>CAVYXV010000001.1:0-186512 GCA_963772585.1 uncultured Planctomycetota bacterium
CTAATAGGGCGTAACCAAGTGCTGCATGAACGTGCAGATCGCGTCCACCATCTCCTCCATGGATCCCGAGAAGGGCGTGCGCTCCCAACGCCCCGGTGACGTTTCACACTCAGGCCCCATTGCGTCTTGCTGAGCCTCGCTAGGCGAACCCGATCGTCCAGGACCCGGCTCTCCGCTGTCCGTCTCCTCCACGGGACACGCGAGGATCAAGTGCTCGCCGTAGGCTCGCGCGTAAAGCAGCGTTCGCGATCTCGTCCGCTTCGAGGAGCGACTCGAGTTCGCTGAGGGCGTGGGCCATGCCGGGCTTCATGGCGGATCAGGATACCAACGGGGTCCCGCGGTAGGTCCAGCGGAAGGGATGGGCCTCCCCGGTTCCATCCTCCGATGAACATCGTCACGGCCTCACGAGCGCGTCGGGTCAGGGAAGTTGCCGTGCCGCAGGACGCGACGGGTCATGATCCCGAACCACAGCTCCACCTGGTGAGCCAGGAACCGTGGGTCGGCGTGTAGTGGAACACGAACCGGCGCCCGTGCCCTCGGTTCCACGCCGTGATGAACGCCCCTTGCCGCGTGTCATGGTGCGTGTTGAGGTTGTCCAGCACGACATGGACTCGCTCCTGACGGTAGTTCGCCGCCACCAAATCCATGAAGTCGAGGAAGTCCTCCCGCTTGCGTTGCACCGTGCAGCGCCCCAGCACCTTCCCTGTCGCGATGTTGAAGCACGCGAACAGGCAGCGCGTCCCGTTGCGACGGTACTCGAAGTCTTGTCGCGCCAGCCTCCCCGGCCCGGCCTGCTTCAACTCACGGGAGCGAGAGAGTGCCTGCATGCCCGTTTTCTCGTCGATGCAGAGACGGGCTGTCCTTCGGTCGGCGCGTATAGAGTCTCACGATGGCGCGCATCTTCTCCTGGAAGTCCGGGTCCTTGCTGTGGCACCAGGCCTTCACCCGATGCGGTCGGATCTCCGCCTCCTCGAGGATCTCGCCCACCGTCGACGGGCTGATGGCACTTACGAGCTGGCTTCGACCACGGCCTCGGCGAGCGCCTCTCGCGTCCATGTGTTGCGTCCCACGCCGAAGGCCTGGGGGACTGGCAGGCCGCGGCCACGACCTGGTGCCGCTCCAATGCGGTGACCACTCGCGGCCGACCGGAACGGGCAGCGTCCTTCAGGCCTTCGAGGCGCGTGCGTTCGAATCGCTTCAGCCACTCCGTGACGCGGGACCGCGATGTCCCGAGTTGGCGGGCGACCGAAGAGACGGACTCACCCGCCGCGGCCAGCATCACCATGCGGGCGCGCCGCCAGCCGCGAGCCTCACCACGCTGCCTGCGCAGTGTCTCCTCGAGCGATTCGCGTTCGCGGGACGTGAGCCGAAGACCCATGCAGGGGACATCGGTTCATGGGGGCGCGAACTGTACCGGAACTTTGCGTGCGCGGCACTAGTTTCCCCTGGTCGTTCCATCGGTTCCGTTTGCCATGGTAGAGTGGTGCCTCTCCAGTTGATTCGTGTCGAGCACACTGGCGCCATCCCACATGAAGTTACCACTAATGAACCCGTTGTCTTCCCTAGACATGTACACGAGATGGTAGATACGCCCCGGTTCCAGCCAGATTGCATCAAAGCGACCTTCGGACGTCACCTCGACACTGAAGTGGAATTGCGGCTCGGAGCGAGCGTCGATAAACGTGAGGCGGCCAGCCGGAGCGTCGCTGTCGCCGATCCGTAGAACGCACGGCTCATGGGGCAGAGCAGGAGTCAATCGGATCTCAACGTCTGATGTGTTTGCACTTGAGAGTTGCGGGAGGCGCTGGCTACCACGCATATACCCCTTCCTGGTGAACCACTAGTAAGGACTCATGCGCATCAATGGGCGTCGTAAAGTGGAAGGAGCCGTCATGGCGCGTTGTCGCGGTGAGCTTATTGGAGACCAAGGCCATGTGTTCGTCACCCCGCTTGATGATGCCCAGCGTGTGTCCATCAGGCTTCAACAGGCTAGGGTCGGCCCTGCTGGCATCCATGCGGCGAAGAAGGACCAGGACGACTTCCACGCCAACGATTGGCTGGCCCTCGTCAGAAGCGACCTTGCCCGACACGTGAAACACCTATCCTCCAGAGGAACGTCGACCTCCACGACTGGCGGTACTGATCCTCGGAACCGAGCGGCGGATCTTGGTATGACCACTGGAGCACTGGAGACACCCCCGACCGAGATCGTCACTGCCTGACTGGCGTCTCCCAAGTCAGAATCTCAACGATCCCATCAGGTAGGACTGGGAGCCGATGCCTCTCGCGGGCCAAATCGCTCCCGAAGATCCAGCGATCGCGTTCGCCAATCTGTGGTTTCTCCGCCAAGTCAGCAACGCTGACGCCGATTGGGCGAAGGAGTCTTACGCGAGCCACACATTCTTCGCTGGGCGAGATGGGCTCCCCTGCCCGGGTGCAATGTGCGCGCACAAGGAGTCTGCCCACCATCCAGAGTACTCCCTTCTCATCAACCTCAGGTGGAGCCGCGCGCCAAACGTCACTTGCAGGCGTGAGTGATTCAAGAACTCTGGCAGGAACTGTCACCTTTCCAGATTCATCGGAGGCGAACTCTTCCCGCGCTGACTTCAGAAGGACTCCCGGGACGGCCTCACCAGTGCTGCGATCCCGGATCTGGACCGTCATGAGGGCACTTGGAGCGTCCGCATCATCGTCCTCAGGGACGTTGGAATGGGACGACCCGTCCGTGTACCCGCGTAGCTTCGGGTTTCCTGGGATTCGCGTCGAGGGCCTGACGAGTATGGCTGAGCGACTTGGCGCTGGGCGGTACGCGGCCCACCACACCAACGCCAAGATCGCAAGTGTAGCCATGAGGCTCACGGGGAGCGAAGATCGGTAACTCGCATGGGCCCGCTCCTAGCCCGGATTATTCGTGAAGAGGGAGAAGCGGGCACGGCGCTTGCCGTCTAATCGTTTGTTCAACGACGAAGAGACGCCAAGGAGCCGTGCCCGCGTGTCCCATTCTACTCGACAGTCCGTCCTCTTGCCTGACGTGTTCCTCAAGCCCGTCGTGGCCCAGTTCGACGCCGCGACGCAGTCCTCGGACGGAGGCCTTCTGCTGCTGGGCGCGTGTGATCGCCAGGTCGGACTCACCGACGCGATCTGCGCCGAGTTCTCCGATCGCCGCCAACGTGGAAAGGTGGACCACGAACTGTCCGACATGTTCCGCCAGCGGATCTACGCCATCGCTGCGGGGTACGCGGATGGGAACGACGCTACCATCCTGCGCCACGATCCCGTGTTCAAGATGCTCTGCGACCGGGATCCGGAGACGGGCGAGGCCCTGGCGTCGCAGCCCACGCTCTCGCGCTTCGAGAACGCTGTCGGGCCCCGCGAGGTCGTTCGCGCCCTGCGGGCCTTCGAGCAGGGCGCCATCGAGCGCCTGGCTCAGCGACACCCCGAGGCCCGCCGTGTCGTGATCGACGTCGACGCCACCGTCGATGAGGCCCACGGGCAACAGTCGTTCTGCTTCTTCAATGCCTTCTACGACGCCCACTGCTTCCTCCCCCTGCTCGGCTTCCTCACGGTGGACGGGCACCCCGAGCAGCATTCGTTCTCGGCGCGGCTGCGGCCCGGCATCGGCGCCGGACGTCGCGGGCTCATCCCGCTCCTGCGCAGATCGATCCGGCACCTGCGCCGGGTACTGCCCGGGGCCAAGATCCTCGTGCGCCTGGACGGGGGCTTCGTCAGCCCCGGCCTGCTCGACGCCTTGGAGGATCTGCGGGTGCAGTACCTGCTCGGGTTGCCCTCGAATTTGTCCTGACACGCCGTTCCAGGCGGTTTCTCCGCGGTCTACGTGGCTCCGTGCGAAAGAGCAAGGCGGCCGCACGCCGCTACGGTTCGCTCAGCTACAAGGCACGCAAGTGGAGCCGCGAGCGGCGCGTCGTGGTGAAGGCGGAGGTCCTTCCGCCCCCTCCCACGGCCAAGAAGCGCGGCACCAAGGTCAACATGCGCTATGTCGTCACGAACCTGAAGACGACGCCCCGGCACGTGTACGAGAGCGTCTACTGCGGCCGCGGGGACTCGGAGAACCGGATCAAGGAGTTGAAGAACGACCTGCAGATGGACCGGACGAGCTGCTCGTCGTTCACGGCCAACCAGCTGCGCGTGCTGATGACGTCGGCCGCGTACGTGCTCTACCAGGAACTGCGCGGGCACATGGCAGCGAGCGAACTAGCACGCGCGCAAGTACACACCCTGCGGTTGAAGCTCGTAAAGATCAGCACGCAGGTCGTGCGCTCCGTTCGCAGGATCGTCCTGCGGATGCCGCGATCGTGTCCGAGTGCGCCGCTCTGGTGCAAGCTCGCCCGCCAGCTGCACACGGTGGGCTCGGGGTAGCACGCGCCGGAGGCACCGGCTTCGCCGTTCACATGTCCAGACCCTGGGGGCGGTCTGCCCCTACCAGCCGCCGACTGGGCCCGAGCGACCCGAAACGGGCTCCGATCGCCCTCGATGGAGGAAGACAACGTCCCCGACGCAGCCCTGAGGTGGGCAAGGTACGTCGTGGCGGGGCGACGGAGGCCCGATCGACCGAAATCCTGCTCCGAAGACCCTCGTTCGTGAATAGTCGGGGCTAGCCGTCACTCCCATCACTGCCGTTGCTCCCGGCTGGGTTGCCCGTGCCTCCTGTACCACCGAGGCCGCCAGCGCCCTGGTCCGTGGAAGGTGAGCCACCCTCTCCGTATACCGCAGTCGCGTGCCCCCCATCGCCACCATCGCCACCATCTCCTCCAGCACCTCCGGTGTCACCGCCAGCGCCGCCATCGCCTGCGTCACCCCCGCCGAACGCATTTGCGTTGGCGACAGCCTCTGACCCGCAAACTGCAAGGGCGTCTCCCCCGCCGCCGCCGGAGCCACCACAGCCGCCATCCCCACCAGGGGAGCCAGTACCCCCGTTGCCACCAGCGCCCCCATCTCCTCCTATGCCGCTGAGGGCCGTGGCTACCGCCGCGCCTGGGGCTGCTGTGTCATCGCCCGTCTCAGCGTAGGCGAATCCACCCCCGCCGCCACCACCACCGCCACCACCACCGCCAGCGGGACCCTCGCCGCCGTTCTGGCCATCCTGCCCGGACTGGCCGTCCCCACCGTCCAGCCCCTCCGCCAGGACCCACGTGTCGTCTCCGCCCGTCTGCCAATCGTGAGCGCCGAGGGCGCCGGCTGCCCCCTTCGCGCCGCCGGCCGCGCCGGGCTGGCTCTCGCCATCCGTCCCGGCAACGCCCTTGCCGCCGTCCCTCTTCCAGAAGTCGCCGCCTTGACCCCCTGCGCCGCCGGGAGCCGGCGTAGCGCTGGCTAGACCGGCCAGCGTGATGATGCCCACACAACCGCAAAGCCACAGAACTGTTCGCCGCATCGCACTCGCCTTCCCAAGTCTGGTCCGCTCCGCAGATCGATCGGTTCGGGAACGCAGGTCCGCGGGGCTCCGGCCGCTCCCGCCGACGGCCGCTCGGCAGAGGAGAACGCCTCCTCTACTCCATTAGTGACCTTCCAGGGGGGGGGGGTAGTGGAGCATGGATTTTCTTTCCGGCGTCCAGCCAGGGTGACAGAGGGTGCGTGCATCCCGGCCGTATCCGAGTGCCCGGAGCATGGCGCTGGTAACCGCACGTCCGGCCCACCAAAGCACACGACCTCGTCGTGCCCCTTGAACGTCGCCTTCCTTTCCCGCAGCACATCCTCCCACGTCTTGACGACGGCCTCGTCGTCGCGCTCGATGCTGTCGATGAAGGATTTGGAGGCGATGACGAGCATGCCCCCGATGGTGCCCCGACTCGCCCAGAGGGCAAGCATCCAGGTGGTCCCGGCCCATCTCCTCGATGACCTGCCCCCCCCCACCTGCCTCCCCCGCCCTGCCCTGCGTGCACACGAGGGGCGCCTGCTGCTGAGGCGGTTCCGTACACACTTCGAGGGCGCTTGGGCGTGTTGGGAGGAGGGTCCAGATCCCAAAGACTGCGCCGATGTGCCCCGATGTGCCGGTTTGCGAACTCGGGGATCAGCGGTCCGGGGTCGCGGGTCCTCTCGGCCCTCCGCAGGAGCGCGACGGCGAGGGCGAAGGGGCGGCGGGGTCGCGGAAGAGGACTACCCCCACTCGCTCGTGGTCAGGGGGCGCAGGATCCCGCGTTCCCACCGCGGCGCGATGCTCTCCAGAAGGGACCTGGCGGCGGCCACGAGCGGCAGCGGGTCGGCCACGGTCTCGGCGACGCGGAGGAGGGCGGTGGCCAGGGCGAGAGGATCGTCGGGCGCGGCAGCACCCCCGCTAGGGCCGGGCGTGGAAGGGTCGGCTGTGAGACCCAGATTCGTGCCACGATCTGGCGCAAGCAGGCCGGTTCGGCTCACTCCGGGGCTTAGTTTCTGGGCTTCCAGGGCATCGACCATCGGATTTCTAATCCGACGGTCGCAGGTTCGAGCCCTGCCCGGGGTGCCACGCCAACCTCGGGGGAATGCCGGTGGATGTGCGCAGGCACTGAGGGTTTGCAGTCCATCTACGAATTCGATACCCGGGAGCTCTGAGGGCCCGACGTTGTAGGCTGGTGAGCCTATGTGGTCCGGTTCCATCCCGCGCAGCGCCTGCTTCCCTCGACGTTCCCCGCCATCGTGCCCCTCGCCGTCTTCGCGGCTCTGATCGACCTGTACATCCAGTACTGCGTGACTTTCTTTGTGACGCTCTGGTAGCCGCTCTCGGGGGACGGGCTCGTGTCGCCGGTTCTGAACACCGTCCTCTTGCTCACGCTTGGCGGCGCGTACACCGTGCAAATCCTCGTTGTCGCCCGTAGCCGGATGGCACCTGAGACGGGCGGAGGCTTCGCAGTCGCCGCGGTTGGACTTTCCGTTCGCCTCGTCGCGGAGATGCCCTCCTTCTTTGCGCGTCACGCAACTGACAGATTCGCGCTCGGGCCCCACGCCCACCTACTCACGCTCGGCAGCGTCCTGGGTTTCGTCGCGTTCGCATTCGGTCTCACCTCGGTGGTCATGGCGTGCGTGACCGAACGAGGGGCGCGCTGCGATCGTCCGGATGCCGCCAGGATCCGCGAGGCCCGCGGGGTGGAGCGGGCGCAAGCACAGCGGGTCTTCGAGTAGAGCGCCCGCACCCGGCTCCCGCACCCGTTCTCCCTCTCTGTGAACCCGTCCAGGGAGTCCATCCCGATCGCGCCGCTCTACCTCCTGGTGGGCGTTGCCCTCGTCGTCCCCTTCATGGTCCAGTTCCCGGACCCGGCACCGCCTCCTCCCCCGACTCGGCCACTCGACCCGGCGGCCGTGTTCGAGGCGATCCGGCAGGGGGTGGCTTCTCACGAGGCGATGGCGATGCCGGTCGCGTGGGGGGGACCGGAGTGGGGAATCCTCACGAATGCGTGGCGGCGCCAGGCCCCGGATCGCGTGATCCGCGGCCCCGGCTGGGCTGCACGCCCGGAGGTCAGCGACGACCTCGACTGGGAGAAGACCCACCTGCACGTCCCCGTGCCCAGCCATGTGGTCGGCGAGCAGGACTACCTGGTGATCCCCGACGACGACCTTGCCGCATGGGATGAGGAGCGTGAGAACATCGCGCGCGTCCTGGTCTTCGAGGTGCCCCCCGAGGCGCCCCCGTGAGCGCCTTCCTGCCCGCAAGGCCCCTGCCCTCCGTCCGCTGAGGACGCGTCGTCGTCCGTCCCGCCCGGGCGCGGATGGTCTCAGGGGGACTTCGGCCGCCGCGACTTCGGGTCCCGAACCCTGCGGACCAGCTCCCGCCGAGAGTCCTCGCCGCGCTCCGGGAGTCGCCAAGAGAAGGCAGACCCGGATCTGCGCTCTCGTCAGTGGGTGCGGGACTCGAGGAACGCCGCGAGCCGTGCCAGATCGTTCTCCCGGGCGCGGTCGAGGGGGGTACGGCCGTCCGCGTCCCGAGCCCGCGGGTCCGCCCCCTTGGCGAGCATGAGAGTGGCGAGGGCGATCCGGCGGGTCTCGCGCTCCCGCTCCTCGGGCGTGGGGGCTGCGTGGTCGCCTTCGCCCAGATCGCCGAAGAGCAGGTCGGTGATGCCCTTCCCGCAGGCGGCGTGGAGCGGCGTCTCGCCGCGCTCGTCCTTGGCCTTCAGGCTCGCGCCGGCGTCGATCAAGAGCCTTGCGCTGTCGAGGTAGGCGCCTTCGGCGGCCTCGTGGAGGGGCGTGGCACCACGGTCGTCGACGAGGTCGGTCGGCGCGTCCTTGGCCAGCAACGCCTTCACGACATCGGGGTGGAGCACGGCGATGTGCAGCGCCGTCGCCTGGGACTCGGTCCGCGCCGTGAGCGAGGCGCCCTTGTCGAGGAGCAGGGCCACCAGCGCCGCGTTTCCCTCCAGCGCCGCCTCGTGGAGCGGCGTGTACCGCGAGCTGCCGTAGACGGCGTTCGCGTCGGCACCCGCCGCGAGCAGGAGCCCGGCCGCTGCGGTGGAACCCTTCCGAGCCGCGTAGTGCAGCGGGGTCCGCCCCGACGCGTCCCGCGGGTTCACGGGCGCTCCCGCCGCCAGGAGGCGCCTCACGGCCGCAGGGTGGCCACCCATGGCCGCGAGATGGAGCGGCGTGAGCTTCGCGCGCGATGCCGACGCGGGCGCGGCACCGCGGGCGAGGAGCAGGACGAGCGTCTCTTCCTGGCCGGCGTGCGCCGCCCAGGCGAGCGCCGTGCTGCCCTCCCACTGCCCGCCGCGGGCCGGCGTATCCACGGGTGTGCCCCCATCGAGCAGTCGCTCGACCACCTCGACGTCGCCCGTGCCGGCGGCCGTGAAGAGGTCCTGGGGCGCCGCGTGCTCGCGGAGCAACGCGGCCGTCTCGACAAACCCCCACCAGGCCGCATGGTGGAGGGGCGTGGCTCCGTCGGCAGCGCGTGCGTCCACCCTCGCGCCTCGCTCCAGGAGGAACTTCACGGCCGCCGGCTTGTCGTACGCCGCCGCCGTACCAAGGGGCGTATCGCCGTAGCGGGTGGGTGCCTCGATGTCCGCGCCGTGCTTCAGGAGCAGCGCGAGCGCGTCGATCTTCCCCTTGCTCGCGGCCGTGTGGAGAGGGCGCCACCCGTTCGCGTCCATGCGATTCGGCGAGGCCTTGGCATCGAGCAGGAGGCCCAGGATGCGCAGGCTCGTCTTCTCGCCGGCGCCCGCCGCGATCCTCACCACGTCGTCGCCGACGTTCACGTGCGCCCCGCGTCGAAGGAGGAGCGCGACGATCTCCTCGTGGCCGTACATCACCGCGTAGTGCAGGGGCCCGAGCTCCGCCCCCGGACGTGGATCGGGATCCTCGCCCGCGTCGAGCGCCGCCCGGACGCCTTGCAAGTCGCCCGACTCGATGGCGTCGTACAGGTCGGCCCATGCGGCCGTCGCCGCCAGGCCCCAAAGCAGGACCGCGACCAGGAGGAGAAGCCCCGTCGTGCGAGTGCACTGCCCGGTCATGGCGTGGCCTCCTCCCGCCGGCGGGACCGATCCTTCCGCGCCGGTCTGCCGTCAAACTACCGCACGCACGTCCGGCGGCGCAACGGGCGCCGCGCCTCGGACGAGATCATGGTGCCGGTCGTGCATCCGGAGCAGCGTCCCTTGCGCAGCATGCCCTCGGATCGGCCGGCGCGGCCCTCGTGTCTGGGGCGAAAGGTCTCCAAGGAAACGAGCCCGGCGGGCGAGAGGGATCCCGTTCGGCGAACCGGTCGTACGCCTCTCGCGCCCGATGCCTGCGTCCCTCGACGTGGCCTGGGAACGGATGAAGGACCGATTCGTCATGCCGGTCGTGGACGAGCGGATCGGACGGATCCGGAGGGGCATCGCCATCGCCGACGTCTCATCCGACGGCGAACCGACGGATCCCGCCGACGCCGCGCGGGGCCGACGCGCCGTCGCGGGGCGCGAAGCCATGGGGGGAGCCGGGGTCGGGGACCGGGCCGCCGCCGACGCACCCCGCTTCGGCCGGCGCTCGGCGAGCGGTGGGGCCGATGGCCGCACGGACGGGCCCTACGCCGGTAGGATCGGACGGGTCATCGGACGGAGGAAGCCATGCGACGGTGTGCCTGCTCGCTCTTCGTGCTCCTGGTCGTGCTCGCCGGGGGGGCCCTCGCCGCGGAGGGTCCTCTCCAGCACTTCGCCGCGAGGATGACGCTCATCCGGCAACACGTGGGCGTCGCGAACGCGAACGTGAAGACTGCCGTGGCCGCGAAGGACGTCGTGGGGTGGTGGCGCACCCACGACGCCTACGTGGCGGAGCTCACCAGGGCGCAGGGCGAGATCGAGAACGCGTGCGGCGACCTCATGATGGAGACGCTCGCCGCGGACATGCCGCTCAACCCCGCGACGCTCGAGGCGATCGATCTGGCCTCGGCCCAGGCGGCGAACTACGCGCGCCACCGGGTGATCGTGCAGGCGTACGGCCGGCTCACGCGCGAAGGGGTTGCCCCCGAGAAGCGCGGGGAGGCGCTGGCCCTCCTCGCGCGGCAGGGGATCTACGAGCAGGACGCGGGGGCCTCGGGGGTCGCCACGTCGCCGGGGGTCGGCCCCACGCCGCCGTCGATCGCCGACAACCCGATGCACGGCAAGATCGCGGGGACGCCCCAGGCCCAGGAGATCCTCGGTCAGTGGCAGTCCACGGTGATGAAGGTGCAGGCGGCAGGACAGAGGGTCGCCGCGCTGGAGACGGAGGTCGCGGAGATCCCGGCCAAGGACCCACGACGGCCGAAGGCGGAACAGCGCCTCGCCGCGTCCCGGCAGCAGTACGAGAACCTGCTCCGCATGGCCGAGAGCCTTCGCAAGAAGTACTACGCGGCCGGCGGGAGGTAGTCCGCTACCATCGAGGGGCCCTCACCCCGCGGGAGGCCCTCCCTCCATGAGCGTACGCATCCGGTTCCACGGAGGCCCTCTGGCGGGCGAGGTCTTCGAGTTCGGCGACGACAAGGACGTGATCGTCATTGGGCGCGACCCGGAGCGCGCGGACGTGTTGCTGCCCGCCGACCTCACCCAGGTCGGCCGGGAGCACGTCGCCCTGCGCCGCGTGCTCGGGCGCTATCGCCTCGTCCTCAGCCCGAGCCATCCCGTCTTCGTGGACGGTGAGCTGGCGCTCGCCGACACCGAACTGGACGACGTCGCCGAAGTCCGATTGGGGGAGGACGGCCCGGTGATGGTCGTCCAGACGACGGGTGTGGAGACGGTCCCCCCCACCATCGAGACACAGACGCACGTGCCCACGGTGCCGGAGCTGATCCGGCAGACGCGACGTCAGGCCCGGCTGAACCGCCGCATCGTCTTCTTCACGGCAGGCCTGCTCGCCCTGCTGGCCGTGGTGGGATTCCTGCTCTTCCGCGAGACGGGGCGCAAGGTGCAGAGCGTCACCGAGGAACAGGCGGCGGTGCGCAGCATGCTGGCCGACGAATCGGCCACGCGCGAGAAGCTGGCGGCCTCCCAGGAGGAGGAGACGGCGCGCCTGAGGCTGCGCCTCGAGTCGGTGGACCGCTCGCTGGAGACGATCCAGCCCGACCTGGGGAGTCTCCGCGAAGCCGTGTCCGGCCTCGGACCGCGCATGCAGGGGCTGGAAGAGCGTATGAAGCGCCTGGCGCCCCGCGTGCGCGAGGCGCTGGAGCGGGCGATCCCCTCCGTGTACGTCGTCATGGTCCGCCGGGAGGACGGGCTGGAGGATCCGTTGGGCACGGCGTGGGTTGTGGGGCCGGGCACCCTGGTGACGAACGCCCACGTCGCGAACGTCTTCGCGCTCCTCCAGAAGCAGCCGGGGGGGACCGTGGCCGACCTCGTGGTCCGTTCACCCGGGAAGAAGAGCCGCGACGACCGCGTCGAGTCGGTGGAGATCCACCCGGGATGGCAGGTCTTCAGCGAGCTGTGGAAGGAGTACCGCCCGACCGACGTGGACATCGCGGGCCACCTCAACCCGCTCCACACGAGCGGCGCGTGCGATGTCGCGTTGCTGCACGTCGCCGACCCCGACGCCCTGGGGCCTCCCCTGGCCATCGCGCCGCAGGAGGACCTGGAGCACCTGGGCGCGGGCGACGTGGTCGGGTTCGTGGGCTACCCGGCCGAGGACATGGCGGCGGGCGGCGTGAACCCCAAGCTGCCGAATCCCACGACGCAGGTCGCCCACGTGACGGCCGTCACGAACTACTTCCTGGCCCCGGACGAGCCGCAGTACGCGCTGCTCGTGCAGCACTCCCTGCCCGCGACGGGCGGGGCGAGCGGCAGTCCGATCCTCGATGAGAAGGGGCGCGTCGTCGCGGTCCTGAACGCCGGGAACGTGACCGTCGGCGGATTCGGCCAGCGGATCCCCAGCGCCGTGCTGGTGAACTTCGCCCAACGGGCCGACCTCGTAGCGGAGCTCCTCGAACACCGCGCGGACGAGGCGCAAGGGCCGCGCACGGCGCGCTGGCGGGAGGGGATCCGCACCTTCACGTCCCTCCGCGCGGCCATCGAGAAGAACTCGCTCGACTACCTGTCCCGCTTCCTCGATGAGGTGGGCAAGAAGGAGGGCCGCGAGGCCATCGAGTTCGAACGCCAGCAGGGGATCCTGGGCTCTTCGCTCCCAAAACCGCCCGATCTCACCCAGAACGACATCGAGATCCACCTCCCGGGGCCCGGCGTGTACGTCTTCTTCGTCTACGCGACGGTCGGTCAGGAGATCGGGCTGGAGCTCTACGACAAGAAGGACCTGGGCCGGCGCATCGACCAGGACCGCATGGACCACTGGTACGCCATCCTGCAGGTGCGGGCCGACGGGGAGAGCGACGTGGTGCTCCGCGTCCGCGGCCGGGCCGATACGGAGTTCCGCTTCATCGCGGACCGGGTTCCGCCGGCGCCCCCGGCGCCGGAGTGAGGGCCCGCCGGAGGCGCCAGTCTGCACTCCCCACGAACGGACGTTGAATCGGCTAGGCGGGCGGCTCCGCGATCTGGCGGAACGCGCGCGCCGCCGCGCCGGCCGTCTTGGGCCGGTCGTCGGGTCGCTTCGCCAACAGGGAGGCGACGAGCTCGTCGAGCGCCGTAGGCACGTCCGGAAGAAACGCGGCGACGCGCGGGGCCGGCGTCTCCAGGAGCTCCTCGAAGAAGGCCTCTCGCCCGCCGCGCCCTTCGCGGATCGGCCGGAAGCCGACGAGCCACTCGAAGACGATGACGCCCAAGGAGTAGAGGTCCACCCGCTCGTCGATGCGTCCTCCCTTGATGAGCTCGGGGGCGGCGTACTCCAGCGTCCCGGCGAAGCGTCCGCGCGGGACGTGGATGGGCGTGCCTCTGAGCATCCGGGCGATACCGAAGTCCACGATGACCGGCGTGCCGTCGTCGCGCACCACGATGTTCTCGGGCTTCAGGTCGCGGTGGATGACCCCGGCCTCGTGGAGCGCCTCGAGGGCGAAGGCGAGTCGGGCCGCGAGGTCCGCCACCCGGGCGGGCGCGGGTTCGGGCTCCTCCTCCATGACGCGGCGGAGGCCGAGGCCGGGAACGAACTCCTGCGTGGTGTAGAAGTCGCCGTCCTCCTCGATGCCGAGACGGTAGACCCGGGCGACCCCCGGATGGCGGACGCGCGACGCCGCCTCCACCTCCCGGCGGACCGAACGCAGCCGCTTCCGCCGCTTCTGGACGTCGTAGAGCCGGCCGAGGTGGACCACCTTCAGCGCGACGTCCGTACCCTGCAGCGGGTCGTGCACACGCCAGACCTCGCCGCCGGGCGTCTCCGCGAGCTTCTCGAGGGGGATGAACGCCCCGTCCCCGGGCTGCCCCTCGAGCGCGACCTTGCGGGGCGGCTCCTCGATGGCGGGTTCCACGAGCGCCAGTTCCCCCATCGTGGACTCGATCTCTCCCTGGTGGCGGCGGTACCCGTAGGCGCGGGCCCGGCGCAGTCCCTCCACGAGCGTCGCCTCGGCCATCGCCTTGAGGCCGCGCGCCATGTACGCCCGGGCGAGAACGACCCGCGCGCGGATTTCGTAGCCGGGAGCGTCGAGCCGGGCGAGCTGGTGGACAGCGCTCTCGAGCTCACCGAGCCCCCGCTCGTCCCCCTCCTCGAGGAGCAGGCGGCCGGAGACGGCCGTGAGGATGCCGTGCCGGTAGGACGACGACTCCGCGAGGCCCGTCGCGCGCGCGGCGTCGTGCTCGGTCCGCGCCGCCTCGATCCGGCCGCGGTCCAGGTCGAAGGCGGCGAGCTCGACGTGGGCGAAGAAGAGGATCTCGTCGTAGCCGTGTCGGGCCGCGAGGCGGAGCGAGTGGCGATAGGCCTCCTCCGCCTCGTCGAACCGCTCCAGGGCGGCCAGCGCGCGGCCACGATCCGCCTGGAGGCGCGCCTGGGCGCGCAGGTCCCCGAGTTCCCGCGCCATCTGCAGGTCGCGCTCGAAGCAGTGCAGGGCGTCGGCGCGCCGCCCGACGCGGAGCATCACGCGGCCGAGCCCGCCGATCGTCGTGGCCATGCCGCGCTTGTCGCCGGCCCACGCCTTGTCCACGAGGGAGAGGGCGTAGTAGTACGTGGCCTCCTCGGTACGCCCGCGCGAGGCATGGAGCCTCCCCAGCGTGTCGTAGACGTGGGAGCGCGCGAGTTCGTTTCCGGACTCCAAATACAGGTCCGCGGCTTCGAGGAGCGTGCGGACGGCGCGGCTCGTCCGCCGGAGCCGCTCCAGCGCGATGCCGCTCACGTGGAGGGCCCGCGCGCGCAGCGCGGGGTCGTCCGAGTGGCGCGCGGCGATCTCGCCCGCGCGCCTCAGCGCTCCGCTGTGGTCGCCCTTCTCCACGGCGTCGAGAAAGGCCAGCTCGACGGCGGCGACGTCCCCCAACTCCTCGACGAGCCCCTCCAGTTCCTCGCGGGCGCCGTGGAGCCGCCCGGTCGCCATGAGGGCGCGGGCCCGGTGGTAGCGCTGCGTCGCCGTCGGGGTCCCGGCGGCCGGCTGCGGGCCGAAGGACAGGGCGTGCTCGCTGGGCTCGGACGGCAAGGGAGTGGGCTCCGGGCCCCCGACGGGGGTCCGGTCGGAGGATACCCCTGCGGCAAGCTCAGGGCGCGGCCCCCGCCCCCCACCCGATCCCACGGGGTTCGCTGGGGGCCGGCGCGCGTACGGTGGTCGGGTGCGCATCCGGACCCGCGCCCGGCTCGACGTGTTGCTCGCCGCGCTCCTCTTCTCGGCGGGCGGCACCCTCATCAAGGCCACCTCGTTCGGCCCGTGGCAGGTGGCGGGGTTGCGATCGCTCCTCGGGGCCCTGACGCTCCTCGTCCTGCTCCCGGCCGCCCGGAAGGGCTGGAACCGCCGGACCTTCCTCGTGGGGCTGGCCCAGGGCGCCACCCTCCTCCTCTACGCCCTGGGGAACAAGTACACGACCGCCACGAACATGGTCTTCCTCCAGGCCACGGCGCCTCTCTACCTGCTCTGGATCGGACCGTTCCTCCTCCGGGAGAAGGTCCGCCTCCGGGACATCGCGACCATGGGGGCCATCGCCGCGGGCCTCTTGTGTTTCCTCCTCGGAGGCGAACCCCCCCAGCACACCGCGCCGCGACCGGCCCTCGGGAACGTGCTGGGGGCGCTGAGCGGCCTCACCTGGGCGTTGACCGTCGCGGGTCTCCGCTGGCTCGCCCGCGCGGAGGGGCGCGAGGGCGGTTCGCCCCACGGCGCGGCCGCGAGCGCCGCCGCCCTGGGCAACCTCTTCGTCGTCCTCGCCTGCCTGCCCTTCCTGTGGACGCCCGTCGCGGTCGGGCTGGCCGACGTGGGCGCGATCCTGCTCCTCGGGGTGTTCCAGATCGGCGTGGCCTACGTGTTCATGACCCGGGGCGTGCGGCGCGTGCCCGCGTTCGAGGGAAGCCTCTTGCTCCTGCTCGAACCCGTCGCGAGCGCCATCTGGGCCTGGGCGGTGCACGGCGAGATCCCGGGGCGGTGGTCGGCCGCGGGCGCCGGCACGATCCTGGTCGCGACGATCCTCTACTCGTGGCGCGCAGCGCGCGCGGCACCGGGAAAGGCGAGCGTCAGGCCCCCTTGATCGCCTCGGCCTCGTCGTCGTAGGCCTTCACGACGTCGAGGATGCCGCAGATGTCGAGGACGCGGCGGACCTTCGCGGGCACGCAGGCCAGGACGAAGTTCTTCTCCGCGCGCCGCGCGCTGGTGAAGCTGGAGGCGATCACGCCCACACCCGCGGAGGTGATGTACTCGAGGTTCTGGAGGTTCAGCACGACCAGGGTCGGCCCCTCCTTGAAGGAGCCGCGCAACTGCTCGCCGAACTCGTACGAGTACGAGCTCTCCCCCAGGACGCCGCTCAGGCGGTAGACCTGGACCCTGCCGCCCTCGGCGGTCGCGGACTCGACATTCAGATGGTTCATCGCGGCTCCAGGACCCGGTCGTCGCGCCATTAGACATCATGGGCAAAGGGCTGACGAGAAACGGGGGCCGCCGCGCGAGCGGCGACCCCCGTGAAACCTCGCGGAGCCCTCGGTCGAACGGGTGGGATCAGACCCAGCCCCGGTCGCGGCACGCCTGCGCTACCCGCTGGACGGCGACGAGGTAGGCCGCCAGGCGCATGTGCACCTTCTCGCCATCGGCCATCTTCTGCACGGCGTGGTAGGCGGCGGTCATCTTCTCGTCGAGCCGCTGGTGCACGAGGTCGAGCGGCCAGTAGTAGTTGTACGTGTTCTGCACCTGCTCGAAGTAGCTGACCGTGACGCCGCCGGCGTTCGCCATGAAATCGGGCAGGACGTACACGCCGCGGTCGTACAGGATGCGATCGGCTTCCGGGGTCGTGGGGCCGTTCGCCAACTCGCAGATCATCTTGGCCTTGATGCGGCCGGCGTTCTCCTTGGTGATCACGTTCTCGAGCGCACTGGGGTAGAGCACGTCGACGGGAAGCTCGAGGAGCTCCCCGTTCGTGATGCTGTCGGCGCCGGGGTACCCCTGGAGGGAACCGTGCTCCTTCTTCCACTTGACCACGTCGAAGGGGTCCATGCCCTTCTCGTTGTAGATGCCGCCCCGGCTGTCGCTGGCGGCGAGGAACCGGGACTTGCCCAGGAGTTCGTGGTGCAGCGTCGCCCCGAACTGACCGGCGTTGCCGAAGCCCTGGATGGCGTAGCTCGCGTTGTCCCAGTCCATGCCCCTGAGCTTGCCGGCCTCGCGCACGCAGTACACGCCGCCGCGGGCGGTGGCATCCATGCGGCCGAGCGAGCCGCCCACCGTCAGGGGCTTCCCGGTGATCATGCCGGGGTGGGAATGGCCGACGAGCGTCTCGTACTCGTCCATCATCCAGGCCATGATCTGGGGGTTCGTGTAGACGTCGGGGGCCGGGACGTCCCTGGTGACGCCCAGGACCCGGCCCACGGCGCGGATGTAGGCCCGCGCGAGACGCTCCTGCTCGGAGAGCGAGAGTTCCTTGGGGTTGCAGGTGATGCCGCCCTTGCCGCCCCCGAGGGGGATGTCCACCACCGACGTCTTCCACGTCATCCATGCCGCGAGCGCGCGGACCGTGTCGATCGTCTCGTCGGGATGCCAGCGCAGCCCGCCCTTCGTGGGACCCCGCGACGAGTTGTACTGGACGCGGTATCCGTGGAAGACGCGGAACTTGCCATCGTCCATCTTGACCGACAAGGTGACGCGATACTCCCGCTGCGGCCAGCGGAGGAACTCCCTCATGCTGTCGTCGAGCCCCAGCTTCTCGGCGGCCTCGTCGAACTGCGCCTGGGCGATGGTGAACGGATTGAGGTCGGACATCGGAACTGCTCTCCTCCGAGAGGCGGTGAAGGAACCGAATCCGTGGCCCTCGTCCGTTCCCTCACGTCCTCTGGTGACGTCTCGAAACCTCGCTCCCGCGGCGGGGAGCGGTCCGTTGATCACAACACCGGGAGGGCCCAACTCCATGTTTTCCCGGCCGCCGGGCCCGCCCGGATGGTTCGCGCGCGAATGACCCTGAGGACCGCTCGCGTCCTGGCCCGGGACGCGGGGGAAGAACGGCCCGATGACCGCGTGCGGCACGCCCGCGGTCGGGGTCCCGATCGGCCGACGCCCCCCGGCCGAGA
This sequence comes from uncultured Planctomycetota bacterium, assembly GCA_963772585.1. Classification (GTDB taxonomy): domain Bacteria; phylum Planctomycetota; class PLA2; order PLA2; family JAEUHO01; genus CAVVXN01. The sequence continues at coordinate 17,971 of CAVYXV010000001.1, forward strand.
GCCCGAGGGCGATGGGGTCGCGCCGCGACATGGCGACGCGTGCCCGGCCCCTGAGGTCGCGAGCGGCGCGGGGGGGGATCCGAAGCCGCGGGGGAGCCCCCTCGGCGAGGGCCCCCACCGACGGCCTTCGCATAGCATGACCACCATGGGGCACCTTGCACGCACCGAACAGGACAAGGCCGCCACCCGGGCCCACCTCGAGGGCTACCTCGACGCGTACCCGGGGCTGAGGGGCCGCGTGTGCCGCCTCTTGCTGCTCCACCTGCACACGGCGGGCATCACGCGCATCGAGGACATCTACGCCCGCGCGGAACGACGGGACGACTGGCATCTCGCCGGCGATGCGAACACGCCCTCCGACCAGTTGTGGGCGGCCGACGAAGCGGAGGTCATCAACGACACCGTCATCGACCTCGCCGCCGAGCACCTGACCCCCGAGGAGGTGGACCGCGTGGTCTGGGCGGCGCAGAAGCGCAGCGAGGCGAAGGGGCTCGAAGCCCTGGCCCGGATGCCCGACGTGCCCCTCGAGCTGATCGCCCGGAAGGTCGGGCAGTTCTGCAGCCTGGCCGGCTCGACGCGCCCGACGCCGGAGGCGCCGGAGGGCACGCTGGTCGCCCTCATCCGGCGTTTCATCAGCGAGCGCGTGGAGTACATCTCCGTCGCGAAGAAGTACCTGACCATCGACGACCTCTCCTGGGTGCTGGACCGCACGATCTCCACGGAGCAGGGCGTGGGATGGGCGGGCGGGAAGGCCGCCGGGATGCTCCTGGCCTGGGCCGTCCTGCGGCGCGCGGGAATCGACCGCTTGGAGGTCCCGAACACCCTGTTCGTCCTCTCCGACGTCTACATGGCCTTCAAGGAGCACAACGGACTCACGGAACTGGCCGACCTGAAGTACCAGCCGCTGACGGAGATCCGCGCGAACAACCCGGCCATCCAGGCGGTGTTCAACAACGCCGAGTTCCCGCCGCGCATCGCGAACCGCCTGCGTGCGGAGCTGGGCCGACTGGGCGAGGTCCCGTTGATCGTGCGGTCGTCGAGCCTGCTCGAGGACAGCATCGGCGCCGCCTTCTCGGGCATCTACCAGAGCCTCTTCCTGCCCAACCGGGGTCCCCTCGAGGAGCGGTTGCGCGCGCTCTTGAGCGCCATCGCGGAGATCTACTCCGGCGTCTTCCACCCCAACGCCATCTCCTACCGCCGGCACCACGACCTGATCGACCACGACGAGCGGATGGGCGTGATGATCCAACCCGTCGTCGGTCGGCGGTACGGCCACTACTTCTTCCCCGACGTCGCCGGCGTGGCCTTCTCGCGCAACGACTTTCCGTGGAACAAGCGCATCCGCCGCGAGGACGGCATGGTCCGCCTCGTGCTCGGCCTCGGGACCCACGCGGTGGACCGCATCGGCGACTTCGCGCGGATGGTGGCGCTCAAGGCGCCGACGATGCGCCCCGAGGCCACACCGGAGGAGATCCTCGCCGCGTCCCAGAAGCGCGCCGACGTGATCGACATGGAGGGGCACGGCTTCGAGACCGTCCCTGCGGGAGAGGTGCTGGACGCGATGCGCAAGGAGCAAGGCATCGGCGACTACGTGTCCCTGGTGACGCACGGCATGCACCTTTCCACGCCGATCGGCAACAAGGTCACGGAGGCCACCGACCAGCTCGCCGTCACCTTCGCCCGGCTCCTCGAACGCGGTGCGTTCACCGAACGGCTGCACCGCGTGCTCAAGACCCTGGAGGAGGCCTACCGGGCGCCGGTCGACCTCGAATTCACGTACCTGGAAGATCGGATCCAGATCCTCCAGTGCCGGCCCCTGACCGGCCGGGAGGAGGCCGCCCGCCACCAGGTGCCCGCGGACATCCCGGCGCGCGACCAGGTCTTCAGCGCGCACCGGTGGGTGCGGAACGGGTGCCTGACCGACATCGAGGCCATCGTCCTCGTCCACCCCGTCGCGTACGCGCACATCGCCGACGTGGACCGCCGGTTCGCCGTGGCGAGAGTGGTGGGCCGCTTGAACGAGGTCCTCGCCGAGCGACCGTTCCTGCTGATGGGGCCCGGTCGCTGGGGTTCGCAGGACCTTCGCCTGGGCGTCCGAGTCGGCTTCGGCGACATCGACAACGCGAAGGCCCTGATCGAGATCGCCCACACGTCCGAGGGGCTCACGGCCGAGCCCTCGTTCGGCACGCACTTCTTCCAGGAACTGGTCGAGGCGTCGATCCTCTACCTGCCGCTCTATCCCGAGGAGAAGGGCGACGTCTTCAACGAGGCGTTCCTCATGCAGAGCGAGAATGCGCTGGGAGACCTGCTCGGCGAGAGCGACCGGTCGTTCGAGGACGTCGTCCACGTCGTGGACGTGAAGAAGACGGCTCCGGGGCGGTGCCTGGAACTCGTGATGGACGGCGAGATCCAGGAGGCCCTCTGCTTCCTGCGGTAGCGTCTCGGCGAAGGGTCGATCGCCGCCGCCGGGCGCCCGCGTGCGTCCCCCGCCGCGCGCCTCCCCCCCCTTCCCCGGGCCCCCCTCCCCCCCTCCCTTCTGCGCACTCGACGCGCCGCAGGGAAGCCGCGGGGGGGGCGCGGGCGAAGACGCCCTGGGACCGCGCGGATTTGATGCTTGACGCTCGCCCCGCCTTCCGTACCCTCGCGCGCTTCAGGAGACGAATCATGAGCTTCCCGTGCCACACCCGTTGGATGCGCTCGACGCCCTTCGAGGCGCCGATCGACCTCGCGCGTCCCGGGAACGGGATGCCGCTCGTCGGGCAGGTCGGCGTTCGAAGCGAGGGCGTCCAGGGCTGATCGGCCCACCGGACCGATCGGCGCCTTCCCCGCTCCCCACGCACGACGCCGGGCCCCGCGGCCCGCTCCCCCGCCGGTCGGAAGCCGCCGGCTCCACCCCCGCCCCTGGGGGTCTCCGCTTGGGTTCCGAGGTCGATCGTGTCTTCTCCCGCTTCGCCCGCTTCCGCCTCCCGGCCCGGTCTCGGGGTTCTCCTCCGGTTGATCCGCCGGTTCGGGACCCGCCGCAGATCAACGGCGCTGGTCCTCTTCCTGCTGCTGCTCCGCAGCGGCCTCGAAGCCGCCTACCCCTTGCTGCTGGCCCTTGGGCTCGACCGCCTGGCCCATACGGCGGGCGTCGGCGGTGGACTGCCCCCCGCCTACGTGTGGATCGTGGTGGCGGTCGCGGGCTCGCTCGTGGCGCGCAACGCGCTGTTCTACGCGTCCCAGGTGCAGGCGGCCCGCCTCGGCCAGGACCTCGAGAACGGCCTGAGGCGCGATCTCTTCGCGAAGGTGCTGGCGCTGCGCTTCCGCTACCACGACGAGAATCGAAGCGGGGCGACGATCGCGCGGAGCCTCCGCGACATGGAGAAAGCACGGCACTTCTTCCGTGAAGTGTGGTTCTCCTGGGTGGAGATCTCGCTGTTGCTGCTGGTGGTCCTACCGGCGGTGTACCTGCAACACTGGACCTACGGCGTAGTGGCGACGCTCGTCTTCGGCGCGGGCATCACGGCGTGCATCTACGTCGGGCGGCAGATCGCCTCCAAGGACCGCGCCATCTCCGACACCTACGACGACGTGTCCACCACGCTCCAGGAGAACGTGGCGGGCGCACGAGTGGTCCGCGCCTTCGGGCGGGAGGACCACGAGGTGTCGAAGTTCGGCGGCCACATGGACCGGTTCACCTCGGGCTGGGGCTCCCTGGAGCGCTTCTGGACCGGGTGGATGCCGTCCGTGAACAGCCTCTACTACGTCGTGCTCCCCGCGGCGCTGGTGATCGGCGCCATGCGCATCGCGGCGGGACCGGGTTCCATCGGGGAGGTGACGGCCGTCATCCTCTACGTGCGGCTCGTCCACCACCGGATCCGTCCCCTGACCCGGACCGTCATCCTGGGCCAACAGGCGACCGCGTCGGCGAGCCGCGTGTTCGAGGTCCTCGACCGCGACGACGTGATCCGCTCTCGGGCGGCGGCGAGGCGCCTGCCCCCCGGCGGCGGGGATCTCGTGCTGGAAGACGTCCACTTCCGCCACGCCGGCGGAGCGTCCGTGCTGCGCGGGGTGACGCTCCACGTCCGGGCGGGATCCTCGCTGGGCATCCTGGGGCCCACCGGAAGCGGGAAGAGCAGCCTGGTGCAGCTCCTGCCGCGCTTCTACGACCCCGACAGAGGAGCCATCCGCCTCGACGGGATCCCGCTGGGCGACCTGGACGTGGCGGAGCTGCGCGCCCAGGTGGGGCTCGTATTCCAGGAGGCGTTCCTGTTCTCTGGAACGGTCGCGGCGAACATCGCCTACGGGCGACCGGAGGCCGACCGTGCGACCGTCGAGACGTGCGCGCGGCTCGCGGCAGCCGACGAGTTCGTCCGCACGCTGCCCGAGGGCTACGAGACCGTCGTCGGTGAACGGGGCGTGAGCCTCTCCGGCGGACAGCGACAGCGCCTGACGATCGCGAGGGCCCTGGCCATGGACCCCCGCATCCTGATCTTCGACGACGCGACGGCCAGCGTGGACGCCGTGACCGAGCGGGTGCTCTTCGAGGGCATCCGCGCGGCGGCCCGCGGGCGAACGACCCTCGTGATCAGCCAGCGGGTCACCTCCGTGAGGTGGTGCGACCGCATCGCGCTCCTGGAGCGCGGGCGCATCACACACGTCGGCACGCACGACGAGTTGCTCGCCCAAAGCGGGCTCTACCGGGAGATCCACGAACACCAGCAACTGGAAAGGGTGCCGTCATGAACGACGAGATCGCCCTCGAGGAGGAATTCGCGAGGAAATCCCTCGACCGCTCCACGCTCGGGCGGCTGCTCGCCTGGTTCCGTCCCTGGCGCCGCCAGCTGGCGCTCGCGATGGCGCTGGAGGCGTTCTGGGTGGTCAGCATGGTGGTGGACCCGCGCCTCGTGCGGCTGGCCGTGGACGGCCCGCTCGCCCGGGGCGAGGTGGGTGGCGCGGCGATCCTCGCCGCGCTGCTCCTCGCCAACATCGTGCTCCGCGGCGCGCTCACGAGGGTGGAGCTTCGCGCGAGCACCGGGGTCGGGGTGCACGTGGTGGACGCCGTCCGCCGCGAGGTCTTCGGCCACATCCAGCGGTTGAGCATGCGGTACTTCGACCGCACGAAGCAGGGCCGCATCATCGCCCGGGCGGACCGCGACGTGGACACCCTGGAACACCTCGTGTTCTGGGGGCCCATCCTCGTCACGATGATGGTGCTCAGCCTCGCGCTGGGCACCACGTGGCTGGTGATCTCCAATCCGCGGCTGGCCCTGTGGCTGGTGGCGGCGATCCCCTTCGTGTGGGGGCTGAGCCGGCTCTTCCACCGGCTCGGCTTCCCCGCGTACCGCCGGATCCGCGAGACGCACGCCGCGATCTCGGCCCAGGTCGCCGAAGCGATCACCGGCGTGAGGGTGGTGCAGGCCTTCGGCCAGGAAGGACGGGAGCTCGCGGAGCTGGATCGGCGCCAGGGTCTCTACCGTGCCGCCGTCCTGAGAGGCGCCCGCATCGCGGCGGCGTACATCCCCAGTCTCTCGGTGGTGTTCCACGGAGTGACGGTGCTGATCCTCGTCCTGGGCGGGCTGGAGGTGGTCCGCGGCACCATGACGGTCGGTGCGCTGCTCGAGTTCGTGATGCTCCTGGGCTTCGTGCTGGGTCCGGTCGAGGGGCTCGGCGGCCTCTACAACGAGTGCCTCGTGGCCGGGGCCGCGGCGGAGCGCATCTTCCTCCTGCTCGACACCGAACCGGAGGTCGAAGATCGAGACGGCGCGTTCGACCCCGGACGCCTCGCGGGCGAGATCGCCTTCGATGACGTCAGCTTCTCGTACGACCCGAAGGCGGCGTCCGGATGGCAGATCGAACACATCTCCTTCCGCGTCGAACCCGGCGAGACGATCGCACTCGTCGGGCACACCGGCGCGGGAAAGACGTCCGTGATCAACCTCCTGGCTCGCTTCTACGAGGCGCAACGGGGGACGGTACGGCTCGACGGCCACGACATCCGCGACCTGAAGCTGGACGCACTCCACCGCCAGATGGGGATGGTGCTGCAGTCGAACTTCCTGTTCGCCGGCACGGTTCTCGACAACCTCCGCTTCGTCCGAGGGGACCTCACGGAGGAGGCGGCGGCGAGGGGCTTCGCCGACCTCGGCGCGGGCGCGGTGCTCGCGCGCTTCGCCGACGGGCTCGCGACGGACGTCGGCGAGCGCGGCGCGAACCTCTCCGAGGGCGAGCGCCAGATCGTCTGCTTCGTCCGCGCCCTCCTCGCCGGTCCCTCGATCCTGATCCTGGACGAGGCGACGAGCGCGGTGGACACGCGGACGGAGGCGTTGCTGCTCGGGGCGCTGAGGCGGCTCGCGGAACGACAGACGACCGTCGTGATCGCCCACCGGCTCTCCACGATCCGCGACGCCGACCGGATCCTCGTCCTGGAGGCGGGCCGGGTCGTCGAACACGGGACCCACGACCGCCTCCTCGCCCGGGGCGGCGTCTACGCGCGGCTCTACGCCGATTACGCGGCCTGACCCGCCTCGGGGAGCACGGGAAGGAGCCGGATTCCGGTCGGGGGGGGCAACCCCTCTCCCCCCCCTCGCTCCTCCGACCCTCTCCGGCGGGTTGGAGTCTCGTCGATGAGGCAATCGCTCGCCCTCGCCCTTGCCGTGGCCCTCTTCGTCCTCTCGGGCGCCGTCCGCGCGCCCGCCGAGCCGGGCGGCGATGCCGACTTCGATGCGGGGATCAGGACCTGGCTCGGCGCCGACGACGTCCTGGAGCGCGAAGAGGCGGCGGCGGCGATCCGCGAGGCCCGGGCCGGGGTGGAGCGGATCGCCGCGGCACTCTCGCGCGTGGCGCCACCGTTGGAGGACCCGGGGCCGGGTACGACCCGCTTCGAACAGCCCGGCATCGACGGCCTCACCCACGTGACCTTCCTCCACCGTCCCCCGGGGGCGGCCCCGGAGGAGGGGTGGCCGCTCCTGCTCTGGCTCCACGGGGACCTCGCCTCGGCCGAAGCCGAAGCCGGGAGGGAGGGCATCGACCTCTTCGCCCATCACGCCGACGAGGAGGGGTTCGTGCTCCTCTGCCCTTCGACGACGATCCGGACGGCGTGGTGGAGCCGGGGCGGCGAGATCCTGCTCGAGGCCGCCCTTCGGCGCGCGGGACGCTGCCTCCGCCTGGACCGCGCGCGGATCCTCGTGGCCGGTCGCTCGGACGGGGCGAGCGCCTGCTTCCACCTCCTCGAGAACCTCCCCGACCCGTTCGCAGCCTTCGTGGCGTTCGTGGGAAACCCCCAGGTGGCGGCCACCCAGGGCGGACCCGCGTGGCCCACGAACCTCGACGCCCGGCCGGTGCTGGCCTTCGCCGCAGGGCGCGATCCGCTCTACCCGGCGGAGGGGATGCGCGAGGTGTACCGGGAGTTGGAGGAACAGGGGGCACGGCTGACCCTCGTCGTGGAGCCCGAGGCGGGCCACGACCTCTCCTTCCTCGAGCGGCGATGGCCCCAGGTCCTCGGGTTCTGGCGAGCCCGCCCCCTCCCGGATCCACCGCGGCGGCTCGTCTGGACGACCTCGCGCCCGACAGGCTCGCGGCGCGCGTGGGTCGAGATCGTCACCCTCGACCCCGAGGCGTCGAGCCTCGACGCAGTGGCGTCGGAGGCCGATGTCCCGCCGCCGCGCGACCGCGGATACGGGACGAAGCCGGGCCGCGTGGAGGCGGAGATCCTCGCGGGGAACCGGATCGAGGTGCACACCGACGGCGTCCGCCGCCTGCGTCTGTACCTGGAGGAGGGCCTGATCGACTTCGAGCGGGAGTTGACGGTCGAACTCGACGGCCGGGAGGTCTTCCGGGGGCTCCCCCCCACCGATCCGGACGTCCTCCTGGAGGAGGCGTGGCGCGACGGCGGCGGCGTTCCGCCCACCCGGGGCGTGCTCGATCTGGACGCGGGAGGCGGCGAGCGGAAGGGACCGTAGCCCCAACCCACGCGTTTCCCCCCGTCGTGGCCCCGTCCACACCGCGAAGCGCGCGACGGGACGGCCCGACGTCGCGGACCGTCAAGGAGCGACGGGGCCATGCGGGTCTCGTTCCCCGTCCACGGGGTGTCCTGGTGCGTCGCTCGGGTTCGAGGCCAAGGCGCGAGGAGGAGGCGACCCCGTAGGGTCGCCGACGACGAGCAACGCCGGCATCGGGCGCGAGGTAGAGCCCGATCCCGAGCTTGCCGAGGAGGTGGGGCCCGCGGACGCCACCACCCGCCGGACGCCCGCTCCCGCCGCGGGGCCGAGGAGTTGGCCGATCTGGTCGATCCGCGCCGGCTGGGCGTCCGGACCGGGGAGTGCCGGGACCCAGAGGAGCAGCAGGACGAGGGGCCCCATGGAGAGCGCGCCGCAAAGGGCGACGGCGGCCGCTTGCCGGGTCTCCCGAAGGGTCATGCCGCGTCTCCCGTCCGAGGGGGGCCAAGCAAGGGCCCGGCCCCATGCGCCTCGGAGCCTGCCACGGCGCCGCGGGGCGCGGTTGTCCCGGACCGGGGTCCTGCCCGCGCCCGGTTGCGGAACCTCCGCCCCGGAGGGCCGCGGCGGCGCGAGCCTCGTCCCGCACCCTCGGGGGGAATTGTCCGCGGACGAGGGGAGAAGCCTGCGGGACAATCCCCGCCATGACGCACCGGCTGGACCTCAAGATCCAAGCACAGCCCGACGACAGCACGTGCGGACAGACGTGCCTGCACGCCGTGTACTCGTACTTCGGGCTCGACGTGCCTCTCGACGAGCTCATCCGGGAGGTGCCGTCGCTCAGCGAAGGCGGCACGCTGGCCGTCATGCTCGGCATCGACGCCATCCGCCGCGGCTTCACGGCGACGCTGCTCACCTACAATCTCATGGTCTTCGACCCGAGCTGGTTCGAGGAGGGCGGTCCCGATCTGGTCGCGCGGCTACGGGCGCGGCAGGCGGCGTCGAAGGACGCCAAGCTGCGGTTCGCGATCACCGAGTACGTGCGCTTCCTGGAGCTGGGCGGCAAACTCCGGTTCGAGGACCTGACGCCCCGCGTCCTCCGGCGCTACCTCGCGAAGCGGATCCCTGTGCTCACGGGCCTCAGCGCGACGTGGCTCTACCGGACGCCGCGTGAGATCGTCGAGAACGGGAAGCTCCGCTACGAAGACGTGCGCGGCGAACCGCAGGGTCACTTCGTGGTGCTCGCCGGGTACGACCCGGTCACGCAGCACGCGCTCGTGGCCGATCCGCTCCGACCGAACCCGTTCGGCGCGGATCCGGTGTACGCGGTCGAACTGCCGCGACTGTTGTGCTCCATCCTCCTCGGCATCGTCACCTACGACGCGAACCTGCTCGTGATCCGCCCACGGTCGCGAGAATTCCCGGAGTGCCATGCGCATCCTCCTGATCGTCGACTCGACTGAGCGGTGGCCGCTCGACATCCCCGGCGTCGAGCTGGTGACGGCGCGTGAATACCTCGCCGACACGAGGTGGAGCGAGTGTCGCGGGGCCGTCGTGTTCAACCTCTGCCGCTCCTATGCCTACCAGCGGGAGGGCTACTACGTGTCGCTGCTGGCCGAGGCCAGGGGCCACCGTCCGCAGCCGGGAGTCGCCACGCTCCAGGACCTCAGCCAGCCCGGAGCCCCTCGCGCGTCGTCCGAGGAGTTCCGACGGCTGCTCAAACGGCACCTCGGGCGCCTCCAGTCGGACGAGTTCGTGCTGAGCGTGTACTTCCGGCGCCCTCTCGCGCGGACCCACGCTGCGCTCGCGCAGGCGCTGTACGACCTGTACCCCTCCCCCATGCTCCGGGCGAAGTTCCAGCGATCCAAGGACCACGAGTGGCACCTGCGCCACGTGGGGCCGATCGCCGCGGACGACATCCCGCCGAACCACCGCGACTTCGTCATCGAGGCCGCGGAACAGTACTTCGCCACGCGACGGTGGTCTCCCCACCGGCGCCGCCCGCCGCGGTACCACCTGGCGATCCTCCACGATCCCGAGGAACAGGACCCGCCCTCGAACGCACGGGCCATGGAGCGCTTCGAGCGAGCGGCGCAGAAACTTCGGATCGGCACGGAACGCATCGAGCAACGCGACCGCGGCCGGCTCGCGGAGTTCGACGGCCTGTTCATCCGGACGACCACGCGCGTGAACCACTTCACGTATCGGTTCGCCCGACGGGCCGCCGCCGAGGGCCTGGTCGTCATCGACGACCCGCTCTCGATCATCCGGTGCACGAACAAGGTCTACCTGAAGGAGCTGCTCGAACGACGCGGCATCCAACAGCCTCGTTCCCGCCTGCTCCACCGCGAGGGTGGGGCGGACGGTCTCGCGGACCTGGGCTTTCCGTGCGTGCTCAAGGAACCGGACGGATCCTTCTCGCGCGGCGTGGTCAAGGTGGAGTCGCCCAAGGACGCCGAGGAGGCCCTGGCCCGGATGTTCGCCCAGTCCTCGATGGTCCTCGCGCAGGCCTTCGTGCCGACGGAGTTCGACTGGCGCATCGGCGTCCTCGACGGGAAGCCCTTCTACGCCTGCCGCTACTTCATGGCCCGAGGCCACTGGCAGATCGTGCGCCGCGAGGAGGCCAAGCCGACGCGCTACGGCAACGTGGAGACGCTGCCGGTGGAGGACGCCCCCCCGCCCGTGGTGCGGCAGGCCTTGAAGGCCGCGCACGCCGTGGGCGACGGGCTCTACGGCGTGGACATCAAGCAATCGGGGCGGGATCTCTACGTGATCGAAGTGAACGACAACCCGACGATCGACGCGGGGTACGAGGACAAGGTGCTCGGCCATGCCCTCTACGAGCGGCTGATGCAGGTGTTCCTCTCCCGCATGGAGGAACGCCGCGCGGCGGGAGGCCGCGGCGAGTGAAGGCCCCCCTGCACCTCTTCGAGGGCTACGGGATCGAGATCGAGTACATGATCGTCGATCGCGAGAGCCTGGACGTCCGCCCCCTGGCCGAGCGGCTCCTGCTCGATGGCTCGGGCGCCGTGGTCGCCGAGGTCGAGCACGGCCCCCTGGCCTGGTCGAACGAGCTCGTCCTCCACGTCATCGAGCTCAAGACGAACGGCCCGGCCGCCCGCATCGAACCCCTGGCGCACCTGTTCCAGGAGGACGTCGCGAGGATCGACGCCCTCCTCCAGCCGTGCGGTGCCCGCCTCATGCCGACCGCCATGCACCCGTGGATGGACCCCGACCGCGAGACGCGCCTCTGGTCCCATGAGTACGGGAAGGTCTACGCGACGTTCGACGCCATCTTCGGGTGCCGTGGACACGGGTGGTCGAACCTGCAAAGCGTCCATCTGAACCTGCCGTTCGCCGACGACGACGAGTTCGGGCGGCTCCACGACGCCATCCGGTTCCTCCTGCCGGTCTTCCCCGCGCTCGCGGCCAGCTCGCCCGTCGTCGAGGGTCGGCTCGGAGGGCACCTCGACAACCGCCTCTCCTACTACCGGCGCAACTGCCGTCGCGTCCCTTCGGTCACGGGCCAGGTCGTCCCCGAGGCGATCCGCACGCGCGCGCAGTACGAAGGGGAGCTTCTCGGCGGCATCTACCGGGACCTCGAGCCGCTGGACCCGGACGGCGTCCTCCGGAGCGAGTGGGTGAACGCCCGGGGCGCCATCGCCCGGTTCGACCGGTTCGCCATCGAGATCCGGGTCCTCGACGTGCAGGAGTGCCCTCGTGCCGACCTCGCCGTCGCCATGGCCATCAGCGAGACGCTCCGCGGCATCGTGGAGGGCCGGCTCGCCGACCCCGAGCGCATCCGGGACTGGCCGACGGCCCCCCTGGCCCGGATCCTCGGCAGCGTCGCCAAGGACGCGGGGCAGACCGTGATCGACGACCCGCGTTGGCTCGCGACCCTGGGCATCGACGACGGGCCGATCCGGGCGAGCGAACTCTGGCATCGTCTCCTCGACCGCCTGGCGCTCCTCGACGGCGACCCGGGCCCGCTCGGGACGATTCTCTCCGAAGGCACCCTGGCCACGCGGATCACGCGGGCGGTGGGCCCGGCCCCGTCGCGCGACGCGCTCCGCGACGTCTACCGCACCCTCTGCGAGTGCCTCGCGAACGGGCGGATGTTCTACGCGTAGCAGGCCGGAGGTCCGCGGCGGAGGCGGGCGTCGAGACGACGGTGGAGTTCGGAAACGGGCTCGGGAGCCTGCGCCTCGGGCGGGCCTTCGTGACCCGGATCGTCGGGGAGATCCTCCGGGCGCGGATCGGCCTGTCCTGAAGCCTCGGAGGGTGGGACCGAATCGTCCCGGCAGCGTGGGCCGCGCCGCGACACCCCCTGATGGTTGGCCGGCACGGCCGGCCGGCGCCGGCCGTCGCCCGAGCGCAAGACGTCTCCCCGCGCTCTCAGACGATCTCCGCGATGGTCCGCTCCCCGTGCAACTTCGCGGCGACCCCGAGCTTCAGGCCGAGCAGGAGGCGGAAGAGGGTCGGGACCAGGAAGAGCGTGAAGATCGTCGAGACGAAGAGGCCGCCGACCAGGATGCTTCCGATGCCCCGGTAGAGCTCGCTCCCCGCCCCCGGCAGGAAGACGAGGGGCGCGAGTCCGAAGAGCGTGGTGAAGAGCGTCATGAAGATCGGGCGGAGGCGCGACCGCACGCTCTCCCGCACGGCATCCCTCGGGCCGAGGTTCTCGGCCCGCATGTTGTTCAGCGCCTGGTGCACGATCAGGATCGCGTTGTTCACGACCGTTCCGATCAGGATGATGAAGCCGATCATCGTCAGCACATCGAGCTGCTGGTAGGCGCCGATGGGCTCGACGATCGTCTGCCCGAAGAGGACGATCCCGCTCTGCAGGTAGACGTTCAACAGGTTCAGGCCGAGGATGCCGCCCACCGCGCCGAGGGGGACGCTGACGATCACGACGAGGGGGTAGAGCCAGGACTCGAAGAGTCCGGCCATGAGGAGGTACGTGATCGCCACCGCCAGCAGGAGATTCGCGAGGAGGCGGCCCTGCGTCGCGACCAGCTTGTCCGCCGTGCCTCCCAGCGTGATCCGGTAGTCCCCGCCGAGCGAGCCGTCCTTCTGCATCGGCTGGACGATTCTCTTCTCGACGATGTCCACGGCCTCCTCGAGCGCCATCTTCTCGGGGGGGCCGATCTGGATGGTGATGGCCCGCTCGCGCTCGCGGCGATTGATCTGCTCGGGCCCCGAAGACAGTTCGATCCTCGCCACGGCGCCGAGCGGCACGAGGTTGCCGGTCGGCGTGGCCACGGGGAGGTCGGGGAGGTCCTGCAGGTGGTCCGCGTAGCGCTCCTTCCCGACGATGGTGAGGTCGATCTTGTCGCCCCCGGTGAAGAAGTCGCCGGCGTACGCGCCGTCCACGAGGGCGTTCACGGTGTAGCCGAGGTCGAGGCCCGTGAGGCCGGTATCGGCCGCGCGCTCCCAGCGGGGCAGCACGTGGACCTCGGGGCTCGACAGGTCGAGGCTGGGGACAGGCCGCACCTGGCCGCCTTGCGCGCGGGGGAACAGCCCCATCGCCTGCCCCATGACGCGGCCGCCCAGTTGCACCAGGCGGTGCAGGTCGGGACCGCGGATCTCGACGTCGATGCTCCGCGAGGCGGTGACGCCCTGTTCGAAGAGGCTCGTCTGGGCGGCGTAGGTGAACGTCCCGGGGATGCCTTGGGTCACCTGCTGGAGCAGGCCCACCAACTGGCCCGCGCGCGCGTCGTCCTGGGCACGCGCGCCGAGGAAGAGTTGGCGACCCGCCGCGACGAAGAAGTGTTCGCTGATCGCGGGGAAGGGCAGCTCGGCGGTCTTCGGGTCGTCCGGGTCCACGTCCCAGTAGGGCCGCAGGCGTTCGTCGATGACCTGACCGATCCGCGTCATCTCGTCGAGGTTGTAGCCGGGCGGCGGGAAGATCAGCGCGATGGCCATGTTCTGGTTCCCGCTCGGCAGGTACTCCTGCTTCGGGAACATCTCGATCGCCGCGACGATCGAGATGCCGATGAGAACGGCGGAGAAGACGATCTGACGGATCACGCCCCGCTCGAGGAAGGCGTGGGTACGCGTCACGAGGCCCCGGAACGACCCGCCCAGGAGGTCGAAGGGGTAGACCAGCGGACGGAACCAGCGGGGGACGAACGCGTTCGGATCGAGCACGTCGCGCTCGGGCCCCTTGGCCTCCGCCGCACGGTTCCGCCGCGGGAGGATCCGCGCGGTCGCCGTGGGAATCACGGTGACGGAGACGATCAGGGAGAGCCCCACGGCACAGGAGATGGCGATGGCGATGTCGCCGAAGAGCTGCCCTACCTCGTCGCGGAGGAAGAGGATGGGGATGAAGACGGCGAGCGTCGTGAGGGTGGAGGCGATGACGGCGCCCCACACCTCCTGGGTCCCCTTCACGGCGGCTTCGACGCGCCGCTCTCCTCCCTGGTAGCGCCGGTAGATGTTCTCGAGCACGACGATCGCGTTGTCCACGAGCATGCCGACCGCGAACGCCATCCCGGCCAGGCTCACCACGTTGAGGGAACGCCCGAACAGGCCGAGGAACAGAAAGGTCCCCGCGACGCTGCTGGGGATGGCCAGCGCGATCACCAGCGTGGACCGGAGGCTCCGCAGGAAGATCAGCAGGACGAGCGTGGTCAGGATGCCGCCCAGCAGGAAGTTCTGCTGGAGGAGGCCGATCGCCGAGTTGATGTAGTCGGTCTCGTCGTAGGCCTGTTCCAGCTCCAGGCCGTTGTCCTTCAGGACGCCCGCGTTCAACTCCTCGATGGCATCCTTGACCCCCTCCATCACATCGAGGACATTCGCGCCCGTCTCGCGGATCACGTTCACGGCGAGGACGCGTTCGCCGAAGTTGAAAACGGCCCCCTGCGGCTTCTTGTAGCCGATGCGCACCTCGGCGACGTCGCTGACGTACACGGGGACGCCGTCGCGCCGCGACACGACGACGGTCTCGACGTCGGACGGCTTGCGGAATTGGCCCAGGGTTCGGACCACGTACCGCCGCTTGCCCTCCCAGTACTCGCCGGCGGAGATGTCGCGGTTTCGCACGCCCATCGCCAGCCTCAGTTGGGGGATGGTGATTGCGCGGGCCGCCAGGCGCTGGGGATCCACCACGACCTGGAGCTCTTCCTCCTCGCCGCCGTAGACGTTGGAGTTGGAGACTCCCTTCACGCGCTCCAGCCGCGCCTCCACCATGTCGCGGGCGAGCCGCAGCTTCTTCGGGACGTCCACGCGCGGGGGGAGCAGCCCCTGGAGCACCTCGTTGTCCGGGTGCTGCTCGACCGCCGTCTCGATCCGGCGGCCGCGCAGGCCGCCGCTGCCCGCGCGCCGCGCGGGCTCCAGGATCTCGCGCAGCTCGGGATGCTCGGCCTGGACGGCGGCGACGCGTTCCGCCGATGGCACCCTTCGGCGCAGGATGATCCAGGCGATGGGGCGATCGGAGGACGCCGAAGTCGCGATGACGGGCTCCTGCGCGTCCTCGGGGTACTCACGCACCTGCTGCAGGCGCGTGTTCACCTTGAGCAGCGCGGACGAGATGTCCGTTCCCACCGCGAATTCCATGTTCACGGTGCCCTGCGAATCCGTGCTCTCGGAGGACATCTTGGTGACGCCCTCGACGCCCTTCAGCTGCTCCTCCTGCTCCTCGATGATCTCGCGCTCCACCTCCTGCGGGCTGGCGCCAGGCCAACGGGTCGTGATCGAGATCACCTGCCGCTGGACCTCGGGCACGAGTTGCTTCGGCATGAAGTGGGCCGACAGCGAGCCGAAGAGCAGGAACAGGAGCACCCCGACCGCGATCTTGACGGGGTTCCGGACGAAGCCGGCGACGAGGTTCACGGCAGTGCTCCGTTCAGAGGGGGCGAAGGAACGGGCCGAGGGCCCGAGGCCGAGCGAGGGGCCGCGAGGCAAGGCGTGAGGAGGAGGCGACCCCACAGGGTCGGTGACGACGAACAACGCAGCATCGTGGTCCCGCAGCCGGCCGAAGCCCCGGACTCCGTTCCTTCACAGCGTCTCACTCGGGGAGGATGGTCACGGGCGTCGGGCCCATGAGACGCTCGTTCCCCCGCGTGACGACCTGGACTCCGGCCTGCAGGGGGCCCTTGACCTGCACGAGATCCTCGACCGCGATGCCGAGGGTCACGGGGACCGGATTCGCCATGCCGGATTCGGGATCGATGGCCCAGACCATGGGCTGGGGCCCACCGAGGACGATCGCGTCCTTCGGGACGAACAGGCCCTCCTCGTTGCTGCCCGCCGAGATCGTCGCCTGGGCGAACATGCCCGCCCGGAGGAGCGGCTCCCCGTCCTCCACGACGTTCTGCAGGCGGATGCGGACGGGGAACGTGCGGCCCCTCAGGTCGGCCTGGGGAACGATCCGGCGGATGGGTCCGGTGAAGATGCGGTCCGGCACGGCGTCGAGCGAGATCCGCACCTGCTGGCCCTCGCGCAGACGGGGAGCGAAGTCCTCCGACACCGGCACCACGACGTCGACCTCGTCCAGGTACACGATCTCGGCGATGGGACTGCCGACCGCGAGCCACTGGCCCACCTCGGTCCGCTCGGTGACCACCCAGCCGTCGAACGGAGCGGTCACCACGTAGCGATCCCGCTGCTCGGCGAGTTCGGCGATTTGGGCGTCCTCGATCTGGACCTCCGCCCGCGCCTGCTCGATCCTCTCCTCGCGGGGACCCGCCACGACCAGGTCCACGGCCGCCTCCTGCGCCGCCTGGGAGAGCTTGGCCGCCTCGTGGGCCAGTTCGGCCTCGCGACGCTCGTCCTCGCTGATCGTCTTCTCGCCGTAGAGGCGGTTGGCCGCTTCCAACTGCCACTGGCGCAGCGCGACCTCGGCGTCGAGCTGCTGCAGCCGGGCCCGCGCCTGGCGGATCTCCTCGGGTCTCGAGCCACTTTCGAGCTCGCGAAGCTTCTCCTTGGCCAGCTTGAGGCGCGCGCTCTCGACCGCGATCCGGAGGTCGAGCATCTTGGTGCGCAACTTCGCAAGCGGCTGCCCTTCCTTGACGCGGTCGCCCTCGCGCGCGAGGTACTCGACGACCAGCCCGGCGAACTCGCTGCTGACGACGCTTCGCCGCGCCGGCTCCACGTTGCCGACGAAGTCGCGCCCGGACTGGACGGGCCTCGACTCGACCGGACGCGCCCGCACGGGGACGGCCGGAGGCCGGCCCGGAGGCGCGCCGCCGCCCCCTCCCGCGAGGGCGGGAGTGGCGAGGAGGAAGAGGAGAACGAGCCCCCGGACCGGTGTCATTCCAGACCCTCGACGCCGAGATTCTCCTGCACGGCCGCCAGCCCCTCCCGGAGCGCCGTCAGTTGCTCGGGGGGCAAACCCTGCACGGCGCGCGCCCGGACGCGGAGGGAACAAGCTGCCAACTGTTCCCATACGGGACCGATGCGCGGCTCCAGGCGGACGAGCTTGCGCCGCTTGTCTGTCGGGTGGGGCAGGCGAGAGATCCAACCGCTCCGCTCCATGCGGTCGAGGATGCCCGCCAGCGTCGGCGGCTCGATCGTCATCTGTTTCGCCAGCTCCGCCTGGCAGACATCCGACTCCCGCGCGAGCCGAAGGAGGACGCGCCACTGCTGGTGGGTCACTCCGTACTTGGCGAACTCCTCGTTCAGGGCCCGCTTCATCGCACGCGCCGTCGGCAGCACCCAGAACACGATGCTGTCGCGGAAGTCGTAGTCGAAATTGACAGTCGTCGGGTCTTCCCCGTCCGGTCGATCAGTCACGCCAGCCATGTCCTCCGGTTCCGCGTCCGGCCGGGATCCCGCCGGGTCGGTTCGGTGCGGGTCCAAGCCCCGGACCGCCAATCGTCCACCACCCCCCAACGGTACCCGCCCGGCCGCCCGCGTCGACACGGGGGGCCCGCGCCGGAGCTCCCGGAGCGCCCCCCTTCCGAACGTCTCGTCGGCCGACCCGGGTCCGGAAGGACCACCCCGTCCAGCCCGCAGCTCGCGGGCGACGAACGCCGGCTTGGCCGGCCCCTCGCCCGTGTCCGCGACGGGCACGGCCCGGAGCCCGAGAGCCCCTCGCACCGGGCGAGGGCGCGGATGCGGGCCCGGTGGATGTCGTGGCTCACGGCGAGGACTTCCGACCGGCCCCGGCCTTCGGCGAGACGCGCCGGCCACCCGGTCGGCCGGCGCGCCGCTCGACGTCCCGTCCTTCTCCCCCTTCGCGCCGGAGACGAGCGCGGCGCCCGCAACGGGACGGTCGTCGGTTCTCCCGAAGGGGACGAGGGGAAGGAACGGGAAGAGCGGTAGGAGGAGGAGCACGGCCACCGGGAGCGCGGGGCGCGGGAGCGGACGGCGCCGGCGACGAGCAGACGCCCCCCCGCCGCGCAGGGGGTCCTGGCCGGCTGCATCGCACCTCCCCCGCTTCCGAGGCGGGCCGCGCGAACGAGTTCCCGGTCCGGACGACCCCGCTCCCGTCCGCCGACCCTATCCTCCCTTGCTGCGTTCGTCGGCGAGGCCGGCGCGGAGGTTGGCGTGAACGACGAACTCGAGGAGCTGGTCGCGAGGCTCGAGCACGACGATCCCGTCGCGCGAACGTCCGCGGCGAAGGGGATCGGTCGCACGGGCCCCGCCGCCCGCGAGGCCGCACCGGCGCTCCGGCGCCGACTCGCCGACGAGGACCCGATGGTCCGGGCGATGTCGGCCGCGGCGCTCGGTCGGATCGACGCGCCGGCCGACGTGGCCGTGGACGCGCTGCGCGGTCTCCTCGAAGATCCCGTCTTCCCGGTCCGCTTCTGGGCGGCGGATGCGCTGGGCCGCCTCGGTCGCGCCGCCGAGGGCGCCCTGCGGGACCTCGAGAGGGCACGCACGGACGAGCACAAGGCCGTGCGCGGGGCGGCGGCGGCCGCCATCGTCCGGATCCGCTCCGACGTGGCGAGCCGATGACGCGCGAAGCACCCGTCGGAGCGCCGTCCGGGGCCGCTCCCTCACTACCGCCTTCGGTGTCCCGCCTCCAACCGGTAGAATCCCGCCGAATGCCGAGTCCGCAGTCCCTTCGCCGCCTCGCGAACGTCACGAAGAAGGTCCACGACGACCTCCGTCGCGGGGGGATGGGGATGACCTTCAAGTACCTCTTTCGCACCACGGCCATCCTCGCGCGGGTGACCGCGATCCTGGCCGACTACGTGGCGACCCAGGCGGGAGCGCCTCCCAAGGACGGCGAGGAGCCCCCGGGCGGCCGCGGGCTGCGCCCCGAGGACGTGGAGGCGGCGATGGATTCTCCTCCCCGACCGTCGTCGCCGGGGCCGAAGGACGATGCCGGCGCGGCGTCGGCGTAGCGCCTCGGAGGAGCCCCTCCCGACCGCCGCGCGGCTCCGCGGCGCGCGCCGCGCCCTTCTCGCCCACTACGACCGCACGCGCCGGGACCTGCCGTGGCGCGCCACGCGGGATCCCTACGGGATCTGGGTCTCCGAGGTCATGCTCCAGCAGACCCGCGTGGAGACCGTCCGCGAGCGGTGGGGGCGATTCCTGGAGAGCTTCCCCGACGTGCCGACCCTCGCCGCGGCGAGCGAGGACCGCGTGCTCAAGGCCTGGGAGGGGCTGGGCTACTACCGCCGCGCCCGCGACCTCCGCCGGGCGGCCCGGGTGCTCGTCGAGGAACACGGCGGCGGGCTCCCCGACGATCCGGCGTCGCTGAGGGCTCTACCGGGCTTCGGGGAGTACACCACGGCGGCCGTCGGCAGCATCGCCTTCGGCCATCCGGTGGCGACCGTGGACGGCAACGTCGAGCGGGTGCTCGCTCGTTGGCTCGACGAGGCGAGGGACGTCAAGCGGCAGCCCGCACGCGCACGGATCCGGGAGGTCGCGCGCCGCCTCGTCGATCCCGCGAGAGCGGGCGACTTCAACCAGGCGCTGATGGAGTTGGGGGCCACGGTCTGCACGCCGCGCGAGCCGCGCTGTCCTTCCTGCCCGGTCGGGGGGTCGTGTGCCGGGCGCGCCAGCGGGCGGGCGCCCTCCCTGCCGGCGCGGCGGCGGCGAAAGCCCTCTCCCCACCACGATGTCGCCGCGGGCATCGTCTGGCGCGGCGGCAAGGTGCTCATCGCCCGGCGGCCGGCGGACGGGTTGTTGGGCGGCCTCTGGGAGTTCCCGGGGGGCAAGCGTCGCGAGGGGGAGTCGCTGGAGGCGACGTGCGCGCGGGAGATCCGGGAGGAGACGGGCCTACGCGTCCGCGTCCGGGACCCGTTCATGAGCGTGAAGCACGCGTACTCGCACTTCCGGATCACGCTGCACGTCTTCCACTGCGACGCCCCGCGGGGGCGGCCGCGCGCCCTCGCCTGCGAGTCCCCCCGCTTCGTCGCGCTGGAGAGCCTGGGGGACTACGCCTTCCCCACGGCCAATCGCCGCGTCCTGACCTCGCTCCTGGCGGGCGGCCGGGAGGGGTAGGCATCGAAGAGGAAGGCCCCGCTCGGGCGAGCGGGGCCTTCTCGAGTTGGCGTCACGCCACGGCGCGACTACTGCGGCGGCATTCAGGTGCCGCCCGCGCACTCGGCGGTCTGAGGTCTCGGCGCGGCCTTCGGCGCGAAGAGCGCCTTCAGGTCCCGGGCCGGGGCCTCGGCGACCGCGCGGGAAGCGCGGGGCTGGGAGGGAATCGCCGGCGCGGCCACGGCGGGCTGGACCCGCGCGGACCGGCTCACCGGCACCACCCGATTCGGCCCGACTCCGGACCGCCTCGTCACCGGCGCCTGGCGCCGCCCCTGCAGCAACTCCATGGACGGCGGCGTCGGCGGGCTCCCCACCGGGGCGGTCACGGCCGTGGGCCGGACGGCGTCGGAGAGTTCCCGAACGGCCGGCCGCGGCGCGAAGGTGCGCGTGGTCGGGCTGGGAATCGTCCGGCGGACCGGGACCACGGAAGGCACGGTCGTGGCGACGGCCCTCCGCCGGATCACCTGCGGCGCAGGCAACGTCCGGGAAGCGACCGCCGTCCGTGAGACGCCGGGCTGCATCCTGCTCACCCGCGTCGCGCAGCCGCCGAGCGCGATCGTCGCGCCCAACAGCAAAGCCAAGGGAATTCGCATCAACCTTCCTCCCCCCCAAGGGAGGCGCGAACCGGCACGCCGCTCCCGCGGCGACCTCGCTTCGCGTCCTGCCCCCCCATGGGTCGGTTCGCACACGGATGGAATCCAGCGCGCGTCATGAGTCGTTCACGATAGGCCACCCGCACGTGGCGATTTCCCCGGTCCAAGAGGCGGGGCCGGCGCTTCGACGCCAGGGTCGCTCCCGCGTGGCACGCGGACGGCTCCAGCGGCGCCGGGAGTTGGACGAAGCCTGCGGACGTCACCGTCCGAGGTTCGGCCTTCGAGCGCGGTGCGCTCACACGATGGCTGAGCGGTGTGCGGATCGCCCTGCTTCCCGTGAACCCGTGGGCGAACGAGTCCGCCTCGTTCGCCGTCCCTACCCTTGAAGTGCGCCACTCTAGCCGCCTCCCGACCCCCTCCCAAGCGCCAAGTCCAGACGCCGGGGAGCGTTTGGGAGGGACCATGGGCTGCAAGCGGCGCACCCGACATCCCGGGGTGCCCGGGCCCGATCGGGGTACCGTCCCCGGCACGGGGACCGCCGGAACCGGCGCCCCCGGCGGCGCTTGGGGCGGACCCGAGCCGAAGGGCGGTCCCGAACGCCGTGCGAACGTCTCGGGAGACGCCCCCTCATGCGCCGGACTCCGCCGAAGCGTCCTGTCTTGTCTCCGTTCGGTCGCGTACGGCTCGCGGGAGCCCTGCTCGGCCTCTTCCTGCTCCTCTCCGTCCCGGGCCGGGGCGAGGAAGGCGGCGGCATCGCCTGGGAGGTGGACCTCGCCCAGGCGCTCGGCCGCGCGGCGTCGGAGGGGCGCCCCGTCCTCCTGGCCGTGAACGCCCTGGAGACCGAGGCCGCGAACCAGCACCTCGCCCGCGATCTCTATGGGGACCCCGCGTGGGGAGAGGCCACCGAGGACTGGGTCGCCCTCGTCGCCAACCCCAACGTCCACGGGGGAGGGCCCGTCTGCGAGCGCTACGGGCGTATCCCCTGCGACACCCACCAGGCGACGTTGCGTTACGTGATCCGCCGCTTCGCACGCACCGGTGATCTGATTTCGCCACAGCACCTGATCCTGGATCCCGACGAGCGGCTCGCCTGGCGGAAGGAGTTCTTCACCGGCGTCGTCGGCCCGGCCTTCTTCGAGCGCTGGCTGCCCCGGGTCTCCCCCGGCCTCGGCCTCGAACGCGCCGCGGCCCTCCGGCAGGACAGGATCGACGCGTTGGACGACGCCCCCCTGGAAAGCGTGACGGAGGCGGCGGTGGCGTGGCTCGCCTCCGACGACCCGCTCGCCGCCTGCGGCGTCCTGAAGGCCGCGGACTTCTCCCTCGAGGATCGGCGACGGCACGCGCTCATCCAGGCGTTCGCCCACGTCCCCGAGGAGCAGATCGAGGTGCCGTGGATCGCCGCCTACGACGCGGCCGTCGATCCCGGTTCGGATTCCGAGACGGCGCTCGCCTGGGTGCGGGCGATGCTCGCCGCGGATCGCGAGCGCGGGCTCGCCCTCGCGGCGCGCGCCGCGGTCCACGCCGGGGACGACGCGACCCGCCGGCCCTTCCTGCGCATCCTCTTCGACGACGCGGCGCCCCCCGCCCGGCTGCCGTCGCGGGGCGACGGCGAGGTCGCCCGCCTGCGCGTCGAGACCTACCGGCTGCTGGGACGCCCCGTGTCGGAGGACGCCGGGAGGCAGGAGGCCCCCGACGGCGTGGAGGCGATGCGACGGCGCCGCGCGCGAGCCTCGCACGGCGGGCGGCGATGGCCCCCGCTCGACGAGGCGCTCCAGACCCCCTACCGCGTCGCCGGGCTGAGGGGCGCGCTGGTCGAGGCGACGCCCAACGAGGTACGGGCGCGGGAGGCGGACGTACGACGCCTGTTCCACCACGCCGAGGAGGAGCGGATCCGCGTCGCGGCCGCCCTCGCGATGCTCGGCGCCGGGCTGGACGAAGGAGGACGCGTGCCGGAGGTCGTGCGGAACGCGGTGTTCGACATCGTGGAGTCCACGGACGTGCGACCGGAAGCGGTGAAGAGGCTCGGGCAGGATCCCGGGTACGACGAGGACGCCTGGTTGGCCGCGCTTCGGCAGAAGGTGTCGGGGAGGTGATGGTGCCGCGCGCGCTCTCGACGTCGATGGCGACCGGCCTGCTCGTCCTCCTGGTCGTGCTCCTCGGGGCGCGACCGGGCGACGGCGGCGATCCCCCGCGGGAACATCTGCTCGGAAACCTGCTCAGGGCGAAGACGGACGACCAGGTGGACGCCGCCCTCGACGCCCTCGCCCAGCAGGGCGGCTTCGCCGACATGGGTGCCTTCGGGGACTTCCTCGGGCGCGTCGCCGAGCCCAAGGCTTCGCACCCCCACGTGCTGCTCCGGCGCGGTTGGGCGTACGTCGCGGTCGGGCGGGGCCGGGACGCCCTCGGGCCGCTCTCCCTCGCGAGGGAGTCCGCCCCCATCGAGGCGATGGCGGTGGCCTACCTCGGCGAGGCGAGTCGGCAGGCGAGTCAGCCGGCCAAGGCGCTGGCGCTCCTCGTGGAGGCGGCGAAGCTCGGCTACGAGGAGGGGACGTTCCTCGATGACGCCGCCCTCAAGGCCGGCTTCGAATTGCGGCAGAAGGTCTCCGCGCGCGACGCCGAGCGGCTCCCGGCCTACGCCGAGGCCGTGGAGCCCTACCTGGCCGTGCGCCCCTCGGCGACCTTCCACGCGGCGCTCGCGCGCTGGCTCCTCGACGACCACGTGGCGTACGGCGGCAAGGGGACGACGCGTGACCTCGCCTGGTCCACGGCGGCGGCGCGACACCTGCTGGCGGCGCTGAGCCGCGACGCGTCGATCCCCGACGGCCTCCGCCTCGCGGTGGACGCCGGGCGAGCGCTGAGGTGGGACCGGGAGGTCGGAGGGACGTCGCCGCTGCTCTTCGACTGCCTCGCCTGGGCGTATCGCCTCGGCACGGGGCCGAACGGGGACACGCACGGGGCGCCGCAAGCCGTCGCGTGGCTCGCCGACGCGGCGCTCGAGGAGGGCAGGTTCCGGCTGGCCGCTCGGCTGGCACGCCAGCGCCTGACGCTGTCCGACAGCCCGCTGGCCCGCGAGATCCTCCGTCGCCTACCCCTCGACCTCGGCGACTGAACGCCGAGGTCGGCGCGGGGGCCGGGGGGGGGGCGCGTCAGCTCTTGCCCGGAGTCCGCACGGTGCCCTTCCGAGCCAGGGCGACGCAGGCGAGGTTCACCAACGTCTGGGCGCCGGCCGACTGGTAGCCGACCACCACGGGCTTCCTCATCCCGAGGAGGATGGGGCCGACCACCTCGCCGCCGGCGAGATACTCCGCGAACTTGTACGCGATGTTCGCCGAGGAGAGGTCGGGGCAGATCAGGACGTTCGCGTCGCCCTGGATGCGGCTGTGCGGGAAGAGCCTCTCCGCGACCTCGGGGGAGAGGGCGACGTCCACGTGCATCTCGCCGTCGATGACGAGGTCCGGCCGCTCCTCGCGGACGATGGCCAGGGCCTGGACGACGTTCTGGGCATCCGGGTGCCGCACGCTGCCGAACGTGCTGAAGGAGAGCATCGCGATGCGCGGCTCCATGTCGAACGCCCGCGCCGTGTCCGCCGAGGTGATCGCGATGTCGGCGAGCTCCCGCGCGGTGGGACGGATGTTGATCGACGTGTCCGCCACGAGGATCGAGCGGTCCTTCAGCGCGATCAGGTGGAGGGCCGAGGCCTTGCACCCCCCCGTGCCGATGATCTGCAGGGCGTCCCTCACGGCGTCCGGGTAGGGCGTGTTGATGCCGGTCACGACGCAGTCCACGTCGTCGGCGTCCAGCATCATGAGGGCGTATCGCCGCGCACGCAGGACTTCGACCTCCGCGATGCGGGCGTTCATCCCGCGCCGGCTGCGGAGCTCGTAGAGTCGACGGGCGAAGGCCCCGCGCCGGTCGTCCGTGCGGGGATCGACGATGGCCGCGCCCGAGATGTCGAGGCCGTGCTCCTCGGCCGTACGGCGGACGTGCGCCTCGTCGCCGACCAGGATGGGCTTGCCGATCCCCTCGTCGAGGAGGGTCAGCGCGGCGCGCTGGGCTCTCAGCGCGTGCCCCTCGCCGAACGCGATCCGCGCGGGGTGGCGCTTGGCGCGCTCCACGACCGCCGTCATCGCGTGGCGCGAGCCGCCGAGGTACCGGCCGAGCGAGCGGCGATAAGCCTCGACGTCGAACGTCTTGACGCGGGCCACGCCTCCGTCGAACGCGGCCTTGGCCACGGCCGGAGCGACCCAGAGGAGTACGCGGTGGTCGAAGGGCTTCGGGATGAGGTAGGTCCGGCCGAAACGCAGCTCTTCGCCGCCGTAGATCTCCATCACGCTCTCGGGCACCTCCTCGCGGGCGAGGTTGGCGAGGGCGTGGGCGGCCGCCAGCTTCATGGCTTCCGTGATGCTCTTCGCGCCCACGTCGAGGGCGCCGCGGAAGATGAAAGGGAAGCCGAGGACGTTGTTGACCTGGTTGGGGTAGTCGCTGCGACCCGTGGCCATGATCACGTCGTCGCGGGCCCCGACGGCTTCGGGGTAGGTGATCTCCGGGTCGGGGTTGGCCATCGCGAAGACGATCGGGCGCTCCCCCATCGAACGGACCATGTCCTGCGTGACGAGGTTGGGACCGGAGAGCCCCAGGAATACATCGGCGCCCTCCAGCGCATCCCCCAGCGTCCGCAGCTCGGTCTCGACGGCGATCTTCTCCTTCTCCGGGTTCATGCCGTCCTTGCGGCCCTTGTAGATGACGCCGCGGCTGTCGCAGAAGACGACGCGCGATCGGTCGGCGCCGAGCGATACGAACATGTCGATGCACGCGATGCCGGAGGCGCCCGCGCCCGAGACGACGATGTCCAGGTCCCCGATCTTCTTGCCGGCGACTTCCACGGCATTGAGCAGGGCCGCTCCCGAGATGATGGCGGTGCCGTGCTGGTCGTCGTGGAAGACGGGGATGTCCAACTCGTCCTTGAGGCGCCGTTCGATGTAGAAGCACTCCGGCGCCTTGATGTCCTCCAGGTTGATGCCGCCGAAGGTCGGCGCGATGCGCTTCACCGTCTCGATGAACTGGTCGGGGTCGGACTCGTCCACCTCGATGTCGAAGACGTCGATCCCGCCGAACTTCTTGAACAGGACGCCCTTGCCCTCCATCACGGGCTTCCCGGCGAGGGCACCGATGTTGCCGAGGCCGAGGACGGCGGTGCCGTTGGTGATCACCGCCACGAGATTGCCGCGCGCCGTGTACCGGTACGCCAGGTCGGGATCGGTCTGGATGCGCAGGCACGGGAACGCGACCCCCGGGGTGTAGGCCATGGAGAGCTCGTGCTGGGTGGCGAGACTCTTGGTCGGGACGACCTCGATCTTCCCGGGCACGGGGAATTCGTGGTACTCGAGGGTGGCCTGTTCGAGCGAGGAACGTGCGTCCGCCATGGTGAGGCTCCCGCCGGTCGTGGCCGGTACGCTACCACCGGGCCTGTGGAACCCGAACATCGGCCCCTCTCGCCGCCGCGCCGGCCGTTTCCTGGCCGGAAACAAGTCTCACGAGAGACGCTCGCACTCGCGTCGGATGGGGTCACGACGAGAAAGCGGATCCGGAGGCGTAGCCACCGCTACGCTGAGGAATTCGCGCCCGAGGAAGGGCCGCAGACGGCGTGAAGGCGAGTGGAAAAGGGGAGACCTTGTGACGGACAGGCCGTCAGGATCGCGGTGCGAGCCGCACGCGCACGGTCTTCTCGTCGCTGCCGTGGACGTAGCGGAGCTCGATCTCCTCGCCCTCCCAGCGAAAGGCGAGCAATTGCACGAGGGCGGCGAACGACGACACGGGTCGGCCGTCCAATGCCACGATCGTGTCGCCGTCCCGGATGCCCGCGTGGCCCGCGGGCGAGTCGGGCGTCACCTTGTCGATGTGCGCACCGCCCGCGACGTCGCTTCCCGTGACGCCCAGCTGGCCGCGCCGCAGGCTCTCGCCCTTCTGGAGCCGGGGCAGGGCTTCCTCGATCGCCGGCCAGGGCACGACGAACCCGATGCCGGAGTTTCGACCGTGCATGAGCGGACCCCACACGTGCAGGATGCCCAGGAGCCGCCCCTTCAGGTCCACCAGCGCGCCACCGCAGTTGGTGTCCGTCACGCCCGCGTCCGTCTGCCACTGGCCCCGCCAGGCCCGGGGCAGGTTCTCGGAGTGGACCTTGGAGAGGATGCCGAACGAGAGCAACGGCGAGAGCTCCCGGTTCTTGCCGAACGGATTGCCGATGGCGAGCACGAAGCGGCCCGCTTCGAACGCCTCGGGGGGGGCGGGGGGCAGCGCACCCTGGAACGTGGTGGTCGTGGCGGCCGCGTCGCCGGTCTCCGCCTTGAGCAGCGCGATGCCGAGCCGGCCGTCGTAGGCGACGACCTTCGCCGGCAGGCTTCGGCCGTCCGGAAAGTGCGCCGTGACCTTCTTGATGGCCATCAGTCCCGTTTCCACCTGGACATCGGGCGGGAGCGGGGCGAGCGGCTCCACGAGCTGCATCACGTTCGTGAGGTTGTAGAGGCTGGTGACGATCCAGCCGTCCGAGTCGAGCAGGACGCCGCTGACCGGCCCGAGCCAACGCACGACGTCGAAGACCCCGCGGCGGTGATTCCGCTGTCCGAACGACTTCACGGAGAGCGGCGTCGCGCGTTCGACCTCGAGGCTGACCACGGCGGGAGCGGCGCCGGAGGCGACGTGCCGAAGTACGCGCTCGAACATCGCGGCGCTCTTCGCGCGAACCCGCGTGGTCGGTTCCGGCTCCGGGAAGACCTCTGCCGCCTCGGGGAGGTCGGCGTACGCCGCGCGGATGCGGTCGATCGGAACGATCTTGCCCAGGAACTGGTACGGTTCCCCGGGCGATGCCCGCCCCCACGTGGAGACGGTCCCGACGAGCCGGCCCTCGACGTCCACCGCTGGACCCCCGTTGACGCCGGGGTTCACCGCGGCGCTGGTGTAGATGAACTCGATCGCTCCCGCGCCGGACTCGCCCGCGAGCGGCGTGGTCGCCGCGACGATCCCGGCGGTGAGGGCGGGCGGGGCCTCGTCGGAGAGCCCGAAGGAGTTGCCGACGGCGAAGCCGAAGTCCCCCACCCGCACGTCGCGGCTGGTCCAGGGCACGAGGTGGGCGTCGAAGCCGCCGGGGGGAGGGTTCTCGATCTTGAGGAGGCAGGTGTCGGCACCGCGTACGCGCCGGACGACGCCGGCGCGGTAGGCCGTGAATCCGCCCTGCTCCAGGTCCGGAACCCGGACCTCGACCTCGTTCTCGTAGGAGACCAGGGGCGCGCCGCCGCCCGGGCCCCCGCCCGGCGTGTCCGGCACCCGCGCCACGGCGCCGACGTCGCCGTCGGAGAGCACGTAGCCCGACTCGGTGACGAGGACGCCCGACGACGCGTTCGCGCCGCGCTCCGGGGCCTCCCACGCGACGCAGGTGACGGTGGCGGGCGTGGCGACCTGGATGGCCTCCTTGAACTCCTGCTCGAGGTCGGCGAGGCTCCCCTTCGCGCCCGCGGGAAGGGCGAGAGCGAACACGAGAGCGAACGGGAGGAGGACGGAGGCGCGTTGTCGCATCAATGCCTCCCGCGCCGATCGGGCCTCGCGGGAAGCCGCCCGGACCACTCGTAGTAGCGGCTGCCGCTCTTGTACTTGATCTTCAGGTAGGTCCCTTCCCGACAGAGCGAGAGCAGGTTCGTCACGTCCGAGGCGGTGCGGATCCTGTGGTCGTCGCCGAATCCCCAGATCGAGACGATGATGTCGCCGGGCTTCAGGCCCTTGCGGGCCGACGGCCCGACCGGCGACTTCGGCTCGATGGCGGTCACGCGCGCGCCCACCGGCTTCCCCTTGCCGTCCACGGCGGTCTCGAAGGTGATCCCGACCCAGCCGGCCTGGGCGTCCTTGCGCTGCTCGATCATGGCCATGAGGAAGGAGTCGACCTGGTAGAGCGGTATCGAAAAGGAGGCGCCGGTGTTGGAAGGACCGGCGCCGGCCGCCCGCGGCCGCGTGGCGATCATGCCGTTGATGCCCAGGAGGTCGCCCTTGCGGTTCCAGAGCGGCCCACCGGAGTTCCCGGGGTTCACCTCCGCATCGTGCTGCAGGGCGTTCCCGTACAGGAACTCGCCGCCGAGGATCCGGTCCTTTCCGGAGAGGACGCCCAATGTGGTCACGGCGTGGCCGTCCATCGCGAGCCCGAAGGGGTTGCCGGTGGCGACGACCCACGCGCCCTCCTCCAGGTTGCGGCTCACGCGGACCCTCGTGGAGTTGAGGGGGTACCCGCCCAGACCGCGCGGCCGGCTCGGGAACGCGAGCAGCGCGATGTCGTACTGCGGAATCGTGTCGTGGACCTCGACGGAACGCTCCACGCCATCGGGCGTCACGACCGTCACCTCGTCCGCCCCCTTGACCACGTGCACGTTCGTGACGATCCAGAGCTTCTCCTTGCGCTCCAGCAACACGCCCGATCCGCCGCCGACCGGCTGGGCCGGCGCGCCTTCGATCCGTTCGCCCTTGTTCCGCGGGTACCTCTTGTTCACGACCGCGACCGTGAGGGCCCGGGCCTCGCGGGCGGTCTCGACGAGTTCCTCCTCCATGTCCAGGACGTCGTCGAGGGCCTCCTCGATGGTCTCGTCCCCCCCCGCCGCGACGGCCCGATCGGGGCACGGCGCGAGGGCGGCCAGGAGCAGGAGCAGCAGCGACGCGGCGTGGCCGGCGAGTCGAAGGCGCATGTCCAGAGACTATCGTGCGCCGAGCCTCACCGTGACCGCGTGCGGGGTGCCGTCGCGCTCGTAGCCGATCTCGAGGCGCTCGCCCTCGAAGCGTACGCCGATGGCAGCGACCACGTCGTCCGCCGTCGCGACGTCCTGTCCACCCACGCGGACGATCACGTCGCCGGCGACGAAGCCCGCGCGAGAGGCGCTGCTCTCCGGGGCGACGGACCCGATCCGCGGCACGTTCCCCGCGGAGAAGGTGACGCCGAGCAGACCGCGGCGGGGCCGCTGTCCCCGCTTGAGTCCGGGCAGGGCGCGGCGGATCGCGTGCCAGGGGACCACGAAGGCGACGCCGCTGTGGCGCCCGTGACGCGCGGGGTACCAGATCTGCATCATGCCGAGCAACCGGCCGTCGATCCCCACCACCGGGCCGCCCGCGTTCACGTCGAGGCCGGACGCGTCCGTCTGCCATTCGCCCCGCCACGGGACGGGAGCCTCCGCCCAGTGCTCCTTGGAGAGCATGCCGAAGGTCACGATGGGAAGCTCCCGCCGCCGCGCGCCGAACGGGTCGCCCACCGCGACGGTGAATCGGCCGGCGCCAAACGCCTCCGCCGGCGCGGGCTCGAGCGGTCGTGCCTCGCTCGCCCGCACGACCTCGGGCGCGACCTTCAGGAGGACGAGCCCCCAACGCTCGTCGTAGCTGACGATCCGGGCCGGGCCCGAGGCGCTCCGCCAGAGCCACGCGCGCACGCTCCGGACCGCCCGCATCCCCTCTTCGACGGAAGCGCCCGGCGGCGCCGGCCACGTCGGGAAGACGAGCTCGCCCACGTTCGTGAAGTCGTACAGGCTCGCGACGATCCACCCGTCGTCGGAAACAAGGAGCCCGCTCACGGGCCCCTGCCAGCGGGGAAGCGACGTGCCCTCGCGCGCCGTGGGGACGACCGAGGAGACGGGGTCGCTTCGCTGGACGTCGAGGCTCACCACGGCCTTCCGCGCGGTCACGGCCGCGTCGTGGATGCTCGTCTCGAGGGCGCGCGCCGGGTCGCCCTCCGCCACGGCCCGCGCGCGGTAGACGGGGATGTGGACCGGCGTCGCGTCGGACGCGTGAACGCGGCGGATGCGGTCGATGGGAACGACCTGCCCGAGCATCTGGTGCGGGGCGTCCGGCTCAGGGTCGATCCACGACGAGACCGTGCCCACGAGATGGCCGTCGAGATCCACGACCGGCCCGCCGCCGACACCCTGATTCACGGCGGCGGTGGTGTAGAGGAAGTCGCGGGCGCCCCCGCTGCCGCGCTCGGGGCGGGTGTCGGTCGAGGCGACGATCCCCGACGTGACCGTCGGCAGGGCGCTCTCGTTCTCGTCGAACGCGACACCCGACACGAAGAGGAAGTCGCCCACCCCGAGACCGGCACTCCGACCGGCGGGAAGCCAGGCGAGACCCGGCGGCGGCTCCGTCAGCCGGATGAGAGTCGTGTCGGCCTCGCGGTTCCGCGAGATCACACGCCCCGGCAGGGTCTGCAACGTCCCGTCGGGCTTGGCGAGGCGGACCTCGACCGCGTCGCGGTAGGTGCGCTCCGCGTCGTCCCGTCCTTCCACCCGGTGGTAGACGATGCCCGCGTCCCCGTCGGAGAGGACGAGCCCGTCGGCGCTGATGACGACGCCCGACGAGGTCCCCCGGGCGTTCTGGGGGCCGCGCGCCCGGACCAGCACGGTGGACCGCATCGCGCGGTCCGCGGCGCTCCGGAAGGCGGCCTGGAGCCGATCGAGGTCCCCGCCCGCCACCGCGGGATCCAGCGCGAGAACGAGGGCGCCGAGCGCCACGATCGTGGCGAGCCACCGCCGCATCCGGAGCTCAACGGATCTCGGCGAGGCGTCCGGTCCATCCGAGGACGCGCCCGCCGCGCACGAACCGGAGGCTCACCAGGGACCCGGGGGCGGAGCGCGCGACGGCTCTCTCGACGTCGTCCGCCGACCGGATCGTCCATGCCCGGCCGGACGCCGAGAACCGGGTGATGACGTCGCCGGGGCGGATCCCGGCGGAGGCGGGGGTCGGCGCCACGGGGCTCGGCGCGATGACACCCGTCACGCGCGCGCCGGACGGGGAGCCCGATCGGCCGACCTGCGTACGCGTGCGGATCCCGAGGAAGGGCACCGAGCGGACGACGGGCGGGGGGACGGGGCCCCGGGCCACGACCGCCGGCGCGACCGGGGTGGACGTCCCGCCGGGAACGCCCGTCGCGACGAACCGCCGCACGTCCTCGATGGGCACGGCGAAGGACGCGCCGGTGTAGACGGGGCCGGCGCCCTGGGCGCGCGAGCGCGTCGCGATGGTGCCGTTGATGCCGAGCAGCCGACCCGTCGTGCTCCAGAGCGGTCCGCCGGAGCTGCCGGGGTTGATCTCGGCGTCGTGCTGGAGGATGGGCCCCTTGATGTAGTTCGTCGCCGCGGCGGGGCGGACGCCCGAGACCATCCCCAGGCTCACGGCCGCGTGTCCATCGAGGGCGAGGAAGAACGGGTTCCCGGTGGCGAACACCCAGGTGCCCACCTCGGTATCCCCCCCCATCTCCGAGAGGTCGAGGCCCCTCAGGCCGGTCGGGGGTCGATCGAACGCGAGCAGCCCGAGGTCGAAACGGGGCTCCCGCCGGGCGACGTGGACGGCGTACGACGCCCCGTCGGCCGCGATGGCCTCCAGGCGGTCCTCGGAGTCCACGACGTGCAGACTCGTCAGCACGCAGAGCCGCCCGTCCTGCCGGACGAGGACCCCCGTCCCGACCGCGCGGAGGGGGTGCGGAGAGTCCCCCGGAGCGCCCGGTTGCGCGTGCACGGCGCGGCTGAGGATGCTCACGGTCTCGCCGCGCGCGCGCTCCACGGCGGCCACGAGGTCCGCTTCCAGGCGGCGCGTGACCGCCAGGGCGTCCGAGGCGCCGGGGTCGGCCGACACCGCAGGCCCCAGGGCGATCGACAAGGCGACGGAGCCGACGAGGCCGGCGAACCTGAGCGTGGCCATGCGCAAAAGCTAAGGAGGCTTTCGATGTCGGTCAATCCCCTGGAAAGCCGCTCGGGGACGGCCGCACACCGGAGCTTGACGGGTGCTACCGTCCTCCTACCATCCCCACACCACCGCGGCCCCGGGCCCCCCGGGGACCGCGGCTTCGTTCTTTGCCGGCAGCCCTGCCGATCGTGGTCCTCCGGACGACCGGGATCGGCGGCGAAGGCCGGCGATCCGCCCTGAGGAGTAGTTCAGTTGGTAGAACGCCTGACTCTGGATCAGGAAGTCGGAGGTTCGAGTCCTCCCTCCTCAGCCAAATTCCACTGGCCCCATCGTCTAGCGGTCTAGGACACGGCCCTCTCAAGGCTGAAACGGGGGTTCAAGTCCCCCTGGGGTCACCACGAAGCGCCCGCGGAGTCGTTGGTCACGCAACGACGGCTCCGGGGGCGTTCCCCTGTGTGGAGATCGTCACCCGTGGAGATCGTCACCCGGTGGAGATCGTCACCGGTGGAGATCGTCACCGGTGGAGATCGCCGCCGGGACGGGGCTTCCCCGGGAGCCGACCTCGATGCCGCGCGTCTGCGGCGACCGGCTCACCAGCGCTTCTTCTTGTTCTTGTTCCACCACGTGCGCCAGTCCTGCGGGCGCGTGATGCTCTGCCCCGTCAGCGCCTGGAGGGCTTCGCGGATGGGCCGCGCGAAGATCTTCCACCGCTTCTGGTTGACGTCCGCGATGACCCGCTGCTCCGGCTTCATGGAGAGCATGAGGTTGTAGGTGGACGTGTAGACGTCGATCAGCGCCTTCACGGCGTCCTTTCGGAGCGGGAGCTTCGCGGACGCGTACGTGGCGAGGGCATCGGCGGCGGCGGCGACCACGTCGGCGTCTTCGTCCGTGCGCACGAGCCCGGTGAGCGGAGGGACCGCCTTGGCATCCGCGGCGATGGAGAGCGAACGGGCGATGCGCTTCCGCAGATCCGTGTCGCGGCGGTAGTCGTTGTCGTCGAGCCGTTCGGCAAGGGGTCCGACCAGCGCCTCGCCGTGCTCCTTGTCCACCAGCGCGAAGACGGCGTCCCGCACGACCGCCTCGGTGAGCGGCACGGCCCCCAGCGCCGCGATCGCCGCCTCGGGGCCCCCGAGCACCTCCAGCGCCTCGATCTGCTTCAGGATGCGCGCGCGGCGCTCGTCGTCGAGCGGTCGGGGGTTGCGAGCCTCCTTCCGCAGGTCCTTCCCGAGGTCCCGGATGGCCTGCTTTCGCGCCCGCTCGGCCGCTTGGCCAGGCTCCTCCTCGGCGACGCCGCGGGGGGCGAAGCAAGCGAGAAGGCAGAGGACCAGGAGCCCGTGGAGGGAAATCCGGAGCACGACCATGCCCATGCTAACGCGCGTCGGGCCCGGCTCGGATCTCCTCCGGGCTGCTACAGTCCCGGAGCCGGCCGCCGGACCGCCGCGGGCGGCCCTCCCGGAGGAACGCGTGCCCGAACCCGCCGTCCAGGACCCCCTGCTGGCCTACCGGGCGCGATTCCCCACCCTGGAGACGTCCACCTACCTGATCTCGAACTCGCTGGGCGCGATGCCGGACGAGGCTCGCCGGGACCTCGAGGAGTACGCCCGGGCGTGGACGGAGCGCGGCGTCCGCGCGTGGGCCGAGCGCTGGTGGGCGATGGCCGGGGAGGTGGGCGACGCGATCGGCGGACTCTTCGGGGCTCCGCCCGGTACGGTCTCGATGCACCAGAACGTGACGCTCGCCTCGGCGGTGGTCGCGTCGTGCTTCGACTGGAGCGGGCCGAGGAACGGCGTCGTCTACACGGACATGAACTTCCCGAGCGTGCGCTACCTGTACGAGACGCAGGTCGCGGCCCTGGGGGCTCGCGTGCGGGCCGTGGAGTCGGAAGACGGCGTGGGCGTCCCGACGGATCGCGTTCTCGAGGCGATCGACGAACGAACGCTCCTCGTTCCCATCAGCCACGTCCTGTTCCGCAGCGCGTGGATCCAGGACGCGCGTGCCATCTGCGAACGCGCTCGCGAGGTGGGCGCCCACGTCGTCCTCGACGCATACCAGTCGATCGGAACGGTGCCGGTGGACGTCGGCGAGCTCGGGTGCGCTTTCCTCGTCGGCGGCGTCCTCAAGTGGCTCTGCGGCGGACCGGGCGGGGCGTTCCTCTACGTGCGACCCGACCTGCTGGACAGGCTCGAGCCGCGCCTGACGGGGTGGATGGCGCACCCGGAGCCGTTCGCGTTCGCGCCGCCGCCGATGACCTGGACCAAGGGCGCGTACCGCTTCATGAACGGAACGCCGAACGTCCCCGCGCTCTACGCCGGACGCGCCGGGCCGCGCATCGTCGGCGAGGCGGGCGTGGAGGCCATCCGCGCGAAGAGCCGGCGCCAGACGGCGCGGCTGGTGGAGAGGGCTCTCGCCGAGGGCTGGAACGTGACGGCTCCCCGCGACCCCGAACGCCGGGGCGGGACCGTCGCGGTGGACGTCCCCCACGCGGATCTCGTGAAGCTCGAACTCCTCCGCCGCGAGGTGATCGTGGACTACCGGCCCGGGGCGGGCATCCGCATCTCGCCGCACTTCTACAACCGGGACGACGAGTGTGACCACGCGATGGACGAGATCCGGGACATCCTCCGGACCCACGCGTGGAAGCGCCACGAGGGGGCGAGACCGACCGTCTCATGAAGATCCACGACGTGAGCCGGCCCGTCCGGAAGGGCATGCCCGTGTGGCCGGGCGACACTCCCTTCGACTTCTCCTTCGTCGCGAGGATCGCCGAGGGGGCGGCGGTCAACGTCGGCCGGGTGGCGATGAGCGTCCACACGGGCGCCCATGTCGATGCGCCGCTGCACTTCCAGGACGACGCCCTCGACGCGGCGTCGGTTCCGCTCGAGCCCTACGTCGGCCCGGCCGTCGTGGCGCGGGTGGCGGCCGGGGGGGGGATCCGCCCGTCGGACCTGCCCCAGGGCCTGGAGGCGGCCCTCGCCCGCGCGCCTCGACTCCTGCTGCGGACCTATGGCCAAAGGCCCACCGCGTTCGACGAGGCGATGGCCCACGCCACCGTCGAACTGGCGGACTGGCTCGCCACCCGCGGCGTTCGTCTCCTCGGGCTGGACAGCGACTCCATGGACGCATTCGACTCGAAGGAGCTCCCGGCGCACAAACGTCTCGCCTCGCACGGGATCGCCATTCTCGAGGGGCTCGATCTCTCGGTCGTGGAAGACGGGACCTACGAGTTGATCGCCCTTCCGCTCCGACTGGTCGGCGCCGACGCGAGTCCGGTCCGCGCCGTGCTGGTGGAGCGGTGACCGCACCCGGTGGCCTCCGGGTTTCCACACCGCTTCTTGCGCCCCGTGGCTCGAAGCCCCACCATGTTCCCGGGGGCGCGGAGGGTTGCATGGCCGACGCACGTCAGGAGCTGGAGGGGATCCTCGCCGAGATCGTCCCGACCCTGGATGGTCTCGATCTCACTTCGCCGGACGCGGCCGAAGTCCTCGAGGCGGCGCACCCGTTCCACAGCCCGGGCATGAACCGGATCCGGGAGCTGTGCGAGATCGGCCTGCAGAAGGGTTGGCTCGTGCCGCGGGAAGCCAGCGAGAGGGTCCGCTTCGGGCGCCTGACCAAGGACCTCGGCGGCTACGCCGTGGATTGCGTCCTGATGGAGGGAGAGGCGCTCGGCCACACCCACACCCGGGGGGAGGTGAACATCGCCTTCGCCTGGGAGGGGGACCCGCGATTCGACGGCCATCCCGAAGGCTGGGTCGTGTTCGGTCCCGGTACGCACCACGTCCCCACCGTGACCGGCGGAAGGATGCTCTTCGTCTACTTCGTCCCCGGCGGCGCCGTGGAGTGGGACCCCTAGTGTCCTGAGTCGCAACTTCGTGTGCAAAGGAAGACGCCCGTGGGGACCCCCGAGGGTGTCCCTTGGCGGCGTTCGCCTCCGATCGGCGCGCTGGATGGGGAGCGGAGGCCCCATGAGACGACACCGCGTACGACCGTACGCAAGGGGGACGAAGGGGGCCGATCGCCCCCAGGCCAGCGTGCCGCACGGCCTCATGGACAGGAACGCCCGGCACGGCACACCAGGTCGGAGGGCGACCAAGGCGCGTCGCGTGCCGTGAAGCGATGGGCCCCGGGCGTGTGCGGCCGGCTACAATCCTTCCGGCGAGCGGGCCGGGCGACCGCGGGGTCTTCGGGCCCCGAGGAAAGTCCGGGCTCCACAGGGCACGGTGGTGGGTAACGCCCACCGGGCGCGAGCCCAGGGAAAGCGCACCAGAGAGCAGACCGCCGATGGCTCCGAGCATGGCCGAGAGGCCGTGTCGAGGAGCACAGGCAAGGGTGAAACGGTGGGGTAAGAGCCCACCGCGGTGGCGGTGACGTCACTGGCACGGCAAGCCCCACCCGGAGAAAGGCCAAATAGGGGGGCAGCGGGTCCTTCGGGACCCCACGGCGCGGCCCGCGCCGTCACGACTCCCGGGTAGGCCGTTCGAGGCCGCCGGCGACGGCGGCTCCAGATCGATGGTCGCCCCGGTCCCAGGACCGGACAGGACCCGGCTTACAGGCCCGCTCGCCGCTTCTCGTCCGCCGCCCGGGGAGGGGCCGGGGGGCGACGTGGCGTCTCGTGGCGCGAGCGCGGCGGCGTGCTCGTCGTCGTGTCGGCCCGCGGCCCGGGTGGGGCCTTCGTGGGGAGGGCCTTCGCCGCTCGACGGGGGTGGTCTCCCCCGCAAGGGGGGCGGGCGGTGGGTGCCTCTCCACGACCACGCCGGGGAGCCCGCGCACGCCTGCGAGCCCGCGCCAGGGCACCGCGGCGTGGGACCGTGGACGGGGCCCCTCCCCCCGCCCCGCTACGGCAGGATGATGCGGTTGCAGCCCCGGCAGCGGACCAGGCGGGTCAGGTTCACGACCGCCAGCATGTCGTTGCGGGTCAGGTGCTCCATGCAGCCACCGCAGTACTCGCCTTCCAGGGGGGCGATGGCGCTGCCGCGCGCCTTCAGGACCCGCTCGTAGGCCTGGAGCGGGTCCGGGGGGATGCCCTTCGTCAGGCCCTTGCGGTCGTCGAGGAGGGCCTCGCGCTTCGCCTTCACGTCCTCCAGGCTCTCGTCGAGCCGCGCCTGGGCGTCCTCGACCTTCTGGCGGGCCTCCTCCTGCTCCTTCACCAGCGCCTCGACTCGGGCCTGCCCCTGCTCGACGACATCCATGATCTTCAGGATCTCGCCCTGGAGGCGGTCGGCCTCGGCCTGGTAGTTGGTGAGCTCGGCCTTGAAGGCCACGAACTCCCGGTTCGTCTTCACCTCGGAGGACTGCGCCCGGATGCGCTCGATCCTGTGCTCGGCGGACTTCAGCTCGTTCTCGCGGAGCTTGGTCTGGGCCCTCAGGACGCGGATCCGCTCCTCGAGGGCGTCGACCTTCTTCTGGATCTCGCCGACGCGCTGCTCGATCCCCGTCAGCCTCGCCGGGCCGCCCTGGATCGCCTCATCGAGCCGACGGATCTCCCTGTCGTGCTCGTGGAGGACCCGCAGCTTGTCGGCGACCTCCGCGAACCCAGTCATCATGGTCAATTCCGGACCCCCATCGAGAGGTGACACGGCAAGGTATCCACGGACCGGGGCCGGGGGAAGGCCTTCTTCCACCGGGTCCGGCTCCCCGACGTCGCGCGCGCGGAATCCACCCGCGGAGTCGGGGTGCCCGCGAGGCTCACGTCTCGAGGAACCCTTCCAGCTTGCGCGCCCGGACCGGGTGCTGGAGCTTGCGCACGGCCTTCGCCTCGATCTGGCGCACCCGTTCCCGGGTCACCTTGAAGATCTTGCCCGACCTCCTCCAGGGTGTAGGTGTAGCCGTCCCCGATGCCGTACCGGAGCTTGATGATCTCCCGCTCGCGGAAGGTGAGGGTCTGGAGGACCTGGTCGATCTTGTCCTTCAGCATCTCGTGGGTCGCGGCGTTGACGGGACTCTCGGCCTGCTCGTCCTCGATGAAGTCGCCGAAGTAGGAGTCCTCCGAATCGCCGATCGGGCCGGTCGAGGCTGATCGGGTGCTTGCTGATCTTCATCACCCGCTTCGTCTCCTCGACGCTGATGCCGCTGGCGCGGGCGATCTCGTCGATCGTCGGCTCCCGCCCCATCTTCTGGATCAGGCGCTTGGTGACGTTGCGGATCTTCGACATCGTCTCGATCATGTGCACGGGGATGCGGATCGTGCGCGCCTGGTCGGCGATCGAGCGGGTGATGGCCTGGCGGATCCACCAGGTGGCGTAGGTGCTGAACTTGTACCCGCGTCGGTACTCGTACTTCTCGACCGCCTTCATCAGGCCGGTGTTCCCCTCCTGGATGAGGTCCAGGAAGGTCAGGCCGCGGTTGCGGTACTTCTTGGCGATGGACACCACGAGGCGGAGGTTTCCGGAGGAGAGCTTGCGCTTGGCCTCTTCGTACTCCCCGAAGCGGTAGCGGATCTCCTCGACCCGATCCAGGAAGGCGTCGAGCGGCTCGAGCGCCTGGATCTCGATCTCTTCCAACCGCTCCTCGGCGTCGCGGATCTCCTCCTCTTCGCCGCCCCGCCGCTTGAGCTCCTTCACGCGGTGGCGGAGCTCGCCGATCTCCTCCGCGATCTCGAGGCACTCTTCGTGCACCGGCCGGATCTTCTTCGTCTGGATCGCCACCTCTTCGAGCATGTAGAGCGCCTTCAGCCGGCGGCTGAGCAGCGAGGGCACGTACACGCCCTTCTCCGTGCGCGGCTTCGCGATCAGGGCCTCGAGCTGGTCGCGGCTCTTGGCCCGCTGGACGTATCGCTCCATGTCGGCGCGCATGCCGGTGACGAGCTTCTCCAGCGTCCGCAGGTTGACCGGCATCCGCTTCTGCAGGTCGTCCTTGCCGACGGGGTCGGCCGTCCCGATGCGAAGGGTGCGGTCGAAGGCGTGGTCGCCCCGGGCGACGTCCTGCAGGATTCGGATCGCCGCGGCGATGCCCAGCCCGCTCTCCAGGACGGCGTGGCGGTAGCGCTTGCGCGTGATCTCGATCTTCTTGGAGAGGCTGATCTCCTCGTCGCGCGTGAGCAGCGGGATCTCGCCCATCTGCGTGAGGTACATGCGGACGGGGTCGTCGATCTTCTCGGTGGTGATCGGCATGTCGAGGGCGCTGGCGGTCTCCTCGCGGGCCACCTGCTGGACGAGCGCCTCGTCCACCTGGATCCGGGT
Organism: uncultured Planctomycetota bacterium; assembly: GCA_963772585.1. Taxonomy (GTDB): domain Bacteria; phylum Planctomycetota; class PLA2; order PLA2; family JAEUHO01; genus CAVVXN01. The sequence goes on from CAVYXV010000001.1 coordinate 57,787, forward strand.
GCTCTTCCTCTCCCGCCGGGCCGCCTCGCCCCCATCCACGATCTCGATGCCGGCGAGATCGATGGTCTGGAGGATCCGGTCCATCATGGCCGGGCACGGCGCCTCTTCGGGCTCCGCGGTGTTCAGCTCCTCGTAGGTGATGTAGCCCCGCTCGCGACCCGTCTTGATGAGATCGTGGATCTCCGGCTCGGTCTCGTCGATCGGGCTCGGCGGCACGTACGGGTCGACTCTGCGCTTGCTCATCCAACCTGCTCCCACGATGCGGAGGGGGGGACCTCGTCCGGGGCGTCCGGGAAGCCCGCGTCCGCCGGGGCCTCGCGGTCTTCGAGGTCGCCCGGATCGGCCCCCTGGGATCGACGTGCGTTCGCCCCCCCGAGTTCCCGAAGCAGGTCCCGCGTCCGCCGCTCGGCCATCCGCTGCCTCTCCAGGTACTCGATGTGCAAAACCAGGCGCTCCTCGAGAGTGGGGTCGTCCACGAGCCCCGCCAGAAAGTCCTGGATCGCGCCATCGTCCGGGAACCGGCGCATCAGGTTGCGGATGGTGATCGCGTCGCCCCCGTCCGCCATGGACAAGCACGCTTTATAGAGGCGACGCATCCCGGGGTCGGTGAAATCCTCGGGGCCCACCGCCCGGAAGACGGCCGGGCGCGTCGCGCTCCAGGAACACGACGCCGGCCAGGATGAAGGCCTCGGCGTCCCGGCGGCTCCGGGCGTAGACCCCCACCGCGTCGGCCGGGCCCGGGGCGGAGGCGCCGGAGCGGGCCCCTCGGCGCCGGGCCTCCTGGCGGAGTTGCCGCCCGGCCTCCTGGCGCAGCGCCCCCTCGGCCTCGAGCCCACCCAGGCGTTCGGCCGCGGCCCGGAGCCACTGGTCCCGCGCCACGGGACTCGGGACCTTGGTCAGGGTTGCCACGAGGGCCTCGCCGGCCCGGGCCCGCCCGTCCGGCCCGGAGAGGTCGAAGCGGCGGCCCAGCACGCGGAGCTTGAAGTCGAGGACGTCGAGCGCGGCGCCGAGGATCGCCTCGACGGCTTCCGAGCCCTCTTCCATCAGGATCTCGTCCACGTCCCGGCCTTCCGGCAGGAGGGCGACCCGGATCTCCAGCCCCTCCTGGAGCAGCACGTCCAGCGTGCGCTCCGCCGCCTTCTGGCCCGCCTCGTCCCCGTCGTAGACGAGGACCACGCGCCGGGCGAAGCGCTTGAGGAGCCCCGCCTGGTTCTGGGTGAACGCGGTGCCCATCCCCGCGACCGCGCGATCGAAGCCGCGGAGGTGGCACATGAGCACGTCGGTGTAGCCCTCCATGAGGAGGGCCTCTCCGGTCCGGCGGATCGCCTCGCGGGCGCGGTCCAGCGCGTAGAGGGTGTTCGCCTTCTTGAATACGGCCGTCTCGGGGCCGTTCAGGTACTTCGGCTGCTCGTCCGGGGCGAGGGCCCGCGCCCCGAACGTCACCACCCGCCCGCGCAGGTCGGCGATGGGGAAGACGACCCGGTGGCGGAAGCGGTCGTAGAACCCGCTGCCGTCCTCGCGCCGCAGCACCAGGCCGGCGTCCTCCAGGGCCTCCGAAGGGAGGCGCTGCGTGCCGGCAGCCCCGAGCAGGCGATCCCAGCCCGCCGGGGCGTATCCCAGGGCGAATCTGCGTTGCGCCGCCTCGTCGTAGCCCCGCTTGGCGAGATAGGCCCGGGCTTCGGCGCCCTCCGCGGCGGCGAGGCCCCTCTGGAAGAAGGCGTGGGCGAACGCGAGGGCGCGGTGCGCGCGCTCGTAGCGGCCCTCCTCCTGCTTGGTCCGGGCGCGGGCCTCGGGCACGGGGATGCCGCGCTCCTGGGCCAGCGAGCGGACGGCCTCCGGAAAGGTCATGCCCTCGTGCTCCATGAGGAAGCGGAAGACGTCGCCGCCCTTCCCGCAACCGAAGCACTTGAAGGTCTGGCGGTCGGGGTTGACCGTGAACGAGGGGGTCTTCTCGTCGTGGAAGGGACAGAGGCCCTTGGGGGAGCGACCGCCGCTCTTGAGGGTCACGTACCGCCCCACGACCTCGACGATGTCGTGCGCGGCGAGCACCCGGTCGATGACGTCCTGCGGAATGAGGCGCATGGGTTGGGGAGTTGGCGTCCGCGAAGCCGGGGCGGTGGCGGGCAGCACACCGGCGATTCTACGCGCCGTCTCCCCCGCCACCCGACGCGACGCGCCGGAAGAGGTCGAGGAGACCGGCGGGGCCGACGTCCTCCACGCGGCCCGACGCGGCGAGGCCGCTCGCGGCGAGCGACCGCTCGGCCTGCTCGGCCCCGAGCGACGGGCGGGCGTGGCGAAGCGCGGTCCGGAGGATCTTCCGCCGCCGGCTGAAGAGCGCGGTCACGAAGGTGCCGAACCTCCGGGCCTCGACGCCCCGGACGGGACGATCGCCGAGCGGCACGAGCCGGACGACCGCCGAGGCGACGCGCGGCCTCGGCCAGAAGACCTCGGGGCCGAAACGCCGGAGGATCCGGCCCTTCGCCAGCAGCCCCACGAGGACGGACGGCGCGCCGTAGAGCCGTAGGCCGGGTCCGGCCAGGAGCTTCTCGACGACTTCGCGTTGGAGCATCACCACGAGTTCCTCGGGGGGATCGTCGGCGGCGAGCAGGTCGAGGACGATGGGCGTGCCGGCGCCGTAGGGCAGGTTGCTCACCACGAGGACGCGACCCGGCGCCGGGGGCCGCTGCCCGAGCGTCTTCACCAGCAGCGGCGAGAGGGCGTGCTTCGACTGGAGCGCGTCCGCCTCCACGAATCGGACCCGTTCCGGCCAGATCCTCAGGCTCCTCGCCAGCGCGAGCGCGTCGGGGTCGATCTCGAAGCTGGTGACGGCGGCGCCCGTCTCGGCCAGCGCGTGCGTGAGGAGCCCCACGCCCGTCCCGATCTCCACGACGTGATCGTCGGCAGAGACCCGCGCGTCGCGCACGATCGCGTCCACGGCCTGGGGATCGGTGAGGAAGTGCTGCCCGTGGCGCTTGCGCGGGCGGAACCCGCGCACCTCCAGGGCGGCTCTCAGCGCGTGCGCGGTCCGGGGGTACGCGGTCACCGGCGGGTCCTCCACCGCCAGAGCGCGGCGCGCCAGGCCTCCGTGTCGCGCCCGTGGCTCTCGCCCGTCCGTTCGGCGAGCGCGGCGAGGGCCTCCGCCCAGACCGCCGGCTCGCGGGACCGGAGCCCGTCGAGCACCAGGGCGTCGCCCTCCGGGTCCTCGGCCCGGAAGAGGGCCAGCGCCGCCGCCCATCGCACTTCGCGGGACCGGTCGAAGCGCGCCATGGTGCGAAGGCGCGGATACCCCGCCTCGACCCGCGCCTTGGCGATCGCCCCCGCGGCGGCCGCCCGGACGGAGGGCACGACGTGGGCGAGGAGCCCGAGCAGCGCGTCCTGGTGTCCGGATCGCGCGAACCCCTCGGCGGCCGTGAGGGCGACGCGCGGGTCGGCATCGCCCACGAGGCGGTGGAGCACGGGCAAGGGATCCGGGTCGCGCTCCGCCACGAACCGCGCCAGGGCGCTCCGGGCGAACCAGTGCGCGGCCCCGCCGCCCTCCCGGTAGATCACCAGGACCTTGCCGACGTCCTCCGCCCGCCCCGCGTGCGCGAGCCCGAGCATGGCGGCGGACCGGAGCGCCCAGTCGGAGTCGGCAAGCCCCGGGCGCGCGAGCGCCTCGAGGAGCACGGTCCGGGCGCGCTCGCCGCCGATCCGGCCCAGCGCCGTGAGCGCGGCGCCCCGGACGGCCGGCGCCGGGGAGGTGGTCGCGAAGGAGACGACCGTCCCGACCTCGGCCGAGGCGCGCAGGTCGCCGAGCGCGAGCAGGAACGAGGGCAGCACGTCGCGCCTCGGCTCCCCCTCGAGCCGCCGTGCGATCGGCTCCGCCGCGCGGGCGTCGCCGCGCCGGCCGAGCGCGAGCGCCGCGCGGCTCCTCACCGGCGGCGAGGGGTCGTCGAGCCGGGCGACGAGCCCCTGGAGGACGGCATCGCGAAGCGCCTCCTCCCGCACGCCCTCCAGGACGGCCACCGCCTCGCACCGCCGCTTCGGGTCGGGGGAGCCGAGCCGGGCGAGCGCCGCGGCGGCGTCGTCGGCCGCCCGCGCCGCCGCCGCGGCCAGGAGCAGCAGCACGAACGCGCCGAGTCGGGCCACGCCGAGAGGGTACCGCCGCTTCGTTCGCCGGCGGGCAGGGGCGCCGGGGGGGCACGGTGCGGAGTGCGCGCCCCCCCGACGGCGGTCAGCGGCCGGTGGTGGGCGGGACGACCTCGTAGGCCTGGCCCTCGAGGACGAAGATCACGCTCTCGCCGACCCCCATCCACTGGGCGGCGCGCTTTCCGTGCTTCTCGGTCAGGCGGTCGAGCAGGTCCATCCAGGCGTCGGAGTAGGCCTCGACCTTCGTGGTCTTCGCCTTGCCGTCGTACTCGGTGTCCACCCACTTGCCGTCGGAGGCGCGCAGGAACGTCTTCCCGGCGACGGCCTTCACCCGCGCGCGGGCCTCGGCGAGACCCTGGGCGTCGTCCTCGGAGGCGTCGACGTAGCCCTCCTTGAGCCTCTTGAGTTCCTCGGAGTCCTTCGCCTCACGCTCCGCGGGGGCCGGACTGCTCGGTGTCCCGGCCCGGCCGGCGCCGCCGCCCGTGGCGGGCGCGGAGACCGCGCCGGGCATCGGGGGCAGCAGGCCGGAGCGGAGCCGGCGCACGATCGTGCCGCCGCGGTCTTCCCGCGTCGCGGCCACGGGAGGAGCGCCTGCGAGTTCGCCTTCCTCGACCACGAGACCGGCGGTGTACGGCGTCACGATGCCGTAGTGGGTCGCGAGCCGGACGACCTCGTCCACGAGTTCCTTGTTCTCCCCGTGGAGACGGATCTCGTCGAGGAGGTAGCCGACCTTGCGGTGCGCCCACAGGCGCGGCAGGTAGTCGGCCGTCTCGCTCTGGGCGAACGTCGCCTCGTAGTCGCGGACCACCTCCCGGCCCTTGACCTTGCCGCGGAGGCGGATCAGGTGGTCGCCGCTCTGGGAGTAGCGCCCCAACACGACGATCTGGCTTCCGGCGAACAGGTCGGGGAGGCGGGTCGGGTAGACGTCGTGGACGCCGGAGCCGAGGTCGATCGCCACGTCGGTCATCACGGGCAGGCTCACCTTGCGGAAGAACCGGCTCGCGACCACCTCCAGGTCCTCGCCCGGCATCACGTAGTCGCGGGTCGCGCGGGTAGCCTCGGCGATCCGGTCGAGCAACTGCACGTCCAGGTCGTACCCCACGCCGAAGGTGAAGACGCGGACGTTCTGGTCCGTGCCCGCCTCGGCGAGCTTCGCGAGGCGGTCCGTGTCGCGCTCGCCGATGGTCGGCCGCCCGTCCGTTACGAAGACCACCATGTGGAGTCGGTCGCCCGTGGGCTTCAGGGCCTCCTTCAGGGCCCCCTCGATGTTCGTGCCGCCCGCGGCCTGGAGGCGGTCGATCCAGGCGACGGCCGCGTCGCGCGTCGGCTCGTTCCAGTCCACGATGTTCTCGCGGAAGGTCCGGACCTGGGTGGAGAAGGCGACGATGTTGAACCGGTCCCCCGGTCGCAAGGTCTGCACGCCGTAGCGGAGCGCCTTGCGGGCCTGGTCGATCTTGCCGTCGTCCGCCATGGAGCCGGAGACGTCCACGGCGAACACGACGTCCTTGGGTTCGCGCTCCTGGTCCGTGACGACGGCGCTGGGAGCGAGCACCGCGAGGAAGGTACCGTCCTCCCCCACCCGACGCGTGCTCACGAACGAGAAGCCGACGTCCTCCGGGCTGCGGCCGATGTAGAGGAGGAAGTCGCGGTCCTGCCGGCTGCCGGCCCGCTCGTAGGAGACCTGGGCCTTGCGGTTGCCGTCGCGGACGACCGCCACGTCGTGGGAGGGGCAGTAGATGCCCTTGAGATCCACGTCGCTCGCGATCTCCACGTTCACGAGAACGTTCTCGACGGGCTGCGAGTGCAGGCGGTTCGTGGCGAGCGGGTAGCGCCACTCCAGCGTGCCGTCGTGGTCGGGCAGGATCTGCTGGAACGTCAGGCGGATCGTGAGATCCTGGCCGGGCAGGATCGGGAAGACACGCGCGCGGAAAAGGCCGCGGCCGACGTACTCCAGGAGCCCGGGGTCGCGCCTGCGGCGCACGATGCTCTGGTAGACGCGCCGGGCCTGGTCCGCCTCGAGGATCTCCCCCTTCACCATCTTGCCGCCCATCGTCATGGCGAACTGGGCCACGGCGGCGCCTTCGGGGAGCGGGAAGAGGTAGGTCCCTTCGAGCTGGCGGTGCGCGTTGCTGTGGAAGACCTGCTCGACGGTGACGTCGGCCACCGGTCCGTGCACGCGGGCGTTCACCCGATGGTCCTTCAGGGTCACCGGGCTCTCCGGGGGCCGCGGGGCGGGCGTCGGGGGCATCTCGACCGGCGGGACACGACCGGTGCCGTCGTCCACGATCAGGAGCCCGTGGGCCATCGCGGGGGACGCCGTCCCGGCGAGCAGGCCGGCCGCCAGGAGGGGGAAGGCGAGCAGGGCGAGCACGAACCGGCGGGGAATGGGAAGGGAACGCATGCCGTGGACCTCCGGAACCTGCCCCATTGGACGCGAAGAGGGGGGCCGGGTTCCAGGGGCGGAACGCCCGGGCGGGGAGGCCGCGACGGGGATCGGTGCCGGGCCCGCTGGAAGGCCGGCGGGGGAGGGATACCCTCGGGGTTTCGTCCCGTCCCGGCAGGAGATCGACATGAGCGATCCGGTGGTCGCCCCCTTCGCCAAGCCCCGCACCCCCGTGCCCAGCGACCTCGAGATCGCGCAGGCGGCCCCCCTGGAGACGATCCGGGACGTGGCCGGCCGTTCCGGGCTGGAGGAGGACGACCTGGAGCTCTTCGGCAAGTACAAGGCGAAGGTCCACCTCGACGTGGCGGAGCGCCTGGCGGACCGGCCCCTCGGGAAGTACGTGGACGTCACGGCGATCACCCCCACGCCGCTGGGCGAGGGCAAGACGACGGTGACCGTCGGGCTGACGCAGGGCCTCGGCCGGATCGGCAAGAACGCCTGGACGTGCATCCGCCAGCCGAGCATGGGCCCGACCTTCGGCATCAAGGGGGGCGCGGCCGGCGGCGGCTACAGCCAGATCATCCCCATGGAGGACTTCAACCTCCACATGACGGGCGACATCCACGCCGTCTCGCTCGCCCACAACCTCCTCGCGGCGGCGATCGACAACCACATCCACCACGGCAACGCCCTGGACATCGACCCCTTCTCGATCACCTGGCCGCGCGTGGTGGACCTGAACGACCGGGCGCTGAGGGACGTCGTGCTGGCTCTCGGCGGCAAGATCAACGGCCGCCCCCGGGAGAGCGGCTTCGACATCGCCGTCGCATCCGAGGTCATGGCCATGCTCGCCTTGACCACCGACCTGAAGGATCTGCGCGCCCGTCTCGGCCGCATCGTGATCGGCACGAACCGCAAGGGGGAGCCGGTGACGGCGGACGACTTGAAGGTCGCCGGCGCCATGACCGTCCTCCTCAAGGACGCGCTGATGCCGAACCTCATGCAGACCCTCGAGCACCAGCCGGCGTTCGTCCATGCCGGTCCCTTCGCGAACATCGCCCACGGCAACTCCAGCGTGATCGCCGACCGCATCGCGCTCCGGCTCGGCGAGTACGTCGTCACGGAGTCGGGGTTCGGCTCGGACATCGGCATGGAGAAGTTCATGGACATCAAGTGCCGCGTGAGCGGACTGGTGCCCGACTGCGTGGTACTGGTCGCGACGATCCGCGCGCTGAAGATGCACGGCGGGCTGGGCAAGGTGATCGCCGGCAAGCCGCTTCCCGAGGAGCTGCGCACCGAGAACCTCGATGCGCTCCGGACGGGCTCGGAGAACCTCGTCGCCCATATCGGGATCGCCCGCCGCTACGGCGTCCCGGTGGTGGTGGCCGTGAACCGCTTCGCCACCGACACCGATGCCGAGGTGGAGCTCCTGAAGCAGCTCGCCAAGGACGCCGGGGCCGCCGACGCCGTCATGTGCGACGTCTGGGCCCACGGCGGCGACGGTGCGGTGGACCTCGCCGACGCGGTGGTGAAGGCCGCGGAGCAGCCGAAGGAGTTCCGGTTCCTCTATCCGCTCGACGCGAGCATCGAGGAGAAGATCGAGACCATCGCGAGGAACGTCTACGGCGCGGACGGGGTGGAATACCTGCCCGACGCGAAGAAGAAGCTCGCGCTGTACTCGTCGCTGGGCTACGACAAGCTGCCCATCTGCATGGCCAAGACCCACCTGAGCCTCAGCCACGACCCGAAGCGCAAGGGACGGCCGAAGGGCTTCACGCTCCCGATTCGCGACATCCGCGCCAGCGTGGGCGCCGGCTTCCTCTACCCGCTCTGCGGCACCATGATGACCATGCCCGGCCTGCCCTCGCGCCCGGCGTTCGAAGGTGTGGACATCGACCTCGAGACCGGCAAGGTGCTGGGTCTCTTCTGACGGCGTTGGCGGGCGGCCCCACGGGCCCGGAGGACTCCATGACGGCGACGATCATCGACGGCAAGGCCATCGCGGCGGACATCCGCGGCGAGGTGAAGGCGGCGGCCGACAGGCTTCGCGCCCAGGGCGTCGTGCCGGGGCTGGCCACGGTCCTCGTGGGTGACAACCCGGCCTCGCACAAGTACGTCTCCATGAAGCGAAAGGCCTGCGCGGAGGCGGGGATCGAGAGTTTCCACCGGGAGTTGCCGGCGGACGCGAGCCAGCAGGAGGTGCTGGACCTCGTCCGGGGCCTCGGGGCCGACCCGACGGTGCACGGCATCCTCGTCCAGTTGCCCCTCCCCTCGCAGGTGGACGAGAAGACGATCCTCGACGCCGTTCCGCTGGCGAAGGACGTGGACGGCTTCCACCCTCTCAACATCGGGGCGCTGGCCATGAAGGGGCACGACGCCTCGTTCGTCCCGTGCACGCCCAACGGCGTCATCGAGCTGCTGGACCGCAGCGGCACGACGATCGAGGGCGCGAACGCCGTCGTCCTCGGGCGCTCGAACATCGTGGGGATGCCCGTCTCGCTCCTGCTCGTCAAGCGCAATGCCACCGTGACGATCTGCCACTCGCGCACGCGGGACCTGCCCGACGTGATCCGCCGGGCCGACGTGCTCATCGCGGCGATCGGCCGCGCGCACTTCGTGAAGGGCGACTGGATCAAGCCCGGCGCGACGGTCATCGACGTCGGCACCAACATGATCCCGGACGCCAGCCGGAAGTCGGGTCAGCGCCTGGTCGGCGACGTGGACTTCGAGGCGGCGAGGGAGGTCGCCGGGGCGATCACGCCGGTTCCCGGCGGGGTCGGCCCGATGACGATCGCGATGCTCCTCACGAACACGATCCGCGCCGCGGAGCGCGACGCCCGGATCCGGGCCGGCTCCATCGGTTGAGGGGTCGCCCTCCGTCGTGAGGCGCGCGTCCCCCGTGGCCGGCGAGGCCGTGGCCGGGGGTCAGTCGAACACGGCGGCGATCTCCTCGGTGGTGATGCCCTCCTTGGCAACGCGCAGGTCGTGGTAGGCGACGACCTGGGCGACGCCGCCGAGCATGCCGAAGAAGATCGCCACGACGGCGCCGGCGACCATGGCCCCGATGCCCCCGACGAGGATCATCGGAATCAGGAAGAGGGAGACGGCGATTCCCAGCAACCCCAGGAGCAGGACCAGCCCGAAGATCCCCCTGCGGTTGCCGCGGGTGAGATCGCTGCTGCGGGCCATGGCGGCCGTCACGCCGCGCCCCTCCACGACCAGGACCGGGACGGAGACGAAGTACATGCAGTAGAAGATGAGGCCGGGGACGATCAGCAGGAGGAAGCCGACCGAGACGATGAGCTGGACGAGGAGCGAGACGCCGATCACCGCCCAGAAGCGCCGGAACCCCGCGCCCAGCGAGTCGGAGATCGAGACCTCGCGATTCCGCAGCGTCTGAAAGACGGCGTGGGCGAATGCGGCGGCGACGAGCCACCCCGCCACCGTGACGACGAAGCTCCCGAGCCAACCGAACCCCGGATTCTGCTGCACGACCATCGTGCGCCCCCCAGGAATCGTCACCTCCTCCGTGCCGCCCATGGCCGTCAGCAGCCCATTCAGGATGTAGGCGGGCACGTAGAGAACCAGGGCGATCGCGAGGAGCTGGCCGAACTTCGAAAAGGTGACTCCGAACGTCCGGGACAGGACGTTGCCGGCGCTGAACTGCATGCCGATTCCTCCCTCGTTTGCGATCCCCAGCCTACGGGAGAGCGCGACCGTTGGAAATGCCGGAGCGTCTTCCTCCGTTCAGGCGCCCGCCGACCCCTCGGCCGGCCGGCGCTCGGCGGCCCACGCCACGATGTCGCGGTAGGCGAAGGGGATCCCGTAGCGGTCGTGGATCGCCTTGAGCCGCCGGTGGTAGCGCTCGTAGAGGTCTTCGGGCGAGCCGACGGGGTACGGCCCGCAGAAGTACGTGCGGCAGCCGAGCATGCGTCCCTCGCGCGCGTGGCACAGGCGGTCCGCGCCGTACGCCGGGCACCAACGCGGGTCCCGGTTCGCGCGTTCCTCGGAGGAGCGCCGGAAGAAGCGCTCCGCCTCCAGCGTCGTCGCGTAGAGCCGGTGTCCGTAGGCGTCGAAGTTGCAGCAGCGCCCCGACGCGGAACAGGTGAATCGGTAGCGGGGAAGCTCGGCGTCGAGTTCGCGGTAGAGGCGGTCCAGGTCGTCGAGCGCGGCGGCCCAGCGGGCGTCGTCGGGCGAGGTGCCCTCGCCCGGGTCCGCCTCGGCGGGACGCCGGTGCTTGGCGAGGAGCGGTCCGGGATCGCCTGCGGCGATCCGCTCGATCTCGTCGGGTGGGTAGAGGTCGCCCTGGCCGATCCCCTCGCATCGCTCGGCGGTCTCCTCCCAAACGGACGGCTTCTCGACGACGTCCGGCCAGAAGGGGAAGGTCGAACAGCGCACGGGCTTGGCCTGGTAGACGGTGCAGCGGCGGTCCGGTCCGAGCATCTCGCAGTCGCCGTTCTCGCGCTCGAGGAGCGACCACCGCCGTTTGACGCGGCGGAGGTGGCGGCGCTTGAACGCCTTCACGGTCAGGCCCTTCGCCCGGGCGAGGGGCCCGATCTCCTCGGGCTCGACCCAGACGTAGCCGGGTGCGCCGGTGCAGCACTCCCCGCAGGCGGTGCAGCGGAAGCGGAGGCCCTCGGCGTACCAGGGGGCGTCTCGGGAGGGTCCGGCGTCGCTCACCCGGCGAGTGTCGCAGGAACGGAGCGCGGGGGGGAGCGCGTGTGCGGACTCTACCGTCGTCGGCGGCGGGGCCTCGGCCCCCCGCCCCGGCGGCGCGACGCGCGGGGGCGACCGGTCGCGTCGTCGGGTCGGGGCACGGGTTTCGCCACCGGCTTCACGACGAGCGGCGTGGCCTCGGGCAAGGGCCCCAGGTCCACCGCAACGACGCCCTGGGGCAGATAGCCCTCGATGATGCGGATCGCCTCGTCGGCGTCCTTGAGCCGCTCGTCCCGCTCCTTCGCCGCGAGCTTCGCGATGAGGAAGTAGATCTCGGGGGTGATGCGGCGCAGTTTGATCTTCTGCGCGTCCACTCTCGAGAGGATCTGCTTCGCCATCACCTCGTAGTCGCTGTCGCCCTTGAAGGGGACCTCGCCGACGACCATGTGGTAGAGGGCGATGCCCAGGCTGTAGAGATCGGCTCGCGCGTCGAGGTCGCTCCGCCCGCGCGCCTGCTCCGGCGAGAGGTACTCGACCGTCCCGACCGTCGTCGTGGCCTCCTGGACGTCCTCGCCGGAGAGCCCCATCTTCCCGACGAGCCCGAGGTCGATCAGGCGGGCCCAGCCGCTCTCCTCGACCATGATGTTCCCGGGCTTGATGTCGCGGTGGACCATGCCCATTCCGTGCAGGTAGGAGAGCCCGCTCGCCACCTGCCGCACGATCGAGAGCGCCTCCTCGTTCGTGAGGTAGCCGCGCCGTTCGACGATCTCGAGGACCGTGGCGCCCTCGACCCAGTCCATCGAGTAGCCCTGGTAGCCGGCCTCGCGGACGAGCTCGTAGCCGCGGACGATGTTCTCGTGGTCGAGCTCGCAATGGAGGTTCGCCTCGCGCTCGAACCGGTCGCGGTAGTCGTCGCGAAGCGCGTGGACGGGATCGAGGACCTTCAACGCGACCGGCGCGCCGTTGGGGCGGTACGTCGCGCGGTAGACCGTCCCCATGCCGCCGGTCCCCGCGACGTCGTCGAGGTGGTAGTCGGCGAAGGGCTGCGACTCCATCGGCGACGGCTGGGAGAGCGGGGCCAGGGACCCCTTCGGAAGGCGCTTCTGCGCGTAGAGCACCTGCTCCAGCGTCGCGCGCTTCCCCTGCTCCCTCACCCGCGCCTGCAGCGCGAACGCCGATCGGATCTCGTCCTCCTCGAGGACGCCGGCACGAAGGAGCCGGCGAGCGAGATCGACGTCCCGGTCGGTGGCCACGGCGCTACATGACCTCGATGGAGTCGAGCATGCGCTCGACGGAAGGCGACACCTTCGCCCACGCGCTCTCGGGACAGGCTACGAGCAGCAGGGCGCGCCCCCCTCCCCGGCGGACCACCACGGCGACCGTCCGGACCCGCTCGCCCTTGAGCGTCCCCCGGAGCGTCATGGTCCAGGCCCCCGGAACGTCCGGGGCCAGGAGGCTGCGCTCCGTGACCACCTCCAGGTCCGGACACGCGGCCCGGAGCCGCTGGAGGAGCCTCGCCTCGGCCTCCGCGGGCTCCGGCGCCGCCTGGACGCTCTCGGGATCCCACTCGATGCGGACGTCGGAGACGAAGTACCGGCTCTGGAGCCGCGCGACGTGGCGCCAGCCCGTGACGCCCGGCGGCACCTCGACGCGCTCCCAGGTCCACGTGTCCCCGGGCAGGCGCAGCGACAAGCCGAGCTCGGGCAGCCGGACGAGGTCCTCCTCGCCCTCGCGGACGCGGCGATCGGCCTCCGCCTGCGCCGCCTCGGCCTGGGCCTTGGTGACGGGCACGGCGACCACGCCCTCCGTGATCCACTCCTCGAGCGCCTCGGCGTCGCGGAAGCGGGAGACGAGCCGCGCGCCGTCCTCCTCCCAGACGAACTCGTCGTAGCTCGCTTTGGACTCGTCCGTCAGGCCGAGCGCCGTGTAGCCGGCGCGCACCGTCTTGGGCGTCGCCGTGGAGGCGTCCATGAAGCGCACCTCCCGCAGCCCGATCTCGCGGCGACGCAGGAGGTCCTCCCGCGTGCCGAGACGCCCCCGGAGCCCCCGCGGAACCGGGACGTCCTTCTTGACGCCCTCGGCGTCGTCGCGGATCAGGACCTTCCACACGCCGTCTTCGACGGGGCCGGTGAGGACCCGCTCGTACCGCGGGGGTCCCCGCGGATCGCTCGAGGCCTCGCCCACTTCGCGGTGGTGGAGGAGGTGGGGGAAGAACGCGAGGTCGGTCGTCTCCAGCCGCTCCGTCCTCGACGCGGGCACGTGGGGACCCTGCGCGAACTGGAGCACCTCCTCCTCCAGACGCCAGCCGGCCCCCTCGTTCCCGCGGACGTAGCCCAGTCTCAGGTGCCGGGTCCCCACCGTGCGACCGCCGCTCTGGAGCAGGAACCAGGCGTCGCGGGCGCAGGAGCGGCCCGTGACGGCACCGCGCTCCACGCCCCGGATCAGGCGGGCGATCATCCCCCGAGGGATCGTGAGCCGGCCCGACCCGCCGCTCTCGCTGGCGACATCGAGGATGATCGCATCCGCGTCCTCCGTCACGATCCGGCCCTCGAAGATGCTCCCGTTCTTCATCTCGATGCGGTCGAGGAGGCCGTCGCCGACCGGAGCGTCGTCCCCCGCGCGGGCCGGGGAGCCGGTCGCCCCGAGGAAGAGGAGCAGAGGGAGAAGGAGCGCGAGGAAGAGGGGGAGGAGGGAGGCGAGGCGCCTTCGAAGCCCGTTCCCGGGCCCGGGGACGGACTCGGTGGGCGGCGGCGGGAGAGACGGAACGCGCAACGCGACCTCCGGGCGCATCCTACCGCCGTCCCCCCTCGTGGGATCAAACGCCGCGGCCGACGACGACCCGGCGGTCGCCCCGACGGCGCGAGAAGCCGCTGCGGTCGAGGGCCTCGAGGAGCGGGATGACCCACTTGCGGGTCGTGTCGAGGAGCGTCCGCGCATCGGCCGGCGTGAAGCCTCCGTGCACGTCGGCGTGGGCGCCCAACCGTCGCTTCGCCTCGTCCACCCACGCGCCGTCGAAGTAGAACTCGCCGGCCTGCAGCACTTCGGCGCGGTTCTGGAGGAGCTTCAGCACGCGGAGCACGCGCGGTTTCGTCAGGGCGAGATCGGCTTCCAGGTCCTCGACGGCCGGCGGTTGCCCCGCCCCGCGAGCGAGCGCGTCGCGGACGCGCTCCATGTCGCGCGCGTCGCCGTCCGAAAGGGCGGCTTCGTGGGAGGCCAGGCGGATGCCGCCGGTGGGATCCCGCCGGAGGCGGCCTTCGCGAACGAGGTGGTCCAGGGCTGCGTCCAGGACGGCCGGTTCCAGGCGCCCGGCCGCGGTCCGCACGGTGGACACGGGCAGGTGGGCCAGCGCCGGGTCCTTCTCGTGCGCCCGCCGCGCGCCCGCCTCGATCCTCTCCAGCACGCCCTGGAACGCCGCTTCGTCGATCCACAGGTCGCCGGCGTGGCCGAGCCGTCGCGCCCGGCCCCCGGCGACCAGTCCGTCCACGAGGGCGTCCAGCCCGGCGGCCCGGAGTCCCGTGCGCGCCGCCACCTTCGGCGGCCGCATCCCGCGGTCCGCCGCGCCGGCGAGGGCGGCGGCCACCAGGGCGGCGGGGTCGTGCAGCGAGTCGCCCTGCTCGCGGAGCGCGCGGACGATGCCTTCCCGGCGGCGCGGCAGGCGGCGGTCCAGCAACTCGACGATCACGCCGCCGCCCAGCGTCGCGGAGGCGTTCTCCTCGCGCAGGACGAACCGGTCGCCGGGGATCACGACCACGTCCTCGAAGGCTTCCAGTTCGACGATGCCCTCCTCGCCCGGCGCCAGGGCGGCGTCGCGCAGGAGGTGGACGCGGGCCACGACCTGCGCCGCGCCGACGTGCAGGCGGACGCGGTCGCGGTGCTCGAGCGGGCGCCCGTCCGCAAGGAGCCGCACACGCACCGCCGCGCGCCGGACCGTCTCCAGCGCGCCCTTGGCGGCGACGACCATGCCGCGGTGGATCCGGTCCGCCTCGACGTCGGAGAGGGCGAGGGCGGTCCGCCGGTGGGCTCGCGCCTCGGTCGTCGCGCGCTTGTGGACCTGGATGGAGCGGACACGCCCGGCGCGGGCGCCCGGCAGGATCTCCACGGCCTCGCCCTCGTGCACGACGCCCGAGAGGGGAATCCCCGTGACGACCGCGCCCCGCCCGGGTGCGACGAACGACCGCAGGACCGGCATGCGGAAGGCCCAGCGCTCGTCCCCCTCGGGCGGGGGCGGCGGCAGGGCCGCGGCGATCGCCCCTCGGAGCTCCTCCACCCCGCGGCCCGTCTCGCTGGAGACGGGGATCACGGGGGCGCCCCGCATGCCGGTCTCCTCCAGCAGCGAGCGCGTCTCCTCGACCACGAGGTCCACCATGTCGGCCTCGACGAGATCGGCCTTGGTGACGGCGACGACGAGGCGGTGGACGTCGAGGAGGTCGAGGATCTCCACGTGCTCGCGGGTCTGCGGCATCGGCCCGTCGTCGGCGGCGACGACGAGCAGGACGAGGTCCATCGCCGTCGCGGCCGCGACCATCGTCCGCACGAGCCGCTCGTGGCCAGGCACGTCGAGCAACCCGACTTCCGTCCCGTCGGGGAGCGCGAACTCGGCGTAGCCCACGTCGATGGTCATGCCGCGCTCCTGCTCCTCCTTGAGGCGGTCGGTGCGCGTGCCGGTGAGGCGTTCGACCAGGGTGGTCTTGCCGTGGTCGATGTGACCAGCGGTACCGAGGATGACGCGTCGGACGGTGTCGCGGTCGGTCATGGAGCGGCGTCGGAGGGCCCGGGTAGGTTCGCGTGCGGCGGCAGGAGGGTCATGCTACCCGCCCTCGGCCGCGTTCCGTCCCCGCTTCGCCCCCCCCCCGAGGAGTCGGCTTGCTGCCCGTCGAGACACGTTGGACCCTCGCGGAGGTGGACGCGGACGCGGAGACCGCCGCCATTCCGGCCCTCGCACGCCGTCTTGGCGTCCCGCTCCTCGTGGCGCGCTGCCTCTGGATCCGCGAGCTCGGCGATCCGTCCGCGGCCCGGAGCTTCCTCCAACCGCGCCTGGCCGAGCTGACCCCGCCCGGCGGCCTCCCCGACGCCCCGCTCGCCGCCGACCGCCTGGCGAGAGCCGTCCGGCGCGGGGAGCGGATCGCGATCTTCGGGGACTACGACGTGGACGGCATGACCGGTACCTCCCTGCTCGTCCGCTTCCTGCGGCTGGCCGGCGGCGACGTGATCTGGAGCGTGCCGGACCGGAGCAGCGACGGGTACGGGCTGTCGCCCGGCGCCGCGGACCGCCTCGCCGACGCCGGTGCGAAGGTCCTCGTCACCGTGGACAACGGCATCTCGGCGCACGCCGCCGTCGAGCGGGCGACGGCGCGCGGCGTGGACGTGGTGGTGACGGACCACCACCTCCCGGGGGAGCGGCTGCCGGGCGCCTTCGCGGTGGTGGACCCCCACCGCCGCGACGCCGGCCCCCTCGGCCGCGACCTGTGTGGGTGCGGTCTCGCCTTCAAGATGGCGTGGGGCGTGGCGGAGCGGCTCCGCGATGTCTACGGGGGGGCCAAGGCCGAGGTCTTCCGCGCGTTCCTGCGCGACGCGATGGGGCTGGTCGCCCTGGCGACCATCTCGGACGTCGTACCGCTCGCGGGCGAGAACCGAATCCTCGTCACGGCCGGCCTGGCGTCGCTGAGGGCCTCCGAGCACCCGGGGATCCGCTCCCTGCTCGAGACCTGCCGCCTCGGCGCTCTCCCGCTCACGACCGAGGACGTGGCCTTCCGGATCGCGCCGCGCCTCAACGCCGCCGGCCGCATCTCACGGCCGGACCTGGTGATCGACCTGCTCACCTCCGAGGACGCGCAACAGTCCCACCGGCTCGCCCGCCAGCTCGCCGACGCGAACGCCGAGCGCCGGCGCATCGAGAAGGACGTGCTCCTGCGCGCCGCCGAGCAGGCGCAGGACATCCTGGACGACGACGGGCGGAGCAGCCTCGTGGTCCACGGCGACGGCTGGCACCTCGGCGTGATCGGGATCGTCGCGGCCCGCCTCGTGGACCGGCATCACCGGCCCACGGTCGTGATCGGGTTCGACGGCGACGAGGGCCGCGGCTCCTGCCGCACCCCGGCTCACGTGAACCTGCACACCGCGCTGACACGCTGCGACGCGCACCTGTCGCGCTACGGGGGGCACGCCGCCGCGGCCGGCCTCGAGATCGCGCGCGGCCGCGTCGGGGACTTCACCGAGGCGTTCGAGGAAGCGGTCCGTCACCAGATCGGGCGCACGAGGCCGCTCCGCACGATCCGGCTCGACGGCGAGGCCACGGCCGACGACTTCCACCTCGATCTCGTCCAGTCGCTCCTACGCCTGCAGCCCTTCGGCGCGGGCAACCCCGAACCGCAGTTCCTCCTCCGGGGAGCCCGCGTGGCCGGCCGACCGCGGTTGATCGGCCAGGACGGGGCGCACCTCACCTTCGCGCTGAAGCAGTCGGCCGGCGCCATCCGCGTGGTGGGCTTCCGCAAGGCGGACGCCTTCGAGACCGTGGCGGCGGAAGGCGACCTCGACCTCGTGGTCTCCCCCATGCTGAACGAGTGGCGCGGCGTGAGGACCGCCGAACTCCGCCTGGTCGATCTCCGTCCCGCCTCGACCGGCGGGGCCGGTCAGCGGGGAGGCGGGGACGGCTTGGGGTAACCGGGCACCGGGCCCAGGCGTTCCAGGAGGGCGTCGGCGTCGGCCGCCGGCAGCACCCGGCCGAGGGCGTCGCCGTACTCCGCGCGGATGCGTCGCAGGATCTCCCGACGCTGCTCGGGAGTGCTCTGCCCCTCGCGGCTGGCCCGGTGAAGGGCCTCGTCCACCTGGTCGCGGAACGCCAGCGTCAGGTCGACGACCTTCTCGCGCTGCTCGGGCGTGAGCACCACCCCCTGGGCGGTGACGAGAGCGGTCGCCTGGGCGCGCTTGAGCGCCGCCTGGTCCTGGCGCTCCACCGCTTCCTTCACCGTGCGAAACCACTCGATCACCGTCGGATCGAGCGGATCCGCAGCGAGCGCACGCGCGCCGTCGCCCCCATCGATCCTCGGGTCGTCACCAGGGTCTTTGGTCCTGTCGCCCCGTTCCGCACCCGCGCGCCACGCGGCCTCCAGCCCATCCACACGGTGCTCGAGCGCGGCCAGCCGGGCCAGGATCGCGGGAGCGGCGCCTCCGAGCCGGGGAGAGCTCCCGCCCGCATCCGAGGTGGCGCCCGGGGCGAGGGCGGCCGGGCCGGGGCCGGACGACAGGGGCACGGGGACGTCCCGACCCCGGAACAGGTCGTAGGCGACGAGGGCCGCAAGGACGATCGCCACGGTCAGGAGGAGGGGCAGGGCGCGCATCGGAGGGGACCTTCGGGGGCCCGACCGGGGCCGGGCCGTGTTCTTGGGACGACGCCCGGGCATCGTCCGTTGCAACCGTCGGTGGAGAAAGGTACTTTGGGAACGGTACATGCGGCACGGATCCGGCATGCCGTTCGGGGCTACGGCATGTCAGGCCGTGTGCTCGTCAGGAGCCCACGGTTCCGGCCCAAGGAGAGCGAACGATGAGCAGGACGACCCCCTGGTTGATCACGTTGGTGGGTGTCGCTGTCCTCGCCGCCGCCTGCGGGGGCGGCAGCGTAGACACCCAGCGACCCGCGCCCGTCATCTCCGAAATCACGCCCAGCTCCGGCGGCGCGGGCGGAGGCACGCCCGTGGTCATCACCGGCACCGGCCTTGCCAACGGCTGGCAGGGTGGTGCGAACCAGGTGCTGATCGGCGGCATCGCGGCGGACGACGTCGTCGTGGACAGCGACTCCCGCATGACCTGCAAGACGCCCGCCCACACCGAAGGCGCGTACGACGTGACCGTCGTGAAGGAAGCCGGGGCGGGCACGGCGACCGCCGCCTTCCAGTACTACCCGGCCCCCACCCTGGCTTCGGTGACCCCGAACGCGGGCAGCCGAGACGGCGGCTTGACCGTGACCCTCACGGGCACCGGTTTCCAGATGGGCGACCCCGGCGATCCCACCGTGCTCTTCGGAAGCACGCCCAGCCAGTTCGTGATGGTCATGGACGACACGACGATCGAGGCCATCACCCCGGTCTCCTACGTCGAGAAGCCCGTCAACCTCACCGTGCAGAACAACTACGGCTCGGCCACGCTGCTCGGCGGCTACACCTACAAGGGCCCCGTTCCCGTCGTGAACGGGGTGGCTCCGGACTCCGGCTCCACGAACGGCGGTCAGGCGGTCACGATCACCGGCGATTTCTTCACGACCGCGGGCGGCGCGCTGACGGTGAAGTTCGGCACGGCGCCCGGCGTGAACGTGATGCGCACGGACGACCAGACCCTCACGTGCATCACGCCCATCAGCAACGTGAACGGCCTGGTGGACGTCTCCGTGAGCAACGAGAACGGCACCGGGACGCTTCCGAACGCGTACACGTTCATCGCGCCTCCGCCCTCGATCGCCTCCGTCACCCCCCCCAGCACGCCCGAGAACACCTCCACGAACATCACGATCCAGGGCCAGGGATTCATGAACTTCGGCGCAGGGGCGTGCACCGTCACCCTCGGCGGCCAGCCGGTCACGAACGTGGTCGTCGTGAGCGACACCCAGATCACCGGCACGACGCCTTCCCTCACCGGCGGCTTCTACGATCTCCAGGTCTCGAACAACCGGGGCGTCGCGACGCTGACCGATGCCTTCGAGTTCCAGTGGGTGCCGCAGTGGATCACCAGCCTCGGTTCCAACCAGTACCAATCCGACGACAGCGCCGTGCTCACGACGTTCGGCTTCAACTTCCCCTTCTACGGGACCAACTATTCCTACGCGTACACGATCTCCAACGGCTGCATCATCATGGAGAACGGGTCCACCTACACGAGCGCGTACAGCGGAGCGTTCAGCTCCTGGCCGCAGATCTCGCCGTGTGCCTGGGACCTGAACCCGGGGTCCTCCGGAGGGGTCTACTTCAACACCATCGGCAGCGACATGGCCGTCATCACCTTCAGCAACGTGCCGTGGTACCCCAGCAGCGGCAGCATCGATGCGCAGGTGCAACTGCGCTCGGACGGCAAGTTCGCCCTGCTCTACCGGACCGTGACCTGGTACAACTCGATGGTCGTCGGCATCTCGCCGAACGGCTCCCCCTCGGGCGGTTCGGCGACCGTGTCCTTCAGCAACGCGCCCGTCATCGCCCCCTACCAGCGGGCGTCGGGCACGTACACGTCGAGCAACTGGGACCTGGGCGGTTACGCCGTCCTCTTCAAGCCCGACGGTGCCGGCGGCTACACGACGGCCGTCTACGCGCTGCCGTAACGGCCCGTCCCCGGCGCGTCCTCGGACGCCATTCCGACCCCCTCCGACCGCCCGCCGGCTCCGCCGGCGGGCGGTCGCCGCTCCGGGGGGGGCCTGGATCCCGAGGGGCGGCGCGAGGGCTCGGGCTGCTCTCCCCGCAGGCCCCTGGTCCGTACCGGCATCGTCGGCACGAGGAGGGGGCGGCCAGGGCGGGCCGGCATGGACCGGGGCCGCGGCAGCGGTGCGTCGGCTCGCGGCCGCCCGCAGCGCTGGAAGCGTCGGCTCCCCGCGCCCTGCCCCCGGCGTCGTTCGGCTTCCCCTTCCCCTTTCCCTGGGGCCACCTCCGTGCACGGCTCCGCCAACGGCTTCTCCCTCCACGGGGGCGGCGACACCCGGAGCGACGGCCCCGGCGACGCAAGCCCGCCCTTCCCCGCTCCCCCCCCCTCCGGATGCGGCCCCGCGACCCCGGCACCGCCTCGGGGGCAGAGCGGCGGCGTCTACCGGCGCTCCGCGGACCGCAGTTCTACGTCCTCCCGTGGAACCGCGTTCCCGGGTGTTCCTTCCACGGTCTCCTGAGCGTCCCACGCCGACGGCGCGCGACCGGCTTCACGACGAAACGGATCACCCTTCCTTGACGGGGGACGGCTCCCCGGGGACGACGCGGACCGTCGATCCGACCGCCGCCCGCTCCCCGGAGGAGGGATCCTGACGCGCCACGGGCGCGTCGGACGGCGTGCCGGCTTCGACGCCGAGGTCGAGACCGGCCGTCGCGGCGAGCGTCCGCGCCTCGCGCACGGTCCGCCCGACGAGATCCGGCACCGTACGGAAGGCCGGGACCACCAGCGTCACCAAGGTCCCCAGCGGCGTCGGCGCGTCGGCGCACGGGGCCTGGAGGAGCACACGCTCTTCCGTCGCCGCAGGCACGCGTCGCTCGAGGACCTGCCACCGGAACCCCGTCTGGCGGAGGCGGGCGAACGCGGCGGGTAGCCCCAGTCCCTCCAGCCGTGGCAGGCGTGCGTGTGCCACGCTCTCGCCGGGACGCTTCCGCGCCGTGACGAAGAGGGCGACCTCGCTCCCCGGCTCCACGCGGGTTTGGGGCGGTGGCTCCTGCCGCAACGTGATCCCGGGGGGAAAGCTCGAGGGCACGCGGCGGAGCCGGACCCTGAACCCGAGCCCCTCCAGGGCACGCGCGGCCTGTCTGCGGCTCGCGCCGAAGAGGTTCGGGACCACCACGCGCGAGGCCGGCTCCGCGGGGAGATCGACCGCGAGCACCACCGGAGCCAGGTTCGGCAGCGTCTCGCCGCCCGCGGGACGCTGCGCGCGCACGCTCCACGGATGCGGATCGGAAACGTGGGCGTACTCGGGAACGACCGCCAGCCCGAGGTCGAGCAACGTCGCCTCCGCGGCTTCGAAGGGCCTTCCCACGAGCGGGGGCACCACCGCCGGACCCACGCGGCGTTCCCGCTCCGGGATCGGCGGGTCGCCGGCGCGCGTCGCGACGCCGAGCGCGACGAAGCACACCAGCACCAGCCCGGTTTTCAGAGCGCGCACCATCCCTGGGATCATAGCCATCGTCGCGTTCCCCCGCGCGTTTCCCTCGCCGCTCCTGAACGGGTCGCGGTCACCGCGCGAGGGGCCCGGCCGGGAACGTCCGCCCCGTGGCTGGTGGGCGCGCGCGGGGGCCTGCCTCCCGGTGCTACGCCGGTGGCCCGCCGCCGTCGAAGTAGATCGCCAGGAGGCGGGAGACGCCCTCGCCGTCGAAGTCCCGGTCCACCCGGACGATGGACCCGGCCGTGGAGCGCGTGACGCCGGTCGCCTGCCCCTCCTCCAGCTCCGGGTGGACGAGCATTGCCCGCTCCAGCTCGTTGATCGGCACTTCGTTGTCGCGCACGTGGAGCAGGGCGCCCAGGCGCCCCAGGTTCACGATACGCACGGCGATCCGCCGCCCGTCGGACAGGCTCAACTCGCCCGGTACGTCCACGCGGTAGCGCGGAGCGGCGCGCCGATCTTCGGGGGACCCCATCCCGTCCGATGCTAATCCCTGGGGCGCCCGAGCGGTAGCCTCCGCCTCTCCCCCCTCCCCCCTCCTCCCCCCCGCCGAGATCCCCGCATGCCCGAATCCTCGGAAGACGTCCTCAAGCCGCGTCTTCCCCTCCCCCTCGCGGCCCTCGCCGGGTTCCTGATGGGGACCGCCGACGCGGTCCCCGGCGTCTCGGGGGGCACGATCGCGCTGGTCGTCGGCGTCTACGAACGCCTCATCACGGCGACCTCGCGCGTGCTCCGTGCCCCGTCGCTCGTCCGGACGCGGGAGGGCCGGGCCCGACTGGCCGACGCGCTCGCGCTCCTCCTCCCCCTCGTCGCGGGCCTGGCGGCGGCGTACTACCTGGGCACGCTCCTCCTGGTCGGCCCGGCGGACCGGCCCGGCTGGCTGCGAGCGCCGGCGACCGCCCCGCTGTGCTACGCGTTCTTCTTCGGCCTCGTCCTCGCGAGCCTGGGGGAGCCGTGGCGCCGCATCCGGCGGGTGCGCACCCGTCACCTCCTCATCGCGCTCGTGGCGGCGGCCGGTGCCGTCCTCTTCATCGGGCTGCCCCACGCCCAGGAGGCCCCACCGACCTGGGCGCTCCTCTACGGCGGCGCGCTCGCCGTCGCCGTCATGCTCCTCCCGGGCATCAGCGGGTCCCTCCTGCTGGTGGTCCTCGGCCAGTACACGCGGGTCGCCGGGGCGCTCCACGACGGGGACTGGGGAGCGCTGGGCGTGTTCCTCGCGGGCGTCGCCCTCGGGGCCGCCCTGTTCGTGCCCCTCCTCCGCTACCTCCTCCGCCGGCAGCACGACGTGACCATGGCCGCGCTGACGGGACTGATGGCGGGATCGCTTCGCGCACTCTGGCCTTGGAAGACGAACTACGATCCGAAGGCCGGGATGCTCGAGAACGCCGCCGGGGGCGGCCACCTCGGGGGAGTCGTCCTCTGCTGCGCGCTCGGCTTCCTGGCGGCGTGGGCCCTGGCGCGCCTGGAGCGCCGCTTCCTGGCCGGGAGAGCACCGTGAAGACCGATCGTCCTCTCAAGCGCCGCCGCTGGATCCGCCGCCTCGCGGGCCTCGTCCTCCTCGCGGGCGTCGTCCTCTTCCTCTCGCCTCTCCTGCTGCGTCTGTCCTTCGTTCGCGGTCGGGTCGCGCGCCGCATCGGCGACGCGATCGGTCGCCCCGTCCACATCGCGAACGCGTCCGCGTTCTGGTGGAGCGGCATCACGTTGGAGGGCATCACGGTCGACAGCCCACGGGGCTTCGAGGAGCCCCTCGCCACGGTACGCCGCCTGCACGTCGATCTCGACCTGCCCGCGCTCGTCGGCGGGCGCGTCCACGCCGACGTCGCCGTGGATTCCCCGTGGATCACCTTCCAGGAGGACGCCGAGGGCCGGTCCAACGCCGACGGTCTGTTCCCCGAAGAGGAGGACACGCGCGCGCGTCGGAAGGCGGGCGATGCGGGGGGCCGTGCCGAGGTGTCGGTCGCCGTGCACGACGGTCTTCTGCGGGCACGGACGACCGGCGGCGCGCCGCCCCAGGAGATCCGCGACCTGGACGCGAGCGTGACCGTTACCGCGGAACGCGGTACCGAGGCGACGCTCGCCGCCGTCGCCGTCGGCGCGGGAACGGCCGGCGGGGACGCCCACGTCGAAGCGGCCCTCCGGATTCCCGCCGGGGAGGAGGAGGAGGGGCCGATCCGGCTGCACGTGCCCGAAATCGACCTGGGGCGGCTCGCCGCCCTCGCGCGCGGCGCGCTGGGCGTGACCGGACTCGAGGGCCGGTTCCGCGCCGACGTCGATGCCCGCTTCTCCGGGAGGGGCCGGCTCTCGGGCAACGTCCACGTGGGGCTGGACGGCCTGGCCGCGCGGATCCCCGACGTGGGACCCGCTTCCGTCGGGAGCCTCGCGATCGAAGGGGACCTCTCCGGAGACGAGGGCCTCCTCCGTGTGGAGGCGCGCGATCTCGCTCTCGGCGCGGGTCCCGTCTCGCCCCGCGGCTACCGCGAGGAGAAGGTGAGCGCCGGGGCGACGGTGCGGCGCGAACCCTCGGGCGTGGTCTCCGCGACGCTGGACCGCCTCGACAGCCGGCTCGTCCGGGTCGGGACGCGCCCGAACGAGCCGCCCCTGCGATTCCGCTCGGGTGGGGGCGACGCGGGGTTCGCGGGGACGCTCTTCCTCCAGATCGACGGGCCCGCTCTCGCCGAGGCGTTCGGCGGCGCGCTCGGGCTGGAGGAGGCGCGCCCGCCGGCGGGCGTCCTCACGGTGGACGCAAAGGTCCGTACGAGGGACGAGGCCGTGGCGCTCGACCTGACCATGCGCGGCCCCGACCTGGGCCTCGGCGGCACCCTCCACGCCGAGACTGCGGGGGGCGATCTCCGGCAGGCCCGTCTCGTCCTCGACGGCGACCTCGCGCGGGCGCGGTCGCTTCTGGCCCCGGCCCTCTCGCTGGCGCCGGGGCAGAGCATCGCCGGCCGGGTGCACGCCGAGGCGGACGTCGGGCCCGAGGCGGAGGGCCGCCGGCTCGACGCCACGCTCACCGCCCAGGACCTCGCGTGGACGGACGCCGCCGGCCGCCTCCTCGTCCGGGAGCCGTCCATCCGGGTGAAGAAGCGGGTGCTCGCGACCCGATCCGAAGACGGCCGCACCACCCGCTACCGGATCGAGGCGTTCCGCCTCGACGCGGCCGGCGTCGCCCTCGAGATGACGGGCACGGCCACCGGTCACGAGCGGGGGGTCACGGCATTCGAAGTCACGACGGACTACGACCTCGACGCCCAGGCGACGCTCTCCGGAGACGCCTCGCGGCTCGCACCGTCCATCGCGCGCTTCCTGGGTCCGGAGTACGCCGACCTCGTCGGAACCGGCGCCATCGAGGGCACGCTCCTCGTGCGAGGACCGCTCTCCGGGCGCGGGGCGCGGCTGCTCGTGGAGGGACACGTCGCGCCGGGTTCGTGGTCGGCGGGCGGCCTCTCCCTCGATCGGCCCCAGTTGAACGTACGGCGTGACGACGCGGCGAAGCCCATCGCTGTCGAGGCCAGCGGCCGGGTGAACGACGGGGACCTCTCGCTCACCTTCGACGTGCGGCCGGGACCGCAACGGTTGCCGTGGACGCTCGACCTCCGGGCGAAGGGAATCGACACGTCCTCCGTCCTCCTCGATCACGGAACGGGTCGCTACCTGGCACACCTGTTCCCCACCCTGCTCCCCGCGGACGCGAAGACGCGGGCGCTGAGCGGCCGACTGGACGCGACCGTCCACCTGGAGGCGGCGGACATCGGCGGGGAGCCGATGGCCGCGTCGCTCACCGGCCAGGGGGAGGTGTCGATGGACGACGGCACGATCGGCCAATCGACCCTCTTCCGCGTGACGGGTTCGGGCGGCGGGCTCGGCCGGGCGGGAGACCTCCTCGCGAAGGCGATTCCCGAGATCGGACGCGAGCTCGACAACCTCTCCCGCGCGCTGACCTTCACGCGGGTCGAGTCCCGATTCCGCATCGCCAGGAAGATCGTCTGGATCGAGCACGGCCTCCTCGATGGGGAGAAGACGCGCCTCGCGTTCAAGGGCACCGCCGACTTCGAGGAGCGGGTGAACCTCCAGGTGCTCCTGATGATCAAGGGGAAGGCCGCCGAGCGCCTGAACAAGCTGCTCTCCTCGCCCGCCCTCCCGCTGACGGTGAAGGGACGTCTCGACGACCCGCGCGTCACTCCCGGCGTGGACATCGAGAAGGTCGCCAAGGGCGCCCTGGAGCGTCTGCTTCCCGGCGGCGGCGACAACCCGCTGGACAAGCTGCGGGACCTGATCAAGTGAGCCGCCGTAGCGGCGCCCGGCCGGGGGCGCCCTGCGCCGTCGCGCGTCAGTCCCTCACGACCCGCGTTGCTCGCGCGCCGAGCCCCTTGAGGAGGCCGGCCAGGTGGAGGTGCGTATCCCGCGTCTCCACCGATACGAACACCTCGTCGTCGATCGCCCGCGCGTGCGGGCCGATGGCCCAGTCCACGTCTTCGCCCAGCTCCCAGGCGTAGTCGGCCGTCTGGACGCCGAGCGGCTCGAAGATCTCCGGCACGGGCTTCGGACTGCCGTCGAAGATCCAGCGAAACCAGCGATTGAGCGCGTCGGCGACCTCCCGCGCCACGACCTCGTCGGCGCAACGACCCGAGATCTCGACGACGGGCGCTTCGGACTCCATGCCGCGATCATCGCCGGGGGCCAAGAGACGGAACAGGCCTTTTCGGGTCGGAGGACCGCAGGGCCCACGCCGCCATCGCACGGAGTCGGGACCCGATCGCAGTCGGCGCGGAGGCGAGTGGAAAGGGCGAGCGTGGGGGGGGCCTACGAAGGGACGCCGTTCCGGTTCTTGTCGTAGCGGAGGGAGCCTCCGGTTCCTGGCGGGGGACGTCGCCCTCGAAGCGGAACGTCGCAGGGAGAGGCTCGCTCTCAGGGGGAAGGGCCGCCGCCCCCCGAGACCTTCGCCCCCGCGCGCCGCCGTCCATCGGGCGCCGCCGCGACTTCCGCACGGCAGGCGACCGCCGCGACGACCGCGCGCGCTCCCGCACGGCGCAGCGCCACGGCGCAGGCGCGGGCGGTCCCGCCCGTGGTGAGGACGTCGTCCACGAGGAGCACGGCCCGGTCGGCCACACGCGGGCGATGGGCGGCGAAGGCTCCCTTCGGAGAGCGCAGGCGCCGTCGGCGGCCCAGCAGGGCCTGGGGAGGGGTGTGGCGGCGGCGCACGAGACCGGCCGGTTCGAGCGCCACGTCGAGGCGGCGCCCCAGGTGCTCGGCCAGCAACGCCGCCTGGTCGTACCCGCGCTCTCGCCGGCGACGGGCCCCGAGCGGCACGGGTACGAGCAGATCACCCGGGATGCGGCGAGCGCGGACGGCGTCGGCGAGCCGCTGCGCCAGCGGCCGTACGGCCTCCAGCCGCCCCCGGAACTTCAACCCGAGCACGAGGTCGCGGGCGACGCCGCCGTAGGAGAAGCCGGCGACCACGCCGTCGAGCCGGAGGTCCTCCCCCTGGCACCACGCGCAGGGGGCGACGGCGCCGGCGGGGGGCGCCGCCCGGCCGCAGCGCGGGCAGCGACGGCGAGCCCCGGGCAACTCCGACGCGCACGCCCCGCAGAGCCCGTCCGGTTCCCACGCCGGCCCGCCGCAGGCGGGACAGGCCGGGGGCCAGAGGACGTCGAGGACCGCGCGCGAGAAGGCGCCGAGGGGGACCATGCCTCTTCATCGCGCGGGCGACGGGTCGGTTTCAGCCGAGGAGGGACTGGAGGTCCAGCGCACCCGCCAGGGCATCGAGGTGGAGCACGGCGGCGAGGGCGGCGAGGACGATCGCGATCACCCACGCCCAGCCCAGCCACAGGCCCCAGAGCTGCCCCGACGAGGGCGGCGCTCGGTCGGGCCTGGAGGCGGCGGGCTCGGACATGTCTCTCCCGGCGGCGGATCGCCCGTTCAGCGGATTCGTCCCGTTGGCATCGCGGCGTAGGATGCCTCGGCAACCCCGGAAAGGCAAAGCGTACATGGCCACGCGGCGACGCGCAGAGCTCCTCATCCCCTCGCCGCTCGGCCTCGTGATCTACGACCTGCTCGAGGAGGCGGCCTATCTCGGACCGTCGGCCCGCGGAGGGCTGCACGCCGCGCCGGACGCGTTCCCCGAAGCGGTCGCGCTCGTGGCGGTCGTGGGGAGCGGGTTCGAGGCGCGCGCCCTGCCCGGCGAGCCGCCCGTCGTGGTGAACGGGGAGAAGGCGGCGGCCGCACCGCTCCCGGACGGCGCCTGCCTGGAGATCGCCGGCCAGATCGTGACCTTCCGGACCGTGAGCCCCCCGATCGGCGAACCGGCCACGCGGGCCGCGCGGCCGTCGCGGCGAGTGCCCCCCCCCAGCCATCGACCGTGGTGGGTCTCGGCGATGGGTCTCGCCGGCGGGTTGCTGCTGCTCGCGGCCGGCGCCCTGGCGGTGCAGATGCTGATCGGGATCCGGTCGGACGAGGAGGTGACGGTCCGGGTGCCGTCGCCGGTACCGATCCGCGACCGCACGGTCCGCGCGTCCGACCCGGCCGGAGAGGACTACGACCGTATCGCCGCGTGGGAGAAGGCGAACCCCGACGACGCCGAGGGGGCCGTCGCCCGTTGGCAGGAGTTCCTGAAGCGGTGGACGGGCAGCCCCCACGCGGACCGCGCGCGGTCGAGAATCCACGAGCGGATCGACGACGCGGCGAAGAAGGCGGTCGCTCGTCTCGACGAGGAGCTCGGGACGCTGCTAGGGAAGCGCCGATTCAACACCGCCCTCGAGAGGATCCGCGAGCTCGAGCGCCGGTACGGCGCAACCGAGGAGGCGGCGGCGATCGAAGGGCTGCGGCGCAAGACCCGTGAGGCGGCCCGCGTGGCGCTCGACGCCCTTCTCGCACGCCTGGGTCCCCGCGTCGCCACCGATCCGCGCAACACGCACCGCGAACTCCTCGAGGCGGGCGCCGACTTCCCGCCGGACCTCGCCGGCGAGATCACCGATCTCCTCGAGCGGGCCTCCCAACTGCTCCGCAGCCGCGGGGTCCACGAGGCGCCTCGACCGCCACGGGCACCGGCGACCGACGGGCCCGGCGCGACCGGCGGGCCCGAGCCGCTGCCGCCCGTCGGTCCGACCGAGGGTCCGGACGCGGAGAAGGCGGCCCACGGGCAATGGGCCCGCGCGCGGGAGGACCTGGGGAACGGACGCTACCAGGACGCCTTCGAAGGGTACACGCTGCTCGTCATGCGGTACGCCAAGACGGACCTGGTGAAGGCCAATACGCGCGCAATCAACGCCGGGCGGTACGCCGCCCAGGTCGGCGTCCAGGGCCCCGTGGCGATGCTCTCGGTCCCGGCGCAGGTCCACCACGGCCGCATCGAGGTGGACTACGACTTCTACGACAGCCGCGTCCTCGAACGGGACTTCTCGATCGAACAGCCCTTCGCCAGCGAGCAGCCGATCCGGACGAGGACCGAGAACGGCGAGGTGCACCTGGAAGGCACCAGCGGTTTGCTGCACTTCATGGTGTGGGAGTCCGACGTGACCATCCAGGCGGATGTCGAGATCGAGGTAGCCCACGACGTCGGGGCGCTGGCCGTGGAAGACGCGGACACGTTTCGGGCCATCGTCCTGAGCCTGGGCAACACGCGCTTCAAGCTGAAGAAGGGCGACGCGGCGCGGGCGAATCCCGGGCACGTGCTCTGGTTCATGGGGCAGGGCGTCTGGGCGGACGCCGACCCGGACGCGATCGGGTACATCAAGATCGCGGAGCGGCCCGGGGGGAAGCTCCAGGGCGGCGATCGGGGGACCATCGAGCTGGTGCGCAAGGGAGCGCGCTGCGAAGCCGGCTTCCACGGGCGGGGCGAGGATGTCACGCTGAAGGGGACGGTGACGGGCGACGACGGCGGCACCATGGGCTCAGCCCGCGTGGGACTCTTCGCGAACACGGGCGCGCTCGTGGTGAAGCACGTCCGCATCGTCGGCAAGGTGGACGAGCAGTGGTTCCGCACGCGGCTCGGCTACCTGGTCCAGGAGGATCCGGGTCCGAAGGAGTGAACGCCCGCCGGGGCTCCGGGGGAGGCAGGGAGGACGGCATGCCGACCATCACCGTGGGCGGCCATCTCGCGATCGAGGAGGCCCTCAAGGGCGCGAAGGGCCCGCACCGCCTCCGGCTCGCCGAGGGCGCGGCGGAGGCGGTCGAGGGGTCGGCGCGCCGGATCCAGCAGGCCGTGGCCGACGGGGCGTGGATCTACGGCGTCACCACGGGCTTCGGCAGCAACGCCGACACGCCGATCTCGGAGAAGGACGCACGGACCCTGCAGGAGAACCTGCTCAAGAGCCACGCCTTCGGCGACGGCCCTTCCTTCGACGAAGGCGTGGTCCGGCTCGCCCTCCTGCTTCGCATCCACGCACTCGCGCGGGGCGTGTCCGGCCTGCGGCTCTCCACGCTCCAGGCCCTGATGCGGCTCTACGAGGAGGACGTGCTTCCGCTCGTCCCGATCCGCGGCAGCGTGGGCGCGAGCGGCGACCTCGCGCCGCTGGCCTACCTCGCCCTCCCCCTCATCGGGGAGGGTCTGGTGGTGCACGGCGGCCGCCGGGCCACCGCGAAGCGGGCGCTCGAACGCGCCGGCCTGGCACCGGTCGCCCTCTCGTACAAGGAGGGTCTCGCGCTGGTCAACGGCATGCAGGTGACGCTGGCCGTCGCGCTCCTCGCCCTCGCCGCCGCGGAGCGGACGCTGCTGGCCGCCGACGTCTGCGCCGCGCTCACGACGGAGGCGCTCGCCGGCCGCTCCCAGGCCTTCGACGCTCGCATCCACGCTGCGCGGGGCCATCCCGGGCAGATGGCGAGCGCGGCGCGGATCCGCCGCGTGATCGAGGGGAGCCGGCTGGTCGATGCCGATCCCGCGTCCATTCCGGGCAAGCGCGTGGCCCCGCAGGATGCGTACGGGATCCGCTGCGCCCCGCAGGTGCACGGCGCCGTCGCGGACGGGCTGGCCTACGTGCGCGACGTCCTCGCCCGCGAGATCGACGCTGCGACCGACAACCCCCTGGTGTTCGGCGAGGACATCCTGTCCGGGGGCAACTTCCACGGCGAGACGCTCGGTCTCGCCTCGGACCACCTGCGCCTCTGCGTGCACGAACTGGGCAGCATCAGCGAGCGGCGGACCGCCACGCTGGTCGATCCGCACCTGAACGAGGGTCTCCCCCCCTACCTCGCCCCGCGCCGCGGGCTGCACTGCGGGTTCATGATTCCCCAGTACACGGCCGCGGCCATCGTGAGCGAGACGAAGACGCTGGCCTTCCCCTCCAGCGCGGACTCGATCCCCACGGGCGCCAACATCGAGGATCACGTGAGCATGGCCACCACCGCGGCGCGGCGCGCGCGCGAGGTGGCCGGTCTGGTCCAGAGCGTGTTGGCGATCGAGTTGATGACGGCGTGCCAGGCCCTGGAGATGCGTACGCTGGAGGCGTCGCCGCGCGCGCGGACCGTCCTCGCCGCAGTGCGGGAGGAGATCCCGTTCCGCGAAGACGACCGCCCGTGGGGGGACACCCTCGCGCGGGCGAAGGCGCTGGTGGAGAGCGGGCGAATCGCCGAGATCGCCCTCGTGAACGTCGAAGGAGCACAGGAGCAGGCGTGACGTTGATCAAACCTCGAACGCTCAAGGGATTCCGCGACCTCATGCCGGCCCAGGCGCGTCGTCGGGAGGCGATGATCCACACGGCGACGGCGGCGTTCCGGCGCCACGGCTACCAGCCGATCGAGACGCCCGCGCTCGAGTACGCCGAGATCCTCGAAGGCAAGGGCGGCGAGGAGAGCGACAAGCAGCTCTACGCGTTCGAGGACGCGGGCGGACGACGGGTGGCCCTGCGGTTCGATCTGACCGTGCCGCTCGCGCGATTCGTGGCGCAGCACGAGGGCCAACTGGTCCTGCCCTTCCGTCGCTACCACGTCGGCCCCGTGTGGCGGGGCGAGCGGCCCCAGAAGGGCCGCTACCGGGAACTCGTCCAGTGCGACGCCGACCTCGTCGGCGCCGTCGGGGAAGCGGCGGACGCGGAGATGCTGGTGGTCATCGGCGCGGCCTTCCGTGCGCTCCAGATCGGCCGCGTGGCGCTTTGCGTGAACGACCGACGGGTGCTCCAGGGGATCCTGGAAGCGCTCGGAGCGCCGCACCTGGCGGTCCCGGTCCTCCGCGCCCTGGACAAGCTCGACAAGCAGGAGGTCGGGACCGTGCTCGCCGAGATGGCCCAGGCGGGCCTCGCCGAGAAGGACGCCCACGCGCTCCTCGACGCGACGGCCGCCGCAGCCGACGACGGGGGCACCCTGGAGCGGCTTCGGCGGGCGGTCGAGGGAAGCGACGTCGGGCAGCAGGGCGTCGAGAACCTGGCCCGCGTGCGCGAGCTGGCCGTGGCCGGAGGCGTGGCCGAGGACGGCATCGTGCTCGACCCGCGCATCGCCCGGGGCCTCGACTACTACACGGGCATCGTCTTCGAGGCGAAGCTGGAGGGAGCCGTCGGCTTCGGCAGCATCGGCGCGGGCGGCCGGTACGACGACCTCGCCGGCCTCTACACGACGTCGAAGCTGCCCGGCGTCGGGGGGTCGGTCGGCATCGACCGCCTCCTGGCCGCGCTGGAAGAGCGGGAGGGGGGCGGGGCCAAGGCCCGGCCCTCGGAGGCCCTGGTGGTCCACCCGGGCTCGGAGCGGCTCCGGGCGGCCTTCGAACTCGCCTCCCGCCTCCGGGCCGCGGGCATCGCGGCGGAGG
Source organism: uncultured Planctomycetota bacterium (assembly GCA_963772585.1). Classification (GTDB taxonomy): domain Bacteria; phylum Planctomycetota; class PLA2; order PLA2; family JAEUHO01; genus CAVVXN01. Next base: position 90,511 of record CAVYXV010000001.1, read on the forward strand.
TCTATCCCGAGGCCCGCAAGCACACCGCCCAGATGCGCTACGCCGACCGGCAGGGCATTCCGCTCGTCCTGACCCTCGACCCGGACGGCACGTACCACGGGAAGTACATGGAGACGGGGCAGACCTTCGACGCCGCGGACGCCGACACCCTGATCGCCCGCCTGGGCGTCGAGAGGACGTGAGGGGATCGAATCCGGGCCCTTTGCCCATCCTGACGGGCGGGGTCCAATCCGTGACATTTCCCCCCTATCGTCGGGGGTCGTCTTCGGGAGGCCTCCGCATGCGCCGACTCGTCCTCGTGGTTCTGGGGCTCCTCGCCGCCGGCACGCTGGGCGGCTGCCGCAGCGGCTGCCCGAGGAGCGGGTACGCCCCCTGCACGTTCACCTACGAGGTGGATTCGGTCTGCCGCCGGACCTACCGGCCCTTCCCCGTGGCCCCGGAAGTCGTCCGTCCCCAGCCCTGAGGCACGAGCGCCGGAGCGCAGGGGAAACGGTCGTCGCGCCCCGCGTCTTGGGGACAATGCGCCCCCATGAAGCGCTCCATCCTCCTTCTCGCCCTCCTCTGCTTCCTCGCGCCCGCCCTGCCGGCCGAGGAACCCGCGCTGAAGCTCGAAGACCCCTCCGATCCCCTCGTCCTCATGAAGACGAGCAAGGGGGACATCGTCATCGAGCTGTTCGAGCAGGAGGCGCCGAAGACCGTCGCCAACTTCCTCGGCCTCGCCACCGGAACGAAGGAGTTCACCGACTGCCACACGAGCGAGAAGACGAAGCGCCCCTTCTACGACGGGCTCGTTTTCCACCGCGTGATCGACAAGTTCATGATCCAGGGCGGCTGCCCGCTCGGCAACGGCACCGGCGGCCCGGGCTACACGTTCGAAGACGAGATCAACGCGAAGGCGCTGGGCCTCGACAAGCTGGATGCGGTGGACATGTCCAACCCCAACCAGCCCAAGCCCCACCCGTACCTCCTGATCCGCTCGCAGCAGCAGTTCCAGCAGATGCTGGTCCAGCCGGTTCTCCAGAAGCTGGGCATCACGTCCAACGAGGAGGTCCAGCAGCGGATGGACGAGGTCCTGAAGGCCATCGACGCGCTGAGCGTCATGGACGTCTACGAGAACATCGGCTACCTCTACAGCGACAAGCTGAAGTCGCACGCCCCCAAGCGCGGCACCCTGGCGATGGCGAACTCCGGCCCGAACACGAACGGCTCGCAATTCTTCATCAACACCGTGGACAACGACTACCTGACCGGCAAGCACACCGTCTTCGGCAAGGTCGTCAAGGGCATGGACGTCGTGGACGCGATCGGCGCGATGCCGACCGACAAGACCAAGGAGCGCGTGAAGATCGTCTCGATCCGCCCCTACCAGCCCTGACGGCCGGGGCGGGGGTCAGCGCGTCCCCTCCGCGAGTGCCGTCGCCTGGCGTCCTCCCACCGCGCGAGCCGGCAGGGACGCCTGCCCGTCGGCGGCCCTGCTCCCCGTGGCCGGGGTGGTCTCCAAGGAGACCGCGGGAAGGGGAGGCGACCAGGGGGCAAGAGCCTTCGCCAGCGCGCGCAAGCTGGGCAGGGCGTCGGTCAGACCGAACTCGAGGGTGCCCAGTCGCGCGTCGAGCCGGTGGGCACGGCCCATCTCGCGGAAGAGGTCGATGTCCATGGCGAACCGGACGTGCTCGGTGACGTCCTCGAGCCCGAAGCGCGCCTCGTACTCCCCCTCTCCGTCGAAGCGGTCCTCGGGCTGGCCGAGGAGCCACACGTGGTGGTTCCGCTCGAACCACGGGTCGGTCTGCACCGACCGGAAGAGCCAGGTGACGCTTCGGAGCAACGGCGCCTCCGCGCTGCCTTCGAAGCCCTTCCCGGGCACGTTCGCGAAGATCTGCAGCCACAGGCCTTCGCGGATCGGGATCGTGATGTCCAGCCACGTCCGGTCGGCAAACGGGTCGTAGGTCGTCCGGACGGGATAGCGGACCCGGGCGTAGACGTGGTCCTCGGGCTTTCGACGCTCCACCACCCGCCTCACGCGGGTCTGGAGTGAGACCGCCGCCGTGCTCCCGTCGAGGAGGAGCGCGTCGCGGCCCTCCCCGACGGACTCGTGCCCTCGAAGCAGCCCGGCGTCGTCCTCCAGATCCCCCACGCGCCGGTCGAGAAGGCGCAGCCGCAGCGCCAGGTCACCCGCAGGGGCGGACCTTCCGTCGAGCGCCGCCACGCGCTGCTCCACCCGCTCCACGAAGGTGACGAGACGGTCCTCCCAGGGGTCCGCGCGCGCTCCCGTGCCGAGGGCGCCCACGAGAAGGAGGGTCGAGAGGGCGGCGCCCGCCCCGCGTGTCGGTCGCATGGTCACGCCTCCTGCTCCGGCCCGCTTCGTGCCGGGGAGCCGACCGGCTGCGGCAGGGGCCCCGACCGCCGTCCGGCGCGGCCAGTGCCGACCGTCCGATCCCGGATCCGTTCCTGGACGCGCTGCAAACCCGGGGCCTCCCCCGCGAGCGTCGGGTGCGCGCCCCCCGGGGGGGGCGCGCACCCGACGCCGTCCCCCGCCGGCGACACGCGGTTGACCTCCCGAGGGGATCGACGGGCGCGACAGAGAGCGGGGGGGAGCCGCCGTCGAACGCGTGCACCGGCCGGTACGGACCGCGCCGGCCGTGGACGCCGTGCCGACGCCCGGGCCGACCGGCCTACCGGCGGCCGCTCATCAGGCGGCGGGAGACGGCGGCGACGAAGGACCGTGGAACGAAGCGCTCGGCGAGGAGGAGCGCGCGGTTGAGCGCCCCCGGGACCACCGTCATGCGGCCCTTCGCGAGCGCCCGGAGCCCCACCTCGGCCACGCGGTCGGCGGGCATCCGCCGCTCCATGTAGCGACCGAGGTCGTTGTAGCCCGCCACCTCGAAGAACTCGGTGTCCGTGACGCCGGGGCAGAGCGCCGTCACCGCGACGCCGCTTCGCTTCACCTCCTGGTGGGTGCTCTCGCTCAGGTTCAGCAGGTACGACTTGGTCCCGGCGTAGCCGGACTGGTAGGGCGCCGCCTGGAACGACGCCATGCTCGCGACATTCAGCACGCCTCCGCTCCCGCGGCGGATCATCCCCGGCAGCGCGAGCCGAAGGAGCTCGGTCGCGGCGACGACGTTCACGTGGAGCATGGCGCGGGTGCGCCGAGGATCGCTTCGCGCGAACGGGCCCGGGACCGAGAACCCCGCGTTGTTCACGAGGACGTCCACGTGGCCCAGGGCGCCCTGGGCCGCCTCGAAGAGCCGTGCCGCCTCCCCCGGCTCGGCGAGGTCGTGGACGAGGACCGCGCACGACGCCGCCCCCCGGTCGTGGCACGCCGCGGCGACCGCTTCCAGTCGATCGTGGCGGCGCGCCGTGATCGCGAGGCGTGCGCCCTGCTCGGCCAGCCGAAGGGCCGCCTCCCTCCCGATGCCGCTGCTCGCACCCGTGACGAGACAGCCCAGGTCGCGAAACGTCCGAATCCTCGGCACGGGCGGCCCTCCCCTACGTCCAGGCCGCGCCGGCGAGCAACGCGCGCCAATCGGCGGGCCAGCGATCCTCGAAGCACGCCAGCGCATAGGCCTGACAGAGACGGCGCGCATCCTCCAGCACCGCGCCCCTCACGTCCACCTCCACCTCCGGCGCCGCGTCCCCCCACTCCGGGTCGAGGAGGACGATCCGGGCTCCCGCCACGTCGCTACCGAGGAGCCGCTCCGCGGCCAGGGCGTAGAGGCGGAGTTGCGGCGCGTAGTGCGCGGCCACCGCCTCGGGCGTCGCGAAGTGCCCCCCGGGCGCGTTCGTCTTGTAGTCCACGATCTCGGCGCCGTCCGTGCCGGGGAGCCAGAGGTCGATCGCGCCTCGCACGAGGAGCGCCTCGAACCCGGCGACGCGCGCGCCGCGGGGAAAGCGGATGCGCGCGTGGAAGGCCACCTCCCGCCGCACGTCCGCCCGCTCGGCGAGGAGTCGGGCCGTCCGGCGCCCCACCCCGCTCGCCCGGAACCGCTCCACCATCCGGAGGAGCAGCGGCCTCGCCTCCGGGGGCGCGCCGTCGAACTCCGTCTCCAGCGCGAGGTCGATGCCCGCGTCGGGCACCGCCTCCCCCGACGGGCCCAACCGCTCGAGCACGGCGTGGAGGGCCCGGCCGAGCGCCGCGCGGTCGAGCGGCCCTTCGGGATGGTGCTCGTCGAAGCGCTCGGCCCGCTCGCGGGCGCGGGCCCGGGCCTCGTCGACGGTACCGCCCGCGTCCGCCGCGTCCCCTTCCGCGGGAGGATCGGGCGCCCAGGGCCGCTCGCGTTCGTGGCGGCTCCGCCAGAGACCGGCGGGCGAACGCGCGAACGCCAGCAACTCGGAGACGGTGACCACGAAGGGCGTGTCGCCCAACGGCGCGACGTCCTCCCGCGCCCGCTCCAACCGGTGGCGCGCCTGCGCGCCCCCGTCCCCGGAGGCGGGGGTCTCCACCGTCTCGCTCGCCGGTTCCGGCCGCTCCGGCGGCGCGTCCACCCGGGCGAGCCGGAGCACGCCTTCCCCCAGGTCCAGGTGCGCCGCGTCGCGCTCGGGCATCTCCCCCACCGCTTCGAAGAGCATCCTCCCCCAGCCGCGGAGTTCCTTCGGCCGGTCGTCCCTGGTCAGACCCGCGCAGGAACCGACGATCACCAGACGTTCCTCGGCCCGCGTCATCGCGACGTAGAGAAGGCGCCGGTCCTCCTCCTCCTGCAGCCGCTTCTCGCGCTCCCGGAGATCGTCGAGACCCGCCGTCATGACGCCCGTCCCCTCCAGCGGGTGCCGGATCTTCGTCGCGAGGGAGTGACCTCGATCGAAGAGCACGACGTGTTCCACGTTCGGCGGCTTGCGGCCCACGTCGGCGAGGACCACCACCGGGAACTCCAGGCCCTTGGCCGCGTGGACGGTGAGGAGACGGACGGCGTCCTCGTCGGGTCCGCCGGTGGCCGCCTCCGCTTCCGGGATCTCCAGGTCCCGGAGGGTCTCCAGGTGGCGCAGCAGGTCGCCCAGGTCGTGGCGCCCTCCGCGCTCGAGCTTCCGCGCGATGCCGACGATCTTCCGGAGGTTCATCGCTCGGCGATCGCCCTCGGGAAGCAGCAGCGCGGCGGCCAGGAGCCCCAGGTCGAAGAGCGCCCCTTCGACCACGCGGCCGAGGCGCCCGGCCGCGGCCTCGCGGCGAAGGCGCTCCACCGTCCGCCACGCCCCTTCGTGGGCGCCGCCGGCCTCCGACTCCCGCGTGAAGACCTCCCACGCCCGCCCCGTGGCGTCGGCGCCCCTCTCCTTCGGTGCGAAGTAGCGAAGCAGGTCGTCGTCCGTCACGGCGCAGGCGGGCCCGGTGAGGAAACAGGCGAAGGCGTGGTCGTCGGCAGGATCGTGGACGGTCCGGAGCACGTGGACGAGATCCACGATCTCCGGGGCCTGGAAGAACCCGCGGCCGCGGTGCGTGACGAACGGGATTCCCTCGCGGCGGAGCGCTTCCTCCTGGAGGGAGAGGTGGGAACGGGCGCGGAAGAGGATCGCGACGTCCCGGTACGAGAGCGGGCGCGGCGGCGCGGGCTCGTCGTCGGGACCGCGCTCGATGCGGAGGCGGGGCGTCGGGGCCTCCAGCAGATCGCGGATGCGCCGCGCGATCCAACGCGACTCCGCCTCCCGTCGCACCTCGCTGTCCACGCCCGCACCGGCATCGACGACGATCATCTCGACGTCGGGGCCGTCGCCGTCGTAAAACGAGCCCCGGGCCACGAGCGCGCCCGCCGCGACGCCGGCCTTCCCGTCGGCGAAGAGGCGGCGGGTGAGTTCGTTCAGCACGGCGACGAGGCCGGGCCGGGCCCGGAACGTGGCGGTCAGCTCGGCGGCCCCCGCCTCGCCGGCTCGGTCGCGTTCGTCTTCCAGGACGCGCACGTCGGCCCCACGGAAGCGGTAGATCGACTGCTTCGGATCGCCGACCGAGAACAATGGGCAGTGCGCGCCGCGGAGCAGCGCGATCAAGCGGGCCTGGAGCGGGTTCGTGTCCTGCATCTCGTCCACGAGCAGCGCGCGGGGCGCGAGACGGATGCGGCGTCCCCTGGCGCGGAGCCGTTCGAGGAGGCGGATGGCCTCGCGTTCGAGGTCCGTGAAGTCGAGCGCCCCCTGCTCTTCCCGGAGCGCCGCGTAGGCCTGGTCGATGCTTCCGAGGAGGACGCGGAGCGCCGGCAGGATCACCCGTTCGCCCCGCTCGTCGAGCGCCGCGGCGGCGAGGGCCCCCAGCGCCTCGGCCAGCGCCTTCTTCGTGCTCGTGAAGGCCTTCCTTCCCCGCCGGCGGCCCTCGTACTTCACGGCGATCACGGCCTCCCGCGCGGCGAGAAGCGCCCACGCATCGCCGTCGAGCGCGTCGCGCACCTCGGCGAGCGCCGCCCGGCCCAGCGCGGCGATGGGCGCGTCGTCCTCGGCCGCGAAGGCCTCGGCGAACAGACGCGCGCCTTCCTCCAGCGCCCCTCGATCCCGCGCGGCCCCCACCCCGTGGTGCCAGACGAGATCCGAGGGCGACGTGCCCGCCTCGCGCACGTCCTGGAGCAGTCGGCCGAGCGCGTCGGCGTCGAGCGGCGTCTCCACGAGCGGCGCGAGCTGGTCGGGGTCGCGCCGACCGATCTCCTCCAGCGCGCGACGGGTGGCGTCCTCCCGCAGGAGCCTGGCCTCCGCCTCGTCCAGCACGCGGAACGCTGGATCGACGCCGGCGTCGATCGCATGGAGTCGGAGCAGCCGGGCGCAGAAGCCGTGGATCGTGGAGATGGGCGCGAACTCCACGTCCTCGGCGAGGCCGCGGCGTCCTCCCTCGTCGAGCGCGCGGGCGATCCGCCCCTTCATCTCCGCCGCCGCCTTCTCGGTGAACGTGAGCGCCGCGACGCGCCGGATGTCGAGGCCGTGCTCCACGACCAGCCTCGCGTACCGCGCGGTGAGCACCGCCGTCTTGCCGCTGCCGGCGCCGGCCACGACGCAGAGGTCTTCGAGCGGATGCGTGATCGCGCGGCGCTGCTCGGCGGTGGCTTCGAAGGGGCTCACGCCGCGTCCTCTCCACCGTCGGGATCGGCGTCGGCCGACCGGTACGCGGGCCGGCAGACGGCGCGCCAGGCGCAGCGGCCGCAACGCTTGCCGTCCTCGACCTGGCGTGCGTGGTCGCCGGCGCGCAAGGCCTCCACGACGCCCGCGGCGCGTTCGAGCGCCGCGAGCTTCTGCCGCGCGAAGCCCGGATCGACATCGAAGCGCCCTCCCTCGCCCCCGCCGCCGGCCCGTGCCGCGGCCTGCTCGTCCCACAGGGCGAAGCGCGCGCGCGTCGTGGCGGCCATCCACGTGAACCCGACGACGCCGACGTCGAGCAGACGCTCCACGGCCAGCGCATAGAGGGGAAGCTGGACGTCGAGGCCCTCACGGAACGCGTCGTACGCGCGCTTCGCGCCCTCCCGGGAGAGCTTGTAGTCGACGATCGCCGCGGCCGGACCGTCCCGGTCCACGCGGTCGATCCGGCCGCGGAGGCGAAGCCCCCTCCCCAGATCCAGCCCGCCGTCGTCGCCGAACGCCAGCTCGAGCGCGGAGAGGTCGGGCGCGAGGGCGCCCGCCGCCGCGTCCTCGCGGTGGCGCAGCAGCCGGACGACGCGCCCGAGCTCCAACGCGAGGAGCCGACGATCCACCTCGCCCAACCGGCCCACCTCGCGCGGGGAGCGCCGCGCAGCCCAGGCGATCGTGTCGCGGGCGACCTCGTCGGCATCGCGATTCCGATCGGCGAGCGCGCCTCGGAGCGCCTCGTGGACCATCGTGCCGCGCTCGCGCGCCTGGAAGCCGGGCCCCGAGAACGGCGCGTCGTCCTCGGGAAGGCCCACGACCTGCTTCAGGAAGAGGCGGTGGCGGCAGGCGAGGCCGTGGCCGCAAGCGCCCGCCGAGACCACGGCCAAGGCGTCGTCGATCCGTCCCGCGTGCGAAGGATCCAGGGGGTCGCCGCCGGCCATCCGCCACCGCGCGGCGCGGCGGGCCAGCGACGGTGCCTCGAGCGCGAGGAGGTGCCGCGCGAGGTCGCGGCGCGGGGCGTCGTCGCTTCGCGCGTGCCGGGCGGCGAAGAGCGTCCAGTCGCCGGGCGTGAAGCACTCCGTCTCGACCGGCGCGGCGCGACCCGGCGGGCGCGCCGTCGTCACGCGCGCGAGGTCGAGCACGCGCTCCACCTCACGGAGGTAGAGCGAAGGCGCGCGTGGGCCGCCGTCGGCGTCGAAGGCGGAGCGCACCAGGACGAGGCGGCGCGTCGCGCGGGTGAGCGCGCCGTAGAAGAGGCGTCGTTCGCGCGTCTGGAGGTCCCTCGTCAGCGGCAGCGCGCAATCCCTCGGCGGCGCGGAGTCCCCGCCGGTCCTCGTCGCCGAGCAGCAGGTCCTCCCGGGCGAGCAGGGGCACCTGGCCCTGCGCGAGCCCGCACACGACGACGACCGGCAGTTCCCAGTAGCGCGCCTCCTCGAAGTCGAGCACGTTCACGACGTCGAGGCGCCGGTCCCTCGGCGCGAACGCCGCGTGTTCGACGGCGTCGAGGAGCGAGGCGACGGCCTGGGGAGGGTCGATCGGCGCCCCGAGCCCGGTCCGGCCCGACGCACGGGCGAGTTCGGCGAGGAGATCAAGGACGCGCGTCCGAGCCGCCGCGGCGCGGCGAAGCCGCCGGTCGGCACCGGCGTCTTGCGGGCGCCCGTCCGCGTCCAGCCCACCGGAGGGCGGGAGCGGCGCGAGGCGGCGGATCGCCTGGGCGAGGACCGCCTCCACGCCCGGCCAGTCCCGCTCGCGAGCCAGTTCCCCGCCGAGCCGGGAGAGTTCGGCCGCCGCGGGCAGGGCGGCCGCCGCGTCCGCGAGGAACGCAGCGAGGTCGAACGGCCACCCCTCGCGGCGCCAGCGGATCTCCATCCGGTCCACGAGGCCCAGGGCCCCGGCATCTCCCGTCGCGGTGGCCGTCCACCGCAACCAGGGCAGGAGGCCGGCGGGATCGAACGTCGCGCCGCCGGTCGTGCCGGCCAGGACGCGGAGCGGGCCGTCGAGCGCGCGAACGATCGCCTCGGAGGCGAGCGACTCCCCGCCGACGACGAGCCGCGCGGGAATCTTCATCCGATCGAAGGCGGCGAGGAGCCGCGAGGCCGCGGAATCCGGGCGGCGCACGACGACGCCGAGGTCGCGCCAGCCGCGAAGGAGGCCCTCCTCGTCGTGGAGGTGGCGGGCGAGCCGCGCCACGGCCTCGGCCTCGTCCTCGTCGTCCCCGGCGAGGATCCTCTGGACGCTTCCGTCGGAGGGGACCGGCGACGTCTCCGCGGGCGCGAAGAGCCCCAGCGCGAGCCGTTCCAGCGACGTGCCCGGCCGGCGGCGAAAGCCCTGGAGCTTCTCCTCGACGAACCCCCGGCCCAACAGGTGCTCTCGCGGCGGGCGGGACGCGGCGAACAGCTCGGGCCGACCCTCGTCCCAGGGAAGCGTCACGAGGACCTCCCCGCCCCGCGCGACGACGTGGTCGGAGAGGGTGTCGAGGATGGCCATCTCCACGGGCGTGAAGTCGTCGAAGCCGTCCACGACGAGCAGGCCGGGCGCCCGGGCGGGCGGCGTGGGCGCCCAGGCTCGCGGCGAGTCGTCGCAGGGTGTCTTCGTGGTCCTCCAGATCCGCCGCTCGCAGCAGCTCGTCGTACACCGCGAAGACGTCGAGGAACGCGCGCAGGCGCTCGCGAGCGTCTTCCTCCAGACCGTCGAGACCGGCGGCGAGGTGGGCCCGGAGCCGGTCGCCCTCCTCGCCCGACTGCTTCGCCTCCTTCACGAGGCGGAGAAGGCGGCTGCGGAAGGAGGGTGCGGAGCCGACGCCCCGGAAGCAGGCCGGATCGGCTCGCCGCAGCGCTTCCGCCATGAGGGCGTCCCGCTCGACCGCGCTCGGAAGCGCGCGGACCAGGAAGCCGTCCAGGTAGCGCTCGCCGGCGGAAGTGAAGGTGGCGAACGGGTCGTCGAGGACGGCCCGGGCGTCCCAGCGCGCGAGCGCGCCGCGCGCGAGGTGCATCGCCTGGGCGTAGGTGGGGAGGACGAGCAGGGCCTCCCCGGGACGCCTCGCGAGCCGACCCCGGTCGCCGCGCCGCGTCGCCGCGTCCCGGACGCGCTCCAGCGCGGCGTGGGTCTTCCCGCTGCCCGCCGGCCCGGTCAGGAGGGTGCGGAGGGAGGAGGACGCGGGCGGGGACATCGGACGGAGCAGGCTAACGCCGGGAACGGACGCCGCCCGGGCGCCGCCCCGAGGCGGGGGCCCTCCGTCGCACCGGCCGCGCCTTGTCGGTTGGAGACGCGAGGGCTACCCTGCCGCGCCACGAGCGATGGCAGGAGATGGCGTTGCGCGCGAAGCTCAACCCCCACGTACGGGTCCGCGGCACCGGCTCCTATCTGCCCCCCCGCGTGGTCAGCAACCACGACCTCGAACGGATGGTCCATGGCTACGACGGGACGACGTCCGGCCCCTTCTCGGACTGGGTGGACCAGGTCACCCACATCCACGAGCGCCGCTTCTGCACGCCGACGGACCGCTCCTCCGACTTCGCGCTGGAGGCGGCGAGGACAGGCTGTCGCGGCGGCGGGAATCAAGCCGTCGGACCTCGACCTGATCGTCTACGCCTCCTTCACGCCGAGTCAGCTCCTACCCGGCGACCACTGCCGCCTCGCGGAGAGCCTCGGCGCGAAGCGCGCGGGCAACTTCCTCCTCACCGCGGCGTGCGCGGGGAGCGTCTACGGCATGGGCGTGGCCTACGGGCTCATCGCCTCCGGCGTTCACCGCCACGTCCTGGTGATCGGCGCGGAGACCATCAGCCGCGCGCTCAACTTCCACGACCCCGTGACCGCCATCCTGTTCGGCGACGGGGCGGGCGCGGTCGTCCTGTCGCGGGACGACGAGGGCGAGGACGGCCGCGGCATGCTGCCGCCCGAGATGCGCTTCGCATACAGCCCCCGCAACATCCACCAGGGCAACAGCAACATCCCGGTGGACGTGGCCTGGTTCCCCGACCGCGCCCAGCAGCCGGGCGTGCCCCTGGTCGAACAGTCCGTGGTGGAGATGGAGAGTGGGCCGAACGTGCTGCGCCGCGCCATCAGCGAGATGGCCGTGAGCACGGTCGCCTGCCTCGGCTACGACCGGAGGGCGCTCCGCAAGAACGACCCGGGGCTCCGCGCGACGCTCGACCGCGCGTGGATCGTCCCCCACCAGGCGAACGGGCGCATCATCGACGGCCTCTGCGAGAAGCTCGGCGTCCCCTCGGAGCGCGTCATCCGCACGATCTACCGCTACGGCAACATGTCGAGCGCGTCGAACGTCGTGGCTCTCGACCACGCCATCCGACGGGGCAACACGCACCGCCGCCTCGACGACGAGGGTCGCCTCCTCGAGATCGTGGACGCCCCCGACCAGAAGATCCGGCCGGGGGATCTCGTGCTGATGCCCTCGATCGGCGGCGGCTACCTGATGGGCTGCACCGGCTTCGTCCTATAGCGCCGACAGCAGCGGATCAGCGCTGCAGCACCCTGGACGCACCGTGGCGGATGATGCCGAGGCGGACCGGCGTGTTGCCGGCAGCCACGCGCCGAAGAACCTCCGTGCCGCTCGCCGGGCTCGTGAGGGTCGCACCGTCCACCGTCAGGATGATGTCGTAGCGCTCGAGCCCGATCTGGTCGGCCTGGCTCCCCGGCTGCACCTCCGTCACGATGAGGCCCTGCCCCTCCTCGATCCTCAACTGCGAGGAGAGGACGGGATCGACCGGCCGGAGCTCGACGCCGAAGCGCGCGGCGGGAGCGGTGGCGCCGGGCGTCCTCGGGCCGGGCGCCGCGGACGACGGCCCCCGCCGGAAGCGGAAGAACTGGGTGCCGCCGAGCGAGAAGTCGTCCATGCTCTTCGGGATGCGGTCGGCGATCTCCGGGTGGGCCTTGCGGATCTCCTCCAGGCTCGCTCCCTCGAACGTCCGGGTCGTCTTCTTGCCGTTCTGGTCGGTGTCGTGCAGCTTCACGACGACGCGATCGCCGACCTTCTGCACTTCGGTCCCCTGGCCCACGCCATCGACCTTCAGGTGGATCTGGCCGCCGAAGCCGGGGAAGCCGCGGCCTTGGGAATCGAAGAGGCCTTCCAGCCGGAAGACGTCCGGATGGGCCTTCTTGAACGCGACCCACTGCGTCTTCATCGCCGGCATGCCGGCGAGCTTCTCGAGGGCGGGATTGCGCTGCAGGATCTCGTCGAGGCTCCGACCGCCGTACGCGCGCGCGACCCCCGGGGGCGCGTTCTCGTCGTTCACGTCGAGCCGGACGCGGGCGATCAGCCCCCACAGCTCGATCTGGAGGCGGAGACCCGGGGCCTCGATCACCTGATTCTCTTCCAGGGGGCTCCCGAAGCGCATGCCCTTGTCCATGTCGCGCCACCGTTCCCGGAACCGGCGCAGGAGCTCTTCCATGGTGCTCCCGGCCGCGGGGCCGCCCGGCACGACCGGGGTCGTCGCGGGCGGCGCCTCCGTCGTCCCCTCGTCGGGCGACGCGGGCGTCGGGGCGTCGTCGCCCATCGGCCTCTCGGCGGCGCCGTTCAGGCGCAGCAGGATCTGCTTCGCGCGCCAGCGCGCCTCGACGTCCTTGGTCTCGTCGGCGGTCCGCTCCAGCGCGGCGCGCGCCGGCTCGCCGATTTCGAGCAGCCGGCGCGAAGCGTGCTCCCGCGTCGCGTAGTCCGCGTCGCCGAGCTGGCGGACGAGGGTCGCGATCTCCTTCTGGAGAGCGGGGTTCGCCGCCTGGGGCTCGTCGTCGCCGGCGTGCGCGGCGGCCAGCGGGAGGAGCAGGAGGCAGGGGAGGAGCAGCAGAAGGGGCGTACGTCGCATGGTGGATCCACTCCGAAGGCGAACGGCGGTTCGCGGCGGCGCTCGGGGCGGGGACCGCGGAGCTTCGCGAACCTCCTGAAACTACGGCACGACCGGGACCCGCGTTGGATCGAAGGGAAAAGGGGCCTCCCGGGGCCCCGAGGACCGCCCTTGGGGGCCCCCCTACGGGGCGGTGCCGTCGGTCGAGGCCGGCAAGGCCGGCGGGTCGAGCGGCTGGACCCCGTTCCCGAGGGCCCGCATCCGGCGCCGCCGCGTCTCGAGGCGTTCCGCCGGCTTCATCTGGAGGAGCTCGCCCAGATGGCGGAGCAGCGTCTCCCTCAGTGTCGCGATCATGGTCGCCGGGTCGCGGTGGGCGCCGCCCAGCGGTTCCGGCACGACCTCGTCCACGACGCCCAGACGGATCAGGTCGCTGCTCGTCAGTCGGAGGGCCCGCGCGGCGTCCTCGGCGCGGCTGCCGTCGTCCCAGAGGATCGAGGCGCAGCCCTCGGGCGAGATCACGGAGTAGTAGGCGTACTGGAGCATCAGGGTGCGGTCGCCCACGCCGATGCCCAGGGCGCCGCCGCTCCCGCCCTCGCCCACGATCACGCAGATCGTCGGGACGCTGAGCTTGGACATCTCCAGGATGTTCTCGGCGATGGCCCAGGCCTGCCCGCGCTCCTCGGCGCCGATGCCCGGATAGGCCCCGGGGGTGTTGATCAGGGTCACGATCGGCAGCCCGAACCGCTCGGCGAGCTTCATCTTGGCCAGGGCCTTGCGATAGCCCTCGGGATGGGCGGAGCCGAAGTTGCAGGCGAGCTTCTCGCGCGTCTCCTGCCCCTTGCGATGCCCCACGAGGAGGATCCGGTGGGCGCCGAGTTGGGCAAACCCCGCGCTGATCGCCTTGTCCTCGCCGAAGAGCCGGTCCCCGTGAAGCTCGATCCACTCGTCGCACATGCCCTCGACGTACTGGCTGAACTGCGGCCGGTGGGAGTGGCGGGCCACCTGCACGGTCTGCCACGGCGAGAGCATCCCGAAGATCTCTTCGATCAGCCGGTCGCGCTTGCGCTCGAGCGGCTTGAGCTCTCCGTTGAGGTTCACGTCGGGGATCTGGCGCAACTCCTCGATCTTCCTCTCCAGCGCGACGATCGGACGCTCGAAGGGGAGCACGGCGGCCCCCTCCGAGGCCGGGGAGCGGACCGGCGGGGTGCGCGGGCTCGGAGCGGTATCCTGGGCGTCGGCCATCGGCGTCTCCGTCGTCCACCCTCCGGTACGGCGGACGGCCAGGCTCGGAAGCCCCTGAGCATACCCCCCGACGGGTCGTTTCCCCGCATCCACCTCCGGGCCCGCCCGCGGAGCGCGGCCCGGCCGGGACGCCCACCAGAGCCGAAAGGCCTGGCGCCGACGGGAGCCCTGCCGTCGTTCCCATGAGGGGCACGCACGGAAGGAGCCTGACCATGACGAAGGCAAGACGGGCGGGAACGGGCATTCTCGGGGCGTTGGTCCTCCTGCTGGCGGCGGTCCCCCTCTTCGCGGACGATCCGACGTGGGTGGACCCCCGCGCGCAGCGCGTGGAGGACGCCGTGACGGCGCTCGAGCGCGCGGCCGCGACGGGGCGGGCGCCGGGTGAGGCGGGCGTGGCGCTCCGCCACGGCCACGTGCGCACGGTCGCGGGCCTCGCCCGCGTGGACGTCGTGCTCCAGGTGGAGAACCCCGGCACCTCCGCGATCCAGTGGCGCCGATCGTTCGAGATCGACCCCGGCGCCGAGGTGATCGGCGCGGTCCTTCAGCGCGGCAGCGGCGAGGAGATTGCCGCCCGCACCTTGAGCCTGGAAGGGGCGCGCCGCATCTACCGGGAGGTCACGGGCCCCCGGGAACGCCGCACCGTTCCGGGCCGCCACACGTTCAGGCGCGGCGATCCGCTCCGGATCGAGCGTCCAAGCGGCCGCCGGCTCGACGTCGCCATCTGGCCGATCGCGCCCGGGGAGACGGTCGAGGTCCACCTCGACTTCGTGACCGCCCTCCGCGGACGTGGAACCGAGCGAACCTACCGCGACGTGATCGCCGCGGATCTCGGCGGGGTGAACGACACGCCCCGGAGGGGCCCCGCGACCGCGCCGGACCGCGTGCCCACGCCGGCCGTCGACCTGTCGCTCGACACCGACTGGCTCGTGCACGCGGGCGGGCTCGAGCTCGCCGCCGCCCCGATCGGCATGCGCCATACGGAGACGGTCGCCGGCTTCATGCACTTCGTCGCCGAGCGAGGCGGCCCGGACCGGGTCCCGACGATTCCCATGCGATCCCGTCGGCCGGAGGTGGACTCCGTCCTCGCGATCCCCGGCGGCGGCCTGAGGAGCCGGATCGCCCTCTGGCGCTTCGACCCGCTCCGGTTCGTGCGGGAGCACCGGCTCCGCGTGCCGCGCGGAGGTAGCCTCGCCCTCGTCGGCCGCCGGGGGAGCACGTACCGCATCGCGCCCCATGCGTTCCGCCCGGGCGACGAGCCTCGGCCGGTGACCGCCGAGCTCTCGATCGAGAGCCCGACGCTCCGCTATGCCGTCGAGATCCGGCGGCCGGACGGCACCGCGATGCAGACGATCGAGGTCGAGCAAGACGTCGAGCGCCGCGAACTCGACGCCGACCTGGCCGGCGCCGTCACCGGGTGGCACCGCGCCCAGCTCGTCCAACGGGTCCTGGCCTGGGGTCGCCAGGGGGACGCGCGGGACCAGCGGGAGGCGCTCCAATACGCGGTGGACATGGGCGTGCTGGCGGCCGGCACGGCCGCGCTCGCCGTGCCGCGAAGCGAGCTCCAAGGCCTCGTGCGCCGCAGCCGCACGGAATACCGGCGTCAGGTACCGCTGGGCGCCCAGGACGGCGGTGCCGACTTCGAGGCCCCGCCGTACGGGTCGGTCCCCCGCTGACCCCGTCCCCACCGTGCCGGGGGAGACGTGCTCCACCGGCCGAAACCTCTCCATGTGCCCCGCGCCCCCGGGTCCCGCGAGGATCCGGGGGCGCATCTCCTCCGGCCGGTGCGGGGGTCTCAGGGACGGGGCCGACGACGTCCGTGGACGATGCGATCGAGGCCGCCGAGGTCCTTCGCGGCGGCCACCTCGCCGTAGCCCTCGCCGAGGAACAGGGCGCGCGCCTCCTCGGCCGACCCCGCTCCCACCTCGACCGCCAGCAGGCCGCCGGGGCCCAGCGCTGCGGCGGCGTCCCGGGCCAGCCGGCGCACGTAGTGGAGCGGGTCGCTTCCCGGGACGAAGAGGGCCTCCGGCGGCTCGTGATCCCGAACGCCGGGCTCGACGAGCGGGTCGTCGCGGAGCACGTAGGGAGGGTTCGAGAGGACCGCGTCGAGACCTCCGTGGTCGCCCGTCCCGGCGAGGGGCGCGAGGAGGTCGCCCGCGAGGATCGTCAGGCGGTCGAGCACGCCGTGGCGCTCGGCGTTGAGCCGGGTCGTCTCGAGGGCCGGCGGGGAGACGTCGGTCGCGTAGGCACGCGCACGGGGAAGGGCGTGCAGGACGGAGACGACGACGCAGCCGGTGCCGCTCCCGACGTCGGCGAAGACCGGCGCTTCGAGCTCCCGCAGGAACGCAATGCCCACCTCGACGAGGTGCTCGGTCTCCGGCCGGGGCACGAGCACGCCGCGCTCGACCCGAAAGTCGAGCGCGAAGAACTCGCGGTGGCCGACGAGGTAGGCGACGGGGACCCCGCGGCCGCGCTCGCGGAGGGCCGATCGAAACCGGGTGCGCTCCTCCTCGTCCACCGGGCGGTCGAAGCTCAGGTAGAGCTTCAACCGGTCCATGCCCAGGACGTGACCGAGCAGCAACTCCGCGTCGAGGCGCGGCGTATCCGTGCTCCGGGCGGACAACCACTCGGTCGCCCGCCGGAGCAGGTCGAGAACGGTCAGCCGTTCCGGGCCTTGCGGGCCGGCGGGACTACCGGCGGCGGCGACGGCTGCTGCTCGCCCCGCGCGCGGCGGCCTTCGCCTGGGCGCGGCCGCCCATGACGCCCTTCAGGATCACCCAGACCACCATGAGCCCGCCCAACGTGATCAGCCAGATGCCCGGCGGGATGGCGCTGAGCGGCGCCAGGGCCCTCATGAGGAAGGAGATGTGCTGCTTGGAAGCCCAGTCGGCCGCGCCCGTCCAGCGGTCGCTGCCGATGGTGCCCACGATCACCGAGATGCCGACCCACAGACCCAGGATCGCGCTCAGGAGATACGCCCGGAGCTTCAACTGGCGATAGCGGATGTTCACGTACGCGGTGAAGAACCCGTAGATCGAGAGCGCGAAGATCAGGGCGCCGCGAATGGTGTCGAGCCCGGTGAATGCGCGGACGGGGCCGTCGTCCCAGGGCAGCGGACGGTCCCACGCGACCAGCGCCCCGGCGAAGAGGAGGCAGTTGGCGAACATGAGCGTCAGGTGCTCGGGGTGGACGCGCGACCACCACGCCTTCGCGTGGAGTTCCTGGCGCTCCGCCTCGACGAGGGCCTCCTGGATGCTCGCCTGCCGGGCCGCCTCGGCGTCGTCGAGCGCGTCGCCGGTCTCCTCGTACGCGGCCATTTCCTCGGCGGCCTCCGCGAAGTCGGCCTCGGTCTGCTCCTCGCGAGGCTCGTCTTCGTTCGGCGTGGAGAACTCGTCGCTCATGGCTGGCTCCCTCCGGGGTGACGCGGGCGCGATCGTACGAGGCGGCCCCCCGGCCGCCAAGGCCCGGGGCCCACGAACGTCCGAACGATCCGCGCCGCCGACCGGTTCGCCCTCCCTCCGACGGCGGGCATCGCGGGCCCCGAGGGCGACGCGTCGCTCGGCAGAGACGGTCAAGGGATGGGCCGGGGGCCCGGGGCCGAGCGAGGCAGGGCGCGAGGAGAAGGGCGGGCGGCAGGACCGCCTCCGGTCGCGCTGACGGCGAGCGACGCGACATCGTGGCATCGCTGCCGGCCGCAGCCCCGGACTTCGATGCGTTTGCGACCTCTCAGGAGACGCGCTTCACGACGGGGGCCGCCACGTAGAGGAACGGTGCGGGACCGGTCTTGGACTGGAAGAACGGGAGATAGTCGAAGGACGTGCCCAGCCACGTCGTCGTCGCGTCGACCGGGATCCAGCCCTCCCCCTCCAGGAAGACCTCGGCCCAGACGTGCCCCGCGCCCAGCGGCGGCACCCACCCGGCGACGAGGCGGGCGGGGATGCCGAGCGCCCGGCACGAGGCGATGAAGACATCGGTCTTGTCGAAACACTGGCCGTAGCCGCGCGCCAGCACCGCCGCCACGGGGTCGCGGCTCCCCATCTTGCCGCCGTAGCGCACGTCGGACGAGAGCGCGCGCAGCAGCGCGAGGACGCGCAAGCGCGGCGTCGGAGCGCCCGTCGCGGCGTCGCGCACGACGGCCGCGACGGGCGCCGACGGCCAGAGTGGCGTTTCCGTCCGGAGCGAGGAGGGCGCCTTGCCGGGCGAGGGCTCGAACCGCGAGGCCACCCGGAGCGAGACCCGGGCCGTGACGAAGGGAACCCCGGCCGTCCTCGGCGGGTCCTCGAACGTGTAGCGCGTCTCGGAGCCGTCCACCTCCCGTCCCGAAGGTTCCGGCACGAACGTCCACGTCGCCTCGTCGAGGGGCGGCCGCGGTGTGCGAACCCGCAGCGTCCTCCCGAAAGCCCAGTCCGACGTCGCCTTCCGGATCGAGGCGGCCACGGCCTCGTCGTCGGGGTTCCGCTCCAGGCGGAGGAAGAGGTTGAAGACGTCGTTTCGCTCGGACTCGACGAGGTCGTCCACCAGCGCGAGGCGGAGCGTGACCTCGTAGGTCGCCTCGGACGCCGACGGCACTCCCTTGGCGAATCGGACCCGCCGCGCGACGAGGACGTTGTCGCCGGCGACCTCGTAGATCGAGAGACCGCGCCGAGCCACGAAGTCGCTCCCGCGCATCCCGAGCATCGTCCGGTACACGCTCTCCGCCGATGCGTCGTCGGCGGCGCGCACGTCGTTCCACCGGGCGGGGAACCCGTTGAGGTCGAGGAAGTCGTTTTCGAGCGAGACGAGCCTGCCTCCGAGCCGCTGCCCGATGGCCTCGAGTTGGTCGGGCGGGACCGTCACCGCCTTGCGGACGGACCACCCCGGCGGGAGATCTGCGCCGGCGGGCTTCTCGGGTTCCCCCGCGCCCGCGGCGGCGATCGCCCCCAACAGGAGAAGAAGGACTAGAACCCGGTGTCCCATCGATGCCTCCGCATCCAGCGTACTGCCCGGTCGCACGACAGGCGGCCTCTCGCGCACCCGGACGGCAAACCCGGACAGGATCGGGTGCTCGGTGTCCACGCCTCCCAAACGCCGGCCTCGAGCCGGAGGTCGCGGGTTCGAGTCCCGTCACTCCCGCCATTCACGATCCGCCCGAACGGCCGAAACCGGCCCTCTTCCGGGCGGGAGCGCGCAGCACGCGAAACCCGTCGAAGAAAGGCGGGTACGCGGCATCTCAGCAGACGTGCTTGGACGGGCAAGGGTTGGCTCTGCCGTCGGCCAGTGAACTCAGCCGCCCCCTGTAGACTTCCGCCGCCGCGTGATGGGCTCCGGAGGCAGACGGGTGCGGGAGTGCGTGTTCTGTGACGTCGCGGCGGGCCGGATCAAGGCGGCGCGCCTGTGGGAGAGTGACGACGTCGTCGCCTTCCTGGACTGCGACCCGATTCGGGAAGGGCATGCCCTCATCGTTCCGAGAGCCCACATCGAGGACTACGTGGATCTGCCCCCGAGGGTCTCCACGCAGATATCTGACCGTCGGACAGCGACTTGGGCAGCGAAGGAAGGCCCTGTACGGCGTTGAGCGCGTGGCCCTCCTCTACGCCGGGAGCGACGTCCCGCATGCGCACGCCCACGTCTTCCCCATGCACGAGAAGGCGGACGTCACCTCAGCTCGCTACATCGTCCGTCCACGGGAGGTCGTCTACGACTCGTCGCACCTGCAAACGGACTTGTCCGCCTTGGAGCTTGTCGCGCAAGACCTCCGCTTGGAGTAGTGCAGTGCCCTCCGCCGCGATAGTCTGCACATCCACCACACGCGACCGCTGGCTACAGGTGGCACCACGTCGAAAGGCGTAGAAGACCGAGGGTCATCGGAGAGCACCAGCCCCAGCAACTGGCCTCCCCTGGAGCTGTCCGCACGACGAGGTGCAGGGTGGGGTCCTGCCCCATGGAGGCCCGAAGTGCCCGGGCTCGGGTCCCGCGTCGAACGATCTACCGGTCTCACGACCTGGGCCATGGAGTGGCGACAGGCCGGCAAGGTCCGCCACCGTGTCCTCGGCGCCATCACCGAGCCGGAGGCGAACTACGAGCTCGCCGCCATGAACGCCGGCAAGTGCTTGCGCCGCGTCCCGACGCAGCCCGGAGCAGGTGCAGTGCGGGGCGACACGGCGTCGCGACGCCGAGGTCGCGCCGGCGGGAACCGGCGTCAGAGATCGCCCAGGCGTTTCTCGCGCTCGGCGGTGCGCAGCGCGTCCACCAGGTCCTCCAGGTCGCCCTCGAGGATCTCCGAGAGGTTGTGCACGGTGAAGCCGATGCGGTGGTCGGTGACCCGGCTCTCCTTGTAGTTGTAGGTGCGGATCTTCTCGCTGCGGTCGCCCGTCCCGATCTGGCTGCGGCGCGCCTCGCTTCGCTCGCGTTGGGCGCGCTCCTGTTCCAGCTGGTAGAGCCGCGCGCGGAGCTCACGAAAGGCCGTCGCCCGGTTCTTGTGCTGCGACGGGTCGGCCTGGCACTTCACCACGATGCCGGTGGGGATGTGGATGAGGCGTACGGCGGAGGACGTCTTGTTCACGTTCTGGCCGCCGGGGCCGCCGGCGCGCATCGTCTGGATCTCGACGTCGTTCTCGTCGATCTCGACGTCCACGTCCTCCACCTCCGGAAGCACCGCGACGGTCGCGGTGGAGGTGTGGATGCGCCCCTGCGCCTCGGTCTTGGGCACGCGCTGCACGCGGTGCACGCCCGACTCGTAGCGGAGGCGCGAGTAGACACGGTCACCGTGGAGCGCGAACCGGACCTCCTTGAATCCGCCCTGCTCCGAGTCGTGGGCTTCCAGCAGCTCCGCCTTCCAGCCGCGGCGCTCGCCGAGGCGCGTGTACATGCGGAAGAGGTCGCCGGCCCAGATGGCCGCTTCGTCGCCTCCGGCGCCGGCGCGGATCTCCACGATCACGTCGCGCTGGTCGTCCTCGTCCTCGGCGACCAGGCTCTGCTTGATCTCCTCGGCCAGCGCCTCCTGCCGGGCGCGTGCGCTCTCCATGCTCTCCTGGGCGAGTTCCACCATCTCGGGATCGTCGTCGCCGGCCTCGAGGATGCCCTCGGCCTCCTCGGCTTCGGCCGCGGCCGCGAGCCAGGCCCGGTAGAGACGGGCCGTCTCCTCGAGCGGCGTGAGTTCGCGACGGGTACGCGCATAGGCCAGGTGATTGGCCGCGACGGCGGGGTCTTCGAGACGGGCCTCGAGGTCCTCGACCTTGGCGAGGATGGTCTTCAGACGCTGGTCGAGTCGTTCGGAGAGCATCGGACGGTGCCGGAGACGGGGCGAGGGCCGAGACGAACCCGAAGGGCCCGCGACGTGGAAGGAGCGCTACTCCTCGGCCTTGCCGGTCTCGTCGCCCTTCGACTCCTTGCGACGGCGGCCGTAGCGGTTCCCGTACTTGCTGCGGAACTTGTCGATGCGGCCGGCCGTGTCCACGAAGCGCTGCTTCCCCGTGTAGAAGGGGTGCGAGGCGGAGGAGATGTCGAGGCGGATGACGTGGTGCTTCACGCCGTCGATCTCGCGGCTCTCCCTGCTCGTCATGGTGGAGCGCGTCTGGAACTCGAACCCGGCGCCCTGGTCCACGAAGAGGACCGGGTGGTAGGCGGGGTGGATGCCCTTCTTCATGACGCGGCTCCCAGGGGATGCGAGCCCCCGAGCGTAGCCCGAGCCCACGGACGCGCAAGCACGGGCGGGGTCGCCCGGCCCGTGTCGGTGACGACGAGGCACGCCCGATGGCGGCGGGAAGGAGTGGGCCGAGGGCCCGAGGCCGAGCGAGGGGCCGCGAGGCAAGGCGCGAGGAGGAGGCGACCCCGCAGTGGGTCGCTGACGACGAGCAACGCGGCATCGCGGCCGGCTCCGCAGCCGGCCGAAGCCCCGGACTCGACTCCTTCTGCTCCGCAGCCGGCCGAAGCCCCGGACTCGACTCCTTCCCGTCGTCTCCAGAGGGCGGGAAGGAGTGGGCCGAGGGCCCGAGGCCGAGCGAGGGGCCGCGAGGCAAGGCGCGAGGAGGAGGCGACCCCGCAGTGGGTCGCTGACGACGAGCAACGCGGCATCGCGGCTCCGCAGCCGGCCGAAGCCCCGGACTCGACTCCTTCCCGTCCTCTCAGGCGTCCGGGGAAGGGGTCGGCGCCAGGCGGTCGCCGTCCTCGCCCAGACGCACCAGCGTGGGCCGGCGCTCGTCGCCGATCTCGAACACGATCTCGACCCAGTCGAGCCGGCCGGGCCCGTAGAGGTCGAAGACGCGATCGGCCACCTCGCCGGCCAGCCGGCCGAGCCCGCCGGCCCGGCGCTTCCCGTCCGTCCGGGGCGCGAGGTGGACCAGCACGCCCCGCCCGTCCGGGGCCATGCGCTTCGGGGCGCCGGGGACCCGGAGGACCCGCACCTTGGTGTCCGGCACGATCAGGGTGCGGTTGGCGAGATCGCGGGTGATCTCGCGTGAGACCTCCGCGTCCTCGGCCAGGGGCCTGAGCGCGGTCTCGGCCGCGAAGAAGAGGACCGCGAACCCCGTCAGCAGGATCCCCATGGCGATGGTGGTGGACTTCCGCAAGCGGCCTCCTGGGACGCACCCTCCCTATCGACCCGGCGCGCTCGGAGATGGAGCGAGGCGGGCCAGAAGGGCACGGACGAGGTCCAGGGGGAGACCGATCACCGTGTCGAGGGAGCCCGTCCGCTCCCGGACGAAGGCCGCGGCGCCGCCCTGGATCCCGTAGGCCCCCGCCTTGTCCAGGGGCTCCCCCGTGGCGACGTAGGCCGCGATCTCGTCCTCCATCAGCGGCCGGAACGTCACCTCCGCGACGGCGGCGTCCCCCAGCACGGTCGAGCCCCGCCCCACCGCCACCCCCGTGACCACCGCGTGCCGCCGGCCCGAGAGGCGCGCGAGCATCCGACGCGCGTCCGCCGCGTCCCGAGGCTTCCCGAGCGCCTGGCCGTCGAGGACGACCACCGTGTCGGCGGCGAGGACGGTGCGCCCCCCCACCCGGTCGAGCACGGCGCGGACCTTCTCCTCGGCGAGCGCCTGGGCGGCGCGCGGCGGCGACAGCCCTTCGGGCAGGACCTCCTCCACGTCGGGAAACGGCCCCACCTCGAAGGCGAAGCCCGCCCGGGCCAGCAACGCCCGCCTCCGGGGGCTCCGGCTCGCGAGGATCAGCGGCTCGACGGGGTCAGCCCCCCGCCTTCTTGCGGGAGCTCGTCCGGCGACGGGCCGTGCTCTTCCGTGCCTTCGACGTCTTCGCGGTGGACTTCTTCGCGGTGGACGCTCGGGCCGCGGCCTTCTTCGCCGTGGACTTCCTGGCGGGGGCCTTCTTCGGGGTGACCTTCTTCGAGGTGGACTTGCGAGCCGTGGCCTTCTTGGCGGTCGACTTCTTCGCCGTGGAGGAGTGCTTCTTCGCAGAGGGCTTGCGCGCGGCCGCGGCCTTCTTCGCCGCGGACTTCTTCGCCGTGGACTTCTTCGCCGATGCCTTGCGGGCGGTGGACTTGCCCGCCGTGGTCTTGCGGGCGGAGGCCTTCTTCTTCGACGCGGCCTTCTTCTTCGCCGTCGTCTTCTTGGCCGTCGTCTTCTTTCGGGCCTGGGCCTTCTTCGCCGCGGCCTTCTTCTTCGCTGCGGCCTTCTTCTTCGCCGCCGCCTTCTTTCGGGCTTCGGCCTGCTTCTTCGCGTCGGCCTTCTTCTTGGCCGCCGCCTTCTTCCGCGCCTCCGCCTTCTTGCGGACCTCCTCCTTGCGCTTGGCTTCCCGCTCGGCGGCGGCCTTCTTGCGGGCTTCCTCCCTGGCCTTCCTCTCGGCCTCGCGCCGCTTCTTCGCCTCCTCCCGCTCGCGGCGGGCCTTCTCGCGCTCCTCCTGGCGCCGGCGTTTCTCCTCCTCGCGCAGGCGTCGCTTCTCCTCGGCGATCCGGCGGGCTTCCTCGCGCTTCTTCTCGCGCTCGCGCTCGCCGATCTCCTTCGCCTTCACGCTCGCAAGCAGCTTGCAGAAGGGATGGGCGTCGTCCCAGTCCGTGCGGAACAGGTAGGCGCTGGCGCCCATCAGCCACGTGAAGCGCATGCGCTCCGGCGCCTTCACGCGACGCTCCATCGCGAACCGGACGCGCTGCGGCGTGGTGGCCCGCGGCAGCATCCCCAGACGGCTCAGGAGATGGCGTTCCCGCGGACCGAACGCGAGGGCGCCGTCGCCGAGCGCGATCTGGTAGACGAGGGCGGCCGGGCCGCCGGGGGTGTTGGGCAAGTCTCTCAGGAAGGCGCGCTGGTCCTCCGGATCGCGGCCCCTCAGGGGCTCCAGATCGAGACCGTGCGTGCCGTCCCACACGTCCTGGAGCGCCATGCGCACGTCCCAGGAGACCTTGCGGATGTCGGCGTCGCTCCCGACGAAGGGCTTCAAGACCTCGGACAACTCCGAGAGGGGGCTGCTCCGCGCCTCGTTCATGTCCAGGAAGACCTGGGAGAGCGCCCGGACGCCGCCGCGCGCGCGCTCTTCCCCCACGTGCCAGCCGAGGACGGCGACGAGGAGGTGATCGATCAGCGGATCCTCGAGGCGCTCGGAGACCGCGAGCGGGGGATGGAGCGGTTCGAGGACCTTCAGGACCGCGTCGATGGACGGCTTGCTGGCCGACTTGGAGGGCACGGAGGGCGGCTAGTCCTTCGAGGCGCGGGACGACTTGCGGCCACGCCGCTTCTTCTGCGGGACCTCGATGCCGCGCCGCGTCGCGAAGCTCCGAACGGTGTCGGAGATCGCCGCGCCCTGGCCGAGCCAGTAGCGGACGCGCTCGTCGTCGAGCACCACGCGCTTCTCCTCGTCCTCGACGAGAGGATCGTAGTGCCCGAGGTATTCGATGGGCGGCCCGTCGCGGCGGGTCCTGCGGTCGAAGACCCCCACGCGGTAGTGCGGCCGGTTCCTCCGGCCTGTACGGGACAAACGAATGACGGTCGCCATGCTGGCTCCTGGTGCGTTCTCGGTCGAGCGGGCGTCGGACCACCCCCGTGGCTCAAGCGGCCTGGCGGCTACAGCTTGAACCAACCTTTGATGTCCGCCCCCTCCTTCCTCATCTTCTTGAGTCGTTTCGTCTTCTGGCGCTTCAGCGCCCGATCGGCCATGCGCCCCATGAAGCCCTGTTTCTTCAGGTCCTTCATCTGACGCCTCATGTCCTTGTAGGCACGGACGACCTCGCCGACCGCACCTACCGACGTGCCCGAACCCCGCGCGATGCGGTGACGCCGCTGCATGTGGAGGAGCGACGGGTCCACCCGCTCCTGGGGCGTCATCGAGGAGATCACCGCGCGCCAGTGCCGGATCTTGTCGTCGCCCGGCATGTCGCCCGTCTGGTCGGCGCCGAGCGCCGCCATCCCTGGGACCTTCCCCAGGACGTCCTTCATCCCGCCCATGCGCTGGACCTGGTCGAACATGAACTCCAGGTCGAGCATGGTGAAGCGGTCGGCGAAGAGGCGCCCGGCCGTCTCCTCCGCCTTCTCCTGATCCACGACGTCCTGGGCCTGCTCTACGAGGCCGACGACGTCGCCCATGCCCAGGATGCGCTTGGCGAAGCGGTCGGGGTCGAACGACTCGATCTTGTCGAGCTTCTCCCCGACGCCGACGTAGCGGATGGGTCGGCCGGTCACCTCGCGGATGGCCAGGATCGCGCCGCCGCGGGCATCGCCGTCCGCCTTGGTCAACACGAGGCCGCTGACGTCCAGGCGGTCGTTGAACTCGCGCGCGCTCGTGACCGCGTCCTGACCGAGCATCGCGTCCACCGCGAGCCAGATCTCCTGCGGCTCGACCTTGGCGCGGATGTCCTCCAACTCGTCCATCAGGGCGGCGTCGATGTGGAGGCGACCGGCCGTGTCGAGGAGGACGACGTCGCAGCCGAGGTCTGCCGCCTTCTTCACGCCCCGAGCGCAGATCTTCGGGGGCGGCCGCCGTCCTCCGCGTAGACGGGGACGTCGATCTGCTGCCCGAGGATCTTCAACTGCTCGACGGCGGCGGGACGCTGCACGTCGGCGGCCACGAGCATCGGCTTCTTCCCGTCCCGCTTCTTGAGCTGGCGCGCGATCTTCGCGGCTGTGGTCGTCTTGCCGGTGCCCTGGAGGCCGACCATCATGATCACGGTCGGGCCGCGATCGTTCCACCGCATCCGGGCGGGTTCGCCGCCCAGGAGCGCCGTCATCTCGTCGTGGACGATCTTGACGAACTGGTCCGCCGGCTTGACGCCGCGGATGCGCTCGATGCCGAGCGCCTTCTCGCGAACCCTCGTCACGAAGGTCTTCACCACGGCGAGGTTCACGTCCGCCTCGAGCAGCGCCGCGCGGACCTCGCGGATGCCCTCGTCGATGTTTTCCTCGGTCAGTCGGCCGGAGCCGAGACCCTGGAAGATGCGGGTGAAGCGTTGGGCGAGGGCGTCGAACAAGGGACTCTCGAGAAGGGGACGTTCGGGGGGAAGGTCGGAGGGGGCGTCCGGGGCGGACGGCCCCCGGGGGCCCGGCCCCCGGGCGGAGTTCCGGCCCGGGGCCGGTAGCGAACCGTGGATTGAACCATCCCCGCGCGGGGCCGGAAGGATTGCGGCGACCGGCTCCGGACGGCGCGGTCCCTACCCCGTGGCGATCCGCCGGATGCGGGCGCCCAGGCCCGCCAGCTTCTCCTCGAAGCGCTCATAGCCACGGTCGATGTGGTAGACGCGCTCGACGCTCGTCGTCCCCCGCGCGGCGAGCCCCGCCAGGACCAGGGCCGCCGAGGCCCTCAGGTCGGAGGCCATCACCGGGCACCCGGAGAGGTGGTCCACCCCCTCGACGATGGCCGTCGGCCCCTCCTTGCGGATCCGGGCACCCATGCGCTGGAACTCCGCCACGTGGATGAACCGCTCCGGGTAGATCTTCTCCGTCACGAAGGAGTTCCCGTCGGCCAGGGCCAGCAGCGCCATGAACTGCGCCTGGAGGTCCGTGGGGAATCCGGGGTACGGCAGCGTGACGGCGTCGGCGGGCCTCGGGCGGCCGGCGCCCCGGACGCGGAGGATTCCCGCGCCCTCGCGGAGCACGGCGACGCCCATCGCCCCGAGCAGCGCCAGGGGAGCGGCGAGGTGGGCGGGCTCGGCGCCGAGGACGCGGACGTCGCCACCGGTGATCGCGGCCGCCGCGAGGAGCGTGCCCGCCTCGATCCGGTCCGGGACCACCTTCCAGCGTGCGCCGCGAAGCCGCTCGACACCCTCCACGAACAGGGTGGGGCTTCCGACGCCCTCGATCCGCGCCCCCATCGCCTGGAGGAACCGGGCGAGGTCCGCGACCTCCGGCTCGCACGCCGCGCTCTGGATCACCGTTCTCCCCGGCACGAGCACGGCGGCGGAGAGGACGTTCGCCGTCCCCGTGACGGTCGGCCCGAAGGGCCCGCCGAGGAAGATCTCCCGGTCGCCCTGGAGGCCCCTCCCGTCCGCGTGGATGTAGCCGCCGCGGACCTCGATGGCGGCGCCCAGGGCCTCCAGGCCTCGGAGATGGAGGTCGATCGGCCGGGGACCGATCACGCATCCCCCCGGAAAGCTCACCTCGGCGCGGCGCCGCCGGCCGAGCAGGGGCCCCAGGACGCAGATCGAGGCCCGCATGGTCTTGACCAGCTCGTAGGGCGCCCGCGTGGGGCCCTCCGGGGACGCCTCCACCTCCAGCGCGTGGTCGTCCGTCCAGGCGCTTCGGACCCCGAGCCCCTCCAGGATCCGGAGCATCGTCTGGACGTCCTTGAGCCGCGGCACCCCCTCCAGCCGGCTGGGCCCCTCCGCCAGCAGGGTGGCGGCGAGGATGGGCAGGGTCGCGTTCTTGGCGCCGGAGACGCGAACATCGCCGTGCAGCTCGACGCCGCCTTCGATCTCGAAACGGTCCATGCACGCCCCGGATGTCCTCCCTGGATCCTAACCGTCCTCATCGGTCGGGGCCTTCACCGGCTTGGGGCCACCGGGGAGGATCGCTATGATCCGGGATTCACGTGTCCGTTCCCCGCGGGAGCCGCGCATGCCCTCCAACGCCGTGGCCTTGGACCTCGCCACCTTCCTGGATGCCCTCTCTTTCAACGCCGACGACCTCACCGAGGCTCGCGCGGCGGTGCGTCTCTCCCGATCCGCCTGGAACGCGGCTCGGGCGGAGGCCCAGAAGGGCGCGGCGGGGCTCGAGGGCCGGGATGCGCTCCGGCGCGCGACCGCCCTCTACCTGCTGGGCCGCATCGATCAGGCCCGCCGGGTCCTCGAGAAGGCCGGCACCGAGCCCCAGGCCGCCCTGCTCCGTGGCCGGTGCGCCCTGGAGCTGGGCGACCCCGCGGCCGCTGCCAATCACTTCGCCTCGCTCGTCGGGTCGCCGGCGGACGGGACGAACATGATGCTCGACCTGGCCACCGCGGCGGCACTGGCGGGCGACACGCCCCTGGCCCAGAAGGCCGCCTCGAAGTTGCCGGAAGGCCCCGACCAACTCTACGCGGAGGGCATCGCGCTCGAGAGCGACGGCGAGTACGGCGAGGCGAAGGGGAAGTACGAGGCCGCCCTCAAGCAGGATCCCGACCACCGCCACGCGCTCTTCCACCTCGCGCGGCGGCTCGACACCGAGGGCATCGACGACCGCGCCATCGAGCTCTACCGTCACCTCGTCAGCCTCCAACCCACCTACGTCAACGCGCTGATCAATCTCGCGCTGCTCAACGAGGACCAGGGGCGGTACGCCGAGGCCCAGCGCTGCTACCGCCGCGTGCTCGAGGCGGACCCCAACCACGTCCGCGCTCGCGTCGGCCTGAAGGACGTCATGGCGTCCCAGACCATGTACTTCGACGAGGACCACGAGCGCCTCGAGGACCGCCGGGCCCAGGTGCTGCGCACGCCCATCAGCGAGTTCGAGCTGTCGGTGCGGTCGAGGAACTGCCTCTCGAAGATGAACATCGAGACGCTCGGCGACCTCGTCCACAAGAGCGAGAACGAGCTCCTCGCCTACAAGAACTTCGGCGAGACCTCGCTCCAGGAGATCAAGGACATCCTCGCCCAGAAGGGGCTGCGCCTGGGCATGACCTCCGACGACGAGGCGCCCCTGTACTCCACCTCGCGCGCCGAGGCGGAGGCCCAACTCGACGCCCTCTTCGGGAGCCTGCCCGGAGGCGGCACGGAGGGTGCCCCCGCGGCGGGGCTCGCGGGCGCCCCGCTGGAGTCCCCCGGACAGCCCGACCCCCGGACCGTGCCGATCGACGCGCTCGACCTCTCGATCCGGGCGCGTCGTTGCATGGACAACCTGGGCATCGAGACCGTCGGCGCGTTGCTGGAGCGTTCCGAGCAGGAGCTGCTGGCCTCGAAGAACTTCGGCCAGACGTCGCTGAACGAGGTTCGCCGGAAGCTCGAGCGGATGAACCTGTCGCTCAAGAAGCGGTAGCCGACCGCCTTCCGGGGGCGGCCTCCCGCCTCAGGCCCGGAGGGCGCGACGGACGAGTTCGCTCACGCCTTCGGCTCCGCCCGCCTTGATGGCCTTCTCCAGGCGACGGCGCGCCTCCGACGGATCGAATCCGAGCGCCGCCAATGCCGCCAACGCGTCCTCCACGGTCCGGCGGTCGCCCTCGGGAAGCTCGGCACCCGCCCCCGCGCCCTCCCCCAGGACGTCGCGGAGCTCGACCACGATCCGCTCCGCCGTCTTCTTCCCCACCCCCTTCACGCGGGTGAGCGCCCGGGCGTCGCCCTGGGTCACGGCCCGCCCCAGCTCGCCCGGCCGGAACCCGCTGAGCAGGGCGAGAGCGGTGGTGGGGCCCACGCCCGCGACCTTCAGGAGCGCCCGGAACGCCTGGCGCTCCTCCGCGGTCACGAACCCGAACACCCGCCACTCGTCTTCCCGGATGTGGAGATGCACCAGGAGACGTGCCTGGGAGCCGCTCGGTCCCAGCTTCTCGTACGTCGAGAGCGGGACGTGGACCTCGAAGGTGAGGCCGCCGGTCTCGAGGAGGACGCGCGTCGGACCCTGACGGTCCAGTCGACCCTGGATGGCGTGGAGCACGGAGGGAGTATAGTCGGCCTCTTCCCGACCGGAGGCCGCCGTTGCACGACCGCACCTGGATCGCCGACCTCGCCGCGGACAGCCGTGCCGTCCTCTACGGCTGGGTGCGTCACCGCCGCACCGCCGGCAAGCTGGTCTTCCTCGAGGTGAGAGACGGCTCGGGCGACGTGCAGGCCGTGGTGAAGAGGGGCGCCGTGGACGACGCGGCGCTGGAGCGGGCCTCGAGCGTGGGGATCGAGAGCAGCGTCCGTATCGAAGGAGAGGTGAAGGCCCACCCTCGGCGCCCGGGCGAGCTGGAGGTGACGGTCCACGGGTTCGAGGTCGTCGGGCCGACGGCGGACGACTACCCCCTGGGCAAGAAGGACCACGGCGCCGGGTTCCTGTTCGACCAGCGCCACCTGTGGCTGAGGAGCTCCCGGCCGACCGCGGTGCTCCGCGTGCGGGCGCGCATCGTCCGCGCACTCCGGAGCTGGCTGGACGAGCGCGGATTCGTCGGCGTGGACGCGCCGATCTTCCAGTCGGCCGCCGCCGAGGGCACGGCGACGCTCTTCCCCGTGGAGTACTTCGATTCGAAGGTGTACCTGTCACAGACGGGCCAGCTCCACATGGAGGCGGCGGCGCAGGCGCTCGGCCGGGTCTACTGCTTCGGCCCCACCTTCCGCGCCGAGAAGTCGAAGACGCGGCGACACCTCACCGAGTTCTGGATGCTGGAGCCGGAGGTCGCCTTCGCCACCCTCGACGAGACGATGGAGACCATGGAAGAGCTCGTCGCCCACGTGGTCGAGGCGGTGCTCGCCGACTGCCGCCCGGCGCTGGAGGCGCTCGGTCGCGACGTCTCGCGGCTGGAAGCGGTCACCGCGCCCTTCCCCCGCGTCAGCTACGACGAGGCCCTCGCCCGGTTGGAGAAGACCGACGCCGCGCTCCCCTGGGGCGAGGACTTCGGCGCCCCCCAGGAAGACGCGCTGTCGGCGCAGTTCGACCGACCGGTACTGGTCCACCGCTTCCCCGCCGCCACCAAGGCCTTCTACATGCGGCCCGATCCCGAGCGGGCGGAGCTGGCGCTGGGCGTGGACATGATCGCGCCCGAGGGCTACGGCGAGATCATCGGGGGCGGAGAGCGAAGCGGCGACCTCGACTTCCTGCTCCGTCGCATCCGGGAGCACGGCCTCCCTCAGGAAGCCTACGAGTGGTACCTGGACCTACGCCGCTACGGCGCGTGTCCGAGCGCTGGATTCGGGCTGGGCCTCGAGCGCGTGGTGGCCTGGATCTGCGGGTTGGACCACGTGCGCGAGGCCAGCCCTTTCCCCCGGACCATGCGGCGGACCGCGCCGTGAGCGGGACTGAGGGAGACGCCATGGACGACCCCCCCCGCCCCGACGCGGCCGCGAGGATCCGGACCTTCGAAGACGCCGTGGCCGACACCGTCCTCGGACAGACCGCCGCGGTCCGGGAGGTCGTGGCCTGCCTGCTCGCGGGCGGCCACGGCCTGCTCGAGGGCGCGCCCGGGATGGGCAAGACGCTGCTCGTACGCTCGCTGGCGGCAGCCACGGACCTGGACTTCACGCGGATCCAGTTCACGCCCGACCTCCTCCCGGCCGACATCACGGGAACCGACGTCCTCGACCCGGCGGATCCCGCGCGCTCCTTCCTCTTCCGGCCGGGTCCGCTCTTCGGGAACGTCGTCCTGGCCGACGAGGTGAACCGGGCCACGCCCCGCACCCAGTCCGCGCTGATCGAGGCCATGGCGGAACACCACGTCTCCGTCGGAAACGTCCGCCACCCCCTGCCGTCCCCCTTCTGCGTGCTCGCGACGCAGAACCCGATCGAGATGGAGGGGACCTTCCCGCTGCCCGAGGCGCAACTCGACCGGTTCCTGCTGAAGATCCTCGTCCCGCCGCCGCCCGAGAGCGCGCTCGTGGACATCCTCGCCCGCACCGACCGCGCGGAGCCCGCGCTCCCCGAGCCCGTCATGTCGGCCGAGGAACTCCAGGCGCTCGTGCTCCAGGTCCGGGAGGTGGCGATTCCCGAACCACTGCTGAGGCTCGTGGCCCGCTGGGTGACGGCCACCTCGCCCTTCGGCCTGGAGGCGACCGACGTCGCGCGGCGCACGCTCCGGCTCGGCGCGAGCCCGCGCGGCGGCGAGGCGATCTGCCGCGCGGCCCGCGTGGCGGCGCTTCGCGACGGCCGGGGCTACGTGACCGCCCAGGACCTGGCCTGGGCACTGATGCCGGCCCTCCGCCACCGCCTGCTCCCCTCCTTCGAAGCGGAAGCACGGGGCCTCACCGGCGACGCGCTGGTCGCCGACGTCCTCCACGACGTGCCGGACCTGCCGGACGAGGTCACGAGGGTGCTGGCGGCCATCGATCGGTAGCGCCGCAGGAGGGGAGAGGGCGAGCGGGGGAGCGCGGGGCGGGGGCCCTCCGGCGTCTCGATGGCGAGCGCGTGACGCCCTTCGGCAGGCTCGGGGCGGCCTGGGCCGTGCGCGTCCTTCGACGCGCCTTCGGCCCCCTCCGGGTGCCTCCGCATGCTCGCGTGCGCTCGCCTCGGGGCGCGCCCTGAGGGGGGGTGGGCGTTCGCTGCTGCTGGACGGGGGGAGTCGCTCCCGCGCCGCACCCGGCGTCAGGCGCACAACGGATGCTCTCGCGGAGCACGAGCGTCCGTTCGGTTGCCGGCATCCGTACGCCCCGCGCGGGAGCCCGCCGTCCCGCACAACGCTCGAGTCTCGCCGCTGGCCTCCCCGGGGGGCGGGGACGACGCGGCCGCGCCCCCTCGACCGGCCCGCGGCCCGAGGTCGCCTCGGTCCTTGTGCGGACTCCGTACGAAGGCCGCGGCGCAGGGGCGCCGCGGCCTCGGACGGATGGGCCCTTACTGGGTGGGCGGCGTGTAGACGCCCCGGACGCCCGGAATCTTGATCGGGCTGTAGAAGTTCCTCAGGCCCGACACCAGGTCCACCACGGTCACCTGGCCGGCGCCCCGCGCGCAGATGTAGAGGTCCTGCGCGGCATTGAGCGAGCCATCCGGGTTCGGGCTCGTCTGCTCCGTGCCCTTGAACCAGCAGGTCGGGACCAAGGAGCAGAGACCGCTGTTCAGCAGCGCGATGCACAGGGGGTAGATCGTGTAGGACGAGCGGTGGGCGACGGCCACCGGGTTCGCGCCGACGTTGCCGATGGTCTGGAGAATGACGGGGTTGTTGAACGCGCCCGTGGTCAGGCCGAGCAGGCGGATGCGGTTCGCCTGCGCGCCCGACTCGGCAACACCGAACCACGCGCCGTTGCCCACGGCCAAGAGGTCGTCCAGGCCCGCCGGGCTGTCGAAGCCGGTCAGGTCGCCGATGATCGCGTCGGCGGCGATCCCGGAACCGACACCCGTGGAGCAGCTCGGGCCGGAGATGTAGTAGGCCACCTTGCCCTCGCCGGGCAGGCCCGCCTGGGAGATGGCCGCGATGAAGAGGTTCGTGGTGCCGGCGTTGATGCACGGCGACATCACTACGTCGTTCGGTCGCGAGTTGGCACCCAGGTTGAACTGCTTGACCGGAGCGTCGAGGTTCAGGCGCGTCGTGTTCACGACGCCGTCCGTGAAGTCCGCGTACATGATGATCGGCACGGGCGGTCCGCCGAAGGACGGGTCGCGGTTGGCGGCCCCGGTGGGCGGAAGCGAGACCGACACCGTTCGCGGCGTGTTGCCGGTCGGCTGCACGTTCTGGATGAAGATCGGGCCGTTGACGTAGTTGATGCCCGTCGAGACGTTGTTGAAGTCGAACGTCGTCAGCGTGTTCGCCGAACTGTTCGAGACCACGACGACGTTCGCCGCCTGGCCGCCGCCGGTCTGGTTCCCGATGCCGCCCGGCTGAGGCGTGCTGATGATCGCCACCGGAAGGCTGTTGCCGCTGTTGATGATGACGATCTCGCCGCTGTTGGGCGACATCGCGTAGACCCACGTGCTGCAGGTGCCGCCGTTCGTGCGGCAGTCGATGCTGAGTTCGGTCGGCTCGAAACCGGGCACCGTCGCCGAGGTCGTGATCGCGTCGTTGAAGGCGGGGAGCACGTTCTGCGGGATGCCGTTCGGGAAGGTCTGGGCGCCGGTCAGGAAGTCGGCAATCCCCTGCTGGTTCACCGCGTCGATCACGCCCACGCGGTCGGAAGCCGCCCACCACACCGCGTACTCCGGGAAGGGGTTCTGCGGGAGGTCCGGCGGGGCCACCGTCTGGAACGAGAACTTCTTGGTGATCATCATCGGGTTCCCGGCCAGGTCGGCGATGGGCGACGCGTTGTCCGGGTTCGACAGGGATCCGCTGTCGGCGTCGAACGATGCCTGATCGTTGTAGGCGCCCACGATGGAGACCTCGATGAACGTCCCGAAGGGGAAGCCACCCTGCGTGGGATCGGCCTTCCAGACGATCTCATGGCCGTTCGAGGGGAGCGTCGCGCCGTCGCTCGCGCTCTTGAGCTGGGGGTAGGTCGGCGCCGGAGGGATGGTCGGCGGGGCGCCGGCTCCGGGCGGGAAGCCCGCGTTGATCACGTTGATGTTGTTCGCCGAGATCCGCGCGGCGTTGATGGACTCGTTGAACCGGATGGTCACGAGCGGGGTCGTCTTGCCGAAGATGCCGACCCGGATGTCCGCCACCTCCTGGGCGGTGTCGCCCGTGGGGATCTGGGGATCGACGCCCGCGCCGACGCCGAGGGCGCCATCCACGGGGGAGGTCGCCACGACGAACGGGTTCACGGAGTCCGTCCCGCCCACCGTGAAGGAGTGGAAGACCGGACCCTGCTGGAGAGCCTTGCCGTCGGTGTTGCGGATGTTGCTGAAGACCCCGATGCTGTACTGCCCGGCCGCGAGCGGGAGCGACGCCGGCGTGCAGATGATGCGATCGGGCTCCACCTGCACCGCCGACAGGGGCAGTTCGACGTTGCCGCTGCCCGGGATGTACTGGAGGATCTGCAGGGCGGAGAGGTCGAGGCCCAGGTTCGGGTCACCCCCGACGAAGACCGATGCCGGATCGATCTGCGTGCGGTCCTGGAAGAAGACGACGATCTTCCCCGGGTAGTTCGAGTCGGTGGACACCGTCAGGAACCCGTCCGTGTAGGTCGGGTTCTGCTGCAGGGTGTTGAAGTCGATGGGGCTCATGAAGGGCGAGAAGGCGCGCACGAGCGGCGCCTGGATCGCGCCGCCGCCGTCCCCGCCGCCACCGCAGGCGCCCAACGTCGTCATGAGCGCGACGACGAGGAGTCCCGTCAGCCACCGGAAAGAGGGGGTTGTCTTGACCATTGCGGCCTGACCTCTCGTTGTGTTCAGGAAGTCGGACTGGGGGAAGGCGCCCACGGGCTCTCCCGTCCCCGGGTTCCATCCGCCTGCACCGCTCCCGCCGTAGCCGCCAGCCGACCTTGAAAACGTCGCCGGCGGGAGCGGAGAATCCGCCCCGCGCGGATTTCGGCTCCCGGGGAGAGGGCAGGGGTGTTCGACGTCGCGAAGCGTCGCGCGCCGGGCGTCCGTAGGACGCGGGGCGCGGAGGAGAGACCGCCGTGGATGTCCATCCCGTCTCGTCTCATCGTTCCCGTTCGCGAAGTCCGATTGCACCCGGCCCCAACATGCTGGAGACCCAGCATGCTAGAACCACGAAGTCACGACCCAAGCCCAAGGCGAGGGTTCGCGCCCAGCCCCGGCCCAGGATCGATCGCCCAGGTCACGGCCGTATCGCGCCGAAGCGGGAATTTCGGGCCGCGAAGCACTCCGAGCAACCCTCATGCCAGGGGCGCCACCCCCTGACGAGTCGTAAATGCCGTCTCTTCCGAGGGTTGGGGCGACCGCCTACTTCGGGCTCCCGACGCCAGGCCCGGGGCCCGTGCGATCCTGCTACGGCGCCTCGCCCGCACGACCACGGGGGCGGCCCGGATCGAACCCGCAGGACGCGCGGACGGGCGTTGGAATCCCGCGCCCCTGGGCCCAGCGGCCGACCCGGCGCCGACGGTAGGGACGCGCGTCTCCCCCCGGCTGGTAGGGTGGCCGCCGATGCCGGCCGGCCCCCGCCGCTTCCCCCTCCCTGCAAGCGCGTCCCGCTCCCGCGCGGCGGCGACGGCCCTCGCCCTCGTCCTCGCGTTCGCCGCCCCCGTCGTCCCCGGGCGCCGGGCCCGCGCGGACGACGCCACCTACCGCAATCTCGTCCAGCGCGCCGTCGAGGCCCTCCGGGACGCGGAGCGACTCGACCAGGCGGGGCGCCCGGCGGCCCAGGAGCGGGCCCGGCGGGCGCGCGTCCTCCTCGCCCAGGCGGACACGCAGCGCGAGCGGGAGCCGGAGGTGGCCCTGTTCGCGGTCCAGGCGAGCGTCTTCGAAGGAAACCGCCCCGAGGCACGGGCCTGGCTCGACCGGTACGCCGCGCGCACCCCCTACGGCGACCGCGACCCCAAGCTGCCCTTCCTGCGCGCCCTGGTCGCGTGGCGGCTCGACCATCGCCCGGACCTGGCGATCGAGGAGTTGGACCGCATGCACGCCCTCGCGCCGAAGGCGCGGGACCGGGCGGCCGACCTCCTCGCCTACACCGTGCTGCTGGCGGAGGGCGGTCGCCGCCTCGGAGCGCGGGACTGCGAACGCGCGCTCGGCTTCTTCCGGCGAGCGGTCGCCGTCGCCGGGACCCTCGGCGACGTGGCCAGGCAGCGGGTCGCCCGGGCGAACGCGGGGATCGCGCTCCAGCAGTGCGGCCGACCCGAGGACGCGATCGACACGTTCCGGCGGCTGCAGAAGGAGGATCCCGAGAGTCCGCTCTGGTCCTGGTACCTCGCGCTCTCGCTCGCCAACCAGGAACGCTTCGAGGAGGCGGCGCCCGCCTACCAGCGCGTGATCGCCATGCTGGAGGGAGGGAAGGTCGCCGCGACGTACGTACCCCTCCTGCGCCAGGCCTACCTCCGGTTGGGGAACACGCTGCGCCAGCTCGCGAAGGCGGCCGGGGGATCGGCCCCCCGACGGGACCTGCTCGGTCGGGCGCGGAAGCGGCTGGAGCACTACGTGGAGCTGGAGCCCCGCTCCGTCGCGGGCCGGTACTGGCTCGGCGTGCTGCTCTACGAGGAGTTCGGCCGGCCGTACGACGCGATGGCCCAGTTCGAGAAGGCCCACGCCCTCGACCCCGTCTGCGACGGCTCCCTCGGCTACCTCGTCCGGATCGCGGATCGCCACGGCCCGCCCCCCGGGACGGGCGAGGAGGATCGGGCCGCCCGGGAAGCCGCGTGGCGCGCGCGCCTGGCCGCATGGAAGGCCGACCTCGAAGAGCACGCCGCGGCCCGGGCGGCGGCCCGCACCAAGCGCCGGCAGACGTCGCCCGATCACACGGACGGCTGCCGGTGAGCGTCGCCGAGGGCGTCTCGACCGTCCTCACCCGCGCCGCGCCGCGAGGGCGCGGAGCAGCAACCCGGTGAGGACGGCCGCCTGCAGCAGGAACGAGGCGGCGAGCGCGTAGCCGACGGTGGCGACCACGCCGCGGTCGCGCTCCCAGGTCCGCCGGGCCTCCCAGCGCTCCTGCGCCCGCATCCACTCGGCCACGCGGGGCCCGGCGCGCGGCTGGATGCCGGGGTCGTCGGCCGCGGCCAGCGCCGAGCGGCCGTGCGCCGCCTCCAGACGGTGGATCTCACGCCGGGCCCCGGCCCCCAGGAGGAGCCAAGCGGCGAAGTGGAGCACCGCGAGCGCCGCGAGGACGAGTCCCGCCTTCGCGAGGAACGGGCCCGGAGAGCTCACGGCGTCCGCACCCTCCCGGGACTCCGCCCCTCGCCCCACACGGCTCGTTCCCCCCCCGCTTCTCACACGGCGGACTCGCGGACCCGGTCGAGGACGCGCCGCTCGTCGGGGAACGCGCCGGTCTCGAGCTTGGAGTAGATCCGCTCGCCGTCCACGTCGATCTCGAAGCAGCCCCCGCCGGAGGGGACCAACTCCAGCGCGGAGATCCGCTGCTTCAGGTTCTCGAGAAGGGTGGTCGCCAGACCGACGGCCGCCGGCTCGTAGTTTCAGACAGCGCAGTATTCGATGCGGATCTTCATGCCGAACGGGTCTCCGGAGAACGGACGAGGGCCCCCGAGGGCCGCAGCGCGATCCTACCCCGGCTTCGGCGGGGCCGGCAGGCCGACCCGGGTCGGGTCGGTCCGCACGGAGCCCCGCTGCGCCCGGCGAGGTAGGCTCCGCGGACGATGGACAGCGGGCCGGACGCCACCCACTCGCCGCGAGCCGAGGGCGCCTCCGGAGGGCGGGGAGATTCCGTGGGCCTCGGGCGCCACGTCCTCGTGTCCGCGGTCGTCATCCTGCTGCTCTTCGGGGGGGCTTCGCTGCCTTTCGCCATTTCGCCTCGCTCTTCGCGCCCCCGCCGAAGGCGCCCGGCGGCGTGCCTCTCCCGGTGGTCCGCGCGCAAGCCCTGCGCACCCAGGACTACGTCGAGAACGTCCGCGGCTACGGCGTGGCGCACGTGCTGCGCGAGGCCCGTGTCACCGCGGAGGTCGCGGGCGTCGTGCGGGAGATCTCCCCGGCGCTTCGGATCGGGGGCCGGGTGGAGGCGACGGCGGCCGATGGCGATGGCGGCCCCTCGGCCTCGCCCCCGTTGATCCGCCTCGACACCCGGGACCTCGAGGACGCCATCGCCCGACTCGAAGCGGCGGGAACGCAGATCGAGGCCGTCCTCTCCCAGAACCGCGTCGAGGTCGCGAGCCTGGACCGCCAGATGGAAGTCGCGGAACACCGCATGGATACCGCCCGCGACGAGGAACACCGGATCGAGCGCCTCGTCGAGCAGAAGACGCTGCCCGAGAGCGACCTCGACCGCCAGCGGCTCGCCGTCTTCGCGCTCGAACAGTCGCAGAGCGAGATCGGTGCGCGACGGGAGCAGGCGATCGCCCAGCGGCCCGTGCTCGAAGCGCAACGCGCGGCGAACCGCGTCGAGATCCGACAGGCCCGGCGCGACCTCGAGCGTGCCGAGATCCGTGCGCCGTTCTCCGGCCGCGTGCTGGCCCGCCACGTCGAGGTGGGCTCGCGCGTGGCGCCGGGGACGGCGCTGTTCGACATCATCGATCCCGCCCGTGTGGAGGTGGGGATCGCGCTCGCGGCCGGCCAATACGACGCCGTGGATCGGGAGAGCCGCGTGAAGGTCCGCCTCCGGCCCGGCGGCGAGGTGGTCTGGGAAGGCACGGTGGATCGGATCGACGCCGCGATCGACGCGGAGTCCCGGACGTTCCGGGTGTGGGTCGAGGTCCCCGGGGTCGCGGTGGCGCCGGGCGCCCCCGTGATCGCCGACGTGACGGGCCGCCACCACGAAAACGTCCTGGCCGTGCCCCGCGAGGCCTTCCTCGGACCGACGGTCTACGTCGCGCGCCCCACCGGCGAGGGCGAGGAGGCGGTGGCGCAGGCCGTGGAGCCCGACGTGACGGCCCTCTTGCCGGGCGTCGCCATCGTCAAGCCTTCGCCCGACGGTGGAGGCCTCGACACCGGCGACCTCGTGGTCGTCACGAATCTCGAGGACATCGCCGACGGGTCGCACATCGACGTCGTCCGGACGGGAGCGGACGCGGGGTCCCGATGAACCTCCCCGGCCTCTCGGTCCGCAATCCCGTCGCCGTGAACCTCGTGATGCTGGCGGTGATCGTCATGGGCGCCTACGCCGGTGTCACCTTGACACGGGAGTTCTTCCCCCAGATCGAGGTCGAGCAGATCCTCGTGTCCGTGCCCTACCCCGGGGCGACGCCGGAGGAGGTCGAGAAATCGGTCACGCGCCTCGTCGAGCGCGAGGTCGAGGACGTGGACGGCCTCGACCGCATCGAGTCGCGCGTCTACGAGGGTCTGACGGTGATCGCCCTGGAGCTGGAGGAGGGCGCCGACCGCGACCGCGTCCTGAACGACGTGCGCGGCGAGATCGACAAGGTCGTGCCCGACCTGCCGGACGGAGCGGAGGAGCCGGAGATCACGGAGGCGCGTCCCCAGATCCCCGTGATCGCCCTCGTCCTCTACGGGGACGTCCCGGAGACGACCCTCCACGAGGCCATCCTCCAGGTCCGCGACGACCTGCTCGACCTGGACGAGGTGACGAATCTCGTCATCACGGGGTGGCGCGACCGCGAGATCCTCGTCGAGATCCGCCCCGAACGGCTCGAGCAGTACGGGTTGACCTTCGAGGACGTGGGGACGCGGCTCGCCCGCAGCAACCTGGACGTACCGGGGGGCCAGCTCAAGGGCGGTCTCACGAACATCCGCGTCCGGACGCTCGGCGAGGAGCAGGTCGGCCGCCGCCTCGAGGACCTCGTCGTGCGCACGCGCCCGGACGGGAGCGCCATTCGTCTGAGGGACATCGCCGTCGTCCGGGAGGGCTTCGAGGACAAGGTGATCCGCGGCCGCTTCCGCGCCCCGCACGGCTCGGTGGAGGCGGCGCGGTCGCCGGGCCCCGGGCAACGCGCGGCGTCCCTGACCGTGTTCAAGGACCCCGACCAGGACGCCATCGAGATCGCGAACGCGGTGAAGGCGTATGCGGCGCACCACCCCTCCATGGCGGGCGGGGCGATCGACGTGACGGTCACGACGGATCTCGCGCGGTTCATCGAGCAGCGCCTCGATCTCATGCGGCGCAACGCCATCATGGGCCTGATCTTCGTGCTGATCACGCTCGCGGTCTTCCTCGAACTCCGCATCGCGTTCTGGGTGATGGCGGGTCTGATCTTCTCCTTCGCCGGCACCTTCCTCCTGATGAAGCTCGTCGGCGAGTCGATCAACCTGATCAGCCTGTTTGGCCTGATCGTCGTGCTCGGCATGATCGTGGACGATGCGATCGTCATCGGGGAGAACATCTTCAGCAAGATGCGGCGGGGCATCCCGCCGCTGAGAGCCGCCGAGGACGGCGCCAACGAGGTCGGCGGTCCGGTACTGGCGGCGGTGCTCACCACGTGCGTGGCGTTCCTGCCGCTGGCGTTCATCGGGGGACGCATGGGCAACTTCCTCGGCGTGCTCCCCGTCGTGGTGATCTGTGCCCTGGGTGCGTCGCTGCTCGAGGCGTTCTACGTGCTCCCCTCGCACCTCGCGCACGCCCCCCGCAAGCCCAACGGCCGGTTCGCTCGCGCCTACGCCCGCTTCAACGAGGCCAAGCACACCCTCTTCGAGGAGATCCTCCCCGGCGTGCTGGAGCGACAGCTTCGATGGCATCTCAGGTGGCGGTACGTGACCATGGCGGCGGCGCTGGTCGTCCTCCTCGTAGCGGCGGGGCTGGTGGCCGGCGGCAGGATCCCCTTCGTCCTGCTCCAGCAGACGGACGCCGAGACGATCACCGCCAAGGTCGAGATGGCGGCGGGCACGCCCGAGGAGGAGACCCTCCGCGTCCTGGAGAAGGCCGAGGCCGCCGCCGCGGCGCAACCCGAGGTGTCCACCGTCTTCACGGTCCTCGGCACGTCGTTCGGCGACCGCGGGCCGGAGGTTCCGGCCGATGCGGCGACCGTGGGCCAGCTCGTCCTCGAGCTGAAGCCCGCGGAGTCCCGCCAGGCCGAGGGCCTTCGCACGAGCCCTGCGCTGCTGGCGGAGCTGAGGCGGCTCACGAGCGGCATCCCCGGCGTCAAGCGCTTGTCCTGGACGGGCCGCTCGGGCGGACCGGGCGGGGTGGACATCGAGATCCTCGTGCGCGGCGACGACCTCGCGACCGTCCAGAAGGCCGTCCAGTGGACCGAAGACCGGATCGCGGAGTTCCAGGGAATCGATGAGATCTACGACGACCTCGACCTCGGCAAGCTCGAGGTGCAGCTGCGCCTCCGCCCGGATGCGAGGACCCTCGGTCTGACCACGTCCGACCTCGCCCTCCAGGTCCGCCACGCGCTCTTCGGGTTCGAGGCCCAGGACCTCCAGATCGGCGACGAGGAGGTCACGGTCCGCGTCATGCTGCCCGAGCCGTCGCGCCGCTCCATGGCGGATCTCGCGCGCCTCCGCTTCCGGACGCCGATCGGTTCCCGCGTACCCCTCCAGGAGGTCGCCGAGATCGCCACCGGGCGCGGCTACGCGTCGCTCACCCGCGTGGACGGGAAGCGCGCCGTGACCGTGAGCGCCGAGGTGGACGAGGACGTGCAGAACGTGGCGAACGTCACGAACTCGCTCCGCCGCTCCTTCGAGGGCCTGGCCATGGTCGGTGAGGGAGCCGGGCGACACGCGGAGAAGCGGCAGCTCTCCCTGGCCGAGCGCTTTCCCGGTGTCGGTTACCAGTTCGAGGGTACCCAGAAGGAGACGCGGGAGTCCATGACCTCGCTCTTCATCGGCTTCCCGGCCGCCCTCCTCGGCATCTTCAGCATCATCGCGATCGTCTTCCGCTCGTACGCCCAGCCGGTCATCGTGATGCTGGTGATCCCGTTCGCCCTCGTGGGCGCCATCGTGGGCCACCTCGTGATGGGATACCCCTTCACCCTCCTCTCCATGATCGGCGCCGTGGCGCTCTCCGGGATCGTCGTGAACGACGGCCTGATCCTCGTGGATTTCGCGAACCGCCGCCGTCGGGAGGGCGAGGGCGCCTTCGAAGCCGTCGTCCAGGCGGCGAAGTCGCGCCTCCGCCCCATCCTCCTGACCTCCATCACGACGATCGCCGGGCTGGCTCCCTTGATGCTGGAGCGCTCGTTCCAGGCCCAGTTCCTGATCCCGATGGCGATCTCGATCGTGTTCGGCCTCGCGTTCGGAACCGCGCTCACGCTCCTGCTACTGCCGACCGCGTACCTGATCTTCGAGGACGTGCGCATGGCCGTGCGGTGGACCTGGACGGGGCGGTACACGGACGAGCTGAGCGACGTGCGACGGGAAGCGGACCTCCAGGCGGGGGCACCGGGGGATAGCGGGTAGCGGGTCGCCCGGCGGTCGCGGCCGTCCTCGCTGCGGGCGCCCCCTGCCGCCGGACGCGGAGACGCCGTCGCGTTGGGATCGCCCCCTCCCGTCGTGTCCCGCAGCGGTCGCTCCCTCCCGTACGACTACACCAGCTCCATCCCCATCAGGACGACGACCGTGAGGGAGACGGCGAGCTTCAGGACGATGCCGAGCATCGTGTAGACGAAGACGCCCCAGGAAGCGCGAAGGGAGTCGCGCGTCTCCTTTCCGGCGGCCAGCTCGCCGGCGAGGGCGCCCACGAAGGCGCCAGCGATCATCCCCAGGGGCGGGAAGGCGATCATTCCCGCGACCATGCCGAGGACGCTCCCCCACACGCCCGCGCGGGACGCGCCGTAGCGCTTCGCGCCGATCGCGGGCGCGATGGTGTCGAGCACCGTCACGACCGC
The DNA here is from genome assembly GCA_963772585.1 of uncultured Planctomycetota bacterium. Lineage (GTDB taxonomy): Bacteria > Planctomycetota > PLA2 > PLA2 > JAEUHO01 > CAVVXN01. The sequence continues at coordinate 133,780 of CAVYXV010000001.1, forward strand.
CGCGGCGACGCCCACGCCGAACACCACCCACCCGGAGAACGCGTGGACGTGCCCGCCGCGGCCGCCCCAGAAGACGAGGAGCGCGGCGAAGGAGATCGGCGGCCCCGGGAGGACGGGGAGGATGCAGCCCACCAGGCCGAGCAGGGCGATCAGCCCGGCCAGGACCGTCGTGACGATCTCGAGCAACATGGCGGGGAGGGTATCCCCTACCACATAGGGTCTATCGTCCCAAACCCACCCTCCTGCCGAGGCCCGTACACTCCTCCGATCCGGGTCGGGAGCCCCGGTCCACGCAGGAGGAACCCGTTCGATGTTGCGACGCGTTCTCACCATCGGCCTCGCGCTGGGCCTGGGAGCCGGCGGCGGTCTGGCCGCGGACCCGCCGACACCGGCCGGCGCCGGCGCCCGGGTGAAGGCGCCCTTCGAGCAGGGCCGGATCGCTCCGGCCCGGGGCCCCTTCGCAGCGGCGGCGGAGGCCGAGCCCGCCATCAACGAGGGGGCCCGGTGGCGGCAGACCCCCTCCCGGGCGCGGGCGATGGCGCCGAGGATGGGCGTTGAGGTCCCCTCCCCCGCCTGGGAGCGGACGCGCCGGACGCTCCACGGCTTCTCCCCCCGGTCACCCCGGCCCGAGAGGGCGCTGGCGCCCGACGAATTCGCCCACCGCCGGGCCGTCGAGCGTTGCCCCCCGCGACGGATCCCAGGGCTCCGGGCCTCCGCGGCGGCCAACCCCGACCCCGCTTCGGTCCACGGCCACGCCTTCGGCGAGGTCCTCCAGACGCCCTCGAAGGTCGAGGGCGGCGGCGCGTGCCCCGGCGCGTGCCCCGGCGGCTGCCGCGGCGGCTGCGACCCACAAGAGAAGAACGACACCCCCACGTGGTGCCCCGGACGGGGCGACCAAGGGACGACTCCAGCCGGCGCGTCGGAGAACGGAACGACCGACGGCTGTCCCGCTGGCGGCCGGTAGCCGCTGCCTGTCGGGCTCGCCAGAAACGGTGGGAGCGCTTTGCGCGTCCGTTCGCGAGCCTGCTAACCTTCGCCGCCAGACGGCCGGTCCCCGGCCGCCCTCGACCCGAAGCTCCCGCGCGCGGCGGATCCTGCCGCGGAGACGAAGGGCCGGCACCCCCCTCCATCCCCGTTCCCCCACCGAGGGGGCCCTGCCATCCTCTCCCGCCGCCCGGGCCGGTCCCGGTCCACCCCGCGGCGGGGAGCCGGGGTGACCAAGGCCTCCCGTCGAACAGGCACTTGCGAACGATGTTCAGCCGCAAATTCGATCGCCGGGTCTACGCGTTCCTGATCGTCCTGACGGTCTCGCTGGTCTTCGGCGTCTCCTTCGGGACGTATGCCCTCGACATGGGCAACATCGAGAAGGGCTTCCAGCCGGAGCAGCCGGTGTACTTCCCCCACTCGCTGATGGCGGGGAAGCGTGGCATCGACTGCCTCTACTGCCACACCCAGGCGGAGAGTTCGGCCCACGCCACGGTCCCGCCCGTCTCCGTGTGCATGAAGTGCCACAAGGAGGTCCAGCCGAAGAACGCCGAGGGCGAGGTCAAGGACTCGATCAAGAAGCTCCTCGAGTACTGGGAGTCGGGAAAGCCCATCGAGTGGGTGAAGGTCCACGACCTCGCCGACTTCGTCTACTTCGACCACAGTCGCCACCTGACGAAGAAGGCCGGCCTCGTCTGCGCCGATTGCCACGGGCAGGTGGAGAAGATGGACCGCGTGAAACGCGTCAACACGCTCAAGATGAGCTGGTGCCTCGCCTGCCATCGCCAGCCGCCGCCCGAAGGCGCACCTCCCGAGCAGAAGACGCGCGCCCCCACCCACTGCTCCACCTGCCACCGCTGACGTCCCCCAGGGAAGACGCGATCCGATGACCCCTCCCGAAGAACGACCGCTCCCGGTTCACCCCGCGGCCCCCGCCATCGGAGTCCGCGAGGAGGCGCACGACCCGCCGCCGGACAACGCGCTCACCCGCCGCACGGCGCTCAAGCTGATGTCGGCGACGGCCCTTCTGGCGTCCGGCGCCGTCGGGTGCACACGCAAGCCCGTACGACGGATCGTCAGCGTGCACGATCTGCCCGAGTACCAGAAGCCGGGCGTGCCGCTCCACTACGCCTCCACCTTCACGGAGGGACCGTACCCGTACGGGATGATGGTCAAGGCCGTGGACGGCCGCCCCATCAAGGTCGAGGGGCTGCCGGACCACCCTCTTGGCGGCAGCACGTCCGACCTCTCCATGCAGGCGACGTTGCTGGCTCTCTACGACCCGGAGCGCCTCCGCGCCCCCACGAGCGGCACGGACGAGATCTCCTGGGAGGAGGCCGACCGCCGGGCGGTGAACGCGCTCCGAGGCGCGTCCCGCGTCCTCCTCGTCACGCGCCAGAACCTCGGGCCGTCCGAGCGGGCCCTCGTGGAGGAACTCGGCCGCGCCCTGGACGGCAAACTCGTCCACCGCGTGCACGAACCCGCGGGCGACGCGCCGCGCCGCGCGGCCTGGAAGGCCCTGACCGGGCGCGACGGCGCGTTCGTACCCGATCTCGCCGCCGCCGACGTCGTGGTGTCCATCGCCGCCGACTTCCTCGGGACGGACGGGCCCGCCCTCAGCATGACGAACGGGTTCTCGAAGCGCCGGGGCGTCCGCGGCGGGCAGGGCACGTCGCGTCTCTCCCGCCTCTACGTGGCCGAGGGCGCGATGACGGTCACGGGGTCGAACGCCGACCACCGGATCCCTCTCCGCCCCCGCGACGCGCTGGCCTTCGTCCAGGCCCTCCGCAAGGCGCGGGCGGGCGCGGCCGACGCGCTGGCCACGTTCGCCGGGGAGGGCGGGGCCGATCGCCGCGTGCTGGAGGCCCTGGTGTCCGATCTTGGCGGGGGCGCCGTCGTCCTCGCCGGCGCGCATCTCCCCCCCTCCGTCCACGCGGCGGTGGCCCTGCTCAACGACGAACTCGGCGCCTACGGCAGTCGGCTCCGCTTCGAGCCCGAAGCCCCGCTGGCGCCGACCCCGATGAACGAGTTGCTCGCCGACCTGGAGGCGGGCCCGGACGTGGCCCTGCTGCTCGGCGTGAACCCGGTCTACGACTCGCCCGCGCTCGCGGACGCCCTCGCGAAGGTGAAGACGGTCGTCGCCCACGGCCTGACCCGGAGCGAGACCCTCGAGGCCGCCGCGCTGGCGCTCCCCAGCGCCCACAACCTCGAGTCCTGGAACGACGCTGCGCCGACCCACGGCGTGCGCGCGCTGTGCCAGCCCCAGATCCGGCCGCTGTACGAGGGCCGCCAGGAGGCGGAGTCCCTCTTTGCCTGGGCGAAGGCCCTCCGGCCCGACGGCGCCCTGAAGGACGTGGAGGACTGGCACGCCTGGCTACGGAAGCGGTGGACCTCAACGCTTCCCTCCGACATCTCGTGGGACGAGGCCCTGCGACGGGGGTGGGTCGGCGAGCCCTCGACGGCGCCCTCGCCGCCGCTCGATCGTGGTCGGGCCGAAGGCATGGCCAAGGCCGGAGGGGCCGACGGCGGGGAGGGATTCGACCTCGTCCTCCTGCCCGACCCCAGCGTCTACGACGGCCGGTTCGCCGGCAACGCCTGGCTGCAGGAGTTGCCCAACCCCGTGACCAAGCTGGTCTGGGACTCCGCGGCAGCCCTCCACCCGGCGACGGCGGCCTCCCTCGGCGTGTCCGAGGGCGACTGGATCCGGATCACCGTGGGCGGGCGAGAGACCTCCTTCCCCGTGCTCGTCCAGCCGGGCACGGCGAAGGGCGTGGTGGCGGCGACCCTCGGTCGCGGCCGCCGCGCCGGCGCCGGCGTCGGGAACGACGTCGGCACGAGCGCCGCGCCGCTCCTCGGCACGAACGAGGCGCCCCGCTTCGCGACCGGCGCGGCGGTGACGAAGGACAAGTCCCGCGCGAACTACCTGCTGGTCCGCACGCAGGGGTCCTTCTCGCAGCACGGCCGGGAAGTCGCGTTGGCCGGGACGACCACGGAGTACGACGAGAACCCGTCCTTCGTGAAGCAACTCACGAAGGTGCCGCGCATGACGGACCTCTCGAAGAAGTGGGACTACTCCCACGGCTACAAGTGGGAAATGGCCATCGATCTCTCCCTCTGCACGGGCTGCAACGCCTGCGTCATCGCCTGCCAGGCGGAGAACAACATCTCCGTGGTGGGCAAGGAGGAGTGCGGCAACAACCGCGAAATGCAGTGGATGCGCATCGACCGCTACGAGAGCGGGGACGAGTCGAACCCCGACATCGTCCAGCAGCCGATGCTGTGCCAGCACTGCGAGAACGCCCCGTGCGAGATGGTCTGCCCGGTCAACGCTGCGGCCCACAGCCCGGAGGGGCTCAACGAGCAGGTCTACAACCGCTGCGTAGGCACCCGGTACTGCAACAACAACTGCCCCTACAAGGTGCGCCGCTTCAACTACCTCGCGTACGCCGAGAAGAACATCACCGATCCCGTCCAGGAGCTGCACTACAACCCACAGGTGACCGTTCGCTCACGGGGCATCATGGAAAAGTGCACGTTCTGCCTGCAGCGCATCAACGCCGGGAAGTTCGCCGCGTCGAACGACGGCCGGACGGTCCGGGACGGCGAGATCAAGACGGCGTGCCAGCAGGCGTGCCCCGCAAGCGCCATCGTCTTCGGCAACGTCAACGACAAGACCGGCGAGGTCGCGGCCTGGAAGGCCGACGATCTCGCCTACCACGCGCTGGCCGAGATCGGCACGCGCCCCGGCATCGCCTACCTCGCGAAGGTCAGGAACCCGCACCCGACGCTGGCCGACCGGGGCTCGAGGGACGCCTCCGGTTCGGAAGGACCCGAGGCGAACGGGCATGAGGCAGGAGGACACGGAGGATGACGCAGAGCCTGGGGGAACAGCACCCGCCGCCCCTCGTCATGGGGAACGCGACGAACCGGAGCATCGACGACGATGTGATGCGGCCCGTCGAGTCGTTCCCCACCGCCCGGTGGGCGGCGGCGATCACCGTCACCGGCCTCATGGCGCTGGGGGGCGGCATCGCGGTCGTCATCACGGTCGGGACCGGCATCGGGACCTGGGGCAACAACAACGCGGTGGGCTGGGGCTGGGCGATCACGAACTTCGTGTTCTGGATCGGAATCGGCCACGCGGGAACCCTGATCAGCGCCATCCTCTACCTGCTCCGCCAGCGGTGGCGCACGGGCATCGCGCGCTTCGCCGAGGCGATGACGATCTTCGCGGTGATCGTCGCCCTCCAGTTCCCCCTCATCCACACCGGGCGTCCGTGGCGCGCCGCTTACTGGCTCCTGCCTCTGCCCAACGTCAACAGCATCTGGCCGAACTTCCGTTCGCCGCTGCTCTGGGACGTCGTGGCGGTGTCCACCTACGGGTTGATCTCCTTCCTCTTCTGGTACACCGGTCTCCTGCCCGACCTCGCCGTGGCCCGCGATCGGGCCAAGAACGGGTTCCGCAAGCTCGCCTACGGGCTCGCGAGCCTCGGGTGGAACGGCAGCAACCGCGCCTGGTCCCAGTACGAGAAGGCCTACCTCCTCTTCGCCGGACTCTCGACGCCCCTGGTGCTGAGCGTCCACTCGGTCGTGTCGTTCGACTTCGCCGTGTCGGTCATCCCCGGCTGGCACACGACGATCTTCCCGCCGTACTTCGTGGCCGGCGCCATCTTCAGCGGGTTCGCCATGGTGGCCACGTTGATCGTGATCCTGCGCAAGGCCTTCCGCCTGCAGCACATCGTCACCATCAACCACCTCGAAGTCATGAACAAGATCGTGATCGCGACCTCGCTCATGGTGGGCTACTCCTACCTCATCGAGTTCTTCGTCTCGTGGTACAGCGGAAACGTCTTCGAACGCTACGCCGCCGTCAACCGCGCCATGGGACCCTACGCCTGGGCGTACTGGATCATGGTGGCGTGCAACGTGCTGCTGCCGCAGCTCCTCTGGTTCCGCAAGGTGCGGCGAACGGTACTCCTGCTCTATCCCATCGTCATCGCAGTGAACATCGGCATGTGGTTCGAACGGTTCGTGATCATCGCATCGAGCCTCCACCGCGACTTCCTCCCCTCGAGTTGGAGCTACTTCAAGCCCACCGTCATCGACGTCTCGCTGTTGGTCGGATCCTTCGGTGTCTTCCTGACGCTCGTCCTCCTGTTCGTCCGGCTCCTGCCCTCGGTCTCCCTGGCGGAGACCAAGGCCGTGCTGCCCGGCAACCGTCCGGTGGAGATGGCCCATGAGTGAGGAACGCACGAAATCCGTGGGAATGATCGGCCTCTACGACGAGGTCGGCCCCCTTCTCGACGCCGCCCGCCGCGTCCGCGACGCGGGATGGGAGAAGTGGGACTGCCACACCCCCTACGCCGTACACGGCCTCGACAGCGCCATGGGCCTGAAGGAGCCGAAGATCCCGTACATCACCGTCAGCGCGGGCTTTCTCGGGGCGGGGCTCGCCCTGCTGATGCAAGGGTGGATGAGCGCGATCGACTACCCCATCCGCATCGGGGGCAAGGCCCTCTTCTCCTGGCCCGCCTTCGTGCCGATCACGTTCGAGTTGTTCGTTCTCCTCGCGGGGCTGGCCACTTTCGCGGCGATCATCGTCTTCGGGAAGCTCGGTCGATGGCATTCCCCCCTGCACGACAGCGGCGTGATGCAGGAGGTCACGACCCACCGCTTCGGCATCGTGCTCTCCGCCGAGGACTCCCGATACGACGAGCAGGGTGCGCGCGACCTCCTCGCCGAGACGGGCTGCGAGGACATCCGCCCGCTCGTGGAGATCGTCGAGGAGGACGAGTCGATCCTATGATTCCGAAGAAACTCCAGGATCGTCTCCGCAACTGGTCCCCCAAGTGGCGACCCGCGCGATTCAAGGCCACGCTGGTGGCCATGCTGGCCCTGGCGGTGATCATCCCGCTCGGCCTGCTCGCCATTCCCTACCTCGACATCTTCAACGAGATGGCCGTGCAGCCGAAAGGCAAGCCGCAGGGAACCTACGGCTGGTTCACCCACTGGCAGCAGATCGTCGTCCACCGGGACCCGGTCGAGGGCACGATCCCGATGAAGGGCTGGATGCCCTACCCGATCGAGGGCAACGACGACGCCAGCCGCAAGAAGGCCGGCGAAGTCCTGGTGGCACCGCCACGAACCGAGGAGAGGCTCCAAACCGGCCAGAAGTGGTTCAACGTCTTCTGCATCACCTGCCACGGTCCGGAAGGCGACGGCAACGGCAAGATCGTGGGGCCCGACCTGTTCCCGGCGCCGCCCTCGCTCCACACGGAACAGGCGCGGAACTTCCCGGACGGGCACATCTTCCACGTGATCACCAAGGGGCAGAACAAGATGCCCTCGTACGCGGACCGGCTGACGGTGGATCAGCGGTGGAGCGTCGTCGAGTACGTGCGCGCCCTGCAACGCGCGCGAAAGATGGCCGAGGAGGAGGCCCAGAAGTGACCGAAGCTCCTTCCCCGAACGAGGCGGCCCCCGCCGCCCCCACGTCGCCCGAGCCGGCGCGAGCGCGACCTCTCTACCGTCTCGCCCTCCCCCTCCTGGCGGTGGGCGTGATTCTGACCGCCCTCGCGCTCCTCAGCCAGTCGGGACGGAGCCGCATCGGACACGGATACCTGCTCGGCTTCGCCTTCGTCTGGACGATCGTCCTCGGAAGCCTCTTCTTCGTGGCGCTGCAGCACATCACCCGGTCCGTGTGGTCCGTGACGATGCGCCGCGTGGCCGAGATGTTCGCTTCGCCCATGCTCCTCCTGGCCGCGTTCTTCGTACCCGTCGTCGTCTTCGGGGTGCTCCACCATTCCTTCGGCATCTTCGAGTGGATGGATCCGGAGCACGTCCGCGGCGACGCCGTGTTGCAGGGGAAGGCCCCCTACCTGAACTACCGTTTTTGGCTCCTTCGCGCGGCCGTGTTCTTCGGGCTCTGGGTCGTCTTCGGGGCCTTCTTCGTCCGCCAGTCGTTGAAGCAGGACGCCGGCGAATCCGATCCCTCCACGAGCCGGCGTCTCCGCAAGTGGTCGGGGCCGTTCCTGATCCTCTTCGCCTTCACCGTGACCTTCGCCTCCTTCGACTGGATCATGAGCCTCGATGCCCACTGGTACAGCACGATCTATGGCGTGTACGTCTTCTCCGGGATGACGCTGGCGGGTCTCGCAGCCATCACGCTCGGCGTCATCTACTTCCGCAAGCGGGGCTGGATCGATCCGTCCCTGCTCACTCCAGACCACCTCTACAGCCTGGGCGGACTCCTCTTCGCGTTCACGTGCTTCTGGGCGTACATCGCCTTCAGCCAGTTCCTGCTCATCTGGTACGCGAACATCCCGGAGGAGACGTCCTGGTTCGTCGATCGCGTCGAGAACGGTTGGCTGGCCGTGACGCTCCTGCTCGCCGCCGTGCGCTTCGTCGTCCCGTTCTTTCTGCTCCTGTCGCGGCGGGCCAAGAAGGACCCGCGGACGCTCGTCGCCGCCTCGGTCCTCGTCCTCTTCGGACAGTTGCTCGACCTCTACTGGCTGATCATGCCCGGCTCCCCGCACGCGGCCCCCCCCCTCGGTCTCGCGGAGGTCGGCCCGGCTCTTCTCCTGACCGGCGTCTTCCTCTTCGCCTGGGCGCGCTTCACGGCCCGCCACCGGCTGGTCGCCGCCGGCGATCCCCTCTTCGACGAGGCCCGACACTTCCACCTCTAGCTCTCCCGGAGACCCTCCCGTGTGCTGCCCTCTTCCCCTCCTCCGTGCTCCCCTCGGCCGCCTGGGCCGCCTCGTGGCCGTCGCCGCCCTCCTCGCGGCGCTGGCCGGCGGCGCCGCCGCCGGCGAGCGCCCCGGGGACACCTATGCGAGCGACCAGCAGATCGGCATCTACGAGAAGCTCGGCCAGACGATCCCCCTCGACCTGACGTTCACCGACTCGAGCGGCAAGGAGGTCGTCCTCCGCGACTTGCTGAAGCGGCCGACGATCCTGACCCTCGTCTACTTCCGGTGCCCGTCGATCTGCAGCCCGCTGCTCCGGGAGCTCCAGAAGACGATCGACCAGGTGGAACTCCAACCCGGCAAGGACTTCGACCTCATCACGCTGAGCTTCGACGCCTCGGAGACGACGGAGCTGGCGCGCCTGAACAAGACGTCCCTCCTCTCCGGAATGAAGCGCGACTTCCCCCCCGAAGCCTGGACCTTCATGACCGGGGATCCGGACAGCATCGAAACCCTGACGGAATCGGTGGGCTTCAAGTTTCGAAAGGACGACCAGCAGGGCTTCGTGCACGCGGGCACGGTCATCTTCCTCACGAAGGAAGGCAAGATCGTCCGTTACCTCGGGGGCCTGGAGCTCCTGCCGGCGGACATCAAGCTCGCCATCTACGACGCCAACACCGGTCAGTCGCGCTCCTTCTTCAAGCGCATCCAGCGCCTCTGCTACGCGTACAACCCCGCGGGCAAGACCTACGTGCTCCAGGTGGACCGGATCATCCTCGTCCTGACGCTCTCCTTGTTGGCCATCTTCCTCCTCTACCTTCTCGTCAAGAGACGCCGGTCGCGTCACAAGCCGTCCGGCTCGCCCGAAACGAACACCGCTGAGAGGGCCGCACGATGACCGTTGCCGCCACCCTTCCGCTCGGTCCCCCCGACGACTACATCCATGCCCGGAAGGGCATCTGGTCGTGGCTGACCACCGTCGATCACAAGCGGATCGGGATCATGTACCTGGCCGCAATGATGGTCTTCTTCCTCGTGGCCGTAGTGTTCGGCTTTCTCATCCGGCTCGAGCTGCTGAATCCGGGGACGCAGTTCCTCGACGGCGAGCATTACAACCGGGTGCTGACGCTTCACGGCGTCGCGATGATCTTCCTCTTCATCATCCCCAGCATCATGGCCGTTTTCGGCAACTTCATCCTCCCGATCCAAGTCGGCGCGAACGACGTCGCGTTCCCGCGGCTGAACCTGGCCTCCTGGTACCTCTACGTCCTCGGCGGCCTCTTCGCCCTCATCTCCATCGGCTTCGGAGGACCGGATACCGGGTGGACGTTCTACGTCCCCTACAGCGCGGAGTCCCAGGCCTCCGTCTTCTTCCCGCTGCTCGCGGCCTTCATCCTGGGCTGGTCGAGCATCCTCACGGCGATCAACTTCATCACCACGGTGCACCGCCTCCGAACGCCCAAGATGGGCTGGTTCGACATGCCGCTGTTCATCTGGGGCGTCTACGCCACGGCGTGGATCATCGTGTTCGCCACGCCCGTGGTGGGAATCACCCTCGCGCTCGTGATCCTCGAGCGCACCATCCAGCTCCCCGTGTTCGACCCATCGATCGGCGGAGACCCCGTCCTCTACCAGCATCTGTTCTGGATGTACTCACACCCAGCCGTCTACATCATGGTCCTCCCCGCAATGGGCGTGGTGAGCGAAGTCGTTCCCGTGTTCAGCCAGAAGCGGATCTTCGGCTACAAGTTCATCGCCATCTCGTCGCTCGCCATCGCCGCGCTCGGGTCCCTGGTCTGGGGCCACCACATGTTCACGTCGGGAATGGCCGACACGGGGAGGATCATCTTCTCCTTCCTCACGTTCCTCGTGTCCATTCCAAGCGCGGTCAAGGTCTTCAACTGGCTGGCCACCATGTTCAAGGGCTCGATCCGCCTCGAGGTGCCCATGCTCTGGGCCCTGTCCTTCATCTTCCTGTTCACGATCGGAGGCTTCACCGGCCTCGTACAGGGCGCGCTGGCCGCGGACGTCCACCTCCACGACACATCGTTCGTGGTGGCCCACTTCCACTACGTCATGTTCGGCGGAACCGGGTCGATGTTCTTCGGCGCCCTGCATTTCTGGTTCCCGAAGATGTTCGGCCGCATGTTCCGCAAGAAACCCGCCCTCATCGGTTTCGTGACGTGGTTCATCGGCTTCAACGTGCTCTACTTCCCCCTCTTCCTGGCCGGTCTGGCCGGCATGCCGCGCCGCTACCAGGATTACCTGCCCGAATACCACCCCTACCACATGATCTCGACGTTCGGCTCCTGGATCACCGTCGCGGGCCTGCTGATCATCATCGGGAACCTCATCATCTCGCTGCGCAAGGGCGAGAAGGCCGAGGCCAACCCGTGGCACGGCGCCACGCTCGAATGGGCGGTCGCGTCGCCCCCGCCGACGCACCAGTTCCCCGAACCGCCCGAACTCCGCCACGGCCCGTACGACTATCGGGCCGTGCGGGCCGAGGAGACCCTGTCGTGACGACCGCAGAGATCGCCCGTACCGGCCAAGGAGGCGGTGCCGAAGGGACCCTCCACGACACGACCGTGGTCCCCTACGACCCGGTCGGCGCGCGGCTGGGCATGTGGCTCTTCCTCTTCACGGAGATCCTGCTCTTCGGCGCCCTGTTCATCACGTACGCCGTCTACCTCAAGACGTACACGTGGCAGTTCACGCAAGGCAGCCACGAGCTGAGCATCCCGCTGGGCGCGACGAACACCATCGTCTTGCTCACGAGTTCCCTCTTCGTGGCGATCTCCATCTCGGCCATCCAGCGCGGCAAGTCCCAACTCGCCGTGCGTCTTCTCGACTTGACGCTTCTCTGCGCCTTCATCTTCCTCGTCATCAAGTCGATCGAGTGGAGCACGAAGTTCGAGCACGGCCTCTATCCGGGCTCCCTGCACATGCAGGATCTCGCGTTCGGAGAGAACATCTTCGTGACGCTCTACTTCACGATGACCGGGCTCCACGCCCTTCACGTGATCATCGGGGCCGCGCTCATCCTCTGGGCAAGGCGGCGCATCCTCAAGGGGAGGGTGACCGCCGAGCGCTTCGTCCTCCTGGGAAACGTGGGCCTGTACTGGCACCTCGTCGACCTGGTCTGGATCTACCTGTTCCCGCTCTTCTACCTCATGCACTGACGCGCGAGCCCATGCCCCAGGAAGCCACCATGCAGCACGACGCACGACCCGGAGCCGGACGATGAACGAACCGAGCCCCCCCGAGACCCCGCACATCATCGCCTACAGCACCTACGTCAAGGTGTGGGCCGCCCTCGTCGTGCTCACGCTGACGACGGTGGGCGCGTCCTTGGTGACCCTCCGGCACCTCGCCGTCTTCACCGCGATCCTGATCGCCAGCGTCAAGGCGTGCCTCGTCGTGCTCTACTTCATGCACATCCGCTTCGAGCGGAAGATCTTCGCCGGCATGCTGGTATTCGCCGTGGGGACCTACGCCATCTTCCTGATCCTGACTTTCGCGGACTACTCGTTTAGGTGAGCCCTACCATGCTCCTCTCGCACCTGATCGCAGCGTCGGAGATCGTCGAGAGCGTCGACGACGCCTTCCGATGGATCTTCGCCATCAGCCTCTTCTTCATCGCGGGCATCACGGTCGCGATGATCCTGTTCGTCGTCCGATACCGCCACAAGAAGAGCCCGGAGGCGGAGGACATCCACGGGAGCATGAAGCTGGAGATCACGTGGATCGTGATCCCCACGATCATCGTCCTGTTCATGTTCTACAAGGGCTTCCAGGGCTTCTGGCTCATGCGCCATCCCCCGGACGACGCCATGCCCGTCGAGGTCACCGGGCAGCAGTGGTACTTCACGTTCCACTACCCGGATGCGGATGTGACGACGTCCGAGCTCTACGTGCCGGTCAACACGCCCGTGAAGCTCCTCCTGAGCTCCAAGGACGTGATCCACAGCCTCTACATTCCGCACTTTCGGACGAAGGAGGATTGCGTTCCCGGGTACGTGAACCACATGTGGTTCCAAGCCGAGAAACCGGGCGAGCACACGATCTTCTGCGCCGAGTTCTGCGGCAAGGACCACTCTCGGATGCACACGAAGGTCGTGGTTCTGGAGAAGGACGCGTTCCAGAAGTGGTTGACGGCTCGTGTGCAGGAGCGCTTCGCGCCGATCGTCCTCGACGAGGCGATGGATCCGAATGCCGAGGCCATCCAGAAGCGGGACGCGCCCAGGATCTTCAGGACGTACTGCATCTCGTGCCACGGCCCGGAGGGCCACGGCGGCCTCGTGGATGGCGCCCGGAACTTCCACAAGCTGGACGACAAGTGGAAGAACGGACCGACCTTGTCGGGCATCTTCACGACGCTCACCGAGGGCCTTCCCGGCACCCAGATGCGTTCGTTCAGCAACCTGAGCGCCTGGGACCGCTTCGCCCTCGCGCACTTCGTGCGGGGCTTCGCGCCGCCGAAGGAGCTCCCGCCCATCTCGCGCGAGAAACTGGAGAAGCTGGTCGAGAAGTACCAGTTGGACAAGCAGAAGGCGGTACCGCAGACCTTCCCGATCGAAGAGGCCATGAAGCGGGAGGTGGAGGAGGACCGCCCGAAGTGAGCACGACGCATCGGGCGACGGCCGGTCCGGGCGCCTGGGCTGCGGTGGCCCGGGCCGTGGACCTCGTCCTCGAGCTCACGAAGGCCCGCATCACGGCGTTCGTAAGCGTGTCCGTCCTGACGGGGTACGTCCTCTTCGCGAAGACCATCGACACGGGCGTGCTGCTGCCCATCTTCGGCGTCTTCCTCCTCGCGTGCGGCTCGGCTGCCCTGAACCACGTCCAGGAGGCGCGCCTCGACGCTCTCATGCGGCGGACCAAGGACCGCCCCATCCCGTCCGGGCGGATCCCGCGGGATTGGGCCGCGTTCATCGCCTGCGCCTTCATGGGCGCGGGGTTCTACCTCCTCGCCTCGGTCGATCGCCACGTCTTCTCGATCCTCGGCCTCGGGCTGCTCGCGGTGGTCTGGTACAACGGCGTCTACCTCCTCTTGAAGCGCATCACGGCGTTCGCGGTGGTCCCGGGAGCCCTGGTCGGCGCGATCCCGCCCGTCATCGGCTGGGCGGCGGCCGGCGGCGTCGTGACGGACGTCGCCATCCTGGACGTGGCTCTCTTCTTTCTTCTCTGGCAGATCCCCCACTTCTGGCTGCTGCTGCTCCTTTACGGCGAGGACTACGAGCGGGCGGGGTTCCCCACGCCGCGCCGGCACTTCCGGGACGGGCTGCTCGGTCCGATCACGTTCGCGTGGGTGCTCGCGCTGGCCGCGACCGGTCTCGCCCTGGCGCCACGGGAGGGCCTGCGCGTGCCGTGGAACCTGATGATCCTCGCCGTCTCCGCGTGGCTGGTCTACTCGACCGTGCCGATCCTCCTTCGCGCCACGGAGCACAAGGTGGTCGTCCAGGCCTTCCTCCGGATCAACGCGTACGCGCTGGCGATCATGCTCGTGCTGATGGCCCACGCGCTGATCGCGGTGTAGTCCCGGCGGGCCGACGTGGGGCGTGGTGCAAAGCGGAGGGAGAGCCCCCGCCCCGTCAGACGAGGACCGGCGCGTCGGCGACCATCCGGGACCGCCGGAGGCGCGGAACGAGCGTGCCGGCGAGGCGTTCGAGGCGTTCGCGCTCGGCGAGGTCGGCCGATTCCCGAGCCCGCTCGGTCAGGGCGTTGAAGGCGCCGTAGAGGGTGCGGTCGCTTCCGCGCCGGAACGCGGCGAGGAGCGGGTCCGTGTCCTCCGGTCTCAGATCGATCCCGAGTCGATGGAACTCCCGCACCGGGTCCAGGGCCGGCGTCAGGGCGGCCCCGCGCAGGGCGCCCGTCGCGGATGCGACGGTCCGCAGGGAGAGGGAGAGCCCCACGACCTCCTCGAGGTCGCCGCTGGCGGTGTCGGCGGAACTGCGCGAATAGGACTCCGTCTCGATCTCCCGGTCGGTCGGAAGGACCGCTCCGTTGCGGTAGACCACCCGCAGGACCCGGGGCGAGACTTCACAGGTTCCGCGCTTCGCATGGCCGCTGAAGAGGAGCCCTCCGATGAACTCGTCCCCGGGGCGCACCGATGCGCGGATGTCCTGGATGTGGAGTGCGAGTGCGAAGCGGCCGCTCTCCCCGAGCAGGCAGAAGTCCACCAGAACCGCATCGCGCCGCGCCAGCACGAGATCCCCGAAATGGTGCAGGTCATCGAGAAGCGGCGACGCGAACGCCGCACGCAGGGCGATCTCGCCTTCGAGGTCCGGGAGGTTCGGCCGCGTACCGGCGGCCATCGCCGCGAGAAGCTGGATCGAGTGACGCCAGGGGCGCCGGCCGCGAAACGTGCAGAGCATCGTCACCTCCCCCTCGCCCCCGGGAGGGGCCGGCGGAGGGGCGAACTCGTCCGGCGGCGAGCCACGACCAGGGACGCGGCAACGGTGATCTTGCGACAATCACGGGCGCAACACAACGGGCCAGAAACGCCCGGGATGACGGCGCACGAACATCCGGCCCGCACGGGCCTCGCCACCGCCCGGCGGGGCCGGATAACGGGCGCCGTGGGGACCCGGGACCTTGGTCGTGGGCGAGCCGGGATTCGAACCCGGACGGCCCGAGGGCCAGGGGAGTTTAAGTCCCCCGCGTCTACCGGTTCCGCCACTCGCCCGCGGTCGTCCAAGGCGCCAGTACACCCCGCCTCCCCCGGCCCCACAAGCGTTTGCGTCGATCGCGGCCCGGCGCAGCGGAACGGCGGAACGGCGGGACCGCGGCACGGGGCTCGGCCGGCCTGCGCGCTCTCGTGATCGAACGCGCGCGGCGTCTCCCGCGCGTCGATCGTGACCGGGTCCGGGGTCGGGGCGGCCGCCGCCTCAGGGCGCGGGCTCGGCGGGGAAGAGATCCTCCATGGCCCGCTGCTCCCGAAGGGCCCGCCGGCGGCGGCGCGGGTGCACCACGAAACCGACGGCGGCGACCGCCAGGCACAGGATGCCCACCCCGATCTGCAGGGAGGACGAGCGGCCGAGGCCCAACCCGAGCATCATCGCGCCCAGGCAGACGAGAAGCCCCGAGGAGAGCGCGCCGACGAGAGCGGACCGGGCGCTCGCGGTCAGGTGGGAGCGCCACGTCTCCCGGGCGTGGGCCCAGTCGGCGGCCACCTGCTCGTAGCGCTCCGCCCGGAGGCCGTTCGCCAGGGCGATCCCGAGCAGGAGTCCGGTGTCGGAGAGCAGCGCGGCGGCGATGATCGCGATGACGAGGGGCTCTTCGCGCAGGAAGGAGAGCAGGACGATGCCCGCGACGATCTCGACACCCACCAGGACGACGAGTCCGACGGCCGCCCGGCGCATGCCCCGCGCCGCTCCCTCCAGGCGGGCCTCCAACCGACCCAGGGGCGGAGGTGTCACGGAGGGCCGAAGCAGGACGCCGTCGATCTCACGAAAGGCCTCGACCACCCCAGCGCACGCCTCGCACGCCTCCAGGTGGGCGGCGACACGCCGGCGCTCGGACGAGCCGGCGGCGAGCCGGTCGAAGCGAGCGAGCAACTCCCGGGGATGCTCGGTCATCGATCCTCCTCTCGCGTGAGTCTCCCGATCCTCCCGGCGAGCTTGCGCTTGGCGTGGTGGACACGACTCCAGACCGTCCCGACGGGACACCCGAGGACGGCCGCGATCTCCTCGGTGCGCACCCCCTCGAGGACGGACAGGCTCACGGCGAGGCGCTGCTGCGGGGGAAGCTCCGCGAGCGCGCGCCGAATGCGCTCTTCCCGCTCGCGGGCGACCAGGGCCTCGACGGCCGAGGAGGTGGGCCCGGGGGGCCGGGGCGGCCTGCGCCGTCGCCTCGACTGCTCCCGCACGAGGGTGCGACGCGCGAGATTCGCGGCGATCGTGAGGATCCAGCCTCGCAGGGACCCGTCTCCGCGGAATCGATCTCCGTGGCCCCATACGGTGAGGAACGTCTCCTGAAGCACGTCCTCCGCGAGACCGGCATCGCCGGTGACGGCCTCCGCAAGCGCGAGGACGCGGCCGGCCAGGTCCACGTACACCTCTCCCCAGAGCGCGCGCCGCCGGTCGACGTCGCCGCCTCGGAAGGTCTGGATCCACGTCTCTTCCTGGGTCATCGACAGCAGGGAGTCTCCCCGACCCTGGATCCTTCAAGGAATTCGGCGAACGGGAGGCGGGCGTGACGCAAATCCCCGGTCCTGCAGCCGGGAGAAGGGGTGCGCCGGGACGACCGAACGGGCCCCGGGTGTCCTGCGGCGCGAGTTCGTGTGCGAGGGAGGAGCCCGTCGGGACCCCCTGAGGGTGTCCCTCCACGGCGTTCGCCTCCGATCGGCGGGCGGGATGGAGGGCCCGGAGGCCCCATGAGGACGACGCCGCGTACGACCGTACGCAAGGCGGACGAAGGGGCCGATCGCCCCCCCGCCAGCACGCGGCACGGCCTCATGGTTGGAAGCTCCCGGCACGGCACCCTAGCCGATGGTCCCCGGCGGGGGCGGATGGTGCCTACCGCGACGCCTTGGCGAGCAGTTCGCGGAGGTGGTCGACGCCCACCGGCTTCACGACATGGCGGTCGAAGCCGGCGTCCTTCGAGCGCTGCCGATCTTCGAGGCGGCCGTAGCCGGTCAGCGCCACCAGAAACGCGTCGGCCACCCCTTCCAGCCGCCTGAGCCGCCGCGCGACCTCGTAGCCGTCCATCTTCGGGAGCCCGATGTCCACGAGGACGAGGTCGGGGGAGAACGTGGCCGCCTTCTCCAGAGCTTCGGCGCCGTCGACCGCCACTTCGACCTCGTGGTCCCCGAGGGTCCGGATCAACCGCGAGAGGAGGACACGGGCACTGTGGTTGTCGTCGATCACGAGCACGCGGCGCCCCTCCGGCTTGCGCGTGCGGGCGGGCGCCCTTCGGGGCGGCCGGGGAGGTTCGGCGAGGGGAAGGCGCACGACGAAACGGCTCCCCCTCCCGGGGCCCTCGCTGTTCGCCGTCACATCGCCGCCGTGGAGATCCACGAGGCTCCTTACGATCGTGAGCCCGATGCCCAGGCCCGCCCGCTCGCGGGCCGGCGACGTGGAGGCCTGCGCGAACAGGTCGAAGATGCCCGAGAGCTGCTCGGGCTCGATGCCGGCGCCGTCGTCCTCGACGGAAACGACGACGGCATGGCCCTCGACGCCGCCGACGACGCGGATGTGGCCGCCGGACGAGGTGAACTTCAGGGCGTTCCCGAGGAGGTTCTCGAATACCTGGAAGAGGCGCACCGGATCGGCCTCGAGCCAGATGGGTTCGTCCGCGAGCGCCATGTCCAATGCGATCCCCGCTCCCTCCCGTTCCTCTCGCGACGTATCCGTCACTCTCCGGAGAAGGGGCTGCAGTCGCAGCCGCTCCGTCCTCAGCTCGATTCGGCCCTGCGTGATGCGAGAGACGTCGAGCAGATCGTCCACCAGTCGGGTCAGGTGGCGTACCTGCTCGTCCATCACCTTCAGCGTCTCCCCCTCCGCGGGGGTCTCCGTCATCAGGAGATCGATCCCGCTGCGGATCGGCGCCAGGGGGTTTCTCAGTTCGTGCGCCAGCATGGCGAGGAACTCGTCCTTGCGGCGGTCGGCGCGCTTGAGCGCTCGCTCCAGCTCCATCTGATCGGTGACGTCGGTGTTGGTTCCGCACCAGCGGATCACGCGGCCCGACTCGTCCCGGATCGGCACGGCGCGCGAGAGGAACCACCGGTACACACCGTCGCGCCGGCGCAAGGGGAACGTCTCCTCCCAGGGCCGCTCCTCGCGCGCGGCTCGATCGAGGCTCTGCACGATGCGGTCGAGGTGCTCCGGGTGCACCACCTTCTTCCAGCCGTCGCCCTGCATCTCCTCGAACGTGCTTCCCGTGTAGTCGTACCAGCGGCGGTTGAACCACGTCGCCACATCGAGATCGTCCGCCATCCAGGCCAGCTGGGCGATGTTGTCGGCGAGCGCGCGGAACCGCGCCTCGCTCTGAACCAGCGCCGCTTCCGCTTCCTTGCGGCCCGTGATGTCCTGGACGGTGGCAACGGCAAACATGGGATCGCCGTCCTCCCCAGGGAACAAGCTGCCCGTCACGAGCACCCAAACGATCCTCCCGTCGGAGCGAACGAGCCTGGCTTCGCTCGACCAGTGCTCCTGGTCCTCGCGGAGCACCTCGCGGACGCCCTCCAGTCCCTGCCCGCGGTGGGCGGGGTGCGTGAGGTCGGTCACCGTCTTCTCGAGGAGGTCCTTCGCCGCGTAGCCGGTGATCATGCAGAAGCGCCGGTTGACCCGCATGAACCGCCCGGTCGTCGGATCCCACTGCGCCTTCCCGCTGCCGGCCAGCTCGAAGATCGTCCGGAACTCCCGCTCGCTCCGGCGGAGGGCGGCCTCGGCCTCGCGATGCGGGGTCAGGTCCTGGATGAGGGCGTAGTAGCCACGCAAGCCCTCTGCGGTGGACACCCGCGGCACGAGTTCCATCCGCACGCTCCGGGGAGGGCCGGAGCGGTGGGCGAGATCCCCCTCCCAGGTGACCCTCTCGCCCGCCAGCGCCTCGCTGATGGCATGGCGCATCTGCTCGTGAGCCCTCTCGCCCAGGACCTCCCGGGTGGTCTTTCCAACCACCTCCTCCCGCGGGATCCCGAACCACTGCTCGTAGCGACCGTTGACGAAGCGGTAGGTCTCGCTGTGGTCCACGTAGGCGATGAGGGCGGGCATGGCGTCCGTCACCAGTTCCAGGCTCTCCCGCTGAGCGACCAGTTCCGACTCGACGCGCTTCAGCTCCGTGACGTCCTGGAAGGTGGCGACCACCCCCTCGATGCGGTTGTCCTGGGTCCGATAGGGAAGCAGGCGCCTGACGAACGCCCGACGATCCCGGCTCCGGACCTCCCGCTGGACGGGCGCCAGCGTCTTGAGCACTTCCCTGGCATCGGCGAGCAGATCGGAGTCCAAGGCACGATGGTCGAGGTCGCTGATGGGCCGCCCGATGTCGGAACGGAGGAGGGGGAAGAGGTCGACGGCCTCCGGCGTGAAGTTCCGCACCCGGAAGTCCGTGTCCAGGAAGACGACGGCGATCTTCGTGCTGGAGATCAGGTTGTCGAGATCGTTGTTCGCGGCCTCCAACTCCCGGAGCTTGTCTTCCAACCGGGCGTTGAGCGTCGTCAGCTCGTCGTTGAGGCTCCGCAACTCCTCCTGCGAGGCTTCCAGCTCCTCCGTCCCCGACTGGAGCTCCTCGTTCACGGACATGGCCTCCTCGTGGGAGGCGCGGAGTTCCTCGTTCGTGAGCTCGAGTTGCCGAATGGTGGCGCTGAGCGCCTCTCGCGTCTCGAGAAGATCGTGTTCGAGGGTCCGGACGATGTCGTCCTGGTCGGAGCCGCCCGGCACCGGCGGCGCGGTGATCACCGGGACGCGCCGCTCCATTTCGAGCTCGACGTAGATCCTCCCGGTCTCCGTCTCCTCGGAGTCGGCCTTGCGGACGAGGCCCGAGGCGCCGAACGCGGATCCGTCGGGCCGCTGGACGATCACCCCCCCGAACCGGACCACGGGCTCCTCCGCCAGGCGCTGGATCGCCCCCCGGAGCTTGAACGGCAGCCCCGGACGCAACACGTCGTACACGGTGTAGCGCTGCTCCCCGGCGGGGACGTGCAGGAAGCGCTCCGTGTCGCCGCCCGCGTAGACGACCTGGTGCTTGTCGTTGAGCAGGAGGACCACCGCCGACGTCGACTTCCAGTGGAGCTCGGCGGCGATCTCGGGCAGGGAGCGCCCGGGCGGGCGGAGCGAGGCTCGGATGGGGAACGACAGGCCGTGGGCGCGGAAGGACGGCAGAGTCCGCGCGCCGAGCAACGCTCCCCCGACGCGGCGGTAGATCCGGGCTCGCGCGTCCACGGCTTCGAAGCCCCCCTCGAGTCGCGAGGCCGTCTCCGCCCTGCCCAGGAAGAGGAAGCCGCCGGGGACCAGGGCATGGTGGACCCTGCGCAGGATGCGTTCCGTCGCACCGGGCTCGAGGTAGATGAAGAGGTTCCGGCAACTGACGAGGTCGAGGTGAAGGAACGCCGGGTCGCGCGTCAGGTCGTGGGCCGCGAAGACCACCGTCTCGCGGATCGCCTTCGTCACCCGGTAGGTGTCGTTCTCGCGGACGAAGAATTTCCAGAGGCGCTCCGGCGCGACATCGTCCTCGATCGCCTTCGGGTAGACACCGGTCCGCGCGATCTTCAGGGCGTGGTTGTTGATGTCCGAGGCGAAGATCTGCGCGCGCAACTCCCGGCGTTCCCCCAGGAGTTCGGCGAGCAGCATGGATAGGGTGTACGCCTCCTCGCCGGTCGCGCAGGCCGGGACCCACACGCGCATCGGGTTCTCGGCCGATCGCCCCTCCACGAGGGGAGCCAGCACCTCGCGCTGCAGGGCGTTCCACGATTCGCGGTCTCGGAAGAACGAGGTGACACAGATCAGCAGGTCCTCGACGAAGGCGTCCATTTCGCCGGGCCGGTCCTTCAGCAGGTGGACGTACTCGTCGAGGTCGTCCACGCCCACGATCCCCATGCGACGATGGATGCGGCGAAGGAGGGTCGAAGGCTTGTACTGGGTGAAATCGTGGTCGGTGTGGAGCGACAACAGGTGCCGGACCTCCTCGATCTGTCGTCCGTAGTCGTCGGTTTCGCTCGTGCGGTCGTCGAACAGGCAGTTGTGGTCCACGTACCGCAGGAGGGCACCGGAGAGCTTGCCCGCCGGGAGCACGTGGTCCGCCTGTCCCGTCTCGATGGCGGCCAGCGGCATCGCGTCCCGTTCCGCGTCCTCGGGATGCTGCACCATCACCATCCCGCCGCGCTCCTTGATCTCGCGGATGCCCCTTCCGCCGTCCCCGCCGCTCCCCGAGAGGATGACGGCCACGGCGTTCCCGCGCTGGTCGCGGGCGAGGGAGCGGAGAAAGCCGTCGATCGGTCGCTCCGGCCGAATCGGGACGGGATCGCGACGCGCCTGGAAAGCGCCGGCGTGGATGCCCAGCGGCCCCTGCGCGGGTGCCAGGTAAAGCGTGTCCGGCTCGACGCGCATGCCCTGCGTGGCTTCGCGAACGCGCAACGCAACCCGCCCTTCCAGCGCTTGCGCTGCGGACGAGTGGGGCACGCCGCGGGCGGGCCCCACGAGGACGAAGGCGAGCCCAGAGCCCCGGGGTACGTCGGCGAGCAACCGCGTCACGGCGGCGAGGCCGCCTTCCGCGGCCCCCAGGCCCACGATGGCGGCCGGTCGGGAGAACGGCCGGAAAGGAGTCCGGTTGGCAGTCGGCTCGCCGGCGGTGGGCTGCCGCTGTCCCTCTCGCATGGATCCGCCGTTTCGCTCCTGCGCCGTCCGCTCCGAGCCGACGGAAGAGGATACGGGGAACGGCGCCGGGATCGGGGGCGGCGATCGCGGAGGAACGGTCGAGGGCACGGAACGCGCGAGGGATCCGTCCCCGTGGTCGGGGAATCCCCGACCCGGTGGCCCGCGAGCCGGAGAGCGGCGGGCCGCGCCCGCCGCCACGAGGAGAGGCGCGAATCGCGCGACGGCGTTTCCGCGACGGGGGACGGCGCGTCAGCGAGGCGGCCGGCGGCCGCCCGGCGGCGGACCCCGCGGCGCCTCGTCGGCGCCGATGAATCCGTCGCCGTCGAGGTCGAAGGCGTCGAACTGCTCCGGAGGACCGTCGAATTCGGCGCGGGACACCCGGCCGTCGCCGTCGCGATCGAGCCGGCGGACCCACGCCCCGCCGGGAGGCGGCCCTTTGCGCCCGCCCGGCGCCCGCGCCGCCGGGGTCGGCTGCCGTCCCGCCTTCCTCAGCCGCACCCCGCCGCCCCGGACCGCCCGCGCGAAGTTGCGGATGCGGATGACGTCGCCCTGGGGGCCCCGGCCGCGCGGAAACGCGCCGGCATCCCCCTGCTTCGGGTCGCTTCGCTGCGAACCGGCGCCGTGGACGTCGAGGAGCCGCACGCCGCCTCGCCGGTCCGGCATCCAGCCGAGCGCGCGGCCGAACGCCACGTACGCCGCCGTCTCGCCGCCGAACGGGGTCGCGTGCGTCGTGGAGGTCCAGAAACAGGGGTAGTCCGCCTGCCCGCCCTCGTTCTCGATCGACGACGTGTCGAAGTGAGGGTCGATCGCCGCGGAGTGCGTCGTATCGGGACTCCGCATGTAGTCCACGACGCTCTGCAGTTCCTTCGCGTTCGGAAGCCGCCAGTCGTCGTGGCCGGCGAGCTCGAGATCCTCGGCCCAAGCCAGGGCCTCCTCCCACAGTAGGCGGCCGTCGCGCTGCGGCCCGGCGTGCAACCCCCCGCTGTCCGCCTTCGTCCAGACGAGCCCCGTGGCGCGGTCCTCGATCGTCCCGTCGCCGAGGTCGTGGAAGTCGTTCGTGCCGTACCGGCGGTTCCCGCGCACGTAGAGGATGAAGAACCGCTTCTCGCCGCGGCCCCGCGGGTCGCGGAGACCGTATCCCTTGATGCGGCCGTCGGCGAAGTTCACGCCGAACACGGTGTCGTCGCCTGCCATCGTCGTGGAGACGTACTTCGTGCTCGACGCGTACTGCGCGTCGATGACGCGCTCGCCCCGGGCCGGGTCGCCGTACCGGAACGCGAAGACATCGCGGTCGATGAAGGGACGCAGCGCCTCGGTGGTCCCGGCGCGTGGATCGGGGTCCGTGCCGTCGAAGCGGATCAGCGAGTAGAGTTCCTTGATCGTCGGGAGCCGCCAGTCGCGATGCCCGCCCGCACGGCACTTCGCCGCGCCGGCCACGGCTTCGGCGAACGCGCGCTTCTCGCCGGGATCCCGCGTCCACGACAGACCCGAGACGGTGTCGTAGGCCACGTCGGTCCCGCGGAGCTCGTAGTGGGGCTCCGCCCCGACGTACTGCGCGTCCTGCCCGAAGAAGGCCGCCCCGGGGACGGGGTCGGCGATGGCCCGCGCCGCGTCGTAGGCGAAGACCTGGGCGGTGTCCACGACGGGGAAGGAGCGCCTCTCGTCGGCGGAGCGCGCGGGGGCGGGGAGGGCCGAGGCGGCGAGGAGCAGCCCGAGGAGGAACGCGAACGACGACGGCCGGCGAACCGCCGGTGGGAAGACACGCGGCATGATCCCCTCCCGGCGGGCGCCGCGACGTCGGGGCGCCGACCGACGGAGGATAGCACGCGCCCCTTCCCGCCGACTGGCCTTGCCAGGCCCTGAGGGGCTGTCAGGATGGCCTTCGAACGAACCATCGCAGGGGATCGGCTTCGTCCGCGTGGTGTGCCACCAGAGGACGAACAGCGTGCTCGGAGGCGGCCCCGGAAAGGCTTGGCTGTGAGCAACGTGAAGCAGGGCGACCGCGTGAAAGTCCACTACACCGGTCGCCACGAGGACGGGACCGTCTTCGATTCCTCCGATGGCAAGGCCCCGCTGGAGTTCACCGCGGGCGGTCCGGAGGTGATCCCGGGCGTGAGCAAGGCGGTGATCGGGATGGAGGCCGGGCAGAAGAAGACCGTGACGATCCCGCCCGCCGAGGGATACGGAACGCACGACGACGGACTCGTCTCGGAGGTGCCGGTCGAGCGGTTGCCGGACGGCGCGAAGGTGGGCGACCGGCTCGAGGCGCGCGGCGGCGAGCAGACCTTCGTCGTCTGGGTCCGAGAGCTCGATGACGAGAAGGCGAAGATCGACGCAAACCACCCGCTCGCCGGCGCGACGCTCGTCTTCGACCTGGAGCTCGTCGAAATCGCCAACGCGGCGTGAGCCGAGGGGAGCGCACGGCGCGATGCCGCTCAGGCCGTGCGGTCCGCGGTGGGCCGGGTGAGCGCCACGATCTCGCTCTCGAGGTCGGGCCACCTCGCCACGAGGTCTTCCCGGACGCCGAGCTCGAAGTCCTCGAACTCGAAGCCGGGCGCCACCGAGCAACCGAGCAAGGAGCGGCGGCCCAACGGCACGATGCGGGCCCCCTGCCAGGTCCCGCGCGGCACCACGATCTGCGGCAGTTCGCCGTGCGCGACGTCCGGGCCGAGCAGGAGGCGCACGGCGCTCCCGTCGTTCGACAGCTGGATCATCTCCACGGGATCGCCGGCGTAGTGGTGCCACACCTCGGGGCTTCGGATCCGGTGGATCGCGCTGAAGGCGCCCTCCGCGAGGAGGTAGTAGATCGCGGTGCCGTGCGAGCGCCCCCCGCCGTAGCGAGCGGGGAGCCCGTCGGCATCCACGGACTCCTCGGCGCGCCACGTCTCGCGGAACCACCCCCCCTCCGGGTGGGGACGGAGGTCGAGCATCCGGATCCAGGTGCGCGCGACGAAGTCGTGGATCACGAGGCGATTGTGACCAGGGAACGGGGTCGGGGGGGATCGGCGTGTTCCACGCCCGTTGGGGCCCCCGGGGGGCGACGGTGCCCAACCGGGGGGAGCGTCGCGGACGTTCGCGGCCTGTTCGTCGCCTCCCCCGGTTTCGTCGCGTTCCGACGACGCATGAGGGAGACGGAGGACGCGCCCCCTCCGCGGCCCGCGCCCCTCGCGGGACCGGCGTCGGGCACCCCCGCGTTCCGCCGCCGGGAGGCCTCGCGCGTCCCCCTCCACGGGCATCCCCCCGACGAGCCCTTGCGAGGGGGAGGGGGATTTGCTGGGGTGGCGCGCGTGCGACGGCGATGGCCCCTCCTCTCCCTCGGCCTCCTGGTGCTGGCCCTCGGCGCCGGGAGCCCCGCCGTCGCCGACGCCGCCGATGCTCCCCTCGCCTGGCGCCTGCCGGCGAACGGCGCGGCCGTCTACGACCGCGCCTGGGACGGGAACCCGGACGGCCGCACCCCCGGCTGCCGCG
Source organism: uncultured Planctomycetota bacterium (assembly GCA_963772585.1). Lineage (GTDB taxonomy): Bacteria > Planctomycetota > PLA2 > PLA2 > JAEUHO01 > CAVVXN01. The sequence goes on from CAVYXV010000001.1 coordinate 159,227, forward strand.
GCCCCCTCAACCCCGCCGTGCTCTTCGCCGCGGAGCTGCGCGCCGACGGGACCCGCCCGGCGTGGCCCCTCCACGACCTCCGGGACCTCCCGCTCTGGATCGCCGCGGACCTGAGGCGGGCGCGCGGAGGCGGGCCGCAGGAGGTCGAGGTCGAGGACCTGGTCGGCCTGGGCCCCCACCGCATCGTGGCCGTCTACGGGGCCCGGACGGCGGGCGGCGTCCAGCCGGTTCTCGCCCGGATCACGCCGGCCGAGGACGCGGGGAAGGGGCCGCACCTCACCGGACGGATCCGCATGACCCGGCGCGTGGCGCTCGATCCCGGCGGGACGACCGCCCGCGTGCCCTCCTTCGAGAGCACCTTCACGTTCCAGATCGAGCAGACCGGCACGACGGAGGCTCCCGGGCCCGCAACCGACGGGCACGTCCGCGAGCGGTGGGCGCTCCGGGAGGTGCTCGCTCCGGGCGACGGACGGTTCCGCCTGCGGGTAGCGGAGGCGATCCGCAAGAGCGCGCGCTACCTCCGCGACGAGCTCGCGCAGGCGACCTTCGCACCGGGCACGCTCGTGGGACGGCCCTCCGGAGCGTTTGCCGAGCGGTCGCAGGCGAGTGGGTACCTCGCGTTGGCGCTGCTCGCGGTACTCAAGTCCGAGGAGTTCGACGGCGACCGCGCCATCCGGCGCGCCTTGAACGAGCTCCGCGGCCGGGACATCCACACGACCTACTCCCTGGCGTGCGCGATCATGGCGCTCGAGGCGAAGAACGCCCCCCACGGCGAACGCGAGCGGCTGATGAGCGATCCCTCCGCGGAGCCCGAGATCCGGCAGCTCGACGCGCTCGACCGGGCCGCCGTGGAGCGTTGGACGCGGGCGTTGCTCGACGCCCACGACACGCGCGTCGATTCCGCTTCCACGCTCCGGTGGCGCTACCTCGCGTCCGCGGACTACGACAACTCGAACACCCAATACGCGCTGCTCGGGCTCTACAGTGCCTACCTCTGCGGCGTCCGCATCCCGCCCTTCGTCTGGGAAGCGGCGGCCACCCACTGGCTCGACGACGCCTTGGATGTGGATGGTCCCCTCGTCCGCGTGAACCTGCTCACCCACGTCGAGCTCGAGGCGCTGCGCGAGGCCGAGGCCCAGCGGATGCGGGACGGATACGCCGAGGCCACGCGCACGGTCGCCCGCGGCCCGCGTGTCCACCCCACGGGTTGGGGCTACGTCGGGTCGCGGTACCTGAGCGGGAGCATGACCGCCGCCGGCGTGTCGAGCCTCACGATCGCCGACTCCGCGGCCCGCCGGGGACGAGGGCTGAGGGGCGGCGTCGGCGCGCTCACCGACAAGGCGATCCGCGGGGGCATGGCGTGGCTCGCCACGCACTTCACGGTGCGCGAGATCCCCGGCAGCCCCTTCGCCCTGGGGCAACGCGCCTACTACCTGTTCAGCATGGAGCGCGCGTTGGAGCTGAACCGCATCGCCCTGATCGACGGCCGCGACTGGTACTTCGAAGGGGCGATCTGGCTGCTGGAGACGCAGCGCGAGGACGGCGGCTGGAACGGGGGCCTCGACGACACGGCCTTCGGGCTGCTGTTCCTCAAGAAGGCCGTCCCCCCGGTCGTGACCCCGCACCGATGAGACCGGATCGCCGGGGGGGCGCACGCCTCGGGCGTTGACGCGGGCCCTACGCCGTACCATCCTCCCCCCATGAAGCTCAAGTACGGCGCGAACCCCCATCAGACCGACGCCAGCGTGGAGCCCCTCACCCCGGGCACGAGCCCGGTCGAGCTCCTGGGCGGAAGGCCCTCCTACATCAATCTCCTGGACGCGCTCAACGCCTGGCAACTCGTGCGGGAAGCGCGAGCCGCGCTCGGCCTGCCCGCGGCGGCCTCCTTCAAGCACGTCTCGCCCGCCGGGGCCGCCGTGGCGGTGGACCTTCCCGAGGACCTGGCACGCGCCTACGAGGTCGAGGGGCGCGAGCTCACGCCCGCCGCCACGGCATACGTCCGCGCGCGCGGGGCGGATCCGAAGAGCTCCTTCGGCGACTTCGTGGCGCTCAGCGACGTGGTCGACGAGGCGACGGCCCTGTTCCTCAAGGGCGTCATCAGCGACGGCATCGTCGCCCCCGGCTACGAACGCAAGGCCCTGGAGATCCTCGAGGCGAAGAAGAAGGGGGCGTTCATCGTGCTCCGCGCCGACCCGGACTTCGAGGCGCCCGCCGAGGAGGCGCGCGAGGTCTTCGGCATGCGCCTGCTCCAGACCCGTAACAACGAGCGCGTCACGGCGAAACACCTGGAGGATGTCGTCAGCGGCACGCTCTCGCCCGAGGCGGAGCGGGACCTCCTCCTCGGCCTCATCGCGATCAAGTACACGCAGTCCAACTCGGTGGGATACGCGCTCGACGGCCAGATGATCGGCATCGGCGCCGGGCAGCAGTCACGCGTGGATTGCACGAAGCTCGCGGGCGCGAAGGCCGACACCTGGCATCTCGGACGCCACCCCAAGGTGCTGGGCCTCGCCTTCAAGGACGACGTCAAGCGCCAGCAGCGCATCAACTGGCGGATCCGCTACATCGAAGGCGACCTGACGCGGGAGGAACAGGCCCTCCTGGCCGAGGCGCTGGAGCGACCGGCCGAACCCCTCACGGACGAAGAGCGCCGGAGCTGGATCGCAGCGCTCGACGGCGTGGCCCTCGCCTCCGACGGGTTCATCCCGTTCCGGGACAACATCGATCACGCCTCCAAGCACGGGGTGCGCTTCATCGCCCAGCCCGGCGGAAGCACCCGCGACGAGGAGGTGACGCGGGCATGCCGCGAGTACGGCATCGCCATGGTGCACACCCACCTCCGCCTCTTCCATCACTGAGCGGGCCGAGACGAGTCCAGACCCCGCGGCGAGGCTCCCCCGCGGCTACTTCGCCGCGGCCGAGATCCGTGCCCAGGTGTCGCGCAGCGTGACCGTGCGGTTGAAGACCGGCCGGCCACCCGCGCCCGAGGCGGCGTCCACGCAGAAGTAGCCCAGGCGCTCGAACTGGTAGCGCGCGCCAAAACGCGCGCCCGCGAGCGAGGGCTCCACCTTCGCCTCCTCGATCACCTCCAGGGAGGCCGGGTTCAGGTTCGCGCGGAAGTCCTCGCCCTCCGGGGCGTCGTCGGGATCGTCCTTCAGGAACAGGCGGTCGTAGAGACGCACCTCGGCGTCGAGCGCGTGGGCGGCCGTGACCCAGTGGAGCGTCGCCTTGACCTTCCGCCCGTCCGGCGCGTGACCGCCCGCCGTCTCGGGATCGTAGGTGCACCTCAGCTCCACGACGCGGCCCTCGTCGTCCTTCACAGCCTCCTCGCAGCGGACGAAGTAGCCGTAGCGCAGGCGCACCTCGCGCCCCGGGGCGAGGCGGAAGAACTTCCGGGGCGGATCCTCCATGAAGTCGTCCCGTTCGACGTAGAGCTCGCGCCCGAACGGCACGCGGCGCGTCCCCGCGCTCGCGTCCTCGGGGTTGTTGACCGCCTCCAGCTCTTCGACCTTCCCCTCCGGCCAGTTCGTGATGACGAGCTTGAGCGGCCGTAGCACGGCCATGACGCGCGTTGCCGTCCGGTTCAGCTCGTCGCGGATGCAGTGTTCGAGGAGCGAGACGTCGATGTTCGTCTCGCGCTTCGCGACGCCGACCTTCTCCCAGAACGTCCGAATCGAGGCGGGCGTGTAGCCGCGGCGCCGGAGCCCCCGCAGAGTGGGCATCCGGGGGTCGTCCCAGCCCTGGACGTGCCCCTCGTCCACCAGGCGCTTGAGCTTCCGCTTCGAGGTGATGGTGTACGTGATGTTCCCGCGGGCGAACTCGATCTGCCGTGACGGGAACGCCCCGAGCTTCTCGAGGAACCAGTCGTAGAGGGGGCGGTGGTTCTCGAACCCGGTGTCGCAGAGCGAGTGCGTGACCTTCTCGAGCGAATCGCTCTGGCCGTGAGCCCAGTCGTAGAGGGGATAGATGCACCAGTCGTCGCCGGTTCGGTGGTGGTGCGCGTGGAGGATGCGGTACATGACCGGATCGCGCAGGTTCAGGTTCGCCGCGGCCATGTCGATCCTCGCCCGGAGCACACGCGACCCGTCGGGGAACTCCCCCGCCTTCATCCGCTCGAAGAGCGCGAGGCTCTCCTCCGCGGACCGCTCGCGGAAGGGGGACGGGCGCCCGGGAGACGTCGGCGTCCCGCGATTCTCGCGGATCTCTTCGGCCGACTGGTCGTCCACGTAGGCCAAGCCGCGGCGGATCAGCTCGCACGCCCACTCGTAGAGGCGAGGGAAGTAGTCCGACGCGTAGTACTCGTGCTGGCCCCACTCGAAGCCCAGCCACCGGATGTCCTCGCGGATGGCGTCGACGTACTCCTGCTCCTCCTTCACGGGATTCGTGTCATCGAACCGGAGGTTCGTACGGCCGCCGAAGTCGGCGGCGATACCGAAGTCGATGCAGATCGCCTTCGCGTGGCCGATGTGAAGGTAGCCGTTGGGCTCCGGCGGGAAGCGCGTCACGACGGGCGGCTGGAACCGGCCGGCGGCGAGGTCGTCCGCGACGGCCTGCCGGAGGAAGTCGGCTTTCGCCTCCGGTCCGCGCTCGGTGGGGGCCGCGTCGGTGGGGTTCTTCTCGTTGGGCATGGCGGAAGATTGTAGGAGCGCTCGCCCGGCGTGGTCACTTGCCGCGTCCCGTCCCCGCTGCCACGATGACGGCTTCGCCCGCCTACCCCGCCTCGACGCCCGCAGGAGTCCCGCCATGACCCCGCCTGTCGTGACCCGTTTCGCCCCCAGCCCCACCGGTGCCCTCCACGTGGGCGGTGCGCGCACGGCCCTGTTCGCCTGGGCCTTCGCCCGCGGCCGGGGCGGCCGGTTCATCCTCCGAATGGAGGACACCGACCGCGCCCGCTCTTCGAGCGCGAGCACGTGCGGCATGCTGCGGGACCTGGCGTGGATCGGGATCGACTGGGACGAGGGCCCGCGGCCGGACGCCGACGACCCGTATGCCCCCGACGGGCAGCAAGGCGCGAACGGCCCCTACTTCCAGAGCCAGCGGCTCGACCTCTACCACGAGGCGGTGAACCGCCTCCTCGCCGCTGGCCGCGCCTACGAAGAGGAGGGCGCCGTCCGGTTCCGCATGGGCGAGGACGTGGCCTTCGACGACGAGGTCTACGGGCGGATCGACATCGCGGGCCGCGAGCTGGAGGATTTCGTGGTCCTCAAGTCGGACGGATACCCCACCTACCACCTCGCCGTCGTGGTGGACGACGCCGCGATGGGCGTGACACACGTCCTCCGCGGCCAGGAGCATCTCTACAACACGGCGAAACACGTGGCCCTGCAGGCCGCCCTGGGCCACCCGCGGCCGGTCTACGCGCACATGCCCACGATCCTGAATCCCGATGGATCGAAGATGTCGAAGCGGGACAAGGCGAAGACGGCGCGGAAGGCCGCCATCGCGGCGGCGATCGACCCTTCCGCGCTGGCCCGCCGGACTGGACGGGAGGACGAAGCGGCCATCGCGGCCTTCCTCGCGAAGGAGAGCGACGACGTGGCGCTCGCGCAGGCGATCGCCGACGCCCTGCACGTCGATCTCCCCGAGATCGAGGTGGCGGACTTTCGCCGGAGCGGCTACCTGCCCGAGACGCTGGCGAACTACCTCTCGCTCCTCGGTTGGAGTCCGGGGGAGAACCGGGAGCGCTTCGACCGGCCCTTCCTCGTCCGGAGGTTCGGCTTCGACCGCGTCGGTCGGGCGAACTCGAAGTTCGATCGCGACAAGCTGTTCCGCTTCAACGGCGACGACCTCGCGGCGATGGACCCGGACGCGTTCCGAGGGCGCTGGCGCGACCACTGCGAGCGCTACGCCCCGGCCTACCTGGAGCGGCTGGACGACGACGCCTTTGCCGCGCTCGCCGCCGCGTACCAGCCGCGGAGCCGAACGCTTGCGGAGCCGTGCCGCCTCGCCCGCTTCTTCCTCGCGGACGACGAGGCGATTCGTTACGACGAGAAGGCCGTGGCAAAGTGGCTCGAGAAGGGCGACGGCCAGGGCTATCGCGTCCTGGAAGCGCTCCGGGACCGGCTGGCCGGCCAGGACGACTTCTCGCCGGGCGCGATCGACGCACGGATCCAAGCGTACGCCGGGGAGACGGGGCTCGGCATGGGCAAGGTCGCCCAGCCGCTCCGCGTCGCCGTGAGCGGCACGGCGGTGAGTCCCGGGATCGGCGAGACGCTGGCCATCCTCGGGCGGGAACGCGTGCTCGCGCGGATCGGGCGTTGCCTCGCCCGACGGGACGGCGGCGCCGGCTAGCCCGTACGACCCACGAACGGACGTTGAATCGCGCGGCCCTGGCCCGCCTCTCGCGCCCGGTGCCTCGGTTGCTAGTCGCCGTCCTTCGCCTCGTCGGAGGCGGGCTCGGCGGGAGCCGGCTCCGGCTCCCCCGCCGGGGCCGCGTCGCCGTCCTTCGCGGGCTTCTCCTTCAGGATCGCGGCGAAGACCTTCTCGAACTTCTCGACCTTCGGTTGGATCACCACGCGGCAGTAGCCCTGCCGGGGGTTCTGGTCGAAGTAGCCCTGGTGGGAGTCCTCGGCGGGGTAGAAGGCCGTGAACTTCGCGATCTCCGTGACGATCGGGGCGGGGTAGGCCTCGGAGGCGTCCAGGGCCTTCACGAGCTTCTTCGCGATGTCGCGCTGCTTCTCGTCGTGCCAGAAGATCACGGAGCGGTACTGCGTACCCACGTCGGCGCCCTGCCGGTTCTTCGTGGTCGGATCGTGGGTCGCGAAGAAGACCTGGAGGAGCTTCAGGTAACCGACCTTCTTCGGGTCGAAGCGGATGTGGATGCACTCGGCGTGGCCCGTCGTCCCGGTGCAGACCTGCTTGTACGTGGGGTTGGGCACCGTGCCGCCGGAGTAGCCGGAGACGACGGACTCGACGCCGGCGATCCGCTCGTAGATCGCCTCCGTACACCAGAAGCAGCCGCCCCCGAAGGTGGCGAGCTCGAAGCGGGGCTTCTCGGCAGCAGGCGTGGCGTCGTCGGTGGTGGCGGGGGCGGGGGACACGGGCTGCTCCTGAGGCTCGTCGTCGCCCGCGAGGGCGAGGAGCGGACAGGCGGCCACGAGGAGAAGGGCCGCGAGACGGGCGGGGGGGAGGATCCGTCGCATGGGGTCCAATCTACGAGCGGCCCAGGGCCTCCCGGATCGGGCGGCGGAACTGCTGGTTGATGGCCTCCTCGACGACGGCGGGCCGGACGTCGCGGCAGCGCATCTGCGCGAACTTCGCGGCGAACGAGGCGGGATTGCCGAACGCTGGCCTCTCCTGGAGGGCGGCGCGCCCGATGTCCTCGCGGGCGTCGGCGCGCCAGCTCTCGAGCCCACGGGCCGGCTCGGCGGGGTCGGCAGGGATGTGCGTCAGCACGCCGTCCTCGGGCACCGAGGCGTCGGCGGCGACCGCGCGGAACGCGAAGGCGCGGGGGGCGGCGTCGAGGCGTCCGACCGTGGACTCGAGGACGACGCTCCCGGGGCCGACGCGGGCCCGGCCGATCTCGGAGCGGACGATCACCGCGCCGCGGACGAGGGCCGGACCCTCGACGACGCTGTCGAGGATGACGCTGTCGCAAACGCTGCCGTCGCCGGGGACGCGGCTCTCGCCCGCGACGAGATTGCCGTGGGCGTCGGGCTGGACGGCGTCGAGGCCGGCCAGACGGCGGGCGAACGCGCCCTCCTCGCCCGGCCGGGTCACCTCGAGGAGGCTTCGCCGCGCGGCGGCAAGCTGCCCCACGTCGCCCCAGTACAGGCCTTCGCCCACGTCCACGACCGCCACGACCGGCGGGCGGCCGCGCCGGGCCTCGACGCCGGCGGCGAGCGCCCGTACGCGTTCGGGGAAGTCCGGGTGGTCTGCGAGGAGGGCCCGCAAGCCCGCGTCGCGTTCGGTCTCCTCCTCCCAGGAGCGGTCGTCCAGGGTCAGGGCCTCGAAGAGGTAGCCGTCCACATCGATCCAGCCGGCGGCGTCGCCGAAGGCCTCCTCGGCCGCGTCGAGGAAGGCCGTGGAAAAGGCGGGGCTCCCCACGTGGACGAGGGCGCGCGCCTCGCGACGCGGGTCGTCGATGCCGAAGGCGCGGAGGAGGTCGGCGCGGGGGCGGCGCCGGACCTGCCGGAGCAGGCGACCGGAGGCGGGGTCGGCGAGGAGCCACTCCTTGCTCCGGGCGAGGTCCTCGGTGACGGTCGTCTCGGCGCCGAAGCGGACCGCGTCGACGTCGGAGAGGTCCCGGTCGAGACGGGCCAACGCCCGCGCGGGGACCTGGGGCTCGTCGCCCCACTTCCAGGCGACGCCCTCGAAGCCGAGGCGCTCGAGGTGGTGGACGACGAGCGTCCAGGTCCAGAGCGAGGCGGCGGCGCCGTGGAGGAAGGGGGCACCCTCGGCCGGGCGGATCAGCGTCGGGAGGAGCGGCTTGATCCCGAACAGCCGCTGGGTGAGGGGCGAGAGGCGGGTGCCCCGGCCGGGCATCATCAACCCGAGGGCGACGCCCTCACCCCGACCCCGCGCGCTCGCGCGCGCGCGAACGCGCGCGGGCAGGCGCGCGCGCGGGCGCGCGCGAAGGGCGTCCAGGAGCCCGAGGAGCTGGCCGCGGCGGGTGGTCTCCTCGTGGGTCCGGATGCCCGTCGCGCCGTCCCGGCGGAAGAGGACGGGGGCGAGGGCTTCGAGCTCTTCCCGGACCAGCGCTCCGTCCCCCCCGTTCACGATGGCGAGGACCTCCCCGGGGCCCTCCGACGCGGCCACGATCCTCCGCAGGTCCTCCAGGTTGGCCGACCGTCCCTCGAAGGCCGGCGAGGGCGTGCCCTCCCGGCTCATGCGCCGTCCCGCGGCGGCAGGGTCACGCAGAGCGCCTCCGTGCCGCTCCCGGCGCCGGCGATGCCGAGCGCGTCCGCGCCGGCGGGGATCACGGCGCTTCGGCCGCGCTCCAGGCGGAGGCACTCCCGTCCTTCGTGGTCGTGGACGACCGCGGTCCCCCGGACCACGTGGAGGGTCCGGACGGACGGGTCGGGAGGCAAGGACACCGGTTCGGAGCCGGATGGACGCAGGTGCTCGACGACGAAGGCCTCGCAGACGGCGGAGCGGAACGCGCCCGGGCGCCCCGGGATCGGGCGGGGCGGGGCCACGAACGACTCCGCGGTGCGGGCACCGAGGCTCATCGAGGCGAGCGCCTTGTCGATCTCGATGTCGCGGAGCGGGAAGCGGACGTGGTCCCACGCGCGGTAGGTCGGCGCCGGACGCCGAACCTCGAACAAAAGGACCGCGCGCTTCTCGGGATTGCCCAGCGCGTGCACTTCCGCCGAGCGGGGGCTGCCCTCCACGGATGGCGTGGCGTTCAAGATCATCGTCCCGGGTTCGGCGGGGACCTCGGTGAGGAGGTCGAGCGTCTGGCGCCACGCGCCGGCGAGGCAGGAGAGCAGGGTCCTCGCCTCGGGCTCGCTGGCGGAGTCGGCGAGCAGAGGACGCACCCGATCCACCAACCCGTCCGGGCCCCCCGCTTCCAGCAGCGCGGCGGAGAGCGCTCGCTGGAGGTCGTGCAGGTCCGCCTCCGCCCGCAGGTCTTCGAGCAGCGACTCCTGCGCCTCGCGACCGGCCACGAAGGTCTCGCGCAGCGTTTCCTGCTTGAGATCGCGCACGAAGCCGATGCGGAGCGTCGCGCCGGGATCGGCGTCGAGCACGTAGTAGGCCTCGGGGCTGCCGGGAGGATGGGCCTGGAGCGAGAGAAGCTCGTGGATGTCGAGCGTCTTGGGGAGCAGCGGCAGATTCGGGCCGTGTTCCTCGAAGATCGCGGAGCCGAGGATGCCGGAACCTGCGATGTCGAGGAGGTCGGGAAGGGGGATCTCGCTTCCGTCGGGGAGGACGACGATGCTCGGATGCGCAGCGGACTCGGCGTCGCGTCGGTCGGCGCTGACCTCGAAGACCTCGCCGTAGGCTTCGTCCCCGACGGGTTCCTGCAAGCCCTTCCACGCGAAGAGCCGCCTCCCGCCCCAGGGGCGGGGGAGGACGTTGTCGGGCCGGACCGGCAGCACGTGCCGCGTGATCGCGTCGATCGCGTCGGCGGCGCCGCCGCGGACGCGGTCCGCGAGGGAGGCGGCCGCGCTCACGAGACGCTCCGCGCGCCGGCCCCACGGGCGGACGTCGATCGGGACGGGAGGGTGGAGGGTGCCGGACCGGCCATGCCAGCGGCCAGGGTACGCGGGCTCGCAGGTCCAACCGCAACCCCGGCGGGCCTTGGGGTCACGTCCGGGCAGATGCAGGCGCCCGGCGGGTGGCATGGGACCCTGCCGGCCGAGGCCGTCCCGTGGCACCGGGTGGAGGAGGTCGGCAGATGGGCAGGCGACGCCGCGGCAGGCGCATCGACGGATGGCTGGTTCTCGACAAGCCCGAGGGCCTGACCTCCGCCCGCGCGGTCGATGAGGTCAAGGCGATCGTCAAGCCCCAGAAGGCCGGGCACGCCGGCACGCTCGACCCCCTTGCGACAGGGGTGCTCATGGTCGCGCTGGGCGAGGCGACGAAGACCGTCCCCTACCTCATGAGCGCCTCCAAGCACTACCGTTTCACGGTCTCCTTCGGGGAGGAGCGAGACACCGACGACGCCGAGGGCCGTCCCGTCCAGACCAGCGCGCGGCGCCCCGGCACGGAGGAGGTGGAGGCCGTCCTGGGCGAGTTCACCGGGGAACTCCAGCAGGTTCCGCCTACCTTCGCCGCCATCAAGATCGGCGGCGAGCGGGCCTACGATCTCGCGCGGCGCGGGGAGAGGGTGGCGCTCGAGGCGCGAACGGTGCGCGTGGAGCGCCTGGAGCTACTGGGACCCGTGACGGAAGGCCGGGCCGAGCTCGCGCTCGTGTGCGGGAAGGGCACCTACGTCCGGGCGATCGCCCGCGACCTCGGTCGCCGACTCGGGTGCTACGGCTACGTCTCGCGGCTCCGGCGAACGCGCCTCGGCCCCTTCCCGGAGGAGGAGGCAGTGGGGCTCGACGCTCTCCGCGAGGCGGACGAGCGGCGAGCGCTCTTCGACCTCCTCCGGCCCGTGGGCGACGCGCTGGCCGACCTGCCGGCCGTCGTGTTGGCCCCCGACGAGGTGGAGCGGCTGCGCTCCGGCCAGACGGTGCACGTCGGCGGCGCGCTGGACGAGCCGGGGCCCACGGACGTGCGCGTCCTCTTCCAGGATCGCGCGATCGCGATCGCGAGCTACGCCCACGGCGTGATCCGGCCCGTCCGCGTCCTGACCGCCCGCCCGTGAACGGCTGTCGTCCTCTCCCGGACCCGTTCCCGGCCAGGCCCTGGCCCGCATGACTCACGAACGGGCGCTGGAATCGCGCGGCCCTCGTGTCCGGGGCCGGGAGGGCTCCAAGGAGGCGAATCCGGCGGGCGAGAGGGATCCCGTCTTGCGAGTCGGGCGTCCGCCTCTCGCTCCCGGAGCCTCGGTTGCTCGTCGTCGGCGACCCCAAGGGATCGCTTCCTCCTCGCGCCTGGGTTTCGAACCCGAGCGACGCACCAGCACACCCTGTTGACGGTGAACGAGACCCGCGGGGCCCCGTAGCTCCTGGACGGTCCACGACTTCGGGCGGTCACGTCGTGCGCCTCGCGCATGCTGCAGGCTAGGGTCCTGAGTCGCAACTTCGGGTGCAAAGGAAGACGCCCGTTGGGACCCCCCGAGGGTGTCCCTCCGGGCCGTTCGCCTCCGATCGGCGCGCTGGATGGGGAGCGCGGCGACCCCATGAGGACGACGCCGCGTACGACCGGACGCAAGGAAGACGAAGGGGGCCGATCGTCCCCCGGCCAGCGCGCCGCACGGCCTCACGGATGGGAACTTCCGGCACGGCACACTAGGGTCCTGACGCCCGCCCCGGCGGGGCGCCCTCGGCCGTGCCCGAGCCCGCCCCGGTGGTCACCGCAACGGGGACATCCGGGTGCAGGAGCGCGCCCTTGTCCGTTTCGAAGATCGCCCGCCCCTGGTCCGTCAGGCCGACGAGGATGATCTTCTTGTCGTCGTAGAGGGTGTGGTGGAGCTTGCAGAGCGGGAGGAGGTTGTCCGCCTCCTGGTCGCCTCCCTCGCTCTTGGGCTTGACGTGCGCCCGGTCGATGAACACGCGGTGCGTGCAGCCCGGAACGCAGCAGATGTCCCCGTGGATGTGCCAGAGGAGTAGCTTCACCTCCACGGCGGTGTAGCGGGAGTAGGGCGAGGATCCGCCGGGCGGCACCCGACGCGTACCCGTTCCGAGGCTCGACTTGAAGGGATCGTAGCGCTCCAGGTAGTCCGTCACCACCTCGTCGAGGCCGTCTTCCGCGGAGAGCGGCTCGTGCCGCTTCCGTGACGCCACGACCCGGGAACGATCCACCCGCGTCCGCACCTCGGAGCTCACGAAGAAGCGCATCTCCGTCAGCATCGGGTCCCGTTGCCGGAGTTCGGCTTCGCGCATGCGAATGGCGCGTTCGAACTGCTCGACCGTGAGCTCCGAGGCCTTCTTCACCCAGTCGTTCTCCGGGTCCTCCTTGCCGAGGAAGATCGTGAGCCGACCGATCCACGCGGCGTGCTCGACGGTCATCGTCCCCCCGCGGATGTCCTCCTCCAGCCGCGGCATGACGTCGAGGGCGTTGCCGAGTTGGTTGTAGAGCCGCGTCCGGCGGCTCGTGAGGTTGCACCGGCGCCCGAACTCCTCCAGGGAGGCGCAGCGCTCCTCGACCCAGGCGGAGGAGCGCCAGATCCGCGTGACGTGCCGGGCCAACTGGATCTCCTGGTCGATCAGCGTCCGGCAGCCATCCCGTACGAGCCCGATGCCTTCGTCGTCGGGCTCGTACTCGATGCTTCGGCGGTCGGTCTCGATGCGCATGGCGGTCTCCGCGGCAGCGGGCCGGCATCAGGGCGCCCGCCCGACCCCTCACCGCGCGGGACCGGCAGGTGGTCACGGAAATCCTCGAATTTCCCTCCGTCCAGGGTCACGCGAGGCGGGCCAGGTCGAGCGGCTCCACCCAGCCGGCGGCCTGGAGGCGCCGGACGAGGGCCTCGCGGTCCGCGTGGTCGCGGGCGACCGCCAGCGCCACGCGCCCGCCCTCGCGCGCGCCCTCGCGCGCTCGCGCGTGCGACCGCGTGCAAGCGCGCGCGCGCGAAGCCTCCCCGTCCCACGCCGACGCCCCGACGCCCGCCTTCGAAAGCGCCCGGACCCAGCGCCGCGCCCCCTTCCCTCCACCCGCCACCACCGCGTCCCGCTCCCCGATCCAGCGCACGAGATACCGGAGTTTCAGGCGGCGGAAGGCTCCGCGTCCGTAGCGCGGATCCGTCCGGCTGGTTCGCGTCGGCCGCTCCCGCCAGTCCAGGAGGACGTCGGGCACCTTGTGAAACCGCACGCCCGCTTCGACGGCCCGGAGGAACAGGTCGTAGTCCTCCGGCCCGTCCCCCTCCGCGTACCCCCCCAGCGCGTCGTAGACCGCGGCGCGGATCGCCCAGGCCGGATGCGGCAGGGGGCACTCCACGAACCGGTCGCGTACGATCGCCTCGTGCGAGAGGCAGCCGTTCAACCACGCCTCGTACGCGCGCATCCCCTCGGACAGCCCTTCGCGCGGGAAGTAGCGGATCCGGCTTGCGAAGAACGCCGCCTCCGGGTGGGCCCTCGCGGCCTCCACGAGGGCGGCGAGCCGCCGAGGCCGGGCGAGGTCGTCGGCGTCCATCCGCACGAGCAGCGCGCCCTGCGCCCGCTCCCGCGCACGACGGAGCGCGGCGACGAGCCCCCCAGGCGGCCCGGCTTCCACCTGGAACCGCGGATCCCGCCTCGCCACGGCCCGGGCCCGGTCCACCGAGTCGTCTCCGGAGCCGTCGTCCTGGATGAGTACCTCGAATTCGCCACATGTCTGGCCCTCGAGCGACGCCAGCGCCTCGTCGAGCCACGGCGTGGCGTCTCGCACCGGAAGCAGCACGGAGACAGGAGGCGGCGCCGTCACGCCTCGCCGTCCAGGATCCGGCGCGCCTCGTCGGCGACGGAGGGGGCCGCGTCGGCCACGGCCCCCTCCGCCGCGCCCCGGGCCGCCCCCGGGTCGAGCCCCTGCAACGCCCAGAGGGCATGCTCTCGGACGACGGGGTCGACGTCCTCCCGGACGAGGCGCGCAAGGCGGGGAACGCAGCGGGCCGCCCCGGCGTTTCGTGCCGCGACGGCGGCGTTTCGCAGCAGCCCCCCGCGCCCCGGCCGGAGCAGCGGCGTTCCCGCGTACCGGTGCCGGAACGCGTCGTCGTCCGTGACGGCGAGGGCCTCCTCGAGATCCAGGTAGGCCCCCACGCCGCGCGCGGGCTCCAGTTCGGGCCAGGGGGCCGCGGGCTCGAATCGGTTGAACGGGCAGACCTCCTGGCAGACGTCGCAGCCGAACACCCAGTCCCCCATCGACGGCCGCTGCTCCCGAGGAATCGAGCCCCTCAGCTCGATCGTCCAGTAGGAGATGCAGCGCCGTGCATCCAGCACGAACGGCGCCACGATGGCCCCCGTGGGGCAGGCAGGCAGGCACCGGGTGCAGGTCCCGCATCCCTCCACCCGCGCCGGCGGCGTCGGCGGGAGCTCGACGTCCACGAGCAGTTCCCCCAGCAGGTAGTAGGACCCCCGCCGCGGCAGCAGGACACATGTGTTCTTTCCGAAGAACCCCAGCCCCGCCCGCACGGCCACCGCGCGATCGAGGATGGGCGAGTGGTCCACGGCCGCCTTCGCCCGGCACGGCCGACCGAGCGCCGCGGGGAGGTCGGCGGCGAGCGCCCGGAGACGCGCGAGCAGGACGTCGTGGTAGTCGAGCCCCCAGGCGTAGCGCGCCACCCGTCCCATGGCGCGGTCGCCCCCCGGTCGGGGCGGCAGATCCCGGGAGTGGGGAACGGCGACGGTCACCATGGAGCGGACGCCGCGCAGCACGGTCTCGGGGTCGGCCCGCTGAGGCGGGTCCCGCGCCATCCACCCCATGTCCCCGTGGTGACCCGCCGCGGTCCACGCGACGAGACGGTCGAGGTCACGGGCCAAGACGTCGGCACCCGTCACGCCGACGAGGTCGAAGGCCTGTCGCCGCGCGGCCTCCCGGATGCGGGCGATTGCGTCCGCCACCCGCGCATCCTCTCACCCGATCAGCATGGCGTCGCCGTAGGAGTAGAACCGGTACCGGCGCCGGACGGCCTCCGCGTACGCCGCAAGGACGCGCTCCCGCCCCGCGAACGCCGCGACGAGCGCGAGGAGCGTCGAGCGGGGCAGGTGGAAGTTCGTGAGCAGCGCGTCCACGACGCGGAACCGGTATCCGGGCAGGATCAGGAGGCGGGTCCGCGCCAGGCCGGGGACCGGAAGCTCGTCGGGCGATGCGACGGCCGAGGCCTCCAGCGCCCGCACGGTCGTCGTCCCCACGGCCACCACACGGCGCCCCTCCCGCCGCGCAGCCCGTACCGCGTCGGCCGTCGCCGCGGGAATCTCGTAGACCTCCTCGTGCATGGGGTGGTCCTCGAGGCGCTCCGTCCGCACCGGCTCGAAGGTCCCGAGGCCCACGTGGAGGGTCAGGAAGCGGATCACCACGCCCCCCGCCCCGAGCTGCTCGAGGAGGTCCTCCGTCAGGTGGAGCCCCGCCGTCGGCGCCGCGATCGCCCCGCGCGCCCCCGCGTGCTCGCGCCCGCGCGTGCGCACGCGCGCCCGCGCGCCCGCGCGCGCGAAGACGGTCTGGTAGCGCTCCCGGTCCATCGCCGCCCGCGGGTCGTCGTCCTCCCGCCGGATGTAGGGCGGGAGCGGCATCCGCCCCGCACGCTCCATCAGCGCCTCCACCGCAGCCCCCTCCCCCGACACCACCCAGCGGCCCCCGCCGAGCGCCCGTCCGAGGCGCACCGCTCCCCCACCCACTACCGCCAGTCGCTCGCCCTCCACCAGCCGCCCCCCCGCCCGCGCCAGGGCCAACCAGCCCGCGTCGCCCGGCTCGACGAGCAGCACCTCCACCCGCCCGCCCGTGCGGCGCCGGCAGAGGAGCCGCGCCGCCAGCACGCGGGTGTCGTTCAGCACCAGCAGATCCCCCGGCCGGAGCAGCGCCGGCAGGTCGACGATCCGCCGGTGGAGGCACCCCCCCCCGCCACGGTCCAGGCCCATCAACCGCGCGTTCTCCCGCCGGGGTGCCGGCTCCTGGGCCACGAGCTCCGGCGGCAGGTCGTAGTCGAGCTCCTCCTGCCGCACCGCCCGGCCTCCGCGAGCCCCCCGCCCCCCTGCCGCGGATCCTACGGGGCCGCGCGGCCTCCTTCGCCCCCGGCGCCGCTCTCCCGTCCCCGCGCGTACGTCTCCGTCCACCCGCAGAGCCGCTCTGCGTGCGCCCCCGACAGCGCGCGCGCCGTCGCCCGCCACCGCCAGTTGCCGTCCGGCCGCCCCGGGCGGTTCAGTCGGGCCCGGCTCCCGAGCCCGAGCGTGTCCTGGAGCGGGACCACCGCCCAGGAGGCGACCGAGCCGTACGCGAGGCGGATCAGCGTCTCGGGCGCGTCGGCGGCCGAGATCCGCCGCCCGAGATACGCGAAGAGACGTCGCGCCACCGGCCCGCCGGCCGCCTCCTCGAACCACCCGCGCACCGTGTCGTTGTCGTGCGTCCCCGTGTAGACCACGACGTCGGGATGGTGGAACGCCGGGAGGTGCTCCGAACGCGGGAACTTCTCCCCGAACGCGAACTGGAGCACGCGCATGCCCGGAAGGGCGAACCGCGCCATCAACGCCCGGACCTCCGCGTCGATCGTCCCCAGGTCCTCGGCGATGACCGGGAGGCCCGGCAGCGCTCGGGCCAACGCGTCGAGCAGCCCCGCCCCGGGTCCCGGCACCCACCGCCCCGCCTCCGCGGTCCGTGCGCCGGCGGGGATCTCCCAGTACGCCGAGAGCCCGCGGAAGTGGTCGAGCCGGACCGCGTCGAACAGCCCGAGCAGGTGGCGCATCCGCGCCGTCCACCAAGCGTACCCCTCGTCGGCGTGCCGCGCCCACCGGTACGTGGGGTTCCCCCAGAGCTGCCCCGTCGCGCTGAAGTAGTCGGGCGGAACGCCGGCCACGGTGACGCTGTGCCCCGCTTCGTCCAGCGCGAAGAGCTCGCGATGGGCCCACACGTCCGCGCTGTCGTGGGCGACGTACAGCGGAAGGTCCCCCACCAGCACGACGCCGCGCCGCGCCGCCTCCCCCCGGAGCCGCCGCCACTGCCGCACCCCGAGGAACTGCAGCAGCACGTGCCGCTCGACCGCCCGGCGGTGCCGCCTCGCCGCCGCGGCGAGCGCGGCCGGTTGCCGGTCCCGCACCCCCGCCGGCCACGCCGTCCACGCGCGCCCCCGCGCGGCCTCCCGCAACGCGAGGAAGAGCGCGAGGTCCTCCACCCACGCCGCCTCCTCCTCGCGGAAGCGCGCCGCCTCGTCGCGGAGCGCGCGGGGCGCCGACCGCTTCCACGTGGCCGCCAATCGCGCGAAGAGCGCGTTCTTCCCTTCCCCCACGGCCGCGTAGGCGATCCGCGAGGAGGGGCGCCCGCAAAGCCCCTCCACCCCGTCGGCGCCGACGAGGCCGTCGTCCCGCAGATCTTCCGGAGAGAGAAGGAGCGGGTCGATCCCGAATGCGCCGAGGCCGCTGTACGGGGAGTTCCCGAACGCCGGCGTCGTCACGCCGACGGGAAGCACCTGCCAGATCGCCTGCCCGCCCCGCTCCAGGAACGCGAGGAACCGCCGCGCCCCCGGTCCGAGGTCCCCGATCGCGCCGCGCCCGGGGAGCGCCGTCACGGGCAGCAGGATTCCCGCGCGCCTGACCTTCACGGGATCGCCTCGGCCGACGGCGCCAGCGCGAGCAGCACGACGCTCCGCCCTCCCGCCACGTACGTGCGCGTGCCCACCGGAACGGCCCCGCCGGCCTCGCACACGTCCGACGGCGACGGTAGCGACGTGTCCACCACCCGGAACCACCGGACGCCTCCGCCCGCCGGAGCCGGGGGCAAGTGGAACGTCAGTTCCTTCTCGTAGGCGTTGAACAGCGCGTGGAGCGCCCTGGGCCCGCCGTCGCCGAGCGCGGTGCACGCGATGCTGTGCGACCAGGGCTCCAGATCCGGCTTGTCGAGCTCGACCCCGTGCCAGCGGACGACCCCCTCGCGCAAGAGTTCCGCGAGCGTCCGGTCCGGCCGGTCGCTCCGCGGCGCCACGTGCAGGCGGATGCGGATCAGCCGCCGCACGAACCGGTGCACGTCCGCGTACCGCTCCAGCCGCCGCCAGTCCATCCAACTGATCTCGTTGTCCTGGCAGTAGGCGTTGTTGTTCCCGCCCTGCGTCCGACGCATCTCGTCGCCCATCAGCAGCATTGGCGTGCCCATGGAGAGAAGCGTGATCGCCAGCAGGTTCTTGATCTGGCGGTTGCGCACGGCCTCGATCGCCGGATCGTTCGTGGGCCCCTCCGCCCCGTGGTTCGCGCTGTTGTTCGCGTCGCTCCCGCTCCCGGCATCGAGGCCGTTCGCCTCGTTGTGCTTGCGCTCGTAGGACACCAGGTCGTTCATGGTGAATCCGTCGTGGCACGTGACGAAGTTGATGCTCTCCTCCGGCCCCCGCCCCTTGTGCCGGTAGAGGTCGGGCGACGCGACGATCCGGCTCTGGAACGCCGTCACCGTGCCCTCGTCGCCGCGCACGAAGCGCCGCACGTCGTCCCGGAACCGCCCGTTCCACTCCTTCCAGTGGTCCCCGGCGAACTGCCCCACCTGCTCCAACCCGCCCGCGTCCCACGCCTCGGCGATCAGCTTCGCCGGCGCCAGGACGGGATCGGTGTCGATCCGCCACAGCACGGGCGGATCCTCCAGCACCGCCCCGCGCTTGTCCCGCGACAGGATCGAAGCGAGGTCGAAGCGGAACCCGTCGACGTGCATCTCCCGGACCCAGTACCGCAGGCTGTCCAGGATCATCCGCTGCATCACGGCGTGGTTCGCGCGCACCGTGTTCCCGCACCCCGAGAAGTCGAGGTACCGACCCGTGCGCTCGTCGGTCAGGTAGTACTCGCGGTTCGCGAGCCCGCGGAACCCGAACGTCGGCCCGTCGTCCTTGCCCTCCGCCGTGTGGTTGTAGACGACGTCGAGCACGACCTCGATCCCCGCGCGGTGGAAGGCCTTGACCATCCCCCGGAACTCGTCCAGCACTCCGCAGGGGGCTTTCGCCGCGGCGTAGGCGGAGTGCGGCGCGAAGAAGGATACGGGCGAGTAGCCCCAGTAGTTCACGAGCCCCGGCGGGGCGTCCTGGACGTCGAAGGCGTAGACCGGCAGCAGTTCGACGACCGTCACCCCCAGGTCCCGGAGGTAGGGGATCCGCTCGATCGCCCCGCGGTACGTCCCGCGCAACTCCTCCGTCACGCCGGAGGACGGATGCCGCGTGAACCCCGCCACGTGCATCTCGTAGATCACGGTGTTTCGCCACGGGTGGCGCGGATGCTCGTCGCCCTCCCAGTCGTAGCCGCGGCAGTCGGTCACGATGCTCCGCATGGCGACCGCCGTCGTGTCGCCCCGCCCGACGAGCCGCCGGCGTTCGTAGCGCGGCGGGGCGTGGACCGCCCGCGCGTAGGGATCGAGCAGCAGCTTCTCCCGGTCGAAGCGAAGCCCGAGCCTCGGCGCCCAGGGCCCGTCCACGCGGTAGCCGTAGGCCGTCCCCGCTTGGAGCCCCCCGACGAAGACGTGCCAGTACGCGCCGGTGTGGTGCGTCCGCGGGTCGAACGGCACCACCGCCGCGGGCACCTCGTCATCCGGATCGCTAAAGAGGACCACCTCGACCCCCGTCGCGTCGCGCGCGTACACGCTGAAATTCACCCCCCCCGGCGTCACCGTAGCGCCGAGGGGGAAGCTCTCCCCGTGCTCGACCGTGGCCATGCCGCTGCGCTCCCGACGGACCCGCTCCCGAAGCCCCCAAGCATACGGACGGGGACCGCGGCGAGAGCCCATCGCCCCGCACGCGGGTCCTCGCCGCCGCCCCCGCGCGCCTCCCGCCCGCCCCGCGGTACGCTCGCTCCGCCCGTGTCCGACCGAACCGCCGCCCCGCCCGCCCGGCCGCTCGCCGCCCTCCAGGCGCTCTTCGCCCGAAGCCGCCGCCCCCTCGTGCTGACGGGCGCGGGCGTCAGCACCGCGTCGGGCATCCCCGACTACCGCGACCGCGACGGCGGCTGGAAGGCGCGGCGCCCCGTCACCTACCACGCGTTCCGCACGAGCCCGGCCACCCGCCGCCGCTACTGGGCGCGGAGCCTCGTCGGCTGGCCCCGGATGGCCGACGCCCGCCCCAACGCCGCCCACGAGATCCTGGCCCGCCTGGAGCGGGAGGGCCGCGTCCACCACCTCCTGACCCAGAACGTGGACGGCCTCCACCAGCGCGCCGGAAGCCGCCGCGTGCTCGACCTCCACGGCCGCCTCGACCTCGTCGAGTGCCTGGGCTGCCTCACGGCGCTCGACCGCCGCGCCTTCCAACAGGATCTCCTCGCCCGGAACGCCGCCTTCGCCGCTCTCCCCGCCGAGGCCGCTCCCGACGGCGACGCGGCGCTCGACCACGTCTCCTTCGACGCCTTCCAGGTCCCCGACTGCCCCGCCTGCGGCGGCGTCTTGAAGCCCGCCGTCGTCTTCTTCGGCGAGAACGTCCCCGCCGACCGGGTGGAGAGCAGCTACCGCCTCGTGAGCGAGGCGGACCTCCTCCTCGTCGTCGGCTCCTCCCTGATGGTCTTCTCCGGCTACCGCTTCGTCCGCGCCGCGCGCCGCTACGACATCCCCGTGGCCCTCGTGAACCTCGGCCGCACCCGCGCCGACGGCGAGGCCGCGCTGAAGGTCGAGGCGCCGTGCGCCGAGGTGCTCCAGGCGCTGGCGTAGCCGCGGCACGGGCCATCGCTCGGTTCGGGAGGGGGGGAGCGGCCTACTGGCCGCGCGGGGGCCGGGGAGGCGCTCCGATCGCCGCCCGCGGCGACGAGCCTCGCCCGTCTACGACCCGCCCGCCACCCCGCCGGGCGCCCGCCGCGCGCGGGTGTGCGCCACGAGCAACCCACCGATCACGAGGGCGCCGCCGCCGAGCACCGTCACGCTGAGCGGCTCGCCGAGCAGCACGATCCCGCCCGCGACGGCGACGAGCGGGATCGCGTAGATCAGCGAGTTCGTGGTCGTCGCGCCGAGCACCTGGAGGCAGCGGTTCCACCAGAGGTAGGCGAGGCCCGAGCAGAAGACGCCGAGGAACGCGACGCAGCCCCACGCGAGCGGCGAGGGCGCCCGCCAGCCGTCGCGGATCGTCTCGAACGCGGCGAAGGGCACCAGCGTCACCACCCCCCAGACGATCGAGAGGTGCGTCACCCACCCGACGGGATGGCGCCGCGAGACCCGGTGGACCACGAAGCCGTAGATCACCCAGATGGCGACCGTGGAGAGCATCAACCCGTCGCCGAGGACGGTCGCCTCGCCCCCCGTGTCCCCTCCCACGATCAGGGTCACGCCGCCAAGCGCAAGCGCGAAGCCGAGCAGCGTCCGCGCGGCCGGCGCACGCCGCACGAGGATCCCCTCCGTGAGCGCGGTGGCGAGCGGCGCCGTCGCGACGATCAGGGAGCCGTGCGCGGCCGTGGTGTGCGCAAGCCCGGTGTTCTCCAGCACGAAGGCGAGCGTCACGCCGAAGAACCCGGCGAGAAAGAGATCTCGGTGGTCCGCGAAGCCCGCCGGCGCCGTTCGCCGAAGCCCCCGCCGCACGATCGGCCAGAGCACCACGAGCGCGATCACGAACCGCAGGAACGCGAGCGTCCACGGCCCGACTTCGACCACGGCGATCCGCGTCGCGGCGAACGAGAGCCCCCACAGCACCACGACGACGGCCCCGAGGCCCCAGGCGCGTCGGCGGTCGGCGGCGTGCGGTGCGTCCATGCTCCTTGGGCACGGATCCTGCCCTTGGATCTCGGCCCCACCAAGCCCGGACCGCCGGCCGCTACACTGGCCGCCCGAAGCAAGGAGCCCCCATGGCGAAGCGCGATCCCGACTGCATCTTCTGCAAGATCGTGGCGGGCGAGATCCCCTCCCGCCGCGTCTACGAGGACGACCGCCTCCTCGGCTTCCTCGACATCGCCCCGCTCGCCCCGGGGCACACGCTCCTGATCCCCAAGGACCACCACGAGCGCGCGACGGACCTGCCCGACGACCTCGCCGGCCGGATCGGCGCGCTCCTCCCCCGCCTCAGCCGCGCCGTCATGGCGGCGACGAAGGCGCCGGGCTTCAACCTCCTCCAATCGAACGACGCCTGCGCGGGCCAGCAGATCGGCCATGTGCACGTCCACGTGATCCCGCGCCGCCCGAAGGACGGCCTGGGCTACCGGTGGAACACGACGAGCTACGAGGGCGACGCGGCCGACGACTGGCAGGGCCGGATCCGACGGGCGATGGGCTGACGCGCCGGGGCGAAAGCCCTCCTACCCTTCGGCCCCGCGCGAATCGCCCGCCCCGCACCGCGTCCCACGGGCGTGGACCGCCGACGCCGCGGAGGGCCGCTCCGGGATGGACGCGGGTGGTGGGTAGGATCCGGGCGGGAGGGGCCGTCGCGGGAGCGTTGCTCCTGGCCGCGGCCGGCAGCGGCGAGGAGCCGGCGACGACCGCCCCCCCGCCGACACGCATGCGAGGCTAGACGCCTCGACCTTGATCGCACGCGGACCCCGTCGAGGCCCGCGGGGGAGGGAGCATGAACGCCGACGACCCCCGACGCCGCAAGCTGCCCGCCGGCTGGAACGACCTGGCCAGCCTCGCGATGGACCTGCGGTGGACGCACAGCCGCTTCGCGCAGAGCTTCTGGGAGCGGATCGACCCCGAAGCCTGGGAACGGACGAACAACCCGTACGAGATCCTCCTGAACGCGCACAAGGATCGCTTGGACGAACTCGCACGCAGCAAGCGGTGCCAGCGGGAGCTGAAGGCCTGGCGGGAGCGCCGCGACCGCTACGACCGCGACAAGACGTGGTTCTCCACGAAGCCGAAGGGCTCGGCCCGCCTGCGCGTGGCGTACTTCAGCCTGGAGTTCGGCCTGAGCGAGGCCTTGCCCATCTACTCCGGCGGCCTCGGCATCCTTGCCGGCGACCACCTCAAGAGCGCCAGCGACCTCGGCGTGCCGCTCGTCGGCGTCGGTCTGCTCTATCAGCAGGGCTACTTCCGACAGGTGCTGTCTCCGGACGGCGACCAGATCGAGGCGCTTCCCTACAACGATCCGAGCAGCATGCCCGTGTCCCCGGCCGGAGGTCTGGACGGGCGCTGGCCACGGGTGCGGCTGGAGCTCCCGGGACGCACGCTCTACGTCCGCGTCTGGCAGGCGCGCGTCGGCCGGGTCCCCCTCTACCTCCTCGACACGAACGATCCCCTCAACAGTCCGTGGGATCGTGGCATCACGGCCAACCTCTACGCCGCGGGCCGGGAGAAGCGCCTCCTGCAGGAGATCGTCCTCGGAGTCGGCGGCTGGCGGTTGCTCGAGCAACTGGATCTGGGCGTCCAGGTCTGCCACCTGAACGAAGGCCACGCCGCCTTCGTCGTGCTCGAGCGCGCGGCGAGCTTCGCCCGACGCCACCGTGTGTCGTTCGACGTCGCGCTTCGCGCCACGCGGGCCGGCAACATCTTCACGACCCACACGTCCGTCGAGGCCGCCTTCGACAAGTTCGAACCGTCGCTGCTCCACCTCTACGCCCGCCCGGTCCTCGAATCGCAGGGCGTACCGCCCGACCGCGCGCTCGCGATGGGGCGACGCGACCCGCAAGACGAGAACGAACCGTTCAACATGGCCTACCTCGCCATTCGCGGAAGCTGCCGCGTGAACGGCGTCGCGAGGTTGCACGGAAGGGTGAGCCGGAAGCTGTTCCAGCCTCTCTTCCCGGGGCACCCCGTCGGCGAGGTGCCGGTCGGCTCCGTGACGAACGGCGTCCACCTGCCGACCTGGGACTCCCTGGCCTCGGACGACCTGTGGACGAAGGCCAGCCCGAAGGTCCACTGGCATCAGGATCCGACCAGGGCGGTCCGCGGGATCGAGGCCCTCCCCTCGGTCGAGCTGTGGCGCTTCCGCGGGCAGGCCCGAGGCACCCTCGTCGAGTATGTGCGCCGGCGACTGGAGCGACAGCTTCGCGAAGCCGGCTGTGGCGCCGAAGCAGTCGAACGGGCCCGCCATGTCCTGGACCCCAACGTCTTGACGCTCGCCTTCGCACGACGGTTCACGGGGTACAAGCGGCCCACGCTGCTGCTCCACGACGAGGAACGCCTCGTGCGGATCCTCTCGAACGCGGAATGCCCCGTGCAACTCATCCTCGCGGGCAAGGCGCATCCGCACGACGGAGTGGGCAAGCAGATGGTCCAGCGCATGGCGCGGTTCGCGGCCCGCCCCGACATCGCGGGCCGCGTCGTCTTTCTCCAGGACTACGACATGCTCCTCGGCCAGCGCCTGACCGGCGGCGTGGACGTCTGGGTGAACCTCCCGCGGCGTCCGGCCGAGGCCTGCGGCACCAGCGGGATGAAGGTCACCTTCAACGGCGGCCTCCACTGCTCGGTCCCGGACGGCTGGTGGGACGCGGCCTACGACCCCGCCGCGGGCTGGAAGGTCGGCGATCGCAGCGAGGGTGGCGACGAAGCGTCCCGTGACGCGGCGGACGCCCAGAGTCTCTATGAACTGCTGGAGAACGAGATCGTGCCCGAGTTCTACACGCGGGACGATGACGGTCTGCCCGCGGCCTGGGTCGAGCGCGTGCGCCGGAGCATGGTCCTCTACACGCCCCGCTTCAGCGCGGACCGGATGGTGCGGGAGTACGTGGAGACGGCGTACCTCCCGGCGGCGAAGGCGTACCGCGAGCGGGCGCGAGGCGGAGGGAAGCTCGCCCGGAAGATCGAGCGCTGGATCGCAGATCTCTCGAAGCGCTGGCAGGGAATGCGACTCGTGGCGCTCGACGTCTCGCGGGAGGGCGACGCGTGGTCGTTCGATGCGATCTTCTATCTGGGCGAGCTCGACCCCGACGCCGTCCGCGTGGAGCTGTTCGCCGAGCCGCGGTCCGAGGAGGAGCGCCCCTTCGTCGCCGCGATGGAGCGCGACAGCGAGGTCGCCGGAGCGGTGAACGGTTACCGCTACCAGGCGAAGGTGCCCGCCGACCGCCCGGCGGAACACTACACGCCGCGCGTCGTCCCCCACCGCGACGACGTGTTCGTCCCGATGGAAGCCGGCCAGATCCTCTGGGCCAGCGGAGCGGTCGAGCGAGCACGCGCACAGGCCCTCACGTAGCCTCACTGCCCGCGAAGCGCGCGGCGTGACATCCCGAAGTCCTGGACCGTCAAGGAGCGACGGGGCCCTGCGGGCCTCGTTCACGTTCCACCGGGTGTCCTGGTGCGTCGCTCGGGTTCGCGGCCAAGACGCAAAGAGGAGGCGACCCCTTGGGATCGCCGACGACGAGCAACCGAGGCTCCGGGCGCGAGAGGCGGGCCAGGGCCGCGCGATGCAACGCCAGTTCGCGGGGCAGGACAGACTAGGTCGGATCGCCGCCGCAGCCGCCGTGCGCGGGACCCGAGCGTGCCACGCTGCGCGGCTCGCTGCGGCCCACGGCACGGCGCGGCCCGCGTCGGGCGCCGAGCCTCGGGCGCCGAGCCGGGCCGGCCCACCACCGTCGGACCCCGGCCCCGGCTTGCCAAACGGCCTGCCACGGGTTCCACTCTCCGCTCGCCCCGAGGCGCCGTGGCCGAGTGGTTAGGCAGCGGATTGCAAATCCGCGCACTCCGGTTCGATTCCGGACGGCGCCTCCATCCATTTCATGGGCCTCAGGCCCATTCTTCCGGGCTTTGCGGGCGACCGTCCACACGTTCCCGACGTTAGCACACGTCAGCTGACATCAGTCGAAATCAGTACATCTGGGGGACGTACCCGAGTCCAACCGGCGCTGGGGAACGGACCTCACGACCGTGTGGACGCGCCAGGACGGCCTCGTGGCCCTGGCGCCGGTGATCGACTTCGGCGATCGCCTCCTGCTCGGCATCGGCGTCAGCACGTGCCAAGAGGCCGAGATGGTGCTCGCGCCGGTGCGCACGGCCCTGAACGAGACGTTTGGCGCCCCCGAGAACGTCGTGGACGGCCTCGAACTGCGCATGGACCATGGCCCGCAGTACACGGGCGCCGTGTGCCTCGCCCTGTGCAAGGAGTGGGGCGTGGAGCAGAGCTTCGCCCCCGTCGGACGACCGACCGGCAACGCCATCACGGAACGGGTCATCCTGACCATGAAGGCCGAGCTGATCTGGGCTCGAGACTGGGACAGTGCACAGGAGTTGCGCGATGCCCTCGAAGCCTGGCTCCAGAGGTACAACCATCAACGCCCGCACGAGTCCCTTGGCTGGAAGACGCCGGCGCAGAAGCGGGCCGAGAACCCGGCCGCCGCGACAGGCGCGGCGGCGTAGCGTAGGATCAACCAACGGGAGGATTCCAACGGTCGTCGAGGGTCAACCCCGGTCGGGGACGGAACAGGGTAGAGAAGGTGCTGGCCGCCGGGACCACGACCCGCTACCTGCTCGACGGCGTGGAGGTCGTCGAGGAGTACGACGCGGTGGGGAACTGGCAGGCGCGCTACGTCTACGAGGACGGGATCGACCACCCGCGGTGCATGGACCGGGCGGATATCGCCGACGTGAACGGGAACCAGAACACGACCGAGGTGTTGCGGTTCCACTACCACCAGCAGGCGCTGGGGTCGGTGACGGAGGTGACGCAGCCCACGGGGGCGGTCGTCGAGTGGGTGACCTACGATGTCTAGCAGTCATGCCGGGATGAGGCGGCGTAAGCAGCCCTTCGTTCTCGGGAGGCGTGGAACTGACGGCGCGCGGGAGAGAGAGGTCACCGGGGCGCGTTCGACCGGTCTGCGCTTCATCTCTCGGGTCCGGGTCCGCGTGGAGGCCTAGAAGTGGAGAAGCCCCCGGATACCATCCAGTCGCACGGCTCAGTGGAGCGTTGGAGAGTAGCTTCCAAACAGCGAGCCTTCCCCGCCACACATCCAAATGTCTCGTCGGGCGCCCCGCGGCCTTCCATCCATTTGGTGCGAGCGACGGGCTTCGGGATCGCGCTTTCCATTCTCTTGCTGGGTTCTAGCTCCGTGATCTCAAGCCCACCGGAACGCGCAGAGGCGGAAATGGGGTACGAAGAGGCCATTGCGATTGTCGAGCGCGGGGCCAAGCAACTGAGGAGGTACCGCGGCACGTCGGGCCTCCGGGACTTCTATTCACTCGTGAGCGACGTGAAGAACGAGCGGCTCGTTCCGACGATGCTGGCGCCTAGGATGCATTGGATTCGCTGCGCAATTGTCAA
>CAVYXV010000002.1:0-942140 GCA_963772585.1 uncultured Planctomycetota bacterium
GAAGTCCTCGGGCGCGGACCCCTCGCCCGCGGAACCGTTGATCGACGTCTGCACCTCGAGGTCCTTCCCCGTCCCGATGACGTAGCCCCAACCGTACTGGCGCGAACGGACGACCCCGGTGCCGGTGACGTTCCAGAAGACACAACGGGTGGCCGTGAGGCCCGCGCCCGTGGACCAGTCGTGGCGGTTCTCCGCGGCCCATCCGTCGTCCACGCGGCAGCCGTCCACGAGGCACGCCGTGGCCAGCGAGTGGTGGTACTCGGAGAGGCCGGCCTGGCCGATCGCCGGCAGCATCGGCACGGCAATCGCGAAACCCTCCGACGTGCGGCACCGGAGCCACACGCAGCCCGTCGTCCCGAATCCCCAGTTCTGGATGAAGTTGTGGCGACCGGCGCGGCCGACGCAATCGCGGGTCAGGACGTCCGTCGCCTGCAGCACCTCGAAGAGGTAGCCGCAGCCGCCGCCGCCCCGGTGCTCCGCGAGCGCCATCGTGCTATCGGCCACCGTGACGCGCTTCGACCGCTCCACGAGGATGCCGCCGCTCTGGAGGTGGGTTCCCGCGCCGTCCCCGGAGGCGGGCCCCGCGGGCGACGGGAAGCTGGCCACGCGTTCGACGAACCCGTTCTTCACGCCGAGGAGGGCGAGGACGTGGACGCGCTCGTTCGCCCACGCGTCCGTCCATCCGACCGCATTCGAGAGGCCCAGGTCGCGCACGCCGACGTCTTCGAGAAACCCCGTCTCGCGGCGCAGGCTCGCACCGTCGCGCACCTTCACGGGGTAGCGGATCGGCGCCTCGAAGCGGATCCGGTCGGGATCGGCGCTCGTATCGACCTCGACGACGCGGCGGCGAAGGAACGTCTGCCACGTCCCGTTGAAGGCCTGCCACGTGCCGGTCATGCC
Source organism: uncultured Planctomycetota bacterium (assembly GCA_963772585.1). GTDB lineage: Bacteria > Planctomycetota > PLA2 > PLA2 > JAEUHO01 > CAVVXN01. The sequence goes on from CAVYXV010000002.1 coordinate 901, forward strand.
GTGCTCGGCGACGAAGTCGTCGGTCACGACGGCGCCCAGGGCGACATCGTCGCCCGGCGAGAAGCCCGAGGCGTCCTCGACCTCGACCTCGAACTGCCGCGCCGCCGCGTCGGCGACAAGGGGCGTCTCGAGGTCGGTGCCGAGCGACCCGCGGAAGGTGAGGTGCGCCCGGCCCGTCATGTCCGAGGAACGCGTGAAGAAGAGTCGGCTTGCGCCCGGGCCCTCCCCCCGAAGGACGACGCGGGCGTGCCGGACCTCGAGCAGGCCGTCGATGCGGTAGAGGCCGGCCGGCACCTGGACGACGACCGGCGGCGACTCGTCGAGCGCGGCCTGGAAGGCGGCCGTGGCGTCCTGGGACCCCGTGGGATCGGCCCCGTGATCGGCGACGACGTCGCGGACGGTCCACCCGGCGAGGTCCGGCGTCGCCCGGTCGCCGGCGGCGTAGCCGGCGTAGGAGAAGTCGGGGAGGCTGCGGCCGAGCGCGTCCTCGTACGCGGGCGTCCAATCCGCGGGGAAGAGAGCGCTGCGCCACGGACCGACCGCGGGCGAGGACCCTCCATCCCCGCCCCCTCCGCAGGCGAAGAGCGCGAGGAGGACGAGAGCGAAGGCGGCGTGGCGCACGGTGAGGCTCGTTGTACCCTCGGTGGCCCGGTTCGGGGACGACGAGCGTAGGAGAAGCCGAGTGAAGGTGGTGCTGGTCGGAGCGCGCGAGGATGGCTTCGCCCACATCGTCGTGGATCACCTGGAGCACGACTCCCCGCACGCGGTGGTCGGGTTCCTCGACGAAACCCCCGGCTTCGAGGGCCGGCGTGCCTTCGGCCGACCGATCTTCGGGCCGCCGTCCCGGGTGGACCGCGCCCTGGCGGCGGGAGCGGAGGGCGCGTTCATTGCGATCGGCGACGGCGCGGCGCGGGCCCGCATCGCCCCGATCCTCCGCGACGCGGGCCTGCGGTTCGTCTCGATCGTCGCTCCGGGCGCGGTCGTCGCGCCGTCCGCGCGTCTGGGCGAGGGCGTCTTCGTCGGAGCGAACTCCGTGGTCAGCTCGGGCGCTCAGGTCGGCGACCTCGCCGTGGTGCTGGCGCTGTCCGTGGTCGGACACCACGCCCGCGTGGGCGCGGCGAGCCTCCTGTCGGGAAACGTCCTCCTCGGGGGAAGGGCGAGCGTCGGCGAGCGGGCGCTGATCGGTCTCGGCGCTCGCGTGATGGCGGACGTGCGGGTCGGAAGCGACGCGGTGGTCGGATGCGGATCGGTGGTCACCCGCGACGTGGCGGACGGAGCGAAGGTCGCCGGTGTCCCGGCCCGCCCCCTCGGAGGCTGACCCCGCGTCTCAGTGCGCCGCGTCCCGGCGCGCCGCCCACTGCCGCCGCGCCTCGGCGACGCGCCCCCGCAGGGCGGCACGCAGCAGCCGTCGCCAGCGGAATTGGAGGCGCATCCGGTGCGCATCGAGGATCCGTCGCGTACGCGGCGCGTCGGGAGGCCACACGCCGGCCAGTTCCCGAAGCAGGTCGTCCCGCATCGCGACGAACGCGTCGGCGTCGTCGCCCGGGCAGAAGAGGTAGGCGAGGAGTTGGAAGCATGCCGCCACGTACGGACGGCGCTCCCCCGCCAGGTCGCGCTCGAGCCCCCGTGCGGCCTCGCCGGCGCGCGTCCGCTCCCCGCTCCGAAGACCGTGGATCAGGTCGGCGAGATGGTCGAGCACGCGGCGCCGGCGCGAGAGCCACGCGCGGGTCCGGTCGTCCACGCCGCGCCGGAGGCGCGCACGGAGGGAGGCGTCGGCGCCGCGCCGGTGGATCTCCAGGTACCGGAACCCGTCTCGCCGCAGCGCCGTGGAGCGTGCCCCCGCGTGCTGGCGGTAGCCGCACGTCCTCGCGCGGAGGCGCGGGATCGTCCCCGGGCCGGTGATCCGCAGGTAGGCCTCCCAATCCGGCGCGGCGTCCAGGGCCCAGCCACCGGCGGCGAGGAGGTCCTCCCGCCGGAATAGCACGGACGAGGGCGTCGGGAACGGGCACCGCAGGGGCCACGCCGCCCACGGGTCCTCCTCCTTGACGCGAAGGGGGGTCGCCGTCAGGGCCGGCGGCTCCCCGTCGAAGAAGACGCGCCAATCCGACGAGGCCGCCGGCGCCGATGGCCGCCGCTCGAGAACGTCCCGGAGCAGCGCCAGGTGTGCCGGGTGCCACAGATCGTCCTGGTCCAGGAACGCGATCAGGTCGGCGGATGCCTCGAGGAGGCCGGTGTGGCGCGCCCGGGTCTTCCGGAGGCTCGGGACCACGCGCACGCCCTCGAACCGTCGGGCGAGGACCTCGCTTCCGTCGGTGGACCCGTCGTCCACGACGATCACCTCGTCGGGCCGCGCATCCTGCGCGGCCACGGCCGAGAGTGTCTGCTCGATCCACCGTCGTCCGTTGAACAGGGGAATGACGACGCCGAGGGTCGGTCGCATCCGAGGCGGCTCAGTGGATGTCGAACCGGATGCCCTGGGCGAGCGGCAGGTCGCGGGACCAGTTGATCGTGTTGGTCTGGCGGCGCATGTAGGCCTTCCAGGCGTCGGAGCCCGACTCGCGGCCTCCACCCGTCTCCTTCTCGCCGCCGAAGGCCCCGCCGATCTCGGCGCCCGACGTGCCGATGTTGACGTTCGCAATGCCGCAGTCGCTCCCGGCGTGGGAGAGGTAGGTTTCCGCCTCGCGGAGGTTCAGCGTGAAGATGGCGCTGGAGAGGCCCTGCGGCACGGCGTTGTGGATGGCGAGGGCCTCCTCGATCGTCTCGTACTCGAGGATGTAGAGGATGGGCGCGAAGGTCTCTTCCTCGACGATCGCGGTCTGCTCGGACATGCGGACGATCGTCGGCTGGACGAACCGGGGACCGCGGTCGGGGAGCGTCGCGCCGCCGGTCAGGACGTCGCCGCCGTCCGCGCGGGCGCGTTCGAGGGCGGCCATCATGTCCTTCACGGCCGACTCCTCCACGAGGGGCCCCATCAGCGTGCCCTCCTGGATGGGGTCGCCGATGGGCACCTGCTCGTAGGCCTTCACCAGCGCCTGGCACAGGCGGTCGGCGATGCTCCTGTGCACGAGGATGCGTCGCGTGCTCGTGCAGCGCTGCCCGGCGGTGCCCACGGCCCCGAAGACGATCGCCGGGACGGCCAGATTCAGGTCGGCGTCGGGCGTCACGATGATCGCGTTGTTGCCGCCGAGCTCGAGGATCGTCCGGCCGAACCGCTCGGCCAACGCCGTGGCGACCCGCCGCCCCATCGCCGTGGAGCCGGTGAACGAGACCAGCGGCAGCCGCGGGTCGTGGAGGAGCCTCTCCCCCACCGTGCGGCCGGGACCCGCGACGAACGTGAACACGCCACTCAACCCGTGGTCCGCCATGATCTCGTTGGCGATGTGCTGGACGGCCACCGCGCAGAGGGGGACGCTGGAGGCGGGCTTCCACACCGTGGTGTCGCCGCACGCCGCGGCGATCGCCGCGTTCCACGACCAGACCGCGACGGGGAAGTTGAACGCCGAGATGACACCGATGGCGCCCAGGGGGTGCCACTGCTCGTACATGCGGTGCCCGGGGCGCTCGGAGTGCATCGTGAGGCCGTAGAGCTGGCGACCGAGCCCGGTGGCGAAGTCGCAGATGTCGATCATCTCCTGCACCTCGCCATGCCCCTCGGCGCGGATCTTCCCCATCTCCAGCGTCACGAGGTCGCCCAGCGCTTCCTTCTTGCGCCGGAGCGCGTCGCCGAGGTCGCGCACGACCTGGCCGCGCTTCGGCGCCGGGATCATGCGCCAGCTCGAGAACGCCGCGTGGGCCTGTGACACGACCTCGTCGTAGGCGCCCTCGTCGGCGGGAACGACGGCGGCGAGGGCTTCTCCCGTGGCCGGGTTGATCGAGGGGACGGCTTCCTGGCCCTTGGCGCGGATCCATCCGTCCGGCCCGTGACACGCGCCGGCGTTCACCGCCTGGATGCCCAGTTCATCGAGGACCGCTCGCGACATGGTGGGACTCCCGCTCCGGCCGCCACACGGCGCGCCGGAGCGAATCGTACGACAGGGACGCGCGCGGGTATCTTGGAGACAGATGGGTACGCGACATCAGGGGCCGCCCGATGAGGTGCGCGCGCTCGACGTCTACATCAAGCTGATGCGCGCGACGAACGCGGTCAGCCAGCGCATCCACGCGCACTTGCGAGAGGACGACCTCACGACGAGCCAATTCGCCGTGCTCGAAGCGCTCGACCATCTCGGGCCGCTCACGCAACACCAACTCTGCGAGAAGCTCCTCACCAGCGGCGGGAACCTCACGCTGGTCGTCCAGAACCTGGAGCGCCGGGGGCTGATCGCCCGCGCGCGTCCCTCCGAGAACCGACGGGTCGTGCGGGTGAGCCTGACGCCCGAGGGACGGGCGCTCGCGCAGAAGGTCTTCGCGCGCCACGCCCGCGCGGTGGCCCGCGACTTCGACCGCCTCGCACCGGAGGAGCAGGAGGCCCTCGGGCACCTGCTGCGGAAGCTCGGCCGCGACAGGGCAAAAGACCCGACGGCCTGAGGCCGCGCGAAACCCCGGGGCAACCTTCGACGTCGAACGGTCAGACCGGTCTCGGAGGCGATCCATGCACGTCCGTCGGGCACACGAGCGGGGCCATGCGAACCAGGGGTGGCTGGACACCTGGCACACGTTCTCCTTCGCGAACTACCACGACCCGCGGTGGATGGGCTTCCGCAGTCTCCGCGTCCTGAACGACGATCGGATCGCTCCGGGGAGCGGCTTCCCCATGCATCCCCACGAGGACATGGAGATCCTGACGGTCGTTCTCTCGGGCACGCTCTCCCACGAGGACACGCTCGGGAACGGCTCCCGGGTCGTGCCCGGCGACGTCCAGTACATGAGCGCGGGGACGGGCGTCCGCCACAGCGAGGTCAACCCGTCCGACGACGAGCCGCTCCACCTCCTCCAGGTCTGGATCCTTCCGGATCGCGGCGGCGCGGAGCCCCGCTACGGTCAGAAGGCGTTTCCCGAAGCGGAGCGCCTCGGGCGGCTTCGTGTCGTGGCGTCGAGGTCGGGCGAGGACGATTCCATCCGGATCCGCCAGGACGCGGACGTGCGCGCCGGCCTGATCGGCCCGGGGCAGCGACTCTGCTGGACCAATGCGCCGGGCCGGGGAACGTGGCTGCACGTCGCCCGCGGCGAGCTGGTCGTCCAGGGGCGCCGTCTCCAGGCGGGGGACGCCGCCTACACCACGGACGCCGAGGCTCTCGCTCTCGAGGGCGGAACCCGGCGCGCCGAGGTCCTGCTCTTCGATCTCGCCTAGCCTGCCCCATCCACGAACCGGCGTTGAATCCAGCGGCCCTGGTACGCACCTCGCGCCCGGAGCCTCGAACCCGAGCCCCTCACCAGGACACCCCGTTGACCGTGAACCCGACCCGCACGGCCCCGTAGGTCCTTGCCGGTCCGTGACTTCGGACCGTCCCGTCGCGCGCTTCGCGGGGAATGGAGGGCCGGCGGAGGACACTCTCGATTCCCCCTACCGGCTCGCAGGGTTCCTCCGTACCTTGGGCGCGAGGCGGCCGGAGCCCCGGCCGGACGAACCGAGGGACGGCCGCGCGGAACATGCTTCTCGCGAACTGGATCGAAGATCTCTTCTCCACGTTCTCGGACTCGACGCTCTACTTCGCCATGGCCGTCGTCGGGACGGCGTTGTTCTCGCTCCGCATCGTGCTGATGCTCTTCGGCGGGATCGACACCGACGGCGGCGACTTCGACATGCACGCGGACGGCATCGAGCTCCACGGCGGCGACTTCTCGCTCTTCTCGCTCTTTTCCATCCTCTCCTTCACGATGGGAATGGGATGGATGGGGCTGACGGCACGTCTCACGTGGCACTTCTCGACGCTTCCCGCGGCGCTCATCGCCGCGGGCTTCGGCTTCGCGCTCATGCTCCTGAGCTCCTTCGGGCTCTGGCAGATGCGCAAGATGAGCCAGCCCACGGTCTGGAACCCGGGCGGCGCCGTGGGGATGACGGGGACGGTCTACATGCGCATCCCTGCGCCCCACGAGGGGCGGGGCCAGGTGACCGTGACGTTCGGGGGGAGCCGCCGCACCGTGGCGGCCGTGAGTACGGGGGACGCCATCGAGTCGTTCGCCGCGGTGCGGGTGGTGGACGTCCGCGACGACGGCACCCTGATCGTGGAGAGGATCTGAAACATGCTGGGGACGCCGATCTTGATGGAGATGGACTTCGGGCCGTGGATGATCGTCATCCTCCCCGTCCTCGTCCTGCTGTCGCTTCTGATCTTCTTCGCGAAGCGCTACAAGCGCTGCCCGTCCAACCGCGTCCTGGTGGTGTACGGGAAGATCGGGGGGGAGCGCACCGCCAAGTGCATCCACGGCGGCGGCCTGATGGTCTGGCCGATCATCCAGGACTACGCGTTCCTGTCCCTCGAACCGATCACGATCGAGATCGACCTGCAACAGGCCCTGTCGCTGCAGAACATCCGCGTGAACGTGCCCTCCACCTTCACCATCGGCATCAGCACCGAACCGGACATCATGCAGAACGCCGCCGAGCGTCTGCTGGGCCTCCCCGAGCGCGAGGTCGCCGACACGGCGCGCGACATCATCCTGGGCCAGTTGCGCCTCGTCATCGCGACCCTGTCGATCGAGGAGATCAACCAGGACCGCGAGAAGTTCCTCGAGCTGATCACGAAGAACGTCGGCTACGAGCTGAACAAGATCGGCCTCGCCGTCATCAACGTGAACATCCGCGACATCACGGACGAGTCCGCGTACATCGAGGCGATCGGCAAGAAGGCCGCCGCCGACGCCATGAACAAGGCCAAGGTCGACGTCGCAGTCGCGAACAAGGAGGGCGCGATCGGCGAGGCCACCGCGCAGCGCGACCGCGAGATCCAGGTCGCCAAGCAGGTGGCCGACTCGGCCGCCGGCCAGAAGCAGGCCGAGCGCGACCGACGCGTCGCGGTGGCCCAGTACGAGGCGGAGGGGATCTCCGGCGAGGCGGATGCGAGGAAGCAGCAGGAAATCGCCGTCGCGGAACAGGCGGCGCGGACCCTCGAGGGCCAGAAGCAGGCAGAGCGGGAGCAGCGCGTCAAGATCGCCACCCTCGAGGCGGAGGCGGTCCAAGGCGAGAACACGGCAAAGGCCGAGATCGCCGACTACGAGGCCACACTCGAGGAGCGCCGGGCCGACGCCAAGCGGCGCGGCGAGGTGGCGCTCGCCCAGGCGCAGCGCGACGTGCTGATCGCGGAGCAGGAGCAGGAGCAGGCCAGGCTCGAGAAGGAGCAGGTGGTCAAGCAGCTCATCGAGCAGAAGAAGATCCAGATCGACGCGGATGCCGAGGCGGAGCGCATCCGCCGCATCGCCAGGGGCCAGGCCGACGGCATCCTGGCGAAGTACGAGGCGGAAGCGAAGGGCATCCAGGCCGTCCTCGAGGCGAAGGCGCGCGGCTACCAGAACCTGCTCGCCGCGTGCGGCGACCAGAAGCAGCTTGCCGCGACCCTGCTGGTGGTGGAGAAGCTCCCGCAGCTCGTCGAAGAGCAGGTGAAGGCCATCCAGAACCTGAAGATCGACAAGATCACCGTCTGGGACGGCGGCGCGGGGGGCGACGAGCGCGGCGCGACCGCGGGCTTCCTGCGCGGCCTGATCGGCTCGTTGCCGCCCATCCACGAGCTCGCCCGACAGGCCGGCGTCGAGCTCCCCGACTACCTCGGCACCACCAAGGACGGGCCCGAGGCGCCGAAGGGTCCGAAGCGCGACGGCGAGGCCCAGGCGGGCAAGGGCTCGACGTAGTCCGCTCGGTCGGTCAGACCTCGCCCGATGTCGGCCGCTCGTCGGGAGGCTCGAGTTCCCACTCGATGTCGTGCGTCCACCAGGGCGGGACCCCGTACGACGGCTTGGCCGCGTGGTGCCCCGATTTCGACAGGGCGACCACGAGGAGGGCCAGGACGAGGACAGCCGCGAGCCACTCCCAGTAGAGATAGACGAGCACCAGCGCAGCGAGGCCCAGCACGTGGAGCGGACGGGTCGGCGCGCGTGCGGCCTTGCCGGCGATCCAGGTGGCGGCGTAGACCTGTTCGTAGGGCCCCCGCCCCGCGAACTCGTCCACCGGTGCCGCGCAATGCGGACAGAAGTGCGCGCCGGGCACGTAGGCCGTGAGACAGTTCGGACAGAGCCACGCCTCCCGGCCCGCCGCCGGGCGGGATTCCCTCCGCGGCGGGGTCGCCAGCCACAGGAGCACCGCGAGGGCCATGATGCACGTGCCGAGGAAGAGGACGGTCCCCGCGAGATTCCGCAGGTGCAGCGCCGAGGTGTCGAGCGCCCCCTCCAGTTCGGCGGTGAGCAGCCCCGCCACCACGACGACCGCGCCGACGCCGAGGAGGGCCGGAAATATCCGCTCCCGTTCCTGCAGCCAGCCCAAGCGCGTACGCATCGCCGTCTCCGGGCACCAGCATACCCCCCGGCGGGCTGGCGGCACCAGGCGCTCGCCGACGAGAGCGACGCCGGGATGGGCCGGGAGCCGCCGTAGCGTCTATCCTCGCGCCGTGCGCACGACGCTCGCCTCCTCGCTGGTCCTTCTCCTCGCCCTGGGGGCCGCGGCCGACGATGCGAAGACCCTGGATCCGTCGCGCGACGGCATCGTCCTCGCCGCGGACGCGCGCGTGGAGCCGGGAACGTGGGTCGTCGCGGAGCGGGACGGCGAGGGCGTGATCCGGATCCGCACGGACGGCGTGACGCTCGACCTGGGCGGCGCGACGCTTCGGGGCGCGCCCGAAGGCACCGATCCGGACGGGCTCACGGGGGTCGGGATCCTCGTGGAGGGCGCCCGCGGCGTCACGATCCGGAACGGCCGGGTGGCGGGCTTCAAGGTGGGCGTCCGCGCCGTCTCGGCACCGGACCTCGTGATCGAAGGGCTGGACGCGTCCGGCAACTTCCGCCAGCGCCTGCGCAGCACGCCGGAGGCGGAGGACGCCTCGGATTGGCTCTGGCCGCACGAGAACGACGCGAACGAGTGGGAGGAGCGGTACGGCGGCGGGCTCTCGCTCACCGACTGCGAGGGAGCGGCCGTGCGGGGCTGCCGCGTGCGCCAGGGTCAGAACGGCTTGCTGATGACCCGGTGCACCAAGGGAACGGTGATCGACAACGACTTCTCCTTCGGCTCCGGATGGGGCGTGGCCCTCTACCGCACGACCCGCACGGAGGTCTCCCACAACCGGCTCGACTTCTGCGTCCGCGGCTACAGCCACGGCGTCTACTACCGGGGGCAGGACTCGGCCGCGATCCTCGTCTTCGAGCAGTCCTCCCACAACGTCTTCGCCCACAACTCGGCCACCCATTCGGGCGACGGCTTCTTCCTCTACGCGGGCCACGAGACCACCCGGCGCACCGGCGGCGGCGGTTCGAACTTCAACCAGGTCTTCGCCAACGACTTCCGCTTCGCCGTCGCCAATGGGATCGAGGCGACCTTCTCGGAAGGCAACGTCTTCGCCGGCAACGACTGCTCCGGTTCGGATCACGGCATCTGGGCGGGTTACTCCCGGAACTCGGTCTTCCGGAACAACACGGCCCGCGACTGCATGACGGCCGGCGTCTCGATCGAACACGGGAACGGGAACGTGCTCGTCGGGAACGACCTGCGGGGCGCGCGCACCGGGATCCACCTCTGGTGGGACGACGACGCGGACCTGCTCGCGAGCGCCTACGGCACGACGCAGGACTGCACCTCGTCGCGGAACGTGATCCGATCCAACCGCCTCCAGGGGACGAAGGCCGCGCTCCGACTCCAGGACGACCGGGGAAGCGCGGTCGTGGACAACGTCTTCCTCCCCGGCGCCGACGGCGCAAGCGTGGTGGCGCTGGACCCCGGGACGGTCCTCGGGGCCTTCCGGGACAATCGGTTCGAGGGAACGAGGCGCATCGACGGCGATCTCGTTCTGGAGAAGGGACCGTCGGGCCCGGTCGCCGCGCCGCCCGCCGAAGCGGAACCGGAGCTCGCCGGCACGCAGGACGTGTCGCTCCCGGCGGACTTCCCCGTCGGCCGCGCCTCGATCCGGATCGACGAGTGGGGTCCGGTGCCGCCGGGCGAGACGCGGTTGTTTCCGGCGACGGTGGACGCGGCGGGTCCCGCGGCCCGCCTCCACCTCCTGGGTTCGGAGCCCTTCACCGTGCAGGGCGTCGAAGGGGCCGTGACGGTCGCGCCGCGCGAGGGGAAGGCGCCCGCCACCCTCGTCGTCCGCGCCGCCCCGGGGAGCGAGGCGATCGTGCCCTTCGCCGTGACGGTGGCGGCGGGCGGCACGACCTGCCGTGCGGCAGGGACCCTTCTCGTGATCCCCTGGCAGGTCCGCTGGTTCACGTGGAGCGACGAGCAGGATCCCCTCGCACGCCCCGGAGCCTTCGCCCGCCTCCTCGACGGCCCTCCGAGGGCGGCGCGCGACGTCGACGCCCTCGACTTCCCCTGGCGGAGCGGCGGCCCCGAAGGGCTCCCCCCGGACCGCTTCGCCACCCTCGCCACCGCACGCCCCACGCTCCCCGCCGGCCGCTACCGCTTGCGGACGACGTCCGACGACGGCGTCCGGCTCTTCGTGGACGGCAAGCGGGTCCTCGAGCGCTGGAACCGCCACGGCCCCACCGAGGACGTCGTCACGCTCGACCTCGACGCGGGTCCCCACGACCTCCGCGTCGAGCACTTCGAGATCGACGGCTGGTCGTGGCTGGCCCTGAGGGTCGATCGCCGCCGCTGACACGTCGGGGTCGGGGGGCTACCATGCCCGGGCATGCGGATCGAGGGCTTGCGGGCGGTCGAGCGGGACGGGGCGCGCCGGATCGAAGCGGACGTGGGCTTCGAGGACGGGCGCGACCTCCGGACGGTCGTGCACTACGAGGCCCGTGGTCCCTTGGCCGGGGCCATCGAGACGCTTCCGGAGGCGTTCGTGCTCGCCGCGATGCCCGCCGCCCTCCTGGCGGGCGAGCGGCGCCTCCGGGTGGAGGGACCGCTGGATCCCACGTTCGCCCGCGGGATCGAACAGGCCATGGCGCTCTTTTCGAGCTGGTACGACCGCTGCCGGCCCGCGATGCTGGAGCCGACCGAGGAACCCCGCCCGCTCGCGCCGGCGAAGGCGCGACACACGGCGGCGCTCTTCTCCGGCGGCGTCGATGCGATGGCCATGCTCCGGGAGAACCGCCGCGCGTTCCCGCTCGATCATCCGAGGTCCATCCGCTCGGCGGTGTACCTGGAAGGGGCCATCGTCCAGGACCACGTGGACGCCCCGTCGCGCCCGCTCCACGTCGCGGCGGAGGATCGACAGGGCCGACGCCTGGAGGCCTTCGCTCCCCGGGTCTCGCTTCAACTCACGCGGATCAAGACGAACGCGCCGGTCCTCTACCCGGATCCGTGGGGATACATGGATGCCGGGTTCGCCGCCGCGGAACTCGCCCCGCTCGTCGCCGCCGGGCGCGCGGTCACCGACGCCTTGATCGCCTCCAGCGGCTGGGGCCTCGCGTACCAGCCGCACGGATCGCATCCCGCCCTCGACCCGCTGTTCTCGACCAGTGCCGTGGACGTGCGCCTCGCCCAGCCGCTGGTGAATCGCTTCGACAAGGTCGGGATGATCGCCGACTGGCCTCCCGCCTGGGACTCGGTCTACCCCTGCCACGACTACCTCGACCTGCCGCAGGATCAGGTCAACTGCGGGGCCTGCGAGAAGTGCGTGCGCACGATGACGGCGCTCGTCGCCTGGGGGGCCCTGGATCGCTTCACGGTCTTTCCCTACCGCGACGTGACGCCCGAGATGATCGAGCGTTTGCGGATCCCCGCCTTCATCCGCACCTGGGAAGCGCCCGCGCTTCTCGCCGCGCTGAAGGCGGTCGGGCGCGGCGACCTCGTCCGCGCGATCCTGACGAACCTCCGACGGAACACCGAGGGTTGGTGGGGAAAGCGCCGGCGCAAGCTCGCCCGGAGCGTCCGCAAACGCTGGCGACGCCTGACGGGCACGACCGCGGCGGCGTAGGGGGTGATCCTGCGGGCGGAGGCTCCGGGCGCCGGCCCCCCTGGCCCGACCCGCTCCCGGGGGGGCACGGGCACGGTGGGAGGCTCCGGGATCAACGCCACCCTCTCCGCGTCTCTCGTGCGACGCTCCGTCGCGGTCAGGAAGGGGTGGAGGGTCGAGGTCGGCGGCGGGTAGAGGTGGAGTGGATGACGCCTCCGCCCTCCACCCACGAGTTGCTCCAGCACGGGGCGTTCCTGCGCGCCCTCGCCCGGGGCCTCCTGGGCGAGGACCTCGCCGACGACGCCGTGCAGGAGGCCTACCTCGCGGCGATCCGCCGTCCGCCCGGGCCAGGCCCGCTCGGGGGGTGGCTGAACCGGGTCACGCAGAACGTCGCCCTCAACATCCGGCGCAGCGAAGGGCGTCGCCACCGCCGGGAGCGGACGCGGGCGGCGATGGCGTCCGAGGGGTCGCCGGACCCGGCGGCCACCGCGGCCCGCCTGGAGATCCAGCGGCGCCTCGCCGAGGAGGTCCAGCGCCTCCAGGAGCCGTCGCGGACCGCCGTCCTGCTGCGCTACTACGACGACCTCACGCCGAGCGAGATCGCCGAACGGCTCGGCGTGGGCGTGCGCACCGTCGAGAGCCGTCTCCGCCGGGCGCGCGGTCGCCTCCGGAACCGGCTCGACCGCACCGCCGGGCGAGCGGCGTGGCCGGCGGCGCTCCTCCCCCTCGCCGGAATTCGCCCGGGGGGGCCGTCGCCGGCGCCGTCACCTCGACCTCCTCCACCTCCACGGTCGGCGTCGGAGCCGCCGTGACCGGAGCCAGCGTCATGAGTACGAAGATCGTCGTCGTCGCGGTCCCCATCCTGCTCGCAGCCGGCTTCTTCGCCGGACGCGAGCTGAGGCCAAGCGCCGTCCAGAGCGACACCGCCGGTTCGGACCACGACGCGGTGGTCGCGCGCCTCCAGGCGGAAAACGAGCGGTTGCGACACCGAGTGGAGGAGATCGACCGCGCGCCGAGACTGGCCGGGGTGCCCGCGGCGGCCGCCCCCCTCGCCGGCGCGTCCGCTCCGGGCGGGCCCGCGACCGTCGCGAACGAGCCGGTCTCCATGACCTTCTCGTTGACGGATTACGACTCGCCGGAGGATGCCGTGGCGCACTTCCTTCGCTACGCCGCCGCGATGTTCGCGCGCGGGGAGAAGGGACACCTCGCCCTGCTGCGCACGCTCAACTCGTTCTCGGACCGGAAGCAGCGGGAGCAGTTCGAACGCCTCTTCGGCGACGAGGAGTCCGCGGTCGCGTCCATGTACCCGGTCATGCGGTTCGCCGTCGAGCACGAGTCCGAGGTGGCGGGGCTGACGGAGACGTTCTTCAAGACCATGGCCGAAGATCCCGCGTTCTTCGAGAAGGCGGACAGTGACCTGGTCGAGTTCTTCGGCGAGGGGGTCGCGCTCGTCCTGCCCGCGGTCGCGAACAAGGAGCAACTCGCGAGGATGCGCGGGTACGTGCAGACGATCCTGGCCCTGTCCGACGACGAGCTCCCCTCCTCCCTCCGCTCCAGCCGGCGCCGGCTCATGGCGGCGCTCAGGGCGTGGACGCCCTCCCTGTCCTCGGAGGAGATCCGCGCACGGCTGGCGCAGGGCGATCTCGAGCCCGAGGAGGCGCAGGTCCTCCTCGAACGTCTGCCGGCGGAGGAGCTCGGACGCCTGGACCTCGTGGCGCTCCTCGGGCCGCGCGTCCGCCAGGGCGACACCAAGGCCCTGAACCTGGTACGGAAGGCCGTCGCCCGCGACCCCGGCCGGACCGCGACCTGGGACCGGGTCCTCCTGCAGGGGCCGCCGGCGGGCACCGACGCCAGCCGCTGGTCGTGGCTGCTTCGAAGCTGGCTCGGCGCGACGGATCGCCTCCCGTGGGAGAAGGCCCGGCCCTTCATGGAGGCCGGCATCGATCAGGGAGGCCGCACCGCCGAGGCGTTCGCCATGGCCCTGCTCGTCCTCCCGTCGCGCCCCGACCCGGAGTGGGTCGCGTGGATGCTCGGCCGCGCCGACCTGCCCGAAGGCGTCAAGACCCTGGTCAGGAGCCGCCTCGCGAAGAAGTGAGCGTCTCTTGCGAGACTCGTTTCCGGCCCGGCCCTGATCAACCCACGAAGTCCTCGCCCTTGTGCCAGTCCGCGGCGCAGAGGCCTCCGGCCTGGAACGCCTGCGCCGTACGGAGGACCTCGGAGGGGCTTCGTCCGACGTCCAGGTCGTTGACGGCCATCGCGCGGATCACGCCCTCGTCGTCGACGATCACCGTGGCGCGGTAGGCCACACCCGCGTCCTCCTTCAGCACGCCGAAGGCCTTGCTCACTACGTGGTTCGTGTCGGCCAGCACCGGGTGCGTGATCTCCTTCGGAAAGGTCTTCCGATCCGCGAACCAGGCGTTGTGGCTGAAGTACGAGTCGGTGCTCGCGCCGACGACCGCGATGCCGTCGCCTGCGAACTCCTCGAGCCTCTCCTGGAAGCCCCGGATCTCCGTGGGACAGACGAACGTGAAGTCGAGGGGATACCAGTAGAGGACGTACCAGCGGCCGTTGTAGTCGTCGCTGCGGATCTCCGTCTGCTCCCCGTTCACGTACGCCGTTGCGCTCCAGGCGGGCGCCTTCTGACCGACCATGCTCATCGAGAGAACTCCTCCACGGCCCGCAATGGACCGATGCCCAGGGTGCGAGCCGCCCAGTGTAGGAAGGGGATGGGGTCGGCCGCTTCATCGGCGTTCGCGCTGGACGACACGGTCTCGATCGATCATGCCGCTGGATCCGCGGGGGCGATGGGCCTGTCCCTCGACCACGCTCACCTCATCCCCTCGCCTTCACGCCGTCTGCGGCCCCTCCGACGCGAGTGCGAGCGCCCCTGGCAGGACTTGTTTCCGGCCAGGCCGTATGCTCCGTCGTCATGGCGTGGTGGGCGGACCATGAACGCACGGAGGACGAGGCGTACGCGCGGCATCTCCCGCTGCGGGAGATGCTGCGCCGCGTCGCGCCCCTCTTCCGCCCGCACCGGGGGCGCCTCGCGCTGGGCGTGGGCCTGCTCCTGGTCTCCATCGCCGCGCAGCTCGCCGGTCCGATCATCCTCCGGCAACTGATCGACGTGTACCTCCCGGGGGGATCCCGCGCGGGGATCCTCGCCAGCGCGCTGGTCTACGCGGGGCTCTTCGCGATGAGCGCCCTGGCCACCTACTTCCAGGTCGCGGTCCTCGCGCGGATGGGCCTATCGATCGTGACGGCGCTCAAGGAGACGATGTTCGACCACCTCCTCGGGCTCTCGCTCGCGTACTTCGACCGCAACGCCCCGGGGAAGCTCCTCGCCCGCGTCGAGTCCGACGCGGAGCGGCTGTTGATGCTGTTCTCGGAGGTGGCGATCGCGATCCTGCGGACGCTCCTCCTCATCGCGGGCATGCTCCTGGTGATGCTGGCCGTCGACGGGAAGGCGACGTTGGCGGTCATCGGGCTCGCCCTTCCCCTCATCGCCTTGACCGTCGCGTTCTTCCGCCGGATGCGGGGCGTCTACCGCTACGCGAGGCACTGCTACGCGCGCGTATCGGACTTCGTGACCGAGTACGTCCAGGGCGTTCCCGTGTTGCAGGTCTTCGGCTACGAACGGGAGGCGGGGAAGCGGCTGGCGGCCCTGAACCAGGACCGCCTCGCCGCCGAACGGAAGGCAGCCCTTCTCGAGTACGGCTTCTGGGGCGTGCTCGGCGCCGCGGAAGTGGCCGCCGTGATGCTCATCCTCGCCATCGGGTCGGGGCGCTGGTTCGAGGCCACGATGACCGGCGGCACGCTGGTGCTGTTCCTCGAGTACACCCGCCAGGCGTTCTGGCCCATCGCGATCTTCGCGGAACAGATCGGCTTCATCCAGCGGGCGTTCGCCTCCGCGGACCGCGTCTTCGCCGTGCTGGACACCCGGTCGCGCACGGCGGACCGTCCGGACGCGACGCCCCGCGTCCCTCCGGACTGGAAGGAGCTCGCCTACGAGCACGTCTCCTTCGCGTACGACGACGGCACCCAGGCCGTGGACGACGTCTCGTTCAGGGTCCGGCGCGGCGAACGCGTCGCCCTGGTTGGGCTGTCCGGCGGCGGCAAGACGACGCTGACGAACCTGCTCCTTCGCTACTACGACCCCACCGGGGGCCGCATCGCCCTCGACGGGAAGGACATCCGCACCTACGCGCAGCGGGCCTGGCGAGCCGGAATCGGTCTGGTCCTCCAGGACATCCACCTCTTCCCCGGCACCGTCGGAGAGAACCTGCGTGCCCTCCTCGACGACGTCGGACAGGACAGCCTGGACAAGGCCATCGCCGTCGTCGGCGCCGAGGCGTTCGTGCGGTCGCTGCCGAAGGGCTACGACGAGGAGTTGAGCGAGGGCGGCGCGAACCTCTCCATGGGCGAGCGGCAGTTGCTCAGTTTCGCGAGGGCGATCGTGCGCGACCCCGACCTGCTCGTGCTCGACGAGGCGACCTCCTCCGTCGATCCCGGCACCGAACGCCGCCTCCAGGCCTCCCTCGACCGCCTGCTCGCCGGCCGCACGAGCCTCATCATCGCCCACCGTCTCTCCACGGTGGTCGGAGCGGACCGCATCCTCGTCGTGCACGAGGGCCGGATCGCGGAGGAGGGGACGCACGCCGACCTGTACGCGCGGAAAGGCATCTACCGCGACCTCTTCGACCTCCAGTTCCGCGCGGGGGAGGTGGCGTGACCACCGCCGCCTCCATCGGGTCCACGCGCGACCGCCTGGCCTGGCTCGGCGCGTACTGGAAGCCCCATCTCGTCTTCGCGGGCGGGCTGCTGAGCCTCACGCTCGTCTCGAGCGCGATCGCCATCGCCTATCCCCTGGCCTTCAAGCTGGCCATCGACGCCATCGAGAAGAACGCGCTGGGCGAGCGCCTCGCGAAGATCGAGGGCCTCCTGGCGCTGATCCTCGTGGGGCGCCTCGTGGCCGGCCTCTACCCCGGCTTCCGCGCGTGGATGAACAACATCCTGGAGAAGGCGATCCGGGAGAAGGTGTTCGGCGCGATCCTGACGAAGAACAGCGCCTTCCGAAGCGCCTACCGGACGGGCGACCTGGTCACGCGCCTGACGGACGACATTGCCGAGTTCCCTCGCATCGCCTGGTTCGGCTGCTCGGGTGTCTTCCGGTTCATCGACTCCGCGGTGAAGTTCGCCTTCTGCCTGACCGCGATGCTGTGGCTGGATGCGAAGCTCGCCCTCCTCGCGATGGCGCCCGTGCCGGTGATGCTCTACGTCTTCTACCTCGCGCGCACGGCTCTCGGCCGGAGCTACACACGCCAGCAGGTGGCGGTCGCCCGCACGAACAACCTCATCGAGTCGGCGCTCGGGGGCGTGCGGATCGTCAAGGCCTTCAACGCCGAGGCGGCGCACAAGACGCGGCTCGCCGCGATCCTCGAGGAGCGCATCGGCATCCAGCTCGGGTTGGCCAAGCTGCAGGTCTTCGTCCACGAGCTCGACCACATCGTGGCACGCATCGGGCAGGTGATCGTCCTGTCGGTGGGCGGCCTGGCCGTCCTCGACGGGAAGGTGACCCTGGGGACGCTGATGGCCCTGTACCTCTACCTCGACATGCTCCTGCGCCCGATGATGGACCTCCCGAACCTCTTCGTGACGGGGCGCCAGGCGTTCGTGAGCATCGATCGCGAGGAGGAGATCCTCCGCCACCCCGGTGTCTTCCGTCGGAACGCGAGCGGCGACGACCCCGGCCCCCTGTCCGTCGTCGAGGTGAAGGACCTGGCGTTGCGCTACCGGGAGGAGGGCGCGCCGGCGCTCCGCGACGTCTCCTTCACGGCTCGCCGCGGCGAGACCATCGCGCTCGTCGGTCCCGTGGGGTGCGGCAAGAGCACGCTGCTCGGCGTGCTGGCCGGTCTCCTGGAGCCGACGGCGGGCTCCTACCGGGTGAACGGCCGGGAGCACGGCGACTGGCGGTGGGAAGCGCTCCGCCCGCGGATCGGGTACGTCCCCCAGGACTCCGCGCTGTTCTCGGACTCCGTGCGTGCCAACGTCGCCTTCGGCCGGGAGGTGGACGAAGCGTGGATCCGCACCTGCCTGGAGGTCGCGAGGATGGGCGACGACGCCCGGCGGCTCTCGGGCGGCCTGGATACGCCGGTCGGACGCCGCGGCCTCCTCGTGAGCGGCGGGCAGAAGCAGCGGATCGCCATCGCGCGGGCGCTCGCCGGGCGGCCGGACGTGCTGCTCCTCGACGACGCCACGGCCAGCCTCGACGCACAGAACGAGGATGGGTTCTGGGCGGGCCTGAGGGAGCGCTTCCCCGATGCCCTCGTCCTCTTCGTCTCGCACCGCATCGCGACGATCCGGCGCGCGGATCGGATCCTGGTGATGGAGAAGGGACGGGTCGTGGACCGGGGAACGCCCGACGAGATGGCCGAGCGTTCCCCGGTGTATCGCGACTTCCTCGAGACGGAGTCGCGGCGCGAACACCTCACGCGGTAGCGGCGGAGGCCGGTGTGCCCTGCCCGACGTTCCTATCCATGAGGCCGTGCGGCGCGCTGGCCTGGGGGCGATCGGCCCCCTTCGTCCTCCTTGCGTACGGTCGTACGCGGTGTCGTTCTCAGGGGGCCTCCGCTCCCCCAACCAGCGCGCCGATCGGAGGCGAACGCCGCCAAGGGGCACCCTCGGGGGGACCCAACGGGCGTCTTCCTTGGCACACGAACGGGCGAGTCAGGACACTAGCGGTCGGAGGACGGCGGCGCCGGCGGGGAGGGCGGGCGGCCGCATCGCGGGCATGCGCCGTCGACGGGCGCGCCAACGGGGGCCGGTCCCATGCCGCGACCCATGCCCATGCCGCGCGGGCCCATGCCCCGCGGGCCCATGCCCTGCGGACCCATCATGCCCCGCGGGCCCATGCCCTGCGGACCCATCATGCCCCGCGGGCCCATGCCCTGCGGACCCATCATGCCGCACGGGCCCCTGCCCTGCGGACCCATCATGGCGCGCGGACCCATGCCCTGCGGACCCATGCCCTGCGGACCCATGCCGCGCGGGCCCATGCCGCGACGCATGCCCATGCGCCGGCCCGGGGGCGGGCCCATGTCGCGGGGCGCGCCGCCGCCCATGCCGGGTCCCATGCCCGGGCCCCTACCGGGCCCCATGCCGGGTCCCATCCCCGGGCCCCTACCGGGTCCCATGCCGGGGCCGCGCCCCTGGGGCCAGGAGGCGGCGTCGTCGGCGGTGATCACGCCGTCCCGGTTCGTGTCGAGCCGGGCGAAGCCGCTCATCACCTTCTGGTACTCCTCCCAGGTGACGCGCCCGTCCATATCGAGATCGTAGCGCTTCTGAAAGCCGTCCCAGCGGTCGGCCGGCTGGGGCGCGTTCGGCCCCGGGCCGGGCTGGCCACCAGGCCCCTGGCCGCCCGGCGGCACCGCCGGATGGGGCCCGGGGGGCGGTCCCTGGCCGTCGCCACCCCCGGCGTAGGCAAAGGCGAGCATCCCGAGCAGGATCGCCGGGATCGTCAGCCACAACAGGTGTCTCATCGTCGATCTCCTCGCGGGCTTTCCGCGCCCGTACCCCCTTCGTACGGGGAAGGTCTTGCGCGATCCTGAAGCCGGGGCAGGGTTCGGGGGGCCCAGCCTTCAGGTTCCCTTCAGGACCCGAAGCCAGGATCTCCCACGGGCCCCGAGGAACGCCGCCGATGCCGGAACGCATCCTGCTGGTCGAGGACGACGAACGGCTGGGTGCCCAGGTGACGGAGCACCTCCGCGGCGCCGGCTACGAGGTCCGCTGGCTCAAGGACGGCGACACCGCGCTGGCGGAGGACGTCGCGTCCTACGCCCTGGTCGTGCTCGACCTCATGCTCCCGGGAGCCTACGGCATGGACGTCCTGAAGCGCTACCGGAGCGGTTCCGACGTGCCGGTGATGATCCTCAGCGCCCGCAACGAGACGCCGGACAAGGTGCGGGCCCTCGCACTGGGCGCCGACGACTACGTGACGAAGCCCTTCTGGCCCGAGGAGCTCGTGGCGCGCGTGGACGCGCGCGTCCGTCGGCCGCTCCTCCAGCGGGGCCACGTGGTCCGGCTCGGGGCGCTGGAGCTCGACGTGGAAGCGCGCCGCGCCCGGCTCGACGGCGACGCCCTCGATCTCACGCGTGTCGAATTCGACGTCCTCGCGGTGCTCGCACGCCGCCGCGGGGCCGCCGTGTCGCGGCAGGCCCTGGTCGACGGCGTCCTGGATCCCGACCACGGCGGAACCGAGCGGACGCTCGACGTCCACGTGTCGCGGCTGAGGAAGAAGCTCGGGCGGCGGAGCTCGATGATCCGGACCGTCTGGGGCATCGGGTACCGCCTCGATGCGGGGGGCGACGCGTGACGCTGCGCGGCCGCCTCGCCCTGACGATCCTCGTCACGACGGTGCCGCTGGCCGCAGGTCTGCTGTGGCTCGAACACGACCTCGAGCACCGCGCGCGGGTGCGGGGATTGCGGGAGTTCGCGACGGGGATGATGCGGGCGGGCGGGCGCTCCGCCTGCGAGGCGAGCCCGACGACGTTTCCCGAGGGCCCACGGCCCTTCGCGCTCGGCGGCGGGCCCGTCGGGCGGGGACCGGGTCGCGGACCGCCGCCCGGACGCGACGGCCCTCCGTGGGGAGGCGGGCCGATGCGACGCGGCCCCCCCCCGCCGAGGCTTCCCGGCGACGTCGTGGCGCTGTGGGCGTACGGCACCGACTTCCGCTCCGAGAATCCCGACGCGCCGGCCTTCCCGCCGGAGTTGGAGGCGGCGCTCCGGGGCGGCGACCCCGCCGCGGCGCGGCGCGTGGATCACGAGGGCCGGGCCGCGCTCCTGGGCGCGGTGCGCATGCCCTGGGTCGGCACGCCGTGCGACGTCGTCCTGGTGGAGCGGTTGCTCCCCAAGGACGACGCGGACGGCGGGTTGCTCCTCTGGGGGCTCGCCGCGCTCTGCGGGGGCGTGCTGCTCGCGGTGCTCCTCGCCGCGGGACCGATCGTCGGCCGCATCCGACGACTCCAGGGCGACGTGCAGCGCGCGGCCGCCTCGCGCTACGCCGTGGACGTGGTGGCGGGGGGCGGCGACGAGGTCGCGGATCTCGCAACGGCCTTCAACGAGGCCGGGGCGGCGGTGCGCCGACACGTCGCCGACGTGGAGGAGCGCGAACGGGCGCTCCGCGCCTTCGTGGCGAACACCACCCACGACGTGATGATCCCCCTCACGGTGCTCCAGGGGCATCTCACCTCGCTTCGCGGGAAGGCGGCGCGGGGCGAGGCGGCCGACCCGGAGGCGGTTCGCGCCGGGCTCGAGGAAGCCCACTATCTCGGTTCCCTCCTCCAGAACCTCGCCGCAGTGGCGAAGCTCGAGGGCGGCGCGACGGAGATCCACGACGACGTCGTCGACCTGGGCCGTCTCGTGGAGCGCGTCGCCGCACGGCACGCCCCCATCGCCGCCGCGAAGGGCCTGGAACTCGCCCACGCGGTCCCCGAGGAGCCCGTGACCTGCCGCGGCGACGTGACCCTCCTCGAACAGGCCGTCAGCAATCTCGTCGGGAACGCCGTGCGCTACGGCCGCGAGGGCGGGCACGCGAGCATCGTGCTCGACCGGAGCCCCGGCGCCGCGGGCGGATTCGCGCTCCGGGTCCTCGACGACGGCCCCGGCGTGCCCGACGAGGTGCTCCATCGCCTGACCCACCGGCGCTTCCGCTCCGAAGAGGCGCGCACACGGCACCCCGACGGCCTCGGGCTCGGCCTCGCCATCGCCCGGGACGTCGCCGAACGCCACGGCTTCTCGCTGACCTTCCGGCGGCTGCCGGAAGGCGGCCTCGAGGCGCGCCTCGAAGGCGGGGGTTGATTCGGCGGGATGAAACGCCAAGACTCCCGTACGGGGCGACCGGGAGCACGCGATGGGCGAGCCGGGAAAGAGACGCCGGGAACGCGGCAGACGGGTGATCGCGAGGGCCTTCGACGACGCGGACGTCGGAGCTCTCGGCGCCGCTCTCGAGGCGCTCTTCGAGGGCGCCGCCGTGGGGCCGCTGTTCCGGTCGGTGGGTCACGGCGATCTGGACGCTCTCGTCGAGACGGCGAGGATGCGCGATCCCACCTACAAGCCCCCGCGGTTCGATCGATTCCTCGCCGTCGAGGTGCCCGGGCGGCACGCCCTGGGGCACGTCGTGGACGCCCTGACCATGCGGAGGGACGTCGCGCTGGCGTATCGCGAGCCCCGTGCGTGCCCACCGGCGGCCGGCGACTCCTACGCGAACCAGCAGGGGTACCTGGATCCGTCCTCCGCCGTCCGGAAGGGCATCGACGCGGTCGCGGCGTGGGCGCAGGCGGGCGGCATGGGCGCCGGGATCGGCTTCGCGGACATCGAGCTCGACTGGAAGCTCGACCACGAAGACCTGCCCCCGGGCATCGCGCTGCGGGGCGGTACGCGAAGCGGCGACAGCGACGACCGCGTCCACGGCACGAACACGCTCGGCGTGGTCTGCGCGGTGCATCAGAACGACCCGGCGTCGCCGGGCGTGAGGGGAATCGCCCCGGACTGCACGGTCCGGGGCGTGTTCTCCCACGATCCCGGCGGCGTGGCGGACGCGATCGCTTCGGCGTGCGCGGTCCTCGCGCTCGGAGACATCCTCCTCGTCGAGGTCCACATGGAGGCGTGGCCCCTCTACGCGTTCGGCGCCTCGCACGTGCCGGTCGAGGCCTACCCCGTCGAGTTCGAGGCCATCCGGTTGGCGACGGCACTCGGCATCGTCGTCGTCGAACCGGCCGGCAACGACATGACGCAGGATGCGGGCGGGGCGTGGATCGACGTGGGAGCGAACGGGTCGGACCTGGGGGACCTGAAGGTCCAGGACCTCGACGGCAACTGGCTCTTCGGCTTCCGCCGATCGGTCCGGGACTCGGGGGCGATCCTCGTCGCCGCGGCGCAGTCGATCGACCGATCCCGGTCCGGCTTCTCCAACTACGGGGAGAGGGTCGATTGCTTCGCCTGGGGAGAGGGCGTCCACACGACCACCACGGACGCCACGGGCGCGGCGAACCAGTACACGCCCGCCGCGGGAACGACGCCGCCGTTCGGCGGAACCTCCGCAGCGAGCGCGATCGTCGCCGGCGCGGCGATCGTGGTGCAGGGGATCGCCGCGCAGGCGCCGGGCGTCGCTCGAGCGTTCGGGCCCGTCGAGCTTCGGGGGATCCTCTCCGATCCGGCGCTCGGGACTCCCTCGTCCGCTCCGGCGACGGAGCCGATCGGAGTCATGCCGGACCTCGGCGCGATCGTCCCCAGCGCGGCCCTGACGCAGGCGCCGGACGTCTACATCCGCGACTGGATCGGCGACACGGGCGAACCTCCCTCGTCGTCCGCGGCGAGCAGCCCCGACATCATCGTCCACGAAGGGGCGCTCACCGCCGCCCAGGCCGAAGCGATGTACGGCGCGGGAACGGAGAACGACGCGTGGCTCGGCGAGTCGGACTTGACCCCGGGCTCCCCCTACAGCGTCGTGATCCGCGTGTGGAACCGGGGCGCCATCGACGCTGCGAACGTCGGCGTCTCGCTCTGGGTATCGCCCTTCCTCACGATTCCCTGGCCCGCACTCTGGTCCCACGTCGGGGACGCCGTGGTCCCCCTCGTCCCGGCGGGGGACGGCATGCGGCTCGCACCGCCCATCCCGTGGACGCCGGCGGAGGGCCTCCACTGTCTCGTCGCCATCGCGGACCACCCGGCCGATCCTCTCACCAAGGCCTACGTGGAGTCGCTCGCGGCCGACTTCACCACGTGGAGCCACGTGGTCCGGCGGCGCAACAACCTCGCGGAGCGCAACGTCGTGTCGGCCGCCATGGTCCACGTGTTCGATCCCCCGGATCAGCCGGCCCGGCTTTCGTTCCAGGTTCCCGAACCCGGGCGCTTCGCCGGAGAGTGGCGACTGGAGGTGGTGGCCCGCACGCCTCCGGGGACGACGGTCTTCTGCGGCATGGGCGCGCCACCCGGCCACGGCGACTCCTGGACTCGCGGGCCGGTCACGCTCTTCGGCCGGGCCGAAGAGACCGCGTCCGGCGAGGGGTGGCGCCTCGCCTGCCGCCCGAACGGCACGACCGTGATCGGGCCGAGCGGGCGGCTCCGCCGGGCCTGCTGGAAGCTGTGGCTGGAGGTGTTCGTGCCCCCGGACCAGCGCGACCGAAACGCGCTCGTCTCGGTGCGTCAGGTCCGGGGGGGCGAGGAGTACGGGCGGGTCACCTGGCGGCTACGCGGGCGTCCCGGATGAGGGTCCGTCCGGCGGCTACGGCGAGGAGACGTCGTGGACGGTCACGAGCCCGTCGTAGGTGCCGGGGTCGTTCACCACGCCGTCGCCGGCCAGCCGGAGCTGCCACTGCGGGGGATCCTGCCCCTGGTTCCAGCGGCCGAACACGAAGGTGGCGTTGCGGAACTCGGCGGGGTCCTGGACGAGGAGGGTGCATTCCCACGGCCCCTCGTTTCCGAGCGGTGGAATCGAGCAGACGATCTTCCGGATGGGCTCGGTCGTGTTGGCGACCTCGTTCATCACGTTGGCGTGCACCTGGTTCGGACCCACGTCGAACGTGTAGTCCTGGCCCAGCCAGGGGGCGTAGGTTCCTCCCCCCGTGTCCTTGAACACCTGCACGTGTACGCCGCTCAACGGCTGCATGCTCCCGTTGCAGAAGAGCACCCGGTCGAACCGGTGGATGGTCTTCGTGCCGTTCGGCCCGCTCCCCTTCGGTGCGGCGGGCGGATTCACGTACCGCCAGATGCAGCAGAAGAGCGCCAGGATCGAGATCGCGGTCACCCCGATCGCCAGCGGTCGCGAGGGGGCGTACGCCGATTCATTGGCCATGTCGTCCTCCCTTCCCGGGCAGCGGCCCCGCGTGGACCTCCTCCCATGCCCGGTGAATCCGATCGTGGAGCGTTCCCCCGCTCGGCGCCCCCGCGGACGGGCCGGTGCGGAGGCGCGCGAGGTCCGAAGCGGCCCGCTCGAGGAGCGCGAGGTCGCCGGTCGCCTCCCAGAGGCCGAACGCCGCATCCATGCGCGAGTAGGCGTCGAGCCCTTCGGCGTGTCGCCCCAGCGCCCGGCGCGCGGCGGGCACCCGGGCGTCGGAGACGCGGGCAGCCAGGACGGCCGCCATGGTGATGCCGGCGGGCGCCCCCGCGCTCTCGGCCAGGGCGGCCGCTTCCTCGACTCTCGGACCCGCCGCCTGGACGTCGCCGGCGTCCAGGTCGAGCCGCCCCAGCTCGAGGAGGATCTCCGCGACCGCGAGCCGCCGGTCCTGCCTCCTCGCCCGTTCGAGGCCGTCTTGGAGCAGGTCCCGCGCCTCGGCGCGCCCGTCCGGGTGCCCCCCGCGCACCGTCCCGAGCCACGTGAGCACCGGGATCAACACGAGGTCGTCGTCGAGCGAGCGACCCAGCTCGAGGGCGCGCGAGAGGTCGGTCACGGCCCGTTCCACGTCGCCCCTCTTCGCGGCGAGGATCCCGAGGTTGCCAAGGGCCGCGGCTTCGCCGAACGCGTCGCCGAGCTCGGAGGCGATCCTCAGGCTCCTCTCAAACGACTCCTGGGCCTCCGCGTAGCGCCCCAGCTCCTGGAGGACCCCGGCACGATTGGAGGTCGCGGTGCCCTCGCCGCGGCGGTCCCCGATCGCGCGGGTGGTACGGAGGTGTTCCTCGTGGAGGGCGAGGGCGTCCTCGAACCGTCCGCGCTCGAACAAGACCGCCCCCAGGATCGACGCCGCCCTCCCCGTGCGCCGTAGGTCGCCGGCCTTGCGGAAGGCTGCCAGGGAGCTCTCGAGTTCCTGCTTTGCCCGGTCGAGCTCCCCCCGGTGGAAGTGCGCCAGCCCGAGCTGGGAGGTGGCGAGGGAGGCGAGCGGGCCGAGTCCCGCCGCCTCGCACGCTGCCCGGGCGGACGTCAGCGTGCGGAGGCCGTCCTCGATGCGTCCGGCGTGGAGGCGCGCCGCCCCGAGTTGGACCCGCACCGCGCATGCCAGCTCCGGATCCGGCAGCCCTCCCGCCAGCGCGAACGCGGCGCTCAACTCGTCCTCCGCCCGTATGAAGGCTCCGGTCGCGAGGGCCTGCCGGCCCGCGTCGAGATGGACCCGCGCACGAAGGCCGACGTCCGCACTCCGGTCGGCCTCCGCGCGCGCTTCCTCCAGCGTGGCTGCCTCGTCGTCGCTCCGCCCCAGCAGCGACAGGGCCTGCACCCGTTCGAGGAGGAGACCCACGCGGGCCCGCGGGTCGGCCGGGTGGCCCGTCGCGAGAAGGCCCCGGACGAGCCGCGCCAGGCGTTCGTGCTGCCAGGTCGCCTTCAGGTGGGTCAGCGCGGCGGCCAGGAACGGCACGGCCGCCGCTGGCGTCGCGGCCAGCAGGCGGTGCTCCAGGAGGAGGGCCGCCGTCTCCCCGGGGACGTCGTCGGGGGGCCCCTCGCCCGCGGTTCGGAGGATCGCGTCCGCGAGTTCGCCGTGGTAGGCCTCTCTCAGCGGCGCCGCGAGACCCGCGTACAGCGTCTCCTGCACCTGGTGGTGGTCGAAGCGGAAGAGGCGTCCCTTCGGTCGGATCAGGCGGCGCGTCCGCGCGAGGCTTCCGAGGCGGCGGAGCGCCGGGATCCGCGGGAGGCGCAGCGCCTCGGCCACCAGCTCCGGCTCGAACTCGTATCCGCAGCAGGCCGCGACCTCGAGCAGGTCGCGATCGTCGTCGTCGAGCTCCCGGAGGCGGGCCTGGATGAGTTGCGTGACCGTCGCGGGGATCCGCACGTCCGCCGCCCCCCGCACGCGCCCCTTGCGCAGGGCGAGGTCAGCCAGGATCTGCAACACGAAGTACGGATTCCCGTCGGACTTCTCGGCGACGCGCGGCGCGACACGCCGGGCGAGGGTCCCCGAGGCCAGGACCTCGGTGGCGATCATCTCCACCGCGTCGGGCCCGAGGCGGTCCAGGACGCGGTGCTCCACCGAATCGAGCCGGGCCACGTTGGCCGTCCAGTCCTCGAGAACGCCGGGACGGGCGGTGCCGACGAGCAGCACGCGCCGGCCCGCGATGGCGAACGCCAGGGCCGTGAACAACCCGCGTGCGTCGGCCGACGCGAAGTGGAGGTCGTCGATGACGACCAGCACCGGACGCCGGGTCGAGAGCGCCCGCAGGACGTCGGAGAACGCCGTGAAGATCGACGCCTGGGTCAAGGGCTCCTCGC
The DNA here is from genome assembly GCA_963772585.1 of uncultured Planctomycetota bacterium. Lineage (GTDB taxonomy): Bacteria > Planctomycetota > PLA2 > PLA2 > JAEUHO01 > CAVVXN01. The sequence continues at coordinate 28,063 of CAVYXV010000002.1, forward strand.
CGCCGCTCGGCGGCTCGCCCCTCAGCATCGCGGCGAACCGGTGCGCGAGGGAAGGCGCGTCGGGAAGGAGCCGGCGCACGGCCTCGTCGAGCCCCTCCTGCTCCAACCGGTCGCGGAAGGCGCCGAGGAAGGCGGCCTGCCCCGTCGCGCCGCCTCCCGGGGCGGACGCGCCGAAGAGGTACTCGAAGTCCTCGCCCTCCTCCGCCCGTCGCCGCGCGAACTCGTCGAGCAGCCGGGTCTTGCCGACGCCCGCCTCGCCCTCCAGCAGGATCGCGCGCGCTTCGCCTCGGCGCGCCGCGAGCCACGCGCTCTCGAGCCAGGCGAGCTCCCCCTCCCGACCCCGGACCGTCGCGTCCCGACGCACCGCGGGTCGCGGCCGGTAGCCGCAGGTCGTCGCGTGCTCAGGCCGCCGCCACCACCGCGCCGCCTCGCCTTCATCCAACGCCGCGACCAAGGCCTCGGCGGAGGGGAAGCGGTCGCGACGACGCTTCGCCAGCAGCCGGTGGACGACGGCGGCGAGGAACGGCGAAACGTCGGGCGCACGATCCTGGATCGGCTGCGGGTCCTCGCCCACCACGCGGTCGATCACCTCCACGACATTGTGGCCGTGGAAGGGATGGACCCCCGCGAGCATCTCGTAGAGGACCGTGCCGAAGGCGAACAGGTCGGCGCGTCCGTCGAGCCGACGGCCGACCGGCTGCAACTGCTCCGGCGCGGCGTAGAGCACGCTTCCCACGAACTGTCCCGTCGTGGAGAGCCTCGACGCCGCGTCCACCCGCGCCATCCCCAGGTCCATGATCTTGACCACGTGGTCCCGCGTGATGATCAGGTTCGCGGGCTTGAGGTCGCGGTGCACGATTCCCTGCGCGTGGATCGCCGCGAGCCCCGATGCCACCTGGCGCGCGATCTCGCGCAGGAGGGCCTCGGGGACCGTCCCCATCTCCGCCAGGAGGGCGGCCAGCGTCTTGCCCTCCACGTAGTCCGTGACCAGATACCATCGATGGACGCCGCCCTCGACGTGGACGCCGCCCTCGACCGTCCGGACGACATTGGGATGGTGGACCCGTCGTCCCGCGAGCGCCTCCCGCTCGAAGCGCTTCACGTGGTTCGCGCGGTCCAGGAGATGGGCGTGGAGAACCTTGATCGCGTAGGTCCGCCCCCCGGCCTGAGCGCGATAGACCGTCCCGCTCGCCCCTGCGCCGATGGAGGCGCCCAGCAGGTAGCGGCCGATCTGCAACGATCCCATGGGAATCCCTCGCCCGCGGATTCTAGGTAGGAAGGGGTGCGGAACGCACGCCCTCCTCCTCCGGTGGGGACTGGCAGGGCGCCCTCAGCGGGGAGCCGTGGGCGTCAGGGCGATCGCCGCGTCCGCATTCCTCGCCTCCGAGACGGCTCGCGCCCGCAGGATCCAGCGGTCCCCGGGGAGGCGATCCGGCAGCGCCATGGGGACCGAGAAGCGGCCCTCCGCGGCCTGGACGTCGAAGCGACGGATCACCACGTCGTTCATGCGCTTCCACCGCGCCAGCAGGGCGTCGTGACGCGCCGCCGGCGGCCCTTCGGGAACGACCGGCAGATCCTCGGGCGCCACGCCAAAGGGGCGTTCGAGCGTGACGTGGACGGTCGCGTCGCGGAGGGCGTCCGGGAGGGTCCCCTCGACGACGACCGCGGCGCCGGGCGCGACCGTCCCCTTGACCCCGAGGTCGAGACCCGACGGCTCGAGCGGGAGCCGGAGCGCCGGGTCGCCCAGCAGCATCCACATCTCCAGGTGCTCGAGCCGCTGGACCTCGAGCGGCACGCGACCGCTCGTCCCGTCGGCGTGGTCGTAGAGCCAGAAGGTGAGGCCGCCGATCGGCCCCTCGGCGATGCCGCGCTTCATGGCCAGCCACCAACCGGCCAGCCGAAGGGGCGGCTCCTCCCGCTCGAGGAGCGGGAGGAGCCCTTCGAAGGCGAGTTTTCCCATCGCGCCGGCGCTGACGTCCTCCGCGCCGATGACCGCCACCGGCCCCCGGGGATTGCGGAGCGCCGCCAGGCCGTAGCCCTGGCCGTTCCAGCCTTCGAGTTGGCAGGTGTGGCATCCGCAACTGAGGAGGATGCCGGGACCGGAGGTGGATTCCAGGGTGGCCCAGTCCTCACGCGTCATGAGGTCGGCATGGGTGGACGCCAGACGCCCTGCGCTGGAGTGACCGAGGTAGACGGTGAACAACTGCCCGTCGCGCACGGCGTCGAGCGAGACTTCGTGGACCAGGTCGTCGGGCACGGTGTAGAGCGACTCGGGCATGTGCACGACCGCGCGGGTCCGCCACCGAGGGTCCAGATCGGCGAACGGCTTGGAGATCTGGTTGCGGACGAACGTGCTGGCGAACTTCCGTTCGAGCGCGGAGGAGCCGCCGGGATGACCGACGAGCAGGGTGATCGCGTGTCGCCACGGCTTGGGCCGGTCGTCGCGCTCGAAGGCGAGGATCTTCTCGACCATGGCCCGCGCCTCGTCCGCGTTCCTCGCCGGGAGGCGCCCGACCGCGACGTCCGGCATGCGCCCCTCGTCAGGACAGCCGTACGCGTTGTCGGAGAGCCGCCCCTCCATCCGGCCGATGGTCCCCCGGAACGCGGGCACCACGAACCGGGCGCCGTCCTCCTTCCCGCCGGGCGGAAGGACCGCCCCCACCAGCAATACGGCGGCATCGGACCTCGCCCCGCCCAGGGCCGCGCGCACGCGGTCGCGAACCGCCGCCGCCTCGGTCCCCGGCTCGTCCAGCCGGACCCGCACGACGCGGTAGCCGTCCGCTTCCCGGTGGCGGCAGAGCGGCTCGACGACGTCGCCGAAGGCGGGGGCCGTGACGACCACCCAGCGCGGCGCCTCGTCGGCTCCCGGCGACGGGACGGCGAGGACCGCGCGGGAGAGAGCGGAGAGGAGGAGAAGGAGAGGGAGAGGGAGGAGGAGAAGGCGAAGGCGATGTCGTCCAGGCATCACGGCTCCCCAGGGGACGGCTACGGCGACGTGGGGGCGCCCGCGCGGGCGACGTTCGCCTCCACCTCGTCCGCGTAGGTCGTGAAGTTGTCGGCGAAGCGCGCGGCGAGCTCCTTCGCCTTCCGGTCGTAGGCGGCGGCATCGGCCCACGTGCCGCGCGGATCGAGGACCTCTGCCGGGACGTCCGGGCAGGACGTCGGGACCCGCAGGCCGAAGACGGGATCCGTCCGGGTGGGCACGTCGTCCAGCCGCCCGTCCAGGACCGCGTGTACCATCGCCCTCGTCTGCCGGATCGGCATCCGCTCCCCCGTCCCGTAGGGACCGCCCGTCCACCCCGTGTTCACGAGCCAGCAGGACACATCGTGCCGGCGGATCTTCTCGCCGAGCAACCGGGCGTACACCGCCGGGTGGAGCGCCATGAACGGGGCGCCGAAGCACGCGCTGAACGTGGCGACCGGTTCGTCTCCGAGACCGGCCTCCGTCCCCCCGAGCTTCGCCGTGTAGCCGGAGATGAAATGGTACATCGCCTGCTCGGGGCTCAGCCTCGCGATCGGCGGCATCACGCCGAACGCGTCCGCGGTCAGCATCAGGATGTACTTCGGGTGGCCGCCCCGCCCGCCGCGGGTGGCGTTCGGGATGTGGCTGATGGGATAGGCCGCGCGGGTGTTCTCGGTGAAGCTGTCGTCGTCGAGGTCCAGCCGCCGCGTGTCCGGGTCGAGGGCCACGTTCTCCAGGATGGTTCCGAAGCGGCGCGTCGTCTCGTAGATCTCCGGTTCGGCCTCGGCGGACAGGCGGATCACCTTCGCGTAGCACCCGCCCTCGAAGTTGAAGATGCCGTTCTCGCTCCAGCCGTGCTCGTCGTCGCCGATGAGGGTGCGGGAGGAATCCGCGGAGAGGGTGGTCTTCCCCGTTCCGGACAAGCCGAAGAAAACGGCTGTCCGACCGCTGTCGTCCATGTTCGCCGCGCAGTGCATCGACAGCACGTCCCTCTGGGGAAGCAGGTAGTTCATGACCGTGAAGATGGACTTCTTCAACTCCCCGGCGTAGGCGGTTCCCCCGATCAGGATGAGCTTCCGCCCGAAGTTGGCGATGATGAAGGCGTCGCTCCGGGTCCCGTCCAGATCGGGAACGGCGCGGAAGTTGGGGCAGTGGAGCACCGTGAACTCGGGCGCGTGATCCTCCCGCGTCTCGGGCGTGGCGCGGATGAGCATGTTGCGCGCGAAGAGGTTGTGCCAGGCGGTCTCGTTCACGACCCGCACGTGGAGGCGATAGGCCGGATCGGCGCCGGCGAAACAGTCCTGCACGAAGAGGCTGCGGCCCTGCAGGTAGGCACAGAGGCGAGCGTGGAGCCGATCGAAGCTCCGCTGTTCGAACGGACGGTTCACGTCCCCCCACCAGATGCGGCCCTCGCTGCCGGGCTCCCGAACGACGAACTTGTCCTGCGCGGCGCGGCCCGTGTGCGCGCCCGTGCGGACGACCAAGGGGCCGAGATGCGCGAGATGCCCTTCGTTGCGCCGAAGCACGCGCTCGTAGAGCGCGCCGGTAGTGAGGTTCCAGTGGACCGTTCCCGCCGTGCGGATGCCCACCGATTCGAGGCCGTGCTTGCTGACATAGGGACCGACGTGCTGCATCGTGCATCTCCGGGGCCGCGGCATCGCGACGAACAGGAGATGCATCGTAGCGATCAGCCCAGGGCGTCACGGACGGAGTCGGCGAATGTCCGCTGCGGAACGTCCGCCATGCCGCGGTGCCCGCGCCCGTCCTTGAGGACCTCCCGGAGCGCCCCCGCGTCGAGGAGCGAGGGGTCGGAGACCACGTCGCCCCGGCACAGGAGGAGGTCCGCGCGCTGGCCCTTCTCGATCGTCCCGGTGTCCGTCATCCCGATCTCCCGCGCCGCGAGGCCGGTGGCCCCGTACCAGGCCCGAAGCGGAGGAAGGCCGTCGCGCACGAGGTGCACGATCTCCATGTAGTTGCGTCCATGCATGCCGGGGAGGACGGGATCCGTGCCGGCGAGGATGCGAAGGTCGCCCTGCCGGGCGAAGTCCACCGCGCGTGCGTGGACCTCGGCGACCTGCTTGGCCTTCTCGAGCACGAACGGGCTCAGCCCCTCGGACGAGGGAAGGCCTGCGACCACCCACGACGTCGGGGTCACCGTGCAGTCGTGCGCGTGGGCGGCGTCGACGAGCTCCTCGTCGAGGAACGAGGCGTGCTGGATGTCGTGCACCCCGTTCTCGATCGCCAGACGGATGCCGCTTCGGCTGTGCGCGTGGGCGGCGACCCTCAGGCCCCTCGCTTCGGCTTCGTCGCAGATCGCGCGGATCTCCTCGGCGGTGAAGTCGCGATGCTCGAGCCGGTCGCCCGGCGAGGCGACGCCGGGGCTCGTGCACAGCTTCACGAGGTCGGCGCCGCACGCGGCGATCTCCCGGACCCGCTTGCGGCACTCCCACGGACCATCGACGATGCTGGAGGGCCGCCCCGGGCCGGGCGGCCAGAGACTCGACACGGCAGCGTGGCACCGGTCCGGACCGCGGAAGTCGGCGTGGCCTCCCGTGGTGGAGAGCATGCAGATCGCGATGGCGAGGCGCGGGCCGATCCAGGTCCCCTCGTCGACCAAGCGCTTCATGCGGTGCGTCGCGCCGCCGACATCGCGCAAGGTGGTGACCCCGCCGTCCACGAGCGTCGTGTAGAGCACCTTCTCGGTCAGGACCCACTCGCCGGCGCCCTCGGTCCGCGCGTGGTCCTCGGCGCGGATGCCGGCCAGGGTCACGTGGCCGTGGCCGTCGATCATGCCGGGCGTCACGGTCAGGTCGGCCGCATCGACGACGACGTGGGCGTCCCCCGGGCGGAGGTCGGGCGCGTGCGGTAGGAGGTCGTGGATCCGCTCCCCGTCGATGAAGAGGTCCACGCCTTCGTGGAGCGCGGTCTCGTCCGGCGCCGTCCCGTCGTAGAGGCGGCCGACGTTCTTCAGGATCAGCATGGCTACTTCTCGGCCCCCTCGGCCCTGTCCTTCCGCATGCGCTCTTCGATCGAGCGCTGGATGCCCGCGCGCATCCCGTCCAGCGACTCGCGCGACATCCCCGTCTTCGAGAGGTCCACGCTGATACCCGGAAACCAACGGGTCTTTCGCGGCACCCAACCGCGCTCGCGGAGGTGCTTCTCCATGTCCGGCATGTGGGCGGCGCCGTAGAAGATGCCGATGCTCGGTGGTGGTTCCCGGCCGGCGAGCGCGGCCACGCATCCGTCGAGGTCCCGGAGCGCGACGGCGTTCCGGTCGAAGAGAACGGCCCCCATGGTGGCGTCGTCCACCCCCTGGACGTGCCCCTGGGCGACGGCCGGATCCGCAAGCACGGTCACCATCACCATCTTCATCACGACCGTGAGGCGGCCCCCGGACAGCCAGCCCGCCAGCTTCAGCATCCCGACCATGACCCGCGCCATCAGCCCCGACAGGCCCCCGCCGGCGAGAGCGCGGTCGAGGAAGGTCCTGTCGCCGCCGCGCGCCTGGATGGCGCGGTCGAGTTCATCGAGCGACATGTCGCTCGGCGTGAAGTTCTCGCGGTCGTAGTCGATGCCGTCGCCTTGCCACGACAGGTCGAGTGCCTCGGCGAGTTCCTTCTGCATGTTCCAGGTGGACTCGACGACGTTCTCGTAGAAGGGCGTGCCTTCCGCAAGGCCGGCTTCGAGGTCGGCGTTCTCGCCCTCGCCATCCGGCTTCCCGTCCGCGCCGTAGCTGACGAAGAGGTAGGGTCCTTTGCCTTCGCCCGCGTCGAGGCGGCGGTAGCGGATGTTCCTCCCCCACGCGTCGGTCCATGCCCCGGCCACGACATCGGCCAGCCGGGCCCCCACCTGGGCGACCGCCGCCGTCAGCGCTGCCCGGTCGGCGGGGACATCCCCGTCGTCCCGCATGAGGAGACGAACCACCCCGGCGAGAAAGGCGAGCCGCTCTCGCGTGTCGGCGACGCGCTCCTCGGCCGTCGCCGTGCGAAGGCGACCAGCGCCGGCGGGCATGACGGATTCGTAGAGGACGAGATCCAGCCCGTCGAGGACCTCCTGGACGCGTTGGTAGAAGACGGGATCCGCGATGTGGATGGCCCCCACGAGCCAGACGGTGGGGCCCTTCCCGTCGGCGCGCACGAACTCCCGCGAGGCGACCTCGAGGGCGAGGTGGTCGCCCTGGTCGTCGAGGCGGATGTACGACGCGGGGACCCCCGAGGCGGCGTCGTCCCCCTCGTCGGCGCGCAGCCCCGCGGTGGCGAGCAGGACGAAGAGGAGACCGACGGAAGCGAGAAGGAGGCGGCGCATGCCCGTAGTGTGCGCCAGGCCCCAGGCCCGGAGGGAGGGAGTACGCCGCGCCCCCTGGAACTCCCCGGTCCGAAGAGCGGCCGGTAGCATGGGGCGCCTTGGAGCAGACCTACGACCAGGCCATCCGGGAGACGCGGCGGGAGATCCGAGCGGGGAGCGACCCCGCCGTCCTCGCCCGGCTCCACCGCCGATCGGGCCCCCGCCACGCGGCGGTGGCCCTGGGGGTCGGGCTCGGGATGGCCTTCGCGGCGTGGGTCGCGTTCCGCCGCGGCGACAGCCCTCTCCTCTGGGTTCCCGCGAGCATCCTCCTCGGGTGCGGCATCTTCGCGCTGACCGTCCTGCTCCACGAGGTGGTCCACGGCACGGTGACCCAAGGGCACCGTCCGCGGCTGCGGCAGACCCTCGCATGGCTCTACGCCGTGCCGAGCGGGCTCTCGCCCACCCAGTTCGCCACGTGGCACCTCGATCACCACCGTTGGCTCGGCACGCGCGACAGGGATCCCAAGCGCGCGCACCTGAGCCCGAAGAGGAACGTCCGGGGGCTGAAGTTGCTCTACCTGACGCCCGCCCTCTTCCCGATCTACTTCCGCGCCGCCGCCCGCGCCGCCGCGGCCTACACCGAGCGGATCCGGCGCCGGATCCGCCGCGAGCGACTCGTGACGATCGCGTTCCACCTCGGGGTACTCGGCGCGCTCGTCCTGTTCGCGGGGATCGGCGCGGCCCTGCGCGTCTACGTCGTGCCGGTCTTCCTCGTCTTCCCCGTCGCCTTCACCGTGAACCGGCTGGGACAACACTACGACGTGGACGCCGCGGACCCGGCCCACTGGGGAACGCTTCTCCGCGCCGGGTGCCTCCCGGTGGACCTCGTGTTCCTCTGGTCGAACTACCATCTGGAGCACCACCTCTTCCCCCACGTCCCCTGCTACCGGCTCCCGGCGCTGAGGCGCGCGCTCAACCCCTTCTTCCGCCGGCGCGGCATCGAACCACGCACCTACACCGGGCTCCTTCGCGACTGGTTCCTCCAGAACCGCGTCCCCCACACGGACTGGCGCGTGCCCGCCGCGGGGGAGCCGGCGCCGGCGCCCGCCGCGGGCCCGGAGTCCTAGTACAGTCCCCGGATGGAGATCGACGTCCGCTACTTCGCCGCCGCGCGGGAAGCCGCCCGGCGGGATGCCGAGAGGGTGGCGCTGCCCGACGAGGCCGACCTCGCCTCGCTCGTGGGCGAACTCGAGCGCCGCCACCCTCCCCTGGCAGGCCTCTCGCTCCGCTACGCGGTGAACGAGCGGTTCGCCCCGGCAGCGACCTTCCTGGGCGACGGCGATGTCGTCGCCCTGATCCCCCCCGTGAGCGGGGGCTGAGCCGTGGGACCCTTCCGGGTGGTCGCGGGCGGCGTCGATGCCGAGGAGGTGCGCCGGGCCGTCGTGGCGGACGCGAGCGGCGCGGTGGTCCTCTTCTTCGGCACGGTCCGCGACCGCACCGGCAATCGCCCTGTGCGTGCCCTCGAGTACGAGGCCTACCCGGGCATGGCCGAGGCGCAGATGGAGCGGATCGCCGAGGAGGTCCGGGAGCGGCACGGCCTGACGGCGATCGCCTGCATCCACCGGACGGGGCGGTTGGAGATCGGCGACGTCGCGGTGGTCGTCGGAACGTCGTCGCCCCACCGGCGGGCGGCCCTGGAGGCCGTCGATGACTTCGTCACGCGGTTGAAGCAGGACGTCCCCATCTGGAAGAAGGAGCACTTCGAGGACGGGGCGACCTGGGTCGGGAGCCCTAACGCCCCCCAAGGGAAGGGAGGCGGATGAGCGACGTCCACGTCGTCTACGCCGTCAGCGACTCAACCGGCGAGACCGCCGAGCAGGCGGTCCGGGCCGCGCTCGCGCAGTTCCGCCCGCGCGTGGACGTGCGGACGCTGGTCTTCGGTCGCATCCGCGACGAGGCGGCGGCGCGCGCCGTGATCCGTCGGGCGAAGGCCGATGGCGCGCTCGTCGTCTACACCATCGTGGAGCCGGAGAACCGCCTCCGCGTGCGCGAGCTGACGGAGGAGGCCGCCGTGCCGGCCGTGGACCTCCTCTCCGCGCTCCTCCACGCCATGGGTCGCCACCTGGACCGCAAACCCCTGAGCGTGGCCGGCCTCGGTCACGAGACCGACGAGGCCTACTTCCGCCGCATCGAGGCCGTCGAGTTCGCGGTGTGCCACGACGACGGACGGAAGCTCGACACGCTCGCCCAGGCCCAGGTCGTCCTCGTCGGCGTGAGCCGGACGTCCAAGACGCCCCTCTCCAACTACATCGCCCAGCGGGGCTACCGGGTCGCGAACGTCCCCATCGTGCACGGGCTGCCCGTGCCGTCGCAGCTCGCCAAGATCGATCCCCACCGCGTCTTCGGCCTCGTGATCGAGCCGCTGTCGCTCTCCACCATCCGCCGCCGGCGGATCGAGGCGATGGGTGTCGAGGGCGAATCCTCCTACGGCGACCCCGACGCGTGCCGCGAGGAGATGTTGTGGGCCCGCCGGATCTTCCGGGATCATCCCGACTGGACCGTTCTCGACATCACCGACCGGGCGGTCGAGGAGAGCGCCGCCGCGATCCTGGAGATCTACCGCGCCCACTTCGAGCCTGCGCCCGGCGCGAAGGCGGAGAAGTAGATCGTGGCCGTCGCGCGCGTCGAAGAGCTCACGAAGTCCTACGGCCGCGTCCGGGCGCTGGACGGCGTGACCTTGGAGTTCCAGCCGGGCGTCACGGGCCTCCTCGGGCCGAACGGCGCCGGCAAGTCGACACTGCTCCTCTGCATCCTCGGGCTGCTCCAGGGGTGGCGGGGCCGCGCCGAGGTGCTCGGCCTGGACGTACGGCGCAACGGCCTGGAGGTGCGCCGTCGCGTCGGCTTCATGCCCGAGCTCGACGCCTACCTCCCCGAGATGACGGGCATCCGCGCGGTGCGCTACCTCGGCCGCCTCACGGGTCTGTCGGCGTCGCAGGCGCTGCGCCGGGCGCACGAGGTCCTCTGGCACGTGGGCCTCGGCGAGGCCATCTACCGCGATGTCCGGGAGTACTCCCTCGGGATGCGGCAGCGCTTCAAGCTCGCCCAGGCCCTGGTGCACGACCCGGAGGTCCTCTTCCTGGACGAGCCGCTGGGCGGCCTCGACCCGGGGGGACGCGACGAGCTCCTGGATCTCGTCCGGGACCTCGCCCATCGTCACGGCAAGCACGTGATCTGGTCGTCGCACATCCTCCCGGAGGTCCAGAAGGTCGCCGACCACGTCGTGATCCTCCACGCCGGGCGCTACCGCGGGGGCGTGAACATTTCCCCGGATGGCGCGGAGGAGACGGAGGAAGGACGACCCATGGCGTGCCTCGTGGAGGTGGAGGGGGACGCGGAGGCCTTTCGCCGCGCGGCCGAGAGCGCCGGCGCCTCCCTCGAGGCGCGACCGGGGGCGCCCGGCCCCGAGCTTCTCGAGCGGCATCGCTTCGGCGTGACGCTCCCGGCCGGCACGAGCGCCGTCCGGCTGCTCGAGGCGGCGCGGACCAGCGGCACGCGCCTCCGCCGTCTCGCGCCCTACCACGAGGATCTGGAGCATGTCTTCCACCGCCTCCTCGAGGGTGCCGAGGAGGACGCATGACCGTCCACGCCCGCGGCTACCGGCCCTATGCGGGGGGCTTCGAGCGCCGCCGCAGCATCGCCATCGTCGCCGGAGAGCAGTCGCGCCTGGCCTTCGGCCGCAAGTCCTTCAAGCGCATCGGGATCATCTACCTGATGTGGTTCTCGATGTGCCTGTTCTTCCTCTACGTCGTGATGGGGACCGATCTCGGCAACCTCCTCCAGAATTTCAAGCGGATGTTCCACGGGGCGGAGCCGCAGCCGACGGACCTCGCACTGGCGGTGCTCGACCAGGTCCTCCTCACCTTCTACGTCGGCGTGGGCTACCTCACGGCGCTGCTCGCGGTCTTCGTCGGCGCCGGCCTGATCTCGGAGGACCTGGCGACGGGCGCGCTCCCGCTCTACCTCGTCCGCCCCATCCGCCCCTGGGAGTACGTCCTGGGGAAGGCGCTCGTCCTGCCCGGCATCCTGGCCGTCGCGCTCCTGGTGCCCGGCGTCCTCTTCTACGTGATCGTGGGCGTGTGGCAGCGACCCGGAGAGACGTGGCCGTTCCTCGCGGGCAACCTGGACGTGCTCGGCGCGGTCGCGGTCACCTACCTCATCGCGGCGGCGGCCTACACCGGGTTGATGCTCCTGCTCTCCTCGCTCTCGCGCCGCCAGCCGACCGTCACGGTGATGGCGGGCGCGGTGATCTTCGGCGGCGTCCTGCTCGGGTCCCTTCCCAAGGCGGCGTTCCTGAGCGGCAAGCTGGCCGACCTGCTGCTCGTCGTCGACCTCCCCCACGACGTGGCGACGCCCTTCCTGTGGCGGATGCGCGAGTACCGGCAGGAGGTCCACTGGCATCGGCTCGTGTCGAGTCCGAGCGTCCTCACCGTGGCGCTCGCGCTCTTCGCCTTGGGCACGGCCGTCGCGTGGTGGCGCGCACGCTCCGTGGAGGTGGTCTCGTGACCTCGGGGCCGACCATCCGCTTCGAGGGCGTGAGCAAGTGGTACGGGATGGTCGTGGGCCTGAACGACGTGACCACCACGTTCGGTCCCGGCGTCCAGGGTCTTCTCGGCCCCAACGGCGCGGGCAAGAGCACGCTCATGAAGCTCCTCTGCGGCATGCTGCGTCCCAGCCTCGGGACGGTCCGGGTCGCGGGCGCGGACCCCTTCGACAATCCCGCGGTGATGCGGCGGCTGGGCTTCTGCCCGGAGCAGGACGCCGTCTACCCCGGTGCGAGCACGCTCGAGACCCTGGCCTACCTGACGCGGCTGCAGGGGTTCTCGCGGCGGGACGCCCGGGCGCGCGCGAAGCGTGCCCTGGAACGCACGGGGCTGGCCGACGCCATGCATCGGAGCGCCTCGGGATACAGCAAGGGCATGCGGCAACGCGCGAAGCTCGCCCAGGCGATCGCCCACGACCCCGACATCCTCGTCCTCGATGAGCCCCTGAACGGCCTCGACCCGCCGGGACGCCGGGAGATGACCGCGCTGATCCAGGCTTTCGGCGACGAGGGACGCTGCGTCCTGGTGTCGAGCCACATCCTGCACGAGGTGGAGTCCCTTGCCCCGCGTGTCCTCTTCCTGCACTCCGGCCGGCTCCTGGCCGAGGGGTCCGTGGCGGAGATCCGCGCGGAGATGCCCGAGCACCCCCTGGCCGTCCGCATCGAGACATCCGACCCCCGCGCGGTCGCCGAGGCCCTGATCGGCTGCGACGGGGTGCGGAGCGTGGAGGTCCAGGACGGCGCGATCCAGGTGTTGACGCGCACCCCGGACCGCCTCTTCGACGAGATCGCCACGCTCGCCGTCGAACGCTCGCTTCCCGTGGACGCCGTGCTGCCCTCCGACGAGGACCTGGAGGCGGTCTTCCGCTACCTCACCCATGACTGAACCCGCCGCGCCCCCTCCCCGCTTCCTCCAAGGTTTCGCCGCCGCCTTCGCGTGGGGACTGGTGCGCGTCGTCCGGTGGCGGCGGGTCGTCCTCGTGGGCGCCGTGACGATCGGCCTCTCCGTCCTCGTGGGCTGGAACATCCGGCAGTGGGGCGGCGAGGAGGCGCCGAAGATCCTCGCCACGGTGCTCAACCAGTCCGTCCTCTCCTTCGCCCTCCCCGTGGTGGCGCTCCTGCTCGCGGCAGAGGGTTTCGCCTACGAGGTGCAGGCGCAGACGCTCGTCTACCACCTGGTCCGTCCCATCCGTCGGACCACGCTCTTCCTCGCCCGCTACCTCGCCGGGACGATCCCCGCCGCGCTGGTGGCCGCGGCCGCGCTGATCGCCCTGATCCTCTCGAGCGGCGTCGCCTTCACGCCCCGGGCGTGGCTGACGGTTCCCGCCGTGTCGGTCCTGGGCATGCTCGCGCTCGCAGCCATCTACTACACGCTGGGCGCGCTCTTCAAGAACGGCTTCGTGATCGGGCTGATCTACACGTTCTTCGTCGAAGGCGCGCTGTCGAGCGTCCCGGGAACGTTGCAGCAGTACTCGATCATGTACCACGTGCGAAACCTCCACCTCTGGTTCACCGACGGCGTCCTGCCGTACGTCCCGCCCGACATCGAGAACCAGTTCTTCTCCGCCGACCTGGTGAAGCAATTGACCGGCGTGCCCGATCCGACCCACGCGGCGGTCAGCCTCCTCGTCGCCACCGTGGTGGTCCTGGTGGTGGGTGCGTGGATCACCGCGCGGCGGGACTTCGCGCTGAAGTGACGTTCGAGCGGATCGCCGTTCTCGGATGCGGCGGCTCCGGGAAGTCCACGCTGTCCCGGCGCCTCAAGGAGCGGACCGGGCTCCCGGTCGTCCACCTCGACCGCCACTACTGGAACGCAGGGTGGACGCCGACGCCCGACGGGGACTGGGAGGCGGTGCACGCCGACCTCGTCCGACGGCCCCGCTGGATCATCGACGGCAACTTCTCCCGCACGATGGCCCCGCGCCTCGCGCGGGCCGACGCGGCGATCTTCCTCGACCTTCCCACGTGGCGTTGCGTGCTGCGGATCCTCCGCCGGATCCGCACCTGGCGGGGGCGGACGCGGCCGGACCTCCCCGACGGCTGTCCGGAGCGGTTCGACTGGGAGTTCCTCTGGTGGGTCGCGGGCTTCCGCCGCCGCAGCCGCGCCAGGGTGCTCCACCACCTCGCGCGCGAGAAGGCGCACCGCGGGCTCCTCGTCGTCCGGCTCCGCAACCCCCGCGAGGTGAGGGCATTTCTCGACCGGGTGGCGCGGCGGTAGGATCCAGGGATGCGGATCCGCCTCCGCCCGCTTCTGTGCGCCCTCCCCGCCCTCGCGCTCCTCGTCTTCCTCGCGCCGGCATCCGCCGAGGAGACCCCGCCCGAGGGCCCGCCGTGGCATGCGACGTGGGTCGGCGCGAAGCGAGAGGCCCTCCGCACGGGCCGCCCGATCTTCGCCTACTTCACGAAGCACCACTGACCGCACTGCGTCCCCATCGAGGAGCAGGTGCTTCCTCACCACGATCTGGCCTCCTTCTACGACCGCGTGGTCTGGCTCTACGTCTGCCGCACCTGGAAGGACGACGCCAAGGACCGCGAGGCGGCGCGCATCCACGACCGCTTCGGCGTGACCAGTTGGCCGCACCTCCTGCTGATCGACCCCGGCGACGACCGCGTGATCCGCGAATCGGGCCGGCGGGTCGAGGACCTGGTCCGCGCCTTCACGGAGGCCGCCGCCGCCGTGGAACCCCTTCCCGAGGGGCGACTCCCCGACGCCCTCGCCCTCCTCGGTCCCGAGGGAGGGGCGAAGGGAAGTCTCGACGAGCGTCTGGGGGATCCGAGTCCGCACGCACGCCTCGCGGCGCTGGAGGAGCTCGCGGCCAAGGGCAAGCGCGCGGCGACGAAGAAGCGTCGCGCGCGGGCGAGGGCGTGGCTCGAGGATCCCGAGGAGGACCTCGTGCTGCGGCTCCGCTCGTTCCAGTGGCTGCTCGGCTGCGCGCCGGAGGCGGCGCGGGAGGCGATCGGCCCCCTGCTCGCCACGGACAACGACGCCGTCCGGTTCGCGGTGCTCGACGCGCTGGCGGACGCACCGGACGCCGCGCTCACGCCCGAGCTGGTGCGGCTCTTCGCCGGCGCCGGCGAGGCGGTCCCGTCGAGGAACCCCAACGTGCTGCGCATGCGCGCGGCCCGTTGCCTCGGAGCCTTCGGCGACGAGCGCGCGATCGACGCCCTGGCCCCCGTGGCGCAGGCAACCGACGCGCGAAACGCCACGACCCGCGTCGTGGTGGAGGCCCTGGGGGCCATCGCCGCGCGCTCCGACAAGGCGGACGCAGCACGCGTCCGTGCGATCCTCGCCGAAGCCTGGCCGCAAGCCATCGAGGACGCCGGGGACGCCGGGCCAACGCCCGCCGAGCGCATGGCCCTCCAGCTCGTCCGCGCCGTGAAGGACGCGCGCGAGCAGGCGGGCGGACGTCGGGCGAAGAAGGACCCCGACCTCCCCTCCCGTTGGCGGCCCGCGGATCGCGAGGCGTGGCTGGAGGCCGTGGGGAAGACGGGGCGCTGAGCGCGCGTTGGGGCCTGGCCGGGAACGGGTATTGGGAAGGACGCTCCGCTACGCGTCGGATGGGGTCATGACGAGCGAGCACATCCGGAAGCGTAGCGCCAGCTACGCTGAGGAACTCCCGACGGAGGAAGGGCCGCAGACGGCATGAAGGCGCGTGGAGAGGCTGACCGTCGTTCACGGACGGGCCCTTACTCCCCGCCTTCCGCCTCGCCTTCGTGCTCGTGTACGTGCTCGTGTACGTGCTCGTGCTCGTGCTCGCCACGGTCGGGCCAGATCTCCTTCGCCTTGGCGATCGACCAGTCGGAGCCCTTGCCCGTGTGGCAGAGCAGGCAGGCGTCGGGCGTCTTGGTCTCCTTCGCCCGTTCGGGGTCGGGCCCCCAGAACGTGTGGGAGCGCAGGTGCACGGTCCCGGCGTGCTGCACGATGCGGGGCATGTGGCACTCCACGCAGCGGGCGCCGGGATTCGCGCGCGGGTTGTGTCCGTGCCCGGTGTGCCTGGCGAGCGTGTCGCGGTCGCGGAACCGGTCGTGGCACTTCGTGCACAGGCGGTTGTCGTCGATCGTGGACCGAAGGGCGTCGGCCCGGTGCGGGTCGTGGCAGGTCGTGCAGGTGGGCGAGGCCTCGCGCCCCTCGTGGAGCATCGGGGACCGGCCGTAGTCGTTCCACTGCTGGTGGTGGTTCTTGGAGGAGCCGTCGCCGTGGAAGTCCTTGTCCTCGGTCTCCGGCTGGAACTCCACGTAGAAGGCCTCGAGGTCCGAGCCTGGGAGCATGTTGAAGGGGTAGTTCAGGCGCGCGGGGAGGTCCGGGGGCGCGCCCTGCTCGGGTCCGGCCGTCCCTCGGCTGTGGCACTTGCCGCAGACGTCGAGCTGCTGCTGGTGCGTCATGTCGCTCGGGCAGAGGATGTTGTCCTTCCCGCCCTTCGCCTTCACATGGACCTCGCCGGGCCCGTGGCAGGCCTCGCAGCCGATGGCCAGCTCGTTGCAGTGGGTGTCGTAGGTCCTCGTCGCGGGGTCGTAGTCGAGCGAGACGCCCGTCGTGTGGCAGCCGGCGCACTTCAGCTGCCACTGCCACGGGACGTCCAGCCAGAAGTGGCCGGAGCCCGACTCCCCGGAGGCGAGCCCCTTCCACTCGATGAACGTGTCGTCCTTGGCCAGCCACAGCACGGGCAGCGGGTGGTACGAGCCGTCGTCGAGCTTCGTCAGGTACCCCTGCTTGTACCGGTTGCCGACCGTGCGCTCGACGCGGTAGCGATGGGGGTTCCCCTCGGCGTCCGGCGCCTCGACCTGGAACCGGTCGCCGTCGCGGATCATGACGATGCGGCGGCCCGTGGCCTTCGCCTCGACGACCGTCCCCTCGGCCGTGAACTTCCCGATCACGGCCTTGGGCGTAGCCGGTTGCTCCATGCGGCTGTGGAGCGTGTCCTTCCAGAGGCGGTACTCGGTGCCGTGGCAGTCCTTGCAGGCGTCGCTGCCGACGTATCCCTGGGCGCCCGGGGCGATCGCCGGCTCGCCGGCCGCGCGGGCGGCGGGGAGGCCCGTGCCCCGGCCGGCGGTCAGGACCGCGGCGGCGACAGCCCCCAGCAGGGCGGCGAGGAGCAGGGCGCGACGAGCCGGTGCCGGTTCGGGCATGCGGGGGGTTTCCCTGGGGGGTGCCTCTCCACCGAGACACCGCTCCCCGAACGAGGGCAACCTCCGTGCCGGAGAATGCGAGTCGCTCTCGTTGACGGACGGTTGCCGCCCCGGCCCGGAACCGTCATGCCTGGGGCACGGGACGTGGCGAGGCGGGATCTTCGACCCGTGGCCTAGCCGACACCCCCCAGCGCGATGTAGAGGCGCTTGTTCCCGGCGCCCTTCGACTTGTAGTCCGTCACCCGGATCTCCCCCACCTCCCGGGTGTTGGCGACGTGGGTCCCGCCGTCCGCCTGGAGGTCGAGTCCCACGATCTCCACGGTCCTGACCTCCCGGATCCCCTCGGGGAGGAGGTTGATCTTCGTACGGATCAGGTCCGGGATCCGGAACGCCTCCTTCCGGGGCAGGATCCGGACACGGATGTCCCGGGCCGCCGCCACCTCCCGGTTGCACCGCTCCTCGATCTCGCCCACGAGGTCCTTGGGGAGACGCGCGAACTCGAAGTCCATGCGGCCCTCGAGCGGGTCCATGTTCCCACCCGTCACCGGCGCGCCGTAGTCGCGCCAGACCACGCCGCAGAGGACGTGGAGGGCGGTGTGCGTGCGCATGAGGGCGTATCGCCGGTCCCAGTCGATGCGACCGCGGACCACGTCCCCGGGCGCCGGGAAGGAGGCCGGCTCCCCCAGCCGGTGCCAGAGGCGCCCCCCCACCCGCTCCATCGTCTTCAGGGACACTTCCCGACCGCCCCAGGCGAGCACGCCGAGGTCGTGAGGCTGGCCGCCGCCGCCCGGATAGAAGGCCGTACGGTCGAGCAGGAGGGCACCCCGATCCGGATCCACCTCCGTGACGCGGGCGTCGAATTCCCGGAGATAGCTATCGGTATGGTAGAGGGCCGAAGACATGCCGAACGTTCGATGCTATGCGGGCCGGGAGGATCCGACGTTCTGAGAGGGGGCGCGCCGAGCCCGTGGCCGGACGCGCCCCACGGAGACCCACGATGGCTCGCCAATCGCTGTCCCTGCTGTTCCTCCTCGCGCTTCTCGGGGTCCCGCTTGCTGCGGCCGCGGGCGGGGACGACCCGGCCGCCGCGGACCGTGCGGCGTGGGAACAACGCATCGACGGCATCCGGGCGCTCTCCGGCGACGACCTGGTTGTGGAGGCCTATCGGCTCGGCCTGGAGATTCAAGCGGCCGGCTACGAGGACCTCGCGACGAAGGCCTTCCGGCTCGTCCTGGACGCGGATCCGGACCACCGGGCCGCGCGGCGGGCGCTCGGCTACGAGGACGTGGACGGGCGGTGGCTGAGAGGCGACGACCTCTGGCGAGCGCGGGGCTTCGTCCACCACCGGGGCCGCTGGATGACGGGCCAGGAGTTCGCCGAGGCAACGCGTCCCGAACGGGAGGCCGCGGAGCAGAAGGCGGGAGAGGCTCGCGTGCTCGGTTTGCTGGCGAGGATCGCCTCCGAGGATCCCAAGCAGGTCCGTGACGCGCGTCGCCGCATGGCGAACGTGGATCCCCGCTTCAAGCTGGCCCCCCTGGCCGAGGCGCTGCGCTGCAAGCCGGCTTCGCTCCGCCTCTACGCCGCGGAGGAGCTCGGCCGGATGGGCAACCCGCTGGCCGTCCCCGCCCTGCTCAAGCGCACGATCGAGGACCCGAACGCCGATGTGCGCAAGGCGACGGCGATGGCCCTTCGCGACATCGACGAGCCGTCCACCGTCCATCCCCTGGGGCGGGCGCTCGAGAGCCGCTACGCCGAGCGGCGTGTCCACGCCGCCGAGGCGCTTCTCACGCTGGGTGACGAGTTGGCCATCCCCTACATCCTCGTCCGCTGGGAGAAGCGTTCCGGCGACTTCCCCCGTGCCTACTTCGCCTCCGTCCGCCAGATCTCCTACATCCAGGATTTCGACGTCGAGGTGGCGCAAACGTCGTTCATCGCGGACCCCGTCGTCGGGACGCTCCAGGAGGGGGCCGTGCAGGCCGTGAAGATCCTCGCGACGGAGCAGACCTTCTACTCCTACGAGCTTCCCGCCTACGTGGGGGCGCTGCAGGGGTTGAGCCACCAGCAGCTCGGAAACGACGTCGGCGCGTGGAGCCGCTGGTGGAAGGAGAACGAAGCCCGCCTCGTCGAGGAGCGCGCGGTCCGCTACGAGCGCCGCGCGGAGGAGCGCGCGGCCCGGTAGCCGTCGCGCCCCGACGCGTTCACGCGTAGCGGAAGCGCCGCGTCGCCACCCAGCCGACGACGAGCGCTGCGGCGACGAGGAGGGCGACGTCTCCCAGCGCGCTCGCGGCGCCGAGACGGAAGTTCACCAGGCGGTGGAGCGCGTCCATCGCCCACCCCGTGGGGAGGACCGAGGCGAGCGACTGCATCCAGCGCGGCGTGATCTCGATCGGCCACCAGCAGCCGCCCAGCGCCGCGAGGACGCTCGCGACCAGGACGCCGACCGCCACCGCCTGGCCTTCGGTCGGCGCGATCGTCCCGATCAGCAGGCCCAGCGAGGCGCAGAGCGACGCCCAGGCGAGAAGGACCACGAGCACCATGGGGACGTCGGGCCCCCAGCGCATGCCGAAGAGGAGCGTCCCCGCAAGCAGGGCGAAGCCCACCTGGACGAGACCGAGGACGAGTCGGCCGGCCCACTTGCCGGCGACGACCTCGCCGCGGGAGATCGGGGCGGAGGCGAGCCGCCGGAGCAATCCCCGTCGGCGCTCCACGACGAGCAGCACACCGCCACTCGTGAGGAGCACCATGAGCGTGAACATCACGAGGATGCCCGGAACGGCCTGGTCGAATCCGCTGGGCGGCGTGCGCCGGCGCCCGGCCGATCGCTGCTCCACCAGGATCGGCCGCGGCGCCGCGTCCACCTTCGCCAGCGCCTGGGCGTCGGGGCTCTCGCCATCCGGCGCGGCGACGATCACGTCGGCCAGCACGGAGTAGAGCGCCCGCTGGAGACGCACGGCGTCGTACTGGCCTTCCCCGTGCCCGTTGGCCGCCGGTGTCCAGGAGACCGTCGTGCGACGGCCCTCGAGCACCCGCTTCGTGAAGCCGGGGGGAAGGACGAGGCGCGCCGCCGAGGGATCCGGCGTGGCGGGCGCGCGCGAGACCTCGAAGCCGAGGGCGTCGAGGCGCCCCGCGACACGATCCACCAGGAACCCCGCGTGGCCCGGCGCCTCGAGGGCCAGCGCCGTCCTCGACGGGCCCCCCGGCGTGGATCCGAACCCGGCCGTGACGGTCCCGATGAACCAGAAGAAGAGGATGGGCATCACGAAGGTCCACAGGAGCGCCTCGCGGCCCATGAGGAGGTGGCGCGCCTCCTTCTTCGCGATGTAGAGGGCGGGCGCGAGCCTCACGATCCCGCCTCCGCCGCGACCTTCTCGAGTCGCCCGCGCACGACAGGGAAGAGGAGGAGGGCGAGACCGAGGCAGACGACGACGCCGACGAGGACCGGGCCGACCTCGGCGCGCCCGAGCAGCAGGTCCTTGAGAACCTCCGTCGCCTGGCCGTTCGGCGTGCGGCGGCCGACGGCGGCGAGCCACTCCGGCATCAGCTCCGTGGGGAAGAAGCTCCCTCCCACCATGAGCAGGGGGAAGAGCACGGCGTTGGCGAGCACGGCTCCGGCGCGCTGGCTCGAGGCGTGGAGGTGGAGCCAGGCGAACAGCTCCAGGAAGACGAGGCCACCGACGAGCGTCCAGGCCCACGCCGCGGGCAGCACCGCGGCCGGGAGGTGCGCCGCCCACGCACCGACGCCGAGCACGGCGGCGCTGACGCCGGCGAGAACGACGAGGCCCGCGCCGAGCTTGCCCGCCAGGAGCGCCCCGGCGCCCAGCGGCGACGTCACCGCGCGGCGAAGCGTCCCGTAGCGGCGCTCCCGCCAGAGGTCGTCGGCGATGCCCTGGCAGGCGAACAGGAGGCCCATGATCGCCAGTCCGGGGAGGAAGAGCACGTCCATGTCCACCGTCGGCGGGGATGCGGCCCGCTCCTTCCGCTCCATCACGATGGCCGGTCCCTCCAGGTAGCGACCCAGCCGCTCCCCCGCGTCCTGGAAGGAGGCGCTGAGCTTCGCCGTGTCGGGTTGCTCCCCCGCCTCCGCCGCGGCGGCGATTGCCCTCACCGGGTGGCCGAACAACCGCTGGAGGTAGAAGACGAGGTCCGCGAGCGTGCCCACACCCTCCTCGACGATCCGCGGCAGGATGCGCTGGGCGGGATTCGTGACGAGCGTGAGCGTGCTCGGTTCCTCGTGCAGGAACCGGCGGCCCAACCCTTCGGGCAGAATCAAGAGTGCGCTGGCGTCGCCCTCGTCCATGCGGGCCTCGCCCTCCTCCCGCCCGACCTCCTCGACGTCGATGAATTCGGCCAGCGGGCCCTGCCGGAACGCGCCGACGAGCAGCGAGCTCGCGAGCGTTCCGTCCTCGTCGTCGACGAGCAGGTGCGCCGTCGGGTGAACGCCGCGGCCCGCGCCGAAGGCGAGGAAGATCAGCGTGCCGACCACCAGCGGGACGAGCGCCCAGAGGAGGAGCCCCACGGGTTCACGGAGGTGGCGCGACAGGTCCTTCCGGAACGTGACGAGGAAGCGGCGCACGGGCTACTCCCTCAGCTCGCGGCCCGTCAGGTCGATGAACAGGCTCTCCAGGCTCGGCCGGGTGAGGATCGTCTCCTGGATTTCGCCGCCGGCGTCGGCCAACGTGTTCAGGATCTCCGGCAGGCGCCGCGTGGCGCCGGGGACGGCGAGGCGCACGGTCTCCGCGGTCGCCTCGGCCACGGAGACGCTGTCGAGGGCCGACAACGCCGTGCGGGCCCTCTCGGCGTCGAACGTCCCCGAGAGCCTGAGCACATCGCGCTCCCCCGCCCGCGCCCGGAGTTCCTCCAGCGTGCCGCGGGCGATGACCCTCCCGTGGTCCATCACGGCGAGTTCGTCGCAGAGATGTTCGGCCTCTTCCATGTAGTGCGTCGTGTAGAGCACGCAGGCGCCCTCGTCGGCGAGCTTCCGTACGAGCCCCAGGAGGTGGACGCGCGACTGGGGGTCCACGCCCGCCGTCGGCTCGTCGAGGAGCAGCACGTGGGGGCGGTGCACGATGCCGCAGCCCAGGTTCAGACGCCGCTTCATGCCGCCGCTGAAGCGTTTCACCGGCTCCCTTGCGCGGTCGGCGAGCCCCAGGACGGCCAGCACCTCGTCGACGCGGGATCGGGCCTCCGCGCCGGCCAGGCCGTAGGCACCGGCCCAGAAGGCGAGGTTGTCGGCCGCGCCGAGGTCCTCGTAGAGGGCCAGTTCCTGGGGCACCACACCGAGGTTCTCCCGCGCGGCGCGAGACTCGGCGACGACGTCGTGGCCCAGCACGCGGACGCGCCCCGCCGTGGGCGCGAGCAGCCCTGAGATGCAGCCGATCGTCGTGGTCTTTCCGGCCCCGTTCGGGCCGAGAAGCCCGAAGATCCGTCCCGCCGGCGCCGTGAACGACACCTCGTCCACGGCGATGAGATCGCCGTACGTCTTCCGGAGTCCCTCGACCTCGATCACGCGCGCCTCCCGCAGCGATTCTCCCCCGTCGCCAGGGGGTGCGGAGAGCAGGTACGCCGCGGGGTCGAGAACCGTCCACGAGGGACGGTCAGGAGCGCCGGTCGCCGCTCGCGGGTGCGTACCGCCCGCTCCTCTCTCCCGGACCCCGCGCAGCAGGGGGGACCCCTCCGGGTCGTGGCGATCTCGTGCTCCGCGGGGCCGGAGACCCCCGTCCCACCCGCCGCACGTCGTCCACGCCCGTCACCTCCCACATCTCGGCCGGCACCAGCTCGCCCCGGCCGAGGATCCAGATCAGCTGCTGGCCCGCCCTCCCCCTCACGCAGACGTACCCGCGGTGGATCGCACGCTGGTGGCAGAGCGTGCACAGGGGGAGCTTGTTCAGGGTCTCCTCGCCGCCGCCTCGCGACCGGAACACCACGTGGTGGATCTCCGTCGCCGGCCGCGTGCACACCGGGTTCGCGCAGATCCCCCCGTACTCCATGAAGATCTCCCACCGCTCGCCCGACACCCGCGCGAGCCGGCGTCGGACTCCCTCCATCCACACCTCCACGAAGTGGTCCGCGATTCTCGCGAGGGCCTCCCCCTCGTCGATGCCCCTCCCTCCCTCGCCCTCGTCCCGGAAACGGTCCATCACCGCGCCGATCGCCAGCGCGATCGTCTCCGCCGCGTCCTTCGGGCTCCAGACCTCCCGCGCCCCTTCTGCACGATTCTGCCGCTCGTCCTCCGAGCGCTCCTCGGCCTGCGCCTTCTTCGCCGTCGTCCCCGCCGCCTCCTCGATCCGCCGCGCCACGTCCTGGGGCGTCGCCCGCTTGGCCACCACGAGCGTCTTCGAGAAGGAGAGACGACCGGACCGCAACGCCTCCCGCAACTCGGGCAGCGCGTCCAGCCGGCTCTCCAGCCACACCCGCTGCCTCAGGGTGCGCGGGGAGATCCCCAGCCGCTCCCGGCAGTACTCCTCCAACGTGAAACACCCCGCGGACCGCCACACCCGATGGCGGACGGCCAGCGCCGCGAGCCGGCCGAACGGCTCGTCGTACCCGTTCCGCGCCGCGAGCAGGGACCGCAGCCGGTCCTGGAGCACGGCCGCGGCGGCCTCCGGCGGCAGTTCGGGATCCGGCTCCGCCCCGATGCAGACCTCCATCGCCTCCGCCTGCGCATGGATCTGCCGCTCCAGGGCCCCCCGGTCCTTCGCCCGCTCCGCGCACCACTCCCGGTAGAGGTCCTCCCGCTCCGCCTCCGAGAGCGCCCGGCCCGGATCCTCGCCCTCCCCCTCCTCGGGCTCCTTCCCCACCCCCAGGCTCGAGAGCGCCTCCTGGCACAGCGCCTCGACGGCCTGCCACTCGTGCACCCCCAGGCCGAGGAGCATGCGGGCGAACGCGATCCCCCGCGCGAGGCGGTCCTGCTGCGCGGAGGTCATCCGAAGCCGCAGGGTCTCCAGGTCGAACGCCAGATCGGGCACCTGCCGGCCCGCTGACGCGACCCGACGGTGGAGTTCGGCCTCCGTGCACCGCGCCGCCTCCATCGTCCACGCCACCTCCGCGTCCTCGACGGCGATGGCCGCCACCACGAGCGCCTTCCTCGGGCTCACCACGCCGGCCCGCACCGCGGAGCGCAGCAGCGACCTCTCCGCCAGCAGGCGGGCGAGGCTCACGAAGAAGTACGACGTCCGCGCCGGGAGCCCCAGCACCTCGCGGGCGTAGTCCACGACCCGGGAGTAGCCCAGCGACGCGAGCCGCTCGCCGACCTCCAGCTGCCGCAGCGTCTCGCCGATCGCGAGGTCGATCGCCCCCCGCCCCCGGGCCAGGCGGACCAGCTCCCGGCCGACGTCCTCCGCCGACCGCGAAGCGCCCGTTCCGGCTGCTTGTTCGATAGCCGAAGCCACGAACAGAAACCTATCAAACAGGACCGACACCCACCCTCGTCTATCGCAAACCACGGGTACACCCATGGTTATGACCGCCCGCCATTCCCGAGGACCGCGTCCCGCAGGACGCCGTGCGACCGCCTACCGCTTCTCCTCCACGACCTCCGGCGCCCCGACCGGGACGCCGTTGTGCTGCTTCCCGGAGTCGTCGAGGAAGGCGCCCTCGGTATCCGTGTCGAAGTGGAAGAGGAACACGGTGTGGCGATCGGCCATGTGGGTGTCGGCCGGGCGGAAGTCGTCGGCGTAGCGCACGACGTCGGAGAGGCGCACCTCGTCGATCGCGCCGGTCATCTTGCTGGCGGGCCGGTTGTGGCCGTCGGGCTCCGCCCCGAGAAAGAAGGAGCGCGGGGAGGGTCGCAGCGGCGCGCCGGCTTCCTCGCCCTGGAGCTTGCCGTTCACCCAGTACCGCGCGACCGCGCCGTCGTAGGTGAGCGCGAAATGCGTCCAGCGGCCCCACCGGGGGGAGCGCTTCGCATCCAGGACGACCCAACCGCCGCCCGCGTAGAAGTAGCCCGAGGTGTCCGGGTGACCACTGGAGCGGAGGAAGACGGCCGCACCGGCGTTCTCGCAGTCGCCCAGCGCCGCCGTCCTTCCCTTCGGCTCCTCCGGGCGAACCCACGCCTCCAGCGTGAAGACGGACGGCTTCGCGCGTAGATCCACGCGCACGGCGCTCTGCCCGTCGAGGACCAGCACCCGGTTCGTCACCTGGAGATCGAAGGACCTTCGGGTCTCGTTGCCGGCGCGGTCCCAGGCGAGCACGACGAGGTCGTGCGTGTGCTCGGCCAACTCGGCCGTGACCCAGCCCCGCGGGCCCTCGGCGGGGAAGTAGTAGCGCCCGACCTTCAGGCCGTCGAGGTCTTCGTCCGCTTCGACCCGGAGACGCTGCTTGCCGGCCCGGCGCTGCGATGGCCCCACGAGGTGGATCGCGGGCGGCGTGTCGTCGATCGTCACCGGGATGGTCGCCCTGGCCTCCCGTCCGTCCCGGCCCATCGCGACGACGTCGATGGGACCGGATGCGCTCACCTCGACGTCGCGAGCGAAGCGGCCTGCCTCGTCCGGCGTGACCGACTCGTCCCCCACCCGCACCCGCGACCATGGTCCGACCACCGCCCCCTCGACGCGGACCTTCCCCGCGTGCGCCAGGAAGAGGCGGTCGGGCACGCGCAGCGTCACCGCTTCCGCCGCAGGGGGCTCGACGTCCGCCCATGTCATCGCGGTCCCGGATCCCGGCCCCGGTGGCGGCGCACGGTTGAGCGGGGGCGTCCGGACCTCCTCGGGCAGCACACGAGCCGGCACGGTCCGCAGGGAGACGTCGTCGGCCACCGTCGCCGTCGCCCGGGCCAGGAAGAGCAAGGCGAAGGCGGTATCGGGGATCTTGCCGAAACCGTGCGCCTCCCAGGAGCGGGGGCTCTGGGTACCCCAGGACCCGTCGTCGTTCTGGGTCGTGAGGAACCGCCAGGCGCCTTCGCGGTACCAGTCGAAGGTGCGGCCGCCGCCCGCAAAGGCCTCCGTGCCCGTGAGCCGGCAGGCACGCTCGACCGCGTAGAGGGAGTAGGGAAGCACGCGGTTCCAATCGCTCAGGAAGAGGCTTCGTCCCAGGTGGGCCAACCCACGCCGGACGGCCTCGTCGCCGGCGATCCGCGTGGGCGCATCGCCGCCGGCGAGCGCTTCGGCGGCCAGGGCCAGACCGGCCACGCCGGCCGCGGTCATCGGGAGGACACGGCTGCTGCGACGGCTTCCGGACGCCAGGTACCCCCACGACCCCTCCTCGGCCTGCGTGTTCCGCCAGTGGGCATCCACGCGCCGCCAGACCTCCGGGTCCACCTCGACCCCCGACGCCCCGACGGCACGCAGGCCGAGATTCGCGTACTGCGTGTTCGAGTTGTCCCCGGAGGCCGGCTTCGCCGCCTCCGTGCCCACGAGGCAGCGGTAGGTCCATTGGCCGTTCGCGAGGATCCCTCCCGCGATGCGGTCGCGGACTACGAGGAGTGGCTCCCGGTACTTCGTGTCGTCGAGGTCGTGGAGCGCCATGGCCAGCAGCGCGAGGCCGTAGGTCTCCCACCGAACGGAGAAGGGGCGGAGTCCGGGACGCCCCGTGCGGTCGAAGAGGAGCAGGGTCGTATCGAGACCCTTCCGGATCGCCGGGTCGTCCGCGCCGACACCGCTCGCACGCAACGCGTGAATGACCAACGCCGTGGCCCCGAAGGCGCTGTCCCCGTTGTCGCCGTGCGCGTGGTAGCAGACGCCGTCCGCGCCTAGGTCGGCACGGAGGAAGCGGATTCCCCGCAGCACCGCCGCGCGGATCGAGCCCGGCGAGACGGGATCCGGCAGTCGGAACGTATCCGACCGCCCCTGGATCCACGCGTGCCACAGCGCGGCGTCGGGCGCGATGTCCAAGCCGCTCACGGAGAGGAGCAGGCACCACGCACCGAGCCGCGTCTCCTCGTCGGGTTCTCGCAGCACCTCGGCGAGCGCGTCCAGCAGCGATGCGGAGGGTGCGGCCTGGAACGACTCCAGGAACGCGCGTGCCTCGGCCGGGACGAGCCCGCGACGCGCCACCTCGTGCGCCTCGGTGAGTCGCTCGTGCGCGGTGGAGGGCGGCGCGTGCCCCGCGAGCAGATCGCGCGCGAGGCCTGCGAGCGCCGGCTGGTCGAGCGCCGCGCGGACCTCCTCTTCCGGCAGCCCGCGAGCGGCGAGGATCCGCAGGAGCTCGAGCGAGCCCTCGGCTCCTCGGCGGATGCGGCCGTGCAGGCGCTCGGCGCCTTCGGGGTACACCGCCGCAAGCCCGAGCGCGAGCGTCGCCCGGAGGTCCTCGTCCGGCTGGCGGTCGTAGGCGCGCGCCGCCTGCTCCAGCCGTTCCGGCTCCGGCCCCCGGGCGAGCAGCGCCGCGGCTTGCTGTGCCAACTCCGGTTGGTCCGCCGCCCGGTCCACGACGACCTCGGCGAGCGCCTTCCATCCTCGCTCGCCGCTCTCCGCCAACCGCCGGAGGGCCATCGGCGCCGCGGGCGATTCGGGGTCGTACTCCAGGGTGTCCACGAGCGTGGGGACGCTCGGCCCGCCCGCGAGCGCAGGGCCCGTCCGGCCCCCCCACGCGAGGATCACCAGCAGGCAAGCCCCTCCCGCCACACTCCGAACCCGGCGACGAGCAGACCTCTCCACGATCCGGCGATTGTACGCCCTGCCGCCGGGCGGCCCGGCTCGAGTGCTACGCTCCCCGCCATGGGGAGAGGCACAGCCCTTTGCCGCGGGCTCTTCGCGGTCGCCGTGTTCGGGGCCGTGCTGGTGGCGTGGTCGATGCTCCGGGACGGGGACCGCGCCCGCTCCCCCTCCGCCGAACGCCGTGGTCCCCCGTCCAGGCACGACCCGGTGCTCGTCGGCGTCGGAACGACGTCCCTCACGACGAAGGCCGAGAGCGAGGCCACGACCGCCGAAGGAACCCCCGCTACCGAGGTGTCGAAGGAGGCGGCGCGCGCGGCCGGTCGCGCGACAGACGACCCGGCCCTGCCTCCCGGGCGCCATCCCCTCGACGTCATCGTCGTGGACGGGATGGGTCGGCCCGTGCCGCGGGCCTGGGTGGTCGGACGCTGGGGGGAGTGGCAGACGCGCCCCTTCACGACCGGTGAGCAGGGAACCGTCCGCATGTCCGTGCCACCGGCCACGCAAGGCCTGTGGGTCATCGGGCAGGGGAGGCCCTCGACGGGCTCGTACGTACTCGTTCACGCACTGGCCCTCCCGCGCGGGGCGACGCGGGCACGCGTGGTGCTCAACCGCTGGCTGCCGGTCTCCGGCGTGGTGCGCGTGGACGGGCGACCGGTGACGGGAGGAGCCATCCAGGGGTACGGCTTCCCTTCGGACGTCGAACGGGGCAGGAAGGGAGAGAAGCACGACGGCGTGCCGTTCTTCGTCCTCCGGTACCTGGGCGCGTGCGCTGTCGGCGCCGACGGCCGGTTCTCGATGGGTGTGCCGAGCGACTTGCTGGTCACGCTCGTCTACACGGGCGAGGTCGCAGACCGCTTCGTGCACGCCGTCGCCTCGCGCGTCCGCCCGAGCGCTGACGACGTCGTGCTGCACGCGGGGGAGGAGCGGAACGACGCTCTCCTCGATGTCACCGTGCTCCGCCCCGACGGACACCCGGCCCGGGGCGCCCGCGTCGAGTGGCACCCGGCCGCCGGGTCGGGCTGGCCGGCTGCGTCGCCCGATCCGCCGGCGGTGCCCATCGCCACGACGGACGAGACGGGCCGCGTGACGATCGAGGGTCTGGACGCACGGGGCTGGCGCGTGCAGGTCGCGCCGGGCGAGGATGCGGATGTCGCCTGGGCGGGCGGCTCGCAGATCGCCCTGGCGGGAGGCGATCCCGTCGTGCTGAGGCTGGGCCCGCCGCCGGCCCTCCTCCAGGGAATCGTCGTGGACGACGGAGACCGTCCCGTCGGGGGCGCGTGGGTGTGCGCGATGCGCGACGGCATGTGGGCCGCGTGCATGAAGACCGACCCCGAGGGCCGCTTCCGGGGCTCGTCGAACGTGCCCCCGGGAACCCGCCTCCAGGTCGTGGCCCGGTACCCGATGGACGACCCGACTGCCCGCGCCTACGAGAACGACGTCCTTGCGGGCGACGGCCCGCTCACACTCCGCCTCGAGGAGATCGGCCCCCTGACCGCCTCCCCGCGGTGATCCGGCGGCCCAAGAAGTGCCTCTCATGGACGCACTCGTCCATATCCAGCATTCCTGGGAACAGGTATTGGGAAGGACGCTTCGCTACGCGTCGGATGGCTCTGCCTGCGCGATCCGGACTACACCGGGAGCCTCTCAGCCGTGAAAGGAGAGCCCGGCCGGAAGGCCAGGCTCTTCAGCCGACCGGTTCAGCACGGGCCTGCGGCTGACCTGATGGTCTGCACCGGCTTGTCCGGCGGGCGTCCTTCTTCCGTGCAACGACTTCACGATGGTGACGGCGATGTCGTAGGTCTTTCCAGCGATCTCCCCGTCTTCTTGCAGAGCTGCCCTCAGAGAGAAGGTGTCTCCGATGAGGTTCTCGTCATTCGGCACGGTAACCGAGAAGGTCGCCTCGGTCTGCGTGAGTGGCTCGTCGCCAGTCATGCTCTTGACGCAGGTAGGGACGTTGCGTGTCGCGGAGTAGATCTCGTCGTTCGCGTGTCGAGCCTTCGAACCCGTGCTCGTGACCACGACATCTCCCGACCGCGCGGTGACCTCCTCTTCGCTTCGCACGTTGCCGACGAGCGTACAGCGAGACGTGCCTGTGGTTTCCCCGGGCTTGCTCTTGGTTGCCGGGGAGGACCCGGATCTCTCCGCCCGCTCAGCGCGCCGGGGGGGTGCCTTTTCGCATGCCGCGGGGTCCCCTTTCGGGATGCCCCCGCCACCGATCTCGGCCAGGCACCGCGTGGGCGTCACGGAGGCGATCCATCCGCGGTGGCAGAAGGCCGCCTTGCTCGGATCGGACGCACGCCAGCGGCCCCCTGCCGGCACGTCCAACCAGCTGCATGGGAACTCCCGCGGGACGAACGGGGCCACCCGAAGAGGTAGTCCCCGAGCCCATGCGAGGCAAGGGCGACGAACCGGAGCCGCGTGGACGGGTCAGCGGATGGGCTGGATGCCGCCGGGGTAGAGGCGGGGTTCGGCGAGGACCTCGTCGATCCACCGGGGCATGTCTCGTTCCCAGTCGATGCGGCCGCGGTGGAAGGGGCCCTTGTCCATCGCGTGGATCTCGACGCGGCTCGCGTCGGGTTCGCCGGCGATCGGCTGGACCCTCGCGACCATTGCGCTCCGCCAGGGCTCCGTGTAGCCCGAGCCTTTCGCGTCCGGCGCCGGCTCCTTCGCGACGACCTCGCGCGAGGGACGCCGGACCCAGACGGTCTCCAGCGGGCGGCCGTTCGGCCCCTCGGCCCGCCTGGCCGCGCGAGAGACGACGTCGAGCATCTCGTCGGGCGATACCTCGTAGCGACGAAAGGGGCCTTCGCCGCTGCGCCCGCGCAGCTCGCTGATCGTCCCGCCCTGGAGCGTGATCACGCCGACGGCGACCTCCTGCACCTGCTCGGCGTCGAGGTCGCCCGCGCCCGCGCAGGCGACGAGCCCGAGGAACACCAACGCCGCCGCGGAGGCCCCGCCCCTCAAGGCGCGCTCTCCTCCCCCGCGTCCAGGAGGAGGGCCGTCGCCCACGCGAAGACGCCGTTCGCGCTGTCTCCGCCGAGGCCCTCGGGCGTCCCGGGCTTCACGCAGATGCGGTCCGGCTCGACGTCCAGCAGCTCCGCGATCCGCTCCTCCATCGCGCGAGCGTGCGGTTCCAGATCCGGCCGTGGGGCCACGACAGTGACATCCACGTTGCCCACCACGAGGCCCCGGGCACGCGCCTTGACGCGGCTCTCCGCGAGGAGGACCGCGGAAGGGCTCTCGCCGTCGCCGCCCGCCGCCCCGCCCAGACCCGCGGCGCCGAGGATGGCGTCGGCGGCGGCGAGGAGGACGACATCGCCGTCCCCCGTGCCCTTGAGCCCCCACGCCCCCTCCAGCTTCAAGCCCCCGAGGAGCAGGGGCTTGCCCGGATCGAAGGCCGCCCGCCGGTGTCCGATGCCCACGCGCACGACTTCGGAGTGTAGCCGGGGAGGCGCGGCAGGTAGGATCCCCGCATGGACGGTCTCGTGCTTCTCGCCGCCGGCCCGTCCCGGCGCTTCGGCGGCTCCGTCTCCAAGGTGCTCCGGCGCCTGGCGGGGACCCCCGTCCTCGTCCGCGCGCTGGCCCCGTTCCTGGTGGGGATGGAGCGCATGGCGCTGGTGATCGTGGCCCGCCCGGGCGACCACCCGACGATCAAGCGGCTGCTCCCCCGGGCGAAGGTGGTCGCCGGCGGCACGCACCGCGTGGAGAGCCTCCGCCAGGGCATCGCCGCGCTGCCGGAGGGCGTGGACGTGGTGCTCGTGCACGACGCGGCGCGACCGCTGGCCACGGCGGACCTCGTTCGCCGGGTGCTCGCGGCGGCCCGGCGCGACGGCGCGGCCGCGCCGATCCTGGGCGTCCGGGATCCCCTGCACGAGGTGACGGAGTCGCCCGAACGGGGGAAACCGACGTTGGTCGGCGCCTCGATCGATCGCCGGCGGATCGGCGCCGCCCAGTCGCCGCAGGGCGCGAAGATCGACCGGCTCCGCGACGCGCTCGCCAAGGCCAGGGACGACGGCTACGAACCGGAAGACGAGGTCGCCCTGCTCCACCACGCGGATGTCCCCGTCACGGCCGTCCGGGGCCATCCCCACAACGTGCGGATCACCGTGCGCGACGACCTCGTCGTGGCGGAAGGGCTCCTCCGCAAGGAGTGACGTCGGACCGTCGCGGCGGGGGCCCCTCGCCGTACCTTCGGGGTGTGGCGTCGTCTCCCGTCCGCGTCCTCGGCATCGATCCCGGCACCCGCGTGCTGGGGTGGGGCGTGGTGGAGAGTCGCGGTCGTGGCTTCGCGTGCCTGGGCCACGGGGTGGTCCGGCCGCGGCGGCAGGACCCGATGCCGCTCCGGCTCGCCGCGATCGCGGTGGAGCTCCGCGCGATCATCGCCCGCCACGCGCCCGCGGAAGCGGCGATGGAGGAGGCGTTCCACGGCCGGGACGCGCGCGCGGCCCTTCGCCTCGGGGAGGGGCGTGGCGCGATCCTGCTCGTCCTGGCCGAAGCGGGGCTGCCGGTCACGGGCTACGCGAACAACGTCGTGAAGCGGGCGGTGACGGGGGCGGGCCGCGCGGCGAAGGAGCACGTGGCGGCCGTCGTGTCCCGGCTGCTCGCACTCGACGTGCCCCCGGCCACGCTCGACGCCACCGACGCGCTCGCCCTCGGTCTCTGTCACCTCCAGCGCGGTGCGCAGGCGGGCCTCGAGGCCACCGGACCTTCCGAGCGCGTCCGCCAGGCGGTGAAACGGGCCCGCGAGGCCGACCGGCGGCCCCGCGGGAATCCGCGCGACGCCCTCCCTCCCCGCCCGTAAGGTAGTGCGCAACGCGCCCCGAGCGGCCGCGTTTGGTCCCAGGAGTCACGTCCGTTGATCCCCGTGTTTCCACCAGGCACCTTGGCGGACATGGCACCCCAGGCTTCTCTCGCCTCGGACCTGACCTTCGCCGCCTTCTTCATCGTCGCGGAGTTCCTGGTCGCCTTCAGCACGTGGGCCTGGACGGCCCTGGACCAGTTCAGCCGCTCCCGCCTGCTCGATCTCGCGGTCAACGAGGGAGAAGCGGCGTCGCAGCGCGTGGCGAAGCTCCTACCCCGTACCGCCGTCTACGAGGTGTCGGTCCGGATCACGCGCTTCCTCGGGAACGCCGTGCTGGTCGCGGGGATCGCGTTCCTGACCCTGCACGACTACCTCGCGGCGCGCGGGTACGACGGCGCGTTCCCGTGGGGCCCGCTCGGCCTCACGCTGTTGATCACCTTCGTGGTGAGCTTCGTGATCAACGACCTCATGATCCGGCTCGTGGCGAGGGCCAAGCCCGAGGAGTTCCTCCTCAAGGCGCTCCCCTACCTCGACCTGCTCGCGAAGGGAACGATCCCGATCCGCGTCCCCCTGGGCCTCCTGGTGCGGCTCATCTTCCGCGTGCGGCTGGAAGACCCGGGGCCCACCGTGCGCGAGGAGGTCCTCGAGAGCGTGGAGGAAGGGGAGCGCGAGGGCAGCCTGACCGCCCAGGAAGCCGACATGATCGAGTCGATCATCGATCTCGGCGACCTCACGGCGGACGACGTGCTGACGCCGCGGGGCGAGCTCGCCATGATCCAGGCCGACAGCACGCTCATCGACGCCGTCCGGGAGACCCTGGAGAACGGCCACCAGCGCATGCCGGTCTACGGCAAGGACCGCGACGACGTGCTCGGCGTCCTCTACGCCTTCGACCTGCTCCGCGAGCTGTCCCAGCCGAACCCCCGGAAGTACGCGCGCGACCTCATGCGCTCTCCCTACTTCGTCCCGGAGACGAAGAAGGTCGGCGACCTCCTCGTGGAGATGCGCGCGCGCCGGATCAGCATGGCGCTGGTGATGAACGAGTTCGGCGGGATCGCGGGTCTCGTCACCATCGCGGACGTGCTCGCCGAGATCGTGGGCGACTTCGTGGACGAACACGACGAGGAGGAGAAGCCTCCGGAGCCGGCCCGGGACGGGACGGTCCTCGTCGAGGGTCGGACGTCGATCGAGGAGCTGAACGAGCGCTTCCACTGGGGCCTGCCCGAGACGGACGATTTCGAGACGGTCGGCGGCCTCGTCTTCCACGAGCTGGGCAAGATCCCCCTGATCGGCGAGCGCCTCAGCGTCGGCGACGTCGTCCTCGAGGTGACGGGCGCGGACGAGCGCACCGTCAAGGAGGTCCGCATCCGCGGACCTCGGGCGCCCGTGGAGTGAGAGCGACGCGCTATCGGACACGGGCCCTCTGCCTCCGGGTCGTGCCCTTCGCCGAGACCAGCCAGGTCGTCCACCTCGCGACGGAGGAGCACGGTCTGGTCGCGGCGCTCGCCAAGGGCGCGCGCCGCCCCGGACCGGCGCTCCGGGGCGGGCTCTCGCTCCTCCAGTGCGGCGAGGCGGAGCTGTCCCGCCGGGCGGGCGCGGAGCTGGAGATGCTGCTCCGCTTCCGCGACGAAGGACGATTCGCCGCGCTGGGCCGCGACCTGGAACGCTACCTCGCCGCCTGTCACGTCGTCGAGCTGCTCCGGGCGTGGCTGAGGCCCGCGCTCCCGAACGCGCCGCTGCTCGCCGCGGGCCTGGCGACGCTGAGGGCTCTCGCCGCCGCGCCGGTCGCCTCGGCACCCGGCTGGGTCGTCTTCTTCGAGGCCCGGGCGGTGTCGGCTGCGGGGCACCGCCCACGGCTCGACACCTGCGCGGTCTGCGATGCGCCGGTGGCGAGGAGCGCCGTCTTCTCGCCCGCGGCCGGGGGCCTCGCCCACCGCGCGTGCGCCCCGACCGGGGCCGTCGCGCTCTCCGCGGCGGACCGCGAGGCGCTGGTCCGCCTCTACACCGTCCGCCTGCCGGACCTGGCCGCCGAACCGCCCTCGCCGCGCGAGGTCCGCGCCGTCCGCGGGCTCCACGACGTGTGGCTCCCCTTCATCCTGGAGCGGCGGCCTGCGAGCCTCGACGCCCTGCCGAGGCCCTGACGGCGGCCCCGCCCGGGAGGGACGGGAGGCCTTCGGTGCCAACGAGCAGCGTCTCGTGGCCGTAGGCGGGTAGTCTCTGGGGATGGAGCGGAGCTTGCGGATCGAAGCGGTCAGGCGCCCCCCCCGTGTCGCCACGGTGGTCCTCGCCGGCCTCGTGGGCGTTTTCGCTGGGCTCTGCCTGTCGGCTTGCGCCGGCACGACCACGCCGTTCGACGACGTCACCGGACGCCGGCAGGGCGGCGATGCGCGCATGCCGTCCGTGCCCATCCCCAACGCGACCGCCGGCGACGCGGCGGCGCGGGGCGAGGCGGGGGCCGGAGGGCCCGGGGTGGCCGCGCCGCCCGCCTCCCAGGAACAGCTTCGGGC
The DNA here is from genome assembly GCA_963772585.1 of uncultured Planctomycetota bacterium. Lineage (GTDB taxonomy): Bacteria > Planctomycetota > PLA2 > PLA2 > JAEUHO01 > CAVVXN01. The sequence continues at coordinate 62,933 of CAVYXV010000002.1, forward strand.
CCTCGCCCGGAGCCGCCTCCAGGCCGCGGAGCGCGCGTGGGACCAGGCGGTCCGCATCGAGCCGGCGAATCCGAGCGCCGCGGCCCGCCTCTTCGAGACGGTGGTCACGCGCTACCCCGAGTACGAGCGCGCCGCCGAAGCCCGGTTCCGCCAGGGCAAGGCCCTGTACGAAGGACGCGAGTACACCGACGCGATCGACGCGCTCAAGAAGTACATGCTGATCGCCCCGGTCAATCCGCATCTCGCCGAGGTCGAGGAGATGCTCTACGAATCGGGCCGGCGGACGATCAACCGCGGCAAGGGACCCTTCGGCCTGTTCGGGAGCGATGCCGCGGGAATCGCCGCGCTCGAGTTCGTGGCGGAGACCTTTCCGGCCGGCAACTACCCCGACGACGCGCTGCTCGCGCTCGGGAACTACTACGGGCACGACGAGGACTACCAGACGGCCTCGCTGCACTTCCGGGAGCTTCTGATCCGCTACCCCGACAGCGAGTGGAGCTTCCGGGCGCGGATCGCCCTGGCCGACACCTACCTGGCGCGGGACGCGGGGACGCCCTACAACGCCGGCTTCGTGATGCTCGATCCCCGGGAACCCGTCCCGGCGGAGCTCGCGATCCAGGCGGGGCCGGTGAAGCAGGGCGTCATGCTGGCGCTGGAGGAGTACGAGACCTTCCTCGCCCGCATGGACGCGGATCCCGCGCGACGCGCCGAGTACGCGGACGAGATCGCGTACGCCCGCCGCCGGGCTCAGGAGGCCCGTGAGCGCATCGCGAGCAAGCTGCTCGACCGCGCGGACTGGTACCAGCGCCGCGGCGACATGACCGGGGCGATCACCTACTGGCGCCTCGCATCGGGCTGGACCACGACGAGCGCGGGACGCGCGGCCGCCGCCCGTCTGGGCGCCGCCCTGCCGGGTCCCGGAAGCGCCCCCGCGCGGGTGACGCCGACGCCCTCGCGCGGCGCCTCCGTCTCCGGTGCGCGGCCGCCGGTGGCGAGCCCCCCGACCGTCGTGCCCTCGCGCCCGCCCGTCCCGCCGCCCCCCCCGCCCCCGGACCTCTACCCCGCGACCCCGGGGGCCTCGTGACGCGCGCCGCGCTGCTCCTCGCGCCCCTCCTCCTCGCGGCCTGCGGCTACACGACCCGACGATTGGAGGCGTTCCCGACGGCCCGGACCATCGCGGTCGTACCGTTCACGAGCCCCGGGTATCGGCGCGACGTGGACCTACGGCTCACCCAGGCGGTCGTGGCCGAGATCCAGGCCCGGACGTCGTACGCCCTGACCGCCCCAGGCCAGGCGGACCTGGTGATCTCGGGGGTCCTCGACCTCGGCGAGAGCGTCACCCTCCAGCGCGGAGACCGCACGCCGATCGAGAAACGCGCGCAGGGATCCCTCGCCGTCACCATCCGGGACCGGTCGGGGCACGTACGGAAGGAGTACCAGGTCTACGACACCGTGGACTTCACCCCCGGCCGCCAGAACGAGACGCTGGAGGGGTACGCCTACGACGAGTGGACCCGGCGCCTCGCCGTCCGGGTCGTCGAAGGCCTGGAGGCGGACCTCTAGCCTCGCGGCACGCCCCGGCGAAGCCCCGCCGCCCCCCCGCGCGAGAGCGCGCCCCGGCCCGAAGGGTCCCGTTAGACTCCGGAGCATCATGGACGAACGGCAGCCCCCCCCCCCGCCGCCCGGCGGCACCCGCCCCGCGGCGCCGCGCAAGAACGCCCCGCTCCTCCTCCTCATGCTGGGCCTCATCACCATCGTGGTGCTGGTCTTCACGCAGGGGCGCGAGCCCCGCGAGCCCACGACCCTGGACGAGTTGACGAAGGAGATCGAGAAGGGCAACGTCGAAGAGGTCACGATCATCGACGGCAACAGCGTGGAGGGCACGTACCGCGAGGGCGCGGACACGGGGCGCGACGTCAAGAAGTTCCAGATCCCCTACACCGGGCCGGCCGCGGCGCCGAACAACCCGCTGACCGCCGAATTGCAGTCGTACTGGGAGAAGAAGCTCGACGAGAAGGGCGGCAAGCTCCACTACAAGGAGAGCACCGGAGGCTTCTGGCGGCAGGTCGTGAGCTTCCTGCCGTGGTTGATCCTCCTCCTCCTGATCTGGTTCGTGGTGCTCCGACAGATGCGCGCGGTCGGCGGAAGCGGCGTGATGCAGTTCGGCCGCTCCCGGGCGCGCATGCACTTCAAGGAGAAGACGCAGGTCACGTTCGAGGACGTGGCGGGCATCGAGGAGGCGAAGGACGAGGTCAGCGAGATCGTCGCGTTCCTCAAGTCGCCGCAGAAGTTCCGTCGGATCGGGGCACGCATCCCCCGCGGCGTCCTGCTCGTCGGCCCCCCCGGCTGCGGCAAGACCCTCCTCGCCAAGGCGATCGCCGGCGAGGCGGGCGTCCCCTTCTTCTCGGTGTCCGGCTCGGACTTCGTCGAGATGTTCGTCGGCGTCGGCGCGAGCCGCGTCCGCGACCTCTTCAAGCAGGCGCGGGAGAACGCGCCCTGCATCATCTTCCTCGACGAGATCGACGCCGTGGGGCGCCGGCGCGGCACGGGCCTCGGCGGCGGCCACGACGAACGCGAGCAGACGCTGAACCAGATCCTCGTGGAGATGGACGGCTTCGACACCGACCAGGGCATCATCCTGCTCGCCGCGACGAACCGGCCCGACGTCCTCGATCCCGCGCTGCTGAGGCCGGGGCGCTTCGATCGCCAGATCGTCATCAACCTGCCCGACCTGAACGGCCGCGACAAGATCCTCCGGATCCACAGCCGCAAGGTGAAGCTCTCGCCCGACATCGACCTGGAGCGCGTCGCCCGCGCCACGCCGGGTTTCTCCGGCGCGGACCTGGAGGCCCTCGTGAACGAGGCGGCCCTGATGGCCGTGACGGCGGGTCGCGAGCGTGTCGAGTCGCAGGACCTCGAGGAGGCGCGCGACAAGATCCGCTTCGGCCGGTCGCGACGCTCGATGTTCATGACCGAGAAGGAACGGCGGCGGACGGCGTTCCACGAAGCGGGGCACGCCATCGTTACGGTGCTGAACGAGCACGCCGACCCCCTCCACAAGGTCACGGTGATCCCCCGCGGGATGGCGCTCGGCGCGACGATGTCCCTTCCCGAGCAGGATCGGTACGGGACGATGAAGAAGGAGCTCCTGGCGCGGCTGCAGGTGTGCTTCGGTGGCCGCGTCGCCGAAGAGATCGCCTGCGACGACATCTCGAGCGGCGCCCAGAACGACATCGAGCAGGCCACGGAGATCGCGCGGCTGATGGTCACGAAGTGGGGCATGAGCGACGCCGTCGGCCCCATCTCCCTCGTCGAGGGCGAGGAACACCTCTTCCTCGGGCGCGAGGTCGCCCGCCGCGTGGACCACAGCGAGAGCACCGCGCTGCTGATCGACAAGGAGATCAAGCGGCTGATCTCCGAGGCGCTCGACGGGACCCGCCGGCTGCTCCGGGAGAACGAGGGCGCGATGCAGCGCGTCGCCGAGGCGCTGCTGACGTTCGAGACCTTGTCCGGCGAGGAGGTGCAGGCGATCCTCCGCGGCGAGGACATCCACGAGATCCGCCGGTCGAGCGGCCCGGCCCACCCGACCCCGGCGAACGCGGAGAAGACCGCCACGCCGGAGGAGTCTCCCCGTCCCGAGGCCCCCGAGGGCGGGAAGCCCCTCGAGGGCTTCGCGTACTGACGTCGTGACCGGGGGGCGCCGGCCCGCCATCTGGGGGATCGTCAACGCGACCCCCGACTCGTTCAGCGACGGCGGGCGGTTTGCCACGCCGGCGGAGGCCGTGGCGCGAGGCCTCGCCCTCGTGGAGCAGGGCGCGGACGTGCTGGACGTCGGGGGCGAGAGCACCCGGCCGGGAAGCGACCCCGTGTCCGAGGCGGAGGAGCGCCGCCGCGTCGTCCCCGTGGTCGAGGGGCTGGTCCGCGCCGGCGTGGCGGTCCCGATCAGCGTGGACACCCGCACGCGCGGCGCTGGCCCGCGACGCCCTGGCGGCGGGGGCGGCCATCGTCAACGACATCAGCGCCGGGCGGGACGATCCGGCCATGTTCGAGGTGGTTCGCCGCGCGGGAGCCGGGATGGTCCTCATGCACATGCAGGGGCGACCGCGCACCATGCAGGAGGCGCCCTCCTACGGGGACGTGGTGGCGGAGGTCCGCGCGTGGCTCGACGCGCGGGTGGAGGCGGCGACCGGCGCCGGGGTCGACAGCGGCCGGCTGTGGATCGACCCCGGCATCGGATTCGGGAAGCGCCTCGAGGACAACCTGGCGCTCCTGCGGGCGCTGGAGACCCTCCAGGCGGGCGCGCCTCCGCTTCTCCTCGGGGCCTCGCGAAAGGGGTTCCTCGGGCGGTTGACGGGACGGGAGGTCGGCGGGCGGCTGCCGGGCAGCCTCGCCTGCGTCGCGCGCGCCTTCGTCGCGGGGACGGCCGCGGTCCGGGTCCACGACGTGGCGGCGACCCGGGACCTTCTGACGGTGCTCCAGGCGATCGAGCCGGGGGCCGCTCCCGGATAGCCTCCGCTTTCGTCCTGAGTCCCTACGAGCGGGAAACGCGGCGAAGCAGGGTAGGATCCAGACAGAGAATGACGCCGACGATCGCCGCCCTCATCCCGAAGTTCGAGGCCAAGGACCTCGTCGAGATCGGGGTGCTCTGGCTCGTCCTCTTCCTCTTCCTCCGTTTCCTCCGTCGGACGATCGCCGGAGGCATCTTCCGCGGGCCGGCCATGGTGACGTGGGTCGTGCTGCTCGCGTTCTTCCTGATCCTCCCCGCGTTCAACCTGGAGGTGCTCCGGGCGATCCTCGCCGGGGCGTTCCCGGTGTTCATCCTGTCGTTGGTGGTGCTCTTCCAGCCGGAACTGAGGCACGGGCTCGCGCGCCTCGGCCACAGCCCGCTCTTCCGCGGGCTCATCGGTCGGAACGGGCAGCGGGCCGAGGAGATCCGCGCCGTGGACGAGGTCGTCCGCGCCGTGACCTCCTTCGCCGAGCGCCGTGTCGGCGCGCTCATCGCCATCGAGCGAAACATCGACCTCAGCACCTACATCGACACCGGCGTCCCGCTCGACGCGCAGATCCGGGCGGAGACCCTCGACACGATCTTCAGCACGGAGACCGTGCTCCACGACGGCGCGATCATCGTGCGGCGGGGGCGGATCGCCGCCGCGGGATGCCTCCTGCCGCTGACGGAGCGCCCCCAGCTCACGCGGCGGTACGGCACGCGGCACCGCGCGGCGATCGGCCTCTCCGAACAGTCGGACGCGACCGTGATCGTCGTGTCCGAGGAGACCGGGCAGCTCGCGATCGCGGAGCGCGGAGAGCTCCAGCCCTACAAGGACCCGGAGTGGCTCACGGCGTACCTGAACGTGATCTTCGCCGAGCAGCAAGGCCTCGCGCCCACGGACATGGACGTGGGCCCCGCGGAGGCGGCGTCGTGACGCGGCCGACCGGCTGGTTCGAGGGTCGCCGCGCGACGGGTCCCCGACCCGGGCGCTGGTTTGCGAGCGAGTGGGGCCTCGCCATCCTCGCGCTGGTGCTCGCGTTGCTCGTGTGGGCGGTCGTCTGGCGGGAGATCGCGAAGCCGGACGAGCCGTTCCGGGTCGAGCTGGCCCTGAGGACGCCGCCGGGCTTCACGGCCTACTACGAGGGGGACCTGGAGCTCACCCTGCAGGGCCCCCGGGGCGAAAAGGACGACGCGCGCCGCGTGCTCGGGACACCGCCGGTCCTGCTCGTCCGCCTGCCCGACCTCGCCGTGGGCGAGGATCACCGCGAAGTCCAGATCACGCGCGAGATGATCGCGTTCCCCTTCCCGACCCGGCTGGTGGGCTCGCTGGACCTGATGGGCAGCAGCCGTCTCCCGATCGCCGACATCTACCGACTCGTGGACGAACAGGCCGTCTTCGCCGACCCCGTCGTGAACAACGTCCCGCCGGGCATCGGCTACACCGTGCGCATGGAGCCGAGGAGCTACCAGGTGCGGGGGCCGGCGGGGAAGGTGGCGCAGGAGGACGGCCGGATCCAGCCGGATCCGATCGACCTCGCCGCCTACTTCCCCGAAGGCTCGACGGACCTTCCCGGCGAGACGCCGCTCGTGTGCGCCTTCAACCAGTGGCGGCAGAGTCCCCAGGAACGCCGCTACCGGCAAGCGGTGGAGCTCCCGACGGTCCGGGCCGTGTTCACGTTCCACATCGAGGCGACCCGCGAGATCGAGAACCGCCTCGTCTTCGACGTGCCGCCGGACTACGAGGTCACGGCCGCGCTGACGGAACGGTACGTGTCCGAGGGGCGCTATCGCGGCCTCTTCAAGGGCCGCAAGCGCGACCTGGACCGGCTGGAGCGTTCGCTCGATGCGTGGTACTTCCGCGTGTTCATCCCGCCCGAGAAGTACCCGGCGGAGGGCGATCAGGAGGACCTTTCGGGATCCGTGGAGTTCTTCCGGTCGGGGCGTCTCGACGACCTCCAGGTGGAGCTCGAGGTCCGCGAGAACCTGGTGGTGACGATCAAGCGACGCGAGGCCCCGTAGACCGCGACCGTCCGGTCACGCGAGCGTCTGCTCCGCGGCGGCGACGAGCCCCTCCACGACGTCCATCACGCGGTCGGGGTCGTGGCCCTCGGCCATCACGCGGAGCACGGGCTCGGTGCCGCTGTAGCGCACGACCAGCCGCCCCTGCCCTCCGAGCCGCTCCCGGGCGCTCCGGAGCGCGTCCTGGAAGGCCGGCACGAACTCCAGCGGCTTCCGCTCGGTGAGGCGGACGTTGCGGAGGATCTGCGGATAGCGCAGGGTGGCCGCGCGCGTCTCGGCGAGGGTGGAGCCACTGCGGCGCACGGCCTGGAGGAGGCGCACCCCCGCCACCAACGCGTCGCCGATGAGCGCCCCGTCGCGCCGGAGCACCACGTGGCCGGAGGGCTCGGCCCCCACCTCGGCGCCCGTCTCGCGCATGCGGACCTGCACGTGCCGATCGCCGACGGCCGTGCGCTCGAGGGCCACGCCCATCGTCCCGAGCCGCTCCTCCAGCCCGAGATTCGCCATCACCGTGCCGACCACGCAACCACCGGGCACGGAACCGTCGGCGAGCAGGTCGGCGGCGAGGATCGCGAGGGCGTCGTCGCCGTCGAGGATCTCGCCGTCCTCGGCCGCGAGCAGCACCCGATCGGCGTCGCCGTCGAAGGCGAGCCCCGCGGCGTTCTCGGCCAGGACGCGGGCGAGCCAGGCTTCGGGGTGCTCCGTCCCACAGCGGTCGTTGATCGGACGCCGGCCCGCCTCGTGGAGCAGGACCACCTCCGCTCCCAGCCGCCGGAGCACCTCGGGCGCCGTCGCCGTCGCCGCACCCGCGGCGAGATCGACGACGAGGCGCATCCCGTCGAGGCGGCCGTGGGGCTCGAGAAGGGCGACGGTGGCGTTCGCGTACGCGGGCGCGGCGGGCCGGGCCTCCAGCGGGGTTTCGGGCGAGAGGGCGTTTCCGTCCGCCTCCCCCATCCACGCCTCGATCCGCGCCTCCTCGGCCGGGTCCAACTTCCGGCCCCCTCGGGCGAACGGCTTGATGCCGTTGTACTCGGGCGGGTTGTGACTCGCGCTGACGGCGACGGCGGCGTCGAGGCCGCGCGCGACCGTCGCCCAGGCCACGACCGGGGTGGGGACGACGCCCAGGTCCTCGACCCGCGCCCCCGCGGCGCCGGCGGCGGCCGCGAGGGCGCGGGCGATCCGCTCCCCGCTGGGACGCGGATCGCGGCCGACGGCGAGGCGTACGGGCCCGTCCTCCCGTCGCCCCTCGGCGGCAAAGCGGACGAGCGCCCGGCCGAAGCGCTCCACGACGCCGGGATCCAGTCGCCCGCGCCCCGCCAGGTCCCGGATGCCGTCCGTGCCGAACCAACGCATCGATGCTCCCGCTCCGCCTCGACCTCGCGGCATTCTGCCCGGAGGCGGCGCGCACGTGGTATCCCGTCGCCCCTCCCGCGGAAGCCCTCGCCATGGCCACCCTCGTCCTCGCCACCAGCGGACCGCACGGCGAGGTCGGCCTGGAGATCGCGCCCGGGGACCTCCACGTCCGGGCCCTCGGGGAAGGCGCGGCGCGCGGGCGGGGCCTGCTCGTGGCCGTGGACGCGCTGGTCGAGCGCGCGGGCCGGACGCCGGCGGCCATCGAGGCCGTCGTCTGCGACCAGGGTCCGGGCTCCTTCACCGGGGTCCGGGTGGGGGTGACGACGGCGAACGCCCTCGCCCTCGCGCTGGGCGTCCCCGCCCGGGGCGTCACCAGCCTCGAAGCACTGGCCCGGGCCGCTCCGGACGAGCGGACGGTCCTCGCCGTCCGCGACGCCGGGCGCGGCGGAATCTACGCGGCCCGTTACGCGCCGCGCGCAGGCGGCCGCCGGCGCCTCCTCGAGGGCCCCTGGCGCCGGCCCGCGGTCGAGGTCTTCCGGCAGGCGAAGGGCGCCCTGGTGGTCGGGGAGGAGGCGACGCTCCTCATCGAGCGCGCGGGCGTGGGCGGAGTGGAAGCGCTCGACCTCCGGGCGGGGGCCGAGGCGATCCTCGCCGCGGCGAGGGACGCCGCCGCCTCGGGCGATGCGCCTCCGGCCGGCGTCGTCGCCCCCCTCTACCTTCAGGTGTCGGCCCCGGAGCGGCGCCGGGCCGGAGAGCCCGAAGGTCGCGCTACGGGAGGGGCCGCGGACAACCGACCGTCGTAGTGCAGGGGCCGTACGGAAGCGTCCGTCCGGCTCCGGACGAACCTCAGGCCGATGCTCAACCTGCGAACCTGGGCGGAGATCGATCTCGACGCCCTGGCGCACAACCTCGATGTGATCCGCCGCCGCGCCGGAGACGGCGTGGCGACGATGATCGTGCTGAAGGCCGACGCGTACGGCCACGGGGCGGTCCCCGTCGCGTGGCAACTCACCCGCCGGGGCGACGTCGCCTACGTAGGCGCCGGCGACTCCACGGAGGCCCTCGCGCTGCGGGCGGCCGGCGTGACCACCCCCATCCTCGTGCTCGGCGCGGTCGTATCGGGCGAGATGGAGGACGTGCTGCGCGGCAAGATCGCCGTCACCGTCCACTCCGGCGATCGCGTCCGCCATCTCCGCCGCGTCGTGCGGATGAACGGCGCGAAGAACGTGCGCGTCCACCTGAAGGTGGACACCGGCATGGGCCGCCTCGGATGCCACCCGGAACGCGCGCTGGGGATCGCGCGGGAGATCCGGCGCTCGCGAGGACTGGAGTTGGAGGGGGTGGCGACCCACCTGGCCGCCACGGGGGCGAACGGGGTGCCCTCGGCGGAGCGCCAGATCCGGCGCTTCCGGCGCGTCCTCAAGGCCCTGGAAGCGGAGGGCTTTCGCCCGCGGTGGCGCCACGCCTATGCGAGCGGCGGCGTCCTGGCCGGGCTGCCCCCGTCCTTCAACCTGGTCCGCCTCGGCCTCGGCCTCTACGGGATCGACCCGCGCGGCGTGGGCGACCACGACCTTCGTCCCGTTCTCTCCTGGAAGACCCAGATCGTCTTCCTCAAGGACCACCGCAAGGGCAGCGCCGTGGGCTACGAGGGAACCTGGCGGGCACCCCGCAAGAGCCGGATCGCCACGCTCCCGGTGGGCTACAACGACGGCTACCGATTCGCGTTCTCCAACCGGGCCGACGTGCTGGTCCGGGGGAAGCGCTGCCCGGTGGTGGGACGGGTCTCCATGGACTACGTGTGCGCGGACGTCAGCAAGGTTCCCGGCGCGGCGGTGGGTGACACCGTCGTGCTCCTCGGCCGGGACGGCGACGAGGGGGTGGACGCCGCGGAGCTGGCCCGCCTGGCGGACACGATCCCCTACGAGATCCTCTGCGGAATCGGCCGGCGCGTGTCGCGCGTCTACCGCGGGGGAAACGGCGTCGGGCACCCGCCCCGTGGAGGGTGATGCCCCGCCGGCTCCGTCAGCGGCTGATCCAGGCGTCGATCCTGGCGGTGGTCGTCGCCGCCGGGTACGGGGCCTACACGCGGATTACCCGACCGGACCCGCAGATGCTGGCCCGGTTGGCCATGAAGCAGCTCCACGACATCTTCGGACCGCACGTCACCACGGGTCCGATGGACGTGGACCTGATCGACGGGGTCATCATCCCGCGGCTCGAGGTGCGAAACCCCGCGTGGCCGGGCGGCCCCACCCTCTCGGCAAGGTGGGTGAAGATCGAGCACGACGTGGTCGCGCTGGCGAGCGGCGCGTACGTCCCCACGTGGATCCACATCCAGGACGCCACGATCTGGACGGTGGAGACGGAGGACGGCATCCGTCTCGCCTTCCCCTTCGAGCTCGAGGCGCCGGGCCGGGGCGGGACGATCCCGCGGCTGGACCTCGACGGCGGGAGCATCCACCTGAAGCCGCGACCGGGCTCGCCCCACCTGAGGGCCTCTCCGCCGATCGTGCTGGGCGACCTCGAGGTCCACGTCCGGCCGGAGCCGACGGGACGCGTGCGAATCGAGGGGTCCTTCACGCCCGTGGACCTGGGCCACGACGACGTGACGGTGGAGGTCACGGGCTGGGCCGATCCCGACGCGCACCGGCTCGAGCTCGGCGCCGTGTGGCGCCCCCTGCGCGTCAACGACGCCCTCCTCGCAGCGCTCAGCCCCCAGTTGGCCGCGCAACTCGGCGACCTGGGCATCGACGAGGGCGCGCTCACCGTTTCCCTCACCCGGGAGCCGCGCGCGGGCGAGGGCGAGATCGAGGTGTCGGCCCGCTTCGAGGGCACCGTGGTCGAGCCGCCGCAGAAGCTACCGGGCGGCATCCTCGTGGACGCGCGGACGCGCGAGCAGGTCGCCGAAGTGTTCCAGCGCGCGCGGATCGACCTGAGGCTCAGCGAGCGCGGCATCGACATCGGCCGCTTGGCCCCCGAGCTCCCCGAGGGGAGCATCGAAGCCACGGGCTTCATCGCCGACGACGGGCGCACGGTCGACCTGATGGTCGTCTTCAAGGGCGTGCGGTTCCAGGACGAGACGATCCGCAAGGTGCTCGGTCCGGAGGGCGAGCTCGTCTACGACGAGTTCGAACCCCGCGGCGTGATCGACGTGACGCTCCACATCCGGAAGGAACCCGGGAGCGAGATCTCCTGGGACGCATACGCCACGATCGACGACGGGGCGTTCCGATACGTCGGCACGCGGAACGCAGAGGGCCAGCCGCAGGGCTTCCCCTACGAGATGTCACAGGTGTCGGGCGTCATCTACTTCCAGAAGGACCTCGTCCAGTTCGAGGACATCGTCGGGTTCAACGGCGGCGCGACCGTGCGGATCCTGAGCCACCGGGACCACGCCTGGACCGGAGGCGAGACGGGACGCATCAAGCTCACGGACGCGGGGCCGGACATCCGCATCACCGTGGAGGCGGTGGACGTTCCGGTGGACGCGACCCTGCAGGAGGCGATCGAAGGCTCCGAGGTCGGACCGCTTCTCGACCGCTTCGAGGTGGAGGGCATCCTGGATCGCGTCCTCGTGGACGTCATCCGCGATCCCCTGCGGGACGAGGGGGCGCCCGCACAGGTCCGCGTCGAGTTCAGCAACGAGCGCTTCCGCTATCTCGACTTCCCCCTCGTGCTCGACGACGTGACCGGCGTGGCGACGATGACCCGCCCCCCGCTGCCCGAGGGGGGGCGGGGGCACCGCGTGACGGTGGACGTCGCGGGAGAGGCCGACGGCGCGCCCGTCTCCGTCCGGGCCGACGTGGACCTCCTCCACAAGCGCGGCCGCCTCCGCGTCGAGGCGACGAACGTGCCCCTGGAAGGCGAGGTCGCGCAGACCATCAACACGGCGCCCCTCACGCGCGAGGGCATCGCGAGCGTGTGGCGCTACCTGGATCCGCGGGGCCGGGCCGACGTGCTTGCCGACCTTCCCCTGGAGGACGACCCCGATCCGCTGCAACTGAAGATCCGGCTGCTGGGCGCGGCCGTGCGTCTCGACGCGGAGGAGGCGGAGCTGCCCTTGGTGGTCACGGACCTCGACGGCGTGATCGCCGTGTCGGGCGACGTGGTGACGCTGGAGGACCTGAGGGGGAAGCTGGGCGACGACCCGGTCCGGATCGACGGCACGATCCGGGGCGGAACCGAGGGCGAGTGGGACCTCACGGTGAAGACCGAGCGGCTGCGGCTCGACCTCGATCTCCTGCGGCGCCTCCCCCACTACCTCGGCGAGGAGCACCTCCTCCCCGGCGGCCTGGAGCTCGAGAGCGGCGGGCACCTCGCCCTGACGCTCCGCCTCCGCCGGCAGGCCGGCCCCGGCGAGACGCTTCACGCGGAGGTCGAGACCCGGGAGGTCGATGCGCGCCTGCGCCTGCCGCAGGGAAGCACGCTGGCGCTCCGCGGGAAGCGGCTCGCCGTCGTCGGCGGCGACGTGACGATCGAAGGAATGCGCGGCGAAGCCCCCGGCATCGTGGTGAAGGTGGACACGCTGACCGCGGGCGATGGCCCTCTCGTCGGATCGTTCGATCTCGTGCTCGACGAGTTCCGGACCGCGAAGGGGATCCTCGCCCTCGCGCCGGAGTCCACGCGGGCGTTCCTCGGGCAATGGCTCGAGAGCCGCGTACTGAGCACCGAAGGGATCCACGTCCGCACGCGCCCGGACGGGAGCGTCCGGGTGGACGGTCCCCTCGGCGTGCTCGCCCCCGAGGGAGCAACGGAAGACGGCAGTCCGCGCGGCGAACTGGTGTTCGACGGCCTCGTGGTGGAGTCGCCCGGCGGCGACGCCCCCCCTGGATGCACGGACGCATCGCGTTCCACGGTCTCGACCCCGGCGACGACCTGCCCGTGGAGGAGTTGGACGGCGACGCGATGATCCGGCGCCTCGTCCTGGGCGACGCCCCCTCGGGGTCGTTCACCGTCCGTGCGAGCCGCGCGCGCCTCTTCGGCGTCCGGGCGGCGGGCCTCGTGGTGCCGGTCGAGTGGGCGGACGGGATCCTCCGGGCCGGACCGCTTCGCGGCACGCTCGCCGGCGGAGCCATCTCCGGTCGCCTGATCGCCCACACGCGGGCACCGCCCGCCTACGAAGGCACCCTCCGCCTCGACGACTTCGACGTCGCGATGCTGAAGGAGGATCTCGCCCCCGAGGGTCCCGCCTTCACCGGCCGGGGGAGCGGGTGGATCCGCTTCGAGAACCGCGGCGGCAGCGCGGACGACCTGCTCGCCCAGGGGCAGATGCGGATCCGCGACGGCGACCTCGGCGAACTCCCCGGCGTCGCCAATCTGCAGGCGCTGCTCGCTTCCCTCCTCCAGGCGCCGAGCCGCCCCCGCTTCGAGCGCGCGTATGCGGATTTCGTCCTCGAAAAGGAGGTCATCACCTTCCATCGGCTCCACCTCGCGGGCCCGCTCTTCGACATGCCCGGCCGCGGCACCGTGGCGCTCGACGGCACCGCCGACCTGGTGTTCACGCCCCAGATCCTCAAGAGCCTCCTGCTGCCGGGCTCGATGCAGTTCCCGGGGGTGGGCCCCGTCCTGGGCGCCGTGCTCCCCGAGCAGGTGCTCTACGCCGTACGGATCCGCGGCGACCTGGGCCGCGCCCGCCCCCGCTTGGAGCCGCTGCCCGCCCTGGGCCTCTCGCGCGGCGACGACGAGTTCGAGGGCATGGGGCTGCCCGAACCGCCGGCGCGGCGGATCCCGCACTGGTTCCGCTGAGGACACCATGGGAGGCTCCGCGCCCGTGACGCCTTCGCCGGATCCCGTCCCGGGTCGGGTGGCCGCCGTGGACTACGGCCGGCGGCGGATCGGCCTCGCGGTGACGGACCCCCTCCGGATCGGGATGCGGGGTCTGGACACGCTCCACCACGAGGGGGACCGGGACGCAGCGGCCCGGGCCGTCGCCGAACGGCTCCGGGACGTGGGCGGGGTGGCCCTCGTCGTGGTCGGGCTCCCCCTCCACGCGAGCGGCGAGCCCTCGCCCATGAGCCGGGAGGCGGAGCGTTTCGGGGACGCGCTCGCCGCGGCGGGGCCGTTCGCGGTGGCGTACCTGGACGAGGGGCTGACCTCCTGGGAGGCCGAGGGCCGGTTGCGCGAGCGGGGGCGGTCCGTGAGGAAGGCGGCCCGGACCGGCGAGGTGGATCGCGAGGCGGCGATGGCCCTCCTCGCGACGTGGCTCCAGGAGCACCCGCGCTGAGCCCGGCGGCGGGGTTCCCGGCCGAAAGGAGGCACGGGCCCCCGTCCCGGCTACCATCGGCCCTTTCCACAACGAACGAATCGAAAGAACAGTACGTGAGTCCCAGGCAGGACTCGCCCCCATTCGACCCCGGCTCGGGGCCCCCGCCACGCGGGGAGCCGCCTGGCCGGAGGTGACGGAGGTGCAGATGTCCGTCAAGAACCCCGCCAAGGGCACCATCGTGGAAGAGTACCGCGTCCATGACAAGGACAGCGGCTCCACGCCCGTACAGGTCGCGATCCTGACCGACCGTATCCGCCACCTGACGGAGCACGTGAAGCGGTTTCCCAAGGATCACGGGACACGGCGGGGGCTTCTGAAGTTGGTAGGCCGTCGCTCGGCGCTGTTGCGCTACTTCGCAAGAACCGACGCGGAGGGCTACCGCCTTCTGATCAAGCGCCTGGGGCTCCGTAGGTAGGAGCTGAATTGTCCATCCATCAAGTGACCGTCGACGTCGGGGGACGCCCCCTGACGATCGAGACCGGTCGTATGGCCCGCCTGGCCGCGGGCAGCGTCGTCGTGCGCTTTGCCGAGACGATGGTCTTGAGCGCCGCGAGCGTGTCCGGCCCGAAGCCGCACCTTCCCTTCTTCCCGCTGACGATCGACTACCGCGAGAAGAACTACAGCGCGGGGAAGATCCCCGGGGGCTTCCTGAAGCGCGAGGGCCCGCCCTCACCGAAGGAAATCCTCACGATGCGCATGACGGATCGCCCGATCCGTCCCCTCTGGCCCAAGGGCTACCGCAGCGACACGCAGGTCCAGAGCTTCGTGCTCTCCTACGACCAGCTGAACGATCCCGACGTGCTCAGCATCACGGGCGCCGGCGCCGCGATGTCGCTGGCGAAGGTCCCCTTCCTGGGGCCGATCGCCGGCGTGCGTGTCGGCATGGCCGGCGACGAGTACGTCGCATTCCCCGAC
Source organism: uncultured Planctomycetota bacterium (assembly GCA_963772585.1). Classification (GTDB taxonomy): domain Bacteria; phylum Planctomycetota; class PLA2; order PLA2; family JAEUHO01; genus CAVVXN01. Next base: position 77,977 of record CAVYXV010000002.1, read on the forward strand.
AACACCGTGCTCGCCGAGTCCCCGCTGGACCTCGTGGTCGCGGGCACGAAGGACGCCGTCACGATGGTCGAGGGCGGCGCCAAGGAACTCCCCGAGGACGTCGTGCTGGCCGGCATCGAGTTCGGCCACGAGATCATCAGGCAGATCTGCGAGGCCATCGAGGAACTCCGCCGTCTCACCGGCTGGACGATGCCCGAGTGCGAACCGCAACTCCCGAACCAGGACGCCGTCCAGGCGGTCGAGGGGCAGTTCTACGACGCGCTCCACGAGGCGATGCACCATCCGACCAAACCCGAGCGCATCATCGCCCTCGGCGAGGTCCGCGCGCGGGCCCTCGAGGCGCTCGCCGACCAGGAGAACGACAAGCCGGCGCCCGGCCGGTTCACCGTCGACGACGTGAAGACGGCCATCGAGGTGATCGAGAAGCGGATCCTGCGCAAGGCAGCCCTCTCGGGCACGCGCATCGACGGCCGCGGTCTGACCGACGTGCGACCGATCGACATCGAGGTCGGCCTCCTCCCCCGCGCCCACGGTTCGGCCCTGTTCACGCGCGGCGAGACCCAGGCGCTCGTGACGGTGACGCTGGGCACCGGCCTCGACGAGAAGCTCGTCGACGGGCTGCAGGCGCAATCGTTCACGCGCAAGTACTACCTGCACTACAACTTCCCCCCGCTCTGCGTCGGCGAGACGCGGCCGATTCGCGGCCCGTCGCGACGCGAGATCGGCCACGGGGCGCTCGCCGAGCGCTCCCTGGAGCCGGTCCTGCCCGACATGCGGGAGTTCCCCTACACCCTCCGCGTCGTGTCCGACATCCTCATGTCGAACGGGTCGTCGAGCATGGCGACGGTGTGCGGATCGACCCTCTCCATGATGGACGCGGGCATCAAGATCACCCATCCGGTGGCGGGCATCGCCATGGGTCTCGTCAAGGAAGGCGACGACGTGGTCGTCCTGACCGACATCCTCGGCGACGAGGACCACGCCGGCGACATGGACTTCAAGGTCGCCGGGTCGCAGCGCGGCATCACGGCACTCCAGATGGACATCAAGATGGCGGGCATCTCGACGGCCATCCTGAAGAAGGCCCTGGAACAGGCCCGCGACGGCCGCATCTTCATTCTCAAGGAGATGCTCAAGGCCATCCCGCGCCCGCGCGACGAGTACCACCCGTACGCCCCGCGCGTGGAGACCGTACAGATCCCGCCGGACAAGATCGGCGCCCTCATCGGTCCCGGCGGCAAGAACATCCGCCGCCTCCAGGAGGAGACGGGGACGACCGTCGAGGTGGACGACACCGGACTCGTCAAGATCTACGCCAGCGACAAGGAGAGCGTCGAGAAGGCCCGGGCGCGGGTCGAGGCGATGGCCGAGGAGGCGACCCTCGACAAGGTCTACGAGGGCAAGGTGACGTCCGTGAAGGACTTCGGCGCCTTCTTCGAGATCATCCCCGGCATCGAGGGTCTTTGCCACGTGAGCGAGCTGGCCGACGGCTACGTCGGTCGCGTTACCGACGTGCTGAACGTGGGCGACATCTCGCCGGTGAAGGTCATCCTGATCGACGACTCCGGCCGCGTGAAGCTGAGCCGGCGCCAGGCGCTCCACGACCTTGGCCGCGCCGACGAGGCGCAGGCACCGCCTTCGTCGGGCCCCTCGCGTGGCGGCGGCGACCGCGATCACCGCGGGCGCGGGCGGGGGGACCGCGGCGGTGACCGTGGCAGTCGTGGCGATCGCGGTGACCGTGGCGATCGTGGTGGCGATCATGGCGAGCGCGGCAGCGGCGGTGATCGCGGCGACCGTGGCGATCCTGGCGATCCTGGCGAGCGTGGTGACCGCGGTAGCGATCGCGGAGATCGTGGCGACCGCGGCGGAGATCGTGGCGACCGCGGCGGCGATCGGGGTGGCAGCGGCGGCGACGATCGGGGCGGCCCCAGCCGCCGGCGACGGCGCCGGCGCGACTGACACGCCCCGACGCCGGGATGGGCCGGGCGGAGACGCCCGGCCCATTGACGACGTGTTGGGTCGCCATCGGCCGGACGACGGGCGGTGGGCTAGCCTGCACTCCCCGAGGAGGTGGCCCATGCGTTCCGTTCCGATCCTGCTGGCGTTGTCGCTGTTCCCCGCCCTCGCCGCCTGCGGCGGCGGCAGCACCGGCGGGAGCGGGCCCGAGCTCGCGGTCCAGCCCGCCGTCCTGGGCGTGGTGACGTCCCGGGACGGTTCCACGGACGACGTCGGGGGCGTCGTGGCCGCGTGTCCCGAGACCGGCGACACGGCCGTCACCGACGCCGACGGCGCGTTCCAGATCGACGTGCCGGCGGGCCGCGCGTTCCACGTGCGGTTCCAGGACCCGAACGGGGGCGCGGGCACGACGGGCGGCGGCGGTCCTGAGATGCAGGACCCGGTGGCCGACGGAGCGGACATCGACGGGGACGGCATCTCCATCGACGCGCTCGGCGAGAACGAGAGCTGCGATGTGGAGGTGGACCTGGCGAACGGCGGCGTCGTCGAGGCCCGCGTCCACCGGCACGATCAGGCGGCGGGAGCCCAGGACTACGAGAGCGAAGGTCGCCTCGACGGCAACGGCGAAGAAGACGGAGACGCCGAAGTCGAGGTCTGCCAGCACGACGGCACGATCGGGATCGAGTTCGAGGTCGCAGGTCTCGCCGACCTCGGCACGCTCACCGTGAAGATCGTGAGTGCCGACGGCACCATGGAGGAGACGCTCGGGACCATCGCGGTCACGCTGGAGGGCGACGGCCATCTGGAGCTCCAGTGGACCCTCGGCGACACGCTTCCCTTCGGGGCGACCTCGCTCGACGAGTTGGTCGGCGCGACCGTCGTGGTCGTGGACCAGGCCGGAGAGACGGTCTTCGAGGGCACGCTCCCCGCCCTGGGCGGTCACCACGAGGGCGGCGATCAGCACGACGGCGACGGGACCCCCGAGGGCGAGGATCACCCCGACGGGCCGACGAATGGGGGCGATCTGCCCGATGAGCCCGCGTAGGGCACCGCCCCACGACGGCGTCCCGGGGGCCTGACTACACTCCTGGAATGCCCGCTCCCTTCCTTCCCACCACGCGCGAGGCCATGCGGGACCTGGGGTGGGACGCCCCCGACGTGGTGCTCGTCTCCGGCGACGCCTACGTGGACCATCCGTCCTTCGCGGCCGCCGTCCTCGGACGGGTCCTGGAAGCGAAGGGCTACCGCGTCGCGATCCTCTCCCAGCCCGACTGGCAGAGCGCCGACGCATGGCGCGATCTCGGGCGTCCGCGGCTGTTCTACGGTGTCAGCGCCGGGAACATGGACTCGATGATCAACCACTACACGGCGAACCGGAAGCGCCGGAACGACGACGCCTACTCGCCGGGCGGACGGATCGGCCTCCGCCCCGACCGGCCGACGGCGATCTACGCGCACCGATGCCGGGAGGCCTTCTCCGGCGTGCCCGTGGTGGTCGGCGGCGTGGAGGCGTCCCTCAGGCGCATCGCCCACTACGACTACTGGAGCGACAAGGTCCGTCCTTCGATCCTCGTCTCCAGCAAGGCCGACCTCTGCGTGTACGGCATGGGCGAGCGACCGATCCTCGAGCTCGCCCGGCGTCTCGACGGCGGCGAGTCGATCGACGCCCTACGCGACATGCGCGGCGTCGCCTACCTCCTCGGCCGGAAGGAAGCGCTCCCCGACCACCGCTTCGAGGACGCGGCTTGCGACCATCGCACGATCGAGCTCCCCTCCTTCGAGGAGGTTCGGGACGACGCGCGGGCGTTCGCGCGCATGACGGCGCTCCATCACCACGAGACGAATCCCCTCAACGCGCGCCGCGTGGTCCAGCGCCACGGTGACCGCCTCCTCGTCCAGAACCCGCCCACGCTGCCCCTCGACGAAGGGGCGATGGACGCCGTCTACGACCTCCCCTACCGCCGCCGCCCGCACCCGAAGTACCGGGAGCGGATCCCCGCATTCGACATGATCCGCGACTCGATCACGATCATGCGGGGCTGCTTCGGCGGCTGCACGTTCTGCTCGATCACCATGCACCAGGGGCGCGCCATCCAGAGCCGGAGCGAGCGTTCCGTGCTCGAGGAGGCGCGTCGCGTGGCCTCCGACGAGACCTTCAAGGGCACGATCAGCGACGTCGGCGGCCCCACCGCGAACATGTACCGAATGCGCTGCACCCGCCCCGACGTCGAGGCGCGCTGCCGGCGGCTCTCCTGCATCCACCCCAAGGTCTGCAAGCTCCTGGAGACCGACCACGGCCCCACCATCGACCTCCTGCGCGCCACTCGAGAGGTGCCGGGCGTGAAGAAGGTGCGTGTCTCCTCGGGCATCCGCATGGACCTCGCCGCCCGCGAACCCGAGTACGTGGAGGAGCTTGCGCGCCACCACGTGGGCGGGCACCTGAAGGTGGCCCCCGAGCACGTGAGCGATCGCGTTCTTTCGGCGATGAAGAAGCCGCCGCAGCACACGTTCGAGGCGTTCGCCGACCGGTTTCGCGAGGCGAGCGGTCGCGCCGGCAAGGAGCAGTACCTGGTCCCCTACTTCATCGCGAGTCACCCCGGGTCGGGCGTCGAGGAGATGATCGAGCTCGCCGAGTTCCTCGGGCGGACGGGCCATCGCCCCCGCCAGGTCCAGGACTTCATCCCGGCTCCGATGGACGTGGCGACGTGCATGTACCACACGGGGCTCGACCCCTTCACGATGAAGCCCGTGACGGTGGCGAAGCGCCTGGCCGACCGGAAGATCCAGCGGGCGCTGATGCAGTACTTCCTGCCCGAGAACTGGTTCCTCGTGCGGCGGGCGCTCCTGGACGCGGGTCGCGCCGACCTGATCGGCGACGGCCCCGGATGCCTGATTCCCCCCAGACCGCCGCCCGAGGCGCTCGCGGCGCGCCGACGCGACGCCGACTCGACCTACGTCCACGCCGAGGACGCGGGGACGGAGCCGACCGTCGGCTACCGCCCCGGCCGCCGCGGCGCGCGGCGGCGATAGCCCCGGAAGGGATGGACATGGACCCTGATCGACGACGCCTCCTCCAGGTCACCGGGACGCTGGGTTCCGGGCTGCTCCTCGGAGCGGCCCCGCTCCTGGCTCGGGCGGAGGACGAGAACAAGGAAGCCGAAGCGGGGGTCTCGGCGGTGGAGGATCTCATGCGCGAGCACGGGATCCTGCGCCGGGTGCTGAACCTCTACGCCGAGGTGACGGCGCGACTGGGCGGCAAGAGCGCGGCCGTGGACCCCGCGGCGCTCACAGAGGCCGCCACGCTCTTCCGTGAATTCGGAGAGGACTACCACGAGCGGCAGTTGGAGGAGGAGCACGTCTTCCCCGAGGTGCGGAAGCAGGGCGCGCCCGCCGCGGCGCTGGTCGGGGTGTTGGAGACCCAGCACCGGCGCGGCCGCGAGATCACCGACTACGTGCTGGAGGCGGCCGGCCGCGGCATCCCCTCCGCGGACGCCGCCCCCCTGGCGGAGGCCCTCCGAGCCCTCGACCGGATGTACCGCGCCCACGCGGCCCGCGAGGACACCGTGATCTTCCCCGCTTGGAAGAAGGGCCTGTCGCCCGCGCGCCTCGACGAGTTGGCCGAGCTCTTCGAGGACATCGAGCACCGCCAGTTCGGTCAGGACGGCTTCGACGCGGCCCTCGAGCGCGTCGAGGCGGCCGAACAGGCCCTCGGCCTGGCCGACCTCGCCTGGTTCACCGCCCCCGCCCCCCGCCGCACGCCCACGCCACCGCCCGGGAAGTGACGGAAGAGGCGCACCGCGTCGGCGCGGGTTGGCGGAACCGCGCGGGCTACTCCTCCGACCACGCCTTCAGGGCGGCGAGGACGCTGGGCCAGGCCCGGGCGAAGTAGGCGCGAACGGCCTTCCACTCGTCGGCGTGGTCGGGCTCGGCGGCCGCGTGGTCGGCGAAGCCTTCGTGGGTCAGCCACACGCGGGTGGTTCCCTCGGACTCGCGCTCGAGCGCCACGACGACCCGCGTGCGCTCCCCGCGGCAGTGGGCAAACGCCGGGGGCGCGTTCCAGCTGAACGCGAGAAGACGTCCCGGCAACCACGTCTGGACCACGCAACCCTCCGAACCGCGCTGTCCTTCGGGGCCGTCGGTGAAGTAGATCTCGTACGGACCGCCCTGGGACAGATCGATCCTGCACTCGACGCCGAGGAAGGAGCGGACGCCCTCCTCGGTGGTCCACGCCGCGAAGACCTCGTCCGGCGCTCCCCGGACGACGGTCGTGATCTCGATCGGCGACAGCGAGGGGTCCTGCTTCGAGCCCTCGACGGCGAGCGCGTCGGCCAACCGCTTCATCGTCCACTCGTTCCCTCGCTCGAAGAACGCCCGCATCCTCTGCGAGTCCTCGTCGGACCCGTACCCGTAGCCCCGGACGACGAGGCGCGTCCGACCTCCCCCCAGATCCGTCAGGTGGAAGGTGCTCCACGTGCGCTCCAGCACCGCCGCGGGGAAGGGGAAGCCGACGGGAGCCTTCGTCGCCCGGATCGCCAGCATCCGCTGCGGTTCGTAGGCGAGGATCGTGTTCTCGATGGTCTTCTCGTCGCCCAGTCGTCCGCCTAGCGTGTAGCGTGAGAGGATCTTGCCCCCGACGCGAAAGTCCACGCTGGCCATGGCGACGCCGAGCTTCTTCCAACCCTCGGACGTCGTGAGGGCCCGCCACACGTCCTCGACCGGCGCGTCGACCCATGCCACCTGGGTCAGGGGAACCGCGGTCGGGTCCGGCGGCGTCTCGTCCTCGGCGCTCGCCCCGGGGGGGCCCACGGGCCCCGCGAGAGCGAACGACAGCGCCCCCGCCAGCAAGAGCGTCGTCCAGGTCTTCATGCCTCTCCTCCTCGTTGGTCACGCGACTCGCGCTCGAGCAGTTCGAAGTGCCGGCGCAACGCCGCGACGGACGCGTCGAAGGACACGAGCGAGCCCGCTGCCCGCGCCTGCATCACGGCGCCTTCCATGACGGTGAGCACGAAGCGGGCGAGGGCGCGCCGGTCGGTCCGGTCCGGAAGGCGCCGGGCGGCTTCGCCGAGCCAGCGTTCGACGGTGCCGCACCACTCCTGGAAGTTCTTCTCGATGAGCGGTCGCACCTCCGGGTGGTTGTCGCTGACCTCCAGTGCGAGGTTGCCGATGGGGCACCCGAGACGACAGCCCGTCGCCTCCAGGCCACGCCGGTAGAAGGCGAGCAGGCCGAAGACGCGTTCGATCGGATCGGAGATGGCGGCTTCGACCGGCCCGGTCACCCTCGGCTCGAGGAGGGCCGGATAGGTTTCCAGAACCGCGGCGAGCAGGCCTTCCTTGCTCGGGAACGCGTGGTAGAGGCTCCCGCTGTTCGCGCCCGCCTCCCTCAGGACGGTCGCGACGGCGGTGCCCGCGTACCCCTGCTCGTGGAAGAGGCGCCGGGCGGCTTCCAGGATCCTCGTGCGGGTCGTCGCCTCCTCCATGGATTTGATTGAACGATCAACCTACCCGCACGGCAAGGGATTCCCCTTCTCCTCGGGGGGAGCTCATCGCCTCGGTCGCGGGCGGCGCTCGGCGTCCGCTGTCGTGGGGTGCTCGGGCCAGGCGTGCTTCGGGTAGCGGCGGCGGAGCTCGCGGCGGACCTCGGGGTAGGTGTTCGCCCAGAAGGAGGGGAGGTCGTCGGTGATCTGCTGGGGCCGGCGGTTCGGGGCGAGGAGGTGGACCAGGACCTTCACGCGGCCGGCGGCGACGGTCGGCGTCTCGACGAGGCCGAAGACCTCCTGGATCCGGACCGCCAGCACCGGAGGCCTGCCCTCCTCGTAGCGGAGGCGAATCCGGCTGCCGCTCGGCACCGCGATCCGCTCGGGCGCCTCCCGGTCGAGCGTCTGCTGCTCCGCCCAGGAGAGGCGCCCGCGGAGGTGGTCGAGCAGGGGCGCGCGCCTCAGTTCCGCGAAGGAGCGTCGGTCGGTGGCCAGGGCGGGGAGGACGTCGCGCAACGCGTCGTCGTCCAGCAGGGGGAGACCCAGCGCCGGACGCCAGGCGCGAAGACAGGCGACGCGCGCGCGGTAGGCCTGGATGTCGGGATCGTCGAGGGGTAGCGCGGCATCGAGGTCCCGCGAGGCGGCCTCCACGAGCACGCGTTCGACCTCGGCGCCGCGCGGCGTCCGGACCAGGACCTCGTCGAGCGCCAGATCGTCGAAGAGCCGTCGCCGCGTGCCGACCACGCTCTCGGTGGTCGGGTCGAATGCGATCGCCTCGACGGTCCGGACGCGCTCGGCGGGCAGCCAGGACGGGTCCACGGCGGAGGCCTGGCGGACCCGGGCTTCGGAGCGCTCGCCGCGCGCGCCCGCATCGACGTCCACCGCCACGAAGAACTCGGCGCGGCGGACCGCGGACGACGGCGCGAGCCACACACCGCGCCCCCCCACCATGACCGCACGGTCGCTTCCCTTGCGGCGGCGACGCGCGAGCCGGTCCGCATAGGCGGCGAAGGTCGCGACGAGCACGGCTTCGTCCGCACCGGACGGATGCGCGATGCGCCGGGTCCCCATCCACCGGAGCAGTTGGTCGCGCGCACGGAGCGCCTGCCGGGCGGCGCCGCGGCGAAGCGGGCGCACGCCCCCATCGAGACGCCCGCCAAGCTCGAAGGCCTCCAGGGCCTCCACGAGGTCGAGGACGTCGGACGGCCCGGCGTGGTCGATCGCTTCCCCCCGGCCAAGGGGCACGAACGGCGAGCGGGCGGCCAGCGCCGCCGCCGCGAGCGCGAGACGACGCGGATGGCCGACGCCGTCCGCCTCGACGAGGAGGCGGGCGAGGCGCGGGGGGACGGGGAGGCGCGCCATCCGCCGCCCCGTGTCGGTCAACCGACCGTCCCCAAGCGCCCCGAGGCGCTGGAGGAGCTCTTCGGCGGTGGCCAGGGCCGCCGCGGGGGGGGCCTCGAAGAAGGGGAACGCCCGGAGGTCGGATTCGCCCCAGGCATGAAGCTCCAAGGCGGCCCCCGCCAGGTCCGCGCGGAAGATCTCCGGCGCTCGGCGGGTGTCGAAGCGCGCTTCCTCCGACGGGCTCCAGAGGCGGACGCACCGACCGGGTGCCGTGCGCCCTGCGCGTCCCGCCCGCTGCTCGGCGGACTGGAGCGAGATGCGGACCGTCTCCAGCCGTTCCATCCCACGGCGGGGATCGAAGCGGGGCCGGCGCTCCCATCCCGTGTCCACGACCGCCCGCACGCCGGGAACCGTCACCGACGTCTCGGCGACGTTCGTCGCGAGAATGACCTTTCGCCGTCCGCCCGGGGCGAGCGCGGCGTCCTGCCGCTCCGGAGGCAGTTCGCCGTGGAGCTCCAGGCAGTCCGCGTCGTGGAGGGCGACCGCGGCGCGGAGGGCTCGCGCGGCCCGGCGGATCTCCCCCACCCCCGGGAGGAAGACCAGCACGTCGCCCTCGGGCTCCTCCTGGAGCACACGCAGGACGGCGCCGCGGACGGCGTGCTCGAGCGGCGTCCCGGCCGGAGGCGGAGCGTGTTCGATCCGCACGGGGTGGAGGCGCCCCCGGCTCTCGACGAGCGGCGCGTCTCCCAGGAAGCGCGCGACGGGACCGGGATCGAGCGTCGCGGACATGACGACCACGGCGAGGTCGCCTCGGACCTCGCACTGGACGCGCCGCACCATGGCCAGGGCGAGATCCGATGCGAGGCTCCGCTCGTGGAACTCGTCGAAGACGACGACGGCCGTGCCCTCGAGGAATGGATCCTCCTGAAGCATGCGGAGCAGGACGCCTTCGGTCAGGACGAGCAGCCGCGTACGTTCCGAAGCGCGCTGTTCGAAACGGATGCGGTAGCCCACCTCGCCGCCGAGGGGCGTCCCTCGTTCCTCGGCGATCCGCCGCGCCGCCGCGCGCGCGGCGACCCGCCGCGGCTCCACGACGACCACGCGCCCGCCGCGACGGAGCAAGGCGGGCGGTACGCGCGTGGTCTTGCCCGCCCCGGTCGGCGCGCGCAGCACGACGGCGCCGTGCTCCTCGACGGCTGCGCGCACGTCGCCGAGGACGGCCTCGACGGGCAGCGGCCTCGTCAGCGCTCGCCCAGACGCCCGGGGCGGGCGCGGGCCGCGCGACCCAGGCGGCGTGCCTCGCCGGGCGGCAGCGTGATACCCACGGGGGAGTCCGGAACGAGTACCCGCGCGCGGATGAGAAGGATCAGCTCGGTCTCGACGAACTTCGTGGATCGGGAGGAGGCGACCTCGCGCGCGCCCGGGATGCGACCGAAGACGGGATCCTGAGCGCGGTCCATGGCATGGCGGCGCATCCGGATGCCCCCGATCATCAACGACTCCCGGTCGCGCACCGTCACCCGCGTCGCGACGGCCCGGCGCGTCTCGATCCAATCCGAAGCCGCGAGGTCGGAGGGATCCTCCGGAAGCAGCACGCCGATGTCGGCGCGCAGATCGAGAACGGCGCCGGCGCGCGACACCCGGATGGGAATCACCGTGAGGCTGATGCCCGAGCTTCTCGTGTCCCCCTGGAAGGAGACGTACGCGCCCGCGGTGCGGATGACGTGGTCCGGTCGCTTCACGCTGCTCTCGATCAGGGCCGGCTCGCCCTCCGTGCACACGATGGTGGGCCACGCGAGGATCGAAATCTGCCGTTCGTTCTGGAGCATGCGCATCACCAGCTCGAACACGCCGTTCTGCGTCCAGTCGCTGTCATCGTTGCCGATCACGAGCGTGGTCCCCTGGAAGGGCAAGGTGCCCATCAGGCTCGACCGGAGGTAGGACTCGGGGTCGTAGTTCCCCGCGGCGCCGCGGAAGAGCGTGCCGGGGGCGTCCTTCACGTCCCTGCGGTCGAAGAGCAGCGACCCCCCGCGCTCCCGCTCGGAGGCGCAGCGCACCTCGGCGGCCAGGAGCGAGACGGCCACCGAGGGGCTCGGGACGTCGAGCCAGTTGAGGACCTCGCGGGCCTCCGCCACGACCTCGGGCGGGCCGCTCAGGAGGAGCCGGCTCGGGACCGGGGGCTTGCGGGGATCGGCGTCCGGCACGAGGGGCCCTGCCAGTCCCACTCCCAGGCCCTCGATGCCGAACGTCGCGAGATCCTGGAACAGGCCCGGCGCGTCCTGGAACTCCGGCCCGAAGAGGGCCTTGACCTCGCCGTCGGGGCCGAGGAACGGCGTGGACAGCACCTCGTCGCCGGCCCGCGCGACCCGCCCCGGAGCCAGGAGCGGGAGCAGGACCAGGGCCGCGGCGGCCAGGAGGCGGCCGAGCCGATGCATGGGCGTCAGTCGTTCAGTTTGTCGATGACGTCCTGGGTGCAGTCGGGCGGACGGTCGGCGTCCTTCTTCACGACCTCGACGGCCCCGGCCTCGGCCACGAAGTCGTACCCCTTCTCGCCCGCCATCGCCTTGACCGCTCGGGAGAACCGCTCGGACGCCTTGCGCATGAGGAAGTGGTACCGGACGTCCTTGTCCGTCAGGTTCTCCGAGAGGATCCTCTGGTACTCGGGGATCTCGGCGTAGACGCGGTCCGCGGAGATCTCGGCCGGCTTCCGGATCAGACGAGGGTTGCCGTGGTAGACGCGCCCGGGGTCCACGCAGCGGTAGTCGCCGATGTCGGCCCGGGCGGGGCCGGCGAGGCCGACGAGAAGCAGCACAGGAAGAAGGAAGGATCCTCGCATCGGTCTGACTCCCCGGACACCCTCACCACGGAGACGGCACCCACCAAACGCTGTGCCCGGTCCTGCGGCCCGCCCCCTACAATCGGCCACACGCCCCCGGGACTTTGAGGGAATCCAAGCCGGGAGAGCCACGAATCATGGCGTTTGGAGGGCTCGGGTCAACGTGGGGTCATCGATTGCGCCACATTCCGCCATTCGGGCGCAACACCACTCACGGACACCGAACGAACATCATGGAGAAGCAAGGGGCGCCCGCCCCCGAAGGAAGCGAGCGCCCCAAGGAAAGGCACCCGATGCGACACTGGGAAGTCGGCCCGTCCGACCCGTTCCCTGTGTTGGCCTCACCCCGTGTCACGCGTGCCCGTCGACCGTGCGAACGTCTTCGGACCCATCGGATCCTTTCCGGCCGAAACGGCCCGGACCACCCGGGCTCCCACTTCGACGAGACGAGCGTAGCCATCACTAACTGGTTTGTCAATGCCCTTTCCGCATTTGACGGAGGTGTCATCGAACCGGGACGCCGGTAGGATGGTCCCGTGGCCCGGACGACCTTCGCCAGTGCCCTGAAGGAGGCCCGCCGCACGGCGGGGCTGAGCCAGGCCGAGTTGGCGCGCCGGGCCGGGTTGACCGGCTCCTACATCAGCGTTCTGGAGTCGCGCCGGCGCCGCCCCCCTACCCCCAAGGTCATCCGCGCGCTCTGCAAGGCCCTCGGGATCCCGGACGGCCCGCTCCAGGAGGCCGCGGCGCTGGAACGCTCGCCCGCGCCGGTCCGCCGCCGCCTCGAGCGCATGCGGCGCGAACGCGGGCAGGCCCGGAGCGCCGGCGACCGCCTCCTCACCACCACCCTTTTCCACCTCTCCCACCGGCCCCGCGTGATCGATCCCCTGAGCCACTTCATGGACCTGCCGCCCGGCCAGCAGGCCGTCCTGGCGGGTCTCCTCGGGCGGCTCCGGACCGCCCGGAGCGTGGAGGAGGCCGAGAAGAAGGCCGAGGACGTACTCTCGGAGACCTCCGAGGAGGACCGGGAGGCGCTCGTCCGCCTCCTCCCCGAGGTGCTGGCGGCGGCGCCCCCGGCCGGGGACCGTCGGCCCGAGCGGCCCCCCGCGCCCCCTGCGCCCCCCGCGCCAACGACGGACGCGGCCGTCCCGTTGCTCTCCGACCCCGACGACGCCGAGACGGTCGAGGATCGCCTCCTCCTGGACCCCCGTTTCGCCGAGGGCGAGGTCTTCCTGTGGCGCGCCACCACGAGCGACGCCCATCCGCGCGTCTCGCTCGACGACCTCGTCCTCGTCCGCCGGGACGCCGCGCCCGCCGACGGCGACCTCGTGCTCTTCCACCACGAGGGCCGATGGCGGCTCGGGCTCTACGCCCGTCCCCGCGAGGGGATCCGGATCGCGTTCCCCCGTCCGGAGTTGCCGCCGCTCCCGATCGAGCCCGCGGCCTTCCGCCCGGCGGGCGTGGTCCGCCTCGTTCTGCGCACGCCCTGAGGTCGCGGCGAAGGCGAGCCGCTACCGACGGTCGGCGAGCCAGGCGAGCCAGGAACGGGCCTCGGCGACGCCCTCCCGGTCGGTCGGGAGCGCGAGCGCCAGGAAACGCTGGAGGTGCTCGCGCGCGGCGGCTTCGTCGCGCAGGTCGCGCCGGGTCTGCGGGTCGGCGAGCACGCACCCAAGCGACAGGTGGGCTTCGGCGAGATCGGGGTCCAGCGCGAGCGCGAGGCGGTAGTCGGCGATTTCCTGGTCCTGCGACCCGCCGAGCTGGCGCCGCACGATGCCGAGGTTGTAGCGGATCGGCGCGTCCCCGGGCGCGAGCGCCGCGGCGCGCTCGAACGAGGCGAGCGCCTGCTGGAGATCCCCCTGCGCGGCGAGCACCACGCCGAGGTTGTAGTGCGCGCGGTGGAAGTTCGGATCGTCCTCGATGATCGCGCGGAAGATGTCGCGCGCGAGATCCATCTGCCCGCGATGCACGTGCACGATGCCCACGTTGTTGCGCGCGACCTCACTCGTCGGTCGCAGCTGGAGCACCATCTGCAGGTGCATCAGCGCCTCGCGGTCGAGCCCGAGCTGGTCCTCGACGACCGCCAGGTTGTTGAGGATGGCCGGATCGTCCGGGACCAGGCGCACCGCCTCGAGGAGATCGGCGCGCGCCTCCTCGAACCGACCGGCCTGGGCGGAGCGCCCGGCGAGCGCGGTGAGCGCCCGGGCGCGCACGGCCGGAGGCGCGCCGGGGGCTCTCGCCGCTCGCTGGATCGAGTCGAAGAGCGCGCCCACCTGGAGGTCCGCGCCGCTCATCAGGAGGAGGTTCAGGGCGGGTGCGCCGAGCGACGGATCGGCTTTCTCCGCGCGGCGGAATTCCACACGCGCCTCGTCGATGCGTCCCTGCTTGAGCGCGAGCGCGCCGCGGTTGTTGTGCGCGACGGCGTGGGCGGGGTCCGCCTCGACCGCCTTGCGGTAGGCGGCGTCGGCGCCTTGCGGGTCGCCGCGCCGTTCCAGCGCCGCGCCGAGGTTGTTCTGCGCGTCGGCGTAGGACGGATCGAGCGTCAGCGCGCGGCGAAAGGCCTCGACCGCGTCGTCGGTCTCCTTCTGGGCGAGCAGGACCACGCCCAGGTTGTTCTGGATGAGGGGATCGTCGGGATCCCGGGCCGCGGCGGCGCGATAGGCCTCGGCGGCCTCGCCCTTGTGGCCGGAACGCGAGAGCGCGTAGCCGCGGAGCGTCCAGACGTAGGCCCCCGCGTCGCCGCCGGCGACGAGCGCCTTCGTCACGGCCAACGCCTTCTCGAGGTCGCCCTCGTGGAGCGCGGACCAGGCCGCGCCCGGCGTCGGGGCCGCGGCCGGTTCGTCAGCCGGTTCGTTGGCCGCTTGGTCGGCCGCTTGGTCGGCCGCTTCGTCGGCCGGTTCGTCGGCCGGTTCGTCGACCGGCGCCTCCGCGGGCGCTCCCGCGGGCTCGTCCGTGGCCTTCTCGGGGGGGGCGGCCTCCGGGCTCTCGCCGTCGGCCGCGTGGGAGACGCCGGGGAAGAGCCCCCCCACGAGGAGGGCGCCGGCGAGCGCCAGGAGGACGAGCCACCAGCCCGCGCGTTCCCGCCCCACGCGTGTCCTCCCTTTCTCGACGCCGGGCTAGTCCCCGGTCAGGGCCACCAGGACGTGATCCAACCGCCGGCGCGCCGCGGCGACGGCCCTCGTCGCCTCCGGGCCCCGCCCCCAGAAGAAGGGCGGATCCTCCAGGACCGGCCACGTCCCGGCACGCCACTCGGGCCAGAACACAAGGTACGTGGCTTCGAGCGTCCCGGTGTGCCGCAGGATGAACGCCTCGTTCAAGCGGCGCGCTTCGGCGTGCTGCTCGTCCAGCGGGAGGGAGACGGCCACGTCGCCGAGGCTCGCGGCGTAGTCGGCGAGGGCCCGGGCGGCGCTCGGGTCGCCCAGTCGGATCCGCCGGTCCCCTCCGCAGGCGATGCACCACTTGCGCCCGAAGCACACGGGGCAGGAACGCTTCGGGTCCTGCTCGAACTCGTCGAGCGACAGCCCCGTGCCCCCGCACCACCCGCACCGGCCGCGGCCGACCGCGGCGAGGTAGCGTCGGGCCGCCTCCACCGGGAAGGACAGCGCCACCGAGACGCGCTGGGCGGCTTCCGCCTCGCCGAGGCTCTGGATGCGTACGCGCAGGTGCTCGGCTTCGAGGGCCGAGAGGCTGTAGGGAGAGAGCGGACTCGCGGCGTCGGGGGACGCCGTCCAGTCGTACTGCTGGTCGCAGGACGGACAGCGCGAGCCGTAGAACGGCACCGCCGACCGGCAGTGCGGACAAAACGGCTTGCCCCCGAGCCACACGACGTCGCTGCGGTCCAGCGCCAGCATGGAGATGGCGACGAGCACGCCGACCGCCGCGAGCGTGAGCAACCACCATCGCGATTCCGGTCGGATCACCTTCGCCTCCACCGCAGGGCCCGGTGGGACAGGCTACGCCACGTCGTCCGCCTTGCCGCGTTCCCCCCTCGCGCGGCGAGGGTCCTCGCCGCCGGGCGCCTCGCCCCAACCGCCCCCGCCCGGCGTCTCGATCCGGAGGAGATCGCCGGCCTGGAGCCCCCGGCGGGTCCTCGGCCCCAACACCGTCTCCCGGCCGTCGTGGACGAGAACCAGACGGCCCGGGGCTCCGGGCCCCCCGCCCGCCACGCCGGGAGGCGGCACCTCGTGCCGGGTCATCAGCGCGCCGAGAACGGCGGGGGCGAGGAAGCGGATCTCCTTGACGACCCCCGCCCCGCCCCGGTGACGGCCGTCGCCGCCGCTCCCCCGCCGCACGCCATGTCGTTCGACGCGCACGGGCCAGCGCGCCTCGAGCACCTCGACGGGCGTCGAGCGCGTGTTCGTCATGTGCTGCTGGATGGCGTCGGCGCCCGGGCCGGACGGGCCACCGCCGGCGCCGGCCGGCACCGTCTCGTAGTAGGTCGGGAACGCGGGTCCGCCGCCGACCGGCCCGAAGGTCCAGTTCGACATGGTGCCGGCCCCGGGCGCCGGCATGCGCTCGGGCCAGAGGCGCCCCGCGGCCAGCCAGAGCGCATCCACGATCCGCTGGCTCGTCTCGACGTTTCCCCCCGCGACGGGGAGCGGCGGACGGGCCGCCAGGAGGGAGCCCTCGGGGATCCGGATCTCGGCCGCGCGGAGCAAGCCGTCGTTCGTCGGCGTGTCGTCCGGGCAGAGGCAGCGCAGGAGGTAGTAGACGGCGCTTCGCGTCACCGCCTCCGTCGCGTTCAGCCCGTCGCCGACGGGCCCCGACGTGCCGTCGAAGTCCACGGCGAGCGACGCGGCGCGCTTTCTCAGCGTCGCGACGATCCGCGCCTCCGTGCCGTCGAGCGCGGGGGTCTCCAGCGACACGTCGCGGGTGGCCTCGCCGTCCGGGAGTCGCTCCAGCGTGGCCCTGGCGAGGCGGCTCGCGTAGGCGACGAGCCGCGTGGCGCGTCGGGCGAGCGCGGCGAGGCCTCCCTCGCGGCCGGCGAGCGCGAGGAGGCGCTCCCGTCCGCGCGCGAGCGCCGCCGCCTGCGCCGCGAGGTCCGCGCGCCGTTCGGCGGGATCGCGGACGTTGGCCAGGAGCAGGTCCGTGAACGCCTCGTTCTCGACCCCGCGTTGGATCCACGCAACCGGCGGGATGCGCACGCCCTCGGCGTGGATGTCGTCCTGCGGCGCCATCGATCCCGGCACGGCGCCCCCGATGTCGGCGTGGTGCGCGCGCACGGCGACGAGGAACGACGGGCGGCGCGCGCCCTCGGCGAAGACGGGCGCGAGGGCGGTCACGTCGGGGAGATGGGTCCCGCCGGCATAGGGGTCGTTCGCCAGCGCCACGTCGCCCGGGCAAAGGTCCAGCTTCCCGAGCGCATGGCGCACGCCGAGCGGCATGGCCCCGAGGTGCACGGGGATGTGCGCCGCGTGCGCGACCATCGTGCCGCGGCCGTCGAACACGGCGGCGCTGAGGTCCCGTCGCTCCTTGATGTTCGAGGAGACGGCGCTCGCGATGCAGATCTCCGCCATCTCCTCCGCGACGCTCTCGAGCAGCTCTCGGAGGAGCCCCAGCGCGATGGCGTCGGAGGCGCGGGCGCTCACGACTCCCGCTCCAGGACGAGGTCGCCCTCGGCGGCGATGCGCGCGGTCCATCCGCGCGGGACCCAGGTCGTCGCGGTCGCCTCGCCGACGACGGCGGGACCGCGGAGCGTCGCGCCGGGCGGAAGCGCCTCGCGAGCGCGGTGACCGACACCGTCCTTCACGAATGCGGGCGTCGCCCGGCGCCAGCGAGGGTTCGTCGCCGACGCCCGGCGCGCGCGGCGGCGACGGCCCTCGTATCCCAGGCCCCGGACCCGGAGGCGCACCACCTCCACCGCGCGCTGGGGATCGGCGAAGCCGAAGCGGCGCCCGTGGCCCTCGTCGAACGCGCGTCGCCACGCCGCCCCGTACGGCACGGTGACGGTGAACGCCTGGCCGACGTAGCGGACGTCGAGCTCGGAGTGGAGGGTCGGCCGCGTCGCGCCCTCCTTTGCCAGGCGCGCGCCGACCTTCGCCGCCAGCTCGTCGAGTCCCTTGCGGAGCCCGGCCGAGTCCTGGCGCCTCGCGACACGGCTCGCGTCGGCCCTCAGCGGCGCCAGCAGCGTCCCCCAGGCGGCGAGCGCGCCGGCGTGTTGCGGCACGACGACGCCCCGGAGGTCCAGGCGGTCCGCGGTCTCGGCGGCGAGCGTCGGCCCCGCGCCGCCGAAGGCGACGAGGTGGGCGCCCCGCGGGTCGTGGCCCTGCTGGGCGGAGGCGCGGCGGAGGGCCCTCGCCGTCGTCGCGCTCGCCACGGCGACCGCCCCCTCCGCGAGGCGGCGCGGCGACAGCCCCGCGCGGCGGGCGAGGGGCGTCGCCTCCCGCCGGGCGCCGTCGGGATCGAGCGGGAAGCCTCCGCCGAGGAGCGCCTCCGGCAGCCGCCCGAGGAGACACCATGCGTCGGTCAGGGTGAAGGGGCCGCCGTGGCCGTAGCAGGCCGGGCCGGGGTCGGCGCCGGCGCTTCGGGGCCCGACGCGCAGGGCGCCGCCCTCGTCGACCCACACGATGCTGCCGCCCCCGGCGCCCACCGTCTCCAGCGCGAGGCTCGGGACGGAGGCGCGGTGCTCGCCGACGGCGAGGACCTCGCGGACGGGAAGCTCGCCACCGGCGATCCACGCGACGTCGGTACTCGTGCCGCCGACGTCGAAGGAGAGGGCCCGGTCGATGCCGAGTCGCCGGGTCACGGCATGCGCGGCGGCGACCCCCGCGGCGGGGCCGGAGAGGAGGGTGCGGACGGGCGCGCGCCTCACCTCGGCCGCGGTCATGCGTCCGCCATCGGACCGCTGGACGGTGAGGGCGCCGGCGGGAAGCGCGCGAGCGAGGCGGCGGACGTAGGCGACGACGCCCGGCCCCACGAAGGCGTCGAGCACCGCCGTCGCCGCGCGTTCGGCCTCCCGCGGATCCGCGGACAGGTCGCTCCCCAAGTGTACCGTCACCCCCGTCCCGGCCAGCGCCCGGCGAAGCGCCGCGGCGAGCCGGCGTTCGTGGACCGGATTGCGGACCCCGTGGAGCAGGGAGAGGGCGACGGCCTCGGGTTCGCACCGGCGGACGGCGGCGACGAGCGCCCCGACGGCGGCGTCCTCGGGCGCGCGGACCACACGCCCGTCGGCGCCCATCCGCTCGGGGGCGCCGAAGCAGCGGTCGGGGGGGACCAGGGGGCGGGCCCGGGAGGGCGCGAGCGCGTGGAGGTCCCGGCGGTCGCCCCGGGCGAGATGCAGCACGTCTTCGAACCCCTCCGTCGAGACGAGTGCGACGCGGGCGCCGTCCCGCGTCAGCACCGCGTTCGTCCCCACCGTCGAGCCGTGGTGGAGCCGCCCGCCCTCCGCCAGTCCGCCGAGCGCCGCGAGGGCGTGGCGAACGGCCCGGGCCGGATCGTCGGGCGTGGAGAGGACCTTGACCGTCGTCGGGCCGTCGGGGGTCTCGGCGACCCCGTCGGTGAAGGTCCCTCCCGTGTCGATGCCTGCGCGACGAACGGCCATGGCTGCATTGGAACCGGGCGGCGGCTTCCTCGCCAGGGACACCGCCGGGCCGGGTGGGCGGTGCCGACGGGGGCGGCTACCATCAGGAGAGTGTTCCCGGAGCATGCGCCATCGACATCGGTTCGCCCATTGCCGAGATCCTCGCCGCCGCCCTGGCATACCTCATCGGCGGCATCCCGTTCGGCTGGTTGACGGTCCGCGTCCTCCGCGGCCGTGATCTGCGCACCGTCGGCAGCGGGAACATCGGCGCGACGAACGCCTCCCGTCTCTGGCCGGGGAACTGGTCGATCCTCGCGTTCGTGTTCGTGTTCGCCCTCGACTTCGCGAAGGGCTACCTCGCGTTCGTCTTCGCGCACAAGCTCGGGAGCTTCCTGGGCGCCGAGATCCCGGGGCAGACGCTTGGCATGATCTGCGGCGCCGCGGCGATCCTTGGCCACGTGTTCACCCCGTACCTGCGGTTCAAGGGCGGGAAGGGTGTGGCGACCGCCCTCGGCGTGGTCACCGCGCTGGCGCCGATCTCGTCGCTGGCCGCAGTTGGGATGTGGGGCCTTCTCGTCGGGATCACCCGCTACATCTCACTCGGCTCGATCGGGGCGATGGTCGCGGTTCCCGTCGCCTACGTCCTGAGCTACGGCCCGGAGACCTTCCGCGGCCACCTGGCGGTCTTCCTCTTCTTCGTGGCGCTCACGGCGATCGTCGTGTGGCGGCACCGCGAGAACATCCTCCGCATCCTAAAGGGCAAGGAGCGAAAGGTCGGCGCGGCCGACCAGGTATAGCGGGCACGCCCGGCTGCGCGAGCGGACCGGCGGCCGCCCGATCGGGCGGGAAGGGATGCTGCATGGACGCCGCGAGACGCGTGCTGGTCGTCGGGGACGGCGGCTGGGGAACCGCCCTGTCGATGCTCCTCGCCGCCAAGGGATGCGCCGTGTCCCTCTGGAGCTACGACGCGGAGTACGCGGCGCTTCTCTCGGAGAGCCGCACGAACCCCCGGTATCTACCCGGATTCAAGATTCCGGACTCCGTGCGCATCGGCGCCGACTTCGAGGCGCTGATCGACGGGAGCGAACTCCTCGTATCGGCCGTCCCCACGAACTTCCTCCGTTCCGTGTGGAAGCGGCACGCTCCCCACCTGCCGGCGCACGTCCCGCTCGTCAGCGTGTCGAAGGGAATCGAGGACGGCACCTTCCTCCGGCCCACGCAGATCCTGGGCGAAGTGCTCGGCGATCACCCCGTAGCGGTCCTCTCGGGCCCGAACATCGCGCGCGAGATCGCCGACGGGCACCCCGCGGTGACGGTGGTCGCATCGGAGGACGCGTCGCTGACGCCCCTCGTGCAGCACACGTTCAACTGCGAACGCTTGCGTGTGTACTCCAACCCCGACGCGCGCGGGGTCGAGCTGGGCGGCGTGCTCAAGAACGTGATCGCGATCGCGGCGGGCATGTGCGACGGGCTGCAGCTCGGCGCGAACGCGAAGGCGGCGCTCGTGACGCGTGGCGTCGTGGAGATGGCACGCCTGGGCCAGGCACTGGGCGGTCAGCGCGCCACGTTCTTCGGCATCTCGGGCCTGGGAGATCTGTTGACCACGTGCTACTCCCCGCTCAGCCGCAACCGGACCTTCGGCGAGCGACTGGGCCGCGGCGAGCTCGCGGCCGACATCTCGGCCAGCATGAAGATGGTGGCCGAGGGCGCGAGGAGCGCCCGTCCGCTGAACGAGATCATGCACGAGCGCGGCCTGCGTCTCCCCATCACCGAGCAGGTCCACCTCGCGATCCACGAGGGCAAGCCGGCGAAAGCCGTACTCGAATCCCTCATGCGGCGCACCGTGAAGGACGAGGCCGAGGACCTGCCGTAGCGCCGCCTCGCGCCCGCCGGGAGGCGGGATAGGGACGAATCGAGGCCTCCTCAGCAGAAGCGGTGGGTGACCACCGGCTCAGGAAGCTGCCCCGTCGGGTGAGGGAGGGCCTCCGAGGCCGTTCGGAAGCGTCGGAACCCGTACGATCTCCTGGTGGTCATCCGCCCTGGGAGATCGATCAGCGCTTGAGTACCTCGATGGGACGGATCCAGGCGGCCTTCATCGCCGGCACGATGCCGGAGACGAAGCTGAGGCCGACGCCCAGAGCGAGGATCGCCGCGTCCACCGCGAGCGGTAGGTGGAACAGGTGGGAGGCCGGCATGTCGCTCGTCGCCAGCCCGGCCGAGAGCCTGGATCCGAACATCCACAGCCCGGCGTGCGCCAGCGCCAGGCCCAGGACCGATCCCAGGGCGCCGATCACCGCGGCCTCGGACAGGAAGATGACCAGGATGTCCACCCGGCGCGCCCCGACCGCGCGCAGGATACCGATGCGCCGCTGCTGCTCCAGGACGCTCAGCGAGAGGCCGTTGCCGATGGCCGTACCGGCCAGCAGGAACAGCAGGATCGAGAAGATCACCGTTCCGCGGGAGAGGGTCCGGGAGAGGTCCTGCATCCGCCCCGCTTCGCGCTTCAGCCGGGCGCCCTCGGCTGACAGCGACTCGAGCCGGGCCTGGAGTCGCTCGGCCTCCTCGGTCGCCGACTCCACCGAGAAGCCCATCTCCCGCAGCGTGGAAGCTAGCGAAACGGTGTCCTCGAAGCCGCCGGTCTGGATGTGCAGCTCGCTGTAGGTGATCTCGGGATCGCGGGCGAACACCTTGGTGAGGATGCCCGCGGTCTCCTCGTGGAACATCCGGTTCCAGTGCTCGAGGTAGGGCAACGGGACGGCGATGCCGGTCCCGGGCATCTTCCGGGAGTAGCCCACGACCTGGATCGGAACGGCCATCGTCTCCGTGTCGAGCCCCGGGAACAGACGAAGGGTGAAGTTCCGAGGCAGGTTCTCCTTGTTGATGTTGGACAGGAACTGGCTCAGCAGCGTGCGGATCACCTTCTTGATGACCTCGTCCGTGATGGTCGAGACGCCGAAACGCGCCATGGACTTGCTGACGTTTCGCTTGACCCGATCGCTGCGGTCCATCGCCTTCTTGAGCTCGGCGTAGACGACCTCCTCGAAGCGGTCCAGCATCTCCGGGCTGTTCATGTTGCCGATGAAGCTCAGGAGCTGTGCCGGCAGCACCACGGGTACGGCCGCGTCTTCCTCGTCGAGGTGGTGGACGAAGCGTTGTCCGGGGAGCAGGTCCTCGCTGGGCAGGAAGCTGGCGCGCAGGCCGTACACGGTGGTCGGGATCTTGAATTCCTGCTGGGCCTCCCGGGCCGGAAGGCCGGGGAGGGAGAAATTCGCCCGGACCCCGATCATCACCGGGAACAAGAGCGCCACCGGATCGACGTGCACGACGCCCCCGAGCCGCTCCACCTCGTCGAGTTGGGCCTGGGTGATGTTCTCGGCATCGGGCGACGCTGCCGGGCGAATCGTGATCTGGTTCACCGGCAGCGCGGCGATCAGCTCGTCCTGCTTGTCGGCGAGAGCCGTGCGTTGCGCGAAGACCTTCCGGTACGCAGCCAGGTTGGTCTGCACCAGCGAGTCCAGGCCGCCCAGGATCGCGATCAGGAGCGCGAGCGTTCCGGTGCCCACCGCCACCCCCATCCCCAGGAACAGCGACCGGCCGCAGCGCGCGGCCAGGTTCTCGATCGACATCCGCATGAGCTGGTGGATGATCACGCGCCGCACTCCCCGGCCTCGGCGCCGGCCCGCTCGCGCCCCGTCACCCGACCGTCCTCGACCCAGAGCTCCCGCGCGCCCTCGAACGTGACGCCTCTCTCGTGGGAGACGAGCACGACGGTGACTCGATGCTGCTCGTGCAGCTCGCGGATGAGCGCCAGGATCCCCCGGCCGGTCTTGGAGTCGAGGTTGGCGGTGGGCTCGTCGGCCAGCAGCAACGCCGGCTCGCTGACCAGCGCACGGGCCAACGCCACCCGCTGGCGCTGACCTGCCGAGAGGTCGCTCGCCGGCACACCAACCTTGTCCGAGAGTCCGACCCGCTCCAGCATGCGCGTGGCGCGCTCGGCCCGCTCGGCGGCCGATACCCCCGCGAACACCAGCGGCACCGCGACGTTCTCGCGAGCGGAGCGATTCGTCTCCAGGTAGAAGGCCTGGAACACGTAGCCGATGTGCTTGTTCCGGAAGCGCGACAGCTCCTTGTCGCTCAGCCGGGTGATGTCCCGGCCCTCGACCTCGATCGTGCCGTGGGTGGGTGCATCGAGGCCGCTCAGCAGATTGAGCAGGGTCGTCTTGCCCGCGCCCGAGGGACCCTTGACGAGGAGGAACTCGCCCCGCTCGGCGGTCAGGTCCACATCACGCAGCGCCCAGACCGCGGCCTCCCCGCGTCCGAACAACCGGCCGACCCCGTCCAACCCGATGTGACTCACCCGGCTCCCTTCCCCGCCGCCCGCACGGGTCTTGCCGCGGTCGTAGGGACCCGCTCGTTCGGTATGGGGCATTCTATCGCCCGCGGTCCAGGAGTTCGCGGCGTGGGGAGGGGGTGCAAGAGCCTCGCGACGCAATACCCCGTCCCGCGGTCGGACCGCGACGTTCTTGAACCGTCTGGGCGCGCCCCCAACGGCTCACGAAGGCTCGTACGGGCGCCCGATGGGGCGGGCTCGACCGGCGGGCACGCATCCGCCCTCGGGGCGTGCGCATGCAGCGGGCCCGAGGGGGTGGGAGGAGCGGCCGGCCCGGGGGACGCGGGGGAGCGCTTGCCGCCGACGAGGAGATCGCCGGTCGGATCACGGTGCCGCTGAACGGCCGGGCCGCGCGCAAGGTGATCCTGAACGCGAAGAGGAAGGGTCGCCCCGGCGCCGTGCCGCTCCTCCAGATCGAGACGCCGGCAGGCGGGATCCTGGTGCCGTTCGGCGCGGGCCGAAACCGCAAGGTATCGAAGGCGAAGTTCACCGCAGTCCTGCCCGGCGAGCACGTGCTCCGGATGCAGGCCGCGCCGGGCGCCGCCGGTCTCCGTTCCCCCTGAAACCGTGCGCCCATCAGCGCAAGGACGCCACTTTGTAGCGGGGGTCGCCACGCGGCTACCGCCCCTGTCGATTCCGGGGGGCGGTCGTTCGGTCCAGCCGCGTGGAGGACGGGGCAGCAAGCGGACAGCCGCGGACGGACCCGGTAGAGAAAAAGAGAGCCCGGGGCACAGTCACCCGTGCCCCGGGCTCAGAAGCCTGACGAGGGAGTTCGCAATCGCGTCGGTCTCACCCTTCAGAGGAGTGAGGGCTCGCACGACGGCGGCCGAAGTCACAGGAACTCCGACCGCGGCCTCTCATGGGGTTTCGCGTGCTTCGGGGACTCCCGATCGAAGGACCAGGACGGGTATCGGGTTCCGTCCGCCCCGTACGGCGTTTCCACGCCCGGCGGGGACTCATCCTTCGGCCTCCCCCACGACCGAAGTCACGGGTTGGCCCCCCTGCACTTGCGCGCCCCTTCAGAGACGTATCGCGTAAGCCCCGCACGCACCGTCCTGTCGGTCGGAGATTCCGACCCGGACTCGGCGCGCATGCTACCTCTCCTGGGCTTTCCTGCCCTACGACACATACCGGACGCGCAGGCTCCTTGATGTGGACGGTGAGCCCCCTCACCGCCCGGGACCGAATCCGGGGTTTGGCTACCCCCCTGACGGCCTTGCCGCACGCGTCCTCCCGGCGCCGAAGCGCCGGAGCGTCCCTGGGCTTCTCCCTTCAAGGCGTTCCCCTCGGCGCGATGGGTCCTCCTCTCGGAGCCCCTGCCCTCCTGACGTTGCCCGCCGCCCGATCCTCCTTGCGGAGGAGCGCGCGACATGACCGCCTCCAGGGCCTTGTTCCCGCGACGAGTCCGTGCCGTCGTCCGGCGGCCGAAGCCGTCGGACCGTCGATGCCTTCCTGGGATTCCCCCCTTCAGAGCGTTCTCCCCATCCGTCCGGGCCGTCGCTTGTAGTCACGAGGCCGACCTCCACGCCCTTGGGCGGGATGACGTCCCAACCCGCCTGGGCCTCGAGGTATCGCGAACCGGATGGATCGGCTGTGCCCGTTTCCGAGCCGCCGGCTCTCCTGGGGTTTCGCACCTTCCAACCGTCGTGGCGCTCCATTCACGGTTCGGGGAGCGGGCTCATGGTTTGACCTCGCACAGGCGATCGCTTGACGGGCGATCCCGACTGCGCTCCTTGCTCCCTCGAACGCCGTGCAATCGCAGGTGCCTAGGTTAGCGACCTGGCGCCACCGTCCTTCGGTGCTCGACCGATTACGTCGTCCGTTCGTCAGCGCTTGTCTTTCAGAGAGCGTCACGTCCCCGTCGGGGACGCGAAAGGACAAGGCAAGGATCGGGCCATTCCCCATCCACGCGCGCGGAAGAGAACCGGCAAAGGTCGGGGCGTTGTCCTGCAAGGACTTGCGTCGATCGCAGGTCGGGGCGCTCCTCTCGTTCCACAATCCGAACGGGAGTGGAATGGGCAGCCGGATTCCCGCCCCTCTCGTGGACAGGCGGTGGAGAAGCGTCGCAAGTCGGGCTCATGGAACGGGTTACGCCATGGGAATCCGGGGGAAGGCTTTGGGAATCCGGATGCCCAACCCCGGTTCCCTGTTCTTCCACAGGTTCTCCCACGGACGGCCGACGGCTGTGACCGCGCGGTGATGAACCGGCGGCAACGGCGGTCCCGGGCGGGTTCGGATCCTGTGGAGAAGGCACGGGCGATGGCCCTTCAGGGCCCCGGTCCCGGATTCCCCGACGCCCGCGGGCCCCCCGGTGCCTATCGGAAGTCGTCCCGCTTGAGGCCGTACATCTGCATCTTGTTGTAGAGCGTCCGGCGGTTGAGGCCCGCGTGATCGCTGACCTGCGCCAGGTGGCCGCGGTACTTGCGGAGGACCCGCCGAAGGTACTCCCGCTCGACGGCGCTCTTCATGCGCTCGATGACCGTGGCGAGGGGTTCGTCCACGTCGAAGGAGGGCACGGAGGTGCGACGGGCCTGCTTGCGGCGGACGCGCTCCGGCAGGTCCACTTCGGCCACCTGCGGGCCCTGGGTCATGATCACCGCTCGCTCGACGACGTTCTGGAGCTCGCGCACGTTTCCGGGCCAGGGGTAGCCTTGGAGCTCGGAGATCGCGCCGCCGCTGATCCCGGTAACGTCCGTACGTCCCTGCTGGGCGCTGAACTTCCGGCGGAAGACCTCCGCCAAGAGGGGGATGTCCTCCGGACGCTCCCGCAGGGGGGGCAGTTGGATCTGCACGACGTTCAGGCGGTAGTAGAGGTCTTCCCGGAAGGACCCGTCGGCGACGGCTTCCTCCAGGGCCGCGTTGGTGGCGGCGACGATGCGCACGTCCACGCGGACCAGTTCGTCGCCGCCGACAGGACGGACCTCCATGCGCTCCAGCACGCGGAGGAGCTTCACCTGCATGGCGGCCGAGATGGTGCCGAGCTCGTCGAGGAACAGCGTCCCGTCGGAGGCGAGCTGGAAGTACCCCTTCTTCGACCGGTGCGCGCCGGTAAACGCGCCCTTGACGTGACCGAAGAGCTCGCTCTCGAGCAGGGTGTCCGTGAGCGCGCCGCAGTTGACGGTAAAGAACTCCTGGCTCTTGCGCCGCGAGTGGCGGTGGATCGCCGCGGCGACCAGCTCCTTGCCGGTCCCCGTCTCGCCGACGATCAGGACGGGCGAGTCCGTCTGCGCGACCCGCGGGATCAGCTGGAACAGCTCGATCATCCGCGGGTTGCGGCTGGTGAGGTCCTCGAACTTGTAGCCGTGGAGCGGCGTCTCGTACCACCCGTCGCTTCCCGACTCCGTGCCCGGCTGCGGTTGCTGGCGGGCTTCCGCCTCGAGGATCTCCTGTTCCAGCGCGGCGGCGAGGAGCCCGACGTCCTCCGGTCCCGCGTCACCGGCGTGGAGCTCGACGAGCGGGAGCCCCTCGTAGTCCTGCTGGAGCATTTCGCGAAACGTCGCGGCGGCGAATCCGGCGCCTTCGACGTCGAGAACGACCGCCTGGAACGCGCCGGGCTTGATGGCCTCCAGGGCCGATCCGCAGTCCGGCGCCCCCCGCACCTGGAGCCCCCTCCGGGTGAGGTGCGCCCGCAGCCGGGTCGTATTCGTGCCGCTCCTGCCGATGATCAACACCCGCGCCCGGCCCACGACCTCTCCTGCCTCCCCGGCCCGCCACGCCCCCGGGCCGGGCCGCCGAGGGTACGCGGTGCGCCCCCTCCAGCGCAAGTCCCGCGCGACCAGCGACTTCCGCCGAACCACCCTCGCTGGCGGCCGCCCCGACGAAACCGCGCAAACCCCGAACGGAACCCGTAGACTCCACCCCTCGCGTCGGGGCGTGGCGCAGATTTGGTAGCGCGCCTGAATGGGGTTCAGGAGGTCGCTGGTTCGATTCCAGTCGCCCCGACCATACATATACGCGACCCCGGACGCGGGCCCTCAAGCCCGTGCCGGGGTCGTGTAGCTTTGGGTCGACGGCCAGTTCCTCCAGCAGCCTCAGGTCGTCCGGTACCCAGCGGCCCCTCGCCGACCAGCAGCCAGAACGTCCCGTCGGTGCGCGCCTCGACCCCGACGATCAGGTCCTGGAGCGCGCCGCGTACCTTGGTGAGGTCCGGGGCATGGAGCACATCACGAAGATGGCGGACCCGGTTCTGCGAGAGGTGCGCGTCGGTCCTCGCGTCGCGAAGCGACTCCAGGCGGTCGATGCGCTCGATCTCACCCGCGATGGCGTGTTGCTGTTCAGACAACTCCTCAGCCTTGGCGCGCAACCGCGCCAATCTCACCCGCGAGAACAAGCGCCTGAAGCAGCACGTCGAGATCCTCCAGGAGAAGGTCCGCGAACTCACGGCCCGCCTGAACCAGGACTCGTCGAACTCCTCGAAGCCGCCGTCCTCCGACGTGCCGTGGCGGGAGCGCCGAAAGCAGAAGCCCACCGGCCGCAAGTCCGGGGGCCAGCCCGGTCGAGAGGGCCAGACGCGCAAGCCGCTGCCTCCCGAGCAGGTCGACCGCACGATCCCGGTCATGCCGGAGCGGTGTGCCGGGTGTCGCTCGACTCTGCGGCCCGAGGACGTGGCCGGGGAACCGTTTCGTCATCAGGTCATCGAGATCCCTCCCGTCGTCGCCGAGGTCGTCGAGTACGTCCTGCACGCTTGTCGGTGTAGGCGCTGCGGCGAGATCACCGCCGCCGACCTGCCCGAGGCCGTGCCCAACCAGTGCGCCGGTCCCCGGCTCCAGGCGATCCTGTCGTTGCTCCGGCTCGCTTTCGCGTCACGCGCCGCGAGGCGCGGGACCTCGTCGTGGCGCTCTTCGGTGAGAAGGCCACCGTGTCCGAGGGCACCATCTCCAACCTGGAGCAGCGCACGAGCGAGGCGATCAAGCCCGCCTACGATGAGGCGCTGGACGCGATCCAGAACGCCGAGTTCGTCCACTGCGATGAAACGGGATGGTGGCAGGGCAACGATCGCGCTTGGCTGTGGGCGGCGGTCACGCCCATGCTCAAGGTGTTCCGCATCGACCCGCGCCGCAACCGCGAGGCATTCCGCAAGTTGCTGTTCGCCTTCACGGGCTTCCTCATCACGGACAGGTTCTCGGTCTACCGGGCGCACGACACGAAGAAGCGGCAGCTCTGCGGGCGCACCTGCTCCGCAACTTCCTGGGACTGGAAGAGCGAGGAGGGAAGGCCCGAAGCCTCGGGGTCGCGGGCCAGCAGATCGTCAAGGACGTATTCCGCGAATGGTATCGCTTCCGAGGAGGCGAGATCACACGGCGGGGACTCCGGCGCAAACTGAAGCCGATCCAGCGACGCCTCGAACGGTTGCTGCGTCGTCACGTCGGCAACCCAGTCCCGGCGGCCCGCAAGATCGCGAAGGACCTGCGCGAGTACGGCGCGGCGCTCTGGTCCTTCGCCCGGGTCGAGGGCGTGGAGCCCACGAACAACGCGGCCGAGCGTGCCGTGCGCAAGGGCGTGCTCCGGCGCAAGGGATCGTTCGGGTCGCACAGTGCAGAGGGATCGCGCTTCGCCGAGCGGATGCTCACGGTCAGCGAGAGCCTGCGGGCGCAGGGACGGTCGATCCTCGACTTTGTCGTAAGAGCTCGGAGAGGGGACGGTCCGGATGATCAGATCGAACAGGCAGTGGAACAGCTT
Organism: uncultured Planctomycetota bacterium; assembly: GCA_963772585.1. Classification (GTDB taxonomy): domain Bacteria; phylum Planctomycetota; class PLA2; order PLA2; family JAEUHO01; genus CAVVXN01. Next base: position 107,166 of record CAVYXV010000002.1, read on the forward strand.
GTGCAGGCGCCACTTCCCGTGCGAGAGGAAGCGGTAGTAGGCCGAGAGGCTGCGACGCGGTCCTGCCAGGAGGGCCAGCCGGGTCATACAGCGCTGCCCCGCCAAGATCAGCCAGGGCACCGCGAGCCCCAGGACGTACTTCCAGGAGCGCTTCGAGAACGCCGGCCTGGCGGTCAAGACGATGTCCTCGAAGGACGATTCTGTAGGATGCAGCTTCACGGCCCAGCCCTCCGATCCGACGCTGTTCGCTACTCGCGTCAATCGGTTGGTTGGGCTGTTTCATTGATGGGTCGTTGTCAGGCGGCACGGCGTGCGCCAAGGGGCAGGCTGTCCGCCCGAAAACCCGCGAAAGGCCAGTTCCTAACGTCGTCCGATGAACTCGCGAAGATACGGATCCACCCCACGAACGCATCGGAAGCCCGTCGCATCGGAGTGCAATTCAGCACCGCGTGTCCCACGATAGTCCACTGCTAGCGTCATGTAGGGGGACCCGAGCCACTTGCCTCCCCGCGTGACGCTGTAGCTGGGCTCGCCTTCCCCCGTGTAGTCCTCATCCTGCTCGTCCAGAGGCGTGCGGACCAAATCGCGACAGTACTCTCCCACGTTGCCGCTCACGTCGTAGAGCCCGAGGGAGTTCGGCAAGTACGAGGCAACAGGAGCGCAGGCAGATCTTCCGTCGTTGTAGGCCGTCAACGGGCGCATGCCACCAGCGTACGTGAAGACTCGGGCGAACGCTGCATCAGCACAGTTGACCACCCTTGAGTCAGGAACGACGTCAGGACCCCACGGATAGGGCCCCCACCCAGCGTCACAGGCCAGAAGGTAGGCAAACTCCGCCTCCGTCGGCAGCCGGCAACCCACCCATGTCGCATAGCCCGCGGCCTCCGGCTGCGTCATTTGCCGCGCAGGTAGACTTCCAAGCTCCACTCCAGGGTAAGCCCAGGCCAGCCACGCTGCGTACCGGCGTATTGGAATCCACTCAAGCCCAGTCGAGAACGCGGTCATCACCTCGACCTTACCCCTTTCTTGGGCCCGCGTCCTGAGACCGGTAGCTCTGACGTAGGCGTCGAAACGCCCTTGCGTGATTTCGGTCTCGTCCACGTAGAAGGGCCCAGGCAACTGCTCTGGCCCGTGCAGGTCCTCGGGAGCCGCTCGGGCCAACGCAGGAGCCCACCGCGGTACGACGAGGACCATGACCGCCCCATCGAGACAACGGCGCACGCGCAGAGGGAGTCGCCCGTCCGGGTCGAGTGGGTCGGACTCGAGCGGTACCGCCCAACACTCGTGCCTGTCCGGCGCAGGCGGCGCCATGCCGTCTCTCCGGGCGATCCACAGCCACACGCCCATGGCTAGCGGAATCCCCACGGCCACCGCAAGCCATGCCAGTCGCCACCTGAATGCAGATCTCAACATGACCTCCGTGGGAGCGGCCCGGAGCGGTTCACCGACCCGACGACGTCGTGATCTTGGGTGGTCTGTCCGGAACGCCTTGCCAGTCATGATGCACCGCCACGTTCAGCGTACGATTGCCGTACTGGAGCTGCGCCTCTAGCGTGGAGGGTAGTTCCCGGCCCTTGGGCGTGTTGGCATTGAGTGCCAGAGCGCTCCTTGACCTCGAGCGAGGGGTATGGGACATGCCCTGCGGAGATCGCCGCGACCTTCATCCTAGCCTCGTGGTTTGCTTCCCCCTCGATGTCGGGTGGTTCCGCCCCTGCCTCCTTCTTTGATTGCCTCGAGCCACGGGGCCGCACAAAATCCCACAGCTTCTTTCGACCTTCGGAATGCTCGAAAACCTCGTGAAAGACGTTCACCGCGAGGTTGAGCGGATCCACCAGTTCCTGCCTGTGCTCTGACTGCCATGACTTGAACAACTCGGACCAAGCCGAGCGCGCATCCATGTTCAACGTCACCCAACCGTCCGCGCCTTCCTGGGCCGCGGATACGCCACCGTGCGCCATCTTGCCCGTGTCCGGCGCCCTGTACGAGTACTCTCGGTCGACGAGATTGATGGTCGTCGGTGCCTGCCGCGGATCGTCTGGATTCAGCGGCCATTGAACTTGCTGCTTCCTCGGATCCTCGGGACCCTCCAACCCGACGTTCCCGTTGTTGATGAGGCGCACGACATCGCCCAGATCGCGAGGGAGCTTGTCTGGATCGGCAGGCTTGCCCGTGCTGTTGTCTACGAGGACCACATAGAGGTAACCCAGGGGGTCCGGGTCGCCATTCTCTAGCCCGGATTATTCGTGAAGAGGGAGAAGCGGGCACGGCGCTTGCCGTCTAATCGTTTGTTCAACGACGAAGAGACGCCAAGGAGCCGTGCCCGCGTGTCCCATTCTACTCGACAGTCCGTCCTCTTGCCTGACGTGTTCCTCAAGCCCGTCGTGGCCCAGTTCGACGCCGCGACGCAGTCCTCGGACGGAGGCCTTCTGCTGCTGGGCGCGTGTGATCGCCAGGTCGGACTCACCGACGCGATCTGCGCCGAGTTCTCCGATCGCCGCCAACGTGGAAAGGTGGACCACGAACTGTCCGACATGTTCCGCCAGCGGATCTACGCCATCGCTGCGGGGTACGCGGATGGGAACGACGCTACCATCCTGCGCCACGATCCCGTGTTCAAGATGCTCTGCGACCGGGATCCGGAGACGGGCGAGGCCCTGGCGTCGCAGCCCACGCTCTCGCGCTTCGAGAACGCTGTCGGGCCCCGCGAGGTCGTTCGCGCCCTGCGGGCCTTCGAGCAGGGCGCCATCGAGCGCCTGGCTCAGCGACACCCCGAGGCCCGCCGTGTCGTGATCGACGTCGACGCCACCGTCGATGAGGCCCACGGGCAACAGTCGTTCTGCTTCTTCAATGCCTTCTACGACGCCCACTGCTTCCTCCCCCTGCTCGGCTTCCTCACGGTGGACGGGCACCCCGAGCAGCATTGTTCTCGGCGCGGCTGCGGCCCGGCATCGGCGCCGGACGTCGCGGGCTCATCCCGCTTCTGCGCAGATCGATCCGGCACCTGCGCCGGGTACTGCCCGGGGCCAAGATCCTCGTGCGCCTGGACGGGGGCTTCGTCAGCCCCGGCCTGCTCGACGCCTTGGAGGATCTGCGGGTGCAGTACCTGCTCGGGTTGCCCTCGAATTCTGTCTATATGCCGTTCGAAGCGGTTTCTCCGCGGTCTACGTGGCTCCGTGCGAAAGAGCAAGGCGGCCGCACGCCGCTACGGTTCGCTCAGCTACAAGGCACGCAAGTGGAGCCGCGAGCGGCGCGTCGTGGTGAAGGCGGAGGTCCTTCCGCCCCCTCCCACGGCCAAGAAGCGCGGCACCAAGGTCAACATGCGCTATGTCGTCACGAACCTGAAGACGACGCCCCGGCACGTGTACGAGAGCGTCTACTGCGGCCGCGGGGACTCGGAGAACCGGATCAAGGAGTTGAAGAACGACCTGCAGATGGACCGGACGAGCTGCTCGTCGTTCACGGCCAACCAGCTGCGCGTGCTGATGACGTCGGCCGCGTACGTGCTCTACCAGGAACTGCGCGGGCACATGGCAGCGAGCGAACTAGCACGCGCGCAAGTACACACCCTGCGGTTGAAGCTCGTAAAGATGAGCACGCAGGTCGTGCGCTCCGTTCGCAGGATCGTCCTGCGGATGCCGCGATCGTGTCCGAGTGCGCCGCTCTGGTGCAAGCTCGCCCGCCAGCTGCACACGGTGGGCTCGGGGTAGCACGCGCCGGAGGCACCGGCTTCGCCGTTCACATGTCCAGACCCTGGGGGCGGTCTGCCCCTACCAGCCGCCCACTGGGCCCGAGCGACCCGAAACGGGCTCCGATCGCCCTCGAGGAGGAAGACAACGTCCCCGACGCAGCCCTGAGGTGGGCAAGGTACGTCGTGGCGGGGCGACGGAGGCCCGATCGACCGAAATCCTGCTCCGAAGACCCTCGTTCGTGAATAGTCCGGGCTAGCGGAAGCGGCTTGAGTTCCAGGTCGGGCCGTATCTGTGCAAGGGTCGCGTTGAACTGCTCGAGGAAGTCCCTGACGGCCTGCCGGCATGCGTCAAGTCCCATCGCTCCGTACTTCTTGCCGTACGGCGAGGTCGCGGCCCAGGAAGGTCGCGGCTCGCCAAGCGGGGCGCTGTCATCTATGCTCGGGACCAAGCACTGCAACCTCAATCCGGATGGGTACCTTCCTTCGCGGTCCGGCTGCCGCTTCCGCGCACCCCCACCCGAATCCCCTCCGCGGGGTTCCGCCGGAAGGCCCGGCGGCGGAGTGACAACCGGCGGCGGTCCAGGCAGGGCGCCCGGCCGCGTGTAGCCCGTGTCCGCACCGGCCTTGTCAAGCTCCCCCTGGAGCCGCAATACCTCGTTCGTCCACTTGACCGCCTCCTGCTTGGTGCGGGCCTTCGCGGCGTTCGCTTGGGCCTGGGCGAGATCCGCGCGGAGCTTCTGAACGTCCGGGCCCTCGGCTCCGGCCGACGGCGCCGGCCCCCGGACGGCGCCTTCGCGGAGAGCCCGTAGTCCGCGAGGAGGTCGTCCAAGGCGCTCGTAGCTTCGGCGCCAAGCTCCTCCGACGCGTAGCCGGCCGCGATCTTGTCACCGATTGCCTTGCGTGCGGCGGGCGTTCCCTCCGCCAGCCGCGCCCCGATCTCTGCCAAGTCGCGTTGGCGCGTCCGCCCCCACTCGATGCGCGCACTCTCGGGAAGGTCCGGGTCAGCCAGACGCTGGGCGGCGATCTCCTGCAGTGCGATGACGTCATCCACGGTCCGCTGCGGCAGGGACCCGCGGAGGGCCTCCTGCGCCCCGGCGAGGACGTTCTCGTACTCGATGCGCTTGACGTCGGTGATGCCGGGATCGGCGAGGACGCTTTCGGCCATCCGGGACAGCTCGACGAGCTCCGCCTGCGTCAGGGCTCCGGGGGGCTTCCCGCCCACGGAGACGATGTCCTTCAGGGAGCCCAGCTCCTGGGGCGAGCCCTTCCCGCGATCCCCCTCCCCCTGCCAACGTGCCGCACTGCCAGGGTGACTCCGAGAAGGGGGAGGGAAGGGGGACGCTGGGCACGTAGTCGGGCTCGAGCCACGCGCCGCTTGCATAGTCCGCCTGTGGCACCGGCAGGTACGGGTACGGATAGGGGCAGCCCACCGGGAGGTCGCCCTGGGGGACCCAAGGCGTAATCCCTCAGATTGTAGCGTGTCGTGCCGCTGGGCTTGCGCGGCGCGGCCTTGGCGTTGGTCGTACCGGGCACGGCCTCGGCCGCGGTCAGCGGGGTCTCGGGCGGGATGCCCAGTTCGTAGGTGCCGACGGAACCCTCGCGACGAGGCGGCGACGCGGGCGTGCTGGCCAAGTAGCGGGAGAGGGCGCTCCCTGCGGGTGTCGTCGTGAGCCCCCGCGGTGCGGCGATCTCTCCCAGACCCTCGTACGGCTGCTCGAGGGAGGGGAGCGACGTGCGCGCCCGGACCCACCGGTGGCGCCACCGCCCCGGCTCCGCGGGATCCTGGAACGCCTGCGGGTACTCGCCGTCGACGTGGCGGCCACGGCCTGCTCGTACTCGGCGACCGTGCCGGGGTACTGGTTGCGGGGCAGGGGCTCGAAGAGATAGCGGATGGCGTTCCAATGGTAGCCGTGCACGTTGTCGGGGCGCCCCCCACTCTGGTCGGAACCCCGTGGCCCGGAACGTGAAGTCGTCGCCCGTCGGCTGGGGCGTCACCACCGGCCCTGAAGGGGAGCCGGAGCCCGGGGAGGATGCTCTCGCCGGGGATCGGGGCACGGGGCGCGCCTGGCTTCTTGGCGAACGAGCTTCCCACGGCGGCCCAGGAGCCGAGGGGACCGCCGGGCGCGGGGACGTACTTGGGCCGGCGCACCCGGCAACGGAATCGGCGGGGGAGGCGGCGGCTCGCCGGGAGGCTTCGGGCGCGGGGGGGGCGGGGAGACGGCGGAAGGGGCGGGGGGATCACCAGCCGCCCTTGCAGCCAGTTCGAGCCGGGCAGCCCGCCACTTCCCCCCAGCGGGGGCGCCGGGGGCGGCGACAGCGCGGGCAGGCTCCGGCCATGCCAAGACTCCCGGTACCTGCGCCGGGAACGCCGCCGGGCAGGGACGAGCCCTGCCCGCCCAGCCACGCCATCAAGCGAGCGCGGTACTCGGCATGGGTCTCGCCGGGTTGCTGCACCGGCCGGGGTTCGGGCATCGGGAAGGGATCCCCCACCGCCATCGCTTCCTCCTTCCGTGGGTACACCAGCGGTCCAGGAACTTGCCGGCCCACGCCGGCGAGACGTACTCCCAGAAGCCCTGGAAGTCCTCCTTGAGGTAGGTAGGCACGAACGGACCTCAGGTTGTACTGGAGCAGTTCGTCCAGCTTCACCTCCTGCTTCTCGGTCAGGTTCTCCGGGCGCTTCAGCAGGCACCACCGGCTCCGCTTGAGGATCGGCTCGTAGCCGTTGCGCCGCATGTCTCTCGCCTCGGACGCCCGCACCTCGTCGATCGCCTTGCTGAAGTGGGCCATGATGTGGAAGCGGTCGAGGATGTTGATCGCGTCCTTGGCCCACTCGGCGATGACTGTCGTGTACGGCTTCCACATGTCACTGCACACGAACTGGAGGCGGGCACGTCCGGCCGGTCCGAGCCAGCGGAAGAAGGATAGAAGCGAATCCACCTTGCGGTTCTCTCCGATCCACAGGAAGGCGACGGCAGCCCGCGTCGATCTGGTAGACCAGCGTCAGGTAGCGATGCCCACGGCGCAGCGAGATCTCGTCGACCCCGATGGAGTAGACGTTTTGCAGGTTTCGGCGGGCCAAGCCCCACTCCACGGCCGTGGCCACAGCCCGGAACACGGTGTCCCAGCTGGCTCGAAAGGCTCGGGCCACGTCCGTCCACGTCATGCGCTTCGCCCAGGACGCCAGGAACCAGGCGTAGGTCTTGGTGAGGTGGTTCTTCCCCGTGCCCCACGGGACCTTCTCCACCGTGACCCCGCAGTTCGGACACGCGACCCGACGCATCGCGTAGACGAAGAACACCAGGAAGCCCCACAGGGGCACGAACTCGAAGCGGCGAGGCGGCAAAGTGTCGTAGCCCGGTCTGGGACGATCGCAGCCTGAGCAGATGGCCTTCCCATTCGCCCGAGGCTGAATCTCGACATCGATGGCCGGTCCACGCTCCGTCTCGACGAACTCGGCCGTGCCGTAGACGAAGGACCGATGCTTCTCGATACGGTTCAGGATAGTCTTCAGCTGCACCCTGCGCGCTCCCGGCTGACGTGTCGCAACGCACAGCATCGGGCCCGGGGCCGACGGCCCCGGCGCAGGGTGTCTTTCGCATCCTCATCGCTGGTGGCCGGTGCGGCCCCCTCCGCGGCCTGGGCTCGGCAGCCCGGCACACTCCTCTACACCACTCTTCCTTCCCGCCTCACCCCTCACCCCCGGATGGGGGTGAGGCGGGAAGGACGGCGGCCCATGCGCCCTCTTCTTCCGGTCCGGGCGATGGAGCGGCTCAGGTCACCCACGAATTCTGCGGGGGACCCCGAAGTTCTTTCCTGCGCTGCAGTTCGTATCGTGCCACGCGCCAAGAGATCGATACGCAGCACGTAAGGACTGACGGTCCGTATCTCAGCGGCCATGGATCCGCTTCGTAGTCTTGACAAGGGAGGAAGATCTCGTTCCTGAAGTCGCCCTCCCAGACGCTGAACTTGTTCTCATGATCCGGGCACAGCATGTACTCGCGCCAGCGCACATCCTGCCGCGGCTTGCTGAACGAGCCTGCATGACGGAGCGTTCGATCGCCAGCCTGCTCGACCATCCATCGCCTCACGAAGTTCGGCATGACATGGCCGTACGGCAGGTCCGACTCGACGCGGCAAAGCCAACATCGGCTCCGCTTCGTTCCCTTGACGCGTGCCATGAAACGTCCTCAGTAGGCTCTCTGCATCTTACAGCGGCATCACGACGTGCGGATGCGGGAGTGCGCTCCGGTTGGCCTCGAGGTAGGCGTGCAGGGCATCGGCAACGAAAGCAAGGTGCGTGGCTCTCAACTCACTCAGGCCACGCGCTCGGACTACTGACTTGGATCTCATGGATGTCTCCCAGCGGGCGCCATCGCCCGTGGGAGCATCGTTGTTATGTGGACATCACCGACGGGTCCTTGACGCGCTCCGGAAAGCTCCGGGCCATCCTGCGCGGGCGTGTCCGCATAGTGAAGGAGTGCGCATAAGCCCTTCCCACAGCAATCGTCCTCAGCTGCCTTTCGGCTCGATTGTTGTCCAGTTCGATCGCGCCGTCCTCCAGGAAGCGCGTGAGCTCCGTCCACTGGTTGAGCGCGTACCGGCGGCGGGGGGGAGCTTGCGCGGCGGTGTTGGAGACCCCGTGACGCTGCGCGAGTCTCGGCGCCACGGTGGCCTAGGTGGGCAGCGTTGCCGCGCCGATCTACCGCTCTTCCGGCTTCCGCGAGATCGCCCGTACGAGCGTGTGGCGGCCGTGGCGTCCGGCCTGAGGGGGTCGGGGGTCAATCCTGCGGTCTGCGCTCCAGGTCCGTGAGAAACGTCTCGACCGAACGCGCGACGGCTTGCGCCGTGAGATTGGGATACCTGGCGTAAGCGGAGTCCGGGATCGACGCCACGAGGGCACGAAGGCCCTCCGGATCCACCATGCCCGAGAGTACGAAGCGCCGCGCGTCCTGCAAATCACGTTCGAAACCGCGAACCACCTTCGACAGCACCTGGGCGTAGGGGTCGTAGTGGTAGTAGGAGACCCCGCCGATGGTCTCGATGAACACGTGGCGATCGCCGCTGCCGGCGAGCGGGGGAACGAAGTGCTCCGGTCGGGCGAACTCGACGTTGACGTTCAGGCGCGCCTTAATCCCCTGGATGTCACGGAACACGGACACCTCCTCGGAGAAGAGATCCGCATCCACGGAGATGGGCCGCCAACCGCAGTAGACCGCCGTTCCACCCCCGACGAGGAACACCCGATAGGACCTGACCCGGGGCGCCGTCCGCGCGATCTCCCGCATCAGCAGGCGCAACCGGTCCGGCGTCAGCTCGTCACGCACCTCGTTCGATGTCCGATCGCAGGGTGCGACAGGCGTCGGCGAAGGACGCCATCTGTCTGAGCCTCGCCAGATAACGGGCGTGTGCCAACTCGCCGTCCGTGTGCTCGAGAAGTCGATACAGGCGTCTGTCCGCGTCCGGGAGGCAGGCCGGCGGGAGGGGCACACCCTCGCGGCGGAGTCTCGGTGCCGCCAGCGACACGAGCAGGCTCTCGGGCGTCTCGCGGTCCGCGGCGAGATCGTCGAGACCCTTGTCGACGTCCGCCCCGCCCGGCAGTCGCAGGGTCTCGAAGCGCGACGCCCCGAACCGCTCGCGGACCCAGCGGAGCAGGGCCGCGCGGCGTGCGATGGCGCGACGCACCTCGGGGGACAGACGCCGGGCGCGCGCCGTTCCGCCCTTCCGACCCTCGCGACGGAAGCGGGCGCGGATCTCCGCGGAGAGTTTCATGGGGTCAGCATATGCCTATGGGGTAAGCATATCAACCGCCGCAAGCGCTCCGTGGGATGCGACCATGCGTCCTCCTTCCGCACGGGTCGTAAAGATAGCCGCACCAAGGACTTACAAAGTCACGATGCCTTGAATCGGCTTCGCGGTCGTCCTCCAGCGAGGCCCGGAGGAGGGGTACTCGGCGACGACGCGCCTGGGCATCGCGGTCTGCGTCGGGACGCGGCGTGAGCGTTCACCGGAGTTCATCGCGGCGAGGTCGCAGTTCGCCTCCTGCTCGGGGATGGCGCCCAGGACGCGGTGGCGGCCCTTGCCGGGCTCCACTCCCAGCTACGGCCGGTGCCCCTCCACTTCGGTACGGGCACTCTCCCTCGCGTCACGTCTTGACCCTGGCCAGCGGCCATCCATTCTCTGCGAAGTGGACGTTCATTCCGCACCTCCGACCACCGCGCCGGACTCCGACAAGTCCCACGCCATCACCAAGACCATGCGCGACGTGGTCGCCAGACACGGGCTCCACGGCGCGTCCATGGCCCTCCTGGGCGGGCGGCCGGGCGTGGGGGCAGGCACGATCTACCGCTACTTCGCGAGCAAGGACGTCTTGATCACGGCCTGCTACGCAGAGGTCGAAGAGCGCGCCCTGGCCGCCGTCCGCCAGGGGTATCCGGAGAGTGGGACCGTCCGAGAACGTCTGGTGCATGTCACGACGCAGTGGATTCGGCACTCCGTCGACCACCCCAGCGAGTACCGCTTCGCGCAGCAGTTTCACGACTCGCCCTCACGCCGACGCTGGTCGTAGTCGCGGTCCCCCTGCCTGCGGCCACGGGCGCGGCGGAGGAGCTGAGCGTGCGTGGGGGGACGGGTGGGCACTGGCGGGGCTCGAGCCCACCGTGCGCCACGCCGAGATCATACCACCCCGAGGCCCTCCGGGATGCCGCATTGCATCGGGAGTGTGTCGGCGCCCCCAGCTACTCGAAAGACTGCACGCTCGCCTTCTTGCCCACCTCCACTTGAGCAGTCCTCTCCTTGACCGTCCCGTCGGCCCGAAGCAGTCGAATCGTGTAGTTGCCAGGGAGCAGCACTGCATATCCAACCCAAGGCGCCCACCCGCCTTCAGGCACCGACACCTCAACGAGTTGAGTCCCCGACTCGTCGTACACAGTCAGGCGCGGCGAGGCATCTGGCTTCACGTCCGGCACATGGACGGAGAGCACGCCTGCGGGGTGCAGACCGACGTCAAACGTGATTCGGTGCGTTCCCGCGCGAAGGACCAGCGCCCGGTTGCCGGTGGGCGCCATTGGGTAGAGCGCCGGATTCCACTCTGCTGAAGAGAGGCTAGCGATGCGATAGATGCCGGGCGTGAATCCAGACGCCTCGTAGGTGCCGTCATCGCGGATCGGGACCGTAATGGGGGGCCCGGACTCCGGCATGAACGAGAGAGCGTAGTTCACGCTCGTGCCGCCGTGCTTCGTAACCCGTCCCTCGACGACGATGCCGCGCGAGAGTTCGATGTCGACGGACTCGACTGGTCGGCCCGCAACGATCCGGATCCCCCCCTGCTCACTCGATGTGAACCCCTGGGCGGATGCACGCAGCGTGTACGTGCCGTCGGGCACACCCTCGAAGCGGACACGACCAGGTCGGATCCGATGCCCGGGAATCGGGTCACCGCGGCCGACCAGTTGCATCTCAATCAGCGCGACAGGTTGGCCCTCGCACATGGCCCCAACCTCGAATGTCGGGCCGGGCGCCCCGTCCTCCGGCCGACCGACAAGGTCGCTTAGGGCACCCTGCAGCCTGATCTCGACATCCTCGTCGCCGGCTTCTGCATCGGTCGAGCCGCCCAGGCCAGCGAAATTCGCGGACACGCGAATCGGCCCTGTGGGCAGATCGTCCACCGCGAACCGCCCATCGCGGTCCGTCGTGGCTGAGGCCAGGTATCCAGCCCAGGGCATCCCGCTGGCGGCGGTGACGCCGATGCCATCCTTGGCGCTCACTGTCAGATCGGCGCCTGGGACTACGCGGTCGTGGGCATCCACCACGAGACCAGTAATGGCCGCACCTTCAGGCAAGGTGATGCGCGTCTCAGCGACATCTGCCAAAGCAGGCTGGACCTGAACGAACGTAGTCGCGTGCCCGGGGGCTGATGCCCTCACGAGAATCTGCTTCTCCGTGAGGTAGGTCCATTTCTCGGGCCAGTAGAGTGTTGCGCGTCCAGCGCTGTCCGTCCAGATGCGCTGGTGTGGTTCCCAAGTCAGAATGAGTGCGTCGGCTATGGGACTCCCAGCCGCGTCTACCACGAGGACCTTGGCGCTTGGCGCGTGGGGCGCCTCCAGTGCGATGTTCCCGAGGTCTTTGACCTCCCCTGCCCTCACGGTGAGTTGCACCTTCGCTTGCTCGGCAACGAAGTGCCCTTGGCCTCGGAAGGCGAGAAAGCGACGAGCCAAGAGTTCGACATCGACGGGCCGCGAACGCGACGCCCGGATCCCCGTGAGGCGGAAGAGACCGTCGGAGTCTGTTGTCAAGAGGCTGGTTGAGAGATCGCGCAGCGCGGGCGGCAACTGATACTGGTCGTGGCGCCCCTCGCTCCACGCCCACATCTCGACACCGCGGGCCGGTTCGCCGTCCGGCCCTACAACTCGCCCCGTCAGCGTCGCCCCGGGCCACAGGCGGATCGTGATGTCCAGCGCCGCCTCGTCGGGTAGAACGGGGACCTCGTGATGCCCGGGAACGAACCCATCCTTGATGACGCTCACGTTTCCGAAGATCGGGCCCAGGCCGCCCCCACCACGAACGCACAGCTCGTGGAAGCCGCGGGCGGGAACATGGGCGATGGCGAACGTGCCATCACTCGCACTCTTCGTCTCTGCGAGAATGCGCCCGTACGCGGCGGTACGCAGGCGAACGCCATCGTCACGCTCAATGCGGTCTGCTCCGCCCTCCATCGACCAGACCACTACGCGCGCCCCGGCGACAGGGCGGCTTGAATCTTCCTCGAGCACCAGGCCTCGGACGGTTGCGCCCCGGATCATGACCAAGTCGAACTGCGCCACCTCGCCCGGATTCAGGCGCGGCAGGCCCTGGTTCGAATCTGAGCTGCTGGCGTCCAGGTACAGCGGCGCGAATCCCTCGTGTTCAACCATGACCGCCAAGCGCCAAGCAAATCGGACATCAGAGTCCGTGGGAGCAGCGGGGATCCCCGGAAGCGTGTATCGACCGTCCCCATCCGAGCGCGCCTGGATGCTGAACGTCATCGCATCCAGTGCGATCTGCGCGGTCAGAGCAGCTCCCACAATGGGACGACCACCTGCATCCATGACGCGCCCAGACAGCTGTGAAGCCTCAGCCACTACGAGGCGGAGTTCTGCGCCAGCACCAACGCCGCGGCGCGCCGCAAGCAGACCATCGTTGGTGCGTGCGATCACTGTATAGGTCTCACTCACATCCCGCAGGGCGAGGCGAAACTCACCATCAGCTATGGAGACTGCAGCGGGAACGCCCATCGACTGATCCACGCTGGCCGCATCGATTGGTTGGCGAACAGACGCGGGGACTGCATAGAGATGCGCACCAACCACCGGCGTCCCGGCCGCGCTGACTACCACACCAGTGATCGCTGGGGACACGTCCTGCACAGGCGCGGCCTCCAAGGTTCCGGGTGCTTCAGCATGTCCTCTGAGGCTTGGCCCGCCGCTCCCGGCGCCGGTGGCCGCTGTGTTGGAAGCTGTGTTGTGCGGGTCTCGGGACTGCTGGTTCCAAACGCCCACGTGGACTAGGGTCGCTACCACCCCGCCAAGCAGCAGGAGTACGACCAATGCTAGGGCCAGTTTCTTCGCCACGATGAGACCTCCAAGTGCAACCGGGAGCGCGGCGCCGGGGTGCGTACCGCTGAAGACCACGGGTACGAGGGCCTTGCGCCAAGCGTGCCGCTCGTCCTGGTCAAGCAGCACACGCAACTCGGAGAGTCCCCTTCTCACCCGCGAGCGAGCAGTCTCGACGGGCACACCGAGACGCACCGCGACCACCCGGGGCGGAAGATCATCCATGAAGCGAAGTAGGATGGCTGTTCGAAAGGGCTCTCGGAGCGCGAGGACGGCGGCGACAAGCCGGCGGCCGGTTTCCGCACGCTCCACCGCGTCGATGGTCGCTTCAACCCTCTCGTCCTTGGCAGCCGACCGCTCCCGCGCCCTCACGCGGCTGCGGCGTCGTAGGACGTCTGCGGCTCGGCGACGCGTTACCGACGCGAGCCAGCCACGTAGGCGGCGCGGATCATCAGGCCCCTTCTGGAGCGCCGCTACCCAGACGTCCTGCTCGACGTCCTCACATGCGTCGTCCCCGAAGAGCGCAGCCCTGGCGAGGCCCCGGACGAAGCCGGCCTGGGCCAGGAGATCGCTGGCGGGGGGAGTTCGGTCGCCCACAACTACAGAATAGTCGTCGCGGGGCGCCTATCCGGTCCCGGTGCCCCCTCTACCGCACCTCCCCCTCGAGCAGCACCCGCCCATCCGGGTCGTGCAGCGTGACCCGCACGACCTCCCCATCGGGGAGCCGCCGGTCGATGCGGATCTGCCGCGCGACCCTCCAGACGCCATGCGGAGCTCCGCATAGCGTGTGCTATGCAGAGATCGGGACTATGCGGAGAGGCTTGGCCCAACGGCACCCATGACCCCAGATAATCGGCCTCTCGGCAGGGCATGTCTTCCCTTCACTCCACATAGTCGGCACGCTCCTGAACGGCCTTCCGGCCGGAAAGGAGCATCTCATGCCCACCCACAGAGTCTGGACTGCTGAGACTCTCTTTGGAGCCTACGAGGAGTCCCGTGCCATGATGTGGTGGTCGCGATGCAGACTTTGCGGCGCCTGCGCGCCGAGCCCATGCATCTTGCCGGCTCCTACTCGCCGATCGAGGAGGAGGACGAGGACCGCTGACGTGGCCGCACAGGCACGTCGAGCGTGCCTACCCAGCCGAGCGCACCCCAATCGACACCACTTCGCACCCCCCACCCGTCCAGCCCAGGCCGCGGCGTGATACGCCTCGAGATGGAACGCCCCGTTGGCGGCGAGGATGGCGACCCGCGCGCCGGGTTCGGGCGCTTCGCGAAGCAGTGCCGCCGCGAGATGCGATACGCGGCGCCGAAGTCGGTCGTAGTCGTAGCGACTCCCACGCTCCTCCACGGCGATCCGGTCACCGTGCCTCGCGGCGGCTTTGGTCAGGAGTTGGGGGATCGTCTGCACGGGACCTGGGAGCCTCCCCCGCGCTGGCCTGGCGTCTCGGGCGAGGATCGGCCGACGGCGGTCCTACGCCTCGGCGTCCTTCAACACCTCGCCGGCCTCGGTGTCGTCCACGACGGATTCGACCACGAAGTCGATCATGTCGGCCCACTCGGAGATCCACCGGAAGATCGCCTTCGCATCTTCGGTCTCGGCGAGCATGAAGCCCCGGCTGTGGCTTGCGGTGAACCACCGCCCCAGCAGGTCCACCCCCTCCTGCGGAGGCGCCCCGGTCTCCAGGAATCGCGAGACCCGCGCCGCGTAGTCGCGATGCGTCAGGCGAAAGGTGACCATGAACTTCACGGGCGACCCTCCCTCGGCGTCGTGGACGTGCCCGTCGGAGCAACGAGCGGGAACGGTAGCGCTCGGTCAGGGCCCTGTCCACACGGCCCGCTCCGAGGGTTCGTGCCCATCACCGGCTCGCGGGCTGTCGTGCGGGCGGTGGGTGGAGGAGGAGTTGCTTGGCCTCGACCAGGCAGCCATTCTGCGCGAAGACGCGGGCCATCGCCGTGTTGCGGACGTCGGTGGAGCCGACATAGCGCAACGCGCCGGCCTCCGCGAGAAGGTGGAGCCCCGCCGCGTGCAAGGCACGGCCGAGTCCGCGACCGCGGTGCGACGGAAGGACGCCGACGTAGGACATCGTGCCCTCGCGCCGCTCTCCCTTCCACACGGTGGGCAGGACGACACCCAGGGGCTCGCCCTCCTGCAACGCGATCCGCCAGAGGGCGGGGTCCAGGTCGCTCCCGGTGTCGGCGACCAGCGTCCCCCACTCGCGCCGCGCGTCGCGATCGGGACCCTCGAAGGGATCCCCCTGAGAGGCCTCCCAGAGCACGGGGAGGAAGGCCTCGTGTCCGACCTCGGCGAGGGACCGCCACGCGAACGGCACGGTGCGGGGCAGTCCCCCCCTGAGGTCGCGCCTCACGAACAGCTTCTCCCGATGCACGATGCAGCCGCGTCGTAGCAGCTCCGCATTGAGCCGCGACCGGTCCGGCGTCTCCCACGTCACCACGAGGCGCTCGCCGGTCGCGACGAAGGCGAGGATCTCGTCGACGACAGGCGACAGATCGTCGTGGGCCGCGATGCTGCACCGCCAGACGACGAGATACCCGGCAGCGGGGCGGACCATGCGCGCGCAGCTGTCACCCCAAGTGGCCACCCACGCCTCGCCCTCGGTCGTCCATCGCAGGGGACTGCTCACGGGACGATCCTACCGCCCTGCCCGAGCAGCCCGCCGTCGCTGGAGGACGCTTGCCCCCGGCGGGCGACGGCGCCGTGATCCGGCAGGTCCTGCGAATCGGCCGCCTCTCCCCGACCGGTCGGAAAGGCCGCACGTCGCCGGATCGGGCGACTCGTGGGAACCCATCCGCTTCGCCGGTCGGCGGGTGCCCTTCCGGATGTCCGCGGGTCTCCTCAGTCGCCGCCGCCGTCCTCGCCGTCTTCGGCGTCTTCGGCGTCCTTGGCGTCCTTGACGCTTTCGGCATCCTCGGCCTCTTCGCCTGCGCCCCCGTCCGCGCCGGCCCGCACCTGCGCGCGCGTCAACTCGACCCGCGCCTCGATCTGCTCGAGGGCGGCCGGCGGGAGATCGAACGCCAACACGCGGGCGTAGGTGGCGAGAGCTTCCTCCGGCACCCCGACCTTGCGCTGGAGCTCGGCCAGACGCAGGAGCATCCAGGGCCGCACGTCGTCCTCCACCGACTCGGATGCCGCAGCTTCGCGCAGGAGCGGCACGGCGCGGGAGAGGTAGCCGCGCTCCCACGCGATGCGCCCTTCGAGCTCTTCGATCCCGGCGACCACGTCTTCGTCCAGATCCTCCCCCTGCGCTCGGAGGGCGGTGAGGATCGCCGCTGCGTCCGGGTCTTCCCCCCGGTGCTTGAAGAGCGCCGCCGCGAGCAGGAGGCGGTGCTGCCGTTCGAAGACGGACAGGGGAAGCGAGGAGTCCTCCGCGTCCTTGCGTAGGGCCCGCGCCGTCTCCACCTCCTCCAGCCACGCGTCGTGCGCCTCCGGCTTCGCTTCCCGCAAGGCCGTGCGGTACGTCCTGCCGAGCGCGGAGAGCGCGTCGTCGAGCCCCTCGGGCCACAGCTGTCCGAAGCGATGGGTCCAGGCGGTCTGGCACAGGGCGTAGGCCTTCTCCTCGGCATCGGTCTCCTGGAGATCCAGGATCTGCAGATACAGGTCCCACCGCACACCGGCCGGGATCCTGGTCGTCCGGGCGGTCTCGGGATCCACGGTCGCCAGGGGCTTCAGCGGGTTCTCGGCCTTGAGACGCGCCACGAGATCGGCGTCGTGCCCCTCCTTCCAATCGCTTTGCAGACCCGTGTAGAGGCAGCGTGGGCAGGTCCAGCAGATGCGCAGGAACACCTGATTCCCCGCCGCGTGCCGGCATCCGTCCATGTCCACGCCACCGAAGGTGTTCGTGCTGTGCCACTCCCACGCCTCGAAGGTGTTGGCGCAGACGGGGCACGTGACGTCGACGTACTCCCCCGACGTCGCATCCGCCCGGTCGCACAGGATCCCCAGCGGCACCATGATCCCCAGCAGCACCGTGGCACCCAGAACGACCGTGCGGCATCTCATTGCGATCCTCCGGATCCTCCCCCCATCCTACGGTCCTGCGCTCCAGGGGGACGGGTTCCCCTCGGCGAGGCAAGCACCTGACGAGATCGTGCGCCCCGGGGTGTGCAAGCGCGCAACCACCCGATGGAAACCGCGCCCTGACGGCCCGGGGGAGGGCGATCGGCGCTGCGAGCCCCACCCGAGGTCTCCACCGGAGGCACGGTCGCTCTCCCGCTCGCTCGCTTTCGGTGCGCGCTCCGCCGTGGAGATCGGTACGTCCCGGAGCGAGGGCGATCGTCCTATTCGTGGCGGGTGTCGGCTGTCGCGAGCGTGCGTCGGCGCGGGGGAGAAGGCATCGGGGCTTCCCCATCGGGCGCGCGGTGGCTAGGGTGCGGCCGGTCCGGTCGAGGCGGCCCTCGTCGCGATGGCGGGAGCCTCGAGTGGCAGGAAGGGGACGCGCATGCGGTTCTTCGGCAGCAAGATGTTGGTCCTGCTCGGCACGGCGGTGTCGTGCCTCTCGACGGCCGCTCCCACGGTGGCGGGCGACCTGGGCCGCGGCGACGATCCGCAGGTCGTCGCGTGGTGCGAGGGCCCCGTCGTCCTGCCCGCATCGGGGCTCGCCTTCGACTTCCGCGCGCGGATCGCCGTCGCCGGCGACGGCACGGCGCGCGGAGAGATCGGCCTCCGGTCTCCGGACGGGACCACCGCCTACCAACCGCTGGCCGGCCGCCTCGCGGCGGGAGACGGGGGTGGGGAACGCCAGAGCCTGCTCATCCTGGTCACGCCGCGGGTCCCGCCTCCGCCGCCGCGACAGGGCGAGGACGTGCCCGGAGACGCGTTCGGCGTGATGGCGCTGCGCACGGCCCCCGGCGGGACGGGGATCTCCGTGGACCTCCCGGGTGCCGGCGGCGCCTCGCGGCTTCGCTTCACCGTGCCGGGGCGGATCCGCACGGATCCCGGCGCCGGCGCCCTGGGAAGTTCGCGTCCGGCGACCGATCCGTGGGCCCACGCCGTCTTCTCCCCGCAGGACGTCACCCTGCGGTCCCCCGGCCGGCTCGCTCGGTTCCGCGCGCGTTTCGAGGTCGCGCGCAATCACACGGCGAACGGCCTCGTCGCCCTCGGCCCCGCAAGGGACGCGCGGGCGGGCCCCCGATCCGCGGCCACGCGTCTCGCACCGCCGGCACGGCTGGAGCCCGTCTTCGGCGCGGTCGTCCCCACGCAGGGAACGGGACCGGGCTACATCATCATCCTCTACCTGTCGCCCGTCGGCGCGCGCCCGGATCTCGCCACGCTCGTGGAGGCGCACATCCGTCCCGATCCGGCACTGCCGACCTGCGACATCTGGGACCTGATGGGCGGACATGTGTCGGAGGGGTTCAACGCCCTGGGGGAGATCACGCTCGCCCTCGACCGATAGACCGGCACCACGGTCGCCGGCACCCGCCGTCCACTCGAATCAGGTCGTTCCCGGACCGCCGAGGTCGGCCAGCACCGCCTGTTCCCGCTCGGCGGTGATGCCGGCACGAGGGAGACGGTCCAGCGTCCTCGCCCAGGCGAGGGTGTCCCTCGCGGTCCCCGCCAGCGGGCGATGGCAGAGCCCCGCCGCAAGTGCTCTCGACAGGTCGAGCGAGAGCGTGCCCACGTCCTCCGGGGAGACCCACAGCGGCAGGCCCGTCCACGGCGCGACGTCGTGACGGGCGAGGACGTCCGCCGGCACGGAACGGAGCACGGCCGCGCCGCCCACCGCGTCCCGGATGCCGCCGAGCATCGCCCCCATCCCCATCGGCTCTGCGGGCCCCGCCGCGTTGTACGTGCCGTCGATCGCCTCCTCGCAGCAGGTCGCCATCCAGGCGGCGAGGTCGCGGGCGTCGATCCACTGGACCGGTTGGGCGTCGTCCGGGGGACAGACCACCTCTCCCCCTTCGGCGAGCCTCCGCGGCCAGTAGGTGAACCGGTCCGAGGGATCGTTGGGACCGACGAGCAGTCCCGCGCGCACGATCGTCGCGCTCCCGTCGAAGGCCTCGCGTACGGCGTCTTCGCAGAGCGCCTTCAGCGGACCGTAGGTCGCGGGGTCGATGGTCTCGATGGCCGGGTCATCGAGCGTCGCCACGGGATGCGTCTCGGGCGTCGGCCGCGGGAGCGGCGCGCGATAGACCGAAGCGGTGGACACGAAGAGGTAGTGCGGGGCCAACCCGGAGAGACGCCGCGCGGAGTCGCGAACGATCCGCGGCACGTATCCGCACGTGTCGATGACCGCGTCGAAGCGCCGGCCGGCGAGCGATGCCAGGCCGCCGTCGCGATCCCCGAGCACGTGCTCCGCCTCCGGGAAGAGGTCGGCCCCGGTCCGGCCGCGGTGGAAGAGGGTCACGTCGTGACCGCGCGCGATGGCCTCGGCCGCCGCGTGCCGACCGAGGAAGAGCGTGCCGCCCAGGATCAGGAGCTTCATCCCGGCACTCTACGGCAGCCCCGCATGCCGCGTGGCGTTCCAGTCCGCGGCGTGCTGCTGGATGGCGAGAGCGCCCTCATCGAGAAGATCCTGGACCTCGCGTTCGGCCCCGTCTGGCGTACGGCGATCGAGACGTTCCTGGGCTTCCGCAATTGACCGGGCGCCCTCGTCGTCATCTCGTGTCCTCGGCCCGCACGCGCACGGCGCGCTCCTCGCCCGGTCCGAGATCGACGCGCCCGTGGGCGTATGTCGAGGGCGCAAGCCCGGTGCTGCGGGTCTTCCACCACGCGACGACCCGTACGGTCCCCGCGACGACGCGCGGGAGGCGCGCCCGACCGTCCTGGCCCGTCGTGCCGTAGACGGTGGTCGCTTCTCCGGGGCGGGCGGACGCCCACGCCTCCTCATCGACCGGCGCGGGTCCCGCGCCCGTCCACGAGGTGGCCGCCACGTTCGCCTCGGCGCGCGCATCCCCGGACGCGTCGAGGACTTCGACCGTGAGGGCGCCCGTCTCCGGGACCTGGACGAGGACCGGCGCCGGAGCCGGGACGGAGAACGTGGTCTGGAAGGGCAGGCCGTCCGCCTCGGCCTTCGCGACGTAGCGGTCGTTGGCCGGGCACCCTTCGAGCCGCAGGATCCCGTCCTCTCCGGTTCGTCCCCGCGCCTGCATGATCGGCCCGCCGCCCCCGCTGCCCTTGACGGCGCCGCCCTCCGCCCCGGCCGACACGTCGAGCCAGACGACGAGCGGCACGCCCTCCCCGTCCACGACGCGAAGGGTGAGGACGTGCTCCCCCACGACGAGGTCTCCCACCTCCGACTCCCCCGTCGGAGGGACGTCGCGGTGGACCTTCCAGGTCTGCTGCCCTCCGCCGGGCAGGTCGCGTTGGACCTCGAAGGCGGCGCCGCTCACGCTGTCGGCGTCTTCCCACCGCACCTCGAACCGCCCAGTCCCGTCTGTCCTCGCCCTTCGCCAGCGGAACTGGACGACGGCGTCGGGTAGGGGCCTCCCCCCCGCCAGGACGCGGCCACGCGCGGCATTGCGCCCGCTGTCGCGCAGGTCGATCCACGTGGTCCGCCCCGCCTCCACCCTGGCGCGCCCGAAGACCGTGGTCTCGCGGTTCCAGTAGGGGGATCCCACCTCGTACTCGCCCGGCGGCAGCCCGGCGAAGGTGAAGACGTGCGCGGGGCCGAGGATCGCGATCGCCGCGAACGTCCGCGAGTCCACGGGACGTACGCCGACGTAGGCGCGCTCGGGGACCACGCCCTGCAGGACCCCCGCCGGAACGAGGGTGACGTCCAGAGGCGTTGGCTCCTCGACCCGGGCCTCCACGCCGAGCCGCTGCACGTGCGACAACCCCTCGGCGAAGACGTCGATCCGGTACGGCCCGGGCTCCAGGCCGTCCAACCGGTAGCGACCATCGGCGCCCGTCGTCGCCCAACGATGCGTCAGGGGATGGTCGGCCGGCCGGGTTCCCGGGTAGTCGTAGCGGCGGACGTTGGCGCCGAGGAGGTTCACGCCGTCGGGGACGTTCGACGTGCGAGGATCACGGGTCGCGCGCACGCGCGCACCTCGTACCGCGGCGCCTCCGGCCGTCACGACCCCCTCGATCACCGCGCCGTCGGCCACGGTCAGATCCAGTCGGGCGGTCGCTCCCGCCTCGACGGTCGCCTGCGGCGCCGTCGGGAAGCGGCCGTCCTGGATCCACTCGACCACCGTCCGGATCCCCCCGCCTCGGGCAACCACGCAGAACTGCCCGACCGGCAGGGCGTCGAAGCGGTAGCGGCCCTCGATGACGGGAGCCTCCCACACGCGCTCGTGGCTGGTGTAGTACGCGCCCGTCGACGTCCGGGCGTGGGCCTCGACGTGCGCGCCCTCGAGGGACGCGCCGTCCTCGGCCGTCACGTCGCCCTCGAGCGCGCCCACGGCGGCCAGCACGACCTCCAGGGCGCCGCCGCTACGCTGGGCGAGCGTCTCGTCGCGGGTCCAGGACGTGAGGAGCCCTTGCCGGCCGTCAGGGGCACGGGCGAAGACGATCCCGTCCTGCAATTCGACCTCGCGCCACGCGACGATCCCCTCCTCGTCGGTCGTGCCCGTCCAGGCCTCGCTACGCCCCGTGAGGGCGACGTCGGACGTGTCGCCCGTCACCTCCACGGCGACGCCCGGGACGGGCTCTCCCCCCGCGTCCACGACGCGGACCCTGAGGACGCGGTCGTCCGCCCGTCGGGCGAGCCGCAGCGTGACGGGGAAGCCGTCCTCGAGCGCGACGGCGTAGACCACGTCCATCGAACGGTCGCCGTGGGTGGCTCGCACCGCGTAGGGCCCCGCCGGGAGATCGGCGAAGGCGAAGCGCCCCCGTTCGTCGCTCCGGGTCCGTCGGACCACCTGCCGGTCGTCGCCGATCGGCATCTCGATCATCTGGGGAGCGGGCACGGCGGTGGCGACGACCTCCGCCCCGGCCACGGGAAGCCGCGCCGCATCGACGACGCGTCCCTCCAGCGCGGCAGACGGACGGACGGCCGGGTAGACGCGGAGCCCGTTCGTATCGAGGGTCGAACCGGACGGCGGGGGCGGTGCGTCGGCCGCGACGGGCGCCGAGGGGCCCTCGTGCCCGTGCAGTCGCGGTCCCGTCTCCGCGCGTGCCCGGTCGGGCGCGCCGACCCCGTCCTTCTCCTCGGCGAAACGTCGCGGGAGCTGGGTCAAGACGACCACCGCGCCTCCCGCAAGCAGCAGGACGCAGAGAGCGAGGAGGGTGGAGCGGAACCCACTCGACATTGCGTAGCCTCCGAGCAGTGGGGCGAGCGCGGCCTTCCACCGCCGGCGGTCGCCCCCGTGCGTGGCGTCGAGCGCGACGCGAAGCCTGGCGAGCGCCCGCTGGAGACGCGACTTCACCGTGGCGACCGGGCAGCCCAGTCGGGCGGCGATGCGCCTCGGCGGCAGGCCGTCGAAGAAGCGAAGGACGATCACCTCGCGGTAGAGAGGATCGAGCGCCATGACCGCCCGCAGCAGCGTCGTGCGCTCCTCGAGCTTCACGACGGCATCGAGCGTGGACCCTACGGCCTCCGTCCGCGCCGCGGCCCGCTCGCGGCGCCGCTGCCGCGCGCGGCCCCGACCGAGGTTTCGCGCGGCGTTTCGCAGGACGCCGCGGAACCAGGCGGTCTCCCGCTGGGGGGCGGGGCCGCGGTGGGCAAGGGCGTTCAGGTAGGCCTGCTGGACGGCGTCGTCCGCTTCGTGCTCGTCCCGCACGAGCGATCGGGCCAGACGGCGGAGCCCCTGCTCGTGGGCGGTGAGCGCAGAATCGGGAAAGGGCCCGTCCATACCCCCATGGAACCGCAGAGGCGGGATCGGATGCACGTTCTTCGCGCCGGGCGCCCGGTGCCTCCGCCCGCGGGACGGCCGAGGCGCCGCGGGTAGACTCCCAGGCATGCGGTCCGCCGGCCCGCTCCTCCTTGCGCTCCTCCTCGCCACTCCCGTGGCGGCGGAGGACGCGCCGCAGGTTCCACTCTGCATGGGAACGCCGTTCGAGACCGGAGCGTACGTCCACGCAGCGAAGAGCCCCGGCCCGACCGTGCTCGTCGTCGCAGGCGTGCACGGGAACGAGAGGGCCGGACCACGCGCCGCCGAGGCGATCCGCCACTGGCCGGTCGCGAGGGGGCGCCTCGTCGTCCTCCCCCGGGCGAACGTCCGCGGCCTCGCGGAGAACGTGAGAGGGGTGCCGGCCGACGAGCCATACGACCTGAATCGCTGTTTCCCCCCCACCGAGGACGCCCCGGTCCTCGCGCGGGACGTCTGGGAGCTCGTCATGACGGTCCGCCCGGACTGGGTGGTCGACCTCCACGAGTCCGTGGACTACCGGTCGCGGACCTCGAAGGAGCGGACGACCCTGGGCAACACCCTGATCTGCGCGGGCGACGAGGAGGCGTTTCGGACGGGAGGGCTGATGGCCGCCGCGGCCAACGAGCGGACGCCCCAGCCGGACCGCCGCTGGCAGATCCTCGCGTCGCCCGTCGAGGGCAGCCTCGTCCGTGCCGCGACGGACGAGGCCGACGCCCGCGCCCTGATCGTCGAGACCTGCCGCAAGGACCACCTCGCGATCCGCGTGCGCCAGCACCGGATCGTCGTGCACACCCTCCTCGACCGCCTCGGGATGCTCCCGGAACGCTCTTCTCCCTACCGGACCTTCCCTGACGCGCGCGCACCGGGCGAGACGAGAGTGGCGATCTTCGACTCCTTCGGGACGGGGGCGACGAGCGCGTCGGAGGTCGAGCGCTGTCTCCCGGGCGACGACGGAATGGCCTGCCGGAGGATCACGGCGAACGAGATCATCGCCGGAGCACTCGCCCAGTACGACGTCGTCGTCTTCCCCGGCGGCACGGGCGGCGGGACGGCGAGGACCCTCGGCGAGGAGGGGCGCGCGGCGGTCCGATCGTTCGTCGAGGACGGCGGCGGATATCTGGGAATCTGCGCCGGGGCCTACCTCGCGACGAAGCACTACGATTGGTCCCTGGGAATCCTCGACGCGGAGGTCGTGGATGCGGAACACGGGGCGCGGGGGAAGGACCGTGTGCGTGTGACGCTGACGCGGACCGGCCGACAGGCGCTGGGCGAGACCCGGTCCTCCGTGGAGATCCGCTACGGGCAGGGCCCGTTGCTCGCCCCGGCCGAAGACGCCGCGATCCCCGACTTCGAGACGCTCGCGACCTACGGGACGGAGATCGCGAAGAACGGCGCCCCGGCCGGCGTGATGGCGGGGACGCCCGCGTTGGTCCGAGGCCGGTTCGGGGAGGGCCGCGTGGTGGCGGCGGGGATCCACGCGGAGCGCTCCGCCGACGAGACGCTACGCACGTGGATCCCCCGCCTGACCCGCTGGCTCGCCAACGGGGACGACGAGGTGGGTCGGTAGCCGCTGTCGCCGGGCCGGTCCCTCCCGGATGGGCGCGAGCCGCGATGAGGTACGGTCTACCTCGGGCGTCCACCTCGAGGCGTTCCCACGCCGGAGGGTCCTCGGCAAGGGGAGCACCACGTCCTGCCCGGACCGGAAGGTCCGGGGACCCCGGGGAAACGTCGGATGTCCGGTCCGCAACGGGATTCGGCTCGCAGTCGCGGGCGGCCGGACGAGGGAGCCCCGCCCGGCCGTTATGGTGTCCGCGCTCGGGGGCCGGCGGGAGGCTCGCGGGCGGGCTCGTCTCGATCGAAGGGCTGCGGAGGGATCGGATGCGGACGTCGCTGCGCTGGCTGTCTGGAGTCGGGTTGCTCGTCGTGCTGGGGTGCGGCGGCGGGTCGAGCGGGGCGCCGGTCGTGCTCGCACCCGTCGTCCTCACCAGCCCCAACGGCGGCGAGACGTGGGTCGCAGGCGAGATGGAAGCCGTCACCTGGCAGCCGGGGGACTTCGGGGGCGACCTCGACATCGAGGTCTCGCTCGACGACGGCGCGTCGTGGTCGCTGCTGGCCACCGCGACGCCCAACGACGGCAGCGAGGACGTCCTCGTGCCGGGGACGCCGAGCGCGCTCGCGCGCGTCCGCGTCAGCGCATCCGACGCCGACCCGAACGTCGTGGAGGCCCCCTCGGACGGGTCCGACGCGGCCTTCTCGATCGTCGCGCCGCTGGCGGTCACCGATCCGAACGGGGGGGAGATCTGGGTCGCGGGGACGAGTCGCGACGTGCTCTGGACGACCGGTGTCTTCCCCGGCACCGTGGACATCGACGTCTCCACGGACGGGGGAACCACCTGGTCGGCGCTCGTCGCCGGCGTGGCCAACGACGGTACGGAGACGGTCGTCGTTCCCGACACGCCGAGCGGGACGGTGCGTGTGCAGGTGAGTGCGGCGGACGGCGATCCGGCGACGCCCCTTTCCCCCGCCGACGCCTCCGACGGGGACTTCGAGATCCGCGAGCCCTTCACGGATCTGGGAGCCGGCCTACCGGGCGTCGGGGAGCCTACGCCGATGGGCGCCGAAGCAGCGGTAGCGTGGGGCGACGTCGACGGCGACGGGGATCTCGACGTGGTGATCGCCGGTCGGACCGGCGCGCCTTCCTACGGGCCCATCACCCGCATCTATCGCAACGACGGCGGCGGAGCGTTCACGGACATTGCCGCCGGCCTCCCCGGCCTCGGTTCGGATGGCGCGGTCGCTCTCGCGTGGGGTGACTACGACGGCGACGGCGACCTGGACCTGGCCCTCGCCGGCAGCGCAGGCGCGCCCATCTACGCCGGGATCGCGCGGATCTACCGCAACGACGGCGCAGGCGCCTTCACCGACATCGCGGCGGGCCTGCCGCCGATCGGCGCGTTCGGCGGCGCGACGCTGGCGTGGGGCGACTACGACGGCGACGGCGATCTCGATCTCGCGCTTGCGGGAGAAGCGGGCGCACCGATCTACGCGCCCGTCACACGGGTCTATCGAAACGACGGGGCCGGTGTGTTCACGGACATCGCGGCCGGCCTGCCCGGCATCGGAGCAGGCACCCCGGAGGGCTCCCAGGCGGCGCTGGCCTGGGGGGACTTCGACGGCGACGGCGATCTCGACCTGGCGATCTGCGGGCGGGCGGGCGCCCCGATCTACAGCGGCATCACCCGCATCTACCGAAACGACGGGACCGGCGTATTCACGGACATCGCGGCCGGCTTGCCCGGCCTCGGTGACTTGGGTTCCGCCACGCTCGCGTGGGGCGACTACGACGCGGACGGGGACCTCGATCTCGCCCTGGCCGGCTCCGTCGGTGCTCCGATCTACGGCGCGGTCACGCGCATCTACCGCAACGACGGCGCGGGCACCTTCACGGACATCGTGGCGGGCCTCGTGGGTGTCGGAGAATCCAGCCCCAGCGGCGCGCAGGCGGCGGCGGCCTGGGGGGACGTGGACGGCGACGGGGACCTCGACCTCGCGGTCGGTGGCCGCGCGGGCGCGCCGACCTACGATGGCGTCACGCTGGTCTACCGCAACGACGGCGCCGGCACGTTCACGGACATGGGGGCCGATCTCCCGGGGATCGGTCACTACGGGAGCAGCGCCCTCGCCTGGGGCGACGTGGACGGCGACGGCGACCTCGACCTAGCCGTGGTCGGTACGGTCGGCGCCCCGACGTACGGCTCGATCGCGCGGATCTACCGGAACGACCTGGCCGCGCCGAACTCCCCGCCCAGCGCACCCGCGGACCTCGATGCGCAGACGGCCCCGGGGCTGTTGCTGCTGACCTGGCAGCCGGCCACGGACCTCGAGACGCCCGAAGCCGGCCTGACGTACAACCTCCGCATCGGCACGAC
Organism: uncultured Planctomycetota bacterium; assembly: GCA_963772585.1. Classification (GTDB taxonomy): domain Bacteria; phylum Planctomycetota; class PLA2; order PLA2; family JAEUHO01; genus CAVVXN01. The sequence goes on from CAVYXV010000002.1 coordinate 134,147, forward strand.
GCCGACCGGCGACGACGTGTTCGCCGGCATGGCGGACGCCCGGGGCCGGCGGTTGCTTCCCGCCTTCGGGTCCTGGCTCCACGACCCCTACTACGACTGGGCGTGGCTGGCGCTTCCCTCCGGCGTCTACTTTGCCAGCGTCCAGGCCATCGACGCCTCCTTCGCCGGCGGCCCGTGGACGGATCCGATCGTCTTCATCGTGCCGTGATCACCTGATTCGTGACACGCGGCCGCAGCGCAATGGGACAGGCGTGCGCCCCCCGTGGTCACTCCGCGGGGCGGACCTCGAAGACGTAGGCGACGTCGTGGTAGACGCTCGCGGCCCACGGGGTACCGGGGAGCTTGGTCACGACGTCCCGGGCGGCACGGATCAGGCGAAGGGCCCGAGCGCGGAGCGGAGCCCGCATGAAGCGGAGGATGTGGACGCGACTCCTGAGCGCCCGGTAGTCGTCGTCCTGCGGCGGGATGTCGAGGAGGTTGCCGGGGTAGTCGGGAAGGGCGTCGAACGGGACCCACCGGGCGTAGAACGCCTCCCGATCGGGGCCCAGCACGCGCCCGTCCGGCGCCGGGAGGCCGTCGCTCAGCTTGATCGCCGGCAGCATGCGTATGCGGACGTCGAAGGCGTTGCCCTCGATGTCCACGGACGACGCCGCAAGCGCCCACGACTCGAGATGGAAGGCGCTCAGGGCGACGAGCACGCGCGCGAGCCTGAGATCCGCCACGGCGCGGGGATGAGCCCGGACGTCCTCGCCCCGGTCGATCCTCGCGAGCAACGCATCGAGGCGGGCGAGGGCGTCGTCGTACGCGGGCAGCGTCGTCGTGCGGATGCGCTCGACGATCCGGATCGTGTCCCGAGAAGCCCAGCTGTCGATGCGAAGGCGCGGGGGGGAAGCCGGCAGAGGCGACGCGAGGCGCACCTCGGGCTTCACGCCCTGGTAGGCGCACCACGCGTCTCCGTGCGCCGCTCTCGCGGGGCCCGCGGCCCCGGACTCCCACGGCGTGACCTCTTCGAGATCCGCCGCGAGCGTCGCGAGCAAGTGGACCGCGTCGTCGCCGCGACGCGCGGAAAGCCATGCCGCGCGGGAAACGGGCTCGGGGGCGAGGGCATCGACGAGGGCTTCCTCGCGCGGGAGGCGGTCGCGGCGCGGACCGCGCAGGCCGGGATAGAACACGAAGCGGCCTCCGGTCGCGGCGGCCGCCCGCACGTAGGGCCACCAGCCGTACCCGGAAGGCGTGTGGTCCGCCTGGGTCAGCACCTCTCCGAGGTGGGCGAAGAAGGCCGTCGGCGCGGCGACGTAGCGCATCGGACTGTGGTGCGGAAGGCGAAGCTCGTCCACGTCGCGCCCGGGAGGAAGGGCGGGGACGAGGCCCGCCGGCAGATTGGGCGGGAACGGCCGTCGCGCCCAAGCGGGAATCGCTCCGCCATCCCCGCGGTGGCCCAGTCCGCGTAGTCGTCCCGCACGGCCGTCCGTCAATAGCTCCGGCAGGCGCCGCGGCCGCGACGCCCAAGGCAACGCCGGCAGCGCGGGATACGGCTCGTGGCGACCGAAGAACACCTCCGGCGCGACGACGGTGAGCACGGCCCCCTCCGCCTGGACCTTGTGAGCGACGGCGACCTCGTCGAAGTAGCGGCCCACCGGCAGCAACCGGAGGCGCCAATCCCGGCCCGCCGCGGGCAGGGCACCCGGGTCGACCCACCGTTCGGGCGTGAGCCGACCCGCGACGAGCACGAGCATGCGCGGACCGAGGCCCGCCTTCGCGTCCGCGCCGGCTGCGGTCCGGTCGAGGAACCACGTCACCCACCGGAGGGCGGGGGGGATCGCGGGCACCCGATCGCCTTCCCACCAGCGCGTGCGAACCAGATCCTGCAGTGCGTCCGCGGAGTCTTCCGCCCCCATCCGAATCGAACGGGTAGCGAGCGTGGACGCGGCGCGGATGGGCCGGGACGTCGATCGTGCCCACTGCCGCAGCGCGAACGCCCAGGTGCGCAGGTCCCCGTCCACGCGGTCCGGGACGACGAACTCGTGCTCGCCGGGCGGCGGGGCGAAGGCGACCATGTCGAAGGCGACGAGGACCTGGGTAGCGTCGATCCGATCGGCCTCGCCCTCGAGCCAGTGGACGGTCCCGACGACATTGGTGTCCAACCGCACGTAGAGGGAGGGCACATCGCCCGCGTCGGCCGCCGACGACCCGTGCGCCAGGACCATGGTGGCGAGGACCGTCCCCGCCGTGACGGCGCGGAGGAGGCCCACGGCGGAACCGGTCCGATGCCTCTGGATTTCGCGTCCCCCGTCAGACACCCCATCTCGGAACGTCGGTCGTCCCCCACCGGATGTCCACAGGGACCTTCTGGTCGACCAGGGGAATGACCCAGTAGAGCCCCGGACCTCACACCGCCTGGAATCGCCCCAGGCGGAAGATCACGCCGCGCTGGCATTCGCGGTCCAGACGCAAGCCCGCGATCCCGATCCCGATCGCGGCGACGACCGCGACCGTCAGGACGATTTCCATGGCCATTCCTCCAGCCGACTGGCGACCGGCACATTCTTCCCCTGGGTCGGGAAGACCGGAAGGACTCGCCCGACGGTCCGTGCATGGACTGCCGCCACGCGGCGTCCGATCCCGGAATGGACCAGGACGCCTTCCCTTCCAGGGCTCGAATCCGTATTCTCTGGGCGGCCGTCCCCACCGGGGGGGGAGAGGGAGGTAGAAGCATGCCGTCGAGAGTCCTGCTCGCTGCCGTCGCAGGAGCCGCCGGTGGCGCCATCGTGTGGGCCCTCGTGGCGGGCCTCACGGGCTACGAGGTCGGGTACGTCGCCTGGGGCGTGGGCGCCCTGGTGGGGTTCGCCGCGGCCAAGGCGGGCGGCCGCGGAACGACGACCGGTCTCGCGTGCGCAGGTCTTGCGCTCGTCGCCATCTTCGCGGGGAAGCTCCTGGCCACGCACTTCGCCGTGCGGTCGGAGGTGCGCAACCAACTGGCGCGCATCTACTCCTACGACACCTACAACGAGCTGATGGTGGACGCGCAACTGTACGGCGATGTCGAGGGAGAGGACGAGTTGCGGAGATTCCTCGTCGATCGCAACTACTCGTTTGCCTCGGAACCGGCCGAGGTGTCTGCGGGCGAGCTCGACGACTTTCGAGCCAACAGCCTGCCGCAGATCAAGGCGTTCTCCGATGGCCCGCCGCCCTACGAGGCCTGGCGGCAGCGATCCATCGCGGACGCATACGCCCGGGTCATGGCACAGGTTTCGACGGTCCAGGTCGTGGCCGACAACCTCGGCCTCTTCGACATCCTCTTCGCGGTCCTGGGCTTGACGACGGCCTTCAAGCTCGGAGAGGGGTTGTCCGGCAGGAGCGGCGACTACGCTGCTCGACGTCGGTCGCGCCGTCTCCAAGCGGGGGAGCCGCTCGCGGAAGAGCGCGACCCCACGCCCGAGCCCCCGCCGCTCCGCCGCGCACCGACGGCCCCCCCCGCTCGTCCCGCGCCCCAGGCGCCGGTCCCCCGACGCAGGCGAACCCGCCGTTGAGGGCGGAAGGGGGCCGACCGCTGGGGAAGCGCTCTCAGTCCTCCGCCAGTTCCTTCAGCAGGAAGGTCGTGACCAGCGCGGTCACGTGCGCGCGCTGGCGGGCGTCGGCCGCGCCCGCGTGGCCGCCTTCGGTGTTCTCGTAGAAGAGCACGTCGTAGCCCATCGACGCCATCTTCGCCGCCATCTTCCGCGCGTGGCCCGGGTGGACGCGGTCGTCCCGCGTCGAGGTCGTGAAGAGGACCGGAGGGTAGTGCCGACCCGCGAAGACGTTCTGGTAGGGCGAGTACTTGCGGAGGAACGCCCAATCCTCGGGCACGTCGGGGTCGCCGTACTCCGCGATCCAGCTCGGGCCGGCGAGGAGCTTGCTGTAGCGCCGCATGTCCAGCAGGGGGGCTTGACAGACGACCGCGCCGAAGAGATCCGGCCGCCTCGTGAGGCAGGCGCCGACCAGCAGACCGCCGTTGCTTCCGCCGCGGATGCCCAGGTGCGCGGGTGACGTGATCTTCCGTGCGATCAGGTCCTCGGCCACGGCCTCGAAGTCCTCGAAAGCCCGGTGGCGTCCCTCGCGCCGCGCGGCGTCGTGCCAGCGGGGTCCGTACTCGCCGCCGCCCCGGATGTTGGCGAGGACGTAGACCCCGCCCCGAGCGAGCCAGTTCTCTCCCATCGCGCCCAGGTAGTGCGGGCGCTGCGGGATGGAGAAGCCCCCGTAGCCGTGGAGGAGGGTGGGGTGCGCTCCGTTCGGCTCGAGGTCCTTCGGGCCGATCAGGAAGTAGGGAACGCGGGTTCCGTCCTCGGACGTGGCGAACAACTGCTGGGAAGAGTACGGGGAGGGGTCGAAGCGCTCGGGTGCGCTGTCGAGGACCGTCTTCCGGAGCGAACCGGCATCCACGAGGTACAGCGTTTCCGGCTGCAGGAAGCTGCTGTAGCTCACCATGAACGCGTCGCGCTCCGGGTCGGTGTTCGAAAGCCAGGTCGTCCCGTGCCCCGGGAACGGGATCTCCTTGCGCCTCCAGGTGCCATCCTCCGCACGGTCGTACCGGAAGAGGGCGTCCCGCACGTCTTGCATGAGCACGGCGAGGACGTAGGACTTCGTGCGCGTGAGGTAGGTCAGGGACGTGGTGTCGTCCGGCTCGAAGAAGACGGTGAACGTGCGTTTCCCCGCCTCGAGATCCTCGAGGGAGATCGAGAGGACGGTGCCGGCGGGGTAGGCCTTCTCCCCCACCTCCCAGTCCTTCCGGAGTTGGATCAGGATCTGCCCGTCGAAGAACGTCTCGATCCGGGCGGTCTCCGGGATGTCGATGCGGATCTTCTCGTCCCCGTCGAGCAGGTACTGCTCCGACGTGTAGAACGTCGTTCCGTGATGGAGCCAGTCGAGGGTCTTCGGGCCGTAGTGATCGCGCTCGGCCCCCACCGAGACGGAGTCCGGCTTCCCCTCGAAGACCACGGCCGCCTCGGAGAGGGGCGTGCCGCGCTTCCATCGCTTCACGATGCGGGGGTATCCCGATGCCGTCAGCGATCCCGGTCCGAAGTCGGTGTCGACGTAGACGGTGTCGGCGTCGATCCAGCCCATCTCGCCCTTGGCTTCGGGAAGGTGGAAGCCCCCTTCGACGAACCGCCTGGAGGGGATGTCGAATTCTCGGATGACCACGGCATGGGAACCTCCGTCGGAGAGCCACAGAAGGCCGCGACGGTAGCCCGGATACCGGAGCGCGATGCCCTTCCAGACCCAGATCCGGCCCTCCTTCTCGGCCAGGGCGTCGAGATCGAGAACGACCTCCCAGGCCGGATCCCCGGCGAGGTAGGACTTCGCGGTCGCGCGGCGGTAGATGCCGCGGGGATGCTCCGCGTCCCGCCAGAAGTCGTAGATCCAGTCGCCCCGCCTCCGCCCCTCCGCGATGCGGTCGTCCGCCTGGAGCACGGCGAGCGTGTGCTTCTGGATCTCCCCGAACGCGGGGTCGGACGCCAGCGCGACGTGGACGCGTTGGTCCTGCTCGGCCACCCAGGCGAGCGCCTTCTCGCCGTGGACCTCCTCCAGCCAGAGAAACGGATCGTCGGGGGCGTCGTCCGCGCGCGTCCTGGGGACCGCGAGCAAGACGAACAGGGCGACGACGAGGAAAAGGCGGCAAGGCGTTTCATGGGGCGCAGGCTACGCGGAGGGCGCGCGCCGCGAGCGCCCGTGGGCGGCGATCCCGGACTCGCGGCCATGTCGGCGACCATCTTCCACATCCCCGAGACGCCACCCCCTCGCCCACCGTCGCGGTGAAGCAGCGAGGGCCGCCCCTCGCCGTGCGTCCATGACCACGCCCCTCGCATCGCAGGCGCGGCACGTCACGTCACGGCCAACGCCGGGGCGGACCGGCGCGCCCAGGCTCCCCTCGGTCCGGCAGGCGCGACGGCCACCGGATTCGGCTTCGGGGCGGCGTCGACCGACGTCGCGGGCTGGATCGACCGCGTGGACGCCGGGGGCCGGGCGCAGGGCGTCACGTGAACCGATGGCGTTGCCGACACACGCGCGGAGCGACCGGTCTTCCGTGCCCGGGTTTCCTACTTGATCGCGACCGGCGTCACGGTGACCGTGGTCTTGCCCCGCGACTCTGCGTAGCCCGTCTTCCTCGCAACGGCGCGGATCTCGATCGGCGTCGGCCTGCTGTACCGGTACGCCGCATCCGTCTGCCACACGGCCTGCAGCATGCCCTTCGCGTCCGTCGTCCCGGTGACTTGCGCCCCCGTGCCCCCGGCGAGTCGGCCGCCGTCGGCCACCAGATCCACGGTGGCTGCGGGGACGGGTTGCCCTGCGGCGTCCAGCACCCGGACGGCGAGCCGGACCGCAGAGCCCGCGGGGACCGCACTTTGCTGCGCCACGATCGCGACGGCCATCTGCCGCGCTCCAGGGGCCGCTTGGTTCGCCGTCACGTGGACGGTGACTTGCGCGCGTCCCTCGACGTATCCAGGCTTGAACGCCACGACGTCCGCGACGAAGTCCATGTCCTTGAGGATCGCTCTCGGATCCCCGGTGCGCCAGAAAGCCCGAAACCTTCCGTCGCGTGCCGTCTTGCCGACGGCCTGCGTGCCCGGGAAGTCCTTGAATGCACCGCCCCCCATCGACAGCCGTACTCCTGCGTCGGCAACGGGGCGCCCGTCCGGCGTCCGAACCAGGACCAGGAATGCGGTGTTCCCCCCGGCCCCTATCGTCGTGGGGGCCGCCATCGCCTGGACCTGGAGCGCGTTCCTCGCGGGTGCCGGCGTGGTCGCCGGCTGCGCCAGGACCGTCAACGAGATCTCCGCGTGCCCGTCCTCCAGCCCGCGCTGGCTCGCCGTGATGGCGATCGCATACTCCAGGTCCTCCGGATACTGGGACGCGGCCTCCGTCCTCCACGTCGCACGGAAGATCCCGTCCGCACCCGTCCGCCCCGTGATCCGGGGTCGATTGGTGTCCACGAACGTTCCCCCTCCCGCCGAGAGGGTCACGACCGCGGCGGGGACGGGGTTGCGTTGGCTCGTACGGACGCGCACGGCGATCGTCGCGGTGCCGCCGGCGGAAACCGTGGCGGGCTCGGCCGCGGCGTCGAGCACCAGGGTCCGAGCCGACGCGGCCGGGGGCGTGGGGCCCGCCTCGACGTGGACCTGGAGGTGGGCGTCCGAAGTCTGGTAGCCCGGATACCCGACACGCACGGCGATCACGTGGTCGGCCGTCTCCTGGGCCCCCGCACGCCCCTCGGCCCGCCACTCGACCTGGTACTGCCCCGCGCGGTCGATGACGCCGGTGGCGTGGCCCCCGGGTTGCCCGTCGAGACGCCCGGTCGGGCTCGAGACCTCGACCGTGGCTCCGGCGAGGGGTGCGCCCTGGGCACTGTCGGCCCGCGCGAGAACCGTGATCACCGCCGCGCCCCCGGCGGCGATCGAGGCAGGCTCCGCGCGCGCCACGACGGACATCGGACGCAGACGCGCCGGCGCCGGGCGTGCGGAACCCGTGTGCCCGGTGACCGCGACCTCCAACCGGGCGCGACCGTCTGCGATGCCGTCGCGCTCCACGGTCAGGGTGAACACGTGGATCCTGTCCTGGCGATACTGCTCGGCGGGCGCGGCGGACCACTGGACGCGCAAGAAGCCCGCCCGGTCGGTCCGCGCGACGAGCGTGGGGAGTCCGGATTCTTCGAACCGTCCGCCGTCGGCCGCGAGGCGGACCTGGGCGCCAGCGACGGGTGCTCCGTTGGGAGCGCCCGACCGGACGGCCGCCGCGATGACGGTGGTGCCCCCCGCCGCCACGAACGGCGGCGTGGCCCGCGCCGTCACGAAGAGGTGGGGGATCGACGGGGCCGGTACCGGGGCTGCCGCTGCGGGCACGACACGCACCAGGATCCGGCCGGTGACCGGCGGCGAGCCCTCCTTCGTCGCGGTGTAGTCCACGACGTGGAAGCGCGCCTCGGGGTACTCTTCGACCGGCCCCGTCCGCCACACGGCGCGGAAGAGGCCTTGCTCATCGGTGACCCCCCTGGCATCCCGCGCTGCGAGTCCGAAGGCCCCCCCGTCGGCGGTCAGCTGGACCGAGACCCCCGCGACGGGCAGACCGTCCGCGACGGCGGTGGCCGTGAGGATCGTGCCCTCCCCGGCCGTCACGACACGCGGCGCCGCCTGGACATCGAGCTCGAAAGGCTCGCCCTCCGTCCACCCGAGGGGCAGGAAGGCCAGCGCCATCACGGCAACTGCAAGTGCTCGGCAGGTCATCTCGGTCCTCTCCTGGGTCAGCGTCCCATGGTCTCTAGCGCGGCCTGTTGTCGTTCCAGCGCCGCACGGAGATCCGTATCCGTCTCGATCCTCTCCAATGCCTGGTCCAGCGCGGTCACCGTCCGTTCGGTCTGGGCCTTGACTTCGGTGTCCGACAGGTCGAGCGACGCGAATGTCGTCTGGAGGCGCTGGCGGAGGTCCGCCACGCGGGCCGGCGTCGCACGCTGCGCGCGGGTCCTCGACTGAAGATCGGCGAGGCAGGCGTGGAGCATCGACTTCTGCGCCATCGGCAGGGGTGCCGCCAGCGCTCGTCCGTGCGCCCTGTCGCCCAGCCACCGGGCGTAGGCGCCGTGGGCCGCGGCGGCAGCCGGTTCGAGGTCGCGCACGGTGCGCGCCACGGCGGCCCTTCGCCGTGGGAAGACCCGCGCGGCTTCGACGCTCGCGGGCAGGGCTCCGCGCGTCTGCGCCAGCCGAAAAAGGGCCCGATCCAGCCTCTCGCGCCGGCGAACCAGATCGCCGTATGCCCGCAGCTCCTCACGCGCCTCGCGCACGAGGTCGCCGAGGTCCTGGCTCCGCCGGACGACTGCGCCCAGGAGAGGCCCGTCGCTCGGCGGCGCGGCGTGCGGGGGTACGGGACGGGGAGCACCTCCTGGTTCGAGGGCCGAGAAGAACACGACGTCGTCGAACGCGAAGCCCGTCCCCACCAGCGCGCCGAACGCCACCTTCCCCGCAGGCAGCGGCGCGGCATCCACGGCGCGCAGCACCTCGCGGCCGTCGATCGAGACGCGGATCGCGCCCCCCCGCCGCACGATCTGGATGTCGCACCACACACCCTTCGCGAGCGCCAGGGGCGCCGACGCGAGCTCCGCCTGGGTGCCCTGGGCCTCGCGCACGAGGGCGATCCGGTCGGCGAAGACGAGCAGGTGGTAGGCCGCGGGCAGACGCGTGGCGTCCGCGAGCGACGTCAGCACGTCGGCCACGCCTCCCCCCTGCCGATAGGCCATGCGTACGCCGACCACTTCCCGGTCTGCGGCGTCCCACACGGCGATCCCGAAACCATCTGCGAGCAGGACCCGGTCGGTCCTCGGCGCGCCGCGACTGAGGCGCGTCGCACCGCGCAGCGTCCAGTGGCGGTCGAGCGACGCCTCGAAGTCCTCGCGGTCCAGCGCCTCCCAGACGTCCGCCTCGCCGAGGGGTCGGGTGGCGGGGTTCTCGAGCCCGGGGGCATCGACCCGCCCGACGATCCCCGGGGGGAGCGTCGCGTGGGGCCCCGCGAGGGGCTCGTTCCGGATCGCGGCCGTCACGACGCCGTCGTCGGCCAGAGGCACCGTGAAACGGTAGACCCGCGGCAGGATGTCATCGTTCACCTCGAGCCAGAGCACGTCACCTGGGTGAAAGCCAGGCCGAAGGGTCGCCTTCGCCGTCACCGGTCGCCGGGCCCCCTGCCAACCGCTCGCGAGCTCGAGATTCGTCAGTCCCGGCAGGGCTTGGACGGTGCCGTCGGAGAGCTCGTGGTAGAGGGTGAGGCGGACGAAGGGGCGGTCCTCGGAGTCGTCTTCCTCCACCATCACCTCCAAGGTGACGGTATTCGCCCACCGACGGATCGTGCCATTCCCGGCGAGCACGGCGGGGAACTCCTTCGGGAAGGGCAGTGCGACGTCGCGATTGTGCGCGATCGCCTTGATCTCGTGCGGGGCGGGGAAGGTCGCGGCGTAGCAGGCGAGAAACTGTGCCAGCGTCTCGACCGAGCCCGTCGCGGACTGCACCCCCGCGAGCAGGGGGGTCGAGGCCGCCTGTCGGACCTTCTCGGCGTCCGGGTCCGCGAGTCCATCGTGAAACCGCTGCGCCGCCACGACACCGGGCGGCAGGTTGTAGAGCCCATCGGCGCTCTGCCGGGCCGGGTGACGGAGCACCTCGTACCCCTGCGGGTCGTGGAGATCCCAGAGGAGGCCGGTAACCTCCGCCTCCATCGCGTAGTGGTCCCCGACGAGCACGGGCAGCGCGCCGGGGGTCCCGAGGCTCGGCTCCCACCGGTGCGTCGGATTGCCGATCGTCACGAGCGCGAGGAAGTCGGCGAAGCCCTCCGTCCACGCGATGAAGCGATTGGACTCCATTTCGGCGGAGTGGGACGAGGGCCAGTTGAGGCCCACCGGAGCGATCGTGGTGATCTCGTCGTGGACCGCGTGGCTGTACTCGTGGCGCACGGTGTAGCGGAAGCCAGGGAAGGCCACGTACGGGGCGCCGCCCCTCGGGAGAGGGGGCCACGCCCCGAACCCACTCCAGTCGGCGGTCACGAGGTTGATGTTGTTCGTGACGTGGTTGTAGTACGAGGTCACACCGGCGGCGGGAACGATCACGTCCTTGTCGCCGACCGCGTCGTCGGGCCAAGAGAGGCTCTTCAGGCGGAGGTAGTAGGCGTACATCTCCTGGTGGACGAGGAAGGCCTTCGCGGCATCGACCGTCTCGAACTCGTAGGGGCTGTCCACGTTGAGATCGTGGAGCGGACCAGGGGTGCCCGCGGGCTTCCCGAAGTTGAGATTGATTTTCAATACAGAGTCGGGCGGAACGTCGTCGTAGGACCTCGAGTTCACGTAGTACGGCCAGAAGTCGAACATCGAGTAGTAGACGTGGGAGCGGCCGGCGGTCTCGGCGTAGACCTCGAGGTCCACGCCGTCGTGGGTTCCCCACCACGGATTGGGCAGATCGATGCGGTAGTGGCCCAGATCGTCGGTTTCGACCTCGGGATCGTCGAGGGCCCAGTCCCGCTCGACCTCCACGGTGACGTGCTGCGCGGGCCTGTATCGGCCCTCCAGTTCGTCCCAATACTGGATCGTTCCTTCGACGGTGACGCCGGCGCGCGCGGCGGAAGCGGCCGCGGCGAGGCACAGGAGGATCACGACGTAACGGGCGATGCGCATGGCCCCTCTCCCTCCGAGACTCCCCGGCGGCCACGCCAGAGCCAGACGCGCGCGCGGCGACCGTACGGTGCCAGAATCCCTAGGGAAGGGCAATGACAGGTTCGCGCGGAGGATGCCCCTATTTCTTCGCGTCGGGTTGTTGCTCTCGTGCTGTCCTGCTAGAAGTCAACCTCGGTGGCTGTCCCTCGAGGGTCGTCGCGTCCCGCCGAGGCAGAGCTGGGAAGGGACGTGAAGATGTCGTGCCCGTGGCTCGGATTTCTTCGGCGGAGGTTCTTCGTCTTCGCCCTGCTTCTTGGAACGCTCTGCCTCTTGGCGCGAGCGGGCGACGAGCCCGAAGCGTCCATGTGGCTGCGCTTCGAGGGAGACGCACGGGCCGCGGCCGGCCGCGACGGGCCGACGCTGCACACGGAGGGCTTCGGCATCGCCGAGCTGCGCACGCAGGCCTCGGAACACGTGCAGCTCTCGTTCCGCTACCAGCGCCGCGCGTCGGGCGTGGGCGTCGTGTTGTTTTCGCTGTCTGCGAACGCGGCCGCTCGGCGTGGCTACCAGGTGGAGCTCCGTGACGACGCGGTCGTGATCGCTCGGGAGGAGGACGGCCGCGTCGTGCAGCTGGCCTCGGGCGCTCTTGTCGCAGCGGCAGGGGCGTGGCACGAGGTCGCCGTCACGCGGGCGGGCGGCAGGCTGAGCGTCGCGGTGGGCGGAGCCGAGATCGTCGGCGTCGAGGACCCGAGGCCGCTGCCTCCCGGTCGCGTCGCCCTGGGCTCCTGGATCGGGGGCGCTTTCGACTTCCGGGATGTGCGGCTGGAGAGCAAGGCCTCCTCGGCCGCCGGGCGGGAGGGCGATCGCTTCCGGCTGGGCACCGGAGACGCGTCCGTGCGTGGCGAGTGGCAGCTCCTCTCGGGGGCGCGCCTGGAGGGTGCGCGGGCCGAGGCGCTCCACGTGCCGGCCGGAGGACGCGCCGCCTGGGAGGCCCAGGCGAGCCCTTCGAGTTCCCTGGCCTGTCGCTTCCGAGGCAACGCGGTGGTCCGTGTAGGCCGTGTCGGGGGGCGTAGCGGTGCCGGCGACGTCTGGCTGGGCGTTGGCCCGGAGGGGGTCCGGCTCGTGCTCGTGGAGGGGGGGACGAGCAGGTGCTGAAGACCGCCGCTGCCCCGGCGGGACTCGAGGCGTGGCACGACCTGGCGGTTCATGCCGACCGCGGGTGGCTCCGGGTCGATCTAGACCGCGTGCCCGTGATCGAGACGGAGGTGGGCGGTCTGGTCGCCGCCGAGACGACGGACTTCCGTGCCGGATCCTCCGACGCGGTCTACGCGGACGTCCGGCTCGTACCGTGGCAGCGGGCCCGGGTCGACCAGATCCGGGGTGCGCTCCAGGTGAAGAAGGCGCCGGCCCTGAAGCCCGAGCATCCTCCCTTCGCCGTCACGCCTTCGCCCGTGGCGCCGCGTGTCGTGCCCCTGCGGTCCGTGCACTACGACCACCCCGGGAAGTGGGCCAAGGACGCAGCGCGGATCGACCCGGGATCCATCCCTCCGAACTACGTGCACACCTGGGTCCTGGACGTGGCCGGCATCGCGGCCCTGGACTTCCACCCCTATGCCGGGAACACGTTTCAGTTGGACGCGGCCGACCGGCTCTCCTTCTTCGATCTGGACGGCCTGCAGCAGGACCCGCCGCAGCCGCTGGTCGTCATCACGCCGGCTTCGAAGTCCAACGAGCTGCGGATCGACCTCTCGAAGGCAAGGACCCTTCCGCTCCACGGCAAGACCTACTGCCGGGTGTTCCTGCAGCTCGAGACCTCACCGGCCGTGAAGCCCCGCCGCCTGCGCCTCGAGGCGCTGCTCAACGAGACGGCCAACGACGGAGACGAGGAGATCCTCCTCCTCGGAGACGACCTCGATCCCACGGCGCCGTACATCTACCCCGCCGTGGATTCGCAGGGCACCCCGACCCCGGGAATCTCGTCTCCCTTCCACAACGACACGGAGACGGGGTTCCACGCGTATCCGCCCACCTTGGAGGAGGATGGGTGGTTCCTTCTCGGGCGAAACCTCACCGATCGCTCCAAGCTCTTCTACTCGCTGGTCTACTACAACGAGGCGCGCGGGCTCCTACGCATCTTCCTCTACAATCTCGAACTGCCGACCAACGTGACGGGCTTCACCCTCACCGCGTCGCTGGTGGGCTTGGCTCCGAAGCCGACGACGCCGGGAGGCCCCAGCTATCTCACGGGGCAGGAGCTCGAAGGGGCCTTCTTTCCCCTGCACCCCAACCCGAACAAGTGGTCGTCAGCCAGAGTTCCCCTTCCCACGTGGTTTCACGGCAGTTGGACATGCGTCGAGATCCCGATCGCCTATCCCATGGGATCGAACCTCCCCATCGACCTCGCGCTGGCCAGTCCGCGTGCGCCCGGTCTCTACCGAGCGCTCTACGAGGAACCGCTCGCCAGGGGACAGCGCGTCGTGGCTCTCAGGCTCCAGGTGGACAGCTACGACATGGGCAAGCTGGAGGGCGAGTGGCACGGGAAGGCCATCGGCGAAGCGATCCAGACGCTGGGGAAGAGCCCCAACGGCAACGGGTTCATCAGTACGGATCTCCTGAAGGGCGCGGCGAAGGCGGGGGGGGACATCTTCAAGGGTGGGAAGAAGATCTACGAGGGCATCAAGACGCTGGAGAAGGACACGAAGAAGAACGCGGGCAACGGGGACGATCTCGCAAAGAAGCTGAGCGGCCTCGTGTCCCTGGGCTCGAGCGTTTTCTCGGGGGCCTTCGGCGTCGCGAGCGCCGCCTACTCGTTCATCGACGGACTCTTCGCCACGCCTAGACCCCTGACCCTGTCCATCGAGCTGGAGCTCAGCGGCAAGCTCGAGGGCACCATCCTCACGGAGCACACGCCGGGGCCCTTCTGGATGTGCTACCTGCCGGGGCGCTTCCCGGTCGAGGAAGCCTATCCGCGGGGTCTCCAGGTCGAAGCGGACGTCTTGAGCAACGCGGTCCCGACCTACGACCGCCCCATCGGTCTGTTCGGATATGCCTACAACCCGGCCGAGTTGCCCTTCCGCATGCTCCGATGGGAAGCGGGCCAGACCGCGGGGGCTCCGGCGTTCGTCTTCCCGGCCAAGCCGACCCCCGATCTGCAGGCAGGCCCCCTTTCATCCCAGCAAGCCTCGCCCCTCGTGGAGCGCTTCCTCCCCGTGATCTACAACGAGTACTCGGAGATCGTGCTCGCGACGCCCGTGATCTTGGGGGTCGAGAGCGAAGAGGCGAGCCTGGAGGGCGAGACCGCGCAAACCGGGTCCGCGCCCGCGGAATGGAAGAAGCGCTACCGCTGGCTTTCCGACCACGCGTGGAAGGCACACGTGGTCCCGGAGCCCAACGATGCGTCCTTTCCGTCCGCCGTCCAGGAGCTCATCGGCCCCGGTTTCTGCGAGATGAGCATCGTCGCCTACCTGGGCGGGCTCGAAACGGTGTACCCCCCTCTCGTCTCGACGGTCTTCGCGAATGTCCTGCCCATGCCCGAAGGCATGGTCATGCAGATCGAGCCCAAGGCCGGTATCGCTCCCTACACGTATCGCGACTTCCCGACGAAGGAGCTCCGGAACTTCAAGGCCATGCAGTGGTACGGCTGCCGGATCGACGCGAACGGCCCGGGGCCCACGGCTCGCCCCTTCGAGCCCGACGACCCCTTCCCCGTGCAAGACGTCCTGTTCGAGTGGGCGCATGAGTACTTCTACTACGCCCGATCGAGGCAGCGAGCGGACGGCTCCGTCCCCGCGCTGCGGGCCACGGCCCACTTCCGGTCACCGGTCACCATGCACGTGGAACGCGTGGCGTCGGGCAGTTCGGTGGTCCCCGAGCTCGTCGTCCACGAGATCCCCAGCGCGATGCTTCGATAGCCCGCATCCTTCAGGGACTCGCGTTGGATTCGCGCGGCCCTGGTACGCCCCTCGCGCCCGGAGCCTCGGTTGCTCGTCGTCGGCGGCCCTACGAGGTCGCCTCCGGGCGGATGGCGACTTCCGGCTCCTACGTCGCGCGCTTCGCGCATAATGCGGGCTCGGTGGGATCTCCCGCCGGCCGTCGAGGAGTCGGGCGTGGAGCTGAGACACGAGTTCGAGCGCACCGGGGCCCTGCTCTTCCGGTGGCGCGGGGCGCTTCCCTTCGGCCTGTTCGGTGTCGTACTTCTGGCGCTGCACGACTACCGGCCGCTGGGAGAGAACGGTCAGTGGGACGCGGCGTGGGAGGGCCTCTGCCTGGGGATCGGCCTCTTCGGCCTCGGCATCCGTGCCGTGACGGTCGGCCACTGCCCCAAGCACACGTCGGGACGCAACGCCAAGCGCCAGCGAGCGGCCGTCCTGAACGTGACGGGCATGTACTCGATCGTCCGGCACCCCCTGTACCTGGGGAACTTCTTCATGGCGCTGGGGGTGACGCTGTTCGCACACAAGTTCTTCTTCACGATCTGCTACGTGCTGGGTTTCTGGCTGTACTACGAGCGGATCATGTTCGCGGAGGAGGCTTTCCTCCGCGAGAAGTTCGGCGACGCGTTCCAGTCATGGGCGGCGAAGACCCCGGCCTTCATCCCCCGACTGCGCAACTGGACGGCTCCCGACCTCCCGTTCTCCCTGCGAACCGTGCTCCGTCGCGAGTACGCCGGCTTCTTCAATCTGATCGTCATCCTGTTCCTTTTCGAGTTCATCGGCGACTGGTTCGCCGATGGGAAGGCGGAACTCGATCCCGCTTGGACCGCGCTGCTCATCCTCGCGGTGGTCGTGGGCGTCGTGCTCCGCACCCTGAAGAAGCACACGACGATCCTGACCGTCCCCGGCCGCTGACGCCCGGTCTCCGGCTTCGTACGGCGGCGTGCCGCCGGATCGCGGGGAACGGGGATCCATGGGGTCGGCGCGACAAGACCGGACGCGGCCGAGTCGTCGCTTCGGGGCCCAAGTGTCCACGCGCACGACGCGCTCCTCGCCGGCTCGCGGATCGACGCCCCGGGCGCCGAGGCCGGGCCCGCCAGGCAGAGACGAAGGGCTCTCGGGGCGGCGCGGGTAGACTCCCTCTCATGAGATCGGCTGGCGCTCTCTTCCTCGCCCTCGTCCTCGCCGCTCCCGTTGCGGCGGACGACGCGAAGCAGGTTCCACTCTGCGTGGGAACGCCGTTCGAGACGAGGGCGTACGTCCATGCGGCGGGGAGCCGGGGCCCGACCGTACTCGTGGTCGCGGGCGTGCACGGGAACGAGACGGCGGGACCTCGCGCCGCGGAGGCGATTCGCCACTGGCCGCTCGCAAGGGGGCGCCTCGTCGTCCTTCCGCGGACCAACGCCCGCGGCCTGGCGATCCACGTACGGGAGGTGCCGGGCGACGAACCCTACGATCTGAACCGCTGCTTCCCGCCCGCCCAAGACGCCCCCGGTCTCGCCCGGGATGTCTGGAAACTCGTCAGCACCTACCGCCCGGAGTGGGTGGTCGATCTCCACGAGTCGGTCGACTACCGGTCGAGGACGTCGAAGGAGCGGACCACGCTGGGCAACACGTTGATCTGCGCAGGGGACGAGGAGGCGTTCCGGACGGGAGGGCTGATGGCCGCCGCGGCGAACGAGGTGACGCCCCGACCCGACCGCCGCTGGCGGGTCCTGACGTCGCCCGTCGAGGGCAGCCTGGTTCGCGCCGCGACGGACGCGGCCGGCGCCCGCGCCCTGATCGTCGAGAGCTGCCGGAAGGACCATCTCGCCATCCGCGTGCGGCAGCACCGGATCGTCGTGTACACCCTCCTCGACGCCCTCGGGATGCTGCCGGAAGGTTCCTCTCCGTACCGGACCTTTCCCGAAGCGCGCGAGGCGGGCGAAACGAGGGTGGCGATCCTCGACTCCTTTGGAACGAGCTCGTCGAGCGCCTTCGAGGTCGAGCGCTGCCTGACCGAGGTCGACAGGGTGGCCTGCCGGCGCATCACGGCCGGCGAGATCGCGGTCGGGGCGCTCGCCCAGTACGACGTCGTCGTCGTCCCCGGCGGCGCCGGGAGCGCGACGGCGAAGGCCCTGAGGGAGGTGGGGCGCGCCGCGGTCCGGGCGTTCGTCGAGGACGGCGGCGGCTACCTCGGGATCTGCGCCGGCGCCTATCTCGCGACGAAGCACTACCGCTGGTCCCTGGGGATCCTCGACGCGAAGGTCGTCGATGCGCGGCACTGGGCGCGCGGAACGGGCCCCGTCTTGTTGTCGTTGACGGCGGCGGGCCGGCACGCGCTGGGCGAGGAGCGCCCCTCCGTGGAGATCCGCTGTGGGCAGGGCCCAGTTCTCGCGCCGGCCTCGGACGCCGCGGTCCCCGACTTCGAGACACTCGCGACCTACGAGACGGAGATCGCGAAGTACGGCGCTCCCACTGGTGTGATGACCGGCTCTCCGGCGCTGGTCCGGGGCCGCTTCGGAAAGGGCCGCGTGGTCGCGGCGGGGGTTCACGCCGAGGGCTCCGCCGACGAGACGCTCCGCCGCTGGATCCCCCGCCTCGTGCGCTGGCTCGCCGGCGGGGACGACGGGTAGCCGAGGCTGGCCAGCGCCGTCGGCGGCCCGCCTCCGAACGCCATCGGGTGGGTCAGTCCCCCAGTTCCTTCCGCAGGAACGTCGTGACCAGGGCGGTGACGTGGGCGCGTTGGAGGGCGTCGGCGGCACCCGCGTGGCCGCCTTCGGTGTTCTCGTAGAAGTAGACCTCGTGCCCCATGGCCTCCATCTTCGCCGCCATCTTCCGGGCGTGGCCGGGGTGGACGCGGTCGTCCCTCGTGGACGTGGTGAAGAGGACCGGGGGGTAGCGCCGGTCCGGTGAGACGTTCTGGTAGGGCGAGTACTCGCGGAGGAAGGCCCAGTCCTCCGGCACGTCCGGGTCGCCGTACTCGGCGATCCAGCTCGGACCGGCGAGCAGCTTGCTGTAGCGCCGCATGTCCAGCAGGGGTGCCTGACAGACGACCGCGCCGAAGAGCTCCGGCCGCCGCGTGAAGCAAGCGCCGACGAGGAGGCCCCCGTTGCTGCCGCCGCGGATGCCGAGGTGCGCGGGCGAGGTGATCTTCCTCGCGATGAGGTCCTCGGCCACGGCCTCGAAGTCCTCGAAGGCACGGTGGCGGCCCTCCCGGCGCGCGACGTCGTGCCACCGGGGTCCGTACTCCCCGCCACCCCGGATGTCGGCGAGGACGTAGACGCCGCCCCGGTCGAGCCAGTTTCGTCCCATGGCGCCCAGGTAGTGCGGGCGCTGCGGAATGCCGAAGCCGCCGTAGCCGTGGAGCAGGGTGGGGTGCCGGCCGTTCGGCTCCAGGTCCTTCGGGCCGACCAGGAAGTACGGCACGCGCGTCCCGTCCTTGGACGTCGCAAACAACTGCTCGGACGAGTAGGGGGACGAGTCGAAGCGTTCGGGCGCGCTGTCGAGGACGCGCCTCTCGAGCGAGCCCGCGTCCACGAGGTACAGCGTCTCCGGCTGCAGGAAGCTGCTGTAGCTCACCATGAACGTGTCGCGCTCCGGGTCGGTGTTCGAGAGCCATGTCGTCCCGTGCCCCGGGAACGGGATCTCCTTGCGCCTCCAACGGCCGTCCTCGGCGCGGTCGTAGCGGAAGAGGGCGTCCCGCACGTCCTTCATCAGCACGGCGAGGACGTAGGACTTCGTGCGCGTGAGATAGGTCAAGGACGTCCTGTCGTCCGGCTCGAAGAAAACAGTGAACGCGCGCTTTCCCGCCTTGAGGTCGGCGAGGGGAATCGAGAGGACGGTGCCGGCCCGGTAGGCCTCTTCGCCCACCTCCCAGTCCCGTTTGAGCTCGATCAGGACCTGCCCGTCGAAGAACGTCTCGATGCGGGCCGTCTCCGGGATGTCGATGCGGATCTTCGCATTCCCCTCGAGGAGGTACTGCTTAGAGGTGTAGAACGTCGTCCCGTGGTAGAGCCAGTCGAGGGTCGTCGGGCCGTAGTGCGCGCGCTCGGCGCCGACGGAGACGGAGTCGGGCTTGCCCTCGAAGACCACGTCGGCCTCGGTCAGGGGCGTACCGCGCTTCCACCGCTTCACGATGCGGGGGTACCCCGACTCGGTCAGCGATCCCGGCCCGAAGTCCGTGTCGACGTAGACCGTGTCGGCATCGATCCAGCCCATCTCTCCCTTCGCCTCGGGCAGCGTGAAGCCGCCCTCGACGAAACGCTTCGAAGGGAGGTCGAACTCGCGGATGACCACGGCGTCCGATCCGCCGTCCGAGAGGCGGAGCAGGCCGCGCCGGTAATCGGGGTATCGGAGCGACATGCCCTTCCAGACCCAGCTCCTGCCTTCCTTCTCGGCGAGGGCGTCGAGATCGAGAATCGTGTCCCAGGACGGCTCGCCGGCGACGTACGACTCCGCGGACGCCCGCCGGTAGATGCCGCGGGGATGCTCCGCGTCCCGCCAGAAGTCGTAGATCCAGTCCCCCCGCCACCGCCCCTCCACGATGCGATCGTCCGCCTGGAGCACCGCGAGCGTGTGCGCCTCGATCTCATGGAAGGCAGGCGCCGATTCCAGCGCGACGTGGACTCGTTCGTTCTGCTTGGCCACCCAGGCCAGCGCCTTCCCGCCGTGGATCGCCTCGAGCCAGAGGAAAGGATCGTCGGAGGCGTCGTCGGCCCCGGTCGCGCTCAGCGCGACGAGCGTCGAGAAGGCGATGGCGAGGGCGGGTGCGAGGCGCTTCATCGGCGGCATCCTACGGGCAGGACGGCGCGCAGGGGGGATTCCCGACGGGGCGCGGGGATCCCGCCCTCGCGGACGGATCGGACGCCCCGAGGCGCGGGTATCGTGCGGCCCGCGCTCGGCGAATCGCACTGCCGCTCGCGTCGATCGAGGAAGCCGCCGCTCATGGACTCCGTGCCGCGCCGCGCCTTGTTACTGATCCCGCTCCTCCTGGCGGGCCTGCTCGTGCTGGGAGCCCGGCTGGGACCGGCCACGAGCACGGAAACGCGATACGCGGAGATGGGGCGCGAGATGGCCGATTCCGGCGACTGGCTCGTACCGGCCTTCAACGGCGCGCCTCATCTGGAGAAGCCACCGTTGGCGATGTGGGCCACGGCCGCCGCGATCGCCGTGCTGGGCACGACCGACGTGGCCCCCCGCGTGCCCAGCATCGTGGCGGGCCTCCTCGTCCTCCTGCTGGTCGCCGCGATCGCTCGGCGGCTCGCCGACGACGCGGAGGACCCGACCGTACGGCGGGCGCGCGGCCGGCTCGCCGCGCTGGCCCTGGCGACCATGCCCGCGTTCCTCGTCCAGACGTACACCATCTCGACGGACATCTGGCTCGTCCTGACGGTCACGGCCGGCGGGCTCGCGCTGCTGGAGTCCGACCGCGCCTCGGGCCGTCCCGCGCTTCGCTGGACGCTCCTTCTCCACGCGTCCTTCGGCGTCGGCATGCTCGTGAAGGGGCCACTCACAATCGGACTGGTCGTCGGATCGTTCCTCGTGGTGTCGCTCCTGCGACGCGACACCCATGTCCTGCGCCCTCTCGTGCATCCGCTCGGCCTGCTCCTCTTCGCGGCCCTGGCCGTGCCCTGGTACGTCGCGGTGGACGCGCGCATCCCGGGCACGCTGGACGCGTACCTCCATCGCCGGGTCCTCGGCGGGCTGGCTTCGAACGCCGACTTCCACCGGCGCAGCATCTGGGTCGTGTGGCTTCCGCTGGTGGGCGCATTTCCATGGCTCGCCGCGGCGGCGGGCTCCGTCCGGCGCCTGCGACGTTCGGGCCGATGGCTCCGAGGCCCGGGCCTCCCGTGTCTGGCGCTCGCGCTGGCGGCGCCGGTGCTCTTCAGCTTCTCCGCGAGCCGGCTGCCTTCCTACGGATCGCCCGCCCTTCCCTGGTTCGCCGTTCTCGTCGCGCTCGGCGCGCCCCTCGCCGAACCGACGCCGCTCGCGGGAAGCGCCTTCTCCTGGTGGGGCGGTCTCCGAATCGGCGTGGTGGGCGTCGCGCTCGTAACCCTCGGGATCGGAGCGTGGGCCGTCGTCGTCCGCGGGGCGCCGGCGGGCCTTGCCTCGCTCGCCGTGCTCGGGGGCGCGATCGCGCTGCTCGCCGCCGGGACGGGCCTGCGGGGAGGGATGCGCCGGCGACTCCGAGCGGCGGCGATGGCGACGGCGGGGCTGGTCCTGGCCGCCGGCGCCGCCCTCGCGAACGCGCCCCTGCGGATCCCGGCGCTGCGCCCCGTCTGGGAGACCGTCCAGTCCCATCGACTTCCCGGCGAAGAGCTCGGCGTCCTGCTCCCCTACGCGGGCGACTGGGGTCTCCTCCCGTGGTACGCGGGGCCGGGCGTCCGGTTCTTCGACTTCCCCTCGTCCAGCATGGTCGTCGACCCCACGCGCTGGCGCCCCGATCTCTTCCTTCCCAAGCAGGCACTCCGATCGTGGTTCTCGGCGCGCGAGAGGCGCTGGCTCCTCGTCCGCGTGAAGGAGGCCCCGTCCCTCCTCCCGGCCGACCTCCGTCACGTCGTGACGAAGGCGCACGGCTACGAGGTTCTGACGAATCAGGCCCTGCCGCACGAGTCGCCCCAGACCGGATCGTGAGCCGCCCCGGGCCCATCGCCGGGGCACCAGGCGAGTGGGATCGTCGCGATCTACGACGGGAATCGGGCCATCGCGCGCCCCCGCGCGGCTCGCCGCCTCGCCACCGCGACGGCCGACAGGCGGACGGCGAGTTGCACAGCCTTTGCGTGGGCAGCGGACTCCGACCGCTATCGTTGACCGCGTGCCCTGGACCGGAGGAACGACCATGAAGCCTCTCCCCCTGATCGCCGCCGCCGGATGGGCGCTGCTCGCCCTCTTGCCCGCGACGTCCGCCCGCGTGCTCGCCGACGAAGGAGAAGCCTCGACGAAGCGCGCCGAGCTCCCGGTGAAGGAGGCCACCGTGTTCAAGGACGGCCACGCGCTGCTCCTTCGCGCCGGTTCGCTCCCGGTCCAGGACGACGGTTCGGTCGTGCTGGACCGCCTTCCCCATCCGGTCCTCGGTACGTTCTGGTCGTTCGTGGACGAGGAGGGCGCCTCCCTCCAGGCGGTACGTGCCGGCCGACGCGAGGTCCACGTGAAGCGGACGGCGCTGGAGATCCAGGACCTCCTTCGCGCGAACGTCGGCGGCACCGTGGCCCTGACGGACGTCGAGGGGAACGTCTATCGCGGAAGGATCCTCGGATTCCCCACCCGTTCCGTGGAGGAGGAGGAGCGAACGAGCACGGACGAGGGTCCGCACCTCCCCGCGCGCGGCAAGGTCGTCCTCCTCGGGACGGAAGGCGACGTCCGCGCCATGCCGATCTCCCGGATTCGCGACGTCGTCTTCCGAGGCGGCATGAAGGACGAGGTGGAGGACGCGGAGCTGCGCGATCGCTTGACGCTCTCGCTCTCGTGGAAGTCCCCCAAGAAGGAGGCCGCCGCCGTCGGCTACGTGGCGCTCGAGGACGGGCTCCGCTGGATCCCCTCCTACCGGATCGACCTGCTGGACGGCGGGCGGGCGCACGTCCGGCTGCAGGCCACGATCGTGAACGACCTGACCGCTCTGGAGGACGCCGACCTGAATCTCGTCATCGGCGTTCCCACGTTCGCCTTCGAGGACACGATCGATCCGATCGCGCTGCAGGGCGCCGTGGCCCAGGTGGCCGGCAGCCTCCGGCAGCAGTCCCAGATTCGGCAATCGCTCTCGAACGCGATCCAGTCGCAGTCCGCGGGCTGGAGGGCCGACGAGCCGGCGTCGAGCGGCGCGCCGCCGGAGGTCCTCGGCGCCGGGCAGAACGAGGACCTGTACGTCTTCCACGTCGCCCACGTGACCGTCGCGAAGGGAGAGAGGCTCGTCGTCCCGGTCGCGGACGTGACGCTCCCGTACGCCGACGTCTACACGCTCGACGTCCCCTTCTCGCCCCCGCCGGAGGTCTGGCCGGCGATCGCGCAGCGGGTCTACCAGAACGACCAGGCCCGGGAACAGCTCCGCCGGGAGGCCGCCCCGAGGGTCGTGCACGAGGCGCGGCTCCACAACGACGGTCCCCATCCGCTCACCACCGCACCCGCGCTCCTCTTCCGAAACGGCCGCGTGCTGGCCCAGGGCATGATGACGTACACGAGCGTCGGGAACTCGGTGGACATCCCCATCACGGCCGCCGTGGACGTCCACGTGAAGAAGACCGAGCACGAGGACGAGCGCACCCCGGACGCCGAACGCTGGAACGGCGACGTGTACACGCGCGTGGACATGGCGGGCACGCTCGCGCTGACCAACTACCGCAAGGAGGGCGTCCACCTCGAGGTGACGCGCTCGCTCCTCGGCCGCGCGACGAGCGCGACGCACGACGGCGACGTCCAGAGCGTGAACGCCCTGGAGGACAGCGGGTGGACCCGCTGGAACGCGCCCGTGTGGTGGCCGTGGTACTCGTGGCCCTACTGGTGGTACCACTTCAACACGGTCAGCCAGGTTCACTGGGAGCTCGACCTCGACGCCGGCGCCTCGATCGACCTCGGCTACGCTTGGAGCTACTACTGGCGGTAGCGGCGGGCTCCACTCAGCGGTGGGCGTGCTCCTCCAGGAGCTTGCGGGCGGCGGGGCTCACGGAGAAGCACGTCTCGCGGGCGCCGCGCGCGGCCAGGCGGCTGTCGGCCGAGAAGACGTCGTAGACGCCGATCCGGCCGTCCTGGAACCGTGCGTAGAGATAGGTCGTGTTGTCCGCCTCCTGGTCCGAACCGTCGAGCGGCGTCGCGAGGTCGATGCCGTCGAGGATCTGTCCGATCAGGGCCCGATCCGTCACGTCGAAGTCCAACCGCGCGGTGGGCATGTCGTCGCTCGTCGAGGGGCCGGCCTCGTAGACGGCGAGGGCCTCGATGTCGTCGGGACGGAGCGCGTGAGGGTCGATCGCCGCCGCGTCTCGGCGGAGCTCCTCGTCCAGGAAGCTATCCAGGAACAGCCATCCGATCTCCGGCTTGAGCTCGAAGGCACCGCCGAAGCGGTAGCGGCGGGGTCCCCCCGGTTGCGGCCACAGGACCAGGAGCATCCCGCCGTTCTCGCCCCAGTCCGCGCTCGACGCCACACCCTCGGACACCAACAGGAGATCGTCCCGCCACGACCGATGTCCCTCGCCGTGCTCGGCCACCGCCGCCAGGAGGGAATCCAGGTGTTCTCGAGCCTCCTTCTCCTGAGTCGCGCGGTGCACGAACAGGAGCACGCCCTTGCCCGCCACCATGGCCCTCTGGCGGGCCGCTTCGTCGAGGTGTTCCAAGGCGTCGGTCTTCACATCGAGACGCGGCGCCTCCCCGACGGGCCCCACCACCGCCTGCACGACCATGTCCAGGCCCAGCTTTTCCACCGTGATGGGCATGGCGTACCGCCGGGACGTCCAGGACGTGGAGGCCATCGCGCTGGTCACGGTCGCCTCGCCGGGGATCTCGAAGCGGGGAAACGACCACGTCTCCGGGAAGATCAGCGGGCAGTTGGAGCCCGTGCTGACCACGAAGAACATCGTCTGCGTCCCATCGCCCGCAGGGAAGCGGACGGGGATCCACGGACGGCTGTCGTACGCCGGAAACGTCGCGCGCTTCGTGGCCGGTACGTCGAGGTCGCTGCCACGGGAGGGATCCTCCCGTTCGAAGCTCCAGCCGCCGCCGGGGCTGCCTCCGAGCGAGAGATCCGCTTCGGACAGGAACCGGGTTCCCGCCCACGGTGCGTCGCCGAAGGTGATCTCGTAGTGTGCCGACCCCGCCATGTCCTTCCGGTAGAAGAAGCGATGGACGGCGGTGGGGCACTGCGCATCGACCTTCTGCAAGGCGGCCCGCCAGTCGGGGTCCACGATCAGCGTGTCGCCCCCGGCGACGGCGATCCACGCGTCCGATGGCGCTTCCCCGATGGCCTTCTGGACGCGCGGTCGTGCGAGGAAGGCCTCGTTCTCCGCGCGCTGCTCCTCCACCTTCGCCGCGCCGGCGGGCGACCCGCCCGCGGCCTTGCCGGGCCGACGCGGCTCTCGTGGAGCGAGGACGAACAGCGCCGCGACCATCGCGGCGGCGAGGGCCACGGCGGCGAACCAGCCTCGACGCGCGCCGGGGACGTCGGGCTCCGCTTCGTCGGCCCGCTCCAGGGCCGCCCCGGCCATCCGCCGGCGGCGCTCGGCATCGGGGGAACCGACCGCGAGGGTGCGGCGCAGGTCTTCGGCCAACGGGTCGCGGGGGTCGTTCATGGCTTCTCTCCCAACCGGCGACGCAACGCGCCGAGCGCCCGCTCCACGCGGCGGGCCACGGTGCCCAGACCGACGCCCAGCACGCTCGCGATCTCGCGATAGGACAGCCCCTCGGCGTAGTGGAGGAGCACGACCGCGCGGAGGGCGTCCGGCAGGGCCGCCACCGCACCGCGGAGGGCCCCGGCGCGCTCGGTGGACACGAGACGCTCGACGGGATCCGGCCCCGGAGCGACCGGATCCGCCACGGGCGTGGCGGGCGCGGGCCTTTGCCGCACCGCGTCCGCGACGCAGCGCCGCGTGATGCGGCCCATCCACCGGGGGTAGGCCGTCGGGTCCTTCAGCCGCCCGATGCCCCTGGCCACGCGGGCCAGCGCATCGACGGCCGCCTCCTCGGCGAGGTGGTTGTCGCCGAGCCGGGATCGCGCGAGGGCGTGGGCCACGCCCGCGCTCTCCTCGAGCAGCGCTTCGAGCGCGGTGCGGTCCCCCGCCACGGCCCTGGCGGCCAGGTCGCTGCGGAGATCGGCACCGTTGCGGTTCGCGTGCATCGCCACCCAGAGGACCGGCGACGGAGCCTCCGCGTTCCGCCAATTCCGGGAGTCCGCCGAATCCGTGCCCCCGGCCGGCCCGGGGGAGGGTCGATCGCCGCCCCGCAACGGCATCGAAGCGAGGGAGGAAGGACCGCCCTACCCGCCGGGACGCGACGAGGCGTCGCTCGGCCCCGTGTCCGGCGTGACGGGGCGCGCGGGAGCGTTCGGCGGGGCGCGGCGTTCGAGGAGGCTCCAGTCGGGGAGCTCCAGGTCCTGCCAGCTGCTCCGCGTCAGGCGCTGGGGATGCACGGACCACGGGACGCGGTACCCCCAGACGGTCACGGGCTCTCCCCGCAGGGGCTCGAAGTGGGCGTGGTCGGCGCCGATGCCGTCCCGGTCGGCGTAGTTGCGGGACTCGAGGACGTAGGCCTCCTTCGGGCCCCCCCACCGTTCGTGGTCGTCCCGCACCCGGAGGTGGCCGAGCGTCAGGGTGACCTGGACCGTGATCGCGCCCGCGGTGTACCGGTCGGAGAGCAGGCAGTAGTCCTTGTGGTTGTCGAGGCGGACGCTTCGGCGACCCGGCCCGACCCGCCAGTATTCGTTCGTGATCTTCGGCGCGGGCGGCGGGACCTCGAGGCCGTCGGGCCATCGGCGGAGGTCCGTGAAGGTCTCCACCACGACGGCCTTGATCCAGAGGTCGTCGAGCGGCGCGCTCGCTGGCGCCCAGTAGTAGTTGTTCATGTAGTACCAGAGCCGACCGCCGGCTCCGGCGTAGAAGTTCCGGGCGCTCCCGCGAGGCACGAAGCCGCCGGGACCGTCCGCGTTCCCCGGTGCGGCGCCGTCCCCGGGCGCCGCGAGGGGCACGGGCCCTGCTTCCTCCGGGCCGGGAGACGTCGGCGCTCCCTCGACCGGCGCGGGCAGGGAGGCGCGGCAAGCACCGAGCAGCAGGACGGCGACCAGCACGCCGGGAGCGAGCGCGCACCGCGGCCATCCGGTCGTCGCCGTCTCCATGGGACTGGAAACGCCGCCGGCACGCCGTCGGCATGGATCGAAGGAGACCCGGGGAGATCCCGCCTCGCGCGGCGGCGACACCCCCTCTCGGCGGAGGTCCGTCGCACGGTTCCCCGGGGGCGCCGGGGGGAGGAAAGGGCCATTCCGAGGGAGGCCGGGAGAAAGCGTGCGTTCTTGTCCTGACACCGTACGACTAGACATGTGTATCAGGGTGTGATACTTTGCGACCGTGTTGGTCGTTCGACTCGACTCGTCGGTACCGCTCGCGGACCAGGTGGTCCGGGGCGTGCGACGCGCGCTCGCGGCGGGTGAGATCGCGCCGGGAGACGAACTGCCGAGCGTACGCCAGCTCGCGGCGGATCTCGGGATCAACTGGAACACGGTCGCGCGGGCGTACCGCGAGTTGGAGACGCAGGGGCTCGTTCGGACCAGCCGGGGCAAGGGCACACGGGTCGTCGCCGCGCGCGAACGGCGGGCCGAGTCGAAGGCGGAGGCCCGCGCGCGCATCGAGGAGGGGATCCGGCGAGCGCTGGTGGACGCCAAGCTCGCGGGCTTCTCGCCGCGCGAGACGAAGCGGATCGTCGAGGCGGAGACGGGAAGGCTCGCCCCGGTGGCGCGGGAGGTCGGTGCATGAGACTCTTCCAGGTCCTCTTCACGCTCGGGATGCTGCTGTTCCCGCTCGTATTCATGCTCTTCGTGCGACCGCGGCGCGACGACCTGGACCGCGCGCTCATCCGCAGGCGCAGGGTCCGTTTGTGGCTGGCGACGGGGACGGCGCTCGTCGTCTTCGGCGTCCTCGTGCTGTGGCTCCGCCGGGAATGGGCGGATCGCGGCCTCTGGGCGCTGTTCTTCCCCCTGTGGTTCGCGTTCGCCATGCCCCTCTTCCAGGCGCTGCGTCCCGAGTCGGCGCGCGCGCACCCGCCCGGGCCCTCGCGCGCGGCCCGCCTCGCCCCTCGGCACGTCGTCGTCCCGCTGGCCTGGCACGTGCCGGCCTGGACCTTCCTCGGTCTCGGCGTGTCCGCCGTCGCCGCGCGATGGGCGACGCACGGCCTGCCTCGAAGCGCGGCAAGCTGGATCCTGCCGCTCTGCCTGCTGGCCGGAGCCCTCTTCCCCGTCGTGACGACCCCGCTCCTCCTGCGCCACCTCGGCGACGAAGCGGAGCCGATGGACGAAGCCGGTTCCCCCGAGATCGCGGCCGCGTACGACAGCCTTCGGCGCTCCAGGGTCAAGGCGTTCGTCACGCTGGAGATCGCCATGACCGCCCTGTTCGCCGGCCTCGCCGCGGCCGTGGCCTGGATCCCGAGTCCGGCCTTCCTCGGCGTCGCGGGTGGCGTCGGCGGGACGATCGTGGGCATCGGCGGCGCGGT
The DNA here is from genome assembly GCA_963772585.1 of uncultured Planctomycetota bacterium. Classification (GTDB taxonomy): domain Bacteria; phylum Planctomycetota; class PLA2; order PLA2; family JAEUHO01; genus CAVVXN01. The sequence continues at coordinate 162,389 of CAVYXV010000002.1, forward strand.
CTTCGGCGTCCGCGCGGGCGCGCAGCGCATGCGGATCCTGCGCATGCTCGAAGAGCGGACGACCGTCCGCCCGGGGGCGTGAGCGAGAGCGCCCGCGCGACCAAGGGGGCGGCCCTACACTCGCGCGCATGCGCGCGCTGCTGCTCCCTCTCGTCCTCGTCCTCGCGGCCGGCACGGCCTTCGCCCACTGGCCCTACGGGATGGTGGCCACCGACGACGGGGGTGCCGTCTTCCTCGAATGGCCCAGGAAGCGCGTCGTCCGGGTGATGCCGGACGGCACGTGGTCTGTGGTCGCCGACCTCTCGACGCCGTCGCCGGAGCAGGTTCCCCACGCGATCGTCCGGGGGCCGGACGGCGCGCTGTACGTCGCGGCGACGTACGCGCCGAAGATGTGGCGCATCGGCGCCGGCGGGACCGCCGAAGCCTACGCCCCCGTTCCGATGGGCACGCCCCTACCGTCCGGGAACTGGCTGAACATCGCGTTCGGTCCCCAGAGCCGCCTCCACCTCGTCCTCTCGGCGGACGAGCGGCGGCAGGGTGATGATCGACCCGTGCCGCACTACCGCATCGTGCGGATCGAGAAGGACCACACCGTCCGCGAACTCTACGACGCCCGGAAGGGCGACGAGGACTACCTCCCCCTCTACGGGTCCTGCCTCGCCGTGGGACCAGACGGCACCGTCTACCTCACCCAGGGCGAGCGGCTCTTCGCGCTGGACGGGAAGGGGAGGCCGAAGGCGATCGTCCCCAAGGGGCTCGGCACGGCGTGGACCGTGGTCGCCGAACCCGGGGGGGATCTTCTCGTCCTCGACACGGATGGTGGACGGCTCGTTCGCGTGGATCCGGACCACGCGGTCTCGGCGGTCGTCACGGGTCTCGCCCACCCCTGGTCGTTCGCCCGGAGCACAGACGGTTCGCTCGTGATCGGTGAGGAGCCGATCGCCGGCGAGTACCGACTCCGCCGATTCGTGCCGGGCAAGGGGCTCGAGCAACTGGCCCTGGTGAAGGACGACGAGGAACGCTGAGCGCGCGCGCGGGGACTACGACGGCTCCCACTCCTCGGAGGGGATGGCCCTGCCCGTCTCCAGCCAGCTTCGAAGCGAGTCCAGCGCCCAGCTCCAGCCACCGCGCATCTCCTGGCGGTCCCGCGGCGTTGCGAGCTTCGAGTGCGTGAGGACCACCTGGACCTTGTCCTTCGCCTTCTTCAGGACGTCGACCTGGACGCGCGTTCCCGGGCAGTGCGTCTCGTTCTCCCAGGTGAAGGCGATCCGCCGCGGGCGGTCCACCCGCAGGAACTCGCCGCGGTCGCCATCCGCGTTCGAGTACCGTCCGCCTGACTTCGCGTTGACGCGGGCCCCGCGCGTGAACCATGCGTTCCAGGCCTTCGCGCTCGTCCAGGCGTCGAAGGCCTGCTCCGCCGACGCGCGGATGGTCCGACTGACGGACACGTCGAACGTCTTGCCCTTCTGCCCCTCCTTTCGCAGGCCGCGCTCCAACTCGTAGCGGACCGTGATCGCCTGGGACCACCAGGCCGACGCGCCGCGTCGTTGCTTCAGGTACCGGGCCATCTCCGCGTGGCTCCGCTCGCGCCCGCCGAAGGCGTCGAGGATGGAGAGCCACTCCGACCAGCCCTTTCCCGTGGCCTTCCGGACGGCGTCCTCGGAGATGCGACGCTCCGATCCCATGGTCCTCCTCCCACTCGACGTCCCGCGGCGATCGCCCCTCATCGAGCACGGCTCGCGGGGTCGCGCAGCGTAGCGTCCCGAACGCGGCGACGGAAGCGCGACCTCGCCGGCACCCTACAGTGGATGCGGACCGTGCTCGTCCCGGAAGGAGGGGTTCGTCATGCCCGTCTGGTCGGCCGCGTTGGGATGGGGGCTTCTGTCGGGATCCGCGCTGGTTCTCGGGGCGGGGATCGCGTGGTTCGTCCGGGTGCCGACGCGGGTGATCGCGGGGATCATGGCGTTCGGGAGCGGCGTCCTCGTGAGCGCGCTCTGCTTCGAGCTGATGGACGATGCCTACCGGCGAGGCGGCCTCGACGCCACGTCGCTCGGGTTCTTCGCCGGCGCCCTCGTGTACACCGGTGTGAACCTGGCGCTCTCCCGGGCGGGAGCGAAGCACCGCAAGCGCAGCGGCCGCAGCGGAGGGCCCCCTCAACCGAGCGAGAGCGAGGCGTCGGGGAGCGGGAGGGCGATCGCCGTGGGCGCCCTCCTCGACGGGATCCCCGAATCGATCGTGATCGGGCTCTCCCTGCTGAAGGGGGGCGTGGTCAGCTTCGTCGCCGTCACCGCGATCTTCCTCTCCAACCTCCCCGAGGGACTCAGCAGCGCCGCCGGCATGAAGCACGCCGGGCGATCGGCCCGCTACGTCTTCGGCGTTTGGGGCGGCATCGCCGTGGCCAGCGGCCTGGCGTCGCTGGCCGGCTACGCCATCGTCGACCCCTACGGCCCCGGCGTCGTCGCCGCCCTGACGGCGGGAGCGGCCGGCGCCATCCTCGCCATGCTCGCGGACACCATGATTCCCGAGGCCTTCGAGGTGGCCCACGACATGGCGGGCCTGATCACCGCCGCGGGGTTCCTCGTCTCCTTCGCCCTGAGCAAGCTGGCGGGCTGAGGCGAGGCACGACCGCGCCCACGGAATCCGATTGGCGAGGGCTCCTCGGCCGTGGCATCGTGCCGGCATGTACACGACGAGCGATCTCAAGAAGGGCATCCTCATCCAGTACGAGGACGCCCCGCACGTGGTCGAGACGGTCAAGGTCTCCGCCCCCACGGCGCGCGGGGCGGCGACGGTCACCAGGGTGCGCCTTCGCAACCTCGTGACGCGCCAGAAGACCGACGTCTCGTTCCGAGGGTCCGAGACGTTCGCCGAAGCCGACTTCGAGCGCCGCCCCTGCCAGCTCCTCTACGAGCAGCAGGGCACGTATCACTTCATGGAAACGGCGACGTACGAGCAATTCACGCTCGAGAAGTCGGATCTCGAGTGGGAGTCGAAGTTCCTGGTGGACGACCAGGAGGATCTCCACGCCCTGGTGACGGGAGAACGCATCTTCGGGCTGGAGCTTCCCAACCAGGTCGCGCTCCGCGTCGTCGAGACCGCGCCCTCGATCAAGGGCGCGACGGCCGCCGCCCGCACGAAGCCGGCGACCCTGGAGACCGGTCTCGTCGTGCAGGTCCCCGAGCACATCAGCGAGGGCGACCGCCTGAAGGTGGACACCCGCACGGGCGACTTCCTGGGCCGGGCCTGAAGGGAGCCGGACATTGGGCTGGCCGCCCGTGTCCCCGGAGCGCTACCGACGCCCCGAACCGGTGGCCGCGAGAAGCGCGGGCAGCACCGTGAGGACGAGGGGGAGCTGAACGACGAGACCGGAGATGATGGCGATGGCGAGCGGCTTCAGCATCGCCGCCCCCTCCCCGATTCCGAGCGCCAGCGGGAGGAGGGCGAGGATCGCCGCGAAGGTGGTCATCGCGATGGGTCGCATCCGGTTCCGTCCCGCCGCGATCAGGCGATCGACCCAGGGCACCCCCCCGCCCAGATCGACGAACTCGGAGTAGTAGAAGATCGACACTTCGGTCACGATGCCGATGACCATGGTCATCCCCATCATGGCGGTGATGTTCAGCTCCGTCCCGGTGAGCCAGAGTCCGATGAACACCGCTGCGACGGCCAGAAGGGTGGTCACCATCATCGCGATCGCTACGCGGAACCGCTCGTACAGGAAGAGGAGGAGGAGGAAGACGAGCGCTACCGCGGCCCCGAACACGATGAGCAGTCCCTTGAACGCCTTCTGCTGCTCTCGGTACAGGCCGCCGAGACGGTAGTAGACGTTCTCGGGCAGGAGCCCCGGCTGGTCGAGGACGGCGATGACGTCCTTCAGCGTCGAGCCCATGTCCCGGCCGCTGATCCGCCCCGTCACGGCGGTCATTCGCTTCAGGTCGTCGCGCGTGATCTGGGGCTGGCCGGTGACGATCGAGATCCTCGCGATCCTCGAGAGGGGGAAGGCGTGGCCGTCGGAAGCTCTCAGCCCGAGGGCCTCGATCTGGCGGGTCGTCGTCCGTTTCTCGGCGGGTATCCAGACCCGGAGGTCGACCATCTTCGGCCCCTTCTGCACCGAGGTCGTCACGACCCCGGAGAGCAGGTCGGCGAGGATCGAGGTGACGGTCTCCGATGACACGCCTTCGAGGGCCGCCTTCTGCCGGTCCACCTCCACGTCGAGCGCGTCCCCGGCCAGGATGATCCCGTCGTTGACGTCGACCACGCCGTCGACCGCGGAGACGGCCTCCGCCACCTTCGGCGCGAGGGTCATGAGGGTCTTCTGGTCGTCGGAAAAGAGCTCGACCTCGATCGGCTGAGGGACGGCGGTCAGGTCTCCAATCAGGTCCTCCATGAGTTGGAGGAGCTCGATGTCGAGGCCGGGCACGTCGTGCTCGACGCGGGTACGGACCTCGTCCATCACCGTGTCGATACCCCGTCTCGGCAGCGGTACCAGCTTGACGAAGAAGTCCCCCTCGTTCGCCTCCGTCACGCCGCCTCCGAGTTGGAGTCCGGTCCGCCGCGAGTAGGTCTCGACCTCCGGTGTGCTCTCGAGAATGCCCTCCACCTCGCGGAGGAGGCGGTCCGTTTCGGCCAGGCTCTGCCCCGGAGCCGCCCGGTAGTCGAGGATGAACCCGCCCTCGTCCATGGGCGGCAGGAAGCCGGAGCCTACGGCCCTGAAGGAGACGTACCCCGCGACGAGCAGGGGAACCGCGACCAGGAGCAGGAGCACCCAGGGCCACGGACGGGGGAGGAAAAACCCCAGGGTCCTTCCGTAGAGCCCGTGAAAGAGGCGTGTCACGAAGCCGCCCTCCTCCTGTTCCGTGTCCCGGGCTCGGAGGAAGTGGAGCGCCAAGAGGGGGACCGCGAGCCACGCGACGAGGAAGGAGATCCCCAAGGCGGCGGCCATCGTCAGCGAGAGCGCCTTGAAGAAGGCGCCGGTGACGCCGGTGAGGAAGGCGAGCGGGGTGAAGATCACGATCGTGGAGGCGGACGAACCGACGAGCGGACGCGTGAACTCCCTCGCCGCCCTCATCGCGCGCTCCTGGTGGTCCCCGGATCCGCCCTCGCGCACGCGCCGAATCACGTGCTCGATCATGACGATGGCGTCGTCGATGATGAGCCCGACGGCCGCTGCCATCCCGCCGAGCGTCATGATGTTGAAGCTCATGCCGAGGAGGCCGAGGAGCAGGATCGTCGCGGCGAGCACCATCGGCACCGTGACGGCCGCGATGAGGGTGACGCGGAGGTTCCGGAGAAAGAGCAGGAGAATCAGGGCGGCGAGCACGACGCCGATCAGCACGGCGTCCCGAGTGGCCGTCGCGGACTTGACGATGAGATCGCTCTGGTCGTACCAATTCGCGAGATGGATGTCGGGGGGCAGGCGCTTCCCGAGTTCCGCGAGCTTCGCCCGCCCGTCCTTCGCGATCTGAACCGTATTGCCGCCCGGTTGCTGGTAGACCTGGAAGAGGACCGCGTCCTGGCCGTCCGCCGTCACGCGGGTCCACTGTGGCGCGGCGCCGTGGGCGACCTGCGCGACGTCCGACAGGAGCACGAGACCATTCGGCCCCGACCGGAGGACGGTTTGGGCGATCTCGTCGAAACCCTTGAACTGGGTGTCGGAGAGGATCAGGTAGAGCTTGTCCTGCTCCTCGGTCCTCCCCACCGCGGTGAGGACGTTCGCGGCGGAAAGGGCGTCGGCCACCTCGGACAGGGTGAGCCCGAAGGCCATCAGGCGCGATGGATCCACCGTGACCCGGTACTCCTCCACGGCGCCGCCCTGGACCTCGACCTTCGCCACGCCCGCCACCGTCGAGAGCACGGGCCTGATCTGGTAGAGCGCCAGGTCGTGGAGCTCCGTCAGCGATCGATGGTCCGAGGTCAGGCTGTAGCCGAGGACGGGGAAGACGGTCGGGTCCATGCGGCGGACGTCGAAGCTCAGATTCGCCGGAAGCTGGTCCTTGGCCTGGGCGATCGCCGACTGGACCTCGAGCATCCCCTCGACCATGTTGCGGCCCCAGTCGAAGTTGATCGACACGTCCGCGCTTCCCCGGCTCGTCGTGGACCGCACGCTCTTCACGCCGGGCACGGACCGGACCGCTTCCTCGACCGGACGGGTCACCTCGACGGTCATCCGCTCGGCGGGACGGTCGCCCGCGTCGAGCCCGACGACGACGCGGGGGTAGTCGACGTGTGGGAAGAGCCCGACGGGAAGCCCGAGGCTCGTGGCCGCTCCGGCGATACCGAAGACCGACAGGAGGAACAGGATCGACCGCCGGTGGGACTGCATCCAGGCGGTGAAGTTCATCGGCCCGCCCCGACCCCTACCGACATCCCGTCCTCCAGCTCCGCGTTGCCGGAGACGACGACGGAGGCTCCTTCGGCCAAATCGTCCGCCCGAACCTCGACCCACGCGTCGTTCCTGAGCCCGACGTCGACGGCGTGCCGGACCGCCTTCCCCTTCTCGACCGTGTAGAGAACCGGCTCTCCCTCTTCGGGGAGCACCGCATCGAGGGGCACGGCGAGCACTTCCTTCGCGGCGATCACGATCTCGGCCCGCATCCACTCGCCGAGGAGGAGGCGAACCCCCTTCGCGGGTGCCACGTAGACGTCCACGAGGCGCGTGTTCGGATTCACGCGGCGGGTGATCAGATCGATGGTCCCCGAGTAGATCGTGCCGGCCGGCCCGCCCACCGGCTCGAGCCGCACGTCTTCGCGGGGGGGAGACGCCCGACGTCCTCGCTCTCGATGCCGAGTTGAACGGATATCCGGTCCTCGCCGATCGTGGTGAGGAGAAGGTCACCAGCGGCGACGATCTGCCCGGGCTCGACCGCGATCCTCCCGACCACGCCGGTCGCGCCCGCCTTCAAGACGCGCGCGCCGTCGATCCCCCGGTTCTCCAAACTCGCGAGCCGGGTCTCCGCCTCCTTCAGGGACTGCTCGACGCCCAGGAGGTCCTGTTGCGTGGCAAGCTTCATCTGGACCCGTTGCCTCACGAGGTCGCGCTGGCTCTTGGCCGAGCTCAGGGCCCGCTTCGCCTGTTCGAGCTCCAAGGAGGCGCCCACGCTGGGCTCCAACCGGATCAGCGCCTCGTCTCCCGCCACGGTCTGCCCCTCGGCGACGAGGACTTGCTTCACCCGGCTCTCGAAGGGCACGCTGTAGGTTTCCGACGCGCCGGGGGCGGCGACGACGGGACCGTAGGCGACGAGGGTCTCCTGGAGGGTCCGTTTCGCGAGCCGTTCGACCTTGACCCGAGCCACCGGCGGTCCCTCCGGAGCGCGGACGCCGGACGCCACGGGGGCCTCGGGTGCGCGGCGCGACCCGTACCACCAGCCGAGCCCGGCGCCGGCCGCGAGAGCCAGCACGACCCAGACGAGAGTTCCCGTCCCGCCCGACCCGCTCACGGGCTCACCTTCCCTTCCGCCGCCACGTCCAGGTCATAGAGCCCGGTCGCCAGCTCGAGGGTCGTTCGTTCTTCGGCGAGCGATTCCTCGAAACCCAGCACGTCGGTCTGTCGCGAAGCGAGCTCCGCGAGCGCCTGGTAGTAGGAGAGGACGTCGGCCTGGCCACTCTCCACCGCCGTCCGGTAGGTTTCGACGAGCGTCTGGAGCTCGGGCAACGCCGCCTTCGCTGCCGCGATCTGCTCGTTCAGGGACCGGATCGTGGCGAGAGACGCCGCCACGTCGCACCGCGCCTGGTGGACCCGGTCCACGTACTCGTCGAAGAGTTGCCGGCGTGTCGCCCGCGCGCCGGCGATGGCGCCCCGGTTACGGTCGAAGAGCGGGATGCCTATCGAGAACCCCAGGCCGAGCGTTCCCACGTTGCCGGTGTCCCTGGCCGCGTTGCCGCCGATCGAGAACGAGGGAAACTGCTCGAGGATGGCGGTCCGGACCGCCTGTTCCTGGCTCCGGTAGCCGAGCCGGAGCGCCACGAGGTCGAGCCGCCGGGCGGGCAGATTCGCGAAGAGTGCGCCCTCCGAAGGGGGATCGACGCTCTCGGGCAGGATGTCCTTCGGGATCTCGATCCGCCGGTCCGGCGGAAGGCCGAGGGCGCGATTCAGCGCCACGCGTTCCTCGCGCGACTGTCGCAGGAGGTCGAGGCGGTGCGCCTCGGCGTCGCGGTCCGAGGCCTGCGCCGCGGCGAGGTCGAGCTCGGTCAGTTGCCCGGCCGCGACCGCCTTCGTCACGACGTCGAGGTTGTCGTCGCGCTCCTTCTTCACCCTCGTCGCCACCCCGAGCGCGGCCTCGGTCCCGGCCAGGCGGTAGACGGCGACCTTTGCCGCGTTGGCGGCCCCCCACTCCGCCCAGGCGACGGACAGGTCTACGGACCGGCAGTTCGCGGCCGCGCCGGCCCGCCGGGACCCCCGGGTGATCAGGTCGCGCAGGTCCTGGTCGATGCCGATGCCGAACCCCGTGATCTCGCCCGACGTGGTCCCGAACGACGGGACGTCGAGGCCGACGGAGAGCTGCGGATCCGGCAGGAGCCCGGCCTGCAGCAACTGGGCGTCGGCGAGGGCGCGGCGGTCGCGCTGCGATCTCAGCGACGGGTTCAGCAGGACGGCGAGGACACCCGCCTCCTCCGGAGAGAGTCCGTCGGAGAGGTCGACCGGCACCGGTTTCAGGATGGGGTGACGAAGCGACTGCGACCGGACCCTCAGCACGTCGTCCGCCGGAAGCGCGAGCGCCTGGTCCACCGCGACGTCGTTCAGCGCAACGGGCCGGTGCGTGGTGCACGCCCCCAGCGCGGCGAGCAGCAGGACGGCGAGGCCGGGGAGAAGGCGGGACATGCTCATCTCGTTCGTCTCCAAGCCACGGTTCATGGGCGGGAGTCCTGCCTGGATGGGGGGGCGCCGCACACCGGGGTGTCGGGCGTCCCCCCCGCCGGCTGCTTCGCATCCTGCGGCAGGCGTAGCGTGAACGTGGCGCCGCCTCGGGATGGGGACTCGGCGGTCAGGGTCCCGCCGTGGGCTTCGGCGATCTGGCGTGCGATCGCAAGGCCGAGTCCGCTCCCGCCGGTCGTGCGACTGCGGGCGGCGTCAAGGCGCAGGAATCGCACGAAGACGCGTTCGAGGTCCTCCTGCGGAATCCCCGGACCCGTGTCGGTGACGACCAGGCACGCCTCACCGTCCCCGGTCTGCGTGGCCATCGTCACTCGACCGTCCCGCCCGCCGTGCAGGACGGCGTTGGAGAGGAGCCCCTCCACCAGGGTATGCAACTGCTCTTCGTCCCCTCGGACCGGTGCCGGAGAGAGGTCCAGAGAGAGGGACACGCCCCGCTCCTGAAGGAGCGACCCGAGGTCCGCGGCGACGTCCCGCGCGATCTCCTCCAGCGCTACCGGTTCGCGAGCGAGCGGGATGGTCCTCGCGTCCGCCCGCGCCAGGGCGAGGAGCCGCTCCACGAGCACGCCCAGTCGCCCGGCCGTTCGCTCGCAGGTGGCCAGGGCCTCCTCGTACTCCGCTTTGCTGCGCGGCGCGCGGCGGGCCCACTCGGCCGTGGCGCGGATCACGGCAAGTGGCGTCCGGAGCTCGTGGGACGCGTCGGCCGTGAATCGGACTTGTCGCTCGACGGCGGCCTCGAGCCGATCGAAGGCTTCGTTGAGGGTGCCGGCGAGACGGCCGAGCTCGCTCTCGGTCTCCCCCAGGTCGATGCGCTGCGAAGGATTCGCGGCCGAGATTCCCGCGGCGGTCCGGCTCATCCGCTCGATCGGTCGAAGGAGCCGCCCCACCAGGACCCACCCGCCGACCAGGGCGAGCGCAATCGCGCCGAGCGCCGTGCCGAGCAGGGCGGCCCCGAACTCGAAGAGCTCGTGCGTCTCGCGACCGGTTCCCCGACCGACGACCAATCGGGTGCCGCCCGGCCCGCCCACCGAATACTCGAGGCGTCCGTCGGGGCTCCTCGCGCCCTGCGGGTCCGGCCGAAGGCCGCGCGGCGCCGCGGGACTCTTGCGGAGCAGGGTGCCGTCGGGTGCCCAGACGGCGAGGTAGAGGGCGTCCGGCCCGGCGTGCGTGAAGTCGGCGCCGAATCCGCCCTTCAGATCCAGTTCGAAGCCCTCGTCGTCCTCCCACTCGACCGCCGCCGCCGTGGCGAGGGCCCGCGTGCGCACGTCGTCCCCGACGGCCCCCATCCGGGCGGTCCATTGGCGGCGGAACAAGACGCCGGCGAAGCTCCCGATGACCACGAGCAGAATGCCCGCGTACCAGGTCAGGAGTGTCTTCCCGAGCGAGCGCTTCACGGAATGATGTACCCCTCGCCCCGGCGCGTGCGGATCAGGTCGCGGCCGAGCTTCCGGCGGAGGTTCGCGACGTAGACGTCGACGACGTTGGAGACCGTCTCGGTCTCATCGTCGTAGATGTGGTCGTAGATCGCACGGCGCGAAACGAGGGCCCCGCGCCGAAGGGCGAGGAGCTCGAGCAGCGCGTACTCCTTCGGCGTGAGGGGGACCTCCCGTCCTTCCCTTCGCACGGTCCGCGCCGATGTATCGAGACACACGCTGCCGAGGTCGAGGAGCGGACTCGGCTTGGCGGCTGCTCGGCGGTGCAGGGCACGGAGACGGGCGAGCAACTCGTCCAAGGAGAACGGCTTCGTGAGGTAGTCGTCGGCTCCGAGGTCGAGTCCTCGAACGCGGTCGGGAAGGGCATCGCGCGCGGTGAGGATCAAGACGGGCATGTCGATGCCCTCGTCGCGGATCCTCGAGAGGATGGTCCAACCATCGATGCCCGGCAACATCAGGTCCAGCACGATCGCGTCGTACGGAACGCTGCGCGCCTGATGGAGCGCGTCCACTCCCTCGGGTGACCAGTCGCACGCGTGCCCCTCTTCCTCGAGCGTCCGCTTGACCACTTCGGCCAGATCGGATTCGTCCTCGACGAGGAGCACACGCATGCGCGACGCTCCCGTTGGATCAGCGCTTGCCGTGCTCGACGAGCCGGAGGCCGCCGTCGTACACGATCCCGATGCCCGGAGCGTAGATCTTGGTTTCGCGGGTTCCGGGCTCGAGGGGCGAGGTCTCCTCGACCCGCAAGCAGTCCTCGAGCGTCCCGGCGGGCGTCTCGAACCGCTCTCCGAGTCCGACGATCCGTGCCTGGTCCATGGCCCGGCCCGGCGCGATCTCCATCATGTAGCGCGCGCCGAGGAGAGGCGTGCCCGACATCAGCAGCCCGGGGCGCGCGCCCTCGCGGCCGGCCTCCCAACCGCCGCCTTCCTCTTCGCCGAAGTAGTAGACGTCGTTCGTACGTTTCGAAATGGCCACGTAGTTCCGCGAGACCTCCGTCTCCGTGCCGTCGAGGGTCTCCCGTTCCTCGACGACACGGGTCTGGATGCCTGCGACCTCCTTCACCTCGTCCAGCACCGTGACGACGAGCCGCTCGACGTGCTCCCCGCGCTTCTCCAACACGAGGCGGTACCCGGGCTCGAGAACGAAGTAGGGATTGCGCCCCGTGGTCGCCAGGTCCGCGGGATCGAGCCGGAAGTGATCGGTGAAGGCCTGCGACTCCGCGCTCGGGTGGCCGTGCGACGTCCCTTCGTGCGCCTCGTCCCCCTCGTCCTCCTCCTCTCCTTCCCTCTCCTCGCGCTCCTCTCCCTTCGACTCCTCCGCGCCGGCGCCGTCGTCGCGAGCCTCCGCCTCGCCCTCCGTCGCCTCCACGTCGGTCTCCAACACCTCTCCGGAGGAGGCGTCCACCACGACCTCGACGAGGCGGAGGGGCGGTCCTTCCACGAGCACGAGAACCTCGTAGGCCGGCTTCCCGTCCTCGGTGTCGATCGACGCACGGACCGCACGTCCCCTGGCACGGGTCTCGGCCGCCGTCACGGCCTTCGCGAGGGGCACGGTTGCCTTGTCGAGCAGGCTCTGGATCCCTCGCAGGGTTGTGTGCCCTTCGTCGTCGTCTCCCGCGGTCGCACGCGGCGTCGGGACGAGCAGGACGATCAGGGGGAAGAGGAGGAGAAGGACCGTGAGAGAGCGAACGGGGATCCGGAGCATCGTTGGTCTCCTCTGCCGGCCTTCGACCGGGGACCTGGTGAGAGGCGAACGGCCGCGGATTCTACGATCCCGACGTGAATCCAACGTGAAGGGCGGCGCGAGAGAGCGGCGGGTACCCTCCAGGTCGCCCCGGGGCCCGCCATCCGGCTGGAGACGACCCGTCAGGCCACGGCGTCGACTTCGATCTCGATCAGCATGTCGGGGTGGATGAGGCGCCGGACCTCGACCAGGGTCGTGGCGGGGGGATGGGCTTCGAAGACCTCCCGGTGCGCCCGCGCGTACTCCTTCCATCGCCCGATGTCCGTGACGTACATGCGCGTCCGCACGACGCGGTCGACCCCCACCCCGAACGACGCCAGCGCTTCCTGCACGATCTCCAGGCACCGCCGCGCCTGCCGGTAGCCATCGCCCGGCGCCTCGACGCCGCCGCCCTTCGCCACCGGCGCGGTCCCCGTCACGAAGATCCGATCTCCGGCGCGGAGCGCGCGGCAGTAGCCGACCTCCGCCTCCCAGGACGCCTCGCTGAAGACCCGCTGGAACGCCATCGGTTTCCTCCGTACGGCCGACTCGCGCGCGGCGACGCTCCGGACTCCTCCGTCCCGAAGCGGCGAAACCGGCGGCGACTTCCACGCGACATGCTTCCAGGAAGGTCAGGGGGAGACGGTTCACCCTACGCGAGGGGAAGGCCCTCCCGGAGGGCTTCCCGGCCCGGTTCCTCGACGGCCGGCTCGTCCGCGAGCCCTCCCCCACCCATCGGCTCCAGGATCTCGTCGAGGCGCTCCGTGGGGTGCCGGTGTCGGCTCTCGGGCGGCGCCGCGTGGTCGTCTCCCCAACCGACGTGGTCATCGCCGATCACGACGTGCTCCAGCCGGACGTGTGCGTCCTCGACGCGCTCCCCGAGGAGGACGGCCACGACGTAGGGATCCCGCGGGTCGTCTTCGAGTTGCTTTCGCCGTCCACGGCAGGGCGCGACCGCACGCGTCCCCGCTCCTCGCGATGCCCCCCGTGGAGTCCTCGCGCGCGAGTCGCGACGGGAGGATCCCGTCGGCTCGGGGGATCCATCGGGGCGCTACCCGAATTGCACGCAACGGCGGGACATCGTACCGGAGTAGCCCGTGATGGGGTACGTGGCGGGGTCGCCGTCACGGCGGGCACCGAGGGCGATGAGCAGGGGCACGAAGTGTTCCACTGTCGGATGGTTCGTGCGGGCGGCCGGCGCCTTCTTCTGCCAGTCGAGCAGGGCATCGACGTCGTTCGTGTCGAGGGCGCGACGTGCCCAGGCGTCGAACTCGGTGGACCAGGAGGGGGGCTTCGCGCCGGGTTCGATCCGGGCCCTCCAATTGTGCGTCATCATCCCGCTGCCCAGGATCAGGACACCCTCGTCGCGCAGCGGACGGAGGGCACGCCCGAGGCGGAAGAGCTGCTTCGGGGCGTGACCGGGGAGCGAGACCGAGAGCACGGGAACGTCGGCCTTGGCGTACATCCAGCGCAGGGGCACCCAGGTTCCGTGGTCGTGTCCACGCCTCGGGTCCTGTTGGACCTCGGCGATCGAGGCGAGCCGCGCCGCCACGCGGCGCGCGAGATCGGGCGCACCGGGGGCGGGGTAGCGGACCTGGTAGAGCGCCCGCGGGAAGCCTCGGAAGTCGTAGAACAGCGGCACGCGCGTCGTCGCGCCGATCGTGACGGGGCTCTTCTCGAAGTGCGCGGAGACGCACAGGACGGCGTCGGGCGTGGGCATCGCCTTCGCCCACGCCGCCAACTCGCGGCCACGCGTCGCGTCGAGTGCGGTCATGGGCGAGCCGTGGCCAACGAACGCGGCGGTCATCGGCTGCGTACCGCCGTCCCCGCCCTTGGGAGACTCCGCGCCGAGCGCGCGACGCGAAGCGGCGACGACCCCCGCCGCCGCGGCACCGGCCAGGAGCGAACGTCGCGTAAGACAGAACGGCCCGGACATGGGGGAGATTCTGCCACGAGTTCCCGTCCCGCTCGGCGAGGACGAGGCGCATGCGAGACTTCCGTCCGGTGGTCTCGGCGGGAGCAGGGGGCTACGGCGTCGGTCTCTCGAAGAGGACTTCGAGCAGGAACGCATCGGGATGCTCGCGGATGTACGCGGTCATCCTCTCGTCCCGGCCGATGCGGTCGTCGATGTCCTCGAACCGGGGGCACGTCTCCTCCACGATCCGACTCCGCTCCTCCCGATCGAAGAGGGGATCCCCACCGAGGCGGGAGGCGGACTCCGGGAGCGGGCCGGCGAAACCGGCCTCGCCGAGCACGTGCAGGGCCTCCAGCGCGCCGGCCCAGACCGTTCCCTTGGCGTTCACGTAGATCGCCGCGTGCACGACGGCCATCCGCATGGTTGGTCTCCCGAAACCCGGAGAGAACCTGGAAGAATCGGATCCCGGGCACCGGCCGCCGGCGGAACCGCGACGCGGCGTTGCCCTGCGACGAGCCCTTCCCAAACCCCGGGCGGCTGCGCCGTTCGTGGCCCCTCGCTCGGCCTCGGGCCCTCGGCCCGCTCCTACTCTCCTCTCGCAAACCGGCGGGGGCGCGGCGAACCGCGTTGGCGGCGGGGTCAGCGCCGCTTGGAGAGGGACGAGGTCACCGAGGGGAGGGGCTTGCCCTCGGGCGTGGAGACGCGCACGCGGGCGTAGACGGAGTACTCGAGGTTCTCCACCTGCAGGAGCAGGACGTGGGGGCCCTCGGGGAGGTGGACCGGCACCCGGTAGAAGTCGTCGCCCGAGTAGTCGTGGTGGTGGCCGAACAGGATCTCGTCGCCGTCGAGCCAGACCCGCAGACCGTCGTCGGAGGCGAACCAGAGGACGGCATCGACGTTGGACGCGGCGTGCAACCAGCTCGCGGCGTAGAAGGACGCCCACGGCAACTCCCCCAGGGCCTTGCCGAGCTCGATCCGGCCGTCGGGCCCCGCATCGAGGCGCTCCCAGCGCTTGGTGTCGGCCCGCGCTCCCTCGCGAGGGCGCACGCGACGCGGATCGAGGTGCCCGACGAAGAGGTGATCATCCTCTTCCTTGGTGCCGGGGAACGGACCGGCGACCAGCCACGGGACGAGCCAGGGGACCCCCTCCGACGGGCGGGGCGGCTCGGGCGGATCGCTCCCCTCCGCGGCCGGCCCCTCCTTCGCCACCGCGCCGAGTTCGTGTTCGTCGGGCTCGGTGAGCGTGGCCCGGCGGAGGAACAGGATCGCGAAGCACGTGTCCTCCAGGTTCCCCCACGAACCGTCCTTCTTCTGGCGGGCCAGGAGGGCTTCGGCCCCTTCCCGATACCAGTCGTGGCCGGCGATGGTCTTGCGCTGGAAGAAGACGGCGTAGCGCTCGAGGCCGTACAGGTAGTAGTAGTACTGGGACGGCGTCCATCCCCTCCCGTAGGGATGTCTGTCCACGTCGTAGTGCTTCTCGAGCCAGTCCTCGGCGGCCTCCATGCCCTCACGGACACGGCGGGAGGGTCGCCTCGTACGGAGGGCATCGAGGGCGAATCTCCACACGAGCAGGCCGGCGTGCGTCATGCTGGCGCGGTACATCGCGCCGCCGCGGTATCGCACCGCGCCGTCCTCGTGCTGGAGCCGCAGAACGGAATCGAGGAGGCGCTTCCAGATGCCGTCCGGTGTCTCGTGTCCGTGTCGCTGTCCGACCCTCAACGCCAGCACGGCGTACTGCGTGTTCGAGAGATCGGGGATGCCGTCGGGGTAGCCCCATAGCCCCTCGTCGGGATTGAAGTTCGCGACGAGCCACTCGCAGATGGTGCGGACGGGCCCCCCGTATCCCTTCCCCATCGCGTTCAGGAACAGGGCGAGGCAGCCGGCTTCATAGGTGCTGTGAGGCACGAGGTTGCTCGCGTACCCCTTGGACACACCGAGGAAGGAGAGGGCGCGGCGGATGGTCGGGTGGTCCCTGGGAACGCCGGCGTGGAGAAGCGCGAAGGCACAGAGCCCGGTCCGGCCGAGAGGATGGACCGGGTCCTCCTTCTGCCAGGACCCGTCCTCCGCCTGGCGCTCGAGCAGGTCGGCCGCCGCCCGGTCGATGGCGCGGTTCACGCGGGCCTCGAGGGGGAGCGCGGCGTCGTCGGCCCGGGTGGCCGCACCCCCGAAGCCGGCAAGGATCGCGAAGAGCAGACCGGCCAGGCGTCGGGACATGGGCGACAGGGTAGCGGCGATTCGGATGCCACTGCTTCCCGGTTGGAAATCCTGCGTATCAGACGGCGAGGTGCCGCCTCAAGGGATGAGGGCTCGGCAGCGAAGGAGGACGAGCATGACTGCGAGAAGCGTGATCCTGGCCTCGGTGGCCGCTCTGGGCGTCGGCATGGCGCTCCTGGCGTGCGGTGGCGGGGCCGGGGACTTCGGCGCCGTACAAGGGGCCAACAGCCCCCCGACACCGACGCCCTTCCAGCCGGCGGCAGCGCCGGCGGAGTGGACCGACCTGGGCTGCGCGGGGTGTCACGGGGCCGACGCGAGCGGCGGTTTCGGTCCGGACCTCCACTGCACGACCTTCGACCGCCTGGACGCGTACGTGCGGGCGGCGGACACGACGCACACGGGGGGCGCGTTCCCGCAGCTGTCCGACACCGTGCTGCTCGACATGGTCGCCTTCTTCCGTACGGCGGACTGCCCCGGGACCTCCCCCACCGACCCGACCACCCCGCCGCCGACCGGCGGTGGCGGCCCGCCCCCCAGCCACACGGTCAGCGAGCACGGCGTGCTTCACCACCCCGACCTCGAGACGAACCTCAACACCTGCACCCAGTGCCACGGCGCCCAGCTCGAGGGCTCCGCGATCGCCCCCTCCTGCGCCTCCTGCCACGGCCCCGGCAACGACTTCGACGACGAGAGCGACGAGAGCGGCGAGAGCGGCGAGACCGGCGAGAGCGGCGAGACCGGCGGCGACTGACGACCGGCCTCCTCCTCGCCTCGGGCGCGTTCGTGCTGGTGGCGGGTGCTCCGGGCGCGCGGGGGGGGATCGGCCGCGCCACGCCGGCGGTTGGGGGCCGGCGTGGCGATGGCCCCCGTGGGGCTCGCCGTCGTGACGGGCGGCGCCACCGCGGGGGCCGCGGGTGACGTGCGTACGAGCGCCGCGGGGTACTCCTCGCGGTCGCGTCGGGACCGACCGCCTCGGGCCTCCGGTCCGTGCTCGGGTACGCCGTCCTCCCCCGCCCGGCAACGACCCAAGCGGCCGTCCCGCCGCCCTCGGCCCCGGCGCCGCCCGCCTTCGGCGGGGTCGTGCTGCTCGACGAGGCGCTCTCGCTCCCCCTCCTGGCCGCGGCGACGCCCTTCCTGGGGGGCATCGCACTCGTGACGACACGCGGCTACAGTGAGGCCTCCCATTCCAGGAGATGACCACGGTGAGGTGCATGCGTTGCGGCCGCGAGGCCGCGGAGACCGACAAGTTCTGCGCGGAGTGCGGGATGTTCCTCCGCGATGCCTGGGTGGACGAGCGCATCCTGCTCGCGCTGGGGCAGGAGCGGGACGGCAGGCATCGGGAGGCCCGCCAGGGACTCGAGCGCGTCGTCGATCTCGAGCCCGAGAACACCCTGGCCAACCACCTTCTCGGACAGATGTACTTCCACCAGGGAACGCTCGATCTCGCCATCGAGCGGTACCAGTGCGCGCTGGACTTGCAGCCCGACTTCGTGCTCTGCGCGTACCACCTCGGGGTGGCGTGGTACCACCGCGGGAACATGCCGGAGGCCATCAAGGCCTTTCAGCGTTGTCTGGAGATCGACCCGCACTACAACGCCGCCCACTACCGGATCGCGATCGCACGCTTCCACGCGGGAGACCTGGACGAGGCCCTCGAGCACTTCCAGCGCTG
Source organism: uncultured Planctomycetota bacterium (assembly GCA_963772585.1). Classification (GTDB taxonomy): domain Bacteria; phylum Planctomycetota; class PLA2; order PLA2; family JAEUHO01; genus CAVVXN01. The sequence continues at coordinate 180,217 of CAVYXV010000002.1, forward strand.
CACGACGCTCACACCCGAGTACCTGATGGCGCGCTACCACATCGGCGTGATCTACGAGCGTCTGGGGCGCATCGATGAGGCGAAGCGCGAGTTCGCCCGGAGCATCGACGAGGGGGTCGGGGAGGTGAGCAGCCTCTACCACCTCGCCCGGTTCAAGCGAATGGAGGGCGACACCGACGGGGCGGAGGCGCTGCTCCGCAAGGCGCGCCAGTTCGGCAAGGCGGAGGTGAACTGACGTGAGCGGCGGACGCGACGAGCAGAAGCTGGTCCACGACTGGGCCGAGGCGGGGCCCTACCGCTTCCGTCGCCCCCGGGCCGCGATGCTGGACGACGAGACGCTCCGGGACGGGCTCCAGAGCCCGTCCGTCCGGGACCCCGACGTACAGGTGAAGGTCGAGATCCTGCACCTGATGAACGACCTGGGCGTCGAGACGGCCAACGTCGGGCTTCCCGGGGCCGGGCCGAGGCAGCGCACGGCGGTGGAGACCCTCTGCCGCGAAATCGCCCGGTCCAAGCTGCGCATCCGGGCGAACTGCGCCGGCCGCACCGTGCTCGCCGACATCCAGCCGATGGCCGACGTGACGCAGAAGACGGGCGTACCCATCGAGGCGTGCGTGTTCATCGGCAGCAGCCCCATCCGCCAGTATGCCGAGGCGTGGGACATCGAGCACATCCTCCGCCTCACGCGCGAGGCGGTGTCCTTCGCGGTGAAGGAGCAGCTCGATGTCATGTACGTCACGGAAGACACCATCCGCTCGGCTCCGGCCGATCTCGATGTGTTGCTCACGGCGGCAGTGGAGGCCGGCGCCGGGCGCGTGTGCCTCTGCGACACGGTGGGTGCGGCCACGCCCGAAGGCGTGATGAACCTGGTGACGTGGGTGGGCGAGCTCCTGGAGCGCCTCGGCGTGGGAGACCGCGTCGGCATCGACTGGCACGGGCACCGCGACCGGGGGCTGGGCCTTCCCAACACCCTCGCGGCGTTGCAGGCGGGGGCGACGCGCGTGCACGGCACCGCCCTGGGCATCGGCGAGCGGGTCGGGAACACGCCCATGGAGCAGTTGCTCGTCAACCTGAAGCTCCTGGGCGTCCGGAGCGACGACCTGACCCGCCTGCAGGAGTACGTCGAGCTCGTCGCCGAGGCGACGGGCGTACCCATCCCGGTGAACACGCCGATCGTCGGGAGGGACGCCTTCCGGACGGCGACCGGGGTGCACGCCGCCGCCGTGGTGAAGGCCCTGCGCAAGGGCGACGCGTGGCTGGCCGACCGCGTCTACTCCGGGGTGCCGGCCTCCTGGATCGGCCGCCGGCAGGAGATCGAGATCGGGCACATGAGCGGCGCCTCCAACGTGCTCCACTACCTGCAGAGCCGCGGTCTGCCGCACGAGAACGGCGTCGTGCAGGCCGTGCTGCAGGCGGCGAAGCGCTCCGAGCGGGTCCTCACCGACGAGGAGGTGCGGGACACCGTCACGGCCGCGGCGAGCAAGACCTAGGTCCCCCCGCCCCCCCGATTTGCCTTGTCGCACCGGCCTAAATAGGTATTCCTACTCCTGTTTCCTTGTTTACGGGAGGACGACGTGCGAGTCACGGCATGGACCGCGGAAGCGCCCGGCCAGCGGATGGCGCCCGTCGAGCGCGAGGAACGGGCGGGGCCGGGCGAGGTGATCGTCGAAGTCGCCGGGTGCGGCCTCTGCCACACGGACCTGGGGTTCTTCTACGAGGGCGTCCCCACCCGCCACCCCTTCCCCCTCACGCTGGGCCACGAGATCAGCGGACGGGTCGTGGAGGCCGGCCAGGGCGCCGGCGACCAGGTGGGCCGCGACGTGGTCGTGCCGGCCGTGATCCCCTGTGGGACCTGCCCCGCGTGCCGGGCCGGCCGCGGCGGGATCTGCCCGAAGCAGGTCTTCCCCGGAAACGACGTCCACGGCGGCTTCGCGAGCCACGTGCGCGTGCCCGCGGGCGGGCTGTGCCCCGTTCCCGACCTCTCCGACCCGGACGTGAACCCCTCGGGCCTCCCCCTCTCGTCGCTGTCGGTGATCGCCGACGCCGTATCGACAGCCTGGCAGGCCATCCTCCGGAGCGGCCTCGCCGAGGGGGACGTCGCCGTCTTCGTGGGGGCGGGGGGCGTCGGCGGGTTCGGCATCCAGCTCGCCGCCGCAAGGGGGGCGCACGTCGTGGCCCTCGACGTGGACGACGGTCGCCTCGCGGCCATGCGCGAGTACGGCGCCGAGCTCACGCTCCGCGCCGACGGCGACTTCAAGGACCTTCGCGGCCGGATCCGGTCCTTCGCGAAGGAACGCGACGTCCCGACGTGGCGTCGCCGCATCTTCGAGACGTCCGGCACCCCCGCCGGGCAGACGACCGCCTTCGGACTCCTCGAGCACGGCGGCTACCTCTCCATCGTCGGCTTCACGCCGAAGAAGGTCGAGGTCCGCCTGTCCAATCTCATGGCCTTCGACGCGCGCGTCGAGGGCAACTGGGGGTGTCTCCCCGAGCACTACCCGGCTCTCCTCGACCTCGTCCTCCAGGGCAAGGTCGCTCTCGCCCCGTTCGTCGAGCACCGCCCGCTCTCGACGATCAACGAGACCTTCGAAGACGTGCGGGCGCACCGCGTGAACAAGCGCGTGGTCCTGACGCCGGAGGCCTGACGATGACGACCGACACGACATTCGCCTTCAAGAACCACGACCTCGTGGATCTACCCGACATCCCGGGCATCCGCGTGGAGCACATGCCGATCCACGGCCCCGACGGCCAGGTGGTGGACGGCCTCCACGCGACCCGCATCACCCTGGACAACCCGGGGCAGCTCAACTCCTACACGACCGAGATGGTGAAGGGCGTCATCCTCGGCATGCGCCACGCGTCGAACGACCGGGCGAGCGTGGCTGTCGTCTTCACGGGCTCGGGGACGCGCGCGTTCTGCACCGGCGGCAACACCGCCGAGTATGCGACCTACTACGCCGGTCGCCCCGAAGAGTACCGCCAGTACATGCGGCTCTTCAACGACATGGTCACCGCGATCCTGCACTGCGACAAGCCCGTCATCTGCCGCGTCAACGGCATGCGCATCGCGGGCGGCCAGGAGATCGGCATGGCGTGCGACTTCTCCGTGGCGCAGGACCTGGCCCTGTTCGGTCAGGCGGGGCCGAAGCACGGCTCGGCGCCCGACGGCGGCAGCACCGACTTCCTCCCGATCTTCGTCGGGGCGGAACGCGCCATGGAGTCGTGCACGCTCTGCGAGACGTGGACGGCCCACAAGGCCTATCGCCTCGGGCTCATCAGCGACATCGTCCCCGCGCTCCAGGTGGACGGCGAGTTCGTGCCCAACCCCATGGCCGTGACCGATCGCTGGATCGACGGAAAGGGGCGCATCGTCTTCGGCGAGCCGAAGCGGGGCGACGAGCGCGCCGCCGCCAAGGAACTCATGGCCCGGGGCACGGTGGACCTCTCGCTCCTCGACCAGCGGGTGGACGGGCTCGTCACCTCCTTGGCGATGACGATGCCCGGGTGCCTCAGCAAGACCGTGGAGAGCGTGCGCAAGCACAAGCTCGCCCACTGGGACAAGAACCGCGAGACGAACCGGGCCTGGTTGGGCCTGAACATGATGACCGAGGGGCGGACCGGCTTCCGCGCGTTCCACGAGGGCAGCCGGACCTGCCGCGAGCCGGACTTCCTCCTGCTGAGGCGCCGTCTCGCGGAGGGCCAGCCCTGGGGCGACGCGCTGACCGAGGAAGCGCTGGCGAAAGCCCACGGGAAGGCCTGATTCCGTGCCCGACGTCCGGTCCAGCATGCCGCGCGCTCTCGATGCGCCCGACCTCGATCAGGTCGTGGCCATCGACGCGCGGCAGACCGGACAGAGCAAGCCGGAGTACTGGCAGCGCATCTTCGTCGCGTTCCTCGACTCGGGGGGCGCGCGTACCTTCGGATTCGGCATCGACGGAGATCACGACCGCCTCGCGGGCTTCCTGTTCGGCGAGGTCCGGGCGTTCGAGTTCGGCTCGGAGCCGTGCGGGTGGGTGTTCGCCGTGGGCATCGACGACGCCTACCGCCGCCGTGGATGCGCGTCGTTGCTGCTGGAGGCGGCCTTCGACCGCTTCCGGGAGTTCGGCGTGGACATGGTCCGCACGATGGTGAGGCGGAACGACGTCCCCGTCCTGTCGTTCTTCCGGAGCAACGGCTTCGAGGGCGGCCCCTATGTGCAACTGGAGCGCCCCACCGGCGAAGGGAGCCAGGCGTGACGAGACCCATCCGCCGGGAAGTGCTGGAGGACGGCGCGGTCTGGCGCGTCGTGCTGGCCACGCCCAAGGCCAACGTGATCGACGCCGCGATGACCGCAGCCCTCGCCGACACGTTCGAGGAAGCGGCGCACGACGCCGCGCTCAAGGCCGTCCTCCTCGAGGGCGAGGGCGCACACTTCTCCTTCGGGGCCAGTGTGGAGGAGCACCTCCCCGAGCGCGTGGCCGGCATGCTCGCCGCGTTCCACGGCCTCTTCCGGACGATGGCCGCGAGTAGCGTCATCGTGGTGGCGGCCGTCCGGGGCCAGTGTCTCGGCGGCGGTCTCGAACTCGCGAGCTTCGCGCACCGCCTCTTCGCCGCTCCCGACGCGAAGCTCGGCCAACCGGAGATCCGGCTGGGGGTCCTGGCCCCCGCGGCCTCCGTCCTCCTTCCCGAGCGCATCGGCCGGCCCGCGGCGGAAGACCTGTGCCTCACGGGCCGCATCCTCGACGCGGAGGCGGCGCGGGCGATCGGCCTCGTGGACCAGATCGCCGACGACCCCTCGGAGGCGGCCCTCGCGTGGATCCGCGAGGGGGTCCTTCCCCACTCCGGGGCGAGTCTGAGGCGCGCCGTCCAAGCGGTCCGGCTCGGGCTCACCCGCCGCCTCCACGACGACCTCGCCGCCGTGGAACGCATCTACCTCGAAGACCTCATGCAGACGGCCGACGCCGTCGAGGGCATCCGCGCCTTCCTCGACAAGCGTCGGCCCGTGTGGAGCGACGCATGACCGCCCAGAATCCGAACGCCGTCCAGCAGGCGATGGAGAAGCTCCTCCAGGAGGCCGAGGCCCTCTGCCGCGACTACACGTTCGGCTCCGTCCGGGCGTGGAAGGAGCGGACGGGCGGCCTGGCCGTCGGCTACATGCCGGTCTACGTGCCGCGTGAGCTCCTGTACGCGCAGCATGTTCTCCCCGTCGGCGTCCTGGGTGGCGGCGACGACCTGGAGATCATCCGGGGCGACGCCTTCTACCAGTCCTACATCTGCCACATCCCCCGGAGCACGATCGAGCTCGGGCTGAACGGCAGCCTCGACTGCCTCGACGGCATGCTCTTCCCCGCGACGTGCGACGTCATCCGGAACCTGTCCGGGATGTGGAAGATGCAGTTCCCGGGCAAGCTCGTCCGGTACCTGGACGTGCCGCAGGACTTCGACCCGGCGGTCGGCGGCGCGTTCTACCGGCACGAGATCGAGGAGCTGTCGGCCGATCTGACACGGATCGGGGCCTCGCCCTACGACGAGGAGGCCCTCCGCGGGGCCATCGGGACGTACAACGAGAACCGCCGCGCGGTGCTCGCCCTCTACGACCTCCGCCGGAGCGAGCCGTGGAAGGTGCCCACGCACGAGTTGTACGTGCTGCTCCGCGCCGGCATGGTGCTCCCCCCCGAGGAGCACACCGAGATGCTCGAGGGCTATCGCCGCGGCGTGATCGCGGACGAGCAGCGACGGCCGATGGACCAGGCTCGCGTCCTCATCACCGGTTCCTTCTGCGAACAGCCGCCGCTCGGCCTCATCAAGACCCTGGAGCGCGCGGGTTGCTACATCGTGGACGACGACTTCGTCCCCGTGTACCGCTGGCTCCGCTCCGAGGTTCCCACCGAGGGCGATCCGCTCGAGAACCTGGTCATGGCCTTCCTGACGGAGGGGGCGCCGAGCCCCATCCGGTACATCGACGAGGACGAGAAGGGCCGCGACCTCCTCGACCGGGTCAGCCGGAGCGGAGCGGAGGGCGTGTTGTTCTGCGCGCCGAGCTTCTGCGACCCCGCGCTCCTCGACCAGCCGATGGCCGTGCGCGCCGTAGAGAGCGCCGGGATCCCCTGGACCAGCTTCAAGTACGCCGAAAACTCGGGCCAATTCCAGGTCATCCGCGAACAGGCCGGGACCTTCGCGGACTCCATCAAGCTCTGGATCGGGGAGTAACGCCATGACGACGAAGCCGACGGACACCGTCCACAAGGACCAGAGCCAGGAACGCCAGAAGCGCATGATCGCGGAGCACTTCGACAAGCTCGCGCGGGCGCCCGAGGACGGGAGCAAGTGCGCCTACACGTTCGTCCCCGGCAACCTCACGGAGCTGCTGCGGGCCTTCGACGTCCTGCCCGTCCTCCCGGAGATCAACGCCCTCCAGTCCGGGATGCGGGGCCTGTCGCGCGGGTACATCTCGCTGGCGGAGAAGATCGGCCACTCCGAGGACGTCTGCACCTACGTGAAGTGCGACGTGGGCATGCTGCGCTCGGGCAACGTGGGGCCGACGGGCAAGCGCCTGCCGGATCCCGACCTCCTCCTCCTCTCCTACACGGGCTGCTTCACCTTCATGAAGTGGTTCGAGATCCTCAAGGAGGAGTACGACTGCCCGGTCGTCATGCTCCACGTGCCCTACCAGGGCGACGGCGAGATCACGACCTCGATGCGCCGCTACGTCGTGGACCAACTGAAGAAGAAGGTGATTCCCACCCTGGAGGAGATCACCGGACGGAGCTACGACGAAGACCGGCTGAAGGAGAACCTCGCGCGCTCCGCCCGCGCGGAAGACGATCTCGTCGCGGTGCTCGAGTCCGCCCGGCACCGCCCCTCCCCCATCGACGCCTACTTCGGCGGCGTGTACTACATCGGGCCGATCTTCACCGCATTCAGGGGCACCGAAGAGGCGGTCGAGTACTACCGGGAGCTCCGCCAGGAGGTCGAGGAGAGGATCCGGCTCGGCAAGGGGCCGGTCACACCCGACGGCGAGCTCGACGAGGAGCGCTACCGCGTCGTCGTGGAGGGCCCGCCCAACTGGACCAACTTCCGCCAGTTCTGGAAGATGTTCAGCGACGAGGGCGCGGTCGTCGTCGCCTCCACCTACACGAAGGTCGGCGGGGTGTACGACCTCGGCTTCCGCCACGATCCCGAGCGCCCCCTCGAGAGCCTCGCGGACTACTGCATGGGGTGCTACACGAACATGAACCTCCCTTCGCGCGTCTCCATGCTCGCGCGCTACGTGGAGGACTACCAGGCCGACGGCTTCCTCATCAACTCGGTCAAGAGCTGCAACTCGTTCAGCGCGGGCCAGTTGATGATCCTGAGGGAGGTCGAGAACCGGACGGGCAAGCCCGGCGGCTTCATCGAGAGCGATCTCGTGGATCCGCGGTACTTCTCCGCGTCCAACATCAAGAACCGCCTCGAGTCGTACTTCCAGATGATCGACCAGAAGCGCGGGAACGGAGAACGGGCATGACCAAGCCGTACTGGGTCGGCATCGACCTCGGCTCCACGACGACGAAGGCCATCGTCCTCGACGAGGGCTCTCACGTGCTGGGACGCGGGATCACGAACAGCCGCAGCAACTACGACGTCGCTTGCCAGGTGGCGCTCGGCGAAGCGCTGAGCAACGCGCGGTTCACGCTGATGGCCGCCGAGATGGAGCGCGCGGGCGTCCCGGCGAATCGGACCGAGGAACTCCTCCACCGGTTCGAGCTCCGCTTCCGGGAGCAGCAGTACCTGGGCCAGATGGGGAGCCTCGAGGGAAGCCTCGAGCGCTTCGCCGAAGACCTCCCGGAGAAGGAGCGGCCCGACGGCGTGCTCCGGGAGATCACCGAGCGGATGCGCTCGGAGAGCCGCGAGCTCTTCTCCCTCGGCGGCAACCGGAAGAGCGACTTCTTCCGCGACCTCGCGGGCAGTCGCTACCAGGAGCTCGCCGCGGAGCTCGCCCGCAACGGCCGCGTCTCCTTCGACGCGCTCGTGGGGCTCTACGACAAGGCGATCCTGGAGGTCGAGAACTCCCCCGAAGCCGTCGGCACGTTCGACCAGCACGTCAAGAGCGCCCTGGCGGGGCTGGAGGTGGCCTCCGAAGAACTGGGGCGCGCGGCGCAGGACGTGCTGGCGCTCGAGCTGGAACCGCGGGAGAGCGTCGGCACCGGCTACGGCCGGGCGCGGCTCCCCTTCCCCGAGGCCATGATCCGATCGGAGATCCTGTGCCACGGCCTGGGCGCCCACCACATGTTCCCCGAGACCCGCACCGTCCTGGACATCGGCGGCCAGGACACCAAGGCGATCCAGGTGGACGAACGCGGCATCGTTACATCCTTCCAGATGAACGACCGATGCGCCGCCGGCTGCGGACGCTACCTCGGGTACATCGCCGACGAGATGAACCTCGGGCTCCACGAGCTGGGCCCGTTGGCCGGCAAGGCGACGCGTCGGGTTCGCATCAACTCCACCTGCACCGTGTTCGCGGGCGCCGAGCTCAGGGACCGCCTCTCGCTGGGCGAGCGGCGGGAGGACATCCTCGCCGGCCTGCACCGGGCCATCGTGCTGCGGGCGATGTCGTTGCTCGCCCGATCCGGCGGCGTACACGAGCAGTTCACGTTCACCGGCGGTGTGGCGCGGAACACGGAGGCCGTGAAGGCCCTCACGAGCCTCATCGAGGAGAACTACGGCCACCGCACGATCAACATCTCGCCCGAGTCCATCTACACGGGCGCGCTGGGCGCCGCCCTCTTCGCGCTCCGGGAAGACAGCCGCAAGGAGATCGCCGCATGACCGCCAAGGACGTCCTGCTGACTGCCGGGATCGACGTCGGATCCTCGGCCGCGAAGGTCGCCGTCTTCCGCGACGAGGGCGCGAATCGGCAGCAGATGCTGGCGGGCCACTGCGAGCGGCTGCGCCGGCGCGATCCCCTCCCCGTGACCGAGATCGCGCTCGAGGCGGCCTTGGAGGCCGCGGGGCTGAGGCGCGACGAGCTCGACTACGTCGCGACCACCGGCGAGGGAGAGATCGTCTCGTTCCGCACGGGGCACTTCTACGGGATGACCACGCACGCCCGGGGCGGACTCTTCCTGGACCCGGAGGTGCGCGCGGTGATCGACATCGGCGCGCTCCACGCCCGGGCCGTGCTGATCGACGACCGGGCCAAGGTTCTCGGCTATCGGATGACCAGCCAGTGCGCGTCGGGGTCGGGGCAGTTCCTGGAGAACATCTGCCGCTATCTCGGCGTGACGATCGGCGAAATCGGGCCGCTCTCCCTCGAGGCCGAGGACCCGGAGAAGTGCTCCTCCATCTGCGCCGTCCTGGCCGAGACCGACGTCATCAACATGGTCAGCCGCGGCATCGCGATCCCGAACATCCTGAAGGGGATCCACCTCTCGATGGCGGGGCGCTACTTCCGCCTGCTGAGCTCCGCGAAGGCGGAGGGCGCCGTGCTCGTGACCGGCGGTCTGGCCCAGGACGCGGGTCTGATGGCCGCGCTGCGGGAGGTCGCCGAGGAGCAGGGATCCGGTCTGGACATCCGCGCCCACGAGGACTCGCCGCTGGCGGGCGCCATCGGTGCCGCGCTCTGGGGCGGATTCCGCGCGAGGAAGCTCATGCAGGAAGGCATGACCTTCGGCGTCGAGGGCTGACGGATGCCGGACGCGACCTCCAGCAGCCCGTGGCTCGACCTCTCGGGGCGTGCCGCCGTGGTGAGCGGCGGCGGCGGGGGCATCGGGTCGGCGGTGGCCCGGGTGCTCCTCGAAGCGGGAGCCGCCGTCGCGAGCGTGGATCTCGCGGGGCGCCCCGGCCCGGAGGGGGTGCAGGACCTCCCCTGCGACCTCGCCGACCCCGAGGCCATCGCGGGTCTGGGCCCGCGCGTGGACGAGGCCCTCGGGGGCATCGACGTCCTCGTGCACGCGGCGGGCATCACCCGCGACGCCGTGCTCTGGAAGATGACCCCCGCCATGTGGCGCGAGGTCCTCGCGGTCAACCTCGACGCCGCCTTCCACCTCCTCCAGGTGGCCGTGCCGCGGATGCGCGCGCGCGGCGGGGGAAGCATCGTCCTGATCTCGTCGATCAACGGCGAACGCGGGAAGTTCGGGCAGGCGAACTACGCGGCGAGCAAGGCGGGGCTGATCGGCCTCGCCCGCACGACGGCCCGCGAGGTCGGCCGGTTCGGCGTTCGCTCGAACGTGGTCGCGCCGGGGATGATCCTGACCCCCATGACGCGAGACCTGCCGGAGGAGATCCGCGCCCGGGCCGAGGCGGAAACTGCGCTCGGTCGGCTCGGGACCCCGGAAGACGTGGCGCGGGTCGTTCTCTTCCTGGCCTCCAATCTCTCCGCCCACGTCACCGGGCAGACCCTGCGCGTGGACGGCGGACAGCTCATCGGTTGAAGGAGCGTGGACATGGAAAGCGAATCCGTGGTCGTACGGGGCCTCCGCCCCGAGGACTTCGACGCGGTCGTCGATCTCGACGCGAAGGTGATGGGCCGCCGGCGGGAGGAGTACTTCCGCATGAAGCTCCAGCAGGCCCTGACCGAGAGCGGCATCGGCGTATCGCTCGCCGCCGAGGTGGACGGGCAGTTCGCCGGCTTCTGCCTCGCGCGCGTCTTCTACGGCGAGTTCGGCGCGCTGGAGAAGGCCGCCGTGCTGGATACGGTGGGCGTCCACCCCGATCTCTGGGGGCGCGGCGTGGGGCGGGCCCTCCTCGGTCAACTACGCACCAACCTGCTCGGCCTGGGGATCCCGAAGGTCCACACGGAGGTGTCCTGGGACGAACCGGAGCTGATGACCTTCTTCCAGCACGCCGGCTTCCGGCCCGCTTCGCGGGTCGCGCTCGACCTGGATCTTGCCGCCGCCCGCCGTCGCGAGGAGACCGCGGACGCGTGATGTACAGCAAGAGCACCCGCTACGCGCTCTACGCGGCGCTGGAGATGGCGCAGTCCGAGGAGCCCGTCACGGTCGCGGCCGTCGCCGCGAAGTACGGCATCCCCCAGGGCGCTCTGGCGAAGGTGCTCCAGCAACTCGTACGCGCCGGCATCGCGCGAGGGGTCCGCGGCGTGGGCGGCGGCTACCTGCTCGCGCGACCGCCCTCCGAGATCACCGTCCTCGACGTGATCTCCGTGCACGACCCCGTCCGCCGCGCCGGGCACTGCCTCCTCCGCGACGACGGGAGCGATTCCTGCGGCGAACAGCCGGCCTGCCGGATCCGCCGCCTCTTCGACGAGGTCCTCGAACTCGTCTCCTGCACCTTCGCGTCCGTCACCCTCGAGACCCTCGCCGCTCCGCGTACCTTGGCGGGGCATGAGCCCCGACCCTGATGTCTCGATCGCGAACCTCGCCTACGTGGAGGCGCTCCAGGCCCGCTTCCTGGAGGAGCCCTCGTCCGTGCCCGCCGAGTGGCGGGACTTCCTCGGGCGCCTGACGGAAGAGGACCCGGAGGGGAGGCCTCTCGCCCGCGCGCCCCGCGGGAACGGCGTATTCGCGGCCGCGGCGCCGGCGGCGCCGCCCCCGGGAACCGACGCGGAGCTCCAGCACCGCGTGGACATGCTGGTCCGCAACTACCGCGTCCGCGGGCACATGGTCGCCGACCTCGATCCCCTGGGATCGGAGAAGCCCACGCTGCCGGAACTCTCCCCCGCGTACTACGGGATCACCGCGGCCGACATGCAGCGCCGCGTCACCACCAGCCACCTCCGCTGCGGCGACCAACGGCTCGGCGAGGTCATCGCGTGCATGGAGGAGGTCTACTGCCGCTCGATCGGCGCCCAGTTCATGCACATCGACGACCTCGAGATCCGCGAGTGGTTGCAGGAGCGCATGGAAGGCTCGCGGAACCGGATCGATCTCAGCCACAAGCAGCAACTCCGCATCCTGCGGTGGTTGACCGACGCCGTCGTCTTCGAGGAGTTCGTGCAGAAGCGCTTCCTGGGCGCCAAGAGCTTCTCGCTCGAAGGCGCGGAAAGCCTGCTCCCGCTGCTCGAGCTCGCCTTCGAACGCGCCATCGAGCAGGGCGTGATCGGGATCGTCCTGGGGATGTCCCACCGCGGTCGTCTCAACGTCCTCGCAAACGTCATCGGGAAGAACCCGCGCGAGATCTTTCGGGAATTCGAGGACCGCGACCCGCGTCGCTCCATCGGCGCGGGCGACGTCAAGTACCACCTGGGCTACTCCAGCACGCGACCGACGCACCGGGACAGCGACGAGGACCTGTATCTCTCGCTCTGCTTCAATCCGTCGCACCTGGAGTTCATCTCTCCCGTCGCCATGGGCCGCGTCCGGGCCCGGCAGGAGCGCTTCGCTGACCGGGATCGGCGCCACGGCATGCTGATCCTGATCCACGGGGACGCGGCGTTCGTCGGCGAGGGGGTCGTCCAGGAAACGCTCAACCTCTCCCGGCTCCGCCCCTACGACGTCGGTGGGACGCTCCACGTGATCGTGAACAACCAGATCGGGTTCACGACGCCGCCCGAGGAGGGGCGGAGCAGCACCTACGCCAGCGACGTCGCCCGCATGCTCCAGAGCCCCGTGTTCCACGTCAACGGCGAGGATCCGGAGGCCGTTGCGCAGGTGATCCGGCTGGCGACGGACTTCCGCTACCGCTTCCAGCGCGACGTGGTGGTGGACATGTACTGCTACCGGCGACGCGGCCACAACGAGACCGACGAGCCGTCCTTCACGCAGCCGTTGATGGCCCGGGCGATCGAGCGGCGAGAGCCCTTGCGGGACCGGTACCTCCGGCACCTGATGGGGCTGGGCGAGGTGTCGCAGGCGGAGGCCGACCGCATCCGGGATCGGAGCGAGCAGCGGCTCGAGCGCGCCCTGGCCGCCGCCGAGAAGAAGCCCGTCGCGAAGCGCCGCCGGCGGAAGAAGCCGCTGATCTGGACCGACTACACGGGCGGCGGGGTCGAGAACGCGGAGGCCGTCGACACGGGCGTCCCCGCCGCCACGCTTCGCGAGCTTCTCGACGCCCAGACGCGCGTCCCCGAGGGCTTCACCCCCCACCCGAAGATCCGGAGGGCCGTGAAGCGCCGCAAGGCGATGGTCGAGGGGAAACGCCCCCTCGACTGGTCGGCCGCCGAGGCGCTGGCGCTCGCTTCGATCGCGGCGGACGGCTTCCGCGTGCGGCTGGCGGGGCAGGACAGCGAGAGGGGGACCTTCTCCCACCGCCACGCGGTGCTGCACGACGTGGAGACGGGCGACCTGTGGATGCCGCTCCAGCACGTGACGCCGGACCAGGCGCCCGTCCACATCTACAACAGCCCACTCAGCGAGGCGGGGGCGCTCGGATTCGAGTACGGCTACAGCCTGGACTGTCCGGACGGCCTGGTCGTCTGGGAGGCCCAGTTCGGCGACTTCTGCAACGCCGCGCAGGTGATCATCGACCAGTTCATCGCGAGCGGCGAGGACAAGTGGAGCCGCCTGAGCGGCCTGGTGCTACTCCTCCCCCACGGCTTCGAGGGGATGGGCCCCGAGCACTCCAGCGCGCGAATGGAGCGGTTCCTCGTCCTGGCCGCCGAGGACAACATCCAGATCGCCGTGCCGACGACGCCGGCGCAGTACTTCCACCTGCTGCGGCAGCAGATGCTAAGGAAGTGGCGGAAACCCCTGGTGGTGTTCACGCCCAAGAGCCTGCTTCGCCATCCCCGCGCCGTCTCGTCGTGGGAGGAGTTGGAACGAGGCGCCTTCCGGAGCGCGATCGGCGACAAAACGTCGGGAGGCGGTGTCGAGCGCGTGCTTCTCTGTGCCGGGAAGATCTACTACGAGTTGATCGAGGAACGCGAGAAACGCGAGCGCGGCGATGTGGGCGTCGCCCGACTCGAACTGCTCTACCCCCTGGCGGAGGACGATCTCCGAACGGTGTTGGACGCCTGCGGCGACGGCACGCCCGTCACCTGGGTCCAGGAGGAGCCGGAGAACATGGGCGCCTGGCGCACCCTCCTCGCGCGCTTCGGGGACTCCATCGTAGGACACCCGTTCGACGGGGTGACGCGCCCGGCATCGGCCAGCCCGGCCACGGGTTCGAAGGCGAGCCACCACTTGGAGCAGGAGTTGCTTCTCGACCAGGCGTTCGGGGAGGCGGGGCGCGACTGACATGACCATCGAGTTGAAGGTTCCCAACGTCGGAGAGTCGGTGCAGGAGGTGGAGATCGGCACCTGGCTCAAGAAGAAGGGCGATCCCGTCCGCAGGGACGAGGTGATCGTCGAGATCGAGACGGACAAGGCGACCGTCGAGCTGCCCGCCCCGGCGGACGGCACGCTGCTCGAGATCCGGATGGACACCGGCGCCTCGGCCGCCCCCGGCGACGTGATCGGCGCGATGGAGGAAGGCGACGTGCCTTCGGAGGAAGCGGCTCCGACCCGCCCGAAGCAGGAGGAGAAGAAGAAGGACGAGAAGGGGGAGGAGAAGGAGAAGGAGCCGGCGGCGACGAGCGAGCGCCCGGCGCGCGTGATGCCGGCCGCCCGGAGGCTCCTGGAGGAACACGGCCTGGACGCCGGGGCCGTCGAACCCACCGGTCCGGGAGGACGGATCCTCAAGGAGGACGTCCGCCGGGCGCTGGACCGTGGCGAGGAGCCTGCGGCGCGGCGCGAAGGCAAGGGCGAGCGCCGCGTGCGGATGAGCCTGCTCCGCCGGCGGATCGCCGCGTCGCTCGTGGAGGCCCAGCAGCGAGCCGCGCTGCTCACCACCTTCAACGAGATCGACATGTCCGTCGTCCTGCGGACCCGGGAGGAGTTGGGCGCGGCCTTCGAGAAGACGCACGGCGTGAAGCTCGGGTTCATGGGCTTCTTCGTGAAGGCCTGCGTCGGCGCGCTGGACCTGTTCCCCGAGGTGGGCGCCGAGGTGCAGGGTGAGGACGTCGTCTACCACGACCGGAAGGACATCGGCATCGCCGTCAGCACGGAGCGGGGACTGGTGGTCCCCGTCGTGCGGGGCGCGGACGCGATGACGCTCGCGGGAATAGAGCGGACGATCGGCGACCTCGCCGCGCGCGCGAGGGAGTCCAGGATCGGCCCGGACGAGCTCGCGGGCGGCACCTTCACGATCACGAACGGCGGCGTGTTCGGTTCGCTTCTCAGCACGCCGATCGTCAATCCGCCGCAGAGCGGGATCCTGGGGATGCACGCGATCGAGGAGCGGCCCGTCGTCCGGGCCGGACAGGTCGTCGTGCGACCGTGCATGTATGTGGCGTTGACCTACGACCACCGCATCGTGGACGGCCGCGAAGCGGTGCTCTTCCTCCGAACGGTCAAGGAGAGCGTCGAGAACCCCCAACGCATCCTGCTCGAAATTTGATCCGGGAGTCGGCTCCATGGCGAAACACGACCTTCTCGTCGTCGGCGCCGGGCCCGGCGGCTACGTCGCCGCGATCCGCGCCGCGCAACTCGGTTTGGACGTCGGTTGCGTGGACGCGAACGCGGCCCTCGGCGGCACCTGTCTCCGCATCGGGTGCATCCCGAGCAAGGCGCTGTTGGAGTCGAGCCACCGCTACCACGAGGTCCTGCACGGCTTGGCCGAGCACGGGGTGAAGGCGGAAGGCGTGGCGCTCGACCTCGGGACCATGCAGAAGCGCAAGGACCGGATCGTCCGGGGCCTGACGGGCGGCGTCGCCCACCTCTTCGAGAAGAACGGCGTCGCGCGCTACCAGGGGACGGCCCGCCTCGCCGGAGAGGGGAAGGTCGTGGTCCGCACGGACGACGGGGAGACGGAGATCGCGGCGCGGAACGTGCTGATCGCCACCGGGAGCCGCCCGACCGTTCTCGACGGCGTCGAGCTGGACGGCGACCGGATCGGCACGAGCGAGGCGGCCCTGTCATGGAAGGAGGCTCCGCCTCGACTGGTCGTGATCGGCTCGGGCTACATCGGTCTGGAGCTCGGAAGCGTCTGGAACCGCCTCGGATCCGACGTCACGCTCCTCGAGGTCGCACCCCGGATCCTCCCCGGTGGCGACGAGGAGTTGGCGAAGCGGGCGCGACCCCTCTTCGAGAAGCAGGGCATGACGTTCCGTCTCGGCTGCCGCGTGGTCGGCGCGACGGCGAAGAAGAAGACGTGCGAGGTCTGGTACGCGGAGGGGGACGAGGAGAAGACCCTGACGTGCGACCGGGTCCTCCTGGCCGTCGGGCGATCGCCCTTCACGGAAGGTCTCGGACTGGAGGACGCCGGCATCGCGACGGACGAGCACGGCTTCATCCCGGTGGACGAGCGCTTCCGGACGAAGGCGGACGGCGTGTACGCGATCGGCGACGTGATCGGCAAAGCCATGCTCGCCCACAAGGCGAGCCACGAGGGGATCGCCTGTGTGGAGGGGATCGCCACCGGACACGGACACGTGGACTACCGGTCCATTCCGTCGATCGTCTACACGAGTCCGGAGATCGCCTCGGTCGGAAGGACGGAGGACGCCCTGAAGGAGGAAGGCGTCGGGTACCGGAAGGGCGTCTTCCCCTTCCGGGCGAACGGGCGGGCGAGGACCCTCGGCGACACGGACGGCTTCGTCAAGATCCTGGCCGACGAGGCGACGGACCGCGTGCTGGGCGTCCACATCCTGGGTCCGCGGGCGGGCGACGTGATCGCCGAGGCGGCGGCGGCCATCGCTTACGGGGCCAGCAGCGAGGACGTCGCGTTGCTCTGCCACGCGCATCCCACGCTGTCCGAGGCGGTGGGCGAGGCGGCGCTCGCCGTCCACGGGCGCACGATCAACCTCTGATGAACCCCCCGATGAACGCATGACCGGATAGGAGACCGCGATTGCCGAGAACCTGGCGCGCAAGCTGATTCCCTCCCACCTCCTCGAGGGGGACAGGACGCGGGGGCGGGAGATCGCGCTCGGGATCGACCAGACGCTCGCGCAGGACGCCACGGGCACGCCGGTCGTGCTCGAGTTGGAGGCGATGGACCTGGACCGCGTCCGCACGGAGGTTTCGGTCCAGTACGCGGCCCACAATCTCCTGCAGGCGGACTTCGAGAGCCCGGACGATCGCCTGTTCCTGAGGAGCGCGGCCCGCCGATTCGGATGGTGGTTCTCGCCCCCCGGAAACGGCGTCAGCCACCCCGTCCGCCAGGAGCGGTTCGGCGGGCCGGGCACAAGACCCTCCTCGGCTCGGACATCCCCACGCCCGCCTC
Source organism: uncultured Planctomycetota bacterium (assembly GCA_963772585.1). Taxonomy (GTDB): domain Bacteria; phylum Planctomycetota; class PLA2; order PLA2; family JAEUHO01; genus CAVVXN01. The sequence goes on from CAVYXV010000002.1 coordinate 197,341, forward strand.
CGGGACTTCCCCGGCCGGTCCGGCACCCGGGAGGACGAGGTCCACCTCGTCAGCCCGGAGTGCGCCGCGGCGAGCGCTCTCACCGGAGGAGTCACCGATCCGCGCTCGCACGGCCTCCGGCTCGTTCTCGTGAGGAGCTTCGCCCGCTTCCACGGGCAGAACCCCGCGAACTTCGGCGTGCTCCCCCTGACCTTCGCCGACGCGCGGAACGCCGGGGGTCTCGAACGCGGGGAGACGCGGGAGATCGAGGACGTCCACGCCCCGGTGAAGAGGGGGCCGGAGGTACGCCTCCGCCTGCGCGAGGCGGGTCGCACCCTGACGGCCCGTCACGACCTCTCCGCACGGCAGGTGGACGTCCTCCTGGCGGGTGGCCGGATCGACTGGATCCGGCCGCGCCTCGCCGCTCGTCGTCGGACCGGGTCGTAGACCTCGGCGGTCCGGCGGGCGATCACGGACCGCGAGAACCGGCCCTCCGCCTCGCGACGGACGACCTCGCGGTCAGCCGAGGTAGATCGAAGGGTCGGGCTGCTTCGCCGTCCGCGTCGGTCGTCGCAGGAACCGACGGTTCGTCATCGAGAGGCGGGAAGGGCCGAGCGCCCGCATGACGGCGCTCCTCGTCAGGAGCCCCTGGAATCGCCCGTCCTCTACGACCGGCAACGCGTCGAGATCAGAATCCCGGTAGAACAGCCGGACGGCCTCGGCGATCCGCTCCAACGGCCCGATGATCGGACCGTCCGTGTCCATCACGGTGAGAACCGGCTGCATCTCCAGGGCGCGGGGTCTCCGCCCCAGGAGTCCCTGCAGCGTCCGATCGGTGATCACACCGAGCAACCGGTCGTTCGTCTCGACGACCGGGAGAACGTGCGCGTGGCACGTCGTCATGAGATCGAGAGCGCTCCGGGCGCTCGTCCCAGCCGTCACGGTAAGGGGCTCAGCATCCATCCAATCGCGCACCACCATCGTCCGACTCCCCGACGTCGAAGCGACGCACCACGCCCGGAGGCGCCGTGTCAGGGTACGGGGCGGGGGGGGGTGGGCGGGCCGGGATCTCCCCGATTCGCGAACTGGGGGAATTGCTACCGCGTCTGCTCCTGGGTCCATATCGCCGCGTAGCAGGCGAGCTCTGCGGCGTCCGCGAGCCCCAACTTGGTCTTCAGCTTTTCACGGTAGGTTTCGATCGTCTTCACGCTGAGGTGGAGGTGCTCCGCGATCTTCCGCGTCGCCAGTCCCCCGCCGATGAGCTCGAGCACCTCCGCTTCCCGGTCGCTGAGGTCCGCGTCGATCGTCACCTCTCCGCCCACCATCCGGCGGAGCATCGGCTGCGCGGAGTTGCCACTCAGATGCACCCGCCCCTGGAGGACCTCGCGGATCGCCTTGAGCAGGCGTTCCTGGGGCTCTCCCTTGTGGACGTAGCCGAGGGCACCTGCCCGGAGGGCGCGGGGGGCGAAGTAGGCCTCCTCGTGCATCGAGAGCACGAGCATCCTCACTCGCTCGTCGATGGCGCGGATGTTCTTGATGAGGTCGAGTCCCGTGCCGGACTGCAGCGAGAGGTCCACGATCGCCAGGTCGGGCTTCAGGCGCGAGACCAGATCGAGGGCCTCGGGCTCGCTCGAGGCCTCTCCACAGGTCGTCAGGCCCTCGGAGGCGTCGATCATCTCCCGCAGCGCCCTCCGGATCAGCGGGTGGTCGTCGACGATCAGGATGCGGCTCGTCGTGTCCTGCGGAGCGACAGGCGTTTCCGTCATCGTCCCCTCCCGCGGGTTCGATCACGCGGGGGGTGGCGGGGGTGCCCCCCTCCCGGTCGGCGATGAGCGTATCGTCGCAGGCCCGCTGGGGGAATCTCCTAGCCTGCACGACCCACGCACGGTCGTCGAATCGCGCGGCCCTCGGGTCCGGGCCGGGAGGGCTCCAGGGGGGCGGGCCCGGGGGCCGCCGCTTCCCGATGGGCACAAGCCTCCGGGGAGGAGCACCATGGCGGCATGGAACCGCGAACCTACGCCCGCCCACGCCTCGCCGACTTCGCGTCGCCCAGCCCGGCGATGGTCACCTTCCTGAACCTGGTACGGAGGGTGGTGGACAGCCCCACGACCCTGGTGGTGCAGGGCGAAACGGGCGTCGGAAAGGAGCACCTGGCGCGGGCGATCCACGCCGAGGGCTCCCGATCGGACAGCCCCTTCGTGGCGATCGACTGCGGGGCGATCCCCGCCGACCTCATGGAAAGCGAGCTCTTCGGCCACGAGCGAGGCGCCTTCACCGGCGCGGAGCGGCGCCGCCGCGGGCTGTTCGAGATCGCGGGCGCCGGCACGCTCCTCCTGGACGAGATCGGTGAGATGCCCCTGTCGTTGCAGGTCAAGCTGCTCGGTGTGCTCGAGCGCCGGGTGATCCAGCGCATCGGCGGCGAAGCGGAGATCCCCGTGAAGGCGCGGATCATCGCGGCGACGAACCGGGACCTGAAGAAGGAGGTCGCCGCCGGGAAATTCCGTGAGGACTTGTACTACCGCTTGGCGGTCTTCCCTCTCCTGATCCCCCCGCTCCGACAACGCACGGAGGAGATCCCGTTCCTCGCGGAGCGAGTGGTCCGGTGGGCGCGGGACCGGTTGGGTCGTCCCCAGGTGACCGGCATCTCGCCCGCAGCCATGGAGAGGCTCCTGCGCTACCGGTGGCCGGGCAACGTCCGCGAACTCCAGAACGTCCTCGAACGCGCGGTACTCCTCACGCGGTCCACCCGGATCCTGCCCCGGGACCTTCCCCCGGAGATGCGGCGCGAGGCGGAGAGGGCGGCGGAAGACGAGCCGGCGACCGCCGGCCTCTTCCGGAAGAGCACACTGGCCCTGTCGCTGGCCGAGGCACGGCGCGACGTGATGGACCGGTTCGAGTTGGAGTACCTCCGCCGCGAGCTGACTCGCACGGCCGGAAGCGTCGGGCTCACCGCGGCCGCGGCGGGCATCACGCCCCGGTCGCTCTACGACAAGATGAAGGCGCACGGCCTCCGCAAGGAGGACTTCCGACGCGCACGCATCTGATTCGCGCGCGGTGCGCGCGACGAGCGCCCCTCGTCCGCGACCTCAGGGCGCGGCATCGACGGTGAAGCGCTGCAGGACGCGGGGCTGGAGGGAGAGGACGCGGCCCGGATCCCGGGAGAGGTCGCTCGTCTCGTAGGCCTCGTGCCCCCAGGTCGTCACCGTGAGGCGCCCGGTCACCCCGTCGACGCCGAACTCCGTCCAACCGTAGCTGTGGATGCGGGCCCAGTCGCCCTCGAGCAGGGTGGCCTTCTGCGCCGGCAGGCCGATCGGATCGAGCCCGTACGGCCCGGCGATCTCCGTGTCGTAGGCCTGCCTGAGGACCGCGTCCTTCTGGTCGATGGAACCCAGGTTCTCGTAGAGCGACCGCTGCGCCGGGGTGATGAGGCCGGCGTCGTAGGCGAGGCTCACGACGGTCGGTCCGAAGGGTGCGTAGTAGGCGACGGATCCGGTCGTGATCTCGAAGGAACCGGGAAGGTCGTACCGAGCTCCGGAGGGACCGACGTCGGGAGGGATCTGGTACGAGAGGTCATTCACGAGCGTGCCGTGGATGTCGGCCGCCACGAACACGACGTTCGTGAGCCCCTGCTCGTCCACGAAGCGGAGCAGGGCATCGCGCTCCGCAGCGTACCCTTCGTAGCGGTCGGCGGCGGCGAAAGGCCCCAGGCTCTGGATCGGTTCCGGCACGAGCACGAACTTCCACCGGATGCCGTCCGCCTGGGCCGCGAGCAGATCCTGCTCGAGGAGGGCGAGCTGCGCGCCTCCGAGCATGGTGCGGGGAAGGCCCGACGTATCGAGCGTCGTGTCCAACCCGTAGGTCGCCCGGAAGAAGGCGTCGACCGCCGCCGTGTTCGAGGGATCCACGACGTTGGCCAGGGGCTCGGAGCGGAAGGAGCGGGCGTCCACGACGATCACGACGGCGTCCTCGCCGAAGCGCACGGCCCGGTAGAGTCGGGGGCGTCCCTCCATGCGGGCGTCACCGGTCCCGGTCCAGACCTCGTCTCGCAGCGGGTTCCACGCGAGAAAGGCGTCGAGCCCGGTGCGGTAGAGCATTGTCTCGTTGAGGAAGGTCTCGCCTCCTTCGAGATCGAACCGGGGGTCGCTGCCCGCCGGCGCGCCGCCCGCGAAATCGTTCGTGACCTCGTGGTCGTCGATCATGGCGAGCCAGAGCGTGGAGCGCCGGATCGCCCCCAGGGTGTCGAGCCCGAGGTGGGCGGAATAGACCTCCGCGTGCTTCGCGCCGTACTCGGAGGCAGTCGTCGCCTGCGCCTTCGGCACGGCGGGCGACGGCACGTCGGCGTAGATCGTGTCGCCCAGGCCGACGAAAGCGTCGAGATCCCGCGCGGGGACGTTCCGGACGCTGGTGTACGGCGCGAGCTCCCCCCGCCAGTCGCCGCTCACGCCGAGCCGGAACCCGGTGTAGGCGCCCGGGGCGGCGGGCATCCGGAACCGGCCCGTCGCCGACCGCGCCAGGGCGTCCGTCGCGCGCCAGGTGTAGGCGGTCCCGGGTACGAGGCCCGTCGCCTCGACCTTCACCGGGTGATCGTCCTCTCCGGCGACCGCGGTGTCGGTGAACACGGGCGAGACGAGGTCGGGATCCGTGCCCACCTCGAACAAGACGTCGCCGGGCGCCGTCGGCCAGGCCCACAGGACGACGGAGGAGGGCGCGGGGTCCCCGACCGCCACCCTGACGGCGGGCGCCGGGGGAACCGTCGGCGTTCCGCCTCCACCGCCGCCCCCCCCGCATCCCACACCGAACGCCAGGAAGACCGCCCCGACCACGAACCAACGCGCCTGCCTCATCCGTGCACGAATACCACGCCGGCGCCATGCGGTACGCGGCTTGCCGGAGGCGGCCCGTCCCGCAAACCGGCAGCGGCGCGTCCGACAGCGCGGTGGAATCGGAGCCGGCGTCTCCGCCCCCGCCGGTAGATCCGCGGCCCGCAACCCCGCGCTTTCCGGCAAGCTGATTGCTGGAGCGGACCGCCATTCCCGAAGTAGGAGCGAGAACCATGAGGATCCTCACCACCGTTGCCGGGCTGGCGCTCGGCGTGTTGCTGCTCGGCTGTGGCGACCAGGGCACGAAGGAGACGTCGACCGCCTCCGGCGGGAACGGCGCCACGGCGGGCGTGGTCAAGGCAATGGCCACGATGGAGCCCACGAAGGGCAGCAAGGTGAAGGGCACGGTCACCTTCCAGAAGGACGGGGACGCGGTGAAGATCATGGTCGCGCTCGAGGGCCTCTCGCCGGGGAAGCACGGCTTCCACGTCCACGAGAAGGGCGATTGCTCGGCGCCCGACGGCTCGAGCGCCGGCGGTCACTACAACCCGACGGACCAGCCGCACGGGGCCCCGAGCGACGAGAAGCGCCACGTGGGCGACCTCGGCAACGTCGTGGCCGACGAGAACGGCAAGGTGGACGTCACCTTCACGGACAAGGTCATCTCGTTGGATGGACCGTACTCCATCGTCGGGAAGTCCGTCATCGTGCACGAGGGCGAGGACGACCTGAAGAGCCAGCCGTCCGGCAACGCCGGCCCGCGTGCCGCCTGCGGCGTCATCAAGGCCGTGGAGGCGATGAACTAGTGTGCCGTGTGCCGGACGTTCCCATCCATGAGGCCGTGCGGCGCGCTGGACTGGGGGCGATCGGCCCCCTTCGTCCTCCTTGCGTACGGTCGTACGCGCCGTCGTCTTCATGAGGCCTCCGGCTCCCCATCCAGCGCGCCGATCCGAGGCGAGCGCCGCGGAGGGACACTCTCGGCGGGTCCCCACGGGCGTCTTCCTTTCCTCACGAACTTGCGAATCAGGACCCTCGCGGGGCCCCGCCAGGTCGATCCCGGCGATCGGCTCTACCGTTCTTTCCTTGACACCCCCAAGTAGCAGACTAGTCTGTTTTTCAGACTTACTGACGGCCGGGAGAGTGCCATGGACAAGGATGCGGCTGCGCGGGACCTCGCGCTGATCCGGGACGTGATGCGGCGTGCGGAACGCCGGGTGGACCCTCATGCCTTCCACTACGTGCATTGGGGGTTGATCGTGCTGGTCTGGTACCCCGTCGGGAACTTCCTCGAGCAGCGAGGGCAGGCCCCCCTGCTGATCTGGCTCGGACTGGGGGCGCTCGCGCTGGGCGTCTTCCTCAGCATATTCCGGGAGAAGCGCCTGGAGGGGTCCCTGCGCCTGGCCGGCGAGAACGTGTTCCTGGCCCGGCAGGTGATGTGGATCACCTTCTCGACGATCGGCGCGGGCATCCTCCTCAGCGTCCTGGCGCCGGCCACCGGATTCGTGGACGGACACGACGTGCCCACGCTCTGGGGGCTCGTCTACGCGACGATGGCCGCGATGGTGGGCATCGTCTACCGCGTCGAGTTCCTGCTGGCCGGCGCGGTGATCTTCCTCGCGGCTGTCGCCGCCATGTTCCTCCCCGCGTACAACGGCTACATCCTCGGGCCGGCGATGGGACTGGGACTGGCTGTGCCCGGCCTCCTGGCGGAGCGCCGGGTCCGGACCCTCGCGGGCGATGGAGCCCTTGTCTGACGCCACGCCCTACGATCCCGTCCTCCTCTCCCCCGCACGGCTGGGGATCGTGTCGGTGTTGATGACGAGGCGGAGCGCTTCCTTCGCGGACCTGAAGGCCCTGCTCGGTCTCTCCCAGGGCAACCTGGGCACGCACCTGGGCAAGCTCGAGGAGGCGGGCTACGCGACCGTGCAGAAGGCCTTCGTCCAGCGGCGCCCGCGCACCACGGCCCGCATCACGGCGCGCGGACGCCGGGCCTTCCTGGACCACCTCACCCGCATCCAGCGCATCGCAGAGGAAGCCGGCGAAGGCGGATGACGCTCACGAGCCGCCTCGGGCTCTCGAACGCGAAGCGGACCGGTCAGCCCGCGCCTCGATCCAGGAGCCGCTCGACGGCGGCTCGGAGTCCGGGCGGCAGGTCCAGGACCAGCATGTCGGTCCAGACGCTCTCGAAGCCCGGGGGAATGGCCGGCAGTCCGTCCACCACGTCGGCGAGGCCCGCGGCGGACACCTCGAAGGTCCGGCACCGGTCGAGGCTACCGAGGCCGGCGAGCGCGACCATGGTGCGCACGCACTTCTCGCAACGGCCGCAGTTCCCGGTCGGCGAGCGGTTCTCCCAGCAGACGCGGAGGTTCTCCAGGACGAGGGGGTTGCCCGCGATGCGCCGCAATCGCTCGTCCCGGGTCCGGTCCGCCGCCCCCGATCGGATGCGGACCCCGGACGTGCTCCAGCAGGGGTCCGTGCCCGGGTGCGTGCCCCAGGGTCTCAACTCGCCGTGTCGCCAACTCGGACCGAGGGTGAGCGAAGCGAGGTGCCCGCCCAGCAGATGCCCCACGGCCGCCAGCGCGCCGCCATGGGTGCGGTCCCAGGAGACGCGCCGAAACGTCGGGTCCCGACGGAGGTCGGACTCCACCAGAACGAGATCCTTGCCCGTGCCGCGGGAGACCGTTTCGAGGCTCCGTCGCACGTCCTCGTAGCGGCGCACGTCGTCCGGCGGCACGTCGTAGCCGCGGACGTAGACCAGGTGCGTAAAGGTCCCCGGATCCTCGAGCAGCGCATGAAAGGAGTCGACGCCCCCGGTGAAGCAGAGCCCCGCGCCGCGCGGGCGCAGCGCGAGGTCGGAGGCCGAACCTCCGGCGTCGGCCTCGAGAGCGAAGCCCCTTCGCCCCCCCCACCACCGCCGCCACTGCTCGACGAGCCGACGTTGTCCCGCGAGCCACACGGGATCGAGCGCAGCCTCGACGCGAAGCACGGCCCCTCGCTGCAGCGCCGGCAGGAGGAGCAGGCCCGCGAAGGCCTCGCCGCTCGGCTCCAGCCGGTGGGTGGCCGAGCGGAAGGTGAACGCCCCGTGGGACCACGTGCAGCGAACGGTCGTGCCCGCCCCCCAGGGTTCGCACCGGGGCGCCTCGAGCACCCAGGTCCGCGGTCGCCGGCGCACGAGGAATCGCATGGGGAGAGGTTGTACCGCGGGGCAGTCCGCCTTCGCGCCGCCTTCGCGCGTCGGTCTGATACACCGAGCCCCATGAGCCAGTCTCCGCCGATCCGCTACACCCTCACCGACGAGGCGCCCGCGCTCGCGACGCACTCGCTGCTCCCCATCCTGCAGGCCTTCGCCGCGCCCGCGGGCGTCAACGTGGTACCCGCCGACATCTCGCTGGCCAGCCGCATCCTGGCGGTCTTCCCGGAGCGCCTTCGCGACGACCAGCGCGTCCCCGACGTGCTGGCGGAGCTCGGAGACCTGACGAAGTCGCCCGAGGCGAACATCATCAAGCTGCCGAATGTCAGCGCCTCCGTGCCCCAGATCAAGGCCGCCATCGCGGAGCTCAGGGCCAAGGGCTACGACCTTCCCGACTATCCCGAAGAGCCCCGGAGCGACGCGGAACTCCAGGCGAAGGCCCGCTACGACAAGGTAAAGGGGAGCGCCGTGAACCCGATTCTCCGCGAGGGGAACTCGGATCGGCGCGCGCCCCGCGCCGTGAAGGAGTACGCACGGAAGAACCCCCACCGGCTGGCGCCGTGGTCCGGCGACTCGAAGACCCACGTCTCGACGATGTCCGGGGGGGACTTCTTCTCCAACGAGAAGTCGGTCACCGTTTCCGAGGCGACGACCGTGCGCATCGAGCACGTGGCGCGCGACGGGACGGTCACCGTACTCAAGGAGAGCCTCCCACTCCTCGCGGGCGAGATCATCGACGGCACGTTCATGAGCAAGAAGGCGCTCGTCGCGTTTCTTCGCGAACAGGTGGACGACGCTCGCGCCAAGGGCGTGCTCTTCTCCCTCCACATGAAGGCCACGATGATGAAGGTCTCGGACCCCATCATCTTCGGCCACGCGGTGCGGGTGTACTTCGAGGACCTGTTCGCGAAGTACGCCGAGACGTTCCGGAAGCTCGGCGTGGACGTGAACAACGGTTTCGGCGACCTCGTCGCCCGCCTCGGAGAGCTTCCGCCGGACCAGCGTTCGGCGATCGAGGCCGACATCCGGAAGGTCTACGAGAAGGGGCCTCCCCTGGCGATGGTCAACTCGGACAAGGGGATCACCAATCTCCACGTGCCGAGCGACATCATCATCGACGCGTCGATGCCCCCGATGATCCGCGACGGGGGCAAGATGTGGAACGCCGCTGGCGAGCTGCAGGAGTGCAAGGCCGTCATCCCCGACAGCAGCTACGCGGGCGTCTACGCGGCCATCGTCGAGGACTGCAGGGAGCATGGCGCCTTCGATCCGACCACGATGGGCAGCGTCCCGAACGTCGGTCTCATGGCCCGGAAGGCCGAGGAGTACGGCTCCCACGACAAGACCTTCGAGATCGCCGCGGACGGCGTCGTCCGCGTGGTGGACGCAAGGGGCGACGTGGTGCTGGAGCAGGAGGTCGAGGCCGGCGACATCTGGCGCGGCTGCCAGGCGAAGGACGCCCCTGTCCGGGACTGGGTCGAGCTCGCGGTTCGCCGCGCGCGCGCGACCGGCACCCCGGCCGTCTTCTGGCTCGACGAGAAGCGCGCCCACGATGCCCAGATCCTCGTGAAGGTGAGGGATCACCTGGAGGCCCTCGACACCGAGGGCCTGGAGATCCGCGTCCTTCCTCCGGCCGAGGCCCTGCGGTTCAGCGTGGAGCGCATCCGCCGCGGGGAGGACACGATTTCCGTGACGGGCAACGTGCTGCGGGACTACCTCACGGACCTCTTCCCGATCCTGGAGCTCGGAACGAGCGCCAAGATGCTGTCGATCGTGCCGTTGATGAGCGGCGGCGGCCTCTTCGAGACGGGCGCGGGCGGTTCGGCGCCCAAGCACGTGCAGCAGTTCGTGGCGGAGGGGCACCTCCGCTGGGACTCGCTCGGCGAGTACCTGGCGCTGGCGGCATCGTTCGAGCACCTCGGAAGCCGGTTCTCCAACCCGGGCGCGACGATCCTCGCCCGGACGCTCGACGAGGCGACCACGCGCGTGCTGGAAAACCGCAAGTCGCCCTCCCGGAAGGTCCACGAGCTCGACAATCGCGGCGGGCACTACTACCTGGCGACGTACTGGGCCCGCGCCCTCGCCGACCAGGACGAGGACGCCGATCTGGCGGCGCGCTTCCGCCCGGTGGCGAAGGCGCTCGAGGACAAGGAGCCGGAGATCCTCCGGGAGCTGGAAGCCGTCCAGGGGCCTGCCCAGGACCTCGGCGGCTACTACAAGCCGGACCCCGACCGGACCGACGCCGCGATGCGCCCGAGTCCGACGCTCAACGCCGTGATCGACGGGATGTAGGTCTCGCGGTCCCTCAGGAGTCGTCGGGCGGCGGGAGGTCGGCTCCGAGCCGCCTCGCCCGCTCCTTGACGCGCTCCTCCAACTCCTGCCACGGACTGCCGGGGATGCCTCGGATCTCGGTGGGGTCCATCGGCCATGCCTCGAAGGCGGCGTAGGTCTTCCCGTCCCAGTCCTGCCGGAACGACTCCCGGAGCCGCTTCTTCACCGCGTCCACGCGTGCGGCGTAGGTCTCGCGAGTTCCCGGGATCTCCTCCGAGAGGAGGCGCCCGAAGAGCCTCTGCCCCCGCGAAGGATCCTCGCCGGGATGGGCGATGCCCTGCGCGAGGACCTCCACGAGTTCGTCCACGAACACGGTCCCGTCTTCGGCGGGGGTCTGGATGATGGCCAGGATCTCGCGCTGGCTCTGGAGCACGCCCTGCTCCACGGCGCGACGCTCCGCCTCGGTGAGTCCCAGCGTCTCGGCGAACACGTCGATGGTCGGCTTCTTCGTGGCCTGCATCCGTTGCATCTGGGCGGCCTTCTTCGTGACGGCCTTCTCGACCATCGCCTGGACCGCCTCGGGCGAAACCGCCAGGCTCCCCTCGGCGTCGGCGGCCCGGGCGGCCCCCGAGACGGTCTCCCCGGACTCGCGGGATCCGGCGAGCCCTCGCCCGACCAAGGTGGGGCCCTCGTCGATCGAGACCTGGACACCGGAAGGGGCCCTCTCCGCGCGGCGCTCCTCCACGCGCTCCAGTTGCTCGATCCGTCCGGCGAGCCCATCGATCCGCGCCTCGAGGTCGGGAAGGGTCGATCGCCCGCGCGCCGGGCCGAAGAGCGCGAGTGCCGCGGCGCCGAGGGCGACGCCGAACGCGAGGACGCCGTAGGGAACGCGCATGGCCGGGGCCTCCGCCGACACCCTACCGTACCGACGCCGGCGGGAAGGGTTTCGCGAGGAGGCTCCGGCCCGTCCCTCAGCCCCGTTTCCCGAAGACGCGCTCGTAGCGGTAGTAGACCTCCAGGCACATTGCAAGGAGCGCCGTCGAGTAGACCCGGCCGCCGTCCGAGCCCCAGGGGCCCTTCGGGTCCCAGGAGCCGCGGAACATGCAGTAGTCCGTGTCGGTGCGCTGCGTGTCCACGACGGCGGACTTCAGCGCCGCGTTCCAGCTCTTCCAGGCGTCCCCCCCGACCTGATACATCGCCAGCGTGGCGTAGTACCAGTAGTACATGTCGATGCTGCCGTCCGTCTCGTCCCACTGCGGCGGCACCTTCAAGCAGAGCGCGGTGCCGCGACGGATGAGGTCGCTCCTGCGCGGGTCCTCGCCGATGAAGATCCGCGCGAGGAGGGCGACGCTCGTCGTCGATTCGGACTTCTCGCTGGGGAAAGCGTCGACCTTCTCCTGGGGTCGGGCCGGCAGCCCCCCGCGCTCGACGTAACCCGTACGCCCCGTGGCGGGGTCCGTCATCTTGTCGATCCAGGTCCGGATGCCGTCGAAGGCCTCCTCGTCGATGACGAGCGGGACCCTCCGGCCGCGGGCGACGGCGTCCTCGTTGACCAGCTTCGCGCTCTTGAGGGCCATCATCATCCAACCGCTGACGGAGGTGTCGTTCTCGCCGGGTTTGACGCCGTAGCGCCACGCGAAGTACGGGTTCCGGGCGGTGGCGATGAAGTCGAGCGCCTTCTGCGCGGAGATCTTGAGCACGGGACTCTCCGTCATCCCGTAGGCCTCCACCATCGCCAGCGACGCCGTGGCGTGGTTGTAGATGTAGTGCTGGCCGCTCCGCGGGCCGAAGCAGCCCTCGGCGTCCTGCACGTTCTTGAGGTAGCGAAGGCCGTTTCCGACGACCTTCGCGAACGGATGGTCGCCGCGCTGCGTGTATCCCGCGCCGAGGAAGGCGCAGAGGGCGAGCCCGGTGACCCCGGGGTCGTAGATGGCTTTGCCCGCCCCGTCGAGGGGGTTCTCGACGGCGGCACCGTCGCACCAGCGGGAGAACGTCGCGGCCTCCCAGCCTCCGTTCGGCGATTGGTGCGCGGCGAGCCAGCGGAGGGCGTCCTCCACGGCGCGCCGGGCTCCGGGATCGCCGGGGGGAGGGCCGCCGCTACGGTCTCCCCCGCGCCCTCGGAAGGCCCCGCCGGCGCCGGGCCCCGTGCCGATCACGCCGACGGTGGATGGCCCCGTGAACGGAGCGTCACTCAGTCCGTCCTCGCCGAGCGGCTCCTCGAAGGGGAGTTCGTTCTCCGTCTCGACGCGAGGCAGCACCTGCTCCGGATCCACGATCAGGTCCCTGGGCAGGTCCTCCGGCTTCACGGGGTCGAGGGGCTTGATGGGCTCGGGCGGCAGTTCCTCAGGAAGCGCGCTGGCGGAGATGGAGAGTTGTCGCGGGGGTTCTTTCGGCGCCCCCGTCCGGAACAGGAGACCCGCGACGACGAACACGAGAACGTGGATCGCGATGGAGATCATCCACCACGGCGCCTGCCTCAACGCGTCGAACAACTGCGCGTTGAAGTCCTCGGTGGACGTGAAGGGATCGGAGTGGACAGACCGCTGCTCTCGGGACATGGGACGCTCCCCTCGGCTGCGCGGACGACCGGATCGGGAAGAGGCCGGTCGGCCGCCGCTCCCGTCGCGGTATCCGTCAAACGCTACGCACGAGGGGATGAACGGGAAATTCCGACCACGGTTCGCCGCGCCGGCGTTCCAATGCAGGGCGCGGCTGCGGATCGGGGTGGACGGTGCCACGATGAAGACTCCCTCCCTCCTCGCGCTCCTCGCGTGCGCCGCCTTGCTGCTCGGCTGCGGGGGTGGCGGCTCCCCGACTCCTGCCGAGCCCTCTCCCCCCGCGCCCCCCTCGCCCCCGCTCACGCCACCGACCTTCGAGGACGGATTCGAAGCGGGGCTGGATCTCTGGACGGCCGACGCCGATGTACCGCCGTCTCCGGAGGATCCCATGGTCCCCGTCACCTGGTCCATCGAACCGGTGGACACGCCCGTCTACGAGGGAGCGCAGTCGGCGGAGTTCACCATCGACGGGCGTCAGGACGACGGAACGATCTGGCTGGAGCGCGCGTTCGACGTGACGCCCGGAGCGGCCTACACGGTGCACGTCTCGACGCGCTGGTGGAGCGAGCATGCGAGCTTCACAAGCGCCGCCCTGGTCGTGGACTACGCCGGCGCCACGTCGCCGGAGGCGGAACTCGACTTCACGGTGGTCGGCGTGCTGGATCAGGTCTCGGGATGGAAGCGTTACGTGGCGGACCTTCCCGCCCACGGGGGGGCGGACGGCAAACTGTGGGTCGGCGTCGGCTTCTCGGTCGTCTTCGAGACGTGGATCACGCACGACCTGGACGACGTCCGCATCTGGATCGAACCCGCGCCTTGATCAAGGATCCTGCGCGAGGGCACGATCGAACTCGGCCCGCGTGCGGGCGTCGAATGCGCAGAGGATGACGCGTCGCGGTCGCTCCGAGGACTCGAGGAAAGAACGCACCGTGCGCACGGCCACGTCGCACGCCGCCGCCAGCGGATACCCGAAGATGCCCGTGCTGATCCCGGGAAAGGCGATCGTCTCCAGGTCGTGCGCGCGCGCGAGCTCGAGGCTCTTCCGGTAGCAGCCGGCGAGGAGCGCTTCCTCGCCCCGTTTGCCGCCGTGCCAGCGAGGGCCCACGGCGTGCACCACCCACCGGGCGGGCAGGTCGTAGCCGGGCGTGAACCGCGCGTCGCCCGTCGGGCAGGGCGCCGCCTCGCGACAGGCCTCGGCCAGGCGCGGCCCGGCCGCGCGGTGGATGGCCCCGCAGACCCCGCCGCCGGTCGCGAGCGCCTCGTTCGCGGCGTTGACGATCGCATCGACGTCCAGCGCCGTGATGTCGCCCTCGACGACCCGGATGCGTTCGTCCGTCATTGGAGCCAGGCCGACTCCTCGCGGGTCGCGTGCGCGAGCCCGCGCCACGCCGCCTCCGCAACGTCGATGATCGTCTCTCCGGTGTAGCGGATGCCGAGCCGGCCTTCCGCCTCGCCGCCGAGCTCCAGGGCCTGCGCGCGCATCGCGTCGCGGTGGAAGAAGACGTCGATCGTGACCGGCGCTTCGACGAGAAGAGGCTGGCCGCCCTTCTTCACGGCGCGGGCGGCGGCGTCGCTGATCGCCGCGTGCGCCCGTTCGAGGGAGAGCGTCACGACGGCGGAGGGACCGAGCGTCTGCTTCACCTCGACGAGTTGGAGGTCGGCGCCGAGGTCCTCCCGCGCTTCGCGGCAGAAGTCGTCCGCACCCGTGGCCAGTACGACGGGGATCCCGTAGTAGCCGAGGATCGCGGCGTTCAGGTACGCCTCGCTCGCGGGGCGTCCGTTCAGTCGGATCTCCTGCACGAGCGCGCCGACCCACGTGTGGGCGAGGAGCCCGCCGTCGTGGCCGGCGCGGGCGTGGTAGCCGACGAAGAAGGCCATGTCGTACGCGTTCGGGCCCAAGGCCCCGAGCTGACACAGGGGGCGGTTGCGGGCCTGGGCCGGTCCGGTCAGGAGGCGCGCCGCGGGGTGCAGGGCGTCGAGCAGGATGTTCCGCATCGTGCCGTGGCCGTCCGCGACCAGGACCTCCGTCGCGCCGGCCGAGAGGGCGCCCTCGATCGCGGCGTTCACGTCGCCCGTGAGCCACCGCCGCGCGGCCTCGTAGTCGTGCCCCCCGGGCAGGAGGTGGTCCCGGTGGCAGACGCCGGTGGCCCCCTCCATGTCCACGCTGAAGAAGATCTTCATGCGGGCGATTGTAGGGGACTCGGGGGCCGTCCCCCCCCGACCTAAGGTTTGGATCCGCTCCAGGGCTACGGAGCACAGGAGGCCGAGCATGGCAGACCACACTCCGGTCAAGGCCGGCGACTTCGCGACGGTCATCGGTTCCGACGCGCGCTTCAAGGGCGAGCTTTCGTTCGAGGGCGGCGTCAAGATCGACGGCCGTTTCGAGGGCTCGATCAAGACGACGGGTCAGGTGCTGATCAGCAAGGGCGGGCAGGTGCAAGCGGACGTCCAGGCCCGCCAGCTCGTGCTGGAAGGGCAACTGTTGGGGAACCTCTCCGCGCAGGATCTCGTCGATCTGCGCTCCACGGCGAACCTGCAGGGCGACGTCCACGCCGCGAAGCTCGTCGTGGTCGAGGGTGCGACGCTCGTCGGACGCTGCGAGGTCGGCCCGAACGTGAAGCAGGGCGCGCCCCCCAGCCGCAACGGCGACACGCCGGTGGTGGGGAAGCCCGTCGCGGCCTCGGCATCGAAGTAGGGAACCGCTCCGGCGGTCCCGATGCCGCGCCCGCGCGCACCCTCCCGTCGCCGGACGCTCTGCACCCACTGCGACCGTCCGCTCGACCTGGACGCCCAGGCCAAGTCCGTCAGCTGCCCGCACTGCCACCAGCGGGTCATCACCGAAGCGCTCGACGTCAAGGACTACGTCGCCGTGCGCAAGTTCCACACGGCGAACCGCATGCGCATCACGAAGAAGGGGATCGTCTACGCGTCGGTGAGGGCGGACGACCTGGTCGTGGAGGGGGTGCTGGAGGGGAGCGCCTTGGCCATGGGCACGATCCGGCTCGGCAAGCGGTCGAAGGTGAAGGCGGACCTGAGGGCGACGCGGCTGGTCGTGGACGAGGGGGCGGTCTTCGCGGGGAGACTCCTCATCGGCCCGTCCCAGGTCCCGGAGCTCGAGCGCCTCGGGGAGCCGGTTTCCCCTTGACGGGCCTTCGAGAACTACATATGTAGTACTACATGAGTCGTAGAAAGCGCGCCCGCCGGGGTCCGGACCTGGAACTCGGCGATCTGCAGCTGGCCCTGATGCGGGTGCTCTGGGACCGAGGGGAGGCCACCGTCGTGGAGGTCCAGGAGGCCCTGCGCCCGGGACGGGACCTCGCCCCCACGACGGTCGCCACGACCCTCGCGCGGCTGGAGAAGCGCGGGATCGTCGCGCACCGACGGGAGGGCCGGGTCTACGTCTACCGGCCCGCCGTGGAGAAGGAGGACGTCCGCCGCTCGATGGTGGGCGCGCTCATGGACCGCCTCTTCCGCGGCGACCCGGCGGCGCTGGTGAGCCACCTCCTCGTCGAGGAGGACATCGACCGGAAGGAGTTGGAGAAGCTCCGGGCCCTCCTGGAACGGCGGCGAGGCCGCAGGAAGGGCCGATAGCCGTGGGCGATGGCACGACCGGGTTGCTGGCCGCCCTCGCGACCTACGCGGTCCACAGCACGCTCCTGCTCGGCCTCGCCTGGCTCGCGACGGCGCGCCTCGTGCGCTCGCCGCGCGCCCGCGAGGTGCTCTGGCGCACCGCGTTCCTCGGCGCCCTCCTGACGGCGGGCCTCCAGACCGCGTTCGGCTCGCCTCTCGTGGAGACCCGGCTGCCGGACATGGCGCGCGCTCGGCGGACGGCGGCCCCGGCCCCGCTCGCGGAGCCGTCCCCTCCCCGCACCGCGCCGGCCGCCGCGGCGGCGACGCCGCGCGCCGATCCCCTCGCTCTCGCCCCCCCGTCCGTGCCGGCGCGGCAAGCCCCCTCGCCCGCCCCCTCGCTCGGGGACGTGCTCCTCGGCGCGTGGTGGCTCGGGGCCCTCCTCCTGCTCGCCCGCCGCCAGATCGGCTGGCACCGCTTCCGCCGCCGGGTCCGCGCCCGGACCCCCGCCGGGGCCGCGGCGACGCTTCGGGTGCTGCGGGCTCTCGAAACCGAAGCGGGACTGCGCCGACCCGTGCGCCTCACGACCGCACCCGATCTCGCGAGCCCCGTGGCGATGGGCGTCCTTTGTCCCGAGATCTGCCTGCCCGCACGCACGCTCTCCGACCTCTCCCCCGAGCAGGTCGAGGCGCTGCTCGCCCACGAGGTCTGGCACGTCCGCCGGCGCGACGCCCTCTGGCTCGCCGTCCAGGGCTGGATCGCTGCCCTCTTCTTCTTCCAGCCCTTGAACGCGCTCGCCCAGCGACGGCTCCGGGAGACGGCCGAGGTCCTCTGCGACGACGGGGCCGTCTCGTCCAAGGATCGGCGCCTCGCGCTCGCGGAGTGCCTCGCCCGGATCGCGGACTGGACCCTCCGGCCCCTCCCCGCCCTCGTCCCGGCCATGGCGGAACCCGCCTCGCTGCTCGGGCGACGCCTCCGCCGGCTGCTCCGGCCACCGGCGGCCGGGAGGTCGCAGAGGGGGGGGCCGGCGGGGCTCTTCGCCGCGGCCTCGCTGGCGGCCGTCCTCGCCTTCGCGCCGGGGGTGCGCAGCGCGCCGTCGACACCGCCACCGGTGCCTGTCGAAACCCCCTCGACGCCCCTCGGCGCCCTCGACGCCTCGTTGGGCGCACTCGAGCGCGACGTCCGGCACGTCCGAACCCTCCTGAGACGGGCGGGGCACCCCGACCTCGCCCGGCGGCTCGCGCGGCGCCTGGAAGCGCTCGGAGCCCGCCGCGACGACCTTCGATACCGACTCGGGGACCCTGGAGACGAACGATGAACCCCCGAAGCCTCTTCGCCACGACGTTGACCCTCGCCCTGTTGCTCCTCGCCCGCGGCCCCACGCGCGCGGACGAGAACGCGGAGGGAAAGGGCCGGGCGAAGGTCGCCGCGACCGTGACGTTTTCCGTGAAGAACTGGCCGGTCCAGGCCGTCCTCCGGCGCATCGCTTCCGACGGCGACGCGAAGCTGATCGTCGCGGACGACGTGAAGGGGCTGGTCACGATCGGGTTCGAGGCCGTTCCGTGGCACGTCGCCCTCGAGCGGGTCGCCGCGGCGGCCGGCTTGGAGGTGGTGAAGGAGAAGCACGGCGTCCTCCGCGTCGAGAAGGCCTCGGAGAAGCGAGCGGAGGCGGTGAAGGACACCGCGGTCGTGCGGCGGACCTTCGACATCAGCGACCTCGCCGAGCGGCAACGGGCAGCGCTCGACGGGGTTCTCGACGTCATGGACGCCGACGTGAAGGTGGAGAAGGTCTACCGGGCCCCGCTCTTCCAACTCCTGGTCACGGGCCCATCCGCCCAGATCCGTGGGTTCACGGAGGTTCTCCGGTTCCTGCGTGGGGGCGGACCGGGCTCGGTGTACACCATGGATGGCCCCTACCGGGCCGGAGCCGAGGGGGCTTCCTTCACCACCATTCCGGTGGAACCCGGCACGCACCGGGCAGACGCCCGTGCCGTCGTCACGAAGTCAGGCGCGTTCTACGTCCTGTCGCGGGATCCCCGCCCCTCGGACGGCCAGATCCCCTGGAAGGGCCGCATCGAGGCCGACGGCGATCGGCCCTTCGTCGCCGGCTCCCGGGCCGCGGGAGCCCGCGAGCCTGCATCGCTCCAGGCTTCCATCGCCGCGCTCCACGACGAGATCCGGGCGCTGCGCGCCGAGGTCCGCGAGATCAAGGCGATCCTCGAGCGGGAGCCGGCCGGAGAGCCCCGGTCCGGTGCGCGCTGACCAAAGGACGATGGCCACGGCTTTCGCGGTTCACGGCGGCGATGGATCGCCGCCCGCACCCCTATGAATCAGGGCTTTGCGGCGGATCCTACCGAACAGCGACAGGGCTGGAAGGCCCGGAATCCGGCGCTAGAGCCGCTGGACGGCGAGCGCGTCGGCGAAGGCGTGGATCGCCTCGGCCTGCGCCTCGCCGTCGAGGCCGGCCTCGTGCACCACCCGGGCGCCGGGGCCGCTGCCCAGGAAGTGCCCCTTCTGGAAGGGGTGCATCGTGTGGCGGCGACCGATCGACCCCTGGACCCAGCGGACCATGGTCGGGAACGTGAAGCCGGTGATGCCCATCGCGCGTTCGGCGACCTGGGCGGGGAAGGTGGCCTCGCGCTCCTCGGGGGACAGCCGGTCGAAGAGCTCTGCGCTTGCGACGTGGTAGGCGTCCACGTCGAGCCCGTCCCGGAGGAGACGCGGCAGCGTTTCCTGGACGAAGGCGTAGGTGACCTCCGACCCCTGGAGCACGACGGCGGGGGCGCCCCGATCGGCCGCGGCGCGGAGGTGGTAGACGCCCTTCGCCGCCTCGACGGCCGGCGCCAGCCCGAGCGCCTCGCGGTCGAGCACGGGCTCGCCCGGACGCGTGACGAAGGGGTAGATGACCGCGGGGCGCGCCGCGAAGGCCGCGGCGAGGAGCGGCCAGACCTCCTGGGGCTCCCAGGGGGTGAGGCTGATCGCCGTCGCGGCGGGGAAGTTCTCCTGGACCAGTTGCAGGGCCTGGGGATCGGCGTGGGTCGGGCCGTCCTCCCCCGTCTTCATGCCGGTATGGCCGCAAATCAGCACGAAGGGGCGGTACGGCCCCGGTTCGACCTGCGGGCGCATCTGGTTGCCGATGGCATGGAGCCGTGCGGCGATGTGTCCCAGCGGGGCGAGGAAGGCGCCGTAGGAGGCGCCCGCGCCGACGTGCACGCCGAAGGCGCTGAGCCCGGAGAGGACGCACGAGAGACCGTCTTCGCAGATGCCGCCCACCGACAAGGTCCGGCTGGCGGGGTTCGCCAGCGTGTGGAAGAAGCCCTTCGGGAAGGTCTTCGCCACCGCGGAGATCGCGGTGGAGTCGAGCAGGTCCGCGGCGCCGATCAGGATCGCGCCCCCGGACGCCTCGTTGAGAAACCCAAGGGCCTTGCCGAGCTGCTGGCGGATGGCGATCTTCGTGCCGGGCGCGAGAACGAGGCTCTCCGGCATCGCCAGGGGATCGCAGGCGGCGTAGAGCTTCTCCACCCGCGGCGCGTCCCCACGGAGTTCGAGCTCCCGAGCGGCGAGCCTTCCCTTCGCGTGCGCGACGCGCGCGGCGAGGCTCGCGCAGGCCTCGCGGCGGCCCACCAGGATCTGCCGGATGCGTTCGAGCGCCTGCCACCAGCAGCGCTCCCGTTCGGCCTCCCCCGCGGGCGCGAGGCAGACGCGGTCGTCGCACGTGGGCAGCCCCTCGAGGTCGGGGCCGAAGAGGGGCTCCAGCGAGTCGCGGAACGGCTCGCTGCAGAGCCCGTGCCCGGCGCCGTGTGAGAGGCGGCCTTCGAGGCCGTAGTGCCAGCCCTTGACGGTCCGGTAGACCAGCGCGGTCGGCTGCCCGTTGTCGATCGCGAGCGCCGTCTCCTGGGCGGTCAGGACGAGGCCCAGATCGAAGCCGTCGGGCACCTCGACGACGTTCCAGTCGTGGAGGTAGAAGAACTCCATCGGGTCCCACTGGACGTAGTCGCCGGGCGCGTCGCCCTCGCGGGTCACGTGGTCGGAGTCGATCGAGGCCTGGTTCCAGTCGAGATGCACGTACGCGTTGTGGAGCCCGGTGGTTCCGGCGAAGGCCGCGGCCTCATACGCGCGCCCGGGCGTCAGGCCGCCCTCGCCTTCGATGATGTGCACGCGCGGCGCGTCGCGGCCGTACGCATCGGCGGCGCCCAGGGCGAGGCCAAGGGAACTCCCGAGGCCGACCCCGGACGCACCGGTCGACAGTTTCACGAACGGAGTGGCCGGCGTGGGGTGGCCGTCCAGGGCCTTCGACCGAAAACGCCGGAACAGTTCGCCGTCGTGCGTGGGGTTGCGACGGAAGCCGAGGAGGTCCTCCAGTCGGAGGCGGAGCCGGTCGTCCGCGGGAAGCTGCGAAGGATCGCCGATCTGGACGACCTCGTCGCGAAGCGCCAACATGGCGTAGAGGCCGAGCGCCTTGTGCCCCGCGGCGTAGGACAGGATGTCGGCGTCGCGCCGGTTGGGATCGCCGACATCGTAGTCCATCGTGCCGAAGAGGAGGCTCGTCACGATGCGGCCGGTCGAGACGGACCCGCCGGGGTGGCCGGACTGGGCGAAGTTGTAGAGGATCGAGCAGATGGACCGGTAGACGAGGTCGTAGGTGGCGAAGTGCGCGACCTCGTCCTCGCCGAGGATCCTCGGCTGGATCCGGTCCACCACGACCCACTCGCCGCGGCGTTTGCCGAATGCGTGGCTCATCGGTTCGTCTCCCAGAGGCGGAACGGCCCCCTACAGGGCCAGGCGGATGCCCGAGTGGACGAAGGCCTCGAAGCCGTCCGCATCGTCGGCCGCCTCCGCGATGCGAGCGACCGCCGTCCTCAGGTCGGCCTCGCCCGTCGCGATCGAAAGGCGCAGGTAGTGCTGCCCCTCGCTCCCGAGGATGCCGAAGGACCGGCGGTCCATGGTCGCGACCCGATAGCGGTAGAGCAGGAAGAGTTGGAGCAGGGTCGCGGGGCTCGACCGGTCGCGGACGTCGGCCGGGAGGTCTTCGAACAAGCGGTCGGCGCGGAGGCGTTCCACCACGCCGCCGACGTTCGGGAACACGTAGAAAGCGCCCTTCGGACGCTGGCAGGTGATGCCGGGGACCGCATTCAGCCCGTCGAGGACCGCGTCCCGGCGCCGCTGGAAGGCCTCCACCATGGTGCGGATGGCCGGAGGCGAGGCGGGCGACTCCAACGCGACCTTCGCGCCGACCTGGTTGTACGGGGGAATCGACGCGAAGTAATTGATGTTGAGGTTTCGGTGGACCAACGCTTCCTCGATCGTCGGGTAGACGGCCCATCCGATACGCCCGCCGGTCCACGAGTACGTCTTCGAGGCGCCCGTCGCGACGATCGTGCGCTCCGCCATGCCCGGCATCGAGGCGATCGAGACGTGTTTCGCCCCGTCGAACACGATCGCCTCGTACGACTCGTCGGAGTAGACGCGGATGTCCGGAGGCGCCCGCTCGACGATCACGCGCGCGAGCTCGCAAAGCTCCTCCTCCGTGGCGACGCCGCCCGTCGGGTTGGACGGGAAGTTGAGGTAGAGGATGCGGGTCCTGTCGCCCAGGAGGGGCTCGAGATCCTCCGCCCGAACGCTGAACCCGGTCTCCTCGCGAAGCGGAAGCGGCCGCGGGATGCCCCCCACGTAGCGGATGAACGACTCGAAGAGGGGGTAGCAGGGCGTCGGGTAGACGATCTGGTCGCCGGGTTCGACGTAGACGTGTTGCGCCAGACCGATCGGCGCCCGGGCCCCCGGGTAGACGACGACCCGTTCGGGGTCGACGTCGAGGCCCCGCCGCTCCCCCACCGTCCGCGCGATCGCCTCCCGGAGCTCGAGGAGCCCCTGCGGATCACAGTACGTCGTCCGCCCGGCACGGAGGGCCTCGACGACGGCGTCGGCGATGTGCGTCGGGAGCGGGAAGTCGGGTTGCCCGAGGTTGCACCGGATGATGCGCTCGCCCCCCTGTTCGACCTGCGCGATCAGGGCGCCGAAGCGGAAGGCCTCCTCGGTACCGAGAAGACCGACGCGGGCCGCGAGACGGGCCGGCGTGACGGCGGAGACGGATAGACCCATCCCTGGGGACCTCCAATTCGCGGGAAGCCCCCGCTTCGTCGGGAGCCATGCCGCGGAAGAACCCGGAAACGGATGCTAGCAAGGCGGACGCCGCCCCCATACACAACCCCTGCCGGATGGCACGGTGTTCGAAAGGAAGCGAGAATGAGAAGCTTTCGCAAGGAGCTGTGGCTCCTCGTTCCTGCGCGCATGGACTTCGTGAACATCACGCGCGACGTCGAGAGGGCGCTCGACGAGAGCGCCGTCAGCGAAGGCCTCTGTCTCGTCAACGCGATGCACATCACGGCCAGCGTGTTCATCAACGACGACGAGCCCGGCCTGCACGAGGACTACAAGCGCTGGCTCGAAGCCCTGGCACCGTTCGACGCCTCGCCCGAGCGCTACCACCACAACCGCACGGGAGAGGACAACGGCGACGCGCACCACAAGCGCCAGGTCATGGGCCGGGAGGTCGTCGTCGCGGTGACCGAGGGCCGCCTCGACTTCGGACCGTGGGAGCAGATCTTCTACGGCGAGTTCGACGGCCGCCGCCGGAAGCGCGTCCTCGTGAAGATCATCGGAGAGTGACGGACGAGCCCCGCGACGGCCCCCAGCCGGGCTCCTCTCAGAAGCTCTCCTCGTCGGCCGAGGGGCCGTAGATCGACGGCACGGGCACGTCCTTCAGGCGCAGGTAGACGGAGAGCTGGCCGCGGTGGTGGATCATGTGGTTCATCACGAAGCCCCGGAGGACGGCCACCTTCGGCATGCGGAAGAACTCCGTGTCCCCGCTCTTGAGGGCCCACTCCCTCATGAGCGCGGCGTCGTCGGCGCCCTCGATCTTCGCGCGCGCCGTCTTCACGTTCTCGTCGAAGATGCGCAGCAGGTCGTCACGCTTGCCCGTGGGCGGCGGCTCGAAGCCGGCGCCCATGTCCAGCTCGTCGTGGTCGATCGTCGAGGCGACCCAGCTCGGGATGTTCGTGATGTGGGTGGCGAGGTCGCCCATCGAAAACGACTTCTCGTGCGGCTTCCAGGCGAGGGCGTCGTCGGGCAGTCGTTCGAGGACGCGCCGGGTCGTCGCCATCTCGCGGTCGAACTCGGGGAGCAGCGCCTGGTTCAGCATCGGGGATCCTCCGCCGGGCCGGCTACTCCGAGTAGCCGATCCGATCGAACGGGTTTACGAGGGACGAGACGAGGTTGCGGCTGTGCGCGCTGATGCGCTTGAGGAAGCGCGTGTAGAGAACGAGCGCCGCCGCCTCGGCCGAGGGGAACTCCACCTCGCCGGTCACGATCTTCCGTTCGAAGATCGCGACCTCCTTCGAGACGTCCTTGCGGTACTTCCGCATGATCTGACGGGCGGCTTCCACCTCACCGCTTCGGAAGCACGCGACCGTTTCGGGGAAGAGCCGCAGCACCTCGTTCTCGGTGTTGGCCAGGTCTTGCTCCAGATCCCCGCCGTGAAGCTTGCGGGGGTGCTGGCGCGCGAGCTGGTAGATGTTCTTCGAGTAGTCGCCGATCCGCTCGATGTCGACCACGACGGACACCAGGACGAGGCCGGAGGCGATGTCCTCGGGATGACCGAGCGACAGGTGCGTCATCACCTTGCGGCGAACGTCTCGCTCGAAGGCGTTCAGCGTCTTGTCCATGGCCATCACATCGATGTCCACCGACGCGTCGTCGCGATGTCGGAGGGACTTGACCGAGGCCGCCACCATCTCGCTGCAGATGTCCAGCATCTGGAGGCACTCTTGCAGCGCCTGTTTCTGCAGGTTGTCCTTGCTCAGGAGTCGGATGATGTCACGCCACATGTCGATGCACCTCAGCGGCCTAGGAGTATGACCAGAAGCGGGCCCAGATAGAACACCAGAATGATGTAGGCCAGCGGAACGAGGCGATTCCACGTCGCGAGACGGGCGAAGGCCCTGGCCACCTTCTCGGGGAGCCATCGTAGGTTCCAGAGGAGCGCCACGCCAATCACGTTGAACAGGACGTGGTGGAAGGCGACGTGGACGCCCAGGGTCGCCCTCTCGACGGACGACGGATCCATGTGGTTCGCCGCGGCGTACGCGGCCAGGGACGCGAGCAGGGCGGTCATCGTCGTGCCGATGTTCGCGCCCATCGTGTAGGGGAGGATCTGTCGGACGGTCAGGATGCCGGCCCCGACGAGCGGGACGGCGAGGGACGTCGTCACCGAGCTGCTCTGGACGATCACGGTGAGCAGGATGCCGAACACGAGGCCCCGGAAGGCCGAGCCGAAGATCACGCGGTCGAACAGGTTCTCGAGTCGCGTGACCATGAGGTTGCGGAGGATCTTCACGAGCGAGATGAGCCCGAGGAAGGTCAGCAGGAGCGCGAGGATCAGCAAGCCCCATCCGCCCAGGCCCAGCGACGTCGTCAGGTCGCCCAGCCCGTGGATCGCCGGCTTGGTGACGAGCTTGATGGGGTTGGCCAACTCCAGACCGCCGATCCCGCGGAAGGTCGCCGTGGCGCCTCCGGCGAGCCAGTCGAGGACGCCGGTGAAGACCTCGAGCGGGAACAGGATCAGCAGCACGATGAGGTTGAAGAAGTCGTGGACGGTCGCGGCGGCGAAGGCGCGCTCGTACTCCGCGGAACGCGTGATGTGCCCGAGCGAAACGATCGTGTTCGTGACCGTCGTGCCCACGTTCGCGCCCATGACCATGTACACGGCGGAGTGGTAGGGAATCGCGCCCGCCGCGACGAGCGCCACCACCAGCGACGTCGTGGTCGAGGAACTCTGGACCAGCGTGGTGGCGAGGATGCCGATGAAGAGGGAGAGGACGGGTCCCGCCGCGGACCCGAGTAGCTGGGTCGTGTAGTCCTTCCCCATCAGCTTGAACGCGGCGCCCATGCTGCCGATGCCGACGAGGAAGACGTAGAGCGCGACGAAGACGAGCAGGCCGCGGGCCCACACCGGCAGGCGATTCAAGAGTCGGGGGCGCATGGAGCGAGGGAGTGTAAACGGCCCCTGGAGAATCGAGGAGGGGCTACCGGTGCCGGAGCCAGCGGATCAATGCCGAGGCCGCCTCGCCCGTCCCCTTCACCGCGTCGGGGCCCGCCTGGTTCGTCGTGACGAGCACGGCGAACCCCTTCTCCGGGGCCACCCAGGCCACGCAGTACCAGAGGGTGTTGCTTCCGGCGTGGGTCAGGACGCGCCCGCCGCCCCAGGCCCGCTCCCCCGTCCCCCACCCCAGGGCGTAGGTGCCGCCGCCGACCGGGCGCGTGATCCGCGCCCGCGTCTCCGGCGTCGGAAAGGGTGCGGGCGGCCTTCCGGCGGCGTCCCGGCGTAGACGGCCACGAACCGCCCCCAACTCGGTGAGGTCGTGCTCGGCCCGGATGGGTTCCAGGAGCGTCGCGAGGTCCGCCGCCTCCTCCGCACGGGCCACGGGCCGGCCCGGGATCGTGGCGGCCAGGAGGAGGACGAGCGCGAGGCGCGGGATGGAACGTCGGATGGGGTGCAAGCGGGACCTCCGGACGGGTGGCGGCGTACCTCGCGCCGTTGTAGGGTCGCGCCCCGCCCTCTTGGGAGACCCCATGCGTCGATGGCCCTTCCTGACTCTCGCCGCCCTCCTGGCCCTCGCCGCGTGCGGGGAGGCCACCGACGACCTGGCGGCCTATGTGGGTGGAGACCCGGTACCGTCCGGGGCCGCCACGATCGAGTTTCCCTGGATCGGCAAGCAGTCGGTGATGTGCGTCGGCGAGTCTTTCGAGCGCATGGTCGCCGTCGCCGACTTCAGCGCCGACGTCGCCGCCCTGGAAGTGGGTAGCGCGACGCTCCAGGCCGACGGGACGGGGACGGCCCGGTTCGCGCTTCCCGTGGCCGCGCTCCGGACGGGGCACGAGGACCGCGACACCAAGATGCAGGGACCGCTCTGGCTGGACGCCGACGCGCACCCCGAGGTCGTCTTCGAGGCGACCGCGATGAAGCGGGTGCGGCCGACCGTCTGGAAGATCGATGGCACGTGGACCATGAAGGGCGTGACGAAGCCCGTTGCCTTCTACGCGAACGTCCGGTACCTGCCCGAGATGGCCAACGTCGGAAAGGACGTCGTCCGCGTGAAGTGTTCCTTCCCTCTCGAGCTGTCCGAGTACGGCGTCGGTGGCGACTACGCAGGCACCCCCGCCGTCGCGGGGACCTGGACCGTCGGTCTGGTGCTGCTCGGGACGATGACGCATCCGCAGTGACCGGCCGCGGCTCCGAGCGGGATCGCGTCGGCCGGGGGCTCCTCGCCCTGGGCGCGGGACTCCCCTTCCTCGCGGTGGCGATCGTCCTCCTCTGGAGCCGCGAGGTGACCCTCGTCGAGGGGCGCCACGGCGCGGCCGAAGTGCAGGAGTGGCGGCGGCTCCGGGACCCGCGAGACGATCCCGCCGAGATCTACGGGGCGGTGGCCCCCGGCCCGCCGCGACGCGTCCTCCTTCCCCCGTGGAGCGACCCCACGCCCCTGGTCCCCCTCCCCGAGGCTCCCGGCCGCCTCCTCCTGTTCGTGGACGAGGCGCCCGGCCTGCGCCTTCTCTCCCCCTGGGCCGTCCTGGTGCCGGCCCTCGGGGCCGGAGCGCTGCTCGCAGGCCTCGCCCTGCTGCGGGGGCGCCGTCGGGGGGGGGCGGTTGCGCCCTGAACCGGTTTCGCGTTCCCTTGCGTCTCTCCTTTCGATGCGCCCGCCCGTCCCCCCTACCGTCGAGGCCCTGCTCGCGCACACGGGCTTCGTCCGGGATCTGGCCCGCCGCGCCCTGGGACGGGAGGACGGGAGCGACGACGTGGCCCAGGAGGCGTGGGTCGCCGCGCTGGAGCACGGCCCCCAGGCGGCCCCGGCGGCACGGGCCTGGTTCGGCCGGGTGGTGCGAAACCACGTGATCTCGCAGGCCCGGAGGCAGGGCGCGCGCCGCCGCCACCTGGAGAGCCTCCGCGCCCGGCCGCCCGTCCCGACGCCCGACGAGATCCTCGCGCGGGAAGAGGCACGCCGCCGGCTCGTGGCCGCTCTGTTGGAGTTGGACCCCCTCTACCGGGAACCGCTCGTGCTGCGCTACTACGAGGACCTCCCGCCGCGGGAGGTCGCCCGGCGACTCGGCGTCCCGGTGGAGACCGTCCGCACGCGGTTGAAGCGCGGAATCCGTCGCCTGCGCGCGCGTCTCGACACC
Organism: uncultured Planctomycetota bacterium; assembly: GCA_963772585.1. Classification (GTDB taxonomy): domain Bacteria; phylum Planctomycetota; class PLA2; order PLA2; family JAEUHO01; genus CAVVXN01. Next base: position 224,956 of record CAVYXV010000002.1, read on the forward strand.
GCCTTCGGGGATCGCGGCTCCTGGATCGCGGGTCTCCTGCCTCTGACGCGGCTCCCCCGGCCCTCCCCGACGCCGGGCGCGTCCTCGCTCGCCGCCGTCCTGGTACCGGCCGCCCTCGCGGTGGTGGCGGCCGCGGGGACGGCGGCGCTGCTGGTGACCGGCACCGGCTTTCCCCGGCGCGTCGAGCGGTCGGGGACCGTTCTCGCGGCCACCGCCGGACCGTCTCGCGGCGCCGCCTTCGCCGTGCTGCGCGGCGCCCCGCCGGCCGTCGGCCTTGTCTCCGAAGCGCGGCCGAAGCCGCCCACCCTCCGTTCGAGTTGGACGATCCGAATCGTCGACGAGGCCGGCTCGCCCGTCGAAGCCGCTCGCGTGCGCATGGCGGAACGCCGCGGGGGCTTCACGAACACGCGCGACGTCGTGCGCGGTCCGGCGGATGCGGCGGGTTGCCTGGAAGTGCCCCGGAGGAGCCTTCCGACGCCGGGCGGCGGATACCCCGAGGTGAGCTACCTGCTGGAGGTGCGCCCTCCGGAGGGGCGGCCCGACCTTCGGGAGGTGCTTCTCCCGTCCTGGGACCCTCAGGATGCCACGCTGGTCCTTCCCCGATCCGCGCCCGTCGACGGTAGCGTGGTGGATCGCGACGGGGCGCCCGTCGCCGGCGCGCGGGTGGTCGTCGAGCGCCCGCGAGCGGAGATCCCCGACGAGACACCGGCGGCGATCCTGGAGACGGACGAGGAGGGCCGCTTCGCCGCCCCGCGCCTGCCGCCCGGACGCTGGAGGGTCCGCGTCGAGATCCGGACGATGGCCGGACCGACCACCGTGGGCCGCTGGGAGGTCCAGGGCGGCAGCCGCGCCCTCCGTCTCGCGGTGGACGGCCCGCCCGCCACGACGTTTCGCGTCCTCGGTTTCGACGAGTCCGGGCGGTTCGCCCGCGAGACGCCGCTCGTCGTGACGGCCTACGACCCCGCGACCGGGAAGGAGACGGCGAGGGTGCGGCTTCCCCTCGACGCGGGCGGCCGCGCGCGGATCCACGGTCTCCGCCGGGACCGTCGCTACGCCCTCTGGTGGAATCCGGACCAAGGCTTCGCGGCCTACGAGCCGGCCTTCGGCACCGGTCGAGACGCCCCGGTCCTCAGGCCCGCCCCGACGAAACCGGTCCGGGTGAGGATCGTTCGCCCGCGGGGTTGGGACGGCTGGCTGACGTTGCGGGCCCGGGGTCTCGGCTTCGATGCCTCGGGGACCTGGGCCTCGAACGACCTGTGGATCTCCGAGGGCCTGCCGCCCACCGAGGTCCTGGTGACGGCCGAAGGCGGCGAGACGGAGGAGCGGAGCCTGTGCGGAGAGGTCTGCGTGGGCGCCGGTGGGACCGCAACGCTCGTGCTCCACGAGGTGGAGTGACGTCGGAGGAGGAGATCGGTGATGCGACGGACGGGATTCGTGCTTTGGACGGCGGGGCTGCTCCTCGTCGCGGCGGCCCAGGCGCGCGCGGGCGACGACTGGGCGGGCGTCTGGGTGAGCGATGAAGGCGCGCTCACGCTCCGACAGGACGGTCGCTCGGTGGAGGGCACCTACGGCCGGGGTGCGACGCTGGAAGGCAAGGCGAAGGGCAAGAAGGTCGAAGGGACCTACCACGCGGGCAACGTCACCGGCCGCTTCGAGTTCGAGATGGAGAAGGGAAACCACGCCTTCTCCGGCAAGTGGGTCCAACCCAACGGGAACTCCGGGACGTGGCGCGGCTGGAAGGAGGACGAGGACGCGGCTACCGCGAAGCTCGCGGACTTCTCGGGGCACTGGCTCACGTCGATCGGGACGTTCCGCCTGGAGCAGAAGGGGAAGATGGTCGAGGGGCCGTGGCGCCACGAGGGGTGGTCCAGCTTCCGCGGCAAGGTGACGGGAAGGCGCCTGGAGGGGACCCTCCAGACCCCGCGGTGGCACGGGAAGGTGTGGCTCGAGCGGACACGGGACGGGAAGCGTCTCTTCGGCCTCACCGACGAGACGCCGCCGGCGGCCGTCCGGGGGGTGCTGGTCGAGGGTTTCGAAGAGAATCCGAAGCTGGAAGCGGGCGAGATCGCGCAGGGCGTGGCGGAGAACGGCCTCCTCTACTTCGCGCGTCCGCCCGCCGACTGGAAGAAGGGTCGCGCCGTGGACGCGATCGTGCTGCTCCACGGCAGCAACTGGACGACGAAGGGGATGGTGTGGGTCACGGCGAAGAACTGGCCGGACCTTGGCAAGCGGATGATGATCGTCGGCATCCAGGGCGACGATTGGGTCCCGTACAGCGACCCGCCCGACCTCCGCTTCAACTACCAGTACGTCAATTGGATGGGGCGGAGCACCTACCAGGGCTATCCCCTTACGGACCGCGAGAGCCCGTACACCGTGTCCCAGACGATCGCCGAGCTCGCGAAGAAGTACGACTGGAAGCGGATCTTCGTGGGCGGACACAGTCAGGGCGGCTTCCTGACGTACATCCTCGCGATGCACTTCCCCGAGCAGTTCGCCGGCGCCTTCCCCGTCGCCGGGGGAATGGTCATGCAGGCCGAGCCCGACGTCTTCGAGGACGAGGAGCTGAAGAAGGCCCAGCGCGAGACGCCCATCGCCATCGTGCACGGGGAGAAGGACAACGTGGTGCCCTACGACACCGGCCTCTACATCCGTGACCGCTACGAGGGCGAGGGATTCCCGCTCACCACGCTCTTCCACCCGAAGAACCTCGGCCACCCCTACGACTTCCTGCCGATCGGCGATGCCATCGAGTGGCTCGACGGGCTGAGCACCGACGACGTGGAGACGCTGACCGCGTTTGCCGACGAGGCCGCCGCGGACGGCCGCTGGCGGGACGTGGGCTGCGCGCTGGTCCGCGCGAGCGCGCTGGGCAAGGCGAAGAAGCTCGACGCGGCCGTCGAGAAGTACGACGCGAAGGCCGCCAAGGACGCCGACCGCTACTCGAAACTCCTCGAGAAGGGCGAAGGAGGCAAGTGGGTGGACGACTTCTACGAGTGGAAGCGCGACTTCGGCGCCGCCCCGGCGGCGAAGGAGACGATGGCGGCCTACGAGACGCTGCACGCCGAACACGACCCCGCGGCGAAAGCCCTGATCACCGAGGCCCGGAAGGCCATGCAACAGGGGGACCGGGCCGGCGGTCGCGCCAGGTACGAGGAGATCCTCGAGAAGTACTGGGCCGCCGGCCACTACCCCATCGTCAAGCGCTGGGTGGAGGGACTGCGGTAGGCCGCCGCCGCGTCCTACCAGGGGTGCAGGCCGCCGTCCCAGCGGAGGAAGGTGCCGTTGTCGCGGGGGCGGAGGCGGTCGATGGTCTCGAGCATGGCCTCGGCGGCGGCGTGGGGAGAGAGGGGGGCGTGCTCGCCGCCCATGTCCGTGCGGACCCATCCCGGGTGCATCGCGATCGTGATCATCCCCTCGGGACCGAGCGTCCCCGCCAGCGCGCGCGTGACCATGTTCAGCGCGGCCTTCGAGGCGCTGTAGCCGACGTCGCGAAGCGTCTGGTTCCCGAGCGCGAGCGAGCCGAGCTGGGAGGTGACGTTCACGATCACGGCGGCCGGCGCGGCGCGGAGCAGCGGCAGGAGCGCCCGGGCCACGAGCATCGGTCCGCGAGCGTTGACGTCGACCTGGGCCGTGAAGACCTCCGGCGGAAGACCGAGCACGCCGCGCCCGTCCTCGGCGACCGCGAAGGCGGTGCCGTTGACCCCCGCGTTGTTGAGCAGGAGGTCCACGCCGTCGGTCTCGCGGGCGAGGGCTCGCCCGAGCGCGCCGATGCTCGCGGGATCGGCGACGTCCAGGGCGAGGACCGACGCGCCCTCGATGCCCCTGAGCCCCTTCGCCCCTTCGGGGTCTCGACATCCGCCCCACACGCGATCGCCTCGCGCCGCGCACTGGCGCGCGAGTTCCAGGCCGAGGCCGCGGTTCGCGCCGGTGATCACCACGCGTCGGTGGACTTCGCTCACGGGCCGTCGCTCTCCGCCGCCGGACGGGGCAGCCGGTCGAGGAGGGCACGGATCTCCTGCCGGACGTCCGGTCGGGCGGCCCCCCCGTAGCGGGACGCGACGAGGGCCTCCAGGCTCGCCTGGATCCGGACGGCGAGGGGGGCCTCCACGCCGGCGCGTTCGAGCCGACGGGCGAGGTCCTCCCCCACCACGGCGGCCGCCTCGACGTGGAGGAACCCGGCGAGCCACGCCGCCCACGGCGCCTGGAGGTCGGCGGCGGGGTCGTCGAGCGCGGCGTGGAGGTCGGATGCGGCCTTCTCCCAGACGCGCGGATCGGGGCCCTCGTCGGCGGCCGGCAGGGCGCCGACGGCCCGGCTGCGCCGACGCCGTAGGAAGGCGAGGACCACCGCCAGGACGACGAGCGCGAGCGCGGTCACCAGCAGGACGCGCGGCCACGGGAACTCGCCCGGCGGGGGTGGCGTGCCCTTCCCCCCCGCCGGCGCGGAGGAAGGCGCGGGACCGAGCGGGATCGGCTCCGTCCTCGCCGTGCGGTAGACGCCCCGCCACGGGTCGAAGTACGCCAACCCGAGGGCCGGAATCCGCGCCGGGAGGCCGCCTGCCGAGGCCAGATCCACCGTGAAGACGCGCCGGTCCTCGCCGGGTTCGTCGCCCACGCCCAGCATCTTGCCCGGCAGCACGCGCTCGAACGACGGGGGCGTGAGCGTGAGGAGGTTGCCGCGGCCTTCGAGGACCACCTGGAGATGGAGCGTCGCCTCCGGCCCCTCGTCGTCGACCAGCCGGGCGTGCATCGTGAAGTCCCCTACCGCGTCCACGAAGCCGGGCGGCCGACCGTCGTCGGGGAGCGACCGGACCTCCAGCACGAGGGGCTCTCCGTGGATCTCGACGAGGCGGCTCTGCTCGGCGACGCGCGCACCGAGGAAATCCTCCACGACCTCGTCCGCGAACGCGAAGCGCAAGGTCGGCGCGAGGAGCTCGTGGCGACCCGGCGTGTCCGCGACGAAGCGACGCGATAGCTCGAAGGTCAACCGCTGGCGGCCGCCCTCCCTCGACACGCCGGCGTGGTCCGCGCGGACCACGGCGTCGCCGAGCGCGAAGGTGGGCGCGTCGGCGTCGGGGTGGCCGGATGCCGGCAGCGCCCGGACGCCGTCGAAGGCCGATAGCGCGGGGGCGAGGACCTGGACGGGCACGTCCATCGCGCGCGCGAAGAGCGGGACGACGTGATCCTCGAAGCCGCGTTCGTCGATACCCACCCGGAGCGTCAGCGTGAACGGCTGGTGCACGTAGGGGGCGGGACGCGGACCCACGACCGCCACGTCGGCCAACGCTTCGGGAGCGACGCCTTCCTCCGCGGCGGCGGAGGGCAGCGCGGCCAGGGCCGCGAGGCCGAGAAGGGCGGCGGCGAGAGCCCTCACCAGTCCCTCGCGACGGAGGCGGATCGCTCGGTGCGGACGGCCCGGCGCACGGCCCGACGCTCGGCCAGCTTCTTCTCCAAGGCGTGCAGCACGTCCAGCACCCGCTCGGCGGGCAGCTCGTCCTGCCGGAGCGTCACGTCGATCTCCTGGCCGGGAGGCGGCTTCTTCGGCTCCGGCGAAGGCGGGGGCTTCTTCTCGTCGCCGCCCCCGTCGTCCTTCGGGGAAACGGGCTTGGGACGCGGCTTCGGCTTGCCCCCGCGCTCCTCGCGGAGCGTCCGCATCCACAGGAGCGCGCGCTCGACGTTTCGCCGTGCTTCCGGCCAGTCCCGGGGCGTGGTCACCGCCGCGCGCTGCCACCGGGCGAGCGCGTCCTCGGCCCGTTGGCGCGCGGGCAGCCACGCGCGCTGGTCCTCGGGCGGGGCGTTCCCGGCTTTCTTCGCCAGGCGCAGCGAGTCGGCGTAGGCCACGCTCCCGGCGAGGAAGGCGGCCCGGGCCTGCCACGCGTCGCCGCCCGCGACCTCGAGGCGTCCCGATGCCTCCGCCGCCTCGTCCGGCTGCTTCGCCGCCAACGCCGCGACCCCCCAGTCGAAGAGGAGCGCGGGCGAGGCCTCGTCGCCGGCGGAGCGGACCTCCGTCCGGAAGGCCGAGAGGGCGTCGGCGGGACGGTCGGCGTCCCATGCCTCGCGCCCGGCACGCGTCCGGTCGCATCCCGCCAGGAAGACCGCGGCGAGAAGAAGCCCGGCGACGGCCGGCGCGCTTGGGCGGCGGGCCTTGCGCGCCAGCGCGAACTCCCCCGTCCAAAGCAGGAAGGCGAGCGCGAGGGGCAGGCGGTAGCGGTCGGGCGGCCCGCCCGTGCCCGCGGCCCGGACGGTGGCGACGCGGGGGCGGATGGCCTGGTCGAGGAGGCGCAGGGCGGGCGCGGGCACGGAGACGGCGGCGAGGAAGGTCCCGCCGGAGGCCTCCGCGAGGGCCGCGAGGGCCGGGGCGTCGAGCGCCGTCGTCACTTCGCGGCCGCGCCGGTCGAGGAGGGGGCCGTCGCCCGTCGGGATCGCGGCGCCCCGGGCCGTGCCGAACCCGATGGCGTGGACCGTGACGCCCAAGGCGGCGGCGCGCGCGGCGGCCTCGCGACCGCGGCCGTCGAGGTCCTCGCCGTCGGTCAGCAGGACGATCGCCGCGGCGCGGCCGGCGTGAGGGTCGATCGCCTGGGCGGCGCGGTCCACGGCCCGCCCGAGGTCGGAGCCTCCGCGCGGCACGGAGGACGGCTCCGCGCTCTCGACGAGCGCCGCGAACGCGTCGCGGTCGCGCGTCGGCGGGAGGACGAGCCGGGCCGTGCCGGCGAAGAGAACGAGGCCCAACCGCTCCTCCCGGGCCCGGGCGGCCAGGGCCAGCGCCTCCCGCCGCGCCCGCTCGAGCCGGTTGGGCGCGAGGTCCTCGGCGAGCATCGAACGCGAGACGTCGAGGGCCACCACGACGTCGGCGCCGCGCCGTTCGATCTCGCCGCGGGGGGGCCGAAGCGGGGCCCCAGGACCGCGAGGAGGGCGAAGAGGAGCGCCGTCGCGAAGAGCGCGTGCCGCCACCGCCGGCGCGCGAGCGGCTCCCGCGTCGCGAGATGCTCGCTCCTCGGACCGAGCAACCGGGCCAGGAGACGCCCGCGGCGCCGCTCCGCGATGGCGAGTCCCCCGAAGACGACGGGCACCAGCAGGAGCAGCCCCGTCCACTCGGGCCTGGAGAAGAGCGCCGCCGTCACGGGAGGACCCTCCAGGCGGTGAGCTCGAGGACGCGCCCGAGGAGGACGAGGACGATCGCGCCCAGGAGGAGCGGGAGGTAGTGGTCCCTGACGACGGTGCGGGGGTCCTCCAGGGGCGCCTTCTCCAGCCGGTCGATCTGGCCGTACACCGCGTCGAGAGCCTGCGCGTCCTTCGCCTCGTGGAAGGTTCCGCCCGTCCGGCGGGCCAGCGCCTCGACAGCCGAGGTGTCCAGCGGCCGCCAGGTGCCCGAGGCGTCGCGGCGACCGAGACCCACGACGATCGTGGTCACGCGAACGCCCAGGCGCGCGGCGAGCTGCCCCGCGTGGGACGGGGGCACCTCGCCGGGCGCGCCCTGGAGCGCGACGTTCTCCTCGCCGTCCGTCAGGAGGATCAGCACGTGCGACGCCCCGCGCCCGGCGGCGAGGGCCCTCGCTCCCTCCGCGACGGCGAGGCCGATGCCCGTGGCGTCCTCGGGGCCGTTCGGGTCCACGGTGCCGATGTCCCGGATCACGCGAGCCAGGGCGTCGTGGTCGCGCGTAGGCGGAAGGCGGAGGTCGGGGTAGCGGGCGAACGTGAGCACGCCGACCCGGTCGTCCGGGCGACCCTTCGCGAACGCGAGCGCCGCGTCCTTCGCCACCTCCAAGCGGGTGCGGGCCGGGTCCAGGTCGCGCGCACCCATGGAAGAGGACACGTCCAGCGCCAGCAGGATGTCGAGCCCGACGGACCGCGCGGGGAGGGTCTCGGGGAGGGCCGGACCGGCCAGCCCCAGGACGAGGCCGAGCAGGCCCAGGGCCTCGAGGGCGCGGGGAATCGCGCGGGTGCGCGTCCGCCACGAGGGGATCGCGCGTCGGAACAACGCCATCGGCGCGAGGAGCAGGGTCGGCTCCGGACCGCGCCGCGAGACGATCCACGCGAGCGGCACGAGCCACGCCGCCCAGAGCCACCCCGGGCGCAGCAGCGTCATCTCGGAGAGCCGGTCGATCAGCGCGCTCACGAGGACGTCTCCCTGACGAGCGCTTCCAGACCGTCGATCCGCCGCAGGCGCGCGGATTCGTCCACCGGCACCCGCGCGAACTTCACGCGGTCCTGGGCCGCGAGCTCTTCCGAGAGGCGCGCCCGCACGCCGTCCCCCGCACGGCTGCCGGCGGCGAGCGCCGCGACGATCTCCTCGCTCGTCTTCTCGAAGGCGGACACGTCGAACCGCCGGACGAGATAGGAACGAAGGAGGTCGGAGAGAAGGCCGACCTGCGCATCGGCTTCGTCGGGATCGGAGGGCACCGCCCGGCGGAGCGCCTCGAGCCGCTCGAACAGATCCGCGAAGGGCGAGGACGGCGCCGCGGGGGACAGCGGGGGCGGGGCACGCCGCCGCAGGAGCAGCGCCCACCCGCCGCCGAAGAGGAGGAGCACGGCGAGGAGCCCCCAGGGCAGCACCGAGGACCGCTCTGTCGAGAGCGGCAGGGGCAACTCCGGTGCGCCGGGCTCCCGCTCGTCGACCTCGCCCACGACGCCCAGGCGGACCTCCTGGGACTGCGCGACCACGCGCACCGAGGAGAGGGGGGGATGCGTCGCGAGGAGGATCGGGCCCACCTTGGCGTCGTCGAGCGTGAACAGGTAGGCACGGTAGCGGAGCACTTCCTCGACGTGCGAGTCGTCCTCGCGTCGCGTGGACGACTCGAGCCGGACCACGAGGGGCGAGAGGAGGTCGTCCTTCCACGCGGGCGCCTGGAGCTTCTTGGACCAGACGAGGCGGACGGTGACCCCGAAAGGCTCGCCGGGGGCGACGACGTCGGCGTCCGTCCTCAGATCGACGAAGAGGTCCTCGGGCGGAATCGGCGCCCGCGCGCGCCCGCAGGCGACGAGGAGCACCAGGACGGCGGGCAGCGCGGCGAGCGCGGGCGGCGGGCGCATCATCGCTTCACCCCCCGCTGCTCGCGCATGCGGAAGAAGCGCAGGATTGGCGCCGCGACGGACTCGCCGCTCGCCACCCGGGGCAGGGGGACGTCGATGCGGTCAACGCGCGCGGCGCGAAGCCTTCGTTCCGTGTCCGCCGACCACTCGGCGACGCGTCGCTGGAAGCCGCGACGCGCCGCGGCCAGCCCCGCATCGACGAGAAGCGAATCGCCTGTCTCGGGATCGCGTACGCGGAAGAGCCCCCGGCCCGGCGGATCGAGCTCGGGCGGAAGGATCCGCACGGCCACGACGTCGTGGCGGCGCGCGCAGGACCGGAGCGCCCGGTCCCAGCCGGTGGCCAGGAAGTCGCTCAGGAGGAAGACGACGGCGTGGCGGCGCACCACCTTCGTGGCGAGGTCCAGCGCCGGGGAGAGGTTCGTACGAGGGCTCCCCGCCGGATGCGCCAGGCAGTCGCGCACCAACCGGAGCGCCTGGTCGCGTCCCTTGCGGGGGCGCACGAAGTCCTCGACGACGTCGCTGAAGGCGATCATGCCCACCCGATCGCCGTTGCGGACGGCGGAGAACGCGAGACACGCGAGCAGCCGCGCCGCGACCTGCCGCGCCGACCACGGCCCGAAGCCGGCGACCATCGAGGCGGAGAGGTCGAGGAGGAACAGGACGGAGAGCTCCCGCTCATCCACGTAGGTCTTGACGTAGGGGCGCCCCATCCGGGCGGTGACGCTCCAGTCGATCGCTCGCTGGGGGTCGCCCTCCACGTACTCGCGCACGGTGTCGAACTCGAGCCCGGAGCCGCGGAAGACGGAGCGGTAGCCGCCAGCCATCACGCCCGTGACGAGCCGCCGGGCCGAGATGTGGATCCGGCGGACCTCCTCGAGGACGTCCGCGATCTCGGAACGTACGGCCTGCATGTCAGGGGACCCGTACGGTGTCGAAGACGCGTTGGATCACGTCCTCCGACGTCAGTCCCTCGGCCTCCGCCTCGTACGTCGTGATCACGCGGTGGCGAAGCACCTCCATGCCGATCGCCTTCACGTCGTGCGGGGTGACGTACCCGCGACCCTCCAGGAACGCCCGCGCCCGCGCCGCCCGCACGAGCGCGATCGAGGCGCGGGGCGAGGCGCCGTAGAGGATCAGCGGCGCGAGGTCGGGGAGGCCGGCCGACTTCGGGTCGCGGGTGGCGAACACGAGATCGACGACGTAGGACGTCAGCTTCTGGTCCACGTAGACGGTGTCCATCAGCGCGCGGGCGGCGACCACCCGGTCGGGCGTGGCCACGGCCTTCGCGCGAGGCACGTTCGTGGTGCTGACCATCCGCTCGATGATGCGCGGCTCTTCCTCGCGGGTCGGGTAGTCCACGGCCACCTTGAGCATGAAGCGGTCGATCTGCGCTTCGGGAAGGGGGTAGGTCCCCTCCAACTCCACCGGGTTCTGCGTGGCCAACACGAGGAAGGGCGAGGGCAGGGGGCGCGTCTCCCCGGCCAGCGTGACCTGCCGCTCCTGCATCGCCTCCATCAGGGCCGACTGCACCTTGGCGGGCGCGCGGTTGATCTCGTCGGCGAGAACGAAGTTCGCGAAGACCGGGCCCTCGCGCGTCGCCCACTCGCCCGACTGGGGGTTGTAGACCTGCGTGCCCAGCAGATCCGACGGCAGGAGATCCGGCGTGAACTGGATGCGCCGGAAGGTGCCGCCGAGCGCCGCGGCGAGGGACTCCGCTGCGAGCGACTTCGCCAGACCGGGGAGCCCCTCCAGCAGCACGTGCCCGTCGGCGAGCAGGCCGACGAGAAGGCTCCGGATCAGCGCGGGCTGACCGACGAGCACGCGTTCCACCTCCGCGACGACGTCGCGAAGGAACGCGCTCTCCTCTTCGATGCGCGCGGACAGCTCGGCAAGGTCGGTACTCAAGGGCTCAGCGTCCCGGTTCCAAGCCTCGGTCGGACACGAGCAGCTCGGGATCGAGCTTGGACAGCGCCGTCTCGAGCTTGTGGGCCAGGTCCTGCCGCCCGAGCGCCTTGAGCCGGGCGAGCAGCATCTGCCCCGTCTCGCCGGGTGTGATGCCCATGCGGTCGCGGGTGCCCGCGGCCGCCGGGTCCTTCTCGAACGACGCGAGGATGTCGGTAAGGGCGAGCTCGGGCTCCTCGACCTGGTACGCGACGCGCGCCCGGCCGGCGAGGGCCAGGGCGACCGGCGTCTTCGCCCCCTCCTCGGCTTCCGGCGCTGCCTTCAGCCAGCGGGCGTAGAGATCGAGCCCGTGGCCGTACGCGTCGAGGGCCTTCTCGTACTTCTGCGTCCGCCGGTACTGCTCGGCCGCGGCGACGGACGCGTCGGCGGCGAAGGGAAGGAGGTGGTCCGGGTCGTCGGACTCCTCCAGGAGCTTCTTGTAGGTGGCCTCGAGCTCGTCCGGTCCGCGCGTCTTGATGAGTCGGTCGCGCAGACGCTCGTGGAGCGCGATGGAGTCCTTGAAGCGGGCGAGTCCCTGCTGCAGCACCTGCAGCGCCCGGTTGTCCGCCCCGAGCCACACGAGGAAGTCGTGGTGCCAGACCACCTGGGCGACGGTGCCGAGCGGGTGGTTCAACAGGACGTTGTAGGCCGCGTGGAGATCCGCCAGCCACTGCGGCGACCATGGCTTCTTCTCCTTGACCGCCGCCTTGATGGCCTTGTAGCGCGACTCCGCGAAGATCGTCACGACGGCCATGGTGCGCCAGGATCCGTCGCCTTCGGGCAGGGTATCCATGGCCTTCGCCGCGTGCTCGTACGCCTCCTCCACGCGGTCGGTGTAGTAGGCGGAGAGGGTCAGGATCGACTCGACCGGCCATCCCGTCGCACCCAGATCATGGGCCCGCTTCCCCGCCGCGTACGCGTCCTCGTAGGAAGCGCGCGCCAACCGCCGCGCCAGGCGCTGGTTCGTGAGGTAGGTGTCGGGCGCGTCCGTCGCGAGCGTGAGACTCGCGTCGGCCAGCCCGAGCTGGGCCTGGGGGTCCTCCGGGTGCGCGTCCGCCGACCGGGCCTTGTCCTCGGCGGTCCAGACCATGCCCTCGTCCGGTGGCGGCGCGGGGTAGCTCGCCCCGGCGGACCAGGCCGAGGGATCGAGCTTGGACGTCCGCGCGGCGAGGCCGCGGTGGACGCCGGCCAGCCAGCGCGCCACCGGCGACTTGTCGCCCAGGCGATCCAGCGTGTCGATGAGGGCGTTGCGTTCCGTCGCGTTCATCGGCACCTGGAGCGCGTCGGAGATGAGCGGCGTCGCCATCGGCGTATCCACCTTCGTCAACGCCTCGCGGGCCGTCTGGGCGAGCCCGACGTCGAGGCCGAAGATGGCCTGGCGCAGCAGGTCGAGCTGCGTCACCTCGGGGTGCTTCAACGCTTCCGCGAGGATCTTCCCGCGCATCGCCTCGTCGCCGTCGTGGTACGCCTTCTCCACGGCCTGGCGGTCCTCGATGTGGTGACTCGCCACGCGTTCGAGGATGGGGCGGTCACCGCGGACGATCGGCGGCTTGGGCGCGGGGAGGCCGTCCTTGCCGTCGCGGATGGTCTGGAAGATGGTGGCGGTGTCGTTGATGTAGTAGATGTCGTAGACCTCGTTCTTCTGGAGGTCCACGCAGATGTGGCGCGGAGCGATCCGCTTCCCGTCGCAGTACTTCTCGTAGATGATGGGCTCGATCGCGATGTGCTCTCCGCACGTCACGCTCCCGAACCGCGGGCACAGGATGCGGTTGCCCTCGTCGTCGTAGTCGCGGGGGTTGTGCCGGTACACGGAGGCGATCACGCAGACGTAGGGCTTGTACAACTCCGCGACCTCGGGTTGTCGGTAGCGGATACCGGCGATGTGCTCGCTCGCGACCTCCCCGTCCATGTTGATGCAGATGAGGATGGGCTTGCCCGTCTCCTTGCTGACGGCGACGGCGTCCTCCCAGGTGCGCTGGAACTCGATGAGGACCGGCTTGCGCCAATCCGCGGCGGTCGGGGCCTTCCACATCTGTTCGCGGGAGACCGGCTGTCCCCCCTCGACCTCGTGGAGCCCCGGGACGGGGGGTTTCGCAGGCGGTTCGGGACTCGTGTCCTCTCCGCCGTACGCGAGCGCCGTGAACGTCGAGACGACCAGCAACACGAGGAGCCGTCGGCCGCGGAGTGTAACCATGGAGAGTCTCCAGCGAGGGCGGAGCAAGCGACGCGCCGCGGGAAACGAACGGGCTGTAGCCTACCGCGGGCGCCCCTCCGCCGGGGCGGGAGAGGCACGGAATCGCGAGGGCGCGGCGCCCCGGGTCGGCGACCGGCCGCCATGCGTCACCCGTGGGGAACATGTCCCGAGCGACGCGCCTACCCCGAGCGGCGCTCGTCGGCGCGACAGGCGGGGCAGGTGCCGTGAACGAGCACTTCGTGCCGCTTTGGCCGGAAGCCCGGAGGGGTCGCGAGCCCCAGGTCGGCGGGGAGGCGACAGCCCTCCAGGTCGAAGAGGCGGTCGCAGCGATCGCAACGGAAGTGGTGATGGTGGTTGCGCCCGGTGCGCTCGTAGCGCAGCCCGCCGCCGGCCACCGGCACGGGCTCGATCCAGCCGGCCTCCTCCAGGCGTCGAAGCGCCCGGTAGACGGTGGCGAGCCCCAGCCCCGGGACCTCGCGACGAGCGGCCTCGTGGACCTCCTGCGGGCTCAGCGGCCCGCCGGCGCGGTCGAGGACGCGCCGGATGGCGCGGTGCTGGCGGGTTCCCCGGCGCTCGGGCATGGACTCTCCGGCCCCCCGCGACCGGGGGCACGCCCAGCGTGGCGCGGGGGTCGGCCGGCGGTCATCATACGAGAATGAGAATGCAATCTCGAAGGGCCGTCGTGGTGGGGCTCCTCGCCGCGGCGCTGGGTGCCGCCGCCTGTGGCGAGGCGCCCGAGGCCGCGCCGGTCCGCGCGGTGGTGAGCGTCCTCCCCCACGCGGGGCTCGTCGAACGCATCGGCGGGACGCGCGTCGCGGTAACGACGCTGGTGGCCCCCGGCGAGAGCCCCTCGACGGCGCAACCCACGGATGCCGACGTGAGCGACGCGCTGCGCGCGAAGGTCTACTTCCGCACGGGCGTCCCCTTCGAACACGGCGCGTGGCTCGACCTGCTCCGCGCCGCGCCCGGCGTCCGCGTGGTGGACCTTCGGGAGGGGGTGACGCTCCTGTCGATGGAGGGCCATGGTCACGAGGGGACGCACGGCTCGCCGGACGAGGATGGAAGGGATCCCCACATCTGGACCGCGCCCGCGGCCCTCGAGGTCCAGGCCCGCACGATCGCGCGCGTGCTGGAAGAGGTGGATCCGGCCGGCGCGGACGTCTACCGCGCCGGCCTCGCCGACGTCCTGGCCCGCCTCGAGCGCCTCGACCAGGATCTCCGGACGATCCTCGCGCCCGTCCGCAACCACTCGATGTTCGTCTTCCACCCGGCGTGGGGCTACCTGTGCGCGGCCTACGGCATCGTCGAACGTCCGATCGAGGTCGAGGGGAAGGGACCGTCCGAAGCGGAGCTCACGGCGCTCCTCGCGCGCGCCCGAGAGGACGACGTGCACGCGGTCTACGTACAAAGCCAGATCGTGGGCCAGGCGGCGGAGGCCGTGGCCCGGGCCATCGGGGCGCGGGTGGTTCGCCTCGACCCCCTCGCACGCGACGTCATCGAGAACCTCGCGCACGTCGGACGCGTCCTGGCGGAGACGCTGTGAACACCGCCGAGCCGATCGTGCGGGTCGAAGGCGTCGGGTTCCGCTACCCCGGCGGGGACGCGCCCGTGCTGGAGGACGTCACCTTCGACGTGGGCCCCCACGACTTCATCGGCCTGATCGGGCCGAACGGGGGCGGCAAGACCACGCTCTTGAGGATCCTGCTCGGCCTCCTGGAACCGGACCGGGGCATCGTGCGCGTGTTGGGGCGTCCCCCTGCCGAGGTGTCGCGCCGGGTCGGCTACGTGCCGCAGCAGGCCCGCCTCGATCCGGAGGCTCCGGCGACGGTGGAGGACGTCGTCCTGACCGGCCGGCTCGGGCAGAGTCCGTGGGGCATGCGATACGGCCGGAAGGACCATCTGGCCGCCCGCCGGACGATGGCGCAGGTCGGCATCTCCGGCCTGGCCGGCCGGCGGGTCGGCGAGTTGAGCGGCGGCCAGCGGCAACGGGTCCTCATCGCCCGCGCGTTGACCTCATCGCCCTCCCTCCTGCTTCTCGACGAACCCATGGCGGGCGTGGACGCCGAGATGGAACGGGGCCTGATCGAGCTGCTGAAGGACCTTCTCCCCCGCCTCCCCGTGATTCTCGTCAGCCACGACGTCGGCTTCGTCTCGGCGCACGTCGGCCGCGTCGCCTGCCTGAATCGCCGCCTGTCCGTGCACGCGGCGCACGAGATCGGCGAGCGGGTGATCGCCGAGATGTATCGCGAGCTGGGGCCCGTACAGCGGATCGGCCATCGGCCTTCGTGCCCGTTCACGCTGGAGCCGCCGCACGGGGGCACGGACTGATGCAGTACTTCCGCGACATGGCGGTCAACCCGCTGCTCCTGACCGGCTTCGTCGGCGGTCTCCTCGCCGCCTTCGCGTGCGGCGTGATGGGTCCCTACGTCGTCTCGCGCCGGATCGTCTTCCTCGTCGGGGCGATCGCCCACATCGTGGTAGGAGGGATCGGCGCGGCGCTCTTCCTGCACCACCGCGTGGGGTGGACGTGGCTCGACCCCGTGCACGGAGCCGTGGTGGCGGCGCTCGTCGCCGCCGTGATCGTCGGGCTGGTGGAGCACTACGCCCGGGAACGGCTCGACACGCTGATCGGCGCGCTGTGGGCGGTGGGGATGGCCTTCGGATTGCTCCTGGTCAAGTACACGCCGGGCTACCACACGGAGCTCTTCAGCTACCTCTTCGGCAACCTCGCCGTCGTCGACGCGGGCGACGTCACGCTCCTCGTGGTGCTCGACGCGGTGATCCTTCTTGCGGTTCTCGTCCACCACAAGCAATTCCAGGCGATCGTGCTCGACGAGGAGTTCGCGAGGATCCAGGGCGCCCCGGTCCTGCGAACGAAGCTGGTGCTCCTGGCCCTCGTTTCCCTGGCCGTCGTGGCCATGATGCAGGTGGTCGGGCTGATCCTCGTCATCGCGCTGTTGAGCCTTCCCGCCGCGCTGGCCGGACGATGGACCGGACGACTCGCGCCGATGATCGTGGTCTCGACGCTCCTGTGCCTGGTGCTCGTGACCTTCCCGCGCATCGCCGTCTACGGAACGCGCACGTCTCCCGAGGCGGCCATCGTGCTCGCCGCGGGCGCGCTCTACCTCGCGACGATCGGGATCCGTTCCGCGACGCGACGGTGACTCGGGACGAACGCTCGCGCGGTGAATTCCGGCCGCGCACCGGGTTGGGACGGACCGGACGGGATCTCTCGAAGACGCCGTGCCGGCACCGGGACCCGGGACGGACAGCCCGGAGGCCGCGGCTCCCAAGCCTCGTCCGGCGGCGGAAGACACGGCGTGCCGGATCGCCCGCCTCCCCAACCGTTCGTTCGTCTATTGCCTAAGTCTTGTCGGCATGTGCCAGCCCGCGGATCTGCGGTTGACTTCGGTTGGTGGCGGTAACTCGAGGGGCAGGAGGTTCTCGGGAGCACGACGGCGGGCGGGGGCCCGCGTCGGTCGACTGCAGCGGGAGGAGATGCGGATGCGAACCCTGACGGCAATCGCTGGTGTCGTGGCGCTCGCGCTGACGAGTTGCGCCGCGCGCCTCCCCGCGCGGAGGGGCGTCGAGGTCACGGCCCGGCCTGCGAAGACGACCATCCACGTTCCGCGGACCACGACGCTTGGCAGGACCGCGTCGGGCTGGGCCATGGCGAGGGCGACCGGGTCGCCCGACGGCCGCCACAAGGCCTCCCGGGTCGTCGTGTTGTCGAAGACGCCGAACGTCGCGAGACCCGCGCCCTCCCCCGTCCCGAGGCCCGCTCGCCGGACGGCCCGGGGTCGCATGGTGCAAACCGCCGTCGCCGTGCCGAACGGCGAACTCCGCGAGACGCGGCGTCTCTTCGCGCCGCCCGCGCGCCCCGCACCGCAGCAAGCCGCGGCGGGCTGCGCCGGCGGCACCTGAGCCCCCCCCTAGCCCGCTCTCCCGTGAGGAGAGCGTCGCCCCTCCCGTCCGCCCGCGAAGTGGAGGGTCTCCCCGGATCCCGGTGACCCGCACCCGCGGCATACTGGGGACATGCCGACGCCCCGCTTCGTGCCGCTCCCCCCCGCGACGCTCCGTCCCCGGCGGCGATGCGCGCCGCCGCGGAGGCGTGCTACCGGCGGATGGCGACCCGCCGCACCGTCCGCGAATTCTCCGATCGGCCGATCCCCCAGGGCGTCATCGAGGCGTGCCTGAGGACCGCGGGCACCGCGCCGAGCGGGGCGCACCGCCAGCCGTGGCGCTTCGTGGTCGTCCGGGACCCGAGCGTCAAGCGACGCATCCGGGAGGCGGCCGAAGCGGAGGAGCACGCCTTCTATCACCACCGGGCCCCGGACGACTGGCTCGAGGCGCTGGCCCCCTTCGGCACGGACGAGCACAAGCCGTTCCTGGAGACGGCGCCGGCGCTCGTCGCGGTCTTCGGCGAGCGGTGGGGCGTCGCTCCCGACGGAACGCGCGTCAAGAACTACTACGTGGACGAGTCCGTGGGCATCGCGACGGGCTTCCTCATCGCCGCGCTCCACGAAGCGGGACTCGCGACCCTCACGCACACGCCGAGCCCGATGCGGTTCCTGGGCGAGATCCTGGGACGTCCGGAGAACGAGCGCGCGTTCGTTCTCCTCGTGGCGGGCTTCCCCGCCGGGGACGCCCGCGTGCCCGACCTCCGTCGCAAACCCCTCGACGAGATCGCCGTCTTCCTCGACGGTCATTGACCCTTGCCGGCCGACGGCCGGGGGATCAGAATGCCCCCGTGGGGACGCTCGCACACGAGGGACGCAGGCGCATGCCGTGGAGCGCCGTAGCCAGGCTGTCGACGGCGCTCCTCGTGCTCGCCTTCGCGTACGGCCGGGCCGCGTTCGCCGACGGTTCCACGGCGGCCACGAACACCGACGCCTACGCCCGCGAGCAGAAGAAGGAGTACGAAGAGCTCGATCGCGATCCTACGCCGCGCAACGTCGCTCGCCAACTGGAGATCCTCGACGGGTTGCGACATGCTCCCTGCGGTACGGCGCAGCGCTTCCTTCTGAAGCTGTTCGGGAGTCGCCGCACACCGGGCGATCCGCGCCTCCACGCGATGCAGGCCCTGCTCTGGATGGCCGACGCGAAAGCCCTCGACGACATCCTGAAGACGCTCGTGCGGTCGAAGGACCCTACGCTTTGGCAGGGCTTCGGCGAGGCGCTGGCGGAAGGCCGGTCGAAGGACGTGCGCGCATGGCTCCCCAAAGCAGGCCTCGACTCCCACCGCTCGGAGATCGTGGGGGCCTGCCTCGACGCGCTTGCGCGACGGCCCGATGCCGCGGTCCTGCCGCGCGTGAAGGAGTTGTTCCGAACGGAGGCTGCGGACGGAGGCGACGGGGACGTGGCCGCCCGCGCCCTGCGCGCCCTCGTGCGGGGCGGCGATCCGGAGGCCCGAGCGACACTCGTCGAAGCCGCACGGCACAGGGACGTCCGGCTGCGCCTCGTGACGGCCGGGGTCCTCCCGGGCCTGCAGCCCTTCGACGTCGAGGCCGAGAGCGCGACTCGCGCGCTGCTGCAGGACGACGAGCCCGCCGTCCGCCAGACCGCTGCACGCGCCGTGGGACTCGCGAAGCGATCCGCCCTCCGCGATGCCCTGATCGTTCTCCTCACCGACCCCAGACTGCTCACGCGTCACGTCGCTGCGAAGGCGCTGGAGCGGATCAGCGGTCGGCAACTCGGCCACGACCCCAGGGCATGGGCCGCCTGGCGGGAGAAGCGGGAACCGGGAGCAGTGGAGGACCTGACCTTCCCCACCTACCACGGCGTGTCCGTGCACACCGATGCTGTCGTCTTCCTCGTCGACGCGTCGTCGTCGATGACGTGGCCGTGGGAGAAGGAGACGCATCGAATCGACGTGGCGCGAACGGAGTTGGCAGCCGTCCTTCGTGAACTTCCGCCCGAGACCCGCTTCAACGTCATCGTGTATTCCGAGAAGCAGCGAGCGTGGAGGAAGCAGGAGGCCGAGGCCTCCCCCGGGAACGTCGAATCCGCCGTGAAGTGGGCCTCCAAGGCCATGGAGAAGCCCCAGGGCGACACGTGCCTCTTCGAGGCGCTCCAGGCCGCCTTCGAAGCAGACCCCGAATTCGACACGGTCTTCCTCCTCACCGACGGCAATCCGACGGCTGGACGCTACTGGACCTCGGAGGGCCTCCTCGCGAGCGTCCGGGCGTGGACCCGGTACCGCCCCACCCCCATCCACACGATCGGCCTCTCCCTCGCCGACGAGGATCGCGGCCGGCCCAACCTGTCGGAGGACCTCGGCTTGATGGAGAAGGTCCTCGAGGCCATCGCCGCCCAGACGGACGGCGAATTCCGCTCGGTGCTGCGCGTCCCCCCGGCCCGGTAGGCCCTACCCCGCGACCACGAGGACGGCGGCGGTGTTTCCCGTGAGGCCGGCGGTGAGGACGAGGGCGCCGGGTCGTTCGGGTGCGAAGGGCTCGCGGCGGACGACCTCGGCCCCGTCCAGGGGACGTACGAGGCCGGCGGTCGGGGGAACCACGCCGACGCGCAGGGCCTCGAGCGCGAGCACGACGTCCACCAGCTCGCTCGCGAGCGGCGTGTTCCCGAGCGCGCCGCGCCAGGAGACGGCCGGGATGCCCTCGAGGGCTTCCACCGCGGCGAGGCCGCGCAGGATCTCGGCGTCCGCCTCCGGCAGCCCGAACGCCGGAAGCACGACGAAGGCCGGGCGCGGCGCCCCTGCGGTCTCCAGCGCCGCGATCAGGGCGTCGGCGTAGGCTGCGGCGCAGGGAACGGGCAGGGGGTCGTGGGTCGGGCCGACGGAGGCGCCGTGGCCCGCCACGAGTCCCAGCACCAGGCGGCCGCCGGCGCGGGCGTCCGAGGCACGTTCGAGGGCCATCGCCGCCACGCCCTCGCCCAGCACCTCTCCCGTCCCCCCCCGTTCGAAGGGTCGAAACGTGCCGTCCCCGCCCTCACGGGCCAGGCCGTGGCGGAGCAGGTCGGCCTGGGCGACGGGGTGCGTGGCGCGCCCCGCGCCCACGACCAGCGCGCGGTCGAGATCGCCCCGCGCGACGGCGCGCGACGCCATGTCCAGCGCGAAGAGGCTCGCGCCCGACCATCCCCCGACGGAGGTGTTCGCGCCCTTCAGGTCGTGGAGGTTGGAGAGGAAGGAAAACGCGTTGTTCTTGAGGCTCTCCAACAGGAAGAAGGGCTTCGTGCGACGCGCCACCTCGCGGTTCAGCGCCTCGCCCGCGGCGGGGTGGCGAAAGCCCTCCGTGGCCTCGTCGAAGCCGGTCCTGAGCTCCTCGCAGGCCCAGTCCCACGCATCCATCTGCGAGAGGAACAGGCCCTTCCGGGGGCCTTCGACGCCGGCATCCGCCCAGCCGCTCGCGCCCCACGCCTCGCCGACGGCCTCGACGCAGAGCCGACCGGCGCCGTTCAGGAACTTGACCTGCGACTCCAGGGACCGGGGGACCTCGCGGCGGAGGTAGGGCGGGGGGATCCGGGCCTCGCCGCGGACGGCTTCCCCCGCGGCGAGGCCCTCGAGAGTGGCCCGAACGCCGAAGGCGAGCGTGGTCACCGCGCCCGTGCCGACGACGGCGACGTCCGCGCTCATCGCCCACCCCCGGCGGTGCCCGCGGTCGGACGGTAGAGGCCCTGGAACGCCCGCCGGACGCGCGCCGGGTCCTCGAGGTCGGCGAGCCCCACGGCGACCCCCTCGAACTCCAGGCGGGCGGCGCGCCGGTCTCCGATCCGGCTCTCGCCGCGGTAGACGCGGCGGTCGCCGTCGGACGAGACCCGTTCCAGGTGGAGCCGCAACGTGTCGCCCGGAACGGCGGGGTGGTCGTAGCGGGCGGAGCCGACGCGATCGAGGAGGACCCAGCGGTCGAAGTCGGACGTCTTCGCTTCGAGCCAGCCGGCGAGTTGCACGAACGCCTCGAGGATCAGCGTCCCCGGCACGACGGGGTGGTCGGGGAAGTGCCACTCGAAGTAGTCCTCGCTCATCGCCGCGTGCTTCTCGCCGGCGATCGTGACTTCGTCCAGCGCGGTGATGCGGTCCACGAGCAGGAACCTCATGCCTCCTCCCTTGCCCGCGCGAGCATCACCACGGAGGCGATGGCGAAGGCGTCCGTGTGGGTGATGGAGATCGAGGTGTCGAAGACGCCGATCTCGGCGGCGACCTGGGCGGGTCGGCCGCGGAGCACGATCCTCGGCTGCGTGCCGACCCGTACCACCTCGATGTCCTGGAGCGCGCTCGCGATGCCGATCGCACCCAGGCCGAGCCCCAACGCCTTGAGGCAGGCTTCCTTGGCGGCGAACCGCCCCGCGAAGTGGATCGCCGGGCGGGCCTGTCCGCGGCAGTACTCGCGCTCCCCCGCCGTGAACACGCGCGTCTCGAAGGTCGGTGTGCGGCCCATCGTGTCGTCGAGCCTGGCCACCTCGACGAGGTCGATGCCGTGGCGGATCCGGTCGCCGGCGTCGGGAGTCATCGGGTCGGACGTCACTGGATCGACAGTCCTCCATCCACCGCGAAGGCCTGGCCCGTCACGTAGTCGCTCTCGGGCGCGCAGAGGAAGAGCACGAGGCCCGCGACGTCGTCGGGCGTGCCGAAGCGGCCGACGGGAATGTGGCCCAGGACATCGGCGCCCGCCCGGCGCTTGATCGACGCGGTCATGTCGGTGTCGATGAAGCCGGGCAGGACGGCGTTCACGCGGATCCCGTACGCGGCGACCTCGAGGGCCGTGGCGCGCGTGAGGGCGAGAACGCCGGCCTTCGCCGCGGCGTAGTTCGCCTGACCGCGGCCGCCGCGGATCGCCTGGATCGAGGCGAGGTTCACGATCCGCCCGGACCGGGCGGGGAGCATCGCCTTGAGCGCCCGCCGCGTGCAGTGGAAGGTCCCGGCGAGGCTCACGTCGATCACGCGGCGGAAGTCGGCGTCGCGCATGCCGGCGACCGGCGCGTCCTTCACGACGCCGGCGTTGTTGACCAGGACGTCCAGGCGGCCGTGGTCCGCGACCACGCCGTCGACGAGCGCGTCGGCGGCCCGAGGGTCGGCCACGTCCGCGGCGCGGACCTCGGCGCGTCCGCCGGCACGGGCGATGTCGTCCGCTACCGCGAGCGCCGCCTCCTCGTCCCGCACGAAGTCCAGGACCACGAGGGCGTTCGCCGCGGCGAGCCGCCGGGCCACGCCCGCGCCGATGCCTCGGGAGGCGCCGGTGACGAGGGCGACGGTGCCGTCGGGGAGCGTGAGGCTCACCGCGCTCCCTCCGCGAACTTCTCGAGGACCACGCAGGCGTTCTGCCCTCCGAAGGCGAAGGAGTTGACGAGGGCGGCCCGGACCCGTCGCTCGCGACCGATGCCGGGCACGAAGTCGAGGTCGCACTGCGGATCGGGCGTTTCCAGGTTGGCGGTCGGCGGCACCATGTCGAGGCGAACGGCGAGGCTCGCGAGCACGAAGGCGACGCCGGCCGCGCCCGCCAGGAGATGTCCCAGCGCGCCCTTGCTCGAGGAGACGGCGATCCGGTCCGCATGGTCCCCGAAGACGGTGCGGATCGCCTTCACCTCGGCGGGGTCGTTTCGCTTCGTGGCGGTCCCGTGCGCGCTGATGAAGTCGACCGTCTCCGGGCGCATGCGGGCGTCGTCGAGCGCGCTCTGCATGGCCTCGGCCGCCCCGCGGCCGTCGGGGCAGGGCGCGGTCGTGCGGTAGGCGTCGAGCGAAGCGCCGTATCCGGACACCTCGGCGTAGATCCTCGCGCCGCGCGCGCCCGCGTGCTCCAGCGACTCGAGCACGGCGACGCCCGCGCCCTCGCCCATGACCAGCCCGGACCGGCGACGGTCGAAGGGACGGCACGCCCGGCGAGGGTGCTCGCCGCCCTGCGCGGAGGCGCCCAACAGGACGAAGAACACGAGCCCGAGCGGGTTGTCCTGCGAGTCCACCCCGCCCGCGAGGGCCCAGTCGATCTCCCCGCGGCGGATCATGCGCAGGGCGAGGCCCAGCGCCTGGTTCGAGGCGGAGCAGGCCGTCGTGATGGTGTGAACCGGCCCGCCGATCCCGTGCCGCTTCGCAAGGGCGGCCGCCGGCCGATCGGACGGGGCGCGAAGGAGGGACTCGGGGTGGAGACGGTCGAGTTCCCGGGCGAAGCGGACGGCGTCGAAGGTCCCGTCGTCATCCAGCCAGCGATCGACGTCCTCCGGCCGGTGGATGCCGGGACCGGCGCCCAGCACCACGCCGGCGCGCTCGTGAGGTCCGCGCCCGATGCCCGCGTCGGCGAGCGCCTCCGCGGCCGCGGCGGTCGCGAAGAGCGCCCGTACGTCGCCCGTCGCGGCGGCCTCGGGGTGCAGGGCGGCGATCCGTTCGAAGTCCTCGGGCGAGACCTCCGCGAGCGCGGTCGTCGGCGGGTGGGCGGCGGCGAATCGCCGGGGCGCGCTGACGCCGACGTCGCCCTGGACGCTGCGCGTCCAGAGGGACTCCTTGTCCACGCCGAGCGGCGTGACGGCGCCGAGGCCGGTGACCACGACGCGGCGCATCAGCCTTCCCCCCCGAAGGCCCGGCAGCGCTCCCGGAGCGCGTCCGGATCCTCCACGGGGACGTGCGCGTAGAGCACGCGGCCGATTTCCGCGACGGTCTCGCCGGCGACCTCCGCCCGGGCGCGGGCGATCGACCCCTTCGGGTTGGTCCCCAGGAGCTCGCCGACCAGGTGGAGCGTGGTTCCCGGTTCGAGCGCGCTCGGTACGCGCGCGTCCTCCATGACGGAGAGGACGACGGAGAAGCGGAAGTCGTGGGCGGCGATCGCGCTCCAGGCCGTCAACTGGAGCATCGACTCGATCACGAGCGTCGCGGGGAAGAGCGACCGCCGGTCGAAGTGGCCGCGGAAGGCCTCGTCCGCCAACGACACCTGCTTCACGCCCTCCACGCGGCGCCCGGGCTCGAGGTGGGTGATGCGGTCGAAGAGGAGGAACCTCACGGGCGGACCTCCACGAGCGCGCAGGCGGCCGCGCCCTCGGGCGTCGTCGTGACGAACGCCGTGAGGCCCCGGCTCTCCTCGTCGCCCCGGACCGCGTCGGCGACCCACGAGGGGGCGGCGGCGACGCCCGCGTGTCCGGTCTCCCGCCACGCGGTCGAGAGCCGCTCCGGCGGGGGGAGCGTGCCGGACATCGCCCGCCGCAGGGGCTCCCGCTCGGCGTCGGCGAGGCACCCGGCGAACTCGATCCGGCCAAGATCCGAGGGCTCCACGCCGGCCTGGCGGCAGGCCCCGGCAATGGCGCGCAGCATGGTCTCGCCGGAAGGCCCGGACCGGGTCGGCGAGAGACCGAACGTCGTCGTGCCGCCGAGCAGCCACACCGTCGCCTCCGGGCCGTGCTCCTCCCGGGCCAGAAGCACGGCCGCGGCCCGCTCCACGGGACCCGGCCGTCCGTCGGCGCCGAGCGGCAGGCCGCGAAGCCGGCTCCGCGCCAGCGAGGCGGGGGAGATCCTCTCGGAGACGGCCCCGACCAGCGCCCGGTCCACGGTTCCCGCGAGGAGGGCGCCCTGGGCCTCCAGCAGGACCCGCACGCCCGCGTCGGCGTCGGCCGTCACGACCAGGCTGTCGCCGCGCACGTCCAGGTCGATCGCGAGTTGCCCCATGGAGACGTTGTTCAACGTGGTGAGGGGCCAGAGGGGATGCACCTGTCGGTACGCGCCGGCGAAGAACGCCGAGAGATCGAAGTGGCCCCGCGTGTCCCGCGAGGCGAGCACGGCCGGAGCCAGTTCCTCGGGCGGCGTGTCCACGCTGCCGAAGGCGACGTAGAGGCCGAGGCGGGCGGCGGGGACGCCCGCGCGGTCCCTCAGCGGCCGGAGGACGCCCTCCAGTGCCTGGCCGTGGTGCCCCAGCACGCGGAGAGCCGGGTCGTCTTCGGGCCCGTAGCCCTCGCGGGAGAACTGGGCCGTGACCACGTCGCCGAACCCGGATGCGTCGAACCCGGCGACGGGCGCCACGGGCGGCATCCGCAGTTCCCCGGCGAGGACGGCCACGCGACCGGTCACGACGACGCTCCTGGGGCGCCCAGGCACAGGCACCCGTTCTGGCCGCCGAAGCCGAAGGAATTGGACAGCGCGCACGCGTGCGCCACGCGCCGCGCCTCGCCGGGTACGTAATCGAGGTCGCAGCGGGGGTCGGGCGCTTCCTGGTTGATCGTGGGGAGCAGGATCCCGCGGCGCATCCCCTCGAAGGTCAGGGCCGCCTCGATCGCCCCGGCGGCTCCGATCGTATGCCCGATCATCGACTTGTTGGACGACACGGGGACGGAGGCGGCGCGCTCGCCGAACAGGCGTTTCAGCGCCAGCGTCTCGACGGGATCGTTCTTGGGGGTGGACGTGCCGTGCGCGTTCACGTACTCGACGGCCTCCCGGGAGAGTCCGGCGTCGTCGAGCGCGCGCCGCATGGCGAGGAGCGCGCCTTCGCCCTTCGGGTGCACGTCGGTGATGTTGAAGGCATCCGAGGAGTCGCCGTAGCCCAGGATCTCGCCGAGGATCGGCCGACCCCGCGAACGCGCCCCCTCGAGCGTCTCCAGGATCAGGGCGCCGGCTCCTTCCGCGATCACGAACCCGTTCCTCCGCCGGTCGAACGGACGCGAGGCGGCCTGGGGGGAGGGATATCGCCGCACGAGGGCGCCGAGGAGGGCGAACCCGACGAAGTAGGTGTAGGTGAGGAGCGGTTCGGCGCCCCCGGTGATCACGAAGTCGGCGCGCCCGTCGCGCAGGAGGCGCGTCCCCTCCCCGATGGCCTGCGTACCGGCCGCGCACGCCGACACCACGGGGGCCACCGGTCCCCGCGCTCCGACCAGCCTCGCGACGAGCGTGGGCACCGTGTCCGGCATCCGGCGGGTCATCTGGTGGTCCGCGTAGGCCGGGTCGGCCGCGAGCGCGGCGGCATCGAGGCGACCTTCTTCGTCCGTGTGGCCGAAGAGGGTCGTTGCCTCGTCTTCGCGCGGCGTGTAGCCGTGACCGCCGAGGACGACGGCGACGCGCCGCGGGTCCAGGCCCTCCGGCAGGCGGGCCCCCGGAAGGGCCTCGTCCAGCGCCGTCCGGAAGAGGCGCAGGGCCGTCCCCCCCGGGACGTCGAGCGGGTGCCCGCCGAGAAGCCCGCCCGCGTCCACCTGGCCGGCGATGGTGCAGGGGAGGCCCGTGGGGTCGAAGCGGGTGATCTCTCGGATGCCCGACCGTCCCTCGGCCATGGCGTCGAACGTGGGGCCGAGGCCCCGGGCGAGGGCGGACACGACCCCCAGCCCGGTCACGACGACCCGGGGGGCCGGACCCCGCCCTCGGGGCGGGGGCGTGTCGGGACGAGGGCTGGGGCTCGGGACCACCGGTGAACGGTACGGCGGGATCAGGCGCCTGCGAAGAAGCCGTGCTCCTTCTCCACCTCCTCGATCCACTGGCGGGTCAGCGTGTCGCCGTCGGGGTACTCGGCCGTCTTGCCGCACGCCCCGCAGACGACCTTCGCGCCGTCCTCGCACTGCCAATCGTGGGCGTCGCAGTGGCTGCAGGAGGCCGGGAGATGATCGACGATCCCCCGTACGCTCCGGACCAGCACCCTGGGGGTCACGAGCGTGG
The DNA here is from genome assembly GCA_963772585.1 of uncultured Planctomycetota bacterium. Classification (GTDB taxonomy): domain Bacteria; phylum Planctomycetota; class PLA2; order PLA2; family JAEUHO01; genus CAVVXN01. Next base: position 251,688 of record CAVYXV010000002.1, read on the forward strand.
GCACCTCGTCCGCGTACATCCCGGCCTCCAGACCGGGGCGCTCCCCCAGGTAGAGCTTCAGGAGGCGGGCGGCGCCCTCCGTGATCTGGTTGTTGCGGTCGATCGCCTTCCCCTCGCCGAGCACCTCCTCCACGTGGTCGAGGAGGAGTTGGGTGGCGAGCTGGATCCCGAAGGCGTTCTCCAGCCGGAAATTCACGTCGAGGAAGTCGATCGACGTCCCGCCGAGGTCGTTCACGACCGAGCCTTCGAGATCGATCTCGTTCGGCTCCAGCCGGAGCGTGGTGGCGAGGGCCTTCCGCACCTCCTCGTCGATTCGTTCGTCCGTGATGAGGGGATTGACCATGGTCCTCCGGAAACGGGGTGTACACGCCCCCCCCGACGCTGCCAAGGACCTCAGAGGGTGTGGTCGCGGAGGATGCGGTTCGACAGCCCCCGATCCACGATGATCGTCTGCCCCCGGATCGCCGCGGCGTCGGGGCTCGTGAGGAGGCGGACGGCCCCCGCGACCTCCTCCGGGAGGACGAAGAGGTCCTCGGGCAGCCGGTCGAGGCCCCGCCACAGGCGCCTCAACGTCTTGAAGGCGTCCGTCTTGACGAGCCCAGCGCACACGGCGTTCGCGTGGATCCCGCGCGGCGCGAGTTCCTCCCCCCACTGCCGCACCATGGCCTCCATCGCCGCCTTGACCGGCCCGAGCGGGTACTGCGGGTTCATGAAGCGCGAGCCGAGGCTCGAGATGAAGACGATGTGCCCACCCTCCGCCTCCAGGAGCGGCAGGGCCTTCTGCACGCAGAAGACGGGGCCGAAGAGGTTCGTCTCGACGAGCTGGCGCAGGTCGCGCTCCAGCAGGCGCCACGTTTCCTTGAACGGCGCGCGCGCCGCGTTGAGGACGAGCACGTCGAGGCGCGAGAATCGCTCGCCCACCGCGGCGATCAAGCCTCCGACGGCGTCCTTGTCCGTGAGATCGGCCTCGAACGCCTCGGCCCGCCGGCCCAGGGTTCCGACGGCTTCGCACGTCACGAGGGCGTGGCGCGCGCTCGCCGCGCTCCGCCCGTGGACCGCGATGTCGGCGCCGGCCTCGGCAAGCGCGATGGCGATGGCCCTCCCGATGCCCCGGCTGCTACCCGTGACGAGGGCGACCTTCCCGTCGAGGTGGTTCATCGTTCGGACTCCGCGCGTGGTGGGGGTCGGCGTGTGGACACGTCGCGGCCCCGCCAGGAGACCTTCCTGGAGACGTAGGTGCGGAGAATGGACCGCAGGAAGAGCGCGACGAAGAAGAGGACGTGGAGCGGGTAGAGGAGCCCGTCGAGGACGCTGAAGCGCCCGAGCTGCTTGAAGAAGATCGTCATCTGGACCGCGAACAGGCCGTAGAGGAGCAGAGAGGTGGGCTTGGGGATCCCCGTCGCCCACGTGAGGGACCCCAGGGAGCAGGTGAGCCAGAAGGCGACGAGGGCCACCCGGAGCGGGGAGGCGAGGAGAGCGCCGCGCGCGAAGTTCTTGGTCCATCCGTCGATCAGGGCGCGCGGGCCGCCGGGATACATCCGGAACTCCACGTCGCGCCCGCCCCCGAAGATGCGTACGGGCAGCCCGGCGCGGGCGTAGGCGCGCGCGAGGGCGAAGTCGTCGATGACGTCCGCGCGCGACGCGTCGTGTCCACCGGCGCGCCGGTACTCCTCGGCGCTCGTCGCGAGCAGGGGACCGAAGGCGGCGCGAGGACGCGTGGGGCGGATCGCGCTTCCTGCCCCCGATGCCATGAACGCGATCACGTTGAACAACGCGCTCAGGTGTTCGTACGGCCGGCGCACGCGGTGGTAGGGCCAGACGCTCACCAATCCACCGTCCCGCCGGTGGAGGGCCACGGCGCGTCGGAGCCCGTCGCCGTGGAGCCGGACGTCGGCGTCCAGGAACACGAGCGTTCCTCCCTCCACGGAGGATGCGCCGACGTGGCAGGCCCAGGCCTTGCCCGTCCATCCCGCGGGGAGGGGGGGGCGCGTTCGACGCGCACGAAGGAGAAGCCCGCGGCGACCTCGGCGGTCCCGTCGTCCGAGTGGTCGTCCACGACGACGACCCGGGCTCCCGCCGGTCGCGCGGCCTCCAGGTCGCCCAGGAGCGCGGGCAGCGACGTCGCCTCGTTTCGCGCCGGGATCACGACGGTCACCGGGTCGTCGGCGACGGCCGGCGCGAGCCGCGGCAGGCGGGGCACCCTCGACAACAAGCCCCACCCCGCGAGCCAGGCGGCGAGCGCCGCTATGTGCGGGGGCTCCATGGCGCCGGTTGTAGCACGCCGGCCGGTATGCTCCCGCCATGGAAGCCGCCGCCCGCGCCCGTTGGCCGACCGTCCTGGGAGGCCTTGCCGCCCTGCCCTTCGGGGTGCTCGGGGTGGGATTCGTCTTCCACACGGACTTCGACGCGACGGTGCTCGGGAAGTGGTCCACGGGGTGGTTGCTGTTCCTCCTCTTCTGGTGGATCGTGCTCGTTCCGAGCGCCTTCCTGGTGGTGCGCTTCGTGTTCCGGACGCAGCGGCTGGAACTGCCCAGCGGACGCGTCGTCCACCTGCGGCCGTCGCCCAAGCTCCTGGCGCTGCTGATCGTCGGCTGGATCTTCGTGCAGGGCGTCGAGGTCCAGGTGGACCGGGCGCTCGGTCGAGGGGTCACCACGCCCTTCCAGTCGGACGTGTTCCACCCGTATCTGCAGAACGTCCCCAAGCCGAACAGCGAGCGGTTCGGCACGAACCGCTTCGGATTCCGCGGCGCCGAGATCCGGGCGAAGAAGCCGAAGGACGCCTACCGCATCTTCCTGCTGGGCGGCTCGACCGTGTTCTGCGCCGCGCTCCCGCTGGAGCAGACCCACGGGGAGAAACTCCGGACAATGCTGCAGGAGCGCTACCCCGACGTGCGGGTCGAGGTCCAGAACGCCGGGGCCGAGTGGCACTCGAGCGAGCACTCGCTCATCAAGGTCCTCACCTGGATCCAGGAGCTCGACCCGGACCTCCTGATCGTCTGGCACGCGATCAACGACCTGTACCGGTCCTTCTCCCCGCCCGCCTTCGCCGTGGGACCGTATCGCCGGGACTACGGGCACTTCCACGGGGCGGTCGCCGCGCTGGTCCGCCCCCGCGAGGCCGGGTGGCGGATTGCCCGGATGCGCCTCGACCGGTGGTTCTCGGACTTCCGCTGCGATGCCGTGCGGGTCGCGGGTCCGGAAGGCGACGGTGTGAAGGGGATCCAGGAGATGTTCTTTCCGCGCTCGCAACCGATCGAGATCCGGGATTGGAAGAGCCTGCCGGCGTTCGAACGGAATCTCCGCGACCTCGTGGACGTGGCCCACGCCAAGGGGACCCGGGTGCTGCTCGCCTCCCAGCCCTCCCTGTACCGGGAGGATCTCTCCGAAGCGGACCGGGAGCTCCTGTGGTTCGCCTGCGCGCACCAGGAGAACGGCACCCGGCCATCGCTCTCGTCCATGATCGAGGGCATGCGCCGGTACAACGCCGTCAGTCGGAAGGTCGCCGAGGACGAGGGTGCGCCCTTCGTGGATCTCGCCGCGCGCGTGCCCCGGACGACGGAGTACCTCTACGATGACGTCCACTACACGTCCCGTGGATGCGACGTGATCGCCGAGGCGCTGGTGGAGGCGGTCGTCGATGCGGGTTGGATCGAGGCGGCGAGGCGTTGATGCGGCGGTTCCCGCCCCCCGCCCGGAGGATGGTGGAGCGCTTCATGCTGTTCGCGCTCCAGAGCGCGACGCGCATCGTGCGGGCGTTGCCCACGCGGTGGGTCCTACGCATCGCCGACGTGCTGGGGACGGTGCTCTACTACGCGGACCGTCGCGGCCGCCGCGTGGGCCGACAGAACCTGGACGTCATGATGCAGCCGAGGCGTCCCTCGCGGGAGAAACGCCGGATCCTCCTGGCCTCCATGCGAGGCGCGATGCGCGGGATCTGGATCACGCTTCACGCGTCGCCTCTCACCCCCGACCGCGTTCGCCGCTGGGTGGACATTCCCGAGGAGGTCGAGCGGACCCTCCGCGAACGGGCGAGGCACGTCACCGGCGCCGTGGCCGTCTCCGCCCACCTCGGCAACTGGGAGATCCTGCTCGGGCTCGCCGGCGTCTTCCGCGACATCATGCCCACGACGTTCCTCTTCGAGCCCAACAACACGCCCGGCCTCGACGCGTTCCTCGACTGGCTGCGCGGATCGAGCAGCGGTGCGAGTGCCAGCCGGAAGGGCGGAGCGCTGGCGCTCAGCCACCACGTGAAGCGGGGCGGCATCGCCGGCCTGCTCGTCGACCGCAACACGCGCCGTCGCCTGGGCGGGATCTGGGCCCCCTTCTTCGGCCTCGACGCCTGCACCACGCCGCTGCCGGCGCAGCTCGCCCGCCGCCACGGCGTGCCCATCGTGCCGCTGTTCTGCCTGCCCGTCGGGGGCGGTCGCTACCGGATCGAGCTCGGGCCGCAGGTGGACGCGGATCTCCACGACGGCCCCTTCGACGAGGATGTCCTCGAGCTCACCCGCCGCATCAACGTCCTCGTGGAGGAGAGGATCCGGCGACAACCGGAAGCGTGGAACTGGACGCTCAAGCGGTTCAAGAGCCGGCCCACGCGCGAGCGCGGCCGCTACCCGCCCTACAGCCTCTTCGATCCCCGCTGACTCAGTCGCCCGCGGCCTCCAGCAGCTCCTTGATCTCGCCCTCGATCTCCGGATCGATGTCGAGCCCGAGTTGCAGCAGCCGCTTGCCCTCCTCCGCGTCCTTCTCCAGCATCGCCTGCCCCAACCGAGCGTAGAATCGCCCTTCCAGCGGCGCCAGTTCGATCGCCCTCTTCAGCAGCTCGATCCTCTGGTCCCCGTCCACGAGCGACGCGAAGCTGTAGTAGGTCATCGGGTTCTTCGTGCCCTTGTCGATAGCCTCCTGGAACAAGCGCTTCGCCCGGATGGGCCGCCCGGTCCGCATGGCCCCCTGCGCGGCCTTCTCCAGCCCCGAAGCCGTGACCAGCTTCAGGTTCTCCTTGACGTACGTGTGCCACTCGCTCTCCAGGGCCTTCACGTCCTCTTCGTCACGCAGGTGGAAGACCTCCTTGAAGTAGTTCCACATGTCCTCCGTGCGGACGGTCTCCATGTTGTTGGGGCCCTCGCGGACGTGGTCCACGCCCTTGCCGCTCACCATGCCCTTGACGAATTTCTCGTACTTCTTCCGGTACTGCTTGTGGTTCATCAGGAAGTGGACGAACGACCATCCCCAGGTGTAGTGCTCGTACATCCGGGGCGTCGTCATCATCTTCTCGAGCGGCAACATCTCGCCCGCCGCGATGTCGTTCTTGATCTCGACGAGGCGGCCTTCGAGAACGAGGCCGGTCTCGAGCTTGTTCTTGTCGTGGTCGTACTTGCTCGCGCCGTAGTACTCGGCCAGCGACTCTCCGAGAAAGTGCGGCGTATCGAAGTTCGGATCCTGCAGGAGCTGCAGGTAGTGGCACGCCTCGTGGTACATGACCTGCTCGGAGTGGGCGATGTCGAGCCGCTCGAGGTAGAAGTTCAACTCGAGGGGCTTGACGAAACGGAAGTACCCCTGGATGCCGCCGCCGACGCCGCCGATCTGGTGGAACTGATCGAGGTTGCTGTAGAAGCAGACCTTCAGCTTGCCGAGGTCGTGGGGCTGTCGGATCTTCCAGGTCTTGGCGAATTCGTCGTAGTAGGCCTCCATGAGATCCCGGAAGTACTCGAAGACGTGCGGCGCGACGTTGTACTCGAACTCGAAGTGCTTCGTCTCCTCCTTGTAGCGGCGCCGCCACTGGCGGTGTTCGCGAATCTGCTCGACGTAGGCCCGGCGCTCCTCGAGACGCTTCTGGATCAACCGGTCGCGCTTGTCCGGCTTCACCCAGTCGCCTTGGAACTTGACGTACCCCTTCTCGTACTTCTCCTTTTCTTCGGGGGTCTTGGGCTCGGGCGGCGGCTGGTTGGGGAGAATCGTCTCCTCGATCAACTCGGACGGCACGATCACGTCGCCGTGATCGAAGTGGACCTTCACGCCGCCCTCGACTCTCTCCATGCCGGAGCGTTCGAGGACGCGGCCGTCCGCGAGGACCAGGACGTCGGCGGCCGCCGGGGTCGCCGCGAGTAGGAAGAGCGCGAGCGCGCTCGCGAAACAGGAAAGGGCGCTGGACTTCGACATGGTCGCTCTCGAATCGCTCCTCGGGCTCAGTCCACGCTCTTGGCGTAGAGCTTCCCCAACCGCGTCCAATCCCGGTCCTTCCAGCCGCCGAAGGTGCGATCGAAGGTGCTCCCGAGGATCTCCTTCTCCTTCTTCTGCCAGGCTTCCTTGCGTTCCTTGAACCGGGCCTCCTCCTCCTCTTCGGTTTCCGGCGCCTTCTCTTCCTTGTCGTCCTTCTTCTCCTTCTCCTCGATCTCGGTGATGACGGCCTTCAAGTTGATCAGGTAGTCGTCGAGGACGCGACGGGTCTTCTTGTCCCGTGCGTCGAGAAGGAACCGCAGGAAGGCGGCGGACTGCTGCGAACGCGTCTTGTTGTCGTAGAACTCCTCCCGGGTCAGGAGCACCAGATCCTTGGGCGACGTGAGCGTTTCCGTGCGCGCGGCCTCGCGAAGGGCCTCCAGCTCCCACTGGTCGGCCTGGAACTCGAGTTTGCGTCCGTCGGCCCGGGCCGTGCCGATGACCTGGGGAAGGCCGTCATCCAGCCAGTACGGCAACGCGTTCCAGAGATCGCCATCCCGCTGGGAGAACCAGAGCCGGTACATGGCCCGGTTCACCGACTCGAGGCCCCAGCTCATCTTGCCGGCGTTCTTGTCCTTGTAGGTCACGATCTCGAAGTTGCGCCCCGCGAGCAGGCTGCCGAGCATGCTCTCCGTGGTGGCGCCCCGGAAGAGGGCGTCGTACTCCTCTTCGTCCTGGCAGATCCGGATGATCGGGGCGGTGACGTACTCGCCGGGGCCGATATAGTCGAACCGGTCGTCGAGCCACTTCCATACGGCCTCGACGTGCTGGCAGAGTTCCTTCGCGTACTTCTTGTCGGCGTGACTGAGGACGAGGAACGGGTCGATCTCCAGGACGTCCCACCCGTCCGGGGCGCTCTCACGGGCCTTGCGGCGGAGGATCTCCTCGTTCTGCGCGCGCTGCTCGGCCCGCGCCTCGGGCGTCATCTTCCTCTCGGGCTTGAACTCGATCGTGCCCGTCTCGCCCGTGGCCTGGGGGACCAACTCCTTCGTCCGCTTGATCTGCTTGAAGGACTTGAGCGACGCGTAGACATCGCCCTTCTCCTTCTCGTAGTAGTCCTCGAGCACCTCGAACTGGACCGCGACCTTCACGTCCTCCAGGTCGTAGACCCACGCCACGATCCGCTTCGGGGCGTTGGCCAGCTTCTCGACCTTGATCTCGAGCATGCGGACGGGGATCCCGCGGACGTCGCCCTCGTCGTCCTGGGAGATGAACCAACCGCCGCCCCGGTACTCGCGGCGGAGGTAGTCCTCGTAGTCCTTGTAGGGGTGATTGAGGTCCACGACGACGGTGGGATCGTCTTCGTCCCCCTTGATCTCGGCCTTCCGCGTCTTCTCGATGACGGCATCGATGAACGAGATCATGGTCATGCGGGGCTTGAACTCGTACGTCCAACCCTCCGTCGGATCCGTGTAGAAGTCGTTCTTGTCGGCGACGTACTGGCCGACGACCCACTTCTCCTCGCTCAGACTCGGGACCGTCTCCCATCCCGAGGGCGTGCGGATCTTGAACCCGATCCGCTCGTCTTCGTGGTAGCTGCCGAGTCCGGCACTCGCGGGGGCGGCCAGGAGGGCCAGGAGCCCGAGGACGCCGAGACGGAATCCGATCCCCTGGAGACGCATGGTTCCTCTCTCCCTTCGTACGACGCATCGATTCTAGGGCACGGGGCCTCCGGATTCGACCGTCTCGTCCCCCTTGGACGCGGCGCGCGGGCGGGGGTTCCGGCCGGCCACGGACGTAGAATCCGGCCTTCCGCCGAAAGTCCCGGAGATCGACGTGCGACGCTCCTCCCCCCTCTTCCCGCTCCTGGCTGCCTGCGCGCTCCTGCTCCTGCTCCCGGCGGCCCCGGCCCGGGCGGGCGAACCGATGCCGCACCACGACCTGCGCGCGCGCGTGGAGCCCGACACGGGGCGGCTGGCGGCGACGGACCGCCTCCACGTCCCCCGGCGGTTCCTGGGGGAGGCGGGCGTGCTGGAGGTCCGCCTCCACGCCGGGCTGTCGCTCTTTGCGACCGATCCCGCCTGGCACGTGGAGCCCGCCTCGGACGCCGAAGAGCCGGGCGGCGCGCCCTCGCGCCTGTGGCGCGTGCGGCCTGCCGCCGGTCCGTGGCCCGCGGGCGACGTGGTGCTGCCGCTCCGCTACGAGGGGACGATCCGACATCCCCTCCAGAAGGAGCAGGAGGAGTACGCCCGGTCCTTCTCCCGTACGCCCGGCACGATCTCCGCGGAGGGCGTGGTTCTCACCGGCGCCACGGGGTGGGTGCCGAGCCTCGGGGAGGACGCGCTGACGTTCACCCTGACGGTGGACGTGCCCAAGGGCTGGGACGCCGTGAGCCAGGGGAGCCGGACCCTCGAGGCGGAGAAGGGCGGCCGGCACGTCGTGACGTGGGACTGTCCCCACCCGATGGAGGAGGTGTACCTGATCGCCGCTCGGTGGACGGAGTACGACCGGAAGGTGGGGCCGGTGCTCGCCCAGGCGTATCTCCGCGAGCCGGACGAGGCGCTCGCCGGCCGCTACCTGGAGGCGACGGACGCTTACATCGGGATGTACGGGCGGCTGATCGGACCCTATCCCTTCGGCAAGTTCGCGCTGGTCGAGAACTTCTGGGACACGGGCTACGGAATGCCGTCGTTCACCCTTCTCGGGCCGCGCGTCATCCGGTTCCCCTTCATCCTCACCTCGTCCTACCCCCACGAGATCCTCCACAACTGGTGGGGCAACTCCGTCTACGTGGACTGGCAGACCGGCAACTGGTGCGAGGGCCTCACCGCCTACATGGCGGACCATCTCATCCAGGAGGGGCGGGGCGAGGGCGCCCGCTACCGCCGCGACACACTCAAGAAGTACCGGAACTACGTAGACAGCGGTCGTGACTTCCCGCTCACGGCGTTCCACTCGCGCCACTCCAGCGCCACGGAGGCGGTGGGATACGGCAAGGCGCTGATGGTCTTCCACATGGCGAGGCGCCGGCTCGGCGACGCCGCCTTCAAGAGCGCGATCCGCGCCTTCTACGGAGAGGAGATCTGGCACCACGCGTCGTGGGCCGATCTCGCGCGGGCCTTCTCCGCCGCCGGCGGCGACGACTTCACGCCGTGGATCGAGACGTGGACCCGGCGCGCGGGCGCGCCCACGCTGGCGATCCAGGCCGAGGCGGCCGGGGAGAACGACCTGGCCGTGACGCTCCTCCAGACGCAGGAAGGCGACGTGTGGCCGGTGGACGTCCCCGTCGCCGTGACGATCGAGGGGCGGAAGGATGCCGTGGTGGCCGTCGTCCCGATGCGGGAGAAGCGCGTCCGAACCACCCTCCACCTTCCCGCGCGCCCCCTGCGCGTGGACGCCGACCCGATGTTCGACGTGTTCCGCAGGCTCGACCTCTCCGAGGTCCCCGCCACGCTCGGCGAGGTGTTCGGGGCGGAGCGCGTCACGATCGTCGTGCCCACCGCTTCGAACGACCCCCTGGCCCCCGCGTGGTCGCGGTTCGCCGAGACGTGGAAGAGCGGCGCGGCGCCCGGGGCCGTGGACGTGGTCGGCGAGGACGCCCTGGAGACCCTTCCCGCCGACCGCGCCGTGTGGGTGCTCGGAGAGACGAACCGGTGGGCCGGCGCGCTGGCGAAGGGCCTCGCCCGGCACGACGCGGGCCCCGACGGCGCGAGCTGGCGCTTCGGAAGCGAGCGCGTACCGCGCTCGGGCCACGGCGTCGCCTACGTCACCCGCCCGACGGGGGCCGGAGGGGAGGAACGCCCGGCCATCGGCTGGGTGGCCACCGACGTCGAGGCGTCGCTCCCCGGCCTCGCCCGGAAGCTCCCGCACTACGGTCGCTACTCGTACCTGGCGTTCGAAGGCGACGAGCCCACGAACGTGGTCAAGGGAGAGTGGTCGTCGACGGGTTCGCCGCTGACCGTGCTGCTCGCCGGCGACGTCCCTCGGGCCGCGCTTCCCGCGCGCGAGCCGCTCGCACGCCCCGAGCCGCTCTTCGACGCGGATCGCCTCATGGCCCACGTCCGCACGCTCGCCGACGACGCGCTGGAGGGTCGGGGCGTGGGCACCGCGGGTCTCGCCAAGGCGGCGCAGATCGTCGCGAAGGGCTTCGAGACCGCGGGGCTGGAGCCCGCCGGCACGGACGGCTTCTTCCAGCCCTTCGAGGTCCAGGGCGGCCCCGACGGCAAGCCCGTGACGCTCGAAAACGTCGTGGGCGTCCTCCCCGGGCGCGATCCGGCGCTCGCCGACCACGTGGTCGTCGTCGGGGCCCACTACGACCACCTCGGCTACGGCTGGCCGGACGTCCGCGAGGGTCAGGAGGGGAAGATCCACAACGGCGCCGACGACAACGCCTCCGGCGTGGCGGTGCTCCTCGAGCTGGCCCGGCGGCTGGTCGAGGAGGGACCGAGCGCGCGAAGCGTCGTCTTCGTCGCCTTCAGCGGCGAGGAATGGGGCCTCCAGGGCTCGCGGTACTTCGTGGCCCACAGCCCGCGCTGGCCGCTGGGCGAGGCGATCGCGATGGTGAACATGGACACGGTCGGCCGCCTCGGCGAAGGACCTCTCCTCGTCCTCGGCACCGGCTCCGCGACGGAGTGGCCGCACGTCGCCCGCGGCGTCGGCTTCACGACGGGCATCGCCTCGAAACCGATCGACGAGGATCCCCAGGGCAGCGACCAGGTCGCCTTCCGGGAGATCGGGGTGCCCGCCATCCAACTGTTCACGGGCGCGCACGAGGACTACCACCGCCCCACCGACGACGTGGAGAAGATCGACGCCGAGGGCCTCGTGAAGGTGGCCACCTGGGCGCACGAGACGATCCGTTACCTCGCGGACCGTCCGACCCCGCTGACGCCGGCGGGAGAGACGCCCTCCGCGCCTCCCCCGGGCCCGAAGACCGCGCGCAAGGTCCTGCTCGGAACCGTGCCGGCCTTCGACTACCAGGGCGAAGGCATACGAGTGGAGAGCGTCGTCACGGGCTCGCCGGCCGAGAAGGCCGGGATCCGGGCGGGCGACGTGCTGCTCGCCATCGACGGCAAGCCGCTCACGGACCTCAGGACGTACGCGAACGTGCTCCGCGACTACGCGGATGGCGACGTGATCACGGTCCGGCTCCGCCGCGACGGCGAGGAGATCGACCGGAAGGCCACGCTGGAGGCGCGCTGATGGGCGTACCTCACGCGTAGCGCGCCAGCGTGTCGAGGAGAACGGGCCGCGCCGCGTCGAACAGGCGACGAAGGGGCTCGGCCGCCGCCTGTGCCGAGGCCGTGCCCTCTTCGCGGCACGCGAGCGCGAGGGCGAAGGCCTCCGCCGGAGCGTCGCCCCGCCGGATCTCCCGCGCCAACGCCTCGCTCTTCCCGACGAGCTCCCCGTCGCGCCAGAAGACGAGCGAACGGGCGGCCCAGTGGAGCAGCGCGGCCCGGCGGACGGGCGACGGGCGGCCGGCGAGCTCGAAGCGGTCGAGATCCCGGCGGAGCTGGCCGGCCAGGTCCGCCTCCGAGGGCGGGGCGACCTCCGGCGCGTTCCCGACCAGCGGGATGCCGTGGCCGTGGAGGACGAGCCGGTCGAACGGCTCCAGGGTGGCCGCTTCGTAGGCCCGCACCCGGCCGTCGTGGATGGCGACGCCCCTTCCCCGACCCCGCGCCCCGCGGAGCAGGTCGGCGAGGAGCACCACGCCCTCGACGAATTGGGAGGAGGCCCACCCCCCCTCTCCGCCTTCGACGAAGCGCCCGACGAGCCGCCGGTGCACCTCGTCGAGCCGGGCGAGCGCCCGGTCGTCCGGAAGGCGTCGCGCCACGACGCAGACGTCGAGGTCGCTCCAGCGCGGGGCGAAGTCCCCCAGCGCGAGCCCGCCGAGGAGGAGGACGCTCGACGCGTCCCCTCCCAGGATGGCCAGCATCTCCCCCACCCAGGCGGCGAGCGCCGGCCGCGCCGCCCGCGGGATCCGTTCGTCCATCCGTCGGCTCCGCGCCCACCGGGGCAGGGTACCCGGGAGGGGCGCCACGAGACCCCCGCCGCGGGTCGCGGCGGCCCTTCGGGCATAATCCGGGTCGGTCCGCATCGGAAGGACGACCCACCCTTGCGCCTCGAAGGCCAGACCCTGGACATCTACACGCTCGGAGCGGAGCTCGGCCGCGGCGGCATGGGGGTGGTCCACAAGGCCGAGGCCGTTCGCGAGGGGCCGGCGGGGCCCGCAGGGACGGTCGTCGCGGTGAAGATCTTCCACCCCCACCTCGTGGCGGAGGGCACGGCCCTCGACCGTTTCCGCCGCGAGGCGGAGGTCGGCCGTCGCATCCGCCACGCCAACGTCGTGAGGACCTTCGGCGCGGGCGAGGGCACCGTGGATGGCGAACCGTGCCACTTCATGGTGATGGAGTACGTGGAAGGCCAGACGCTGGAGGACCTCCTTCAGGAGCTGGGCACCGTTCCCGACCACCTGCTCTACCCGATCGCCGACCAGGTGCTCGCGGGACTGCAGGCCATCCACGACCAGGGCATCGTGCACCGCGACCTGAAGCCCGCGAACGTCGTCATCACGAACACGCACAAGGTGCTGATCATGGACCTCGGCGTCGCCCGGATGACCACGTCCGGCTTCACCCTGACCAGCGAGGGACAGTTCGTCGGATCGCTCCACTACGCGGCGCCGGAGCAGCTTCTGACCGACGCCGACATCCGCCCCGTCGCGGACCTCTACAGCCTCGGCGTGGTCCTCTTCGAGCTGACGGCCGGGACGCTCCCCGTGGACGCTCCGCAACTGGGCGTCCTCCTCCACCGGAAGGCCACCGCCGAGGCCCGCCGCCCGAGCGAGGTCCGCTCGGAGGTGGATCCCTTCCTCGACGAGGTGATCTACACGTGTCTCGAGCGCGAGCCGTCCGCACGCTTCGCCTCGGCGGAGGCCCTGCAGCAGATCCTCTCGGAGGGGACCTCCAGCACGTGGTGGCAGCACCGCGCGGGCTCGCGGCAGACGGCGGGGGCCGAACGCGCCCTCCAGCGGCTCCGCTTGGAGCGCCAGGTGCCGCGCGTGGGGCGCCAGCGGGAGATGCGGCGGCTGCGCGACCTCTTCGCCGCCACCCGGACGGAGAGGGAGGGCCTGGTCTTCGTCGCGGGCCCCGGCGGCGTCGGGAAGTCACGCCTCGTCTACGACTTCCTCGAGGGCATCACGTCCACTTCGGGCCCGCAGGTCGGCGCCGGGCGGGCGGCGGGGCGGGGCGGCCGCTCCTACCAGGCGTTCCTGGAGGTCGGCCGGGACCTGCTGGGCGTGGACGACGAGTCGGGGGGGGCCGATCGCCGCCGCGCGCTCGCGGAGGACCTGGGCGCGATGCTCCGGGACCGGCCCGGCGTCGTGGAGCCCTTCCTCTCGCTTCTCCTGGGAGACGCCGGCGAGAGCGCCTCGCTCTCGAAGGACGCCGTCTTCGCGACGTTCGAAGCCGTCCTGGAACAGCTCGCGGAGAAGCGCCCTCTCGTCCTCGTCCTCGAAGACCTCCACCTGGCGGGCGAGGACACCCTCGATCTCCTGACCTACCTGGCACGGAACCTGGCGAAGCAGCGCGTCCTCCTCGTCGGCGTCTACGACGACGAGCAGATGGAAGCGGGCGGAGAGCTCGACCGCCTCGTCACTCGCGTCGAGGGAGAACGGGAGGGAAGCCGGATCCGCGTGGGGCCGCTCGACCGCCAGGAGTGCGATCAGCTCCTCCGCTCCGTCGTGGGGCACGAGCGCACGGTGCACTCCCTGAGCGACCTGCTGCACCGCCGATCCGACGGCAATCCGCTGATCATCCTGGAGGTCGTCGCCCAGCTGAAGTCCGCCGGTACGCTCGCCGAACAGGACGGGGGGTTCGTGCTGGGCGGAGACGTCGCGGTCTTCGAGCTGCCGCGAAAGGCCACCGAGCTCGTCCACTACAAGCTCGCCGGCCTGGACGACGAGCTGCGCGAGACGCTGGACGCGGCCGCCGTCCTCGGCCGCGAATTCCGCGCCTCCGTGCTTGCCGCGATGCTGGAGGAGAAGCGGATCCGGCTCCTGAAACGGCTCGCCGTGCTGGAGCGTACGCACCGGCTGATCCAGGGCTCGGGAAAGGACACGTTCCGATTCAGCCAAGCGCCAGGTCGAGGAGACCCTGTACCGCGAGATCCCCGAGGACCTGCGCGAGCGAGTACCACTCGCTGGCCGCGGACACGCTGGTCGAGGCGGCCGAAGAGGAGGCGCTGCCCGCGTCCGTCGCCTTCGAAGTGGTGCGGCACCTCCTGCAGGCCGACAGGAAGGACGAGGTCGCCGCCTACGCCGTCGCCGCCGGGCCGGTACGCCGTATCGAACCACCACGCCACCTACGCCCGCGCGTTCCTGGATCGCGTGGCGGAGGCCGTGGGCGACGCCGACCCGCAGACGCTCTGCGACGTGCAGGCTCCGCCAGTGGGACTGCTACGAGGCCCTGGGTCTGCGGGCCGAACAGGTGGCGGTCCTGGAGGAGGCCCACGACCTCGCGAAGGCGGCGGGAGACGCCGGTCGCGCCGCCCAGGCCTCCTGCCTGCTCGGGGACACGCGCTGGCGCACCGGCGACCTGCCCGGAGGGACCGAGAAGGCCGAGGAGGCCCTCGCGCTCGCCCGCGAGGCAGGAAACCGCGAGTGGGAGGCGAGCGCCCTCCACCTCCTCGGGGCGATCGCACTACTCCCGCGGGGACCTCGGGGAGTGCGACGAACGGTGGCGCGAGGCCCTCGGCATCCGCCGCGAGATCGGAGACCGCCACGGCGAGGCGCGGAGCCTCGCGTCCCTCGCCGTCGTGATGCCCAAGGTGGGCCAGGCGGAGGGCGCGCTGGAGGCGAACGAGCAGGCGCTCGCGATCTTCCGGGAGACGGGAAACCGGCGCGGCGAGTGCGCCCTGCTCAACAACCTCGGGACGATGCTCGTGGGCCGGCAGCGCCTCGACGAGGCGGCGGAGCGGTTCGAGGAGGCGATCCGCATCGCACGCGAGATCGGGAACCTCACGGCCGAGGGCCACCCCACCTGCAACCTCGGACGCGTCCACGTGGCGCTGGGTCAGGCGGCCCGGGCGCGCGAGTCGCTGACGCGGGCGCTCGCGCTCTTCCGCGAGGCGCGCGCCAGGAACGGCGTCCTGGACGCGCTGCGATTCCTCGGAGACGGCCTGGAGACCTTCGGCGACGCCGCCGGGGCGGAGGAGGCGTTCGCCGAGGGCGCGGCGCTCGCGCGCGAGACGGGGTCCGTCCCGCTCCAGGTCGTGTTCGAGACGCGTCTCGCGACGGCCAGGAGTGCGCTGGGGCGCGCGGAGGAGGCGGCGGCGGGCTTCGAGCGGGCGCTCGGGATCGCCGGGAAGGGGGGCAGCCGCTCCGCCGCGCCGACGTGCTGGCCGACCGGGGCATGGCGGCCCTGGAGGCGGGGCGCGCGGCCGACGCGGCGCGGGACCTGGGCGAGGCGTGGGACATCGCCAAGGGGGAAGGGCTGTCGCCCGCCGCGCGGGCCGCCCTCCAAGGCCGCCTCGCCCGCGCGCACCTGGCGGCGGGCGACGCCGACGCCGCGCGGGAGGCGGCGGTCGAGGTGCAGCGCCTCCTGGGCGAGGGCGCGACGCTCCCCGAAGCCCTCCAGGAGGAGATCCACTACGTGCTGGGCACCGCGCTCGGAGCCGAGGCGGCGGCGCACCTCGAGCGCGCGAAGGAGCTGGTGGCGAAGCGCGCGGCAAACCTGCGCGACACGGTGGTTCGCGACCACTACCTCCGGCGGACGTGGCCGGCCCGCGAGCTGCTCGGCGAGCTCGGCGGCACGCGGACGATGTGAGGGAGATTCGCCCGAGCGGCGGAGCTACGCCGCGCGCCGCCGCGACCGCCGCCGCCGGACGCCGAGGCCCGCGCCCAGCCCGAGCGCGAGGAGCGTGATCGTCCCCGGCTCGGGAACGGGATCGAAATCGGTGACCTCGAACTGGAGATTGCCGTTCTCGTCGGTCGTCAGGCTGTAGCCGATGCCGCCGGTGAAGGACCCCAGGAGCTCCTCGTCGCGCAGCATTCGTCGTCGTATGGTCGATGTCCCCGGCCGATGGTGCTCCTCCTGGCCCGGGTCGTCGCCGTCGTGATTGTCAGTGGCCGTAGCCGTTGCCATTGAGGAAGTGGCCGAAGAGATCCACGGACCCCTCCTCGGTGAGGGTCGAGGTGGAGAGGACCGGCGAGCCGCCCTCGGGAGCGAAGTTCAGTCCGAAGAAACCCGATGCGGTGTCGGTACCGCCGGCGAACGCCCCCCAGAAGTCCGAGGCGGAGACGGGCGTTCCGATGTCGGGAGGGGAGTCACGGTAGCCCAGCCCGTAGTCGAGGATGCCGTCCCGCAGGTTGTCGTGGAGCGCCACGGGGGCGGTCCACGGCGGGGGCACGTTCGGGTCCGCGCCGTCGATGCTGATCAGGAGGTGGTTGCCGTCCCCGGCGCCCACGTCCACGAAGCCGAGCATGAAGAACTGGGAGTCCGGGGAGACGGTGAACTGGGGCGGGAAGAGGGTCGCGCTCATGGGCGCGGGGAACTGCCCGGTGAACTCCATCAGGCGCACGACCGTGTAGCTGTCGGCGTAGCCCGTGGTGTCGAAGCCGTCCGCGTCGGAGAACACGCCGTACACCGCGGCCCCGTAGTAGTCGCCGTCCGCCGAGGTCTTGATGGTCTCCGCCCGCGCGGCGTCGGCGAAGACGCCCGCGACCAGGACGAAGACGAGCAGACCCGCGAGCGGGATTCGAGATCCGATGCGCATGGACCCTCCCCACGATGCGCCTCCCCGCGGTCCGGAACGCGGCGACGAGGCGCAATCGCAACCGGGGAGGATGGCCTGCGGGGATAGGGGATGTCAAGAGAAGATGAGGGATTGGTGACCTAAGGCACGGGAGTTGCGATCAGGCGCCCTCCGTCACCGCCGCCCCGCGGCGCGCCGCAGCAGCCCCCGCGGGGTGTCCGCGAAGCCCGCCTCGAGGAACGCCGGAGCCAGCGGGGAGGCGCCCGCCGGCCCCCCGTCGATCGTGGCCAGGAGGAGGGCCGGGCGGCGGCCGTCCTCCAGCAGCGAGGCCAGCGCCCGGGCCAGGCTCCGTGCGGCCTCGGGGTCCTCACGGGCCGCCCCGAAAAGCAGCAGGCGCCCGCCCGAGGGCGAGAGCCAGGCGAGCGGATGGCCGCCCCGGAGCACGACCGTGGCGCCCGCCTCCCGCCTCGGCGAGCCCGCCGCGGCGGGCCAGGCGAGCACCCCGCCCCACAGCAGCGCCGGATCCGTCGCCTCGAGGAGCACCGCGGGCCCCCGCCGGGCCCCGCTCCCCCGGAGCCGGGGGGGCGCCAGGGGAAGAGCGAACTGCCGCGCGCCCATCCGCTCCACGAAATAGGCCCGCTGGACCCTGCGCGCCCCCTCCATGGCCTCCAGGACGGGGAGGAGGGCCGCCAAGCCGCCCGGGACGCCCTCCGCCCGCACCGCCTCCCGGGTCAGGACCCCGTGTCGATCGAGCAGCCGCTCGGCGAGGCGGAAGAGGGCCTCCGTCGGCGAGGCGTCGCTGGGGGGGACGGCCCACCAGCGCCCCTCGCTGCCGGGCGGGCCGTCGCCACGGCGCGGCCTGGAGGCGCTCCGGCGACGGGCCGTCGGGCTCGCAGCGGCCAGCCGGCTCCGGACCGGCGCGAGCGTGTCGTTGGAGACGCGCCCGGCCCAGACGAGGTCCCAGAGCGCGGCGAGCACGTCGGGCGGGTAGGCGCCGAGCGTTCGGACGACGTCGCGGAAGAACGAGGCGCCGCGGTCGAGAAGCGTCGCCTCGACCGCCGGGGCCAGGTCTCCCTCCACCGGCCGGGGCGGCGGCGCGAGGAGGGGGGCATCCGCGGCGGGGTAGAGGGCGATCCGACCGTCGGCCGCCCCCAGCGGCTCGAGCCCCCGCCACGTGGCCGCGCCCGAAGCGAGGAGCGCATCGGGATCCGACGGCCGGTACCCGGCGAGCCGGGCGCGCAGGATCGGGTCCAGCGAGGAGGCGGGGAGCGCCGCGCCGGCCAGGCGGTCCAGGACCTCGGCGAGGGCGTCCGGGCCGGCGCACGCGCCTCCGATCCCGTGCCAGGACAGCGCGAACCGCTGGAGGGCCTCGCGGGGAACGGGCTCCACGCCCGCGCGCACGTGCGCGAGGGTCCGGCGCTTGATCGCGCGGAGCACCTCGGCCTCGCAGACCTCGCGCCCCCGCCCTCGCGCCCGGAAGGAGCCCTCGACGAGCCGCCCCTCGGCGACCAGCGGCGACAGCCCTTCCTCCACGACGCGGGGCGCCACACCCCACCGCGCCGCGACGTCGCCGGCGGCGAACGGGCCGTGCGTGCGCGCATGGCGGAGAAGCAGGTCGCGGAGGGGGCGCGCGGTCGGACGTCGCCACGTTTCGGGGAGCTCCGCGGGGAGCGTGACGCCGAGCGCGTCGCGGTAGCGCGCCGCGTCCTCCACGGCGATCCAGCACGTCCGGTCCCCCAGGCGGACGGCGAGGACGCGCCCCGCGGCGCGCAGCGAAGCCAGCCACGCGTCCAGCCGGTCCGGGGCCGCGGCCCGCGCCCCGAGTTCCTCCCTGGACCGCTCTCCCTGGGCGAGGAGGAGATCGTGGACGTCGTCCTCGTCCGCCAGGGGTACGCGCGCGCCGCGTCGCGAGAGATCGACCTCGACCTCCCGTGCCGCCTCGGGATCGAGCAGGGCGCGGAGCTCCGCTTCGCCCAGGAGCTCCTGCAGCAGCGCCTGGTCCACGGTGAGGGCGTGCGCCCGGCGCTCCGAGGGCGGGGCGTCGCTCTCGTAGAAGAAGGCCGCCGTGTACGCGAAGCCGAGCGAGGCGGCGAACGGCGACGCCAGCGGCGTCTCGACCGTCGCCACGCCGACGCGGCCCGCCTCGACGTCTTCGAGGAGTCGCTTCAGCGCGGGGAGGTCGAAGACGTCCTTCAGGCACTCGCGGTGCGCCTCCAGCACGATCGGAAAGTCGGGGAAGCCGCTCGCGAAGGCGAGCAGGTCGGCGGAGCGGCGTCGCTGGAGCCACAGCGGGCTCCGCCGGCCCGGCGCCCGGCGCGGGAGGAGCAGCGCCCGGGCCGCCGCCTCGCGAAAGCGGGAGGCGTAGAGCGGCAAGCGCGCCAGCTCCGACGTGACCAGTTCCTCGATGTCGGCCGCCCGCGGGACGAGCCGGTCCGCGGGGAGGGCGTCCTCCCGCGGGGGGAGGCGGAGCATCATGCCGTCGTCGCTCCAGACGACCTCGAGGTCCACGCCGTGGTCGCGGCGCCAGCGCGCGCTCAGCGCCGCGGCCCAGGGTGCGTGGACGCGCGCGCCGAACGGCGAGAGCACCGCGATCCGCGGGTCGCCGATCTCGTCCGGGAAGGACTCGATCACGATGCGTTCGTCGGTGGGCACGAGACCGCCGCTCTCCTCCTGGTCCCGCACGTGGCGGACGAGCACCTCGGCGGCGCCTTCGTCGAAGCCGTGCTCCCGGATGAGGAGGGCTTTCGCCGCGGCCGGCTTCAGCGAGGCGAGTCGCCGGGCGAGCGCACCGATCGCACGCCCCAGACCCACGGGACGGCCGGGCCCGTCGCCGCGCCAGAACGGCATCCGACCGGGTTCGCCGGGCATCGGCGCGACGAGCACCCGATCGTGCGAGATCGCGGTGATCCGCCAGGACGAGGCCCCAAGGAGGAAGACGTCGCCGACGCGCGACTCCTCGACCATCTCCTCGTCGAGCTCCCCCACCCGGTGGGAGCGACCGTCGTCCCCTCCGGGATCCAGGAACACGCCATAGAGCCCCCGGTCGGGAATCGTGCCCGCGTTCACGACCGCCACGCGGTGCGCGCCGACGCGTGCGTCGAGCCTCCCCGTCCCGCGGTCCCAGGTCACCCGCGGGCGAAGACCCTCGAAGTCGTGGGAGGGGTAGCGGCCGGAGAGCATGTCGAGCAGCCCGACCCACGCCGAGCGCGGCAGGTCCGCGTAGGGCGCGGCGCGCCGGGCCCATCGGTACAGATCCTCCTCCGCCCACGACCGCATGGCGACGGCGGCGACCACCTGCTGGGCGAGGACGTCCAGGGCGTTTCGCGGGTAGAAGGTCGCCTCGATCCGCCCCTCGCGCATGGCGGGAACAGACGCCGCCGCGGCGAGGAGGTCGCCCTTGTGCTTCGGAAGGAGCACGCCGCGCGCCGTGGCGGCCACGCCGTGGCCGGAGCGGCCGATCCGCTGGAGCCCGGCCGCGACGGACGGCGGCGCTTCGATCTGCACGACGAGGTCGATCGCCCCCATGTCGATCCCGAGTTCGAGGGTGGAGGTCGCGAGCAGGCACTTCAGCGCGCCGCGCTTCAGCCGCTCCTCGATGGCCAGGCGGGCCTCCCGGGCGATCGACCCGTGGTGGGCGCACGCGACCCTCTGGCCGGCCCGCTCGTTCACGGCCGCGGCGATCCGCTCGGCGAGACGACGGCTGTTGACGAACACCAGCGTGCTCCGGTGCGCCCGCACGAGAGCGAGGATCCGGTCGTGGATGGCCGGCCACACGGACGACCCCCCGCCCTCTCCGGCCGGGTCGTGTTCGACGCGGATCTCGAGCGCCTTCCTCTCTCCCGTATCGATGACGCGGACGGCCCGCGGGCGCCAGACACCCGCCTCGTCCACGTCGCCCCCGCCGAGGAGGCGCCGCGTCTCGGCGATGGGGTGTTGGGTCGCGGAGAGGCCGATCCGCTGGAGGGGCGGGCGGCCCTCGCGGAGCGCTTCGAGGCGTTCGAGCGAGAGGAAGAGATGCGCCCCCCGCTTCCTTCCCGCCACGGCGTGGATCTCGTCGACGACGACCGTCTCGACCGTGCGGAGGATGCTCTCGCCGCGGGAGGTCAGCAGGAGGTACAACGACTCGGGCGTGGTGATCAGCACGTCGGGCGGGTGTCGGAGCATCCGGGCCCGGTCTTTCGCCGGCGTGTCGCCCGTCCTCTGCCCGACCGCCACGTCGCGACAGGGGACGCCCGCCCTCGCCGCCGCCTCGCGGATGCCGGACAGCGGCGCCCTCAGGTTCCGGTCCACGTCCACGCCGAGCGCCTTGAGGGGGGAGACGTAGAGGACGCGGCAGCCCCGCTCCGCCCGCTCCTCGGCGCCGAAGAGGAGCCGGTCGAGGAGGACGAGGAAGGCGGCGAGCGTCTTGCCGCTGCCGGTCGGCGCCACGAGGAGCGTGCTCTCCCCCCGGGCGAGCGCGGGCCAGGCGCGGCGCTGGACGGGGGTGGGCTCGTCGAAGGCGCCCTCGAACCACGCCCGGAGCGGGGCGTGGGCGAATGCGAGCGCCTCCTGGTTCCGCCCCATTCTCAGCGATCGAGCAACGCCAGCAGGACGGCCTTCTGGACGTGCAGCCGGTTCTCGGCCTCGTCCCAGACGGCCGAATGCGGTCCGTCCATCACCTCGTCGGTGATCTCTTCCCCCCGGTGGGCGGGCAGACAGTGCAGGACCATGGCGTCCGGAGCCGCGCGGGCGAGGAGAGTCGTGTTCACCTGGTAGGCGGCCAGCGCCTCCCGGCGCATCGCGGCCTCGAGCTCCTGCCCCATGCTCGTCCACGTGTCCGTACACACGACGCGCGCTCCCGCGACGGCCTCGGTCGGGTCGCGTACGAGACGGACGGTGGCGCCGGTCGCGGCGGCGTCCTCGCGAGCGAGCCGCACGATCTCGTCGTCGGGTTCGAAGCCCTCGGGGGTCGCGACGCGAATCTCGCAGCCGAGTTTCGCGGCGCCGAAGATCAGCGAGTGGGAGACGTTGTTGCCGTCGCCGACGTAGGCGACGGCGAGCCCGTCCAGATCGCCGAACCGCTCGGCCATCGTGAAGTAGTCGGCGAGGCCCTGACAGGGGTGGAGGCGGTCCGTGAGGCCGTTGATCACCGGAACCGTTCCCCGCGCGGCCAGTTCCAGGACGGTGTCGTGGGCGAAGGTGCGCGCCATGATCGCGTCCACGTACCGGGACAGCACCTTCGCGGTGTCGCGGATGGTCTCGCCCCGACCGAGTTGCATCTCGGAGGCGTGGAGGACGACCGGGTGCATGCCGAGCTGGACCGCGCCGGTCTCGAAGGACACACGTGTACGGGTGGAGGGCTTCTCGAAGACCATCGCGAGGGTCTGGCCCTCGAGGCGGCGGTGGGCCTCGCCGCGCGCCTGCCTCGCCTTCAGATCCCTGGCGGCGTCGAAGAGCGCCAGGATCTCCTCCCGCGTCAGGTCGTGGATCGAGAGCAGATGGTCCAATGGGTGGCCTCCGGGCGGGTCGGCCCGCCGTGCGCGGCTCACAACTTGCCGATGAAGTGGGTCCCCGCGCGCCCCTCGAGCGCGTCGGGCAGCTCGATCGGGCTCGTGATGAGCCCGCGCTTGCCGCCTGCGCGGAGGAACCGGCGGATCGCCTCGACCTTGGGCCCCATGCTTCCCGCGGGGAAGTGGCCTTCGTCGATGTAGCGCTCGACCTCTTCCAGCGTGACGGCGTTCAGCGGCCGCTGCTGCTCCGTCCCGTAGTCGAGGTAGGCGTTGGGAACGTCGGAGAGGATGATCAGGAACTCGGCGTCGATCTCCTGCCCCAGGAGGCTCGCCGTCAGGTCCTTGTCGAGGACGGCCTCGACGCCGACGTAGTCGCCGGCGTTGCTCTTCATGATGGGGATGCCGCCGCCCCCGCCGGCGATCACGATGTGACCCTGCCGAGCCGCATCCCGGATCATCCACCGCTGCACGACCTTCACGGGCTCGGGCGACGGCACGACGCGACGCCAGCCGCGCGTCTTGTCTTCGCGGACGGCCCAACCCAGGTCCCTCTCGCGCTGCCGCGCCACCGCCTCGGTGAGGAAGGGACCGATGGGCTTCGTGGGCTGACGGAACGCCGGGTCGGCGGGATCGCACAGGACCTGCGTGACGACCGTCACCACGTAGCGGTCGATCTGCTTGGCCCGGAGCTGGTTCAGGAGGGCCTGCTGCAGGATGTAGCCGAGGCTCCCCTCGGTCTCCGCCACCAGCACGTCCATGGGCCACGCGGGCGCCTCGCCCGCGGCCATCTCGTTCTTGATGAGCTGGTAGCCGACTTGCGGGCCGTTCCCGTGGGTGATGACGATGTTGTACCCGCGACGGATGAGCACCATCAGGCGCTCGCCGATGATCCGCGCGTTGTGGTGATGCTGCTCGATGTCGCCGATCTCGCCCGGCTGCATGAAGGCGTGCCCGCCCATCGCCACGATCGCAATGGGGCGCTTCTTCCTGGGGAGTTCCATGGGCGGCTCCGCGGGGCAAACGAGCATTGTCCGGGCCCCGCGGGGAGCCGGAAGAAGGAACCGGCCGCGATCGCCGACGTGCCCAGCGTGTCGGCGAAACGGTACGGGTACGGACCCGGAACGACCGGCGGGGCGATCTTCCCGCCGTCGCTGCCGCCTCCGCCGCAACCGGGCAACGGGAGAAGAAGGAACGCTCCCACCAACCACGAGGACGGAACCGCATCGAACACGCCCTCCCGGACGCGCGGATGCTGCGCCCGGCTCCGGTGGCGCAGGGCCCGTCCCCGCGGACGACGAGCGCTGCGGTCGCGCCCCGCCGCTGAAGGGTCTTCCCCGGAGGAAGGCGTTACCGGGCCAGCTTCCCGTACACCCGCTCCAGCAGCGCCTGCTCGCGTCGCAGCGCCTCCAGGCGGAGCTCCGCGGCCTGATGCAGCCAGGCCGCGCGGGCCTTCTCGTCCTTCAGCGCCTTGGCGTTGATCCGGACGTTCAGGTCGGCCCCCAGGACGGCCGTCCGGACGCAGAGGGCGCCGACGCCCACGTCGGAGAGGGACGCCTGCATCCCGCTCGCCTCCATGTCCTCCAGCACGTCGAAGACGCGGATCGCGGTCTCCATGACCCGCATCGGCACCTCGATGGCCTGCTTCGTGGCCTCCTGGATGCGATCGGTCCGCCCTTCCGCGTCCGACCTCCACGCGGCGACGATCGCCTGGAACGCCTCGGTGTCGGCGTCCACGAGTCCCAGCAGCGCCTCCTGGCAGGCCTTGCCCGCCTCGGCCACCTCCGAGAACTCCTCCCAGCGCTCGTCCCACCCGCGCTTGTGGCTCGAGAGGTTCGCCACCATCGTGCCCAGCGCCGCGCCCAGGGCCCCCACCGCCGCGCTGACCGATCCGCCGCCGGGAGCGGGCGACTCGGATGCCGTCTCCTCGACGAAGGCCTGCACGCCCAGATCCACCAGACGTTTCCTCGTCGCGTCGCGAATCGCGTACTCGATGATCTTCTTGTCGGGGGCGAACGGCGACAGCTCGTCGAGGCCCATCGAGCGGACCGCGATCTTGATCAGCTCCGAGTCGGACACGCCGAGCGAGCGGTGCTGCTTGCGGAGGAAGTGACGACCCGCGTCGAGTACGGCCTCCAGCGGCACGAGGCCGACGAGTTCCGAGCCGGTGACGCGAAGCCCTCGGACGGCGGCCTTTCGGCAGACCTCGTCGAAGGCCTCGTGGAGAGGCGTGACCGACAGGTTGGTGATGTTCATCGAGATCTGGGCGATCCCGTACTCCTCGATGAACCACCCGATGGCCTTGACTCCCTCGAGGGACCCCGGAAGACGCAGGGGCTGCCCCTTCTCGTCGTGGACGACGCGCCCGGTGAGCGGCGGATCCTGGAGGATGCGACCCTGTTCGCGGACGTCGAAGGCGACGGCGTTCGCCCGACGGGTGGAGGTGGTGTTGAGGTTCACGTTGTAGGCGACGAGGAACGCGCGCGCCCCCACCGCGGTCGCGCCGGCCCGCCGGTTGAAGACGGCCGGTCCGAAATCGGGCGCCCACCGGGGGTCGGCCAGCCGCTTCTCGAGGCCCTCGTACTGGCCGGCCCGGACGTCGGCGAGGTTGTGTCGCTCCGGCCGCGTGGCGGCGTGCTCGTAGAGGTAGATCGTGAGGCCCGCCTCGTCGGCGAGGCGTCGGCCGAGCCGCCGGGCCCACTCCGCCGTCTCCGCCATCGTGATCCCCGAGACGGGGACCAGGGGACAGACGTCCATGGCCCCGAACCGGGGGTGTTCCCCGCGGTGCCCGGCCATGTCGATCAGCGCGGCCGCCGCCTTCCCCGCGCGGACCGCGGCCTCCAGTACCCGCTCGGGGGGACCGACGAAGGTCACCACCGTCCGGTTCGTCGCCCGGCCCGGATCCACGTCGAGGAGGTTCACCCCCTCGACGCCCTCGATCTCGGCCGTGATCCGCCGGATGACCTCCGGATCCCGGCCCTCGCTGAAGTTGGGGACGCACTCGATCAGCGCGGCCATGGTGCCCCTCCGACCGGCCCTGGAAGGGTCGGACTGTACCGCGGCCCCCGCCGGGACGAAGCGGTCGGGATCCAGGCCGTCGGCCCCCCATAGAGGACTAAACTGGTTCTGTTGCCTTCCGGGGGCCCCCCATGATCCGAATCACCCGCCTCACCGACTACGGCATCGTGCTCCTCTCGCGGTTCGCGGACGAGGAGCCCGGGACCGTGCTCAGCGCGCGCGGGCTCGCCGACCAGACGGGGATCCCGCTCCCCACGGTGTCCAAGATCCTGAAGACCGTGACCCGGGAAGGCCTCCTCTCCTCGCACCGGGGCACCCAGGGCGGCTACAGCCTCTCCAGGACCCCCGACGCCATCTCGGTCGCCGACATCATCGCCGCGCTGGAAGGGCCGATCGCCCTCACGGAGTGCGCGGGGGAGGCCGGCGGCCTCTGCGAGATCGAGCTGACGTGCCCCGTCCGCAGCAACTGGCAGCGCATCACCGGCGCCATCCGGGACGCGCTGGCGTCCATCCCCTTGAAGGAGATGACGCTCGCCCACGCCCTCCACCACCGACAGAGGGAGAGCGGGCCGATCGACTTGTCCTCCCCCCGTCCCCGCCACTAGGCGTCCCCTTCCCCTCCCCCCGTTCCCCCCTCGGAATCCACGTCCATGCCTTCCAAGACCCAGGACGACATCAAGTCCCTCGCCGGTCGCGAGTACAAGTACGGCTTCGTCACGGACATCGAGGCCGACATCGCCCCGATGGGCCTCGACGAGGACATCATCCGCTTCATCTCGGCCAAGAAGCGGGAGCCCGAGTGGCTGCTCGAGTGGCGCCTGAAGGCCTATCGCCACTGGCTCACGATGAAGGAGCCGACGTGGGCGAAGGTCTCCTATCCGCCCATCGACTACCAGCGGATCCACTACTACGCCGCGCCGCGCTCGAAGAACGTCCCCAAGAGCCTCGATGAAGTCGATCCGCAGCTGCTCGAGACGTACCAGAAGCTGGGGATCCCGCTCGGGGAGCAGGCGGTGCTGGCCGGCGTGGCGGTGGACGCCGTCTTCGACAGCGTCTCGGTCGCGACCACGTTCAAGGACAAGCTCTCCGCCGTCGGCATCGTCTTCTGCTCGTTCAGCGAGGCCGTGCAGGAGCATCCGGATCTGATCCGCAAGTACCTCGGCTCCGTCGTGCCCCCCACGGACAACTTCTTCGCAGCCCTCAACTCGGCGGTCTTCACCGACGGGTCGTTCTGCTTCATCCCGGCGGGCGTTCGCTGCCCCATGGAGTTGAGCACGTACTTCCGGATCAACGCCGCCAACACGGGCCAGTTCGAGCGGACGCTCATCGTCGCGGAGGAAGGCGCAACCGTCAGCTATCTGGAGGGCTGCACCGCCCCGAAGCGCGACGAGAACCAGCTCCACGCCGCGGTCGTGGAACTCGTCGCCCTCGACCGCGCCCAGATCAAGTACTCCACCGTCCAGAATTGGTACCCCGGGGACGAGCAGGGGCGCGGCGGCATCTACAACTTCGTGACCAAGCGGGGGGCCTGCCGCGGCTTCCGGTCCAAGATCTCCTGGACCCAGGTCGAGACCGGTTCGGCCATCACCTGGAAATACCCCTCGTGCATCCTCCAGGGCGACGAGTCCGTCGGCGAGTTCTACAGCGTCGCCGTCACGAACAACGCGCAACAGGCCGATACCGGGACCAAGATGATCCACATCGGCAAGAAGACGCGCAGCACGATCGTCTCCAAGGGCATCTCGGCGGGCCGCAGCCAGAACACCTACCGGGGCATGGTCAAGATCCTGAAGAACGCCGAAGGCGCCCGGAACCACTCCCAGTGCGACTCCCTGCTCCTCGGGGACCGGTGCGGCGCGCACACGGTACCCTACATCCAGGTGAACAACCCCACGGCTCACATGGAGCACGAGGCCACGACCAGCAAGATCGGCGAGGACCAGCTCTTCTACTGCAACCAGCGCGGCCTTTCGACCGAAGACGCGGTCAACATGATCGTCAACGGATTCTGCAAGGAGGTCTTCCGCGAGTTGCCCATGGAGTTCGCCGTCGAAGCCCAGAAGCTCCTCGGCGTCAGCCTCGAAGGCAGCGTGGGCTAGCCACCGCCCCGGGAAGTCAGGAAACGGACATGGCAGCATCCCAACCCCCCGTCATCCTCGAGATCCACGACCTCCGCGCGGGCGTGGGCGGCAAGGAGATCCTCCAGGGCGTCGACCTGACCGTCCGCGCGGGCGAGGTCCACGCCATCATGGGGCCCAACGGCTCCGGCAAGAGCACGTTCACGAAGGCGCTGGCCGGCGACCCGGAAGTCGAGGTGACGAGCGGGACGGCGCTCTACAAGGGCCGCGATCTCCTCCAACTGACGCCGGAGCAGCGGGCTCGGGAAGGCGTGTTCCTCGCCTTCCAGTATCCCGTCGAGATCCCCGGCGTGAGCAACGCCTACTTCCTTCGCCAGGGCGTCAACGCCGTGCGCAAGCACCGCGGCGAGGAAGAGCTGGACGCCATGGACTTCCTCGGCCTCGTGAAGGAGAAGATGAAACGGCTGGAGATGGATCCCGCGCTCCTCAACCGGGCCGTCAACGACGGCTTCAGCGGCGGGGAGAAGAAGCGCAACGAGATCCTCCAGATGTCGGTGCTGGAACCGACGCTGGCGCTCCTCGACGAGACGGACTCCGGCCTCGACATCGACGCGCTCCGCATCGTGGCGCAGGGCGTGAACGACCTGCGGAGCCCGCAGCGCGCCATCGTGATGGTGACCCACTACCAGCGGCTCCTCAACTACGTGGTCCCCGACCAGGTCCACGTCCTCCACGCCGGGCGGATCGTGAAATCGGGATGCGCCGAGCTGGCCGAGACCCTCGAGCAGAAGGGGTACGCCTGGATCGAGCAGGCGCGCGAGAAGGAAGCGGCTCCGAAATGAAGGCGGCGGTGCTGGACCGGTGGCAGGAGGCCTTCCGCAAGCGGGTCCCCGCCGCGCGCGAGCCGGCGTGGCTCTCGGCCAGGCGCCAGGAGGCCCTCGAGCGCTTCCGCGTGCTCGGGTTCCCGACGCGCCGGGACGAAGCCTGGCGGTCCATCGACCTCGCACCGATCGTCCGGACCTCGTGGCACCTCACCACCGAGCCCGACGCGCCGGCGCTGGCAAGGGCCCGCGAGGTGCTGGCGGAGCTCGAGCCCCCGGTCGGCCCTCGAAGCGTGCTCCTGAACGGCCGTCACGTCCCGGAGCTCTCGACCGGGACGCTCCCCGCGGGCATCCGGATCGGCGCGCTCGGCGATGCCCGGGAGGACTACGAGGAGGGCTTCGGCGACGGCGCCCCGGCGATCGACCACGCCTTCGCCGCGTTGAATGCCGCCCTCTTCCCGGACACCATCCTCATCGACGTCGCCGACGGGGCGGAGGCGCCCGCGCCGCTGGACCTGGTCTCCCTCGCCATCGGCGGGTCGGAGCCCCGGGCCGCCCACCCCCGGGTGCTGGTGCGGGTCGGCCGGCAGGCCCGCGTGGCGCTCGCGTGGACGTGGGCCGGCTGGACCGAAGCCCCCTTCCTCTCGAACGCGATCGTGGCGCTGCGGCTGGGCGAGGCGTCCCGCGTGGACTGGCTCGGCGTCCAGCGCCTTCCGCCGGGCTTTTGCCACGTCGTCGGCCTGGGGATCGAGCAGGGGCGCGACGCCGTCTTCTCCGGTACCTGCGCCCAGTACGGGGCCGACCTCGTCCGCATCGACCTCGACGCGCATCTCTCGGGGGAAGGCGCGGCGTGCCGATTGGACGGCGTGTCCGTCCTCGGCGGCACCCAGCACGTGGACGTGCGCACGAACGTGGAGCACGCCGAGCCCCACGGCACGAGCCGACAGCTCTGGAAGAGCATCCTGGACGACGGCTCGTCGGTCGCCTTCGCGGGGCGGGTCCTGGTCCAGCCCGGCGCGCAGAAGACCGACGCCCGTCAGGCGAACCACAGCCTGCTCCTGTCGAAGCGGGCCGTCGCGGACAGCGTTCCGCAGCTCGAGATCTTCGCCGACGACGTGAAGTGCGCCCACGGAGCGACCGTGGGCCAGCTCGACGAAGAGGCCCTGTTCTACCTCCGATCCCGCGCGATGGGCCTGGAGGAGGCCCGCGCCATGCTCGTCCGGGCCTTCGCCGCCGAGGTCGCCGACCACGTCGAGCACCGTGCGCTCTCTGCCCGGGCCCGCGCCCTCCTGGATGCCTGGCTGGGCGCGGAGGACGCGTGATGGCCGGCCCGGTCGGCTCGCCCGAGGTCACGTCCCTCGACGACGTGGCCGTCGACTTCCCCGTCCTCTCCCGGGAGGTCCACGGCCACCGCCTCGTCTACCTCGACAACGCGGCGACGACCCAGAAGCCGCACGCGGTGATCCAGGCGATCGATCGGTACTACTCCGTCTACAACTCCAACGTCCACCGCGGCGTGCACCAGTTGAGCCAGGAGGCCACGGCCGCGTACGAACACGCCCGGGAGGTCGTCCGGGCCTTTTTGGGCGCACGGGAGGCCGCGGAGATCGTGTTCACGAGGGGGACGACGGAGGCCGTGAACCTCGTCGCCGGCAGCTGGGGACGCCACAACCTCGGAGCGGGTGACGAGGTGCTCCTGACGGAGATGGAGCACCACAGCAACATCGTCCCGTGGCAGCTCCTCTGCGAGGAGGTCGGCGCCCGTCTCCGCGTGCTACCCATGGACGACACGGGCACGCTCCGGATGGACCGGCTCGACGACGTGCTCACCGATCGCACGAAGCTGGTCGGCGTCGTGCACGTCAGCAACTCGCTCGGCACGCGGAACCCGGTCGAGACGATCGTCCGCCGCGCGCACGAGAAGGGGGCTCTCGTCCTCGTGGACGGAGCGCAAGCCGTCCCCCATCTCCCCATCGACGTGGGGGCCATGGGCGCCGACTTCTACGTCTTCTCGGGGCACAAGGTCTACGGCCCCA
This sequence comes from uncultured Planctomycetota bacterium, assembly GCA_963772585.1. GTDB lineage: Bacteria > Planctomycetota > PLA2 > PLA2 > JAEUHO01 > CAVVXN01. The sequence goes on from CAVYXV010000002.1 coordinate 282,035, forward strand.
TGGGGATCGGCGCGCTCTACGCCCGGCGCGAGATCCTCGAGGCGATGCCGCCGTGGCAGGGCGGCGGCGACATGATTCGGATGGTGACCTTCGAGAAGAGCACCTGGAACGAGATCCCGTTCAAGTTCGAGGCGGGAACGCCCAACGTCGAGGGCGCCGTGGGACTGGCGGCGGCCCTGGAGTACGTGACGAAGCTCGGCCAGGACGCCATCCGGCGCCACGAGGACGGGCTCCTCTCGTACGGCACCGAACGCCTCCTCGACGTGCCGGGGCTCCGCCTCGTCGGCACGGCCGCCGAGAAGAGCGCCGTCCTGGCCTTCGTACTCGATGGGGTCCATCCCCACGACGTGGGCACGATCCTCGACCGGGAGGGCGTCGCCGTCCGCACGGGCCATCACTGCACGTTCCCCGTGATGCAGCATTTCGGGGTGCCCGCCACGACGCGCGCTTCTCTGGGGCTCTACAACACGAAGGCCGACCTCGACCGCCTCGTCGAGTCCCTGGATGCCGTCCGTGAGGTGTTTGGCCGATGAGCGAGCTGCGCGACCTCTACCAGGACCTGATCCTCGACCACGGGAGGAACCCGCGGAACAAGCGCGCGATTCCCGGTGCCCGGGAAGCCCGCGGGCACAACCCGCTCTGCGGCGACCAGATCACGGTCTACGTCGTCGTCGAAGGCGGCGTCGTCAAGGACGTCTCGTTCGACGGTGCGGGCTGCGCGATCTCGACGGCCGCGGCCTCCATGATGACCCAGGTGCTCAAGGGGAAGACCCGGGAGGAGGCGGAGCACCTCTTCCACGCGTACCACGCGGTGGTCACCGGCAAGGTGGACCTCGCCGAGGCCTCCGACGAGCTGGGCAAGCTCGTCGTCTTCGCCGGGGTGTCCGAGTTCCCCATTCGCGTCAAGTGCGCCACGCTCGCCTGGCACACGATGCATGCCGCGCTCGAAGAGTCCGGTCAGACGGTGAGTACGGAGTAGGGAGCCGACCGATGTCCGACGAACCGGAAGTCCCCCCCGAGGAGAGCCTCTCCCACGCGAGGCGCGAGGAGATCCGCCAGGCGGCCGTCGAGGTGCTCCAGACCGTCTACGATCCCGAGATCCCCGTGAACATCTACGAACTGGGGCTCGTGTACGAGGTCGACGTGAAGCCCGATGGCTACGTGCTGGTCCGGATGACCCTCACCTCCCCCGCCTGCCCCGTCGCGGGCTCGCTCCCCGGCGAGGTGGAACAACGGGTGCAGGGCGTGGAGGGCGCGAAGGGCTGCGAGGTGGACCTCACCTGGGATCCCCCCTGGACCCCGGACAGGATGAGCGAAGCGGCGAGACTGCAACTCGGGATCATGTGACGCGGTCGAGGTGGATGTCGAGCTGCGGGAAGGGGATCTTGACCCCCTCGCGACCCAGGCGGTCGAAGAGGCGGAAGCGTAGCTCGGACGCCACGGTGAAGCGGCCGGTGACCTTGTCCGTGTAGCAGAGCAGGGTGAAGTCGATCGACGACTCGCCGAAATTCGCGAACCAGACGATCGGTTCCGGATCGAGCAGGACGTCCGGATGGCCGCGGGCCTCCTCGAGCAGGATCTCCTTCACGCGGAGCGGATTCGTCGCGTAGTCGACGCCCAGCTCCAGCTTCACCCGCGCGTGGCGCATGCCGTAGGACAGGTTCGTCACCCGATCGTTCAACATCTGGCGGTTGGGAATCGTGATGCTGGTGTTGTCGAACGTCCGGATGACCGTACCGCGCATCCGGATGTCCTCGACCTTGCCGACCGCGTCCCCCACCTGGACGGTGTCGCCGACGCGGATGGGGCGCTCCACGAGCATCACGAGGCCGCTGAAGAAGTTGCCGATCACGTCCTGCAGACCGAGGCCGAGACCGACGCCCGCGGCGCCGAAGAACCAACCGAGGGAGCTGGTGTCGAGACCGATCGCGTCGAGGGCGAACACGAACGCGAGAACGATCACGAGGTAGCGCAGCACCGCGTGGATGGCGTACCGGGCGCCGATCTCCATGGTGGTCCGGGGGAAGACGAAGTACGTGAGGATCATGCGGACCAGCCAGCCGGCCGCGAGCACCACGACGACCTCGAGGATGCCGCCCAGGAGCTGCGCCCACGTCATGCCGGCGCCGCCGAAGATGGGAGACCCGAGCGCCCTCATCCCCGTGGCGGCGCTCAGGTTCCAGGCGTCCAGGACCCACAGGGTCGTGGCCAGGATCGCGACGAGACGGAGCGCGGCGAGAGCGATGCGCTCGGTGCCGAGGACGGCCGGATTCGCCTCGCCGGTCCCGGCCGACCCGGGCTCCGCATCCGGATCCTCCTCCTCCTGGAAGTGGCGGAGGACGTTGACCACGCCCTTGCGCAGATAGTGGAAGGCGACGACGGCCGCGATCAGTCGAAGCCCCGTGACCACCAGGTTCCGGGACACGAACCGGGCGAGGGGCACGTATCCCAGTCCCTGCACGACGACGAGGAACAGGAGGGCGAGAAAGACGAGGGGGACGAGCAGGCGGCCGGTGAATTTGCCGATCAACCCCCAGAAGCTCTCCCCGCTCCGGGCGCGCAGCCACCGGATGAGCCCCGTCGAGAGGATCACGACCATGCCGCAGCCGAGGATGGCGACGTTTCGCATCACGGCGAGCCCGGCGGCGACGGACGGGTTCCACGGAGCGGCGAGAACGATGTGGCGCCCGGCCTCGGCCGCGACGAGGACGGCGAGGAAGAACCCGAGACCCGCGGCCAGCAGGCGCGCCGACCGATCGGGAAGCGGGATCAGGCGCAGGCTGGGCCGCTCGGGGGCCAGCAGTTCCCGGATCAGCGAGCGCGCGCCGCCATAGACGAGAAGGGCGACCACGGCGATGTCCACGAGATCGAGGAGGCGCGGTCCGGCCTGGAGAATCCGCGCGATGGCCCACAGGACCAGCGCGGCGCCCGCGTGGGGCAGGAGGCGCCAGAGCAGGCGGCCCAGCCGGATGCCCGGCAGGAGGAGCGGTCGCCACGCCGCATGAGCGCTCGATGCCGTCACGAGCGACCTCCCGGTCCGTTGCCGCCGCCCGCGCCCGTCTCGTCCGCGGCGGCGGCCTCCTCGTCGTTCGGCGGCGGCGCCGCGGGTGCGGGGGGCGGCGGGGCGCGGAGGGCTTCCTCCGCGCTCTCCCGGGCCTGCGCCTCCTGCTGGCGCCGTGCCTGGGCGGCCAGACGCTCGGAGCGCACGCTCGCGCCCACCCATCGCAACGCCGGATCCTTCAACGCCATCGCGTCGAGCCCGCGGTCGATCCAGCGCCGGCCGAAGAGGACGAGCAGGAGGATGCCGACGAGGACACCCAGGGCGCCGAGGATCCGAAGCCAGCGCGCCCTCGCCCAGTCCCAGAGGCTCGGGTCCGTCTCGCCACCGAGCCAGCGGCCGGCCTCCTGGATGCCGCGCGCGCTCTCCTCCAGCGCGCGCACGACCTCGGCGGTCTGCAGATCCGAGTTCACGCGGATGGCCAGGCTCCGGGGGCCCTGGTCGAGCAGCTCGTCCCGGTACGCCCTCGTGGCGCCGAGCAGCACCCCGAGCCGGTCCTTCTCGCTCTTCAGGTCCTCGATGGCCGCCTGATAGTCCCGCTTCAGGGCCTCGAAGTGGGGCGCATAGCGCCGCTTCGCGCCGCTCCAATCGGGAAGGTCGGCGAGCGCCTTGTCCGCCTTCTCGAGGAGCGCATCGCACCGCGTGCGGAGCTGCTCGTCCCCGGCGACCTTCGCGAGACCCGCCTCGAGCAGCGCCGCCCGCCGCTCCGCCACCTCGTAGTGCCGAGCGACGAGCGCGGCGTCGAACGAGTCGTTCAGCGCCGGGTCGCCCAGGTCCTTCCTGGCGAGCTTGATCGTCTCCAGCGTCCAAGGCTGTTGCTCGATCCGTTCGGTGAGCGGACTGAGGGACGGACCCTCTGCCGCCGTGCTCGGCGGCGCCGAGTCCCCCGAGGCGGCGGTCGCCGCCGCCGGCGTCGTCGCCGTGGTCGCGGGCGGTCGATCGGGCGTGGGCTCGGACTTCGCGGTGGCGATCTCGTTCAGCAGGTTTCGGCGCTGGACGACTTTCAGCACGAGGTCGTTCAGGTCGAGGAGCGCGTCTGCGGCTTCGAGGGCCTTCGAGCTCTGGAAGTCCTGTCGCAACGCGAGCAACTGCTCGCGGGACGCCTTGAGACGGCGCAACGCGCGGCTGCTGCGCACCCTGGCCAGCTCGGCCGCGTACTCGCGACGGATGCTCTCGGCCTTCTGCGCCTCCGCTTCGGCGGGCTTGATGAGGGCGTCCAGGATCGTGAGGCGCTCGCGGGCGCGGAGCGCCGTGTGGTAGATCAGGCTGATCTCCATCGAGACCGTGGTCTCCTGCGCCTCCAGCACGCGGAGCTTGAGCGAGCGCAGCGGCGCAGCGGGGACGGGGGTCTCCCCCTCGCCGGGGGACCGGGCGGGCTCCGGGGGCTCCTCGTCTCCGGGCTCGGGGGTCGGCGTCTCGGTGGGCTCCGGGTTCGCCGCCCCCGCCTTCTTCGCCTCCGCCTCGAGCCGGAGGCGTTCCTCCTGGATCCGCCCGGAGAGGGCGGCCGCCACGTTCTGCCAGCGGTCCATCTGCCCGACGATGTGGTCGAGGACCGAGAGGACGGCCTCCCGCTCCGCACGCCGCGCCGCCAGCCGATCCTCGTAGAGCTTCGCCCGGCGCGCCTTCTCCCGGACGGTGCTCTCGTCCACGAGCAGCTTGGTCGCCGTCTCCTTGTCCCAGGCCTCGATCCGCTGCTTGGCCTGCACCTTCCTCAGCTTGAGAAACGGCTCGTTGTAGGCGAAGGGGGTCGTGCTCGCGAGCGGGAAGCGTTCCAGGTCCTCCTTGCCTTCCTTCCCCATCCCCTCTCCGGCGGGAAGGTAGTCGGGCGGCGTCGTGGCGAGCCGCTCCAGGTCGGAGACCTCCGAGCAGGCAACCGGCTGGACGTCCTTGCCGACCAGGGTGCCTTCCTTCAGGAGGACCCAGTCCAGCCAGTCCTCCTTCGTGTCGCCCTTCGGCCGGTTCTCCGGGGCGGGCGCCGGCGCCTCGGGCGGGTGCCCCGCCGCCGGGGGCGCCAGGGGATCGGCGGGCGCGGTGGCCTCGCCGCGGTCCGCGGGCATCGGAGCGGGCGAGGGGGCGGGAGGCGCCTCCTCCTTCGCCCCGGCGGGGGTCGTGTCGCCCGGGGCCGGCGCGGGCGGCTCCGACGCCGCGGACGCCTCGTCCGCCGGGGGCTTCTTCGGAGGCGGCGGCGGTTGGGGCACGGGCCAGGGGTAGGCCTCGGCCTTCGCGTCCTCCGCGCCCGCCCGCCGGATCTGGATGCGGCAGGGCTGGGAGGGATCCCCCTTCAGCCAGAGCAGGAGCCGCTCCGCCTGCGCCAGCGCGCCGCCGCGGGGCGAGGACTCGGGCTCGACGGCACCCTCCGCCGGGGGCGGCGGCGCGGGCCCGAGGAAGAGGCGGCGCTGGGCGACGGTCTTCGCCAGCTCCGCCCGGAGCTTCTCGTCCTGCGCACCGGCCGGGGCGGGCGTCTCGAGGAACTTCTCGTCCCGGGCCAGCGCCCTCAGCGACGCCGTGGCGTCCGCCGCGAGCAGCCGCCCGCCACCGACCACCTGCTCGGCCTCGTCCAGCAGCTGCTGGCGGCGGAAGGCGCGGACGTCCTCGTCCGGACCGGCAGCGGCCTTCGAGCCGTCCGCCAACGTGGCGGGGGACGCGGCCTGCGGTTCGGTTGTGCCGGTGGCGGCGGGAACCGGTTCCCCGCCGCACGCGGCGAGGCCCACGAGGAGGGCGATCCACAGCGGGAGGAGGGCGAGGCGCCGGGGCATGGCGGCCAAGTCTACGGTCAACCCCAACGGGCCCCAACCGGCCGCGCCCCGGTCGCGCCGCGGAGGTCGCCCCTCAGACCCAGTCGCGGCGCCGGAACCACACGACCATGGCGAGCGCCCCGACCACCATCCCGGCCATGGTCACCCAGAAGCCGGCCGGCGAGTGGAGGCCCGGGATGGCGTCGAAGTTCATGCCGAAGATGCCGGCGATCACCCCGAGCGGCATCATGACCGTGGCGATGACGGTGAGCACGCGCATCGTCTGGTTCATGCGATTGCTCTGGGCGGATAGGAACGCGTCGCGTGACATCGCGATCCCCTCCCGCGCCCCTTCCAGGAGCTCGTAGACGCGGAGGCAGTGGTCGTAGACGTCGCGGAGATACGGCTGGAGCTTCGCCGAGATGACCCCGTGGTTCGCGCGACTCAGGGCCTGCGCGACGTCCCGCTGTCCGCGCAGCGTCCTCAGGAGCGAAGAGACGTTGCGGCGCTTCGCCATGATGTCGCCCAGGACGGCGCTGTCGGACTCCTCGAGTGCGCGCTCCTCCAGGATCTCGGACTCGTCGATCACCTGGTCCACGCGCGCCTCGAAGGCGTCCACCGTGTGGTCGAGGAGGGCGTGGGCGATCCGCTCGGGAGCCTCCAGATAGAAGTCGGGCTCGCGTTCCACCCGCTCCCGGACCATCTCGATGCAGGGAAACGGAGCCCTGACGACGCTGACGACCCAGTCCTTGCCGAGGAAGACCGCCAGCTTCCGGGTGACGCCGCGGCGGTCCTTTTCCGGAGAATGCACGATGAAGAAGATGTGATCGCCGAAATCCTCGAGCTTCGGAGGATGTCCGGACCGCAGCGCGTCCTCGACCGCGAGATCGTGGAGCGCCAGGCCGCACTGCAGGGACCGCACTTCCTCCGGCGAGGGCGCTTCGACCTCGATCCAGACGTGCTCGCCCGCCGAAGGCCGGCCCACCTCCCCGGGCCCCTCGACCACTTGCGTCTCGCCGTGCCGCAGTCGGTGGAGTCGGATCATCGAAGTCCTCCGCCGTTCCCCCGTTTCTCCGTCTCCGGCGTGCACCGGGAGGTGCCCTCTCGGTAGACTGCCCCGAACTCGGGGGCGTAGCTCAATGGTAGAGCAGCGGCCTTTTAAGCCGTCGGTTGGGGGTTCGAGTCCCTCCGCCCCTACCACCCTTCGCAAGACCGCCCCTCCGGCCGCCGCGCCGACTCGCTACACCTCCATGAGCTCGGAGGTCTTCCGGTCCACGAGGTCCTTGACCTTCGTCTCGTATTTCTTCGTCGCGTCCTGGATCTCCTCCTTCAGCTTCGCGCCCTCGTCCTCGGTGAGTGTCTTGTCGTTCAGCGAGGCATCGACGTTCTTGTTGGCGTCCCGGCGGACGTTGCGGATCGAGATGTTCGTCTTCTCGCCATGTTCCTTCACGAGCTTCGCCAACTGCTTCCGGCGTTCCTCCGAGAGCGGCGGGAGGACGAGGCGGATGATCTTGCCGTCGCTGTTCGGGTTCAGGCCGAGATTGGAGGCCTGGATCGCCTTCTCGATCTCCTTGATCACGGACGGGTCGTACGGCTTGATCAGGATCTGCCTCGGCTCCGGGCACCCGATCTGCGCCATCTGGCCCAGCGGGGTTTCGGTGCCGTAGGCAGCCACCTTGACCTTGTCCACCAGGGCAGGGCTCGCGCGACCGGAGCGCATGCCGCTCAGTTCGGTGCCCAGGTGGGCGACGGCCGACTCCATGCGTTCTTCCGCGTCGAGCAGGATCTCATCCGCGTCCATCAGTTGGTCTCCTCGGCCGCCCCCACGACGGTACCAAGATCCTCTCCGCGAAGCACGCCGCAGAGGTTCCCGGGCACCGACATGTCGAAGACGACGATCGGTAGGCGGTTCTCGATGCACATGGTGATGGCGGTCCGGTCCATGATCTCCAGACGGCGCCGGTAGACGTCTTCGAAGGAGATCCGGCGGAATCGTTGGGCGTCCGGGTGGGCCTTGGGGTCCTTGTCGTAGACGCCGTCCACCTTCGTGCCCTTGAGCAGCACGTCCGCCCCGATCTCCACGGCCCGCAGGGCGGCGGTGGTGTCGGTCGTGAAGAATGGGTGGCCGGACCCTCCGGCGAGGATCACCACCCGCCCCCGCTCCAGGTGCCGCATGCACCGCCGTCGGATGTAGGGCTCGGCGACGGTCTTGATCTCGACGGCCGAGAGGACGCGGGTCGGCAGGCCGCGGCTCTCGAGCACGTCCTGGAGCGCCAGGGCGTTGATCACCGTGGCGAGCATGCCCATGTAGTCGGCCGTCGCGCGGCCGAGTCCCTCGATGCGGGTCCGGCCGCCGCGAAGGATGTTGCCGCCGCCGTTCACGATCGCGATCTCGGCGCCCAGTTCGTAGGCGTTGGCGATCTCGGTGGCAAGCGCCGACAGGCCGCCCTCCCCGATGGCCCGTTCGCCGTCGGACGAGAAGGCCTCGCCGGAGATCTTCAGGAGGACCCGACTCCAGCGGAGGCCCTGGTGCACGACCGGTCGCTCAGCCGACCTGCGCGCGGAGGAAGGTCCGGATCGTGGCCTTGTGCTGGCGCAGCAGCTCGCCCACGCTCAGGTCGCTGTCCGGCAGCGCCCACGCCTGCTCCGTGAGCACGCGCTCCTGGTAGTAGGCGGCCATCTTGCCCTCGAGGATCTTCTCGAGCACGGCGTCCGGCTTGCCTTTCATCTTGGGATCCTCGGCGAGCTGTTCCCGGAAGAGCCGCTCGTCCTTCTCGCGGGCCTCGGTCGGGATCTCGTCCCGCGTGAGCGCGCTGGGCCGGCAGAAGACGATGTGCATGCAGAGCTGCTTCGCGAACGCGCGGAGCTGGTCCGCCGGCGCGTCGCCCTCGAGCGCCACGATCGCGCCGTTCTTGCGGTCGTGGTGCTGGTAGCCGCCCACGATGCCGTCGTCCCCGGCGACGAGTCGCCCGAAGGAGACGACTTCGATCTTCTCCCGAAGCTGGCCCACGATGGCCGTCAGCGCGTCCGCGACCGTCTGCGAGGCGTCCGCGATCCAGGGCTGCTCGAGGAGGTCGGGCACGTCGGCGGGGCCCTTCTCGTCCACGTGCTCGACGAGGCGGTCCACGAAGTCGACGAAGAGCTCGGTGCGGGCCACGGGCTCGGTTTCGCAGGCGACGGCGAGAAGGGTCGCACGCGCCCCCTCGGCGTCGAGACGGACCCGCACGAGGCCTTCCTTCGCCTCCTTGTCGGCCCGCTTCTCCGCGGCCTTCATGCCCTCCTTCTTGAGGCGGTCGATCGCCTTCTCGAAGTCACCGTCCTCGGCTTCGAGGGCCCGCTTGCACTGCATCATGGGCATGCCGGTGGCGGCCCTAAGATCCATGACCTGCTTGGCGGAGATCGTCATTCTCGGCCTCTCCGGCTCGGACGGGTCGGGCGGCCCACGGCCACCGTCCCGCGCCGGGCCTTCGCGTGCGCGCGCTCGCGCGCACCCCTGGGATGCGATGGCTCCCCGTTCAGGAGGAGCCGGTCTTGCCGTCGGGCGAGGAGCCCTCCTTCTTCCCCTCCTGGGCATCCGGTCCTTGGTCCGACGGCGAACGCTCGCCGCTCCTCGAACCCCCGGACGCACCCGACGCACCGCGACGGCGCTTCTCCGCCTCCTCGCGAAGCTTGCGCTGCCACTCGGCGGTCACCTCCGCGCGCTGCCGCTCCGCCGCACGCTTCGCCTCCTCCTCGCGCCGGCGCTCGGCGTTCGCCTTCTCCTGCTCGGCCACCACGAAGCCCCACGCCCGCACGCCCTCATCGACGGCGTCGCCCAGCTTCTCCAGCAGAAGCCGCACGGAGCGCATGGCGTCGTCGTTGCCGGGGATCGGGATGTCCACGGTGTCGGGGTCGCAGTCGGTATCGAGCAGCGCGATGACCGGAATCCGCATCTTGTTCGCCTCGGCGACGGCGATGTGCTCGTGCTTCGGATCGACCACGACGAGGACGGCGGGAAGCTGCTCGAGGTCGCGCATGCCCTCGAGGTTCTTGAGGATCTTGCGCTTCTCGGTGTGGTGTCGGGCCTGGGCCTTCTTCTTCATGGCGTCGAAGAGCCCCGACGCCTCCTCCTCGTCGAGCTCGGTCAGGCGCTGGAGGCGGCTCCGGATCGTCTGGAAGTTCGTCAGGGTCCCGCCGAGCCAGCGCCCCGTGACGTACGGCTGGTTCGTGCGCGTGGCGACGGCCCGGACGGCCTCGTGGGCGGAGCGCTTCGTGCCCACCCACATGACCTTGCCGCCCTCGGAGGAGACCCCCTTGAGGTAGTTGCTCGCCCGGACGAGACCGCGAACGGTGGACTTGAGGTCGATGATGTGGATGGCGTTGCGCTTGCCGTGGATATACGGCCGCATCTTCGGGTTCCAGCGGCTCGCGCGATGGCCGAAGTGGACCCCGTTCTCGAGGAGGGCATCGACGGTGATGGACGGCAAGGGCGGCTCTCCGGCGGTCCGGACCGGGAGCCCGGACGTGAGAAGGATGGTTCCAGGAAGACGCGCCTCGAAAGGCGTGTCGAAGCGCACGAGTGTAGCCCTCGCCCCTAGGGGGTCAAGGCGGGCACGAGGCCCCTGCCGGTGCGTGGGCGCGGGGTCGGATGGCCCGCCAGGCCCGGAGATTCAGGACCGGGGCACGGGCTTCACGCAGAGGTCGGCGAGGATCCGCTCCGCCAGGCGGAGCGCTCTCAGCCCCTCGTCGCCGCCCACCCGGGGGCGCGCGCCGGACCGGATGACCGCCACGAGGGCGGCGATCTCCTCCTTCAGCGGCTCGGCGTCGCCGATCGCGATCCGCTCGATGGCATACCCGGGGGGGAGGGGCGAATCGCCCGTGCCCGCGCCGACCTCCACGGCGGGGATGCCGCCGGACGGCGGGACCACGAGGAACGCCTCGCGCCGGTCGTAGTCCATGGCGAGGTAGCCCTCGGCGGAGAAGATCCGGAAGCGTCGCATCCGCTGGAGCGAGACGCGGCTGCTCGTCACGTTCGCGACGCAGCCGGAGGGGAACGTGATCCGCGCGTTGGCCAGGTCCTCGTACGCCCCGGCGACGGCGAGTCCGACGGCCTCCACGCGCTCGGCCTCCTCCCCCACGACGTGGTTCAGGAGGTCGAGGTCGTGGATCATCATGTCCATGACGACGCCGACGTCGGTTCCCCGGTGCGGATAGGGAGCCAGCCGGTGGACCTCCACGAAGGCGGGCGGTGCCCCGAGGCGCTCGAGCGCCTTCATCACGGGGTTGAACCGCTCCACCAACCCGACTTGGAGGACGGCGTTGCCCCGCTCCGCCGCGAGCTTGAGCGCGGCCGCGTCCGTGCTGCTGCCGGCGAGCGGCTTCTCGACCAGGCAGTGGACACCCCGCGCGAGCAGCGGCTCGGCGATGACCCGGTGATCGTGGGTCGGCACCGCCACCGTGACCAGATCGACCGGCTCCGGCAGGTCTCCCACGCGCTCGACCAACGGTACGTCCAGGCGCCGGGCGAGGTCGCGCGGACCGGCGGGGTCGATGTCCACGAGCCCGACGAGCCGGACGTTGCCGTCCTCGCGCGCCAGCTCGGACAGGATGCGGGCGTGGTGGCGCCCGAAGGCCCCCACGCCGACCACGGCCGCCCGGAGCGGCGCGGTCACCGCTCGCCTCCCGAATGCTCGGCAGCGCGGCCCTGGCGGCCGCGCTCGGCGGCGCGGACGGAGGCGACGAGCTCCTGGACGAGGGGCTCGTCGGCGTGTTCCCGGGCGAGGCGGTCGGCGGCTTGCGCGGTGCTCTCCTTGTCCGACAGGAACAGACTGTAGACGGCCCTGCGGACGATCAAGACCCGGTCCTCGGCGATACCCGCCCGCTGCATGCCGACGGTGTTCGCGCTGCGCGTCCGCGCCGGGTGCCCCTCGACCACCGTGAAGGGGTGGACGTCCTGGGTGATGCGGGTCAGCCCCCCCACGTAGGCGAGCCGGCCGATCGTGGTGAAGTGGTGGCAGGCGCTCGCGCCGTTCAGGATCGCCCGGTCCCCCACCCGGACATGGCCCGCGAGGAGCACGTGGTTGGCGAGGACGACGTCGTCGCCAACCACGCAGTCGTGGGCCACGTGGCAGCCGACCATGAAGAGCCCGCCCGAACCGATCCGCGTGACGCCCCCGCCGGCCACGGTCCCCGGGTGCACCGTGACGTGCTCGCGGAACCGGTTGCGGTCCCCGATCTCGAGACGGGTGGGCGAACCGTCGTGCTTCAGGTCCTGGGGGTCCGAGCCGATGACGGCGTTCTGGTACACGACGTTCTCCGCCCCCAGCGTCGTGTGCCCCACGAGGCAGGCGTGCGCCAGCACGCGACACCCCGGCCCCAAGCGGACGTTCCCCTCCACCACCGCGTAGGGGCCGATGTCCACGCCCTCGCCGATCTCGGCGCGCGGGTCGACGATGGCCGTGGGATGGATCCGACTCATGCCTGGGTCACGTCCGTGAGAGCGAAGTTGAGGCGCGCCTCCGCCACCAGCTGTTCGTCCACGGTGCTGCGGCACCGCACGCGGCCGCGGCTCCCCGACAGCCGAAGGGTCTCGGCCTCCAATCGAAGCTGGTCGCCGGGGACGACCGCCCGCCGGAATTTCACACGGTCGATCGAGAGCAGGACGGGGACCTTCCCCGTGAGCTCCAGCTTGCGGAGCAACAGAAGCCCGGCGAGCTGTGCCATCGCCTCCACGATCAGGACCCCGGGCATGATGGGCTCGTCGGGGTAGTGCCCGGAGAAGAACGGCTCGTTGAGGGTGACGTTCTTGAGTCCCACCGCGCGGCGAAAGCCCTCCACCTCGACGACCCGGTCCACGAGGAGGAACGGGTAGCGATGCGGGAGGATGCGCCGGATCTGGGCGTGCGTCATCGCCGGGGACGGCCTCCCCTGCTCGCCCCTACGCCCCCGCGCGGATGCGCGGATCAGGGCGCGGACGAGGGAGAGGTTGGCGGCGTGCCCCGTGCGGTACGCGTGGACGTGCCCCTCCAGGTCCGCGCCGAGCAGGAAGAGGTCGCCGAGGAGGTCGAGGACCTTGTGCCTCGCGAACTCGTCGGGCCAGCGCGGCTCGTTTTCGATCACGCCGTCCGCGCCCACGACGAGGGTGTTTTCGTACGTCGCCCCCTTGCCGAGCCCCGCCTCGCGCAACGCCTCCGCCTCGGACTCCAGGCAGAAGGTGCGGGCGGGGGCGATCTCCTCGACGAAGCGCGACGGCGAGACCTCCGCGGAGAAGTACTGGCGTCCGAGCCAGGCGTCGCCGTAGTCCAGGGTGTAGGAGACGGAGAGGCCTTTCGGGCCCGGCACGGCGACGAGCCCCTGGGCCGGTCCGGCCGTGGCGGCCACCGCTTCGCGGGGCCGGATGATCGCCCGCTCGGCGCCCTGCTCGACGACTTCCAGGGAATCGAGCAGGTCTGCGAAGGGCGCGCCGGAGCCGTCCATGCCGGGGCACTCGGGACCGTCGATCTCCACCTCCAGGTTGTCCACCCCCAGGCCCGTGCAGCAGGCGAGGAAGTGCTCGACGGTGTGCACCTCCGCCTCCCCGGCCCCCACGAGCGCGGTCCGGCGCCGCCGAACGCCGAGGTGCCCCGCGTCGGCGCGGATGCGCGGCCGGCCGGGAAGGTCCGTCCGTACGAAGGTGACGCCCGCGTCCTCGGCGGTCGGTCGCACGCGGAGCGTGGTGCGCGCCCCGGAGTGAAGACCCACTCCCGAGATCATGCCTTCTCGGCGGACGGTTCGTTGGCGACGCGGCACGGGGCTCCGAAGGCGGGTCTCGCGGACTACCGGTCCCCGGCGGGCTTCACGGGCGCGGACGCCCCCGGCTTCGGCGGCACCGCCGTCGCCTGCCGCTCGGCCTGGATGAGCGCCTTGATGGCCGGTGTGATGTCCAGGGCCGGGTCGTGGTAGACGACGGTGCGGAGGCGGATCTTCGCGCCGTAGTCGTTGGGATCGACGGCCTGGATGTCTTCGCTGGTCTTGAGGAGGACGACCTGGATCGCGTGATCCTGGGCGTACTTCTGGACCTTGCGCTGGACCTGGGCGTAGAGCGCCTCCAGCCCGTCCATGTACTCGCGGTTGGCCTCCTGCTCCCGGAACTTGAGCTCCAGCTTCAGCAACTCCTTCTTGAAGACGAGCTCCTTCTCCTTGGCGCGGCGAAGCGGGTTCGTCTTGCCGAGCATCTCGGTGTCGCCCTGCAGCTCGCGGATCTCCTTCTGCTGGTCCCGGGCGTAGGTCTCCGCCTCGGACTGGCGCTGCTCCAGAAGGCTCGACAACTCCGTCGCCCTCGGGTGCTCCGTGATCAGGGCGACCATGTCCACCACGGCGATCCGCTCGCCGGCCGCGAGGGCCGGCGGCGCGGCGACGAGGAGCAGCGTCCCGAGCAGCAGCGTCCCGAGCAGCAGCAGCGGCGGCAGCGTGCGGTGGGTGCGGTGGGTGCGGATCATGGGTCACTCCGTGGTCTCGGGTCGTCGGGGTCGGCAGGGCGCCGGTCGGGTCTACTGCGGGGGCTAGAAATCCCGGCCGACGGAGAACGATATCAGAGTCCGCTCGTCGGAGTCCTCGTAGAGGAGGGGGAAGCCGAAGTCGAACGCGAGGGGCGTCGGGCCGAGCATGGGGACCCTCAGCCTCAGCCCGGCCCCGACGGACGCTCGCCAGAGCCAGGCGTCCGAGGTGTGGACGTTCGTGCCGAGGGTCCCCGCGTCCACGAAGACGACGAAGCCGACCGTGTCCTTGACGAGGGGGACCAGGTACTCGGCCGAGGTCAGCACGATCCACTCGCCGCCGGTCGGATTGCCGCCCACGTGCGGGCCGGCTCCCCGGTAGCGGAAGCCGCGGAGGCGGTTCCCCCCCATGAAGTAGCGCTCGAAGGGGGGAACCTCGGGGGTGTCGTCGAAGGCCCGGGCCCATCCCATCTCGCCGCGCAGGGTCAGACGCTGGCGACGGCCGTCGTCGTCCACGAACGTCACGAACGAGTGCTCGTGGGAAAGGCTGAACTTCAGGACGTCCACGTCGCCGCCGAGGACGCCGCCCATGTACTCGAATCGGCCGAGCGTGTTGGACTTGCGGCGGGGCTCTGCGAGGTCGTCCACGGTGTCGAACGCGATCTCCAGGGCGAGCGATCGGACCTCGTTCGAGCCACGGAAGAGGTACGCTCCCGGGATCGCGGTCGGCTCGACGTCGCCTACGACCACCTCTTCGTGGCGCCACTTGAGGCGCGCCCGCAGCCGGTAGCGATCCTCGATGTCCATGAGGATCGGATAGCTCAGCGAGGCGTTGTATCCCAGGCGGTCGGCGGTCCAGTCCTCGTAGTACGTGATCGACTTGTAGGCCTGGAGACCGAATCCGAGTTCGGTGCCGAAGAGGTGCGGCTCCTCGAAGCCGAGGCGGAACTGGCTCTCGACCGTCCCGGGCTGGAAGTAGAGGTCGAACTTCTGCCCCGCGCCCGTGAAGGCGCGGCGCGACGTCAACTCCTTGAAGGAGCGGGGCCATCGCGTGATGTCGAAGTTCCGCTTGGTGAACGTGACGGACCCGAAGACGCCGCCGTCCGTCGAGAGGCCGACACCGAAGTTGAGGGATCCGGTGGACCCCTCGACGACCTCGTAGGTGACGTCCTTCCAGCCCTTCTGCACCGTCCCGTCCGTGCAGCGCACGTCTTCCACCTGCATGGTGACGCGGTCGAAGTACCCGAGGGCGCGCATGCGGCCCAGCGCCCGGTCGAGCTCGCCCCGGTTGACGTAGCCGCCGGGCGACAACCGGACCTCGCGGCGGAGGACCCGGTCCCGGGTGTACTCGTTCCCTACGATGGCCATCTGCCGGACCCGACTCTTGGCCCCCTCCTCCACCCTCAGCTTCAGATCCACCACATTCGCATGCTGGCGCCCCTGCCGCAGCAGTTCCGGCACCCGGGCGTCGATGTAGGAGCGACAGTAGTAGGCGTCCCGGATGCGGTCCCTTCCGGCCTTCTCGAGCTTCGCCGAGTACCGCTGCCCGGTGTGGAGGCCCAGGAGATCCCGGAGCCGTTGCTCGGTGAAGAAGGCCACGTCCTCGGGGGGCGGCGCGCCGGGGCCGCCGGGGTCGAGGCGCTTGATGTCGACCTCGATGCCGCCGATGCAGTAGGGCTGGTGCTCGACGATGGCGATCGTGATGCACACGCCCGACTTGTCGTCGGAGACGCGCAGATCGTCGAGCACGACTTCGGCGTCGAGGTAGCCCGACTCCTCGTAGAGCCGCTTGATGGCGACGAGATCCTCGAGGAGGACGTCCATCCGGAAGATGGCCGGCGACAGGAACGGCAGGAAGCCCCGCTCCTTGGTCTCCATGACCTCGAGCAGGTCCTTGCGTCTCAGGCAGGTATTGCCCCTGAACCGGATGCCCTCGACCTGGACCTCGGGGCCCTCCACGATGGTGAAGTCCACCCGGCGTCCGCCCCCGCACACCGTGGTGATCACGGGTTCGGGAACGTGGGCGTAGTAATAGCCCTGGGCCCGGTACCGTTCGATGATGTCCTCGGCGTCGGAGGCCAGCGCGTAGGGGAAGAGCGGGTACCCCACCTTGGTGGACATCAGGTCCTGGATCTCGTCCGCGCCGATCGCCTCGGCGCCGTAGATGTTCAGCTCGACGACGAGCGGGTTCTCCTCGACGAGGAAGCGCAGGACGACCCCGCCGGGAACGGACTCCTGCGTCACCCGGACGGTCTTGAAGAACCGGTACAGCCTCTGGATGTCCTCGTCGAGGAGGACGAGGTCGAGCGGGTCCCCCTTCTTGAGGCGCATGAGGACCCGGAGGCTCTCCTCGGAGAAGAGCGCCGTCCCCTCGAAGCGGATGTCCACGATCCGCGGATGCTCGTCCGTCGCCGTCCGGGGAGGGGGCGCGCCGGTCAAGGCGGGGGGAGCGGCCGTGGGGAGGGGGGCGGGCGTCCCGGGCGGGGGCGGAGCCGGAGAGGCCACCGCGGGAGACGGCGGCGGAGGCGGCGACACCCGCGCGGCGGAGCGGGAGACCGGCAAGGGAGCCGGCGCGGGCGGGGGAGGGGGCGCCGGCACCGCGGCGGGGCTGCGAACGGGGCGCACCTGCGGAGGCGGGAGCGTCTGGTCGCCGCCGTCGGCCCAGGCCGGGGGCGCTCCGAGCGTGCCGGCCCAAAGGAGGAAGGCGGCGAGAGCGACGGAGGGTCCGCTCCGGGGCCGATGCCAGGCTTGAAACCTCGTGACGTCCTCCCACCGACGGCGCCGTCTCCGCGGCCACCGAGGCCACCGATCCGGGCCCGGGACATGCTCCCTCGGGCCCGGCCGCCTCCCGCGCGGCACGATTCTAGGTACGCCCACCCCCCGGGCGACGTTGGGGGCGAGAGCGGGGGTGCCCTCCCTACGATGAAGGCATGCCCTCCCGGGCTTGACCCTCGCAACCGCCTGTGGCACAAGGCTCTCTGGGCAGACGGAAGTCGTTGAGGGACAACGACTTGTGTAAAGTCGGCGGAATCCACGTGGAGAACCGGTGGAGAGCCGCGCGGGGAGGAGGCCCCCATGATCGAACGCGTGCCTACGCCCACGACCCCGGCGGCGATCGAGCGCGTCCCCCCCCACGACCTGGAAGCCGAGATGGCCGTCCTCGGCAGCATCCTGCTGGACGGCGAGGTCATGGGTGGCGTGGCCCCCCTGCTGAAGACCACGGACTTCTACCGCAAGGCCCACCGGCGCCTCTTCGATGTCATGCGGGAGCTCTACGACCGGGGAGAGCCCCTCGATGCGATCCTGGTCTTCCGCGAGTGCGAGCGCCAGGGGATCCTGGAGGAGGTCGGCGGGCGCGAGACGATCGCCGAGCTCGCCCGGTGCGTGGCCAGCCCGGCCCACGGGGAGCACTACGCCCAGATCGTCCGCGAGAAGAGCATCGCCCGCTCCCTCATCCAGGTCGCGAGCGAGCTCCAGCAGGCCGCCTACGGGGAGGAGGGCCGGGGCGACGAGCTGCTGGAGCGCGCCGAGGCGGCGGTCTTCGAGCTCGGAAACCAGCGCGATCTGGGCCAGGCCCACCCCGTCAGCCGACTGCTCCACGAGGCCTTCGACGAGATGCAGGACCCGGGCCACGCCGTCTCCGGGGTGCGCACGGGCTACTACCAGCTCGACGACATGACGTCGGGTCTCCACCCCGGCGAGCTCATCATCGTGGCGGGCCGTCCGTCCATGGGAAAGACGACCTTCGGTCTCAACGCGGCGGTGAACGCGGCCATCGGGGACAACCGCAAGGTCGCCATCTTCAGCCTGGAGATGTCGGCCAAGAACATCGTCACGAACATGCTCTGCTCCCAGGCCCGCTTCGAGGGCCAGAAGCTCCGCCGCGGAGGGCGGTTCCTGGGCATCGAGGACCAGCAGCGGCTCGCCGACGCCGCGGGGCCCCTGTTCGAAGCCAGCATCTACGTAGACGACACCCCCTCCCTGACGCCGACCATCCTCCGCTCCAAGTGCCGCCGGATCCGGGCCAAGTACGGCCTGGACCTGGTCCTCGTGGACTACCTCCAACTCATGGAGGCCATGGGGAGGGTCAAGAGCGTCGAGAGCCGGCAGCAGGAGATCTCCTACATCAGCCGGTCGCTCAAGGGGCTGGCCCGCGAGCTCGAGGTGCCCGTCGTGGCGATGAGCCAGCTCAACCGCGAGGTGGAGAAGCGGGACAAGGCACGACCGAAGCTCTCCGACCTGCGTGAGTCCGGCGCGATCGAGCAGGACGCCGACGTGATCTGCCTGCTCTACCGTCCCCACTACTACACGCGCGACGAGAGCGATTTGAGGACGGCCGAGATCATCGTCGCCAAGCAGAGGAACGGGCCGACCGGCTCCGTCCACCTCCACTTCTTCGCGGAGTACATGCGGTTCGACAATCCCACCGCGGAGCGGATGTAGGCCCGCCGCGGAGCGGATGTAGGCCCACCGGCGAGCGGACGGAGGGCCGACACCGAGCGGGCTACCCGGCGTGGGGCTCTTCGCCCTCCACGGCCACGCCCTCGGGGGACTCGGCCGGCGCCGCGGCCATCTCGGCCGCCATGTCCGCCGCTTCGCGGGCGTCCTGCACGACCCAGACCTTGACGTTCACCACGGTGTCGCGGGCCAGGACGACCGGCGCCTCGTACTCCCCGAGCTCGCGCACGTGCTCGAAGCGGATCTGCCGGATGTCGAAGGGGTAGCCGTGCCTCGCCAGCGCGTCCAGGACCTGGCGCGCGCCGACGGACCCGTAGAGGTGGCCGTCCTCGCCCGCACGGGCCTCGATCGTCAGCGTGATCTCTTCGAGCTTCTCGGTCAGCGCGGCGTGGTAGCGGGCCTCCTCCGCCTCCCGGACGGCCTCGCTGTCCTTGTCCTTGTGGATCCTCAGGAGCGCGTCGGGAGTCACCATGGCCGCCCACCCCTTGGGGATGAGGAAGTTGCGCGCGTAGCCGTTGCGGACCTTCACGACCTCGCCGACCCGGCCGACACCGTCGATGTTCCTGCGCAGGAGCACCTGGATCGCCATGGTTCCCCCTATCGCCCGACGTAGGGCAGCAACGCCAGGTAGCGGGCGCGCTTGACCGCCCCCTGCAGCTCGCGCTGGAAGTGCGCCATCGTGCCCGTGCGCTTCCGGCCGTAGAGCTTGCCCTGGGCGCTCACCATCTTCTGGAGCGTGGCCAGGTCCTTGTAGTCGATGTAGTGGACGCGCGCGCGCGTGAAGCGGCACTTGTTGCCGCGCTCCCCCGTCTTCTTGAGGAGCTTCTTGAGCGCCTTGCTGCCCGCGATCCTGCGTGCACTCCGATTCATCGCCACCTACTCCGAACCGCCGGCGGAATCCGATGCCGGCGCGGGATGCTCCCGGGAACGGGAGTCCCCTTCCTTGTCGTGGTGCTGGGTCCCCCCCGAGGGCCGATCGCCGTCGTCCTCCGAGGATCGCCCGTCCCGATCCCGGTCGCGGTCCCGGCCGTCCCGATCGCGCCGGGACGGGCCCTTCCGACCTCCGCCCCAGGAGGAGAGGGACGACTTGCGGCTCTCCTCGGCGAGGCGCTCGCGCTCCTGCGCGCGCTTCTCGACGTGCGTCTCGATGGGCTCGTCGAGGACCATCACGAGGTGGCGCAGGACGATCTCGCTCAGGAGCACGTCGGCGTTGATCTCCTGGATGGCCGTGGTGGGCGCGCGGAAGTAGACGAGGTAGTACGTGGCGCGGCGATGGCCCTTGATCTCGTAGGCGAGCTTCCGCTCGTCCCACTTCTCCTTGATGACGAACTCGGCGCCGTGCTTGGTCAGGATGTCGTCGACCTGGGCGGCGGCGCCCTCGAAGTCCTCGCTGGCCCGCGTATTGTCCAGCAGGAACATCGCCTCGTAGTCGCGTATCGTCATGATTCGCTCGCCGTTCCCGGGCCGCTGCCGGGTGGGTCCGTGTTTCGAGCCGCCTCCGGGCGGGAAGCGGACGAAGGTACCCGCAAACCCCGCGGGCGCCCAAGGGATGATGGGGCGGAGGGGCGGTCCGCGAGCGCGGGCTTCCCTCCCACGCTCTCACGCCCGATTGTAGGCGTTCATCGCGGCCTCGATGCCCGTCTCGGCCCAGCAGAGGGCCGCCTCGGCGCCCCGCCCGACCAGGTCCGGCAGCTCTCGCGCCTGGGCCGCGCCGTAGCGCTTGAGGACGTAGTCCGCGGGGTCCATGCCCTCGGGAACCGGGCCGATGCCCAGGCGGAGCCGGGGGTAGGCACGGTGACCGAGGGCCCCCTCGATGGACTTCAGGCCGTTGTGCCCCCCGGCGCTGCCGTCCTCGCGGAGCCGCAGCCGCCCGAAGGGCAGCATGAAGTCGTCCAGCACCACCAGGGCCGCCTCCGGCGGGAGGTCGAAGACCTCCAGCGCCCGGCGGTAGACGGGCCCGACGAGGTTCATGTAGGACTGGGGCTTGACGAGCCTCAGGTGCACCTCCCCCACCCTCCAGTCGGCCTCCTCGGCGTGGAGCAGACGGGTGCGCTTGAAGCTCTCCCCCGGCGCTCGGCGAGCGCGTCGAGCACCTGCCACCCGGCGTTGTGCCGCGTCTTGCGATACCGGCTCCCCGGGTTGCCGAGCCCGAAGAGGAGCCGGGTCGCCATGGAGCCGCCGGCGGAGGGGGTCAGCCCTCCCTGCTCTCCGCCGAGGCGCCCTCGGCGGTGGGCTCCGCCTCGCCCTCGAGGGTCCCCGCCTCGCCCTCTTCCGCCACGGCGGCCTTCTTCGCGGCGTAGACGCAGTGGGCGACGAGCCGGTCGGTCTCCTCGGCGAAGGACACGCCGGCGGGAAGCTCGATGTCGGCGACCTTGATCTCGTCGCCGATGCCCAGGCCGGTGACGTCCAGCAGGATCTCGCGCGGCAGGTCCCGGGGACGGGCGCGGACGGAGAGGTGAGCGATGAGTCCCTGGAAGACCCCGCCCTCCACCACGCCCTTGGCCGTGCCCTTGAAGACGACCGGCACGTCGTCTTCCACGAGAGCGTCCTTCTCGACGCGCTGGAAGTCCACGTGGAGCACCCGGTCGGTCAGGGGATCCGTCTGGACCTCCCGGAGGATGGCGTCCCGGGTCGCCTCGCCCATCTTGAGCTCGACGAGGTGGCTGCCGGAGTGGAGGAAGCGCTCCAGGGCGTCCTGCGGGACGGTCAGGGGGAGGTTGCGCCGGCCCAGGCCGTAGAGCACGCCGGGGACCCGTGCCGCATGACGCAGCCGGTGCATGGCGCGGGACCCGCGCTCCTCGCGCTGCTCGACCTCGATCGTGATGAATTCCATCGGAGGGACCCTCCGGCGCCCGGGCCGCCAAACGGGGAATGGTCGGCCACTTTACGGGGAGGCCGGGCGCAGGCCAGGGGAGGAAGGGGGGATGCGGGGGAGGGAACCGGGGGGACCGCGCGTCCGGCCCGGGGGGGCTCTACGCCTCCGGCCCCTTGCGGTCGCGGGGTTCGAAGAGGACGGAGAGGGAGCGTTCCTCGTGGACGCAGCGGATCGCCTTCGCCAGGAGGGGGGCGATGGAGAGGACGGTCAGGTTGTCGAAGCCGGAGGTGTCCACGGGGATCGTGTCCGTCAGGACGATCTCGTCGAGGTCCGCGTTGTGGAGGCGCTCCCGGGCGGGGCCGCAGAGGACGCCGTGCGTCGCGGCGATGCGGACGCTCTTCGCCCCGTGGGCACGGCACGTCCGGGCCGCCTCCGTGACGGATCCCGCCGTCGAGATCATGTCGTCCACCAGGAGGACGTTGCGGCCGTCCACCTCGCCGATGACGGCGCCCATCTCCACCTTGTCGCTGCTGATGCGCCGCTTGTCCACGATGGCCAGCTCCGCGCCCATGCGTTCGGCGTAGCCGCGGGCCATCTTCGAGGAGCCCACGTCCGGAGCGACCACCGTCAGGTCGGACAGGTTCTGCCGCTCGAAGTGCGTGCGGAGCACGAGCGCGGCGTAGAGGTGGTCCACCGGGATGTCGAAGAAGCCCTGGATCTGGGCGGCGTGGAGGTCCACCGTGAGGACGCGGTTCGCCCCGGCCACGACGAGCATGTTCGCCACGAGCTTGGCGGTGATGGGCACGCGTCCCTCGTCCTTGCGGTCCTTGCGTGCGTAGCCGAAGTACGGGATCACCGCCGTGACGCGCGAGGCCGAAGCGCGGCGGACGGCGTCGATCAGGATGAGAAGCTCCATCAGGTTCTCGTTGGGCGGCGGCGAGGTGGACTGCACGACGAAGACGTCGTTGCCGCGCACGTTGTCGTTGACCTGGACGTCGATCTCCCCGTCCGGGAACCGTGCGACGCGGGCGGGGCTCCGCGCGATCCCCAGGTCTTCGGCGATGTTGTCGGCCAGGGCGGCGCTCGCGTTTCCGGCGATGAGTTGCAGGTGGCCGTGGCTCACGAGGCTTCCTCTCCTTCCTCCTTCCGGTCGCTAGGGCCGGGTGACAGGACGCGGGCCGGAACGCCGACGGCCGTCGCCGACGGCGGCACGTTCCGCCCCGCCAGCACGATGGCTCCCGCGCCCGTGGTGGCATCCTCCCCCACCTCGACCGGCGCGACCAGCACGGTCCCGGAGCCGATGTGGGCGCGCGCGCCGATCGTCGTGGGGTGCTTCCGGCGGCCGTCGTAGTTGGCGGTGATCGTGCCGCAGCCCGATGTTGGCGCCCGCGCCGACCACGGCGTCGCCGAGGTAGGCGAGGTGCTTCGCCTTCGCCCCCGGGCCCAGGGTGCTCTTCTTCACTTCCACGAAGTTGCCGACCTCGGCCCCTTCCTCGAGGACGGCGCCGCCGCGCAGGCGGGCGAAGGGGCCGACGGAGGTTCGCCCGGGCCGATACGGCAGCCGTGGCCCACGTGGGTGAAGGGGAGGATCCGGGCACCCGGCGCGATCTCGACGTCCACCTCCACGACGGTCGTGTCCGGATCGACGATGCGGACGCCGCGGGCGAGGTGCTCGGTCAGGATGCGCCGGCGCAGGGTCGAGAAGGCCCGGGCGAGGTCCTCGGGGCTGTTCACTCCCAGCGAGGGCGCCGGCGGAGGGCGTCGCGACGGCCACGACGCGAGCGCCGCGGGACACCAGACGCTGCACGACCTCCGTCGCGTACTCCTCTCCCTGCCCGTTGTCCCGCGAGAGCCCGCGGGCCTCCTGGCGCGCGAGGCGCGGCATCGAAGGCGTAGATTCCCGTGTTGAACTCCCGGATGCGCCAGGATGCCGGGCCGGTCCCCGGCGTCCCCGGCCTCGACGATCTCCCGGAGACGGCCCCCGCCGTCGCGAACGATGCGACCGAGGCTGCCCGGGTCCTCCGCCACGCCCGTGAGGACGGTGGCCGAAGCGTCGGCCCGCCGGTGCGCGTCGAGGAGCCGATCGAAGTCCTCCGTGCGGACCTGGGGCACGTCGCCGTAGGCCAGCAGGACGTCGCCCTCGAACGCGGGGATCGCCTCCAGGGCCAGGCGGAGAGCCTGCCCGGTCCCCTCCTGGGGGATCTGCTGCGCAGCCCGGGCCGAGGGCCAGGCACCGCTCGAGCCACCGCTCGACGGCCTCCGCCTGGTGCGCCGACGACCACGACGGTCTCGTCGGGGTCGAGCGGGGCGAGGGCTCGCCGCACGTGATCGAGCAACGGGGCGCCCAGGCACTCGAGGAGCACCTTCGGGGGCGCTTCCTCCTCCATCGCCAGGCGGGTCCCCTTGCCCGCCGCGAGAACGACGACGGCGAGGGGCCGGGCGTGGGCCGCGCCGGCGTCGCTCACCGCGTCACCCGGTCGGAACCCCGAACCGCCAGGAGGACCAGCGCCAGCCCGGCGACGACCCCCGGGCCGGCGGTCCTCACCTGCTCGAACCAGGGATCGGGCAGGAGCTGGTGCCAGAGGTCCACGACCTTCGGCATCTGCTCCTGGAACACGAGCGGCACGTAGAAGGCGAGCGTGGCTCCGCCCAGGAGTATCGCGATCAGTCGGCCCAAGGTTGTCCCTCCTCCGGTCGGCGTGTGGCTCCCCGGGGAGGACTCGAACCTCCAACCTCAGGAGCCAAAATCCCGCGTGCTACCGGTTGCACCACCGGGGAAGGAGGCCACCGCCGAGGGGGGATCCTACCTCCTCGCGGCGCGCGGCGCCCGTAGGGGGTCACAGCGCGCGGCGAAGCAGGTCGAGCGCGAGCACGGCGGCGCGCCGCTGGACGGTCGTCCTCCCGCCGGGATGCCGGTGACGGGCCGCCTGGGTCGGACGGTCGCCCGCGGCCAGCGCGACGTAGAACGTGCCCGCGGCGATGGGTGTCCCGTCCGGCGCCTGCCCGTCGCCCGGGCCCGCGAGGCCGGTGGTCGCCAGCGCCCAATCGGCCTCCGCCCGGGCCCGCGCCCCCTCCGCCATCGCCCGCGCGACGGGCTCGGAGACGGCACCGTGGGCGGCAAGGAGCGCCCGGTCCACGCCCAGCTCACGGTGCTTGAAGGCGTCGGAGTAGGCGACCCACCCGCCCCGGAAGACCTCGCTCGCGCCGGGCACGCGCGTGAGCATCTCCGCGACGAGACCGCCGGTCAGCGACTCCGCCGTGGTCACCCGTCGTCCGGCCCCAAGGAGCCGATCCACGACATCCTGCTCGATCGGGCGGTTGCGGTAGCACGCCGCGCCGAGGCGCCGCCGCGCCTCCCGGACCGCGTCCTCCACGGCGTCCTCCGCTCCCCGGCTGCCCTTCACGCGCACCTCGAGCTCGCCTTCGTGAGGGTAGAAGGCGAGGGAGATTCCCCCCTCCCTTCCAGGTCCTGGAGCGAGGCCTGGACGTCGGGCTCCCGGACGCCCGCCGCGCGGAAGGACCGCACGGCGCCGGCCTCGAGGGGGCCGAGGCCGCCGAGCCGGGGCGCGACGGCGGCGTCGAACATGGCGCGCATCTCGCGGGGGACGCCGGGGAGCGCGAACACCGAGGCCTGACCGAGGCGGAGCCGGACGCCCGGCGCCGTGCCTTCCGGGTTCTCGAGCGGGGAAGCGCCCCGTGGGAGGAGGGCCTCGCGCCGACGCCTCGCGTCCAGCGAAGCGCCGCGCACCGCCTGGGCGCGCTCGACGGCGGCGAGGGCCACGGGGTCCTCGACCAGATCCGTCCCGGCCGCGGCGGCGAGGCCCTCCCGCGTCCCGTCGTCGTCGGTGGGCCCGAGGCCGCCGCAGACGAGGACCACCCCGGCCGCCGACGCGGCGTCCCGGACGGCCCGCGCGACGGCGGACGCGGCGTCGCCGGCGACGCGGATCGAGACGACGTCCGCGCCGAGCGCACTCGCGCGTTGCGCGAGCCAGCGACCGTTCGCGTCGGCGACGCGTCCCGAGAGGAGCTCGTCGCCCACCGCGACGATCGCGACCTGGAGCCGCGTCACACGCCGCTCCGGATGTGCAGCACGTCGCCGTCCTCGACGACGTAGTGCTTCCCCTCGAGACGGATCCGGCCGTTCGCCTTGACCTGCTTCTCGCTGCCGGCCTCGGCCAGATCCGCGTAGCGGTAGACCTCGGCGCGGATGAAGCCGCGGGCGAGGTCGGTGTGGATCTTCGAGGCGGCTTCCACGGCGTCGTCGCCGGCGCGGATGGTCCAGGCGCGCACCTCGTCCTCCCCCACCGTGAAGAACGAGCAAAGCCCCACGGCCCGGTAGACCTCCCGGACGAAGCGGTCGGCGGCGGGCTCTTCGATGCCGAACTCCTCGAGGAAGGCCGGGCGGTCCGCCGGGTCCATGGCCGCGACCTCCGCCTCGACCTGGGCGTCCATGGCGAAGCGCCCCCGGACCGGGACGGGGAGGTCCTTCCCGAGGCCCTCCGCGTCCGCGTCGGCGGCGTTCAGGAGCACGAGGGTCGGCTTCGCGGTGAAGAACTGGAAGCCGCGGATCCGCTTGTGGTCCGTCTCGTCCAGCTCGAGACCCGAAAGGTCCTCGCCGCCCTCCAACCGGGCCGCGACCCGCTCGAGGACCTGGAGCTCCAGGCGGTCCTCCTCCTTCGTCCGCGCGCCGCGCCGGAGGTTCTCCTCGAGCCGGCGCATCCGTCCCTCGCAGACGACGAAGTCGGCCGTCTGCAACTCGTCGGCGAGCGCCGCGAGGTCGGCCGCCGGGTCCGACTCGGCACGGTCGTACGCGTAGCGATCCGTGGTGAACCCCCGGACCACGAGAACGTACGCGTCCGCCTCCCGGAGCGCGGCGAGTTGGCGCGTCCGCCGTTCGCGCTCGCGTTCCCCCCCGCCGAGGGGCACCCCGGGCGGATCCCAGACCTCGATGCCGGCCGGCGTGTACTTCTTCGGTTGGAAGAGGTCGCGGCAGTGTTCCAGGCGGGGATCGTGGACGCGCACGACCTGGACGTGCGTCTCCGCCTGGACCGTCCCCGGGGGGACCACGACGGGTTCGCCGGCCACGGCGTTGAACACCGTGGTCTTGCCGGAACCGGGCAGACCGAGCAAGGCGACGCGCATCGAACCTCCGCGGAAGGCGAGAACCATACCCCGATCAGGGCGGGGCTTCCTGCTTGGGGGAGGAGCCGCCCGTGCCGAAGACCTGCGCCGACCACTCGTTGATCCGATCGGCGTACACCAGCATCAGCACGACGAGCACGATGCCCACGACGACGGGCCATGCGTGGTACCAGCGGAAGGTGATCTTCTTCTCCCCGACGAACCGCCCGCCCCAGATCCCGAGGAAGTAGAGCCCGATCACCGGCGCGGCCATCAGGATCTGCGTCACGGGGCTGGGATCGGTCAGGAACATGCCCACGACGAGGGCGGCGACCACGGCATATCGCCACCCCTTGGTGAAGGTCGCGCGGCCCACGAGATCCGTTGCCTGCAGGAAGAGCATGACCAGGGGGAGCAGGAACAGCACCGCCATCCCGAAGACCATGGTGAGGCACGTGGAGATGTAGGTGTTGATGCGGAACTCGGTGTGCACGTCCATGCCCAGGTTCCATCCGATGAGGAAGCGGAACCCGAAGGGGATCAGGACCTTGTAGGCGAGGACCACGCCGAGGAAGAAGAGGGCGAGGCTCACGGGGAAGAAGACGCGGACGACGCGCCGCTCGTGCGGGTAGAGGCCCGCGGCGATGAACCCCCACAGCTGCCAGATCACCACGGGCGAGGCGGCGACGACCCCGACGAGGAAGCAGAGCTTGAGCGCCCCCAGGAAGCCTTCGCCCGGGTCGAGCGCCATGAGCCTCGCCTCGGGGATCCCGCTCATGCGCGCCGCCTCGACGTAGGGCCGCATGGCGAACTCCCAGATGGGGTGCCAGAAAAGGAAGGCGAGGAGCATCGCGACGGCGAGCGCGATGACCGACTTCAGCAGGCGGGCGCGGAGCTCGTCGAGGTGCTCCGCGAGGGTCATGCGCGGCAGGGCGTCCTCGGGATCCGGGAGGTCGTCGGGGGGCGCGGCCATCGGCGGGTCAGGATAGCCCCGGAACGCGTTCCCCCGGGAAGCCGGCCGCACACGAAAGGAGCCCGGCGGGGAGGCCGCCGGGCTCCGGATGGGGTCGTGGGCGTCGGCTTGGCGCTACAGCCCGAGGAAGTCGTAGAAGACGCGCTCCGTGATGACCCGGGCGCCGAATTCCCGCGCTCGGGACTGGAGCTGCTCGTACTCCGACTTGGTGGGAGCCGGGCCTTCCTCCTCGCCCGCGTCCTCGCCTCCGGCGGGCTTGGGGGCGGGCGCGGCCATGTCGTT
The DNA here is from genome assembly GCA_963772585.1 of uncultured Planctomycetota bacterium. Taxonomy (GTDB): domain Bacteria; phylum Planctomycetota; class PLA2; order PLA2; family JAEUHO01; genus CAVVXN01. The sequence continues at coordinate 309,930 of CAVYXV010000002.1, forward strand.
CGGCACGACGATGAAGTCCGTGCGCCCGGTGAGCTTGTCGTCCACGACGACGCCGGCCTTCTTGACCAGTCCCACCAGCACCTCGCGGGGGTACTTGCCCAGCTCGCCCGCGATGTAGACGTAGACAGGCGCGTTCGCCTTGAAGAAGGGGTTGCTGATGATGTCGCCGCGGAGGATGGGGTTCCGCGGGTTCGCGAGGCTCGTGATCGCGACGGCGGCCGTGTTCGGGCCGGTGGCGCGGACCACCTCCACCTCGCCGACGGCATCGCGGACGCCGCCGCGGCCGATCCGGGTCACCAGGAACCGCAGGCCGGGGTAGACCTTGGCGTTGGTGCCGATGTCGATGACGGCGGTCTGCATCATCGGGCTGGACGTGAGGATCCTGCCGTCGGGGTCCTGACGACGGATCTCGAGCTCGTCGTGCTCCTTGTCCAGCCGGATGCGTTCGCGGAGGGCCTCGTTGGTCGCCTTGTACCGGCTCTCCATCGTGGTCTTCTCTTCGTTGGTCCGAACGAGTTCGTTCTGGGCCGTGGTGGCATCACGACGGTTCTGCTCGGCGATCTCCCGCGCCTGGGCGACCTCCCCCTGGAGTTGGGAAACGTCCGTCGAGTGGCGGTTCTGCTCGGAGGTGAGCTGATCCTGCAGGTCGGAGATGGTCTGTTCCTTCGCCTGCACGTCGGCCTGCATGCGGCCGATGACCGCCTGGTCCTCCGTCTTGTTCGCGGCGAACTCGGCGTTGTAGTTCTTGATGATCTGCGCCGGGTAGGCCATGAACGCCTCGACGGACACCTTCTTGTCCGGCGGCTCGGTGAACATGTCGAGCTTGACCACCTTCATGGTGGTTGGATCGAAGAGGCCGGGGCCGTGGATCACGTCCTTGACCTCATTCCAGCCCTTCTGCTCGGTGACGGCCTGCATGGCCTCGTTGGCCTTCTTCACCGCCGCCTCGTAGGCCTTGAGCTTGGACTCGTACTCGGCCTGGGCGGCCTCGTCGTCGGGGTCGCGCGGCGGCACGGGCGGCGGCGGTACGTCACCGAGGAGTTGCTGCGCGTTGCGGATGGCGTCCTTGAGCCCCGGGTCCAACTCGTCGAAGTTGACCTCGGTGGCCTCCACGCCCTCGGCCGAGGCGGTCCGCATCTCCTCCTGGATCTCGATCTCGGCGCTGTTGATCATCGTGTTCAGCGCACCGGGTTGGGGGGTGCCCTGCACGTCGATCGTGCCGTCGGGGGTGAGGTTGGCGGTCAACTTGTCGAGGTCCGTGAAGAAGAACTGCTGGACGCCGGGAAGGGTGTTCGCCTTCTCCTTGAGCGACGCGTTCTGGAGGACGTCCGCCGGGTTCTTCGTCTGCCACCCGACCGTCTGGGAGAGATCGTTCGTGTAGCTGGCGATCTCCCGGGCGATCTGCTCGTACTCGGCCCGCTCGGCCTTCGCCGTGGCGGCACTCTGCTCGGCCGCGTCGAGGTCGTCCCGTTGGCTGAACCACATGTAGACGAAGACGAGCAAGAGCAAAAGGCTGATGATGAAGGGCCAGTTGGCACTGCCACGCTGGGACCGGTGAAGAAGCTGGCGCATGGATTCTCCGATCGGGGCCCCTGCCTCCCGGCGGGTGGTCCGCAAGCTCGGCGGGCCGCCCGGCCTACCCTCGGGCCCCTGTACCGGACGAATCCTCACCGCCCGGCGTGGCAGGAGCGTACCGCAAAGGACTTGCGATTCCCAACAGCAACCTCGGCGCTCGCTCCCGCTTGACCCGGCCGCCCTCCCGCGTATCGTGCCGCGCGAGGGGAGTCGGGTCTTTCGATCCCGCCGACGCGACGCGTGCCCGGCGTGCCCCGACCTCCACCGGACGAAACCCCGCGGGGATCGTCCCGCTTCCTCTCTCTCCACCCACCCAGAGAGCCCTCCTGAGCGCTCGTCGGACCGTTCTCGGAATGTTAGGAGGAATCGGCGCGGGCAAGAGCCACGTCGCGGAGCGGATCCGTGCCCTGAGTGCGACCGACGTCCTCGACGCCGACGCCCTGGCCCAGGAGGCCTTGGCCGCCGCCGCGCGGGACGGCCGGCTGCGAGCGGCGCTCGGACCCGACGCCGTCGGTCCGGAGGGCGGCCCGGCGAGGGAGGCGATCGCCGCCCGCGTCTTCGCCGACCCCGAAGCCCGGGCGCGACTGGAGGCGATCATCCATCCGCCCGTACTCGCTGCCATCCGGGCGCGGGTTGCGGCGCATCGCCGCGGCGTGGGCCCCTCCCTCCTCGTCCTCGACGTTCCCCTCCTGGTGGAGACGGGGCTGGACCGGCTCTGCGACGTGCTGGTCTTCGTGGACGCCCCGGAGGCCGAGCGCCGCCGGCGCGCCGCCCGCCGGGGGTGGAGCGCCGGCGACTGGGAACGCCGCGAAGCGGCACAGGACTCGCTGGCGCGCAAGCGCGTCCGCGCGGACGCGGTGATCCGGAGCGACGAGAGGGTGGACGAGCGGCTCCGCCCGCTCCTCCGCGACCTCGGCGTCCTGGATCCCGACGCGGGCGTGTCCCGCGTGGAAGGCTGACGGGGGCCGGCATGGCGCAGCAGAAGAAGACGCAGCGGAAGAAGGCCACCCGCAAGAAGAAGGGGGCGGCGGAGACGGCGGGCGCGAAGTCCGCGAGCGCCCGGCGGAAGCCGTCCACGAAGAAGAGGTCGCCGACGAAACAGGGGGCCTCCCGGTCGTCGGCGAGCCGGAGCCCCGCGAACGAGAAGCCGTCCGTCCGGAAGAGCGCCACGAGGAAGGCGAAGAAGAAGGCGTCGCCGCGTCGACGCGCCGACGTGGGGGAGGCGCGTCCGGCCTGGAAGGACGCCCCGGAGGGCCCGCCCCCCGAGGAAGGCACGCCGACCGCCGGAGAAGGGCCCCGGCCGCTCATTCCGCCGTTGCCCGAGGAGGAGGACGACGACCTCATCCCGCTCCCCGGGGGGGCGGAAGAGCCGAAGCGCGAGGCGCCGTCCGACGCCGCCCCCGGCGAGATCCTCGAGGCGATTCGTCGAGGCGATCTCCACGTGGCGGCCCTGAACGCCCTGTCCGACGCGGCTGTGCGCGAGTTGGCCCGCCGCGAGGGCCTGCGCGCGCATGCCGCGGAGCGCCGGAGCGAGACGATCTTCCGCCTCCTCCAGAAGCCGGCCGCCCCCCCTCCCCCAAGGAGCAGTTCGTCGAGGGCCTCCTCGAGATGCACCCGGACGGGTACGGCTTCCTGCGCCGGCCCGAACGCGGCTATGCCCAGCATCCCGACGACGTGTACGTGGCCGCCGGTCTCATCCGGCGGCTAGGGATGAAGCCCGGTCACTGGGTGACCGGAACCGCCCGCCCCTCCCGACCCGGCGAGCCGCTCCTCGCCCTGGATCGCGTCGAGGAGGTGAACCACGAGGAGCCTTCGATCCTCGAGCGGGGGCAGAAGTTCGAGGACCTGACCGTCGTCTACCCCGACACGCGCTTCGTTCTGGAGACCACTCCGGAAGAGGTGGAGATGCGGGTGATGGACCTCTTCTGCCCGCTCGGCCGGGGGCAGCGCGCGATCATCACGTCGCCGCCGCGAGCGGGGAAGACGGTGCTTCTCCAGAAGCTGGCCGACGCGGTCGCCCACAACAGCCCCAACGTGGACATCGTCGTGTTGCTGGTGGACGAGCGCCCGGAGGAGGTGACGAACATGCGGCGGTCGGTGCGCGGCGAAGTGATCGCCTCCACGTTCGACCGCCCGGCCGCCAACCACGTGCGCGTTGCCGAACTGGTGATGGAGAAGGTGAAGCGCATGGTGGAGCTGGGACGCCACATCGTCCTGCTCCTCGACTCCATCACGCGTCTGGGACGCGCCTACAACAACATGGCCGGGCAGAGCGGTCGCATCCTCACGGGGGGACTCGATGCCAAGGCGCTGACGCGCCCGAAGCGCTTCTTCGGCGCCGCCCGCAACATCGAGGGCGGCGGCAGCCTGACCATCGTCGCCACGGCGCTGATCGACACCGGCAGCCGGATGGACGACGTGATCTTCGAGGAGTTCAAGGGCACCGGAAACATGGAGGTCGTCCTCGACCGGGGACTCGCGAACCAGCGGATCTTCCCGGCGATCAACCTGCCCGCCTCGGGAACCCGCAACGAGGATCTCCTGCTCCACCCCGAGGAGCTCCGCCGCGTGAACGTCCTCCGCCGCGCCATCTCCGCCCACTCTCCCCCGGGCGCCATGGAGATGATCCTGGACCTGATGAAGCAGTACAAGACGAACGCCGAGCTTCTGATGTCGCTGGAGTGACCGGAGCGCACGTAGCGAGGCGGCGACGTCCCCTCCCCGCCTCCCCTCCCCCCTTCACTCCCCCGCGTAGCGCCGCCGCCGATCCAGGACGGCGAGCACGTACCGGCGGGTCTCGTCGAAGCCCTCGCGCTCCACCACCTCCAGGGGGGCGGCTTCGGGGGCCCGACGGCGCCAGCGGTCGAGGTGGGAAGGGCCGGCGTTGTAGGCGGCCAGGGCGAACACCTCCACGCCGTCGTAGCGCGCGAGGAGCCGGGCGAGGTAGGACGCGCCGAGCCGGAGGTTCGTCGCGGGGTCGTACAGCGCCTCCTCGTCCGGCGGGTCCAGGCCCAGGGACCGCGCCTCCTGGGCGGCGGTGGAGGGGAGCAGTTGCAGGAGCCCGCGGGCCCCCCGGTGGCTCGAGGCGCGCGGGCGCCCGCCACTCTCCACGGCGACCATCGCGCCAAGCAGCGCGGGGTCGACGCCCGCCTCCCGGGCCGCGGCCTCCAGCGGGGCGGCGAAGGCTCCCAGGTGGGCCCGTCCCCCCGACCACCATCCGAGGGCGGCGCCGGCGACCAGCGCCAGCCCCGAGGCGGCGAGGAGCGCCTTTCGTGGGCTCATCGCCCGTCCGACGGGGCCGAGACGCGGTCCCACCAGCGGTTCCAGGCCGCGGCGACCTCGGCCGCGTCCGCGCGCGACGTGCCACGCTCCACCGTACCCAGCGACATGCCCGTGATCCTCTCCAGGGCGATCGCGGCGCCACGCCGGATCAACGGGTCGTCGTCGCGGAGGGCACGGATGAGGACGGGTACCGCGACCGGGTCCGTCCCGCCGTCCACGTACGGGCCGAGCGGCCCGACGTCGTAGCCTTCGGTCCGCATCCGCTCCCGCAGCCAGGCGCGATCGGGCTCGCGAGCCGGGGTGATGCGCGCGGTCTTGTACCAGCGCTCGTACTGCTCCGCGAGGACCGCGTATCCGGCGGGATCGAAGCGCTGGAGGCTCAGGTCTTCCAGGGCGCGCAACGCCTTGGAGGCCTGGTCCGGATCGCCGCCGCGGAGGATGTCGATGAGGTAGGGCACGGCGCTGCCGTCGTTCTGCGCGGCGAGCCCGAGCGCGGCCGCCCGGCTGACGGCGGGGTCCTTGTCTTCCACATAGGAGGAGAGAACCTCCCGGACCACGCGCCCGCGGAAGTGACCGAGCACGCTCAGGAGACGCGCCCGCTTCGGCGCTTCCAGGCGGCCTTCCGTCAAGTGCCGGACCAACTGGAGCCGGGCCTCCTCGCTCTGCAGATCCACGAGGGCGTTCGCCGACGCGATCTGGACCGCCGCGTCGGCGTCGTTGAGCAGGTAGAAGACCAGGAGGCCGACGGCGTTCGGGTGCTTGGTGCGCCCCAGCGAACGGAGGGCGGCCGCGCGAAGCGGAGCGCTCCGGGGGTCGCGTTCCGTCGCGAGCATGAGGTTCAGGAGCGGGTAGGCGTCCTCGGGTTCCACGCCGGCGAGTCCGTCGGCGACGGCGATCTTCACGGCCATGTCGCCCTGCTTGTACAGATCCTCGAGCCGGCTCACGGCGTTGGGGTCGCCGAGGTGGTGGAGCGCGACGTCGGCGCGGATGGCGACGTCCTGGGCGTCGTCGTGCGTCAGCACCTCGAGCCCGGGCTGGAGCGCCTCCTTCAGGGTGGGGAGCGCCTTGGGTTCGTCCTGCTTCGTGGCTCTCACGAGGGTCTCGGCGGCACGGGCCGCGGCCCCGCGCATGACGGCGCGCGGATCCGCGAAGGCGTCGCGCACGGCGTTCGGGCCCCCGGATGCGAGCAGCCCCGACAACATCTCCGCCGCGGCGGGCTCGCTCCGCCCGGCCAGCGCGTCGACGATCGAACGCTGTACCTGACCCGCCGCTTCCTGCGCGATCGCGAAGCGCACGGCGCGCTGCTCGACGGCCCCGAAGCCGATGGACGAGGTGGCGGCTTCCACGAGCGCGCGGACCTGGGTGGCCGTCAGCCCCCCCGACGTCCCGCTCTCCCGTTCCATGTCTTCCAACTCGTCGAGGGCCTCGGCGCGCTCCGTGTCGTCGCCGAGGTCGTCGAACGACGCCACGATGGCGGCATCGAGGAGTTGCCGGCGGGTTTCGGGATCGGCCTGCCGCACGGTGTCCGCGTTGGCCACCCACCACTCCTTCGCGTCCGGCCAGCGGTCGGCATCGCGGTAGCGCTGCCAGCGGTTCGCGCCCAGGAGGGAGTCGAACCGCATGCGGAGGAGGGGGTAGCGCGGGTCGCCGGCGGGCACGGCCATGCGCCGGGTCTGGTTGAGGACGCCCAGCGTCACCAGGACCTGCTCCTCGGCACTGGGCGGCGTCACCGCATCGGCCTCGAAGATGCCCGCGGCGTCCAGCGCCCGGACCAACGCCAGCATCACGTCCGACTCGAGGATGAAATCTCCCGCCTGGATCGCGGCGTCCTCGGACCGGAAGACGGCGCGACGACGGCCGCCCTCCGCGTCGATCAGTTCGACGGCCACGTACGCCTTGGAGAGGTCGGCCCGATCGAAGCCCTCCAGCGGACGGCGGGCGTGGAACGAGTCGCGTTCCTGCTCCCACCACTGCGCCCAGGAGACGGCCGTGGAAGGCAGGTCCAGACCCGACAGGCGGCGGAGCGCCCCGAACACGGGATCGACCAGGCTCGAGAAGTCGCGGAAGTGCGCGCCCCCGACGGTGTCGATGAGGACGTTCACGACCGTGCCATCCAGGAGGGCCTGCAGCGAGGGGTCGGACGAGTCGAGCGCGCCGTACGCGAGCCCCACGGCCGCGGCACCTCTCGGGAGTTTCTCCGGGTGGAGGATGCCGCGCCGCCCGGCCAACTCGCCCAGGGTCTCGGGCGTGAACGGGTTCGTGTTGCGGGTGCGCGCCACCTCGACCAGCGCCAGCGTGGCGTACGCGCGCTCGCGAGGCAGGCCCTCGACGGCGATCCGGTTCAGCCGCGCCACCAGCGCGTCATCGGCGCGAAGCGCCAGGAGGACGGACGCCTGCCGGCAGACGTCGGGGTCGAGATCGGAGAGGGCCTGCAGGAGACGTTCGACGGCGTCGGGCACCTTGGCGGGGTCGAGGAGGCGCAGGCCGGACACGCGGACGCTGCCCTTGTCCGCCTCGAGCAGGTTCAGGACGCGGCGCTGGTCCGCCTCGTCCACGTGGTCCATGAGGAAGTCGGTCGCCCGCGCCCGGAACACGGGACGGTTCAAGGTCAGGAACGAGAACAGCCAGTGCTTCGTCTTCTCGGGGTCGAGGCCGTACGCCGCGTCGAAGAAGACCTCCGCGCGGCTGCCCGTGTGCCGCCGCGCCGCGGCCCGAAGCAGGATCTGGATGTGCGCGGGCTCCCCCATCTGGCCGAGCACCCAGGCGGCGCCGGGTTGCCTCGGCGAGTCGTCCCCCTCGAGGACCTTCACGAGGTAGGGCACGACCACCGGGCCGCGGAGGAGCAGGGAGTCGGCCGCCCGTTCTCCGATCCGATCCGGCCAGCGGTCGAGGTCCGCGATCTCCTCGAGGATCGGATCCTCCGGCTTCGGGGGAGGCTCGGTCTTCGTCGTCCCCTGATCCGCCGTCGGGACGCCCGGCTTCGGGGGAGGACCGAACTCCATGTCCCCGCCCTTGGCCAGGGCGACGGGTGCGAGGAGGACCACGAGCAGGAGGGGCAGCAGGAGGTGGCTTGCGGTTCTGGTCATCGTCCGAGTCTCCCACGCTGCGCGATCCGGGTCATGCGGGGGTCACCTCGGACCCCCGCTCCGAAAACGCCCCGCACCCCCTACGGCAGGGAGACCGGGGCGTTGGACCTCGGATGGGGGGCGCGCGGTCCCGCTCACCCTCCCTCGTGATCGCCCCCCGCGCGCGCCAGGCGGGTCCCGACGCGTTGGCGCAGGCGGGCGTGGTCGGGCGCCTGGAGGCGCGGGTCCTCTTCGAGGAGGGCGGCCGACGCACGGCGGGCCCGTTCGAGCACGGGGAGATCGCGGGGCAGTCGCGCCGCGGTGAAGCCGGGGGCTCCGTGTTGGCGGGTTCCGAGGAGGTCGCCCGTTCCCCTCAGGAGGAGGTCCTCCTCGGCGATGCGGAACCCGTCGTCCGTGGCGGCCAGGACGTCGAGGCGGGCGGGCCTCCCCGCCGTGGAACGGTCGACGAGGACGCAGAGCCCCCCGCCCGTGCCGCGCCCGATGCGCCCCCGGAGTTGATGGAGCTGGGAGAGGCCGAACCGCTCCGCGTGCTCGACGACGAGCACGGTCGCGTTCGGCACGTCCACGCCCACCTCGATGACGACGGTCGCGACCAGCACACGGACGTCGCCGCCCCGGAAGGCGTCCATCACCGCCTGCTTGTCGTGCGCCTTCATCTTGCCGTGGAGCAGGCCGACGCGGACCTCGGGGAGCGCCTTCGCCCACCGCGCCTGACCGCGCACGGCGTCGGCGAGGCCGACCTTGTCGCTTTGGTCCACCAGCGGGTAGACCACGAACGCCTGCCGTCCCTTTGCGAGCTCGGCCCGCAGGCGGTCGAACACCCGAAGGCGTTCCCGCCGGTCCACGACCCACGTCTCCACGGGGACGCGGCCGGGCGGCCGCCCTTCGACCACGCTGAGATCGAGGTCCCCGTACACGGTGAGCGCGAGGGTGCGGGGGATCGGCGTGGCGGTCATCACGAGGACGTGCGGCCGGCGGGGCGCATCCGTTCCTTCTCCCTTCTCCACCAGGGCGTGTCGCTGGCGGACGCCGAACTTGTGTTGCTCGTCCACCACGACCAGACCGAGGCGCCGGAAGTCCACGCCCTTCGAGATCACGGCGTGCGTCCCGACGACGATGTCCGCCTCGCCCGCGGCGATGCGGGCGAGCGCCTCCTCCCGTGCGCGGCCGCGGCGGCTGCCCACGAGGACTTCGAGACGGACCCGGCTCCCGCGGAGGAGCTCCTCCATGGTGGCCAGATGCTGCCGGGCGAGGACCTCGGTGGGCGCCATGAACGCGCCCTGCGCCCCGGCGGCCACGACGGCGAGCAGCGCGTAGGCGGCCACCGCGGTCTTTCCGCTCCCCACGTCGCCCTGGACGAGCCGCTGCATCGGCCAGGGTCGGGCGAGGTCCTCGACGATGTCGGCGACGGCGCGTTCCTGTCCGGGCGTCAGGGTGAAGGGCAACCGCCGGCGGATGCGCCCGTCCACCCGCGCGTCCACGCGGACGGGGTACGCCCGCTCCCGGCGACGCATCCGCCGCCGGCGCGCCATCAGGATCTCGTGGACCAGCAGTTCGTCGAACGCGAGGCGCCGGCGCGCGGCCTCGGCCTCCTCGAAGGTCTCGGGGAAGTGCAGGGAACGGAGGGCGTCCGCGAGCGAGGGGAGCGACAGCGACGCGCTCAACGCCTCCGGCACCGGGTCTTCGACGCCGTCCACCGCGGGGAGCGCGTCCCAGACGGCGCGTCGAACCACGGCCGCGGAGAGCCCCGTGGTCAGCGGGTGCACGGGAACGATGTGCCCCACGCCGGGCGGCCCCTCGGGGTCCTCTCCGCCCGGCGGCGGCAGCGTCTCGACGGCGGGACCCGCGATCTCCAGGCTCTTCCCGCGACGGCGGATCGGACCGTAGAGGGCGAGGAGGGTGCCGGCCTCGTGAGGCCGTCTCGAGAACCCGCGCTGGAACCAGCGCGCCACGACGCGCCCGCTCTCGTCCTCCACCCAGGTCTCCAGGATGCGGAGGCCGCCCCGCGCGCGGATGGCCCGGGAGGAGAGCACGCGACCGATCACCGGCACGGCCGGCCCCGGCTCGAGCCGGCCGATGGGATGGGGGTGGCGCCGGTCCTCGTACCGCCGCGGCGCGAGGCGGAGGAGGTCCTCGACCGTCTCGACCCCGAGCCGCCCGAGCGCCTCGCGCCGGGCCCGGGAGATGCCGGGAAGGACGGCGACGTCGTCGCGGGCCGAGGCGACGGCGTTCACGGGGTCCGGCCCTCCCCCAGGACCCACGCGCCGGGATGACGCCGTTCGAAATCGCGGCGCATGGCGTCGCGGCGGGGGCCCGGCGGCGTCCGGGAGAGGATCTCCCACCGCGCGCGCGCCGCGGCGGCGGAGTCGGGGTGCTCCCGGAGGACCGCGTAGATCGCGGGGAGGTCCTCGCGGGCGAGGGCGCCCACCAGCGCGGCCTCGGCCCGATCCTCGGCCCCGAGGCCGATCGGGAGCCGGGCCAGGTGATCGAGCGCCGACGCCGGCTCGCCGGCTTCCAGCGCCCGGTGCGCCGCGAGGAGCTCGGGAGGGCGGTGGCGGCCGGGCGGGAGGGACGGCACGAGGGCGGCCCGCCGGCCGGACAGCCCTCCCGCGAACCCGGCGGCACCGGCGAGGAGCACGGCGAGGACGGCCGAGAGGCGCACCATGTCCGAGGGGAGCGTACGCGAGGGCGCCGACCCGTCGCCTCCCCGCCGGGCCGGGGGGCTGTTGCGCGCTTTTTGCGAACAGGGGGCCTCGTTCCTCGTACCTACGGGTGTGAGGATTCGAGGCGGCGGGAACCCGCGTCGTCTCTCGGGGTCCAATCTTGGCAGATCGACGAACCCGACCCGCGGAGAACGACCCGGACCAGGAAGCCATCACGGCCTTCCGGGACGGCGATCCGGGGGCTTTCGATCGGCTCGTGAGGAGGCACCAGGACCGGGTCTATCGCCTGGCCCGACGCCTCCTCTCGGACGCCGACGCCGCCCTCGATGCCGCCCAGGAGACCTTCGTGAAGGCCTGGCGGGCGCTCCCCCGCTTCCAGGGAAACGCCCTCTTCACGACATGGCTCACCCGCATCGCCATCAACCAGTGCCGGAACGAGCTCCGGCGCCGCCGCACGGTGAAACACACGCGGCCCCTGTCGCTCGACGCCCCCGCACCGGGCTCGGGCGCCCTCCGGGGCGAGATGCTGGCGGCGATGGGCCCTCAGGCCTGGGAAGTGGCGCGCGGCCGCGAGGTGGACGCCGGCATCCGGGCGGCGCTCTCGCACCTCGATGCGGAGGCGCGAGAGGTCCTGCTGCTCCGCGAGGTCGAGGATCTGTCCTACGAGGACATGGCCGAGGTGCTCGACGTCCCGGTCGGCACCGTACGCAGCCGTCTGCACCGTGCGCGCGCCGAGCTGCGTCGGCGCATGGCGGCCGTCCTCGACTCCTGACGGCCCCCCACCCGGTCCACGCGCCATGAACCCCCAGGACGAATCCCTGCTGAACGACCTGCTCGACGGGTGCATCGACGACGGCGAGGCCGTGCAGCTTCGACGGCGCATCCACGACGAGCCCGTGCTGCGGGAGACGTGGGACGAGTTGCGCCGCATCCGCGCACTCCTCCGCGCCGACGACGGTCTGCGGGCCCCGCCCGACTTCCTGGCGGGGGTGCAGGCGCGCATCGAAGCGGCACCGTCGGCGTCCCGCGAGGCCGCCCCCCACCCCCTCGCACGGCGTTGGCGATCCCGGCCGCTCCGGACGGTGGCGGGGTTGATCGCCGCCGCCGCGCTCGTCCTCGTGGGGGTCTTCCTGGGAAGCCGCGGCCTGGGTCCTGAGGACCACGACGCCGGGCCGGCGAGGCGGGTGGCCAGGATCCGGAGCGAAACCCGGGCGACGGCGTCCGAAGCCCTTGGCGCGAACGCCCGCGGGCGCGGTCCGGGCGCGGTGGGGCGGAAGGAGGCGGCGGAGGCCATCGCGAGCCCCGTGATGGCCGCGGTCGGCACCGCCGGGCCGGGCGGCGCGGCCCCGGCGGCGCCGTTGGGGGGCGCGCCGATGCCCGCCGCCCCGCTGCCCGCCGCGCCGATGCCCGCCGCCCCGCTGCCCGCCGCTCCGGCTCTCGCGGCGCCGGAGCGCGCCGTGTGCACGATCGCCCTCTACGCCGCGTCCGCCCGGGAGGGCGAGGCCCTCGTCGACGACGTGCTGGCCCGGCTGGCGCCGGCGACCGCCTCCGACGGCCTGGTGGCGAGGCCCGCCCCCGCGGAAGAGCACGCCGACATGCCGGAGTCCGACCCCCTCCCTCTCGGGTTCCGGCTGGCACCGGCGGCGGGGGACCGCGTTCTCGGCACGGTGACGCGACGGGTCACCGTCGGCGAGTTCTCGAGCCTGAGGGCGCTGGCCCTCGAAGGGGAATTGGGCCGCGCGTCCAGCCAGTCGCCGGGGGCGATGGCGGAGCGGCGGGCCGAGGATGCGGCGAACCCGGAACCGAAGACGGACGCCGAGATGCGGACGGCCTCGGCGCGCGAGAGCGAGCGCGACAAGGGGAAGCGGGAGGGGGCCGAAACCGAGACCCTCGAGGTCCGGATCGTGATCCTCGCCGCCGAGCCGCCCGTACCCACCGCCAGGGGCGCGGTGAGGACGCGCAACGCGCCCGACAACGCACCCGAACCCGAACCCGCTGCGGCCGGTCGCTGAGACTCGCGAGACGCCGCGCCGGCCGCCCGGGGCGGCTCAGTACGAACGCGCGGCCCGGGCGACGACGACCGTGATGTTGTCCGGGCCGCCCCGGGCGTTCGCCAGGGCGATCAGCCGGTCGCACAGGGCGCAGGGATCGCCGCCGAGTCGTAGCTGGCTCTGGAGGTCGCGGTTGTTCACGACCCCCGTCAGGCCATCGGTACACAGCACGAGCGTGTCGTCCGCTTCGAGGATCTCGGTCTGATGGGCCACCTCGAGCGGTTCGTCGGTTCCGAGCGCCTGGAGGATGATGTTGCGCCCGGCCATGCGCTCGGCCTCCTCCTCGCTGATGATGTTGTCTTCGATCAGCTTGCCGACGAGGCTCTGGTCCTTGGTGAGCTGGCGCAGGTGCCCCTTGCGGAAGAGGTAGGCGCGGCTGTCGCCCACCTGGGCGATCTCGACCGTCTCGCCGCGCACCCACACCGCCGTGAGCGTCGTACCCATCCCGCGGCGACGGGGGTTGTTCTCCCCCTCCCCGCGGATCGTGGCGTTCGCCGATTCGACCGCCGCCTTCAAGAGCAACCCGAACCCGTGGGGGGCGAGCCGGTTGGGGTCCACCCAGCGAGACCGCCGCGCCATCTCCGACCCGAGCGTCTGCACGGCGAGGCCGCTCGCGACCTCCCCCGCCAGGGCGCCGCCCATGCCGTCCGCCACCGCGAGAATCAACCCCGGGAAGACGACGTCGAACGCGCCTTCCCCGTCGTCGACCTCGGCGAGCGCACGGCCGAGCGGCGCGACCCAGAGGGCATCCTCGTTGTTCGCACGGACGTGCCCGGTGGAGGACCGACCGCACCAGGTCAAGCGCAGGCTCGGAGCCTGCTCCCCACGACTCAGGGACATGGGGCATCCCCGTTCCAACGAGCGTCCATCGGTTCGTTTCGTCCCGTCTCCCGCCGCCTGGGCGAGCCTAGGCCGGCGGCGGGCCACGGTACGCCGAGTGCGGGCGGGCATCAACCCGCCGGACTCCCGGTCGCGAAGCCGGCCCGCCTGCCTTGACGGTGCCCATGAGCCTCTCGACAATCCCTCCGTGAGGCCTTCTCTCTCCGCCCTGCTGCTGTTCGTGTGCCTCGGTTTCATGCTACCGCCCGGTCCGTCGACGGCCGAGGACGAATCACCCGCGACCCGCGCGGAGGTCGAGGTCCGTCCGCTCGAGGGCAGCCCCTTCCGCGGGAGGCTCCTGGGCCTGGACGCAAGCACGGCCACGCTCGCCACGGGGTCGGGCGAGCGCCGGGTCTCCCTCGGCGAGGTTCGCGCGATCCGGCGGGTCGCGGAGGCCGAGGAGACCGCGGCGACCGGTGGGCCGGGTCTCCGGCTACGCCTGGTCGGCGGCGAGGAGATCCGGGGCACCTACGCGGGCAGTTCGGACGCGGGCATCCGCATCGAGTCCTCCAGTGCGGGGAAGGTCCTCCTTCCGTACGATTCCATCCGTACGCTCGCCCGGATCCCGCAGGGAGCGGGCCCCTGCGAGGAGCCCGAGGCGAAGATGCCGGCGTCCTCGGGGAAGGACGTGCTCTCGCTGGAGAACGGCGACACGTACGAAGGCCTGTTGCTCGGCGTGGACGACGACGGATTCCTCATCGAGGGCGAGGGCGGCACCCAGCGCCGCATCGGCTGGGAGGGCGTCGAGGTCCTCCGCCTCGAGAACGAGGCCCCGCCGCCGGCCGAGGGCCTCGTCCTGGAGATCGAATCGACCGACGGCTCGCGCTGGATCCCCGGCGAGGGGCCGACCCTCGTCGAGGGGACGGTCCGCTTCACGCTCCGGTCCAGTCCGAAGAGCGCGGTCGCGCTGCCGGTGGCCGAGGTCGCGGTGGTGCGCCCCTCGGGCGGCGCGTTCGTCTACGCGGACCAGCTCCCGTTCGAGAGCACCGTCGAGACGCCCTACGGGTTTGGCGTGCCCGACGATCTCGACCCGGTGTTCCTCCAGCAGTGGTTCGGCGCGAGGGTCGATCGCCGCCCCACGGGGTGTCCGCTGACCCTGGCCGGCCGGACGTACCGCCACGGCTTCGCCGTGCACGCCCGCTCCCGCATCACGTTGTCCCTGGGCGGCACGTACCGTCGGTTCCAGACGACCTTCGGCGTGGACGACGAGGTCTTGCGGACGGAGGCGGGCCCCGCGGCGTCCCCGGGAGCCGGCGACGTCCAGGGCGTCGTGGACGCCCGTGTCCTGGTGGACGGCGAAGTGGCCTGGCAGGCGAAGGGCGTACGGGCGGGAGCGACCCCGCGCGAGGTGGGACCGATCGACGTCTCGGGGCACTCGACGCTCGTGCTCGAGGTGGACTACGGTGACTTCGACCAGTTCGTCGGCGACCGCGGGACCTGGGCCGACCCGATCCTCGTCAAGTGAAGCGATGAGATGACGTGATCCACGTCGCCCACCCGTGGCTGTGGGTCTTGTGGCTGCCGGCCGCGCTCGTGGTCTTCGGGGCGGAGGCGCGCGCCGACGGAGGCGCGCGCCGACGGGTGCTCCGCGCCGTCGTACGCCTCCTCGTCCTCGCCCTCCTCGTCGCGGCGGCAACCGATCCGTCGATCCCGGCGGAGGGCGCTCCCCCGCGGCGCCGGCTCGTCGTGGCGACCGAACACGGGGAGGCGATGGGCGAAGCGGGGAAGGCGGAGGCCATGCGCCTCGGCCGGGCCGCCTTCGAGGCGGCTCGGGAGCGGGGGGCGGCCGTCTCGGCGGTGGCGTTCGACCGAACGGCGACCGCGGCGGTCGACGCGACCGCGGGGGGCGCGGGGGACCCGCTCCTGGACCTCGCGCCCGCCGACCGGGAGGGTCCCGCCCGCCCGGCCGCCGGTCTCTCCACGGCGGCGCTCGCGTTCCGTCCCGACGAGTCGGGGACCGTCATCCTCCTCGCGAGCGGCCGCGGCGATCTGGGCGACCTGGAGGAGACGACCGCGCGACTCGGGCAGCAGGGGATCCGCGTGCTGGCCCGCGCGCTTCCGGAGGCGACGCCGCCGCCCGCGGCCCGGCCGACGGGAATCGCCTCCCTCGACGTGCCGGCGACGTCGCGGGGGCCCTTCGACGTCCGGGGCCGGGTCCACGGCGAGGGCACGGTGCGCGTCGCCCTCCTCGTGGACGGCAAGGAGGTCGAGGCGCGGACCGTGGAGACGGCCCGCGACGGGGACGCGGTACCCTTCGCCTTCGAGGACGTGACGCTCGCCCCCGGCCGCCACGAGGTGGCCGTGGCCGCCGGTCCCGAGGGTGCCGCGGCCGCGGCGCTCGGTCGACGGCTGGTCGCGGTCGAGGCGCCCCCCCGCGTGCTTCTCGCCGTGGCCGACCCACCCTCGTCGCTCGTCGCCCGGGCGTTGGCCGTCCAGGGCTACGACGTCCGGCCCGTGCCCCCCGCGGACCTGGGCGCCGCGCTGCTCTCCGGCGCCGCCGACGACGCCGACGTGCTCGCCCTGGACGCCGAGGCGGCGGAGGGACTCTCTTCCGCCCGACAGGACACCCTCCTGGAGGCCATCGATCGCGGCGTGGGCCTCTTCCTCGTCGCGGGCGGGGACGCGGGGGCCTGGGGCCGACTCCGGGGGACGCCGCTCCAGCGGGCGCTCGCGCTCCGCCCCCTCCCCCCGCCGCCCCCCTCCCCCGAACCCGAGCCGGCGCCCCCGCCCCCGCCCGACGCGGAGACCCCGCCCGTCGAACCGCCCGAACCCGAGAAGGGGCCGGGACTTCGGGCCGAGCGCCGACCCGAGGAGGCCCGGCCGATCAGCCTCCTCCTCGTGCTGGACCGGAGCGGGAGCATGGAGGGGGGCAAGCTCACGATGGCGATCGAGGGGGCGGAGAAGGCCGCGGCGACGCTCGCCCGGACGGACCGCCTCGGCGTGCTCACGTTCGCCGACGACGTGACGGTCGATGTGCCGATGACGCCGGTCGCGGAGGTGCGCGGGACGCTCGGCTGGACGCTGGCGGCCGTGCAGGCGGGCGGACAGACGGACATCTACGGGGCGCTCGAACGCGCGGGCCGGATCCTGGCGACGGAACCATCTCCGATCCGGCACCTGCTCCTGCTCACCGACGGGAGGCAGACGGGCTACGCCGTGTTCATGCACCTGATCCGGGCCATGGCGGCGCAGGGCATCACGCTGACCGCCGTCGGCCTCGGCCGCGACCACGACGAGACCCTGCTCAAGCAGCTCGCCATGGCCGCGCCGCACGGCCGCTACATCCCGGCGGACACCGAGCGGGAGGTGCCGACGATCCTCACCCGGGATACGGAGAGGGTGGCCGACCGCCGGCTCCGCGAGGTCGAGGAGATGGCGCGCATCCGCGACCGCGAGCACGAGGGCGAGCCCCCGCCACCGGAGCAGGAGAAGCCTCCGCCGAAGCCGCCCGAGCCGGCGACGCCGGAGCCGGAGCCCGCCGAGCCCCCGGAGACCGCGACGCCCCCGGCGCCCGAGGAGGAGGGCCCCGCGCTCGCGCCCCTGGTGGCGATCCGCCCCCACGAAGCGACCGCCGGTCTCCCCGCGCTGCCCTCCGTGGGACCCCCGCGTCGGGCCGAGCCCGGGCCGGGGGCGGCGGTCCTGCTCCGGCGCGCGGAGGACGAACCGGTCCTCGGCGCGGCGCGCTTCGGCCTGGGGCGGGTGCTCGTCCTCGCGCTGCCCGACGACGCCGCGGGGTTCGCACCGTGGCCGGGCGTGGAGCGGCTCCTCCTCCAGTCGGTGCGGGCCGTTCGGGCACCGGCCGGGGCCCGCACGGAAGGGCTCGATCCTCGGGTCCTCCCGTCACCGGGCGGCGAGGTCCTCCGCATCGCCGCCGCGCCGGGGGCCTCCACGGCGCCGATCCGGGTTCTCTGGTCGGGACCCGAGGGCGAGCGGGACCTGGGGCTCGTCACGCCGGGCGGCGAGACCCCGCTGGCGCTGCCCCCGCTGCCGCCGGGCCGCCGGGCCACGATCCAGCTCGTGATGGACGACGGGGACGGGCGCCGGCCGGCGGGCCCCTCCGTGTCCTACCTCGCCCGCCCGCGCCCGGCTCCTCTCCTCCGCCCCGGCGACGCGGACGCGCTGGCCAGGGCCCTCGGCCCGGCGGCGCTCGACCCGTCCGCTCCCCTCTTCACGCCCGCACCGCCGCAGCCCATCCGCCGCCCTCTCTGGCCCTGGCCGCTCGTGGCCGCCTTGGCCCTCCTTCCCCTGGACGTGGCGTTCCACCGGCGCGCGGGGAAGCCCGCATGAGTCGTCCGTTGCTCGCGCTGACGATCGGCGACGTCGCGGGGATCGGACCGGAGATCGCCCTTCGACTGCTCTCCGGCAACGAACCCCTTCCGGCCCGCCTGCTGTTGGTGGGCGACCGGGCGGCCCTGGAGAGAGACCGGCCCCTGGTCCCCGGGGCCCGCATTCCCCCGCTCGTGGACGGCCCGGAGGCCCTCGGTGACCGCGACGTCGGCCTCCTCGAACCGCTGCCGCCCCTCGTGCCGCTGCCCGAGCGGGGCGCCATCGACGGGCGGGCCGGGGGCGCCGCCCACGCCTGGGTCGTGACGGCGGCGTCCCTGGCGCTGGCGGGACGGGTCCAGGGAATGGTCACCGGCCCCATCCACAAGGAGGCCTGGCGCCGGGCGGGCGTCGCCGCTCCCGGCCACACGGAGGTCCTGCGGGATCTCGCGGGGGTGGACCGCGTCCTGATGCTGCTGGCCGGAGGGCGGCTCCGCGTCGGGCTCGCGACGATCCACGTGGCGCTTCGCGACGTCCCGAGCCTGCTGTGCGTGCCGGATCTCGTGGAGGCGCTCGCGCTCCTGTCGCGGGAGGTGTCACGCTGGTTCGGCGTGACACGCCCGCGGCTCGCCGTCTGCGGGCTGAACCCGCACGCGGGCGAGGGCGGGCTCTTCGGACGGGAGGAGAACGACGTCATCGAGCCGGCCGTCGAGGCCGCACGGGGGCGCGGGATCGACGCCCACGGGCCGCTTCCCGCCGACGCCTGCATCCCCGCCGCCGCGCGCGGCGGCTTCGACGCCGTGCTCGCCATGTACCACGACCAGGCGCTGCCGGCCGTGAAGGCGCTGGCTTGGCGCGAGGCGGTGAACGTGACCCTGGGCCTGCCGTTCGTGCGCACGTCGGTGGACCACGGAACCGCCTTCGACATCGCGGGCCGCGGCGTCGCGCACGCCTCGTCCCTCGCCGCGGCCGTCCGCCTCGCCGCGAGCATGACGACGAGAGGTTGAGGGGGGCGTCCCGCAGCGGGCGATCGGGGACATGGTGCTCAACCACAGCCGTTGCACCGCCGAACCTCAGAGCAGGAGGCGTGCGTCGGTGGACCCTCTCGGTACCATTCGCACGCGGTGGGACGCGGCCTCCCCCGGGGCGGGAGCTTCATGGCGAAGCGGGCGAACGATCTCCTCGACGTGTTCAGGCTGGCATCCGGGCAGGGGGACGGCTCGGCGCCCCGCGGACGCGGGCGTCGGAAGGCGACGCCGAGGGCACGCAAGAAGAAGGCGGCGGATGGCGTGTTCCTGCAGCCGCGCCAGGTCGTGCTCCTCTCCTCCACGGTCGTGCTGCTCGTCGTGCTGGCCTTTGCCGCAGGCCTGGGCTACGGCCGCCGCGGTTCTTCGGGCATCGCGCTCCAACGGCGGTCCGCCCACGACGCGAACATCGCGTGGTGGATCCGGGGCAAGCTGCGCAGCAAGGACGACCTGACCGGCCATGCCATCGCCCCGGAGGCGGTCATCCGTGAGCTCCTGAGCCGGTACAACATCGCCGAGGACTACGTCCGGGTCGTGCCGGAGGACTCCGAGCGCCTCGCGATCTTCCTCGGTCCGTTCTCCAGCGAGGCGAAGGCGCACGCCTACTACGAGGCCCAGCGGCTGGGGACCCTGCGGCTCCGTTGGGGCAGCCCCTTCTACCGGGCCGCCTACCAGCAGGGCCCCCGCAGCGGGCGGTGAGGGGGCCGGCGGCGCGGAGCGCGGGGCCGGCGGCGCCCCGAAATCCGGGGGGCCCGGCCCGCTCGGACGGTAACCTCCGGGGCTCGGTGAAGACCCGGCGGACAGGACCCTAGACCCGGGGGACGGCGATGTCGATCCACAAGAGCCTCAAGATCAAGAACTCGCTCGCCCGGCAGCGGAGCGTCCTCACCCGCTGGGAACGGATCATCCGCCTCCAGGAGAACGATCGCTGGCAGGAAGGCGACTCCGTGATGGGCCTTCCGAAGGTCAAGACCCAGGTCAAGATCCGCTCGCGCAAGGCGATCAAGAAGGCCGAAGCCGAAGCGAAGGGCACCGACGAGGCGTAGCGCCCCCACGGGTCGATCCGGATCGGACCGCGCGCCCGCCTACTGCGCGCCGATGACCTTGCCACGCGTCCTTGCGGGGGGGGCGGTGTCGGCGTAGTCGGGAAGCGTGGCCTGGTGCTCGCCGTACCACCGCAGCACCTCGTCCCGGTTCTTGAATTCCCGCCGGGCCAACCGGCTCGCCGCGTCCACCAGCAGCGGCTCGATCCACGTCCGCGTGTACTCCGATCCCAGCACGCGGACGTCGAGCACGACGCCGTCCTGGATCGTGGCGACCGTCGGGTTCGCAATGTTGCTCGCCTGGGCGATCTCGACGTCGTAGTCCTGGACGTACGAGACCTGGTTCACCACGGAGACGACGTTGCGGGTGGAGCCGCCGTGGCTCGTGAGTCGCTTCACCACGTAGCCGATGGCGCGCGGATCGCCGATGGCCCCCAGGGCCTGGGCGGCATTCCCCGCGAGACGCAGGTTCTCGCTCCCCAGGGCGTTGACGAAGGGCACGGAGAGGTCGCCGCGTCCGAACGACATGGCCGCGCGGAGCGATTCCGCGCGGACGCCGTCGTCGAGATCGCGCGCCGCGGAGAAGATGAGCGGCCTGAGCGCCGCCTCGTCGCCGACCTCGCCGAGGAGGCGCGCCGAGGCGCAACGGACGCCCGGGACGGCGTCGAAGAGCGTCGCGCGCGCGGCCTCGACCACCTGGGTGTCCGACACCCGCGCGAGCGACAGCCGCGCCGCGCGGGCCAGCACCGCATCGCCACCCGCCAGGGTTCGGATGAGGGTGGGCACGTCGTCGGAGGGGGCCGCCCGGATCGGGGCGGGGTCGTCCGCCCGGGCCGCGGCCTCCACCTCGGCGGGGAGCATCCACCGGCCGCCGTAGAGAACGAGACCCCGACGGCGGCGTGCGACGGCCTGGTCCACCCACTGCCCCTCGTACCGCTCCTGACCCAGCGCGCGACGGGCCGCCTCGTGATCCGGCTGGATCCCGACGACCTCTCCGTAGGCCCGTCGGGCGAGGTCCCCGATCCCCTCGGCCTCCGCCTCGAGGGCCAGCGCGAACCAGCCCTTGGCGTCGTCCGCCCCCATCGTCGCGGCCCGACGCTCCAGGGCCGCCCGGGCGCCCTCGCCCGGCGTGAAGGTGGCGACCCGGTCCGCGGGGAGGACCGTCGTCCCGGCGGGCGTCCGCACGACGTAGGCACCCCCGTCATCCCGGTGGATCTCGCCTTCGAGGCGGAGGCCATCCGTCGTCACGAGGACGTCCGCCGAAGCCGGAAGCGCCAGGCCGAGGAGCAGCAGGGGAACGAGGAGACGGGGCGGCATGGGAGGGCTCCCGGGGGCAGGGGTACCGCTACTGGGAACGCGGGAGGGGGCCAGCCGCATCGGGGGGCAGGGGGAGGGCGTTCGCCGGTCGACGGGGAGAGGTGTCCTGCGGCCCTCTCGCCGGCGTGGGTCCGGTCGTGTTCCGCTTCGAGGGCGGTGCACGAGGCCTCGAATCGAAGGCCCCCTCCGCCACGAGGAGAACCGGAGAAGCGCCCCCTGGCAGGAGAACGCCCCCACCGAACCGGACGCGCGTTCGTCGAGGGCAACGCCCCCGGCAGGGCATCGAGATCCTCCCGCCGGCCGGCCGGCGCCCGCAGGGCGAGTTGGCCTCGGCTTCTCTCCTCACCGCGTACGTCGGCTACGTCCTTCTTCGACGCAGGAACAGGGCCGCGAGCAAGGCGGGCAGGAGGAGGACACCCACGTAGACGAAGCAGATCGTCGCTTCGTCGGCGAAGCGGGTGAAGTGGATCTTGTCGTAGAGACGCAGGGGGAGGATCCGGGGATCGACCAGGATCACGGCATCGATCTCGCGCAGGGCGAGAACGAGCACGATGAGCGCGGCGCCGATCAACCCTCGCCACGCGAGCGGGAGCCAGATGCGGCGAGCGCGGGCGATGGGTCCGGCGCCGCCGAGAGACGCGGCCTCCTCGTGTCCGGGTCGCACCTGTCGGAGCGCGAGCCAGGTGGCGACGAGCGCAAAGGGAAGGAAGCGGGCCGTGAGGGCGAGCGCGCTCCTCAACATCGTCCGATCGACCCAGTCCACGTCGAAGCCGAGCCAGAGCACGTGCGTGCCGACGGTCAGCACGAGTCCCGGGACCGCGAGGGGTAGGAGGCCGACGAGCAGGACGGTACCGCGGGCGAATCGTCCGCCTCGCAGCGCCCACCGCACGAGGACGATGGAGACGAGGGTGGCGATGAGCGCGGCGCCAAGCCCGCTCTTCAGCCAACGGGCCATGTCCTCGTCGAGGCCGGGCGTGCGCGCGAAGGCCCCCGCGACGTCGAAGAGGTGCGCGTAGACAGGCTTGGCGACGGTGGTCCCGTTCGGCTGGACCTGGATCTCGCCGCCGCCGAGTCCCCACGAGGCGATCCCCCCCATCGGCAACGCGAAGGCGACGAGGAGCACGAGCACGACGAGGACGACGCCGAGGATCTTCCCCCTGCGGCCCAGGCGCAGGAGGGGACGGCCGCCGCGCCCTTCCCCTCCCGCGAGGATCGGGCTCTTGCGTAGCAGGACCACGGCCAGGACGAGGAGCAGGGCCGCGAGCACCATGTAGGGAGCGCCGGTCGCGACGGCGCGGCCGGCGTTCCCTTCCTGCTTCCACTGGAGGAGGATCTCCGTGGGAAAGACGTACATCGGCGTGGTGCCCATCTTGAGGGTCACGCCGAGGTAGTCGGGCACGGCGAAGTCCGACCACGCCAGCACGAACACGAGGGCGGCCGCGCCGAAGAGCGAGGGCACCATCGCGGGGAGGACGACGTGTCGGAAGGCGGCGCGGCGACCCCCGAGTTGGAGGGCCGCCTCCCACGGACCGACCGGGACGTCGATCAGCGCGCGGGCGACCAGGAAGGCGACGAGCGGGAAGAACACGAGCCCGAACACGAGGATGCCCGTGGCGAGTTGGAGGTGCTGCCCCGTCGCGCCGAGCGCGGCGGTCACCGCGATCTCGAGGGGTCGCGCCGCGCCCATCGCCACGATGAGCGGGGGGAGGATGGCGGGACCGAGGCAGAGCACGGCGAGGAGGCGCCGGCCGGGCAGGTTCGTCCGCCCGAGAAGCCAGCCGACCGGGATCCCCAGGAGCAGGGCGAGGAGCGCCGCGCCGAGGGAGAGTTCGGCGCTGTTCCGGAGCAGTCCCCAGGTGCGGGACTCGTCCCAGAGGCGAGCGTAGTGCTCCAGGCTCCAGGCGGTCCTCGTTTCGGCCACCCGGTCGCCGTCGATCATCTGTTGCACCTTCTCGCCGCCGGCCTTCGCCTGCATGGAGAGGATGTAGGTGCGCCCCGTCGGCGTCTCCTTGACGTCGATGTCGCCGGCCGCCTCCAGCACCCGACCGCCCTTCAGGACGAGCTGGTTCACCTGGAAGGAGCGCACCAGCATCGCCCCGACGGGCATCACCAGGGCCACCACCACGACCGCGAGAGCGAGGACGGGAAGGACGATCGCCCTCGCGTGTCTCACTGGGGCACCTCCGGACCACGAAGCGTGTCCCACGGGAGACGTTTCCCCCGCGACACGCCGTCGGCGTTCTCAGGGTCGCACGGCCCGTGCCGCCCGCCCGGCCGCCGCTTCCGCGTCCGCGGCCGCTTCGAAGAGGGCACGAAGCCGACGGGTCACCGGTCCCGGGCGCCCGTCGCCAACCGTCTTCCCGTCGATTCGCACGACCGGGATGATGCCCTTCACGGAGGACGAGACGAGGACCTCGTCCGCCGCCTCCAGGTCCTCGCGACCCACGCGCCGCTGCTCGGCGCGGACGCCGTGGGCGCGGGAGAGATCGAGGATGCGCGTGCGGGTCGTGCCCTTCAGGATCCCCGCCTCGAGAGGAGGCGTGACGAGGATGCCGCCGACGACCAGGAACACGTTCGCGGTCGTGGCCTCGGTCACCTCGCCCCGCTCGTTCAACATGAACGCGTCGTCGGCACCCGCGAGCTTCGCCTCGTAGAGCGCGAGCACGTTGTTCAGGTAGTTGCCCGTCTTCGCTCCCGGGTCGAGCGCCATGCGGGGATTGCGCTGGCGCTCGACGATCGCCACGGTGAGCCCCTTCTCCCACACCGTCTCGTCGGGACGCCCCGCCGGCGCGACCACGACGACGACGCTACGCTTCTCGACGCGACGGATGTCGAGACCGAGAGGCCCCGCGCCGCGGGTCACGATCAGGCGGACGTAGGCGTCCTCGTCGGCCCCCACCTCGGCCGCCTCCATCGTTTCCTGGATCGCCCGGACGAGGTCATCGGCCGGGTGCTGGAGGTCCATGTAGAGGCGGCGTCCGCTCTCCGCGAGGCGTTCCATGTGCTCGCGCTCCTGGACGAGCACGCCGCGATGCCACCAGAACACCTCGTAGACGGAGTCGCCGAGCAGGAAGCCGTGGTCGAGGACGGGGATCACGGCCTCCTCGGGCGGCGTGATCCGTCCGTCCACGTAGATGCAGGTCTTCATCCCCGGATTGTAGGGACGCCGCAACCGGCTGCGAGCCCTACTCGCGCGGGGTGCCGAGCAGGAAGTCCACGCGGCGGCTGAGCTCCCGTGTGGACGCGTCCATGCTGCCGAACCAACCCGCGACCTGCGCGGCCTTGCGGATCCGCCCCTCCTGATCGAAGAACGCCATGCACGGCTGGCCGGTCTTCGGCAGTCCGGCGGCGACGCGGAGGGGGTCGTTGTCCGCGGGTGCCGCGGTGGACTCGTCGATCTTGAGGCGGACGAATTTGCCGATCTGCGCGGTGAGATGGGGATCCGACTCGATGACATGGTCGAATTCCTTGCAGTAGTTGCACCACGTGGCCCAGACGTCCACGATCACGGGTCGCCCCTCCTTCTTCGCGCGGGCGACCTCCGCCTGGAGGTGGTCCACGTCGCGGAGCCGGATCCAGCCCTCCGAAGCGGTGGCCGCCAGTTCCCCGCCGGAGGCAGCGGCGGCGGGCGCCGCGTGGGAGGTCAGCTGCGCGACGATGCCCGTGACGAGCACGAGCGCGACGGCCATGCCGGCCCCGCGCCTTCTCGCGATGCCGACGCGTTCCCCCTCCTTCTTCACGAGGTGGCGCGCCAGGCCCCACCACGTGAGCACCGCCAAGCCGAAGCCCAGGACGTAGATGCCGAGGTCGGTCCCGAGGAGCGGTACGCGCGGAAGCAGGCGGTTGCTCGAGAGGAAGTAGAGCGCGACGCCGAAGAGGATCACGCCGAAGGCGTAGCGCACCCAGACCATCCACGGCCCGGGGCGCGCGAGGAGGTTCAGCGACCCCGCGGCGAAGAAGACGGCTCCCATGCCGAGCCCCAGCACGAAGAGAAGGAGGAACCCGATTCCCGGGCTCCCCATCGTGGCGGCGAAGGTCAGCATGGAGACGACGAAGGGGCCCGTGCAGGGGCTCGCGACCAGGGCCGCCACGGCGCCGAGCAGGAAGCTCCCGATCAAGGTGCCGCTCTTCTGGGCCGCGCCCCCGCGGATCTTCTCCATCCAAGCCGGCGGCTGGAGCTCGAAGATGCCGATCATGCCGGCGGCCATGACGAGGAAGAAGGCGGCGAGCGCCCACACCACCCAGGGGATCCGGAAGGCGGCGTCCAGGTCGATGGCCTTGCCGAGCGCGCCGGTGACGGCTCCCGCGGCGCCGTAGGTGAGAGACAGGCCCAGCACGTAGGCGGTGAGCATCACGGTCAGCCGCCCCCGACCGACCTTCCCGGCCGCGCCGCCGCCGATCACGCTGATCGTCAGCGGGATGATCGGGAGGACGCACGGCGTGAACGCAAGCGCCACGCCGAATCCGAAGATGAAGAGCAGCGCGAGGAGCGGGCTCTTCTGCCACCGCTTCCCGAACGCGTTGGTGGCGACGGGCGCCATGGAAGCGTCCACGACCTTCCAGCCGCCGTCGCTCCGCGGCTTGTCGAGGTCGTCCCCGTAGACCCGCTCGAACGGCACCTCCCGGGACGGCAGGACGAGGAGCTTCTCCCCCTCCTCGATCGCGACGTCCGGGGCGCTCTCGCCGCCCGCTCCATCGGTCGCCGGTGGGACGGCCCCCCCGGAACCGGACGTGCCGTTCCCCGGCTCGATCATCGGCGGCTCGGGATGCGGCGGAGGCTCCGTCCCCGCCTCCTCGACCCAACGGGCCACGAGGACGCCGTCCGCGGGTAGCAGGCAGCCGCTGTCGTTGCACGCCTGCCACCGGACGCGGACGCGCAAGCGCTTCGCGTCGGGCTTGCGCGTGAAGGGGATCCTCGCCTCGTAGGGCTCCTCGATCTCGCCGCCCTCGTCCTCGAAGACCACGTCGCCCCACGTGATCCCTTCGTCCGGCAGCGGATCCACGCCGATGGGGTCGCCCGACGGGTGGCCGGGCATGTAGAGGTGGTAGCCCAGCGACGGCTCGAAGACGACGACGGCCTCGCTCGTCTCCTCGTCGATCTCCAGATGGATCGACACCGCCCTGTCCCCCGCGGGACCGCCCACCTTGGGCACCGCGGGAGGCGTCTCCTCCTTCGCCGGTGCGGCGGCCAGCGCGACGAGGGCCGCCTGCCCGCGGATCGGGGCGTAGCACATGTTCTCGTCGCACGCGCTGTAGTCGACCTCGACGCCGATCTCGGTTCCGGCCGGGACCGCGGCGCCGATCGCCACGGGGATGCGGAGCACGAGAGGATGTGCACCGTCCCAGATCGGGTAGGGGGCCAACTCGGGGAAATTCGGGTCCCGGTGGCTCGTGGGTTCCGTCCACTCGACCTTGCCGGGCGTCTTCTTCCAGACGGGCCAGGTCATCTCCTTGGCCGGGATCTCGTAGGTGACGCCCTCGACCATCCGGACGCGCCACGTCGTGAGACTGCCGTCTTCCTCGGCGTAGACGTGGAGACCGTGCTCGGGCTTCGCCGTGACGACCAGCACCCCCTCCTGGCCGGGCCCCAGCGTGGGGGGCTCCAGCCGGGCGACGATGGGGATCGTGCCGTCCACCTCCTCGTCGCCGGCAGCAAGCGCCCTGGTGGCCCCGACCCCGACGAAGGCGAGCAGCAGGGGAACGGCCCACGCGAGGCGGCGAAACGACCCTTCGGACATGACGAGGCTCCAGCAACCGGCACTTCCCCGAACGATCCCCGATGGTAAGGAATCGATCGGATCCCGGCCCGAATCCACCGGGCAGCGGCCCGGGCGCGGACTCGCGGGCCGCCGAGGATGGTAGCGGCGGCCCGGAGGGCAGGGGCTTTCGTAGGGCGCCCCGGCGCGGCGAGCGCCCTTCCAGAGCCCGCTCCCTACAATCGCGCCCCCATGCTCGTGGTCCGCGAATTCCGCTTCGAAGCCGCCCACCATCTGCCCCGTCATCCGGGGAAGTGCCGCCGTCCGCACGGGCACGGGTACGTGCTGCGCGTCGCCTGCCGGTCCCCGGTGGACCCGGAGTCGGGGATGGCAATGGACTTCGCAGACCTCAAGGCGGTGGTGGAGGAGCACGTGCTCGAGGCGGTGGACCACCGGGACCTGAACGAGATCCTGCCCAATCCGAGCGCCGAGCACCTGGCGGTATGGGCATGGGGCCGCCTCGCGGCGGCGGGTCTGCCGCTGGCCGAGATCCAGGTCCGGGAGACCGCCACCTGCTGGGTCGTCTACCGCGGCGAGGGCCTGGGCGCGGGACGCGACGCTTCCCCCGCAGGCGGGAGGCCGTGAGCCGCGCCGAGCGGATGGAGGCGATCCTGGCCGCGGGAGCGCGCGTGCTCGGCGAACGCGGATGGCACGGGACGACCATGCGGGACGTGGCCGAGGCCGCCGGCGTGGGACTCGCAACGCTCTACCACTACCTCGGCGGCCGCGAGGACCTGCTCTACCAGGCCGAGATGCGCATCCTGGGCGCCGCGGA
The DNA here is from genome assembly GCA_963772585.1 of uncultured Planctomycetota bacterium. Lineage (GTDB taxonomy): Bacteria > Planctomycetota > PLA2 > PLA2 > JAEUHO01 > CAVVXN01. The sequence continues at coordinate 337,645 of CAVYXV010000002.1, forward strand.
AGCGTCGGCCCAGGCGGCGCTGGCGGGCCGCGGCGCCAGGGACCGCCTGCGCGCGCTGCTGACCGACCACATCCGCCGCGTGTTGGCCCAACCGGTGGTCGCCCCCGTCCTCGCCGGACGGCTCGGGACGGTGCCGGGGGAGCGGGGGCGGCGGGTCGAGGCGAGCCGGCGGCGTTACCTCGCGGTGGTCCAGGCCGCCGTGGAGGGAGTGCTGCGGCGCCCGCGGAGCCGGGGCCGCGGATTCGCGGAGAAGGCGGCGATGCTGCTCGGCATGGCGGACCGCCTGGCCCTCGACGCACGCGCCGCGCACCCCTCCCCGCAGGCCGGACGTCTGGCCGGCCAGGTCCTGGCCGTGTTCCTGGAGGGAGCGCTGCCCCGAAGGCGCTAGCCCGCGAACCATGCGCGATGCGTACCAGGCCCGAGCGAGAGCAGCGCCCGTTCATGAGGGAGGCGGGCTGGAGGCCGCGGCGGGGTTCGACCCCTGGGACGCCGGCGCCCCCACCCCGGGGAGGCCTGTTCCCGTCGAACGGACACGGCCCTCCCGCACCCACGGTCCCTTCCCCCCCGCGGCCGGGTCCCCGCGAGCCGACAGGCCCTTCGCCCCGGGCGATCCTGCACGTCTTGCGCGTCGGTGCCGCGCAGGCGTCGTGCAACCAACCTGTCAAGGCTCGATTCACGCTTCGGCAACCGCCCGAGGGAAGGGAGGTTACGCGGGCCGGCATCCCGGCGAGGATGGGGTACGGACCGTGCTGGCCGGCAAGACCGGTACGGAAGCCCGAGGAGGTTCGTCGTGCTCGGATCCCGCCCTGTCCGCGTTGCCCTGCTGGCCCTGGTGGTGGCCTTGCCCGCTTGCGGCGGCAAGGGAGGGGGCGGCCCCGGAACGCCGCCGCCGCCCGGCACGGACGATCCGCCGACCCTGAACGTCCTGTCCCCCACCGGCCCGGTGGCGGAGATCCCCGGGGGTAGCTTCTGGCTTCGCCTCACCGCGAACGACGACGGCGCGGCGACGGTCCAGGGGTTCCTCGACGTGGACGGCAACCTGGCCACGACCGCCGACCAGGCCCTCGTCTTCTCGGCCGGCCACCAGAACGGCGCCCTCCAGACGAAGCCCGTGACCGTCCCTCCGGCGTTCCCGACCGGGACGGCCCAGTTGATCGTCGAAGTCGACGACGGGGTGAACCCCGCGGTCGTGGCCCCCGCGATCCCGGTGCTCGTCTACCCCGGACTCGCGGGCGTCGCCCCGGCCCGAAGCAACGCGTACGGCGTGGCCTCCGGGATGGTCGGCTTCACCGTCGGAGAGGCGGAGAGCGGCGGCGCGATCCTGAACGGAGACGGACTCGCCGACGACGGGGTCGTCGCGTTCGTGGACACCTCCCTCGGCACCGTCAAGCAGACGACGATCAGCGCTGACGTGAGCAGCGTCCCCCCGGGAGGCATCCCTCGGATCCTGATCCCCGTCCAGGGCAGCGTCGCCTGGAACCTGCGCGAGCAGGACCAGGGCCAGAGCCTGACGGCCGACGTCGACCTCCTGGACGTCCTCACCGTGGTGATCAATCCCTCCATGACGCCGATCCCCACGTTGATTCCGCCGGGGGGCATGACGCTCGTCTCGACCCGATCCACCCAGCGCTTCTTCGCTCTGGCGAAGGAACCCAGCGCTTCGGTCGACATCAACCTCGACGGGGACCAGCTGGACGACGTCTTCTTCGTCGTGAATCCGAACGGGACCGCCGTTCCCTACAACCTCGACACGCCGCGGGCCAACTCCCCGTTCGTGAGCGCCGTCACCCACGACAGGGCGGCGTGTCTCGTCGACGAGGCGATCCAGGGGACGAACAACACGCCGGGCATCGATCTGCGTGGCGACGGCGACACCGTGGACATCCTCCTTGCGATCCTCGACCACGCGGGCGGCCGACTGATGTTCGCCGGCACCGATCCGTCCCTGATGCCGGCGCAACTACCGCGCAACATCGATGCGGCGGCGGCCTTCGCGGTGTCCAACCAGGACTTCGCCGGCTACTACGTCGATGAGGGCGCCACCCAGGCCGGTGGAGGTGGGCCGCTGAACCAGGATGCGGACACCACGGATTTCGTCCCTGCCATCTACTCCATCGGCTCCCTCCAGGAGACCATGCCCGGAGTCGGGCTCAACGCGGGCGGGGCTGCACGGTTCTTCTTCTTCGACGAGCAGATCGCGCTCTACACCGCCAGCGAGGAGGGGACCGTCGACCGCAACGGCGACGGCGACATGCTCGACACCGAGGTTCTGTACTGGACCGACGCGGTCGGCGCGCCGACGGTCGCCAACAAGGTCCTGCCGGGCGTCGCTGGTCTCCAGGGACTGGCATTGGACGGCGGCAGCGCGGCGAGCATCGCACCGGGCTGGATCGGGATCGCGGCTACGGAAGGCGCGAACAAGGATCTCAACGGCGACGGCGACACCCTCGATACCGTCTACTTCATCGTGAATGCCACGGGCGCGTCTCCTGTCGTCACGAACACGGGCCTCGTCCCGTTGCCCGGCGCGGCGCTGGCCGGCAGCACGATCCCGACCACCGGCGTCGGCGGCGACGACGGCGTGATCGTCCAGGCGGCCGAGACCGCCAACGGCGACCTGAACAGCGACGGCGACAACTCGGACACGCTGCTCTTCTTCTTCCCCTTCGCGAATCCAGCGACGCGCATCGCGTTGGATTCGACGGGTGGCTTCCACGTGGCGAACGTCGGCGGGCGCATCGCCGTCACCGCGGGCGAGGCCCTCACGAACCAGGACTTCGACGGCGACGGCACGGCGCTCGGCTTCGTTCTCCGGGTCTTCGACACGACAGGGACGCTCCTGGAGCCGGCACTGCCCTGCCCCATGGTGTCGCGCCCCACGTCGGAGACGGGCAGCGTGTGGGCCTACCTTCGGAGCGAGTCTCTCGAAGGCGTCGATTTCAACAAGGATGGCGACCTCGTGGATCTCGTCCTGGGGATCTGGCTGAACTGACGGAGCCGGAGCCCCGCCTCCCCTTCTCCGCCGCCTGTCGCCGGGCGTCTCGCTCAGGCGGCGGGGAGCACGGTCGCGGTGGCTGGATCGCCGGCGAGCGCGCGCCGAAGGGCTGCCTTGGGCGTCCGGGCGGGTAGGAGGCCCATCGGCCGGAGCACGTCGTCCGGGATCTCGCTGACCACGTGGACGGGATGGTCCTTCGCCAGCCGCCGGATCGAGTAGGCCGTGAGACCGTAGGGATGGAACTGCCGGCGCAAGGCGGCCAGGTGGCGGTCCAGCCCCCGGATCTCGAACCAGGGAAGCAGCGTGGGGTGTCCGGGCCCGGCCGGCGCGCGCGCGAGCCAGACGATGGGGGCACCCGGTTTCGCCCAGGCCGAAGCGGCGAGCAACGCCTTGTGGGCCTGGATGAGGTCGTGGCTGCGCCGCGCCCCCGCTCCGACGATCACCAGGTCCGTCGGTTCGGGCACGGGGGGATCCCCGCAGAGGCGACGCCAAAGCCCCGCGGCCTCGTCGTGGGCCGCACGAACGTCGCCGGCGGCGGCACCCGCAGGTCGGCCGTCCTCCCCGACCACGACGCTCGCCAGGAAGCAGTGTCCGTGGCGCTCGGCGACCCGCAGCAGGGCCTCGCGGAAGGGATTCGCATCCATCACCCCGGCGCGGGACCGGATGGTGCCATCCGGCCGGACCACCGTGCGGAGCGTCAGGCGGTGCGCGGCCTCCACGGTGCCCCGCTCGGCCACGCCCGGCACGAACGCCTTCGGACCTCCACCGAACCCCGCCAGATGATGCGGCGCCACGCCTCCCGTCAGGACGACGAGATCCGCCTCGGCCACGGCGCGGTGGATGCGCACGTCGCCGATCTCCTCGTCGCTGCCGATGGAGACGTTCATCTCGGGGCTGTCCGGCGCGCTCTGCACGACCCGCAGGGCGTCCATGACCTCGCCGCCGACGAGCCCGCGGACGTCGGCCCGTGGTACGGCGGGATGGATCCCACGCGCGACGACGATGGTGATGGACCGCGGCCCGTGCCGCGCATGGGCCAGGCGTGAGAGGAGCGGGAGGATCACGTCCTCCACCGCCGCCTCCCGCGTGGCATCGGGGACGACGACCGCGATGCGCGACGCTTCGGACGCGGTGTCCCCCAGCGGCCTCGCCCCCACCGGCCGGTCGAGCGCGTCGGCCACGACGCCGAGGGCATCCTCGGCAGCGGCAGGGGCCTGCGGCTCGACCACCGTCGCGCGGACCCCGCCGGGAAGGTCCACCTTCACCCGCTCGGGCCCGAACCAGACGGTGTGCTTGGGCATTCGGAGGATCCTACCCCCGCCAGACCGGCAAAGCCGCCGGCTCCCGGGCTAGCCTGCACTCCCCGCGAACGGACGGTGAATCGCGCGGCCCTGGTACGCCTCTCGCGGGCCATGCAGGCCAAGGGCCCGTCCGTGGATGACGGTCGCCCTTTCCACTCGCCTTCACGCCGTCTGCGGCCCTTCCTCGGTCGCGAATTCCTCAGCGTAGCTGGCGCTACGCCTCCGGATCCGCTCCCTCGTCATGACCACATCCGACGCGAATCCGAGCGTCCTTCTCAACAGCTGTTCCCGGCCAGGCCCTAGTGGTCTTCCGGGCGGTCCTCCCGCCGTACGAGAAGGGCACGGCCGGCCGGATCGGCGGGGAACCCCTGGGCCCTCCAGACCTCCGTTACTTCGAGGAGGGGCATCGAGACCCGGTCCCACTCGGGCGAGGAGAGCTTGCGGAGGGCATCCAGGTCCGCCTGCTGGAGGAAGCGAAGGGGTGCCACGCGGGACACCGCATCGACCACTTCCGCCCCCGTCGGGGAGGCGGAGGGGAAGGTCACCATCGTCTCCGGCTCGACGGGCGGCCCCTCCACGTGCGGGGGCTGGGACGGCCCGAGAACCAGGATGCGGGGCACGTCGGCCTCCGCTTCGGGGACCGTGGACGCCGGCGTCCGCGCGCGCTCCTCCCCCTTCGACCTCGCCTGCGGCGCCTGGCGGCTTGGTCGGCGCTCCGACCGGAGCCGGGGAACCTCGCTTCCCCCGCCGCCTCCGCCCGTGGGATCGAACCAACCGGCAGCGAACGCGACGATGGCCGCGGCCGCGGCGACGGCGAGGATCAGGATCAGCGCGCGCGTCATGACCCATGATCATGCCACAAGAGAGGCGGGGCCGGCGTCTCGGGCGAGACGCCGGCCCCACGGGGAGTCATGCGGACCGGGGAGGGCGCGGCCTACCGCCCCGCGTGCAGGACGTTGAAGCGCTTGAGGCTCGTCGGCCCGCTGCCGGTCAGCGCGCTCGTGGACGCCGAGCCTGACGGCGACACCTCGCCGACGAAGATCTGCTTGCTCTTCTCGTTCCCCGTACCGTAGGCGTAGAAGACCCGCGATCCGGACGTGTCGTGCGTCAGCGACGAGCTGACGCGCCCCGCCGAGCCCTGGATGTCGTCGATCTCGACCTCTCCCGTGACCGCTCCGGTGGCGTCCGTCTCGATGTTTTGGACGATCCCCAGGCGCTCCTGGCCCTGGTTGATGGGGTACGACCAGTACGTGCTGGTGCGCGGCGCGTAGACGAAAGCCACGGAGGACCCGTCATCGCGCGCCTCGAGGTACTTCACCGTGCGGCCCGTCGTGCTCGAGTAGTTGTTGCTGACGAGGTTCTCGCTCATCGTCGTGATGAGCTGAACCGGCCCGGCGACCGTTGCGTCGAAGAAGCCGACCTGCCCCGCGAACGCGCCGTTGCACCCGTGATAGGTGCTCTCGTTGGGCCCGCCGTAGCTACCCGACGTCGTCGGGGACACGAGCCCGTAGAGCTGCCAGTGGGCGCCGAAGAAGACCCGTCCGTTGTCGGACATGGTCTGCATGCTCCCGAACTGTCCGCCGGGGGCGTACTCGCCGTAATAGATGCCGTAGCGCGCCGCGTAGAAGTACGAGCTGCTCGATCCGTAGCTAGGCAGGAACCCGCGGCGGCTGGGCCAGTTGCTCCCACCGAGAGCGAAGGCGCGTCCGTCGTCGTGGCTGTTGATCGCCGAGGAGTCGTCGAGACTCCGCAGGTTGATCGCGATGAGACGACACGCCTCGTGGTAGGAACTGCTGAGACCGCTGAGCGTCACGATGTAGTAGAAGTTCCGGTTCGGCTCCATGAAGCCCGAGATCGGCTTGATGGCGCCGAGGTTCCGGTTCCCGGAGTAGTACGAGCCCGGGCTGTAGCTGACCTGTGACTTGTCGTCAGGGTACCGGGTCCCGGCGCTGTCGTTCGCTCCACCGTTCGACTTCGCCAGGATGTGGGTCACCGCGTCGTTGGCGAAGTCGTAGCTGTAGAGCGATCCGTAGTACGTGTACGAGTCGTAGTAGTACGAGGAGGACGTGGAGGTCGGGGAGTAGCCCGAGGCGCCCGCCCAGAACACCAGACCGGCGTTGTCCTTCGTGAAGAGCAACCCGCCGAAGTGCCAGAGCGTCGAGCCGCCGAAGAGGGCCGTTCCGCTACCTTCGGAGCCCGTCACCTGGACCTCGTTCGCGCCCCCGCTCCAATCGGAGCCGCCGTTGACCGGCGTGTAGGCGATGATGTCCTCGCGGTAGTACCCCCACTCGCTCGACGAGTAGTAATACATGTAGCCGGAGTAGCGATTGACCACGACGGCGACCTTGCTGCCGTCGTCGGCGATCTCGACCTGGGTCGTCGGCCCCATCCGGGAGCCCCAGCTGTAGGTGTAGGAGGTATCGGGGCCTTGGGTGAGCCCCGTCCCTCGAGCGGCGCCTTGGACGCGTCGCGTCGTGGAGCTCAACCGCTGCGGTCCCGTGCCGTCGTCCGCCCACACGTGCCGGCTGAAGGCGGCGCTGCTTCCGTAGCTGGTGGTGGTCCGCGCCGCGATGATCACGCACAGGTCCCCGTCCGCGTTCACGCGGAACGGCATCGGCGCCTTGCTGCCTTCGTAGCAGTTGTAGCCGTCCTTCGACATCGTGTCGGAGTAGGAGTACGAGTAGGTGCGGCTGTAGGAACCGCTCGTGTAGCTGTAGGTGTAGGCAGGCCGGTAGTAGCGCTCCCACGGCACCTGCATGGCGCCCGAGTACCCGGCGGTGTTCGCCCACTGCGAGTCGCTGCTCGTGACCAGGGACCCGGCGGAGGCGCCGGACGTCAGGTCGTAGCGGTAGATCCAGTGGTACCGCCAGGAGTAGTACTCGGAGGACGTGTACCCGCGGTTGCCGCAGAGGTAGTAGAGGTGACTGTTCGTCAGGGTGAGGCTCGCCCCGAACAGCTTCTCCCCCGTGGAACTGATGGAGCTGGTGCTACCGTTCGCGCCGCTCTCGATGACCTTGTAGGTCTTGCCTCCCCATGCGGCAATCCGCTCGCCGGTGAGGCTGAAGATGACGATGTCGGTCACGTTCGCATTGTCCCCGTAGTAGTAGTACGAGGACGACGGCTGGTCGGAGGTCGAGAGTTTGACAGCGGCGAAGCGCCCGTCCGGACTCACCGTGATGTTCGGGTTCTTGAACGCGCTGGCGGCCTCGGTCGCCGTGCTGCTGTACTTGTAGGACCATGTGTCGCCGAAGCTCTTGTAGCCGCTCGACGTCTTGTCGAAGGCCATCGGCACGTAGATCTTCGACTCCTTGCGGACGATGAAGACGCCCATGTACTTCGTGCTGTCGAAGAAGTAGAGCTTGCCACCGCTGGTGTAGACGCCCGAAGCCCGGTCTTCCGCCACGCCGGAAGTCGTGCACTCGGGTATCCGGACGGCCGTCGTCTCGGGATTGGCGCCGTAGACGCTCTTCGACGTGTAGCTGCCCGACTGGTACTTGTAGAAGTACTGGTAGTGGAGCGCGCGGTAGCCGTAGCTCGTGTTGGCGTCGCCGTGCATGAACGAGCGAGCGCCCTTGGGATTGAAGTTCATCGTGTCATTCCACCACCCGCCGGGGTTGACCACGGCGCGAAGGAGATCGCAGCCTTCGAGCAGGTCGGTGAGCTCGGTCTCACTGCCCGCCGTCGCAGGGATGGTGTGCTGGAGCGCTCCCTCGCCCGCCAGGTCCATGGAGTCGTCGAGCGAGCGGATGACCGCCCCGCTGGAATAGGGAAGAAGGACCTTCACGTTCAGGTTCGGGTCGTTCATGCCGCCGTTGTCGGGCGAGGTCGACGCCGCCCCCGAGAACGACGTCGTGGACTGCGTGATGATCACGGTGTCCGGGCCGACGGAGATCCGCACGATCCGGGCCTCGGTGCTGGCCAGCGACAGCGGCAGCGCCGCGTCTGCGGCCGTGAATCCCACGTCCTGGAATCCCTGCGGGACGAGGTCGTCCTCCTCCCCGGGGGCGATCCGCAAGACGCCCCTCGCCTGGAACTCCACGTGCGGAATCGGAGTCTCTCCCGTCGAGTGGGGATCCCAGTCCACGCTCCAGCCGTACGCGCCGAGCGTCTCGCTTGGATCCGCGGCCACCTGACTCGCGTGGGGCGCGTCGGTCATTCCGTCCTCGGGGACGCCACCCGTCGCCAGCAGCTGGTAGCCGTCGGCCCCGCCGTCCGGGTTGTAGGGGAGCCCCACCTCGAAGTCCGGGATCCGAGAATACGGATCGCTCGCCGCGAAGACCCCTTCCAGGGTGTACGCGGCATCCTGGGCGAAGAACCCGGCCGGGACCATCTGGAAGTCGAAGGTGGCCCATGCGTGCTGCCCGAACGAGTTCGGAACCAGCGTGCTCGTGACGTGGTAGTAGACCTCGAAGGACCCCCTCCGGCGCGGGATGCCCGTGATCCGTCCGGTGGTCTCGTCCAGCGCGATGCCCTCGGGCGGCGCGCCGGGCGCGGTCGTGGCGTAGTCCGGCCCCAACTCCGACGCGGCGGGATAGACGGCGGCGTCGATCTTCACCAGCGCCTGCGGCGGGTTTACCGTCGGTGCGGACGTGGGGTTGTACAAGACGTCCGCGCCCGGGTCCGTGGGGTCGGGGTTCTTGTCGGACGTGTAGCCGTCCGGAAGCCCCATCTCCACGAAGTCGTGGTTGAACGGGGGAACGCCCTCCACCACGAAGCACTGATCGTTGTACTGCTGCCCGCACTCCCCGTCGAGCAGGTCCTCCGAGGCGACGATGATGGGAGGCGTGTCCACGAACCAGTAGGCCGTGAAGTATCCCTTGCCACCGACCGCATCCGTCACCTCGAAGCTCACGAGGAACGGGCCGCCCTGGGGGCCCACCTCCACCGGAGCCCCGACGATGCTCGTGGAAGACGCCGGGACCGATACGCCGAGCGGGAGGTTGCCGTCGTTCGGGACTCCGGGATCGTCGTACACCGCCATCGAGTAGGGCGCCACGCCGCCGGCGACCACGAAGTCCAACGCGACGAAGTCGTTGTAGACCACCTTCGGGAGAGCGGGATAGTCGGGGTTGTAGCTCTCGTCCCCGGCCCGGAGAAGGCTGGCGTTGCCGTCCAACAGCACGTCCACCACGACGATCTCGCCGACGGCGACGTCGAGGTGGTAGGAGGCGGTCGCCGAGGAGAAGGGAGTGCAACCCGTGTCGGTGACCTGCAGTCGGAAGTCGAAGGGGCCGTCGGCCAGCGGCGCCCCGTAGAGGCGCGCTTCGCTCCGAACGAAGCCGAGGTCCGCGTAGCGCTCGTCGTCGTAGTTGTCCTTGTCGATGACCTCCACCCCGGGCGGCAGTGCTCCGGAGATCAGTTGGATGTCGTACGGGCCGCCGCAGCCGCCCTCGACCTGGATCGGGTAGTCGATGACCACGCCCGAATGGGCCGACGGCATCGACGTACTGGTGACGAGGACCGGGTTCGCCGCATTGCGGTACCCGCCCCCGCCGCCGCCGCCGCACGCCGGAACCGTCAGGGCGAGCCCCCCGACGAGGACCAGGATCACAAGCGTGGATCTCGACATGACCTCTCCCGTTGCATGGCGCCTGCACACGGCCGAACGGCCCCCGGGAAGGGGGCCGCCTCGTCCCGCCGCTGTAGGACCATAAAGCAAGGACCAGGCCACACGGGACCCACGCCATGGATTGTTGGTTACCACCCCCCACCCCCCGGAGCCCCACCGGCTCCCACCCCCACCGCCAGCCCCAGGGATAGAGGCTCTCCGACCCATGATTTCCGGCCTTGAACGAGTCCCGACGAGACAAGGCTCCCGACGTGGGCCGGTCCCCTTGGGAGCGCGTCCGTCCCGGATCCGGCCGTTCGAATGAGCGCTTTCGCTCGTTCTTCCCCGGTGAGTGCGATGGCGCACGCCATGATTCCCTTCGGGCGCCTTCCCGTGGGCGGCCCCCACTCCCTGGCTCCCGCCTTCCCGGCATCTCCTTCCAAGCCTTGCTATCCGGGCTCTCGTGGCCAAGGAGCGCCCGATGGTCGGATGCGCCCTCCGACACCGGAAAGCTTGCGACCACTCCTTTGGCTACCTCCCGATCGGTTTTCCGCCATCGATCTGCCCTGCCGGAAATCTCGTTGCCTCCATCGGGGGCGCGCCGTCCTCTCCGCGCCCGCGGCCCTCCCTGCCAACGAAGAAGGGCCGGCGCCCCATCTTGGGGTGCCGGCCCTCCGACAGGTTCGTCCCCGGCCGCCTGTGGCGGCCGGCGACCGTTGGCGTTGGCGTCGCGCGGCTACCGGCCGGCGTGCAGGACGTTGAAGCGCTTGAGGCTCGTCGGGGAGCTACCGGTCAGCGCGTTGGTCGCAGCCCCGCCCGGCGTGACCTCGCCGACGAAGATCTGCTTGTTCTTCTCGTCGCTGGTGCCGAAGCCGTAGAAGAGCCTCGAGCCGGACGAGTCGTGACTGATGGACGAGCTGACTCGTCCGGCCGACCCCGCAAGGTCGTCCACCTCGATCTCGCTGGTGACCTGGCCGGTGGCGTCGGTCTGGATGTCCTGGACGATGCCCAGGCGTTCCTGGCCTTGGTTGATCGGATAGGAGTAGTACGTGCTCGTACGGGGCGCGTAGACGAAGGCGACGGACGACCCGTCGTCCCGCGCCTCCAGGTACTTCACGCTCCGCGCGGTCGTGCTCGAGTAGTTGCCGCTGACCAGATTCTGGCTCATCGACGTCAGCAACTGCACGGGTCCCGCGATGGTGGCGTCGAAGAAGCCCACCTGGCCGGCGAACGATCCGTTGCACCCGCAGTACGTGCCCTCGTTGGGGCCGCCGTAGGTGGTCGAGGTCGATGCCGCCACCGGCCCGTAGCACTGCCAGTGGGCGCCGAAGAAGACCCGCCCGTTGTCGGTCATGACCTGCATGCTGCCGAACTGGCCGCCCGGGCCGTAGTACCCGTACCGGATGCCGTAGTAGGCGCCGTAGTAGTACGAGCTCGAGGATCCGTACGTGGGCAGGAACCCGCGGCGGCTCGGCCAGTCGCTCCCACCGAGCGCGAAGGCGTACCCGTCGTCGTGGCCGTTGATGCCCTGCGAGTCGTCCAGGCTCCTCAGGTTGATCGCCACGAGCCTCGCCGCCTCCTGGTAGGAACTGCTGAGCGCGCTGACCGCCACGATGTAGTAGAAGTTCCGGTTGGGTTCCATGAAGCCCGAGATGGGCTTCAGGGCGCCGAGGTTGCGGTTCCCCGAGTAGTAGGATCCCGGGCTGTAGCTGACCTGGGACTTGTCGTCGGGGTACTGGGTCCCCACCGTGTCGTTGGCCCCGCCGTTCGACTTGGCCAGGATGTGGGTCACGACGTCGTTCGCAAAGTCGTAGCTGTAGAGGGACCCGTAGTAGCTGTACGAGTTGTAGTAGTAGGAGGACGACGTGGTCGTCGGGGAGTAGCCGGAGGCGCCCGCCCAGAACACGAGACCTTGGTTGTCCTTCGTGAAGAGCAGCCCGCCGAAGTGCCAGAGCGTCGAGCCGCCGAAGATCGGCGACGCGGCGCTCTCGCTACCGGTCACCTGGATCTCGTTCGCGCCTCCGCTCCAGTCGGAGCCGCCGTTGCTCGGCGTGTAGGCGATGAGGTCCTCCCGGCTGTAGCACCAGTACGCGGACGACGAGTAGTAGATGTACCCGGTGTATCGGTAGACGACGACGGCCACCTTGCTGCCGTCGTCCGAGATCTCCACCTGGGTGGTCGGGCCCATCCGGATGCCCCAACTGTACGTGTAGGACGTCTCCGGACCGTTGGCCAGGCCGGTACCGCGCCCGGCGTAGAGCACACGCCGGAGCGTGGAGCTCAACCGGACCGGCCCCGCCCCGTTCGTATCGACCCACACGTGCCGGCTGTACGTGGTCGTGCTGCCGGAGCTGGTGGTCGTGGGTGCCGCGAGGATGACGCACATGTTGCCGTCCGCGTTCACGCGGAACGGCATGGGCGCCTTGCTACCCTCGTAGCAGTTGTAGCCGTCCTTGTACATCGTGTCGTCCGAGTACATGTAGGAGTAGCCGTAGGAGCCGCTCGAGTAGCTGTACGAGTACGCTGGACGGTAGTACCGCTCCCACGGGACCTGCATGGCGCCCGAATTTCCGGCGGTGTTGTTCCACTGGGAGTCACCGCTGGTGATGAGAGCCCCCGCGCTGGCGCCGGACTGGATCGCGTAGCGGTAGATCCAGTGATATCGCCACGAGTAGTACTCCGACGTGGTGTAGCCGTAGTTGCCGCAGAGGTAGTAGAGGTGGTTGTTGGTGAGCGTGAGGCTCGCGCCGAACAACACCTGACCGGTGCTGGAGATCGAACTGGTGCTGCCGTTCGAGCCGCTTCCGATGATCTTGTAGGTCTTGTTCCCCCAGGCGGCGATACGCTCGCCGGTCAGGGTGAAGAGCACGATGTCCGTCACGTTCGCCGGCTGGCTGTAACTGCTGTACCAGTAGGGGTTGCCCGGCGTCTCGTTCGGGTCGAGCTTCATCGCCGCGAAGCGCCCGTCGGGACTCACCGAGATGTTCGGGTTCTTGAAGGCGCTCGCGCCGTCCTTCGCCGTGTTGTCGTGCTTGTAGATCCAGGTATCGCCGAAGCTCTTGTATCCACTTGCCGACTTGTCGAAGGCGATGGGGACGTAGATCTTCGACTCCTTGCGGACGACGAAGACGCCCATGTAGTCCTTGCTGTCGAAGACGTAGAGCTTCCCACCGCTGGTGTAGACGCCATCGGCCCGGTTCTCCGTCACGCCGGACGTCGTGCACTCGGGGATGCGCACCGCTGTGGTCGAGGGGTTGGCTCCGTACACGCTCTTCGAGGTATAGCTGCCGGAATGGTAGTTGTAGAAGTACTGGTATTGCAGCCCTCGGTAGCTGTAGGTCTGGTTGGCGTCCCCGTGCGTGAAGGCCCGGGCGCCCTTCGGGTTGAAGTTCATCGTGTCGTTCCACCAACCGCCGGGATTCACGACGGTGCGGAGAAGGTCGCACCCCTCGAGCATGTCGGTGAGGTGCGTGCCGCTTCCCGCCGTCGAGGGGATGGTGTGCTGCATTGCGCCCTCGCCGGCCAGGTCCTTCGAGTCGTCGAACGACCGGATCACGGCGCCGCTGGAGTACGGCAGGAGGACCTTCACCTTCAGGTTCGGATCGTTCATGCCGCTGTTGTCGGCCGTGGTGGACGCGGCGCCGGTGAAGGAGGTCGTGGACTGGGTGATGATCAGCGTGTCCGGGCCGACGGAGGTGCGGACGATCTGCGTCTCCGTGCTCGCCAGCGGGCTCGGCAGGGCGGAGTCGCTGGCGGCGAAGGCGATGTCCTGGAATCCCTGCGGGACCAGGTCGCCGTCCTCTCCGGCCACGACGCGGAGGACTCCGCTCGCGAGGAACTCCACGTGCGGGATCGCGGTCTGCCCCGTGGAGTGGGGATCCCAGTCCGCGCTCCACGTGTACGCCCCGTTCGTCTCACTCGGGTCCACGCTCACCTGGCTCGCGTGGGGCGCGTCGGTGAGCCCGTCCTCGGGAACCCCGCCGTAGGCGAGGAGCTGGTAGCCCGTGGGCCCTCCGTCGGGGTTGTAGGCCACGCCCACCTCGAACTCCGGGATCCGCGAGTAGGGATCGCTCGCCGAGAAGTTTCCCTCGATCGTGTACGACGGGTCCTGGCCGAAGGATCCCGACGGCGCCATCTGGAAGTCGAAGGTGGCCCAGGCGTGCTGACCAAAGGAGTTGGGTACGAGAGTACTGGAGACGTGATAGTACACCTCGAAGGAGCCGCGCCGGCGCGGGATGCCCGTGAACTGGCCGGTGGTCTCTTCGAGCACGATGCCCTCGGGAGGTGCGCCCGGCGCGCTCGTGCCGTAGTCCGGACCGAGGTCGGCGAGGCCCGGGTAGACGGAAGCGTCGACCTTGTTCAGCGCCTGGGGAGGATTCACCGTCGGGGGCGTGGTCGGGTTGTAGAGCACGTCTGCGCCGGGGTTCATCGGGGCGGGGTTCTTGTCGGACGTGTACCCCTGCGGAAGCCCCATCTCCACGAAGTCGTGGCTGAAGGGAGGCACCCCCTCCACCACGAAGAACTGCTCGTTGTACTGATCGCCGCACGTTCCGTCGGTCAGGTCCGCCGTGGCGATGATGATCGGCGGGGTGTCCACGAACCAGTACGCCGTGAAGTAGCCCTTGCCGCCCACCGCGTCGGTCAGTTCGAAGCTCAGGAGGAACGGCCCACCCACCGGTCCGACCTCGACGGGGGCCCCGACGATGCTCGTAGACGACGCGGGAACGGAAACGCCGAGGGGAAGGTTCCCGTCGTTCGGGATCGCAGGATCGTCGTACACCGACATCGAGTACGGCGCCACGCCACCCGCCACGACGAAGTCGAGCGACACGAAGTCGTTGTAGACGACCTTGGGCAGCGCGGGGTAGTCCGGGTTGTAGCTCTCCGCGCCTGCGTCCAGGAGACTCGGATTGCCGTCGAGCAGGATGTCCACCACCACGATCTGTCCGATGGCCACGTTCAGGTGGTAGTTGGCCGTCGTGGACGAGAAGGGGGTGCAGCCCGTGTCCGTGATCTGCAGCTTGAAGTCGAAACTGCCATCGGCCAGCGGGGCGCCGTAGAGCCGCGCATCGCTACGGACGAAGCCGAGACCCGCGTAGCGGTCGTCGTCGTAGTTGTCCTTGTCGATGATCTCGACCCCGGGAGGCAGCGTGCCCGAGACCAACTGGATGTCGTAGGGCCCGCCGCAGCCGCCCTCGATCTGGATGGGGTAGTCGATCTCCACGCCGGACTGGGACGAGGGGATCGCCGTGCTGGTCACGAGAACGGGGTTGGCGGCATTGCGGAACCCCCCACCGCTACCCCCGCCGCAGGCGGGGAGGGAGAGCGCGAGAGCCGCGATCAGGGTCAGGATCCAACGCTGGTGTTTCGACATGGCCTCTCCGACGACGTGCGGTCTGCTCGCGACGGTCAGGCTCCCGGTCCCACCGGGAAAGAGAGCCATCCCGCCGGTCGCCCCCCTGAGCAACGCCCAGGCCATCGGCCCTGAAATCGGGTGGTTTCGGGATGACCAGCACGTCCGCCCCCCCACGACACCCGTTTCATCGCCTCCAGAGGCCGTTGCCCCCCGAGTGGAGGGGGTCCGACCCCCGCCGATGCCCCCCCGCCCCCGTCGGCGCCCGGTCGTCGGACTGGAAACAAGGGTGCCAGGGTGTCTGTAGCAGACTCGCGCACATGGAGCGAACTCGCACGCAATCGACGCGAACGGCTGTCATCGCAGTGACCAGGCTGGCAAGTCGAGGACCAGCCGTTTGGTTGGTCTGGGACCACTTTGGCGGGCTCCATCGATGACGCCGGAAATGGCGTTGCCCTCGCCGGAATTCGGCGGCGTACCCGCCTGGGTCCCGGTCCGCGCCCCGTTCGCCCCTGCCCGGGACGGCGCATGGACATGAAGAACGGGGCCCCGTGGATGGGGCCCCGTCTCCGAGGAAGCGCAGGTCCCCTCCCCCGGCGGCGGGGGAGGAGCCGTTCTCAGCGGCCGGCGTGCAGGATGTTGAACCTCTTGAGGCTCGACCCGCCGCTGCCGGTCAGCGCGCTCGTGGAGGTCCCTCCGGGTGTGACCTCTCCCACGAAGATCTGCTTGGACTTCTCGTCCCCGGTTCCGAACCCGTAGAAGATCCTCGACCCGGCCGTGTCCGGGGCCACGGAGGAGCTGACGCGGCCGCTGGACCCGTGCAGATCCTGGACCTCGATCTCGCTCGTGATCTGCCCCGTCGAATCCGTCTGGATGTTGCTGATGACGCCGATCTTCTCCTGGCCGATGTTGATCGGTGCCGAGTAGTAGGTGCTGGTCAGCGGCGCGTACACGAAGGCCACACCGCTGCCGTCCTCCCTCGGCTCGAGGTACTTCATGGCGCGCATGGTCGTGCTGGTGTAGTTGTTCCCCACCAGGTTCTCGCTCAGGCTCGTGAGCAACTGGACCGGGCCGGCTACGGTCGCGTCGAAGAAGCCCACCTGGCCGGCGGAGATGCCGTTGTCGCCCGTGTAGGTCGACTCGTTCGGACCGCCGTACGTCCCGCTGGTCGTCGGGGCGACCGGGCCGAAAACCTGCCAGTGCGCCGAGAAGAAGACCCGGCCGTTCCTGGTCATGGCCTGCATCGTCCCGAACCGTCCGCCCGCACCGTAGTAGGGGTAGTAGATGGAGTAGTATCCCGCCGAGTAGACGTAGGACGTGTTCGTCCCGTACGTGGGCAGGAAACCGCGACGCGCGGGCCAGTCGCTGCCTCCCAGCGCGAAGGCACGCCCGTCGTCGTGGTTGTTGATCGACGCCGTGTCGTCCAAGCTCCGCAGGTTGATGGCCACGAGTCGGTTCGACTCCTGGTAGGAGCTACTGAGCGCCGTGGTCGTCACGATGTAGTAGAAGTTCCGGTTGGGCTCCATGAACCCCGACAGCGGCTTCACGGCCCCGAGATTCCGGTTGCCCTGGAAGTACGAGCCCGCCGCGTAGCTGACCTGCGTCTTGTCGTCGGGGTACTGCGTCCCCACCGAGTCGCTGGCCCCACCGTCGGAGTTCGGCAGGACGTGCGTGACGACGTCATTGGCGAAGTCGTAGCTGTAGAGGGACCCGTAGTAGCTGTACGAGTCGTAGTAGTAGGACGAGGACACGGTGGTGGGCCCGTAGCCGGACGCACCCGCCCAGAACACGAATCCCGCGTTGTCCTTGGTGAAGAGCAGGGCGCCGAAGCGCCACAGCGTCGACCCGCCGAAGATGGGCGTCGCCGTCGACTCGCTGCCCGTGACCTGGATCTCGTTCGCACCGCCGCTCCAGTCGGAACCGCCGTTCGTGGGCGTGTAGGCGATGATGTCCTCTCGGTACAGACCCCAGTAGTAGGAGGAGTACGAGTAGGAAAGGTAGTCCGTGCTCCGGTTCACGACGGTCGCGACCTTGCTCCCGTCGTCCGAGATCTCGACCTGGGTGTTCGGGCCCTGGCGAGCCCCCCAACTGTAGGTGTAGGACGTGTTCGGGCCGGGAGCCAGTCCGACGCCGCGCCCTGCGTACTGCACGCGCCGCAGCGTGGTGCTCAGGCGGACCGGGCCGGAGCCGTTGTCGTCCACCCACACGTGCCGGCTGTACGTGTCGTAGCCGCCGGAGACCGTCGTCGTCGGAGCCGCGAGGATGACGCACATGTCGCCGTCTGCGTTCACCCGGAAGGGCATCGGCGCCTTGGAGGTCTCGTAGCAGTTGTAGCCGTCCTTGTAGAGCGTCGTATCCGAGTACATGTAGGAGTACCCGTACGTGCCGCTCGAGTAGCTGTAGGAGTACATCGGCGTGTAGTACCGCTGCCACGGCACCTGCATGGCGTTCGCTTGCCCGGCGGTGTTCCTCCACTGGGAGTCACCGCTGGTGATGAGGGCCCCGGCACTGGCGCCGGACTGGATGCCGTACCGGTAGATCCAGTGATAGCGCCACGAGTAGTACTCCGACGTGGTGTAGCCGTAGTTGCCGCACAGGTAGTAGAGGTGGCTGTTCGTGAGCGTGAGGCTCGCGCCGAACAACACCTGCCCTGTGCTGGAGGTCGAGCTCGTGCTGCCGTTCGCTCCGCTGTCGATGATCTCGTAGGTCTTGTTCCCCCACGCGGCGATCCGCTCGCCGGTCAAGGAGAAGAGCACGATGTCCGTCACGTTCGCCGGCTGGCTGTAGCTGCTGTACCAGTACGGATTGCCGGGGGTGTCGTTCGGATCCAGCTTCATGGCGGCGAAGCGCCCGTCCGGGCTCACCGCGATGTTGGGGATCTTGAACTGGCTCGCCGCCTCGATGGCGGTGTTGTCGTGCTTGTAGCCCCAGGTGTCGCCGAAGCTGTGGTAGCCGGAGCTGCTCTTGTCGAATGCGATGGGAACGTAGATCTTCGACTCGGGGCGTACGATGAACACGCCCATGTAGTCCTTGCTGTCGAAGACGTACATCTGCCCGCCGCTCGTGTACACGCCGTCCGCCCGGTTCTCCGTCACACCGGGCGCGGAGCACTCCGGCAGATCGACGCACGTCGTCTCCGGGTTCGCACCGTACGCGCTCTTGGAAGTGTAGCTACCGGACTGATAGCTGTAGAAGTACTCGTACTGCATCCCGTAGTAGCCGTACACCTTGTTCTCGTCACCGTGCTTGAACGAGCGCGCGGCCTTCGGGTTGAAGCTGAGCGTGTCGTCCCACCAGCCCCCGGGGTTGATGACGGCCCGACACAGGTCGCAGCTCTCCAGCATGTCCTTGAGCTGGGTTCCGCTTCCCGCCGTGGCGGGGATCGTGTGCTGCATCGCGCCCGTGCCCGCCAGGTCCTTCGTGTCGTCCAGCGAACGGATGACCGCCCCGCTGGAGAAGGGGAGCAGGACCTTGACGTCGAGGTTGGGATCGTTCATGCCGCTGTTGTCGGACGTCGTCGTGGATCCGCCGGAGAAGGAGTTCGTCGACTCCGTGATGATGAGGGTGTCGGGCCCGACGGACGTGCGGACGATCCGGGTGTCGGTGCTGGCCAGGGGGGTGGGCAAGGCCGAGTCGCTCGCCGTGAACGCGATGTCCTGGAACCCCTGGGGCACGAGGTCGCCCTCCTCACCGCCGACGATCCGGAGGACGCCGCTCGCGAGGAACTCCACGTGCGGAATGGCCGCCTGGCCGGTCGAGTGCGGATCCCAGTTGGCGCTCCACGTGTAGGCGCCGTTCGTCTCGCTCGGATCCACGCTGACCTGGCTCGAGTGCGGGGCGTCGGTGCTGCCGTCCTCGGGAACGCCCCCCATGGCGAGGAGCTGGTACCCGTTGGTGCCGCCGTCGGGGTTGTACGGGACGCCCACCTCGAACTCGGGGACACGGGGGTAGGGAGCGCTGGCGGAGAAGGCGCCTTCGACGGTGTAGGACGGGTCCTGGGCGAACGACCCGGACGGGGTCATCTGGAAGTTGAAACTCGCCCATGCGTGCTGCCCGAAGGAGTTCGGGACCAGCGTGCTCGTCACGTGGAAGTGCACGCGGAAGCTCCCGCGGCGGCGCGGGATGCCGGAGAGGGCCCCGGTCACCTCGTCGAGAACGACGCCCTCCGGGGGTGCGCCCTCCGCGGTGACGTCGTAGTTCGGCCCCAGGTCCGCCGGGGCGGGGTAGATGGAGGCGTCGATCTTGTTCAGTGCCTGGGGCGGCGTGACGTCCGGAGGCGAGGTCGGGTTGTAGAGGACGTCCGCACCGGGATTCGCGGGGGCCGGATTCTTGTCCGAGGTGTACCCGACGGGCAGCCCCATCTCCACGAACTCGTGCTGGAAGGGAGGCACGCCCTCGACCGTGAAGAACATATCGTTGTACTGCTGGCCGCACACGCCATCGAGCAGATCGGCCGAGGCGATGATGATGGGCGGAGTGTCGATGAACCAGTACGTGGTGAAGTACCCCTTGCCACCGACGGCGTCGGTGATCTCGAAGGTCATGAGGAAGGGGCCGCCGACCGGACCGACCTCGACGGGGGCGCCCACGATGCTCGTGGATGCCGCGGGGGCCGACACGCCGAGCGGCAGGTTCCCGTCGTTCGGGATGCCCGGGTCGTCGTAGATCTGCATCGTGTAGGGGCCCGTGCCGCCCGCTACCACGAAGTTCAGCGAGACGAAGTCGTTGTAGACCACCTTCGGGAGCGCCGGATAGTCCGGGTTGTAGCTCTGCGACCCGGCGGCAAGCAGACTCGGGTTCCCGTCGAGAAGCACGTCCACCACGACGATCTGGCCGACCGCGACGCCGAGGTGGTAGGTGGCGCTCACGGACGAGAAGGGCGTGCATCCCGTGTCCGTGATCTGCAGCTTGAAGGTGAAGTCCCCGTCGGCGAGAGGAGCCCCGTAGAGGCGGGCCTCGCTGCGGACGAATCCCCGCCCGTCGTAGCGATCATCGTCGAAATTGTCCTTGTCGATGATCTCGACGCCCGGGGGAAGGCTCCCCGAGACGAGTTGGATGTCGTACGGCCCGCCGCAACCACCCTGCACGTCGATCGGGTAGTCGACCACCACCCCCGACGAGGCCGAGGGCATCGAGGTGCTCACCACCTGGATCGGGTTGCCGGCATTGCGGAAACCCCCGCTGCCGCCCCCTCCACAACCCCCGACCGCGAGGGCTAGGACGAGACCGACGAACAGGGCGATACGCTGCGTCTTCGACATGGCTCCTCCGTCCGGATACCGCGCCGCGGGCATGCGCGGGTCGCGCCATGCAATGGGAATTCGATCCGTCCCGCTGGTCCCTCGCGTTCGCAACGCGTAGGCCACGCATGCGCCCCGCGCCCTCGGCGCTGGCACATTCTACCGATTTCCGTCGCGCATGGCCCACATAGGGCCATTGCTGGCCCTCGCGCGTTCGGCCGGGACCCGCTGCCCAACCGGCGTTTCCAGGCCACGACCATGCACGTTGGTAATGTGGGAACCAGTCCATCTTGCGGCAACTTCGATGCAAAGGCGCCCACTCTAGAGCGATGTCGCACGAAGTCCGACCCGGCGGTCGTCGTCATCGCATCCACAGCGGCAATGTGCATACCGCTGTTTCGAGAACAGGTGTGCCGTTTCTGTGGAATGTGCCCACATGCAGAGGAAACATGGTTGCCGTCTACCCCCGTAGGGCGGGGGCACGGGAAGCGTGTTGCGACACGGATCGCGTTGCGTCACGGATCGCGTTGCGTCACGGGGCCGGATCGAGGTGAGCGGCGGCTCCCCTCCCGACGCTGCGCCGACGGCAGGTGCGCGGGTGTGGTCACCGTCCCGGGTGAGGCCGTGGACTCCCTGCCTGGCCCGGCCGGTTCTGGAAGCGATCGCGAGAGTCGCTCTCAACATCGCACCCCCGGGGCCGGCGCGAGCCCCCGGGCCGATCCACCGGCTCGCGGATGCCGGCTTCCGGGGCGGCCCTCCGTCCGCATGGCCGGGTCCGGTCCGAACGCGTGGTCAGAGGCTCGCGATCACGTCCGCGGCGGCGCGCTCCGCCCAGGCATAGAAGGGCCCCATGAAGATGCCCATGCCCACGATCGCGACGATGCCGATGATCAGGACGGTGCGCGCCCAGGGCCCCACGCGCACGAGAACATCCTCGTTCACGGGATCCGGGTCGTGGACCAGGATCTCCCGGATCCAGAGCAGATAGAAGTACATGGACACGGCAACGCCGAGGGCGCCCACGACCGCGAGGACCACGAGCCCGCTCTCGAGCACGCTCGAGAGGACGAGGAACTTGCCGAAGAAGCCGGACAACGGCGGGACCCCGGCCAGGGACAGGAGGGCGAGCGTCATGGCGAGGGCGAGGAAGGGCGACCGCTTCCAGAGCCCGCGGTAGTTCACCGCGTCGTGGCGCCCTCCGCTCGCGCCGGAGACCAGCACGATGACCGTGAACGCCGTCAGGTTCGTGAAGAAGAACGCGAGCAGGTAGAAGAGGATCGCCGAGGCGCCGTTCGCACCGGCCTCCGCGCCGCCCGAGGCGGCCAACGCCGCGACGCCCATCAACAGGTAGCCTGCGTGGCCGATGGACGAGTAGCCGAAGAGGCGCTTGATCCGGCGCTGGGGGATGGCGCTGAAGATCCCGAACAGGAGCGTGGCCAGGGACACGCCTCCGATCACCCACACCCAGAAGGGCTGGAGCTCCGTCCCGCGCGCCGGGAGGATCGCCGCTTGGGCGAACCGAAGGAGGAGGATCATTCCGGCGGCCTTGGATCCCGTCGAGAGGAACGCCGTCACGGGGCTCGGCGCCCCCTCGTACACGTCGGGAATCCAGACGTGGAAGGGTACGCCGCCGACCTTGAAGAAGATGCCGATCGCGATCAGGACGAGCCCCACGACCAGCAGGAGGGAGGGGGCTCCTGCCGTCACCGCGACCGCGATGGACTTGAACGCGACCTCGCCGACCGCCCCGTACGTCAAGGCGATGCCGAACAGAAGGACCGCCGAGGACAGGGCGCCGATCACCAGGTACTTGAGCCCGGCCTCCGTGGCGCCGAGGTCGTTCCGCTTGAATGCGGCGAGGACGTAGGAGGGGATGGTCACCATCTCCAGGCAGATGAAGAGGCTCAGCAGGTCCGAGACACCCGAGACGAGCATCACGCCCAGGACGGCGAACAGCAACAGCGCGTAGAACTCGCCGTGCCCCGTGTCGAGCCGGCGCGTGTACGGGATGGAGAGCATCACCACCAGGATGGCGCCCACCAGCGCCAGGCCGCGCGTGAAGAGGGCGAAGTGGTCCGCCCGCCAGCCGGTGAGCAACTGCCCGGCGAAGGCTCCGGTGTCCTTCCCGACGACCGAGAGGGCGACACCCATCGGCTGGTCGTGCAGGAGGTAGAGCAGGGCGAGACCGAGGCCGGCCACCGCGATCACCGCCGCAGGACGCCCGCGCCGCTTTGTGGGGAGCATGACTTCGGCGAGCGTCACGCCGAGGCCCGTCGCGAGGACGATGATCTCGGGAACGAGCAGATGGAGATGGAGCGTGATCTGGGGGTCCATGGGTCACCTCGCCCCGTGGCCGGGAAGGGTCTCGAGGGAATCGCCGGGGTTCTCCACGGCGGCCGCCTCGCTCTCCTGGCCGGGCATGCGGCGCAGGAGCGGCGTCGTTCCCTGGTGGATGACGTCGATCATGGTCTGCGGGAAGAAACCGAAGAAGAGCAGGACCGCGACCAGAACGACGTAGGGTGCCCGCTCGGTCAGGCTTCTCGCGTCGCGGAGATCCTTCCAGCGCTCCGGCATGTCGCCGTACCAGACGTTCTTGATGGCGCGGAGCAGGTAGACCCCCGTGATCACGAGGCCCCAGACGGCCAGGACGGCGGGAACGAACAACAGCCAACCGCCGCCCCAGGCGTGCTCCCACGCCCCGAAGATCACCATCATCTCGCTCACGAAATTGGCGAACCCGGGGAGCCCGACGGAGGCCATGGCGGCGATCACGAAGCAGGTCCCGGCGAAGGGCATGATCCGCATCAGCCCTCCCAGGTCACCCACCATCCGCGTGTGGGTCTGGTCGTAGAACCACCCGATGAGCGCGAAGGTGAGGGCCGTCATGAGGCCGTGGGCGACCATGAGGAAGACCGCGCCGTCCCATCCCATCGGCGTCAGCGACGCGATACCCAGGAGGACGTACCCCATGTGGCTCGAAGACGAGTAGCCCACCATGAGCTTCAGGTCCTTCTGCCAGACGGCCACCAGTCCGCCGTAGATGATATTCAGGCAGCACAGCCCGAGCACGATGGGGAGGTAGGCGGTGGCGGCCTCCGGGAAGTAGGTACAGGCGATCCGCATGATCGAATAGGCACCCAACTTCATGAGCACGCCCGCGTGGAGCATCGACACGGCCGCCGGCGCCGCGGCGTGGCCGGCCGGGCTCCAGGAGTGCAGCGGCCACATGGGCACGAGCGCTGCGAATCCGATGAAGAGCACCGGGAACCAGACCATCTGGAACTGCGTGCTGAACACGCCGTCCACCGAGGCCTGCTCCAGGGCCACCATGTCGAAGGTGCCGGCCTGGGTGTAGGTCGCGATGAGGCCGACCAGGGCCAGGACCGCTCCCGTGCTGAGCAGCATGACCAGCGTCATGGTGGCGTACTGGCGGTCCACCGTGCGGGTCGTGCTCCCCCAGATCCCGATGAGGAGGAACATGGGGATGACGGCCAGTTCGTAGAAGAAGTAGTAGAAGAACAGGTCCTGGGCCGAGAACACGCCGAACACGCCCGTCACCAGGGCGAGCAGGCTGATGTAGTACTCCTTCACCCGGTGCTGGATGGTGAAGGAGACCATCACGCCCGTGAAGATCGTGAAGGCCGTCAGCAGCAGGAGCGCTACGTTCATGCCGTCGACGCCCAGTTTGAACTGCAAATGGAGCGCGGGCACCCAGTTCGCCGACAGCACGAACTTGTAGCCGTGATCGCCCACCGATTCGCTGACGGGGGCGTGCTTGAAGGCGACGAACACGTAGATCGCCGCCGCGAGCGAGATCAAGGTGCCCAGCCACGCCAGGAAGCGGACGGCCTGCTTGTGTTCGCTCTTCACGAAGAAGAGGACGAAGACCGTGATCGCAGGAGCGAGGAGGATGACGAGCAGCGGATTCAACATGGGATCCTCCTCACATCATCCGGGTGGCCAGGAGGGCCACGATGGCGAGTAGGACGACGCCGAGCGAGAACACGGTGACGTACCCGCCCAGCCGTCCGTTCTGGACCCACCGCAAGCGGTCTCCGACGATCCGCGTGAGGTAGGCCGTTCCGTTGACGCCCGAACCGATGATGACCCACCGTTCCCAGAGCCAGCAGACGTGGGCGATGCCCTGCTGGACCTTCTTGACGAGGAACGTGTAGAAGTCGTCGATGAAATAGAGGCGGTCCCAGAGCGTCCAGATGGGGCCCAGACGCTTGGGTAGCGGATCCGTCCCCGGCTCCGCCTTTCCGTACATCCAGATGGCGAGCACGAAGCCGCCCACGGCGAACAGCGTCGAGATCAACGCCACACTCCAGTGAAACGCGGCGGCTCCGCCGACGTGCCAGGCGTGCAGGAAGTGCTCGAACCGGTTCCCCTGTCCGGGGATCCCGACGAAGCCGATCCCGACGGCGAAGATCCCGAGGGCCCATAGCGGCCACGTCATGACCTTCGGGCTCTCGTGGACCTTGGCGTGTCCTCGGTACTTGCCGAAGAAGGTCAGGATGGTCGCGCGCCCCATGTAGAAGGAGGTCATGCCGGCCGTGACGACGCCCACCCAGTAGAGGAAGGAGTGTCCGGCGACCCGCTCCGTGTGCCCCATGGCGCCGAGGATCTCGTCCTTCGACCAGAACCCCGCCATGGGGAAGATCCCGCAGAGGGCCAGCGTCCCGAGCAGCCACGTCCACCACGTGGACGGCATGGGCTTGCGCAGGCCGCCCATCTCGAACATGTCCTGCTCGTGGTGGCAGCCGTGGATGACGCTCCCCGCGCAGAGGAACAGCAGGCCCTTGAAGAATGCGTGCGTGGTGAGGTGGAACATGGCGGCCGTGTAAGCCCCCGCACCCAGCGCCATCGTCATGTATCCAAGCTGGGACAGCGTGGAGTACGCCAGGACCTTCTTGATGTCGCGCTGCGTGATGGCGATGCTCGCGGCGAGGAACGCGGTGATGCCCCCGATCCAGGCGACGGCCGTGGGAGCCCAGGCCGTGTCCTCGAACAGGAAGAACGACCGCGCGATCATGTAGATGCCCGCCGCGACCATCGTGGCCGCGTGCATGAGAGCGGAGACGGGCGTCGGGCCCTCCATGGCGTCCGGCAGCCAGACGTGGAGGGGGAACTGCGCGCTCTTGCCCATGGCACCGGCGAACACGAGGATGCCGGCGATGGCGGCGAAGGCCCCCACGCCCCCGAACAGCACCTGGGCGGGACGCAACACGCCGTCCACCGTCACGATCCGCTGGAGGTCGGCGAAGTCCACGGTGTAGACCCCGGCCACGTGCCCGACGGCGGCCCAGACCATCAGGATGCCGAGCAGGAAGCCGAAGTCGCCGACGCGATTCGTCATGAACGCCTTCTTGGCGGCTTCTCCGGCGGAGTCCTTCTTCCAGTAGTAGCCGATCAGGAAGTACGAGGACGCCCCCACGAGCTCCCAGAAGACGAACGTCTGGAAGAAGTTCGGCGAGAGCACGATGCCGAGCATGGAGAAGACGAAGAGCGAGAACTTCCCGTAGAACCGCCCCATCGACTCGTCGCCGTGCATGTACCCCATCGCATAGACGAAGATGGCGAGCCCCACGGCGGTGACGACCAGCGTCATCGTGAGCGACAACTGGTCCATCCGCGTTCCGAAACCGACGTGGAAGTTCCCCGAGTGCACCCAGCTCAGGATGCCCTGGGTCGAGTGCATCCCGTCGGGGCCCAGGCTCGGCAGGAAGTAGGCGAAGAGCGTGATGCCGAAGCCGATGGCGATGGCCGCGATGGAGAGGTTTCCGGCCAGATTCCCCCGACGCCGGAGGCCCGGCAGCAAGAGAACCGCCGCCGCGACGGCGAGCGGCATGAAGAGGATGACCCAAGGCAGGAAGTCGCCGGTCTCGATCGCCCCGTGGGCGCCGGTTTCGGCGGCGAGGGGTAGCAGCCAGGTCATCGTGAGACCTCCCCGGCGGCCGGCGTGACCTCGGGCCGCCGCTCCCGGCCGGAGCCGGGCTCCGGCTCTTCGGGCGGTGTGGGTTCATCCCCGTCGCCTCCGCCGGCGTCGTGTCCGTCGTCGTGGTGATGCGGATCCGTCCCCTCGAGCTGGGGGTAGACGACCGGGCCGTAGTCGGTTTCGGCGAGGTCGCAGACGTCGCCGACGTCGGTCGTCCGCCGCAGGCGGTAGACGGCGATGACGATCGCCAGTCCCACCGAGACTTCGGCCGCGGCCACGACCATGGCGAAGAAGACGAACACCTGGCCCGTGAGGTCGCCATGGACCCGACTGAAGGTGACCAGCATGAGATTGGCCGCGTTCAGCATGATCTCGACGCTGAGCAGCATGATCAGGATGTTGCGCCGGCAGGTGACACCGGCCAGTCCGATGGCGAACAGGATCGCCGAGAGAATGGCGGCGCGCTCGAGCGGCACGGCCGCCAGGACCGGCAGGACGCCGGCCAGGGGAGCGGCGAAGAGACCCGTCACGACAACCTCCGCTTGGTCAAGACCACCGCGCCGAGGATCGCGGCGAGCAGGAGGACGCTCGTGACCTCGAAGGCGAGGAGCCAACGGTTGAAGAGCTCGAAGCCGATCATGCCGGCGGAGCCGTCCGGGCCACCGTCGGCGGCGGGCTGGATGATGGCGCGCGACCGCCAGAGGACCACCACCATGACGGCCAGGAACGCTCCCGCCGCCAGCAGGCCCACCTTCTGGAAGTTCGGGGAGCCCATGATGGCGAGCTCCTCGCTTCTCAGGTCCAGGAGCATGATGACGAAGAGGAAGAGCACCATGATGGCGCCCGCGTACACCAGCACCTGGACGACGGCGACGAAGTAGGCTTCCAGGCAGACGAACGCGCCGGCCAGGCCGAAGAACATCACGATCAGCCACAACGCAGCTGCCACGGCGTTCTTCCGGGTGACGGCCGCCGTCGCGGAGACGATCGCCACCAAGCCGAAGATATGGAACAGGACGTCGGTCATCGCTCGCCAGGTCGGACCGCCCGGGCGGCCCGGCCACCTCCCTCCGTTCGCGGCGTCCGCGAGGACGCCTGGTGAAGTCGTCTCTCGGGCCCCCTACTTGTGGGCCCACTTCTTGATGCTGTCCGGCCTCGTGCCCCCCATTTCGTAGAGCTTCTCCTTGTCGTGGATCAGGGATCCGCGCGTCGGCCCCCAAAGGGCGTAGACGTCCGACATGAAGATCGCCTCCTCCGGGCAGGCCTCCTCGCAAAGACCGCAGAAGATGCAGCGGAGCATGTTGATGTTGAACACGGCCGGACCGCGCTCGACGGGGTTGCCCTCCTCCAACTCGCCCGGTTCGATGAAGATGGCCTTCGGCGGGCAAACGTACTCGCAGAGCGAGCAAGCCACGCACTTGGGCCGTCCCTCGTCGTCCTTCACGAGTACCGGCGCGCCTCGGTACCCCTCCCTCACCGTCCACTTCTCCTCGGGGTACTGCATCGTCACCTTCTTGGCGAACATGCGCCGGAAGGTGATTCCGAGGCCCTTGAAGATGCCGGGAAGGTAGATCCGCTCGAGGAAGCTCTCGGGCTTGCGCTGGACGCGCTTGACGGTTGCGGTCATCAGCGGCTCTCCTTCGCCGCCGCGGCGGCTGCGGTGCGCTCGTCGAGCGTGGGAACGCGGGCGCGGGGCGGCGTGATCCAGGCCGCGACGAGTGCCATCGCCAGCAGGAGACCCGGCAGGATCCACGCGACCCAGGGCTGCCCGAGGGCCTTCGCCGCCGCCGTCAACACGACGTTGACCAGCGCGACGGGGATGAACCAGGACCACCCGAGGTGCATGAGCTGGTCGTAGCGGAACCGCGGCAGCGTCCAGCGGACCCAGATGTAGACGAAGAGGAAGAAGGCGACCTTCGTCACGAAGATCAGCAGCCCGACGAGCCACCCCGCCTTCTCGAGTCCGAAGAAGGTCCATCCCCCGCAGAACAGCGTCACGACGAGGGCGGCCGAGACCGTCATGTTCACGTACTCGGCCATGAAGAAGGACGCGAACTTCATGGCCGAGTACTCGGTGTGGTACCCCGCGACGAGCTCGGTCTCGGCTTCCGGGAGGTCGAACGGAAGGCGGTTCGTCTCGGCGTAGGACGAGACCAGGAAGATGAAGAAGGCCACCGGCTGGTGGATGATGAACCAGCCGTGCCCGCCTTGCCACGCGACGATGTCGCCGAGCTTCAGGGACGAGGTGACCAGCACCACGGTGACCACGGCGAGTCCCAGGCTCAGCTCGTACGAGATCATCTGCGCGCTCGAGCGGACGCCGCCCAACAGCGAGTACTTGCTGTTGCTTGCCCACCCGCCCAGCGTCAGGCCGTAGACGCCGAGGCTCGCGATCGCCAGGATGTACAAGACGCCGATGTTGAGGTCGGCGATCTGGAAGGACTGCCAGGCCCCGTCGCCGAACGCCCCCGTGTACGGGATCACGGCGAACGTGACGAGCGCCGGCGCCAGGCTGATCATGGGAGCCACCAGGTACATCACCCGGCTCACCTGGGCCGGCACGAAGTCCTCCTTGAAGAAGAACTTCCCTGCGTCGGCGATGGGCTGGAGTAGCCCCTCCGGGCCGACGCGATTCGGCCCGTGCCGGAGCTGGATCCACGCCGACACCTTGCGCTCCGCCAGGGACATGATCGCGGCGGTGAGGAGCAGGGCGTTCGCCACGACGAAGATGAGAAGAAACCGGCCCAGCACCCATCCGAGCCACGACCCGCCGTCGCTCGGAAGAAGGAAGACGTCGAAGAGCCCCGCCAGGAAGGGGAAGGCGGCGGATCCAAGCAGCCCGGTCATGTGGCGCTCCCCACGGTACGGCCGGCGCCCTCGGCGCCGGGCAGTTCGATGGCGGAGAAGGCGGGCAGCGCCTGGACCCGGGCCAGAACGCCCTCGGAGCCCGCCGCGTCGTATCCCCGGTCCATCTCGAGCAGGATCTCCTCGGCGAGGTCCACGGCTGAGAGCAGCCCGCCCGGTCCGGCGGACGCGAGCGAGCGGAGGCGTTGCGGGATCCCGTCCACGTTCACGACGACGCCGTCGCGCTCCGCCCACGACCCGTAGGGGAACGCCACACGGGCGCTGTCGGGGACGTGTTCCTCGTCGGTGGCGAACACCACCCTCGCTCCCGTCGCCCCGCAAAGGTCGGGCCCGACGTTGCGGTCCCGTTCGACGACGAGAACCGCGGCGGGCGCCGGCGCGCCGGCGCGCTCGATGCCCAACAGCCCCGCGCCCATCGCGTTGGCGGCCTTCTCCCCCGTGATCAGGAAGTCGTCGCCGTCGTCGAGCACGGGGCCGGCAAAACGAGCCGTGCCGCCGATCGCCTGGGCCATCTCCTGGAAGACGTGCATCTCCTCGAGGGTGGCGGCCCCGTCGAGGAGGACGTCGCCCCCCTCCTGGGCGAGGGCTTTCGCCGCCGCGCGGATGGCGTCTTCCCACGTGGTCTCGCGCCACGCGCCGCCCGCGTCCCGCACGCGGGGAACGGCGAGGCGCGTCGGCGAGTTCACGTGCTCGTACGCGAGCCGGCCCTCGTCGCACATCCACCAGCGGTTCACCGCCTGATTCTCGCGCGGCTCCATCCGCAGGAAGCGCCCGCTCCGCGCCCCCATGACCACGTTGCATCCCCGGGCGCAATGCGTACAGACGGACGGCTTGAAGTCCATGAACCACAGGCGGCTCTGGAAGCGGAAGTCCCGGCTGGTCAGGGCGCCGACGGGACAGAGGTCGATGATGTTCATCGCGTAGCGCGTGTCGAACTCGCCCTTGGAGGTCATGACCACAATCTCGTGGTCGCTCCGCGACGCCATCGCCAACTCGTGCGTCTTCGTGATCTCGTCGCAGAACCGCACGCAGAGCGTGCACTTGATGCATCGCTCCGCGTCGTAGACGATCCTGGACCCGAAGGGCACGTTCTTCGGAAGGTGCGTCTTCGGCGTCGTGGAGCGGCTCTCGCCGCGCCCGAGCTGGTAGCTGTAGTCCTGGAGGTGGCACTCCCCGGCCTGATCGCAGATCGGGCAGTCGAGAGGGTGGTTGACCAGGAGGAACTCCATGGTCGCCTTGCGAGCGTCGACGGCCAGTTCGCTCTGCGTCTTGACGACCATGCCCGGGGCCGGCGCCAGCTTGCAGGCGATTTGCGGCTTGGGCCACCCCTCCACCTCGACCATGCAGATGCGGCAGTTCCCGGCGATCGGCAGGGCGGGGTGGTAGCAGTAGTGCGGAATCTCGATCCCCGCGTCGTGGGCGATCTGAATCACGGTCCGGCCGGGCTGGATCGTCAGCTCACGACCGTCCACGGTGAAGGTGGGGGGCGCGTCGGCCATCACTCGGCTCCCGCCACGGCCGGCTGACGCGGGGTGCTCTCCGCCTTCAGCTTGGCCTCGAATTCGTGCCGGAACTTCTTGAGGATCGAACGGAGCGGCCACACGGCGGCGTCCGCGAGCGCGCAGATGGTACGCCCCTCGATCTGGGGAAAGAGCTTCTCGAGGAGGACGAGGTCCGCCTCGGTACCCTCGCCCGCGTTGATCCTCTTGTAGATCTTCTCGAGCCAGTGACATCCCTCGCGACAGGGCGTGCACTGGCCGCAGGACTCGTCCGCGAAGAAGTGGGCGATGTTCTGCGAGGCCTCGACCATGTCGACGGAGTCGTCCATGACGATGGCGCAGGCCGTGCCGAGCCCGCTACCCGCCTTCACGAGGTCGTCGAAACCCATCTTGACGTCGAGCTCGTCGGCCGTGAGCACGGGCATCGACAGTCCGCCGGGGATGACGGCCTTGATCGTGCGGCCGTCGGGTGCGCCGCCGGCGTAGCCCTCCACCAACTGGCGGAGGGTGATGCCGAACTCGAACTCCCAGACGCCCGGGTTCTTCACGTGGCCCGAAACGCCCATGAGCTTGGTGCCCGCGGACCCCATGCTCTTGGGGTTGTCTGGATCGGGCTGGATGCCCTGCGCGGCGAAGGCGTCGCCGCCGTGCTCGACGATCCACGGCACGTGCGAGAGGGTCTCGACGTTGTTGATGACCGTCGGGCACCCGAACGCACCCTCGACCGCGGGGAACGGCGGCTTGATGCGCGGGTGACCCCGCTTGCCCTCCAGGGACTCCAGCAGCCCCGTTTCCTCGCCGCAGATGTAGGCGCCGGCGCCCACGTGGACCACGGCGTCGCAGGAGAACGACGTCCCGAGGATTCCGTCTCCCAGGAGGTTCGCGGCCGTCGCCTCCCGGATGGCCTGTTCGAGGCGCTCGACGGAGAGCGGATACTCGCCCCGGACGTAGATCCAGATCCTCTCCGCTCCCACCGCGAAGGCGGCGAGCAGGCTGCCCTCGAGGAGCAGGTGCGGATCGAGCTCCATGAGGTACCGGTCCTTGAAGGTACCCGGCTCGCTCTCGTCGGCGTTGACGCAGATGTACTTGGGCTTCTCGCTGTCCTTGGGGATGAACCCCCACTTGACGCCCGTCGGGAACCCCGCGCCGCCGCGCCCCCGCAGGCGACTCTTCTTCACCTCCGCGAGCACCTGTTCGGGGGCCAGGTCCCGGAGGGCCTTCTCGAGAATCTTGTAGGCGCCGCGCTCGCGCGCGACCTCGAGCGTCCACGCGTTCTCGACGGCGAAGTTCCGGGACAGGATCCGGGTCTCGGGGTAGCGATCTTGCGTCATGGCGTCACTCGCACTCGTCCATGAGCCGGGAGAGCTGCTCCGGCGTGACCTCGACGCGCGGCTCGCCGTCGACGAACGCCGCGGGGGCCTTCTCGCAAAGCCCCAGGCACTCCATCTCCATCACGGTGAACTTCCCGTCCTCGCCGGTCTTCGGGTGATTGGTGCCGTCGCGCGTCGTCCCGGCCTTCTCGTGCATGACCTCGGCGAGCTTCGCGGCGCCCCGGAGCCAGCAGGTGAGCGTGCGGCACACCCACACCTCGTGGCGCCCGCGCTTCTCGGTGTGGTACATGGCGTAGAAGGTCAGCACGCCCCGCACGTGGGCGGCCGAACACCCGAGGTAGGCGGCGACGCCCGCCTCCACCTCGGGGCTGATCCACCCGTCGTAGTGGCGCTGCGCGAGGTGCAGGACCGGGAGCAGGGCGGCGACCCGCGTGGGGTAGAGCGCGACCAGCTTCCCGCAGGCTTCGTCGAGCTCCGGCGGGGGAAACGGCACGGGATCGGGCGGGGGAGCGGCGCGGACGGCGGCCGGATGCGCCCCCTGGGCGCGCAGGACGGCGGCCGCCGCGCCCGCCGCCGCGCGGGCGGCGGCGCCGGCCGTCTTGGACCGCGGGGGAATCGAGGGGGCGCTCACTTGTCGCACTCTCCCATCACGAAGTCGAACGAGGAAAGGATGGCCACGACGTCGGAGATGAGGTGACCGGGAACGAGAGCCTTGAGGGACTGGATGTTCACGAAGGAGGGCGCGCGCATCTTGCAGCGCCAGGGCGCCGCGCCGCCCTCGGACCGGAAGTAGTAGCCGTGCTCGCCCTTCGGGTTCTCGATGTGCTGGATGATCTCGCCCTTCGGCGTGTCCATCTCGCCGGTGACGAGCATGAACTGGTGGATGAGCTGCTCCATCTGGGTGAGCACCTCCACCTTCGGCGGGAGGACGTACTTGGGCTCGTCGGCGAGGACCGGGCCGTCGGGAATCTTGTCGATGGCCTGCACGACGATACGGGCGGACTGACGCATCTCCTCCAGGCGGACGAGGTAGCGGTCGTAGCAGTCTCCGTACTCCCCCACGGGCACCTCGAAGTCGTAGTTCTCGTACCCGAAGTAGGGACGGTCCTTGCGCACATCGTAGGGCACGCCGGATCCGCGGAGGATCGGCCCCGTGAGGCCGTAGTCGAGCGCCATCTCGCGGGAGATGACCCCCACGCCCTGATTCCGGAGCATCCAGATGCGGTTGCGCGTCAGCATGTCCTCCCAGACGTCCACCTGCTTGTGGAAGCCGTCGCAGAACTTGCGGACGTCGCGGAGCCACCCTTCGTCCGCGTCGCGGACCACGCCGCCGACGCGCGTGTACGTCGTGGTGAAGCGCGCGCCGGTCAGGAACTCGAAGAAGTTGTAGAGGGTCTCCCGCTCCTGGAACGTGTAGAGGAAGACGGTCATCGCCCCGAGGTCCATGGCGTACGCGCCGAGCCCGAGGAGGTGGCTCGAGATGCGGGCGAGCTCGCAGACGATCACCCGGATCGCCTGGGCACGCGGCGGCGCATCGATCCCGCAGATCCGCTCCGCGGCGTAGGCGATCGCGCAGTTGTTCGAGAGGGGGCCGAGATAGTCGAGCCGGTCCGTGTACGGGATGAAGCGGTGGTAGCCGAGGGCCTCGGCGAGCTTCTCCATCCCCCGATGGAGGTAGCCGACGTCGGGCGTACACGAGACGACCCGTTCCCCATCCAACTCCAGCACGAGACGCAGCACCCCGTGCGTGGAGGGGTGCGAAGGCCCCATGTTGAGGACCATGCGTTCGCCCAGGTCCTCCCCGGCGTCGAGCAGGATGTCCGGCTCGTCGGTGGGCGCTCTCGGGGGGAGGTCGATGGCGGGGGTCTCGGGAGGCACGCTCATGGGGCTACCTGGGGGAAGAAGAGCGGGGGGTGGGGAACGGGCTTCGAGGGCGCCGGAGCGTCGCGGCTACGGGCCGCCGGATGGGGAAAACGCTCGCACGCGGCGAGGCGGGGTCAGTCGCGGAACCGGATGTGGCCCTGGAGCGGAAAGTCGCGCCGCATGGGCCAACCCTCGTAGCTCTGGGGCATGTAGATGCGGGTGAGGTCGGGATGCCCCTCGAACGGGATCCCGAACATGTCGTAGGTCTCGCGCTCCGCCCAGTTCGCGGCGGACCACAGCGGCGTCAAACTCGCCACCTTCTCGCCGTCGGCGACGCGCGTCTTGACGATCAGACGCGCCTGCGTCTCCATGTTCAGCAGGATCACGACCACCGTGAAGCGGGGCTCGCGCTCGGGGTAGTCCACGGCCGTGTGGTCCGTGAAGCTCCCGAACCCGGCCTTCTCCTTGAGCGCCTTCACGGCCTCGAAGAAGTGCTCTTTGGGCACGAGCACCGCCACGTCGCCGTGGAAGGCGGACCACTTCGGCTCGAAGGGCTCGAGCGCCAGGGCCGCATTCCTCGGGGCGGCGTCGGGCGGTGCGTCGAGATACTGGATGGAACTCTGCTTCACCGGACGAACCTCACTCGACCTCTTCTACCTTGGCGAACCGGTAGACGCGCTTCGCCGGACCGTCCTCGCCGAAGTGCTCGGAGTCCGTCGAAAGCGCGGTGGCGGGCTGCTCGCCCGGGTAGAAGCCCGGCGACGCCGATGCGACCACCGGCACCTTGTCGGGCTTCTCGGACGTCTCGAGCTCCAGCCGGTAGCTCCGGTCCTTCTCGATCTTCTTCTGCAGCTGCATGAGGCACTCGAGGACGGCATCGGGCCGGGGCGGGCAGCCGGGGATGTAGAAGTCCACCGGGAGGAACTCGTCGATGCCCTGGACGACCGGATACGAGCGGAACATGCCGCCGGACGAGGCGCAGGCCCCCATCGCAATGACCCACTTGGGCTCCGACATCTGGTCGTAGAGCCGCGTCATGGCGTGGGCCATCTTGTAGGTGAGCGTTCCGGCGACGAGCAGCAGGTCGGCCTGGCGCGGCGAGAAACGGGTCACCTCCATGCCGAAGCGCGCCATGTCGTAGCGGCTCGCGGCCGTGGCCATGAACTCGATGCCGCAGCAGGAAAGCCCCAGGGGAAGCGGCCACACGCTGTTCTTCCGGCACCAGTTGGCCATCGCCTGCACCGTGCTCATCAGGAAGGAGCCCTCGGCGCTGCCGGTGGCCTCGAAGACGTCGGCCGTCTGCGAGATCTTGACCAGGTGGGAGTGGGGATCGCTTGCCATGGGGTGGAGGCCTCTCCGATGGGCATTGTCATGGGGTGGGCGTTGTCATCCGGTGGGCGTTGCTCACGTCCTCCTCAGTCCTTGGCCCAGTTCACCGCTCCCTTGCGGATCACGTAGTACCAACCGAGGAAGAGGATCCCGATGAACACGAGCATCTCCACCAGCAGGAAGGCGGGCTGGTCGGCGAACTGCACGGCCCACGGGTAGAGGAACACCACCTCGATGTCGAAGAGCACGAACAGCAGCGCAACGAGATAGAACTTCACGCTGAAGCGCTGATGGGCATCGGTCACGGGCGGCATCCCGCACTCGTAGGCCGCGTCCTTCACCGGGTTGTGCGGGGCTTTCTTCCCGATCAACCAGGACCCGATGAGCATCGCGCCCGCGATGGCGACGGCGAGGACGAAGAGGATCAGGACCGGGATGTAGTTGGACACGGCATCCGCGGCCAGGAGGGTCGGCGATCCCAGGCTCTCGAGGGCCGTCATCGGCGGGCTCCGCATTCAAGGTGCGACGGTGTGCCGCACGACAAAGGGTGCTATCGCGACGGGTTTGAAGGGTGCCATTGAACGACCAGAAGGGTCGTCCCGCGACTTCTGCCTGTGCCGGCGCGGGCGCACCGACATGCCGCCGAGGGTACCGGCGCCGGCGGGGGAACCGGCGAGGCGTCGCCGTCGCCGTGGGGCGGGGGGCCCATCGCCCGCGCGCCCCCGCCGAGGGCGTCCGGGCGCGGCGCCGGGGCGAGGGGGGACAGGGGCCCCGGCATCGACGCAAGTCCTTGTCCGCGAAGGGCCTTCGGGCCCCCTCCGGCATAATCCCCGACGCGACCCGGAGGATACGGATGGACGTGGAGGCGGTGCGATGGCTGACGTCCGCGGCGGGCCGGCGCGTGCTGGAGGAAGCCCGGGCCACGCGTGGCCTCGCCGCGCACCGGCGCCCCGCGGCGCTCGCCGCCGCGGCGTCCGCCGATCGCGTCCGTCTCGCGCTCCTCCAGGACGATCTGCGGCGGCGCGCCGCGCCCCGCTGCCCGCACGCCGAGGCGCTGCTCTTCACGGCGGAGGCGTTGGAGCAGGCCACCGCGTGGCCGGTCGCCAAGGAGCGCGCGACACGCTGGGCGAGCCCCCCCGAGCGTCCGCTCGCGGACCTGACGGCGGGCGTCGGCTTCGATGCGCTGGCGACGGCGCGGTCCGGCCGGTCCGTCGTCGCGTTCGAGCGAGACCCCGTCCGGGCGCGACTGCTCGTGGCGAACGCCGTCGCGCTGAAGGTCGAGGAGCGCGTCGAGGTGCGGGAGGCCGACGCGGTCCGGGCCGCGCCGGAGGGGCCGCTCGCGCTGCTCGATCCCGCCCGGCGCAACGATGGCAGGCGCACCCGCACGCCCGCGCGCTTCGCACCGCCGGCATCGGCCTGGCCCCCGCTCCTCGGGCGCTTCGCCCGCGCGCAGGTGAAGCTGCCTCCGGTGGTCCGGGGCCCGCTCCCCATCGAGGCGCCTTCGGAGTGGGTCTCGCTCGACGGGCGGCTTCGCGAGCGGCGCCTGTGGGTCGGGGATTGGCCGGCGCGGCCCCCCCGCCGGGCGCTCCGGCTCCCCGAGGGCACGGCCGTGGAGGGCGAGGGCCGGCCCTGGCCCGCTCCCCGGGCGGCGGAGGAGGGCCTCTGGCTCCTCGACCCCGACCCGGCCGTGACGGTCGCCGGCCTGGTCGGCGACCTCGCGCACCGGGACGGCCTCGCCCCCATCCACCCGCGGATCGCGTACCTCGTCGGAGCGGCGCGGGAGCCCCGGGCCCCGGGGACGTGGATGCGGATCGAGGCCCGCCTTCCCCCCCGCCCCCGCCGGATCCAGGCCTGGCTGGACGCCGTCGGCGGAGCGCGGCCCGTGGTCCGCACCCGGGGCGTCGCGGCGGCGGCTTCGGACCTCGTCCGGCGGCTCCGGGCCCGCGGGGCGGTCCCCACGACGGTGGTCCTGACGCGGGGGGCCGACGACCGCTGGATCGCCCTGGCCGGGCGCATGGAGGGGGGGGAGGCGCGGACCGAGGGCTCCCCGTCCGGGTGACGGGGGAATGACCCGGGAGCGGCATGCTCGCCGGCATGTCGCGCCCCGCCCGGACCCTCCTCTCCCACCCCACGCTCTCCGGCGTCGCCCTTCTCCTCGCCGCCCTGGTCCTCGCCCCGGCGTGCCAGAGTGGGAAGGCGACCGGCGACACGGCCAGCGCGGGCTTCCCGGCGCCCGAGCAGGAGATGGTCTACGCGACCGCCCTCGACGTCGTCCAGAAGCACGGGTTCGCGATCGACAACGACTACTCGGATCCGGACGGGGGGAAGCTGGTCAGCCGCTGGAAGAACTCCCTCCAGCCCTTCAGCTCGAAGGGTTGGCGGGAGAAGGTCACCGTCACGATCCGCCCGGTCCAGGGACGGACGAACAGCTTCATGACGGAGACGCAAGTGGTCCGGCAACTCAACAAGAACATGACGGACCCGAGCAACATCCTCACGGCGGAGTGGGGCGGCGAGGAACGCGACGCCGAAATGGAGAGCCTCATCAACCGCCAGATCGAGGTCACGTTCCTCCCGGGCGGCCTGAGCCCGGAGTTCCGCGAGCGCTACGGCCTCCGCTCGGTGCCGAACCCGCGGATCGAGAACCCCACGGCCCGCCCCCCCGCCGGGCGATAGCCCTCCCCCCGGGGGCCGCCGGGCTCATCGCGCGCGCGGGTCGAGCGCGCGGCGGAGCCCGTCGCCCAACAGGTTGAAGCCCAGGACCGTCGCGGCGATCGCGAGGCCCGGGGGGATCACGATCCACTGCTGGTGGCTCCGCACGAACGGATAGGCGTCCTTCAACATGACGCCCCACTCCGCCGTCCGCGCCTCGGGGCCGAGTCCCAGGAAGTTGAGCCCCGCCGCCGAGAGGATGGCGTAGCCGACGCCCAGGGTGGCCAGCACGAGGATCGGGGCGAGGCAATTGGGCAGCACGTGGCCGAACAGGACCCGCGACGGCGACAGCCCCTGGGCGCGGGCTGCGAGCACGAAGTCGCTCTGCTTGACCTGGAGGACGGAGGCCCGCACCTGCCGGGCGATCTGGGGGATGGCCACCACCCCCACCGCGACGATGACGGGACCCACGGCGCGCACGTCGAAGAGGGTGGCGATCCCGATGGCGAGGACCACGCTGGGGAACGCGAGCATCACGTCGGCCGCGCGCATGAGCAGCCCGTCCACCCGGCCGCCCGCGTAGCCGCTCAGCGCCCCCATGGGGACGCCGATCGCGAGCGAGAGCAGGACGGCGGCGATGCCCGTGAGCAGCGAGATGCGCGCCCCGTAGAGCAGGCGGGTGAAGACGTCGTAGCCGCTCTGGTCCGTGCCGAGCCAGTGATCCCCGGAAGGCGCGGCGGCGATCGGCCCCCGGTCGGTCGGCCCGTGCCCGGCCAGGGGGGCGCCGAGGGCCATCGCCAGGACGAGCACGACCAGCACCAGCCCGATCAGCGCACCCCGGTCGCTCCCGAGCGACCGCCACACCCCCCGCCCGGGCCGCGCGCCGGCCGGCACGGCGAGGGGGCCGCTCGCCCCCTGCTGCGCGGGCCTCCCGCGCCTCATCGCCCCTCCCCCTCGCGGAGCCGCGGGTCGATCCAGTGATAGAGCAGGTCCACCACGAGGTTCACGGCTACGAAGACCGTCACGAAGAGCATCATGCACCCGGTGATGACCGGGTAGTTGCGCTGGGTGGCGGCCTGGACGAAGTGCGTACCCAGTCCCGGCCAGGAGAAGACGGTCTCGGTCAGGACGGCGCCCGAGAGCAGGATTCCGAGTTGGAGCCCCGTGATGGTGACGATCGGAACGAGCGCGTTCTTGAGCACGTGGCGGAAGATCACGCGCCGCTCGGGGACCCCCTTCGCGCGGGCCGTGGTCACGTAGTCCTTGCGGACCTCCTCCAGCACGGAGGAGCGCGTCATGCGGGTGATCGTCGCGAGTGGGATCGTGGAGAGGGCGGCAGCGGGCAGGATCAGGTGCGCCAGCGCGCGGGCGACGGCGTCGAAGCGGAGCCTCACCAGCGACTCCGTGAAGAGGAAGGCCGTCTGGTAGTGGATGTCCGGCCCGATGCGGCTGGGCGTCCAGCCGCTGAAGGGCAGCACCCCCCCCAGCAGGGCGATCAGCATCATGCCCAGCCAGAAGACGGGGATCGACACGCCGCCGAGGCTCAGCACCTGCGCGACGGCGTCGATCCAGGTACCGGGTCGAAGCGCCGAGGTGGTCCCGACGAGGAGCCCCAGGACGGCGGCGATCAGGAGCGCCACGAACGACAGCTCGATGGTGGCCGACAGCCGCTGGACGATGACGGGGCCGACCGGCTCGTTCGAGAGGAAGTCGCGTCCGAAATCGAGTTGCACGGCACCGGCGAGGAAGTCGGCGTAGCGGACGAGAAACGGCTCGTCGAGCTTCAGGCTCTTGCGGCACTCGGCCATCGCCTCCGGCGAGGGCCGCTGGCCGAGCTTGATCTGGCAGGGATCGCCCGGGAAGGACGTGGCGACCGCGAAGACGATGAAGGAGGCGGCGAGGAGGAGGGGGATCGCCGAGAGGAGCCGGCGCAAGGCGTAGGCGCCCACGCGGGCCTCACCTGCCCTCGAGGCGCGGGATGGACAGCGGATCCAGGTTGTCGATCAGGTCGGCCTCGCCCGCGAGGAGGCGCTCCGTGCGGACGGTGGGGTTCTCGGAGACCTGGAAGATCACCTGCTTCAGGGCCGGCGCGCCGTCCCAGTAGTCGGGGTTCCTCTCGAGGACGATCTCCGTGTTCCGCGTCCAGCGCACGAACCGGAAGGGTCCCGTGCCGACCGGATGGGACGCCATGTCCGCGCCGTACCTGTCCAGCGCGACGGGCGACGGGATCCCCATGGCGAAGACGGCGAGCTGCTGCAGGAAGAAGGGCGGAGCGGGTTCCGAGCAGCGGAACACGACCGTCATGGGCTTCTCGCCCTCCTCGACGCGCTCCACGAAGGAGAAGAGGTCGGACCAGTACGCGTACTGGTGCTCCTCGAAGTGGTGGGGATGACCCGAATCGCGCTGCCGCTCGAAGGCGTTCACGACGGCGGCGGCGTCCAACGGGGCGCCGTCGTGGAAGGTCACGCCCTCCCGGAGCGCGAAGGTCCAGGTCTTCCCGTCCTCGGTGTGCTCCCAGGAGGTGGCGAGGGCCGGCTCGATGGTCGCGGTCCCCGGCGCGAATCGGACGAGGTTGTCGTAGAGCTGCTCCAGCACCTTGCTGCTCTCGCCGTCCGTCGCGGCGGCCGGGTCGAGCTTCACGGAGTCCGTCCCGCGGACGTAGACGAGCCGCCCGTCCTTCGGGTGCTCGACGAGCCGGAGCAGGGGATGGGTGACGGGTTCCACGGAGAGCGGCCCGAACGTCGTGTCGTAGGCGATCATCTTGTCCGTGTAGGCGAGCGGCACCATCGGAGCGTCGTGGTGGATGAGCGCCTGCGCCTCCCGGTAGAGCCGCGCGCGCTCGGCCGCGTCGCTCGTCCGCCGCGCCGCGAGCAGGCGCTGGTGGACCTCGTCCGACCGGTAGAAGGAGATGTTGTTCGCGCTGCCGATCCGGGCGTTGGTCTTGTCGAGGAGGACGAAGAGGAAGTTGTCGGCGTCGGCGACGTCGGCCGACCAGCCGAGCAGCGCCATCTCGTGTTCGCCGTTGCGGACGATGCGAAGGTAGTTGCTCCACTCCTCCTTGCGGATCGTCACCTGGAAGCCCGCCTCCTCCAGGTCCCCCGCCACCTGCTTCGCCACCTCCTCGGGAAGCGGCATGTACGGCCGGCTGTTGTTGCCGTGGCTCAGGGTGACCGAGAGCGGCAACTCGTAGCCGGCCTCCTCCAGCAGCGCCTTGGAACGCTCGGGGTCGCGTGTTCGCGGTGCCAGGTCCGCGTCGTGGAAGGGGAGCGTCGGAGGAACCGGCGTCTCCGCGCGCGTCGCGAGCCCCGCGTACGCGGACGCGATGATCCGGTCCTTGTCGAGGGCGAGCGCGACCGCCTCGCGGACCCTCTGGTCGTCGAACGGCGGCCGGAGCGTGTTCAGCGCGAGGTAGGCGATGTTCATCCCCGGGATCGACGCCACCTTCACGCCGGCCGCGGGCGCTCCGCCACACGCGGCGGCTCCGAGCAGGAACACAACGAGGACGAGGACGGCCGCCGTGCGCAAGGGGCACCTCCCGGGAAGAACCCGGGATCCTACCAGGGGGGGGCGAGCCCGCGTCCTCCACGAATCGGCGCCGGAGGAGCGACAGGGCCATGCGGGCCTCGTTCCCCTTCCACAGCGTGTCCTCGTGCGTCGCTCGGGTTCCAGGCCAAGGCGCGAGGAGGAGCCGACCCCTTGGGGGCGCCGACGACGAGCCACCGAGGCTCCGGGCGCGAGAGGCGGCGAGGGCCGCGCGATGCAACGTCCGTTCGTGGGTCGTGCCGGCTAGCCGTGGCCACGCGCACCGCGCGGCCGTTCGCGCAGCAGGAACCGCAGCGGCACCTCCGGGAACGGGAGGTGTTCGCGGAAGCGGTTCTCCAGGTAGCGGAGGTAGGTGTCCTCGAAGAGCTGCGGGTCGTTCACGAAGAGGGCGAACGTGGGCGGCTGCGTGGCCACCTGGGTGCCGTAGTAGATGGTGCCCTGGCGGCCCTTCTGCGCCCGCGGCCCGCGCTGCGTCTGCGCCAGGAGGATCGCCTTGTTCACCGCCGCGGTTCCGACGCGGGTCGCCGCCTGGTCGTGGAGGCGCCAGGCCGTCTCGAGCAACTCCTCGATGCCGCGACCCTCGGTGGCGCTGGTGAAGAGGATCGGGCTGAAGCGCAGCCCCGGCAGCACGGACCGGAGGTAGGCCGCAAAGGCCTTCTTCTTCAGCCCCGCGGGCTTCCGGTCCCACTTGTTCGCGACGATCGCGACCGGCTGGTGCTGCCCGACGGCGTACGCGGCGATCCGACGGTCCAGACGTCCGACGTCGATGCTCGCGTCGAGCATGAGGACCGTGACGTCGGCGCGGCGCATGGCCCGCTCGGAGCGGCGCTGCGCGTAGAAGTCCACGGATCCGTGGACCATACGCTCCTTGCGGATGCCGGCCGTGTCGATGACGACGAGAGCCGCACCGCCCTGGTCGAAGCGGATGTCCACGGTGTCGCGGGTGGTCCCGGGTACCTCGCTCACGATCATCCGGTCGTCCCCGAGGAGCGCGTTGACGAGCGAGGACTTGCCGCTGTTCACCCGCCCCACCAGGGCGATCTTCATCTCCGGGGCGTCGAGCCGGCGCGGCGTGGTGGGCCCGGGGGGGAGCACCTCCCCGAGCCGTTCCTCGATCTCGCCCAGGCCGTCCCGGTTCTTCGCACTGATCGCCAGCGCCGAGCCGAAGCCCAGCGCCTCGAACTCGCCGAGGGTCCACTCCGACTGCTGCGTCTCGGCCTTGTTGGCCAGCAGCAGCACGGGCGCGGCGACGGCCCGGAGCCGGTCGGCCACCCGCCGGTCGAGCGGCGCCGGTCCCTCCCGGGCGTCCACGACGAAGAGCACGGCGTCGGCATGGTCCAGCGCGCGGGCGACCTGCCCCTCCACGTGTTCCTCCAGCCCCTGCCGATCCACGATCCCGACGCCCCCGGTGTCCACCAGCTCGACGGTCCGGTCGGCGAGGGTCGCCAGCACGGCCACCCGGTCGCGGGTGACCCCGGGCGTCTCCTCGACGATGGCGATCCGGCTCCGCGCCAGGGCGTTCAGCAGCGTGGACTTGCCGACGTTGGGCCGTCCCACGATGGCGATCCGCGGCGGCCGGACCGTCTCGTCACGGGTGAGCGTATCCGCCGGGGGCTCGACGGGACGGCGCGGCCCCTTGCGTCCCGT
This sequence comes from uncultured Planctomycetota bacterium, assembly GCA_963772585.1. Classification (GTDB taxonomy): domain Bacteria; phylum Planctomycetota; class PLA2; order PLA2; family JAEUHO01; genus CAVVXN01. The sequence continues at coordinate 380,749 of CAVYXV010000002.1, forward strand.
GCGGTCGCGCCGGTCCCGCCGGGGGGCGTCGCGACGACGGCGGGGGGACGGCTCCTTCGGCATCGACCGATTGTAGGCCCAGGCGTCCACCCCCGGCGACGCCCGCCGGCCCGTCGCTCGGCCTCGGCCCCTCGGCCCGCTCCTTCACGCCCTCCGAGGCACGGACGCGGCTACCCTCGGCCGCCGTGGACGCGACCACGGCCCTCCTCCTGCTCGGCGGCGGCCTCGTTGCCGGCTTCGTGAACACCGTGGCGGGCGGGGGCTCCGTGGTGAGCCTCCCGATCCTCATCGAGGCCGTCGGCCTCCCCGCGACGGTCGCCAACGGCACGAACCGTGTCGCCATCCTGCTCCAGAACGTGGCGGGCGTCGGGGGCTACGCGAAGGGCGGTGCGCTCTCGGCGCGGAAGGTCCTGCCCCTCCTGCCGTCCTTGCTGCTCGGGGCGCTCGCGGGCGCGTGGGCCGCGACCCAGGTCTCCCCCGCCGCGATGCGGCGGGTCTTCGCCGCGGTGATCGTCCTCGTCGCACTCTCCGTCCTCGTCAAGCCCTCCCGCTGGATGCAGGGGTCCGAGCGCCGGCTCGCCGAACCCTGGCGCTCGCTGGCGTTCTTCGGGATCGGCGTCTACGGCGGCTTCGTGCAAGCGGGCGTCGGGTTCCTCCTCCTCGCCGGCCTCGTCCTGGGCTCGGGCTTCGACCTCGTGCGCGGCAACGCCGCCAAGGTCCTCCTCGTGCTCCTCTACACCCCCGTGACGCTCCTGCTCTTCTGGCGGGCGGGGCAGGTCGCCTGGCTGCCTGGTCTGGTGCTCGCCGCGGGGAACGTCACGGGGGCGCTGATCGCGTCGTGGCTCGCGGTGAAGAAGGGCGCCCGCTGGATCCGCTGGGTGCTCGTCCTCGCCGCCCTCGGCGCGGCGGCCCGCATGCTCCTTGCTTGACGACGGGCGGCGCGCACCCACAGACGTTTCCGATGCCGATTTCGCGGGCATCGCCGCTTTCGATTGCGCGCGCGTCGATGGCGACTTCCGTTGACTCCTACCGGCGCCGGGCGGAGGGTCTCGGTGGCGAGTCTCGGTGCGTCCGGGATGGGTCCGGATGCCGGTCCGCCGGGAGGATTCGATCCATGCGCGCCGCGCGTCGCTTCGTCTCGTCGCTTTCGGTCGCCACCGCCGTCGTCCTCGTCGTGCTGGTCGGTTGCGGATCTCCCAGCGCCCCGCAGCAGCCGGCGAGCGGCGACCTCGCCGCGTTCGCAGGGCTCGTGGGGACCATCGACATCGCCGGCGGTACGGCGCACATCCCCGTGATGCAGGAGGCCGCCAAGCGCGTCATGAAGGCCTATCCCGCCATCCGGATCACGGTGGCGGGCGGCGGTTCCGGCGTGGGCGTGCAGAAGGTGGGCGAGGGTCTCGTCGACATCGGCGACACCGGGCGTCCCGTCAAGCCGGCGGAGAACGAGAGGTACGGACTGACGTCGTATCCCTTCGCGATCGACGGCGTCGCCGTGGTGGTGCACCCTTCGAACCCGATCGATGGCCTGACCACGCAGCAGACCCGCGACGTCTTCGCGGGGAAGATCGCGAGCTGGAAGGACCTCGGCGGCGCAGAGGGCGCGGTCGACCTCTACGGCCGCGACGAGGCCAGCGGCACGCGGGAGGTGTTCTGGAAGCAGCTCCTGGACCAGGGAGAGGTCGCCCCGGGCACCAACGTCGTGCCGTCGAACGGCGCGATGAAGACGGCGATCGCCGGGGACCGGGCGGGCATCGGCTACTTGAGCATCGGCCACCTGGACGAGACGGTGTCGCCCGTCGCCATCGACGGCGTGCAGCCGACCCAGGAAAACGCCAAGGCCGGGACCTACCGGGTCGTCCGCAAGCTCTACATGAACACGAAGGGAGAGCCCTCGCCGCTGGTGAGGGCGTTCCTCGACTACATCCGTTCCGGCGAGGGCGCGGAGATCGTCGCCACCGCCGGCTACATCCCGATCGGCGGGTAGGCCCCCGTGAGGGGAAACGGCGCGCAAGCGGCGCGACGCGCCGCGGGGCGAGGACGGGCCCGGGAACGCGCCGTCGAGTGGGCACTGGCGACGGCGGCCGGGATCTCCGGCGCCGCCGTCCTCGCGATCCTCCTCTTCCTCCTCCTCTTCTGCATCCCCGTCTTCACGGGGCGCGCGGACGTCTGGTCCTGGGAGTGGCGCCCCTTCCACGGACACTACGGCATCCTGCCGATGGTGGTGGCCTCCCTCCTCCTCTCCACGGCCTCCCTCGCCCTCGCCTTCCCCACCGCCCTGGGCATCTGCGCCTTCGTCCACGGGGTGGGGCCGCGGCGACTCGCCCGCGTCGTTCTCGGCGTGGTGCAGTTGATGACGGGCATCCCGACCATCGTGTACGCATTCGTGTCCGCGATGATCCTCGTGCCGATCCTCCGTGGGCTGTTCGCTCGCGGCAGCGGATACTCGCTGCTCGCGGCGACGCTGGTCCTCTCCGTCCTCATCCTCCCGACCATCGTGCTGCTGATCCACGCCCGGTGGGAGTCCGCCGCGCCGGCCGTGAGGCGGACGTGCGCGGGCCTGGGGTTCACGCCCTCGCAGACGATCCTCCGTGTCCTCGTGCCGATCACGCGACGAGGCCTGCTCGTCGTGGCGATCATGGGCTTCGCGCGAGCCGTGGGCGACACGATGATCGCGCTGCTGTTGTCGGGGAACGCGGCGCAGGTCCCGCGGTCGCCGCTCGACGCCGTCCGGACGCTCACCGCGCACGTCGCGCTCGTCCACGCCACCGACTCGCAGGACGCGGCCTACACGTCCATCTTCGCGGCCGGGCTGCTGCTCCTCCTCATGACGGGCGCGCTCAGCGCCGCCGCCCGGGGGTTGCGAGCGTCCGAGACGACCCGGGGAAGCCGTGCGGGACGTTCCTGAACGACTGTTCGCCCTCTTCGCGTGGGGGGCGGCCCTGGGGCTGATCGCCGGCGTCGGCCTCCTCCTCGCGGTGCTCGCCGTCCGGGGCGGGGCGACGCTCGGGCCGGAGCTCTTCTTCGGCGACGCGGCGCCGCTCGCCGCCTTGCTGGGCCGGACGCGCGTCTTCGACGGGATCTGGCCGGCCATGGTGGGCACGATCGTCCTCGTGGCCGCCTCGTCCCTGCTCGCGATCCCCCTGGGCGTCGCCAGTGGGATCTACGCGGCGGCGTACGCGCCGGCGAGGCTACGACGCGCGTTCGACCTCGCCATCGACGTGCTGGCCGGCGTCCCGTCGATCGTGATGGGCCTGTTCGGCTTCGCGGGCATCCTCCTCCTGCGTCGCACGCTCGCCGCGGATGCGGGAACGGGGCTCTGGCTGTCCGCCACGTGCATCGCGCTCCTGGTCACCCCGTACCTGATCCGGACCACCCAGGGCGCGCTGGTCGCGCTGCCCGAGGGGCTTCGCGTCCTCGGGCCGGGACTGGGTCTCTCTCGTTGGCAGAGCCTCCGATGGATCCTGGTGCCCTCGAGCGGCCCGGGCATCCTGAGCGGGGTCATGCTCGCGATCGGAAGGGCCGCCGAGGACACGGCGGTGATCATGCTGACGGGCGTCGTCTACAACGCGGGACTGCCGGCGGGACTCGGAGCGAAGTACGAGGCCTTGCCGTTCCGGATCTACGTCATCGGGGCCGAGTACCGGAGCCAGGAGCAACTGGCGCAGGGCTTCGGGTGCGCGCTGGTCCTCCTGGTGATCACGGCGGGACTGCTCGGTCTGGCGGCGCTCTTCCAACGCGGGATGCATCGGCGTTGGCGTCGTTAGCGAAGGCTGGAAAGGACGAGAGGTGTGCACGGACCGGTCCCTTGCTCGTCTAGACGACGTGAGCGTCGCCTTCGGTTCGCGGGCGGCACTGAAGGAGGTCTCGCTCGAACTCCGGACCGACCGGATCTCGGTGATCGTGGGCCCGTCGGGGTCCGGGAAGACGACGCTCCTGCGTTGCCTCAACCGGCTGAACGAGCTCTATCCGGACCACCGCATGCAGGGTCGGGTGGAATTGACGCTCGACGGTCGCGCGTTCGACGTGCACGCCCCCGACGTCCGGGTGACGGAGCTTCGTCGCCGCGTGGCGATGGTGTTCCAGTCGCCCAACGTGCTGCCCGTGTCCGTCGAGAGGAACCTGGAGATTCCCCTGCGGCTGGTGCGGGGCATCCGCGGAACGGAGGCTCGGGACCGGATCGAGTCGGCCCTTGCCGAGGCGGGCCTGTGGGAGGAGGTCGAGGATCGGCTCCGCGAGAGCGCGCTCCATCTCTCGGGAGGGCAGCAGCAGCGCCTGTGCCTGGCTCGGGCGCTCGTGCTGGAGCCCGCGGTGCTCCTCCTGGACGAGCCGACGGCCTCGCTCGACTTCCGGGCCGCCCGCCGGATCGAGGAGCGGATCACCGCGCTGAAGGGTCGCTATGCGGTGGTCGCGGTGTCGCATGGCGTGGGCCAGGCCGCCAGGCTCGCCGACGAGGTCTTCGTCCTCGCCGACGGCCGGTTGGTCGAGCACGTTCCGCCCTGCGCCCTCGAAGATCCCGGGCACCTGGAACGTCTGGTCGAGTCCCTGTTCTGAGGGCGCGACCGGGCCGGGCATCGCTGCTTGGGGCGGGGGAGGAACCGCCGGCACCCGGTCGCGTCGAAGCCACTGGAGGTCCCCCGGTGAACCGTCTACCGCCCCGCGTCCCCCTCTCCCTGCTCTCCGCCCTCTTGCTCGCCCTCGTGGCGACCGCCGCGCGCGCGGACCGGCCGCTCGGGCCGCCGGCGCGGCGCGAGATTCCGTCGAGGAACGGCGCCTTCGTCGCCGTGACGGACCCCGCGGCGGAGACGACGACCGTCTACCGCACGGGCCCGCTCGGGACGCGCGTGCGGGAGTGGGCCATGGTCGGCTGGTTCCGCGTGGCGCACCTCGCCGACGACGGGCAGCACCTCGTGATCGGCTACCCGGGCGCGAACCTCCTTCCGCTCGACGCGACGCCCGACACGGTCGTGTTGCACTTCGTTCGCCGGGGCGAGCAACTCGCGGAGGTCACGCTCGGAGAGTTGCTGCCCATGAACCGCCTCGATCGGACGGTCTCGCACCTCGCCTGGCGCGGCCAGGAGGGCTTCGACGAGGACGGGGCCTTCCGCGTCGAGACGGTGGACGGGAAGACGCACCGCTTCGACGGAACGGGCCGCCGCCTTCCCTCCGCGCGCCCCCCCGCCGAGGGGACCGCCAGACGGCTCCGCTGGGTGGAGGCGTGCCTCGCAGAGCTCGAGCGGATCCGACCCGGGATGACGCGGCAGCAGGTGGATCGTCTCCTCCACGCGGACGGCGGGGTTCAGGACTTCCGTCGGGTGCGCTACGTCCACCCCTCCTGCCCCTACTTCAAGGTGGACGTCTCCTTCCGGGTGGCGCGCTCCCTCCGACCCCCCGGCCGGACCGTCGCGAGCGCCAACGACCCCGTCGTGGAGGTCTCCCGCCCCTACCTGGCCCGCCCGATCGCGGATTGAGCCCGGCTCGGTAGGGGCTTGACGGCCGCCGGCCGCTGAGACAAGATCTCACCCCTCGGTGAGACAATGTCTCAACCGAGGATGGACCCCGAGGGCAGGCCGTGGACCGCGGACCCGACGAACGTCCCGAGGAGCGCCGGCAGCGGATCGACGATCTCTGTCGCCGCGCCGCCGACGCAGGGGTGCCGCTCACGGACGCCCGCCGCGCCGTGGTCGAGGCCGTGGTGGACATGGGCACGCACCCGACCGCCGACGAGGTCTACGCCTTCGCGTCCGCGAGCCGACCGGGCGTGGGTCGGGCGACCGTCTACCGGACGCTCGACAGCCTGGTCCGGGTCGGTGTGCTGGACAGGGCGTGCCACCCCGGGGCGGTCGTCCGCTACGACGCCACGGTCGAACGGCACCACCATCTGGTGTGCACGCGGTGCGACGCGATCGTGGACATCCACGACGCGGCGCTCGACGCCGTCCCCGTTCCCGACACGTCGGCGTTGGGCTTCGATGTGTCCGGCGTCCAGGTCCAGTTGCGCGGGGTCTGTCGGTCCTGCCGAAACAAGGAGAACAACTCGTGAATCGCATGCCGCTCACGGTCCTGCTGATCGTAGGGCTCGTGGCCGCCGCAACGATCGCGGCGGAGAGTCGTCCCGAGGCCTCGTCGATGCTCGGGCTCCCTCCCGTTCCCATCCCGAAGGACAACCCCCAGACACCCGAGAAGATCGCCCTGGGCGAGCTTCTCTTCAACGACAGCCGGTTCAGCAAGACCGGCGAGGTCAGTTGCGCCACCTGCCACGAGGTGGGCAAGGCGTTCACAGACAGCCCCCGAGTCGTTTCGGAGGGCGTCAACAAGCTCACCGGGACGCGGAACGCGCCCACGGTCCTCAACTCGGCGTACATGGACACGCTCTTCTGGGACGGCCGTTCGCCGAGCCTGGAGGACCAGGCGCTCCATCCGTTCGTGAACCCCGTCGAGATGGGACTTCTCGACCACCAGCCGATCCTGCAGATCATCCGGCAGGACCCGAAGTACCAGGAAGCCTTCCGGACGGTCTTCCGCAAGAGCGGCGACGCGATCACCATCGACGACGTCACGAAGGCCATCGCCGCCTTCGAGCGGACGATCGTCGGCGGCAACTCGCCCTTCGACCGGTACTGGTTCCTCCGCCAGGACGACGCCCTGACGGACCAGCAGAAGCGCGGCTTCGACCTCTTCGTCAACCAGGGGCGCTGCGTGAGCTGCCACCGGATCGAGCAGACGATCGCCGTCTTCACGGACAACCGCTTCCACAACGTCGGCGTCGGCATCAACGACATCCAGGACGACGTTCCCGCGCTCGCGGGCAAGTTCCTGGAGGCGCGGCGCACGCTCTCGGAGGTGGACAAGGAGGTCCTCGGCGACAAGCGCACGTCCGAGCTGGGCCGCTTCGCGGTCACCAGGAAGTTCGACGACCTCGGCGCGTTCAAGACGCCGACCCTGAGAAACGTCGCGCTCACGGCCCCCTACTTCCACGACGGGAGCGCGAAGACGCTGCGCGACGTCGTGGTCCACTACAACAACGGCGGGGTGACCAAGGAGGGCGATCCCGTCAACGACTTCCTGAGCGGCGGCATCCGGCCGCTGGGTCTGACCGACGACCAGATCGACGACCTGGTCGCGTTCATGGAGTCCCTCACGAGCGACGAGGTCGCCGAGGCCGCCAGGAAGGCCGCGGCCGACGCGGCGGCGGCGCCGAAGAAGGAGTAACGCGATGACCGTCAGCCGAACCACCCGCCGGACCTTCCTCAAGGGCGCAGGCGCCGTCGCGGCGGCGACAGCCCTCCCCCTGAGCCTCGTGGAGCTCTCCTTCGCCGATCCGGCGGAGAACTTCACCTTCGCGTACGTCTCGGACTCCCATCTCCAGCACGTCAAGGGAGCGAAGTTCGTCCGCAACTGGGACCGCGGCCTCATCCGGGCCGTGGCCGAGACGAATCTGCTCGACCCCAAGCCCGACTTCGTCGTCTTCGGCGGCGATCTCGCGCAATTGGGGAGCAAGCCCGAGCTGGACCACGGCGCCGAGATGCTCTCCAAGCTGAAGTACGAGACCTACCACGTCATGGGCGAGCACGACTACTACCTCGACCTGGGGAAGTACTGGTCGGAGCTCTTCGGTCCGCAGTGGTACAGCTTCGACCACAAGGGCGTGCACTTCGTCGTCCTCAACAGCATCCTGACCTACCACGACTGGACGTACGACCGTTGGCCGACCGCCGAAGAGCGCATGGTCACGATGGCCGGCCTGGACAACCCGGAGAGCTCCCCGTTCATGGTCGGCGAGGAGCAGCGCGCGTGGCTGAAGAAGGACCTCGACAAGATCGACAGGAAGACGCCGATCGTGGTCTTCTCCCACTCGCCGATCCAGAAGCTCTACAAGGGTTGGAACTTCTGGACCGAGGACGCGGAGCAGGTGCAGGACCTGCTGCATCCCTTCGACAAGGCCACGGTGATCTACGGACACGTGCACCAGATCCAGTACAACCAGATCGGCAACATCACGTTCCACTCCGTGATGGCGACGGCCTGGCCGTGGCCCTATCCGCGGGCCTACGCGCAGGCGGAGAACACGATGCCGAAGCTCACGGTCCCGATGAACCGGGCGGATCCGTTCCAGGAGCGGGACGCGACCGGCTGGCAGTTCATCGACGTGGGGAGCGGCCGCGTGGCCATGGAATACAACCTCTACAACAACACGAACCGTCGCGTGGCGTACGACCCCGAGCAGGGGAAGCCCGTGGACTCGCTCTACCAGGATCCGAGCGCGCGCATCCCGCCGCAGAACCACTACTAGCGTGGCGTTTTGGAAGTACCCATCCATGAGGCCGAGCGCCGCGGAGGGACACCCTCAGGGGGTCCCCACGGGCGTCTTGCTTGGCACACGAACTTGCGACTCAGGACACCAGGAGATGGAGGAGATGAACAACCGCAAGAGGATCCTCGCCTTCGCCGGCCTCGCCGTGGTGGCGGCGGGCGCGCTCTACGGCGCGCTCCGCGCGCGGGCGGACGAGTTCACGAAGAAAGACGTCGAGCGGTGGAACAAGGAGTTCATGACGGTCGTCAAGGAAGGCCGCGAGCTCTGGGGCAGTCCGGACCTCGGGACCAACCAGGTGGCCTGTGGCCAGTGCCACCCGAACGCGGCGAACACGCACCCCGAGACGTACCCCAAGTTCCAGCAGCAACTGGGTCGCGTGGCCACGCTGCGCGAGATGTTCAACTGGTGCCTGCAGAATCCCCTGGAGGGGAAGCCGCTGGCGCTGGACAGCCGGAAGATGGTCGCGCTGGAGGCGTACGCCACGTACGAACGCCGCGGCGTCCCCCTGGCCCCCGGCAAGCACTGATTCGTCACCGGAGGCCCGCGGCCTCCCGGTAGTACGCTCCGCCGAGGCAGGCGGGACAGACCGGGAGGCCGTCCACCGTCGCTTCCCGCGCGTTCACGACCTCTTCGCCGCAGCGGGCGCACGTCGCGCGCACGTGCGGCCGCCCCTTGAGCGTCTTCGCGGCGGGCTCGAGGACGACGCGCCGCCACGTGAGCAGGCGGTCGGTCGGGAGCGTGGGATAGGCCTCCATCATGGCGGCGTAGCGGTTCGCGGTCGCGGGGCGCGCCTCCCGGGCCCGGTCGCGGACGCCGGGGTGCGGCGCGAGGCGCCAGGCGACCTCCGTCTCGACGTCGGCGAAGGTCGCGGCGATGCGCCCGCAATCGACGACGCGGAGCGTGCGCCGCGCGGCGAACAGCCCTCCCGCGGTCTCGATCCCCGAGAGATAGCAGCCGTCGGTCTCGGCGACGGCGAGGACGCGCTTGTCCTCCCGCGGGAGATCCAGCCCCAGGAGCGCGGCGGCCGCGAGCGTCATCCGGATCCCGAGGATCTGGCGGGGGCAGGCGTGGCGGTGCCGCGACGCGGACCGCTCGAGGAGCGCGCGGACGAGCGAGACGGAGGGCGTGGGCGGCATCGCCGCGGGCGCGGGAGCCATGGCAGTGCGGTCTCCGGGAGACGTCCGGCCGCACGGTAGAGCAGCGAGCGCGCTTCGGCAACGACCGGGCGCGGCGGACACCTCCGCCCCGGGTCGGCGCACGTCGAGCGTGGGTGGCCTCCCGCTCGCACCGAAGGAGGTCCTCGAGCAGCGTTTCGTTCGCGTGCACGCCAGTCCCCACGCCGCGCCGCGCGCGCGTCGCGTCAGCGCCCGTCGTCGCCCAGCAGGTGTGCGTAGGACGCCAGCATCAGGTCGCGGGCGGCCGCCGGGGCCGTGCCCTGGAGCACGACCTGGGGGCCGTCCTTCGTGGCGATCGACTCCGTGACCTGGACCGCGCCGCCGGTCTCGTCGATCCGGATCGTGCGCGCGACAACGCCGCTCCGGGTTCCGAGCAGCCGGGACTCGTCGTGGTCCCGCTCGTACGCCTCCTTCTCGTCGGGGGTCAGATTGCGATCGATCCAGTCGCGCCACCGACCGAGCACCCGGTCGCCTTCCTCGGCGTACTTCCCGATCTCGATCGTCGTGACGGCGCCGTCCTCGTGGACCTCGGCGTGCGCCTTCTCCAGGGCCTCGATCTCCGTCAGGACCCGCGCGAACTCGGTGGCCATGGCCTCTCGGCGGTCCGCGTCGAGGCCGAGAGCACGGGCGATCTTCCGCGCGTCGTCGCCGGTGCTCTCACGCTCCGAGGTCACCGGCACCGCCTCTCCCTCTTCGGGGCTCGGGAAGGTGGGCTCGTCCTTGACCCTCTCGTAGAGGTCGAGGACGGGCTGCACGGCCGCGGCCACGGTCGAGAGGCGATCGCGGAGCTCGTTCACCTCCCGCTCCAACGCGCGCAGGCGCGCTTCGGCGTCTTCGGATCGCTCGCTTCCCCTCAGCGCCGGGGGATCCGTGTCGACGACCGGGACCGTCTCGGGCGCGGTGGCGGAACGCGGGGGGAGCGACGCCGGGCGCTCGCCGAAGAACGTGGACCCCAGATAGACGCCCAGCGCCATCACCATGACGGTGAGGACGACGGCCACGATCAACTCCGCGCGCACCGTCATCGCAACCTCCTCACGGCTCGACGTCTCCGAGGTCCACGGTCGCCCAAGGGCGGTCCGCAGGCGTACGGCCGGTCCGGTGCACCGTTCCGTTCTCGAAGGGAACGACGACCGGCCGGCGGGTCATCGCACGGCCAGCACGCGGTGGGTCTGCGGGATCGCGCGGACTTCGGGGTGGACGTGGCGCGCCGCCTGGTGGAGACGGCGGAGATGGAGCGACGCGGGCGGTTCCGGGCCGTCGCCGTGGAGCGTCACCGGCTGCAACACGAGGGGCACGCCGGGAAGGTGCGCCGCGGCGAAGGCGGCGGCGCGCTCGATCTCGACCTCGGTCGTCGTGGCGCCCACGACGATCTTCACGGCGAGCGCCTTGCCGGCCCGGGCGAGGATGTCGTAGACCTCGGCGTGGCGCTCCCAGGGCGTCGCGGCGCCGGAGGTGCTTCCGAGCTTCAGGTCGGGCGTCACCTCGTCCACCGCGTCGAGGACCACCTTCAGGCCGTGCGGTCGGTGTCCGCCCGTCTCGAGATGCACCCGGAGCCCCCGGGCCCGCGCGCCCTCGGCGACGAGCCGCACCGCCTCCGGATGAAGGAGCGGCTCGCCGCCGGTGATGGAGACCGCGAGGTGGAGGCCCGGCGGCTCGTCGAGGCGCGCGATCCACGACACGACGTCGTCGGGCGTCACCGGGTTCGGGGGCCGTTCCTCCGCGTCCTCGTTCGGGTGCACCTGCACGCGCGCCGCGGGCGGGGCGGGAAACGACTCCGGCGTGTCGCAGTACGCGCAGCGGAGATCGCACCCGGAGAAGCGAACGAAGATCTGGCGCTCGCCGAGCCTCGGCCCCTCGCCCTGGAAGGAGGAGAAGACCTCGAGGAGGGGCACGCGCGTCGGGGCCATGGCCCCAGCCTACCCAATCAGTCCAGTCTGGCCATCCGCTCGAAGCCGGCGGCGCCCGCGTCGAGATGCCGGGGGGCCTCGGCCGGAGGCCGAAGCGGCGGCACCTCCCCCGGGCCCTCCTCCCGCAGATGGAGGAAGAGCGCGGTCCGGGCCATGGCCACCCGGGTCCAGACGTCGGCCCAGGAGAGCAGGAGGAACGCCGCGGCGCCGAGGCCGGGGGCCAGGGCGAGGGCCACGTCCATGGCACCGATCCCCCGGCGCGCCGCGTCCGCCGGCATTCCGCCCGCGTGGACCACGGCCGCAGCCCGGTCCCAGGCCGCGTCGGGAACGAGGAGGTGGAACAGGAGCAACCACACCCCGAACAGCGCCCCCCACGCGAGCACGCGGGGCGCGGAGCGGAGCAGGGCCGCGAAGGAGAAGGCGATGCAACCGCCCAGGGCGCGAAGGGGCCGCCCCCGAAGCACCGCGACGGCGCGGGCGAAGGCCTCCCGGGTCGTGGCGTCCTCGGCGGCGATCACGGGCGCGAGGGTGATGTGCCCCAAGGCGAGGGCCATCGCCGCCGCAAGGGCGACGAGGGCGAGCACGGCGAGGGCGACGGCCCGCCACGCCGCGAGCGACACGACGCCCACGCCGAGGGCCCAGAACGCGGCGAGCACGCCGAGCAGCACGGCGACGAGCGCGGCGCGCGCGACGAAGAGCCGCCACACGCGCCGCCCGGCGAAGCGGCGCGCGGCGGCCGTCCCCTCGCGCACGCCGGTCAGCATCTCGACGGCGCCCAGGCGGGCGAGATGGAGCCCCGTGAAGGAGAGGACGACGAGAACGAGCGCCGCCTGCACGCCCAACGCGCCCCACATCGCGGTGTCCAGGTCGCGGCGCCAGGCGGCGACGATCGGGGAGACGGCCCAGGTCAGGGGGGAGGTCAGACGCCCGGGAGCCGCCACGAAGGCCCGGCCGACGAACCCGCCGAGGAGCAGCGCGGGGACGATCCACAGCAGCCCCTGGAACACGATGCGGCGCTTGGCGGGATCACTGCCCGCGAGGAGCCCCGCCCGCCGCCAGGCCGCCGTGTTCCTCATCCGCCCCCGGGGCCGCCCGGCTCGTCGTCGCCGGGGCGGGGGAAGCGCGGCGGCTCCAGGGCGCCGAAGTCCACGGCGTCCTCACCCGGCAGGATGTACTCCTCGTTGAACCAACGGCCGAGATCCACCATCTTGCAGCGGACCGAGCAGAACGGACGGTGTTCGGAGTCCGCGGGCACCTCGCCGCGGCAAGTCGGACAGGCCGGTCCGGCGGCGCGGGGTCGCGTCACGCCTTCCCCCCGCTGTCCGCCTTCGGCTTCGACGTGTCGGTCTTGGCCGGGGTCGAGGACTTCGAGTCGCCCTTCGACGCGTCCGAACCGGAGCCGGCATCGCTCGACCGCTCCCCCGACGTGCGGGCCGCGGCGCGCTTGTAGTCGGTCTCGTAGAAGCCGGAGCCGCGGAAGATGAGCCCCATGCCGCGCCCGATCAGGCGGCGGAGCTTGCGCTTCCCGCACTGCGGACAGGTCCTGAGCTTCCGGGCGGTGATCTCCTGGAAGCGCTCGAAGGTGTGGCCGCAGGCCTCGCACTCGTAGTCGTAGGTGGGCATCGTCTACTCCTCGCCCCCCCGCCGCTTCTCGTCCGCGCCCTCCTCATCGTCCCCGCTTCCGGTGGCCCCGGTGCGGGCTTGCTCGGCGACGACGGCGACGTGGGCCGGTCGGACCACGCGCTGATGCAGTTGGAAGCCGGGCCTGAGCTCCTTGGCGATGGTCCCGGGCTCGAGCTCGGCAACGTCCATCATCACGATGGCGTGATGGAGATTCGGGTCGAACGGCGTGGCGGGTTCGGCATCGATCCGCGCCACCCCGTGGCGGGACAGGACGTTGATCAGTTCCTTCTCGACGAGATCGAAGCCGTCGAGGGCGGCGAGCGCCGTGTGGTCGGAGGCCGCCTTCGCGGCGAATCCGTCGCGGGCGCTGTGCAGCGCGTCGAAGACCGGAAGCAGGTCCCGGACGAGTTCTTCCGTCGCGTAGCGGATCCGGTCCTCGGCCTGCCGGCGGATGCGCTTGCTCTCGTTCACGAACTCCGCCTGGGTCCGCTTGAGCCGGTCCTCCAGGGTGGAGATCCGCTCCTCGGAACCCGGCGCCGCGCCGGCCTCGGGTGCTTCGCCTCCGTCGGCCGTCCTGCCGGGCGAGTCGGCGGGCGCGGACCGTTCCGGCGCGGCGTCGGGAGCGACAGCCTCCGCATCGTCCGGGGCTTCGTCCGCGGGGGGCGAGGGCATCTCGCTCATCGGTCGTCTTGCTCCCTGTCACGCACCAGGCGTTCCAGCCGGGTCGCGTGCTGGCCCAACCGGTCCTCGTACGCACGGCGGGCCGGCCCGATCTCCTTCTCCTCGGCCTCGCGGAGTCCCTCGAGCGCCCTCTTGAACCGGCGTCCGGGACGCTTGGGAACGTCGTAGACGACCCGTACGAACAGGTCGCCGCGCCGCCGGCCCTGGAGCACCGGCAGCCCGTGGCCGCGGACGGAGATGGTGCTCCCGGGCTCCGTACCGCCCGGCACCTTGACCTCTTCCGCGCCGTCGAGCGTCGGGACGCGGACCGCGCCTCCCAGGAGGGCCGTCGACAGCGGCACCGGCACCTCGACGAACAGGTCGGCGGGGTCCCGCGGGCTCCGGACGAACAGGGGATGCTCGCGCACGCGCACCACGCAGTGGAGGTCGCCGCGGCCGCCGCCGCGGGGACCGGCTTCGCCCTCCCCGTGGACGCGAAGCGTCATGCCGTCCTCGATGCCCGCGGGCACGGTGACCGCGATCTCGTGCCGCTCCTGCACGAGGCCCGACCCCGAGCATCCCGAGCAGGGATCGACGACGCGCGTTCCTTCCCCGCCGCAGGCGCCACAAGGCCGGCGCATCGAGAAGAACCCCTGGACGATCGTCTCGACGCCGCGCCCTCCGCACCGCTCGCAGGCGACGGGCGCCCGGCCGTCGGCGGAACCGCTGCCGTGGCAGGACGGGCACGTCTCGTGGCGCCTCAGGTGCACCATCCGCGTGACGCCGCGGGCCATCTCCTCGAACTCGAGTTCGAGAGCGACCTCGAGCGAGGGCCCCCGCCGCGGCCCGGCGCGAGAGGGCCGGGCCCCCCCGAAGAACGACCCGAAGAGGTCGCCGCCGAAGATCTCGCCGAACGCCGAGAAGATGTCGTGGACGTTCGTGAAGTGCGGCTCGCCGTTCACGCCGGCGTGGCCGAAACGGTCGTACCGATCCCGCTTCTGCGGGTCCGAGAGGACCTCGTAGGCCTCGGCTGCCTCCTTGAAACGCTCCTCGGCCCCGGGGTCCCCCGGATTCTTGTCCGGGTGGTAGCGGATCGCCAGCCGCCGGTAGGCGGCCTTGATCTCCGTCTCGGTCGAGGTGCGGGAGAGGCCCAGGACGTCGTAGTAACAGCGTTTGCTCACGGCAGTCACGTGATCCTACTCCCGAACGCGGCCGCCCCAAGACGCCCGCGCGCCGGTCGAGCGTCCCGGCAGGGACGTCGGCTCCGGCGCGCGGCGGACAGGGGGGGGCGACGGCCGCTCCGATCAAGTCTCGGCGCCGACGGCCACCTTGTCCTTCGCCTTGATGTCGGTGATGAGGGTCTCCGTCGTCAACATCATGCCGGCGATCGACGCGGCGTTCTGGAGGCCCGAGCGGACGACCTTCGCCGGGTCGATGATCCCGGCCTGGACCAGGTTCTTGAACTCGTGCGCCCTCGCGTCCCAGCCCCAGTCGGCGGAACGCTTGGCGTTGCGGATCTCGTCGACCACGACGGACCCCTCTTCGCCCGCGTTCGCCGCGATCTGGCGGGTGGGCGCCTCGAGCGCGCGGCGGACGATGTCCACGCCCATGCGCTCGTCGGCCCCGCGGACGCGAAGGCCGTCCAGAGCGTCGATGCCGCGGATGAGCGACACGCCCCCGCCGGGCACGATGCCCTCTTCCACCGCGGCGCGGGTGGCGTTCAGCGCGTCGTCCACGCGGTACTTTCGCTCCTTGAGCGCCGTCTCGGTGGCGGCCCCGACCTTGATCACGGCGACGCCGCCCTGGATCTTCGCCAACCGCTCCTGGAGCTTCTCCTTGTCGTAGTCGGAGGTGGACTTCTCGATCTGCGCGCGGATCTGCTCCATGCGCTGCGCCATCCCCTTCTTCGTGCCGCCGCCCTCGCTGAGGGTGGTGGTGTCCTTGTTGACCTGGACCTTGTGCGCCGTTCCCAGGTCGGCCAGGGCGACGTTCTCGAGCTTCAGGCCCAGGTCCTCGCTGATGAACTGGCCGCCGGTGAGGATGGCCATGTCCTCGAGCATCGCCTTGCGACGCTCGCCGAAACCGGGCGCCTTCACGGCGCAGACCTTGAGGGCGCCCCGCAAACGGTTCACCACCAGCGCAGCGAGGCACTCGCCTTCGACGTCCTCGGCCACGATCAGGAGGGGCTTCCCGGCGTGGGCGACCTGCTCGAGGAGCGGGATCAGCTCGCGGAGGTTGGAGATCTTCTTCTCGTGCAGGAGGACGTAGGCGTCCTCGAGCTCGCAGGAGAGATCCTTGGTATTCGTGATGAAGTACGGGGACAGGAACCCCTTGTCGAACTGGAGGCCGTCCACGTACTCGAGCACCGTCTCGGTGGACTTGCCCTCTTCGACCGTGATGACGCCGTCCTTGCCGACCCGGTCCACGGCTTCGGCGATGAGCTGGCCGAGCTCCTCGTCGTGGTTGGCCGAGATCGTGGCGATCGCGACCTTCTGCTCCTTCGTGGTCACCGGCTTGGAGGAGTCCTGGATCGCCTTGACGACCGCGGCCGTGGCCTTGTCGATACCGCGCTTCAGCGCCACGGGAGCGGCGCCGGCGGCGACGGCCTTCAGGCCCTCCCGGTAGATCGCCTCGGCGAGGATGGTCGCCGTGGTGGTGCCGTCGCCGGCCACGTCGTTCGTCTTCTGGGCGGCCTCGGTGACGAGCTTCGCGCCCATGTTCTCGAAGGGGTCGGGCAGCGACACCTCCTTGGCCACGGTCACGCCGTCGCGCGTGACGGTCGGCCCGCCGAACGACTTCTGCGAGATGACGTTGCGGCCCGCCGGACCGAGCGTCACGCGGACGGCGTCGGTGAGGCGCTTGACGCCGGTCAGGATCCGCTGGCGGGCGTCGTCTTGGTAGAGATACTGCTTGGCCATCGGGAACTACCTCGCGGGGCTTCGAAGTGCGGTTGGGGGAGCGGTCACGGCTCGATTCGGGGGGAGGATCGCGTGGCGCGGCTACTCGAAGATCGCGAGGACTTCGTTCTCGCGCAGGATCTTCAGCTCGTCGCCCTTCCACTTGATCTCGGTGCCGGCGTACTTGCCGTAGAGGACCTCGTCCCCGACCTTCACGGTCAGGGGGATCTTCTTGCCTTCGTCGGTGACCCTGCCGTCGCCCACCGCCAGGATCTTGCCCCGCTGGGGCTTCTCCTTGGCGGTGTCGGGCAGGAGGATGCCGCCGGCCGTCTTCTGCTCGGCCTCGATCGGCTGGACCACGATGCGGTCATCGATGGGGCGAATCGCCATGTTCGTCTCCAACGCCGGCGGTCCGAATCCGCGCGGTCGTCTTGTCAGCTTCCTCGTTTCGTTTCGTTCCTGTCGGGAGTTCGGCGGTCGTCCCCCGGATCCAGGGTGCGTCGCGGGCGACGACTAGAAGTCGTCGTCCATGTCGGGCATGCCGGCCCCGCCGTCCTCGTCCTCGGGCGCGTTCGCCACGAGGCAGTCGGTGGAGATCAGCAGGGCGGCCACGCTCATGGCGTTCTGCAGCGCCGTGCGGGTCACCTTGGTCGGATCGACGATGCCGGCCTCGTACATGTCCTTCAGTTCGCCGGCGATGCAGTCGAACCCCTCGTTCTTCTTCGCGCTTCGGACGCGACGGACGATCACGTCGCCCTCGAACCCGGCGTTCGACGCGATGGTCTTGAGCGGCACGGCGAGCGCATTCAGGAGGCACAGGCCGCCCAGGCGGTCGTCGCTCTCCGGGTCCTGCTCGTCGAGCCACTTCTTGACCGGCTTCTCGGCGGCGATGAGCGCCGTGCCGCCGCCCGGGAGGATCCCCTCCTCGACCGCGGCGCGCGTCGCGTGGAGGGCGTCCTCCACGCGGGCCTTGCGCTCCTTCATCTCCGTCTCCGTCGCGGCGCCGACCTCGATCTGCGCCACGCCGCCCGCGAGCTTCGCCAGCCGCTCCTGGAGCTTCTCACGGTCGTAGTCGGAGTCGCTGTTCTCGTGCTCCTGGCGGATCTGCCGCATGCGGGCCGAGAGGTCGGAGGCCTTGCCGGCCCCGTCCACGAGCGTCGTGTGGTCGCCGTCGATCGTCACCCGGCGGCAGGTGCCGAGGTCGGCGAGACCGACCTTCTCCAGGTCCACGCCGAGATCCTTGAACAACGCGCGCGCGCCCGTGAGCACGGCGATGTCCCCCAGCATGGCCTTCCGCCGGTCGCCGTAGCCGGGAGCCTTCACCGCCACCGCGCTGACGATCCCGCGCAGCTTGTTGAGGACCAGCGTCGCCAGCGCGTCGCCATCGACGTCCTCCGCGATGATCAGGAGCGGGCGGCCGGTCTTGCTGACGGTCTCGAGCAGGGGGACGAGCTTGGTCGCCGCGGAGATCTTGTCCTCCCAGACGAGAACGTAGGGCCGCTCGAGCACGGCCTCCATCCGGTCGGGATCGGTGACGAAGTGGGGCGACAGGTAGCCGCGGTCGAACTGCATGCCCTGGATGACGGTCACCGACGTGTCGAGGGTCTTGCCCTCCTCGATGGTGATGACGCCGTCCTTGCCGACCTTGTCCATCGCCTCGGCGATCATCGAGCCGACCTCGGTGTCGCCGTTCGCCGCGATCGTCGCGACCTGCTTGACGTGGGTCTTCTCGCCGCTGACCTTGCGGGCGAGCTTCTCGAGGGACGCCACGGCGATCTCCGTCGCGCCGCGGATGCCGCGCGTGAGGGCGGCGACGTTCGCACCGGCCGAGGCGTACTTGTGCGCCTCGAGGAAGATGGCCTCGGCGAGGACCGTCGCGGTGGTGGTGCCGTCACCGGCGACGTCGGACGTCTTCGTGGCGGCCTCCTTGACGAGCTGGGCGCCCATGTCCTCGTAGGGGTCCTCGAGCTCGACCTCCTCCGCCACGGTGACGCCGTCCTTCGTGAAGGTCGGGCTGCCCCATCCCTTGTCGATCACGGCGTTGCGGCCGCGGGGCCCGTAGGTCACCTTCACGGCCCGGGCGAGCTTCTGGACGCCGGCCCGGATGTGTTCGCGGGCCTCCTGGTCGAAGGCAAGCTGCTTGACGGACATGCAGGAATCTCCTGGCGGTTCGAGTCCTCGTGCCCCCGGCCGGATGCCAAGCGCGTGCCGGGAGGGCCGTGGTCGCCTCAACTCGTGGACTGGCTTCAGGTTCGGGCCGCACGGTCCGATTCCCTGCTCAGGGGGCGCTGTCAGGATGTCAGCCGCGGCGCTCCCGGCCCGGAGCCGGGGTGTCAATCTGTCAACGATGGGCCAACCTGCGACCCCCCGTCGCCGGCGGTAGAACCCACAACCGTTTCCAGGCCCGTTCCGAGGGAGGGGCGCGCCCCGCGACCTCGAGGGAGGTACCCGTCCGATGCCGAGAACCCTGGTCGTCCTTGCGTTCCTGGGTCTGGTCGCCTGCTCGACCGGCGCCCGCCGCTACAACACCCAGCGCGCGGTCCCCTACGGTCCCACCACGCAGTCGGCGCCGCCGTACGGCAGGACGGTCGCCCCGCCGCGGACGACGGTCCCCACGACCTACCCCGCGTCGCCCTCGCGGGCCCCGGCCGTCTCCCCGGGCCAGCGGACCACCCCGATGCCGGCGCCTCGGCCCATGACGAGCACCGGCCCCTTCGTGTGGCACGCGCGCCTCGCCGACGCGCAGGCCCAGGCGCGCCGGGAAGGGAAGCTGATCCTCGTCGGATCGACGAACCCGGGCTGCGGGCTCTGCGAGAAGTTCCGCAACCAGATCGTCCCTGCCGCGGGCACGACCGTCAGTTCCCAGATGGTCGGCTACATGATCCAGACGCAGAGCATGGAGCCGGGCGGCCGGCAACTGTGGTCCGTCCTCAAGCGCAACCTCGCGAACGCGGGCCTGATGCCGCTCGTGGGCGTCTTCTCGCCCGACCTCCAGTACCTCGCCGGCTTCGGCGGCCCGCCGGACAACCAGAAGCTGATGAGTGCGCTGAGCCTGGCCCGGAGCCGCACCCGCGGCGCCGCGCCCGTGACGCACACGGTTCCCGCGCCCCCCTACCGGACGGCGCAGATCAACGAGTACGGCGAGTACGAGTGGGCGCCCACCGGCAGCCTCTGGCCCGAAGACGCGGTGACGCCCGACCTCCAGCCGGCAAGGCCCCCGGCGGCCGTGGCCGCCGCCCCCGCGACCCCCGCGCCCGCGATGCGGCCCGCTCCGGAGCCGGAGCCCAAGGCGGTCGCGACCGTCCCCGCCCCCGCGTCGAAGGCGGCCGTGGCGGCGCCCCTGGCTCCCGAGGCCTCCGGCGTCCCGACCGCCGTCGAGGACTCCATGGGCCCCGACGGGACGGCGCTGGCCGCGCTCGACCGCGCGCTGGAGCGCATGAAGGCGGGCGACCTCGGCGCGGCGAAGACGGCCCTTGCCGACGTTCGCACCTCCCACGCCGGCACCCCCCTGGCTCGCGAGGCGGCCAAGGGCGAGGTCGCGATCTACAACCTGCAGCAGATCGAGGCGGCGGCGAACGGGACCGACCGCGCGCGCCTCCGGATGAGGGCGCTGGAGAACCTGCGCGGCTCGATGTGGGCGGCGCTCTTCCGCGCCGAGGGTGCGTGAGACCGTCGGCCCCTGGCCTCGAGGCCACGGACTGGACGATGCCGCGGAAGCAGCATCCCGTACCCCATCGAGCCGGTCGTCGAGTTCGGGCACGCGTGTCCTGAGTCGCACGTTCGTGTGCCAAGGAAGACCGCCCGTTGGGACCCCCTGAGCGTGTCCCTCCGCGGCGTTGGCCCCCGATCGGCGCGCTGGATGGGGAGCCGGCAGGCCCCGTGAGGTCGACGCCGCGTACGACCGTACGCAAGGAGGACGAAGGGGGTCGATCGCCCCCAGGCCAGCGCGCCGCACGGCGAGCCGGGCCGCTTGCTCGCGTCACGCCATGGCCCCTCGCGGGCATGGCCCGCCAAGCACGCGACGGGACGACCCGACCTCGTGGACCGTCGAGGAGCGACGGGGCGAAGCGGGTCTCGTTCTCCGTCCCCCGGGCGTCCCCGAACCGCCTCGGATGGCTCGCTCGTAGGGCCGGCCGAGGCCGGTGAGCATCGCCCCGGAGATCGGCGGGGCGCGGTGGGGCGCCGCGCCGTTCACGTGGCGTGTGCCCGCCGCGTGTCACGCTCAAGTCACGCCGCCCGGGGACCGACCTGCTCCAACGAGCGAGCACCCCCCGGGAGGGACGGCGCGACGGGGTGACGCGACGGCCGGTCCACCGATGCCGTCGCCGACCACGCACGGGTACGCCCGAGGGGCGAGATCGCCAACCCCGAAGACTGTCCCCCCCCGGCTGGACCCTCCCTCCATGATCCGACGGCCTATCGCCCTGCTCCTCGCCGCGGTCCTCGCGGCGCTCCTCGCCCCGGCGGCCGACGCCGGCCCCTCCTCCCACCCGTACTTCGACGACGGCGGAACCCTCGCCTGGTACCGGAGCTACGACGAAGCCAAGGCGGCGGCCGCCGCCCAGGGGAAGGTGATCTTCGTCGAGTACGGCCGCCGCATCTGCGGTTCGTGCCGCGCGCTCTGCTCCACCGTCCTCCCCGATCCGCGGGTGAAGGGCCGCCTCTCCCGGACGGCCGTGGGCCTCGCCGCCGACTGCGACCGCCCCGATCCGCGGATCCGCGACCTCTTCCAGCGCTACCAGCCGCGGGCGCGAATGCTGCCGCTCGCGGCGTTCCTGACGGCCGACGGTCGCTACATCACCGGTTTCTCCGGCCACTGCGACGCGACCGGCTTCCTCGCGCATCTCGCGCGCGCCGAGACGCAGGTGGACGTGCGGCCGATGCGGCGCGGTCCGAGCGTCTCCCCGCCGCGGACCGTGCCGGCGCCGGTGCGGAGGGCCCCCGTGCCCTGCCCGCCCGCGCCGTGTCCGTGTCCGCCGGAGCGGGCACGGGGCCCGGCGTGCGCGCCGCCCGCTCCGCCCGCGCCCTGCGAGCGCGAGACGCCCGCGCTCCCGGCCCCGCCCACGCTGGCCGAGACGCCGGAGCGCGCCACCCCGCCCGCTCCGGTCGCGCGGAACACACGCCCCGTCGATCTGCCCGACGCCTCGCTCACGGGCTCCCCGGACGCGCGGGTCGTCTCGACGCCGCCCGCCGCCACCGAGACGGCGCCGGCCCCCACCCGCAAGCTCGCCCCGCCCCGCGTGAAGATCCTGCCCCCCGTCAAGGTCGCCTCGCGCCGGACCGCTCCGCGCCGGACCGGCGCGGATCCCGACCGGCTCGTCGCCGAGGGCCGCTGGGGCGACGTGCTGGAACTCTGCGCGAAGGCCCCCTCCGACTCGAAGCTCCGGCGCTACCAGGCGAAGGCCCACGACTGGGCCGGCGGCCGCCTCGACGCGGCCGTGGCCTCGGTGAAGGCCGGCGAGGTGGATCCGGCGCTCGCGGCGATCGACGAGGTCCTCGAGCACATGGCCGGGGAACCCGAGTACGTGGACGCCGTCCGCGGGCTCTCGGCGATCAAGACACTCCTGGAGCTCCGCTTCCTGGAGCCGGGAGGCGACGTGGCCCGGGCCGTCCGACAACAGACCCGCGAGGAGTTGCGCGGCACGCGCTGGGCGGCGCTCTTCGCGGACTGACGGCAGCCGCCCGCCGCGCGGGGGGCGACTTCTGAAGATTCGTCAATGTTCTCGTGCCGCCTCCGATTCGTGGAGGTCCTTCACCCAGGGGACACCTCGCTCCACGAGCCGTGCCACGTGCAGGGCTTCGTCGTAGGGCTGCTGGGTGCCGAGCACCGCTGCGAGGATCTTGGCCCCCTTGTTGGACAAGGAGCGGACAGCCACGGCGTGGCCCTTCCCGTGGGCTCGCGCGTAGTCCTCGCGCGTAGTCGTAGTACGCCCGGGCCCAACGGCCATGGGTCGCCAGGCGGCAGCGTGCCATGGTGAAGAGGGCCGCCTGGAGGGTGCGATTGCATCCCTTGCGCATCGTGATCGACCGTACTCCTCGCTTCCCGGATCGACGCGTCACCGGGGCGGTACCGGCGAAGGACTGGGTGGTGCTACGACCTGCATACCGTTCTCGGCGGTCACCGAGTTCGGCCACCGCCCGAACCGAGAGGCGAATCCCCAGCCCTGGCAGGCTCCGCAGGATCTCTCGGTTCGGGTGCCTTTCGAGCGGTTCGTCCAGGCGCGTATCCGCAGCCTCGATCTGCTTGTTGAGCAGCTCGATCGGGTCAACGAGGTCGAGCGCCTCGTCGCGAGACGCGTCGGTCACGTAGGCGGAGGTTTGGAGGGCAGAGGCGCGGAGTCGCTTCGCCAGGTCGGTCGCCGAGATGGCGCGAATGCGGTGAGTACGAAGCAGCCGCTCCAGACGCGGCCGGCGACCAGCCCGAGCGGCTTCCGGGTCGGGGTAGGAGCACAGGAGGTCGAGGAAGAACGGATCATGCATGTTCCGGTTCAGGGCCAGGACGGGAAGCGATACCATTCTCGGAACACGTCCTTCACGATTCGCTGCCCCGCGACGCCGAGGCTTCGCGCCGAGCCTCCGCGTTCCTCCAGACCCAGGAAGTTCCGGAGCAGATGGGCCCAGCAGAGTTGGCGCTTCTTCAGGTCGTGAATTCTGTACACCGAGAACCTGTCCGTGATGAGGTAGCCCACGAAGGCGAACAGCAGTTTGCGAAACGCCTCGCGGTTACGCCGCAGGTCGATGCGGAACACCTTGAGCATCGGTGTGACCGCGCCCCAGAGCCAGGCCTTCTCGTTGTTCTCGCGCCATCCGGTCTCGTCGCAGTGCACGAAGTCGGCGTTCTGGATGGCGTCCAGAGCCTGGTCGTAGGCGGGCTTGGGCGCCTCGCTGGTGCGCTGTTCCAGGTTGGCGATCGTGCCGAGCGAGACCTCGGCCTTCTGCCCGAAGAGCGCCACCGCCAGGTCACCGGCCTCGCGGCGCGACAGTCGGCAACGTCCCGTGAAGAGCGCGAGGATCGCCTGGAGCCGGGGTCCGACGCACCCCGTGGGCACGCCGTCGGGCAGGACGGCCGTCGTGATCGTGCCGCAGCGGCTACACTCGATCGCGTGCAGGACGTACTCGACTACCTCGGCGACGACGGGAGGGACATCGATGACCTGATGGCGACGGGGGTCGCCCATGGCGTCCTCGGCCTTGAGGGCTGCGCGACACCCGGAGCATCGCTCCGGCAGGAGGACCACCGTGCGATCGACCTGCTCGGGCGGTAGCGGTTCGCGGGTCGTGCCCTCGTGTCCCGGCTGGCCGCCGGGCTTTCGGCCCGTGGGTTTCTGCTTGCGGCGCTCGCGCCACGGCACGTCCGAGGACGGCGGCTTCGAGGAGTTCGACGAGTTCTGGTTCAGGCGGGCCGTGAGTTCGCGGACCTTCTCCTGGAGGATGGCGTTGTGCTCGCGCAGTCGCTTGACCTCGCGGTTGAGGTTGGCGCGGTTCGCTTCCAGATGGCGCGTACGCGTTCGCCGGGAAGTAGCGGTTCAGGACCTGGCGGAGCTGGTTGTCCAGGCGCGTCCGGTGTGTGATCATGCGCGTGCGGGTTCGATCCCGGATGCGGATCTCCTCGGCGAGATCGGAGTCTCGCGTGAGGGGTTCGAGTCGGTGGCGATCGGTGCGGGTGGCATCGGCAAGCACGACGGCGTCGAGCCGGTCGTCCTTGGCGCCGGAGGGGTGTATGCCGATCCCGACAGCGATCGGCCTGCTGCGGGTTGATCGTGTAGACCGTGTGGCCGGCTCCCAGCAGTTGGTCGAGCAAGAGGGGGGCGCCGCTCTCCATGGCGAGGAGCACTTCCTCCGTACCGCCAAGAGCGGAGAGCCGACTCGAGAGGTCGGTCACGCCGGCCGTGTCGTGCGAGATGCGCCAGCGGGTGACCACGCGGCCTTGCTCATCGAGGAGCGCGGCATCGTGCACACGGCTGGCCCAGTCGATCCCGATGTGGTTCACCGGGTCCTCCCTTCTCTCCCCAGGGAGCCCCAGGCCGCCGGCGCCCCCGTACTAGCGCGCGCAGCGCAACTTCTGATCAGCCGTCGGGGCCCGGGGAGGCAGCCGGGCGAGCATGTCCCCCCCGAGACCTCGTGGGTCGTGGGGGGCAATGGCTCTGTCCCGGCTGTCTTCCCGGCGGAGGTCCACATCCGTACGCCCAGGGGAGGACAGAGCGACCGGGCCGGAGAGATCGCCGCATACCCCCGCCCCCTCGAGGGGGCGGGGGTACCCTCCTCACAAGCCAGATCCACCCAGGGACGCATACCGTCCTCAGTACAGGGGGGCCGCGGACCGTGATCAAGTACATCGGCAGCAAGCGCCGCCTCGTGGGGCTGATCGCCGCGTGCGTGGACGCGCTGCCGGGCGTGGAGACGGTGCTCGACCTCTTCTCGGGCACGGCGCGCGTCGGCCGCGCGCTGAAGGCCCGGGGCTACCGGGTGGTCGCCAACGACCACAACGCCTACGCCTGGGTCCTCGCCCGCTGCTACGTGGAAGCGGACGGCGAACGGGTCCGCCCGGCGACGCGGCGCCTGCTCGGCGAGATGGCCGGGGCCCCTCCCCACGCCGGATGGTTCACGGAGACCTTCTGCCGGCGCGCCCGCTACTTCACGCCGGAGAACGGCGCGCAGATCGAGGGGATGCGCCGGTGGATCGCAGCGCGGGCGCTGCCCTCCGACGTGGAAGCGGTGCTGCTCACGGCCCTGATGGAGGCGGCCGACCGCGTCGATTCCACGACCGGTGTCCAGATGGCATATCTCAAGCGCTGGGCGCCCCGGGCACTGAAGCCGGTGGCGCTGCGCCACCCCGAGGTCGTGGACGGCCCGGGCGTCGCCCTCTTCGCCGACGCGACGCTCGCCGCCGCGGAGCCGGCCGACCTGGCCTACCTCGACCCGCCCTACAACCAGCACTGCTACCGGTCGAACTACCACGTGTGGGAGACGCTGGTGCGCTACGACCGGCCGGAGTCGTACGGCGTCGCCTGCAAACGCGTGGACTGCCGGACGCTCCGGAGCGCGTTCAACCGTCGCGCCTCCGCGCTGGACGCGCTGCGGGGCGTGCTCGAACGGATCCGCGCGCGCCATCTCGTCGTCTCCTTCAGCGACGAGGGCTTCCACGACCGGGACACGCTGACCGGTCTCCTGGCGCCGTGGGGCGATCTCCGCGTGATCGAGGTCGAACAGGATCGCTACGTCGGCGCGAAGATCGGCATCCACGACCGCCGAGGGCGCCGCGTCGGCACCGTGGGACGGCTCCGCAACCGCGAGTTGATCTTCGTGGCCTCGCCCGACGCGAGCACGCTCGACGGCGCGATGGGCCGCCTCGCGGGATGACGGAACGTGGGGGACCCGGCGAGGTACACGAGTGCGGCGGCGACGGCCCTCACCGGGGGGGAGGGTGAGGAAGTGGATGTCGCCTCCGGGGTGGACACCGCCGACGACCTGGGTCACGTAGCCCGGCTTCGAGAGCCGTAGGCGGTACGCGCCTTCGGGAAGGTCGGGGAGAACGAGGCGCCCCTCCTCGTCGGTGTGGACGCTCGCCGCGCCCGGCGGGATCACCGTCGTGATCTCTCCGTCCACCGGTTCGGCCTGCACGCGCACGTCCTTCAGCGGAACACCGCGGGGGGTCGCGACGACGAGCCTCAGCGGCCGGCCGGGCCACAGGCCCAGTGTCACGCGACCGGGTTCGCCGCCGAGCTTCGTGGTCGCCACGGCCCACGCGCGGCCGGCCGCGTGCGCGTAGACTTCGACCCATGCCCGGGGGAGATCGGCGAAGGTCGCTCGCCCCTCGTCGTCCGTCACGGCCTCCCGTTCGAGGCGGAAGCGCTCGATGGCCGCCACGAGCACGACGCGCGCGCCCTGCACGGGCGCGCCCCCCTTGCCGTCGGTCACGACGGCGACGACGCGCCCCCCCGCCGGCATCTTCACGTCGAGGCGACCGCCTTCCTCCTCGGCGTCGATCGCCACGACTTGCGGCGCGCTCGCGCCGCCTTCGACGAGGAGCGTGGCCGGCACGCCCGAAGGGACGTACACGGTGCCCGCATCGGTCGTGCGCACCACGGCGCCGCCCTCGGGGAAGGCCGATGCCTCCTTGCCGCGGGACACGGGAACGTAGCGGACATGGATGGTCCCCTGCCGCACGCGCGTGCCGTCTTCGGCGAGCGTACGGACACGGAACGCGCGGCCGGGGTCGAGCGCGACCGTGTCGGGCACGCCGTCGAGAGGCAGACGCACGACCGGACGATCCGGCGCGCCCACCTCGAGGACGGCGCCCTCGACCTGGGCGAGGCCCGGCACGAGATCCAGGTCGAGGCGGTCGCGGGGACGGCCCGTGGGGAGCAGGGTGCTCTCGTCGAGGTAGACGACACCGGACGCGTCGAGGATCCGCAGGCGGTCCACTTCCAGGGGCGCTCGATGGTCCGGGTCCACGAAGCGGATCGCCGCCTCCGGTCGTCGGACGAGCGCGAAGGTGGCGGGACCCTGACGGGGATCGATCCACCGGGACGCCCCGAAGCGCCCCTCGGCGTGCACGCCGACGCGGAGTTGCCTCGTCGCCACGGCGACCTCGTAGCGGCCGTCGGCGTCGGTTTCCCCCGTGCCCGCGTCCCCCCAGGCGGCCCACGAGACCTCGGCGCCCTCGATGGGACGCTCGTCCTCGGCGGCGACGACGCGCAGGAGGGCTTTCGCGGCGGCCTCGGCCGGAGCCGACGCGGGCGGGTCGGGCAGATGCACGGCCCACGCGCCGTCGGGCAAAGGGACGGCCGGGCCGTGCTCGACGGAGCCCAGGTCGCCGGCGTCCACGCGGAAGCCACGCGCGGCCTCGGCGGCGTCGGCGAGAAGAGCCCGGCCCTCCTCGGGAGCGACGGCGGGCCGTCCGTCTCCGAAGCCAAGCGACCAGTCGCTCGCCGGGGTGCCCGACGGCGTCTGCACCGTGACCGTGAGGGTCGTCCGGGGCCAGGGCGCAAGCGGACCGAGAGGGGGCCTCAGTCTCGCGGGATCCTCGCGCAGCACCTGGCGCGAACGGAAGCCCCCCTCCCCGCCGCCCCCCGGCCAGCCCCCGGGGAACCACTGGTTCAACTCGAACAGCCCCAGCAGCAGGAGGAGCGCGGCCAGCGTGGCGGTACGGCGACGGAGGTGGCTTCGGCGGCGGGGCACGGAGGCAACGATACCCCCGGCGCGGGCAGGGGCGGGCCTCGGGACCTCCCGGGACCGGCGCGACGAGCGGCGGCGTCGGGGGTCCGTATACTCCCCCGACCGACGCCCGTCGCGGCGTCCGGAGACCCGCATGCCCGAAGCCCTGATCGACCGGCTCGCCGAGGCCCCGCTGATCGGCGACGGCGCGATGGGCACGATGCTCTACGCCAAGGGCGTCTACATCAACAAGTGCTACGACGAGGTGAACCTCCTCTCCCCGGACCTCGTGCGGGAGATCCACCGCCTCTACATCCGCGCGGGCAGCGAACTGATCCAGACGAACACGTTCGGCGCCAACCCGACCCGCCTCGAGCGCCACGCCCTGGGCGACCGGACGGAGGAAATCAACCGCAAGGCCGCGCGGGCGGCCCGTGAGGAGGCGGGGTCCTCGGTCTACGTCGCGGGAAGCGTCGGCCCCCTGGGGATCCGGATCGAGCCCTGGGGCCCGACGAGCGTCGCCGAGGCGGAGGCGGCCTTCCGCCGCCAGGCGGTGGGCCTGGTCGAGGGCGGCGTGGACGCCTTCCTGCTGGAGACGTTCGGCGATCTCTCGGAGGTGCACGCCGCGATGCGGGCGATGCGGGCCATCGCACCGGACCTCCCGCTGATCGTCCAGATGACCGTGGACCGGAGCGGCGCCAGCCTCTACGGAACGACCCCCGCACAGTTCGGCTCCCGCCTCCACGAGTGGGGCGCGGACGTCATCGGGGTCAACTGCGGCGTCGGCCCCCACGTGATGCTGGAGGTCCTCCACCAACTGCGGGAGGTGACCGACCGTCCCCTCTCCGTGCAGCCCAACGCCGGCCCGCCCCGTCAGGTGGACGGGCGGACGATGTTCCTCTGCTCGCCCGACTACCTCGAGAAGTTCTCGCGTCGGTTCCTGGAGACGGGCGCGCGCCTGCTCGGAGGCTGCTGCGGGACGACGCCCGACCACATCCGCGCGCTCGCCAAGGCCGTGAAGCGCACGCGGGCGACCCTGAAGACGGAGGCCCCCTCGCCCGCGCGCG
Organism: uncultured Planctomycetota bacterium; assembly: GCA_963772585.1. Classification (GTDB taxonomy): domain Bacteria; phylum Planctomycetota; class PLA2; order PLA2; family JAEUHO01; genus CAVVXN01. The sequence continues at coordinate 409,549 of CAVYXV010000002.1, forward strand.
CCCACCTCCTTCCCCGCGAGGAACCGGCGGGCTTGGGGCCGCCCCCGCTGGCGGAACGCTCCCCCTTGGGCGCGGCGCTAGCGAACGGCACCCGGCCCTTCCTCGCCGAGCTCGTGCCGCCGAAGGGATGCGACCCCGACCGCGTCCTGGAGAAGGCGGCCGTCCTCAAGGATCTGGGCGTCACGGGAATCAACATCCCCGACGGCGCCCGCGCGAGCGCGCGCATGGGACACATCGCGCTGGCCGCGCTGATCCAGCGCGAGGTGGGCGTGCCGCCGGTGCTCCACTACTGCTGCCGCGACCGCAACCTCATGGGCATGCAGGGCGACCTGCTCGGTGCCGCGGCCCTGGGCATCCGCGACCTGATCCTGATCACGGGCGACCCGCCGATCCTCGGCGACTACCCCGACGCCACTGCCGTCTTCGACGTGGATTCCATCGGCCTCACGAACATCGCTTCGCGCCTGAACCGCGGCCTCGACATGGGCGGCAATCCCGTGGGCGCCTCGACGGGCTTCGTGATCGGCGTGGGCCTGAACCCCACCGCGACGGACCTCGACCGCGAGGTCTCCCGCTACCGCTGGAAGGTGGACGCCGGTGCGGAGTACGCGGTGACCCAGCCCGTGTTCGACCTCGACGCCCTCGACCGCTTCCTCGACCTCCTCGGCAGCGACCGCATCCCGGTCCTCGCGGGCATCTGGCCGCTGGCGAACCTGCGGAACGCGGAGTTCCTCAACACGGAGGTCCCCGGCTGCAACGTGGCCGACGCCGTGCTCGACCGCATGGCGAAGGCGGGCGACGCCGAGGCCCAACGCCGCGAAGGCATGCGGATCGCCGTCGAGATGATCCACGCCGTGAAGGACCGCGTGGAGGGCATCCAGGTGAGCATCCCCTTCGGCCGCGTCGCCGTCGTCCAGGAGCTCCTGGCGGCGCTGTAGCCCCGGGCGCCGCGCCTCATCGCCGTCGCCGCGGGCGACGCGCTCGCCCGGCCTGCCGGAGGGATGGTGCGGTCTTCGCCCAGACGGATCGAAGAAGGCGCTCGGCGTGTCGGGGTCGGGGGCAAGAGCGCCGCCGAGAGCGCGGGGGGATGTCCGGAACCGCTCCGAAGGCTCAGGCCGGCGGGGACGGCTGGGTCGGCTCCGCCAAGGTGATGGCGATGCGGTCGGCGGCGTCGGGGATGGTCTCGGGGAAGCCCAGTTCGCGGAGGAGCTGGATCGCATTGCGCGTGGTCGCGATGCCGTCCTCCAGGGCGTAGGGGAAGCGCAAGCCCTCCTCCGTAACGGCGTCGGTGAAGTGGACGGCCCTCCAGGCAGGTACCAGCATGCGCGCCAGTTGCAGTTCGTGCGTCGCCACGAGCGTCAGCACCCCCTGCCGATCGAGGTACTGGAGGATCTCGTGGCACGCGGCGATGCGTTCGATCGAGTTCGTCCCGCGAAGCGGCTCGTCGAGGAGGACGAGGAGCGGCTCGCGCTCATCGGCCCACCGGAGGATCTGGAGGAGTCGCTCCGCTTCCGCCAGGTAGAAGCTCCGTCCGGCGAGCACCTGGTCCCGATGCTGGATCGATGTGGCGATGCGAAGCGGCACAGCCGCGTACTCCCGCGCCACGCAGGTCGCGAGCGCTTGACCGAGCAGCGCCGCGAGTCCGACCGTTCTCAGGAAGGTGGACTTCCCCGCCATGTTCGACCCCGTCACGAGGACGTTCCTCTCCCGGAGGGTGATCGAGTTCGGGACCGGGGCCTCGAGCAGTGGGTGTCTGCCGTCACGCAGATCCAGGCCTTGCCGGCCGCGGTCGATCGTAGGCGCGCACCAGACGTCGAGGGAACGTCGCCACGAAGCAATCGAGATCAACGCGTCCATCTCTCCGATCAGGAGGAACAGATCGCGGGCGTCCTCGCGACGGGCCACGAGATCGCCGAGCACCCCGTAGTAACCACGCGGCTCCAGGAGAAACGCCATCCGGATGTAGTCCGAGAAGACCTGGAACTCCCCGCCGCCTCCGGACATGTGCCCGGAGGCGACCATCCGGCCATGCCGCACGATCGGACGCAGCGCGCGGGAGAGCCGCCCACATCGCTCGACGTGCACGGCGAGCTCGCTTCCCGCCCCCTTCACCGCGCCGAGCCGGGAGCCCGTCCGCACGAAGGCGACGAGGTAGGGGATGCCGCCACCGTACGAGCCCACCTGGCTGGTGAACTGGTAGTGCAGGACCATGTTGAGGCCTAGGGAGAGGATCAGGGGAAGCACGAAGAACGGGCTCACGAGGGCCCACAGCAGCCCGAACGCGATCGGCAGGTTGCCGAGCACCGTGAATCCACCGGCGGAGGGAGGGCGCTCGGGCAGCGGGTCCCACAGCAGTCCGGGCAGGCTCGGCCGCGCCTCGCGTCCCAGGCGGCGCAACTCGACCTCGACGGCCTTGCGCCCCGCCGCGTCGTCGTCCACGCCCGCCAGGCACAGGAGCCTCCGCTCGATCCCGGCGGGGTCCAGCAGGGGGCGACGCAGGAACGTGGAGAGCACGTACGCACCGGGTGTCGTGCGCGTTCGATCGACCTGGGCGTAGATCGCGTCCAGGTCGAGGTCGTTCCACGTGGCGTCGTCCAGTCGGAAGGGACCGAAGCGCTCGGAAGCCCCCGGGTCCAGCGTGGCCAGGGCCCGCATGTCGCGGGCACGCTTCACCGGCGCCCCCCAGTCCTGTGCGATGCGCTTCCGCGTGCGGGACGCGAACCCGATCCGCTGGATCATCCCGTAGACGGGCAAGCCGATGAGGACGAGCGCGACGGCCCCGACATACCAGATCCACCCCTGCGCGGCAGCCAGAACGAGACAATCGTGGCAGCGCATGCGCCTCCTCGGCCCAACGACGGCGGGGCTTGGCAGCCGATCCTCCCGCCGAGATGGGGGGTCGGTGGCACCGGAAGGCGGGAACGCCGGCCGCGCCGGCGGAGCTGGATCCCGTTCCGCGACACTCGCCGAAGGCGCCCCCATCGAACCGGACTCGGCCCCCCTGGAGGGCGGCGCGTCTCCGACCGTTCGGATCGCGCGAAGGGGATCGACGAACGGCGTGGGCGGGCGGCGTGGTTCCAGCGCCCGTCGACGGTGCGGTCGATTCCGTTCTCGCCGTCCCCCTCGATCGTCTCCTGGAAGCCGTCGGAAGGGCCCTTGGCGAAGGGGGTCTGCGGCGGTGACCCGCCGCGCGAACCGGCGCAGGCCCAGGTCCGGGAGGACGACGGTCGCCTCGCCCCGGCGGATCGCGGTGCGGGAGTGTCTCGGACCGCCCCGGCGCCCCGCGGTCCCGCCAACCGCGGCGGCGATCGCCCCTCGTTCCCCGGGATCCGTCCCGCTGTCAGCGGCGGATCGGGGCGCCGTCGAGGACGCGGCGGGCCCAGAGCTCGAGCATCACGATCGCGTGGAGGATCGCGCCGGCGTTCCGCGTGCTGGACGTGTGCTCGCGCAGGAGACGGGCGGCGGGGCGGGGGTCGATGAGACCGCGCTCGCGGAGAGCCCTCCCGAGGATCAGTTGCTCGGCGAGACGGCGGAGCGGGCCGCGATAGAGGTCGTCCACGGGGAACGCGAAGCCGTGCTTGGGGGTTCTCGCGAGGTCGGGGTCGAGGACCTGGCGCACGTAGGCACGGAGCACCTGCTTCTGGCGGCCGCGGGCGACGTTTCCGCGGAGTTCCAGACTTCGCGCGGCGCGCCGGACGCGGTGGTCGAGGAAGGGGTGGCGCCCCTCCATGCCGTGGGCGCCGAGCGCGCGGTCTTCCTTGACGAGCAGGTCGTCGGGGAGGTAGCGCACGAAGTCGTCGGCCATGGCTTCCTCGGCGCTCCGGGCGCCGGGGGACGGCGAGGGGTCGCCGGCGAGGCGGAGCCTGGGGCCCAGCAGGGCGCGGACCTCGGCGGGCGTCTGGAGCCGGAGCAGGCCGCGGTAGAAGCCCTCGGGATCCTCGGAGGCCCGGATCACGCGGGCGCCGTCGGGGAGACTCCGTTCGAGGACGGCCGACACGGGGCGGCGAACGAAGCCGGGGACGTGGCGGAGCCACGGGCCGGCGCCCATCATCCAATAGCGGCGATAGCCCCCGAACACCTCGTCCCCGCCGGTGCCGGTCAGGGCGACGCGCGCACGCCGGGCCGCGGCGAGGCCGAGGCCCCAGGTGGGGACGGCGGAGGCGTCGGCGAACGGCTCGTCGAAGGCCTCCGCGGCACCGAGGACCCACGGGGTCGGGTCGCGCGGACACGGCACGACGACGTGGAGGATGCCCAGGCGACGCGCGGTCCGCTGGGCGCGACGCGCCTCGTCCACGCGACCGAGGCCGGGATAGGTCAAGGTGAGGGCGGGCAGGTCGCCGACTTCGCGCGCCAGCGCGGCGACGAGCGCGCTGTCCACGCCGCCGGAGAGGAAGACGGCCGTCGGCCGGACCGGGCAGACGCGGTCGCGGACGGCGAGCCGGAGCGCTTCGAGGACGTCGAGCGGGGGCTCCTCGGCCTCGGCGTCCAGGGGCGAAGCCGGGACGCGGCGGCACTCGGCGATCCGGAGGTCCGCGGTGACCTCCAACACCTGGCCCGGTTGGACGCGGCGGACGCCCCGAAGGGCGGTCCGGGCGTTGCGGACGACCCCGTCGCGGAGCACGTCGGCGAGGGAGTCCACGTCCGGCTCGCGGGCGACGCAGCCCGTGGCGAGGATCCCGTCGAGCGTGCTGGCGAAGACGAGCCCGTCGTCGAGGTTCGCGTACGCGAGAGGCCTCACCCCCAGCGGATCCCGCCCGAGGAGCAGCGAGCGGCCCTGGGCGTCGAGGTAGGCGAAGGCGTAGCCCCCCTCGACCTTCTCCAGGCCCCCGGGCCCCCACCGTTCGAGCACCGCGGCCAGCACCTCGGAATCCCCGGCCGTCCCGAACGTCTCGCCTTCGGCGTGGAGTCGCCGCCTCAGCTCGGCGTGGTTGTAGACCTCGCCGTTCAGGACGAGCCGGGCGCCCGAGGGGCGCCGCGCGGGCTGCGGGTGCCCGCCGGGATCGACGAGATCGAGGACGCGGACGCCGAGCTCGACGCCGCGGCGGCCGAGGCGGCCCCCCTCGCGCCCGAGGCCGTCGGGCCCCCGCGGCGCCAGGGCCCGCAGGGCGGCGGCCAGCGGATCGGCCCGATCCGTGGCCGGCCTACCGACGATGCCCGCGATGCCGCACATGCCGCTCGAATCGCCCTCCGTACGGGCCTCCCTCGGCCCGCACTCCCCTATCATCGTCCGCTTCCCCGGGAAGGATGGAGTCCCCGATGAGCGACGCGTCCACGACCCCGCTCGAGCCCGCGGAGGACGTCCGCCTGCTCCTCACCACGGCACCTCCGGACGCGGCGGAGGCCCTCGCCCAGGCCCTCGTCGAACCCGGGCTGGCTGCGTGCGTGAACCTCTTCCCCGGTGTCCGGAGCGTCTACCGCTGGGAGGGCGCGGTGCAGAACGACCCGGAGACCGTCCTGCTCGTGAAGACGAGCAACGCGCGCTTGGACGCGCTGTCGCGGGAGCTGCTGCGCCTGCATCCGTACCAGGTTCCGGAGCTCCTCGTCCTGGGGCCGGAGGGCGGGTCGGTCCCCTACCTCGCCTGGCTCCGGGGCGCGTTGGGGGAGGAGGGCCGAGCGCCGTAGCCGAGGACGGGCCCGGGCTAGTCTAAAGTCCTTATTCCGCCCGGACCTGGACACGGGCCGGCACCCAGGGGGCGCCGAGTTCCGGCCGGTCTCGGGGGCGCGCCCGTCCGCGGCGGCCCCTTGCCACGCGCGGCGGCGCCCGCCGGTGGTTCCGCGCTCAATCCCGCCCGCGTCAACCGTCGATAGGCCAGTGCCCGGGAGCTTGTCCCCCGTCGCGGCGAGCCCATGTCTACAAGCCGGTCCCAGTCCCTCCCCACCTCGCAGCGCGGCGTGCTCCGGCTCTACTTCCGGATCGTCCAGGGCACGGTGCTGGTGGTGCTCGCCCTCCAGCTCTTCCTGAAGTTCGCCTACGGCGCCGACGCGATCGTGTCCGGGCCCCTCCTCGCGCTGTACGGCGCGGTCATCGTGCTGTCGTGGTACGGCGGTGCAGGCGGCCAGACGGAGATGCCCGGCCAGCGGAAGCCCTGGGGGGTCCTGTTCGGCTTCATCATGCTGCTGGTCGTCCTGCTGTGCGCGGAGACGGGCGGACTGGCGAGCCCGTACGTGATGCTCTTGATCACGACGTGTGTCTTCGCGGCCCTGGTGCTCAAGGCCAATCACGCGATCACCCTGACCGCCATCGCCTCCGCGACCTACTGCGTCTCGGCGTGGCTCTATCACGGCAGCACCTACGGCATGCTGGCGGGCGGGCTCGATGAGCTGAAGAAGGTGCTGCAGCAGGGCCCGGCGCTGAAGCCCGACGCGGTCTGCACCCTGGTGATCCACGTGGGCTTCTTCTGGCTGGGGACCATCATCGCCACGCGGCTGGCGGAGGGCATGAAGGCGCGCGTGGATCACGCGGAATCCGTGGCGCTCCTCGATCCCCTGACCGCCCTGCCCAACCGTCGCGGATTCATGCAGAAACTGCGCTTGGAGGCGGAGCGGGTCAGCCAGTGGGACTGGTCGATCGGCATGCTGGTCATCGACCTCGACCACTTCAAGCTCGTCAACGACCGCTTCGACCACAAGGTCGGAGACCTGGCCCTGGTGCACGCCGCCCGGATCCTCCGGGAGGTAGCCGGGCCGCTCGACCACGTCTGCCGGCTCGGGGGCGAGGAATTCGCGGTCGCGACGGTCGGAGCCGACCGCCAGCACGCCGAGGATCTCGCCCAGCGGATCGTCCGGGAATTCCGCAAGCACGACTGGCATGTGGTCGCCCCCGGCCTGAACGCCCTCACCTGTTCGATCGGCGTCACCGTCCGCAACCCCAACGACACGCCCGACCGGCTGGTCGACTTCGGCGCGATGATCCAGGACGCGGACCACGCGCTCCTGATCCGCAAGCGGCATGGTCGGAACGGCTACTTCGTGGCCGGGGACAAGGTGCCTCTCAAGGAGCGCGAGAACGCGGTGCTCCGCCGCCCGGACCACGACGGTCCTCTGGAGAAGCCCCGCTTCATCCGGCGGTAGTCTCGGCGGCATGCACGTCGCCACCCTGGAGGTACGCCTCCACCTGCCGGGCGCCCGGTCGCTCAAGGACAAGCGCCAGGTCGTACGGAGCATCCTCGATCGCGCCCGCAGCCGGTTCCACGTCGCGGCGGCGGAGACGGGCGAGAACGACGTCCACCGGATCGCCGTCCTCGGCTTCGCCGCGGTCAGCGGCAGCGCGGCCCACGCCGAGGAGGTCGTGGAGAAGATCCTCGACGGCCTCCTCGTCCACCCCGCGGCCCGCGTGATCGAGCACGCCTTCTCCAGCTTCGGCACGGAGGAGTAGGGGGCGGCCGCAAGGCGCGGAGCGGGACCGGCGGGAAGGGCGCGTCGCCGCCGCGACGTCCGTTCGTCGGGGGGCGCAGACGCGCGGAACGCGCGAGGGACCGTTGGGGCGTCGTCGCCCGCGGCGGGCCCCCACTCCCCAAGACCCTCCTCTTCGGGCTCCGGCGGGCTGACGCTCTGTTCGCACCTGGTTCTTGCGGAGACACTACGAAGTTCCCCGCCTGGAGGACGCCCCCTGTCCACCATCAGGCCGGTCCGCCGGAGCTTCGACGCCCTCCCCTCACCGAGGGCTTCACCCGCGAAAAGGTCCGCCGACCCCTCCCGCCGTCCTCCCGACGCGGCGAGATCGGCCGGCGCGGGGCGGGCGTCGCCTTCTCCTTCCCCGACGTGCACGAACGCCGCCTCGTCCGGTACGGAGACCATCGGGGAGCGCCGACGACGGCCGGGCCGGTGCCGGCGTCGGCTCTCCGATCGCGCTGGGGATTGCAGCGCCGGCTCGACGTCGACGGCAAGGGGAGCCTCGCCGAACCCGCCCGGGCGGCGCGGGGGCGCCGCGAGAAGTCTTGCGGCTCCGGGGACCGGATCGAGAGCTGCGCCGCGCCCCAGGACCCGGAGCTCGTCGACGCCGGGGTGTGTCAGGCCGCGCCGGCGCGGCAGGGCGTGGAGGAGCACGGCCCAAGGCCGGAGGACCGGATCGTCCTTGGGGCGTTCGCCCCCGGAGGGGGCCGGTGGGGCGGGCGCGGCTCGCGCTGCTCGCGCGGATGGACCGGGAGCCGGTCTTCGCCGGCATCGAAGCTCCGCTCGGCCGGGAGAGGGCGGTGTGCGTCACCCGGGCGGGGCGCGCCCCCGGCCCGCGCCTCGTGGCGGCGGACCCTTCGCGAAGAGCCGCGAGGGATCGCCGTTGGGGGTCCGCACGCGCGCGGCTCGACGCGCGGGCAAGCGTCGGACGGGGCGGCCCGAGAGGAGCGTTGTGCGCGCCGAGGGGATGGCGACACAGGGGGACTCTCGATGCGTACGATGGTCACGGTCTCCGCGCCGTCGCACGGGATCCGGTCGGGCGTGGCCCCGGTCGCATCATCGATGGTGGCGCGGAGCATCCACGACGCCACGCACCGGGCGCCCTCGACCGTGCGGGCGTGGCGCTACGCTTTCGCCGGCGCGGCAGGCAGCCGGGACCCCGTCATCCTTTGGCCCGGTCACCTGCTCCCACTAGCCTTCGACGACCGGGGCGAGGAACGAACCACATGAAACGACTGGGAGCATGGGTCCCCAACCTCTGGGGAAACTGGGTATCGGCCCTCGGGGCCATCCTCACGACGGTGTCCGCCCTGACGATCATCTTCCTGTTGCTGACAGGATGGGCCGGGTCGGGCAAGAACATCTACACCGCCGGTGCCATGCTCTTCGCTCTGCCCGCCCTCTTCGTACTCGGGCTCCTCATGATTCCCCTCGGCGTGTGGATCGACCACAAGCGGCGGCCCGATGCCAAGAGGTACGCCACGCTCGGCGAGGCGGTGGCCGCGGTGTTCCAGACGCGCCACGGTCGCCGCAAGGTCGGCGTGATCCTCGGGCTCACGGTGGTCAACGTCCTGATCATCGCCCTGGTCGGACACAACGCGAAGGCCTACATGGACTCGCCGGGCTTCTGCGGGACCGCCTGCCACAGCGTGATGGAGCCCGAGTACGACACCTACGTGGCGTCGCCGCACGCCCGGGTCGCCTGCGTCGATTGCCACATCGGTCCCGGCGCCTCCTTCGCGGTGAAGTCGAAGATCGACGGGCTTCGCCAGGTCTGGAAGACGTGGTGGAACACCTACCAGCGGCCCGTTCCGACCCCCGTGCATACCCTGCGTCCCTCGCGCGACACGTGCGAACACTGCCACTGGCCCGACAAGTTCCACGGCAAGAAGATCGTCAGCGACACGCACATCGATACGGACAAGGACAACAGCCTCACCGTGAGCGTGCTCGTCCTCAACGTCGGCGGCTACGACGAGGCCACGGGCAAGTACGAGGGGATCCACTGGCACGTGAGCCGTGACCACGAGGTTCGCTACGAGGCCCTCGACGAGAAGCGCGAGGTGATCGGCAAGATCACGGTCTACGAGAAGGGGAAGGTGATCAAGGTCTACGACCGCGTCACGAAGGAGGGCGAGAAGGCGCTCCCGGTCGTCGAGACGCGGATCATGGACTGCATCGACTGCCACAACCGTCCCACGCACATCTTCGACCAGACCCCGGCGGACGCGTTGGATCGAGCCTTCGGCGACGGCCGGTTGGACCGGAGCGTCCCCTACTTGTGCGAGGTGGCGGAGCCTCTGCTCGCCCGCGGCGACTTGTCGCGCGCGGACGCCCACACGCGCTTCCGGGCCGACCTCGAAGCGGCCTACCGGGAGAAGCATCCGGACTCGATGCCGGATGCGGCCGCGCTCGACAAGGCAGGGAGCGCGCTCGCCGACATCTGGCTCTACAACATCTACCCGGATCGCGGCGTGACCTGGGGGACCTACCCCACGAACATCGGCCACCAGAGCGAGACGCCGGAACGGCACGGCTGCTGGCGTTGCCACGGCCCCACGCACAAGGACACCGAGGGGCACAGCCTCAGCCAGAGTTGCACGCTGTGCCACGAACCGCTGGCCATGGACGACGACCCCGAGGATCTCGACGACTCCACGAAGGTTCTCATCTCCGCTCCCCGGTGATCCGGGATCCGGCCTACTTCGGCTTCTCCAACTCGAACCCTGCGAGGCCCGGTTGTGGGCCCCAGGTCGCCACGCCGATGCGGTGGCGCCCGGGGATTCGCCGGATGGACACGCCCTCGAGCACGGTGGCGTCGCCCAGGTGCACGTCGAGCCGGTCGTCGTGGAGGGTGAGTACGAGCGGGAGCGGCGCGTCGTCGTCCGGCTCGGGCAGCGCCACGTCCGGCGAGAGGTAGAGCAGCATCTCGTACCGCTCCAGGCGGGCCCGGACCTTGCCGTCCTTGCGCGGTTCGAGGATCAGGGCCCACCCCCCCAGCACGTCATCCCCACCCTCGCCCTCGAAGGCGACGACGAGCTTCGGAGGCCGGGCCTTCGAGACCGCGAGGTCCAGCCGCAGGCGGAAGTCGTCGAGGTTCTCCGTGTACTTGTCACGGAACCAGAAGAGGTTCGAGGGCGAGTCCTTCGGAAAACCGGGCCGCACCGTGTACTTGCGCCAGGGCACCCCCTTGTCGGTGGACCGGCCCACGAGGAGCTTGTGCTCGACCTTCCACGTGCCGACCGTCCCTTCGAGCTTCCGCCCGTACGACTTCGTCCGGAACGAGTGATCGACGACGTCGTGCCAGGAGACGGAGGGTCGGGGCGGCGTGGGATCCGGCGGGTCCATGTCCACGCGGAGCCCCGGGATCGACGTGCCGTCCGGCCGCGAGAGACCGAGCACGAATCCGGCGCGTCCGAAGCGGTTCCTCACCTTGAGAAGGATCTTGTTCCGCCCGGCGTGGAGACGGACCTCGAATCGCTGGGCGTCGGGGGCCATCGCCGCCAGGCCGCGCCACCACACCGTGTGGCTGCTCGTGTCGGGGCGAGCGACGTAGTCGGCCACGCGGCGATCGTTGACGAACAGGGCGAGGTCGTCGTCGGCGCGAACGTGGACGTGGACCGTCTGATCCTCGGGGACCGTGACGTGCGTGAGGGCGTACGTGGCGGTGTGGTCCATGTAGCTGAAGTTGAACGAGACCCAGCCGAGCGGACTCACCGAGACGACGCCTTCCGGGGCGACCTTCCACCACTTGCAGGTGTTCAGGCCGTTCGGGTAGCTCTTCTCGAAGTCGATCTCGTACTCGGGCGGGAACACGTAGGCGCGGGGGTCGCTGCCCCGTTCCGCGAACGGGCCAGCGACCCACCAGTCGACGATCACGCCGAGGCCCTTCGTGACGTGCTCGCGGGCGCCCGCGGCATCCTGCCGCTGCATGCACTGGACGGCCTCGCGCATCCTCAGGTCGCGGGGGATGGGCGAGTTCGGGTGGGCCGCGAAGGCATCGCCCATGAAAGGCACACGATGCTCGCCGTGGGCGAAGGCCTCCACCTCCTTGCCGACGACCTTCCGGTCGCTCTCGACGAGCGGAAGGCGATAGCGCATGAGGTCGTCGAAGGCCGGCGGCCCGAATGCACGGACCAGGTAGTAGGCGAGTGCGCGCACGAGGCATGGCTCGCGCGCGTCCCGGACGGGGGCGGCACGATACTCGCGGAAGAAGCGACGGTAGGGCTTCCAATCGTGGCCGTCCGCCGTCTTGGAGTAGGCGTCCACGAAGTGGAGGAAGAACCCCGCGCTCACGGCGTAGTTCTGGATGCGCCAGTACGGGATGTCCCGTTCCACGTAGTCGTGCTGGAAGGCGTCGAGACTCTGCCGCAGCTTCTGGTACTGGCCTTCCTTCTGGCCGAGGGCCTCGAACGCGTAGACGGCGCCGAAGTCCGCGAGGCCCTCGCGGTACCCCTGGTAGATCGGCGTGGTGTCGTCCACGCAGTGCGTCAGCTCGTGGTAGAGCAGCCCGGTATCGACGCGGTAGCCGACCTGGTCGGCGTCGGCGCGCCCGATGTCGATCCGCTTGCCGCCGCCCTGGCCGCCACCGAAGTCCCACAGCTCCTTGAAGTAGACCGTGATGCGGTCGCCGCCGGGATTGGGCCGGCGTCCGAACAGGTCCGTGAGGAAGACGTAGGCCAGGTCGAACCGTAGGCGGGACTCGGGGGGGATCCCCTCGACGAGCTTCCGGGGACCGATGAAGAGGAACCGCTGGGAAGCCGTCGTGGCGAGTCGCTCGAAGGCCGGGTTGTGCTTCGCCTCCTCGACGAGCCGCGCTTCGCCCGCGGGCGTGTCGTCCAGCCAGGCCCGCTCGGTGGCGTCCAGCCGTTCCCGTGCGCGCGCGCTCAGGTCGCCCTTGCCGGCCGTACTGATGGTGCGGAACGCGCTCCGAGCCCTCGCGTAGAGGCCCTTCTTCAGCCACGCCTCGGCCTGGTGGAAGAGGCGCTCCGTGGCATGGTAGCGGTCGATGGCTTCCCTGGCGGCCGCCTCGTCCTCCTCGCTGCCCGTGGCGAGGATCCGGCGCTCGATCTCGATGATGTCGCGTTCGGTGCGCTTCGCCTCGTCGAGGGCGCCGATGACGGCGGCGTCCACGTCCTCTTCCAGGGTCCCTCCCACCTCCTCCAGGAGGCGGAGGGCCGCGTAGAGCTTCTTCTCCCGGTAGTACCGGCTGGACATCAGCCGGAGGTAGCGCCGCCGCTCCTCCGCGATGCGCGCCTTGACGATCTGCCGCTCGATGATGGAAGGAGGCGCGGGTTCGTACGGCGCCAGCGCCAGCAGGGCGTCCCGGTAGGCGTGCTTGGTGACGTCATCCTGGGCCCGCCGCAGACCGACCTCCAGCGCCGTCCAGGCGTCGGCCTTGCGCCCCCCCTCGGCGAGGGTGCGCGCGGCGGCGACGACCCTCTCCACGTGCGCGGGGTCGTCCGCCTCGGGCGCCGCCGGCAGGTCGAGCCGGGCCAGGGGGACTTCGCGTCCCCAGAGCTCCGTGGCGACGCGCGGGGCCACCTGCGCCTCGCGAGCCGGGTCGTAGAACGCCAGGGTCAGGTCGAGGTGCGCGCCGGGCTCGAGCCCCGTCTCCGCCGGCACCGGGACCGGCACGTCGTAGGCGACCCGCGCCCCCTTCTTCCACTGGGGCGTCGGGGGTTCGGGCGCGTGCCCGAGATCGACGAGCGTCGTGCCGCGGTAGCGCAACTGTAGATCGATCCGGTACGGACGGCCCACGTCCTCGAGCACGTCGAAGGCGAGGTGCAGGTTCCAGCGCCCGAGGGTCGCGACCTCGCTGTCGTCGACCGTGGCGTGGACCTCGACGGGCACGTCCTGCGGGAGGTCTTCATCCTCGTCGGCCCGGGCGCCGACCGGGACCAGGCCGAGCAGGAGCCCCAGGCCCAGGAGCGGGAGCGCAAGTCTCATCGAACGCGGAGGCACCGGCACAAGATACGGCCGATTCAGGAGGCGGCCGGGGTCGAGGTCCAGCGCTCGATCACCTCCGCCAGACGCCCCCGGGACACCGGCTTGGTGACGTAGTCGCACATCCCGGCGTCGAGGCACATCTCGCGGTCGCCCTTCAGGGCGTGGGCGGTCATCGCGACGATGGGGATCTCGCGGTTCTTCACCGTGGAGTCCGGCGCGCGGATCCGCCGCGTGGCTTCCAGGCCGTCCATCTCCGGCATCTGGACGTCCATGAACACGAGGTCGTAGGGCACGGTCGCGAGCGCCCGGATGGCCTCCTGACCGTTTGCGACGGGGTCCGCCCGGTAGCCGAGCCTCTTCAGCATCGACACGGCCACCCGCTGGTTCACCACGTTGTCCTCGGCCAACAGGATGCGGATCCGGCGCGCGGGGGTGGCCGCGGCCCTGCCGGGAGGTGGGGCGGGCTGCGCGGCGGCTTCCCCACGGAGGCCGAGCTCCAGGCACTCCACGAGTTGGGAACGGCGAACGGGCTTGGTGAAGGACCCGAGGAACCCCGCCGCTCGGCGCTCCTCCTCGTCCACGGCGGCCCCCATCGAAGTGAGGAGCAGCAGGGCCGTCGCCCGGAGGCCGGGGTCCGCCTTGAGGCGTCGTCCCAGTTCCAGGCCGTCCGCGTCGGGCATGTGCATGTCGAGAATGGCCACCCGGTAGGGGCGGCCCTCGTCGGCCGCCTCGCGGAGCCGCACGAAGGCCTGCGTCCCGCCATCGACGGTATCCACGTCGCAGCCCAGCCGACGGAGCATCCCCTCGAGCACGCGGCGGTTCGTCTCGTTGTCGTCCACGCCGAGCACACGAACGCCCGGGTAGAAGCCCGTGGCCATGGAATCCCGTAGAGGATTCCGGCCGTAGGCCGCCGACTGACGCTCCAGTCGGACGGTGAACCAGAACACCGAGCCGCCGGTCTCGCGCCGCTCGGCATCCAGGATGCCGCCCATCCGTTCGACGAGTTGCTTGGAGATGGCGAGGCCGAGACCCGTGCCGCCGTATCGGCGGGAGGTGGAGGCGTCCGCCTGGCAGAACGGATGGTAGAGCTCCTCCACCCCCTGCTCGGGGATGCCGATCCCCGTGTCGCGGACCTCGAAGTGCACGTCGAGCGTGCCGCCGGCGCCCTCCCGCGCCGTCACCTCCATGACGATCTCCCCCTTCTCCGTGAACTTCACCGCGTTGCTGAGGAGGTTCATCAGGATCTGACGGAGCCTCCCCACGTCGCCCCGCACCTGGGACGGCACCTCGGGGGAGACCAGACAGGCGACCTCGAGGCGCTTCTCGTGAGCCTGCCACGCGACGATGTCGGCCACGTCCTCCAGGAGGGCCCGGAGGTCGAAGTCCAATGGTTCGAGCTCCAGATGGCCGGCCTCGATCTTGGAGAAGTCCAGGATGTCGTTGATCAGGCCGAGGAGCGCTTCCCCGCTCTTGCGGGCGGTCTCCACGTACTCCTGCTGTTCGTCGTCCAGCTCGGTGTCCGCGAGCAGTCCCGTCATGCCGATCACGCCGTTCAGAGGCGTGCGGATCTCGTGGCTCATGTTCGCCAGGAATGCGCTCTTGGCGACGTTGGCGGCTTCGGCCTCCCGCGTCAGCCGGTGCGCCTCGCGGATGGCCCGCTTGAGGCGCGCGTTCGCCTTCTCGGCCTCGCCCTTCGCCGCGCGCAGGGCCTCCTCGGCGACCTTGCGCTCGCTCACGTCCTCGATCGTCCCGGCGAGGTCGCGTACGGCGCCGTCCTCGTTCCGGAGCAGGCGGCAGCTCAGGGCCCCCCACCGCGGAGCGTCGTCGTCACCGCCGAGGCGGACGAGCACGCCCGAAACCTGGCCCTGGAGGTAGAGGCGCTCGCAGAAGTCCACGAAGTCGTCCTCGTTGGAGAAGATCCCCTGCAGCGAGGCTCCCCGCGGGAAGCTGTGCGCGCCCAGCCCCAGCTGCCGAACGAGCGCCGGGTTGATGGTGCGGAGCGGGAACCCGTCCTGGGCCGAGGCCCGGAAGATCCCGATGGGCGTGTTCTCGATCAGGAATCGATACCGCTCCCCGGAACGGTGGAGCTCGCGTTGCTGCTCGCGGATGCGGTACCGAAGCGCGAGGACGCTGAGGATGCTCCGGTTCTGTTCGCGGGCGCTGAGGAGGATCGTGACGATGTAGAGGACGATCATCCCCGCGAGTTCCGGCCCGGCCGGGTCGTCCACTGTCCAGAAGCGGAGCAGGAGCGGCACGAGCATGGCCACCACGAAGGTCGCGACGACCGGCCAGGAGGCGGCGAGCGTGCCGATCCCCCCGCACGCGACGCCGGCCAGCACGATCGAGAGCAGCATCTGGTGCATCGGTGCCTGGGCGGGGAAGATCAACCACGCCGCGGAGCCCCAAGCCAACGCGGCGAGGAGCGCCCCCAGGAAGAAGATGCGCTCCCACCGGGCGGCTTCCTCCTTCGGCGGGGACAAGCGCCGGTAGAGGTTGGCGAGCGCCGCGCGGCCGAGGTAGACGACGACGATTCCGACGTACCAGACCAGGAGGTTGCCGAGCGGCGCCACCTCGAACAGGGCCACAGCCAGGAGCGTCGCCACGGCCAACGAGATGCCCACGGCGCGAGGGAGCTTCCGGTACAGGAGGTCGACCGCGTCGAGGCGGGCGGGGGCCGCGGGGGGCAGGGAGCGGGCCATCGGGACCTCCGGGACGCGCCCCCCCTATCGACGCCGTGCCCGTCGGGGAATAATGCGGTCTGACCGCGCGCCCGGGATCGGTCGGGAGGGTGCCTAACTAGACCCTTCCATCGCGCCGCCCCCGCCGCGTGAACCAGGGAGAGACCTCCATGTCGAAGCGTACCGTCTGGGCCCTCGCGGCCGCCGTCGTCGTCGTGGCGTCGGGGGCCGTGGCCGTCGCCAGGAGTTGGGAGCCGTACAAGTTCCAGGGGGCGGCAACCTACAAGTTCCGGATCACCCAACCCGACGACGAAGCGTCGCAACCGATCCTCTATTCCTTCGACGTCCGGCCCGCGGCCGGAAACGCCGAGGACGGCCGGCCCCAGTGGCGCGTCACCACCACGATCGAGCGCGTCATGCCGCAGGACGAGGTCGAGAGCAGCGCGGTCTTCGGCATGTCGCCGGTCCTCGCGCTCGCGCCGACCCTGATGGCGGGCAGCCCGCTCTTCGCCGGCATGCTCGGCCAGATGGACTTGAGCGTCGGCGAGAAGATGAGCTTCTTCGGCGCGGGTCGCGCGGAGGTGACCGGCAAGGAGACCGTCGCCGGCGTCGAGGGCTTCGTCTGCCAGCTCTACATGAAGCAGGGAGAGGAGATGCAGCGGGTGGCCGAGCTCGTCGTCAACCCGGACCTCGCGTTCCCCCTCCGGAGCCGCTCCTACGAGGACGGGCAGGTGAAGGTCGAGATGCTGCTCCTCGAGTACAAGAAGCTCTGATCCCACGACGGTGGCCGGCTCGCTCCCCCTCGAACCCGCCTTGCCCGCCGCGGGGACGCTTCTCATCGCGTCCCCGCGGCTGCTCGATCCGAACTTCATGCACGCCGTCGTGCTGCTCTGCGCCCACGGGCCGGAGGGCACCCACGGCCTGATCGTGAACCGCCCGGGCACCGTCACCGTCGCGGACCTCGGTAGCGACCACCTCCTGCTCCAGGGCCGCGACGACAGGATCTGGCTCGGTGGGCCGGTCCAGCAGGAGGCGCTGCAGGTCGTCCACCGCCTCGGGCCGGGCATCCCGGGGTCGCTGGCGATCCTGGGCGACGTCCACCTCGGAGGCGATCCGACCGTGGTCCGGGCCGCGCTCGATGCGCGGGAGGGGGGAGCGGACGTCGTCCGCTTCGTCCTGGGCTACAGCGGCTGGGGCGAGGGCCAGCTCGACCAGGAGCTGGCCGAGGGCAGTTGGATCGTGAGCACGGCCACGCCCGACCTCGTCTTCGACCCCGAACCCCGGACGGTCTGGCGCCGGGCGCTGAGGGCGATGGGCGGCCCGTTCTCGGCGTTGGCCGACGAGCCGCCGGACCCCTCCTGGAACTGATCAGAAGTCGATGCCGAGGCCCGCGCCGAAGCTGTGCGCGGTGTTCTCCGAGGCGAACTGGCCGTTGTAGAAGACGTGCCCGTGCCACTTCTTCCCGAGGGTGAAGGTGGCGCCGGCCGTGACGGAGAAGATGTCGTCGCCGATCGGCGCGGTCGTCACGCGGAACGAGTCGCCCGCGCCGGAGGCGAAGGACGCGTCGATGTACCGCTCGCCCTGCAGGAACCCGTGGAGGTACTCGCCTCGGACCTCCGGGCGCACCGACGTACGTCCGATGCGCCCCTGGTAGGCGATGCGCGCCCCCACCGAGCCGTAGAGCGCGTGGTGGTCTTGCGCGTCGATTTCCAGGGGCGACAGCGAACCGCTCTCCGTGTACCCGTCCACGTGGAGGAAGGAGTACTCGAGGCCCGCGCTCGGGCCGAGGATCCAGCGCCCAGGGGTGACGTCGTAGCCCACGCGGAGGAAGCCGTCGGCCTCGTAGCCCTCGGTCGATCCCTTGGCGATGCCGTCGACCGCCTGCCGGTCGGAGCCGTAGAAGTTCACGCCGAGACCGAGCGCCGTGTCGGCGTACCAGCCGCCCTGGAACCACGTGGCGTAGCCGGTCAACCGCGCGCTGTCGATCGTCATCTCGCCGCCCTCGACGAGGTCGCCGTCGCCGTGGGAGTAGCCGAGCGCGCCGCCCACGATCAGGTCGTTGGACACGGCCCGGTCCGCCCCGACGGTGAAGTTGCCCAGGCGGAGCACGTATCCCGAGGCGTTCGCGTCGCCGTCCACCTCGAACAGGCGCCCCGAGCCGTCGGCCCAGGCACTCCAGCACCGGCGCGACGAGCCGAAACAGGTGGTCTTCTGGAGCCGGGCGTCGTCCATCCGCTTCCACAGGGCCCGCGCGCTCATGTGCACGGTCTCGGACGTCCCGTCGAAGAAGGAACCGATCTCCTCGGGCGCCACGCGGTCGAACTGCCGGCGAAGCAGCGGTCCGGGGATCTGGTTCAGGTAGTCGCGCAGGTCCTGGTTGCGCGGATCGCCGTCGGTCGAATCGAGCGCCCTCGCCGCCGAGATCTGGTTGGGTGTCAACGCGAACGGGACGTAGCTGTCCTGCATCGTGACCAGGTAGACGCCGTCATTGCGGTAGTCGAGGCCCAGCTCGATGGCGTAGTTGCCCTTGTACGGGTCGCCGAGCAGGTCGTCGAAGGTCCCCGTCACCCCACCCGGCACGAGCAGGATGGGGTAGGCGTCGCCGGCGCGCGGAATCGCCATGTCCTCGACGAGGAGTTGGACGACGCCGTCCACGTGCGCCATGCCCGTGACGACGAGCTTGTCCGTCACGAGCCCGTCCACGTTCAGGGGGACGTTCGATCCCCGGCTGAACGTCGAGATCGCAGATCCCGCCCCGCGGTCCACGTTGACGACCATGGTCCCGTCGGTCGACTGGTCGAAGTCGCCGGTGAGGTCGGTCGTGTAGACGCGGTTCGTGCCGCCGGGCGAGAGCACGCCGCGATTCGTGAGCGCGTTCCCGACCCCGGAGCCGCCGAGGACGACGCCGTCCAGCGACTCGAAGATCGCGACCTCCGTGTTCGTGAAGCTGTTCGTGCCGCCGCCGAGTTCCACGGAGCCGATCACGATGCCGTCGTTGAAGACGTCGTCGTTGCCCGTCGTCCCGGAGATCGCGTTCCCCGCGGCGCCGTTCAGGGTCGTGACGACGCCGTAGTTGACGACGTTGTTGTCCGCGCCGTCGAGCATGCGGATGCTGGCGCTGTCGCCGGTGCCGCCCTGCACGAGGCTGTCCGCGTCGACGGTGACCGTGATGTCGCCGTTCCCCGCGAGGCCCACGCTCTGAGCGGTGATGCCCGTCGAGTTGATGCCGTTCCCGATGATCATGCCGCCGTGTACGGTCACCGTGACGTCGCCACCCGTGCCGCCGTTGCCGGACGCGTCGGCGGTCCCGCCCACGCTCTGGGCGAAGATCCCGTGCGCGTCGATTCCGCTCGACACGATCGTGCCCGTGTGGTCCACGACGACTTCGCCGCCGGAGCCCTGGCCGCCGACGCCCCCGACGAAGGACAGCAGGTACGGCGAGTCGAAGTTGCCCAGCCCGCCGGCCACCCCGCCGCCCCCGCCCACGGACTGCGCGAGGATGCCGAAGTTGTCGTTCCCGGTGGTCGTGATCAGACCGGCGCTCGTGACGGTCACGTCGCCGCCGTCGCCGCCGTTCCCGCCGGCGCGTCCGAAGGCGAGCCCGATGCCGAGGTTCTTGACGACGTTCCAGTCGCCGAGCGTGTCGGACCCCTCCGGAACGCCACGGTCGACGTTCCCGGCCACGCCGCCGCCGCCGCCGATGGACTGCGCGAAGATGCCGTGCGCCTCGTCGCCGTGCGTGAGGATGTTCCCCGTGTGGTCCACCACCACGGCGCCGCCGTTTCCGGCCGCGCCGCCCGCGCCGGAGATGGCGAACTTCCCGGTGGCGCCCTCGACCGCCTTGCCGCCGGCGGCCACGTCCTCGTTGAATCCCTGGGCGATGCCGCCGCCGCCGCCCACCGACTGGGCGAACACCGCGATCGCCCCCAGGCCTTGCGTCTCGACGTTGCCGGAGTTGTCCACGGTCACGTCGCCGCCGTCGCCGCTTGCGCCCGCGTCGCCGCCGACCGTGAAGGCGACGTCGCGCAGCACGG
This sequence comes from uncultured Planctomycetota bacterium, assembly GCA_963772585.1. Classification (GTDB taxonomy): domain Bacteria; phylum Planctomycetota; class PLA2; order PLA2; family JAEUHO01; genus CAVVXN01. Next base: position 429,602 of record CAVYXV010000002.1, read on the forward strand.
CGGGCAACGTCGTCTTGCCCGGGCTGCCGCCCGCCTTGCCGCCCTCGCCGGCGATCACCCCCGCGGCGAGGATGGCATAGTCGGCCTCCGTCTGGGTCGCGTTGGCGCCCTCGCCGCCGCTGCCGCCGCCGCCGCCGATCGACTGCGCGCTGATGCCGCGCGCCATCGTGCCGCGCGTGACGAGGTCGCCGGAGTTCGTCACGTTCACGGCGGCGCCGTGGTTGCCCGTGCCGCCGTTTCCGCCGACGTTGATCTTCACCTGCCAGTTCGCGCCGATGTTCTCGTCCTTCTCGGCCTTGCCGCCGCCGGCCCCGATCGCCAGCGACATGCCGCGGGACCGCCCGCCATCGCCGCCGCCACCGCCGATCGACTGGGCGACGATGGCGTGCGAACGGTCCCCGAAGGTGTCGACGCGCCCGCTGTTGGTGACGTCCACCTCGCCGGCGAGGGCGCCCGTGCCGCCCTGACCGCCGACGGAGATGTTCGTGTTGAGCGTCCGCCCGGTGTTCGCCGCGCCGAGGGCCACCGTGGCCACGAAGCTCTCGCCGCCCGTACCGCCGCCGCCGCCGACCGACTGCGCGTAGATGCCGCTCGCGTCCACGCCCATCGTGGCGATCTGCCCGGAGTTGTCCACGGAGACGTCGCCGGCCGTGTTGCCGTTTCCGCCGCTGCCGCCGATGGCGACGGTGGCGTTGACGTTCCAGGTGCCCTTCTCGCCGCCGAAGCCGGCGCCTGCACCGATCGCGGCGCCCCCGTTGCCGCCGCCGCCCCCGATGGACTGCGCGAGGATCGCGTGCGCCGTCTCGCCGTTCGTCACGACCGTGCCGCTGTTCGACACGTCCACCGCACCGGCCTCCCCGCCCATGCCGCCGGAGCCGCCGACGCCGACGGAGAGGTTCTTCGAGGCCGTACCGCCGAAGGCGCCGGAGAACGTCCAGCCGCCGTTGCCGCCGCCGCCTCCGATCGACTGCGCCACGATGCCCATCGCGCCGTGGTCGATCGTCTGGATGAGGTTCGAGGGCGGCGGCGGGTCGTCCGGCGCGGCGAAGCCGGCGAAACCGGCCCGCGTCACGATGTCGCCGGAGTTGTCCACGGAGACCGCACCGGCCCCTCCGCCGTCACCGCCGGAGCCGCCCAGGCTCACGGATAGCTGCTTGCTGTTCTGGCCCGAGCCGAGCGTGCCGGAGATGGCGAAGCCACCGTTGCCGCCGCCGCCGCCCACCGATTGGGCGAGGAGGGCGTGGGACTTGTCGCCGGACGTGTCGATCAGGCCGCCGTTCGTGACGCTCACGGCGCCGGCGGTCCCACCCGCCGCGCCCTCGCCGCCGATCGCCACGCCGACGTCGATGTCCTTGTCGCCGGTACCGATCGCCGCCGCCAGGCTCCCGCCGCCGTCGCCGCCACCGCCGCCGACCGACTGGGCGAAGAGGCCGACCGCAGCCTCTCCCTCGGTGACGAGCATCCCGCTGCTCGCGACGGTCACGTCGCCGCCGTCGCCGGGGGTGGCGCCCTTGCCGCCGACCGCGACGGAGAGGGACGCGCCCTCGCCGAAGCCGCCGCGGACGGCGCCGCTGAATCCGCCGCTCCCGCCGCCACCGCCGACGGACTGCGCCATGAGGGCGTAGGAGCCCTTGGCGGTGGTCCAGATCTCGCTGTCGCTCGTGACCTCGACCGTGCCGGCATCGCCGCCGCCGCCGCCGGCACCCCCCAGCGAGAAGCCCAGGCCGTGCCCGCCGTTCTCCGCGATGGTGCCGTTCGCCGTGAAGCTGAAGCCGCCGTCCCCGCCGCCACCGCCGACCGACTGCGCGACGAGGCCGTGCGAGAGCTCGCCGGTCGTCAGGATGTTGCCGCCGCTGGTGACGGCCACGTCGCCCGAGGATCCCGCGGCGCCGCCCGCGCCGCCCAGGCTCACCGAGGCCGTCTTGTCGCCGGCGAAGGCCCCCGAGATGCTGAACCCGCCGTCGCCGCCCCCGCCGCCCACGGACTGCGCGAAGACGCCGTTGCTGTGGATCCCCGCGGTCGTCACGTCGCCCGTGCTGGCAACCGTCACGTCGTCGGCGCTGCCGCCGGACCCGCCGTCGCCGCCCATGCTGAAGGCGACCGCCTTGGCGCCGCTCTTGGCGCCGATGCCGATCGCGATGGCGAAGCCGCCGGACCCGCCGCCCCCGCCGACGGATTGCGCGAAGAGCGCGTGGGAGTCCGCGCCCTCGGTCGTCGCGTTGCCCGAGGCGTAGAGCTCGGCCGTGCCGGCGCTGCCGCCCGCCCCGCCGTTCGCCCCCATTCCGATGCCCATCGCGGGGATGAAGCCGGTGCTCGTCGAGAGGCCGCCCGAGACGCCGAATCCGCCGTCGCCGCCCCCGCCGCCGATCGACTGCGCGAGGATGCCGTAGGCGTGGTCGCCGCGCGTGTGGACGGCGCCGGAGTAGGCGTCGTCCGTCGCGCCGACCCGGACGGCTCCCGCATCGCCCGCGGCGGCGCCGTCGCGGCTCGCGCTGCCCAGGGCGATGTTGAACGCGTCCTTGTCGTTCCCCACGGCCGCCGTGATGACCGTGCCGCCGGTCCCACCGCCGCCGCCGATCGACTGGGCGACCAGGGCGTGCGAGTACCCGCCGAAGGTGTCGATGTCGGACGAACCCAGCACGACCACGTCGCCGCCGTTGCCGCCCTTGTCCGGGTTGCTGCCGATCCCCAGGCCGGGAACGCCGCCCAGGGCGTAGCTGTAGCCGCTGCCCGTCGCGAGCGTGCCGCTGATGGACATGCCGCCGTCGCCGCCGCCGCCGCCCACGCTCTGGGCGAGGACGCCGAAGGCGCGCTCGCCCGCCGTGATGATGCCGTCCCCGGTGGTCGTCACGTGGACGCCGCCGCCGTTGCCGCCGCTGTCGCCGTCGCCGCCGAGCGTCATGCCCAGCGCCGGGCTCTTGCCCAGGCTGGCCGCAAAGCCGAGAGCCATGCCGCCCGAGCCGCCGCCGCCGCCGACGGACTCGGCCAGGATGCCGTGCGAACCGTCGCCGAGCGTGAGGATGGAGCTGCTGGAGTCCACGCGGACGAGGGCGCCCGCGTCGCCGGCGCTCCCGCCGGAGCCGCCCATCGAGAACTGGGCGGCGGGCTTGGCGTTGCCGCTCGCGCCGGTGATGGCCAGCGTCCCGGAGAACCCGCCGTCGCCGCCGCCACCGCCGATGGACTGCGCGAGGATCGCGTAGGACCGGTCGCCGTAGGTCTGGAGGTCGTCGGCGGTGCTCGTGACCGAGACGTTGCCGGCATCGCCCGCCGCGCCGCCGCTCCCACCGATGCCGACGCTGATCGATGGCTGCTTGATGGAGATGGACCCGCCGACGGCGAAGCCGCCGGTGCCGCCGCCGCCCCCGATCGACTGCGCGACGATCGCGTGCGACGCGTCGCCGCTCGTGGTCGTCGAGGCACCCGTCGTGACGCGGACGGTGGAGGCGTCCCCACCCGCGCCGCCGCCGCCACCCACGCCGACGCCGATGGCCGCGCCCTGCGCGATGCCCGCGCCCACGCTGAAGCCACCGTCGCCGCCGCCACCGCCCACGCTCTGGGCGAGGAGTCCGTGCGAGCGGTTGCCGAGGGTCTGGATCGCCGCGCCAGTGTTGGAGACCGTGACCGTGTCGGCGTTCCCGCCGCTGCCGCCGCCCCCGCCGACGCCCGCGGCGATCGAGGCGGTCTTGGAGATGGCACCCGCGACGGCGAAGCCGCCCGTCCCCCCGCCGCCGCCGATCGACTGCGCCACGAGACCGTGGGCCGCTTCGCCGTCGGTGGCGAGCGTGGCGGCGTTCGTGACGTCCACGGCGCCCGACGTGGCGCCGCCGGCCGCGCTGCCGCCCATGCCGAAGCTGATGGAGCCGGTCTTCGCGATGCCGGCGCCGACGCTGAAGCCCCCGTCGCCCCCGCCGCCGCCGAGGCTCTGCGCGAGGATCGCGTACGCGCGGTCCCCCTGGGTGGCGATGGACTCGCCGGTGTTCGTAAGCGTCACGCCCCCGCCGCTGCCGCCCATGGCGCCGCTGCCGCCAAGACCGACCTGGACGGCGCCGTCCGCGGACAGGCCGCCCGCGACGGCGAAGCCGCCCGAACCGCCACCGCCGCCGATCGACTGCGCCACGAGACCGTGGGCATCCTGCCCGAGCGTCCAGACGTCGGCGGCGTTCGTGAGTGCGACCGTGGAGGCGTCCGCGCCACCCGCGCCGCTGCCACCCATGGCGAAGTCGATCGTCACCGACTTGGAGACGCCGCCCGCGATGGCGAAGCCCCCGTCGCCCCCGCCGCCGCCGAGACTCTGCGCGAGGATCCCGAACGCGCGGTCGCCCTTGGTGACGAGCGCGTCGCCGTCGTTGCCGACGGTCACCGCGCCGCCCTCGCCGCCCACGGCGCCACCGCCGCCGAGGCCGACGTTCACGTTGCCGGTGGAGATGCTGGCCGCCACGGTGAACCCGCCGCTGCCGCCGCCCCCGCCCACGGACTGCGCGACCAGCGCGTGGGCCTGCAGACCTTCCGTGCCGATGTCGGAGGTGGAGGTCACGCCCACCGCGCCGGCCGAACCGCCGGCGCCGCCACTCCCGCCGATCCCCACGGAGATGGCCGCGGTCTTGGCGATGCCGCCGGCGACGCTGAAGCCACCGTCCCCGCCCCCGCCGCCCAGACTCTGGGCGAGGATCCCGTACGCGCGGTCGCCCGCGGTGGTGATGGCGTCGGCGTCGTTCGTGAGCGTCACGTTCCCCGCGTCGCCCCCGCCGCCCGCCGTACCGCCGAGACCGACGCTCACGGCTCCCGTGCGGGCCACGCCGCCGGCGACGGCGAACCCGCCCGAGCCGCCTCCGCCTCCGATGGACTGGGCGACGAGCCCGTGGGCGTCCTGCCCGCTGGTGTCCACGTCCGCCGCGTTCGTGACGGTGACCACACCGCCCAGGCTCCCGCCGCCCGCAGCACCGCCCAGACCGAAGCCGACGGCGCCGTCCCCGCCGAGCGACGCGCCCACGGCGAAGCCGCCGTCGCCGCCGCCGCCACCCGCGCTCTGCGCGAGCAGGCCGTAGGCGCGGTCGCCGGTCGTCTGGAGGTAGTCGCCGTTGTTCGTGACGGTCACGGAACCCGCGTCGCCGCCCCCGGCGCCCGAGCCGCCGAGTCCCGCGCTCACCGCCGCCGCGCTGGAGAGACCGCCCGCGACCGCGAACCCGCCCGAGCCGCCGCCACCGCCGAGGGACTGCGCGACGATGCCGTGCGCATCCTGTCCGAGCGTGCGCACCACGGCGTCGTTCGTCACCGTGACGCCGCCGGAAGCCGCGCCGAGATCGCCGCTCCCGCCCATGCCGAAGTTCACGCCGACGCTTCCGGTGATGCCCGCGCCGACGCTGAACCCGCCGTCCCCGCCGCCGCCGCCGAGGCTCTGGGCGAGCAGGCCGTAGGAGCGGTCACCGAAGGTCCGGACCTCGGATCCCGTGTTGGTGAGTTGGACGTCGCCCGCGGTGCCGCCGCCCGCACCGCCCCCGCCGAGACTCGCCGAAACGGCGCCCGAGGAGGCGAGGCTCGCGCCGACGGCGAAGCCGCCGTTCCCGCCGCCACCGCCGACCGACTGCGCCACGAGACCGTGGGCGTTCTCGCCGAGGGTGCGGACCGTGCCCGCGTGGGAGAGACTCACGTTCCCGGCCGCCCCGCCCGTCGCCGCACTGCCGCCCATGCCGAACGTCACGGCGACGCTGCCGGAGACGTTGCCGGCGACGCTGAAGCCGCCGTCGCCGCCCCCGCCGCCGATCGACTGCGCGACGATGCCGTGCGCGCGGTCGCCGTGGGTCTCCAACGAGGCGCCGGTGGAGGTCACGGTGACGCCGCTCGCGCTCGCGCCGCCGCCCGCGCTCCCACCGATTCCGGCCGCGATGGTCGGGCCGCCGCCGAGGTTCCCGGCTACGCTGAAGCCGCCGGCGCCGCCGCCGCCACCGACGGACTGCGCGAGGACGCCGTAGGCGTCGTCGCCAAGGGTCTCGATGGCGGCCGACGTGGACACGGAGACCGTGCCGGCCGTCCCGCCCTGCGCGGCCGATCCGCCCATGCCGAAGCTCACGGCCGCGTCGCCGCTGAGACCCGCCCCGACCGAGAAACCGCCGTCGCCGCCCCCGCCGCCGATCGACTGCGCGAGGATGCCGTGGGCGCGGGTACCGGCCGTGTCGATCGCGTCGCCGGTGTGGGTGACGGTCACGTTCCCGGCGCTCCCTCCTCCGCTGCCGGAGCCGCCGAGGGATGCCGAGATGGCCGCGGTGGTGGAGAGCGAACCGGCCACGCTGAAGCCGCCGGACCCACCGCCGCCTCCGATCGACTGCGCGACGACGCCGTGGGCGCTGTCGCCGGAGGTCGCGATGTCGGCCGTGGTGGAGACGGAGGCGGTCGAAGCGTTGCCGCCCGCACCGCCGCCGCCGCCCATCCCGAAGGAGACGGCCGCGGTGCCCCCGACGTTCGCGCCGACGGCGAAGCCACCCGTGCCGCCACCGCCGCCGATGGACTGCGCTGCGATGCCGTACGCGCGGTCGCCCGAGGTCGAGACGTCGTCGCCCGTGTGGACGATGCCGGCCGAGGACGCGCTGCCGCCGGCATTGGCCTTGCCGCCCAGGGCCGCGCCGATGGACGCGGTGGCGGAGATCCCCGCGGAGACGCTGAAGCCGCCGTTCCCGCCGCCGCCACCGATGGACTGCGCCAGGATGCCGTGCGCGTCGTCGCCGAGCGTCTCGACGTCCGCCGAGCTCTGGATGGACGCGCTGCCGGCGTTGCCGGCGACGCCCCCGCCGCCGCCCATCCCGAAGTTGACCGACGCGGTGCCCGAGATGCCGCCCGCGACGGCGAACCCGCCGTTTCCGCCGCCGCCGCCCATGCTCTGGGCCACGATCCCGCTGGAGCGATCGCCCTCGGTGGAGAGGTCGGACCCCGTGTGGACCACGGTCACGGCGTCGGACGAGCCGCCCACGCCGCCGCTCCCGCCGACGCCGACGGCGATGCTCACCTGATCGGAGATGCTCCCCGCGACGGCGTAGCCGCCGGAGCCGCCGCCGCCGCCGACCGACTGCGCGAGGATGCCGTGGCTGTCGTCGCCCTGCGTGGCGAAGTCGCTCGCGCTGGTCACGTCCACGGTGGCGCCGTCGCCGCCCGCGCCGCCCTTGCCGCCGACGCCGACGCTGGCGCTCGCGCCGATGCCGACGGAAGCGGCGACCGTTCCGCCGCCGTTGCCGCCGCCACCGCCCACGGACTGGGCGTGGATGCCGTGGCTGCGGTCGCCCTCGGTCGTGATGTCGCCGCCGGTCGTGGTCACGGCCACGTGAGCCCCGTTGCCGCCGCCCGCGGCCCCCCCGCCGACCGCGACGCTCGCGAACACGCCGACGCCGACGCTGGAGCCGCCGTTGCCGCCGCCCCCGCCGACCGACTGCGCGAGGATGCCCGAGGCGTCGTCGCCCTGGGTGCCGATGTCCTTGCTCCCGCTCCCGACGGTCACCTCGCCGCCGTTGCCCCCTCCGGTGCCGCTGCCGCCGATCGACACCAGCCCACCGGAGCCGCCGCCGCTGCCGCCGCCCCCCCCAACCGACTGCGCGAGGATGCCGACCGCCTGGGTTCCGGTCGTCGCGATCGCGCCCGAGTTGTTCACGGTGACGTGACCGCTCGTGCCGCCAACCCCGCCGGAACCCCCGATCGACACGAGACCGCCGGAGGCGCCGCCGCTGCCGCCGCCGCCGCCCACGGACTGCGCGAAGATCGCGTGGGAGCGTACGCCGTCCGTATCGATGTCGCCCGAGTTCGTGACCTGGACGTTGCTGCCGTTCCCGCCGCCGGAACTCGCTCCCCCGAGGGACACGATGCCGCCCGAGACGGCGGCGTCACCGCCGCCCCCGCCGATCGACTGCGCGTGGATTCCCCGCGACTCGTTGCCGGTCGTGTCGAGGTCGCCGCTGTTCGAGACGACCACGAGACCGCCGTTCCCGCCGCTGCCGCTCTTGCCGCCGAGGGAGACGGCGCCGCCGGACCCGTCGGCGCTGCCGCCGCCGCCGCCCACCGACTGCGCGAAGATCGCGTGCGCGTTGGCCTTCGTCGTGGTGACGGCGCCGGAGTTGGTGACGTCCACCTTGGCGCCGCCGCCCGCGCTGGATCCGCTGCCGCCGAGCGACACGAGGCCGCCCGACCCCGCGCCGTCCCCGCCACCCCCGCCGACGCTCTGCGCGTGGATGCCGCGGGCCCCGACGCCGGTCGTGGTGATGGCCGATGCGTTCGAGATGGTCACGGTCGAGCCCGAACCACCGCCGCCCCCGCTCCCGCCGAGGGAGACGAGCCCCCCCGAGCCGCCGCCGCTTCCGCCGCCGCCGCCGACCGACTGGGCGAAGATGCCGTGGGCCCGCGTCCCGGACGTCGTGATGCTGGCGCCATTCGACGTCACCGAGACCGCGCCGCCGCCGCCGCCGCCCGAACTGCTCCCGCCCAGCGAGACGATGCCGCCGGAACCGGCGCCGTCGCCGCCCCCGCCGCCGACGGACTGCGCGTAGATGCCGCGGGCGTCGCTGCCGCCCGTCTGGATCGTGGATCCGGTCGTCACGCTGACCGTGCCGCCGCTCCCGCCGGAGCTGCCGCTCCCGCCCATCGAGAAGGCCCCGCCCGAGGCGCCGCCGCTGCCGCCACCGCCCCCGACCGACTGCGCGAAGATCCCGTGGGCCCGGGACCCCGTCGTGGTGATGGAGCCGCCGGAGCCGTCCACCGTGACGGTGCCGCCGTTGCCGGCGGAGGAACCACCCCCGCCGATCGAGACGAGGCCGCCGCTGTCGGCACCCTCGCCGCCGCCGCCGCCGATCGACTGCAGGAACAGCCCGCTCGCCTGGCTTCCCGTGGTCGAGATCGAACCGCTCTGCGTCGCGTGGATCGATCCGCCCCCCCCACCGCCGGACCCGGAACCACCGATGCCGACGAGGCCGCCGGCACTCCCGCCGCTTCCTCCGCCACCGCCGACGGACTGCGCGAACATGCCATCGGAGCGCGTCCCGTGCGTGGAGATGGAGCCGGCGTTGACCACGGTGACGCCACCGCCGGAACCGCCGTTCGACCCGGTGTCGCCCAGGCCGACGAGCCCGGTGCCGCTGCCGCCGTCACCGCCGCTACCGCCGATCGACTGCGCGTAGATGCCACGGGACACGGAATTCGACGTCTGGATGAAGCCGTGGTTCTCGGCGCGGACGCTGCTCCCGTTGCCACCGGCGGAGCCGGACGAACCGGACGCCACCAGACCACCGCCGCTCCCGCCGGTGCCCCCGCCGCCGCCGATCGACTGCGCGAGGATGCCGTGCGAGCCGACGCCTTGCGTGACCAGCGTGCCGTACTGGTACACGGACACGGTCCCGCCGTCCCCGCCACTCGACGAGTTGCCGCCGCTCGCGTAGATGCCGGAGAGGTCGCCGCCGCTGCCGCCGAAGCCACCGATGGATTGCGCCAGGATCGCGTGGGCGCGGGCGCCGCTCGTATGAACCGTGGCCTCCGACCGGTTGGTGACGGTGACCGAGCCGCCCTTCCCGCTCGCGCTTCCCGCGCCGCCGCTCGGGAAGGGGCCGCCGACGTCGCCGCCGCTCCCGCCGTTGCCGCTGCCGCTCTGCGCGAAGATCCCGTAGCTACCCGTCCCGTAGGTCCGGATGTCCACGTGGTTGTCCACGATGGCCGTTCCGCCGTTGCCGCCGCGGTCGCCGTCACCGCCCACGCCGCCGATGCCCTTGCCGTCGCCGCCGTCGCCGCCTGTGCCGCCGTTCGCGTTGACCGCGATGCCGACCGCGTAGGCGTTCGAGGTGCTGATGCTCCCGCCGTCGATCGTCGTGACCTTGGCGTAGCCGCCGTTGCCTCCCTTGCCACCGTCGCCGCCGTCGCCTACGACGCCCACGCCGTTCCCGCCGTCGCCGCCGTCGCCGCCGGGACTTCGCACGAAGATGCCGTGTCCGGCCTGTCCCGTGGTCGTGATCGTGTGCCCGTTGAAGTCCACCGTGTCGTTCACGGTGGTGCCGCTGTCGCCATTGCCCCCGTCGCCGCCGTATCCGATCCCCGGGACGGAGACGCCGTTGCCGCCGTTGGACCCGGCGCCGGAGACGCTCACACCGACCTCCCCCGTTCCCGTCCTCGTGATGTCGCCACCGAGCGAGATGGTGGCGGTGGTGTGCACCTTCGGCTCGCCGGGCTTCCCGGCCACTCGTTCCCGCTCCGCGTCCTGCGGCCGCTTCGGGACGGGCCGCGCGGCCACCTCCCCCGAGTCCCGTCGCCGTGCGGGCACTGGGAGGCTCGGTCCCTCGCCCGGAGGGGACGCCGGGGACGACGCGCCCTGGGCGCCGTCCGCGGGGGAGGCGAGGATGCGGACGAGCCTGGAGGCGAAGGCGACCTTCGCCGCCCCGTCTCCGTCGGGTAGGACGAGCGCGATCCAGTAGATCCCCGGTGCGACGCCGGTCGTGTCCCAGGTCGCCACGCCCTTCGCGGCGAGTCCGCCCAGGGGGATCGTGACCCGGTCCGAGGCCGTCGAGAGGCGGCCGTCCGCGTCGGCGTAGAGGCGTGCCTCGCCGAGGTGCGGGCCGCGGACGCGCAGCAGCACGACCTGGCCGGTCACGACCGCGGGGGCGTCGCCGATGAGTTCCACGGAGGGGGAAGCGTCCTCGGCGCGCAGCACCGGGGCGAGGAGCAGGAGGACAAAGAGGAACGCCCCGAGACGGGCCGCCGGGCGGGGGCTCATCGCGGGCCCGCTGCAGCGTTCGCGCTCGGAGCGGGCACGCTCTCCATCGGAACCTCCACGAGCTTCTGGTCCTGGAGCCGGTAGAACTTGTGCAGCACCTGGAAGGATCGCGTTTCGGTGCTGTAGCGGGTGGAGGGCACGCTCAGGAGCTGCTCTCCCCCCACCGAGAGCGACGCGGGCAGGTAGTCGCCTTGCAGCTTCCAGATCGCGCTCAGGCCCTCGGGGGTGATCTCCGACAGGGCGGCCTTGGGCTGCTCGCCGCTCATGTCGTAGATCCAGTGCCCGGTGTCCGTCTCGACGACCAGGTACCTGCCGTCGACGAGTCTGGAACCCGCGGCGGTCGTGGCGCAGGGTCGCGCGAGGTAGACGAGGAGGCCGCCGAGGACGATCCCTCCGAGGAGGGTCAGGAGGAAGTACGGGGATTTCATCGGGTCCTTTCCCGTGGGAGGATTTCCGTCAGGGGACGACGATCTGTCCGGAGCACTCGAACCAGGTGCTGTTCGTGCCCGACGACGTGTTGACCGTCCCGGTGTTGCGCGAGGAGACTTCGAAGGCCGCGTCCAACTCGTCGTTGACCACGCACACGCCGGACGTGCACGCGATCCCGATCGAGGAGTCGTCGCCGGCGATCAGTTCGAACAGGTCGAAGGAGTTGCCGTCGAGGTTCACGCAGCAGAGGCCCTCGGTCTCGGCGAAGACGCTGACACCGGCGCCGGGCAGCGCGACGTTCGAGAGGACGGTCGCGTCCAGGCGTCCCTCGGCCAGCGCCACCAGGCTCAACGAACCGGCGCCGGAGAGGAGGTTGTCCTCGATGTCGGCGAGGATCTCGGCCTGGACGCCGGGGACGGCGTCCACCTCGGTCTCGATGCCGTGGGCGCCGACCAGGTTGCTCCGCAGGAGCACCAGCTCGAGCGTCTCGTCCTGGAGCGGGAAGGCCAGTCGGGCCTCGACCGCCGGGATCGAGAGGCCGCCGCTCTGGAGGAGGGTCGTGTCGGAGATCTGGATGCGGGCGGGCGCGGCGGGCGAGCCTCCCGCCCCGATCGCGCGGACGCAACGACCCATCGTCTCCACGCGTCCGCCGAGGACGGTGAGTGAGCCCGTCGCGGCGTCGAAGTCGAACGCATCGCTGGAGGAGACGACGTCCACGCTCGAGAGCTCGAGGGAGCAGGCCGTCCCCTCGAGATCGACGGCCGACGTGACGCCGCCGTCGATGACGAGATCCACCTGGTCGGCGAAGAGCGCGCCCGTGCCGCCGCGAAGCACGATCCCGCCCTGGTCCGAGGTGTCCACGGTCATCACGCCGAACGCGAGCGAGTAGGCCACACTGGCGGTGCTCGTCGAGTGGAAGGCGGGACCGTTCGTGGCGTAAACGTCCACGGCGTCGATGGCGAGCGTGCCGTCCCCGAGCGTGGACGGCCGCTGGATGCCACCGCCGTCGGTGTTGCGCACCTCGATCCCGCGGATCGTGCTGTTCGCCGCGGTCACCACCGCGAAGCCGCCGGTCGCCTCGATGACCGGGTTGGCCGTGTGGGCGACGAGGATCTGCCCGTTCACCTCGAGATCCACGCCCTGGCCGAGCAGCGTCTGACCCTCCAGGAGGGTGACGCTGCCCGGGTAGGGAACGCCGCCGTTCTGGTACACGAAGATCCGGTCGCCGGCGGCGGGCCCGGAGGGCCCCGACCCCTGCGCGGCCCCCAGCGCCGCCAGGCCGTCGAAGGGACGGGCGAACCGCCCGTCGCCGCCGGGGGGGGCTCCGCCATCCACGAACCACGCGATGTCGCTCACCGTCACCCGGACCACGCCCGTCGTGCTCGAGACGCCGTCGGACACGGTGTAGGTGAAGGTATCCACGCCCTGGAAGCCGGGGGCGGGATCGTAGGTGAAGCTGCCGTCCGCATGCACCGCGACGTCGCCGCCGCCCGCGCTCGGGTTCTGGGCGGCCACCACGGAGATCGCGTCGCCGTCGGGGTCGTAGGCGCCGCTCATCGCCCCCGAGGCCGCGTCCTTCGTGAGCAGCACGTTGCCGATCGTGTCGTAGTCGTGGTCCGGGGCCACCGGTGGGTTGGAGACGATGTCCACCAGCGGGGTCTCGGAGCGGACCTCCTGACCGGCCAACGGGAGGAGGACCGTCAGGAACGCCTCGGTGCTGGCGGTGCTCGGGGGGCTGGTCGCCTCGACGTGGTTCGGGTCGGCGACGGTGCCGGGAATCTCGACCGTGCGGGACGTGCCGCCCTCGAAGGGCGTCCCGGTCCGTGCCGTGAGGACCAGCCGCAGGGTCTGCCCCACGGAGGCCTCCGGGGCGGGCGAGCCGGTCCAGGAGACGACGAACGGGACGCCGCCGGGGCTCCCGACCCAGGTGCCCGGATCGACGCCGTAGATCGTCAGCGGACGGTTGCCTTCCCCGCACGCGGACACGAACACGAGGCTTACAACCAAGGCCAGAACCCTGCCGTACCGCCCACCTTGCGTCATGCCTGCCTCCCGACCGCCAAACGAGGGGAATAGGAGCGCGCGCCGGCTCTGTCAAGCCACGGTCGCGGAATTCCAAGCGACGGAAGTGGTGGTCAGGGGCGGAGTTGAACCGCCGACCCCAGCATTTTCAGTGCTGTGCTCTACCAGCTGAGCTACCTGACCACGCCGTACGAAACGACTACCACGAACGGGGGAGCCGCAGGACGGTTTTCACCGAGGCGACGTCCTCCCGGATCTGCCGGATCAAGGCCTCCCGGGACGAGAATCGACGCTCCTCGCGGAGCTTGCGAACCAGTTCGACCTCGATCCGCTCGCCGTAGAAGTCGAAGGCGATCCCGGGCACGTGGACCTCGAGGATCGGAAGCGGGCACGCGTCCGGCCCCTCGAAGGTGGGCCGCACGCCGATGTTGGCGACGGCTCCGTACCGCTCCCCCCGGACGGTGGCCACGACCTGGTAGACCCCGCGCGGCGGGAGGATCTCGCCCTCCGTGTCCACGTTCGCCGTCGGGAATCCGATCCCCCGGCCGCGGCCGTCCCCGTGGACGACCACGCCGTAGACGGCGACGGGACGCCCCAGCATGTCCGCCGAGGTCTTGAGGTCGCCTCGTTCGATGGCGTCCCGGATCCGGCTCGAGGAGATCGGTTGGCCGTGGAGGGCAATGGACGGCGCCTCTTCGACCTCGAAGCCGAGTTCGCGACCCAGCGGGCGGAGCTTCTCGGCCGTGCCCTCGCCGCCGAAGCCGATGCGGCCGTTGTAGCCGAAGAGAAGCCCGCGGATCCCCATGCGCCGGACGAGCACCTCGCGAGTGAAGGCATCGTAGGTCATCCGGCGCATCGCTTCTTCGAAGGGCAACACGACGGAGGCCTCCACGCCCAGCCGGTCGAGGAGGAGCAGGCGGTGCTCGAGCGAGAGGATGCTCCGCGGGGCCGCCCCCTCGATCACGGCGCGCGGGTGGGTGCCGAACGTGACGACCACCGGCTCCCCGCCCAGCCGATCGGCCATCGCCGTCAGGTGCTCGACGAGGTGCCGGTGGCCGCGGTGCAGGCCGTCGAAGACGCCGATGGTGGCGATGGGCCGGCGGAAGAGACGCGGCGCGAGCCCGTCGAGCCCCCCGTGGCGTCGCATCGCCGCCCCGCTCACCCCGCGCGGCGGGCCGCGTACTGCTCGCGAAGCTCCTCGAGCTGCTTCGCGATCCGCTCCCGGGAGTCGGGCAGCATACGATCGACGAACACGCGACCGTTCAGGTGGTCGAGTTCGTGGAGGAACACGCGCGCGACGAATCCCTCCAACTCCATCCGCCGCTCGCGCCAGTCGAGGTCGCGATAGCGCACGCGGATCTTCGTCCCGCGGGGCACCATCCCGTAGAGCCCGGGAAACGAGAGGCATCCTTCCTCGCCCACGTCCTCGCCGCTCTCGTCGAGGATCTCCGGATTGATCACGACTTCCTCGCGGCCGGGCTCCCCGCTGGGGCAGACGAGCATCAGGCGCTTCGCGATCCCGACCTGGGGCGCGGCGAGGCCGACGCCGCCGAGCTCGAACATGACCCGGCGCATCTCGCCGACGATCGCGCGCACGTCGCCGTCCACGCCCTCGAGGGGCGCCGTGCCCTCGAGGAGGATGGGATCGGGCCAGAGGACGATGTCCAACTCCATTGGCGGCATTCTAGCAACCGCCTCACGGGCCCCGGAGCTATGATGGCCGGCCGCCCCCGGAGGACCCAATGGGCGTTGCCGAACTCAAGACCAAGGCCAAGGACGCGTTCCGCAAGAAGCGCTACGACCTCTCCGTCGACATGTACCTGGAGGCGCTGCGCTTCGCGCCCGGGGACAAAGACCTCGTGGAGGGGTTCTTCCAGGCGGCGAAGAAGGTCCGGGAGACGAAGGGCAAGGCGCTCTTCGGCGGCATGTTCTCGCGGATGTCCGTCGGGACCAGCCGGGATCCCCAGAAGCGCATGACGAGCTGCTTCCGCGGCCTGGCGAAGAACCCCGAAGACAAGGGTCTGCTGATCGCGCTGGGCGAGGCGGCCGGGGATGCCGGCGCCGAGGAAACCGCGGTCCAGGCCTACCGTCTGGCCACCGAGGCGGACCCCGAGGACGCGGTGGCGTGGAAGCACCTCGGCCGCTACCTGGGCCGGTTGAACCGCATCGCCGAAGCCCTGGATGCGCTCGGGAAGTCGGTCCAACTGGATCCCAAGGACCAGGACGCCATCAAGCTCCGCAAGAACCTGGCGGCCGAGGGGGCGCTCCAGAAGGGGCGCTACCACGAAGCCGAATCCACCCGCGAGCTCCTCAAGGACCAGGACGAGACGCGCCGGCTGGAGGCGGACCAGCGCCTGCAGTTGACGCCCGAGCACGCCCGCCGGGAAATCACGGCGGTCCGCGAGAAGCTGGAGGCGGAAGAGGGCAACGCGAAGCTGTGGGTCCGCCTGGGGGAGCTGCTGGGCCAGGTCGGCGAGGAGGAGGAGGCCCGCACGGCGTTCCGCCGGGCCGTCGAGCTCCAGCCCGACAACTTCGACCTCCGCGTCCGCGTCGGCGACATGGACCTGCGCCGCCTCCAGGCCACCGCCCGCCAGGCGAAGGAGGCGGCCGAGGCCTCGCCCGAGGACGCGGGGCTGGGCAAGGCTCGGCAGGAGGCCCTCCGCCGCTTCCTCGAGGCCCAGAGGGAGGAGTACGCCGGCCGGGTCCGGGACCACCCGATGGACCTGGCGGAGCGGTTCCGCCTGGGTCGGTCGCTCTTGGCCCTGGGGGAACTCGACGCGGCCGCGGCGGAGTTCCAGCAGACCGTCCGGGACCCCCGGCGCAAGACGGAGAGCCTCCTGCTCCTGGCCCAGTGCTTCGAGAAGAAGAGTCTGGAGAGTCTCGCGATCAAGAAGGTCGAGGAGGCCCTGGAGGACTTCCCGAGCCCCACGAGCCCCCAGGCCAAGGACGTCCACTACGCCTACGCCGACCTCCTGGAGCGGACGGGGGACCGGGAGCGGGCGCGGAAGGTCTTCGAGGAGATCTTCGAGGTGGACATCACCTTCCGGGACGTCTCGAAGCGCCTGGACGCCCTGACCCGGGCTTGACCGGCCCCGGCGGCGGCGGAAACTCCCCGCATGCCCAACAACCCCTCGACCGAGAAGCGCCTGAGGCAGACCGGGAAGCGCCAGGCCCGGAACAAGGCCACCCGCTCCGAGATGCGGAGCTACAAGAAGCGCATCTTCGAGCGCATCGCCGCCGGCGACCGCTCCGGTGCGGAGGCCCTCCTTCCGGCGGTCTACAAGCGGCTCGACAAGGCGGCGAAGCGCCGGGTCATCCACCCCAACACGGCCGCGAACCAGAAGAGCCGCATCGCCCGCAAGGTCCAGGGGCTGTAGCCGGGCGTTCGAGGCCTACGCGCGCACCCGGGCCCGGACGCGGGCCAAGGCCGCCACCGCCCGATCGATCGTGGGCTCGTCCACCGCGTACGAGATGCGGAAGTGGCCGGGGCGCCCGAAGCCCGAACCGGGTACGACGAGCAGGAGATCGTCCATGCACGTCCGGCAGAACCGGACGTCATCCATCCCCTCCGGCGTCCTGGGGAACAGGTAGAAGGCGCCGCCGGGCGGCACGACCTCGTAGCCGGACTCGGCCAGCGCCGCCAGTAGGCGGGCGCGGTGCCGCGCGTAGCCCTCGAGGTCCACGTGGACGTCGAGCAGGCCCTCCACCAGCCGTTGCTGGAGGGCCGGTGCGTTCACGAAGCCCAGCGCCCGCATGGAGAAGGTCATGGCGCGGTGGAGCAGGTCCGCATCCCGGGCCTCGGGGTGGATGGCCACGTATCCGATCCGCTCGCCGGCCAGTCCCAGGTCCTTCGAGAAGGAGGTGACCAACACCGTGTCCGGGCCCGCGTGGAGATGCCAGGGCACCTCGATGCCGTCGTAGACGATGGCGCGGTAGGGCTCGTCGGAGATCAGCCGGATGGGGCGGCCCCACCGCACGAACGCTTCCTCGAGGACCGCGGCGACGGCCCGGTAGTCGTCCATGGCGTAGACGGCGCCGGTCGGGTTGTTCGGGGAGTTCACGATCACGGCCCGTGTGCGGGGCGTCAGCGCCGCGGCGATCGCCTCCGCGTCGGGGCGGAACCGCTCGTCCGTGTCCACGACCACGGTCTTCCCGGCGTGGCTCTCGACATAGTGGACGTACTCGACGAAGTAGGGCGCGAGCACGACCACCTCGTCGCCGGGATCGAGGAGCGACTTCAGAAGGACGTTCAACCCCCCGCCGGCCCCCACGGTCATGACCACGTGGCCGGCCCGGAAGGGCAGGCCGGTCTCCGACTCCAAGTGGCGGGCGACGGCCGCGCGCGTGGCATCGAGCCCCGCGTTGGGCATGTAGCGATGGAGCCCCGGCGCCTGGTCGGCCGCTACGTCGCGGAGACGGGCGAGGACCTCCGGGGGCGGCTCGAGGACGGGATTCCCCAGCGAGAGATCGGCCACCGCGTCGGGGCCGTGCTCACGCTTGAGCCGCAGCCCCTCCTCGAACATGCGACGGATCCAGGAGGCCCGTCCGAGGGCCTCCTGGACCTTGTCGGCGATCGTGCCGGTCAATGATGGCCGCCGCCCGTGCCGAACACCCGGTCGTAGCGGTAGTAGACCTCGAGGCACATGGCGAGCAGCGCGGTCGAGTAGACCCGTCCACCGTCACTGCCCCAGGGGTCCTTCGGATCCCACGAACCCTTGTACTTGCAGAAGTCCGTGTCCTTGTGCTGCGTATCCACCACGGCGGTCTTCAGCGCCTCGTTCCACGTCTTCCACTCGCTGCCCCCGACCTGGTACATGGCGAGCGTCGCGTAGTACCAGTAGTACATGTCGATGCTGCCGTCGGCGTCGTTCCACGTGGGCGGGTGCTCGACGCAGAGCTTCGCGCCCTTCTTGATGATCTCGCTCTTGCGCGGATCCTCGCCGATGAAGATGCGGGCCAGGACGCCGACGCCGGTCATCGACTCGGACTTCTCGGCGGGGAACTTGTCGATCAGCTCCTGGGGGCGCGCCGGAAGGCCGCCGCGCTGGATGTAGCCCGTGCGGCCCGTGTCGGGATCGGTCATCTTGTTGATCCACGTCTTGACGCCGTCGAAGGCCTCTTCGTCGATCACGAGCGGAGCCTTCTTGCCGCGGGTGACGGCGTCCTCATTGATGAGTCGGGCGCTCTTGAGCGCCATCATCATCCAGCCCGTGACCGAGCTGTCGTTCTCACCAGGCTTCACGCCGTACCGCCACGCGAAGTACGGGTTGCGGGCGACGGCGATGAAGTCGAGCGCCTTCTGGGCGGATGTCTTGAAGATCGGACTCTCCGTCATGCCGTACGCCTCCACCATGGCGAGCGAGGCGGTGGCGTGGTTGTAGATGTAGTGCTGTCCCGTTCTGCGGGCCGAAGCAGCCTTCCGCGTCCTGCACGTTCTTCAGGTAGCGGAGGCCCTTCGCGACGACCTTGGCGAACTCGTGGTCGCCGCGGTTCGTGTAGCCGGCGCCCAGGAAGGCGCAGAGCGCGAGGCCCGTGACGCCCGGGTCGTAGAGGGCCTTGCCCAGGCCGTCCGGACCGTCGGAGATGGGCTTGCAGTCGCACCACTTGTTGAAGCCGGCCGCTTCCCAGCCGCCGTCGGGCGACTGGTGCGCCGCGAGCCACCGGAGGGCGTCCTCGACGGCACCGCGCGCGCCCTTGCCGCCGCCCCGGCCGTAGTCCTTGCCGCCGCCCCGGCCACGGAAGGCGCCGCCGGCACCGCCGCCGAGCCCGATCGCCCCGTTCGTGGACGGGCCCGTGAACGGCGCGTCCGAGATGCCGTCCTCGCCGAGGGACTCCTGGAAGGGGAGCTCGTTGTCGGTCTCGACGTGATCCGACATCTCCTCCTTCACGACGGGGACTTCCTCCATGTCCTCGGGCTTGATCTCCTCCTGCTTGTCGATCTCCTCCTCCTTCTCCTCGGGGAGGGTATCGGTCGTCGTGATCGCCATCTGGCGATCCGGCTCCTTCGGAGGCTCGGACTGCCAGAGCAGCCCGCCGATCACGAAGATGAGCACGTGGATGGCAATGGAGATCATCCACCAGGGAGCCTGCTTCAGGGCGCTGTAGAGCTGCTCGTTGAAGTCGCCCTGATGGGCGAAGGCATCGGGGTGGGAGACACGCTGGTCGCGGGGCATTCCGACTCTCCAATCCGGGACAGGAGTTGGGACTCAAGTCCCGTTTCCGAGGCTGGCCGGATTGTAGGGCCGGCCACGACAGGAACCAACGAGGGGGACGGCGTTCGGTTCATGGCACTTCGAGGGAAGGACCTTCGAGCAGGACCAGGAGCCCGGCGGCCGGTCTGGGTGACCTCGTCCTCGAACCACCCGCCGGGGATCCGGGCCCGTGCGGCGGACCCGGGGGACGTCGGTGGGGCCCGGGAATGGGTCGAACGCCCCGTCCGCTCCCTGGAGCGACGGGAGCGCCCGCCCCGGTCGGGCGGCGAGCGCCTCCCGTCTCGTCGAGGTGCACCCTCCCGGTCGCAGCGCGACCAGCGAGACCGAGGGTCGCGGCGAGGAGGACCGCCGCGAGGACGCGCCGCATCACCGCTGGCTCAGGACGGTCCCGATGGGGTCCTGGTCGAGGGCGGCGAGCATCCGCTCCGAGGCCATGAGCAGGACGTCGTGGAGCTCGGGCGGCTGCACGACGTTGCGGTCGGTCAGGATCTCGACGAGCCGCTGTTGCTCCAGGCGCAGCAGCCGGGCCTGCTTGATGAGGTCCACGATCCCCTCGTAGGCCTTCTCGTACGGCACTTTCTCCGCGAGGCGCGTCTCGACGACGCCGAGCGCGATCAGCCCGGCGCCGGTCTCGAAGACGGCCGCGTCGCCCTGCTTGCGCGCCGGGTCGTAGAGCCACTCCAGGGCCTTGGTGCCGACGATGCGCGCCATGTTCTCGTCGCGGGGAACGAAGTCCGACGCCACCGTCCACAGGCCCTCGCGGAGCCCCGTCTCGCGCGCGATGGTCTCCGGTGCCACGCCGCGGCGAAAGCCCTCGGCCGCCCGTTCCGCCTCGGCGCGGGCCTTCGCCTCCGCGTCGAGGAAGCCGACGTCGTCGGAGAGGTACCGCTCGATCGAGTATTGCCAGACCGCGTACTTGACCCCCCGCGGCACGTCGAACGCGCCGGGGTGGCTCCAGTAGACGGCCCGGACCTCCGAGGGCGGGACCGTCATGTCCTCCTGCGGGCGCGCGCCGGGCCCGAGCCCGCTCACGAGGTGCTCGATGTAGATCCGGGCCAGGAGCTGCTCGCGCATCCGGGCCCGGAACTCGTCGTGCGTGACGTTGCGCTCGGCGAGCCACTCGGCGACCGAGACCGGGCGCCCCGCCTTTTCCGAGGCCTCCCGCGCGGCCTTGCGGAGCTCGTCCTCCACCACCTCGTCGAGGATCTGCGGGCGGACGGAGAGGCCGATCCGGAGCGCCTCGTGGGCGAAGATGAGGGTCCGAACGCGCCGCACGAGCGCCTGCTGGAGCTGCTGCTCGTACTCCGGGTCGCTCATCTCGGGCGTGCGGAGGACTTCCCGCACCATCTGCCGGCGGGTGATGACCTTGTCCTCGACGACGGCGAGCTTCACGTCGAGCTCCTCCCCGGGGAGCTCCGACCGGCGGAGGTCCCGGGCGGCACCCGGCGCGCAGGGTCGGTAGCCGGGCGGGAGGCAGGACGGCGTGCTGTTCTTCTGGTTGGGGCTGTTCGCCTGGTTCGCGAGATTCGCGTCCGACTGGCACGCGGCGAGGAGGAGCGCCGCCGCCATCAGCCCTGCCCATCGGGGGATCCGCATCGGAGAGAAGGTATCCGGGGCCCCCTACCCTGTCCCGGCGTTCTCGAGGGCGCGGAGGACGGCCCAGAGCACCGCCTCGGTCCCCGCCGCCCCGGGCGCGGGGAGGAACGCCGCATCGCCGCCGAGCAGGACGAGGCCGAGGCCGCTCCGACGAAGGTCCTCGAAGGCCGGGCTCCCGGGGTGTCGTCTCAGGATGACGCCCGGGCGCTCGGCGGGATCGACGCGCCGGATCCCCCGGCGGCCCGCCGCCACGCGGAGGCGCTGGGCGAGGAGCAGCCGGCGGGTCTCGGGCGGGGGCTCGCCGAAGCGGTCCCCGAGCTCGCTCTCGAGCTCGTCGAGGAGCGCCGGATCCTCGGCGGAGGCGATGCGGCGGAAGAGGCGGAACTTCTCCCGGCGGCTCGGGATCCACGCGTCCGCGATCCCGCCCGGAACCTCCACGGCGAGATACGCCGGCTCGCCCTCCCCCTCGGGCTCCCCCTTGACGCGCTTGACGGCTTTCGCGAGCAGCTTGCAGAACAGGTCGTAGCCGACGGCGGCGATGTGCCCCGACTGCTCCGGTCCGAGGAGGTTCCCGGCGCCGCGGATCTCGAGGTCGCGCATCGCGATCCGAAAGCCGGCGCCGAGCTCGCTGTACTCCTGCAGCGCGCGGACGCGCTCGGCGGCCTCGGCGCGGATCGGGCGGTCCGGCGGGAGCAGCAGAAGCGCGTGCGCGCGGCGGCGTTCCCGCCCGACCCGGCCGCGGAGCTGGTGGAGCTCGGCGAGACCGTAGCGGTCGGCGTCGCGGAGGATGATCGTGTTCGCGTTCGGGATGTCGAGACCGGACTCGATGATGGTCGTGGCGAGCATGACGTCCACCTCGCCCCGGACGAAGCGGAGCATCCGCGACTCGATCAGCTCCTTCTCCATCCGGCCGTGGATCGCCACCATGCGCGCGTCGGGGACCATCTCGACGATCCGCCGCGCCACGAGGGCGAGGTCGCGGATGCGGCTGTTCACGACGAACACCTGCCCGCCGCGGTCCATCTCGCGGCGAACGGCCTCGCCGATGATCTCGTCGCTCTCCCGCGCGACGATCGTCTCGACGGGATGGCGACCGAGGGGCGGGGTGGTCAGGTTGCTGATGTCGCGGATGCCCAGCAGGGCCATGTGGAGGGTCCGGGGGATCGGCGTGGCGGAGAGCGTGAGGAGGTCCACCTCCTGCGCGCATCGCCTTCAGCCGTTCCTTCTGCTTCACGCCGAAGCGCTGCTCCTCGTCCACCACGACGAGCCCGAGATCCCGGAACGACACGTCCTTTCCCAGCATGCGGTGCGTCCCGACGACGACGTCCACGCTGCCGTCCGCCAGGCCGGCCAGCGTGCGCTTGTTCTCCCGGGAGGCGTGGAGGGTGGAGAGGGGCCGTACGCGGACGGGGTACGGCGCCAGCCGCCGGGTGAAGGTGCGCACGTGCTGCTCGCAGAGCACCTTGGTGGGCACCAGCACGGCGGCCTGACGCCCGGCGGTCACGACCTCGAAGATCGCCCGGAGGGCCACTTCGGTCTTGCCGTAGCCCACGTCGCCGCACAGTAGCCGGTCCATCGGGCGGTCGGCCTCCAGGTCCTCGTGCACGGCCTTCGTTGCGGCGGCCTGGTCGGGCGTATCGGGAAACGGGAACGAGGCCTCGAACTCGTGCTGCCACTCCGACGCGTGGGGGACGGGCGGCCGGGTCCTCTGCTGCCGGGCGGCGGCGGTCTCGAGCAACTCGCGGGCGAGGTCCTCGACGGCCGCGGCGACCTTGCTCTTGCGCTTGCCCCACTCCGCCCCCCCTAGCTTGCTCAGCCGGGGACGCTGGCCCGTGCCGACGTAGCGCTGGACGAGGTCGATCCGTGCCACGGGCACGTAGACCGTCGTGCCCTCCGCGAACTCGATCCGCAGGAACTCGCCGGTCCCGTCCCTCCCCTCCAGGGTCACGAGACCGCGGAAGAGGCCGATGCCGTGGTGGAGGTGCACGACGGCCCCCCCCACCTCGAGCTCCAGGAAGTCCTGGATGGGGCGACCGCGCGGCCCGGCGCGGCCCAGGCGGCGCTCGCGGACGGGCAGGTCGGCGAGGTCGTCGTAGGCGACGTAGGCCGTCCGGGTCGGGCCGAAAAGGTACGAGCGGCTGAGCGAGCCACGGCGCCAGACCGTCGCCACGTCCACGGAAGCGTCCTCGAGGAGTTCCCGCAGGCGCTGCTCCTCGCCGGGCGCCCGGCAGAAGAACACCATCCGGTCGACGCGGCGGGCGAGATCGGCGAAGGCCCGCGCGATGCGCCGCGTCCGCTGGCGGGCGGACGGCGTCTCCTGCCCGGCCGCGGCGCTCTCGAGTCCCCGGAGCGCAACGCCCTTGAGCGCGTCGATGCTCTCGACCGCCACGTCCAGGTCGCCGGTGGGACCGAGGGGCAGGGCGCTCGTTTCCAACCCGGGCCGACCGGCGAGCGCCGCCTCCAGTCGCGCGAGGCCCGCTCGCGCGTCGCCCTCGAGGTGCCGGGCGGCTTCGACGAGGGACGCCGGCTCCACCCTCGCGACCCGCGCCCCCGGCGGCAGGTGATCGAGGAGGAGGGCCGTCTCCGCCGGCAGCGGGTGGCGGAAGCGCTCGGCGGGGAGGGCCAGAAGCCGGAACTGCCCGAGGGAGGCGCCGCTTCGCTGCGTCGCGGGGTCGAGGGCGCGAATCGACTCGATCTCGTCGCCGAAGAAGTCGGCGCGCGCCGGCCGCTCGGCGCCCCACGGCCACACGTCGAGCACGCCGCCGCGCGCGGCGAATTCGCCCTGGGTCTCGACGGCACCCACCCGCGCGTAGCCCGAGAGCGCGAGGTGCTCGAGGAGCGCCCCCATCTCGTGCTCCGCCCCGTCGGACAGGATCAGCGCCGAGGCCTCGAGCACGGCCGGGGAGGGCACCGCTTGGGCGAGCGCGGCGAGCGGCGCCACGACCACGCGGGGTCCGCGCCGCGCATCCCGGGCCGCTGCCGCGAGGTCCTCGAGCACGGCAACGCGGGCCTGGAGCACCTCCGGGTCCGGGCCGCCGACCCCCTCGTCCGTCCTCGGCCAGGTGGGGAAGACGCGCGAGGGCCGCTCCAGGAAGGCGTCCACGTCGAGCCGGAGGGCGTCCGCTTGGCGCGCGTCCGCGACGAGGGCGAGGACAGCGCCGCCCCGCTCCGCCACCGCGGCCAGCACCTGCCCCAGCGCGCCGCCATAGAGGCCCCCGATCCGCACGGACCCCTCCCGGCCGAGGAGGGCCTCGAGCGGGCCCGCCACGGTGCCGAGCGCGGACGGGGTCGGTTGGTGGCTCAGACTCTCAAAGGCCGGCGTCGAAGCCGTCGGGGTCCTCTCGGGGGGTGGATCGGGGGGGGGCGCGCTTTCGTGCGGGGGCCTTGCGGACCGGCGCGTCCTCCGGCGGCGTGTGGGCGGCGGGCGCGGTGGGTCTGGGCGGGACGGGGGGCGCGTCCACCTCGAGGCCCTCGACGAACGGATCGGCGGGGGTCCCGGGCGCGGCGCCCGTGGTCGGGCTCCGCCGGCGGGTCCGCCGCCGGGGTCGGTCCTCGGGCCTGGGCTCCGGGCCGGGCTCGGGGCCGGGTTCGGGCCTGGGTTCGCGCCTGGGTTCGCGCCTGGGTTCGGGCCTGGGTTCGGGCCTGGGTTCGCGCCTCGGTTCGCGCCTGGGCTCGGGTCTGGGCTTGCGCCTGGGCTGGGGGCTGGGTTCGGGCCTGGGCTCGATCTTGGGCTCGGCCCGAGGCTCGGGGGCTCTCGCCTCGCCGCCGTTGGCGCCCCCTCCGCGACGGCGCCGGCGGCGGCCGCGACCGCGCCGCTGCCAGGCTTCCAGCGCCTTCCTCGCGGACTCCTGCTCCGCCTCCTTCTTCGTGTCGCCGCTCGCCCGCCCCCACTCGCGGCCCCCGATGAGCGCCCCCACCAGGAACTGCTTCCGATGGTTGGGTCCATCCTCTTCGATCACCTTGTAGGTCGGGGTGGTTCCGCCCGCGCCCTGCACCTCGTGCTGGAGAAGGCTCTTGTGGTTCTTGGCGCCCCGATCGTTCAGGACGTCGTCCATCTCCTGGCCGAGGTGGCGCAGGACGAACTCACGCGCCGGGAAATAGCCCGAGTCCAGGTAGATCGCGCCGATCACCGACTCGACCAGGTTCGCGATGACGCTCACCGGCAGTTCGTTCCGCCGCCCCACGCCGCGGGCGAACTGCGCGAACCGCGCGAGCCCCAGCCGCGTGGACGCCTTGTAGAGGGCGCCTCGCGAGACGACCACCGACTTGATGCGGGTCAACTCCCCTTCCGCCTGGTCGGGGAGCAGGCGGTAGAGCTCCTCGGTGATCACCATGCCCAGGACGGAGTCCCCGAGGAACTCCAGGCGCTCGTTGCACTCGCGGTCGGGCGCCCTCAGCGAAGAGTGCGTCAGTGCGACCTCGAGCAGCTCGCCGTTGGCAAAGTGGTAGCCGATGACCCGCTGGCACTCCGCCAGCCGCTTGTCCATGCGCATCCAATCCGATTGCCACGTTCGTGTGGGCGCACGGGGACGGGCGTCGTCCGGGGCCGTTGGCCGCGCCGAACGAGACCGGTCCGCATGGGCCCCGTCGGGGGGAAAGCTAGCACGGATGCCCCCCGGGCCCGAGAAATGAGGCGCCGGGGGAGGCGGGGGCGATGATGCCCACCCCATGGGCGCGCCTACGGTCTCCGTCGTCATCCCGACCTGGAACCGCGCGGCCCTCGCCGTGGAGGCCGTGGAGAGCGTCCTCGCGCAGTCGTTCGGGGACGTGGAGGCCGTCCTCGTGGACGACGGCTCCACCGACGACACGGGCGAGCGCGCTCGGGCCCGCTTCGGCCGGGACCCCCGCCTCGTCCTCGCGTCGAAGGAGAACGGCGGCGCCGCGAGCGCCCGCAACCGCGGCCTGGACCTCGCCCGCGGGCCGCTGATCGCCTTCCTCGACAGCGACGACCTCTACCGGCCCGACCACGTGGCCTCGCAGGTCGCCACGCTCGAGGCGCATCCGGAGGCCGACGTCGCGATCTGCGATGCCGTCTACGAGGGCGGGTGGAAGGAGGACGGCCGGACCGTGTTCACCCGCCGCCACTTCCGCCCCCCGACGGGGCTCCGGGAGATGCTCGACGGCGCGTGGGTGCTTCCCTCGCAGATGATGGTCCGTCGCGCCCGCCTCGGCGCCGTGCGCTTCGACGAGAGCTACCGCGTCTGCGAGGACATCGAGTTCCTCACCCACCTCTACGCGAAAGGGCTCCGCGGGATCCTGAACCCCGCGGTCCTCACGCGCTATCGCCGCCACGGCGCGCAGGCGATGGACGACGACGACGCGATCCGACTCGGAACGATCCGCGTGCTCGAGCAGTACGCGCCCCTGGCGGCGGTCGCGGGAGCGAGGCTCCACTCCTACCAACTCGCGCGCCGGAAGGCGACGCACCTCGTGAAACACGGGCTGTGGAAGGAGGCGCGCCCGCACCTCGCGACGTGGCTCCGCCACCGCTTCTCGTCGAGGGCGTTTCGCTGGTGGGTGCGGTCGTTCCGGGCGTAGCTCTCCGGCTCAGGGCGCGCCGATCGGCTTGCGCGCCGGCTTGGTCGGCGGCGTGGCCGAGGGCGGCCCGTCGAACGACCCCACGGCCATGCCGCGGGGCTCCTTGCGGACCGCGAACGTGAGCGCCGCCGCGACGAGAAGCAGGAGGGCGACGACGAGGAACGCCGTGTTCTGGTAGCCCACCGCCTTCATGCGCTGATAGAACTCCATCAGGATGAGGCCGCCGACGCCCCACGCGGTGAAGAGCATCCCGTAGTTGATGCCGAAGTGCTTCAGTCCCCAGCGGTCCTTGGCGAACGCCGGGAAGAGGGACAGGTTCGTCCCGTAGTTGAAGCCGACGAGCGTGGCGAGGATCAGGAGGATCGCCGCCTGGCCCATGCCGACGATCGGCATGGCGACGAACATCAGGACGCCTTGGAAGAGGAGCATGACGAGCAGGGTCTTCCGGCGGCCGAGCCGGTCCGAGAGCACGCCGGCGCCGATGCGCCCCGATGCGTTGCCGACCGCCAGGATGACGACGGTGATCCACGCCGCGGTCCCGAGGGCCGTCTTGGCCATCCCGCTGATGTCGCCGATGACCATGAGACCCGCCCCGGCGCCGATGGCGTACATCGTCCAGAGGAGCCAGAAGCGGGGACGCCTCAGCACCTGGCCGGGGGGCACGTCCAACTCGACCGCCCGGGCCTTCGCCTCGCCCGACGCCGTCGCGGTCCCGAACGCGCTTTCCGCGTCGTAGCCTTCGTCGGGGTTCTTGAGCAGCAACGAGAGGATGCCCAGGATCACGGCGAAGATCAGGCCGTAGATCAACATGATGGTCTGCATGCTCACGCCGCCGCCGAGGAGGGCGGAGGTGACGGGCGCCCAGATCGCGCTGGCCAGACCGAAGCCGCTCACCACGATGCCGGCCACCATGCCGGTCTTGCCCGCGGGGAACCACTTGAGGGCGGGCGGCGTCGCCGACGCGTACCCGAAGCCGACGCCGGCGCCGAACAGGACGCCGTAGCACGCGACCCACGCCCAGAGCGCGGAGGAGATCGATGCGAGCACGAAGCCCACGGCCACGAGGAGACCGCCGATCAGGGCCGTGACCCGCGGGCCGTAGCGGTCCTGCACGCGCCCCGCCGGGATCATCGAGAACGCGAAGATCGCGAGGCACACCGAGTACGGCAACGCCAGGTTCGACTCGCCCCACGGATACGTCGTCGTGTCCGCGGCGATCGCCTTCTTGAAGACGCTCCACGTGTAGAGGATGCCGAGAGCGAGGTTGATGCCGGTCCCCGCCAGCATCACGGACCAGGCCCTACGCTTCGTGAGATCGGTCACGGCCATTGCCCTCCGTCCGACCTGTCGAGGGTACGCCCGGAAGGCACTCCGGCGTCGAGCCGTCGAACGCGAAATACGCTTAGCAAGCGTATGAATGTGGCGACGTACGGCGGTTCGCGTGCGTCCCGTGGGGTCGACGACGACGAGCAATGCCGGCATCGGGCGCGAGACGCGTACGACCGATTCGCCACACGCGATCCCTCTCGCCCGCCGGACGCGCTTCCTTGGAGCCCTCCCGGCCCCGGACACGAGGGCCGCGCCATTGAACGTCCGTTCGGGGCTCGTGCAGGCTAGTCGCGGTACCGGACCTCGCCCTTCGGGATCGCCGACATGAGCTTGCGCGTGTACGGGTGCTCGGGGTTCTCGTAGAGCGCTTCCGCTTCCTTCATCTCGACGATGTGGCCGCCGCGTCCGCGGTTCAGGAGCCTCTTCTTCTCCTCGCCCTCGAAGAGGTCGGCCATCGTGCGATCGGGGCACATGACGGCGACGACGTCCGACATGTACTTCACGACGCCGAGGTCGTGGCTGATGAAGATGTAGGTGAGTCCCATCTCGTCCTGCAGGTCGAGCAGGAGGTTGATGACGCCCGCCTGGATGGAGACGTCGAGCGCGCTCACCGCCTCGTCGCAGACCACGAACTCCGGCTCGACCGCCAGCGTCCTCGCGACGCAGATGCGCTGGCGCTGCCCGCCCGAGAACTCGTGGGGGTAGCGGTCCAGGTGGTGCCGCTTCAGCCCGACGCGCTCCAGCAGGGTCGCCGCCTTCTCGCGGCGCTCGTCCACCGAGGCGTAGAGCCGGTGGATCTGCATCGGCTCCATGAGCGCCTCGGCCACGGAGAGCCGGGGATTGAGCGAGGAGTAGGGGTCCTGGAAGATGATCTGCATCTTCCGGCGCAGCTCGCGGAGTTCGCGCGCCCCCATGTCGGTGACCTCCCGACCCTGCCAGCGGATCGAGGACCCCGCGCGGGGCTCCACGAGGCGCAGGATCGACCGGCCGAGGGTCGTCTTCCCGCAACCGCTCTCCCCCACCAGCCCCAAGGTCTGACCGCGGGTGATGGTGAAGCTCACGTCGTCCACGGCCTTCACGTGATCTACGACGCGCTGGAAGATGCCGGCGTGGATGGGGAACCACGTCCGCACGTTCTCGAGCTCGAGCAGCGTCTCGCCGAAACCCGGCTTGTCCTCCCGCAGGGTGGTCGCCTTGCCGGGGTAGTCGATGTCGAGGTCGGGGTCCTTGGCGTCGAGGACGACCCCCTGCTTCTCGGCGCGGAGGAAATCCTCGATGGTGGGCAGGCGCTCGGAGCGCGACTCCAGCGTGGGCCGGCAGCGGATGAGGCCCTTCGTGTAGGGGTGCTGCGGGTTCAGGAAGATGCTCTTGACGTTTCCGAATTCGACGATGTGCCCGCCTCGGTCGTAGTCGGCGCTGCCCTCGAGATCCGTGCCCTCGTAGAGCTTCCGGAGCATCTCGCCGGGGCACATGACGGCCACCGTGTCGGTGATCTCGGCGATGACGCCCAGGTCGTGCGTGATGAAGAGCACGGCCATGTCGCGCTCTCTCTGCAGCTTCAGGATCAGATCGAGGATCTGCTTCTGGATCGTCACGTCGAGAGCGGTCGTGGGCTCGTCGCAGATCAGGAGCTTCGGGTCGCACGCGAGCGCCATCGCGATCATCACGCGCTGTTTCATGCCGCCGGAGAGCTCGTGCGGGTACTGGCTCATCCGCCGTTCGGGCTCCGGAATGCCGACCTCGTCGAGCAGCGTGGTGGCCCGCTTCCAAGCCTCCTCCTTGTCGGCGTCGGTGTGCTTGCGGATCGACTCGGCCACCTGCCACCCGCACTTGAACACGGGGTTCAGGCTCGTCATCGGCTCCTGGAAGATCATCGCCACGTCGTTGCCGCGGAACTCCGGCATGCGCTCGATGGGGATCTTCGTGAGGTCGGTCAGCCCCTCCTCCCCGTACCACCAGATGGAGCCGTCCACGATCTCGCCCTGTCCCTCCGGAATCAGCCGGAGGATCGAGTAGGCGGTCACGGACTTCCCCGAGCCGGATTCGCCGACGATGCCGAGCGTCTTCCCGCGCTCGATCTCGAGGTCCACACCGTCCACGGCCTTCACGAGGCCGGTCTCGGTATGGAAGTACGTTCGCAGCCCCTCGATTTTCAGGAGCAGGCGTTCCTTGGGGGTCGTCGCGGCGTCGGTCATCGGAGCCTCGAGTAGAGCTTGGGGTCGAACGCCTCGCGGACGGCCTCGCCCACCATGACGACGCAGAAGAGCGTCCCCGCGAAGGCGACGACCGGCCAGTAGACGAGCTCGGGGTGGTTGACGACGTTCTCGGAGCCCTGCTTGAGCACGTTCCCCCAGGACGGCGTTCCCGGGGGAAGGCCGAAGCCGAGGAAGTCAAGCGCCACCAGCGCTCCGATGTAGGCGACGATGGCGAAGGGCATGAAGGTCACGACCGGGACGAGCGCGTTCGGGAAGATGTGCTTCGCCATGATCTTCGGCGAGCGCGCCCCGATCGCCCGGGCGGCCTGGACGTAGTCGCGCGCCTTCTCGCGGTAGTACTCGCCGCGGATCGTGTAGGTGATGCCCATCCACGCGCGGAGCAGCACCAGGAGCAGGGCGAGCAGAAGGAAGCCGGGCTCGTAGATGCTCCCGATGATCATCAGGGTGAAGAGGAAGGGGATGGACGACCAGACCTCGATGATGCGCTGGACGATGATGTCCACCCAACCCCCGAAGTAACCCATCGTCGCGCCGACGGCGATGCCGATGCTGAAACCCACGAACGAGACGACGAGAGCGAACGCGAACGCGATCCGGAAGCCGTAGAGGAGCTGCGTCAGCACGTCCCTCCCCTCGAAGTCCGTTCCCAGGAGCGGCCAGCCGGGCTTGTCCTGGAAGCCGGCGTGCGGCGGAACCCCGGGGAGATCGAGGAGCTGCTCCTTCGGGCTGAAGGGGTAGAGCGGCATGACGATGCTCGCCTTCCCCGCATCGAACTCCTTGCGGAGGTCGCGGTAGAACCGGGCTCTCTCCCGCGTCCGTTGGAACTCCTGCTGCTTCCACTCCGGGAGAGGAGCGCTGGGGTCGTACGCCGTCCCCTGCTCCTCGGCGCTCGTCTGCATGACCTTCCGGAAGCGGGCCTCCTCCTCGGGGATGCTCGCCTCGAGCGCCTTCGCGTCCTGCTCCAGGGTCACCGGATCGTGCACCCACCGGGCGTAGTCCCGGTACGGCACCTCGCCTTCGCCATCCAGTCCGAAGTCCTTGGCGACGGCCCGGGTGTAGCGCTGGAGATCCACGAACGGGAGCTTGTCGAACCAGTCCATGACCGCGGGGAACAGTCGGTGGTCCTCGTAGCGGATGTACAGCGGCTTGTCGTTGACGTAGAGCTCCAAGAAGAGGCTCAGCACGAACGCCGTGGTGATGAAGACGAACGACCAGTAGCCGCGCTTGATCCGGCGGAAGCGCCGCACGCGGCGCTCGGTCAGGGGCGTGGGCCTCATCCGGAAGCCCAGCAGGCGACCGACCTTCGTGGCGACCCAGGGCACGGCCTTGTGGGTGAAGAGGTACCCCAGGGCGATGAGCAGGAGGAGGATGACGATCTTCAGGATCATGGCGCGCCCCCCTACCCGAACCGGATCCGCGGATCGATCATGGCCCAGATGATGTCGCTCACGATGTTCCCGAAGAGTCGGATCACCACGAGGAACACGAGCAGGGCGAGGATGATCGGATAGTCGCGCTGGAGGATCGCCTCGTAGCCGAGCAGACCCATCCCGGGAACGTTCGTGGCCTTCTCGATGAGGAAGGAGCCGGCGAAGAGCAGCCCCAGCGCGTTGCCGATGCCCGCCGTGATCGGGATCAGGGAGTTTCGGAGCGCGTGGACGAAGATCACGCGCTTCTCGGAGAGCCCCTTGGCGAAGGCGGTCCGGACGTAGTCCTGCCCCAGGTTCTCGAGCAGGGAATTCTTCATCAGGATCGTCATCGCGGCGAACTGCGTGACCATGTAACCGGCCACGGGGATCACCATGTGCCGCGCGCGGCCGAGGAACGTCTGCCAGGGGCCGAGCTGATCCACGTTCTCGGGTTCGAATCCTCCGAGCGGGAGGCCGAACGCCTTCGCCTTCGTGAGGAGGACGATGCAGAGCACGAAGCCGGGAAAGGAGTACCCGAGGAACACGATGATCGACGTCAGCGTGTCGAAGGCCTTGCGGTGGTGGACGGCCTTGAACACGCCCAGGGGCACGCACACGATCCAGGTGAGGATGTAGCCCGTGAGGCCGAACCAGAGCGAGATCTTGATGCGCGAGCCGATGATGCTCAGGACGGGTTCGTTGTAGGTGTAGGAGTTGCCGAAGTCGAGCTCGAGCACGCCGGCGAGCCCTCTCTCCACGCGGTAGACGGCGCCGTCCTCGGTGACCTCGAAGTTCCGCTCCGCCTTTGCCCGGGCGAGATCCGCGTTCGCGAGGTGCCGGGCGGCCACGAGGTCGTCGATCGTCTGGTAGAGCGAAGCACCCGCCGCGATGGCGTCCGGCTCCAGGCGCGTGTAGTAGTGCGCGCCGCGCCAGGTCTTTCCGTGCTCCTCGAGCAGATCGAGCAATTCGTCGCGCTTGCCGAAACCGCCGCGAATCAGCTTCTCCGCATCCTCGTGGACATCGGTCTTCGAGAAGGCGTCGCCCTCCGTCGGCGTGAGTTGCCGGTAGACGCGTCCCTTGTAGACGATCTGGTCGAGCGGCCCGAGGAGACCCTGGATCCGATCCATGGCTTCGTTGCGGACCCCGTTCAGATCGAGGAGCGGACGGAAGGCCACCTGCATGGGCTTGCCATCGCTTCCGAGGTAGTAGCCGGTCTCCTCCACGACCGCGCGGAGCGCCTCCCGGGCCTCCTGGAGGGCGTCCACGGCTCGCGCGACGTCCTCCGGCCACTGCGCCCGAGGCACCTCCTTCGCGTATGCGTCGCCGACGCGGAGGAACCCGTGCTCCGCCAGGAAGCGGCGCAGGGGATAGCGCTCGCCGAAGGAGCGCTGGGCCAGCTCTCCGGCCTTCTCCCGAACCTCCTCGGGCAGGGCACTCGCGTCGATCGTCTCGCCGAGGCGGCCGTCCTGTTCGATCCAGTCGCGCGATGCCACGAGGGGGTCGAGCGCCCTCCGTGCGTCCGCCACCGCCTTGGCCGCGGTCCGGAGTTCCCCGATCGCCTCCGCGTGGTCCCGCTCGTCGACAGGGGGCACGCGCTGGAGGTCCTCCCGCGGCCACAGCCCGAGCCACTGGAGGTAGCCGACGAAGACGGACCGGTCGAGCGCGTAGTACGCCTGCAGGGATCGCATGGCCGCCTCGTCGAGCTGAAGGCCCGTGTCGTCGCCGGTGCCGCCGCCCGCGCCGCCCTCGCCCATGGCGGCCCGCATCTTCATCTGGGCCTCCGCCTGCTCGATCGGCCCGCCGGGAACGAACCGCAGGACCGCGTAGACCATGAAGGTGATCACGATGAACGTCACCGGCACGAGCATCAGCCGCCGGATGAAGTACGTGGTCATGCCGCTCATCGCTGGGGCTCCGACTCATCGGGCATGGGTTCATCGGGCATGGGGAGGTCGTGCGACATCCAGTAGCGCTGCACCGGCGCGTCGTACTGGTTCAGCCCGTAGGGCGAGTCCGGGTAGTTCCCGCGGTCGCGGGACGTGTTTTCGGACGTGATTTCGGCCTTCTTCTCGTCGGCCCACCAGTAGACCATCACGTTCAGCAGGTCTCTCGTCGTACGGGCGCAATACTCCGGTGGATGGCCGAACTTGTCCCAGTAGATGATGCGGAAGAACGGCGCGTACCAGCCCAGTGCATAGAGATGGTTCTCGTAGAGGATCTGGTCGAGGCGCTGCAGCATCTTGATGCGCTCGTCCGGGTCGAACTCCGTCTGGTACGCCTCCATGATCGCGTCGGCCTCGGCGTTCTTGAAGCCATTGAGGTTGTTCGAGTTGGGCGTGTCGGCGTACTTCGAGTGGAACTGCTGGATGGGCTCGGGGAAGAGGCTCGCGGTCCAACTCCAGAAGACGAGCTGGAACTTGAAATCCCAGATCTTCTTGAGCAGCGACGGGGCGTCGACCAGCTTCAGGTCCATCTTGATCCCGGCCTCGTTCCAGAGGTCGTGCTTCGGGACTTCGAAGATCCGCTGGAAGCCCGGCGAGTAGAACTCGAGCATGAGGACGGGAAAGCGCTCGCCGCGGTCGTTGACCAGGAAACCCTCGGGATCGCGCTTCGTCCACCCCGAGTCCGCGAGGAGCTTCCGCGCCGCGTCGGGGTCGTAGCGTACCCTCTGGGCATTGGGTCTCTCCCAGGGCTGGCCGGGGAAGTAGCTCTTCGTGTACTCGTACTGGTAGAGCAGGATCTTCTCGAAGAGCAGCTCGCGGTTGAAGAGGTGGGCGAAGGCCTTGCGAACGTTCAGATCGTTGAAGGGCGCGTGCCGCATGTTGAAGCAGAAGCCGCCGTAGCCCTCGGGGTTCTTGTTGTAGATCTTGCGTTTCTGGACCCAGCCCTTCCGGATCGCCTCCTCCTTGTCCAGCTCGTCCACCCAGCGTTGTGCGCGGCTCACGAGATAGAGGTCGATCTCGCCGGCGAGGAGCTTCTGGTACATCAGCTCCTGATCGCGCACGATGAGCCACTTGATCGTGTCGAAGTTGTAGGCGCCGACGTTCTCGGGGAAGTCCCCCTGCCACCAGGTCTTGCGGCGGTGGAGTGTGATCGAGCGGGGGGTCTTGATGTCCTCGGGGCGGATCTCGTAGGGGCCGGTCCCCGGGGGAAGCTTCCAGTTCCAGTCGTTGAGGTAGGTGGCGCCGTCCATGCGGATGTAGGCGGCGGGATAGATCAGCATGCCGTTGGAGATCGTGATGAAGTTCCGCCAGCGGGGCTCCTTGGTCTTGATCTCCACGGTGTACTTGTCGAGCACCTTCGCGTAGTCGATCATGTCGTCCCAGTACTTCTGGACGAGAGGGTCTTTCCGGTCGGGGTTCACCAGGTGCTCGACCGTGGCCACCACGTCGTCGGCGGTCACCTCACGGCCGTCGGCCCACCGCGCCCGGGGGTCCATCCGAAAGCGGTAGGTCATCTTGTCGTCGTCGATCTGCCAGTACTTCGCGAGGTTCGGCACGTAGGTCATCGTGACCGTGTCGAGGCCCAGCAGCGTCTCGTAGACCATGCTGTGGAGGTCGCTCAGGAACGCGAGGCGCGAGTTCGGGCCCTCCGTGCGGATGGTCGGCGGCCAGTTCTGGTAGGCCAGGTGGATCTCCCCGCCCTTCTTCGCCCGGGGATCGGCGACCGTCGGCGGCGCCTCGTTGGTCTCCCACATGCCGTCGTTCGGATCGAACGGGAGGGGATCGGGGAAGACCGGGTGGTAGTCCTTCCCCACCTCGGGTCGGCGGTCGATCGGCACCTCGTCGAGCGCGGAGAGGGCCTGGTCCATCTCCGCGGGGGTCTCGACCCCCTGGATGCCGAGCCGTTCGAAGGTGGCCTTCCGATCGTACTGGATTCCCGTGGAGGACTCGCCGCAGCCGAAGACGAGAAGGGCGAGGGCGAGGGTCGCCAGGACGCGGGTCCTCATGTGTCGGGCCTCCCGGGACGGACGCGAGGCCGCATTCTAGGGGGGGGATCCCCTCCCCCGGGGGTAGGGACGGACCGTCGGAGGTGATTCGGAAGGACGCATCCTCGTGCACCGGGTGGAGATCGCCATCCGCACGCGCGGACACGGGCGCATGCAGGACGTGCAAGGCGACGCTTGACGCGTCGTCCGATCGCCGGGGGATGATGCCGCGGGGGACTGCTATCCTCGCCGGTCCGTCCCGCACGCGGGCCCGGGCCCGGGGAGGTTCCCTTGAGACCGAAGCACACGATCCTCGCCCTCGCCGCCATCCTCGCGGCGGCCCCCCTCCTGGCCGCGCCCGCGCGGGCCGAGGAGACGCCCGTCGAGCGCGTGGAGAGGGTCATGGAGGCGCCCCCCGCCACGGGACTCATCGTCACGGGGGTCGGTGCCGACAGCGAGGCCGCCCACCGGGGCGTCCGGGCGGGCGACGTGCTCACGGCGTACGACGGCGTGCCGACCCGCACCCTCGAGGCCCTCACGAAGGCGAAGCGGGTCGCCGCGCAGACGCTCGGCGCCACCGTAACGCTCGAGTTGACCCGCCCTGGAGGCGAAGCGGTGAGCCTGCCCATCGGGACGGGCGTGCTCGGGATCCAGGTGTTGCCCGTGACGAAGGGCCGTCCGGCCACCAACCTCCCCCCGGCCACCGCGGTGACCTTCGCCGTGGATCGCCTGCGATCGCACCCGCTCGACGAGTGGTTCGGATTCCGGTTTCCGCCCGCTCCGAAGGTGGGCTTCGAACACGGCATCCTGACGGTCGAGGGCGACGCCGTCCACCTGCGCCGGGAGGTCGCTTTCGACGGCGGGCGGAACTGGGGGCTCAACCACTTCGACGTGACCGTCACGATGGACGGGGCGGACCCGCTGAAGGTGCGGAAGGTCACCTACGCCTATCCCCTCCAGAA
Organism: uncultured Planctomycetota bacterium; assembly: GCA_963772585.1. Lineage (GTDB taxonomy): Bacteria > Planctomycetota > PLA2 > PLA2 > JAEUHO01 > CAVVXN01. The sequence goes on from CAVYXV010000002.1 coordinate 465,972, forward strand.
CTTCCAGAGCACCGGCCGCCCCGTCCGGCGCGAGGACGGCACGCTCCTCTGGTACACGGACTGGACGGGCCGGAACGAGGAGACCGGCGAGGCGGAGTCCGGCGCCGAGGAGATCGCCCTCCCGACGGACCTTCCGATCGTTCCCTCCTACTTCGTCGAGGCCCTGGCCTCGCTCGTGGAGAAGCAGGATGGCGCGTGCTTCCACTTCCGCCCCCTGTCGGAGGGCGACGGCGTGCCGGGGCTCAAGAGCGCGTTGATCGTCGTGAAGAAGGAGGACGTCGCCGAGGGCGACGCGCACGTCGGCGCGTGGCGCGTCGAACAGAGGCGGGCCGGAGGTCAGGTCGTCGGCGTGTACTGGATCGCCGACGACGGCCGCACGATCCGCGCCGACTACGGGGGACCCGTGGCCTACCGGAGGAGCAAGGAGGAGGCCACCTCCAACATCCATCCGGATTTCAAGGTGCGCAGCGGGGGCTGAGCCCCAGGGCGAACGGTACGTTCACGGCGTCATGGACAAACCCCTCCGCATCGCAATCCTGACGGGCGGCGGCGACGTGCCGGGCCTGAATCCCTGCATCAAGACGCTGACCCAACGGGCCGTAGACGAAGGCATGGAGGTGCTGGGGATCCGGCGCGGATGGGACGGGCTGCTCCGGTACCACCCGGACCTGCACGACGTGCTCGCTGAGAAGTGCCTGCTCCGCCTGGACAAGACCGTCACGCGCACGATCGACCGGTCCGGCGGGACCTTCCTCCACACGTCGCGGACCAACCCGTCCAACGTCCTCGGGGCCGACGCGCCGGAGTTCCTCTCCCACCGCGTCTCGGACCCTGCGGCCCACTACGACTTCACGGACCACGTCCTGGCGAATCTCGAGGCGCTCGGCATCGACGCCCTCATCCCCATCGGGGGCGACGACACGCTGAGCTTCGGCGAGCGCCTCCATCGGGAGGGCTTCCCCGTCGTCGCCGTCCCGAAAACGATGGACAACGACGTCTTCGGAACGGACTACTGCATCGGTTTCTCGACGGCGGTGACCCGGAGCGTGCAGTTCATCCACTCGCTCAGGACGTCCGCGGGAAGCCACGAGCGGATCGCGGTCGTGGAGCTGTTCGGCCGGTACTGCGGAGAGACCTGCCTGATCTCCGCATACCTCGCGGGCGCCGACCGCGCGGTCATCTCCGAGGTCCCCTTCGACCCGCAGCGGCTCGCGGATCTGGTGATGCAGGACAAGAGGAGCAACCCGAGCAACTACGCGATGGTGACGATCTCGGAGGGGGCGAAGTCGATCGGCGGGGAGATGCTGCTGCGCGGGGAAGCCGACGCGTACGGCCACCGGAAGCTCGGCGGGATCGGCCAGGTGACCGGGGAGATGCTCAAGGAGCGGACCGGCGAGAGCATCATCTTCCAGCAGCTCTCCTACCTTATGCGCTCCGGCGCTCCGGACTCCCTCGACCTGATGGTCGCGGTGAACTACGCGAACCTCGCGGTGGATCTCGTCGCCCGCGGGAACGCCGGGCGACTGGTCGCGCTGAGTCGCGGCAAGTACACGGACATCCCGCTGAGCACGATCACCTCCGGGCAGAAGCGCGTGGACGTGCACGAGCTCTACGACGACCAGGAATACCGCCCCAAGGTCCGGCACGCGATCGGCAAGCCGATGTTCCTCTACTGAGGTTCCTCCCCGGATCCAGTTCGCGTCCTAACGACGCTCGCTCCCTGGCAATGGTCTCCAGCCCGCGGCGGCGGCGTTTGAATGCGATGCGGGGGACCCCTCGGAGGACGACATGAGCCAGCGGACGCGCATCCTGATCCTGGGCGCGGGCGGACGGGACTTCCAGGTGTTCAACACCGTCTACCGGGAGGACCCCCGCACGGAGATCGTCGCGTTCACGGCGACGCAGATCCCGGGCATCGAGGGGCGCGTCTACCCGCCGGCGCTCTCCGGCGATCTGTACCCGCAGGGGATTCCGGTGCGCCCGCAAACGGACCTCGAGCGGATCATCCGCCAGGAGAGGATCGAGAAGGCGATCTTTGCGTACAGCGACGTCTCCTACGACACGATCGAGGAGATCCGAAAGCGCGTGGAGGGCGCCGGCGCGACGCTCGAACTCTTCGACCCCGACGCCACCATGATCCAGGGGGAGAAGCCGTGCGTGGCCGTCTGCGCCGTGCGCACGGGGTGCGGCAAGAGCGCCGTCTCCCGCTACGTCATGAAGACGCTCCAGGACATGGGAAAGACGGTCGCGGCCCTGCGCCACCCCATGCCCTACGGGGACCTGGCCAAGCAGGCCGTCCAGCGTTTCGCCACCCTGGACGACCTGAAGCGGCACGACTGCACCATCGAGGAGATGGAGGAGTACGAGCCGCACATCCGCGCGGGCAACATCGTGTTCGCCGGCGCCGACTACGCGGCGATCCTGGCGGAGGCGGAGAAGGAGGCCGACGTCATCGTTTGGGACGGCGGCAACAACGACACGCCGTTCATCCGACCGAACCTCTGGATCACGCTCCTCGACCCCCTCCGCCCCGGCGACGAACTCCGGTACTTCCCCGGTCGCTGGAATCTGGAGCGCGCCGACGTGCTCGTGGTGGCCAAGATCGACGAGGCCAAGCCGGAAGACGTCGCCGCGGTGAAGAGGAGCGCCGCCGAGAGGAATCCCGACGCGGTGGTCGTCGACGGCCACAGCCCCATCGAGCTGGCCGACCCGGAGGCCGTGCGCGAGAAGCGCGTGCTCGTCGTCGAAGACGGCCCGACCACCACGCATGGCGGCATGGGATACGGGGCGGGGTGGATCGCCGCCCGCCGCGCGGGGGCGGGAACCATCGTCGATCCGCGGCCGTACGCCAAGGGCGGCATCGCGGAGGCGTTCCGGAAGTACCCGCACTTGCGGGAGGTCCTCCCGGCCTTGGGCTACGGCGACGCGCAGTTGGAGGACCTCCGGGCGACGATCGCCGCCGCCGACGCCGACATCGTCGTGATCGGCACGCCGATCGACCTCACGCGGGTCGTACGGATCGACAAGCCGACCGTGCGCGTGACGTACGGGTTCCGGGAGGACGGCGACGCCGTCCTCGCCCGGCGCATCCGCGAGACGTTCGCGTAGGCGCGAGCTACCCGCCGGCAGCACGGACGGTCACGGTCGTGCCCAGGGGCGGCGGTTCGCCCGCCGAGGGATCCACGGCCACGCCTCGCCATCCGGACCGCCCTTCCCGGTGCCCGCCGCCGAGGAGCCCCGGGGGCGCCGACCACACGACGCGCCCGGGGATCGCCGCCTTCCCCGCGCCGGCGTCGATGGCGACGCGCGCGCCGACGGGAAGCGCATCCGCGGCCACGTCGGTGACGTGCACGAGGACGCTGTCGGGATCCACGATCGTCACGACGGGGCTCTCGTCGGCGCGGACGCTCTCGCCGACGGCGGCGTGGATCTTCGCGACGACGCCGTCGAAGGGTGCGACCACGGTCGTCCGGTCGAGCCGAAGCCGCGCGGCGTCCACCTCGAGCGAGCGGCGATCGACCTCCACCTTGGCCCGGTCGATGGCCAGCCGCGCGCGCTCGGCCTCGGCCCGGGCGTCCTCCAGGATCCGCTTCGCGTCCCGGAGCTCGGCGCTGGTCGCGCGCCCGCTCTCCGCGTTGGCTTGGAGGTCGGCGTAGCCCGGTTCGGCACGCGCCGCAGCCTCGGCCGCGTGCTTCGCGGCCGCGTCGGCGAGGTGGAGATCGATCCGGGCTCCCTCCAGCGCCGCCTGGGCGAGGCGGACCGCGATCTCGCTCTCGCGGGGATCGACCCGGGCCAGGGCCTCGCCGGCGCGCACGCGCTCCCCCATTGCAGCGGGAACCTCGACGAGCACGCCCGTGGCGCCGGCCGAGAGCACGGCCCTCCGCGCGGGGAGGACGAAGCCGCGCCAAGCGAGCTCGGCGGGGGCCTGCGGTCCCCCTTCTCCGCCGGCCACCGCCGGGACGCGCGCGGCCAAGAGCAGCAGGACCAGAACGAAGCAGGACGGGACGACGAAACGCATGGCTCGGCCTCCTGGCCCTCGACTCTCGGGAGGATCCCTTGCGCCCCGGGGGCGCTCGTAGGATTTCCCCTCGTGGAGGTGTTCGATGCAGATCCGTGCCGTGAAGTCCGTGATCTGGGTCCGCGACATGACGCGTGCCGTTGCCTTCTACCGGGACGTCCTCGGGCTCGAGGCGCGATTCGTGGACGCGCACTGGTCGGAGCTCGGCTGGCGCGACGCCACGGTCGCGCTCCACGGCGGGGGCGACGGAACCGGACGGACGACGGGGCTCTCCATCCAGGTGGATGATCTCGAACGCGCCGTGGTCGCCGTCGAGAAGGGCGGCGGCCGAATCGTGCGGCCGCCGGAGGACCGCCCCGGGGAGCCCATCCGCCTCGCCGACGTCGCGGATCCGGAGGGCAACGTGTTCCAGCTCACCGAAGCCCTCGGCTGACGGAGGTCGTTCCGCATGTCCGAGGCGAACCGCTCCATCGGGGTGATGACCAGCGGCGGCGACGCCCCCGGCATGAACGCCGCCGTGCGCGCGGTCGTCCGGACGGGACTGGACCGCGGCGTGGCGGTGTTCGCCGTGCACGAGGGGTACGAGGGCGTGGTCGAGGGCGGCGACCTCATCCAGCCGGCCACGTGGGACGCCGTGGGCGGCATCCTCGGCCGGGGAGGGACCGTGATCGGCACGGCCCGCAACGAGGCGTTCCGTACGCCCGAGGGCCGTCGCCGTGGCGTGAAGAACCTGGTCGTCCGGGGGATCGACGCGCTGGTCGTCATCGGCGGCGACGGGAGCCTCACCGGCGCCGACACGCTCCGCCGGGAGTGGAGCGATCACCTCGCCGCGCTCGTAGCGTCCGGCGAAATCTCGGAGGACCTCTCCCGCCGCCACCGGCAACTCACGATCGTCGGCATCGTCGGCTCGATCGACAACGACATGCAGGGCACCGACACGACGATCGGCGCGGACAGCGCCCTGCACCGTATCCAGGAGGCGGTGGACGCGATCGGGAGCACGGCCGCGAGCCACCAGCGGACCTTCGTCGTCGAGGTGATGGGCCGCCACTGCGGCTACCTCGCGCTTATGAGCTCGCTCGCCACCGCGGCCGACTACGTGCTCCTCCCCGAGAGCCCGCCCGTGGGCGACGACTGGGAGCGGGAGATGTGCGAGCAGTTGGCAGCGGGCCGGAAGGCGGGCCGGCGCGCCAGCATCGTGATCGTCTCGGAGGGCGCCGTGGATCGCCGCGGCAAGAGGATCGAGACCGCGCAGGTGAAGCGCGCGCTGGAGGAGCGACTGCGGCTGGAGGTGCGCGAGACGATCCTGGGCCACGTCCAGCGGGGCGGGACGCCCAGCGCGTTCGACCGCAACATGGCCACCTTCTTCGGCTACGAGGCGGTCCGGACGGCGCTCGATCCCGAGGCCCGCGGGAAGGCGCTGATGATCGGCGTCGGCGAGCAGCGGATCGTCCGGCGCCCGCTGGTCGCCTGCGTCGAGGAGACGCACGCCGTGGCCGACGCGCTGGCGGCGCGGGACTTCGACCGGGTGCTCGCGCTGCGCGGCGACGGCTTCCGCTCGTCCCTGGCCATCCAGAGGACGCTCGCCCGAGCCCGCCCGAGGGAGCCCCGGGAGGCGCGCCGCCTCCGGATCGCCGTGATGCACTCGGGCGCCCCCGCCCCCGGCATGAACATGGCCGTCCGCGTGGCGGTCCGGCTCGGGATGGACCGCGGGCACGAGATGCTCGGCGTCCGAGGCGGCTTCCCGGGACTCGCCGCGGGCACCCTGGAAACGCTCGACTGGATGAGCGTCAACGGCTGGGCCAACCGCGGCGGCGCGGAGCTCGGCACGAACAGCCGCGTGCCGCGAACGCGGGTCCTCGGGCGAATCGCCCGCGCGATCGAGGACGCCCGCGTGGACGCCCTGCTGGTCGTCGGCGGCCTCGCCGGCTACGAGGCGGTCTACCGGATGTGGTCGCACCGCGAGAAACTCCGGGCGTTCGCCATGCCCATCGCGTGCCTGCCGGCGAGCATCGACAACAATCTCCCCGGTTCCGAGTTGAGCGTCGGCGCCGACACCGCGCTGAACAGCATCGCCAACGCGGTGGACGCGATCAAGCAGTCCGCGGTGGCGTCGAAGCGCGCCTTCGTCGTCGAGGTGATGGGCGGCGAGTGCGGGTACCTCGCCCTCATGAGCGGATTCGCGACGGGGGCCGAGCGGGTCTACCTCCCCGAGGAAGGCGTCACCCTGAAGGACCTCGCGCGGGACGTGCGCCGGCTCGTCGCCGGCTTCGAGCTGGGCAAGCGGGTGGGGCTCCTGATCCGCAACGAGACCACCAGCGCGGCGTACGACACCGCGTTCATGGTGCGTCTCTTCGAGGAGGAGGGCGGGGATCTCTTCGACGTCCGGCGGGCGGTGCTCGGACACCTGCAGCAGGGCGGATCGCCGTCGCCCTTCGACCGGATCCAGGCGACGCGGCTGGCGGCCCGCTGCGTGGACCGCCTCGACGAGGCGCACCGCGCGGAGCGCCCCGAGGCGGTGTTCATCGGCCAGGAGGGAGGGGCCCTCCGCTTCCATGACTTCGAGGGCTATCGCCGCCGGGTGGACGAGGACCACCGCCGGCCGAGGGAGCAGTGGTGGCTGGCGCTGCGACCGATCGCCCGGATCCTGGCGCAGCCCGCGCCGCGACGGGCGTGAGATGGCCGGCGTAGTACAGTTGGGCTCCACGAGGCGAGGCGCGGCGCCCCCCGCGCCAGGGAGGACTCCCCGCATGCAGATCCAATTCCCCCAGGAAGTCGGCCTACGTGACGCGCGACGCCTGATCATCCGCCCCTTCACGGAGCACGACGCCGACGCACTCTTCGCCTTCTTCCAGGGGATCCCCGCGGAGCTGAAGCAACTGGCCTGGGACCGGCTCGACTCCCGGGCGACGGTCGAGAGTTGGGCCCGGGACCTCGACTACGACAAGGTCGTCCCGCTGCTGGCGCTCGACGGGGCCTCCATCGTGGCCGACGCGTCCATGCACTACCGCGACTACGGTCCGCTCCGCCGCGTAGGCCGGATCAAGTGGCTCATCCACCCCGACTACTACGGCGCGGGCGTGGGCACGGCGCTGGTCACGAACTTCATCGAGATGGCGCGGGCGAACGGCCTCCGCCGCCTGACCTGCATCCTGACGAAGGGCTACGAGAACGAGGCCGTGAAGACGCTCAAGCGGATGGGATTCGAAGAGTACATCCTGCCCGAGTACGGGACCGACCCGGAAGGCCGCCAGGTGGACATGCAGAAGATGATCCTGGCGCTCTAGCCTGCACTACCCACGAACGGCCGGTGAATCGCGCGGCCCTCGTGTCCGGGGCCGGGAGGACTCCAAGGAGGCGAGTCCGGCGGGCGAGAGGGATCCCGTAGGGCGAATCGGTCGTACGCATCTCGCGCCCGATGCCTGCGTTGCTCGTCCTCGGCGACCCTACGGGGTCGACCCCTCCTCGCGCCTTGCCTTCGAACCCGAGCGCCGCACCAGGACACCCCGTGGGAAGGGAAGGAACCCCGCATCCCCCCGTAGATCCTTGACAGTCCACGACTTCGGGCTGTCACGTCGCGCGCTTCGCGGGGAATGCAGGCTAGCCGCCGATCTGCGAGCGCAGCGTCGCTTCCATGAACGGGGTGAGGTCGCCGTCCAGCACGGCGGTCACGTTGCCTGTCTCGTGCTGGGTCCGCAGGTCCTTCACGAGCTGGTAGGGGTGCAACACGTAGGATCGGATCTGGTAACCCCAGCCGATGTCTCCCTTCTCGTCGTAGCGGTCGGCGGCGTCGGCCTGGCGCTTGACTTCCTCCAGGCGGACGAGCTTGGCCTTCAGCATCTTCATCGCGACCTTGCGGTTGCGGTGCTGGCTCCGCTCGTTCTGGCAGGAGACGACGACGCCGGTCGGGAGATGGCGGATGCGGACCGCCGACTCCGTCTTGTTCACGTGCTGGCCGCCGGCGCCGCCGGCGCGAAAGGTCTCGATCTCCAGGTCCGTGTCGCGGATCTCCACCTCCGACTCGTCCTCGACGAGCGGCGACACGTCCACCGAGGCGAAGGTCGTCTGGCGGCGCTTCTGCGCGTCGAAAGGGCTGATCCGTACGAGGCGGTGGACCCCCGCCTCCGTCTTGAGGTAGCCGTAGGCGTAGGGCCCCTGGACCTCTACGACGGCCCAGCGGATGCCCGCCTCGTCGTTGTCGAGCCGGTCGATCAGCTCGACCGTGAAACCGCGCTCTTCCGCCCACTTCGAGTACATGCGAAGGAGCATCGCGGCCCAATCGCACGACTCCGTCCCGCCCGCGCCGGCCTGCACCTGGAGGAAGGCGCCGAGCGCATCGTGGGGCCCCGCGAGCATGGCGCGGAACTCGAGGTCCCCCAGTTGCTTCTCGAGACCCGCGGCCTCCGCCTGGACCTCGGCGAGCGCGCTCGCGTCTTCTTCCTCCTCGGCGAGGTCGAGGAGGACGCCGGCCTCCTCCAACCGCGTGGCGAAAGCCTCCCACGGCTCGAGGATCCCGCGCACGAGCTTCAGCTTCTTGACGACATCCTGCGCGGTATCCTGGTCGTTCCAGAAGTCGGGCGCGGACATCTTCTCCTCGAGGATCTGGCGTTCTCCGCGACGGGCCTCGAAGTCAAAGACGCCCCCGGACCAGGTCGAAGCGGTCCTGGAGGGCGGCGAGGCCGGAGCGGAGGTCGGAAACGGAGACGGTCATGCCGGGGACGGTACGCGCCGCTCCATGGGTTGGCAAGTCCGGGCGACGCGGGAGCGGCCCGGGTCGTCAGTCGAACTCGAAGGCGTCCACGAAGCTCCCGCCCGTCGCGTCGGCGATCTTCTTCAGCAGCGGGAAGACCTCCTCCCCCGCGGCGATGCAGTGCACGGGAATGCGCTTCTGGCTCAGCGCGGCGATGGCTTCGACCACCCGCTTCTCCCGCCGGTACTTCCCCCGGTTCGGCGCCCCGTCGGAGAGCAGGAAGACGGCGTCGAGGTGCCCGTACCCGAAGGCCGTCTCGACCGCGTCGTAGAGGTTCGTGTACGAGACGGTCTCGAACGCATCGACCCGCGCGAGCGTCCGCGCCTTCACCACGGGATGCGCGGGAACCAGTCGGCCGTGGATCGGCATGACGTTCTCGTTGAAGGCGATCACGTCGAAGGCGTACGTGCTGGGGAACGCGAGGAGGGTGCGGCAAAGCTCCCGGCGCGACTGGTCCATGCCGCGCCCGTACATGCTCTGGCTCGTGTCCAGGCAAAAGACCACGCGGCTCCTCGGCCGGTCGATCGGCACGCCGTAGTACGTGGGCACGTGCCGGGGCGTCGGCGCGGTGTAGCGGTCCTTCACCGGCGGCGGCTCGGCGCGGGGCACGCCCAACGTGGCCGCGCGCGCGGCGAGCCACGCTCGCCACGCGTCCGCCTCCGCGGGGAGGCGCGCTCCCGTCAGACGGCTGAGCGCCTCCCAGGCGTGGACGCGCGGGGCGGCGTCGGACGAGGCGAGGAGCGCGAGCAACGGCTCCAGGACCTCGCGGCCGCCCCGACGCCCGAGCCCAAGCGCACGCGCGGAGGCGAGGAGCCACGGCTCCGGCCGCGTGAGGGGGCGCTCGAGCAGCAGGGCAGCCGCCGGTCCGGGCCGCTCGCCCAGGGCCTCGAGCGCGAGGGCCCGCCGCTCCATCGGCTCGGAGTCTTCGCGCACCACGGCCACCAGGGCGCGCGTCGCCGTGGGCGGCGCCTCCCCGGCAGCGTCCACGGCGGCGAGGACGATCTCCGGGGGCTCGTCCTCGTCCATCGCGCGGAGCCACTCCCGCCACCCCTCGGGGCTGCGCGCGAGGAGCCGCACGGCACGTGCGCCCTCCCGGGGCGGGCGGTGGCGCCACACGTTCTTGAGCGCGCGGACAGAGGCCTCGTCGAGAAGCGCCGGATCCCCGCGGGTGAGGACGTCGAGACGCGTGAGGCCGAGGCGGCGGGTCTCTTCGTCGCGCGAGAGGAGCCACCCCCGCGCCTCGCGCACCGCGTCCGCCGCCACCGGCTCGCTCGCCCGGCCCGATCGCCCGCCGAGCCCGCCGAGGAGCAGGAGGGCGGTCAGGCAGGCGACGCGGACGAGCCGGCCTCGCGGCAAGATGGCCTCCCCGGGCGAAGGGTCCTCCCTGGGAACGCCCGACGAGGAGGCGATGTTCCCCCTCTTCTTCCCGCGCCCCCCCGTCCTGGCCGCCGGCTTCGTGCCGGCCCTGGGTGTCGTCCTGGCCCTCGCGGGCGCGGGGACGGCGGTGCTGGGCCTCGTCGGCGTCATGAACCGCGGCTGGCGACGCGGCCTCCTGGGCGTCCTGCTGGGCGCCGCGATGGCGGCCGCCGGCCTCTGGTGCCTCCTCCGTTGATCTCACCCGAGCGGCGTCGGGCGCACCTCGAACTCGCCGCCCTCCCCCGCCGGCTCCTCCTCCCTGACCTCCACCGCCTCCACGCGGGCCGCCCCCGGCCCCCGGTGCGCCCAGCGGACGAGCTCGTCCACGGCGGGCGCCTCGCCCTCCGCGACGAGCTCCACCCGGCCATCCACGAGGTTCCTCACCCAGCCCGACAGGCCGAGCCGACGCGCCTCCCGCTCGGCGCCGGCGCGGAACCAGACGCCCTGCACGACGCCGGAGAGTCGGAGGTGGACGCGCTTCGTGGTGGTCATGGGGCGCTCATCACAAGTGCAGCAGCTTGATCAGGGTCGTCGCACCGGCAGGGTCCTTGGCACCGCCCATGACGGCCACGGCGAGATCGCCCGCCTCGACATCGGGATCCTCGCGCAGGCGGGCGAGGGCGTCGGCGAGGATCGCGTCCGTGCCCCCCCCGCCCTGGATCCGCACGGCCTCCACGCCCCAGGCGAGGCTCAGGCGACGAACCACCCCCGTCGTCGGCGCCAGGGCCAGGATCCTCGCGCGGGGGCGCTCCTTGGAGAGGCGAAAGGCACTGCTCCCCTGCCGGGTGTAGGCGACGATCACGCGCGCGCCGACGTCCCTCGCGAGGTCCACCGCGGCGCGGACCACGTGCTGGTCCGGCCGGCCGGCTCGACGGGTCGGGCCGGGCAGGGAGACGCTCCCCGCGTGCGGCGCCGCCGCATCCTCCTCGGCGGCGACGAGAATCCGGGCCATCGTCGCCGCCGCCCGCACGGGATCGACGCCGAGCGCGGTCTCCGCCGAGAGGAGGACCGCGTCGGCGCCCTCGAACACCGCGCCGGCGACGTCGCTCGCCTCGGCGCGCGTCGGCCGTGGGGCATGGGTCATCGAGCCGAGCATCTCCGTCGCGATCATGACGGGTCGGGCGGCCCGCCGGCACGCCTCGACCACGCGCCGCTGGAGGACCGGCACGCGCTCCACGCCAGCGTCGATGCCGAGGTCCCCGCGTGCCACGATCACGCCGTCGGCCCGGTCCACGATGCGATCCAGGGCGTCGAACGCCTCCAGCCGCTCGATCTTGGCGAGGACCGGGACGTGGCGCGCCCCGTGCTCGGCCAGCACCTCGTTCACGCGCGCGACGTCGGCCTCGCCGCGCACGAAGGACTGGGCGACGAGGTCCACGCCGAGCGAAAGCCCCACGACGAGCAGCCGCCGGTCCTCGCGGGTCGGAACCGGCGAGGCCAACGCGAGCCCTGGTACGTGGATCCCCATCCCGGTCCGGACCTCGCCGCCGTCCTTCACCTCGAGGAGCAGGGCCCCCCCCTCGCGTGCCACGACCTCCAAGCGCTCGCGCCCGTCCCCGAGGTAGACCGCCTGGCCCGGGCGCACCTCCTCGAGCAGCGCCATCCGGGCGAGGGACGCGCGGCCGGGAGCCGCGGGCGCAGGGTCGTCGTCGAGGCGCAACCTCTCCCCCGGGCGGATCCGATACCGACCTTCGCCCTCGACCGTACCCAACCGGAGGCCGCTGCCGGGAAGGTCCAGGAGGATCCCGACCTCCGCCCCGGCGGCGGCTGCGGCGGCGCGGATCCTCTCGACCCACCGGGGGAGGTCGTCCGCGGAGACGAGCCCGCCGTTGATGCGGAAGACGCGCGCGCCCGCCTCGACGAGCGACCGGAGCGTCTCCGGCTCGGCCGAGGCGGGCCCGACGGTGCAGCAGACGGTCGTGCGGGGTCTCAAGCCCGGAAGTCTAGCCGGTTTTGGTCCAGTCGCGGTACCGTGATCCGTTCAACCGCGCGCACCCGGACCAATGCCGAATCCGTCCATCCGTAACGTCGCCGTCGTCGCCCATGTGGATCATGGGAAGACGACCCTCGTCGACCACCTCCTCGTGACGGCCGGCGCCGTCGCCGGTCTGCCCGAGAACGAGGCGCTCCTCATGGACAGCAACGAGCTGGAGCGCGAGCGCGGCATCACGATCTTCTCGAAGAACTGCGCGATCCGCTACAAGGACGTGAAGATCAACCTGATCGACACGCCGGGCCACGCCGACTTCGGCGGGCAGGTCGAGCGCGTGCTCCGCATGGCCGATGCGATCCTCCTCCTCGTGGACGCCTTCGAGGGCCCTCTCCCCCAAACGCGGTTCGTGCTCCGCAAGGGCCGGGAGGCCGGTCTGAGCCCGCTGATCGTCATCAACAAGATCGACCGCCGCGACGCCCGGCCCGCGGAGGTACTCGACCTCATCTACGGCCTCTTCATCGAACTGGGAGCCGAGGAGGACGAGCTCGACTTCCCGGTCCTCTACGCGTCGGGCCGACAGGGCATCTCCGGAACGTCCCCCGACGCCCTGCAACCGAACCTCATCCCCATCCTGGACGCCATCCTCGAGCACGTGCCCGCGCCGCGGTCGGATCCAAACGCCCGGATCGAGTTGCCGGTCTGCGACGTGGAGGTCGATCCGTACAAGGGGCGCATCGCCGTGGGTCGGCTCGAGGGCGGGCGGATCCGCGCGGGCCAGCGTCTCCTCGTGCTCGGCCCCAACGGGGAGCGCAAGGCCGAGGACGCCGTACAGCTCTTCGTCTTCGAGGGCATGGGCCGCCGCGCGACGGACGAGGTCTTTGCGGGCGACCTCGTGGCCGTCGCCGGCAGCGAGTCCGTGGAGATCGGCGACGTCGTGACGCACCCGGATGACCCGGCGTTGCCCCGTCCGATGAAGGTGGAGAGCCCGACCCTGGCCATGGAGTTCCGGGTGAATGCGTCCCCCGTGGCCGGGCGCGAGGGCCGCTTCGTGACCTCGCGGCAGCTCAAGGCCCGCCTGGAGAAGGCGGCGAAGAGCGACGTGGCGCTGCAGGTGCTCGACTCCGACGGGCCCGACGCCTGGGACGTGCGCGGTCGGGGGATCCTCCACCTCGGCATCCTCGTCGAGACGCTCCGGCGCGAGGGGTACGAGTTCGCCGTGGGGCGGCCGCAGGTGCTCATGCGCGAGGGCGAGGGCGGGACCGAGGAGCCGATCGAGTCGGTCCACGTCGAGGTGCCCCCGGAGGATGCGGGGAAGGTCATCGAGCTCCTCGGACGGCGGCGCGGCGAATTGCTTCACATGGAGACGCGCGGCGACCTGGCCTTCCTGGAGTTCGAGGCGCCCTCGCGCGGCCTGATCGGCCTCCGCACCCGGCTCTTGAGCGCGACCCGCGGCGAGGCCGTCGTGCACACCGTGTTCAAGGAGTACGGCCCCTACCGCGGCGACATCCCGGCGCGCAGCACCGGCAGCCAGATCTCGTCGGAGGCGGGGCGCGTCACCGCCTACGCGCTGAACGGGCTGAGCGATCGGGGACCGTTCCTCGTGGACGCCGGCGAGGAAGTCTACGAGGGACAGGTCGTGGGCGAGCACCGTCGCGACGACGACGTCCTGGTCAATCCCTGCCGGCGGAAGCACCTGACGAACATCCGCGCCGCGGGGAGCGACGAGAAGGCGACCTACCCGCCCCCCCATCGCAAGGGCGTCGAGGAGAGCCTGGAGTTCCTCGCCGACGACGAGCTGCTGGAGGTCACCCCCACCAGCCTGCGGCTGAGGAAGCGCCTGCTCAAGGAGGCCGAACGCCGCAAGGCGGCGCGGCGGCGGCCGTAGCCGCTACTCCGCGTCCGCCCGGAGCTCGCGGATCCGCGTGTCGAGGTACTCGACCGCCTCGTCCACACTGTCGGTCAGCAGCCAGAGCTCCAGGTCCTCCTCGTCGATCGCGCCGTGCTGCAGCAGCGCGTCGCGCATCCACGTGACGAGGCCCCGGTAGTAGTCCTTCCCGAAGAGCACCAGGGGTATGCGCGCGGTCTTCCGGGTCTGGATCAACGTGAGGCTCTCGAAGAACTCGTCCATCGTTCCGAAGCCGCCCGGCTCGATCACGATGCCCGAGGAGAACTTCATGAACATCATCTTGCGGACGAAGAAGTACTTGAACTCGAGGCCGACATCGAGATGTCGGTTGAGCTTCTGCTCCCCTGGCAGGTTGATGCCCAGGCCGACGGACCGCCCCTTGCCGCGGCGAGCGCCCTTGTTCGCCGCCTCCATCAGCCCGGGCCCGCCGCCGGTGATGATCGTGTAGCCCCGCGCGGCCAGCGCGCGGGCGACCTCCACCGTGGCGCCGTACGCCGGCGTGGACCGGGGCGCGCGGGAGCTGCCGAAAATCGTGATCGCGCGCCGGATCCCCCGCAGTTCGTCCACGCCCTCCACGAACTCCGAGATGATGCGGAAGATCCGCCACATCTCGCGGGCTTCTCCGCCGCGGTCGATCGTCGGGTCGCCCCCCTTCTCCCGGAGGCGGCCCTCGTCCATCGACTCCCTGAGCACGCTGTCGCTGACCCCGGCGGGGAGCTTCTTCGCGCGCTTCCGGGACCGCTTCCCACGCCCCTCGCGGCGGCGCCCCTCCGTGTCCCCCGTGGGCCCGTTTCCGTGCTTGGACATGGCACCTCCCTGCGTTCCCGATCCCGCCGCTCTGCTACCGGACGGTAGCGCGCGGCACGCTCCCGGAGGCCCGCTCGACGGGCCCCCTCTCCGCTGTCGCCCTAAGATACGGTCCTGCAACAGGTTGCATGTGCATCCCTAGCGACACGCCTTTCTCCGGGGCATGGGCCCCCCGGCATCCAGCGTGCATGGCATCTCTACAGATTCCCCCGATGCCCCCCGAACCGGGACGCGCGCGGGGACTCTCGTGAACCAGACCTCGGAGCCGAATCATGACGCGTTTCGCCCTGATCGCCGCCGCGCTCCTCCTCGCCCTGGGGCTCTTCGCCCTGCCGGCGATGGCCCACGGCGGCCAGTTCCGCGGACCGGGTGATGGCGTGCCGCCGGGACTGCGCGAGCCGTCGGACCCGACGCCGCCGCCCCCGCCGCCGCCGTCCGGGCCGCCTTCCACGCCCTCCACCCCCACCACGCCCAGCACCCCGACGCCCATGACGCCGACGACGCCGAACAATCCGACGGCGCCGACGACGCCGACGAACCTGCCGGGGGACAACAGCCGTCCCAAGGTGTCGGGACCGAGCTTCGAGGATTGGACGTTCTGGTACGAGTACAACAAGGACGACATCGAGAACCTCAAGCGCAAGATCTACGACATCGGTGGGTCCGGTGGTGCGATCTTCCAGGGCGGCGGCAGCGACGCGACGAGCGAGACCGGCGCCACCCGCCTGACGCAGACCGAGGTCGCCAAGACGGTCATCCCCACGCTCATGTGGGCGATGGACCCCAAGAACGCCAACCACCAGGACATCCGTTCCGCCGCCTACATCGCGCTCGCGAAGATGGCGACGGATCCGGAGCACATCAAGACGATCATGAGCGGTCTGGACAAGGACCGCAAGCTGGACCAGGTCGTCCTGGAGTCGAGCGCGCTGTCGCTGGGCCTGCTTCGTCGGGCCGACCCCAGGGACCAGTTCACGGCCCGTGACCTGGACCAGGTCCGCGAGTTCCTCTTCAAGGTGTTCCAGGACGACGACTACCAGCCCCGCACCCGCGGCTTCGCGGCCCTCGCAATCGGCCTGCTCGGCGACCAGCCGACCGGGTCGGGCGAGTACGCCGCCGACGCCAGCGCCGCCAGCCGCCGGACGACGCAGCACCTGCTCGAGCTCCTGAAGGACAAGTACTCGAAGGAGGACCTGTACGTCAGCCTGCTCGTGGCGATCGGCCTCCAGCCCCCGATCTCCCTCACTTCCGAGGACCGCCAGGAACTGGTCGACGCTGCCTACAAGGGCCGTCTCTACAAGGAGCGGATCAGCGGGCTCGTGCAGTCGTACGCGGCCCACACCCTCGGGCGCATCGGGACCAAGACCGAGATCAAGCCGCTGGAGAACATCCTCAACGCCCGCCGGGGCATGGACAACCGTGTCCAGCGTTCCGCCGCCATCGGCCTCGGTCTCCTCGGCCGCCACGTGTCCGGGGAGGACCGGGTCGAGGTCGCCAAGGCGCTCCTGGAAGCGATCGACAAGTCCAAGGACAACAGCACGACCAACTTCGCCATCATCAGCATCGCCTACCTGCTCAACGAGGACATCCACTCGCAGACGACGGACGTGATGGGTAACACCCGTGCGGACGAGACCCTGCTGGAGATCGCCCGCAAGGGCAAGTACCTCGAGAAGCCCTACGGCGCCCTGGCGCTGGGCCTGGTGGCCCGTGAGATCAAGGACGATCTCATGATCGAGGACTACCAGAAGTTCAAGCAGGCCGCGATCGAGACGATCCGCAATGGGATGGTCGAGACCAACGACAAGAAGGGCACCGCCGCCTTCTGCGTCGCAGCGGGCATCGCGCAGGACCACGGCAGCCGCAAGCAACTGCTCACGTTCGTGAACGACGACCGCGGCGACAAGATGCTGCGCGGCTACGCCGCCCTGAGCCTGGGCCTCATCGGCGTCGCGGACGGCGAGGTCGTGAAGGCCATCTCCGAAGCGCTCCGCGAGCGCTCCTCGGAGGAGCTCCGCCGCCAGGCGGCGGTCGGACTCGGCCTGCTCGGCAACGTGAAGATCCCGGGCACGGGCCAGTCGGCCGTCGAGCTCCTCGTCAGCGAGCTCAAGGAGGCCAAGACCCAGAACCACAAGGGTCAGATCGTCCTCGCCCTGGCCAGCATCGGCGATCACTCCGCGATCCCGCCCCTGGTGGGTCTGCTGAAGGACAAGAGCGAGCAGTTCCTCACCCGGGCGCTCTCCTGCGCCGGGCTGGGCCTGATCGGTGACCTCGAGTGGACCCCCTCGCTCTCGTTGATCAGCAAGAACGTCAACTACCGCTCGTCGGTGGACGTCATGAACGAGGTGCTCTCGATCCTCTGATCGAGCGCGATCGTCGACCTTCGACCGGCCGGCCCGCTTGGCGGGCCGGCCGGTTCTCTTTTCCGTGAGCGGCGGCCGCAAAGAGGCGTCAACGTCCGAGAGCGGTGGCCGGACGGACGAGGCGGAAGCCGACTCCCGCGGACACCTGCCATCCCGGCCGGGCCTCGGCGTGACCGATCAGCGCTCGTGAGACGCCGAGGCAGTAGGCGCCGCCGAGGACGATCCACCCCTGTCGGCCTTCCCACGACCGCATGGTCCCCGTGATCTCGGCGACGTTGCCCGAGAGATCGAGGACGCCGAAGGGAGTCCGGTCGAACGGTGTCGCGCCGACGGGCGCGGGCCCTCGATCGGGCGTCTCCACCCGAGCGCCCTGCCGCAGCAGGAGGTCGAGCGCCCCCGCGGGTGTCGCGATCCCCAGGCCCGCGGTGGCGGCCCACGTCCACTCGGCGGCCGTCGGAAGGCGTTCGCCCCGGGCCGTAGCGAACGCCTCGGCGTCGGCGAACGAGATCCCTTCCACGGGGAGGTTCCGCGAGGCGGCAGGCGGATCGTAGCCATCGGGGCCGAGCGACCAGAGGGGTTCGCCGGGCTCGTCGCTCGTGGCGCCGGTCCGCGGAACGCGGGTGCGCTGCTCGGCGACCGGCAAGCCCCGGAGGAAGGCCGCGTAGCGTTCGACGCTCACCTCGACGCGGTCCCAGAGGAGGGGAGGCACCGTATCGCGACCGAACGCCGTCACGATGTCCGTGCCGGGCACGAAGACCTTCCCCTCCGGGATGGCGGCCGGGTCCACCGGACAGGCCACGGCGAGCGGCTCCGGGCCCGGCACGATGGAAACGGGCAGAAGCACCTCGCCGGCCTCGCGCGCGACGGAGAGGATCCAGCGGCCCGGCGAGAGTCCCTCGTCCGCGGCGACCGCACCGCCCTCCGCCCAGGCGACACCTCGAACGGTGACGGGCCAGGCCCGCAGGCGGACTTCGCCGGGAACGCCGGCGATGACGAGCGGCCTCCGGGGAGCGGCCACGGCTACGAGACGCGCGATCCGGTCGGTGTCCGCCCCGGCCCTGCCCCCTGCGGCGTAGGCCGGGCGGACGAGCCCCTGCACCAGCTCCCGCAACCGGCCTCCGGCATCGGCCGCGCGATCGGCGTCCCCCGTCTGCCAGGCCTCGTCGATGATGGCGGCGAGGTCCTCGCCCCGTTCCAGGGCGTCTTCCAGGCGCTGGCTGGCGCGCGCACGGTCGAGGAGCCCGAGGGCTTCGCGCGCGGACTCCTCCGCGCCGAGGCTGTGGCGCACGAGAACCTCGATCTCGTGCGGATCCGCGCCGGAAGCCTCCATGGAGCGGGCACGTTCGACGCCGCGGCGGCGGTCGCGGCGAGCGGCGGGCAGCAGGGCGGTGACGCCCCACGCCGCGAGGACGAGACCGAGCGCCGCCAGCCCGACGCCCCTCGGGTTCCTCCGGAGGAAGAGGGTCGTCCCGTAGGCGGCGCGCCGCGCGGGGTTCATCCGTCGGACGACGGCCTTCGCCGGACGCTCCGCGAGCCAGCGCTCGAGGTCGCCCCGAAGCTCCAGGGCGTGCCGGTAGCGGCGCTCGGGCGACGGGGCCATGGCGCGGCGGACGATGGCGCGCAACGGACGCGCCACGTGCGCGGGAAGCGGGAGGTAGCGACCCTCGAGGACCTCGCGCTGGAGATCTTCCAGGGTCCGCTCGCGACCGTTCTGGAGGCCGTCGATGCGATCGCGAAAGAGGGCGACCTCCTCGTCGTCTCCGTGGCGTTCCGCCTGCTCGACGAGCAGCTTCAGGCCCTCGATGCGGTCGGTGAGCCGGACCCCGCCCGTTGCGACCGGTTCGAGCGGAGGACGGCCGGTCAGGATGTGGTGCAGGACGGCGCCGATGGCCCAGACGTCGCCGCGCCGATCCACCTGACCTCTCGCCTGCTCCGGCGGCATGTACACGAGGGTCCCCGTGATCCGCATGCCCCCTCCTTCGAGGCGCACGGGCGTCTCGGCGGGGAGGTGCGCGAGACGCTGGTTCTTCCGATCGACGACCGAACAGATTCCGAAGTCGATGACCAGGGGGCGGAGGCCGCGGCGATCCACGAGGATGTTGTCCGGCTTGAGGTCGCGGTGGATCACGCCCTCCCGCACGTTGGCGTGGTGGATCGCCTCGCACACGGGGAGGATCACGCTGCGCACGAAGCCCTTCAGCGTAGCGGCCGGGCGAAGCAGCGGGTCCTTGGCGGCACGGCCGCTCCGCGCAAGCTCCACGAGGTGCGTGAGGCTCACGGGATCCTGCAACAGCTCCATCGCGAAGTAGCGCGAGCGGCCGATGGTTCCGGAGTCGAAGATCGGCATGATGTGCGGGTGCTGGATGTTGCCCTGCACCTGTACCTCGCGCTGGAAGCGCGCGACGTCCTCCGCCGGGGCGTCCGCCGACAGGACCTTCAGTGCGACGTTGCGGTTGGCCGCCGGATCGAAGGCGCGGTAGACCGCCGCCATGCCCCCGCGACCGAGCAGGCACTCGATCTCGTAGCGCCCGACGCGCTCGCCCATGTGAAAGCCGGTGTCCTCCTCGTCCACGGCGTTGTCGGGGAGCAGGGTGCTGGGCTCCCCACCCCGACCGGGGACCTTCGGTCGGCCCCGGGCGACCCTCGAGCGACGCGCCTTCCGACCGCCGCCCTTCGGGGGGACGTACGCCTCCACGCGGCCGCCCTCGGTCTCCCGGATCCGGAAGGAGGCCCCGCAGCGGGAGCATCGGGCCGGTCGCGTGCGGGCACGACGCTCGAGGTCGGCCGGATCCACGCGGAAGCGCTTTCCGCACGCCGGGCAGTGAACCCGGGGGGCGGCAGCGGAGGGCTCGGCGTCGGGCATGCGAGGGGAGGATACGCCCTTTCCATCGGCGCGGCCACGAGGCGGGAAGGGGGCGGGCGAGAGCCCACGGTCATGCGAACGCCCCGCGTTCCTTGCCGCCTCCGGCGAATCGCCGGAGAATCCCTTTCCCCGATGGCGCCGAGCGATCCGACCCCCGCCCTCTCCGACGAGCCTCCGCACCAGGCCCTGGTCGTGGAGCCCGGGGGAGCGCCGGGGCGCGTGCTGGTCGATGCGGCCCACGAGAGCGGCCTCACGGTCGTCCGCGTGGGAACGGGGGCCGAGGCGCTGGAGGTCGCCCGTACGGTGCCGATCCACCTCGTCCTGCTCGACCTCGACCTTCCGGACGGGCACAGCCTGCAGGTCCTGGATCAGCTCCGCAACGACCACCCCGAACTCCCGGTGGTGGTCGTGGCGGATCCCTCGAACGCGAGCCGCCTGGAGGCGGCTCTCGACGGCGGAGCCGCGAACTTCCTGTGCAAGCCGCTCCGGCACCGCGAGGTCACCTTCGTCCTCGACCGCCTCCGCCGCGCGCTTCGGGAGGAAGAAGGGCTGCAGGTCGCCCTCGGCGCCGTGGTGGAGCGGCGCACCGATCTGGAGATCCCCAGCGACCTGACGGTGATCCCGCGCGTGGTGAATCTCCTCGGACGCGAGGTCCAGTGCCACTTCCCGGGCTTCCACGTGCCGCTGCCGGACATCAAGCTCGCCCTCTACGAAGCGTTGGCCAATGCAGTGGAGCACGGAAGCCTGGAGATCGACTTCGAGGGGAAGGCCGAGGCGATGCTCGACCCCGGAGGCCTGGCGGAACTGATCGAGCAGCGCCGCCGCGACCCCCGCCTCTCCCGCCGGCGCGTGCGCGTGTCCGTCTGGTACAAGGTGGACTCGGTGGAATATCGCGTGCAGGACGAGGGACCGGGCTTCGACCCGTCCGGCTTCTGCCCCCAGCGCGCGCTCGACGACGTGCAATCGCTCCACGGTCGCGGCCTGGCCCTCATCCGTCACTACATGGACGAGGTCGAGTGGAGCGGCCGAGGCCGCGAGATCCGGATGGTCCGGAAATTCCACCGGCGGAGCCACGCGGGTTCCGCCGGGAGCGACACCACGTAGGCGCTACTCCCGCAGGATGGGCGAGGCCTCCGGCGGCCGGTAGCGCGCCACGGCGAGGACCTTGAAGAGGAGTCGCCGCACGATGCTCCGCCCCGGCGCGAACGTGGTCAGCCACTGCGTCAGGTGGCCCAATTCCTCGCCGTCCTCCTCGGCCCCGAGGAACTCGACTTCGATCCGCATCCCGTCCCGGGACCGTGGGTCCATGATGGGATCGAGCACGAGGAGCGAGGCCCGGGCGTTCTGGCGGAGGTTCCGAAACGTCCGCCCCCCGACCGCCGCCTCCTCCCCCCCGGCGATCCGCCCGTCCGACGTCATGGACGGCGCGACCAGGAGCGTGGCCTCCGGCGTCCCCTTCGAGTCACAGGTGGCCAGCACCGTGACCGCCGTCCGGCGATCGAGGTACATCCGCACCTGCTCCAGGGGCTCCATGGCGCCCGAGCATACCCGCGACCGCCGCCTCGCTTAACCCTGTCCTCCCCCCCGCGCGCAGCATCGCAAACCTGTGGCCCCCGGCCGCCTCCCTGGTACCCTCTCGCCTTCGTCGCCGCACGGGGCGTAGCGCAGCTTGGTAGCGCGCCTGCTTCGGGAGCAGGAGGTCGCTGGTTCGAATCCAGTCGCCCCGACCATACATATACGCGACCCCGATCGCGGGCTCTCAGGCCCCGGCCGGGGTCGACGTGCTTTTGGGACCGCGGCGGTCTCCCTCAGCAGTCCCAGGTCCTCCGTGCCTAGCGGCCCCTCGCCCACGAGCAGCCAGAACGAACCATCGGTCCGCGCCTCGACGCCGACGATCACGTCCTTGAGCGTGCGGCGCACGCCGTCGAGGTCCGGGGCGTCGAGCACGTCGCGCAGATGCCGGAAGCGGCGCTTCGCGAGGTGCGTGTCGAGGCGGCTGTTGCGTAGCGACTCCAGCCGCTCGATCCGCTCCACCTCCCCCGCGATCCGCCCCCGCTGCTCCGCGAGCCGTTCGGACGCGTCCAGGAGCCCGGGGATCTTGACGCCCTGGCGGATGGCCTCGATCAGCCGCTTTTCTTCCTCTTCGATCCGGCTCCACTCCCGCCGGAGTTCGGCCGTACGCCCGTCCTTGGCCCGAAGCGCCTGCTCCAGCGCCTCGCGACGGCGGCTCTCCAGGTACTCGATGCCCGCCTCGGTGAGCACCCGATCCTCGATCGCGTCGAGGACCGCGCGCTCCAACCGCTCCGCGTCCACGGTCATGCCGTTGTCGCAGAGCTTCTGCTTCTTCTGGCCACAGACGAGCCGCCGCTGCGTCTTCCCCGTGCCCTTGCGCTTCTGCTTGGTGTTGGGCCCCGAGGTCCAGACCACGTAGTTCTTCGAGCAGGCCGCGCACTTGACGAGGCCCGTCAGGAGGGATGCGGGCCTCCTGCCGCGCCCCGCAACACGCACGCCCCTTCCGAACGCGCGGCCCCGGTTCTTCTCGAAGCGGGCTTGGACGGCCCTCCACGTCGCCTCGTCCACGAGGGCCTCGTGCGCATCCGGCGTGACCGTCCAGTCCTTCGGATCGACCTTCTCCTTCCGACGCTGCACGACACCGTGCACCCGCACCTTCACCTCGCGCGTGCGGCCGTAGACCATGCAACCGCGGTAGACCGGGTTCAACAGCAGGTCCCGAAGGAACGAAGTCTGGTATCCCTTGGGCTTCGCCGCGCGGTACGGTCCCGTCTCGTCGTTCAGCTCATCCGCGATCCTGCGCAGGCCCAGGCCCCCCGCGTACCGGCGGAAGATGTGCTGGACGATGGGTGCCGTTGCGGAATCGGGTTCGAGGCGTACGCCTTCCCGAAGAGGGCGACCGTCGGCGTCCTTGTGGTCGGCCGAGTACACCGCAACGCGCTGGTAGCCGAAGGGCGTCTTCCGGCCGGTCATCCAGCCCTGGCGGGTGCGTCCCTCGCAGCCGCGCTTCACACGCTCGCCGGTCTGGCTCGACTCCATCTCCGCGGTGAGTTCGCGGATCCCCGTGAGAAAACGCCCACCTGTCGAGCCGGGATCCACGAGTCCGTCATCAAGGGCACGCACCTCCACGCCGTGCGCCCGGAGTTCCTCGCGCACGGAGAGCGCGTCGATCCGATCCCGTGCAAGCCTGCTCACGCTCTCAACCACGACAACATCGGTACGCGTCCTGTGAAGACAGGGCCGTCCCTTTCGCGAGGGACTCAGGCTCCGCGATTCAACTCTCGGCGGCGGCCACGAGCTCGCGCGAGGCCTTCCAGCCGCGCGGCGTGAGTTCATCCATCCGGCTGGGTCGCTGGGATCCCACGCGGTCGAGGACGTCCGTGAGCCAGGCGAGGGGATCGAGGCGCTGCATGCGGCAGGTCTGCAGCAGCCCGTAGAGCCGGGCGGCCCATCGGCCTCCGGCCTCGCTCCCGCAGAAGGTCCAGTTCGCCCGTCCGACCGCCACGGTTCGAAGGGCTCTCTCCGCGTTGTTGTTGTCCAGCTCGATCGCACCGTCCTCGAGAAACCGCGTGAGCTCGGTCCACTGGTTGAGCGCGTAGCCCACCGCCTGGCCCACCGGGCTCTTGGGAAGCACCTCGCCCCTCCACCGATCCAGCTTCTCTTTCATGGTGAGGGTGATCGACTTGCTGTACGCCTCACGAAGGGCAGAGCGGAGCGCCACCAGGTCCTCGCGCGACGTCGCGGCCTTGCGCGCGTCCTCCTCCACCTCGTACAGTCCACGCACGTGGCCGAGCAACACGAGGCAACGCTCCGGGTCCAGCGCCCGCGCGTCGTAGAAGCCACGGCGCATGTGCGCCATGCACCCCGTCCGCACCATGTCCGGGTTCGCTCGCTCCACGGGGCTGTAGCCCGAGTAGCCGTCCGACTGCAGGTAGCGCCCGCGAAAGCCCGACAAGGCCTTGAGCGGCGCCTCGCTCCCCCGCCCCATGGAGAAGTCGAAGGCCACTTCGTCCCGATCGCCGACGTAGGCCCAGAAGTAGGCCTTCGCGCACTGTTTGCGGGGTGGATCGAGGACCTTCACCGGGGTCTCGTCCGCCTGCAGCACGTGGGAGGCGAGGATGGACGCCCAGTGCGCCTCCTCCACGGGTGCGAGCAGGTCGTTCACCTGCCGGATCCACCCGCACAGCGTCTGCTTGCTCACCTGCGCGCCCAGTCGGGCCAGCATCCCCTCCTGGCGGTTCAGGGGCAGGTGGTCGGCGTACTTGGAGACCGCCACGTGGGCCAGCAGCGGCGCCGTGGCCTTGCCGCGCTGGATCGGCGAGATCGGCGCCGGCACCGCCGCCACGCTGTTCTTGCACGTGGCGCACGCGTAGGTGGGACGCACCGTCTCGATCACCCGGATCGTCGCCGGCACGTAGTCCAGTTGCTCGCTTCGGGCCTCGCCGATCTTCGGCATCGGCTTGCCACAGCAGGGGCAGATCGTGCTCTCGGGCTCGAGCACCCGAACCTCCCGCGGGAGCTCCTTCGACGGGCGCTTGCGCCCATGGCCCTTGCGCTGCCGCGGGGGCTCGCGCTCCACCTCGTCTGCCGCGTCCGTCTCGGAGGTGTCGGGAGGGGGAGATGCTTCCTCCGCGAGCACCGCGCCGAAGACCAGCTGGAGTTGTGCCGGGTCGAGTTGCTCGCTTCGGCGACCGAACATCCGCCGGGCCATCACGTCCAGCCGGTGGCGCAGGTCGACGATCTCTCCCTGCATCTCGTGCACGCGTGCGTGCAGCTCGAGGATGAGCTGGTGCGCTGCGGCGAGACTCTGCGGAAGGTCGATCGTCGGCGGCACCGGCGCATTCTCACCGCGCACACCGACATCGCAAAACAACAAATACGACGGCGCTACGCCGGCATGCGGTTCATGCGCCGCCGACACCGTACGTCGCGGAGGTCGATCCCTTCGAGGACGCACAAGAGTTCGCGCGTCGTCATCTCGATGCGCGCCGACGAGGATGCGTCCGGCCAGGCGAACGTGCCTTCTTCCAGACGCTTCGCCAGGCACCAGTAGCCCGAACGGTCCCAGACCAGCAGCTTGATCCGGTCCCTCCTCCGGTTGCAGAAGACGAAGACGTGGCCCGACATGGGATCGAGCTCGAGGACCTGCCGCGTCGCCGCGGCCAGGCCGTCGAAGCTCTTGCGCATGTCGGTGGCGCCGGCCGCGAGGTAGATGCGAACCGAAGGCGGGAAGGTCAGCATGCGGTGAGCGCCCCGAGCACGAGCGCCAGATCCCCCGCGTCGAAGCCGTGGGGCACCCGAATCCGAACCCCCGTCGGCAGGACCACCTCCAACGCGCGATCGACGCCCTCGCCCCACACCGCCTCCACGAACGCCGGCCCTGACGCCGGCACGCTCGGTGTCTCTCCGAACTCCGCCAACCACCGATTCAGGGTCACGGACGCGATCCCCTCGCGGCGGCAGAAGGCCGCCTTGGTCAGATCGGACGACCGCCAGCGTCCCAGCACCTCGCGCACCGCGTGGGCACGGGCCGCTCCGCGGAGCCTCTGGAACTTCTGTATGCTACGCGTTCTCGCCATGGACACCTCCAGGTCGAGAGGCTCCCACGAGATCGCCAACAGGGGAACATGCCATCACCGGACGCGTACCAACATCGAACGGCCGAGGTCGGGCGGCAGCCCGCTCGCCCAGCCGCTTCAGCCCGTCGCGCCCCTTGAGGCTCGTCCCGGAGAGGCCCTCGTCCTTGGCCTCCTCGACAACCGTCCAGTCGGGCTTGAGGCGCGCCAACTCGCGGCGCAACTTGGCGATCTGATCGGCCGCCGAGGTGGGGTTCTGGAGGTCCGACGAGTACCGCCCGTACAGAGCCACGCGCATCTCACCCATGACTTGCCTCCTGACCCTCCACCGCGGGGTCGGACATGGTACGGCCTGGCGCAACTCCTTCTCGACCGCTGGGATCGCACGCGGCGGCCTGGTGGGTCGTGGCGGGCGCGCCGTCCGTCTTCTCGGTCGACGGATCCGCCTCCAGCGCCCGAAGATCGCGCTCTGCAAGCGCCTCCGCGACCGCATCGAGAAGCGCCCGGACCCGGTCGTCGGCGGGCGGCCGGACGGCCCCACGGGGCGCGCGCGCCCGCCCGGGGGCATGAGCCACCGGCCTCGACGCGTGCTCCGGGGACTGGTCCGCCTTCCGCACCATCACACGTCCACGGCCTCCGCGGCCCGGCCGGTGAGGGCACCACCCCCAGACCCCGACCACGAGCCCCGAACGGGCGCGGGGGTGGCGGGGGGCGCAACGCGCCTCATGACCCCCTCCCCTCAGCCGCACCGCCGAGCC
The DNA here is from genome assembly GCA_963772585.1 of uncultured Planctomycetota bacterium. Classification (GTDB taxonomy): domain Bacteria; phylum Planctomycetota; class PLA2; order PLA2; family JAEUHO01; genus CAVVXN01. The sequence continues at coordinate 492,374 of CAVYXV010000002.1, forward strand.
TCCGCACTTGCTCGCGGACTTGCGCCAGCACTTTCTGGGCGCGAGAGCGGTCGTGGGCGACGAACAGTAGAGCGCCGGGCAACGCCTCGTCCTGGACCAGTCGCGCCGCCTGTTCCAGGGCACAGGTGGTTTTGCCTGAGCCCGGGTCCCCCTCTACGGCTGCCGACCGTTCTGGATCGGTTGGAGCGGTATCGCTCTGGCAGTCGTGATCGCCGTGGGCTTCGGGGCCTCTGAGAGCAGGACCCGGCTCACCGGGCTGGCACTCCAAGTCATAGGAATCGGGACGATCCTGTGGGAGATCGGACGGGCACGCAGCCAGTTTGGCCTGCCTTCCCTGCTGGCAAAGGCTAAGACGGCGCTGATTGAGTTTCTCCCGGGCCGAAAGACGCACACCGCGACGGCGCATCTCGAGACAGCGAAGATCAACGTGTCCTTTGGGCGCGCGCGAGACCTCACTTGTGCCTGTCGTGGAGCGGCGAGCTTCTTCAGTTTTCCTGGAGAGGACGCTCCGCAACCAACCCCCATATTGTCCACATGCCCACCACCGGCAGGGCCGACTCCATCACCTGCGACCCGCCGCCGCAGCGCGCTTTATAAAGAGGCCGTGCCCCAGCGGAGAATTGCGGTTTGACACCGCTTCGATGGGCCGCTAGCCTTCAAGCGTAGAGGTGGCCGAAGGTGGAGTATGTGGGATGCTCTCCGCGCCACCATGGGAAGGAGGTTCTTGTGAAGGGGTCCCTAGTTGGGGCAATTTGCGCCGTCCTCGTGCTCACGCTCGCCGTCGGCGCTTTCGCCACTCTGCATGATACCGATACTGGCATCGTGCATGCCGGTGACCCGCCGGACGTCAGTGAGTACGGCGATCCCGGCGACCCGATGCCCCCGTCCTCCTCTGGTTGTTTCGACGTCGAGGTCAAGTGCCTCAGCGGCGCAACAACCCCTGGAGCTGCAATCATCGTTCACGCCTATCACAGCGATCCAGAGCAGGATACAACATTCGAGTTGGATCCAGGCGAGCCCATGCCTGAGGAGTTGCACTGCAACTGGGTCCGAGTGGAGATCGAGTACCACCCAGGTGGGCCGCCCGAAGGTATGGCGGGTTGGGGCGTAACCTGGACACCGACGAGTCCGTAGTCCACGCAAAGCACCTTCCGTGTAGTGGGAGTTAGATACGCCCGCTCACTCGGAATGCGGCGGCGTGGCGCTCGTCCTGCGATCCGACCGCGCCACGCCGCCCCTTCCTCACTATAGTATTATGGGGGGTAGAGTGCCCAAACGAACCCTTCTTCGCAGAGCTATCATGAGTACCTCCGCCATCCTCGCCCTCTTCGTGGGCGTGTGGCTCGCGTGGCCAAGATCCACATTTCGTGATAGAAGCAGAATCAGCCGTGACGATTCCTCTGGCGAGCAGCGCAGTCCCGAATTAGCGGGACACGCGACTGTCAGTACGCCGTCTCCGGGGGGGGGGCCAGACCTCTTGGAAGATCCTGACTCGCGGGATGCACCGTCAGTCGTACGGATCTCCTGCGCCCCTGCCCCGCACATGGAGAAGGACGTCGTGACCTTCGTGTCCGAGATTTCCGACGAGAGTCCTCCGCGTACACTTCGTGTCTCCGCCGAGGACGGTACGGCTGATATCACCATCCCGCCTGCGTGGTTCGAGATGGCCGGGCGTATCGAGCTGCTGGCGGGGGTCGCTGGCGGAGGCATCATGAAGAGAGTGCAGCCGTGTTCCTTGGACCGCGGTACCGTGGTCAACGTGTCCATCAACCTCGACACTGGACTCGCTGTTTCCGGGCTCGTCACCGATCCAGATGGCAGTCCTGTGCCAGGGATCACCGTCGTCGCCAGACGAGCTCGAGGAGCAGGATCTGTAAAGAGCAGCGCTTGGTATGACTCAGATGATCTACTCTATTCCGCGGCTGACTTTGAAGAGGGGCGGGCTACCACAGACGTAGCAGGACGATTCCGTCTGAGCGGGCTCGGTAGCCGCACCTACTGTCTCACGACATCCGACTTGGGCTGGGCGTTCGTACCGGGCCTGAGACCCGGCGTAAGGCCGCCACGCGATGACCTTGCCATAACTGCAGTTCGCACGCACCAAATCCACGTACTCGTACGCAATGCAGCCACTCGCGAGCTAGTTCCCAAGGCGAGAGTTACTGTCTCTCTCTACACCGACGAGGGTGACGTCGAGACTGGATTCACCTGCCCGAACGGAGAGGCCAACGTCGCGCTCCTACCTCGGGGCACTCGGATGAAACAGGCGCTAGGTCTTGTGATACCGGCGCAGGTACAGGCCCTGGGGTACGAGCCTACCGCCACGACTCTTGAGTTCGGGCCTGGTGACCACTCAATCCGGAAAGAGATTGACCTCGTACCTGTCCCAACAGGCACGGTCCTGTTTCTTGTCCACAGGGCTGACGGCGGTTTGGCTTCCGGGAAGTTCACAGCCACTTTCACGGGTGACACCGAGAGCCACGTGCTAGCCCTTGTAGCAGGTGAAGGGGAGGGCAGGTTCCATTGCGAGATGCCTGTGGGTCGGTGGCAGTGCCGGGTGTACCCCGACGGAGCTATCTCGCAGATGGTGCTGTCCTGGGAGGGGGAGGTAACCGTCTCACGGGGAGCTCCCCGCGTACCCGTGTCCGTCTCACTGCCAGCCTATGGCGAGGTCCAAGTGTCGGGAGCCGAGAAGACCTCGGTTGGACTCAGGTTCGAAGTCGCTGGTCAGGGCATCCGAACCGTTGCCTCCCACAGTCGGCACATCTACCTGCTACCCGAAGGTGAGTGGCCCTACATGGTCAGCCTGCAGGACGGTAGCAGGCAATCTGGATCGGTGGTCGTGCGTGAGGCGCAACGCAGTACGCTAACGATTGAGCAAGACTGAGGCGAACTTGCCGGCGTAATCCTCTCGAGTGAATATCCGTCGGGCGCCGGCGAATGAGCTTGCCCCAGCCACTACACGAAGGCGCGCGTACATTGAGTGTCAGCAGTCCCCCTGCCCCAGCGGGTCGGAATCCGGGTAGGGTCGGTCCCCCCTCTTGAGTCTATCGTCGGGCTCGTTGCAGCGGCGGCAGCCTTTGCACGCTCTAGCAGCGGACACCTCGAACTCTGCCAGCCATCGCAGGAGAACGGCGAGCTTGCGAGCGACGGCGATCACCGCCTTGCGCCTCGCGATCATGGCCGTCGTTTCGAATGGAGAGTGGACCCCATTCGATACGACTCTGTTGAACGAAACCGCGCTGCGCGCGGTGGCTGGGCCTGCGGGAGGCCGCCCGGGAGTACGCGTCCTGTGAAGACAGGGCCGTCTGCGCGGCGACAACTACCCCTGTGCAGCGACGTCATCCACACTTGTGCATCCGGGCGGAGTGACCCGAGGTCAGCTGGCGACGACAACTACCCGTGTGCATGCGGGGCCGGACCCGGCGACAACTACTCGTGTGCATCGCCCGCAGAGCCCTGATTTCCGGGCTGCGACAACTACACCTGTGCAGTCGGGGCCCCTTGCCGGGGCGGTGTCGGTCGGCGCCGGAGCCTTCCCTGTATCCCCAGGGAGGCAGGTTGGATGCGCACGACGGATGAGCAAGTGCTCCGTCTCCGGGCCGAGAGGGCTCGGGGGTGGAGCCTGGAGGTGGCCGCGATGAGGGCCGGGATGCACCGCAACACGGCCCGGAAGTACGTCAGCGGGCCGTTGCCGTCGGAGCGTGGGGCGGAGCGGAGCTGGCGCACGCGGCCGGACCCGTTCGCGGAGGACTGGCCGACGATGGTGGCGATGCTCGCCGACGCCCCCACCCTGGAGGCCAAGGCCCTCTTCGAGCACCTCCAGGGCCTGCGCCCAGGGCGCTACCAGGACGCGCACCTGCGGACGTTCCAGCGGCGGGTCAAGCACTGGCGAGCGACCCAGGGACCGGAGAAGGAGATCTTCTTCCCCCAGGCCCACCGCCCGGGCGAGGCCCTCCAGACGGACTTCACCCACGCCAAGGTGTTGGGCATCACCATCCAGGGCCAGCCCTTCCCGCACCTGTTGTGCGTGTCGGTGCTCCCGTACTCGAACTGGCGGTGGGCAACGCCGTGCCGCAGCGAGTCGATCCTGGCGCTCTCGGAAGGCGTGCAGAACGCGGTGTTCGAGCTGGGCCATGTGCCGCAGTACCACCAGACCGACCACTCGACCGCGGCGACGCATCTCGTGGACTCGGCGTGGGTCTTCAACGACGAGTACGAGGCGCTGATGCGCCACCTGGGGATGTCGCCCCGCACCACGGAGGTGGGCAGGAAGGAGCAGAACGGCTCGATCGAGGCGATGAACGGAGCGCTCAAGCGTCACCTCGAGCAGGAGCTCCTGCTTCGAGGCAGCCGGGACTTCGAGAGCCTGGCGGCGTACGAGGCGTGGCTCCAGGCCGTGCTTCGCAAGGGCAATCGCGGCCGGAGCACGCGGCTGGCCGAGGAGCTTGCGGTGATGCGGCCCCTGGGGGTACGGCGGCTCCCCGACTACAAGGTGGTTGACGTGCGCGTCGGCAGTGGGAGCACGATCCGGGCCAAGAGTTGTACGTACTCGGTGCCTGCGAGGCTGATCGGGGAGAGGGTTCGCGTCCACGTCCACGAGACGCGCGTGAAGGTGTACCTCGGCGGCCAGCACCAGGTCACGCTGGAGCGCGTGCGAGGGCGGGGCGCCCACAACGTGAACTGGCGTCACGTGATCGGGTGGATGGTGAAGAAGCCGGGCGCGTTCCGGCGCTACCGCTACCGGGACGCGCTCTTCCCGACGTCGACCTTCCGGGAGGCCTGGGAACGGCTGGACGCCTCGCTGGCGACGTGGTCGGCTGACACGAACTACCTGCAGGTCCTCAAGCGTGCTCAGGACACGGGCCAGGGACCGGTGGAGGCTGCGGTACGCAGGCTCCTCGACACGGGGGTCCTGCCCCGGCTCGACGAGGTCGTGAGGGAGCTGAAGAGCGAGCGACCCTGCGTGCCCGCGGTGGCGGCTGCCGAGGTGGACCTGAGTTCGTACGACGATCTCACGCCCGAGGCCAGCGAGGAGGTGGCCCGATGAGTCGCTCGGGCGACAGGGAACGGCTGAGGCTGTTCCTCAAGACCCTGAAGCTGCCGTCGTTCGCCCTGGACTCGGAGGAGGTGGCTCGCCTTGCGACGGAGGAGGGCTGGAGCTACGAGCGCTTCCTCGCCGAGCTGTGCGAGCGCGAGGTGGCCGATCGGCAGGAGCGTCGGATCGAGCGGCTGCTTCGACAGAGCGGCTTGCCCCTGGAGAAGACGAAGGAGACGCTGGACACCTCGAAGTTGACCGCGAAGGTGCGCAAGCAGCTGAGCACGCTCTACGCGGGAAGCTTCCTCGAGCACGGCGAGAACGTGCTGGCCTTCGGTCTTCCCGGCCGCGGCAAGACCCACGCCTTGTGTGCCGTGGGCCACGAACTCGTGCGCCAGGGCCGCTCGGTGCTCTTCCTCCCCGCCTTCAAGCTCGTGCAGCGACTCCTGATCGCCAAGCGTGAGTTGGAACTGGAACGGGTGATCAGGCGCCTCGATGGCTTCGAGGCGGTGCTGATCGATGACATCGGCTACGTGCAGCAGGATCGCGAGGAGATCGAGGTGCTGTTCACGTTCCTCTCGGCGCGCTACGAGCGCCGCAGCGTGATGATCACCAGCAACCTCGTGTTCTCGCAGTGGGAGAAGATCTTCAAGGACCCGATGACGACGGCATGCGCCATCGACCGGCTCGTGCACCACGCGACGATCCTCGAGCTCACGGGATCGAGCTACAGGGAGGAGGAGGCCAAGCGCCGCAACCGGAAGACCACGAGAACCCCCCAGGACCTAGAAGAGGAGAAGTAGAAGTGCTGCAAACCAAGTGCCGTGCGCGCGCCCCCCATGGGGGGCGCGGAGCGGGCTTTCAGCCCGCAAGGCATCAGGGGGGGGTCCCCCCCCTGAACCCCCCCAGAGGCATGCACACGCATAGTTGTCGTTCACGCAACTCTGTAGTTGACGTCGGGCAGCCGTCCCTTTCGCGAGGGACTCAGGCTCCGCGATTCAACTCTCGGCGGCGGCCACGAGCTCGCGCGAGGCCTTCCAGCCGCGCGGCGTGAGTTCATCCATCCGGCTGGGTCGCTGGGATCCCACGCGGTCGAGGACGTCCGTGAGCCAGGCGAGGGGATCGAGGCGCTGCATGCGGCAGGTCTGCAGCAGCCCGTAGAGCCGGGCGGCCCATCGGCCTCCGGCCTCGCTCCCGCAGAAGGTCCAGTTCGCCCGTTTATGTAGACGTCCGCATAAACGGGCTTATGCGGACTCCGGCGTTATGCGGACCCGCACGCGAGAAGGGCCGTGGGAGAGCCCTTGCCGCGTCCAAGACCTGTCGATGATGTCCGCATAACAAAGATGTCCTCCAACGGGCAATCGTGCCCGCTGGGAGACATCCATGAGGTCGAAGACCATAGTGCGAGTTCGTGGCTTGAATGAGCTGAAGGCCACGCGCCTTGGCTTCATCGCCGACGCTCTACTTGCCCACCTTGTTGCGAAGCGGGTGTCGTTCGCGACTACGGAGACGACGTTGCGAACGGTTGCCCACTTCGCGCGCTGGATGGCCAAGCGCAGACGTGGGTCCTCCTGCATCTCGCGCGATCTTCTCAGGGAGTTCTGGGCCCGCCATCTCCCGAGATGCAGGTGTCCTGGGCGGCCCAATCGTGGGCTCATCCCGGTGCGCGCGGCGCTCGGCAACCTTGCACGAGTGCTTGAGGGCGAAGGGCGGATTGTTGCGCCCCCGAACCGAACCGACTCCATCGGGCGTGAAGTTGCCCGCTTCGGAAACCACCTCGCAGCGGCGTGCGGATGTGTCGCCGGAACCATCCAGCAACGAAGGCGGATGATCACGGAGTTCTTGGAGGCGGTGTTTCGTGGCGGCAAGGTTGATCGCGGGTCGGTATCGCAGGAGGACGTCGTTCGCTTCGTGACGTCAAGGGCACGGCGGTACCGAGTGGGCAGCGTCGGCGTCCTCGCCACAGCGTTGCGAAGCTACTTCCGGTTCCTCCAACTGGAGGGTGTGCAGCATGCGCCACTCCTGATCCATGCGGTGCCGACCATCGCCCGATGGAGGTTGGACACCCTGCCCATGCACCTTTCCGAGGCGGAACTGCGTCGACTCTACGCATCCTTCCGTCGAACTACGCCACGGGGACGGCGCGACTACGCGATGACGCTCCTCATGTCCGTGCTTGGACTCCGAGTGCAGGAAGTTGCCAGGCTCAACTTGGAGGACATCGACTGGCGCGGCGGGTCGTTGCACGTGCCTCCCACGAAGACTCGCCGCGGGAGGGATCTTCCCCTGCCAGGTTCGGTGGGCACTGCAATCGTGCGCTACCTCCGAAACGGACGTCCATCGAGTTCCTCCCGCCGCGCGTTCCTTCGGATCGGTCTCTCGGAGGGTGAGCCCACGGACGCCTCTACTGTGCGCGCGAGCGTGCGCCAGGCCTACTCGCGCGCCGGGATGCCCAGGCACTACACAGGCACACACCGCTTGCGTCACACGGCGGCAACGCAAATGGTGTGCGGCGGAGCCGGTGTCAAACAGGTCGCCGACGTCCTCGGACACAAGAGCCTCGACTCGACGGCCGTCTACGCGAAGGTCGACCTCCCGCGCTTGCGGGCCGTGGCGCTGCCGTGGCCGAGGAGGTCCTGATGAGCCAGCGTGTCACCTTCGTTGAGCACGCGCACCGCTATCTCGCCGAGCGTCGTGCCATGGGCTTCAGCCTTACGATCGCTGGGAAGCAGCTCCTTGCATTTGCTCTCTTCGCTGATGCTCAGGCCGGCAGCGGCCCCCTCACGACAGCGCTCGCAGTGGACTGGGCTCGCGAGACTCGAGGTCGGAGTCCTGTCGCCCGAGCGCGGCGGCTGGAAATCGTGAGGCCCTTCGCCCGGTACATGTTTCGAAACGACCCGAGGACCCAGATCCCGCCACGCCGGCTCCTTGGCCCTGCGCACCGGCGCCTTGCTCCGTACTTGTATCCAGAAGGCGAGATCCAGGCCATGATCGAGACAGCCGAGCGCCTGTTGCCGGTGGGCGGGCTACGACCCGCGGCCGTTTCCACAGTGATCGGCCTCCTCGCATGCACAGGCCTACGCGTGTCCGAAGCCCTGCAACTCCGGCGGCGCGACGTGGACCTGCGGACCGCTCTGCTCGACGTGCGGGAGACGAAGTTCAAGAAACGGCGATGGGTCCCGCTTCATCCCACAGCCGTGAAGTCGATGGAGGCCTACGCGGATCGACGGGACCGCAGCGTACGCAAGCCGCAATCCGATGAATTCTTCCTGATGGACACCGGCTGCGCGCTCACCTACGGGAAGCTGCGCACCGCATTTCGGCGGATTCGGATCGAGCTTGGCTGGGAGAACTCCCCGGGCGCGCGCCGCACGCTCCGGTCCCTGCGGCACACATTTGCCTGCGACAGGCTCCTGTTGTGGCACACCGAAGGCACCGCCCTCGATCAGCGGCTCCTGGACCTATCCACCTATCTCGGACACGCCAAGGCCACGGACACCTACTGGTACCTCAGCGCCTTCCCTGACCTCCTGGCCATCTCGGGCTCTCGCTTCCAGCGCTTCGCGGCAGAAGGGGTGGTGCGCTCATGAAGCCGGGTTCGTTTGGTGCTCTGCTCCAAGCCTTCTTCCTCCAACGCCTAATCCGTGACCGCAACGCCTCGCAGGCTACGGTGGCGGCCTACCGCGACACGTTCCGCCTCTTCCTTCGCTTCGCACAGGGGCGACTTGGGCGACCCTCGACGACGTTCACCATGGCCGATTTCACGGCTCCTCTCGTACTCGCGTTCCTCGCCCACCTCGAGAACGACCGAGACAATGGCGCCCGGACTCGCAACGCACGATTGGCCGCCCTTCGAGCCTTCACGCACTTCGCCTGCAGTGAGGACCCAACGGCGCTTCCCGCGCTCCAGCGGGTACTTGCCATTCCGATGAAGCGCCACACCCGGCCGGTGCTCGGCTACCTCACGAGGGAGGAGGTCCAGTCCATCTTGGACGCTCCCGATGACGGTACGGCCGCCGGGAGGAGGGACCGGGTGCTGTTCCTGCTTCTCTACAATACCGGCGCACGAATCTCCGAAGCCCTTGGCCTCAACGTCGGCGACTTGTGTCTGGACCGCACGCCCTACGTGACCCTCCATGGCAAGGGCAGGAAGGAGCGAGCTGTTCCCCTCTGGCCAGACACGGCGCGCAGGATCCAACGCTGGCTCGCGCGACGCGGCGCCGATCCCGCAGACCCGATATTCGTGGGCCGACATGGCGCACGCCTCAGTCGCTCCGCCGTCGCTCGCAGACTGACCCGCGCCATCGGCGTGGCCGGAGAGCGATGCCCAACCCTCCGGGGGCGCAGTGTGTCCGCTCATACATTCCGGCATACGACCGCCATGCACCTCCTCGAGTCGGGTACCGATCTCGCGATCATCGCGCTCTGGCTGGGACATGAGAGCCCAAACACCACGCACGGCTATTTGGAGGCAAGCCTCCCCGCAAAGCAGCGGGCCCTCGATGGCGTTCTCGCGCCGCGGCAGCGGCGCCAGCGCTTCGCGGCGTCGGCGGATCTTCTCGCCTTCCTTGACGCCCTCTGATTATGCCGACATGGAATCCATGACGTACGACCAAGGGCGCCCTGGGGCCTGCTCGCAGGTGTAGGGCTCCACCCTCGCGCGGGCCACCCTCATCCGATGTCCGCATAACGCCGGAGTCCGCATAAGCCCGTCCGACCGCCACGGTTCGAAGGGCTCTCTCCGCGTTGTTGTTGTCCAGCTCGATCGCACCGTCCTCGAGAAACCGCGTGAGCTCGGTCCACTGGTTGAGCGCGTAGCCCACCGCCTGGCCCACCGGGCTCTTGGGAAGCACCTCGCCCCTCCACCGATCCAGCTTCTCTTTCATGGTGAGGGTGATCGACTTGCTGTACGCCTCACGAAGGGCAGAGCGGAGCGCCACCAGGTCCTCGCGCGACGTCGCGGCCTTGCGCGCGTCCTCCTCCACCTCGTACAGTCCACGCACGTGGCCGAGCAACACGAGGCAACGCTCGGGGTCCAGCGCCCGCGCGTCGTAGAAGCCACGGCGCATGTGCGCCATGCACCCCGTCCGCACCATGTCCGGGTTCGCTCGCTCCACGGGGCTGTAGCCCGAGTAGCCGTCCGACTGCAGGTAGCGCCCGCGAAAGCCCGACAAGGCCTTGAGCGGCGCCTCGCTCCCCCGCCCCATGGAGAAGTCGAAGGCCACTTCGTCCCGATCGCCGACGTAGGCCCAGAAGTAGGCCTTCGCGCACTGTTTGCGGGGTGGATCGAGGACCTTCACCGGGGTCTCGTCCGCCTGCAGCACGTGGGAGGCGAGGATGGACGCCCAGTGCGCCTCCTCCACGGGTGCGAGCAGGTCGTTCACCTGCCGGATCCACCCGCACAGCGTCTGCTTGCTCACCTGCGCGCCCAGTCGGGCCAGCATCCCCTCCTGGCGGTTCAGGGGCAGGTGGTCGGCGTACTTGGAGACCGCCACGTGGGCCAGCAGCGGCGCCGTGGCCTTGCCGCGCTGGATCGGCGAGATCGGCGCCGGCACCGCCGCCACGCTGTTCTTGCACGTGGCGCACGCGTAGGTGGGACGCACCGTCTCGATCACCCGGATCGTCGCCGGCACGTAGTCCAGTTGCTCGCTTCGGGCCTCGCCGATCTTCGGCATCGGCTTGCCACAGCAGGGGCAGATCGTGCTCTCGGGCTCGAGCACCCGAACCTCCCGCGGGAGCTCCTTCGACGGGCGCTTGCGCCCATGGCCCTTGCGCTGCCGCGGGGGCTCGCGCTCCACCTCGTCTGCCGCGTCCGTCTCGGAGGTGTCGGGAGGGGGAGATGCTTCCTCCGCGAGCACCGCGCCGAAGACCAGCTGGAGTTGTGCCGGGTCGAGTTGCTCGCTTCGGCGACCGAACATCCGCCGGGCCATCACGTCCAGCCGGTGGCGCAGGTCGACGATCTCTCCCTGCATCTCGTGCACGCGTGCGTGCAGCTCGAGGATGAGCTGGTGCGCTGCGGCGAGACTCTGCGGAAGGTCGATCGTCGGCGGCACCGGCGCATTCTCACCGCGCACACCGACATCGCAAAACAACAAATACGACGGCGCTACGCCGGCATGCGGTTCATGCGCCGCCGACACCGTACGTCGCGGAGGTCGATCCCTTCGAGGACGCACAAGAGTTCGCGCGTCGTCATCTCGATGCGCGCCGACGAGGATGCGTCCGGCCAGGCGAACGTGCCTTCTTCCAGACGCTTCGCCAGGCACCAGTAGCCCGAACGGTCCCAGACCAGCAGCTTGATCCGGTCCCTCCTCCGGTTGCAGAAGACGAAGACGTGGCCCGACATGGGATCGAGCTCGAGGACCTGCCGCGTCGCCGCGGCCAGGCCGTCGAAGCTCTTGCGCATGTCGGTGGCGCCGGCCGCGAGGTAGATGCGAACCGAAGGCGGGAAGGTCAGCATGCGGTGAGCGCCCCGAGCACGAGCGCCAGATCCCCCGCGTCGAAGCCGTGGGGCACCCGAATCCGAACCCCCGTCGGCAGGACCACCTCCAACGCGCGATCGACGCCCTCGCCCCACACCGCCTCCACGAACGCCGGCCCTGACGCCGGCACGCTCGGTGTCTCTCCGAACTCCGCCAACCACCGATTCAGGGTCACGGACGCGATCCCCTCGCGGCGGCAGAAGGCCGCCTTGGTCAGATCGGACGACCGCCAGCGTCCCAGCACCTCGCGCACCGCGTGGGCACGGGCCGCTCCGCGGAGCCTCTGGAACTTCTGTATGCTACGCGTTCTCGCCATGGACACCTCCAGGTCGAGAGGCTCCCACGAGATCGCCAACAGGGGAACATGCCATCACCGGACGCGTACGGAGTAGGTCGGCCGGTAGAAGCCTGTCGGGAGCCTCCGGGACGGTCGCTTCCGCGGCACACGCGACCCGTCCGGTTCCGCCTCGGCCTCACGGGGAAGCAGCCGGAGGTGGCGTCCGCGATCGGTCATCGACCATTCTTTATGGCCAGGAGCAGGTTTACCTGCCGTCCGCAGGTGCCGAGGCGCGCCGCCGAAACTCGTCTGCATCCAGCAAGGCGCTCTCCTCGATGACCTCACGACCGTCCCACGTGATGAACCCGTGGGTCGACTTCGTTGCGCCGCTCGCTGCAGCCTTCCAACGTAGCATGAGTAGATAGTCTCGCCCTTGCTCTAGGCAACTCCCATCGAAGCGGCCGTCGGTTCCGACCGATACCTCGACGAGGGGTTGGACTGCACTCTCGGTGACATCGATGACTGCCAACAGTCCCCCTCGGAACTCGTCGGTTGCGAGGGCGAACCTCCGTTCGGTCGTGCCACGCGGGGCTTCCGCAATGGGGATCTCGATGCCCGCGCGGTCCTGGCTCACCCAAGGCAGCCGAACTCGAGCGGGTGCCCGTCCGCCCGTCCGGGCAAGGAACATGACCTCACCCTCTGTGGGGAGCGAGTACTCGAAGGTCCCATCATCGTTCAGCCCCACCTGTGCGACATATGCGATCTCCACGCGACCGTCCTCTGTAGTACCCGCCCCATAGGGCAAGCCAACCAGCGCAGCGCGATCCAGTGACATTGAATCCGAGGATCCAGTCACGATGATGTACACTGCCAACTTGACTTCGTCGGGAGGGACATCGCCCTCGATCCTCCCGGTCAACTTCGGCCCCTGCAAGAGCGTCAGCTCGAGGTTCTCATGATGCTGACCATGCTCTATGTCGGGAAGAACTTTGCTTATCGTCCGGTATCCCGGGGCCCCAGCCATTATCGACAACCATCGGACACGTGGAACCTCAGCGTGAAAAGCGTCAACTTCCGGCCCGTGCGCAATTGGATCCACGAAGGCATCATCACCCAGTCCGCGTTCGATCAGCCCGAGCCTCGTCCACTGGGGGGGAGTCGGGAAGTCCTGACTGGAGCTCGGGTCTCCGGCTGGCCTCAGGGCGACCCACCAGCCTGCGGGAGCCTTGTTGACCTCCGCCGCGCGAATCCTGCCGGAGACCCGGCACATCGAGTACACCCAGAACTCGTGCGCGCGTAGCACTTCAGCCATTCTCTGATCAGCCAATCCGTGCCAAACCGGCGAGTTCACGCGCAGGGCGGTCATGCCGTCCAAGGCGAACTCTATGGTCCCGCTCGAGTCCGTGACGCCTGCGACTTCGAGTTGCGCTTGCCCACGGTTGCCAGAAGCCGCAAGCGGGAGATCGGACACGGGGCTCCCAGTGCCCAAATCCCGCGCCATGAGTCGAATCCACGAAACTCCGGCACCTCCGCGCGCTTGGATGTCGGATGCTCCATGAGGTCGCCCGCCACGCAGAACAGTCGGTGACGTGGGCCCCGGAATCTCCCTCGGTGCCCCCGAGGGATCGGCCGCGGGCTTTCCCATCATGACGAGGTGAAGTAGGAGCAGACCTAGAACGCCAGCCGCAGATGCCAGAGAGGCGACACGGACTGCGACTCTGCGATTCATCTGGACATCCTGGCTAGTGATCGCTCATGGCATCGCGCGAACCGCCGGGGGGCCCGGCTCACGCTCAACCTGCCCTCTACGACGGAGCACCGCCATTTCCGCCGTTCTTGCCGTTCTTGCTACTCACCTGCTGCCCAGCCGGCACAGAGGGCTCAACGCTTGCGCTACCACCTCCTCCGCCTGTGCCGCCATCGCCATTCGTGCCGTCGGGCCCGGCGCCGGGAAGACCCCAGTCGCCTCCCTTTCCGCCGTTTCCGCCGACGGCAATGACACTGGCATGCTCACCTCCCACGGCGACAGCCTGACCGCCTTGTCCCCCGGCCCCGCCGGATCCGCCACTCCCGGCGGGTTCTCCATCACCACCGTTGCCGCCTCGCCCACCGTTCTTGCCGTGTCCACCGAGGGCCGTGGCCTTCGCGCTCTCGCCGTCCATGGGCTGAGATGTGTCGGATCCGGTGTGTGCATAGGCCGCTCCGCCGGCTCCGCCGCCACCGCCGCCGCCACCGCCGCCGCCACCAGCAATGCCACTTGCGTTGCCTCCGTTGCCACCCTCCGTACCTGCCTCCGCAACTCCGCCGCTGACGCCGTTGCAGTCTGCGAGTGCGATCTGATCGCCTAGTCTGACCACAGCGACGCCCATCCCACCGGCGCCGCCCTGGCCCTGAGACCCCGCGGTGCCTGGTGTGCCCTCGCCCGCAGCACCTGTCTCGCCATGGGAACCGTTGTTCCCGTTCCCACCATTGTTGGCGGTTCGGTACGTGCCCGATCCCGTCACGTGGCCACCGGTTCCGCCGGCGCCGCCGGCGCCGCCATCCCCGGGATCAGCCAGCACACCCGACGACATGAGGCTGAAACAGGCGAGACCCATCGCAAGGTAGAGACCCGTGAAGCCAAGGAAACCACGCATCGCAATCCCCCTTTGGCGCAATGAGCGTCAGGGGGCAGCCTATGGTTTCGCCATGCCCGCGTCAATGGGCCCTTGTGCCCATCTGCGAGTCAGACAGTAATTGCGGGCCGGTAGCGTCCCCGTGCCGCCCGAGGGGCGGTTTTCGCCCCAGGCCCGCCGGCCGGGCCCGCCCTCGAGCAGCGGGCAGGGCGGTGTGGGCCCGAGGAGTGTTCCGTCCCCGACCGGGGTTGACCCTCGACGACCGTTGGAATCCTCCCGTTGGTTGATCCTACGCTACGCCGCCGCGCCTGTCGCGGCGGCCAGGTTCTCGGCCCGCTTCTGCGCCGGCGTCTTCCAGCCAAGGGACTCGTGCGGGCGTTGATGGTTGTACCTCTGGAGCCAGGCTTCGAGGGCATCGCGCAACTCCTGTGCACTGTCCCAGTCTCGAGCCCAGATCAGCTCGGCCTTCATGGTCAGGATGACCCGTTCCGTGATGGCGTTGCCGGTCGGTCGTCCGACGGGGGCGAAGCTCTGCTCCATGAGCCGAAGCACGCTAATCGAGGGTGCTCTGTGCACGCTACGCGAGGGCGTTTCCCGTTTCCGTTTCCCGGCGTCTGTAGGGTTGGGGGGGAACGGGAAACGGGCCGCGGCAGGACTCGTGGCTGCGGGCGGTCCATCGTAGTCGTCCTTCCCGCCTCACCCCCGGCCCGGGGGTGAGGGGCGAGGCGGGAAGGAAGCCGTCAGGGTCTGAGCTGGAGGCCGCCCTCGACTTCCGCGACGCGGCCGCGCTCGGTGAGCTCGCCCAGCGCCTCGAGCAACGTCGCCATGCGCATGCGGCAGGCTGCACGCAGCGCCCGCCGGTCGATGGGGCGCGTGGCCTTGCGAAGCGCCTGCTCGACCCGGTCGGTGGCCGAGAGCGCACCGTTCCTCTTTTCGCGTACGGTGTCGCGGCAGACCCGGAGCGCGAGGGCGTCGCCCTGGTGGTGGAGCTCGAGCTCGAGGTCCTCGCCGCTCGGCGCGGCGCGGTGCTCGATCGAGAGCACGAGCCGGTCGTGCCGGCGCCTCAGGTAGAGATTGCTGTCGCCCCAGGCGTGGAGCTCGGAAGAGCCGCGAAGCGCCTGTCCCGGTCGCACGTGCCCGCCCTTGCGGGCATGGTGCACGAGCAGCACGGCGGTCTCGAGCCGGCGTTGCAGCGTGCGCAGGTAGGCCAGCAACGGCGCCACGTCCTGGGCCAGATTCTCGTCGATGCGGTGCAGGCGCACGAAGGGATCGAGCACGAGGAGCGTAGGGCGATGGGCCTCGACGGTCTCGCGCAGTCGTCTCCGATCCGCTTCGAGGTCGAGCCGGATCGTCGGCGTGGTGATCACGTGCACGTCGAGGGCGGGGAAGGGGACACCCGCGGCGCGGGCGATGCCCTCCAGGCGCTCCCGCACCACGGGCAGCGCGTCCTCGGCCGCGAAGAGGAGCACCCGGCCGCGCCGCTTCGTCTCGAAGCAGCGAAGGCACGCTCGCCCGGAGGCCACGGCCACCGCCATGTCCAGCGCCAGGAAGGACTTGAAGCTCTTGGGCTCTCCGCCCACGATGCCCACGCCCTGCTCGGCCCACAGCCCCTCCACGAGCCAGTGATGCTCCGGCGCCCGGGCCGCGAGATCGAAGGCTCGGGTGGTGGCCAGGCCCCTCACCGTCGGCTCTTCGCCGCCCCGCGCCGGGGTGCCCGCGAAGCCGGCGGCTGGTACACCTCGAGGAAGAGCTTCTCGTCGAGGCGCTCGACCTCCTTGTGCGTGCCCACCGCCAACAGCTCGGCGGCCATCAGGCACAGCGACCGGAGGTTGCCCATCGCGTGCTCGCACAGGGTGCCCATGAGCTCGGGTGTGAGGAGCGAGGCGTTGCCGGCGGCCTCGCACAGGTGCTCGAGACCCGCCTGGAGTTCCTCGGGCGCCAGGGGCTCGAGCACGAGCCGGGTCCGGATGCGGCTCGCGAGCGGAAGCAGGTCCTGGTGCCGAAGCCGGGCGTCGAGCCGCCCGTCGCCGGCGAGCACCACGCCGAGAAGGCTTCGCGAGTCAAAGCGCGTCGAGGTCAGGATCCTCAGCTCACTGAGGACCTGGCCGTTCATCTCCTGGGCCTCGTCCACCAGCAGCACCGGCCGCATCAAGGTGTTGTCCACGTGCGCCAGCCACGACTCCCGCAGCGCCTTGAAGCCGGCCCAGCGGTTGTGGGGCCTGAGCTCCACGCCGAAGAGATCCCCCATCTCCCGGTAGAAGTCCGCCATCTGGCTCTGGGGATGTTCGAGCGAGCCGACCCGCACCTCCCGCAGTCTCGAGAGCCGGTCGGCCAGGAGCCTCAGGGTCACGCTCTTGCCCGTGCCCGGCTCGCCCGTGATCAGCGCGAATCCGCCTTCGGGAGCCAGGGCGTTCTCGATACGCCACGCGAAGTCGTCGAAGCGCGGCGTGGCCCTGAGCGCCTCCACGGGCACGTCCGGCACGAAGGGGTTGTACTTGAGCCCGAACAGGGCCTTGAGCTTGCGTTGCATCTCACGTCTCCGAGTTCTCGTTCGCGGTGTCGTTCTTCCTGGCATGCGGCACGTAGGCCGGCACGAGCCCCGTTCGGGCCTGCTCCTCGAGCAGCTGGCGAAGGAGCGGGGCCACCTCGCCCGAGCGCGGCGTCGTGGCCGGCGGCCCGTCCGGCGACTGGAGCCGGCGCCGGCGGCCGTCCGCATTCCGCGCCTTGTCCTGCGGATAGAGCGGAGCGAGGATCTGCCCCGTCCTCTCGTCCACGAGATCGACGTGGCCGAGGTTCCAGCGCGCGTAGCGCACGCTGAGCCTCCTCACGTGGCGGTAGCGCGACGGCACCTCGAAGCGCTGGCCCTCGATCGACACCGTGCCGTCGCTTCGGCGCTGCGTGCGGTTGGTCTCGAGGCGAAACGCCCGGCGCAAGGTCTCGCTGTCGGGGCTCTCGCGGCCCACATGCGGCCCCTGGAGGAAGCGCGCGAGCGGCGTGGTGTGGATCTCGGAGTGCACGGCCCGGTGGTAGTCCAACTCCACGAAGGCCTGCGTCGCCTCGTTCAGGATGGAGAGCGTCAACTCCTCCACGCCTTCGAGCATCGGGAGCAGTCGGTTCTCGATCCGGTTCCAGAAGCTCTCCTGCTTCCCGTTCTGATAGGCGCTCGCCGGCAGCGTGAAGTGCTGGAGCACGCCCAGGTCCAGGAACCCCTTGCGGATCTCGGCCGCCACCATCGCCGCGCCGTTGTCCATCAGGGCGGCACGCGGCAGCCCCCGCTTCTGGAAGGCCTGCGAGAGCCCATGAGCCAGCGTCTCGGCACTCTCGGCCAGGTACCACTGCACGTGACAGCCAAGCCGAGAGCGATCATCCAGGATGCCCAGCAGATGCGGCGTCTCCCACGTGCCCCGGCTCACGAGCACCTTGCGCGAGCCCTGGTGGTAGTCCAGATGCCACAGGCCGTTCACGTACTCGGCCTCGTAGCTGCGCACCTCGCGGCGTTCCAGCCGCCGGGCGGCCCGCTCCTCGCCCTGCGTACGACGCCTGGACACCGGCCTCACCTTCACCATCCCGTGCGCCTTCATGTAGCGCCTGAGCGAGTCGTAGGACGGCATCCGGCCCAGCGCCGGGTCCGCCTTCACGAGGGCCGCGAGGTTGTCGGCGTGCAGGCGATAGCTCCATCCGCGGTGGGCGGCGTACTGATGGAGAAGGGCCTCGCGAAGCCGCTCGGAAAGGCTCCGGTGTGCGCCCACGTCGGAGCGGACCCGGCGCCGTAGCGCGCCGACCGGGTCCCGCACCTCGTTTCGCGCCTCGTAGTACCAGCGCTCGATCGTCTTGACGGCAAAGCGCACCCGCTCGCCCGAGGCCGGGTGCGGCCAGGTCCGCTCCGAGATCCGGCGCAGCGCCGAGGCGAGTCCTCCGCGCCCGGGCGGGTCGGCCAACAGCGGCCCTACCACGGCGAAGCGAAGACGCGCCCACCGCTCGTAGAGACTCACCGCCTCGTCGTGCTTCACGGTGCCGTACCTCCTCCGGGTTGACGGCACCCTCCTTACGCTGCGTCGATCTCACCCTCCATGTGCATCCTCTGCGGATCCATGTCGCCCCTCGCGCTGCGTGCCTCGTTCAGGACGCCGAGGGCGCGGTGATCGGCGACAGGAAGCGGAGCAAGCGCACCAGCTGCGTGCGCTCATCGCCGCTGAATCGCTCGAGGAGCGATGCCGGCAGGCGCTCGCTCTCGACCGGCTCGGCGAAGCGTCCCCGCACCACCCGCCAGAAGCAACTCGCCGGCAGCGTCTCACGCCACCACCGGCGCCAGCGCTCGACCGTGCGGCGGTCCACCCCGAGATGCTCGCAAAGTGGCCCGAAGCGCTTCGGCGTCAGCCCGCTCTGGAGCGCCGTCACCAGCACCACGACCACGCCCAGGTACACGCGCCGCCCCAGGAATCTCGCCGAGGGCGGCGTCCTTCGCTTCCGGCAGTCGGCACAGCAAAAGCTCAGTCGCAGGCCGTAGCCCGGCCCGAGGCCCGGAGGGCCGCCCCGGGGCTTTCGGGGGTAGTCTGCGCAGTGGAGCGGCCCGCCGCAGAGAGGGCACCTCTGCGCCCGCGTCTCCGCCGCCAGGTCCTCGTCGATCCGCGACAACAGGGCGTACAGCGTGGCATCGCCCAGCAGCTTCTGGCACACTCTGGCTCTCCGTGGTCTTGGTCGACTCGGAGAGAAACCCCTTCGTGTGCTTCTTGCAAGCTACGCGAGGGGGTTTCGCCATTCCCCTCGCGTAGCGTGCCTCGCATCGGGCTCAAACCCCTCGATTTGCGTGCGTCTGCTCACTCCACGCCCCACTCCTTGCACAGGGCGAGGCACACGGCGCCCGTGTACTGCGGGCCATGGTCCATGCGCAGTTCGAGGCCCTCCACGACGTTCTCGGGGGCGCCAAACGTCTCGTTCAGGGCCGTGCGCACCGGCGCGAGCACTATCTCGGCCTCTTGGCACGTGCTGACGCCGATGCCGAGCAGGAGGCGATCGCCGAAGTCGATCACCGGCGCCAGGGCCACGAGGCCGTCCTGGCGCGTCCACACGGTCGTGAGGTCCGTTCCCCAGCGCCGGTTGGACTCGGGTACCGCCACCGTGCCTTCGCGCGCATGGAGGCTGTGAGGGCCGGAGGCGGGCTGCAGGAGCCCCAGGGCGCCCATCATCTTCCAGACCCGGTTGTGGCCGACGTGCAGCTCCTCGTGGTGACGCAGGATTGCCCAGATCTTGCGATGCCCCCAGGCCTCGGCGCCTTCCTGGGACGTCACGCGGAGGACCGCCTCGCGCAGTTGCGCATCGCTCACGATCATGTTCGGCGGGGCCTTCCTCTGCGCCGGCGTCGAGGTCCGTGCGGGCGCACGGAGCCTCTCCCGGGCTTGGTAGTAGGCCTGCTTCGAGAGGCACATGGCCTGGCACAGCTGCCGCACCGTGGCGGGTCCCCGGGAGGTCTGGCGGCTCATCGAGACGACCTCCCGGGCGGCGTAGGGCGGTCCTTGATGGCCCTCTCACGCAGCTCATGGCGGATGGCCAGGTCGGTGAAGGCCTCGCGCAGCGCCTTGAGTTCCTTCTCCAGCTCCCGCTCCCGGCCCGAGCGTGCGTCTCCCTGGCGCATGGCTTGCTGCACGCTCTCCAGGGCCTGCTCGCGCCACTTCTCGATCGTGCTCTCCCGGACGCCGAAGCGGCGCGCCAGCGCGCCGAGGCTTGCCTTGCCGCCCAAGAGCTCCAGGACGGCCCTGGTGCGCTCCTCGGCCGTGCGGCGGCCGGGGCGCCCGATGCGTTCCGCCGCAAGCTCTGCTTCGCTACGCTCAGCAGAGCTTGCGGCGGAACGCCCTGCATTGGATCGCTTCCTCTGTGTCACGTCGTCCTCCGTTGTACGGGTAGGATTCCATGCCCGCCAGACAGTCAACGCTCAGACCGGGGACGGGGTAGGTGTGGGCCCGAGGAGAGGCGTCCCGGGCCTCAGATGCCCGGTCGTCTCGGCAGGTCCGTACCCAGGAGTTGGCGTTTGCGTAGCTCCCGGGTCTTCGCGAACCAGCGCGAGCGCGACGAGACGCCCGAGGAGTTCGCGGGCCGCGTCGCCGCCGACATCGCGGCGAAGCCCGACCACTACTTCTCGCGGATCGAGATCGCGCGACTCGACCAGGACCTGGACGAGTGTCGCCGCGACCTCTGGATCCAGCAGCAGACGATCCGCGCCTGCCAGCGCGGCGAGGCCTGGTACCGGAACCCCGGCGCCTGCTTCGAGCCGTTCGCCTGCGACTACCTCGCGGTCTGCCAGCACCGCGACCTCGACACCCAGACCCCCGTGGGGTTCGTGCGGTCGGACGTCGTCCACCCCGAGCTCGACGGAGCCGCCACGACCGGGGGCTGAGCCCGGCGCGCCACCGCGCCCGGGCAAGCGGGCGCACCGACAGGAGTCACGACATGACCACCGCACCGAGAATCCCGCCGCCGCCCGCGAGGCGCGCGGCACCCCCGCTCGCGACCGAGCCCGCGACCTCCCCGAACCGCTTCGCGATCCTCTCGGGTCGCATCTCCGGCCCGCAGCGCATCGTGGCCTACGGCCCCGGCGGGATCGGGAAGACGAGCCTCGCCGCCCAGGCCCCCAAGCCCGTCTTCCTCGACGTCGAGAACGGCACGCGCGCCCTGGACGTCCCCCGCGTCGAGGGGATCGAGACGTTCGCGGACCTGCGCGCGTGCCTCCAGGGCGACCTGCTGGACGGCTTCGAGACCGTCGTCCTCGACTCCGCGACGCGCGCCGAGGAGCTCGCCGTCGCGCACACGCTCGCGACCGTGCCCCACGAGAAGGGCCACCGCGTCACCTCGATCGAGGGCTACGGCTTCGGAAAGGGCTACCTCCGCCACCTGAAGGCGGCCGGCCGGCGCCAGGGGACCGTCGACCACGACCGGGACAAGCTGAAGCCCCTCCTCGACGAGTGGGGCCACCGCCCCCTCGCCGACTGGTCCCGCCCCCACCTCGAGGCCCTCCTCACCGAGCGCGCCTGGGCCCCCACCCGGGTCCGGAATGCCCTCGGCGTCTACCGCCGCTTCATCGCCTGGTGCGGCCAGGTCGGGATCGTCTGCGGGGACTTCGTCGCCGGCTTCAAGCCCCCCCGGGCCCGGCCCTCCGAGGAGCGGGAGGCCCTCTCCCCCGAGCAGTGCCGGAAGCTCCTCGACGCCTCGCGGGACCACCCCCTGGAGGTCCCCGTCGCCCTGGCCCTCCTCTCGGGCCTGTCCCGGGCCGACCTCCGGACGATCACCTGGGCCGAGGTGGACCTGAAGGCCGGCATGATCACCCGCCCTCGGCACAAGACCGGGACCCGTCTCCGGCTCCCCATGTCCGAGCCCCTCCGGGAGGTCCTGGAGCGCCACCACCGGCGCTCCGGGCTCGTCTGCCCCCGCCTCCCGAAGTCCGACTCCTCGCTCTCCAAGTCCCTCCACCGCCTGTGCGACCGGGCTGGGATCCCCCGCGGGGGCTGGCACCGGCTCCACCACACGGCGGCCACGCTCCTGGCCGCCGGCGGGGTCGACGTGGCGACGATCGGGCGGATGCTCGGGCACCGACCGGGGTCACCGATCACGCTGCGGTATCTGCACACCGACGACGAGCGCCTTCGCCATGCCGCGGACGCCGTCGCCAAGGCAGTGAAGACGGCCTGAGGCACCTTTCGGCAAGGCGACGCGCGGGGGCTGAAGTAGGGGCGGCTCCTTGCGAAGTACGCTCACAGAGGTGACCGTGGCCGAGGGCCCGGCCGCGCAACCTCCTGGCGTGAACCGATTCCGGGCTGCTGCACGACTACATCCCGAGCGACCATGTCTAGCCCTTCCCCCCCGCCGCCCGAAGCGCTCCTGGAGCACACCGCCTTCGTCAGGGCGGTAGCGCGTGCCGCGCTCGGCGGCGACGCGCTAGTGGACGACGTGGTTCAGGAGACCTGGTTGGCGGCGCTTCAGGGGGGCGCAAGCCAGGCGCGCAAACTCCGTCCATGGCTCGGCAGCGTCGCCTGGCGACGCGCGAAGGACATCCTCCGTCGGCGGGCCACGGAACAGCAGCGGGTACACCAGTCGGCGAGAGAGATCTACTCGCAGCCCACCTCGGACGTAGTTGTGCGAGCCGAGACAGGGCGTCGCCTCGTCGCGGCAGTCTTGGCGCTTGGCGAGCCCTACCGAACAGCTGTACTGCTGCGCTACCAAGAAGGTCTGCCTCCCCGCGAAATCGCGCGTCGCACAGGCGTACCAGTAGAGACGGCACGCACACGCGTGAAGCGCGGCCTCTTGCGCCTTAGGCGCGCACTTGAGGACGACGCACGGCGGAACGGAGAGTCACTTCCGGCGCTTCTCATTCCGCTCACTCGTCCCCTCGGAGTGTCGACAGCAGTCTCGTCCGGAGCACAGATCGTAGGACTACTCGCCATGAAGAAGGTCGTCACGGCAGCACTCCTCCTATTGTTCCTAGTCATGGTGGGAGTAGGAGTCCATGAGTGGACGAGACAACCATCCGCCCCCCCCATCGCCGCCGGCAACGCCAATGAAGCCGAGACGGATCACGCAGCGGAACTCCTGGGCCCCCCCCAAGCCGGTGCCCCAGTGTCTGAAGAGGAAAGTACGGCTGCAACCGGTGCGACGGAGGAGACCAGCCTCGTTCATGGTGTGGTCGTGGATCCGGAAGGGCACCCAATTCCCGGTGTGTCAGTTTGCCTCGACCAACGCCCCCCCTTGTTCGGCGGCATGGCGGAGATCGTGGGCGCAACGGCCATCCCGCAAGCGAAGCCGCTTATCGAGACGGGCGAAGATGGGCGTTTCGAGCTGAGTGCTCCGGCGGGCCAGTCGTGGGTGTACTTGCGCGCCGCAGCCCCGGGGTGGGCAATGGCCGACCAAGTGGGCTTCGGGGCGGCGGTGACGAGCGAAGCGCGCATCGTCATGACACCGGCAGCGCGACTGGAGATCAGGGTCGTAGACGCCGAGACGCGACTGCCTGTCAGCGGCGCTGAGGTCCAAGCCCTTCTGGGAGTCTGGGCCCAGGCGAACCTAGTTCATCCGCCTTGGCCGACGGCCTTCGGCGTGACGGAGGATAACGGAGGCGCAACGCTCTATGTCCCCGCCGGTCCGGCCCGCTTGCTCGCGTGGCGAGCAGACTACGGGCGCACCCAGCACGAGTTGATGATCGAGTCTGGCGGCCACGATACGATCACGCTCGCCCTTCAGCGCGGAGGCACTGTACGGGGGGAAGTCGTAACGGCCCGTGGCGAACCGGTCGGAGGCGCACAGGTTCACGCATTTGCGCCGGCCGCCTGGCAGAGGGAGACCACCACCGCACCCGACGGGACCTTCTCGCTCGAGGACACGACACCGCCGCTGGACGGGGAGCCCGACATCGTCGAACGCAAGCGCGTCGTGGTCCTCGTCACGACTGACGATCATCCCCAGGCATGGGTAGACGTTGCCGCGCCAGGTCCGGGGGAGGAGCGAGAGGTGAGGATCGTCCTCGGGGAAGGGCGAACGCTGCACGGACGGGTCCGAACGGCCGATGGGAGCGCGCCAGCGGTGAGTGGCATCAACCTGACGCTGCTCGAGCCGTCCTATCGCCGGAGCTACGCCGGCGCCCCCTCAGCATGGGCCCGCCCGGATGAGCGGGGGGACTTCACCTTCCCAAACCTCCCGGCAGGCCCCCTGGTGCTCAGTGTGCGATCGGCAAACGGAATCGAGCGGGAAGTCAAGGTGACGGTCCCCCATGACCGAGAGCCGGATCCCATCGAAGTCGTACTCGGAGACACAGTCGACCTGGCGGTGCGGGTTCTTGGTGCGAGCAGCGAACCAGTCCAAGACGCCCTGGTCTATGCATTCCCGAAGGGGGGGCCGCTGCCGGTACCGTATCCCTATCGTCCAGGCTCGGGCACGGACGCGGATGGCCGGATTCGGCTTGAGGGGCAACCCACAGTTCCCACGTGCCTCGTCGTAGACGCCCGAGGATTCGCCCCCACCGTGGTCGAGTTGGATCCGGCGACCATGGGGCGATCTGAGCATCAGGTTCGGCTCTCCAGCGGCCGAATCGAGGGTCACGCCGTGCATCCCGATGGGCGTCCAGCCCGCGTGAGCCTTCGGCTCTCACGACTGGATGCGCGAGTGGCTGGGGGCAACATCCCCTCTCGGACTACTCGCGTGGAGACTGACGAGAGTGGACGATTCCTCTTCACGGGCGTTGGCGACGGGCTGTTCTCCATTCAGGCGGATGCGCCACTGCAGCTTCTCAGCTTCGTAGGCCAGCACTGGAGCGCTGGCGAGGGCGCAGCTCGGATCGTCGTAGCGACTCCGGAGGAGGCCGCGCAACTCTACGTGGAGGCACTCCTACTTGACGCACGGAGCATGGAGCCGATCACTGGGCAGGTGCAGGTGGAAATGCACCCCGACGGAGGAGGGGGGTGGGGTCTCATGCTGCCCGTCGCGGGGACGCCCGGACTCTACCGATCCGCTCAGCCCTACCCTCCCGGCGACCACGTCGTCCGGATCGGGGGCACAGGCTGGAGTGCAGCCGATGCCACCGTACGCCTCAGGTGGGGGGATGGAGTTCCACGCTTGCGCATTCTGCTTGAACCTGAGTAGCGTACTGGGTCTGGCTGTAGGGTAGGACGACAACTACGAGGCCGACGGCCTCAATTCGCCCCGCCGGTGGAGCCCGCGAAGGACGCGGGAGCGGGGATAGAGGACAGGGTAAGCGCTCACGGGGTCTCAGGCAACGGAAGCGCTTCGGGCGGCGCGAGGGCTTCGACCGGCGCGAGAACGCGATGCTGGATCAAGCCGAACGGGACTTGGCGGACGCTTGCTACGATGTGGACATGTTGGAGACATTGATCAAGGTGGATGACATGCCGGCGGGCACGCGGGCGATGACGCTGGACGATGGCGTGGCCCTCGGGCGGGAGGCCCCGTAGGTCAGGAGGACCCACGAGCCAACGAGCAGACAGATCGCAAGCGCACGACTCACGCGAGCACCCCCTCTCCCGACAGCAGAGCGTCCTCGATGCTCGGCCCCGCGGGCGGGACCGCGAGCGCGACGCCCAGCGCCATGATCAGCGCCGCCATCCCGTCGATCTTCTCGCGGCTCTTCTTCTTGGACGGCTTCCAGTTGTCCGCCGCGTCCTTCTCCCACATGAGGTTCGACGCCATCCACGTGAGCACGGGATGGCCGCCGTGGTGGAGGTCCCCACGCCGCACGAGGACGTCGAGGTGCTTGGACGGCGCGTTCATCGAGACGTAGCCCTGGCCGAAGAGGACGACGTCGAGCCCGGCGTCCTGCAGATGCGTCACGACCTGCGCGGCGCCGAAGCGGTCGAAGCCCATGCACTGGATCTGGTAGCGCTTCGAGAACTCGATGACGGTCTTCTCGACGTGGTCGAAGTCCGTGGCGTTCCCGCCGGTCAGGTTCAGGAACCCGTCGCGCGCCCAGGCCAGGTAGGGCACGCGGTGGCGCCGCTCGCGGTTCACGGCGCCCTCCTTCGGGCACCAGAAGAAGGGGAGCACGGCGTTGTTGTCGTTGGGAAAGACCAGCACGAAGGCCGTCAGGTCCTCGGTGCTCGCGAGGTCGAGCCCCGCGTAGCAGGCGTGGCCCTCGAGCTGCTCGGCCAAGCGGTGGAAGTCCACCTCCCCCCGGCACTCGTCCCACTGGCGTATGTCGAAGGCCGCGACGTCGGCATTCGTGCGGATGTTCAGGTGGAGGCGCAGGAATGTGTTGAGGTAGGCGGGCGACTCCTTCGCGCGCGCGCACTCTCGCTCCAGGTACTCCTGCTTCACGGAGACGCCGAGGTTGGGGTTGGCCATCCGCCAGACCTCGGGCGCGGTCCAGTCGTCCTCGACCGTCGCCTCATAGATGACGGGCAAGAACGAGGGGTCGGCGAGCGTCTGCTCGCGGACCTTCTTCGCGTAGTCGTACTTCTCGTTGCAGATCGAGATCCGCTCGTAGTCCGACGTCGTGATGTGGACCATCAGCGGCTGACGCCTCGAGCCCGTGCCCGTCTGCAGCACGTCGACCAGGTCGCGCGTCGGGTGGGCGTGGAGCTCGTCGATCACGGCGCCGTGGACGGAGAGGCCGTGCTTCGTCTGGGCGTCGGCGGTGAGGGCCCGGAAGATCGAGCCCGTCTCGGCGACCTCGATCGACTTGAAGGCGCGGTAGACCTTCGTGCGCGCGGCGAGCTCCGGGCGCTTCGCGATCATGTGCATGGCGCTTCGAAAGATCAGCGCCGCCTGCGCCTGCTCGGCCGCGGCCGAGTACACCTGCCCGCCCGGCTCCCCGTCGCAGAGGAGGAGGTAGAGGGCGATCCCCGCCGCGAGGGCCGTCTTCCCGTTCTTCCTCGCCACGAAGACGAACGCCTCGCGGTAGCGTCGGTTCCCGCTCTCCTCGTCGATCCACCCGAAGAGGTTCCCGACGACGGCCGCCTGCCAGGGCTCGAGGTCTGCACGGCCCGCCCCCTTGCCCTGATGGCCGCCCGCGCGAGGACCCAGAGGATCCCGGGGAGCCCCTCACGCAGCCGTCTGGTGGCCCGGGCTTCGATCCCCATGAGGGCCGGCCATTTGGGCCACATGATCCTGATCGCCCTCAGCCAGTCCCCGACAATGAGCCCCATGCCGAACCATAGCAAGGCGGCTAGATTCGTCTGGATCGCGGTTACCGCCGTGATCGCGGCTGCTGGCCTGTGGGGATCCAGAGAGTTCTTCTCGGACTCGGGTCCGCAAGAGGATGCGAGCAGGTCTGCGCCGTCCGCAAGTGCGCCTGGGCAACAGGAGCCGACACTCGTCGGCAACGGCGCGGCGACGACGGGCCGAGCTGGCGACGTTGAGCCCGAGGAGCCCCTGCCGGATAAGGAGACCCAACTCGAAGTGTATCTGCGTTCCAAAATGCCTACTGGCTGGACAGCGGCGCGACACCTTGCGCTCAATCCCGAAAGCGCGCGGAGGATCGTTGAAGACGATCCTGGCGGAGTTGACATGTTGATTGCGTCGTGCCTTGAGGTGGACAGAAGCGACGAAGCCCTGGGCACGTATGCTTGCGCCCTGGTTCGCAGCTACTTCGCGCCAGCGGAGCACTTGGACTCATCGAGGCGGGCTTCGCTTGCGCAGACGATTCTCGGTGCCCTAGATCGTCAGGTTGAACGTCCTGCGTATCAGGCCCTTGCCGCCCTGGAATGGTTGTGGCTATTGAACTTCGATGGGGCCGCATTCAGCCCGTCGCGATGGTCACGGCTGCTCCTTGATGTTTCGGAGCCCTTGCGCCGCAGTGCAGGCCTCCGCGCGCATGTGGCCCTCGCTCGGCTGGGTGTAGCGCCCGCCCAGCTCGCACAGGAGATTCTGTCCTACATGGGCCATGCACCATGCAACGAATTGGAGACTTCAGCTCATCTGCTCAAGCATCCTGATGTACTCCGGGCTTTGCGTACGTACGCTGAAGGTGCTGATGATCGCGTTGTCGCGCGAATCGAAGGATGCAAAGGCCTAATTCACGTGGCCACCGTTCTCCGCGTGGCACGGCGCGAGGCGTGGGCCACTCTCTACGGTCACATTGAGAGGCTCGCGGGACTGCCCGCCGTTACCGATGTCGAATACATCGCCTGCATTCGAGAGGTGGTGATGTACGAACCGAATGAGGGCATGCGGGCGCTACCTCATTTCCTACGTTCCCGCCCGGAGATGCGAATGGACTCGGTGGCCGCACTGCTCGACCGTTCCGTAGTCTCGGTACGGAGCCCATCGCAGGTTGTGGAACTCGTCGAGCGGGGCTCCCTTTATTGGGATACCGATGTAATGAGACTGCGCTTGGCCGACTGAGCGTTCGTCGCCCGAGTGTGCCGCCGTGCCACCCACCGGCACGGTGCCATCGCGCTGACCCGAGCCGGCGCGAGCCGAGGCACCGATGCCGCCAAAGCGGCGCACGCTCGCTGGGACTCTGCAGCTGCCAGGTCGGCGCTGCTGCGGCCATGGTATGCTCTGTGCCGTGGCGCACGGCGGGCTCGAGCCCCGCCCATGCCGACGCGTCCCCCCACGCACGCCCAGCTCATCCGCCGCGCCCGTGGCCGCAGGCAGGGGGACCGCGAGTACGACCAGCGTCGGCATGAGCGGGACCCCGCCCTCGCCTTCGCCGCGCGCGTCTACCGGTCGAAGCGCTGGCAGAACCTCCGCGCGCTCCAGCTGAGGCGCGAGCCGCTCTGCGAGGACTGCCGGCGGCACGGCGTCGTCGAGCCCGCCACGCAGGTGGACCACATCGTCGGCCTCGTGCTGCGTCCCGACCTCGCCTACGACCTGGCCAACTGCCAGTCGCTCTGCACGCCGTGTCACGCTCGCAAGAGCGCCGCCGAGCGCCGCGCCCGCCGAGGAATCCGGCGATGAGCGCGCGACTGGACCGACACCTGCGAGGGCCGAGGGGGGGAGGGCGACTCTGGATCGGATCAGCCCCAGAGCGGGCGCGTGGGGATGCCACTTTTTTCACGGGTTACGGGGCTTCGCTCGAATCGCCCGCAGGGCCCTGTTTCTCGGGCTCGGCAGGGTACACATCCCCGGGCCGGGGTGCTGAGAGGTGCGCATGAGCCCCGGTCAGCAGCCCCCGCGGACCATGCCCGTCCGGCGCCTACGGGCCGCCCTGGCGGCCACCCTGCGGGCCGTCGAGCGGGACGGGGAGGCGCTCGTCCTGACCCGCCGTGGGCGCCCTGTGGCCGCCCTGTTGCCCGTGGGCGCGCTCGACGCCCTGGCCTGCAAGGACCCGGCGCACCCGCGGTGGCACTTCCCCATGGAAGGGCGGCCGGACGGCGAATACGTGCTGGAAGGCATCCTCGTGGAGGGCGGAACGGCTCACATCACCATCTCCCGCGACGACGAGCGGTTCACGTATCCCTTCCCGCTCCGGAGGCGTCTCGACACCCGCCTCGTCCAACTCGGCCCGACGCACGTCCGCGGCGGGGAGCGCGAGCCAGGCACGCTCGAACTTCGCCGAGTTCGGGATCATGTACTCCCAGGGCGACCACGGCACGCCGGAGGCCGAGGCGGTGCGCCAGGCGAAGCGGGCCGTATGTGCCGCCTACATGGCCCTCCGGTCGGCTGGGCCGGCTGCCTCGAAGGAACTTCTGGAGGGCCTGGAGAAGGCCAGGATGCGGCTCGAACTGGAGCGGGGGAGGTCGAACTAATCGCGCCCACCGGCGCCCTCCCGGTGTCAGCAGCGGTCGAACTCGGCCGCGTCTGGATGCCCAGCCCTTTGCGCGGCCTCCAGGACCGCGAGGGCGCCCTACCCCCACTCGCTCCTCGACAACGGCTTCGGGTTCGATCCCGCCCAACGCGGCGCGATGCTCTCCAGCAGGGCGCGGGCAGCCCGGATGAGTGGCGCCCGGTCGGGGACGTGCTCCGCCGCGCGGAGGAGGGCGGCGGCGAGGGCGACGGGGTCGTCCGGGACGGCGTCGGGGCGCTCCGCCCCTCGTGGTCGGACCTCCGAACTTGGACGCCTGATCGTCCGTGAAGCCCAAGAACTGGCCCTCAGACGGTCAGCAGGACCTCCCAGAATACAGGTCGCGCATATCTGACGACGGGAGTCGCCCCGACCATTCTCGGTGCCGCTCCCTGCACCTTCATGCCCCTCGATGCCGCATACGACAGGCCTTGGGAGCGACCCTCTCCGTCCAAGGTCTGCCATGGACACATGCCCCTCACGGCAAGAAGCGGCAGCGAACGGCAACGAATGGGCTGGAGGGTGGCCAGGCAGCTGGCCAGGAAGGGTGCCTGGGCCGGGATCTACGAAGGCCTGTCCGACCTCCATGTCTGCCCACTCAACCGGCACACCTCGGCCCACTGCTCGTCGCTCTGCCCGAAGCGGCAGCACGAGCCGAGCGTGTCCTTCAAGAGCGGCGCCCCCGCCTCGATGCGTGCGCGCACACGCGGGAAGTAGTCATCGAAGTAGTGCTCCAAGAGGTGTTCGAGCAGCACCGTGGCCACGCCCATCCGCATGTCGTCGTCCTCGCTCTCGCCGTGCTCCAGGACGACTTCCCAGACCGGCTCCGGCCGACCGGCGTAGATCCAGTTGCTGACCGCGATCAGGGCCTGCCAGCGCACATCGTTGTCGGCGTGGCCGATCAAGGACCGGGCCCGGTCGAAGGCCTCCGCGTCCATCTCGGGCGCGCTCTGGATGGCCGCGAGTTCGACCAGGATCCTCTCGACCTCTTCGTTGGCCATGGGGCTTCCTTGCGGACCCGACACATGATAGCCCGACGAAGGTAGAGGCACGACGGCCGGACGCCGCTAGAGGATGATCTCCCGCTGCGCGGCTCCAGGTCCACCATGGCGGATGACGACCCGGGCCCCTTGGCAGAGGGGGTACGAGCGCAGGACGGGTCCGACCGTTGCGAATAGCCGCTCGGCATCCTCGCCGTACATGAACAGGGTCACTTCCCCTGGGCCGAACTCGTTGCCGTCGAACTCACCTGTCCCCTCACGAGCGAGCGCCTCGGCGAGCATGTCCTCGATGGTGGCTACGTCGCACCGCTCGTAGACCTCGTCGGGGAGGCCCGTACCGTCGAGGTACACGAGGACGGCCTGATCCGGCCCGCGCTGGTCAGCGCCATGCCTGCGTCCGAAGAGGCGATCGAGGAACCCCATGCACGGATCGTAGGCGGCGGGGTGCCTGATTTCCATCTGCCAGCCCCCGGTTGCGCCGGAGTGCCTGGGCGCACCGTGGCGAGCCTGGGTACCCTGGATGCATACGGTCTCATTGCCAGGAGTGCGGTGCTGTCCAGCGAGAGTCCGCCATGCCGTCGAAGCCACCTTCAGCATCACCCTCCCCGAAGAAGGGTGTGCTATGGCGGAGAGGGTCGTTCGGCTCGCACAGCGCCGAGGGATCGCGCTTTGCCGAGCGGATGCTCACGGTCAGCGAGAGTCTGCGCGCGCAAGGGCGGTCTATCCTCGCCTTCTTGGTAGGCACGATCCAGGCTCACCTCTGCCGTTCCCAATGCCCCTCCTTGCTGCCCGATTGCTAGGACTGGGGAGGAGACATCGGTCCGCCCCTTGCTGGATTCGCACGTCGGATCGCCGCCGTGATGCGCCGTTCCGCGCACGTGCCCGACCCGCCTTCGTGGCTCCTTCTGCGAGGCTCTCCCCGGCGAGGACCGCGCCCGGCCGTACGATGGAGGCACCGACCGGGGAGGTGCGCATGTCCGTCCGATTCGCGAAGCTGGCTCTCGTCCTCGGCCTGCTCGCCGGGTTCCCACCCGGCGCCGGGGCCGACTCGGGGGAAGAGACGCCGGAGAACACCGTCTTCGCCTTCCCGTGCGAGAACTACCGGGAGGGGCTTCGGGGCGAGGGGAACTTCGGCATCCGGGTGAAGGAAAAGGGCACCGTGTTCTCCGGCACGTGGCACCTGGCGGAGGACGTCTGGCTTCCCGCCGGGACCGAGGTCCGGGCGGTCGCGGACGGAGTGGTCCGCTACTCCGACTTCTCGCCCACGTGGAGGGACAAGGCGGGGCGGACGCACTGGAACCTCGGGAACGTGATCGTCGTGGAGCACGCTCTCGTGCCGCCCGAAGGCGAGTCGGCGGCGGTCTGTTCGTTCTACGTCCACCTCGCGGCCGATCGGCGCGTGAAGAAGGGCGAGCGGGTGAAGCGCGGGCAGGTGATCGGGCGGATCGGAAAGGACCGGAGCGAGGAGAACGGCCGCTATCCCGCCCACCTGCACTTCGGGCTCCACCGCGGTCCCTACTGCCAGCTTCCCCCCTCCTTCGTCCGGGAGTTCCGGGAAGCGGCGCGGGGGGAGGGGATCCGGTTGGGCGACGAAGTCGTGAAGGGGGAACTGGACTTCCACTATCGGCCCCCCACGGACGTGCTGATCGAGGTCCGGAAGACGGGGAAGAAGTTCTCGTTCTCGCTGCTCGTCGGAAGCACCGCGCCGGAGGACAAGCCCGAGGACATCATGTGCTGGTGCGAGGGCTACGGCGACGAGGAGACGGTGAAGGAGTGGCTCCGCCCCTCCACGTTCCTCGCCGGCCGGGTGAAGAAGGAGTGAGGCCGACCATCGGCCGGGTACGGGGGCACGGAGACCGGGGCACGGAGACCGGTTTCCTTGTTCGAGATCCGCGTGACCACCGGGGTCTCCCGGGCGACGTACGGGGGAGGCCGCGATGGCTCCGCGCGCTCGTGCGGCTGCTCCCGGTCCGAGGCACCCGGGGATGAGCCGCAGCATCGCGCGACGCGCCGTGTTTGGCGACCGGTGCCTGGCGACCGGTGGGACTGCAGGGACTCGTCGCCGCCCCCGCGGGCAACATCCCGCAACGCCCGCTCCGCCTGACGTTCGGCGATCGGCCTTCCCTGACGCCATGGGCGGCGCCGGCGCATCCCGATGGGCGCGCCGTGGTGCCCAGGGCGTTCTCCGGCCTGTGCTCCCGTGGGGAACGGGCCCGCTCGTCGACTCCGCGCCTACGCGGCCGAATGTCGAACATAGAAACCGGGCTTCGTAATGTCGTAATGGGCTTCGAAATGCGACGAGGGCACGGTGGCTCTCCCGGGCGGGTTGGCGGACGACGCTCACGGGCACACGCGCTTCGCGGCGGCTCACCCCTCCCGGTGCATTCGCGCTCCTGATCGGTCGGCGAACTCGCCACCGGGGAGACCCCACGAGTACCGGTGCGTGACGTCGCCGTCGTTCCAGAGGTCGAAGTGGACCTCCTCGCGGAAGGTGTCGCGGGCCGCCGGATCGCCCATGCGAAACGTCAGCGTGGTCCCGCCGTCGCGAGGTGTTTCGCGATGGAGGACGAGGTGCGCGCTGTCGGGCTGGTTCGTGGAGACGATCCGGAGAACGGGGGTGCCGTCCGGGCCGGGCGAAACGACGGACTCCTCTGCGTGGAAGACGGTGCCGCCAAGCCCGACCGCCCACGAGACGAGGCCGACGGCCCGGCCGCCCGGGAGCGCACGGAGCTCCATCGTTCCCTCGAACTCTTCCCCCTCGTGGTTCACGCCGCGGCCCCGGTAGCGCCCGGTGCGGCCGAGCAGTGTGGTGAGCGCGGGATGAAGCGGATGATCCACGGTCGAAGCCTCGGCGAGCGGGGACTTACCGGGTCGGACACGGCGTGCGGGTCCCGGACGGCGTAGCTTAGGAGGTCGTGGAGGTCGTGGCGAGCCGCGCCAGGCCTTTCGAGAGCAACACGGACGTACAGAGAGACAAAAGGCATGTCTCGTGCCTCCGTCGGGAACCCGCATCTGCGTCGCGGGTCCAAGGAACAGCCCCCCGTGCAGGAGGTCGAACGATGCGCCCGCTCCCCGCCCTCGCGGCCCTCCTCCTCCCTTGTCTCCTCGCGAGCCTCCCGGGTGCTGCCGCCACCGCCAAGGAGGAGCCGTCCACGCCGAGGCTCGAGCGAACGAGCGTTCTCGGCGGAGGAGGCGGCGAGCCCTTCGAGGCCGCTGGTTCAGGAGGCGCGCTCCTCGTCGGAGTACGCACGACGACGATCGTCTGGGCGGGGCACGAGATCGTCCGCTCCATCCAGCCGCTCTACCTCGGGGACGGAGAGGCGACCCCCGGCCCGGTCTTCGGGCACCCGAACGGAGAGGTCCTCGAAACCGTGGCGAAGCCGGGCTACGCCGTCGGGGGCCTCCTCCTTCGGTGGGGCCAGCGGGTGGACGCAGTGAGGCTCCTCTTCCTGCGCATCGGCAAGGGGCAGCTCTGTCCCTACGACGGCTACTCCAGCCCCTGGATAGGGGGGGAGGGCGGGCACACCGAATTCCTGCTCGGCGGCGGTCGAGGGATCGCGGGGGTCCTCGGCCGCGCGGGGGCCGACCTGGACGCGCTCGGCCTTCTCGAACGCCCGTTCTCCGAAGACCACGTGGCCCTCACCTTCTCGGGCCGGATCGACGGTTCGGAGAAGATCGTGATCGACGCGAAGGAGGCTCGCTGGCAGAACGTCTTCTGGGGAACGTCCGGGGGCACCTTCGCCCTCGGAGGCATCCCGTGGACCCCGCGGAAGACCCCGGTCCTCGCCAACCACGGGCGGACGGCCTACCTACCCGGCATGGTCGACTTCTCGACGGCGAGGCTCGTGAAGACACGAGGGCGCGACGCCGTCACGATCGAGCCGGACGCGACGTCGGTGACCGTCCGCATCGCCGACAACCCCAACGGCGCGGGCCTCTACGAGTTCACGATCGTCTTCGAGCGTTGGCATCCGCCTGCGCAGCTGTCGGTCCACGCGAGGATCGACGGAAGCGACGAGATCGTGATCACCAAGGAGAAGGCGACGTGGCACCACGTCCTCTGGGGGTGGCCCTCGGGGAACGTGTTCCTGAACGACGTGGCGTGGGACCCGCGGCGCGAGCCGGAGATCCGAAACGACGCAACGTCACGCTACCTGCCCCAGGACGTCGACTTCCGGACGGCGCAGGTGCTCGCGCACCGCGGCCGGGATCTCGCAGCGGTCGAGGTCCACGAAGACCGCCTCCTCATCCACTTCGTCGACACGCCGATCGGAAGCGACGAATACGAGGTCGTGATCGCGTTCGGCCGGCACGAGCCGTTCGCGCGCGGCGCCGAGGAAGGGCCCTGAGTCGCGGTGCAGGAGAACCAAAGCCGTACGCGCGGCCAAGCGCCACGGGGAGTCGTCGCGGTGATGCAGCCCCGGAGAGAACGGAGCCGCGTGAAGACTCCGCCGCTCCGTGACCGAGGGTACGGAGCGAGGGTACGGAGACCGGTTTCTTGGTTTGAGATTCGCGTAACCACCGGGGTCCCCCGGGCGACGTACGGGGGAGGCCGTGATGGCTCCGCGCGCTCGTGCGGATGCTCCCGGTCGTAGGCACCCGGGGATGAGCCGCGGCATCGCGCGGCGCGCGGTGTTTGGCGAGCGGTGCTTGGCGAACGGTGTGTGGCGACCGGTGGGACTGCCGGGACTCGTCGCCGCCCCCGCGGGCGACATCCCGCAACGCCCGCTCCGCCTGACGTTCGGCGATCGGCCTCTTCTGACGCCATGGACGTCGCCCGCGCATCCCGATGGGCGCGCCGTGGTACCCGGGGCGTTCTCCGACCTGTGGCCCCGTGGGGAACGGGCCCGCTCGTCGACGCCACGGCTACGCCGCCGAATGTCGAACAAAGAAACCGGGCTTCGTACGGTCGGTCGTACGGTCTGTCAGCGCTGGACGGGGACCTGGAGCTCCCAGTACTGCTTGTCCGAGGGCACCATCGGGCTGTTGTAGCCCAACACGCGCCAGGCACCGGCCGCTTCCAGACCGTGTGCCTCCATGTGCATCCCGATCGCCCTGCGCGCACGGTCCACCAGCATCTCGTCGCGGCGGCCTCGGACCCCGATGCTGAGCACCTGGATCGGCTTCAGGTCGAGCACCTGGACGCCGCCCTGGACCCCAGGGCGTCCCTTCGTGGTGGAGGGGTAGAGGAATGCCATGTCCTTGGCACGCATCCCCGCTCCCATGGTCATCTCGACGGGAGCCGTCATCTCGATGCCGTTCTTCTTGATGTGCTGGAAGAGCGTCCAGAAGGAGTTGCCGCCCTCGGCCCGCGCGGCGCGATACGAGGGATAGCGCTTCACGACGACGCGACCGACCGGGCCCGGCGCGGGGAAACCGGCCGGCAATCCGGCTTCGCTGACGGGTTCGAAGGCCTGGTTCATGAGGATGCGGTCGAACGCGTAGCGCAGGTTCCAAGCCCGGTCCTTCGGGTCCTGGGCCGGATGGGCCAGCACGGCCTCGAGATCCATGCGGTCCAGTGCCGCCAGCGCGTCGCCGGCCTGCTCGACCAGTTCCGTGGCCGCGTCGTGGTAGATGCGCGCACACGACTCGATGCGGCCGTCGTTGTAGGCGGGCGCACCTTGATCGATGGCGGCGGCGATCGTCGCGGCGACGTCGATGGCCGGGGGCTTCTCCATGTTGCCGTCTCCCCTGCTCGCGACGGCCTGCGGCGCCGGGGGCGAGGACGGAAGGACGTGGTCGATGACGTGGATCACCCCGTTCGTGCAGAGGATGTCTGCCTCCAGGACCGCGGCGTTGCCCACGCGCAGCCCCAGAGGCTGATTCGACCCGGCCAGGGTGGTCGTGGCGTTCGTCGTGAGCAGGTCCGTGCTCAGGACGCGACCCGCAGCGACGTGCTGCAGCAGCAGGCGCTCGAGCGCGGCCCGGTTCTCGGGACGCAGGAGGGCGGCCAGCGCGCCGTCGGGGAGGGCCTCGAAGGCCTCGTCCGTCGGCGCGAACACGGTGAACGGTCCGGCGCCGCGAAGCGTATCGTCCAGGCCGGTGTGCCGGAGCGCGGCGACCAGTGTGGTGAAGCGGCCGTCGGCAGCCGCCGTCGAGGTGAGGTCTCGCGCGCTGCCGGCGTAGGCGAGGGAGGAGAGGAGACAGGTCACGAGGAGGGATGCGATGGTCTTCATGGCGCCACTGGTAGCAGGCAGCTGTCGTTATGTCTAGATAAAACTCTTAACAAATAGGGCGTCCCGGGCGGCAGGGTGGGCCTCCTGGCGGAGGCGCTCCAGCGCCCAAACAGGGCGGCGCCCTGCCTGGGCGAGGATCCGGGGGGTCTGGCGTGGCGACCGGCGCCGACCTCTTCGGCCCCCCTGCGCGGTCGCCGGGAGGTGGGCGGGATCCTGCGGGCGCCCGCCGCGGGCGCCCCCGTCGTCGACGCCTCCGCGTGGGCGACGCCATCGACCGCGGGCGGGTGGAGGACCACGAGCCCGACCGGCGGCTGCGGATCGAGGTCGAAGTGCGCCTGCCGGCCTGGGCTGGGCTCGCATTCGCGGCGGTCCCGGACCGCCCAGGCGGTTGCCTGCCGCGACAGCGACCGCGGGC
Organism: uncultured Planctomycetota bacterium; assembly: GCA_963772585.1. Lineage (GTDB taxonomy): Bacteria > Planctomycetota > PLA2 > PLA2 > JAEUHO01 > CAVVXN01. The sequence continues at coordinate 529,595 of CAVYXV010000002.1, forward strand.
ACGAAGACGTCGATGGCCTCGGTGTAGATCGGTTCGCGCTCGACGACGAGCAAACGAAGCCGCCCCCCCAGGCACCGGGCGTGGGCAAGGCGGGTCCTGCGCTCCGGGGTGGGCACGAACCGGTCGAGGAGGGCCGTCAGCTCAAGGCTGCCGAGATGGGTCCCGAGGGGTAGTGGCGGACCGAGGACTGCGTCCGGCCGGACTCTACGCGCCGAGTTTGTAGACCCCGGGCTTCAGGTCCTCGGGACGAGGCGCCTTCGAGAGGTCCAGTCGAGCCCCATCGGGACCGAGCCGCTTCATCCAGTAGGCGGCGTCCGATGCGGCGGGCGGGGCGTCCATGCCAGCAAGGCGAGCCAGCGCAGCCCGCGCCGCGCTCACGACCGTCGCCTCCTTGTCGCCCAGGAGCGTGAGCAGGGGCACGACCGCCTCCCTCCTCGCGCTCCAGCCGAGTGCCTGCGCGATCATCGTTCGGACATCCACGGAGCGCTCCTCGACTCCTTCGACGATGGCGGAGACACCGGCCTTGTGGGCACCGAGCGCCAAGACATCCCGCACAGAGTCCATGGATAGCCGGAGTTCTCCCGGTGCCTCCATCGCCTGCACGAGGCGGCGGGCGACGGCTTCCGTGCGGTGCGACCGGAGCGCATCGATGAGCACCCACGACAGCGACCCCATGCGCTCGCGGAAGGCCCATCGGGCATCCCGCCGCACCTTGCGTCGTTCCGCGGACGAGAGCCCCGGCGGCACGCCACGCGGCGCGCGCAAGGTTCGCGAGGTTTCGAGTACGTCCAGCAGGGCACGGGTCGCGTCGGCGGAGTGGTTGCTGGCCAACACGACAATCCGAACCCGCCCCCCGTACACGATGTAGGACTCCTTCGCGGGGGCGTTGCCGAAGAACCCCAGGGCCCGAATGGCGGCGACCTGGAGTTCCGCCGAGTCGGCCTTCGTCTGCTCGATGATCAATGGCAGACCCTCTACTGCGCAGAGCCGACCCAGGACGTGGATCACGCGCTCCCGCTCCGCTGCGTCGAGCCGTGCAGTGTTCCAGTGGGCCACCAACCGCCCTGCCAGGGCCGCACGCTTCGCCCCCTGCTCTTCCCGCAGGGTGAGCGCCTTCACGCCAACCTCGAACTGCTCCGTGTCCCTGCGATGGACGTCGCTGGCCCATTCGTGGAAGGATGTGTAGAGATCGAACTTCGCCTTGCCCCGCACCCAGTCCCAGAGGAACGCCTCGGGCTGTTGCGGCTCCTCCTGTTCGGCCCCGCCCGCGGAGGTTCCAGCGCTGAGCAGGACGCAGGCTGTGACGACGAGGGTGGCCGTGAAGCGCATGGCGGATCCAACATAGCCTCCTGACCCGGGGCTCACGGCCTTCCCTCTCCCCCCACTTCCAGCATCCGCCTGCGCCGGGGGGGGGACCGGGCTTCCTTATGTGGCGCACCACCAGGTTCCAGCCCTTCGCCTCGTCGTCCTGGACACGGCCATGTTCATCCTGTGGGGTGCGAGGGTGGCGGCGGTGCGGAGACCGGTTTCTTTGCGGTGCGGAGACCGGTTTCCGCGGTGCGGAGACCGGTTTCTTTGTTCGAGATTCGCGTGACCACCGAGGTCCCCCGGGCGACGTACGCGCGGTGCGGAGACCGGTTTCTTTGTTCGAGATTCGCGTGACCACCGAGGTCCCCCGGGCGACGTACGGGGGAGGCCGTGATGGCTCCGCGCGCTCGGGCGGCTGTTCCCGGTCGTAGGCACCCGGGGATGAGCCGCAGCATCGCGCGGCGCGCCGTGTTTGGCGACCGGTGCCTGGCGACCGGTGGGACTGCAGGGACTCGTCGCCGCCCCCGCGGGCGACATCCCGCAACGCCCGCTCCGCCTGACATTCAACGATCGGCCTTCCCTGACGCCATGGGCGGCGCCCGCGCATGCCGATGGGCGCGCCGTGGTCCCCGGGGCGTTCTCCGACCCGTGGTCCCGTGGGGAACGGGCCCGCTCATCGACTCCGCGCCTACGCGGCCGAATGTCGAACAAAGAAACCGGGCTTCGTAATCCAAGAGACAGAAAAGAAACCGGGCTTCGTAATCCCCCCCCCGCCGGCCCCAGTAGGCCGCCACGACCGGCGGGGAGGCGGCGGCGCACTCCGGGGCGGCTGCGGTTCAGATCCCATGGGTGCGGACGCACCAAGGAATATGGTTGCGGACGCAACCATTCTACGGAGAATCGGCGTCGCGGGTCCGCTTCGGAGACGACGGACACCGGGGAGGGCACCGGATGGTCGGTTCCCGGAAGCACGCGGCAGCGGACGTTCCGGCGTCGTCGTCGGGGAGCGAGGCGGAGCGGCTCCGAGGGCTCCTTCACGCGTTCGTCCGCACGTCCGGTCTGCTCGCCGAGAACCGGACGCCGTGCGGCGAGTCCCTGTCTCCCTCCCATGCCCATGCCCTGATGTTCGTGCTTCGATGCGCCAGGTCCCGCCCCACCCAGCAGGACGTCGGCGCGGCGCTCGGCATCGACAAGAGCAACGTCACGCGGCTGTGTCGGCGGATGGTGCGCGCCGGTGAACTGCTCCGGGAACCCTGCGCGCGAGACGGCCGCGCACGCCGGCTTCGACTCACGCCGAAGGGCGCCCGGCTGGCACGCCGCGTGGAGGCGGCGAGCCTCCAGCGACACCAGGCCCTCCTGGAGGCTTTGCCGCGTCGCGAACGCGAATCGCTCTTCCGGTCCATCCACGCCCTCAACGGCGCCCTCGTCCGCGTGTCGGGGGGAAAGGGCGGAGACACCTCGTGAACCACGTCGCGCTCTGGATGCTCTTCCGGGACCGCGGGCGCGCGCTCTCCCTGATCGTCGGTCTCGCGTTCGCCATCACGCTCATCGTCCAGCAGGGGTCCATCCTCACGGGCATCATGCGGCGTCAGGCCGTCAGCGTCCTTTCCGTGCCACAGGCCGACGTCTGGGTGATGTACCCGGGCACCCGGTACACGGACGAACGCAAGGCCCTCGAGGACGCGGCGCTCCCGCGGGTACGCGGCGTACCGGGCGTGGAGTGGGCGGTGCCCCTCACCATCGGACCCGCGACCGCCCGCTTGCCGGACGGCTCGTTCGCCGCCGTGCAGGTCTGGGGTGTGGATCGCAACTCCTGGTTGGGGCTCCCGCGGCGGGTGCTCGGAACGACGGCCGCGGCCTTCGACGAGCCGGACGTGGTGCTGTGGGACCACCTGGAGATGCCGCTCTATCGCAAGGTGCGTCCGGGCGACATCCTGGAGATCAACGACCACCGGGCGCGCGTCGCGGGCATCGCGATGGGGCTCCGAACCCACATTCCCTCGCCGATCGTCTACACCACCTACGAGCGCGCCATCCTCTACACGCCCGGCGAGCGGAGGCGCCTGAGCTACGTGCTGGTGAAGGCCCGCGCGGGCACGAGCCCGGAGACCCTCGCCTCCTCCATCCGGTCGCGAACCGGTCTGGGGGCGATGACCACGAACCAGTTCTTCTGGTCGACGATCCGCACGAACCTCCGCCGGCTCCCCGCGGCGATCAACTTCGTCGTGACGATCCTCATGGGCATCGTCGTGGGCGTCGCCGTATCGGGCCAGAGTCTCGTCACCTTCGTCATCGGAAACACGCGCTACCTCGGCATGCTGAAGGCGCTGGGGACCTCGAATCGCCGGCTGACGGGCATGGTCCTGTTCCAGGCGACGCTCGTCGGTCTGCTCGGATGGGGTCTCGGCGTGGGGGCCGCCGCGCTCTTCGGCAGCCGCATCCACGATCGGTCCCAGCTCGCGTTCCTCCTCACCCCTCATCTGCTCGCCGGGTCGCTCGTCCTGGTTCTCGGGATGGTGTGGTTCGCGGCCGCCGTCAGCATCCGACGGATCCTCCGCATCGAGCCCGCGAGGGTGTTCCGTGGCTAGCGCCGTCGTCCCCCCTCCCTCCCCCGGAACCGAGCCCGTCTCCTCCCGCGAAAGCGGCGTGTGCGCGAGGGACATCCACAAGGGGTTCGGCGCCGGCCGGAGGCGCGTCGAGGTGTTGCACGGTGTGGACCTCGACGTCCGCCTCGGCGAGATGCTTCTCCTCGTCGGACCTTCCGGGTCGGGCAAGACCACCCTGCTTTGCATCCTCACCGGCCTGCTGGACGCCGACGGCGGCGCCGTTCACCTCTTCGGTCGCAACGTCTCGCGCCTCTCTCCTGCGGAGCGCACCGCCCTGCGGGCGCAGGACGTCGGATTCGTGTTCCAGCAGCTCAACCTCCTCCCCACGCTTACCGCGCAGGAGAACGTCGCCGTTCCGCTCCTGATCCGAGGCGCGCGGCGGCGATCGGCCCTCCGCCGCTCGTCCGAGTGGTTGGATCGCGTCGGACTCGGCCCGCGCCAACGAGGGTTCCCCACCGACCTCTCCGGGGGGGAACAGCAACGGGTGGCGATCGCGCGCGCGCTCGTCACCACCCCCCGGTTCCTCGTGTGTGACGAACCGACGGCGTCGCTCGACGGCGAGACGGGGGAACACGTGATGACCGTGTTGCGGGAAACGTCCGTCGCGCCCGAGCGCTGCGTCATCGTCGTCACGCACGACAGCCGGTTCTTCCCGTTCGGGGACCGGATCGCACGCATGCGCGACGGTCGGATCCTCTCCGGCGAGTCGTTGGCCTCCCGCAACGACTCCTGAGGAGCCAAGACATGTGGAAGTGGCTCGTGGGTCTGCTCGCCCTCTCCGGCGCGGTCGGCGGCACGCTCAGCGCGTTCCAGAGCGTGCGGTCGCCGCCGGTGCCGCCGCCGCAGCGCGCGCCACTGAGAAGCCCGTACCGCCATGCGATTGCGGGTGCCGGACTCGTCGAACCGCAGAGCGAGAACATCGTCGTCGGGGCGCCCGTAGCGGGCGTCGTCACGAAGGTCTGGGTGGCACGGGGGAGCGAGGTCGAGGTGGGTGCCCCCCTGTTCCGGATCGACACGCGGGCCCTCGAGGCCGAGCGCGTCGTGGCTGCGGCGGAGGTCGTGGCGGCCGAGGCCGCACTCGCCCGGGTCCGGGCGTATCGGCGCCCGGAGGAGGAGCCGGTCCTCTGCGCTCGGCTCGCGGGGGCGAAGGCGGCGCTGGCCCAGGCGGAGGCCGCGTCCGCGGAGGCCAAGGCCGGGGTGGAGGCGTCCCGCTGGACGGCGAAGAACGCCGAGTCCAGACGGTCCCGTGCCGTCGCCCTGTCGGCAACCGACATCGTCTCCGAGGAGGACGTGGACGACGCGACGGCCGTCGCGGAGGCGGCGAAGGCGACCCTGGCCGGGGCGCGCGCGGGACTCGAACGCGCCGAGGCGAGCACCGCCGCTTTCCGTGCCCGCGCGGCAGAGGCCCAAGCCGAACTCGATCTCTTCCTGGCCGGACCGTGGGCCGCCGACGTCGCGAAGGCCCAGGCGGAGGTCGAAGAGGCGCGCGCCCGCGTCGAGAGGCTCCGTCTGGAGATCGAACGACAGACCGCACGAGCGCCAATCTCCGGAACGGTCCTGCGCTGTCTCCTGCACGAGGGGGAGGTCCTGTCCGCGGAGCCCCGGGACGCCGAACACGCGCCGCTGGTGGTGGGAGCGATCCAGCCGCTGCACGTGCGGGTCGACATCGACGAGTTCGACGCGGTTCGTTTCGATCCAGAGGCCCGGGCGAGCGCCTTCCTGAAGGGCCAAGTCGATGCGCCCATCGCCCTGTCCTTCGTGGCCGCGGAGCCCTTCGTCGTACCCAAGCGCGCCCTGACGAACAGCCAGACGGAGTTCGTGGACGCGCGCGTCCTCCAGGTGATCTATGCCATCGAGGCACCCCAGCCCAGGGTCTGGGTGGGCCAGCAGATGGACGTCTTCATCGAAGCCAGGGAGTAGCCGACGCGGATCGGAGAGCCGCCCCGGACGTCGGGGCACGCGACGGGGGTACGGGGGGGATACGGGGCACGGAGACCGGTTTCTCTGTTCGAGATTGGCGTGACCACCGGGGTCCCCTACGCGACGTACGGGGGAGGCCGTGATGGCTCCGCGCGCTCGTGCTGCTGCTCCCGGTCGTAGGCACCCGGGGATGAGCCGCGGCATCGCGCGGCGCGCCGAGTTCGGCGACCGGTGCTTGGCGAACGGTGTTTGGCGAATGGTGTTTGGCGACCGCTGGGACTGCCGGGACTCGTCGCCGCCCCCGCGGGCGACATCCCGCGACGCCGCTCCGCCTGACGTTCGGCGATCGGTCTTCCCGGACGCCATGGGCGGCGCCCGCGCATTCCGATGGGCGCGCCGTGGTCCCCGGGGCGTTCTCCCACCTGTGGTCCCGTGGGGAACGGGCCCGCTCGTCGACTCCGCGCCTACGCGGCCGAATGTCGAACAAAGAAGCCGGGCTTCGTGACCTCGGACCCCGTGACCTCAGGGGCCTGCTCGGACTCGCCGACGCGTACCCGGTCATGCCGCGCCACGCCGCACATCCCCATCGCGGGGCGGCATCCCCAGAAGGGACGACTCTGGACCCCGGTTCGCCGTGTTCCTCTGCGGGCGGCGAACGCATGAGAAGCGGCCGCTGCCGACCGGGGCCCGCTGGAGAGGGAAAGGGGCCCGCCGTGCGGATCCGATGTGGCCGCAGGCGATCTCCTGCGGCCCTTCCGGCAACACCGCAGGCATCGCCTAGCGGAAGAGGAGCCAGAGCCCTCGCTCGGTGCCGGCCGTCACGCCTCCGCCCATGATGACCAGGTCACCCGAGGCGGACACGCCCCCCTGGAACTTGTCGCCGCCGGGCGTCGTGAGGCGGAACGCGCCGTTCGCCCCGACCAGATAGGTGGCGGCGATGTTCATCGGCGGCGACGTGTAGCCGGCCTTGTTGTCCATGACGGTTCCGGTGAGGTTCCCCAGCCCGTCCGTATCCACGGTGCCGAAGTTGGAGGTGAAGTCGGTGCCGTCGAACGAGAAGCCGATGAAGTGGTACGTGCCGTTCACGGTCGCGGTCGTCGCGGAGGGAGCCTCCGGCAGGCAGAGGGCGAGCGACAGGAAGACACCCGAGGAGGGGCCGGTGGCGAACGCGGTGAAGACACCGAGCGAGCCGTCCCCCAGGACGGAGCCCAACCAGATGCGGTGCACGTCCGTCAGGGTCACCAGACCGCCGTTCGGCACGCCGTAGCTGTAGACGTACGGACTCGCGGCGGGGATGCCGATGAGGCCCGCATCGTTCGTGATCTCGTTGCTGACCGTCAGCCCTCCGAGGCCGTCGAACGTCCACCGCCCGATGCGGCCCCGGTCCAACGGCAAGGACGTGTCCACGGACATCGACACGAAGTGGTAGTCGCCCTGGAGCGTCGCTTCCCTGGCGTTGGACTCCCGGCGGACGCCGTACCACACGCCCGGCGGGATGATGTCCGTCGTCAGGCTGTGACTCCACGCCACGACCCTGGCGTCCTGCGATACGGCGCCCTGGGCGAAGGGGTGTCGAAAGACGCCATCGACCTGGCCGAACAGCGTCATCTCGTGCCCGCCGCGGTTCTCGTAGTTCAGGTCGAGCTCCGTGGAGGAGGAAGGCGTCGGGGTCATGCCCGTGAGGTCCACGGGCGATGAACCCTGGATGCTGCCCACGCCGTTGGACGTGAGCAGGACCGGAACGGAGAAGAGCCGATCCGATGTCTGCAGCGCGATCATCGTCTGGTACGGGCCCTGGAAGGTCGGGTTCTCCAGCACCTCGGGCAGCAATCCCGAGGAAGCCGAGCTGTCCGCGCCGCACGCGGCGAGCGGGACGGCGCCCAAGGAAGCCAGAAGGAAGACAGTGAACGCACGCGACATGAGGGTTCTCCCCCAGGTTGGCGCCTGAGCGGGACACGCTCGGCGCGGGACCGGTATCCACTCGCGGCGCGACCCTAGCAGGGCTGCGATTACCGTGGCAAGCCGCGATCCCGTTCTCACGGTGACTTGAGGATCGGGAGGTGGGCAATTGCCGCCACGTCCCCGGCGTCTCGCCGTCATGCGCGGAGGAACGCGTCGATCATCGGTGTGTGCGCGCGCACGCGCGGGCGATGGCGCTCGGGCACCCGGTCGACGTACGCGCGCGGTCGCGGGGCGGCGAAGCGAGGCGGCGACTGGGCGCGTCACGCTCGACGCCGCCTTCGCGCACCTCGGCCGGACCGCCGTGGACCTGGTGGACCTGGACGACGCGTTGGAACGGCTCGCCACGCTGGATCCCCGCAAGGCCCGCGTCGTGGAGTTGCGCTTCTTCGGCGGGCTGACGCTCCCCGAAACGGCCACCCTGCTCGGGGTGGGCACGCGAACCGCGGAGGGCGACTGGTACATGGCGCGCGCGTGGCTGCGCCGGGAACTCGATCGGTAGGCGCCTGGCCGAAGACGAGTCTCGGAAGGGACGCTCGCATTCGCGTCGGATGTGGCCATGACGAGGGAGCGGATCCTCTGGGCTGCGCGCCAGCCACGCCGGGGACTTCGCGACCGAGGAAGGGCCGCAGACGGCGTGAGGGCGAGTGGAACGTACGAGAGTCATTCACGGACAGGCCCGAGGTCCGCAGCCTGTGCGAAGCGCGCGAGGGGACGGCCGGAAGCGGTGCCCCGGCGGGAGGCAGCGCGAACGAGGCACCCCCGTTCATCGAGAACGAAGGGTCCTGCCGCGCGATCGGGCGAGGGTTCGTGAAGGATGCGGGCTCGCACGTCTCTTCCTGCGGATTTCGCCGGAGAGGCCCGCAGCGGCGGCCGTCCGCAGGCCGGCGCCGGGGCCATCGCCCCAGAGCGGGCCGCGGCCTTGCGGGCGACGCACCTCGAAGCCGCAGAGGGGTACGGCGGGCCGCTTCGGCCCCGTGGAGACACGAGCCATGCAACTCCCTCCCTCACGCCGAGGCCTTCTCCTCGCCCTCTTCGTGCCGGTCCTCGCCGGCTGTGGCGCCGGCGGCGATCTCGTGGACGGGATCGTCGGCGACACGTCCTCGGCCCCGCCGACCGTGCTCCATCAGGCAGCCTACGTGTCGGGGACGGGCGAATCCGTGGTCGGCGCCGGCGGGTCCTATCCGGAGATCCCGGTCGCGATCGTCGGCGACGACGTCGACCCCACGCGCTGGGCGGCGTTTCACGACGGAAGCGACTACCGCCTGGCGTTCATGGCGCGCGACCTGCCACCGCGCGTGATCCTCTTCGGGTACGACCCTTCGGTCGGGCGGTACACGAGGACCTACCCGGCACCGATGGTGGTCCCCCTGAAGAACGTCCCCTCGGATGCGGACCTCTCGTCGTTCGCGATGCTCCGCGCGGACGGCTTCTGGCGGCTCTACCTCGAGCGCCGGGGAGACGCCCGGACGCTGTACCAGTTCGCCTACGACGGCGGCGCCTTCCGATGGGGGCTGGGCAGCCTGTTCTCGATCTCGATGGTGGGCCTTCCGCCCGACGCGGATCCCACGCGCTGGGCGATGCACTACGGTGGCGGCGTCTACCGCGTGATCGTCGGGAGCCACACGAAGCCCACGACCTTCTACGAGTTGGGCTTCGACCCGGCCACCTACGACTACGTCTACGGCTACGCGTCCCGCGACGTGGTGACGGTGAAGGGACTCCCGAGCGGAGCGATCCGGGAACGGTTCGCCTCGCTGTACGCCGATGGGCTCTACCACCTCTACTTCCTGGGTGATTGAGTGCGCGGACGTATGCTCCCTCCGGCCGCCGCCCCGCGTTGGCCGAGCGCGTGCGCCGTCACCGCAACGCGAGCCAGACGCGACGCTCGTTGCCGCGGGCGACACCCCCTCCCACGATCACGAGGTCGCCCGAGCTGAACGTGCCCCCCCTGATGCCCTCGGGGTCGTCGGCATCCATCGATCCGATGGGCGACTCGAAGGCTGCCCCGTCGCGGGAGATGCCCAGAAGGAGAAAACCGCTGGTGATGCCGGCTGCGAGGTCGGGGAAGACGCCGACGCGCGACCTTCGGACCGGCCGCTGGCCGCGGACATCCCCCCCCGTGCCCGTCGCGGGGATGCCCGGCGGGGCCGGATTCCGCCGGGGAGCTCGCGGGGCACCCGACCGCCGGATCCCGCCCCCGCGGCCGCGCCGGCATGCAGCGGGTCCAGGCGGTACCGCTCCACGCGATCCGGCAGCGGCCCCGCCGCGAGTCCGTGGAAGGGGTGGGCCTCGTCCACCCCGTCTTCCGCGTACACCCCGATCACGAACAGGGGATGGTCGGCAGCGGCCCGCATCCCGTAGCGAAGCAGGTCGACGGCGTCGCTGCCGGCCTGCTGGAGATCCTCGAGCACGAGGATCAGGGGCTGCTCGCGCGCGAGGCGCCGGAGCGTGCGCGTGAAGGCGGCGTGGACCGCGTCCTTGGAGAGCGCGCCCTCCGCTCCGAGCTGGAATCCGCCCAGCAGGAAGTCCGCCAGCGCGGGAACGACGCCCGGCGTCTCGCCCAGGAGGGTTCCGAGACGCTCCTCGAGGATGGGCTTGCGACGCCCGGGCTCGGTCCCCAGCGGGATCAGCAGGTCCCCCAGGGCGTCGAGATACGCCTGGTAGCTTCCGCCCTCCGCGCCGAGGAACCGCCCGGCGGCGACGGCGACCGTCCCGTCCGCCGCGACCCGCTCCAGGAACTCGTAGACCAGGCGTGACTTGCCGACGCCGTTCGGCCCGCCCAGGAGCAGGCTTCCGCCCCTCTCGCTGCTCTTCCTCCAGGTGTCGAGCAGCCGTTCCAAGTCCCCGTCCCGGCCCGACGAGGGTCGCCTCGCGGACCAGCTGCAGGCGCCTGAGGGCCCGATCCAGCCGCGGCCGCCCCTTGCTCTCCGCGCGCTCCCGCCACCACGCTCCGGCCTCCCCCTCCCGAAGCACACGTCGCATCTCCTCGGCGGAGGCGAAGCGCTCGGCGACCTCCTTGCGCGTCGCCGTCCCGATCACGGCGTCCCAGAACGGATCGACGTCGGCGTGGCGAAGCCGCGGCGCGGGCAGCTCGCTGGTGAGTTTCTGCTGGAGGATCGTGACGAGGGATTCCCGATCGAAGGGATTTCGGCCGGTCGTGAGTTCGTAGAGGAGGACGCCGCAGGCGTAGATGTCCGCGGGGGGGCCGATCGCCGCGTCGCCGCCGCGGAACTGCTCGGGAGCGGCATAGGCCACCGAACCGACGAACTCCTCCGACCCGGTGAGCGTCTGTCCTGCTTCGAGCAGACGGGCGATGCCCAGATCCATGAGCAGAACCCGGTCGTCGGGCGTGATCACCACGTTCTCGGGCTTGACGTCGCGGTGGACCACGCCCTGCGCGTGGATGGCCGCAAGCGCGTCCAGGACCTGGTCGGCGATGTGCAACCGCAGCGACTCGGGGACGGTGCCGAGATCGGAGAGGAGCCCGGCCAGATCCTGGCCCTCGACGTACTCCATGACGAGGTAGTGCCAGGATTCGCCGTCCACCTCCTGCTGTCCGAGCTCGAAAGTCCGCACGATGTGCGGATGCCGGGTGCGGGCCCCGATCTCGGCCTCCCGCCGGAAGCGCTCGAACGCGGTGTCGTCCTGGGCCAGGTGCGGGTGGAAGACCTTCACGGCCACCGTGCGCCGACGGGGCCCGCCGGGCCCTCGGCCTCCGACACCGCCCGATGGACGGTGCCCATGCCACCTCGACCCAGTTCGATCTCCAGGCGGTAGGCTGCGAGTCACAGGGCCTTGGCGCGCACCCCGGGATGATACGCGTCCCCGTTCGCAACGGTGCCCCGAAGCGTCCGCGGGAACCGGCTGCGCCACGGGGCGGCCCGAGCCCGTCAGCGGGGGGCGAGGCGGACGGTCATCGCGCGTGTCCCCGATTTCGGCTGGACGAGCCGCATCGCGATGCCCCGCCCCCGGCACGTCGCGGGCGCGCGATCCCCGTTGGAGGACCGGGGAAGGCGGAGCTTGCCCGGGCAAAGGGGCGTTCGCTATCCTCCCTCGTGGATCCGGAGGATGGAGAGTGAAGGTGCGGCTACGCCCCATGATCGTCCTGCTGCTCGCGGTGCTGCCCGGTGTCGGGCACGCGAGGAACGACGAGGATGGGCCGGTCGTCAAGACGTGGCTCGAGTCCGGCCCGCCGGAGTCCTGCGTGGATCTGTTGTTCGTGGGCGACGGCTACCAGCGGCGCCACCTCGGCCGGTCGGGCAAGTACTGGCGCGACGTGAACCGATACGCCAAGCGGTTCTTCGACGAGGAGCCGTTCTCCTGGTGCAAGAAGCTCTTCAACGTGCGGGCCGCGTTCGTGGTCTCGGAAGACGCGGGCTGCGTCGGCGCGTCCAGAGAGGAGAACCCGAAGACCGCCCTCTCGTCCCGGTTCATCGGCGACCGCTTCCTCACGTTCCGGGACGCCGAGGCCCTCCGGAAGATCGTGGAAGCCGCGGGAGCGGTGGACGTCGTCTTCGTGATGGTGAACACGGAGCGCTACGGCGGCGGGGGGACCGTGCTCGATGCCGTGAAGGTGCGGCAAGGACGCCCACTCCCCGCGCCGACCTTCTCCGCTCGCGACACGATCTCCTTCATGATCGCCCTCCATGAGCTCGGCCACAGCGTCGCGGATCTCGCCGACGAGTACGCGGAGGCCGCCATGGTGTCGCGATTCCCATTGCCGACCGACGACAGCGATCTCACCTCCGCGAACGTCACGCTGGCCTCCCACGTGGACCGCACGAGCTTCGAGACCGTGGCGAAGACCGTGAAGTGGAAGCGCTTCCTATCCCTGCACGGTGCCGATCGTTGGTCCTGGGTCTACGAGGGCGGGTACTACCGCGAGAGTGGTGTCTTCCACCCCTTCCCACGCTGCATGATGAACGCCCTGGGCGACCCCTACTGCCCGGTCTGCTGCGAGGCGGTGGCGAAAGCCCTCTACGAGATCGCCCAGCGAACGTGGGACCCGGAGGACTACGACAAGGCCCATCCGCTGCGAAACTGGCACTGAGACGGCGACGCCGTCAGTCGTCCGTGGCGTGCAGCGTCAGGTGGATCCGGTCCGAGGTCACGCCCTCGGCGGTCGCCGCGTATCGGTGGCCGATGCGCTCGGGCGACGCACCGGGCTCGTTCGATCGGTACGCCCATCGCTCGAGGGTGGCCTGGACCGTGCAGGGTCCCGGCGGAACCGCGGGGATCGTCCACGTGGGATCGGAGGCGTCGACGAGGTGGCCGTACTGCTGCCACCCCAGGCCCGTCGCCTGGACGGCCACGTTCTCCCAGCGCATCCCGTCCGGGAGACCTCCCGGCAGATCGATCCCGACCGTGAGCGTGCGTCCTGCGGAGAGCGCGATGTCGACGACATCCGGGCCCGGGCGCAGATCCGTGGCGTAGAACACGCGACCGTCGCTCACGGCATGGAGGGCGTAGCGCCGCGCGGGGTCGAGACCGTAGACGGTCGATGTGCGCGTTCGGAGCATGGCTGGATGGAAGAGTGCCGGGCGCGAGGGTTCGTCCTGGGGCGTGATCCGCATGAAGACGCGCTGCGGCACGACGTCCGCGGGGAGGCGGAAGGTGAGACCGCCTTCGAGCGCGGCCACGAGGCGGAGGTCCATGGAGGGAGCCTGGACGGTGTAGGCCGAGCCGGTTTCGAGCCGCAAGGCGAGCGGGGGTCCCACTCGTAGTCGTTGCGCGCCGGCCGGGAGACCCTCGAGGGCGAAGCGCCCTTCCTCGTCGGCGAAGCCGACCAGCCAACCGCTGTCGGACGTCTGCCGGAGGACCCGGGCATACGGAAGCGGGTTCCCCCCGGGATCCACGACGGTGCCCGAGATCGTGCAGGACGCCGTCAGCGCCACCCGCAGGCTCCCCGGACGCTGTGCGTCCAGCGTGGCGGTCAGGAACCGCTTCCCGCCCTCGGGTCCGACGACGCGAACGTCGTAGCGCTGCCCCGGGTCGAGGCCCCGCGCTTCCCACCGGCCCTCGGGATCCGTGGCGCCGGCGGCCAGGGGACGCTCGTCCAGCAGGAGTTGCACGCGGGCGCCCTCCACGGGCCGGCCCTCCTCGTCCGTCACCATCACGTGAGCGGCGGCACCTTCGCGAAGCGCGATCCGGACGTTCTCGTCGCCGGCGTGGACCGCGACGTCCTCGCGCGGCGCGAAGGCGCCGGGGAGGTCGGGCCGCAGGACGTAGCGGAAGGGACCCAGCCCAGCCAGGTCGAAGGCGCCGTCCGCTCCGGAGCGGGTCGTTGCGTGCGGATCGTCCGTCGCGACGGGAAGCGGTTCGACATAATCCGCGAAGGCGTGGATCGGCACGCCCACCACGCCCCGCCCGTCCGGTCCCACGAGCCGACCGCGCACGTGCTCCTCGGGAGGGAGCGTCACCGTGAGATCCCCCCCGCCGGCGGGCAGGTCCTCCGGCCGGACGAGGACAGTGCCGTAGGGCAGGGGCCGGCCCTCCCCGTCGGCGGCGCCGAAGATCTCGACGGTGACCTCGTCGGTGCCCGACGGATGCGTCTGGACGCGTACCGGCCCGCGACCGCTTCCGAATCCTGCGTACTGCCAGGGACCCTTCGGAAAGCGGATGTAGGAGCGGTGGGCGACACGAGGGACGGCCTGGCCGTCGGGTCCCCGGACGTGGATCGTCCAGCGGGAGGTCGGGTCCGCAGGGCGCACCGGCGTGGAGAGGCGCGCGCCTCGCGCGAGATCCAGGCGCACGGGCTGCGAAGGCGTCGTCTCCCCCGAGATCGCCTTCCAGCCGTACCTCTCGTACGCCGCCGAGGCCCGGACGGCGTAGTCCCCCGCGGGAAGGGCGTCGAAGACGAACCCACCCTCGGCATCGGCCTGGGCGGTCCGCAGGGTCGAGGCGCCCTGGAGCAGGTCCACGGTCACGGTCGTGAGGTCGAGGCCGGCCGGCCCCCGCACGCGGCCGCGAATCGTCCTCCCGCTCTGCAGCACGACCTCCAGGGTCGCGCTTCCCGAGCGATGAGCCGCGTCCAAGCCGATCGGTGGCGTCTCCAGATAGCCTTCCGCCCGGACGGCCACCGCGATGTCCGAAGGGGCCAGCGGGCCGACCCGGACCCCTCCGTCGGCGCCCGTGACCGGATCCGGTCCCGCGGGACGCCTCCTCGTCGTGCCGTCGCTCGCACGGCGAACCAGGAACACGCGGGCGCCCGGCACCGGCTCTCCCGTCCCCGCGACGACGCGTACGTCGAGACGGGAAGCGGGGAATGCGGTGAGCGTCAACGTGCGCGCGCCGCCGCCGCCCGCGAGGGCGAAGACGTCACTCTCGGCTCTCGCCGCGTCGGGCATCACGGCGGCCACCCGCAGCGCCGGCCCGGGGAGGACCGTATCGAAGTGGAACCGACCCTCCGCGTCGCTGGTGGCGGTCGCCCGGGGGAAGGAGAAACCCGGCACGGGCAGATCCGGCCACGGCTCCCCTTCGATCCGGAGCCGAGCAGCTGCGAGGCCCCGCCCCTCCGCGTCGTGGACCCGGCCCTCGACGGACCCCGCGGGGATGGCTTCGAGATCGACGTCCGTCGCACCGCCCGGGGGCACTTGGTGCACGAACGGGTTGAAGCCTCGTGGCTCGACGTCGGCGAGTTGCGGGGAGGTGTAGCCTCCGCCGTGCACGAAGACCATGACCTCGCCAGGCGGCACGTCATCGATCCGGTACCGCCCCTGCTCGCCCGTCTTCGCCTCGTGATCGCCTCCGACAGCCGGTCCGTCGCGTCCGAGGGCGACGGCTCGAACCGTGACGCCGGCCAACGGGCGCCCGTCCGCATCCAGCACGCGCCCCTCGATGGTGCCGAAGCGGGTCAGCTCCACGGTGACCTCATCGGCGTCTTTCGGCCAGCGAACCTGGGCGGGGGCGTAGCCCCCCGCGAGGATGAGGGCGGCGATCCGCCCCGGGACGTCGTCGATGCCGATGCGGCCGTCCGCGTCGGCGTGGGCGCGGCTCAGGAAGTAGGACGTGTCGCCCCCGAACGTGGCGAAGGCGAACGCCTGGGCACCGGGGACGCCCCGACCGTTCGAGGCGTCCACGACGTGGGCGTGCTTCCGCGTGGGGCTCCCCAGCATCAGGGTGAGGGGCTCGCCGCCCGGCACACGGATCCCGTCCCGGCGTAGGAGTCGGACGCCCGGCTCCACCACGACGAGCGCGACATCGCCCGCGGCGAGGTGCTCGAAGCGAAAGCCCCCGTCCGGGTCCAGCCGTCGGGGCAGGCTCCCTTGGGGCCAGGTGAGGGTCATGCCGGGGAGCGGCGCCCGCGCGCCGGTCTGCAGGTAGACCCACCCGGGACTCACGCTCCCGTCGGGACGGGTCACGCGTCCGGTCAGGACGTAGGGTCCCCGGTGCAGATCGAGCATCGCCTCCGCGTCGCCGCCGTCCGTGGGCAAGGCCGCGACGACGACGCGTGCGAAGCCGTCCCCTCCGCGGGCGGTGACGAGGTAGAGACCGCCGGCGAGCCCCGTCAAGCGGTAGCCTCCGTCCGCCTCCGCCTGCGTACGCGCCACGACCTCTCCACCGAGCGGAGGACGGAGAAACGACCCGGGATCGCGCCTGCGTTGCCGCTGATCGAGGAGATCCAGGGAGCCGACGCGAACGGCTTCCACGGTGACGGCGCCCTCGCCGTCGTCGCGTCGCACGGTTCCATGGATGGTCCCGAAGCCGTGAGGCGACGACGGAGGCGCACCGTGAAGGACCGGTCCCGACGCAGCCGCGTACGTGTTGGCGAGATCGACCGCGGCGGGCGCCGCCGGCGCGGGCACCCGTCGCCGGATCACGATCCAGCCTCCCGCGCCGAGGAGGGCGACCGCCAGCACCGCGGACGCGGCTTTCGCGAGCAGGCCCGCGCCGACGCCCGCCGCAGCGCCGCCCAACCCCGCCAGCGGCGCCAGGGCGGCGCTCCAGGCCCTGCGGTCGCCCCCCCAGCGCTCGTCGAGCCGCTCGCGAAGGAGGGCGAGGCCGCGCTTCACCCGCGTCCGCGCCGTCTCCACGGGAACCCCGAGCCGCCGCGCCGCCTCGCGAGGGGGCAGGTCCTCGTAGTAGCGGAGCAGCACCGCGCGGCGATACGGCTCGTGCAACCCGAGGACGGCCTCCAGGAGCCGACGGCGCACCTCCTCCTTCGCCACGATCTCCGCCGTGGACGGGAGGGTCTCCGTCCGGGCGGCCCGCACTTCGCGGTCGCGGCGCCTGGCCTCGCCCCGGCCGAGCCCCCGCGCAGCGTTCCGGACCACGGCCGCGAGCCACCCGCGGGGCGAAGCCCCGTGCCGTGGCCCCTTCTCGACCGCCGCGAGCCACGCGCTCTGGACCACGTCGTCCACGTCCGCGTCCCCCCGCACGGCCGCCCGCGCGACGCTCCGGACGAAGCCGGCATGGGGGAGCAGCTCCTCGATGGAGGGCGGGGGCGTGGGCAGCATGGCGGTCTCCCTTCACCCCTGGAGTGCCACGGCGGCCGAATCCGGTTCACGATCCTACCGCGCCCTGCCCTCCCGGTGGGTCCATCGCCTCGAGGACGTCGCTCTGACGCTCTCGAGCAGGCCCGGCAGCGCGATGTCCTCGACCCGCCAGGTTCCGTCGCCGTCCGTCGTCGCGAAGTGCGTCTGGGCGGGCAGGCCGCGCGCCCCTTCCGTCGTCACGCCCACCTCGACCTGGGCCTGGGCGATCGCCGCGCCCGTGTCGTCGCGGACGGTGCCGCCCACGAACGCGCCCTCCTGATCGTAGAGCGCGAGCACGAGTTCCTCGTCCCGTGGCACGCGGGCGGAGAAGGTCCGCTGGATCCGCCCGGGGATCCGGACGTGGAGGGCCACGCGCCCCGGGGGCAGCGCGGGCACCGTCAACCGACCATCGCGGTCTGTGGGGAGGTCGGGCAGCAGCAGGGATTCCCGCCCCGGTCGCCAGGCCAGCGGCCCGCAGGAGAGCATCGGCGTCACGAGCGCGAAGATCCCGCGGCCGTGCGCGCCGACGACGCGCGCCCGCAGGGGCGAACCCTCCACGACGAGTTCCGCACCGGCGCGGCCGCGTCCTGCGCCGGTCGCCACAACAGACCCGAACCGACCCACGGGGGCGCGGGCCGCGCGACGAGGGGACGCGGCGCGTCGCCGGTCAGGCCGCTCAGGGCGAAGCGCCCGTCCTCCGCGGAGACGGTCTTCGCCCGCACGACCGCGGAGGCCGCGGGCCGGAACCCCTGCTCGAAGGAACGATCGAAGCCCTGGGCGTCGGAACGGGCGTCGTCCAGCGCCACGACCGGGACGCGGGGCACCCCGTGCCCTCCGACGTCCACGACGAGGCCGTGGATCGCCGCTTGCCCGGAAACGGGATCGGCCGCGGTCGAGGGCGCGCCCCGAAGCGACGCGTGCGGGCGGGGGCCGGACTCCGGGCGACCGCGCCGGCGCCATCGGCTGGAGACGTCGGTGCGGGGGAGCGCGTCACGAGCCACGCCACCGAAGCCGCGAGAAGGGCCGCCATCGCCAGCAGCCCCGGCCTGCCGATGCGTCTGCGTGCCCGCGTCATCGCCGGAAGCGTACCGGGAAACCGCCCGCGGGCCCCAGGCCCCGGTCCGTCGCCCTCCGGCGCTCTCCGGCGCCCGACAGCGTCGGGACGTGTCCGGATTCCGGGCACGGTCCCCCGCAGCCGCCCTCCCTACACTGCACGGCCGTCCGGAAGGAGGCGAGGACCCTGCACCCTGCGCTCCAGAAGCTCCTCGCCCTTGCGGGCCGCTACAGCGGGGACGGTGTCAACCACGAAGGGCAGGCGTTCGAGGGATCCATCGAGTTGTCCCCGGCCCTGGAAGGGCAGGCGGTTCGTCTCGCTTCCCGGGCCTTGGGGCGAGACGGGACCGTCTACCACGCCGAGGAGAGCGTGATCGCCGAGGACCGCGACGGGACCCTCGAACTCCACGTCGTCTCCACGAACCAACCGGGGGGCATCGTCCTGCCGTTCCTCGGAGAGACCGCCGGGGAGGGTCGGACCACGCTCACGTTCCGCGTGGGCGAGCCACGAGCCGTGGACACGTTCCGCGAAGCGGTGTCCTTCGACCTCTGGGACGACGGCTCCCTATCTCATCGCTACGCGTGGGGTCTCCCAGGCGGCGACTACGCGGACCGCTCCGGCGCGCGGATGCACCGGGTGGAGTGATCGGGCGCGAGATCGAAGGCAGCCCGCGGGCGCCGGCTCCTCCATCATCGAAGCGACTGCTCCAGTCGGGTCTGGAGGGTGTAGCGGAGCGAGAGGGCGCGGTCGTACGTACCGCTTACCCTCGCGTCGGACGCCAGGATCGAGCGCAGCAGGGCGAGGGCGTCCTTCAGCGTCTCGTCGTCGTCGGCGAGATCCGACGCCTTCTCGAATCGCCGGTCCGCGTCCTTCAGGTCCTTCTTCAGCTCCGTCCACCGGTCCGGGAACTTCTTCAGCGCTCGTTCGAGCCCCTTGGCCAGACGGCGCGCCGTCTTCGGCGTTCCGAGGTCCACGGCGACCTCGGGATCGTCGTCGACGATCACGAGCGACGGGCGCGAGCCCGCACCGAGCTCCCGGGCCATGTCCACGTCGGCTTGCGACATGTCCACCTGCACGCAACGGAAGCGGAGCCCCCACCGGGCGACGTCCTCGTCGTCGAGGACCCGCCGGCAGAGCTTCTCCGAGAGATCGCCGTTGCGTTCGTCGTCGTGGGGCCAATGGAAGTACACCAGCGTGGGTCGCTGGTCCCCGAGTTGCCTCGCGTCCGGAATTCCGAGCCGCTTCGCCAGCTGCTGCCTCGGCGTCAGGGGCTCGGGCGCCTCCTCCCCATCGCGGGGCGTCACCACGGCGAAGGGCTTCAGGACGGCCTCGTACCAGCGGAATTCGGTCATCCGGGGTCGCGATCCGCCCCCGACGCCCCGCCGTGTCCCTCCCTGCCCGGGCAGGGAAGGCGAGGACGGCGGCGCCGTGACCGTCGGCCCCGTGTCGGGCGCACGGATGGTGCTGGAGCCGGCGACCGCCGACCCGCTGTCCCCTCAGCAGTCCGCCCGCGCCTCGAGGGCGCTGAACGAGATGGCGACGAGAGCGATGCCGAACCAGGGAAGACGCTGAAGACGGGACGGCTGCACGGATTCTCCCTGCTCCCCTTGCCGCGCAACCCACGGATACCCTAGCGGCGTCGGAGGGTCCGTCACCCTCCCCGCCCCGGGGCGGAAGGGGACAGGCACGTCCACCTCGCGCGTGACGTCGCGGGGCCTCAGTCCGGGAGCGCGATGCGAACGTCCCCGACGGGCACCTCGAATTCCCCCAGCGCCACGGACCGGCCGCCCAGGGTGGCACGCAGCGTGATCCGCCCCACGGGAACACCGGCGAACACGAACCGTCCGTCCTTTCCGGTCCGTGTCGAGCCGGCGGGCCTGCCGCTGGCGAGGGCCTGCAGGAACACGGACTCCTGCCCGAGGCCCGACGCGTCGACGAGGCGACCCGTGAAGGCGACGCCCTTCTCCGCGCGGAGGATCACCTCCGTCGCGGGCGCGGTGGCTTCGACGCCGGCGGTGCTCGCGACCCAGCCGGGGAAGCCTCCGCCCACGCTCAGCCGATAGGTGACGCCCGCCCGCAACCCGGGGACCACGAAGCGACCGTCGGCCCCGCACCTCGTGCGGGCGTACGCCCACGGCTCGTGCCCCAGCGCTCCGGCATCGTCCCCCGTGGCGGCCGCGGTGACGGGAACGCCCGCGGGGACGGCCGTGCCGCTCGACGCGAGCACGCGTCCCTCGATCCGGACGCCACGTTCGAGCACGAGGGTCACCCCCTCGGGGCCCGGACGGACGCCCCGCGCCTCCGCCCGCCGGTAGCCCGCGAAGCCGTCCGCCACGATGTCGTAGCGCAAGCCCTCGTCCAGGGGCGCCGTGCAAAACCTCCCTCCCGCGAGGAGGCGAGCGGCAACGCTCCGGGGTCCGCCCGCGGCGGCCCCCGCCACGGTCACCCAGATCCAGCCCCGTCCCCCCACCGCCTCGCCGCTCTCGTCCACGAGGCGGCCATCCAGCGGAAGGCCCCGACCGAGAGCCACGACGAGGTCCGTCGAACCGGCCGGCACGCCATCGAGGCGCGCGACGGCGCCGGGGACGCCGTCGAGTTCCGGTGCGTCGGGGGCGACCTGGATGTCGTAGCGCCCGGGCGTGAGCCCGGGGACGCGGAACGTCCCGTCGGACGACGCAGCGGCCGAACGACCCCCGTCGTAGCCGATCTCCCCTGCGGCGGATACGGGAAGGAGCCGGATGGTGGCACCGGCGAGCCACGGATGGCCATTCGCGTCCTCGATCCGCCCGGCGATGACCAGCCCACGAGCCACCTCGATCCGCAGGTCGTCCACACCCACGTCGAACGGGCCGAGGCGCGCGGGAACGTATTCGGCGGCCCGCCCCTCCCGGTCCCCGGCGTGTCGACCGACGTCCAGGGTGACCCGTTCCGAACGGAGGCCTCCGAGCCGGAAGGTCCCGCCGGGTCCCGAGGTGCTGCTCACGACCGGAGCACCGGCTTCGGCGGCGAGCGCCGTGATCGAGATCCCCTCCACGGGACGCCCGCTCTCCGCGTCCACCACGACGCCCGCGAGGCTCGGGCCGGGATCGAGGTGCACATCGAGGGACGAGCGGCCGGACAGGACCGGGAGTTGGAACGGCAGGAAGCCGCGCGCGTACACGGTCAGCACGTATTCCTCCGGGTCGAGACCTTCGAAGCGGAAAGCCCCGTCCCCCTCGGTGAAAAGACGTCCCACGGTGTTCGAGCCCGTGGCGAGCAGCACCGTCGCCGTGATGAGCGGATGCGCGTCGTCGCCGAGGATGCGGCCGGCGACGACGCCCCGAGGCAGGGATCTCCCCTCCTGGACGGTGCCGGTCCGGCCCACTCCCCGGTAGCGGGCGCCCGGCAGCACCACGCGGAGCCTCCTCCGGCCCGGGTTCACCGCGCGGTCGAACGGCTGCGATCCCGACGCGTGGACGGCGAGACGGTACTCTCCGGGCGCCAGGCCGTCGAAGCGGAAGTGCCCCCGGTTGTCGGTGTGTCGGCGGGCCACGATCTCCCGTCCGGACGCGTCGAAGAGGATCACGGTGACGAGGGGAACGCTGGTGCCGTGCTCGTCCTCGACAAGCCCCGTGATCGCACCGTCGGGGGCGCCCCCTTCTTCGACCACCCGCGCGAGCGCCGCGGGGGGCGCCGTCGTCGGCCGGTCCTCCCGCGAGGCGCCCCGCAAGCCCACGGTGTCCGGAAGGGCTTTCGCCGCCGGCCGTGGCAATGTCGCCTCGTGCGAGACCGACGGTGGGGTCGCCGTCTCGACGTGGAGCAACACGTACGCTCCCGCGCCGAGGATCCCCGCGAGGAGGAAAATCGCCGCTCCGCGAAGAACGGTCCTGACGTGGGCGATGCGCATCATCCACCTCCCGAACGACGCGACGTTCCGTGCCTGACCGTCGCCTCCCGCCAGGGGGAGCAGCACGGCCTTCCAGCCTCCGCGCCCGCCGCCGAGCTCGGCCCGGAGGCGGGTTCTCAGGCGCCCCAACCCGCGGGCCAGCCGCGTGTGGACCGTGGAGACGGGGACGCCCTGGATCGCGGCGACGCGGTCGGCCGGGAGCTCTTGCAGGTAGCGCAGGAGGATGGTGCCGCGGTACGGCTCCTCGAGCGAGAGCACCGCGCGCGCGACCCGGGCGCGTGCCTCGGCCCGGCTCAGCAGGTCCTCCGCCGAGGGCGAAGCGCCGTGCGGAGGAACGCGTTGTTCGCGCACGTGGCGACGTCGGTCACCGCGGCGAAGGTCGAGGATCCGACGCCGCAGCACCTGCCCCAGCCAGCCCCGGAGGTTGGCCCCCGAGGACGGTGGGCGCTCGATCGCGGCCAGCCACGTCTGCTGGGTCGCGTCGTCCGCCAGATCCGCATCGCCGACGAGTGCGCGCGCGAGCCCGCGCACCCACGCCTGGTGGGTCAGCAGCTCCTGCAGGGTCTCCGGAACGGATCTCGAGGCCATCGTGACTCCCCAGGCATAGCGCCGCCCGGGTCCCGCCGGGCTCAGCAAATCCGCAGAGCGCCCTTCGCGTCCCCTCGTCCCGCCGCGCCGCCCCGCGTCAAAGGGTATCTTGTTGCAACTCGGGAATGGAGGACGTGGATGCTTCGTGGCGTCGGCACCCTGGCACTCGCGGGCTTCTTGCTGGGGATCGCCGCGTGCGGCCCGGGCGGGGACGGGGACGGGCCGCCGCTCGTTTCCCCGCACGTGGTCGCCTTCTCCCCCAGCGTCGTCCCCTACGACTTCACGGACGGGTCGCAGGCGCCGCGCTACACGGATGGGTCACTGACGGTGAACACCGATCCGTCCCACCCCGGCCACATCGGCATCTTCTTCGACGCCCTCGTTCCCATCGTGCCCTCCTCGTTCTACGTCGGAGGAGACCCCTACCTGGGGCTGGATCTCGACGCCCTGCGGGTCCTGATGGCAGTCCCCGGGAGCGGCCTCGTCCCCCTGCCCGTGGAGGCGGAATTCGCCGCGCACCACATCCTGCTCACTCCCGTGACCATGCCGCTCGCTCCCGGGCAGTACACGATCGTCGTGGGTACGGGCGGGCGCGGCACGAACGGCTTTCCCGTCGCCCCCGCTCCCGTGTACCACACCTTCTTCGTGGACTCGGATCCCCTGGGACCCTACGTCATGAAGACCGTTCCGGCCCCGGACGAGTTCACGCCGGCGACCAACCGCGACGTGCTCGTGCACTTCACGGAGGGGATCGACGGGACGAGCGTCGAAGCGTCGTCGATCCAGGCCGTGCACCTGGGCGCGCTGCAGGCCACGCCCATCGCGACAGCCGTGGGCTATCCGAGGATGCAGACCGAGATCGACGGCTCCACGCTGCCCAGCAACGGACACGTCCTCGTCTGGCGCGCGCGGGACCCTCTCCCGACGAGCGGATCGATCGAGGTGACGGTCAGCGGTGCCGGCGCGCCGGGCCTGCGGGATCTCAACGGGATTCCCCTGGCGGCACCGTACACGTTTCGGTTCCGCGTTTCGCCGTAGACCGGCACGCGAGGGTGCGGAGGTTCGGCTACTTCCAGGCGTCCGGGCGGACGCGGCGCCAGTAGGCGGCGGCCCGGGTGGCATCGTCGGCGAGAGGGCTCTCCGGGAAGTCGCGGGCGCAGCGCTCGAAGGTGGCCACGGCGATGCGCAGGACCTCGTGGAAACGATCCTTCTCGCTCCACTTCGACCACCCCTCGGGCGTTTGTGGTGGCGCGCGGAACGGCCGGAACTCCGCGAGCTTGCGATACGCCATGGCCTCGGAGAACACGACGCGGTCCATGGCCGGGTAGGACGGGAAGTCGCGTTCGATCCGATCGAACAGTGCCAGCGCGCGGAGCAAGGAGAGGCTCCGGGTCTCGTACCTCGTCTGGGCCGTGAGGCGCGCCGCGGGATCGGCGTCCTCGACGAGGCCCTTCCCGAGCAACCACCGGTGATAGACGCTCACCTGGGCGTAGGCGGGGAAGAGGACGCGGGGCTCGTGGTAGAAGACGGCGGCCTGCTGGTAGAGCAGGTCGGCCCTGGCGACGCCCTTCGCCCGGTCCGTCCGGCGCTCGAGCTCGGCGAGCGTCTCCCACAGCCGGAACTGCCGCGCGAACCGCGCCGTGTGGGGAGCCAGCACCGCGTCGGGCGGGTCGAGGCGCGGCTCGTCCTTCGAGGGAAGCAAGGCGTACCTCGGCCAGGCACCGCCGACCTGCTGCGCCGTGGCGGCGTCGGCGAACGCATCGTCGCGGATCCCCAGGGTGGGATCGTACCGGCGGAGAGGATCGTCGGGCGGCAGCGGTGAGAGCCCCGAGTCGAGCGCCTTGGGCGGCGCCTGACCGGATCGTCGGCGCCACGCGGCGGCGATCTGCCCCTCCGGCTCCGCGGTGGCGATCCGCGCTACCTCGACGGTCGCGCGCTCGAAGCCCTGCTCGGAAGCCACCCGGCGAAGGAACATGGTCTGGAGCAGGGCCCGGTTGAACCCTCCCACGTCACGGTCGTCGATCAACCGCAGGATGTCCGCGACCGGCAGGCGGAGCTCGCAGAGGCGGATCAACCCGTCGATGGCCCCGTGCGTCACGTCCTGATCGGGCAGCGTGCTGGATCGGAGGTACCAGCGCCCCGCATCGAGAAGCCGGCCGTCCGATTGGTACCGTCTGGCGATCCTCAGCGCGACGTCGTCCGATCCGGGATGGCCGGGGTAGCGGCGGAGCCACGCCTGCTCCAGGTCCAGGGCCAGCGCCGCGGAGTAGCGGGGATGGCCGGTCCAGCCGAGCATGTGCACGTCGTACGGCGTGGTCATGAAGTAGGGAAAACGATCGAGCACCTCCAGCGCGTGGTAGCTGCGCAGGACCCCACGAATGCCGGGTTCGCCGCCGAGGGCGAGCTCCTCCAGCCGCCAGGCCCGATCGACGAGGCGGTGGACGCGAGCGGGAGAGGGCGTCTCGGCGAGGCGGTGGAACGCGGCGAGGGCGTCCGGCTCGCCGGAGAAGGCCAGCGCCACGAGGGCGTCCTCCGCATCCTCGGCGTCGTCCGAGGCGGCCACCTCCTTGAGCCAGGGCTCCCCGACGGCCGGCGGAAGACGGAGCGCGGCCAGGAAGATCAGGTTCTGGCGGGTGATCCCGTTGTCGGCCTGGTCGAAGGTCCGCTGGAGAACCCGAGCCTCGTCCTCGGGAGCGGGCGGCGCCTCCGGGTTGAGCCAGAGCCGTCGGTGGGCATAGAGGGTCTCCATCCACCCCCGCGCCACGGAGAGCGGAACCACCCGCACATCGCCGTGGCGTAGGATCCGGGGTTCCCTGGGCGCCGCCCGCCCCCGAAGCACGGCGGCCGGCGAGAAGGGCTCGTCCCCACCCGGCCCGACCTCCTCGGGCGGGACATCCCGCGGCGGTCCTTCGTCGGGCCCCCGAGGACCGCGCGGATCACCGCGCCCGTCGGGAGCGATCGCGGGTGCCGCCGACCCGGTGAACGGCGCGGACGAGGTCGTCCAGGTGAGGGCCGTCTCGACGGCGAACGCGGCAGCGAGCAGCACCGCTCCCAGCAGGATCCACGTTCGCCGGTCGAATCTCCGCACCAACGGCCCCCCTTCTTCCCCCCTTGTTGGATTCGGACCGAGGCGGGCTCGACTTCAACCCGGTGGGCACTCCCCCGAACGAGGGCATCGACCCGGTCGGACGCGACGGCCCTCCGGCGCGAGGCGCGCGACGGGACAGCCGGACGTCGCCGCCGACGAGACACCGAGACGTCGGCCCGTCTCCGCAAGCTCCGCCCGCGTCTCGATTCGGCGTCGTAGAGGGGGCCCGCGACCCCGTCGCCGCCTCACGGCTCCGGCGGGGGATCGGCGACCAACTCGACGCGGCCGTCGCCGACGCGAACGCGGAGCGTGCAGTCCTCCAGCGTGTGCGTCCGGTGCGCGATGACGAAGACGGTCCGGCCCTCCATCAGCCGTTCGACCGCGGCCATCACCGCGCCCTCCGTTCCGGCGTCGAGCGCGCTGGTCGGCTCGTCGAGGAGGAGGACCGGCGCGTCGCGGAGAAACGCCCGGGCCAAGGCGATGCGCTGGCGTTCGCCCCCCGAGAGCGTGGCTCCCCCCTCGCCCACCTGCGTGTCCAGGCCTTCCGGCAGCGCATCGACGAACCCCGCGGCGGCGTGCTCCAGCGCGCGACGGATGGCGCTCTCGGAGGCGTCCGGCCGGCCGTAGGCGACGTTCTCGCGGATGGACGCGGCGAACAGCACGCTGTCCTGGAGCACGATGGCGAACTGCCGCCTCAGGTCCGCGACGCGCAGGTCGCGCAGGTCGGTGCCGTCGAGGAGGATCCGGCCCGCCGTCGGATCCTGGAACCGCGGCAGCAGGGCGAGCAGCGTGCTCTTGCCCGATCCCGTCTGCCCGACGACGCCGACCCTGGCTCCCGCGGGAACCTCCAGATCCACGCCTTCGAACACGGGTTGGGCCCCGCCCTCGTACGTGAACGCCACGTTCTCGAAGCGGAAGGCCCCGCGGGCGCGGTCGAGGGGCCGGGCGCCGGGGCGATCCGTCACGCTCGGCGGCTCGTCCAACAGCGCGAAGATCCGCGCCGCGCTCGCGAGCGCCTGCTGCATCGTCGCCACGCGGGTTCCGATCTCCCGCAGCGGGAGAAACAGCTGCGACAGGTAGGCGAGGATCATCACCAGTTCGCCCAGCGTGATCCTGCCGCCCTGGACGTGACGAGCGCCGATGTAGAGGATCACCGCGGCCGCGATGCCGTTCGTGATGCCCACCAGGAAGTCGAACGTCGAGTGCGCGAACACCGCCTTCATGGCGGCGCGCGCCCCCGCACGGGCGCGGACGACGTATCGCTCCCTCTCCCGGTGCTCCTGACCGAACGCCTGGACCACCGGCAACCCCCCGAGCGCCTGCTGCGCGACCGACATGGCCGCGCTCTCCTGCTCCCTCACGGCCGACCACCCCCGTCGGAGGCGGCGCCGGAAGAGCTCGGTCAGGCCGAACAGGAGCGGGCCGCCCAGGAGGGCAACGGCGGCGAGCAGGCCGTCGAGCCGGGCGACCGCGACCACGAGGACGAGGACCTTCACGAGGGCCGTCGCGAACGGGATCGCCCCCTGGACGGCGACAGCCTGGATCGAGGTGGCGTCGAACTGCAGGCGGTAGATGGAGTCGGCCGTGCCGCGGCGGGCGTGGAAGCCGGGATCGAGCCGCTGGAGATGCTCGAAGAGGCGGCTTCGGAACCCGACCATCAGGCGCTGCCCGATCCAGGTCTCGAGGAGCCACGACGCCATCGCCTGGGCCTGGATCAGCACCGCGACGACGGCGACCATGGCGGCGCAGACGAGGAGCAGCCGGGTGGGTTCGGCTTCGAGGGACGCGGGCAGCAGACGCGAGAGGATGGGGGGAAACGGCACGCGCCCCAGCACGTGGTCCACCACGACCTTGATCGGGACGGGAAGGAGGAGCGCGAGCGGAGCGCCGATCAGGCTCACACCGAAGAGCAGCGCCATCCAGCCCGCGTTCGAACGGGCCTCGTGGAAAAGGCGTCGGAAGAGGTGCCAGTCGCCGTAGCGCTCTCGGGCTCTCATGGAGGCGGGGATGGTATCCCCGGACGCGGTCCCCGGGGCCTCGTGCTTGCGTCCCTTCCGGGGCGGACGTAGACTCCTCGCTCGACGACGACCAGCGGCCCGAGGCCGGAAAGGAGGCGTGTGATGTCGAGTGCTCTTCCGCTCCACCGCGCCGACGCGCCTCGGAGCTCGGTCGGCTAGCCGGCGCGACCCCTCTTTCGCGCCGCCCTCCCCCCTTCGTCGCCCGCGGTCCGTCCGTGCCGACCGAAAGGAGCGCCATGTCCGTTCGCGATCCCGCCCCCGTTCCCTCTCGCCCCCTCTCCCGGAGTCCCCGCCTTGAACAAGACCCGCCGACATGACCTCTCCGACGCCTTCGACCCCACGTTCACGGGGGGGCGCCAGGAGAAGGAGTGGATCCTCCGTTCCCTCTCCCATTTCTACGTGGACGAGTGGTTCACCGACCTGCTCTACCGCGTGAAGGGTGGCAAGGAGGCCACCGTCTACTGCTGCCGCGCCCACCCGGGCACCGGCCTCGACCTGATCGCCGCGAAGGTCTATCGCCCGCGCGTGTTCCGGGCCATGAAGAACGACGCCCTCTACAAGACCGGGCGCCTGATCCAGTCCCGGGAAGGCAAGTACCCCGACTCGAGGACCGAGCGCGCGCTGAAGAAGCGCTCCTCCTACGGCCGCCGGCTCGACGCCGCCGCGTGGTGCCAGTACGAGGTCGAGATGCTCGATACCCTCTTCGCCGCGGGCGTCGAGGTCCCGCGCGTGCTCGCCAGTTCGGAGAACGCCATCCTGATGGAGTTCGTGGGCGACGAACGCCAGGGCGCGCCCGTCCTCCAGTCGGTGGACCTCGAGCCCGCGGCGGCGAATGCCCTCCTCGATCGGCTGCTGGACGACGTCCGGGCGATGCTCGGCTGCTACGTCGTCCACGCCGACCTCTCGCCGTACAACGTCCTCCTGTGGGGAGACGAGATCCGCATCATCGACCTGCCGCAGGCCGTGGACGCGATCCGCCACCCGCGCGCGTTCGAGCTCTTCTGCCGCGACGTCGATCGGCTCGTCGCGTGGTTTGTCCGCCGGGGCGTGCCCGCGGACCCCATGGAGGTCGCGACGCGGCTGTGGCGGGAAGCGTATGGATGAGGACGCGGGGCGATACGGTCAGTCCGTGACGACGGTCCCCATGCGGACGACCTCGAAGTCGCTGCCCTTCACGGACTTCAGGCCGTTCAGGTCGTCGTCGTCCCACCGCGCGTCGGGCGCTCCGGACACGTACCAGTCGCTGCCGTTGTCGGCGAGGATCATGCCGTAGCGCTTCAGCGCGAGCAGCACGACGCGGGCCTGGGGGCCGTAGGGCGTCGTGTCGAAGGACGCCACGAGGCGGACCCGCATGCCCATCGGCGGAAGGGAGGGATCGTCGCTCGTGCTGGCGTAGTGCCTGGCGGGGGCGACGTATCCACGCCGCGTCCGGGAGCACGTGAACCGCAAGGCGTGGCCGATCTCGCCCTGCTCGACGACCTCGTCGTAGCGAACGAGGCCGGGGAGGATCGGAAGGCCCGCGGCGTCGGCGGAGGTCCAGCCGGCGGGGCGGGGCACGTTCGTCCTCAGGTCGAAGATCGCGCCGCTGCCCGCGGTCCACCCGCCCATGCCGTCGGGGTGGGCATCGAAACACTCGTAGAGGTAGTCGTTGTCCCGATCCAGCACGAGGAGATGGCGGTCCCCGGTCGCGTCCGCTCCTCCCTCGATCGGCGCGTCGGGAGGGATCGGATACGGCCCCGGATCGCTTTCGGGGCCGTAGGTGAACGCGATGTCCACGTAGGGCTGACCGCTCGCCACCACGACGTAGGGGATGCCGAAGGGTCCGCCGTTCCAATCCGCTCCGAAGTCCGGGTGTATGGGATCGTCCGCGCCGATCGACGCGAGGAAGACGTCGCTCGACGGATCCACCGGCTGCTGGTCCACCCGCTGGTTCCACGCGTTGTCGGCCGGGAAGAGACGGTAGCCGTTCAGGCTCGCGTTCGCGCCCAGGTCGGGCACCGGCCCGTCGGACGGGGGAGGGCTTTCGGCGGAGGGCGTACCCCCACCCCCGCAGGCGACGAAAAGAAGGGCGAGGGCGAGCATGGCGAGGCGTGTCGTCGCGCGCGCGGCGAGCGGCATGGCGTGGCTCCATCCCCGCGACCCGCCGCCCCCGCGGGTCGCCTGCATTGGAACCCGGAAGGCGGCCCGGGGGAAGTGGGGACTCCCGACCCGAGCCCCGATCAGGCGAAGCGCCACAGCAGCAGCCACGTGCGGTAGCGGAAGACCACCGCGCCGTCACGGGCCTCCCGGTCGAAGAGGGCCTTCAAGGCCCGTTCGAAGCCCTCCCGGTCCGCGATGCCGTGGATCACGTAGCTGCTGCTGTTCGCCCGGCCGAGGAGAGCGCGCCAGTCCAACCGCTGGGCGTTGTCGAACTCGCGCTCCCGGACGTCCCGGCACGCTCCCGAGGTCCGGATCCATGCGGTGTGGTCGCTGGCGCCGTGCTGCGACGCCCGGACCTCGTCGTATTCCTCCGACCACTCCAGGAGCAACCGTTCGTACGTCGCCTGCCACCCGTCCGAGAGGCGGAGGTTCCAGAACGCCGCGCACGCTCCCCCCGGCTTCAGGATCCGGCGCCACTCGTCGGCGCCGTCGGCGAGGTCGAACCAATGCAGCGCTTGCGCGCAGGTGATGAGATCCGCGACGTGGTCCGCGAGCCCCGTCCGCAGGGCGTCGCCGCGGTGGTAGTCCGCACCGCCGGACCGGACCGCCTCGGCGAGCATGGCCTCGTTGGGTTCGACGCCGATCAGGCGGAAGCCCCGCCCGCCAAAGGCGCGCGTGCTGATGCCGGTGCCGCAGCCGATGTCCACCACGGCGGCACCGGGCGTGAGGCCGGCGTAGTCGACGCAGGCTTCGACCAACGCCTCCGGGTAGCCGGGGCGGTAGCTCGCGTAGTCCGAAGCAGCGGCGGTGAAGCGTTCGCGGGAATCCATGCCGGAGAGACTACGAACGCCGCCCCCTCAAGGCGGACTCCACGACGGCCGATGAGGCTCGCGGAGGAATGCCCGCGTGTTCCGACGCCTCCTGTTGGTCGCCGCCCTGCTCTTCGCCGTGGGAAGCGCGGGGATCACCGTCTACGGCGTGACGGTCCGCGAGGCCGGCCGACGGGAGCTGGCGCGCGTCCTGGCGGAGCAGGAGCCGGAGGAGCTCGGGGACGGGAACCCCGCGGTGGATGCCGACCGCCAAGCCCGCATCCGCGCGTGGCTGCGGACCGTCGACGCGGACGCGGCCCTGCGGCGGACGCGCCCCGAGACATGGATCTGGAGGCTCGAACGGGACACGCCCCCGGCCGAGGTCGCCACGCTCCACGAGGCGTTCCGGCCGGACGCCGGACGCCTCGCCGCGCTGATGGGCGAGGGCCCCGTGTCCTTCGCGCGGATGGGATGGCCGCGACCGGACCCGTCGAGGCCGGTGCCCGCGCCGCCGCCCGAGTACCTGCCCGACTTGCAGCGCATCCGCGCCGCCGGCCGCTGGTTCGCTTCGGAGGCGGTCGCGGCCGGGGACCCGCTCCCCGCCCTGGCCGCCCTCGACCGCCTCGAGGAGGGACTCTCCCGACCGGGGTGTCTCCTCGACACGATGTTCGCCCTGACCTTCAGGGAGACGCGCGACGACGCCTACCTCGTGCTCGACGCCGTGGGTCGCCTTCCCGAGAACCGCCGTGTCGCCTGGATGGAGGAGCCTCCTCGCGGGCGCGACCTCGTCGCCGATGGACTCCGGGCGGAGCGCCTGCTCTACGGGACGCCGCTCTCGTCCGGCCTGGGCGCAGGCCGAACGGTCCACGAGATCATCGACGGCAACGCCGAGCTCGACGGTACCTCCGCCGACTGGGTGGATCGCTGTCGGACCTGGGTCTACGCGCCGGGCGATTGCGCCGTCTACCTCCGAGCGATGGCGCAGGCCGAGCGGTGCATCCGGGAGTGCGGAGACGAGGGCGTCCTGATACGTGCGCGGGAGGCGTGTTCCGGCCTGGGGCTCCCCTTCGCGCTGATGCTCCCGAACCCGGAAGCGCTGAGCACGGTGGCCAAGGGCAGCGACACCGGCGCGCTCCTCGTGCGGGCGGCGGCGTGCATCGTCGGGGAGCGGCGCCGCCGCGGCGGGTTGCCGACATCGGTGGAGGAGGCGCGCGCCTGGATCCGCGCGGTCCAGCCCCCGCTTCTCGACCGCCTACCCGTCGAGACGTTCCACTACGTGCGGTTCGACGACCACCGCATCCGGCTCTTCGTGGACGGGCTCGACGCGCCTCCCGGGCCCGAGCCGCGCTCCGGGACCCCGCTCGTGCGCTACAACGGCTTCCTGGAGTTGCGCGTGCCGTAGCTCACGGGCGTCCGAGCCATGGGTCTCTGGATCATCGTCGCCGGGCTGGTCCTCGTGGTGGTCGGCGTACTCGTCCACTTCGGGCTCTTCGCCTGGTTCGGGCACCTGCCCGGGGACGTCCGCATCGAGTCAGGCTCCGGGCGCGTCTTCGTCCCCATCACCTCGATGGTGCTGATCTCGGTCGCCCTGACGGTCCTCCTGAACGTGGCGCTGCGCCTGTTCCGCCGTTGATCGGCGCCCCTCTCTCAGTCATCCACGCCCCAGTGGCGGTGCTTGCGCCGCATGATCCGCTGGTGGGCCATCAGGCGGATCGCGTTGATCTTGATGAAGCCGGCGGCGTCCTCCTGGTTGAAGCCTCCCTCCTGGTCCATGCTGGCCAGGTCGCGGTCGTAGAGGGCGCTGGTGCTCCGTCGCGCGGTGACGTACACGCCGCCCTTGTAGAGCTTCAGGTGGACGGTCCCGTCGATCACCTCCTGGCTCTTGTCCACCGCGGCCATCAGGAAGTCCATCTCGGGGCTGAACCAGAAGCCGTAGTAGATGAGCTCGCTCAGCTTCGCGGAGAGCATGTCGCGCAGCCGCATCACCTCGCGGTCCATCGCCACGCTCTCGATGTCGCGGTGGGCGACGTGGAGGATCGTCCCGCCGGGCGTTTCGTAGACCGCGCGCGACTTCACCCCCACGTAGCGGTTCTCGACCATGTCGAGCCGGCCGATCCCGTTGGCCCGTCCCAACTCGTTCAACCGCTGGAAGAGCGCGAGCGGATCGCGCACGGTCGCGCCGGAGCCCTTCTCCTCCAGTTCGACGGGGATCCCGTCCTTGAACGTCAGGGCGATCCGCGTGGGCGCGTCGGGGGCGTCCTCCGGGGCGACGGTCCGGGTGTACACCTCCGCCGGGGCCTCCTCGGCCGGGTCCTCGAGGATCCCCGCCTCGTGGCTGATGTGGAGAAGGTTCTCGTCCTCGCTGTAGGGCTTGGCGGCGGTCGCCTGCACGTCGATGCCGTGCTTCCTGGCGAAGGCCAGCATGTCGCTCCGGCCGGAGAACTCGCGGAGGAACGCCGGCATCTTCCAGGGCGCCACCACCTCGATGCCCGGCGACAGCGCGTGGTAGGCCAGTTCCAGCCGTACCTGGTCGTTCCCCTTGCCGGTCGCGCCGTGCGCGACCACGAGGGCGTCCGTCTCGTGGGCGATCTCGATCTGGCGCCGGGCGATCAACGGCCGGGCGAGCGCGGTCCCCAGGAGGTACCGGCCCTCGTAGATCGCGTTGGCCTTGAACGCGGGGAAGATGAAGTCCGTGACGAACGGGGCCTTCAGGTCCTCGACGAAGACCTGGACGGCACCCGTGCGGAGCGCCTTGTCGCGGACTTCGTCGAAGTCGTCCTCCTGTCCGACGTCGGCCACGTAGGCCGTCACGTCGTATCCGCGGAGCTGGAGCCACTTGAGGATGACGGACGTGTCGAGGCCCCCGCTGTAGGCGAGGACGAGGCGCTTTCGCTCCGACAAGACGACCCTCCCGGTCAATCGCTCTCGGGTGCGGGCTCGCCGTGCTCGGCCGCCTCGCCGAGGGTGGCGCGAAGCCCCTGGAGCAGCTCCTGCTTCTTCTCGTCGGAGAGTCGCGCCTCGGAGTGGATCGCGAGGTAGGGCAGCGGGGGCATGTCGCCCTGCTCGTACTCCTCGACCGCGTCCTCGGCGTGCCGCTGGGGCTTGTCCCACTCGGAGAAGTTCAGGTGGCGCCGTCCCTCGTCCACGTCGCTCTGGACGAGCCAGGAGAAGGGCGCGACCGATGCGTACCACGGCCAGACGGTCTCGTTGCTGTGGCAACTGAAGCAGACGGTCCTGGCCAGCTCCCGCGTCCGGGGGCTGTCCCACGCCGGTTCCTTCGTGACGGGCGGGTTCTCGTGGGAGCGCCCGTAGGGTACGAACTGGATGCCCACCAGCAAGAGGACCAGGACGATCAGCACGCGGACGATCCACTTCTTCATGACTGCCTCCCACGGCCCGCCGGGAGGATAGCGGCACCCGCTCTCTTTGCACGATCTTGTTGCGTGCCCGGTCCGTGCTTCAAGGGAGCGGGCGATGGTGGGGATGGAGACCATCCCCATGACCACCTCCCGGACGACCGCCCCCCGCCGGCCCGCACCGGCCCTCGACCCGCCCGCCGAGTCGCGGGGCCGGCGGGAGACCACGCCGGGCGTCGTGCGCGCGATCACCATCAACACCCACCGCGGCCAGGGCCCGAAGCTCCGCTACCTCCTGCAGAGCGGGCTCGATTCCGAGCGCGAGCGGATCCGCCTCCTCCACGACACGAAGGCCTACACGTACCACATCGCGGACTGGGTCCACCGCCACGCCGACCGCTACCACGTCGTGGCCCTCCAGGAGGTCTTCTACGGCCTGTTCGGCTCCTTCCACCGGCGGCTGTCCGGCCGCCACCCGCAGATGGAGTACTACCGGACGATCGGCGGCTACCCGCGAACGATCAACCACCGGGTGGGCTTCTCGGCGTTCCAGTACGAGAACCTGCTGCTGAGCCGCCTCGAGCCCACGCGCGCACCGCCGGTCCGCTCGCTCCTGCCCGGTCGCGTCTTCCGCCTCGCCGCGTGCGGATTCACCCTGATCCCCTTCGACCTCGACGGACGCACGGTGTGGATCGGCAACACGCACCTCCACGCCTACAACCCGCAGGCACGGACCCGGCAGGCGGAGAGCATCGCGCGGCGCATCCACGAGCTGGGCGACGTCCCGATCCTCTTCCTCGGCGACTGGAACACGGTGCCCGGGGGCTGTCGCCGCGGCGGGTTCTTCCACGGCGAGCGCGACCGCAACTCCTACCGCGGCGACCGGACCCTCGAGACCCTCGATGCGGTCGGCCTCCACACCCTCCCCCACGGCGACGACGCCGACTGGTGGACCTACCCCACCGGCCAGTCGAACCGGACGCTCGACTACATCCTGTTCACGAAGCACTGGGACGTCGAAGCGTACCGCGTGGTCCGGGAGTTCACCCTGAGCGACCACTACCCGGTCGAGGGCACCTTCCGCCTCCGAACCTGACGTACGGAGTCAGGGCAGAGACCGCGGCGATCTCCGGCCGCCCTCTCCCCGCCGCCCGATGTCTCAATCCAGGCGCAGCCGGCTGACCTCGGGCGCGCGCGCTGCGGCGATCTGCTCGGTCAGCTCCAGCACCCGGTCCCTCAACACCCGGAGCTCCTCCTCGCGGTACGTCGCCCGCAGCACGTCGCTCCGGCGCTTCTTGATCCGCTCGTCGAGTTGCTGGTGGATCTGCTCCAACTGCGCGCGCGTGGCCCCCATCACCTGCAGGTCGAGCCTCACCGTCTCCAGCGCACCCTCGATCTCGGCGAGGCGGGAGCCCAGGGGCAGCGCGGTGGGATCGCCCATCATCCCCTCGCGCTCCAGCCGCGCGCGGGCCAACGACTCCTCCGCAGCCGCGACGTCGATCGGGTGTCCCTGTCCCTTCTCGAGCGCGCTCTTCTCCTGGGCCAGGATCTTCTCGCGCGACGCGACGATGTCGTCCCAGGCCGCGACGATCGCCTGTTGGCGCTTCGCCGCCTCCGCGCGCATCTGGGTGAGACGGTCGGTCAGCACCTTCTCCCGCGCCGTGAGCGACGCGTGGTCCACCTCGAGATCGAGCAGCCGGCCGCGGACCTCGTGGCGGCGGTCGAGCAGGGTCTCGAAGAACGTGGTCGCGGAGAGGGGCCACGGCAACGCCCCCTCCTCGCGCACCTCCGCGATCTCGCCCGTCAGGGCGTCCAAGCGTGCGCGGAGCCGCTGGAGTTCCTGGTCCCGCCGGTCGTTCTCCGCTCGAGCGCGCTCCGCGACGTGCGCCTCGAGGCCGCGGATCAGCGCCTCGAGCAACCGGTCCGCGCGGACGGAGGCGTCCTTGGACTCGATCGCCACCCGGAAGCTCAGCACGCCGGACTCGTCGGCATCCTCGCGTTCGATCCGGACCTCGCGGTACGTGTCGGGGGTCTGGGCGAGGACGGCGGGCGCCTCGCCCGACCAACCCTCGCGCGGGGAGCTCTGGAGAACCGCCTGGACCTCGGGCCACACCACGGCGCGGGAGTCCGGATCAAAGCGGACGGTGACGAGCGCGAGAACCTCCTCCGCGCCGCGGTCGGCGCGGGCGGCGGGAAGCGCCGTCGCGAAGAGGAGGGCCACGAAGAGGCCGGCGACGAGCGTGCGCATGGGCGTGACTCCCGACTCGCGCGGGGGACCCGCGGGAACGGGAAGTGTAGCGCGCCTCAGCTCGGAGAGACGAGGACGGCGAAGATCACCTGCTCCCCGCGGCGGCCCCGGATCTCGTAGCGGCGGCCGGGGCTCGAGGCCTGGAAGGCCAGCACGACGTCGTCGAGGGCCTCCACCGGCAGCCCGTCGATGTCGAGCAGGACGTCGCCCGGCAGCAGGCCCGCGGTCGCGGCGGGCGAGCCGCGCCGGACCCGCCGGATCACCAGGCGCGCCCCGTCGTCCACGAGGGTGAGCCCCAGGTCCGAGGGCCGGAGGGGGACGAGCTCGGCCCGGGCCGGCGCCTCGTCGCTGGCCATCGCCGGCGGGGGGATCGGCGACGCCTCCGCCGGGAGAGGGTTCCGGGGCGCACAACGGCCGATCGTCCTCGTGACCATGAGCTGCACGTCGTCGGCGGGAATGGCGAAGGCGATGCCGCTGGCGCGCGGAAGGATCGACGTGTTGATCCCGATCAGCTCCCCCTCGAGGTTCAGCAGCGGCCCGCCCGAGTTGCCGGTGTTGATGGAGGCGTCCGTCTGGATCAGGTTGCCCAGCGTTCCGCCGCTCTCCACCTTCGCGGATCGGCGCACGGCGGAGACCACCCCCACCGTGATCGAGTCGCCGAGCCCGCGCGGGTTGCCGATGGCGATCGCCGTCTCCCCGGGGATGACCTCCGACGTCGCGGCGAGGGAGACGTAGGGCCAGGTACGGGATCCCTGGAGCTTCAGGAGGGCGAGGTCGCCGCGCGGGTCGTTCGCCACGACCGTCGCGGCGATCGAGCGGGACGACTGCCAGAGCTGCACGCGAATTCGATCGGCTCCCTCGATGACGTGGGAATTCGTCACGACGTAGCCCGCGGGGTGAATGATCACGCCCGAGCCGGCGGCCTTCGTGCGCCGGCTGGTCCGGTACGCGCTCACACTCGCGACGGCCGGCGCGGCGTGGGCGACCGCTTCCACGACCGCGGTCCGCCGCCGCTCGGGGTGGCGCCGCGTCCCGGAGGCGTAGCCCATCTGGAACGCCGACGCGACGAGGGCCACGGCGAGGACCAGGAGGTGGACGGTGACGGGAACGCGCTTGGCCATGCTTCCTCCCGAGGCGCTTCCCCTTCCTCGTGATCGGCCGCGATCGCCCTCCTCCGTACGTTGGCTTCCCCTCCCGGGGCAGGCCCTCGGCCCTGGCGGATTGACAGCCCGGACCCCGGCCGTACGGTGCCGGACTGGCAGGGGCGGCGGTGGAGACGGCCGTGCAGGATCGGAACGGGGCGGGACGCGCCACGGGCGGCGCCCTGGAAATGGCCCTCCGGCACCCGGTCCTCGTCCTGGCGCTCCTCGTCGCCCTCCAGACCGGCTTCACCCTCTGGAGCCGCGACTACTGGGCCTTCGACGAACCGCGCCACGCCGACGCGCTGCGCCACCTCCTCGAGGACGGCGACTGGTTCTCCCTCCACCTGAACGGCGCCCCCTACCCCGACAAGCCACCCGTCTACTTCTGGCTCGTCGCCGGAGCCGCGACGCTGCTCGGCACCGACGGCCCCCCGGCCTTCTTCCTCGTCTCGGCCGTGGGGGGCTTCGCCTTCTGTCTCGCCACCTGGGCCCTCGTCCGGGCGGCCCTCCCGGGAAGGGGACGGGCCCTCGCCCTGGCCGCCCCCATCCTCGTCCTGCTGACGCCGCTGGCGCAGATGCTGCTCCGCACCACGCGCATGGACCTCCTCTTCGGCGCGGCAATCGTCTTCGCCGAGGTGCTGCTCTGGCGCGGGCTCCGGCAGGAAGGCCCGAACCGTCACGTCTTCCTGGGGCTTCTCGTGGCCGGCGCCGCCGTGCTGGTCAAGGGCCCCGTGGGACTCCTGCTCCCCCTCGCCGCGCTGGTGGCCTTCCTCGTCTGGACGGGGCGGACGCGCCGCCTCCTCGCCCGGGACGTGGGGCTGGGGCTTCTCGCCGCCGCGGCGCTCGTCGCGCTCTGGATGCTGGGGATCGGCCTGACGGAGGGCGGGCCGTACCTCGGCAAGCTGCTCCACGACCAGGTCTTCGCGCGCGCGGTCGAGAACCGCAAGCACGCTCATGGCGTTTGGTTCTACCCCGCCGTGCTGCCCGGCGCGTGGCTCCCGTGGACGGCGGTCGCCGCGACGCTCTCCTGGGGCCGGTTCCTGGGCTGGCGGGCGTTCCGCGAGCGACTCGCCCGGCGGAAGGAGCGCTCGCAGGACGGCCGGACGTGGCTCTGGGCGTGCTTCCTCGCGGGCCTCCTCGCCCTCTCCCTCGCCCGCAGCAAGCTCTTCATCTACCTCATGCCGCTCCTCGCCCCCTTGGCGGCGCTCACCGCGGACTGGTGGACGCGGATCGACGCCGAGGCCCGGGCCCGCGCCACGAAGACCGTGGCGGTGATGCTCCTCCTGCTCGGGGCGGGCATCGTGGTCCTCCCGTACCTCCTCCCCTTCGCAGAGGTCCACTTCACGGCCTGGCACTTCGCCCCCGCCGCCGTCCTGCTCGCGGGCGGCATCGCCGGCTTTGCCCGCGCGCCGCGGCGATGGGCCTTCGCCGCCCTCGCGCTCTTCCTCGCCTACGTCGGCATCGCGCTGGCCGTCGTGCCGCCGTTCGACGCCGTGATGAGCCCGCGCCCCCAGGCCGAGGCCCTGGCGCGCTACGCCGACGACGGCTACGCGCCCCTCGTCTACAAGGTCTACCGCGGGACCTACGGCTACTATGCGCGTCGCGTCGTGCCGGAGACGCACGACATCGCCGTGCTCGCCGCGCATCTCGACCACCACCCCAAGGCCGTGATCGCAACGGCCCGCAAGTACCTGGAGCGCCACCCGCGACTCCTGGGTCGCCTCCGGGTCGTCCAGAGCCAACGCATCGAGGGACAGCCGCACGTGCTCCTGATCCAACGCCCGCCGAACGACGCGCCGTCCGCGGATCCCGCCCGGTGAACGACCTCCTCGCGCCCATGGCCGACTGGGACCAGCGGCTCTTCCTGGAGCTGAACCGCGGGCTCCACGACCTGACGGACCGGGCCCGGTTCCTGGAGTCGACGCTCCGGCTGCTGAACGAGTTCGGCAACGCCTGGTTCCTGCTGGTGGTGGTGATCGTGATCGTCGCCGTGGAGCGGCACTGGCGGCGGGCCCTTCGTCGCTGCCTCGAACTCGGCGCGGCGGCCACCGTCGGCGGTCTGGGGGCGAATCGCCTGAAGCTCGTCTTCGAGAGGCCGCGCCCCTACTTCGGCCTGTCCGAGGCCTTCGCCGACGGACGCGCCACCGCGGCCTTCGGGGAGCAGTACCGCAACTTCTCCTTTCCCTCGGGCCACTCGGCCCTCGTCTTCTCCATGGCCGCGATCCTCGTCTGGTGGACGAGCACGATTCCGGAGGCGTGGCGGCGACGCCTGGTCCGCGCGCTGGTCCTCGTCGCCGCCTCGCTGACCGCGCTCGCCCGCGTCTACGCCGGGAGCCACTATCCCGCCGACGCGCTGGCCGGTGCCGGGGTGGGCCTGCTCGCCGGCGGGCTCGTCTCGGCCGTCTCGCGCCGGTGCTTCGGACCGTTCGAGCCGCCGCCGTGGGCCCCGCGCGTCGAGGAGGCGCGGTGAGGCTCAGGGTCTTCATCTCGTCCCCCGGCGACGTCGGCGAAGAACGACGACTCGCGGGTCGCGTGCTCGATCGGCTCGCGCTGGAATTCCAGGGGAGGGTCCGACTCGAACCGCTCTTCTGGGAGCATGAACCGCTTCGCGCGACGGCGACGTTCCAGGAGGAGATCTCGCTTCCCAGCGAGTCCGACGTCGTCGTCGTGATCCTCTGGTCGCGCCTCGGCACGAGGCTTCCGCCGCACATCGTCCGGGAGGACGGGACCCGCTACGGCTCGGGCACGGAGTTCGAGTTCGAGGACGCGGCCCAGTCGTTCCGCGCGAAGGGCGTTCCCGACCTGCTGGTCTACCGGAAGACGGCGCGGCCCGTCACGCCGCTCGACTCCGAGGCGGCGATCCTGGGTCGGCTTGGACAGAAGAAGGCGCTCGACGCCTTCGTCGAGCGGTGGTTTCGGGGGGCCGACGGCTCGTTCCAGGCCGCCTTCCACGCCTTCGAGACGCCGGCGGACTTCGAGGAACAGCTCGAGAACCACGTCCGCCGTCTCGTGGAGCGACGCCTGGCCACGGCGGGGAGCGGACGCGGCGCTCCCGCCGAGGCTCCGCTCTGGACGCGCGGAAGCCCCTTCCGCGGACTGGAGACGTTCGAGTTCGAGCACGCCACGGTCTTCTGCGGAAGGACGCGCGCTTCGAGCGACATCCTCGATCGCCTGCGCCGGCAGGCCGCGGACGAACGCGCGTTCGTGCTCGTGCTGGGCATGAGCGGCTGCGGGAAGTCCTCGCTGGTCCGCGCGGGCGTGCTGCCCCAGCTCACGCAGCCCGGCGTCATCGAGGGGATCGGCCTGTGGCGCCGGGCCGTGGCCCGACCGGGCGACGGGCCCGATCCGTTCCGAGCCCTCGCCGCCGCCCTCCTGGACGAGGACGCCCTGCCCGAGCTTGCTGCGGGCACCGACGCCGAGACGCTCGCGGGCGACCTCCGCGAGGCCCCCCGCGGGGTGGTCGCTGCGATCCGGCAGGCGCTCGCCCAGGCGGCGGCCAGCGTCCAGACGGAGGAGGAACTGGAGCGGCCGCCCGAGGCGCGTCTCGCACTTCTCGTGGACCAGTTCGAGGAGCTCTTCACGCTCGAAGGCGTCTCGGCCAAGGAGCGCGAGGCCTACGTCGCGGCCCTGGACGCGCTGGCGCGAAGCGGCCGCGTGTGGGTCCTCGCCACGCTCCGCAGCGACTTCTACGACCGCTGCGCGGAGACGCCGGTCCTGCTGGCGTTGAAGGAGGACGCGGGCCAGTACGACCTGCTACCGCCCGCCCCCGCCGAGATCGCGCAGATGATCCGGCTGCCCTCGCGGATGGCGGGGCTCTCCTTCGAGGAGGACCCCGAGACCGACGCGGCGTTGGACGACGTGCTTCGCGACGCCGCGGCGAAAGACCCCGCCGCCCTTCCGCTCCTCGAGTTCGCGCTCGACGCGCTCTACGTGCACAAGACCGACGACGGCGTGCTGACCTTCGCGGCCTACCGCGAGCTCGGCGGGCTGGAAGGGGCGATCGCCCGCCGCGCGGAGGAGACCTTCGGGGCGCTGGCGCCCGAGGTGCAGGCCGCCGCGCCCCGCGTGTTCGAGGCGCTCGTCCGGTTCGGCCTGGACGACCGCGACCATCCCGTCAAGCGCCGCGCGTCCCTGGACGTCGCAGGGGCCACGCCCGAGGCCCGCGCCCTCGTGGACGCGTTCGTGGCGGCGCGGCTCTTCGCCGCCGACCGCGCGCCGGACGGCACGCCGGAGGTCTCCCTGGCCCACGAGGCGCTCCTCGGCCACTGGCCGCGCCTCGGCGACTGGGTCGGGGCGAACCGCGAACGACTGCGCGCGCGGGCGCGCATCGGGGCGGCGGCGGCGATCTGGCAGGAGGAAGGCGAGGAGCCGGAGCACCTCGTCACACGCGGCCATCTCCTCGAGGAAGGCCGCCGCCTCCTGGCCGACGGCGTGGGGCTGGCCCACGGCGAGGCGCGGTTCCTGGAGGCGTCCCTCGCCGCGGCGCGCCGCGAGCGCCGCCGACGCCACGCGGCCGTGGGGGCCACCGTCGTCCTGCTGCTCCTCCTCGCCGCGGGCGCGTGGTTCTACTACGACGCGAACCTGCGCGAACACGTCGCGTACTACGCGGGAGCCGTTCCCCGGTGGGGCGTGCTGGAACCGCGTGGCGAACCCCTGGGCGCCGAGGCGCTCGCGCACTCCTTCCGCGCCCTGCGCGTACGCACGCGCGGCGGGCGCGTCCTCGACTACGCGATCGTGCGGGGGAACGGCGAGTTGCTCACCGAGCACGAGGGCGGGAGCCTCATCGGCCAGTGGGACCCGAACGCAGGGAACCGCCGCGAGTGCATCTGGGAGTACCGCTACTTCGAGGACGGTTCGGTCAGCGACGAGATCGCCCTCAACCAGTACGGGCAGACCGTGCACCACCTCCGCTACCCCCAGGACCACCGTGGCAAGACGACGATCATCGCGCAGTACGTGAGCGAGGGGCTCCCGTCCGCCCAGTCCCCCTCCGGCGCGGCCTTCGTGGAGATCACACGGGACGACCGCGGATACCGCTCCCGCGTCCGCTACATGGACCACGAGCGCCGGATGCTCCCCAACGCGACCGGAAGCTACGGCGAGATCTGGGAGACGGACGGCGAGGGACGCGTCACGAGCGCGACGAATCTCGGCCCGGACGGCAGCCCCCATGCCGACCGGCGCGGCGTGACGCGCACCCGCTTCGAACTCGACGGCCGGGGACGCGCGGTTCGCATGGTCCTCCAGGACGGCGACGGCAACGCGGTCCTCGGCCCCGACGGCTACGCGAGCCTGGCGTCGAAGTACGACGCCTGGGGGAACCTCGTCGAGACGGCCTGTCGGGACGGCGAAGGCCGCGCGGTCCGATCGAGGTTCGGGTGGGCCTCCGTCCGGAAGGTCTACGACGACCACGGCAACCAGATCACCGAGTCCTACTTCTGCCCCTCGGGCCTGCCCATGACGCCGGACTGGGGGCCGGCGACGGTGACGATGAAGCACGACGATCGCGGTGAGGTCGTGGAGTGGGCCTGCTTCGACGGCGACGGGAAGCCGATGCCCGGCGGCGGGGGGTTCGTCGCCTCGGTGACGCGCGTGGAGCGCGACCGCTGGGGCAACCCGACGCGCTTGTGGAACCTGGGCGTGGACGGCAGCCCCGCGGTCCACCCCGACGGGAACTCGGGCTACCGCGCCGTCTTCGATGACGTCGGGAACCGCGTGGAGGTGCGGTTCCTCGACGGCGAGGGCCGACCCGTCGCGATCCAGGGCGGCTACGCGGGAGAGCGGATGCGCTACGACGAGAAGGGCCGCACGATGGAGGTCACGACGCTGGGCGTGGACGGGAAGCCCGTGCGCTCGGACGCCGGCTACGCGATCCAGCGCGACGCGTACGACCACCGGGGCAACCTCGTCCGGATCACCTACCACCAGGCCGACGGGACCCCCGCGCGCCACGTCGACGGGAACGCCGGCCTGGAGGCGTCCTACGACGCGTACGGGAACCGCACGCTGGAGCGCTACCTCGACCTGGACGGAAAACCCATGGAACTCGAGGGCGGCTACGCGGCCCGGCGGATGGGCTACGACGAGAGGAACCGGCGGATCCAGGACACGACCCTCGACCTGGGCGGCCGCCCCGTCGCCGCTTTCGGGGGCTACGCGACGACGACGACGGTCTACGACGAGCGGAACGACCCCGTGCGCACCGCGTACCTCGACGAAGCGGGCGCCCCGACGACGGCCGCGGAGGGCGTCGCGGGCTACGAGTCGCGATACGACGAACACGGCCGCCGCCTCGAACGGAGCGCCTTCGGGGTGGAAGGCTCCCCCACCGTGGACATCCACGGCGTCGCGACGACGAAGAGCGCGTACGACGACCGCGGCGACGAGATCCGTCGGCGGTACTTCGGACTCGCCGGCGAGCCGACGGTCCGCGGCGAGTCCGGCGACGCGGGCTGGAACGCCGCCTACGACGACGACAGGAACCAGGTCCTCGTGACGACGGTGGACCGGAACGGCGAACCCGCCCCCGTGAAGCAGGGGTACGCGTCCATCCGCCGGCGCTTCGACGGAAGCCGGCGCGTGCTCGAGGAGACGTACCTCGACGTGGACGGCGAACCCACCTTCCAGGCCGGCGGCTACGCGACCGTCCGCTACGAGCGGGACGCCCGTGGGCTCGCCTCGCGCGAGGCCTGGTTCGGTCCGGGAGGCGAACCCGTCGTCACGCGGAAGGGCTCCGCCGTCGTGGTGACGACGTGGGACGCCGACGGGAGCGTGCTGGAGAGGACCTTCCTCGGCCCCGACGGGAAGCCCCTCGCGCAGGCGGACGGCTGGGCCGGATGGCGCGCGACCTGGGACGCCGAGGGCCGCCTCGTCGAGAAGACCTGGCGCGATGGGTCCGGCGGTCCGGTCCTCGACGGGACGGGCGGCGCGGGACTCCGGCGGGCGTACGACGAGCAGGGCCACGTCGTGGAGGAGACCTTCCTCGATCTCCAGGGGCACCCCAAGGCGACGGCCGGCGGCTACGCCATCCGTCGCGACGCCTACGACGAACACGGCCACCGCACGGAGCGCGACTTCTTCGACGCCGACGGCCGCCCGGTCCTGCTTGCCGACGG
This sequence comes from uncultured Planctomycetota bacterium, assembly GCA_963772585.1. GTDB lineage: Bacteria > Planctomycetota > PLA2 > PLA2 > JAEUHO01 > CAVVXN01. Next base: position 574,307 of record CAVYXV010000002.1, read on the forward strand.
TACGCACGGCCTTCGATGGACCTACGACCCCCGCGGTCGCGAAGTCCTCGAAACCCACGTGGGCCTCGAGGGGCAGCCGCGTTGGACGGACGAAGGCTTCGCCTCGCAGGCCACCCACTACGACGAAGAGGGTCGCCCGAAGAAGGCCGTCTATCTCGATCCCGAGGGGAAGCCGACGCTGTCGTCCTACGGCTACTCGGGCTACGAGAGTCACTACGACCTCTACGACCGCCTCGACGGATTCACCACGTCGGGAGTCGACGGCCGCCCCGTCACCAGCCCGCTTCGCTACGCCACGCGCCGTTGGGTCTACGACGCCTGGGGGAACACCGTCCGCGAGGCCTACCAGGACGTCGAGGGCCGCCCGGCGTGGTCGGCGCAGGGGATGGCCGTCGTCGCGAGCGACTTCGACCGCTGCGGGCGGGAGATCCGGCGGTCGCGTCTGGGGACCAACGGTGAGCCGGTCGTCGCGGAGGGCGGTTGGGCCGTCGTCGAACGGACCTTCGACGCGTGCGGTCGGGCGGTCGAGGAGCGCTGGCGGGACGCGGACGGGCGCCCGACCGCGGGCCCGGCGGGCGCCCCCGTCGTGCGCCGCGTCTTCGATTCCCGAGGGCTCGCGGTCAGGGAGGAGTTCTTCGGCGGAGACGGCGCCCCGGTCCTGGGCGCCCGGGGATGGCACCGCCGCGTCCTTCGCTACGACGCCGCGGGCCGCGCGATCGAGGAGCGGTTCTACGACGCGGACGAGCGACCGGCGACGGTCGATGGGCGCGCGGGGGTCCGCCGGGTGCGCGACGCGTGGGGCCGGGTCCTCCGCACCGAGAACCTGGGCCCGGACGGAAAGCCGACCGCCGAGGGTCTGGGCTTCGCCGCCGTCGTCGATCGCTACGACGACCGCGGCCGCCTCGTCGAGCGCCATCTCGAGGACGCCGAGGGCGCCCTCGTCGTGCGCGCGACCGGCGAGGTCGCCGTGCGCTTCGCATGCGACGACCTGGGGCGCGAGATCCGCCGCACGATCGTAGGCGCGGAAGGCGCCCCGGTCGTCGGCGACGCGGGCTGGGCCGTGCGAGAGAACCTTCTCGACGCGTGGGGCCGGGTGGTCGAGACACGCCATCTGGACGCGGCCGGAGCGCTCACGCGTCCCGCGGACGGCTTCCCCGTCGTGCGCCACGAGTACGACACGGGAGGGCGCGAGACGAGGACCTCGTACTGGGAGAAGGACGACGTGCCCGCGACCGATGCGGCGGGCGTCCACGCGATCGCCCGCAGCTTCGACGGGGTCGGGAACCTCCTCCGCGAGACCACGCTCGGCCCGGACGACCGGCCGGTGGTGGACCGTTCCAAGGGATGGGCCGAGGAGCGCCTCGCCTACGGTCCCCGCTACAACCGCACCGAGGACCGCGCCTTCGACGAGGACGGCAACCCCGTCCGGCCGCCGGGCCGCGGCGCGACCGTCACGAGCCGCTACGACGAGCGCGACCGGCAGGTGGAGGTCGCCCACTACGACGTGGGCGGAGCCCCTCTGGGCGTCGAGGCGCTGGGCGGGGCCTACCGCCTCCAGGTCTCCTACGACCACGACAGCGAAGTCGTCTTCCTCCGGTGGACGCTCCCCGACGGCACCTCCCGCACGCGCCGCTTCGACGACCACCAGCGACTCGTCGAGCGCGCCTTCGAGGACGCGAAGGGCCGCCCCGACGACACCGCGCTCGGCTTCGCCCGACAAGTGTGGGTCTACGACGACGCCGGCGGTCTCCGGGAGATGCACTTCGAGGACGCCGTCGGAAAGCCCGTCTCCCCCGACCTCGATCTCGTCGTCGTGGACGTGGTCGCGGGGAGCGAGGCCTCCCGCGTGGGCATTCGTGCGGGCGACGTGATCGTCACCTACGACGGCCACCCCGTGTCCGACGAGGTCTCCCTGGGCGACCTCGTCCGCGCCCCCGGCTCCTCCCCCCGCCCGGTCGAGATCCGCCGCGGCGACAAGACGCTCACCCTCGAGGTCGCCCCGGGCCCGATGGGCGTCCTCCTGGAACTCCACCGTCCGAAGAGCGAGTAGCGTTCGAGCCCCCGGTATGCGGAGCCCGGTCCTCTCCTCCGGCACGTGGAAGGGGCGGCTCGGAGCGTGTCGGGCGCCCCTGTCGAACGGTAAGACCGGGCTTCGTACGGATCAGCGGCCGTTGATGTGGAAAGCCGGCTGGTCCGTCGTCTCGCCCGACTCGAGGCGGATGCGCAGCTTCAGGTCGTTGGCGCTGTCCGCGCCGGCCAGGGCCACCTCCTCGGTGATCCGGTTTGCGCCGTAGAGATCGAAGAGGTGATCGTCGAAGGTCTGGCAGCCTTCCAGACGCCCGTGAGCCATGGCGCCTCGAATTTCCTCGATCTTCCCCTCCTTGATCAGGTCGGCGATGCGAGGGGTGGGCACCATGACCTCCAGGGCGGCCACTCGGCCCTGGCCGTCTCGTCGGACGAGGAGGCGCTGGCTCACGATGCCTCGAAGATTGAGCGACAACTGGTGGAGCAAACCGCGCTCGGCCCCCGGAGGAAAGAGACCGATCAGGCGCTTCATGGTCTGGATGGCGTTGGTGCTGTGCAGCGTGGACAGGACCAGGTGCCCCGTGTCCGCGAACTGCAGCGCGGCTTCGGCCGCCTCGCGGTCGCGGATCTCCCCGATCAGGAGCACCGAAGGAGCCTGTCGCAGGGCGTTCTTGAGGCCCGCGGCGTAGGTAGGAGTGTCGAAGCCGATCTCCCGTTGCGAAACAAGACTCCTCTTGTGGGGATGGACGAACTCGATCGGATCCTCCAGGGTCACGATGTGCCCGGGGGTGCGCTCGTTTCGGTGGTCGATCATCGCCGCCAGGGTCGTGGACTTTCCGCTCCCGGTGGCTCCGGTCACCAGGACGAGGCCGCGGGGAACGAGCACCAGTTGGGCGAGGATCGCCGGCAGGCCGAGCTCCTCGAGCGTCTGGATCCGGGTCCGGATGCGCCGCACCACCATTCCCGGATCGCCCCGCTGGCGGAAGGCGTTGAGGCGGAAGCGATCGCTGCCCGGGAGCGAGTACGCCGCGTTGGCATCTCCGTCTCGCTCGAACGCATCCCGCTCGGACGGGGGAAGCGCGGCGCGGATCAGGGCCTCGATCGTCGCGTCGTCGAGAGAGGCCGAGCCCGGCACCGGGACGTATTCGCCGGCCTTGTTCAGCATGGGCGCGCTGCCCACGGTGACATAGAGGTCGCTGGCGTCCTCCCGGACGAGCGCCTCGAGCAACCTATCGAGTTCCATGGCGGGTCTTCCCCCAGAGGCGAGAGCGCTCCTCGATCTGTGGTGTCGGTTGCGGGCTTCGTGCGCGGGGGTCCATCCTGCCGGCGGTGGCGGGCATCGGGGTGGTCGTCGCACCGCAGAACTCCGCCTGCGCCTTCGCGGCCACCTCCGGCGCGAGCTTGGCCTCGAGACGCTTGCTCTCGATCGATGCCGCCAGCGTCTGCATGCCGACGTTGGCGCCCGTCTGCATGGCCGTCGGGATCTGGTGGATCTTGTCGTCGCGGATCATCGCCTTGACGGCGTGCGTGCCGACGCAGATCTCATGGACGGCCACGCGTCCGGGCTGATCCGCCCGCGGAAGGAGGATCTGCGCGACGATCGCCTGGAGGCTGCCCGCGAGCATCGTCCGGACCTGCTGCTGCTCGCCCTCGGGGAAGGAGCTGATGATGCGGTCCACCGTCTTGGGCGCCGACACGGTATGGAGGGTCCCGAGGACGAGGTGGCCCGTCTCCGCGGCCGTCAACGCCATGGAGATGGTATCGAGGTCACGCAATTCGCCCACGAGGATCACGTCGGGATCCTCCCGCAGGGCGCTCCGCAGCGCGTTGGCGAAGGACTTCGTGTGAGGGCCGAGCTCGCGCTGGTGCACCATGCAGCCCTTGGGGGCGTGTACGAACTCGATCGGATCCTCGATCGTGATGATGTGTCCGGCCCGCTGGCTGTTCACGTGGTCGACCATGGCGGCGAGCGTGGTCGACTTGCCGGAGCCCGTGGGACCGGTCACGAGGACCAGGCCGTTGGGCTTGTCGGCGAAGGTCGCGATCACGTCCGGCAGTCCCAACTGCTCCAGGGAGGGAATCTCGCTGGGGATGACCCGGAACACACCCCCCAGGCCGCGATCGTGGAAGAAGGCGTTGGCACGGAATCGGCCAACTCCGCCGAGCACGATGGACGTGTCCAGCTCGAGGTGCTCCTCCAGGCGTTTGCGGGCGGCGTCCCCGAGCACGTCGTAGATCATCTGGTGGACGGTGTCGGCGGGCAGCCCCGAAGGCGGGATCGCAGGAGCATCCAGGCGGCGCACCTCGCCGTGGACGCGCACCATCACGGGGGCCCCGGCCGACACGTAGAGGTCCGACGCGCCCGACTGCTTCGTGAACTGCAGGAGTTCTCGGAGGTCCAGGCTCATGCCGTCCCCCTGGCGGCCCCCGAGGCGGGTCCGAGACAGACGACGCCGTAGAGCACCGCGGGCAGCTCGGCATCGGGGATCCCCGACGCGTAAAGCCGGTTGGCGACGTCGGCCGCGTCTCTCCAGGTCCCGAGGAGCACCGTGCGGCTCGGCCCGCGACCCCGAGCCCGCAGCAAGGCTTCGCGCAACACGACGTCGCCGGGGGAAGCGTCGAGAAGGAGGAGGTCCGGATGGAGGGCGAGGGCCTCGCGCGTCGCAGCGCGAAGATCGTGGTCCGTGGCCCCGGGACGGATGTGCAGGGCCCCGTCGATCGGCAGTGCGGGCGGGTGGCCCACGGCAATGCACATCCGGGTGCGCGGCCCTCGTTCCCGGAGGAAGGGGTCGAGCACCGCGGCGGCGCGCGCGGCGCTGGGGCCGTTCAGGACGAGCAGTCCGTGGCCAGTCTCGAGGAACGCGACGATCCGGTCGGCGTCCGTGGCGGACAGACCCGCTCGCAGCGCTCCCGCCCGGTCGAGGAGCGGTTGGAGCGACAGACAGACGACGTCGCCCTCCATGGCCGGCACGATCACGACCGAGAGCCAGAGGAGCCGGTCGTCCATCTCGACCCGCAAGGTCGCGGCCTGCATGTCGGGCGACTCGTCCGAACGGGCGACGAGACGGCGGAGGCGGGTCACGAGGGCGGCGTGCTCGACTTCTCCGAGTCGCTCCACCTCCTCCTGCACGCCGCCGTCGCTCCGACGCCACACGACGCCGCCACCGCCGGTCGGGGCGATCTGGAACTCGGCGACGCCTTCCCGGAAGCCGTCCGAGAGGCGGGCCGCGAGCCAGAGCCCGTCCGTCCCGTCCCCGAACTCGTCCAGGCGTGGCATCGCCTCGCCGGTGGGCAGGCTCGGCCCGAAGACGTCGCGCAGAGCCGATCGGATGGCCGTGGTCGTGGCCACGACCGGCTCCACCCTGCGGTTGAGCGCGGCCGCGAGGAGTCCGAGGGCCCGCTCGTCGGTAGGATCCGCCACGGCGACGAACACCGCGCGACCGTCGTCGATGAGGGGAAGGGCCCGCAGCCGGTATAGCTGGTCGGCCGGGACGCGACGCACGAGTGCGGGGTCCAGTTGGTCGAGCGCGATCGTGACGTAGGGGAGCCCCATCTCCTCGGCGATCGTGCGCGCCGCCTCCTCCGCGACCACCGCCCCTGCGGCGATCAGCCGGTCGAGGAGCAGGGGGCCGGATCCCGACGCCGGCAGGAAGCCCTCCAGCGTTTCCCTCGAAACCCGGCCGTGGGCCAGCAGGATCTCCGCGATTCGGGGGCTCGACACGGCGGCGGCCACGTCAGAAGGGCTCCCCGACGCGAGTGCTCCCGGTCTCGCGCGCGGCGCGAGAAGCGGGCGCTGCGTGGGTGGGAAGGGGGGCGAGGTCGGCGTCGGCGCCGTATCTCCCTCGGGTTCTCATGCGCGTCTATCGGCGGCTCGGCAACCGCAGACGCACCACCTTTTCCCCGTCCTCCGGCGGAGCCCCGCGAGGGATGGCCGGAGGGTCGTCGGAAGGGCGGGCGGACTACCTGAGGGTGTTCATCCAGGGCATCTGCTCGAAGATCTTCACGATCAGGGGGGCGAAGACCAGGGAGATGATCGCCATCAACTTCAGCAGGATGTTGATGGAGGGGCCGGACGTGTCCTTGAAGGGGTCGCCCACGGTGTCGCCGACGACGGTGGCCTTGTGGCGGTCCGTACCCTTGCCGCCGGACTTCTCGACGTGCTTCTTCGCGTTGTCCCAGGCGCCGCCGGCGTTGGCGAGCATGACGGCCAGCGGAACGCCCGCCACGAGCGAGCCCGCCAGCAGGCCACCCAGCGCGTTGGGGCCGAGGAAGGCGCCGACCGCCAGCGGGATCAACACGGCGAGGATCCCCGGACGGATCATCTCGCGGAGCGCGCCCTGGGTCGTGATGTCCACGCACCGGGCGTAATCGGCGGTCGCTTCGGGCTTGCCCTCCTTGAGGCCGGGCACCTCGCGGAACTGCCGCTGCACCTCGCGGATCACCTCCTGCGCGGCGCGGCCGACGGCGTTCATGGTGTCGGCCGTGAACAGGAACGGCACCACGCCACCGATGAGGAGGCCCACGAGCACGATCGGCGAGGAGACGTCGAGCTCGAGTTGGAAACCCAGGGCACTCACCGCGCTCATGTAGGCCGTGAAGAGCGCCAGGGCGGTCAGGGCCGCGGATCCGATCGCAAAGCCCTTCGCGATGGCGGCCGTGGTGTTCCCGGCCGCGTCGAGGGCGTCGGTGCGTTCCCTCACCTCGGGGGGCAGGTGGGCCATCTCCGCGATGCCGCCGGCGTTGTCGGCGATGGGCCCGTAGGCATCCACTCCCACCGTGATGCCGAGCGTACCGAGCATCCCCACCGCGGCCAGGGTCACGCCGTACATGTCGGCGAGCAGGTAGCCGGCCAGGATGGCGGCGGCGATGATGAGGAGGGGGAGCACGGCCGACTTGAAGCCGATGGCAAGGCCGCCGATGATGTTCGTGGGCACCGTGTCGCTCTGCTCGGCGAGGTCCACGACCGTCTTGCCGGACGTGTAGTGCTCGGCGGTGAATCCGATGCCCATCCCGCTGATCAGGCCGGCGACGACGGCGAAGGCCCAGGTGAGCGTGTTCGTCTGCGATGGCGTGCCGCTGGCGACCGTTCCGAAGACGACGAGGGCGAGCACGAAGACGAGGCCGGCGAAGAGGACGCCCGAGACGATCGTGCCCTGCCGAAGCGCCGCCTGGGGATCGCCGCCTTCCTTCACCCGGACGGCGAAGACCCCGATGATCGAGGCGACGAGGCCGACGGCCAGCACGGCGAAGACGAAGCCGACCTTGCCGGAGGCGAGGGAAGTCGCCTCCGTCGCCGCCATCCCGTCCACCGCGGCGCCCGCCAGGGGGGCCACCGCGATGACGACGGCGGAGAGGATCGCGCCGACGAAGGACTCGAAGAGGTCGGCGCCCATGCCCGCCACGTCGCCGACGTTGTCGCCCACGTTGTCGGCGATCACGCCCGGGTTGCGGGGGTCGTCCTCGGGGATGCCCGCCTCGACCTTGCCGACGAGATCCGCGCCGACGTCGGCCGCCTTGGTGTAGATGCCGCCGCCGACGCGGGCGAAGAGCGCGATCGAGGACGCACCCATCGAGAAGCCGGCGATGATCGCCGCGGCGTCGATCACCCCTCGCCCCTCCGTACCGGAGAAGACGATGAAGAGGATGGAGATGCCGACCATCCCCGCGCTCATGACGAGCATGCCCATGACGACGCCGCCGGGGAAGGCGACGTTCAGGGCCTCGTTGAAGGATCGGGTCGCGGCCTGCGTGGTGCGCGCGTTCGCTGCCGTGGCGATCTTCATCCCGCCGAACCCGCAGAGCGACGACAGGACCGCGCCGCAGGCGAAGGCGATCGCCGTCTTCCAGCCGAGGCCGGGGATGGTGCCGGAGAGGGCGGCGGCGAGGACGATGGCAACGCCGAGGACGAAGATGGCCAGCGTGCGGTACTCGCGCCGAAGGAACGCCATGGCGCCCGCCGAGATCGCGTCCTGGATCTCGCGCATACGCTCGTTGCCGCGGTCCTTCGCGAGGACCCGCCGGGCGGTCACCGCGGCGAAGATCAGGCCCGCGACGCCGGCGATCAGCGTCCAGTAGCTGTACTGGGGAAGATCCATCCTCTGGACTCCTGGAAAAACGAGGCGAGGAGTGTACGCACGGGGCCGATGGCCCCCAACCAACGAATGAGGCCGGTCACCGCACGAGCCACACCACGAGGGCCAGTGCGAGGATCAGCGAGACGTAGAAGACCGTCCGCCCGATGGGCCAGGCGGCCGCCGCGCGCGTCCGGCGGTAGGTGTCGAGTTGCGATGCGAACCGGGCCTGGGCGTTGTCGATCATGCGCGCGCTGCCGAACAGCGCCGTGACACCCAGGCGAAGACGCTCGATGGCGACCCGGATGAAGCCGGGCGGGTTCTGGGCCATCCAGGCGAACTGCTCGGGCACCCGCTCGTGGACGAAATGGGAGAACCGCGCCATGGTCCGCTCGAAGGGCCCGGTCACGAAGGCGAGGGCGCGAAGGCCCGCCCCCCGCCACAGGCGGTCGAGGTCGGGGAGCCCGCCGGGCGGGGAGAAGAGGGCACGGGCCCCCAGGAACCGCCACGCGAGGAAGGCGAGGACGCCGAGGAGGAGGAGGCCCAGTTGGAGCCCGACCGGGCCCCACGCCAGGGCGGGCGAGGCGCCTTCGAGTCCCGGCAGGTGGCGCAACCACACGCCCGGTGCGAACCCCAGGGCGAGGCAGAGGAAGGCGGCGGCGCCCATCGCGATCCGCATGGGGATCGGCACCGCTTCCTCCTGCGCCTCCCCGGACGAGCGGGCGAAGACGAGCCAGGGGAAGCGGAGGCCGACGGCGAGGGGCCACGCGACCGTGGCCCCGACGAGCACGGTCCGGGCGAAGGATCCGGCGCGGTCGGCGCGCAGGGCGACGGCGTCGAGGACGAGCCGGGTCGTGGCGAAGCCGGCGGTCGGGGGCAGGGCACAGACCGTCGCGGCCCCGACGACCGCGAAGCCGAACGTCCAGCCGCGCCGCCCGTCCCGGGGCGCGGCGGCGGCCGTCATGAAGAGGAGTCCGAGGGCCAGGACGATGGAGAGGGCGTGGGCTGTCGCCGCCGCCTGCCCGAGGGTCGGCGCGCCGCCATGCGCGGCGGGAAGGGCGCCCGCGGCGGCCAGCAGCACCCCCACCTGGCCCACCAGGGCGTAGGAGAGGAGGCGGCGGGGCTCGCGCGTGAAGAGGGCGTAGAGCAGCGCGTAGATCACCATCAGGGCGCCCAGCACGGACAGCACCCCCGCGCCCGGAAACAGCCGGAGCAAGGCGAACGCCGCCGCGTTCACGGTGATCGCGGCGAGGAGGACGGAGCCCTCCGGGCGCGCCCGGGGGTAGGCGTCGGGGAGCCACGCGGCCAGGGGCCAGGCCGCGGCGTGGACCAGCAGGCCGAGGAGCAGCAGGATCGGCCCGAGGCCCCGGAGCGCCAGGGGGGCGAGGACCGGGGCGGGGCCGTGCGCGTGGAGCGCCGCGACGCCGGCGAGGACGAGCACGCCGCCGAAGATGTGCATGCCGAGGATCCGCAGCCCCGCGGCCCTGGCGGCCGGGGTCCGGCCGCACAGGACGATCCCCGCCGAGGCGAGCGCCATGCCCTCCCAGCCCAGCGCGAAGACCGTCCAGTCCCCGGCGAAGACGACCAGCAGCCCGCATCCGACGTAGGCGAGCCCGGCCGCCTTCTGCCAGCGGTCGTCCTCCTCCCAGGCGAAGACGCCCCAGAGGAGGAGCGCGAGGGAGAAGGCCCAGCCGAAGAGCAGCCGGATCGGATCCACCGCGAGGACGTGGAGCGGCTCCCGCCAGAAGGTCACCGTCGCCGTCTCGCCGGGCTCCAGGCTCGCGACGAAGAGGAGGGTCGCGAGGCCGAGCGCCACGACCCACGCGCGCCCGAGCAGCCGGGGGAGGAACGGCAGGACCGCCGCACCCAGGAGGAGGCCGAGCCCCGGCGCCATCAGTGCCCCCCTCCCGCCGCGCCTGCGACCCCCTCCGCCAGCGCGAGGAACGTGTCGGGGAAGAAGAAGAGCAGCACGGTCAGCGCGGCCGTCGCCGCGAGCGCGACCACACAGGGCCAGGGCGCCTCCCGGATGCCCGATGCCCCCGTCGGCTCCTCCCGGAAGAAGGCGCGCCAGACAATGGGCAGGAAGTAGGCGGCGTTCAGGAGCGTGCTGGCCACGAGGACGAAGAGGATCCAGGGCCGGCCCGCCTCGGCCGCGCCCGTGGCGAGGAGGTCCTTGCTGACCATGCCCGCGAAGGGCGGCAGGCCGATCATGGAGAGAGCTCCGATGGTGAAGGCCCCCATCGTGATCGGCATCCGGCGCCCGATGCCGTCGAGTTGGCTGATCTCCGTCTTGTGCGAGGCGACCATGATCGCCCCGGCGCAGAAGAAGAGGGTGATCTTCGCCGCGGCGTGCATCCCGATGTGCACGAGGCCGCCCTCGGCCGCGGTCGGGAGGAGCAGGCCCACGCCGAGGAGGATGTAGGAGAGCTGGCTGACCGTCGAGTAGGCGAGCCGGCGCTTGAGGTTGTCCTGGGCGAGAGCAAGGAGCGAGGCCAGCAGGATGGTGACGCAGGCCGCCGCCACGAGCACGTTCTGGAGGCCGAACCGCGCGAGGAGCGTCGTCCCGAACACGCCGAACACGACGCGGCTCACGGTGAACACGCCCATCTTCACGACCGCCACGGCGTGGAGCAGCGCGCTCACGGGCGTCGGCGCGACCATGGCGGCGGGGAGCCAACCGTGGAACGGCATGAGCGCCGCCTTGCCGATGCCGACGAGGAAGAGCACGAAGGTGAGGGCGAGCAGCCCCTGCGACGCTTCGGGGGCCTTCGCCAAGAGCAGCCCCCCCGGCAGGAACTCGAGCGAGCCCGCCATGGCCTGGGTGAGGATGATCGCCGGGAGGAAGCAGACGAGCGAGAGGCCGAGCAGGTAGGCGAGGTAGCGCCGCGCACCCGCCCTGGCCTCCGGCGTCTCCTCGTGGAGCACGAGCGGGTAGGTGACGAGCGTGAGCATCTCGTAGAACACGAAGAGCGAGAAGAGGTTCTCCGAGAACGACGCGCCCATGGAGGCCGCGATGGCCGCGGCGAAGCAGATGTAGAAGCGCGTCTGCTTGTGCTCCTTGTGCGCCCGCATGTACCCGATCGAGTAGAGGGTGTTCAGGATCCACAACCCGGACGCGACCAGCGCGAAGATGAGCCCCAGGCTGTCCGCGCGGAACGCGATGTGCAGATCGGACGTCACCCGCAGCACGTCGACGCCCGCCTGCGCGCCGTGCCCGAGGCCGGCGTGGATCGCGAGCACGACGGCGAACGTCCCCACCCCCGCGAGGAGCGACACCGCCTCGCGGAGGTTCGGCCGGCGACCGAAGAGCGCGATCAGGGGGATCGCCCCGAGACAGATCCCCACGGCGATCGCCGGTAGCAGGTCCGGGAGGGCCGCGTCCTGGAGGGTCGGCACGGTTACGCCCCCCCCACCAGGCCGTGGGCGATCGTCCGGATGATCTCCATCGGCACGTACGAGGCCACGCCGAGCAGGAGGCACGCCGCGGCCAGGACGAGGACGGGAAGGCGCATGGACCAGGGCACCTCGTGCCGGACGGCCGGCACGACGTCGGCCGGCGCAAACCAGACCCGGTGCAGACACCGCCACATGTAGATGGCGGTCAGGAGCGAGGAGAACACGATCAAGGGGATCAGGATCCCCCAGCCGGCCCTCGCCGCGCCGACGCCGAGGTAGTACTTCGTGATGAAGCCGCCCGTCAGGGGGATCCCGACGAGCGAAAACGCCGCCACGGTCATGGCCGTCGCCGTCCACGGCGCGGTCCGCCCCATCCCCCGCAGGTCGTCCAGGCGCGCGGCACCCGTCGCGTAGACGAGGGCCCCGGCCACGCCGAACAACGCGCCCTTCGACGCGGCGTGGGTCCAGAAGTGGAACAAGCTGCCCTGGATCGCCGTGCCGTCGAGGATCAGTCCGCCGAGGATCACGTAACCGATCTGGCCGACACTGCTGTAGGCCAGCATCCGCTTCAGGTTGTCCTGGCGCACGGCCAGCAGCGGCCCCACGATCAACGCGGCACACGCCATCACGATCAGGGCATCGAGAACCGCGGGCACGACGCGCGCGAGATAGGCCGCGCCGAACACCGTGAAGGAGATGCGATACATGGCGTACGCACCGACCTTGGTCGCCGTCGCCGCCAGCAGGAGGGACACGCCGGAGGGGGCGAAGGTGTAGGCGCCGGGCTGCCAGCCGTGGAGCGGGAACAGCGCCATCTTCACGGCGAGGCCCACGGCGATGAAGGCGAACGCGGTTTCGAGCACACTGCCGTACGTCCCCGACGCGGCGGGGATCTTCGCGGCCAGGTCGGCCATCTGCAGCGTGCCGGTGGCCATGTACAGGTAGCCGATTCCGAGCAGGATGAAGGTCGCGCCGATGCTCCCCACGACGAGATACGTGAAGCCAGCGTAGAGCGCCTGGCGGCGGCGGCCCATCGCCACGAGCACGTAGGACGTGATCGACGTGATCTCCAGGAACACGTAGAGGTTGAAGACGTCGCCGGTGATGGTGATGCCCATGAGGCCGGTGATGAAGAGGAGCAGCACGGAGTAGTACGCGTACCGGGCGCGTTCCCTGATTTCCCGCTCCACGCTCTTCCGCATCCAGAACGCGGAGAGCACCGCGACGGCGGAGACCATCACGAGGACCATGGCGTTCAGCCCGTCCACGCGGTACTCGATTCCCACGGGCGCGTGCCAGCCGCCGAGCGCGTAGGTGATGACCCTCCCGCCGGCCGTCCGAACCAGGAGACGGATCGACGCGGCGCACGAGAACGCCGTGGCGAGGACGACCGCGGGCCACGCCAGGTGCTTCACCCAGCGGCCGAGCAGGCCGATCGCGATCGCCGTGAGCAGGGGCACGACGACGAGAAGAGCGGGCAACTGCGCGTCCATCAGCGCTCCGCCTCCGTGCGCTCCTCGTCGGCCTGCAGGATGTCGTCCTCCTCGATGGTCCCGTACGCCGCCTTGATGCGCACGATGAGCGCGAGGGCCACGGCCGTGATCGACACGCCCACCACGATCGCCGTCAGCATGAGGACGTGCGGAACGGGGTTTTCGTAGGGCACGTTCTCGGGCTTGTGCTCCCAGGCGACGGGGACGGTGCCGCCGCGGATCTTCCCGATGGAGATGTAGAACAGGAAGACCGAGCTCTGCAGCAGCGACAGCGCGATGACCTTCTTGACGAGGTTCGCGCGGGCGAGGACGCCGTAGAGCCCCACCATGCCGAGCACGATGTAGATGACGTAGTTGTAGTGACTGAGCAGCCACTCGAGCGAGAGCATCTAGCCGACCTCCTGCTCGGGTCGGGGACGGGCGGGAGCGCCCCGGTCGAGGTAGCGGATGGGCCGCGACATCTCGAGGAAGAGGGTCACCATCGAGCCGGCGACGGTGATCATCACGCCGATCTCGATGCCCATGATGCCGAAGAAGTGCGCCGCGTGGGCGTGCTCGGGGGCGAGTTGCGAGTACTGGAGGAACGCCCCGCCAGAGAGCAGCGCCGCGAGGCCGATGGCGCCGTACAAGAAAGCCCCCGCGGGCATGAGGGCGTCCGAGACGGGCTCGGGGATCTCCTTGCGTCCCGTGCGCCACCCCCCCACCAGTGCCGCGAGGATCAGGGCGGAGGCGAAGATGACGCCGCCCTGGAAGCCGCCCCCGGGACCGTTCTCGCCGTGGGCGAGGACGTACAGCGCGTAGAGCTGGATCAGCGGGATCGCGCGACGGGAGACGAAGCGGACGACCGAGGAGCCCGTCCCGGGGGTGCCCATCATGACGGCTCCTCCCCAGGTGACGTCCTCTCGTCGTCCTCCTCGGAGCGCGCGATGTCGCGTCGGCTCACCGAGAGCCGAAGGAGGAGGACCACGCAGAGCGCCGCCGTGAAGATGACGGTCGTCTCGCCAAGCGTGTCGTAGCCGCGGTAGTCGGCCAGCACGGACGTCACGACGTTCTCCGCCCGCCCGCCCTCCTCGGGGCCGTGCTCGAGGTAGTACTGCGCGACGTCGGGGTTTCGGTTCGCCGGGGCCTGCGCATCGCCCACGCGCGGCATGTCCCGCGCACCGTAGAGAAGGGCCGCCGCGGCGGCGGCCATGGCGAAGAGGGCGAGAACTTCGCGAACCCGCGGAGGCGTCGCGGCGGCACGCCGCGGGTGCTCGCGGCGCTCGTGGCGCCCCACGCGGGCGACCGCCGCCAGCATGAGCACGGTGGAGATGCCCGCGCCCACGGCCGCCTCCGTGAACGCCACGTCCACGGCGTTCATCCAGCACCACAGAATGGCGATCACGAGGCTGTACGCGCCGAGGACGCCCACGGCGGCGAGGAGGTCGCGCATGAGCACCGCGGCCATGCCGAGGACGACGAGCAGCCCGAGCACGAGGTCGCCGGCCAGGACGAGGTCAGGCATCGCCGGCCCCCTGCGCATCGGGTCCCGCGACGCTTTGGCGCCCGGCCTCGAAGAGCGCGTCCTTCTCGGCGGCCGTGAGCTGCCCCTCGCGCTGCTCGAACGGCCGCTCCTTCTGCCCCGTCCACGGGCGCAGCCCGCTCAGCCACGCGCCGCGCGCGAGGGCGTGCGTCGCGGTGGGGTTGAACACGAAGATGAACGCCACGATGAACGCGAGCTTCACGCTGACGAGCGTCGCGCCCGCCATCAGGATGAGCCCCAGGAGGACGAGCGCCTGCCCCAGCGTGTCGCCCTTGCCCGCCGCGTGCAGACGACTGTAGAAGTCCGGCAGGCGGAGCACGCCGAGAGCGGAGGCCAGCAGGAAGACCGTGCCCGCCACGATCAGCAGCGCGGAGAGGACCTGGATCACCACGCCGGCTCCTCGTCGGAGTCCGCGTCGCGCTCCCGCTTGGCGAGGGCCTCCAGGTAGCGCAGCACGGCCACGGTGGCGATGAAGTTGATCAGGGCGTAGGCGAGGGCGATGTCGAGGAACATCGTCGGTCGCCCGTAGAGGAAGCCGATCAGCGCGAGCACGACGATCGTCTTCGTGCCCACGACGTTCACGGCCATGATCCGGTCGAGAAGGGTGGGCCCCTGGACCAGGCGGAAGAGCACCGCGAGGACCCCCAGGAGGATCAGCAGGGTGCAGATCTGTTCGACGGTCATGCCCCGCTGCCCTCGACGCGGCGCACGTGAGCGACCATGTTTCCGTCGAGCAGGCCCTTCGCCGCCTCGGGCGAGATGGCGTGCACGATGAACGAGCCGTCCTCTTCGACCTCCACGGTGACCGTGCCCGGCGTCAGCGTGATGCTGTTGGCGAGCGTGACGCGCCCGAACTCGCTCTCGAGCTCGGGGCGGAACCGGACGACCACCGGCTCCACCCTCCGGAAACCCAGGACGCGGAGCAGGACGTCCACGTTCGCGATCGCGACCTGCCCGAGGAGCCACGGCGCGTAGAGCACGAGGCGGACCAGTTGCTTCGTCTCCCGGCCGACCGAGGAGCCGGCCGCGAGGTGGTGGCTAGACAGCAGGCTGACGAGCGTGACCGCCACCAGCCCGAAGAGGAGGTGGACGGCGTCGAAGTACCCCGACAGGAGCACCCAGAAGGCGGCGAGGGTGATCCAGGTGGCTACGAACCGCACGCCTCTCGGCCCTCCTTCACAAGGCGCAAAGGATACTCGCCGCCCGTTCAAGGTCGTCGTCGCAGGTGGCCGATGATCGGGGTAGGGATGCCATGCCTCGCCGAAAGAACTCGCCCTGGACCAACCTCCTGTACTTCCTGGTGGTGTGCGCCATCGCGTGGGCCGGCTACGAGTTCGTCTACGTCCGGCAGCTCTTCCAGAGCCAGTCAGAGACTTTCGTCCCGAGGGCCGAGTTGGATGAGCTCCGCGGGGCGATCCTCGACGCCTACGCGACGGACGGGTGCCTGAAGGAACTGGGCCCCATCCACTACCGCGCCAACCAGAACGTCTACCGGTTGGACATCATCGTCGAGGACGGGTGCGAGGAGCGGGCGAAGCAGATGTGCGAGGAGATCGCCGACCTGATCCAGGACCGGGTGCACCGCAAGGCCGAGGTCTGGGCGCTCGATGAGACGCGCACGACGGTGACGCGGTACCTTCCCTGACGCCACTTCCGGCGCGCGGCGAGGGTCCTGCATGCGAGTCGCTCCCATCCCGCTGGTGCTCGGCGTCCTCGTCGCGGCCCTCCTCCTGGGGCTGTGGCTCGCGGCGGGCCGGCCCGCCCGCCCGCGGGTGTTGCTCCTGACCGGCTTCGGCCCGTTCCCCGGCTACCCCGTGAACCCCTCGTGGGAGGCGGCCCGGCGGCTGGAGGGCCATGCCGTTGGCGGTCTCCTCGTCCGGACCGCCCGCCTCGACGTCGCCTACGCCCGGGCCGCGGACCAGCTTCTCGGGGCCATCGCCCGCACGCGGCCCGACGCCGTGCTCTGCCTCGGGGTGGCGCCGGGGACGCGGATGCGTGTCGAGCGCGTCGCCCGGAACCGCGATACCTCCCCGGCCGCCGACGTGGACGGCCGGGTCGGGGGGGACCGGGCGATCCATCCGGGCGGACCGACGGCGATCCCGACGCGCCTCCCCGCCCGGGCGGTGCTCGAAGCGCTCTCCGAGGCCGGCTTCGACGCCCGCCTCAGCGACGACGCCGGCGGGTACCTGTGCAACCACGTCTTCTACGTCGCCCTCGACGAGACGCCCGCGTCCGTGCCGGCGGGCTTCGTCCACGTCCCGCCGCTCGGGGCGCCGTGGACGGTGGAGCGTCTCGTCTGCGCCGTGGAGACGGTCGTCGAGACGATCGGCGGAGCCGAGACGACCGCCGGCTCGTAGCCCCTACCGGGGGGCCGGCAACACGGACGCGTGCAGGGTGTGGCCGGACGCTCGCTCGGTGAGACCGACCACCTCGACGTCCGCTTCCGGCTCGTCCGTGCGAACCGCGAGGATCGATGCGCGGAGGTCGAACGTCGCCAGCGGCGGGTTGCGACGGAGGAGTGCGCCGAGGGCGTCGGCCCCTACCCTCGGCTCGGGGGCAGCCTCCGCGTCGTCGGGCCGTTCGCCGGCCGCCTCGATGCTGTAGCCCATCCACAGGCGTCCGAGGAGCGCCGCGGCGGCGGGGCGCGGCAGCAGGGCGACCTCGTAGCCCACGAGGGTGCCGTCCTGCCCCGTCACGAGGAACGCCCGCATGCCGTGGCGCTGCATCGAGGCGGCCTCCAGGTGCGCCCGCTGCCGCAGGATCGGGTGGTCGTAGGCCTGGAGCAGGCTGTAGCGGAGGCTCTTGCCCCCCGCGTGGTCGAGGACGAACCGACGGACCACCCCCTCGCTCGCGCCCGACTGGAGCAGGGCGCGTAGCGCCGGGCCGGCGACGAGCCCCACCGGACGGAGCGTCCGGCCGGGGGGGAGCGGGGAGGAGACGGGACGGCAGGCGAGAGAGAACGACTCCGTGCCGGGGATCGCGCGGATCCAGAGCGGCTTCGCCACCACGCGATCGACGCTGCCCCCGGCGATCAACTCGCCGACCGGGACGTAGACGGGATGCGTGAGGCCGCGGGCGAGCACGACGAGGTCGTCGTCCGTGCCCTCGCGGAAGGTGATCGCGCCGGCGGCGTACGCGGCGGCGAGGTCGAGGACGGTGCCCGTGCCCTGCGGGGCGTAGGGCTCACGACCCAGCTCGAAGCCGCGGAGATCGAGGTGGAGCTCCGGGATCCTCCAGATCAGGCCGTCCGCCGGCCCGGCGGCGTCGAACCGGACGACGTCCGCGACGTGCCGCCCCGTCAGCTTGAGGCCGGAGTGCGCGTAGCGGTACGCGTCGGCGGTCGCGCTCTCCAGATGGCGAAGGCCCTCCACCCACCCGACGGCGCTGCCCGCCCCGCCGTGGCGGTCCTGGAGGTAGGCGACCACGGCCAGGCTGGTCCAGCGGTAGCGGCGGCCCTCGGGCCGTTTCCAGTCCTCCGGGTCGGCCCACGCGACGGCCATCCCGCCGCAGACGCGCTCGACCGCCTTGCGGTCGCGCTTCGCGATCTCGAAGCGCGTGAGGATCTCCCGGAGGCGGGCGCGGTCCTCGTCGGCGAACAGGGTGACCCCGCTCCCGGACGGCTCCTCGATGCCGGCCAGCGGCGAGGGCGCGAAGACGAGCGGGGCGGCCGCTGCGACCGCGACGGGTCCCGTGTGGATCGCCGGGAGCGGGCGCCGGGCCGCGAAGACGGGGGGCCGCGGCGGGGACGCGGCGGACACGGGGCGCCGGGCGTCCCGCCGGCCGGCGACGAGCCCCGCCCCCAGCACGAGCAGGACCGACGCGGCCATGGCCAGCCGGGAAACGAGGACGGAGCGCGACTCGCGGCGCCGCAGGCGGCCGACCTCGGCGATCGCCCCGACGACCTCGAGCCGCAAGCGATCGGGCGGCTCGACGCGGGCCGCCACCTCGGCGTCCCACCGCTTGAGGGCGCGGGACACGCCCTGGATCTCGCGGGCCCGCTGGCGGCACCGGACGCAGGTGAGGAGGTGACGCTCCAGGGCCTCCTCGTCGAGCACCACCCGCTCGCGGTCGAGGCGCTGCATCACGGCCTCGGTGACGGCGTCGCAGGAGGGGGGATCCATCGCGGGCAGGCCGGCGCGGCTCATCGGCGGCCTCCCTCGTCGGACCCCTCGGCCCACTCGCGCCCGATCGGGGTGCGCGCGAGCGCCCGGGCGAGCATCTTGCGGCCACGGTGCAGCAGGACCTTCACCTCGTTGAGCGACAGGTCCATCACGCGGCCGATCTCGCGGTACCGCAGACCTTCGAACTCCCTCAGCTCCAGGGCCTTGCGGACCTCCACCGGCAGCTCGTCGAGCGCCGCGTGGACGGCGTCGTGGGCCTCCGCAGCCACCAGCGGCGCGTCGGGGTCCACGGCCTCGGCCAGCGGCTCGAGCTCGGTGCCGTCGCACGCGATCGGGTCGATCTGGATGGCCTGTACCTTCCGCCGGCGCTTCTTCTTGCGCAGCGCGTCGAAGCAGAGGTTCGCGAGCACGCGGTAGAACCACGTGGTGAAGTGACCGCGGGGCTGGTAGTGGCCGGCGTTCTTGAAGACCTTGATGAAGAAGTCCTGGGTCATGTCCTCGGCGGTGTGGTGGTCGCGAAAGATGCGCCAGCAGTACCGGTAGGCGGCGCCCTGGTGCCGCCGGATCAGCTCCTCGAGCGCCGACACCTCCCCCCGGCCGCATCGCTGCATGAGCTGGTCGTCCTCGAGACGGACGGCGCCGGGGTTGGAGTACGCGGAGGCCATGCCACCCTTGAAAACGCCGGAGGCGGGATTCGGCACACGCCCTTTCCGGGCGGACCGCAAGCCGCTGACGGCTCGCCATCTCCAAGAGTACCATTCCCCCAAGTCGTGGGCCGCCGGGCAGTTCCGGCGACCGGGAGAGAAGCGTGAAGATCCTGATCGTCGATGACGAGGAAGCGATCCGCGACAGCCTGGACCTGGTCCTCCGCTACGAGAAGCACGAGACCGTCCTGGCCCCCGACGGGGAGAGGGCCGTGGAGATCTTCCAGAGCAACGCGAACATCGACCTTACCTTTCTGGACATCAAGATGCCCGGACGGGACGGACTCACGATCCTCGACGACCTGTTGACCCGCCGTCCCGGCACCGTCGTCGTCATGATCTCGGGCCACGCCACCATCGAGACGGCCGTCGAGGCGACGAAGCGCGGCGCCTTCGACTTCATCGAGAAGCCGCTGGATCGCGACCGGGTCCTGCTGACGGTGCGCAACGCCCAGCGCTTCCGCCGGCTCCACGGGGAGAACACGGAGCTCCGCGACCGCCTCTCGGACTCCTCGCAGCGGATGCTCGGCACGGGCCCGGCGATGGAGGAGCTCCGCGCGCTGATTCGCAAGGTGGCCCCCACCACGGCTCGGGTGCTCATCCACGGCGAAAACGGCGCGGGCAAGGAACTCGTGGCGCGCATGCTCCACGAGATGAGCGAACGGGCGTCGGGTCCTTTCGTGGACGTGAACTGCGCCGCCATCCCGCACGAGCTGCTCGAAAGCGAGCTCTTCGGCCACGAGAAGGGCTCGTTCACCGGCGCGACCGAACAGCGCAAGGGAAAGTTCGAGCAGGCCGACGGCGGCACGCTGTTCCTCGACGAGGTCGGCGACATGTCCCTCGAGGCGCAGGCGAAGGTGCTGCGCGTCATCGAAGAACAGCGCGTCCAGCGCGTCGGCGGCAAGGACCCGATTCCCGTGGACGTCCGTCTGGTCGCCGCGACGAACAAGGACCTCCAGGAGGAGGCGGGGTCGGGGGCCTTCCGCGAGGACCTCTACTACCGCCTCGCGGTGGTGCCGATGCGCGTACCGCCGCTGCGCGAGCGCATCGAAGACGTTCCGGTGCTCGCGAAGGCCTTCCTCGGCCACTTCGCCACGACGCAAGGCCGCAAGCCCCTGGCCCTCCCCGACGATACGGCTCGCTGGCTCAAGACCCAGAGCTGGCCCGGAAACGTCCGCCAGCTCCGCAACCTGATGGAGCGCGCGACCATCCTGGTCGAGGGCGACGAGCTCCCGGTGCGGGACCTGGAGTCCCTGACGGGCCCCCGCGCCAGCGTGGGCGGCTCCATGGACATCTTCCGCACGTGCCAGACGTTCGAGGAGTTCAAGGAGACGGCCGAACGCCTCTTCTTGCAGCAGCGCCTCGCCGAGAACGACTGGAACGTCAAACGCACGGCCGAGAACCTCGGCATGCAGCGCTCGAACCTCTACAAGAAGATCGAACGCTACGGCCTCAAGTAACCCGTCGTACCGAGTCAGCCCAGACGCTCACGCCCTCTCCCCGGGCCCCCTCCCCACCGGGCCGGGCGGCCCGAGCCCGCATCCTCCACGAACGAGGACGTGGTGCGGTGGGACCAGCCTCCGGCCCATCCAGACCGTGGAGCCGCGCGCCGCCCGGAGGACGTGGCGGAGCATCGCGTCCAGGGAGGCGCACGAGGGGTCGTCCGACGGCGGCGGCCCGGTTCCCGGCCTCGACGAACGAGCGGAGGTGGCGCGCGTGGAGATCCACCCGGACGCGCACGCCCCCCTGCGTGGCTGCGGGTTCCGAGAGGGTCCCGTCCTTCGCCATCGCGGAAGGAGGCCCCCCGAGTGGACGGACGAGCGACGGGGCTCGGCACGCCCCTCGTCCTCTCCAGCGGACAGGGTGTCCTCGGCGTGGGGCGTGGGCCGGGCGGGAAGGGCCACGGGCGCGACCGACACAACTGGTTGTCCCGGAACGGGTTGCGGATTCAGGTTGCGGCGATGGGCCCCGGCACCGGCTTTGCGGATGCGTGCGCAGCCAAGGAGTCGTGCATGGCGGCCCGCGCGAGGTCCGCGTCCAGCTTCGGCCTGCTTTCGGCGCTCCTGGCCCTCGGCCTGCTCGGAGCCGTCTACGCGGACGGCCCGTCCGAAGAGCCTCCCGAGAGCGTGGCACGCACGGCGTTCCGCCACGTCACCGAGGCCTGGCAAGCGCAGGACCCGGCGCGGATCACGGGAGCCATGCCGGGCGACAGCCGCCTCCGGCTCGTTCTCAAGACGTCCGCCATCCGGGGCACGTACTCGAAACCGCAGGCCCGGCGCGTGCTGAAGGCGTACTTCGAGAAGCTCTCCGCCGTTCGCCTCAAGGATGTCACCCCCGCCGGGCACAAGGATGATCGTTCGTACCGGGTTCGTCAGTTCGAGTACCAATACGTCGCGGAAGGGGAGGGCAAGGGGCGTACCCTGCTGCGCATCACCCTGAAGGCGGAAGGCAAGTCCGAGTGGGCGCTCGTCGCGGTCGAAGAAGCAAGTCGCCGCCGATTCCGGTAGGGCGGCGTCCGCTCATCGCCGCCCTCGTCGGGGGGAGCCTCCTTCTGCTCGCCGTCGGAACCGCGCTCCTGTCGGGCTGCGGGTCGGACGATACCCGGATCCGTTCGTGGCAGGAGGACCTGAGGACGAGGGCGCTCGCCGTCGTCCACCGCGACCTCCAGCGCGAGGTGACGCGCCTCTTCGACGCGCTGGAACGCGGCCGCCAGCAGCTGTCGGGCGCGGACGACCGTTTCAGGGCGTTGGAGACGCTCATCCGAGAGACCGGCATCTCGGGCGCCATCTGGGAGGGGCCCGGCGCGGAAGAGGCGTGGGCGGGGCGGCCGGTCGAGAGGCGCGACCCTTCCTCGCCGCCGTGGGCGGGGAGCTTCCGGGCGGGGGTCCTCCGCTACCACCAGGGGCCATACCTCGCGGCCCTCGAGGCCGGCCCCATCCCGGCGGCGGGCGGGAACCTCGTCGTCACCGCGATCCTCGAAACCCAGGCGCCCGGGACCGCCCATCCGCGCTTCGAGCACCGGTGGCTCGACCCGCTGGGCATCGAGGGCGTGGACATCGTGCCGCACGCGGCCGATCCCGCCGCGACCGACGACGGTCGCGTGACGACCGTCGAGAGCCCGGAAGGCGCCGCACTCGACGCCGTCGTCGAGCTCCCCGCTCCGGGCACGATCCGCGACCGGATCCGGGAGGAGCGGGCGGGGTGGGTCGGGCTCGGTCTCGCCCTGGCCGCCGCCGTGCTCCTCGTCCTCGCCGTGGTTTCGATGCGCCGCTCGTTCCACGCCGTCCTGCCGCGCCGCCTCGGTTTCGCGCTCCTCGTCCTCGTCGCCCGGACCCTCCTCGGCCCCCTGGACCTGGCGCGGCGCTGGCCGGCGCTGAGGCCCGCCTTCGACCCGCAGGACTTCGGCGTGGAGGACCCGCTCGGCTGGTTCGCCTCGCCCGCGGACCTCGTCCTCACCATGGCGGCCATCCTCCTCGCGTCGGCGCTCGTGGTCTCGACCGGCGCCCACCTCCGCCGGCCCCGCGCCGGCGCGTGGCGCATTCTCGCGTTCCTGGGGGGCGTCCTCGGGGCCGGGGCCGTCGCCGCGCTGCATCTCGCCCTCGTCGAAGGCGTCGTCTCGCAGAGCCAGACGCCGTTCTTCGACGCGACGTCGTTCATCCCGCCGCTCCCCTCGACGCTGCTCCTGACGGGGCTCCTCTTCGCGACCGCGGCGACCTGGCTCGTCGCGGAGTGGGGTGCGTGGATCGCCACGCTCGCGCTGCCCTCGCCCGCGAGCGCGGCGAAGGTCCTCCTGCCCGCCGTCGCCGCGGCGGGCGTGAGCGTCCTGCTCGCGCCGGCGTGGGCGCCCGCGGTGGTGGCGCTGCTCATTCCGCTCACCACGCCGCTCGCCCGGTTCCGGGCCGCGGAGGGAACCGTCGGTTCGCGCGCGAGCAACACCGTGCTGCTCGGCGTCCTGGCCACGCTCGTCCTCTTCCCGACGCTGTGGGACCGGGTCGTGTCGCACCGCAGCGCCAACCTCGCCTCGGCGCTCGAGGACCTCGTGCGCCGGGAGGCGACGCTACGCAGCACGGCGCGCTTCGAGCTCGAGGCGATCGAGGAAGACGAGGTGCTCCGTGAGGCGCTCCGCCGCGCCCGAGACGAGGGCGCCTTGCCGGAGGGGATCGCGTTCTACCTGTGGCTCCGCTCCTTCCTCGCCGAACCCGGCCAGCACGGCCTCGTCACCGTCCTGGACGCGGAGGGAGGGCGGCTCGACAGCTTCACGCTCACACCGCTCTCGCCGAACCGGACGCCGGCGCCCACCCCGCTTCCCTCCGACACGCACGAGGTGGAGATTGGCCGCTCCGAAGCCGTCGGCAAGGGCATGCGGACGATCGTCGCGCGCGCCCCCGTCCGGGACGAGGACGACGCGTGGCTCGGAACCGTGGTCTTCACGCTGCCGGAGCCGATCGACCTCGCCTTCCTCGGCGCCCGCGTGCTCGGCGGCACGACGGGCGACGCGCCGGCGACCGTCGGGGTCCGCCCCTTCGACCTGGCCTACGCGATCCTGGAGAACGGCAAGGTCGTGCGGTCGAGCGACCCGACGATCCCGCGCTTGAGCACGACGTTCGGCCCGCCGGAGTTGGCCCACCTCGACGCGGAGCACGACCGCTGGACCTGGCGCACGTCCGAGCAGGAGGGCCACGCGATCTTCGCACCGGAGCGCGGCCAGGTCGTCGCGCTCCGTCGCGAGACGCCCAGCCCCGCCGACACCGTGCTCGCCCTCGCCCGCCTCGTGACGATCGGCGTGGGGCTGGCCTGCATGGGTGCGATCCTGTCGGCGCTGAGGAGCCTCGGGCGCTTTCGACCACGTCTCCAGCACCGCATCCTCCTCTCCTATTTCGCGATCTCCTTCATCCCGATCGTCCTGCTCGGCCTCGCCACCGCCCGCGAGGTCCGCATCCGGCACAACGCCCATCTCTCCGAGCGGCTGGAGACGGACATCCGCCGTACCCGCAGCGACCTCGAGCGGGAAGGCGCGCGGGTCTTCGACCTCGACTCCAGCGAGCACCTCGTCGTCTGGGCCGGACAGCGCGGCCACGACGTGCTGCTCTACCGCAACGGCGAGGTCTTCGCGTCGAGTCGGCCCGGCCTCGTGGAGGCGGAGGTGCTGCCTTCGCGCCTCCCCGCGGAGGCCTACCGAGCCACCGTCCTCGAGCGTCGCGAACTCGTCGGTCAGGAGGCGTCGTTCGCCGGCCACCCCGTGTGGTTCGGCTACGCGCCCGTCCTCGACGATCGCGGCCAGGTCCTCGCGACGGTGGGCGTCCCCCTGCTCTACGACAAGGACTTCGTGGAGGAGGAGCTGGCCGTCACGGGGAACGTGCTCGTCGCGGCCTACCTCTTCGCTCTCGTGCTCGTCCTCGCCGGCGGGCTGTGGATCTCGCGCCGCCTCACCCGGCCGATCCGCCTGCTCGCCGCGGGCACGCGCCGCGTCGCGGAAGGCGAGTTCGATGTCGTGCTGCGTCCCGAGGGGCGCGACGACCTGGGCCAGCTCGTCGCCGCCTTCAACGTGATGACGGAGGCCCTCCGCGATGCGACGCAGCGCGCGGTCCGCGCCGAACGCGAGTCCGCCTGGCGGCGCATGGCCCGCCAGGTCGCCCACGAGATCAAGAATCCCCTCACGCCGATCCGCCTGATGATCCAGCAGATGCAGGCCGAGGCGCAGCGCGACCCCGACGCGGCGGTCGAGGCGATCGAGAGGACGGCGCCCGTCGTGCTGCGCCAGATCGAGACGCTGGGGCGAATCGCCCGCGACTTCGCCCAGTTCGCGCGCATGCCACGGCGGGACTTGAGGGAGGTGGATGTCCGCCCGCTCGTCGACGACATCGTGGCCCTCCACTCCGGAAGCGTCCGCGAGGGCATCGTCGTGGAGGCGGAGGTCGCCCCCGACCTACCCTCCGTCCGCTGGGACGAAGCGGAGCTCCGCCGCGTCCTCGTGAACCTGGTCGGCAACGCCGTCCAGGCGATCGAGGGCGAGGGGAGGGTCACCATCCGTGCGCATCCCGACGCCAAGGGGGTCCGAAGCGGCGTGAGGATCGAGGTCATCGACACCGGCGTCGGCATCGCCCCCGAGGACGTGGAGCGCATCTTCGAGCCCGACTTCAGCACGAAGCCCACCGGCACGGGGCTCGGCCTGGCGATGGTGAAGCGGACCCTGGACGACCTCGGCGGGCAGATCGAGGTCGAGAGCCGCCCCCGCAAGGGCAGCACCTTCCGCATGTGGTGGCCGGCCTAGCCTGCGCGGCCCACGAACGGACGTCGGAACCGTGCGGCTCGGGTCCGCCTCTCGCGCCCGGAGCCTCGATGGCTCGTCGTCGGAAAGAGAGGCCCGTCTGTCGACCGCGCCTCTCTTCGGACGGCGATCTCCGCCTGTCGCGTCGCGCGCTTCGCGCCGCATGCGGGCGGGTCGGGTCCACCGCGGCGCGACGACCTGCGCGGCGAGCCGGTGTCGTGGGCAGGCACTCTTGACGATCCGGCGGCCGAACGCTTCGAAGTTCGCCGAAGCGTCGCCTCCGCGGAGGATCGCGAGCAGCGGGACGCCCTCCCCCGGCGCCTTCCCCTCGCCGACCGGTCCGATCCGGATGTAGCGCTGCTTTACATCGCCGCCGATCGTGACCGTTTCGGCGGGGACATCGGCGAGGTCGTCGGACGCGGCCGGGACCCGGTCCGGGTCCCGGTCGCGCCGGCGAACACGACCAGGCCGGAGGCGAGGGCGGTTCCCACGGCGCGCTCCTTGCCTGGAGGCTGCCCCGAAGGACGCGGCGAGGTGTTTGGTCGGAGGGTAGGATGCGCCGCATGCCCGGGACGAAGCCGCCGCCGTTCTTCTGTCCCCTGTGCGGTCAGAAGCACCGCGCGGACCTGACGCCGCTCCTGAAGCGCCCAGGCCTGTCGCTCCGCACGCGCTGCCAGGGCTGCGACGCGCCGCTGTCGATCCAGATGGAAGGCGGCAAGCCGGTCGCGAAGGCCACCGGAACGCCGACACCCCCTCCCACGCCCGATATCGGCGGGCCCTACGAGAAGGACGTCGAGCTGGCTCCGGGCGACCGGGCGGGTCGCTACGAGATCGAGGCCCTGCTCCAACGGGGACATACGTCCACGATCTACCGGGCGCACGACCCCGAGACGAAGCGCACGGTGGCGCTGAAGGTGCTCGGTGCGCAGGCCGATGCGGAGGCGAAGGCGCGCTTCGAACGCCAGATCGAGGTCCAGGGGCGGATCCGGCACCCGAACGTCCTGCCCGTCTACGACCGCGGCGCGCTGGCCGACGGCCGGCCGTTCTTCGCGGCGGAGCTTCTGCACGATCCCCAGACGCTGGACGGTCTCGTCGGTCGGATGCGGAGCGGCGCGATCGGCCCCGACGACCCCCTCGCAGCCATGGGCGACGTCGCCGGGCTGGTCCGCGACGTGCTCCTCCCCATCGCCGACGGCATCTCCGTCGCGAACGTGGAGAACGGGGAGATCCACCGCGACCTCAGGCCCGGGAACGTCCTCGTGGACGGCCAGTCCGGGCGGCCCTACGTCACGGACTTCAGCCTCGCCGCACCGCCGTCGGACACCCAGAAGGCGCGGCCCGTCCCCCTCACCCCCTACGTCGCTCCGGAAACGACGCAAGACCGCGTGCACCCGCGGACGGATGTGTGGGGCCTCGGCGCCCTTCTCGTCCTGGTCCTCTCCGGCGAGCCCCCGCTCGAGGGCCGGGGCCGGCCGCTGCTCGATGCGGCTCGGAAGGGACGCGTGCGCGCGTTCCCCGCGGGCGCACCGCCCGCGCTCGCGGCGATCGCGAGGAAGGCGCTCTCGCCCTCCCCCGACAGCCGCTACGTGAACGCCCGGCAGATGGCCGCGGATCTCCGCGCCTGGGTGCGCGGCGGGACGGTCCGCGCCGTCGAGGAGTTCGGGGATCAGGCCGCCCAGCGCATCGAGTTGCGCGAGACGCTGGTCCGCGGCGGCAAGCTCGCCCTCTGGGCCGTGGGGGGCCTCTTGGTGGGGCTCCTCGTCGGAAGCCGGATCCGGCTCGCGGGGGGGCAGCCCGGACGCCTCGGGATCGAAGCGGCGGCGCGCGACGCGGACCTGCTCGACCGGGAGATCACGGCGCTGGCCCAGCAGGTCGCCGGCCTGGACGTGGACGAAGGCGCGCGCGTCTGGAAGACCTTGACGGATCGTCTGGACGAGGTCGTTAGACGCACCGATCGGCACGCACACGGCGACGACGCGGGCGGCGACGGGGGCGTCCACGCGCGCGCGGCCTACACCCGCCGGCGCCTCCTCGTGAGTCCGCTCGACCTGTCGTTGCCGGACGGGTTGCCGCTGCATGCGGAGAACCTCTCGCTGGGCGAATCCTTGGATCTCCCCGCTTCGCCCAGAGGACCGGTCGTCGTCCCGCCGGGTCGCTACGAGATCGGCGATGCCGAGGGGCGGGTGCGCTTCCCGCTGGATCTCCCCCTCGACATCGTCCCCCCGGGCCAGACGCGCGGGGCGACGCCGCTCTCGCTGACGATCCCGCCGCAGGCGGCCCATCCCCCGGAAGGCACCGTGTTCGTCATGGGCGGCCGCCTGAGCGCGGAACGGGAGCCGTGGGCGATGCCCTCCGCTCCGACCCTCGTGGCGCCGTTCTTCCTCGATCGCCGGCCGGTGACCTCGGAGGAGTGGCAGGCCTTCCTGACGACGCTCGACGAGAACGCCCGCGCCACGCTCGGGGAGGTGCCCGCCTCGGACGACCCGTCCGCCCCCGTGCGCGTGCGCCCCGCGCAGGCCGAGGCCTGGTGCCGGTGGCGAAGCGCGACGGAGCACCGGGCCGTGCGCCTCTCGACGACGGCGGAGTGGTCGCTCGCCGCGGGAGGGACCCTCCTCGGCAAGACGGAACCCGTGAGCCTCCCCGACACTCCGTACGGGATCGAAGGCCTCGGTCGCCCCCCGCGGGAACTCGCCACGGCCGCCGACGGATCGACGGTCTTCGTGGGCGCGGCGGCCGACGAGGGCCCGTGGACGAGGGTGTTCGACCGCGCGCCGATTCCCGACGACGGCCGCGCGGCCTTCCGCTGCGCCCGCCCGCTGCGCTGACGGCCCCCCTTTGCGCCCCGACGCCCCCGCTGGGGCGCCTCTCAATCATCGATGACGTAGCCGTGGTCGCGGATCAACCGGAGGCAGGCATCGACGACCTGCTCGTCGTAGAGTCGGCCGCGGTTCCTGGTGACCTCCTCCAGGGCCGCGTCGATGCCCAGGCCGGGGCGGTACGGGCGGTGGGAGGCCATCGCCTCCACGACGTCCGCGACCGCGAGGATGCGCGCCTCGGGCAGGATCGCGTCTCCCGCGAGTCCCTGCGGATATCCCGATCCATCCATGCGCTCGTGGTGCTGGAAGATGATGTCCGCGATGGGCCACGGGAACTCGACGCCCTGGAGGATGTCGTGCCCGTGCTGCGGGTGCGTCTTGATGATCTCGTACTCGGTCGCGGTGAGCTTCCCCGGCTTCGCGAGGATCTCCACGGGCACGCCGATCTTGCCCAGATCGTGGATGGTCGCCGCCAGCCGGAGGCCGTTCCTGGCCTCGGCGGGCACGTCCATCTCCTCCGCGATGGCGACCGCGAGCGCGGCGACGCGCCGCTGGTGCCCCGCCGTGTACGGGTCGCGCGCCTCCACCGTGTCGGCGATCGTCTGGATGGACTGCTCCAGGCTCTTCCGAAGGACGCGCTGGTGCTGCTCGTGGGCTCGCCGGGTTCGCAAGCTGACGATGCCGTACGCCAACTCGTTTGCGAGCTCCTCGAGCAACGACACTTCCTCGTCGCCGAACGCATGGGGCTCCACGGCGAAGATCGTGAGGGCGCCGAGAACCCGCCGGTCCCCCACGAGCGGAAGCGCGACGCTCGCTTGGTATCCGCGCGCGATGGCCTGATCGAGCCAAGGACGCATGGCCGGGTTGGTATGGATGTCCTGATTGACGACCGTGCGCCCGGTTCGCACCGCCGTCCCGGTCGGCCCCCGTCCCCGCTCCGTGTCCGCCCAGGTGAAGTGGGCGGTCTCGAGGTAGCCCTCGTCGTGGCCCGACTGCGCCACGGGCCGCACGGTCTTGCCGGGATCGTCCTCCGCGAACGCCACGGTGGCCATGAGGTACCCGCCCGTCTCGACCGCGATCCGGCAGAGGGAGGACAGCATCTCGGCCTCCTCCTCGCAGTGGAACAGCATCGAATTGCACTTCCTGATCATCTCCAGCGCCCGGTTCGCCCGCCGCATCGCGAGTTCCTGTTCCTTGCGCTGCGTGATCACGTCGAACACCGCGACGAAGTGCTCGGCCTGCGGGCTGTAGACCGAGATGGAGAACCACATGTTCAGCGCCTGGACGAAGACCTCGAATCGCTCGGACCCTCCGCCCGACGCGACGCGCCCGTAGCGCTCCAGCAAGTCCGGGTCCTTCTCCCGAATGCCTGCGATCACCTCGCTCGCCCGCTTCCCGACGACGTCCCTCAGCCCGGTTTGACGTTCGAAGGCCTCGTTCGTCTCCAAGAAGACGAAGTCGGACGGCCGCCCGTCCTCGCAGATCATCCGGCAGTACGCAAAGCCGTTCATCATGCCGGCGAACAACGACCGGTAGCGCTGCTCGCTCGCCCGGAGAGCGTCTTGCGCGAGCTTCCGCTCAGTGACGTCCCACGCGATGGAGATCATCATGCCCTTCTGGGGCAGGGGGACGTTCCGCGCCGAGATGTACCGCGTCTCCTCGCCGCGTCGGGCGATCGGGACCTCGTTCCAGCGCATCCGCTCGGGGTCCCCGCTCGCGCAGTCCTCCAGGGCCTGCTTCTGGATCCTCTCCCTCGTCTCGGGGTCCTCGTAGGCGGCCTCCCAGAAGGAGCCGGGGATCTCGAGCGTCTCCCGGGTGGTCCGGTAGAGCCGCGGGAACTCGTCGTTCATGTAGTCGAACACGACGAACGGATCGGTCGTGTTGACGGCGACGCCGAGCGGCAGGTTGTCGAGCACGGTCTTGACGAACGCCTCGCTCTCGCGAAGTCGATCCTCGGCGAGCTTGCGCTTCGAGACGTCCTGGTAGATGCCGAGCATCCCGAAAATCCGTCCCGTGGAGTCCCGGAGCGGCACCTTCGAGGTACTCAGCCAGATCAGGTCCCCGCGCGGGGTCGTCTGCGGCTCCTCGATGCCGAGCCGAGGTTCGCCCGACTCGATGACCCGCTTGTCGTCGGCCTGGTAGCGGTGCGCCTGCTCGCTCCACACCATGTCGTGGTCGGTCTTCCCGATCAGGTCCTCCGGCTTCTCGAATCCCGCGTCCCGCGCGAAGAGGACATTGCAGCCCAGGTAGCGGAGATCGCGCCCCTTCCAGAAGATCCGCACGGGAGCCGTCCCGATGATGGTGCCCAGCAGTTCCTTCGACTGTCGCAGGCGTTCCTCGTCGCCCCTGCGTCGCGTGATGTCCCGGAGGACGTGCACGGTGTGGACACGGTGGCCCCGCTCGTCGCGGACCGCGTACGCGTGCGAGCGATAGGTCTCGGTCCCGACGACCAGTTCCTCCGTGAGCGGCTCGCCCGCATCCCCCCGCGCCTCCTGCGCGCAGGACCGGAGGGGGCCGTCGCGCTTCGGAAACACCTCGTAGTACGGCCGGCCGAGCAGCTCCTGGAACGGGAGCCCGGCCCGTCTCCGGTAGGCCTCGTTGCACCGGAGGATCCGGTACGCCCGGTCGTGGAGGAAGACGAGGTCGTCGATGACGTCCAGGGCCGACGTCCACTCCCGCAACGCCCGCTCGATGCTCGCCGTGCCGCCCCTCGCCGATCGGGGGGCGCCGCCTGGGCTGCCGTCCCTCTGCCCAACACTGTCGTCCATGACGCCACGTCCCCCAAGGGCTGCCGCCGCCCGGAACGCGTTCCGCACGCCGGCATGCGCCTCGTGGGGACCTCGTCCGGTCGGATCGTCGCAGGAAACTCCACGTCCCTTGTCGGTGGAACCCCACCCTGAAGTCAAGCCCCGCCCCTCAGCGGGGAAGGCGAAGCAGGCCGATCTTCCCCGCCCCCACGGTGCCCTGGACCCGGCCGACGACCGCCGAACCGATCCGGATGTCGAAAGCGTGGGTCCCCGGCGGAAGGGGGCCGATCAGCGTGCCGGGGCTCGTCGGGACGACGCGGCCCACGGTGCAGCCGGAAGGGCGCCCGCCCTCCGCCGTCCAGGTGACGGGGCAGGGCCGCCCGTCGGCGCGGCGGAGCGTGCGCGAGCCGAGCCTCGCGTCCACCCAGCCATCGGGCACGACCAGCAGATGCCCGCCCCGTTCGAACGTCAGCGTGGCCTCCCCGGTACGAGGGTCGATCGCCGCCGGCGGCGCGATCCGGTTCCACCCTTCGATGCCGCCCACCTCGTGCACCCCCCGCCAGGCGTCGGGCTCCAATTCGACGGCGTCCTTCCCGTAGAACGAATTCTCCGCGACGTCCCTGCCCGGAGCCCCGGAGTCGGCGGCGTAGACGCAGGTCTCGTGGTCCGCTTCCGCGAGGCGGTCGCCCCGAAAGCGCACGCGAAGGGGCGGGACGGGGGCGGAAGGCGTGAACTCGGGATTGAGCGCAAGGTCGACGTCCACGCGGCGCGTCTCGCCCCCGACCACCTGGAACGGATCCGTGACGCCGTCCAGGACCGCCGCGCCCTTCCAGACGACGCGCACCAACCCCTCGTCGACGTGCAGCGAGAGGATCTCCCCGCGGATGTGCGGGGCCTCGGCCCACATCCGCGCGTAGCGCCGCTCGGACTCCATGGCTCCGGCCTGCGCCACGACTTCGACGACGGGATGCACGTCTCCGGCCCAGAGGCGTGACGCCGGGCCATCGACCTGGAGATGGACGTCCAGGACCGCCTGCCGGCGCAGGGCGACGGCGAGCTCCTCCCCGGGCCTCGCCCGCTGGCGGTCCAGCCGCAGCTTCCACGCGGGGTAGGGGAGGTGCGCGGCGACGGAGTCGGGCCGGCCGGCGTTCACGCGGGCGTGGTAGCTGAGCGTCACGTCGTAGGCGCCGTCCGTCGGGAGGGGGCGCGTGCGCACGACCGACGCATCCTTCAACAGGGCGAGCGCGCTCGTGTGGCCGGTCTCGCCGCGGCCGGGCAGGGAGGGGCCCTCTCCCGTCTCGGTCGAGTCGCATCGCACGTGCGCACCGTGGCTCTCGGCCCACGCCAGGGCGTCCCGATCTTCCATGCGGAAGGTGATCGGCGCGAGGCGCGGAAGCACGAGACGGACGGGCGTCCGCCCCCCCGCCCTCACGAGGACGTCCGTCGCGAGGGCGTGTCCCCACACGCCCGCGTAGCCGACGTCCCAGCGGCCGGCCTGGGGGACGGGTAGCGCGTAGGCGTCCCCCGTGTCCGTGTCGGTGTCCACGTGGGGCACGGCCGCCGCGTCGTCCGCGCCCGCGTTGCGCGCGGGCAACGCGTAGACGGTCCCGGGACCGGGAACCGCCCCCTCCGGCATGGGCACCGTGACATCGATCCAGCCCGCGACATACGGGTCGCCCCGGGACTCCCGGGTCGCCTCGGCCGTCCCCGCCGGCGCCCGCACCGGCGCGGGCGCGGGCGCGGGCGGCGCAGGAAGCCCCTCCAGCCGCGGCGGGCGCCCTTCGGCAAGGTCCGGCTCCTCCCGCGACACCTCGAGCCTCGTCCCCGGGCCGGTCCCCTCTCTCGCCGTCCACCGCCCAGCGAGGAAGCCGACCAGCAGACAGACGACGGCAAGCAGGAGCGCGCGCATGGCGAGGAACCGCAAGTCTAGCCGCAGGGCCCCGCGCCCTGGATCGGCCTGGCCGAAGGTCCCTTCACCGCGTCTCGCCAGGGATCCACTGTTCCGGGCCTCGTACGGCGCTGTCGCCCGCAAAGCGCTGATTCATGGGGGTGTCGACGGCGATTCCTCGCCGCGTCCTCTCCCCCGAACCGTCGCGTTCTCCCTTGCCTCGCGCCTCCGTCGCCGGGTCCACGGGGGCGCCCTCAATCGCCGAGCGGGATCACGGTCAGGCGGTTGCGGTACGTGCCCGGGGAGTGGCCGACCGTGTCGTAGCCGCGGCCCAGGGCGGTGGCGGCGAGGGTGATCGAGACCACGGACGGGGCCCGAGGGTCGTCGCCGATGCGCCGGAACTCGATCGCGTTCATCGGGGCCCCCCAGCCGGCCGTGGGCGAGAGGTCGGTGCTCGCCTGGGCGGCCCAGTCGTCGAGCACGACGCGGAGGACCGGGCGGCCCTCGTCGTGGAGCGTGATCGCCAGCGCGTCGTGGCGCGCCATGGGACCGGACGCGAGCGTGCGGAAGGGCCCCTTCTCGCCGGTCGTCGCCTCGACCACCGAGAAGCGCCCGGACGCGTCGAGCCACGCCGCGCGGGCGGGACGGCCGGTCGGATCGTCCGCGGGCAGGACCTCCACGACCGTCTCGGGACAGGGCGAGAACGAGAGCGAGAGTCGCGCTTGCCCCGAGACCTCCAGGGCGCAGAAGCTGTTGAGGTGGGAGTCCGTCGGTTCGGGAACCGGCGTGGTCGCGGTCAGCCGCACATCGACGGCGTCGGGGTTCGGTGGAAGGAGCGCGCGGGCGCCGTCGGAGTACTCGTAGACCGCATTGCCGCCTTCGTCGCCGATCGCCGCGAGCCTTCGTCGCTCTCCGGGCGGCTTCGAAGGCGCGAGGAGCGACCAGCAGCCGTCGGGGGAGACGCGGTCGAAGGAAAGGAACGGCCGGACGCGGAGACGGACCTCGCCGCTTCGCACCACGAGGGCGCCGGAGCCGGGCTGGAAACGCCCCGCGCTCCCGAGCAGGACGGCCGTGGGGGCCGGCCGATCCGTGTGGAAGACCGGGAGTGGGGTCGGGACGACGTCTACAGGCCGCGTCGTCGGCTCCGGTGCGCGGATCCACCGGGCGGTGAGGACGGCCAGCAGGGAGGCCAGCAGCACGGCGGGCACCGCGGTTCGCGGGAACCGGGGGAGGCGCCGGGCGAGAAAGGCAGCCAGACCCCAACAGCCCGCGGCCGGCACGAGACCGATCCCCCATCGGCCGCCGCCGAGACTCACCGGGAAGAGGACGCGGGCGGCGATGGCGCCGACGGTCCACCCCGCACCGTACGCGGCGAGGACGATCGCCGGCGCGCGGGGCCGTTTCCGTAGCGTCATGGCGAGGGCGACCATGCCGGAGACGACGACGAGGACCGGGATCGCCTCGTTCGTCCAGAACCGCGGGTGGTCCTGCGGGAAGCCCTTCGGACCGAACCCCCACCAGGCCGCGGCCATGGCGATGTGCGCAGCGAGCACGACGTCGACCGGGAGACGCAGGGAGAGAGGGAAGGGGTGACGTTTGCCCACGCGCCCCTCTCGAGTCACCGCCCCACGCGATCGAGGAGGTAGCTCGCGGCGTCGGAGACGTCACCGGCACGAGGGCCGGTCTCGAGCACCCACGTGACGTCCCCGGAGAGCAGGCCGGCGATCTGCCTCCAGTCCACGTCGCTGTCGGCGGGGTGGCCGCCGTCCTGCTCGCCCTCGCCGCGGACGGCGACGAGCACGGTCCGCTTCGCGAAGCGCTCGGCCCAGGTCTCCGCGGGGGGGCCCTCGCCTTCGGCCGCGCGCCGGTTCGCCCCGAACGGGTCGAAGAGGAAGCCCAGCCCGGGCAGGGCGTCCAGGAGCCACTCCGTCTCGTCGAGGCCGAGGAGGTCCGTGCTCGCGATGCCGTGGCGGATCACGAAGGGGACGCCGTCGCGGAGGCGCCCGTGGAGGCGGCGCGCGGCGTCGTCCACCGCGCGCTCTCGCGCCGCCCTCGACGCGTCGAAACCGCCCGCACCGCCGAGCACGACGGCCTCCGCGCGCAGCCGATGGGCCGCGCGGATCGCGCGGGCGATGCCTGCTTCGAGCGCCGCGTCGGCACCCCGCCCGACCCCGCCCTCGCGCAGCGCGACGGCGGCGGTCCTCACCCCCACCTCGCGAAGGTCCTCGCGCGCCCCGGGCGCGACGGGCCCGGGCAGGTCGAGCACGAGCCGGTCCGCGCCGGCTTCCCGGACGCGAACCGCCGCCTCGGCGAGGGACAGCGCCTCGGGAAGAGCCCGCGTGGCGATCGCGATCCTCACCGCCGATCCTCGTTGCCGTTCCCGTTCCCGCGCGTCGGCAGGCCGGCCTCCACCCACGCGGCGATGCCGTCCTCGTCGTGGTGCCCGATCACGAGGTCCGCGAGCGCCTGCACCTCGTCCACGGCGTTCTCCATGGCGACGGCCAATCCGGCGGCCTCGAGCATCTCGACGTCGTTGCGTTGGTCGCCCACGGCGACGACCCTCGACGAGAGGATCCCCCGCTCCTTCTCCAGCCACTCCAGCGCCTGCGCCTTCCCGCGCGTCCTCGGTTGGATCTCGCCCAGGTGCAGTTCGGAGTCGGCGAACTCGGGAAAGAGTCCCAGGGGGTACTGCTGGAGCGCGAGCGCCCGCCGGGACGACGCGTCCATCGCGTCCCATGCCGCGTGCGTCTCGGCCTCGCCGCCAAAGAAGCAACTCACGCGCATCAGGTCGTGGCGGGGAAGCCCGTCCGGGCGGGGCACCCGCACGACGTTGCCGTACCAGCGCGCCACCCGTTCGTAGTGGCGGTGGGTGCCGGGCACGGAGTGCTTGCGCTCGCCCTCGTGGCGGAAGCAGAAGTGCGCGGCGGCCTCCGTCCGCTCGATGTCGGCGAGGAAGGGCTCCTGGATCGCGCTGACCCGCCAGGGGCGCTGCCCGGGGAAGCCGATCCAGTTCCCGTTGTAGGCGGCGATCGGCGTCGGGAGTCCCAGTCCGCGATGGATGCTGCGGCAGCCCGCGAGACTCCGTCCGGAGCAGAGCATCACCTCGAATCCCGCATCCACCAGCGCACGCACGGCGCGCCAGGTACGAACGCTCACGCGGGCGTCGTAGTCGAGGAGCGTGCCGTCCAGATCGAGGAGGATGGCGTCGAATCGCTCGCGAGCCGGGGCGAGGCGATGCATCATGCCACCTCATACCACGGGGAGGACCCCCTCTCCGCCCCGCGAGGAACCGCCCGTGCTGCGCCGCGTCCTGCGCTACCCCGCCGTCTGGATCCTGCTGCCCCTGGCCCTGGCGGGCCTCTACGCCGCGGCCTACCCCTTCTTCGCCCCCGTCCCGACGGCCGCGACCGTCGTCCCGAAGGACGCGATCCTCACGCAACGCTTCCGCGACGTCGCGGCCGTGGACCGGGCCTTCCTCCGTTCCCCCGAGGATCCCCGGCCCGCCTCGGAGGTCGTCGCGACGAGCCGCAACATCCCCGACTGGGTGGGGGTCGATCGCCACCGCCCGCTCTTCCTCGTCCTCCTCCCCCGGGGCAACCGGCCCGACGCGTCGATGCTGATCGTCCCGCTCGCCGACAAGGGAGCCATCCGAGCGCGCTTCGACGACCCCTCGTTCTTCCTGGAACACAAGCAGATCCGCCAGCCCATGCACCTGGGCGTCCGCGGCGACTGGGGGGCCATCGCCTGGGACGAGGACGCCGTGGGGACGCTCGGCGGCGACGGCCTGAGGCCCGAGGACCTCGGCGCCACGTGGGCCGTGGCGGCGAACGTCCCCGCGCTGGTGGATTTCGCCCTCGCCGCGCCGCGGGAGGCACCGTGGGCGGGGATCCTCCGCGCGCTCGGCTTCACGCCCGAGCCGCCGGACGCCCAGCCGCGGGGCGAGGCCGCCGCGGACGCACCGCGCGTGCTGAGGATCCGGGAGTCATGGGGGACGGCGCGCCTGTGGTCGTTCTTCGACGACGCGCGCGTGCGCTCCGACCTCGAGGTCCGCGACCCGGCGCTGCGCGAGACCCTGCGCGCGCTGACGAAGGCCGCGGCGGCCGACACGGCCCCGTTGCCCGCGCCCCCGGAGGACGCCGAGGCCTGGCTGCGCGTGCCGTCGGGTCTCGCCCGCGCGGCGCTCGTCCGGGCGCTCGCCGCCGCGGGCGTCCCGTTCCCGGAGGGGGCGGCGGTCGCGGGCGCCCCGCTCGCGAGCGGCGACGGGCCCGGCCTCCTCGCCTGGGCCTCTCCCGCGCCCGACGACCCCGCGTTCTGGACGCTGGGCGTCGCCGGGCCGGAGGGCGCGCTCGCCCCCTTGGCCGCCCTCCTCGACGAGGACGACCCCGCCGGCGCGCTGCTCCGCGCCGAGCCCGCTTCCGACGCGCCGTTCCCCCCCGTCCTGGTCTCGCGTGAGCCGTTCGAGGGGCTCCAGGTGCTCTATGTCGGCCCCGACGTGACGCGCGCGGCCGCCCGGTTCGCGCGCCGCCAGCGCACGAAGCCCCCGTGGGAGGCTCCGCAGCTCCGAGGCCATCGCCTCGTCGCCGCGTTCGGCCTCTCCGAGAAGCGCGCGCGGGACCTCCTCGGCTCCGTGGTCCTCCCGGGCGGGCTCCTCGCCCCGCTCCAGGGTGGACGGATCGAGGGTGCGATCTTCACGGACGGGACGACGCTCCGGCTGGAGGCCCACGTCGTCTCCGGACCCTGACCCGCGAGAGCGGTGCCGGCACTCGCGGGGACCCCGCGGGTCCGGGCGCGGGAAGCTACCCTCGACGGGCATGAGGACGTTTTCCGCCGACCCGCCGACCCTTCTCCGCGCGTTGCCGGCCTGTGTCCCGGCGGGCGGGGAGGTCTGGCTCGAAGCGTCGGCGATGTCGCACGAGGTCCTCCGCCAGCTCGCCGAGCATGTTGCGGACGGGCAGGCGCGGACGGATCTGCCCCGAGGCACGGTGTTTCCGAGGGAGGCCCTGCACGGCTATCGCCTGCCCCGAGCGTTCGTCGAGCGGTTCCTCGGCGCTCTGGATACCCGTCCGACGCCCGAGGTCTGCACGCACCTGCACGTCCGCAGTCGCACCTCGTGGGTCCTGTCCTGGTACGACGTCGGCGACGACCCTGAGTTCGCCGTGCACGCGCCCTCGGGAGATCCCACCATCGAGTGCCTCCTCGCGGCTTGCGGGAACCCCGGCCTGCGGGACGACGCGTCCTTCCCCCGCACGCGGCCGAATCGCCCGGGCTCGGGGTCGTCGGCTCGGGGGCCTAGACTCGGGGGGTGACCCGGCGTCCGGCGGCCCGCGACCTGCTCTTTCCCGATGTCGCGAAGGGGATCTACGTCGGGGTCGCGCTCGACGTGCCGGTGGACCGGCTCTTCACCTACCGCGTGCCGGATGCGCTCGAGGCGCGCGCGCAGCCCGGTCACCGCGTCGTGGTGCCGTTCCGCAGGCGGCGCCGCACCGGATTCGTGGTGGAACGCCAGGAGAAGCCCGACCTCGCCCGCGTCCTCGACGTGCAGGACCTTCCCGACGCGGAGCCCCTGCTGGACCCGCTGCTCCTCGCGCTGGGCCGCTTCGTCGCGCGCTACTACGGTTCCTCGCTGGGCGAGGCGCTGACGGCGATGATCCCCCGCGGCGTCCGTCAGCGTGGTCGGGGTCGGCGGCGCTACCGCGCGCGCCTGGAGGACGACGCGACCCTCCCCGCCGAGGATCCCGACGATCCCTCCCCCGGACCGAGGACGCGAATCCTCCGGCTGCTGCGTCGCCACCCGGAGGGCTTCCCCCTCGTCGAGCTCTGCCGCCGCGCCCGCTGCTCGGCGAGCCCGGTCCACGGCCTCGCGAAACAGGGGGTGGTCCGGCTGGAGAAGGAGCACGCCTCCCCCGACGAATTGACCGAGGCCGCCGCGAGCGCGCCGACGAAGAAGGCGCCGCCGCCCGTCCCGACGCCGGAACAGGAGGAGGCCGTGACGGCGCTCCGCCTCGCCCTGGAGGCCGGCGCGTTCGCGCCCCACCTGCTCCTGGGCGTGACGGGGAGCGGGAAGACGGAAGTCTACCTCCGCGCCATCGACGCCTGCGTCGCGGGCGGACGGCAGGCGATCGTGCTGGTGCCGGAGATCGCCCTGACGCCGCAGACGGTGCGGCGCTTCCGCGCCCGCTTCGAACGCGTGGCCGTGCTCCACTCCGCAATGACCGAGGCGGATCGCGCCCGGGCGTGGCGAAGGATCCGCCGCGGCGAGGCCGATGTCGTGATCGGCCCGCGGAGCGCCGTCTTTGCGCCGGTGCCGCGCCTCGGCCTGATCGTCGTGGACGAGGAGCACGAGGGGAGCTTCAAGCAGCAGAACGCGCCGCGCTACCACGCCCGCGACGTGGGCATGGTGCGCGCGAAGGAGGCCGGCGCGGTCATCCTTCTCGGCACGGCGACCCCGGCGCTCGAGACGTGGCACAACGCCCGGGCGGGTCGATACGCCCTGCTCCGCCTGCCGGAGCGCGTGGGCGGCCGCCCCCTCCCCGCGGTACAGATCGTGGACACGCGCCAGCCCGAGGAGCGCGGGCGGCGCGGCCGCAACATCGGGCGCACGCTCGAGGTCAGGATCCGCGAGGCGCTCCGGGACCGCGGTCAGGTGATCCTGCTCCAGAACCGCCGCGGCTTCGCGACGAGCGTCGCCTGCCCACGCTGCGGCTGGGTCCTCGAGTGCATCCACTGCGACGTGTCGCTCACCTACCACAAGCGCGACGCGACCGCCCTCTGCCACCTCTGCGGCCACGAACGGCGGCCGCCGCAGGCGTGCCCCGACTGCGCGCTCCCCATGCTGCGGATGCATGGCGTCGGCACGCAGACCGTCGAGGACGAGCTGGGACTGCTCTTCCCCGAGGCCCGCGTCGCACGCATGGACTCCGACACCATGGCCACGCGCGAGGCGTACGAGGACGTCCTGGGCCGCTTCGACCGTCAGGAGATCGACATCCTGGTCGGGACGCAGATGATCGCGAAGGGCCTCCACTTCCCCCACGTGACGCTGGTGGGGATCGTCTCCGCCGACACCTCGCTCGTGCTGCCCGACTTCCGCAGCGCCGAGCGGACGTTCGCCCTCGTCGCGCAGGTCGCCGGCCGCGCGGGACGGGGCGACGCGGCCGGCCGGGTCGTCGTGCAGACGCTCATGCCCGACCACGCCGCGATCCGCCGCGCTGCCGACCACGACTACGAGGGCTTCGCCGAGGCGGAGCTCGACGACCGCAAGGAGCACGGCTACCCGCCGTTCTCCCGGCTCCTGCGCGTCGTCGTGCGCGGGCCGGCGACGCCGCCCGTCGAGGAGCGGGCCGCGGCGACGGGAGAGCGGCTCCGCCGGGCGCTGGCCGGTCGGGCTCCGGTGCTCGGCCCGGCCGAGCCGGGGATCGCGCGCGTCCAGGGGCTCCACCGCCGCCACCTCCTCGTGAAGGCGCCGAGCCACCGCGAGGTCGCCCGGGCGCTGGCGGCGCTCCGCGAGGCCCCGCGTCCGCGCCGCGGCGTGGAGGAGATCTGGGACGTGGATCCGATAGGGCTGCTGTAGCCCGCGGCGATCGACCCTGCGCGCCCCGAGCGGCTACACGAGGAAGGCGACGATCACCCGCACGACCACGCCGACCGCCACGACGGCGAGGGTCAGCGTGACGAAGGCGCTCTTGACCGCGGGCGCGACCTCGCCCCGCGCGCGCCCCACGCCGCCCACCACGCACGCGATCGCGAGCATCAGGGGCGGGAGCCAGACGAGGTCGAGGAGGGTCATCGGTCGGGCGCCGCCTCCCACGGGTGGGACCGGTCGCCGTCGCCGGAATCGTCGGAAGGTCCGGCCGGGGCCCCCGCGTCCTCGGAGCCCTCGGGGATCGCGGCCCCGGGGAGAAAGGGGCCGTCGCCGCCGGGCGGCTCCGCCGGCTCCCGGGTGGCCGCCTCGGCCTCCTCCCGGGCGCGGCGTTCGGCTCTCCGTCGCTTCTCCTCCTCGCAGGCCAACGCCTGACGGGTACGGGCGATCGCCTCCCCCACCGCGTCGGCGGCGGCGACGAGGTTCAGCAACCCCGCCACCAGCACGTAGAGGCGACCGACGTCCAGCCAGCGGGGACGGTGGTCCAGGACGTGGGTGCGGGAGGACTCGTAGGCCACCAGCGTCGGGCCGCCGGCGAGGACCTCGGCGGCGAAGTCGAGGGGGTAGTCCTGGGGATCGACGGCGGAGTAGTCCGTGAGGATCCAACCGAGGAAGAAGGTCCCCACCACGGCGACGAAGAACAGGGCCCCCTTGGCGCCGCGGCCCGTGTAGGCCTGCCCCAGGCCCGGGACGAACCACCCCAGGAGCGCCGCGGCGTAGGGCGACCTCGCCCGCGGCGCGAGCGGGGGGATGTCGCTGCGGGCGGGGGACTCGTCCATCACGGGGGCAGATTATCGGGCCCGCGTGCCCCCCCCGACCGATAATCGCCGCCCATGTCCGAGTCCGCCCGCGCCCACGAGACGAGCCTCCGCGTGCGCTACGGCGAGGTGGACCGCATGGGCGTGGCCTACCACGCGAACTACCTGGTGTGGTTCGAGCAGGGGCGGACGGAGTTCCTGCGGGCGCTCGGGGGCACCTACCGGCACCTGGAGGACCAGGGCACCCTGCTGATGGTCGTGGAGACGGGGGTCCGGCACCTCAAGCCCGCCGGATACGACGACCTCGTCCGTGTCCGCACCCACCTGGCGAAGCTGCGGCCCGTTCGCCTGCGGTTCGAGTACGAGGTCTTCCGGGGGGAGGAGCTCCTCGCGACCGGCTTCACCGTACTGGCCGCGACGGACCGTTCCGGCCGGCCCCGGCGGGTGCCGTCGGCCTTCCGCCGGGCCCTGGAGACGCGGACGGGAGCCGACGGGAAGGCCGGGGCCCCGACGGAGGTCCAAGCCCGGGCCGGAGAGAGATGACGAGACGCATGGGCACGGCAGGACGACGGTGGGCGACGATGGTCACGGGGGCGGGGCTCCTCCTCGCGGGCCTCGTGGCGGCGGGCTGCCGCCAGGCCCCCCGGAAGGGAACGCCCGGCGGGTCGAACGCCGGACGCGCCGCGCCCCGCGACCCGACCGACCCGACGACGCTCCGCTTCCACAAGGTGGATCTCCTCATCTCCCAGTGGGACGTCGCCCAGGGCAGCGGCCGGACGGACCAGGCCGCCGAGCTCTTCGGGCAGATCCGTACGGAGGTGGACGCCGGCTTCCCCGACTTCCTCGACGCGGCGGCCGGTCGGCGCGGGGTCCAGCTCCAGTACCTCTGCGTCAGCGCGCTGGGCTTCTCGGCGCGGCCCGAGGCCACGGGGGTGCTGCTCGAGACGCTCGGCCAGCCGGACCCCAAGCTGGTCGGCAACGCCCTCATCGCCTTGAAGCTGCGGGCCGATCCGTCCACCGACCTCCTACCCGTGCTCCAGGCGGCCCGCTCGCGCGCGACGG
Organism: uncultured Planctomycetota bacterium; assembly: GCA_963772585.1. Lineage (GTDB taxonomy): Bacteria > Planctomycetota > PLA2 > PLA2 > JAEUHO01 > CAVVXN01. The sequence continues at coordinate 616,817 of CAVYXV010000002.1, forward strand.
AGCCGCGCCGCTACGCGCCGCTGGCGATCGCGAGCGTGCTCGACGCGCGCTGGCGCTCGGGGCAAGGGGTGGACGAGACGACGCTGCGCCAGGTCGCCGCCGCCCTCTCGGGCGTCGTCGCCGACCGCGACGCGATGGTGCGGCTCCACACCGCCAGGGCCCTCGGCTCGCTCCACGGCACGGGCGCCTACGACCTCTTGATGGTGCTCCTGAAGGACGAGTACGTCCGGATCCGCGTCGCCGCCGCGGCGAGTCTCGAAGCCCTCGGCGACCCGCGCGGCTTCCCCGAGGTCGTGAAGCTCCTGGGCAACGTGCCCGAGGACACGAAGCCCATCGTGAAGGACATCCTCCTGAGCTTCGGCGGACGCCTGCGGGGACGGGAGTTGACCGAGGACGAGCTCGAGACCCTGGGAACGAGCGCGCAATCCTGGGCCCGGTGGTGGGAGGCGCTCCGCCAGGCGCGCGGCTGGCCCGTCACCGGCGAGGTCGGCCACCTCCCCACGGCGTCCCCCCGCGAGCCCGTCCCGATGACCTCCGGCCCCGTCCTCCCCGCTCCCGCGCCGTCCCCGACGACCGGACCGGTCCTCCCCGCCCCGGCCCCGTCCACCCGACCGGTCGTTCCCGCGCCCCCGCCGCCGCCCTCCCGCTGACGCGACGCGGGAGAACGTCGGAGGCGCACCCGTCACAGCCGGCGGACGCCCAGGCCGGGGACGCGGGCGAGGAAGCCGTCGATCTCGAGCCTCGCGATCGCGGCGGCCACCTCGCCGGCGTCGCGGCCCGTGCGCCGACAGAGTTCGGCGACGCCGACCGCCTCGTTCTCCTCGACGGCCGCGAAGACGGCGAGGCCCGTGCCGTCCTCGGGACGGCGTTCGTTCCTCGTCTCGTCGGCCCGCGCGCCCGCGTCCACGCCGAGGGCTTCGAACACGTCGGCCGGGCCCTCGCACACCCCGGCGACGCCCTGCCGCAGGAGGCGGTGCGAGCCGCGGAAGCTGCCGCCGACGGGCCCCGGGAGCGCGAGAACCTCGCGCCCCATGTCCACGGCGAGTTGGGCCGTGACCAGCGCGCCGCTCCGGGCCGGCGCCTCGATCACCACCACCACCTCCGAGAGGGCGGCGACGAGGCGGTTCCTTCGCGGGAAGTGGCCCTTCTGCGGGCGCGTCCCCGGCGGGTGCTCGGAGAGGAGCCCGCCGTGCTTCACGATGTCCTCCCCGAGCAGCGCGTGCTCGGCGGGGTAGGTGACGTCCACGCCGCAGCCGAGCACGGCGAGGGTTCCGCCGCCCGCCTCGACCAACGCCCCGCGGTGGGCCTCGCCGTCGATCCCCATCGCGAAGCCGCTCACGATCCAGACGCCGCGCGCCGCGAGCGTGCGGGCAAGTTGCCGGGCGTGGCGGCGCCCGTAGGGGCCCGCCTCCCGCGTCCCGACGACGCCCACGGTCCGCGCGGCGGCGGGGGGAAGCCGGCCCCGGAGGAACAGCGCCATCGGCGGGTCCACGAGGGCCTCGAGGCGGCGGGCCGGCCACGCACGGTCTCCCGGCACCAGCACCCGCTGTTCCAGCGCCCGCGCGGCGGCGAGGACCCTCCTGGGCTTCACCCCGTCCAGCGCCCGCCGGATCTCGGGTCCGCGACGGGCGCCGAGCAGCTTCGCGAACGTGCTCGCGGAGGCGGCGAGGACCGGCTCGACCCCGCCGAGCGCCTCCACGAGGTGCGCGGCCAGGCGGGGGCCGAGCCCCGGAGCCAGGGCAAGGGCGAGCCGGGCGAGGCGTATCGCTCCGTCCACGCCCCTCCATCGCGCGAGGGGCCTCGGTGGTCACGCCCCGGGGCCCCCCGAAAAAGCGAAAGGCCGCGACCCGGAGGTCGCGGCCTTCCAGGGGCCCTCCGTGGAGGGCCGTGGAATCAAGGTCAGGACTAGGCCTGGCGCCAGGTGTTGCCGTCGTTGCCCGCGGCGTTGACCGCGGTCGAGCCCGTGATGTCGCCGGCGGCGGTAAAGGCCGCGTCGAGGGTCGGACCCGGCGGTGCCGCTGTAGAAGTTGGCCGCGCCGAGTGTCCGCTTCCGTCTGGAGGACGTCGCCGGCCTGGTTCACGAAGAACGTGCGGTTGCCGCTCTGGTTGTAGTTGACCGGCCACGCGTAGGCGCACCAGGTCGTTTCGGCGAGGTCCGAGTCCGTCGCGTTGGCTGCGAGACCTGCCTGCGGCTCGCCGACGCCCGACCCGTCCGCAGCCGCCGTCCGGGCAGGCACATGCGGAAGAAGTAGCCCGAGCGGGTGACTTCACCGTTGGCCGTCAGGATCTGGAAGGCGCTGGAGAGGACCGGCGGAACGAGCGGGTTGCCGGCGCCGTGGAGGGCGGTCCAGCGCGGGGACTCCGCGCCGGAAAGCTCGATGAAGCCGCCATACTCGCCGGTGCCGTCGGTGTCTGTCGTCGATCTTCCCGCCCTGCTGGAACTGGGCCTGGGAGGAGACGATGTTGCGAAGGGTCGCGATCGCGGCCGTCTCGTTCGCGGCCAGGCGCGCGGCGAGAAGGTTCGGGATGGCGATCGCGGCGATGATCGCGATGATCGCGATCACGATCATCAGCTCGATCAGGGTAAAACCACGCTGCTTGCGGGACATGTCGGTTTGAACTCCCTCTGGGGTCTACGAGTCGATTGGCCCGTCCAGAGAGCCGGGGCGGCGTCTTCGCGACGCCGGGGCCCGTCGCGACTTCCCGGGCCGAGGAAGCCGCCGGAACCCGCGGTCCCGCCACCGTGGCGGACCCGGTCTCAGAGCCGAGGGTGGGTGAGACCCTCGACTCCGGCGCCTCTATCGACCCGGGGCCTCGCGCGTCTGAAGCGTCTCCTCACGATTTTTCGGATCCGCACCCGAACAAGCGCCTACGAAGGCGGGGAGGCCGCGGAACGTCAGCGGGCCGGGGAGCGGGCCGCCTCGGCGCGGCGGGCGAGGGTCTCGGCCTCGTCGCCGAGGCCCAGGTCGCGCAGGCGGCGGGCGGCGAGCGCGAGGGCGTCGGGGTCGTCGGGGAGGAGCGCCGCGAGGCGTCGCCAGGGGGCAGGTCCGCCGCCGCCCAGCCCCGCGAGCTGCTCGGTCGCGAGGCGGACCACGACGGGGAGGGCCTGCGGACTACCCCCGATCACGACCTCCTCGGCGGTCGGGACGGGCCGCGGCAGGCGCCCCAGGGCCCTTTCCAGCACCTCCGCCGCCGCGGCCTCGTCGTCCTGCGCCGCCAGGAGGTAGGCCTCGACCTGACGCCGCCTCAACTCCAGCACGGGACTCCCGAAGGCGGACTCGGCGCGGAGGAGCGAGAGCCCCTCCGCCGCCCGATCGGCGAGCCCCAGGATCTCGGCGGTCTCGACCGCGAGGGCCCCGTCGGCCACGGGATCCACCGCGACCGCCCGGGCCTCCTCCAGCACCCCGAGCGCGTCGTCGATCCGGTCCGACCGGGCCAGCGCCTGGGCCCTCAGGCGCAGGGCCCATTGGCGCAGCGCCGGGGGCAGGTCGCCGCCCGAGAACTCGTCGTCGAGGACCCGGAGCACCTCGGCGGGGCCCTCGCCCGTCGCCAGGACCACGTCGAGGCTCCCGAGCCGGGCCGTCAGGTAGTCGAGGCGATCCTGGGCATCGACGCGTTGGCGCGTCCGGAGGGCCACGACGATCCCCGCCACCACGAGGGCCCCGACCGTGTACAGCACGGCGCGGGAGAGGACGGGGTGGCGCTTCCTCCAGCTCACGGCCGGAGTCTACCGGGCGGCCAGTTGCTTCTGCAGTTCGAAGATGGGCAGGAAGACGGCCAGGACGATGGTTCCCACGAGCAGACCCATGAAGGCGATCATGATCGGCTCGATCAGGCTGGTGAGCTGCTTCACCGTCGCGCGCACCTGCTCGTCGTAGAACTCCGAGATCTTCTCGAGCAGCATCTCGAGAGAACCGGACTTCTCGCCGATGCTGACCATGCGCGTGACCATCGGGGGGAAGACCTGGCTCTCGGCGAGCGGCTCGGCGAGGTTCTCGCCCTGGCGGACGTTCTCGCGCGCCGCGAGCACCGCGTCGGAGATGATCCGGTTGCCCGAGGTCTCGGCGACGATCTCCAGGCTCCCGAGGATCGGCACGCCGGACTTCAGCATCGTGGCGAACGTCTTCGAGAAGCGGCTGAGGCCGACCTTCTGGAAGAGGGGACCGAAGATGGGCGTGTGGAGCATCAGCCAGTCCCACTGCCAACGGCCCCGCTCGGTCCGCTTGTAGACCTTCAGCAGGAGGAACGCGACCACCACCCCGACCAGCATCTTGTCCCAGTTCGCGCGACTGAAGTCGGAGGCCGCCAGGATGCCGGCGGTGAGCTTCGGCAACTCGATGTCGAGCGAGGCGAAGACGTCCTTGAACTTGGGCACGATCGCGAGCATCAGGAACGCCGTGATGCCCAGGATGAGCGTCATCGAGACGACGGGGTAGGTCATCGCGCTCTTGATGTCGCGCTTCAGCCGCTGGCTCGCCTCCAGGTACTCCGCGAGCCGGACGAGGATCTCGTCGATCTGGCCCGACGCCTCGCCCGCCCGCACCATGCTGACGTAGACCTCGGAGAAGACCTTGGGGTACTTGTCGATCGACGAGCTCAGGTCCTCGCCGCCGCGCACGCCCTCGATCACCTCGTCGAGGAGCATCGCGAAGTTCCTCGACTGCGCCTGTTCCTCGAGGATCTCCAGGCACTCCAGCAGCGGAATGCCGGCCGAGATCATCGTGCTGAGCTGCCGCGTGAAGAGGACGACCTCCTCCTGCTTGCGGACGCCGGGCTTCGGTCCCCCCGATGTCGCCGCTGAGCCATCCGCCCTTCTTCTTCGCCGCCACCGCGCCTCCGGCCTTCCGCGCGGCCCGGGGGGCGCTCTTCAGGCGTCCGCTTCCCCCGGAACGGGCGTCGACCTGGATGGGCGTCAGGTTGCGGCGGTTCAACTCCTCGACCAGTTGGTTCCGGTCGCCCGCATCGAGAGAGCCGCGGACGGTCCGTCCGTCCGGTCCCTACGGCGCTGTACTTGAAGGTCGGCATGGCTTCTCCCGACTCCCTGGGGAATGGCTCGGACTACGTGCTCTCCTCGCCGAGTTGGATCTCGCGGCGATGGTCGCTGAGGGTCACGCGGAGGACCTCCTCGATGGACGTCTTCCCGCGCATGGCGTTCAGGAGGGCCGCCCTTCGAAGCGTGATCATCCCGTCCTCGATGGCGGCGTTGCGGATCTCGACGGCGGAGTGCCCCTGCACGATCATCCGCTTGATCGACTCGTGGAGCGGCAGGGTCTCGAGGATGGCGAACCGTCCCGAGTATCCCTGCGAGCAGCGCGCGCACCCGCGCGCCTGGAAGAGCGTGATGCCCTTCTCGATGTCGGCCTCGGAGTAGCCGACCTCGCGGAGGCGCGCGATCGGGGCGTCCTTGATCTCCTCGCGGCAGTGATCGCAGAGCTTCCGCATGAGGCGCTGGGCCGAGACGAGCAGCGTCGCGGAGGCGACCATGAAGGGGTCCACGCCCATGTCCATCATGCGGGTGAGGGTGCTCGCCGCGTCGTTCGTGTGCAGGGTGGAGAGCACGAGGTGGCCGGTGAGGGCCGCCTTGATGGCGATCTCGATCGTCTCCGTGTCGCGGATCTCGCCGACCATCACCACGTCCGGGTCCTGGCGCAGGATGGACCGAAGCGCCGCGGAGAAGGTCAGGCCGCTCTTGGGGTTGACCTGCACCTGGTTGATGCCCTCGACCTGGTACTCGACGGGATCCTCGACGGTCACGAAGTTCTCCTCGGGCGACATGATCTCCTTGACCGCGCTGTAGAGCGTCGTGGTCTTTCCCGAGCCGGTGGGGCCCGTGACGAGGAGCATCCCGTAGGGCGACTCGACGGCGTGGCGGAAGTCGTTGAGGGCGCTGCTTCTCGAAGCCCAGGCCGTCCAGCGCCAGCGTGAGGTTCGACGCGTCCAGGATGCGGAGCACGACCTTCTCGCCGTGGAGCGTGGGAAGCGTGGACACGCGGAAGTCGATTTGCCGACCCTCCGCCTTCACCTGGAACTTCCCGTCCTGGGGCTTGCGCTTCTCGGCGATGTCGAGGTCCGCCATGATCTTGAGGCGGCTGGTGATCGCGTTCTGGTAGCGCTTGGGCGGCTCGATCGCGGCATGGAGCGCGCCGTCGCACGCGGTAGCGGACGACCACCCGCTTCTCGTAGCGGCTCGACGTGGATGTCGGACGCCTTCGCCTTGATCGCGTTGTAGATGATCAGGTTGACCAGCTTGATGACGGGGGCGCCCCCCTCGTCCTGGGTGGCATCGGCGAGATCGACGACCTCGTCCTCCGGTGCCCCTCCTTGACCTTCATGTCGGGGTCGTTGGGGTTGTCGCTCAGGAGGTCGTTGAGGTTCTGGCCGCCGCTGTCGTAGAGGGCGCGCCGGGCGGCGTCGATCTGGTGGTCGAGCGCGAGCGCCAAACGGAGCTCGCAACCCAGCTCGATCCTCAGGTCGTCCTGCTTGACGACGTCGAAGGGGTTCGCGACGGCGATGGTCAGGGTGTTGCCGACCTTCGCGAGCGGCAGGCACCCCGTCTTCACGGCCAGCTCCGCGCTCACGTCGTCGGTGATGTCGGACTGCGGGCGGGTCCGTGCGAGGTCCACGGGCGGGTAGCCCAGGTGGCGGGAGAGGATGCCCAGGATCTGCCCCTCGGAGAGGATCCCCTTCTCGATGAGGTAGTCCGTGACCGACTGGTCCTGCCGGCGGGCGACCTTGCTGGCTTCGGTGAGCACGTCCTGCTCGACGTGCCCGCCTTCCTCCAGAATCCGGACGATCCGTCGGTTGAAGCTGACCATCGCTCCGTCTCCCTCCCTCTCCCCTAGGCGCGGCCCAGGATCCGCTTCAGGTCCTCCACGTCGCTCGAGTGCATGAGGGCGTGTCTCCAGCGTGATCGTGTTCCGCCGCACCAGCTCACCGAGCGAGTGGTTCATCGTCTGCATGCCACGCCGGCCACCGGTCTGGATGATGCTGTAGATCTGGTGCGCCTTGTCGTCGCGGATGAGGGCCCGGACGGCGGAATTCGCCACCAGGATCTCCAGCGCCAGCGTGCGGCCGGTGCCGCGGGACATCGGGAGCAACTGCTGGCAGAAGACCGCCTGCAGGACGAAGGAAAGCTGCGTGCGTACCTGCTGCTGCTGGTGCGAGGGGAAGACGTCCACCATGCGGTTGATGGACTGGACCGCGTCGCTCGTGTGCAGGGTGCCGAACGTCAGGTGCCCGGTTTCGGCGATGGTCAGCGCCGCCTCGATGGTCTCCATGTCGCGCATCTCGCCGACGAGGACGACGTCGGGGTCCTGGCGGAGGGCGCTTCGGAGTGCGCGCTCGAAGGACTTGGTGTCGGAGCCCATCTCGCGCTGGTTGAACAGGCAGTTCTTGTTCCGGTGGAGGAACTCGATCGGATCCTCGACCGTGACGACGTGCCCGCAGCGCGTGTTGTTGACGTGGTCGAGCATCGCGGCGAGCGACGTGGACTTGCCGCTTCCCGTCGCGCCGGTGAAGAGGACGAGGCCGCGCGGGAGGGCGGCGACCTCCTCGCAGATCTTCCGCGGGAGGCCGAGTTCGTCGAACCCCTTCACGTGGAACGGGATGACCCTCAGGACCGCGGCCACCGTGCCCCGCTGGTAGAAGACGTTGACACGGAAGCGCCCCATCCCCTCCACGCCGAACGACAGGTCGATCTCGAAGTCCTTCTCGAACCGCGCGATCTGATCGCCGGTCAGGAAGGAGTAGACCAGCGCCTTCGTGTCGTCGGGCTTGAGGGGGGCGTACTCCGTGTCGAGCAGCTCGCCGTCCACCCGGATCTTCGGCGGCGTGCCGGCGGAGATGTGCAGATCGCTCCCCCCGTTGTCCACCAGGGTCTGGAGGAGTTCCTCGATCGGAATGCTGGCCATGGTTCCCTTACCTCTCGCTCTGTCCCGGCCCGAGGCCCGGACGCGACCGCGGCTGGTCGCTGTATCGACGGGACCGGCCCGGCGGCTTGACCCCGGCCTGCGAGGACGTGAAGGAATCGAATCCGGGGCCTGGGCCGGCGGCGGGGCTCCGGTGCGCCGCGGCCCGCTACGGGGTCGCCCCTTCGACGGGCGCCCAGGGCCGCGGCGCCGCTCGCGCCCCCCCGCTCCGCCTCCGGCCCTCGGCGCTTCCGACCGGGGTGGGCGCGCCCCGTGTGGAAGGGGTTGCCACGGGCCCTTCGCCGAGGGCACACACGAAGAGAGGGGGGACGGCCGAGCCGTCCCCCCTCCGGGGAAGTGCGGTGGTGAGTGGTCGCAAGCCCTTGGCAGGCCTTGCGTTAGAACTGGACGTGGACCTCCACGCGGCGGTTTCGGGCCTTGTCGGCCTTCGTCCGCTCGTGCGGGACGAGAGGCTGGCTCGCCCCCTCCCCGACGACCTCGAGGGCGCCGGCCGGCACGCCGCGGCGGGACAACTCGGCGGCCACGCGCTGAGCCCGGGCCTCGGAGAGCGCCTTGTTGCTGGACCACTTCGACTTCTTGATGGGGTCGGCGTCGGTGTGGCCGACCACGAGGACGGCACGAGCCCCGGCCGATTGGAGGGCCTCGGCCGTGTGCAGCAGCGTCGCGACCAGCGCGGGGTCCTTCTTGAGCTGATCGGACCCGCTCCGGAAGGCGTCCTCCAGGCGGACCACCACCACGTTGCCGTTCTGGACGACCTCGCTGGAGATCCGGTTCCGGAGCTGCTGGGCCAGGGCCGCGGCGCGTCCGTCGGCCCCGCCCCCGCCCTGCGGCTCGACGGCCGGCTCGGGGGCGCGCAGGTCGTCCTCGATGTCGGCGATCCGGCCCTTCAGGGTTTCGATCTGGTTGTCGAGCAGGGCGGAGCTACGAGCGCTGTCGTGGATCACCGGCGTGGGGTCGGTGCGAACGACCGCGCCGCCGCCCGCCGGGGCCACCCGGGCCGACGGGAAGGGATCCGCCTCCCCCATGCCGTCGGGCGAACCCGACAAGTACGGTTCGGGCACCGGCGCGGGTGGGACGGCCATCGACGAGGAACCGCCCGACGTCCAGTCGTCCGGCGCGTTCGGCGGCGGCGGGATGCGGGCGGTGCTCGAAGGCCCCTGGCTGGGGCCGTAGGACGGATAGACGGTCTGCGGGGCGGGCTGCGCGGCCTGCGGGTTGGACGGGGCCGCGGGGCGGCGGCTGCGGCATCCCGCGAGTCCGCCGACGAGTAGCGCCGCGACGATCGCGACGGCGAAGAGCTTCTTGCTGTCCATCCTCATCTCCCTCCTCGGATCGCTAGACAGCCGGTTGGATGTAGATCTCGACCCGGCGGTTCACTTCCTTGCCGCGCTTCGTGTTCTCGGACTCGATGGGGTCGTCCGGACCCCGCCCGACGGTCTCGATCTGCCCGCCGGGGACGCCGGCCTTGGTCAAGAGATCCTGGACCGACTCGGCGCGCTTCAGGCTGAGTTCGTAGTTGTCGCGGTAGCGGTCCCGGCTCTTGCGAAGCGGGTCGCTGTCGGTGTGGCCCTCGATGCGCACCCGGCTGCCGCGGTAGTCGCGGGAGATGAGCTCGCCGAGCCACACGACGGCCTTGACGGCATCCATGTCGTGGGCGAGGGAGTGCTTGCCGGCGGGGAACGCGCCGCGCAGGACGACCGCGACCCGCTGCTCGCCGGAAGCGAGCGTCCGTGTTTCGACCGGGAGGTTGATCCCGTTCGCGCGGAGGCGCGACGTGAGATCCTGGCGGAACGCGTCGAGGCTCTCGCTGGTCACGTAATCCTGGCTCGGCTTGTTCTGCGCCTGGTCCGCGTACTGCTTGCGGTACTGGGCGACGATCTCGCTCAACTGGCTGACGTGCTCCTGCAGTTGCTGGAGCTCGGAGGTCTGACGCCGGGCGTTGTCGGTCTGCCGAGCAAGGGCCATCTGCGCCTGACGACCCGCGGTCGCCTCGGCGGTGAGCGCGAGGACCTGCTGCTCCTTCTGCTGGAGCTGTGCGCTCGTCTCCTGGTGTTGCGCCGTGACCTGGTCGGCCCTCAGTTGCGCGTCCCGGGTTTCCTGCTCCGCGACACTGGCTCGCTGCCGCGCGTCGATGGCCTCCGCCTCGACGAGTCGTACCCGGTCCTTGGCGATGTTGCGGCTCGCGCAGCCGGCGGCCACGAACGCGACGACCGCCACCGCCACGGAACCCCACTTCGTCCCACGATCCAATCGCATGCGCACCTCCCTCGTGTCGCGGTGCCCGGTCCGTTCCGGGTCAGGCGGTCTGCGCGCCGGTACGGCCGAACCACGCGGATCGGCGCCTCCCACGACACGTCGAGCACCACGTCGGATTGCAACCCGCCCCCCGTACGCCGTCAAGGGGGAAATACAATATCTTGGGGCGAAAAGGCGATTGCCTCCCGACCAATGGCCACGCGGCCGATCGTCCGAACCCGGCTCCACGACGCGCCCCGGTGTACCGCGACCCACCGACAGCGCGCCCGACGCGTGGATCCGCCGTCGTCCCTCGATCGGTTCACGAAGTGTTGGCGCCCCGCCCGTCGGGGGGGCGGCGCCTTGGAGGGGAGGGCTGTCGCCGCCGCCCCTTCGAGCGACGCGCCGGCCGGGTCAGTGCATGCGCGCGTGGATCACGACGGGCGCGACGCCCGGCTCGACGTCCCGCGGCGGCGGCTCCTCGAAGAGCTCTCCCGGCAGCGGGAAGGAGAGGCGGTAGGTCGCGGGCGCGAAGGCGCCGAGGTCGAAGCGCCCCTCGGCGTCGGTCCGGGCGGCGGCGACGGGCAGGACGCGCCCCGCCGCCACCGCCCGCGTCGCCGCCACCCGGAGCCCCCTCAGCCCCCGCCCCTCGGGCCCGAGGACGCGCCCCGTGATGCGCTCCCCCGGCCGCAGCACCACCTCCCGCGTGGATTCCTCCTCGCCGAGGGGGCCGAAGACGGCCGGCGCGAGGGGCGAGCCGCGCGGCGGGGCGACGACCACCCAGACGGGATCCGTCGTCGGGCGCCGCTCGAGCGTCGCCTTCCCCTCCTCCACCCGCGTGGAGTCCACGTCCCACCGGTGGTTCCTCCGCCCGAAGGCGTACGCGGCGGCGAATCCCTCCGCGAGCGGCGCGCCTCCCGCGTCGGTCACGTGCAATCGCAGCGTGGGCGAGGGCGAGGTGTCCTCCTCGATGACCCCACCGGCCCCCCGGACCCTGAGCGTGAGGTCCGGATGGGGGACGCGGTCGCCTCGGGCCCCCCACTCGAGCGCCTCGCCCTGGGCGTCGTAGGGAGCACCTCTCCACGTGAGCCTGGCCTCCACCCAACCCCGGGCGTCGTCGGGCACCGCGAGCGAGAAGCGCCCGTCGGGCTGGACGCGCGCGGAGAAGGGGGGCCGCCGGAAGAGGCGCCCGTCGGCGAGCGACACGATGGCGCGATCGAGCGGCGCCCCCTCCGGACCGTGCACGACGCCGCGGAGCGTGACGAGCGGAACGAGATCGACGCGCGTCGCGCGGATGCTGCCGTCCGACCGGTAGGCCGTCGTCTCGCCCCCCGGCATGGTCGGGAGCGCGTCCTGGACGTAGCCCGGCGCGTCGGCCTCCGCTTTCCAGTGGCGGGGTGGGACGGGGCCTACGTGGGCGAGGCCCTCGGCGTCGGTCGTCCAGAAGGGCGGGGCGTCCAGGAACCCCCGGTGGGCGACGCCGACCCGGGCGCCGATCACCGGCCCCTCGGGAGCCATCACGTAGACGTCTGCCGAATTCCGGCGCGGGAGGAGGACGTTTCGGACGGTCTCGCGGCCCGCGAACACGGGGATCCCGTCCTCGGAGACCCAGGTGCCGTCGGGCGGCACCACGCCGACTCCCGTCCGTTCCGTGGGCGCGAGATCGAGGAGCGTGAAGCGCCCCCGGGCGTCCGTGACGGCGAGAGGGCGGGCGAACAGCGCGAGGGCTCTCCACGCCGCTCCCCCCTGGATCGGCCCCTGCGCACTCACGACGAGCGCGCCGCCGACGCCCCGACCGCGGTCCTCGTGGACCCGGCCCCGGATGGACCCCGCCGCCGTGGCCTCGACCCGCACCTCCCGGATCCCGCCGCCCTCCAGCGCGTACAGGTCGGGCGCAAACAGCATCGGCGCGTACGAGGCGGTCGTCCAACGACCGACCCATCCGCCGCCCCCGATCGCCAGCCGGTAGGAGCGCGGCGGCAGGGTGTCGAAGACGAACCGCCCGTCGTCGTCCGCCGTCGTGACGGTCGGGAGCGGCGGATCGCCGGCGGGAACCCGGCGGGGCACCGTCGCGTAGACCCGTGCCCCGGCCGCCGGGCGGCCGGTGGTGCCCTCGATGACGCGGCCCCGAATCGATGCCGTCCGGTCGAGGCGGACCTCCAGGGGGCCCGTGGCCTCCGCCGCAACCTCGACCCTGGTGGACCCGCGTCCGGGAGCCCACACGAGGAGACGCCCACCCGCTTCGGGCACGCCCACCGCGAACCGGCCTTCGGCGTCCGCCTCGAAACGGCGGTGGAGGGCGTCCGCGTCGGTGCGCCACTCCGCGACGCCCCACGCGCCGGGAAGGTCCTCGCCGCTCTCGTCGGCGAGGACGCGCCCCGCGACGCGGTGCTCCTCCGCGGGCAGCCGGAGGACCAGCCCGCCGTCGGCCGGGACCTCCACGAGGCGGCGCTCGTAGAGGAGCCGCCCCGGATCCACGAGGCTCAGCGAGAGGAGCCCCTCGCCCACGCCGTCGAAGGCGAAGCGGCCCTCGGCGTCGGTCCGCCTCGCGCGGAAGCCCGCGGCGATCCAGAGCCGGGCCCACTCGCCCCGTCCCTCGCGAAGCTCCACCCAACCCTGGAACGGCGTCCCGTCGGCGCGGAGCGCCCGGCCCTCGACGCGGCGGTGCGTCTCGGGGAGCGCGACGAAGAACGGCGTGTCGAGCCCGCCGGCGGGCACCACGAAGGGAACGACGGCCGTGGCGCCGCTCTCGTCCGAGGCGAGGAGATCGTAGAGGCCGGGCGTGAGGCCCTCGACGGCGTAGCGGCCGTCCTCCTCCGAGGTCGCTTCCGCCACCGCCGGGGTCGTCGCGGCGGCGGGGCGGAGGAACCGTTCGAGGTGCCCCGCGTCGCGGAAGGCCGCGAAGGGGTCGTCGCGGTCCACGGCGAGGAAGCGGTGCACGCGGACGCGGGCGATCGACCCCTTCCCGCCCCTCGTCACGCGCCCGTGGAGGCGGGAGGTGGGGGGAGCGGCCGGCGAGCGTTCCCCGCACGCCGCGAGCAGGACGAGCCCCGCGGCGGCGATGGCCCTCGCGGGGCACCGGATCGTCATGCGTTCTTCCCCGCGGCCTGCCGGGTGGCCGGTCCGAGCGGCTACTTCGCGAGCGAGCGCGCGAACGCCGGCCAGCCCTCGGTCACGAACCAGTGTACGGGGCCCGCCGCGAGGAGCATCACGGCCCCGCCCACGGCGAGGAAGGGGCCGAAGGGGACGTAGCGGAGCGAGGCGGCGAAGAGGTCGAGGCGTTCGCGGTCCTGCTCGGAGGCCTTCGTGACGCGGAGGTGCCAGGCGCCGTCCTCGCGCTCGATCGTGCCCCTGACCTTCACGGTGGCGTCCTCGTCTTCGAGGATGCCGGCGGCGGGCAGCACCATGCGCGCCTTCCCGGGGCCCCCGGGGGGCGGCTCGCCCGGGCCTGGCGGCGGGATGATCCGGTCGTCCTTGATGCGGGCGCGGTCGAAGGTGAGGATCTCGCCGCCCGCTTCGATGTGGATCTCGAAGCGAAGGGGCCGTCGCCGCGCCCACAGCAACCGCGCGATCCCGAAGATCGAGCCCGCGAGCGAGGCGGCGACGAGGGCGTAGAGCGCGTCCAGGGGTCCCACGACCGCACCGACGAAGGCGAGAAGCTTGACGTCGCCGAGGCCCATCGCCTCCTTGCGGGTGATCCAGCCGCCGATCCAGCGGATGAGCAGGATCACGACGGCGCCGGCCGCCGCTCCGGCGAGGGCGTGGAGCCAGGCGTTCGGCACGATGCCGAGCGAGGGCACCCAGGCGACCGTGTGGAGCGCGAGCAGCGGGGCGAGCAGGATCGCGAGGAAGATGCCGGGCTTGGTGATCGCGTCCGGGATGATCTTGTGGTCCCAGTCGATGAACGAGGTCGCGACGAGCGCGGCGAGGAAGGTGCCGGCGAGGAGGGCCGTCGCGGGTCGCCCCGGCCAGTGCAACCAGCAGAGCGCGTAGAGAGCCCCGGTCAGGAGTTCCACGATCGGGTAGCGGACGGCGATCCGCGTCTTGCAGTGGCGGCAGCGCGCACGAAGCACGATCCACGAGAGGACCGGCAGGTTGTCGTACCAGGCGATCATCCGCCCGCAGCCCGGGCAGTGGGAGCGCGGCTTGGAGAGGTTCTCGCCGCGGGGAAGGCGCCAGATCACCACGTTCAGGAAGGAGCCGACGCAGAGGCCGGCGAGGGTGACGATGGCGCAGAGGAGGTCGTCCTTCACGCGGTCGGCTCCGCGGGCTCGAGCCCTTCCCGGCCTTCGCGCCAGCGGGCGTCGCAGCGGTCGCACGTCCGGACGGGACCCGCGCCGTGGAGCACCTCGCCGCACTCGCAGACCCAGCCGGAGGGGCGGGCCGGCGTACCGAGGACGAGGGCGCCGCGAAGCACGTCGCGCGTCACCACGGCGCCCGCGCCGACGAACGCGCGCTCCCCGATCGTGACGCCGCAGACGATCGTGGCGTTCGCACCGATGGTGGCGCGCCGCCGGACCGTCGTCGTCCGGAACTCGCCGCGGCGCGACACGTGCGCGCGAGGGTTGCGCACGTTGGTGAACACCGCGCTCGGCCCGACGAACACCTCGTCGGCGAGCGTGACGCCCTCGTAGACCGACACGTGGTTCTGGAGGTGGCAATCCCGGCCGATCGTGACCCCCGGCCCCACGTACACGCCCTGGCCGAGGACGCTCCCCGGGCCGATGCGGGCACCCGCCGAGACGTGCACGTGATGCCAGACGCGGACGCCCTCTTCGAGCACCGCGCCCGGATCGACCACGGCGGAGGGATGGACGAATGCGCCACCCTGCGAGGAGGCCTCCTGTTCCAACGCGGCTCCCCCGCCGTCAGCGCTTGGCGTCGACGAAGGTCTGGAGGATCTCGCGCTGCCCGTCCTCCAACTCGGAGAAGAAGACGCCGGTGTCGTAGCGGCCGCCCTCGACGCGATGGCTCCACACCACCACGCCGGTCGTATCCACCGTGACCGGTGCCTCCCCGCGACCGAGGGGGGGGCCGGGGAGGACCATGGCCACCCGGATGCGGGTCATCGCCGTGATCGGCCGGTCGCAGGTGATCCGGGCCCCCGCCTCGGAGAGGTCCACGAGGTCGAAGGGCTCCTCCTTCCCCCCCTCGCCCACCAGGCGGAACGGAATCTCGGCCTGTACGCGCGGGTGTCGTCGACGTTCGTTGCCCATCCGAGCGGCCTCCCCGACCAGGGTGTCCGTCCCTGCCGCTAGCATACTACGAAGACCGCAACGCGAAACGCGCACGTGTCCCTCGGGATTCCCGTCCCCCCCAACGACGCCGGTCCACGTGCGACGGAGGAAGACGATGGCCAACCTGAACAAGGTCCTGCTGATCGGTCGCCTGACCCGCGACCCGGAGAGCCGCTCCACCCCCTCGGGCCAGACCGTGGTGTCCCTGGGGCTCGCTGTCAACCGCACCTACACGCGGCGGGACAGCGGCGAGAAGGTCGAGGAGACCGCCTTCGTGGACGTCGAGGCCTGGGGCCGTACCGGGGAGACGATCGCCCGCTACATGCGCCGCGGTCGGCAGATCTTCATCGAGGGCCGGCTCAAGTTCGACTCCTGGGAGAAGGACGGCCAACGCCGCAGCAAGCTCTCCGTGGTCGCCGAGACCTTCCAGTTCCTCGACTCGCAAAACGGCGGAGGCAACGGCGGCGGCGGTCGTGGCGAGCACGGCGCCTCATCCGACCAGCGGGCGCCGGCCAGCGTGGGGAGCACGCCGCAGGACGATTACGGCAGCCCCGACGACGACATCCCGTTCTAGGGAAAGGCGCCTGGCGGGGGCGCCGTACGTGCGGGCTCCCGCCCTCCGCCCACGGCGCCCCCGACGACGAGATCCCGTTCTAGAGACGTGGCGGGGGCGCCGTACGTGCGGGCTCCCACCCTCCCACCCACGGCGCCCCCGACGACGAGCGACGCCGGCATCGGGCGCGAGAGGCGGACGACCGATTCGCCATGCGGGATCCCTCTCGCCGGCCGGACGCGCCGCCTTGGAGTCCTCCCGGCCCCGGACAGGAGGGCCGCGCGACGCACCGTCCGTTCGCGAGGAGCGCAGGCTAGAGCGCGTCGATGCGGCGGATGCGGTGCGCCTCCTGGCGCTCGGCGACGTCCTTCGCCAAGGCCTTGGCGTCCTGGCCGGCCAACAGGGCCAACAGGACGGCCAGTCGCTGGCCACCGTAGTCGTCCGGGAGGAGCTTCACCGCCTCGGCGGCGATCGTCGCCCCTCCCGCGGCGTCGCCGCCGAGGGCCTTCGCCGCGGCCTGGAAGAGCTTCGCACGTCCCCAGCCCGGCTCCGCCTCGACCGCCGAGGCGAAGGCGGTCCCGGCGTCGGCCCAGGCTCCGTCCACGAGCGCCGCCGTTCCCTTCTTGAACCCGGCCACGGCGCCCTGCCACTGCTGGTTGCCCGCCCCCAGGAGCTGGGTGAGCAGCTTCGCCGCGGCGACCGTCGGGTCCCCGGCGTTGCCGTCGACGCCGGGCGTGGTGAAGCGGAACATCCGTGTTCGCTCGATCGGACAGTCCGCGGCGGCCTGGACGCGTACGAGCGGCGCGCTGCTTCCGTCGCCGAGGTCGATGTTCAGCTGGTCGGAGGCGCCCGAGAACCAGCAGCCGCCGAGGCTGCGGCGATAGGTGACGGCTCGTTGGGCGAAGGCCATCGAGTTGGTCACCATGGGCGGGTCGTTCTCGTCCACCGTCGCGCTCGCGATGTCGGCCTTCGCGGCAGCCGTCTCTTCGGCCCGGAGCAGATCTCGCGCGGCACCCGCCTTGCCTCCGAGCTTCGCCAGGAGCTCGGCGTGGAGCAGCGCCACCAGATACTCCTCGTCCCAGCGCCCGCCCTTTCGAGCGCGTTCCGCGGCGAGGGACTTCGCGTGCTCGACGTCGCCGAGACGTGCGTAGGCGGTCAGCCGGAGGAAGTCCGCGCCATCGCCGCTCTGTCCCTCCAGCGCCGCAAGCGCGGCCTGGAACTCGTCCGCGGCCAGCTCGAGGCGTGGGATCCACAGCGCGTCGTCGTCGGTCAGGCGCTTCTGGAGGCGATGCTCGACGCGCCGCATCGCCTCGACGTTGCCCAAACGGGCGTGGGAGACGGCGAGCGCCTTCAGCACGGCGAGGCTCGGCTCGGGATCGATGCCCAGTCCCTCGATGGCCTTCGCGTACTCGCCCCGGCGAAACGCGAGCTCGCCGAGCTTCGAGGCCAGCACCGCGGAGTGCGTCTTCTCGTACTGCTCGTCGAGGAGCTTCACGGCGCCCTCGATGTCGCCCCGGCGCTCGAGGATGTTCACGAGCGTCCGGACGAAGGGGGGATCCGCCCTCTCTTCGACCGCCTTCTTCGCGGCGGCCTCGGCCTCTTCCAGGCGGGACTCGTCGGTCGCGGAGGCGTCGAAGAGCGCACGGGCCCTCAGGTCGTGGAGGCCGGGCAGGTCGTGCTCCTGCAGCTTCTCCTCGGCGTAGGAGAGCGCGCTGAGCGTCCGCCCGGCGTCGAGGTCGAGCTCGCCCCGGGTTACGAGCGCCTCCTCGCTCCCGGGGTTCTTCTCCAGGAGCTTGTCGAGGATCTCCTCGGCCTCGATGTCGTCGCCGTTCGCGAGCACCGCCTTCGCGAGCAGGAGCTGCGGGCGCACGACGTCCGGCGCCTTGGCGACCGCGGCTCGCAGGTGGTTCAGCCTCTCCCCCGACGTCTCCGCGAGCCGGGCGCGGAGCAGCTCGAAGACCGGCGACTTCGGGTTCGCCTTCTCGACCTTCCCGACGATCTTGTCCCAGAGGATGTCTTCCTTCTTGTCGAGCCCCCGCCAGACGCGGACGTAGAGCTCCCAGAAGTCCACGCTCAGCGGGTCCTTCTGCCGGGCCCGGCTGAGGACGCTGTAGGCCTTCTTGAGGTCGCCGGAGGCCTCCATGGTGAGGGCTTCGGTGTACAGGTCCTTCACCTCGTCGGGTACGTCGTCGGCGCGGACGCTCCGGTGGGCACCCAGCAGCACGGCGAGGACGAGGGCGAGCGTGGCCAGTCGTCGCGGCATGTCGCTACCTCCCGAGGGCGCCACCGTACCGAATCGACGCCGCCGGCGCCCGTCCCGTTCCGGTGCTCCGCGCAGGGCCCGTACAATCCGGCCCATGAGCCTGCCCACGGAGAGCATCGTCTGGCGGCCCGATCCCGCGGTCGCCGCCCGCACGCGGGTCCGCGCCCTGATGGAGCGGATCGGCGTGTCGACCTTCGAGGAGCTCCACGCCTGGTCCGTGGCCGACATCGGTCGCTTCTGGGACACCGTGCTCCCCGACCTCGGTCTCGACTGGTACGAGGCGTACCACACGACGCTGGATCGGAGCCAGGGCTTCCCGTGGACGCGCTGGTTCCTCGGCGGCAAGACGAACATCGTCCTCAACTGCCTCGACCGGCACGTTTCCGCCGGCCGCGGGAACGAGGCGGCGGTGGTCGGCGAGGCCGACGACGGCACGACGTCCACCCTCACGTACGGCGCGCTCCAGGACCAGGTCCGGCGGGCGGCGAAAGCCCTCCGGGACCGGGGCGTGGCGAAGGGCGACCGCGTCGGCATCTACATGCCCATGGTGCCCGAGGTGGTCGTGGCGCTCTTCGCCTGCTTCCAGATCGGCGCGGTCGCGGTCCCGGTGTTCTCCGCGTTCGGCGAGGAGGCCCTCGGCGTACGGCTCCGCGATGCGGAGGTGGTAGCGCTCTTCACCGCGGATGGTGGCTATCGCCGCGGCAAGGCCGTGCCGATCAAGCCGCGAGCGGATCGCGCGGTGGACGCGGCGCCCAGCGTGAAGCACGTGATCGTGCTCCGGCGGACCGAAGAACCCGTGTCGATGAAGGACGGCCGCGACCACTGGTGGCACGAGGCGGTGCTCGACGGCGCGCCGGACGAGGAGACGGCGGTGCTCGACGCGGAGGATCGCGCGATGATCCTCTACACCTCCGGCACCACGGGACGCCCCAAGGGCACGGTCCACACGCACGCGGGCTGTCTCGCGCAGATGACGAAGGAGATCGGGTACGCCTTCGACGTCCACGCGGACGACCGCATGTTCTGGCTCACGGACATCGGCTGGATGATGGGGCCGTGGGAGATGGTCGGCGTCACGGCACTGGGCGGTTCGTTCGTCGTGTTCGAGGGCGCGCCGAACTGGCCCGGGCCCGACCGCCTCTTCGAGATCGTCGCGCGCCACCAGGTCACCCACCTGGGTGTGGCGCCCACGGCGATCCGCCTCATCCGCTCCGCGGGCGTCGAGGTCGCGTCCAAGCACAGCCTCTCGAGCCTGCGCGTCCTCGGCTCGACGGGAGAGCCGTGGGATCCCGACTCCTGGATGTGGTACCTGGAGCACGTCGGCGAGGGCCGCTGTCCGATCATCAACATCAGCGGCGGGACGGAACTCGTGGGGTGCCACCTCTCGCCGCTGCCCGTCACCGCGCTCAAGCCGTGCACGCTCCGCGGACCGGGGCTCGGGATGGACGTGGACGTCTTCGACGACGACGGCAACAGCATCCGGGAGGGCATCGGCCACCTCGTGCTGAAGCAGCCGGCGCCGAGCCTGACCAAGAGCTTCCTGAACGACGATGCGCGCTACCTGGAGACCTACTTCTCGCGCTTCGGCGAGGATGTCTGGTACCACGGCGACTGGGCGCACGTGGACGCCGACGGGTTCTGGTTCCTGCACGGCCGGAGCGACGACACGATGAACGTGGCCGGCAAACGCGTGGGCCCCGCCGAGATCGAGGCGGCCGTCCTCTCGCACCCCTTGGCGAGCGAGGCGGCGGCGATCGGCGTCCCCGACGAGCTGAAGGGGGAGGCGATCGTCGTCTTCGTGGTGCTCGCGCCCGACACCGAGGAGGGCGAGGCGCTGCGAGGCGAGCTCTCCGACGCCGTCGTCACCGTCCTCGGGAAGACGTTCCGCCCGAAGGCGGTCCGCTTCGTGGACGAGCTGCCCAAGACCCGCTCGGCGAAGATCGTCCGCGGCAGCATCAAGAAGCGCTGGCTCGGCGAGGACGTGGGCGACACCGCGAGCGTCCAGAACCCCGCCGCCCTCGAGGCCATCCCCCAAGCCCGCTAGCGGGCACGATGCACGAAGCACGCGACGGGCCGCCCGACGTCGCCATCCGCCAGCCGGGGCCGCCCGCGAGACGTCCTCTCTCGTCGACGACAGGGTGGTCCTCGTGCGTCGCTCGGGTTCGAGGCCGAGGCGCGAGGAGGAGGCGCCCCCTGGGGGTCGCCGACGACGAGCAACGCCGGCACCGGGCGCGAGAGGCGGACGACCGGTTCGCCGGGCGGGATCCCTCCCGCCCGCAGGACCCGCCTCCTTGGAGCCCTCCCGGCCCCGGACACGAGGGCCGCAGGATGGCCGCGCCCGTTCGCAAGCCCTGCGGGTCCAGGGCCTGTCGGCACGGAGATCGGGACACGAGTCCGAGGTTTCCCAGGGCGGCCCCCGCGAGCGATGCGGGACGGCGATTTCACGGGCTTCCGGACCCGGCCTTCATCGCCGCTTCACGGGCGCTCCCTACCCTCCGCTCTCTGCCTCGGACCTGTGCTCCCCCCCCTGCCTTGCCCGATGCCCAGCCAAGCACAGGTCGGGGGAGGACCCGCCCCGGGTCCTCCCCCCTCTCTTCTCCTCGCCCGCCGGCGGGGCCCGCGGCGTCGGACGCCTCTCACGGCCCCCTCCGGTCCACGGGGAAGGGGCTCCTCTCCCGCCACCGCGCGCCGGCGAGGAGGTGACGCACATTCGTCCTCCGTCCTTGGCCGTCCGCGCGCGCCAGCAGGATCAGGTGGTACGGGCGGATGACCTCCACGGCCTCCACGCCGTAGCCCACGCGGTCGAGCATCCGCACGGCGAGCGACGGGTCGAAGACGTGGTGGTGCAGCGCGCGGTGGCGGAGGTTGTCGCGGGCGCGTTCCTCGAAGGCCTCGCGGCCGCCCGCGGCGGGGTCGCGGGCGAGGTCGTGGAGGCGGAGGATCTCGTCGAGGTGGGTGTCGTCGTCTTCGCCGACGTCGTGCTCCCGGTCGGCGACGAGGTGCGCGAGGGTCGTCACCGGACGACGGTGGTCGAACGTGCCCGCGTGGTGCGGGAGGACCAGCAGCAGCCAGCCGGGTCCCTCCAGCACGCGGCGAACGCCCTCCAGCGCCCGGAGCGGATTGGCCAGGTGCTCCAGGACGTGCGAGGCGAGCACGAGGCCGTAGCGGCGATGGCCCTTCCCGCCGAGCCGGGCCGCCTCCCCCAGCAGCCGTTCGCCGGGGGGCAGGGAGGGAGGGCTCTTCGCCGCCCCGCCCCAGAGGGTCTCCCCCCCGAAGTCCAGCAGGTCCACGGAGGCGAGCACGGGGTAGACGGGGAGGCGCCCCTTCGGCGTGAAGAGGCGGCTCGGCCCCCCCACCTCCAACGCGCGAAGGCCCCCGAAGAGCTCCCGGCAGCGGGGCCACAGCCGGGCGCGGCGGCGGAGGAGGTCGCGGAGAGGCATCGTGGGGCGGATCCAGCGGTGGGAGAGTCTAGCCGGCGGCGCGGTCGGAAGTTCCCTCGACCGCCTCCGGCCCTCCGCCCATGATCGGCCCCGTGCCGATCGAAGTCCTCATCCCCACCCCTCGAAGCCTGGCCGGCGCCGCTCGCGCAATCCTCGAGCAGCTCGAAGGCCCCGGGTTCGTGTACATCGACCGGCCCGACACGCCCTACGAGCTGGTCGAGCTGATGAACGTGGACGGCGAGGAGTGGCCGAAGCGCATCGGGGAGGACATGAGCCCCGAGGAGCTGATGGAGGTGCTCAAGGCCGACCGCGAGGTCGTCCGGATCCGCATTCCGCTCCGGCTGGGAAGCCTGCTCCTCTTCCCGGGCTTCGTCATCCTGTGCCGGCCCGACGACTACGAGGACTTCGAGACCGACCCGCGCGCGCGCCAGATCCTCGGTCGGGAGTCGCTCGAGCTCGCCCGGGCGTTCGCCGCTCCGGAGTTGATCGTGGCGGGCGACGCCGCGTCGGACTTCCTGGGGACGGAAGCGACCACCTGGGAGCAGCTGAAGGACGTCCTCGAGGAAGAGGAGGTCCCGCACACCGTCGTCCAGATCCCCATGCGGGCGTGAGAGCCGCTCTCGCGCTCCCGGGCGAACGGAGGGTCCCATGAGCGGACGCAAGATCCTCGTCACCGCCGCGTTGCCGTATGCGAACGGTCACATCCACATCGGTCACATGGTGGAGCACATCCAGACCGACATCTGGGCCCGCTTCCAGCGGCTGATGGGGAACCGCTGCGTCGCGCTTTGCGCCGACGATACGCACGGCACGGCGATCATGCTGCGCGCCCGCGCGGAGAGCCGGAGCGAGGAGGACGTGATCGCCGAGATGAACGAGGCCCACCAGCGCGACTTCCAGGGCTTCGAGATCCTCTACGAGCACTACTCAAGCACGAACACCGAGACGAACCGGCGGCTCTGCCACCGCGTGTGGAAGGCGCTCACCGACGCGGGGATGGTCACGCGCCGCGAGATCGAGCAGTTCTACGACGCGGAGGCCGGCCTCTTCCTCGCCGACCGCATGATCCAAGGCACGTGCCCCCGGTGCGGCACGCCAAGACAGTACGGCGACTCGTGCGACGAGTGCCGGGCGACCTACTCGTCGGCGGACATCGTGAACCCCGTGAGCACGGTCACCGGCAGCACGCCCGTCCGCAAGACGCACGAGCACGTGTTCGTCGAGATCGAGCAGCTCCACGCCTTCCTCGAGGGGTGGGCGCTCGGGGGGAACACCTCCAGCCCGAGATCGCCAATTTCCTCGGGAAGAACTTCCTGTCGGAGGCGCTCCGCGACTGGGACGTCTCCCGCCCGGCCCCCTACTTCGGCTTCGAGATTCCGGACGCGCCGGGCAACTACTGGTACGTGTGGTTCGACGCCCCCCTGGGCTACGTCGCCACGACCGAGGAGTGGTGCGAGAAGACGGGCGAGGCCTTCGCCGACTGGTGGGAGTCGGACGACGTGGAGATCCACCACTTCATCGGAAAGGACATCGTCTATTTCCACACGCTGTTCTGGCCGTCCATGCTGAAGACCGCGGGGCTCTCCTTGCCTCGCCGCGTCCAGGTCCACGGCTTCCTCACGGTCCGCGGCGGGAAGATGAGCAAGTCGAAGGGCACGTTCGTCCGCGCCTCGACCTACCTCGAGCACCTGGATCCCGCCTACCTCCGCTACTTCTACGCGAGCAAGCTCACGGCCGGCGTGGACGACATCGACCTCGATCTCGACGAGTTCGCCGCCAAGGTGAACAGCGACCTCGTGGGGAAGGTGGTGAACCTGGCGAGCCGCACGGCGCGGTTCGCGAAGGCCACGGGGCTGTCGGCGGCCTACCCCGACGACGGCGGGTTGTTCGCGAAGGCCGCCGAGGAGGGCGACACGGTCGCCGAGACGTACGAACGATGCGACTTCGCGCGCGCGATGCGCCTCGTGATGGCGATGGCCGACCGTGCCAACGCCTACGTCGAGAACCAGGAGCCCTGGCGCCTCAAGAAGGAGGGGCGCGACAAGGAGGTCCAGCACGTTGCCACGGTGGCGCTCAACCTCTTCCGCCAGATCGCGGTCTACCTCGCGCCCGTCCTCCCCCGCCTCGCGAAGGAGACGGGCGAGCTCCTGGGCGACCCCCTGACGGCATGGGCGCAGGCGAAGACCCCCCTCGCCGGCACCCCCGTCCGGAAGTTCCGCCCTCTCCTCCAACGCGTGGACGCCGACGCCCTGAAGGCGATGTTCGAGGCCTCTACCGAGTCCGCCTGACCGTCCGGACGGTCCCGCCCGCGGACGCCGCGGAGAAAGAAGCCCTTCCCCGTGGTCTCCGGGATCCCCAGCGCAAGGGTCGTGCGCGGTGCGACGTACCCGTTGCGCCGTCGTACCGAGACGCTTGCCGCGCTCGGAGGTCCCGGCCGATAATCGCCCCTTCGGCGTCGGAGGTGGTGCATGCACGAACGACGGCTTCGCGCGGGTTCGAGTCGGGTCGTCCCGGCGGCGCTCGGTCTCGTCGGGGTCCTGTCGCTGGTCCTCGGGTGCGGCGGCGGCGGGGACGGCTGGGATCCGCCGCCTCTCGACCTGCGGACGCTGCAACCCGGCGGCGCCCTCTCCGTGTCGCAGGTGAGCTTCGCCTTCCCCAACGCGCCGCATCCCTATACGCGTTGGGGACGGCTCACGGTCGATCCCCAGCGGTTGAAGGACGACCTCGGCGTCGCGGGAGGACGGCTGAACGTCGCGACGTCCTTGGGTTGGGCGGTCGCCAACCTCCCCGTCCTGCCCGCGGAGGACGGACCGTACGCGACGTACTTCGACCTCGCGCTGCCTTCACCGCAGCCGATCCAGGAGATCGAACTGCGGGTCTGGCACTCGAACCGAGGCGTGGACGCGCTCCCGACGGACATGGGACCCGCCCGCCTCTGGCCGGTGGACGACTGGACGGTGGACGCGAGCGGCATCGACCTCCCGACCGACCCCGGGCTCCCGCCGCCGGCGCTGGACCTCGGAGCGCGCTTCGCGGACCTCGGTCCGATCGCGACGTGGACCCAGGCCACGACGAACGAGCCGTGCGCCCACAACCAGTGCATGACGATGGCGGCGGCGAACGCTCTCGCCTACCTGGACGACAGGGGGGTGATCGCCCTCGCCAGCCCGCACGGGCCGGGGCTCGGGGGCGACGCGACCCTCGTGGGGCTGCTCGACCTCTGGTGCGGGCGGGATGCCGTGTCGCGCGCCGTCGGCGACGGCCTGTGGTTCCGCCCGCTGGTGGACGGGACGTTCGGCTACCTGGACGACGAGGGCCTCGACGGGACGCTCGTCTGGCGCCACCAGGGTCGCGGGTACTACGACTCCTCGCCCGACCAGGCGATCCCCGCCGGCGACTTCACGGCGTGGGGCGACACCTCGCTCGACGACGGCGTGACCATCCGCTTCGGCTGGATCCGCGCGCGCGTCGCCGACGGCTGCGGCGTCGTCGCCGTCTATCGCTACGACGCGGGCGGCGGCCACGCCGTTCGCGTCACCGCGGCCGGATACGACGACGCGGGGCGTCCGTGGGTGCGCTACGCCCACGACGCCCTGCAAACCGACGCCGACCCGACCGACACGGAGGGGCTCGAGAGCGTCGTCGTGGCGCTCCAGGACCTCGACGGCGACGGCCGCCTCGAATTCGGAAGCCCGAACCGCGAACTCGTCTTCGTCTGGGCGGCGTGCCCCTGATCCGCGGCCGAGCGGGCCGAGGGCACCCAAGGGCCCGTCCGTGAATGAGTGTCGCCCCTTCCACTCGCCTTCACGCCGCCTGCGGCCCTTCCTCGATCGCGAATTCCTCAGCGTAGCTGGCGCCAAGCCTGAAGGATCCGCTCCCTCGTCATGACCACATCCGACGCGAATCCGAGCGTCCTTCTCAACACGTATTCTCGGCCAGGCCCTAACGGTCAGATGTCGAGTCCGTCGCGGTCGAGGGAGCGGGTGATCACGAGGCGTTGGATCTCGCTCGTGCCCTCGCCGATCTCGCAGAGCTTGGCATCGCGCATGATGCGCTCGGCGGGCGCGTCGCGGGTGTAGCCCATGCCGCCCAGGACCTGGACGGCGCTGTGGGCCGCGCGCATGGAGGTCTCGCTCGCGAAGAGCTTCGCGTAGCTGGCGTTCCGCGCGAAGGGGAGGCCGTGGTCCTTCCGCCAGGCCGCCTCGTAGACGAGGTTCCTCGCGGCCTGGATCTCCATCGCCATGTCGGCGAGGCGGCGGCCCATCGGCTGCATGTCGATCAGGCGGCGCCCGAACTGCTGGCGCTCCTTCGCGTAGGGAAGCGCGGTGTCGAGCGCGCCCTGCGCCAGGCCGAGCGCCATCGCGCCGATGGAGATGCGCCCGCCTTCGAGCGTATGCATGAAGGCGGCGAAGCCGTGGCCGGGCTCGCCGAGGCGGTTCTCCTTCGGCAGACGGCAGTCCTGGAACACGATCTCGCGGGTATCCGACCCGCGGAGGCCGAGCTTGTCCTCGAGCTTCCCGTAGACGAGGCCGGGCGTGCCCTTCTCGACGACGAACGCGCTGATGTAGTCGGTGTCGCCCACCTCGCCGCCGGTGCGGGCGGTGAAGGTGATGACGCCGGCGTGCGTGCCGTTCGTGCAGTAGATCTTCGTGCCGTTGACGAGCCAGTGATCGCCTTCGTCCTTGGCGGTCACGCGCGTTGCCTTGGCGTCGCTGCCCGCCTCGGGTTCGGTCAGGGCGAAGGCGCCGAGCATCTCGCCGGAGGCGAGGCGCGGGACCCAGCGCCGGCGCTGCTCCTCCGTGCCGAAGTGGTAGATCGGGCCGGTCCCGAGCGAGGTGTGCGCGGCCACCGTGATGCCCGTCGTGCCGCACACGCGGCTCAACTCCTCGACGACGATCGAGTAGGCGACGTAGTCGAGGCCCGAACCGCCGACCTCCTCCGGGAAGGGCACGCCCAGCAGCCCCAGTTCGGCGAGCTTCGGGACCGTCTCGGCCGGGAAGCGCTTCTCCTCGTCGAGCGCGGCGGCCAGCGGCGCCACCTCGGCCAGGGCGAAGTCGCGCACCATCCGCCGGATCTCGACGTGATCCTCGGTCAGGAAGGGCGAGGGCGTCGCGGCCACGTCGGCGATCGTCATCGGACTCGTCTCCTTCTCGGCGGCCCGACACGGGCCCGCCCCGCTCCTGCCCCCCGCCGACGAGAGCCACTCCGACGCGTCACGGCGTACCCGCCCGCGCGCGACGTTCCGTGACCGCGTCGCGGAGGTAGGCGGCCACCTCGGAGAGCGGGGTTCCTGGACCGAACAAAAAGCCAACGCCCAGCGCCCGGAGACGCTCGGCGTCGGCCTCGGGAATGATACCTCCCCCGGTCAGGAGGACGTCCCCTGCGCCGCGCTCCCGGAGGAGTTCGAGGACCCGGGGGAAGATCGTCATGTGGGCGCCGGAGTGGAGGCTCAGGCCGACCACGTCCACGTCCTCCTGGAGCGCCGCCTCGACGATCATCTCGGGCGTCTGGCGAAGGCCGGTGTAGACGACCTCGAAGCCCGCGTCGCGGAGCCCTGCCGCGACGACCTTCGCGCCGCGGTCGTGGCCGTCGAGGCCCGCCTTCGCGACGAGTACGCGGATGGGCCGGTCCTTGCCGTTCGTCATGGCGTCCCTCCTCCCAGGAGCCGCCGGGCCACGGCGGCGACGGTCGCCTCGCCGCGAACGACCGCGTCGGCCCCCGCGGCGAGGGCCTCCTCGCGGCCCTCCCACCAGCGCCGAACCCGCGCGCGGTTCACGGCCTCTCGGATCCTCGCCGTCGCCCGCTGGCGGCGCCGGGCGAGCAACAGGTCGGCGTGCCGCTCGGCCGCGCGGTGGTCCACCGCGTCTCGGAGCGCGTCCACGCCGTCGCCGGTCGTCGCGACGGTCACGAGCACCGGCGGTGGCGGGCCCTCGCGCAGGGCAAGGCCGGCTTCGAGCGCCCTCACCATCCGAGCGGCGTCGCGGCGATCGCCCTGGTTCACCACGATCACGTCGGCCACTTCGAGCAAGCCAGCCTTCATCGCCTGGATCTCGTCGCCGCTGCCCGGCGCGAGGACGAGGATCGTGGTGTCGGCCGCGCGCGCGATGTCCACCTCGGCCTGACCGACGCCGACGGTCTCGACGACGACGGGGTCGAAGCCGGCGGCCTCGAGTACGTCGGCCGCATCGTGCACCGCGAGGCTGAGGCCCCCGCTCGCCCCGCGCGAGGCGAGGGAGCGGATGAACACGCCGGGGTCGCCGTGGAGGGCGCCGAGCCGCACGCGGTCGCCGAGGAGTGCCCCTTTGCTGAAGGGGCTCGTGGGGTCCACCGCGAGGATCCCCACCTTGCGGCCGAGCGCGCGCCAGGCGAGGGCGAGTCGCCCGAGGAGTGTGGACTTTCCGACGCCGGGAGGGCCGGTCACGCCGACGCGGTGCGCGTGGGCCGCCGCCCCTGCCAGGTCGGCGAGGAGGCGGGCGCCGGCGTCCTCGTCGTTCTCGACCAGGGTCAGCGCGCGGGCGAGCGCGCGTGGTTCCCCCCGGCGGACCCCCTCGGCGAGCGCGTCCGACATCTAGGGCCTCAGGTACGAGCGGGCGATCACGAAGCGCTGGATCTCCGTCGTCCCCTCGTAGATCTCCGTGACACGCGCGTCGCGGAACCAGCGCTCGACCGGCCACTCGCGCGTGTAGCCGCCGCCGCCGAAGATCTGGACGGCTTCCTTCGCGCAGAAATTCGCGGAGGTCGAGGCGGCGAGCTTGGCCATGGCCGCCTCGCGCCCGTGCGGCCGGCCCTGGTCCTTCAGCCAGGCCGCGCGATAGGTCAGGAGCTTCGCCGCGTCGATCCGCGTCGCCATCTCGGCGATCTTCTCCTGGATGGAGCCGAACGCGCCGATGGGCTTGCCGAACTGGATACGCTCGCCGGCGTAGCGGATCGAGGCCTCGAGGCACGCCTCCGCGATGCCGATGGCCTGCGCGGCGATCCCGATGCGGCCCGTGTCGAGGAGCGAGAGCGCGATCTGGAATCCGGAGCCGGGCTCGCCGAGCACGTTCTCCGCGGGCACCTTCAGCCCGTCGAGCACGATCTCGACGGTGCTGGAGCCGCGGATGCCCATCTTCTTCTCCTTCTTGCTCGGCTTGTAGCCCTCCCAGGCGGTCTCCACGATGAACGCGGTGATGCCCTTGCTCGGCCCCGCCTCGGGATCGCTCTTGGCGAAGACCACGGCGTACTGCGACACGTCGCCGTGGGAGATCCAGAGCTTCGTTCCGTCCAGCGTCCAGTTGCCGTCGCCGTTCGAGCGGGCGGCGCAACGCAGCGCCCCGGCATCGGAGCCGGAGCCGGCCTCGGAGAGGGCGTAGGCGCCGATCCACTCGCCGCTCGCGAGCCGGGGGAGGTACTTCTGCTTCTGCTCCTCCGTGCCGAAGCGGACGAGGCTCGCGCACGCTAGGCTGTTGTGGACGCTCAATGTGACGCCGGTGCTCGCGCAGGCCTTGTTCACCTCGATCAGCACGACGGTCGTGCCGAGCGACCCGAGCGCCGTCCCGCCGTACTCCTCGGGCACGCTCATGCCCATGAAGCCGTTCTCACCGCAGAGGCGGATCTGCTCGGCCACGAACGCCTCGGTCCGGTCGGCCTCGGCGGCGCGGGGGGCGAGCTCCTGCTCGGCGAAATCACGGGCCGTCTCCTGGAGTAGCTGGAGCTCCTCGGACAGCTCGAAGTCCATCGGCGTCACCTCCTCGCCCCGGAACGAGCGCCCGGGAGGCCCAAGGGTAAGGCCTCCCGGCCGACCTCCCCACCCCGGGTCGGGGTCGGTGGGCCCCGCGAGCCGTGGTATTCGGGTGCCATGGCGACGGAACCGGCGAAGGAACAGGCGACGGCGCGGTGCTCCCGCTGCGGAGCGGAGGCGCCGCGGGACGATATGTTCGGCCTCGAACCCGATCTCCTCTGCGAGCGGTGCGCGAAAGGCATTCGCCGCCGGCTGGCCCCGAGGGCGACGGGCCGGCTGGTCAACTCCTTCGGGGGGCACCCGACGCCGGTCACGACCGCGATCGTCGGGTTCGCTGTTGTGCTCTTCGTCCTCGTCTACTTCGTCTACCGGCAAACGCCGATCGCCCAGGTCCCGGCCTGGATCCTCCAGTTCGAGCCCAGCATCAGCGCACGGCACAGCATCTCGGGGGGGGAGTGGTGGCGGCTGCTGACCACCGCCCTTCTCCATGGCGGACCGCTGCACATCCTCTTCGACGGGATGTGGATGTGGTCGCTCGGGAAGGCCGTGGAGAGCACGCGGGGACCGGGGCGCTACCTGCTGCTCTTCGCGGGCAGCGCCGTCTTCGCCTCGGCCGCGCAGGTCTATGTCGGCCACGCCGGCGGCATCGGGCTTTCGGGCGTGATCTACGCGTTGGCCGCGTTCCTGTGGATGCGCCGGCGGGTGGACGGAGTGGCCGCGACCGTGATGAACCCGTCCACGTCGCGCATCCTGGGCGTGTGGTGGGTGCTGTGCTGGGTCCTCCCCCTGAACATCGGAAACTGGGCCCACACCGGCGGCATCGCATGGGGCCTCGCCGCCGGCTGGCTCTCCCTCAAGCGCGCCCCGGTCCGCTACCCGGGCCTCGCCGCCCTCGGCGCCGTGACGGTCTTCGCCGCGTGGCTGGTCTCGACCGGCCACGTCCTGTAGCCGCCGCACCGGGCGCCTGCGTATCGTACGGCCTCGTTCGGACTCGTTCGTGCCGAACGTCAGTAGGCGTAGAAGCCGTGGCCGGTCTTGCGGCCCAGGCGGCCGGCTGCGCACCATCTTCTTGAGCAGGGGGCACGGGCGGTACTTGGAGTCGCCGAGCTCGCGTGTGGAGGACCTCCATGATCGCCAGGCAGACGTCCAGGCCGATCAGGTCGGCCAGGGCGAGCGGCCCCATGGGGTGGTTCATGCCGAGCTTCATGATCTCGTCGATGTTCTTCGGCTCGGCCACGCCCTCCATGACGCAGGTGACGGCCTCGTTGATCATCGGCATGAGGATGCGGTTGCTGACGAAGCCCGGGTAGTCGTTCGCGACGACCGGGACCTTGCCGAGCGCTTCCGTCGCCTCGTGGACGGCCTGGTGGGTCTCGTCGCTCGTGGCGAGACCGCGGATGATCTCGACGAGCTTCATCAACGGCACCGGGTTCATGAAGTGCATGCCGATGAAGCGGTCCGGGCGCGATCGTCGCGGCCGCGAGGTCGGTGATCCAGATGCTGGAGGTGTTCGTGGCGAAGATCGCGTCCTTCGCCATGAAGCCGTCGAGCTCGCCGAACACCTGCTTCTTGATTTCCGCGTTCTCGGCGACGGCCTCCACGACGAGGCCGCAGCCCTCCATCGCCTGGAGGCTCCCCGCCTTCTCGATCCGGCGGAGCGCCGCGTCGGCGTCGGCCTGGGTCATCTTCTCCTTGCCGACGAAGCGGGCGAGGCTCTTCTCGATTCCCCCCACGCCCTTCTCGAGGCACGCCGGGGAGACGTCGTGGAGGACCACGGGCGTCCCGTTCGTGGCGAAGACCTGCGCGATCCCCGCGCCCATCGTCCCGGCTCCGACGACGCCGACCTTCTGGAACGTCATGCTTCCCTCCCTGCTGCTCGACGGATGGCCACTCCGGACCGACTCGACCTACCGCTCGACCGCCAGGGCCACGGCGTTGCCGCCGCCCAGGCACAGCGCGGCGAACCCGCGCTTCGCGTCCTTCTGCTGCATCGCGTAGAGCAGCGTCGTGAGGATCCTCGCGCCGCTCGCGCCGATCGGGTGACCCAGCGCCACCGCGCCGCCGTGAACGTTCGTCCGCTCCGGGATCAGCCCGGACTCCTTCGTGACGCCGCAGGCGGCCGAAGCGAACGCCTCGTTCAGCTCGACGAGGCCGTAGTCCTCGATGGTGGTCCCCTCCTTCTGGAGGAGCTTCCGGATCGCGATCACGGGTGCGTACATCACCCACTGCGGCTCCGTGCCGCCGGTCGTGTAGTCGTGATCCGGGCGAGGGGCGTCAGCCCGCGCTTCTTCGCCTCCGCGTCGCTCATCACGACCAGGGCGGAGGCGCCGTCGCTGATCTGCGAGGCGTTTCCGGGCGTGACCGTCCCGTCCTTGCGGAAAGCCGGACGGAGCTTCGCCATCGACGCGAGCGTGGTCCCGGCGCGGATGCCCTCGTCGTTGTCCACGACGGTGACGTTGCCCTTCCGGTCCTTGACCTCGACAGGCACGATCTCGTCCTCGAACCAGCCCTTCTCCGTCGCCTCCGCGGCGCGGCGGTGGCTCTCGACGGCGTAGGCGTCCATGTCCTCGCGGCTGACGTCGCACCGCTCGGCGATCAGCTCGCCCGTGTTGCCCATGTGGTAGTCGTTGTAGATGTCCCACAGGCCGTCGAACACCATGGTGTCTACGAGTTTCCCGTCGCCGAGCCGCAGCCCGTTTCGGATGCCCTTCGCCAGGTAGGGCGCGTTCGACATGCTCTCCTGGCCGCCGGCGACCACGACGTCGGCCTCGCCGAGCCGGATCTCGTTCGCGGCGAGCATCACCGACTTGAGCCCCGAGCCGCACACCTTGTTCACGGTGAACGCACCGACCTCGGGCGGGATGCCCGCGCCGAGCTGCGCCTGGCGCGCCGGGTTCTGCCCGAGCCCCGCCTGGAGCACCGTGCCCATGATCACTTCCTGCACGTCCTCGGGCGCGACCTTCGCGCGCTTCATTGCTTCTCGAATCGCGAGGCTCCCGAGCTCGGGCGAGCGGAAGGACGCCAGGCCCCCCTGGAAACGGCCGATCGGCGTACGGCACGCGGAAACGATGACGGCATCGGGCATGGAAGACCCTCCGGACACGGGACGGGAGAAGAGACCCCGTGGATTCTACGGACACGGCGCCGGGGGCCGAACCGGGGACAGGACGCTCCCCCGCTTCCCCCGCGCCCCCATCCCCCCCGTTACGCCGCGGCCTCGACGGGTCACGGCCTCACTCGAACCGCGTGTGGATCCGCGCGAGGTCCGCTTCCGTCAGTTCCAGCGCTTCCATCAAGTCCACGACGACCTGGTCCAGCACCAGCAACAGGGCCTGTTCGAAGAGCGAGCCCAACGGGAGGTAGCGTTCGTTTCGACGCTTACGATTCTCGACCACCTTGCGATCGTCGATCGTGAGCAGGGCGTCCGCCCCGCGCGCCGCGAGGCTCGCGTGGTTCGCCGTCACGACGGCCACCGGCGCGTGCGCCTTGTGCGCGATCTCGATGAAGAAGGAGAGCACGGGCGATCGCCCCGTCCTCGAACCGATGATCAAGAGGTCCCCCTTGCGGATCGCCGGCGTGATCACGTCGCCCACGTGGTAGACCCGCCGTCCGAGGTGCATCAGCCGCATCGCGAACCCGCGCATCATGAGCCCGGTTCGCCCGAGCCCCGTCACGAAGATGCGCTGGGACGACAGGATCGCCTCCTCGAACGCCTCGAGCTCGCGTCCCTTGACGCCCGCCAACACCCGGTGCAGGTCCTGCGCCGCTTCGTCGAAACGCTTCAGCATGCCGGCGCGTCCTCGAACCCATGGGGCCTGGTGGGGAAGAGACCTCGGAACAGGCGCCCGCGTCGGATGCGGTCGCGACGAGGAAGCGGATCCGCGGGCGTAGCGCCCGCGACCTCGAGGAATTCGCGACCGAGGAGGGGCCGCAGACGGCGGGAAGGCGAGGGAAGAGGACGAGGGTCATTCACAGACAGGCCCCAGGACAAGGGTATCGAGCGGGAACAGGCACCCGTCCACGCAGCAGAGGCGGTAGGCCACGTCCCCGGAGGGCTGCTTCTGCTGGAGGACGCACCCGAAGCACACGCCGAATCCGCAGCCCATGAACTCCTCGGTGGCCGCCTCGCAGGGAATGCCCTTGGGCGTCAGCCGCTCGGCCAGCGCCTTGAACATCGAGACGGGCCCGCAGGCGAAGACGTAGTCGTCGGGGGTCAATCGCCCGCCCGCGATCAGCTCGTCCACGAACTGCGTGACGAACCCCTTCTTCCCGACCGAGCCGTCG
Source organism: uncultured Planctomycetota bacterium (assembly GCA_963772585.1). Taxonomy (GTDB): domain Bacteria; phylum Planctomycetota; class PLA2; order PLA2; family JAEUHO01; genus CAVVXN01. The sequence goes on from CAVYXV010000002.1 coordinate 650,477, forward strand.
TCCGTCGCGACGAGGACCCGGCAGCCGTGGGGCGCCACGATGTCCACGGGGACCGAGTGGTCGCCGTCGCGCGCGCCGTAGCAGACCGTCACATCGCGGATCCCCATCTCCTGGAGCTCCTCCGCGACGATCCGGATCGGCCCGGCTCCGATTCCCCCTGCCACGAGGACCGCCCGCTTCACCCCCCGTCGCGGGTGGATCGCGTTCCCGAGCGGCCCGACGAAGTCGATCCGCTCGCGCGCCTTCATCCGGCTGAGGGCCTCCGTCCCCGGCCCGATCACGTCGTAGAGGACGCAGAAGCCCGTCGCCGTCCCGCCGTGGCGGATCACCCGGTGGACGGACATGGGACGGCGGAGCAACGGGTAGAAGGTCGACGACGTCCTCAGGTTCACGAATTGCCCGGCCCGGATCGACGGCGCGACCTCCGGCGCGTGCACCTTCATCAGCCACGTGACCGGCGCGACGGCCTTGTTCTCGAGGATCTCGCCCAGCATCTGCCGGGGGGCACCGGGTGCGGAAGGCCCGTCGGGCGGCGTCATGGCCGAGACCTTACCCGGCGCCCGCCCCACCCGAAGGGTTTCCGTCGCGAGAGGGTCCCGGGCGAAGGCTGGTCGCCGCCGCGCTTGCCCGTTCAATGGCGCGATGGCGTACGTTCCCAAGGCCTGCGGCTTCATCCTCGTCAGGGACGGTCCGGCGGGGCTCGAGTACCTGCTCCTCACCAACCGCAAGCACGGGGCGCCGGGCGTCCCCAAGGGACACGTGGAGCCCGGCGAGAGCGAGCTCGATACCTCGCTCAGGGAGACCCGGGAGGAGACGGGCCTCGAGTTGATCTTCCCCGACCCGTGGTTCCGGACCGAGATCGCCTACCCCGTCCAGAAGGACGGCCGCGCGTACGACAAGCGGGTCGTGCTGCGGATCGCCCGGACGGGCCTCGAGGACGTTCGCCTCTCGCCCGAGCACCGCGACTTCGCCTGGCTCGGCCTCGGCGACGCCCTCGCCAGGATCCCCTTCGAGAACCTCCGCCAGGCGGTCCGCGATGCCGCGCTCTACCTGAAGGACCGCGCCCTCTTCGCGCTGGAGCCGGCCACCGAGGCCGAGGCGACGGCCCACCTTGCCCGCCTCCCTCATGCCACGCCCGACCTGATCGCGCACGTCCGGGGCGGCGCGCGCCTCGCCCGGACCTTCGCCGAGGCGCTCGTGGAGGAGGGGAAGCCCGTCCACGTCGAGGCCACCGCCGTCGGCGCCATCCTCCACGACGTCGGCCGCGCGCTCGGCGAGCACGAGGGCCACCAGCTCGCCGGCATCGCGCACCTTGCCGGCCACCGCTTCGAGCCCTACCGCTTCGCCTGCATCTCCCACTTCACGAAGGGCGCCGTGGGCCTCGAGCTCAGGGCCGCCGGCCTCCCCGAGAGCCTGGTCGACGCCTTCCGCCGCACGATCGACCTCGCCACCCTCTCCTGGGAGGAGCACTGCGTGGCGCTCGCCGACTCCTGCATGCGGAACGGCGAGCCGGTCCGCCCGGCGCTCCGCTTCACGGACCTGAGGAGCCGCTACCCCTCCCACGACCTGATCGCGCTCCAGGAGCGACGGACGGAGGGCATCCGCCGCACGATCCAGGCCGCGCTCGCCGGCGCGGACCCGCTCTCGCTGGTCGAGCTGATCGCGTAGGCGGCCCGGCAGCAGGAGGGCTTTCGCCGCCGCGCGGCGGCGAGAGCCCTCCCCACGCCCCTACCGCAGCACGACCACCTCGTAGACGCCCGCGTCGGCGAACGAATCGCCCACGAAGTCCACCACGGTGCTCGGAACCTCCAGGGCGTCCCCCTGCGGCCGGATCACGCCGGTCTGGCGCAGCGGCTCCCGCTCCTGCAGGAGGCGGACGGCCTCCGTGAAGGCACGGCGGACGTCGCTGTAGTGCGGGGCGAGCCGATTCCAGGTGCCGGTGATCTCCTGCGGGGTTCCGCCGGACTCGGGGTGGGCGAGGTACCAGGTCTGCCCGGCGAAGCGCATCTCGACCACCGGAAGCCCGTCCTCGTCGTCTTCGGCGGGCGCGAGCCAGACCGGGAGCGCCTCCTCGGGCGGGACGTCGCGGCGCGGCGGCGGCGCCGGGGGCGGGGCGGTGGCGGCCCTCCCTTCGTCCCGGTAGACCCAGCGGTCGAGCGCCCCGAAGAGGAGGCCGCCGACGAGGAGCGTCCCCAGGACGACGAGCCACGTCGGCAGGCGGCGGACGGGTGCGGCCACGGCACCATCGTCGCCCCACTCCGCGGACGGGACAAGCAGGGGCCCGAGGATAGGATCGCGCCCTGCCCCCACCCCGGCCCCGGAGGAGACGGTGAACGCCTTCCGCCAGGACACGATCGACTGCCTCGTAAGCGCCACAGGTCTCGAGCGCGCGCGCGTCGAGGAGCTCCTCGTCGAGGCGGAGGCGGCGCGCGGCGAGTACGCGCTCCCCTGCTTCAAGCTGGCGAAGGAGCGCCGGATGGCGCCGCCCAGGATCGCCGAGGCGATCGCCGCCGCCGCAAAGCCCACGGGCCGAGTGGCCGCCGTCCTCGCCGAGGGGCCCTACGTGAACGTCAGGGTGGACCGCCCGCGCTTCGCCGAGGAGACCCTGGCCGAGGTCCAGGAGCGGGGCGAGGCCTTCGGTCACGGGGCGAGCGGCCGCGGGCACACGGTCGTGATCGACTTCTCGAGCCCGAACGTCGCCAAGCCCCTGGCGTTCCATCACCTCCGGACGAACGTGATCGGCAACAGCCTCGGCCGCCTCTACCGGGCCGGGGGCTGGACGGTCGTGGGGATCAACCACCTCGGCGACTGGGGCACCGGCTTCGGGAAGCTCCTCCTCGCCTGGGAGCGCTACGGCGACGACGCCCGCCTGGGCGACCTGGAAGCCGACGAGCTGAACGCGCTCTACGTGAAGATCAACGGCGAGATCGCCGAGGAGCGCGCGGAGGGCGGCGACGCGCTCGCGGAGCAGGCACGCGCCTGGTTCAAGCGGCTCGAAGACGGCGACGAGGTCGCCCGCCACCGCTGGAAGCGCTTCGTCGAGACGAGCGAGCGCGAATTCCAGGCGGTCTACCGCCTGCTTGGCATCACCTTCGAACGGACGTGGGGCGAGTCGTACTACGAGGACAAGATGGACGCCGTCATCGAGCGGCTCCGCGTGAAGGGCCTCCTCGAGGAGAGCGAGGGCGCGCAGGTCGTCCACCTCGACGAGGAGGGCATGCCGCCGTGCCTGATCCGCAAGGCCGACGGGGCGACGCTCTACGCCACCCGCGACCTCGCCGCCGCCGTGCACCGCCACGACGTCTTCGGCTTCGACCGCGCGATCTACGTGACCGACCGGGGCCAGGCGCTCCACTTCCGCCAGATCGTGCGGGTGCTGGAGAAGGCGGGCTACGAATGGGCCTCGTCGATCCGCCACGTCCCCTTCGGCGTGATCCGGATGGGCGGGAAGCGCACGAAGACGCGGGAGGGGAGCGTGGTGCTGCTCCGCGACGTCTTCGACGAGGCCGTCGAGAAGGTCCGCGGCCTGATCCGCGAGAAGAACCCGGACCTGGAGGACGCCGACCGCGTCGCCGGCGAGGTGGGGATCGGCGCCGTCGTCTTCAGCGATCTCAAGAACCGTCGCGAGAACGACATCGACTTCGACTTGGACCAGGTCGTCGCCTTCGAGGGGAAGACCGGCCCGTACGTCATGTACAGCCACGCCCGGGCGTGCTCGATCCTGAGCAAGGCGGGCGAGGCCGTGCGCCCCGCCTCGAAGATCGACCCCTCGCTCCTCGGTCACGACGCCGAGCACCAACTGGTGCGCCTCCTGGCCGCCTTCCCCGATCGCGTGGACCTCGCCCGCGAACGCGACGAGCCGAGCGAGGTCGCGAGCCACCTCCTCGACCTCTGCGAGGCCTTCCATGCCTACCACACGCTGGGCGGGCGGGACCGCGCGCTCCGCGTACTCGCCGACGACGCGGACCTTCGCGCCGCGAGGCTCGCGCTCACCGACGCGGTGCGCCAGGCGCTCCGAAGCGGTCTGGACCTGCTCGGCATGGCCGCGCCCGAGCGGATGTAGGGGGGCGCCGGCGCGCGGGGCCGGGAAGCGGGAGCCGAGGGGAGGGGGCGCGGCCTACCCGACGAGGGCGGCAGCGCCCCCTCCCCCCGCGCCCCCCTTCCCTCTTGGGAGCGTCCGCCTTCCCCTACCGGAGGGTCGAAACGAACGCCTCGAGGGCGTTCAGGTCGTCCGAGCCGAGCTCCATCGGCTTCGTCTTGACCTTCTCCCGGAGCATCTCGTTCATCTTCTGCTGGCCGGTGATGACCTTCTGCGCGTCGAGGTCGTACTTGGGGTAGCTCTTGAGGCGGGCCGCGCGGAGCCGGTTCGGGCCCTGGGTGTGGCAGTCGGCGCAGGACTTCCCGCCCTCGTTCCACTTCTTCTGGAAGAGTTCGCGGCCGCGGGCGACGGCGTCCATGAGGGCCTTGCGGGCGACCTGGGGATCGAAGACGGGCGGGTCGTCGCCGCGGACCCGGCCGGCCGCGAGGCCGACGCCGAGGAGGGCGAGGCCGACGAGGGCCAGGAGGCCCAGGACGGGGAGCGCCGTCGGGGGGTGCGGGCGTCGGGACATGGGGTCCTCCGGAAGGGGGAGCCGGGAGTATAGGAGGGGGGCCGCGGGGCGGGATGCCCCGCGGCCCCCGGCCCGCGCGGTGCTACTGTCAGGGGCTTCCCCGCCGCCGGGCCCCAGGATTTCCGCCATGACCTTCTCTCCCGCCCAGGCCCACGCGAAGCGAGCGGCGACGACGCCGGTCCGGCCGCAGGGCGTAGGCCGTGCGGCGATCGACCCTCCCTCCCCCGAGGCCGCCCGCGCCCCCGCCCCCGAGTCTTCCGCCGGGCGGATCGCCGTCCGGGGATTTCGCCGGCTCGGGGAGAAGGCGGCGGTGCGGTTCCTCAGGGATTTCCTCGGGGCGGTCGTCGGGGGCGACACGTACGACCTGAAGCGCAACCCGACGCTCTGGGTGGGCTTCGTGATGGCGCTCCCGATCCCGTTCATCACGTTCGCGTCGGGGGGGCCGGCGTGGCTGATGCTGCTCTCGATCCCGGCGCCGTTCTTCTGGGCGGTGGTCGTGGGCGCGGCGGGGCGGGCGGGGATCCGGCAGTTCGAACGCTCGGAGCGGCTGGAGCGGGAGATCGTCCGCACGCTCGACATGGCGAACCTCGCGCACCGAAGCTACGAGCAGGCCCTGAACCAGGAGGTGGAGCGGCGGCGGAGCCTCGAGCAGCGGGAGCTCGCGGTGGTGTCGGACCTCCAACTCGCCGAGGCGGTCCACCGGACGCTGATCCCGTCGAGCATCCAGCGGCCCGACGTGGAAGTGGCCGTCCGCCACATCCCGACCGAATACGTAGGCGGCGACTACCTCTTCGCGACGATCGTGGACCAGCGTTGGCTCTACCTGGTGATGGGCGATGTGAGCGGGCACGGCGTGGCGGCGGCGCTGGTGGTGGCGCGGCTCCACGGGCTGATCCGGCGGCTGACGCTCGAGAATCAGGCAAGCCCGGTCACGATCCTCGACAAGGTGAACCGCGCGGCGCTCCAGCTCTTCCGGCACACCTACTTCTTCATGACGATGGGGGTCTTCCGGCTCGATCTCAAGACGGGGCGGCTCCGCTACGCGACGGCGGGCCACCCCGCGCAGTGCCTGCTCCGAGGGGACGGCTCGCTGGAGCTCCTGCGCACGCCAAACCGGCTGCTCGGGATCGACGGCGACATCTTCGACTCCGAACGCCCCGGCGACATGGTGCAGATGGCGCCCGGCGACACCGTCGTGCTCTTCACCGACGGCCTCTACGAGATCCTCTCCGGCGCGGGTGGCGAGATGCTCGGCGAGGAGGCCCTTCAGGAGCGGATCAAGGGGCTGAGCGGCCTGGAGCCCGCGCTGCTCGCCGGCGAGATCCTCCAGGAGTTGGCCGACTTCCAGGGCCGCTCGAACTTCGGCGACGACGTCTCGCTGATGGTGGCGACCTGGGAGGGCCCGACGGACGGCGACCCGTCGTACGCCGACAACCAGGACGACACCGGCCCCTGACCGCGGGCGAGGCCCGACCCGCCGACGCCTCCCCGCCGAGGACCCCGCCCCATGCCCCTGGCGCTCGCGCTGCCCCCCGCCTGGATCTCGCCCGGCGCCCGACGCCGCTGGAGCCGCTGCGCGCCGCGGCGGCGGTCACGAACGGCGGCGCCGCCGGCAAGGCGAACCCCGCCCCGCTCGACCTCTGGATCAAGCGCGACGACCTGACCGGCTGCGCGCTCTCGGGCAACAAGGTTCGGAAGCTCGAGTTCCTCGCGGCCGCGGCCAAAGCGGAGCGGGCCGACACCCTTGTCACCTGTGGCGCGGTCAACTCGAACCACGCCCGCGCGACGGCGGTGGTCGCGGCGCGGCTCGGCATGCGCACGCACCTGCTCCTGAGGGGCGATCGCCCGCGCGTACCGTCCGCAAACCTCCTTCTCGACCGCCTGCTCGGCGCCGAGGCGACCTTCATCCCCCCGTCGGACTGGCCCGACCGCGACCGCCTGATGGCCGAGATCGCGACGAGGCTTCGCGCCAAGGGCCGCGCGCCAGCCGTGATCCCCGAGGGCGGATCGAACGGCCTGGGCGCGATGGGCTACGCCTTTTTCGTCGACGAACTCCTCGGCCAGGAGCGTCGCGCCGCGCTTCGCATCCGCCGCATCGTCCACGCGACGGGGAGCGGCGGCACGACGGCGGGCCTGGCGATGGGGGTCGCCGCCGCAGGCCGCGAGGACCTGGAGGTGATCGGCGTCGCCGTCTGCGACGACCGTGCGTACTTCGATGAGAAGATCGCCGCGATCTGCGACGAGGCGCAACAGCTCGGCTTCGTCCCCCCCGCCGTCCGCGAGCGCGCTCGCTGGACGATCCTCGAGGGCTACAAGGGCCGCGGCTACGGCAAGACCACGCCGGAGGAGATGCAGGCGATCGCCAAGTGGGCTCGCCGCGAGGGCCTCTTCCTCGATCCCGTCTACACGGGCAAGGCGATGCATGGCCTCGCCCAGGAGGCGAAGGCCGGCCGCTTCGAGGGCGAGGGCCAGACCGTGTTCCTCCACACGGGCGGCATCTTCGGCCTCTTCGACTACGGCGAGGAGATCGGCGCGCTCGTGAACAGCGGGGGGGCCTGATCCGACGGTGCCCGCCCCCGACGTCCTCCCCCCGCTGATCGTGCCGTTGATCGTGACGGAGCGCCTCCACCTGCGATTCCTCCGCACGCAGGACGCGGCGCCCTTCGCCCGCATCACGACGGATCCGGCCAATGGCCCCCTCCTGCCGCTCCAGCCCGCGCCCGGGACCAGGGCCGACGCGGACCGGCTCCTCGAGCGGATCCGCGCCGCCTACGAAAGCGCCGATCCCGAGATCATCTATGCCGTCACCGCCGCGAACGCCGACGACGCGGGCATCGGCTTGGCGATCGTCGCCCCCCACGACGAGGCCGACGACGCGCGGCTGGGCGCGGTCTTCCTCCTCCCCGACGCCCGCGGCCGCTCCTTCGGCCGCGAGGCCGCGCGGGCGATGACGAGCCTCGCCTTCGCCGAACTCCGCGCCCGCTACGTCGACGCCTTCGCCCGTCAGGGCGACGAAGCCGCCAGGACCACCGCCGCGCATCTCGGCTACAAGCCGCTCCGCCCGGCATACGACCGAGGCGCGAAGATCCACCGCTTCCGCGCGCACGAGCCTCCGGGCGGCCGTCCGCCGAAACGACGTCGCCGCTGACGCAACCGGCCACCCACCGACACGAGCGCGCGACGAGGGACGAAGGCCGGGCGACGGGCTCTCCGCGAACACGACTTGAGGAGCTCGCAAACCCGACGACTCGGAGACACGAGGCGAACGATGGCGAGTGGGGCGCGGGGGCGGGGGCCCATCCGCCACGCCGCGACCGCACGAACACCGCGCGAGGCCCGGCCTCGGGAGCTCGCGGTCGATAGAATCGAGGGCATGAACGACGCCGCCCCCACCGCGAGCGAGGCTCTCCGGCGCGCGGTGGCCGCGCGATGGTTCGGGATCTGGGGGATCGCCCTCATCGCCATGGGGATCGTCGTGTTGCTGACCGCGGGCTCCGCGGCGTGGACGGGCACGATCCTGGGCGGGAGCGCGCTCGCAACGGCGGTGATCCTCGCCACGACCCGCGGTCTCGAACGCGGCATCCGAGGGGGCCGATTCGCCGGTCTGGCAGCGCTTCTCGTGGGCTTCTTCGCCCTCTCCGGGATCCTCCCCGTGGCGATCCTCCTCGCGAGGGCCTTCCCCCACCCCCACCCCTGGATCATCGGCACGACGCTGGCGATCTTCTGGCTGATCACGGCCCGCACCCTGCTCGCCCTGATCGTCCTCCTCGCGAATCCGACCCCGTACTACCCCCGCGACCACTGACGGCGCGCGCCCGCCCGGGCCCCGCCACCGACCATCCATGCTGCTTCACCCAGCGCCCCCAAAACCCCCAAGCCCGCCGCGCCCGCCCCCGGTAGACTCCCGAAGAAGGCCGCCAAGTCCCCGTAGCTCAGCCGGATAGAGCACCGGTTTCCTAAACCGGGGGTCGCAGGTTCGAGTCCTGCCGGGGATACCACTCGCACCGCGCGTAAGTCGCGCACCCACAAAGGTTTACGCGCAAGGCCCCTTCACGCTCTGAGGGCCCCGAAATCGAAAGGTACATACCCGTACCAGCACATGTGCTGGTACAGCGCAGAACGCGCTCTGGATCGACGCCCGATCCACGCCGGATCCACGCCGGATCACATGGCGCCGTCGCGCGCGGGGGCCTCGAACGGCCGCGTTCCGCGCCCTTTGCACCGGTGGTCGCTTCCCCGGCAGAAGGCCAATCGAGGCTGTCCCCGCCGCGAGGTACTGTCCGCTCCCCGCACCGGAGGTCATGCACCGTGCCCTGGCTCCGATCTCGTACCGAACGCTCTTCCGGCCTCGAGGTCTGGACGATCGAGTGGCGCGAGGGCGGGCGCGGCGGGAAGGTCCGCTCGCGCTCACTCGGCCCCGTCACCGAGAAGGAGGCGCAGTACGAGCTCGCAGCCATGGAGGCCGGCAAGAGGACACGCCGCGAGAAGCGTGTCGTCCCGCCTGACCGCGCCGTCGAGGACTACCTGCGTCACCTCAAGGCCTCCGGCCGGCGCGACGGCACCGTCGCCCACGACCGCGACAAGCTGAAGCCCCTCCTCGACGCCTGGGGCCACCGGCCGCTCTCGGAGTGGGCCCGCCAGCACCTCGAGACACTCCTCGCCGAGAAGGGCTGGGCGACCACGCGCGTCCGGAACGCCGTCGGGGTCTACCGCCGCTTCGTCTCATGGTGCGACCAGGTCGGGATCGCCTGCGGCGACTTCGTCGCGGGGTACAAGCCGCCGCGCCTGCGTCCGCCTGAGGAGCCCGAGGCGCTCTCGGCCGAGCAGGCCCGGAACCTGCTCGACGCCGCCCGGGGCCACTACCTGGAGGTCCCCGTCGCGCTCGCCCTCTTCGCCGGGCTCTCTCGGGCTGACCTGCGTGCGCTGACCTGGAAGGAGGTCGACCTGGACGCCGGCCTCGTCACGCGCCCCCGACTGTGATCCCGACCGGAATGTCTGCCGCGTAGAGGACTGGAATCGGTAGAGGAACTGCGCCTCCCCGTAGGACGTGGGTGAACGTCCGGAGGAAGGCGATGGAGTTTCTCGAGTACGAAGGAAGCGTTGAAGGAGGCGAGGAGACGGGGAGGGTTGAGGGAGGGGCGCAGCCCCTTCCTCATGCCTTGGGTTCGTCTGCGCCCCCCCGAGGGGGGGCGAGCGGCGGTCCGGGATTTGCGGGCGACGCGGGGGCGCAGGACGGGCCGCCGTTGACCGTGCCGCGCCTGGTCGGCGGTCGGCGTACGGCGCGTGTGCCGCGCACGGTGAAGGCGTCGGAGGTGCCGCGCGCGCCGCTCACGCCGGAGCAGCGGCTGCTGATGCTGGACACGTGGAAGCGCAGCGGACTGGCCGCGACGGAGTTCAGCGTGCTGGTGGGGATCTCGCCGCACACGCTCTACGAGTGGAAGCGTCGCTTCGAGACGCGGGGACCGGCGGGGCTGGCCGACCGGCGCACGGGGAAGAACAAGGGGAGCCGGTTGGCGGAGCCGATCCGGCGCGCGATCCGGATGATGAAGGAGGCGCACCCGGACTGGGGCCAGGAGCGGCTGCACGACATGCTGCTGCGGGCCGAGGGGTTCGCGGTGAGCCCGGGGGCGATTGCGACGGTGCTGGCCGAGGCGGGCTACGTGGTGGAGGCGCCGCCCCAGCGACCCAACGAGCCGGCGGTGCGGACGTTCGAGCGCGCGCACCCCAACGACCTGTGGCAGACGGACCTCTTCACGTTCCTGCTCAAGCGCGAGGGGCGGCGGGTGCACCTGGTGGCGTTCATGGACGACCGCTCGCGCTTCCTCGTCGGCTACGGGCTGCACGCCTCGGCCTCGGGCGCGATGGTGAGGGAGGTGTTCCTGGCGGCGGTGGCGCGTTTTGGCGCGCCGCGCGAGGTGTTGACGGACAACGGGACCCAGTACAAGACGTGGCGCGGCGTGAGCCAGTTCACGCGCATGCTGGAGCAGCGCGGGATCCGGCACGTGGTGGCGAGCCCGCGGCGGCCGCAGACGCTGGGGAAGACGGAGCGCTTCTGGGGGACCTTGTGGCGGGAGCTCTTGGAGCCGGCGGTGTTCCTCGGGATCGACGACGCACGGCGTCGGATCGGGCTCTTCATCGACTGGTACAACTTCCAGCGTCCGCACCAGGGGATCGGCGGGATGGTGCCGGCGGACCGCTACTTCGCGGCGGCGCCGCAGGTGAAGGCGACGCTGCTGTCGCGGGTGGCGACGAACGCGGAGGCGTTGGCGCGGCACGGCGCGCCGCGCAAGCCTTTCTACCTGACGGGTCGCGTGGGCGACGCGCCGTTCACGCTGCACGCGGAGGGCGAGAAGGTGGTGCTGATGAAGGGGGGCGAGCGGGAGGAGGTGGACCTCTCGGCGCCGGGACCGCGTCGGGAGGACGCGCCGGGGACGGAGCTGCCCGAGCCGGTGGCGGTGACGGCCGAGGTGGCGGACCTCTTGGGAGGCGAGGACGACGAGGAGCGGGGCGAGGCGCCGCCGGCGCCAGGGACGTCGCCGCTGGACGGCGTGCTGGGCGAGCTGGGCGCCGTGGCCGAGGAGCGTCGGGCCCCGCGGCCCGAGACCGACGGCGCCGTCGAGCGGCCGGCGAACGACCACGGGCCGGCGACGCCGGCGGGCGGTGACGCATGAGCCGCTCCCCGCGCCTGCGGCGCGTGCCGCACGAGGAGGTGGGCGAGGCGAGCCGCAAGGCCGCCGCGGGCATCTTGCAGGTGCTGGCGGGCCTGAGGACGCCGGCGGAGGTGGGCGAGGCGCTGGGCGTCTCGGTGAACCGCTACTACCAGCTCGAGCAGCGGGCACTCGAGGGGATGATCCTCGCCCTGGAGCCCCGGACGCGGGGCCCGAGGAGGAGCCCGGCGGCGGAGGCGGAGGCGCTAAGGCGCCGGCTCCAGCTCCAGGAGCGGGAGGTGTCACGCTACCAGGCGCTGCTCCGGGCCTCGCAGCGGGCGCTGGGCTTGAAGGCCGTGGTGCGGGAGAAGCGCGGGAAGGGGAAGGCGCGCCGGCCGCGGGTGCGCGCCAAGGCGGTGATCGCCGCGCTGGAGCGGCACGCGCAGGCGCCTGCCGGGCCGGCGAGCATGGTGGGCGAGGGAGGTGCCTGATGGCGCGTCCGACGAAGGGAGTGGAGCACGTGGACGCGCTCGCGGGGAGCGCGCAGAGCCGGCGGCGGCTCAAGCTCGTGCTCGAGACGATCGCCGGGGAGCGGACGGTGGAGTCGGCCTGCGTCGAGCTCGCCATCTCGCCGGCGCGCTTCGCGCAGATCCGGGAGGAGGCGCTCTGCGGGGCGCTCTTGGCGCTGGAGCCCCGCGCGCCGGGACGGCCGGCGGCGCCGGTTCCGGATCCCGAGGTGGCACGGCTCCGGGCCGAGAACCGGGAGCTGCGACGGGAGCTGGAGGCCTCCCGCATCCGGGAGGAGATCGCGATCGTGATGCCGCACGTGCTCCAGCCCCCGCCGGGGCAAAAAGGGGGGTCCAAAGCGCGGCGTCGCGGCGGGAAGGGCGGCACGTGAGGTGCGTGGAGGCGTTCGTGGCGTCGCGCCAGGCCGCGGACCCCGAGAGGCGCCGGGCGAACGAGCGCGCGGTGAGGCGCCGGGCCGTGGCGTTCGCGCGCACGCTCCGGGAGCAGGCACCCGAGGAGCGCGCGACGCGCCTGGGGCTGAGCGTGCGGACGCTGAGGGCGTGGCATGGAGAGTGGGCGACACGCCGCCTGCCGCCGCGGCGTCGCGGGGCGCCGACCTGCCACGCGAGCGACGAGGAGAAGCTCGTGATCCTGGCCCTCGTGGCGCTGCTCGGGACGCGGCTCTCCTACGAGCGGATCCGGTTCTTCCTGCCGGGGCTGGGTCGGCGGGAGGCGCGAGCGTGGCTGAGGCGCTGCCGGCGGGACTGGGCCCGGGCCCGGGAACGGGGGCAGGCGTTGCTGCGGTGGCTCGCCCCCGGGACCGTGTGGGCGATGGACTTCAGCGAGGCGCCCACGCCGATCGAGGGCCGCTACCGGTACCTGCTCAGCGTCCGGGACCTCGCGAGCGGGATGCAGCTGGTGGCGCTGCCGTGCCACGACACGACCGAGGCCACGGCGGCGGCCGCGCTGGAAGCGGCCTTCCGGGCGCACGGCGCGCCGCTGGTGCTCAAGACGGACAACGGCTCGGCGTTCACCGCCGGGGCGTTCCGGACGCTGCTGGAGGCCTACGGCGTGACCGCCCTCTACTCCCCGCCACGCTGGCCGCGCTACAATGGGGCCTGCGAGGCCGGGATCGGCGGGCTCAAGACGCGGGCCCACCACCTCTCGGCGTGGGCCGGGCGGCCCGGCGAGTGGACCTGCGAGGACGTGGAGCGTGCCCGATGCTACGGCAACGAGTTCGGACGCCCCTTCGGCCGCAGCCGGCCCGTGCCGGCGGCCTCGTGGAGCGGGCGCGTGGCCCCGACGCCGGAGGCGTGCGACGCCTTCCGCGAGGCGCTCGCCCGGCACCGGGAGGCGCTGGCGGCGACGCGACATCCCGAGTCGGGACGTTCCCGGCTCGCGCTCGACGAGCGCACGGCGATCACGCGCGCGCTCACCGAGCTGGGCTACCTGGAGTTCAAGACGAGGCGAGTTTCTCTACCGATTTCCCGGCCTTTGGCGGCAGGAATTCTCTGAGGACCACAGGGGCTCGGGTCCCGGGCTACTGGGCAAGCGTGGACCTACCGGCGGACCAATGGCAGGAGATGACTGACCACAACCCCGCGGCCCCGACGTTTGCCCCGTGGCACCGGCAGTTCGGGGGGCCCGCCCTTGGCGATCAACCTGCACAAGCACCCGCCCGAGAAAGCCCCGGGGAGCACTTCGTCGACCTACCTGATGACCCCGGCGTTAGCATCAATCAGTCGCGCGATATCGAGGGGCTGGTAACCGTATCGCCGGGCTGTCCAGATTGTCTCGCGCTGCATGTTCGCTGGAAGCAGTCCACAACTAGAGAGTCCGAAGGAAACCGCAGCTGGTTTACGTATTCTGGCGACATCGAAGACAACGACGATGCATTGCCTGAATCCGCCTACGCGGCATCCGTGCCGGGAGGCGAAGATCCGACTGCTTACCTCAAGTGGCGCGCTGACGCGCAAGCTGCATGGGCACGGGACGACGCTGCCGCACGAAGGAAGTAGGGGGTCCACTTGGCGCGGGTCCTACTCGTTACACTTCTGCTGATCTCCTTGGGTGCATGTGGCAGTGCCGGTAACGGCCAGTCCGCACGAGGGCTGCATTCGCCTTCCGAAGGCCTGTTGACGGAAGGGTCCGATGGCGAATTTGTCGTGATTGACACTGACAGAGAGATGCTCAGAGATGACCGCTTCTCAAAGGGCGCAGCCTCGATTCTAACGAAGGCCGGCATAGAGTGTCATCGAGTACCTTGGGGCGCGGGGACGTGGGTTGAGGTCCGACGTGATTCCGTGGATAGAGCTGCGGACCTTCTGATAGCGCACGGTTTGGTACACCGAGCAGGCCATGGGGCGGATGACTACACCCTCGTAATGGTGGCTGGAGATGACGAAGAACACTACGACCGGGCAGTGACGGTATTGGCATCTGCTGGGATAGACTTTCGCCAGGGTCTGATGTCCGCGGGTCAGCGCTGCATCACGATCTCCGCTCAAGACCTGGAACAGGCCAAGCGCGTACTGGCAGCTGCAGGTCTCGATCGGATCCCCAGGGGGACTCGATGAGGTGAGGTGGAGTGAGACGTACGGCCGCGAAGAGTTCACGCCCTTCTTCTCCAGTGCCACCCGCCACTCGACCGACCATGTGCTCGCGGACCTCGATGGTAGTCTGCGTCGCCCACTGGTCGTGGCGCCCGGCCCAGTCCTCCAGCCGCCGGATCCGACGTCCGGGATCGTCGGACTCGGCGGGGGCGAAGCGGGGGCCACGCTCGTAGCTCATGCCCCCTTGAGCACGCCGACCGAGCGGAGCGCGGCCTCCAGCGAGTCGAGGCGGGAGGGGGCGTCCGTGAGGCGCTCCTCGGGCTCCAGGCGACCGGCGGTGCCCACGAACGGCGCGTCGTCCTGACGGGCGACGACCTCCCGGCTCTCGCGCTTGGCCTCCTCGAGCACGGCTCTCGCGTCGCGCTTGCGCTTCTCGTTGAGGACGAGCAGTAGGCCCGTGCTGATGGCCCAGGAGATGAGGCCCCACGGCGACGTGTCCTTCGGGCCTTCGATGTCGAGCCGCGCGCCCTCGGCTTCACGCCAGGCCGCCTCGGCCTTTGCGAGCCGGTCGTTGGCGGTCGCCACGCGGGCCGAGAAGTCCTCGGTCCACGCCCGGGCCCGGTCCGCCCGCTCCCGAGCCTGGGTCGCCTCGGTGGCGGCCTCGGCCGCCCGGCGGCGGGCCCGGTCGAGGTCATCCTGCGTGGCCTCGCCGGCGGCGACCTGACGTTCCAGGTCGGCGACGGACGCGGTCGCCGCGGCACGGGCCGCCTCTGCGTCCGCGGCCTGCTGTGCAGCCTCCCGGGTCCGCTCCTCGGCGGCCGCGACGGCGGCCTGAGCCTCCTCGACCTGCCTTGCGACGGCGGGGTCCGGGGGCTGGACGGCGGGCTTCACGCCGACTCCGAGCTCGACCCCCTGGCAGGCGGCTAGGCCCGCCAGGAGGACCACCGCAGCCCCGGCGTACCGCGAGCCCAGGGCGACGCGGAGGGCGGTCACGGCCGCCCCCCGTCCCCCAGCGTGGACGCTTCGGGCGCGGCCGGCAGGGCGGCGGGGGCCTCCCCCAGCCGGCAGGCCCCACCCGCGCAGGGCCCATCCTGGGCGACCTGGGGCGCCACCGCGGGAGTAGGGGAAGGCTCGGCTGCCTTTCCGGTTCGGAGGCCGTACCTGCCGAGGTTCACCTGGGCGGCACAGCCGACCCCGTCCTCGGGGCCGGCGAAGAGGCGGGCGCCGCCGCCGACGCCGGGCTGAAGGTCGAGCGCGCTCGACGGACCCGACTCGGACTGGCAGGCGCAGAAGAAGAGGAGCGCGCAGAGCGCGAGAAGGACGACCAGCGGGCGCATGAGGAGCCTCCGTGAGGAGGGGCGGCCCGCTGGAGAGGACTGCCCTCGAAACTGGTTGAGACCATAGGATACCGCAGCGGTGCCCCACGACGCACGATCCGGGGTGCGAGATGCACGCGCATCACTCCTTCCGGATCCACTCGTAGCCGGGGGGCGGCGGGATCCCCATCTGCAGCATCGGGTCGGGAGCCCACCCGGGCGGGATCGGCCCGGCCGCGACGTTGTGCAGCACGGCGCCGCCCGGCTGGACGTGGTCGGCGATCCCCGGGTTGGCGCCGTCCGCCATGTGGCTCGCGGCGAGCTGGTTCTCCCCGTCGTCGAGCTGCTGCGCGCGCGCGGGGACGAAGTCCATGGGCACCGGGTGCGGCTCGTAGTCGCCGCCGTTCGTGCCCGCCCCGGGCCGCCCATGGCGGGCTGGACGTGCTCCCAGGTGTGGCCTCCGTCGTAGCTGCCGGGTGCGACGGGCGCGGGGCGGTAGAGTTCCCCGGTCCCGTCCTGGTGCACCTCGCCGCCCGGGTCCTCTAGGTCGACGGGCTGGAGGCCGAGGACGCCCTCGGTGGCGTGCTTCTGGCCGAGGACGGTCGGCGGCACCGTGCTCCCGGGCGGGAGGTCGACGGGCCCCGAGCCGCCGGGCGGGAAGTAGATCCCGCCGTCGGGGAGCGGGGCGCCGGGCACACCGATCTCGCCGGTGAGCGCGCCGTCGGCGTCCACGAGGAGGGTCTTCCCGAGCTGCTGCGCGAGCCCCTGGATCAGGGAGAGGAGCGTGGCGTCGGAACCGCCGTCGGCGACGCCGTCGGGCGCGCCGCCCAGCCCGCCGCCCGTGTCCCAGGGCGTCGCGGTCGAGCCGCCCATGCCGTCACCCCAGAGCCCGGTGTCGGGGTCGTAGGTCCACGGTGTGCCGTGGGGGTCCACGTACGTGACGTCGCCGGTGTCCGGGTCGACCGTGAAGTCCCCGCCCTTCTGGAACTCCAGGATGTCGAACAGGATGATCAGGATGTCGAGGAGGATCCCCCTCGCTGCATAGGACAGTCCTCGCGCACGTCGACGAGGCACTTGAAGCCACGGAATGCCTCCGTGTAGACCTCCGCCCACCAAGGCCGATCCGCCTGCGCGTGGGAGAAGGCGAGGTCCTCCTTGAAGCTGCTGACCTTCATGCCTCGTTCCCCCAACTCGCCCAGCCCTCACGCTCCCGGCGAGCGAAGAGCTCGATCCGGGGCAGGTCCGGGTACATGGCCTCGATGAGGTCGTAGAAGGTCTCGGGCTTCGCGCTGTGCGCGCCCCGCGGCGCCGAGACGACCGATCCGGCGCGCGCCTCGGGCGGCGGCGCCGGCGGCGAGCCCCGCGTCGCCACGAGCAGCAGCTCGTGGTTCTGCCGGAAGTAGTAGCCCATGCGGAACGCGGTCGGCGTCTACCGCCGCTTCGTCTCCTGGTGCGACCAGGTCGGGATCGCGTGCGCCGACTTCGTCGCGGGCTTCAAGCCCCCCCGGGCCCGGCCGTCCGAGGAGCGCGAAGCCCTCTCCCCCGAGCAGTGCCGGAAGCTCCTCGACGCCTCCCGGGACCACCCCCTGGAGGTCCCCGTCGCCCTGGCCCTGTTCGCCGGCCTCTCCCGGGGCGACCTCCGAACGATCACCTGGGCGGAGGTCGACCTGAAGGCCGGCATGATCACGCGCCCCCGGCACAAGACCGGGACCCGGCTCCGGCTCCCCATGTCCGAGCCCCTCCGGAAGGTCCTCCAGCGCCACCGCCGCCGCGCCGGGCCCGTCTGCCCGAGGCTCCCCAAGTCCGATTCCTCGCTCGGGAAGGCCCTCCACCGCCTCTGCGACAAGGCCGGGGTCCCGCGGGGAGGCTGGCACCGGCTGCGCCATTCGGCCGCCACGCTCCTCGCCGCCGCGGGGGTCGACGTCGCCACGATCGGCCGTATGCTCGGGCACCGGCCGGGGAGCGTCGTCACGCTGCGGTATCTGCACACGGACGACGAGCGGCTCCGCGAGGCGGCGGCGGCCGTGGCCGGGGCGGTCCGGAGCGCCTGAGCAGCACGCAAGTCGGCTGCTCTCAGGCGCTTGCGTTGGCGCCGTGAGGCTTCGCGCGGCCGCGACGACTCCCCCCTTGCGCGCCGACCCCGGATCATGGTAGCCCTGTCGACCTTGCCGCGAGGCGCGGTGGCGAGGTCTGCCCGTCGCGGAGCATGGGAGGGGACCCATGGCCAAGCAGATCCGGCAGGTCGGGCGCGCACTGGTCTACGTGGTGCCGCTCGTGGCGCTCGCCCTCTTCTTCCTCTTGCCCGCGCCGCGATCGGAGGCCTCGACCTACACCGACCCCTTCTGGACCAACTCGTCCCCCAGCCCCGAGTGCCTCTGCGCGGACTGCCCCTGTGAGCGCCCGTCCGAGTGGTCACCCGAGGGCGTGAGTCTCCGCACCGGGGACTTCGTCTTCGACCACACGATCCTCGACATGCCGGGTCGGGGCGGCCCGCTCGTCCTCGGCTTCCGCTGGCGCGCCATGGTCGACGGCGCGAGTCAGCTCGGGAACGGGATCCTCCCCTCCTGGGAGATCACGGTCGAGTACGTCGAGCTCGACGCGCAGAATCCGTGGGGGAACGGCGGGAACCAGGCGCTGGTGCGTCGCCCCTCCGGCCTCGTCAGTGTCTACGACTGGACGGGCAGCGCGTATGTCGCCCAGGACTGCCAGAACTACGACGCGCTGGTGCTCGTCTCGAACCTCTATGTCCTGACCGACAAGTGGGGCAACTCCTGGTACTTCAACTCTGACGGCATGCCTGCCTCGTACGTGAGCAGGAATGGCTGCACGACGTCCTACTCGTACAACGGGAGCCTCCAACTCACGTCGATCACAGACGACCGTGGCGGCTCCTACACTATCGGCCACGATCAGGACGGCTTCATCGACTCGATCGAAGACCCGACGGGGCGCGAGTGGGGGTTCTCGTATGACGCGGGGAACCTCGAGACGATCAGGACGCCGGCCACGACGGACCAGCAGTACGGGATCACGACGACCTTCGGCTGGGACGCCTACGACCGCCTGGTCTCCGTGACCGACGGTCGCTCGCACACCGTCCTCGGAATCGCCTGGGTGGGGACGAGTCGGGTCGTGGACACCGTCACGATCGACGGCGACGACGTCACGTTCGACTACTACACGGGCAGGACGGAGCGGACGGACCGCGCCGGCGTCGTCCATCGCGCGCACCACTCGGGCACCACCATCACGCAGACCGACCTCTACGGCGACTCGCAAGCCGAGTTCGTAAACCTCTACCGCTACAACGGCAGCACCCTCATCAACCGCGTCTTCCCCCGGGGCAATCGCATCGACTTCACGGTGGACGGCTGGGGGAACCTCACCCAGAAGCGCTACCGCGAGACGGACACAAGCACGAACCAGGCAAGCGACATCGTCCACTCGTGGACCTACGACGACAACTTCGTGGAGACCTACACGAACCCCGAGGGCGCCACCTGGACCTACGGGCGGGACGCCTACGGAAACCTCACCTCGGTCACCCACCCCACTGTCACCAATCCGGACACGCAGCCGGCATCGGAGACCTTCACGTACAACGGCTACGGCCAGAGGCTCACCCACGTCGACGAGGAAGGCCTGCGCACGCAGTACGTCTACTTCACGACGGGAGACGAGATCGGGCTCCTGGAGAAGATCCAGGTTGGGCCCGACGGCCAGATCCTGGAGACCTCCTTCACGTACGACGCGTGGCTGAACGTCGCGACCCGCACCGACCCGCGCTCGAACGCCTGGAGCTACACGTGGGACTCGCTTCGGCGCATGAAGGAGACGCAGGCCCCGTCGCCCCTGAGCTTCAAGACTCGCTGGGTCCTGGACGCGAACGGCAACGTGGTCACCAAGGAGGTGGAGAACCGCGACAAGGACGGGGACCTCGACACGAACAACCCTTGGTTCACGACGACCTACACCTACACGAACCTGGACCAGGTCGCGACGATCACCGAGGAGATCGACGCCTCGACGACCCGCACGACGTCCGTCTACTACGACGACAGCCAGCGAAGGGTCCGCGTCACGAAGCCCGAGGGGAACGAGGAGACCTGGACGTACAATGAGCGCGGCTTGGTGGCGAGCCACACGCGCGGCTACGGAAGCCAGGACGCCTCCACGGTCGAGTACCTCTATGACGACAACGGGAACCCGACGGTCGTCGAAGATGGCCGCGATTACGACACCACAACGACCTGGGATCTATTCGATCGCCGCACACGCGTCACGAACGCCATCGGCGCCTACACGGAGTGGACGCTCGACAAGGACGGGATGCCCACCGTCGTCGCCCGCTACGACCACGAGGACGCGCTCCTCCTTCGCCGCACGAACGCCTACGACGAGCGCGGGCGTCTCTGGCAGGTCTCCGACCGCCGCGTGGACCCGGGCCAGAGCTACAGCGACGCCGTCACGACGATCGAGCGACTCACGACCGGTCACGTCGCGGAGGTCACGAACGCCCTGAGTGAGACGACGACCTACGCGCACGACGTCTATCATCGCGTCGAGTCGGTCACCGACGCAGCCGGCAATCTGGTCGAGCGGGAATTCGACGCCAACGGGAACCTCGTCGGCTGGTCGATCGAAGAGACCGACGGCACGAACACCGTGACCCACGAGTACGAGGCGACGTACGACGCCGCGAACCGCCGGCTCGCGACGGTCGAGATCGACCGCACGGACTCGAACCACCGCCTCACGACGACGTCGGCATGGGACAGCCGCGGGAACCTCGTCTGGCAGGTGGACGCCGAGGGCTCGCCGACCCGCTGGACCTTCGACGGCCTCGGGCGCATGATCCAGCGTGAGCGGGCGCTCGTCTGGACCGGCGAGGACTTCACGCAGGCCCAGGTCACAGTCTGGGGCTTCGACGACAACGACCGGCTGGTTCTCCACCGAGACGACGGCTCGAACGACACGACCTGGACCTACGACGCCCTGGACCGCCCCGGGGAGATGGAGTACCCGGACGCCTCCACGGTCACGTACGACTGGGACCTGAATGACAACCTGATCGAGACCGTCGACGGCATGTCGACGGACGTGGACAACACGTACGACTCGCTGAACCGCCTCACGGCGCGGACCGTGACGCGCGGGACGGGGGTGCTCGGAACGACGTCCGAGACCTACACGTACGACGACGCGGACCGCATACTCACGGCCGGAGACGACGACTACAAGGTGACCTTCACGTACGCCGCCCTGGGCTTGGACTCCCAGGTCTACAGCGAACAGCAGGAGTACGTCGGCGGCACCGCCTACGCGAAGACCGTGACGCGCACGTACGACGCGCTGGGGCGAAAGGCCAGGGAGACATATCCCTCGAACTTGGCTCTGACCTACGGTTACAGCGCGGCCGGGGCCATGACGTCGATCGCGGACGCCTCCTCGACGATCGTCTCGTACAGCTACTGGGGAACGCGTCTCAAGGGCGCGACCTTCGGGAACGGCACGACGCAGACGAACACCTATGGTGGCTTCCGCCAGGACGTGACCTCGATCCTCCACGAGGAGACGAGCCCGAAGGCGACGATCGTACGCCTCGACTACGGCTACGACGACGTGCACAACCGACTCTACGAGCGCTACGGCGGTGCGGGCGCCTCGGGCGACGCCTTCGTCTACGACGCCATGCACCGGCTCGTCACGGCCTACATGGGTTCGGTGGACCCCGACGACGACCCCTCGACTGCCCAGTACGTGAAGAAGATTGTCTACAACTATGACGACGACGGCAATCGCACCTCCGTCGTGACGACTCCGTGGCAGCAGACGCAGCAGACCGAGAGCTACACGACGAACGCGCTCTACCAGTACACGGCCGTCGGCGGCGTGACCCACGACTGGGACGACGCCGGAAATCTCTCCGACGACGGGAGTCAGCTCTTCGCCTACGACTACCGCAACCAGCTCGTGGAGGTGCGCGTCAAGTCGACGAGCGCCCTGATCGCCTCCTACCGCTACGACGCGCTCGGCCGCCGGGTGGAGAAGGCGCTGCCCGGAGGAGTGAAGGAGCGTTACATCCTCTCCGGGCTCGAGACGGTCGCCACGTACGACGCGAGCAATACCTGGAAGCAGGACTTCGTCTTCGCCGCGGGGATCGACCAGATCGTCGCCATGGACCAGCGCGACGTCCTCGACTACGACGGGGACCAGGACACGTTGGAAACCGTGCGGCACTACTACCACTGCAACGCCCTGGGCTCGGTGATGGCGATCACGGACGCCGACCAGGCGGTAGCAGTTTCATATCGGTATGATCCGTATGGGACCGTCACGATCACGCGCGGCGGACAGACGCAGAGTGCGGATCCTCTTGGGCAGCACCTGCATTTCCGTGGCATGTTCCTGGATGAGGAAACTGGGCTTCTCAGTAGACCGGGTGCGTATTACGATGCTGCAATCGGCGTCGCCATCGAGACGTGGCTCGGTAGCTACGGATATGGAAGCGTTCTATTCAGCGGCGCAGGCTCGATCCCCCTAGGTGGTTTGGTCGCACCAGAGGACCTGCCCAAAATCCTACGCGCTTTACGTCTATACAAGAAGTCAAAGCTGTTTCGCCTGGCCCTCAAGGCATCGCTTTGGGGGCTTGTCATTGGCGTCGCCACCGACGCCGCCGTCGACCGGCTAATCGAGGAGATTCAGGACTGGCTCGAGAAGAACCAACCGACCCCCGAGACGCGGATTGATCCGGTCCCCATCCCGCCAGACGTCCCGGACGATCCTAAACCACCCCGGTATCGCGGATGGTGCACATGTGAACACTCCATCGTGCAGTACCGGTTCGGCAGGCGAGTCCACCAAATCGTGACCACGTACACGGGATTCCCGTGCAGTTCCGATGTGGTGTGCCGGGCCTTGCCGTGCACACAAGTCGGAATCGAGCTAGAGATCATTGCACGCGCTGCGTATTACCATGGTGGTTCGTTCAGCATCGCGTCCCTGGAGCGGCGCCTACCACGCCCCTCCTCCGTCGTCGTGCCGGGCGGTTATGAGGACGTGCAGATCCCGACGGAAGAACAGGACGCGTCTGTGCCGACTGTGGAGTTCGTGGATGCCCTGTGTGAATGAAGGCAACCTCGATGCGCGCCCGCGTAGTTGTCTATGTTGCCCTCGGCGCGTTCGCATGTGCGCACTCCGGCTGCGGCGAAACGCGAGAGGATGTCGCGCAAGTGAGTAGCCACAGGAGCGACAGCGGCTGGCGCGCCCAGTTGCTTCCAGTGATGGACGTGTGGCATCGGCAGTGGCCGAGCGTCGAACTTGGACCCGCAGACATTGAAAGAATGCACGAGCGGCTTGCCGGAAATCTCGAGAGCTTGCCCGCCCTCTTGACAGGGAGTGTTCTTTCTCCCTCCGAGCGTGATAGGCTGGAGCGGGGTGTCCGTGTTGCACCTGCTTCATGGCTCATCCCCCTGGCGGCGTCCGCGGCAATACTCACGAACGAATCCCTAGGCCATGTCGATTCCCGCGAGCTTATCGTTGCAATTGTCAACTACTGTGAACTACTAGGATTCCACCCAGAAACACGCTTGTCCACTCCGGCGAGGGCGGACCAGTTCAGAGCTTTGCTTGAGGAGTGGGGGGATTGGGTAGTGGAGTTCCTGCGGAACCCCGAGGCTTTAGCGGAGGCGCTGCACAAGTACGGTCACACAGATCTAATGCCCTGGACAGAAGATGCTGCTGCTGCTGCTGGCGATCTTGGCGCACCGGCGCATATCCTCACACTATCCGAAACCTACTCGTTTGCAGTTTGGAATGAGCCAGGAAGTGCGGGCTCGTTTTTTGGGATGCGCGAGCGCAGCTCAACGCAGTGGGTCGTGCGACTGCCGGCTGGGAGTTCCACTCTGGCTGCAGCGTGGGTTGCCGAGGAGGCCCCTGATTGCTTGGGCTACCTTGGGTGGCGCGTTCGACTGCGCGCGCGGGGTAGCCCAACTCCTCAAACCGCATATGTGTACTTGCGACCCGATGCAAGTCTCTGGTTCTGGTTTGAGTGGCATGACTAACGACACGCATCACGCACACCTGATGCCTGCGTTCATGTATCTGGGCGCGTCCTGCGAGAGCACACTGTAGGATATCATCCCGAAGCTGGGACACTCTCACCCAGCCCAGTCTTCGATGCGGAGGATCGGATTCCGCCGGGGTGAAGGGAGGGCCGCGCTCGACGCTCATCCGGTCTTCAAGACGCCGGCTGCCCGCAGGGCGGCCTCCAGGGCGTCGATGCGAGACGGGGCATCCGTGAGGCGCTCCTCGGGCTCGAGCTTGCCGCCCGAGCCGACGAAAGGCGCCTCATCCTGCGTGGCGACGACTTCGCGTGCGTCCGCCTTGGCCGCGTCCAGCGCGGTCTTCGTGTCGCGCTTGCGCTTCTCGTTGAGCACGATCAGGAGCCCGGTGCTCAGCGCCCAGGAGATTAATCCCCAGGGCGTCGTGTCCTTCGGGCCCTCGATGTCGAGGCCGGTGCCCTCGGCGTCGCGCCACGCCTGCTCAGCCTTCGAGAGGCGGTCGTTGGCGGCGGCGACGCGCGCGGCGAAGTCCTCCGTCCAGGTGCGGGCGCGCTCCGCGCGCTCCTTCGCCTGGAGCGCATCGGTGGCAGCCTCGGCAGCGCGACGGCGCGCCTGGTCGAGGTCCTCCTGCGTGGCCTCCCCGGCGGCGACCTGGCGCTCCAGGTCCGCCACGGTCGCCACGGCCGCGGCGCGGGCGGCCTCGGCCTCGGTGGCGAGACGAGCCGCCTCACGAGTCCGGTCCTCAGCGGCCACAACGGCGGCCTGGGCTTGCTGGAGCTGGCTCGCGACGGCGGGGTCGGGAGGCGGGACGGCGGGCTTCACCCCGACGCCGAGCTCGACCCCCTGACAGGCGGCGAGGCCCGCCAGGAGGACCACGGCGGCCCCCACGTACCGGGAGCCCAGGGCGGCCCGGAGGGCGGTCACGGCCGCCCCCCGTCGCCCAGCGTGGGCGCCTCGGGCGCGGCCGGCAGGGCGGCGGGGGCCTCCCCCAAGCGGCAGGCCCCGCCCGCGCAGGCCCCGTCCTGGGCGCCCTGAGGCGCCACGGCGGGCA
This sequence comes from uncultured Planctomycetota bacterium, assembly GCA_963772585.1. Taxonomy (GTDB): domain Bacteria; phylum Planctomycetota; class PLA2; order PLA2; family JAEUHO01; genus CAVVXN01. The sequence goes on from CAVYXV010000002.1 coordinate 675,223, forward strand.
CGGCGACGGGGGCGAGCTCGGCCGCCTTGCCCGTCCGGAGCGCGTACCGGCCGAGGTCCACCCGGGCGGCACAGCCGACCCCGTCCTCGGGGCCGGCGAAGACGCGCGCACCGCCACCGACGCCGGGCTGAAGGTCGAGCGCGCTCGACGGACCGGACTCGGACTGGCAGGCGCAGAAGAAGAGGAGCGCGCAGAGCGCGAGGAGAACGACCAGCGGGCGCATGAGGAGCCTCCGTGAGGAGGGGCGGCCCGCTGGAGAGGACTGCCCTTGGAAACTGAGGATAGGCGTCGAGGCCGTCCGAGGAGACACGCAACGCGATCCCAGCCACGCGCCCCGCACCCGCGGCGTTCTTCCAGGTCAGCGTCACGAGAGCCTTGTGGTTCGGCGTCTGGGGGAACGCCCCCGCCCGGAAAATCCGCCCCTGCGCGATCGTCCCGCAGTGCCCGGCGTTGCCGTAGATCAGCGCGGCGACGTTCCCCAGGGCGAGCGAGAACCCGGCGCTGGTCCAGGGCGTCGCGTCGGCTGCGGTGAACGAGCGGGAGAAGAGGATCGCCATGGCCGCCTCACACGGTGTCGTGGGCGGGGACGTCCGCCGCCGCGATCAGGGGCTCGCCACCGCCCAGGAACCGGTAGACCACGCGGGGGCGCCAGCACTCGTGCCGGCCGTCGTCGGGGCGGCCGGGGTCGAGCGTCTGGTACTGGACGTCGGGAATTACGATCCGGACGTCCACGACGTCCCACGACGTGTCGATCGCCTCCTCGAGCTCGGCTGTGATCGTGCCGACGCCCGTGCCGATGATCGCCGTGGCGAACCCGGCGCCCGACGAGGGCTTTCGGAAGAGGACGTAGCGCCCGCCCGCGGGAACCCACCCGCCTCCTGCGGCGCCGATCGCCACGACCGCGAGGCCTGCGGCGTAGCTGCCGGCGACGTTGGCCCTGCGTTCGTCGTCGAGGCAGTAGGAGAGCGGTCCGAGGGACTTCGCGTTGCGCCGGAGGTGCGTCTCGACGTCGAGGCAGAGGGCGTCCATGGTGGCGAGCGTGTCGAGGTCGCCGTGGTCCTCGATCGGCTCGATCACGCACTCGACGACGGGATCGCGGAGGAAGTTCGGGCTCTCGGGGTTCCCCACGGCCTTCCCCATCCCCGACACGAACTTCTGCGTGTCGGCGCGAAGCGATACGGCGATCGATCCGATGGTGGCCACTACGTCACGTCTCTCGCTTCGGGGTCGGGATGCCGGTCCCCGTCGTGCCCTTGCGGTGCCCCACGAGCGCCGCCGGACCCTGCGCCTCGAAGCGCTTGCGCCACCCGTACAGCGTCGTGGTCGTCACGCCCACCAGCGCCGCGAACTCCGTTGCCGGCAGCTTGCTCCGCATCCAGGCGTCGAGCAGCAGAAGCCGCTGCTCGCCCGTGAAGTTCGCCACCCGCGCGTCCTCGGGCTTCGACGTGCGGGCCGTGCGCCGCGGTGCGCCCCGGGGCCGGAAGCCTCCGGAGCCGCCGCCGCCACCCCGGCCGCTCCGCTCGCCTCCGGCGACTCCGTCGCCTCCGCCTCGCTCCTCGGCCGGGGTGCCCCCCGTCAGATCACGTCCTTCTCTCTCGTCCATCGCTCGTCCCTTCTCCGGCCTCTGGCCGGTCCAAGGGAGAGAGCTTTATCGAAACCCATTTCCTGCCCTCAGGCGGACACCATTACGTCGAGGGGCACAGGCTCTACCCATCTGGCAGGAGACTGGAGTTGCCCAAGCGCGCGACGACCATGCTCACGTCGTCCTCGGAGGGGTGCGCGCCTCGGTACCTCGAGACTTCGTCCAAGATCGCCTCCGCCACGACGGCGGGATCACGGTGACCGAGTTGGGCGAACAGGGACTTGAGCTTCTCCTCGCCCCAGATCTCCTGTCCCTTGCCGGATTCCACGACCTCGAACAGCCCGTCCGTGAAGAGGAGGAGCGTGTCGCCCGGGTCGTAGGTCGTGCTGCCGACCGAGTACTCGGAATGCGGGATCTCCATGCCGACCGGGCGGTTCGGCGTGCTCAACTCCTGAACATATCGACCTGATCGGAGCAGAAGCTGCGGCGGATGGCCGGCCGTTGCGTACTCGATCTCCCGCGCCGACAGGTCGATACGGAGGACCGCAAGAGTCATGAAGAGGCTCGTGTGCTCGAGCAGGCCCAGCATCGTGCGATCCACGGCTTCCATGAACGGCCCGGGTCGAGTTTCCTGGAGGATCAGGCGCTGGACGAGACCGTGGATCCGACTCACCACGAGGGCGGCAGCCACGCCGTGACCCGCGACGTCACCTACACATAGGTAGAGCAGGCCCGGTCGCGGAGTGGATGCCTGGATGTAGTCGCCTCCAACGTACGTGCAGGGGATATGGCGAATTGCCACGACCAGATCGTCTTGCGTGAGGTCGGAGGGGACAAGGCTCTCGTGGACGACCTTCGCGAGCGCCAGCTCGGCGTCCGCGAGGCACCCGAGCCTCTCCAACGTCTCGCGTTCGCCCCGTTCGACATCCACCTCGTTGCGCAACTGGGTGTAGGTCGTGTCGCGGGTCCTCTTGTTGCTCAGCGCTTCGAGTCGCATTCGCTGGATCACGTCTTCGCTGATGATGCCCACGCGCCTCGCAGCCCCGACGATGCCCCCCCAGGCAGGCGGCGCCACGAGCGACGCGAGGAGGACGGGCAAGGGTGCGGACAGGGCGAAGGCCATGACCGGGATCGGGAGGGCGAGCACGAATCCCAGCCACAACCCAGCGTTCGCCCGCGCGTCGAAGGTCGCGGGATCCCGCAACGCCAAGAGGAAGGCACGGCGGAAACCGGCGGACGGGTGGGTCGACTCAGACATGTGAAGTCCCTATTCCCCGAACCGTCCAACCAAGCGGCTTCGCCCGATCCATCCACCAAGGCTACCACCCCCTCGTCCTCGTGGATCGACCGGACTCGTGGATCGACCGGACTCGTGGATCGACCGGAGTGGGACCCGGTCGCCATCGCCCGGAATTGTCGTAGGAGATGCCCCGGCTCGGTACACCGGTACCGCCTCGGTAGCGCGCTGCCCGGATGCAGGGGGTAGGTCACCGGTTGGATTCGGCTATCCGAGTACCACTTCGACATGGTGCTCGCCAGCATCCTCCGACAGCGGTACGAGGGCATCTGCGGGGAGTTGAACTCCGTCGAGAGTGAGCCGCGTGACACCGCGACACACTGCGTTCGGATTTCGCACGGTGATGCGGTACGTGGTGCCGCCATGACGATACGCGACTTCGAATCCCTCCCAATGCCGCGGGATGCACGGATCGATGCAGAGCCCGCTGCCGCGCTTCCGGAAGCCGAGGATCCACTCCAGGCCTGCGCGGTGCAACCAGCCCGCGGCTCCCGTGTACCACGTCCATCCTCCCCTTCCCACATGGGGAGGCTCGGAGTAGATGTCCGCGGCCACGACGTAGGGTTCCACCTTGTAGCTGCGAACATCCTCCCGACTGCCGGCGTGGTGAATGGGGTTCAGAAGCTGGAAGAGGCGGGTGGCCTCGTCGCCGTCGCCCAACTCCGCGAACGCAATCACCGACCACACCGCGGCATGGGTGTACTGAGCACCGTTCTCACGGATGCCCGGGGGGTATCCCTTGATGTACCCGGGGTCGAGGCCCGTTGCGTTGAACGGCGGGGAGAGCAGCAGGAGGAGGCTGTCCTTGCTCCGCACCAGCAGGCGCTGCACGGACGCCATCGCCTGCCGGGCGCGAGCCAGGCGCCCAGCGCCAGACAGGACCGCCCAGGACTGGGAGATGGAGTCGATGCGGCATTCGTCGTTCACCGCCGACCCGAGAGGCGTTCCGTCGTCGAAGTAGGCACGGCGGTACCACTCTCCATCCCATGCTTCCCGCTCCAGAGAGGCCTCCAAGGCGGCTGCCCTCGTGCCCCACCGGGCCGCACGCTCTCCGTCCGACCGCAACGCTGCGATCTTCGCGAACTCCCGCAGATTCACCAGCAGGAACCACCCGAGCCACACGCTCTCTCCCCGGCCCTCGCTGCCCACGCGGTTCATTCCGTCGTTCCAGTCGCCGCCGCCGATCAGGGGCAGGCCGTGGCTACCCGCCGCGAGGCTCCGATCCAGTACCCGCGCGCAGTGCTCGTAGAGCGTAGCCCGATCCTCGGACTCCGCCGGCTTGAAGTACGCCTCCTGCTGGTCGGCGTCCAAGCGTGGTCCCTCGAGCCACGGGACGGACTCGTCGCAAATCGACGAGTCACCCGTCGTCCGCAGGTACTGCGCCACGGCATAGGCGAGCCACAGCCCGTCGTCGGAGATCCGCGTGCGCACCCCCCGGCCCGACGGAGGGTGCCACCAGTGCTGCACGTCTCCTTCCCTGAACTGACGCGACGCGGCGCGCAAGAGGTGCTTCCGGGTGACATCGGGCCGGGTCCCCGCGAAGGCGAGGACGTCCTGCAACTGATCGCGGAAGCCGTATGCCCCTCCGGATTGGTAGAGCGCGGTACGGGCCCAGATTCGGCAGGACAGGGTCTGGTAGAGCAGCCATCGGTTGAGCATGAGGTCCATGGCCCGATCGGGCGTCTTCACCTGTACGGCCTCCAGCACACCGTCCCAGTACCCCCGGATCTCCGCAAGGACCGCGTCGCAGCTCCTTGCCCGATAGCGCTCGATCAGGGTGCGGGCCTCCTCACGACTCCCACCCTGCCCCAGAAGAAACCGGATCTCCGCTCGCTCACCGGGCTCCAGTTCGAGACGCGTCTGCAGCGCGGCGCACGGATCCAATCCAGCGCCGGTCCTCCCGGAGAGCCGCCCCCCACGGTCCACGGACTCCGGATGGGCTAGACTCGCGTTGCGACCCAGGAATTCCAGACGGTCACCCGTCCAGGACGTCTGGAGCCCCCCAAGGTCGGCGAACGCCACCCGATCCGCGAATTCCTCGTTCCAAGCGCTGCGCGCGAACATGGCCTTGGTCGAAGGATCGATGTCCGTGACGACGAAGGGGGCGGACCCCGGACGCCCCACGCCGAGTACCCACTCGGCATAGGCAGTGACCGAGAGCCGACGACGCCGATCGGACCGGTTCTCCAGCACCAGCCGGGAGATCTTGACGGGGTCGTCGAGCGGCACGAACACGAGGAGCTCCATCGCGATGCCGCGCGACGTGTGTTCGAATCGGCTATACCCCTGACCGTGCCGGATGACATACGGGGAGGCTTCTTCACGGATGGGGAGGCACGTGGGGCCCCAGACTCGCCCGTCATCCTCGTCCCGCACGTACATCGTCTCGCCGGGCGCGTCGCCAACCGGGTCGTTGCTCCACGGCGTCAGCTTGTTCTCACGGCTGTTCACGGACCACGTGGGTCCGGAGCCGGACTCCGAGACATGGAACCCGAATCCCTGGTTGGCGACCACGTTGATCCAGGGAGCCGGTGTCCACTGCCCCTTTTCGAGTACGGTCACGTACTCGAGTCCGTCCGGGGTGAACCCCCCCAGGCCGTTGAAGAACTCGAGGGTCGGCTCGGGGAGGGAAACGGCGTCCGCCGGCGCGTCGGGTGCATGGGGCCGAGGAGGCGGCGCCGCCGGCCTTTCCAGGCGGGACACCTGCTCGGACAGGGCACCCCCGCCGGCCAGAATCAGTACGCGCGCCGCCGAGCGCAGCAGGACGAGATCGGCTTCGGACAGACGGTCCTCGCGCAGGACCAAGACCTCCCCCTGCTGCCCGTGCGTCTCATGTCCGGTCGCGGTCCGGCTCGCCCGCACCATGGCCTCGACCGCCTCCTGGAGATCCTGCGAGTAGGAAGCCCCCTTCGCGTTCAAGACGACGAGGTCGGACGACACGCCTCGCAGGCGCCAGTACTCGTGCGCCCGCAGGAGCTGCCTCACGACACTCCGATCTTCGCCCGCTTCGATCTGGACCACGACGATGGGCAGATCGCCCGAGATGCCCAGGGACCAGAGCCCGGACATCCCCTTGCGGTTCATCGACAACACCCTGGGCGACGCGCGCAACGTGGGGTCGGCGTACAGAAGCCGATTGGCAAGACGCTGGAACAGGTGCGCCTCCTCCTGGCCGATCCCAAGGTGTGGCAGTTGGGCCCGAGCCCGCGCCCACGCCAACATGCCTTCCCGCTCGAACGCAGCGGACGATTGGTACTTCTCGGCGGTCTCGAGCGCTCCTTCCCGTGTGCGTGCCAGGAGCGTGGTGTACACGATGCGCGCCCTGGCGAGGGCCGGGATCGCGACGCGGTGCCGGACGCTCACGATGGGATCCAGTACGGTTCCCGACGTGTTGGTCAGAGGGTCTCCGTCGATCACCGAGCTCGGCGCTCGAACCCCTCTACCCCGCCCCAGGAAGCGCGCCCGGTCGCTCTCGTACTGCACCGCACCCTCGGCCTCACCATCCAGTGCGGCGAGGTGCGCGAGCCAGGCCGGCGTCTCGTCCTGCGATCGCAGGCGCCGCGTCACCAGCAAGGCACCCAGATGGGGAACGAACTCGGACTGCACGAAGAGGTTCGAGAACGCGGGGTGGGCTTCGTCCGCCGCTTGCGGTGCTAGCACGACCTCGGCGTACGACGTGAACTCGAGCACCCGGTCCCGGTTCTCGAGGTTGGTCACCGTCAACCGACGGAGCTCCGCATCGTCCTCGGGGGAGACCACGACCTCGAGGGAGATCTCGAGGGACCGGTCCCTCTGGGTGATCTTCGCGCGGTCCTCCGAGAACACGACGTCGTACTTGTCCGCTGCGGTTGCGGTGGGTTGGAAGCCCGCGGACCACACACGCCCCGTGCCCGCGTCGCGCACGTAGAGGAACGTCCCCCAACAGTCGAGGGCGGTGTCCTCCCGCCAACGGGTCACGGCCAGCCCGCACCATCGGCTGAAACCGGAGCCTGCCGCCGTGACCATGACCGTGTACCGCCCATTGGAGAGAAGGTGCGTCCGGGGGATCACGTCGTGCGGAGAGTCGTAGTGCCGCAGGGTCGGAGGAAGGACGGCTCGCACCCGCGCGGCGACCTGGACCTCTTCCGTCCGCGGCCGCGTGATGGCCACGTCACGCGGCGTACGCTCCTGGAGCAGGAGTTCTGCCGCCTGGACCATCCCATGAGCGTGGAACCTCCTCCGGGTACGGTCATCATGGGACACGTTTCCCAGAGCCACGAGCGTCATCCCGTGGTGATGGGCCATGTAGGAGCGGACCACGACCGGTGTGGTCGTGCCCGTCAACCGCGAAGGCGTGTAGTCGAGCGCTTCGTAGAAGCCGTAGGTTCCGCGTGCACCCTCCAGCTCGAGGCGGGTGAAATTCTTCAGTGCGGCGCCGCAGTCCACCATGGCGGCCAGCGCGGTGGCGTAGGGGGCCACGACGACGTCCTCGAAGAGCCCGCGCTTGAGTCCAAGGCCCGGGACCCCGAAAGCGGAGTACTGATAGGTCAGTTCCGCGTCCCGCGCGTTGTAGGCGGACTCGGACACCCCCCAGGGGACGCGGCGCTCCGCGCCGTAACGGATCTGACGTGCGACCACCAAGCGGCACGTGAGATCCAGCAGGCTGTGTGCGGGCTGCGACATCACCAGCAAAGGCATGAGGTACTCGAACATGGACCCGGACCACGACACCAGGGCCGCGCCGCGCCCAACCGGCGTGAGGGATCGCCCCAGGTGGAACCAGTGTTGGGGCGGCACGTCCCCCTTGGCGATGGCGAGGAAGCTCGCCAACCGCGCCTCGGAGGCCAGTAGGTCGTACCGACCTGGATCCAGCGTGTCGTCGGACACGCGGTAGCCGATCGCGAGAAGCCCGCCCGTGGAATCGAAGAGGAATCGGAAGTCCATGGCCTCGACCAGTTCCTCCGCGAATCGAGCCATGCGGGAGAGGCGGCCCGCCAGGGCTCCCTCGGGGAGTTCCAGGTCCCGAAGGTGGCTGTTGACCGTGTCGCGTACCGCGCACGCCCAGAGGAGGACATCGGATCCCGCGTCGCCCGGCAACTCGCTCGATAGCGGGCGCGCAGCGGCCCCCAGATCGTCGGCCCGCTCCAGGATCCGCAGAAGGTGCTCGCGTTGATCGGCGTGCGTCGCGGGCCCCCTCGCGAGGTCCGCGGCCACCGCCTTCGCCGCCTCACGCAAGTGCACCGCCGTCATCGTCCGCGCCCGGCGCAGTCCGCGGGTCTGCTCCATCGAATCGGTCAGCAGGAGGAGCGCGTCCTCGATCCCCTCGCCGGTCTCCGGTCCGGTCACGGGACGCTGCAGGTGTTCCCGGCAGGCCTGGGCCATGGCGAGCAGGTATCCCGCCAGGTTTCCGCTGTCCACGGTGGACACGTACATGGGATCGAGAGGTCGTAGATCCTGAGTGTCGTACCAGTTGAGGAAGTGGCCCCGAAAGCGGCGGAGGCCACGCATCGTCTCCAGCGTGGCCTCCAGCCGTTCCACCATCTCCAAGGTGCCGATCCATCCGTAGTCACGGGCGACCACCGTGCTGAGCAGATAGAGCCCGATGTTCGTCGGTGAGGTGCGGCGGGCCACGACGGGTTCGGGATCCTCCTGGAAGTTGTCCGGCGGGAGAGCATGGTTGCGCTCATCGACGAACGTCTCGAAGAAGCGCCAGGTCCGCCGGGCGAACCGCCGCACGGCGTTCTTCTCCACGGAGGAGAGTTCGGGGGATCCCGTGGCCTTCGACGGAACGCTGATCCACCAGGCGAAAACGGGCGACGCCATCCAGAGGATGACGAACGGCGTGGCGACGAGCCAGGCCTCCGGCCGGAACAGGGCGACGAGCAGGCCCGCCGCCGCGCCCAGGATCACGCCCGAGCGCAGGTGCCAGCAGAAGGCAGTCAACTCGAGAGCGGCGCCGTAGTCCGCCTGCGCCGCCGTCGTCCACTCGAGGAGGTTCCGCCTGGTCAGGTAGAGCCGGCCGAGCGTGCGCGCGATGGCACCGGTCATGAGCCAGGTCTGGTGGGCCAGCATGGTGATGGCCAGAAGCACCTGCGAGAGGGCCACGGAGACATCGTGGCCAACGGCGCGGAGGTGACTGCGCTTGGAGATCCCCCGCCGCCGCGGAACGAGGCCGTCGAGAACCGGGATCACGGCCGGCAGAACCACGGATCCGACGAACAGCACGGTCCAGAGGAGCGATGGCACGCCCGGCAGGACCCAGGCGCCCACCACCATCAGGAATGTCGAGGGCGCGGTGAGACTCCGGCGGAGGTTGTCCACCATCTTCCATCGCCCGTCCGGGGGAATGGCGACGGTCGGCGTGCTCCCCGAGGCGTAGGGCGCGCGGTTCAGGATCCACGGAAGGAGTTGCCAGTCACCCCGGATCCATCGGTGGTTGCGGCGCGAGGCCACCTCGTAGTTGGTGGGAAACTCCTCGAACAGCTCCACGTCCGTGACCAGACCGGCGCGCGCGTACGCGCTCTCGAGGAGGTCGTGGCTGAGCAGCGTATTCTCCGGGACCCTCCCCTCCAGGGCCTCCTCGTAGGCGTCGAGGTCGTAAATCCCCTTCCCCGTGTAGGATCCCTCTCCGAACAGGTCCTGATAGACGTCGGAGACGGCGGCCGCGTATGGATCCACGCCTCCGGGACCGGAGACGATCCGTTGGTAGGTCGTGCTGGCCGGACCCGTCGGCAGCGACGCTGTGAGCCGGGGCTGCAGGATCGCGTAGCCCGCGACGACGCGGCCCACCCGGGGATCGAAGCGCGGTCGGTTCAGGGGGTGCGCCATGGCGCCCACGAGGCGCCGGGCCGTCCGCAGCGGAAGCCGCGTGTCCGCGTCCAGGGTGATGACGAAGCGCACGCCCTGCGGCACCGTCGGTGGCTTCCCGTTCCTCCCAACGAACGTCGTGTCCTGGGATCCACGCAAGAGCCGGTTTAGCTCGTGGAGCTTCCCGCGCTTCCTCTCCCAGCCGATCCACTTCCCCTCCTTGCCGTTCCAGAGACGCCGACGGTGGAAGTGAAAGAAGCGCGCCCCGCCGTCCGGTAGGGGCCCATGTCGTGCATTGAGTTGCGCAATGCCGTCGGCACATGCGGCGACGAGATCCTCGTCACCAGCCATCCGTTCGTGCGGCGCATCCGCCATGTCCGTCAGGAGAGCGAAGTGCAGATGCCCATCCGGGTTCGCGAGGTAGTGCACCTCGAGCCGCTCGACCTGCCCCTCGATGTCGCTCCGTCGCGTCAGGAACGTCGGCACGACGACGAGGGTCCGAAGCTCTGGCGGGACTCCCCTCTCGAGCTCCAACTTGGGAAGCAGCAAGGGAGGGACGAGAAGCGAGACGAGGCGGTGGACGAGCGCAACCGCGATGTTCGATGCGGGAGTCAGCCCCGCGAGCCCCATCAGGGCGAGGGTCCAAGCGTGTGCGCCGGCACTCCTCGAGAGGATGAGCACGACCGCGAGCAGCACGGCCGTGAGAGCGACGATGGCGCTGAGGTATCCGCTCAGCGCATGGGCGCGCACCGCGCGGAGCAGACGGGTCCCCAGGGGGACGACATACGCCAGCCGCCGCTCCAGCGTCTTCCGTCCCCCGCCAACGAGGTAATAGCCGGAATCCTGCTCGGCACGCTCGGGAACGCCGGGGACCGAGGTCGCCGTACGCTCGTCCTCCCGGCCGGCGCGAAGCGCCAGGCGTACGGCTTCCTGCGCCACTTCGATCTCCGAGCGTCCCGAGCCCCGCGCCAGCCGCTCGACCTGGCCTCGGTACCTGTCCCGGGTCGCGAAGTCCATGGCGGTGAACCCGGCCGCTGTGCGCAGGACCCGGTCCACAAGGCTCACGGATTCGAAGAACTCGGGCCAGTCGACGAGGGACATCCATCGCATGCTGGTGATGATGTTTCGGACGGTGACGTTGGCTGCCGCCTGGGCCTGGTGCTCCTGTGCGACGACCTCGTCGACCGAGGTGCCCTGCGCGCCCAGCCTCGTCTCGAGCCAGTCCACGACGGGCATCATCGATGGATCCTGCCCGTGAAGTCGCTGGACGAGTTGCACGGCGAAGGCGCGGGTCGGCGGCGTGTCCTCCAAGCCGCCCATGACGAGATCCGCGTTCTCCACCCGCCGACCGCCCAGGCCCAGGAGGCGATCGGCCACCTGGTCCGCCTTGGCCCGCTCCTCCCGGGAGCAGATGACCAGCTGCGACAGCCGACGCACGTTCTCCACGAGGGCGATGCGAAGGTGGATGGCGACAGCCCACAGCTCACCGATGGTCAGGGGCAACGTGCGCTGGTAGGCCCGGACGAAGGGTCGGAGCGACTCCATCCCGAACAGGCTGTCGGTATGGGCGACGTAGGCCCAGGCCAGCCCGTAGACCCGCGGATACCCCGCGAGGTGACCAGAGGCGATCCTCGGCAGACCTCGGTAGAAGCTCCCGGGGAGATGGTCTCGGATCTCCCGGAGTTGCTCGTCCACGACGTGGAAGTTGTCGAGAATCCACTCCGCCGCAGGCGTGATTTCGTGTTTTGCGAGAACGGTTCCGGCGATGCTCCGATACCCATCCAGGAGTACGCGAGAGTTCTCGTGAACCCGGGAAAGAAGGTTCCGCCTCTTCGGGGGCTTCTCCGTGGTGTCGTGGGCCGCGGCGAGACTCCGCGCGTGCACCTGCAGGCGCTCGGTGCCGAAGGCCTCTGCGCGGATCGGCGGTTCCAGTCCGGGAGTGCAGGTGGCGGCCTTCAGCGGTCGATTCCGCTCCGGGACGCTCGGAGCGCGCTTCGGCTCCTCGCCCCGCGGAGGCCCGAACTCGGCGAACGCGGACGCGGGCACCTCCTACCGTGGAGAAGGGGAGTCGTAGCCCGATGCCCTCCAGGGGCACTCTCGCCGGTCCGCCTCGGCCTGTCCCAGCGTGCCCATTGGGCGATGGTCAGCAACGGTGCCTGATGGACTTCCGCACTCAGCCCGGGGGTGCTGCACACGCGCGCCATCCTACCCCCCCACCCGGCACGTTTCGTCCGAAATCGACTTGACCGCGCGGGCACTCTCCCGCCTCCGCCGAGTTCGCGGCGGGGCGGATGTCTCACGGTCGACTCCCGAGCACGCGAGGGGTGCCGGTCCGACCCGCGGGCCGGCGCCCGAGCGGTCGAGGCGGCGCGTTCCGTTCTCGAGCGCGGGCACGACGTCGTGATCATCGATGCGGACGAGGACCGGTTGCAGACGATCGAGGAGACCGACCTCGACCGTGGTCTCGTCTACGGCGACGGCCATCCCCACCCGGCGATGTGCGAGTTCGCCCCGGCGACACGGACTTGTTGGTTCCGAGCGACAGGGAGCGACCAGGACGACATCCTGGCCGCCACGGCGGCCAAGCGGTGTCGGGGCCGATCGCATGGTGACCACGATCGAGGATCCCGACTCCAGTGGGTTCTGCGCCGAGTTGGATCGCGGCGCGCAGCACCACCGCCGCAAAGCGACTCTCCCTCCCCCGAGCGGCAACGGGTCAGAAGGGCACGGCAGAGGAGGTGGCCGGATACCGGACCTCTTCGTCGCGCACGCGCGCCTTCATCGCATCGACGATGAAGCGGGACTGCTTGCGGAAGTGCAGGTACATGGCCATCAGACTGACGACCGTCTCCAGGGTCCGTGGCCGCGTGACGAGCAAGAGGCCCACGTTGCGCCAGTAGGGCCAGGCCGTCGACGGCCGCAGCCCCAGCCGCAGCGAGGTACGCAGGAATCCGCGCACGTAGACCAGAGCCCGGGGCCACGAGGGCTTGTACCTGGGTCGTACGCCCAACTCCCGGCAGACCGCGAGACAGCGGTCGAAATAGCTCGGGACCGAATAGATCGACTGGATGACGTGGACGAGGTCGTGGATCACATCGCGCCGCGGTCGCCGGGTGACGAAGTTCAGTCCGCTCGAGATCTGGTCGGCCATCTGGTCGGCGTCGGCGATCGGCGCGCCGTGGTCGGCCAGCAGCCGCTGCTCGCTCCGCAGCCGTCGCGTGAGTTGGGTGTTGGGCAGCGCGTAGAGAAGGCCCACCATGGCCATGCAGATGCGGCCCTCGCGGATCAAGTCGATCATGTGAGCGGCCGACGAACCGGTCTCGCGGTCGAAGCCGAGGATGAAGCCTGCGTTCACGACCATCCCGTAGCGCTGGATCTTCAACAGGTCACGCACCAGATCGCGGTTGAGGTTGGCCCGCTTGTCCACCGAGGAGAGGGTCTCCTCGTCGGCCGACTCCACGCCGATGAAGACATAGCGGAAGTCCAGGTCCTGCAGCAGGGCCAGCAGTTCGTCGTCGTCGGCGAGGTTGAGCGTGGCTTCGGTCGAGTAGTAGAAGGGGTGTCCGTGGGCTTCGGACCACTCCTTCATGGCCCGCAGGATGGCCTTTGCCCTCGGCTTGTGGCCGATGAAGTTGTCGTCGACGATGTCGACGTGACCGCGGTGCCCGACGGCGTAGAGCGCATCGAGCTCGCGGAGGACCTGGGACGGCGTCTTCGAGCGGGGCTTGCGCCCGTACAGCTCGACGATATCGCAGTACTCGCAGCCGTACGGGCAGCCACGACTGGTCTGGATGCCGACCATCACGTAGTCCCGCAACCTGAGCAGGTCGAAGCGAGGGACGGGGCTCTCCGTCATCTCCAACCGCTCCGCGGGCGGATAGAGAGGCGCGGGATGGCCCTGGGTAAGGTCGGCGAGGAAGTGCGGCAGGGAGCCCTCGGCCTCCCCGAGGACCAGGTGGTCCGCATCCCGGTAGAGGCGGGGCTGCGAGGTCGGGTCCGGCCCGCCCACAACCACCTTCTTGCCCCGCGCGTGCACGTGGGCGATCAACTGCAGGAGATGGGACTGCTGCGTTAGCATGCCGCCCGTGAACACCAGGTCGGCCCAGTCGATGTCGCGGTCGTCGAGCCGGTGGGCGTTGAGATCGACCAGCCTCAGTTCCCACGACCTTGGGAGCAGGGCCGCCATCGTAATGAGTCCGAGCGGAGACGCCGGGTACTTGGCTCCGACGAGACGGCACACCTCCCCGTAGTTCCAGTAGCCGTAGGGCGAACCCTCCGGATGGAGCAGCAGGGCCCTCACCGCACCACGCCTCGGACCGGCCGGGGCGAGAACGGCCTCGATCGCCACGTCGGTGCGGGGGGAGAGACCAGCCTCGCGTATGTCACACTCACCTCCCTGTAGAGAGGCCAAGGGTAGTCCCGGGCGGAGCCGGGGGGAAGGCCAATCATCGCGAACGGGTTGAGGCTCCGGTTCGGCACGGACGACACCGCACGCACCTGGCCCGCGACGTTCACGAACGGACGTTGAGCGGCGCCGGAGTGCTTCGCCGGGGCTGCGGCCACGAGTTCGTCGACGGGGAGGTTCGTCGCCATGCGTGAGAGCCCAGACATGCTCCCACACACGGTCAATCGCCTCGGCGACCCGGTCGGGTTCGGTGATGGGTGTGGCGCGCGGGGAAACCGCGCGTACGTGCCGGCTGCTCGGTGCACGTCGCGTTCACACGCACGCCTCCATCAGCCGTCGCGGACCCAGGGCATCCCGGATCCGGCGGCGGGCGCGGTGTATCGTGACCCTCACCGTCGAGGTTCCGATGCCGAGGACATCTGCGACCTCCCCTGTCGTGAGTCCTTCGACGTCACGGAGCATGAGGATGCTGCGCTGTGCCTCCGGGAGGCGGCCGATGAAGGCACGGACGATGGCCCTCGTTTCCTCGGTCGCGACGACCTCCTGCGCCGAGGGAGACGGCGAGCGGCGCCAGGGCGAGGCGGCCCCGTCTTCGAGGATCCCCGCATCGAGGGTCCTCGAGGGCTTGCGGCGTTGACGGCGCAGTTGCATCAACGCGCAGTTGGTCACGATCCGGTGCAGCCACGTGTCCAGACTGCTCTCCCGCTTGAACGCGGAGATGTGGCGGAAGACGTTCACGAGGGCGTCCTGGAGCGCGTCCTCGGCGTCGTGCGCCCGGGGAAGGTAGCGGTGGGCCACGGCCAGCATGCGGGGGGCGTGTTCCCGTACCAGCTCCTGGTACGCCGTCTCCTCGCGCGCGATCAGGCGATCCACGAGGTCCGGGGGCGGCGGGGGCAGACGGCCCGGCGGGCAGGCCAACGGCCACAAATCGACCCGCGTGGTATCGGCCTTCGCGGCTCGTCCTTGCGGCGCCGGAGCCGGGATCGCGCGCCCCTCGGCGGAGCGGGGCCGGACGACGCCGAGGCCTTCCTCCCGCCGTCGCCGGGGGGTTCGCGTCCGATGCCGCTCGGCACCTGCAGGGCGCGCGGAGATCGTGGCGAGTTCGTGGGTCTTCACGTGGGGGTTGGCCCGGTCACAGGCTGCCGGGGATGCGGCCCATCAGCACCAGCACCACCAGCACCACCAGCACCAGCCCCAGGAGCCCGCTGGGGAAGTAACCCCAACCACGGCTGTAGCCCCACCGAGGCAACGCCCCGACGAGCAAGAGGACCACGACGATCAACACGATCAGTCCCATGAGAGTCTCCTTCCGGGATTTTTCGTGAACCCCCGCGCGCCGCTGCGGTCGCCCCGTGCCCGGACGAGCGGCCGGCGCCCGGGCACGCGACGACGGGCCTACGTCGAGAGGCGACGGCCCTGCAACAGACGAACGACGAACACGATCAGCGCCACGACCAGCAGGATGTGGATCAACCCGCCGAAGGTGGTGGACGTGAGAAGTCCGACCAGCCACAACACGAGAAGCAAAACGACAAGCGTCCAAAGCATGGGTACCTTCCTTCCGTTCTTCGATCTCATGGCAGACGCGGCCACCGTGACCGTCACGGCGGGCCGCCGCCAAGCCCAGGATCCTGCGGGCCCGGTGGCCCAGCGCTGGCTCCCTGATTTCGGGGTAACGGGCCGCTCGACGACTCCGGCGCCGCTGGCTGGGCCAACAGGAACACCTGGACCATCGTGCCGCTGGTGAAGGCATGCACGACGGTCCCGCTGCCGGTTTCGACTTCCGCGGCCGCCTCCCGCACGTTCACGCCGGTGATCCGCGAGATCTCCTGCCGCAACTCGGACGAGGAGTTGGTGAAGAGCTTGCGGTGATAGTCCTGTACCCGCGCGGCGCCGGCCGGCGTTTCGGACAGAGCCCGCTCGGCCCGCGTCAAGGCCCCGTGCAGCGTGATCACCAACGTGCCTTCGCTCAGGACCACCGTCACCGCCGTGGGCGCGTGGCCGGTACGCTGTTCCTGGAACCTGCGGGCCGCTTGGGCCAGTTCCAGGGCAATCGTTGCGTTCGTCTCTGCCATGGCGTCCGTCCTGGTGCGCCCGCACGGGCCAAAAAAAAAGCCGACCCGGTTCGGCACGCGGAACGTGCAAAACCGGGTCGGCTTACTCGTTGACGGGCATCCCGGCACGGCCGGGTGGCCCATTCACCTAGTCATCCGACACCCGGGCGAGCGGGCTTGGGAAGCGCGCGCAGCCGGGAGAACGTGCAGGATAGCTGCGAAGAGGAGGATACGCGAGCGCTATCTCGAAGTTCCGTTCCCCGTGCTCGTGTCCGCCGCAGGCCAGCCCGAGGTTCCCGCGCCGCCGGATATCGGCCCTGACGGCCCCCGGCGGCGGGCGGTAGCGCCAGGCATCCGGGAGGGACCGGCCTCACGCCCCTGTTTTCGGCTCGGGGCCTCCGGCGTACCCTGGTCGACAGGACCCGGCGGAGGTGGTCGCGGGCTCGGCAGGCAGCTGGCTCTGGTCGCGCGCGGGCTCCGGGTGTCGTTCACCGATACGAGAGGATCATGAAGACCCAGGGCGAGATCGAAGCGGCCGTCTGCAGTGCGATGAACCGCTTCGAGCAGGAGCACATGGGCCGCGGGCCCAAGGGCATCCACGCCCACCTGCTCGACGACGTCCTCCTGGTACGCCTTCAGGGCGTCCTGACCGCCGCCGAGCAACACCTGGTCAGGTCGCTGCCGTCCGAGAAGGGGCGGGACCTGCTCAAGCAGGTGAGGACCCACCTGATCGAGACCGCCCGCCCCCTGATGGAGGCCATGATCCTGGACGTCACGGGCGTCGAGGTGCGGAGCCTGCACCACGACATCAGCACGGTCACCGGCGAGGAGGTCGTGATCTTCACGCTGGCCGACCCCCCCGCGCTGCGCGCGCTGAAGCGTCCCTGACGCCGGGGCCCGTGCCGCCACAGAGGCACGACGACCGGGAACCACCGCGCGAGAGGACGCTCGAGGCGAGGGGGCCGCGGTTCGGGGGCCCGGGTCTGCGCTTGGGACCCCCGCCTACCCGCTCTTCGGAGGGGCGCCCGCCGTGATCGCGAAGCGCAGCGCCTGCTCCACGCCCATGTGCACCGGCGTGAGCGCGGAGCGCCGTACCAGCACGGTGTAGCCGCCGATGCCGTAGCTCATGGGGACGTAGACGGCGGCGCACGGATCCTCCTCACCCCCCGCGTCCAGCTCGGGCACCTCGGATCGCGTCACGAGCCCGAGCATGCGGACCGGCGGGTCGGCGAGCGTGATGAGCACCACGTGATCGATGTGGCTGGTCCCCTTCTTGGAGAAGAGCGAGAGCAGATCGCCGACGGAGCCGTAGATGGTCTTCACGAGCGGGATCCGGGCCATCAGGCGGTCGACGAACCGCTCGAACCTCCGCGCCACCACCGCGCGCATGACGAGCCCCACGCCGATGAGCAGCACGAAGCCCAGAACGAGTCCCGCGCCCGGCACGTACAGACTCTCGGGAAGGACCCGGCGCAGGAGCCCCCCCAGAAAGGCCTCGGCTCCGGACCCCAGCCACCAGAAGACGTAGAGGGTGAGGGCGACCGGCAGCACCGTCGCGAGACCGCTCAGAGCCAGCGTTCCGATGGTCCTCATGGCGTCCTCCTCGCCCACCGCTCGGTGATCGAGGCCATTCTCGCGGGCAGGCGCCGCGCCCACAACCCGGCGCGGTGGCCCGGGATGGCCGACCGGCGGGGCGCGTCGCCGCGCGCCCCCCCGGGCGGCGAGCGCCGGGGCGGACGAGGCGAGGCCCTCCCGGAGGAGCGCCCGGGGCGCCGCGGTCTCCGGCGACTTCCGGGCGGCGCGTCCTCCTAGCCTGCACTACCCACGAACTGGCGTTGAATCGCGCGGCCCTGGCACGCATCTCGCGCCCGATGGCTGCGTCGCTCGTCGTCGGCGACCCTACGGGGTCGCCTCCTCCTCGCGCACTGCCCGACGCCGTACAATCGCGCCATGAGCGCGCTGCGACCGTACCCCCTTCGTCTCACCCTGTCACTCGCCACCGTACCGGCCCTGCTCCTCGCCCTCTCGGTCCTGGCCGCCCCCGCCCTGCCCTGCACGGCGTTCCTGGTATGTGGCGACGGCAAGGTGCTGATGGGAAACAACGAGGACTTCTGGAACCCCGAGGTGCGGATCTGGTTCGTCCCCGCCCCAAAAGGGCGCTTCGGCCGCGTCTACCTCGGGTACGACAACCTGTACCCGCAGGGGGGGATGAACGAGAGAGGGCTCGCGTTCGACGGATTTGCCACGGCGAAGTACCCGATGCACGAGCAGGAAGGCAAGGTGGTCTTCCACGGCCGCCTGCTCGACGAGGTGATGGCAACGTGTGCGACCGTGGAGGACGTGATCGCGATGCTCTCCCGGTACGACCTCCGCATGCTCGAAAGCGCCATGCTGATGTACTGCGACAAGTCGGGGGACTCGGTGATCGTCGAAGGGGACGAGTTCGTGCGCAAGGAGGGCTCGTTCCAAGTGGTCACCAACTTCTACCAGTCGCGTCAGGCGGGCGACCGAGGGATCTGCCCTCGCTTCGATGCGGCGGTGGAGAGGCTCGAAGGTGCAAAGGAGGTGTCTCTCCCCCTCTGCCGCAAGGTGCTGGCTGCGACCGCGCAGGAGGGGGACGCGCCGACCCAGTACTCGAACGTCTTCGACCTCGAGAAGGGCCTCATCTACCTGTACCACTTCCACGATTTCGAGGATGTGGTCGCGTTCGATCTCGAGGAGGAATTGAAGAAGGGCGCGCACGTCCTCGAGATTGCGCGTCTCTTTCCCCAGACGTTCGCCTACCGCTCGTACCTCCAGAAGCGCAAACACGACCGGGCCCAGGAGCTCGCCCGGCGGCGCGTCAAGCCGGTCGATTCGAAGATCCTCGACAAGTACGTCGGCCGTTACGCGATTTCGGTACCCGGCGTCTCGGAGATCGTCATGACCATCCGCCGCGACGGAAGGAAGATCTTCGCCTCCGCGAAGGGGGGGACGATCCGCCGCAAGGACGAGGAGGTCGAACTGATCCCCGAGTCGGAGACGAGCTTTTTTCACATCGGCAACAACGGCACGACCACCATCCGCTTCGAGCTCGGGGGCGGAGACGCGAAGGATCGGATCGTCATCACACCGCCGCTGGGCGGACCGGTGCGGGGAGCGCGCATCGAGTAACCCCTTGCCCCGGGCGTGCCACCGGGCGTCTGTGGCGTTCCCCACGAACCTCCGTCGCGAGTTCTCGAACGGTGGAGATCGGACGGCAAGGGAACGCACTCATCGCGGACCGCGACCTCGGCGGAGGTCCCGGCCTCCATCGGCCTGGAATTCGCCGTGACCCCGAGGGACCGTGGGATCGACGCCGGCCTGGGGCGCTCGGGGTCGCGGGCCGCGATCCTCCGGCGCGTCAGTCACCGTCGGGCGCCGCGTCGCGAAGGGCGGCGAACCAGACGCGGAGCTTGCCCGCGTCCTCGCTTTGCGGGTCCATGCCGTCCAGTTCGCGACGGAGCTTCTGCAGCTGTCGCTCGACGTAGCGTCCGAGACCGTGGGCGTCGCCGTCCTCGCGGTCGGCCATCGCGCGCATCGAAGCGAGCGAGCGCATGTTCGTCTCGAACGCCCACGTGCCCGGCGACTCGTGAAGGCGCGTGTCGAGGATGAGCGTGTCGATGCGCGGGGCCAGTTCCTCCGGCAACCCCCAGTGCGCGGCCTCCAGGGCATCGAGCATCGCCCGCTCCCGCAGGTGTGGCCCGCTCTCCAGCGTGTCCGGCACGGGCAACACCTCGGAGGCGACGTAGTCTCGTCGCCCCGCCGGCACGATCGCCTCGGCCCTCTCGGGGCGCTGCGCTTCCGGCGTCGGGCCGAGCAGGGCGGCGAGCGCCGCCACCGCGAGCTCTGGCAGCGCGGCATCGGGTTCGTAGCGCTTTCCGCCAAGCTCGTAGGGCTGTACCGCGGTGAGCAGCAGATCCACGAGGGGGTACGAGCGTTTGGATCGGAAGGGAGCGATCCGGCGCAGTTCGGGTTCGTCGCGGATGCGCGCCAGACCGTATCGAAGCCGATCTTCGACCCGTGTGGCGAAGGCGCGGGGATGGAGCGTGGTCCTTCGCAGGAACTCGCTTCCGGGATGGAGCGCGTCGACCAGGCGGACGAACGTCTCCTCGCCGAGTTCCCGGCAGCGCGTCGCGCGTTCCCGCGCCGCTCCCCCAGCCGCCTCCGGGTCGACCGCCGCCAGGGAGCAAAGCGCGATCACGGCGTGCCAGGACGCGTCTCGGAAGCCGTCCCCGAACGACGGGCGCAGCGCGCTCTGGAACACCGCCTCCACCAGCGAGTCGCGCTCCGCGTGCAGGTTGGCCACGTGGCGATCCGCCGACCAGTGCTCTTGGAGCAGCCGTCGCCGTAGCGCCGGCTCGTCGTCGATTCCTTGCCGCAGATACGCCACGAGCCAACCCGTCCTGCCGCCACCACCGGTCGGGACTTCGCCCGGATCGCGCAGTCCCAGCGCTCCGTCGACGTCGATGGCCGCCCGCACAGCGCGGCACCACGCGCGCGAGCCCGGAGGCACCCCCACGTCCCCGAACGCCGCCTCGATGTCGGCCAGCGAATCCATCTCGTCCACGGGGTCGATCCACGGAGTCGGCAACAGCACCACCCCCGACGTGGCGTCCCCGCCCTCCAGGCCCCACGCGAGAACCTGCACGCGGCCCTGCCGACCGGGGTTCCCCTCCGGGAGGGTGCGATCGCCCGGGTACTCGTGCACGATCCGCCCCCTCAGGATCGGCCAGGCCCCGTCCGTCGTGGTCAGAAGGGGCGCCGGAGCGATCCGCTCGGTCAGCTCCGCCTCGTGCTTCTTGCCCTCGCGCGTGAGGACGAACAGATCCGCGCGTGCCTGCGCCATCGGAGTCAGTGCGAAGAGGGCTACGGTCCCACAAGTCCACGACACGCGCATCCGCCCACCTCCGCGTCGCCCATCGAACGGCCCGATTCACTATACTCCGGCCGCCCCGACCCGGCGGCGAGGAGGACATCGATGGACCGGTTCCTTGTCGTGTGCCTGTTGGCCGCCTGCGCGCTGCTGCCGGCGGCGGCGACCGCGGGCGACGATCCCGGCACGACGCCGCGCGGGCCCGAGGGCATCCGCCTCGCCTTCCCCGGCGAGAGCGCCGCGGCGGTGGAGACACGGCGCACCGCCGTGGCCGAGCTCGAGACGGCCGTCTCGGCGCTCCGTGCCCTGGAGGCCGCGCGTGGGGACATCGAGAAGGTCGCGGCCGCGCGGCAACGCTACGCGATCGCCACGCGCCGGCTGCGCGCCCAGGGAAGGGATCAGATGCGCGCGCGTCTCGAAGCGGCGGGGTCCGAAGCCGCCCGTCAGCAGCGCGGCGCGCAAATCGTCGAGCAAGCCACCAAGGCGGTGCGCTCCTTCGAGCTGCACGCCCCGACCTGGGCGAGGGCGATCTTCGCCGCCTCCGTCGATGCGGTCGAGAAGGCCAAGAGGCTCGGCGCCCTCGAGGGCGCGTGGCGTGCATACCGCGTGCTGTACCAGGCCATGCAGGACGTACACACCCGGCTCCTTCCGTTGGACGCGACGCGCAACCGCGCCGCCGGTCTGGAGCGCTCGGAGTGGTTCTGGCGCCCGGCCACGAACCGCGCGGTCGTGCGCATGGACGACTTGGCCAAGCGCATCGTCGAGACGGATCCCGACGCGGTGGACGACGAACAGACCCGCGAGCAGAAGGAGGCGCAGACGTGGTTCCGCCGACGGCGACGCGAAATCGACAAGGAGGAGTACACACGCCTTGCGATCGAAGCGCCGATGCTCTGGCCGGACACGCGAGAACCGGTCACCGGAAAACTGCGCATCGAGATCGCGCGCAATGCCGAGGCCAACCTCGGCTACCGCCTCGCTTCCGCGGCCGTGCGAAGCCGGATCCCCTTCCACGACCTCTTCTTCGCGGACCCGCGCATCGCGGAAGCGGCGAAGATCGCGGCGAAGGTCAAGAACACCCCCGAGTACGTGCTCCTCAACTACCTGACGACGGGCGCGGAGCCTCCTCCCGCGGTGTACTTCCTGGCGGCGGCACGCGCGATCCGTCACGAGCAGGAGCTGATGCACAAATGGTTCGACGAGGGCTACCTCCCCAAGCGATGGATGGGTTTGGGCCTCGCAACCACGGCCCGCCTCCTGGACCTGACCGGCAAGACGTCGGCCACCGCGGTCCGGAAGGTCCTGGACGAGTTCTACGCGGACGCCGACGCGGCGGCGGGCGCACTCGATGCGGCGGGGAGCCACAAGACCCACGGCCCCTCGGATTTGACCGCCGCGCAGCAGCGATTGCTCGAGAAGTACGGGTACATCCGGGTTGCGGCCGACGGGTCGAAGAGCTTCGCGATCCCCACCTCCAGCCGCCGCCTCGGCGGCCTGCGCGGATCGCTGGACCTGCCGGGCGCCCACTTCATGGACGTGGTGAACCCCGAGAACGTGGTGATCACGATCGCATCCGTCGTCCTGCCGGAGGTCGCTTCGGCGCGCCTCGCCCAGTTGGCGGAAACGGTCATCGGCGGGCGCTCGGCCGTGATGGCCACTCGCGTGCTCGCCAACCTCGCGGCGGGCGCCGCGCTGAGCGGAACGATCGAGGTCATCCAGAAGGGGAAGGTCGATGTCGAGAGGATCCTGATCGAGACCTTCCTCGTGGGGACGATCGCCCAGGGCGCCTCTCGGGTAGCCGAGATCGGCGGCATCGCGGCGGTGGCGCGCGGCCCGCTCGCGTCGTGGCTTCGTGGAAACGAGGCGGCGATGCAGCAGGCCGTGAAATGGGTCGGCAGCTCGATGGGCCTTGCCACGGATTCCGCGATCCAGGCCTACTGGCAGGCGCACCTCGAGAAGAAGCACGTGGACTTCGCCACGTATCTCGCCTGCCTCACGAACGGAGCGCTGGCGCGGGTGGTGGCTACCAAGTTCGACCAGTTGCAGAACAGGGAGTGGCTGCCCGAGTTCCTTCGCACACGCGCCATCGAGGAACCGGCCTTCTACGCGCATGTCCGCGACCGTGCGACCACCCTCGCCAAGCTGATCAGGGGCGCGAAGGAGCGCTACCACGCGGCCACGGACGGCGGCCGGGATCCGAGCCCCCTGCGCCTCTTCCTCGCGCTCGGCCGCGGGGAGATCAGCTGGTCGGATCTCAAGATCGTCTACGAGTCCGACGTGCAGGGCATGACGACCACCATGTCACGAATACGGGATCTTCGCGACAGCCACTTCCGGAGCCTCCTGCTGGAGGCCTACGCCGACGCGAAACGGATGGCCCACTTCGATCACATGAAGGAACTCGAGGAGATCGCGGCGGACCCGGTGCTCAGCAGCGAGGACAAGGAGGCGCGCTCGCTGGCCTCCAAGCGGCGCTACGAGAACGACCTGGCCCTGATCCACGAGGGCTTCATCCAGCCCGGATCCAACGAGCCCACCAGCGACATCGATCGCAGCCTGTCCAGCCCCTACACGCGCAAGGCCCTGATCCGCATCAGCGAGACGAAGTGGCGGATGAACGACGCGGAGTGGATCCCCACCACGGCCCGCGCGTTCGACGTCAACGAGTACATCGACGTCCTCCCCTTCATCCTGGAGACAGCCGCGCATCGGGGCAAGATGCGCGGTCTTCCGGCGGACGACGGTCCCCCGTCGGACACGCCCGCCCCGCACGGCCCCCCCCGCTTCCACGGGGAGGAACTGAGCCACGGCGAAGCGATGGAGGCGCTGGGGTATGCCTCCGCGATGCTGCACATGACGGATGCCCGGGCCCGGGATTACCAGCGCGGCGTGGTCGTGCGCAAGAAGGAACGACTGGAGCGCAAGGGCCTACCCCCCGAGACCATCGAGCGCGTGTTGGAGTCGCTCCGAGGCAAGCTCCGCGCCGCGGAGAGGAGCCGGCTGCGCGGCCAGGTGGAGTTGCAGGAGGAGATGCAGGCGCTCCACCTCGTTCCCTCGGACCCGGAGTCGGAGGTGCGGGCGCGTACGAGCCTGTACGACAAGCGCATGGACGCCCTCCGGCAGGGCCTGTGGGAACTCGGACGTCCCGGCGTCGATCAGGGTTCCCCCGAGGCACTCGCGAAGCGTGCGCACCTGGAACGGGAGCTCAAGTTCGCGCTCCGCGAGGGGGTGGAGACGTACTCCGATCCCGTGGGGCTGGACCTGATCCTCCAGAGGGTGCAGATGGCGACGCACACCGTCGTCGAGGACGGTCGACCGGTCCGCAGGAAGATGAAGCCCCGGGACAGGATCGAGGACGAGCGCTTCACGTTGAACGGCGAGCTGCGAGGCGTCTTCACCGACATCGAGATCCAGGGCGTGATCCGCGATCAGGTGATGTTCATGGTCGAGCACGTCCGCGCGTGGCGGGAAGGGCAGGAGACGACCTTCCAGTGCGGCCGCGCGCTGGCCAAGTACGGCGAGCGCGTCGTGCTCGCACAGCACATCCTCGGCACCCAGATCCACCTCCTAGACCACGGTCACCCGCTTCGCGTGTTGCACGAGGTCACCCAGCGGCTCGTCGCGGCGAAGGGGAATCCGGATCGTTTCCACGCGATGCTCCAGAACCTCTCGAAAGCGGAGCCTCATACGCCGGACAACGGATTGATCGAGCTCTTCGGTCTGCTCGAACGCGCCGTGCCCGGGATGGAGCACCAGACCGGGCCTCTCCCCGGCGCGCCGCGCCCCCGGAGTGCCGTGGTGATGCTCGGGTGGGACCGGAGCGTGGAGTCCTTGCGTCGGATGGGCGGGAGCGCCGCCTGCGTCGCGCGGGAGGAGCTCGAGCTGGACGCGACCCGGACGGAGCTCGCGCGCGCCCGGGAGCGTCTGCGGACCGTCGAGGCCCTTCTCTCCCGGTACGGGGCCACGGACTGGAAGACGGCGGAGAAATTGGAAGTCGAGAGACGCCAGGTCGATCTCGTCGTCAACTGCGTTCCGTGGATGAACACGAAGGACCCGCACGTCGAACAACTGAACACCCGTCTCAAGGCGATCGACGGGGAGCTCGGTCGCATGAAGGCGCCCTTCCGCCCCGCGGGCGGGGTGCAGACGTTTCGGGACGGCGAGGTGCTCGTCCTGCGCGCACGCGTCCGGGCCCTCGAGGCCCGCGAACAGTCCCTCCAGCGTGCGATCCCGAAGGATCGCGAGCGCCGGGCACGCGAGGCCAAGCTCGACGCCTACCGTTTGACGGGACTGTGGACGATCGGGAAGGTCCCCACTCCCTCCGCCAAGGTACGTGTCGTGCACGAGGGACGGGAAGTCACGATGAGGATCCTCTGGCTGCCCGACGACGCAGAGCACGCGCGCTTCGAGGTCCGCGCGACGGCGAGAAGAGGCGTGATCGACGGTCTCTGGGAAGACCGGAAGGTCCACCCGACGACGTGGCTGGCGAACGGGAACGCCCACGCGGGAAGGACAGGGGGGCGCTTCCATGCCGAGCTGGCGCTCGACGGCAAGTCCTTCACCGTGACGAAGACGACGGAGGAGTACCCCGACGGGCCGTTTCGGTGGCGAGGAAGCGTGTTCTACCTGGTGGAGCCGGGCCCTGCCGCGGCGCTGACGCCGGCGGACTTCATGCGCCTCGAGGCAAAGCCCGTTCCGCAGCGGAGCGAGAGGCCGCTCCGCGCGAGCGGCGAAGGCCTCGAGAGGGGGGTCGGACGGCTCTACTTCGAGGCCCGCGGTGCCGACGGTCTGCGTGTGGGCGGCAGGGTGAAGCTGTACGAGGCCGGGACGCGGACCTTCGTGGACCACGGGCGGATCGGCGGCGCACTCGAGATCGAGCCCGGGACCTACGACGTGTCGTTTCCCGTCGCGCCGACCGCCTGGGTGCGGGGGGTGCGCGTCGCCGCGGGCGACGCCACGACGGTCGCAGCTCCCGTGCTGGGGCGTCTGCTCGTGAAGACCGAGCTTCCGCGCGGCCGGAAGAGCGACGATCTGGGTTTGTCGGTCCGCATCTACAAGGGCAAGCAAGCGGTCGGAACGGCCCGGCAGGGCGATCCGGTGGACCTCGTCCCCGGCACCTACAGCGTGACGGCCACGCGCTCCGACCTCCGCAGTCCCCTTTGGACCAAGGAGGTGACCGTCGCCGCCCGTACCGAGGCCGAACTCACGTTCCGCTTCGGAGGCGTCACCCTCGCGAGCCGCGACGGGAAGGGCCAGCCCTTCCATGCGTCCGCGACCCTCTATCGTGAGGGCGAGACCGCAGGCCAGTCGCTTTCGCATCCCGGCGGCGCGTTCCTCCCGCTCTCTCCGGGCACGTACAAGATCCAGCTCAAGGGCCCGAAGCAGATGACGCATGCGACCGTGGCGGCGACCGTGCGCGTCCTGGGCGCCAGCGACCTCCGTGCGGACTGGGGTCGGATCCGCGTCCTGGTCCGGCCCTCCGCCGGTGTCGACCGCGGGGTGGTGGCCATGAGCAGCAAGGGCAAGGGACAGGTCTACGCCATCTTCGCGCCCGGTGAGGAGTCCATCGAGCGGGACGTCCCTCCCGGAACGTGGAAGGTCGTCTCCCAGAGTGCCGCGTGGACCCTGGAGAAGACCGTCGACGTGACGGCCGGTCACCGCGCCGAGGTCTCGTTCGAACCCCCGTAGCGGGTCCACCCGCACGATGCGCGAAGCGCGCGACGGTACAGGCGGAAGTTGCCATCCGCCAAGAGGCAGCACCCACAAGCCCTCCTCTCCTGCCGACAACAGGGTGTCCTGGTGCGTCGCTCGGGTTCGAGGCCAACGCGCGAGGAGGAGGCCAGCCCGCAGGATTCCGCCCGTCCGTACGTGAACGACCGACCCCGTCTCATGGATCAGGAGTGGGGCGCGAGAGAGATGGGCGTGCAGGGCGCCTCGGGCGACCGGCCGACATCTATCGCGACCTTCCCGGGTGCCCCCCGTCTCGCTCGCACGCGGCCTGGCCACTCGTCCGGGCCGGAACGGGCGTCGGCGCCAACCGATCTTGCCGACGCTCTCCGCGAGGAGGGCGTCGACGTCGGCCCAAGGGGCCTGGGCCGGCTCGGACCGGTCGGGTGCGTTCCGGATCGATCGGAGGTCGGGATCCCCCTCTCCACGGCGCAGCTCCTGCATCGCCAGGGCGGGAATCTCGGCGAGCATCCCGACCGCGGACATGGGGAGGTCTCCGGAAGGATGCGCACGACGTGACGGCCTTCGTAGCGTCATGAAGCGGGGTTCGGAGAAGGGAGGTCGCCAGGCCGCCGAGGCCGCGCCTCCCTGCCGTCCCGGGAGGTGGCGGCTGCGGCCACCGTTCCCGCGGGGCCGAACGCCGCGCGACGGTCGCTGCAAGTCCGACAACGGACTTGTAGAAATGACAATCGGCGGGGCCGCGGTGCGCCGGGGACGGGGCTCTCGGGGGCGGTCGGACGCGGCATGGACGTTGCTCTCCGGGCGCCATGCGCACTGCGACCACGACCCGTTCCTCCGACGCCGCGCCCTCGGGTTCGGCGCCCTCCGGTACAACGCTCTACGCCGGCCACGTGAACAAGCAGTGGGTTCGCCTGCTCGACACCCTGGGCATGAACGTCCCGTACACGAAGTGCGAGGGGACGAAACTCTGGGTCGAAAGCGGCGACTCCTACACGGACTTCCTGTCGGGCTACTGCGTCCACAACGTCGGCCACAACCACCCGGACGTGATGCGGGCGCTGCATGAGGAGTTGGACGCGAGAGGTCCGGTCATCGTGCAGAGCCACGTCCCGGAGCTGGCCGGGCAGCTCGCCCGCCGGCTCTGCGACCTCGCCGGCGGCCGGCTGAACCGGGTCTGGTTTTCCAACACGGGGAGCGAGGGCGTCGAGACCGCCATCAAGTACTCGCGCCTCCACACGCAGCGGAGCGGCATCCTGTACAGCCGGGACGCCTTCCACGGCATCAGCTGCGGCGCCATGTCGCTGATGAAGAACACCGACTGGGCCGCGGACTTCGGCCCGTTCCTGCCGGACACCCAGGACGTTCCCTTCCTCGACCTGGACGCGCTGGAGCGGCACCTGGAGACCGGGGACTACGCGGCCTTCATCACCGAGCCCATCCAGGGCGAGAGCGGCGTGAGGATGGTCCCGCCCGAGACGCTCGTGGAGGCCCAGGAGCTCTGCCGCGCCCACGGCACGCTGTTCGTCGTGGACGAGGTCCAGACCGGGGTCTTCCGCACGGGGACGTTCCTCGCTTCGCACCAGTTGGGCATCGAACCGGACATGGTGATCCTCGCCAAGGCGCTGAGCGGCGGCCTGATGCCCGTCGGCGCCGTCCTCATGACCGACCCCATCGCGGACTCCGTCTACCACTCCCTCGACCGGGCGTTCGTCAACTCCTCGACGTTCGGCGAAAACGCGCTGTCCATGCGCGCGGCCCTGGCGACCCTGGACGTCATCGAGGGCGAGGGCCTCGCCGAGCGGGCGGTCTCCATGGGCGCGTTGCTGCGCGAGAGGGTTGCCGCGTTGGTGCCCTCCTACGAGATGCTCGGGGAGATCCGCGGCCTGGGTCTGATGAACGGCGTCGAGTTCCGTCCGCCGACCTCGCTCAAGCTCAAGGTGCTCTACCACGCCTTCCGCATGGCCCACCCGAGCCTCTTCGGGCAGATGGTCGTGCGCGCGATGTTCAAGAACAAGGTGCTCACCCAGGTGAGCGGCAACAACCACATGGTGATCAAGGCCTGCCCACCGCTCACGGCGACCGAAGCGGACGTCGACGCCTTCGTCGGGGCACTCGAAGCGACCCTTCGGGCCTTCGAGTCGGGCGGCGGCTTCGTCGAGGGGCTCAAGATCGCGAAGGTGGCCCTGGGGCTCTGAAGCTCTGAGGCCGGCGAGCGGGTCGAGGCCCGCCTCCCCCTCCGCCTACCACTCGACGAGCACGATCTCGGAGCAGAAGGCCGGCCCCATCGCCAGCAGGAGGCCGCGGCTTCCCGGCTCGGGACGCTGCTCGTCGAGGGTGCGCCGAAGGACCATGAGCACCGAGACGGAGGAGAGGTTGCCCTGCCGGGCGAGCACCTCCCAGGAGTGCGCCACCTGGTCGTGCTCCAACCCCAGGGCCTCCTGCATCGCGGCGAGCACCGCCGGGCCGCCCGGGTGGCAGACCCAGCGGTCGATGTCGCCGCGCTCCAAACCGCGCTCCTGCAGGAAACGGTCCACGTCGGGCCCTAGCCCCTCGCGTGCCATGCGCGGCACGCCTTCGCTGAGCACGAGCTCGAAGCCCTGCTCGCCGATGTGCCAGCCCATGACGTCTTCGGTGTCGGGGTAGATGTTGGACCGGGACTCGACGACGCAGGGGCCTTCGCAGGTCACGTGGCGCGCCCGCTCCTCCCCCACCACGACGACTGCCGCGGCGCCGTCGCCGAAGAGCCCCGTAGCGATGAGATTGGCCACGGAGAGATCCGCGGGCTGGAACGTCAGCGAGCACAGCTCGACGGACAGGAGGACGGCGACCTGCTCGGGGAAGGCCCGGACGTACTCCGCGGCCCGCGCGAGGCCGGAGACGCCGGCCACACAGCCCAGGCCGAAGAGCGGCAACCGCTTCAGGTCCGGGCGTAGGCCCATGCGGTTGAAAAGGCGCGCGTCGAGGGACGGCGAGCAGATGCCCGTCACGGAGGTCACGAACAGGGCGTCGATGTCGTGGGGGCCGAGGCCGGCGCGCGCGAGCGCATCGGCGATGGCCCTCTCCCCCAGCTTCAGGGACGCCTCGATCCAGTGGTCGTTCGTGTCGCCGAAGCCCTGGCGCGTGAAGTAGGTATCGAGGGGCCGCGCCAGGTGCCGGCTCTTGACGCGCACGTTCTCGAACAGCCCGCGGGCGCGCGACTTGAACGTGTCGCTCCGCTCCCAGATGGCGGACAGGGCGCCGAAGATCTCCTCCTGGGAGTACTCGTGCTCCGGGAGCGCCGTACCGACGGATGCGATCTGCATGGAGGGTGTCCCGAACTTGGTATGCCGCAACGCGAACTCGCCTGCGGCGAGAGCTTCCCGTCAAGAACCTCGGAGAATGCCCCTGAGGCGCGCCCATCCGCGATCGGCCCGCTGGATGAGGAGCGGAGGCCCCCTGAGGACGACGCCGCGTACGACCGTACACAAGGAGGACGAAGGGGGCCGACCGCCCCCAGCCCATTGGGCCGCGCCCGCCAAGGCATGTGAGCTCCCGCTACGCGACACTAATGGATCTCGTCCCGGTGAAGGACGACCCGCCCCTCGCCCGTCGAGAGGCGGAGTCGGCTCTCGGCCTCCTCGGCCACGGGCGGCTCCGAACCGTCGCCCAGGGAGAGCTTGCCGTTCGCCAGGCTCCAGTGGCCGTTGCGCACCTGGAAGGTCGGGGGATGGGAGGCCACCAGGGCGGCCGCCGCGTAGGAGTGATCCGCCTCGAAGTGGTAGGTGATCTCGAGCAGGGACGGCGCGGCCGCGCCTTCGATGATCTCGGACCGCCAGGTCCCGGGGATGCTCGAAGCCCGGGCCGGCTGCCAGTGCGCCTGGTCCACGCCCGGCTCGACGGCCCGCGCCGCGGGGGCAAGGGGGGTGGCCGAGGAACAGGCCGTCCCCGCCAGGGCGCCTGCCACGAGCAGGATGGACGCGAGGAGACGTCGCGGGCGCCGCCGGCCGACCCGTCCGCGCCCGGTTCCGAGCCGGGGCATCGCTACGGCCCCTCCTGGATGCGGGCGCGAAGGCGGATCCACACCTGGACCATCCGGTCCACGTTGATGACGCCGAGCTTGCTCGGGGGCTTGATGCCGTAGGCCGTCATGTCGAGCGGCATCTCGCCGTCGACGTGGAGCCGGCGCGATTCATCGAGGCTGAGCGTGGTGGGCATGTCCACGGCGCGCGTCGTGCCCTTGATCGACATCTGCCCGTGCGTGATGCCGATCACGCGCTCCGCGTGCGCGTCCACCTTCTGCGGGGTGAACGAGACGAGGCGGAACATGATCTCGGGGTGCTGGGCCGTCGCCAGCGTGGAACGCATCTCGACGTCGCGGGCCGCGTCGCCCGTGTCGAGCGTCGCCGACTGGACGTGGATCTCGGCCTTCGGGTCGAGGTTCGGCCGCGAGAGGTCCACCTCCACCGTGCCGCTCAGGTTCGAGGTCACGCCCGTGAAGCCGTGCAGCGTGCTCTTGCCGTCGAAGCCGACCCGCGAGAGAGAGGGAACGAGTGCCCAGCGCTGGCGCCGGTCGAAGGCGACCGACTGGCTGGGCAGCGTGAAGGACAGGAAACCGTGGCCGGTGGACGGCGGGGCGGCCTTCGCCGACGCGGGGACGGGCGTCGCGGCCTTCGCGGGACGCACGGGCGAGCGCGTCGGAGGCGGGGCCGCCTTCGCGACCGTCGCCACGGCGGGCCGCGACGCGGGCGCATGGGGAGGGACGGCGGTCGGAGCGGCCGTCGCCTTGACCGGTCGGTGGTCGGACGCGAGGACCGGCGTGTGGACGGGCGCCGGGAGGTGGCTTCGGGGGGGTGCGGGGGGCGCAGAGGGGGCCGCGGGGGAAGCGGCGGCGAGTCGCTCGGCGGCGACCCGGGCCGTCTCGAGGTCGCGGACGGCGGCGAGCAGTCGGGCGGTCGTCTCGTCGACGTGCGCGCCCGCCGCGCGGGCCTCCTCGCCTCGCTCCTCGCGGTCCTTGTCCAGGGCGGCTTCGAGGCGGTCGAAGTGCGAGGCGACCTGCTCCTCGACGTGCGCATCGACGTGCGCCTCGACGTGCTCCTCCACCTCCCGGGCGCGATCGGCCCTTTCCTGGCTCGCGTTCTGCTGGAGACGTTCGAAGTTCGTCCCGAGCGCCTTGGCGAGGGCCTTCAAGTCGCCCTCGACGGCAGCCACGCGATCCTCGAGCAACGCGACGCCGTCGTCCGCCTCGGTCCGGGCGTTGCCCTCCTGGACGGTGAGCTGCACGCCCTCCTTGGTGAGGGTCCATGCGGCCACGCCACCCAGGGTCCAGGCGAGGAGCGCGACGGCGCCGACAATCGTCAGGATCTTTCGGTTCATGCCGCCCCCGGAAGCAAGGCCCGGGCCATGCTGGCGCCCGGGGAAGACGGGGCGGCCAGGGCCCGTAGATGGGCCGCCGAGGCGTCTGCGCGCGGGCGATGGCGCATGCCCTCTTGTCACTCTTGCAAGCGATCTTGTACGAGTGACAAGCGCGGGGCCGTTCGAACGCCGGGAGGGGGCTTTCGCCGCCGCTCTCCCTCGGCCCCCACGAGGCACGGGATCTGCACTTCGCGCCGGGATGGAACACGACGCGTGAGTCGAAAGGCGGACCTCCTGCTGCTCCTGGGACTGCTGTTCCTCGCCGGCGTCGCCGGGGTGGGCTTCACCTCCCTGGGCGTGGACCGCGAGAACCGGAGCATGCGGTCCGAGCACACGGCCCAGGCCGAGGCGGAGGCGCTCCGCGAGAAGGCGTTCGGGGCGGGGAGATCCCTGCTGTTCATGCTGGAGCCCCTGCGCCCGGGGTTGATCGACCCGGTTCGGGACCCCTCCGTCCCGACCTGGATCGAAGGGCTGCGCGGCCTCGACGCCGTCGAGCGGGTCGCAGTGCTGCCCCAGAGCGGCACGAACGCCCTGTACCTCGTGGTCACGATCGAGGAAGCGGAAGGGGGGCGGTTCTTCGATCGCGTCCAGGCGACCGTGGACCAGGCGTTGGCCCACCTCCCGGCGGGCTACCACTTCCACGCGACGGGACAGGCGCTGGGGGAGTTGGCGATCTCCAGCGCGATGACGGAGGAACTGGGGCGCATCGTCCCCATCCTGCTCGCCGCGTTGTTCGTCCTGCTGTGGGCGACCTACCGCCACGTGTCGCTCGCGGTGGGAACCCTGGCCTCGGCGCTGCTCGGGATCCTCGTGCTCGGCGGCATCCAGTGGCTGCTCGGCCTGGAGGTGGACCCGATCACATCCCTGCTTCCGCCGGTCCTGCTCACCGTGGGCGTGGCGGGGTCCGTCCACCTGATCGAGGCCTTCCTGAAGCTCCGCGCGAGCGGTCGGGACGCCTACGACGCCGTGCGGCAGGCGGTCCGCGAGCTCGTGCGACCGGCCGCGCTCACGATCAGCACCACGGCCGCGGGCTTCCTCGCCCTCGCGTGGAGCCCCATCCCCGCGGTCCGCGACTTCGGCCTGCTCGCCGCGCTCGGCGTGAGCCTCACGTGCGGCCTCACGTTCCTGTGGCTTCCCGCCTTCCTGCGCGTGTTCGCCGGGCGTCCGTCCTTCGCCCGGATCCGACCGCGGGGAGCGCCGTGGCGGCACGTGGCGGGGGGCCTCGCCCTGTGGCTGTCCCGTCACGCGCGCGCCGTCACGGTGAGCGGTACGCTCCTCGTCCTGCTCTTCGCCTGGCAATGGACCGGCCTCTCCATCGACACGGAGCCCTTGCGCCTGCTGCCGGAGCGCCACCCGTTCCGCCGGGAGACGGAGCGGGTCGCGCTCGCCCTCGGCGGCGTCGCGAGCTTCGACGTGCTCCTGCCCGGAGGCGTCGCCTCCGGGGCGTCGACCGCCGTCGACGCCCTGCGCCGGGACCTCGCCCGCGAGCCGCTGGTCGCCGACGTCCTCGGGCTGCCCGAGCGCGCGCCCTCGGGCCTCGGGCGCCAGCGCGTGCTGCTTCGCCCGTCGGGCACGGGCGAGCGAGCGCGGCTGTTCTCGCGCGTCGAGGACCGCGCGCGCACCCTCGGCTGGAAGGGCGCCGTCACGGCCGGCCCTCCGGTGATCGAGGCGAAGGACTCCAACGACCTCGTGGCCGCGCAGCTCCGCAGCATGGGCATCACCCTGCTGTTCCTGGGAATCGCGATGGCCATCGGTCTCCGCTCGCTGCGGCTCGGCCTGCTCGGGCTGATCCCCAACGTCGTGCCCGCCGTCCTCCTCTACGGAGGCCTGTCGCTGGCCGGACGACCGCTGTCCGTCGGGTCCGCCATGATCGGGTCCGTGCTGCTCGGGCTGACCGTGGACGACTCGATCCACTTCCTCTACCGCTACCGCGAGGCGCGGAAGCGCGGGTCGAGCCGACGGATCGCCACCGCCCGGAGCTTCCGCATCGCCGGGCGCGCGCTGCTCGTGACCACGCTCGTCGAAGCGCTCGGCTTCCTCGTCTGCATCGTCGGGTCGCTGGAGTCCAGCCGAGAATTCGCCGTGCTCTCCTCGAGCACGATGGCCGTCGCGCTGGCGGCCGACGTGATCTTCCTCCCCTCGCTGCTGCTGGGCGCCGCCCCGAGGCCGGCGCGATCGTGATCCGCGCCGGGCCCTCGCCCGCGCCCTACGACGTCGCCATCGTCGGCGGCGGACCGGCGGGAAGCCACCTGGCGCTCCGGCTCGCGCGTCGCGGACGACGCGTGGCGCTGATCGAGGCGCGCACCTTCCCGCGACCGAAACCGTGTGGGGAGTTCATGAGCCCCGCGTGCCTCGACCTGCTGGAGGAGTTGGGGCTTCTTCGGCCCGTGCTCGCGGCCGGCGCCTGCTCGATCTCGCGGATGGAGCTCCATGGCTTCGGACGGCTCGCCCGCGGCCGTTACCTCGACGCCCGTCTCCGCCACGGCCGCACGGTGCGGGGCCTCGCGCTCCGCCGGGAGGTGCTCGACGAGATCTCGCTTCGGGCAGCGGCGCGGCATCCGTCGGTCACCCTCTTCGAGGGCCGTCGCGTCGCGCGACTGCTCCGCGACGCGGAGGGGATGGTCGGCGGGGTGCTCCTGGACGTACGACGCGGCGTAGAGGAGCGCGTGGGCGCCGCTTTCACCGTGGGCGCGGACGGCCTCCGAAGCGTCGTGGCCAGGGCTCTCGGCGCGCGCCGGACCGACGACGCGCGGGCGAAGAAGCTGGCCTTCGTATGGCGGTTCGCGGGTGTCGTGCCTCAGCCCTTTGCCGAAGTGCACTTCGTGGACGGCGGCTACCTGATCGCGGCACCGGTGGACGGGGGTCTCCTCACGCTCAACCACATCGTCGAGCGGTGCAGATGGACGGGTTCCACGGACAAGCTCGCGTTCCTGCGCGCGCACCTCCGCCAGGCCCCCCGGCTGGAGACCAAGCTGCGCACGGCCACCGTCGTCGGCCGCGTGCTCACGACCGGTCCCCTGGCAGCGGCCACGCGCGAGCAGACGTTCGACGGGGCCGCCCTCGTGGGCGACGCGTGCGGGTTCGTCGATCCCCTGACGGGTGAGGGGCTCTACTACGCCATGCGCGGGGCCGCGCTGCTGGCGCCCGTGCTGGACGCGGCCCTCGCCGAGGGACGGCGCGACCGGGGCGCGCTGCGGGCTTACGCGTGGGCGCGCCGCCGGGAGTTCGGCCCGCGCACCGCGCTGGCGCGCGGCCTTCAGCGCTTGGTCGGGAATCCGCCCCTGGCCGGCCGCATCCTGGGTGCGCTGGGTGATCGCCCGGGTCTCATGGACCTCCTGCTCACGGTGACCGGCGACGCCATCTCCCCCCTTCGCGTCCTCCAACCCCGCGCGCTCCTGGCCGCCCTCCGCCGCTCGCCCGATGCGGGGATACGCTGATACGCTGAGCGGCTGCTGCCCCGTTCGGGCCTCTCCCCCACCACGACGGACGCGATGCGAAGACCCCTTCTGACCCTCGAGGGCAAGACCCGCCTCCTGTTTGGCGGCCTGGGACTGCTGCTGGCCATGGCCGCGACGCTAGCCGCTCTCGAGCTCCGTGCCATCGAGGTGGACGCGAGCCGGTTCGTCGAGGAGACGCGCGAGGCGCTGCTCTCGAACGATCTGCGTTCGCGGATCCGGGAACTCGACACCCAGGTGCGGCACGATCCGGGTGCCTTCCTGAGCAGACCCGAGGACACGAAGGCGCTGCGGGCCTCCCTCGCCGAGTTCCGCCACTCCCTGCTCGAGTTCAGCCGCGGCTCGGCAGGTCGCGATCCGTCGCGAGGCGAACACCAGGCCGCGGAAGACCGCCTCGTCCGACACATCCTGGAGGATCTGCAGTCCATCGAGGGCACGCTCGCGGGCGTCCCGGACGGGAGGAACGCGGCGATGGCCGACGCGGGGCACGGCCATCCGGCCACCGTCTCCGACAGTCTGGAGGACGCCCTGCGGTACGCACAGGTCCTCGACCGCGAGACGCGGGAGGAGGCCGGGCTCGACAACTCCGACTTGAGCGTGCGGGCGGAGGGGGCGCGGTGGATGCTGTTGATCTCCCTCGTCCTGGCGGTCGCGGGCTTCTTCTGGATCAGCCGCTACTTCGTCCGGCACGTCGCCACACCCATCCTCGCGCTCAGGGACGGCGCCGAGCGGTTCGGCCGGGGCGACCTTGCCCACCGCCTTCCCGTAAAGCGTCGCGACGAGATCGGCGAGCTGGCCGCGAGCTTCAACGAGATGGCCGAACGCATCGGAGAGGCGCAAGGCGAGCTCAGGGCGAGTCTCGCGGAGCGGACGCGCGACTTCTTCCGAGCTGCGCGCTTCGCGGACTTGGGCGTCCTGGCCGCCGGGCTGGCCCACGAGATCAACAATCCCCTCGCCTCCATCGCCACCTCCGCCGAGGGCCTCGAGCGCCGCGTCGCGCGCGGCGAACTGGACCCCGAAGAGGCCCGCGAGTACCTGCACACGATCGCCGCGGAGGCCTATCGCGCCAAGGGCATCACGGAACGCCTGCTGGCGCTGTCGAGGGCGGGCGACGGACAGCAGGGCATGGTGGACCTGCGGCTGGTCTTGAGCCACCTGGAGACGATGTTCCGCCACCAGATCGAGAAGCGCGGGCTGCGGCTCCGCTTCGAGAGCTGCGAGGGATCCCCCTGGGTCCATGGGAACGCGGAGTCGTTCGTGCAGGTGTTCAGCAACCTTCTCCGCAACGCCGAGGACGCCAGTCCGCCCTCCGGGGAGATCGTGGTCCGGTGCGCGGCCACGGCGTCGGAGTGCCGGATCGAGGTCCTGGACCAGGGCCCGGGCGTCCCCGAGACGGAGCGCGAACGGATCTTCGACCCCTTCTACACCACCAAGGCGCCGGGCAAGGGCACCGGCCTGGGCCTCGCCGTGGTCTCGAGCCTGCTGGAGGCGATGGGCGGGCGCATCGAGGTCGGCGATCGCGAGGGAGGCGGCTGCCGGTTCGCGGTCTACCCCGCTCCCGTACGGGAGCCCGCGGCATGACCAAGCGCCTCGTCCTGCTCGTAGACGACGACGACACCCTGCGACGCGTCCTCACGAAGGAGATCGAGGCGTTCGGCTACGCCGTCCGCTCCCTGCCGGATGCCGACGGCGTGGAGGAGGTCCTGAAGACGTCGGCGCCCGACGTCGCGCTCGTCGACCTCCGCTTGCCGGGCATGACCGGCATGGAACTCCTCGCCCGGCTGCGCTCCTGGGATGAGGACCTTCCCGTCGTCATGCTCACGGGACACGGCTCCGTGCCGGAGGCCGTGCAGGCCATTCGCCTGGGCGCGTACGACTTCCTCGCCAAGCCCACCTCGCTGGACCAGCTGGAGCAGGTCCTGGGACGCGCCTGCGAGCGCCACGATCTGGCGATGCGCGTGCGCGGGCTCACGCGTCTGGCGGCCGGCGACGACGGCGAGGAGACCGAGGGCGTGGGGCGCATCCGCGGCACCACCCCCGAGATCGAGGCACTCCGGGAGCAGATCCGACGCGTGGCGCCGGCGGAGGCGTCGGTCCTCATCCAGGGCGAGAGCGGCACGGGCAAGGAGCTCGTCGCCCGCGCGATCCACGCCGAGAGCCCACGGGCCGGGCAGGCCTTCGTCGTGATCCACTGCGGCGCGATCCCCGACGGGTTGGTGGAGAGCGAGCTGTTCGGACACGAACGCGGGGCGTTCACCGGCGCCTACCGCCGGCGCCCGGGGCTGCTCGAGGCCGCCGCGGGGGGCACCCTCTTCCTGGACGAGGTCGGGGAGCTGCCGCTGACCGTCCAACCAGCGCTCCTGCGCGTGCTCCAGTTTGGGGAGATCCGCCCGGTCGGCTCGCAGCGCACGCGCCACGTGGATGTGCGCATCCTCTCCGCGACCCACCGGGACCTCGAACAGGAGATCGAGGAAGGTCGCTTCCGGGAGGATCTCTACTATCGCCTCTCGCCGATCATCCTGCAGGTCCCCCCCCTGCGCGAGCGACGGGACGACATCCCTCTCCTGGCCCGCCACTTCCTGGAGCAGGACGCGCCGGACGGCGCCCACGAGCTGGGTGCCGCCGCCGAAGCCGCCCTCCGCGCCCTGGACTGGCCCGGCAACGTCCGCGAGCTCGAGAACGCGATGATCCGCCTGAGGACGCTGGCGCGCTCGGCACGGATCGGCGCGCAGGACGTCCAGGACCTCGTCGCGCGCCGCCGCAAGATGCGTGGCGAGAGCCTCCCCACGCTCTGCCTCGACGACCTCGAACGCCTCGCCGTACTGGAAGCCATGAAGCGTCACGGCGGCGACAAGCGCACGGCGGCTGCCGAGCTCGGCATCGCGCTGAAGACCCTCTACAACAAGCTCGCCCGGTACGGCTGAGGACGAGGATCGGGCGGGACGGCCAGCCCGGCGCCCACGGGACGGCTCCTGCGCCCTCGACGCCGATCCGCTCGAGCGCTCCTCACGGGGCACGGCCTCAGTCCGCGGAAGGCTCCGCCTCCGGCGTGAACTCGGCGTGGATCTCGAAGCCCCGATCCCGGGCGGCCGCGCGCGCCTTCGAGGACACCTTGCCGGTGACGTACAGCGTCCGGCTCGTGGCCGAACGCGCGAGCGCGGCGCCCGCCAGGGCGTCGAGCAGGCGCGGCCACTCGGCGGAGGCGTACACGGAGTCGTAGGGAAGGTAGGCGACG
Source organism: uncultured Planctomycetota bacterium (assembly GCA_963772585.1). GTDB lineage: Bacteria > Planctomycetota > PLA2 > PLA2 > JAEUHO01 > CAVVXN01. Next base: position 714,010 of record CAVYXV010000002.1, read on the forward strand.
ACCCGACCGTCCTCGCACCGCGCGAGGACGACGTGGAAGACGGCCTCCAACCGGTCGAAGCGGCCGTCTCGGTGCGTAGTCAGCAGCACGGCCTGCTGCTCCTGGTAGAGCGCGCCCACCTCGTTCGTCGCGGTCCGCGCCGCCTCGAAGAGCGCTTCGAGCCCCGCGACGCCGCCGAGCTGCTCCGCGGCGTGGGTGATGACGGTCTCATGGCGCGGCGACAGCGCATCGTCGAGGAGGAACGCCCTCGCGACGTCCGTCGGAATCCCCAGGCGCGCGAGCACGGCCGCGTTCTCCCTCTCGAGCTCGGCGGGCGTGTGGTCGCGGAGCAGCCTCCTTACGTCGGCCTGCCACCCCGTGACCGTGACCGCCATGAAGCCGACCACGGGCAGGGCGAGCGAGGCGACGTCCACCGTCAAGGTTCCGGCGGCGCGAGCACGCCCCACCCGGTCGAGGAAGGCCTGCACCTGCGGGTTCGTGGAGTAGACGTCGAGGTTGAGGGAGTCGGCCAGCTCGCGTTTCTGATCGCCACTGAGCGCCGTCTCCAGGGAGGGATCCTCGTAGGGGGAGCGGCGCCGTCCACCGAACGCGTCCTTGAGCCGCCCGAACGTCTTCCCCAGGCCCTTCCCGAGGCGCTTGGCCGAGTGGATCGGGTGGAGGACCAGTTCCACGGCCGCCGTCGGCAGCTGCGCGAGCGACGCCCCGATCGCCTTGAGCGCCTCCGGGGCGCCCCGCCTCTGCGTGACCCCGGCCAGGGTCTCCACCTCGTGCGCGCGGATCTCGAGGAGACGCCTCGATGTCACCGCGTACTCGCCGTAGGGACTCGTCATCCGGAACTGCGCGAGGAATCCCTGCGAGGTGACCGGCTCGAGGACTTCGTGATGCGGCCCCTTGCGCGCGGCATCCGGGAGGAGGCTCGACAACGCCAGGGCCGGCGGGGTCTCGACCGTCTCCTCCCCCGCCCGCAGGACGGGACCGAGGGTTCCGAGAATCAAGACCACGCCCAGGACCCGCACGCGCGGTCCACGTCTCGTCCTGGGGCTCGATGCACGTCGCATGGCAGACTCCGATCCCTCCAGGAGCCTATCGCCCGCCACACGAGCGGCTCTCCTGCCGTGAACCGGATCTTGACCCGCATCTCCGCAGGGTCCGTGCGCCTGACGCCATGCCGTCCCTGGCCTCGCCGGGGGTGTGCCCGGCGGTTCTCTCTCGCGGCCACCGAGCCCTCCGCCCGCACCACGGTCGCCGGCCGCTACCGCGTCCGGGACGCATCCAGTGGCACGGTGTGTCCCCGCCCGTCGAGATCCACGCGGGCGAACCCCCTGCCTACGTCATGATCTCCGCCGTACGCCTCGGCGAGCCTCCGTGCTCGCGCTACGGCGGCTTCGTGGGCACCTCCGGCCGCGCTTCCGGACTCGCCTCCGGCCGTTGGCGCATCCGCGCGTCGTGTGAGTACGACGATCGCCGGTACGAAGGGACCATCGAGCTCGAGGGCAACAAAGAGGTCGAGCGGACGATCGGCGGCCCCTGGGAGGCAGGCTCTCCGCATGGGTCCGCACGCCTCGATGGCCGGCGCGCAGGGGCAGAAGACGTGGAGGGTCGATCGCCGCATCAGTCGTCGAGCGCGCGCTGGCAGCAACGCTTGTACTTGAGGCCGGAGCCGCACGGACACGGGTCGTTGCGACCGATCTTGGGGGCCGCTCGCTTCTCCTGACGGACGCGGCCGGAGGCGCGCTCCCGGAAGGCGGGCGCGCTCGTGCGGACCTGTGCCCCGAGGGCCCGCCCGCCCGAGAGCCGCCCCACGTCCTCCAGGTCCGCCAGGAACGCGCCCACGAGGCCCGGGACGGCATCCCGGGCCGGAGAGGGAATGGCGAGGGAGGCCAGGTGATCCAGGAGCGCGTGGGCGACCTCGCCCCCTTCGATCGCGGCCGGGGCGGCGCCGGCATGGCACGCCCCCTCCATGAACGCCACGAGGATGGACGGAGCATCCCGGCCGACGCGCGCTACGTGTTCGGCGGCCGCCGGACGCTCCACGAAGTCCGAGATCCAGAGATCGATGGTATCGCGAACGTCGGGAGGCAGGGGATCGTGCGCGTGCATGCGGGAGGCATCCTACCCCGTGTCGTGGCCGGCCCGGATCCTCCCGCCTCGCCCCCCCACCCGCCGGGTCGGCCGCCGGCCTCATCCGCCGCCCAACGACCGCGACGAGCCCCGTGGTCTCCCACTCCGACACGGCGGGCGGCGACAACCCCTCGGGATCGGCCGGCTCGATCCTCGATCGAAGGCGCTGTGGAGGGGGTCGTCTTCCAGGACGCGATCCGCCAGCACGTGGCGAAGGCCGGTCACCCAGACGGTCGATTCACCGACGACTGCGATCGCAAAGCCGAGCATCGGATCGTCGGCATGGCTCCACCCGAGGACCGCTGGGGCGATCACCCCGAGCGTGCCGACGACGATCATCGACCAACCGCCGGCCCGCTCCTGCTGGACCTTCCTCCGAAGCGGCTCTCATCCATGGTCGCCCTCCCGGACGAGCCGTCACCGAGCGGGTGACGTCGACGGGGGCGAAGGGCTGTCGCCGCACGCCGCCGTGAGCGACAGCGCCGCGAGGACCGAGACGACGAGGAGCGGTCGCATGCGTTCTTGGACCCCGCGGACTTCCGCGCGTTCCCACGACCTTCGACCCGTCGGGCTCCCGGGGCGGAGCGCAGCCGGAGGAGGGCGGCGACGGACGACTTGCGCCCGTGGCGACGGCGCGCGCCCCCCGCTACGATGCGCGGCATGCAACGCGGATTCCTGGTCGGCATCGTCGTCGGTCTCCTGGTGGGCGCAGCGGGCGCGTGGGCGTTCCTGCACGAGAGCACTGCCACCGTCGCACCTCGGGAGGTGTCCCGCCCCGACCGGACAAGGGCAAGCGACACGTCGTCGCCGTCCCTGGTCGGCAGCGCCGACGAGACGGCCGCGATGGCGGATCGTCTCCGCAAGGCCAAGGCCCGCATCCGCCAACTGACGGAGGAGTTGGATGCGGCCCAGCGCCCGCCTCCCACTGCGCCTGCGAAGGCGCCCCCGCACAAGCCCGAGGAGATGCCGCCCGCCGCGCGAGAGCAGGCGGCGCGTCTCGGCGTCAGCGATGCGGCGCTCGATGCGCTGTGGAAGGTGAGGGCGCGGTTCTACCGCGCCGACGCCGCGACCGAGGCGCGGCTCCTCGCGGAGGTACGCCCGTTCGAGGCGGAGATGATCCGCGCCGCGGCCGCGTTGCAGCTCGGCGGCGCCGGGCACGTCTCGGTCCCGGAGGTCGTAGCGGCGCTCCACGTACCCGGAGGGGCCGAAGAGGTGATCCGGATGATCGAGGACGAGGGCGTGACCCCGCTCCTCCGCGCCCTCTCGGGATACGACTCCCCGGAAGTGCGCGACTACCTCGTCGAGCGCATCGCCCGCGAAGTCGATCCGATGGCCTTCTGGTACGAGGCCCAGGCCCTCGGCGACCTGCAGGAGGAACGCGGCCCGGAGGCGATCCACCTCCAGGCGCTCCTCGGTCCCCGATGGAGCGGCGTGCGCGGACGCATCCTCGACGAGGTCGGCCGCATGGGGGGGCCCAAGGCCGTCTCCCTGCTCGAGACCTACCTCCGCACGCCCAACGTCGATGCGATCGGCGCGGCCCTGACGTCGTTGTGGAAGCTGGATCCAGACGCCGCCCGAGCCTACGCCAGGGAGATCCGCGACGGCGAGCGCTACGCCTTCCTCGACGTGATCGACCGCTCCGTGGTGAGCCGTCTCGCGGGCGAGGATTGAGGACGGAGCGACATCCGCGACTTCAGTGCGCGTGCTCGAGCGGCTCTCGCACGTGGAGGCGATCGCTCCTCTTGGCCGCCTCGAAGTCGAACACGTAGCCGGACGGCATGGTGGGGCAAGCCGGCCGGTGGCAGGTCCGGCAATGCTGCTCCTGGATCGGGAGAAGGGCGCCGCGTTCCGCAAGGCGCCTTCGCAGATAGTCGGGGTGGTCCTTCTTGTACTCCGCGCACAGGCTACCTGGGCCGCGGCACGCCTCGCACGCCACGTCGGCGTGGCGTTTCGCGCGCTCCCGTTCCTCCGGACTCCTCTCCGCCGGGGGCGCGGTCGGATGTCCGCCAGGCTTCCCGAACCCCGTCGTGTGGCATCGCAGGCACCGCGTGTCGGTTCGGAAGTCGTCTCGCGGATCGAGGCCGGCGGCGTGCTTCCTGGCGGATGCCTCGCCAGGCCCCAGCGCCTCGAGGGCCTGGGCATGAGGGAGGCGCCGCCAGCTGCGGTGCAGGAGGAAGTGGCACTTCTTGCACGTGTGCTCGCCGACGTAGGCAGAACCGTCGGGATCGGCCTCCTCCTCTTCTCCCTTGGGGCCCGTCCGCGAATCCCTCTCGTCCTTTGCCCTCGCCTTCACGCCGTCTGCGGCCCTTCCTCGGTCGCGAATTCCCCGACGTAGCTGGCGCCACGCCTGCGGATTCCCTTCCTCGTCATGACCACATCCGACGCGTAGCGAAGCGTCTTTCTCAACACTCATTCCCGGCCAGGCCCTTGGCGACGTCGGTCTCCGCTGGTTGCCGCTGTGCGCGGGGCGGACGCCGGGTGCGCATGCGTCCCCAGACTTCGTCCGCGCGGTCCGCCGGGGGTCGCACGCCGACCTCGGCCAGCGTCGCGGACCGGTCCTCTGCGGATTCGACGGCGTCGAACTCCACGAGGGCGCCCTCCGTGGTGAATGACGCGTGCGACGGTCGTCCCGCGCGCGCGTGGTCCCGCACCCACGCGACGAGGTCGCGCCACTCGATCGCCTCGAACCGGGAGGCCAGATCCGGTCGTCGGACGTCCGCAAGACCTCCTCGAGCACGGAGCGTCCAACGTGGGCGTAACACGCGTGGGCCACGGCGTACGAGAACCAACCCAATCCGTAGAACTGCCGAGGCCGGGCCGCACACACCAGACGGCTCTACCCTCCCTCCGCGCTCTCCGGAAGTCGAGATCCGCCGTCCCCGCACCCCCGGGAAGGTTTCAGCCCCTTGCCTTCAGCCCCGCCAGCGCGATGGGCAGATCCGTGATGTCGTGGATCACGGCGTCGATCACCGCTCCATCCGGCGACTCCCGGGCGGCGTTCACGAGCACCGTGCGGGCACCCACGGCGCACGCCCGCTGAAGGTGCTCGGCGGCGTCGTCCACGACGATCGCGCTCTCCGGCGCTACGCCCGCGAGGGCGAATACGCGGCGGTAGTACTCGCGCGTGTCCTTCATCACGCCGACGAGGTCGGGACCGGCGGGGACGCCGACGACGTCGCGGACGCCCCACTGGCGGAGGAGGGCCTCGACCTTCCAGGAGGAGTTGCCCGTGGCCGTGTGGAGATCGTGCGTCGTGGCCACCTGGCGGAGGACCGCCTCGACACCCGGGAACGCACAGTCGGCGTGGAGACAGACGTAGCGGTCGAGCGCGCGCCCCAGCGGGACGGCTTCCTCGTCCCCCGGGTACGCGACCCCGACGATCCGGCACTCCTCGCGGAGCAGGAGCGAGATCCACCGGCGCTCGGCGACCTCGGGGTCGGGGTCGTACCAGGCCTCGCGCTCGGCGAAGACCCGGGGAAAGACGCCTCGGTTGGCCCTCCCCCAGGCGACCGGCTCGCCCCCCAACGCGGGCGCGAGCACGTCCCCCACGAGCCGGATCCACTCCAGCGACGCCCGCTGGAGGTCCACCAGCACCCCATCCACGTCGAGGAACACGCTGCTCGCCGTCACCCGGGGATCGTACCCGACCGCCCGTACAGGGAGTTCGCGGATGCGTTCGATCCTCTTGCGGACACCGCATGGCAGTCGTCCCGCGGCACCTCGCCTCGCGCCCGCAGGAGTTGGTCGGGCTCGTTGCCGGATCAGGGGGACCCAACGAGCGTCCGCCACCAGTAGAGCGCCGCCTCGCCGGGGAGCCGTGGGTAGGCGTTCGGATCGACCGCCCGGAGCTCGCACCCCTGTGCCCGGTAGAAGCGGCAGGCCCCGACGTTGACGTCCTGCGTCTCGATCTTCATCTCCGTGCAGCCGTGCGCCGCGGCCCAGGCGCACGCCGCCGCGAAGAGGCGGGCGCCGACGCCCCGGCGGCGAAGCTCCGGCGCCACGCGGAGGTCCCAGAGGACGGCCAGATCCGCGCGACCCGACAGCATCTCGACCCCCGGTGTGTCGCGGGCGACCGCGCATCCGCCGACGCGCGCAGCCCCGAGAAACGCGGCGAGGACGCCCCACCGGGAGAGGTCCCACCGCGCGGCCCACGCCAGCGGACCCTCGCCGGGCACCGCGTCGTAGTCCTTGATCCAGGGTGTGGCGACGGGACGCTCGGTCAGCGAGAAGCCGCCTGCGCCGTCGTCCGTCACGTCGAGGACGGAGCGGACCTCGAAGGCGATGGGGATCCGGGCGTACGCGACGAGGTCGTCGAGGGACTGCTCGGAGATCGTGGTCGGGGACACGGAGGGGCGGACTCGTCGGACGGGCCGTCCGCATTGTCCCATGACGGGAGAAGTCGGAGGCGCTTCCACCGCCAGGTCGCGTCCCAACCGGGTCCCGCGCAACGGGTGGCGGTACCGGGTCTGGTGTGTGAAGTCCCGAGCACGAAGGGTCATCGCCCGCGCGCCGGGGTGGTCACTCCGGCGACGGCCACGGTCGGCAGGGCCCCGTCGCTCCCGGACGGTCCACGACGTCGGGCTGTCCCGTCGCGCGCTTCGCGGGCAATGCAGGCTAGGCGGGCGGAATGTTCTGGTTGAGGCGGAAGACGTTCTGCGGGTCGTAGCGCTTCTTCACCTCGCGGAGCCGCTGGAAGTGCGTGCCGTAGGCGTCGCCGACGCGACCCGTTTCGTCCTCCGGCATGAAGTTCACGTAGGCGCCGGGCCCCGCGAACGGCTTCACGGCCGCGAAGAGCTCCCGGGCCCAGGTCCGGCAGTGCTCGTCCTCCTCCGGGCTCTCCCAGCGGGCGTGCGCGTTCATGACGAACGCCGCATCGCGGCCGGGGTAGGCGGTCGCGTCGGCCGGAACCCGCGAGATCGCCCCCCCGAGTTGCGCCAGGAAGACCTCGCACTGCGGGCTCGGAAGCCGGCCGGCCTGCTCGACGATGGCGTCGATCGCCCCGTCCGAGAGTTCGGGCAGGTTGTGCGTCTTCCAGTAGTTCCTCGCGCCGGGCGTGAGCAACGGGTCGAACATGGTCTCGAAGGCGATGAAGGGCTGACGGCCGACCACGTCGGCGATCGGGCTCCCCATGGCGCGGAAGGGCTGGGCGGCCTTCTCCCCCGCCTCGGCGTCCCCGGCGTAGAGCATCGGGAGGACCACGACGTCCTTGCCGTGCCACTCCTCGGGCAGGAAAGGGAGAGGCGGGGCCTTGCGCAGGACCATCCACACCGACAGTTCGTCCGGCGCCGACTTGCAGAGTTCTCGGTACTCGCGGAGCAGGGACGCCGCGCTGTCGCCCGGGTGCACGACGAGACCGCAGAGCACTTCGGGGCCGACCGGATGGGCGGCGAACTCGAAGGACGTGACGATCCCGAAGTTGCCCCCGCCCCCGCGGATGGCCCAGAACAGGTCGGGGGCCTCCTCGGCGCTCGCGCGCGCGGTCTGCCCGTCGGCGGTGACGAGGTCCACGGAGCGCAGGCTGTCGATGGTCAGGCCGTGCTTGCGGCTGAGCCATCCGAACCCGCCGCCGAGCGTGAGGCCGGCGACGCCCGTCGTCGAGTTGATGCCCACCGGCACCGCGAGCCCGTGCGCCTGCGTGGCCTGGTCCAGGTCGCCCAGCGACGCCCCCGGCCCGACCCGGACGGTCCGGGCGTCCGGGTCCACCTGGACGCCCTTCATCGGCTGGAGGTCGATCATGAAGGCTCCGTCCGCGACGGCCTTCCCCGCGATGTTGTGGCCGCCCCCCCGCACCGAGACGAGCAGGTCGTGCTGGCGCGCGAACCGCATCGCGTGGACGACGTCCTCGGTACCCTCGCATCGCACGATCAGCCCCGGCCGCCGGTCGATCATCGCGTTCCAGATGGCCCGCACCTCGTCGTAGCCGGCGTCCTCTCGGGCGATCAGCCTCCCCCGGAGCGCCGACGCGAGGTCGCGGAAGTCGGCATCCCCCAAGGTCGTGATGTTTCCAGACAGCGTCTGTAGCTCGACTCCCATCGCACGCTCCTCCCGGGTCCGCCGAGTGCGGACCACCCCGGTCCCGAGCGTGGCCGCCCGCCCAACGGACCGTGTCCACTCCGGGGCTCCGGATGGGAAAACCTAGCATCCCGCCAGGGGCGCAGGGGAGCCGACGTCTCCGAAGCCGGATGGCACGGACCCGCTCGACACCGGGAGCCCTCCTGCCGCACGGCGAAGAGGAAGCGGAGGAAGGGGTCGTCGCCGTTCACCCTGCCGCCGCCCGCGGCGGCGTAGGCCCCGTCCGGGCTCACGCCCACCACGAGGGTCCCCTACCTCCCGATCGCCTTCGGGGGTCGGTCCGACGGCGGCGGGTTCGCGGCCGTGGAAGACCTCGCGCCGGCGCGGTACCGGTACGCGGTGAGGGCGAAGGGCCATCGCCCGTCCGGATGCTTCGTGGTGACGGTCCGTCCGAACAAGACGACGGAGGCCGACCCCGTACGCCTCCGCTCGGAGTGACCCTCGCGCCAGGCGCGGCTGCGGGGACCGGTCCATTCGTTCGACGTTCGCCGCCGGTCTCCGGGTGCGCGACCTGGAGGGGCCGCGCAGCGGAAGGGGCCTCGTGGCATGGATCCAAGGGGCGTGGCCGCCGGGAGCGCTCTCGCGTCTTCCCTCCGGCCCGGGGAACCGAGCGTGCCGGAGTACGCTGATGCGCATCATGAAGAAGTGGTCGAACGTCCTCCTCGTCAGTGCGGCCGTCCTGTCCGCCTCGCTCGCTCTCGGAGTCGCCGCGTCGCCCGAGGCGCGTCCGGACGAGGCCGCCTCCCCCCTGCCCGACTCCTCCGATTCCCCCGCCTGGTGGCAATCGCGTCTCGATCTCCTGAAGAGGGGGATGACCGTGGAGGAGGTCCGCTCGCTCCTGCCTCCCTGGAGCCCCGAGTCGGCGGGCGAGGGCACGGGCGGCGAGATCCACGCGGCCTGGACGGTCTCCCCGCACTGGATGGTCTGCATCGACTTCACGGACCGGGGCCGCTACCTCGGCCCGGCTCGGCTGAGCGCTCGTGGGGAGGGTGGCCCGCGCGAACGCCCGGAGCGCATCGCGCGGCTCCTCGTCCGGCGCCCGTACGAGGACTTCCTCGGGACAGCCGCGCTGGAAGAGCAGGGGGCGGGACGGGACGTCGCTTGGTGCGTCGAGGAGGAGGTCGAGGTCTACGCCGACGGGCGCTATCGCCGGCGCTGGGTGACCCACACGGACAACGAGGCCCCGGTCTCGGAGGGGACCTTGCCGCAAACCCTGACGGCGCAGGTCGCCATGGAATTGGGCGTGGGCTCCGGTCCGGTTCGAATCGACCAGGGAGACGACGGCGCGGAGACGGCGCCGTCACCGGTCGTCCAGGCGGTGCTCGCGCAGGTGCGGTAAGGGCCCGTCCGTGAATACGTGTCGCCCTTTCCACTCGCCTTCACGCCGCCTGCGGCCCTTCCTCGATCGCGAATTCCTCAGCGTAGCTGGCGCTACGCCTCCGGATCCGCTCCCTCGTCATGACCACATCCGACGCGAATCCGAGCGTCCTACTCAACACCTATGCTCGGCCAGGCCCTAACCACGTCGTACACCCCGGCGCGCGAATCCCTCGCCGCGGGGGGCGTCCCCGTGGGCGTCCCTTGCGTCCACGTCTCGGATCCGGGCGCGAGCGTGAGTTCCCAGACGTCGCCCAGATCGCTCGTGCCGTTCCCTCCGCCGAAGACGACGAGGGTGTCGCCCACCGGATCGTAGGCACCGGCGGCGTACTGCCGAACGGGCGGCGGCGTGCCGCTCGGCGCGAGATGCGTCCAGGACGCGCTCCCGGGCTGCGAGAGGTCGAGCGCCCAGACGTCGTTCAGCGCCCCGTGGGCTGCGCCGCGCCGCCGGAGAACACGATCATCCGGTCGTTCGGCGTGTCGAACACCACTCCCTGCTCGAGTCGGACGGGAATCGTCGAAGCGCCCGGCGACTGTTGCGTCCACGCGGGGGAACCGGACAACGGAAGCTGCCAGACGTCGTTGCCGTTCTGGAAGCCGTTCCGATTGCCGGCGAACGGGAGCGCACGGGACCGATTGCCGTCGTAGACGATCGTGGGGCCCCACCGGCCCGTGGGCGTCGGCGCGAGCCCTGGTCGCACGCGTCCTCGCCGGGGCCGGGGCCGATGGCTGCCGCTCGGTGGTGGTTGGACGCAGCAAGGGCGACGTGCCGCGCGGTGTCGCGCTTGGGTTCCCCCGCGAGCTTTGCCCCCTCCCGGCGCGCGTCGCCCCCCGGCGCGCGCACGACCGTGAGGGCGCGGCGGGCCCCCTCGCCACAAGGTAGGGTCCTCTCGCCGAACCGGGAGGAGAGCCATGAACGAGACGGTCCGCATCCTGGGAATCGCCGGGAGCCTCCGGCGCACCTCCTACAACCGGGCCGCGCTACGCGCCGCGTCCGAGCTGGTTCCGGAGGGAGCAGCCCTGGAGATCTTCGAGATCGACGGGTTTCCCGGGTTCAACCAGGACGACGAGGGGACACCGCCGGACAAGGCCGTGGCGCTCAAGGCGCGGCTCCGCGCGGCCAACGCCGTCCTCTTCGCGACCCCCGAGTACAACTACTCGATCCCCGGCGTGCTCAAGAACGCCATCGACTGGGCGTCGAGGCCGTACGGCGACAACGCGTGGGAGGAGAAGCCGGTTGCCATCATGGGCGCCTCCCCGGGGCGCATCGGCACCGCTCGCGCCCAGTACCATCTGCGCCAGGTCATGGTGTTCCTGGACATGCACCCCCTGAACCGCCCCGAGGTGATGATCGGAGAGGCGGCGAAGCGCTTCGACGCTCACGGCCGCCTCACGGACGAAGACACGCGCAAGCGCATCCGCAAGCTCCTCGAGGGCCTTGCGACGTGGACACGACGCCTGGCGGACCGCCCCGGAGCGTAGGCGGCGCCGGGGCTGCCCCGGGCGGGTACGGCACCCGGCGGGGAGACCGCTCGGCATCGAGCGAGGGGAGCGGCCCACGGCCCCCCACGAGGGAGCGGAGGTGGACGGGTTCCGGCCACCGAGGGACCGCTCGATCCCCGTCGACGCGCCGGGCGGCGCTCAGTCGGGAACGCCCCAAAGCACCCACGACGCCCAGTAGCAGGGATGGGCCCATCGCCTCTGACCGCGCACGTGTTCCTGGGCGCGCCGGAGCGCCTCGGCGGCGGGAACGCCGTCGGCCCACTGGCGGTAGAGCTCCTTCATGAGGACGGGCGTCGCCGTGTCACTCACCTGCCCGAGACTCACGATCACCCTCGGGGCGCCCGCGAAGACGAAGGCCCGCATGAGTCCCAGCACGCCTTCGGCATTCACGACCTTGCCGACACCGGAGTCGCAGGCCGAGAGGACCACGAGGTCCGCAGGGATGCGCAGGCGAAACACGTCGAGCGCCGTCAGGAACCCGTCGTCCTTCGATGTGGCGGTCAGGGCGAGCGCGGAGAGGGTCGGATAGTCGGGGTCCACGATGCCGTGGCAGGCGAAATGGACCGAGCTCCAACGTTCCCGCTTCGACACCGAGAACCGGAACCCCGCTTCGGTCGCCTCGTTGCCGAGAAGGACCACGTCGCCCACCGCCTTGGCCTCGACGCGTGTGAACGGGAGCGGCGCGAGCGTGACCCCCGAGCGCACCGTGGCCGTGACGCACGGATCGACGTTCGTGTCGTAAACGGGGTCGCCGAGCGCCAGTACCCCTTCCCCTCTCCGAGCCCGGTCGCCCAGGAGGATCTCGTAGGTCGTCGCGGATGGCACGTAGGACACGCTCCGATCGCCTACGAGAGGGGCAAAGGGTACGTAGGCGACGATCCCGTCCGGGCAGACCAGGACGCGGCGATCGTCGCCCCCCAATTCCAACGGAGAGACCAGCAGACGCCTCAGACGATCCAGGGCGTCCCCCGGGTCGTGGTGGGGATCCTCGAACTCCAGGGTGCGATAGGCCCGTTCGATCTCGCGCGTGGGACCGAGGACAATCTGTCGGCAGGTGTCGCGACGCAGCACCAGCGCTACCGCCTCTTCGGCGAACAGACCGTAGAGGACGAACACCTCGTTCGAGCGGATCCGCTTCTGGAACCGATCGAGGGGAACGGGTGGGGGTACCACCGTACCCACCTTCCGCTTGGCCTCGCGCTGGATGCGCTCGAGGATCCCCTTCAAGTCCGCGCGTGCCCGGTCGAGGTTCGCGCGAGCCCGGCGCAGTTGCCGCAATCCCTCGCTGTCCATCACGCGTCGGTACGCCGCCAAAGCAGCCGCCTCGCGGGCTCGCGCCTCCGTCTCCGCATGGGCCAGGTCCGGCGCGACGAGCACGGACTGCAACGAAGTGCGCGCGCCGAGAAACTCGAGCAGGGTTCCCGCTCGCCCGCTCTCGAGAAAGTAGAAGAGCGCCTCGTCGTCGCCGAGGGCCATCGCCGCGCGCGCCCCGACCTCGAAGAGGCCGCTGTACGTCGATCGGGCGGCTGCTCCCTGCTCCTCGGACAGGCCTCGGAGGAAGAGTGGAAGCGACTGCACGGCGGAGGATGCCTGACGGACGGCCACCTCCCGGTCGCCCCGCTGCAGACTTGCCCGGGCCTCCGCCCAGAGGCAGGTGGCGTGGAGGTCCCCCAGTTCGGCTTTCCCCGACTCCCGCAGTGCGCGGTCGTAGAAGCCGGCTGCACCGTCGAGATCCCCCTCGGCACGGCGGGACCGTCCCAACGCCACCAGCGTCTCGACCACCTCCCGGATCCTGCCCGTGCGCTGGTACAGGGCCAGCGCCTCCTCGTAACGCGCCACCGCTCCCGCCATGTCACGCTCGGACGCGAGCAGCCGAGCGGTCCCCGACAAGACATCCGCTCGGAGTGCGTCGTCGCCGCAACGCACCGCCGCGTCGCGCGCCCTGCCGTACTCCGCACGCGCTTCCTCCGTTTCCTGGAGGGAGGCGTAGGCGTGGGCCATCCCGAGACGCACGCGGGCGGAGCACGCAGGATCCGCCGGGGTCCCGCAGAGAGCGAGGGCGGCGTCGAGCAGGTCCAGGGCGTCGTCCTCCTCCAGGAGGGCGATGTGGGCCTCCGCGAGGTCCACGCGCAGCCGCACCGCAAGGTTGCGCGGGAGGCCGGCGCCGACGGCATCGAGGGCGCGATGCCCCAGGGTCACGGCGGTTCGAACGTCGCCCATCTGGCGATGGATCCGAGCGGCGAGCCCGAGGGCGGCGGCGGCTTCGGACCGACAACCGTCGGCGTGCAGGCGGTCGGCGGCCTGCTCGAGCACGGTCAGGGCGTCGGCGAAGGACCCTCGATCGCAGGCCTCGCGGGCGGCATCCAGGAGGGGAAGGGCCCCCGGCTCCGAGGAGGGGGAGTCGGCCGGTGGTCCCGCCCATCCGCAGGGCGCGACCGTGCTCGCCGCCAGGATGAGCGCGGCCGCCAAGCCGCCGCACCCCCGGAGCCCTTGTCGCCACGGTCGCAGCACGCCGCGGAGCATAACAGGTCCGGACCCGCGTCGCCCGGGGTCTCATCGGAAACAGAGGTGTCGGACAGGCCGGTTTGCTGGGAACCGCGGGCCCTTGAATCCAGGCTGTCAAGGGCGATGGGACCAGGCCCTTGTGCCTGGGAAGCCGCGAAGGTAGGTTGCCACCCAACTTGAGGCACTGGGTGCGACGGGCTCCGACGCGGCGCCCCGCTCGGTTCAACCGGGGGGGCCGACCGGGTCGTCGGGGGCTGCCCCGCCGAACCCCGCAGCGGGTACCTCCCCGCCACCGCTGCCGGCGGCAGGGCGGACCCATGGGAGGGTGACGATGGGACAAACGAAGTCCTACGGTCTTGCGGTACTGGTCGTCTTGCTCGTGCTGGGCGTCGTGTCGTGCGGATCCCCGGCAGACCGACCGGACACGCGCTCGACGCTGGAGGTGGCGAGCGTTCCGGCGGCCGACATGTGGATCGACGGCGAGTGGAAGGGCAGTACGCCGATATCCATCTCCGTGGCGGCGGGCACCCACGAGGTGACCTTGCGCCAGACGGGATTCGCCGAGGTCAAGAAGACGGTGCAGACGGAACCCGCCGGGCACACGATGCTCGAGGAGACGCTCATCGCGAGTGACATGGAGGATCCGACCGTCATCGCTTCCCTGGCACGCGCCTTCGACGTGACGGTCGAGCCCTTCGAAGCACCGGACCAGCACCGCGGCGGACGGAGCGCGGCAATCGCGACGCTGCTCTGGCCGCAACAGGACGTGCGCCCGGAGGGGCTCGACACGTTCGGCATCGAGGTGAGCGAGCAGTACGAGGCGGACGGCTACCTGGTGTTCCGCAAGGGCCGGAAGATCCTCTACAAGGAGCGGTTCGACCCCGAGGAGTTGACGACGGTCGCGACGATCCCGCTCCAGGTGCTCCAGGAGGTGGACGTCGGCGACACCGTGACGTGGGGCATCGACTTCGACAGCCGCAGGAAGAAGGACGTCGAGGCGCGGTTCAAGTTGGTGAATCGCCCGAAGGCGGACCGTCAGCTCTCGAAGATCGCCACGGACCGTCATCTCGCACGCCAGCCCGCGTTGACCCGCGCGATGATCCGCGCCAAGGCGCTGGAGAACTATCGCCTGTACAGCGAGGCGCTCGTGTCGTACCTGGAGATCGCCCAGGAGAACGCGACGAGCAGCCAGCCATACCAGGGCATCGTGACGACCTTGCGGCGTCTCGATGGCGACGAGAGTCGGCTGTGGGGTGTCGCCTCGCAGTTCGTGGGCGGCGCCGGGCGAGCCCGCGCCGGTCGCACGGGCATCACCGCGTTTGCGCCGCAGAGCGCACGGCCGCTCCCCGCGCTGCTTCCCGCTCGCTCCCCCACCCTGGCTGGCTCGCCCACGAAGCCCCTCGGGCCGGGCGACGCCGTCGCGACGGGCTCCAGCGCCAACCAGCCCGCGTCCGGCGGGACCTCCGCGAAGGCGGGAGCAAGCCCGCAAGGGACGGCACCTCCCACGACGGGAAGCACGCCGTCGTCGGCCTCGGCCGGGACCCCGCCGTCGCCGACGCCCGGCGCCGCCGGGCGTGGAGACGCGGCCCTCCTCCGGGAGAAGGCTGCGCAGGCGGCCCAGACCGCGGCGGAGCTGAGCCAACAGGCCGCGCGGATGAAGGCCGAAGCTGGGGAGCAGCAGCACGTCGCGGAGACCGCCACGCAAGCGGCCACCGAAGCCGAACAGCGAGTCGAGGAGGCGCAGAACGCCCTCGATATGGCACAGCAGGCGGCGAACGAGGATCCGACCCCGGAGAAGGAGGCCGCCCTCGACTCCGCAAGGAACTCGCTGGCGGATGCCGAGCGGGAGCGCGACGAGGCGGCCGACGCCGCCGTGGCGGCGAACGCCGCGGCTCAGCAGGCCCGGAAGAACGCCGAGGTCGCGGCCGCGGAGGCCAAGCAGTTGGAGAACCAGGCCGCCGAGGCCCAGCGGCTCGCCGAACAGGCGGCGGGTTCGCAGCCCGACGCCGCGGGCCCGGGCGGGAAGCTGCCTTCCGCGGAGAAGAAGCCCGCGGACGGGCCGGACGCGAACGTGCGCAACGACCTCGGTACTCGCGTGCACGACGCCGAGCAAGCGCTGTCCGACGCGCGCATGGCCGCCGAAGAAGCCCAGCGCATGCTCGACGAGAACCCGGAGGATCCGCAACTCCAGGAGGAGGCCGCCACTGCGAACGCCGCGCGCGATGCCGCCGATCAGGAGTACCGCAACCGGCTGCAGGAGTACCACGACATCCTCGGCGAGGACTACGGGACCAAGTAGACGCCCCCGAGGGGCCGCCGCGGCGGGCGGCGGCCCCTCCTCACGAGCCGGACACGATCGACTGCCGACGAAGCGCGCGGCGTGACAGTCGGAAGCGCCGGTCCGGTCGGGCGCGCCGTCGACGAGTCGTCCTCTTCCACCAACGGGCCTGAAAGGAACGACCCCGGCGACCGCGAGGTCGCCGGGGTGAGGCAACAGGAGAGTAGAGGAGAGGGGGCGCGGGGGGAGAGGGAACGCCTCAGAGATCCGCCTTCGCACCGACGTAGACCGTCGCGCCGTTCCCGAAGCGCCGGGAGCCGAACGAGCGGTACTTCTTGTCGAAGAGGTTCTCGACCCCGAACGTGAGCGACAGGTGCTTGCTCACCTTCACGCCGCCGCGGAGATCGAAGATCGAGTAGCCCGGCATCGAGTGGTCGTTGCGGTAGGGCCCGGACGACGAGTCCTGGGGGTCCTTGAAGAAGAACGCCTCGTCGTTGTAGAAGTCCGGGGGGATGTCGTCGAAGCGCGCAACCATGTGGCAGGCGAGCTCGGCCCAGAAGAAGTCGCCGACGTTCCCGTAGCGGACGCCCAGCGTCCCGTTGGTGGGAACGCCGATCGGCTCCGTCGGGGCCGGGCTGATGTCGCCGTGCCACCACGTGAAGTTGCCGAAGGCCGTGAAGCACGGCCAGAACTCCCACTCGGCGCTGGCCTCCACGCCGTAGAACGTGGCCGATCCGGCGTTCTCGCGGATGAAGAAGTCCTCGTCCGGATCCTGCATGCCGTTCATGTTGCGGTCGAGGTAGGTCATTCCGTTCCAGGTACCCGAGCGGCCGATGATCAGGTCGTCGAACCAGGCGACGAACCCGCCGACGCTCCCCCGCCACTTGGGACGGTTGAAGTGGACACCCGCGTCCCACACGGTGCTGTACTCGGGATTCAGGTCCGGGTTGCCGACCTGGATCTCGTCCGGCGCCTGCCGGAAGGACGCGAGGTCGTTGGGACCGGGGAACCGGTAGCCGCGGGCGAGATTGGTGGTGAGTCCGACGGCGTCCGTGAGCCGGTAGTAGACGGCGAGCTTGCCCGTCCAGGCCGAGTCGTCCCGGCTCAGGTCGATTTCCGAGGGATCGATCAACGGGTCCGTCGTGGCCGCTTCCGGATTCGTCTCCACCTGGGACAGGTCGAAGCGCAGGCCGCCGGTGACGCGGAGCCTGCGCGTCACCTGCCACTCGTCCTGGACGTAGATGCCCTCGGTCAGCAGGTACCCGTCGGGAATCTCCTTGATGCTGCCTTGAGTCGTGGCCAGCGGCGCCTCGATCCGGTCCTGATGCGCGTGAAGGCCGTAGGTGAGGGTGTGGCAACCGAGGCGCTTGTGGAGGATGAGGTCGGCCTGAGGTGTGAGGACGTAGATCCCGTCCCGGCTGTAGGAGTCCTTGCGCCACCGCACGCGGTCGTTCCGGACGATGCCCAGGCGGAGTTCCATCTCGTCGGCGAGGACGAACGGGCAGGTGTGGTTCCAACGGAGGATGCCGATCTCGCGATCGGACCAGTTCTCGTAGTCACGGCTGGGATGCAGCCAGCTGCCCGGCCACTGCTTCTGGATGGCGAAGACGGAGAGCCCGAGGGTGTCGTAGCGCCCGAGGCGCCCCTCCATCCGGAGGCTCGCACCCTGCGTGGCGAACTTGGTGGGGGACATCCTCGCCGACGTCGCCACCGCCGACGTAGTTCTTGCTGTCCGTCCAGGACCCCTGGAGGACCATCCGGAACCGGGGCGTCGCCACGTGGCCCTCGAGCCCGCCGTGCCACAGGTTCTCGCCGCCGCCCGTGTAGAGCCCTCGCGCCCGACCGCCGACGTGGACCCCACAGCGCGTGTAGTCGATGGGCCAGCCGGAGTAGAGGGCGGTGGCGCCGCCGATGCCCTGCGTGCCGTAGAGCACGGCGTCCGGGCTCCGGACCACCTCGATGTGGTCCACCCAGTCCATGTCGATCAGGTCCCAGTCGGATCCGGGTCCGATCGTGAAGAGCGTGTTCGAGACGCGAACGCCGTCGATGAGCAGCAGGACCTGGTTGCCCTGGGCGCCGCGGATGACGGGCGTGCCCATCTGACCGGTCGAACCCTGCGTGTTCCACAGCCCGGGCTGGTACCAGATGGCGTCCGAGAAGGAGCGGGGCTGCTTGCGAACCAGGTCCTTCTCGGTGATCGCGTTGATGGGAGCCGCCGTCTCCTGCAGCGGCCGAGGCGTCAACGTCGGCGCGGTGACGAGGACATCGGGCAGCTCTTCGAGCGTCGGGGGCTCGTCGACCTGGGAACGCTCCAGCACCGGTGCCTCCGAGGTCGGAGCTGCGGTGGCTCCCTCGTCGGCCTCCTCCGCATCCGCGGCCCAGGCGGCGTGGGATCCCAAGAGGAGGCCCGCGAAAGCGACGCCCATGAAGATCGCCGCACGGAGCGGAGAACACGGCGGAGCAACAAGTCGATGCACGTCGGATCCCTCCCTGACGGAGGGCACGTCGCAAACGATGTGCCCCTGGAAGGGCGCCCTGATTCGGGCCGATCGGACGACGAATGGACGCTCGCACCCCCGAGAGAGGGACCGAATGCACATGAACGTCACTCTCAAGAAGGGTTCGGCGCCGTGCCGGATGCAGTGCGTCACGCGCTCGAATCGCGCGGGGGCGAGAACGACATCCAAAGAAGACGGGTGCGCGCCGGCGACGCCCCGGGGCCGGGTCGCGACGCCCCGGGAGCGTGGGCGAGGCGCGGCTGCGGACAGGATGGTGACACCACGCGGGCGGAAGGTTCGCAGAGCCCGGGCGGTGAGCTCCCATTCCCGAGCCGGGTCCCGACCGGCGTTTCGGTGCCATGACAGGATGCCCCCACCACGGAACGGCGGGGCGCCCGTTGGACGATCATGCACGCCCGAAGGCCCAGGGGCCGGGGCGCCGGGACCCGCTCTCCCACACCCCGCGCCTCCCGTCCGACCCAGCGGGCCAGCCTGGCCCCTCGCGGCCCGCGGGTGGTGTATCCGGCGGGAGACGGAGGGTCGGGGCGCCGTGGCCACGGCGTGACGGCGCGGGAGACGGGGCGCTCGCGGGCCGCGTGCCTAGCCGCGTAGCGCGTAGGTGAAGGGGAGGATGGCGCGACGGACCTCGCCCGGAGGCTGGAAACGCCACGCCCTGGCGGAGGCCACGGCCGCCGCGTCCAGGATGGGCGATCCACTGGACGTCACGAGGTGGGCCTCCGTGACGCGGCCGGAAGGGTCGATCGTGACCTCGACGCGCGCGCGCCCCTGGATGCCCAGGCGCCGTGCCGCCTCCGGGTAGTGAAGAGGCTGCTGGAGGGGGACGAGTCGCCGCGCGCCCGCGACGGCCCGGGGGGCGGGGGCCGGCCGACGAACGACGGGCTCGGGAGCCGGAGGCCTGGGCGCGGGCTTCCTCACGACCACCGGCGGGGTGACCACGGGCTGCTTCGGCCGGATCCGCCGCCCCACCGTGGCCAGGGTGGGACCCTGGAATTGCACGAATTCCGCCCTCGGGGGCTGGTCGGAAGGGTCGTCCGGGAGTCGTTGCAAATCCACGGCAGGGGCGACATCGGGCTCGATGACGGTCTCTTCGAGCTCCTCGGGTTGCACGTCGGGCAGGACCTCGCGGTCGAGGGGCTCGGGTTCGGGCTTCATCTCCTCGATGTCGACGATGGCCCCCAGGCGAGCGACGCTCTCCGGGTTTCCGCTCCGCGGTGCGGCCACGGCGAAGAGGGTGAAGGCGATCAGGACGCCAGCGTGGAGGATCACCGAGACGGCGGTCGGCCCCAGCCCGTGCCACCGGCGGGACCGCCGGCTGCCCCAGCGGGCAGTCCCCTTCGGGCGCGAGGCGCCCTCGAAGGGGGCAGGGGCCTCGACGAGGAGGCGCGGTGCGGGGCGCTCTACCACGGCGAGGTTGCTGGATCGGGTCGTTGCGGGGTACATGCTGCCGTCTCTCTCGTGCCACACGTGGGCAAACGGCGTTCCCGGCCGGTCCCGACCCGCACCCGCCGCAGCCAGACGGGGAGGTAGGCCAATGGAAGCCCCTCCCCGGTCCGGACGGCGTTTCCGTCAGGGAACGACGGCCTCCCCTTCGACCTCGATCAGGGCACCCCCGTCGTAGAGGCGCACGACCTGGACGAGGGTCATCGCCGGGAAGTGGCGGCCGAGATGGGACCGGTAGGCGCGGCCGATCGCCGCGGCCTCCCGGCGGTAGGCCGGAATGTCGGTCACGAAGATGCGCAGTCGCACGAGGTGTTCGGGCATCGCCCCCGCGGCGTCGAGCACGGCCCGCACGTGGGCGAAGGCCAGGTCCGCCTGACGGACGAGGTCACCGGGATGGACGATGGAACCGTCGGCGTCCATCGCCACCTGCCCCGCGATGGTGATGCGGCGCCCACCGACGGACTCCACCCCGTAGGCATACCCGACGGGCTTCGCGAGACCGTCGGGCTCGATCCGGCGCCACGGTCCCTCGCGCTGCTCCTCGCCCATCGGTGGCTCCTCCCGCGCACGTCGCGCCGCGGCCGGAGCGTACCGGCCCGGGCTCCGTTGGCAACCACGTGGGCATCGCGGGCACCCCCGTCCCGCCGGGATCGGGGTCGGCACGCCTCTTCGACGCCGTCGTCTCCGCGGACCCCCGGGACGAGGTCGCGGCGGCGTGGACGAGGCGCGCTCGTGCGAACCGCAGCGACTCACCCCGAGCACGAGACAACCCCGTCCCGGAGCGAGCACGCATCGGGCGAACACGGCGACCTCGAAGAAACGCGACGAGCGCCGCAGGCTGGAGCCATCCGGGCAAGGGCCGTCCCTCGTGCGGCCGATCGTCCTCACTCGCCGTACGTCGCGGTCGTCTCTCCACTCGGGAGATCGACGGTCACGAAGATCTCTCCGCCCATGCCCTGGAGGCCGTCCCGGGCGCTCTCGCAGAGCGGGGAGGCGAGCTCGTAGGTCGCACGCCGGGCCCATCCTCGAGTGTCGAGACGCTCTCGGCGCGGGTCGACCGGTGAGCCGGGACGCCTCCCACCGATCCCTCGTAGGCGGTCTGGGGGGGAACATCGCCGCGGCCGTCTCGGAGACCTCCGGCGCCTCGGTCCACGAGGGCGGCCCCTTGCCGCAGTCAGGGAGCAGGAACAGGATCGAAGCGACCACCGGACTCATGAGCGTCTTGGCGACCCTCTCCTCGCCCACCGGATCGCGCGACGAAGCACGGCCGAGCGGCGACAGCCCTGCGGTCCCCGAGATTCCTGAACCCTTTTTCCGGAGGCGTGCGTTCCGGGGCTGAACGACAAGGAGGCTTTCCATGATGCGCACGACCGGGTGGACGATTCTCGCAATGACGGCGCTGCTCCTGGCGGCTCCGCCGGGCCGGGCCGGGGAGGGGCCGGCCGCGGAGAAGGTCCGGGCAATCGACGCGCGGCTCGCGAAGCTGCCCGACCTCGCGCACGAGCCGCAAGGTCCCAACGCCCCCCACTACGCGGCGTACATGGCCGCATACGAAGCGGTCGGCGAGACGCTGCGGCTGCTCCGGGGCGACGACGCCGCGTGGGCCTACGCGCGGCCGAAGCTCGTCGCGTTGCTGGACGGGGCCGATACGGATTCCGTACGGGCGGGCCTCCTGAAGATCGTGCTCTTCGATTCCGGCAACGGGGGCCCGAGGGCGGCGGCCCGCACGCTCGCCGCGCACCCGGAGGCCTTCGACACGAACCTCCTCGTCAAGGCCTACGAGCGGGGTGTCGAAGCCGCCGCTCCCTTGCTGGAGAAGCGCTGCCACTACGACCCGGACCGCATGATCGACGTGGCGCCGGCGGCGAGTCTCGCCCTGCAGGGAAACGAAGCCGGCCGCCGGGTGCTGGAGGCCGTGTTCGAGACCCCGATCCTCGTGCGAACGCGCCCGGACACCTGGTTCGCCGCGGCGATCGGCCTCCGCGCGCTCGGAGAGAAGGACGCCTGGACGCGAGCGGCCGCGGCGGCGGAGACGGAGGTCCGGCAGAGGCTCGACGGCGGAGACGTCCGGGCCGCGGCCTCCTACGTGCTGACCATGGAGTACTACCACGGCGCTATCCTCCACGACCATGCCGTGAGCCTGGCCTTCATGTGTCGTCCCGCGGATCGGCACGTGCAGGAGCACCTCGACGACCTGACGACCGGCGAGGCGGTCTGGGCTCGATTCCGGGAGGTGCAACACTGAGCGAGGAGGCGACCCCTTGAAGGCACTCGGGCTGCCGGCGGAATCGCGCTCGGCGCCGGATGCCGGGGAGCAGCGCCTGGTGCGCCTCGTGGCGGCGCACCAAGCCGCTCTCTATCGCTACCTCCTCTATCTCGGGTGCGACGCGACCCTGGCCGAGGATCTCGTCCAGGAGACGTTTCTCGCCGCGTGGGAGAAGCGCTGGGAGGACCGTGGCCCGTCGGCAACGGCGGCCTGGCTGCGCACGATTGCGCGAAACCGCTTCTACTCCCACGTGCGCCGCCGCCGCGTGCGCCCCGCGTTCCACGATCTGGCCGCGGCGGACGCTGCGTGGGCCGCGCGGCACGGGGAGGACGACGGCGAGGCGGTGCTCGACGCCCTGCGCGCCTGCCTGGACGGACTCACGGCGAAGGTGCGGACCGTGCTCGATGGCTTCTACCGCGATCGGCATTCCCGCGAACGCATCGCCCGCGACACCGGCATGACGGCCAACGGCGTCAAGACCCTGCTCCGGCGCACGCGGGGTCGGCTCCGGGACTGCGTGACACGGAGGCTCGAGGCGTGAGCTCGGCAGAGGACCGCATGATCGAGGTCGCCCTCGCCGAGGTTCTCGGCGGGCGTGCTCCGCCGGATCTGACCGGGCGGATCCTCGACGAGGCGCGCCTCCGGCGGACCCGACGCGTTCGACGGCGACGGTGGGCGGCGGTCGCGGCGGCGGCGGTCGCCGTGGGCATCGGCCTGGTCCTGCGGTCGCGCGAGCGAACGACCCTCCCGGTCCGCCTGACGTTGGATCGCGAGGTCTCCGTGGAGGGTCCGGGGGGGCAGCGCCGACGCGACGTCGCGCTGACCGCGGGCGACCGCCTCGTCGTCCGCGACGCCACGGCCAGGATCGCGCTGCCCGGCGGAGGAGCCCTCTTCGCGGCCCCGGGATCCGTCATCGCGATCGAAGGGCCGTCCGGTCGGCCCCTCCCGACGCTTCGCGACGGCTCCGCGACGGTCGCGAGCGGGGATCGGGAAGAGCGCATCGCGACGCCGCTGGGCGAGATCGGACTCGCGCCGAACGCCCGTGCCGACGTGGACCTCCCCCTTCCTCCCGGCGTGGACGCGGTGTCCCGAGCGCGCCGGACCGAACGCGCCCTCGCCGGGACCGCCGCGCCGCCGTCCCTGCTGGTCGGATGCACCCGGGGCTCGGGCCGGCTCGTCTCCGCCGGGGGCTCCGCGCCCATTGCCGCAGGTCGGCTCGCCGTGGCGGCGCCGGGCGAAGCGCCACGGGTCGGCCCGTACCCGACCGCCGACCTCCGCCGCGCGCTGGACGCGCTCCTCGCGGATGCCGGCCTCGCCACCGACGACACGGACCCCCGAACGGCCGACGGGCGCGACCGGCTCAAGCGCGCGGGGGATGCCCTCTCCAAGATCGCACGTCGCGTGGCGTCGGATCCGTCCGCGCGTCTCTACCTCGTGGGCCGGTTGCAGGCGCTGCCCGACGGGGAGCGGCAGACCGATCTCCGCCGCGAGCTCGCCGGCATCCTCGCGCGCGACCCGGAGCTCCTGGCGCGGGGTCTTCTCGAGCAGTTGGTCACGAGGGAACCCGCACTGCTCGCGGCGGGGGACCTGTTGCGGTTGGCGGAAGGCGGCCTCGGAGCGGCGGAGGCGGCTCTCGAAGCGCGCCTTCGCGCCGAGGGCGATCGCGGCGACGTCACGGCGGCGCTCTTCCTCGCCGTCCGCGGCAGCGACGCCGGTCGCGCGGTGCTCGGGGCTCACGCCGCCTTCGGCGAGGTCTTCCCGTACTTCCCGGATCGGGTCCTGGAGGGAGCGGCCGGCCTCTCGGCGCTGGGCGACGACGGTCCCTGGAGGGCGGCCGTGCGGCGCGTCCGTGAGGAAGCGATGGCGCGCGCGGAAGCAGGCGACCTCGACCGCGCCCGCTGGCTGGCGACGAGGGCCGGATACTTCGCCCCGCTCGCGAGGGGGAACGCCACGCCCCTCGCCGATCTCTCCGCCCGCGTGGCCGCCTACCAACGGGAGCGGCTGGACGGCCTGCGCGACAGGGACGACGTGCAGCGCGTCTTCGACGATCTCCTCCGGTAGATCAGGCCATCCCTCGGGGAGCCGTCCAAGGGACCTCTCGCGTCGACGGGAAGCCGATGGGGCCTCGGTCGTCGCCCCGTCCCGGCCCCGCTCTCGGCAGGCGGCGGATCAGCGGATCTGTGTGGCGAGGTAGTTCTCGACGCCGACCTGCTTGATCAGCGCGACCTGTGCCTCCAGCCAGTCGATGTGCTGCTCCTCGTCGCGGAGGATCCCTTCCAGGAGGGCGCGGGAGGCGTTGTCGCCGGCCTCGACGCACTGCTGGATGGCCTTGTTGAGCCGAGCCACCGCCTCGAGCTCCAGCCCCAGGTCGCTGTCGAGCTGCTGGGGCACGGTCTCTCCGACCTTGATCCTCCCCAGCCGGGTGACGTTGGGGATCCCCTCCAGGAAGAGGATGCGCTCGATCAACGCCTCCGCGTGTCTCATCTCGTCGATGGACTCCTTGCGGATGGCGTCGTAGAGGCGCTCGTAGCCCCAGTTGTGGCACATCTCCGCGTGGAGGAAGTACTGGTTGATCGCGGTCAGCTCGGCACTCAGCACGTCGTCCAGCAGCGCGACCAACTCGTCCTTCTGTTCGTGGATCATGCCTCGTCTCCTCGATCCGCCTCGCGGGACCGACTCCCTGGGGGGACGCCCCTGCTCAAGGCACGAGTGTCGCACGGGTGTCGGGGTCGGCCCGCGCCCTCGATACGCCCGGCAAGGGCGTGCCGACGACCGTCCCTGGGTTCGACGCGTCGTGGACCCTGCCTACTCGGACGTGTCGGAGGGGATCACGATCGGCGATGGGAAGCGTCGAAGTCCACGGCAACCGGATCGAAGTCGTAACCGAGGGATCCGCGCGTCCATGCCGTCGCCTCCCTGTGTGTCGGGGTCCCCCTTCGGCGGGCCGCGAGGTTCCCTTCTGTTCTTGCCGCCACCCGCAACCGAGGCTCCGGGCGCGCGATGCCCACGACCGATTCGCCGTACCGGATCCCTCTCGCCCGCCGTGTGCCGGGAACCGGGGGGAGGGATGGGTCCGTGAACGAGAACGGCGGTCCACCGCCACCCCCACCGCCCCCCGACTCCCGACCCCCGACCCCCGACCCCTGACTCCGGCGCCGGCCGGCTACCCTCGGGCGCCCGTGGAGGCCCACCCATGCTGAAGCCCCGCCGTCTTCGCGCCGGCGACACGATCGCGGCGGTTTCCCTCTCCTGGGGCGGGCCGGGTGCCTGCCCGCACCGATACGAGGCCGGGAAACGACAGCTCGAGGAGGCGTTCGGCGTGACGGTGGTGGAAATGCCGCACGCGCTTCGCGATCCGGAGTGGATCCGCGCCAACCCCCGCGCCCGGGCCGACGACCTCATGGCCGCGTTCGCCGACCCGTCGGTGGACGGCATCGTCTCGACGATCGGGGGAGACGACTCGATCCGCATCCTCCCCCACCTCGATCTGGGCGTGATCCGCGAACACCCGAAGGTCTTCCTCGGATTCTCGGACACCACCGTCACGCACCTCGCGTGCTACCGCGCCGGCCTCGTCTCGTTCTACGGGCCGGCCGTGATGGCCGGCTTCGCCGAGAACGCGGGGATCTTCCCCTACATGGCGGACTCGGTACGGCGGACGCTCTTCGAGACAGCGCCCGTCGGCCGCGTGCTTCCCAACGGGGACGGCTGGACATCCGAGCGCCTGGAGTGGAGCGACCCGGCCAACCAGGTTCGCCGCCGCCGGCTGGCGTCGTCGACGGGCTGGCGCGTCCTCCAGGGAGCCGCCGTCCGTCGCGGCCGCCTGATCGGCGGGTGCCTGGAGGTGCTCGACTGGCTGCGCGGCACGGAGGTCTGGCCGCCGCTCGACAAGTGGCAGGATGCGATCCTCTTCCTCGAGACGTCGGAAGAGGCGCCGGCGCCGCGCGATGTCGCGCGCCACCTGCGCACCCTCGCCGCCCTCGGCGTCCTGGAGCGCTTGTCGGGGATCCTCCTCGGCCGCCCGGGAGGAGAGGTGGGACCCGACCACTTCGATGAGTACGACAACGCGCTCCTGCAGGTGGTCGCCGGCGAGCAGGGCCACCGGGACCTTCCGATCGTCACGCGCATGGACTTCGGACATACCGACCCGACGTTCGTCCTCCCGTACGGCGTCGAAGCCGCCATCGACGCCGACCACGGCACGCTCACCATCCTGGAGAGCGGCGTCGTCGGTTAGGGCCCGGCCGGGAATGAGCGTTGAGAAAGACGCTTCGCTACGCGTCGGATGTGGTCATGACGAGGGAGCGGATCCGGAGGCTTGGCGCCAGCTACACTGAGGAATTCGCGACCGAGGAGGGGCCGCAGACGGGGTGGAGGCGAGTGGAAAGGGCGACAGTGATTCACGGACGGGCCCTTGGGCGGCGAGTCGACGCACCTCGCTATCGAGATGCGTCGAGCGCCGTCGCACCGGAATCCGCTGGACCCCGCCCCACGTCCTCCGACGGCGAAGGCACGGTCAGCGAATCGTAGTCGCGCGCGTACAGGACGCCCTCGCACGCGACGGTGAGCCGGATGGAGCCGCCGTCGTAGGCGTCGAGCATCGCGGGATCCCAGCGTCCCCCCCGACGGAGCCCATTCGGGAGCAGCGCCTGCCGATCGATGACCAAGCGGCGCGCGGCCCGCTGCCAGCAGTCCGGTGCCGTCCCCCCCACACCCTCCAGCATCCGGTTCAGGGCCGCCCAGTCCTCCGGGGCGCCGTGGGGCGGGCCGACGCTCCAGGCGAGCGGGGACGCCAGCACGGGGCCGGCGAGCGTGCGCAGCGCCGCGCGGGCCTCCGGCGTGTCGTTCCCCTCGAAGACGAGCTGCGTGAGGATCGCGTTCGCCACGTCGCGCCCCGCACGCGCGTCCGATGGCTGCCGCCACCGGCGCAGCCGGTCGAAGCGACGGAGATCCACGCCGAAGGGAGGTGCCTCGCGATGCCGGCGCGCGTCCTCGTCGACCACCCGTGCCGCGAGCGCGACCTCCAGGGCGCACCCCGCGACCCCCGCGTCGTCGAGGAGGGGCTCCCCCGCTTCGCAGGCGCGGGCGACGACCTCCAGCGCGGACCGGGCACGCTCGCGGTAGAGCATGCTCCGTGTCATGCCGTAGTCCTCGACGACGGCTTGCGCAGCGGGCAGGTGGTCGCGGAGGTCGCCGGGCCGCCCTCGGGGGCGGATCCAGCCTTCCGCGTCCTGGTGTCGCCTCAGGAAGGCGAGGCCGCCAGCGACGACGCGCGCCAGGGGATGCGTTCCCCGCTGCGTGTAGCCGGCTCGGAGGTAGACCAGGAGTACGCGGCCCGTCAGATCGGGGTCGTCCGACGTGGCCGCGCCCTTGGGAAGCCCGTCCTCCCAGCCGCCGTCTTCGGCCTGCATTGCGGCCAGCCACGGCATGTGGATCACGGTCTTGGGGGATCGTCGATCGGCCGACGCCGAGGCAGCGTCCTCGGCGGTCGCGACGGCACCCGACAAGGGCGCCACCCGCGCGCGGGCCCCATCGGCGGCGGCACCGCAACCGGCAAGGGCTGCAGCGGCGAGAAGCCACGGAAAACGACCGACGTGAGACAAGCAGCCCCCTCACGACCCTCAACGGTCGGAGGCAGGTCGCGGTTCACCGCCGCGCGCTACGGGCCGGAGGGGATCTCCGGCTCGACGAGGTGGGCGAGGAGGGCGAGCGACTCCTGCCAGCCCATCACGGCGAACTCCGCGGGGATGGCCGCGGGGAGGCCCTTCTGCTCGATCCTCAACTCCGTTCCGGTGAGGACGGGCGCGAAGCGGATCGTGACCGCCATCTCGCCGGGGAGGTCCGGGTCGTCGAAGCGATCCGTGTAGCGAATGCACGCGCCGGGTGTGAGCTCGACATAGGTGCCGCCGAAGCGGTGACGCTCGCCCGTCCCGAAGTTCGTGAACGACATCCGGTAGACCCCGCCGACCCTCGCGTCC
The DNA here is from genome assembly GCA_963772585.1 of uncultured Planctomycetota bacterium. Taxonomy (GTDB): domain Bacteria; phylum Planctomycetota; class PLA2; order PLA2; family JAEUHO01; genus CAVVXN01. Next base: position 742,069 of record CAVYXV010000002.1, read on the forward strand.
ATCTCGTGGACGTGCCCGGTGAAGCCGTGCGGCGGCAGCCACTTGACCATCGCATCGGGGTCGAGGAACGCCCGATACACCCGCTCGGGCGGGGCCCGCAGCACGCGGTGGAAGGTGACGGTGTGGGTGTCGGCATTCCGTGCAGCCACGGCGATTCCTCCGGGACCGCCGCGGAGAGTAGCCTCCCGCGGAGGCATCCGCAGGCCCCCTCCCCCGAGCCGTTCCCGAGCCGGATCAAGCCCCACCGGGCGTCGGTGTGCGGTCCACGGAAACGCCCACCTCGTCGCTGTCGTCGCCCGCGTCGAGCGCCTGCACGCCCGTGAAGCGAAGGGTGGCGGACGCGTTGTCGTACACGAAGTCCGCGCCTTCCTTCCAGCCGGCGTTCGACAACAGGCCCCCGTAGTAGGCGGCCATCGCCGCCGCCGAGGTGCCTCGCGGGAAGATGTGGCGCCCGTACTGCTCGTTCGCGGCGACATCTTCCTGCCAGCCGTCGCGAATCGGCGTGCGCCCGGCCTTCGTCACGCTGAGAAACGTGATCGCGCGCTGGGACAGGACGGGCCCGTCGGGCGAGGACTGCCCGGCGTTCACGGCGAACGTCACCCGGCCGTCGAATGGCGTCGCCTTGGGTCCCCCGCAGCCGATCGCCAGCAATCCGCCCAGAAGAACGACGTGCCGAACGCCCATCGGTTTCTCCCGAAAGCCCGGTCGGCGCGATGGCTATCGCCGCGGCGCCGATCGGATGTCCATGGTGGTCGTTTCGCCATCGCGAACCAACTCCGTCGCCTGCGCCTCCTCGCGGCCGACCGCGCTGCGGGCGTGGATGCGGTGGCGCCCCCACCGGTTCGTCCGTCCCCGCCCGGAGGACGCGCCCGCGAACGCACACGCTGGGGACCTCGAAGTCGCGGGGGTCGCGAAACGACCGGTCGAGTTCCGCTTCCAAGGCAGCGAGGACCGCGTCGTCGTCGCGAACGTACTCCTGCTCCACGACGGCACTCGTCGCGGACTCCTCCCCGGGTGCGCCGCGAAGGAGACCCTCGTGCACGTCCTCGGCCGCGCGCTTCACGGAAGCGGTTGCCGGCACGTGCGCCCCGGGCCGCGCAATCCGGACGACGAGCACGAGCGCGAGGGCCGCCCCTCCGAGTCCCCGGACCGGCCAACCGCCGTGCCGCATGTCCCCATGATGCCGCAACGATGCGCGGAGGGACAGGGAGCGGTCGCGGTTCACCACCCTCTGGGGAAGCCCGATCGCGCGAGCCAGCCCGGCGGCGAGCACGCCGTGTTCGGTGCCGTCGCCCTGCAGCGAACGCGCCACCTCGGCGGCGGAGGCGAAGCCCGTGCCGAAGTCCTTGGTCGCGATCTTCTTGCGGACGTAGGCCTCGATCTTCCGGGCGGCGTCCACGGCGTCGGCGGCACCGGCGATGGAGAGATCGCGGGGGTCGAAGCGAACCTCGACCCTCTCGCCGCGGAGGCGCTCCGTCGGGGGGACCCGCCTCGAGCGTCCGTACCCGGAGATGGGCACGGAGAGGCGCGAGCACGAGGCACAGGAGGACGGCACGGACCAGCGGCATCGGGGAGCCGGCGAGGTCGCCGGCGGTGGACGTGGAGGCGCCGCAGCCGTTCCGGGACCGGTCCGTCGGGCGCCGCCTCGGCGTCGCCTCCCGGGGTCCAGACGTCGCGGGACGGCGCGGAGCCGACGCCGCCGTACATGCCGCTCGCGTGTACCTCGGACTTGGGCGGGCGGTACCCCACATGGGTAGCCCCCTACGCGGGCCGGAACGGGCCCTTGCGGCCGGCGCCTGCGGTGCCGAGCAGATCGCTCCGCCAAGCGAACCAGAGGCCGACCCCGGCGAGCGCTCCTCCCAGATGGGCGAGGTAGGCGACGCCGGTGGCTCCCGTGAGGACGCCGAGGAGTTGGAGCCCCACCCAGAAGGCGAGGAAGCCCCAGGCGGGCAGACGGATCCAGAAGAAGTACCAGAAGAGGAGGCCCAGCCGCGCGCGCGGGAGGGCGAGGGCATAGAAGGCGAGCACCCCCGAGATGCCGCCGCTGGCACCGATCGTGGGGGTGGTGCGCGGCGCCGACACGAGGGCGATGTGCAGGATGTCGCCGACGAGTGCGGACAGGAAGACGAGCAGGAGGAACCGTCGCCATCCGACGATTCCCTCCACGTCGTCCCCGAAGACGACCAGGAAGTAGAGGTTTCCCAGGAGGTGGAGCCATCCGACGTGGAGGAAGAACGAGGTGACGAAGTCGAGCCCCCCGTGCCGGAAGGGCTGGGCGGCGATCAACCCCCACTCCATGGCGATCCGGTCGATGGGCCCGAAGGTGAGCACGCCGACGAGCGCGATCAGGCCGGCGAGCCCCCACGTGGCCCAGGGGCGCTGCGCCAGCGGCGTGGAGTCGAATTCGACGGGGAAGCCCAGCAAGCCGGGCAGGTACTTCCACGGTTGGTCGGGCGCCTCCCGCCAATCCCCCACCGTGCGGAGGCGCCGCATCTCCTGCTTGTGCGCGGCTTCCATCCGGGCGACGGCCTCCTGGACCTTCGGCGCGGGTGTGGGCGCCGACGGAGCCGGCCGCGGCACGGTGTCGAGTTCCATCGGGTCGAACCACACGAGTTGGCAGCGCGGACAGACGTCGAGGAGAACGGGGTAGGCGCCGGGAACTTCGCGCGCGGGACGGCCGCAGGAAGGACAGGGCTTCCCTTCCGGCGTGTCGGGGCGGCGCGCCGCCCGCCATAGCTCACGGACGAAGTCCGCCGGGGCCCGACGCCGGAGCACGGAGAGCATCAGCGCATGACCGCCGCAGGTGGGGCACGTCCACATCGTGCCGCGCCGCCTGAGGACGGCCCTCAACGCTTCGTGGCAATGCGGACACGTGGGCACAAGCGTGTTGTACGCGAGGTCACGCCATGCGCACAGGGGCGGTCGATTCCAGCCCGTTCCCTGGAGCGGCTTGCTCATCACGACACCAAGTCCCAGCGGCAGTGCTCGACGAAGCGGCAGCCGCGCCCGCGGTAGAACCCGACCAGGGCGTTCGCGCGCTCCGAGGTGTCCAACGCGGGCACGCGCCTCCACGTGAATGAGGATGGAGCCGCCCACGCCGCGCCCCGGCCGCGAGGGCTCGACCGCGAACCGCTGGAACGTCGCGACGTCGGGGCGCTCGTAGTGCGGCGCTCCGCAGGCGCAGCCGGACGCAACGAGCGTGATCGTGGACGGGAATGCGGTCGCTGGACCTCGCTGCTTGCGCGAAGGGCCGGAACGTGCAGAATGCCCCTTTGAAGCGGGGGCCACCATGGCCGAGAGATCGCGAGGGAGCGACGGAGGGCACCAGCCGAACCCGGTGCCGCGGAGGAGGAGCACGCCGAGACGGGGGGGGGGGTCGAGGCGGGTCGCACGCACACCGGCGATGGACACGGCACCCCCGGGCGGGCGGGCGCAGGTGCCGCTCCGCCGGCGAGGCCTGACGCGGCGCTTCAGCTTCAGCGTCGGTCGTGTGTTGTCGCTGAGCCTTTCCATCTTCATGCGGAACTTCGCGCCCTTCGCCGTTCTCGCCCTCTTGCTCTACGCCCCGGTGATGATCGTGGGAGTGCTGGAGATCGAGGACGCCCTCCACTCTCCCCGGCCCAGCTTCACCATGCCGCTGACCCGGATCCTCGCGCAGATCGTCCCCTTCGTACTCGAAGGGGCCCTGGCCTACGGTGTCTTCCAGGAGATGCGGGGCACAAGAGCATCCTTCCTCGACTGCGTGAAGCGGGGGTTCGAGTGCCTGGCCCCGGTACTCGGAGTCGCGATAGTGGTCAGCCTCGTGGTGGTCGCGGCCCTCGGAGTCCCAGTCCTCCTCAGAGTCTCCATGAGCAACGCACTGGGCGGCCTCGCCATGCTGGTCGGGATCGCGATCGTCGTCTTCGTCTCCTTGATGTGGTACGTCGCCGTGCCCGCCGCGGTGGTGGAAGGTTGGCAGAACCCCCTCAGGGCGCTGGGCCGCAGCGCAAACCTGACGAGGAAGTGGCATGGGCAGATCTTCCTGATCCTGCTCACGTTCGGGTTGCTCGGCTGGGTTCTCAGCTTCATCTCGACCAGTGTCCTCCTGGCGTCCGCGCGGTCGGTTACGGGGCTCGAGGTGCTGTACTGCGTCCAATTGGGGATCCTCGCCCTGCTGGGAGCCTGGCAGGCGGCCGCGGCCGCCGTGGCCTACCACGACCTCCGCGCCGGCAAGGAAGGCGTCGGAATTGCCGAGATCGTGCGGGTGTTCGATTGACGGACCCGCAGGCAACAAGCGCGGCCGGCCCGCCGCAGGGTGCCGGCGGCCGGCTCGCCTGTGAGCGCTGCGCGCCTTGCGAGCGTCCCGCAACAAGCGTTCGGGCGAGCCCGGGCTCGCCGGTGACCCCCTCCTGGGGTATGGTTCGGCCGATACGTCGGAGAAGGGCCGGTGCTCCATGGCCCACGTGCTGATCGTGGAAGACGAGAAGGAACTGGGAGACGTCATCGAGCGGGCGCTCGCGACGTGGGGGCACACCAACGACTGGGCCCAGGACGGCCGGCGCGCCCTGGATCTCGTCTTCGCCGCGGAGAGGGAGTACGACCTCGTCCTCTGCGACCTGCACATGCCCGGCACGTCGGGCGGCGCCTTCCTCCTCGAAGCGCAGGACCTGCTCCACTTCCGAACGCCAGTGGTCGTGATGTCCGGGTTCGACTACATGGTCGAAGCCCTGGGAGAGCTCCGCCGAGGGGCGTTCACCCTGCTCCAGAAACCGTTCGACATGGCGGTGCTGAGAGAGACCGTCGAACGCGGGCTGGACCAGCGTTCCCTCTACGTGAAACTCCGCGCGATGGAGAGCCGCCTGGGGGAACTCACGCGCCGGAACGACATGCTTCGCCAACAGAACGCGGATCTGTTCGAGCAGGCTCGCCTGGACCCGCTGACGAGCCTCCCCAATCGCCGCCGCCTGACCGAAGACCTGGACATCGTCGATGCGAACGCGCGGCGCTACAAGTCGCACTTCGCGCTCGCGTTGCTCGACATCGACCTCTTCAAGCGGTTCAACACGGAGTACGGCGTGGAGCAAGGGGACGCGGCGCTCCTGAAGGTGGCCGCCACGATTCGCGAGGCCTGTCGCCAGGGCGACATGCTCTATCGCCCCAACGACCTCGGCGAGCGCTCCGTCTACCGCTTCGGAGGGGATGAGTTCGTCCTGGTGCTGGCGGCGCAGGACACGCCGCGGGCGGTCCTCGCCATGGAGCGCGTGCGGCGTCGCCTGGTCGAGGCTCAGGCGGACACGCCGCCCGGCGGCGAGGTGGTCACCGTCAGCATCGGCGTCGCCGCGAACGACCCTGCAAAGCCGAAGACCGTCGAGGAACTCCTCCGCGACGCCAACGGCCACCTGATCGCCGCCAAGAAGGCGGGCGGAGACTGCGTCCGTCCGGCGCTCACCTCGGAGTAGGCGGTCTCACCGACGGGCGAGGAGGCGCCGCAGCGAGCGCTCGAGGCCGGGGTCGCCGCCGCGGGCCCTCGTCATCGCGAGCGCCGCCTCCATGCCTTCCCGCCACTCCCCCATCGCCAGGTCCAGCGCCTCGAGCCGTCCGAGATCGAGCGCACGGGCGAAGGTCGTGACCTTCCCCTCGTGACCCAGCGCGCGGAGGAGGGCGAGATTGCGCAGGCACTTGGAGCACGCGCCGCAGTTGTAGGCGTCGCCGCGGTTCTCCCAGCAGACCCGTAGCGTCCGCCGGACCGTCTCGTCCGACGCGACGCGGGCGAGCTTCTTCGCGCGGGTCACCCCGGCGCCGTCGTGCACGATCTCGACCGCCTCGCTGGAGAGAAGCGGATCCGTGTCGGGATGGGAACCGCGGGAAAGCGGGTGGCGGGTCCGGGGGAAGAACTCGCCGGGGACGAAGATGCGGGCGTAGCGGCCCGCGAGGAGGTGGCCCACGGCGGCGAGCGCCGGGCCGTGGGCGTTCTCGCCCCACCGGGCGTAACGGTCGGTCAGTGCGCGGAGATCGGTCTCCACCTCGACGAAACCCTTGCCCCGCGCGGCGGCGGCGGCGGCGAGCCGCGTCGCGACCTGGCGCCGCAGCGTCTCCTTCGCCAGCGGGAGGTCGAATCCGTGGACGAAGACCAGGTCCGTGATCGCGTCGTCGTGGACGAAGAGCGTGTGGAAGGAGTCCACGCCTCCCGAGAAGAACGCGGCGACGGCACGCGTCGGGCGCAAAGGCGGCGCGGCCGCGGGTACGGCGACCCCCGTGAGGCACAGGCGCCGGTCCCACGCGTGGAAGCGGGCGGCGAAACGCGGGAGGTTCGCGAGCAGGCGTGGCGAGGCCGGCGCATCGCTCGTGAGCCGGGCGCGCTCACGAAGGGCGATGGGGACGGCGACGAGGAGGAACAGCTCGACGCCGTCGTGGACGGGGCCGGCGGTCGCTCGGAACCGGACGACGTGCGGCCGCCCCCGCACCGTGACGGTCGCGGCGAGGACGTCGGCGCCCGCCTCCCGCGTGCGGACGGGCCGGGCGACGTGGACGGTCCTCACGGGGCGGCGGCGCCGGGCCATCCCCGGCCAACGGGGCCGAACAGCCGCTCGACCGGCTCCCCATCGAGGCCGTGGCGAAGGCGGTAGGAGAGAAGCGACCCATACAGCCCCACCTCCACCCAGGGAAGGACCCTGGCCTCGCGCTTCAGGAGACGGATCGTCTCCCACACCGCGTCGGGCTCCAGCGGGATCCAGCGCACCTCGGCGACTTCCTCGCGCCCGCGCGCCCGGGCCAGGCGGCGGCGAAAGGCCCTCATCCCCAGGTCGCTCTCGACCCACCCGACGAGCGCGGGCTGGAGCGTCCACGTGTCGTGTCCCGCGGCGACGACGGTCACGGCGGATTCCTCCGGTTCGAGCCCCGCCTCCTCGCGAACCGCGCGGTGGAGGAAGCGTTGGAGGTCGGGGCGCGGATCGTCGGGGGACGCCTCGTCCCCCGTGGAGGGTCGCCGGGAGAGGCCCTCGTCCACGGATCCGTCCCAGTAGCCCGAGAGGATCCCGCCCCGGCGGCGGACGAGGTAGGTCATCGGCCGGCCGGCATCGTCTTCAACCACGACGAAGAGGCAGGCTCCGAGGCAGTTCAGGAAGCCGCTCGCGAACAGGGCCGCCGGCGGGAGATCCCGGTGGGCCGGACGTGGATCCGTGGCGAGCCCGTCCGCCTCGAGGCCCGCGAGGCGCTGCGGGTCCCAGCCGTTCGTCGCGAGGAACGCGGCGTAGGACGCGTCGCGGAAGGCGAGCAGGGTCCGAGGGCTCTCGCCGCCGGCCGGTCCCTTCGCCTCGGCACCGACGAGGACGTAGCGGCGTCCGTCGTACACGCCCGGCAGGCAACCTTCCCGGATCGCCCGGGCCACCGCGGCGACGCGTCGTCGCGTGACGGCGTCGCGGCGGGGCGTGCCCGGCCGATGCATCGCCTCCACGCCGATCCCCCCGGGATCGACGTGGCCGTAGGAGATCCACCGCGCGCCCTCGGCGAGCGGGGCCTCCTCGATCGGCATCGCCGCCGCGGCCCGACCGCCGCAGGCGATCCGCACGTAGGACCGGTCGTCGAACGAGACACCGCCGGGAGGGACGCCCTTCGTGGCGGGCGGATCGCCGATCATCAGCGGATCCCCATCGAGGCGGTCGCGGGGGTGGCGTTCCGTACGTGCGAGGTCGGGCCAGAGGCGCGGATACCCGTCTGTCGCAAGCACGAGCCCGTCCACCGTCTCGGGCACGCGCAGGACCTCGACCGGCGGCGACTGGAACCCGTCGATCGCGACGGACGGGGGGCTGCGCGCGTCCTTCGGGACCTGGCGGAGCGAGCGGAGCGCGTCCGCGATGATCGCCCGCCCCACGTCGTCGGCGCGAAGCTCGTCGATCGTCCGGCCCTCGCGGAGGGCGCCGCGGAGGACCCGCGCGCGCACGGAGGCGAGCGAGCGCTCCGCGGGCGCGGCCCCGTCGAGGCTCTCCGCGACCCGCCCTCCGGCGAGCAGAAGCGCCTGTCCGTCGCCCACGCGCCAGACCTCCCGGCGCGCGCGGCTGTAGACGACCATCGTGGACCGCGGCCGGCCGCGGGGGTGGCCGCGCGCGCGCGCGAAGAGGCCGAGCGCACGTAGGGCGCCCCGGAGGGCGTCCTCCAGGCCACGGAGCGTCGCCGCGGCGTCCGCCGTGGGGTCGAGCCGACGGAGCGCCGCGGCCAGGGTCCCGGCGGCGAAGCGCCCCGCCGTCGTGCCCGCCCAGACGGGGCCCTCCGCGCTGGTCGCCCCGTCGAAGACGGCGGCGAAGTGGTCCGTGAGGAGCACCTCGTCCTCGCAGTCGGCCAGGATCCCCGTCCGGGCGACGCGGTGGTGCTCCACCACGCGAAGCCGCCCGACGGCGCCTCCCCGCGGCCCGTCGTCCTTCTCCCGCCGGTCGGGGTCCACCCGCTCGTGTCCTGCGTCGCAAGGTCGTGTGGAAAGGAAGACGCCCGTGGGGCCCCCCTGAGGGTGTCCCTTGGCGGCGTTCGCCTCCGATCGGCGCGCTGGATCGGGAGCGAAGGCCCCATGAGGACGACGCCGCGTACGACCGTACGCAGGGAGGACGAAGGGGGTCGATCGCCCCCCGGCCAGCGCGCCGCACGGCCTCACGGATGGGAACGTCCGGCACGGCACACCAGTCCTCCGTCCCTGCCCCCGGCGACGAGGATGGCAACGCCCCCCCTCGGCCGCGGCGCCCCGGGTCGACCGGGATCGAACTCCCCCCTGGCCGAACGCGCGCTTCTCGGACAGGATGGGGGCGGTGGCCTCGGGCGCGGCGGGAAGGGAGACTCCCGTGCCGCTTCACGTTTGTCGGTCGCGCCGGGCGGCGTGGCTCCTGGGGGCGATGGCCCTCACGATCCTGGGCTGTGGCGGGAGCACGACCACGAGCGTGCCCACCGGGCCTCTCGTGGTGGACGCGGGCGTCGATCAGTGGATCCCGTTCGACCAGTTCGCCGTGCTCCAGGGGAGCGCCTCGCACCCCGAGGCGGAGTTGCTCTGGACGCAGACCGGGGGCCCGGGCCCCGTCGTCTTCGAGAGGGCCTCCTTCGGGGGTACCCGGGCCGCGTTCCCCGGTTCGGGTCGGTACGAGCTCCAACTCGTCGCCCGCCTCGGCGACCGCGAGGGCGCCGACACGATGGGGGTGGCGGTCGGGGCACCGCTCGGTCCCGTCGTCGAGGTCGATCGGACGACCACCTTCCAGACGATCCGCGGGTGGGAGGCCACGGCGTACGCCGCTCAGGACTCTCCCGCGTTCGACCTGTTCAAGAACGAGGTGTTCGACCGGGCCGTCGACGACCTGGGCATCGACCGCGTGCGCCTCGAAGTGCGCTCCGGGGCCGAGAACGACGTGGACTGGTGGATGCAGTACCAGACGGGCGCGATCGACCAGGACACCTGGCGCGCCCACCGGTACAGCACCGTCAACGACAACGACGACTCCGCGGGAATCGAGCCGTCCGGGTTCCAGTTCTCCGAGCTGGACGATCACGTGGATCGCGTGGTCGAACCGCTGAGGCAGCGCGCGGCCGCGCGGGGCGAGCACCTGTGGGTGAACCTCTGTTACGTGGCCTTTACGGGGCAGATCGGCGCCGGCCTGGAGTACCTGCACGACGACGCCGACGAATACGCGGAGTTCGTCGAGGCGACGTGGCGGCATCTCGACAGCCGGTACGGATGGGTGCCGGATTCCTGGGAGGTGATCCTGGAGCCCGACAACGTGACCCAGTGGAACGGCACGACCATCGGCAACGCCATCGTCGCCGTGGCGGACCGCCTCCGGGCGGCGGGATGGACGCCGCGGTTCGTGGCGCCGTCCACGACGAACATGGGGAACGCGGTCGCGTACTTCGATGCGATGGCCGCCGTGCCCGGCGCCGTGGACGACCTGATGGAGCTCTCCTACCACCGCTACGGCGGAGCGACGACGGCGAATCTCCAAGCCATCCACGACCGGGCCGCGACTTGGGGACTCGACACCGCCCACCTCGAGTGGATCGGCGCTTCCGACGACGAGCTCTTCGAGGACCTGCGGGTCGGCGGCGTCAGCTCGTGGGCCGCCTACGTCCTGGCCGGTACCGGACCCGACGACGGCGGCGCCTACTACGTCGTCGACACGACCGATCCGATGGCTCCCCAGGTGCGGCTCGCTTCGCGGACCGGCTATCTCCGACACACCTTCCGCTACGTCCGGCGCGGAGCGGTCCGTTGGGCGGCGACGGACGCCGGCGCGTTCTCGGCCGTGGCCTTCGGAAACGCCGACGGGCGCGCGGTCGTCGTGGTGCGAGCGGCGGCGGGCGGCGTCTTCCACGTGCACGGGCTTCCCGGGGGCAGCTACGGCGTCGTGCACACCACGGCGACCGAGACCGACGTGGTGGGCCCCAACCGCTTCGTGATCGACGGGCAGGCCCTCACGGCGTCCATCCCCGCCGCGGGCGTCCTCACGATCCTCGAGCGTTGATCCGGCGGGACCACGCGGCGACGCTGAGCGCGATCCCCGTACCGGCGAGCGGGAGGAAGAAGAGGGGCGCGGCGGTGCCCAGGGGCACGGCCCAGGGGCTGCGGCTCGCGTGGAGGAGGACGACGGCGAGGTAGGCGGCGAAGCAGAGGAGAAAGAGCAGTCCCTCGCCCCGCGAGATGCGCCCCCCGCTCACGAAGACCGGCAGGCACAGCAGCGAAACGGCCACCATGACCGGGATGTCGAACGTGAGAGCCGTGGCGTCCACCCTGACGCCGTCCTGCGCGACGGCGGCGGAGGCGCCGAGGACCGCAAGCAGGTTGAAGAGGTTGCTCCCCACGACGTTCCCGACGGCCATGTCGCGCTCGCCGCGCAGGCTCGCGACCACCGAGGTGGCGAGCTCGGGCGCGGACGTGCCGGCGGCCACCACGGTCAGGCCGATCGCCAGCTCGCCGATGCCCAGGGAACGCGCGATGGCGACGGCCCCCCCCACCAGCCAGCGCGCGCCGAGGAGCAGCAACGCGATCCCCACGACCACGTGCAGGAGCGCGACGGTCGCGCGCCGCGGTCCGACCGGTACGGCGCTGGCGGGCACGTCGGCCACCGCCCGGATGTCGCGACGCTCGAGGACGATCAGCCAGACGGTGTAGACGACGAGACCGCCGAACAGGATCGCGCCCTCCACGCGGCCGATCAAGCCGTCGCCGGCGAACACCCAGACGAGGAGCGACGTCCCCACCATCCACGGCACGTCCACGCGGACGAGGCGCGACGAGACGGCGAGCGGCAGGATCACGGCGGCGAGCCCAAGGATCCAAAGCACGTTGAAGATGTTGCTGCCCACGATGTTGCCGACGGCGAGGTCGGCCTGGCCGCTGAGACTGGCCTGGAGCCCCACCGCGAGCTCCGGAGCGCTCGTCCCCATGGCCACCACCGTGAGCCCGACCACGAGGGCGCTCACACCGAACCGGCGGGCGAGCGCGGACGCGCCCCGCACCAGAATCTCGGCGCCGACGGTCAGGAGGACCAGGCCCGCGATCAGGAGGAGGACGCCCATCCGTGAACCCCCGCGACGGGGGATCACGGTATCCGCGATGAGACGGGGGCGGAACGCCCGGGGGAGGGTCAACCGCCGCGGGGCTTTGCCGGGATCTCGATCCATGGCGAGCGGATGCGGACGCGCGACCGCCGGGAGCCGCGCTCGACCGCGCCGGGCGCGTAGACGGCGGCGAGCCGGAGCGTCCCGGGCTTCGCGGCCCGCAGGCGCAGATGTCGGAGGAGGGCGAAATTGGCCACCCCTTCGTACGTCCGCGCCGAGCGGGCGGGGATCGGCGCCGCTTTCACGCGGGCGCTCGGCTCGATGTCCTCGCGCCGGTCGAGGAGATCGGGCGGGGTCGTCTCGCCGAGCACGAACTGGATCATCTGCGGGCGGAAGTCGAGCGGCTGGTCGGTACGGTTCTCGACCGTGACGCGAAGGAGGTCGGCGAGGGTCTTCGCCTCGCCGACGACGAGGGAGCCGATCCTCTCCAGACGAACGTCCACGGGGCGGTGGACGTGGACGACGACCGGATCGGAGACCAACTCGAATGGCGCGACACCCTCCATGGTGCCGAGGTCGGCGGTCGGGCTCTGCCCGGCGTCCCCGCGCGCGGCCTTGCCGCCCGTCCAGGCGTAGTGGAGGCGGATGGCCGTCTCGCCCTCCTGCTGGAAGTCGAGGAAGATGCTCGCGGGGGCCGGGGTCAGGTCAAGCACATCGCCCGGGCCCAGCGTGATCACGTCGTCCTGCCACTCGGGGTCGGCGTTGCCGCACCGGCCCCACGCCGCCGCCTCGACGGGAACGTCGCCGACCGAGGTCCGGCGGACCGCCGTGAAGAACACATGCGGCTCGCGCCACCCGCACTCGGATCCGTCGCCCGGACGGACCACCGCGTGGGAAGCGTGCTCCGACCGGTTCACGAGCCGGGCCCCGATGCGCACAGGTTCCCCCGGGACGACGTCGGCGTCGGTGAGAAGCCGGGCGACGAGCGACAGATCCTCGACCGGCGAGGACGGCGGATCCCCGGCGCGGGCGGCACCCGCGACGACGAGGAGGACGGCCATGGCGAGCGACCGGCGGAGCATGCGACCTCCGGGAACCCCGCCGGTTGGACACGAGACGCGCGGGCGGGTTCCGGCCTCGGGCGGACCGTGGCCCGCCCGAGGGCCAGGCCACGGGACTGTTCACGCCGAGGCCCGAGCCTGCACTCCCCACGAACGGACGGTGAATCGCGCGGCCCTCGTGTCCGGAGCCCGGAGGACTCCAAGGAGGCGAATCCGGCCGGCGAGAGGGATCCCGCAGGGCGAATCGGTCGTACGCCCCTCGCGTCCGATGCCGGCGTTGCTCGTCGTCGGCGACCCTACGGGGTCGCCTCCTCCTCGCGCCTTGCCCTCGAACCCGAGCGACGCACCAGGACACCCCGTGGACGGGGAACGGGGACCTCCTGTCGACGTAGCCTCCGCGTGGACCGTGACGTCGGGCTGTCCCGTCGCGCGCTTAGGGCCTGGCCGGGAATAAGTGTTGAGAAAGACGCTCGCATTCGCGTCGGATGTGGTCATGACGAGGAAGCGGATCCGGAGGCGTAGCGCCAGCTACGCTGAGGAATTCGCGCCCGAGGAAGGGCCGCAGACGGCGTGAAGGCGAGTGGAAAGGGCGACAGTTATTCACGGACGGGCCCTTAGCCGCCGGGGCGGCGAAGCGCGTGGCGGAGTTGGGAGGAGACGGCGATCAGGCGGCCGATCGTGGCGTCGATCTCGGCCTCGGTCGTCGAGCGACCGAGGCCGAACCGCACGGCGCTTCTCGCCTGCGGGTCGTCCAGGCCCATGGCGGTCAGGACGTGGGAGGGCTCGTCCGGATCCACGCCGCACTCCGGGCCGGCGGCGAACGCGACCTCCGGCGCCTTCAGGACGAGGTCCTTGCCCAGGATGCCCGCGACCGTCAGCGCGCAGACGTTCGGGAGGCGATGCGCCCCCGCCGCGAGCACCTCCACGCCCGAGGTACGGGAGGTCACCCCCCCCTCGAGCCGATCGCGCAACTCCGCCACCCGGCGAGCGTCCGCCGCGGCCTCCTGCCGGCAAAGCTCGGCCGCCCGACCGAGACCGACGGCGCCCGGCATGTTGATCGTGCCGGCGCGGACGGAACCTTCCGTACGCCCGCCGAGAAGCAACGGCGTCAGTCGGACACGCGGGTCGTCGTGGCGGAGGTAGAGCGCGCCGATCCCCATCGGTCCGAACATGCGATGGCCCGAGAGCGACAGCAGGTGGATGCCCAGCGCGCTCACGTCGATCGGGATCCACGGCACCGCCGCCGTCGCATCGCAGTGGAAGACCGTCTTCCGAACGGCGCAGTGCTGCCCGATCGCCTCGACGTCCTGGAGCGTGCCGACCTGGTGGTTGGCGAGCTGGATCGAGACGAGAACCGTGTCGGGACGGATCGCCCGGCGCACCTCGTCCGGATCGACGCGTCCGTACGCGTCCACACCGACGCGCGTCACCTCCCACTTGCGCGCCTCGAGGAGGGCGACGGTGTCGAGGATCGAGCGGCGCTCCACGGCCGACGTGACGATGTGCCGGCCGTCGGCGTACCGCGCCTCGGCGAGCCCGCGCACGGCGAGGTTGTCGGCCTCCGTCCCCCCCGACGTGAAGACCACGTCCGTCGGGCGCGCACCGATCAACTCGGCCACTTGGGCGCGGGCGGTCTCCAGGGCGTTCCGCGCGTCCCAGCCGAACGTGTGGTGGGGGCTCTCGGCGTTGCCGAACCGATCGCCCAGCCAGCGGGCCATCGTGGTCAGGACGCGCGGATCGAGCGGCGTCGTGGCCTGGCAATCGAGATAGACCGGCGGTTCCATCGAGGTGAGCATAGACCGGAGAAGCCCCGGTGTCCGCTCGGAAGGTCCGGCACGCCCACACGAGGTGCCCCGCTTCCCGCCCACGGCGGGAAGCCCGTCGATAGACGACAGCGGGGTCGGAAGGGCAGCGGGGTGGGCCCGACGGCCGCCGTCAGGTCCCGGCCGGGAACACGTGTTGGGAAGGACGCTTCGCTACGCGTCGGATCGGGGCATGACGAGGGAGCGGATCCTTCGGGCTTGGCGCCAGCTACGCTGAGGAATTCGCGACGGAGGAAGGGCCGCAGGCGGCGGGAAGGCGACTGGAAAGGGTGACCGTTGTTCTCACGGACGGGCCCTCAGCTCGCCTTCTCTTCGAGCTCCTTGGCCAGTTCCGCGGCCTCCTTGCCGGCCATCGTGTCCTCGTACTTCCTCGACAGCAGCGGCTTGAGGCACTTGAGCTTGTCTTCGGCGTCCCGCTCCCCGGCCATGTCCTTCTTGATGGCATCGAGCTTCTCCGACGCCTTGATCTCGAGGGCCTTCTCCTTGTCCTTCTCGAGCGCCCTGGCCGCTTCCTTCGCCTCCTTCGAGAGGTCGTTCCCCTTGAAGTCGTCTTCGACCTGCTGGTAGAGGAGGAATCCCTTGTAGATCTTCCCGTCCTCGACGTACGAGGCGGCCTTCTCCATGCGGCTCGTCGCGCGCTCCTTGATCCAGTCGCGGATCTTCTCGCCGGCCGCGAGCTCGTCGCCCTCGAGGCGGGGAAGCTTGTGCTCGACGTCGCTCAGGGCCTTGCCGAACTTGCGCTTGTCGAGGTTCTTCTCGACGCCGGAGAGCGCGTCCGGAATCGCGGGCAACGCCTTCTTGACGAGGAACGACCACGTGGACACGCGGAAGTCCTTCTCCACGTCCCGCAGCTTCTCCTGGAGCAGGTCCTCGTCGAGCTTGCCGGGATGGTCGTGCCAGACGACCTTGCCGTCGGCGGTGATGAGGTATGCCGTGGGGACGCCGCCCGTCGAGTACTCGTTCAGGCCGGCGTCCGCCTCGCAAAAGATCGGATAGGCCGGTTCGAGCTCGTCGGCGAATCGGCCGACCTTCTCACGATCCTCGCCGGTCGCGGAGACGATCGTGAGCCCCTTGCCGTCGTACTCCTCGAAGAGCTTGTTGAGGTGCCCAACCTGGGCACGGCACGGCCCTCAGGTCGTGGAGAAGAGCTCGAGGAAGACGAGCCTCCCCCGGAGATCCTGCAGCGCCAGGGGCTCGGTGTTCAGGTACTCGCGCGCCTTGACGTCGGGCGCGTCGGCGCCGACCTCCAACTCGGCCCTCGCGGGCGGCGAGAGCGTCGAAAGGACCACGGCGAAAGACGTAGCGGCCAACAGCCGGAGCGAACGGCGGCGGAACCGATCCATGGCGACCTCCGATAGCGCGAACGGGACGTACCCCAAGCCCGATCCTACGAGGATAGCAGTCGGGCGGCGGTTCCGACGCCCGTTCCGACCGTCCCCGTTCCCCCCTATCGTCCATCCGGCCCTCCGGGGACGACCGTCCTCCCCGTCCTGGAGACTCACCGCCCATGGACCCCGGACCCTCCCGGTGGCTCGTCGGCGCGTGGGCGCTCGCCCTCTTCCTGGTCTGGAGCAACAGCTTCATCGCCATCGGTCTCCTCCTGGGAAGCGAGGCCCAGGCGGCCCGTTTCGGCCCGCTCGACCTGGCCGTGGCCCGATTCCTGCCCGTTCTCCTCGTGACGCTGCCGGTCTGCCTTCTCGTGTGGCGCCGCGAGGCGTCCGCCACCGTGAAGCGGCACTGGCGGCGGCTCCTCCTCTGCGGCGCGCTGGCCGTGCCGGGATACCAGATGGCCCTCTACACGGGCCAGGCGGGGGGCGTTCCGCCGCCGGTCGCGTCCCTGGAAACGTCGTTAGCACCGCTGTTCCTCATGGTCCTGGCCGCCCTCTGGCTCGGCGAGCGCCTCGCGCTGCAGAAGATCCTGGGCTTCGTCGTGGCCCTCGCGGGGCTGGGGCTGATCGCCGCGGCGAAGAGCCACGGGGAGGACATCCCGTACGCCGGTCTCGTCGCGATCACCGCCCTGGCGCCGCTGTCCTGGGCCCTCTACTCGTTCTTCACGAAGCCCGTGAGCCGGGAGGTCCACCCCGTGCTGTGGGCCTACCTCGTCTCCGTGTTCGGCACGCTGATCCTCCTGCCCGTCGCGGCGTGGCACGGGGTGCCTCAGATCCTCGCGCTCGACGCGACCGGCCTCGGCGCGTTGCTCTACCTCTCGGTCCTCTGCACCGTGTTCGGCTACGCGGCGTGGGGATGGCTCCTCCGCCACCTGCCCGCATCGACGGTCGGGTTCACGATCTTCCTGAACCCCCCGCTCACGACGATCTCGAAGGCCGTCCTCGCGGCGCTCGTCCCCGCGACGTTCGCCTTTCTCGTGGCGCCCTTGGAGTGGGTCGGCGGCGCCGTGGTCCTGATCGGCCTCGCCGTGGCGCTCGTCCCCCGCCGCGCGGGGCGCCGGACCGGGTGGCCCGCGGCGGGAACGCCGCCACCGGAGGGATAGCGCGCTACGCGCCCTTCCCTCCCGGCGCGTCGAGACGGAAGAGCCAGTGATCGAGGTCCGCGCGCACGAACGCGCGGACGCGTTCCATGCCGAGTTTCTCGGCGACGCGAAGCGACGGCGCGTTCGTCGTCGCGACGGCGGCATGGACGACGTCGAGCACACCCTCGGCGAACGCGCGGTCCAGGATCGCGCGCGCCGCTTCGGTCGCGTACCCCCGGTTCCAGGAAGCGCGCCGGAAGTGCCAGCCCACCTCGATGCCGTCCACGAACGGCGCGGGCTGGAGCACGACGTCCCCGACGATCTCCCCGCTCTCCTTCTCGATGACGGCGAGCCACCCGATACCGTCGGGCCAGGCCCGGTGGCGGGCGAGAAGCCTCGCGAGGCCCGCCCGCGACTCCTCCCGGCTCTTCGCAGCCTTCCCCCACCAGATCACCTCGGGGTCGCCCCAGATGGCGTGAAATCCCGCGAGGTCGTCCGGTGTGAAGGGCCGAAGCGCCAGCCGGTCCGTTGCCAGGGAAGGCTGCACCATTCCGGCATCCTACCGGGGACTTGCCCCCCTCCGACGACGACCCTATACCGGCCGGCCCCCGGCGGGAGACAGCGGTGAGCGAAGCCCTGCGTGAACGACTGACGGCTCCGGGCCCCAAGCGCATCCTCGCCCTCGACGGCGGGGGGGTCCGCGGGATCATCAGCCTGCAGTTCCTGGCTCGCGTGGAGGCGGAGCTCCGGCGCCGCTACGATACGCCCGACCTCCGCCTCTGCGACTACTTCGACCTCGTCGGCGGCACGAGCACGGGATCGATGATCGCGGGGGGCGTGGCCATCGGCATGGAGGTCGCAGAGATCCTCGACATCTACCTCACCACCGGCCGCCGTGCCTTTTCCCGCCGTCGCTTCCAGTTCTGGCAGTCGCTCTACGACGCGCGACCGCTGGAGGAGATCCTGCAGGAACACATGGGCGACGTGCGCCTCGGTGACGATGCCGTCCGCACGGGCGTCTGCATCGTCACGAAGCGCGCGGACACGAACAGCACGTGGCCGCTTCTCAACCACCCGGACGGCCGGTACTACGCCTCGAACAAGGACGTGCGCCTGCGCGACGCGATCCGCGCGAGCGCCGCGGCCCCCGTGTTCTACCGGCCCGCGCAGGTGGAGGTGGAACCGGGGCAGAAGGGCGTCTTCGTGGACGGAGGCGTGAGCATGGCGAACAACCCTTCGCTCCTCCTCCTGCTCGTCGCCACGCTCAAGGGCTTCCCGTTCCACTGGCCCGTCGGCGAGGACAACATCTTCCTCCTCTCGGTCGGGACGGGCATCTGGGAACAGAGGACCGATGCCATGGCGATGGCGCGCGACAACGCGTTCAAGTGGCTCGCGCACCTCCCGAACATGTTGATGGCCGACGCGAACGCGTTCAACGAGCTCCTGCTCCAGGCCCTCTCCCGGACGCCGACGCCGTGGCCCATCGACAGCGAGATCGGGGACCTGGCCGACGAGGTGTGGCTCGGGGAGCCGGCGCTCAGCTACGTGCGCTACAACGTCCGGATCGACGAAGAGGAGCTGACCTCGCTCGGCCTCGCCGACGCGATTCCCCACCTCGACCTCCTCCGCGGCCTGGCGGGCTCGCGCGTCGCGGACGAGCACGCGCGGATCGGCGCCGCCGCGGCTGAGCGCCGCTTCCGTTCCGAACACCTCCCGGCCCGCTTCGACCGGGCCCCGGCCTGACGGCAGGGGAACGAGCGATCGCACCCTCCCTCTTCGACCGTCTGCGCACGCTCGCCCCGGGCCGGCGCCGGCGCGCCGCCTTGGCCCATCCCCCCGTCCGGGTGGTCGTCGGCGGGGACGTGTGCTTCGCCCGGGCCCCGGAACCGCCCGCGCGCTCGGACCACCTGTCCTGGAGCCACGGTGCCGTCCGCCGCCTGCTCGACGACGCCGACCTCGTCGTCGCGAACTGCGAGGGGCCGATCACGACGCGGGACGACCCCGTCGACCGCGACAAGCCCTTCCTCCTCCGGATGTCCCCCTGGGCGGCGGGCGTCATGGCGCGCGCGGGCATCGACGCCGTCTCGCTCGCCAACAACCACATCCTCGACCACGGCCCGCAGGGACTCCGCGACACGCTCGACGCCCTCGACGAGGCCGGGGTCGTCGCCGTCGGGGCCGGCGGGGACCTCGAGGCGGCGACCCGAGGCGCCGTCTTCGTCCGCCGCGGCCTCGCCGTCGGCCTCCTCGCCTTCATGGAGGACTACCCGGCCTACGAGACGCGGTTCCGGGCCTACGCCGGTCCGGACCGCCCGGGCGTGGCGAAGCTCACCCGCCGGATCGTCCGCCCGGCGATCGCGCGGCTGCGCCGCCGCGTGGATGTCCTCATCGTCGCGGTCCACTGGGGCGTGGACTACGGCGAGGTCACGGGCACGCAGCGGACGTGGGCGCGACAGCTCGCCGCGTACGGCGCCGACCTCGTCGTCGGGCACCACCCGCACGTCGTCCAGGGCGTCGGCCTGGAAGGGGAGGTCCCGGTTCTCTACTCGACGGGGAACTTCGCCTACGCCGGCACGCGGATGCCGTCCGACGTCGAGGAGGTCCGGCGCCACGGGTGGATCGCCGAGGCGCGCTTCGAGCAGCGCCGACTCGCAAAGCTCTCGATCCAGGCCCTTCGCTTCGAGACGGACGCGGCGGGCACCTGCCGGGGTCCGGCGCCGCCCCCCGTCCTCGCCGCGATCGTCCGGCGCGTCCAGCAAGACCTTCCCGACGTGCTGGAGGTCGCCGGCGATCGCGTCGAGGTGCGCCTGCCCGTCCCTCCGCGCCCGTAGGAGGCCCCGGGGCTTCAGCGCCAGGGGAGGAGGAGGCGGCGGAAGCCGCTCCAGCGCTCGCGCCGGGCGAAGGCGGAGAGCCGCCGGCGGAGCTCCCGGGCGAGATCCTCCCGGCCGGCCTGCTCGAGCGGCTCGAGAACCGCCTCGTAGAAGGACACCATGAGGGGATCCACCGTGCAGGCCTCGACCATCGCCGGGGTCACCTCGCGAACGGGGAACGACGTGGCGTCGCCCAGGCGACCCAGCGCGAGCAGGGCGAGCATCGTGCGCACGCACTTGCGGCAGCGACCGCAGTTGAGGGGACCACCGGGTCCCGTGTCGTTGTAACAGACGCGAAGCAGCGGCAACGCTTCGGGCCACGCCGCGACCACCGCCGCCTTCTCCAACCGGTTCTGGTGGAGACCGTCGTGTCGGATGGCGAGCGCGCTGCTCGAGAAGTACGGATCGAGCATCGGGTGCGATCCGTTGGGGGCGAGTCCGAACACGTCCACGCTGGCGGCGATGGCCACGTCCGAGACGCGCGCGCTGAAGGCGTGGGCGATCGAGACGGTGCCGAGGCCGAAGTAGGCCCGCGGCCAGTCGGAGCCGCGCCGCAGGAGCCCGCGGAGGTTCGTCCAGACCGGGACCAGCTCCATCCCCTCGCTCCGGCAGAGGACTTCCAGACCCTCGCGCGCCCGCTGGTAGAAGTCGTGACGGGGCCGCTCGCCCGGGAGACCGACGTCGATGCCGTAGGCGAAGAACGCATCGCGGACGCGCGCGGGGTGGCCCGGCGGGAAGGCGTCGCAGAGCTGCCGCATGAGGGCCAGGCTGTCGAGGCCGCCCGAGAGGAACATGGCCGCGCGGCCCGGCGAGGCGGGCTCGGGAGCCTGCCAGCCGTCCGTGGGGTCGATCCGGACGAACGGGGCGGCGATCCCGTACCAGTGGGCGAGCACGTGCTGCGCGGTCAGCAGGCCGTCACGCAGTCTCGGACAGCACGTTCCCTCGACCGCGATGCGCGTCTCCCCGGCCTCCCACGCCGGCCACAGCGCCGCGGTGACGAAGGCCTCCGGACGGGGCTCGAGATCCCGGGCGAACGCGTGCGTCGTCCGGTACTCCAGCGGCATGGAGGATCGGCGGGTCTGCTCCCAGTGGACGGTCGCCCGCACGGCGGCCCCCCCGGCGGTTTCCTCGCGGCGAAGGTCGGTGAGTCGCACGCTCAGACCTCCTCGCCCGCGGTCCAGGCGGCCCGGCGGCGAAAGCCCTTCCAGAACCCGTCCTGCTTGCGCTCGAAGCGGCGCAGGCGGTGCCGGAGAGCCGTCGCCAGGTCCGGGCGCCCCGCCGCCTCGAGCGCGGGTACGAGGGGCTCGAGGTAGTCGAGATCGCGGCGCCTGGCGATGTGGATGCCGGCCACCCAGGCCGCGTCGATCTCGTCGCGGGGGAAGACCGTGCTCCCGCGGAGCCGCCCGAGCGCCTCGAGGCCGAGCATGGTGCGGCGGCACTTGTTGCAGTCCCCGCAGTTGATCGTCCGGGTCGGAAGCTCGATCAGTTGACACGGCTGGAGGACCGCCATCGCCGCGTCCCAACCGACGAGGAGCCGGAGCTTCGCGAGGCGATCGAGGTCGAGCGCGTCGTGCACGACCTGAAGCGAGGAGCCCGAGTAGCAGGGGTCGATCGCGGGGTGGGTCCCATCGACCCTGAGGACCGCGCGATTCCCGGCCGAGGGGATCAGGAACCGCGTGATGCGCCGGCGGAGCGCGTGCGCGACGGACGCGAGCGCGGCGCCCATCGAACGGCGGGCCCAGATCCGAAAAGACGGCGCGAGCGTGCGGGCGTTCGTCCGGACGAGGAGGAGATCGATCCCGGACTCGCGGGCGAGCGGCGTCCAGCGCTCGACCCGGCGGGCGTGGTCGCGCTCGCGCTCGGGGACCGGGCGGCCGTCCTCGAAGTCGTAGGTGTTGAAGCCGAACACCAGCAGCGCGTCGCGGATGGAGGCCGGGTGCTCCGCGGGGATCTCCAAGCGGTTCCGGCGGATCGTCGCGAGGGAATCGACGCCGCCGGCGAGGGTCGTCGCCGTCCGCGGAGCCGGAGCCGACGCGGGGGGCCGGAAGCCGATCGTCGTCTCGATCGTGGGCAGGTGGTACGCCGGACTCCAGCCGCGGAGGACGCGCGCGGCCGCGAGCACGCCGCGGTGGAGCACGGGATCGACCTCGGCCTCCACCAGGATCCTCTCCTCGCCGGCTTCCAGGGCGGGGACGAAGGCCGCGAGGAGGAACGGGTCGCCCCGGAGGTCCAGGGCGTCGGACAGGGCTTCCGGTACCTCGAAGGAGAGGTCGCGGACGGGCAGGGCGCCCCGTTCGAAGAGCACGCGGGCGCGGAGGGCGGCCCGGCCGTCCCGCACGTCCCGATGGCAGTCGACGATCCTCACGCGTAGGCGTTTCGCACGACCAGGTCCTCGAGCGCGCCATCGGGCTTCGTGGTCTTCACGGCCAGGGCGATCCGGTTGTCCCGCTCGAGCGCGTCCCACCAGGCACCGAGCACCGCCTCGGCGTCTCCGTCGATCGGGAGCAGCAGCGGGTCGCCCTGGAAGGGCGGGAGTGGGGACCCGTCTCCCTGGTAGGTGGTCAGCCCGTAGGCCAGGCCCGGCGGGGGCGGCGCAGGCCGGAAGAAGGTCCGGTCGGTGCACGCGGGATCCGCGGCGCCGGCCTTGAGGATGGCGAGCTCGACGCACGGCGCCTCCCCCTTCACGTCCACCATGGCGGTGATGCGGGGCGTGTAGTTCGGCGCGTCGGGCTCGCGTTCGCGCGTCGCGAGCGCCGAGGCGAACCGCCCTCCGCCTTCGAGCGCTTCGACGACCGTCCTCGTCTGGTCGCCGTTGCTCACGATCTGGACCCCCGGCAGGGCGAGCATGGCGTCGTAGATGATCAGGCTGGGGTCCTCGACCTTGCTCTCGTCCACCGGTTCCGTCCACAGGCGGTCGCCGTCGCTACGGAAGCGGCGGTTCCGGCTGTTCGCGCTCCGGCCCATGATGAAGTAGACGAGCATCCAGCCGTCGGCGTCGCTCCGCCGGCCGACCGCGAGGCCGCGGCCCGGGTAGGGGTTCGCCCCCAGGTGCGTCTCGAACGTCCGTCGCGCCCGCTCTCTCGCCTGCATCGGATCCTCCCGTGGTCCCGCGAGTGTACGCAGGGGGGATCTGGCCGACGAGGCCGGCGCCCGCCCCGGGCCGTCCCGGGCACGGAAGCTCTCGCCCCGCCGGCGGCCCTGCCCGATGATGGACCCCCGCCTCGTCCGGGGAGGTCGTCCGTGTCGCTCTTCGCCCGCATCATCGCCGCCTCGCTTCCCTTCACCCCCCGCTTCGTGGTCGGCCGCGTCGCCCGCCGCTACATCGCGGGCGAGACGCTCGACGAGGCGGTGGAGACCATCCGGAGGCTGAACGAGCAGGGGGCCGTCTGCACCGTGGACGTGCTCGGCGAGTTCATCCACGCGTTCGCGGAGGCCGAGCAGACGGCCCGGGGCTACGAGGCGGTGCTCGACGCGATCCAGCGGGAGAGTCTGCGGAGCAACGTCTCCGTGAAGCTGACGGCGCTGGGCCTCCTCATCGACGAAGCGCGCTGCACCGACCTGGTGCGGGCCATCGCCCACCGCGCCGCCGATCAGGACAACTTCCTCCGGGTGGACATGGAGGACTCGCCCGTCACGGACCGGACCCTCGCGCTGGTCAGGACGCTCCACGGAGAGGGGCTTCCCGTGGGGGCGGTGCTCCAGGCCTACCTCCGACGCACGGTGGACGACGCGACGGCCCTGGCCGCCGAGGGCATCTCGGTCCGCCTCTGCAAGGGCATCTACCGCGAGCCCGAGGACATCGCCTACCACGACAAGGAGGAAATCCGCGACAGCTACCGCCGGGCGCTGAGGGTCCTGCTTGCCGGCGAGGGCGGGGTGGGCATCGCGACGCACGACGAGGTGCTGGTCGAGGACGCGAAGCAGGCCATCCGGGACATCCGCCCCGCGGAGGGGCGGACCGAGTTCCAGATGCTCCTCGGCGTCCGGGAGTGGCTGCGCGACAACCTGATCCGAAGCGGCGAACGCGTTCGGATCTACGTGCCCTTCGGCGAGCACTGGTACGGCTACTCCACCCGGCGCCTGCGCGAGAACCCCCAGATCGCGGGCCACGTGTTCCGCGCGCTCTTCGGCCTGGACGGCGCGGACAAGAAGGCCGGCACGTCGCCCGCGTCGACGCCCTCGTGACGGAGGGCGCCCCGCCCCGGCGGGGAACCCTCCGGCAGGGCCGCGCGTCCCCATGCCGTCGGTGACGGCGGGAGGCTGCATGCGTTGGATGGCCCTGCTCCTGGTGGCGACGGCCCTGGCCTCGTGCGGGGATCACGGCGGGAACGATGCCCCGTACCGCGAGGAGATCCCCGCCGAGCGCCTCGCAAAGGGGGCCACCGTAGCGCTCCCGCCCCGCGACACCCCGCTGGAGGAGGGCGAGGTCGCGCCCGCCTTCCCGGGGCTCCCCGAAGGAAAGACCGTCGTCCTCTTCTTCCGCGGCCACTGGTGACCCTACTGCCGGCGCCAGTTGGGCGCGCTCGAAGACGGCCTGGAGCGGATCGAGGGGAAGGGCGCCCGCCTCGTCGCCGTCAGCGCCGACCACCGCGACGATCTCGACGCCCTGGCGAAGAAGATGGGGCTCACCTTCCCCCTCGTGGCGGACCCATCGCTGCGGATCGCCGAGGCCTACGGCGTGCGCCAGGCGGGCAAGGACATCGCGCTGCCCGCGACGTTCGTGCTCGACGCGGACCACCGCGTCGTCTTCCGCCGCGTGGGCGGCAACCTCGTCGATCGCCCGTCGGTGGAAGAGATCGCCGCCGCCGTGCCCTGACGCGGCCTTCCCCCCTCCCTCAGGCCTTCGCGCCCTCCGCGAGGCGAACCGTCCATCCCGAGAAGCGGGGCGGGCCCGCGAGGGTTCCCTCCGGGGACCGGGCATCGGCGTGGGCCTTCCGGAAGGCGTCGGACTTCGTCCAGGCGACGAAGCGCGCCTCGCTCTCCCAGGTGGAGTGCGAGATGTAGGGCGTGACGCCGTCGACCGTCTCGCCGCGGAGCAACTTGAAGGAAACGAACCCCTCGACCTCGTCCAGGTAGCGGTTCCGTTCCCCCCACGTCGTCTCGAAGCCGCCCTCGCGACCCTCGTTCACGCCGAAACGATTCATGGCGATGTACATGCCTGTCCTCGCGTTCATCTCGGAAGCGGCGAGCGTACGCGACGAGGCGAGGTCGCGGGCTCTCGCCGCCCGCGGAATCCTCGGCCGCGTCAGTTCCTCGCGGCGAGCGCCGCCATCAGCCGCCGGATCTCGTCGTCCACCTCGCGGGGATCTTCCAGCGTGTCCGCGACCTCGGTCCGCAGGGCCTCCCGGAGATGCCCGCGGAGACGGTACACGGCGACCTTGACGGCGGTCTCCGTCAGACCGAGCCGGTCGGCCGCGTCCCGGTAGGTCCCTTCGGCCTCCCCCTCCACCCGGGGCCGCAGCACCTCGAACCGCTCGGCCTTCCTCGCGTCGCCGCTCCGGTAGCGCCGCGCGACGCGCTCCCACGCGCGCTCCAGGAGCGTGAGGGCGTATCGCCGCTCGAAGAGCGCCTCCGGAGCGAGCCCCCCGGCCGGCTCCAGACCGTAGCGCGCCTCGGCGTCGTCCAGCGACAGGGGCGCGACCCCGCCGCCGCGCTTCGAGGCGCGCGCGTGCTCCCGCACGTGGGAGGCGTGGTGGCGGAACGCGGTCAGGAGGAACGTGCGAAAGCGTCCTCGCTCGCGGTCCGCGTCGGCGATCCACTCCTTCTCGAGCAGGCGCGCGAAGAACGACTGCACGAGGTCCTCCGCGTCGGCGGGCGAGGCGCCCCGGCGCCGCGCGAAGGCGTAGAGGGGATACCAGTACGCTCCGCAGAGCTCCTCGAGCGCGGCGCCCGACCGCTCGTCCCGCGACGCGGCCGCGGCGACGAGGCTCCAGCGCGTGGGGACGAATCGCGGGGAGGGAGGCGCTTCGCCGGCCACGGCGTCATCGTACGGGAGCGGTCGCCGGGCGGGCTCAGCGGTCGGCCTTCTCCCCGGCCGGCGGTTCGGGAGGCGGGACCGCGGGCGGCGAAGGGGGCAGCAGCGTGTTGCCGGGAGAGACCTGGAAGACCCATCGCCGGGGATGCTCCTCGCGCTCCATCCGGGTCGTCACCACGGGCGACCCCGGCCACGACGGCGCGGCTTCGACCCACGCCGTGAGGGGAGGCGTTTGCACATCCTCGGAGCGAACCGCAGGAGCCTCCGAAAGCCGGATCTGCCGCACGCGCAGCCGCTGGGGATCCACGCCGAGGTCGGCCTCCGTCCGGAAGGCGAAGCCGAGGCGGCCCTGCGCGCGCAGCGCTTCGAGACGGGCGACCGGGAGCGCCGCGGCCCATGCCCGGAATCCGCGGGGAAGGAGGTCGTCGGTCTCCGACAGCTCGAGCCGCCCGTCGGCGACGAGCTGCTGCCAGCGGTTCCAGGTCTCGAGGATCCCGATCGCCGTGCTGTCCGCATCCCCCTCGCCGCGGGCACCGAAGACCCGTGGCGGCTCTGCGCCGTGCGCGAGGGTCACCACCTCGGGACTGGCGGGGCGGATCGCCGGTCCCCAGATTCCGGACGACGGCGGTTCCGGGCTGCCGCCCGCGGCGTAGAGCCAGCTCATGGCGATCAAGGGAAGGAGGAACACGTTCACGAGGAGGATCAGGACGGCGGCGATCCGCCCCCCGCCTCTCGTCCGGGCGATCGCCACGCCGGAGAAGACGACGGCGAGCAGCCAGGAGAGGCCCAGCAGCGGCGCGATCAGCATCGTCCCCTGGCCGCTCTCGCTGGCGAGCACGGCGAGGAGGATCGACACCATCAGCGCGGCCGGGAACGTGAGTCCGGCGAGCAGCAGCCAACGGGTCGGGTGCCGCGAGGCCTCGGCGGGCGTCGCGTCCGGCGCGGCGGCGACGGCCCTTCCGTCGCCCGCGTCCATCGACGCGACGTCGGTTCCGATCTCCGAGGCGTGCTGATAGCGGAGCTCCCGCTCGCGCTCCAGCGCCTTCATCACGATGGCGTCGATCCGGCGGTCGAGCGATACCGCCTCCGACGGCGGGGCGAACCGCCCCATCGGTAGCTCTCCCGTGAGCATCTCGTAGAAGACGACGCCGAGGCTGAAGATGTCGGCGCGGTGGTCCACGTCCTGCGGGGCGCGGACCTGCTCGGGCGCCATGTACTGCCACGTCCCCATCACCTGGTTCGTGCCCGTGAGCGTCGGGGTGCCAGGCGCCGCGCCCACGAGCTTCACCAGTCCGAAGTCGGCGATCTTGACGCGGCCCCTCTCGTCGATCAGGACGTTCTCGGGCTTCACGTCGCGGTGGACGACGCCCTCGTCGTGGGCGTACTGGAGCGCGTCGCAGATCCGCGGCACGAGCGCGAGCGCCTCCTCGGGAGAGAGCTTGCCGCCGGCCATCACCTCGCGCAGGTTGGCTCCTTCGACGTGCTCCAGGAGCAGCCAGCAGACGCCGTCGGTGCGGCCGAAGTCGTACACGCGGACGATGTTGGGATGGTCGAGGCGGGCCAGCGCACGCGCCTCGCGCTCGAAGCGTTCGGCGAACGTCGGATCCTCGGCGAGGTCCCGCCAGAGGATCTTCAAGGCGACGAGCCGGTCGAGGTGGGGCTGACGCGCCTTGTAGACGACGCCCATGCCGCCCACGCCGAGGACGGACCGGATCTCCAGCCCGGGGAAGAGCGGTTGCAGGTCCTCCGGCGCCGGCGGGCGGCGAGGGCCGGGGCCGGGGCCGACCAATCCCTCGGCGAAGAGCCGGGCGGCGCGCTCGGCCTGCGGGTCGGGGCGGGGAGGGGTGGGGTCGTCCATGGTGCGTCTCCGCGAGGTCGTCTCGAGACCCTCTGACGGAGAACGCCCGGAAGGTTACCGGCGGGGCCGATGCGGCCCGGCTTCCCCCGGACCCCGCGCAGGAGCGCCCGGTCCGGGCGCTCCTGCCCGCTTGGTCGAGAGGCTCCGCAGGGAGCCGCCGCAGGACCTCGTCGTGCCGGCCGGGAACGACCCCCGCGGGATGCGGAGAGAAGCCCCGGGGCGACGAAGCCGCAAGCGGGTTGCGACGCCTCTCGCGTCGCCGAGCATCGACGACGAGGATACCGTCCCTGGACCGGGGCGCCAGGGGGCTGGCCCGGCGCGGCGCGGCCGAGATGGGCCGAAGGACACGGTCCCCGACAGCGGTTCCCGGACGGCCGAGGGAACGCGCGCATCGAAGGACGAGCGACGATTCGCTATCCTCCGCGCGTGCAGGTGTTCGCCCAGCAGATCCACGCGACCGGCGGCCCCGAGGTGCTCGCCTTCGAACCCGTCGGCCTGGAGAGACCGGGCCCGGGCGAAGCGCTCGTCCGCCACACGGCGGTCGGCGTGAACTTCATCGACGTCTACCACCGCAGCGGCCTCTACCCCCTGCCGGCGCTGCCGCACGGCCTCGGCGTGGAGGCCGCCGGCGTGGTGGAGTCGGTCGGGGAAGGCGTGCGCACGGTCACCCCGGGGACGCGCGTTGCGTGGATCGCCGCCAGACCCGGCACCTACGCCGAAGCGAGCGTCGTCCGCGCCGAGCGACTGGTGCCGCTTCCCGGACGGATCTCGGAGGAGGCGGCGGCGGCCTGCCTCCTCAAGGGCATGACCGCCGAGGTCCTCGTTCGACGCACGTTCCGTGTGGAGCGCGGGATGCCGGTGCTCTTCCACTCGGCGGCCGGCGGCGTCGGGCTCCTCGCCTGCCAGTGGCTGCGGCACCTCGGGGCGGCCGTCATCGGCACCGTGGGGAGCCCCGACAAGGTGGCGATCGCGCGGCGGCACGGCTGCGCGCACGTCGTCGTCCGTGGCGAGACGGACTTCGTCGAGGCCGTGATGGACGTGACGAAGGGAAGGGGCGTGCCCGTCGCCTACGACGCCATCGGGCGCGCCACCTTCGACGGCTCGCTCGCCTGCGTCGCCCGGCGCGGGACGCTGGTCGCGTTCGGAAACGCCTCCGGGAAGCCGGAGCCGTTCGACCCGATGAGGCTGAGCCGCGGCTCCCGCTACCTGACGCGGCCTTCACTCTTCGACTACATCTCGACGCGCGAGGAACTCCTCGCGAGCGCCGACGCACTCTTCGATCTCGTCCAATCCGGCCGGATCCGTGTCGCGATCCGCGCCCGCTGGCCGTTGGAGGAAGCCGGGCGGGCCCAGGAGGCGCTGGAGAGCGGGGCCACGACCGGGGCCGCCGTCCTCGTCCCGTGACCCGGACGTCGGGTGTCCGCGGACGGCGCCCCCCTCGGCGGAGCCTCCCCTACACTGGAGGGTTCCGGCGCCGAAGCGCCCCGAACCTCCGCGGATGGGAGACCCCCGATGGCTCGACGGACCCTTCTCGCCCTCCTCGTGCTCGCTCTCGGGCTCGCGGGACTCGCCGACGCCGCCAAGCCGGGCGACA
The DNA here is from genome assembly GCA_963772585.1 of uncultured Planctomycetota bacterium. Taxonomy (GTDB): domain Bacteria; phylum Planctomycetota; class PLA2; order PLA2; family JAEUHO01; genus CAVVXN01. The sequence continues at coordinate 771,224 of CAVYXV010000002.1, forward strand.
CGCTCGCCGTGTACCAGCCGGCGGGAACGGCGCTTCGCTCCGCGCCGAAGACCCTCTCCTCGGCCGTCGCCACGCTGGCGAGCGGCACGCGGGTCTTCGTGCGCGAGGCGAACACGGACTGGCTGAAGGTGATGACCCTCGACGACAGCCGGAAGGAAGGGTGGCTCCGCAAGACCGAGGTCGTCCCCCCCGAGGCCCTGGCGCCCAACCCGCGGATCCCCGCGCACCTCCGCGACGCGAGCGACAAGGTCAGCCAGCACGACGTCTCGGTGGCGGGCCGCCAGTTCAACGCGGAGGTGGAACGCCAGTACCGCAGCGCGCATCCCAACCTCGCGACGGCGTACGCCCTCGTGGATCGCCTGATCCAGGAGACCCAGGCGATGCCGCCCGCCGAGACGATCGCCTTCATCCTGGAGGGACGGCTCGGCCGGCCCGAGCAGGACTACCTCCGGCCGCCGATGGCCCCGCCGACGCCGGCCGCCGCGCAGCACGCCTCCGGCCGGCCGGCGCGTCCCCCGCGGGGCATCGGCGGACTGCTCGGGCACATCCCCGGCGGCGACAAGATCCCCGGCAAGGTCCGCGACATCGCGGAAGCGGGCGTCGAGACGCTCCCCGCCGTCTTCCAGCAGATCCGCGACCACTTCACGCCCGAGCAGGAGTACTACCTCGGACGGGCCGTCGCCGCGCAGGCGATCGCGAAGTACGGCGTGGAACCGGATCCGACGCTCCGCGCCTACGTCCGGCGGGTCGGCGACGCCGTGGTCCGCCTCACGACGCGGCTCCCGTCCACCGCGGCCGGCTACTTCTTCGAGGTCCTCGACACGGACGAGATCAACGGCCTGAGCGGGCCGGGCGGCTTCGTGATGGTCACGCGCGGCGCGGTGAGGATGTGCCGCGACGAGGAGGAGCTCGCGGCCATCCTCTGCCACGAGCTCGGCCACGTGAAACGGAAGGACGGCGAGACGACGCTCCGCCAGGGCAAGGTGTTCCAGGCGAAACTGTCGGCCGTCACGCAGATCGGCGCGGCGGCGGCCGGCATGAAGGACCGGGACATCACCAACCGGCTCGTCGATCTCTTCACGAACGCCGTGGGAGAGATGGCGCGCATCTCGGTCGAGAACGACTACGGCCAGGCCGCGGAATTCGGGGCCGACCTCGAGGGTGTCTACCTCCTGATGGACGTGGTCTACGACCACCGAGGCATGAACCGAGCGCTCGGAAGCCTCGCACGCCACACCGGCGCCTATCACCAGGCCGCGACGCACGCGCCCCCGGCGGCCCGTGCGCAGAACCTCTACCCGATCATCCAGCGCTACCCGACCTACCCCCGCGGAGAGGACGTGATCGCGCTGAGGAAGGCCCGTTTCCTCAGCGAGACCGGCCAGGCCGCCCCCTCCCCCACGCCCCCCCGCTGACCCTCCGCCTCCGAGCCGGCCCCGGCTACCATCCGGCGGCAGGGAGGGCCGAGCGCATGGCGAAGGCGCACATCGACCGCGCGGCGGTCGACGCGGAGAGCGACGGACCGATCTATCGACCGCAGCAGGACGAGCTCCAGCTGACGCCGCGCGCCGTCGGCATCGGGGCCCTCCTGGGCGCCGTCGTCATCGTCATCAACATCTACTTCGGCCTGAAGACGGGGTGGAACATCGGGGGGTCGCTGATCGCGGCCATTCTCTCCTTCGCCTTCTTCTCGGCGCTCGCGCCGAAGCGGCCGTTCACCGTGCTCGAGACCAACATCGCGCAGACGACGGCGTCGGCGGCCGGCTCCATGGCGATGACCGCGGGGCTGATCGCGCCGATCCCGGCGATCGCGATGCTGGGCAAGCCTCTCTCCTGGTGGCAACTGATGCTGTGGGCCGGGTCGGTGGCGTGGCTCGGCGTGTTCTTCGCCGTGCCCTTGCGGCGGCAGATGATCCTCAAGGATCGGCTCCGCTTCCCGACCGGTACGGCCACGGCCCACACGATCGTCGCGATGTTCGGCTCCGGCGTGGAGACGATCCGCAAGGCGCGGGCGCTGTTGACGTGGGCCGTCATCGCCGCCGTCGTCGTGCTCCTGCAGTACTTCGTCCCGGAGGCGAAGGAGCCTCCGATCCACGAGTGGATTCCCGGCGGCGCCTTCGCGTGGGCCGCGGGCTACACCTTCACGCTCTACCTCGATCCGATGCTGCTCGGGGCGGGCATTCTCGTCGGACTTCGTACGTCCGTCTCGCTCGTCGCGGGGGCGATCGTCGCCTGGGCCGTCCTCGCCCCCATCGTGAATCACAGCGGGTGGGTCCACGGGCCGACGATGAGCTACGAGACGGGGGCACGAGGGTGGATCCTCTGGACCGGCGTGGCCATCATGATCGCCGACGCCCTGACGAACCTCGCGCTGTCCTGGCGCTCCATCGCGGAGACGTTCCGCCCGGGATCCGCCGGCACGGGTGGAAACGGCGACGGCGACGCACCGGACCTCGGGGACCCGGCCACGCAGATCCCGCCGCTCTGGTGGATGGGCGGCCTCGCCGTCTCGACGGTGTTCACGATCCTCGCGGTCTGGCTGATCTTCGACATCGCACCCACCCTGACGCTCGTGGCGATCCTCCTCTCGACCGTGCTGGCGGCGATCTCGACGCGCTCCGCCGGGGAGACCGACATCAACCCGATCAGCGGCGTGGGGAAGGTGACCCAGCTCGTCTACGCGGGACTGGCTCCGGGGCAGTCCGTCGCCAACGTGCTGACGGCGGGGATCACCGGGGCCGGGGCGACGCAGGCCGGCGACATGATGCAGGACCTCAAGACGGGCTACCTGCTGGGCGCGTGGCCGCGGAAGCAGTTCGTCGCCCAACTTGCGGGCATCGCCGCGGGCGTGGTGCTCTGCGTGCCCATCTTCCTGCTCATCACCCACGGCCAGGTGCTCGGCGAGGGGGACTTCCCGGCGCCCGCGGCCTTCGCGTGGAAGGCGATGGCCGACGTGCTCTCGGAGGGCCTTCGCGCCCTGCCGACCTACGCGCAGTGGGGCGCCCTCTTCGGCCTCGTCTTCGGCGTGACGGTGCCCCTGCTCCGCAAGTTCGTCCCCCGGACGGCGCCCTTCCTCCCCAGCGCGCTGGCGTTCGGGATCGCGTTCATCATCCCCGCCTTCTACTCGATCCCCTTCCTGATCGGCGCCCTCGTCCTCCAGTTCTGGAAGCTACGGAGACCGCTCTCTGCCGCCGGCCTGGCCTTCGCCGTGGCCTCGGGGGTGATGGTCGGCTCCGGTCTGACCTACGTGGTCACGTCCGTTCTCGACCTGGTCGGCGCGAAGGAGGCGCTGGGCCTCTGACGAGGGGCTCCCGCCCGCGGCCAGATAGGCGCGCCGGACCGCGCGGACGCGCATGGACCTGTCGGAGATCGTGACCTGGATCATCCTCGGACTGCTCGCGGGATCGCTCGTGGGCGCCGTCCTGCAACGCCGCAAGAAGGGCTTCGGAAGGTGAAAGAACCTCGGCGTCGGCCTCGTCGGCGCCTTGATCGGTCTCCTTCTCTTCAAGCGCTTCCGCATCCACCTCGGCCTGGACGAGGTGCGCATCACCGCCGAGCAACCGGTCGCCGCCATCGCGGATCCTTCGTCTTCCCCTTCATCCTCTGGGTCGTGAAGCGGCCGCGGAGCAAGGGCAAGAGCTGACGCGGCCCCCCGCTGGACGTCAGGCCGACCCGCTGTCTCCATCTCCCCCGGCGGCGGCATCCTCCATCTCCGACCCGATTCCCCGGATGCCGACGCCGAGGAAGGCGTAGGTCCAGCCGGTGAAGATCAGCTCGATCCCGACGAAGAGCCCGATCACCCAGACGGTCTTGTCCGGCCATCCGAGGAGCAACAGGAGCCCCAGCACGAGCGCAAGCACGCCGCCGAAGAGCAACCAGCCCCACCCCCTGGCCGGCTTGATGCGAAGCGCCGCCCACGTCTGGTAGGCGCCGCGCAGCATCAGGAAGATCGCGATCGCCAAGGCCAGGACGGCCAGCATCGCCATCGGGAAGGCCACGGCGAGGATGCCGGCGACGACGTAGAGCACGCCGCCGACGAGGTCCGCCGTCTGCCCGCCCCACGCCCGCGCGCGCCACGCGCCGACGAATTGGAGGATGCCCACGACGAGCAGGACGACGCCGACGAACCAGGCGAACGTGACGCCCGCCGCCAAGGGAAGCGCGACGGCGACCATCCCCGCCAGGATCGTGACGGCCCCGAGCGCGACGAGCCATCCCCCCGAGTGCTTGATGTCTGTCGCCGTGGCCATGGGCTTCCTCCGCACCGGACCCGCGCCATGGTCGCAGCCCGCGCCGCGCCCGGCAAGCCCCCGGAGGTCATCGACGCCGAGCCGATCTCCCGCCCTGCGTCAGTGCGCCGGATCCTCGCCCAGCGCGGCGCGTCGGCCTTCGGTCTCGTTCACGGGGAGGAGGAGCAGCAGGCCGACGAGGAAGAAGACCAGCACGACGGAGAAGCCGGCGCGCTGGGAGGCGAAGAGCGTGGTGACCAGACCGAGGAGAATGGGGCCCAGGAACGCCGTGGCCTTGCCGGAGAAGGCGAAGAAGCCGAAGAACTCGTTCTCCTTGTCCGCGGGGACGAAACGGCCCATGAGGGAGCGGCTCGCCGCCTGGTTCGGTCCCACGAAGATCCCCAGAAGCGCGCCGCACACCCAGAAGACGGTCTCGCTCGTGGTGAGGAGCGCGCCCAGGGTCGTCAGGATCAAACAGACGAGCGTGATCGCGATGGTGCGCTTGCCGCCGAGCTTGTCGTCGACCCACCCGAAGGCGATGGCCCCCAGCGCCGCCGTGACGTTCAGGAGAATCCCGAATTGGATCAGCTTCGCCGTGTCGAAGCCGAAGGTGCCGCGGGCGTAGATCCCTCCGAAGTTGAAGACGGTGATGAGGCCGTCGTTGAAGACGAGACGCGCCACGAGGAACCGGACGAGCTGGCGGTACTTCCTGACCTCGTGCCAGGAGTCGCGGAGCTGCCTCATGGCCGCGGGGACCAGGCGCGTGCCGGGCGGGCTGGCCCGCGAGCGATCTTCCCGGACGAAGAGGAAGAGGGGAATCGCGAAGAGGGCGTACCAGGCGGCGACGAGGAAGTTGGTGGCACGGATGGGCGCGTCGGTCGAGGCGTCGAGACCGAAGGGCGGGGTCTTCGTCTGGATGAACAGGACCAGCGCCAGCACGAGCGCGAGAATCCCGCCGACGTAGCCGAGTCCCCAGCCGAAGCCCGAGATCCGTCCGACCCGTGCCGGACTCGCGATGTCGGGGAGGAAAGCGTTGTAGAAGACCGTGGCAATCTCGAACGAGGCGTTCGCGAGGACGAAGACCACCAGCGCCAACGTGGCCATCGGCGGCTGGATGGGGTAGAGCGCCACGGTGCCGAGGACGCATAGCGCACTGAACAGGAAGAGGTAGCGCTTGCGGTGGCCGCCGCGGTCGGCCATGGCGCCCAGGATCGGCGAGGCCAGGGCCACGAGGATCCCGGTCGCGGCGACCGCCCTGGACCAGAGCGCGGTCCCGTGGACCTCGTCGCCCACGAACCCCTTCGTGAACCACGTCGCGTAGACGAACGTGACGACCAACGTGGTGAAGGCGGAGCTTCCGAAGTCGTAGAGCGCCCAGGCGATGACCGCCTTGGGCCGGTCCCTGGTCGGCGGCTCGGCCACCCGGTCGTCCTCCCTCGAACGCACGGGGTGATACCCCGCCGCCGAGGGGTCGGCGGCGGGGACGCGTCACCGCAGGGGTTGCTGCGGATTCCAGTACGCGACGCCGCGGCCCTCGAGGCGGAGGTGGAACGCTTGCGCGATCGCCCAGGCGTCGCCCTGACCGTCGGCGAGGTCCACGACGAGCACGCCGGAGGGGAGGACGTCGCCCTCCTGGAACCGGCCGGCGAGGACGGGCGCCAACGCGGCGTCCACGCGCGGGTCCCCGGGCGGCACGGTCTCTTCCGCCTGCCCGGAAAGCGCCGAGGCGAGCGCGTCCCTCAGCGCGTCCTTCGACGCCACCAGGAGCACGAGCGGGCGGCGGTCGTCGCCCAGCGCCGACCGGAGCGTCCACGCGCTGAAGGACTCGCCGGCGGGCTCGATCGGCCACGCCGCCGTGCCCCGCCCGTCGCGCACGACGGTGACGGTCGGCAACGCACGGCCCAGGAGACGGTCCACCTCCTCCACGAACGCCGTCGCGAAGCCCAGGCGATCGCCCTGGTCGAGGCGTTCGAGCGAGAGTCCGCCAGGGCCCTCGCCGCCCGGAGCCGCGAGGTGGAACGCGCCGCGAAGCGCCTGCGTGCCGTCGATGGCGATCCGCGGCGGCATCGCCCCGGCGAGGATCGCCGCGAACACGGCGGAGACGTCGGCGGCGTCGTTGTTCGCGAGCTCGGGCAGCGCGCGCGTGAAGGACACGAGATCCCTGTCCTTCCAGGACGCGGGGAACCGTACGCCCACGCGGCTCAGCGCGGCGGCGAGTCCCCGGTACGACGCCTTCCCCGCGGTCGTCATCGCTTCGGCCCCGGAGCGATCCCCCACGATCGAGACCCGGCCGGCGTCCCCGGAGGCGGCCTCGCGACCGAGGAAGGCGAGGAAGTCCGCCCACGGGACCTCGGAGACGGCGCGGGCGAGCTCGTCCTCGGAGCGGAGGGTCAGCGCGGTCTCCAGCGTGTCCGGGCCGACGTAGGCGATCAGCGCCTGGGCGAGGAGGTAGCCGAAGTGGCCGAGGGCGTAGAACGACAGGGGGTCGAGCCGCACCAACGCCGCGGGCCGGATGCCTCGCGTCCCGAGCCCCGCGCGGTCCATGCGGCCGAGGAGGGCCCGCAGCGCAGCGAAGTTGTCGCGAAGGCGTTCGGTCGGCACCTGGAGCCGCGGGTCCGCGGGCGTCCACCCCCCGAGGTACTCCGCGATCCCCTCCTCCAGCGCGCGCGACGCCCACGGCCCGACGTGGCGCGCCTGCCACGCGTGAACCAGCTCGTGGTCGAGCAGGAGAGGGAGGAACGCCGCGTCGTAGCGCGTGCCGATCACGCAGAAGTCGTCCTTCAAGGCGTAGTATCCCGCCACGGGGAAGGGAAACCGCGGCACGACGTGGAAGAGGCCCTCGCCGCGGTCCGGGGCGGCGACCACGTCGAAGCCCGCTTCGTCCGCTCCGCCGGCGACGGCGAGAAGGCGTCCGAGAAGCGCGTGTGCGCGCGCGAGTGCAGAGGCGTCGAAGGACGCCTCCGTGGTCCACACGCGAAGCAGGGCGCCGCGGCCGAACGCATCTTCCACCTCCGGGACGGCGTGGAGACGGAACGTGCCGCGGTCCAACGGGAGGTGGGCGAGGTAGCGCAGCACCTCGGAGGCGAAGGCCCCCTGGTTCGCGAGCCTCACGGGGTCGAGGTTCGACAGCCCGTCGTGGAACGGCAGCAGGGCGTCCCACGCCTGGGCCAGGTTCCGCCCGACGGCCGGCGCCTCTTCGGGCGCCTCCTCGAGAACGTGCGCGAGGCGAGGCAGCCCGTCTCCGAGCGAGAGCCGCCTCTGGAAGCGGGTGTCGCCCTCGGGCACCACCGGCTTCCAGACGGGCGGATCGCGCGTCGCCCCTCCGTCGCCCCCGGGCGCCGGGCGCGCGGCCTCGCGCAGGCTCCCCGCGAGGCGGCGGCCCGCATCGCCCGCCACGGGTCCCTCCGTCTCGCGGTGGACGGTCTCGGCGTCGTCGCCGCCCCGCCCCGCGCGCAGCAGCGCCACGAAGAGGATGCACGCCGCGACGACGAGGAGCGGCAGCACGATCGTGGCGCGCGTCGAGGAGGAGGAGCGTTCCTCTTGCACGCGCCTCAGGGTAGCGGCGGCGGGGCGTGGCGGCCCGCGATCCACCAGGCCAGTGCGACGAAGAGGAGGGTGACGCCCGCGCCGAGCAGGGTCGCCGACGCCCGGTCTCCCCTGGGCAGCCGACGCGCCTCCGCGGTGATGCCCGCCGCGGGCGCGAGGAGGAAGAGGAGCGCCGACGGCGTGGGGAGGAAGGTCCGGTCCTCGTAGTTGAGGTAGGCCCACGCCGCGAGGACCAGCGTGCCGAAGACGGGCGCCGCCACAGCGGCCGCCGCATCGAAGCCCGGCCGCCGCCCGGTTGCGACCGCGAGCAGGGAGACGACGAGAAGCGCGACGGCGAGGTTCGCGGTGGTCAGGCCGAGGGCGATCGACCCCGACGTCATGGCGAAGCAGACGGCCGCCACGCCGGCGGCGATGGCGACGGGGAGCAAGGGCAGGAGAGGACCGTCGCCACGGCGCGCGGCGGCGACGGTCCAGAGCAGGGTGGTTCCCGCCGCCGCGACAAGCGTCGCCGTCCAACGCGTCGCCGGAGCCATCACCGCGTGGGGCGCGAGGATCAACCAGGACGCGGCGAGAGCGGCCGTGAACCGCAGTCCGAACCGGAACGCGGGCGGCAGCGGACCCACGACCTCCGCCGCGCCGAAGGCGAGACCGCCCACCGCGAACCAGGCCACCCACTCGAACGCGGACGTCGATGGCGCGAGCGGGAACGACGGCCAGTGCCGGTGGACGAGGAGGAAACCGAGAGAGAAGGCCATGGCGACGGCCACCGCCGGGGCGAGGCGCGCGCCGACGGCGGTCGGTTCGTGCGGGACGAGCGTGCCGGCGAGAAAGAGGACGCCGGCCGCGAGGCCGCTTGCGAGGACGCCGGGGAGTACCTCGACGGGAAGGGACAAGGCCGAGGCGATCGGCTACTGGCGCGCCGCTTCCACCGATATCGTGATCCCGATCGTGTCGCCGATGCCCTTCTGCATCTTGTCGATGCCGTACGCGGCACGGCTCAGGCTCGTGGACCCCTCGAAGCCGATCTTCGGTTCGCCGTGCGGGCCGGGGCCCTCGCCCGTCTTCTTCATCCGGATGGTCAGGGGCTTCGTCACGCCGTGGAGCGTGAGGTTGCCGGTCACGTCCATCTCGTCCTCGCCGTGCTTCGCCACCGACGTGCTCCGGAAGGTCATCGTCGGGAACTGGTTCACGTCGAAGAAGTCGGGGCTCCTCAGGTGCTGGTCCCGCTTCTCGACACCCGTGTCCACGCTCTTCATCTGGACGGTGACCTCGACGGTCGAGGCGCCCGGCTTCTCGCCGTCGACCGTGAGCGTCCCGCCGAAGTCGTTGAAGCGGCCGTAGACGAAGGCGAGGTCCGCGTGCTTCACGCGGAAGAGGATCGTCGAGTGGTTGGGGTCGATCGTGTAGGTGGCGGGCGCCGCCCGCGCCGCGAGGACCCCCAGGGCGAGGAAGAGCGGGGCGAGAGTGAGGGCGAGCGCAAGGCGGACCGTCGTCATGCGGGATTCCTCCGGAAACTCGGGCGGGCGTTCGTGCGCCCTCCCGCGGTCTACGGGAAGCGGACGTCCCCGACGGGACGAGGGTTGCACGCCGCGGCCGACCCGGGGCCTTCGCCCTGCCGTGTCCGGGGCGCGGTGCCTCCCGCGGGCGCCTCAGCGCACGGACATCTCGGAGGGGACGCCCAGGGCCTTGCGCGCCCACGGTTCGAGCGGCCGGCGGTGGCGGAACCCGAGGATCAGACGTCCCGGGACCTCCGGGAGGATCCCGACGCTCACCACCCGGATCGGGCCGCTCCAGACGTCGTCCACGCCGTCCGCGATGGACAGTTCGAGCGCCTGGCCCCAGTGGCGCGCGAAAGCGAGGACGCGGTCGGCGATCGGGGCGTCGTGGGGGAAGAACTCGTTCGTGTCGCCGACGTCCACCCACAGGTAGCCGCCGTCGGGGGAGAACTCGAGCGGACGGCCGGACAGCGCCGGCGCCTTGTGATGGCGACTCTCCAACGCCGCGGCGAGGCGCCCGGCGGCCCGCACGCCCGAACCGGGGCGCGGGACGCGGGTGACCTCCTCCCAGTCCAGGGCGGGGTCGTGCTGGCGGACCGTGCCCCGGAGCCCCGGGGGCCGCTTGGCGTCGGGCTCGCGAGGCTCCCGTCCGCGGAGGTCGCGGCGGGCGAGGGCCCCGTCGGCGGACTCCCCGGGCAACGGCAGCGCCAGGCCGAGGGCCTCGACCTCGGCCTCGTCGAGAGGCGGGAGCAGCTCGCAGCCGAGTTCGAGGCACCCCTCCTCCTCGCGGAAGGGCCCCATCCGGACGACCCTCAGGCCGCGCCGGATGCGATTCCCCCGCGCCTCGGGCCCCAGCTCGACGATCAGGTTGACGGCGAGCTGCGTCCGCATCATCTCGGCCAGTCGTTCCAGGCCGAATTCCAGGCCCTTCTGACGGTCCTGGACGGTGACGCCCAGCCGGATGCCGGTGCGGCTGAGGTCCAGCACCCGGGCCTCGGGCCAGTGGGCGGGGGAGACGATCGCCACGGGCACGGCGCAGGCGACCCTCGCGGCCTCGCGGCTCTCACGGTTCGGGGGGTAGACACGCCGGCGTTCTTCCACGGCCTCTCCGTCACACGGTCCCCGGCCCCATCGACCGGATCGGGCCCGGAAATGGAGTGCCGCCGGCCGACGACCCGTCACCAGGCCGGGCGTTCGCGACTCCAGCCCTGCTCCCGGAGCCGCCGCCACCGGGCGACCCAGACCATCTCGAAGAGGTCGAGGCGATCGGGGAGATGGGTGCGGACGTGGTCGCGGAGCCGCTCGATCGCGAGGTCGACGTCGATGGCGGAGAGGTCGCCGTAGAGCAGCGTCCAGGTGAGGGCGTCCGCCCGGCGGCGGAGTTCCTCGGCGCGACGCCCGCACGGACAATCGACGGCGACCCCGAACGAGGAGAGGGTGATGTCGACCTCGGCGCCGCACCAGGGGCAGGGGATGGCCACCCGGCCATCGTACGCGCGCGGGGTCGGTCAGCCCGAGGCTCGGGACCTTCGACCGACGGCCGTCCCGAACGCGAGGGGGCGCCCGTCCGGCGGGCCCTCCTCGGCGCCGTCCCGGTACACGACGCGGCCGCGAAGCACGGTCGTCACGGGCCATCCGGCCAGCAGCATCCCGACGTAGGGGCTGTAGCCCGCGCGCGACCGGAGGGTCCCCAGGCGAAGCGGCAGGGCGATGTCGGGATCGACGAGCACGAGGTCGCCGTCGCCTCCGGAGTCGAGGCTCCCCTTGTTCGCAAGGCCGTAGACGCGCGCGGGTGCTTCGGTGGTCACGCGGCAGACGTCGGACAGCGACAGCCATCCTTCCCGCACGGCCGTCAGGAGCAGCGGCAGGATCGTCTGCACGCCGGGGATGCCCGACGGGCTCTCCGGGTAGGGGCGGGCCTTCTCGGCGAGCGTGTGGGGCGCGTGGTCGCTGCCGATGCACGTGAGGACGCCGTCGACGAGCGCTTGGCGAAGCGCATCCTGGTGGCGGACGTCGCGCACCGGCGGGTTCATCTGCACGAGGCTCCCCCACCGCTCGTAGCAGTCGGGCGCCTGGAGGAACAGGTGGTTCGGCGTGACCTCGGTGGTGACGAGCTCGCCGAGGTCGCGTTCGCGAAACAGCGCGATCTCTTCCGCGGTGGAGATGTGGAGCACGTGGACGGGACGGCGCGTCTTCTCGACGAGGTCGAGCAACCGCGTGGTCGCGACGAGCGCCGTCTTCACGTCGCGGACGTCGGGATGGCGGCATACGGGCGTATGAGGGTCGATCGCCGCGTACCGTTCTCGCAGCCGGGGCTCGTGCTCGGAGTGGACGGCGACGCGGCGCTCGCCGCTCCTGAGGACCCGCTCGAGCGTCTCGTCGTCGGGGACGAGGAGGTTGCCCGTGGACGATCCCATGAAGATCTTCACCCCGGCGCAGCCCGGCGCCTGCTCCCACTCGCCGAGGCGGTCCGCGTTCTCCGCCGTCGCGCCCAGGAAGAAGGCGTGGTCGGCGTAGACGCGCCCGACGGCGCGCTGGAACTTGTCCCGGAGCCGCTCGGGGTCCGTCGTCGGCGGGTGCGTGTTGGGCATCTCCATGAAGGAGGTCACCCCGCCGGCGACGGCGGCGAGCGACCCCGACGCCAGGTCCTCCTTCTGCGGCTGGCCGGGCTCGCGGAAGTGGACCTGGGGATCGATCAGCCCGGGGAACACGAGCAGGCCCGCGGCGTCGAGCACCGCCTCGTCCGCCCGCGCGTCGAGGCCCTCGGCCACCGTCTCGATCCGGCCGTCCCGGATGCGGACGTCCGCGGCGTCCACGCGCTCCGCGGTGACCACCCGCCCGCCCTTGACGAGCAGATTCCTCTCGCCGATCGACGCCATGGGAAATCCCTCCATTCCGACACGCTACCGTCGGGTCGCCCCCTCGTCACCCCGCCTTCCGAACCCGGTCGGCGCCCCCCTCGTTGGGGGACGTGGGGCGCTTGCCGGTCCATGATGAGCCGTTTCGACGTCCGCCCCCGACGAACGGCCCCGCCCATGAAGATCTTCGAGCCCCACATCCACATGTTCAGCCGCGTCACCGACGACTACGAACGGATGGCGCTGACGGGCATCCGGGCGGTGCTCGAACCGGCGTTCTGGCTGGGCCAGAACCGGACGCACGTGGGGTCCTTCATCGACTACTTCGACACGATCCTCGGCTGGGAGCGCTTCCGCGCCGCGCAGTGGGGCATCCACCACTTCTGCACGATGTCCCTGAACCCCCGCGAGGCCAACGACGACCGTGTCAACGACGGGGTCCTGGAGGTCCTCCCGCGCTACCTGGAGAAGGACACGGTCGTGGGCGTCGGCGAGATCGGCTTCGACGACCAGACCGACACGGAGGAGCGTTGCTTCCGCGCCCAGATCCAGATGGCGGCCGAGCACGGCCTGCCGCTCCTCGTCCACACCCCCCACCGCAACAAGGTCCGCGGCTTCGAGCGCTCGATCCGGGTGATCGAAGACATGGGCTTCCCCATGGAGAAGGTGCTCCTCGACCACGGGAACGAGGAGACGATCAAGATCACGGGGGACCTGGGATGCTGGTCCGGCTTCTCCGTCTACCCGAACACGAAGATGGACCCGCACCGGATGGTCGCGATCGTCCAGGAGCACGGCGTCGAGAGGATGATCGTGAACAGCGCGGCCGACTGGGGCGTCAGCGACCCCTTGATGATCCCGCGGACCGTGATCAAGCTGCAGCAGGCCCACGTTCCGGAGGCCGACATCGAGAAGCTGGTATGGCACAACCCGGTGGACTTCTTCGCCCAGAGCGGACGCATCGACCGGGCCGCTCTCGACCACCCCGCGGCGTCCAACCTCCGCGAGACCTGGGACGGGAACTCGCCGCTCCGCGGCCAGGACCCGGATCGGATGTGAGGACGATGATCGACCTCCTGACGCCGCTCCAGGGGATCCTCGATGGCTCGGCGCGCTCCTTCCTGGAGGGAGCCCGCGGCGAGATCCGCGCACGCGGACCCGACCGCCTCGCCGTCCTCCTCCCGCAGCTCTCGCGGCGGCTCGGGCGAAAGCCCCTCGACGCCAAGCGCGTCCGGGAGCGCGACCTCGACGTGGACCTCGCGGTCTGGCGCGCGTGCGACGCCGCCGGCGCGCTGCTCCTGGCCGACGCGGACGCCCCCGACGACGTGGTCGTGGACCTCTACCTCCACGGCGACATGGAGGAACGCACCATCGTGCTCCGAAGCCTGGCGCTCCGGCCCGTCGGCCCCGGCACGATCCGGCTCCTCGGGGAGGTGCAGCGCACGAACACGGCCGTCCACGTGGAGGCGGGCGCGCTCGACAGCAACCTCGTCGTCCGCGCGCTGGACGGGCCCGCCGCCTTCGACGCCGACGACTTCCGCCGCATGGTCCTCAAGCTGGCCTTCATGGACCTCCCCGCCTGGCGGCTCTTCGGCGCGCTCGACCACGCCGACACCGAGCTCTCCCGCATGCTGATCGGCTACGCCACCGAGCGCGAGGCCGCCGGCCGCTCCGTCTGGGTGGACACCTACCGCTTCATCGGCCGCGCCCCGGCCGAAGGCGCCGTCGCCCGCCTCCTCGGGGGCATCGAGCACGGAAGCGACCCCGTCCGCCGCGCGGCCGCCGAAGGCCTCGGCGCCCTCGGCCGCCAGGACCTCGTCCCCTACCTCCGCGAACGCCTGGTCCGCGAGCCCCACCCCGCCGTCACCCGCGCGATCGAGAGCGCCATCGCCGCCTCGGGGTAGCACAAGGCGCCGAAGGGACCCGCGATCCCGCCCGGTACGGAGCCCGGTTTCTTTGTTCGAGATTCGCGCGACCACCGGGGCCTCCCTGGGTACGGAGCCCGGTTTCTTTGTTCGAGATTCGCGCGACCACCGGGGCCTCCCGGGCGAGGTACGGGTGAGGCCGCGATGGCTCCGCGCGCTCGGGCGGCTGCTCCCGGTCCCAGGCACCCGGGGATGAGCCGCGGCATCGCGCGGTGTGCCCTGTTTGGCGACCGGCGGGACTGCCGGGACTCCTCGCCACCCCCGCGGGCGACATCCCGCAACGCCCGCTCCGCCTGACGTCCGATGATCGGCCTTCCCTGACGCCATGGGCGTCGCCCGCGCACTCCGACGGGCGCGCCGCGGTCCCCGGGGCGTTCTCCCACCTGCGGCCCCCTGGGGAACGGGACCGCCCGTCGAGTGGGCGCCTACGCGGCCGAATGTCGAACAAAGAAACCGGGCTTCGATAGTCAGACGGGGAGCGACAGCCGCATGGCGAGGCGAGGCGGGGCGCGGCGAGGTCGCCGCGAGATCCGCCGGGAGCGGCGGAGGGCAAAGGCCCGTCCGTCAACAACTCTCACCTCTTCCACTCGCCTCCTGCAAGACTTGTTTCCGGCCAGGCCCCAAGACGGCGCCATGCTGCTCCAGGAAATCGCGTGCGGTCGCGTAGGAAACCGGCGGGAAGGGCGGGCCCGTCGAGAACCACGGAGGCGGTCCTGACACCGTGCGCCCGCCAACGTACGGCTGCTATCGGAGCGCGGCGCGGCGGATGGCGGACAGGGCTCGGAACGCCGGGCTCCCTCGGAGGCGGGCGGCCTCTCCGAACGCGTCTTCCAGGTCGTCGTCGAAGGGGACGTGGCCGAGCAGGGGGAGATCGTACGAGCGGGCGAGATCGGCCACCACGTCGTTCTCGCGGCGGCGCATGTTCTCGAGGACGCCCGCAACGGGGACGCGGAGCCGCCGCAGGAGGGCGGCGGCGCGGCGGATGGAGGCGAGCGCGACGGGCGATGCGGTCGCGACGACCACGTAGCGCGCGCGGGCGAGGAGCCGGATCACGTCGAGCGCGGCGTCGCCCAGGCCCGGCGGCATGTCGATGACCAGCAAGTCGAGGTCGCCCCACCGGGTGATCGCCAGCAACTCCACGAGGGCATTCGTGACGTCCTCTCCGCGAAGCGGCGCGGCGGCGTCCTTGGCGAAGTGGGCGATGGACATCGTGCGGACGCCCTCGTGCTCCGGGGGCTCGATCCCGAAGGGCTCGGCGGGAAAGCGCGTCTCGAAGCCGAGGATCACGTGCGCCGACGGGCTCGTGAGATCGAGGTCGAGGAGGCCGGCGCGAAGCCCGTCGTCGGCCGCGGCGAGGGCGAGCGAGGCCGCGACGAAGCTCTTCCCGATCCCGCCCTTCCCGCCGGTCACGGCGAGGATGGTCTCGACACCCGCGAGCCGGGCGTCGATCGCGGCCTCCCGGGCGTCACGCACCCTCGTCATCGTCCACCTCGCCCTCCAGGGCCTCGAGCGAAACGCCCCGCCCGCCCTCGACCTCGAAGTCGGGGCTGGCGCAGCCGGGGCACGAGAAGAAGGCGTGCGCCAGCTCCGGGACGAAGTGGATCGCCTCGGTCTCGTCGTCGGTCCGGTCGCCCGCGGCCTCCCGGGCCGTGAAGACGCGGCCGCACACGCGGCAGCACAAGCGCGCGGGATCTTCGAGCACCTCGACTTCGATGCCATCGATCCGCGGCTCGTCGCTCGGCAGCACTTCCCTCAGGGCGTCCTCGAACACGTCCGCCCGGATCTGCTGGAGCTCGCCGATCTTCACGACGACGCGAGTGATGCGGCGTAGACCCTGCTGCTCGGCCGTCTGGAGCGCGGCGCGGATCACGGCGTCCGCGAGGGCGTACTCGTGCATGCGTCCTCCGGTCCCGAGGCGAGGGTACGCCCGCGCAGGGCTCCCTGCCCCGAGCGGGTGCTACCGTTCGGGCCATGTCCCGACCCGACCCCGAGGGCGTCCGCGCCTGGCTGATGGCGCTCCAGGATCGGATCTGCGACGCGCTCGTCGCGCTCGACGGCGGCCGGTTCCGGGAGGATCGTGGGGAGGAACCGGCGGGGGGCCTCGCGCGCCCGCGGGTCCTGGAGGGCGGGCCGGTCGTCGAGAAGGCGGCCGTCAACTTCAGCCACACCAAGGGCGCCGCGATGCCGGCGGCGGCGACGGAGCGCCGGCCCGAGCTCGCGGGGAAGGCCTTCGAGGCCGTCTCGCTCTCCCTGATCGTCCACCCGCGAAACCCCTACGCGCCGACGACCCACATGAACCTGCGCTGCTTCGTCGCCGGGGCGGCCGATGCAGACCCGGTGTGGTGGTTCGGCGGCGGCTTCGACCTGACGCCCTTCTACGGCTTCGAGGAAGACGCCGTCCACTGGCACGAGACGGCGCGCGCGGCCTGCACCCCTCTCGGAGCCGACGCCTACCCGCGCTTCAAGGCGTGGTGCGACCGCTACTTCTTCCTCCCCCATCGCGGCGAAGCCCGCGGCGTCGGCGGGCTGTTCTTCGACGACCTCCGGGAAAGGGACTTCGAAGGGACGTTCGCGTTCGTGAGGAGCGTCGGCGACCACTTCCTGCCGGCGTATCTGCCCATCCTGGAGCGGCGGAAGGACACCCCGCACGGGGAGCGCGAGCGCGCCTTCCAACTCGTGCGCCGGGGCCGGTACGTGGAGTTCAACCTCCTCTACGACCGCGGGACGCGGTACGGCCTGCAGTCGGGGCGGCGGGTCGAGTCGGTCCTGGCCTCGCTGCCGCCGGAGGTCGCGTGGCGCTACCGGCACGAGCCCGAACCGGGGTCTCCGGAGGCCGAGCTTCCGAAGCGGTTCCTCGCCGGGCGCGACTGGCTGGAAGGGCGATAGCTGGAGCCCGGCTCGTCGGGCACGCTGGGACGCGAACCCGACACGGAGGCGGCGATGGCCCTCACCCGGCATCGAACCCGGATCGTCTGCACGATCGGCCCGGCCTCGAACGAGCGGAGCGTGCAGCGCCGCCTGATCGAGGCGGGCATGAACGTGGCCCGGCTCAACTTCTCGCACGCCGACTTCGACGCGCACGGCCGGCGCATCGAGAGTCTCCGGGCGGCGGCCGAGGAGGCGCGGCAGCCGCTGGCGATCATGGCCGACATGCCCGGCCCCAAGATCCGGATCGGGGAGCTCGCCGACGAACCGGTGGAGGTGGCACCGGGCGACAGCCTCGTGCTCACGACGGACGACCTCGTGGGCGACGCGAAGCGGATGTCGGTCTCGTTCAAGCGTCTTCCCGAGGTGGTCCACCCCGGCGACACGATCTTCCTGAACGACGGATTCGTGCAGCTGTCGGTGGGAAGCGTCGAGGGCTCGGAGGTCCGCTGCGAGGTGGTGGTCGGCGGCGAGCTCCGTTCGAAGAAGGGCCTCAACCTCCCCGGGATCCGCCTGGGTACGTCGGCCTTCACGCCGCGTGACGCCGAGTGTCTGCGGTTCGCGCTGGAGAAGGGGGTGGACGCCGTCAGCCAGTCCTTCGTCGAGGGCCCGGAGGACGTCCAGGCCGTCCGGGACGCGGCGCGGTCCCTGGGTCACGACCCGTTCGTGTTCGCCAAGATCGAGCGGAGCCGGGCGCTCGACCGGTTCGACGAGATCCTCGAGGCCGCCGACGGCGTCATGGTGGCGCGGGGCGACCTCGGCGTGGAGATCCCGATCGAGGAGATCGCCTGGGTCCAGAAGGACCTGATCCACCGTTCGAACATCGCCGGGAAGCCGGTCATCACGGCGACGCAGATGCTGGAGTCGATGACGTACAGCCGGCGCCCGACCCGCGCGGAGGCGACCGATGTCGCGAACGCCATCCTGGACGGGACGGACGCCGTGATGCTCTCCGGCGAGTCGGCCATCGGGCTCTATCCCGTGCCCAGCGTGAAGATGCTCGCGGCGATCGCGGAGACGACGGAGCCGCGGTTGGAACACCGCTCGAAGGACGCGATCTACGCGGAGGTGAGGGCGCGCGGGAGGCCCGCCGCAGGCGACCTCGTGGCGCTGAGCGTCGTGCGCTCCGTGGACTGGGGGAAACCCGCGGCGCTCTTCGTCCCCACGATGAGCGGCGCGACGGCGAGGAGCATCAACCGCTTCCGCCTTCCCGTGTGGGTCACGGCCGTCAGCACGGAGATGAAGACGATCCGCGCGCTCCTCTTCTCCTACGGCGTCCACCCCGAGTACGTGGAACGCGAGCCCCACGACTGGAAAGCGTTCGCCCGCGACTGGCTCGCCCGTCACGGCGTCGAGGGACCCCTCGCCCTCCTCACCCAGGGCCCCTCGCCCCAGAACCCCGACGCGAACCACCGCATGGAGGTCCTCGTCCTCTGACCCGTCCGTACGGAGCCACGTCCCTACAAAGCCAGGCTCCCGAACGTACCTTCCGCACTCCGGAGCCTGGCTCCATCCGAGGACTCCATGGGTGGCCCGCGCCGGATGTCCGGTGCCTCCCGGCCCCCCCGCCTACGTCGCTCGCTCCGGCTCCCTCACGCGGATCCGCGCTCCCGCCTCGGCGAAGACCCACGCCCGCGGGTCGTCGCCGAGGCCCACGTACCGGGGCGCGGGCAGGCCCTCGCGCCTGTCGATGAGGTGCACCCCCACCACGACCTCCCCGTCCGGCCCCGCCTGGTTCACGGTGACCGCGGAGACGACGATCCAGAGAACGCGGGCCTCGGGGACGTGGTCCAGCACGTCCCGGACCACGGTGTCGGCCTGGAGGCGGGCGGAGACGATCGCCGCGTCGAGCGCGCGGCGGGCGGGGGGGATGCGCGACTCGTCGAGGAGCAGGCCGACGCGATCGTGTCCGTCGGAGGAGAACGTCCGCCGTAGCTCGTCCACTACCGGGAGGTGCGCGCCGTCGAGGAGCGCGTGGAGCGCGCCGCAGCAGGTGGACTCCGCCTCGTATCGGTGGAGCCAGCCGTAGCGGGCCCCGTCGTCCGAAGCGAATCGCCCCACGTGGGCGTTCAGCTTGACCAGCATGAGGAGCCAGTCGCTTCGTCCGGCCTCGGTCGCGTAGTGGTTCTCCGCGATGCGGATCGCCCCCCACTCGTAGCGGCCGCCCAGGTTGGCGATGCGCATCGGCGCCTGGTGGCCGAACTTGAGGGTGGGCAGGACGTACTGGGCGAAGCCGCGCCGGAAGGCCGCCGCGCACTCGAGCTCGCTCTCGTCGGCGCACGTCACGTGGAGCGCGCCCGCCGCGGGCGGGTGGAGTTCGGCGACGGCGAGGTGGAGCGTGTGGGCGACCCCGCCGACGGAATGCTCCGCGCCGACGAGTTCGCAGAGGGACTCGGGGACCTCCATCGGGCAGAGGCTACGCGACGTCCGGGGAGGACGCATGGGCCCGGACGGTCGCGATCACGCCCCCCACGACCAGGAGGGCGCCCGCGACCTTCACCAGCGTGATCGGCTCGTGCGGGACGCGGTCCTGGTGCATCGCGTTCGTCACCGCCAGGAGCGAGAAGGTGACGGCCGGTCCCAGCGTGGCGATCACCGCCGCCGTGCTCGCCGGGATGTGGCGGAGGCTCTCCGCAAACGACCAGTACGCCACGAAGGTGTTGAGGCACAGGTAGGCGACGGCGAGGAGCGCGACGAGGTCAAGGGTCCGCGGCGCGGCCACGGCGGCCCCCGGGACGTTGAAGAGCGAGGCGAGAAGGAACACCCAGAAGGTCGCGCCGCCGGAGTGGAGCGTCCTCCCCGCGATCTTCTGCGCGACGGCGTAGACGGCCCAGGCGAGCGCCGCGACCAGGATCAGCGAGATGCCGAGCAGGCCGCCCGTGGTCGAGGCCTCCCGCCACGAGACGAGCAGCACCCCGAGGAAGGCGACCGCGGCGCCGACGATCTCCGCGGGCCCCAGACGCTCGCCGAGAGAGAACACCCCCATCAGCAGCAGGAAGACGGGCGCGGTCTGGATCAGCACCTGGGCCGTTCCGGCGCCGGCGTACTGGAGGCCGGCCATGTACGCGACGTAGTTCGCCCCCAGCCCGAAGGCAGCCAGGAGAAGGAGCGGCGGCGGCCGCGACGGCACGGGGGCTCGTCGCCGCGCGAGGAGGAGTCGGAGCAGCAAGGCGGCCACCGCGAGCCGGAGCGCCGAGAGGAGCGGCGCCGACATGCCCCCGAGCGCGACCTTGCCCGCGACGGGGACGGTTCCCCACAGCACCGAGGTCAGCAGGGCGTGGGCAAGCCCCCGGATCCGCTGCGGCGTCATGCTCGGCACCGAGGGCGGCGCCCCACGGGGTTGGGCGGACGGCGCGTCAGCGCGGGGACCCGGCGGCACGCGGCACGCCGAGCTTCGCCAGGATGCTCATCATCGGGCACCAATTCGTGAACGCGCTCTGGAACAGGTTCAGCCCGACGAACGCCGTGAAGGCGAAGAACCAGGGCGTCACGAAGTACCCCAGCACCACGCTCAACAGCACGAAGAAGCCGGCAATCGCCCGAAGGGCCCGTTCGATCGTCATCATCGCTCTCCAGATTCCCCTCGTGGAGGCCCTTGATCGTACGGAAGCCGGCCAGCGCGGCCTCGCTTGGGCGGAGAGGCCCTTGCACGGCGCATTCCCTCAGCGCTCGACGTCCCAGCGGGGGACGATCCATAGCTCCCCTTCCGCCTGCATGCCGGCCTCGGTCTCGGCGTCGAGCGCTAGCCCGGCGTGGCGGGAGTCGGGGGGGTCGAGGAAGAGAAGGAGGCGCGTCGGCTGGATCGCCATGCGGAAGGGTCGGCCGGTGAGCGGATTGACGGGCGGGATCCAGGGGTAGGCGCGGGCCAGCGAGGGGAGGTCCGGTCCGGGCGCCCTGCCCGCCCGGCGCTCCGCTTCGAGCGCGAGACCGATCCTGGCGAGCCGGAGCCGCGCCAGCGTCTCCAGGGTGTGGTCGACCAGACGGGTCTCGGAGGAAACGACCGCTCGGGGGCGTCGTACGCCTTCCGACTCCAGCCGGGCGATCAGGTCGCGGGGCCGGTCCCAGACATCGCCCATGTCCGTCAACCAATCGAGCTCGCCCGACGCGACCTCGAGGAGCTGGCGTCGTGCTTCCGGGGGCCGGAAGGGCCGGTCGGTCAAGGGGTTCGCGGTCTTCCACCACGAGCTCAACGCCTGGTCGTCTTCGGCCGCCCGCCGGACCTCGCGCCGACAATACGCGGGGACGAAGGCGCGCAAGGCGCCCATCCACGCGACGACGCCCGGCTCCGCCGCCTGGAGCCGTCGGCCCCACGCGGCGGGCTCGTCGCTCGCCGGGAGAAGCTCCATCTCGACGGAGTGCTGGAGACGCGATGCCACGATCCGCCAGAAGTCCTGTCGAGCCGCCGCGTCGAGCCACACGTCCATCCAGGCCCACTCGCGGTCGCCTCCGTCCGCGAAAGACCGCGAAGGCCAACGCTCGGCGAGCCGCGCGGCGGCATGCGCGGCGGCGGAAGATCGGGTAGCGTCGTCCTGGACCAGGAGACCGAGGAGGCGCCTGGCGAAGCCCCAGAGTTCCTGGGCGGTCCCGGGCTTCGCCAGGCGCTCGGGAAGGCGGGGCCTCGCCGGTTCTCCGAAGAAGAGTGGTCGCCGCGAACCCTCCACGACCTCGTCCCAGAGGGGTAGGAGATCCGGGACGAGAGCACGCAGTTCCGCGCCCCGTCGAGCCCGTTCCGCGGCGGGCAGTCCATCTCGGTCCCAGACGTCACCGCAGAGGCGATCGCATGGATCGTCCTCCTTCCACCGCTTCTCGTACCGCTCGTAGGCGTCGAGCAGGAGCAGCGCGCCGTCCTCGGGGTCCAGGTCGCCGACGGTCGGCGGCGGAGGGAGGTAGCGACTCGCCTCCTCCTCGGGCCACTGGGCGATCCGCGCGTCCCACGCGCGCTCGGCCTTCGCCGCCTCGCGCCGTTCGAGGAACGCGGGAATCGCGACGGCCAGGACCACGACTGCGAGGATGGCCAGGGCCGTGCCCCAGGTCCGTCGGCTCCACATGCCGCCGATCGTACCGCCGTGCCCAGCCAGGCTCCGACACGTACGTTCGCCGCGCGAAGCCTGGCTCCGGGCCGCGGGAGGAATGTCCCGGCGCCTGGCTCCGTGTGGTTCCGGGCGGTTTCACGCCTGCCAGCGGTGGGGTCGAGTGGCGAGGCGTTCGAGGCCCAGCCGCGCGCAGAAGCGGCGCCAGCGCCAGCGGGGCACACCGCGCCACTCGAGGTCGGAGGGCCCGGCCTCCAACGGAACGTCGATCCGCAGCGTCGCGAGCCGCCGGTAGAGCAGCGCCTCCTCCCGCCGCTCGACCAGCGTCTCTGCGAGCCCCTTGGCGCCGCGCACCGTGACGGACCACGCCTCGGGGTCGCGCGGGACGTCCTCGATGTGGCCGTAGGCCTGGAGGAGGCGCGAGGCCGTCTTCGCGCCGAACCCCGGCAGGCCGGGGATGCCGTCCGCCTTGTCCCCCACCAGCCCGAGGTAGTCGGGCACGGACTCGGGGCGCACGCCGAGACGTACCTCGACGGCGGCCTCGTCGAAGGTCTGGTCCTTCATCCGGTTCCACTGCACGATCTTGGGGTCGCGGACGACCTGGGCGAGGTCCTTGTCGGGCGTCGCCACGACGATCTTCGCGAAGTGGGGCACGTAGAGCCGAGCCGCCGTGGCGAGCGCGTCGTCCGCCTCGAACTCCACCATCGGCCAGACCACGAGCCCGAGCGACGCCAGCGCCTCCTCGGCCAGGGGAAACTGGGCGAGGAGCGCCTCGTCGATGCCCTCGCCCGTCTTGTAGCCGTCGAAGAGGTCGTTGCGAAACGACTCGATGACGCGGTCCGTCGCCACGGCGAGATGCGTCACGTCGTCCCGGCGGAGAAACGCGAGCATCGAGGTGGCGAGCCCCGCCACGGCGCCGATCTCCTCTCCCGTCGGTGCGGTCCTCGACGGGGCCGCGAAGTGGTTGCGAAAGAGCTCCCACGTTCCGTCGAGGAGATACAGCGAGGTCATCCACCCTCCGGCCGCGGACCGCCCACCCCGCTCTCGGTGAGGGCTCGAACCAGGTCGTCGGCCCGCTGCGAGCCGACCAGCAACGTCTTTCCGTTCGCGAGCACGAGGCGCACCGCGCGGTCACCCCGTACCGTCCAGGCCCACCCCCGCCCCGGCGCCCAGCGCAGCCCCCACCCGCCGTATTCGAGGATCGGGTGGTACGTCACCGCCTCCGCGGAGCGGATCTCGGCGAAGGGCAGCGTGCGTCGCCGAAGGAACCGGTAGTGGAGGCGCAGGGCGTCCTTCGTCACGACGGTGACGAGCCCCGTCCCGACGAGGAACGCGGGCAGGGCGAGCCCCGCGAAGACGAAGACGACCTCGATGACCCAGTCGGGACCGGGGTTCGTCCCCCACGGCCGACCGAGCACGATCTGCACCACGAAGCCCCACCACGCGAGCAGGGTGATCGCAACGACGATCGCCCACACCCACCAGTAGGTCATCCGCTGCTCTTCCTGGAAGGTGGGTCCCGAGTCTCCGGAGGCGTCCGGCATGACGGCTCCTCCTCCGCGTCCCCTCCAGCGATCAGCGCGGGGCAACCCGCGCGGAGAGCGCCGCGATGGACAGGTTTCCGAGCTCTCCCTCCAGATCGTAGCGGAGGACGCCCTCGATGGAACCGTCCGACGCGATCACGGCGGCTTGTCCGCTGGCGAACACGATGAACACGCGGTCGTACGACACCTCGCGGAGGTGCTGGGCGAGGGTCTGGAGGGCCGTTTCCCGCGGGTCGAGGGCGCGCCGCGCGCCGGCGTGGGCGACGGGCGGGAGATCGGCGAGGACGCGCGCCTCGGGCGCGAGGGGAACGGCCTTCGGCCCGCGGCGGACGAGCGTGGCGAAGAGCCCTTCGAGCCAGACGCGGATCGCCCCTGGGGTGCCGGCGGCGTAGGGCTCGGTCTCCCGCGGCGGCAGGACGAGCCCGCCGGGCATCTCCTCGGGGATCCAGTGCGCGAAGAGGAGGTCGGTCGTGGAGCCGGAGAGGCCCAGGGTGGCGTCGACCTTGCCCACCGCGCGGGCGCCCTTCAGGAGGTACGCCTGCACCCGCAGCGTGGACGGCCGCACTTCCTTCGCGTCGCGAAACGCCTGGCGCGCGTCGCGGAACATCGCCTCCACGCCGCGGCCCTGGCGGCGCCGCTTCACGAGGAGGGTCTCGGGCACCTGGACGTACTGCAGGGTGAGGATGCGGTCGAGCACGGTGCCGAACAGGGCCGACCACTGCATGATCGATGCGGTCGCGTCCGCCATGGCCTCCGGCGGGACGTCCTCCCCGCGCGCGGCGTAGCTAGGCAGCGGCTCCAGCAGCTTCTCGCGATCGACGGCCCGATGGTCGGGGTTGGGTAGGGGCTCGAGCGTCAGACCGAAGGCGCCTGGCTCGGCGGCGCCCTCCTCGCCCCAGGGTTCGGCCCGCGGGCGGACGGCAGGGATGTCCGCGTCGATCGGCTCGCTCGGCAGGAGCGCCTCCTCGACGTAGATTCGCGGGTGCGTCTCGCCGCTGAGGCTCCGCACCATGCTCCGGAACTTGTGCCGCACGGCCGCACATCCGGCCCGGTAGAGCATGTCCACGGCGGTGACCGCGTCCTGGATGCGGGTTCTTACGGAGAGGCTCAGCTCGGCGACGACCGGTCCGAAACGATCCACGGCCGTCTTCGCTGCGGCGTAGAGCCGCTTCGGGTTGGACGCCGCCTCCGAGGCGGCGTTGACCCGCACCTCGAGGCGACGGGCGGTGCCGGGCGGGGCACTCCCCTCGGCGGCCGGCGCCGCGTACGGCAGGAAGAGTGGGAAGCCGCAGACCTCGCCCGTCGCCTCGGACCGGACCTCCAGACCCACCCGGTGGATGCCCGCCTCCTGGCACGCCCCGAGGACGTTCACCACCTGCCCCCAGTCGCGGTCGCCCCGGGCGAGGATCCAGACGTCGTGCGGCTGCCCGGCCTGGCTCGCGAACATCCCCCGCGCCTTGAGCAGGGTCTTGAGCTCGCGCCCGTCCACGTCCCGCGGGTCGCGGTCGATGCGGAACCAGCCCGTCTCGCCGATCGTCACCCACGTCGCATGGCTCTGCGGAAGGGGCGCGCACGTGCCCGCGACGGGGAGCTGGTCCACCGTGACCTCGGGCACGTGTGGTCCCGCCGACGCGGACGGCGCTGGCCCCCACGCGGCCAGGGCGAGGAGAGAAAGGGTCGCCGGCAGGAACCGGCGGACGGCGGGCAGGGTGTTCATGGTCCGACTCCCTCCTCAGTCTCGGGCCCGGGCGGGGGAGGTCCAGTCCCGCAAGCTCGCCGCGCCCGCCGATCCCAGGCTCGACGGAATACCCGCCGGCCTCGGCACCGGGGGGCGATCCGCGGTCCTTCGGCCACGCGCGGGCTTCTCCGGCCCCCCCCCGAAGCGGCGGAGGCGGGGAGCCGGATCTCGGCGAGGGGGCGGCCCCGGCCCTCGTCGCAGGGGTGGAAGTCCGGGCTTGCCGGCCTTCCCCGCGAAGCGCGCGACGGGACGGCCCGACGTCGTGGACCGTCGAGGAGCGGCGAGGCCCTGCGGGTCTCGTTCCCCCTCCATGGGGAGTCCTGGTGCGTCGCTCGGGTTCGAGGTCCAGGCGCGAGGAGGCGTCGACCCCAAGGGGTCGCCGGCGACCAGCCACCGAGGCTCCGGGCGCGAGCGGCGTACGACCGATTCACCGGGCCGGATCCCTCTCGCCCGCCGGAGTCGCCTCCTTGGAGCCCTCCCGGCCCCGGACAGGAGGGCCGCGCGATGCAACGTCAGTCCCTCGTGGGAAGTGCCGGCTGGTGTGCCGTGGGTGTGCCGTGCCGGAAGTTCGTATCCATGCGGCCGTGCGGCGCGCTGGCCTGGGGGCGAACGCCGCTGGGGGACACCCTCAGGGGGTGCCAACGGGCGTCTTGCCTTCCTTGCACACGAACTTGCGACTCAGGACGCTACGAGGCGGCCTTGGAGGGCTCGGCGACGTCCCAGCCCTTGCCCTTCTCCTCTTCCTGGATCTCCTCCAGGAGCTTGGCCGTCTCCAGCGGGTCCTTGCCCTCGGTGATGTTCTCGCCCTGCTCCCAGAGGTCGGCGTTCTTCTGCTCCCACTCGCCGTACTCGGCCGGCAGTTCGTGGTCCGGGTAGATCGCGTTGATCGGGCAGGCCGGGACGCAGGCTTCGCAGTCGATGCAGGTGTCGGGATCGATCACCAGCATGTGGGGATCCTGGATCTCGTAGAAACAGGTCACGGGGCACTCGACGACGCAATACGTGTAGCGGCAGTCCACGCAACGGCCGGTCACGATGTGGGGCATGGCAGTTCCTCCCGAAGCGGGGGCGAGGATACGGCAAGAGGCCGAGGGGGCCCCGGACCTGACGGAGCGCTCGGCGCCCGGCGCGCTGGAGCCGCGACGGCCCGGCCCAGCGGGGTCGCGGACGGCGGGCCGCGACGGCGCTCCGTCGGTCGGCGGCGACGAGAGCCCTCCGGGCCCGTCGGACCCGGTCCGGACCGCTCCCTCAGTTGGTGCGCGGAAGGCCGGCGCTCCAGTTGCGGCACGGGTGGACGGTGCGAGGTGCCGGGGGAAGGGGCACCGGGCAGTCGCACGCCTGGCACTCCTTGTTCCTCTGCCATGCCCAGTAGCCCGGGCTGTAGAGCTCCTTCACCCACTCGACCTTGTACTGGGCGGGCACGCACTCCTGGCGGCACTCGACGACGGGCTCGCGGTACGCGACGGTCTTGTACTCCGGCGGGACATCGGTGCAGTACTCGATGCCCTCCTCGTTCACGACCTTGTTGCACCATCGGTAGGAGGGCGCCTCGTAGCAGTACTTCCAGCACTCGTTGCCGCAGGCGCCGATACCGTCGGGCTTCCACTTGTAGCCGCCCGGCTTGACCTGGACGAGGGCCGACTCGCAGCGCTTGTCGGGCGTACGGCAGGGCTTCGTCTGGCCGGGGCGGACGCAGACCTCCTGGAAGCGCAGGCGACAGGTCGTCTCCTTCTTCTCGACCATGCGGCGGGGACTCACCTGGACCAGTTGCGGCACCTCCCGGTAGACGGGCGGCACCCATACCCGGCAGTACTGCGTGCAGGGCTCGGGGTCGTTGGGGAGGTCCGGCGGCAGCACCGCGCACGATCCGTAGCGCGGGCCGCCGCTGCTGCAGCCGGCGAAGGCGAGGGCCATGGCGCCCAGCACGAGCAGGACGAGCGTCGTTCGGCGGTCCGCGGTCATGGCACCTCCCTGGGCGGGCACGGGACCGCCGCCGGCCGGCGACGGCTCCCTCCCGAGGAGATTTCGTATCACGTGGCCGCCGTGCGCGGAAGGGTCCCACGCCGCCGCAGGGACGCGGAGTCGCCCGCCCGGGGCCGGGGGCTGTCACCGCAGGGTCACCCCCCCGGCGGGGCGGTGCCCCGGAAGGCCTCATGGGACGGCCGTGCCGTGCCGATCGGGTCAGGACAGCGGTCAGGACGCATCCCGGGCCGACCGACGGATAGGATCGATGGGGCAGAGCATGACGCGGTCCAACCGCCCCCCCGCGCCGACGTCCGAATCGCTCACCCGCCACGAGGGCGAGCGTCCGATCGAGGTGCACGGGTCGCTGACCCTCGGCGACGTCTTCACGCCGCCCGAGGCCGACATGGTCCGGACGGTCCGGGACTTCGCCCAGCGCGCGGCCGGGTACACACAGGACCTCGAGCGGGCGCTCGACTGCGGACTCCAGAGTCTGGCCACCCTCGCCCTCGCGCTCGAGAGCTATCCGTCGCTCAAGACGCGCCACGTCCTCGGAACGAAGGAGCGCAGCCTCGACACGCTCATGCGGTCGCTGGTGGAGGGCGGGGAGCACGCCCTGGAGTGGGGTCTTCCGACGAAGGCGATCCTCGCCCGCTCGTACGGCATCGCCAAGGTGCACTTCTTCACGTCGCTCCGCTACGTCGTGGAGGCCTGCGAGGGCGAGGAGGCGAAGGCGCTCCGCAAGCGGGTGACGGACGCCATCGAGGAAGCCGTCTACACACGCCTCGCCGAGGAGCTGTACGCCTCGTTCATCGGCTCCAAGACGATGACCAAGCAGGTCAAGGAGCTGGCGGCCGAGCACGTCATCGACCTGTGGGAAGGCCGCACGCGCCTCGTCACCTCGCGGTTCTGTCCGCTCCTGCGTTCCGCGTGGTCCGCTCGCCTGCGGGCCCCGCGCGTCTTCGGGACCCTGCGGGGTACGCAGGAACTGGTCCAGCTCCTCTTCGAGGACTGCGACCAGGAGTTCATCGAGTTCTTCGTTCGCCACGAGCACGGGTCGGAGCCGCGGCAGGCGTTCGAGGAGTTCCTCTTCGATCTTCCCTTCGAGAGCCTGGAGCGCGTGCGCCGGCGCATGCGCGAGGAGGGGAAGGCCGTCGTGGGGCCGCGCGAGGTGGAGATGTACCTGGGCTTCGGAGAGGGGAAGCTCCGCCCGATCGTCGGCGGCACGCGTTCCCTCTACGCGTCCTTCCGGAGCCGACGGGTGAAGGCGCAGTACCGGGCGTCCATGGGCGTTCCCGGGCCGAAGCGCACCGCCGAGGCCTACGTGCTCGAGGCGCTGCTCCAGCGCGAGCTGGACCGCGAGGAGCCGCTCGGCGGCGACGGCGTCTGATGTGCCTCGCCTGCGCCGCCGGGGCGCTCGCGTCGGCGCCGGGGGCGGTGGAGCCCTTCCCCGAGGGGGCCGTCTCGCTCGACCTGGATCCGGGGCCGGTGCTGGACGGCGGCGTGTGCTGGACGGGCACGGCGGGACTCCGGCTCGACGTCGGCGCGACGGCGATCGCCCTCGACCCCTTCGTCAGCCGCCCGGGGATCTTCGCGACGCTCTTCCAGCGGCCACGCCCCGACGAGGCGCGGGTCGCGACGCGGTTCGCCGGGCTCGACGCCGTGTTCGTCGGGCACACGCACCACGACCACGCCATGGACCTCGCCGCGGTCGCGCGGGCGTCGCCCGGCGCGAAGCTGCACGGGAGCCGGACCACCGTGGAACTCGGACGCCGCCTCGGCGTCGACGAGGGGCGGCTCGTGACGGTGGCCGACGGCGAGCGCTACGAGGCGGGGCCTTTCGCCGTCGAGGCGATCGCGTCCGCGCACGGGCTCGTGCCCGTGATCCGGTACGTCGACCGGAAGGACCTCGCGCGGCGCGGCCTCCCGTGGACGCCCTTCCGCTACCCGATGGGGCCGGTCCTCGCGTGGCGGATCGAGGTCGGCGGCCGCGCGTTCCACGTCCAGGGAAGCGCCGGGATCGACGACGACGCCCTGGCCCGGCAGCGGCCGGTGGACGTGCTCTTCGCGTGCCTCGCGGCTCGGCGCGGCACGAAGGACTACCTTCTCCGGCTGGGCGAGCGCCTCCGCCCCCGCGTGCTCGTGCCGATCCACCACGACGACTTCTTCCGACCGATCGAGCGTCCGCCCCGGCTCCTCCCCGGGCTCGACTGGGAGACCTTCCTCGACGAGGCGGACGCGGTGCGGGAGCGGTTCGGAACGCGGCTCGTCCTCCTGCCCTTCGACCGCCGCATCCCGTTCCGTACGGAGCCTGGCTCCTGAACCGGCTCCCTGCGTGCCGGAGCCCGGCTCCGATCGAACCCCCTCGGGCTCGGGAGCGCCGCGGCACGGGGGGCTACCGGCCCTCCAGCCGGTCGAGGCGTTCCTCCAACGCCGCGACGCGCTCTTCCAGGCGCTGGAATCGCTCCTCGTCCACGGCCTCGGCCGGGCGCCGGCGTCGGCGTCGGCGGAGCGGCCGCCGCGGGAGCGGAGGCGGGCGCGGACGCCATCGCCGAACCGGCGTCGGCCTCGACGTCGGGGACGGCCTCGTCGGTCGTCCGTCCCAGGAGGTGGCTCCACCGAGGCGCGTGCTCCCGCGGGCGGCGCGCCAGCACCTCGACGTACGGGACGGGACGGGACGCGAGGTCCTGAAGGCGCGCCTCGACCGCCGCGGGCGACGCGAAGGGGTGCATCCGCGAGGCGCGCGTCTTGAGCTCGCCCGGGGCCTGCGGGCCGCGCAAGAGCAGTTCCGCGAGGATGGCCAGATCCGCCTCGGCGATGCCGAGTTGCTCCTCGGCGGCGTGGGCGTAGCGCACGGTGCGCCCGCCGGCGATGTCCATCTCCCGCACCCAGCCGCGGTCCATGAGCGCGCGCAACGCGCCCTCCACCTCGTAGGACTCCACGCTCATCTGCGGGTCGCGGTTGTTCTTCTGGTTGCAGCCTGCGACGAGGCCGTTCACGGTGAGCGGGTAGGTGTCGGGCACCGTCCGCTGCTTCTCGACGAGAACGCCGATGATCCGCTGCTCGAGTCGATCCAGGTCGAGGGGCATGGCGGAATCGTACGATCCCTCGCGGCCTACCGTCGACCTTCAGCGGGCCTCCCCTCCGTGGGCGCGATCCCGCGCGGTCCGCGCCAGGTCGGCGATGCGCCGACCGGCGACCCGGTCTTCCGCGGTCCGGACGCGGACCTGCCGGCCCCGTCGCGCCGCCATGGCGGCGGAGACGTCCCGTCGCGCGCCGACCTCCGGCCCCCCGAACGCGGCGAACTCGCGCAGGGGAGATGCGGTCGGCGCCAGGCGCCGACCGGCGAAGGGTAGGTTCAGGAGCCCGGCTTCCATGAGAAGGCCAGGCTTGTCAAGTGAGCCGTCCAGGCGGTCGCGTCGCACAGGGCCACCCGGTTCCCATGCTTCCATGCGCACTCTGGTGAGCCGGGTGCCGGCCCGGTGCCGGTCGGGGTCCGAGTGAGCCGGGATGCTGCCATCTCCGTAGCGGCGTCGAAGCGCCCGCCAGGCGGCCGCAGTCATCCAGACTCGGGGTGGTGTGGCGCGGCAACACCACCGCCTGGACCAAGGCCCTTCCCCTACGCCGCGTGGCGGTGCTTCTGGGCGTAGTCGGGGTCGTAGACGGCCCCCGTCTTCCAAAGGTGGTGGAGGAGAACGGCGAGCTTGCGAGCGACGGCGATCACCGCCTTGCGTTTGGCGATCTTGCCCCCGCGGGCCGCGATGCGCTCGCCGTGGCGCTTGAGATCACAGTCCTTGCCGAAGCGCCCCAGGATGTGCTGGGCGCACTGCACGAGCAGGGTGCGCAGAACCGCGTCGCCCGCCTTCGTGATGCCGAGTTGCTTGTCGATGTTGCCGGACTGGTCCAGGCGCGGCACCAAGCCGAGGAACGGCCCCACATCGCGGCTGTGCGCAAACCGGTCGGGGTCCTCGAGGGTCCGGATGTACGTCAGCGAGGTCAGGGGGCCCACGCCGTCGACCTGGCGCAGGACCGCGGTCTCCGGATACGTCTCCGTCCCCAGCTCGTCGATCTTGCGCTCGTAGTCACGGATCTCGTCGTTGAGGAACTCGATCGTGAGCACCAGCGGCGTCCGCGCCTCGCGCATCAGCGGGGGGAGCGCTCGGCAGAAGTCGTGGCGGATGGCGCTGGCGTCCTTGCGGGGAAACCGCCCGCCAGCGGACTTCACCAAGCCCCGTAGCGTGTTCACCGGCTCCGTGCGCGTTCGCCACCAGGGTCTCGGCGCAGTGGCGCTCCAGGATCCGACTCACCCAGGGAGAGTGGGTCCCGACCTCCACCACGGCCCGGGCCCCCGTCCGCCCCCGGAAGAAGTCCTCGAACGCCGCCGGGGTCGTCACCAAGCGCCCCCGCCCCCGCTCCTCGCCCGTGCGCTGGTCCAGGACGCAGAAGGGGGAGCAACGATCGCCCAGGTCCACGCCGATCGTCTCGGTGATGGTCTTGCCCATGCCGGTCTTTCCTTCCCGGGCCTTCGAGCCCGTTGTCACGTTTGCAGCCCGGTTCACCGCGACGGCGGGACAGGGAAGACCGGCCTTCTCAGCCCATCTCCGTACGAAGGCGGGCGACCAGTTCGCTGAGGGCCATCGCCGTCGCGCCCCAGAGGAAGAGGCCCCCGACGTCGAAGTAGGGCACGAGGATCTCGCGGCGGCCGATGGTCCAGGGCCGCTCGCGCCTCGCGTCCGGCCGGAGGAGGTCGTCGAGCGAGACGAGGGTGATCCGCTGCACCTCCCGAGGGTCCGGCACGAACGGGCCGGGGTCGGGACCGAGCGCGACGAAGACGTGGAGGCGGCTGTGGGAGACGGGGATGGCAACGGGCGCAAGCCGCCCCACCACCTCCATCTCCGCGACGTCGAGCCCGATCTCCTCCCTCGCCTCGCGGCGGGCCGTCGCCAACAGGTCCTCCCCCCGGTGGGGTCGCCCGCCCGGCAGGGAGACCTGGCCGCGGTGCTCGGGAAGGTGCTCCGAGCGGGTCGTGAGCGGGAGCCGGAGGCGGCCGTCCCGTTCGAAGAGGTAGGCCAGCGCGCCCGCGTCACGAGGGGGTCCCCCTGGAGGGGGGCCGGGACGCGCCCCGCGCCGGGCCGGCTCCATCGCCCGCTGCGCCTCCCGCCCGTCGAAATCGACGCGGCGGAAGGCCGCCCGCAGTCGGTCGGGCGTCACGGGCCCTCGGGGCGTCTCGCCGCCATCGTTCACGCACACCCCACTCTCGAGGTTCCGAGGACCGACCTGCATCCCGAAGGTACCTTCGGCCCTTTCCCCTTGGCGAGGAGTGTTCCCACGTGGCGGACCTCGGCTTCCCCACCACCCTATCGGGCGCCCTGAAGGGCGCGCATGTCGCCTTCGTGCTGCTTCCCGAAGCGCAGCGCGAGAAGGGATGGCTCGAAGCCGCGCTCGACGTGCCGTGGCGCCCGCTCCTCGAAAAGGGCCTCGCGGACAAGGAGGCCGGGCCGAACGGGAAGACCTTCACGTTCGTCAACCCGGGCGAAGGCCCCGACCGCATCGTGGTCACGCTGCTTCCCGACCGCGTGTCGCGCCACAACGCGCCGTCGCGCGCGGACGCCGCGATGGCGGCGGCCCGCAGCGCCGAGCTCGCGGGACTTCACGCCGCCGTCGTCGCGTGCGTGGAGGCCCCCGAGCACGCGCCGGCGCTCGCCCTCGCCGTAGCGCGCGCCCTTCCCCTGTTCGACCGCAAGACGAACGGCACCGCGAAGGGCGGCAAGCGGCGGAAGAAGGGGCATCTGGCCTTCCTGGCCCTGGACGAGAACGGCGCGCCCGTGTCCCTCTCCCGCACGGACAAGGCCGAAATCGAGGCCGCGCGCTGGGCCGCCTCGCTGGTAGACACCCCGACGGCGGACCTGACGACGGCCGACTTCGAACGCGCCGTCCGCAAGGCCGCCCGCGGCATCGAGCACCTCCGGATCACGACGATCAAGGGCGGCGCCCTCCTCGAGCACGGACTGGGCGGAATCCACGCCGTCGGGCGCGCCGCCATGGTCGCCCCCCGCATGGTCGTCCTCGAATACCGCCCCCCGAAGGCGAAGCGCACGGTGGCGCTGGTGGGGAAGGGCGTCGTCTACGACACCGGCGGGCTCTCGCTCAAGCCCTCGGCGGCCATGGCCGGCATGAAGAAGGACATGGGCGGGGCCGCCGCCGTCGCCGGCGCGACCCTGGCGCTGGCGAGAAGCAAGGCGCCCCACGGAGTCGTGGGCGTCCTCCCGATGGCGGAGAACGCGATCGGCCCCGACTCCTACCGCCCCGACGACATCCTGAAGATGCACTCGGGGAAGACGGTCGAGATCAACAACACCGACGCGGAAGGACGGCTGCTCCTCGGCGACGCCGTCTCCTGGGTAGCCCGGAAGAAGAAGCCCGCGATGGTCGCCGACGCCGCCACGCTGACGGGGGCGCAGCTCGTCTCCACCGGGCTTCGCCACGCGGCGGTCGTCAGCAACCGGGAGGGTCTGGAGCGCCTCGCCGTCGAGGTCGGCCGCGCCACGGGCGAACTGACGCACCCGCTCCCCTTCGCGCCGGAGTTCTTCCAGGAGGAGTTCCGCTCCAAGTTGGCCGACATGAAGAACTCGGTCGCGAACCGGATGAACGCGCAGACCTCGTGCGCGGCCCAGTTCGTCTACAGCCACATCCAGGAGCTGGACGTTCCGTGGCTGCACGTCGATCTCGCCGGTCCCGCCGCGCGCGATGAACGGGCCACCGGCTTCGGCGTCGCGCTCCTCGCGGAGATCGTGCGCCGCCTCACCCCCGCGGATCTCGAGCAATGACAGGACGTGAAGGAATCGAATCCGGGGCTTCGGCCCACTCTTCCAAGTCGTGACACGCCGTGCCCCAAGACCGTCCCCCGACCGCCCTGGAACGCCTGGTCCGTGATGGGACGGAGGACGACCTCCGCCGCTTCCTGATCCTGCTGCAACCGCCGGAGATCGCGGACCTCATCGAAGCGCTGGAGGAGGGCGAGGATCGCGCCCGGGCGTTCCGCGCCATCGTGGGGCGGAAGAAGCCCTTCGTGATGCGCGAGATCAGGGAGGGCGAGCGCGAAGAGCTGCTGGAGGAGCTCGAGCCGCACGAGATGGCCAAGATCGTCGCGGAGATGCACTCCGACGACGCTGCGGACGTGCTCCAGGAGATGGACGAAGAGGATCAGGCGAAGATCCTCCAGTTCGTCCCTGCCGAGGAGCGTAGCGAACTCGTCGGGATGCTGGCCTACCCCGAGGAGAGCGCGGGCGGCATCATGCAGACGGAGCTCGTGCGCGTGCGCGAGCGCTGGACCGTCCACCAGGCACGCGACGAGATCCGCCGGACGCGGGACGAGGTCGGCGAGCTCCACGAGATCTTCGTCGTAGACCGGAACGACCACCTCAAGGGGTGGGTCAAGGAGCGGGCGCTGATCCTCGCCTCCGACGAGGACCTCATCGGCACGATCACCACGCCCGTCCCGAAGCGCGTCTCGGTGAACATGGACCAGGAGGACATCGCGCGCCTGGTGGGCGACTACGACCTGTCGTCCGTCCCCGTCGTGGACGAAGAGGACCACCTCGTGGGCCGCATTCTCGTGGACGACATCGTGGATGTCCTGACCGAGGAGGCCACGGAGGACATCACGCGCATGGCCGGCACGACGCCCGAGGAGATCTACGAGCCCTCGGTGCGCCAGGCGCTCCGGTCGCGGACGCCGTGGCTCCTCGTGGCGCTCGTCGGGGAGGTCTGTGCCTCGCTCGTGATCGCCTCGGGCAGTCACACCGTCAAGAGCGCGGGGATGCTCTTCGCGTTCATTCCTCCGATCGTCGCCATGGCGGGGAGCGTCAGCTCCCAGGCCGCGACGGTCACCGTCCGGAGCCTGGCCCTCGGCCACATCCGCCGGGACCGGGTCTTCGAGGTCCTGCGCAAGGAGGTCTCCACCGGGTTCATCATCGCACTGGGGGTGAACCTCGTCCTCGGCGGCGTGGCGCTCGTCGTCGGACGGGACCTGGTCGTGGCGCTGATCGCGTCGATCTCGGTCCTCGGGACGATGACGATCGGCATCACCTTCGGCGTCGTCACCCCACTGGTCCTGCAGCGCCTCGGGGCGGACCCGGCGGTCGCGACGAGCCCGTTCGTCGCCACGATGAACGACCTCCTGGGGGCGTCGGTGATCCTCATGGTGGCGACCATGCTGCTTTGAGCGGGCGAGGCGCCCGCGGCACGAACGGTGGCAGCGGCTCCCGGTCGCGGCTACCCTGGGACGCGGAAGGAACCGATCGCGGGAGGAGTCCTCGGATGCGTACGTTCATCGCCCTGTCCCTGCTCTTCGCCTTCGTCGGCGTGGCGGTGGCGAACGCGGCCGTCGCCGCCCCGGAGGACGGCGCATCCGCGCCCGCGCCCGCGCCGGCGGTACGCCCGGGCGTGGTGCGGACGGTCGCCGCCCCCGCTCCCACCGCGGCGACCCGTCCGGATCCCCGGGCCACGCGCTGCCGGCGCGACTTCGGCTGGTACCCCTGGTACCGCAACCGCTGCGCGCCCGCGGGCGCGGCCTGCCGTCCCGTGACGTGGCGCGCGCCCTACTACCGGCGGGTGGACCATTGCCGGAGTTGGTACGGGCCCCGGTGCTACGGCCGCCCGTTCCCGTCCTACCGCGGACGGTCGGCGTACTACCGCAGCGTCATGGGCCCCTGACGTGACGGAACGCCGGCCCTGACCGCCCCCGCCGCCTCCTCCTCCTCCCCCCGCGAGCCGGGCGGCTGGATCCGATTCGGGACGTCCTCCTTCTCGTCGAAGGACTGGGTCGGTCCGTTCTACGCGCCGAACACGCCGCCCGGCGCCTTCCTCCGCGAATACACCCGTCGCTTCGACACCGTCGAGGTGGACAGCACCTACTACGCCGTCCCCAGCCCCCGGACCGTCGATGGATGGGTGTCGAAGACGCCCGAGGGCTTCCTGCTGGCGGCCAAGTTCCCTCGGGACATCGTGCACGCGGGGCACGCCACGAAGCCCGACGCGCGCTCCGTCCTCGACCCCGACGCGACCTACGAGATCCGCGACCGGTTCCTCGAGGTCATGGCGCGCCTGGGTGAGCGCCTGGGCCCCCTGGTCCTGCAGTTCCCCTACTTCAACCGCGAGGCCTTCCCCTCGGCCGGACCGTTCCTGGAACGGCTGGATCGCTTCCTGGGAGACCTGCCCCGGGACGGCGCCCGCGGCCTGTCGGCCCGAGGATTCCGCTACGGCGTGGAGGTCCGCAACCGCGGGTGGTTGGCCAAGCCGCTCCGCGACCTTTGCGGGAAGCACGACGTGTCGCTCGTGCTGGTGGACCAGGCGTGGATGCCGCACGGCGACGAGGTCGAGCGCAAGATGGACCCCGTCACGAACGACCTGGTCTACGTACGGCTCCTCGGTGACCGCAAGGCGATCGAGCGGATCACCACGACGTGGGACCAGGAGGTCGTCGACCAGGGGCCCCGCCTGGAGCGCTGGGCGAGCTTCCTCGCCCGCCTGATGGACCGGGGCGTGAAGATCCTCGTCTACGTGAACAACCACTATGCCGGGCACGCGCCGACCACCGTGCGCCGTCTCATGGACCTCTACCGGCGGGCGCGTCGCGACGCGTGAGGCGGGGCCGCCCGCGGGCGGCGTGCCGGAGGGGATCGCCGCCGGCCGGCGCGCCGGTCGATGCGCGCGCCTCGAACCGGAGACCGGACCGGACCGGTCAGCGGCGGATGTACTCTCCGCCGTTCTCCTCGGCGAGTTCCTTCATCAGGGGGGCGCTCATGCCGACGGCGATCGCGTGGATGCAGATGCGCCGCGTCTGGTTCAGGCGGCGGACGGCGCGGAGGATGTCGTCCTTGGCGACGTAGCGGCCGACGCCGGGAGCGCCGTCGGAGAGGAGGAAGATCGTGTCCACGTCCTCCTCGAGCAGCGCCAGTTCCAGCGCGTCGTAGAGGTTCGTCCCGCCCATCGGCTGCTTGTCGTCGAGGTAGGACGCCAACTCGCCGCGGTTCTTCTTCGTCAGCCGCTGCAGGCGGTCGTGCCACGGGTGCACCGTCGTGTGGAAGAGGATGACGTTCGCCCGGTCGCGGTCCCCCATGTGGTCCACGGCCGCCCGCACCTCGCCGAGCGCCGTCTCGAGGCGCGTCTTCCCCTCGAGCTTGGTGTCGAGCGCGCTCATCGACCCGCTCTGGTCGATCACGAACACGACGCGGTCGGACCGGAGGGGGATGCCGTAGAAGCCGGCGGTGGTACCGCCCGGGGTCGGCGGCGCCCCCATCGGCACGTCGTCCGGCGGCCGGTAATCGGGCCCCTGCTTCGACCACCAGTCGCGCCAGATCGCCGGGTCGTCGTACAGGTGCATGCCCGTGATACGGAAGAGCGCCCCGGCCACGGCGTCCTTCACGCGCGGCAGCCCCTCCGCCTGCAGCCGGTCGATCAGGGGGCCGATCGCCGCGCCCGCGCGCAGCCGGGCGGCCGCCTGCGCCGCCGCCAGGCGGACCTGCCAGGCGTCGTCGGCCAGCCGCCCGAACAGCTTCTCCACGAGCCCCGCGTCGCCGGAGGCGGCGACGGCGTCGACGGCGAGGACCCGGTCCTCCCACTCGCGCGAGGTGAGGAACTTCAGGAGCGTGGTTCGCACCTTCTCCACGTGCAGGCCGACGCGCCCGAGCGCGCGGATCGCCGCGCGCCGGACCTCGTCGTCGCGCGTCCGCGCCTTCTTGAGCAGGAGGGAGATCGCGTCCTCGTCGCCCTGGTCGCCAAGCGCCTCGAGCAGCGCCGCGAGGACGG
Organism: uncultured Planctomycetota bacterium; assembly: GCA_963772585.1. GTDB lineage: Bacteria > Planctomycetota > PLA2 > PLA2 > JAEUHO01 > CAVVXN01. The sequence goes on from CAVYXV010000002.1 coordinate 809,286, forward strand.
ACTTGTCGCGCTCGCGACGGGCGCGGGCGATCAGCGCCTCGGCGACCTTCGGCCGCACGACGCCCGCCAGCGTCTGCGCCGCGAGGCGGCGGACCGCGGGGTCGTCGTCCTTCAACCCGTCCACGAGGGCGTCGATGGCCTCGGAGCCGCGCAGCGGCGACAGCCCTTCGGCCAGGTCGCTCTCCAGCATGGCGGGGAGGTCTTCCACCAGGGCGAGGAGGAGCCGGACGCTCTCCCCGTCACCATTCGCCGAGAGGACGCGGATCACCTCGCGTCCGAGTTGGATGTTCACGGGCCGCCGAGTGGCGAGGTCCTTCGCGCGTTCGACGGCCTCCGCGGGTTCGAAGCGGAAGAGGTCGCCGAGGGCCATCGCCGCCAGCAGCGCGTAGGGGTCGGCCGCTCCTTCGCGCACGACATCCCGCGGCGGGCCGTCCTTGCCGACGCGGAGCCCCTGGTAGACGGCGTAGCGAACCTGGGGCGTCGAGCCCTCCTTCCAGGCCTTGCGGACCGCGGCGAGCGCGGAGGGCGTGCCCAGGTAGGCGAGGTTCGTCGCGGCGCGTCCCGCCACGGCCGCGGGCGCCTTCTGGAGCAGGCGGAGGTAGACGCGCTCGCGGTCCGGGTGGTCCATGCGGTGGAGCGCGTCCACCGCTCCCATGGCGACGCCCGGCGTCGGGTCCCCGGTGAGCTCGACGACGCGGTCGCCGCCCACGTCGAGGTAGGCGGCGTTGCCCATGGCGCGCGCGGCGGCGGCCCGGACGGCCGCGTCGCCGTCGTGACGGACCAGGGCGTACAACCGCTCGAAGGCCTCCTTCGTACCCACCGCGCCGAGCTGGGCGACCGTCGCGTACCGCTGGGCGTAGGGCAGGTCCTCCTGCGCCTCCAGCCTCCGAACGATCCGGGCGAGGGACTCCGTGGGCGGCGGCGGGCGGTATCCGGCCGCGGGGACCCCGACGGATGGCCACGCGCGCGGGCGCTCGGGTGGCGTCTTCGCGCTCGGAACGAAGCGGACGACGGCTCCGGACACGCGGGGGATCTCCAGGAGCCACCCGTGCTCGCCCAGGCGGAAAGGCTCGCCGGGGACGATCCGCTCTCCCCCCTCGGCGGCCAGGTCCAGCTCTCCGTCGCCGTCGAGGTCGAGGAAGGCCGCGTCGTACTTCGACTCGCCGAAGCGGAGGTCGGCATTGGCATCCACCAGCGCGATCTTCCGCAGCCGCCCTTCGAGCTCGACGAGGCCGAGGCGGTGGACGAGCGGGATGATGCGGACGCGGTCGGCGTCCCAGGCGGCGGCGCGGAGGAACCGGACGGGAATGCGCGCCTCCTCGTCCTCGTAGACGACGGACACCTCGACCTCGCGGACGAGCGACTCGGACGACCCTCCCCAACTCACGCTCTCGATGCCCGGCTGGCCGAAGGCTCCGTCGAGGTCGCGGTCGATCCAGAGCTGCTGGCGGCCGGCGCCGACGTCGAGCGCGATGGCGAGCCCCCGCCCCTCGCCCCACCGGATGCGCGCGTAGCGCGGCGCGGCGAGCCCCGGAGGCGGATCGAGGTCCTTCGGGAGCGTCTCCGAGAGCGGCAGGAACATCGCGCGGGGCGTGGTGAGCGGCCCCGACTCCCACGCGCAGGCCGCCTCCACGGCGCCGTCCTTGGCGCCGGCGAAGGCGCGGGGCACCGGCGCGACGCCCCCGCACAGGATCCCCAGGACGACGAGCGCGACGGTCGTCGGGAGCCGAGGGAGGCGGCGCATGAGGGGATGGTACGCGGCCGGGGCCCGCCGCCGGAGCCGGGCTCCGTCTTCCGAACGGCATGCCCTGGAGCCTGGATCCGTACGGACGGTCAGCCCTCGAGGATCTTGAGGAGGCGGGTCCGGGGGCGGAGCCAGTCGCGGCGGAGCAGCGTGCCGTAGACCGTCGTCGAGGCCGTGTCGCAGCGCTTCGCGTCGAGCCGGCCCTGGGCGAGGTCGAGCAGCAGGTCCTCCGCCTGCTCGCGGTCGGCGGTGTGCTCGGGGAGGGCCCGGACACGGGCGGCCAGCCGCGCCTCCTCCGCTTCCTGGAGGGCGGCCAGGGTGGCGCGCACCTCCCCCTGGACCCGGCGGAGCGCCCGCCGGACCCGCGCGAGGTCGCTCTCGGCCCCCTGGAGGGCGCGTCGCTGGGCGGCGTCCCCGGGAGCCGCCTTGCGTCCTCGCCCGCCGCCCCCCGGGGTCCGCACGCCCACGACCCGCCGCGGCGCCCGCCAGACGGGACGCGTGCGCTCGTGGTCCAGGAGCGCCTGGGCGAGGTCGCCGTGGAGCGCACCCACCTCGGCAACGGTCCGCGTCCAGAGCGCGGCCCGGAGCCGCACGGGCACGGCGGCGACGTCGATCTCCCAGACCACGGGGTCGCAGAGCCGCTCGGCCCGTCCGACGATCCGTCGCGACCGCCCCCGGATGGCCCCGCGCCACGCGTCGTGGACCGCGCGCTCCTCCCCGCTGTGCCCCGGCGCGGCCAGCGCCGCGTGGAGCGACGCCAGGAGCGTGCTCGTGCGGTCGTAGAGCGTGGCGGCCATCCCTCGTCCGTCTCCGCGTCGTGCCACGGCGTCGGTCGCCGTGCGTCCAAACCGTATCAGACGAGGCGCGAAAACGACGAGACGGATTTCCGCACGGGCGCGCGGTCGAGCAGGAAGAACGCGACGGCGATCGCCCTCGTGGCCCGCTCAGCGATAGAACTCCTGCGTCCACCACGGACCGCGATCCGGCCCGGTGTGCACGCCGATGCCGACGTGGGTCCACACGGGCGAGAGCAGGTTCTCGCGGTGACCGGGCGAGTCCATCCACGCCTGCACCACCTCCATCGGCGAGCGCTGTCCGCGCGCGATGTTCTCGCCAGCGTAGAGGAACAGGACCTCTTGCTCCGCCAGTCGCTCCGCGGGACCGTTGCCGTCGGGATCGACGTGGTCGAAGTAGTCCCGCACGTGCATGTCCCAACTGTGCTCGTAGGCGGCTTCGGCCGCGCCGTCGTCCCAGACGAGCGGCGCGACGCCGTGGCTCTCGCGCTCGCGGTTCGTCAGCGCGAGCACTTCCTCCGCCCACCCGCGCTCCCCCAGGGACATCGCCTGGACGGAGCCGGCTCCCCCGTAGGGCACGGCGGCGTCGGCCGCGGCGCCGCAGCCGGCGAGGAACGGCGCGGCCGCCAGCACGAGCGCGGCAAGGAAGGCGAGGGGGTGAGCCGGTCGGTCCATCGGGTCGCGTCCTCGGGGGGCCTGCCCCGGGACGCCGCGCCCCGGGCCGGGATTGAACAATTTCTTTGCAAAGGGGCGTCTTGGCAAGACACCAATCCGGCCCCGCGCGCCGCAAAGCGCGAACCGCCCCGAACTCAAGCCTCCAGACGGGGAGGCTCGTCCAGAAATGTGAACACAGGGGCGTGATCCGAGGGCTTCTTCCCCTTGCGCATGTCGCGATCGATCCACACGCCGGTGGTCCGGGAAGCAAGGTCTTTCGTCCCTAGCGCCAGGTCGATCCGCAAGCCGGCGTGGCGGGGAAAGGCAAGCCGGCGGTAGTCCCACCAGGAATAGATCCCCGCCGCCGCCTCGTGCACGCGCAGCAGATCGACGAGCCCCCAGTCGAGCAGTCCGCCGAGCGCCGCGTGCTCGTCGGGGTGGAAGAGGACCTTCCCCCGCCAGGCGTCCGGGTCGTGCACGTCGCGGTCGTCGGGGGCTACGTTGAAATCCCCCACGACGAGCACCGCCTCGGAGGGCTTCGCCCACGACGTCAGGAAGGCCCGCAACCGCTCGAACCAGGCGAGCTTGTAGGCGAACTTCGGGCTGTCGGGGCTCTGGCCGTTGGGCACGTACACGCACACGACCTTGATCCCCTCCAGCGTCCCGGCGATCAGGCGGCTCTGCTCGGGTTCCTCGGCGCCGTCGCGCAGACCGCACACGACCTCCGTCAGCTCGGAGCGCGCCAGGAGGGCCACGCCGTTGTACGTCTTCTGGCCGAAGGTCCAGGCGCGGTAGCCCGCGGCCTGGATCGCCTCGTGGGGGAACTGGTCGTCGGTCGCCTTGGTCTCCTGGAGCGCGACCACGTCCGGCCGGCGGCTCTCGAGCCACGGCAGCAGGCGCTCCATGCGCGACCGGACCGAGTTGACGTTCCAGCTCGCGATCCGCATGGCCACCCTCCCGGCCGCCCACCGTACCCGCGGCGGCCATCCCCCATAATGCGAGCCCGGAGGAGGCCCCGTCGTGTCCGAGGGTTTGGTGTTCGCCCGTCCGCTGCTCGCCGGCGCCGTGGGGAGCGGTCCGGTGGTCGGCGTCGCCCTCGTCTTCGTCCTCGGCATCGCCGCCCAGTGGCTGGCGTGGCGGCTGCGTCTCCCGTCGATCCTGGTCCTGCTCCTCGTCGGGTTCGCGGCGGGGCCGGATCGGCTCGGCTGGATCGACCCCGACGCGCTCTTCGGCGATCTCCTCCTCCCCATCGTCTCCCTCGCCGCGGCCCTGATCCTCTTCGAGGGAGGGCTCTCCCTGGCGCTCCCCGAGGTCCGGCCGCACCGGGCGATCGTGACGCGCCTGGTCACGGTGGGGCTCCTCGCGACGGGGGTCCTCTCGGCCCTCCTCGCGCACCTCCTCATGGGACTGCCGATGGGGGTGAGCGTCCTGCTCGGCGCGATCTTGACCGTCTCGGGCCCCACCGTGGTGGTGCCGCTCCTCCGGCACATCCGCCCCCGCGGCTCGGTCGGCACGATCCTCAAGTGGGAGGGCATCGTGATCGACCCGATCGGCGCGGCGCTGGCCGTGCTGGTCTACGAGGGGCTCGTCGCCGGCGGCCCGCGCGAGGCGATCGCGCAGGGCGTCGCGAACCTCGTCCTGTCGGCGGCGGTGGGGAGCGTCCTCGGGGTGGCGAGCGCCGTCGTGATGATCTTCCTCCTCCGGCGGTATTGGCTCCCCGACCAACTCCACAACCCGTTCGCGCTCGCCCTGGTCGTGGGGACCTTCACCGCGGCGAACGCGATGGCGCCCGAGTCGGGGCTGCTCGCCGTGACCGTCTTCGGGGTCCTGCTCGCGAACCGCGCGGGCGTCTCCGTCCGCCACATCGTCGAGTTCAAGGAGAACCTCCGGGTGCTCCTGATCGCGGGCGTCTTCATCGTGCTGGCGGCCCGGCTGGAGACGCGCGCCTTCGCGGGTCTCGGCGCCGGCGCCTACGTCTTCGTGGCCGCGCTGATCCTCGTGGTGCGGCCGCTCGCCGTGCTCCTCTCCGCCCACGGGTCCCCGTTGAAGCGCGCGGAGAAACTGCTGCTCGCATGGATGTTCCCCCGCGGGATCGTCGCCGCCGCCGTGGCCTCGGTGTTCGCGCTGCAGTTGGCGAGCCGTCGCCCGGCGGTGCCCGGCGCCGAGCTCCTGGTGCCGATCGTCTTCCTCGTCATCGTGGGCACGGTGCTCGTCTATGGCATGACCGCGCCGTGGCTCGCGCGCCGCACGGGGCTCGCCACGGCGAACCCCCAGGGGGTCCTGCTGGTGGGCGCTCACGCCTGGGCCCGCGAGATCGCCAAGGCCCTGCGCGACGCCGGGATCCTCGTCCGCCTCGTGGACACGAACCGCGGGAATCTCGCCGCGGCCCGCATGGAGGGAATTCCGACCTGGTACGGCAACGCGCTCTCGGAGAGCGCGCTGACGGAAATCGACTTCTCCGACCTGGGGCGGCTGTGCGTCCTCACCCCGAACGACGAGGTGAACACGCTGATCGGCCTGCACTTCCTCCACATCTTCGGCCGCGGCCGCGTGTACCAACTGCCGCCGGAGCGTTCCCGCGGCACGCGGACGGAGGTCGCCCCGCGGGACCTCCCGGGGCGCTTGCTTTTCGGGGCCGACGCGACCTTCTGGGACCTCGCCGCCCGGTTCGAGCGAGGGGCGACGGTCAAGAGCACGAACTTGACCGGGCAGTTCGGCTACGAGGAGTTCCGCGAGCGCTACGGACCGGGGGCGCTGCTCCTCTTCGCGATCCGGGACGGCACGCTGACCGTGGCCACCGAGGACCAGCCCATGGAACCGGGCGCGGGACAGACGCTCGTGGCGCTCGTGGACGCCCCGGAGGCCGGGGCCGAGGCGCCGCGACCCCGGGCGCCGGAGGAGGCGGAACGCGGTTGACCCAGGACGGAGGAGCCCTACCTTGACGCGTTCCTCGGTCTGGAGCCCCCATGAACAACGATGCGCCCGATTCGTCGGTCCTCTTCGAGGTGACGGAAGGCCACCTCGACGCGGGTCTGAGGGGCATCCCCGTCGGCACCTGCCGGACGAGCAGCGTGAGCCCGACCGAAGGCCTGAGCTACGTCGGCTACCCCATCGCCGACCTGAAGGACCTACCCGTAGAGGACGTGCTCTTCCTCCTCTTCGAGAAGCGTCTCCCGACCCCCGCGGAGTCCAAGGCCTTCCGCGAGGACCTGGATGGGCGCAAGGCCGTTCCCGCGTCCCTCGACGACCTGCTCCGGCACCTGCCTCGCGAGGGACACCCGATGGAGTGGTTCCAGGTCGTCCTGAACTGGCTCGGCATGATCGAGAAGACGGGCGACTACCGCGAGGATGCCCTGAACCTGATCGCCCGCGTGAACACGGTCGTCGCTGCGATCTTTCGCGTGCGGGAGGGATGGGACGCGCCGAGCCGGGACTGCACGGGCCTTCCGTTCCACGAGAACTTCGTCTGCCTGTTGGGGAAGAAGGACGCGCATCCGGTGCTCGCCGAGCTGCTGCGGCTCTTCTACGTCCTGCACATGGACCACGGCGGCGGCAACCTCAGCACGTTCGTCGGCAAGGCCATCGCCAGCGGGAAGGCGGACATCTACTGCTCGATGAGCGGCGCCATGGCCGCCCTCTACGGACCGCGCCACGGACGGGCGAACCAGGAGTGTCTCCGCTTCGTGAAGAGCATCGGCACGTCGGATCCCTCGCAGGTCGAGGCCCGGGTGCGGGAGATCCTCGCCGGCGGCGGCCTCGTCTACGGGTTCGGCCACGCCGTGCTCCGCGTGGAGGACCCGCGCGCGACGATCCAGTACGCGTTCGCCCGCGAGCACTTTCCCGACCACCCGCTGGTGAAGACCGCGCTCGCGCTGAGGGACGTGGTGCCGCCGATCCTGAAGGAGAACCCGAAGATCCAGAACCCCTACCCGAACGTGGACGCGGTCTCGGGCACGCTCCTGACCGCGGCGGGCCTGGACCAGCCGGATTCCTACACCCTGCTCTTCGGATGGGCCCGGATCGCGGGCATCGCGGCGCAGATCGTGGACGAGCGGAGCTACCCCGGCCGGAAGGACGGTCTGCCGATCTACCGTCCGCGCTACATCCCGAGAGACCAGCCGCCCCGGCGCCTCGGGAGACCCTCCGCCTAGCCGCGCCGGACCGCCGGCGTTACGAAGGCGAGTCACGGCGGGAACGACCGGCGGAAGACGTGTCATCCAGGAGAGTCGCACGAGGCGCCCTCCGCGCCGGTCGCCCCCGCCGGAGCCGCCCCGAGAGGCGCCCGGGGACACATTCGACTCCTCGGCATGACATGTGCTCCCGGACCGGCCCGCTCGCAGCCGCGGTGACGGTGGGCCCTCGCCCGTGCGGGAACCTCCTGGAGGGAGGGCGGCGCCACCCCGGCACGGGCGTGGTCGTGTGTCATGGACACCCTCGTCGTCCTCGAATCCCGGAGATCCACGATGATGCGTCGAACGCGCTCCCCCTTCCTTCCCCTCCTCGCCGTCGCGGGGCTCGCCTTCCTCCTCTCGGGGCTCGGCGCACCGGGCGCCCAGGCCGCCCCGCCCGCCGACGCCGGCATCGTGGGGTTCCACTGCGAGCCGCTCACGATCGTCTCCGACGAGCAGCGCCGCGAGCTGGGTTCGCCCGGGAAGGAAGGGAGCGTCGTGGCGCTGGTCGTCCCCGGCGGCCCGGCCGACAAGGCGGGACTCCGCCTCGGTGACCTCCTGGTCGGGTTCGCGGGCAAGGACGTCCCGCAGCTGCACACCTCGGACCGCTACGACCCGAAGCACCACGAGTGGCGCGTGGCCATGCGCGAGATGCTGGGGAACGTGGAGGCCGGCAAGACCGTCGAGGTGAAGGTGCTCCGCGACGGGAAGCCTCTCACGCTCGAGCTCACGCCGGTCGACGCGGAGGAGATGCACCGCATGCAGGCGGGCACGCAGCCCGAGACCCCCGCGCCCACGTTCGAGAACGCGGGCGTGTCGTCGGCGTTCGATACCGGATTCGGCTCGCGCCCGTCCCGCTCCCTTCCCGTCGGGATGTGGGCCTACGAGGGCCACTGGACGCTCGCCCCCGAGCCGGGCACGAACTCGGGGAACGTGGTCCTGCGCCAGGACCACGCGACGCTTCCCTGGGCCGTCCTCCTCGCGACGGGACCGGGCCGCTCCCTCGCGGACGGCAAGGTACGCGTGCTCTTCAAGCCTCTCTCGGGCGTCGTGGACCAGTCCGGCGGCATCGTCTTCCGCGCGCAGGACGGCCTGAACTACTACGTTGCGCGGGCGAACGCGCTGGAAGACAACTTCCGCATCTACATCGTGAAGGACGGGGTCCGCTCCGAGCTCGGCTCGACCCGCTTGACGCCGCCCGACGCGAACCACTGGCACGTGCTCGAGGTGACCTTCTCGGGGACGTCGTTCCGCGCGACGGTCGACGGGAAGGATCCCGTCGAGGCCCAGGACGCGACCTTCGCGTCCGGCTGGTGCGGCCTCTGGACCAAGGCGGACAGCGTCACCCTGTTCGACGACTTCCGCATCACGCCGGCGATGGAGGGTCGATGAGAGCTCGGCGGGCCTTCGGCGCGCGGGCGATCGGCCTCCTCCTCCTCGCGGTCCTCGTCGGAGCGTGCTCCGGCGAGGCCGCCCCGCCCACGGGAATCCCGAAACGCGTCGCGTGCCTCTCGTGCGCCGGGTCCGACATCTTCATCGCGCTCGGCGAGAAGGACCGGTTGATCGCCGTCGAGGAGGACTGCCCGCTTCCGCAGTTGGACGACGTCGTGAAGATCCGCAACGAGGACCACCCGGGCAAGCTCGCCGCGTTCAACGTCGAGTCCCTGCTCGCCCTCCACCCGGACGCCGTGATCGCCCAGCCCGACCTTCGCCCGGCCCTGGAGAGTCGGGGCCTGCGCATCGTCTGGACGGTGGACCACTACACCTACGAGAACATCCCGGACCTCGTCCTCAAGATCGGCGAGCTCCTCCAGATGCCCGACCGCGCCCAGGCGCTCCTCGACCAGATGGTCGCGAAGGAAGCGGAGCTGCGCGCGTTGACGAAGGGCCTCCCGCGGACGAGGGTGTACTTCGAGGCCACGGACATCGGCGTCACCATCGGCCACGGCGGCGTGATGGACACGATGATCGACATCGCGGGCGGCGTGAACATTGCACACGACGTCCAGCGACACTGGGCCAACCTCACGCCCGAGGCGATCTTCGCCGCCGACCCCGAGGTCATCATCATGGGCCCGTGGGCCGGCTCGGTGGACGACGTCTACGCCCGACCCGGGTGGGACCGGCTCTCGGCGGTGCGTCACCGCCGCGTCTACAAGCTCGAGCCGCCCGACCGCAACGTGGCGCAAGGGACGCCGCGCTGCATCGACGGCTGCGAGACGATCCTCCTGCCCTGGCTGCACCCGGAGGTTCTGAACCGCGAGTCCGGACGCTGACGCCGTGCGACGGCCCACACCGGCCGGCGTCGTGGCGACGGGGACGGCGGTGGTCGTCGTCTTCGGAGCGGTCTCGCTCTGCCTGGGCGTGTACGACGTTCCGCTGAAGAACGTCCTGGCCGCCCTGGGGGACCTGTTCCGGAGCGGTCCGCCGTCCCAGGACCACATGCTCGTGGTGGGAATGCGCCTGCCGCGCGTCGTGGGCGCCATCTGCGTCGGCGCCGGGCTCGGCACGGCCGGGTGCATGCTCCAGGCCCTGCTCCGAAACCCCCTGGCCAGCCCGTTCGTCATCGGCACGGCCCAGGGGGCCGGGTTCGGGGCCGTGCTGGCGATCTTCCTCCGGCTCCCGTACGAAGCGACGCTCGCCATCTCCTTCGGAATGTCCCTGGTGGCGGCCTTCCTCGTGCTCTGGCTGGCGCGTACCGAACGGAGCCTCCCCACGGAGTCCGTCGTTCTCGTCGGTCTCAGCCTGACGCTCCTCTTCGGGAACCTCATCGGACTGCTCCGCTTCCTCGGGCACGACGAGGGCGTGCTCGGCCGCATCGCCATCTGGATCCTCGGAGGCCTGTGGCACCTGACCTGGCCTCCGCTGGCGGTCCTGGCGCCGGTGGTCGTCGTCTCCGTGGCTCTCGCCTGCATCCTGTGGCGTCGCATGGACCTGCTCGCGCTGGGTCAGGCCGACGCGCAGCGGCTGGGCGTCAACGTGCGCCTCGCCGGCACGGTGGTCCTCCTGCTCTCGTGCGTCCTTACGAGCGCCGCCATCTGCATCGGCGGGGTCCTCGCCTTCGTGGGCCTCATCGTTCCCCACGCGGCGAGGAAGCTCGTCGGGCCCGGACACTCCGTCCTCCTCCCCGCGAGCGCCTTCCTGGGCGCCGGGCTCGTGATCGCGACGGACACGGTGGCGCGCACCGTGGCGCCGCCGCAGGAGCTGCCGCTCGGCGTGGTGACCTCGATCGTCGGGGTCCCGGCGTTCCTGTGGATCCTGCGGTCCCTGCGCCGCCGGAGGACCGGCCTGTGATGCTCTCCGCGAACGACGTGGTCTTCGGATACGGAAGCCACCGGATCCTCGATTCCGTCGGGCTGGAGGTGGTCGAGGGATCCCTCACCGGCCTCGTGGGGCCGAACGGGGCCGGCAAGTCCACCCTGCTGCGATGCCTGTACGGCAGCCTCGTCCCCCAGAGCGGCCGGGTCGTGCTCGACGGCGAGGACCTCGCGGATCTGGGCCCCGGCGAGATCGCCCGGCGCATCGGCGTCGTGCCCCAGACCTCGAACCCGGCCTTCCCGGTGACCGTGGCGTACTTCGTGGGGATGGGCCGCTTCGCACGCGAGCCCTTCCTCGGCGGTCCGACCGGCAACGATCGGGACATCGTCCGGCGTTGCATCGAGGAGATGCGGCTCACGGAGGTGATCGACCAGCCCGTGGACGAGTTGAGCGGCGGGGAGTTCCGCCGCGTCCTGCTGGCCCAGGCGCTGGCGCAGGAGCCGCGCCTGCTGCTCCTGGACGAACCCGTCCAGCAACTCGACCTCTTGCACCAGCTCGAGGTGATGGCGTTCGTCCGCGACTTCACGCGCCGGGGCGGAACCGCGGGCGTGGTCGTGCTCCACGACCTCTCCCTGGCGGCCCGCTACTGCGACACGGTCGCGCTGCTGTCCGGCGGGCAAATCGTGGCGTCCGGCCCTCCCGCGTCCGTGCTGACGGCGGACAACCTGCGCACGGTCTACGGCGTCGAGTCCTCCGTGGAGCCGTGCCCCGACACCGGGGGACTCCGGTTCCTCGTGCTGCGCCCCGCCGCACGGGCGAGCGCCGCCCCCGCTCCCGGGCGGCCGGAAGGCCCCGGGGAGCCGGAACGAGGGTAGAGCCCGGCGCGAGACGGCGGGAGTCCCGGACCGGCGTACGAAAGGCGAACGCACCGGACGCGGGCCGCGCGCCGGACCGGACGCGCGCGACGGATCCGCCGGCCCCGCGCGGGCTTTTCCCTCCCGCCCGCCCTCCCCCCTCCCGCGGTCCCGGTCCAGAATGCAACTCGCACGTATCGGAAACTGCGAAGCAACCACGCGTCTGGAACTGGAGTGCCAATGACGGATTCCGCGCCGAACATCCAGGTCGGGGGCAAGGTGCCCGACTTCACCCTGGCCACCTACGAGCCCTCCACGGGCGGGTTCGGGGAGTTCCGCCTCTCCGAGTCGATGTCCGCCGGGAAGTGGACGATCCTCGTCTTCTACCCCGCCGACTTCACCTTCGTGTGAGCGACCGAGTTCGCTGCTCTGGCAGAGCAGCAGGACCGCTTCGAGAAGCTGGGGGCCAAGCTCGTCACGGTCTCCACGGACACCCAGTTCGTCCACCTCGCCTGGCAGAGGAGCGAGGGCGAGCTGGCGGACGTCCGCTACACGATGGGCGCGGATCCCAACGGCAAGGTCTCGCGGCTCTTCGGCGTGTACCTCGAGGACGCCGGCGTGGCGCTGCGAGGCACCTTCCTGATCAACCCGGAAGGTGTTCTCCTCGGCCAGGAGGTCGCCTTCCTCAACTACGGCCGGAACATCGACGAGCTGATGCGCCGGTTCAAGGCCCTCCTCTATCTGACGAAGAAGCCCAAGGAGGCCTGCCCCTCGAAGTGGCAGGGGGAGGGCGACCCCACCCTGGTCCCCGGACCGGAGCTGGTGGGCAAGGTGCACGAGGCGCTGAGGAGCTGACCCGGGTCCCCGGACCACCCGGACCCTTCCCTTCGAGCGGCCCCGCGGTCCCGTGCCGCGGGGCCGCGGTTCGTCGGTGACGCCCGACCGGCCGGGCGCTTGCTATGCGGGCGGCGTGTCGGGCGACCGCGACCAGCAGGCCGTAACGTCGGGACGGCGGCTCGTCTACCTCGCCGCCGAGCGGACGCTCTTGTCCTGGATCCGGACGGCCCTGTCGCTGATGGCACTCGGATTCGTGGTGGACCGATTCGACATCTTCCTCGCGGTGACGACGGCGAGGCAGGAAGGCGTGGGCGCGACCCGGCATTCGCCCTACTGGCTGGGGGTGGGGATCGTCGGCTTCGGCGCCGTGGTGGCCGCGGTCGGAGCCGTTCGCTACTGGCGCTTCGGGCTCCGATACCACCGGCAGGGCCGTACCGAACCGGGACGGGGAGTCCTCTTCGGCGTGATCGGGGCGGCCCTGGTCGCCCTCGCCGGCGCGGGCATCGTGATCCTTCTGCTGGGCGTAGGTCGCGCCGCCCCCTCCTGAGCCACGGGGCGGGGGCGGACTGGAACGCGGTTCGCTCGCAAGAGAGCGGGCGTGTCGTTCATCGCCGCCCCTTGTCGCTGTCTTCGATGTCGCCGTACGGTCCGGTGGAGTGGTCATGGGAAGAAACGTCGCCGACTACGTGTTCGCGAGGCTGCAGGCGTGGGGAATCCACCGGATCTACGGCTTCCCCGGGGACGGCATCAACGGCTTCATGGGCGCTCTCAACCGGATCGACGACGGGGGGATGGAGTTCGTGCAGGTCCGGCACGAGGAGGAAGCCGCGTTCATGGCGTGCGCGCACGCCAAGTTCACGGGCAGCGTGGGCGTCTGCCTGGCCACGTCGGGACCGGGCGCCATCCACCTCCTCAACGGGCTCTACGACGCCAAGAAGGATCACGTGCCCGTCCTCGCCATCGTGGGGCAGCAGGCCCGGCAGGGCCTCGGCGCCAACTTCCAGCAGGAGGTGGACCTGGGGTCGCTCTTCAAGGACGTCGCCCACCAGTACGTCCAGCTCGCGACGGTGCCGTCCCAGACCCGCCACCTGATCGACGAGGCCGTACGGATCGCCACATCGCGACGCGCCGTGACGTGCCTCGTGTTCCCGAACGACCTCCAGACCGCGGAGATGGAGGAGGCGCCGCGGACCCATGGCTCGACGTTCTCCGGAGTCGGGTACAGCGCACCCCGCATCGTGCCCTACGACGAAGACCTCGATCGCGCCGCCGACGTGCTGAACGCGGGGAAGCGCGTGGCGATGTTGGTGGGCGCGGGCGTCGTGAACGCCGTCGACGAGACAATCGAGACGGCGGAGGTCCTCGGCGCCGGCGTCGCGAAGGCCCTCCTGGGCAAGGCCACCCTCCCCGACGACCTGCCCTGGGTCACCGGCGCGATCGGGCTGCTCGGCACGGAGCCCTCGTGGAACATGATGATGGGCTGCGACACGCTGCTCATGGTCGGCACGTCCTTCCCGTACTCGGAGTTCCTGCCCGAGGAAGGCCAGGCCCGCGGCGTCCAGATCGACATCGACGCGCGGAATCTCGGCCTCCGCTACCCCACCGAGGTCAACCTCCACGGGGACGCGAAGGAGACGCTCCGCGCGCTGCTTCCGCGGTTGAAGCGCAAGGAGGACCGTTCCTGGCGCGAACGCATCGAGGCGTCCGTCAAGGAGTGGTGGACGCTCATCGACGAGCGCGCTTCGGCCGACGCGAAACCGCTCAACCCCCAGTTCGTCTTCCAGGAACTGTCGAAGCGGCTCCCCGACGACGTCGTGCTCAGCGCCGACTCCGGGTCCGCCGCGAACTGGTACGCCCGCAACCTCAAGGTGCGGCGCGGGATGATGGGAACCCTCTCGGGCGGCCTGGCCACGATGTGCCCGGGCGTTCCCTACCTCGTCGCCGCGAAGTTCTGCCATCCCTCCCGGCCCGCCGTGGCGATGGTGGGCGACGGAGCGATGCAGATGATGGGGAACAGCGCGCTGATCAGCCTCTCGAAGTACTGGAAACGCTGGGAGAACCCCCAGGCCGTCGTGCTGGTGCTGCACAACAACGACCTGAACCAGGTGACGTGGGAGCAGCGCGTCATGGAGGGCGATTCGCGCTACGACGCGTCCCAGGACGTGCCGGACTTCGCCTACGACGAGTACGCGAGGTCTCTCGGGCTGGTGGGCCTCCGCATGGAGAAGAAGGACGAGGTGGCGGGCGTCCTCGACGAGGCGTTCGCCGCGAAGAAGCCGGTCGTCATCGACGCCCACACGGATCCGGACGTCCCGCCGCTTCCCCCCCACATCACGTTCGAGCAGGCCCGGGGCTTCCTCGCGTCGATGGTCGAGGGCGACAGCCACCTCAAGGGCGAGCTGATCCAGACGGTCAAGCAGATGGCGGCGAAGGTCAGGGCCAAGTGGTCCTCCTGAGGCAGGGAACGCGCGTGGCCACCGTCCAGACGCTCGAGGCCGACGCCTACCGGATCCCGACGGATCGTCCCGAGTCGGACGGCACGCTGTCGTGGGACCACACCACGCTGGTGACCGTCCACGTCACGGCGGAGGGCGAGACGGGCTTCGGCTACACCTACAGCCACGAGGCGGCGGCCCTCCTGGCCCGGACGGCGCTGGCGGAGGTGGTGACGGGCCGCGATCCCCTGGACGTGGGCGCCGCCTGGCAGGCGATGCGTCAGGCGGTGCGCAACCTGGGCCGCCCCGGCGTCGCCAACGCCGCCGTCGCCGCCGTGGACACCGCGCTCTGGGACCTGAAGGCGCGCCTTCTCGATCGGCCGCTCACGGTCGTGCTCGACGCGCCCCACCGGCGCGTGCGGGGCTACGGAAGCGGGGGATTCACGTCGTACTCCGTGGAGGAGTTGGAAGCCCAGCTCTCGGGCTGGGCGGCGGCCGGCCTTCTCGCCGTGAAGATGAAGGTCGGTCGCGAACCGGAGCGCGACGTTGCGCGGGTCCGCGCGGCGCGGAAGGCCGTCGGCGACGCCGCGGACCTGTACGTGGACGCCAACGGCGCGTACACGCGCAAGCAGGCCCTCGCCCTCGCCCGGGCGTTCGCGGACCTCGGCGTCACCTGGTTCGAGGAGCCCGTCAGCTCCGACGACCTGGAGGGTCTGCGCCTGCTCCGCGACCGGGCTCCGGCCGGCATGGAGATCGCCGCCGGCGAGTACGGGTACACGCCCGACGACTTCCGGCGTCTTCTCGAGACGGGGGCCGTGGACGTGCTGCAGGCCGACGCGACCCGCTGCGGCGGGCCTTCGGGGTTCCGACGAGCGGCCGTCCTCGCCGAGGCGTTCCACGTTCCCCTCTCCGCCCACACCGCCCCGACGCTCCACGCCCACGTCGGGTGCGCCGCCCTGCCGCTCCGCAACGTGGAGGTCTTCCACGACCATGCCCGCATCGAGGAGATGCTCTTCGACGGCGCCGTCCTCCCCCACGACGGATGGTTGGAACCTCCGCGCGACCGCCCGGGTCTGGGCGTACGCTTCCGCCGCGAGCGCGCGCGCGCCTACCTCGTGTCCCCGGAAGGAGCGTCGGCATGACGGAGACCCCCATCGGCCGGCGGCGCTGGGCGATCGCCGAGGGCTACATCCCCCGGGGAAGCCACGGCCCCGAACCGGAGATGCTGAGCCACGAGACGGCCTGCCTGCTCAACGCCGGCGACACGGACGCGCACGTGGCGATCACGCTCTATTTCACCGACCGCGATCCCGTGGGGCCCTACCGCGTCACGGTGCCCGCCCGCCGGACGAAGCACGTCCGCTTCAACGATCTCCGGGATCCCGAGCCGGTGCCCCGCGGGACGGACTACGCGAGCGTCCTCGTCTCCGACGTGCCCATCGTGGTCCAGCACACCCGCCTGGACACGCGGCAGGCCGAGGCTGCGCTCCTCACGACGATCGCATTCGCGGAGTGACGACGATGCCCCCGGGAACGGACATCGAGGCATTGCCGACGCCGCGGAGACGCTCGCAGCAGGTGGACCGGGACGCCCTGGCCGCGGACCTCGCGGGGAGGATCCGCGGCGAGGTGCGATTCGACGACGGCAGCCGCGCCCTCTACGCGACGGACGCCTCGAACTACCGCCAGGTGCCGATCGGGGTGGTGATCCCGCGCGATGCGGACGACGTCGTCGCCGCCGTCGAAGTGTGCCGCCGCCACGACGCCCCCGTCGTCTCGCGGGGCGGCGGGACGAGCCTGGCGGGCCAGGCCTGCAACGTCGCGGTCGTGTTCGACTATTCGAAGTACATGCACCACGTCCTCGAGATCGACGCCGAGCGACGACGGGCCCGGGTCGAGCCCGGGTGCAACCTCGACACGTTGCGGGACGCGGCGGCACAGCACGGGCTCACCTTCGGCCCCGACCCGGCCACGCACAACCGGAACACGCTCGGCGGCATGATCGGGAACAACTCCTGCGGCGTGCACTCCGTGATGTCGCAGTTCTACGGCCCGGGGCCGCGCACGTCCGACAACGTCGATTCCCTCGAGATCCTGACCTACGACGGAGAGCGGTTCATGGTCGGCGCCACCGACGACGACGCGCTGCGCGAGATCCTCGCGGCCGGCGGGCGGCGCGCCGAGATCTACGGCGCGATGCTCGACATCCGGAAGCGCTACGCCGACCCGATCCGCGAGCGGTTGCCGGACATCCCGCGCCGGGTGTCCGGCTACAACCTCGACGAGCTCCTCGAGGAGAAGGGCTTCCACGTCGCCCGCGCGCTCGTGGGCACGGAGGGCACGTGCGTGTTCGTCCTGGAGGCGACGCTGATCCTCATGCCGCTCCGACCGGAGCGGACGCTGGTCGTGGTGGGCTTCGAGAACGTCTTCAAGGCCGCGGACGCCGTCCCCGACGTGATGGCGCACGAGCCGGTGGGATTGGAGGGGCTCGACGACAAGCTCATCCACTACATGAAGCGGAAGGGACTCCACACCGACGACGCGGCCCTCCTCCCCGAGGGAGGCGGCTGGCTCCTGGTCGAGTTCGGCGCCGAGGACAAGGCGGAGGCGGATCGCGACGCCCAGGCCCTGGCGGACGCCATGCGCGGACGCGACGAGGAGATCCACGTCTCCGTCTACTCGGACCGGAAGGAGGCGCAGCGCCTCTGGACGGTGCGGGAGTCCGGCCTCGCGGCGACCGCGCACGTGCCGGGGCAGAGGCAGGCGCATCCGGGGTGGGAGGACGCGGGCGTTCCCCCGGACCGCGTCGGCGCCTACCTCCGCGAGTTTCGCGCGCTGCTGGACCGCTACGGCTACGACGGTTCGCTCTACGGCCACTTCGGGCAGGGCTGCATCCACTGCCGGATCGACTTCGATCTGGGGAGCGCTCCCGGCGTCCGGACGTGGATGCGCTTCCTCGAGGAGGCGGCCGACCTGGTGACCGCCAACGGCGGGTCGCTGTCGGGCGAGCACGGCGACGGCCAGGCCCGCGCGGCGTTGCTTTCGCGGATGGTGGGCGACGAACTGGTGGAGGGCTTTCGCCGCTTCAAGGCCGCCTGGGATCCGCAGGGCCGGATGAACCCGGGCAAGGTCGTGGACCCGTACCGGCCCGACGAGAACCTGCGGCTCGGCCCCGACTACGCCCCCTTCCGCGCGAAGACGGTGTTTGCCTACCCGAAGGACCAGAACGTCTTCGCGAAGGCCATGGAGCGTTGCGTCGGCGTGGGGTTGTGCCGACGCACCTCGGGCGGCGTGATGTGCCCGTCCTACATGGCGACGCGGGAAGAGGAACACTCCACCCGCGGCCGCGCGCGCCTGCTCTTCGAGATGATGCGCGGCGACGCGCTCCCCCACCGGTGGAAGAGCGAGCCGGTCAAGGAGGCGCTGGACCTGTGCCTCGCCTGCAAGGGCTGCGCGCGGGAGTGCCCCGTAGACGTGGACATGGCCACCTACAAGGCCGAGTTCCTGGCGCACTACTACCGGGGCCGGCTACGGCCGCGCGAGGCCTACGCCATGGGCTGGATCTACTGGTGGTCGCGCCTCGCCTCCCACGCGCCCAAGGTGGTGAACGCCGTCGCCCACACCCGCCTCGGCGGACGCCTCGCGAAGTTCCTGGGCGGCCTCGCGCCGGAGAGGTCGATTCCCCGCTTCGCCGAGCAGACGTTCACGGAGTGGTTTCGCGACCGCGACGGACGACGGGGCGGCCGGCGCGTCCTCTTCTGGCCGGACACGTTCTCGAACCACCTGACCCCGGAGCCCGCGCGGGCCGCGGTGGAGGTGCTCGAGGACGCCGGCTACGAGGTCGCGATCCCGCCCCGCCCGCTCTGCTGCGGGCGTCCGCTCTACGACCAAGGCTTCCTCGGCATGGCCCGCCGGCTCTGGAAGCAGACGCTGTCCACGTTGAGGGAGGACATCCGCCGGGGCACGCCCGTCGTCGGGGTGGAGCCGAGCTGCGTCGCCGCCTTCCGCGACGAGCTGCCCCGCATGCTCCCCGGCGACGAGGACGCGCGCCGGCTCTCCCACCAGACGAAGCTGCTCTCCGAGCTCCTGGTCGCGGACGGCTACGAACCCCCGCACCTCGCCGCCAAGGCGATCGTCCACGGCCACTGCCACCACCGCTCGGTCCTGGATTTCGACGCGGAGACCACCCTCCTGGATCGGCTCGGCCTGGACTACGAGATGCTCGATTCTGGCTGCTGCGGGATGGCGGGCTCGTTCGGCTTCGCCCGCGGGCACTACGACGTGTCGAAGCGCTGCGCGGACCGCGTCCTGGTCCCCGCCGTGGCGAAGGCGGACCCGGCGACCCGGGTCGTAACGGACGGGTTCAGTTGCCGCGAGCAGATCGAGCAGCTGACGGGGCGGCGCGCCGTCCACCTCGCCGAGCTCCTCCGCGAAGCCGTCCGCGCGAAGGCCTGAGAGACCTTGAAGAAATCGAATCCGGGGCTTCGGCCGGCTGAGCGCCGCCCCGCGGCCCGGATCCGGCCCGATAGGATCTCGGCGTGGCGCGCGCGATCGTCCTCGTCGCAGGGAAGGACCCCTTCGAGATCCCCGGGGGGCACAGCACCTACGTGAGGGTCCACGCCCGCGCGGCGCTTCGCGCGGGTTACGAGCCGCACCTCTTCTGCGTGGGGCCGTCGGCCCTGACGCGGGAGACCGACCTGGGAGTGCTCCACGGGGTCGCCTCCCCGTACCGCCCCTTCCGCCAGACGATGCTGCCGTTCCACGGTCCGCGCCTGGCCCGGGCCGTCGCGGACTTCCTGTCGAAGGCTCCGGGCCCGTGGCTCGTCCACGCGATGGGACTCCTGTGGGGGTGGGTGGCGGTCGAGGCGGCGGCGCGCCTCGAGCGTCAGGGCGGCCGCGCCGCCGCGCTGGTCCACGCCTACACGACGTACGTCCACGAGATGCAGGGGAAGGTCCGCGGCGTCGGCCGCAGCCACGGTCTCGTCAAGGCTGTCCGCTACGCCGGCGAGGGGCTGTGGGTCCGCAGCGTGATCGATCGGTACGAGCGGCGGGCCTACCGCGACGCCGACGCCGTCTTCGTGAACTACGAGAGGGTGCGCCGGCTGATCCACCTCCGGCACGGGCGGGGGCCCGAGATCCGCCGCATGCCCTACACGACGGAGCGCGCGCTGACGGAGGAGGCGGACGGCGCACCCGATGCGTCCCCCGCCGGGCTCGCCGCGCTCACGCCTCCGGACACGCCGCTCGTCGTCGCCGTCTCGCGCCACGACCCCCGCAAGGGCGTGGACGTCCTGCTCCGGGCCCTGGCCCTCCTGCGGGGGGAGGGCGTGCCGTTCCGCGCGTGCGTCGTGGGCTGGGGCGGCCTGCTCGACACCCACCGCGCCCTCGCCGCCTCGCTCGGCCTCACCGGCGCGGTCCTCCTCACGGGGGAGGTGCCCGATCCGGAGCCGTACCTGCGCCGGGCGGACGTGTTCGCCCTGCCGTCGCTCGAGGAAGGCAGCGGCTCCCTCTCGCTGCTCGAGGCCATGCGGGCGGGCGTCGCGCCCGTCGCGTCCCGGCTCGACGGCATCCCCGAGGACGTCACGGACGGGGAGAGCGCGCTCCTCGTGGAGCCCGGACGCCCAAGGGCTCTCGCCGCCGCGCTCCGCACGCTGCTGGAGGATCCCGCCCGCCGCGCCCGCCTCGCGGCCGCCGCCCGCCGCCGCTTCGAGGAGCGGTTCGCCCCGGAACGCCTGGTGGCCGCGCTCGGTACGGCCTACCGCGCCGCCGGCGTCCCCCGTAGGGACAGCGCCCCGCAGTTCGGGAATTCGCTTCCCCTTCGCCGGTCCCCGTTCGTCTTGTGAGGCGGATGGACGACGCCTTCGCCGAGGTCTACGCCCGCCACGCGGCGGACCTGCACGCCTACCTCGTGCGCCTCGTGGGCGACCCCGCCGCGGCGGACGAGCTGGGCCAGGAGACCTTCGTGCGCTTCCTCGAACACCCCCCGACCGCCGCGACGCAGAACGGCCACCTCGGCCCGTGGCTCTTCCGCGTCGCGACGAACCTCGGCCTCGACCGTCTGCGGCGCCGCCGCGGCCGCCCGCTCCTCGAGGAGCCGGCCGGACGCGCCGGGGAGGCCGGTGACGCCGCCGAGGCCCGGGACCTGGAGCGACGGATCCGCGAGGAGGTGGCGGCGCTCGCGCCGGAGCTTCGCGCGGCGTTCCTGCTGCGCGCCCACCACGCGCTGCCCTACGCCGAGATCGGCCGGGCGCTGGGTGTCTCGGAGCGCGCGGCGAAGGCCCGCTTCCGACGTGCCCGCGATCGCCTGTCGGGACGTCTCGGCCCCCTGCTGGAAGGAGACCGCCCGTGAACTGCGCCCAGGCGCGACGCCTGCTCCCCGACCGCCTCGACGAGCTCATGGGCCCCGCGGCAACGCGAGCGGTCGATGCCCACGTCGAGCACTGCACCGCGTGCCGCGCGGCGCGCACGCACCTCGAGGAGGGACGTCGCCGGCTGTACACGCCCTTCGCCGTCCCCCCGGCGCCCGCAGGAACGGAGGCCCGCATCCGGGCGCGGGTTGCGGGGCGCCCCGTCGCCGCCGCGGGGCGGTGGCGCCTCGCCTTCTCCTGCGCCGCGTCCTTCGCCGCCGGGGTGCTGGTCACGCTGGCCGTGCTCCCTCGCCCGGCGCCCGCGGCGAGAGCCCCCGCCGTCACGCGCACGCTGCCCCCGGCTTCTCCGGCCGCGACCGCCTACGAACCCGTCGTCCCCCCGCCGCGGATGCGCATCCGCTAGGAGCCCCCGATGAAGCGCCTGCCGCTCGTTTGCTGCCTGTCCCTTCCGCTCGTCCTCCTCGTCCCGGGGATTGCAGCCACCGCTCGCGCCGGGGAGCCGACCCTCCTCGAGCGCCTCTCCGCCGAGGTCTCGGCGGCCACGGATGCGGCCGATCGCGCCATCGTGCCGCTTGCCGGCAATCTCCCCGGAGGGGTCGGCGTGGTGCTCGGCTCGCCGCCGCGCCTCGTGGTGCCCTGGGAGGTGGCGGGACAGCACCCGACGCTGCTCCGACAGGGTTCGAGCGGCCCCGCCTTCGAGCGGATCGACGGGGACGAGGAGCTGGGCGTCGTGGTCTACGCCCTGCCGGCAGGGGAGACCCCGCCCGCCCTTCCCGTGGCCTCCGCATGGGATGCCGGGCGCGGCGCCCTCGCCGTCGCGGTGGCGACCGACCCGGGCCTCGTGGTCCTCGGGCGGGTGGACGCCGCGCGGGGACGCCTCGAGGCGGGCGTGCCTGGGGATTGCCGGGTCCTCGTGGATGCGAAGGGCCGACTGCTCGGCCTGCGCGCGGGCGCGAGCTGGCCCTACTACTACGCCCCCACTTCCCCGTACGTGTCCAGCTACTCCACCGATGGGGGCCGGACGTGGTGGGGATCCGAGGAGGGCTACCGCAACGCACAAGCGGCCTACTGGCAGGCGCTGGGACTCCGCAACGCCCGCCGCCGGGTCGCCGAGGCGGTCGAGGATAGAGACCGCCTGCTCCGCGCCTTCCAGGCACCGGGGACGACGTTCCAGGGCCTGCCCGCGACCTCGTTCAGCTACACCATCGCCGAACCCCCGGGTTTCGTGCCGGGCCCCGTCATCGCCCGCGTGCTCGCCGACATCGAGGAACACGGCCACATCCGCCACCCCTACCTCGGCGTGGTGCCCACCCAGGCCGCCGGGACCGACGGGACCGTGCGCGTGAAGCTCGCGGCCGTGCTCCCCGACTCCCCCGCCGCCGCGGCCGGGCTCCATTGGGGCGACGTGGTGATGCAGGTGGACGACCTGGCCGACCCCGACCTCGCGGCCTTCGAACGCGTGCTGCTGCTCCACCGCCCGGGCGACACGCTGCGGCTGCGGATCGAGCGGCTGTCGGTCGAGCCGAACGAGGAAGACGTGACGGTGGCGCTCGCCGAACGAACGGAAGCCGAGAAGCGGCTCCTCACGCCCTCGGACCTGGGCCTCCACGTCCTCGACGTCACGCCGGAGCTGGCCCGCTGGCTCGGGATCGACACGGCGGGCCCGGGCATCCTCGTCGACCGCGTGGACGAAGGGAGCCCCGCGGCGACGCTCGGCATCCGCCGGGGCGACCGGATCGCGGCGGCGGGTGGGAAGCCCGTCCGGGACGCCGCCGAACTGGAGGCCGCCCTCGCCGCCGCGCCCGCCGGTCCGCTCCCGCTGGAGGTCCTTCGCGGCGGAGCGGAGGAACAGAAGGAGCTCCTGAGCCTCCCGATCCCCCCGAAGGGCCCCCCCGCCACGGCCCGCTGAGGGCCGCGCCCGTCTGGACGTGTCCGCGCTCCGGACGGCCCCGGCTCGATCCGGCCCGCAACCTGTCCGCACGTGCGGACGGGTCCTTCCGCCCCTCCCCTGCGCGCCGCGGCCAGCCGAACGGGAGCCGGGGCCGTCCGGCCGGTGTCGCTGCGCCGTCAGGGTCCCGCTCCTGACGACGGGGGTGAAACTCCGTTGACGGCACCAGGTGTATTCTCATGTGTATGCGCACGAACCTCGTACTGAACGACGACCTGTTGCGCGAAGCCCGGCAGTACTCCGACGCCCGCACCAAGAGCGCCCTCGTCGAAGAGGCCCTACGCGCGTTCGTGGCGATGCGCGCGGCCGAGCGGCGGCGGCGGGACTACGCGCAACGCCTCCGGCACGTGCAGCAGGCGCTCGCGGGCCGCCGCTTCCGGGAGGACGGCGCCTCGATCCTGCGGGAGGACCGGGAGCGGACGGGAGCGCCTTCGTCCTCGACACGAGCGTGGCCGTCGCCTGGTACCTGCCGGAGCGTCTCGCCGTGCAGGCCCGCCGGTGGCAGACACGCCTCTTGAGCGGTCACGTCCAGCTCTTCGTGCCCACCCTGCACTACCAGGAGTTCGCCAACGTGCTGCGGACGTACGTCCGGCGCGGCGAGCTGGAGGCCGAGTTCGCCAGGGAGGACTACGCCCTCCATCTCGACGCGCCGCTCGATCCCGCGGAGCCCGAGGCTGCCGGCGTCCTGGGGGCCGCGCTCGAGTACAAGGCCACGGCCTACGGCGCCGTGTACATCCAGCTCGCCCTCTCCCTCGAAGCCCCGCTCCTCACGGCGGAGCGCACGACCACGCCGTGGGTGACGCGGATCGGAGAGCACGTGGTCCCCCTGACGGCCGATTGCCCCCTCCGGTTCGCCCACGAGACCGCCCCGGCGCACGACCTCGGCGGCATCGTCGTGCTCTTCCGTCCCGGCCGAGGCTACCGTCGGGATTTGGCGAGGGCCTCTTCCTCGGCTTTGACGAGGTCTTCCGCGAGCTTGGGTAGCGCTAGAAGATCGACCTCGCCCCGTCCGTCCCACCGGATGTACCCCATGGTTTGCTCGCCGGGGGAGGCGAGGGCGCGCAGGTTGCCTCCATGCGCGAAGATGCCGTAGCGGTGCCCTGGCTGGAGCCACTCGGCTCGGAAGCTGCCCGCCTCGTCCGTAGAAGACTCGACGCTGAACTCCCGCTGCTCGTCCGTCAAGTCGAGCAGGACGAGGCTGGCGCTCCGAATGGGCTGTCCTCCCCAGACGAGCAGTGTGTCCGTGGCCTCCCCTCCGGATCTCGTGAGAGCCATGTCCAGCTTCTTGTCCTCGGTCAGGTCCACGAAGCCCCACCGTCCAGGAAGGAAGCCGCGTGCGTGGGCGGTGATCATCAACTCCCCCCGGGGACATATCTCGAAGGACGCGGAACCTCGTGCATCGCTCCTGGCGCCAAGGACCCAACGCACCGTCGTGATCCCATCAGGACCTACGCTGGCCCCATACGACCAGCCGGACACCTGCAGACGCGAGAACTCGACCTGGCTGCTGGTCTGCCAGATCACGCTGACCCTGACCTCTGCGCCGGCGACCGGATCGCCACGCTCGTCCTTCACCTCGACACGGAGTGTGGGAAGCGCTCGCATCGCAAGAGTGACCGCAATGCGCGTGTCGTCGGGGTAGTCTTCCAAGGCGACCTCCACCAGGTCACTCGCCCAATGAGGAGCGAGCGCGCGGAGGCCGATCCACCGCAGGCGTGCCACCGAGACGTCGGCGGCTCCACCCGAGTCCCACCGCGGAGACACGGTGTGGCCGCCGAAGCCGTGATCAGGCAGCCATCGTCGGCTCCAGGGCTCGGGAGCAAGATCTCCGACGAAGCGGGTGAGACCGCCGAGCGGCAGAACCTGGAGCTGCGTCGACTCCAAGGGAAGGGGCCCCTGCGTGCCGCGATCCGGCACGAGTGCCACGTTGAGGGTGATGTCATCGAACAGCCATATGTCTCCGCCTCCATGCAGGGACTCGAGCTGACCCTCGGCGAGATGCCATCGGCCTGACGCCGGCTTCATGTGCGCCGCGGCGCGGCGCCCGACCCGCAAGACTCCCCGCTCGTCGGACGCCACGGAGGTGACCTCCCCGACCGTGTCCTGGATGGTGAAGCGGGCACCAGCGATCACGGATCCGTCGACCAGGTTTCGAACCGTGAGGTGCAGTGCATCCGTCTCGGACAGCTCACCATCGGCTCTCGTGGCATGCGCAGCCTCCGGAGCCTGGCCACGCAGTTCCCGAACGTCGAGGTCTCCAGTGGGCGCACCCGCGACACCCCGCTCCACCGCTGTGATTGGCTGCACCTTCGGAAGAGGCCACCACCACAGCGCGAGGAGTGTAGCCACGATCACCACGATCAGGGCCGCCAGCGCCGTCCTTTGTCGCTCCATCGAATCCGCCTCCATCGCATCCGCCTGCGCCGGAGTGCCGCAGCGCACTACGGCGAGCCTTCCTGCCCGTTGGCCCCCCGCTTGCCCATGCTTGCCCCAGAACCCGTCTTGAGGTTGCTTCCGTAGATTGCCGCGGGCCCAGGGAAGCCTGCCGTGCCCGGCGCGCCGCCTTGGCCTTCCCACTCGGCACCGTCGCCCCCGTCACCGGCGTCTCCTCCGTCCCCAGACTTGGCTGTCACCACTGCGCCATCACCACCCTTCGCTTCCGCAAGGCCGGATTCGCCGCCGGACCCGCCGCTCCCTCCGTCGCCCCCCGGTGCGCCGGCTCCGCCATCGCCGCCCCGTCCACCGGTACCGCCCTTGCCAGAGGTGGCGTCCGCCGTGGCTTGAGGGGGCTCCGGCGTGTCCGCTCCGCACTCGCAGTAGGTCCAGCCGCTTCCGCCGCCGCCGCCGCCGCCCCCACCACCACCGCCGCCCTTCAGCGGCTCCGTCTGGCTTCCGGGCTGTCCCGGATACCCGTCGTGGCCGGTCCCGCCGGTGACCGACCCTCCGATGGACTGGGTATCCGGAGCGGTCTTGGCGTCGTAGAACCTCGCGGAGCCTGCGCCGCCAGCGCCACCGGCGCCCCCCGCACCGCCTCCGTTCGTGCCTTGCGCGCCCTGGTCGCCTTGCTCGCCCTGACCGCCTGCTTGATTGGCGGCATCGCCGCCCGTTCCCCCCCATCCACCTTCCCCGCCGGGAGTGCCTGCGACGGCCCATCCGAGAAGCACGACCACGCCGATTACCGCCGTCGCAAACCGCATGCAATTCGTCGGTTTCCCCACCTCCAACTCCTCTCTCGTGCGCTCGATCGAGCGCGTCTCCTGACCCGATTGCGGCCACCAGTCCGCATGGCTCAGGCCGTTCCCGCCGACGGCCGCTCGGCAGAGGAGAACACCTCCTCTACTTCGTTAGTGACCTTCCGGGGGGGGGGGGATAGTGGACCATGGGTTCTTCTCGGGCTCCCAGCCTCGCGGCCAGAGGGTGCGGGCGTCCCGGCCGTGGTCAAGCGCCCGGAGCAGGGCCCTGGCGAGGCGGATCAGTCGCTTGCACTCGGCGTCTCCGACGGGTCGCCACGCCTTCAGGAAGGAGCGGATCTCGCGCGGAGGGGCCCCGTTCGAGAGGCGAGTGACGATCTCCCGACATGGAGGCGGCAAGACGACGAGGTGGGCTCGGACCCGCCTGAGGGCCTCCCGCGCCTCCGCCGTCGCGCGGGGGTCGAAGCGCCGCGGAGCGGCCTGCAGGGCGAGTGCGACCGGGGCGGGGTAGGGCAGCCTCCTTCTCGACGACCGCTGGCGCTTCCTCCCACGCTCGCGCAACACGTTTCTGGCGATCGAGACGAGCAGCGTGAAGAGCTTGATGTGGGACGCCGTCCTGAGGATCGCAGAGTCGCTCCCCCGCCCCGCGGCCCGCTCCATCACGTCCGCAATGGACTCCACACGCTCGTTCTCGGCGAGGCGAAGGAAGCCGACCGCCGCCCGCAGAGCGGCGTCGCACGCAGCCCCCAGGCAAGGCACCCGGACCGGGGAAGGTCCCTTCCAGCATCTCGCGGCCAACCCGAGTCGGCAGTGGCCGTACCCGGGGCAGAGGTCCTGGGCTGTGCCGTAGGCCTTCACGGCCGGCGCCCGCACGTTCGATGGCAGCCGGCAGCCGGCGGACGAGAGGCGGTGGCTTCCGGCGCTCCGGGCACCTGCGTCAAGGGGTGTGCCGTCGCCGTCGCCCCACGGAGCCGGCGACGGAGGAGAGGCGCAGGAGACCGCTTCTCTGCCTCACTCACATCCCTCGAGCATGCCGGGCAACGCGAACGGTGTCAAGGCCCCAAGCGCCTGTCCGTCAACAACTCTCACCCTCTTCGCTCGCCTTCACGCCGCCTGGAGCCCCTCCTCGGTCGCGAATTCCCTCAGCGTAGCTGGCGCCACGCCTGAAGGATCCGCTTCCTCGGTCGGGACCCCATCCGACGCGAATGCGAGCGCCCTCTGCAAGACTTGTTACCGGCCAGGCCCTAACGAGTCACGGACGACGCGGTGGGAGCGCTTCACGCTCTTCCTGCGCATACCCGGCGCACCGGTGGACAACTCGCTGGCCGAGCGGATGCTCAACCGGGGACACTCCAAGGCGGCCATCGACTTCCACTACGGAGGGCTCGATCCCTACCCCGTGACCCACGGAGAAGCCTGAAGCGCCGAAGGAAGTTGCTCCGCCCGAATCTGGGCAGCGACCTCCGCTACTGCACTGATGTACCACCCTATGTCAACCCGCTCCGATTGCAGTGTCTCCGTGAAGACCTCGCCCAGGTGGCCCGAGTATAGGACGACGACGCCCCCTGCCACGCTGAACTCATGCCCGACGAGTTGCTCAGTCCAGGATACGGACTTCCGTTGTCGTCCCGGCGGAGACCCAGTGGCGGGACCAACTCGCAGGCCCATACCGCCGGCTCCTACTGACGTAGTACTCGCCGCGTGGGAGCGCGATCGTCGCGGTACCACCAGCATCGGTCCAGCAGGTGGAGCGACCGTTCGGTCTGTTCGTCGGCATGCCGAGCGGGATGAACTCCAACTCGACGCCCGCACGAGGCACCCCTTGGGGTGATTCGTACTCGCAGTGGAGCCAACCGCACCCCTCCGTCGATACGTCCACGAGCATCCTCGTGTCACCTTGACGCGGGACTGGAAGCAACAACGGATCGACCGGGAGGTCGATCCGGTTGGCTCCTCCGATTTCGATGAACTGCACCTCCATCGGACACCAAACACTGATTGCACGGTCTTCGCGCGTGGGACGCCAGTTCGGGACTTCCAGCAGGGCGTCCGGCAGCCCGCGCTCGGAGTGCGGCAGTGAGGAATACCCCCGCACTCGCAGGCGCCAGGTACAGGTCTCGTCTCCTACCGAGGCCTCGCTCAACTCCAGAG
The DNA here is from genome assembly GCA_963772585.1 of uncultured Planctomycetota bacterium. Lineage (GTDB taxonomy): Bacteria > Planctomycetota > PLA2 > PLA2 > JAEUHO01 > CAVVXN01. The sequence goes on from CAVYXV010000002.1 coordinate 837,689, forward strand.
AGATCAGGCGTCCGGGGGGCAGGTCAAGCTCATACACAGGAGCGGGTGGATAGCCCAAGAGGCAGTTGCGCGACACGCGGACTCCGCCTGCAACACTGCCGGTTACGCGATACGGGCCAGGACCGGCTGCGAAGACCGTACAGTCGGTAGCATCCGCTCCGGTTACCCGTTCGATGTCCGGGAACGATTCCTCCACGCGCTCTCGAAGCCAACGGTCCTCCCCACCCCCGTCCGGTCCAAGCGGCGGGGAGGCAACACCGACTGGCTTCGCTGACCAATTCACCTGCAGGCTCTGGATACCTTGGCCGACGGGCCCACGCAGATGGACTTCTGCACGCGGCTTCTCCCTGAGAACTGCTAGCACAGGTGCGGCTGTCCACTGCGAGCCTACCTCCGCGATGCGTGGGACATAGCCGGGCGCCGCGATAACGACTTGGAACGGTCGCAGGCTCGTGCCCACACCGCTCAGCGTCAGCATGCCGTCAGGAGAGGCTCGCAGACAACCCTCTTCGCGCCCACTGCCCGGCGATTGAGGCACGTGCAGCAGCAGATCGCGCGGCGCAATCAGGACGGCTCCATGAATCGGGTGTTCCTGGGGATCCCGAACGGCAAAGGACACGTCGTTCCCTCTGGTACCTACCACCAAGTCGGGCATGCGCAATTCAGGAACCTCCGCGACTTGTCGGCATGGGCGCCCAATTGCACGCGACGCCGGCGCGCGTGCGGCGATCTCCACGATCCCTGGAGGCACTCCAAACGAGTAGCGCCCTTCCTCGTCGGCGGTGACCGCCATGTATTGCGGCACCACAGCTCCCACATTCTCTTGTCGCACCTGCGTGCCGGCAGGGAGCAGCCAGCGCACGATGCACTCTGCATGGGAGACCGCCCCGCCATCCGGGGAGAGAACACGGCCATCTATCCTCACAGCGTGCACGAGGCGAAGCACAACCCACGAGGAGAGAGCACAACATGTGTCACCCCCGACAAAGACCGGGTACGAGCAGGCTGAGTCCCCCGCGCTGGCCACGATGCCCCGCGAAAGCGCAGCCTCGGACGCGCCCTCCGGCACATCCTCGACCAGTTCGAACGTCCCATCCTGTCGAGTTGATGTTTCCGCCATGGAAACGCGTGGTCTTCCCGCAACCGAGAGCACGCGCACACCGGCACCCGCTGACCCCCAAGACAGACCGTTGTTCGCTAGCACCACGCCCCGCACAGTGAGATACCGGCGCGGCAAGGTAGCAGTCGCGTCTCCAGTTCCCTGGTGCGGCTGGTCGGGGGGCAAGCTCCGGCCTCTCAAGTAAGCTGGCACCTCCCGCATGGGTCTAGAAGATGTGTCGGGGGGTTGTGGCGCATGCTCCCGTTGCGCAACGAGCAGCCATCCCAGTGCGCAAAAGCCCAGCACCACCACGACCGTTACGCCGACTCGATCTCTCATGTTGAATCCCCCACTGCCGGCGCCGGACGCATCGGCGGTGGCTCTACTGCGTGAGTTGCTTCCGTAGTCGTGACGTTCCGGTCGCACGAGGCCAATCAACCGATGTAGGTGACAAGTGCGGCCTGAACGCCAACTCTCCACTTCGTGACTTTGAGATTGTCGCCGGAGCCCGATACCGTGATGTGCAGCGCGACCTTGACCCTCGCGAGTGTGCTGACGGCGTGCGGCAACGTGGTGCTGCCAAGGAACCTCCCCATCGTGTTGTTCGCATCTGGCAGCGGGGTGGCTGTGGTCTGCGTGGGGTTCTGCCACGTATACAGGCCGCTGAGGCGAACGTCAAACTCGTTCTCCTCCGTCTCAGGATCTGGATCCGGGTCCGGATCGACGGCGACGTCCGTCCAGTTTCCGGCACCGGACTTCGTCTGGACGACTGGCTTGTCATCCGTGACGACCACCGTTGGATGCCACCACCACTCGGGGTCGGCGGCGTTCTTTATCGACGCGCTGCCGCTGGCTATCGATTGCATATTCCAATCGACCGTGATGGTGTCGTCGTTGGCTCCACCGGTGGCACACTTGTACCCGTTGATGACAGGGCCACTCTCGTTCACCGCTGTGATCGTACAGAGGATATACTGCTCCTCCATGCCGTCCGGGGCCCACAGGGCACCGTACTCGCCTACGTTTCCTACCCACACCGGGGGACTTTCCCCGCCTCCACTGATCTCCCACGTGGTGAGCGGCCGCGCGACGCCACCAATCGCGCTACACGGGCACAGCGATGTTGTCGTCGGTGAAGCGTCTTCCCCCGCGTAGTGTCTCCATGTGTACCCCGCCGCCAATGGAACAAAGCACAGCAGAGCCATCACCACGACCGCTAGCCCACGGCCCCCGATCGTCCTCATCGTGTTTCCTCCTTCTCGCTGGCGCTCTTTCCCCTCCGGCCCCCGCGGCGCCGACACGGACGGCCGCTGCCGCCGACGGCCGCTCGGCAGAGGAGAACACCTCCTCTACTTCGTTAGTGACCTTCCGGGGGGGGGGGATAGTGGACCATGGGTTTCTGTCGGGCTCCCAGCCCCGCGGCCAGAGGGTGCGGGCGTCCCGGCTGTGGTCAAGCGCCCGGAGCAGGGCCCTTGCGAGGCGGATCAGTCGCTTGCACTCGGCGTCTCCGACGGGTCGCCACGCCTTCAGGAAGGAGCGGATCTCGCGCGGAGGGGCCCCGTTCGAGAGGCGAGTGACGATCTCCCGACATGGAGGCGGCAAGACGACGAGGTGGGCTCGGACCCGCCTGAGGGCCTCCCGCGCCTCCGCCGTCGCGCGGGGGTCGAAGCGCCGCGGAGCGGCCTGCAGGGCGAGTGCGACCGGGGCGGGGTAGGGCAGCCTCCTTCTCGACGACCGCTGGCGCTTCCTCCCACGCTCGCGCAACACGTTCCTGGCGATCGAGACGAGCAGCGTGAAGAGCTTGATGTGCGACGCCGTCCTGAGGATCGCAGAGTCGCTCCCCCGCCCCGCGGCCCGCTCCATCACGTCCGCAAGGGACTCCACACGCTCGTTCTCGTCGAGGGGAACGAAACCTCCCGCCGCCCGCAGAGCGGCGTCGCACGCATCCCCCAGGCAAGTCACCCGAACCGGGGAGGGTCGATTCAAGCATCTCACTGCCAACCCGAGTCGGCAGTGGCCGTACCCGGGGCAGAGGTCCTGGGCTGTGCCGTAGGCCTTCACGGCCGGCGCCCGCGCGTTCGATGGCAGCCGGCAGACGAGGGGCGGTGGCTTCCGGCGCTCCGGGCACCTGCGTCAAGGGGTGTGCCGTCGCCGTCGCCCCTCGGAGCCGGCGACGGAGGAGAGGCGCAGGAGACCGCTTCTCTGCCTCACTCACATCCCTCGACCATGCCGGGCAACGCGAACGGTGTCAAGACCCTACGAGTCACGGGAGCCGTGGCCCGAGGGCCGCGGCTCTCGAGGGCACCGCTCCCGAGCGCGGGACCCGCCCCCGCTTCCCCATGATGGCACGAGCCCTCCGGTCCGCGTCCCGCGACGAGGGTCTTCCAACGTAGCGGGGCGTTCTCGCCTCGGCCGCCCTCCATGGTGGACACGAACCGTCTCCGGGCCACTATCCCCCCCCCCGCGGAATGTCACCAATGGAGTAGAGGGGCGTTCTCCTCTGCCGAGCGGACGCCGGCGGGAGCAGCCGTCGGGCGCGTTGCCCCTCCTGTCGATTCGCGAGACCCATGGGAGAAGGGAGGCGTAGGATGACCGGGTTCCTTCGCCGGCGCTACCGACTCGTGCTCGTCGGGCTCCTGGCCGCGATCGCGAGCATTGCCGTGGCTCTGTGGCCCCCTTCCTCGAAGAGCAACACCGCACGGGACAAGCCGAGGATCGGGAAGGACGTCCGCGCCGGGGTCCAACAGGAGGGGCGCCGGCTCACCGGGCACCCCATCGACGTGAAGCGCGGGGCGGAGGGCGATGCAGGGCACCACGGAGCTGCGGCGGGGACAGGCTCCGGATCGACGACCGCGGCCCCCGCACAGGCCTTCGGTGAAGGATGGGACACCGCGAGTGGCCGGCTGCTGGAGAACCCGGATCGAGGTTCTCGTCGGAAGTATCCGTTCCTGTTCACCGGCATCGTGAGCAAGAACCTCGCGATTCGCTCGGGGGGCGAGCGCGTTTCGAAGATCCTCCTTCGGGAGGCGGCGGGCCGCGATCTGGGCCTCGAGATCGGAGGCCGATACGACCTGGTCGGCCGCGTGTCCGACACCGGGGAAGCGAAGACGTTCACCGCCATGAAGGTGACGGGGACGCTGACGCTCCAGCAGTTGGTGGTCCTCGACCCGCCTGCGGACACCGATGGCGATGGCAAGTACGACTTCTGCGACGAGGACATCGACGGGGACGGCACCGACAACGGGAGCGATGATGACGTGGATGGGGATGGGACGCCGAACGGAAGCGACAACGATGTAGATGGGGACGGAATCGCGAACGGAAGCGACCCCGATATCGACGGAGATCACGTGCCGAACACGGGCGACGGGGACATGGACGGAGACGGCTACGCCAACGGTAGCGATCCCGACATGGACGGAGACGGCAGCCCAAACGGCCAGGGAGACTCGGACATCGATGGGGATGGCATCCTGAATGCTGCCGACAGCGACATGGATGGGGACGGACGGCCAAACAGCAGCGATCCGGACATCGATGGAGATGGGAGCCCGAACGGCACCGATCAGGACGACGACGGAGACGGGATCCTCAACGGGAGCGATCCCTACCCGAGCGGCAACGAGCCGCCCGCCGACACGGATGGGGATGGCAAGCCGAACACGGCGGACGACGACATCGATGGGGACGGGACGAAGAACGGTGCCGACAGCGACGTCGATGGGGATGGCACGCCGAACGGGAGCGATGACGACGTGGATGACGATGGCACGCGCAATGGCTGGGACTCGGACGTCGACAACGACGGTCAGGCGAACCAGGGCGACAGCGACATCGACGGGGATGGCTTCGCAGGAGGCAACGACAACGACGAGGACGGCGAGGGAATCGCGGACGACAGCGACGGCGACATGGACGGGGATGGAACCCCCAACGACCAGGACTCCGACATCGATGGGGACGGAATCCCCAACAACCAGGACTCGGACATGGATGGAGACGGCTACAACAACACGTCAGCCGGGGAGACGAACACCGACGACGACTGCATGCCGAACGACATCGACCCGGACGACGACAACGACGGGATTCCCGACGGCGACGACCCGACGCCCCAGGGCCCGTAGGCCGTGGCCGGATGCGAGTCTTGGAAGAGGCGCCTCGTGGCCGTCGTCTTCGAGCGCCACGGTCGCTCCAGCTCGACGACCTCCCTTTCGATCCGGCAGGACTCCTTGATGGACGCCAACAGGCACAGGAGGAGCATTCACGCTGTCCCTGACCTGGTAGACACGCCGCCTGGTATGCGCCCCGCCTGCGGCGCGCTCCACGGGCACTCGACCGCGGAGCACCGCATCGCGGCCGGCGTGGGAAACGCCCTCCATCCTTCCGGTGGCGACAACATGGCCGGGAGGGCAGGCAGGGGACCCGAGCGGCGCGACAAGGGCGCCGGATGCCGCTTCTCCGTCTCCCCATTCCCATCCTCGGCACCGCCGGGGAATCAGACCGCGAAGTAGCGGGCGGCGGGGTGGTGGACGACCAGGGCGGAGACGCTCGCCTCGGGGTCCATCATGAAGCCCTCGGTCAGCGCGACGCCGATGACGGACGGGTCGAGGAGGTCGAAGAGCTTCCGCTGGTCTTCCAGATCGGGACAGGCGGGGTAGCCGAAGGAGTAGCGGCAACCGCGATACGCGCATCGGAAGCGGTCGGCCATCGTCGTGCCGTCGGGGTCGGGGAAGCCCCACAGAGCGCGCATCCTCGCGTGGAGCCACTCCGCGGCGCCTTCCGCCGTCTCGACGGCCAGCGCACCCAGCGCGTGGCTCTCGAGGTAGCGGCCGTCCTCGCGGAGCTGGCTCACGCGTTCGCGGATCCCGTGTCCCGCGGTGACGACGAAGAGGCCGAGGTGGTCGGTCTCGCCGTCCGGCGCGACGAAGTCGGCGACGGAGAGCCCGTCCCCGCGCGTCTGGCGCGGGAAGTCGAAGAGGGTGCGCTCCGTCCCGGTCCCGGGATCGAGGACGTGGACACGGTCGCCCTCGCGCCGGACCGGGAAGAACCGGTAGATCGCGGAGACGACCATGGTGCCGCCCTGGGCGATGGCCTTCACGTCGTCCACGGCGCGGACGAGCATGGCCGCCTTCGGATCGCCCTCGCGGATCGCCTTCGCCACGTTCCCGCGCAGGCCCAGGTGCTTCCCGTAGAGCATCTGCGGGTTGACCCAGGGCCAGACCTCGTCGAGGTCCACGGACGGCAGGACCACGCGCTCCGTGGGCGGCGCGCTGGGGCGCTCGACGGTGGCGACGGCGGCCGGGGCACGAGGCGCGGGCGCGGGCCGGCTCGTTCCGGCCTTCGCTGCGCGGGCGCGCTCGGCCTTCTCGCGGTGGACGGTCAGTTCCTCCAGCAGCGGGCCGCGGCGGTCCGGCGCGACGAAGCGGCGCGCGAGGTCGAGCCCGTGCATCGCGTCGCGGGCGTAGGCGACGGGCGCGCCGTAGGCGGGGGCGATCCGCCCGTAGGTGAAGGCGGGCGAGAGAGCCGCGCCGCCGACCAGCAGCGGCACCTCGATCCCGGCCTCGCGCAGGTCCTCGGCGGTCGTGACCATCATCTGCGCGCTCTTGACGAGCAGGCCCGAGAGGCCGATCAGGTCGGGCCCATGCTCCTGCACGGCCTCGATCAGGCGCTCGCTCGGGATCTTGATGCCCAGGTTCACGACCTCGAAGCCGTTGTTCGTGAGCACGATGTCCACGAGGTTCTTGCCGATGTCGTGGACGTCGCCCTTCACGGTGGCGAGGACGATCCTGCCGAGGCGCGACGCGGCCGCCTTCTCCATGTGCGGCTCGAGGAAGGCGACCGCCGCCTTCATCGCGGAAGCGCTCTGGAGCACCTCGGCCACGATCAGCTCGTTCGCGTTGAAGAGGCGGCCCACCTCCTCCATGCCGGCCATGAGGGGACCGTTCACGACGTCGAGCGCGGTCGCGTACTCGTCGCTCTCGAGCGCGAGGCTCAGGTCGTCCTCCAGGCCGTCCTTGGTGCCCTCGATCACGTAGGCGGCGAGGCGGTCGGGCAGCGGGAGCTTCCGCTTCTCCGTCCGCGCCTGGGGAGCGCGCTCCCGGAAGTGCGCGCTGAACGCCCCGATCGGGTCGTCGCCGCGCCAGCGGAGGAGGTCCTCGGAGAGCCGGCGCTCGTCCTCCGGGATCGACGGGTAGCGCTGCATGCGCTCGCTGTTCACGATCGCGAGGTCGAGCCCCGCCTGGGTCGCGTGGTAGAGGAAGACCGAGTTCAGGACCTCGCGGCCGGCGGGCGGGAGCCCGAAGCTCACGTTGCTGACGCCCAGCACCGTCTTCGTGTTCGGGAAGCGCTCCTTGAGCGCGCGGACGCCGTCGATGGTCATCCAGGCGCTTCCGACGTAGGCCTCGTCGCCCGTGCCGCACGGGAAGACCAGCGCGTCCCAGACGATGTCCTCCTCCGGGACGCCGAAGTCCCGGGTGAGGATCCGGTGGGAGCGCTCGGCGATCGCCAGCTTGCGCTCGACCGTCACGGCCATGCCCTGGACGGGGTCCTCGTCGATCAGGCCGACGACCAGCGCCGCGCCGTAGCGGCGCGCGAGGGGGACGACCTTCTCGAAACGATCGAGGCCGTCCTCCAGGTTCACGCTGTTGAGCAAGGCCTTCCCCTGGCACCAGGTGAGCGCCCGCTCCATGACCGCCGCGTCGGTCGTGTCGATCACGAGCGGCACCTTGACCATCCGCGTGAGGTGGGCCAGGAAGGCGTCCATGTCGCCGGCCTCGTCCGCGTCCGGGTCCTGCAGGCAGACGTCCACGAGGTGTGCGCCGCCCTTCACCTGCGCGCGACCGATCTCCGCGGCCTCCTCGAAGCGGCGCTCCTGCACGAGGCGCTTGAAGCGGCGACTGCCCAACACGTTCGTCCGCTCGCCGATCACGGCGGGGCGGAGGTCGTCGGTGATCTCCAGCGCCTCGATCCCGCTCAGCCACGTTCCCCGTCGTCTCGAGACGGCGCGCGGCGACAGCCCTCGCACCCGCTCGGCGATCCGCCGGACGTGGGCGGGCGTGGTCCCGCAGCACCCGCCGGCGAGGTTCAGCCAGCCGTGCTCGGCGAAGCGCCGGATTGCCGCGGCCAGCTCCTCCGGTCCCTCCGGATAGACGCCGTCCTCGTCGGGGAGGCCCGCGTTGGGCACGCAGGCCACGCGCGTCCGCGCCATCGCCGCGAGGCTCCGGAGGTGATCCGTCATGAACTCGGGGCCGGTGGCGCAGTTGAGACCCAGGTAGAGGAGGTCCCGGTGCTCCAGGCTCACGGCCAGGGCGTCGGTGTCCTGGCCGGCGAGCATCGTGCCCGTGGGCTCGATCGTGCCGGAGACCGCGACGGGGAGGACGCGGCCGGTCAGGGCCATCGCCTCGTCGATGGCGAGGAGGCCCGCCTTGACGTTTCGCGTGTCCTGGCAGGTCTCGAGGAGGAGGTAGTCAGCGCCGCCCTCGACGAGGCCGATCGCCTGCTCGCGAAACGTCGCGACCAGCGCCTCGAAGGTGATGCCGCCCGTGACGGAGATCGCCTTGGTGGTGGGCCCCATCGATCCGGCGACGAAGCGGAGGCCCCCGTGGGCCTCGTCGAACGCGCGGCACGCCTCGCGGGCGATGCGCGCGGCCTCGCGGTTGATCGCGCGCGCCTGGTCCTCGAGGCCGTATTCGCCGAGCACGAGCGGGGTCGCCCCGAAGGTGTTCGTCTCGACGATGTCGCAACCCGCGTCGAGGTAGCGGTCGTGGAGGCGGCGCACGACGTCGGGGCGCGTGCGTACGAGGTGCTCGTTGCAGCCCTGGTACGAGGCTGCCCCGAAGTCGGCCGGGCCGAGGTCCTCCGCCTGGAACGCCGTGCCCGTCGCGCCGTCGAGGACCAGGATCCGCTCGTCCAGGGCGCGGAGGAGGGCGCGCGAGCGTCGCGTGGCGTCGGCGGGATCGGGGGTGCTCATGACGACGTCCTCCGCCCATCCTCGCGCTTCACGCCCGACGCGACCAGCACGACGAAGGGGTTCCCACGACGGCGGGCGGCCTCTTCGATCCTCACCTCCACCAGCCCGGCTTCGGACAGCCAGACGGCCACGCGGTCCTCGTCGAAGCCGAGCCAGCGGTGGCCCAGGCGCTCGACGACCCACGCTTCCTCGTGCACCAGGAGGTCGAGGACGAGCACGCGGCCGCCGGGTCGCGTCACGCGCGCCGCCTCACGGACGGCCGCCGCGGGATCCGCCTGGGCGTGGAGCGTCTGGGAGAGGAGCGCGAGGTCCACGTGCGCCTCGGGGAGCGGGACGGCGGCGAGGTCCCCACGCATCCAGGTCACGTTCTTGCCGCCGGCCTTGCGGGCGAGGGCGCGGGCGCGCCGCAGCGCCGCGGGGTCGGGGTCGATCCCGACGACGCGCGCGGCCCACCGGGCCACCTCCAGCGTCAGGGCGCCGTCGCCGCAGCCGAGATCCGCCACGACGAGCGGCAAAACGAGGTGACCGAGCGCACGGGCCCAGGCCGACCACGACCGTCCGGGCTCCGCTCGTCCCTTCCGGGCGCTCCCCCACCCGACGCGCCGCTCCTCCCGCTCGCGGAGGACCGTGGCGAGGCGTGCGTCGTCGCCGTCGCGGTCGGGAGCGCGAGCGAGCCGCGCGCGGATCGGCGGCCACACGGCGCCCAACGCCGCGCCCTCCTCCGGGGCGAGCGCGAGCCACGTCCAGCCGCCCTCGCGGCTCTCGACGAGCAGCCCGCCCTCGCGGAGCTTCTTCACGTGGCGGGAGATCGACGACTGGGCGAGGCCCAGGACCCGGACGAGCTCGCTCAGGTTGAGCCGTTCCCGGGCGAGCACGCGGAGGATCCGCAGCCGCGCCTCGTCGCCGAGGAGGCGGAACCGGTCCGCGTCCGAGGGGGCGGCACCATTCATATCGATGGTTGTCGATGTATCGATATGGGGAGGCTAGCCGCCGCCGACCGGTCGGGCGAACGAAACCGGCGGCGGACCCCCTACGAGGCCCGCCGCCGGAAGGCGGGGGGGATCCGGGGATCCCCCCGGACGCGAACCAGGCCTAGCGGCCGCAGGTGCTGCAGGTGCAGGCGGCGAGCGCGGCCACGCAGGCGAAGAGCATCAGCGCGGTGACGATGCGACGCATGGCATTCCTCCTCCAAGGGGGGCCACCTCCTGCAGCCCCGACGGCAGCCAGGGAGGCTACTCCCCTCCGCGGGGCGCCGACGGGTGGGGGCGCGACGGGGAATCGCCTCCGCCGATGCTCCGGAGCCCTCCGCCCGGTCAGGCCGGGCTGCCGACCGGCAGGCGACTTCCCGGGCGGCGGTCCGGCACCTCCTCGCGCTGCCCGCCGTCGTCGCGGCGGATCACGAGGACCCGGGCCCTCAGCGGCGGAGGACCGTCTGCCGGATCGCGGAGGGGGTCGGCGAGCATCGCATCGACGTCCTCGGCCTCCTGGATCACGACGCGGGCCCGGGTGAGCCCGACGAAGTGGCGTTCCTGGGCGGGAAAGCGCCCTTGGTCGTAGGTCTCGAAGAGCACGCCGAGGACGGCTCTCAGCGGCGCCCAGCCAACGCGATCCTCCCAGTAGATCAGGTCGATCTCGAGGGCGGCGAGGACGCCGGCCAGATAGCGGCGCACCCTCGGCGGGAAGACCTCGGCGTACGGACGCCCCACCTGCACCCCCCCGAGCACCGCCCGTCCGTCCTCCCGGCTCGTCGCGCCGTCGCGGATGACCCCGGGGACCGGCCACGCAGCGGGGCAGAGGAGATAGCCGGCGCCGCCGAGGCGCGGCGGCTTCGTGATCTCCTTGTAGAGGGTGTGGAGGCGGCGGAAGAAGACGCGGCGCTTCGTCACGTGGAAGCGGCGCTCCAGTCGGAAGAGCGCGTCGTCGGCCGAGAGCTCGGCGGGAACGTGCACGGCGAGAGGATCGTCGCCCGCGCCGAGCGCGAGGTCGTAGCCGCGGGACGGCGTGCGTCCCTCGGCGATCCGCCAGCCGCCCTCGTGGATCGCCGCCTCGCGCCACGGCGTGTCGCCTCCCCCGGGCCACCAGAGCGTGCGATCGAGCGGCGCTTCCGGCGCCGCCTCCCGCTTCGGGAGCGCGCGCGCGAGGAACCGACCACCGTGCACGAGGAGTACGAGCGCGGCGGCGTTCGCCGCGAGCCCGAGACCGATCGTGATGCCGAAGCGACCCGTCGGGGGCACGGGGGCGAAGAGCCGCGGCAGTTGGGCCAGGAGGACGACCGCGAGCAGCAGCAGCACCGTGGCCAGCCACGTCGCGCGCAGCCAGGAGAGCACGGTCGTTGCACGCACGCGCTGGGCGTCGTCGTAACGCCAGAGCCAGTAGTGGCGCGCCGGCCGCCGGAAGGCCGGACGGCCAGCGACGGCGGCCACGGCGAGGAAGATCGCGATCACCGACCAACCCGGGCAGGCCGCGAACGCGGCGATGACCCCGAGCCAGAGCAGGAGCCAGGGCGCCCAGCGCAGGGCCCGTCCCAGGCCCGAGCCGGCGCGGTCGATCCCGGCCACGGTCTTGACGGCGACGAGGCCGAGCGTGGTGACGACCCCGAAGAGCGACCACAGGAGGACCAGCCCCATCAGGTACGGGGTGTAGGCGACGGCGTCCCGCGTCCACTCGAGCCCCTGGAGCACCCACCGCCCGCCGGCCGCCGCGGCCACCGCGAGAACGCCCACGGCCACGAGGGTGCCGGCCCGGGGCGTCCAGCACAGCGCAGGCGGATCCGCCGGGAGCCGGAAGGCGACGCCGGCGGCGGGCTCGAGGCCCTGGATCCAGCGGCGCACGCCGCCCACCACGGCGCCGCCGACGAACCGCGACACCGGCGCGCGCCCGGCCCGGGCCGCGCCGACCAGCATCATGCCCATCAGGAGGAGCAGGAGCACGCCGACGACGTCGGAGGCGTCGTCGAAGGCAACGCGGCCCACGAACTCCAGCAACTGCACGCCCAGGACGAGGAGCCACAGCTCGAGCACGCCGGTCGCGATCCGCCCCAGCGAGGGGCGCCCGGCGAGACGCAGTCGGAGGAGCGGCGGGAGGCGCACCCCCCCATCATCGCCCAAGCCGGCGCCGGGGCGGAGCAGCTCTTCGTGCGCTCGACCGGGCGGGCGAAGATCCTCTCATGGACCTCGATCCCAACGATCTCCCCCGCCGGGAGGCCTACGCCCTGATGACCTCGCTCGTGGTGCCCCGACCCATCGGGTGGATCAGCACCGTGGACGCGGACGACCGGCCGAATCTGGCCCCCTTCAGCTTCTTCGGAGGCGTGAGCAGCCACCCGCCGATCGTGTCCCTGAGCGTCGGTCGGCGGCGGGGCGTTCCCAAGGACACGGCGGCGAACCTCCTCGCGACCGGCGAGGGCGTGGTCCACATCTGCCACCGTCCGCTCGCGGAATCGATGGTCCTGACCTCCGCGGAGGTGCCGCCGGGTGAGGACGAGTTCGCCCTGGCCGGGCTCACGAAGATCCCGGCCAGGCGGGTGCGTGCGCCCCGCGTGGCCGAGGCGGCGGTCGCCCTCGAAGTCGAGGTGCTCCGGCACCTCGAGGTCGGGGAGGGCGCCACGGACCTCTTCCTCCTCCACGTGCTCCACATCCACGTGGCCGACGCCTTCGTCTCGGACGGGCGCGTCGATCCCGCACGGCTGCGGGCGGTGGGTCGCCTCGGAGGCATCGCCTACTGCGACACGGCGTCCCCCTTCGAGATCCCCCGCCCCTCCTGAGCCGGTGCCCGGACGCGCCTCGGGGCGACCCCGGGCGGCCCGCTTCCTTGCTCCGGGACTCCCGGCACCCTACCTTCATCGGACCGGGAGGAGGTGCCCTCGATGTCCACGCGAATCGCTGCGGTGGCGGCCTTGTTCCTCGCCCCGCTCCTCGCCTCGTGCGGCGGCGGCAGCGACGGCAGCGGCCTGGTCAGCCGTCCCCAGTACCGCGACGTGGTGGTGATCACCGGCGTCGGGGGCCACGAGGACGTGCGCTACAACCCGATCGGCACGCTCTACGTGGAGTCGGTGGGGAGGGAGGTCTTCGTCCTCGAACGCGCGACCCTGGGCACGGTCGTCGTCCAGCACCCCGCCGGGCTCTCGACCGGAGGCAACCAGATCAACCTCGGCGAGGCCGCCCAGGTCGCCCAGATCCGGATCCTGACCGACGGCAACGTCCTCTTCCTCTCCGCGGGCGCGAGCGGCGGCCAGGTCACGATCCTCGGCAACGACAACACGATCTACGCCGAACCGGGGGCGAGCCTCACCGTGGACGACCAGGGCAGCGGCAACACGGTCGTAGGCCTGTAGTCGGCGCCGGGCGTCCGGGGACGAACGTCCGGATCCGGGGATCCCCCAACGGGCAACAGGAGGCAGGGCAAGCCCGCCGTGGCATCGTGAGCGGGCGGGGCACGGGGCCGGACGCGGGGAGCGGGACTCTTCCCCGCGCGCCGGCTCGGCGGGCGGGGAACGCATGGCCAGCATCCTCCTTGCGGACGACCACGCCGACGAACGGCACCACCTCCGGGTGCTCCTCGAGGCCGCGGGGCACCGCGTGGTGGAGGCCTCGGACGGATCGGAGGCCCTGGCGCTCGCGCATCGGGACCTCCCCGACCTGATCCTCGCCGACGTGGTCCTGCCGGCGATGGACGGCTTCGACCTCTGCCGGCGCTGGCGCCTCGATCCGGCGCTGTGTTGCATCCCATTCGTCTTCCGCTCCGCGCTCGGCGCCGACGACCGGGAACGCGAGCTGGCCGGCAAGCTGGGCGCGGACGACTTCCTCGTCGGGCCGTGCGCGTCGGAGGACCTGCTGGGGCGGATCGATCGGGTGCTCGCGCGGACCGCCGAGAACGGAGACCGGCCCGTCCCCACGCCCCTGGAGGAGCAGGCCTTCCGGGCGCTCCGGGACGACGTCCTCCGGCAGAAGCTCATCCGGAACCTCGGCGAGCTCCGCGAGTCGAACCGGCGTCTCGCGCAGGGGGAGGAGCGGCTGCGTCTCGTCCTGGAGGCGGGCGCCCACGGCACGTACGACCTCGACCTCCCCTCCGGCGCGGCCGTGGTGAACGACGCCTACGCCGCGATGCTCGGGCACGGCCCCGGCGACTTCGAGGAGACGTTCGACGCCTTCTTCGAGCGCATGCACCCGGACGACCGCGATGCGTGCCGTCGGGCCCTCGACGACTACCTGGCAGGCCGCCGCCCGGAGTACCGGTCCGAGTTCCGGCTGCGGACGGCCGACGGCGGCTGGAAGTGGATCCTCTCGACCGGCGCGGTCGTCGAGTGGGGTCCGGATCACACCCCGATCCGGTTCCTGGGCACTCACACGGACATCGACGACCGGATGCGAGCTTCGCGGGTCCTCTGGGCGAACGCGGAGCGCATGGACACGCTCCTCGCGCTGTCCGCCGGCTCGGAGGAGATAGCGGAAGACGTTCTCCTGGAACACGCGGTGGGCCTCGCCATCCGCGTCACGGAGAGCGCCACCGGCTGCGTGCATGTCTTCGACACGGAGGGGACGTTGCCGCGGGTCTCGCTCTGGCTCCGACAGACGGGAGAGGGCCTCCGACGGTGCCCGCCCCCTTCGGAGCTGGACGGGTTGTGGGAGGCCTGTCGCCGATCCGGCGCGGTGATCGGCAAGGACCGTCTGGACCCTGGCGGGCGATCGTCCCTCTTCGTCCCGGTGAAGGACGGCGGGGAGGTGCGGCTCGTGCTCGGCGTCCTCGACACGGGCGAGAGCTACGACGCCATCGACGAGCAGCAGATGGCGCTGACCGCCGCCCACCTCTGGCGGATGCTGGCGGAGCGGCGCGCGAGGAGGCGGCGCGCCGAGGCCGAGGGCCTCTACCGCGCCGTCGCGGAGCAGTCGATCGCGGGGCTCGTGGTCGTGGACGGGGGGACGTTGCTCTACGCCAACCCCCGCACCGAGGAGATCTTCGGCATGGACCGGGACGACATCGTCGGCCGGCCGTGGATCGACCTCCTCGACGAGGGAGAGGACCGCGATGCGATCCTCGAGAGCATCGCCGAAGTGCAGTACGGCGACGCGCCCAGCCTCCGGAGCGCCTTCCGGTTCCGCCGCGCGGACGGCACCGTGATCCGCCTCGGCACCCACTCCACGCGTGCCCACCTCGACGACCGTCCGGTCGTGCTCTCCGTCATCCAGGACATCACCGACCGGCTGCGCCACGAGGAGGAGCGGCAGGAACAGATGGAGCGCCTCCGCCGTACGATGCTCGGCGCCGTGAACGCGATGTCCCGGATGATCGAGGTGCGCGATCCGTACACATCGGGCCACGAACGGCGCGTGGGCGACCTCGCGGGCGCCATCGGCGCGCGGATCGGCCTGGACGACCAGACCGTCGAGTCGCTCCGCATCATGGGGTACGTCCACGACGTGGGGAAGATCGTGGCGCCCGCCGAGGTGCTCTCCAAACCGGGGCCGTTGACACGACCCGAGTTCCAGATCATCAAGGCCCACGCGGACGAGGGGTACCAGATCCTCAAGGGGATCGACTTCCCCTGGCCGGTGGCGGAGGCCGTGCGCCAGCATCACGAGCGGCTGAACGGTAGCGGCTACCCGCGAGGGCTCGAAGGCGAGGCCATCATCCGGGAGGCGCGGATCCTCGCCGTGGCCGACGTCGTCGAGGCGATGGCGAGCCACCGCCCGTACCGGCCCGCCCTGGGGCTCGACGCGGCCCTCGACGAGATCGCCGCGGGTGCCGGCGTGACGTACGACGCCGAGGTGGCCGCCGCCTGCATCGCCCTCTTCCGCGAGGACGGCTACCGGATGGGGTGAGGGCCTCGCGTCCGGGGCCCCGGCGAAGAGCGCCGGCTACTCCTCGCCCTCCCCGTAGGTGACCGCGCCGTTCTTGAGGATCAGCAGCGCCCCCTTGCCCGGGACGGGCCGCATCGCCCCCAACGCGTCGAGCGCCGGGCTGCCCGGTTGGCCGCCGACGGCGGCGCTCGCGCCGTAGGCGAGGGCCTGGATCTTCACCCACCCGCCGAAGAGGACGAGCGACAACCCGTTGAGCCCCATCGCCTGCGGTGCCCAACGTACGTCCACCGTCTTCTCCCGGCGGGCGATGCGGTCGCGGATGCGGAGCCGGCCGTCGATCGCGCGGATCTCGAAGAGCACGCCGTCGAGGGGCAGTTGGCGATAGCCCTCCGTCTGCCCGCCGGCGACCGCCGTGCCGCCGGCCCCGCCGGGCTTGCCCTGCCGTCGGAGCGTGTCGTACGCGTCGCGGAACTCGGGGGCGCCGGGGAGGCCCATGGCCTCGGCGCGGTCGGCGATCCTCCGGAGCGCCTCTTCCTGATCGCCTCGGGCGCCCAGCATCCGCCAGGCCGCGAGGGCGAGCCGCGCCTCCTGGTCGAAGGCCGTCGGATCCGGCATCCGCGAGGCGACGAGCGCGCGGACGGTATGAAGCCGCGCGGCGAGCCACGGCGCGGCGGGGCCCTTCCCGACGTCGAGATCGGTGAGCCAGCCGGCCGCTTCCTTCGCCCCGCCTGCTTCGGCCGCCAGGAAGGCGGCGTCGAGCTTCGTCCGGGCCACGATCTCCAAGGGTTGGCCCGCCAGATCGAGCGCGGCCACGCGCTGCGCCGCCCGAAGCGCGCCGGCCTCGCCGCGAATCGCCGCGGCGGCCTCGCTCGCGCGCCGGAGGAGCAGATCGCAGGGGACGATCTCCGGTGCTTCGCTCGCGGCCACGACGGTCGCGACGTTCCACAACCAGGCGGTGTGTGTCTCCGTCGGGGGGGCCTCCGCGAGGCGATCGAGGACGGTGTTCAGGTTCACGGCGACGCTGGCCTGGGGCGCGACGATCCGCAGCTCGTGCACCTGCTTCACGGCGGAGAGGAGCGGGGGCAGCGCCGCATCGAGGTCGCCCCCCTCCAACCGTAGGTGCGAGAGGTTGTTCAAGCTCCAGGTGCGACCGACCTCGTCGTGGAGCCGGGTCCGTTCCTCGATCGCCTGCTCGTAGAACGCGGCCGCCTCCTCGGCATGCCTCCGCTGGAAGAAGAGGAAACCGAGGTCGTGGAGCGCCTGGGAGGCACGCAACTCGAGATCGTGGGCCAGGAGCCTGGTGCGCAGGCCTTCGAGCAGGGAACGGATCGCCTCGACGTCCTCCATCTTCTCGGCCGTCTGGTACAGGGCGAGGTAGGCGCTCCCGACCTCGTTCTCCACGCCGGGTGCCGCGAGGTCCAGGGCGAGCAGGTCGTCGAAGGCGGCGATGGCCTCGTCCACACGCCCGTCGCGTGCGAGGTTCCACACCAGGGCCCGATCGACGACGGCGTCGTCCTTCGGCGTCTCGCCGTCCGTCGTCGCGTAGATCTCGGCGACGCGCCGGAGCTTGTCGACGGCGTCGGCGTACCGGCCGGCGTTCCAGTCGTCTCCGGAAGCCTTGCGCAGCGCCGCAGCCCGCTCGAGCGGCGACCCGTCGGCCCGGGCTGGAAGCGTGCCGATCAGCGCCAGGAGGAGGGCCCCCGCCATCGTGGCGGCGATCGAACGCGACGCCCTCGATTGCCCCCCTCGTCCTTGCATGGTCGCACCTCCGCGCTGTCGACGATGGATCCTACCCCCTTCGTCCGGCGGAGGCGATCGGTCCTCGAGGATCGGACGAGCCACGCCGCATTGCGGCTCCGCTGCGGGCTGAAGCCCCGGACCCGATCGACTCGCGTTCCCTCAGGACTCGGGGCGGTCGTCGGTCAGGGCGAGGCCGTTCACGACCTGCCAGAGGGAGGCGACGGCCTCCTTCACGGCGGCCTCGGCGATCGGCTCCAGGTCCCGCTCGAGCAGCGCCTTCAGCCGCTCGTAGGCATCGAGGAGGCGCTCCTCCGTATCCGTCATGTCGTGTCCGAGCACGTCCTTCATGGCCATGATCAGGATCCCTTCACCACGCGGTCGTCCTTGACCCGCTTCGCCTTGAGCTCGAAGCGGGGGAGGCTGCCGCGCTCCGCCTTCCGGACCCTGAAGCCGAGTCCCTCGTGGTGGGTGGAGAGGTCGTCGCGCATCTTCCGGGCGACGGCCTCCCAGTGGCGCTCGTACCCGTCGCGGACCTCGCAGAGGACTTCGATCTCGTCCCGGATGCCGTCGCTGGTGACGAGGTGGATCTGGAACTCGTCCACGGCGGGGTACTCGCGGACGATCGCCTCGACGGCACGGGGGTACACGTTCGTGCCGCGGACGAGCAGCATGTCGTCGACGCGGCCGCGGAGGCCGCCCTCGTAGATGTCCCACGTCCGACCGCACGTGCATCGGTCGTGGGGCACCCGGAGGACCAGGTCGCCGGTTCGATACCGGATCAAGGGGATCATGCCGCGGCCGAAGGACGTGACCACGCGCTCTCCCTGCTCGCCGTAGGGGACGGGCTCGCACGTGACCGGGTCGATCACCTCCTCGATGAAGTGGTCCTCGAGGATGTGTGTGCCGCCCGGCTGGTGGTCGCACTCGAAGATCATGATCGTGCCGATCTCGGTCATGCCGGCCGTGTCCGCCGCCTTCGCGCCCCAACTGCTCCTCGATCATCCGCTTCGTGGCCGGGATGGAGCCGGCGGGTTCGCCGGAGAGGATCAGGCGCTCCACGGGGCCCTCGCGCAGGTCGATGCCGAGGTTGACCGCCTCCTGGGCGAGGCGGAGCGCGTAGGTGGGCGTGGCGCAGACGACCGTGGCCCGGAGCTCGTCGATCATCTTCACGCGCTGGGCAGTGGTCATGTTGCCGGAGGGGAGACGAGGCAGCCCATCTTCTCGCAGCCGTAGTGCGCGCCCCAGAAGCCGATGAAGGTGCCGTAGGAGAAGGCGAAGAAGACGCGGTCCGCAGGCCGCACGCCGAACCCGTGGAACGCGTAGCACCAGCATCTCCGCGATCCACTTCCAGTCGAGCCGGAGGTCGAGGACGCGAAGCGGCACCCGTCCCGAGGTGCCGGACGTCGTGTGGTAGCGGATGGCCTGCTCCGGCGGCGAGGTGAGCAGGTCCCCGTAGGGAGGCGTCTCGGCCTGGCACGCCATCCACATCTGCCGGGTCGTGAAGGGTAGGCGGGGGAGGTCGTCGAGGCCCCGGACGGCCTCGGGGGCGACGCCCGCCTCGTCGAGGAGCCGCCGGTGGAAGGGGCTCCTCTCGTGGGCGCGGGCGACCAGCCGGGCGAGGCGATGGCCCTGGAGCGCCCGGAGATCCTCCCGGGGCATGGTCTCGGTCTTGGGGTTCCAGTATCGACGTTCGCTCATGGGCCCTCCCGACGCGGGGGAGGACTCTATCGGAAGAGGACGCCTTCGGAAACCGCCGACCCCCGGGAGACGGTAGCCTCCCGGCCATGCCGTTTCGATTCGAGCTCCCCGTCCGGTTCGGCGACTGCGACTTCGCCCGCATCGTCTACTACCCCCGATCCCTCCACTTCTGCCACGTGACGATGGAGGAGTTCTTCCGCCAGGAAGTCGGCGTGCCCTACCACGTGGCGCTCCAGGAGGAGGACGTGGGCTACCCCACGGTGCGGATCGAGGCCGAGTACCGCCGGCCGATCCCCCTGGGCGAGAGCCTGCTCATGGAGCTGGCGGTCGAGCGGCTCGGCACGCGCAGCGTGGACCTCGTCTACACCGCCCGCCGCAAGAGCGACGAGGAGATCGCCTTCGTGATCCGCGGCCGGGTCGTCTGCACGAGCATGTCCGGCTGGAGGAGCCGCGACATGCCCCCCCACCACCGCGAGGCCTTCGAACGCGCCACGTAGTCGTACGGCGTCAGGACAAGAGTCGGCGCTTTCTCACCCGCCCGCCCCCGCCGCCACGGGCACCGTCACCGTGCAACGCCACCCCACGTAGTCGCGGCAGACCTCCGGGTCGGCGGTCCCCAGCCACGAGTCACGCCGGCCCACCGGGCGAACTCCACGGCGGCGCTCCACATGACGAGTACCACGGGGTGC
This sequence comes from uncultured Planctomycetota bacterium, assembly GCA_963772585.1. GTDB lineage: Bacteria > Planctomycetota > PLA2 > PLA2 > JAEUHO01 > CAVVXN01. The sequence goes on from CAVYXV010000002.1 coordinate 857,684, forward strand.
TTCCCCCCTTCGTCCGGCCGCTGCGCCGCGGCCAGCGGCCGGCGCCAACGGGCGCCGGCCCTCGGTGGAGAGTCCTCTTCGGCCGGCGGTCCCCCCACAGGCGTCGCCTCGAGTGTGCGGGGCCCGGGATGCGTCTCGCCCTCGTACCGTTGCCTCGACCCTTCCGACGTACGGCATGTGGAGGTGCGGCGGCGTTCCCACCTCCGGAGGCCCCCGGCGGCGTCCGGCGTCCTGAAGGGAGCTGCCGGGAGCGGCCATGGAGGAGGACCCTCGCAACGGCATACCCTGGCGCTGGAGGAACCGACATGAGGACGAACCTGGTGGTGATCGCCGTGCTGGCGTGGTTGGTCGTGGGCACTGCCGCGGCGCGGGCCGCGCCCGACACGGACACGGACCACGACGGCCTGAGCGACTTCCAGGAGCGCCACAAGTACTTCACGGACCCGGCGAAGGCGGACTCGGACGGCGACGGCACGCCCGACGGGGCGTGGGACGAGCGCCGGGAGTACAGCTACACGATCCGCACCGTGGTGCGCGTGATGCGCCCGGTGGACGAGAGCGCGCTCAGCGACGACTACCAGGACGCCCGCATCCTGGAGGAGACGCCGACGTGGGTGAAGCTGGAGGTCGTCCACTACCCCTTCAACACCGTCGCCGAGGCCCTTCACGCCGACCCGGATTGGCGCGAACCCACGCGCGCGATGACGGCGTCCCTCGCGCCGGGGAAGACCTCGAACTGGGACGCGGCGATGCGCGAGTCGATCGTGGAAGGCCTGCGGAAGGTCGGGATCGACCCGGACACCCTCGACGACCGCACGCTGGTCGAACGGGCCGTGCCCTGGCTGCTCGACCACGCGAAGACCGACAACGGGCAGTTCACGGCCTTCTTCACCAGCTTCCCGGACGGCAAGCCCGCCGTCCATCCAGGCTGCGAAGCCGGTGTCGAGGCCTACGACCGCGCCGGACGGAGCATCGAGGGCCAGTGGGCGCACGACCTCTTCGCGAAAGGGATGTTCGAGAACGGGACGAGGGGGAGTTGCACGTCCACGGCCATCTACCTGAACGCGTGCCTCAGGGCGATCGGAGTCCCCACGCGGATCGTGTTCGGGATCCCCGCGATCGACCGATCGGATCCGGACGAGGTGGCGATGCTGTCGGGGATCCGACACCCCCGCGTGCGCGAGACGATGGCGTTGGCGCTCACCGCGGACGACTCCTGGTGCAACCACTCGTACGACGAGGTCTTCGTGGGTGGCCGCTGGCGGCGGCTGAACTACGCGCATCTCGGCCAGAACGCCTACGGTCCGGCCGTCTTCGGTCTCTGGACCCACGTGCTCACGGTGAACGACTGGTCGGAAGCCGATGTGGCCCCGACGATCGGGCGCCGGCAGGCCAACCACGTCACGGACGACGTCTTCGGCCACGAGAACCCCTACTCGACGGTGGAGATGTCGGACCGCTTCGGCGTCCACGCGGCGCCGGAGCGCATCGGTCGTGGTGCGGACATCTGGCGGATCCTGACCATCGACCGGGCGCTGTGGACGGGCTCGCCCGGAGTTCCAGCGCGGATCGATGCCTCCCTCAGCGTCCCGGACGGACCCGGCTACGCCCTGCTCCACGTGAAGGAGAATCGGCCCGGAGGCGGCCTCGGACAATACGCGCCCTTCTGGCGCGGGGTGGATCGGAGGTTCCTCTTGAGGGCGGCGGACCACGACGACCTCCGCGCGGAGGCGACACACGGCTACTGGGCCGGCGGCTGGTTCTTCCTCGAAGTCCCGCCCGCGTCGTTCGCCGCGATGCCCGAGGGGGTGCCTTTTTCGCTGGTGCCCGCGATCGCCGGCGGCGACATGCACTGGGCCGTCGCGGAGGGCGTCCGTCTCGCGCGCACGGCCGACATGCCGCTACGAACCCGCGCCCCGGACAGCCGCACGCTCGCCGCCCTCCTCTGGACCGACTCCGCCGGGGGACGGCGGCTACTCGGCGAGGAGACTCCCGCTCCACTCGGGGTCCTCGCGCGGGTGGAGGGCTACGACGGCGACTGGAAGGCTCTCACGTCGTACCAGCGCTCGGGCGAGAGTGGCTTCGAGCTGGTTGCCGAGGGAAGTCCGCCACTCCCGGCGAGAATGAGGACGGGTGGAATCACCATCGGCTCGGAGGCGTGGGTCCTCCTCGACGTCGTGCGGGGTGCGCCGCGACCAGGCGTCTCCTATCGCCTCCGTTCGCCGGACGAACGCTGGAAGGTCGAGGGCGCGCTCCCACCGCGGTAGCGGCGAGCGCGCCGAATCCGCGAATCTCGAACACAATTACCGGGCTCCGTACCGGGCGCGTTCGACGAGGTGGGCGCGGAGGCGGTCGGGGAGGAGGCGGCCCAGGCGGACCAGCCAGACCATCCGGCGGGGGAAGTCGCAGCGCTTCTGGCGGCGGCGGATCGCGCGGTCGATCCGCCGGGCGGCGCGGTCGGCGTCCATCAGGAAGGGCATCGGGTGGTCGGCATCGGCGACGATCTCGGTGTCCACGAAACCCGGGTGGACGATCGTGGTCGTGACACCCCGCTTGCGCCAGTCGAGGCGGAGGCTCTCGACGAGGCGCGTCAGCCAGGCCTTCGACGCGGCGTACCCCGCCTCGCCGGGAAGCGCGATCCAGCCGGCGACGGACGAGACGGCGACGACGTGCCCGCGCCCCCGCTCCAGCATTCCGGGGACGACGGCGTGCATCGCGAAGAACGCCCCCAGGGCGTTCGTGCGGATCTCCGCTTCGAGGTCTCCGGGATCGAGCGCGACGGAGTCGGTGTGACGGCTGATTCCGGCGTTCGCGACGAGCAGGTCGATCGGGCCGAGCGCCGCTTCGGCCGCGTGGACGCCCGCCCTCACGCTCGTGAGGTCGCCCACGTCCACGCGAACGGCAAGGGCCCTCCCCCCGTCGCCCTCGATGCCACGGGCCATCGCCTCGAGCCGGTCCGTCCGCCGGGCCGCCAACGCGACGGCGACGCCGCGGCGGGCGAGGACCCGCGCCAGGGCCGCGCCGATGCCGCTCGACGCGCCGGTCACGAAGGCGACTCGATCGCCGTCGCTCGTCACGTCGGGTCCGGCTCCTCGGGCGGCCACTGCGGCGCCGAGGCGACGCGACTCGCGAGCGGGTGGCCAAGGTACGGGGCGACGATCCCGGACGCCTCCCGCTGCTTCCCCTCCCGGATCCCGTGCTCGATCCCCCAGCGGTCGAAGAGGTAGAGCGCGTCCTCCGTCGCCAGGTTGCCCGCGGCCTTCGGCGCGAACGGGCACCCCCCCACGCCGCCGCTGCTGGCGTCGTAGGCGGCGACGCCGTGGCGAAGGCCCTCCACGATGTTCGCGACCGCCGTCCCGCGGGTGTCGTGGAAGTGGAGCACGATCCTCTCGATCGGGACGGCGGCGAGGAGCACGTCCAGGAGCCGCGTGACGTCGATCGGGGTCGCGGCGCCGATCGTGTCGCCGATCGAGACCTCGTCGCAGCCCAGGTCGAGCAGGCGCCGGGAGACGTCCACCACGGCGGACGGTGCGATCTTGCCCTCGTACGGGCAGACGAAGGCCGTGCTCACGTAGCCCCGGAGCGTCAGCCCGGCCTCCTTGGCGCCCTTCGCGACGGGACGGAAGCGCTCGAGCGACCCTTCGATCGACGTGTTCACGTTCCGCTGGTTGAAGGTCTCGGACGCCGCGGTGAAGACCGCGACCTTCCCGACGGTGCCGACCGCGAGCGCGCGTTCGAGCCCCCGCTGGTTCGGGACGAGCGCGCCGAACGTGACGCCGTCGGGCGGCGGCCCGAGCATCGCGAACAGGCTCTCCGCGTCGGCGAGCTGCGGGACGACGTCGGGCCGGACGAAGGAGGAGACCTCGATGTCCCGGTGGCCGGCCGCGAGCAGCGCCCGCACGAACGCGGCCTTCACCTCGGTGGGGATCACGCCGGCCTCGTTCTGCAGGCCGTCGCGCGGTCCGACCTCCGTCAGGCGGACCCGGCGGGGCACGTTCCGATTCACGCCTCCGGCTCCTCGAACGTGACGACCGGGGCGTCGATCGGGAGCTTGTCGCCCGGGGCCGCGTGGATCTCGGCGACCTTGGCCGCGCGCTGGGCGCGAACCGCGTACTCCATCTTCATCGCCTCCACGACGAAGAGGACGTCCCCCTCGGCCACCTCCTGGCCCACTTCCACGCCGACGTCGACGACGACCCCCGTCATGGGGCTGGTGGCGTGGCGCACCTGGCGTCCGGGGCCGGCCTGCCGCGGTCCGGCGTCGGTCTTGAGCTCGTAGGTCCTCCCCGCGAGCGCGATCCAGAGCGTGGTGCCCTGGCGGGCGAGGACCGCGCGGTGGAGGCGGCCGCTCGAACGCACGATCACCGCGTCCGGAGCCGTGCGGCGCACGCGGGCCTCGACCTTCTCCGCCGTCCCTCCCCGGTTCAGGACGCCGACGAGGCGGTCGTCCTCGAGATGCAGCTGGGCGGTGACGGAGGTCTTCCCCGCGCGCCAGGTCCTCTGGAGGTCGCCACCACTCACGGGCCGTCCTGGTCTCTCTCCGACAATCGGAATCCGCGAAGCCTAGCCCACGGCGAGGGCACGCGGTGATCGCCCTCGGCCGGGCCCCCCGAGCCCCGGGTGCCTCCGGGGAGCAGCGTGTGGGCCGCGGCCGCGAGGAACACGCCCGCCTCGGGCTCCGGGTCGGCGGCGAGTGCCGGTCCCTCGCGTTCGAGGAGGTCGGTCCTCAACTCTTCCGCGCGGAAGGGCTCGCAGTCGAGCACCCGGCGGAGGAAGCCCACGTTCGTCCTCAGGCCCAGGACGACGGTCTCGGCCAGCGCGTGGTCGAGCTTTCGGAGCGCCTCCTCCCGCGTCTCGCCGTGCGCGATCACCTTCATCAGGAGCGGGTCGTAGTGCGACGATATCTCCATGCCGACGCTCAGGGCCGAGTCCACGCGGACGCCCGGCCCCTCGGCCTCGCGGTGCGCGAGGATGCGGCCCGACGACGGCAGGAACCCGTGGGCGGGATCCTCCGCGTAGACCCGCGCCTCGATCGCGTGGCCGCGCGGGGCGAACGCGCCGTTCGACGGGAGATGTTCGCCCGCGGCCAGGCGGAGTTGCCACGAGACGAGGTCGAGACCCAGCACGGCCTCCGTCACTGGGTGCTCGACCTGCAGGCGCCGGTTGAATTCGAGGAAGTAGAACGTCCCGTCCTCGGCGAGCAGGAACTCGACGGTGCCCGCGTTCAGGTAGCCGATGGCGCGCGCCGCTTCCGCGCCGGCCTCGTGGAGCCGCCGCCTCAGATCCGGCGACAACCCGGGCGCGGGCGTCTCTTCGAGCACCTTCTGGTGCCGTCGCTGGACGGAGCAGTCGCGCTCGCCGAGCACCGCCACCGTGCCGGCCGTGTCCGCGAGCACCTGCACCTCCACGTGTCGCGCGGGTCGGAGCACGCGCTCCACGTAGAGGTCCGCCTTGCCGAACGCGCCACCCGCCTCGCGCCGCGCCGCCTCGGCGAGCCGCACGACGTCCTCCTCGCGCTCGACGATCCGCATCCCCTTGCCGCCACCGCCGGCGGCGGCCTTGAGCAAGAGCGGATAGCCGGCCTCGCGCCCGGCGGCGACGAGATCGTCCGTGCCCTCGCCCACCAGGTCGAGCGGGCCGGGGATGACGGGAACGCCCGCCGCCGCGACTCGCCGCTTCACCGTGAGTTTGTCGGCCGACTCGGCCAACACCTCCGCGGGCGGGCCGATGAAGACCAGACCCGCCTCGGCGACGGCCCGGGCGAAGTCCGCGTCCTCCGACAGGAAGCCGTAGCCGGGGTGGATGGCGTCGGCTCCGGTCGATCGGGCGGCGGCGAGCACCGCCTCGATGTCGAGATACGACGCCCGCGCCTCCGCCGCGCCGATCCACACCGCCTCGTCCGCCTCGAAGACGTGCGGATGGTCGGCGTCGGCGTCGCTGTAGACGGCGACCGACGCGAGCCCCATCGTCCGCAGCGTCCTCAGGATCCTGAGCGCGATCTCGCCCCGGTTCGCGACGAGTACCTTGCGGAACGGAAGGCGCGTCACGACTGCCACCCCGGGCGGCGCCGCTCGAGGAAGGCCCGGGTGCCCTCCCGGCCGTCGTCGCTGGCGCGCGCGTCGGCGATGGCCGCCCTCGCGATCCGCGCCTCCTCCTCGCGGGAGGGGGCCCCGGCGAGGGCCCGGATGAGGGCTTTCGCCCGCCGCGCGGCGTCGGGCGAGGCGAGCTTCAGCCCCGCGAGCACCTCCTCCACGCGGGCGTCCAGGGCGTCTTCCTCGACCACGTGGTCCACGAGTCCGATGCCCCGCGCCTCCTCGGCGTCCAGGATCTCGCCCGTCACGAAGAGCCGGCGGGCGCGGCCCGGGCCGATCCGCCGAGCGACGTAGGGACTCACGACACCCGGCACGAGCCCCAGCCGCACCTCGGGGCAGCCGAACTTCGTTCCGTGCGCCGCGACGACGACGTCGCAGACCGCCACGAGCCCCGTTCCGCCGCCGAGTGCCGCGCCCTGGACGCGGGCCACGACGGGACACGGACACGTGTCGATCGCCTCGTACGCCCGCTGGAAGGCGGCGGCGTCGGCGAGATTCTCATCGGGCGTGTAGTCGGCGACGCGCCGCATCCACGCGAGATCGCCGCCGGCGCAGAAGACTCTTCCCTCGCCGGCGAGCACGACCGCCCTCATGCTCGGGCGCCCGGCCAGATCGAGGAACGCGCGTTCGAGTTCGGCCGCGGTCGCGTCATCGAACGCGTTGCGCTTCTCGGGCCGCCGCAGGGTGACCCGGGCGACGTCCTCCTCGATGCGAACCCCGACGTCGGACATGCTCACATCCGGTAGACGGGCGCGCCGTGCGGCCGCTCCCTGGGCGCTCCGAGCCCCGCGGCGATGGCGAGGCCGAGCACGTCGCGCGTCTGCTGCGGCTCGATCACGCCGTCGTCCCAGAGCCGGGCGCTGCCGAAATAGGGGTGCCCTTCGCGCTCGTATTTCTCCCGAATGGGGTCGAGGAGGGCGGTCTCCTCCTCGGGCGTCAGGGTCGGCTTCTGCTCGTAGGCGAGCTGCTGGCGCTTCACGGTGAGAAGGGTCTGCGCGGCCTGTTCCCCCCCCATCACGCTGATCCGGGCGTTCGGCCAGGTGAAGAGGAGGCGCGCGTCGTAGGCGCGCCCGCACATGCCGTAGTTCCCGGCGCCGAACGACGACCCGATGATCACCGTGTACTTCGGCGTGGGCACCGTGGCCACCGCCTGCACCATCTTCGCGCCGTCCCGGGCGATCCCCCGGTTCTCGGCGTCGCGGCCGACCATGAAGCCGGTCACGTTCTGGAGGAAGACGAGCGGGATCCCCCGCTGCCCGCAGAGCTCGACGAAGTGCGCGCCCTTGCGGGCCGACTCGGAGAACAGGACGCCGTTGTTGGCGACGATCCCCACGGGGTAGCCGTGGACGTGGGCGAACCCGCAGACCAGCGTCGTCCCGTAGCGGGCCTTGAACTCCTGGAAGCGGCTCCCGTCCACGATCCGCGCGACCACCTCGCGGACGTCGTAGGGGATCCGGACGTCCGCGGGGAGGATGCCGAGGATCTCCTCCGGGTCGTAGAGGGGCGGCTCGGGTTCCTTGCGGTCGAGCGTGTGGGGCGGCCGGCGGTTCAGCGACTCGCAGATCGACCGCAGGAGCTGGATCGCGTGCGCGTCGTCGTCGGCGTAGTGGTCGGCGACGCCGCTGATCCGGGTGTGGACGTCGGCGCCGCCGAGGTCCTCGGCCGTGACCTCCTCGCCGGTCGCGGCCCTCACGAGGGGGGGACCCGCGAGGAAGATCGTGCCCGTCCCCTTCACGATCACCGCCTCGTCGCTCATCGCGGGGACGTAGGCGCCGCCGGCGGTACACGAGCCCATGACGGCGGCGAGTTGGGGCACGCCCATCGCGGAGAGCACCGCCTGGTTGCGGAAGATGCGGCCGAAGTGGTCGCGGTCGGGGAAGACGTCGGCCTGGAGCGGAAGAAACGCGCCGCCGGAGTCCACGAGGTAGACGCAGGGGAGGCGGTTCTCGATCGCCACCTCCTGCGCCCGGACGTGTTTCTTGACGGTCAGGGGATGGTAGCTACCGCCCTTCACCGTCGCGTCGTTGGCGACGATCATCACCTCGCGACCGTGGAGGAGGCCGATCCCCGTGACGATGCCGGCGGCGGGCACCGGTGACGTGTAGACCTCGTACGCGGCCAGCGGAGAGAGCTCGAGGAACGGGCTCCCCGGATCGAGGAGGCGGTCGATCCGCTCGCGCGCGAGGAGCTTCCCGCGGCCGTGGTGCTTGGCCCGGGCCTTCTCGCTGCCGCCGAGGCGCACCGTCTGCAGGAGGTCGCGCAGCCCTCCGACCTCCTCCCGGTGCTTCGCGAGATTCTCGCGAAAGGCCGCGGACGAAGGATCGACTTGGGTCGGCAGGACGTCCATCGGGCGGAGCATCGTACCCCCGCCGCCGGATGGACTGGCGACATCCGATCATCGAGCGGCGATGGCCCTTACGGGAGCCTTCGCCAAGAAAGAGGAGGGGCCGCCGGCCGGACCCTGGGGCCGGCCCGTCGTTCAATCGACGGTGACGACCTGCTCGACCTCCGGGACGTGCTCCTTCAGTGCGCGTTCGATGCCCATCTTGAGCGTCATCGTGCTGCTGGGGCACGACGTACATGCGCCCTGGAGCCGCAGGCTGACGGTGCCGCTCTCGTAGGAGATGTACTCGAGGTCGCCGCCGTCCCGCTGGAGGAACGGTCGGATCTGCTCGAGGAGGGACCGGATGCGGTCCTCGGGCCTCTCCGGCGTGTCGGGTGCGGTGTCGGGCGGGGTGGGCGAGGTGCTCTCGGCCATGGCTGCCTCCGGGACGCCATTATGCCCCATCGGCGCGGACGCCGGGCGATGTGCCGTACCCTGTCCGGCATGGCGGAGGACGCGAAGCGAATCGCCCTGGTGACGGGAGGCGGCGGAGGCGTCGGCCTCGCCACGGCCCGCGCCCTGGACCGGGAGGGCCATCGGGTCGCCCTGCTCGGCCGCCGTCGGGAGGCCCTGGAACGCTCGCGGCGGGCCTTGGAATTCGAGACGATGGCCCTCGTCGCCGACGTGGCCGACCGCGAGGCCGTCGAGGAGGGGCTCGCGACGCTCCGGGCGGCGTGGGGAGCGCCGACGGTGGTCGTCGGGGCGGCGGGGATCGCCGAGTCGTCGCCGCTGCTTCCGCCGGACGACGCCCTGTGGGAGCGCACCCTGCGGACGAACGCGACGGGCGCGTGGGTCGTCGCGACGGCATGCCTTCCGGGCATGCGGGAGGCGGGCGGCGGCGTGATCGTCCACGTGGCGAGTACGGCGGCGCTGCGCGGGTACCGCTACGTCGCCGCGTACGTGGCGAGCAAGCACGCGCTGCTGGGCCTCACCCTGGCGTTGGCCGAGGATCTCCGCGACGATCCCATCCGGGTCCACGCCCTGTGCCCCGGCTTCCTGGACACGCCGATGACGGAGCGCACCGTGGCGCGAATCCAGGAGACGACCGGTCTGGGGCACGAGGAGGCGCGCGGCCGTCTCGCGTCGATGAACGCCTGCGGGCGACTCCTCCGGCCCGAGGAGGTGGCGCGAGCGATCCTCGACATCGTCGGCGGACGCGTGCCGAACAAGACCGTGATCTCCCTCGAGTGAGGAACCGGCGGGGATAGCGGGGACCGTTAGCCCCCTACCGGTCGCCAGCGGTGGGTGTCCAACTGGTACCGGAAGGCAGGACGTGCCATCCTCCGCATGGCAGCGGGTCGGGGCGGGACATCCGGCTCCCGGCCGGTTGCCGGACCGCGCCGTCGCGCGGGGGAGGGAGTCAGCATGATCCGATTCGGGCAGGGGAACCTGCGTATCCCCCGATTCGAGAAGCCCGTGTACGCCGTCGCCGGCGGCTTGACCGACTACCGCAAGCGCTACCCCGAGAAGAACACCAGCGAACTCTGCATGGACTCCGTCCGCATGGCGGTCGAGGAGAACGACCTCAAGGTCGATCCCGAAGAGTTCCGGCGGATGGTGAACTGGTGCGTCTACTCCCAGTTCGCCGACCACTTCGGTGACCAGTTGCTCGCGGCGGCCAAGATCCACGACTACCTCGGGTTCGACCCGCTGGGGAACATCGAGGTGAAGACCGGCGGCGCGACCGGCGGCTCCTCGGTGCTCGCCGCCTGCCAGGCCGTCGCGTCCGGCTACGCGGACTGCGTGCTGGTCGTCGGTTGGGAGCGGATGGACGAGGTCAACACGAAGGTCGGCAACGCCTACATCGCGTCGGCCGCCTGCAAGGACTTCGAGAGCGAACTGGGGTGGATGTACGCCGCGTACTACGCCCTCATGGCCCAGCGCTATCAGTACGAAAACAGGGTTCCCCACGAAACGCTGGCCAAGATCGCGGTCAAGAACCACGAGTACGCCCGCCACTCGCCGTACTCCCAGTTGCCCGGGAAGCACACCATCGAGGACGTGCTGAACAACGAGATCGTCTCGAGCCCGCTGACCTTCCTCGAGTGCTGCGTGATGAGCACGGGCGCGGCATCGCTGATCGTCTGCGACGAGGATGTCGCGCACCGTCTGAGCGATCACCCGGTGAAGATCGCGGCCTGCTGCGGCGGCACCCACACGCTGCGCACGGCGGACCGGCGGAACATGCCGATCCTGAAGCTGCCCAACGAAACGGACGATACGTACAAGGACTTCTACAACGGCCGTCGCACGGACTGGCCGGGATTCTCGTCCTTCCTCGCCGCGCGGATGGCCGCGTACCTCGCGTATCACCAGGCCGGCATCCACGATCCCGTGGAGGATCTCGACCTGCTCGAGACGCACGACGCCTTCACCATCAGCGACATCCAGACCTACGAGGACGTCGGCCTTCGCCCGTACGGGTGCGGGCGCGAGTTCATCGAGTCGGGCGACGCGTACTTCGAGGGGCGCCTTCCCACGAACCTGTCGGGCGGTCTGATCGGCACGATGCACGCGGTCGGCGCGACCGGCATCTTCCAGATCGTGGAGCTCCTCTGGCAGATCCAGAAGAAGTGGGGGCAGTTCCACGCGCGCCCCGAGTTGTGGAAGCGCTGGGGGAAGACACCGCCCGACGACCTGAGGGACCTCCAGGTCTCCAACCCCAAGCGCGGCATGGCGATCTCGCACGCCGGGACCGGAAGCCACGTGACCTGCACCATCCTCGAGGAGGCCTGAGCCATGACGGTCGAATTCGACGGCACGAAGGCCGAACTGCTGAGCCGCGACCCGATGGTCGTGAAGAACCTGAAGAACTGGTACCACATGCACACCTACGGTGGGTGGAGCCGGTTCTTCCAGGGCCTCCAGGAGGGGAAGCTCCTGGGCACGCGGTGCACGAACCCCGCCTGCGAGGAGAACCGGATCTTCCTGCCCCCGCGGACGGACTGCGTGGACTGCTGGCACCGGACCGAGTGGGTCGAGGTGCCGCCGAAGGGCAGGATCTACACGTTCAGCGAGGTCACCTACCCCGGCGCGCTCTTCCGCGCGAAGCCTCCCGTCTACCTCATCAGCGTGGACATCGAAGGCGTCTGCACGAAGATGATGAGCTACCTGAAGGAGGGAAAGCCGGAGTTCGGCATGCCGATCAAGGCGGTGTTCGAGACGGAGAGCCCCACGAACACGATCCTCGACCTCGCCTGGGTCCCCGCCTGACCCCTCCTACGGCGTCGGGACGAGAACGGACGCCGACGCGCGCCCCGCCCCTCGCGGGCGGGGCGCAGTCCTGGACCGCGGCGCGGTCAGCGGGAAGGATGGGCGATGCGGGACCAGGGGGATAGGTCCTTGTCGAAGATGAAGCGCAGGAGCACGCCGGTCCACGAGCGGTAGGAGGCGAGGGAGTCGTAGAACTCGGGTGCGGCCTTCTTGATGCGGGGGAGGTTGTTCCACGCGACGTTCATGAAGTCGTGGTGCTCGTTGTGGTAGCCCACGTTGAACGCGAGCAGGTTGGCTCCACCGTAGTAGGAGTACGTCTCCTGTCCGGGCGTCGTCACGTAGTGCTCCTGGATCCACCGGCCGCCCAGCGGGTGGAGGCCCAGACCGAAGACCATCGAGAGGACGATGTAACCCAGCGCCCACGGCCCAACGACGATCACGAGCAACGCGTCCGTGGCGAAGACGACGACGGCGTTCAGGACGAAGTAGACATCCACCATGCTCCCGCCCTTCGTCTTCGTCGGGCGGAGCGCCTGGGCGAGCGAGAAGCCCAGCATCCAGAGGGCCTTCCGCCACCACGAGTTGCCGACCAGATTCGCCTCCCACGGCGCCGCCATGTCCGCGTCCTGGTCCGGCTCCCCCATCCGGAGATGGTGCAGGGTGTGGTAGGTACGGAACCCCATGGCGCCCGGGAAGCCCAGCGCCACGTCGCAGAGAATCGCGAGCAGCCTGTTCGTCCGTTCCGAGCGCGCCGCGAGGTTGTGCGTGCACTCGTGGATCATGACGTAGAGCGCGTGGCTGAAGGCGGCCCCCACGAAGTAGGCAAGCAGCAGCATCCCCCACCACGGCACCCCGCCGTACTGGACGGCGCCCACGCCGATCGCCAGTTGACCGCCGACCAGGCCCAGGATCGCGAGGGGGGTCCAGCGGTTGGGCCCCGCGAGCTGCTTGACCTCCGGGTGGGCCTTGAGGATCTGCTTTCGGCGCTCGAAGTGGACCTGGGGGGTCTCGACGCGGATGAAGTCGTGGGCTTGCATGGGAGGGCCTTGGCCGCGGACCTGGCGGGAGACTTGGATCGTACCCACGAGGTCGGCGGGCCGGGAGAGACGCCCCATCCCGGGTAGGATCCGGAACCGAACGAGGTCGGGCGCCGCGGCCCCCGGAGCCCGCGGCCGGCAGGGAGGCCCGCGCATGACGGAAGACGGCTACTCGTACCAGGTCGAGGACGGCGTGGCATCGATCACGCTGGACCGCCCCGACCGCCTGAACGCCCTGACCTTCGGAAGCTACCGCAGTCTCGCGGACCGCTTCCGCGCCCTGCGATTCGAAGATGACGTCCGAACGGTGGTCCTCGCGGGCAACGGCCGCGGATTCTGCGGCGGCGGCGACGTCGAGGACATCATCGGTGCCCTCTTCGAGCGGGACAGTCGTGAGGTCCTCGCCTTCGCACGAATGACCGGCGAGCTCGTCGAGAACATCCGGCGGCTCGACAAGCCCGTGGTCGCCGCGGTCCACGGCCCGGCGGCGGGCGCGGGCGCGGTGATGGCCCTCGCGGCCGACCTCAGGGTGATGGCCGAGACGGCCCGCTTCCACTTCCTCTTCACGAAGGTGGGACTCACCGGCGCCGACATGGGCGCCGCATGGCTCCTCCCCCGTGTCGTCGGCCTGGGCCGTGCCGCCGAGTGGCTCTACCTCGGCGACCCCATCGACGCCGAGACCGCGCTGGCGGCCGGGCTCGCGAACCGCGTGGTACCCGAGGAGGAGGTCCTCCCCGCGGCCACGGATCTGGCCCGGCGGCTGGCGAAGGGGCCCTCCCTCGCCCTCTCCGTGACCAAGCGCCTCCTGCTCGGCGAGATGTCGATGGACTTCGCCGCCGGCATCGAGCAGGAGGCGATCGCCCAGGCCTACCTGCTGCGCGCCGCCGACCACCGGAACTTCTACGACGCCTGGAAGGAAGGACGCACACCGGAGTTCGAAGGCCGATGAACGCCACGCTCGACCCCGGCGACGTGCAGGCACGCTACGCCCTCGGCGACGAGGAGGAACGTTGGCGCCGCCGGGCGCGGGCCTTCGCCGCCGACGTCCTCGCCCCTCGCGCCCGCGCGGCGGACCGCGCCAGGGCCTTCGACCGGGCGGTCGCTCGGGGGCTGGGGGAGGCGGGGCTTCTCGCCGCCGCGCTTCCCGAGGAAGCCGGCGGTCACGGCGCCTCCGTGCTGGCGGACTGCCTGATTGCCGAGGAGATCGGCGCGGTGGACGGGAGCGCGCGCGGCTTCCTCGCCGTCCAGATCGGCCTCGTCGCGCGGACGATCGTCGCGTCGGGCACCCCCGCGCAGCGCGCCCGCTGGCTCCCTCCGCTGCTGAGCGGCGAGGCGATCGGGGCCTACGCCCTCACGGAGCCGGAGGCGGGAAGCGACGTGGGGGCGCTCACGACCCGCGTTCGAAGGGACGGCGACGAGGCGGTCCTCGACGGCGAGAAGATCTGGATCACGAACGGGGGCGTCGCCGACGTTCTCGTGGTGTTCGCCAAGGCCAGCCCCGACGCGGGGACGAAGGGCATCGAGGCCTGGCTTGTCGAGGGCGACGCACGGGGTCTCGTGCGCCAGCCGGTGGAGGGCCGCGAATTCGGGCACCGCGCCTCCGACCACGCACGCCTCCTCTTCGAGGACGTACGCGTGCCGGCGGCGAATCGCCTCGGGCCCGCGCGCGGCGGCTTCGCCGTGGCGATGGAGGCCCTCGGTCACGGGCGGCTGAACGTCGCGGCGGGCGCGGTGGGCATCCACCGGGCCTGTCTCGAGGCCTCCGTCGCCTTCGCCCGCCACCGCCGCCAATTCGGGCGGCGGATCGGCGACTTCCAGCAGATCGGCGGCGCGCTCGCCGACCTCGCGGCGGGCCTCGAGGCCTCCCGGCTGCTCGTCCACCACGCCGCCCGGCTCGCCGATCGGGGCCTCGAGAACGCCGGCACGGTCAGCGCCGCGAAGCTCCTCGCGACGGAGGGAGCCCTTCGCGCGGCGGCGACGGCCCTCCAGATCCACGGGAGCCGCGGCTACACCGACGCCCTCCCCGTCGAACGCCACTACCGCGACGCGATCGGCCTCACGATCTACGAGGGGACGAGCCAGATCCAGCGGCTGATCCTCGCGCGGCGCCTGCTCGGGAAGGAGGGAGCGGGACCCGACGCCGCCCCCCGGCGGACCGACGGGTAGGATCGCGGCGATGGCCCTCCGGTTGCTCCCGCTGCTGCTCCTCCTCGCCCTCGCGGGGGCTTGCGAGAAGGAAAATCCCGCACCGGTCGTCGTGCCGCCGGGCGCCCTGAACGCGCACGTCCTGGCGGTCCTGAAGAGCTACCCCGCCGACGGGACCCACGGCTACTACTGGCCGAAGAAGGGCGCCTGGCTCGGCTTCACCCGCACGCTCGTCTACGACGGCGAGACGATCGGCGAGGGCGACCCGAAGGGGCGTTGCCACTGTAGCGGGATCACCTTCGAGGTCTTCTTCCGGGCCTGGAAGCGGTGGTGCAAGGCGAGCGGGAAGGCCATTCGCATCGGCCGTCTCGACGCGGCGGGCGTTCGGGCCTTCGTCCGGGAGTGGTTCGGGGCGAACGGCGACCGCGCGACCCTCTCGGCGGCGCTGACGCGTCACCACCTGGGCCGGCGCCTGACGGACTGGGACGACGCCCGCCCCGGGGACTTCGTCCAACTCTGGCGGCAGTCGGGATCCGGCCACAGCGCCGTCTTCCTCGCGTGGACGCGGGATGAGGACGGATCCATCACGGGCCTGCGGTACTGGAGCACCCAGTCCTCGACGAACGGAATCGGCGAGCGAAGCGAGCGCTTCGGCGACGCCGGGTCGATGGTCAAGCGGGACGAGTTCTTCCTCGTCCGCGTCGGGGAGGATCCCGAAACGGCGCGCGGGGAGTAGACCGTGCCCCTCGTCCTCGCCGACCGCCTCTCCATGCACTTCGGCGGCCCCACGCTGCTCGAGGATGTCTCGCTGAAGGTCGAGCCGGGCGCGCGGATCGGCCTCGTGGGGAAGAACGGCAGCGGGAAGTCCACGCTGCTCAAGCTCCTCGCGGGCCGCCTCACGCCGACCGAGGGACGGATCGTCGTCCCGCGAGGCGTGACGATCGCCTACCAGGCGCAGGAGCTCGACCTGCCCGGCGGCATCACCGTCCTCGACGCGATGCGGGACGTCTTCCGCGACGCCGATCGCCGCCAGGCCAGGCTCCGGGACCTGGAACACGAGATCGCGGAGGCGGAGGACGCGGACGCTCGCGACCGCCTCCTCCGCGAGTACGAGCGCCTGACCGAGGCGCAGGATCACGCCGGCGTCTACGACATCGATCAGCGGATCCACGGGATGCTCCAGAGCCTCGGCCTGCCGGAGCCGACGTGGACGCAGCCCGTGGGGGACTTCTCGGGCGGCGAACGGAACGTGATCGGCCTCGCGCGGGTGCTCCTCTCGGAGCCCGACCTCATGCTCCTCGACGAGCCGTCGAACCACCTCGACATGAACGGCGTCGAGTGGTTCATCCGCTTCCTTCGCAAGACCCGGACGGCGTTCGTCATGGTGAGTCACAACCGCCACCTCCTCGACGCGACGGTCGGCGAGATGTGGGAGTTGGAACGCCGTCGCGTGACGTCCTGGAAGGGGAACTACGGCGACTTCCAGCAGCGGAAGGCGGAGGCGTTGGCCCTGCAGGAACGCCAGTACAAGGTGCAGCAACGCCTCATCCGCCGGCTCGAGTTCCAGGCCCGACGCCTGATGGACATGGCGAACGCCTACGACGACCCCGCGCAGGCGAAACGCGCGAAGGCGATGCGGCGACGAATCGAGCGCATGGACGAGATCGAAGCGCCGCGTACGGAAGCCTCCCGCTTCACCGGGCGGATCCGGAGCGCCGGGCGGCACGGGCGCGTCGCCCTCGAGGTGAAGGGGTTCTCGTGCGCGATCGGGGATCGCATCCTGTTCGAGGACGCGAACCTGGAGATCGAGTACGGTGATCGCGTCTGCCTCGTCGGGCCCAACGGAAGCGGGAAGACGACGCTCTTCCGACACATCCTGGAGGGAGGCGGCTGGGACGATCCCGTGCTCCGCCTGGGGAAGGCCGTTCGCGTCGGCGAGTATCGCCAGCTCTTCGACGATCTCGATCCCGAGGTCCCGATCGTCGACTGGGCCGCCGGGCTCACCGGGGGCGACGAACGCGCGGCCGCCGGCCTCCTCCACCGCTTCCTCTTCACACGCGAGGACCTCCCCCGCCCCATCGGGACCTTGTCGGGCGGGGAGAAGAGCCGTCTCCAGATCGCACGCCTGGTCCAGGCGCAGGTGAACTTCCTCCTCCTCGACGAGCCCACGAACCACCTCGACATCCCCTCGTGCGAGCTGCTCGAGGAGATGTTGCTCGAGTTCGAAGGCACTCTGTTCGTGATCAGCCACGACCGGTACTTCCTCGACCGGTTGGTGAACCGTGTCGTGGAGGTCGAGGACCGACGGCTTGTGGACCATCGGATCGACTTTGCGACGTGGTGGCGCGTGTGGGACCACCGGCCGCGGGCGACCGCCCTCGAAGACCGCCGCGTGATGCAGGACAAGAGCGAGGCGCGTGACGCCTACGAGGCCCGGCGGGCGGCGCGGCGGGCCGCCGAGCGCCAGGTACGGGGGATCGAGAGGCTGGAGCGGGAGATCGAGGGGCTGGAGCAGGAGCGCCACGACGTGGCCCGGTCGCTGGAGAGGGCGTGGGCGCCGGGAGGGGATCCGTCCCGGGGGGAGGGCCTCGCGAAGGCCTACGACGATCTCGCCCGACGGATCGAGGAACTCTACGCGAGGTGGGCGGAAGCGACGGGATCCTGAGGAGAGCCGGTCCCGGGAGGCCGGCCAACCCGCAAGTTTGGGGGCCTTGCGGTCGATGGAGTAGGGTATCTCCTGATGTCCGTACCGGGGGGATCGGGTCCTGCCCGTCGAGTTCGTGGAAGAGCGCTCCAGCGAAACACCGCTAGCCGCCCTCCGATTCGCGGAGGCCTGGGCCGCCTTCACCAAGGCCGTCGCCATCTACCCCGAGACGAACGCGCGGGTGCAGCGGGCCTTCGAGACGTTCACCGCCTCCCTCGCGGAGGCGCTCGACGCCGGAGGGGAGAAGCAACTGGAGGTCTGCTTCCACCAGGGGGCCGTCACCTTCGGCGACGAGCCCACCGAGCTCGTCAAGGGCACGCCGCTCGCATGGCTCCACGACCGGATCCACCGGTCGTCGCTGGCCGGCGTCCGCTTCCGTCGCGAGGTCCCGGACTCGGCGCTCTACGCGTTCACGAGGCGCCTCCTCGAGCTCTACGCGGAGGAGAAGCAGGGCCGGTCCTACGACGAGCTGTGGACGAACGACTACGCCGGCCTCGACCTGATCGACCGGCGATTCGCCGGCGCCTTCGCGGACCACGAAGGCGAGGAGGGCGCGCACCAACGGAGTTGGGGCGAGGCGAGCGCTCGACACGTGGACACGCAGCGCGACGACTCGCTTCTCGATACCCTGATGGCGGACCCGGAAGTCTCCGCCGCGGTCTCCGCGCTCCAAGAGCGGCTGCGCGCCGCGACGATGGAGGGCGAGGCGACCCTCGAGGTGGATCTCCTCGGACGCATCGTGCGCCAGCTTCCCGCGGACGTGATGAGCGATCCCCAGCAGATCCGCCTGGTGACCGTGACGGCCGTGAGGCGCCTCGCCGCGGAGATGGACGGCATCGGTCCCGCGGCCGATCTGGCCGACGTGGTCGCCGAGAAGGGCGAGATCTCCCGTTTGCTCTTCGATGCGTCCCAGGCGCTCCTCGGGCGTACCGGGGACGCGGACAACCACCATCCCGAGATCCAGGATCTTCTGGCCCAGGACGGGGGGTCGGAGGGCAACGAGGGGGCCCGCCGCGACCGGGACGCCGCGGCGCGACGCGATCCGGCCTCCATCCTGGAGGCCATCGCGCAGCTTCCGCCGCCGTGGTCGGAGCCCCTCGACACCGCCAACGTCGGACGACTGGACGAGCAGGTGGGTGTCCACTTGCACGTCATCGCGAACGCCGACCGCACGGTCAACCAGCAGATCGAGGGCCGGGCCATGCGCGGACTGGAACGGCTCCTCCCCCACCCCGACGGGAGCGCCTACGCCGTGATCCAGCAGTACCTGGTTCCCGCCCCCGACGAACGCGGCTCGGGATGGGAAGAGCGGCGGGCCCGGGTCCTGGCCGCGATGCGCCGGACGAGTCTCTCCGAGCGCCTGCGCGACGCGGGGCTCGTGACGGCGGATGACGCGGTCGCGAGCTTCCCGCGCGGGTTCGGCCTCTACCTGGACTCGCTCGATCCGGCCGACGGGGTGGACCTCGCCGAGCTCGACGGCGTCGTGGAGCGGATCGGTTCCAAGCGTCTCCACGAGGCGACCGAGGAGCTCCTCGGCGCGGAGAACGTCCTGGAACCGCCCCGGACGCGACGGGTCCTGTCGGCCCGAACCAAGACGATGCTCCCCTTCGTGCGTCTCTGCCTGACCCACGGCGATGAGGACACCACCCGCCAGGGGATGGAGGCGCTCCGCCGCATCTACGCCACGGAGGAGGTCGGCTGCCTGTTGTCCCTGTTCGGCTCGGAGAGGACCCTGCCCTCCTGGTACGTGGACGCGCTCGCCGACGACGCGTTCGACGGCGTGGCAGGGGAGGCCCTGAAGCGCAAGCTCGGCGGCGAGCTCGTCCGGTTCGTCCGCGGCGCCGAGGGGAACACCGAGCTTCGCACCCGGCGCATCCAGGCCATCCACGACCTCGCGAATTTCCCGACATCCGACGGGAACATCCTCCTGACGGACCTCGTCGAGGCGCGGCGGTTCTTTGTCCTTCCGCGGGAGCCCAGGGCTATCCGGCTGGCGGCGAGGAAGGCGCTCCAGGCCAAGACCCACCGACGGAGGGCCGGCCGTGTGTCGTGAACCCTTCGACGATCCGAAGGTCACCGGAAGGCCCCGGCGGGTCGCCGACCTCGTCGCCGACCTGAGCATGCTGCTGAACCAGGCGCGCTTCTACGGAAACGAGCACGGCAACGCGAAGAAGGCGGCCGAGGCGGCGCTCCAGACGATCGAGGCGTTGCTGCGCGAAAGCAACGGGCGCCCCATCGAGATCGGGAACGCGGACGGGTACCTGTTCCACGACCAGCGGCCGCTCTTCGACACGGACCGGGCGGCCGATCGGCTCCGTCCGGTCCTGGAGGACGTGGGCGCGGGTGGCATCCACGTAGGCCCGGAGACGGCGGCCAGGGATCTCGACGCGTTCGTGGAGCTGGCGCTCGACCGGGACCTCGCTCATCTCTCCCTGGAAGATGCGAACCGCCGCCTCGAGGCCGCCGGCGCGCGGGGCATCAAGCTCCTTGGTTCCTACGCCGTGGGCGAGGGGTTCGGAGACTACGCCTCGCTCACGCTCGGTACGAAGGCGGGCACGAGCCCCGCTCGCGGGAGCGCCGGGGCGATCACGATGCCGTCCCGGCTGTATGACCATCTGTTCGACTACATGACGGACACCATGACCTGTTTGTTCAGCGACCGACTCTTCCGGCTGGAGGAAACGAAGAGCAAGGTGTCGTTGCTCCTCTCCCAGCTCAACGAGGACGCGAAGCCGCTGATGACCGCCACGGCACGACGGACGTCCCGCGCCGACCCCTACCTCTTCCGGCACTCGATCCGGGTGGCGTGCATCGCGCTCACCGTCGCCCGTCACTTCACGGAGGACAAGGCCGTCCTCCTCCGACTCGGAGCGGCCGCGCTGCTTCACGACATCGGGAAGCGCTACGTGCCTCTCGACGTCCTCTACCACCAGGGCCCGCTCGACGAGGGCATGCGTCTGGCGATGCAGGAGCATCCGGCCCACGGGGCCCGTCTGCTCATGCAACTGGACGACTCCGACCCGCTCGCCATCGCCGCCTGCGTCGGCCACCATTGGCCCATGAATCACGGGCACCACGGCGGCATCGGCTACCCCAGGGTCGAGTACAGCGTCCAGTTGTCCGCGGCGACGCGCCTCATCAAGATCTGCGACGTCTACGAGGCGCTCACCGCGCGCCGCCCCTACAAGCCTCCCCTCCCGCCCCAGCAGGCCTACCGGATCATGATCTCCATGGAGCCGCATTTCGACCGCGCGATGCTCCACCGGTTCATCCTCGCGAACGGCATCTGGCCGATCGGATACCGGATCCGCCTGAAGGGCGGGGCCGTCGCCCGCGTCGACGAGCAGACCGACGACCTCGATCGCCCCGTGGTCTGTCTGGAGGGAGAGGAGGAGCCGCGCGACCTTCGCGATCCGCGCCACGCCGCGCTCGGAGCGATCGTCGGCCTCGACGCGTCCGAGGAGGCGGCGGAGTCCGAGCGCGACGGGGGCGCGGATGCGCCGGCCGCCATGGACGCCGCGGACGACGACTGATCCGGCCGACGACGGCGTCGGGTCCTGACTGGCGACGGCGTCAGGGCCCGGCCGGAACGAAGCGCTCGTGGAGGACGACGCCGCGTACGACCGTACGCAAGGAGGACGAAGGGGGCCGATCGCCCCCAGGCCAGCGTGCCGCACGGCCTCATGGATGGGAACTCCCGGCACGGCCCACGAGTGTCCTGGGTCGCAAGCTCGTGTGGAAAGGGAAGACGCCCGTGGGGACCCCTGAGGGTGTCCCTCAGCGGCGTTCGCCTGCGATCGGCGCGCTGGATGGGGAGCGGAGGCCTCATGAGGACGACGCCGCGTACGACCGTACGCAAGGAGGACGAAGGGGGCCGATCGCCCCCAGGCCAGCGTGCCGCACGGCCTCATGGATGGGAACTCCCGGCACGCCACACTAGGTGACGAGGGGTTCGTCCATGTCGCCGGCCATCAGGGCGACGGCCATGCACTCGGTGTTGAACGCCCAGCCGGAGGAGCCGTCGCGGGCGAGCATCAGGAGGCCGCCATGGAGACCCAGGCGCTCCTGGGCCTCCTTCAGCGCCATCCAGCAGGCGTCGCGGGCGGCGTGGTCGCGGCCCAGCTCCGCGGCGCGGCGCGCCAGCGTCGTGCGGAGCAGGTCCTCGCCCCAGCCCGTCGCAACGACGGCCCCGAGGTGGTCGTCGGCGAAGAGGCCGGCGCCAGGAATGGGCGCGTCGCCAATGCGGCCGCTCGGCTTGCCCGGTCGCCCACCCGTCGAGGACGCGGCGGCCACCGAGCCCTCGGCGTCCACCGCGACCGCCCCCACCGTGTCTGCGGGGTGGCGCTCGCGCCACCTGGCGAGGCGCGTGCGCTCGCGGCCGAGGATGAGCGACTCCGGGCGCACCGTCGGCACGCCGCGGCTCCTCGCGAAGCGGCTCGCGCCCGCGCCGGCGAGAAGCACTTCGTCCTCGTCCAGCAGCAGGGCCGCGACGCGGACGGGGTTCGCGACGTCCGACACGCAGGCCACGGCGCCCACCGCGAGGTCCTTCCCACGCATGACAGCCGCATCGAGTTCGACGTGGCCCTCGCGGCAGAGGACGGCGCCCACGCCGGCGTTGAGGGCCTCGTCGTCTTCCATCGCCGCGACCGCCTCGATGACGGCATCCACCGCGGCTCCCGTCTGGAGCAGCACGCGCCACCCCTGCTCCAGCGCGCGGAGCGCCCCCGTCCGGTGGGCCTCCCGCTCGGGCTCGGGGACGTTCCACGCACCCGTGTGGACGAGCATGTGCGGGCCGGGGATGCGCGGCGGATCCACGCGCGGATCGTACCGGCGCGGGGCGTCGGCCGGCGCCCCCCCGCCTCTCGCCCCGGCGTGGAAAAGGGTGCGGGACGCGGCCCGACCTCCGCCCATACTGCGTCGTCGTGGCCGACGCCTCGGAAGCCGACGACGTCCGACGAGCCCAGCGGGGCGACCAGGAAGCCTTCGCTCGCCTGGTCGAGCGGTACGCCCGCCGTGTCCACGACCTCGCCCGGCGCATGCTCCGCGACGCGGCCGAAGCGGAGGACGTGGCGCAGCAGGCGTTCTGGAACGCCTGGCGGGCTCTCGACCGGTTCGACACCCGACGACCGTTCCGCCACTGGCTCCTGCGGATCGCCTCGAACCTCTGCCGCAACCGCCTCGCCACCCGGGCCCGCGCCAAGGTCCTCCGGCCGGTCGGTGGCGACGCCCCCCTCCCGGAGCCCGCGGCGCCCGTCGAGGGGGATCGGCCGGGCGAGCCCCCGCTCCGGGAGGCGATCGCGGCGCTGCCCGATCGCTACCGCCTGCCGATCCTCCTCCACTACGTCCACGGCCTCTCCCTGCAGGCCATCTCCGAGATCACGGAGGTCCCGGTGGCCACCGTGAAGACCCACCTCCACCGGGGGCGCTCGGCGCTCCGCGAACGCCTCCGGCCATGAAACCCCGCCCCCTCCGGGCGGTACGACCCAGAGAGGCCCCATGCCCCTTCCCCCCGCCCCCCCTCCTCCCGACCCCCCCTCGGACGACCTCCTCCACGCGCTCGCCGCCGGCGAACTGGCCCCGGCCGAGGCGGCGGCGCTCGAGGGGCGGCTGACGGAGGATCCCGTGCTCGCCCGGCGGTACGAGGGCATCGCGGCGCTCGAGCGCGCGCTCTCGGACGAGGCGCTCCTTCCGCTCCCGGCGGGGCTCACGGACCGGATCGCGGGAGGGCTGTCGCCGCGGCGCGCCCGGGTCGGCGTCCTTGCGGGCGTGATGCGAGCCGCCGCGGCGGTGCTCGCGGCCTTCCTGGCGTGGCTCCTCGCGACGGGCGCGCTGCCCACGCCCGCGCGGGCCGCCCCCACTCCCGCCGTGGAGAACGCGCTCCGGGCGGCCCGGGACCTCGTTCCCCCCCTTCCGACCGTCGGCACGGCCGTCGCCGACGTGGGCGCGCCGCCCGTGGCGGCGATGGCCCTGGGCCTGGTGCTCCTGATCGGCGGGCTGATCCTCGCCCGGCGCATGATCGGCCGGAGCGACCGGAGGACCGGAGCATGAACGCCTGCCTCTCCCTCCTTCCTCTCGCCTCCGCCGACGGGGACCTGGCCCAGGTCTCCCGGGACCCCGTGCGGGGCCTGGCGGGCGTCCTGCTCGTGGCCCTCATCCTCGTCGGGGTCGGCTGCCTCCTCGGCGTGCTGAGGATCGTGTTCCCGGGCCCGGCGGACCGCGCCGACCGCGCCGTGGCCCGTCTCGGATCGCTGCGGCTCCTCGTCACCGGCGTCCTCCCGCTCCTGGGGATGACCCTCCTGGCCTACGCCACGCAGTTCGGGGGGGAGCCCGCCGAGGTGGCCTTCACGCTGGTCGTCCTCCTCCCCGCGGGCGCGCTGACCCTGCTGGGCGCAAGCGCGCTCGTCCCCCACGTCGGCGGCGGGATGCTCGGAAGGCAGCGGAGCCTCCTCGTTCGCGCGGTCGTCGGCGCGGTGGTGCTGGGGCTGGCCTTCGGGGCCGCGGCGATGCTGGGGCGGCAGGTCGGAATCTCGCTCTTCGCCCTCCTCGTCCTGAGCTGGTTCTTCAGCGCGGGGCTCGGAGCGGTCCTCGCACCGCGGGACCTCCCGCCCGCCGAAATCGACGATCCTCCCGAGGAGGACGGGGAGCGGGAACGCCGAGGAGGACCTCTGGGCTAAGCTGTGCCCGATGGGAGACAGCCTCGCGCGACGGCTTCAGGACGCCACGGACCCGACCTCGGCCGCCGAGGCGCTGGCCGAGAGTCTCCTCGAGAGCGACGGCGTCGAGGCCGTCCGGGTGTGGCTCGCCGGCCCGGGCGACCGCTGCGACACGTGCCTGAGCGCGCGCGAGTGCGACGGGGCACGGCGCGATCGCTGCTTCCACCTCACGGCCGAGTTGGGGGCGTTCGCCCGCGGCACGGGCCTCGTCGAACGCCTCCCCCGCGAGGACGCCTCTCCCGACGCCGGGCCGATCGCTCCGGAGCGGCTGGGCGGGCCCGTCGAAGAAGGCACGCTCCACGCGGCGCCGCTCGCGGCCGCGGGCCGGCGCATCGGCCACGTGGCGCTTCGCATCGGCCGTGCCCTGGAGGCGGCGGAGAAGACCCGTGTGGACGAGGCCGCGATGCTCGCCGCCGCGACGCTTCGCCACCTCCTCCTCGAGGACCGCGAAGACCGGCGGCGACACCAGATCGGGCTGCTCAACGACCTCGCGCGCAAGGTCGGCACGATTCTCAACGACGAACTGCTGCTGCGTCAGGCCGTCGGGGACGTCCGGCGCACCTTCGGCTTCCCCGACGTCATGATCTTCCTCCGGGACGAACACGGCGAGCACTACACCCTCCGCGCGCGATCCAGCGCCGCACAGGGGTCCTCCCTGGTCGGGCGGGGCGTCCGCCAGGACCAGGGCATCGTCGGGCGCACCGCGCGCACCGGAGAGACGACGGTGGTGAGCGACGTCACGACGGACCCCGACTTCGTCTCATGGAGCCCGGAGTCCCGGAGCGAGATCGCCGTCCCCATCATCATGCAGGACTGCGTCGAAGGCGTGCTCAACGTGGAGAGCGACGAGCTCGATGCCTTCGGCCCCACGGAGCAGCTCGTGCTGGAGACCGTGGCCAACCAGCTCGCCATCGCGCTGGAGAACGCGCGTCTCTTCTCGATGGTGCGGGGGCGGGAGGACCGCTATCGCGCCCTGATCGAGGGGAACCCGGGCGCGGTGATGCACCTCGATGCGGAGGGGCGAATCGTCTTCCAGAATCCCGCGGCCCGGGGCCTCACGGGCCGCGCGGAGGACGATCCGGCCACCGGCCCGGTCACGCTCGCGGGCGTCGTCGGCAGGGAGGACGGAGCTCTGGTCGAAGCCGCGTTCTCGCGGGCCCTCGCCGGCGATGCACGAGAACTCGTCAAGCTGCGCTTGAAGCACGTGGACGGCACGCCGCGATGGGTGGAGGCCTCGTTCCTGCCCTTCATGGACGACGACGGCGAACACGCCGGCGTCCTTCTCCTGGCCCGCGACCTCAGCCGCGAGAAGGAACTGCAGCAGAAGCTCTACCAGGCGGAGAAGCTGGGCGCGATCGGAGGTCTGGTGAGCGGCGTGGCCCACGAGCTCAACAACCCCCTGACGGGCATCCTCGGATTCGCGCAACTGCTGCTCGCCGGCACGGTCGAGACGTGGTCGCGCGAGGACCTGGAGAAGATCGAGCACAACGCCCGTCGCTGCCAGGCGATCGTCGAGAGCCTGCTCCAGTTCGCACGGCAGACGCGCATCCGAAAGCGCCCTGCGAGCCTGAACGACGTGATCGAGTCGGTCCTGAAGCTCAACGAGTACTCGCTGCGCGCCGACGGCGTGCGGATCGAGAAGCACTACGACCCCCGCCTCCCGCCCATCGACCTGGACCTGAATCGTTGGCAGCAGGTGATCATCAACCTCGCCTCCAACGCGCAACAGGCGATCCTGTCGAAGGACGGCAGCGAGAAGCGCATCCGCTTCGAAACGCATCTCGAGGGCGGGGAGGCCGTCCTGACGGTCGAGGACACCGGGCCCGGGGTGCCGTCGGCTGTCCGTGGTCGGGTCTTCGATCCGTTCTTCACGACCAAGGAGACCGGCACGGGCCTCGGCTTGAGCATCTGCTACGGGATCATCCAGGACCACGGCGGCACGATCGAGCTGGATTCCGCGTACGAAGGTGGGACCCGCTTCGTGATCCGTCTTCCGCTGGCGCCCGAAGCGGAGGAGCGCCCCGCCCCCGTGAGCGTGAGCACCCGGGCGCTTCCCCGCACGACGGGCGGCCGCGTGCTCGTCCTGGAAGACGAACCCGCGGTCCGGGACGTCATCGCGGCCTGGCTCGAGCGCTACGGCTTCGGCGTGGAGTGCTGCGAACGCGGCGAGGAAGCCCTGCGTCGGGCGCGGCAGTCGCCCCCCGACGTCCTTCTCGTGGACGTGGCGCTGCCCGGCGAGATGGACGGCCTCGCCTTCTACGACGCCCTCTCCGGCGATGCACCGTCGCTGTCCGAGCGGGTCATCTTCGTCACGGGCTACGCATCGCACCAGGGGCTCGCGCGCGACATCGGGCGACGGGGCGCGCCGTGCCTCCAGAAGCCGTTCGACCTGAACGACTTGCTGAACCAGGTCCGTCGCATGGCCGCCAAGACGGGCGGAGCCGAGCGCATCCGCGGATAGACGAAGGAAGAGGCCATGGCCACGACGTACTGGGACTACATCCGCGTCGAAGATCTGCTCCGGCTGCAGGGCGGACTGGAGAACGACGAATCGGCTCTATCCAACCAC
This sequence comes from uncultured Planctomycetota bacterium, assembly GCA_963772585.1. Lineage (GTDB taxonomy): Bacteria > Planctomycetota > PLA2 > PLA2 > JAEUHO01 > CAVVXN01. The sequence goes on from CAVYXV010000002.1 coordinate 884,540, forward strand.
GAGGTCGTGTTCATCACGGTCCACCAGGTCTTCGAGCTCTGGTTCAAGCTCGTACTCCGTGAGCTGGCCTCGCTCCGCGACCTGTTCGCGCCGGACCACGTCCCGGAGGAGCGCATGGCCGCGGCGAGCCGGGGTCTCGAGCGGATCGTCCGCATCTTCCTCGTGGCGAACCAGCATTGGACGGTCGTGGAGTCGCTGAACACCCGCGACTACCTCGACTTCCGCGACAAGCTCTTCCCGGCCAGCGGCTTCCAGTCGGCCCAGATGCGCGAGATGGAGATCCTCCTGGGCCTGGAGGACGTCCAGCGGGTGGGCTTGGGGGCGGAGGGGAAGTGGCGCGAGGCTCTCCGCACACCGGGAGGAGGAGCCTCCGCGAGCCTCGCGCGCGTCGACGCGCGGATGCGCGACACCCCCACGCTCAAGACCGCCGTGGACCGGTGGCTCCACCGGACGCCCATCCGCGGTTCCACGCCAGCCGATCCCCACGACGCCGAGGTCGTGCAGGGGTTCGTCGGCGACTACCTCGACCGCCTCCGCGCGGGTCTGCGCGGGATCATGGACGAGCGCCTCGACGCCCGGCTGCCCGACGAGGAGCGTGCGACCGTGCACGCGCGCTACGAGCAGGAGATGGCCTCGGCCGAACGATGGCTCCACCCGGACGACGCCCATCGCCGCCGCGTCCGCGCCGCCATCCTCTTCATCGAGTCCTACCGCTCGCTTCCGATGCTGGCCCTTCCGCGCGAGATCCTGGACCGCTTCGTGGAGATGGAGCAGGCGCTGTTGATCTTCCGCCAGCGCCACGCCCGCATGGTGGAGCGCATCATCGGCCGCCGCGTCGGAACCGGCGGGACCAGCGGCGTCCGCTACCTCGACGAGACCGCCATCGCCTACCGCGTCTTCGAGGATCTCTGGCAGGCCCGGACCTTCCTCCTGCCCAGCGCCGACCTCCCCCCCCTGGAAGACGCCACCTTCTACGACTTCTAGCCTGCTAGCCTGCAGGGCCGCGCGATTCCACGTCCGTTCGTGGGTCGTGCCGGCTGGTCAGGGCAGGCGTCGACGCCACCTCGCGCGGGCCGCGGATCGAGACGGGAGAGCGTGACCTCTCGTCCTGATCCGTACGACGGCTATCCGCCGAGGTAGCTCATCTCGGGGCGGTCGGGGGGGGCGGTGTTCGTCGCTCGGAGCTCGGAGTAATGGTCGGTACGGGCGCGCCAGATCGACGCGATCCGGGCCCGGAGGTCGTCGTCCGTCGCGCCCTCGCGCATCGGGGTCTTCAAGTCGTGGCCGACGGCCGCGAAGAGGCAGGTGAAGAGCCGCCCGTCGGCGGAGAGGCGCGCGCGGGAGCAGTCGCCGCAGAAGGGGCTCGTGACGGAGGTGATGAAACCGATCTCGCCGGCGCCGTCCGCGTAGCGGCGGCGCTCGGCGACCTCGCCGGGGTAGTCCGGCTCGACGGGCTCCAGGGCGTAGGCGGACTCGATCGTCGCCACGATCTCGGCGGCGGGGACGACGTCGTCCATGCGCCAGCCGTTCGTCGTGCCCACGTCCATGTACTCGATGAAACGGAGGACGTGACCGTGCTCGCGGGCGTAGCGCGCCATGGGGAGGACCTGGTCCTCGTTCACGCCGCGCTTCACGACCATGTTGAGCTTCACCGGCCCGAGCCCCGCCGCGGCGGCCGCCTCGATGCCGTCGAGGACGCGGGCGGCGGGGAAGTCCACGTCGTTCATGCGCCGGAAGACGCCCTCGTCGAGCGCGTCCAGGCTGACCGTCACCCGGTGGAGACCTGCGTCGGCGAGGACGGGTGCGAGCTTCGCGAGCGCCGAGCCGTTCGTCGTCAGCGCGAGGTCCTCGATGCCCTCGATCTCGGCGAGGTAGCGGACGACCACGCCCACGTCGCGCCGCAGCAGCGGTTCCCCGCCCGTGATCCGGATCTTCGTCACGCCCAGGCCGACAAAGACGCGGGCGAACCGGGCGATCTCCTCGTACGTGAGCACCTGCGAGCGCGGCAGGAAGGGGTGGTCCCCCCCGAAGACGTCCTTCGGCATGCAGTAGCCGCAGCGGAAGTTGCAGCGATCGGTGATCGAGATCCGTAGGTCCCGGACCGGCCGGCGGCGCTTGTCGAGGGGCGTCGGGGTCACGATGGGGAGGATACCGTCCCCGTCAAGCCAGGGCGCTCTCGATGTCCAGCACCTCCACCTCGCGGGAGCCGTCCTCGAACATCACCTGCACGTGATCCCCCTGTCGATGGCCCATGAGGGCCTGTCCCAGCGGCGTGAGGTAGTTGATGATCCCGCTCTTCACGTCGGCGTCCGGCGGGCCGAGCAGGGTATAGGTGATTTCCTGCCCCGCGGCGTCGCGGACCCGGACGCGGCTCCCGACCGATACGCGGTCCTTCTGGACGATGTCGGGGGTGATGGGGATCGCGCGGGCGAGCTCGCTGCCCATGGCGTCGGCACGGGCCTGGAGGAGCGCCTGCTTCTCGCGGGCCGCGTGGTACTCGGCGTTCTCCGACAGGTCGCCGAACTCGCGGGCGCGCGCGATCTCCTTCGCGTTCTCCATCATGTCGTCGTTCAGGATCTTGTCGCGATCGGTCTTGAGTCGCTCCATGCCCGCGGCGGTCATGTAGACCCGGTCGAGACGCTCGCCCACGTGGACGGTCTCGCCATCGGCGGTCTTCTCCACCTCTTGATCGGGCTTGCGAAGCGCGTGCGGCCGGGTGCGCAGGATGATGGTCTGGACCTTCTGCAGGACGCGGCCCCGCAGGCCACGGATCTGCTCCAGGACCCGCACGAGATGGTTCGCGCCGGCCCGGTCGGTGGCCTCCGCCGCCTCCTTCACCAGCGCGCCCTGCTTCGCCACGAGCACTTCGTTCAGGGTCGAGACGCCGGTCTTGTCGCGCGCGGTCCCGCCCCGGCGGGTCCGATACTCCACCGCGTCGATGACCTTCAGCATGCGGACGAGGAGGGTGTACGAGTCGTAGGTCCGGCCGTCCCATCGATGGCGCCGGAGGCCGCGAACGTACCAGGCATAGAGGTTGGGCGTCATCGCCGGCTTGGCGTCGATCCGGTCGAGCAGGCGAGCCACGTACTCGGGGTGGCCCGCCGCCGCGAAGCGGTCGATCCCGACTTCGGCGAGCGTCGGGTCGTCCTGCTCCAGCGCCGCCTCGTAGAGGACTTCCCCTCCCTTCTCGGACGCCGTGATGTAGGCGCGGGCCGCGGAGTTGCGCACGTCGTCCTCGGGAATCGACGCGAAGAGCGCCTTGGGGTCGTCCACCCCCAGCACGGCGTGGCGGAGCACTTCGTGCTCGTCCCGCCCCTCGAGCGCCGCGACGAGGACGTCCCACCCGATGATCGTGGCGGGCTTCGTCGCCTTCTGACGCTCCGTGGACACGAGTTCGGCGAGCACGCGCCGGGCGTCCTCGTCCTCTCCCGCGGTGAGGAGGAACTCGCGCGCGGCCTTCTGCTTCGCCCCCACGGTCGGGCTCGCCCGGAACGCCCGCTCGATCTGGGTGGCGAAGTCCACCTCGGCCGTGTCGTGGTGCTCGATGACGGGGTCCCGGCCGGGACCGACGTGGTAGCGGGGGTCGAGGTGGGCGAGCTTCTTCGCCTCCTTCCACCACGCGGACCACCGCGTGCTGGCGATGGCGTCGGGCACCAGCGCGTCCTTCACGTGTCGGAGCTTCGTGCTCCCCGAGAACCGGGCCAAAACCTGTCGGAGCATCTCCAGCGGATCTTCCGTGGCCCGCTTGCGAAGGCCCTTCGGATCGGAGATCGCCATGGCCCGGATGTCGCCGTCGTCGAGTCGTTCGAGGCGGTCCGCCGCGGCGGCGATGTCCATCTCGTGGCCCTTGCGGTCCTTGAAGTCGATCACGCACCGGCCATGCTCGGGCACGTAGCCGACGATGCGTCCCGCGCCCCACCCGCTCTTGTGCCAGACGTAGGCCCCGGGCTCCAGGTCGAGGAAACGCTCGAGCCGGGCGGCCTCCTCGGGCAGGTTCGCGGCGTCGCCTCCGAGGATCCCGCTCTTCTCGAACAGGGCGTCCAGGTCGGGGCGGTCCGCATGGGCCTCGCGCGCCGCGTCGATCAGCCCCTGGCGGATCGACCCGTCGTCGGGCGCCATCTCGCTGAGCGCCACGAACACGGGCACCATGGGGCGCACCCGCCCCTTCTCCTTGAGCGCCTCGATGAGCATCCAGAGGAGCATCCCGGCCTGCCGCTTGCCGCCGGAGTGCGACGCCAACGCGCGGGCCGCCTCGGTGAAGCGGCCCACGGCGTCGAGGTCGTTCTCGAGGAGCTCCAGCCAGATCTGCTCGGCGCCGTCCATGTCCCGGGCCTCGATCGCGCGGTGCAGATCGTCCCAACGCGCCATGCGCTTCTCCTCGACGGCCGGTGTCAAGCCCCCGCCGGACGGCCGCTACGCAGGTTCCGACCGGGCAAAAAACCATCCGGCGGCCCCAGGCGGGGCCGCCGGATCGATTGGTACGCCCGAAAGGAATCGAACCCTTATCTCCGGCTCCGGAGGCCGGCGCTCTATCCGTTGAGCTACGGGCGCTCGTTGAAGCGCGAGATTGTAGAGGCGCTGCGAACCCGCGTCACCTTCGCGGCCCGCTGCTCCCCGGGACGGCCCCCCGGCAGGGCGGCCCGCGCCGCCGCAAGTCGCGGGGATCAGCCCCCGTAGGGCCGTCGCCGCCGCCGGCCCGGCGCGGAGGACGAGGACGCGGGCCCGCCGCTCGCCCGCCGGTGCCCGCGGCGCGGCAGGGGCGCATTCGCGTCCCACCCGCCGCCCCCCCCGGAGGCCCCGTCGCCCCGGCCGCCGCCGCCCGAGCGTCGCCGACGGGGCCCGTCGTTGGCCTTGCGGCCGCGGGCGGGGCGCCCGGCGGGCCGCTCCGGCGGCAGTTCCGCGTCCCAGGCCTCGCGGTTGGCGAGGTAGAGCCGCTCGGAGTTGTCGACGAAGGCAAGGTCCTCGGGGGCGAGCTTCGCGTAGCTGCCGGGCGGCATCTCGCCCAGCGCCAGCGGACCGATGTGCGTCCGGCGGAGCCGGCGGACCTGCATCCCAACCCGGGCGAACACCCGGCGGATCTCGCGGTTCCGCCCCTCGAAGAGCACGACCTCCAGGACGGTCTCGTTGCGCTTCGGGTTGTAGCCGATCGGCTTGATCCGGGCCGGGGAGGCCTTCCCCTCGGCGAGCCAGACGCCCGCCGCCACCCGGGTCAGTTGCCCCCGCGTGATCTGCCCGCGGACGATCACCTGGTAGCGCTTCTCGATGCGGTAACGCGGGTGGCACACCACGTTGGCGATCTTGCCGTCGTTCGTGAGCAGGATGAGGCCCGTGCTCTCGGCGTCGAGCCGGCCGACGGTATAGATCCGCCGGTTCTCCTTCACGAGGTCCACGACGCGGGGCCGCCCGCGCTCGTCCGAGTTCGTACAAATGTAGCCCATTGGCTTGTTGAGCAGGTAGTAGACGAGAGCCTGGGGCTTCACCCGCTCGCCGTCGAGCGTCACCTCGTCGCGCGCGGGATCGACCTTCACCCCCATCTTCGTGACGACCTTGCCGTTGACCGTCACGCGGCCCTGCGTGATGAAGGTCTCGCTCTCCCGCCGCGATCCGGCGCCCGTGGACGCCAGGAACTTGTGCAGGCGCTCCTTGCCTGCCGCGCCGGCGTCGCCCTCCGTCTCCGCGTCCACCTTCGACGTGTTCTTGGCCATGAGCAACTCTCCCGCGGACCCGACCGCCTCTCGGCGTGGCCCGACCGGGTGCGCCTCGCCACTTCGCGAAGACCCACCTTCTCGGCCGCGGAGCCTACCCCCGGGGGAGGCGAACGCCAGTCTTCTCCGGGAAACGGAAACGCATTGCCACCCGCTTGCGGGCGGTAGGGCATCGCAACGGCCGGATCCGACCCGGGTCGGATCGGCATCTTCGCGTGTCGTCCTATCGCACGCCGGAGAGGCGGGGCGTCTTCCGGGGCGGAGCGCCCGGAATCCGGTCCGCGGGCGACGAGAGGTCCTCGACCGGCGGTGGCGGGGCCGGCGCCGGCGGCGACGCCCGGTGCGCGGGCTCGTTCGACGCTTCGCCCGGCAGGTCGTTCGTGATGAGGGGAGGGGGCGCGGGGGAGGGGGCGCCGAGGGGCGCCGCGCGCGGCGCCCCGCCGTCCGGGGAGCCGACCGCCGGCCGGTCGGGGGAGCCGGCGGCGGGCGCCCCGCCGTCGGGCGAGCCGACGGCGGGAGGCGCCGCCATCGCCGGCGGCGTGCCGTCCGGCGAACCGGCGGCCGGGGCGGCGGCGATCCCGGGGGGGGCCGGCGGCGACAGCCCTTCACCCGCCTCGTCCCCCGCGCCGAGGATCTCCGGTCCCCTGAGCGCCCGCGCCTCGTCCACGCGCCCCAAGCGGACGAGGCTCTGGGCCACGCGGTTCTGGAGGAGCATGCGGTAGACGCGCGGGAGATCGGGCCTCAGCGCGCGGCGGTAGTTCTCGTAGGCGAGGTCGTCGTCGCCGATCTCGGCGTAGCGGTCGCCGGCGATGACGCTCTCGACGGCCGCCCGGCCGAGGCGCTGCGAGGTCACGCGCCAGGAGACGATCTCCAGGCAGGGGAAGCCGCGGAGCTTCGCCTTGATCCGGGCCGTCACCTCGAGCCGCGTGTAGGGATCGGTCGCGAGCAGGGCGTCGTGCGCGGGATGGCTGCGCTCGATGTAGAGGAAGGGGAAGTCGTGGCGGAAGGTGTCTTCCTCCCAGACCTTCGCGCCGTCCGCCCACGCGGAGACGTTGCTGTAGCGCGACGGGTGGAAGGGCGTCGCCAGGGAGTCGAAGACCTCGTCGCGCCGGTGGAAGATGCAGAAGAAGGTGACGAGGTCGTCCTGGTAGCGGTCGGGTTGGGCGATGACGTCGCCGAGGCTGACGCTCTTGCCCTTGTCGAGGTCGTCCCACCAGCCGGCGGAGGCGGAGCGGCCGGCGACGAGCCCCAGCAGGACCGCCGCCGCGGCGGCCGGGATCCAACGGCGTTCCACGGGCACCTCCTCCTCGGTCGGGCCCGTCCCCTTCTCGCGCTACTCGCCGTCCTCGCGGCGCCGCCCGGGGGCCGGACCCATGAACATCCTAGCGAGCCCTCCGATCACGGCTTCGTCGAGCGGATACGTCCCGTTCAGGATCGATTCGCGAAGCCTCCGGAGCTTCTCCTTCCCGATGGGCTCGATCGGGCGGTGCCGGCCGCCGGTCGTTCGCGCCGGACGGGCCGACGGGCCGGACCGGGTCGTGGCGGTGCCGGGAGCCGGCCGCGGGGACTCGTCGGGAGGGAGCATGAAGGCCATGGTAGAGGTCTCGAAGGCCGGGGTCGAGGCGGTCGTCCCGCCTCCTCCCTGATCGGCCTCCGACCGGGCCGGCTTGACCGGGCGGGCGGGTCCTCGCTCCCGGGACCGCCGGCCCGCTCACGCCTCGTCGCCCGGCGCGAGGAGGACCCAGGCCGCGTCGCCCACGGCGCGACGGCGGCGAACCGCCCAGCGGGGGTCCTCGGGCACGCCCCACCGCCCCGGGACCTTCAGCAGGGCCAGGCCGTCCGGGGCGAGGGCCCCGACCGCCCGCGCGAGCAGCCGCGCGGCGTCCTTCCCCTCCCAGAGCGCGAAGGGTGGATCGACGAAGACGAGGTCGAAGGGGCCTGGCGGTAGGGCGGCGCGGAGCGCGTCGCGGCGGCAGAGCTCGACCCGGCGGTCCGCGCCGGCTGCCTTCAGCCACGTCGCCAGCGCCCGAACCCGCCCGGCGTCCCGCTCGACGAGCACGACGGAGCCGGCACCCCGGGAGGCGGCTTCGAGGCCGAACGCGCCAGCGCCGGCGAAGAGGTCGAGCACGCGCGCGCCGGGGATCCGGGCGGCGATCACGGAGAAGAGGCTCTTGCGGAGCCGCGCGCCCGCGGGCCGCGCGCCGCCGGGACGGGGGAGCGACCGACCCTTCCAGCACCCGGCCTCGATGCGCACGCCCGTGCCTCCTCGCCCGCATTATGCGCGAAGCGCGCGACGTGACCGCCGGAAGTCGCTGTCCGCCAAGAGGCTACGTCGACAAGTCGTCCTCTCTTGCTGACGACAGGGGGTCCGGGTGCGTCGCTCGGGTTCGAGGCCAAGGCGCGAAGGGGAGGCGACCCCCTGGGGTCTCCGACGACGAGCAACGCGGGCATCGGGCCCGAGACGCGGACCAGGGCCGCGCGATGCCGACGCCCGTTCGAGAAGCAGGCGGGCTACCCCGCACAGGGGATCCGGCGGCGGGGCGGGCGAGAGGAGGGGCCCCCCTCGGTCCCGGCGGCCGCTATCCTCCATGCATGATCCGACTCGGTGTCAACATCGATCACGTCGCCACTCTCCGCCAGGCCCGGCGGGGGCGATTGCCCGCCGTCGTGGCCGCGGCCCACGCCGCCGTCCTGGGCGGCGCCGACCAGATCACCATGCACCTGCGGGAAGATCGCCGGCACATCCAGGACGTGGATCTGCATCACGTCCTGGACGGCCTCGACATCCCGCTGAACCTCGAGATGGCCGCGACCCCGGAGATGGTGGGGATCGCGCTCGAGAGGAAGCCGCACGCGGTGTGCCTCGTGCCGGAGCGGCGCGAGGAGCTGACGACCGAGGGCGGCCTCGACCTCGCGAAGACGCACGACGCGGTGCGCGAGGCGGTGGAGCGCCTGCACAAGGCCGAGATCGCGGTCTCGCTGTTCGTGGATCCCGACGAGGAGGCCCTGCTGGCGGCGAACGAGGTGGGCGCCGACGCCGTCGAACTCCACACGGGCGCCTACGCAAACGCCGCGACCGAACCGCGACGCGTCCATGAGTTCCAGGCGCTCCGCCGCGCCGCCGTCTCGGCGAAGCACCTGGGCCTGCGCGTGCACGCGGGGCACGGCCTCGACTACCGCAACGTCGCGCCAGTGGCCGCCGTCGCGGAGGTGGAGGAGTTGAACATCGGCTTCGCGATCGTCGGCCGCGCGCTCTTCGTCGGCCTCACGACCGCCGTGCGCGAAATGAAGGACGAGATGTGGCGCGCGCGCGCACTCGCCGTGACGGGGGAAGGCTGAGCCAGTGGCGGTCGCGCTTCCCTTCCCGCTCGCCGGCGTCGGCACCGCGCTCGTCACGCCCTTCCGGAGCGACGGCGTGGACCTCGACGCGCTCGACCGGCTCGTCGCACGCCAGATCGAGGGCGGCGTGGACTTCCTCGTCCCGTGCGGCACGACAGGCGAGTCGCCGACCCTCACCGACGACGAGCGCATCGTGGTCATCGAACGGACCGTCGAGGCGGCGGCCGGGCGCGTTCCGGTCGTCGCGGGCAGCGGCACGAACGACACGCCCCACTCCGTCGCGATGACGCGCGCCGCCCGGCGGGCGGGTGCGGTCGCGTGTCTCGCCGTCGCGCCCTACTACAACCGCCCCACCCAGGAGGGCCTCTATCGTCACTTCCGCGCGATGATCGACGAGGGCGGACTGCCCGCCGTCCTCTACCACGTCCCGTCCCGAAGCGGCATCTCCATCGACGTGGAGACCGTCGCGCGCACGGCGGCGGCGGGCGGCGTGGTCGGGCTCAAGGAGACGGGGAGCGTGGGCCGTGTGACCCGGCTCCGCCGCGAGACCGACGTGCCGATCCTCTCCGGCGACGACGGTCTCACGTGGCCGATGATGGCGCTCGGGGGGACCGGCGTGATCAGCGTCGCGAGCAACGTCGTCCCCTCGGAGGTCGCCGCGCTGGTCGCCGCCGCGAGCCGGGGGGAGTTGAAGGAGGCGCTCCGTCTCCACGAGCGCCTGACGGATCTCTTCGAGGCGCTCTTCCTGGAGACGAACCCCATCCCCGTGAAGGCGGCGCTGGAGATCCTGGGCACCTTGTCGAAGGCCCGGCTCCGGCTGCCGATGGTCGAGGCTTCGGCCCCCACCCGGGACGCCCTGACCCGCGTGCTGGACGCCCTCGCCGTCCTCCCGGGCGTCTGACGGGAGAGGCGGCGCCCGCCCCGCCGACGCCCCGACCCCCGAGGTCCGACGCCGGCCCCGTCATCGGCAGGGGCCTGCCCTTCTGGCACGCCGCCGTGGCCGAACCGGAGGCCCGGGACAGGGGTCGTCACCCGCCGCCGCCCGAATTCCCGCGCGGGACGGTCACGCCCCCCAGTGGTACGCCCCTTGCCTTCCCCTTCCCCCCGTGGACGAGGCGTCCACGAGGACTTCCGAGGCGGCGGACGGGGCGTATCGCCCGCGCGCCGCCCCGCATGGAACTGGAAGGAGACTCACGATGAGCAAGGAGCTGGTGCGCCGGGATCCCCTCGAATTCTTCGCGCCGTTCTTCGACTTCAGCAGGCGTCTGGACGAGTACGCCGGCCGCGGCAGCGAGGGCGCGATGCTCGTCCCCGCCGTGGACATCAGCGAGACGGACGACGATCTGCTCGTCCACGCCGAGCTCCCGGGCCTGAAGAAGGACCAGGTGAAGCTCACCATCGAGGACGGAATCCTCACGATCGCCGGCGAGAAGAAGTACGAGGTGGAAGATCAGAAGAAGGACTACCACCGCGTGGAGCGGCGCTACGGGAGCTTCCACCGCTCCTTCACGCTGCCCAACAACGTGGACACGAGCAAGGCCAAGGCGCAGTTCGAGAACGGCGTGCTGACCGTCAAGCTGCCCAAGTCCGAGGCCGCCAAGGCGCGGCAGATCGACATCGGGTAGCGCGGTCCCGCCGGCCGCGGCGACCACTGGCTGAGCGCCCGCGGGGGGGCGCACCGGAGACGGTGCGCCCTCCGCGTGTCCCCGGACCCCCTCGTCCACACGATCATCGAGGCACCATGAACATCGAGCAATTGACCCACAAGAGCCGCGAGGCGCTCCAGCACGCCGCCGAGGCGGCGGGTGAGCGAGGGCACGTCGAGATCCAGCCGGAGCACCTCCTGCTGGCGCTCCTGACCCAGTCCGGCGGGATCGTCCCGGCGGTGCTCGAGAAGACGGGCACCGACGGGCAGGACCTGACGTCGCTCGTGACAAAGGAGCTCGAACGGTTGCCGCGCCAGGAAGGCGGGGTGCAACCGAACGTGGGCCGGCGGCTGGGGAAGGTCCTCGAGAGCGCCTCGAAGGAAGCGAAGAAGGGCGGCGAGGAGTACGTCTCCACGGAACACCTCCTCCTCGGGCTCCTCGACGAGAAGAGCGGCACGGCGTTCGACCTCCTGCGCACGCACGGCGCGGGCCGGGACGCGGTCACGCAGGCGGTGAAGGGGATCAAAGGGACGCAGAAGGCCTCCGACGCCGAGCCCGAGGGCCGCTACGCCGCGCTCGCCAAGTACACGATCGACCTGACCGAGCGCGCGCGCGGCGGGAAGATCGATCCCGTCATCGGACGCGACGAGGAGATCCGCCGCGTCATGCAGGTGCTCACGCGGCGGACGAAGAACAACCCCGTCCTGATCGGCGCGCCCGGCACCGGCAAGACGGCCATCGCCGAGGGGCTCGCGCGGCGGATCGTCGCCGGCGACGTGCCGGAGCAACTGAAGAAGAAGCGCCTCCTGGCGCTCGACCTCGGCTCGATGCTCGCGGGGGCGAAGTACCGCGGAGAGTTCGAGGAACGCATGAAGGCCGTCCTCCAGGAGATCGAGGCGGCCTCCGGCGAGATCGTCCTCTTCATCGACGAGCTCCACACGATCGTCGGAGCGGGCGCCGCAGAGGGCGCGGCGGACGCGGCGAACCTCTTGAAGCCCGCCCTCGCCCGCGGGGACCTCCACTGCATCGGCGCTACGACGCTCGACGAGTACCGCAAGCACGTCGAGAAGGACAAGGCGCTGGAGCGGCGCTTCCAGCCCGTCTACGTGGACGAGCCCGGGTTCGAGGAGAGCGTGGCGATCCTGCGTGGCCTCAAGGAGCGCTACGAGGTCCACCACGGCGTCCGCATCACCGACGCGGCCGTCGTGGCGGCGGTGAGGCTCTCCACCCGCTACCTCCCCGAGCGCAAACTCCCCGACAAGGCGATCGATCTGATCGACGAGGCGGCGAGCGCGCTCCGCTTGGAGATCGACTCGCTGCCGAAAGAGCTCGACGCCATCCAGCGGCAGATCAACCGCCTGGAGATGGAGAAGTTCGCCCTCTCCAAGGAGAAGGACCGCGCGAGCCGCGAGCGGCTCGACACGATCGAGCGGGAATTGGCCGACCACAAGGAGCGGGAGCGGGCGCTCCGTGCCCAGTGGGAGAAGGAGCGGGGCGAGATCCACGACATCCAGGGCATCAAGGAACAGATCGAGACCGCCCGCGAGCGCCAGCACCTGCTGGAACGGCAGGGGAGCCTAGAGGAGGCGGCCCGGCTCCGCTACGAAGTGCTCCCCCAGCTCGAACGCCGGATCCTCGAGGTCGAGGAGCGACCCGCGACGGCGGGCCCACGCCTCCTGAAGGAGGAAGTCGGTGAAGAGGAGATCGCCGAGGTCGTCGCCCGCTGGACCGGCATCCCGGTGTCGAAGATGCTCGAGTCCGAAGGCGATCGCCTCGTCCACATGGAGGACCGGCTCCGGCTTCGCGTCGTTGGTCAGGACAAGGCGCTGGAGGCGGTGGCCGACGCCATCCGCCGAAGTCGCGCCGGCCTGACCTCCGGCTCGCGGCCCTCCGGCTCGTTCCTCTTCGTCGGCCCGACCGGCGTGGGCAAGACGGAGACCGCCCGCGCGCTGGCGGCGTTCCTCTTCGACGACGAGCGCGCGATGGTCCGGATCGACATGTCCGAGTACCAGGAGCGGCACACCGTCGCCCGGCTCATCGGCGCGCCGCCCGGCTACGTCGGCTACGAGGAGGGCGGTCAGCTCACGGAGGCGGTGCGGCGGCGGCCCTACTGCGTCGTGCTCTTCGATGAGGTGGAGAAGGCCCACCCCGAGGTCTTCAACGCCCTCCTCCAGGTGCTCGACGACGGCCGACTGACCGACGGCCACGGCCGCACCGTGGACTTCACGAACAGCGTCGTCATCATGACGAGCAACCTCGGGAGCCAGGCGCTACTCGACCCCGACCTCTCCGACACGGCGATCGAGAAGCGGATCATGGACGCGCTCCGTGCCCACTTCCGGCCGGAGTTCCTGAACCGGATCGACGACGTGATCGTCTTCCACCGCCTCGACAAGGAGCAACTCCGCAAGATCGTGGACATCCAGCTCGACCAGCTCGCCTCGATCGTGAGCGAGCGCGGGATCGAACTGAGGGTCACGGACGGCGCGAAGGACCGCCTGGCCGAGGAAGGCTTCGACCCCGTCTACGGGGCACGGCCGCTCCGGCGCCTCATCCAGCGCACGATCCAGAACGGGCTCGCGAAGCGCATGCTCGACGGCGATGTCGGGATGGGCGACGTGGTCGAGGTGGACTACGACGCGGGCGCGTTCTCGTTCCGCAAGGCCGTCTCCGAAGTGACCGGCATGCCGGAGTAGTAGCCGTCGCATTCGGCGGCGCGGCGGCGACAGCCCTCCCCCACCGCTCCGCGTCTCCCGTTACGACGCCGGGGCGCCGAGGAGTCCTCGGCGCCCCGGCGGGCCTTCGGAGGGAGGTGGCAGGGATCAGTCACCGGGCGTGACGGGCGTGGCCTCGTCGCCCTGGCGGTGACGGAAGCGACGCATCTGTCCGCGGCGGGCGTGCATGCCGCGGCGGAGGCGCATGCGCTCGGCCGGGTCGATCGTGCCGTCGCCGTTCTTGTCCAGGGCTTTCTGGAAGCGCGTGCGGCGGGCCTGCCGCGCGGCCTCGATCTCGTCCACGCTGAGTTGGCCGTCGCCGTTCGTGTCGGCCTTCGCGAACCACGCGGTGATCATCGCCTTCTGGTGTGCCTCGCGGGCGGCCTTGCGCTCGTCGGGGCTCAGCTTGCCGTCCTTGTCGGTGTCGAAGCGATCGAGGATCTCCTTCTTCTTCGCCTCGAAGCGCTGCTTCAGCGCGGACTTGGCGGCGGCGCGTTCGCCTTCGTCGAGCTTGCCGTCCTTGTTGGCGTCGAACTCGTCGAGGATCTTCTGGCGCGCCTCGGGGGAGAAGCGGCGAGCGTGGCCGCGACGGCCGGGTCCGGCGAGGGCGGCGTCGGCCAGGAAGGCGAGCGCGAGCAGCGCTGCCACGGTCATCAGGATGGGTTTCACGTCGAAGCTCCTTGAGGGTCGATGGGCACGCCCTGAAACCCCTCCCCCCGGGGAGGGTTTCGCAGCCGCCGGCTCCCGGCGGCGCGGCGGCGACGGCCCTCGCCCTCCGGGGCCCCTCGCGACACGGGCCCGCACGCGTTCGTCGGGGCCGGCGGCGTCCGGCGGGGCCACGGCCTTGACAGCGCGCCCGCGCCTCGCGTACACGCGCCCCTCAGAGCGAGGTTGGAGATTGCGTGTGACCACCGGGCCCTCTCGCGCGGTGTGCACCTGCGGCCTCCGGCGCGGGGGCCCGCGGAGGCGCACGTGGACCCTCGACTCGACGAAGCGGTCCGACGCGCCCGGTTTGGGGACCCCCGGGCGTTTCGGACGGTGGCCGAACACCTGGGACCGGACCTCGTCCGGTACCTGACCCTCTTCCTCGGCGGCGACTCGCACGCCGCAAACGACGTGGTCCAGGACACGCTCGTCGCGGCGTGGGACGAGCTCCCGGAGCTGCACGACGTCGCGCACTTGAGGCGCTGGTGCTACCGGGTCGCCCGGTGCAAGGCGATCAGTTGGATCCGGCGGCGCTCGCCGCCGGGCGCAGCGTTCAACTCGCTGGAGGCCGCGAAGGCGAGGGGGTTCGACCCCGAACCGACCGCGCGAGACGGTCCTGCACCCGACCTGGACGGGGTGGACAGGGCGATCCAGCGGGCCATCCGACGGCTCCCGCCGCAGTACGCCGGGCCGGTGCACCTCCACTACGTCCAGGGGTGCTCGACGCGCGAGACGGCCGAGCTGCTGGGGATCACCCGCAACACCGTGAAGATGCGCCTCCACCGCGCGCGGGCGCTCCTCCGCCGCGTCCTCGCGCCGCGGGGGGCGCCCCCCTCCCCGTCTTCCCAGAGGAGATCGCGACCGTGAGTCGTTCCCGAGTCCCTCCCCCCGGCCGCGCCCTGGAGCGGACGCTCGCCCGGGTGGCCGCCCGCGCGTGGCGCGTCGAGTTCGACCCGGCGCTCCCCAAGCGCGTTGAGCATGCCGTCCGCCAGCGCGACCGCGCCCGGGTGACGCTGCCCTCAGCCGGCGTCGTGATGGCGGCGGTGCTCCTGGCGCTCGGCGCCTGGCTCCTGGGCCCCGCACGCTCCGACGCCCGCGGGCCCGACCGCGCTGGCGAGGTCCCCGTCGCCCTGGACGGGAACCCGCCCCTGCTCCCGCCTCCGGCAACGGAGCGGGCCCCGTGAGGCTCGCGCTCGTCCTGACGGTCTGCCTGCTGGCCGCGTCCTCCGCCGCGGCGGGGCCGCGGGAGGCGGCGCGCCTCCTCGAGAACGCGCGCGGGCAGGGGGCGGCACCCTGGCCCGAGCGGGTGGCGGCGTACCGGCGGGCCATCGCCGCCACGGTCCCCACCGACCGCACCTACGTCCGCGCGCTGAAGGCCGTGGCCGTGCTCCTGGAGAAGGAGGGTTGGATCCACGGCGCGCTGGGCTTCCGGGCCCGCGCGGCGGCGCTGGGTCCCGAACGCGACGAGAGCCGCCTGGGCCGCGTGCTCTCCCTCGGCCTCCTGCTCCGAAGGGAGGGCGACCTCGAGGGGGCAAGGCAGAGTCTCGAAACGGTCCTCCGGCTGGGGCGCAACACGGCGCCCGACAAGGCCTCCCGCGCCCTGGTCGCGCTCGCCGAGGACGCGCGGGATGGGAAGAAGCCCGAACGCCTGGAGGTCCTCTACGCCGCCGCGCACCACGTCCGGCTCTCCCCTTCGAGCCGGCTCCGCGTGCTGGACGCCGTGGGGGTGGGGCGAATCGCCGCCGGCGACGCCCCGGGCGCGGAGCAGATCCTCCGCGAGGCCGAGCGCGCCTGGCGCGACGCGCTCCGGAACGACGACGCCAAGGAGGCGTCGCGCGTGGCCCGTCTCTGGCTGGACCTGGAGCTCCGGCAGCGGCTCGAAGCGCTCCAGCAGAACTGACGCGGACGGTGGGAGGGCGCCGCCGTCAGGCCTCGCCCAAGACCCGCCGACCGACGGACCGGGCCCACGTCGGCCGCGCACCCCCGCCGACGAACAGCCGCGAAGCGTCGGCGGCCACGCGGGGAGGCACGCGCTATGATCCAGCAGGGGCATCGCCCGCCCGGGGATCCATGCGCAGCCCGTCGAACACCGCTGCCCTCCTCCTCGTCGTCCTGCTCGGGGCGGCCTGCGGAGACGACGGGGCGTCCCACCAGCGCCTAGCGACCGACCCGCATCCCTTCGACCGGGCCCTCAACGTCGAGTGGAGGGTGGAGCTGATCGGCGACGAGCCCCCGGTCGGCCACCAGCCCCCCACCCTGGAGTTCCGCACCGGCGGCGAGCTCGTCGGTTTCACGGGCCTCAACCGCATTCGCGGTCAATGGTCCGCGCAGGGCAAGAAGGTGGTCGTCAGCGAACTCGGCGGCACGGACGTCACGGGCCCCGAGGCGTTGACCACCCAGGACGCCGCGTACTTCAAGGCCCTCCAGAGCATCGACGCCTGGCGCATCGACGAGAGCGAGCCGGAGGATCGCCTGCTCCTCCTCGCGGGCCGGAGGACCGTCCTGACCCTCCGAAAGGCGTAGCCAGGGTCCCCCGCGCGCGACCAGAGGACGTCCGCCTGCCCAGGGCCGAACGTACGCGCCGACAGCAACAGCCCTGCGCGCCACGACCGGCACGACACGGCCCGCGCCCAGGGCAACGGGCGCGGCACGAGCACGGGGACCGGCGCCCCACCCGGGCCCCCCCATCCGCGAGGCGAGCGTGGCCCGTGGCGAGCCGAGGGCACGAGCCTCCGCCCCACGACGGGCGCGCCCACGACGCCCAACCGGCCCCGGGCTGGTGGGGCAGCCCCCGCCACAAGCCGCCCCCATGCCGCCCGCCAATTGACGCAGGCCCCCGCGGGTCTACACTCCGTCGCTCTCTGGTCGCGACCGGGGGTGTAGCTCAGTCGGTTTAGAGCGCCGGCCTGTCAAGCCGGAGGTCGCGGGTTCGAGTCCCGTCACTCCCGCCACTTCTCCTCGCACCGCATTGCCGCAAGTTGCAGACGGTTGCAGGCTTGCGTCCGCCAACGCCAACTCGGCCTCTTCGGCCTCGATACTGCAACGGGATGCGAACTCCTGCGAGTTGATGGCGGTGCTTGGGACAAGCCCAGGCCCAAGCGCCTCGACCGCCGCCGGGGCCGCCGTCTTCTCGATGGCGCCCCGGAGATCGAGCAAGTGCAGGTCCGTGTAGGTCTGCATGGTCGTCTCGATCTTCGCGTGGCGTGCGAGCGCCTGCGCGATCCGGGGATGCACGCCCGACTTGGCCAGGCGGGAGACGAAGGTGTAGCGGAGCGCGTGGAAGTCCAGCACACGGCCCTCGTCGTCCTCCGTGTGCACGATCTGCTTGACCTTCGGTTTCGCCTCGCCGTCGCCCGGCACCTCGACTTCCTCAACCCAGGCGAGGCCAGCAGCCAAGAGGTCCCGCTTCAGGGTCCGGGCGTTCGGGAACTGCGTGGACGGGAAGACCGGGTCCCCGGCCTTCGCCGCGGCCGGACGCAGTTGCCGCAGCGCCTCCGCCAGATCGCGGCGGAGGGGAACGCTCTGGTCCTTCCGGGACTTCGCGGACTTCGCCGGGACGTGCACGGTGGGTTCGCTGGCGTCGAGATCGAGGTCCTGCCACCGCAGGCGCTCCATCTCGCCACGCCGCAGCCCCGTACCCGCCGCGAAGTCGTAGACCAGCGCCCGGAAGCGTCCCAGGGCCTCCAGGCGCGCCTTTTCCGCAGGGGTGACACCCTTGTTCACGCGCGCCTTCTCTGCCTCCTGAAGCGGACGCGTTGCTGCTGCGTCGAGCAGCGCCGCCAACTCCTCATCGGAGAACGCACGCCGGACAAGGCGACGATCGGCGGCCTCGTTGAGGGGCTTCAGCGTGACGAACGGGTCGTGGTTCACGCGGCGGGCCTTCAGGAGCCACAGGCCGAACTGGCGCACAGCTTGGTAGCGGCGGTTGACGGCGCGCGCGGAGAGCCCCTGCGCAGTCTGGTCCGCCAGCCAACGCGCGGCGACGGCCGCGTCGAGGTCGGAGAGCCGGGAGGCGCGCGCGATCGCTAGGAACTCGCGCAGGCAGCCCATGCGGTCCACCCGGTGGGCGTCCGTGATGCCACGGGCCTGGAGCATCGCTTCATAGTCCGCGAGGTGCTCAGCGAGCGGCCGGGCCTGATGGCCCATCAAGGGGTCGGTCACCCCCGCGATCTCCCGCTCCTTGCGTTGGACGATCTCGTGCGCGATCTTCTCCGCCGCACGCCGGTCCTTCACCCCGGTGGACTCGCGGTAGCGCCGCCGGTTCACGTAGAACTGCACCCACCAGATGGGAGAGCGCCCCTTCATCTTCCCGCCGTCTGCCGTCCGCTTCGTCCACGTCGGTTGGTAGAGCCTCATCGCGATCGGGTCTCCGTGCTGACCCGGTACTGTACGGGTCGTGTCAAGTGCCCCCCACGCCCGGACTTCCGGGCATGGATGGCGCGGTACTGTTCCAGGTCCGTGGGCCGGATGCGGATGCACCGGCGCGAGATGGTGACCACGCTCAGGTGGCCGGCAGCGCGAGCTTCGTAGATGGCGCCCACGGGGACTCCCAGTCGATCCGCCGCCTCCTGGGGCGTCAAGAGAGGCTCCGGGGTGCTGCGCGCGAGCTTGGGGTTCGGCCTCATGCTTGGCTCCTCACCTCACTCCTACAGGCTCCGCGAGTTCTGGGCGTCCCCACAGCGCGGGACCCGCGGCGGGAGGCAAGCGGGGACCCGCAGGCGCCCGAGGCACGACTGCGCAGGTGACAGGAGTGCTCGCGGGCCGGGTCTGTCCGACCTGTCCGACCTGTCCGACCCGTTCCCCTACTCTTTCCCCCCCTACACACACACCACTACAACCATCCGCCTTCTTGTTACCGGGACTGGGGAAAGGGGTAGGACAGGTCGGACAAGAACCGCAGAGCCCGGATCTTTGGGGCACGCGTGTCCGACCTGCGTCGCGCAGGAGGTCGGCCATGGGCCGGACAGGGTGGGACAGCGAGGGCCGGATCACAGCGGTGGTCCCTTCGAGCCTGACTCCTCATCCTCATCCATCGCGGCCTGCTCGACCACGCTCGCCAAGCGCAGTCCGACGAGCACCGGTTTCCGGCCTGTGCGACGGGGCCGCGTCTCCGTGACCGACGCATACCGGGCGTCCCGCTTCAAGACGTGGCCAAGAGTCGTCGCGAAGGCGTGCTCTGAGGGCTCTTGTTCCCCTCCCATGTGGTCCCGATGCCAAGACTTGTAGTGGCGGTAGAGGTCGGCCTTCAGCGTCTCGCTACCCGCCGCGACCATGTACTCCGCGTCGAGGAACTGATGGACAGGCGTCTTCTGGCTCTCCCGGTACTTGGCGACCGACTCCAGGACTTCGCGGCAGTCCGGCAGGCGGAGCTCGCGGTACCAGCGCATCGCGCCCTGGACGAGCAGCGCCAGGATCCCCGCCCATTCCTCCCGCAGAAGCTCGCCCAACCTCGGATCCTGGAGGTACTCCCCCGGACCGGGATCCGCGACGAAGCGCCGCGGAAATCGGATGATCCGCAACCGGTCGTAGATTGCGGAATCCACGCCCGACATTCGCGGTTCCACGTTCGTTGCGATGAAGATCTTCGCCGTGTTCTTGAACTCGATCGGATCTTTGAACTTCGCATGCGCCAGAACGGAATCGCCGCCGGAGAGCATCTTCAAAACGCCCTCGTCAAGGCGCATCTCCTCTGATGCCTCCGTCGCCGTAGCCATTCGGCAGCCACGCAACGTGACGAGCGCGGGCTGCGGACGGTCTCCACCGAACGCGGACTGCGTCAGCGCCGCGAGCGGGATACTCGTGCCGTAGGCCCCCAAGATGTCTCGAACCACGTCGAGCAGCAGCGACTTCCCGTTCCGCCCAACACCCGTCAGCAGAAGCACGAAGTGTCCACGCGTGTCGGCCGTGAAGGCGTAGCCCAGCGCAACCAGTAGGAACTCGACTACCTTGTCCGACTCCAGCACCTCGCGAAGAAACTCCTCGAAACGCGGCGCCTTCGCGGTCGGGTCGTACGCGACCGGGCACAACTTCGTGATCAGCAGGCCAGGGTCATGCGGCTGCAGCGTCCCGGTCCGCAGGTCCACGACGCCGTTCATGCAGTTGAGCAGGTGGCCCGTTCGTGTCGGATCGTCCAGCATGCCGGGCTCGCTCCACACGCCGTGGAGTACGCGAAGTTGTTCGAGCGCGCCCCGGATCCGCGCCGCGTTCCCGCTCTGCGAAGCGAATGCTGCCGCCTTCTTGGCCAGCTTCTCGTCTTCGATGTTCGCCGTCTCTTCCCGGATGATCTCGCGCAGATGCTGCGCCATGCGGCGGACACGGGCGTCACCGTTATCTAGCTCCCATCGACGACCATCCCAGACGTGGAAGCCGATCCCATGTGCATACCGCAGAACGTCGCCACGCTCCCGCTGAAGCCGCTGGGCGTTGCCGACATCGTTCCAAGGAAGTCCGCCGTCAGGTTCCGCTCCCCCATTGAGATAGCCTTCGGACACGAGCAGGTTCCACGGTCGCACGCCCCGACTCGCGGCCTTGATATCCAGCACGCTCCCGATGAAGCACGATGCGCACGCCGTCCCCCCCATGCCTCGCTGGTGGCGCGAACTGTGGCAGACCCAACGCATTGGATCGTCGCCCAGGCGCTTGAAGCCGTCAGGGCTCCCACACATCGGGCAGGGCGAGTTGGAGGCGGGGAACTCCGCCGCATGGTCTGCGTTGTACGCCGCCGCAGCCTTCACGAAGCTCGCATACACGCGGGACGAGCGCCTCTTCTCGTCGGACGAGCCGTTGCCCTTCGTCTGCGCCGCGACGGCTTCGTTCCACAACTGTGCGGGGAACTCCGGCAGGTCTTCAAGATCTTCCGGCCCCCAGTCATCCTTCCACGCATAGTCGCCGTAGGGCGTCTTCGAGGGCGGGAGGATGTTGTTTTTGGACTTGCCGCCGCGCCCGAGGATCTCGACACCCTCGCACGGCGCGGGCAGGGACCCGATGTTGCGAAGCTCGTCCGGAAGGCGGCCAAACATCCGAAGTCCGCCGCTAGGAGTCCGGTACGTCGGGTGCCGCGACAGGTTGATACCCATCCGTTCGCAAAGCTCCTCGAACGCCTTCACCCCGTTCGGACGATCCGGGTGCGCTTCGTTCGGATGCTCGATGTCGAGCGCGGTGAGCTCGCCGTCCTTCGTCAGGTAGTGGCCGACGTTGGCGCGCGGCCAACGCTGCCACCACTTCTCGATCGTCTTCGGGTCCGCGGAGGACTTGCTGGGGAACCTTGTGATCCGCGGGTGCTTGCCCGCATTACGGTTACAGGCCGGGTCCCGGCAGGAGCACACCCCGGAAGATACGTCATGGTTCGGAACGACGCGCAGCCCGATCCTCCCGTACCCAAGAGCCACCCCCTTCAGGCTCAGGGAAGCCTCCACACCAACCGCCTGCGCAGAACTCACGACCGCGCACCACCCACACGCCGCGCTTCCACGAACGCTTCAAGGTCGCGCAGCGTCACGCCGCGCCGACCGCGACTGACTTGAACCGAGGCCAACTCGCCGCTGCTTATGAGAGCCCAGGCGGTCCGCTCGCTGATGCTGAGGAACTTCGCCGCTTCTCGGATCGAGAAGACGCGGGACGCGCTGGTTCGCATGCTGTCGTTGGCGGCCATTGGTACCTCCTCGCGACATGTCGCGCATTTGCGACCTTCGAGTGGACACTACCCGATCTCTCGGACCGGCAGAAGATGCTCACAGCCTGCATAGATGTCACAGAAGCACTTCTGTGAGCACAGAACTCACTTCTGTGTAGGACGGCCCTTGAGGAAGTAGACGACGTCGCCTTCTGAGTCCTTGCCTTTTGCGACGAGGTTCTCGTGAGCCGCCAGCATGCGCCTGACAACGGCAGGTGCCGACTTGATGTCGTTGTCGAAGTGTTCCTGCACGGCTGCAACGAGTTGCTTGAGCGAAAGCCCGTTGGCCTCTCCGTACGCCTTCTCTTTTAGCAGCGCCCGGTACATCAATTGGTGCTGACTGTCATCCTTGCGAGGACGACCCTTGGGCTTCCTGACACTTTCTCTGCCATGTCCTGCATCGCCATCTGGCTGGCCCTGAGTGAACCCCGCTAGCTTTCGCATCAAACTACGGAGAGTCGAGCAGCGGACTTTGTCCGCGCAGTCGATGTTCCATGGCAAGAGCGCGAGCCAACCCTGCCACACATGGAGGCTCGCCCCAAGACGACGGTCTCTACTGGCCCCGAACAGAAGCGCTGCAGTAGACCTAGGGGATCGCGGCTCTCCGATACGCGGCGCGCGGCGTACGGCTCGGCGCAGGATGAGCAAGCCCCACCCGTGATCCAGCATGTGCGTCCTTAGCTGTTCAGGAAGGTCAGCATCGAAGTATGCTTCGCTCCCGAGTTGCCCCGGATGGACTCGAATGACTTCGATACCCGCGACCTGGAGGAGCAGGCGTTTCACGGCAGCATCATCCTGTCCGTTGGAGAGCGCATCTGCGCTGCCACCGAGGATGAACGGGAAGAACAGCGTTCCAGTACTCTTGTCCTGAAGCCGCTCTTGGAAGTGGACTACGACATCTTCGTACCTTGAGACTCGTCGCTCAACCGACGAGAGGGGGAGCGGAAAGCACACCACCTCCCGCTCGTTCCCGAACGCCGATCGCCCCTCCCTCAGCACGTCCTCCCACGCCTTGACGACGACCTGGTTGTCGTCGCGCTCGATGCTTTCGATGAAGGAGTTGGCGGCGATGACGAGCATGACGCCGATGGTGCCCCGACTCGCCCGGGAGGCAAGACTCTCCCCGCGGCACCCGGCCACTATCTCCGCTCCGGCCCCTCCTCGCCCCCGCCTCACCGCCAGCCAACAGGCCCAGGAGCCGGGCTCCGGTATGACCACGGCTTCGAGGTGGGGGTCCCGGGCGGGAGCCCGAGGCCCGACGGCCCAGGCGCGTGATACGACGCGGGGGGCGATCGTGGGAGGTGGCGACCCGGGGGGCATGGACGCAGCGCGCGCACCGTGCGCAGGGGTGGTTGTGATACGAGTGGCTCGGCGCAGCAGGTGGCGCTGATTTCGCGGCATGGGGGTCAACTGCTTTACTGAAGCCTGCAGCCTCAACGGTTGCACGCGCTCCGGCGCGACCGCCGGACCGCGCCCCCCTCCCTCCTTTCGAAGAGAGCAGATCAATGCCCCCCAGCAGCACCAAGTGGCTCAGCACGAGCGAGGCCGCTGACCTCATGGACGTGAGCCCCAGCACCATCCGCCGCCTCATCGACGGCGAAGAGCTCGACGCTCGTCGCAAGACGAAGAGCGGCCCCTACCTCGTGTCCCGCGACAGCGTCGAGGAGTACCTCGACGACATCGAGACCGGCAAACGCGAGCACCCCGAAGTCGCGGACGCGTACAAGAGCGGTTTCGATGCCGGATACGACGAGGCCATGGCCGACCTCGACAGCGACAGCGATGCGGACGAAGACGACGACGAGGCCGACCTCGACGACGAAGACGAGGAAGACGCGTAGCCGAACTTCCTGCCCCACCCCCGCCGCGCGCCCTCGTTGCAGGGCGCGCGGCCCCCTCGCCAACTGGGCTTCCATGCCGCACAGAGAACCGCCCTTTATCGGCTTCGGCGAGGCGCACGGCTGGCGTGCCCTTTCCGAGGCGCTCCGCGCCGTCGGCATCCCGGTCACCGCCGACGCCCTCCAGGCGCTCCGTCGCCGCCACAACCTGCCCTGGGTTCGCGGCGGGGGGCAACGCGGCAAGGCCATCTGGTTCGATCAGACCGACATCGACGAGTGGGCTCGGTTCTTGACTGGCAAGTCGACCGCGAAGATCACTCGCGCCGTGCTCCGCAGGCAGATGACCGGCAAGTCCCCACGGTGGAAGCGCAGGCGCCACAAGGTGGACCGCGGCGCGCAACCGATCCACAGGCCGCTCTACGTGGTCCTCGCGCCGGCTGTACCCGGCTCCGTGGACTTCGTCCTGCGGGACGACGACGGCGGCCTCTACGCGACGCCGAACTGGTTCGAGGCCGAAGCCTGGACACCGCCGAAGGGTTGCTCCATCTGGCTCTACCAGCGGTCAGCCCTCGCGACCCTCGCCGAGAGGACCTCGTCCCCAGCCCCGTGGCGTCCCCCGCCGGACCCCAATGCCCGAACCCTCCTCGGCGCGTTCCGGCGGGACGGACGCGCCCTCCGGTGGTGCGAGGTGCCGCTGCGCTTCTTCAAGGGCGTGATGGCGTCCCCGAAGACGACGACCCCCTTCCTCTCCCCCAAGCGACACCGCGGCTACGCTGAGGCGTACCGGTGGCTCGCAGAGCACGAGCCCGACGCCGTCTGGATCAAGTGGTGGGACCGCGTCCGCGTGATCCCCGGGACCCTGGAGTCGGCGCGTCCCTATGAGGACCCGCCTGCCTGGTGATCCGGCGGCAGCCGCGTCACCTGTGGAGGCGGGCCCGCACAAGCGAGAGCCACGGGGGAGAGTCCGGAGGGGGGCCACACTTCTGTCGCTTCGGCCTCGTGGGCCCCGAAGGGGGAATCCTCTAAGCGGCCTTGCGCGGGCGTTTCAGGGCGACGGCTGCAACGGCGGCATGGACGATGGTGCTCTGTCACGTAGCAAGTCGGAACCTCGTCCAAGGCCGCTCTCCGCGCGTCCTGGCCAACCGCGGGGGCCGGGTGCATCCTGCCGGGGACGGGAGCAGGCGTGGTGCGTAAGGTCAGACAGTTGCTGGTGGCGGGGATGACCTGGTTCGCCATCGTTGCATGGACGCTCGTAAGCATCCACCAGCAGAACCATCCCCTCCTAGACGCTGGCCCCCTCGTGTGGGTGGGCATCGCGGTGCTCTTAGCGTGTGGTGGAGTCTTGTGGGCGGCGGAAGCGGTGCAGCAGCAACGGCCTGGGAAGGTAGTAGTCGCGCTGAGCGGTACTGCGTGGCTCGTGTTGGGTTCGCTCTTGGGCGCCGGTGTCCTCGCGCCCTTGCCCGACGGCATCCTGGAGGGCGCCTGCCTGGCCCTTCTGCCGATAGCGCTCATCGGGTTCTTGCTGGACTGGCTCGCCCGCCGCGCGAAACGGCGCGAGGACGCAGCCAAGAGGCGGACGGCACCGCAAGCGTTCGAGTAGGAGGTAGGGATGCGGCGATGGAGTGGGTTGTGCTACGGGGTGTCGGCGTTCTCGACAGCGATGGGCGCCCTCGTAGGTTTGGAGCGGTTGTGGCACGCCTCGTCGTACCTCCAGGGGAGGGGGCCGGTGCCGTCGCACGCGGAAATGGGGATAGCTCTTGACATCCTGGCGAGACAGCTTCCGTCGCTCGCGCTCCCGTGGTGCGTTGGGGGAGCCGTCCTCGCCGCCATTGGAATTGTCCGTTGGCTCCGCGAAGACATCGCCGCGAAGCAAGCCGACGCGCCGCGGGCGTTCGAGTAGGAGGTCACAGGATGTGCGACCCGCGACAACGTCCGCTGATCGAGATCCTCACAGAGGCGTACGCCCCGGTACTCGATCGTCACCGCGACTGGCTTGACTGCTACCCGTCTTGGCGCCGCGATGCGTGGGAGAGGCAGCTGGAGCGTGAGGAGACTGTCGAAGGGGCCATCTTCGAGGCTCTTGTCGTACGCGCGCTGCAAGCGGGAGGCGCCCACGTAGAACCCGCGGAAGATCGGAAGTCGGGAGGCCCTGACTTCCTTTGCGGCAACTCCCGCTCACGCTTCTATGTCGAGTCAACGGTCTTAACGATCGCCGCTACTTCTGACGCCACGGGTTTGGACCATCTCGACCTGCACGGTGACACGTACGGCATGGCCGCGGGAAGACTGCGCCAGGCCATCGCCGGAAAGGTCCGACAAGCCAGAAAGGCCGACGGGCTTCCTGTTCTCGTAGCGGTGGGCACGCTCCATCTATCGGCCCGACTCCTGTGCTTCGGAGAGGATGAGGCACAGGAGATACTGACTGGAGAACCGCGCTTCGTAGTGCCGATCAACAACCGGACCGGCAAGCCGATCGGGCCCTTGCAGACGGGGTTCCGCGCCGACACGTCCGCGTTCGTTGTGCTAGGCATCGACCCCGCCAGACCCATGGAAGCCGTACACCGCCCCGTAAGCGGCGTACTCGTTCTTGGCAAGGACGCGACGGCCGTGGAGGCAAGCGACGCCGCGATAGCCGAAAGCGTAACCGGCCTGCTTCACCCAGACCCCGTTCGACCTTTCGACCGCTCCCTGCTGCCAGGGTTTCGCTTCTACGCGCTCGCGGACGGCTGGCAAAACGGCAAGGTGGAGATAAGAGCGCGCAAGCTATCTGAGGGCGTCGTGATCGCGCTATCCGAGGGGGCTGTGCGGGATCGATGCTGGTGAGTTCCGGGGGCTCTGCCCCCGAGCCCCCGGGGTTTTGGAGGCATGGCTCCGGCCCCCGAAGGAGCACGAAGGAGGCCCCGGGCAGCCGAAGCCACCCGGGGCCCGGTGCACCTTCGGTGCGCCGTCGTCCTGGCTATCCCTCGGCCGGATGCTCCCCAGCAGAGCCGACCTCCGTTTCGCCAGGCATGTCGTCGCGTTTCCCGTTTCCGTTTCCCCCGGTCCCCAGGGAGCAAGCGGAAACGGAGCCTTCGAGATCCGAGCGTCGGTAGCCTCCGTCGGCCTGCTCCGCGAGGCCCTCCGCAACGAGCTCGGCGAGCACGTCGCAAAGGGTCGACGTCCGCATACGGGAGCGCTCCCGCAGGTCGCGCACGGTCCGCGCCTGTGCCGTGAGGGCATCGAGAACACGGCGTCGTGGGGGTGGGGCACGCCCTGCCTCGCCGGGAGCGGGGGGCGCCACGAGGGTCATCGACACGCCGCCGGCCCGTTCGCTGATGGCCACCGCCATCGGCGCCGGGCTCGGCGCCGCCCGGTGCTCCACCGTCAGCCACGACACCTCCCCGCGCCGCTGGAGGTAGAGGTTGGAGTCGCCCCAGGCGTGGAGTTCCGAGCTGCCGCGCAGGGCCTGTCCCGGTCGGGTGGCACCGCCCTTGCGGGCGTGGTGAACCAGCAACACCGCCACCGTGAACTCCCGCTCCAGTTGTCGCAAGTAGGCCAGCAGGGGCGCCACGTCGCCCGCCACGTTCTCGTCGATGGCGTGCAGTCGGATGAAAGGGTCCAGTACGAGGAGGCGGGGGCGCAGCTCCTGGATGGTCTCCCGAAGCGAAACCCGGTCCCGCTCCACGTCCAGACGCACGCGCGGTGCGGTGATCACGTGAATCGGAAGTTGCTCCAGACGCACGCCTGCTGTCCTCGCGATGGCCTCCAGGCGCTCGCGCACCACGTGCAGCGCGTCCTCGGCCGCAAAGAGGAGCACCGGTCCGGGGCGGCGAACCGCGAAGCGGCGCAGGAACGGAACACCCGCTGCCACCGAGAGCGCGGCGTCGAGCGCGGCCCAGCTCTTGCCCAGCTTCGGGCTCCCGCCCAGCACGCCCACCCCCCGCTCGGCCCACACCTCCTCGATCAGCCAGCGCTGCTCCTCGGGGCAGGCCTCCAGCTCGCAGGCCAACCGCACGGGCAGCGCCGTCACCTCCGCCTCCCGTTGCGGCGCGGCTGGGCGGCATCCGCCCCGAACACCTCCAGGAACAGCTTCTCGTCCAGCTGCTTACGCTCCTTGTGCGCCGCCACCATGAGCAGGTCCTGCCCCATGCCGAGCAGCACACGGGGGTTGCCCACCGCCCGCTCCACCAGCGTGGTCTTCAGGCCCGGCGTCACCAGCACCTTGGCCCCCGCGCTCTCGAGCCGGTGCTCGAGCAGCGCCAGCAGGTCCGCTGCCTCCAGGGGCCCCAGCTCGACGCGCACCCTGAGCCGGCTCCCCAGGGGCGCCAGTTCCTCCTGGCGCAGCTTCTCCTCCAGGCGCCGGTCCCCGGCGAGTACCACGCTCAAGATCACCCGGCTGTCCAGCCGCGTACTGGTCAGGATCCGAAGCTCCGTCAGCACCGCGGGGTTCATCTGCTGCGCCTCGTCCACGAGGAGCACGGGACGCAGCAGCGTGGAGTCGATATGGTCCGCCCAGCTCTCCCGCAACGCCTTGAAACCGCCCCAGCGGTTGCGCGGCGTGAGCTTCACCCCGAAGTGCTCCCCGAGCTCCCGATAGAAGCTCGACACGCTTCCCGAGGCGTGCTCCAGCGTCACCACGCGGGCATTGGCCGCCCGCGCCAGGTGCTGGGCCAGCATCCGGAGACTGGCGCTCTTGCCCGAGCCCGGCTCCCCGAGCACGGCGGCGAAGCCCCCCTCCTCCAGGAGCACGTGCTCCGTCCGCCAGCACAGAAGCTCCGCCAGCGCGTGGCGGTGCAGCGCCTCCACCGGCACGTCCTGCGAGAACGGGTCCCACTTGAGGCCGTAGAGCGTCTGGAGCATGCGCTTCACGACGCCCTCCCTTCCTCGTCCTTCTCCTCGTCCAGCGGGAGGTAGGCCGCAGGCAGGCCCGAAGACCGGTAGGCTTCGAGGCACTCGATGAGCAGCGGCGCCATGCCCGAGGCCGGCGGTCGAAGCGGCGTCCCCGGCTCGGAACGTGCCGGGCCCTCGCGCCGCCGACGCAGGCCCTCGGCGTTCTTCGCCTTGTCCTGCGCAAGCAGGCGGCACAACACCTCGCCCGTGCGCCCGTCCACCAGGTCCACGTACGTGAGATCCCACGTCGCGTAGCGAACATGGACCCGGTCCAGGTGCCCGTAGCGCGAGGGCACCTCGAAGCGCTGCCCCTCCAGGGAGATCGTTCCGTCCCCGTGACGCTGCCGCCGAACCACCGTGCGCCGAAACGCAGCGCGCACCAACTCCACATCCGGCGCCTCCCGCACCACGCTCGGCCCCCCGCGCCAGCGCTCCACCGGCGTCTCCTTCGTCTCGCTGTGCACCTCCCGGTTGTAGTCCAGCTCCACCCACGCCTGCGTGGCCTCGTTGAGCACCTCGAGCGTGAGAGGCTCCACCCCCTCGAGCATCGCCAACAGCCGCCCCTCCACGTGGCCCCAGAAGCTCTCCTGCTTCGCATTCTGGTAGGGCGAGTACGGAAGCGTCGGCTGGTGCATCACGCCAAGACGCGACAGCCCTTCGGTCACCTCCGCCGCCAACTCTGCCCTGCCCCGGTCCGACATGAGGGCCCGCGGCAGCCCCCGCTTGAGGAAGGCCTGCTCCAGCCCATGCACCAGGGTCCGGGCGCTCTCCCTCCCGTACCACTGAAGATGGCACGCCAGGCGCGAGCGGTCGTCCAGGCAGCCGAAGAGCACCGGACGCTCGAGCGTCCCCTTCGGCGTGAGCACCGCCCGGCGTCCCTCGTGGAAGTCCACGTGGTAGAGGCCGCCCACGTGCGTCACCTCGTAGCTCCTCACCTCACGGCGCTCGAAGCGCCGCGCGGCCTCCTCCGCCCCGGCCGTCCGCGGCGTGCGCCGGCCCCGCGCCCTACGCAGCCCCTGCGCGTTCATGTAACGGCACACCATCGAGTACGAGGGCAGCGCGCCCAGCGAGGGCGTCTTGCGAACCCGCGCCCCGAGGTTGTCGTAGTGGAGCTTCATCGTCCACCGCCGATGCTCCTCCCACTGCGAACGCAGCACCTCACGCAGGCTCTCGGGGAGGCTGGGAAAGGTCCCCGCGTCCGAGCGCACCTTCTGCCGCAAGGCACGGACGGGGTCCGCGTCCCTCCGCGCCCGGTAGTACCAGCCCTCGATCGTCGAGAAGCCGAACCTCATGGGCGCGCTCGTCGTGGGATGGACCCACGTCCGCTCGGCCAGCAACCGCAGCGCTTCGCGCAACTCCCCTCGCGGCGGCGGCGACGCCAACAGGCTGCCCACCACGGAGAAACGAAAGCGCGCCCAGCGGTCGTGAGGGTTCGTGTCGTTCGGGTTCATGGTCTCGCTCCTTTCGTCGAACGAGACCCACTCTCCTCCCTCGAGAAACCAGACTCTGCGTGCCCGCTACCGCCGAGGCGGCTCCATGGCCGTGCGCGGCAACGACGTCGTCAGCGGAGACAGGAACCGGAGCACGCGGGCCAACGGCGGTTCCTCGCCGAAGGCCCCCACGAATCGCTCCACCAGGCTCTCCGGCAGCCGCGCCACCGCCACTGGACGCGCCAAGCGCCCCCGCGCCCCGACCCAGAATGCCGTCTCCGGAAACACCTCCCGCCACCAGCGCCGCCACCGCGCCAGCGTCCGACGGGGAATCGGGCCCTCCAGAAGCCCCTCCAGAGCGCGGAGCCGCCATGGCGTGGCCCCGTTCGCCAGGACCGAAGCCACGACCACCACGCTTCCCAGGTACCAGCGCCGCCCCAGAAACCGGACGCTGGGCGGCGTCGCCCGCTTCCGACACCCCTCCCGGCCACAGCAGAAACTCAGCCTCAGGCCGTATTCCTCGGGCACGCAGGCCGGGGCGCCCCGAGGCGAGCGCGGGTAGTTCGCCCGGTGCCGCCGGCCCCCGCAAGCGCAACCCGCACGCCGAATCTCCTCGGCCAGGTCCTCGTCGATCCGAAGAAGCAGTGCGTAAAACGAGGCCTGCCCGATGACTCGGTGCAACATGACGGCGTCCTCTGCGTTTGTGTCGTAACGACCAGAAGACGCGGCCCCTCCCCGGACCTCAAGTTCGGAGAGGGGCCATCTTTCGTTTCCCTCGACGAGGACGCTCCTCAGCGCCTCGATTCCCCTGCTTCAGGACGCGCGGGCTGACCGGCACGCTCGGTGTCTCTCCGAACTCCGCCAACCACCGATTCAGGGTCACGGACGCGATCCCCTCGCGGCGGCAAAAGGCCGCCTTCGTCAGATCGGACGACCGCCAGCGTCCCAGCACCTCGCCCACCGCGTGGGCACGGGCCGCTCCGCGAAGCCTCGGGAACTCCTGTACGCTACGCGTTCTCGCCATGGACACCTCCAGGTCGAGAGGCTCCCACGAGATCGCCAACGGGGGAACATGCCATCACCGGACGCGTACACCCAATCGTACTGCCACGTCTCTTGGGACCCCGCCCCGTGTCAGAGCCCCCGCGCGTAGTGTGCGAACGCTATCGGCGCCGGATGCGGAGTTGCCTGTGCGCGGAGCTCATCCTTCTTCCGGCCGCGCTTGGCCTCGTCATCGGACCCGAGTCGCCCCGCCCATTTCATCAAGGCGCCGCATGTGCGCAATCTGCGGATCGCACCCTCAGGCCGCCAGCGACAGAGTCAAGGGGATAGGCGCGGAAACAGCGCCCCTACTGGTGCGCCTCCGCGCGTTTCGCCCGTTCCCGCTGCTCGATCGCCTCCCGTATGCGCTTAACCGCCTCTTCTTCGATAGGCCGTACGTTGCTCGGAAATCTACGAGCAGCCTCGTTGAGCAGCGGGATAGCCGGCTCGGCTGCGGCGCCGATTGCCCCCAAGCTCGCCGCCGCTGTCTGCCGCACGGCGCTCCGGCTATCGCTCAGGTCCTCCATTAGCGCGGGAACGGCGCCAGCGCTGCGCGGCCCAAGTTTCCCTAGCGCCTCCGACGCATTGAGGTGCAGGGCCGCGTCCCCCTGGTGCATTGCACCCACGAGTGCGTCCACGACCTCATCTCCGCCGGCCGCCATCCGCCCGAGGGCGATCGCCGCCCACCGCCGAACGCGAAGATCACTGTCTGTGGTCAGCGCCCGCAACAGAGCCCTCGCACTTTCCTGGTCGCCGTCCGAAGCTATGCTTCCAATGGCATATGCTGCGCTGCAGCGTATTGCAGCGTCCTCCGCGCCTAGGAGGCTGTCAAGGGCTGGTAGAGCCGGTCTCGCCTGCGCGCCGACTCCGGCCAGCACTCGAACCAGCCCCGGCGATGCGCTGGTCCCCAATCGCCGAAGCAAAGCTGGTACGACCGAAGCTCCTAGCGCCTTGCAGACGCGTGTCACCTCGGTTCTGACTGCTGGGTCATCGGAGTCCGTCAGTTCTACAAGCACCCCGAGTGCCGCAACCCCGCCGTCCACCAAGCGCTGGCGAAGCTCCTGTCTTTCAACTCCATCACTACTGCTCAGCAACCGCGCCCACTCCTGTGCGGACTTGTCCGCAAAGCGCGCAGTTCCAGCAGTGCGATCATCACCCCCACATGACGCGCCTAGGACCAGCATGAGGACGACGACGCAACAGAGCCGAGGTCCGAACGCGCGAGGATAACGCTTCTTGTCTGCACGTTTCACACGAAGAGAAGAAGGCAGAAGGCCCGCCAGCGAGCTTCCCTGCTGCAGAGTCGCGTTTGGTGAATACCCGCCTCGGAAAATGGTCCCGCGTTGCAGCACCGCCCGAAAGAGCGGTCTGCAACAACCGCGCCCGAGTAGACCCTTCATCAGAGGCACCCTCCTGCGTTCCCTGTCCGCCTCGCCTGTGCTGGCCATGGCGGACGGCGTGGAGTCGATGGCGCTCAGCGTGTAAGCGTAACTTCCAGAGGTGGCCCTGCGAAGCCGCTGTCAGTGGACCCAGTTTGATTGGATGGATGTGGCGCGGGGGCATCGGTAGATTCCCCTGCCTCGTCGCCTGTATGTGCCACGTACGACAGTGTAAGGGTGTCGCCATCGACACTCGGACTCATCACGAGATCTTGGGTTCCAGCTTGTCCAAAGACCATGTGGTCCTCGCCATCGATTGTGTATGGAACGACGAACGAGTTGGTCTCCGCGCCCTCGAACAACACCGTGACGGTCATCTCCTGTGCTTGGGTGTCGAAGGCATATGTCATTGTCGTTCCGGTCGGGAGTGCCCGAGACGTATCAGTGCCATCCTTGAACGATACGAGCGTCCAGGTACCACTGACGTCAGGCACGTCGGCGATCGATCTTCGCCCCACGAACCACACACCTAGCGTGGCAATCACGGCGAGTACGATACCAGCTAGGATAGCCCTTCCTGTTTTCACGTCAGATATCTCCGTCTCTCGTAGACTTGTAGCGCAGTTCCATCCTATGGGACCTGACTGAAGTGAAAGTGAACCATCGCGCAGGTGCCTGGACAGCCACTGCAGACGACTCTCGCGGAGACCTTGCCGGAAGCGCCCATCTGCGCCCCACTGAGAAGGCCTGTCCCAGTGCCTCCGGCCGAGCAGAAGGCGCCTACTGTGATGGAGTCAATTGTCTCGTTCCCGTTGCAGTCAGTGACACCTGACTGCGATCCTCCGCAGCACGGAGTTCCGAATCGGAAACCCACATTACACGTTCCACCATTGCCCAAGGCGTTCACGCCATACCAGTACTCGGGGATGTCCCAACTCTCGCCATCCGCAGGGGTGTATGGGTGTGCGTCCGTAACGAAACCGAACCACGTGTGGTGCCAGGTCACAAGTTCAGGTGTGATGATTCCCGTTTGGTTGTAGCAGTCGCAGGGGCCAGGGTTCGACGGGGTGGGATTGTCGCCGAGAGCGCGGCCCCCCAGCGTCAGCACGAAGAAGGCGGCACAGAGTAGCAGGCGACGCATGTGTTAGCCTCCAATGCGCGATGACGCCCAATGAGGGGCAGAGGAGAACGCCCCCTCTATCCCATTAGTGATCTTCTGGGGGGGGGGGGTAGTGGCCCATAGGTTTTTCTTTGGCTCCCAGCCCGCAGGCCACAACGTGCGGGCACTCTGCCCGCGTTCCAGGGCCCGGAGCATTGCCTTGGTGAGGCGAATCAAGCGGCGGCACTCCTCCCCGCCGACTGCACGCCACGCCCTGAGGAAGGGACAGATCTCATGCGGCTGGAAACCCGCCGTGAGGCGGAGGGCGATCTCCCGGCACGGCGGCGGTAGCGAGGCGCCATGGATACGGATCCGTGCAAGCGTTTCACGAGCTGCCGCCACTGAAGTCGCATCCGGGCTCCCCGGATCGACCTGTACGTCGAGCGCACCCGGGTCCAGCGAACGTAGCAGCATCATCCTAGCCAAGCCTCTGGCGTGCTCGCGCCAGACATTCCTTGCGATCGAGACGAGCAGTGTGAGGAGCTTGATCGTTGGCGTCGCGCGAAGGACAGCGGAGCGGCTTCCGCGCCCCGCGGCCCGCTCCATGATCTCCGAGATCATCCTCTCACGCTCGTGCTCGTCACGGATGGGAACCTGTGCCGCGCGCAAGGCTGCGACGGATGCGTCGCGCAGGCACGGAAGTGCCACCAGCGGCGGGCGGTGGAAGCAGTTCGTTGTCAACGCGATCCGGCAGTCGTGGTAGCCGGGGCACACCCCCCAGTTTCCCCCGTTAGCGACCATCACGTCCCCCTGGCGACCGACGCGGGGGCACCTGCGCCGTGCAGCGGAGGAACACGGCCAACCGGCGGGCACGCTGATTCACAGACCGCCGGTCGGCCCCAGACTCCAGTGCCGACTTGACGGAGGAACCGTGGGTCCCGGGATCGACGACCTGTCGCCGGGAACGCTCAGGAGCAGGAACGGCACCCGGACCACGGCGGAACGCGCCGGCCCATTCCGGAGGCGATCCGCGCAGGTAGCTCCCGGCAAATCCGAGGTGTGGGTCGTGCCGCGTGGTGCCCGATTCAGCCACGGTCTCTTTTCCCCCTCCCTCCGCTGTTGCGTCGCATGCCCCCCGCGACCGTCTCGATTCTCTTTTCACACGTTTCAGTGTACGCCAACCGGTCGGCGTAGAGCCAGGGAGCGCAGTGTCCGGCGGGGCCCGGAGGGAGGGGGGACCCGCCGCAGAGAGCCACTATGGGGGGAACTTTGGGGGACTGGTGCCACTTCCTCGCCGCTCCTCGCCCTTCCTCGCCCTTCGGGGGTATCTCGCGGAGGGGACTGGGAATCCCCGGGCTCAAACGGGGTCGGCCACGGAGGGCGGAAAATGCGCGTATGCGGGCGAATTCAGGCGTTTGGAGCGGTGGGCCCGCCAGGACTCGAACCTGGAACCAAGGGATTATGAGTCCCCTGTCTTTGGGGGTCGGACCCGCATGAAATGGCCCTCCGCGGCCGACGCCCAAGGGCACTATGGGATGGAGTCATCAATTGCCGCCGCCCGGCAACCGTACGGAGACTCCACCGGTCTTTCGCACGGTCCCGCGCACATCAACGGTTCCGGCAGCGTGCGGCCCAGTCCAGACCGTGGGCGCGCGCCCAGGGTGACGTCGAAGCCGTCCCGTGCGACCGGACCCTCGTGGCGACCGACCTCGACCAGGACGGACCCGCGCTGCGTGGGCGGCCCAACACCGAGCTCCTCATTCCATCGCCGGAGGGTCGCTCGCGAAACCCCTTCCGCACGGCAGAAGGCTACCTGGCTCGCGCCCGACTCGCGCCAGCGCGACACGACGTCCGAGATCGCCGCGCGCCGTTCCTCGCCCCGAAGCCGCTTGATCCGCTGACCCAGCGCGTTCGGCATGCTCACCTCCGCGGGGAGCATCGCCTCGCCGGGCCAATCCGGGAACATGGGGATCACGGGACGCATACGTGTATGATCCCTCGGCGCGGGCATTGCTGTTTCCCTCCGAAGTGCCGTTCAATACACTTCTGTCGGCAAACGGCGTGCCCGCGCCTTCCCGTTCACGGGTTATCCGGGCTAGCGGAGACGGACGGACCGAGCCATGTAGAGCTTCCCGCGCTTTGCGATGTGGACACGCACGAACGATTGCAGTCCCAGATCGACATCAACGTAGGTCGCCCACAGGGGAACGGTGACTCTCCAAGGTGGGTGGGACGTGACCACTGCAATCCACGTGTCAGCGACACGTATTCGCGCCCCTGCATACTTGAGGCTAGCGTCTGCGTTATCCGGAAGCCTGAGGATCAGTCGCCGACGCGCGTACCAGCCCTCGAGGAGGTCAATAGGTTGGACCGACAGCGGCATGAAGTCCCTGCAATCCTCATGGGTCAGGGCCACGCCATCCTCGTCGCTCACTAGCTCAGTTTCCACTTCCTGGACCCGAGGTTCTGGAGCAGCCACTGCGTATCCATGTACCCACATGAGCTTGCCGTTGCTCTCCCACTGACCTACGGTGTGGATCTGCACTCCCATCGCTACCCGGTATCCAACGCCCTCAGCCATTTGGACGACCATGAGCCAACCAGCCGGGGTCAAGACGAAGACCCGGTAGTCGCGAGGCAGGAGTCGCGACCCGTCGGGAGCAGCTGCGACTATGAGGGGGCCCGTCGCTTCAGGCAGACGCGCAGCGACCTCGAGACTAGCCCCGCTTCCGTCCAGTGTAGTCGCGCTTGGAGCTGGTCGCCGTCCGCGGTCCATCGTCAGGCGTGGAGCGACCACCAACGCGAACTGACGTAGTCGTGCAACCGCATGGAACGAAAAGGCACCGCTGGCACCCGATGCACAACGATGTACGCAGAAGCCTTCCTGCAAGCCCCATGCGCTCCCTCCCTCAACAAGCAGGACGGCACCACCGGAGAGGGGAGAACCAAACTGATCCTGCACAATTCCGGATACTTCGATTCCAGGGCTTAACTCTACGTCCAGGGCCACTTCGGCATCAGGTATGGGCACTACTGACAAGCGCTTCTCACGGTAGGAACTGTGAACAAACACAAGGAGGTGAGTTGCGTCTGGGGCGGGCAACCCAACGGCGCGATACCATCCCCGAGCATCGGTTAATGCCACCTGAATGTCCTTGGTCCCGCTTCTCAGGCGGACACTCACGCCCCGAATCGCCACTCCCTCGCTGAAGACGACTCCAGCAACAGACCAAGCGCCTCGCTGATCGGAGATCACCGCCTCGCCACCGACGGCAACTCCCTCATCGCCCTGCTGCGCACTTGGTGGCATTGCGCGGCTTCCTCTGAGCTGCGCCCTGGGACGAGAAAGACGCCGACTGGCGATCACTGGGCGAATGCGAGATGTACGGTTACAGCGACTCTGAAGGAAACAGGCAACGGCAATCAGGCACGTGGCGCCGAGGACGCCCGCGAACAGCCGCAGTCGTTGCCCCGGCACCACGTCTTGCCTCCGAGTACAGCAGCGTACTAGTCTAGCTCCACTACGATGGGAGTCGATGCGAATTCTATCTCTCCAAGAGCGTCCTTCACCGCAAAGACCAAATAGAAGGTCTGGCCATGGAGGCCGGAACTGGATGGCACTTCCACTGACGGGCTCGTGCTCGGGACTCCATGCTCAGACAGCGTCCCAATCCAATTGTGGAATTCCAGCCCCCACCCGGAAGGTATGGGCTCCGTTTCGCTCTGAATTCCAATACTCAATTCGTCATCGTAGTCAGGGGCCAAACTTAGCGAGGTGTAGACCTCGAAGGACGCTCCGTTCATGAGTGGGTCACCCGCGCACGAGACAGTGGTTGTCTGCCCGAGTGCCGCAAGCAGATCATCGCCATCATTGACGGCAATGCTCAACTGGGGAAGCCCAAAGCCGTTGGGCACGCTACTCATGGCGATGACATCGTACGACTGATAGGTGCGCTGCCCATTCTTCGTCGCTTTCCAAGTCGCGGCTTGATAGACTCGATTCCACTCATCTATAGGGATGTTCTTCTTGAAGTTCAGAATGCCTTCAGTAGTGCCGTTCGTAAAGCCTTCAGATGTTGTACTGTAGATGTGGAGGCCGCGCCCACCGGAGTCACGCTTGACTTGCCATGTCTGATGACCCTGATAGGTACCTTCCTCTCCGCCCGGGATAGGCCCATCCAACTCCGTACCATTGGAGCTTACGGAGAAGGGGGGGAATCGCGTGCCGCTGTCTGGTACAAAGTGCATGTCCCGGAGTCGCTCCGACTCCGGCAGGCCAGAGACATCGAAATCGAAAGTCACTCCGGTTACATAGTCATCGCCTGGATCATTCGGTGTGCCGTTGTCGTTGACCTGTGGGTGGCTCGTCGCAGTTACGGCGACATCGGCTCGGGCCGGCGATGCTAGCAGCATGAAGCCAGCCAGCACGGCCAAGGTGCCGATCTGCATGTGCGTGCTCATGGCGCTCCTCGTAGAGATGCGACCTTCAGGCCGCCAAGGGCGAAAGCCCTCTGTGTAGTTAGTCGCAGGATAGGCGGGGGGGGGGGGGGGTGGAGTACCAGCGGTTTCTTGCGGGGTCGTACCGCCCAGGCCATGTTCGTCTAGGAGAGCCCCCATCCCCGATCCACCGCAGCATCCCGTGAGTCTCGCGAATGAGGCTCCTACAGGTTTCGGGGGCGACCCTCCGCCAGATGCGCAGCCACCCGATTAT
The DNA here is from genome assembly GCA_963772585.1 of uncultured Planctomycetota bacterium. GTDB lineage: Bacteria > Planctomycetota > PLA2 > PLA2 > JAEUHO01 > CAVVXN01. The sequence continues at coordinate 922,688 of CAVYXV010000002.1, forward strand.
TGCTCTTCGGTTCCATCCCTCCAGATACTGGAGTTGCGCGATCTGACGGCGTGGAGGCGGGAGTTCTGAGATCATGCGCCGTGCCCAATCTAGAGAATCCTGCCTTGCTGCGCAGCCCTCTGCGTCAGAGGATTCAGACGGAAGTGTGGGGAGCGTGTCGTTCGCAGGGATTCGCGCTGGCAGAGCTTCCGCGAGATTGCGGGAGTAGATTGGATGGCCCGGGCCGGGTAGGTGAGGAAGTCCGCGGACGCCGTCCAAGTAGCGGCGTCTAATCACCGTTCGCATCCATGCCCGAGGATGTCGGACGAGAATCCCCCTGGACAATGCAGCGCACAGTGCAAGAAGGGCCTCCTGCGCTAGGTCCTCCCCGTCCTGGGGTGGGCAGCGGTAGCGGGTGGTGAGCCAGTGCCCGTCAGCGTGTGCCCACCGACTAAGATGAGACCATGTCGGACGAGTAGAGGCCACGATTCTACTCCTAGACGAACACTCTGAGGCGGGCCGCAGGGTCACCGAGCTTTGTGGCGAAGGTGGAAACGGCCGAGGGCGAGCCCGTGGCGGTGAGCGCCGCGACGACCGCCGTCCGGGCCCACCCTTCCGAGGCGCCGGTGAGCGTCTGGAGCGCGGTCTCGCCCGACTCCCCCTGCGTCCCCAGGGCCTGGATCGCGACCTCGCGCTCGAGGCGGTCGGCCGTCGTGTCCCCGGCGATCGCGGCCGCGTCCGAGATCCCGTCGGGGGAGACCCGGACCAGGGCGCGGACGGCCACGAGCCGCACGGCCGCCGGCGTGTCATCGGCCGCGAGCAGCGCGCGGAGGCTCGAGAGCGCGGAGCCACCGGCCCCGCCGAGCCCTCCGGCCGCCATCGTCCGAAGCGTCGTGAGCTCTCGCGGATCGGCGGCGACCTGGGCCAGGCTTGCGCGCGCCGGACTCGTGCCGGCATGGGCGATCAGGATCCGAAGCCCCGCACCCCGCACCTCCGGGCGGGAGGAATCGAGGAGCGCAGGGACGCTCTCCACGTCGCTCGGGGCGAGGGTCACCTCCTGCTCCCACCCGACGACCGCGTGGAGGCCTACGACGCTCCCGAGGATGGGATCCGGCACGTCGAGATCCTCGGGATCGCGCTCCGGCTGTTCCTCGAGGACCAGGCCCGCGAGATGTTTGGCGCCCGTGTTGCGCTCGACCACTGCCACGGCGCGCAGCGTGTCTGGAGGATCCCGCCCGGCTGGAACTGCAAGGCCGACCCGACGAGCCGGGAACTCACGGCCGACCGTGCGTCCTGGCGCGAGGTCCGGCTCCTCGAACCGGGGCGGATCGAGGGCCTTTCGCACGTTGCGGCCGCCGACCTCTCCTTCCTCATGCCGTACTTGCGTGCCGCCGAGGAAGCCTGGGATGGGGGATGCGTGGCGACGCCCGCTCCCGCAGAGGCCCATTTCTCGGGCTCGGCACGAACGAGTGTCGCCATCGCCGCCAACACGGGAGATCATTTCGATCCGGCGGTCCTCCCCGAGAATCTCGGCCGGCACTGGCCCCAGCGGAGCCCGCCCTCCTCTGGTGCCTCGTCATCCTCGGGTCCGGGAAGCTCAAGTCCCCGGCCCAGGAGGCTGCGCTCGACGCGCTGATGACCCGTCAGCGCAAGGCGCTCATGGTGCTGGCGCCCGAGGCGAAGGAGCTGTGGATCGGCCGCTACGACGACTTCGCCGCGCGGATGGACGCACTCCCCGAGGAGGACGCCCTCGGAGCCGCCTTCTCGAAGCTCGAAGGGTACACGGCGCGGCTCGCGCTCATCTTCACGCTGGTCGAGTGGGCAGCGACGCGCACCGGGGATCCCCCGAACTGGGTCGATGCGGAGAATCTCGCGCGTGCGATCCGCGCCGCGGAGTGGTTCAGCCACGAGACCGCCCGCGTGTACGCCATGCTGGGGGAGTCCCCCGAAGCGGCCGAGCTGCGCGACCTCCTGACGTGGGTCGAGCGGCGCGGAGGCAGCGCGAGCGTTCGCGACCTCATGCGGGGGCCTCGCCGCTACCGTGACGACCGGGAAGAGACCCCGGTCGTCTCGGCCGTCGCGTGCATCCTGGCATCCCCCGTTCAGCCGATCCGCACGAGGACGGCCCTTCTGCCCGCGAAGGACTCCGCCTGCTGGCGAATCTCCTCGGCGATGGCCTCGATGCGATCCTCGGGCAGGTCCGTGTCGCCGAAGAAGATCTGGATCCCCACCGGCTCGTCGGAGAACGACACCGTACAGCCCTCGATCCGAAGGACGAGGTTCCCCCATCCGTCCACCTGCTCGGTCTCCACGGTGGTGGGCGACAACGCTTCGCGCCACTGGTCGTACGGGATGCCGAGGCCGCCGAAGTCGTCGGCGGCGTCCTCGTCCGCAGCCTTCAAGAGAAACTCGAAGTCCCTTGCCATCCTGATCTCCCGCCCAGCCACACCGCGCCCATCTCCGTCACTCCAAGCCGCACCGGAGGGCGCGATCCCGGGGCCCGGTCCCGGAACCGACGCAGAGAGCCACTTTGGGGGGAACTTTGGGGGACTGGTGCCACTTCCTCGCCGCTCCTCGCCCTTCCTCGCCCTTCGGGGGTATCTCGCGGAGGGGACTGGGAATCCCCGGGCTCAAACGGGGTCGGCCACGGAGGGCGGAAAATGCGCGTATGCGGGCGAATTCGGGCGTTTGGAGCGGTGGGCCCGCCAGGACTCGAACCTGGAACCAAGGGATTATGAGTCCCCTGCCTTTGGGGGTCGGACCCGCATGAATCCGGGCTCTGCGGCCGACGCCAAGGGGCACTATGGGATGGAGTCATCAATTGGGTCTTCGCGGCAACCCTGCCGCCAAGCCCCCTGCCTTTCACCCGGTCCCCGCCAACGAGCACCTCTGCCGGATTGGACCCATCCAAGGCGAGCGGGCGGCCGTACACCTGCCGACGGGCTCCGAGTGTCTGCCGTCATGCAGCGCGACTGGGTGCGCGCGAATGCACGACGACGCTCGCCGTGGCCCCTGCCGGTCGAGTAGACGTTCTTAGGCGGCCCCGCGCGCTCGTGAGCATGGCACGCCCAACAGGCCCGAAGCCCAAGGTACACGCAGAGCAGATCCCAACCCGGCAGACGCGCACCGTGAAGCGAACTACTTGATGACGCCCTCGTCACGCAACACACCCTCGATGACATCGGCCTGGTCGGGAAACAAGCGACGGACATGGGGAAGATTATCCGCAGCGAGATCCAGGCGGCCTGCGTTGTAGCCGGCGATTCCCAAGCCTGCGCGCCACAGGTCGTTCCAGGGCTCCAGCTTCACGGCGCGTAGAAACTGCTCAAGTGCCTTCTCCGGCTGACTACGGCGGTTGAGCGTGAACCCCAACCAGCCGCGACTCTCAGCGTCGTCAGGATCGCCAGCAATGAGTGCCTTGGCTTCCGCAATGGCCTCGTCTGTCCGACCGAGACTGTCGAGCGTTCGTACGTGTAGCATCCCCCGGGTGTGCGCGTCGAGTCCCACCGCCCGTGGGGAGTTCAGTAGATCAAGTGCCGACTTCGCTCTGCCCACCTCCAAGAGGAGCTCAACGAGCTCCGTGAGGACCCGTTGAGGATTGCTGGCCTCCTCCAAGGAGACGCGAAGCTCCCTGCACGCACGCTCTTTCTCCCCGAGTTCCTTGAAGCTCAAGGCGAGTTCTTCGTGGGCATCTGCGACCGCAGCAGGCCATAGCCCAGGCCCGGCCTCGCCAAGCGCACTCTGCAGCAGTTCAATCGAGGCTCTGGGTGAGTGCCCGTACACCCTCATGGCCCGCGCGTGGGCGACGTCCTTGTAGAATCCGCTCGGAAGCGCGGTCCAGCCGGCCGTCCCTCCCTTCTCTGCTTCGACCACGAGGACAGGCACGAAGAGCAGGTACTCCCGCCAGACCTCCGGGTCTTTCGAGACCACAAGATGGAGCATCCCGGCACGGGTCAGCTTCTGGTCGGCGTTACCCATGATGGGAAGCCAATCCAGAATGGCCTTCAGGGAGGCGGCAGCAAGATCCGTGTTGATACCAACGGACCGGAGACGACGGGCGACCGGGTACTCTGGAAGGCCCCTGACGGCCCAACCTGCGATGGACAGCACTATCTCGGGTCGGTTGCTGTACTTGGTTGTCAGTCGTTCAAGTGCCTCACGACCCTCCTCCACCCGCCCGGCGGTTAGCAGTTCAGCTGCAGACAGGAGAGCTACATCTGGTACTGCAAGCCCGCTCCCGTCTGTTTCTTGAGTAGCTCCTCGTCCTAGGCGGTCCGCATACACAAGCGCAAGTCCACGTCGTAGGATAGAGGCGATGAAGCCCGCGGAGGATACACATCTCTCCACGGACGAGCCACCGTGCCCGTCGCGCAACGCTGCAAAGTCCATGATCCCTGCCTGAAGGTCCGCGACGCCCGCACCTTGCCATGCCTTCCAGGCAGCTTCATGACTCGCCTTGTCCTGCGGTGCAGATGCTATCCTAGCTAGTCTGCGAATGGAGACGAAGAGTTGGATACCGTCGTGCTGATCGCCCAACGCGATGGCCGGGGATGAGGGCTCCGGTGGGACCAACAGGTCCCCGCGAGCTGAGGACGCAGGGACGCTACAAATGGTGAAGTGTAGGTCCAACCAAGGCGTGGTAAGGGGCCTCCACCACGGCTGTGCCTCGAATGCCACCGTCTGTATTCCAGCAGTCGTGCGCTGAACCAAATACGGCTTGTGCGCTCCACCGCCGGAAGCACGAGCGGACTCCGAGAGTGCTGTCATGGCATCCGTCGATAGGGGCTCTGGCACTGCAATCGCCATGAGGCCGCTCAGAGGATCCACGTGGGCACTTGCGTCCGGCAGGACAACGGGAGTCGCCAGTGGATGAGCACGGATCGAAAGGACTGCATCTGGGGGGAGAACCGGCGTGACTACATCTCCAGTCTTGAGCAACCAGCCAAGCTGCTCTCCATGCGCGCCACCGCTCTCCCACGCCACCAGAACCGCAGCAGGGGGAGTCGCTCTCACCTTCCGCGGAGCAGGATCGTCGCTTCTCACGTGTCCAGCCAGGACGACAAGCAGCACGGCAATGAAGAGCGAGTAGCGAGTCACGTGGAGCTCTCCGATTCGGACAGTTAGCGATTCTGCATGGGTGGTTGGGGTGACTCCCTTCGCGCAGCGTGGTCCTTGATCCAGATGCGCCCGGCCACTCTCAAGTCGTCCATTGCTAGTGACCTCTCCAAGTCATAGCCCTTCAGGGTGCCCTCAAGCCGGTCGAGTTCCTCAGCTAGCGCCTGCTCTGCGAGGGAAGGGTCCAGATCGACCTTCATCTTGAACCTTGCCCAAGCCTCTTCCGCGGCTCCATGAGCACGCTCACTCGCCCCCTGCAGAATACCACGCATGGCAGCGTTCTCCACCGGTAGATGCGGTAGTCCAGGCTTCCTCCCGGAGCGCCCGTAGCGGTCCCACGGGTCCACATGCGGCACGGCCCAGGGACGCTTGCGCGGCTTGATACTGACCCAAACATTGGCAGCTTGGCGTCCATACTCGAGTGTGAAGCTACCGTTCGCAGTGAGCTGCAGCATGTGACAGGGCCAAGCGGCCTTGATCTTTGCCTCGAGTTTGGGAATGTCCAAGTCATATCGCACGCGATTGTCAGAGTCAAACAGGTCGATCTTGACCCGCAGTTGCAGGCGAAGTCCCCTTCCCTTGTCTGGATCACCCACCCTCAGAAGTTCCACCTTGAAAGAGGGGGCGAAGGCGCGAATGGCCTTGGCCCCGACACCGCCCACCCGGCCCGCCGCGGACTCCGCGGCATCCGACGCCAGCCCCGTGCTGAGCAACGCGGCCGCGGTGGCCAGGACGACACCGTCCAGAAGCTTGTTGTCTCCCTTCAGTACCTTGAGCACCGCCTTCCCCTGAGAGTCGGTGGACAGGTTTCCTCCTTCACGAGGATTCACTAGGGGAGATGTGGCTATGTCCTTGACTCCAGTAGCCCCCACATGTAGTGGGGAGGGCCATAAAGGACTATCCGCGGACCCTTCCGGAGCTGGAACGCCGCTTCGCCACCGAGGAGGCGTGCCGCGAGTACCTCGGCCGTCTTCGGTGGCCGGGGGGCGTCTCGTGCCCCACCTGTGGCGGGTCGAAGGGCTGGACGACGGGTCGGGGGCTCTGGATGTGCTCCGACTGCGAGCGCCAGGTCTCGGTCACGGCGGGGACGATCTTCCAAGGCACGCGCACACCGCTGCCGGTGTGGTTCCGAGCGATCTGGTGGGTGACCAGCCAGAAGACCGGTGCCAGCGCGCTCGGCCTGCAGCGGATCCTGGGCCTCGGCAGCTACAGAACCGCTTGGACGTGGCTGCACAAGCTCCGCCGGGCGATGGTCCGTCCTGGCCGGGACCAACTCTCCGGAGAGGTGGAAGTCGATGAGACCCTGGTCGGCGGCGTTGAGCCGGGAGGCGGGCGCCGGCACATCGGCAAGAAGGCCCTGGTGGCGGTCGCTGCGGAGGTGCGGGAGCGTGCCACGGGCCGCAGCCGCCGACGACGACCCCCGGCGAGACCACGACCGTGCCGGGCAAGAAGAGCACGCCTGAGGCGGGTGGTGGCGGAGGGGGCGGCGGACTAGAGAGTGGGGGGGGCGGTGGCGGCGGAGGAAGTGCAGGAGATGGCGGGGACGGCGCCGGGTCGGCGCTACCGCCCGGGATCCTCGCCGATACGACGACGGTAGAGGGCAACAGTGGCGACGACTCCGGCCCGGACGGCGACGCTACCGACGAGTCTAAGACGGTGGCTCCCCCCTTGCCCCCGCCGGTCGTACGCCCTATCGAGACGAAGACGATAGCGCCATGCTCGCTCACGCGCGCGATCCTCAAGGTGGATGCCACGCTCAAGAAGCGGCTCGACCAGAAGGAGCTTCGACGTCTCCTTGGTGAGCAGCTCATCAGCAGGCTTCGGGACGCCCACCTGCTGCCCTACCTTCTTGATCCCGACCGAGTAGAGTACGCCGAACGAGAGGCGAAGATCCGCGATGCGGCAGCCAAGGCACTGGAGTCACTCCCCCAGAAGGTGGGCGAGAAGGCAGGGGAGGACATTCTGGACACCCTCCGGCAATCGCTGGAGGCGAAGCCGAAACACGGTCCAGATGGTCCACATGGTCCAGGGGAGGACGACGGCGAAGCAGAGGAGCAAGCCGCAAAGCAGGAGGAGGCCCGACCGCTGTGGGACGCCTTCCAGGACTGGTTGACCGTGACCCGGACGCAGGTGCTCGACCAGGGCCCCATGGCACGGGCCATCGACTACACGCTCTCGAATTGGGACGCGCTCCTCCTCTACCTGGAGGACGGTCGCCTGCCCATCGACAACAACGCGGCCGAGCGGAGCTTGCGGGGCGTGTGCGTCGGCCGGAAGAACTGGTGGGTCCTGGGACACGAGAACGGGGGGCGCACGGCCGCGATCCTCTTCAGCCTGATCGAGACCTGCAAGGAGATCGGCGTCAACCCGCGCGACTACCTCTACGACGTGTTGCGCCGCCTCTCGAAGTGCTCGGACGTCGCGAAGCTGACGCCCCACGGATGGAAGGCGAACTTCCAGGAAGAGGTCGCCGCCAAGCGCGACGAACTCCTCGCCCTCTTCCTCGACTCTACGTAGGCGCCGCCGAGCGGCGGGCTTCCCGGGCGCCTGCGCCGGGCTCCCCCCCAATCCGAATGGCCGTGGCCGCGGTGCGTCTGGCGCGCCGCCCCGTAGCACGCCCCCGAGAAGACACGGCGCCGGCGGCATCCGCCCCCAACCACGCCAATCGGGACCCCTGGGGTTGAGCGAACGGATACTGTTCCGGGATCACCGCGCGACGCGTGTCTTCTCCTACATTCACCCTAGGCCCGGCAGCGCAAATGCCTCGCATCGACGGTTCAGGGCGACCGGCACCCCCCTATCCATCGCCTCTTGGAGGGCCGGCCAGAGCCCATGTAGCAGATAGCAACTGGCAGTCCTGCAAGTCTAGGATCGGCACAAAGAGAACACTCTCGGAACTGTACCACACCGCTCTCAGCGCGGGTAGCCGGCCTTCACCGTTTCCTGGGAGGCGGGGCTCGTCCGGGATGAGCATCCACCTGTCGATGCGCCCGTCTCCACTGCTCTCGAATGGGAGATAGCGCCAACGACCATGCACCACGCAGGCTCCGGCGTCTACGCGGCCAAGATCCTGGCCCCTGTACACGAAGGAACCATCTTCCCCAAAGCGGAGTTCGATGCGCCAATCACAAGATCTCGGCGGCGGAGTTGCCCCTGGCGGAGCGGTTGTCATCCACTTGCCCCGCCCGTAGATGTCGTAGCCACCGCGCAATTCCAATCGCGCAACGCGGCGCCCCCCACACGACGGTGTGGCGGCGAAAGTAGCAAGTAGAGCAAGTCCCAGCGCAGCTTGAACTGACCCTACAACTGAGGACATAGCAGGCCTTTCATTAGTGCTTGCGCTCACCGAACCTCTCGCGCCACATCAGGTACGCGACACCTCCGCGGCCCCGCCTCGGGGTTGCGAGGCCAACCCCGCCTGGGTCGTTCTAGCATACTTGGAGGTGTCGCTGTCAGCCACGATGAGCGCTTCCACAAGAGGGCGCAGACGCTCCTACCTCTGCGTCGGAACAGGAACGGGCACCGATGTCGTCCCCTCCCCGCCCCACCCAGGCGGATTCTCACCGGCCCCCTCTGTGGGCCCCGGTGGCCCCTCCGGAGAGCAGGCATTCGTTTCGCCACCCTGACAGTCTACGTAGCGGTGTGCGATGACCTGCAGCTTCTTCTCGCTCCACGTCGTTCGGGCCTTGCCAGTCGGGACCACGTAGTTATCGTAGCCCGCCTGGGGGCGCCACACCCACACCTCTGTGCCGACGGGACCTGCCTCTCCCGGATAGGCCGCAACTACGCTGGAGGCGGCCCACAAGAGCGCCGAAGCCTCGACTTGTCCAGTCCAAGCGAAGTACGCGGCAGCGAAGCTCAGGAACGCAGCAGCTCCATCCTTGACATCGGCGCCCCCCTCAGCGACCACGGTGTATCGATCCAACGTCCAAGGTCCGTCGTTCTCAAGCGCAGGGCGGTCCCGAGGGACATTCCACTCTGAGACCTCGATCATCCACGTCGTAAGCCAACTCGCCTGCCATGTAACTTCTTCGCACATCTCCTTGTCTCGCTCCCGCCCGCGCCCGCACGGCTCCGGGGTCATTCGCCGCAGCCGGAAGAAGTCTTCTTGATAGACCAATGGCACCGACCAATAGTAGACGTCCTTGCACCTCACAATCCTATCTTGATAGTTGCGCTGCATCCGCACTACCTTCTCCCACTTCCCTGCGTAGATCGCATTGACGCTGTGCCTATCCCTTCGAGGCTTCGGTGGCACGTACGTATCATCGTCGGGCGTCAAACCCAGGGGATCCGTCCAAACGCTCGGCGCTGAGTACGAGTATTCGTAGACGTTTGCCCCAGCTGCAAGGCCAATGGGATCGCGCTGTAGAAACCTACCGAGTGCGGCGCTGTAGTATCGCGACCGGAAATACCATAGCCCAGACTCCTCATCCGAAAAGCCACGCGCAAACCCCCAGTGCTGACCCATCGGATCGGCTTGCTGTGGAGTCCCGCCAACAGTGATCGTCATCGATCCGTATGGGTCGTAGCTGTAGGAAACTACCTCCTCTTGGTTCATGTCCGTGATCTCCACCACCGAACCGAGTGCGTTGCGATGGTAGAATGAACGTGTTACCTCGCTAGTGTTGCTATCGCCATCATAATCCAGCACATCTGCCTGCTCGAGCATCAAAGCTGTGCCAATCCCTTGGCCGAATGCAAAGTTCTGTCTCCAGTTGTTCGAACCGTCGTAGGTGGCCACGACCTCCCCGCCAGCATATATGTACCGCTCGGTCCCACCGCCACTGACGGACTTCTCCACCCGGCGCCCGAGTGCGTCGTACCTGTAGGTCGCGACCGTGTTCGCGCCGTTCTTCACCCGACATATCAAGTTGCGGTAGTTGTACTCATATGTCAGCACTCCGTCGAAGGTCAGGCTCCCATTGTCGTTGTGGGTTGGGTAGACATCACCCACATGACCATACTGGTTCAGGCTGTTAGATGTATAGGCGGTGGACTCGGCGCCTTGTCCGTACGGCGTCACTGCCACAGCGGTCCTGTTGCCAACGTCGTCATAGTCGTAGTCGATCTTCTGAACGTACGCGTCCGACGTCGGATCGGATGGCGTGTCCGAGCGCATCCACGCCGTCACGAGCCGCCCCGCCTTGTCGTACTCGTAGGCGTCCCCAGAAGAGCCTGAGGCGCCGTGGCGCTCGTAGAGGCGGTCGTGCACGTCGTCGTAGCCATAGTCCAGCCGCAGAATGGTGCTCGGCGTCGAGGTCTCGTGCTCGATCGAAGTGAGGTCCTGCCGGAGGCCCCCGTACGTGTTCGTCTGCGTGGTCCCGTTCTGGAACTCGATCGTCTTAAGCCTGGTGCCGATGTAGCCGAATGAGGCGATCGTGTTCGTCCCGTCGGAGACGGCGGAGAGCCGATCGATATCATTGTAAGAGTAGCTGAGCGAGAGCCCCGAGGGGTAGGTCAGGGTCGCGAGGTTGCCCACGGCGTCCCGGGTGTGGGTGACCGTCTTAGTGTAGGCGGAGCCGGAGACGTACTGCTGGCTCTCCTGGTAGACGCTCGACGTGAGGCCCCTCACTCCGTACGTAAGCTGCACGCTGTAGTCGTTGTCCTCGGCCTCCGTCATGCGGTTCAGGGCGTCGTAGCTGTAGGACTCCGACGTCGTGTCGAGGAAGGAGCCCGCCAAGTCGATGTTCCGGGCGGTGAGTCGGTTCAGGTCGTCGTAGGTGTTCGTGATCTCGTTTCCGGCCGGGTCGTCGACGGTAGTGGGATTGCCGTTCGCGTCGTACTCCGTCTCCGCATAGGAGTTGTCCGCGTAGGTGATCCGTGTCGGGCGGTCCAAGGCATCGTAGAGCCACGTGGTCTCGTGGTTCGCATCGTCCTTGTGCGATACTAGGCGATTGTTGAACGAAACCGCTTCGCGGTGGCCCGGACCGGCGCCAGCGGCTGCGGCTTGACGCTCGTTCGATCGCGCTGCCTCCGCGCGTGGGCAGGGCGTGCGCGCCGGACGGCGCGGGACCTGGGAACAAGGCCCTCCGCTGCTCCACGGGCGATTTGCACTGGCGGGGTATCGCCGAATGCGGGAAATAGGGGGCTCCTCTCCTCCATCACGACTCGGCTTCGAGAGTTGCACCTTTCGGAGCCACAGAAAGGAGCCCCCGTGACTAAGCTGCGTCAGAGGATGCTCGAAGATCTCCGCATCCGCAACTACTCTCCCGCGACCTGCCGCACCTACGTGGCGCACGTGGCCGCCTTCGCCCTCCATTTCGGCCGCTCCCCCGACGAACTCGGCCCCGCCCAGGTGCGGGAGTGGCAGCTCGAGCTGGTCGCCCGCGGCTTGTCCTGGAGCACCCTGAACCTGGCCGTCTGTGCCCTCCGGTTCCTGTATGGCACGACCCTCGGAAGGAGCTGGCACATCCAGCACATCCCCTACGCCAGGCAGGGCAAGAAGCTCCCCGTCGTCCTCAGCCTCGAGGAGGTGCGTGCGTTCCTCTCGACGATCGACAACCCGAAGCATCGGATGGTCCTGCGCGTCGCCTACGCGACGGGGCTCCGCGTCTCCGAACTCTCGGCTCTCCGCGTCGAAGACGTCGACGGCCGCAGGAGGGTCCTCCACGTCCGGGCCGGGAAGGGCCGCAAGGATCGCATCGTTCCCATCTCGCGCAACCTCCTCGAGGAACTGCGCGCCTACTGGCGCACGCTGCGCCCCCGCCCCTTCCTCTTCCCGGGCTCCGATCCTCGTGGCCCTCTCGCGGCGCACTCCATCCGACAGGTCTGCCGCCGCGCCACAATCAAGGCCGGCCTGGACAAGCGCGTCACCCCCCACACCCTGCGCCACTCCTTCGCCACCCACCTCCTCGAGGCCGGTGTGGACGTGCGCACCATCCAGGTGCTCCCGCGCACATCAACGGTTCCGGCAGCGTGCGGCCCAGTCCAGATTGTGGGCGCGCGCCCAAGCGCACTACCTCGGTGGGAGTGGGAGGTCACCGCGTTGCAGTTCGTCCACTGGCAACGCCCAAAAGGGCCTGCTATCATAGGTCTCCCTGGTGAGCGGCTGGAAGAGGATCCTGCTCTCGTCCACGACAGTGCCTACCAGGATAGGATACTCGTCGGGATCGACCCTTCGATGTCCCAACCTTGTGGTCGTGAACCTCACTTCCTCTCCTCGACGCGACCAGTTCCCACCTCCCACCTTGTGCGGGTGGAATGGCCTGCGCCCGGTCCAAGCGAAATCGAACGTGTGGTCGCCGAGAATCGACACCACGATGTAGTTATCTCCGCCTCCGTTCAGCCAGCCGTACCAGTTGTCGACCAGCGCCCGCTCGAGGTCCTGTTGGGACTTCTGATCCTCTCCCCCGCTGGGCTTCTGGTCCGGGCAAGCGCACAGCAGGAGACAAGAGACTGCAATCAGCGTCGCCACAACGGTTCCGCGCGCCCGACCGAGGGCCTTGCCCAGTCCACCCGCCAACCTCGGAAGGTCCGAAACCCTCATTCACAATCTCCCGAGTTCTCTCCGGGGGCCAACCGGGATGACCGCACCCGCCTCGCCAGTGACCATCGGGCCGTTGATCGTCTCCCCGCCAACCGTCGGCGTCTCTGTGTCGTAAACGATCTCACCGTCCTCCACCCGGCCCGACAGTCTGATTGAGAACACGGTTTCTGCCGCCACCGCGCCCACGCAGGTATCGTACACGCGCAACAAGTAGTGGTATGTCATATCGAACTCGCCGGGGTCGCTCACGTCGAAGCTTGGGAAGTCCTCCATCCGGAAGATGCATCCGTCATCGCTCCACTCTTGCCCCGGCTGGTGCTGGGAGGATAGACCGAAGCACTCTATCCGGCACCACTGCGGAATAACGGTCGCACCTTTCGGGATTTCCACCCCCCCGTTGACCGAGTCCCTCGATACGTTCCTCACCTGGCCCGCAACTGTGCCCCTCATATAATTCTTGCCCGAGAGTGGGAGTTAAAGGGTAGCGATATTCGCCGGTGCCGGAACTCGAGCACTCCTTCGTCGTCCAGGGCGCGGGCGATCGCGACGCGATCCACCGACGCCTGATTCCAGTGGTCGAGCTCGGCGATCTCGGAGAGGCCGCGGGCCTCTCGTTCGGCGAGCTCGTGCTTGCCAAGGCTTGCCAGGAACCGTCGGCGCTCCTGGGCGGATGGCATCCGGCGGCTCCGGAACGGTTCCTAACTGCGCGCCACGACATCCTGCGACTCCCGGCCGAGAACTCGTCGCGCGCACAGTGTACTACCGCTCCGTGTCTTGGACTTGCCGAGCAGTTCGAGCGGGCGGGCCGCGGACCGATCGCGCTGCTGCGGAGCAGGCACCTTGCGGAGCGTCGGCGCGAGATGACGTCCCCAGCTCGAAAGGCTCCCGCGAGATCGCCGTCGGGGGAACATGCCATCACTGGACGCGTGCCAACTACTTGCCCGCCTCCATCCGGCTCAGCGCTTCCGAGGCCGCCATCCTTACATGCTCGTCCGGATCCCGGCCCGCCGCGGACCGCAGGGCTTCAGCAACCTCCCGCTCTTCAATGCCCCACGCTACTATTGTCCCAATCGCATAGTACCGGACTTTCGGTCGAGGGTCACGCATTGCTTCAAGCACGTCCTCAAGTGCGTACGGAGCAGACATCCGGATCTTCGCCAACACCATGAGGGCGTTCATCCGAACAACAGGATCCCGATGATGTAGGAGCCTTTGACATGCATGTGCAACGGCATACTCCGTGTCAGCTCTTGCCGTGCCTTGGCGATACCACTCATGGCAACCCGCCAAGCCCATCAGGATTTCGTCGCTAGAGGACAACCCGGGGTCCAGGCATTCCACAATCCTCAAGCGGCAATCCGCTGAGCCAGCTCGGGCGAGCGCTACCCCAAACTCCGTCCAGTGGTAGACTCGGCTGAGTCCCACCAGGAGGGAGTTCAATTGCTGCATCTCCTCCACCCGTCTTACCTGTTGAACTACTTGGCGGAGCTTCGTGAGATCTGCGGGTACTAGCCGCTCTGCACGTCGTCGCACCTCGTACTCGCGCAGCACCAATTCCAGCCATGCATTGAACTCACCCGGCCGCGTGTGACACTTCGATAGCAGGCGCACTGCGCCAAGCGAGGCGTGAGGACCCCATTGTCCGGCGGCTTCTAAGATGATGGGCACCGGAAGACGGCTGTCAGGATATACGCGCAGCAGCCAGTCGATCTCCCTAAGTGCTTCCGCGTCTGGGAGGGCTCGCAGGGCTCTCGCCAGGGCAAAGCACGCCACATCCCCTGTGATTCGGTCTTGCTGCCCGGCCATGTCCATTCGTGCGATCAGTTCATGGACCGAATCCCTGCTCGGCGCTACGGCCGCAATGGCGGCCGTATACTCCGTCCGTTGCCCTTCCGGCGCAGCCGCTGCCTTGGCTTCCAAGACTCCCAGGGCTCCTGAAGCCGTTTCACCGAGCACGATGATCGCACGGAGTGCACGCATCCGAAGCTCGTGGTCACCAAGGAGATCGCAGAGCGTATGCACGCAGCCCTTGCCCAACCTTCCAATCTGTGCTTCCACAGCGGGCCCGAGAAGATGCCCATGCCCCTCTTCATCGACTTCCGGTCTCGTCGCTTCCCGAAGGAGCTTCCCTACTGACGGGAGTGAAGGCGCGGCTGGTACCCGGCGCGGACTGCGGAACTTGGTGGCGTACTCCATCTCCTGCTGCTCACCTGCCTCGACCCCGGAACTCCGGCGAGGAGACGTCTCACCACATGCCCAGGCCATGCCGGCTAGTAGGGGGCCCATGACAAGCAGCCAAGTCTTGCGGCGAAGGAGTACTCTGCCGCAGTCTAGTGTCCGATAAGAGCTGACCATAGATTCGAGTGTCCGTGGTTGTCAGACCACCTGACCGGCTTCCCGAGCTTGTCGGGAATGAAAAGCGTCACCACCGTCGAGGTCCCGAGCACCTCATAGATGATTGCGGTTCCATGTACCTGGATGCTTCCACTAGTCCCTCCATACGCCGCCGTCGCCCAGGGGTCATAGTGAGTTCGTTGCGCGAGGAACAGATTGTCGCCATCACGCCACACTCCAAGTTCCTCTGCTGGGCCGTTTGGGCCAAAGGCGAAACCCATGCTTCCGTCAGTTTCACCCCGATCGTCAGACGGATATTCCGGAGACATCACTCCCTCGTCCGCCGCATCCGGCCGATGTAGCCTCGCAGCCAAGTGGCCCCTGGCTGCGGCTTCAGCCGCCTGCGCATTCGCCAACTCCCTCCTCGCGGCGGCGAGAGCGGCCTCTGCCGTCGCAACCTCCGCCTCCGCGGCCCCCCGTGCTGCTTGTGCCTGCGCGTACGCTCTGTACGCGGCCAAGACGTTCGCCAGAAGTGGCCACAAGTCCGGATGACTGAGGATGTGCCGACCACAGGCCAAGGCCTCCGCAGGTCTGGGCCCGCGCGTATGGCGATACGCAGTCCAGAACGCCCTTTGGGCACCTGCGAGGCGCGCCTTAGCAGCTGCTTCCCGGGCTCGGGCTTGTTCAAGGGCACGCCGCACGCGCGCCAACTCGCGCTCGGCGTCCTCAAGCGCTACCCTCGCCTGGCGCACCCTCTCCCTCGCCCTGTCGAGCTCACCCCGCAGTTGACGGACCTCTCGTTGTACCTGCCGGCCCATCGGATCCGTAAGATTGACTGGTTCGCTCCGAACATACTCGTACAGGGAACAGCCATCGACGTACCCGCTGGGATCTCTCTGAAGGAATCTACCCCTTGCTGAGCAGTACTGTCGCCTTCGGAAATGGTACGTCACCGATTCTGGATCGTACCTTCGCGAGGCAAAGAGATACGGACTCCTGACAGCGCTCATGGGGATCATGTTCCCCTGCTGGTCGCGGATCGTGGGCAGCCCGTAGATGTCGTAGGTCACCCACTCCACGACCGCCCCCGTCGGCTGCGTCACCTCCGTCACGGACCCCAGCGCCTGCTGGTGATAGTGGAACCGCAGCACCTCGGTGGTGTTCTGGTTCCCGTTCACGTCGGCAATGTCCGCCCGGTCCATGCACCGCGGGTGGTCGATCCCGTCCTCGTAGACGTAGCGGGCCTGCCAGTTCCCCACGGCGTCGTACTCCTCGACGACCTCCACGCCGTCGAGCAGGTAGCGGGTCGTGGTCCCGGCGGCCAGCACCTTCTCTACCCTACGCCCGAGCGCGTCGTAGTGGTAGTCGGCGATCAGGGTCAGGGTGCCGGACTGGCGGACCTGGACGAGCCGGTTCTCGAAGTCGTAGGAGAAGACGTAGGTCCCGTCGTCCTTCGGGTTCCCGTTGTTGTCGTGGGTCCGAGCCACGCCTCCCACGGCCGTGTACTGGTTCACCACGTCGGCGGCGTAGGTCACCGTGGAGGGGGGCGTGGGCGGGGTGGTCAGGACCTGGCTTCGGTTCCCCAGGCCATCGAGCGTGTAGGCCACGTTCTTCACGAACGGCTGGCTCCCGGGGTTCTGGACCTCCTGGAGCGGGTTCGTGACGTCGTAGCGGGCGTCTACCAACCGGTAGGCCCAGTCGTAGGCGTAGACGTCGCCCTTGGTGTTCCGGCCGTTCAGGAACGTCTGGACCTGCGCCGGGAGCGTCGCGATCCACGCCGCGTCGAACGTGTTCTTCTCCATCCGGCGATTGAACGAAACCGCTTCGCGGTAGCCCGGAACCCGCGCGAGTACTCCAACTCGTCTTGAGTGGAGCGAGCCGAGCGGTTGACTTCCGCTCCTCGTCCTCCTCTGCCCACGCCGAGGGCGGGGGCGGGGGACGGGGCGTATGTCCAACCGCGGCGTCCTCTTGCGGCTGTCTTCTGCGCTCTGGCACGCTCCTTGGCCCTCGCCTCTTGCACCGGATGGCGGCGTGAGGGGAAAACGGGGACTCCCTCGAACCCAAACCGAGTCCGGCCTTGGGAGTAGGCGCTCCCAGGGCCGCCGAAAGGAGTCCCCGTGACTGAACTGCGTCAGAGGATGCTGGAAGACCTTCGCATCCGCAACCTCTCCGAGAGAACCCAGAAGCATTACATCGGCCAGGTTGCGGCTTTTGCCCGCCACTTCGGCCGATCGCCCGAACAACTCGGGCCTGAGCACATCCGAACATGGCAACTCCATCTCGTCGAGGAGCGCAAGGTCGCCTGGAGTACGCTCAACTGCGCCGTTTGTGCCCTGCGATTCCTCTACCGCACGACACTCAACAAGGATTGGGCCATCCAGCACATCCCCTTTGCCAAGCCGGAGAAGAAGCTTCCTGTCGTGCTCAGCCGCCAGGAAGTCCATCGCTTCCTCGC
The DNA here is from genome assembly GCA_963772585.1 of uncultured Planctomycetota bacterium. Classification (GTDB taxonomy): domain Bacteria; phylum Planctomycetota; class PLA2; order PLA2; family JAEUHO01; genus CAVVXN01. The sequence continues at coordinate 940,060 of CAVYXV010000002.1, forward strand.
CGCCATCACCAACCCAAAGCACCGGGCAATGTTCATGGTCGCGTACTCGGGGGGACTGCGCGTCTCCGAACTCGCCAATCTTCGGATCGAGGACATCGATAGCCAACGGATGGTCATCGAGGTGCGAGGGGGTAAGGGGAAGAAGGACCGCTTCGTACCGCTCTCGCCGAAGCTCCTTGACGCACTTCGTGCCTACTGGCGCACCCATCGACCGAGGGCCTTCCTCTTCCCCGGCGCGGACCCGGTACGCCCCATGGCCACCGGCGCGATTCGGGAGGTGTGCCGGGTAGCGGCATACAAGGCCGGACTCAAGAAGCGCGTTACACCCCACACCTTCAGACACTCCTTCGCGACGCACCTCCTCGAGGATGGCGTCGATGTCCGCACCATCCAGGTTCTCCTCGGGCACGGCGCGCTCAGGACCACCACCCGCTACACGCACGTCTCCACCGAGAAGCTGCGCTCGATCAAGACGCCGCTCGACCTCCTCGACGATCTCGCTACGCCGTAGGTCCTCGTGTCCCGGCTGCCTCTCGAGGTGGCGGACGTCATCCGTGCCCATGCCTGGGACTTCGTCGAGTCTCGCGGCGGGGTCGTGTCGTTCGCCAGGATGAAAGTGCTGCGCGCCCTGGTCGCCTGTCGAACGGCGGCACTCGGTGGGCACCATTACGTATGCAGCGACGAGTGCGGGTACGAGCGCTTCGCGTACAAGCCGTGCGGGAACCGCCACTGCCCCAAGTGCCAGGCCGCCGCGCGCGCCGAATGGCTCGAGGCCCGCGTCGCGGATCTCCTCCCCGTCGAGTACTTCCACGTCGTCTTCACCGTGCCCGCGGAAATCGCTGAGATCGCGCTGCAGAACAAGAAGGTGATGTACGACATCCTCTTCCGGGCCTCGGCCGAGACGCTCAAGAAGATCGCCGCCGACCCCAAGCACCTCGGCGCCGAGCTCGCCTTCATCGGCCTGCTCCACACCTGGGGGCAGACTCTCCACCATCACCCGCATGTCCACTACGTGGTCCCCGGCGGAGGCATCTCCCGCGACGGAACACGCTGGGTCTCCTGCCGCCCCGGCTTCTTCCTGCCCGTGCGGGTGCTCGGCCCGGTCTTTCGGGGCAAATTTCTCGAACTCACTCGCCAGGCCTTTGCCAAGGGCGAGCTGTCCTTCCAGGGGAGACTCGCCCCATTGGCCGCTCCCAAAGCCTTTGCCGCGCACCTTGCCCCGACCTACGACACCCCATGGGTCGTCTACGCGAAGCCGCCCTTCGGAGGCCCCGCTCAGGTGCTGAAGTACCTGGCCCGCTACACACACCGCGTGGCAATCTCCAATCAACGGCTCGTCTCTCTCGACAACGGCGAGGTCCGCTTCCGCTGGAAGGACTATGCCCACGGGAACCGCCCGCGGATCATGCAACTCTCGGCGATCGAGTTCATCCGCCGCTTCCTGCTCCACGTCCTGCCCAAAGGGTACGTCCACATCCGCCACTTCGGCTTCCTGGCCAACTCCGTGCGCGCGAAGAAGCTACCGCGCTGTCGCGAGCTGCTCGCAACCTCCGGTGCACCGATGCCGTCGCTCGACGACATCGTGCCCGCGTTCGCATGGGACGGACCGGCCGACATGCCCGGTTCCCCCTGCCCCAACTGCAGCAAGGGTCATATCGTGCGCCACGTCCTCGATCCGGTACCCGGTGTTGATCCCTGCTCCGCACCGCCTGGCATGGACAGCTCATGACCCTCAGCCCTGACTCAACCACCTCGACCGGGCTCCTGAGGAAAGTCGGTTGGCTCACCTACGCTCCCCGCCTGCGTCCAGGTGGCGATGACTCTCTTGCCGGCCTCTTCCGACCCGCCCCCGACACTCCTCCAACTTCCCAGACGACCCGCTCAGCCAACCGCGAAGCACAACGCCATCTCCTCCGTCCACCAACCTCCATACGGAAGCTGCCACGGCCTCTGCCGTCCGGAGACCAACACACATAGACTCGGCGCGGCTTCGTTCAACCGGCTTTTCCCCATAGCCGGCGACCCCACTCCTTCGCAGGCACCACTCTTCTCGCCGGCCACGGGCGAAAGAGCCCTATGCA
>CAVYXV010000003.1:0-5531 GCA_963772585.1 uncultured Planctomycetota bacterium
CCCGCGTGGTCGCCCAGCCCTTCTCGGCGAGGAGCGTTTCGAGGTGCTGGCGCGCCCACTCCGACAGCGGGCGGTGGCCCCAGGCGTCGAGGAGGGGCTTCAGCTTGTCCCGGTCGTGGGCGACCGTGCCCTCTCGCCGGCCCGAGGCCTTCAGGTGGCGGCCCACGAGGACGCCAAGAACCGCTTGGTCGTGTGGCGCATCGCCCGGCAGATCCGGATCGACCGGCGGCTCCCCGAGGGGGAGGTCGTGCGGGTGACGCTCCACGACCAGAATGGGAGGGTCCTCTTCACCGGCGACGTCGTCTAGTAGGCCGTCACCGTTAGTCCCTGAACGGGCGCAAGTTGCGCCCGTTCGCTTCTTGTTAGTCGATAGCCCTTGAGATAGGATTCCGCCGTGGGAGCGACGACAGCCATCGAGTGGACCGAGCACACCTTCAACCCCTGGTGGGGGTGCACGAAGGTCAGCGCTGGGTGTACGAACTGCTACGCAGAGACTCTGGCCCGGCGCTACGGCCACGACGTCTGGGGGAAGCGCCATCGACGCACGTTCGGCGCCGCGCACTGGCGCGAGCCCCTGAGGTGGAACGAGGCTGCGAAGGCAGAGGGCCGTGCCCACCGCGTCTTCTGCGCTTCGATGGCGGACGTGTTCGACGAGGACGCGCCCGCCCTCGAGTTGCAGCGACTGTGGGAGCTGATCGAGGCTACGCCCTGGCTCCACTGGCAGATCCTCACGAAGCGGCCGCACCGCATCGCCGACGTCGCTCCCGCCGAGTGGATGCGTGAACCCCGCCCCAACGTGTGGTGGGGAACCAGCGTTGAGAACCCGGCCGTCCTGGAGCGCGTCGGAGCACTGAGGGCTGTGCCCGCGGCACTCCGCTTCCTCTCGGTTGAGCCCCTGCTGGAGCGCATTCCGCGGTTGCCGCTCGATGGCATCCACTGGGTGATCGTGGGTGGTGAATCTGGTGCGCGGGCGCGGCCCATGCAGGAACCGTGGGTGCGGCTCATCCGCGACGCGTGCATCGCCTCTGGCGTGCCGTTCTTCTTCAAACAGTGGGGCGGCCGCTACAACAAGGCCAACGGTCGCGCACTCGACGGACGGACGTGGGATGAGATCCCCGACGTCGGGACACCGAGTGGTGGCGAGTGCACGAGGGAGGCCGGAGAGCGGAGGTTGCGGTCGCGTGCCTGAGTCAGTCCTTTGGTCGGCTGAACCCCACACCCTCGCGAAGCATGCGATCCTCCGTCGGTATCTCGGTGCTTGGTTTGGGATTCTACCGGCGGGTTATCGGCGGGTCGTGTACATCGACGGCTTCGCTGGCCCCGGCCGATACCTCGGGAACGAACCAGGCTCCCCACTTGTAGCGTTGGAGGCTGCCCGCGCACACGCCGAGAGGAAACCTGATGCGCGGTTCGAGTTCCTCTTCGTGGAGCGAGACCCTGATCGAGCGGCGAATCTTGAGCAGGAGATCGCCCAGCTCAGTCTGCCTCCGAACATGCGGCCGCGCGTCATCCAGTCAGAGTTCGAGGCGACCCTGACGAAGGTGCTTGACGAGCTCGACCGCGCACGACTCCCGAACGCGCCGATATTCGCCCTTGTCGATCCGTTTGGGATCGATGGCTTCCCCTTCGACCTCCTGGCTCGGCTACTCGGCCGCCCGAGAACCGAGATTCTGATCACGTTCATGACCAGCTACGTGAAGCGTTTCGCTGAGCAGTGGCCCGACAAACTGCCTGGGCTGCTGGGGAGTCGCGAGGGCACCGCCGAAGTGCTTGCGCTGCGCGATCCTGCCGAGCGCGTCGATCGGATCCGCCTCGTCTACGCGTCTTCGCTGCACAAGGTCGCGCAGTTCGTGCGGTATTTCACGATGCAAGATCGCGCTGGTCGGACCATCTATGACCTGTTCTTCGCCGGCAACCACCCCCTTGGGCACGTGAAGATGAAGGAGGCCATGCGGGCTGTGGGACGCGGAGGCGAGTACCGATTTGCGGATGGCATCGGGGCGGATCAACGGGACTTGTTCGGTGACGAAGTACCCCGCGACCTGGCGAGGATTCTGGGAGCCCAGTTCGCGGGCCATGATGTCGAGTCGGAGCTCGCGAAGACGCACATGGAGAATGAAACGGGCTACATCAGTAAGGACTTCACCGCTGCGATGAGGCTCCTCGAACGCGGGGGAGTGCCTGGGTTCCAGGTCGAGGTAGCACCAACCCTTCCGGGCGGCAGGCCGCGCAAGAAGGGCACGTTCCCCCCTGGGACGCGCATCCGCTTCATGCGAACGACCTAGCCGTCGGCGGCTACGCAGGCCGTGTACTGAGGCATGGCGATGCTATGATCACGTCGTGGCGCACGGCGGGCTCGAGCCCCGCCTGTGCCCACTCGTCCCCCTACGCACGCCGAGCTCCTCCGCCGCGCCCGTGGTCGCAGGCAGGGGGACCGCGACTACGACCAGCGTCGGCGTGAGCGGGACCCGGCCCTCGCCTTCGCCGCGCGCGTCTACCGGTCGAAGCGCTGGCAGAACCTCCGCGCGCTCCAACTGACGCGCGAGCCCCTCTGCGAGGACTGCCGGCGCCACGGGGTCGTCGAGCCCGCCATGGAGGTGGACCACGTCCTCGGCCTGGTCCTGCGCCCCGACCTGGCGTACGACCTATCCAACTGCCAGTCGCTCTGCACTCCGTGTCACGCGCGCAAGAGCGCCGCCGAGCGCCGCGCCCGCCGAGGAATCCGGCGATGAGCGCGCGACTGGACCGCCACCTGCGAGGGCCGAGGGGGGGAGGCCGACTCTGGATCGGATCAGCCCCAGAGCGGGCGCGTGGGGGTGCGTCTTTTTTCACGGGTTTCCACCTTTCCGCGTGGGGCCCCCTCGCCCCCGGAGCCCGGATTCCTGGGCTTCGACGCCCGGGAACAGGCCCAAAGGCCTATGCGATTCCGGTCACGCCGACGGGGCCCCGCAGGGCGCCCCTGTCGCGCCCGTCCCGCCCCCCGACCCACGCTCCCGGACGCCCCCGCCGGGCGCCCGGCCGGGCCCACGTCGCGCCCGTGGGCGCCCCCTGGAGGTAGCCGATGAGCCGTAGCTCGACCCGCACCCGCCGGCCGCGGAAGGCCCCGGCCCCGCCCCCTGAGGGCGCCGCCGGCCGGGTCCACCTGGAGACCATGGCGGTCGCCGACCTGGCCCCCGCGCCCTACAACCCCCGGCAGATCTCCGAGGACGCCCTCGCCGGCCTCGGGGCGTCGGTCGATCGGTTCGGGCTGGTCGAGCCCGTGGTCTGGAACCGGCGGACGGGCCACGTCGTGGGGGGCCACCAGCGCCTCAAGGTCCTCCAGGCCCGGGGCGTCACGGAGACCGACGTCGTCGTCGTGGACCTCCCGGAGGGGGAGGAGAAGGCGCTCAACGTCGCGCTCAACAGCCCCCGGATCGCCGGCGAGTGGACCCCCGACGCGCTGGGGGTCGTGGACGAGGTGGCCGCCCTCTTCCCGGACCTCGCCGAGGCGCTCCGCTTCATGGATCTCCGGACCGACCTCGAGAAGCTCTTCCCGGCCGCCCCCGAGAGCCTCGTCGAGGACGAGGCGCCCGAGCCCCCCGAGGACCCGGTCACGAAGCCGGGCGACCTGATCGTCCTCGGGAACCACCGGCTGATCTGCGGCGACTCGGGGAGCGCCTCCGACCTCGACCGCCTCCTCGACGGCGCCCCGATCCACCTGGTGAACACCGACCCTCCGTACAACGTGAAGGTCGAGCCGCGCTCGAACAACGCGATCCGGGCCGGGCTCTCCTCGTTCACGGCGCCCGAGAAGCGCCACCACCAGGCGCTCGACCTCGCGCGCCACCCGGGGAAGTCGAAGCCGACGCACGCGAAGATGCGGGCGAAGGACCGGCCGCTCCAGAACGACTTCGTGACGGACGAGGAGTTCGCGGCACTCCTCCTCGCGTGGTTCGGGAACCTGTCGCGCGTGCTGCTCCCCGGTCACGCGGCCTACATCTGGGGCGGCTACGCGAACGTCGCGAACTACCCGCCGGCGCTCAAGGCCTCGGGGCTCTACTTCTCCCAGACCATCATCTGGGACAAGCAGCACCCCGTGCTCACCCGCAAGGACTTCATGGGTGCGCACGAGTGGTGTTTCTACTGCTGGAAGGAAGGCGCCGCGCACCGTTTCTTCGGCCCGAAGAACGTGCCCGACCTCTGGCCGATCAAGAAGGTGAACCCGCAGTCCATGGTTCACCTGACCGAGAAGCCTGTCGAGCTCGCCGCGCGCGCGCTCGCGTACTCGTCCAGGCCCGGGGAGAACGTGCTGGACCTCTTCGGCGGGTCCGGCTCGACGCTGATTGCGTGCGAGCAGGCGAACCGCCGTGCGTTCCTGATGGAGATCGACCCGGCGTACTGCGACGTGATTACGACGCGCTGGGAGCACCTCACGGGTCGGAAGGCCGAGAGGATCCGGTCGTGATCTACCTCGCCTCTCCGTACAGCCACCCCGACCCCGCCGTGCGGGCGACGCGCTACCAGCAGGCGTGCTGGCACGCGGTGCGTCTCATGCGCGAGGGCCGGCTCGTCTACAGCCCGATCGTGCACAGCCACCCCCTCGGCGAGCTCGGTCTCCCCAGCGACTGGCCGTTCTGGGCCGAGCACAACCGGGACATGCTGGGGGTCTCGTCGCGGCTCGTGGTCCTCGCCCTCGACGGGTGGGATGAGAGCGTCGGCGTCGCCGCGGAGATCGAGATCGCCCGCGAGCTCGGGCTCCCGGTCGAGTTCGAGGCCCCCGTGGAGGTGGCCGGTGGGTAGGCGCGGTCCCTCCCCGACCCCGACGCGCGTGCTGCAGCTTCGCGGCTCGTGGCGCGGCGACGCGCGCCCGGGCGAGCCGAAGCCCGAGCCCTCCCGGCCGAAGGCTCCCAAGTGGCTCACGCCCGAGGCGCGCCAGGCCTTCCTCTACCTCTCGCGTCACCTCGACGCCGTCGGGGTCCTCACCCGACGCGCGACCTGGTCGACGTGCTGCAGACCGGCACGGGGTCCCGGCGCCAGCCGCTCGTCGTCCACATCACGACCTCGGACTACGAGCGGGAGTCGATCTGCAACGAGAAGCACGCCCACGCGTCGAAGGTCCGGGACGGCGTGGTCTCCGACCCCTCGTTCCTCCCCGTGATCTTCGAGGCGACGTCCGAGGATGACTGGGAGGACCCGGACGTGTGGGCGAAGGCCAACCCGAACCTGGGGGTGTCGCTGAAGCGCGAGTACCTCGAGCGCGAGTGCGCGCTGGCGAAGGAGACGCCCGCCTACCTCAACACCTTCCTGCGGCTCCACCTCAACATCCGCACGAATGCCGACGTCGCCTGGTTCGACATGGCCCGCTGGGACGCGTGCCGGGGGACGCGGACCTGGCAGCAGCTCGCCGAGGACCTCGAGGGGGAGGAGTGCTTCGGAGGACTGGATCTCGCCAGCACCGAGGACCTGACGGCATTCGTCCTCTACTTCCCCCGGGCCGACCACTCGGTCCTCGCGTGGTTCTGGTGCCCGAAGGACAACGCCGTCCAGAGGGA
>CAVYXV010000004.1:0-351953 GCA_963772585.1 uncultured Planctomycetota bacterium
GTCCCGGTCGACGCGGTACCACGGCCAGAACATGAAGAGGTCGCGCCGCCAATTCCACACGAGCGGCAGGTGCAGGCCCCATTTGTCCGGCCCTTATGGCGGGGAAGTAATTGGCGAGCAGGTCGTCCTGGAAATCCTGCGAGATGAAGACCGGCCCTTCCATGACCAGCCGCCCGACGCGCTGTGGAGCGATGACAGCGAGCTCGAGAGCGACGAGCGCTCCGGTATGCGAGCCCCAGACGTCGACCTGTTGCAGGTCCATGGCGTCGAGCAATGCGCTCATGTCGTCGGCCAACGTCTCGATCGAGACCTTACCGGCGGACTTGTCGGACAGCCCGTTGCCGAGATAGTCGACAGCAAAGACCTGGCGACCGTTCGACAACCCCGAGATAACGGGTGCGAACTGTGCCGAGGATCCGCCACCGGTCGGAATGACCAGGATCGGCTTGCCGTCTGCCCCGGCGCGGCGCAGGTGCATGCGGCCGTTCCGGGTCTCGACATAGTCGTGCCAGATCTGCCCGCCGGGTAGGGCGGCCGTGGGCGGCGGCGACGTCTCGGCATCAGGCAGCGAGAGACCGGCGAGGGCTGCAGGAAGGTCGCTCGTGAGCGCCACGCTATCCGAGCCACCGGGCAACCGTGTGCCCACGGCGTCGGCACGCCCGGAGCGACGATCGAGACGAACCGCAGGCCCGCGTCGCGGAGGATCGGGGCGATGCGGGCCCGCGCCGCGCCGTCGCCGATCGCAATGAACGCGCCCTCCGCTCCCGCCGCCAGGGCGCGGTCGACCTCGCGGACGGCGGCCCGAAGATCGGTCGGCCGAAGGCACGCCGGCCCTCGAAGCCGGGGGTTTCGTCGAGGAACCCGACCACCGCGTGCGGGGAGTCGTGCTCCAGGTGATCCACGACGATGTGGGCGAAGCCAACCCCTCGCGCGCTCCGACCAGCACCACCTTCACTCGGCTTCTCCTACGCTCGTCGTCCCCGAACCGGGCCACCGAGGGTACAACGCAGCCTCACCGTGCGCCACGCCGCCTTCGCTCTCCTCCCCCTCGCGCTCTTCGCCTGCGGAGGGGGCGGGGATGGAGGGTCCTCGCCCGCGGTCGGTCCGTGGCGCAGCCTCCTCTTCCCCGCGGATTGGACGCCCGCCGACGAGGACGCGGGCCGTATCCTCCCCGACTTCTCGTACGCCGGCTACGCCGGCGGCGACCTGGCGAGCGGACCTCGCCGGGGACCCTCCTCGACGTCGTCGTCGACCACGGCGCCGATCCGACGGGTGCCACGGACGCCACGGCCGCCTTCCAGGCCGCGCTCGACGATGCCGCCGGTCGTCGTCCAGGTGCCGGCGGGCCTCTACCGCATCGACGGCCTGCTCGAGGTCCGGCACGCCCGCGTCGTCCTTCGGGGGGAGGGCCCGGGCGCAAGCCGACTCTTCTTCACGCGTTCCTCGGACATGACGTGCCGGGCGCACCTCACCTTCCGCGGGTCGCTCGGCACCGACCTCGAGACGCCCCTCGTCGCCGACGCCGCGGCGCGGCAGTTCGAGGTCGAGGTCGAGGACGCCTCGGGCTTCTCGCCGGGCGACGATGTCGCCCTGGGCGCCGTCGTGACCGACGCCTGGGTCGCCGAGCACGGCATGACGGGGACGTGGCAGGCCTTCAACGGGACGTGGCAGCCGTTCTTTCGCCGGACGGTCGTCGCGGTGGACGCGGGGCCGCCCGAGGTGACCGCTCGACGTGCCGATCCGCTATCCCGCGCAGGTCCGCGACGGGGCCAGCCTGCGCTGCGGACCGGCGGCTTCCGAAGAGGTCGGCGTGAGCACCTCGGGCCCGTCGAACGCCGTCGGAGGAGGACGCGTGGGCGAAGGAGCGGGTCCACGTCCCGCCTCCTCGGCGTGAAGAACGGGTGCGCGAACGCGTGGCCACTTCCCCTCGCCCGCGGGGCCCGCCTCCGGGGACGGCGCGGGAACCCACCTCCAGAGCGGCGGCATCCTCGTGGAGCGGTCGAAGCGCGTCACGGTGGCCGACTAGCACGATGGCGTCGCGGAGCACCGGGGCGGCGGCGGCAACGGCTACCTGTTCGAGGTGCTGCAGGCGACGGACGTCCTGACCCGCGATTGCGTCGGCCGCGCCGGTCGCCACAACTTCATCCAGAACTGGGGATTCGGGACGACGGGCATGCGTGTGGCTCCGGTGCCGCACGTCGGAGGGTTTCGCGATTGCCGTGCCGATGCTGCCGGCGATCGGCCAGGCCGGCCTCTCCGAGTACCACCACTCGCTGGCCACGGCGTGCCTCGTGGACGGCTGCCGCGTGGACGACGGATGGGCCGCGGAGAACCGCCACGACTGGTCCACGGGCGCGGGCCTCACGGCCACCCGTTGTGTCTTCTGGAACGTCACCGGCACCGGGGTCGTCCGTTCGCGCCAGTACGGTTGGGGCTACGTCATCGGGACGGGGAAGGACCTCGAGGTGCAGACGTCGATCAACGGTTCCGCGGGCGAGGGGTCCGCGCCCGAGGACTTCGTCGAGGGCCGGGGGAGGGCCGGAGCCCTCGCCCCCCCGTCCCTCTACGAGGCGCAGCGCGCCCGTCGTCCCTGAGGACGCCGCGCCGCCCTACGCCCGGGCCAGCGCGCCCTCCAGCGGCTCGAACCGCCCCTGGAAGAACCGGAGCTTCTTGGGCTCGTAGACGAATTTCAGGCCCTTGATCGCGTCCCTGCGCTCCCAGACCCGGATGATGCCGTCCGCCACCGCGCGCATGTGGTCGTTGGTGTAGACGCGGCGCGGGATCGTCAGCCGGACCAACTCCAGCGACGGGCGGTAATTCTCGCCCGTGTTCGGATCCCGCCCCTTCGAGACGTTGCCGCGCTCCATCGAGCGCACGCCCGTCTCCACGTAGATCTCGGAGGCCAGCCGCTGCGCCGGGAACTCGTCCTGGTCCACGTGCGGGAGGAAGCGCTTGGCGTCCAGGAAGATCGCGTGGGAGCCCGACGGCCGCACGATCGGCACGCCGGCCGCTTCGAGCAACTCCCCGAGGAAGGCGGTCTGCTTGACGCGCGCACGGATGTAGCGGTCGTCCACCATCTCGCGCACGCCCTGGGCGATCGCCGCGAGGTCGGCCGCGGGGAGACCGCCGTCGGTGACGTTCCCCTCGTAGATCCGCAGCATCTCCTCGGCCTTGGCTGCGAGTGCCGCGTCGTCGCGGAACGCGAGGACGCCGCCCATGTTGATCAGGAAGTCCTTCTTTCCCGACACCGTGCAGCCGTCGCCGTAGAGCATCATCTCCAGGATGATGTCCTTCACCGGGACGTGCGCGTAGTCGGGGTCGAACATCTGGATCATGCACGCGTTCTCGGCCACGCGCGTGCTGTCGAAGTACACCGCGATGCCGTGCTTGCGGCAGAGGGCGTGGACGTCGCGCATGTTGTCCATGCTGACCGGCTGGCCGCCCGCCATGTTCACGGAGTGCTCGAAGGAGACGTACGCGATACGCTCCGCGCCGTTCTCGTCGATCAGGCGCTCCAGCTTGCCGAGGTCGATGTTGCCCTTCCAGCGGAAGTCGTTGGCGGGTTCGTGGGCCTCGTCGACGATCACGTCGGCGAAGACGCCGCCCGCCATCTCCTGGTGCAGTTTCGTCGTGGTGAAGTACATGTTGCCCGGTACGAGCTGTCCCGGATGGATGCAGACCTGGCTCAGGATGTGCTCGGCGGCGCGGCCCTGGTGCGTCGGCAGGACGTACTGGTACCCGAACGTGTCGCGTACGACGTCCACGAAGCGCTTGTACTCTTCGGTGGTCGAGCTGGCCGGGCGGGCGGCCTCGTAGGCGGCCCACTGGTCCGTGCTCATCGCCGCGGTGCCCGAGTCGGTCAGCAGGTCGATGGTGACGTCGGCGCTGCGGAGCAGGAAGGTGTTGTAGCCCGCCTCTTCCATCGCCTGGCGGCGCTCGGGCTTGGAGAGCACGCCGACCTTCTCGATGGTGTGGATCACGTAGGGCGCGCAGTCGAGATCGAAGGTGTCGAGCTTCGGGAGCACCCAGCGGTAGCGCATCTGGTCGCGCCAGGTCGTCTCGCCGGTGGGCTCGAGCGCCGGGATGCAGTCGCGCTGGTCGTACAGGTGGATGATCGCGTCGGCGACCTGGTCGAGCTGCTGGTTCGTCATCGCGAGGCGCGGGATCTGCACGGGCAGGATCGCGTCCCGGTTCAGCATCCCCGTGGCGACGGCCCGGATCCCGGACGTGAGGTAGAGCGCGCAGGAGATCGTGTCCTTGCGGTGCTTGTCCACGTGGGGGAGGAACTCGTCCGCGAGGATGTAGGCCCCGTCGCAACCGCGGTCCAGCGGGACGCCGCCCTCCCTCAGGCGCTGCGTGAAGCGCTCCGCCTGGTGCATGATCCACGCCACCTCGGCTTCGTTCGTCATCTCCCTGAGGCCCCGGGCGAGGACCTCCATGGTGCGGCCGGCCATGCCGCCGTAGGTGTGCAGTCCCTCGTACACCACGACCTCGTTCATGAAGCGCTCGTAGGTCGCGTCGTCACGCGTGGCCAGGAAGGCGCCCACGTTGCTCTTCGGGTCCTCGGCGCCATCCACCTGCAGCACGTCGGCGGAGGAGGCCAGGTCGTGGACGATTTCCGCGATGGGCCGGCCCTGCTGCCCGGGCTCGAGTCTCTGCACGTACCAGGCGTTCTCGACGATGCGGGAGCCGTCGAGGACCAGGGGCAGGCCGTACCGGTCGGCCACCGCGCGGGTCGCCTTCAGGTTCGCGATGGAGATCGGGTGGTGCGCGTCGGCGAACGTCTCGACGTAGATGAGGGCGTCCTTGCCGTCTCGGACCTGCGCCTCCAGCATCGCGAGGTCGATGTTCCCTGTGAAGACCTTCTCCTCCTTGTCGCGTACGTCGGGCACCTCGAGCCCGCGCGGGACGAGGACGTCCCGGATGACGAGCGCGTTGCTGGGGAAGTGGCTCGCATCGGGCACCATCGTCGCTACGACGAGCTTGATGCAGCCGAGCAGGTTGTGCGTCGGACACACCTTCGTGTGGCCGAAAACCTCTTCGATGGCGTCCCGCAGCGCGTCGAAGTTCCGCGCCCCGGCGTAGGCTTCGTCCCCGACGAGGAAGCCGGCGAGCTGCTCCTGGCTGACGGCGCCGCTGCCCCACGAGTCCATGTCGAACGTGACCTGGGAAGGGGTCAGCTTCAGGACGTTGAAGTGCGCGTCGATGAGGTTGCGCTTGCGCTGCTCCAGCGTCGGGAAGTTCGTGCGGCGGACGGTCTTGACCTTGTGGGGCTCGTGGACGGGGCTCGACATCGCGACCTCCAGTCGGGGGTGGAAGGGCGAGTGTATCCAGCGGTCGCTCCGCCCCTCCCTCGCCGCCGGAGTCCTTCCGGCGCGCGCTTGGAGCGCGGGGTCCGGCCCGGGTACCGTTAGCAGGCCAACGGAGGGACGACGATGCGACGACTGGCGCCCGGGTTGCTCTGCCTCTTCCTGTCCGCCGCCGGGGCCGCGCGCGCCCTCGCGGCTCCGGAGGACACGCCGCTCGTGCGGCAGGGCCTTCCGGCTGCGGCCCGGCTGGACTGCCCTTCCCCCTGCGTCCACCTCGACGTCGAGGCCTACTGGCGCATCGGGCCCTCGGACGGCTTCCTCCAGACGCCGCGCGGCGGCGAGCCCGGGACCTCGTCCTCGCGGCGGCCCACGTTCGACGAGCTGGGCGTCGGGACGACCACGGAGCTGGGCATCGCGGCCGCCACGACCTGGCGCCGCCACGAGATCGCGTTCGAGTGGGACCTGATGCTGCTCGGGGGGGAGAGCGTGCTCGCCCGGGACCTCGTCTCCCAGGGGGACGCGTTCCCCGCGGGGACGACGTTCGAGAGCGACTCCTGGATCGGGACCTACCGCCTGGGGTACCGCTACCGCATCGACGTGCCCCTCTGGGGGTGCGAGCGCCTGGTGGTGAAGCCCGGCGTGGGCGTCACCGCGCTCGACGTGAACTACCAGACGACGGGCTCGAACTTCCGCGACACCGACCGCTCGTACATGCACGGCGGCCCCCACCTCGACCTCGGCGTGGCGTGGCGGCCGGGCGGATCCTCCCGCTTCGTCGTGGAGGCCCGGGCGTCGCAAACCCTGGCCTTCGTCCTGGGTGACAGCAACCGGATGGACATCCTCGAGGGCCGTCTCCGCCTGAAGTACGAGCCCAATCCCTGCTGGAACCTCATCTTCGAGACCGGCTGGCGCCGCACGGACTGGCGCGACAACCAGGACATGCCGAACCACATCCACGTGGAGTACGGTCCGTGGTTCGGATTCGGTCTCGGGGTGCACTTCTGACGCGCGCCGGGATCGCCACCATGAAGAGAGCGAGATCGCCGGGCCTCCTCGGCCCGTAGCCCCCGCGTGGAGCACCTGCCGCTCGTCCTGCTCGCGATCCTTCTCGGCGGGGTCTCGCAGGGGGCCACGGGGATCGGGTTCGGCCTCGTCTCGATGGCCATCCTGCCCGCGGCGCTCGGCGTCCGGCTCGCCGTGCCCGTGGTCGCCGGACTCGCCCTCCTCGCGTCCGTGTTCGTGCTCGTCCGCTGGCGCCGTCACCTCGTGGTGAGGGAGGTGTTCCCCGTCCTGCTGGGGGAAGCGATCGGTTCGCCGTTGGGCGTGCTCGGGCTCGTCACGATCGCCGCCCGGTGGGTGGAGGCGGCGCTCGGCGCGGTCCTCCTCGCGTACGGCCTGCGGTCGCTCGCCGGTCGCCGGGGTTCGCCGGTCGCCGCAGTGCGAAGTCCCTCACGCGCCTGGGGGACCGTGGCGGGCACGCTCGGAGGCGTCCTGGGCGGTGCCTTCAACACGGGCGGTCCTCCCCTGATCGTCTACGCCGCGGCCCGCGGGTGGTCGCCCGGGTCCTTCCGGGCGAACCTCCAGCTCTGCTTCCTCTTCAACACCGGGATCCAACTCGTGCTGCTCCGGCTGAACGGCCTGTTCTCGGGGCAGGTCCTCCGCCTCGAGGCGTGGGCCCTGCCGGCGCTCGCGGCCGGACTGTGGATCGGCACGGTGCTCGGTCGGAGGCTCGATGCCGAGCGGTTCCGCCGGCTCGTCTTCGCGCTGCTGGTGGCGTTCGGCGCCGCCTACCTCGTCCGCAGCTTCTACGCTTCCGCGACGATGTAGGTGATCCAGGAGGGGTCGCAGGTGCCCTTGTCCGCCCGCTCCCACTCGCCGTTGCCCTCGCCGTCCTCGTCCTCGCCCTCCCAGTACACGTGGGTCCGGACGAAGCCCGCCTCCGCGAGGATCTCGAGGACCTCCGGGATGGACCAGAAGCGCCAGCTGTACTCGAACGCGCGGTCCATCCGGCTGCCGTCCTTGAACTCGAAGGAGATCGTGTGCGTCGCGAGGTGCGTGAACGGGTCGAAGGACGTCATCTCCCACAGGTAGTGGAAGCCGTTCAGCTTGCGCCGGTCGGGCGACTCCTCCACGAAGCACTCCCCGCCGCCCATCATGTCGAGCACGAAGACGCCGTCGGCCTTCAGGTTCCGGCGGGCGATCTCGAAGTAGTGGCGGAGTTCCTCCCGCGTCTTGAAGATCCAGTAGCTGAAGTTCTCCGCGCAGAGGACGTCGGCCTTCTCGTCGTCCACGGTTCGGACGTCCTGCTGGCGCACCGTCAGACGGGAGCGGGCCCCGGCGGGCAGGGCCTCCAGGTTGTGCTCGCGGCCCCACGCGAGGGGCTCCGGATCGATGTCCACGGAGATCGCCCGGCGGCCCCGCTTCTTCACCCACTCGCAGCTCACGGCGAACGTGCCGCAGAAGTCCTCCCGCAGCACGACGGGCTTGCGCCCCCGGATCTCCTTGTAGGCCTTGTCGAAGAACTCGACTTCGCAGGAGGGCTCCTGCACGGCCCTCTGGTAGAGGTCGTAGCGGTCCGCTCGCTCGGCGAGCGGTCGCCTCGCGCTCTTCTTCATCTTGCGCTTGCGCTTGTCCTTGCCCATGGCGGAGGACTATACGGTGGCTTCGTGGACTTCAAGAGAAGTCGCCACGGTACCGCCGGCCGAGAAGTCGCAAGGTCACGAGCGCCGTCTGCACGATCTTCATCTTCGAAGCGCTCCGCTTGCGGTCGTAGCGGAGGACGAGCGGCACCTCCTCGATCCGTCGGGCCTTGCGGCGGAGTTTCAGGAGGAGATCGACCATCACCGAGAAGCCGTCCTGGTTGAGGAAGGCGCGGCCGTAGCGCCGACGCGCCCACCGGAGAAGGTCCACGCGGTAGACGCGGTAGCCGCAGGTGTAGTCGCGGGCGCCGGGGAACAGGACGCGCAGGAGCCCGGACGCCAGGAGACTCACCCCCTTGCGGAAGGCGTCGAGCCCCCGCACCTCGGCGCCGGCCTGGAAACGGGAGGCGATCACGAGGTCCGCGCCCCGTTCGACCCGCTCGACCATCGTCGGGAGGAGCTCCGGCGGGTGGGTGTGGTCGGCGTCCATGCTGGCCAGCAGGTCGTCCTCGCCCGCGTGCAGGAGCACGTGCTCGACGCCCGTCTTCACGGCCCGACCGAGGCCCCGGTTGCGATCGTGGACGAGCAGGACGAGGTCCAGGTCCCCGCGCGCGCCCCGCGCCGCCTCGCCCGTGCCGTCCCGGGAGCCGTCATCCACGAGCACGACGGTCGTCGGCGGGGCCGTGGGCCACGCGGCGAGGGTCCGCGCCAGGTCCGCGAGCAGCGGCGGCAGGCTCACGGCCTCCTCGAAGGCCGGGAGCAGGACCCAGAGGCGGCGGGTCACGCGCGGGGCTCCGGCGCCCAGTCCGGCACGTCCCGTCCCGCGAGCACGTCCGCGATCCGCGCCGCAGCCCGGCCGTCGCCGAAGAGGAGGCGCGGGCGCGCCATCGCTGCCGCGGCGTCCGCGTCGTCGAGGAGCCGGCAGGCCTCCTCGACGATCCGGCCCCCGTCCGTCCCGACCAGCAGGCCCGCGCCCGCCTCCACGAGCTCGGGCCGCTCCGTCACCTCCCGGAGCACGAGGAGCGGTCGGCCCAGCGTGGCGCCCTCCTCCTGGATGCCGCCCGAGTCGGTCAGCACGAGAGAGGCGCGGTCGAGGAGCCACACCAACTCGGCGTAGCTGACCGGCTCGATCAGGCGGACGTTCGGCGCGTCCAGCCGCTCCCGGGCCGGCTGCAGCACGTTCGGGTTCGGGTGGACGGGGTAGACGAAGACCACGTCGGGGTGGCGGCGCGCCACGTCGGCGATCGCGTCGAACGCCTCGGCGAGAGGGGCGCCGAAGGACTCGCGGCGGTGGGCGGTGATCAGCACCAGTCGCCTCGGCTCCCCCAGCCGGTCCCGGATGGGGACCTTCAGGTCGTCCAGCCGGTCCCGGACGTCGAAGAGCGCGTCGATGGCCGTGTTGCCGGTCACGTGGACGGTCGCTGGATCCACGCCCTCCGCGGCGAGGTGCGCGGCGGCCCTCGGCGTCGGGGCGAACCGCCACCGCGCGAGCCGGTCGATGACGACCCGGTTCATCTCCTCGGGGAACGGGGCGTCCATCCGTCCGCTCCTCAGGCCCGCCTCCACGTGGCCGACGGGCACGCCCAGATAGAACGCCGCCAGCGTCGTCGCCATCGCGGTGGTCGTGTCCCCATGGACGAGCACCGCGTCCACGCGCTCCGTCCGGATCGTCTCCGTCATCCGCTCGAGGACCCGGGCGGTGAGGTCGGCGAGCTGCTGGTCGTGGCGCATGAGGTCGAGGTCCACGTCCGGCACGACGCCGAAGAGCGCGAGCACCTGGTCCAGCAGCCCCCGGTGCTGCGCGGTGACGCAGACCCTTCCCTTGAGCGCATCGCGACGTGCGGCCACGGCGGCCACGACCGGCGCCATCTTGATCGCCTCGGGGCGCGTGCCGAAGGTGCTGAGGACGTGCCGCACGATCCCTCCCGGGTCGCGCAGCAACCTACCCCGAATCCCCCGTCTCCCCGCGTTCCCGCGCGAGCAGGCGGAGCAGTTCCATCCCGTCCCGCTCGAGGAGCCGCAACCACGAAAGGGCGGAGCGGAGGGCCTTCGCCGCGCCGGGCCCGTCCCCGGCGACGGCCCGGCGCGCGGCGGCGACGAAGAGGCGCGGCGGCTCCAGCATCGCCAGGGCGAGCGCGCCGGGCACGACCGCCAGGGCGAAGCGGCGGCCTGCGCGTTCCCCCCACGCCGTGCGGGCGTAGCGCACGAGCCCCTCCAGGAGCTCGCGTCGCGGCGGACCGCCGCGCGCCGCCGTCGCCGCCCCGCCCGCGTGATCCACGGGCGGGCCGTCGGGCACGTACACGATCCGGCGTCCGAGGGCGGCGACGCGGCGGCAGAGGTCGAGGTCCTCGAAGTAGAACGGGTAGCCCTGGTCGAACCCGCCGAGCCGGACCAGGAGATCCCGCGGCGCCACGAGGCACGCCCCGGAGAGCGACGCGACCTCGGTGGGGGAGGCGGCCTCCACGCCGCGGGTCCACGCCTTCGCCGCCCGCCGCCCGACGGGCGAGTAGCGGAGCGGCGTGTAGCGGTGGAGGAAGGCCCACGGCGACGCCGCACCCCGGGCGGCCCTCTGCGTCCGTCCGTCGGCGCCCACGAGGCGCGGCGCGACGAGGCCCGCCTCCGGGTGCGCGTCGAGGTAGCGGACGAGGTGGGCAAGGCTCCCCGGGCGCGGGGCGGCGTCGCTGTTCAGGAAACAGACGTGCCGGCCCCGCGCGTGGGGCATGGCGCGGTTGTTCCCCGCCGCGAAGCCCAGGTTCCGCTCGTTCCGGATGCAGCGGACGTGGGGGAGCGCCGCCACCGCCTCGGCGGTGCCGTCCTCGCTCGCGTTGTCCACGCAGAGGACCTCGAAGGCGAGGCCTTCCGCTCCCGACCGGGCCGCCGCCAGCGCCCGGAGCGTCAGCGCCCGCGTGTTCCAGGAGAGGACGACGACGGAGAGGTCCATCCTCGGGGACCATACCGGGACCCGCCACCGTGCCGCGTGGTCCGCGAGGGGGGCTACACTGCCCCCGGGCCCCTCCTCGTCTCGAGAGGGGGATTTGGAGTCACCCGCCATCCCGCCGTCCACTACCTCCTCCAAGCCGGCCACGACCGGGCGGCGGCGGGCCTGGCCCCGGTTCCTGGCGAGGAGCCGGCGGTTCTCCCGGCGGACGCTCCTCCTCCTGGGCCCCTTCGTGGTGACCGGGCTCCTGATCACGGGGTTCTGGGTCCTGGACGGCAGGATCGGTCTCGAACTCCTCGTGATCTCGCTGGCCAGCCTCTTCGCTCTGGGCACCACGGTGATCCTGGCCCCGGCGGCCGTGGGCTCGGGGCTGCGGATCCCCCTGGTGGACATGACGTTCCACCTCCAGTTGGGCACCTGGCAGATCGCCGTCTGGCTCATCTACCTGAACATCGCCGCCGCGTTCCTCTACGCCTACAACCTGTACCTCCTGGAGCGCGTGCCCGTCATCGGGCCGTACCTCTACCGCGCGCGCCTGAACGCGATGACCGCGCTCGAGACCCACAAGTGGATCCGCCGCCTCGCCGGCGTGGGTGTCATCCTCTTCGTCCTGCTCCCCGCGCCCGGCTCCGGGCAGCTCGGCGGTTGCTTCGTCGGCCGGGTGATTGGCCTGAAGCGACGCACGGTCTTCCTCGTCGTGTCGATGGCCGGAACGCTGGTCGCCCTCGCCTACGCGGCGTTCGGGGACTACATCAAGCGGATCCTCGACAGCGCCGACGTCGGTCCCTGGATCCGCGTGGGCGGCGTGCTCGTGATGCTCGTCGTGGTGGCGTTCCTCGTGAAGATCCTCCGCCACCTCGGCCGGGAGCCCGTCCCGCCGCCGCCGCCCCCGCTCTGATCCTCCCTACTCGCGGTGGACCTCGTGGTAGAGGGTGTCGCGCTCCTTCGGGGTGCGGCCGGCTTCCTCGATCAGGGCGCGGAGCTGGCCCGCGCTCAGCGACTGGGGGCTCGTCGCGCCGGCCATGTGGACGATGCGCTCCTCGACCACCGTGCCGTCGAGGTCGTCCGCGCCGAAGGAGAGGGCCACCTGGGCCATCTTCGTGCCCAGCATGATCCAGTAGGCCTTCAGGTGCGGCACGTTGTCGAGCAGCAGCCGGGAGACGGCCATCACCTTCAGGTCGAGCCGCCCCGAGGGGCCGGGGAGGTGGTCCAGGGCCGTGTTCTCGGGGTGGAAGGCGAGGGGGATGAAGGTCTGGAAGCCGCCGGTCTCGTCCTGAAGGTCGCGCAGGCGCAGCACGTGGTCCACGCGGTGCTCGGCCCGCTCGATGTGGCCGTAGAGCATGGTGGCGTTCGTGCGGATGCCCATCGCGTGCGCCGTCCGGTGGATCTCGATCCACTCGTCCGCGTTGCACTTGTTGTCGCAGATCTGCTCGCGCACCTCGGGGTGGAAGATCTCGGCGCCCCCGCCCGGCATGCTGTCGAGTCCCGCGGCGCGCAGGCGCTCCAGCACCTCGCGGTGGCTCAGCCCCTCCTCCTCGGCGAAGTAGGCGATCTCCACCGCCGTCAGCGTCTTCAGGTGGACCTCGGGGAAGCGTTCCTTCAGCCCGCGGAAGCAGGTCTCGTACCAGGCGAGGTCGTAGTGGGGGTGGAGCCCCGCGACGACGTGGATCTCGGTCGCCCCGTGGGCCGCGCACTCTGCGGCGCGCTGCCAGACCTCCTCGTGCGTCATCTCCCACGTGTCGGGGTTGTTGCCCTTGATGCCGAACGCGCAGAACGCGCATCCCTGCATGCACACGTTCGTGGGGTTGATGTGGCGGTTGACGTTGTACCAGACGACGTCGCCGTTCAGCCGGCGGCGGACCCAGTCGGCCATGCGACCCACGGCGAGCACGTCGGGATGCTCGTAGAGGCGCAGGCCGTCCTCGAAGGAGAGTCGTTCGCCGCAGACGACCCTCGCGCCGATGTCGGCGAGGTCGTCGCAGACGCGCAGGCGGGCGAGCTCCTCGGCTTCGTCGATCGCCTCGCGGTGGGCGGGGGGAAGAGCCGTCACGCCGGGACCTCCTCGGGCTCCAGGACCTCGTAGTGCGTCGTGCGGCGACGGGGCTCGTACCCGGCGTCGCGGATCAGGTGCTCGATCGTATCGATCGGCATGCAGAAGGACGCGCCCGCCGCGGAGACGACGTTCTCCTCCATCATCGTGCCGCCCAGGTCGTCCGCACCGAACGATAGCGAGAGCTGCCCGATCTTCGGCCCCTGCGTGACCCACGAGCCCTGCACGTGGTCGAAGTTGTCGAGCATCAACCGGGCCACGGCGAGCGTTCGGAGGTAGTCGTGCCCGCCGCTCATCGCCGGCACCTTCTTCTCGAGCTTCGTGTTGGGGGACTGGTACGTCCACCCGATGAAGGCCGTGAAGCCGCCGGTGCGGTCCTGCAGTCCGCGGAGCCGGACGAGGTGCTCGATGCGGTCGGCCAGCGTCTCGACGTGGCCGAACATCATGGTCGCCGACGAGCGAAGCCCCAGCGCGTGGGCGTCCTCCATCACGCCGAGCCACTGGTCCGTCGTCGCCTTGCGATTCGCGATTCTCCGACGCACGCCGTCCACCAGGATCTCGGCGCCGCCTCCCGGGATCGACCCCAGCCCGGCGTCCTTGAACCGCCGGATCACGTCCTTCCTGTCCATGCCGAACGTCTCGGCGAAGAAGGTGAACTCGGGCGGGCTGAACCCGTGGACGTTCACGCGGGGGAACCGCTCGCGGAGGTAGCGGAGGAGGCCCTCGTAGTACTCGATGCCCAACTCGGGGTTGTGCCCCCCCTGGAGCAGCACCTGCCGCCCGCCCAGCGCGTCGAGCTCGGCGATGCGCTCGCCGATCTGCTCGTAGGTCTGCGTGTAGCCCCCCGCGTGGCCGGGCGTGCGGTAGAAGGCGCAGAAGGAGCAGTAGGTGACGCAGATGTTCGAGTAATTGACATTTCGATCGACGATGTAGGTGACGACGCGCCCCGGATTCTTGCGCTGTCTCGCCGCGTCCGCGAGCGAGCCGAGGACGAGCAGGTCGCCGTCCTCCAGCAGGCGCAGGCCTTCCTCGGGCGACAGGCGTTCGCCGGCCTGCGCCTTGTCGTAGAGGTCTTCGAGGGCAACCACCGTCATTCGCTGCCTCCGTACGCGCCCAACGGTACACGCCTCCGCCGGGGCATGGCACACTCTCGCGCCATGGATCTCGACGTCGAACGCATCGTGGTGGGGCCCTTCCAGCAGAACTGCCGCATCGTCAAGGACCGCGCCACGAGCGAGGGCGTGGTGATCGATCCCGGCGCCGAGGCGGAGCGGATCCTCGCCGCCGTGGAGCGTACCGGGGCGAGGATCCGGTACATCCTCGCCACCCACGCGCACCTGGACCACGTAGGGGCCGTGGCCCCGGTCCAGCGCGCGCTCGGCGTCCCCTTTGCGATGCACCGTGCGGACCAACCGATCCTCGACGCTCTCGTGCAACACGGGGCCGCGTTCGGGGTTCACGGGCTCGAGGTCCCCACGGTGGACATCGACCTCGCCGAAGTGACGTCGCTGCCCTTCGGCGACGGCGCGATCGCCGTCCTCCACACCCCCGGTCACACCCCCGGCGGCGTGACCTTCCTCTTCGACGGCCAGGGCTTCTTCGGCGACACCCTCTTCCAGGGGTCGATCGGCCGGGTGGACCTGGGCGGCAACGCCAGCACCTACGCCGTGACCCTTCGTGAGACGGTCCTCTCCCTCCCCGACGACACGGTCGTCTACACGGGGCACGGCGAGGACACGACCATCGGCGAGGAGCGCCGGAGGAACCCCTTCCTCAACGGCCAGATCGCCGTGGACGACCCCCGCTTCCCGTAGGCCGTCACCGCAGCGCCGCCGCCACCCGGGGGCGGTCGCGCAGCGCCTGGAAGGCCGGGTCGGTCCGGAGCCGGTCCGCGAGGGCGGGCGCGAGGTCGAGCGCCTCGAGCAGACGCGTCTCCGCGTCGTCGAGGCGGTCCTCGGCCACGCCGACCCGCGCCAGACCCAGTCGGATGTCGGCGGCGCCGGGCGCCTCGTCCGCCGCGCGGCCGAGCAGCTCCCGCGCCTTCGCCCACTCGCCCCGGGCGAGGAACGCGAATCCCGCCGCCGCGTGCCCGCGGGCGTAGAGCGTGGTGGAGAGGTCGCCGTCGAAGCGACGCGCCGCCTTGGCCGCCTCGACGTAGAGGTCGGCGAGACGGTCGAGCCGCGCGGCGTCGTCCGGTCCGGATTCGGCGGGCCGCGTCGTGGCCCACGAGAGCAGGGCCCGGAACCGGGCGTAGGCCACCCGGAACGCCCGCGCGTTCGCCGCCTCCAGGGCGTCGTCCAGGAGCTTCCCCGGATCCAGCAGCCCCGCCCGGAGCAGTCCCGCCCAGCGGAGCGCGGCGGCGTCGAGCGCCCGCTCGGCGCTCGAGTAGTCGGGACGCGCGCCCGTCGCCCCGACGGCCTCGCGGGCCTCGATCACCCGCCGTCCGCCCAGGTAGCGGAACCGCTCGGCCTCGCTGCGCACCGTCCCGCCGAGGCGCGGGTCCACGGAGAGCGCCAGTTCGAGGAGCCCTGCGACCCAGGCGGCCGGCGCCTCGTGCTCGCGCTCGGCGAGGCGGAACGACTCGAGGAGGATCTCCGCGGTCTCCGGGTGGCGGGCGAGGAGGTTCAGGGTGTTCGCCTGCCGTACGACCCAGTCGCGCGCGGCCGCCTCGGGCAGACGGGGATCGTCGGCCGGCGGGGCGGCGAGGGCTTTCGCCGCGGCGGGCGCGACCTCCTGCAGCGCCTGCTGCAGGAGCCGGCCGGCCCGGGCGAGATCCCCCTCGCGCCGGGCCAGCCGGGCGTTGGCGACCCTCAACTCGAACCGGCCGGGATCGAGCGCGCGCGCCTCGTTGTAGTGCCGGAGCGCGCGGATCGGCTGGTAGTCGTCCCCGGGGGGCTCGCCCGGGACGGGCTCCGTTCCGAGCGCCAGGTGGCCCATGCGGATGGGGATCTCGAAGCGCGTCGGGTCGTGACGGCGCGCCTCCTCCAGGATCCGCTGCGCCTCGTCTCGTTTCCCTTCCAGGAGCGCGATGCTCGAGAGGTCGAGGCGCGCTTCCGTCATCCCGTCGTCGATCGCGAGCGCGCGGTCGTAGGCCTCGCGCGCCTTCTCGGCGTCGTGGCGCCCGTGGTGGACGCCCAGGCGGTACCACGCCTCGGCGAGGTCGGGACGCCAGGAGAGCGCGCCGTTCTCCAGGTCGTTCCGTGCGTGCATCACGGCGTCCACCGGCATCAGGGGGTGGCGGAGCGCTCCGTGGTAGCGCTCGAGGAACTGGTCGGCGACGAGGTCGCGACCGAGCACGCTCCCCGAGGCCAGGGCGAGGACGGCCAGCGCGAGGCCGATCAGCGGTGCCACGAGTCCCCGCGGCGCCGGCCTCGGCGCGTCGCGGGATAGGAGACCGGCGGCCCCGACCGCCACCAGGAGGGTGCCCGCCGGGTCGAGGAGGATGCACTCGCCGAGGGACGCGACGAGGAGCGTCGCGACGAGCCCCCCGTCGGCGGCCGCCGCGCGCCGGGGCGCGGACCCCGGCGTCTCGCCGCGGGTCACGCCGAGGCCCACGAGCAGGATCCCGACGATCCATGCGAGGAGGAGGAGGCCCGCGGGCACGCCGCCCTCGGCGGCGGCGTTCAGGACGTCGTCGTGCGCCGTGCCCGGGCGCCGCCCGCGCGAGATCCGCGCCTCGGTCCGGTCCCGGACGCGGAGGATCTCGGGATCGAACCGGCCGAGGCCCTGGCCGACGAGCGGGCGCTCGGCCACGAGCCGGATCGCGCCGGCCCAGAGGCCCGTGCGCACGCGAACCGTCTCGCGGCTGCCCGGCACGTCCCCGCGGCCCGACGCCGCCGCGGCGAAGACGAGCACGAGGAGGGCCGCCGTGGCGACGAGCCCCCCCCGCAGGAGGAGGGCGGCGCGGCCCCTCGCGGCGAGGGCCCCCGCCAGGAGCAGCCCGAGGACGAAGGCGACCATCCCCGTGCGGCTGCCCGTGGTGACGAGGCCGGCCAAGGGAAGGGCGACACCCGCCGCGCGCCACCACCAGGGCCGGCCGGGGAGCGGCCGCACGCCGGCGGCGACGGCGAGCGCGGCGAGCACGGGGCCGGCGATGCCGGGGCGTCCGAACGGGCCGACGCCGACACCGCCGCGGAGGATCGCGTCGACGAGGACCCACACGCCCACCCCCGCGCCCGCGACGACGAGCCACCGGCCCGCCCGGTCGGCGTCGGCCGCGCCGCGGCGGACGCGGGCGAGCCCCCACGCGAGGGCCGCGACGCCCACCCAGGGGGCCGAGAGCCTCGACCACGCCGCCGCGTCGGGCCGCGGAGGAAGCAGGCCCAGGAGCGGGATCGCGAGGGGGAGGAGGAGCAGCACCGTCCGCCCCGGGGAGAGCCGTCGCGCGGGGAGCAGGGCGCCCAGGGCCGCGGCGGCCGCCGCGAGAAACAGGACGACCGGGCCGCGGAGCACGTCGCCCCGCGTGAACAGACCGGGGACGTCGGCGAAGAGCGCGGCCGCGAGCAGGACGGCGAGCACCGACGCGGGACCGGAGCGGGCGGTGCGTTCCACGCCCCCTCCGACGACCCGCGCGGCGTTCGTCATGCGAAGAGCGCCTCGGCGAAGGCGCCCGCGTCGAAGGGCTGGATGTCCTCGATGCTCTCGCCCACGCCGATGAATTTCACGGGCACGCCGACGGCGTCGCTGGATGCCCAGGACGGCGCCGCCCTTCGCCGTGCCGTCGAGCTTCGCCACGAAGAGCCCCGTGACGCTCGCCACCTCGTGGAACAGCTGGGCCTGCCGCACGGCGTTCTGCCCCGTCGTCGCGTCCACGACCAGCAGGACCTCGTGCGGCGCGCCCTCGCAGGCCTTCCCCACGGAGCGGCGGATCTTGCCGAGTTCCTGCATGAGGTTCTCCTGCGTGTGGAGGCTCCCCGCCGTGTCGATGATCGCGTAGTCGCGCCCGCGGGCCTTCGCCGCGGCGACGGCGTCGAACGCGACGGCGGCCGGGTCCGCGCCGGTCGCCTGCTTCACGATCTCCACGTCGTTGCGCCGGCTCCAGATGGTGAGCTGTTCGACCGCCGCCGCGCGGAAGGTGTCGGACGCGCCGAGAACGACCGTGTGTCCTTCTCGCCGCAGCCACGCCGTGAGCTTTCCGATCGACGTGGTCTTGCCGCTTCCGTTCACGCCGCAGACGAGGACGACCGTGGGGCCGGCGGCAGCCCGCGCGAGCTCCGTCTCACCGCGCTCGAGCCGTGTCCTCACCTGCGCCTGGAGGAAGGGGAGGACGTCCTCGGCCTGCTTCAACGCGCCCTTCTTCCACGCGCCGCGCGTCGCGTCGAGGAGCTCGGACGTCACGCGCGGTCCCACGTCGCCGAGAAGGAGCGCTTCCTCGAGCTCCTCGAGGAGCGCCTCGTCGATCCGCCGGCCGAGCGTCAGCACGGAGCGGATCCCGCCCGCGAGGCGCGTCCGTGTCTTCGAGAGTCCGGACTTCAGCTTCCGGAAGAGTCCCATTCAGAGCCCCTTGTCGCGGCGGATGCGGTCGAGGATGCCGTTGATGAACGCGCCCGACGCATCCGTGGAGTAGCGCTTCCCGAGCTCGATGGCTTCGTTGATCGCCACCTTCATGGGAACCTCGTCCTCCCACAAGAGTTCGTAGCAGCCGATCCGCAGGGCGTTGCGGTCGACCACGGCCATCCGCCCGAGGCCCCAGTTCCGCGCCGCTTTCGCGAGGAGGTCGTCGATCTCCGGCCGGTGGCCGCGCACGCCGTCCACCAGCCGCCGCGCCCAGACGATCGCCTCCTCGCCGCCCGGCCTGCCGGCGAGGGTGTCGTGCAGGAACGCGTCGAGGGCCTCCCGGCACTCGTCGCCCTGGACGTCCAACTGGTAGAGGAACTGGAGCGCCAGCTCCCGCGCGCGCGTGCGTACCCGCATGGGCCCCTCGTCAGCGCCCTTCGAGGCGGCGGTAGAGCGCCGCGAGACGCACGGCGGCGTCGGCGGCCTCGATGCCCTTGTTCCCGCCCTTTTCCGAGACGCCGCCGCGCGGCGCGCGGCTCCGCGCCTCGGCCTGCTCCTTCGTGTCCACGGTCAGCACGCCGAGGCCCAGGGGGACCCCGGTCTCCTGCGCGGCGCCCAGGCATCCGTCCACGCAGGCCCGGGCGATGTGGTCGAAGTGGGGCGTCTCGCCGCGCAGGATGCAGCCCAGCACGACGATCGCGTCGGCGCGGCCCATGCGCGCGAGCCACGTGGCGGCCTGGGGCAGTTCGTACGCGCCGGGGACCTCGACCACGAGGACGTCCTCGTCGGCGACGCCGAGGCGCGCGAGCTCGGCGAGCGCGCCGCTCTGCAGGCGATCCACCACGTCCGCGTGCCAGCGCGCGACGACGAGGGCGACGGAGAGGCCACGCCCGTCGGGCTCGGAGGGGATCGTCTGCGCCATGGGAAAGATCTCGCCGCGGAGGGACGGCGATCCTACCTCCGCGGACGCCGGGGTACGATCCCGCTCCATGCTGTCGGTCGAGGACGCCCTGGCCCGGGTCGGCGCTTCGCTCCCGGAGCGCGACGCGCCCGAGGAGGTGGTTTCCCTGGTCGAGGCGACCGGGCGCGTGCTCCTCCGGGACGTCGCCGCCGACCAGGACGCCCCCCCCTTCCGCCGCTCGGCCATGGACGGGTACGCCGTCCGGGCCTCGGGCGCCTGCGAGGGCGCGGACCTCCGGCTCGCGGGGCGCCTCGCCGCCGGGGACCCGCCCGGCGGCGACGTGGGGGAGGGCGAGGCCGTCTGGGTGAACACCGGCGCGCCGCTCCCCGCGGGCACGGAGCGGGTCGTACCGGTCGAGTGGACGCGCGCCGACGGCGACCGCATCCGCGTCGTGCGCATCGCGGGCGAACGGCCCTACGTGGTGGAGCAGGGCTCCCACGCACGCCGCCACGACGTGCTCGTCCGGCGCGGCACCCGCCTCCTTCCCGGTCACGTCTCGGCCGCGGCCTCGGCCGGGCACGCGCGCCTCGCCGTCGCGCGTCGTCCCGTCGTCGCCGTGCTGGGCACCGGGACGGAGCTCGTGGACCTCGACGAGCGGCCCGCGCCGGGGCGTATCCGGAACTCGAACGGCCCGATGCTCCAGGCCCAGATCCGGCGTGCGGGCGGCGCGGTCCTCGACCTGGGCATCGCCCCCGACGACGAGGTCGCCCTCGCCGCCGGCGTCCGCCGGGGGCTCGCCGAGGCCGACGTCCTCCTGCTCTCCGGCGGGGTGAGCCAGGGCGACCTCGACCTGGTCCCCGGGGTGCTGGAGGCGGAGGGCGTGGCCGCCGTCTTCCACCGCTGGGCCGTGCAGCCCGGCGGGCCGCTGTGGTTCGGCCGGCGGGGGGAGGGCGCTTCGCGCCGCCTCGTCTTCGGCCTGCCCGGAAACCCGGCCGCCACCTACCTGGGCTTCGAGCTGCTGGTCGTGCCCGCTCTCGATGCGTTGCTTGGACGGCCCTTCGCGCCGCGCCCCCGTCTCGTCGCGCGCTACGAGGGGCCGTGGGGGCGGCCCATGCCGCGGCGGCGCTTCCGGCCGGTCGCGCTCGCGAGCGACGCGGAAGGGCGCCTCGTGGCGAGAGCCCTCCCCTGGGCGGGGTCCGGCGACCCCCTCGGCCCCGCCCGCATGGCGGCGGTGGCTGCGCTGGGCGAGGACCTGCCGGAACCGGCGGGCGAGCGACGGGTGGACGTGTTCCTCCTCGGCGCGGAGGTGGATGGGGTGGAGCGATGAGCCGGCTGGGGCGCCTCGCCGTGCCCCCTCTCTTCCTCGCGGGAGCCCTGCTCGACGTCGTCGCGATCCCGCCCGGACCGGCGCCGATCCTGATCCTCGTCGCGGACGTCCCGTTCCTGTGGCTGATCGGCGGCGGCGTCTCGCGCCGCTGGCGGCTCCTGGCGTGGCTGTACGGGCTGCTCCACTTCGCGGTGGCGCTGCGCTGGCTGGGGCAGGTGCAGCCCGTGTTCGTGGCCGTCGTGGCCGTCGTGCTCTCCTTCGTCCCGCTGTTCGCCGCCGCGGCGATCCGCTTCCTCGTCCGTCGGCGGCTTCCGTACCTGCTCGTCGTGCCCACCGTGCTCGTCTTCGAGGAGATGCTCCGCACCGTGTGGTTCGGCGGCATGCCGTGGCCGGCGCGCTCGCTCTCGTTCGCCGCGTGGCCCGGCGCCCTGCGCGCCGACCTCGTCGCGGCGAGCGCGTGGTTCGGCGCCTACGCGCTCTCGTTCCTCGCGGCGCTCGCGGGCGCCGCCGTCGCGCGCCTCGCCCCCCGGCTCGCCCTCGCCTTCGCCCCGGAGAGCGTCCCCGCCCGGCCCGCCCTCGGCCTCGTGTGGCCCGCGCTCGTGGGGGTGGGGCTCGTGGCCTCCGGGGCCGTCCGGATCGCGACGCTCGCGAGCGAACCGCCCGAGGGCGCCGAGATCGTCGCCGTCCAGGCGAGCATCCCCCAGTCGCTGAAGCACTCCGACGCCGCGGAGGCGGCGATGCACGTCTTCCGCGACCACCTCGACCTGACGAGGCAGGCGATCGCCGATGCGAGGGACGCCGGCCGGACCGTGGACGCGGTGATCTGGCCGGAAACGATGGTCCCGTGGCCGTTCGTGTCCACCGAGCTCGCGCACCGCTTTCCGGACGAGTGGGAGAACGAGCTCCGGATCGTCCAGAACGTCGCGAGGGCGGCCGAGGAAGGCGACCCCTCCACGCGCTACCTGCTGGGCGCGATCTACCAGTTCCGGCGCGACGACGAGCTCCACGAGAGCGTCTACGACTACGGGACGCACGACAGCCTCTTCCTCGTGGATCCCTCCCGCGTGCCTCCCTCCGGCGAGGCGCCGCCGCCGCCTCCGCCGCTCGGCGAGACGCCCGCGTTCCTGCTCGGCCGCCACGACAAGCGCCTCCTCGTCCCCGGCGGCGAATACACCCCTCTCGGTGACGTCCTCCCGCCGCTGAGGGCCTTCCGGGACCTCGTCTCCGTGATCCCGCCGCTCGACCCCGGGCGCGAGGACCAGGCCCCGCTTCCGCTCACCGCCCGCGCGGACGGGGCCCGTTTCGGCACGGTCCTCTGCTTCGAGCTGCTCTTCCCGGCGCGCTGCCGGGCGTGGCGTCGCCGGGGGGCCGACGTGCTCGTCAACGCCGCGAACTACGGCTGGTTCGGCCCCACGGGATTCCGGGCCCAGATCCGCGCAGCGGCGGCCCTGAGGGCCGCGGAGACGGGCGTGCGGGTGGTCGTGGCGGGCAACACGGGCCCGACGGCCTTCTTCGATCCCCTGGGCCGCCGGCACGGGGTCTTCGTCGGCCGCGACGGAACCGTGACGGAGCCGGCCGGTTCCGACCCGACGACGTTCCGGCCCGGATACGCCCGTGGACGGCTTCGTGGGCCGGCCCGGAACACCCTCTACACGCGGCTGGGCGACCTCCCCTGGTGGCTCCTAGGTGCCGCCCTGGTACTGGTTTGGGCGATTCGGCGGGGGGCGTCGCCCCGCTCGGACCGCGGCGCCGGGGGGGCGGCGCCGCCGGCGCGGCCCAGGTCCGGCGAAAACCTTTGACTCGCGGGGGTGCCTTTGCCATAAACCCAGAAGCCCGCGTGACATGGGCGATCCGGGAGGGTGGTCGCCGGGCATTCGGGCGCGGTCAACGTACGCGGGTTCCCCCGAGCGGGTCCGCGAGGAGCAGCGCATGAGCACCGTCGCGAAGATCCTCATCGTCGTGAACCTGATCCTGGCGGGGGCCTTCCTGGCCTCGGCTTCCAACTTCCTCGGCCAGCAGGAGAACTGGAAGTACCGCTTCGACGTCGCCGAGACGAAGCACAAGGCCGACCTCAAGGAGAAGGATCAGCAGATCCAGGACCTGAAGGACCAGCTGAACGCCCTCGACCGGCAGTGGCGGGAGCTGAGCGCCCAGAGTCAGCGGATCACGACCCAGAACCAGGCGCTCAGCATGCAGAACGACGTCCTCTCGCAGAAGCACAAGGAGGCGAGCCAGCAGCTGACCAGCGCCACCCTGGCCCTGAAGCAGGCCCAGGAGACGATCAAGTCCCAGCGCGATCTCGTGGCGAACCTGCAGGCGGAGCGCAATACAAACCTCGACGCGGTCCGAACCGCGCAGGCGGCCAAGGAGGCCGCCGTCCGGCAGCTCAACGAGAAGGTCGTCCAGATGGACTCCCTCCTCGCACAGAAGCAGGACCTCGAGTCGCAGGTCGAAAGCCTGAAGCAGCGGGTCAACAGCCTCGAGCTCTCCCGCGAGAACGCGGTCGCCATGCTGCCCGAGGGCGCAGACGTCCCGATGGAGCAGCCGGCGCAGACCGGTCGGGTCCTGGCCGTGGACAACAACCTCGCGGTCATCTCGCTCGGCTCCGAAGACGGCGTGAAGATCGGCTTCCACTACACCGTGTCGCGCGGCGGCAAGTACGTGGGGCAGATCGAGATCACCCAGGTCGAGGCGAAGATGTCATCCGGGCGGGCCGTGCAGACGATGCAGGCCCAGCCCGTCCAGATCGGCGACCGGGTCACCAACCCCTGAGGCGTCGGCCAAGGAAGGACCTCGACATGGCACGCAGAGACCGAGACCGGGACATCGAGATCCACGACCCCGAGGCCGATGCCGCCCCCAGGGACGGCCTCGGGAACGCCCTCATCATCGTGACCACCCTGCTGCTCCTGGGTGCGTTCATCACGATCCAGCTGGCCATGAAGCAACACTTCGGCACCGGCATGTTCGGGGAGTCGTCGAGCACCAGCACGACCCGCTGATCCCTTCTCCCTGAGAGCGAGGGGTATCGCCGTCCCCGAGCGCGTGTATCTTCCCGCTGGGAGGGGCGCCCGCACGGGGGCGGTCCTTCAGGCGGGACGCACGCGGACATGGCCAAGCTCCTCGAGTGGCTGATCGGGAAGTTCTCCGTCGACATGGGGATCGATCTCGGGACGGCCAACACCCTCGTCTGCGTCCAGGGACGAGGCATCATCCTGAACGAGCCCAGCGTCGTGGCCGTGAAGAAGGGCACGAACAAGGTCCTGCTCGACGGTCGCGCGGTGGGGGACACCGCGAAGGAGATGCTCGGCAAGACGCCGGGCAACATCGTCGCCATCCGTCCGCTCAAGGACGGCGTGATCGCCGACTTCGAGATCACCGAGGCGATGCTTCGCTACTTCATCTACAAGGTCCACGACCGCACGTGGGCGGTGCACCCGCGGGTCGTGATCGCCATCCCCTACGGCATCACGCCCGTGGAGAAGCGCGCCGTGATCAACAGCGCCGAGCGTGCGGGGGCGCGCAAGGTGTTCCTGATCGAGGAGCCCATGGCGGCGGGCATCGGCGGCGGGACTTCCCATCACCGAGCCGCAGGCCTCCATGATCGTGGACATCGGTGGCGGCACGACCGAGGTCGCCGTGATCTCGCTGGCGGGCATCGTGACGGCGCAGTCCGTGCGCGTGGCGGGCGACGAGATGGACGAGGCCATCGTCAACCACATGCGCAACACCTACAACCTGCTCATCGGCGAGCAGACCGCCGAGAAGATCAAGATCGGCATCGGCAGCGCCTACCCGCTCAAGCGCGAGATGACGATGGACGTGAAGGGCCGCGACCTGAAGCAGGGGCTCCCGCGCAAGGTCGTCGTCACCAGCGAGGAGATCCGCGAGGCGCTCCAGGAACCGGTCCGCGGGATCGTCGAGACGGTCAAGGCGACGCTCGAAGCCACGCCGCCCGAGCTGGCCGCCGACCTCGTGGACAGCGGGATCGTGATGGCCGGCGGCGGCGCCCTCCTGAGGGGGCTCGACCGCGTCGTGGCCGAGGAGATCAACCTGCCGGTCCGGGTGTGCGAGGAGCCCCTCACGGCGGTGGCGCGGGGGACGGGCGTGTTTCTGGAGAAGATTCGCGACCTGAGGATCGCCCTGGACACGGGGGACGACTGAGGTACAACCCGTAGGGGGTGAATGGCTATTTGCCCCCCTGTCGGTGGCCGGGTGCATCCTGACCACGGAGGGACCATGCGGGTACGTCGGCATCACACCTGGGGCGCGGTCCTGATCGTGCTCTTCGCGTTGCCGGTGCTGTGCCCCGATGGGATCGACGCCCTGGAACGTCCGGTGGGCTCCTTCCTCGGCTGGTTCGGCCGGGTCCCGGCCTTCAACCCGGCCCTCTGGCGGGGCGAGGCCGCGGAGGGCGACCCGGCCGCCGGACCGTGGATCACGGCCCTGCGGGTCGAGAACGCCTCGCTGCGCGAGCAGATCGCCCAGCGGAGCCAGGTCCAGAAGGACCTGGGCGCGTTCGCCCAGGCCCTGCAGGAAGCCGGGACCGAGCGGCCCCCCCGCGCGCTCTTCGCGCGCGTCCTCCGCACGGCCGACGCCGGCGGGGTCCGGCGCAGCATCCTCATCGACCGCGGCGAGGTGGACGGGGTGGTCCCCGGGGCCGGCGTGGCGTCCGGGCGGGTGTTCCTGGGGCGCGTGGCCAAGGTCTTCCGACGATCGTCCCTGGTGCGGCTCCTGACCGACCGCCAGAGCCGCATCGAGGTGGCGCTCCGCACGGACAGGAACGTCCGCCTCACGGGTTTCGTCCGCGGCGACGGACGCCCGCCCGACGAGGAGGACCTCGCGGTCACCCACGTGAAGATCGAGGACGGCGAAGGGTGGCTCGCCCCCGGGGCGGTCGTCGTCACCTCGAACGCGGACGTCCTCGTGCCGGCCGGGCTCCTCGTGGGCGTCGTGACCGAGGTCCGCGATGCCAATCTGGACGGGATGCCCACGATCCGCGTCCGCCCCGCGATGGACCTGGCGCGATCCACGCAGGTCCTCGTCCTGGGCGGCGAGGCCGCGGGGAGCGTCCCTGCCGCCCGGTAGCGTCGAGCGGTGTCGTACCTCGTCCTCTTCGGGCTGATCCTGCTCTCGCTCGCCCTCCCGGATCTGTGCCCCCCGGTCCTCGGGCTCGACCGGCACCCTCCGGACCTCTGGCTCGTGATCGTGGTCTACCTGGCGCTCCGGTGCCCGGGCTACCGGGCCGTTCCGTGGGGCGTCGGCGTGGGCCTCGTCCGCGACGCCGCCTCGATCGACCCCCTCGGCACGCACGGCTTCATCCTGGGGACCGTCGCGTTCCTCTTCTGCGAGGGCCGTCGGCGTCGCGGTGCCGTGGACGGAGGGATGGCCCTGCTGGCGGTCCTCGCCGCCGGGCTCGTGGCGGGCTGGCTGTACCCATTGCGCACGCTTCCCGCGACGGGAAGCCTCTCGCCCGCCCTGTTCGCCCACGGCACCTTCACCGCGATCACCACGACCGTTCTCGCCGCGGGGCTCCTTCCTCTCTTCGATCGCTACCACCTCCTCGACGAGATCGGAGGCCGGGCGCGTGGCGTTCCAGCGTAGGCTCCTCACCCTGTTCCTGCTCTCCTGCGCCGGTGCCGCCGTCGTCTGGCTCCGCGTCGTGGAGCTGCAGGTCTTCCAGGGCGACTACTGGCGCAGCCAGGCCCGGTCCGCCCGCCTGCTGGACCGCCGGATCACGCCGCCCCGCGGGCGGATCCTCGACCGGAACGGCAGCGTCATCGTGCGCGACGAGCCGATCCCGCGGCTGGCCTTCGTCGGCGAGGAGTGGCTGTCGCGGGATCGGCTCGAGTGCTCCGCGTGCGGAGCCATCCGGTTCACGAGGGACGCCGAACGCGCCCGGAACCGGCGATGCCGGTGCGGCGCGAAGGGCGCCAGCTTCGTACCCCTTGGACCCGGCGACCTCTCCCCGCTGGAGACGGTGCTCCACCTGCCGCCCGGTCGGCTCGCCGAGCTCGCCCAGCAGCGGCTGAGCGAGGTGCGCGACCTGCTCGTCCGCTACCGCGAGGCGCTCGAACACGAGGACCTCCCGGAGTTTCTCGTTCGCGACGAGGTGGAGCGCTACGGGCGTCAACTGCTCAACTTCGAGAAGATCGTGCTGCCCGACCGGCCGCTCGATCGGGAGGCCCTGCGGCTCCTGGAGCTGGACGAGGACGGTCGCTTCCGGGGATTCTCCGCGCGCTACGTGCCCCGCCGCGTCGTCGAGGGGGCCGCCGTTCCCGGCCAGCTCCTCGGGTACGTGAGCGCCGTCCAGCCCAACGAGCTCCCCCGGCTCCGACGCGAGTACGGGCGCGACGTCGACTTCACCTCCCGCATCGGTCGGCTGGGGATCGAGCGGGCCTACCAGGACGTGCTGCTCGGCAAGAGCGGCGAGGAGCTCCTCGCCCGCGACGAACACGGGGTCTTCACGCGCATCGTGAAGGAGCGCCGCCCGGAGCGCGGGACGGAGCTCACCCTGGGCTTGACCATCGAGGCCTGCGCGAAGGCCCACGAGATCCTCGAGGCGCACGGCAAGCGGGGCAACTACCACCCCCGGGCGCTCCCGTCGGCCGGCTTCGTCGCGATGGAGGCGAGGACGGGGCGGATCGTCGCGTGGGCCGAGCTCCCGGCCTTCGACGTCAGCGAGGACCTGGGCCGCGTCTTCGATCCCGAGGTGGCCGAGGCCGAGCAGCGCGCCCGCTACGACGCCGCCGAAGGCGCGTGGGTCCTTCCCGACGACGTGCCGCTCCCGGACGACGAGACGCTGGAGACGTTCCGCGCCCGCCTCTCCAAGCCCGCGCCCCGGATGCTCAGCCGTGTCTCCCAGATCGCCGTCGAGCCCGGGAGCACGATGAAGGTCTTCGTGGGCCTGGGGCTCCTGGACGGCCTGGAGCGCGTCGCGCCCGGCGCGCCGCTTCCCCTGGCCCGGGATCACGCGACCTACTCGTGCCGGGCCATGAAGGGGCTCCCCGGCTGCCACGACCACTCCCCGGTGGACTTCGTGGGGGCCCTGGAGGTCTCCTGCAACCGTTACTTCGCGCTCTCCCTCCGCTGGTTCCCCGACTACTGGCGCGTCTACCGCACGAGCGTGCCCGCCCTCCTCGGTCGCCTCGGATTCGGCCGTCCGACGGGCGTGGACGTCGCCTACGAGCACGGGGGGCAGCTCCTTCGAGACTGGGTCGACTTCGACCCGCGCGCGCCGCTGGCCGCCGCCGCCGAGGCGGTGGAGAGGGACGCGGGGCTGGAGGTGACCTTCCGGCCCGAGGCCGCCCTTCCGGGTCTCGTCGCCGGACGCGACCCCGCGCGCCTCACGGGGGCCGTCGCGGGCGCGCTGACGACGATGGCGAAGGCGCTCGCCGCCCGGGAGGCGCTCGTGAGCGTCGGCCCCGCCGGCTCCGACGGCCGCTGGCGGGACGTGCGCGTGCTGCTCGGCTTCCGTACCCATCCCGACGGGCCGGCGGTCGATACCGAGGCGCTGTCCGTCGCTCGCCGTCGCCTCGAGACGGCGCTGTCGCCGTTCGGCGGCTCCCGCGTGATCGAGGACGCGCCGGGGATCCCCGGCGCCTGGACGTTCGCGTTCCGCCTCCGCTACCACGAACCGATCGGCCGCGCCTCCTTCCACGACCCCCTGCCGATCCTCCCCGACGACGGCACGAACGTCGGCATCGGGCAGGGGCCGCTCACGGTGACGCCGCTCCAGATGGTCCGCGCCGTCGCCGCGATCGCGAACGGCGGCCACCTCGTGACGCCCCGCGTCGTGGAGCGTGCCGACGGCGTCGCCTACCCGCCGCGCTCGATCGACCTCCATCTCGACCCCTCCGACCTGGCCCGCGTCCGCGAGGGCATGCGCCGGGTGGTGGGGGGAAGCCGCGGCACGGCTCGGAACGCCGGCTTCGAGACCGTTCCCGCGACCGTCTACGGCAAGACCGGTACGTCCCAGACGAGCGGCTACTGGCACCGTCCCGGCCGCAGCGGGTCGGGACCGTGGCACGAGTGGTTCGTGGGGTTCGCCGTGCCGCCGCGCGGAGAGCCCCTGGCGTTCGCCTGCGTCTTCCACGCCCGCGAAGAGCGCGCCGCGAGCCGGACGGCCGCCCCCGCCGTCGCCGAGTTCCTGCAGTGGTGGTACCGGGAAGGGCCGGAGGCCCGATGAGGGGGCGCCCATGCGCGAGTTGACGCTCTCCGAACGCCTCCGGCGCGCCAACTGGCTGCTGCTCCTGCTGGCGGTCGGGTTGTCGTTCCTCGGCATCCTGCTCGTCGGCGTCGCCTCTCGCGGGGAGATCCGCGGCGCGGCCTTCGACCAGGCCCGCTGGCTGGTCATCGGCGTCGCGGCCTGCATCCTCACCCTCGCCGTTCCCTACGACCGGATCGTGCGCTGGCGATACGCCCTCTACCTCGTCGGCCTCGGCCTCCTGGCCGCCGTTCTCGTGGTCGGCGTCGGCGGCGCAGGGTCCGACGTCCGCCGCTGGGTCAAGGTGGGGAGCTTCAAGATCCAACCCAGCGAGTTCATGAAGACGATCCTCGTCGTGACGCTCGCGGGCTACTTCCGCTACGAGCGCAGCCATCGCCGGTTCCAGGGGCTCGCCGGGCCGTTCCTGCTGACGTTCGTGCCGCTCCTCCTCATCGTGAAGCAACCGGACCTCGGAACGGCGCTCCTGCTCGTCCCCGTGCTGTTCGTGCTGCTCTACGTGGCGGGGGCGCGGCGCAGCCACCTCGCCGTCGTGGCGGGCGCGGGGATCCTTCTCGCCGTCTGCCTGTACCTCGTGGACGGACCGATCAACGAGTACCAGAAGGACCGGATCCGCGCGTTCGCCGAACAGGACAGCGGCCATCCCGCGCTGCTCACGAAGAAGGGCCACCAACTCCACCACAGCAAGATCGTGGTGGGAAGCGCATCGGCGTTCGGCTCGGGGCTCGGCGACGAGACGGAAGACGCCGTCCACTTCCTGTCCCAGCGCCACACCGACTTCATCTTCCCGGTCCTCGTCGCGAGCTTCGGCGCGTTCGGTTCGCTCGTCTTCCTCGCCCTCTACATGCTCTTCGTGGGGCTGATGTTCCGCACGGCGCTTCGCGTCCGAGAGCCGTCGGGCCGTCTCCTCGCCGTCGGCATCGCCACGCTCTTCGTGTGCCAGGGGCTCATCAACATGGCGATGACGGTCGGCCTGCTGCCCGTAGTGGGGATGCCGCTGCCGTTCATCTCGAAGGGCGGCTCGAGCCTCCTGGCCTCCTTCGTCTCGCTCGGCATCGTCCTGAACGTGGGCGCCGACTCGCCCGTCGAGTTCGGCCGCGGCGACTTCGACTAGTGTCCTGAGTCGCAACTTCGCGTGCAAAGGAAGACGCCCGTCGGGCCCCCCGAGGGTGTCCCTTGGCGGCGTTCGCCTCCGATCGGCGCGCTGGATGGGGAGCGTAGGCCCCATGAGGACGACACCGCGTACGACCGTACGCAAGGAGGACGAAGGGGGCCGATCGCCCCCAGGCCAGCGTGCCGCACGGCCTCATGGATAGGAATGTCCGGCACGGCACACTAGCCTGCACGACCCACGAACGGACGCCCAATGGCGCGGCCCTCGTGTCCGGGGACGGGAGGACGCCATGGAGGCGAATCCGGCCGGCGAGAGGGATCCCGCATGGCGAATCGATCGTACGCCCCTCGCGTCCCATGCCGGCGTTGCTCGTCGTCGGCGACCCCAAGAGGTCGCCTCCTCCTCGCGCCTTGGCCTCGAACCCGAGCGACGGACCAGGACACCCTGTGGACGGGGAACGGGGACCACCGGTCGGCGTCGCCTCCGAGGGGACCGTGACGTCCGGCTGCCCCGTCGCGCGCTTCGCGGTCTTCGTCCGTTTGCGGGCTGGCCCTACGACCGGGCCGGGACGCGGCCCGTGGCGACCACGTCGAGGTCCAGCGCGTCGCGCCGGCCCCTGCGCAACAACTCCGCGCCCCGGATCGCCACCATCGCCCCGTTGTCCGCGCAGAGCGCCGGCGACGGAAAGCGGATCCGGAGGCCCTCCGGAGCCCGTTTCGCGAGGAGCCGCCGCAGTTCGCGATTGGCCGCGACGCCGCCGCCCACGACCAGGTCCCTCACGCCCTCCCGGCGCGCGGCTTCGAGGCTCCGGTCCACCAGCACGTCCACAACGGCCCGTTCGAACGACGCGGCGACGTCGGCGTGGCTCGCCTCGAGGTCCTCGCGGTCGGGGGCGTCGCGGCGACCCCCCGGTCCCTTGAGGTAGTAGAGGACCGCCGTCTTGAGACCGGAGAAGGAGAAGTCGAGGCTCCCCGCCTCCGGCCGGTACCGGGGAAAGCGGATGGCCGAGGGCTCGCCCCGCATCGCGAGTCGGCTCACGCTCGGGCCCCCCGGCTGCTCCAGGCCCAGGAGGACGGCGACCTTGTCGAAGCACTCCCCGGCCGCGTCGTCCTTCGTGGAGCCGAGGCGCCGGAGATCCTCGGGGCCCTCGCACGCGTAGAGCGAGGTGTGGCCGCCGGAGGCGACGAGCGCGACGAACGGGGGCGTGAGGTCCGGGTGGTCGGCCTTCGCGGAGACGACGTGCGCCTCGATGTGGTCCACGCCGACCAGGGGTAGACCCCGCGCCCACGCGATTCCCTTCGCCGCCGCGACGCCTACCATCAGGGAGCCGATCAGGCCGGGGCGGTGCGTCACGGCCACGGCGTCGAGGTCGTCCAGCGTCACGCCGGCCTCGGTCAGCGCGCGATCGATCACCGCCGTGATCCGCTCCGCGTGCGCCCGGCTCGCGATCTCGGGCACGATACCCTGGTACGGCGCGTGGAGGTCGTACTGGCTCGCGACCTCGTTGGAGAGGATCTCCCGTGGCGCCCGCACCACCGCGGCGGCCGTGTCGTCGCAGGAGGTGTCGATCCCGAGGACGAGCACTACTTCGCGCCCTGGATCTTCTGGAGCACGAGCTCTCCCTGGAGCACCTCGACCGCGCGCGCGAGCTGAGGATCGACCCAGTCGTCGGGAACGTCGTCGAAGGGCGGCTCCTCGCCCCACGGCCTCGACTCCTGATTGGCGAAGGCCTTCTCGATCCTCTGCGACTCCTCGTCCGTCACCGGCACCACCACGTCCGGGATGATGCCCTGCCCCGGCGGGATCCGGCCGCTCGGGAGGTGAGCTACCCCCGGCCGCGGAGCGCCCCCGGGCTTGCGCTGGTAGGAGCGCCCCGAAGGCAGGTAGTAGCGCGACGTGGTGAGCTGGACCGCGGCGTCGTGGCCCGGGATGTCCGTGATCTGCTGCACGAGGAACTTGCCGTAGGTCCGCTCGCCCACGAGCAGGGCCCGGCGGTGGTCCTGGAGCGCGCCCGCCACCACCTCGCTCGCACTGGCGCTCGTGCCGTTGACCAGCACGATCAGGGGCACGGTGTCGGGTAGCGTGCCCTCGGGGCGCGCCTCGTAGATGCGCGTCGCCTGCGGCGCGCGGCCCTCCATGCGCACGATGACGCCCTTCCGGACGAAGCGATCCACCAGGGCCACGGCGGTGGGGAGGACGCCGCCGCCGTTCCAACGCAGGTCGAGGATGACGCCCGCGACGTCGTCGGCGAGCATGGTCTCGAGCGCCCGATCCGCGTCTTCCTGCGTCGCCTCCGCGAACTCCTTCAACCGGATCACCCCGAACGCCCCTTCGGGGCCGACCTTCCGCGTGAAGACCGTCGGGGGTCGCACCCGCTCCCGGACGACGGGGACGATCTCTTGCGCGCCAGCGGGGGGGCCCTTCTCCGGACGGGGCCCGCGGAGGACGCTCAGCTTCACCGTGCTCCCCGGCTCGCCCTTCAGGAGGCGCGTCATCTCGATCGTGTCGAAGTCCACGCCCGCGAGGGGCTTGCCGTCCGCTGCCATGATCGTGTCGCCGACGTGAAGCCCGGCCTTGTCGGCCGGTCCGCCGGGCAGCACGCCCGCCAGGAGGAGCCCGTCGTCTACCGACTGCACCTTCACGCCGAGTCCGGCGTACTCGCCCTTCGTCTCTTCCTTCCAGCGCCGGTACTCGTCGGGCGGGATGAAGTCGCAATACTCGTCGAGGCCGTGGAGATACGCGTCCATGCCCTCGTAGAAGATCTTCGAGGCGCGCTCGTCGTCGACCTGGTCCACGTAGCTCGAGGCGATCCGGTGGCGGACGAAGGACGCGACCTGTTCGTCCCACCAGACGCCGTCGGCCATCGACCCGGCCCCGGCGCCGCGCGTCCCCACGAGGACGAACGCGGTGACCATGATCACCAGGGGCAACATGATGACGACGGCGGTGCTGGGCTTCATGCGGCCATCCTACGGGCGAGGGTCGGCGCGGGGGGGCGCCGTGCCGTATCGTGGTCCCGTGCGCCGCGCCCTCCCCCTCCTCCTGATCGGTCTGCCTCTCGCGGGACTCGCCACGAGGTCGCGAGCGGGGGGGGAGAGCCCCGTGGCGTGCCCGATCCGGGCCATTCTCCTGCAGGAGGACGAGCTGCTGCAGCGGACCTTCTACAAGGGGATCCTCCGCGGGCTCGAACAGGCGAATCTCCCCAGGGTCTGCCTCGAGGACCCGCGCGGCGAGGAGGATACGGAGGCGACCCTCGCCCGTCTGGAGGAGAACCCGCCGCCCCTCCTCTTCATCCTGGGCCACCCCACCGCCGAGCGGATCGGCAAGCGGTTCGAGGCGGTCCCGCGCGTCTACGTGGACACGGCCTGGTCGGTCAACGGCGCGCCCGTTCCTCCCGATCCCGAGCCGGAGGGACCGGCCACGGTGGTCCGTGCGGTCCTGAGCGCGGTCCACATGGCGAGCGTGCTGCGCGATCTCGGGTTCCAGCGTCCGGCTGCCGAGCTCTCCTGGCCGCTCGAGGGAGAGAAGCTCCGGGAGGCGGCCGGGCTCCTCGCCAGCGCGGCGGGTTTTCGACTGGTCGAGGAAGGCGAGTCGCCCGAGGTCCTCCTCGACATGCGTCTCCACCTCGGCGAGCACCCGGCGCCGCTCGCGACGCTCGTGGAGCGGGCCGAGACCGCGAAGATCCCCCTGATCTCCGACGACCTCGCGGATTGGGGGCGGGGGGCGGCCGTGGTCGTGCTCCCCGACGCGGATCTCCTCGGACGGGTGGCCGCCGAGCAGGGCCGGCGGCTCCTGCTCGACCGGGACCGACGGTTGCCCCGGCGCATCGTCGGCGCCTACGAGATCCGCGTGGACCTCGGGGCCGCGGAACGCGAGGGCCTCGAACCGCCGCTCGGCTTCCTCGCCCGCGCGGATCGTCTGCGCCGGCCGCTGGGTCGTCGGGAGCCGTGGCGATGAGATCCCTCGTCGGCCTGACGCTGCTCCTGGTGGGCGGCGTGGTGCTCCTCCTGGGCGCCGGCGTCGTGCTCTGGATCACGCACGAGGACATCCAGGAGGCCCAGCGCGACGCCAGCCTCCAGCACGAGGCGGCGGAACGCGAGATGCGCGAGCTCGCCCGGCAGGTGCTCGGCGAGGCCCAGGAGGTGGCCCAGGGGCTCGTGGAGGGCGCCGACCGACGGATGCGCCTCTGGGTGACGGAGGAGCCCTTCGAGATCTATCGCGACCCGGCCGATCCGAACCGGACCGACGCCGAGGCCCGGCGACGCGACCTCGATGCGGAGGTCAAGACGCGGAGCCTGAACGAGCGGGATCACGTCGCCATCGTGACGGAGGTGATGCGCGAGCACGCCGAAGCGCGCATCGACCGCATGGCGCGCCACCTCGAGATCTCCGCGGCGACACTGGCCGAGGACGCGTCCCGGGCGCGCCAGCGCCGCCTGGCCTTGCGCTTGGGCATCCTCCTCGTGAGCATGGCGTTGCTCCTCGTGCTGACCCTCATTCTTCTCGTCGTGCGCCCGGTGAACCGCCTGCGCTCGAGCGTGCGCCGCATCGCGGCGGGGGACCTCGCCACGCCGGTCGCCACCGTGGGATGGCCCACGCGCGAGGTATCGGCCCTGGCTCGCGACGTGGACCGCATGCGCGAGCAGATCCGCGAGGCGACGGAGGGCCTGGAGGCGGAAGTCGAGCGCAAGACCCGCACGCTCGCCGCGACGCTCGAGGAGCGGACCCACGCCCTGGACGAGCTGCGCAAGACCAGGGACCGACTGATCCAGACGGAGAAGATGGCGGGCCTGGGCACCTTGGCCAGCGGCGTCGCCCACGAGTTCAACAACCTGCTCGGGGGTATCCTCGGTTGCGTGGAGAGCGCCCGAGCCGGTACGGACGATCCCTCGGTGCAGGAGGACCTCGATGTCGCGCGTCGCACCGCCGAGCGCGCCACCGGCCTCGTGGACGCCCTGCTCGGCATCACGCGACCCGGCGGCCGGGCGTTCGCTCCGGTTCGCCTCCGCTCCGTGGTCGAGGACGTCCTCGGCGCCGCGGCGGCGACCCTCCGCCGGCACGAAATCCGCCTGGACAAGGTCCTGGATGACGACCCCGTGGTGGACGGCGATGCCGGTCAGCTGCACCAGGTGGTGCTCAATCTCGTTACCAACGCGCTCCAGGCCGTGGACGACGGGGAACGCATCGGCGTCGCCCTGGCCCTGGAGGGCGGCCAGGCCGTGCTCGAGGTGCGCGATGCCGGTCCCGGAATCCCGCCCGAGGACCGCTCCCGGATCTTCGAGCCCTTCTTCACCGGTCGCCGGGAGGGGACCGGGCTCGGCCTCTTCCTCTCGTACGGCATCGTCGAGCGCCACGGGGGCCGCATCGAGGTGGAGGACGCCCCGGAAGGTGGCGCGCTCTTCCGGGTCCGCCTCCCCGGCGCCCGGCTCCCCGAGGCGTAGCGTCGGAGCTACGGTTTCTCCCCGATTTTTCGGGTCTGCTGGCCCGCGCGTTGCGTGAAGTGTTCCCCATGGGAGACACCGAGCTGCCCCGCGGGCGGATCCTCGTCATCGACGACGAGGAGTCCATGCGCCACGCGCTGGCGAAAGCCCTCACCCGTGCCGGCTACGAGTGTCTCGAGGCGGCGACGGGTCGGGCGGGGGCGGACCGGTTCGCCGCCGGACGCGTGGACGCGGTCCTGACGGACATGCGCCTGCCCGACCTGGGGGGACTCGATCTCGTGGCCATCTTCACGGAGACCCGACCGGAGATCCCCGTCCTCGTGATGACCGGTTACGGCTCCGTCGATACCGCGCTCGAGGCCATGCGCCGCGGCGCGAAGGACTACATCCAGAAGCCCTTCCGGATGGACGAGGTGCTGCGCCTGCTCCAACGCGCGCTGGAAGAGCAGCGCCTGCAGCGCGAGAACCGTCAACTCCGCGTGATGGTGGAGAAGAAGTTCGCGCCCGAGGCGTTCGCGCGCGTCCAGGCCGAGATCGAGGCCATGGGCAACTCCGCTCCCGAGGAGGAGACGGGCACCCAGAGCCAGAACGGGACCCCGCTGTCGCTCCGCGATGCGCAGCGCCGATTCGAGGTCCAATACGTCGAAAACCTACTGGCGCGCACGGGCGGCAACGTCGCCGCCGCTGCGCGGCTCGCCGGCATCAGTCGGCCGAACTTCCACAAGAAACTGAAGAGCCTCGGCGTGGACGCGACGCGGTTCAAGCAGGCCGCTCGCCGCGGCCGCTCACGGGACCTTTGACGAAGGATGGACCATGCGCACGATTCTGTATCCCCTTGTCATCCTGATCATCGTCGTCGCCCTCTTCTGGTTCCTGAAGCCCGAACCCGAGAGCGACGTCGTCCTCTACTGCGGGGTGGACCAGGACCAGAGCCGGCCGATTTCGGATGAGTTCACGAAGGAGACGGGGCTGAGCGTCCTCTACAAGGGCGAGATCGAATCCCAGCGGTCCATCGGTCTCCCGCAGACGCTTCGCCAGGAGATGGACAACCCGCACGCCGACGTGTTCTGGTCGAACGAGATCATGAACATGGTGGACCTGGGCCGGCGGGGGATCATCGCCAAGCTGCCCGAGGGCGTCGCGGACAGCTTCCCCGAAGAGTGGCGCGACCCGGAGGGACAGTACGTCGCCTTCGGCGCGCGGGCCCGGATCCTCCTCGTGAA
The DNA here is from genome assembly GCA_963772585.1 of uncultured Planctomycetota bacterium. GTDB lineage: Bacteria > Planctomycetota > PLA2 > PLA2 > JAEUHO01 > CAVVXN01. The sequence continues at coordinate 36,663 of CAVYXV010000004.1, forward strand.
CACCAAGGTCCTGACCGACGAGAAGGACTACCCGAAGCGAGTGGCCGACCTTCTCGACCCCAAGTATGCGGCGATGGGCCTCCAGACGTGCATGGCGCGGCCGCTCACGGGTACCACCTACACGCACGCCGTGGCGCTGATCACGCGCGACCCCGAAGCCGGCAAGGCCTTCCTTCAGGCCGTCGCCAAGGCGGGCCGGGAGGGCCACGTCAAGATCACCGCCGGCAACGGCGACGCCATGCGCGAGACGCGCGACCCCGACAACAGGATCGCCTTCTGCATGACGGACACCGACGACGCCTGGAAGGCGATCCACGACGGCGCCCCCATGAAGGTCATCTACCCGGACCAGGGCGAGGGGGAGATGGGCACGGTGCTGATCCCCAACACGATCGCACTCGTCGCCGGCGCGCCGCACCCCGAGGCGGGGGCGAAGCTCCTGGAGTGGCTCGTGAGCCCGGAGAACGAACTGCGTCTCGCGAAGGGGCCGACGGCTCAGATCCCGCTCAACCCGAGGCTCGCGGCCAAGGACGTTCCGGATCACGTCAAACGCCCGGGCGTGGACTTCCGCGCCGCGGTGATCGACTGGCAGAAGGTGGGGGAGAACCGGGATCGCTGGCAGGACTGGGTGGCCGAGACCTTCCGCGCCGCACCTTGACAAAGGCGGGTCCTCTCCGGACCCTCCCACCTTCGCCCCGTGCCCCCATCGTCCAGCCTGGTCCAGGACACCGGCCTTTCAAGCCGGAAACACCGGTTCAAATCCGGTTGGGGGTACCACTTGCAAAGCCCTGAAAATGGGGCTTTGCAGCCGATCTCTTGTCGTGTCACCCCTTTGGGGCAGCCTCGTTTCAGCGGCCCGGTTTCAGCGAACCCCTGAATCCAAGCCGTGAGAGGTCGACATGGCGTGGATTCGGTGGCACGAGCGCAGCGACGGACGGCGGACGGCGTACCTCCAATGGCGCGACGAGGCGGGGAAGATCCGCTCGCGGTCCGTGGGGTCCGACCCTCGCTTGGCAAAGATGCATCTCCGGGTGGCTCAGCGTGCGGAGGGGAAAGGTACTCGACGCGAGGCGGCGCCGCTCACACCCCTGGCGCTGGCTGAGGACTACCTGGCGGAACGCGCGCTCCAAGTTCGCGGGAGCACGGTTCGCGCGGACCGCGAGAAGCTGATGCCCCTGGTCGAGGCCTGGAAGGACGTGGTTCTTGGGGACTGGGATCGCAAGCGACTCGTCCAGTATGTCGGGGCCCAGAATTGGAGTCCCCGGACGACCCAGATGTTCGTGAACGTCTGCCGCCGGTTCATTCGATGGGCGCACGACCAGGACATCCCCGTGCCGGACTTCGTCGGCACGTTCCGCGGACCCAAAGTCCGCCACCCCGAAGCGGTGCCCCTGACCGGCCCGCAACTGAAGTCGCTCCTCGACGCTGCCCGCGATCATCCCTACCTCGAACTTCCTGTCGCGCTCGCTGGGCTGGCGGGGCTGGCCCTGGGTGATCTTCGCGACCTCGACTGGTCGGAGGTGGACTTGCAGGCGAACGTCATCTCGCGGCGGCGCTCCAAGACCGACGAAAGAGTCCACGTTCCGATCGGCAGGACACTCAGGGAGATCCTAGAGCGGAGGCGCGCAGTCGCGGGAGGAGTATGCCGTGGACTCCCTTCCACGAACCCACCGCTGAACAAGGCCCTGCACAAGCTCTACGAACTCGCGGGCGTGCCCGCGGCCCCGCGAGGCTTAAACGGATTCCACCGCCTCCGGCACACGTTCGGCACGCTCATCAAGGGCGACAGCGCCACGAAGGGTAAGGCGCTGGGGCATCGACCCGGAAGCGTGATGCCGCTGCGGTACGAGCACAGCGACGAGGAACGCGTCCAGGCCGCCGTGAGAGCCCTTGACGACACCTTGGCGGCCTCTTGAGGGTCACCGTAGCTCATTCTCACCATCCGCCACCTCGCCACCGCGGAGGACGTGGATGGAGGACCCGCTGCCGCTGGTGGCGGCGGCCCGGTCCCTCCTGGAAGAGCAGGCGCCCCGCTGGGCGGAGGCGGGCCCGAAGCGGCTGTCGAGGCGCGAGTGGGGGTAGGCCCGTGCTGGCGGCGCGGGAGGCCGCCCAGCGCGCGGACAACCCGGAGCCCCTCGTGGCCGCCGCGATCGCCCTCCGGAGGGCCGGGGGGCTCTGGCGAGGGCCTGGGCGGGAGGACCCGGAGCGAGTGGGGGTAGGGGGATGTCCCACTCAACAGCGCCAGGCGCGAGCGTGACCGGCTGCGCGCCCGGCCGCCCCCATGCGGTCCGGTTGCGAGGTCCACCCGGGCGTGACCGCCCGGGCCCCTCATGCGGTGAGGCTGCGTGGTGCGCGGCGACAATGCATAGGGCTCTTTCGCCCGTGGCCGGCGAGAAGAGTGGTGCCTGCGAAGGAGTGGGGTCGCCGGCTATGGGCGAAAGAGCCGGTTGAACGAAGCCGCGCCGAGTCTATGTGTGTTGGTCTCCGGACGGCAGAGGCCGTGGCAGCTTCCGTATGGAGGTTGGTGGACGGAGGAGATGGCGTTGTGCTTCGCGGTTGGCTGAGCGGGTCGTCTGGGAAGTTGGAGGAGTGTCGGGGGCGGGTCGGAAGAGGCCGGCAAGAGAGTCATCGCCACCTGGACGCAGGCGGGGAGCGTAGGTGAGCCAACCGACTTTCCTCAGGAGCCCGGTCGAGGTGGTTGAGTCAGGGCTGAGGGTCATGAGCTGTCCATGCCAGGCGGTGCGGAGCAGGGATCAACACCGGGTACCGGATCGAGGACGTGGCGCACGATATGACCCTTGCTGCAGTTGGGGCAGGGGGAACCGGGCATGTCGGCCGGTCCGTCCCATGCGAACGCGGGCACGATGTCGTCGAGCGACGGCATCGGTGCACCGGAGGTTTCGAGCAGCTCGCGACAGCGCGGTAGCTTCTTCGCGCGCACGGAGTTGGCCAGGAAGCCGAAGTGGCGGATGTGGACGTACCCTTTGGGCAGGACGTGGAGCAGGAAGCGGCGGATGAACTCGATCGCCGAGAGTTGCATGATCCGCGGGCGGTTCCCGTGGGCATAGTCCTTCCAGCGGAAGCGGACCTCGCCGTTGTCGAGAGAGACGAGCCGTTGATTGGAGATTGCCACGCGGTGTGTGTAGCGGGCCAGGTACTTCAGCACCTGAGCGGGGCCTCCGAAGGGCGGCTTCGCGTAGACGACCCATGGGGTGTCGTAGGTCGGGGCAAGGTGCGCGGCAAAGGCTTTGGGAGCGGCCAATGGGGCGAGTCTCCCCTGGAAGGACAGCTCGCCCTTGGCAAAGGCCTGGCGAGTGAGTTCGAGAAATTTGCCCCGAAAGACCGGGCCGAGCACCCGCACGGGCAGGAAGAAGCCGGGGCGGCAGGAGACCCAGCGTGTTCCGTCGCGGGAGATGCCTCCGCCGGGGACCACGTAGTGGACATGCGGGTGATGGTGGAGAGTCTGCCCCCAGGTGTGGAGCAGGCCGATGAAGGCGAGCTCGGCGCCGAGGTGCTTGGGGTCGGCGGCGATCTTCTTGAGCGTCTCGGCCGAGGCCCGGAAGAGGATGTCGTACATCACCTTCTTGTTCTGCAGCGCGATCTCAGCGATTTCCGCGGGCACGGTGAAGACGACGTGGAAGTACTCGACGGGGAGGAGATCCGCGACGCGGGCCTCGAGCCATTCGGCGCGCGCGGCGGCCTGGCACTTGGGGCAGTGGCGGTTCCCGCACGGCTTGTACGCGAAGCGCTCGTACCCGCACTCGTCGCTGCATACGTAATGGTGCCCACCGAGTGCCGCCGTTCGACAGGCGACCAGGGCGCGCAGCACTTTCATCCTGGCGAACGACACGACCCCGCCGCGAGACTCGACGAAGTCCCAGGCATGGGCACGGATGACGTCCGCCACCTCGAGAGGCAGCCGGGACACGAGGACCTACGGCGTAGCGAGATCGTCGAGGAGGTCGAGCGGCGTCTTGATCGAGCGCAGCTTCTCGGTGGAGACGTGCGTGTAGCGGGTGGTGGTCCTGAGCGCGCCGTGCCCGAGGAGAACCTGGATGGTGCGGACATCGACGCCATCCTCGAGGAGGTGCGTCGCGAAGGAGTGTCTGAAGGTGTGGGGTGTAACGCGCTTCTTGAGTCCGGCCTTGTATGCCGCTACCCGGCACACCTCCCGAATCGCGCCGGTGGCCATGGGGCGTACCGGGTCCGCGCCGGGGAAGAGGAAGGCCCTCGGTCGATGGGTGCGCCAGTAGGCACGAAGTGCGTCAAGGAGCTTCGGCGAGAGCGGTACGAAGCGGTCCTTCTTCCCCTTACCCCCTCGCACCTCGATGACCATCCGTTGGCTATCGATGTCCTCGATCCGAAGATTGGCGAGTTCGGAGACGCGCAGTCCCCCCGAGTACGCGACCATGAACATTGCCCGGTGCTTTGGGTTGGTGATGGCGGCGAGGAAGCGATGGACTTCCTGGCGGCTGAGCACGACAGGAAGCTTCTTCTCCGGCTTGGCAAAGGGGATGTGCTGGATGGCCCAATCCTTGTTGAGTGTCGTGCGGTAGAGGAATCGCAGGGCACAAACGGCGCAGTTGAGCGTACTCCAGGCGACCTTGCGCTCCTCGACGAGATGGAGTTGCCATGTTCGGATGTGCTCAGGCCCGAGTTGTTCGGGCGATCGGCCGAAGTGGCGGGCAAAAGCCGCAACCTGGCCGATGTAACCTACATTCCGCAGTCCTCGAAGGTGGTTCTGGGCATTTTCGAGTCTGCTCGGGGCGGTCTCAGGCGTAGCGTTCCTTGGGGACGCCGGCGAGCGCGATCAGGGTCTCCTGCACGGGGGTGAGTTCAACGGGGAACGCGATGGCGCGCTCCCCCTCTGTGAACTCCTGCCAGCCGACATTCTGGAAGTTCTCCAGGATCCGCGGCGTGGTGGGTGTCGTGGTGGGGCGGCCCTCGGGAAGGATGGGGAGAGCCTTGTGGCCCTGGGTCTGCATGGCCCGGCGCACCTGTCGCTCGATGAGGGCCGAGCACATGATCGCGATGAAGTACAGGTGCAGCAGGCCGGCGACGCGTCGCGGTTTCTTGAGGAAGATCGGCGCGATGGCGAACTCGGACTTGGTCAGGGAGAAGCGCTTCTCGAGGTACGGCTGGAACTTGTAGATCTCCAGCACCTCGCGCTTCGTGGTGGTGGTCTGGTTGGTCACCAGGGGGAACACGCCATCGACCCGCGCCTCCGCGCGCAGGGCCGCCTTGTCCCGCCGCCAGCGCAAGCGCAACCGGGTGTGTCGCACCGTGCGCGTGGGATCCCCCGGCCGGGGACGGCCGCGGCGCAGGTACTTCTGCTCCTTCTCCACGTAGGAGGTGACCTCGGCGCCGAGGAAGTCGGCCACCTTGAAGCGCGCCAGGATCTTGGCCGCCCGCTCCCGAACGGCCCGGCGCGCGCGCAGCTTCCCCCGCCCCAAGCGGCCGGCGAGGAGCTGGAGCTCCAACTCGGCCTTGCGCAGCCGGTCCTCGCGGCTCGTCGCGTCTTGGCGCACCTTCTGGGAACTGCGGATCCACACGATCCGGTAGCCCTCCTCGGTCTGCTGCGGTCCCTGTGCCGTGCTCGCATAGACGTCCGGCCCGTCCTCCTGGCGGCGCTGCGGCGGCTTCTCGAGGATCTTGCGCCAGCGGGCCGTCTGCGTCCCATTGCGCAGCGCGTCGCGGAAGGACTTGTCCTCCTTGCGTGTGCGTGGCAGCACGGTCACGAAGAAGCCCCCGTAGGCTTCGACGTGCTCCAGGTTGGGGCGCGTGCACAGCTTGCTGTCGGCCACGTACACGAAGTCCTCGCGTCCCAACAGCTCGCGCAGCAGGTCGAGATTGCGGATGTGCACGGAGTCGTCCGTCCGGTTCCCGCTCCACACATGGTGGAGCAGCGGCACGGCCCCGTCGGAGCTGATGTTGAGGCCGAAGAGCAACTGCTTCAGATCCGGCCGGTGGTCCTTGTTCTTGCCGTACGTGATCCTCGGCTCGGCTCGGGAGGTCGCGTACTGCCCCGTGAGGGTCACGGTGGTCGTGTCGAAGTGCACCCGGGGGCACTCGATCTCGAAGTCCTTGATCACCCACAGGGCCAGGCGGAAGAACACGCTCCGCGCCCGCACCGAGGCCAGGGCGTCCAGGCTGCGCGCCAGGCGGTCGTCGTTCAGGCGCCGGAGCTGGGCGGCCGTGAGTCCCAGGGCCGAGGGCTCGATACGCCGTGCCCACTCCGGCACGCGGTAGAGCGCGCCGCGGGAGGTGAGCACGTTGTGCACCAGCACGGAGAGCGTCTCCGCGTGGTCCATCCCGCGCAGGAGGCCGGAGCCCAGCGTGCCGCGCAAGATGCCGCGCAGGTCCATGCGCTCGAGGAAGTGGGCGATGAGGGGGTGGGGACCCAGGAGGTGGGCCTGGAGCTGGGGGCGGGGCGGGACAGGTCTTGTATCGATACGTCTATCATGCTGAGATAAGACCCGTGGCCAAGAAGCAAATCGCCAGCCAGCTCCGTGCCCTGCGCCAGCTCGAACGTCGGCGTCGCGCCGTCGTGCAGCGTCTCCTGGACACCTCCCCGCTGCTGCGCGGGACCCTGAGCAGGATCCTGCAGCGCTGCGGCAAGCCCAACTGCCACTGCGCGAAGAAGCCGGCCCATCCCGTCTGGCGCCTGGCCAGCAGCCGGGAGGGGCACCAGCGCTGCCAACTCGTTCGCCAGGGCGACGTCGAGTGGGCGCAGGAACACGTGGGTCGCTACAAGGACCTGCGCGCCGCCCTGCGCACCCTCGAGGCCATCCACAAGGAGGAACGGGCCGGCTTGCGTGGCCTGATGGAGCTACGCGCTATCGAGTACGAATGACGCAACATGCCAACCGGACGTGACTTACGGAGGAGAGAAAATCACCGGACACGGTTCGCACGAGTGCGGAATGTGGGATGTAATGCTTCTGGGTTCTCTCGGAGAGGTTGCGGATGCGAAGGTCTTCCAGCATCCTCTGACGCAGTTCAGTCACGGGGACTCCTTTCGGCGGCCCTGGGAGCGCCTACTCCCAAGGCCGGACTCGGTTTGGGTTCGAGGGAGTCCCCGTTTTCCCCTCACGCCGCCATCCGGTGCAAGAGGCGAGGGCCAAGGAGCGTGCCAGAGCGCAGAAGACAGCCGCAAGAGGACGCCGCGGTTGGACATACGCCCCGTCCCCCGCCCCCGCCCTCGGCGTGGGCAGAGGAGGACGAGGAGCGGAAGTCAACCGCTCGGCTCGCTCCACTCAAGACGAGTTGGAGTACTCGCGCGGGTTCCGGGCTACCGCGAAGCGGTTTCGTTCAACTACCCCTGTGCAGCGACGTCATCCACACTTGTGCATCCGGGCGGAGTGACCCGAGGTCAGCTGGCGACGACAACTACCCGTGTGTATGCGGGGCCGGACCCGGCGACAACTACTCGTGTGCATCGCCCGCAGAGCCCTGATTTCCGGGCTGCGACAACTACACCTGTGCAGTCGGGGCCCCTTGCCGGGGCGGTGTCGGTCGGCGCCGGAGCCTTCCCTGTATCCCCAGGGAGGCAGGTTGGATGCGCACGACGGATGCCCACCGCCAGTTCGAGTACGGGAGCACCGACACGCACAACAGGTGCGGGAAGGGCTGGCCCTGGATGGTGATGCCCAACACCTTGGCGTGGGTGAAGTCCGTCTGGAGGGCCTCGCCCGGGCGGTGGGCCTGGGGGAAGAAGATCTCCTTCTCCGGTCCCTGGGTCGCTCGCCAGTGCTTGACCCGCCGCTGGAACGTCCGCAGGTGCGCGTCCTGGTAGCGCCCTGGGCGCAGGCCCTGGAGGTGCTCGAAGAGGGCCTTGGCCTCCAGGGTGGGGGCGTCGGCGAGCATCGCCACCATCGTCGGCCAGTCCTCCGCGAACGGGTCCGGCCGCGTGCGCCAGCTCCGCTCCGCCCCACGCTCCGACGGCAACGGCCCGCTGACGTACTTCCGGGCCGTGTTGCGGTGCATCCCGGCCCTCATCGCGGCCACCTCCAGGCTCCACCCCCGAGCCCTCTCGGCCCGGAGACGGAGCACTTGCTCACGTGCGACCGGGACAGGCGCTTCGCGGCTCTTCCGAGCTCCACGCCTGGGGCGACAGCAATCTCTACCTGAGGCGCCGGCACGACCGGCTCGTGCTCTCGATCGAGCACCGCGCCGCGCCGAGCGGCGAGGACCTCGAGCTCGAGCTCCACCACCAGGGCGACGCCCTCGCGCTCCGGGTCTGCCGCGACACCGTACGCGAAAAGAGGAACGGTGCGCTCTCGGCCACCGACCGGGTCGAGCAGGCGCTTCGCAAGGCCACGCGCCCCATCGACCGGCGGGCGCTGCGTGCAGCCTGCCGCATGCGCATGGCGACGTTGCTCGAGGCGCTGGGCGAGCTCACCGAGCGCGGCCGCGTCGCGGAAGTCGAGGGCGGCCTCCAGCTCAGACCCTGACGGCTTCCTTCCCGCCTCGCCCCTCACCCCCGGGCCGGGGGTGAGGCGGGAAGGACGACTACGATGGACCGCCCGCAGCCACGAGTCCTGCCGCGGCCCGTTTCCCGTTCCCCCCCAACCCTACAGACGCCGGGAAACGGAAACGGGAAACGCCCTCGCGTAGCGTGCACAGAGCACCCTCGATTAGCGTGCTTCGGCTCATTCTGGTCGTTTACGAGACAAACCCAGAGGACGTCGTCATGTTGCACCGGGTCATCGGGCAGGCCTCGTTTTACGCGCTGCTTCTTTGGATCGACGAGGAGCTGGCCGAGGAGGTTCTACGAGACGCCGGCCAGGCACGAGACAACTCCCTCGAAAAGCACGCTTGCGACGCCCTCAGATAGCGTGCGCGCGCTTACGGTGCCCGTCTTCTCGGGGATTTCGTAGTAGATCAGGTCGTCATGCGGTAGCAGCGCTGCGGCACGCCGAGCAGGCGAAGGACCTCCTTCTGCAGGCTGGTGAGGACGGGATGGATGGTTCGGACGGCCTTGGCTCCGCTGAGGATCTCGTGCCGTTCCAGGGGTGCGAACTTGCGTAGCACCTGCGTCGCCGTTGGGAACCGGCTCATCCGCTTCCCCCTGTCCGAGGCCGGCGAGGAACCGGACGGTCGGTACGTCGAGGGGCGGGGCGTCGGGTTCCCTCCTCTCAATGAGGGAGGCGCGCCCGCGTCTCTGGCTCCAAGAGGTCTAGGTCGCCACCGAGCAGGCGCACCAACACCTCTCGGGCCCCAATGGCCGCCTTGAAGTCCGGCTTGTCAAGCAATGCGACGATGACGGAATCAAGGCGCCACCGATTCGCCTCCAAGATGCGCCCAATGGCCGAATCGACGGTTGCGCGCGCCGACCGCAAGACCGGATCGTTGCTCTGCAACTCAGTGGCTGCGAATCGCAGGCCACTAGACAACCACTCGATTGTCTCCGTGACTGAGGCATATGGATCCGCTCGATACGAGGCGAAGATCCTCGCTGCGGTTGCGGGCCCGAGGACTGCAAACAACCGCTCGACGAGCTCCAGTCGATAGTAACGGGTGCCCGGTGACTCCGGGGCAGATAGCACGGACTCCACCATCAAGTCGCTGGACCGCGCATCCCACGCGATTGGATTCTCAGGCCACCCACTCTCGGAGCCGATGCTCCATAGCAAGGCTCGCTTCCAGTTGACGCTTCGATCCCAAGCTAGCCCCGACGCGATCACGGTCGTATTCAACCTGCCCCGCATGGCCATCCCCATCGCTGCCAGCGCGATACTCGGCGACGCGGACCCACCCACACTCTGTTCCAAGTCGGCCAGGAAATGCAGCTTGCCCAGGATCGCTGCCTCGTCGGCGTCACGAATCGCCGCCTCGTAGATCGCCCGACGTAGGTGGACGCCCCCCGCGCCGTCCTCGATTCCGCTCCAGAAGTCCGTCCAGTATCTGCGGTCGGAAAGAGATCGTAGGGCGAGTAGACGTGCCGCCTGGTCGATCAAGCGTTCGTTGGGGGATAGGAGTCCATCACCGGAGTATGCCTCCCCTAACGCAGAGAGAATGTGGGCAAGCGAAGCAGCACCCGCTGCACCGGCCAGCAGCGACAGCATGCACCCATCGGTATCCACGCCGAGAGCCCATGCGGCGCTCCGCGGACCGCGCTCGGTCCACGCCGCGCCCAGCACATCGACCTCCTGCGCGGACATCTCAACGTCGCCGTCACAGTGCGCCCGCACCAAGAGAAAGAGCCAAGGGTCCGGCAGGCAGCGCGTGCGGTGTGCGAGATCCAGGCGGAGGGCAGCCAAGAGGCTTGGAACCTCTCTAGGATCAGGTGCAAGCGACGCCCATCGAGAGAACCACGCACATTCGGCGGCGCTCGCGACGTGCGGCGCTGCAGGAGGCCCCCGGAGCCGAAGCCCCGAGGGACCTCCGAGACCCCGATCGGCCGCATCCCTTCGCGCATCCAAGCTGGCCGGCGCCAGTCGGTCCGGCGACTGCCCCGCGAGTGCGAACCAGAGAGCCGCTAGCCCCCCCGCGACGACGGCCACGCGGAGAAGCGGCTTCGCCGGACGCCTGCGCGGCGACATTCGTGCTCTGCCAGCTCGCGACTACGGATTACCGCACTCGTGCTTGATGGGCCCCGGCCCCTTGATCTCGGTGACCGGCTTCTCGTCGCAGTCCGGAGAACAGGTGTACTGGTGCACCTCTACCAACACGACCTCACCCGTGAGGCACTCGTAGTCGTCGGAGTGGAGATCGCAGGCCCAGTTGTTGGTGATGGCATAGTTCTGGCCACATTGGACCGGCGGGTCGCCACACTTGACGTTCGATCCCCATGCGATCGTGGGGTGCTTCTGCGGCTCCATGTTGGCGCAATCCGCGAGCGAGGAGATGGCATTACCGAAGGCCAGCGTGACGGCGACCAGGACGAGCCCGACGAAGACGAACTTGCTTCCACTCATCACAGACCTCCCACATGGCAATTGCCGCTGCTGTTGCCAATATTATAGGTGCCTTCAGATCGCTCTGTCAAAGGACGTCAGTCCCAACACTCCGCAGTCCGCGGTGTCCCTTCGGCAAGCCTGCGTCGACGCGGGACGGTCGACCCGGCTGGCCTGGCGTCGCCTGCCCCGCGGGGCGCCCGATGTGCCGGGAGTAGGACGTACCCGGTCGCGGCGGGCCTGGCGCCCTTCGTCTGCTGCCGTGAGGACGGATTTCTCCGGCGGCCAGGCCCTACGGAGGCCCGCACGCCGCCATCGTCTCGAGCGTCGTCCGGTAGTTCCAGGGCACCGCTACCCGGCTCCGTGGACTTCGTCCTGCGGGACGACGACGGCGGCCTCTACGCGACGCCGAACTGGTTCGAGGCCGAAGCCTGGACACCGCCGAAGGGTTGCTCCAGAGGTCTGCGGATTCCACGTCGTGTGTTCTCGGTAGCGGAGCTTCGAGAGCCGGTACTCCAAGTCCTGTTGCTCGCGCTCGAGCGTCCGGGCTCGGTCGGCGACGTGCTGCCTGGAAGCCCGGGCGATCTTCACGTCCATGGTGCTCGCGATCCTGTCGATCGAGGCAGCTAGCTCGTTCTCCCTCTTCAATAATGCATCGCGCTCCTTGGAATCGTCGGAAGCGCGACGCGCTCCGTCGGCCGCCTCCTCCAGGATCTTCAGCTTGTACTCGGCGCCGAACTGCCGACGCTGCCCCTTGGCCAGCACCTCGGGGTCCGGTCGGCGGCCCCGGCCCAAAGGCCCTTCGCTCCGCTCAGGGCCTTTGGGCCGGGGGGCTTGCTTCTCGTTCGTCATGGAGATCACCTTACCGCCCTCACTAAACTCGATGGGGTCAGTGTCTCACATCAGATTGGCACGTAGGGTCCCGCGCACGTCCGATCGCGCCACCACAGCCGCCAGGGGCTTAGGCATAGGGAGCACCGCGGCGTCAGCGTGTCATGGTAGGCTGTCTGCGCGCTGATCCCAGCCGGCGCGCCCCGAGGCACCGATGCCTTCGAAGCCGCGCACGCTCGCTGGGATCCTACGCGGCCGCCGCCACGCGGACGCGGAGTACAACCGCACCCGCCGCGACCCGGTCGTGGCCCGGATCCACGGGTCCGCGCGCTGGCAGGCGGTCCGGGCCCAGGTGCTGCGGGACGAGCCCCTCTGCCGTGAGTGCGCGCGCCTCGGGCTGACCGAGCCCGCCACGCAGGTGGACCACGTCGTCCCCCTGGCCGTGGCCCCGGAGCTCGCGTTCGTGCGGTCCAATTGCCAGCCGCTCTGCACCGTCTGCCACGCGGCGAAGAGCGCGGCCGAGCGAGTGAGGCTGAAGGCAGGGGAGGGGGGGGCTTCGAGCTCTCAGGCCGAGGGCGCCACGAGCGGGGCGCGGGGCGTGCGTCGATTTTCACGGGATAGGGGAAACGCTCGAAGCGGCCCGGAGAGCCCTGGAAATGAAGAGGCTTCTTCCTGCTGTGGCGCGGAGCGGCATGGCAGCAAGAAGCTATTGAACTGAGCCGCTGCGCGGTCGCCGGCGGTCGTCTCGCTGCAGACGTTCGGTTCGTACGGCGCGAACGTCCATCCTCCTCGCTGCCATCAAGCGCCTCCTGGGTCGTGGATGAACCCAGGAGGGTGGCTTGGCGGGCCCGGAAGGACTCCGCTCGCGGAGGGGGCCGGGGTGGCCCAGCTTGGCCGAACTGGCCTGGCCTAGCTTGGCCGAACCGACCTGGCCCAGCTTGGCCGAACTGCGGGCCCGATCAGACCTCCGCGAGGTGGCCCAGCTTGGCCGAACTCGCGGTGGCCTTCATAGGGCGGTCTGTGACACCCACTCCTCGCTGATCTCCATGAGCACCGCACTCGCGAGCCTCAGCAAGGACGCTTCGTTGGGGAAGAGGCGGCCCGCCAGCCCCCCACAGTTCCGATTCGGCGCATGGATGCCTCAGCGCGCGGTCAGCTGCACCTGCAAGGGTCTAGTCTCCACCCTAAACCCGACCCACGCGCCGCTAGGGCCCCCTCGCAGGCGGCACTGGTACGGTCCTGGCCGCAACTGGACTCGAATGCGCCCCGCATGGTCTGTCCTCTGGATAGTCGCGCCGGGTGTGCCGGTGCCCAGCGAGCCGACTTCTACTTCCAGACCCTCGATGGCGAGTGGCTCGCCTCCTTCCAGCAGTACCGCGATGGTTGTCTCAGCATGCAATCCACTCAGTCGGAACGACTTTTCGAATTCTGAGAGGCTCACAACTGGGGACGTGCCGGGACCGACCGCGAAGGGTCCTGCCGTCCAGTCTGTCAGGGGATACCTCGCGCTCGCCCTGATCTCCATGGACAGGGCCCCCTCCGGGACGACGAAGGCCGCCTCGCGCAAGTCTGCCCAACTGACGCTTCGCGCGAAGCCACCCTCATCGACTCGCGAGGCAGGCATCCACTCGAGTTTGACGCGCCGAATTCCTGCGATGTCGAGGCGTTCCGGGTGGGGCACTTGGCTGAATCTGACCACACGACACGGGGGGATTTCGATGAGTTCCAAGGGGCGGCTCGCGGCCGTCGTGACATCGATCACACGTGAAATGGCCACCCCTCCCCGGAGAGTCACTTCCAGGCGGTGGAGACCTGCAGAGCGCGACGTGACCTCGTAGGTGTTCGGGCCCGTTCGGCTGAGTCTGCTCTGACTCAGTCTCGCCATGGCAAGCCGTGACGGCCCGCTGGCCGTCACGTCATTGATGGGATCCCCCTCAGAAGCTCTGAGCGGCAACAGCCTCGCACGAAGCCCTAAGGACTCCACCGGCGGGAATCCCGGAGGCACCACCAGCCGGAATGCGATGCCGGGGCTTCGCCTGAGCGTCACGAGGACGGTTTGTCTCAGCCCGGGCGCCAGGACCAGGGACTCCACCTCGAAACCCTGCTTACCGACGGCAATCGGAGTCGGCAGGGCGTTGAGGGGAATGCGGACCGCAGCTTCGCCGGCCTCGTCTGTGCGCAAGTGGAACCCACCTCGGAGACCAGGCTTGCCGTCTGGGCGCGCCCAAACGCCTTGCTCCAAGCGGATGCCCGCACCGGGCACAGCTGCGCCCCCGGCGTCCGCGACCCGGAGACGGAATTCCTGCGAAGGCCAACTCGCCAGGAGATCCCCCGCATCGACAGGTACGCCAGGCCGCGCCTCAAGCCGTGTCTCAGGCCCGCAGTTACCGCTTGCGACGCATGGGTAGACCGACACGGTGCCCGGGCGTACCAGGGCTTGGAACCTGCCTGTCGTATCCGTCCGGACTACACGATAGGAGGGTGCGGCCGCCAGCCTCCCTTCGCCCCTCCGGTACAGATCCCAGTTCGACCACTCATGGACAAGGACCTCCCCGTCCGCTATGAGGCTGCCCTCGGACGCCACGAGTCGCCCGCGTACCTCGGCCGAAGAGCGAAGCCGCAGAACGACGCTCGGAAGGTCAGCCTCCACAGACCCGGCGACCCGGTGCGTTGCGGACACAAGAGAGCGATCCCGTGTGCGGGCACGAAGGCAAGGATCGGTACGGTTGGCATACATGGCGTCCGCATCGACCTCGAACCGCCCATCCGAGCCGACCTCAGCCAGCACCTGCACATCACTGCCCGACTCACTCGTGACGCAGATCTCCGCGGGCACGCGGGCGTGGGAATCGGGCCAGAGCACGACTCCACGTATCTTCCGGGGCAAGCCCGCCGGCTCGTCCGCAGGCGGCGAGGGTGCAGGGGCTTCTTGAGCAGGCGGGGTAGAGCCGGTCAGGCGCCGCCCGACCGTTGGACGGCTCTCGCCAGACGGTGTGGATGGCTCGCCTCCCGAAGGGGCTGTCCCCTCCCTCGTGCGGGGGGCGCAGAGCAAGTAGGCCACGGAGACAAGCACTGCCACGCCCAAGAGCGCTAAAGCCACGCACGCGGCAAGACGTCGATCGGAGAGGCCAACACCCACAAGCATGCTCCTAGTCAAAGTACGTCTCTAGATTCCAGTCGATGACAATCATGTCCTGCGTCACAACGCAGTTGTCCCCACTGGCCCACGCCCCGCACTGGTAGTCAACCTGCACCTGAACCGATATGGTGTCCGGCGCATCCCAGGCTGCGTCGAAGCTGCCCCACAGCTGGGACGAACTCAGCCAGGTGCTACCTCCCGATGTGGTGCTCGGATCACCCCCAGATGCCATGAGAGTTCTGGACAGTTCCCGCTATCGTCATTTCCGCTTGAGGCACTTCTTCCCACTCTCCCGTCTCTGAAATTGAGGAACGTGACCCTTGGATCGTACTCCAAGGCGGTCAGGACGGAATCCCACATCCAGCCAGGACTGTTGGGGTTCATTATCGTGGATTGGGGGTCTCCATTTAGCCGGAGGATCCCCCGCCAGCTCCTCTCCACGGGCGGTTCGACAGGGGACGATCCAAGCTCGGTGGGTTCCCCCAGCTCCCGGGCGGAGTGGGAGACACGGTGCGGGGGCGGCGGCCGGTGATGATGTCCTGGTAGCGCACCGGCTCGTGAGCGGCGGCGAGCTCGAGCACCCGGTAGAACAGCATCCCGCGGCTCTTGGACCGACGGCGGTTGAACCGGAACACGAACTCGTTCAGGTAGCTCGGCAGGTGCGCGACGTCGGGCGATCCCTGGTGAGTTCCCAGCAGCCACCGTTTGGCCAGGGAAGCCACCCGGTGCACCCCCGGAAGCAGTTCATGGGGGTCCTCCCCGCGAGCTCGGGCCGCCCGCTGGCTCCGCCGGTCGTGAACGTAGCCGAGCTTCTCCAACCCGACGTAGCCCATCCACCCGTCCGTGATGACTCTCGCCCCCGGCTTCACGTGATCGGTCACGAAGGCGTGGAGCGTGGGACCCGTGGCATCGCTGATCAGCGCCATGCGGCAGCGGCCCATGCCCCTGGGATCGTGGATCTCCACGGCGATGCCGGTCAGCACCTTCTTCCCCCTGGCTCTGCCACCGGACAGCCCCGGCTCTCTGCCGCCGATGAAGGTCTCATCGACCTCGACGATCCCGGACAGGCGGTCGCGTCCCGGGCGCACCAGAGTCGAGCGCAGTCTGTGCAGGATGGCCCATGCGGTCTGGTAGGAACCGACCTCGAACGTCCGCTGCAGACTCTGCGCGGAGATGCCGTCCTTTCCCGTAGCGAACAGCCAGATGGCGTGGAGCCACACCGTGAGGGGGGTGCGAGTCTTGTCGAAGATGGTGCCCGCCGTCACCGAAGTGCGGTACCCGCACGCCGAGCACATCAGCCGGCGATCCCCGAGCCGCCAGATCCCGTCTCCGCCGCACCGTCGGCACACATAGCCGCCGGGCCACCGGAGCCACTCCAGGTAGTCGAGGCAGTCCGCGTCGCTCCGGAACCAGGCCAGAAGCTCGCCGACGGACCGCGGATAGTGAACGCCGGCGCGGGGCTTGGCCATCACGCCAGTCTACTCCGGCTAAATGGAGACCCCCACAACGGGCTTATGCGCACTCCTTCACTATGCGGACACGCCTGCGCAGGATGGCCCGGAGCTTGCCGGAGCGGAGCGCGTCGAAGACCCGTCGGTGATGTCCACATAACAACCATGCTCCCACGGGCGCTGGCGCCCGCTGGGAGACATCCATGAGATCCAAGTCAGTAGTCCGAGCGCGTGGCCTGAGTGAGTTGAGAGCCACGCACCTTGCCTTCGTTGCCGATGCCCTGCACGCCTACCTCGAGGCCACCTACGACAAGCGCGGGATGGTGACGCAGATCGAGCGGAAGGACAGTTCCAACACGCTGCTCCAGAGCCAGGAGAACGAGTACGACGCCCGGGGTCGGCTGTGGCAGGTGACGGAGCGCTACAAGGACCCGGGCCAGACCTGCCGGTACAACGGCGCGAAGAGGTTCGCCGAGTCCGTGAACGCCGACCCGTCGGCGACGACCGTCCCCATCGCCCGCGTCCGAAGATCCGCGTTGGCGATGTCCATGTTCGACGGGGACTTGTCGTCGTAGATCGTCGGGTAGACGAAGAACACGTCCACCGGCTGGTCGATCGAGATCGGCCGCTTCAACCAACTGGACTGCTGGGAGTAATCCGGCGTCCCCGTGCACGCGCCAGCCGCCACCAGTACCACCACCAGCGCCAACCTCGGCGCGCACCAATTCCGCATCGTCATCACCCCTTGGTCAATCGGACGGCCGACTGGAAACATGCGCCGAGCCGACAATCGCCCCAGCTCTGTACCATCGACTGCAACTACGACGGGATGAAGCGGAATAGCCGAACCCGTTGCGCCGTCCGGCGGTGCCTGGGATGCTGGGCAGATGGTGCGTGCCGCGACCGTCCTCGCCCTGCTGCTCGCGATCGTCGGCTGCGGTGGGCCGGAGCCCGCAGAGAAAGAGCGCGCGGAGCCGCCGCCGCCGCTCACGGTGCGGGTCATGTCCTTCAACCTCAGGTGGGACGGGTTCAAGGACGGCAAGTACGCCTGGGTCCACCGCCGCGACCTCGTCTATCGGGTGCTTCGCGAGTTCCGGCCCGACTCCGTCGGTACGCAGGAGCCCATGATCCGGCAGATCCAGGACATCGAGGACGCGATCCCCGCGCTCGACAGCTACCGCTTCGACAACGACCCCGTGGTCACGCGGACGCAGCAGATCCTCTACCGCAGGGAGCGCTTCGAACGGATCGAGGGCGACGGGTTCCTGGTCGCAGACGGTACCAACGAGGGAGGAACGATCCGCTACTGCACGTGGGTGCGACTGAAGGACCGCACCAGCGGACGGAGCTACTACCACTACAACGTCCACCTCGACCATCGCAAGCAGCCCTCCCGCGTGCAAAGCGTCGTGCGCCTCATGAAGCACATCGCCAGCCGCGGCAGCGACGACCCGTTCGTCGTGACGGGCGACTTCAACGCACCGGAAAAGGGCCCGGCGATGTCGTTCCTCTTCGGCACGCAGCCTCTGCGGGACGAGATGGGCCTCGAGTACACGAATCCCATCCCGCTCGTGGACACGTATCGCTTCCTGCACGGAGACGCGCCCGAATCGGGCACGGCCGGCGGTTTCCGCGGCAATCGCAAGGGCGGGAAGATCGACCACGTCCTCGTGGCGGTCGGCGCAGCCACCGTCCGCGAGGCCTCGATCCTCCACACCAACGAAGCCGGCCGCTATCCGTCGGATCACTTCCCCGTGACGGCGGTCTTCGAGTGGCCGTAGGCGCGCGGGCCATCCAACCGGGGGCGGGGCTCTGGTAGCCTGAGGGAAGCGCGCCGGCCGATCCCGAGCACGGCGTCCTGCGCGTGGGGGGATCAGGACGAGGATGGTCGTCATGCCCCGCGGAGCGAGCGCAGGCGTCGGCGGACATATCCTCCAGGTCCAGGACCTGACGGTGAGTCCGGACGGACGGACGCGGGCAACGGCGGGCCGGGAGGGTGCCGTCCGGTTGTGGGACATCGCGACACGCCGGCCCCGCGCGGCGCTGTGGGGACATCAGGACGCGGTGGACGACCGGCCGGCCCGCGTCTACGGCCTGGCTTTCACCCCCGACGGGCGCGTGCACCCCCGCGCCCGGGCACCGATCCCGCCGACGACCATCCCGGTGTTCGCAATCCACTGCGCTTCGGCCCAGGCGGCAGCCTGCTGGCGACCGGCAGCCACCACGGCGGCGTGCGAGGGCGGTGATGTCGCTCCAGACCTTCGGCTCCTACGGCGCCAACTTCCACCCCCAACCCCACGCGATCGGCGCGGACGGGGTGTTCACGAGGGACGGCCGGTGTCACCCGGACGGGAACCCGACCGCCGACGCCTACTGGACGCAGGAGGGACTCCTCGCGAGCGTGAAGGCCTGGACGCGTTTCCGACGGGCGGCGTCCGCACGATCGGGCTCTCGCTTGCGAACGAGGACCTCGGCATGCCCGATCTCTCGGAGAACCGGAAGGCGATGGGGAGTCTCCTGGAGGCTCTCGCCGGGGCTACCGGAGGGCAGTTTCGCGTGATCCTGAAGGTCCCGAAGAAGGGCTGACCGATCCGTCGGCTACGAGGGGGCTCTGCGCCGGTCCGAAACGAGAGGGGCGGGCGCCCGCAGGCGCCCGCCCGACTCGCTCCGGACCGTGGCCCGCGCGCTACGGAACGCTGAAGGGCTGGAAAGGAATCGGTCCGGGTCGCGAACGCGTCAGGCGGACCAAGGGCAAACCCGCCTTGTCGAACACCTGGGTCTGCCGGCGGCCGGACACCGCGTGCACGATGACGCGCTTGATGTCCCAGTTGTCGGCGCTGATGCCTCCTCCCTGCTGCATCGTGATCGTGATGTGGCTCAGCTGATCGCGAGCGACCCCGGCTACCCTCCCCTGGTGGAGCGGGACCGTGACGGTCTTCGTCGAGTCGTTCTTGAGCTCGGCACGCTGGTTCAGGGAGGCTTCTCCGAGCACGCTGCCGTCACGGCCGATCGCACGGATCACCGCGTTGCTGCCGCTGCGGAGGTCGTCTCCACCGGTGTCCACGCGAACCTGCAGGCTGTCGAATCGCGCCGCCGTGGGCGCCGCAACCGCACGGCGATCCAGACGACCGCGCACGACGTACGACGCACCCGAGCTGTCGAAGGTGAATGCGACGCTCCGGTTGCCGGGCTCCACGATGAGGGTCCGGATCGCGATGGGATCCTTGTCCGGGATGAGGCGCCGGCTCTGGTCCCTCGGCTGGCGGAAGGGACCCACGCCTGCCAGTCCCGGGATGATGACCGTCTGGATACCGACGATCACGTCGGGATTGAACGTGGAGCCGACCGTAAGCCCCAGGAAGAGATCGACCTTGTCTCCGGTGCTGAAGAGATCGCGGGTCAGCGCACTCGTGTCGAAGCTGATGCGAGGGCTGCGGGTGCCCGCCAGCAACTGGCTCATTAGATCGCGGAAGAGGGCGCCGCGCTCGATCTGGGCCACGAGGACCTGGTGGAGACGCCCCGCGATCTTGTTGACGACGCCCCGAACGACGTGCGGCGGCGTGTTGTTGTTGTCGATCATGACCAGGATGACGCCCAGGACCTCCGAACGAGACGCGGCGTCCCAGGTCGTACGGTCACCGGGATCGACCCGGGGGACGTCGACGTTCTTCCACTCGTGCCGTCCCATCCACGCCGGCAGGTTGCGCGTGTCGCCGTTGTGCAGGTGGCCGTCGCGGGTGACGGCGGGATTCCACTCGCGCTTCGCGACCCAGTCGTGAGGCTCCCGCTCCTGGACCCAGACGCTGGTCGAGTGGGGCGTGTTGTGGCGTGAGCGGAACATGATGCTCACGAGATACGGGCGGTCTCCGTCCTGTTCGCGCACCCGGCCCACACTCACCTGAGCCAGGTCGAGGGACAGATCGTCCGCGCGTGCCGTCCGGGGAGGCACGACGACGACGGCCGCGAGCGCGGCGAGGAGGGCACCGGGGACAATTCGGAACAAGCTCATCGGATGGATCTCCAACAGGACACCGAGGGGGACCTCGGGGCCGGCCGTCGGGTCGGCCGATCGATGAACTGCGGAACGCGCCCGCCTCGAGACACCGCGAGGTGCGATTCCCCTTCCGGTTCGCCCCATGGCTCCCGTGGCCCTCCCGTCCGGGTTCCCACGCGACGTTCGTTCCTCGCCTCGATTCCAGAGCTCGGGATCAGCAGGTAGAGATGGCCACCGCACCGAGGTCGGACGCGGCGACCCCGCGCACGGCTATCTTGAGCGGCATGGCCGCCGCGTCGCACGATCCCGAGGTCGCGCTTCTCGCGTCGGCCGAGAACCGCGAAGCCGCGCTGGGGGAGGCGTTGCAGCGCCACCGGCGGCGCCTCCTCAAGATGGTGCACCTTCGACTCGACCCGCGCCTCAAGGCGCGGGTGGACGCCTCCGACGTGCTCCAGGACGTGTACCTCGATGTCGGCCGCCGGATCGACACGTACCTCGAGGACCCGAGGATGCCGTTCTTCCTCTGGCTCCGCTTCCTCACCGCGCAGCGGATCGTGGCGCAGTACCGCGAGCACATCGAGGCGCAGAAACGCGACGTGCGGCGTCAGGCGCCGGGCGGCATGCCGTCGGCCTCGACGCCCGCATTGGTCGATCATCTGCTCGCGCAGGGCACGACCCCGACGCAGAACCTCGCGCGGCACGAGCGGCGCGCCCGCGTGAGGCGCGCGCTCGAAGGGCTCGGGCCGGACGATCGCGAGGTCCTGGCCTTGCGCCACTTCGAGGAGTTGAGCAACGAAGAGGCGGCCGCCGAGCTGGGGGTCGCGCCGTCCGCCGCGAGCAAGCGGCACGTCCGGGCGCTCCGGCGCCTGAAGGAGGCGCTGATCGCGGCGGGCGCCGCGGAGTCGGATCTCGCATGAGCACCGACCGTTCCCAGCTCTTCGATCGCCTGGCCGAGGAGTTCGTCTCGCGACGGCGGAACGGATCGGATCCGTCGATCTCGGACTACGCGGGGCGTCATCCGGAGCTCGCCGACGACATCCGGGAGCTGTTCCCGATGCTCGTCACGATGGAGGATCTCAAGCCGGGCGGCGGGCCGCCCGTCCTCCCGACGCCGACGATGCTCGGCGACTACCGCCTCGTGCGGGAGATCGGACGGGGCGGCATGGGGGTCGTCTACGAGGCGGTGCAGCAGACCTTGTCCCGTCGCGTGGCCCTGAAGGTCCTGCCCATGCACGCGACCACGGATCCGCGGCACCGCGAACGCTTCCGCATCGAGGCGCAGGCGGCAGGACGCCTGCAGCACGCCCACATCGTGCCGGTCATCGGGTACGGCGAGCACGACGGCGTCCACTACTACGCCATGCAGTACGTCGAGGGCCGCGGCCTGGACGTCGTCGTCCGCGAGGTCCGGCGCCTCGTCGGCGGAATCGGCGTCGAGGAACCCCGCGACGAGATCGGGGAGGCGCTTGCCCGTCATCTGCTCGCGCCGGACGGCGACGCGAGCTCGTCGTCGAACACGGGGCGTCAAACCGTCACGGCGCCGGACGATTCGTCGGGCCCCTGGTCGCTCGGGCGGCGCTATCAGGAGAGTGTCGCACGCCTGCTTCTCGACGCGGCGGAGGGCGTCGCCGCTGCCCACGCCCGCGGCATCCTGCACCGCGATCTGAAACCGTCGAACCTCATGCTGGACGAGCAGGGACGCGTGTGGATCACCGACTTCGGCCTGTGCAAGGAGGAGGGGACGGGCGACCTCACACGACCCGACGACATGCTCGGGACGCTCCGCTACATGCCGCCCGAGCGCCTCCAGGGCGAGTCCGACGTCCAGGGCGACGTCTACGGTCTCGGCATCACGCTCTACGAGCTCGTGACCGCGACGACGGCGTACGCGGGCGAGCACGGAGCGGCGCTCGTCAAGCGCATCCCCGAGGAGGCGCCCCGGCGCCCGCGCCTGATCGAGCGTCGCATTCCCTCGGATCTCGAGGCGATCGTCAGGAAGGCGACCGCGAGAGACCGCAGGGAACGCTACGCGACCGCGGACGCCCTGGCGGCCGATCTCCGTGCCTTCCTCGAGGGACGGCCGATCGCGGCACGCGCGCCGCGCCTGCGCCATCACCTTCGGTCGGCGATCCGTCGCCACAAGCCCCTCGCGGTCACGCTCCTCCTCGCGGGGACCGTGATCGTCGGCAGCACGATCTACTATGTCGAGAGCCTCGGCCGCCAGGAGGCCGAGGCGCGTCTCCAGCACTACGTCGCGAACATCACGGCCGCCGAGGCCGCGTTGCGTCTGCACGACGCGGACACCGCGGCACGCCTACTCGACTCCGCGCCCGAGGAGTTCAGGAACTGGGAGTGGCGGCATCTGCGCAGCCGGCTGGACCGGAGCCTCCGCGAGCTCGACGACGGCATCGAGATGCCGTACGGGGTCTCCTACAGTCCGGACGGCGCGCACGTCGCGGTCGGCGGGGACATGGCCGTCGCGATTCTCGAATACGAGTCCGGTCGCCGGGTGGCGCGCCTCGAGAGCGAGAGCGACGTCACCGCGGTGCGATGGAGCCCGCGCGGAGACTGCATCGCCGTGGGCACCTCCAACGGAATCGAGATCCGGGACTGGCCGGCTCGGACGCTGAGGCATCACCTGCACAACGCCGGTCGTGTCCAGGCGCTCTCCTTTCACCTGGACGGGCGGCGTGTGGCCGCCGGCGGACGTGCGGGGCGACTCACCGTGTGGGACGTGGACGGGGGGAGGGAGATCTCCTCCATCGACGTCCACACCTGGATCCACGCCCTGGACTTCCGGTCCGGAGACGACCGCGTCGCCGTGGGGGGCGGTGACGGTCGCGCCACGATGTGGGACGTTGCTACGGGACAGAGACTCTGGTCCACGCCGGCCAGCGTCTACGGGCTCCACGGCATCACGTTCGTGGGGCGCGACCTCGTGGCGACGCCATCGGAGAGCCATCACGCGTGCGTGTGGTCGGCCTCGGACGGCTCCCTCGTCCGGATCGTGAGCCGCCTTCGTCAGACGGCCGTGGCGGGCGTACGGGCCTCCGACGACGGCAGGGTCCTCGTCACGACGTCGGGATTCGGCTCGGAGGTCTGGGACACCGCGACGTGGACGCACGTGGCGGCCTGGCCCGGCCGAAACGCCGCTCACGACATCGCGATCCACCCGTCGGGGTCGCGCATGGCGATCGCCACCGCCCGTGGCGTGAGCGAGTGGGACCTGCGGCGGGACCCCGATGTCCTCCGCGGGCACATCGACGACGTCAACGCCCTGGCCTTCGCGCCGAACGGGGAGTACGTCGTCTCGGGCGGCATCGGCGGCGTGATCCGCAAGTGGGACCCCGCCACCGGGGAGCAGGTGCGCGCCTGGATCGGCCACCGCCTCGCGATCACCGATCTCGCCGTCACGCCCGACAGTGCGATGGTCGTGGCGGGAGACTATCTCGGAGACGTCCTCGTGTGGGACGCCCGGACGGACGACGTCGTCCACCGGTTCGAGATCCACGACGGACCCGTGTACGGGGTGACGGTCAGTCATGACGGTCGGCACATGGCGAGCGTCGGCGCGGACGGATGGCTTCGCGTCTGGGATCTCCCGAGCGGCCGCGTGCACGGTGCCGTCCTGACGGGGGACGAGATCGTGGGCTGCGTGCAGTTCAGCCCCGACGACGCCGCGCTCGTCACCGGGGACGCCTCCGGTCGAATCCGATTCTGGGACCCCGCGACCCTGACCCTGCGGCGCGAGACGCAGGCCCACGAGAAGCTGATCGAGGACCTCGCGTTCAGCGCCCGGCGAGGGGTGCTCGCGTCGGCGTCGCTCGACGGCACCGTTCGGCTGTGGGACGCCCAGAGCCTCGAGCCGCGCCACGTGGCGCACCTGCCCCCTCTCATGTCGGTTGCCTTCAGCCCCGACGGCAGCCGCGTTGCCGTCGGCGCGAGGGACGGCACGGTCCGGTTGCTCGACACGTCGAACGGCCGGGTCGTGGCGACGCTCAACCACCTCGAGTGGGTTTGCGACGTCGCGTGGAGTCCGGACGGGGAGCAACTGCTCTCGGCGAGCAGTGCCGGCGAGGTGAGGATCTGGGATACCCGGTCGGTCGCCGAGCGTCGTCTCACGAGGACTGACGGTGGCGTGGCGGAGCGCGGGCGCCGGCTGGCCGAGGAGCTGCTGGGCCCGGAGCCCGACGAGGACGCCGTGCTCCGGGCGCTCGAGGATCTTCCGGACGTGGAACCCGAGGTCCGCGAGGCCGCTGTCCGCGTCGTGCATCGGCGACGCGGGAGCGAGGCGTCTCTCGTCGCACGGCTCTGGCGCGACGTCACGCCGCGCGACCTCGATCCTCTGCGGCGCCGGATCTCGTGTGGTCTCGCGTTGGACATGGCACGGGCGGCGGGACACCGGAACCGCCCCGACAGTCGGCGGAACACCCTCCTCGGCGCGCTGACCTACCGGTGCGGCGAGTACGACAAGGCGGTTGGGCGCATCCGCAGCGCGATGATGTTGAACGAGGAGCGGTTCCCGGAGCTGTTCGCGGTGGATCTCGCGTTCCTGGCCATGAGTGAAGCCGCGCTGGAGGACGAGGCCGCGTCTCTAGCCGCTCTCGATCGGCTGGAGAGCCAACTCTCCTCGCATCCCGAGGCGCGCACGCCGCGCGTGGAAGGCTTCCTGGCGGAGGCACGGGAGGCCGTCTCCGCCGCGCGCTGACCGATGTCGCGCTCGCTTCGTTGCGTGCGCCGCGAGCTTCCGGCTCCTCACCGGAGCCACCGCCGCGGCCTCGAGGAAACCGACCAGGAGGTACAACGAGGTACCGTGGAGGTACCGAGCCCAGGTACCGAGCCCGGTTTTCTCGTTGCGGATCCGGCGAGCATCGAATGGGGGACCTCGGTCGGGGGCGGGGATACCGCGCCGCGAACGTCGAACAGGGAAACCGGGCTTCGTGAGCGCTCGTCATGACCACATCCGACGCGTAGCGAAGCGTCTTTCTCAACACGTAGTCCCGGCCAAGCCCCAAGGTAAGGGTCGGAGTTGTCCAGGCCGGTCTTGTCGCAGGACGAGAGATGCGCCGTCGCCTCAGCAATGCCAAGGAGCTCGAGCACATCCGACATCACTCCATCCAGGTCGTGTTGTGTGGTCATCGGCGTGTTCCTTGTCCAGACGGTGGCTCGAAGCGTACAGAGAACGCTTGGAGGAGAACCTCCCCAGGAGGGGGACCGGGGGCCGGTCCGCGCGCCCCGTGCCGGGATCAGGGGCCGCCCTTGCATCCCGGCCACGCCGAGCCCTCATGGTCCTCCCCAGCCGGAGCCCGCCCATGCCCAGATCCACGCCCGCCCCCTCCCCCAGGCGCGCCATCGCCTACCTCCGCTGCTCGACCCACCGCCACGACCTCTCCCCCGACGCCCAGCGCGAGGACGTCGCCGCGTGGGCCGGCCGGGAGGGTGTCGAGATGGTCGCCTGGCAGGAGGACAGGGGCGTCTCGGGAGGCGTGGAACTGGAGGGGCGACCGGGGCCGACGGCGGCGGTCGTCGACTTCGCGCGCCTCGGCGCCGGGGTCCCCGTCGTCGCCAGACGGTACCCGCTCGCCCGGGACGTGCTGACGGTGGCGCTCGTGGAGCGGCTCGCCGAGCGGTGCGGGGCCCGAGGCGTCCCCGCTGACGGGACCGGGAACGGCGACAGCCCCGAGGCCGCTCCGCTCCATGATCGACGCGTTCTCGGCCTACGAACGCGCCCTCGTTCGGTCGCGGGCGAAGGGGCGCTGGCAGTCACCAGCGCCCGGCTCAGCGCCGCTCGTAGAGCCGGACCGTGATCCCGCGAAACTCCCGGTCGTCGGCCGGATGGTGGGTGCGAAGGATCGCCTTCTCCAGGCGATTTGCGTAGGTCTCGCGTCCCCACTCCTGAGCGGAGAGGACGAGCCAGATGCGCGCGTGCTCCGGGGAGAGACGAACCAACAGTTGGGGATCCGGTGACATGTCGCGGGTCCACCACTTCGCGTCGTGCGGGATCAGGAGGTGGATGCGGTCCCGTGCCCCGCGCGCGTAGTGGAGAAAGGGGTGGACGCCTTGCGCCGAGAAGAACGCGAACCCGTCCCCGGGTCGGGCGGCGCCCATCACGTACGCCTCCGCACCTCGCCAGTCCGGCTTCTCGACGTAGCCCGACCGGATCGTGGCCCTCAGGGCGAGTGCGACGAACAGGGCCAGGAAGGCTCCCCGGAGCCACGGTCGCGGAATGCGACCGATCCCGTACCCGACGAGGATGGCAAGGGGGACGAGGACGCAGAGCAGATAGCGCGGAACGTGGGGGAATCGCGAGCCCAGGAGAAGGAGGGTGAGGAGGGGAGCCACGAGCAGCACGACGGTCGAGATCAGTCGACGCGCGTCCGGGCCCTTCCGGAGGGCATGCCGCAGGACGATCGCTCCGGGCACGACACAGGCGAGGGCGAGGATGCGCCCGGAGGACACCGAGAAGACCATCGCGGCGTACGCGGCGATGGATCCACCCGTGGGGGGAGACAGGAAGAGGGTCCGGTCCCTCAGGATGGCGATGGACACGAGGGGAGCCGCCAGGAGGACGACGGAGAGCACCGCGCCCACGAGCGACCGACCAAGGCGTCCGCCCGCGAGGGGAACCGTCATCCACAGCGGCACCAGCAGGAGCAGCGCCGTCGTGCTGCAGTAGATCGCCAGCACCGAGGTGAGGACGTGGGCGACCCAGTCGCGGCGGCGACCCTCCTTGGCGACACGGTCGAGGTAGATCGCCGACAGGATCAGCAGCATCAGCATCATGGAGTACGCGCGGAGTTCCTGCGAGTACTGGACGTGGATCGCGCTCAGCGCCAGCACCAGGGACGCGATCACGCCCGTCCGTCGGTCGAACCACCGCGCGCCGAGAACGTAGATCAGGGGAATCGAGGCGACGCCGGGGATCGCGGACAGGAGGCGCAGGGTGAACTCGTCGCTGGCGACACCGGACCAGAACCTGAGCAGCAGGAGGTAGAGGGCCATGTTGGCCCTTTCGAGCGTCAGGACCCGTCCCAGGTCCTTCCAGGGAAGCGTGGCCAGGAAGATGCTGGTCCCCTCGTCCCGCCAGAGCGACTCGCGGCCGAGCGAGAAGAGCCGGAGCAGCGCCGCGCCGAGCGTCACACCGGCGACGCGCCACCGCACGTTCCGAACGCATTTCGGCAAGGCGCTCGCGGGCATGACGGCATTGTCACGCATGGAGGACGAAGCACCAGAACGCCGCTTCCTCGGGGTTCGGATTCCCGCCGTAGTCCCCGCTCATCTCGACGTGGGAGCCGGCCCCTTGGAAGAGCTTCCCGGACTCCGGGAGATCGAGGACCGGGCCGGCGAAGGGGCCACGGACGAGCCGCTGCCTACCCTCCCGATCGGTCACCTCGCACGCGAGGCACCCGCTCAGCCGTCGGCCGCTCCTCCCGAGGCGAGTCTCGACGCGACGGCACACCCGCTCGCCGGTGTTCGGATCGGTCCGCGACGGTGACCAGTCCACGCGGCAGACCCGACGCGGCTCCAGCCCGGATCGTGCTGCGCGCTCGACGATCAGGTGCCGTCCTCCGGGACGCAGGTGGGCTCGCGCGCGGGCGAGGTCCGCCGGCTCGCGAACGAAGCCAACGCCGCGGCGATGCGCCTCTACGAGTCCGCGGGCACGCGCCGCGCGAACGCGGACGACGGGATGGGGGAGCTGCGCCTGGGAGGCGCCGATGCGAACCCGGAAGGCGCGCCGGCCCGAGTCGCAATGGAGCGCCGCGCGTCGGGCCTCGGCCCGGCCCGCCTCGTGTCCACGCCCCGCCCCGCCTACCGCGCCACGATGGGGACGGTCGTCGTCGTGCGGTCCTCGAGATCCACCACTCGCCGGCCTCGGCGGCTTCCCCAGCGTGCGGTGATGGCGGTCCTTCCCGGCTCGACGCGGGCGAGGCGTCGCCGGCCGTGGACGTCGGTGTAGAGGTCGAGGCGCTGCACGCCGCTCTCCACGTCGAAGACGGGCCGGCCGCCGAGATCGAGACGGGCGAAGGGGCGGGGGCGGCCCTCGCCGTCCGTCACGACGACCTCGACCGCGGCGCCGTGGGGCTCGCGGACCGTCACCGCGGTCTCCTCGCCCGGGGGCAGCCGGACGGCGGCTCGCGCCGTCAGATTCCGCAACGAGCGTACGACGATCTCGTGCTCCCCGGGAGCGAGGTCCACCAGGAGCATTGCGCCCGCGTCGTTCATGGTGTCCCATTCCTCCCCGTCGATCCACACATCGGCTTCTCGGATTGCTCGCCCATCCCATCCCTGCGCGCGCAATCGGACGGATGCGGTCGGCCCGTCGTTCGGCCCGTCGTCTTCTCCCAGGATTTCCTCGTAGGGCAGATCGTTGTCCGTCTCGCACTGGTAGGGTGCCTCCGCTCGTCGCCGGGGCAACCGCACCTCCACGCGCCAGGGGACGGAGGGATCGGCGGGAATGCGCGTCGAGAGGGGGGCGGCGGAGGACCCGGCGACGGCATCGACCTCGACCACCGGCGCTTCCACCACCGGTTCGCGATCGACCACGTCCGGTCCGTCCAGGTACGCCACGACGGGTTCACCCACGAGGCGCGGAATGTCCCGTACCCGGAGCCGTCCAGGGCCGAGGTCGCCTTTCTCGATCTTCGGTTTCTCGAGGACGCGACCCGCGACGACGAGCGTGTCGATGCCGGCGTCGTCGACGGGATGCCCTTCTTCGTCGCGCACCGCCACCTCGAGAACGGCCTCGTCCCACGCCGGCACGACGACGAGGGCTTGCCGGACCCCCGCGGCGATCCGCCCCACGATCCGGGGGTGAGGATCCTCGAGCACGTACCCGGCAGGCAGGCGGACGGCGTAGGCGACGTCGAGCGCCGAGTCCGGATAGAGTGCGTCCGCTCTCACCTGCCCCGCATCGAGGAATTCGGTCTCCCAACGGGCGATCGACTCGCGGACGCTCTCCCGTTGCCGTTCGAGGGCCTCCTCGGTGACGACCGCACCGGGCGGAAACGGGCCTGCCGTGACGCGTCCCGTCCCGAGATTCCAGCGGGCGGCGATGAGCCCCCCCGTCCTCGCGTCCACCACGTCCACGCGCAGCGACGGCTCCGCCCACCCGTCTTCGTCGTCCTCCGCGTCGTCCTCCGATTCCCGGGCGTCGCGGGGCGGGTCGTCCGGCGCGCGGTTCCCGGGGGTGCGCGCCGCGCCCCGGAGCCGGCCCGTCGAGGAGCCGGCGTCCGTTCCCCCGGTCCCCGAGGGGTTCGTACCCGCGGGGTGGCGATCCGCCGCCCGCCCGAGGAGGAGGAGCACCATCACCACGCAACCCGCCGAGAGCAGGATCAAGACGGCCGGAAGGGCGCGACGGCGCTCCATGCGGGCAGTGTAGTGGTCGCGCCCCTCCCGCGCCCAGGAACCAACGGGCTCGCCCCCGTCCGACGCGCCGTGCGGGCGAGACCGCGGCCGGTGAAGACGGAGGGGCTACGGTCCGGGAAGCGCCGCTTCCGAGCCGCTCCCACCTCGGCCACGTGCTACCGTCCCGCTCCCGTCGAGGAGATGCCATGGCCGGACGACGCGTCGGAGTGTTGGGAAGCGGGTCGGTGGGGGAGGCGCTCGCGCGCGGGTTCCTCCGGATGGGCTGGGAGGTCAGGCGCGGCTCGCGCGACCCTGGGAAGCTCGATGCCTGGCGGAAGGACGCCGGCGAACACGCCACGACGGGCGACTTCGCCGAGACGGCCGCGTTCGGCGACGTGGTCGTGCTCGCCGTGAAGGGAAGCGCCGCCGAGAAGGTCGTCGAGACCTGCAGCGCGAAAGCCCTCTCGGGCAAGACCGTCCTCGACACCACGAACCCCATCGCCGAGGCCGCGCCGAAGGACGGCGTGCTGGAATACTTCACCGGGCCCAACGAGTCGCTGATGGAACGCCTCCAGGCGATCGCCCCGGCCGCCCGTTTCGTCAAGTGCTTCTCCTGCGTCGGCAGCGCACACATGTTCCAGCCGGACTTCGGCGGCACGAAGCCCACCATGTTCCTCTGCGGCGACGATCCCGAGGCGAAGAAGACCGCCGTGGGCGTCCTCGGGGCCTTCGGTTGGGACTGGGCCGACATGGGCGGCGCGCGGGCCGCGCGCGCGATCGAACCCCTCGCGATGCTCTGGTGCATCCCCGGCTTCCGCGAAGACCGCTGGGACCACGCCTTCCGCCTGCTACGACGGTGAGGGTCGATCGCCGCCGCGCGCCGCTGCGAGGACCGTCCGGACACCCGTGACTCCCCCCGACCGGTCCTTCGAACCTCGTCGGGCCGCTGGACCACGCCCTTGACGACGGTACGGGCCGCTCGATAGTGTGCGCGCTCGTGGACACGGTTCGGGGGAGAGACGTCGCGCTGGTGCCGGGAGTGTCCGAACGGGAGGTCCGGGCGTCCGAGTTGCCGCACACTCACGAGATGCCCATCCTGTCTACGTTCGATCCGCCCCCCGGCTACGAGATCGAGCGCATCCTCGGCCCCTGTTGGGGCATTGCCGTGCGGAGCCGAAGCCTGGTCGGCACGGCGTGCGCCGGCTGCCAGCAGGTCGTGGGTGGCGAGATCACCATGCTCACGGACCTCGCCTACAGCTCGCGGAACCAGGCGATGGACCGACTGGAGAGCCACGCGCGAAGCATGGGGGCCAACGCGATCCTCGCGATGCGATTCGACTCCAGCGAGCTGATGCAGAACACGAACGAGATCGTCGCGTACCCAACGGCGGTCGTGATCCGGCCGAAGGCGGAGTGACCCGACGCGCCCCCGTTCTGGCGCGACGGATCGACCGGCTCGCCGTCCGCGCGCACCTCCGCCACCGGTACGCGCATCACCCGCTCTGCGGCGCCTACGAACGCGAGCGGATCCGCGTCGGGCGCTACGAGATCTGCCGCGGCTGTGCGTTCGCCGCCGGCGGGGGAGTCGTCGGGCTCCTCGCCGGCGTCGGCAGCGCGGGCGGGACCTCGCTGGCCGTCCTTCTACCGCTCTCGTTGGCGGGCGCCGCGTGGGGCATCGCCGTGCTGGGCCTTCGCGTCCGAAGACCGGGGAAGCTCTGGACGCGGGGGCTTCCCGCGGCGGTGGCGGGATTCGTCTTCTGCGCGGCTCTCTGGCGCCGCGACCTCCCGGGCTCCGCGATGGCGGCGACGACGCTCGGTCTCGTCGCGCTGGGCGTGTGGCTCTACCGGCGGCGAAAGCCCTCCCGCGCTCCCTGTGTCGCCTGCCCCGAGCGGGACCGGGTGCCGTGCGCGGGCTTCCGCCCGATCCACCGACGCGAACGGGCCGTCCAGCGCCTGACCGGACGATGGCTCCACGGCTGCGACCGGGACCTCCGGGACCGCACTCCGGGGGAGTTCCGTACGAGAGCGAAGGTCGCACGGCCCGCGAGCCGATAGGATCGGGACGGTAACGGCATGGACGGCACCACCCTCTTCCTGGCCCTGCTTCTCGGCTCCATCGGCATGGGGTACGCCATGTACGGTCGCCGCCAGCGTCGCGGGGCCGCCCTCCTCTCCGGGGTTCTCCTCATGGTCGTGCCCTACTTCGTGGCGAGCGCGTGGCTGGTGGGGCTGATCGGCGTGGGGCTCATGGCGCTGCCCTTCTTCGCCTCCTTCTGACGGCGACGGGCGGCGCGGGGCGCCGTGCTCGAAAGCTCGACGAGCAGTCGTTGGAGCGTGGATCCCGACTTCGGAGGGGAGGACACGTGCAGGGGACGTGCGGAGCCTGCGGGGAAATGCTCACGGTCCGCGACGACACCCGGGCGGCCAACGCCCGTTGTCCCGGCTGCCGCGCTCCGGTGCCCCTTCCGCGGGACCGACGGGGCCCCCGCCGGCCGCCGCCGCTCCCGCCAAGGCCGCTCCGGTACGACTCCGACGGGCGCATCCCGCCTGCGGCACCGGGTTTCCCGCGGAGAGCATCGTCTGCCCGGAGTGTCGGACGAACGACCTGGACGCGGGCAGACTCCGGATACACCGGGACCGTCCGATCCCCTCGCCTTCGACGACGCGCTGCTCGACAAGGGAGCCGTGGGCGGCGCCGCGCTGATCGTCATCGTTGCCGTCGGGTTCTCCGTGGGCTGGCAGGCCGGGGGCATCTTCTTCTACCCGCCGTTCCTCGCGCTGCTCGGCGTGGGGAGGTGGTGATCTCCGGGCTCACCACGAAGCGCCCACCCGTGCGCTCGCGCTGGGGCCGCCCGCGGGCGTACCCCAACCGTGGAGCAGGACCCCGGCGGACACCGCCGCGGCGTTGCGCCTCGCCGACGAGGGGGGATCGACCGGGGGGGCGCCGGCGGTGCTATCCTCCCGCTCCGTTTGCCCGATGGAGGTCTCCATGCTCGACCGCGTCTCGAGGGGCTCGCGAACCACCATCGGTTTCGGAGCGCTCGCCGTCTTCGCCTTCCTCCTCTTCGCCGGCACGTCGGTGGCCGGCGACGAGCCGCGCTCGTCGGACGACACGCCGCCGTGGCGGGACACCGCGATGCTGCAGCGCCGGTTCGACCAGGCCTGCGCGGCAGTCGAGATCATCACCGGCGAGCCGTACAGGACACGGCCCGCTTTCCGGATCTCCACGCGGGAGGAATTGCGAAAGATCCTGAAGCGCGAGCTCGCGGTCCAGTTGGAACCCCTCGGGCAGGTCCAGATGGTGGACGCAGCCGCCCGGTTCATGTCGAAGGTGCTCATGGCCAAGTACGAGCCCGCGACGCATACCGTCCACTTCTGCCCCGAGCGGTTCGAAGACGAGACCCTCCCCATCCTCCCCGACGAGAAGGTCGGCGAACCCATGATCCGCGTGCTGCTCGCGCACGAGGCCACGCACGCGCACGACTGGCCTCGGTACCACTGGAGCGAACGCCTGTCCCATGCCAAGAGCGCCGACTGGCTGAAGGCCTCCGATGCCGTCAGCGAGGGCCACGCCCAGTACGTCGCGAAGCGGGCTGCGAAGGGCTGGGGCACTCCGGAGGCTTTCGAAAAGGCCACGCGGGCGATCACGTACGTGCCCCCCGTCGGGAACACGACCCTGCAGGCCGTGGTGAACGCCATGAGCGCCGAGCTCACCTTCAGCTACGTGCAGGGCCACAAGTTCGTGGAGGCCGTCGCCGCCGCCGGCGGTCGCCCGGCCCTGGAGAAGCTCCTGGCCAACCCGCCGGCCTCAACCCGCGACATCGAGCATCCCGACGAGTATCTCGACCCCGATCGGCGGGCCAAGACGCCGGATCTCGGCGAGGCCCTGGACGCGTTCGCGCCGCTCGTCGGCGACCCCTCGTGGACCACGAGCAAGGGGCGCATCCACCTCGAGGCGTTGAGGGGCATCCTGCCGACCGTTCCGAAGGAGAACCGGGCGACCTTCCTCCAGGGCTTCCAGGACGGGCAGGTCCTCGTGGGTCGGGTTCCCGGAGGGAGCCGGCAGCTCGTCGCGATGCTTCTGTGGTTCGACACCCCGGAGAACGCCCTCGTCTTCCTGGCGGCGGAGCGGGCGACGCAGGAAGCCAAGGACTCCCAGGAGGGCATTCCCGGCGTGTCCATCGAGTCGGCCGAGTACGACGAGGGGGCCGGGGCGGGCGGTCGTCTCCAGGGCTTCCTCTCCCACAAGAAGATCCGCGCCGGAACGCAGGAGATCGCGGTCGAGATCCACACCTTCCTGCTCGGTCCCCTCTTCGGGCAGGTTCTCCGCACGGAAGTACCGCAGATCCAGCGCGCCGACGAGGACGCGGCCATCGCCCGGCTGCAGCTCTATCTGAACAACGCGGAGGCCGTCCGCGCGGCCCACGTCTTCGACGTGCCGGCGATCGACATGGGATCCGGGGCGACGGGCGAGTCTGCGCGCGGCGACACCGACGGCGAAGACGAGCAGGGCGACGGATAGCACGCGGCACGCCTCGGCCGTCGAAGCGCCATGCGTCTCGCGCCGCCGTTCACCGAACCGGCGAGCTCTACCGAGTCCCCTTCGTCATCGGGCCGCCGGTAGGGGGGCCGGCCTTGCGATGGCCGGGGCCGCATCAGAGGGCGTCTGGGAAGGGGTCGAGGTCCGAGACCGAGCGAGGGGCCGCGAGGCGGAGGCGACCCCGCAGCGGGTCGGTGACGACGAGCAACGCCCCATCGCGGTTCCGCAGCCGGCCGAAGCCCCGGACTCGATTCGTGCACGGCGTCTCAGGGCATCGAGATGCCGTGGCGCTCGAGCATCGTGCCCTCGGCCAGGTAGAGGCGGACGAGGGCGATCCGGTAGTTGACGAGCGCCTCGACCTCGGCGATCTGCGTCCCCAGGAGGTCCCGCTGGGCCTGGGCGACGAGGATCGCCGTGCTGCTTCCCACGGCGAAACGCTCCTTCTCCGCCTCGACGGTCTGGGCCTGGAGTTCTCGCGTCGTCCTGGAGGCGGCGATGAGCCTCCTCGCGCGCTCCACCTCGTTCGCGGCCAGGCGGACGTCCATGCGGACCAACGCCTCCAGGTTGTGGATGGCCAGCGCGGCCTGCTGGCGCCCGGCCCACGCCGCGAGGTGACGGCCCTCTGCGGCGTGATCCACCGGCTTGTGCGAGAAGGTGATTCCGGCCTGGAGGTCGTAGGTGTTCCCGCCCAGCTCGGTGAACGACGCGATCAGGTCGTCCGAGTAGCCGGTCTTCCCGAGGGACACGAAGAAGTCGAGCCGCGGGCGGAGGCCGTCGCGGGTGATGACGGTCTCCAGCGTGGACTCCTTGTACCGCAGCCGCGCCTCGTTCAGGTCCGGCCGGGAGCGGAGAGCCAGGACGACGCGGTCCCGCACGTCCGTCAGGGGACTGGGCTCGCCTTCGGGGTGGGTCGTCGGAACGACGGGCCGGTCGAAGCCCTGACTGCCGGTCGGGCCCAGCAGCTTCAGCAGGCGCAGGCGTCGCTCCTCGATGAGGCCGTCGATGTTGATCAGGGCCTGCTCGCGCAGCGCCACCTCGGTGCGGGCCGCGGCCGCCTCCGTCGCGGGCAGCGCACCCACGTCGATCGACTGCTCGATCTCGAAGAGCTGGCGCTTGGCGATCTCGAGGGAGCTCTCCACGATCTTTCGCTGCTCGAGCGCCAGGACGTAGTTCCAATACGCGATCTTGGTGTCGGCCAGGAGCGTCTCGACGAAGCCGCGCAGCTCGTACCGGCTGACCTGGGTGGCGATCTCGGCCTGGCGGACGGAGGCGAGGTTCACCATGGCGCCTCTCCCCCGCAGGAGGGCCTGCGTGACCGTCAGGCCGACGCGCATCCTCTTCTGCTTGGGGGCGCGATTCGAGTCGGTGCTCTCGTGCTCGATTCCGAGGTCGACGTCCGTGCCGCTCGCGTAGTGACGCCTCACGCCCGCCGCGACGTCCGTCTCGCGCGCGTCCACGTCGAACTCCTCGCGAGTGGAGCGCGAAACCTCGAGCGCCTGCTCCCGTGAGGTCGTGACCTCCGCGTAGAACTCCGGGTCGAAGACGCCGCACTCGATCGCCTCGAAGGCTCCCGTGATGAGGGGCCGGAGGCGCCTGACCTGGAGGTCGCGGTTGTTCGCCAGCGCGAGCAGGAGCGCTTCCTCGATCGACATCCCGTCCTTCGTCGTCGCGTCCGCAGCCCGGCCCGTCGCCGTCGGCCCAGTCGTCCGGCCGGACGGTAGGGCCGCATCCGGGGCGCCCTCGGCCGGTGCGGGGATCGACGAGGCGATCGGGGGAGGCGGAGGGAGGGTCGCCGGGTCGAAGGTCGCGTCGAGGGCCGACGTCCGGCAAGCGGCGAGGACGGGCGTGAAGGCCGCGAGGAGCGCGAGGAGCCGTCGGCGGTTCGGCGTCACGAAGCCCTCCGTCCGCGTTCGGGGTGGAAGATCGAATAGACGGCGGGAATCAGCACGAGCGTGATCAGGGTCGAACCCGCCAGGCCACCGACCACCGCGCGGGCGAGCGGCGCCTGCGCGTCGGCTCCCTCGCCGATGCCCATGGCGAGGGGCAGCAGCGCGAGGATGGTCGTGAGGGTCGTCATGAGGATGGGCCGCAGTCGCCGGCGCCCGGCCTCCGCCACGGCGTCGCGCACCGACATGCCGGTCTGCCGCAGCTGTCCGGCCTGGTCCACGAGGAGGATGGCGTTGTTCACCACGATACCGCCGAGCATGATGCACCCGATGTACGACTGCACGTTGAAGGTCGTGTCGGTGAGGAAGAGGGTCACCAGGACACCGACGGCGGCGAACGGTACGGAGAACATGACCACGAGGGGATCGCGTAGCGACTCGTATTGGCAGGCCAGCACCATGTAGACCAGAACGATCGCCAGGCCGAGGGAGACCAGCAGGTCGGCGAAGGCCTTCTGCTGCTCCTCGAAGCTGCCGGCGACCCGCATGGAGTACCCGGCGGGGCGGGCGAGTCGATCGACACCGGCCTGGACGTCCCGCGCCACCGATCCCATGTCACGACCCGCGACGTCCGCCTCCACCAGCACCGTGCGCTGCTGGTCGCGGCGCTCGATCACGAGGGGACCCCGCCCGCGCCGGCTCTCCACGAGGTTTCGAAGCGCGATCGGCTCGCCGCTGCGACCGGTCAAGGTCAGGTCCAGCACCTCCTGGATGTCGCGTTGACGGGCGTTGGCGAGCTGCACGAAGATGCGGTACGAACCGCCCTCGACCCGGTATTCGCCGGCCGACGCGCCCGCGATCGCGACCTCCAGCGCCTCCGTCACGTCCCGGGCGTCCAGACCCACGTCGGCCAGCTTCGCCCGGTCGACCGTAATCTCCTCCTGCGGAACACCCTCCTCGACGCCCACCTCCACGCTCTGGACACCCGGTACCTTCTCCATCAGATCGCCCACCTCGTGGGCGAGCAGGGACAGGGTGTGGAGGTCGTATCCGCGCACCTCCACCGACAGTCCCTCGTCGCTCCCCAAGAGGCGTTCCAGCAGGAACTGGCCCTGCCTTGCCTGGGTCCGGATCTTCATCCCGGCGATGTGCCCCTTCAGTCGCCGCGCCAGGTCCGTCGCGATCTCCACGTTCGATCGCTTTCGCTCGGCGCTGGGAAGGAGCGAGAGCTGGATCTCGCCCCGGGCCGACGCGTTGGGGTTGCGGCCCGAGGCCCCGACCGTCACCACCGAGGAGATCATCTCGGGCACGACCGGAAAGACGATGTCCTCCATCCGGCGGGTCTGGCGGTCCACGATGTCCTGACGGGTTCCCACCTCCATCTCGCCCGTCACGCTGACCTCGCCCTCGTCGCTCGGGGGGAGGAACTCACTTCCGATGCGGAAGTAGAGCTGGATGCTCGCCACCAGGAGCCCGAAGGAGAGGAGGACCACGAGGAACCGCACGCGGAGAGCCAACCGAAGGAGATCGCGGTAGGCCTGGTCCAGTCCGCGGAAGAAGGCCTCCCCCAGACCGACGAACCAGCCCACGACGGATCGCCTCCGTTGGTGGCCGGGAGCCCGGACGAGACGGGAGGCCAGCATCGGCACCACGGTGAGGGCCACGAGAAGGGAGCACGACAGCGAGAACATGACCACGTAGGCCAGCTCCTTGAAGAGCAGGCCGGTGACCCCCTGCAGGAAGACGAGGGGAAGGAAGATGACGAGCGTGGTGATCGTGCTGGCCACGATGGCCGCGCCGACCTCCCGGGTGCCTTCCACCGCGGCCACGCGCGGCTCTTCGTGGTCCTCGTCGCGTCTTCGATAGATGTTCTCCAGCACCACGACCGAGCTGTCCACCATCATGCCGATCCCGAGCGCGAGGCCGCCGAGCGTCATGAGATTGATCGTGAAACCGCCGAAGTAGATCAGCGCGAAGGTGGCCACCACGGAGATCGGAATCGCGATCGCGATGACGATCGTGCTCCGGATGCTGCGGAGGAAGACCAGGAGGACGAGGATCGCGAGACCGCCTCCATAGAGGGCGGACTGCGCGACGTTCGCGATGGACCGTTCGATGAAGTCGCCCTGGTTCACGACCGGGACGATCTGGACCTGCGGGAACTCCGCGTTCACCTTCTCGATCTCGGCGAGGACGCGCTTGGATACCTCGACGGTGTTCGCATCCGCCTGCTTCCGGATGGCGACGCGCAGGCCGCGTTCCTGGTTCACGCGGACGAGTCGGTTCAGGCGCTCGTAGGTGTCGATCACCTTGGCGACCTGACCGATCGTGATGTCCGCGCCCTCGCGGCGGGCGATCACGGTGTCGTGGATCTCGTCCAGGTTCCGATACTCGGCGGGGGCCCGGAGAGTGACCTCGTATCGACCCTCCTCGATCGCGCCGGCGGGGAGATCGACATTGGCGTTCTTCAGCGCCGTCGTGACCTCGTCCAGCCCGATCTGCTGCGCACGAAGGCGGTCCGGGTCGAGCTCGATGCGGATCTCCCGGACGTACTCGCCCCACAGGTCGACCTGGGCCACGCCGTCGAGACGCGCGAACCGGCGCCGGATGTCGTCCTCGACCAGCCGCGTGAGCTCCACGGGGTCGAGGTTGCTGGACACGCCGAGGATGACCACGGGGAAGCTCGAGATGTCGAACTTGCTCACACGGGGCCGGACGACGTCGTCCGGCAACTCGTTGATCTCGTGCTCGATCTGCGACTGCACGTCGATGGCGGCCGTGTCGATGTCCGTTCCCGAGACGAAGCTCACGCGGATCCGGCTGTTGCCCTCGGAGGACTGGGACTCCAGGCTCTCCACGCCGGGCACCGTGGCGATGATCTCCTCGAGGATCTGCGTGACGAGTCGCTCCATGACCTCGGGGCTCGCCCCCTCGTACGCCGTGCGGACCGTCACGGTCGGCAGCTCGATGCTGGGGAGCATGTCGATGCGGAGGCGGCTCAGCGATACCGCCCCGAGGACCACGACGATCAGGGTGACCATCGTGGTGAAGATCGGACGACGCACGCTCGCGCGCGGAAGGCTCATTCCGGAGCGGGCTCCACCGCCGAAGCCGCGGCCGCCGCGCCGTCGCCGGACGCCGCCTCGGGGATCCGTATCGCGGATCCGTCGTCCACGAGCTGCTGTCCGAGGGTCACGACGCGGCCGACGAGCCCCTCGCCGGTCACCTGGAGGTCCTCGCCCTGTCGGATGCCGACCGTGACGGGATGCCAGGAGACCTTCGCTCCCGCCTCGTCCACCACGAACACCCCCTTGTGGGAAGCGCGCTCCGTGATGGCCGCCACGGGCACGATCGTCGCGTCGTCCACGGTCTCCAGGACGAGGGTCGCGCGGATGAACATCCCGGGGCGCAGTCGCAGCGTCGGGTTGTCCACGCGGAGCTCCACGCGCGCCTGGCGCGTGCTCTGCCGCAGGACGGGAGAGATGCGCGTGATCGTCCCCTCGAAGACCTCGTCGGGGTACGCATCCGTCCGCAGCTTCACGGGCGGGCAGTCGGCGAGCAGGGCGTAGTCCTTCTCGGTGACGTAGACGACCCCGACGAGGGGATCGAGCTCGACGATCCGCAGCAGCGGCGCGTTCGCGGCCACCGTCTGGCCCTCGTCCACGTAGCGTTCGGCCACGATGCGCGTGTCCGCGCCGTCGTTCCACGTGGCGGCGACCAACGTGTACCCGAGGCGGATCTTCGCGGCCTCGAGGGCGGCCTCCTCTCGGGTGACCTCCGCCTTGGCCACGGCCAGGGCGGCCTCCTTGGCGAGCTTGTCGGCGATGGCCTGATCGTGCTGGACATCCGAGGCGACGCCGCGCTCCCGGAGGGTCTCCACGCGGGTCAGCCCGCGCGTCGCGATCTCGAGCGCCTTCTCCGCCTCGGTGCGGTTGGCCTTCGCCACCGTCAACTCGGCCTCGGCCTGGTGCACCGCCTGCTGATGCTCGTCGTCGTCGAGCCAGCAGACCACCTCGCCGCGCTTCACCGTGTCGGCCAGGTCCGCGCCGAGACGTTCCACCCGTCCCCCGATCTTGGGGGCCACGTCGATCTCGCTGGAGGCCTCGAGCGTGCCGCTGATCGTTCGCCTCAGCTCGATGGACCCCGTGCGGACGGGGGCCACCTCGACCGGCGCCTCCTGGGGGCCGCTTGCGTGTGCCTGGAGCTGGGGCTGCTCCTGGAATCGGACCCAGACCCGCCAGCCGAGCGCGCCGAGACCCGCGAGGACGACCAGGGTCAGCAGGAGTCGTCCCAGCGTACGCATTGGCCCAATCTACCGCTGCCCGACCGGCCCCGACAGGGCGGACCGGGGCTGCGTGCCCGCCCTCCTTCGAAGGACGCCCCCTCTCCAGCGGAAGTTCCGTCGACGGAGGCGGGCCAACCGGTCGCGCCCTTTTCCGTAGAATGCGGACGCCGCCCGACTCGGAGACGCGCGTGGACGGAGGGAACGACGGGAAGCTGACCGCGGGGGAACGGGTCGGGGATCTCGTCGTCGGGCCGGAGCTCGGCCGGGGCTCGTTCAGCACCGTCTACCGCGCCCACGACGAGGTGATCGGCCGCTCCGTGGCCCTCAAGGTCCTGCGGGGCATCTCGGACGACGAGCGGTTCCGCCGGCGGACCCGGCGGGAGCTCCGGGTCATGGGCGCGCTCCAGAGTCCCCACGTGGTCACGCTGTACCGGGTGCACCGCGGCGAGGGCGGCGCGTGGATGCTGGAGCTGGAGCTCGTGGAGGGCACCACGCTCGCCGAGCGGGTGCGCCGGTCGGGCCCTCTTCCCGCGAAGGAGATCCGTCGCGTCCTCGACGGCGTGCTGCGCGGGCTCGACGCCGCCCACCGACACGACGTGCTCCACCGCGACGTCAAGCCGGAGAACGTCCTGCTGGGCCACGACGGGAGCGTCAAGCTCACCGACTTCGGCTTCGGCCGCGAGCTGAACGAACGCGCGCTCGACGAGAGCTCGCAGGAGTGCATCGTCGGCACGCCGTACTACCTCGCGCCCGAGATCCTCTACGGGTTGGAAGCCGCGCCGCCGAGCGACCTCTGGAGCGTCGGCGTGCTGCTCCACTGGATGCTGGCCGGCGTCCTGCCCTTCGAGGGGAGGAACCTCCCGGCGCTCTTCAACGCGATCGTGGGCACGGTGCCCGCGCCGCTGCCTCCCTCGACCCCACCCGACCTCGCCGCCATCGTCGACGCGTGCCTGAGGAAGGACCCGGCGGAACGTGCCCCCACCGCCGCCGCGCTCCTCGAGCGGCTGGGCGCGTCGCCGGCCGGGGCCGCACCCGCGGTCCGTGCCGATCCCACGCCATCCGATCCTGCGCGCACCGGTGCGCCGGTCGATCTCGTCGGGCGCGACGAGGTGATCCGACTCCTCGGCTCCCGCCTCGCCGAAGCCGACGCGGGGCAGGGGCGCGCGGTGCTGGTGTCGGGCCCCGGGGGCGTGGGCAAGACCGCGCTCCTCACGCATCTGGCCGGGGAGGCCCGTCGACGGGGTGCGCTCCACGTCGAGGCGGGGCTATCGCCGCTGGGCGGCGTGCACCACGCCCTCCTCGAGAGCCTGCGCGCGGCGATCGACCCTTCCGCCGCTCCGTCCGGCCGCGCGGCGGTCGCGCTCTCCCCCGAGGTCTTCGGCGCCAACACGGAGACCCTCCGGCGGGTCGTGTCCGGCGATGGAACCGGCGGTGCCCAGGCGCTGGTGTGGGCCTACGACGCACTCCTCCGCGGCGTCGGGAAGGAGCGCCCGGTCCTCCTGACGATCGACGGGCTCCAGTACGCCGACGCCGACGGCCTCCGCCTCGTCCAGACCCTCGTCCAGAGGGTCCGGGCGCTCCGCGTGCTGCTGGTCCTCGGCCTGAGGACGGGCGACGCGGACGCCTCGCCGCTGGAGAGCGGAGACGTCGCCCGCCTCGCGGCTTCCGACGCCGTCGAGCACCTCCCGCTCCGTCCGCTCGACCGCCGGCACACGGCCGCCCTCGCCGCCCGCGTCCTCGGATGCGGCACGCTTCCCGCCGAGGTGGGGCGCGTCCTGTGGCAGCGGACGGAGGGCGTCCCCTACCTGGTCCTGGAGTACGTGCGCCACCTCGAGGAGACGGGAAGCCTCCGGCTCGAGAACGGGGCCGTGCAGGTGGTGTCCTCGCTCGCCGAGTCGGGACTCCCCACGCGGTTCCACGACCTCGTCGCGAGCCGGACCTCGGGCCTGTCGCCGTCGGAGCACGAGCTGCTGGAGGCGGCGGCGGTGGGGGGGCTGGTGTTTCGCGGCGAGGAATTGGCCGCGGTCGTCGAGCAGTCCCTCCTCTCGGTCCTCCGGACGCTCCAGAGGATCGGCCGAGAGCGTCAGCTCGTCCGCCCCGACGGCGACGCCTGGCGTTTCGATCACGCCCTGCTCCGCGACGCCATCTACGAACGGACCGCGTCGCCGCTCCGCTCGGCCTACCACCGCCAGTACGCCCTGCACATGGAGTCCCGGGGCGACCTCGACGCGTACGACCGGGAGCGGCTCGGGCTCCACTGGCGGGACGCCGGCGACATCGCGCGCGCTTCGCCCCATCTGGACGCGGCGGCCCTCGCCGCCGTCTCCCGCCAGGAGCACCGACACGCGATCGAGCTCGCCCGCACGGCCGGCCTGCTCGATCCGGGCGCGGCCGCCGAGCGCCTCCGCGCCGCCTCCCCGGTGCCGTTCCGCATCGTGGGCGCCCTCGCGGACGTGGACCGGATGGACGAAGCCGAGGCGCTCCTCGCGCGGATCGGCGCCGCGGCGACGACCCTGGGCGACGCCGCCCTCGCGGGCGCCCACGCCGTCTGGCAGGAGGACCTCGCTGCCTACAAGACGGGCCCGTCGGCGGTGGACGCGGAGCGTCTGGAACGGGTTCTCCCCGACGTCGCGGACTGGTGGACCCGCGCCCGCGGCCACTACCTGATGGCCGAGCGCTGGAAGACGGACGGCGATCTCGACCGGGCCCTCACGGGGCTCCAGGAGGCCGAACGGATCCACGCCGAGAACGGTTCCGGGAAGATCCGCGCGACCGTGGTCCACGAGATGGGGGCCATCGCCTTCGAACGCCTCGACTACGACGAGGCACGCCGGCGGTTCGAGGAAGCGGCGCGTCTGTGCGAAGAGTCGTTCCGTCCGATCAATGGCGCCGTCAGTCGTGCCATGGCTGGTGTCACGGCGCTCGCGCAGGGCGACATGGCCGCCGCGATCCCGCTCCACGAGAGGGCCGCGGTCGCGCTCGAGGATGCCGGTTCGCGCGTGCTCGCGGCCTGTGTGCGGTCGTACGGCTCGCAGGCCCTCGCTGCCGCGGGCCGCGCCGCCGAGGCGGCAACCGAGAACGACGCCGCGTTGGTCGCCCTTCGGAGCGCACCGCCTTCCTATGCCACGGCAAGGCCCTTCCTGTGGGGCGCGCACCTGGCGCATGCGGCAGGAAACGTCGAGCAGGCAGCCGACCTCACCGCCGCCTTCGAGGCGCGTGTGGCTGCGTCGGGCGACGCTAGTGGCGCCGCGTTCCTGCGTGCGGGACTGGCCCTGTACGACACCGTGGACGGTCGGCCCGCGGCGGCAGCCGAGCGAATCGCCGCCGCCTTGCGAGCCATGGCCCGCGAGGGGGGCACGCCGCATCAGCGCCTCGAACTCGGCGTCCGGCTCCTCGAGTGCTGGGCCCTCGGTTGCGATTGCCTCGGACTGC
This sequence comes from uncultured Planctomycetota bacterium, assembly GCA_963772585.1. GTDB lineage: Bacteria > Planctomycetota > PLA2 > PLA2 > JAEUHO01 > CAVVXN01. The sequence goes on from CAVYXV010000004.1 coordinate 80,464, forward strand.
CGGGAGTCGACGAGGTGCTGGAGGTCCTGCAGACCGAAGGAGAGGCCTCAGCCGAGGTCGCCTCCGCGATCGACTCCGCACGCCAGCTCCAGGCCGGTGAACGAGAGGAGGCCTTGCTGCAGTGCATCGCACGGCCGTTCGCGAGCGGTCGGTTGGGGGAGCGTCAGAACGAACACCACGCACTCGCCCGGATGTTGATGAAGCCCCGGTCTTCCGAACCCGCGGCATCCGATCTGCCGCGCTGGCTTCTGCCTACTTCGGCTTCCACCGGGCCGCTGGCGTGCCCAGGCATCGAGCAGAAGCTCATCGACGATTCCACGGCGTAGAATCGCGTGCCCGGACGGCGATCAGTCGTGCCCGTGCATCAGGTCGGTCTTGACGGCACTCCAGTCATCAGCCGTTTGCGCCTGGCTTGCCTTGTCCTTCGCCTCGTAGAGCCTGTCGTAGTCCTTGTCGGGATCCGCCTCGTGCACGCCGCCCCTGCATAGATGAGCTTCCTTCAAGACGGCGAGGATGGCGGCCTCCACCGCTGGGTCGGAGGTCGCTGCGTATCCGTTCCACGCGTAATCATCGAGGTCGTGCAGAAGGTCGACGACATAGGCGCCGTTCTTGGTCGCCCCCTTGTCGCGGAACAGCCACGGGAGAGGGACCCGCACCTCCGTACTCAGCACTTTGACCGCCGCAGCTACGTCGGTGCCGCGCGATGCTGCTTGATCCTCGCCGCAGCCGCACAATCCCACGAGTGTCGCACCGACACCGAGCGTCACGACGACGCTCCCGGCGATGCGCCGAAGTCGGAGGAGCGTGGCGCCGCACGGTTCCCGACCGTTCCGTCTCTTCATGCCCACCTCCTGACTCCGCGGCCGTGAGGTGCGCGCGGAAGCCGGATTCTGCAACGAGGCGGGGCGACCACGCAAGGGCAGCGACCCGGTCCGGCAGGAGACCTCGCGATCCGCAAGGCGGCTTGGCGAGCTTTCGTGGATTCCGGGGACGCCGCAACGCGTTCGTGCCCGCGCCCGCCGCTCTCCGTTGAAGCGACCGCGGCCGGCACTCCCGTCGGCGCCGTGCGGAAGGCGACCGCTCGCAGGTGGTCCGATGGATGCGGGAGTGTGCGCCGGCGGTCGTCTTCAGGAGGCGCATGGGATCGTGGATGACGTTCCACGAGCCTCGCCGCTGCACGCGGCCCATCCAAACGCCGGCTCCTGCGAGGAGGCGGACCGCCCCGGCGTGCGCCCAGCCCGCGCCCTGGCCCAGGCGGCCGCGGACGACGCCGTGAGCGTCGGGGAGTCGCGTGCGGAAGACGATGGGAGCGCGGGCCGCACTACCGGTCAGGACGAGACTCGGGCCCGTTGGGAAAGTGTGTCAACCGGGGACCCGCGTATTCCCCGACCGTACCGCGGTCCGTCGGGGGCACGACGGTTCCGCCTCCGTTCCCGTCCTCGCCCCACTCTCGCCGCCCGGGGCGCGGCTGGGTAGGGTGGGTGCGCCCCGCGTCGCGGGCCGGGGTCATGGGAGGAGCGTCGATGCAGCGCCTCGTCTTTCTCGTGATCGGTCTCGTCATAGGCCTCGCCGCCATGGCGGTCTTCGTGTGGAAGCAGGGACCGCGTTCCATGCTCCAGGAGCGCGCGAGCCCCCACGCGCTCGAGGAGACCGTCACCCGGATCACCGACGCCGCCAAGGCCGAGGGCTGGGTCGTCCAGGGCGTGATCGAACTCGACAAGTCGATCAAGAAGAACGGCGGCGGCGACGTCCGTCCGGTCCGCCTCGTAAATCTCTGCCAGGCCAAGCACGCGGCGGCGATGATGAAGGAGGACGACCTCCGCCGCCTGTCCGTCTTCATGCCGTGCACGATCGCCGTCTACACGAAACAGGACGGTAAGACGTACGTGGCCTCCATGAACGCGCGTCTTCTCGGGCGATTGTGGGGGGGGCTCGTCGCGGAGGTGATGGGCCACGACGTCGCGGACGCCCAGGAGAAGTTCGTGAACGCGGGGACCGGATCGTAGTACGGTCATCGAAGACACCGACGGAGGGGACGACGACATGACGGTCGCGCGGCGTGTGGGATGGTTCCTCGCCCTTGCGGCGCTCCTGCCGGGACTCGGCGTGGAGGCGGGGGACGACGACGGGGAGTCGGCCATCGCCGCGGCCCAAGAGGTCCTGCCCGCGCTGCTCCCGTTCGGCATGGAGCGGCTCGTCGGTTGGTCCGCGGCGGACCGGGTCGACGCCTCGTGGCGGGAGGCCGTGGATCGCGGTCTCCGCTGGCTGGCGGCGCATCAGTCGTCCTCCGGGCAGTGGGAGGCCGCCACGTTCGGCCGTTGGTGCGACGGCCAGCTCGTGAACCACTCCTCGACGGGTCCGGGTTCGCCTGCCCACGACGTCGGTGTCACCGGGATGGCGCTCGCGGCGTTCCTCGGCGCGGGGCGCCAGCCGGGGTCCGGGGAACCGTACGGGCCGGTCGTCACGCGCGGGCTGGAGTACCTGAAGCGCGTCCAGGCCGAGAGCGGCTCCTACGCCGATTCCCGGACCGGCGAGCGGTGGCTGTACGACCATGCGTGGGCCACGCTGGCCGTCGTCGAGGCCGCGGGGCTCACCGGGGACGCCGCGCTGCTGCGCTCCGGCAGGAGGGCCGTGCGGTTGATCCTGCAGGCCCGCAATCCCTACTTCGCCTGGCGATACGGGGAGCGGCCCGGCGAGAACGACACATCGGTCACGACGACGATGGCGAAGCCCCTTCACGCGGCCCAGGCGATTGACGAGGCGCTCGCCCGGTGCGGTCGGAAGGCGGTCTTCCAGGGCGACATCCCGGAAGCCTGGGATGGCATCCGGGCGTGGGTCGACAAGATGACCGACCTGGGCACGGGCCGGACCGGGTACATCCAACGGGGGGGAGGGCCCTCGCGCTACCCCGAGGTCCACGGGCCGGCAGCCGAGCAGTTCCCGCGCGACAAGTCGGAGCGGCCGACCGCGGCCGCGCTTCTCATGCGCTTCTGGATCGGCGAGAAGGCCAGCTCCAAGGTGGTGAAGCTCGGGCTGGGCCTGCTGCTCGCCACGCCTCCACGGTGGTCGGCCGGCGGGAGCATCGACCTCCTGTACTGGTACGACGGGGCGCTCGTCGCGAACATGGCGGGCGGCAAGGTCTGGAAGGCCTGGCGCGATGCGCTCACCGATGCGCTGGTCGGCCATCAGCACACCGACACGACGGTCAGCGACGTCCTCGGATCCTGGGATCCGGACGGGGCGTGGGGGAAGCCGGGAGGACGGATCTACGCGACGGCCCTGGCCGTGCTGACGCTGGAGACGCCGCTCAGGGTCCACGGCCCCGTGCGCCTGTCCCGGGACGTCTCGCGCGTGCTCCAGACCGAGGAAGTGGGTCGCGCCGTGCGCGCCCGGATGTTCGCCGCGCTCGAACGCGTCGATCCGGAGACGCACGACACACTGACCGCGAAGGCGCTCCTCGGGAAGGAACCCGACCTCCTGCTCCTCGCGCTGGATTCGCTTCAAACCGACAGCACCGTCAAGGACGACGTCGTGGAGCGCGTCGCCCGTTGCGCGGCGCGGGGAAGGGACGACGGGGTGCGGGTGGCGGCCCTCGAGGCGTTGGGCCGGCTGGGTCCCCGCAGTGCTGTCCACGCGCCGGTGGTCACCATGGCGCTCCACGACGACTCCGACGTGGTCTCGGCGGCGGCCCGCGACGCCCTGGCCGCCCTCGCGGCGTCCGTCCCCGAGGCGCGGCGGGCCCTGGAGTCGATCCTCGTGACGGGCGAGCCCCTGGAGCGACTGCGCGCCGCGGGGGACCTGCTTCGGGCCGATCCCTCGCATGCGCGGGCGCGTTCCATGCTCGTCGCCGCGTTGGACTCCGAGAATCCCGAGGAGCGGGCCGCCGCCGGTCGGGGACTGGGCACGGATGTTCCCGCGTGGGCGAAGGTTTCCAAGGAGCAACTGTTGGCGGCCGCGAAGGCCGGGCTGCCGGCGGCCTTCGAGAATCCGATGGGGATGCGGTTCGTCCTCGTTCCCGCCGGAAGTTTCACGATGGGGTCGCCTGAGGACGAGAAGGGGCGCCTGCGGGACGAAGCGGCCCACGCGGTCACCTTGACGAAGCCGTACTACCTCCAGGTCACGGAGGTCACGAACGCCCAGTGGCGCGGATCGGAACCGGATCACGAGAGCGGGTTCTTCGGCACCGTGGACCTCAACGACGCCCAGCGTCCGGTCCTCAAGGTGCCGCACATCTCGGCGCAGAACTTCGCCGACTGGGTGTCCGCGGAGGACCCGCACCACCGGTACCGGCTCCCCACCGAGGCCGAGTGGGAGTACGCAGCCCGCGCGGGCACCACGACGCGCTACTGGTGGGGAGACGACGAGAAGGTCGCCGGCCGGTACGAGAACGTCGCGGACCTCACCGCCCACAAGCGCTTCAAGAGGGGGTTCGGGCAGAAAGTCGAGACCACGCCCGGATGGCGGTTCTTCGACACGGACGACGGCGAGACCTTCACGGCCACGGTCGCTTCCCACCCGCCCAATCCGTGGGGCCTCTACGACGTCCTCGGAAACGCATCCGAGTGGGTCGCGGACTGGCGCAATCCGTACCCGTCCGGTCCCGTAACGGATCCCCGGGGGGAAGAGACCGGATCCACCTACGTCTTCCGCGGCGGCTCCTGGGTGGCGTCTCCGCACCAGGCCCGCGCCGCCATGCGCGGTCTCCTCGCGGGCCCCGACCAGCCGGGCGAGCCCACGCTGTGGGTCGGACTGCGCCTCGCGGCCGAACCCCTGCCACGGCGCTGACGCGCGGGAGAGGGGGAGTGACGGACCGGCCGGAGCGATGCTCGCAATCCCCGCACCCCAGGTAGCCGGACGCTTGCGTCGTCGGCGTCTTCCGGCTTCACTGCGACCATGAACGCGCGGCGTTTCGGACCCTACCGCGTGGTCGCGGATCTGGGCGCCGGGGCCCAGGCCACCGTCCATCTCGCCGAAGTCGTCGAGGAGACCGACGGTCTCGAGCCGGGCGATCGCGTTGCGCTGAAGATCCTCCACGAGCACCTGAGGAGGACACCCATCGCGGTGGAGCGCTTGCGCCGCGAGGTCCACGTGCTCAAGGCCATCGACCACCCCAACGTCGTCACGCTGCTCGACGCGGGCGTGATCGGTTCCGGCGGCGCGGCGCGCCACTACCTCGCCACGGAGTACGTGGAAGGCCAGACGCTCAGGAAACTCCTCGACGACGACGGCGCACAGGGCGAGGCGCTCTGCCGCTTCATCGGACGGGAGGCGGCGCAGGGTCTCGCGGCGATCCACGCCGCCGGCGTCGTGCACCGCGACCTCAAGCCCGAAAACGTGATCCTGACGAGGGAGCAGAAGGTCAAGATCATGGATCTGGGGGTGGCGCTGGTCCGCGACGACCTCCGTGTCTCCCGGTCGGGCGACTTCATCGGCAGCGTGCTCCACGCCTCCCCCGAGCAGTTCCTCGCAGGCGATCGGACCATCGACGGCCGGGCAGATCTCTACGCCCTCGGCCTCATCGTCTACGAGCTGGTGACCGGGCGGCATCCGTTCGACGGCGGGAGCCTCGCGGAGCTCATGTCGCAGCACCTGCGCCGCACTCCCGCACACCCGAGCTCGCTCGTTCCGACCATCTCCCCGTTTCTCGACGCGCTGCTCGCGACCCTCCTCGCAAAGTCGCCCGCGGAGCGACCGGCGACGGCGACCTCCGTCGCCGACGCCCTGGAGGGGGGCGAGGCCTCCACCTGGTGGCGAGCACAGGAGCGGATCTACCTCGATCGCGCCCGGGTCTTCCGGGCCGCTGCACCGCGCGAGTTCGCGCTACGCGGTCGGGACGCGGAGCTCGACCGCCTGCATGGCGTGTGGGGGGACGTCCGCGAGGGCGACGGGCGGGCCCTGTTCGTGGTCGGCGAGGCCGGCATCGGGAAGACGCGCCTCGTGGACGAGTTCGCCGAGCGCGTCCACACCGGCGGCGAGGAGATCCACTACCTCTTCGGCTCCGCCCTGGCGGGGGGAGCGGCAACCGCCGCCGGCGCGTTCAGCAGCGCGTTTTGCGATCATCTGGGACGGAACCGGCTCGAGGAAGCGCTCGACGGCCTGCTCGAAGACGCGCCCGCCCTCGTCCGCCCCTTCGCCGCCCTGCTGCGCGGCGTCCCCATGCCGGAGGGAGAGCCCGGTCTGGACACGGACGGGGTCCACACGGCGTTCGTGCGCGTCGCCCAGGCGCTGGCCGCCCGGCAGCCCACGTTGATCGTGATCGATGACCTGCACTACGCCCCCCCGGAAGGGCTCGCCCTCTTCGCGGCCCTCGCCCAGGCCGTCGTCGGGCATCGGATTCTCCTCGTCGGCGCGATGCGGCCCGGCGTCGCCGGGGAGTGGCGCGGCGATCTTGCGCGCGTTCCCCACGTCGCCACGCTGGACCTGGGGCGTCTCGGCCCGGAGGACGTCGGCGCGCTGCTTCACGAAGCCCTGGGAAGCAACCGTTCCGCCCGCCTCCTGACGCCCCGGGTTGCCGCGCTCTCCGACGGCAATCCCCTCTTCGTCCTCGAAACGCTGCGTGCGCACAAGCAGAGCGGCGCGCTTCGACGCCGCGAGGACGGAGGGTGGACGCTGGAGGTGCCGACGACGGCGCTCGCCGCACCGCCGGTGGTGAAGGAACTCGTCTGCGCTCGGGTGAACGACCTGGAGGAGTCCGACCGCGAACTCCTCGACCTGGCGGCGGTCCACGGCTACCGCTTCGAAGCGGCGATCCTCGCGGACGTGCTCGAGGCACCCCGGCTGGGGGTCCTGAGGAGTCTCGAGCGTCTGGCGCGGAAGCACCAACTGGTGGTCGCGGAGGGCCGCGGCTATCGCTTCGACCACCATCTCGTGCAGGAGACCCTCTACGAGCTGTTGCCCGAGCTGCTCCGCACGGAGTACCACGCCGCGATCGGCACCGCGCTCCGCAACCGCTTCGAGGAGCGCCCCGCCGCTCCGGACGCGGACGTCCATGCGATGGAGGCCTGCCGGCACCTCCTCGAGGGCGACCGTGGCGGGAAGGCCCTCCGGATCCTCGATCGGGCCCTGGGACACCTGGAAGCGCGGCACCTGCACACGCCCGCCGTCCAGTTGCTCGACGACGTGCTCGCCGTCCCCGGTCTGGTCGAGGGCCGTCGCCGTGCCGAGCTCGCGCGCCGACGCCTGGATCATCTCCAGTTGCAGGGTCGGCAGGGAGGGATGGCAGGCGCGGTCGAGGCCTATCTCCAACTGGCGCGCGAGGTGGGCGACCCGGGCCTCCTCACGGATGCCGAGCTGCGTCGCGCGCGGCACCTGACCGACGTGGGACGGCACGCGGACGCCCTGGAAGCGGTCGAGCGGGCCCGCGTCGCCGCGGAGGAGCTCGACGGTCCGTGGCCGCTGGCCGACGCCCTGAACATGCTCGGCATCATCCACCTGCGAAGCGGGAGGATCCGCGAGGCCCGCGACGCCTATGCCCGGAGCCTGGAGCTGGCCGTGGCCGCGGGCGACAAGCAGCGAGAAGCCGGCGCGCGAGGCAATCTCGCGCAGCCCCTCCTCGCTCTCGGCGAGACGGAGGCGGCGTTGGCGGAGCAGCGGAAGTGCCTGGACCTGCTGAGCGCCCTGGAACGACCCCACCTCGAAGCCATCGCCGCGGGCAACCTCGGAAACCAGCTGCGCCTGCAGGGCCGCGGCGAAGAGGCCGAGGTCTGCCTCCAGCGGTCCCTAGAGATCGCGCGCCGCGTCGGCGCGAGGCGCGTCCAGGTGAGCGCCCTGGCCAACCTCGCCGTCATTCGCTACGAACAGGGCCGCCTCGGTGACGCCCTGGACCTCCTCGAGGACGGGCTGGTGCTCAATGACGAGCTCGGGGATCGCCCCCGTCGTCTCGCCCTGCTCGAGATCGAAGGACTCGTCCACTACCGCCTGGGGCGGCTGGAGAGCGCGCGTCGCTTGATGGAGCGGGTCATGGACGGATGGGACGGCCTCGGTGTCGCCCACGCCAAGCTGGTCGCCCAGTTCGCCCTGGCCGAGATCGCCGCCGACCGGGGTGACGTGGAGTCCGCCCGCGCCTTCCTCGAAGCCGCGGCCGAGACGGAGCGGGCGGCGGGAATGGGTCCCACGTCGGGGACCTACGAAGCCTCGGTCGGGTTCCTGCTCCTCCAGGAGGAACGGCGAGAGGAGGCGCTTCCCTGTCTCGAAACGGCGCTCCAGGCCGCGGCCGGATCGCCGATCGACGTGAAGGCGTGCATCGCGGCCCTCGGCGGTCTCGATCCGAGAGCCGTCGAGACCGAGCTCGCGACGCGGACCGACTGCGACGACCTCTACGCCCTCATGAAGGCGCATCTCTGGCTCGGAAGGGCCACGGGACGGCACCGGCACTTCCGTCGCGCCCACGAGATGCTCGAACGGCTCGCGAGCCACGCTCCCAAGGAGGACCGCGCGGCGCTCGCGCGTCGCCTGCCGCTCTACCGCCAGATCACGGAGGCCTGGCGCAGGACATCGGGTGCCGTCCCGACACGGGGTGTCGGGACGGACGATCGGTGAATCGATGAGAAGGTGCCGGGCCCGACGCCCGGCGATCACAACAGGGCCGGGTCGGGAACGAGTCTCGGAGAAGGCGAGAGTCGTCCACGAACGGGCCCGAAGAAGGGAGTTTTCCGTGAAGGGAGTACAACTCGTCGGCGTGATCCCGCAGGAGATGGGCCCGGCGCCCCTCCCGCAGATTCCGCGTCCGAACGGCCTCTTCGACCAGATCAGTTTCGCGAACGGCACGCCGGTGGACGTCACGTCCGTCGACGTCACGCTGAGTCGTCCGGGAATCCCGAGCTACGCCGCTTCGCTCGGTCCCGTGGCGGCCGGGACCGTCGCCGTGGCGACGCTCAACGTGAACCAGGGCCAGTTCCACTACCTCGCGATGGAGGTCCACCTCGCGAACGGGACGTCCCTGACGATGCCGCCCTTCGAGATCCACCAGAGCACGGACTGGTACCTGGGGCGCGTCATGTCCGGCGTCGCCGCGGACACCGGGGGTGGGGTCCAACTCCCGTACTGCGTCATGACGCTCTTCCCGGACGATCTGTCCAGCCAGGAGATCTACGCGCAGGCCGTCCCGTACGACGCCTGGACGTAGCGCCCTTCGCGGAGGCCGGCGGTCACACGGCGAGCGCGCACGACCGGAGGGGGCGTGGACCGCCCCCTCCGGCGTATCCTGCCCCCGTGGCTCGTTTCCTGTCCGTGCTGGCCCTCCTCGCGGTCCTCGCGACCTCGGCGCTCTTCGCCGAGGAAGGCCCGGACGCCGAGGAGGCCCGTCACCTGCTCGCGATCGTGCGCCGGGACGACGACCCCGCCGCGTGGAAGGACGCCGTGGACCGGCTCCGGACGGCGGGCGAGGAGCAACGCCAGTCGCTGTCGGACCTCCTCGCTCGGATGGCGGCGGAACGCCTCCGGGATCTCCGACACGCGAACGCCCGCATCGACGCCCTGGCCACGGCGCTGGGGGACGGCGAGCGGGAGGCCGCGGAGAGGAAGGCGTGGGACGAGGCCCGCCACCGGGCGTGCGCGTGGATCTTCGACGTCAAGGCGTTCCCCGTCCCCGCGGATCCCGTCATCACCGGCCCGCGGGCGGGGTACGACCAGGCCAAACCGCGCGGCGACGAGGCGCTCCAGACGTGGGCCGAGCTCACGCATCGGCTCGACCGGCGACTGCACGGCGTCACCCGTCTCTCGGCCCGGAAGGCGGACGGGCTGGCCGAGGACGATGCCGCGGCGTTCGAGGCGTACCGGCGGGTCGCGGCCGAAGTGCCCGACGCCGAACCTGCGCCGGCGCCCGATGCGCTCGCCGTCCTGTTGCTGGCCACGCGTCGCGGGGACCTCGCTCCGGTCGTGGACGCGTACGGCAGGCTGGACGACGGATGGCCCCGGCTCTGTCTCTTCCGCGCGCTGTGCATCGCGATCCTGGAGGCGAACGAGCACGGGCGGTTCGACATGGAGCGCGACGCGGTCGCGGCGATCCGGGGCATCAACCAGCTACGGATGGCGCTCGGCATCTCGCCGGTGCTCCACGACGAGAAACTGGCGCGCATGGCGGAGGGTCACTCGCGGGAGATGGAGGATCTCGGGTACTTCAGCCACCGCAGTCCCACCGCGGGCCGGGAAACGAAGGAGCAGCGAGCCGCCCTGGTCGGATACGACGCGCAGGTGGTCGAGTGCATCACCGGCGTCGGGGGCGACGGTGCGGCCGTCGCGTTCTGGCGCTACGACGGTGGGCACCACCGCGACATGTGCGACCCACGCGTCGTGGAGGCGGGGTGCAGCACCGCCGGGCCGACCGTCTACGTCGGCGGCAAGGGCGACACGGGCCACCTACCCGGATTCCGCTACGGCGAGTGACCCCCGCCCCCGCCCGCCTCCTCTCGGAGCAGGCGCAGGAATCGCTCTCCGAAGCGTGCGAAGCGCTTGGGGCCCACGCCGGGGATGCGGAGCAGGGCGACATCCGTCGTGGGCCGCTCGGACGCGACCTCGATCAGCGTGGCGTCGGTGAACACGACGTACGCCGGCACGCCCTCTTCCTTCGCGATCGCGAGTCGCAGGGCCCTCAGGCGCTCGAAGAGATCGGCGTCCTGCTCGTCGGGCCCGCCCGTGGGGCGCCGGGCAAGGCGGGGCTCGGCGTGCCGGCGCCGCGCCTCGGCCAGGACGTCCGCCTTCGTGCAGACGTCACACGAGGTCCCGCAGGGGGGGATCTCCTCGTCGAAGTGTCGGGCGAGCCCCTGGTGGCGGCAGCGCATGTCGTCGGCGAACGCGTACATGGCCCGTGCCTGCGCCCGCATCCTCTCGGCCTGCTCGGGCGGCGCGTCGAGGGCGAATCGGTCGTAGGCCACGATCTCGCCCCAGGAGTAGAAGAGGATGCAGTCGCTGTCCACGCCGTCGCGACCGGCCCGACCGATCTCCTGGTAGTAGCCCTCGATCGAGCGCGGCATGTCCCGGTGGATGACGAATCGCACGTTGGACTTGTCGATGCCCATTCCGAAGGCGATCGTCGCGACGACGACGTCGATGTCGTCGTCGCGGAACGCCTCCTGGGCGCGATTGCGGGCCTCCGCGTCCATGCCGGCGTGGTACCCGGCAGCCCGGACGCCGTGAGCGGCGAGGAAGGCGGTCGTGGATTCCACGGATCGGCGGGACAGGCAGTAGACGATGCCGCTCTGGCCGGGACGCGTCCGGACGAGCTCGAGGACGGCGCGGCGGACGGGCGGTAGACCGCCGCGCTCGCCGCGTCGGGGCTTGCGATAGGCGTGCACGTGGAGGTTGGGCCGGAAGAACGAGCCGCGATACAGGACGGGGCGCTCCATCGCGAGCTGCTCGACGATGTCCGCCGTCACGTGAGGGGTGGCCGTGGCCGTCAGGGCGAGGATCGGCACGTGGGGGAAACGGCGCTTCAGGCCCTTGAGCTCGCGGTAGGCCGGGCGGAAGTCGTGGCCCCAGTGGCTGATGCAGTGCGCCTCGTCCACGGCGATCAGCCTCAGGTCGATCCCATCCAAGGCGCCTCCCACCGAGGCCCGCAGGCCTTCCGGCGCGGCATAGAGCAGCTCGATGGCCCCACCGCGCAGGTCCTGCGTGCAGCGCGCTCTCTCCTCGGGCGACAGGGTCGAATTGAGGAACGCGGCGCGAACGCCGACCTGGGCGAGCGCGTCGACCTGGTCCTTCATGAGCGCGATGAGCGGCGACACGACGAGGGTGGTGCCGCCGAGGATGCGGGCGGGGATCTGGAAGGTGATGGACTTCCCGGAGCCGGTCGGCAGGATCCCGACGCAATCGCGTCCCTCGAGGACGGCGTCGATGATCTCCCTCTGGCCGGGGCGGAATTCGCGGTAGCCGAAGACATCGGCGAGGACGTCCGCCGGATCCGCCGCGTCCTCGGGCGCGGTCCTCTCGGCATCGAGGTCCGCGGCCAGGTCGCGCAGGCGCCCGACCAGCGCCTCGTCGAAGAGCGCCGGCCGCCGCTGCCAGAGGTCCCGGAGGTCCCGCAGGGCCCGCGCGAGTCCCCGCCGCCGGTCGGGCCCGTCGCCGCCGGTCCAACGGGTCTCGATCCCGTCCACCGTGGAGTGGAGTTCGGCCGGTCCCGCCGGATCGCGGGGCACTTGGAGCGGATCCGGCAGGGCAGCGGCCATCGGGACTCCGGGCGCGGGACGGGCAGACCATCATGCCCCGAGGGGCGGACGCCGCGGCCCGGGGCCAGCGCTGGATCGTCGAGGCCTCCGGGGGTACAGAGGCGCCGTGCCGCGCCGACTGGCCGGCTGCGTGGAGAGGTCGATGCCGTTCAGCGCCGGGAGGGTTCTCGCTCGCTCGCTGGTCCTGCTACGGGCCAACCTCGGGACCTTCCTCGCGCTCGCGGTGGTCCTGTTCGCGCCCGTCTTCGCGGTGGCCCTCATCGTCACCCTGGGGGGACCCGCGCACCCGGGCACCATGTCGGACGGCGCCCCGAGGAGCCCTGCCCTCCCCCCGCTGGCGGCGCAGTTCCTCGTGGGCATCCTCGTGTTCGTCGCCCAGTACCTCCTCGCCGGCGCGCTGGCGTGGGCCGTGACGGAGCAGTTCCACGATCGGAGACCGTCGCCGCGCGAGATCCTCGTGCGGGGCGTCCAGCGGCTGCTGTCCGTCGTGGACGTCGCGTTCGTGACCGGCGTCCTCGTGGGCGCGGGCTTCTTCCTGCTGGTCGTGCCCGGCGTCCTCCTCACGCTGGTCTTCTTCGTGGCCGTCCCCGTCGCCGTGATGGAGGAGAAGAACGTTCTCGGCGCGCTCCGTCGCAGTCGGGCCCTCACGGAGGGCCACCGCTCGGAGCTCTTCGTGATCCTCCTTGCGACGCTGGGGCTCCTGTTCGCCGCCGGACTCCTGCTACCGGGCGCGTTCGCGGCCGCCGGGCCGGGCGTGGCGATCGTCGTCGCCACCCTCGCGCAAACCCTGATCGGGCTCTATGCCGGCGTGTGCCAGACGGTCGCCTACCACGATCTCTGCACGATCGAGGGAGGCGCCCGGCCGGACGCCGCGTCGGGCCCGGACGGTGGTCCTTCGCGCCCAGGAGGAGAGACCTCGGACTGACGTTCGGCGGGCGCCGGGGCGCCCCGGAGGGTATCCTGCGGGCCGTGTCCCGTGTCGCGATCCGGCTCCGTCGTCTCCACGTCCCCCTCCTCCTCGTCCTCCTCCTCGGCCCCGTGGCCCTCCGCTCACGGGCGGACGAGTACCAGGACCGCCTCCGGCCCGGGCACTGCGCATGCCACCTCGGCAAGGGCACCTACGCGTACCTGCGCGCCCCCTTCGCCGGTCCCAACGATCCCCCTCCGTGCGGCCTGGCGCTCGCCGGCGGCAACTGCGGCCTCCAGCCGAGGCCCCCCGGCAGCAGCATGGCGTGCTGGAACAGCCGGGACGAAGCCTGCTTTTGGAAGCGTCATGCCCGCTCCTGGCAGATCCGCTGCTCCGAGTGCTGGGCCGGTGGGGACTGTCCCCTCTGCGACGACGAGATCGGCGGACGGGATCCGGCCGTTCGGGAGATGCTCGAGGCGCGGGTCAAGGCCGAAGCGCCCCTCGGCCTCGGGCCGATCGTGGTGGCGGTCTCGCCCCACTTCTACGTGGTCACGAACCTCGAGAAGCGGATGAAGCTGCGCACCCGTCGGGGCGCGCTCCGCCTCATGTCGGCGCACGAGGTCGCGCACCTCTACCTCCAGAGGGCCGAGATCGCGTACGACGACTTCGTCCACTGGTTCGGCGGCCCGGTGATCCTGCCGAAGCCGATGGCGATCTACCTCGTGGACCGCCACCACGAGTTCATGACCGTGAGCGACCGCTACTTCGGCGGCAACGGCACGCACATGAACTACGCCTTCAACTACGGCGATCGGATCGCCCAGGGCTTCTGCGGAAACGGCTTCGTCGCCACGCTGGAGAGGTTGGGCGGGGATCTGGAGATGCACGGATACGTCCGCCACCAGATCGGACACATCCTCTTCTCGTGCTGGATCGAGACGAACGGGTTCGAGGACCACTGCCCGCGATGGGCGTGGATCGGTGCGGCGCACTTCCTGGCGAAGCTGCAGGAGCAGCACGACGAGTACGCGACCTTCTGCTACGGGGAGTCCGCCGGCGGCCAGGGATCCGGAAAGCGCTGGCCCAAGCGCGTCCGCGACATGGCGCGGCACGACATGCCGCCCATCGAGACCTTTTTCTCCAAGACCTCGCTCAGCGACTTCGACTTCAAGGACCACCTCCGAGCCTGGTCGGTCATGGACCTCATGCTCCGCGAAGACCGGGACCGGTGGCTCGCGCTCCTGAAGATCCTCCGGGCCGGTGGCGACGAGGGCACGGCGTTCAAGGAGGCCTTGGACATCCTCCCGGAGCAGTTCCAGGAGCGATGGGTGGAGCGGGTGCTCGGCAAGCGGCGGAGCATGGGCGTGGATCGCCCCGAACCGGAAGAGACGCCCGGCGACCCGTCGCGGCGGGAACGCGAGCTGATCCGCGACACGGGCGACCCGGGCATCCTCGCCGGGAGGATCCGCGGGCTCGACAAGGTACAGGACGTGAAGATGGCGGACGTGGTCCTCGAGCGCCTGGTGGGGGCGACGGACCTCGTCCGGGAGACCATCCACCACGTCCTCCTCCACACGTCGGACCCGGCCGTGCTCGCCTATCTGCGCGAGGAGGGGCTCCATCACCCGGAGGCGGACGTCAGGGCCGCCGTCTGTCGCGCCCTCGGCGCGCGCAAGGACGAGGAGAGTCGCCCCGTCCTCGAGACGCTTCTGGAGGATCCGAACTGGCTCGTGCGCGCGAGCGCCGCCGAGGCCCTCCACGGGCTCGGTGCCGCCCCCTCGGAGGCCGTGCTCCTCGGGGCGCTCGACGAGGAGGATCCGCGCGCCTGGATCCTCGTCGCGGACGCCTATGCCTCCATCGGGAAGCCGTCGAAGGCGGCCACCCTCCGCATCCTGCCTCACCTGGAGCACAAGTGGTGGCAGGTCCGGCTGCTCGCCTGCCAGGCTCTCACCCACGTCGGCACGGAAGAGGCGATGGACGCGCTCGTGGAGCGGTTCGCCTACGAGGACGGACGTCTGCGGCGCGAACTGCTCACGGCGCTCCGGGCCGTGTCCCACGACGATCTCGGGGAGAACCCCGAAACGTGGCGGCGCTGGTGGAAGGACCAGAAGAAGGAGTACGGGGGGCTGGGGCCGCAGCCGGAGAAGGACGCCGTCCAGAGTTCCAAGGACCGCTACGCGAACCTGGAAGACAAGACGGTGGACAAGCCGAACCCCAATGACTACTGGGGGAAGGACTTCTACTCGCGGCGGATCTGCTACGTCCTCGACATCAGCGATTCCATGAAGCTCAACATGGAGATCGACCCCAGCCAGGCCGGCGCGCTCGGGGGCATCCCCATGAAGGGGCGTCGCATCGACATCGCCCGCCACGCGCTGCTGGACTCGATCCGCAACCTCGACCCGCGGACCGAGTTCCGCCTGGTCTTCTACAATTCCACCGTGGACGTGTGGAACCCGCGGATGCTCGAGGCGAACCTCGGCAGCAAGGCCTCGGCCAAGGCCGTCGTCGATCGGATCGAGCCGCGCGGCGAGACCAACTTCCACGGCGCGATCAAGGCCGCGTTGGGCCTCGACGACCGCGGCCTCGCCAAGCTGAAACTCGACGAGGTGCCCGACACCATCCTCTTCCTTACGGACGGGCGACCGACGAAGGGCGAGATCACGGCCATGCCCGAGCTCCTCTCCTGGTTCCAGTGGGTGAATCGCTTCACCCGCGCGGAGCTGCACGTCATCGCCCTCGGCGACCTGAACATCGACGCGGCGCCGCTCGCGAAGCTCGCCGAGCTGGGCCACGGCACCTTCGTCCACGTCCGGGAGGTGGGGTACGTCGGGGTGGACACCACCGGAGAAGGCGGGTTCGACGACGGGGGGTAGGGGAGCGCGGGGCTGCGCGTCGGGGATGGGCCCGCGAAGCGCGCGACGGGACAACCGGAAGTCACGGTCCCCTCGGAGGCGACGCCGACAGGTGGTCCCCGTTCCTCGCCAAGAGGGTGTCCTGGTGCGTCGCCCGGGCTCGAGGCCAAGGCGGGAGGAGGAGGCGACCCGGCAGGGTCGCCGACGACGAGCAACGCCGGCATCGGGCGCGAGAGGCGTACGACCGATCCGCCCCACGGGATCCCTCTCGCCGGCCGGATTCGCCTCCTTGGAGCCCTCCCGCCCCCGGACACGAGGGCCGCGCGATTCACCGTCCATTGGTGGGTCGTGCCGGCTAGCGTCCTGAGTCGCAACTTCGTGTGCAAAGGAAGACGCCCGTTGGGACCCCCGAGGGTGTCCCTTGGCGGGGTTCGCCTCCGATCGGCCTGCTGGATGGGGAGCGGAGGCCCCATGAGGACGACACCGCGTACGACCGTACGCAAGGAGGACGAAGGGGGCGGATCGCCCCCAGGCCAGCGTGCCGCAAGGCCTCATGGAGAGGGAATTTCGGCACGGCACACTAGCGTCGGGCGAGCGCGTAGGCGCGCTACTCCGCCGGCGGCGGGTTCGCCCGGGCGGCGACCACGCAGTTGCCTCCGCGCTGCTTCGCCTCGTAGAGGGCCGTGTCGGCGCGGCGGATCCAGTCTTCCTGGCTGGTATCGACGCCCAGCAGGAGCCGGGACACGCCCGCGCTGATGGTCACGGCTCCCTCGCGGTCCGGGCCGGGGTGCGGAACCGCCAGCGACTCCACCTCCTGGCGGAGGCGGTCCACGACCACGATGGCCTGGTCGAGCTCCACCTCGGGAAGGGTGATCACGAACTCCTCCCCGCCGTACCGGTAGACGCTGTCGGTGGATCGGCTCGAGTCGTCGAGGACCCGTGTGATGCGGATCAAGACCTGGTCGCCGGCCACGTGCCCTTGGCGATCGTTGTACGCCTTGAATCGATCCACGTCGCAGATGGCGAGACACGCGGGGCGGCGATAGCGCTCTACATGGACCCAGAGCGTCTGCAAGTCCTCCTGCATCTGGCGCCGGTTCCAGACGTCCGTGAGAGCGTCGCGGCGCCCCGCCTCGAAGAGACGCCGATTCGTGGTCTCGAGGGCGCGGCTCCGCTTCCTCAACTCGTCCTGCATGTTGGCGATGCGTCCCGCCACCCGGAGCCTGAGCTTCAGCTCGTGCAGGTTGATCGGCTTCGAGAGGTAGTCGTCGACGCCCGCCTCCGTGGCGATTTCCAGGTTGTCCTTGCGGTCGCTGGCGGTGACGAGGATGAAGTACGTGTAGGCGTCGCTCCGGGCATCCCGGATCCGCCGGCAGAGGTCGAGACCCGTGAGCCCGGGCATGCTCCAGTCGCTGATCACGACGCCGGCCGGGTGGTCGTGCCAGGAACGCCACGCGCCTTCGCCGTCGGACGCCGTTTCGACCTCGTACCCCTGACCGCGAAGCGCGATCTGGAGGATTCGCACCACCACGGAGTCGTCACTGGCGATCAGGATGCGCATCGTTCGGACCGGGCCCGCCCTCGCCCTCGTTCCTGGAGATCTCGCCGGGTCCGGCCGCTCCCGGACGCCGACATCGGCCCTGCCGTCGCGTGGCTGCCCACCGGATCCGCGCCCACCGGAGGCGGCGGGCGGCCGAGGGGCGGAAGATAGCCCTCGCCGGGCGGCCCGGCAACCGGCGGCAGAGCGTCCGGCCGCCGGAGGGCGAACCGCCGTGCCCGATTTGACGAATCCCCGCCGCGTCCGGATCCTCCATCCATGGTCGCGAACCGCCTCGGCCCCGCAGTCCTGCGCGCGGCGCTGGTCCTCGGAGTCGCTCTCGTCGCGAGTCCCGATGGTTTCTCGGACACCGTCGTCCTGAAGCACGGGCGCGACCTCGAGGACGTCGTCGTGAGTCGCATGGATGACGAGGTCGTCATCGTCAATCCGTGGAACTCCAGGAACCCGGACATGACGTGGGAGATCCCGGAGAAGAACCGGATTCCCCGCGACAAGGTCGAGAAGGTCATCATCCAGGATCCTCCCTGGATCGAGCTGAGGCGGCGGGAGGTCGAGCCGGAGATCACGGTCGAAGACCGTCTCGCACTCTTCCGTTTCTGCGAGGAGCACAAGTTCCGCAAGGAAGCCACGCGCCAACTCGAGCTCGTCCTCTCCGTGGATCCCACGAATGCGACGGCCCTCGATGCCTATGGGGGGGAGGCCCGCTGGCGCACCTTCGCCCGCGGCAACCCGGAGGCGGACCCGGCGTTGCGCGAGATGGAGCGGGCGTATCTCGGGTTGGAGGATCCCGACGATCTGGCCGACAAGCTCGAGGAGATGCGGGAGGCCGGCTCGAAGCGTCCCGTGGAGGTTCTGGAGCGGGCCCGCCGGTCGGCCGGCCTGCCGCGGGGCCTGCGGGAGAAGGTTCCCCTCACGCTCTCGAGCGAAGAGGCGCCGGGAGCCACCTACTGCCTCTACGTTCCGCGGTCCTACGACCCCCTCAGGCCGACGCCCCTGGTCGTCGCGCTGCATGGCGGCGGTCGCGGGGCGGTCGACGAGACGATCGTGACCGGCAGCGGCGAGCAGGCCATGCCCTTCTACCAGGAGGAGGCCAAGCGGTGGGGCTGGATCGTCGTGTGCCCGACGGCGCTCGCCGCTCCCTGGCAGAACGGCAAGAACGAGCCCTGGATCGACGCTCTCCTCGCGGAGATGACGACCCTCTACAACATCGACGAGACGCGCATCTACCTCACCGGGCACTCGATGGGCGGCTTTGGGACCTGGTACTGGGGACCGAAGCGTGCCGATGTCTGGGCGGCGATCAGCCCTTGCGCCGGGGGCGGCGGCCCCGCCGGCGTGGACTCGAAGGGCCTACCCGTCTACATCTACCACGGCACGGACGACAAGGTCGTCCCGCCCACGTCGGACCGCAATGCCGCGCGCGCGCTCGCGGGAGGACGGCACGGGAACGACTTCGTCTACACGGAGTTGGACGGTGTGGGGCACGGCTTCCCCGCTTCGGTCCGCAAGGCGATCTTCCGATTCTTCGCGGGGCGCCGGAAGGACCAGGGGAGACGGCACGCCATCGAACCGGTCTCCAGCTTCGACCGCAAGGTGACCCGGGAGGAGATCACCGCCTTCGGCAATCCGAGAAAACTCCCCGAGGCCGATGCATCGAGCGACCTCGGCGACCTGATCGACGCGTTGGAGCGCGGCGGCGGGGGCGCCGAGGAGGCCGTGGCGGCGCTCGGGGCGCGGAAGGACCCGAAGGCCGTCCGCGCGGTGGCGAGGGTGCTCCGCTCGAAGCGATCGAGCGTGGACGTTCGCGTACACGCCTGCGAAGCGCTCGGCGCGATCGGTCTCGGGGACGGGATCAAACCGTTGGAGAAGGCGCTCCGCAGCGACGACTACCGGGTGCTGACGGCCGCGGTCGCCGCGCTGGGCAAGACGGCCCTCCCCGAGGCGGCCGAAGGCATCGTCGAGGGTACCGAGCGCCTGGCGGCGCTCTTCGAGGAGTCCGTCCGCGGCGGAGGGATGCCCTTCCGGGAGTACGAAGTCCGGCTCGAGGATCTCGGCGTCGCCGTCGAGGCCTCGGGGCGGGTGCCCGTGACGCCCGAGCTGCTCGGGGCCATCCGGAAGGAGGTCGTCGAGCGGGTCTACCTTCGCGACGAACCCCTGACCATCCACGGCGAAGAGGACCCGCGCTTCCGGCGCAACCCGTCGGAGGCTCGCCTGCGCCTCGCCCGCGCCCTCGTGGGGACCCTCCGGGCGTGGGGCTCGGACGACGGCTTCGCCCTGCTGGACCCCATCGCGAAGGCGTGGCGCGAGCGACAACCCGACCTCGCCCGCCTGATGGAAGACGCGCGCAAACAGCGGTGAGCGCTCGCGACCGGGGGCTCCCGGGCGCGACACGGGGTTCGAACGCTCCGCGTCCCGTCCCCCCTGCTCGGGCCTCTCGCACGTCCTTCCCTCCCTCCGCGAAGGCCTCGAAGTCGCCCATGTACGTCAGGCTCTGCTGCGGGAAGGCGCCCTTCACGCGGAAGCCGAAGAGCTTCGTGGCGCCCCCGAAGCGGAACTCGTTCTCGCTCTCCCGGCAGGTCTTGTCCTATCCGACCTCCGTGATGCGGTTCCCGACGACGTCGTACACGCCCCTTTGCTTCGTCGGTGGCGGCGAAGGACTGGGGGGGGCGGTCGCGTCCGAGGATGGCCTCGACCATCTCCATCGGTCGTTGGGGCCTGGCCGGAAACAAGTCTCACGAGAGGCGCTCGCATTCGCGTCGGACGGGGTTGCGACGAGGAAGCGGATCCGGAGGCGTAGCCATGGCTACGCGGAGGAGTTCGCGCCCGAGGAGGGGCCGCAGACGGCGTGACGGCGAGTGGAAGAGGGGAGAGTCGTCGACGGACCGGCCCTTGGGCAGGCTGTCCGGATCGTCGAGCAGGGCGACCGCCTCCTCCCTCGGCCGGTCGATATCGAGGTGGACGGTCTGCTGCATGGGGCTTTCCCGACCGCCCTATCGACGGTTCGGGCGTCGTCGCGGACGCCGCCGGACCGGGGATCACGACGTGACCGGTCCGCCGTTTCAGGCCCCTTGGGGCCACGAACCCGAGGCCAGGAAGGCCTCCAAGCGGCGTTCGTGGGGGGCGAGGTCCAGGCCCTCCCGTTCCACCCAGGCGTCCGAGAAGTAGGTGTGGCCGTAGAGTTCGCCGCGGTCGCAGAGGAGGGTGACGACCGATCCCCGCTCCCCGCGGGCGTGCATCTCCGCGATGAGCCGGCAGGCCCCGTGGAAGTTCGTTCCCGTGGACCCGCCGACGCGGCGTCCCAGCAGCCGGCTCAGGATCCGCACGGCGGCGACGGACGCGGCGTCGGGAACCCCGAGCATGCGGTCCACGACCTCGCGGACGAACGACGCCTCCACGCGGGGACGGCCGATGCCCTCGATGCGAGACGCGTGGGGGACGGTGAGCGTCGGGTCGCCGGTCTCGTGATAGGCCCGGAAGACGGAACTCTCGGGATCCACCACGCAGACGCGTGTCGCGCGGCGTCGGTACCGCACGTACCGCCCGATGGTCGCCGACGTCCCGCCGGTCCCGGCGCCGCACACGATCCAGGTGGGCACGGGGTGGGGCTCCCGCGCCAACTGCTCGAAGATGGACTCGGCGATGTTGTTGTTGCCGCGCCAATCGGTGGCGCGTTCGGCGTAGGTGAACTGGTCCATGAAGTGCCCGCCGGTCTCGTCGGCGAGCCGGCGGGACTCCCGGTAGACGGCCTCCGGCGTGTCCACCAGGTGACAGCGTCCGCCATGGAACTCGATCTGCGCGATCTTCTCCGGCGATGTCTCGCGCGGCATCACGGCGATCATCTCCAGGCCGAGGAACCGCGCGAAGTACGACTCGGAAACCGCGGTGCTGCCCGAGGACGCCTCGATGACCGGCGCGCCTTCGCGGATCCATCCGTTTGCGATGCCATACAGGAAGAGCGACCGGGCCAGGCGATGCTTGAGACTGCCTGTCGGGTGGACGGACTCGTCCTTCAGGTAGAGATCGATCCCGGGGACGGCCGGAAGTTCCACCTTCAGGAGGTGCGTGTCCGCCGAGCGCACGACATCCGCCTCGATCCGCCGGATCGCTTCGTTCTCCCAAGCCCTGGTCTCGCGCATGTCGGCCCTCCCGGGCGGCACGTTCTACCGGGAATGCCCGAGAGGGACCCGTCGGCGCGGCGAGGGGGGGAACGGCGCTTGCCGCTCTGGGAATCGGCCGCGCGGGGGAGGACACGCACGCGATCCGGCCCGTCGCCCGCAGGGCCCGAGGCGAACGCGCCGGGGTCGAGTCAGGCTCGAGGTCGTCGCTCGTCGGAGCGCAGCGGAGCCAGCGGCCACCCTGTGCCTGCGTCGGAACGGTCCCGTTCCGCTTCCAGGGCCACGCCCCCCTGCGTACCGGGCCCCCCGCCCGCAGGAGGAGCGAGCCTCGACGCCCTGGCCCGCATCATGCGCGAGATGCGTACGACCGACTCGCCATGCGGGATCCCTCTCGCCCGCCGGACGCGCCTCCTTGGAGCCCTCCCGGCCCCGGACACGAGGGCCGCGCGATTCAACGCCAGTTCGTGAGTAGTGCGGGCCGGGCCTGGCCGGAAACAAGTCCTGCAAGATGCGCTCGCGTTCGCGTCGGATGGGCGCACGACGAGGAAGCGGATCCGGAGGCGTAGCCACGGCTACGCGGAGGAATTCGCGCCCGAGGAGGGGCCAAAGACGGCGTGAAGGCGAGTCGAGAAGGTGAGAGTCGTCGACGGACCGGCCCGTGCGTCGACCGCCGGGGGACGAGACCGGGTAGAATCCTGCTCCCTGCTCCTCGGAAGGGAAAGGAGGGCCGGCTGGTGGCGTGGCTCGTCGTGGACGATGCGGGATCCGGGACCCTGCGGCACGCGCTGGAGACGCGCTGCGTGCTCGGCCGGGAGCTGGACTGCGTGTTCCGCGAGCTGTTCGCCGACCGCACGTGGGTGAGTCGGCACCACGCCTGCGTCGAGCGCCGGGCGGCGGGCTACTACGTCGGCGACCTGGGTAGCCGCAACGGCACGAACCTGAATGGCAGCCCGCTGAGGACGTGGACCCAGCTCCGCGACGGCGATCGCCTCCAGATCGGGGGCATCGAGGTGTACTTCCGGGAGTCGGAGGACACCATCCCCGCGCCCCGGGAGGAGCCGCCGACCGGGGAGGAGGGGCTCGGGGAGCAGGGAATCGTCTCCCGCCGGAAGGTGGAGTCCTGGCGCGAAGGCGCCGCCGCCATCACCGAGATCGGGGCCGACCGCAAGCTCCGCGCCCTCCTGCAGTTGCTCGGCGACCTGGGACGCTCGCTGGAGGCCGACGTGGTCCTGGATCGGCTCCTCGAGGGCCTCTTCCGCATCTTCCCCCCGGCCGACCGGGGGTTCGTGGCCACGCGCGGCGCCGAAGGAGGAGAGGTCGAGATCCGAAAGGTCCTGCGCCGGGGCGCGGCCGTGGGGGAGAGCCCTCTCGTCAGCCGCACGATCGTCGAGAGGGTGATGCGCGAGCAGGAGGCGATCCTGTCGATCGACGCGCGGACCGATCGCCGGTTCAGCATGAGCGAGAGCGTCACGCTCGGGAAGATCCGCTCGGTCATGTGCGCGCCGCTCACCGACGGCGTGGGGCGGGCCTACGGCGTGCTCGAGCTGGACGCCCTGGATCCCCAGCAGCGCTTCTCCTCGGACGACCTCGAAGTCTTCGCCTGCGTGGCTCCGCAGGTGGCGCTCACACTGGGCTACGCCCGCTTGCATCGGGAAGCCCTGGAGCACCAGGCCCTCGAGCGCGATCTCGATCTCGCAAGGCGGGTGCAGGAAGCCCTCCTTCCTTCGCGCCCGCCCCTGGTCCCCGGCTACGCCTTCCACGCCTTCTACCGCGCCGCGTACCAGGTTGGCGGCGACTACTACGACTACGTGCCCCTGCCGGGCGGGCGATGGGGGATCCTGATCGCCGATGCTTTCGGCAAGGGCGTGTCGGCCGCGCTCTTCGCGACCAAGCTCTCCAGCGAACTGCGGACCTTCCTCTCGACCGCATCCGAGCCCGCGGAGGCCGTGCATCGCATGTCGAAGAGCCTGGGATGCCTCGCCGAGGAGCTTCCCTGTCGTTTCGTCACGCTTGCCCTGCTCGTTCTCGACCCCTCGCGTCACCGGGTCGAGGCGGTGAACGCGGGGCACCTCCTGCCCCTGCTCCGCCGCCGGGACGGCCGTATCGAGGAGATCGGAGGCGAAGCGAGGGGGCCCGCGCTGGGCATGTTCCCCGAGCGCCCCTACGCCAGCGTGGACGTGGCCCTGGAGCCGGGGGACGTGGTGATGCTCTCGAGCGACGGGTTCAGCGAAGCCGTGGACGCCGCCGGAGAGGTGTTCGGGACCGCGCGACTCCGGGAGGCGCTCTGCGCGGCGACGGGGACGGTGGAGGAGCAGGGAGCGGAGATCCTCCGGCGCGCCTTCGCCTTTCTCGCCGGAGAGCGCCAGAGCGACGACATGACGCTCCTCTGCATCGGCCGCGAGGCGTCGTAGGCCGAGGGGCCACCTACCGGCCGAAGCGTGCCCGTCCCGTCAGCCGGAGCGCTCCTGCCAGAGGACCTTGAAGCCGCTGCCGGCGCCATCCGGGTCCAGGAGGAAGCGGAGCGCCGGATGCGTGCTTCGCCGGCGCGAGGGGTGCATCCATCGGATCATGAAGTCGCGCTGGATGTCGTAGGCGCGCCTTCGCCACCCGAGGGCGTCGCCCCAGCGCTCCAGGTCGGTGAAGTTGACGTCCGCCGTGAGGTCCATCCGGCCCGGATGGAGGAAGACCTGTTCGTCCTCGAAGCGCTGGTGCTTGTAGTAGCCGCGGAGTGCCCCGCGGAGCCGACCCACGTAGAGCGGAGGCTGCGTGTCGCCGTAGTCGATCGTGAGGAGATGGGCGGGGCCCTCCAGCCCTTCCGTGGCCGTCTGCAGCCAGCGGCGGTAGCTCTCGTGGACCTCGACGATCTGGCGGTCGGGAACCGTCCCCTTCGGCCAGGTGGCCGGATCGAGCGCCGCGGACGGCGGCAGCGGCGCCCCCGCTGCTGCGGGGCCGCTCGACAGGCGGGGGCGTCCTTCGGCGTCGGGCGCCACGCGCCGCTCCAACCACGCGTCGGCGCGCCGCACGAACTGGCGGCAGGGAAAGGCGTCCACGAACTCGTTCGAGAAGAGGACCGGTGCGTCGAGTCCGGCGACGGCGGACGATACGTCCCGGAACCAGCGGACGTGTCGTCGGGCGAGGCGCTCGCGCTGCACGGCCTCGAGCGATGGCGAGATCTCGACCACGCGGTAGTCCACCTTCCGGCGGCCCCACCATCCGGCGGCGCGCAGGATGGCGGCGGCAATGTGCCCGCTCCCTCCGCCCATCTCGACGAGCGAGAGGCGGCCTCCGCGCGGCCGGGGAAGGTGCGCCGCCCACCGCAGGATGCACTCGGCCAGGGCGGGATGCAGCGTCGCCGAGGTCGAGAAGTCGCCGGCCCGTCCGACCGTCGTGTGGGGCCGCATGTAGTACCCGCGCTCGGGTTCGTAGAGAGCCTCCGCCATGTACGCCTCGACGGTCCGCGGGTCCTCTCGTTCCTCCGAGGCCACGGCGCCGTCCCGCGCGTCCGTCACCGCTCGGACGGGCCTTCGGTGAGGGGAACGTCCGCTTCCAGACGGTTCCTGTCGCCGGCACGCCGGTAGCGGAGCGCCGAGGTCATCGAGCGGAGCAGATGCAGCCCCATGCCACCGGAGGATCGGGCCTCCAAAGGGGCGTCGAGGTCGGGCGGGGGGACCTGGCGGGGATCGAACGGCTCGCAGTCGTCCTGGATGACGATCCGAAGGCACGAGGGCACGACCTCGAGCTCGATGCCCACCTCGTCGGAGGTCCCGCCGTGCGCGTGCTCCACGAGGTTTCGGAGCACCTCTTCCAGGACCAGGTGCGCGGCGTGGGCGGGCCGTCCCCGCACGCCCTCCCGGACGAGGAAGGCGTCGACCGTCGGGGTCAGCTCGACGAACGCTCCGAGGGAGCGCGGAACGGTGAGGCGGAGGCTGCTGGACACGATGCGCTCCCGGTCGCCTCGGCGCTCACGCATCGAGGCCCAACGCGCGCCGTGCCTCGCTCTCGTCGTGGACGATCGGCACCACGACGTCCACGCCCGCCATGCGCAGGGTCTCCTCGACGACGTCCTTCGCGCCCAGGAGGACCATGCCCGTCCCCTTCCGGCGCAGCGACTGCGCGCAGGAGATGAGCATCCCCAGGCCGAGGGACGCAACGAAGTCGACCCCGGAGAGGTCCACCAGGCAGGGCTTCCCGCGGCCGGCCGTCGCCGCGTGGAAGTCCACATCGATCTGGTGGAGCGCGGCGACGTCGATCCGCCCATGCAGCGCGACGTGGGAGAGATCGCCGTCGGAGTGGAGGACTTCGAAGATCAAGCGCGGCTCCCGGACACACGCGGGAGTATACGGGAGGTGTCGTCGCGTGACCCTCGGGTGGGCCAGGAGGCGCCCTCCGGCCGGCAGCAGGACGGCGTGGCCTCCCGTCAGAGATCGGCCGGCGTTCCGAAGGCGACGCGGACCACGCCGCCGCGGAAGTCCGCCCACCCCAGGTCCGTGATGGCGTCCTCGGAGAGGGGAGCCACGTGGATCCGGTCCGTCACCCCGCCGATGCGGCGCGGGCCCGCCGTCAGCTCGAAGTCCGCGTAGCCGTGGTTGAGGAGCTCCATCACCTCGGCATCGCCGCTGTCCCGCTGCTGGAGGACCAGGAGGTGCGCGGAGTAGTTCGGGGCGATCGCGTTGACCAGCGGGACGAGGTCGAGCTTCTCTCCGGCCGGAAGGTACACGGGGCTCGTGGCGGCCGCCTCGAACGCCCCCTCTCCGTCGCCGAGGAGCACGTCCACGGTCCGATCCGCCGCGTCGAGGACGGCGAGGTCCACCGTGGGGCCGACGTCGTAGTACTCCGCCGCCACGGCGAGCGGCGAGGACCCCACGGGGATCGGGTCGCCGAGTGGCGCGAACCCGCCCGCGCCGTCCCCCGAGAAGAGGAGCAGCGCTCCGGTCGACGAATCCGCGACGGCCAGATCGAGCACGCCGTCCTCGTCGAGGGGGGCGAGAGCGAAGCCGCGGGATCCGGCCGCCATGAGGAACGGGCTCGAAGCCGCCGCCGACATGGACCCGTTCGTAGCCGCGAGCAGGATCGTCGCGTATCCCTGGTCGTCGCCGAGGAACAGGTCGTCCCGTCCGCTACCCGCGACCTGCGCCGCGACGAGCCGCATGGGGACGCCCGGCCCGGGCAGCGAGATCGGGCTCCCGGGAGCGAGGGCGAACCCACCGCTCCCGTCGCCGAGGAGGACCCGCACCTCCATCGCCACCGTGTCCACGACGGCGAGGTCGGGTACGGAGCCGCTGTCGAAGAGCCCGGTCGCGAGCAGGTGGACGTTGGCACCCGCCACGCCCGCGATCGGATCCTGCAGGTCGAAGCCGCCCTTGCCGTCGCCCAGCAGGAGCGACAGGTCGCCGCCGTCCTCGCCGCCCGCCACGATGTCGCGGTGGCCGTCGCCGTCGAAGTCCGCGATGCCGATCGCCGCGGGACTGCGGCAGTCGGGCCACGCGCAGTCCTCGGGACGCCAGACCGTGAGGGCGGTCTCCTCGCCGACGAAGAACTCCGCGGTACCGCCGCAGGAGACCGTCGCGCCCAGCGCGGTCAGCACCAGGACGACGGCAGGGAGACGCAGGGTCTTCACCGCACGAGAGTACGCCGGTACCGCGCCTACGCCAGCAAGCGGTCGGGGTCGTCCGGCCGATCCCCGCGGAAGGGACGTGGGCAGCGTCCCCCGGTCATCCGGAGAGCCACGCGGGTGCGGGCGAGGTGGTCGCTGGAACGCGTAGCGCCCGCGGCGAGGAACCAACCGAAGCCCAGACGCACGGCCAGGATCCGGACCCCGCCCACGAAGCGGTCCGCGACGGGGTTCGTCGCGTCGGGTGAGGCGAGCGCGTGGACGTGCTGGTCGTCGCCATGGTGTACGATGCCGATGCGGATCGGATGATGGGAAAGGAGGTCCCCCGTGGCGCAGCGGATCCTCTTCGCGCTGGCGGTCGTGGTCCTGGTCGGAGGTGGGCCGACGCTGCTGGTCCCGTCGCCTTGCGCGGAGGCGGGGGAGCGAGCCGGCGCGTACTGCGAGAACCCGCGTTGGGGCTACAAGGTGCGGGCGCCCGCCGACTGGAAGCGGCGGGCGATCCGGCTCGACGAGCCCTGGATCGCCGACAAGTTCTTCCCCGATCGCCCGCTCCGGGCCCGCGGCGAGGGAGGGATGGTCCGCGAGCACGTGCCGTCGCTGTGGGTGATCGGCTTTCCGCACGATCGGAAGGCCGTCGAGGTCGAGAAGCCGGACGAGAACACGACCATCATCACGGTGAAGAATCCCTACAAGGACTACCTCGACTTCGTGAAGCGCGAGGAGTGGGCGTCCGTGGGAGAGGGGGGGTGGTTCGTCGCGCGCGACGAGACCTTCCGGGAGGGGGACCACGACGTCCGGGCGGTCGAGATCAAGGTCGAAAAGCTGGTGGCCGCCCCGTTGCGCGTCCTCACGTGGATCTACTACGGTCGGGACGTGGACCTGGCCGTGCAGGTGAGCATCCTGGATGACGCCTACGAGGAGTACCGCACCACCATCGATCACTGCTTGCGGTCGTTCCGGGAGATCCCCCGCACGGAGCCCTTTCCGGACATGGACGGACCTTCCGTCGAGAAGGGGCCCGCGGTCGAGCGCAGCCACGAGGAGATCTACCTGGAACGGCTGGACGCGGTCGAGGAGCGCATCGCCCGGGAGATCGACCAGCTTCCGAAGGGGTGGATCGCGATGCCGTCGAAGAACTTCATCTGCCTCTCGCAGATCGACAAGCAGCACACCCGCTACGTGCTGAACTTCGCCGAGGAGATCCGCCGCTACCTGGAGGACAACTTCTCGGGGCTCGGCGAGGACCGCGTTCCGCCGGGGCTCATCCGCGTCTTCGCCACCACCGCCGACGAATCCGCCTACCGCCAGGGCACGCGGGGTTGGTGGACCGAGGAGGTGGGCGAGGTGACGCTGACGTTCGGACGCGACGCCGCCATTCTCGCGGAGTTCTCGGACCTCGCCCGCCGCCTCACCGACCAGTACTTCCACATCAAGAACGAGAACCTGGAACACGCCATGCCCGGTTGGCTCCGGGCCGGCATCTGGGGGCACATCGCCTGGGCGCGACCGAGCAAGCGCAAGAGGATGGTGATGGCACCCACGCCGTCCACCGTCCGTGCGCTCGCCCAGATGTTCGCGACGAACTCGCAGTTGCCGCTGCGCGACCTCATGACGGCCCCGAGCGACGGCTTCGACATGGGGCGGCAGGCCCAGGCGGAGTCGGTGGTGTACTGGCTCCTAGGCCGTGGGAACCGCGGAAGGGTGAAGGGCGCGCTCGATGCCTATCTGCAGGCGCTCGAGGGGATCGTGAAGGAGGAGGACCGCAGGTTCGAGCTCGAGGAGGAGCAGCGCCGCCGGGACGAGGAGGCGGCGCGAGCCGCCTCCTCGGCGAGCGACGCCGGCAAGAGCCAGGAGGAGCGTGAGGCCGAGGAGGAGGAGCGCTGGCGGGAGGGCCGGCAGCGCCGGGACGAGTACGGCAAGCGCCTCGAAGGGAAGTGGGCCGCCATCCGCGATCGCGCCGTGCGCGCCGCGTTCGGCCACCTCGACGACGACGACTGGGAGAAGCTGGACAGGGCATGGGAGCGCTTCGCGAAGCCGTGACGGGCCGTGGCGGCGTCGTCCCGCCAGAGCCGTTCCGACCCGGATACCCGGACGCCGCGTGCTCCGCTCCGCTCCGGCGGGCCGTCGCGGGAGCATGGCGCGACGCCATCGCACTCGCCTCGGGCCCTGAGGCGGCTTCGCGGGAAGGGGCTCGCCCCCTCTTCCCTGCGACCGATGTCCCCACGACCTGGGGCCTGGCCGGGAACACGTGTCGGAAAGGACGCGTCGCTACGCGTCGGATGGGGTCATGACGAGGGAACGGATCCCTCAGGCGAAGCGCCAGCTACGCTGAGGAATTCGCGACCGAGGAAGGGCCGCAGACGGCGTGGAGGCGAGTGGAAAGGGCGACCGTCGTCCACGGACGGGCCCTTACGCCGTGCGACGTCTCCGGCCCGCGCGAGCCGTCCGCACGTGCAGCCGTTCCGCCTGGTTGCTGCCGAGCGCCCGCAGGTGGCGGCGGAGGTCGCGGGACACCGTGCGGGCGTCGAGTCGCGCGCGAGAGGCGATCAGGACGCGGTTCTCGTACTCGTCCAGGTGGACGAGGAGGGCGTTGGGCCACGGGCGGGACGCACGACGGACCTCCTCGCCCCAGGGCATCCCCGGCACGGGCAGCAGGTTCGTCACGGCGACGCCCTGCGGCGCGAGCCGTCGCGCCACCATCCCAGGGACCTCCGCGAAACTCGCGCCGGGTTTCGTCACGTCGCCCGCGATCTCGATGGAGAGATCCTCGAGGATCAGGTCGTAGCACTTCCGACTGCGGCGGAGCCAGCGCAGGGCGTCTTCACGGTCCACCCGGATCCGCCCGGCCCAGGGGCCAGCGTGGCGCCGGAACACGCGCTCGCCCTCGAGCGAGAGATCCACGGCGTCCAGGGGATGGGCGAATCCCATGGCGCGGAGCGGCGCCACGAGTCCGCCGCCTGCGAATCCGAGCAGGGCCGCGCGGGATCCCGGCGTCAGCGCGGCGATCGCGGCGGCGAGGACGTCGAAGAGGGAGTTGGTCGGCCCCGGCGCGCGAACGATCTCGCTCAGCACCAGGCCTCCCTGTACGAGACGGACTCCCTGGCGCGTCGCAACGACCCGAAAACCGCCTGCCGGCCGGGTCGTGCGCTTCAAGATGCCGCCTCGACGATCCGGTGGATGTTGCGCGTCCCGTCGTGCAAGAGCCGGCGGTACCCGTTCCACGCCGCGCGCGCGAGGGTTCCCCTCTCGAGGAGGGGCGGCAGCCACGTACCGACGTCGGCCGGCGGTCCCTGGGGGATGGCCGCCCCGGCGGAGCCGACCCACATCGGGTTGTAGCGCTCGTGGCCCCCGAGATGGGGGGCCAGGATCAGGGGGATGCCCAGCCCGGCGTAGAACACCATCTCGCTCGGCTTGGTCCAGATCACGTCCACGTCGGCGAGCGTCCCGTTGAACGCGTGCCAGTAGGCGTCGAAGTCGTCGGCGACCAGGATCCGGACGTTCGCGTGGCCGTCGAGCCCCGCGCGGTGGACGTCCGACGCGAAGTGGCGGGCGACGGCCTTGCGGAGGCCGGCCACCAGCGTCAGGCGGACCCGCCCGCCTCGAATGGGATCCGCCAGACCCAGGAGCAGGGTGTGGGCGATCTCCGTCTGCGCGCCGGCGCCGCCGATGGCGAGCAGCAGGTGGACCGGGGCGCCCCGCTCGTCCTCCGGCAGTTCGACGCCGCCGAATCCGGCGATCTCGTCTCGAAGGGCGGCGTCCGCGCCGAGGCGGACGAGCCGTCGCCCCAGGTTCTCGCGCAGCCGGTCGGCGCTCTCGTCCCCGACCAGCGAGAGGGGAAGCGGGAAGCCCGTGAGGTGGATGCGCGACGGCGGCACGCCGTAGTACCTGAGCCGGGCCACCACGCGCTCGCTCGGCGCGAGGAACGTGATGCGCGTGCGCGGGCCGTCCGCCGGGGCCCAGACGCGATGCACGTCGGCGTCGGTGACGACCACGAACGCGCCGTCGAGCCCGGCCCGGTCGGCCGCGAGGCCCGGCGTGTAGAACGTCGTGACCATCCGAAGGCCGTGTTCGCGCATCAACCGGACGACCGCGGCGCACATCCCACGTCGGAGGAGCTTGTCCTGGAAGCGCACCGCCCGCGTCGGAAGCAGGTTCACGCGGCCGGGCCGGAGCGCGCGAATGGAGGTCACACCGTCCAGGAACCGGCGCGGGAGCAGTCCCAGCAACGGGCGGCCGTACAGGCGGGAGCAGAACTCGTAGACCCGCCGGGAGCGCTCCCACACCTCGACGTCGTAGGGGAGCCCGACGGGCGGTGCGTCGATCCTCCTCACGGGAACGCCGAACACCTCGGACAGCGCCCACGCCGCGCGCAGGTGTCCGTACCCCATGTCGAGGGCGAGCAGCAGCGGATCGAGCGTGAGATCGACGGCGGCCCGGTCCATGCCGGTCCTCCCAGGGCGTGCGGGGCGCGTAGCCTACGTCACGCCGCGCCGATTCGCGCTCCTGGGGCCGGCCGTCGCTCCGGATCCGACTCCTCCTCTCACGGCCGTAGCGGAGATCAGAGTCCCCGGGGGACACCGCCCGAGGCGCGGAGCCGTTTCTCGAACGTTCGCCAGCGTGATCGTGCCGCCTCGAGCTTCGCGTCGAAGGCGAACGGATCGGGAACGTTCCCCTCGGCCACGGGGCGCCACGCTTCGAGGTAGGCCCGGAAGGCCGCCTTCGCCTCGCGATCTTCGAGGACGGACGTCGCGGCCAGCGCATCGAGTTTCGAAGCCAGCTCCGTTCGTCGGGCCGGCGTCGCTTCCAGCGGGTGATCGTAGAGCCGGTACGCGAGACGCTCCATGATCCCCAGATCCCGGAGGAGGGGCGCCAGGACCTCGCGGTCGGGTGCGGGTGAGCGCGATGCCTGTACGGCACCCGCAGCGACGGTCGCGAGGAGCAGCAACGCCGCCACGACCCGCGTCGGCCCGGACGCGGACACGCTCATCGCTCGTCTCGGCCCGAGCAGGAGCATCGCGCCCACGCCCGCGATCAGGCCTCCGACCTCCGACGCCAGCGGCGCGTCGAGCACGAGTGCGAACGCCGCGACGAGTAGGACCAGGAAGATCACGCTCCGTCGGGTCGCCTTGGCGAGGGGCTCCTTCGAGGAGAACGCCCACGCGCCGAGCGCCCCCGCGAGGCCGAGGACCCCCGGCCAGGCGCCGACGAGCGGCGCCCAGACCATGGCGCCTCGTGCCGTCGCGTCGTGGGCGAGGCCGCCCGCAACGAGCGCGATCACGAAGACGATCCACGCGCGTGACGCCCCTGCCAGCCGCTCGAACATCCGGAAGGCCCACCAGGCGAACCACAGGTCGAAGAGGAGGCCGAGGGCGGAGCCGTGGAGGAAGCCGTAGGTGAGCAGCCGCTGCACCTGGCCGTCGCCGACCCGTCCCGGCACGAGCGCGCCCAACCCCTGCAGGATCCGGGGGTCGGGGCTTCCCGCGGCCCACCACCGTCCGCCGGGCGGCCCCGGCCACCCGGAACGCTGGAGGGCGAGCACGAGCAGCGCCACCCACGATGCCGCCACGGCGAGGAACACCCAGGCGAAACGCCGCTTCCCGTCCATGGGCCTGTTGTAGCCGGAGAGGGGGCAGGACGGCCGGGGGGAGGAAACGCCGACGCGAACGCGATGGCGTCGAGGCAGGCTCAGGGTCGTCGGTTGTGGGAGCGTAGCGGTGCAAGCGGCAACCCCGTGCCTGAGTCGGTCCCGCCGTGCTCCGCTTCGAGGGCGACAAGCCGGGCCGGGGATCGGAGGCCCCACCCGCCCGGGGAACGACGAAGCGGCCTCCACCGATGGGAGTTCCCCCCCGAGCCGGACGCGCGTCGTGTCCCGCATCGAGGGAGGCCCCCGCCGCCCGCGAATCCGCCCTCCCCGCGGGGAGAGAGACGCCTCACCTCTCGTCCCGACTCCGTACGCGCGCTCGCTTCCGCGTTTGCGCCTCGGTGCGGCTTCGGGGGTGGGCGCGGTCGTAGATCTCGACGAGGCGGTCCAGGGTGAGGTGGGTGTAGATCTGGGTCGTCGCCACGTTCTTGTGGCCGAGGAGTTCCTGGACCTCGCGCAGGTTCGCGCCGCGTTCGAGGAGGTGCGTCGCGAAGGAGTGGCGGAGGGTGTGGGGATGGACGTCGGCGGAGAGCTCCGCCGACGCGAGGTGCCGCCTCAGCACCCTCGCGATGCCGCGCGTGCTCAGCCGTTCGCCCCACCGGTTCAGGAATACGGCGTGGGGATCCACGCGGAGGGCGCGGACGCGGGGGTGGGAGAGGTAGGTACGGAGCGCCCGGACGCACGGCCGGCCCAGCACCCCGATGCGTTCCCGGCGGCCCTTCCCCCTCAGGTGCGCCGTGCCCCCGTCGAGGTCCACATCGCCCTGGTCGAGGCCGCCGGCCTCGGCGACGCGCGCCCCCGTCGAGTAGAGCGTCTCGAACAGCGCGCGGTCGCGCTTCGACGCCCAGCCCGGGGCGTCCGGCGCGGCGAGGAGGCGATCCACCTCCGATACGGTCAGCACGCGCGGCAGCCGCTTCGGGCGCTTGGGCTGCCGCAGGGAAGCCGCCGGATCCTCCGGCAGGCGGCCGTCCTCGCACATCCAGCGGAACCACGTACGAATGGCGCTGATCCGCCGGGCCACGGTGGTGTTCGCGAGGCCCCGGTCGGCGAGGGAGGCGAGGTAGCGCCTCAGGTCCAGCAGGTCCACGTCGGACGCTCGGCGCACGCCGATCGCCTCCAGCCCCGCCGCCACGTGCCTGAGGTCGGCGTCGTACGCGCGGACCGTGTTCGGCGAACGGTCGAGCACCGTCTCCATGTGGTGGAGGAACGGGGCCAGATCGGCCTCGAGACCCTGCGCGCGCCTCACGGCACCGGCTCCTCGAGGCCGAGCGCCAGGGCCAGCGTGGCGCCCTTCGCGAGCGTCTCCTCCCACTCTTCCGCGGGATCGGAGCGGAGCGTCACGCCACCGCCGACCCGCCACGAAGCCCTGCCTTCGCCCACGACGATCGTCCGGATCCCGACGGCGAGGTCGGCGTCGCCCGCCGCGTCGAACCAGCCCAGCGTTCCGCAGTAGGGCCCTCGTCCCTCGCCCTCCAGGGCGTCCAGCACCTCCATGGCCGCGATCTTCGGGGCGCCGGTGACGCTGCCCGGAGGGAACGCGGCCTGGACGGCGTCCACCCCGTCCCGTCCCTCCTCGAGGCGGCCCTCCACGACGGCGATCGCCTGGTGGACCCGCACGAAGGGCAGCAGGCGGCGCGCGATGCGGACGCGAACGCTGCCCGGCCGACAGACCCGCGAGAGGTCGTTCCGCGAGAGGTCCACGATCATCGCCAACTCGGCCCGCTCCTTGTCGGACCGCTCGAGCTCCTCCCGGAGACGCCGGTCCTCGTCCTCCGTGGCGCCCCGGCGGCGCGTCCCCTTCATGGGATCGGTCTCGACGAGGTCCCCGGCCACCCGGAGGAAGCGCTCCGGCGAGCCGGAGAGCACGGCGCGCCCGTCCCCCAGCCCCAGGTACGTCATGTAGGGCGCCGCCTGGAGGCGGGCGAAGCGATCGAAGAGATCGACGGTCCGGCCCTCGAAGGGAGCGTCGAAGCGGTGGCTCAGGTTCGTCTGGAAGATCGTGCCGTCGAGGACGGCCTGCCGCGCCGCGGCCACCCGCCGGACGTACTCCTCGCGGGCGACGGTGCCGACCGCCGGGCCCGCCCGCCATGGACGCGGCGGGGCCGGCGGGGCCTCGATCCGGGCGAGCAGCCGGTCGGCCCGGCGACGCGCCTCCCGCTCGCCCCGCCCCTCGCCCACGACCCAGGCGGTCGCGTCCCGGTGGTTCCAGGCGAGGAGCGCCTCGTAGCGGCCGAGCCACAGGGTCGGGAAGCCCAGCGGCGACGGGCGCGGAGGCGGACGCCCCTCGACGCCGCTGCGGGCCTCGTAGCCCAGCAGGCCGGCCCACCCGCCCGTCCAGGGGAGGGGCGGGGCCATCGTCCTATCCGCCCGCCGCCGGACGGGCGCCAGGGCATCGGCGAGCGTCCTCTCCGGGGGCCACCGGGGTCCTCCTTCGAGCACGTCGGCAGGGTCGGCGGCGAGGAAGGACCATGGCTCTCCCCGAAACCCGGGCCCGGCGACGAGGCGCAGGAACGGTCGGGTTGCCACGCCGAGGCGGCCCAGCGCCTCCAGCGGAGGCGGCAGGGGGACGCGACGCGCGTGCACCGTACGGCGGGGGGCCGGAGCCGACACCGGCGGATTGTAGAGGAGGCCCGCCGCCCGTCGGCCGTGGATTTGCGGGACGTGCCTCCGACGCCACGGCCGGAAGTCGGTCTCTCGCGAGGTCGAGCGCGGCCATGGTTCGCGCGTCGTTATGATGTCGGAATGCTACACACGGAATTCCACCCCAGGGAGGTCCCCATGCGTCGCCGTCCCCTCCTTGTCCCGGTCCTCCTCGTCGCGGGGCTCACGGCCGGGATCCTGGCCTCGAAGGCCCTCGCCACCGAGCAGATGGACAACGCCCAGGCGGCCCTCGATCGGCTCGAGACGAAGCTGAAGAAGCGCAGCACGATCAACGAAGAGCAAATCGCCGGCATGGAAGAGGTGATGGAGTTCTATCGTGGGCTCAAGCCGCCCGAGAAGCCCGAGGCCAAGCCCGTCCCCGACGGGGCCTCGGACGACGAGAAGGAAGCGATCCACCGCGAGAACGAGAAGCTCGAGCGCGACTACGAGCACGATCTCAAGAAGTGGGACCGGGAGGTGGAGAAGTACAAGCAGGACGTGCGCGACGTCCTGATCAAGGCCTTCAAGCTCACGTATCCCGATGTTCGCACGAAGCGCAACCGCCGGGACGACGTCAACATCCGGGCCGTGGAGCTCCTCGCGACGATGGGGGAGAACCCCGATCTCGCCGACGACATCTCGCAGGACATCATCGATGCTCTCGAGCGGGTGCACTTCAAGGCGAAGGACTACGACGTCACGGAACTTCTCTTCGAGAAGGCCTTCGCCGCCCTGGGCACGCTCAACTCGCCGAAGTCCCTCGAGTGGATGATCGAGGAGTTCACGCACGCCAAGAGCTCGCCCCAGGTGGAGGTCATCAAGCTGAGTGCGGCCCACAAGGGCATGCTCCTCTTCAAGGACGTCCCCGGGAAGTTGCGCTACGACCTCGTGGGCGAGATGGTCAAGACCTACGCCGGCGTGGAGTCGCAGGCGGAGCAGAACAGCAACGACAAGAACGTCCTCGCGAAGAAGCAGTTCTGGGACCGCATCAAGGCGGACGTCATCAAGGCCGTGCAGTACTACTCCGGGGAGCCCCAGGACGAGAACGGACAGCTGATCGCGCGGATGGACGGGTTCCAGGAGTGGTTCCGCGACCACGACAACAAGCGTCGGCCGCCGTGGGTCGACCCCAAGCCCGAGGACAACTAGCCATCGCCGGCGGTCCGGGAGGTCCCCTGCGTCGGGGGTCTCCACCCCGCCCCTCGCAGGATCCGCCGATCCCGTCCTTCGCACCCCATCCCGCGCCCGACGGCGGTCGTGACCGCCGTTTCTACCGCCGGCCCACGGACTGGACGCCCGTCGTCCTCGTGACGGCCACGCTGTCCCTCACGATCGTGGCCGCGGTGCTTCTCTCCAGTCCGTTCTTCGGGCTCTCGCTCCGGTCGCGGAGCGGCCCCGGGATCGCCCGGCACACGCTCGCGCCGGAGGTCGTGGTCTGGGTCGGGGACCTCGCGCCGGGACTGAAGGGGGTCCTGTCGCCCGTCTGGGGCGAACGCGCGGCGGACCTGGACCACGACCGCACCCTGAACGAGGGCCTCGGTCTCTCCTCCACGGCCTCGCTCGCCTTCTACCGCCTGCTGTTGTTCAACACGTCCGACGAGGAGCGGACCGTCTCGTTGGCCGACGGCGCGCTCTCCATCGAAGCTCCCGGCGGGGGAGGGCCCGCCCACCTCCGCAGCGTCGCGGCCCTCGTCCGCAAGGGGGACGCGGCGCCCTCGGCGGCCCTTACCACCGTCCTGGAAGGGGAGGGCACGCTGGAGGACCGGGTGGTTCTTCCCGCGGGGACGATGGCGGACCTCGTGGTGGCCTTCGAGCGACGCGTGGCCCTCGACGAGGCCGAGAGCGTCCGCGCCGCGGACGGCGCGACCTTCGCGCGTCGTCGAATGGAGCGGCAGATCCTGGAGGCGCTGCTCGAGAACCCCGACTCCGCGCAGATCCGGGATCTTTGATGACGGAGGAGAACACCGTGACCCGCCGCCCGGGCGACGTCCTGGATGTCGGCGCGCCGACCGTCGAAGAGGCGGACGCCCACCGGGAGCGCGACGGCGACAGCCCTCTCGCCCGGCCCGGCGTCTCTCCCGAGGCGCTCCGCGACCTCGCGCTCGCCTTCCGCACCAGCGCCGAGGCGATCGAGGGGGTGCGGGAGCTCCAGGCGGAATTGGTGGGCGCCCTGAAGCGACAGGATCGCTCCGAGCTGGTGCTGCGTTCGACCGACGCGCTGAACGAGACCTTCCGGAACCTCACGCTCGTCCAGCGCGAGATCCTCGACCGGCTGGATGCCGATCGGCGGACCGGGCCGGGCCGTGCCGTGCCGCTCATGCTGATCGGCCTCCTCGTGGTCTTCCTGGGGGGAATCTACGCGGTCGTCACCTTGGTCGAGCAACTCCGCGACGAGCGGCGGGACGGTGCCGAGGTCGTGCAACTGGCCACGACGAAGGCGCTCGCCGCCTTCAAGCAGGGCCTGGAGGACAGCGACGGCCACCACACCCAGGAGGTGGAGCGGCTGCAGAAGGAGAATGCCGACGTGCGCCAGCGCGCCGAGGCGCTCCTGGCGCGTCTCGACAAGGAGAACGTCGCGAAGTCCGAGCTACAGGAGGAGAAGCAGAGCGTCGAACTCGAGCTCGAGAGCATGGGCCAGCGGATGCTGAAGGCGCAGAACGAAGTGATGGCCAAGCGCGCCCTGGAGGACGAGCTCCGCGCCGCGTCCGGCCAGGTCGCCGTCATGGAGCCGAAGCTTCGGGCGCTCGAGATGGAGCTCCAGACGGAGCGGGACCTGAACACGCGGCTTCGAAAGCGCCTCGCGGCCCTGGGCTACGGCCTGCCGGATCCCGAGGCGAAGAAGGCCGCCGACGGGGACGAGGGGTCGAAGTCGGACGCCGAGACCGCCGGCGCGGACGCGGAACCGGGCGCTTCGGCCGGCGAGGCGCGCCCGCCCGCTGCGGACCGGCAGGTCGAGCGGGACTCCGCGCTCCTCGCCAAGATCCAGACGCGATTGAACCAGATCCTCGACGCGGGCTCGGCGTCGAAGACGAGTTTCTGGCAGATCGACGGCATCGAGGGCGTAACGCCGAAAGGGCTCGTCGGGGTGGATCTCTCGCTGCTGTCCCGCCAGCACCGGCGTCTCATCCAGGAGGTCCGCACGGGGACGCTGCGGTTCTGGGTGGACCGCGACCAGCGTCTGGCGGACATGGTGCTCGGGGCGGGGACCATCCGGGACGCCCGGGGCCAGAAGGCGATTCCCGACGGCGGCATGACGTTCCGCGTGGCCACGGGCGAGATGTTCCGCCTCTGGAGCCAGAGCGGCCTCGTCTTCGTGCAGTTCCGCTGACGCGTCCGGGACGGGCGCGGGGATCGCTGGCTGGCTCTGACCGCTACCGGCGGCTTGACCGTCCGGTGGCTCCTGCGTAGCCTCCCTCGTTCATCGCACGAGGGCGTTCCGAGGGCGCATGGATCCGATCCTCATCAGCTCGGGCACGCTGGCCCTGGGGCTCGTCGGCGTCTACGGTGGCCGCGCGTGGTGGCGTCGTCGCGTCGGCGAGCACGACGGCCCCCGCGCCCGCCTTCTCGAGGAGGACGACACGCGACGGCGCGAAGCGGCCGCACGGGGGGCGGCGTTGCACGACGCCGCGCGCGCGGTCTCCCGCTTCGAGTCGACGCTCGCTCGACGGGAGGACGCGCTCCGGCGCGCGGAGACGGGTCTCGAGGAACGGACGCGGGCGATCCTGGAGCGCGAGCGTTCCTTGCAGCGGTCGAGCGAGCGTCTGGCGCGCCGCGAGGCCGATGTCGAGCGCCGCATGGCGGCCCTGGGCGAACTCGAGCAGGAGATCGAGTCCGCCGAGGAGGAGGTCCAGGCGCGCCTTGCGGAGGCCGCCGGGCTGGAGCCGGCCGAGGCGATGGCCCGCATGCTGGACGCCCTCGACCTCGAGTTGGCGGCCGAGCGCGAGAGCCGCGTGAGCGACGCGCTGCGCGCGGCGCGCGAGGAGGCCGGGAAGCGCGCCCGGGAGGTCGTGCTCACGGCGATCCAGCGGTTCACCGCGGATCGCTGCACCGAGACGCTGGCCTACCGCGTGCCGATCCCGGCCGCGGAGCTGACCGGCCGCATCATCGGTCGCGAGGGGCGCAACGTGCGCACGTTGGAGAGCGAGACCGGCTGCGACGTCGTCGTGGACGAGAACGCGCTCGAAGTCGTCGTCTCCTCCTTCGACTGCACACGCCGCGAGGTCGCGCGGCGGACCGTCGCCCGGTTGCTGGAGGAGGGCCGCATCCAACCGGGCCGCATCGAGGAGGTGGTCGCGGAGGAGCGCGACCGTGTGGGGGAGGAGACGCGGGAAGCAGGGCGGAGCGCGGCGCACGAAGTGGGCGTGAAGGACCTTCATCCCGAGGTGGTCGAGCACCTGGGGCGGCTGCGCTTCCGCACGTCGTACGGTCAGAACGTCCTGCGGCACTCCGTCGAAACGGCCCATCTCGCCGGGCTGATGGCGGCGGAGCTCGGCCTCGACGCGCCGACGGCCCGCCGCGCCGGGCTGCTCCACGATCTGGGGAAGGCGCTCGATCCCGAGGTCGAGGGACCGCACGACGAGGCGGCGGCGCGATTCCTCCGGCGCCACGGCGAGCCCGAGCGCGTCGTCGCCGGGGTCGCGTCGCACCACGATGCCTCGGATCGCCTCGACGCCTACGCGGTGCTCGTGCAGGTCGCCGACCAGATCAGCGCCGCCCGGCCGGGCGCACGGCGCGAAAACGCCGACCGCTACATCGAACGGATGGCGCAGCTCGAGAGGCTCGCCACGGCCCTACCCGGGGTGGATCGCGCCTACGCCGTGCAGGCGGGCCGCGAGGTGCGGGTGATCGTCGATGCCGGGGAGGTGGGCGACGAGGGGGCGACGCACCTGGCCTGGGAGATCGCGCGCAAGATCGAGGACGACCTGGCGTGGACGGGGGAGGTGCGCGTCACCGTCGTGCGAGAGTTCCGGGCGGTGGACACGGCGCGGTAGCCCTGCTTCGTCGGGCGGGGGCTCTCGCCGTCGCGCCGGCCTGTGGATGCCGGCGCCGTGAGGTACCTTCTCCGCCATGAGGATCCTCGCTGTCGGTGACGTCGTCGGGCGACCCGGGCGTGAAGCCCTGGCCCACTTCCTTCCCCTCCTCCGCGAGGAGCGGGGGGTCGACTTCGTGGTCGTGAACGCCGAGAACGCCGCGTCCGGCAGCGGGATCACGGAGAAGATCTACCGCCAGCTCCGCGGCCTGGGCATCGACGTGCTGACCATGGGCGACCACGCCTATCACCGGCGCGAGGCCCTCCCGCTCTTCGACCGCGAGGAACGCCTGCTCCGACCCGCCAACTGGCCCGCCGGCGCCCCCGGCCGCGGTGCGTGCGTCGTGGAGTCGGCCCGCGGCGTGCGCGTCGGCGTGCTGCATCTGCAGGGCAAGGTGTTCATGAACGCCCAGGGCGACTTCTTCCAGGAGGCCGACCGCCAGCTCGAGGCGATGAAGCGCCGCGCGGACGTCATCGTCGTGGACATGCACGCCGAGGCGACCAGCGAGAAGATCGCGCTCTCCTGGCACCTCGACGGGCGCGTCGCCTTCGTCTTCGGGACGCACACGCACGTCCCGACGGCCGACGCGGTGGTCAGGCCGAAGGGCACGGCGTACATCACCGATTGCGGCATGACCGGGCCCTACGACGGCGTGATCGGGCGGACGAAGTCCGCCGTGCTCAAGAAGATGCGGACCAACGTCCACGAGCCCTTTACCGTCGCCCAGGGCGACCGCCGCCTCGGAGCCGCCATCGCGGACGTGGACGAGGCGACGGGGCGGTCCCGGTCGGTCGAGGGTCTCTGGCTCTCGATGGACCGCGCGCCCGTCTCCACCGACGCCCTCTGACCTCCCGCCCGCGAGCGTGCGGCGGGGGGCGGGCCGTGTACCCTCGCAGCCCATGTCCGCGTCGTCCGCCGCGTCCGGAACCGTCCTCAGCGTCACGGAGTTGACGTTGGCGCTGCGGGAGCTGGTCGGCGGGACCTTCGCGGAAGTCGCCGTGCGGGGCGAGGTGAGCCGCGTCCACTACCACGGCTCCGGGCACGTCTACCTCACGCTCAAGGACGAAGACGCCGTCCTCGCCGCGGCGATCTGGCGGACCACGGCCCGCCGCCTCCGGTTCCGGCTGGAAGAGGGGCAGGAGATCGTCGCGTTCGGGGCCATCGACGTCTACCCGCCGCGAGGGACCTACCAGTTGATCGTGCGCGCGGTCGAGCCCCTGGGCGAGGGCGCGCTGCGGGCCGCCTTCGACCAGATGCGGCGACGCCTGGAGGCGGAGGGCCTGTTCGACCCCGCGCGGAAGAAGCCGCTGCCCTCCATCCCCCGGCGGATCGCCCTGATCACCAGTCCGACGGGCGCGGCGATCCAGGACCTCATCACGGTCATCCGGCGGCGTTTCCCGGCGGTGACGCTCGTCCTCGTGCCCGTGCGCGTGCAGGGCGACGGTGCGGCCGGGGAGATCGCGCACGCCGTACGCTTCGCCGACGAGCACGCCCGGGCGGACATCCTGGTCGTCGGTCGGGGCGGCGGGTCGCTGGAAGACCTCTGGGCCTTCAACGAGGAGGTGGTGGCGAGGGCCATCGCCGCGGCGAAGACCCCCGTCGTCAGCGCGGTCGGCCACGAAACCGATGTCACGATCGCCGACCTCGCGGCCGACGTCCGCGCGGCGACGCCGTCGCAGGCGGGCGAGCTGGTCGTGCCCAGCCGGGAGGACCTCGCCCATCGCCTGGGCCTCCTCCTCCGGCGGCACGAGCGCGCGCTGAGGCGCACCGTGGACCTCGCGTGGCAACGGCTGGAGGCCATCGCCGACCGGCCGGTCCTGCGCGACCCCGTGGGGTGTCTCCGCGGGCGGCGCGAGCGATGGGACGCCCTGGGGCACCGATTGGGCGCACAGAGCCCGCTCGCGCGGCTCCGGGAACGTCGCGCGAGGACGGAGGAACTGGGCGGCCGACTCCTGACCCCGCTGGCGCGGCGGCTCCGCGCCGCCCGCGAGGACCTCGACGGCCTCGAGCACCGCGGCCGGCGCGGGGTGCATCACCGCCTGGAGTCCGGGCGCCGCGCCGTCGCCGCGCTCGACGACCGACTGCGCGCGCTCTCGCCGCTGCGCGTCCTCGGGCGCGGCTACGCCCTCGTCTCGCGGGAGGACGGTCGCCTCGTCCGCCGAGGCGGCGAGGTCGCCGTGGGGGAGAGGATCGTCACGCGAGTCGGCGACGGCTCGCGAATCAAGAGCCGCGTCGAGGAGACCCTGCCGCCCGAGGAGGTGAAGCCGTGAGCGATGGAGGCGCCCCCTTCCGGCCGTCGAGCGGCGCCGTCCGCATCGGGAGCCGGCGAAGCCCCCTGGCGCGCGCCCAGACGGAGTGGTTCGCCTCCCACCTCTCCGAGACGCCCATCCTCGTGTGGATCCGCAGCGACGGCGACCGCGACCGCGCGACGGACCTGAAGGACTTCGGGGGGACGGGCGTATTCACGCAGGCCCTGCACCGCGCGTTGTTCGACGATCGGATCGACGTGGCCGTCCATAGCTTGAAGGACCTGCCCTCGCAGCTGGAGGAAGGCGTCGCCCTCGTGTGCGTGCCGGCGCGGGAGGATCCCCGCGACGTCCTCGTCACGCGCGGGGACGTCGCGCTGGACCGCCTGCCAAAGGGGGCGCGTATCGGCACGGGCAGTCCCCGTCGCGGTGCACAGCTTCTGCGGGCGCGTCCAGACCTCTCCATCCAGTCGATCCGCGGCAACGTCGACACGCGGCTCGGCCGCGTCAAGGAAGGCGATCTCGACGCCGTGGTGCTGGCTCTCGCGGGACTGCGTCGTCTGGGGCGGGACGCGGTGGTGAGCCAGGTCCTGGATCCCGAGGTGTGTCTGCCCGCCGCCGGGCAGGGCGCGCTCGGCATCACGTCGCGCCGGGACGACGCGCACGCCGAGGGCGCGGTCGCCGACCAGAGGGACGTCGGCGCGGCCGCCTGCGTCGCGGCCGAGCGGGCCGCGCTCCGCGTGCTCGGCGCCGGCTGCCACGCCCCTGTCGGGTGCCTCGGGACGATCGCCTTCGGCCGCGTGCGGCTGCGCGCGCGCGTCGTGTCGCTGGACGGCACGCGAACCGTCCAGCACGAGGAAGAGGCCCCGATGTCGGACGCCGAGGGGCTGGGGGAGCGGGTTGCCCGCACCCTCCTCGATGGGGGGGCGCGTCCCCTCGTCGACGCCTCGTGACCCCCGCGGACCGGCCCCTCGTCTGGGTCGTCGCCTCGGCGGACACCGCCGCGCGGTGGAGCCGACACCTGCTGGGTTGCGGGTACGACGCCCGCGCGCTCGGCTGGAGCGAGATCGCCTGCGTCCAAGCCGAGGACGCCGCCCGGGCGGCGCTGGCGCGCGGTCCGTTCGACCGCCTGTTGGCGACGAGCGCGAACGCCATTCGGTGCCGGCCCGCGGCCGCGCCCGCCAGCCTGGGCGTGGCCTGCGTGGGCGAGCCGACCGCGCGCGCCGCCCGCGAGGCCGGCTGCCGGGTCCTGGAGGTCGGCCCGGGGACGGGGGAGGCGCTCGCCCGGCAGCTCCTCGACGCTGCGGAACCGCCCCGGCGCGTGCTGTTCCTCCGCGGCCGGGAGATCCGTCGTGCGGGCGTCGAGGTCCTGGTACGGGCCGGCGTCGAGGTGGAGGAGGTCGTCGTCTACGAGGCCCGGCCCCGCGCCTCGTTCGCCGCGGAGGTGGCGGCCGCGCCCCTTCCCCGGGCCGTGGTCGTCGGGAGCCCGCGTGCGGCGAACGCCCTCCTGCGGACCGGTCGCGAGGGACTCGCGGACCTCCCGGCCGCCGCCGTCGGTCCCGCCACCGCCGAGGCCCTGGGGGCCCTGGGCTTCGAGGCGGTGCGGGCGGCCGATCGTCCCGATCCCGCGGCTCTCGCCTCCGCGCTCGCGTCGCTCCTGTGAGTCCCCTTTCCGCGGCGGGGCGGGCCCGGTACGGGGGCGGCAGGGATCGTTGCGAACGCCCCCCGTCGCCTCCGCCGCACCCCCGCCCTCCGCCGTGCTCTGACACGATGCACGGAGGGCCGGTCCGGTTTCCCCGCCAACGGGCTCACGGGCCCGGATCCATCCCCGACTCGGCGGATGTGCTGGGACGGGTGCTGGGACGTCGAAGCCCCGGGTAGCATCCAAGCCAGCGTCCTGCATCGCAAGTTCGTGAGCGAAGGAAGACGCCCGTGGGGACCCGCCGAGGGTGTCCCTCCGCGCCGCTCGCCCTCATGGATGGGAACTCCCGGCACGGCACACTAGCGGCGAAGCCGGATGGTGGTCGTCTTCGTCGTGCCGTCCGCGAGATCCACCACGACTTCGATGCGCGGGCCAGGATATGGACCGAGGGCGTGGTCGAGCCC
Organism: uncultured Planctomycetota bacterium; assembly: GCA_963772585.1. Lineage (GTDB taxonomy): Bacteria > Planctomycetota > PLA2 > PLA2 > JAEUHO01 > CAVVXN01. The sequence goes on from CAVYXV010000004.1 coordinate 125,334, forward strand.
GGGGACTTCCCCGGGTTCGAGCCAGAAGGACTGACTCGCGCTCCAACTCCAGGTGGGTAGTTCTCCGTACTGGGGGTGGCGCACGTGGAACCTGCGACAAGTCCCGTCTGGGGGAATCACGGCCTTCGGGTCGAACCGGACACCCTCCTCGAGTGACACCGTGGTCGTGTCGGTGTGTCCGCCACGAATGCGTATCCCGGTCACGAGCGCCACGCGCCCGGATACGGTCTCGACCGCGAGCAACGCGACCTCACCGGCCGGCACGCCCTCGAAGAGGTAGTCGGTGTCGCTCTCCCGGCGGCAGTCGCCATCCAGCATGCCCCACTCGTCCTTGATCCCGAAGTCACGCTCCCACTGTGCCGCGAGCGAGTTCGGCCGCATCCAGAGGAAGGAGGCGGGAGCGGCCTGGCTCTCGCCGGTCCCTGTCGGGCGGTGCGGCAACTCGGCCAGGATCGGCAGGATGACGCGCAGGTTTCCGCGAGTCGGGTCGCGCTCCAGATGAACCTCGACGACGGCCTCCTCGCCCGGCTTCGAGAGCACCACGCGATCGCTCTCTCGCGGCACGTACCCGGTGGCCCGCACGCGCACTACGTATGTTCCTGGCCGCAGCCCGAGGTCCTGGCGCAGACGGCCGCCGGCCAGGATCGTCGTGCCCCCGGTCCGAGGCGCGCCGTCCTGGAGAACTGTGTATGAGAAGCCGCGTGGCAGCGGATCCCCATCCGATGCGTCGAAGACGCGGAAGTCGAGGACGCACGAACGCGAGACCATGAAGGTGACGGTCTGTCCCGCGGGAACGACCCGGGGATCATCAGGATCGACGTTCCACCACGTGTGATGGTAGCGCACAGCAATCTCCACCTCGCTCGCCGTGGAGAGCCGGATGCGCACTTCCTGTTGGCCGGCCGGGATCGTGCGCTCCTCCACCGCACACCACACCTGCCCTGGCCCCGGCCACTCGATCTCCGGCTCCGCCGTGGGGCGAACGTCGACATCCGTGTCGAGTTCCAGGGGCCCACCGTCCGTGCCTTGCACGCGCACGACGATCTCGGGCCCCGGGCGCAGCACGAGTCGCAGGGAGTCCCCTTGGGACACCGTGCTGACGTCGTGGTGAAGGGGCAGGAACCCGTGGGCGACGACGCCGATGGTCGGACCTCCTGCGGCGTGACGGACAAGACTCCATCGCCCTTCCGCGTCCGTCTTCACGTGGGTTGGCTCGCCCTCCTCCGCCACCCAGAAGACGACCGCCCCCGCGACGGGAGCACCCTGCTCATCGACCACCGTGCCCCGAAGGGGTTCCCCGGGGGGGGCTGGTGTCTCCCCCCTTCCATCCCCGCGTGCTGTCTCCGCCGCCGCAGTCGGTGCCCGCCCCGTCTTCGCCCCACGGAGCCGTGGCTCCGCCGTGCGATCCCCGTCCAGCGTCGTCGTGTGGCCGATCGATCGGCTGGGAGCGGGCTCACGGGATTCCCCAGTGAACCACCATGTGGCGGCCAGCATTGCCGCCAGCAGGAGCCAGAGAGCCGGGACACTCCAACGCCGCATGATCGCCGAGTCTACGTTGCGGTTTCGCCCTGCTGGAGGCGCCCGTTCCTCCTGCTCGCGTCCGATGCCACGGACGGGCCGACCTCCGGCCTGCACCCTCCGTGCTGACCCCCGGTCTACATGCCCGGGGGCCGCACGAGAACGGCCCGTTGATTCCGGGGCGGATTTCGAGAGCACGATGCAGAAGCCCCGCCGGACCGGGGCTCGCCCTCGGCGCGCACGCCTGCCGCGCAGAGGTCACGGCCGAGGTTCACGAGGTCGTCGCGGAGGCCGGACTCCGGCCGTGGACGCGCAGTTCGAACACGTCGGGACGGTCGTAGTGCCCGGCGACGTCCAGTTGCCAACGAGGACCGACCAGTTGCGAGGCGGCGAACTCCGCCAGCAGGAGGGTCTCCTTCTCCTCCACGGGGCCCGCCAGGATCTTCCCGTCCGGATCCACGATCACGCTCGATCCCGGGTTGATCCACCCGTCCACCTCTCCCATCCACGAGGCCTTGAACGCGAGACGGTCGGGGATCATGTCCTTGTGAAACGGCTGGGCACAACCCACCACGACGCTGCGGTTCTCCTTGGCGATGTGCCGAAGGGTGCTCGTCCAGGGTTCCCCGCGGTCCCAGGTGGGCGCGACGTGGATCTGCTCCCCCTGCGCGGCCAGCGTGTACCGCGCGAGCGGCATGTAGTTCTCCCAGCAGATGAGCCCGCCGACACGCCCGCAGGGCAGGTCGTGGACCTGCATGTCCCGTCCGTCTCCCCGGCCCCAGACCAGCCGTTCCCCGGCGGTCGGCACCAGCTTGCGGTGCTTGCCCAGGAGCGTCCCGTCGGGCCCGAGGTAGACGAGAGTGTTGTACAGCGTGCCGGGGGCGGTCTTCGGGTCGTACTCGTTGACGCCGATCGCCACCGCAATGCCCGCCTCCCGAGCCGCTTCCGCCAGGCGGTCGATCTCCGGTCCCGGGACGGCGACGGAGTTGGCGTGAAGCTCCGTGTACAGCTCGCGCAGTGCGTGGGTCCGGCCGGAGGGCACGAACCAGACCCAGACCGGGTAGCCGGGCAGGAACGCCTCGGGGAAGACGGCAAGCGCGGCGCCCTCCGCACCCGCGGCGGCGATGAGCGTGCAGGCCTTCTCGACGGAGGCGGCCAGATCCAGGTAGACGGGCGCTGCCTGCACGGCGGCGACGCGAAAGCGGGCGGATTGAGTCATGCGGTCTCCCTCGGGGTCCGGCAGCATAGCGTGGTCGCCGGGAGATCAGAGACGCGACCGGACTCGCAGGCTGCAGACCCTGCCGCCCGCCACCCGGCTCGGTTCCCGACGCGGCCTGCGGGCGAGGCCGTGCCACCGGCTTCGCGTCAGGCTCCACCAGCTTGAGTGCCTCGAGCGTGGCCGCGTCGTTCCCGACGTGGTCGGATCCGTCCGCCGCGACGCGCGCATACCCGCCTTCACCGACCGAGGCCCCAGGGCGCCGCGGCTACGCGGCGCGCGTACCGGGACCCGGTGGATTCGGCAGTCAACGACCCGGAGCCATGTCGTCAGAAAGGAGCTCCGCGTCGCGCCGCCGCCTTTCCTGCGTGAACTCGCGCGAACCTCGTCCGTCGGCGAGCTACGGCAACTCCGCACCGCTCCGTGTCAGAGCACCGCGCCTCCGCCGGGAGGAGCACGACAGCGTCATCCCACCCTCCGCGTTCAAGGGACAAACGCCCGGTGAAAGGTACTTCGGCCGCCCCGTCGCTCCTTGACGTCCACGACGTCGCCCTGTCACGTCGCGCGCTTCGCGGGGAGTGCAGGCACCGTAGCGATAGGAGAAGCCGAAGCGGGCGCTTCGGCACACGTGGCTGCCAGGTTCCGCGCCGCCTCCGCCCGTCCCTCTCGCCAAAGCGCCACGGCGAGGATCAGCGCGAACACGGCCGAGGCGCCGTACGTGCCGAAGGCCACGCCGCCTTCCTCGCGCGACTTCGTCAGGAGGTCACCGAAGGTCGCGCCAAAGGGGCGGGTGAGGACGAACGCCACCCAGAAGAGGAAGACACCCGAGATTCTCGTGCGGTAGTGGACGAGGGCGGTCAGGAGCAGGAGGCCTCCGACGATGGCGGCGCTGAGCAGAAAGCCCAGTTCGAGATCGTCGGCCATGAAGTCGCCTGCCGCGGTCCCCAGCGTGTTGGCGATGAGGAAGGCGCCCCAGTAGAAGATCTCGGCACGGCCGGTTTCGATGCGCTCGACCGAGAGCGTACGCTCGCAGCGATACCAGGCGGCCAGCGAGATCAGGAGCATGACCACGAGAATCGCTGCCCCGACCGCGTAGCCCAGGCCCAGGGTGCGATCGATGAAGTCCGACCCCGCGGTCCCCAGGATGGCGGATGCCGTGAACAGCGACCAGTAGGACAGCGGCGTGTAGCGCCGCATCGCCAGCTTGACGGCGAGCAGGGTCAGGAAGAGCGCCAGGAAGATGAGGATCGTCACCCCATACCCCATGTTGAGGGTCATGGAGAACATGTCCGCGCCCGTCTCGCCGAGCGTCGTGGAGGCGATCTTGATGATCCAGTAGACGAGCAGGATGTGCGGAACGCGGTTGACGGGACGCTCCAAGCCAAGGAGCACGTTCGCGCCTGGGCGTAGCGCCCCCTGGATTTCCGCAGCCAAGTCGCTCACGCGATGTCTCCTCCCGTCCTCGGGCACCCCTCTACTGGGCCGTGCCGACTACCAAGACTCCGAACGTACGACGCCCTTCGCTTGTCTGGGAGCGCGCAGGGCAGAAAGAACCGGTGCGTCGTGGGATCGGCAGCGATCGTCCGTGCTCCCCGGGCCGTTTCGAGGGTCTGGACGGCCGAGAGCGTGCCGTCCGGCCCCTCGCGCGTCACACTCAGTGTCCCGTCGCGTCCGTTGGGGATCAACACCAAGCCGGCATCAAACGCGGCGCCATCCACGCCGGCGCCGACTGCCACCTCGGCAACGACCTTGCCCGTCCGTACATCCAGAACGACCATCTTCTGGTTGTGGCAGCCGACGAAGAGCCGATGACGGGCCAGGTCGATCGCCACCCCCGTCGGTTCGGCGCCCGGCACGATCGGCCAGCGGGCGACGACCTTCTGGCTCTTCGTGTCGATAACCGCCACCTCGCTTCTATCTTCGACGTTGACGTAGACTCGTCCTCGGCCATCGGCCACGCCGAACTCCAGCTTGCCTCCGATGGTCAGTGTCTCCGGAGCCTTGTCGGTCCTGGCCGGGTCGATGATCGTGGCATCTCCGCTGCGACCGTTGAACGCGTAGACCCGCTTGCTGGCCGGGTCGTACAGGATGGCATCGGGGCTCTCGCCGGCCGGGATCCGGCGGAGGGTCTCGAAGCTGCCGAGATCGAACACGCTGACCGTTCCGTCGCCCCCGTTGGAGGTGAATCCCACGTGGAGGTCCGGTACGATGGCGATGCCGTGTACGTGCGGCGTGTCGGTGACTTCGCCCAGGACCTGACCCGTGTCGGCGTTCAGCACCACCACGCGCTTCGAGTTCGACAGATAGACGCGGCGAGCGGCCGAATCGACGGTCAGGGCGTCCCAGTGGTCTTCTCCGCCGAGGAGGAACGCGGTCCGTACTCGCAAGGGTCCGACGGACGCCGGGCCGGCCACCGTCGTCGCCTGGTCCAGCTTGGCGACAAGGTCCTCGAGGGCGACCTTCCCTGCTGGGACGTCCTCCGAATTCGTGCTGCGCAGGGCCCCGATCGCCCGGTCCAGGGTGTGGTCGAGCAGCGTCCACGTGAACGGGGCCCGTGGCTGGAGCACGCTCCCCCGGCCGTCCCAGGTCGCTTCGAGGTCCGTGAGCTTGGCGATGGCCCCGGGGACGTTGCCGTCCGCGAGCAACTGGATCGTCGCCCGCGTCAGGGTCGCAAACGGGGCTGTCTCGACTGCTGCGTACACACGTGCCGGAGTCACGGCCGTGAACGCCGGTGCTACAGACGCGGCTGGCGTTGCACGGGGCGCCGGTGCATTCCCGACGGTCGCCTGGCCCAGTTCCGCGACCAGCCGCTCCAGGGCTGCCCGCCCCCTGGGCACGTCCGTCCTGCTGCCGCGCAGGGCTGCAATGGCCCGGTCCAGCGTTTCGTCCAGGACCCGCCACGTCGTCGGGCTCTTCGTCCGAAGCGCGTCCTCCTTGGCGTCCCACGCGCCCTCGAGGGCCGTGATGCGGGCGACCACCTCGCCCCGACGGCCGGAGTCGATCGCCGCAATCGTCGCCTTGGCCAGCGACTGGAACTGGGCGGCCTGCGGGGTGTCGCACAGGGCAGCCAGGACCTTTGCCGTGGGCGGCTCGCTCCCCGGCGGGATGCCGCGGAGAGGGGCCGCCGCCGGGCCTTGCTGGGTCGCCTCGGGACGCTTCCCATGCGCCGGCGTCTCGGGTCGCCCGCATCCGCAGAGCGCCAGGGCCAGCCCCCCGAGCAGTGCCGCCACCGTCGCCGCCTGGGGTGTCGCCATGCCTCGCTCCCGGGTGGGCGCCGCGGATGCAGCCCATTCAGCCCGCGCGGCCCGATCCTGCAGTGGAGTATCCACCCGTCACCTGAAGCCACGATGAAGTGCGCGGGTACCGGACCCGGAACGAGTCCACTGCCAGGGCGGTCGCTTCGGGGCGGGAGTCGCCCGAGCAAGGTCCTGTCCGCAACAGGCATTCGCGGGTCATCGGGCGTCGTCCCTGGGCCGGTACCGTTGGCGGCTCCAATTTCACGCTGGCTTCATGTGGACAGGCCACCCGTGCCGGCCATGAACGCACTCGACGGAGCCGTTGAGTCCTCACCACTCCCCCGGGCTGCGCCCGACCCTCGCGGGGAGGGGAGGTGACGGACCATCCCCGTCCGAACCTCCGCGGTCCAGGTCTCGGCGCGCTTGGCGTCGTGCTGCGCGGGTGCATCGTGCTTGTGGCCCTACGGTTGGCCAGTCTTCCGCTCTACCCGCTGATGGACCGTACGGACAGCCGCTACGGCGAGGTCGCACGCGAGATGGTCGTGACCTCGGAATGGGTGACGCCGCGACTCCTGGGTCGCCCCTTCCGGGCGAAGCCCCCGCGGGCGATCTGGGGCAGAGCGGCGGGCATCGTAGCGCTGGCACGGAACGAACGGGCCGCGCGCCTACCAGCCTTCCTCGCTGGGCTTCTCACAGTCCTGCTCGTCGGGCGCATCGGCCGTCTCTTCGGCGGGCCGGCGGTGGCCCGGCTCTCCGCCCTCGTGTTCTGCTGTTCGCCCCTCCGTCTCTACCGGATGGGCGGCGTCATGACCGATCCGTTCCTCGTCCTCAAAACGACACGGTCGCACCGCCACCGCCCTCGCTCGAGGGCGCCGGTTCCAGCGGCCGCTCGAACTCGGCATGGCAGTCGCTTGCGTGGAGCCAAGATCCTGCGCCCGATCCCCCGTCGCCGCAGCCGCATGGCGCTCGACGGACGGCGGAGCGACGTGGATGCGGCCAGCCTGGGGGATCGTGCCGTCGTGGACGTGGTCCCGGATCCAACAAACGCCCTGCTGGCGCTGGCGCTGTGGGGCGGCGCGGCCCCGTCGATCGAGCGCACGACGGACGGCGGCAAGACCTGGGTGCCCCTGACGCCCGGATTCGATCCGGCGTGGGCCGCCATCGATCCCGCGCACCCGGAGTCTCTGTCGGTCGGGGGATGCAGCGGCGCGCTCGCGAGATCCGAGGATGCGGGGCAGGATTCCGTAGACCTCCCCATCACGGCCGCCGTGGCCCCCCACGTGAAGCAGACCGGACACCAAGCCGATCGCACACCGGACGCCGAGCGTTGGAACGGCGAATCCTGCACCCGCGTGGACATGGCGGGCACGCTGGCGCTGACCAACTCCCGTGACGGCCCCGTCCATCCAGAGGTGACGCGCTCGCTCCTCGGCCGCGCGACGAGGCTGTCACACGAGGGGGACATCCGGAGCGTGAACGCCCGGGAGGAAGGGGGCTGGTCCCGCTGGAACGCCCCGGTGTGGTGGCCGTGGTCCTCCCGACCCTACGCGTGGGAGGACTTCAGCACCGTCCGCCGGGTGCACGGGGAGCTCGATCCCGACGTCGGCGCCTCGATCGACCTCGCGTCGGCCTGGCGCTACGACCGGCGGCAGCCCGTTTCGGCGAGAGGACGATGGCCCCGGAATCGTTCGGGTGTCGGTTCGGGGACGAAGCGGATTGCGCATGACGGGAGGGGGCGCGTCTCGGATGCGCCCGCCGGAGGGACCGGCATGCGACACCCCCGGACGGCACTCGTTCTTCTGCTCGCCCTGGTAGGGCTCGCCGCGTGCGGAGGCTCCGCGGGCGATCGGGGCGCTCCCCTCCTCGGTGGAGTGCAGGCCGGCGCGTTGGCCGGCCGCGGGTGGCTGGGGGACGGCCCCGTGGACGTCACCGGCCCTTCCGACCACCTGCACGTGGTGTTCTTCTTCCGCCCCGGGTGCCCGCGCTGCGCGGCGTTGGGCCGCCGCCTCGCCATCCTGCAGGACCGGATGCCCGGTCTGGTCGTCGTCGGCGCGACGGCATCGACCGACGTCGCCGCCATCGAGTCGTTTCGTCGCGAACAAGCCCGCGAGTGGCCCACGGTCTACGGCCTCGAAACCGCTGTCGTGCGCCACTACGCCCTTCAGCAACCCCCCCGGGCGTCCGCGTGATCGGTCGGGACGGACACTTTGTGGGCCGCGACCTGATCTCCCTGCAGGTCATGGACCCGTGAGCCGGCGAGGGCGCCTTGAGGTAGGCGGTTGCCGCACCGTCGATGGCGGCGGCCCGAACAGAAGAGGAAGAGTGCTATGACGATGAAACCGTGGACCCTGGCGACGTGCGTGGTGTCGCTTCTCGCGATCGGCACACTATTGCCCGGATGCGGGAGCGACGGGGGTTCTCCCCGCACGGCGGGCGCGAGCGCGCTCGACCCCCTCGGCGATCCGGACGGCGACGGCCTCACGACGGAGCAGGAGACCACGCCGGGGAGGATCCTCGTAGACGACACGGGATTCGGGTTCGGCGAGGGCGACGACTTCGGCGCGATCTCCCAACGCGACGTGACGAGCGACCCGCTGGTCGCCGACACGGATCACGACGGCATCGACGACGGTGAGGAGTTCGTGATCCGCACGGATCCACGCAGAGCGGACACCGATGGAGACGGGTTGTCCGACGACGAGGAGTGGAATCAGTGGTTCACGAGCCCGGTGAGCGTGGACTCCGACGGCGACGCCCGCGCCCCGGGCAACACCACGAGCGGCGGGCCGCCGAATGCATTCCTCTTCGACGGCGAGGAGCTGAAGCTGGGCCTGTCGCCCACCCTGTGGGACACGGACGGCGACGGCAAGGGGGACGGCGAGGAGATCGACCACCGCTTCCGGAGCCCTCTGATCGCGGAGCTCCCCGAGGTGGCGATCGTCCAGGAGGGCCCCGTGGATGTCCGCCTCGACGTGGAATACTCGAGCGGCAGCGAGAGAAGTCACTCGTACGGGGCGAGCATGTCCACGGGCCGGTCGCTATCGATCGGGGAGACTTCCGAACGTACCTCCGAGCTTCACTTCGACTGGAGTGTCTCCGTCACGGGAGGTGTAGACGGTGGCCAGCCGACGGCGCTTGCCAGCGTCTCCGTCGGCGGAGGCGTCTCCCAGTCGTTCACGAGCGGGTTCTCGCGGGAATCCACCAGCGAGGTCCAGCGCGAGAGCTCCGATTACCTCGAGGACAGCACGTCCAAAGGAGAGGTGCAGTCCGGAGGGCGGATCTCCACCGCGTTCCGCTTCCGGAACGCGAGTCCATTCGCCTCCTTCACACTCACCAACATGGGGATCGCGGTCCGGCAGCTCCAGGTGGGCACGAACGGAGGAGAGTACCACACGCTGGCTACTCTCCGGCCGGCTGTGGACGCGGTCACACTGGCTCCGGGCGAGGAGACGCCTCCCGTCCAGGTCGAAGCGCAGGACGTCAACACGGATGCGATCAAGGCCTTCCTGCACAGCCCGAGCCGTCTGGTCTTCGCGCCCGCCTACTTCGATCTGGAAAGCCAGGACGGTTTGAACTTCGACTTCCTGGTGGAAAACACCTTCTCGCAGACGGCCCTCCTGGAGATCGACTTCGGAGAGGGCGACGTGCGGCGGTACCGAGTTGCGACCAATGTACGTCGAGGACGGGGAGGTACGTTCGAGGGCATCACCATGAAGGACGTGATGGACCGGATCCTGCACCTTCCCTTCGAGACCAAGGAGGTGGGGTATGCGGTGCCGACCTCGGGCTCGCCCAGCCACATGGAGGTCGTGCCCAAGCGCGTGCTGACGAGCGTGGACGGGGTCACCGGGCAGGTGGCCACAGGCGGGCCAATCTCCCGATCCTGGATGCTCAGTGCGACGAGGAACGAGATGGTCGCGCCTGGGGTCGACTTCGAGGACATCGTGCTGCAGGCCGGCGACGAGGTGACGATGGCGCTGGTGCGCGACGACGACCTCGACGGCGTCTCGGATCTGCAAGAGAAGTTCTTCGGAGCGGAGCCCGGCCTCGATACCGACGACGATGGCCTCACGGACCGAGAGGAGCTCGTGCTGGGTTGGCCGGGAGGCGTCGACCCGAGGAATCCGGCCATCCGGCTGGGTGCGGGAGAAGCCGATCCGCCTCTGGTCTTCTCGGATCCCACGCGTCCGGACACGGACGAAGATGGCCTGCCGGATCTCAAAGAGCGGATGCGCGGGACGGATCCCCGAAACCCCGACACGGACGGTGACGACGTCGCCGACGGCGACGACCTCTTCCCGTTGATCCCGGGGGCACGGCTCGTCGTGGACGGCGGTTCGACGTACGACGGCGAGGACGCCGGCACCTCCTGGGAAACGCCCATGCCCACGCTGCAGGCGGCCCTGGCGACGGCGCGCGAGCGCCAGGCCGACCTCGTGGCGCTCCTCCCCCCCGAATTCGCGACGCTCGAGGAGGCACTGGACAGCCTCCGGGACTCCGACAGCGGGGCGCTTCCCGACGACTTCGTCGACGCGCTGCTGGAGGTCGCGAGGGCGCAGGTGGTCGAGGTGTGGGTGGCCAGAGGCACCTACACCGGACGAAGAGGGCTCCGACGAGGGCGCAGGCAGCCGAGACGCCTCCTTCCTCCTCGTGGAGGGCGTGCGGATCCACGGCGGCTTCCGCGGCGACGAAGTGCTACGTTCCGAACGCGAGAGCGATCCCCGCCTCAACGCGACGGTCCTGAGCGGGAAGATCGGAGACCACGGGACGGTCGATGACAACAGTCGTCATGTGGTGCAGGCCGACCACCGGATCACGAACGCGACCGTTCTGGACGGCTTCACGATCACCGGGGGGAACGCAAGGGGCGCCTTTCTGGAGCGCGGCGGGGGAATCCTGAACCAGGGCGGATCCCCGACCATGGGGAATCTCGTCGTCAGCGATTGCTGGGCACCCGAATCCGGAGGAGGTCTCGCCGAGAGCGACATCACGGATCCGACGGGTACCTTCCAGATCTACCCGGAAGCTCGATACGAAGCGTGCTACTTCCTCCGAAATCGGTGTGGCCCGGACGTGAGTCCGACGACGAACGCGGCCCAACACATGGGTGGCGGGGCGAGTCTCGTCCACACGGCCTCCGTCTTCGAGGACTGCACGTTCGCGAACAACCTCGCGGTCCTGGACACGAGCGTGCCGTACGACGTGTCGCAGGGTGGAGCGGTCGCGGCTTCGGCCAGGCCCGGAGGCCGGTGCGTCTTCCGCCGCTGCGCGTTCCTCCAGAACGTCGCGAACGCCGGTGCGGGCTGCGCAAGCACAGGCGGGAGCTTCCTCTTCGACCGCTGTCGCTTCGTCGGGAACTCCACGCAGCCCCTCACGTGGTACAAGTCCCCGAAGATCCCTCCCGAAGTGAGCTTTCCCGACGGCGGCGACGAGACGAAGAAGTGCCCTTATCTCAATGAGGTGATGCCGAGCCTATTCACTTTCATGGACGACATGGAAGACGTGCAACATGGGAACATCATCGAGCGCGTGGGAGGAGGCCTCATGAGCTACGGCCCGCTGGTCGTCCTCCAGTGCGTCTTCGATTCCAACGTCGCCGTGGCGGGCGGCGGCATCGCCATCCGGTGGGGCGGCGAATTTCCGACGTACGTGATCAACTCCACGTTCTCGCTGAACCTGGCGCTGTGCGGTTCGGGAGTCGACGTGTTCGCGCCCGACGGGCACACGGGAGTCCTGGAAGTCCGAAACTCCATCTGCACAAGCGGAGCCGGAATCGCCCCGCCCTTCCCGGAGGGCATCGCGAGGGTCCTCGAGCCCAGCCCCAGCTACCCGTACAAGCGCTACGAACCCGGCTACTCCGATCCCAATCACACGTACACCGACACGGACAGCTGGTCGAGCCGGCCCCCCGAGAACGCGTGGTCCCTGGATCTGCCGGTCGTCAATCCCAACAATTCGAAACAGAGCAGGACCCTGCGCCCGCGCTACACGGCGGCGACTGCGGAGAGTCCGGTGTTCGTGCGGTACGGGGCCGCGACCTGGCTCGGATCCAACCTGCTCTGGGGTGCCCCGGAGGCCGGGCTCTTCACCGACGTGGCCAACTTCCTCGGGAAGGCGCAGTTCCAGGAGGGGACGCTGGTTCCCGCCTCCCCATCACCCGCGATCGACCACGGAGACCCCTTCCTCGACTTCGACCCGCTCGCGCCGGGCGTCCAAGGCGTGCCCGCCCTGGACATCGACGGCAACCCCCGGGTCGTCGGTGCAAAGATCGACATGGGCGCGTTCGAGAGCCAGGGAGAGTAGACCTCGCCTCGGTCAGCGGGACTCGGAGAGCCCCCGCTCGATCCGTTCGCGGAGCGGCGATGACCTTTCGGGCAGTAGCTCCTGGGCGCGGCCGAAGTACTCTCGGGCCGTGGCGCCTTCGCCCCGGTTCGCGTGGCGTTCGGCGAGCAGGACGAGCGTCTCCAGCCGCTGGGGGTGAGGCTCCGTGTCCCCCATCCGCTCGAGGGCGTCCGTCAGGCTCTCCACGGCACCATCCGTGTCTCCCGCTTTGGCTCGGGCGTTCCCGAGGTCGAACAGGGCCGAGGCGATCCGCGCGTCGTCCGGCCGGGGTTGGACGAGGAGGGTGGCGACGATCGCGCGAGCATGGCGTTCGGCGAGCGGCCACGACTCGTTCGCAACGGCCACCCGACGGCCAATGTCGAGAGGGTCGAGCAGCCGGATGCTCGTCTTCGGCAGCCGACGTTGATACGGTTCGAGCGCCGCCTCGATCTCCGTCTCCGCTTCCTCCGGTCGGTCCAGCGCGAGGAGGACGTCCGCGAGAGCGTGCCGTGCCGACGCGACCTCCATGCTGTCCGTTCCCCTCGTCGCCGCGTAGCGATCGATGGCACGGCGGAGACAGCTCTCCGCCCTGTCGAGGTCGCCAGCGGCCTGGGCCAGACGCGCGCGGTTGACCAGCGCCGCGCCCATCATGGCGTCGTTCTCGAGCCCGGCCTCCTGGAGGACATCGACGGCTTCGTCGAGCGTTGCCGCCGCCTGCTCGGCTGGTCGCAGGCGTGCCAGCCACATCAAGGCGTAGGCGAGCAGGTGCGGATCCGTGCCCGGTGCGTGCCGCATGGTGGCGACCGCTCCTTCGAGCAGGGGGACGGCCTGCTCGGCCCGATGCGTTTGGAGAAGGAGGACGGCGATGTCCATGCGCGTTCGCGCCGCCGCCAGGCCATCGCCCTCTCCAGCCTTCTCCCGCAGAGCGAGGGCCGCGCGGAGGTTGTCCTCCGCCATGGAGACGCGCCCCAGGGAGTGGGCCGTGCGACCGATCATCTCGCGCAACCTCGCCTCGGCTCCGGGACTCCCCGGAAAGGAACCGCCGACGGTCGCCGCCGCCTGCCCGAGGAAGTCCATCATCGACACGTCGGCGCCGGCCTCGGTGGGCTTGACCGAACGGAATGCGTTCTCGAGGAACTGCACCGCGGCCACCGCCTCCTTCCGGGAGGCCTCCGCCTTGGCCCGGCTCCGATCCGCTTCCTCCCGGCGCGCCTGGGCGCGCGCCTCCGAGGCTTCCGCTTCCGCCCGGGCGGTCTCCGCGGTGGCCTGCGCCTCCTGCGCCAGCTGCTGGCTCCTCTCCGCCTCCCGCCGACCCGCTTCGGCCTCCCGGTAGCTCCCCGTGACGCGGGTGAGGGCGACGAGCAGACCCACGAGGAGGACGACGGATGTCGCCCCGGTGGCGCGGTGACGTCGGACGAACTTCCCCAGCCGGTAGCTCACGCTGGGCGGTCCCGCCTCGACCGGCAAGCCGTCGAGATGACGCCGAAGATCCGCCGCCAGCGCCCCTCCCGAGTCGTAGCGGCGGTTTCGGTCCTTCTCCAGGGCCTTCATCGTGATCCAGTCGAGATCGCCGCGTACGGCCCGCACGGATGTGGAAGGGCCGGTAGGCCCCTTCCTGGACGCACGTTGGATCGAAGCGGGCGAGTCGGACCGAGGGGCGCGGAGGATCCGTTTCCCGCAAGCGGCGGAACGTCTCCTCCGTGGACAATCCCTCGGAGGGCAAGGGGCGAGTCCCCGTGAGCATCTCGTAGAGCAGGACGCCGAGGGAGTAGACGTCGGCACGGGTGTCGATGTCGTCCGCCTCGAGAGACGCCTGTTCGGGAGCCATGTAGTCGGGAGTCCCGAGGATCTCGCGGCGTTGTGTGATCAGCGTCTCCGCGGTGAGGCGCAAACCGATGGCCTTCGCGATGCCGAAGTCGATGACGCGAGGTTGGGGGACCCCGTCGTGTTCCACGATGAGGACGTTCGAGGGCTTCAGATCACGATGGATCACGCCCTTCTGGTGCGCATGCTGCACGGCGTGACACACGCGCTCGAAGAGCTCGAGACGCTCGGGGAGCGAAGGTCGATTCTCATCGACATACTGCGTCAAGGGAACGCCGTCGATGAAGTCCATCACGAAGTACGGACGCCCATCCTCCGCGGTACCGGCATCGTGAACGTGCGCGAGATAGGGATGGCTCATGAGGGCGAGGGCCTGCCGCTCCGCCTCGAATCGTGTCACGATGCGGGCGCCGTCGAGTCCTCGTTTCAGCACCTTGACCGCCACCTGCCGCCGGACGGGCTCCTCCTGCTCCGCCAGCCACACGGTGCCGAATCCTCCCTCTCCGAGCCGGCGGAGAAGCCGGTACCGCCCTACGCGACGGTCCTCGTCCGCTGGCGCGTCGACACCCCTCCGGCGCAGCGTCGGGTGGGCCATGAAGGGCCCCGCACGGTCGTGTGCGGTCAACAGCTCCGCGAGTCGCCGGCGCAGGGATTCGTCGGGGATCTCCCGGAGTCGACCTCTCTTCGGTCCTGTGGCCACTCGACGGCCTCGGCGAACAGCCGCTTTTCTTCGTCGGTCGTCATGAGATGGGTCGCTCCAGGAGCTCGAAGAGCCGGACGCGAGCGTGCGCCCACTCACGCTGCACCGCCCGGCGGGTCATGCCCATCGCAGCGGCGGTCTCGGCCACGTTCAGGCCCGCGAAGAAGCGGAGTTGGATCAAGCGGCCGGCCGCCGGGTCCTCGGCCTGGAACCGACGAAGCGCATCGTCGAACTCGAGAATGCCGTTCGGATCCGCGCCTCCCGCGATGTCCAGGAGGTTCATCGGCAGGCGCAAGCGTCCACCCCCTCTCTTGCTGGCAGCGCGCTTGCGGGCGTGGTCCACGAGGATCTGCCGCATGGCCCGCGATGCCGCGCCGTAGAAGTGAGCTCGGGTGTCCCACGCCACTCCCTGCCCCTGGAACAGACGGAGGTAGGCCTCATTCACGAGAGCCGTGGGCTGGAGGGTATGAGACGCTCGTTCCTGCAAGAGGCGCCACCGGGCGATCCTGCGCAACTCCTCGTAGACGGCGGACAGGAGGTCCTCCGCCGCACCGTCCTCCCCATCGACGGCCCGTTGCAGGAGTCGGGTGATATCGCCGTCCGGTCGGGGATTCCCCGTCGTGGACCCGGCCTCGACTTCGCGAGAATCCACCCTCTGCCTCGACGCTCCTGCGCTGCACGGCACGGCCGCGGCGTTCTCCGCGGCTACCGCCGGGGGCACACTCTGCGCGAAACTGCAGGGTCCGTGGAGGGTCGGCATCGCCGAGAGCTCGCGGCGGGGTACGCCGAGGCCCCGGACGCTGCCGGTCACTCCGCCGGCGCGGGGGCCGCCGCGGCGTGAGCGGGAGGGGGAACGCCCCTGCTCATCGGCCGCGGAGGGTCCTCGTCGGAGGGGACGAGGGGGAGCGGTGCGTCCAAGATCGGGACGGGGTCTTGCGCGGCGATCCCCCGAGGCCCAGAATGGCGCCCATGGACCCGGACGGCCGCGGTCAGGAGACCGAGGATGCTGGAGGGGGGGCACGGGGGCCCGCCTGAGAGCGATCCGGGGATCGTGAGAGGGGGATTGAGTGTCCCATGCATGCGATGCGAAGGCGCGACGCATCGACGGGGCGCCCGCGCGCGGCGCCGGCTTTCGCAGTCGAGGGCCTGTACGAGCAGCGCCACGAGGGGCTGGGTCGATCCACCGCCCTCGAGCTCGCCAAGGCGGCGCAGGCGCGGCAGCCCCAGGAAGATCCATGTCGAGCTGCCCACGCAGGAATCCATCGGGTCCTTCCCCGACTCCCTCCCCCCGTGCGTCGGGTGGGAACGACATGTACGAGTGTCCATTCAAGGGGGCTTCGCCGCTACGCGTGAGCGTCCTGAACGCCCGGAGGTGCAACACCAAGATCCGTTTCATTCGCGGCATGTGCTGCGGTCAGGCGACGTCATGGCCACCGATAGACAGCTCTCCGAGGTCCTCAGCGAGTTCGCTCGGACCCTGCTCACCGACTTCCCGATCCAGGCGATCCTCGACCACCTGGTGGAACGAATCGTCGCGATCATGCCGATCACCTCCGCGGGCGTGACGCTCATCTCCACCGGATCGAAAACGCCCCACTACATCGCGGCGTCGAGCGCATCGGCGCTGCTGTTCGAACACCTGCAGTCCTCGCTCGCCGAGGGTCCATGCCTCGCCGCGTTCCGAGGCGACCAGGCCGTGACCATTCCCGACCTGCGTGCCGATCACCAGTTCACGACGTTCGGCCCGCGCGCGTTGGCGTCGGGCCTGGCCGCGGTGTTCGCATTCCCGCTGCGCCACGGCAGCCGTGAGTCCATCGGTGCGCTCGATCTGTATCGGGACACGCCCGGCCCGCTTGATCGCCGGACCATGTTCGCCGCGCAGACGCTCGCCGACGTCGCCGCGTCGTACATCCTGAACGCGCAGGCGCGGAGCGACCTCCGCGACGCGTCCGAGCGCTTCCAGCAGAACTCGCTCCACGACGCGTTGACCGGCCTCCCCAACCGCGTGCTGTTCCGTCAGCTCCTCGACCAGGCCGTCAAGCGTGCGGGTCGATCGGGCCTGAGGGTGGCGGTGCTATTCGCCGATCTCGACCACTTCAAGGATGTCAACGACCTCTACGGCCACCAGATCGGCGACGAGCTCCTGCGAGCGGTGTCTGGCCGACTCGAGGGGTTGCTTCGAACCGGGGACGTCCTCGCCCGACTCTCGGGGGATGAGTTCGTGATCCTGTGCGAGGGGCTCAAGGACGGGGCCGAGGTTCGCCAGCTCGCCGATCGGATCACCAAGGGGATGGACACGTCGTTCGACGTGTCCAACCACGCCATCCACATGACCGCCAGCATCGGCATCGCCTACTCCGGAGGAGGCCTCGACGTGTCCGATCGGATCCTCAGGGATGCCGACGCCGCGATGTACCAGGCCAAGCGGAGCGGAGGTGACCGCAACAAGGTCCTCGACCTGCGCGAGCAGGCGCTATCCGAATCACGGATGTCCCTACGACACGACCTCCACGGCGTCCTGACCCGCAACGAGCTCGACACGTCCTTCCAACCGATCGTGCGCACCACCGATGGCGTCGTGACAGGCTTCGAGGCGCTGCTCCGTTGGACGCATCCGACTCGTGGCGTCATCCCCCCGTCGCTGATCGTCCCCCTCGCGGAGCAGGCGAACATGATGCACGACATCGGCCGGTGGGTGCTGGGCCAGGCGTGCGAGCACCGCGCCCGCTGGCAGTCGGTGTGCCCGAGCGGCGGGCTCAACATGGCCGTCAACGTCTCACCCCACCAGCTGCTGTCCGGTCACTACATGCCGGCCCTCGCCGATGCGCTCAACGCCACCGATACCGATCCCGCGCTCATCACGGTCGAGCTGACCGAGAGCGTCTTCATCGCCGATTCCGAGCGAGCTCTGCTCGTCCTGAACGATCTCAAGCGGCTCGGAGTCCAGATCGCCCTCGATGACTTCGGGACGGGCTTCTCGTCGCTGATCTATCTCCAGGACTTCCCGGTCGACATCGTGAAGATCGACCGGTCGTTCGTGGTGAAGCTCGACGGTGCCGAGGCCAAGCGCACGATCGTGACGGCCATCGTCGGCCTCGCCCACGAGCTGGGGATGTCGGTCGTCGCGGAGGGCATCGAGACGGCCCAACAGCACCACGAGCTCGCGGCCCTGTCGTGCGACTACTGCCAGGGCTTCTACTTCGGCCGTCCCCTCCCGCCAGAGGGGATCGATGACCTGCTGGCGAGCCACAGCGAAGCCGGCCGGCTCCGACTTCCGATCTCATGACCGGAGCCCGCCGACCGGCGGTCGCCTGGACATGACGATGTTGCACCAGCGGAGACTCCTCGATGGCCTCGGGCGCGGCACACCCCGCCGCGCCGACCCAGCCGCCTCGACGTCTTCCCACGATTCCCAGGTTGGTCCCGGGCGGCAAAATCCCAGGGCCCGAGGAGGGTGGCGTGGTTCGCGAGCTTCCGGCGGAGGAGGGGGGCTCGGACATCGTGGCCCCCCAACCGGAATTCGTCGATCTCCCGACGACCACGAACCCGGGCCCATGGGTGGACCTCGGCGCCGCCCGCCAAGCCGCGGCGCCACGGTTACGGACACCCGGTCCGTCCGGAGGATGGGGCGGCGCTGCCCTGGGCCAAGACTCCCGGGGCAGATCGAGTCGCAGTGGGCGCGGGCACTGGGCTCCGGGGAACCCGTACCTTGCGCCTACGCGACGCCGAGCCCGTTCGGGGCGAGCTCCGTCGCGGCGCCCGAGGCGATGCCGGATCCGACCGGCGTAGCCAACCCGGCCGTGGGCCGAGGGCCGTCGCGCGATGACGGCGCCCACGGATCCCGACGGCGCCGGTCGCCATCGCAGGATCGAGGAGCCCGTGGAGGGCCAGGGAGTCCGCGCGCGACCCCTCCGTTCGCCCACACAACGGGATTGAATGTCCGATTCGGCACGGACCTCCACACCCTGCGGTCCCGCCAGTGGACCTGTAGGCGCGTCCGGTCCACGACCTCCGGGAGAACCTTCCTGCCGGACGTCTCCCATGAGCGTGGACGGACGCCCCTGGACCCCCCCGTCGTCGAGATCCGCGCGACTCGCCGCTGAGAAGGACGAGGGTCTCCGACACCCCCCTTTGTGGAGACATCGTCATCCGCGGACATCGGGCTCCTTTCAATCGGTATCTTGCATCCCTACCCGCGCGGAGAACGACGCATCGCTGCAACCTCCTGTGTCTCAAGGACATGGGCCACGATGGCAGACGAGTGGAGACGCGGCGGGCATCGGTAAGGTCACACGAAGACGCCGCCGGTACGGGAGAACCCGCTGGCATGGCGCCTTGAAGCCCCCTTTCGGCGGCGAATGCGCGGGCGATGGGGCTTCTTCGATCGAATCGATCGTCGTGGCCGTGCCTATGGTGTCGGGAATCGCATCGGCAGGAGGTACCAACGCATGACACGGACGATCTTGCTCACCATTGCGGGGCTCGCCCTCGCGGCCGCGGCCCTGGCCACACCGGCCCGCGCCGAAGGCCCTGTGGATCCCCAGCGGCAGATGATCCGCGAGGAGATCGATGCCTATCTGCAGAGCCAGAAGTCGGATTTCAGGGTCTACTGGAAGGAAGGCCTGAACTTCGAGACTCCCGACAAGAACTTCACGATCGGGATCTCGGGCCGCATCCAACTCGACTCCGTCTTCTACGACGACAACGAGGATCGCAAGACCTTCAACGAGGTTGGCAAGGACCTCTTTCACTCCGGGGCCGAGTTCCGGCGCGTCTGGGTGGACATGCACGGCAAGATGTACAAGTACGGCGTCTTCAAGGTCGAACTCGAGCTTGCGGCCTTGCACGAGGACAGCATCGAAGACACCCGGTTCCTGACGGACGCATTCGAGTTCCGTGACGTCTACCTCGGACTCCACAACCTCGACAAGTGCTGGGGCTGCGCGTTCCCGGACATCACCGTTGGGCACTTCAAGGAGTACTTTGCCCTGGAGGAACTGACCTCATCGAGGTTCATCACCTTCATGGAGCGCTCTCTGCCGATCAACGCCTTCGTGGCGCCCTACCTGAGCTACAACATCGGCGTCGGCCTGAAGAAGGGGCTCTGGGGCAACCGCTTCCTCTATAGCCTCGGCTGGTGGACCGATACGCCCGCCTTCGGGAACAGGCTCCCGTACTTCAAGGACCGCGGGCAGAACCTCACGGGGCGTTTGGTGTTCATGCCCTGGGCGCCCTGCGACTGCGAGACGCGGTTCTGGGAGATCGGCGGCTCGGTGAGCTACCAGTTCGACAACCCCAATGGCTGGCGCTTCCGCACGCGACCGGAGATCCACCTCGCCGACCGAATCGCCGACGTGAGGGTGCAGGACTCCGATTCTGCACTCTTCTACGGGGTCGAGAGCGCCTTCGTCTTCGATCGATTCAAGTTGCAGGGCGAGTACATCGGAGTGCAGTGCAACGTGGACGGTGGGGACGACCCGACGTTCTGGGGAAGCTACGTTCAGGTTGCGTACCTCCTGGGAGGCCGGGGCTTCGGCTACGATCGTTCGAGCCAGACCTTCTCCAAGATCCGGCCCTGCAACAACTTCGACTGCACCCAGTGCGGGCACCTCGGCGCCGTGGAGTTTGCCGCACGGTGGTCCCACATCGATTTGACGGATGGCGGCTACACAGGCGGCGAGGCCGACGACTTCACGATCGGCATCAACTGGTACCTGAACCCCAACGCCAAGGTCATGGTCAACTACGTCTACTCCGACGTCACGGCCTTCCAGGGCAACGCGGGCGTGGACGGAACGTTGAACATGTTCGGCGTGAGCTTCCGAGTGTTCTGGTAGGACCCGGTCATGCCCGCCCCCTCGCCGGTACGGTAGGCGAGGGGGCGACACCGGCTCGGTCCGGCGCCGGACTCCGGCTGCTTGCCCGGCGTCCTGCGCTCGGGCGGGACGGAACAGGCACCCCGCTTGAGCCGTCCTGATCGGTTGCTCGCCCTCGAGGCTGGCGGCTTGGCGCCGCGCCGCGTTGGCCTGCCACCCGGACGATCGCTCCTCCTGCCCTCGCTCCTCGCCCCACGAACCCACGCCCGCGGAGGTCTCTGCGATCCGCGACCCGGTGACGTCGCCGGAGTTTCGCCACGTGCCCCGGGCGGCTCGCCTTGCTGGCCCAGCGCCCCGGGGGGGCATCGCGTCGCCGACGACGAGCAACGCCGGGATCGGGCGCGAGATGCGTACCAGGGCCGCGCGATTCAACGTCCGTGCGCGGGTCGTGCCGGCCAGCCTGCACGACCCGCGAAGCGCGCGACGGGACAGCCCGAAGTCGTGGACCGTCAAGGAGCGACGGGGTGACGCGGGTCTCGTTCCCCGTCCACAGGGTGTCCCGGGTCGCAAGCTCGTGTGCCAAGGAAGACGCCCGTGGGAACCCCCTGAGAGCGTCCCTCCGCGGCGTTCGCCTCCGATCGCGCCCAGGCCAGCGCGCCGCACGGCCTCATGGATGGGAACGTCCGGCACGGACAAGCGTGTCGTGGCGATCGGCACGACCCGGTAGCGCGGTCTCCGGTGTCGCGCTGCCGACGCCCGCTGCCGGAACGCCGAGAGGTCGTCATCCGGTGCCGTTGGTGCCCCTCAGGACGCTGCTTCGTCCGGTGTCTCGCTCTCCTCCCCGAGCTCGTCTCGCCACGCCGCCATGATCTGGCGGGACGTGTAGGCGTTGTCGAGAGCCGCCGCGCGGGCGCTGTCGTCGAGGCCCTCCCAGGTGTCGTCCAGCAGGCGCTTGGCGTCGGCGAGGTGCCGGCGCTCGCCCGTCGCTCGGAAGAGCAGGAGCTTCGCGAAGGGGCGGTCATGCCCGCGCAGGGCGTCCCAGCTCTCGCGGACCGCCTCGACCGCGTCGGCCGCATCGCCGCCCGGGAGGCACGCGAGCTCGCAGGGGGCGAGGACCTCGGCCCTGGTGACGCCGACCTCGCATGCCAACTTCCGTGCGGACTCCAGGAACTCCCGGGCGGCTTCGGGGTCGCCGACTTCCGCGCGGATCGAGCCGAGCTCGTAAAGCGTCTCGGCGTGCAGGTATCGCGCGCCGATCTCGCGGCAGAGGGAGAGGCTCGTCGTGAGACGTTCCTCGGAGAGCGCCCTGTTGCCCTGCTCCCGCCGGATGCAGCCGAGGTTGTGGAGCCGCGCGACCGCCGAGGCCCTGGGGACCTTGGGCTTGCGAACGGTCCGGGTCGGCCGGCGGTCCCGATCCCACCGCTCTCGCCCTGCTCCTCTGAACCTCCTTCCCGCGGCGGGGCGCGCCCGGTACAGGGGCCTCATGGATCTCCCCGAACGCCCCCGTCGCCTGCGCCGCACCCCCGCCCTCCGCCGGATGGCCCGGGAGGTGCGCCTCCACCCCTCGAACCTGATCGCCCCCCTGTTCGTCGAGGCGGGGAAGGGGATCCACACGCCGATTCCGTCGCTTCCGGGCCACTTCCGGTGGAGCCCGGACACCGTCGTGGGGGAGGCCCGCCGCCTGGAGGGTTTGGGCGTCGGCGCCCTGATCCTCTTCGGGATCCCCGCCGCGAAGGACGCCGCGGGGTCCGGAGGATGGGACCCCGAAGGTCCCGTGCCGCAGGCGTTACGGTACCTGGCGGAGGCCACCTCCGGCCTCGTCCTCATGGCCGACGTGTGCCTTTGCGAGTACACCGACCACGGCCATTGCGGGGTGCTCGACGAGACGGGCGCGAGCGTGGAGAACGACGCCACGCTGCCGCTCCTCGCCCGCGAGGCCGTGACGTACGCCGAGGCGGGGGCCCACGTCGTCGCCCCCTCCGCCATGATGGACGGGCAAGTCGCCCGGATCCGGGAGGCGCTCGATGCGGAGGGTCTCGAGGACACCGCGATCCTCGCCTACGCCGCGAAGACCGCCTCGGCGTTCTACGGGCCGTTCCGCGACGCGGCGGGGAGTACGCCCGGCAAAGGGGATCGCCGCGGCTACCAGATGGACCCGGCGAACCGCCGCGAGGCGTTCCGCGAGATGGTCCTCGACGTCGAGGAGGGCGCCGACGCCGTGATGGTCAAGCCGGCGATGCCCAATCTGGACCTGATCCGGGACGCGGCGGAGGCGTTCCACGTGCCGATCGCGGCCTACCAGGTCAGCGGCGAGTTCGCCATGCTCCACGCCGCCGCCGCGGCGGGAGCCCTTGATCTCGAGGCGACGGCCTACGAGAGTCTGGTGGGGATCCGCCGCGCGGGCGCGCAGTGGATCCTCACCTACTTCGCCGACCTCGCCGCGGAAGCGCTCCGCGCCGGGCGCTGGGAGTGAATCGATGCCCGAGACCACCACCAACGGAACCGTGGGACGGAGGAGCCGCGACCTCAACCGGGTCGCCCGTGATCTCTTCCCCGGCGGCGTCTCGAGTCCCGTGCGCGCCTTCGGCAGCGTCGGCGGCGAGCCTCCCGTGATCCGTCGTGCGATGGGTGCGCTGCTCACGGACGTCGACGGCAACATCTACGTGGACATGATCGGCTCCTGGGGACCGATGATCCTCGGGCACGGGCACCGCGAGGTGAGCCGCTCCGTGACGGAGCGCATGAAGCGCGGCGTCTCGACCGGCACGCCCTCCCCCGACGAGGTCCGCCTCGGCCGGCGGATCCGCGCGCTGATGCCGCATCTGGAGAAACTGCGGTTCGTCGTCTCCGGTACCGAGGCCTGCATGTCGGCGCTGCGCCTCGCGCGCGCGGCGACGGGGCGCGACGGCGTGATCAAGTTCCAGGGCTGCTATCACGGCCACGCCGACCCGTTCCTCTCCTCGGCGGGGTCCGGCGCCCTCACGTTCGGGACGCCGGACAGTCCTGGCGTGCCCGAGGCGGTCGCGCGCGACACCGTCACCGTGCCGTACAACGACCTCGACGCGGTCGCCCGGGCCTTCGAGGCGAACGAGGGGCGCATCGCCGCGGTCTTCGTGGAGCCGGTCACCGGCAACATGGGCGTGATGCGACCGGTGGACGGCTTCCTCGGCGGACTCCGCGACCTCTGCGACCGCCACGGTGCCCTGCTCGTGTTCGACGAGGTGATGACCGGCTTCCGCGTGAACCTCTGCGGCGCCTCCGCCCTCTACGGTGTGACGCCGGACCTCACCACGCTGGGCAAGGTGATCGGCGGCGGCTTCCCCGTGGCGGCGTACGGAGGGCGCCGGGACCTGATGGAGCGGGTCGCTCCCGAGGGACCGGTCTACCAGGCGGGTACGCTGGCGGGCAATCCCGTCGCGATGACCGCCGGCAACGCCACGCTGCGCGCGCTCGCGCGGCCTGGGGTCTTCGACCGCATCGTCGCCTCCGCGGAGCGCCTCGCCACCGGGCTCGAGGACGGATGCCGCGCGGCGGGGATCCACGGCGTGGTGACGCGCGTCGGGACGATGCTCTCGCTCTGGTTCGCCGAGCGTTCGCCCCGCAACCTCGAGCAGGCGAAGGCGACGGACACCGAGCGCTGGAAGCGCTACTTCGGCGCGATGCTGAGAAACGGCGTGCACCTTCCCCCGAGCCCGTTCGAAGCGTGGTTCGTGGGCCTCGCCCACACCGACGCGGTCGTGGACCGCGTGCTGGAAGCCCACCACCGCTCGCTCGCGGGGGCGTGAGGGAGGGAGGACGGCCCTCTCCCTCTCTCCACCAGAGTGCCCAGGAGCACGCGCTCGCTGTACGACACGTCCACGGGCCCCCTTCGCCGGTGCCTCGGGCATTCGTGCGTCACGGATCCGCACGGCGTAGGATCGGACCTTCGCCCTGCTCTCGCCCGGAGGGACGCCATGGTCCGCTCGTTCGTCCTCGCCTTCGTGTTCCTCGCCGTGATGGTCGTCGGGCCGTTCCGGGGGGTGTCGGCGGACGACGAGGACGCGGCCAAGGCCTCGCCCTACGGCGACACCTACACCGCGGAGGAATTGGCAGCGCTCGATCGCGCGCTCCACGCGGCGAACTGCACGCGCGAAGACCTCCACTGTGACCGGGACATGGCGAAGGGCCACGCGTGTCTTCCCGTGGTGCGCCAGATGCTGGCCGATCCGCTCGCGATCGCCCCGGCCATGGGGTGGATCGCCGACGCGACAGGGGCCGCGGACGGTCCCGTGGTGCTCCGCGACGTCGTCGCGCGGGAGTCCCTCCTCTGGGGGGAGGGGTGGGGCGCCTTGGCGTTCTCCCTTCCGCCGGCCGTCCCGGCCCAACGCCCTGCGACGCCGGACGCGTTGGCGACGCGGCTGGGCGCGCTGCTCGCTCCCGTGGACGTGGGACTGGTCCCGGAAGGGGGCGCCAAGCCGGACGCTCCCCTCGAACCGATCCTGGGAACGGACGTCGGCCGCGAACTCCGGCTGGCCCTGCCTCCGCAGATGGCCTGGCACGACGTCTTCGCCTCGCCCTACGACGAGAAGGAGACGGAGCGGCTGACGGACGCGATCGAGAAGCGGGACGACGCGTGGGTCCACGAGACGGCGGCCCGTCTCGACCTCGATCGCCTGGTGAGCCAGTGGTGCGAGCGCTTTCCGGAGCCCGGGGCGTGGAAGGAACTTCCGAAGACGGCGTTCCCCACCGACGAGCCGCTGGTGGTGGAGACTTCCCAAGGGCGCATCGCCGTCGGCACGCCCGGCGACGACGTCTACACGGGGGAGTACGCCATCCTGATCGATCCGGGCGGGAACGACCGCTACGTCGGCTGCCGGATCGGAGCCGCGGACGGCGGGCGGGGTCGTCCTTTCGGCCTCTTCGTCGACCTCGGCGGCGACGACGTCTACGAGTGCTCCGACGTGGACCTGACGCTCGGCGCAGCCGTCCTGGGCATCGCGGCCTTCTACGACCTCGGGGCGGGCAACGATCGCTACGAGGCCGGCCACGCGACGCTCGGTGCCGCCATGGGGGGCGTTGCCGTCTTCTACGACGACGGCGGCTCCGACGTCTACGAAGGGAAGACCTACACCCAGGGCGCGGCCGGCTTCGGGCTGGGACTCTTCTACGACGACGCCGTGCAGGAACGACCGAAGATGACCACGGACGAGGGAACGCCCGACCCCGTGGACATCACGCTCTTCGACAACGACCGCCTCACGGCATGGGCGAACGCGCAGGCGTTCGCGCGTTGCCGTGGCCTCGCCCTCTGCGTCAACCGCCGCGGGAACGACGTGTACGAGGCGGGCGGCGTCTACCTGGACGCGCCCCTCTTCTCGGACCGCTACCAGTCCTTCAGCCAGGGGTTCGCGATCGGGCAGCGTGACATCGACTACGCCGGCGGCATCGCGATGATGGTCGATTCCGACGGCAACGACCGCTACCTCGGCGACATCTACGACCAGGGCGTCGGCTACTGGTACTCGGCGGGCCTCCTCTTCGACGGCGGAGGGAACGACACCTACGAGATGACCCAGTACGGGCAGGGGAGCGGCATCCACCTCGCCGTGGGCGGGCTCGTGGACGCCGCCGGCCACGACACCTACGTGATGCACTCCGGGCTCGGCCAGGGCGGCAGCCACGACTACGCCTGCTCGATCCTCCACGACCGCGGGGGCAACGACCGCTACCTCGGGAACACCTCCTGCAACGGCAGCGCCCTCACGAACAGCGTGGCCATCCAGATCGACCGTGCGGGGGACGACGTGTACGCGGGTCGGCGCAAGGGCGGGGTCAACTTCGGCCGTCCGGCGCGCGGCTTCTCCAGTATCGGGATCCTGCTCGACCTCGCGGGTACCGACGACTATCTCGGCATCATGGCGGACGACGAGACGTGGATCCACTCGGACGTCGGCGTCGGCGTGGACGTCCCCGCCCCGGAGGGGACGGAGCCGAAACCGCCTTCCGGTGCCCCCGACCACCCGTCGGAGAACGTGCCGATCCCCAAGGTCGTCTCCTACCAGGGCGACCTCACGGACGAGGTGTTCCAGGAGCTCTGGGACATCTCCCGGCGCTGGGAGGTGGGGGACAACCGGGTCATCGTCCCCAAGGCCCGCGAGCGTCTGGTCGGCTTCGGCCCGGCCATCCTCGAGAAGCTGGATCGGAAGGTGGAGACGGACGTCGGGGGCCTCGACCTCCGCGCCTACGTGGCATTGCTGCAGGGGCTCCGGCAGAAGGGCGACGAAGAGGCGGTTCGCGCGTTCCTTCAGCAAAACGCCAAGAGCGACGTGGAGCGCCGGCGTCGGGTCGCGCTCTACCTGATCGGCGAGCTCGGCGCCGAGGACCTCGCGCCGCTCGTCCTGTCGGCGCTGGACGGCGAGGATCCCGATCTCGCGCTGCGCGCAGCCGGCGTCCTCGCCAAGCTCTCGAGCCGAAAGGGCGACGAGGTCCTTCGCGGCTGGCTGGACCCGGCGACGGCCGCCAGCCCCCAGGACGCGGAGCGGAGGATCCGCGCCGCGCTCCCCGTCGTCCTCGAAGCCGAGACGCCCGAGGCCTACCGCGACGCGAGGCCGCTGCTCGACCACCCGCGGATCTCCGTACGCTCGACCCTCGCCACGCTCCTGGCCCAACACATGGACGCCTACGGCCGGGAGGTAGGCGAGGACCTGATCGGCGGGGCGCCCGTCCGGGTCGTCTCGGACCGGGCGAGGAGGACCCTCCTCGACGCGCTGGCCCGCGCCAAGACGCCGCCCTTGCCCATGGTCTTCCTCGGGGTCGTATCGAAGCTCGACCACGAGGATTGGGGCGTCCGCGCCGACGCCGCCCGGGTGCTGCGGCACTGGGCCGACCTGGAGGGAATCGATGCGGTCACGAAGGAGACGGCCGTCGACGCCCTGACGCTTCTGCTGCAGGACGAGAAGGACTCCTTCGTGCGCTTCGCGGCGGGAGAGGATCGCTGAACGGGGAGGTCGGGGGACGCCCCTCGGCGTCGTATGCCCGGCGCGCGACCACGCCCCGCACTCCGAGCGCGGGAACGGGCGGGGGCTACCGTCCTCCCGGGACCTTGCGGTACCCTCTGCGCCATGGATCGGGATGGATCGCGGGTCGGCAGGCGGATGGGGGCGCGGCTCGGAGTCGCCGGGTTGATGGTCGTCGCCGCGCTCGGCGTCGCGAGGGGGCCGGCCCGGGCCGCGGCGGTGGACGACGCGGCGGCGAAGGCGCGCGACGACCTCGTGGACGATCTCTGGCACGTGGTCGTGTGGGCTCGTGGAAAGAAGATCACTGGATTCCGGCACCGACTCTGCGGCCGCATCCTCCGGATCGACCCCGACCACCGCCGGGCTCGCGGCATCCTGGGCTACCATCAAGAGAGCAAGGACGGGCCCTGGTCGCGGGATCCGGACTACGAGGAACCGCCGGATTTCGACGTCGGTCGGATTCCCGAGGCGAAGGAGCGCGAGGCGAAAGCCCTCGCCGCCTACCGCGACCGCGTGCTCGCGGCGCTCGACGAGGCGCCGGACCTCGACGACGGGGACCGGCAGCGGGTCCTGGAGGGGCTCATCGACTTCCTGCCCGACGACGCCACCCTCCGGCGTCCCCTGGGCCACGTGGAGTTCGAGGGCCACTGGGTGCTGCCCGAGACGGTGTCCGGCATCGAACGGCGAAAGGAACTCGACGCCCTGGCCCGAAACGCGCTAGCCTCGGTCAGGGACGACATCCGGCCGTATCCACCGGGGCGGACGGTCGGCTGGAAGACGGCGTTCCAGACCGACGACCGGGTCGTCATCGGCAACGTGGACGCGCCGGTGGGGCTGAAGGCGCTCTTGCTCGCGGAGGCGGGAGACCGTCTCTGCCGTCGACTCTTCGGTTCGCGGGACTACCGGGAAGACGTCGCAGGGGCCGCCAGGATGATCCTCCTCCAGTCCCGGGACACGGCCAAGGAACTGGCCAGGAACCTCGGCGTGGACGCCGCCTTCCTGCGCGACATGGACGCCGTCAGCGCGACCTCGCTGCCGGACGGCCGGTACCTGGCCTACTGGCGCGACCCGATGCTGACCGAGACCGGAGGCCTTCGGCGAGTCATCAGCACCTACGTGGGCGTCATCGCGCGCCCCAAGGAACGGGGATGGATGACGGAGGGCATCGGCCAGCGCATCACCTGGTACGTGTCGGGACGACACGGCGCCCCCTACGTGAGCCTCGCCGGGACCGGTCGTCTGCGCGCCGAGGAGGACGACGCGGTCAGCCTGCCGAGGAGGCCCGCCGACTGGCCGCAGGCGGCGGCGCGCGTCCTGACGACGGAGGGACCTCGCGCGCTCTCCATCGTCCTGACGAAGAGCTTGAACGGCATGGAGCGCCGCGACGTGCTCGTGGCCTACGGGCTCGCGACCTACCTGCTCGAGGCGCGTCCGAAGCGGCTCGTGCCGTTCGTGCGGATCAGCGCGAGGAGCCACGACGCGGAGGAGGTCTGCCGGAAGGGGCTGGGGGCCGACGTCGCCAGCACGGCCTGGCGCGTCCGGCGGTGGCTCCTCGAGATACCGCGATGAGCGTCCCATGCCGCTCTCGAAGGTCGTGGTCTTCGGAGGGGGCGGGTGGACCGGCTCCGTGCTGGTTTCTGGGCTGGTGGATCGGGGAAGCGGCGTGCTCGCGCCCTCGCGGGAGGAGGTCGACCTCCGGGAGACGCGGGAGGTCCAGGCCTTCCTGAGACGCCACCGTCCCCGGGCCGTCTTCAACCTGGCCGCCGCGCGGCCCGACGCCTCCGAGGATGCGTTGGCCCGGGTGAACGCCGCCGGCGCGGAAGCGGTCGCCCGCGGCGCACGAGCCGTCGGCGCCCGACTCGTGCACGTCTCTTCGGATGCCGTCCTCGACGGGCGCCGCGCGCCGTACGCCGACCACGCACCGGCCGTCCCCCTCACCGCGTATGGGGCGTCGAAGGCGGAGGGGGAACGGAGAGTCCTGGCCGTCCTGCCCGAGGCGACCGTCGTTCGAACCTCGCTGATCTACGACCCCGACGCGATGGACCGTTCCACGGCCGGCTTCGCCGCCCGGCTGCGCGAGGGGCGACCCTGCCCGCTCTACACCGACGAGATCCGGTGCCCCGTGTCCCGCGGCGAACTCGCGAGGGCGCTGTGTGACCTCGTCACGCTCGGATGGGCGGGCACCTTGAACGTCGCCGGGCGGGAGGCCATCTCGCGACACGACTTCGCCCTGCTGCTGCTCGATCGCTTCGGCATTCCCGGCGCCGATCACGTCCAACGCGTGCGGATGGCCGATCTCGAAGCCGCCGGCGCGCCGCCCCGTCCGCGCGATCTGCGTCTCGACGTCACGAAGGCCGAACGGTTCCTCGGCCGGCGCCTGCCCGGTGTCCGCACGGTCCTGGGCGGGCCGACTCCTCCCGGGGTATGACGGCGCGCGTGCGACTCGTCCGCTACGACGTGCCCCGAGACCTTTACCGCGCCGCCGCGCCCTGGCTGACGCGGGAACCCTACCGCCACAACCTCGTCCTCGGGCTGCTCGCCACGTTGATCGAACGGCCCGAGGTGTACCCGACGTTCGAGTTGTGGGCGGTCGAGGAAGAGCGGGGCTGCGTCGGGGCCGCGCTCCGCACGCCCCCGCATCCTCTCGTTCTCGCGATGCCGTCCGGGCCCCGCGCGCTGGAGGTCCTCGTGGACGGCCTGCTCGAGCGCGGCGAGAAGATCCCGGGCGTGGTCGGAGCCCTGCCCGAAGCCGATCACTTCGCCGAGCGCTACGCGGCCGCGGCCGGGGTTCGAGCGGCATCCCGGATGGACCAGGGCGTCCACGTCCTGGAAGCGGTCGAGAGCGTGCCCCAGCCGTCGGGGCGCGTGCGAGCGGCCCGGCCCGGCGACCTCGACCGCATCCTCACGTGGACGCGCGCGTTCGCCAGGGAGAGCCTTCCCGCCGAAGCGTGGGACGAGGACGAGGCCCGTCGCCGGCTCGCGTCCCGGCTCCGGGGGGAGGGGGGCGCCTACCGCTTCTGGGAGGACGGGGCGCCCGTCTGCTTCGCCGGCACGGTGGCCGGCACGGGCGGCGGCGGGGTCCGCATCGGTCCGGTCTACACGCCGCCGGCCCGCCGGCGGAGGGGGTACGCGACGGCCCTGGTCGCCGCCGCGAGCCGGGAGGCGCTGCAGGGAGGGGCACCTTTCTGTCTGCTCACCACGGATCTCGCGAACCCCACGTCGAACGCCATCTACCGCCGGATCGGCTACCGTCGTGTCCACGACGCCGCCATGATCGCCTTCGCCCCTCCGTCGTCGGGTGCGTCGTGACGGCCGCATCGCGCCACGCGTCGCTGGTGGTGCTCGGTCCGACGGGTTCGGGCAAGACGCCGCTCGGGCGTGCCCTGGAGAGCGCGGGGCTCGGGGGCCGTCGTTGCCACCACCTCGACTTCGGCGCGCTGCTGCGCGGGGCGGCCGCCGGGGAACGCTCCCTCTCCCGCTCCTACCGACACGTCGCGGCGGAGGCCGTCCGGACCGGTCGTCTGCTCGACGACGACGAGTGGGTCGTCGCGGAGGCCCTTCTCGACGCTTGGTTGGAGGGGCGCGAGATCGCGCCGGACGATCTCGTCGTCCTGAACGGCGTCCCCCGGCACGTCGGGCAGGCCGACGACCTCGCGTCCACCTTCGACGTCCGCACGGTCGTCCGTCTCAGCGCCTCCCGCACCGTACTGCTCGCCCGCGTGCGCACCAACGTCGGGGGAGATCGGGGCGACCGGCCGGACGACACCGAGGACGCCGTCCGCCGGCGGGTGGCACGCTTCGAGGAACGGACCCTGCCGTTGGTCGCGTACTACCGGGAACGGGGCGCCCGGCTCGAGACGTTGCCCGTCTCGCCCCGAGCGACGGGCGAGGACCTTCGCCGGGCCCTCCTCTCCCGGGTCGGCGAGGACCCGGGCCCCGCCGCGCCCCGGTAGCCCGTCCCCTCTCTCGGACGCCCGGCCCCTTTCTCCGGCCTCGTGTCGGCCCCGGTAGGATCGAACGCTCCTCTCGCGCGAGCACCCTCGCCGCCTTCCGGAGCATCCATGCGCAAGTCCCGCTTCCTCCTCCTGCCCCTGTTGTTCGTCCTGGCGGTGCCCGCGGTCGCCGGCGAGGACTCGGGAAGCGAGTCCGTGCCCTCGGACGCGCCGGTCCGGGCCTACCCCGACAACCTCCTGGTGGACACGCTTCCCAACGGCCTCCAGGTGGTGGTCGAGGAGCGCCATCGCGCCCCGATCGTGCACGTTCGCGCCCTCATGCGCATCGGCTCCATCTACGAGGGGGAGTACCTGGGCTGCGGCCTGTCGCACTACATGGAGCACATCGTCAGCGGCGGCAGCACGCGCCGAGAGGTCGAGGGGGAGGACGGGAGCGCTCGCACGGTCGGTCGGACGGAAGCGGAGAACAAGCAGCTCCTCCAGTCCATCGGAGGCGATTCCAACGCCTCGACGTCCTTCGACTACACCAACTTCTACATCACGACGAAGAGCGAGATGGCCGAGACGGCCGTGGACCTGATCTCGGACTACCTCCAGCACTGCCAGTTCGATCCCGTCGAGGTGGAACGGGAGCAGCGGGTCGTCCAGCAGGAGCTGCTGCGAAACCTCGACAACCCGGCCCGGTTCCGAAACGAGTTGTTCACGGAGACCATGTTCAAGGAGCACCCGGCTCGGGTGCCCGTGGTCGGGTACATCGACGCGATCGACACGGTCACACGCGACGACATGCTGCGCTTCTACCACGAGCACTACACGCCCCAGAACTGCGTGGTGGCGATCGTCGGCGACGTGGACAAGCACGCGATGCTCGACCTCGTCCGGAAGTACTTCGGCGCCTGGAAGCGGAAGCCCCTCGCGCCGTACGTCATTCCGCAGGAGCCCGAACAGACGTCCATGCGATGGGTCGAGAAGCCGCACGGCGCCACCACGACCTGCCTCGTCTCCATGGGCGTCCCGTCCATCCCGCTCCGGCACCCCGATCTCTGCGCCCTCGACATGCTCTCGCACGTGCTCGGGCTCGGAGCCAGCTCGCGGTTGCCCCAGAAATTCGAGCACGATCCGACACGCAGGGTCATCGCCACGCAAGTGGGCTGCTACGACTGGACCCCCGTCTTCGGGGCGGGCCGCTTCGCCTGGTCCTTCTCCACCGACACGGTGGAGCACGCGCGGCAACTGGTCTGGGAGATCTGGAACGAGTCCACCCGGCTCAAGGAGGACCTGGTCTCTCCTGAGGAGATCGATCGCTGCCTCAAGCAGATCGAGAAGTACCACTGGCAGTCGCACGCGAGCTTCGAGGACCGGGCGCAGACGCTCGCCTCCAACCTCGCGTGGCTGCACGATCCGCTCTACACGGATGCCTACCTCGAGAAGATCCGCACGGTCACGCCGGAGCAGATCCGCGAGATGGCGCGGAAGTACCTCGTCCGGGACCGACTCGACGTCGTGATCGTCACGCCGCCGCAGACCAAGAAGGCGGTCGCCTCCGAGAAGGAGACGGAGGCGGAGGGCCGCGTCCACAAGGTGGTCCTGGACAACGGCCTGACGCTTCTCGTGAAGCGCGTCCCGGACTACGGGATGGTCGACGTCGCCGCGGCGTTCAACGGGGGCGTGATCTACGAGAACGAGAAGACCAACGGGCTGTTCTTCCTCATGGCGAACACCTTTTGGCGGGGTACGGAGAGCCGTCCCTTCCGGAGCCTGGTCCAGCAGATGGACGACCTGGGGATGGATCTCTCCTCGGAGTCCCACAACAACGTGTGGTACGTCAAGATGAAGTCGCTCTCGGCGGACTTCGAGCCCTCCATGGACGTCTTCGCGGACGTGATCCTGCATCCGGCGATCAGCGACCAGTGGGTCGCGCAGGTCAAGGGCCTGCTCCTCGGCCGCGTGCTTCCGAACCTGGCGGTGGATCCCGAGGAGATGGTGCAGCGCGTCCTTCGGCAGACGCTCTACACGAAGAGTCCGTATCGCATGCAGCGTTTCGGTACGCCGGAGACGGTCGGATCGTTCACGCCGGACGACGTCCGGTCCCTCTACCGGACCTTCGCCCGGCCGAACAACTGCGTTCTGGCCGTCTACGGCGACCTCGACCCGGACGCGACCATCGCGCTGCTGAAGGAGAAGTTCGGGGCCTGGGAGCGCGGAGAGATCCCGCCCTCCGGCGCCGTCGCCGACGACCCCGGCCTGGAGGCTCCGAAGGCCGTCGTGCTGGAGAACCAGCAGGTCCGCACGAACTACCGGATGGCTTGGCGGGCGTACCCCAGACAGGCCGAGGCCGAGCGCGCCGCCGTCGCCGTCATGAACGGGATCATCGGGGCGCGGGGATGGCTCTACGAGAGGCTCCGGGAGGGCGACGCCAACTACGTCTACGCGGTCTACAGCGCTCCCTACGCCGGAGACAAGGTCGGCCACTTCTACGTGAACACCGACTTCTCTCCGGAGGACGAGGGGGTCGTGGTCGCCATCATCGACAGCGTGATCGCCGACATCCAGGCGGGGAAGTTCACCGACGACGAGCTCGAACTCTCGCGGAAGATGATCCTCTGCTACGAGGCCCTCCAGAAGCAGGAGAACGCGAACATCGTCGCCGGTGACGCCCTGAACGAGCTCTACGGCGATGGCTACGACCAGGACGAGGCGTTCTTCCGGCAGATCCGCGCGGTCGGCCGCGAGGACATCGTGCGCGTAGCCCGCGAGATCTTCTCCGGCCCGGCGCTCCGCATCCTCGTGCGCCCCAAGGTCGGCGACTGACGAAGCGCGGCTCGCCGGCTACGGCGTCTCGATCGCGCCCACGTCGCCCATGGCCCCCGCCGGACGCGGGCGGCCCTCCTGGTCGTCGGCGGACAGCTCCGCCTGGAAGGCCCCTTCGGTGGCGATCCTCACCGAGAGGGCCGGGTTCTCGACGAGGGGGCCGTCCTCGAAGAGGTCGAGCCACGCCTGGTCGCCGAGCAGCTCGGGCCCCATGCCCGGGATCGCTTCGGCCGCCAAGGCGGCGTCCAAGCGGTGCCAGAACTCGATCCAGGGCCGGTTCACCCGCTCCTTCGGCCACGTGACGGCGGGGCCGAACCATCGCGTGTCGGCGAGGGTCAGGATCGGGACTCCGTCCGGGTCCACCCAGGGCTGGACGCCGGGCGTGGCCTCGTCGGCGTCCACGCTCCCGAGCCAGGCTTCGAAGGACGCCTTGACGTCGGCGGCGAAGCCCACGAGACCGTAGCGGTCCTCGATGCGGGACAGCAGGATCTCGAGGAAGTCATCCGTGCCTCCTTGGTCGAGCGAGTACTCGGCCAGCACCTCCTCGACGTCGTAGGCGGCGGCGGGGATGCAGTCCGCGGCGGCGCCCGCCGGCGGGCACGAGAGAAGCGCGGGGGCACCTGTGCCCACGCCGGCCGACATCATCCACTCCGAGCGGTCGGCGCCCGCGAGATCCAGGACCTGGGCCGGGTCCACGCCCGTCATGTCGCCGGGCTGGGGAACGTGCTTGCGGCAGAGGGACCACCAATCCGGCTCGCCGACGGGAACGAGGATCTGGCTGAAGTCGAGGACGCCGAAGCAGTTGTGGCCGAGACTGCGGAAGTAGAGGAGGGATCCGGTGAAGAGATCGTGGGCGTAGGTGTTCGTCACCGTCCCGTCGGCGGCCAACTCGTGGACCGTGTTCCCTGCCACGATGGAGTGGCCGACGACCATGTCCTCCACGGCGTGCGCGTTCCCGATCGTCGCGGCGATGCCGCCGGCGAGGTTCGGCTTTCCGAGATCGTCGGTGCGGGGAACGCCGTACACCTCGTTTTGGACGACGGTGGACGACGTGAGCTCGAGGTGGCCGTTCGACATGTAGATCCCGCCGCCGCGCCAGTACCCCATTGCGAGAAGGAAGGGAGGAAGGCCGGGGGCGGGTTCGACCACGTTCTCCGCGATCGTGGAGTTCGCGATGCGCAGCGTCTTGCGGTTGCCGATGCCGCCGCCGTCGGAGTAGACGCCGCCCCCGTAGGTCATGAGCGCCTGGATGCGGTTGCCCGTGATCGAGCACCGGGAGAGGGTCGAGAGCTCGGCCGCGCGTCCGGCTCCCCCGACGGAGTAGACGCCGCCGCCGGCCGCCCCGGCGCCGAGGACGGTGTTCCCGCAGACGACGCAGTCCTGGAGGTGGAGGATGTCGGCGTAGATGCCGCCGCCGAAGGCCCCCCGGTCGCGGGAGGAGTCGAAGTCGCCGACGCAGTGGTTGTCGTAGAGGGTGCAGCCCTGGAGCCAGGCGACGCCCCAGACGGCGACGGCCCCTCCCCGCGCCAAGGTCCAGGGCTGGTCTTCGGGATCCGTCGTGGGGAGCGCCTCCGCCCGGCTCCGCCCTCCGCGGATCGTCACGTTCCGCATCACCAGGTCGCCGCGGACCGCCAGCACGCGGGCATCGACGTCGGGCTCGTCCCACGCCACGGTGACTCCGTGGGGAAGGTCCGAGGCGTCGATGGTCACGTTCCCGGCCGCGTAGAGCGCCGAGCGGCCGTAGTCGCGCTCGAGCCACCCGACGAGGTACGAGACGGGGCCGCTCTCCTCCTCGCGCATGCCCATCACCTCGCCCACCAGCGGCGTGTGCTCCTCCCCGACGATCGCGAGCGAGATCGTCGCGCCGTCGAGGCGGGGATCGAAGCGGACGGACGTGCCGCCCGGGGCCGCGGAGAGCGCCGCGCGCAGCGTCACCTCGCCGGGGGGAGGCATCGCGAGGTCCCGCGTGCTGTTCACGACGAGCGGCGTGGCGGCCGGAGGCTCCCCCGAGCCTCCGCAGCCCGCCGCCCCGACGACCCCGGCGAGCCAGAGAACGAGGACGCCCCGTGTCGTACGCATGGCCCGGCACCTCGCGCGCTTCCCCCTGGATCCTATCCCAGGATCCCCCGCGAGCCCACGCCGGTGCGCGCGGCGGCGATCGCCCCCCCCGCTTTCGCGGTCGTCCCGCCTATCGACGGAGGAGCCGCTCCAGCGCCGCGAGGCAGAGCGTCACGTTGTGGCGGGAGGAGGCGTGACCCATCAGCCCGATCCGCCAGAGGCGTCCGCGCGATGCGCCGAGGCCCGCTCCGATCTCGATCCCGTCCTCCGCCAACAGGCGCCGGCGGACGAGCGCCTCGTCCACGCCCTCGGGAACCTCCACGGCGTGGAGCTGGGGGAGGCGCGCGGAGGGCTCCACGGCTTCGACGAGTCCCAGCGCCGCCAGGCCCTCGGTGAGAAGGGCACCGTTCTGGTGGTGGCGCTCCCACGCCGCCTCGAGGCCCTCCTCGTCGAGCATGCGGAGCGCTTCGTAGAGCCCCATCAACGCGTTCACCGGCGCCGTGTGGTGGTAGGAACGCGACGCTTCCTCGCCCCAGTAGCCGAGGAGGAGATCGAGGTCGAAAAACCAGCTGCGGGCGGGGGTCTTCCGCCGGTGGAGGCGATCCACCGCCCGGTCCCCGAAGGTGAGTGGAGCGAGGCCAGGGGGGCAGGAGAGGCACTTCTGACTGCCCGCGTAGACCGCATCCAGGTCCCAGTCGTCCACCTCCACGGGAGTGCCGCCGAGCGCCGTGACCGCGTCCACGAGCACGAGGCAGTCGTGTTCGTGGGCGAGGCGGGCGAGGGGCTCGGGCGGGGTGTGCGCGCCGGTCGAGGTCTCCGCCTGGACGAATGCGAGGAGACCCGCCTCGGGGTGCTCGCGAAGCGCCGCCCGCACCTTGGCGGGATCGACCGGCTCGCCCCACGGGTCGTCCACGACCACGGCCTTGCCCCCGCACCGTTCGACGTTCAGGCGCATGCGCTCGCCGAAGACCCCGTTGCGGCACACCACGACCGTGTCTCCCTCTTCGACGAGATTCACGAAGCACGCTTCCATCGCCGCCGACCCCGGGCCGGAGATGGGGATCGTGACCTCGTTGCTCGTGCGGAAGGTCCGACGGAGCAGGGTCTTCAGCGACTCCATCATGTCGGAGAACGTCGGATCCAGGTGGCCGACGGTGGGGCGGGCCATCGCCTCGAGGACGCGCGCCGGTACGTCCGACGGACCGGGTCCCATCAGGATGCGCGTCGGCGGGTGGTAGGCGGGGAGTGTCATGGGCTGCCTACGATACGCCCCCGCTACGGACCGACCCGCTCCGGATCCGACGTCCGTTCGCCCCCCGGTGTCGTCGCCTGGCCGCGCCCCGACTCGCCGCCGAGGAGGCGACCGAGCCGCGGGACGCGCGCGAAGAGGGGCACGACGAGCCGCCACGAGAGCCAGCCGAGCAGGAGGCCCAGGCCGAGCCCGGCGATCACGTCGCTCGGCCAGTGCTTCGCGCCGTAGACGCGGCCCACGACGACGAGGAGGCTGTACAGGGCGACGAGGAGTCCCAGGGGGGGCGAGACCAGGAGGAAGACCGCCGTGAACACGCCCGCGGTCAGAGCGTGCCGGCTCGGGAAGCCCGGGCTCGTGGCGATGGACTTGCGCAACACGAGCGCGTTGGGGTGTTCCGCCGCGTCGGCCTGCTCCGCCCTGGTGGTCAGGTACTCCTGAAACACGGCGGTCGGGCGCGGACGAGCGATCGCGAACCACAGCACGGTCGCCAGCAGCATCGCGAAGCCGACGCCGAGCAGGCCGGCGAGGAGCGTGCGCAGCGCGCGTCGAGGGTGGCGCAGGGCCAACGCCAGCACCAGGACGAGGATGAGGGGGAGCGCGACGTTCTTCTCCTGCGCGTGGATCAGGATCGGATCCAACCACGGCGTGTAGAGACGCGTCGTGATCCACTGCAGGACCGTGCGGTCCACGTCGCCGAGGGAGGCGAGCATGCCGGCCGGCGCGGTGAGTGCGAGGAGGGCGCTCATGTGGATGCCCTCCGCGCCGCGAGCACCTCACGGTAGAGCGTCGCGTACGCCGCGACCATCGCGTCGGGGTGGAATTGCTCCGCCGTGCGGGTGCGGCCCGCCCCGCCCATGCGACGGCGATCGCCCTCGTCGCCGATCAGGCGCTCCAGCGCCTCCGAGAGCGCGTCCACGTCGCCGGCGGGGACGCCCAGGCCCGTCTCCCCGTCGAGGACGGAGAACGCAAGGCCACCGACCCGACTGGCCACCACCGGAAGGCCGGCCCCCATCGCCTCCAACGTCGCGACGCCCAACCCCTCCGCGCGCGACGGTTGTGCGTACACCTCGGCGGCGGCGAGGAGATCGCCGACGTCCTCGCGTGCGCCGAGAAAGCGCACGAGGTCGGTCACTCCCGCTCGCCGGGCCCGTGCCTCGAGGTCGTCCTTCGAAGGTCCCTCGCCGGCGACGCGCACGGCGAGGTGGGCGCGGGCGCTCGCGGGAAGGCGGGCGACGGCGTCCACGAGGACGTCGAATCCCTTTCGTTCGACGAGCGCGCCAAGTCCGAGTACCAGCACGTCCCCGGGGGCGACGCCGAGCGCGGCGCGCGTCTTTGCGCGGTCCCGCGACGACCGGATGCGCGCCGGATCCACCGCCTCGGGGATGAGGACGATCCGCGAGGCGGGGACCCCGGCCTCCTCCAGGCACGCGCGGACGCCGGGGGAGATCGCCACGACGCGGTCCGCGAAGGTGCCGTAGGTGAGTCGCGTCCTCAGGCCCCGGCGGATGGTCCGGTCCATTCGCCGCGTCGTCACCGACGGGAGCCCGGCCCGCCAGGCGCCGAACCCGCCGAGCCACGCGTCGCGCCCCGTGTTCGTGTGGACCACGTCGGCGCCCAGGCCCCGGCAGAGGCGACCCACGGCGCGGATGGCGCCCAGCGAGAGGTGGTGGCGCATGCGGATCGGCCGCGTCTCGAAGCCGCGGCGGGAGGCCTCGGCCTCGGCGCGGCTTCCCGCGGGGCAGAGGAGGACGTTGCGGTGGCCACGGGTCCTTAGTCCTTCCATGAGCAGGAAGACCTGGACCTCGCCGCCGGAGACGCGCATCTCCGCGTCCACGTGCGCCACGGTCAGGGGGGGAGGAGTCGGCATCGGGGGAGGTTCGGGGCCGGGCGGGGCCGACCGCGGGCAAGGAGCATACGGGACGACTTCCTCCTCAGGCGCCCTCGCGGGACGGTTCGATAGAGAGGTGTGTCGAGGTACGCGCATGGGTAAGCGTCAACGGTACCGGAGGGCGGACGTCGCGCGGAGGCTGCGGCGGGTCGAGGTGTTCGCACCCCTCCGGAGCACGGAGCTGTCCGAGCTCGCCGGGCGCGGCCGGCTCAAACGCTGGCTCGCGGGCGAGATCGTGTTCCGCGTCGGGGACGCGGCCGAGCGCGTGCACCTGATCTGCGAGGGTTCCGTCGAGGTCCTGCGGCCCACCCCCGCGCATCCCCACCCGACCCCCGTCGCCGTCCTGACAGCAGGCGAACTCATCGGAGACGTCACCCTGCTTACCGAGACGCCCCGCCGGTCGCTCGGGCGTGTGCGCGAAGCGGCGCTTCTCTGGACCCTGGACCGCGACGTCTTCCGGGACGTGACCTCCCGCATCCCGGGCTACGGGATGGCCCTGGCCAAGATCTTCGCCCACCGGCTCGAGGACTCCCTCGGTCGCATGCGGCGCCAGGATCCGGACGAGGGCATGGCGGGGCGACTGGAGCAGGTCGATCTGCCCACCGTCATCCAGACGCTGGTGGCCACCCGACAGAGCGGTGTCCTCGCCGTCGCCGACGAGCGGGGCACGAACGTGGCGCAGGTACTTCTCGTGGACGGCGAGATCGTGCGGGCCCGATGCGGGCGGCTCGAGGGCGAGGAGGCGTTCTACGAGGTCTTCCTGCGGGAGGGCCCTGGCGAGTACCTCTTCCGCACCAAGGGCGTTCCCGGCGCCAACGCCGTGAGCGAGCTGCCGATCGAGATCCCGGCGATGTCCCTCCTGATGGAAGCGATGCGGCGCATCGACGAAGTGAGGCGGTTCCGCGAGCTCCTGCCCGACGCGGGGACCCCCGTGTCCGCCGTCGAGGACGCGGCGGATCCGGAGTCGAGCGATGCCCCGGCCGACGCACTCGCCGAAGCGCTCCTCGAGAAGATGCGCGATCCGCGTCCCATCCAGGAGGCGATCCGCGAGGTGGCGGGATCCACCTACAGCCTCTACGACGCCGCCGCGCGCCTCTACGAGGGCGGGCGCCTGAAGTAGCCCGGCACGGCTCGCACCGCGACGGGGGCCTGCCCTACCGCAGCCGTTCCCTCGCCTTCGACGAGACCCAGTCCAGCATCCACACCACGATCGTGATGAAGAGGAGGATCGTTCCCACCTTCGACCATGCGCCGAGCTGCTGGTAGTTCATCAGCAACTCCCCGATGCCCCCGCCCCCGACGAAGCCGAGGATCGTGGCCATCCGCACGTTGATGTCCCATCGGTAGACGGTGAACGAGAGGAAGGGGGGCACGAGCTGGGGCACGACGCCGTAGCGCAGCGTCTGCAGGCGCCCGGCGCCGGTCGCCTGGATCGCCTCGACCGGCCCCGCGTCGATCCCCTCGACGGCCTCGCTGTAGAGCTTCCCCAGGGCCGCGACCGAGTGGATGAAGAGCGCGAGCGTTCCGGCGAACGGCCCCACGCCCACCCACAGCGTGAAGATGATCGCCCAGACGATGGGCTCGATGGAGCGCGCGACGTTCATCAGCGCCCGCGTCAGGTGGAACACGAGGCTGCCGAGGGCCGATCCGGTCATCAC
This sequence comes from uncultured Planctomycetota bacterium, assembly GCA_963772585.1. Taxonomy (GTDB): domain Bacteria; phylum Planctomycetota; class PLA2; order PLA2; family JAEUHO01; genus CAVVXN01. The sequence goes on from CAVYXV010000004.1 coordinate 166,580, forward strand.
GTTGCGTGCGCCGAGGAAGCTCGCGACGAAGGCGAAGGGCAATGCGAGGACCGACGCCATCAACGCGAGGAAGACGGTCAAGACCATCGCCTCGCCGACGCGACCGGCGATCGACCAGTCGGGATGCAGGAGGCGCTCCCAGAGGTGCCGCGTCCGCTCGGCGCCGGTCAGGAACTCGGCGAGGTCGAACTCGACGAGGATCCCGCCGACCGCGAAGGTCAGCGCCAGGAGCCCCGACACGATCCACGGGTTCGGCCGTCGCCACCACGGTGTCGCGAGCCGCTCCGCGCCCCGTCGGTGGACCACCTCCGTGCCGGCCAACCGGTCGGCCAGGCCCCGCCCGCGCGGATCGGCCAGGGCGTCCAGGGCGAGCCCGAGGGCGAGAAGGGCCGTCGCCGCCCCGCCGATCGACGGACCGACGCCGCCCCCTCCCAGGGCCCAGCCCGCGCCCACCGGGAGGACGACCAGGAGGAGCAGGGTCGCCTGGACGAGCGCGCGGAAGGCCGCGAGATCCGGCGTCGCGGGCCGTCCACCGGCGCGTTCGACCCTCAGCTCCGCCCCCAGGAGGCCCAGCGACCGACCCGTCGCCTGCCACGCCGAGGCCAGGAGCGGGGCGAGCAGGATCACCCACGGGCGCGTGCCCAGGACGCCCGCGGCGGCGCCGAACCAACCCGTCCCGCCTTCGCCGCCGGCCCAGCGGACCTGGAGGACGTTCGCGCACCATCCCGCGTAGGCCACGAGCAGGCTGTCGAGGAAGAGCGCGCCGGCTCGCGCGCGCACCCTCCGCAGACGACCCGCGAGCGGGAGGGCGGTCTCGGGCGCCGACGCCGTCATCGAATGCGCACCTCCCTGGCCTCCTCGCCGTAGATCCGATGGAACATGTCGTCGTCGATGGCGTCGGGAGAACCCTCGAAGACCTTCCGCCCCGCCTTGAGGGCGACGACCCGCGACGCGTACTCCCGAGCGAGGGACAGGAAGTGGAGGTTCGCGACGATCGCGATGCCGCGTTCCTCCCGGAGCCTCTGCAGGTACTGCAGCACGGTGTGGGACGTCGCCGGGTCGAGCGACGCCACGGGTTCGTCGGCGAGCAGGACCCGCGGGTGCTGCATGAGAGCGCGCGCGATGGCCACCCGCTGCTGCTGGCCTCCCGAAAGGGCGTCCGCCCGATGGCGGCTCCACTCCTCGAGACCCACGAGATGGAGGTTCTCCCGGGCCTCCTCGCGATCGGCGGTGCGCCACAGCCCGAGGAGGCTCGGCAGGACGGGCTGACGCTCCAGCGACCCCGTCAGGACGTTCCCGAAGACCGACATCCGCCGCACGAGGTTGAACTGCTGGAAGATCATCGCGACCCGCTTGCGGTGCCGCTGGAGCGCGGCGCCGCCCACGTGCGTCACGTCCTCGCCTTCGAACTGGACGGTGCCTTCCGTCGGACGGAGGAGGCGGTTCAGGCACCGGACGAACGTGGACTTCCCCGAGCCGGAGAGCCCGACCACGGCGACGAACTCTCCGCCCGAGACCTCGAAGTCCACGCCCTCGAGGGCGCGGAAGCCGTCCGGGTAGACCATGCCGAGGCCCCGGGCGGAGAGCCGGGGCGGGGAGCGTTCGGCGACCACGGATCAGCGCCCCGCCATGAAGTCGCGGAGGCCCTCGGGGTCGTCCGCGAACGCCTGCTGGATCACCTCGAGGATCGGCTTCATGTCCTCGTTCGTGGCGGGGATGAACGCCACGGGGCTGCCCACGGTGGCCAATTCCTTGCGCCCCTCCTCGGTGAGCGTGCGCAGCGAGACGTAGAGCGAGAGGGCGCGGGCGAGGACGCGGCGGACGTCCTCGGGGATCACGCTCCGCACGACGACCGGCTCGTTGGGGAGCCAGGCCGAGAAGCCGATGATGCGGGTCCGCTCGAACACGTCGGGCACGCTCTCGGCCAGGGTCAACCGACCGTCGTTACGGGGGAGCTCCGCGTTCGGCGGCGACCACCAGACGCTGCCCACCTCCGCCGAGCCCTGGAGGACCGCGCTGACGATCACGGGATACGACCCTTCGAAGTGGTGGGTGCGGGGGTGGATGCCGAGTCGGTGGAAGAGGGCCGAGGGAAGGACGCTCCCCGCGCCCGACGTCTTGCCGCCCAGGGCGACGGTCGTCGCGTCCGTGACATCCTCGACCGACCGGATCGGCGAGTCCGTCCGCACGATCAACGCCGCGCGGTAGGCGAGGTCGCTCCCTGGGTAGCGGGGACTGCCCCGCCGGACGACCTGGAGGAAGGCGTCGACGTCGTCACGGGGATCGTCGTTCCGGCTGGTCGCGTACCAGGCCCGCGCGTAGGACGCGGCGGTGAGGAAGGCCACCTCGCAGCGACCGCTGGCGATCTCCTCGATCACCAGGCCGTACGAGCCCATCGTCGCCCCTTCCACGTGGTAGCCCGTCCGGTCGCGGAGGAACGAGACGATCCGCTCGATCGAAGGGCCCGACTGCGCCTGGTCCGACGACGGAACGAAGCGGAGCCGCAGCGGCTTCGCGGCGCTGCCCCACCCCTCCGCCACGGGCAGCGGTCGCCCGTCCGGTCCCGCCATGCGGCCGGTCAGCACGTCGCGCTCGATCCGCATCGGTGGACGGGGGGGCGCGGCCGCCGTCGGCCCCTTCCTGCGCGCATCGGGAACGAAGGCGAGCGCCGTCGCGGCGCCCACGAGGAGCAGCAGGGCCAGGGCGGAGACGCGGGCCGACCACGGTGCCGTTCGGCCCGGCGGCGGCGAGGGGGGGGACGAGACCTCCGTCACCGGGGCGGTTCTACCCCACGCCGAGCCCGTCGGGCAACGGTCCTCGCGGCGGCGCGCCGGCGAGGAGCCCCGCTTCGACGGACGGGCCGTGCACGCGCCGGCCGAGGAGGACGACGCCCTTCGCCTCGAGCCGCCGGCGGTGAGCGACGAGTCGGGCACGGCATCCTACGACGGGGACGGGCACGTCGCCCGGGCGGCGCGCGACGTCGGCCCACGCGGACGCGACGGGCCGGCGCGTCCATCGCGCGAGATCCGCTTCGACGACGCGGACGAGGAGATCGTCCTCCATGCGGAGCACCTCGGGGTCGAGGGGACCCCCGAGTCGGGCGCGGATCCACACGACGCCCGCGCGGGCCTCGTCTTCTCCGATCTCGAAGCGGTGGGCGCGGAGCCCCGCCGCGCGTCCCACCGTACGGATCCGCCCGGCGAGAGGACGGAGTGCGCGTGCCGCGCTGCCCTCGACGCGGAGCAGGACGTCGGCGGCGTCCGCGCGTGCGAAGGCGCGCAGGTCGTCGGCGGCGAAGCGGTCCACGTCATCCAGCAGGCGGGCCTGCTCGGGTTCCCCCGCGGCGAGGGCGACTGCGTCCGCCTCGAGGCGCGTGCCGTCGGCGAGTCGGACGGCCGGTCGGGGCGCGATCTCGACGGCGACGACGCGGGCCCGGGTCCGCACGGCGTCGCCCAGGGCACGAAGGAGCGCGGAGCGAGTCGCCGGGAGGCCGCCGCGCACGGGCGCTCGGCTCCCGTCCGCCCCGGGGAGGAGACGCGCCGCGAGGACCCCGCGGATCCCGTCTCGGGCGTGGCGGGCGAGGAGCCCGGGCCACGCGTCGGACGCGCCCACCCCGGCGGGGCTCGCACCGTAGGCCGCGCGGACCTGGGGGGCGATCCAGTGGGCGAGGAGCGCGGCGCCCGCGTGGCGCCGCCCCCAGGTGGCCAGGGTCTGGGCACGCGCATCCCTCGCGCCTCGCGACCACGGCGGGACCACGCCCCGGAACCAGGCCGCCGGGGGCGGACGCCGACGGGTGCGCCCCCGGCGCTCGAGGCAGGGCAGGGCCCGACCGCCCTCCGGAGGGGGCGGGGGGGCCGTTTGGAGAGCGAGTGCCGCCGCGAGATCGGCGGGCAGGGCGAGCGTCGGGGGCGGCGCCCCGCCACCGGGCACGAGCCACGCTCCGAGCGCGACCGTCCGTTCCTCCAGGACGACGACGCTCTCGCCCGCGCGCCTCCGCCAGAACGCGTAGGCGCAGCCGGTCGGTCCGGCTCCGACGACGATCGTGTCCGGCCGCTCCTCGCTCACGGTGGCGCAGCCTACCGCCGGCGGGGCCGCGGTGGTCGTCGCTCCTCGCCCTTTCCCGGCGCGCCCTTCGGGCTACACTCGGCTTCGCAAGATGGGAAGATCCGCTTCTTTCGGGCTGCTCGTGGTCGTTCTCGCGGCGGTCGCCGCGGGCATCGCGGTCCTCCTGGAGCCGGGGCCGGGCGGCGCGCCGGCGGGGCGGTCGGCGGTGAGGCGTCCTGCCGACGCGAGGGTCGGGATACCCGACGAGCCGGCTCCGCCGTCCGGGGCCGCCGCCCGTCTCCGCGGGGGGGGCATCCTGCCGGGGGACGGCGAAAAGGGCGCTGGCGTCGGCGAAGCGGGGAAGGCGGAGCGCCCCGCCGGGCCCGGCACGGCGGCGGCGCCCGTCGGCGTGTCTCTCCTCGAGGGTGGGGACGGTACGGCCGTCGCCCGGCCCGAAGACGCACCCGTCGCCCCGGGCGCGGTCGAAGACGCCGTGGCCGCCGCGTCGCTTCCGCCCATCCGCATCGCGCGGGCGGACCTCGGTGAGGTGCGTTTCGCCGGTGTCGCGCGCATCGTGAGGGAGGACCGCGCGGCCACGGAAGCCGCCGACGACACCGAGACCCCGCCGACGACGGCCATCGGCGGCCGCGTCCTCGACGAAGAGGGCGCCGGCATCCCGGGCGCCGAGGTGATCCTCTATTCGAGCTTCTACCTCCGGCAGGACTACTACGACCATCGCGTGCGGGAGATCGGCCGCGCGTTCACCGATCGCGACGGCGCGTTCGACCTCCGCCCGGTCGATCTCGACACCGTCCACTTCGGGCGGGACGGCGAGGTGCTCGTGACCGTCCGCCACGGGGCGTACGCGGACCTCGTCGCCCAGCCGTTGCGTGGCCTCGTGCCCGGCCAGGAGAGCCAGGTGGGACCGTTCGTGCTGCCGCTTCAGCCCGCCACGGTGCGGGGAAGGCTGCGCGATCTCGAGGGCACACCCGTCGCGGGCGCCATCGTCCGCGCGTCGGGAGCGTTCAACCCGGTCGAGTACGACAAGACGGAGCGAACGGTCGTCCTCCGCGACTGCCCCGCGGCCGTCACGGACGAGGAGGGCGCGTACGAGCTGACGGGATTCGCCGCGGGCATCCAGGAGATCTCCATCCACGTGAACATCGATTGCGTGCTGCACGTGCGTGGGAGCTGGGCCGGAGAACGCGAGTGGAGCCCGATGGTGCGCGCGGGGAACGAGGTGCGCGGCCGGGTGGTGGATCCCGACGGCGAACCCGTGGCGGCCGCGGTGGTGTCGGGCGGTGGGAACTGGACGCCGACGAACCCCGACGGGACGTTCTGGCTCGACAACGTCGCCGAGGGACCGTTGGTGCTGCAGGTCTCGCACCACGCCTGGCAGACGCTCACCGTGCCCGACATCGAGACGAATGCGGACGAACCCACCGTGCTCGTGCTGGCGCAGCGCCTCCCGCGTATCACGCTGGAGGTCGTGGACGAAGCCGGCGGGGAGGTGCCGCTCGTCCGCATCGACTGGCGGTGGGGGCCCGGCGGCCCCGGGGCGTTCACGCCCGACTCTCCGTGGTGGCACGATCCGAACGGGCGTTTCACGATCATCGTTCCCGAGAACGCCGTGGGCGCGATCGTCTCGGCGCCCGGAGGCGCCCGCGCCCCGCTGGACGCGAACGCCCTGGCGGACGGGGCCGGGCCGCGCGCCGTGCTGCGGAAGGCCCCGTAGCGCCGGGCGGTCGGCGGATCGGGCGGTCCTGTTCCCTCCCGAGCGCTTCCGGCGCGAATCCGGCCCGGCCGGGCGGGTCCAAGGGGACGTTCCGATCGGATGGAGGTGAAGGTGTTTCGCGCTTGGACTTGGGCCGATCTTCCGGCTGCTGACTTCCGAGATCGATCGCTTGAAGGTCCGCACTGCGGCCATGAATGCCGTGACCGTTGCGAATTGGGGGATGAATCTGGTGGTCGCTGTGACATTCCTGACCCTGGTGGCCGTACTGGGGCACGCGGGCGCGGGGGCACGCGGGCAGTTCGCGATCGTACGGCTTGATCGCCGTCGTCGCTTGGATCCTCATTGGTCGGCTGGTGCCGGGAAGCAAGGGGAAGAGTCTCCAACAGACGGAAGCGCACGGGCGCTCTGGAAGGCATCCACGGCCACTGGAGAGGCAACGAATCCACGCATCCTGACGATCCATGGGGGCTGGCCGAGCATCATGCCGGCGCTGTTCGAGGCCGGAGACGCGCGTCGACGGACTCTCGAGGACGGGATGGAGCGGATTGGATCGTCGCAGGCCGACGTCCGGGTTGGAGGTTCGAACCCGGCGGACGACCTTGCGCGACCGGTGGCGGCAACCCATCGCACGGTGGCAGTGGGCGTACGCAAGGACGGCATCGAGGAGCTCCTCGGGGGTGATCCGTTGAGCGCGGCGGGCCATCGCGTGGTGCGCGGCGGACCGTGCTGCGGGCCGAAGTGCAGCAAGCCACCGCGAACCGCGGCCGGGAATCGATCGGATCCAGGACCGACGCCCTCGGCGGGGAGTCGAGTCGGCGTTCGCGAACGCCCAGGCTCGGGCGTCCCCGGCGGCGTGAGGCGCGCCTCGGGCCGTCCCGCGGCCGCGACCAAGGCGCCAGGAAGCCGTCCACCCGCACACGCGGTGGGGGGCGGCCAGGCGCCGGCTTCGCGCCCGGTAGACTGTCGGGGCACGCCTTCCTTGGCCAGGAGGGGCGTCGTCGGCGTGGCCGGGAGCCACGGGAGGCCCATCGACATGCGCAGGGTGCGGGCCGGCGAGCTCGGCGAGCGCAAGAGCGGCGACGGGGCGCGTTCCCGTGCCCATGCATCGCGCCGCGGCGAATGCAGCGCCTCGTCGCAAGGGACAGGCGTGTGACGAGAGGTACGCCGCAACCCAGGGAAGCTGCGGCATGGCAGGGACCGGAAGGACGACCAACATGAAACCCAAGGCCGACAGGCCCAAGGCTCCCGAAGCGAAGCCGACGGCGAAGCCTGATGCCAAACCCGACGCGAAACACGACCTGAAGACCTTGCCCCTGGCCGACGTGGAGAAGACGTTGGGGTCATCGCCGGACGGCTTGACCCAGGTCGAGGCGGCGAAACGTCTGACCCAGTATGGGCCCAACGAGATCGAGGAGAAGAAGACCAACGCGCTGCTGAAATTCCTCACGTATTTCTGGGGCCCCATCCCGTGGATGATCGAGGCGGCCGTGATCCTCTCGGCGGTGGCGCGACACTGGCCGGACTTCGGGATCATTCTCCTCCTGCTTCTGGCCAACGCCGTGGTCGGGTTCTGGGAAGAGCGGCAGGCGGGCAGTGCCATCGCGGCTCTGAAGGCCAAGCTGGCCATCAACGCCCGCGTGAAGCGTGACGGGAAGTGGGTCACCCCGCCGGCGCGGGAGCTGGTGCCCGGCGACGTGATCCGCATGCGCCTGGGCGACATCGTGCCGGCGGATGCCCGTTTGCTCGAGGGCGACCCGGTGGAAGTCGATCAGTCCGCGCTGACCGGGGAATCGTTGCCGGCCAAGCGGAAACCCGGGGAGGCCGTGTTTTCCGGTTCGATCATCCGCCGGGGCGAAATCGGCGCGCTGGTCTACGCGACGGGCACGAACACCTACTTCGGCAAGACCGCGCAACTGGTGCAGGAAGCGCACACCGTCAGCCACTTCCAGAGGGCGGTCCTGAAGATCGGCAATTACCTGATCATCCTCGCGGTGGCTTTGGTGGCGGCGATCGTTGGAGTGGCGATCTTCCGCGGCGACCCGATCCTCACGACGCTGCAGTTCGCCCTGGTGCTGACCGTCGCCGCGATCCCCGTGGCGATGCCGACGGTGCTGTCGGTCACGATGGCGGTCGGTGCTCGCCTGCTCGCCAGGAAGCAGGCCATCGTCAGCAAGCTGGTGGCCATCGAGGAACTGGCGGGCGTGGACATGTTGTGCGCCGACAAGACGGGCACGCTGACCCAGAACAAGCTGACGCTTGGCGACCCGTTCAGCGTGAATGACGTCCCTGCCGAGCAAGTCATCCTCGACGGCGCGCTCGCATCGCGCGCGGACAACAACGACACCATCGATCTGGCCGTTCTCGGCGGTCTGAAGGACAAGGACGCCCTGAAGGCCTACCAGGTGCTTCATTTCCAACCCTTCGACCCCGTGCACAAGCGCACGGAGGCCACCGTCAAAGCCAAGGACGGCAAGACGTTCAAGGTGACGAAGGGCGCACCGCAGGTGGTCCTGGAGCTGGCGGCCAATGTCGGGGAGGTGAAGCCTGCCGTCGACGAGGCCGTCAACGAGTTCGCGGCCCGCGGCTTCCGTTCCTTGGGCGTGGCTCGGGCCGAGGACGACGGGCAATGGCGGTTCGTCGGCGTGCTGCCCCTCTTCGATCCGCCCCGGGACGATGCCAAGGCGACCATTGCGACGGCGCTGGCGATGGGCGTGAAGGTGAAGATGGTGACGGGCGATGCGGTGGCCATCGCCAAGGAAACCGCCAAGAAGCTGGACATGGGCACGAATGTGCTTGATGCGTCCACGCTGGGCGACTCCAAGCACGAGGAGTCCACGGCGACGGCCGAGTCCATCGAGAAGGCCGACGGTTTCGCCCAGGTGTTCCCCGAACACAAGTTCCACATTGTGGATGTCCTGCAAGAGCGCGGCCACATCGTCGGCATGACGGGCGACGGGGTGAACGACGCCCCGGCGCTGAAGAAGGCCGACTGCGGCATCGCCGTTTCGAGCGCGACGGATGCGGCGCGGGCGGCGGCGGCCATCGTGCTGACCACGCCCGGCCTCTCGGTGATCATCGATGCGATCAAGGAGAGCCGTCGCATCTTCCAGCGGATGAACAGCTACGCGATCTACCGTATCGCCGAGACGCTGCGCGTGCTGTTCTTCATGACGCTGGCGATCCTGATCTTCAACTTCTATCCGGTGACGGCGGTGATGATCGTGATGCTCGCGTTGCTCAACGACGGCGCAATCCTGTCCATCGCCTATGACAACGTTCATTACAAGGATCAGCCCGAGGCCTGGAACATGCGTCTCGTGCTGGGGATCTCCACGGTGTTGGGCGTCATCGGGGTCGTCGCGGCGTTCGGCCTGTTCTTTCTCGGCATGCGCGTCTTTCACCTCGATCACGCGCACGTCCAGACGCTGATGTACCTGAAGCTCTCCGTGGCCGGGCACCTCACGATCTTCCTGACCCGCACGCGCGGCCCGTTCTGGTCCATACGCCCCGGTCGGATTCTATGGGTCGCCGTGGTCGGCACGCAGATCGTGGCGACGCTGATCGCGGTCTACGGTCTGTTCATGACGCCGCTCGGCTGGGGTTGGGCGCTCTTCGTCTGGGGCTACGCTTTGGCGTGGTTCCTCGTGAACGACCGTGTCAAGTTGCTCGCGTATCGCATTCTCGATCGCGGCAAGCGCCGGACAGCGGCAAGCCTGACGCCGCGGATCGCCGAGCGAGCCTACGAGTTGTACGAGCAACGCGGCCGGGGAGACGGTCGAGCAACCGAGGACTGGGAGCAGGCGGAGCGGGAGGTTCGAGACGACGAGGCCCCCAGGTAGACAACCGCGAACGGCGTGGCCGGGACGGCGCATCCGCCGCGAGAGGAGCATGACGTGGAACTGGGCATGATCGGGCTGGGCCGGATGGGGACCCACATGGTGCGGCGCCTGCTGCGGGCCGGCCACCGGTGCGTGGTGTACGACCTCCATCCCGAAACCGTGAGCGCACTCGTTACGGAGGGAGCGGTCGGGACGAGGTCACTCGAAGAGTTCGCGAACGCGCTGGAGAAGCCGCGCGCCGCCTGGATGATGGTGCCGGCGGCGGCGGTCGACCCGACCCTGCAGACGCTCGTTTCGCTCTTCGAGCCCGACGACGTGATCATCGACGGGGGCAATTCGTACTACCACGACGACATCCGCCGCGCCGCCGAAATGAAGCCGAAAGCCATCCACTACCTCGACGTCGGGACCAGCGGCGGCGTCTGGGGGTCGGAGCGGGGCTACTGCCTGATGATCGGTGGTGAGGACGTTGTCGTCCGACGCCTCGACCCTGTCTTCGCCGCCCTCGCCCCAAGCGTGGACGCGGCAGAACGTACGCCCGGTCGGGAGAAGGTGGGGGGAACCGCCGAGCACGGCTACCTGCACTGTGGGCCGAGCGGCGCGGGCCACTTCGTCAAGATGGTCCACAACGGCATCGAGTACGGACTCATGTCCGCGTACGCGGAAGGGCTGAACATCCTCCGCCACGCCAACGCCGGCAAGCGGCGGAGCACCGTCGACGCCGAGACCACGCCGCTGCGCCACCCCGAGCACTACCTGTACGACCTGAAGCTGGCCGACATCGCCGAGGTCTGGCGTCGCGGAAGCGTCATCTCCTCGTGGCTCCTGGACTTGGCGGCCACGGCGCTGCTCGAGAGTCCGAACCTGGAGAAGTTCGCGGGCCGGGTCTCGGACTCGGGAGAGGGGCGGTGGACGATCATGGCCGCCGTCGACGAAGCGGTCCCGGCGCCGGTTCTCAGCGCCGCGCTGTACGAGCGCTTCAGCTCGCGCGGCGAGGCCGACTTCGCCGACAAGGTGCTGTCGGCCCTGCGCTACGAGTTCGGAGGCCACCAAGAGAGGAGTACGACGCCGGAGGGAGGCGCCTGATGGCCGCGCCCCGGTCGGACGCTCTGGTGCTCTTCGGCGTGACGGGTGATCTCGCCCACAAGATGATCTTCCCGGCGCTCTACGCGATGGCGAAACACGGCGCTCTCGACGTCCCCGTGATCGGCGTCGCCTCGCCGAAGTGGAGTCTGGCGCACGTGCACGCTCGTGCGAAGAGCAGTATCGAGCAAGCGGGCGGGATCGACGACCAACGCGCCTTCGACCATCTCCTGTCGCTGCTCGGGTACGTGGGCGGCGACTACAACGACCCGGGCACGTTCGCGGCGCTCAAGACGGCGCTGGGAAGTGCCCGGCGTCCGGCGCACTACCTCGCGATCCCGCCCTCGCTCTTCGAGACGGTGATCCGAGGGCTGGGCGCGGTGGACCTGGCGGAGCGCGCGCGCGTCATCGTCGAAAAGCCCTTCGGGCGCGACCTGGCCTCGGCTCGAAAGCTCAACCGCGTCGCACGCTCGGTGTTTCCGGAGGACTCGATCTTCCGCATCGATCACTTCCTCGGGAAGGAGGCGATCATGAACATCCTCTACTTCCGCTTCGCCAACTCGTTCCTCGAGCCGATCTGGAACCGCAACACCGTGGCCAGCGTCCAGATCACCCTGGCCGAGGACTTCGGCGTGGAGAAGCGGGGCGCGTTCTACGAGAGCGCCGGCTGTCTGCGCGACGTGATCCAGAACCACCTCTTCCAGATCGTCGCCCTGCTGGCCATGGAGCCGCCGGTCTACAGGGGCTATGGCGCCGTCCACGCCGAGAAGGCCAAGGTGTTCCAGGGCATGCGCCCCCTCGAGTCCGAGGACGTGGTGCGCGGCCAGTACGCAGGCTATCGCAAGGAGCCCGGCGTGGCGAAGGACTCCGACGTCGAGACCTTCTGCGCCCTGCGGCTCTTCATCGACTCGTGGCGATGGCAGGGGGTGCCCTGGTACCTCCGCTCCGGCAAGTGCCTCGCGGCAACGGCGGCCGAGGTCGTGGTGGAGCTGAAGCCTCCCCCGCAGAGGCTCTTCGCCGACTCGGCGCCGACGACCGGCCTGGGCAACTACCTGCGCTTCCGGCTGTCCCCGAACTCGGCCGTCGCCTTTGCGGCTCGCGTCAAGCGTGCGGGGAAGGAGTTCGTGGGCGACCAGCGGGAGCTCTTCCTGTCCGAGGAGCAACCGGGAGCCAGGGCGCCCTACGAGAGGCTCCTGAGCGACGCCATGGCCGGCGACGGCGCCCTCTTCACCCGCGAGGACGCGCTCGAGGCCGCCTGGGCGGTGGTCGACCCGGTCCTCGAGGCCCACGACCGCAGCCACCCGTACCGGCGCGGCAGTTGGGGGCCCCGCGCGGCGGACGCGCTGATCGAACCCGACGGTTGCTGGCAGAACCCGCGACCCACCCGAGAACCGCATCAGGAACGGCGGCACGAGGAGCGGTGAAGGCGACCCAACGACTCCACGGCATGGGCCAGGGCCTCTGGCTCGACAACATCACCCGCGGCCTATCGACCAGCGGTCCGCTCCGCCGCTACATCGGGGAGCTCTCGGTCACCGGTCTCACCTCCAATCCCCCGACCTTCGACCACGCCATCGAGAACAGCCGGGACTACGACGATGCCGTTCGCCGCAAGCTGGAGGCAGGCCATTCCGGCGAGACGCTGTGCTTCGAGCCGGCGGTGGAGGACCTCAGGCAGGCCGCCGATCCCTTCCGTCCGAATCACGAGCAGACCAACGGCGTGGACGGTTGGGTGTCGCTGGAGGTCTCGCCCGCGCTGGCGAACGACACGGCGGGCTCCATCGCCGCGGTCGCGGAGATCCAGGCCCGAGCGGCGCGGCCGAACCTCTGCATCGAGATCCCGGGCACCAGGGCGCGCCTCCCCGCCATCGAGGAGGCGATCTTTGCGGGCGTGCCGGTCAACGCGACCCTCCTGTTCTCCCGCGAGCAGTACGTCGCAGCCGCCGACGCGTACTCGCGCGGCATCGAGCGGCGCATCGCCGCCGGACCGAAGCCCGATGTGTTCTCCGTCGCCTCCGTCCTCGTCAGCCGCTGGGACGTCGCGGTGATGGGCAATACGCCCGAGGCGCCGCGCGGCCGGCTCGGCATTGCACCCGCCTTCACGCCGTCTGCGGCCCCTCCTCCGGCGCGGATTCCTCGGCGTGGCTGTGGCTACGCCTTCGGATCCGCTTCCTCGTCGTGCCCCCACCCGACGCCAATGCGAGCGCCTCTTGCGAGACGTGTTTCCAAGACCCCAAGGGCCTTCGACCTTCTCGACGTCGCGGCGCTCGCCGCCCCGTTCAGGATCAACACGATGCCGGAGGTCACCTCGAAGGCCCTGGCGGACCATGGCGAGTCGACACCGGCCATGCCCCCCGACGGCGGCGACGGCGGGGAGGTGCTCGCCGAGTTCGCGAAGGCCGGGATCGACCTCTCCGCCCTGGTCGCCCGGCTTCAGGACGAAGGCGCCGCGTCGTTCGTCGAGTCGTGGAACGATCGGATGCGGTGCATCGCGTCCAAGAGCGAGGAGTGCTCTCATGGCTGACGAACGACGACGCATCGCGGAGCTGGGGCGGCAGCTCAGGGTGGACGGCATCCGCTGTACGACGGCGGCCGGGTCGGGCCACCCGACGTCCTCGATGTCGGCCGCCGACCTGATGGCGGTGCTCCTGGTCAACCACCTCGAGTACGACTGGGACCACCCGGACGAGGCGAACAACGACCGGCTGATCTTCTCCAAGGGACACGCCAGCCCGCTGCTCTACTCGATGTACAAGGCGGCGGGCGTCATCACCGACGGGGAGCTGATGACGCTGCGCGCCTTCGGCAGCCGCCTCGAGGGCCATCCGAAGCCGCTGCAGAACACCGGAGATCGCGGCGCGCCGCGCGGCCTGCCCTGGGTGGGCGTAGCCACCGGGTCCCTCGGACAGGGTCTGCCGGTCGGCGTCGGCATGGCCTGGACCGGCAAGTACGTGGACGAACTGCCGTTCCACGTCTGGGTCCTGCTGGGTGACAGCGAGCTCGCCGAGGGCTCCAACTGGGAAGCCTTCGACAAGGCGGGCCACTACAAGCTGTCCAATCTGATCGCCATCCTGGACATGAACCGCTTGGGCCAGCGGGGACCGACGGACCTCGGTTGGGATGCAGCCGTCTACGCCGCCCGCGCCCGCGCCTTCGGCTGGCATGCCATCGAGATCGACGGCCACGACATCGCGGCCATCGACGCCGCGTACCGGGAGGCGCTCGCCCAGGACGAGAAGCCGACCTGCATCGTCGCGAAGACCGTGAAGGGCTCCGGCGTCTCGCTCGTGGCGAACCAGGAGGGGTGGCACGGCAAGGCGCTCAGCCCGGAGCAGGCGAAGGAGGCCATCGCGGAGCTGGGCGGCGAGCGCCACATCACCGTTCGTGTCGCGAAGCCCGCACGCCGGCGGCCGGCGGCCCCGCCTGCGGTCCTGCCGTTGCAGCTGCCCGCCTACGAGGTCGGAGCCGAGGAGGCCACGCGGCAGGCGTTCGGGGACGCGCTCGTGGCGGTGGGCGCCCACCGGTCGGACATGATGGTCCTCGACGGCGAGGTGTCGAATTCGACGTTCACGGAGGAGTTCAACAAGGCCTACCCGCAGAGGTTCTTCGAGGCCTACATCGCGGAGCAGCAGCTCGTCGGCGCCGCCCTCGGCATGAGCGTGCTGGGGAAGGTCGCCTTCGCCGCGACGTTCGCCGCCTTCCTCACCCGTGCGTTCGACCAGATCCGCATGGCGGCCGTCTCCGGCGCCAGCCTGCGCCTGTGCGGGACGCATGCCGGCGTGAGCATCGGCGAGGACGGGCCGTCGCAGATGGCGCTGGAAGACCTGGCGATGATGCGGGCCGTGCACGGCAGCACGGTGCTGTACCCGTGCGACGCGAACCAGACGGCGCGCCTGGTGAGCGCGATGGTCGATCTCTCCGGCATCTCCTACCTGCGGGCGACCCGCGCGAAGACGCCGGTCATCTACCCCCCGGGCGAGACCTTCCCGATCGGCGGCAGCAAGGTGGTGCGGAGTTCCCGGGCCGATCGAGTGACGATCGTCGCCGCGGGGATCACGTTGCACGAGAGCCTCCGTGCCTGCGAGCCGCTCGAAAGGGAAGGGATCCGGGTGCGGGTCATCGATGCCTATTCGGTCAAGCCGATCGACTCGGCGTCCCTGCACGCAGCCGCGCGTGCGACGGGAGGCCGCCTCGTCGTGGTCGAGGATCACTGGCGGGAGGGCGGGCTCGGCGACGCCGTTCTGGGTGCCTTCGTGGGCACGACGGAGAAGCTCCCCACGGTGATCAAGCTCGCGGTGGACTCCATGCCGACCTCCGGCACGCCGGCCGAGCTCCTGAGCGCGGCCGGGATCGACGCCGAGCACATCGCGCGGACCGTCAGGGAGTGCCTGGTCACGTCGCCCCATCGGGCCTCGAATGAAGAACGGACATGACCGCACGCATCACGCCGCTGACCAAGTGGCGCTGACCTGCCTCGAGGAGGACATCCCCAACACTCGGCGGGAGTTCGCAGCGGCGCCGGCCCGTCGGCGCCCCCTCGCATGCCGGGTGCTCCCGGGCTACGGCGCGCCGCTCGCGCCGAGGCGGGCGACGAAGACCTCGAAGCCCCCGGGCGAGGACACGGACGTCTCGGTGGCGGTGCCGGGGCCGAGGGTCACGTCGTCCAGGAAGTAGCCCGCGAGCGCGATCGTACCGTCGGCGTGCGTGCCGACGGCGGCGCCGTTCGAGTCCCCGAGCCCCTCGACCGCGCGGGCCCACCGCAAGGCCCCGCTGCCGGAGAAGCGGGCGTAGAACAGGTCGGTCAGGCCCACCGCGTCGAAGTGCGCCTCCGTCGCGGTGCCGAGGCCCAGGGTGATGCCACCGTCGAAGGTCCCGCCGAGGAGGCAGGATCCGTCGGCCATCGTGGCCACGTGCGTCCCGAGGCTGTCGGCGCCGGGTGTCACGACCGCGGACGCCCAGGCGAGCGTGCCCGGGGCGGTCCGGCGCTGGAGCCAGCCGCCGCCGCTCATGCCCGTCGCGTCCCACGAGGCGCCGGCCAGCACGAAGGAGCCGTCGGCGTAGGTGGCGAGGTCGCGCACCTGGTCCTCGCCGGCGCCCCCGTCGCGGGCGGCCCACGCGAGGTGGCCATCCGCCGCGTACCCGGCCACGAAGAGGTCGTTGCCACCGGTCGAGACGAGGGTCTGCTCGCCGGCCTCCCCCGGACCGAGGATCACGGTTCCTTCGAAGGTCCCCGCCACGACGACCCCGCCCCCCGGGCCGCGCCCGGCGGCGAGCACGCGGCTCGGACCGCTCCCCAGCGTGGCCACGGCCCAGAGCAACGATCCGTTCGCGGCGTAACGCGCCACGAACCCGTGCTGGCCTCCCGACGACGTGAGGATGGTCTCCTGCGCCTCGCCGGGCCCGAACGTCGCTGCGTCGGTGAAGCTCCCGGTGGCCACGCAGGTCCCGTCGGCGAGCGCGACCACCGCACTGCCCGTGTCGTTGCCGCTTCCGAAGCCGTAGCTCAACCACAGGCGTTGTCCGTTGGCGGCGAAGCGACTGGTGAACGCGTCGGGATCGCCCGCCACCGGGTCGATGCGGTAGCCGGCGACGACGCAGGAACCGTCGGTGAAGACGTCGAGGGCTTCGGCCCGGTCGTCCCGCAACCCCCCGTCCCGCACGGCCCACGCCAACGTTCCGTCCTTGCGGTAGCGGGCGACGAAGTGGTCGAGGTCGCCCACGGAGGTCAGGGTGGTCTCCTCGGGCGACCCGGCGCCAAAGACCGCCTCGTCGAGGAAGTAGCCCGCCAGGTAGGTGCTTCCGTCGGCCAGTGTGGCCACGTCGCTCGAGAGGGCATCGCTCACCCCGCCGGCCTGGTGGACCCACGTGGCGGGGGCCGCGGGCGGCGGGGTGGACCCTCCCCCCGAACCGCCGCACGCGGTGACGACCATCATGGCAAGGACCCCCAGGACCTGGCCGAGGCGCTGCATCCGCGGACCCTCCCGTGCGGCTTCGCACGGCCATGCTACGGGAGCCGAGGTCCGGGCCCGGCCGAGAAAGCTCGGGCTCGTGCCGGAATCCGAGGTTGGCCGCGAGGGCACGCTTCCGGACAAGGCCCCGGTCGCCTCGGCGGGGGGTGGGGCGCGACGGGGAGGGCGCCCGATGCACGCCGCGCGGAGTCCGAAGGGCGGGGCGCTCCCGACGGAACTCGCGCGTGGTCTCCTCGCGGTGGTGCTGGTGGCGGTCGTCGCCTGCGGGGGCGGGGGCGAGGCGCCCCCGGTCTCCCCGACGGTGCTGCACCTGGCCCTGCCCGCCGCATGGCCTCACGACGCGTGGCTCCCCGCGTTCGCCGAGCCGTTCGCCGAAGCGCCGGAGGTCTTTGCGGCGCGTTCCGGCGTCGGCGTCGTCGAGGATCCCTGGCGCGAGTCCGACCTCTCGACCGCCGCGGTCGCCGCCCTCGAAGCCGAGACCCCGCCGGACCGGCTCGTCGTCGAGGGGGCATCGCTTCCCGCGCTCGTGATGCGCGACCGCCTCGTCCCGCTCGACGGGTCGGCCGCCGACCATCCCGACCTGCTCGCGGATCTCCCCGACGCCGTGCTCGAGCGCTTCCGCGTCGACGGACCGCTCTTCGCCGTGCCCCTGGGCGCGGACCGCGGACACGCCGACCTCGGCTTCGCCGTGTCCACGCACGCCGCGGCGGCGGGACGCGAGGCCCCGGCGCCACGCCCTCAGGCCCGTTCGCGCCTGCCTTCGCGCGCACCCGCCACGGAGCGTCGTCCTACCCCTGCCGTCCATGCGGGAAGACCTCCGCGGCCAGCGGGCCTCCCTCCTTCGTGGCCGGCAGCCCGACCACGATGGGGAGCTTGCCCATCCTGCCGTCCGCGGCCGTGCCCGAGGGCCGCGAGGCGGGCCGGTGCGCCCCTCGGAGCAGGTGGAGGCGAGGTCGTAGATCCCACGGGGTCGCCTCCGCCACGCGCCTTCGCCTCGAACCCGAGCGACGCACGAGGACACCCTGTCGTCGTGAAGAGAGGACCTCGTGTGGGCGATGCCTCTCGACGAACCGCGACTTCGGCCTGTCCCGTCGCGCGCTTCGTGCATCACGCGGGCAGGGGGGAGCCACGATGTCAGGAGGCGAGGAGCCGCGGGCGGGATCCTGAGATCGGCCCGGGGAGTCGGCCGCTCAGACCGTGCGGCTGTAGCGCGGTTTCGCGGGGCCTTCCCCCTCTTGCTCCTTCCGGGCCCTCAGGTGCGCGTCGAAGACCATGCAGACGTTTCGGACGAACAGGCGCCCGAGCGGCGTGAGGCGCACCCCGTCCTCGTCCACCTCGACGACGCCGTCTGCGGCCATCGGAACGAGGTCCTTCGCCTCGGCCGGATAGCGCTCGCGCCAGTCCCCGCCGTCCGGCGCGAGGTGACGGCGGCCGACGCGGCCGTTGCACATCAGTTCCTGGATGATGGCGCCGCGGACCTCGTCGTCCTCCGTCCGGCGATAGCCCCGATGCACGGGGAGCTCGCCGTCGGCCACCGCCCTCTCCCAGCGGGAGAGCTTGGCGTGGTTCTGGATGTAGACGCCCTGGGCATCACCGATGCCGGTGATGCCCATCGCGACCATGTCGGTGCCGGCGCGGGTGTGGAAGCCCATGAAGTTGCGATGGAGCGTGCCCTCGGCGCGAGCGCGCGTGAGCTCGTCGTCGGGTCGGGCGAAGTGGTCCATCCCGATGAACTCGTAGCCCGCGGTCACGAAGGTCCGGACGCCGGCGTGGAACAGGGCCAGGCGCTGGTCGCGGCCGGGAAGGGCCGCCTCGTCGATCTTCCGCTGGTGGGCCTTGAGCCAGGGGACGTGCGCGTAGCCGAAGAGGCTGACCCGATCCGGACGGATCCGTTCGACGACGAGATCCAGCGTCTTCTGGAACGTCTCGACGGTCTGGTGGGGCAGTCCGTACATCAGGTCCACATTGACGCTCTCGAAACCCTCCTCGCGGCAGAGCCGCACGAGATCGAGCGTCAGGTCGGCCGACTGGACGCGGTTCACGGCCTCCTGGACCTCGGGCGTGAAGTCCTGCACGCCCATGCTGACCCGACGCCAACCGAGCCGCGCGAGGGTGCGGATGTGGTCGGCGGTGGTCACGCAGGGATCGACCTCCAGCGCGAGCTCCGCGTCCGGAGTGATCTCGAAGGCGGAGTGGATCGCGCCGTGGATTCGCTCCAAGGCCTCGGGCGGAAAGTAGGTGGGCGTGCCTCCGCCCAGGTGCAGCTGGACGAGGCGTCGGCTGCCGCCGGCGAGCGCCTCGGCGACGAGGTCGATCTCGGGCAGGAGCGCGGCGAGGTAGCGGTCCACGATGGCGCGGTCGCGGCTGACGATGACGTTGCAGCCGCAGTACGTGCACATCGCCTCGCAGAACGGGAGGTGCAGGTAGAGGCTGAGCGGCGGTGCGTCCGGTCCGCGGGAGGCGTACACTGCCCGCGCCTCGGCGGGGCCGACGGCCGGGCCGAAGTGGGGGGCCGGCGGGTAGGAGGTGTAGCGGGGCCCGGGGCGGTCGTAGCGGGGCGCGAGCTCGACGGCCCCGGCGAGGTCCCTTTCGTCGGGCGGGCGGTCGTCGCCTCGGTGGATCATCGGCTCTCCGCGGTCCGAGGGCGGTGGTTCTTGACGGCTTCGACGAACACGGCGGCGTGGTCGGGGGGCGTGTTCTTCAGGATGCCGTGTCCGAGGTTCGCGAGGTGCGCCCGCCCGGGCGGCACGGCGTCCAGCATGCGCGTCGTCTTCTCGCGGATCGTGTCGGGCGGGGCGAGGAGGACCGTCGGGTCGAGGTTGCCCTGGACGCGGCAGCGCGCCCCGACGCGCTCGTACGCGCGCGCCAGGTCCGTCCGCCAGTCGATCGACAGCGCCTCCACGCCCGAGACCAGCGCGTCCTCGAGCCGCCCTTCCGTCCCGAGTCCGGGGAACAGGATCACGGGCGGGCGGGACGGGCCCAGATCCTCCAGGACGCGCTGGACGGAGGGGATCACGACGTCCCGGTACAGGTCCGTGTCCGGCACGCCTCCCCACGTGTCGAAGAGCTGCAGGACGTCGGCGCCGGCCGCGGCCTGTTCGGCGAGGTAGGGGGCGAGGGCTCTCGCCGTTCGCTCCATCAGGTCCCGGAAGGCGGCAGGGTGCTCGTTCGCGAAGCGCCGCGTGGTCTCGAAGTCCCGGCTCGTGCCACCCTCGATCATGTAGGCGCAGAGCGTGAACGGAGCGGCGGAAAAGCCCAGGAGCGACTTGGACGGGGGCAGGGCCTTGCGGAGGATCGCGACGGTCTCGGAGACGGCGCGGACGCGCGCGGCATCGGGCTCGTGGACGCGCCGCACGTCGGCCGGCGTCCGGATGGGATCGACGATCCGGGGGCCGCCCTCGGGGAACGCGACCTCCACGCCCATGGCGTCCGCCGTCAGGAGGATGTCGGCGAAGACGATCGCGGCGTCCATGTCGAAGCGTTCGATCGGCTCCAACGTGACCTCGGCGGCGAGCTCCGGCGTCCGGCAGAGGTCCAGGAACGACGTGCGGCGGCGGACGCGCATGTAGCCCGGCAGGTACCGGCCGGCCTGCCGCATCATCCAGACGGGGAAGCGCTCGACCGGCTCGCCCCGAACGGCGCGGAGGAAGAGCGGCGTCACGCGTCCCCCCGTTTCGTCTCGCTCTCGGTTCGGGGCGGCGCTTCGCCCAGGCCGAACAGGGCCCGGAGGTGGTCGGGCGTGGGCATGTCCGGGTCGTCCTTCGCCATTCCCTGCACCACGCGCGCGGTCGGTCGCGCGAGGAGCTTCTGGACCAGGCGCTTCGTCAGCTTCTCGACGGCCTTGCGCACGTCTCCGTTCACGTCGGCCGGCAGGTACGAGAGCTCCACCTGCCGGACCTCCTCCGCCCAGGCCTGCATCGACTGGATGGCGGGAAGCGCGCCGAGCGTCCGGTACCAACCCCGGAAGTCGGCGAACTCCTGGGCGAGGATCGTCTCCACGTCGGGCACGGCCTCCCGGCGCTCGGCCAGGGAGCCGGCGACGAGCTCCTCGAGCGCGTCCAGGTGGTAGAGGAACACGCCCGGCAGGTCGCCGATGGCCTCCTCGGCCAGGCGGGGGACGCAGAGATCCACCACGAGAAGCGGCTCGCGGCGGCGCGTGAGCGCGCGTGAGACGGTCGCGCGATCCAGCGGGGTGGCGCCGCCCGCGAGGACCACCACGTGCGTCCTGGCGATGCGATCCGGTACGGCGTCGAGCCCGACCACCTCGGCCGACGGAAGCTGGGCGGCGAGCTGTTCCGCGTTCTCCCGCGTCCGGTTCGACACGACGAACCGGCCCCGCCCCTGGGCGGCCATCGCCATCGCGGTCTGCCGGGCCATGTCGCCCGCCCCGATCACCAGGACATCGCGGCCCTCGACGCTCCCGAAGATGCGCTGGGCCACGCGCGCGGCGGCGTGTCCGTGCGAGACGCCTCCGCTGGACACCCGGGTCTCCGCGCGCGCCCGCTTGCCTGCGCGGAGAGCCGAGCGGGCGAGGCGGTCGATGACCCTGCCCGCCGTGCCGGCGCCCAGGGCGGTCTCCAGGGCGGCGCGCACCTGGCCCTGGATCTCGGTCTCTCCGAGGATCGCGGACTCGAGCCCGGCCGCGACCCGGAAGAGGTGGCGGGCCGCGGTCTCGCCCTCGCGCATGCGGAACAGGGTGCCGTCGAGGCGATCCGCGCCCTGGAACACGCGAGCGAGCGCCGCCATGCCGAGCTCCGCGCCGTCGGGGCGGGCCGTCACCACGTAGAGCTCGGTACGGTTGCACGTCGCGAGGAGCAGGGCCTCGTCGGCCCACGCCTCGTCGGCGATCTGCTGGAGGATCCGCGCCACGCCGTCTTTCGGCACGCTCAGGCACTCGCGCACTTCGAGCGGGGCCACGTGGTGGTCGATACCGATGACGTAGAGATCCATGGTCCCGCGTCAATTCCCCGGCCACACGACGGGATGCACGACGAGCAACGTCAGGAGGACGACGACGAGGCTCGTCAGGTTCAACCAGGCCGCCAACCGGCCGTGCCGCGGCCGCCGCCACCAGATCCAGGCGGCCACGAGGACGAGGGCGAACACCAGCGCCGTGAGCCCGGTGAGCACCGCCGATCCCGGCGGCGGCGTCTCCCCCGTCGTGATCGCGATCCCCAGGCCGAGCGCCGGTCCGAGGAGCAGGACGCCCAGCACCGAAGCGCGGCGGGCGAGGCGTTCGAAGCCGCGGAGCGACGGCCCGTCGGCTCCGGACTCCCGGATGGCACCGTGCTTCACGCGGCGGTACTGGCCGAGGTAGCCGCCCGCGAGCAGCCCTCCGGCGAGCACCGCCGCCGTACCCATGAGGGAGAGTCCGACGTGGAACGTCCGGAGGGCGTCCCGCGGGGTCTCCGCCGCCATGGACCCGATCAGACCGGGGACGCCCACTCCCGCCAGCAGCGCGGCCGTGGCATAGAAGGCGCCGCCGTGCGTGGCCACGCGGCTCGTCGCCTCGAGGACGAGGTAGAGACCCGCGAGCGAGAAGGAGAGGAAGGACAGCGACTGGCTCGGCGTCGCGAAGGGGCTCCGGCCGATGGTGTGCGAGAGGGCGATCAGTCCGACCAGGTGGGCGACCACGGCGATCGGCCCCACCCACCGCGCCCAGGCCGGGGGCGGCTCGCGGTGGCGGCGTGCCTCCAGATAGGCCGTCGCCACGGCGGAGTAGAGCGCCACGACGAGAACGAGGATCGGCGTGCCCATTCCCGTCCATGTTGGGGCACGGTCGGGGCCGGGGGAAGCAAACGTCCCGCCGTGGCGGGGGCGGGGAGGGTCCGAAGGTCCGGGCCCGCCCGGCGGCCTGCATGGGGCGGCCGCGTGCTACGCTCCGCCGATGACCCAGGAAGGCATGAGCTTCGAAGAGCGGCTCGCGGCCCTCGAAGCGGCCGTGACGGAGCTCGAGGGCGAGGACCTGCCCCTGGAGAAGGCCATCGCGCGCTACCAGGAGGGGGTCGAGCACCTCCGGGCCTGCCGAGCGCTCCTGGACGACGCCGAGAGCCGCCTCGTCGAGTTGGTCGAGACGGCGGGAGGCGACGCTGCCGAGAAGGACCTCGACGAGGATTCCGCCGCCGCCGGGGCCTGAGTCGCCGTGGGCGGAGGGACGTTCGCTTCCCTCCGGCGGCCGGCGTACCGGCGCTTCTTCGTCGGCAACGTGCTGTCGCTCCTGGGGTTCTGGCTCCGGATCGTGGTGCAGGCGTGGCTGGTCTACTCGCTGACCGGCCGGCGCGACGTCCTCGGCTACGTCACCTTCGTGGGGTTGATCCCCTTCGCCCTGCTGGCGCCCCTGGGCGGGGTGATCGCCGACCAGGTGGATCGTCGCCGCCTCCTGATGCTGCTCCCCTTGATCTCGGTGTTCGCCAACGTGTGGCTCGGCGTGCTCGTCCTGACCGGCGACGTCCGGGTCGGCCACGTCTACGCGACGGCCTTCCTGATCGGCGTCGCGCGCGCCGTCGGGATCCCGACGCGGAACGCGTTCGTGCGCGACCTCGTCGGGCTGGACGACCTCGGCAACGCGATCGCCCTCACCGCGGCCGGTTTCAACGTCGCGCGGGTCGTGGGCCCCGGCGCCGGCGCCGTGTTGCTGCGCCTCGTCGGCGTGGGGCCGTGCTTCCTCATCGCCGCGGCGATGAACTTCGCGCTGATCGCGGCGCTCTGGGGCCTCGACGTCTCCTCCGCCGTGGAGCGTCGCGGAGACCGGCGGCCCTGGCAGCGCTTCCTCGAAGGCGTCCGCTACGTGCGTGGACACCGGCGCACGCGGACGTTGCTCACCCTCCTCGCCATCACCGTGCTCTTCACCTGGAGCTACCAGACCATCATGCCCGCCTTCGCGAAGGACCAGGTGGGCATGGGGCCGAGCGGCTACGCCACGCTGATGGCGAGCGCGGGGCTGGGCGCGCTCGCGGGAGCACTGTGGGTGGCGAGCCGGGCCCGTCGGCGGCGGGCGAACCGGTATGTCGTCTTCGGGTTGGTCTGGGCCGGCGCTTCGCTCATCCTGTTGATGGCGCACGTGCGACACGTCGCCCTCGCGGTGCCGCTCCTGGTGGGGATCGGGTTCGCACAAGTGGCGTTCATGGCCACGGCGAACGGCCTCGTGCAGGAGAGCGTGCCCGACGCGCTCCGCGGGCGGGTGATGGGCCTCTGGACCTCCGTGTTCGGCTGCTTCTTCCCCCTGGGCAGCTTGTTCGTGGGCATCGTCGCGCAACACGCGTCCATCCGGCTCGCGTGGGGGAGCGGGGCTCTCCTCACGGCCCTCGCGAGCCTCCTGCTCCTCAGCCGCCTCCCGCGGCGGAAGGCCCCCCTGCCCGTCGAGCTGACCGCGTTCAGCGATCCCGGTTCGTGACGAGGTGACCGATCTCGCCGAGGAGCGCGGCCCCCGGCAGGCCCTCCAGCGCCTGCAGGGCCCACCCGAGTTCCGCCTCCGCCCGTTCGCGCGCCCCGTCCACGCCGGCGAGGGAGACCCAGGTCAGCCGGCCCTCGACCGCGTCCTTTCCGGGCGTCTTTCCGAGGGCCTCCGCCGTCCCCACGACGTCGAGGACGTCGTCGATCATCTGGAAGGCGAAGCCGAGGTGGGTCCCGTAGCGACCGAGGCCGTCCACCTCGGCGTTCGTCCCGCCGCCGATCCGGGCGCCGCCGCGGCAGGCCGCCCGGATCAGCGCGGCCGTCTTTCCCCCCTGGACGCGGCGCAGTGCCTCCTCGTCGGGCATGCGGCCGCTCGCCTGCACGTCCTCGACCTGGCCGCCGACCATGCCGCGGGGGCCGGCCGCGTGCGCCAGCTCCCAAGCCACGTCGCGCGCGACGTCCGCCGGCTCGACGCCGTCGAGCAGGACCTCGAACGCGTACGTGTTCAGCGCGTCGCCCGCCAGGATGGCCAGGGCCTCGCCGAACACCTTGTGGTTCGTCGGCCGTCCTCGCCGCAGGTCGTCGTCGTCCATGGCGGGGAGGTCGTCGTGGATCAGGCTGTACGTGTGGACCAACTCGACGGCGGCGCCGAACGGGAGCGCCTTCTCGGGATCGCCCTCCACCGCGAGGGCGGACGCCATCACCAGCGCCGGGCGGATGCGCTTCCCGCCCGCGAGCACGGAGTAGCGCATGGCCTCGGCCAGCGCGGCGCCGTTCCCCTGCACGGGCGGCAACACGTGATCGAGGTACGCGTCGATCCGGATCCGAGCTGCGGCGAGGAACGTCTTGGCGTCCCGTGCCGTGGACAGCGGCGATCGCGAGCTGGACATCACCGGGTCCCGGGGGGGTCAGTAACGGTAGCCCTCGGCCTTGTACGGGCCCTCCACCGGGATGCCCAGGTACTCCGCCTGGCTTTCCGTCAGGGTCGTGAGCTTCACGCCCAGCTTGCCGATGTGGAGACGCGCCACCTCCTCGTCCCGCTCCTTGGGCAGCGTGTGGACGCGGACCGGCAGGGGCTTCTCGGCGCTCCAGAGCATGATCTGGGCGAGCACCTGGTTCGAGAAGCTGGCCGACATGACGAACGAGGGGTGCCCCGTGGCGCAGCCCAGGTTCACCAGACGCCCGCGCGCGAGCAGGATCAGGCGCTTGCCGTTCGGAAGCGTGAAGAGGTCGACCTGCGGCTTGACGTTCGTCTCCGAGACACCCTCGGTCGACTCGAGCCAGTGGACGTCGATCTCATGGTCGAAGTGGCCGATGTTCGCGAGGATCGCGTTGTCCTTCATCGCGATCATGTGGGCGCCGGTCACCACGTCCTTGCATCCGGTGGCCGTGACGACGATGTCGGCCCGCGGCGCGGCCTCCACCATCGTGACGACCTCGTAGCCCTCCATCGCCGCCTGGAGGGCGCAGATGGGGTCGATCTCCGTGATGAGGACACGGGCCCCCAGGCCGCGCATGGACTGGGCGCAGCCCTTGCCCACGTCGCCATAGCCGGCCACGACCACGACCTTGCCCGAGACCATCACGCCGGTGGCCCTCTTCAGGCCGTCGGCCAGCGACTCGCGGCAGCCGTAGAGGTTGTCGAACTTCGACTTGGTGACGGAGTCGTTCACGTTCACCGCCGGCACCTTCAGCGTTCCCTTCTCCGCGGCCTGGTAGAGCCGGTGGACGCCCGTCGTCGTCTCCTCGGAGAGACCGCGGATGTCCGGGAGCAGGTCCGGGTGACGCTCGTGCACGATCCACGTGAGGTCGCCGCCGTCGTCGAGGAGAAGGTTCGGTCCCTTGCCGTCCGGCCAACGGAGCGTCTGTTCGATGCACCACTCGTACTCTTCGAGCGTCTCGCCCTTCCACGCGAACACCGGCACCCCCGCCTTGGCCACGGCCGCCGCCGCGTGGTCCTCGGTAGAGTAGATGTTGCACGACGACCACCGGACCTCGGCGCCGAGGGCGATCAACGTCTCGATCAGCACCGCCGTTTCCACGGTCATGTGGAGACAGCCCGCGATCCGCGCCCCCGCCAAGGGTTTCTCGCTGCCGTACCGTTCGCGCAGTGCCATCAGACCGGGCATCTCCGGTTCGGAGATGTCGATGTCCTTGCGGCCCGCGGCGGCGAGTTCGATGTCGGCGACCCTGTAGTCGTTGGCGGTGGCCGTGCTGTCCATGAAGCGTCCTTTCCTGGCAGGAGGGGGTGGTATCGTACGGCGAAATGAGGCTCGACACCGCCGCCGTCGCAGAGTTGAAGGAGGGGCTTTCGAGACCCCTTCCGGAGGTCCCCGCCAAGTACCTCTACGACGACCGGGGCAGCGATCTCTTCGAACAGATCACCCGCCTGCCCGAGTACTACCAGACGCGCACCGAGGAGAGCATCCTGGAGGCCCGGGCGGCGGAGATCGTCCGCCGGACCCGGCCCCGGGAGTTGGTCGAGTTGGGCAGCGGGGCGGGGCGCAAGGTCCGCATGCTCCTCGACGAGATGGCCCGGCGCGGGCTGCTCCGCCGTCTCCTCCTCCTCGAGATCAACGAGCGCTTTCTCGAGGAGTCCCTGGCCCGCCTCGAGGAACTCTACCCGGACCTCGAGGTCCGCGGCATCCCCGGCGACTTCAACCACGACCTGCACCGCCTGGGCCCGGGCGGCCACCGCCTCGTGCTCCTCCTGGCGGGCACCATCGGGAACCTCCTGCCCGCGCAGGCGGCGACCTTCACGGGACTCGTCGCGAAGCAACTCGCTCCCGGCGACGGGTTCCTCGTGGGGTTCGACCTCGCCAAGGACCCCGCCCGTCTCGAGGCGGCGTACAACGACGCCCAGGGCGTCACCGCCCAGTTCAACCTGAACATCCTCCGCGTGCTCAACGACCGCTTCCAGGCCGACTTCGACGTGGACGGATTCGAACACGTCGCGTTCTACGACGCGCAGAACGCCTGGATCGAGATGCGGGTCCGCGCGAAGCGTCCCATGGAGGTGCAGGTGGCCGCTGCGGGGGTGCATCTGTCGCTCGGGCGAGGGGACGAGATCCGCACCGAGGTGTCCTGCAAGTTCACCCGGGAACGGGCGTCCGCCATGGCGGCCGTGGGAGGCCTCGTCCTCGACGGCTGGTGGACCGACCCCGACGACCTCTTCGCCCTGGGGCTGCTCGAGAAGGTCGGCTGACGCATGACCGCTTCGGTACTGATCGTCGGCGATCGTCGCAAGCCGGGTGTCTCCGAGGCGATCGCGGGACACCTACCCGCGATCCGCCGGCGCATGCGCGTCGTGGCGGTAGACCTGGACGAGCAGTTCGAGCTGTCCGAGGCCGAGGCCGACCTGCTCCTGGTGTTCGGCGGCGACGGATCCATCCTCCACGTCGCCCGGCGGCTGCGGACGAACCCCATCCCGGTGCTCGGGGTCAACTACGGCCAGTTCGGATTCCTCGCCGACCTCGAGCCCGAGGAACTGGAGAGGGGGCTCGACCGCTGGCTCGCCGGCGAGCACGCGGTCACCGAGCGGCGCCGGCTGTCCGTGCGTCTGGTGCGGCAGGGGGAAGAGCGCTGGTCCACGCTGGCCTTCAACGACGTCGTCGTGGGTCGCCGCGACGTCGGTTCCATGGTGGACGTCCACGTCGGCATCGACGGACGGCACGCGGTGGTCTACTCGGGGGACGGCTTGATCGTGGCCACGGCCTCCGGCTCCACCGCCCACGCGCTCGCCGCGGGCGGTCCGCTCGTCGAGCCGACCACGGACGCCGTGTTGCTGGTGCCGATCGCGCCGCACGCCCTCTCGGCGCGCGCCCTCGTGCTCCGGTGCGACCACCGGATCCACCTCTCCGTCCGCAGCCGGCGGCGTCCCGGCGACGTCACCGTGGACGGCCTTCCCGCCCGGCACCTCGATCCGGGCGACATCGTCCACGTGGAGGACGCCCGCGCGCCTCTCCGGCTCGTCCACGCCTCGGAGCACTCGTTCTACGACGCGCTCCGTCGCAAGCTGGATTGGCGGGGTCGGCCGGCGTACGGGTACGATCCGGAAGGGGACGACGAGGACGCGACACGACCGTGAGCGCGGTGGATCCCTCGCTCTTCCCGCCCGCCTTCCTGCGCCTCCTCGCCGTGGTCCCGCGCGCGGTGGAGCGCCTCCGCGCGAGCGCGGCCGAGGGCCGACGCGCGATGCCGGGCGAAGGCGGCCGCTTCCTCTTCCGCGGTCACCGTCCCTACCGGCCAGGCGACGACCTCCGCCGGGTGGACTGGAAGGTCGCGGCCCGCCTCGACCGGATCCTGGTCCGGCAGTTCGACGCCGAGCGGGATCCCCTCACCGTGGTGTGGCTCGACGCCAGCGCCTCGATGGTCCCCCTCGGGGGGCGCGTCAAGGCCGCGCGGGTGGCGGCGCTCGGGTGCGCCGTCGGCGTCGGTGGCGGCGGCCGGACCCGCCTCGGCGTGCTGAGCGAGGGGAAACCGAGCGGCCTGCTCGAGATCGACCACACGGCCCAGCTCCCCGGCGTGCTGGAGGCCCTCTCCGTCCTCCGCTTCCACGGGCGCGCCGACCTCGCGCGCGCCCTCCCGCCGCTCGTACGGCGCGTGCCGCGCCGCGCCCGGTTCCTCCTCGTGTCCGACCTCCTCTCCCGCGCGGATCCGGGGTGCCTCCAGGCTCTCGCGGGACGGGACCTGAGGGGCGCGCTCCTGCACCTGAGGGTTCCCGCGATCCCTTCTCCGGAGCCGGGGGGCGGCAGCGCGCTCCAGGACGCGGAGACCGGGGAGGTCAAGCGCGTGGACCTGGACGCCGCGATGGCCGGGCGCATCGCCGAGCGCGCCAAGGCCCACGCCGACCGGTGGGCGCACCGGGCGGCCTCGGTGGGCCTGCGCTACCTCCCGTTCGCGCCGTCCACGCCGGACGAGGATCTTCTCCGGCGCCTCGTGGAGGAGGTCCCGTGAGCTTCGCCGCGCCGTGGGCGCTGCTCGCGCTCGCCGCGCTGCCCGTGCTCGTGTGGCTCCACCGCCGGCGGCGGCGCGCCCCGCCTCGCGAGATCCCCTCGCTGCTCTTCCTGAAGGACGAGTTGGAGAGTCATCCCCCGCGCCGGCGCTGGATGGACCTGGACCTCCTGCTCGCGCTCGTGGGGGCCGCGGCGCTCGCGCTGGCCGCGGCGGCGCCCGGTGTCGCCTACGGGCCGCGGGGGCGCCTGCTCCGCGTCGTCGTCTCCGGCGGCGCGCCGGGTCGGGCCGTCGCACCCCAGCGCGACCGGGCGCTCGCCGAGATCCGCGACGCGATGGGCCCCGGCGACCGGCTGGCCCTCGTCGAGCCCGCCGGGGGAGCGGACGACCGGCGTCCCTCCGCCGGCCGACTCGTCGACGCCGCGCTGGCGGGCGACGCGTCCTGGCGCGCCGTGCTCTCCGACGCCCCGCCGCCACCGGACGTACCGGTGGCCTGGATCCGGATCGGCCGGCCCGACCTCGCCAACGTGGGCATCGTCGCCGCGACGCTGGTCGAGGAGGACGGCGGCTGGGGGGTCTTCGCCGTGGTCGAGAACGCCTCGGCCTCGCCCCGCTCCGTCCGCCTGCGCCTCGGCCCGGCGGGGGCCGAACCCCGCCTGGGAGCCGTCCGGACCATGGGCCCGGACGACACGCTGGCCTCGACGATGCCCGTCCTCGCGGGCGGGACGGCGATCGCCCTCACGCTGGCCGACGCGTCGGGAGGGCCGATCGCCGACGCCGTCCCCGAGGACGACGCCGTGCGCTTCGAGCGCCGCGCCCTGCGGGTCTGGCTGGGGCCGGACCTTCCCCCGGCCCACCGCCGGCTCGTGCTCGACGCCTTCGCCGCCGCGCTGGGGCCGGCCGGCGTGGCGCGCGCCCTCGACGGCGGCGACCTCGCCGTGGTGGCCGCGCCGGCGGCGAAGGGCGGCGAAACGCCCGCCGGCAGCCGGCGCGTCCTCGTGCTCTTTCCCATCGGCGACGGGCCCGCGCTGTACGCACCGGCCGGCCCGGACTTCCGGCAGGACGGTCCCCTGGTCCGCGACCTGTCGAGCCGCGGCACGGACCTCGCCTACGCCCCGGACGCGCTGCGGGCCCACGCGCGCCCCCTCCTCTGGCGGGGAGGCCCGCGCCCGTGGCCGATCGTCGCCGAGAGCGGCCGGCGGGTGCTCTTCCTCCCCGACCCCCTCGTCGGACGGGCGCCGCCCGCCGAGACCCCCCTCTGGCCGCTCTTCGTGGACGACCTCGTCGCCGCGTGCCTCGGCGTGCCCGCGGGCGGCGCGCCGGGCTGGCGGCGGCTGGGGTTGCTCGACGAGGCGACCACGCGGCTCGGGCGGGAGGCGACCCCGCCGGAGGAGGTGCGCCGGATGGTGGCCGCCGCGTCCCGGGACCGACCGGCGCCGGCCTTCGCACTTCGCCTTCCGCTCGTCCTCGCCGCTCTCGTGGCGTTGCTCCTGCTCTGGGTACGGATACCCTCCCGTTCATGATTCCCCCCGACCTCCTCGATCGCGCCGAGGGCGTGCTGCTCGGGCTCGCCGCGGGGGACGCCCTCGGGGCGCCCCTGGTGGGCATGGGGCGGGATCAGGCTCGGATCAAGCACGGCGTCGTGAAGACCTTCCTCGGTGGCGGCCTGTACCTGCTGCCGCCGGGAGAGGTGACCGGGCGCGCGCGCCTCGCGCGCGCGGCGGCGATCGCCCTGCTCGACGTGGACGCGAATCTCGAGAGGGTGCTGCGCGCCTACGTGGACGTCTTCGCCACGGAGCCACCGGGCCTCGGCGAGGCCACGCGCGCGGCGCTGAGCCGCATCGGGGAGGGGACGGACCCGACCACGGCGGCCCGGCAGGCGCACGAGGCGGTGGAGCGACGGAGCGCGGGGATCGGTCCCGCGATCCGCTGCGTGCCCTACGCGTTGCGCTACCGGGAGGATCCGGAGGCCCTGATCGACGTCGTGCTCCTCGACGCGCGCGCGACGCACCTGGATCCGCGCGCGCACGCCGCGGCCGCGGCGACCGCTCTCTGGGTACGCGAGCACCTCGTGGGCGAGGACGACGTCACGACCTCCGTGGACCGCGTGCGCGAGCGGCTCGCCGATCGATTCGACCTGCCCGACGTCCTTCCCGCGCCCGCCGCGATCGAGCGCATGCGGGTGCGCCCCACGGCGTTCGCGCCGGACGTCCTCCACGCCGCGCTGAAGCACGCCCTGGATCCGGCGACGCCCGGCCGGCGGATCGCCGGCGCGGCCAACGAGGCCGGTGCGGCGGCGGCGCTCGGCGCGGTCACGGGCGCGGTGGTGGGCGCGCGCGCCGGCGCAGCGGCTCTCCCGGAGCCGTGGACGGCGCTGCTCCAGGGCGGGCTCGGGTGGCGACGACTCGCCGGACGCCTCCTCGCCGTGGACGGGTAGCGTGCGGTTCGTCGGGCACCTCGCCCACGGCGCGCGGCGGCTCCTCGGGCGCCCCGTCCGCTCCTTCCTGCTGCTCCAGGGCACGGTCTGGGGCGTGGCCGTCGCGGTCTTCCCGAGCGCTGTCATCGAGGGGACGCGCGAGGCCGCGCGGACACGGGCCGGCGTGCTGGGCGCCGATCGGATCTCCCTCGCTCCCGATCCCACGGTCGCGGAGGGGGAGCCCTTCGTGGAGGCCGACGTGTCGGCGCTCCGGAAGGGGCTCGACCGTGCGGCGCTTCCCGTGAAGGCCTGCGGCGGCGCGCGCGTGCTCGCGGTCGTGGACGACGACGACGGGTCGCCGGGCGCGGTTGTCGCGGCGGATCCCGGCGCGACGCCCGCCCGCGGGCTCGTGCTCGCGCGTGGCCGGTGGCTGGCGCCGGACGACGCGGCGAACCGGTGCGTGGTGGAAGCGCGCGTCGCGGCCTGGCTCGGACGCGAGCGCCTGGACCCCGGCGACCGGATCCGGTTGCCCGGCCGGGAGGGGACCTTCGAGGTCGTCGGCGTGACGGCCCCACGGTCGCCGCGTCTCCTGAGGACCAACGACGTCGGCTTCGACGTGGAGCACCCGCTCTACAAGCGGGTGGGGCGCGCGTTCCTCCTCGCCATGGGGATCCCGCGCATCGCCGACGCGTGGAAGCGGAGCGACCGCGTCGTCTGGGTGCCGTATGGGGGCGGAGGCTTCGATTGGATCTTCCTGCGCGTGGACGCCACGCACGTGAAGGAGGCGGTGGACGTGGCCGCCCGGGTCTTCGCCCACCGGCCCCGCTCGGCGGTGATCTTCCATCCGCTCGTGCTGCCGCTCCTGCTCGGGAAGCAGGTCGAACGATTCGAGGCGGTGAAGGTGGCGCTCTTCCTCGCGTGCCTGGCGATGGGCGCCGTGGTGATGACGAACCTGGGGCTGCTGACCGTTCTCCGTCGCCGTCACGAAATCGCGATCCGTCGCGTGGAAGGCGCCACGCGGTGGGACGTCACCCTGCAGCTGGTCATCGAGGGATTGCTCCTGACCTGCGTCGGAATCGGCGCCGGTTGGGTTCTCGGGATGCTGCTCGCCGCGCTCCGCGTGTCGGTGGAACCCGTGACGGGCTTCGCCTGGCGCTTTCCCTGGAAGGAAGCGCTCCTCGCGGGCGCCGTCGCCGTGCTGGCGGGCCTCCTCGCGTCCCTCGTGCCGGCCCTCCGTGCCGGCCGGCAACTCCCGGTGGAAGGGCTCACCGATGAGTAGGGCCGGACTCCGCCGATTCGTCGGCGTGGCGGGCGTCGCCCTCAGGGAGGTCCTCCGCCATCCCGTGCGGTCCGGCCTGACCGCCGCCACGTGCGCCGTCGCCATCGCGGTCACCGTGAACGTCATCTCCCTCGTGTACGGGCTCGACAAGGACCTCCGGCGCGACACGAACCGCTTCGGCCGTCGCACGGTGGACGTGAGCCGACTTCCCGTGATCGTTCCCGGGATGCCTCGCGAGCCGCTCGGTCCCGCCGAGGCCGAGCGGGTCCGCCGGACCGTCGCCGACCTCGATCTGCCGGTGATTCCCCGGCGGCTCGCCGGCGGGTCCGCGCGGGGCGACGTGGCCCTGGAGCGGGTGACGCTCGTAGCCGTCGGGCCCGACTACCTCCGCACGCTCGACGTGCCCGTCGCCTCCGGCCGGTGGTTTCGCGCCGCGGACCCGACGGACGGCGTCTGCGCCCTGGACGCCCAGATGGCCGCGTCGCTCTTCCCGGGGCGGCGTCCCGAGGACGTGGTCGGACGGCGTCTCCACGTAGAGACGCCCGAGGGGGACGCGGAGCGGCGCGTGCTCGGGGTCCTGGAAGACCCCGTCAGCCACCGGGAGATCTTCGAGTCCTTCGACGAGGGGAGGGCGGCGCGCACGCTCACGATCTCCCTGCTCTCCTTCCGCAACGTGTACCTGCCGGCGGAGGCGCTGAAGGGTCGCGAGTACGCCGGCGTCAGCGTGGTCTGCCGGACGGACGCCCAGGTGGACGAGGTCGCCCGCCGCCTCCGCGAGATCTGGCCGGTCGTCGGGACCGACGGCGTCCTCTCGATGCGCAGCGTCGGCGTGTTCGTGCGCCGCGACTGGATGGACCTCTTCGGGTCCACGTCCCAGACGGGCGCCTTCCTCGGGAACGTCGTGTGGATCATCATCGTCGGCGTGGCCGTCGTCATGCTGACCACCCAGAACCTCATGACCATCCGCGAGCGCTACGACGAGCTGGCCATCCGCCGGGTCGAGGGGGCCGGGCGGGAAGACGTGGCCTGGCAGATCACCGTCGAGGGAGTGATCACCGCCGTGGCGGGCGGGATGGTGGGGCTCCCCCTCGGCCAACTCGGCGCGTCCGTCCTGCGGGACATCGTGGCGTTCCCCTTCCGCTTCGAGGCGCCCTACGCCCTGCTCGCTACCGGCGTGGCCGTCGGAATCGGTCTGTTCGCGTCCGCGCTGCCGGCGCGGCGTGCCGCGTCGCTCCAGCCTGCGCGAGTGCTCTCCCGGAGGGCGACGTGACGTCCGTGCCGTGCGTGGAGCTCTCGGGCGTGTCGCGCACGTATGTCGGCGGCGCGACGCCCGTGGCGGCGCTGAAACCGGTGGACCTCCGGGTCGCATCCGGCGCCTACGTCGCCGTGACCGGTCCGTCCGGTTCCGGCAAGACGACGCTGCTCCACGTCCTCGGGTGTCTCGACCGGCCTACGACGGGCCGCTACCGGCTCGACGGCCGAGACGTCGGAGGCCTCTCCGACCGCGAGCTGGCGGCGATCCGCAACCGCGAGATCGGGTTCGTGTTCCAGCGATTCCACCTGCTCCGCGACGAGACGGCCCTGGGGAACGTCGCCCTCCCGCTGCTCTACGCCGGCCTCCCGCGCCGGGAGCGGCGGCGGCGCGCGGGGGAGGCGCTCGAGGCGGTCGGCCTCGCGACCCGGGCGGCGCACCTTCCCGGCCGGCTGAGCGGCGGCGAGCAGCAGCGGGTCGCGCTCGCGCGGGCCCTCGTGAAGCAGCCGCGCCTGCTGCTCGCCGACGAACCGACCGGAAACCTCGACACGGCGTCGGGCGCCCGCGTCCTCGACCTCGTCGACGAGGCGAATCGCCGCGGCGCGACCGTCGTCCTCATCACCCACGAGATCGCAGTGGCGGAGCGCGCGGGCCGACGCCTCCACATCCTCGACGGCGTGGTGTCGGAGCGGTAGGGGGGGCCTACCAGAGCAGGCGGTAGGCGCCTTCGGCGCCGGGAGGAACCCCGTCGATCGCCTCGAAGCGGTCGGTCTCGAGCGCCCGCTTCACCGCCGTGGTGACGAGGATCTCTCCCGGGCCGGCGGTGTCCTCGCCGAGCTTGCTGGCGGCGTTCACCTCCGCGCCGAAGACGTCCTCGTCGGCGATCCGGAGCATGTCGCCGTAGCCGAGCCCGACGCAGAGGAGGACCTTCTCCTCCGGAAGCCGGTCCTCGTTGTATGCGACGAGGAGCTTCTGCATGTCCACGGCCGCCGCCGCGGCGCTGGCGGGCCGCCGGAAGATGACCAGCATGCTGTCGCCTTCGACCTTCAGGAGGATCCCGTCGTGCTCCTCGAGGACCGGGACGAGCAGGCGCTGCGCCTCGTGGATGACCTGGAGGAAGTGGACGATCCCGAATTCGGCCACGCGGCGCGAGAACCCGGAGAGGTCGGTGAACATCACCGCCCAGCGCTCGCCGAACAGATCCCAGATCCGTCGGTCGATGGCCTCCTTGTCGGCTTCGGGTCGGGTCCGCTCCGCCACGAGCTTCTCCAGCCTGCGCTGGGAGTGGCCGGTCCGGATGGGATCGCAGGTCGACATCGGGTACCCTCCTCCGTTCATGGAGGATGTTCGCATGAAGACGCTCGCGCCCCTCGGCCTGGCCGCCGCGCTCTCGCCCCGCGACGGGGGAGAGCGCAAGGGGCACATCCAGGGCCGGGAAGGCGTGCTCTCGCGCCTCAAGGCCCTGCGCTGACGCCCGACCGTGCGCGGCGGACGGTTCGACCAGTGGCGGAGGCGTCTCCGGCGTCCCTACAAGAACCGGCCGGGACCGCTGCCGTGGATCCTCTCCCTGCCCGCGCGGTTCGGGCTGATGGTCTTCCGCATGCTGCCCCCGCTCTTCGCGGTCGGCGTCGTGGACAGGGTGGGCCGCCTCATGTGGTGGATCCCCGCGCGGCGTCGCATCGGCGACGCCAACCTCCACCAGGCGTTTCCCGACATGGACCGGAGGGAACGCGCCCGTATCGGGCGAGCCTCCTGCGGCATGATGGCCCGAAACGTCGGGGAGCCCCTCCTGATCGGAGCGCGGCTGGGACCGGAGGATCTCGAGGGCTTCGCGGACTTCGAGCCGGGCGCCCGTGAGCTCCTACGCTCGCCGCGCGGACGAGGCGCGGTGTTCGTCCAGGGGCACTACGGATCCATGGAGGCCATGGACGGCCTGATCGGCTCCTACGGCCTGCGGCTGCTCACGGTCGTGCGCCTTCCGTACAACCACTACCTGGCCCGGGCGCTCGTCGCGGGTCGGGAGGGGTGGGGCGTGGACCTGACCCGCCGCGACGGCGCCCTCAAGAAGATGCTGAGCCGGCTTGCGGAGGGCGGGGCGGTGATGCTCCCCATGGATGTAAACGCCCACCGGGGCGCAATCTTCGTTCCGTGGTTCGGGCGCCTCGCGGCCACCGAGCCCGCCGCGGCGTGGCTGGCCGTGCGGACCGGGCGCCCGCTGATCGT
The DNA here is from genome assembly GCA_963772585.1 of uncultured Planctomycetota bacterium. Taxonomy (GTDB): domain Bacteria; phylum Planctomycetota; class PLA2; order PLA2; family JAEUHO01; genus CAVVXN01. The sequence goes on from CAVYXV010000004.1 coordinate 202,765, forward strand.
GTGCTGGGGCATGCGGAGCCGGAGACCCCGCCGCTGGGAGGTGGGTGCGACGCTGGTCCGCCCCGAGAGCCCTCCCCACAAGCCCACGGACGAGGAGCTGCACGACGTGACCCTGCGGATCCACGCCGCGCTCGAGGCCGTGATCCGCCGCTACCCCGAGCAGTACTTCTGGATCCACGATCGGTACCGAACGCGGCCTCCGGAGGAGGGGGGGGCCGCCGGCGGGACCGCGGGCGGGAGGTGAGCATGCCTTGGAGACGAGGACGAGCCCTGGCGGCGTCGGTGCGGCTCGCCGTCGCCCCGCTGGCGAGCGCCGGGGACGCCCGGGACGAACCCGGTCCCGAGGCGATTCTCGCAACGGTGCCGGAGCTCCTGCGTCACGCGGATCCCCATGCGGCGGCCGCATCCGTGCGGGGGCCGGGCCCTCCGCCCGTGGCGCCCTCCGCCGCCCACGGGCTCGTCGGCGCCCACGCGCTCGCCTGCGGCGACGTCGACGGCGCCGTGGCCTCCTTCGCCCGGGCGACCGACGCTTCGGGCGAGGCGAAGGACGTGGACGGCGAGCTCGTGACCGTCGGGTCCACGGCCCTGGCGAAGAGCCTCGCGCACGCCGAAGACGGCGCGGCGATGCTTGCGGCCGCGCTGTACCGGCTCCGCGAGAGAGGGACCGAGGACGCCGCCCTCTGCGCCGACCAGATCGAGCCGGCGCGCTCCGCCCTCGGCGCGTGGCTGGCCCGACCCCGGTAGGAACGGGACGGGACCCCCGGTTCGATTCCTTCCCGGCCGCTCAGTAGCTGACGAGGATCGCGCCCGCGGCGAAGACGGCGAGGGCCAGGCTGAAGGAGACGAACGCGAAGAGGACGAACACGCGTTCGAATCCGCATCGCAGGGTGGCCGAGGCCACGCCGAGCCAGAGGATCCCCTGGAGCGGCAGGATCCACGGAGCGCGGTCGGCGCGCAGCATGTCCTCGTAGTAGAGGACGTTCACGGCGAACGCGCCGGCGAGCAGCCCTGCAAGCAGGATGGCGATGCCGGTGGTCAGCGTCTCGACCTCGACCATGCGGGCGCCGAGGAACATGAGGGACACGACGCCGAAGAGGAAGAGGGCGCCGAGGGTCAGTCGCCCTCCTATCGACGAGGGAAGGGCGAGGACCGTGACGCGCGCCATGCGCTGGAAGAAGCTCTCGTCGTGGATGTCGGGCTCCTCCTCGGGGAGCCGAGCCGGTCCGTCCGACTCGGAGGCGTCCGACGCCGTCGCCGAGCGCGTGGAGGCCATCCAGTCGTCGAACGAGGTCTGCGGCCGGCTCGGTGCCGGGGGGGCCGTGGCGGGGACGAAGCGGTTCACGATGCGGGAGCGCTCGAGGTTCACGACCGCATCGGCGAAACCGGAGAGGCGAAGCCGGACCACCTGCTCGCCGTCCTGGACGACGTGGCCGCGGAACACGCTCCCGTTGTCGAGGACGAAGACCTCCTCCGCGGCCCGTGCCGCGGCGGCCGTGGACACGAGGAGGAACAGGACGAGGAGGGGAAGACGCGCCCGCATGGTCGCTCGTCCTATCGACCTCCCGGCGCCGCGGCTGGACCGTCCCCTGGAGCACGGGAAGGAACCGAATCCGGGGCTTCGGCCCGTTCCTCTTAGAATCCCGCTGATGTCCCCGCTTCTCGTGGTCCTGCTCGTCCTTGCCGCGCTGGCCGTCCTGGCCGCCGCGGGCGTGGCGCTCCGGCGCGTCCGGGGGCGAGGGCGGGCTTTCGTCCCACTGGCGGGGGCGGCCGACGCGCCGGACGGGGGGCGGATCGACACCCTGGAGGCCCGGATCGGCGCCCTGGAGGCCACCCTCGAGCGCCACCTCGCCGAGACGGCCTCCGCGGGGCGCACCGAGGACGAGAGCGGGGTCGGCCGGGCCGACCTCGACGCCCTCGCCGCGAGCCTGAGGGCCGAGTGGACCGAGGCCCTCGCGCGCCGCGCGGAGGCGGAGCCCGGGACGCCGCTCCCACCCGAAGCCCGGGTGTTGCGGGCCCTTCGGGCCGAGGGCTTCGGGGACCCGCGGTTGCTCGGTCCGGCCGATCGGCCCGGCGCCTGGCGGGTGGAGGGGCAGCGCGCCGGCGCCGTGCAGAAGGGGATCGCGGTCGTCGATGCGGACGGCGAGGTGAGCCTCACGCTCGAGAGCGGGCTCCGGGCGTTTCCCTGAATGAGCCCCGCGGCGATCGACCTCATCGCCCTGCTGGTCCTGCTGCTCTTCGTGGTGTGGGGAGCCGTGCAGGGCAGCCTGCGTCAGCTGGCCAGCCTCGTGGTCCTGTTCGTGGCGTTCCCGGGCGCCACGCGCTTCGGCCCCCGGATCGAGGGGTCGGTCGTGAAGGCCGTCACCGTTTCGGGCGGCGACCTCCGGATGATCGCCTGGGCCGTCGTGTTCCTCGGGGTGCTCCTGGCGGGCGGGGTGCTGGTCGCCCTGTGCCAGCCCCTGCTCGGCCGGCTCGCGCGAGGCGAACGGGGCCTCGGCGCGCTCCTCGGGCTCCTGCACGGATGCGGGGTGCTGACCCTGCTCGTCTACGCCTTCCTCGTGGCCTTCCCCGGCGCGCCGCGCCCCCGCGCCATCCGGGCCCTCCTCGAGAGCCACGCGATGGTGGCCGCCCGCGAGATCCGCGGGGTCGTGGCTCCCGCCCTCGTGGTCCCCCCGTGGATGGAGCGACGGCTGGAGGTCGCCGAGAACGAGGCTGTTCGTCCCCCGGGGGGATAGCCTCGGCGATCGTCCAAGGGTCGTACGCATCGGGAGCACCATGGGCCGCGAGGGCTGGATCTACCTGGTCGTGTTCGTGCTCGTGCTCGGCGCGGGTGCGGTCCTCATCGCGCCGAGGTTGCTCCAACCAGCCGGGAACGAAACGCCGGCGCCCGTGCCCGAGGCCGCGCCCCCCGCACCGACGCCACCCGCTCCCGCGCCCCCGCCGGTCGAGGTGCGCGTCCGGGGCCCCGGGGGGCCTTTGCTCGCGCCCCTCGAGACCGTCGTGGGGGCGGACGTGGTGGCCCGGCGGGGCGACGCGCGCGAGCCGGTGCTCACGCTCCGCCCCACGGCGCCGACGGTGGCGTTTCGGGCCCGGGGGCACCGCTGGAGGGTCCTCCCCGCCGGGCGGCTGGGCGGGGGCGATCCCGTGGTCCTGCCCCGCGCGGCACCCGCCTGCGTCCTCGTCGTGACGGAAGCCGACGGCACGCCGGCCGCCGATCTCCCCGTGCGGATCCTCCCCGCGCCTCCCGGCGCCGAGCTCCGCACGGGCCCGGACGGCACGCTGACCCTGGACGAGATGCCCGCGGGCCTCGCCGTCGTCGCCGTGGGGGGACGGGAGCGGAGCGGACCCACGCTCCGTCTCGTGATGGGGGAGGACCGCCGGGCCGAGGCCGTCCTCGATCCCGCCTGGGTGTTGACCGGCCGGGTGCTGGACGGAAACGGGCTGCCGCTCGCGGGGGTCCGGGTGACGGCCGTGGCCGAGGGCGTCTCCCTCGGCTCGTCGCCCGTCACCGGGGAGGACGGGCGCTTCGTGTGGCGCGGTCCGGTCGCGGGAAATCTGTCCATCGGCATCGCGTCGCCGCCGCGGGCGCCGCGGCTGCTCGAGGTCGCACCGCCGGACCGCGGCGATCTCTTCGGGGACCTGGGAGACGTCGTGCTCACCGGCGCGGGCGCGGCGATCGAGGGGACGATCCGGTCCGAGACGGGAGCCGGCCGCCCGACGGTGCGCGTGGAACCCGCCGTCGCGGCGATCGTCCGCGAGCTCTTCGGTGCGGGTGCCGCCTTCGGCGTTCCCCGGGAGGCCGTTCCCGACGCGAACGGTCGCTTCTCCATCACCGGCCTCCTTCCGGACCTCCACTACCGGGTGTCCGTTCGGGGAGCGGGGGTCCCGGTCGATCACGAACTCGCCGCAGGCGCAGGCGAGACGGCGTCCTTCGAACTCACCCCTCCCCTCGGCGCGGTCCTCCAGGGACGCGTTCTCGACGGCATCGACGGCGACGCGCCCGTGCCGGGGCTCCGACTCCTCGTCTCCTCCGTTCCGACGGACGGCGCGCGTCCCCGGCCCTCGGACCGCGCGGTGACGACCGACGCCCTCGGCCGCTTCCGGCTCGCCGGGCTGTCGCCCGGCGACGTCTTCGTGCGGGCGTATCCGGAGGACCGGCGGACCGTGCTCCAACGAACGACCCTCCCCCGCACGGAGGACCTCGGGATCCGGCTGGAAGCCGTGCCCGACGGGCGGGCCCTGGAGGGGGTCGTGGTGGACGGCGACAACGTCCCTCTGGCGGGCGTCCGGGTCGAGGCGGCCGGCCACAGCGCCCGGACGGACGACGGCGGTCGCTTCACGGTCCCGGACGTGGAGGGCTTCGGCGACCCGGTCGAGGTCCGGGCCCGCTTCGAGCCGGGAGAGGGGGACTTCGCCCTGGACCCGCGCCCCTTCGCCGAAGGCGTGATTCGTGCCGTGGACCTGGGAGGGCCGCCCCCCAAGCTGGTGCTCCCCCGTACCCGTACGCTCCGCTTCCGCGTCCTCGACGGCATCGACGACGTCCCCCTCTCCTACGTACAGGCGATCGTCCGAACCGACGACGGGCAGGTCGTCGTGGACCGTGCCCTCGCCACGAGGGGGGGCCGGGCGGCGATCGAAGGCCTGCCCCCGAAGGGGCTGACGCTCGTGCTCTTCACGCACCGGCATCGATTCGTGCGCGCGATCCCGCTCCGGACGGACGCGACGCCGCCACCCGTCGCCGACCTGGGCGACCTCCGGGCGTCGCGCGGAATGCGGATCGTCGGGCGCGTGCGCGACGCGAAGGGCGTCCCGGTTCCCGGCGCGAGGATCGGAGGGCTGGAGGCCGGGTGGTTGAGGACGCGCGGCGACGACCCGACGCTGAGCCGCGAGCTGTCGCTCCGGCACGTCGTGGCCGACGAGACGGGGCGCTACGAGCTGGAGGGGTTCGACCCGCGCCAGCCCGCGATCCTCGCCGCGTGGGCCCCCGACTTCGCGCCGGTCGCGCGGCGAGCCGTCTTGGAGCGCTTCCGGGAGGACGCGACCGTCACCGTGGACATGGTGCTCCGGCAGGGGGGATGGCTCTCCGTGGACCTCGTCGAGGTCGGCACGAGCGTGCCCGTCTCCGGCGCCCTCTTCGACCTGGAGGACGCGCGCACGTCGTCGGACTACCTGGACGTGCTGAGACGCGGCATGCTCGGTGGACCGATCGCCTCCGAGGAAGACTGGCGGCTGGCGGACGAGCACTTCCTCCTGGAGAAGAAGCCCGGCGCGTACCGCCTGGGGCCCGTCGCGCCGGGCCCGTACGACGTCTGGGCCGAGCGGCCCGGCTACGAGCCGATCCGCCGCCGCTTGACGATCCTGGATCCCGAAGACGGGTTGATCGACGTCGTGGAAGGGACCGCCCGTCGGATGGGGAATCTCCTCACCCAGGTGTGGGAGATGACGCCCTCCCGCTGAGCACGCCGGTCCCGTCAGGCCGGTTCGCAGGGGGCCGTCGCGACGCGCTCGCGCGCCTGCCGGGTCCGCTCGCTCTCGATGCTCCGGAGGACCTTGGGCGTGACGTCTCCCGTCGGGTACTCCCCGTCCATGCACGCCCGGCAGAAGCGCTTCACGCGCGTCGTCGGTCCGCGTACCGCCTCCGACATGCCTTCGAGCGTCATGTACACGACCTCGTCCGCGTCGATGGCCTGCGCGATCTTGCGGTCGCTGGCGTGCTTGCGGGCCAGGAACTCCCCCTTGCGCTGCATGTCGATTCCGTAGACGCAGGGGTAGCGGATCTTCGGCGCCGTGATGGCCACGTAGACGGCCTCCGCGCCGCCGCGGCGCACCATGTCCACCACGGACCGTGTCGTCGTGCCGCGAACGAGGCTGTCGTCGATCAGGAGGACCTTCTTGCCTTCCAACTCCATCGGAAGCGTGGTGAGTTTCGCCCGCACGTTCTTCGCGCGGTCCGCGGACTGGGGCATGATGAAGGTCCGCCCGACGTAGCGGTTCTTGAGGAGGCCCTCCCGGTACCGCACGTCCAGCGCCCGCGCGCACTCCAGCGCCGCGGGGCGCGCCGAGTCCGGCACGGGCACCACGACGTCCGGCTCCAACCCGCGCTTGCGGACCAGATCGGCGAGCGACTCGCCGAGGCGCAGCCGGGCCTTGTAGACGCTGATGTCGTCGATGACGCTGTCGGGACGGGCGAAGTAGATGAACTCGAAGACGCAGGGTCGGTGCTTGGCGCCGGCCCGTCCGCCGACCCGCTTGGCGTCGAGTCGGCCATTGGCCGATATCACCATGACCTCGCCCGCGTCGAGGTCGCGGACGCACTCGTAGCCGATCACGTTGAGCGCCGCGCTCTCGCTGGCCACGCACCAGTAGGTGTGATTGCCGTGCCGGCGGCGGCCCAGGATGGCGGGCTTGATCCCGAAGGGATCCCGGAAGGCCACGAGACCCCGGCCGCCCACGATGGCGACCCCGCTGTACGAGCCCTGCACCCTTTGAAAGACCTTACGCATCGCGTGGAACGCCGCTTCCGGCCACGAGCGCTTGCGGTCCGCCTCCAGCGCGGACGCCAGCACGTTCAGGATGGCCTCGACGTCGCAGTCCGTGCCGAGGCGGCGGCGGTCCCGCTCGGCCAACTCCCGTTTCAGGGCCGGGAAGTTCGTCACGTTGCCGTTGTGCGCCATCGCGATGCCGTACGGCGCGTTCACATAGAGGGGCTGGGCATCGGACGCGGTCCCCCCGCCGACGGTGGGGTAGCGCGTGTGGCCGATCGCCGTGTTCCCCACGAGCGAAGGCAGGTTCGACGGGTCGGACGTCCGGAAGACCTCGTGGACCAGCCCCGTGCCTCGGACCGTGTGGAACGAGGCCCCGTCGAAGGTCGTGATGCCCGCCGCGTCCTGCCCGCGGTGCTGGAGCGCCAGGAGGGCGTCGGCGACGACGTGGGCCGCGTCCGCGGGGCCGTGGATGCCGATGAATCCGCACATGCCGGGCGGGTCTCCGGAACGGGGACGAACCCCGAGTGTACGGGCCCGGCGCGGAATCCACATCTTCGTCCCGGCTTTATCGAGGCTTCACGGGGCGGGGTTTTCCTCGGGCGAAACCACCCGGGACACGGGACCCCCAAGGACCGAGGAGAGCACCACCATCATGAAGCTGTCGAACTGGAAGGGCGCGGCGCCGGCCGTCTTCGCCGTGCTCCTGACCGGGTCGCTGGCCCTGGCCGCCGGCGTCCAGGTCGATCCGGATCTGCCCGCCTACGGCGAGGCCCAGAAGGCCTCGGGCGTGTCGGGCAACTTCAAGAGCGTCGGCTCGGACACGATGCAGAACCTGATGACCTACTGGGCCGAGGGTTTCTGCCGGCTCTACCCCAGCCTCCGCCCCGAGATCGAGGGGAAGGGCTCGGGCACGGCGCCCCCGGCGCTGATCAACGGCCAGTCCACGTTCGGACCGATGAGCCGGAAGATGAAGGAGAAGGAGGTCCAGGCCTTCGAGGACCGGTACGGCTACAAGCCCACCTACGTGCCCACGAGCATCGACATGCTCGCGGTGTACGTGAACAAGGACAACCCGATCGAAGGACTCACGCTCCCGCAATTGGATGCGATCTTCTCGAAGAACCGCAAGGGCGGGTACCCGGAGGAGATCACGACGTGGGGCCAGCTCGGGCTCACCGGCGAGTGGGCGAACCGTCCCATCAGCCTCTACGGTCGCAACTCCGCCTCGGGCACCTACGGCTTCTTCAAGGAGCACGCCCTCTTCAAGGGCGACTACAAGGACACCGTCAAGGAGCAGCCCGGCTCGGCGGGCGTGGTCGGCGGCGTGGCCGGCGACATCGGAGGCATCGGGTACAGCGGCATCGGGTACAAGACCGCCGACGTGCGCGTCGTGCCCCTGGCGGAGGGCCCCGGCTCGCCGATGGTTGCCGCCGTGGCGGACAACGCCTACACGGGCGAGTACCCGCTCGCGCGATTCCTCTACCTCTACGTCAACCGCAAGCCCGGGGCGCAGCTGGATCCGCTCCGGGGGGAGTTCCTCAAGTACGTCTTCTCCCGCAACGGGCAGGAGGACGTCCTGAAGGCCGGCTACTACCCGATCACCGCGACGATCGCGAACAAGGCCCTCGCCGATCTCGGGATCGCGACGCGCTGACGGGCCCCGTCCACGAGCCAACGTCCCCGCAGTCCGTGGCGGGTGCCGGTCGTCGCCGGCACCCGCCGTCGGCGTTCCTCCGGCGCGACGGTTTCCTCCCAGCACTCTCGGGGATCCTTCGATGAGTGAACCCTCCTTCACGGGACGCACCCGGCAGAGGACCACCAGTCGGCGCATCGTCTTCGCCGACAAGGCGTCGCGCTTCGTGATCACGACGGGGGGCATCGGGACGATTCTCGCCGTCGTTGCGATCTGCGTCTTCCTCGTCTACGTCGCCTTCCCGCTCTTCCAGCGCGGCGAATTCACCCCCTCGGACACCGCGTCCGTCCCGGCCGGGGGCGAGGGCCCAGGCATCGTCGCCATGGAGGTCGATGCCTTCGACGACATGGCGTGGACGATCCGGGAGGACTCCACCCTCGTCCTCCGCGCCCTCGCCGACATGCGAGAGATCGATACCCGCCGGCCGTTCGGCGATCAGCCCCCTTCCGCCTACGCCTTCTTCGACTACAAGAACAAGGAGATCCACGCGTGCCAGGTGCTCCTCGGCTACGCCGACGGCTCCGTCCGGCTCGCCAACCTCCAGTTCGAGCCGCGCTTCCTCCCGGCCTACCCCGAGCCGCCCGGGCTCGCCGACCTCCGGGAGAAGCAGACGCGCGTGTACCAGGGCGGCATCGCGGAGCGGACGCCCAAGGGCCAGCTCCGGCTGCAGGAGCTCCACGTCGCGGTCCAGGACCCGATCCGTCGGGAGTCCACGAGCCCGGTTCGGGCGGTGGACGTGACCGTGCTGGAGGAGCACGAGCAGATGCAGCCCATCATGCTGGTGCTGGGCGAGGACGGGGCGCTCGACGTCTACCGCACCCGCAAGCGGCCGAACCTGCTGACGGGGGAGGTCACGATCACGCTCACCGCGAGCCCGGTGCCGTTCGAGCCGAGGCCCGGCGAGCCGCTCCCCGACCGCGTGTACATCTCCTCGCTCGGCGACGTCGTGTACGTGATCTGGGACGACGGTCGCCTCCAACGCTTCTATCGGAGCATGAAGACGGGCGAGTGGCTCCCGGCCGAACGACTGGATCTGCTCCCCGAGGAGGATGCGCGCATCACCGTGACGGGCTTCCTGGTCGGCAAGGAGAGCCTGGTGGTGGGGGACAGCACCGGTGGCCTGTCCGTCTGGTTCCGCAGTCGTCCGGAGAAGGGCGTCGAGGCGGGGACGCCCGACGGGTTCCGGTTCGTCCGCGGACACGTGCTCGCCCTGAACGGCCCCGCACCGACCGCCATCGCTCCCTCCTTCGCCAACCGTGTCCTCGTGACCGGCTTCGCGGATGGATCGCTGCGGGGCGTCTACGTGACGAACGAGAACTCGTTCGCCTCCGTGGACGGGGGCCGCGGACCGATCCGTCACCTCGCGCTCTCGCCCCGCGGCACGGTGGTGCTGTCGTCGGGCCCCGGCGGGTTGCGTTCCTTCCGGCTCCACGCCGGGTTCCCGAGCGTCACCCTCTCGAGCCTCTTCCTGCCGCAGTGGTACGAGGGGCGCCCGGGGCCCGAGTACTCCTGGCAGTCGACCGGCAGCACCAACGAGTTCGAGCCGAAGATGGGGCTCATGCCGTTGATCACGAGCACGCTCAAGGCGACGTTCTACTCGTTGCTCTTCGGCGTACCGATCGCCCTCCTCGCGGCCCTCTTCACGAGCGAGTTCCTGTCCGCCCGCGTCAAGGTGCCCATCAAGTCCACGATCGAGGTCATGGCGAGTCTGCCGAGCGTCGTCCTCGGCTTCCTCGCGGCGCTCGTGATCGCGCCCTTCGCCCAGGGCACGGTCTCCGCCATCCTCCTGTCGTTCCTGGCGGTCCCGGTGATGCTCCTGGTCGGGGCGTACCTCTGGCAGCTCCTGCCGCACGCCACCGCGCTTCGCCTCGGGGCGGGCCTTCGGTTCGCCGCGATGGGCATCGCGGTCGTCGCGGGGATCGCGCTGGCGGCTGCGCTGGGACCGTCGGTGGAGAAGGCCCTCTTCTGGGTGGCCGCCGCGCAGGAGGACGTCACCTTCCAGGCGTCGCTCGACCAGACGCCGCCCGCGACGCCCCCGGCGGACCAGACTCTCGACGACCCGGACGTCGCGACGGCGCTTCGCCTCCACGCGGGCGCCCCCATTCCCGAGGCGACGGCGGGGGAGGCGCGCCGGCGGTTGGAGCGCCTGCAGCGGGCCCCCGTCGTCTTCCACGACGCGACCTGGAACCGACGGTACCGGCCCGGCAGGGACTTCGTCCTGGAGGATCTCGACTCCTCGGATGCCGCCCCGGTGCCCCTCGGCGCCCCGCTCCTCGTGCACCGGCCTCCGGGCAGCCGCATCCGCGAGGTGACCGACGCCGATACCGAGGCGGAGCGGGCGGCGAAGGCGCTCTACGTGGCCGTGGGCCGCAAGCCCGACTTCGAGGGCTGGCTGGCCGGGCGCGCCCGGGGGCCGGCCACCGGGGGGTGGGTGCTCCTGCTGCTGCCGCTCTCTGCCGTCGTGATGCTCGTCGTCATGGGGCGCTGGGTCCGACCGTGGCTCCGGAAGCGCACGGTCGGCCTCGGCCGCAGGGAGGTCGCCCTCCTGGACCTCGCGCGGTATCTGGCGGGAGGCGCGGCCACCCTCCTCCTGGCCTTGGGGCTCGCCCGCGGATTCGCCGCGCTTGGATGGGACCTCCGGGGGAACCTCCTCGGCACCTACGTGCAGCGAAACGCCCTGGTGGTCGGCTTCGTGATGGGGTTCGCCATCATCCCCATCATCTACACGCTGGCCGAGGACGCGTTGAGCAGCGTGCCGTCGCACCTGAGGGAGGGTTCCCTGGGCGCGGGCGCCACGCCGTGGCAGACGGCCACCCGTATCGTCGTTCCCACCTCCATGAGCGGCCTCTTCTCCGCCGTGATGATCGGACTCGGGCGCGCCGTCGGCGAGACGATGATCGTGCTCATGGCCGCGGGCAACACGCCGATCATGGACTGGAACCCCTTCAACGGCATGCGCACGTTGGCGGCGAACATCGCTACGGAGCTGCCGGAGGCGGACCGCAGCAGTCCCCACTACCGCATCCTGTTCCTCTGCGCCCTGGTGCTGTTCGCCATGACCTTCGTCGTCAACACCTTCGCGGAGGCGGTGAGGATCCGGTTCCGCAAGAGGACCCACCAGCTGTGAGCGACGCCACGCCCATCCTCACCGGTTCCGACGCCGTGCAGGGGCTCGGACCGAAACCGTCCCTGGGGAAGAGGCTCCGGAAGAAGCGAGGCACGTCGCTCTTCGCGCACGGGGAACCGATGGTCTGGTTTACCGGGGGGGCCCTCTTCCTCTCCCTGGCGATGATCGTGGGCCTCCTGGGCCTGGTGGCCGCCCGGGGGCTCGGGACGTTCTGGCCCAAGGCCCTCGTGAAGGTCCGGACCATCGACGGAAAGGCGTACCTCGGGGAGGTGCGGGAGCGGAACGAGTACCGGCCTTCCGTCGAAGCCTTCTCCGCCGTCTCCGAGGAGCGGCGCGAGGCGGCGAAGAAGGCGGTCGAGGCCCGCGGCGGCCAGGCGGAGCGCGTGCTCTACCGAACCGGCAACTTCGAGCAGACGCAGACGCACTACACCTGGATCAGCGACTTCCAGGTGGCGGAGGTGACGGAACCCGAGTGGGCGGTGACCGTGGAGCGGCTGGAGCACGGTCGCTTCTACGGGATCCCGAAGGCCTTCGTCGTGACGCAGGTGGACGAGACGGGAGCGTCGAAGGAGACGATCACGGCCGAGGGCCCGCGAGCGGCCTGGGCCGCGTTCGAGGAGATCCACGGCCCGGTCCGCAAGCGGTGGGAGCGACGTCGTAGCCTGGAGAAACACGACCTCGGCCGCCTGCAGCGGGAGGAGAAGCAGGCGACTCTCGACGTCCGGCGGGCCGAGATCGATAGCGGGGAGAAGGAGGCGGCCTACAAGGCGGGACGCGAGCCGATCCTGGCCCGCTTCGCGGAAGAGAGCGCGCGCGTGAACGCCCGCTTCCCGGGCTTCGAGGCGGCGCTCACGAGGCGGGCGAATCTGGCGAAGCGACGGGAATGGATGACGGCCGACGATCCACGGCTCGAGGGGCTCCGGAAGGACCTCGCCGAAGCCGAGGACGCGGTCCGTTCCCTGGAAACCGACACGGGCCTCACCGTCGCCGCCTACGAGGCCGCCCAGGCCGCGGTCCGGGCGAGGCGCGAGCAGGCGCTCGCCCCGATCGACGCCCGATTCCCGGCGGTGTCGGAAGCCTCGCACGCGCGCGAGAGGATCACGGCGCGGGCCCAGGACGAGAAGAGGCGGATCCAGACGGAGACGTCGAAGCTCGAGCGGCTGAACCAGCCATACCGACTCCGGTTCGAGACCGCCGACGGCACCGTCACCGACCTCCCGGTGGAGAGCATCGTCCGCGCCTACCCCGCGAACCAGCTCGGCTTCTTCGGCAAGCTCGGCGTCTACCTCTCCCGGTGGTGGGAGTACCTGAGCGAAGGACCCCGCGAGGCCAACAGCGAAGGCGGGGTCTGGCCCGCCATCTTCGGTACGGTGACCATGACGCTGCTCATGTCGATCCTCGTCGTGCCCTTCGGCGTGCTCGCCGCCCTCTACCTGAGCGAGTATGCGAAGTCCGGAACGATCGTCAGCACCGTACGGATCGCCATCAACAACCTGGCCGGCGTGCCCAGCATCGTCTTCGGCGTCTTCGGTCTCGGGTTCTTCTGCTACGTCGTGGGCGCGAAGATCGACGCGACCTTCTTCCCCGAGTACGGCGACACCCCGAACTACGGCAAGGGGGGACTGCTGTGGGCGTCGGTGACGCTCGCGCTCCTGACGCTGCCGGTGGTCATCGTGGCCACCGAGGAGGCGCTGGCCGCCGTGCCGGGCTCCATGCGGGAGGGCTCCTACGCCTGCGGCGCCAGCAAGTGGCAGACGATCAAGCGGATCGTCCTTCCGCGCGCCCTGCCGGGCATCATGACCGGCATGATCCTCGCCGTGGCCCGCGGGGCGGGGGAGGTGGCGCCTCTGATGCTGGTCGGCGCCGTCAAGTTGGCGCCGGCGCTCCCGGTGGACGGCGTGTGGCCCTTCGTGCACCCCGATCGAAGCTTCATGCACCTCGGATTCCACATCTACGACCGGGCCTTCCAGAGCGAGAACAGCGAAGCAGCCAAGCCGATGATCTTCTCCGCGACCCTTCTCCTCATCGCCATCGTCGTGGTATTGAACGCCGTTGGCATGATCGTGCGAGCCCGGTTGCGGAAGAAGTTCGGGGTGGGGGCGTGAAGGAAGAGGAGAACGAGATGCCCGATACCGGGGCGAAGGAGAGGATCCTCCGCAGGACGCACGCCGCTCCCGGCGACGCAGGGGACCGGGGCGAGAAGCGGACCGAACCGCGCTTCGGCGGCGTGTTCGACGCCATCCGGAAGGGCGAGACCATCCACACCGAGACCCACGAGGCGCTCGGAGGCAAGACGCCCGTCGTCGAGATCGCGGATCTCGATCTGTACTACGGGGAGACCCAGGCGCTCCACGGCATCGACATGGTGATCCCCGAGATGGAGGTCACGGCGCTGATCGGGCCCTCCGGCTGCGGGAAGTCGACCCTCATCCGGTGCGTGAACCGCATGAACGACCTCGTCGAGTCCGTGCGGATCGAGGGCGCCATGTACCTGAACCGCGATCCGATCTACGGGCGCGGCGTGGACGTGATCGAGCTGCGCAAGCGGATCGGGATGGTGTTCCAGAAGCCGAACCCGTTCCCGATGAGCATCTACGAGAACGTCGTGTACCCCCTGCGCATCGACGGCGAGCGTGATCGAAGGGTTCTCGACGAGGTGTGCGAGCGGAGTCTCAGGGGAGCCGGGCTCTGGGACGAGGTCAAGGACCGCCTGGGGGCCATGGCCCTCGCGCTCTCCGGGGGACAGCAGCAGAGGCTGTGCATCGCCCGCGCCATCGCCAGCGAGCCGGAGATGCTGCTGCTGGACGAACCGTGCTCGGCGCTCGACCCGATCGCCACGGGGCGCATCGAAGACCTGATCTCCGAGCTCAGGGGTACCTATTCGATCCTGATCGTCACGCACAACATGCAGCAGGCCGCGCGGGTGAGCGACTACACCGCCTTCATGTACCTCGGGCGGCTGGTCGAGTACGGGCCCACCCAGGACATCTTCCTGAACCCGCGCCTCAAGGAGACCGAGGACTACGTGACGGGGCGCTTCGGATAGACGCGGACGACGGCGGGCAACCGAGGCCTCGGGCAGGAGGGGCGCACGCCCGATTCGCAGGACGGGTCCCTCTCGCCCGCCGGACTCGCCTCCTTGAAGCCCTCCCGGCCCCGGTCACGAGGGCCGCGCGATGCAACGCCCGTTCGCGAACAATGCGGGCTTGGGGCCCGTCCGTGAGCAACCGTCGCCCTTTCCACTCGCCTTCACGCCGTCTGCGGCCCTTCCTCCGTCGCGAATTCCTCAGCGTAGCTGGCGCTTGGCCGGAAGGATCCGCTCCCTCGTCATGACCGCATCCGACGCTTGGCGAAGCGTCCTTTCCAACCCTTGTTCCCGGCACGGCACACTCGTGTCCTGCGTCGCAGCTTCGTGGGCCGAGGAAGACGCCCGTTGGGCCCCCCCGAGGGTGTCCCTCCGCGGCGTTGGCCTCCGATCGGCGCGCTGGATGGGGAGCGCGGAGGCCCCATCAGGACGACGCCGCGTACGACCGTACGCAAGGAGGACGAAGGGGGCCGATCGCCCCAGGCCGGCGTGCCGCACGGCCTCGTGGATCGGAGCGTCCGGCACGGCACACTAGGATCCCTTCTTCTTCTCCAGCCACGCCGCCAAGCGGGCGTGGACGGGGACCCGGCGCCCGTAGACCTCCACGTCCACCGCAGCGAGCAGGCGCTGGACCAGGGTGCGCTGCTCGGTGGTGGCGGCGCCCCCCTCGAGGACGTCCTCGGCCTCGAAGGCGACCCACTCGTCGATATCCGCCATCTTCGCATCCACGAGGGCCTTCAGCGCCGCGTGCGGCTCGGGCGCGACCTTCCGGATCGATGCGAGCGCCTCCAGGGCGTCGTGCCAGTGCTCCTCGTCGATGGCCGTAGCGGCCCTGGTCAGGCGTTCCTTGACGGGTGCAAACGCGTCGGGAGGCAGTGGCTTTCCCAGCCGGCCCTGTACGTCGGCGACCTGCTTGTGGATCGTGTCCGGGACGAACTGGTCCTGCTCCTGGACCCGCTCGACCTCCCCCGTGGGGAGGACGAGCCACGTGTTCGGGCACAGCTCCTCGAACGGAACCTGGATCAGGTCTTCCTCGCGCGCGTTGTCGATGTCCACCGCCGCCCGCACGTGGTCCCGACAGCGCAGACCGGGATAAGGGGGCAGCGCCAGACCTTCTCGCCGTCCACGACCGCTTCGACCTCGTCGTGCAGGCGCTCGTTGTGCGCGACCAGGGGAATTACGTGCGCGTTCGCAAACCGGATGAACGACGACTGCTCGAGCACAGCCCGGCGCTGCCGCTCGCAGCGACCGCACTCGTCCTTGTGGCGCGTCACGAAGACGGGGATGTTGCGGATGCGCGCCTCGAGCAAGGCCTCGCCGTAGGTGCGGCGCCAGTGCAGGTGCTCGGCGCCGCCGCCGGCGGACGCGGGGATCGCCAGGGTGGCGACGAGCAGGAGCGGTGCGAGTCTCATGGCGTCTCCTCGCGCGCATGGTAGCTTGCCCGGTTCTCCTCCGGAAGACGGCCACGCCATGCGCCACGAACTGCCCACGACGTACGAGCCCGGGCCGACCCAGGAGCGGATCTCCCGTCTCTGGATCGACGCGGACGCCTTCGCCGCGATCCCCGACGACCGCGGACCGGAAGAGCGCTACGTCGTGATGATGCCGCTCCCCAACGTGACGGGCGCCCTGCACATGGGGCACGCCATGGACAACGTGATGCAGGACCTGCTGGTCCGGTGGCAGCGGATGCGCGGCAAGAACACGCTCTGGCAGCCGGGCACGGACCACGCGGGCATTGCGACGCAGGCGGTCGTGGAGAAGCGGCTTCTCGAGATCGAGGGCAAGACGCGCCACGACATCGGCCGCGAAGCCCTCGTCCAGCGCATCTGGGCGTGGAAGGACGAGTACCAGGCCCGCATCATCCGGCAGCAGCAGGAGATGGGGTGCTCGGCCGACTGGAAGCGCCAGCGGTTCACCATGGACCCCGTGTGCACGGTGGCCGTGCGGGAGACCTTCTTCCGGCTCTTCCGCGACGGGCTCATCTACCGCGGCGACCGGCTCGTGAACTGGGACTGCCACCTGCAGACGGCGGTCTCGGACGACGAGGTCTACCACGAGACCGTCCAGGGCCACTTCTGGCACCTGCACTATCCCGTCATCGATCCCCGGCCGGGCGAACCCGCGCGCGTGACGGTGGCCACGACGCGGCCCGAGACGATGCTCGGCGACGTGGCGGTGGCCTGCCATCCCGACCCGAGGGCCGCGCTCGAGGCGGCCATCGCCCAGGCGCAGGCGGCCCTCGACGGGGCCTCCGACAGGGAACGAGACGCGGCGACGGCGGAGCTCGAGCGCCTCGAGGCGCGCCGGGAGACCCATCTGCCCCTGCTCGAAGGTCTCGTCGCGATGGCGCGGGACGGCCGACAGGTGCTCCTCCCGCTCCTGGACCGGCCGATCCCGCTCATCCTCGACGAGTGGGCCAAGCCGGAGCTCGGGACGGGTTGCGTGAAGATCACGCCGGCGCACGATCCCAACGACTACGAGGTCTGGGAGCGGCACCAGGACCGCATCGGGATCATCAACATCCTGTCGCCGGACGGGACGCTGAACGACCAGGCCGGCGGCTACCAGGGCATGGGCCGGTTCGAGGCCCGCGAGCGCGTGGTCCAGGACCTCCAGGAGGCCGGCCTTCTCGGCGAGGTCGAGGACCGCGAGGTGGAGATCGGCCACTCCGAGCGCTCCCGCAGCCCGGTCGAACCCTATCTGTCCAAGCAGTGGTTCGTGCGCATGGGCGACGTGTCGGGCGGCGTCCCCT
The DNA here is from genome assembly GCA_963772585.1 of uncultured Planctomycetota bacterium. Classification (GTDB taxonomy): domain Bacteria; phylum Planctomycetota; class PLA2; order PLA2; family JAEUHO01; genus CAVVXN01. The sequence continues at coordinate 219,907 of CAVYXV010000004.1, forward strand.
GCGGGCGGGGGACGTCGAACGAGTTCCGCGCTCCCGGCCTCGCCCAGGCGGCGATCGACGCGGCTTCCGGGAACCGGACGACCGCGACCGGGAGGGCGCTGGCGTTCCATCCCCCGCGCTACGCGAGCCAGTACGTGGCGTGGCTCTCGGAGAAGCGGGACTGGTGCATCAGCCGCCAGCTCTGGTGGGGGCACCGCATCCCGGTATGGGTCCGCGCCGGGGACGCGACGCCCGAAGCTCGTCGCGCCCTCGACGCCCTCGCCGAGGAGGCCGGAGACCGGCTCTTCGTGCGGATGTCCGACGACGGGATCCAGGCGTGCCCGCGCGATCCCGACGCGGACGCCCGGTTCGGCCCGGCGCTCGAAGCCGCCGGTCTCCTCCAGGATCCCGACGTGCTGGACACCTGGTTCAGCTCCGCGTGCTGGCCATACAGCACCCTGGGCTGGCCGGATCCGGCGAAGGCGCCGGTGGGCCCCGATCAACGGCCGCTGGGTCCCACGGACGGCCACCCGGACGCCTTCCGGTACTACTACCCCGGATCGTGCCTGATCACAGCCCGGGACATCATCACCCTCTGGGTGGCGCGGATGTTCGTGTTCGGGCTCTACAACACGGGCGACGTGCCGTTCACCGACTGCTTCGTGCACGCCAAGATCCTCGACGGCAAGGGCGTCACGATGTCGAAGAGCCGGGGCAACGGCATCGACCCGGTGGACATCATCGAGCGCTACGGCGCGGACGCGATGCGGTACCTCATCTGCGACCTCGAGACCGGCATGCAGGACGTCCGGCTGCCCGTCCAGGCGACCTGCCCCGCCTGCGAGAAGCTCGTCGAGCTGGCCGAGGCGAGCCACGGGCGGACGATCTTCACCTACCTCTGCACGCACTGCGGTCGGGAGTTCGACGTGCTGGGCACGATGCCCGACATCCCCGCGGCCACGGTGATCAGCGACCGGTTCGACGCGGGTCGCAACTTCTGCAACAAGCTCTGGAACGCCGCCCGGTTCGCGTTCCTGAACCTCGGCGACGAGCTGCCGTTCCGACCCCTCCAGGCCTCGGATCTGGCCGACGAGGACCGGTGGATCCTCTCGCGCCTGGCCCGCGCCGTGCGCGAGGTGACCGCGCAACTGGGGGCCTACGCGCCGTCGGCGGCCCTGGGTACCGCGCGCGACTTCTTCTGGAACGACTTCTGCGACTGGTACGTGGAGATGGTGAAGCCCCGCATGCAGGACGCGGAGAACGCCCACGTGGCGCGCCAGGCCACGGCGGCCGTCCTCGACCGCGTGTTGCGCCTTCTTCATCCGTTCGTCCCGTTCATCACCGAGGCGCTGTGGGAGACGCTGGGGCTCTTGGCGCCCCAGCGAGGCATCGAGAAGGCGTGGCCGTCGAGCCGCCTGTTGATCCACGCGCCGTGGCCCGCCCTGGCGCCCGAGTGGGAGGACCCCGCGCGGGAGGAGGAGTTCGAACGCCTGCGGGGCGCGGTCCGCCGGCTCCGCGACTTGCGGGCGCGGCACGGCGTCCCCCCGAGGAAGGCGCTGCCCGCGGCGATCCGCGCGCCGGCGGACGTCGCGTCGGGCCTTCGTCGCCAGGCGCACCTCCTGAAGGCGCTGGCCCAGCTCTCGGACATCCAGATCGGCGCGCAGGTGACACCGCCGGACGGCGCCGCGACGCAGGTCTTCGAGGAGATGGAGATCTTCCTGGGCGACGTGCTCGATCCCGCCAAGGAGCGGGCGCGGCTCGAGAAGGAGCGCGAGAAGCTCACGCAGCGGATCGCCGGCGGGGAGAAGAAGCTCCAGAACCCGAAGTTCCTCGAGCGGGCCCCCGAGGCGGTGGTGGCCGCGGAGCGCGAGCGGGTGGACGAGCTGAAGGCCCAGCTCGCCCTCCTCGACAGGAACCTCGCCGCCCTGTAGCGACCGGACTACGGCAGCTTGCCCCGCTGCCGCAGACGTTCCGAGACGTCGGGCAGGCGGAGGCCCTCCTCGATCCGGTGGGTGTACGTCTGGACCGTGTCGTCCGGGCCCTGGCGGATCTGGAGCATCTCGCCGATCTGCTTGAGGAGCGCCGGGTCGTCCTCCAGTCGGTAGTCGTAGCGCGCCATCAGGTAGGCCAGGAGGTCGATGAAGATGCGCCGGCTGAAGTACGAGCAGATCCAGTGCATCAGGACGGTGATCGCCACCATCGCCAGCACCGCGATGCCGAGGTAGGTGAGCGCGTTCCAGAGCGCCTCCTGCGGGTCGTTCTGTGCCGTGGACTGCTGGGCCCGGCGGATCAGCACGTAGATGTGGATGCCGACACCGACCAGGATGAACGACCAGCCGACCATCGCCTCCAGGCGCTTGATGAAGAAGTTCCGGAAGAACTTGACCTTGTCGATCTGGAGGCCGAGCAGCTCCTTCAGGGCCTCCTTCTCGCGCTTGTTCGCCACCGCGCGGGCGATGAAGTACGCCCCGAGGAGGACGGCCAGCCAGGCGATGATGGACCGCTCGAGGTACTGCACGGCGAGGGAGGGTACACCGGCTTCGCGACCGCCCCCAACGGGGTACGCTGCTGGGGTGGATGCCGCCTTCCGGGAGCTGTACCGCCTCCGCCGGGGTTACGCCCGGACGCGGAGTCGCCGCGCCCTCGCGTGGGGGTACCTGCTCTTCCTGGGGCTGATCGCCGCGCTCGCCGTCGCGAGCCGCATCCTGGGGCCCTGGCCTCCGTTCGACCGGCTCGAGAGCCGGTGGGGGCCCACGCTGCTCTTCGTCGCCGCCCTGGCCCTGGGCTACCCCCTCCTGGTCCGGCTGGCCCCGCTGCTGGCGCGCGCCCCGCCGCGGGCGCTGGCCCGGCGCCTCGACGACCAGCACGCCTGGGGAGACGCCGCCGACACGACGCTCTCGCTCCGCCACGGCGTCGAAGTCGGCCCGGTCGCGAGCTTCCTCAGGGCCCAGACGGCGGGGCGCCTCCGCGACCTGGATCCGGGACGGGGAACGCCCCGGGCGTTTCGCACGCCGCGCCGCCTCCTCTTCGGTCTCCTTCTCCTCCTGATCGCCGACGCGCTGATCGGATTCGGCGTCACGGGGCTCGCCGAGCGCCACGGCGCCGGCCGGGGGAACGCCGCCCTTCCCGGCACGCGCGAGGAGACGACGGAGGCGTTCGACGCCGATCGGTGGCTGCGGGAGCACGCGCGTCTGTTCCTCACGTCGCCGGATCCCGAGAAGCATCCCCTGACGCTCCACGTCCGGCTGAGGACCGACCGCGCGCTGCCGGAGGACTACCGGACGGACCTCGTGCTCGACTGGGACGACCTACCGCATCCGATCGGGCCCTTCGACGTCGCGAAGGGAGAGGACGTACGCGAGACGGATCTGGACCTCCCGCGGGTCGCCGCGCTCGAAGGGGCTCTCACGCCCGGCCGCCACGTCGCCCGCGCGCGTCTCGTGCCGCGCGAGGGGCCCTTCGAGGCCGACCTCCCGAGCAACGACCTCGAGGTGTTCATCGAAGAGGGCGGCGGCGGGGGACGCGGGGCCGGGCCGCCCAAGCCGGAACCGACGCCCGAACCGCCCCCTCCCGAGCCCCCGCCCCCGCAGCCGCAACCACGCCCCGAGGGTCGAAAGGCCGAGGAGCCGAAGCCGCCTCCCGGTCCCGGCCCCACCGAGGTCGTGGAGCCCCTGGTCCGCGAGGACGCGCCCACGGTGCACAAGGAGGACGCGGTCGTGGCCGTCCCGGATCCCGACGCCGGGCTCGCGCCGCCCCCCCGCATCCCCCTCGAGGACGCGCTTCGCGACTTCCGTCGCGTCGTCGAACGAGCCATGGCCGACGAACGGGTGGGGGCCGCGGACCGCGAGTACCTCCGCCGCTACTTCCACAAGCTCCGCGATCTCGTGGGCGGGCGCGAGGAGGACCGGTGAAGGAGGCGCTGTTCACGCCCGACGAGCTGCGCCGCCTGGAGCGGCTGCACATCCGGCGGCGGCGCTCGGTCCGCGGCGTGTCCCAGGGCGAATGGCGGAGTCGTCGCCACGGTACGAGCGGGCTCTTCGCCGATCATCGGCCCTATGCCGAGGGCGACGACCTCCGCTACGTGGACTGGAACGTGTACGGCCGGCTCGGCGACCTGGTCGTCAAGCGCTTCGAGGCGGAGGAGAGCGCCGAGCTGCTCCTCGCCCTCGACCGCAGCCCTTCGATGGAGGGGGCGAAGTCGCGTGCCGCCCGGCGCCTCGCCGGCGCCCTCGGCTACCTCGCCCTGACGCACCTCGACCACGTGCGTCTCTCCTGGCTGCCGCTGCCCGACGACCGGCCGCCGCTCGAGGCGTTCCGGTCGCGCGGCCGCGCGGCCTCCTTCCTCGACGCCCTCGTCGCCGTGGACCACGGGGGCGCGACCGACCACGCCCGCGACCTCGCCCGCATCCTCGGCGCCACCCGCCGGCGCGGGCTCGCGATCCTGGTCTCCGACTTCTTCGACCAGAACGGCGCGATCCGCGGGCTCGCGCTGCTCCGGGCCCGAGGTCTGGAGGTCGGCGCGCTCCACGTGGTGGACCCGGCCGACGCGCGGCTCCCCGTGGGAAGCTCGGTGCTCGCGGTGGATCGGGAGACGGGCGAGACCCTGGCCGTGGACGTGAGCCCTGCCGTGGCGGCGCGCGTCCACCGCGCCTGGACCGCGGGCCTCCACGGTCTGGAGCGCTGGTGCGTGTCGCGGGAGATCCCGTACCTCCGGGTGGACGCCCGGCGCGACGTCTGGGACGTCCTGCGCGAGCTCCTCCGCCAACGGCTCGCGCTGACGGGATAGCGGCCGGATCATGGACCTCGTGCTGCATCGCCCCGAAGCGCTCTGGGGGTTGCTCCTCCTCGTCCCGCTCGCGCTCCTCCACCTCTACCGCCGCCGGCGCGTCGTCGTGCCCTTCCTTCCCCTCCTGAGGGAGGCCGTGGGGGCCCGGCGCGCCGGGGGCGGCGTCGGCCGCCTCCGCGAGATCCTGTCGCTCCTGCTCCAGGCGGGGGCCCTCGCGGCGGTGGCCCTCGCCCTGGGCGACCCGCGGCCGGCCATTGCGACGCGGCATGCCGACGGTCTCGTGGTCGTCGTGGACGGCGACGCCACGACGGGCGCGCGCGAGACGGACGGCCGGACGCGGCGCGCCCATCTCCTGGAGGCGGCCGCGGCCTGGCGCGCGGCCCGGTCGTGGCGATGGTCCGCCGTCCTCGAGGCCCGGGAAGCTCCGACGGTGCTCCTCGCGCCGGGGAAGGGGGACGCGTCGGACCTGGCCGCCGCCGCGCTCCGTCCGCCCGCCGATGGCCGCGGAGACCTCGCCGCCGCGCTCGACGACGCGCGGGCCCTGGCCCGGCGCGACGGTCCGGCCCGCGTGGTCGTGCTGACCGCCCGCCCGCTGGAGGTCCCCGAGGAGGACGGCCCGCCGGTCCTCCTGCTCGGCGCGGGCGAGACCCGGGACGACCAGGGCCTCGTCGGCCTCGGGGTCCGCTCCCGGACGGCCCCCCCCCGGGTCACCGTGGAGGTGTCCCTCCGCACGGAGACATCCGAGCCCGTCGCGCGGGTGCTCGTCGCGAGGCAGGACGGCCGGGAGGTCTTCCGGCGCTCCGTCGACCTGGCGCCCGGCGCGGTCGCCGCCGCCTCGTTCGACGTCCAGGCCCCGCGCGGCGGGGCGTGGCTCGAGGTGGGCCTGGAGGGCCGCGACGCCTGGGCCCGCGACGATGCCCTCGTCGTTCGCCTCCCCGACCCCGCCCGCCCGTCCGTGCTGATCGTCCGGGACGGGGCGCCCCGCCCCTACGTGCGTGCGGCCGTCGAGGCCATGGGCGACCGCATCGACCTGGCGGCCTCGGGGACCGTCCGCCCCGAGGACCTGGCCCGGGCCTCGCCGAGGGACGTGGTGATCGTGGACGGCACGCCGCTCCCCGACGGGGCGCTGCGCCCCGGCGCCTGGCTGTTCCTCGCGCCGCTCGGCGGGGATCTGCCCTTCGAGGTCCTTCCGCCGGTGGACGAACCGCTCGTCTGGCGCGTCGAGCCCGACGACCCCCTCCTCCTCGACGTGGACCTGGCCGGTGCCTACGTCGGGCGCGGGCAGCCGGTCCGCGGGGACGGCGTCCGGTCCCTGGCCACGGCGGAGGGCCGCGCCGTCCTCGCCCGGGGGGAGAGGGACGGCGTTCGCTACATCGTCCTCGGCCTGGATCCCGAGGCCAGCGACCTCCCCGTCCGCGCGGCCTTCCCCCTGCTGGTGAGAAACGCCGTCCTCGACCTCGCCCGGGCGCGGCGGGCGCCCTTGCCGCCCTTCCTCCGCCCCGGCGACGCCCTCCGCCCCGAGGCGCCCCTCCCCGGGGGCCCCGACGCGCGGATCGCGTGGGGGGGGCGGACCCGCGAGGCGGTCCTGGCGCCCGAGGGAGAGGGCTTTCGCGTGCCCGCCGGCGCGCGGGGCCGGGTGGAGATCACGACGGACCGCGGCGTGGTCGCCCGGACGGCCTTCGTGGACGTGGACCCGTCGTGGCGCGTCGCGCCCGTCCGTGCCGCCGCGCCGCTGCCCTCGCCGCAAGCGACCCCGACGGACGAGGGCCCGCGGACCCGCCGGGCCCTGCTCCTCCTCGCGGCCCTGTTGCTCCTCGCCGATCTCGCGTTGCTGTTGGCCTCGCGCACCCGGAAACTCGTCGCCGCCCCGAGCGGGTCCTAGCCTGCACTGCCCGCGAAGCGCGCGACGGGACAGCCGGAAGTCACGGTCCCCTCGGGGGCTACGCCGACCGGAGATCCCCGTTTCCCGTCCACGGGGCGTCCTGGTGCGGAGCTCGGGTTCGAGGGCAAGGCGCGAGGAGGAGGCGACCCCGTAGGGTCGGCGACGACGAGCAACGCCGGCATCGGGCGCGAGATGCGTGCCGGGGCCGCGCGATTCCACGTTCGTTCGTGGGTCGTGCAGGATAGAGTGCGGCATGGAAACACGTCTACTCGGTGAAGCCATCACCTTCGACGACGTCCTGCTGGTTCCTTCGTACAGCGATGTCGTCCCCGCGGACGCCGACGTGCGCACGCGGATCACCCGGCACGTGCCGCTCAACGTGCCCATCATCTCGGCGGCCATGGACACCGTCACCGAGAGCGACCTCGCGGTGGCCCTCGCCCGCCTGGGCGCTCTCGGCGTCATCCACAAGAACGTCTCGCCCGCGGAGCAGGCCCTGCAGGTGCAGCGCGTGAAGCGGAGCGTCAACGGCGTGATCGCCGACCCCGTCACGCTCCCGCCGGACGCGCCGCTCGGCCGGGCCCGGGAGCTGATGAACGTCCATCGCATCTCCGGCATCCCGATCGTCGAGAGCGGCGATCACGTCGTCGGCATCCTCACCACCCGCGACCTGCGCTTCGTGGAGGGCGATCCCAAGGTCTCCGAGGTGATGACCTCGGAGGGCCTGGTGACCGCGCCGCCGACCACGGACCTGCACGACGCGCGGGAGATCCTCCGTCAGGCGAAGGTCGAGAAGCTCCTGCTCGTGGACGACGAACGGCGACTCCGCGGGCTCATCACGATCCGCGACATGGACAACCTGGACCGGTACCCCTCGGCCAACCTCGACCCCAAGGGGCGACTCGTCGTCGGGGCCGCGGTCGGCGTCTTCGACGACGAGCGGGTGGACGCCCTCGTGGACGCGCACGTCGACATCATCGTCATCGACACCGCGCACGGTCACTCCCAGAACGTCGTGGAAGCCCTGCGCCGCTTCAAGCGGGCCCACGCCAACGTGGACGTCGTCGCCGGCAACATCGCCACCGCGGACGCGGCGCGCGCCCTCGTGGACGAGGGGGCGGACGCCGTCAAGGTCGGCGTCGGTCCGGGCTCGATCTGCACCACTCGGGTCGTGGCCGGTGCCGGGATGCCGCAGTTGACCGCGATCTTCGAGGTGGCGAAGGCCCTCGAGGGCACCGACGTTCCGATCATCGCCGACGGGGGGATCCGGTACAGCGGCGACGTCGTGAAGGCGCTCGCGGCGGGGGCGCACTCGGTCATGCTGGGGAGCCTCTTGGCCGGCGTCGAGGAGAGCCCGGGCGAGGTCATCTACTACCGGGGGCGGACCTTCAAGTCGGTCCGCGGCATGGGCAGCATCGGGGCCATGATGGCCGGCAGCGCGGACCGCTACAGCCAGGGCGACGTCACCGAGCGCGACAAGCTCGTTCCGGAGGGCATCGAGGGGCGCGTCCCCTACAAGGGACCCGTCGCGAACCTGGTCCACCAGATCGTGGGCGGGATCCGCAGCGGGATGGGGTACGTCGGCTGCCACTCCATCGAGGAACTCCGGACGCGCGCGCGGTTCTGCCGGGTGAGCCTGGCCGGCCTGCACGAGTCCCACCCGCACGACGTCCAGATCACGCGGGAGGCGCCCAACTACCTCGCGGAGCAGTCGTGAGCCACCAGCGCTTCCTGATCGTCGATCTCGGCAGCCAGTACGCGCAGCTCATCGCGCGTCGCGTGCGCGAGCACCGGTGCTACGCGGAGATCGTGATGCCGGACGTGACGCCGGCGCGCGTGAAGGAGGCGCAGGGGGTGATCCTGTCGGGAAGCCCGTGGAGCGCCTACGACCCCCGATCTCCCAAGGTGGACGCGGCCCTCTTCGAGCAGGGCACCCCGATCCTGGGGATCTGCTACGGCATGCAGCTGATGACGGCCCTGCTCGGCGGGGACGTGGGCGCGGCCGTGGAACGCGAGTACGGCCCGGCCCGCATCCACGTGCGCGAGGGGGGGACCACCTCTTCGCGGGTCTCGGGCCGCAGCTCGACGTCTGGATGAGCCACGGGGACCGGGTCGAGCGACCGCCGGCCGGCTTCGAGGCGATCGCGTCCACGACGAACGCGCCGTACGCCGCCATCCACGATCCCGCGCGGCACCTCTACGGCGTGCAGTTCCACCCCGAGGTGACCCACACGCCGCGCGGTTCGGACATCCTGCAGAACTTCCTCTACGACGTGTGCGGCGCCGACGGAGACTGGCGCATGAGCGCCTTCGTCGAGGAGGCCACCGAGGCCATCCGCCGGACCGTCGGTGGGAACGAACACGTGATCTGCGGCTTGTCGGGCGGCGTGGACTCGAGCGTTGCCGCCGTGCTGATCCACCGGGCGGTGGGGGAGCGCCTCACCTGCATCTTCGTGGACAACGGCTTGCTCCGGAAGGACGAGGTCGGGGAGGTGGAGAGAGCCTTCCGCGAGCGGTTCCACATCCCGCTCCGGGTCGTCGATGCCGGGGCGGTGTTCCTCGCGGACCTCGCCGGGGTGACGGACCCCGAGGAGAAGCGGCGGCGCATCGGACACCGCTTCATCGACATCTTCGAAGAGGAGTCGCGGTCCGTGGAGAACGCGCGGTGGCTCGCGCAGGGGACGCTCTACCCCGACGTGATCGAGTCGCACTCCGCGTTCGGCGGGCCCTCCGTGACGATCAAGACGCACCACAACGTGGGCGGCCTGCCGGAGAAGCTGGGCTTCGAGCTGCTCGAGCCCTTTCGTCACCTGTTCAAGGACGAGGTGCGGGCCATCGGACGCGAGCTCGGTGTCCCGGACGCCATCGTGGACCGCCAGCCCTTCCCCGGCCCGGGCCTGGCCGTGCGGATCGCCGGCGAGGTCACGCCGGAACGCCTCGCGGTGCTTCGCGAGGCCGACGCGATCGTGCGGGGCGAGATCGAGCGCGAGGGCGTCCAGCGGCGGCTCTGGCAGTACTTCGCCGTCCTCCTGCCCGTCAAGACGGTGGGGGTGATGGGGGACGAGAGGACCTACGAGCACGTGATCGCCGTGCGGGCCGTCGAGAGCACGGACGCCATGACCGCCGACTGGGCGGATCTCGGCAAGCCGCTCCTGACCCGGATGAGCAACCGCATCATCAACGAAGTGCGCGGGGTGAACCGCGTGGTCTACGATGTCTCCACGAAGCCACCGTCGACCATCGAGTGGGAGTGAGCCGCATGACCGAACGCGAGTGGAAGTCGTTGGACGACCGTTTCCCCCGGCTCTACTGGCGGCTGGACGAGGCCGCCTGGAAGGCCTTCCAGCGATTCGGCGTGGTCCACGAGTTGGAGGTGGACCAGATCATCTTCACGGAAGGCGGACCCTCGATCTCCCTCGTCCTCGTCATGGAAGGGGAACTGGCCGTCGAGCGCGGGGGCGACGAACTCGCGCGGATCGGCCCCAACCACTCCGTCGGCGAGATGGGCCTCCTCCTCGACATGCCGCGCGCGGGAACCGTTCGGGCCGCCAAGCCGTCCCGCGTGCTGGAGCTCGGGCGCGAGGACATCCTCCGGATGCAGCACGAGGAGCCGATCTGGTCCACCCGCCTCTACCGCGTGCTGGCGGAGTGCCTGGCCGACTACCTCCAGCACAGCTCGCGATAGATTCCTATCGGGCCGGTTGCGAGTGGTCCTCGGTCGGATCGACCATCTGGATGTCGTAGCCGTCCGGATCCTCGAGGTGGTAGCCGTTCCCCCGGCGTTCCACGGCGAGGCCGCGTCCGCGGATCTCCTCGGCCAGATTCTCGGGATCGCCCGTGTAGAACACGAGCCCGTGGCTGCCTCCGTCCGGCCGCAGCAGGACCTCGAGGCCGTCCCGCTCCATCCACCGGTAGGGGCCCTGTTCCGCGGTCTGGCGGAAGCCGAGGGCGTCCCGGTAGAAGGCCGCGCTCCGACCCACGTCGGAACAGGGGATCTCGATGTGTCCGAAGGAGAGTCGGCCTTCGCTGGAGGGGGCGCGCAGGAACGTCTCCCGGTAGTACCGCAGTTCCTCGATGGACTCCAGCACGTCGCTTCGCGCCTCGTGCCGGCCCGCTTTCGCCGGCGGATTCCAGGACGCCGGATACCAGCGACGGAGCACCTCCTTCAAGGTGGACACGTCCACGTTCCGGTAGTGGAGGAATTCGTGCAGGCGGCGCATGTGCCGCCACAGGAAGGCGCGGTCCGTGTGGACGGAGTTGCCGCAGAGCGGCGCCGCGTGGTCCTCGACGTGTTCGACCAGGAAGGCCAGGGTCCGCTCCTCCGCCTCGGCCACGCTCACCGTCGACGCCCGGGCCCTCTCCAGGAGGCCGGACTTCGTGAACTGCTCGCGGCTCCAGTCCGAGCAGGTCGCGATCTGCTCCTCGGACGCGTGGAGCACGAGGTCCGGCCCCTCGGCCAGGACGTCCAGATCGGGGGAGGTCACCACGGTCGCGATCGCGAGGACGTGGCATCGATCGGGATCCAGCCCCGTCATCTCCAGGTCGATCCAGACGAGCGGTCCCTTGGTGGCGTGCATCCGGGGGGAGAGTGTACGGGGCGGACGGACACCCGGCCCCCCCTGCGGGGGCTACCCGCCCGAGAACTCGCCCTTCGGCGTGAACCCGCGGACCTCGCGGAACTTGCGCGCATCGTCGTCGAGGCGCGGCCGGGGCTCGGCCGGCGTTCCCGGGCCACCCCTGCCTCCGGACCGGCCCCCGCCGCCGCCGATCGCGAACTGGACCCCTCCTTCCACCGTGCTCCTGGCGCTCGCATCGCCCTCCAGCACCTTGGCGGCGGCGTCGTAGAAATCGAGGATGCGCGCGCTCCACTGGCTCTCGCCGACGGACGGCATGATCTCCTCGCGGATGAAGGTCGCCGACTTCTCCTCGCCGATCTCCGAGAGGCACCACGTCAGCAGGGCGCGCTTGCCGCCGCCCCGCCAGCCCCCGCGCCGGCCCCCGCCGACGCCTTCCTTCTTGACGAGCTTCTCCACCTCACGCACGACCGACTTCTCGCCCTCGCAGTACGCGAGACCGATGATCGGTCCGTAGGAGGCGAAGTTGCTCTTGGAGGCCTGCACGTGCTTGAGCAGCGTGCGCTGCGCGCGGTGGTCGTCGTGCCCGCATCGTCCCAGAGCGCGGTAGACGTGGTTCGCGATCGCCTCGTCGTCCTCCCGGGACGCCTGCCGGATGAGCGCGCCCACCGACTCGGGGCTACCGATGTACTCCAGGCTGACCGCGGCCGTTCCGCGCAGCGCACCGTCCTTGTGCTTCAGGAAGTCCTCGACGGGCTCGCGGGCGGCTTCCAGGCCCGGGCGGCCGAGTGCCCGCACGATCTCGACGAGGACCGGCGGGTTCTTCTTCTCCGCCTCCAGCAGCTCCAGGATGCGGGGAAGGATCGTGCCGTCCGTGTCCGCGTCCAGCAGCGCATTGAGGGCCACGCGCGCCCGCTCGGCGTCCGGGCTTCGCGCCGACTGCAACTGCGTCTCGATCCAGCGCTGGCGAGCCTCGGGATCCGTGGGTACGGGCCCCAACGGGTCCGCACCGGGAGCGGTCCCGGGCCCGGCTTCCTCCGTGGAGGGACCCGGGGTCGTCGTGTCGCCCCGGCGAGCCCGGTCCTTCGCGAGGGCGCGCTCCATCATGCTCTTGAGAGCGCTGACGGAGCCGTCGCCCGTACCGTACGGCCAGAACTCCTCGCGGAAGATGAGCTTGCCGTCGGGATACGCGAAGATGTGCTGCGGCGACACGATCAGGCCGTCGATCTGGTAGTGCGTGCGCAGCTCGCCGAAGTCGTCCGAGGTGCTCTCCGCGGTCAGGAACGCGCAGACGAACTTCTTCGACAGCTCGACGATCACCGGTGCCTTGTAGGTGTGTTCGCGAAGCTCCCGGGCCGCGGGCTCGAGGCGGCCTTCGCGGTCCACCTTGCGCGAGTTGATGCAGATCATCAGGGGTTTGCCCTCTTCCTTCGCCAGGGCGTAGGCCTTGGGCAGGTCCCGGAGGAAGGCGATGGCGTCGGCGGGGGGATCCTCGGCGTAGGACGCTCCCGCGGTGAGTCCCACGAGAACGGCGAACGTCGCGACGGTGCGAAGGCTGGCGGTCATGTCGGGTCCCCCGGGCGCCCGCTCGGCGCTCGACATCAGGGTACCTCGACCCGGGGCGCCGAACCGGGCCGCGCGTCCCTGCCCCCGACCGCGCGCTCCATCGCGAGCTGCCCGCACGCGGCGTGGATGTCCTCGCCTCGGCGCGTCCTCAGCGTGGACGACACGCCCGCGGACCGCAGTCGCTCCGCGAAGGCCCTCGCGACCACGCCGGACGGAGCCCGGAGGTCGGGCCGGTGGCCGACGGGATTCAGCGGGATCAGGTTGACGTGGAGGTGGCGCCCCCGGACGAGGGTCGCCAGCCGTCGCGCGTGCTCCGGGCGGTCGTTCGTGCCCTCCACCAACACGTATTCGACCGTCGCGTCCCGGCCCGTCTCCCGGGCGTAGCGGGCGGCCGCGGCGACCAGTTCTTCCGTGCGCCCCGGCCGACTCGTGGGGACGAGGGCGTGGCGCGTCTCGTCATCCGGCGCGTGGAGCGACACGGCCAGATTCACGCCCAGGTCCGCCTCCAGGAGCGCCTCCACGAGGTGCGCCGTCGAGGCGGTGGAGACCGTGATCCGCCGGGGCGACAGTCCCCACCCCTCTGGGCGGACCCACCACCGGACGGCCCGCGCGAGGTTCTCGAGGTTGAGGAGGGGCTCGCCCATGCCCATGATCACGACGTGGGTAGGGCGGGCGCCGATCCGCGCCTGGACGTGGAGGGGCTGCTCGACGATCTCCGCCGTCTCGAGGTTGCGCACCAGACCGCCGACGCCCGAAGCGCAGAACACACAGCGGATGGGGCAGCCCACCTGCGTGGACACGCAGACCGTGCGGCGTCGGGCCTCGGGGATCAGGACCGTCTCCACGTGCCGTCCGTCGACGAGGCCGAGCAGCAGCTTGGTCGTGCCGTCCTCGGCCGTCTCCTCCTCCACCCAACGCGTGGCCGGCGCGACGACGGCCGCGGCCAACCGCTCCCGAAACGGTGCCGGGAGGGCGGTCATCGCCGCGGGATCCAGCCGCGCGGCGGCGTGGATGGCGTGGATGATCTGCCGGGAGCGGTACGCCGGTTGTCCCAGGGAGACGACGAGTCGCTCGATCTCCTCCGGTTCCAGACCCGAGAGGAAGGGGCGAGGCGGCCGGACCACGCCTCAACTGCCGGTCTTGCGGCGCTTCTGCACGCCGCGCAGGGGCTGGCGGCCCTCGACGACGTCCTTGGTCAACCGGTACACCGACCCGTTGGGGGCCTCCGGCAACTCGAACATGGTCTCGAGAAGCAACTCCTCGAGGATCGATCGCAGGGCTCGCACGCCGGTCTCCCTCTCCAGCGCGATGTCCGCGACGGCGAGCATCGCGTCCGCGTCCACCTCCAGCGTCGCGTTCTCGATCGCGAAGATCTGCTGGAACTGGCGGATGAGGGCGTTCTTCGGCTCCTCCAGGACCCGGACCATCTCCATGCGGCCCAGCGGGTCGAGCGTCGTCACGACGGGCAGACGTCCGACGAACTCGGGGATCATCCCGAACTCGATCAGGTCGTGCGGCCGGACCTGGCGGAGGAGGTGGGCGCGCTCCTGCGCCTCCAACTCCATGGCGTCCCCCATGCCCCGCCCGAAGCCGAGCAGGCTCTTGCCGGTCCGCCGGCCGATGATGTCCTCGAGGCCGGAGAAGGTTCCCCCGCACAGGAAGAGGACGTGCTCCGTGTCGATCTGGATGTACTGCTGTTCGGGGTGCTTCCGCCCGCCCTGCGGCGGTACGTTGGCGACCGTGCCCTCCATGATCTTGAGCAGGGCCTGCTGGACGCCCTCGCCGCTCACGTCCCGGGTGATGGACGGGTTCTGCGTGGTGCGGTTGATCTTGTCGATCTCGTCGATGTAGACGATCCCGTACTCGGCGCGCTCGCGGTTGAAATCCGCCGCCTGGAGGAGCTTCAGGAGGATGTTCTCGACGTCCTCCCCGACGTAGCCCGCCTCGGTGAGGGTGGTGGCGTCCGTGATGGCAAAGGGCACGTCGAGGATGCGGGCCAGCGTCCTCGCCAGGAGCGTCTTGCCGCTGCCCGTCGGCCCCACGAGGAGGATGTTGGACTTGTCCAGCTCGACGTCCGAGTCCGCGCCGAAGATGGCCCGCCGGTAGTGGCTGTAGACGGCGACGGCGAGGGTCTTCTTCGCCCGCTCCTGGCCCACCACGTACTCGTCGAGGAAGGCGAGGAGCTCGCGGGGTGTCTTGAGGGCCCCGGGCTCGGACAGGAGCGGCGGAAGGGTGGCGTCGTCGATGCGGGTCCGGCGTCGGCGCGGCGTCCGTCCGGACCGCTTCTGTTCCTCGAGCAGGATCGTGTTGCAGAGCTCCACGCACTCGTTGCAGATGTTGATGCCGGGGGGGCCCGCGATCAGGCTCTCCACGCTGTGGCGACTCTTCCCGCAGAACGTGCACTTCTCGACGGGGCCGCGCCTCGACGTCATGCGTTCGTCTCCATCTCCTTCGATGCGGGGGGCCGTCCCCCGGGAGCTGCCGCTCAGGGGTAGTCTAGCCCTGCTCGCAGGCCCTGCCGGCACTCCGGAAAATCGGACGTTCGGCCCTTCGACTGGACCCCCCCGTCCCCCTCGGGGGAGGGGGGGGGCGATCAGTCCTTCTCGGCGTCCTTGCGCAGGGGCTCGACCACGTCGTCGATCAGCCCGTACTCCTTGGCTTCGGTGGCCGAGAGGTACTTGTTGCGCTCCGTGTCGTGGGCGATCTCCTCCACGGGCCGGCCCGTGTGCTGGGCCAGGATCTCGTTGAGGAGGTGGCGATTCGCCAGGATCTCCTCCGCTTCGATCTCGATGTCCGCGGCGGTGCCCTGCACGCCGCCCCAGGGCTGGTGGATCATCACGCGGGCGTTGGGGAGAGCCCATCGCTTGCCGGGCGAGCCGGCCGCGAGCAGGACGGCGGCCATGCTCAGGGCGCTCCCGATGCACACGGTCTCGATGGGGCAGGAGACGTACTGCATCGTGTCGTAGATGGCGAGACCCGAGCTGATCAGCCCTCCGGGGCTGTTGATGTAGAGGTGGACATCGCGGTTCCGGTCGGTCTTCTGGCAGAACAGGAGTTGCCCGATGACGATGTTCGCCACGTCGTCGTTGATGGGAGTGCCGAGGAAGATGATCCGGTCCTCGAGGAGCCGGCTCCAGATGTCGTACTGGCGTTCTCCGCGGCCGGTGCGCTCGATGATCGTCGGGAAGGGGATGACCGCGCTTCGGGGTGCGCCGTCCCCGACGCTGCTGCCGGTGGAATCGCTCATGCCTTCTCCTTTTCGGTCACTTCGGCGTGCCGGCGGATCAGTTCGCGTGCCTTGCGGTGCCGGATCTGGTCCCGGAGCTCGGAGATGCGGCCCCGGTCCCGGTAGGAGGCCAGGACCTCCTCCTCCGGGCGGCCGTAGGCCTGGGCGATGCCCTGGATGACCTGGAGCACCTCCTTGTCCGCCACACGGAGGTCTTCCTCCTCGGCGATGCGGTCGAGGAGGAAGTAGATCCGCATGTCCTTCTCGACGGCCGTCTTGGCGTCCTTGCGTTCCGCGTCCAGCTTCTTCTGGATCTCGTCCGTCTCGACGCTCTCCATCTCGGCCTCGCTGCGCCTCCGCTGCGCCCAGTGCGCGAGCTCGCGCTCCACGTACTCTTCGGGCAAGGAGATCTCGACGCCATCGATCAGCCGGTCGAGCAGATCCGCCTCGATCTGCCGGTTGCGAGCGCGCTCGGCCCCGCGCCGGAGGTGCTTCCCGACGTCCTCACGCAACTCCTCGACGTCGTCGAAGTCGTACTTGCGGAGGAACGCCTGGTCGATCTCCGGGAGGACGGGCCGCTGGATCGACTTGAGCGTCACCTCGAGCTGGAGCTCCTTCCCGCGGAGCTCCTCCCGGGGGTCGTCCTCCACGACGGTCACCGCCTGCTCGGCCTTCGCCCCGGCCTTCTGGGCGCGGAGCGCCTGGTCCACCTGCTCGGCCACGAAGCCGCCGATGACCCCCCGCCCGCACACCGCGTAGGCGTTGTCGTCCTGGGCCACGATGCTGTCGCCGTCCCGGGCCCGCCAGTCGAGGATCAGCACGTCCCCCTCGGCCACCTCGGCGTCCTCGACGGTGTGGAGGCGTGCCTCGCGGCGACGGAGGTCCTCGACGGCCGCCTCGACCTCCGTCTCGGAGACGGCGATCGGCTCGGCCTCGATCGCCAGGCCCTTCCACGTCGGGGTCTCGAACTCCGGCTTGGTGAGGACCTCGAAGTCGAAGCCGAACGGCTCCTCCTCGTCCACCTCGAGGCTCTCGAGGTCCACCTGCGGCGGTTCGATGGGCGCGAGGGTCTTGTCCTCCACCATCTTCTCGATGGCTCCCTGGACGAGCTTCTCCTTGACCTCCTTGCCCAGGCTGGTCGCGAAGCGCTTCTGGAGGAGGGACCGGGGCGCGTGTCCCCTGCGGAACCCCGGGTAGACGATCGTGTCGTTGATCTCCTGGAACTGGCGGTCGTACTCCTCCTTCACCGCCTCCACGGGGATGGTGACGGCGACCTTCTTCCGGCAGGGACCGAGATTTTCGACCTTGACGTCCATGGGGGCGGCTCCCGCGCGGACCGTCCGGAGGGAGGCCGCGCAAGCGGCACAGGGTAGCCTGTGGAGGAGCCGACCGAAGGCTTCGCCGGGGCGGCGGGCCTTTCCCGACGGGGGGGGATTCGTTGCAACGCCCTCGGGAAGCGGTAGACTCCCGGACGTACGGAGGTCTTCCCGGGTGGGGATCGGGCACGCCGGCGTACCCAGCCGGATTGCCGTTCGACGCCGGTCGTCGCGTCCCGCCTTGCGTGGGAACCCGGCCCAAGGGGGCGTTGGTGCCATGCGGTACCGCCGGCCTCCCCGAGAGGACCTTCCATCCAGGCAGCAGGGTCCATTCCCTGCACCCAGCGGGGATCATCCTCATGACCGAGCAAGGCAACGCCTCCGGTTCCAATCCCAGCAGCCGCCGCCGGCGGCGCCGGCGCGGAGGCCGCGGTCGCGGCCGTAGCGCGGCGACCACGACCGAGGCGCCCGCCTTCGACGACTCGGGCCTCCCGTACGGCGCCCGGGACGAGGAGGTCTCGCCCCCCGAGCCGGACGAGCCGTTCGAGCCCCCCTCCATGGACCGGCTCTACGAGATGGGCGTCCTCGATGCGACCCGGGACGGCCACGGGTTCCTCCGAAGTCCCTCCAACGGCTACGCGTCGCATCCCGACGACGCCTACGTCGCGCCGTCCCTGTTCCGCCAGTACGGCATGCGCGACGGCGTGATCGCCGACGGCGAAGTCGGCCCGCCCAAGCGCAAGGGCCAGAACCCGCAGCTCGTCAAGCCGACCTCGATCTGCGGTCTCGCGCCGCACCTCTACCACAAGGCGGCCAAGTGGGACGACCTCGTGGTGATCGACCCCGAGGAGCGCATCGACCTCACCACCGGCACCGACGACATCACCCTGCGCATCATCGACATGCTCTGCCCGATCGGCTTCGGCCAGCGTTCGCTGCTCGTGTCCCCGCCGCGCGCCGGCAAGACGATGATCCTCCAGAAGATCGCCCAGGCGGTGCAGACCAACCACCCGGATGCGTACCTGCTCATCCTCCTGGTGGACGAGCGTCCCGAGGAGGCCACGGCGATGCGCCGCGCCACGCGGGGCGAAGTGGCGGTCTCCACGAACGACAAGCCCCCCGAGAACCACGTGCGCGTCACGGAGACGGTCCTCAAGAAGGCCAAGCGTCTCGTCGAGACGGGGCGGAACGTCGTGATCCTGATGGACTCCCTGACCCGCCTGGGGCGGGCGTACAACCTCCTCCAGCGGGGGGGAGGGCGCACGCTCTCCGGGGGCATCGACTCGCGGACCCTGGAGCGTCCGAAGGCGTTCTTCGGGGCCGCCCGAAAGGTGGAGTACGGCGGGTCGCTGACCATCGTCGCGACCGCTCTCATCGAGACGGGGTCCCGGATGGACCAGGTGATCTTCGAGGAGTTCAAGGGCACCGGCAACATGGAGCTCGTCCTCGACCGCGAGCTCGCCGAGCAGCGCATCTGGCCCGCCATCGACGTCAACAAGTCGGGCACCCGCAAGGAAGAGAAACTCCTTCCGCCCTCCTTCCTCGAGAAGGTCTACATGCTCCGGCGCGTCGTCAACCGGGTCCGTCCCGTGGACGCCATGCAGCTCCTGATCCAGAAGCTGGAGCAGTACCCCACGAACGAGGAATTCCTCAACAGCATCGCCGCCCGCCGCCGGGACGACGACTAGCCTGCACGACCCGCGAACGGGCGAGGACGAGCAACGCCGGCACCGGGCGCGAGAGGCGTACAGGGGCCGCGCGATGCAACGTCCGTTCGTGGGTCGTGCAGGCCAGGATGCGGACGAGACCTCCTCCGGCGGTACCATCGGCGCCTTGCCACCCCTCCTTCCCCGGCTCCGCTCTTCCCCGCGGGGCTCGTGAGGTCTCCATGCGTAACGCCGTCGTCGCGACCCTCCTCCTCGTCTCGGCCCTCCTGGCCTTCCCGCGCGTGGCCGCGGCCGACGACGCCCCGACGCAGGGACTGAGGTATCCCTCCCTCACCCCGGACAACGCCGCCGTCGTCTTCGACTACCGCGGCGACATCTGGATCGCGCCGACCGACGGCAAGGGCATCGCACGGCGCCTCACGATCCACGAGGCCCAGGACACGCTGCCCCGCGTGAGCCCGGACGGGAAGCAGGTCGCGTTCAGCTCGCGACGCGACGGGGGCTACGACATCTTCGTCGTGGGCATCGAAGGCGGCGTTCCGAAGCGCGTCACCTTCCACGGGGGGCCCGAGATCCTCTGCGACTGGTCGCCCGACGGCAAGCGGCTGCTCTTCATGACGGCCCGCTCCCCCAGCCTCGACGGGATGGACCTCTACGAGGTGCCTCTCGACGGAGGCACACCCCGCCCGGTGACCACCGACGGAGGACGCGACGGCTCGTACCACCCGGACGGCAAGGGCGTCGTCTACGCGCGTGGCTTCGTGGACATCTACTGGAACGGCTACGAGGGCGGCGCGAACTTCGACCTGTACAAGGTCACCGAACCGGGCGCCCTCCCGCAGGAGATCACGAACACCGAAGGCAACGAGCGCTACCCCTTCTACTCCCCGGACGGCAAGACCCTGTACTTCGTCGCGGAGGAGAACGGCGTCGCGAACGTCTACGCCCGCCCCGCGGAAGGAGGCAAGCGTCGCCAGGTCACCGCCTTCGACCAGAACATCCTTCGGCCCGATCTCGGCTGGGACGGCAAGACGCTGGTCTTCGAGAAGGGCGGGCGCATCTGCATCACCGATCTCACGGCCGAGAAGCCGGTGGCCAAGCCGCTCCCGATCGTGATCCGCAGCGACAACCGCCACAGCGGCATCGAGGAGCGCGTCATCACCAAGGGCCCGGAGCAGGTGGACGTCAGCCCCGACGGCACGCGGCTGATCTTCGCCGTGCACGGCGACCTCTGGACGATGGGGGCGAGCGGTGGCGAGGCCACGCGCCTCACGCACACCAAGGCGAGCGAGGGCTGGCCCCGCTTCTCGCCGGACGGCCAGACCATCGCCTACCAGTCCGACGAGCACGGCAACAGCGACATCTACCTCATGGACCTGCGTTCCAAGAAGTCCCACCCCATCACGAAGAACAAGGCCGATGACTTCTTCCACGCCTGGTCGCCCGACGGCAAGCGGCTCGTCTTCGCGTCCGAGCGCAGCGGCAATCGCGACCTGTGGCTGCTGGACCTCGAGAGCGGGGAAGAGAAGCAGTTGACCCACGACCCCGCGCCCGACGACGATCCCGTCTTCTCGCCGGACGGCCGCTTCGTCGCATTCGACTCGGGGCGCGACGGTACGCAGGCGATCTTCATCGTGCCCGTGGACGGCGGCACGCCGCGCCGGGTCTCCGCGGGTACCGCCTACGTCCAGGTCCCCGGCTTCTCGCCCGACGGCTCCATGATCGTGTTCGAGAGCATGAGTCAGCAGACGGGGCGGTCGGGCGGTCTGTTGGTGACGTCGTCGGCCGGCGGCCCCCAGATCCGGCTCACCCGCGACGGAACCGGCGCCCGCTGGAGCCCGAGGGGCGACTGGATCTACTACACGCAGGAGGGCGACGGCGAGTCCGAGATCTACCGTCACCCGGCGCCCACCTCCATCGACATGAGCGAGAAGGTGCCGTTCCAGGGGCACATCCAGGTGAATCTCCGCGAAGAGCTCGCAAACCTCTTCGACGAGATCTGGCAGGAGCTCTACGAGGGCTTCTACGACCCGAAGATGAACGGGGTCGACTGGCCCGCGATGAAGAAGAAGTACCGTGCGATGGCCATCGACACCCAGCAGAAGGCCGAGTTCCAGAACGTGATCCGCCAGATGCTGGCCGAGCTCTCAGCCAGCCACCTGGGGATCTCGGGCGGCAACGACCTCGACACCATGGTCCGACCGCATCAGGCGGAGACGGGGCAGCTGGGACTGACGCTCTCGCCCCAGCCCGCCGAGAGCGGGTACGAGATCACGGAGATCCTGTCGGGCGGCCCGGCGGACAAGGTGGGACTGAGGGTCGGCGACGTGGTCGAGTCGGTCGCGGGGAAGAAGCTGCGGAAGAACCTCGACCTCGACCGGATCCTGACCGGAACGGTCGGCAACGACCTGCGTGTGCAGTACCGACCGCTGACCGCCGACGGTCTCGGCGACGCCCGTACCACCTCCCTCCGTCCCGCCTCCTGGCATGACATGTGGAACCTCACCTACGGCAACTGGACCGGTGGGAATGCGAAAGAGGTGAAGAAGGAGACGAAGGGCCACATCGGCTACATCCACCTCCTGCAGATGAACGCGGAGAACCTCCAGAAGTTCCAGCAGGCGGTGAGCCGCTGGAACCAGAACCCGAAGATCAAGGGCATGATCCTGGACATCCGGTTCAACGGCGGCGGGAACATCCACCAGCAGTTGTTGCAGATCCTCTCGTCCAAGCCGTTCATGCAGTTCAAGCCGCGTCGCAAGGGGGACACCGCCGAGGAGTACGCGCGCCAGCAGGCCATCACGCAGCCGGTCCTGTACTGGGACAAGCCGGTGGTCGTGTTGGTCAACCAGCAGTCCTTCTCCGACGCGGAGGTCTTCCCCCACGCCTTCCGCACCGCCGGACTCGGCGAGCTCGTCGGCGTGCAGACGGCCGGCGGAGTCATCGGTACCAACGACATCACCCTCTCCGACGGCAGCCGCCTGCGCATTCCGCGCGTCGCCTACATCGGCATGGACGGCGAGTCGCTCGAGGGCCATGGTGTCGAGCCGGACTACGTGGTCGAGGTGACCCCCGAGGACCGGCGCAAGGGCCGCGATCCCCAGCTGGCCAAGGCGATCGACGTCGTCATGGCCGACGTCAAGGCCCGCACCGAGGCGGAGAGGAAGAAGAAGGCGGAGGAGAAGAAGCAGCCGGAGGAGACGAAGCCCGCGACCACCCCGGAGAGCCCGCGGCCGAAGACCCCCTCGCCGGCCCGGGTCCAAGGCTCGGACACCAATCCCCTCGCCGACGCCAGCGCCGGCGAGTGGGTGCGCTACCGCCTGGCGTACGGCGGCAGCGAGACCGTGGTGAAGCTCCAGGTCGCGGGCGTCGAGCACGGGGTCGTGCGCTTCGTCCAGACCGTGGAGTCGGGGGGCGCCTTCGAGGCGCCGTTCCCGGACGAACTGCCGGTGGACCATCCGCTGTCGGAAGCCCTATCCGGGTTGGGTCGGACCTGGGACGCCGCTTCCGGGAAGGCGGACCTCGACGGGCGCCCCGTCGGCGTCTGGTCCACGATGCTGGAGTGGGAGGGGACGCCCGTCCGCCTGCGCTTCAGCAACGCGGTGCCCGGCCTGGGCCTCCTCGACGCCCGGGTCGGAGGGGACGTCGTCCTGAAGGCCATCGACTGGTCCGATCGGGGCGCGGCCCCGGCCGCCGAGCCTTCCGCTTCGAAGCCGACCGCCCCCGGAGCCGAGGCCGAGGCGTGGGCGGCCGGCGGAGCACCCTTCCCGAACCCGGTGCACGACGCCCAGGAGGGCGAGTGGGTCCGGTACCGCGTGACGGCGCCGGTGGGCGAGGTGGAGCTCACGCTGGAAGTCGTGGCGATCGAGGGCGACCAGGTCGCCGTCGCGGCCACCGTCGCCCTGCAGGGGCGCACTGCCACGGCTCCCGTCTCGCGCAATCCCCGCTCGAAGGCGTACCAGTTCCCCGAGGGCGTGACCGCGACGTGGGCCCCCGACCCGGACGCGTTGGACGTGGGCGGGCGCGAGGTCACGTGTCGCGTCGTCACCCTGACCCGCGAGGGCGGCCCGTCCGCGAAGCTCTGGATCTCACCCGACGTGCCGTTGGGAGGCATCGTCCGGGAGGAGCGCGACGGCAAGATCGTCCGCGAGTTGATCGACTTCGGCACGGGGGGCGCGCCGGTCTCGTAGCGCGTACCGGGTCGCACGGCGTCAGGACGAGAGCGGAGGGTCTCTCGCCCCGCGGGGGGACCAGGGGGGGGCCTTCGATGTCGGGCCTCCGGCCCTGCGGGCGGTTGGAGGGATCGCTTCCGCGTTC
Organism: uncultured Planctomycetota bacterium; assembly: GCA_963772585.1. GTDB lineage: Bacteria > Planctomycetota > PLA2 > PLA2 > JAEUHO01 > CAVVXN01. The sequence goes on from CAVYXV010000004.1 coordinate 243,220, forward strand.
CCTCCCCTGCGGCCGGCCCGCCTGTCCGGCGGGAGGGGGCGATCCCAGCGAGACGGGGCGGTCCCACCGGGAAGGGCCTCCCCGTGCGCGGCCGGGGCGCCCGTTCGCGGCACGGAGGGAATCGGTGGCGCGCCGCGGGAGGAACGGATCGCGCTTGCCGGCTACTTCTTCTTCGCCGCCAGTACCTGCTTGCGCACCTCTTCGGCGATCGACTCCGGGACCGGCCGGTACTCCTTCGGCTCCATCGAGTAGATGCCGCGGCCCTGCGAGAGGCCTCGCAGCACCTCCGAATAGCGGAACATCTCCGCGAGCGGAACCGCCCCGTAGATGCGCATGCTGTCGCCGGCGGCCTGCTCGGTCTTCTCCACCATGCCGCGGCGCTGGTTGAGACTTCCCAACACGTCCCCCAGGTTGGCCTCGGGGATCGTGATGACGATGGTCATCCAGGGCTCGAGGAGCCTGGTCCCCGCCTCGGAGACCGCGTTGCGGAAGGCCAGGCGACCCGCCTCCTTGAACGCCATCTCGGAGGAGTCCACATCGTGGGCCTTGCCGTCGTAGAGCTCGGCGTGGACCCGCACGAAGGGGAAGCCGAGCGGATCGCCCCGGAGGGCGGCGTCCCGGAGTCCGTGTTCGACCGCGGGGATGTACTCGCGGGGGACCGACCCGCCGAAGATGCTGCTCTCGAAGCCGATCTCCGTCTCGTCGATCTGGGTGAAGCGCACCTTCACGACGCCGTACTGGCCATGGCCGCCCGACTGCTTGATGTGCCGACCCTCGATGTCCACCGGGCGGGCGAGCATCTGGCGGTACGCGACCTTGGGCTTGCCCGTCTCGCACTCCACCGAGTATTCCGATCTCAGACGGCTGCAGATGACGTCCAGGTGGAGCTCGCCCATGCCCGAGATGATCGTCTCGCTCGTCTCCTCGTCCGTGAAGGTGCGGAAGGTCGGATCCTCGCGGGCCATCCGGTTCAGGGCCTCGCCGAGCTTGTCGCGGTCCGTTCGGCTGCGAGGCCAGATGGACATGGAGATCACCGTTTCCGGGAACTGGATCGCCTCGAGGAGCAGGGGGTGCGCCTTGTCGCAGATGGTGTCGCCGGTGTAGGTGTCCTTGAACCCGATCACGGCGCCGATCTGCCCCGCAACCAGCTCCTCCACCGCCTCGCGGGTCGCCGCGTGCATGATCATCAGCCGACCGACGCGCTCCCTCTTGCGGCGGACGGGATTCCACACCTGGTCACCCTGTCGCAGGGTGCCGCTGTAGATGCGCAGGAAGTTCAACTCGCCGTTCTTGTCCGAGACGGTCTTGAAGGACAGGGCGGCGAGAGGCTCGTCGCGGTCCGGCCTGCGGATTTCGATCTCGGCCGTGTCCGGGTGCTCTCCTCGGATCTCGGGGATGTCGAGCGGGCTGGGCATGTACCAGCAGACCGCGTCGAGGAGCCGCTGGATGCCCTTGTTGCGGAGCGCGGAGCCGCACAACACGGGCACGATGCGGCCCTGGATCACACCCTTGCGAAGCGCCAGCACGAGGTCGTCGGTGTGTAGCTCCTCGCCCTCCAGGTACCGCTCCAGGAGGCCGTCGTCGTTCTCCGCGGCGGCCTCCACCAGTTCGTGGCGCAAGCGGTCCACGATTTCGACGAGGTCCGCCGGTACGGCCTCCTGGTGGACACGGCGTCCCTGGGTCTCGTCGTCGTAGAGGTAGGCGACCCTCTCGAGCAGATCGACGAGGCCGCGATAGTCCTGGCCGGCTCCGATCGGCCACTGGAACGGCACGGCGGGCGCGCCGAGGCGCTCGCGGATGGAGTCGAGGCTCATCTGGAAGTCGGCCCCGGCCTTGTCCATCTTGTTGATGAAGCAGATGCGGGGGACCTTGTAGCGGTCGGCCTGGCGCCACACGGTCTCCGACTGGGGCTCCACGCCGGCCTGGGCGTCGAAGACGGCGACGCATCCGTCGAGGACCCGGAGGCTCCGCTCCACCTCGGCCGTGAAGTCCACGTGGCCGGGCGTGTCGATGATGTTGAGCCGGCAACCCTTCCACAGCGTGTTCGTGGCCGCCGACGTGATCGTGATGCCCCGCTCCTGCTCCTCCTTCATGTAGTCCATCGTGGCGGCGCCCTCGTGGACCTCGCCGGTGCGGTGCACCCGGCCGGAGTAGAAGAGGACGCGCTCGGTCACCGTGGTCTTCCCGGCGTCGATGTGGGCCATCACGCCGAAGTTCCGGACGTCCGCGAGGGGGTTTCGCTTGCCGGTGCCGTCGTCGTTGGGCACCCGGATCGTCTCCGCGGCCGCACCGGGAGCCTTGGGACTGGAGGAGGCCATCGAACGATCCTCGCGAGGAGAGAGGGGAAGCCCATGACCGTAGACGGCCGCCAGCCGCCGTCAACGTCTGTCGCCGTGGCGGTCCGCGCGCGCGGCCCCAAAGACTGTCCCCGGGGCCTGGGACACTACGGCCGCGTCCGGGGAGGGGCGCCGAGGATGTGGCACGATCCCGACGATCGCCTGCAGAAGGCGATCGACCGTTACGAGGAGGGGGACGTCGAGGCGGCGCGCGCGATGCTCCGTGCCCTGGATCGGCAGGGAGTGATCAGTCCGCGGATCGACCTCTATCTCGGGCACTGCCACATGGACGACGACCATCCCAGGGCCGCGTTGCGGCGGTACCGGCGAGCGGTGGCGCTGGCCTCCCCGCACCTCCAGGAGGGGCGGGCGGGAACGGGGGTCCAGGCCTGGATCGGGATCGCCCTCTGCCACGGTCGGCTCGGCAACCTCCCGCGGGCCGTGGTCGCCCTCGAACGCGCGCGCCGCATCGACCCCGAGCGCGAGGAGATCCACTGTCACCTCGTGCACTGCCACGCCTTGCTGGGACACATCGAACGGGCCGAGCGTCACGCGCGCGCGGCCGTGCGGAGCGATCCGGGCTGTCCCCACATCTACCGCCACCTCGCCCTGGCCTACGCGCTCGCCGGCCGGCCCGGGCCGGCCCTGGGGGCCTGGCACGAGGTGCGCCGGCTCGACCCGGAGCATCCCGAGTTGGATGTCGGGATGGGGCGGGCGCTCGCGGGGCTCGGCCGCCGGGCGGAGGCCCGCCGCCATCTGCTTCGCGGGGTGGACGGCCCGCAGGGGGCGGATGCCCACACCGGTCTCGGCGACCTTGCGCTTGGGGAGCGGAGCCTCGACGACGCCGTGGCGCACTACCAGAACGCCCTGGCCTGCGACCCGGATCACGTGGAGGCGCGACTGAAGCTCGCCGAGGCGCTCGGGGAGGCGGGGCGGCTCGTCGAGGCCCGGTCGCTGGTGGAGCCCCTGGTCGAAGCGGTCCTCGCCACGCCCGGGGTCGCGCCCGACGCCGAGACCGACGGGGAGGTCCTCGCCGTCGCGGGCCGCATCCTGGTGCTCGAGGGACGGCCCGCGCGGGCCTTGGCGCTGTATCGACGGGCCTGGCGTACCCGGCCTCGGTCGGCGGCGCCGCCGTGTCTGATCGGTGAGCTTCTGCTGGAGCTGCGGCGACCACGAGCCGCCCTGCCGGTGCTTCGCCGCGGCCTGGCCCTCGCGCGCCGGCCTTCGGCGTCCGCCGGGGACGTCCTGCTCGCGGCGCGCCTCTACGCGCGAGCGCTCGGCCGGGCCGGGCAGCGCAAGGCGGCCGTCCGCGTGCTGGCCCAGACCGCGTGGCGACAGCCGGACGCGGCCGAACTCTACGTGGACGGTGCGGCCGCCCTGCTCGCGTGCATGCGACCGGGCCGAGCGGAGCGCGTGCTGTCGCGGGGGCTGGCCCGGCGTCCCGACCACGCCGGCCTGTGGACGGCAGCCGCCGAGCTGGCCCTGGAGGCCGGGCGGTCGTCCGCCGCCCGCGACCGCCTGCGACAGGCGCTCCGACGGGATCGGCGGCATCCGGAAGCGCTGGCCCTGCTCACGCGCTGGCTGGCCGAGCGCGGCGCATGGAAGAAGGCGCGGCACGCCGCGCGCGCCGCGTGCCGGGTGCTCCCGCCGGACCACCCCGTGGTCCGCCACCACGGGGAGGCGACCCTGGCCTGCGGGCGCGCGGCCGAGGCGGTGCTGGTGCTCCGACGCTACGTCCTGGCGGCGCCGGCGGATCCCCAGGGCTATCGACTGCTCGCACGGGCCCTGGATCGGGCGGGGAACCCCCCGGCGGCCCGGCTGCAGGAGCGCCTCGCCGCCCTCGTCGGCTAGCCGTTGCGCCATCGCGCCTCGACGGGACCAGTCTTTAGACCCAAGACGATCGGGAATCCGAGCCAGAGGCTTGGCGAGCCATCAGGTACTTGGTAAGGAGGTTTCCTGGGCACGGGAATACCACTCCCGGAGGTACATAGGCATGCGGCGCGCGCGCGGCCCTCTTCGCAGACTTGGTGTGTTGGTCTTGTTCGCTCTCTCGGCGCTGGCGGTACCGGCGTGCGGAGGGGGAGGGGGCGGACCCGGCCCCGAAGGGGCGGGGCAGGGGCTGGTCCTGGTCGGATTCCTCCAGGCCGGGATCGACAACCTGGCCCTGAACACCACGCTCGAACTGACCTTCAGCGAACCCGTCGATCCCACGACGGTGAACTCCGGCACCATCCAGGTGCGGGAGGGGCCCCAATTCGGCGCGACGGCGGGCGGGACGTTCCATGTCTCGGGCGCGAAGGTCTTCTTCGAGCCCGACCTCCCGACGGATTGCGCGCTCCAGACGGCCGGTCTGAAACCGGCCACGACCTACCGCGTCGTGGTCGTGGGCTACCCCGAGGAGTTCTGCGTCAAGAACACGAAGGGTCAGCCGCTCGACCACACCTCGACGTACGAGATCTCGACGCTTCCGGAAACCGACGACGGGGTGCTCCAGGACCAGAAGCCGGGGCAGGCTCCCACGGTGCTCTCCACGACCCCGTCGCCGGGCGACGCGGCCGTTGCGGTGGGGGGGACGACGAGGTCGTCATCGAATTCAGCGAGAACATCGATCCCTGCAGCATCGACGCGGACACCGTGCGGATGAGCGTCTACGAGAAGGGGGACCCGGGCACGTTCGTCGCCGCTCCGAACGGCAACATGTCGGGGTTCACGCCGGCGACCGACGGGACGCCGACGGATCCGTACACCTGGGGCGCGACGAACAGCACGCCGGTCTCTCCCGCGCAGGTCGTGCCGGTGGACCGGATCCTCGAGCAGACGCCGGCCCTGACGCGCCTCAGGGTCCGCCCCGTCTTCGGTGAGCTCCCGGACAACGCGCTGATCGTGCTGCAACTCTCCTTCGGCATCCGTGACTTCGGCGGCACGGCCCTCTCATCCACCACGTTCGCCTTCACGACCGAGAACCGGGCCGCGCAGGACTCGAGCTACACGATTCCCTTCGACGCCTCGACTCCCATCGACAAGTCCGTCTCGACGGCGGACCTCAATACGGCGCGGTCGGCCGGCAAGGCCCAGGCGTGGCTCCTCTTCGCGGGCGACGGCGACAACGGCGGCTCGACGCTTCCGAGCAACCTGGACCCCGCGTTCCCGAAGACCATCGACACGGATTGTTCCTTCCGTACGAACTCGGGGACCAAGACGGCCTTCGATCCCCCGTCCGACGTGAACCTCAACACGGGCGCCTCGCGCAACCGGTCGTGCAACAACGAGACCGACGGATCCACCGCCGTGATCTGGGAGTTCTCCAGCTTCCGGATCCGCGGGGGCGTGACGGTTCGCATCGTCGGGAAGAACCCGGCCATCATCCTCGTGCAGGGTGATGCCGTCATCGAGAGCGGCGGGCGTCTCCTCGTCCGGGGCGACGACCAGAACGGCGCCCCCGACGGGAAGGGCGAGAACGGGCAAGGCTACAACTACCCGACCTATCCGTCCGGTGGAGCGGGCGGCAAGGGCGTGGCCGGTGGTGCCAACGGCGGCAAGAGCACCACCATGTACCAGGGAACCGGAAAGGTCGGTGAGGACGGCTACGTCGGGTACGGCAGCGACGACTACGACTCCCCCGCGGAGAACGGTGGGCTCGGCGCCGGCGGGGGCCAGATCGGGGCCACGTCGTCCACCTCCACGGCCGGGTGCTCCGGCGGGGGCGGTGGAGGCGGCCACGCGTCGGAGGGGATCGACGGCGGAGCCTCCCAGAGCGCCGTCAGTCCCTTCGACAGCGCGGCCGAAGGCCAAGGCGGCGGTACCTATCCGACGGGCGCCGACGCCGACAAGATGTACACGCCCTCGGCGGGATCCGGCGGTGGCGGCGGCGGCGAGAACTTCTACTCGTACACCGGGTACTACGAGGGGCCGGGCGGTGCCGGCGGCGCCGGCGGCGGTTTCGTGGACCTCACGAGCGGCGGCGACATCAAGATCTACGGCACCATCGACGCCGCGGGGAGCAACGGCGGGCACGGCGGCACCGGCGGGTACGGGAACTATCTCGCCGGCGGCGGCGGCGGCGGCGGCTCCGGTGGAGGCATCCGGCTCCTCACCCCCAATGCGATCGACGTGACGGGGGGCACGATCACGGCGGCCGGAGGCCAGGGCGGTACCGGAGGCGTGCCCACCTACAAGGCCGCGGACTTCGTTCGCAACGACGGCGGGGCCGGCGGGCTCGGACGCATCGTTCTCGAGACTGGTGACTCGCTGGTGACGGGGTTCTCGACGGCCACGATGATCCCGAGCGAGGGTCAGGACGGCTTCTACCGCGGCCCCTTCGACCCCACGCGATTCCAGGGCGGCGGCCTCGAGCCGGTGCTGCTCACCGGCCTGATGCTGCTCGGCCCCGTGACGCCCCCCTCGTTCATCCCGAACGCGGCAGGGGACTTCGTCCAGGACATCCCCGCTCCATCGAGCCTCGGTCCCGGCCAGACCAGCATGCTCCTGGAGTTGCAGGGCTACCCGATGTTGCCCGACGGGACGCCCGACATGGCCTCGCCGACGGGGTGGTACACGGTGGGGTACTTCGCCAGCACCGTGACCGGTAGCACCTGGTTCCCGGAGGCCAATCCGGGCGACGTGGTCGTGCCCCCGGACAACCTGGGGGCCGGCATCGCGAACCTGGACGGGTCCCAGTACGTGCAGGCGCGCATCCACTTCTGGTTGCCGGCGGGCATCTCGCCCACGCAGCCGGGACCGTGGCTGGACAGCTGGACGATCCGATTCCAGTACGACAACTAGGTCCGGGGGCCTCGAGGTGCGGGGACGCCCCAGCAGAGACAGGGACGCAGGAGGTCGATGAGCGAGGAGGGTGGGGCCGTCCGGCCGCCCGCCCGAGAACGCGCGGTGCCGGACGGCCGGCACCGCGCATCGTAAATACCAATCAGCATCATCGGTATCCCCGGTAGGGAGTTTCCGCACGGAACGCAGGCGTTCCGGCGGGCCCTGGGGGGGCCGAGGGCCCGTTCGCCCCCGATTTCCTGGGGCGCGCTTGCTGCTTTGGACTGGCCGTGGGTTTGCGGTACCTTCGTGTGAGAGCATCTCCGGAGGTAGCCGATGTTGCATTCCCGCACGTCGATGGCTGGCGTCGTGGTCGGCCTGGGCCTTCTCGCACTGGTGGCGTCGGTCCCCGCATGCGGGGGAGGCGCCGGGGGTCCCGGCCCCGAAGGCGCCGGGCAGGGACTCGTGCTCGTCGGGTTCCTCCAGGCGGGGGTCGACAACCTGGCGATCAACACCACGCTCGAGTTGTCCTTCAGCGAGGCGGTCGACGCCTCGACCGTGAATTCGGGCACCATCCAGGTTCGGGAAGGACCGGACTTCGGCGCGACCGCGAGCGGCACGTTCCACGTCGCCGGGTCGAAGGTCTACTTCGAGCCGGTGCTCCCGACCGATTGCGCGCTCCAGACGGCGGGCTTGAAGCCCGGGAAGACGTACCGGATCGTGGTGGTCGGGTTCCCCGAGGAGTTCTGCGTCAAGAACTCGAAGGGACAGCCCCTGAACCACACGTCCTCCTACGAGATCAGTACGCTGCCTGACACGGACGACGGCGTGCTGCGGGACCAGAAGCCCGGGTCGGCCCCCTCCATCGTCGCAACCACCCCGGAGCCGAACGCGGCGGCCGTGGCCGTCGGTCAGGACGACGAGGTGGTGATCGACTTCAGCGAGAACATCGACCCGTGCACCGTCAACGCGGATACGGTGAAGTGCAGCGTCTACGAGGTCGGGGACCCCGGTACCTTCATCGCCGCGCCGAACGGGAACATGTCGGGATTCACGCCCGCGACGGACTCGACGCCGAACGACCCCTACACGTGGGGCGCGACGAACAGTACGCCCGTCTCTCCGCCGCAGGTCGTACCGGTGAACCGCGTCCTCGAGCAGACCTCGGCGCTGACCCGGCTTCGGATCTCGCCGGTGTTCGGCCAGTTCCCGGACAACGCGCTGGTGGTCGTCCAGATGACCTTCGGCGTGCAGGACTTCGGAGGCCAGGCCCTCGGCCCGACGACGTTCTCGTTCACGACGGAGAACCACGCCGCGCAGGCGGGGAGCTACACGATCCCGTTCGACGCCTCGACGCCCGTGGACAAGGCGGTCACGACGGCGGACGTGAACACCGCGCGCTCCCCCGGCCGGGTCCAGGCGTGGCTGCTGTTCGCCGGTGACGGCGACAACGGCGGGACCACCTTGACGAGCAATCTGGTGCCCTCGTTCCCGAAGACGATCAACTCCGACTGCTCCTTCCGGTCGAACTCGGGCGTGAAGTTCGACTTCGATCCGGCGAGCGACGTGAACCTCAACACCGGGTCGAGCCGCAACCGGACCTGCAGCAACGAGACGGACGGTTCCACGGCGGTGATCTGGGAGTTCTCCTCGTTCCGGATCCGGAGCGGCGTGACCGTGCGCATCGTCGGGCAGAATCCGGCGGTGATCCTCGTACAGGGCGACGCGATCATCGAGAGCGGCGGTCGCCTGCTGGTCCGTGGCGACAAGTCGAACGGCGCGCCGGACAGCCGCGGCGGGAACGCGGTCGGCTACAACTCCCCGAACTACAACGTGGTCTCCGCCTCGGGCGGCGACGGCGTGGCGGGTGCCGGCGATGGCGGTGCCAGCCACAGCATGTACGAAGGCACCGGCAAGGACGGTGACGACGGCTACTCCGGCTTCGGCAGCGAAGACTACGACACGCCCTCCGAGGAGGGTGGCCTCGGGGCCGGCCAGGGTCAGGTGGGCGCGACGTCGTCCACGTCCACGGCCGGTTGCTCCGGCGGCGGTGGCGGGGCCGGCCACGCTTCGGTGGGCTCCGACGGCGGTCGCTCGCAGAGCTCCGTCAGCCCGTTCGACAGCACTCCGGAGGGCGAAGGCGGCGGCACGTACCCGTCGGGGGCGAGCGCCGACAAGATGTACACGCCCTCGGCCGGCTCGGGCGGTGGAGGCGGTGGCGAGAACTTCTACTCGTACACCGGCTACTACGAGGGCCCGGCGGGCGGCGGTGGCGCCGGCGGCGGGTTCGTGGACCTCACGAGCGGCGGCGACATCAGGATCTACGGAACGATCGACGCCGCAGGGGGTGACGGCGGCACCGGCGCCACGGGTGGCTACACCAACTACCTCGGCGGGGGCGGCGGTGGCGGCGGCTCCGGCGGCGGGATCCGTCTCCTCACGCCGGGGAACATCGACATCACGGGCGCCACGATCACGGCGGCGGGCGGCCAGGGTGGCTTGGGCGGCGTGCCCTACTACCAGGCGGCCGACTTCGTCCGAAACGACGGCGGGACCGGCGGTCTGGGCCGGATCGTGATGGAGAACGGCAACTCGATCGTCACCGGTTACGGCACGGCGACCGTGATCCCGGGGGAAGGGCAGGACGGCTTCTATCGCGGTCCGTTCGATCCGACGCGCTTCCAGGGCGGTGGTCTCGAGCCGGTGGGCGTGACGGGGCTGATGTTGCTCGGTCCGGTGACGCCGCCGACCTTCCAGCCCGCCGTGGCCACCGACTTCGTCCAGGGCATTCCGTCGGGCGCGGCCATCGGGAACGGCAAGACGAGCATGCTCGTGGAGCTGAGAGGCTACCCGATGCTGCCCGACGGCACACCGAACCTGGCCGCTCCGATCGGGTGGTACACGGTGGGCTACTTCGCGAGCACCGTGACCGGCAGCACCTGGTATCCCGAGTCGAACCCCGGCGACGTGGTCGTCCCGGGGGACAACATGGGCGCGGGGATCGCCAACCTGAACGGCTCCCAGTACGTCCAGGCGCGCATCCACTTCTGGCTGCCTTCGGGCATCTCGCCGACGGCGCCGGGGCCCTGGATCGACAGCTGGACGATCCACTTCCAGTACGACAACTGAGCCCTTCGAGACACGCGGCTCGGCCCGACGCGTCTTCCTGGCCCGCATCGTGCGCGAAGCGCGCGACGCGGCAGTTGGAAGGGGTGCTCCGGCAGGAAGCTACGTCGACAAGTGAGCCCCGTTCGTCGATGACAGGGTGTCCGGGGGCGCCGTTCGGGTTCGAGGCCACGCCGCGAGGATGAGGCGACCTCTTGGGGTCGCTGACGACGAGCAAGCGGGGCTCCGGGCGCGAGATGCGTACGACCGATTCGCCCTACGGGATTCCTCTCGCCCGCCGGACGCGCCTCCTTGGAGTCCTCCCGGCCCCGGGCACGGGCGAACGCCGCCGAGGGACACCCTCGGGGGGTCCCAACGGGCGTCTTCCTTTGCACACGAGGTTGCGACCCAGGACGCTAGGAAGAGCGCGGGCCGAGCGTTTCGTTGAGGCTGCCGCTACGGAAGCCCTCCACGTCCACCGCCACGTAGGCGTACCCCGCGTCCTTGAGCGCACGGACCACCTCGTCCCGACGTCCGTCGGCCAGCAGCCGCGGAAGGTCCGCCGCGGGCACCTCGATCCGGGCCACGGTGTCGTGGTCCCGGACGCGCACGACGGGAAACCCCATGGCCTTGAGCGCCCGCTCCGCGGCGTGGATGCGGACGAGCGCCTCCTCCGTCACCGGCGTGCCGTAGGGGATGCGGCTGGACAGGCAGGGTTCGGCGGGCTTGTCCCAGACCGGGAGTCCCCTCGCGTGCGCCATTTCGCGCACCCAGTGCTTCGTGAGCCCGGCGAGGAGAAGCGGCGACGTCACGCCGTGGCGGCGCGCGGCGCGCATGCCGGGACGATGGTCGCCCAGGTCGTCGGCGTTGGCTCCGTCGAGGACGTGGGGGAGGTCGCGTTGGACCGCGAGCTCCCGCAGCCGGCCGAACAGGTGGTCGCGGCAGTAGAAGCACCGGTCGCCTGCGTTTCGGCGGAAGCCCTCGACGTCCAGCTCGCGGCCCTCCAGGACCATGTGGGGAGTGCCCAGGCGTTGGGCCAGCGCCCTGGCCTTCGCAACCTCCTCACCCGGCACGCTGGCCGAACTCGACGTCACCGCCAGCACGCGGGCCCCGCCCCAGGCCTCCGCGCAGGACGCGAGGACGAGCGCGCTGTCCACGCCTCCCGACAGCGCCACCACGCCGCCCGGTTCGAGGGCACCCAGCACGCGTCGGAGGCGGGCTTCGGCCTCCTCGCGGCTTCGGGGGGGAGAGACGGGGGGCACCGGCCTACCGCTGGAAGATCGGCAAGACCTCGTCCGGGATCGCCAACGTGAGGATGGCGAACACCGTCGGGACGAGGGGACCGAAGTCGAACTGGTCCGTGGGATCCATCCAGTTGCCCCGGGAACGGGACTGCATGCCGAGGATCACCGGAACCATGACGCGCTGCCAGCGTGCCCAATACCCGCCGGAGTCCCGACTCCAGTCGCCGCCGTCCTTCTGCCAGCAGGTCCAGGCCGCATAGAAGTTGCCGTAGAAGAGCCACCGGTTGATGGACCGGATGTCACGCTCCACCTTCCGCATCATGTAGTCGAGACCCCGGCGGATGACGTTGTCGTTGTCCGTGTAGCGACCGTAGAGGAAGAAGCTCGAGAGCGCCGCCGCGGTCAGGGCGTAGGAGGAGCGGTCCGTGTAGGTGCTGTAGCGGAACGAGCCGTCCGGGTTCTGGCTCCGCTTGAGGTAGTGGAGGCCCCGCTTCACGACGTTTTCATCGACGGGAACGCCCGCGTCGCGCGCGGCTCGCAGCCCCTGGGCCACGGTCACCGTGACGCTCCCCTCGTGCTCCTGGCCCGGGGTCGGCTCGTAGCCGAAGCCGCCGGTCACCGTCTGGGCCTGTTCGATGCAGTGGACGGCCTTCTCGACGACCCGGCGGATCCGCCGGGTCCGGTCGTCGCGCGACGTGCCGAGGACCGAGGCCAGGGCAAGGGTCGCGTAGCCCTGACCGTGCATGCGGGAGGACACGTCCGGCGGGTAGTGGAAGTAGCCCTCCGGATTCGTCACCGGGTCCTTCGGATGCTCCACCAGGTTCACCAGGAAGTCGATGCCGTCGTGGATCTGTTTCCCGTAGCGGCCCCGGCCGTCCGTCGAGCCCTCCGACATGAGGGCGAGGATGGAGAGCGCGGTGACGGCGACGATCCCATTGTCGTTCCCGAACGCGCCGATGCCGTTCGGATGCTGCATGCTCGCGACATACGCGCAACCCCGGCTGATCGCGTCCCGCCGGCGCTCCCGGTCCCCGGACGGCTCCGGCACCACCCCCCCGGGCTCGGAGGCGAGGGCGTGCAGGAGTGGCAGGCCGAGCGCAGCGCTCCCTCCGAGGAGGAGGGCACGCCGGTCGAAGCGTCGCTCGGGCACCGGGATCAGCGGCCGCCGGAGGCGGGTCCTTCCTCGCTTGCGGCGCGGTTGAGGCGAATCAGGTAGCGGCGGATCAAGTTCACGTAGCGCGGGGGGATCTTGTCGAAGTCGCCTCGCACGAAGGAGTCGCGGATCTGCGGGGGCAGGAAGGCCGCCCAGGCGGGGGCGTTGTCCGGACGCTTCGATCCGGACGCCTCCTCGTCCTCCGGTCGCGTGCTCGTCCGCTGCTCGGGGTCGCGGGGACCGAGAGGCTTCTTCTGCTCCCCGTCCTTGGGCTGCTTCTGCTCGTCGCGCCGACTCTTCATCTCATCGAGTTGCTTGCGCACGTCGCGCGGCTCGGCGGGCGGCTCCTTGCCCTGCTGCTTCGGATCCTTCGGCTCGACCGAGCCGCCACTGCAGGAACTTCATTGCGGCACCATGCGGACGAGCTCCTCGAGCTCGCCGGGGATCTTCTCGCCCGTGTTCCGCTGCCCGTTGACCAGCTCATCGAGCTTCTCGACGACCGACTCGCTCCCCCGGGGCTGCTCGCCGCCGCCTTCGGAAGCACCGTTCCCGGACGCGCCGCCGTTGGCGCCCTCGGAGGATCCGGAAGACCCATCGCGAGACGGCGGCACCTCGACGTCGACGTCCACCTGCTTGGGCTTGGCCTTGCCGCCGGTGCTGATCTCGATCAGGGCCTGCTCGTTCTGGCGCATCAGACGGATGATCTTCTCCATCTGCGCCTTGACCTTGGCACTGACCGGATCCATCCCCTCCTCGCCTTCCTCGGCGAGGGCGGGCAGGGCCGCCAGGACCAGCAGGACCAGTCCGCTCAGGATCGCGCGTCGCATGTCGCTTCTCCGAATCTCGGTACCTCGTTGATTATGGCATCCCCGCGAGGCGGGGCTCATTCTCCGAATACCTGGCGCTTGAGGGCCTCCAGGGTCCGGGCGAGCCGGCCCTGCTGCAGGAGCAGGCGCTCGAGCATCCGGCGCTGGCTCTCGTCCACCCGCCCCTCCTGAATCGACGGATTCCGGCGCCAGAAGTTCTCGATCTTCTGACCGAGGTCCTGCTGCCGGCGGCGCAGGAGCTTGATCTCGGCGATCGGAGGGACCAGGCGCGGTTGCTGCTGGCCGCCGCCCGGCTGCTGCCCTTGCTGCGGCTGCTGCTGGCGGCGCTTGATCTCGTCCTCGAAGCCTCCGATCAGATCGTCGAGGCGCTCGATGACCTCGTCGGTGAGGGAGATCGCCAACGGGCCGAGGTCCTGATGGTCCAGCATCTCGGCGATTTCGCGCATGTCGAAGAGCGTGGCCTCGAGGACCTGGGTGTAGGCGATCGCCCCTTCTTCCCGCACGGCGTCCAGACGCTTCTCGAGGTCGTCGCCCAGGTCCTTCTGTTCCTTGGCCACGCCGCCGAGCTTCATTCGCAGCACGCGCTTGTTCCCCCGCAGCTCCGCGAGGTCGAGCATCTCCTTGCGGATCGCCTCCTCCGTCGCCTTGAAGCGCTTGAGGTCCTGGACCAGCTTGTAGAGGAGCTCTTCCTGCTGGAGGCTCTGGTAGCGCCGTTTCTCCTGGTCCAGCTCCTCCTTCATCTGTTCGAGGTACCGGCGCGCCTCCTCCGCCTGCTGCTCCGCCTGGGAGCCCTGTCCGCTCTCGAGCCGGTTCTCGGCCTGCTCCATGGCGTTCTCGGCGCTCTTCTTCGACTTCTCGGCGTCGGGTGACCCCGCCTTCTCCAGCACGTCCTGGAGGTCCTTCAGGCGTTGACGCAGCCGCTCCTGTTCCTCCTTCAACTGCTTGAGTCGCTCGCGTTGCTCCTGGGGAGAGCCCGACTCGGACGCCGCCGCCTCCAGCGACTCGGCCGCCTGTTGGAGCGCCTCCTCGGCCTGCTGCTGCGCCTGGCCGGCCTCGCCCGTCTGCCCTTGCGACATCTGGGCGGAGGCCTCCTGCATGGCGGACTGCGCCTCGCTCAACCGGCGGCCGGCTTCGGAGGCGCCCTTCTTCGCCTCCTCCGTCTCGGGGGCCAGACCCTCCAGCCGGCGTCGGACCTCCCGGGCCCGCTTCTCCAGCTCCTGCTGCTCCAGCGCCAGGCGGCGGCGCTCGCTCCGGGTCTGGTCGTCCAGGCTCGCGGCCGTCTGTTTCAGGGCGTCGCGGGCGGCCTCCAGGCGCTGCAGCGCCTTCTGCTGGGCCTTCTCACCCGCCTCCGGGTCGCCGCCCGAGAGAGACCGGCCGGCCTCGTCCATGGCCTCCTCGGCCTGCCGCGCCTCCCGACCGGCCTGGGCCATGGCCGCGCCGGCCTCCTTCGACGCCGTCTCCTGGGAGCCGTGGAGGGCGCGGCTGTCCTGCTCGAGGCCTTCCGCCGTGGCCCCCGTCTCCTTCCGGATCGCCTCCTGCGCCTGGGCGGGCGTCGCGCCTCGTGCCTCCCGTCCGGCCGCGGCCAGGGCCTTCGCCGCCTCGTCCTGGGCCGCGGCGGCGCCGGCGGGGTTCCCCTTCTCGAGGGCGCCGCGCGCGCGCTCCATGGCCTGGGTGGCGGCCCGCGCCTTCTCGGCGGCGCGCTGCGCGGAGGCGTCCTGCGGGGCCGCGGCCTCCAGGGCCGCGAGCACGTCCGCGGCCCGCTTGGCGCGGGCCTGCTCCGCGTCCGCCAGCGCCGGGGGCTCTCGTCCGGCCAGGGCCCGCTCCAGAGCCTCCCGGGTCCGGGAGAGCTCCTGGGCCGCCTCCGCGGCCCGCCGAGCCGCTTCGGCCACATCGCCCCCCTGCAGCGGCTCCTTCGAGGAAGCCAGGGCCCCGGCCGCCTTCCACGCGTGGTCCCGGGCGTCGGCCGCGCCCTCGTGACCCTCCAGGTCGCCGGCCAGCGTCCGGGTCTCCTCGGCGGCCTTCGCGGTCCGTTCGGTGCTCGCCTGGGCCGCCTTCGCCACCGCGGCGGTGGCGGCCTCGACGGCACCCTTCGCCTCGGCCGCCTCCTCCGGGGTGCCGGCCTCGGCCGCCTTGGTGAGCGCGCCCTCCAAGGCCTGGAGCGCTTCGGCGAGATCCCCGCTCGCGCCGTCCTGGCGGGCGTGCGCCTCCTTGCGTGCGGCCTCGAGCGCCGTCCGGCGGGCCGCCGCGTCCGTGCCGTCCGACAGGGCCTCGGCCGCCTTCTCGGCCGCCTCGGTCGTCGCCGCGGCCCGCTCGGCCTCGCCCTGGAGCCACCGGGCCTCGGTCTCCAGCGTCTTCGCGCGTTCGAGCGCATCGCCGAGGCTCGCCTCCGCCCGGCTCCCCGCGGCGGCGGCCGCCTCCTCGGTGGCCAGGGCCTTGGCCTGCTCGGCCGCCTTCTCCACGCCGTCCGAGGGGGTCTCGCCGTTCTGTGCGGCCTGCCTCGCGGCCTTCGTGCTCTCCCATGCGCGCCGCTGCCGTTCGGCCAGGCGCGCTACGGCCTCCAGCCGCTGCTTCAGGGCATCGAGCGCCGCCTGTCGCCCCTCTGCCTTCTCGCGGAGCGCCGCCTGGTCGGCCTTCAGCGTCGCGAGATCCTCCTGGAGCCGACGGGCCTCCTGGGCCGACGGCGAACGAGCCTGCTTCGTCGTCTCCTCGATCCTCCGTCGGATCTCCTCCTGATCCCGGGCGAGCCGGTCGGCCTCCTCGGCGGCCTTCCGCGAGGCCTCGAGCCGATCGAGCAGTTCGTCGCGGGTGTAGTCGCGATCCCGGTCCTCCAGGATCAGCAGCAGGCGCTCCAGGCGCTGGAGCACTTCGCGGCTGGCCGTGCCGGCGTCGCCGGCGCGGCGACCCTCCAGGGCGGCCAGCAACTGGCGCAGACGCCCGACCAGGTTCTCCCCCGAGTAGTAGTCGAGCCCTTTCTCCACGAGGCCCGCCTCGTAGTCGTGCCCCGTCCGCTTCAACTCGTCCTCGACGGCCCTCAGCTCGGACTCCAGGTCCATGATCTCCTGCTGGAGTTCCTCACCGACCTTGTGTTCGCGATGGAAGTCGGGTCCCTCGTCGCCTGCCGTCGCCGCGCGGGGCGGCGCGAAGGCGAAGGCGGCGAGCGCCGCGAGCACGAAGGCGGCGCCGATCGCGGTGCGGTGCGGGATCGACATGGGGGACTCCCTTCTCGAGGAGACGCAACGAGCGGACAGGGGGCCGTGGCTTGTCATCGGCCCGGGGCCTCCGGCGAGGGCGGGCCGCCGGCGTCGGCCTCGGTAGCGCCGAGCCGTTGGTCGAGCGCCGTCTGCTGCTCGATGATCCGCCGGAGGTGGAGGATCACGTCGCTCAGCCGCTTCCAGTTGCTCATGCCCTGGAGCGTCGTCTCGAGCGTCGCGATGAGCGCGTCTTCGGCCGCGAGGGCCTCCTTCGGATCCGCCTCCCTCGCCGCCACCCGGCGCACGGCGTCGTGGGCGAGGGGGGCCTCCCGGGCCGCGGCCTCGACGGCCGGCTCGATCACCTGCAGCATCCGGTCCACGAGGCCCGTGTCGAAGAAGACGCGTTCGCGCCGCGCGCGGGCGACCTCGTCGTAGAGCGCGTACGGGAAGACCGGGTCCCCCCGTTCGATGACCGGGGCGGCGGGCGGTTCGGCGCTCTCCTCGGGCGCCGCGCGCCCGTAGGTCCGTCGGAGGTACTCGTCCATGATCCCGAGGATCTTCTCCACGGGCCCCTCGGCGCCCAGCCGGTTGAAGATCCAGCTGTTGAACAGCCGGATCAGGTCGCGGGTCGCTTCGTCGAGATCCTGCGCCATCTTCGCCTGCGCGTACTGGAGCGCTCGCAGTGCGTCCTGCTCGGACTCCCCGAGCGGCCCCGAGGCGGCGGCGGCGAGCTGGTCGCGGCGCGTCCTCTGTTCGGCGAGCAGACGCTCGAACGAGGCGCGCACGGTGCTGCGCCGGGAACCGAGGAGGCGTTCCAGGTCCACGCCGACGAAGAGGTCGAAGTGGCTCCACGGGCCCTCGGTCGTCTGCCCCTTGCTGTCGGAGACCTTCAACCGCACGGCGAGGCGGCCCGGGGCGGAAGGCGGATCCCCTTTCTCGTCGAGCAGATCGTGGATCTCCAGCGGGTGGTAGACGCGCACGGTCTTTCGGTCCAGGGGGCCGTCCGCCGCGGCGATCTCGCCCTTCTGCACGTTCGGAGCGTCGGCCGGCACCACCCGCCGGGCGAGCACGCTGCCGTCAGCGAGCCGGACCTCCAGGCCGATCGCCTGGGTGCCGTGGTCGTCCTGCACCTCCAGCACGAGCGGGATCCGTGCGTCCGCCGTCACGTCGACCGCACCGCTCGGCTGGATCCAGCGGACGGTGGGGGGACGGTCCGGTTCGACGAGGATCTCGTAGCTGTCGGCGGCCGGGTCGCTCTCGCGCCCCGACGCGGTGACGAGTTGCACGCGGTAGCGGATGGTCTGGTCGGCCTGGAGATCGAAGCCGTAGCGCACGCCCTCGTCACCCAGGGACCGGCCCTCGAGGACGAGGTCCCCCGCGACGAGGCGCGCCACCTTCACCGTCTCGTCCGCAGTGACTTCGACCGCGACCGTCGTGCCCTCGGGCACCGTGGCGTTGCCGCCCTGGACGACCTCGGGCTCGCGGTGGAGATACGCCGGGAAGGTGAGCATCGCCTGGATGCCCAGGAGACGGGGTGGCACGACGGTCTCGACGCGGTAGACGGGGCGGTCGTCGGTGTCGTCCCCCGCGTGGAGGACGAAGGCGAAGCCCTGGCGTACGTCCCGGATCTCCACGGCGAAGAGGCCCGGTCGGTCGGGAACCTCGAACAGACGGCGCGGGATCGACCGGGCGCCCTCTACCTGGTCCACGAGGACGACCTCGTCGGGAATGCGGCCCTCGATGCGTGCGCGCACGAGCAGGGGCCGTCCCACGGCGACTTCGTACGCAACGGTCGGGTCGTGGGGACGGACCTTCCCGTCGGCGTCGAGATCCACGGCGAGGACCGTCGTGCTCCGCGGCCAGGCGGCATCCTCGAGCAGCAGCGACCGCCGCGCCCACAGCCCCACCGTGTCTGCCATCGCCAGGGTGACGCCCGCGGCCACCAGCAGGGAGACGGCCGCCGCGGCGACCCACCACAGCGCCCGTCGGGCGGAAACGGCGTGGGCGAACTCGAGCTTGCGGGCATCCTCCGCCGCCTCGTCGATGACCCGCTCCATCATCGCGGCGCTTTCGCCGCGCGAGGGGTGGGCCAACTCCCGGTCGAAGTCCAGGGCGGCGGCCAGCCGGTCGTCCAGGGCGCGGTAGCGCCGCTCGACCGAGAGGGCGAGATCCTCGTCGGAATAGCGGACGCCGATCGGACGCAGGAAGCGCCACGCGAGCCACACCGCCACGCCCGCGAGGCCGCCTGCGAGGAAGGCGAGCAGCGGGGCGGCGCTCAGTCGGCTCCGGGTCGCCCAGATCGCCAGCAGCAGCGCGAGGGCGAGCACGACGAGCCACGCGATCGTCCCCTGGCCCTCCGGCCGGTCGAGGAGGCCGAGCCGGATGAAGCGGCGCACGCCGAGCGGGAGATCGAGCAGCCAGTCGGCCAGGAAGGTCGCGGCGAGCAACCCCACGACGGCGGCGAGCAGGCGGCCCAGTCCCTGGAGCAGGAACAGCGCGTGGATCCGCCGACGGAGCGCCCCCAGGCGGGCGCGGAGCGAGCGGACGGGGGCGGGATTCCGGGTCATTCGACGACTTCGACTCCGACCCCGGAGGAGATCACCGGGGCTTCGTGCTCCGGACGGTACATGGCGCGGCAGCGGTAGGTCCCGCCCGGCCCGGGCGGCAGGACGATGCGGACCTCCTGGGGGAGGGGCTCGTCGGGTCGGAGCGTCACGCGCGCGCCCGGCTCCAAGCCGAACGGCCGGCCGTCGAACGACGGAACGACCTCGTGCACGGCGCCGCCGGGCTCCTGCACCTCGATCCAGAGCGCGCGTCGGCTCGCCGACGGGCCGGCGACCGGGACGGGCAGCTCGCCGGGAGTCCCGAGGCGCAGTCGGAGGCGGAGCGGTTCGCCCCGGCGCACCCGGGGCGGCGCCTCGAGGGAGAGACGCGGCGCGTCGAACCACAGGCCCGCGTGCCCGGGCCAGGCTTGGATGCGTCCGTGGGCGAGGCGGGTTCCCGCCGCCAGGCGCCGCGTACCCACCTGCACGGCGCCCCGCGCGACCCGGACGCGGAGATCGCCCTCCGTCAGGTCCACCTCGAAGATGGTCCCTGCGACGCGGACGTCCCCCCGCGGGGTGGCGACGTGGAACGCGTACGGGCCCTCGACCTCGACGTAGAGGCGTCCGGCCTCGAGCGCCACCCCGTGGGGATCGAGGTAGCGGAGCGCGGTCGCGCCGTCGAGCACGAGGTGGACGCGCTCTCCGACCCACATCTCGGCGGGGCGGGTCGCCCGGACGCGCGCCCCGGCCTCGATGCGGTCGCCGGAGTGCGCCGCCCCCGACACCACGAGACCGCGGCCGGCGCGCGCGCTCGGCGTCCGCCCCGCGTTGCCGCCCAGCACGATCGCCACCACCAGGGCCGCGGCCGCGAGCCCCGCGCCGGCCCAGACCACGGCCTGCGGCAGCCGCTCCGGGCGGGCCCGCTCCCGGGGCAGGCGCGGGGCGAGTCGCGCGAACGGCGGCGGCGGAGGCGCGCGGAGGGCCTCGTAGCGGGCGAGGTGGCGCAGGACGGCCTCCGCCCGGGCCCGGCGCTCGGGGTCGGCCGCCAGCGCGCGGCCGAGCGCCTCGCGCCTTCCGGGCTCCAGGCGCCCCAGCGCGAGGTCGAGGAGCTCCCGATCGGGATGCGACCCCGTCACGCCCCGAGCTCCCGCCGAAGCCGCGCCTCGGCCGCGGCCATCCGGCTCTTCACGGTGCCGACGGGGACGCCGACGATCTCGGCGGTCTCGGCGTAGGAGCGGTCCGCGAGGCGGACGAGCACGAAGACGGCCCTCAGGGGCGGGGTCAGGGTGCGGACGGCGGCGCCGAGCCGGGCCGCCTCGTCCCGCGCCTCGGCCCCCGGATCCGGGGCCTGCTCCGGCGCGCCCGGCCGCGCGGCGGCCCGGGCTTCGAGGCCGGGACGACGGGCGCGGCGCCGCAGGCGCTTCCACGCGAGGCGCTTCCCCATGGCCAGCAGCCACGTCGTGACGCGGGCCTTCGGCCGCCAGCGCGGGGCCGCGACCCAGGCTGCGAGGAAGGTGTCCTGGGTCAGGTCCTCGGCGAGTTGGCGGTCCTGGCAGAGGCCGAACAGGAATCGCATCACGACGGGGGCGGTCCTCTCGTAGAGCCGTTCGAAGGCCTCCCGGTCTCCGTCCCTGACGCGTGCCATCAGGGCGAGATCGCCGTCGGGCGCGTCGGGCGGGATCCGGTCGGCCACCACCCGTCAATGCCTC
Source organism: uncultured Planctomycetota bacterium (assembly GCA_963772585.1). Taxonomy (GTDB): domain Bacteria; phylum Planctomycetota; class PLA2; order PLA2; family JAEUHO01; genus CAVVXN01. Next base: position 264,089 of record CAVYXV010000004.1, read on the forward strand.
GAGCGGCTCGGAGGTTCGCTCGCCTTCGCCGTCCCGGCCGGGGCCCCGGAATCGATCACCTTGTCGACGGCGCCTACCGTTGGTGGATCGGGAGTTGATCGAGGGGGAACTGGAGGATGAGGAGGGCGGACGCCGTGCCGTAGGCGTTCGTCCCGTCGATGTTGCTCCGCCACCACGCCTCCGGCCGCCCCTCCTCGTCCGTTCCGGTCCGCTGGATGCGGAGGAGGTCGTCGCGGAGGCGGCGGTACCACGACGCCCAGAGCTCCGGCCGCCTCAGGCCGATCTGGTACATCGCCTGCGTGGCGTAGTAGCTCCCGTAGTAGAAGAAGTAGTGCTCCGGGTTCATCGAAACCTCGCGGTACGTGTGGCCGAGGTAGTCGACGAACTGGTCGATGCGGAGCGGCGGCTTGTGGAAGCCGTAGAGGGTCAGGTACGCGGCCACGGTCTGGTCGTCGTAGAGACCGGCCTGGAACAGCGTGGTGAGTCCCGCCGCGCAGAGGGCGAAGCTCTCCCGGTTGAACTGCTGCGTCTGCGGCTGGTACGTGAACGACCCCTTCGGCCACTGGTTTTGGCCCGTGTTCGCGCTGTCGATGACGTAGTGGATGGCCCGCTGGATCGTGGCGCGCGGCACCCTCAGTCCGGCGTTGCTCGCAGCCCGTAGCGCGACGACCTGGCAGACCGTGACGCTCATGTCCGAGTCCTTCGTGAAGGGCACGTAGCGCCACCCGCCGGTCTCGTTCTGGCACTGGACGGTGAACTTGACCGCGTGCTGGAGTTCCCTGCGGACCCGTTCGCGATGGGTGACGCCGTAGACCTCGGCCAGGGCGAGGGTGGCGAAGGCGTGGCTGTACATGCGCGTCTTGTTGCCGGCGATGAAGCCGGAGGGCTGGACCTGGTCGAGGACGAAGTCGATCGCCTTGTCCAGCGTCTCCCCGTACGGACCCCGGCCGGGCTGGTGGCCGCCCGCGAGGAACGCGAGGATCGCCAGCGACGTGATGCCGACGTGCGGCACGTCGATCCCGTCGGTGAAGGGCCGGTAGGACTCGTTGATCTTCTTGCCCGCGTTGCTCGACCACGACCCGTCGGCGTTCTGGGTCCGTTCGAGGAAGCGAAGCCCCGCCCGGATCGCCTGCCGCGTCCGGGTGTCCACGAGAATCTGCGCCTCGAGGTGGTCGTCCGCGCGGAGAGCCCCGGGCCCAGCATCAGCCCGACGAGGGCCAGGGAGAGCGCGGGCGGTACGAAGAAGAGCGTTCGCCGCATGATGCAAACCTAGCAGATCGCGGAGGCTGGTCAGGGCGAGGCGTAGATGATGGCCGAATCGTGTCCGAACACGACGACGGTGCCCCAACCGGCCGACACGGATAGCGGTCCCTGGGCGTTCCCGAGGCCCTGCGGTTCGATCTCCTGCAAGACGTTTCCGGTGCGTCGATCCAGGAGGCGGAGCCGCACGTCGGGGGTGGCGAGGTTCCGTGTCCACGCGCCCATGGCCAGGAGGGGGCCCGCATCCGGCACCACCAGCGCGGACCGATCCGCCGGCGCCTCCATCGGCCACCGCCGTTCCCACAGCAGCTTGCCGGAGTGGCGGTTCCAGGCCGCGACGTACGAGGGCGAGGAGAAGACGTAGGGCGAGAAGACGATCGCGTCCCCCGCCACGTGGACCGCGGTCAGCGGCTGGGGACGCACGGGGCGGTGCCCCTCGCCGTCCGTCGCCACGAGGATGCGCGTGGCGTCGCCCGGCGCGCCGTCGCTGGCGCGGCAGCTCGACACGAAACCGTCGCGCTGGAGCACGAGCACCTGGCCGTCGTCGAACGGGACGAGGGCGCTCGGCCCCTCCTTCCCGAGCAGCGCCCGTCGCCAGGACGCCTCCCGCCGATCGAGGCTCCGGCCCTCGAGGGCGGCCGGGTCCTCCCCCGACGTCTGGACGTACACGACGTTGCGTCCGCTTCGTACCGGGCCGTAGACGTGTCCCCCCGCGGGCAGGTCGACGACGTTTGCCAGCTCCCCGGTCAGACCGTCGTAGAGGAGGAGCGACGGCCACTCCGTCGCCGCGTCGTAGCGGCTCCGCCGGAGGACCACGTCCGTTCCGGCGACGTCCAGGTCGCGGTAGTCCTCGGGGTCCAGGAGACGCCGCCATATCTCCGTTCCGCGTTCGAGATCCAGCGCCACGAGGACGCGCTGGCCCCGGGTCGTGTCGTCGGTGACGAGCGCGAACACGAGCCCGGACGCCGTCCGGAGGTCGGTGACCGCTCCGCGGAAGTCCACGTCCCAGCGGGGGCGACCGCTCTTCGCGTCGAGTCCGAGGAGCTGCGAGCGGACCGCGAGCACGACGGTCTCCGCGTCCCACGCCGCGCGACGTACCTGGCCCGGCTCGAGGTCGAAGGCCACCCGGGCGTTCGGAAGGTCGAACGCCACGAGCCGGTCCCCGTCCCGGTAGAGCGCGAGCGGAGCCGTCTCCCCGGGCGGAGCCGCCACCTCCACCTGCGCGCCGTAGCTGTCGCCGCTGGCCATGACGACCCGGACTTCCCGCAGGGCCGGAGCGAGGGGACGGGGCGGCGGAGGCCCGGCGGTGTCCAGGCGCGCCAGGGCGCGCGCGGCCCGGTCCGCGCCGCGGGCGGTGCCCCCGTCGGCCTCGATCGGCGCGTCCGGATGGTGCGCGGCGAGCCACGTCCAGGCGAACCGCGCCGCGCCTTCGAGCCCGAGGGTCTCGTACACGCCGGCGAGCCGGGCCGCGGCCTTCGCGCCCCACTCGCCCGAGGGGTGCTCGCGGAGCAGGTCCACGAGCGGGTCCACCGCCGCGGCGGGGGTCCTGCCTTCCAGGCGCGCCGCAGCCAGTCGGTAGAGCGCCTCGGGGACGATGCTCGCGTTGGGGAAGCGCCGGAGGATGTCGGCCAGCAACCCGGGATCGCCGACCTCGCGGGCCTGCTGGAGGAGGCGCTCGGCCTTGGCCTCCTCCTCCGCGTAGGCCCCTTCGCCGAATCGGTGCTTGATCTCGTCGATCATCACGCGCGCGCGTTGGCGCGCGGACACGTCGTCGATCCGGCGTTCGCCCTCCTCGGCCAGCACCCGCTGCAGGGCGGCGATCGCCGCCTTCGGGCGCTCGCGTTCGCGCTCCGTGCGCGCGAGCTCGAGCAGAGCGGCGGCGCGCACGGGCACCTCGTCGCGGTAGCCGTCGAAGTGCATGACGATGCCTGCCGACGTCTCGACCAGCGCCCGCAGGTTCTCGGCGCGCGCTGGGGCGTCGTGCTGGAGTAGCTCGTCCAGCCGGACCCGCGCCAAGGCCCGCTGATAGGTGGTCGCGGCCAGGTCGAGCGCGGTGCGGAGCGCTTCGCGCGCGCCCGGGACGTCCGCCGAACGACGCTTCTCGGCAATCGTCACCCAGGTACGGAACAGGCCGGCCCGGGCCCGCTCCGTGCTCGTCTCGTCGTCGCTGGCGCGCGCCAGCTTCAGCGCACCGCGGTAGGCGTCCAGGGCGCGGTCGAAGGCGCCCCCCATCGCGTACACGTTGCCGGCCTCGAGCAGGACGGCGGGGTCGCCGGGCCGCTCCCGCTGGCGACGGGCGATGTCCTTCTCGATCCGCTCCCACGAGTAGAAGCCCACGACGGCGTCCCGCTCCGAGATCAGGAGCACCTGGGGCAGGGGGAGGAGGCTTCCGCCTTCCATGCCGGGAGGCCAGGGCGTCATGCCCGCGAAGCTGCCTTCGCGGTCGAGGTCGAAGACCGCCACGCCCTGCCGCGTGGGAGCGAGCACGGTGCGCCCCGCCACGATCCCCCGCCCGATCGCGGCATTCGGCTCTCCCGCGCGCGTCTGGAACGCTCCCCTCCAGACCAGGCTCCCGTCCTCGACCGCATAGGCCCTGAGGTCGTCGGCGGCCATGAGCGCCACGTCGCGGTGGCCGTCGTTCGCCGTGCCGAGGAACTGGGCCGTTCCCCCGCGGATCCTCGGTGGGGGATAGCCGACCCGCCACCGGAGCGAGCCGTCGGACCGGTCGTAGGCGGAGAGATGCCGCCCGTCGGTGGGGGCCACGAGAACCAGGTCGCCGTCCACCACGACGGGCGACGGTCCCACCAGGGGGAAGCGCAACGGCGCCCGGAACCAGTACTGCACGGGCCAGATCGGCTGGATCTCGTACGAAGCGACCCACACGGGCCGCCCGGTGCGGATGGAGAGGGCCGAGACGAATCCCAGCCCGCTCGACGCGAATGCGACGCCATCCGCCACGGCCGGAGCCGAGGCGGCGAGCTCCTTCACGGGCGCCCCGAAGAGGTTGAGCTCCTGCTGCCCCACGCCGAGGATCCGGTACCAGATCACGCGCCCCGTCTCGAGGTCGAGCCCGATCATCCCCACCTGATGCTGCGTGCCCGTGTGGCGCGACGTGGCGCCGACCACGACCCCGTCCGACACGGCCACGGGCGACACCACGCTCACACCGTCCAGGCGAAGGCCGTCTCCCGGCTGCCCTCCCATCCACCAGCGCAGCGCTCCCGTCTTCCGATCGAGCGCGACCACGATCCGCTGCGGCAGGTAGGTCGAGATCTCGACGTACTGGAGTTCGTCCCGCTCGTAGGGGTGTTCGACCTCGACCGTGCCCACGACGAGATCGCCCGCCACCACGGGGGCGTAGGCCCTCTCGAAGCTCGTGCGTCCCTCGCCCATCCGGTCCGGGCCGATGAGGGAGAGGGGCGAGCCGGACTCGTCGTCGAAGGCCCACAGCCGTCGTCCCGAGTACACGTCGATCGCGTAGAGGGCCCGCCCGTTGCCGACGTAGGCCGTGTGACCCTCGACCGCCGGGTGGAGCGGCCGGAAGGAGTCCCACCACGCCCAGAAGCTCTGCTGATCGTCTTCCAGGCCGAAGCCACGGGGGACGTTGCGATCGAGTCGTCGGATCGGCAGCGCGATCGGGGACTGCCAGCGGGGGGTCTCCAGCGCCGGCCCGCGAGAGGTCGCGGGGGCGTTCCGCGTCGCGTCGCCCCCCCAGAGGGGCCAGAGGTCCGGCTGGGGCTCCGGCGTGCCGAGGCGGAGCCGCCATGCCTTGGCCCGGGCGACGAGCGCAGGGGGGGCGCCGGGCGGCGGCGCCTCCACGAACCGCGCGAGCGACCCGCGGTCGGCGCCCACGCCCCACGCATCGACCTCCAGCGAGAGGAGGACCGGATCGGCGGGGGCGAAGCGCAGCCCCTCCGCGGCCCACCACGCGGCATCGGGGGCGCGCCCCGCCTCCAGGCGGACGGCGCCGAGCATCCGCGCCGCCCGGACGCCGGCGTCGGAGGCCCCGTAGCGCTCCACGATGTCCTCCAGGAGACCCACGTTCCGCGACGCCAGCGCGCGGCCCAGCGCCTCCTTTGCCGCGCCTCCGACGAGGCGCTCGTAGACGGCGCGCCGCTCGGGTGGGAGGCCGGCCAGGATCTCGCGGACGCGCTCCGCCGCGAGGCGCCACCGCGTGGAGGCGGGGTTCCCCTCGACGAGAACGAGGTCCTCGCGCATGTCGTCGAGGACCTCCTGGGCCTTGGAAAGCGCCATCTCGACCCGTCCATCGCCGAGGAAGCGCTCGATCTCGCGGAGGTCGTGCTTCGCCTCGTCGCGGTCCCGCAGCTTGAACGGCAGCGTCGCGACCGCCTCGTCCTCGTCGCCCGCGCGGCCCGCGGCGGAGGCCACGAAGATCAGCAGGAGGGAGACGAGCAACGTGCGGACCATGAGGGTCAGATCATCTGGCTGCGCTTGCGGAGGATCCACTCGAGGGCGAGAAGACCGACGATCAGCAGGAGGACCCAGGGCTTGTCCCACTGGGGGCGCTCCGCGCGGTCGATCACGCGTCGATCGGTGCGCGCGGGCAACTCCCGCGCGATCTCGGCCAGCTCGTCGATCCGCGCGACCCGGCCGTCGAAGAGCCGTCCGTCCGTCTGGCGCGCGATCTCCGCGAGCAGGGCGTGGTTGGGATCCGTGAGCTGGCGCTCGGGCGTCTCGTCCACGGCCTCGAACCGGTGCTCCGCGCGCTCCTCCCCCGTGGCCGTCGGATCCGAGATCCAGATCCGCCACGTGCCGGAGCGCCGGATGGGGATCGTCGTCCGGTAGGTCCCGGGAGCCGCGCCTTCCGACGTGGCGTTGTAGGGCTTCATGTCGTCTTCGAGGACCACGTCGCGGCCGTCCGGGTACATCAGGTGGACCCCCTCGAGCCAGGGATCGCGCATGGGCTCGAAGTTGCGGTCCAGCGCGGTGATCGTCACCGTGGCCAGATCGCCCACGTAATACGTCTCGCGGTCCGTCGAGATCTTGAAGCGCTTGTTGCCGCCGAGCAGGCGGTACGTCGCGAGGTAGCGGATGATCTGGTCCCAGAACGGGCCGTAGATGGCGTCGCCGAGTCCGTAGCGGAGGCGGTGGATGTTGTCGAGGGCGGAGAAGAACACACGACCCTTCCCGTACGGCATCGCGGCGAACACGACGTACGGCTGCCCGTTCTCGTCCTCGAAGCGGCGCCGCTGCGTCGGATCGAGGGGGCGCGCGCGCGCGAGGGCGAAGGCCCCCGGCTTGAGCCCGCGCGTGGCACGGTACATCCAGTACCAGAACCAGTCCTTGGAGTACGACGACTCCCCGCGCCAGATCTCCGCGACCTCCTCGGGGGTCGCGATGCCGCCGTCACGTCCGGGTACGACGCCGAACATGGGGTGGAGACGCCCGACGTCGGTCAACTCGAGTCCGAACGCGATGTCCTTTTCGTCGCTCGCGTTCATGTCGGTCTTTCGCGGCGTGATCGGGAGCAGGTCCTCCAGGGGGGTGTCCACATAGGACAGGGGGTCCTGGTAGTCGATCCCCGCGATGAAGGCGAGGCCCCCGCCCTCGCGGACGAAATTGCGCAGGGTCTCGAGGATGTCCTGCGCTTCCTGCGAGGTGTCCGCGAGCGAGCGCCAGTCCACGTCGCCCAGGATGATGACGTCGTAGGCGAACAGCTCGCGGCGCGTCGCCGGCATCCGGCGGAGGGGTTCGACGCCGGGGCTGTGCCCCTGCTCGACGGCGGGGTCGGCGCTCAGTTGGAGGAGCTGCGCCTCGTAGCGCCGCCGACCCTCGACATAGGTGTCGCCGGGTTCCCGCGTCAGGTAGTTGCCGAGGAAGCGGAAGTCGAGCCGGGGGCTGTTGTCCACCAGGAGAACCTTGATCCGCTCGTCCACGACGCGCAGGCGGTGTACCTGGACGTTGTCGTCCTGGATGGAGTCCAGCCCCTGGGCGTCGGGCGGGAGGTCCAGCTTCACCCGGACGAGGAAGGTCCCCGGCCGGTTCATGCGGGCCTGCAACCGGAGGCCGACGGGTTCGTCTCCAACGGGCAGGGTGAAGGGGCCGGCCTTCGCGCCGTCGCCCTCCACCTCGAAGGGCGTGTCGGGCATCGGCCGCCCATCGGCGTCCGCGATCTGGACGATCTCGAGGTGCGCGCCCACGCCGGGCTGCCCGCCGAAGCCCCGGTGCCGGATGGCCGACTCGAAGACCACCTCGTCGTCCACGAGCACGACGTCCAGCGCGCGGATCTTCTCCAGGTACACGTTGCGGCCGGACGCGTCGTTGCCCATGCCGATGGGCGTCACGTGGAGATCCGTCCGCGCGGCCCCGAAGGAGGCGACGACCTCCAGCGGGGTCTCGTCGTTGCTGGTGTCGCGTCCGTCGCTCAGGAGGAGAACGCCCGCCAGGCGGCGGTCCTCGCGGCCCAGGTACTCGCCGGCGACGTTGCGGAGCACGGTCCCCAGGTTCGTCCCCCCCTGCCCCACGACGTCGGGATCGAGGCCGCGGATCGCTTCCGCGATCGACGGGATGGGATCCTTGCCGTCCGCCTCGGGAGCCGTCGCGTCCGAGGGGCGCTCCTCGCGGGAGGAGCCGAGGCTCCACCAGTCGGAGGCGAACCCGTAGACGTGGAGGACGAAGCGCCGGTCCAACTCCTCGAGCAGCCGCGCGTCCTTCGGCGCGAGCACGCGCTTGAGAAGCTCCAGCCGCGAGACCTTGAGCGGCGCGGGCGGCGAGGCCTCTCCCTCGGGCCACGCGGCCGCGCGCAGCCGCGTCTCCACGTCGGGGGAGTAGCGGTCCTGCGTCTGCATGCTCCCGCTCGCGTCGACGAGCACCACGAGGTGCGACCGTTCCTCCGCGATCCGAACCTCCTCGCGGTACGGCGCGGAAAGCGCCAGGATCACGAGGAAGAGGATGAGGGCGCGGAGCAGGGCCAGCCCCAGTCGCTTTCCCGCTCCGGCTCGACCTCTCTCGCCGCGGTAGAGGACGCGGAAGAAGAGGAACAATCCGACGGCGACGAGGACCAGCACCCAGCCGGCCGGCAGCGACGTCCACCGCCAGCCCCCGAGGTCCGTTCGCGCCGCGAGGGGAAGCCAGGGGCTCACGAGGCGGTCCCTTCCGGAACGGCCGCGCGCTGGCGGCCGAACGCCCACGCCAGCACGGGCTCCAGCACCAGGATCGCCAGCGCGATCCACAGCAGGAGGCGCGCGAGCTCTCCTTGCGAGGCCTCCTCCGGCGCGTGCGAGGCCTCGCTCCAGGTCGAGAGGATCCGTACGTCCTCCTCGGGGGCGAAGGGGGCCAGGATCCGTGCGTCCTCGGCCCGGTGCAGGCGTCCCTCGGCGGGATCCGGGTTCACGACGAAGGGCTCCTCCCGGTGCTCGACGCGCCCGAGCGGGCCTTCCGCGTCGTAGGTGAGCTTCCAGACACCCACGGTACCGACCCGGTCGAGGACCCACGTCGGGCGCTCCATCGGTCCGCCCGCCTCGAGACGGGTGGGTGCGCGCTTGGCGCCGCCCGGCTCGATGAAGCGCACGCCCTGCGCGTCCCGCCCGATCCAGGTCACCACGATCGACCGTCCCACGGCGAGGTTGTGTCGGTCGCTGTCCGGGCGCGTCAGGACGATGGCCGCCTCTTCGAGGAACACGGGCAGGAAGAACGGAAGGGCGTGCTCGAACCACCCGTCGTCGATGCTGGTCGAGACCCAGAGCGTCTTGCCTTCGCCGAAGCGACCCTGTACGGCGAACGGCGAGCCGTCGCCGGCGTAGTGCAGCACCGGCTGCACGCCCTCCGACCCCGGCTGGGTGCCGCCGCCGTCCGGACCCGGCACGGCGAACGGCAGGCGACCCCAGATGCGGGGCGGCTTGTAGCCGATCCAGAGCTTGGCGTCCTCGCCGGTGAACGGCTCCGCGATGGGGGTGTCGTCGTGCGTGTCGAAGTCGAGGGTGAAGGGCTTGGCGGTGCCGTCGCCCCCCTGACGGTCCCTCGTGTCCAGCGCGAGGTACGGAGTGGGGAGGAGCCGCTGTTCGGCGTCGGACCAGAAGAGGTCGTTGAGGGCCGCCGGGTCCCGGACGTGGTCGCCCACGAACACGAGCAGCGCGCCCCCGGACCGTACGAAGCCGGCCAGGGCAGCCGCCCCCTCGCGGCCCGGCACCACGTTCGCGAGGACCACGAGGTCCACGGGGTGGCGCACGTCGCGCAGTGCGTCCAGCAGACGGCTCTCCGTCAGGACGGCGTGGGAGAGGTCGTAGAGGTTGTCGTCCCGGGTCCCGCCGGTCGTCGCGTCCGGACTCTCCTGCTCGTAGAGGCTGCGCAGGTAGGCCTCCGGGCCGAGCCGCGCGCCTTCGCTCGCGCGCGTCCACGTGGCGACGTGGATCCGGTCGCGAAGCTTGATCGCCAGGTTGCGCCGGCTGTCGAGCGCGAGGCCGTCCGCGTCGGGCTCCTCGGGGGGCGGCGAGATCTCCACGGACAGGACGTGGGCCCCCGGCTCGCCGAGCTCGCTGCCCGGGAGGGTCACGACCACGGGCGCGGTCCCGGGCTTCCCCGGCGTATCGCCGAACGCGGGCAGCCGGTCCACCTTCACCGTCCGGATCGGCGTGAGCCGGCCGTCGAGGAACACCTTGACCCGCGCGCCGTCCACCGCCTTCGGACCTTGGTTCTCGACGGTGGCCGCGAGGCGGAGCGGGCGGCCAGCGAAGGCGTCCTGCTCCATGGGGACCTCGACGGACGCCACCGTCAGGTTCGGCCGCTCGCGACCGCCGACCTCCAGGATGCGCACGGCTGCCGGAAGCGCGACGATCTCCTTCAGGACCCCCAGGGTCTCGTCGTCCCAATCCGCCTCCTGCAGGTCCGTGACCAGCACGACGAGGCGGTTCACGTCTTCCTTCGTGGTCTGGCGGCGCAGCAGCTTCAACGTGTCCGCCCAGGACGCCGCCGAGTGCCGCACCCTCAGCCCCGCGACCGCCTCCTTGGCGCGCGTCGCGCCCTCCGTGCCGACGCTGCGGGAGGTGAGGACGAACGGCGCCCGCCCGTCGCTGCGCTCCGTCCGGGGGTCGTTCGTGGTGAGAACGGCGATGGTGTCCTCGCTGTCCACGTCCGACAGCACGGCATCGGCCTCGGCCTTCGCCAGGTCGAGCACCGAGCGGCCCTCCCGCGACGCGTCCATGCTGTAGGAGTTGTCGAGGACGAGGTAGATGCTGCGCTTGTTCGCGAAGAGGCCGCCGATCCCCGCGGCGGTCATCACCGGGCGGGCGAGCGCGAGACCCAACAGGAGAACGGCGAGCGCCCGGAGGAGGAGCAGGAGCCAGTTCTCGATGCGGAGACGACGCTGGTGCCGCTTGACGGCGGTCAGCAGCCACTGCATCGCGGCCCAGGGCTGGCGGCGCACGCGGCGCCGGCTGAAGAGGTGGATCAGGATCGGCACCGCCACGAGGGCGCCGCCGAGGGCCAACAGGCCCGGATGGAGGAAGCCGAGGCCGAGGACGATCACGACCGCCTCCGTGCCTCGCGCTTGGCGAGGTAGGCGGACAGGGCCACGCCCAGGGAGGTCCGGTTGTCCATCTCCACGAGGTCGATGCGGTTCTGGAGGCAGACCCGGCGGAGCGTCCGCCGGAACTGCTCCACCTCCTCGAGGTACGCCTCCTTGAGCGCCAGCGGGTCGGCTACCAGCCTTCCCGTCGCCTCGAGGCCCTCGAAGCGCGTCATGCGTTCGAACGGGAACGTGACCTCGTCGTGGGCCAGCACGTGGAAGACGATCACCTCGTGTCCGCGCGACCGAAGCTGCTTCAACCCGCGGACGACCTCCTTCACGTCGTCGAGGAGGTCGGAGAAGAGCAGCACGAGCCCCCGGCGTCGGACGGCCTCGGCGACCTCGCCGAGGGCTCGTCCCGTACGGGTGCCCTCCTGAGGGCGGGCGGCCTCGAGGGCCCGGAAGATCGACCGGAGGTGGGTCTCGCTCGACTGGGCGGGGAGCGTCCGTCGGATGCGGTCGTCGTAGAGCACCAGTCCCGCCGTGTCCTGCTGATGGGTGATGAGGTAGGCCAAGGCCCCGGCCGCCCAGCTGGCGTACTCGAGCTTGCTCGGCCCCCGGCCGTCGTGGGAGGCGTAGCCCATGGACTCGCTCGCGTCGATGACGAGATGGGCCTCGAGGTTGGTCTCCTCCTCGTATCGCTTGATGTAGAGGCGGTCCGTCCGTCCGTAGACCCGCCAGTCCAGGAAGCGGAGGTCGTCGCCCGGGACGTATTCCCTGTGCTCGGCGAACTCCACGGAGAACCCGTGGAAGGGGCTCCGGTGCAGGCCCGAGACGTAGCCCTCGACGATGCGCTTCGCCTTGAGCTCGAGCCCCGAGACCTGATCGAGGACCCTAGGATCCAAGAACGTTCGGGAGTTGCTCGTCACGAAGGGCCTCGCTCTCGGCGGTGGGGGTCTGCTCCAGGAGGTGGTCGACGATGCGGTCCGTCGTCCAGCCTTCCGCCTCGGCGCCATAGGTGGTGATCATGCGGTGGCGCAACACGGGGTGGGCGATGGCCTTCACGTCCTCCGTCGCGACGTACAGGCGACCGTGGAGGAGCGCGCGGGCCTTCGCCGCGAGGACCAGGAACTGGCTGGCCCGGGGGCCGGCACCCCACGCCACGCGGTCGCGGACGAGATCCGTGGCGTCTTCCGTCCCGACGCGCGTCGCCCGGACGAGCCGCAGGACGTAGCGGACCACGTGCTCCGAGATCGGCACGCGGCGCACCACGTCCTGGATGTCGAGGATCTCCTGCCCGTCGAGCACCCGGCTGTACTCGATCTCCATCGGCCGGGTGGTCGTCTCGACGATGCGGGCTTCCTCCTCCTCGCTCGGGTAGTCCACCTTCACCATGAACATGAACCGGTCGAGCTGTGCCTCGGGCAGCGGGTAGGTGCCCTCCTGCTCGATGGGGTTCTGCGTCGCGAGCACGAAGAAGGGCGCCTGGAGCTCGTGCTTGGCGCCGCCGGCCGTGACCTGGCGCTCCTGCATCGCCTCGAGCAGGGCGGCCTGCGTCTTGGGCGGCGTGCGGTTGATCTCGTCCGCCAGGATGACGTTGGCGAAGATCGGTCCGGGGAGGAACTTGAACTCCCGGGTGCCGCTCGCGCGATCCTCCTGGATCACCTCGGTGCCCGTGATGTCGGCGGGCATCAGGTCGGGGGTGAACTGGATCCGGTTGAAGGAGAGCGACAGGCACTGCGCCACGCTGCTGACGAGCAGCGTCTTGGCGAGGCCCGGCACCCCTACGAGCAGGGCGTGCCCCCGGGCGAAGATCGAGATGAGGACCTGGTCGATCACGTCGTCGAGGCCCACGATCGTGCGGTGAAGCTCGGCCTTCAGGCGACGGTGGGCGTCCTGGACGCGCTCGGCGGCCTCGAGATCAGCGGGAGGAGGGGAGGAGGCCGATGCGGGATCGGTCATCGAGGAGGTCTCCAGAGGGCGACGGGGAGGTCAGAAGGGCATTGAACCAGGGGTCACCGGGGGGGTTCGGCGGGTTGCCGGTGCCAGAGGGCGATCCGGTCCTCGCCGACGGCGAGGATGCCGCGGTCCGGCACGGGGATCAGGTTCCCGAAGGGGCCGGGCCCCGGCGCGAACCCCGTTCGGAACGTCTCGGGAACGACGCTCGCATCGGCCGTCTGCAGCACCTTCCCGCCGAGGAGATCGTAGACGACGAGGGCGTACGCCGTCGGTACCACCACCTCGTGCGCGGTGAGCAGCGCCCGGCCGTACGTCTCCGCGCCCTGTCCGGTCGTGGACACGCCGCGCCACAGCTCTCCGCCCAGCGGGGCGAGGGCGTCGAGCACGACCACCATGGGCGGCGGCCGTTCGCCCTCGGGACTCGCGCCCTTGCCGGCCAGGACGAGGCGCGCCACGCCGTCCTCGGCCGAGGCGTCGAGCCCCACGACCTGCTCCACCGCGAAGAGGGGGAAGTCGAAGCGCCGGTGGAGGCGCCACAGGACCAGGGCGCGGTCCCGCCCGCGCGGGCGGTCGAAGAGGAAGAGGAGATGCGGGCCGTCGGTGGGCGCAACGAACACCCGCTGGAGCGCGAGAAGGGGCGGCTGGTTGTCGAAGCCGCTCTGCCGCGGCGTGCCGTCGCGCAGGCCCTCGAGCCGGCGTGGGCGGCCGCTCGACACGGCGCCGCGATCGTAGCGGAAGGCCCAGTGCACGCGCCCGTGCCGGGCGTCCACGGCGACCACCGTGCCGAGAGACGTGGCCACGACCACCCGCCCCGCCGCGCCGGCGGGGGAGGAGGGGATCGCCTCGTCCGGCCGCCCGCCCCGGACCGGCGGGCCCGCCCCGAGCCACGTCTTGACCGCCACGGAGCCGTCCTCGGGATCCAGGCCGAGCAGCCACGCCTCCGCCTGGTCCACGGAGCCTTCCAACGGTCGGATCCCCGCGACCCACAGCCGGCCGCGGTAGAGCAGCGGGGCGCCGTAGAGACGGATCCTCCCGGGCAGGCCCTCCCGGTCGTGGTCCATGTCCAGGCGCCACGCGATCTCGAGCCGCCGGCCGTCCCACACGAGCGCGACGATCGCGTCGCTGCGGTCCCCGGCGTACGACCACGCGTCCCCGCCGGTGCCGTGGAAGGAGTACGCGGCGAAGCCGTCGCTCCCCGGGATCGCGGCGTAGAGCAGGCGTGTGTCGCTCGTCGCGGGGCCGAGCGTCAGGGCGTAGCCTTCCAGCAAGCCCAGCACGGCCACCGGCTCCTCGTCGGGACCGGGTTCGGGCAGGGGTTCGAACGGGACCCCGTCCAGACGCTTGCCGCTCGCCGCGTCGAAGGCCTGGACCGAGGCCCCGTCGTTCACGAACACGGTCCGACCGTCCGTGACCGCGCGGGGGGGGATCCACGGACTCGGGCGTCCGTCCGCGTGGACGTCGATGCGCGGGAGGGCGTCGGGATCCGCGTGGAGCACCGCCTGCCAGGCGGGGACGAGATCGCCGTCCACCGGGGGAGCGACGGCGGCGCGGTCGGCCGCCCCGCCGGTCGTGGGCCACGAGCGCGCGCGGGCCCGCGGAGGGCGCAGGGCGGGGGGAACGGTGGGCGACGGACCGCCGTCGGCCGAGGCCTTCGCGAGGAACGCCCGGACCTCCTCCTCGCGGCCGGGAGCCGCCAGCGCCGCCGCCATCCGGGCGATCCGGGCATCGCGCCAGGGGGCGAGGGCCGCCGGATCCTCCGCCGTCACCTCTTCGACGTCCTCGAGGCGTTCGAGCCAGATCATCGCGCCGTCGCGATCCCCCCGCTCCAGGGCGAGATCGGCGAGGTAGAGCGCGGCGCGACGTCCCTCGGCGAGCGGCAGGAAGCGATCGACGACCCGGGCCAGCATCCCCCGGTCGCGACGCTGGAGCGCGCGGCGCAGCAGGGTGGAGGCGAGGTCGCCGTACTCCCGCCGGTACGCCTCCAGGGCGGGGGCGCCCGCCTCGAGGATCCGGTGGTGGGCGACGCGCCACGCACCCTCGTAGACCGCCGTCCCGCGAACGGGGCAGACGTAGGGCGCGGCGGCACCGGGGTCGTCCTCGCTCGTCCACCGATCGGCCACGGCCTGCCACGCCCGCACGAACGCGTTCCAGTCCTCCGCCTCCTTCGCGCGGTCGGCCTCGCGCATGGCGGTGAGGATCGGCGGCGCCTGGTCCTGCAGGAAGGAGGTGTTCTGTTCGGGGGCGTCCCCGGTCTGCCGGCCGACGGCCGCCCCGGGCATCGCGCACAGCACCGGGAGCAGGAGCGGGAGAACGAGGCCGACCTTCATGGCCGGATCTTCCCACGGCTTCGCCGGTCGCGGGTGCCTCGCGCGCGGCGCCGTCTCTCCGGCCGGCCGCGCGCTACCGATGCGTCGGGGCGAGAAGGAGCCGGCGGAGCGCGCGTTCCCGCGAGAAGCGCCCCGCGCGGGCATCCCGGATGGCCTGTCCGAGCTCCAGCAGGTGGTCCTCCTGGGCGGCGGTCTCGCGCCGAAGCGTCGCGAGGTCCCCCGCGAGGGCGCTGCGGCGCCACGCGGCCGGCACGGTGGAGAGCCCCAGGACGCCGATCCCGAGCAGGGCGACGAGTCCGACCCAGGCGGGAAGGGGCCGCGGCCGCCCGCCTGCCGGGGGAAGGAGCACGGGATCCGTCCTGTTCAAGCCGCCTCCCGGAGGCCGGATCCACGCTGATCGCGGCCCCCCTGTCCCCCTGGATCGGACCGGGACGCGCCCGGCTTTCGGCCCGGCCGCCGCCAGGGAGGCCCGTACCCTGGCGCCTGTGAAGCCGCACTTGCCGAGGGCGCGCCGGCGCCGACCGCGCATCCGGTCGATTCTCGTCCTCCCCACGTACGTGACGATGGGGAACCTGCTGGCCGGGCTCCTGGGGATCGTCTACCTCCAGGACGCCGCCCGGGCCGAGGACCCGACCCCGCTGTGGGTCAAGGCCGCCTGGATGATCTTCCTCGGCATGCTCTGCGACGCGCTGGACGGTCGCGTCGCCCGTTGGACCCGCAGCAGCAGTCCGTTCGGGGCCCAGCTCGACAGCCTGGCGGACGTCGTCACCTTCGGCATCCTCCCGGCCCTCCTCGCCCGGTCGATCCTGGGCCAGGCGTTCCCCCACGTCGGGGGGCGTCTCCTCCTCGGCGTCGTGGCCGTCTACGTCGTCGGCGCGACGCTCCGCCTCGCCCGCTACAACGTCGAGTCCGCGCGGGTGACCTCCGACGGCAGCCAGCACGTGACGATGATGTTCCGCGGGCTCCCCAGCCCCGCCGCCGCCGGCACGATCGCGAGCCTGGTCCTGCTCTACGAGTCGTACGACCTGAAGGGGCTGGAGATCGCCCTCCTCCTGATCACGCCGGCGCTGGGCCTGGTCATGATCAGTCGCTTCCCCTACCCGCACCTGGCGAACCGGCTGCTCGAGGGCCACCGCGGCCTGCCGACCGTCGTCGTCCTGATCTGCGCGACCTTCCTGGGGATGGTGCACTTCGTCGAGACGATCGCCGCCGTGTTCTTCCTCTACGCGGCGTCGGGCGCCGTCACGTGGCTCGTGGCCCGGATGACCGGTTGGCCCTCCTGGGGCTTCCACGAAGGGAAGGACGAGGCGCCGGCCCCGGCCATCGACGACGAGGACGACGACCTCGACGACCTCGACGACGAGGACGACATCGACGACATCGACGACGACCACGACGACGAGGACGACATCGACCACGAGGACGACATCGACGACAACGACGACGACCACGACGACGAGGACGACATCGACGACGACGACGAGCACGCTGCCGACGATGCCTCCGCGGGGCGCGGCCGGGACACCGACGAACGGTGAGCGCCTCGCGGGACACCACCCCGGCGTTCGTGGCGTTGGGATCGAACGCCGCCGACGCGCGGGGTGCGCTCGAACGCGGGCTCGCCGGACTGGTCGAGGGAGGGGACGAGGTGGCCGCCGTCTCCCAACCCGTCCTCGCGCCGTACGAAACCGCGCCGGGCCGCCCCACCGACGCGGTCGCCCCCGTGCTCGACGTCGTCGTCCGGGTGGCGACGCGCCGCTCGGCCGAGGATCTCCTCGCGCGCCTCGGTGAGCTGGAGGACGCCGCCGGGCGCGTGCGCGACGGCCGCGGGGAGCGGACCCTCGACGCGGACCTCCTCGCCTACGGCGACCGCATCGCCGACGGGACGCCGACGCTCCCGCATCCCCGCGCGCTCGCGCGGGCCTTCGTGCTCGCGCCCTGGTCGGAGCTCGACCCGCTCTACCCCGTGCCCGGCACGGGTGCGCGCGTCGTCGAGCACGAGCTGTCGCTCAAGGCGCGCCACCCGGAGCGCTTTGCCGCGCTCTCGTTCGAAGCGAGGCTCGCCCTGCCCGCGCGGGGCGCGCGACCGCTTCTCCTCCGGTACCGGGCGGCGCGCGAGGCATGGCGGCGAAACGTCAGGGGACCGGTGGGCGTGGTGCCCACGATGGGCGCGCTGCACGAGGGCCACGCCTCGCTCCTTCGCCGGGCGCGGGCCGAGTGCGAGGCCGTCGCCGCGACGATCTTCGTGAACCCGATGCAGTTCGGACCCGCGGAGGATCTGGAACGGTACCCGCGCACCCTGGAGGCGGACCTGGACGTGCTCGCGCGGGCGGGTGCGGATGCCGTCTACCTGCCGGCCGTCCCGGAGGTCTACCCCCCGGGGTTCGCCACGCGCGTCGTCCCCGAGGGACCGGCGGAGGGGCTCGAAGGGAACCGGCGGCCGGGCCATTTCGCGGGCGTGGCCACCGTCGTGCTGAAGCTGTGGTTGGCCATGAGACCCGACCGCATCTACTTCGGGAGGAAGGACGCCCAGCAGGTCGCCGTCGTCCGGCGGATGGCCCGCGACCTGGATCTCCCCGGCCGGATCGTGGTCGGGCCGACGGTCCGGGATCCGGACGGACTGGCGCTCTCGTCCCGCAACCGGTATCTCACACCGCCCGAGCGGGAGCAGGCGCTGGCCCTGCCCCGCGCCCTGGAGGCCCTGGTGCTCGAGGCATGGACGACGCCCGATGACGCCGAGGCCCCCGTGGCGAGGGCCCGTTCCGAGATGGAAGCGTGCGGGCTCGACGTGGACTACGTGGCGCTGGTGGACCCGGACACGATGCGCCCGGCCGCGGCGTCGGGGGATCCCGAGCTGGCCGTCGCCGCGGCCCGCATCGGCAGGACGCGCCTGCTCGACAACCGGTGGGTGATCCGCCGTCCCGCGGGAGGCGCGCCGTGACGCCCCGGGCCCCCTCCCTCGCGCTCGCCGCCCTCGTGCTGTTCCTCGCCGCGCCCCGGACCCCTGCGGCGGAGGAGCTCGCCGAGGCCCGGCACCGCTTCCTTTCCACGCGGGACGTGGCCGCCCTCCAGGCCGCCTTCGCGGGGAGCGCGCCTCGCGAGCCGGACGCCGTGACGGATGCACGCCTCGTGGGCCTCGCATCGCTCCCCGATGCGGAGGTGGCCGCGACCGGTGGCACGGGCTACGCGGCCGTACCCGACGTGGTGACCGCGCTCCGGCGTCTCGACCCGACCGAGGCCGAAGGGGCGCTCACCCGCGTCCGCCAGCAAGCCCGCGTGTTCGAGCTCGACGGGTGGCTGGGCGCGCTGCTGGCCGCGCGGCGCGGCCGGGACGCGGACGCCGAGCAGACCCTGCGGTCGCTCGGCGCCTCGCCGGCACCCGCGGAGGAGGCGGCCTTCCGTCTGGCGCTCGTGGGGGCGGCCCTCCCCGAAGACGACCGCCTCCTGCTCGCGGGAACGGCGCGCGAGGCGCTCCTCGCCGCCGCGACCGACGGCGACCTCGCCGCCGCCGAGGGCATCGGCCGGCGCCTGGCCGGCCTCGACCCGGGCTTCGGCGCCGAGGCGATCGGCCTCGCCGCCTTCGCGTGGACGCGGGCCGGTCGGCCCGAGCGAGGAGCGACGCTGTTCGAGGGCGCCGAGTCGCGCTGGGTGACGCCCGACGCGTCGGCCTTGCTGGCGCACGCCGCGTGGGCGTGGCGGCGGGGACGGCGGGCGGAAGCCTCCCGGCTCGTCGGCGACCGCGACATGCCCGCGGGGCTCGCGCCCATCGCGCAAGCCCTCGTGCGGGGCGGCGGTTCGCCCTCGTCTCCCGTGCCGGACGGTCCCGTCCACCTGCCTCCGGATCGCCGCGTGCCGGCGCTGGTCGCCGAGCTGGCGAGCGATCTGGGCGTCGCGACCACCCCGGCGGAGGTGGACGCGCGCGCCGTCGCGCTCGACCGGCAGAGCGACGAACTCGGCTTCGTCAAGCGCTTCCTCGAGGAGCGCGGCCTCGCCGTCCGCTGCTCGGCGGGCACGGATGCGGGGCTCGCCGGCGCCCTCGAGCGCGGGTACGCGGCCTTCCTGCTCCACCTGGAGGCGCCGCGGGACGGCTTCGAGTGGACATGGCGGCTGGTCCGGGCCCGGGACGCGGAGACCGGTCTGTGGATCGCCGAGACCGCGAACCTGGGGGATCCCGGTCTCCTCGCGCCCAACCTGCCGCGCGAGTCGCTGATGCTGCTCGTCGCTCCGGCGAAGGACGCGGACGGACTCGACGCCGTCGTGTCGGACGCGGAGAAGCGGCTCGGAACGGTCCTTCTCGACGCGATCTCGGACGCCGACGCCGGCCATCTGCGAGCCGGCGCCAACCGGATCCGCTCCGCCTACGAGGGAACGCCGCCGTACGTGGCCGCGGTTGCCGCGGCGTGGCTGCTCTACCAGCGATACGTCGAGACGCAGCCCAACTCCCCCGCGAACCAGGACCGCGTCGCCATCGCCGAGTGCCGCGACCTGCTCCAGCCGCTGTTGGGTGCCGGCGGCCTCTGCGCGTTCGTGCCGTACGGGTACGGTACGGCCACGCTGCTGGCCCCGGGAACGCGCGAACCGGGCAAGGAGGCGGCCGCCGCCCTCGACCGCGCCCGCGACCTCGCGCCCGCCTCCGCCCAGGTGGCGCTTGCCGGCTCCGACGCGCACATCATCGCCGGGGACCGCGACGTCGCGTTTCGCGCCATCGAGCGCGCGCGGCGGCTCGACCCGCTCGACGTCCGCGCGCTCTTCAAGCGCGCCCTCATGCGGGACGCCCTCGGCGACACGGAGCGCGCCCGGGCCGACCTCCTCCGCGTCTTCGATCGCCGGCCCGATTGGGTTCGCGGAGCCATGGCGCTCACGCTGCTCGAGTTGAACGCCGGCCTCCCGCGCGAGGCGCTCGCCCACCTCGACCGGCTCGTCGCGGCGGTGCCCGAGGTCGGTCAGGAGGAAGCCGTAAGACACCAGCGCGGCCGCGCCGAGGCCATGCTCCTGCAGCGCGCTTCCTCCGCGGACGAGGTCGAGCCGCTGCTCGCGAGCTCGCTACCGCAGACGAGGCGGTTGATCGCGTTCGCCCTCGCCCGGTGGGAGACGAACGAGTCCGAGGCGTTGATGCGCCGGCTCCTGCACGACGAGAACGAGGGCGTGCGCGGTACGGCGTTGAAGGTGTACATGCGTCCGTGGCTCCGCGCGCGCGTCGAGCAGGACACCGCGCTCGGGCGCACGATCCAGGATCTCCTCCACACGGACGAGTCGGAACTCGTCCGCGGAGCCGCCGCCGGCCTGCTCGGGCTCGTCGAGGCGACGTGGGCCGGACGCGAGCTCGCCAGCGCGCTGATCGGCAATCGCCGGGACGACTCGCCCTACGTCCGCGCGGAGGTGGCCAACGCCCTTACCCGCCACGACGGACCTCTCGCCCGCAAGAGCCTGGTCGCGGCGCTCGACGATCCCGACGCCGACGTTCGACGGGCCGCGATCGACGCCCTGTTCCGGGTCGCCGCCACGTACCGGGGCTACGACCCCGACGCCTCCGCCGAGGCCCGGGCCGAAGCCGTCGCCCGCTGGCGGGCCTGGGCGGAACGGTAGTCGCCGCCCGCGGCGGCGCGTGCCAAGATGGGGGGATCATGCAGCGTTTCATGCTCCGCTCCAAGATCCACGGCGCCCGGGTCACCGAGGCCGACCTCCACTACGTCGGCAGCATCACGATCGACCGCGACCTGCTCGACGCGGCCGACCTCCTCCCCGGCGAGAAGGTCCTCGTCATCGACCTGGAGAGCGGCGCGCGACTGGAGACGTACGTCTTCGAAGGCGCCCGCGGCTCCGGCGTGATCGGCGTGAACGGGGGCGCGGCGCGCCATTGCCAGGTCGGCGACCGCCTGCTGATCATGGCGTTCGCCGCCCTCGAGGAGCACGAGTTGGCAGGGCACCGGCCCCGGCTCGTCTTCGTGGACGAGAACAACGCCGTCGGCTCTGCCGTCCGGTCCTGAAGGGCCGGGGCGGGACGTGCTCCGGGTCGTCGTCGCCGCGCCGCCCTTCGTCGCCGACCCCGACGACCTCGCGCGCCTGCCGGCCGCGGCCGACATCGTCGAGCTCCGGCTCGACCTCCTGGAGGACGCCGCGCGCCGACCCGACGCCTGGGTCGAGCGCTCGCCACGCCCGGTGATGGCCACCGTGCGCCGTCGCGTCGAGGGCGGCGCCTTCGTCGGCACGCCCGAGGAGGCCGCGCGCATCCTCGAGCGCGCCGCCGCGGCCGGTGCGGCGTACCTCGACGTCGAGCAGGGCGTGGGGGACTACCTCGCGGCCCTCCCGGCGGGGGTCCGCCTCGTGGCGTCCCGGCACGGCGACGGGCCCTTCTCGTTCCGTCCTCCGGCGAGGATCGCCGGTCGCGCGCCCGCCTTCGCGAAGCACGCGTGGCGCGTGGCCTCCCGCGCGGACCTCGAGGCAATGGAGCGGATCGTGTCGGGCGATGCCGCCGCAGGCGGCCCGGGCACCGTCGCCGTCCCGTTCGGTCCCCTCGGGGCGTTGAGGGCCGCGCTCTCCCGCGGCCTGCTCTACGGCGGCGCCGACGAGGCGGGCGTAGGCGTCGTCGAAGGCCAGCCTGCGCTGCGGGTCCTGCTCGACGAGCTGCGCGCCGGCGAGGTCACCCCCGGCGCCCGCCGCTTCGGCCTCCTGGGCCGCCCGCCCTCGCGATCGCCCTCGCCTGCGATGCACAACGCGGCCTTTCGTCACCACGATCTCGACGCGATCTACGTCCCGCTTCCCGGGCTCGACCCCGCGAGCGCCCTCGAGCTGGGCTTCGCGGGCTTCAGCGTCACGACGCCCTACAAGGCGGCCGCGCTCGCCGTGGCGTCCGAGGCGGACGCCACGGCCCGCGAGACCGGGGCGGCGAACACCCTCGTCCTCGTCCCCGGCGGCTACCGCGCCTCGAACACGGACGTCGATGCCGTCGAGGCCGCGCTCCCGCCCGCCTCCCCCGGAGCGTCCGGCGCGTACGTCCACGGTGCCGGCGGGTACGCCCGGGCCGCGATCGTGGCCCTTCGCCGCCGCGGGTACGCGGTGCGCGTCGGCGCCCGGCGTGCCGAGGCCGCACGCGCGCTCGCCGATGCGTTCGGCATCGAGGGCGACGGCGGGATCTGGCGGCGGCGACGCGAGGATGCCGTCCTCGTGAACGCCACGCCGCTCGGCACCGACGGGACGCGTCCCGCGCCCCTCGCGGAGGGATCCCTGGAGGGTCTGTGGATCCTCGACGCGCCCTACGCCGCGGCGGGGAAGCGCACCGGTCTCGAGGCGGCCGGGTCGGCCGAGGGAGCACGCGTCGTGGGCGGTCGCGCGCTCCTCCGTCTCCAGGCAAGGGCGCAGGCGGCCCTGTTCTGCGGACGCGCCGTGCCTGACTTCGTGCTCGATCTCGCGCTGCGCTCGCTGCGCCCGCTGTGTCTGCTCGGGCTCCGTGGCGCCGGGAAGACGACGGCGGGGCGCCTCGTTGCCCGGCTCGCCGGCCGTCCCTTCCTCGACCTCGACGACGAGGTCGAACGCATCACGGGACGCACGCCGGCAACGTGGATCGAGACCGAGGGCGAAGCGGCGTTCCGGCGCGTCGAGGCGGACGCCCTCTCGCGGGTCGCCGGCCGGCGCGGTCTCGTCGTCGCGTGCGGCGGCGGCGTCCTCGAGCACCCGTCGTCCCGAACGATCATCGAGACGCAGGCGGATGCGGTGTGGCTCTCCCTACCGCCGGCGACGGCGGCGCGGCGCATGCGGGGGGACGCGCGACGGCGTCCCCCTCTCGTCGAGGGCGCCGGTGCCGAGGAGGAGGCACGCCTCCTCCTCCGGCGCCGCGAAGACGCCTGGCGGAGCGTGGCGGGGCAGATCGTCGACGCGTCCCGGGAGGGCGAAGCCGTCGCCCGCGACGTGCTCGAAGCATGGACCGGCATCCGCCTCGACGAATGCGCGAATCGCGCCCCCTGAGGCGTTTCTCCGCGTCTTGACGGTTCGGTGGGGCGGCGTAGACTTCGCGTGGACCGCACTCCGGATGCGGGTTCGGCGGCGAGTCGATCCGGCAACTCCCTCCCTTGAGCCCCGGGCTCGTTCCGGATTCGGCCACCAGCCCCCGAGCCGATAGCCATGACCGTGCATGTTCCTCTTCTTTCGCCGCTCCCGCCGAGGCGGCGAACTGCGACTGGGGTGCTCGCGTTCCTCGGCGTGCTCCTGGCGTGCCTGACCCTCGTCGCCACCGCGGTCGCCGGGGA
The DNA here is from genome assembly GCA_963772585.1 of uncultured Planctomycetota bacterium. Taxonomy (GTDB): domain Bacteria; phylum Planctomycetota; class PLA2; order PLA2; family JAEUHO01; genus CAVVXN01. The sequence goes on from CAVYXV010000004.1 coordinate 287,341, forward strand.
CCCCAAGGAGGACCCGGCCGACCCGCCCGGGCGGGAGCAACCTGCGCCGGAGACGCCGAACCCCGACCCGCCCCCGCCCCCTCCCCCGAAGGTGCCGGGAGGCCCCGTCGTCCCGCCGCCGGGACCGGGGCAGCCGGTCGAACCCGGCGCCGTCGAGCCGCCGCCGCCGCCGGAGGAGGACCTCTTCGCGGACCTGCTGGCGGGCAAGACGGACGGCGAGTGGCGCGGCGTGCTCAATCGCATCCGCAAGGAGAAGGACGCCACCTGGATCGGGAGGGAGCTCGGGCAGCTCTTCCGCGACCGCGCGCGCTTCGCCGATCGCGCCGACCTCGTGGCGTTCGCGGCGGCGTACCTGGCCGACAACCACAACGACGGGAAGGTGCTGCTCGCCGGCGACATCCTCCGTCGTGCGTACGGCGACGACGCGTTCCTGGAAGCGCTGCGGCGCCACATCACGGCGGGCGAAGGCGGCTGGGCCCGGCTTCTCGACGCGGCGCGCGCGATGCTCGCGTCCGAAGATCCCGAGAGCCGTGCCGTGGGCGCGTGGTTCCTCTGCCGCGAGGACGGGGAGCAGCGGGAGCGGGTCCGTCGCGACCTCCTCCAGCAGGCGCGCGCCGACCTGCCGTGGCTCGAACAGGGCGGCGAGGCGGCCCGCGGTCTCGCCCGCGCCTACCTGGACGCCTTCGCGACGCTCCTCCAGTACCGCTTCCCGACGGTCGAGGAGGCCGTGGCCACGCTGGAGAAGCTCGACGACCTCGACCTCGCCGCGCTCATCCGCGAGTTGTCCCGCCTGAAGGACGCTCCCACGTCGCCCCTCGCGAAGAAGACGCTGGAGTACGGCAAGCGCCTCGTCGATGCGGCCGTGGCCGCGGGCAAGGTCGAGGATCTCGAGGAGTTCCTGGACCCGGCACGGACGCCCATGGCCGCGGTTCGGCGCTACGCCATGCTGAAGGCCCCCTCGCTCGCGCCGTCCAACAACGCGGCGTGGGCCCGCATCCTGGAGAGGATCTTCCGGCGGGAGGACGACGCCGAGGTCCTGGGAGGGGCCCTGAACCTGCTCTCGCAGGTTCGTTTCGCCGAGCAGCCCGACCACGCCCTCGCGCTCTCCTCGGCGATCGCGCGCCGCCTGCTCGCCCACGGCGCGGTCGGCGGAGCCGCGCGCGATCGGACGGAGGACCGCGTGCGCATGGCGCAGGCCATCGCCTCACTCCGGGCGAGGACCGAGGAGTTCCGGACCCTGCTCGACCACTCGGCCGAGCTCGAGACGCCGGTCCTGGCCGAGCTCGTCCGCGCGCTCGGGCGCATCGACGGGGCGAGCACGATGGAGATCCTCGGGTACTTCCGACAGGGAGACGACGGCAGCGACCGCGGCCGCGAGATCCGGATCGCCGCGGTGGACGCACTGGGCCGTCCCGGCCTGGGGGCGGCAGGGCAGGACGGCGACCGCGCCGGCGCCGCCCTGCGCGAGATGCTCGGCGGCGAAGGCGACCTGGGCATCGGCCGCGTGGACGATCCTCGCGTGCGGCTCAACGCCCTGCGGAGCCTGGGGAACCATCCGGGCGAGGCCACGGCCGACCTGCTGCGCCGGCTCGCGCTCGGAAGCGACGAGGCCGAGGCGAAGGTCGCCATCGTCGTGCTGCGCAAGATCGCCGTGTCGGGCGCCAACGCCGTGGGGGCGCTGGCGGAGATCGTGATCGACGAGACCGCCGCCACGCCGCGGCGGATCGAGGCCCTGCAGGCGCTTGCGGGGATGAAGGGGGCCGCGCAGGAAGACGCCGTCGTGCGGGCCCGCGGGACGGCGCGTCGCGTGCTCGAGTCGAAAGCCGATGTCGAGGTACGCAAGGAGGCCGCGCGGACCGCGGCGGCGCTCGCCGACCCCACGGCGCTCGACGCCGTCGCCGGCTTCTGGCTGGAGGCCCCCGCCGACGAGGACCGCCGCATCGCCTTCCGCGACTTGATCGACGCGGTCGCCTCCACCGGAGAGGGGCAGGACGTGGCGATCGCCCGCACGCTCGACGGGCTCCGCGGAAAGGCCCCGAAGGCGGGACTCGAGGCCCTCACGCGCTCGCTCCTCGAACGCCATCCCCGAAATCCCTTCCGGCGCGTCATGTGCCTGATCCTGCTCGACCGCGCGCAGGAGGAGGGCACTCCCCCCGACGCCGCCAGGGCCGCGCTGGAGGAGGCCGACCTGCTTCTCCAGGCCATCCTGGGCCCGGAGCCGCAGGACGACGAGTACGGCGCCCTCGGCCTGCGCGTCCGGGTGAAGGCCCTGCTCGGGGATCTGGCGAAGGACGCCGCGGCGAAGAAGACGCACTGGCTGGAGGCGGTCCGCCTCGCGGCCCGGAGCACCGACCCCGAGGTCGCGACCGAGGGACGCGCCGTCGCGGAGCACTTCGACGATCCGAAGCTCTCCAAGGCGTTGACGCCCGACGAGCGGCGTCGACTGGGGGAGGATCGCGCGGCGCTCGAGAAGGTGCTCGTGGGGCGAACGCCGCCGGACCGGTAACCCCGCGAACCCGCCGCGCCGCTGGTTCAGCGTCCGCCGTCGTCGCCGGACGGCGGCGGGCAGGGGTAGCGGCCGATCCCCCGCAGGTACTTCGACACGTCGTGCATGCGCGCCCGGTAGCGGTACGGCGCCTCGAAGGGCACGGGACCCGCGGCCTTGGCGGCGGCCAGTACTTCGGCCGCGGGTTCCTTCAATCCGTTGTCGCCGAAGTGGCTGACCGTCTCGACGGCGAGGCCCGCGGCGACGACGAGCACCGAGTAGTTCCGCCCGTCGAGGTACAGGTAGCCGAGCGTGCGTCCGTACGGGTCCTTCTGGCCGGAGCGCAGGAGCTCGACCTTGTCGGTGACGGCGAGGCACCCTCGGAGGAACGCCGTGGCGGCGTCGCCGAACGGCTGGGCGTACGGAAGGTCGTGCTCGGGATGGAAGATCTCCGGCGTGTCGATGCCCAGGACCCGGACGGTCTCGTGGCCCGCGGGCCAGCGCAGCAGGACGGAGTCGCCGTCGTCCACCGTCACGAGATCCAGCGGCACCCGGACCCGCTCCCGGCCGTCGTCGGCCCGCGGCCGGCGGGCCGGCGGGCCGGCCAGGAGGAGCGCGAGGGCGAGGAGGAACAGCGGGGGGCGGAGGATGAGGCGCTGGCGCATCGCGGTCTCCGGGGGGTCGTGGCCGTGCCAGTATCCCCACGGTCCGGACGGCGATTCGCCGTCGCCCCCTGCTGGCGGTCGCCTCCGTCCTCGCGTAGCCTCCGCCCGCGCACGGTCCCGAGTCCCGGGCGGACGCGTGGAGGCCCCATGGCGGCGCCGAAGATCTACGAGGTCGACCTTCCCGAGGGCGTGACGCCCGCCGAAGGCCTCGATCAGGCCCGCGCGAAGGCGCGCGGTGCCGGGATCCGCATCGAGGGCGACGAGTCGGGAGGGACCTTTGGCGGGACCGCCGAGGGGCGCTACACCGTCTCCGAACGGCGCCTCCGGCTCGAAGTGCGGAAGAAGCCGGCGTTCGTCCCGTGGAGCCTCGTGGAGAAGGGGCTCCGGCAGGTCTTCGGGGACGTCCGTACGGTCGCGTAGAGCCGGCCGCGGGTAGAATGGGGGGCGATGCGCTTCTCGCGCTTCCCCGCGCTGCTTCTGCTGGCCGCCCTGCTGCCCGTGGGGGGCCTTCCGCTCGGTCGGGCGGGGGAATCGGCGGACGACGGCCACGTCGCGCCGTTCGCGCGGGCCCCGGACGCGGCGACCCACCCCGGGCCCGACGCGGACCTCTTCGCGGAGGGCGTCGCGCTGCAGGCGAAGGGGCGCTACGTGGGCGCGCGCCGCGTCTTCTGGCGGTTGCTGGACGAGTACCCCGACTCGCCATTCGCTCCCGAGGCGCGCGACCGCTCCGACGAGAACGCCTTCCTCGGCTACAGCCCGATGCGGGCGCCGGAGCCCTCCGCCCATCGCATCGACGTGGCCCTGATGGGGGACGGGTACCGCATCCAGGATCAGCGTTCCTTCGACAAGGCCGCCGTCGGCCACCTCGAGGTCCTGTTGCGCGAACCCGCGCTGAAGGAGTACCAGGACTACTTCCTGTTCTGGCGCTTCAACCTCGCCAGCAAGGAGAGGGGCGTCGACGACGTCGACCGTTCGCCGCCCGACGAGGAACTCGATGCGCGCAAGAGGCGGCGCCACGGGCCCAAGGTGAGGGAGTACTCCACGGCGCTCGACTGCAAGGCGGCCGGTCCCCAGGGCCAGGTGATGGCCGATCCGGAACGGGTCTGGCACTACCTCTCCTACCTCGCCGAGAACGACGGCCAGGCCGTGGTGTTCGCCAAGAGGGGCGCGCTCGGCATGGGCGGAATGGGAATCGCCACGACCGGCCCGAGGGGCGTCGTCGTGCACGAGTTCGGCCACGCCTTCACCGGGTTGCTCGACGAGTACGCCATCTACGACGAGGAACCCTCAGGCAACGTGGAGTCGGTGAACACGACCACCCACCCGGACCACCCGCCCTGGCAGCACTTCCTGGACGCCAAGGTGCCCGGCGTCGGCGTCTACGAGGGCGGCGCCACGTACGTGAAGGGCGTCTGGCGGCCCGCCCAGGGCTGCGCCATGAACACGGGGGGCAACGTCTACTGCCCCGTCTGCCGGGAAGCGACGATCCTCGCCATCTACAGCTACGTGAGCCCGATCGACGAGGTCCGTCCCCCCGAGCGGGAGATCCAGGCGGCGCCGGACGACCTCCCGGAGTTGGCCGTCGTCCCGATGCAGCCGCAGACGCACGATCTCGACGTCGCCTTCTACCTGGACGACCATCCGCCCGAGACGACCCCCACGGAGGGGGAGGAGACCGCCGAGGACCGCTTCGGCGAGGACATGCTCTCTCCCGCCGACCGCGAGATCTGGGAGAAGATCAAGAAACGCCGGGAGGCCGAGGGAAAGCTCACGCCGTTGCCGTCCTTCCTGCCCGAGGGGGCGGGAGGCGCGCGGCGACACGAGGGCACCGGCCGATGGGCGAAGCCGCGGGGCGAGGAGATCCGGGCCAGGCGCCGGAAACAGGAGGGCCACAGGGTCTGGACGGCGGCGCTCCCCTCGACCCTTCCGCCGGGGCGTTACCGGGTCACGGCCGTCGTCCGGGACGACACGTTGGTCCGTGGCGAACGGTTCCCCTGGGTGCTGCGGGATCCGCAGGGACTCCTGGAGGACCGGTGGGTCTGGACGATCGTCGTGTCGGGCCCCTGAACCTCGAAGGAACCCCTGACCACGAACAGGAGAAGAGCCATGACCGAGGAGTCGCAGGAACAAGGCGGTCGCGTTTGCCTGAAGACCTTGCGGTGTCGTCGCACGGGGCAGATGTACCGCGTCGAGCAGCACGTCGAGTGCCCCTATTGCTCGGGCGACGAGGAGACCGTCCGCCGAGGCGGCAGCTACAAGAACTTCTGCGAGTTCCGCCCCGGGGAGGATCCGGTGGACTTCGGGTTTCCGCCCGACACCGACCGCTTGCGCCACGGGTAGACCGACGACGGAGGCCTCATGAAGCGACTGATCCTGACGATCCTCGCCTGCCTGCTCGTCGGGCTGGCGTCCGCCGACGGCTTTGCGCGTGGAGGCCGAGGCTCCTTCGGGGGGGGACGGGCCCGGCGTACCAAGAGCAAGAAGAACGAAGCCCGCGTGCGGGAGCGCAAGGAGGCCCAGCTTCGAGACAGCCTGCGCGTCGAAGCGGCTCGCGACCGTACCTGATGCGCCCCGTCGGCTTCGTCCCTCTGACCTTCGCGCTCCTCGCCTTCGTCATGGGGTCCCTCGTGTGGGCCCAGGCCTCGCCCCGGACCCGGCTCGAGGAGGAGGTTCGCGCGGGGCGGGCCTCGGCGGGCATCGAGGCGGCCCGGAAGGCGCTGGCGGCCGACCGCGCGGACGTGGACCTCGCGCGCGCCCTCCAGGACGCGCTCGCGGGGGAGGGGCGTGCCGAAGAGGCCGCAGCGATCGAGCAGGCGGTCGCTCCCGAACTCGCGCCGTACTTCCACGCGCGTCGGCTGCCTCCGGCGGAAGCGCTGGGGGCGTACGCGACCCTGGAGGAACGGGCCGACCTCGCGGCCTGGCTGGATCTCGACCGGGCCCGTGCGCTCCGGGCGGCCGGCGACGTCCGGAAGGCGGAGCGCATCCTGCGGGATCACGTGAAGGCGCACCCGAGCGCCGAGGGGTGGGAGTTGCTGGGGCTCCTCGATCTCGACCAGGGGAGTCCCTTCGGAGCCCGCCGTTCCCTGGAGAAGGCGCTGGAGCTGGACCCCGGGCGGCCGGCCGCCATCGCCGCCCTGGCCGAGGCGCTCTGGGACCCGGAGGAGCCCGGCGCATCCCGGGAGGTGATCGAGAAGGCGTTGGCGCGCCATCCGAAGAGCCCGGTGCTTCTCCTCGCGCAGATCGACGACCACCTGCGGCGAAGCGAGCTGGATGCCGCCCTCGCCGTGGCGGCGCCGCTGGCCGAGACCCGACCGAAGGACGTGCGGGTCCTCCAGCGGCTGGCCTTCACCCAGCGGAAGGTGGAGCACCTCGAGGACGCCGAGAAGACGGCGCGCCTCCTGCTCGAACTCGATCCCGGCAACGCCCGCGGACTCCTCACGCTCGGGTTCGTGCAGGAGAAGCGCGGCGAATTCGAGGCCGCGCTGGAGCAGTACCTGGAAGCGGCGGCGCACACCCCCGATTCCATCGAGGCGTGGGTGTCGGTCGCGTTCGTCCACGTCCTCCAGGGCAACCGCGACTACGCCGAGCGCGCCCTCGCGCACGCCTTCGACCTGGACGACGGCGATCCGGGCGCGCACTGGGTCGCGGGTCTGATGGCCTTCTTCGACGGCGACAACCGCGAAGCGCGAAGCCACTTCAAGAAGGTCTTGAAGGAGCAGCCCGACCACCTCGGTGCGAACCGGGCGATGGGCTACGCGTTGCTCGCCGACGGCCGGAGCAAGGACGCCATCGAGCACTTCGAAACGGTCCTGCGACTCGACCCGAAGGACGCCGCCAGCGTGCGCATGACCGGTCGGGCGCTGCTCGAGATCGGCAAGGCGGACGAGGCGCTGGAGGCCTTCCACCGCGCCATCGCGCTCGACGAGAAGGATCCCTGGATCCGCTTCGATCTCGGGACTGCCCTGGAAGAGACGGGGGAGTACGACGCGGCCAAGGAGGCCTACGAGAAGGCCATCGAGCTCGACCCCACGTTCGCGTGGCCGCACCTCAACCTCGCCGAGATCCTCGAGGAGGTGGACGGCAACGGCCTCGCGGCCGTCGACCACTTCCAACGTTTCCTCGACCTCGGGGGCCCGGACCCCGGGTACGAGATCGCCCAGCGGATCAGCGCCATCAAGAACCGCTGATCCTCGCTCCCCCGTGCCTACGTACTTGCTGACACGCCCGACTCCAGTGCAGCGGTGCTCCGGCCGATAGGGAAACGCGACTTGTAGAGACGGAGACCACGGCCATGCAGTCAGGGCGCAGGCGCGACAAACGCAGGGCGATCCGCATCGCCTGCTCCGCCCCCGTGCGCATCCGCACGAGGACGGGCTGGCTGGAGGTACGGGTCATCGATCTCAGCCGGGGAGGGATTCGCGTTGCCATCCCCTGCGAGCAGGTGGGGGTGGCGCAGGGAGCCGCGCTTCTCGACGTCGCGCGCCGCCTCGGCACGATCCTTCCCGAGCGGATCGAGGCCGTCCTCGGCACGACGCCCGAGCTCCAGCGGATCCTGCACGTCGTCCGTATCGGCAAGTGCGGCCCCAACATGCGGGAGATCGAACTCGGCTGTCTCCACGATCGGCCCCTGGACGACGACGACGCCCTCACCCTCGGCGTGGTCCTGCCCCGCGAGGGCGAGTCCTGGGACCAGGCCGAGCGCCGCCACGAGACCCTCTACGGCGAACAGGCGTAGCGCGCAGCCGGCCGGACGGTCTGCCCGCCGCTGACCCGGGCTCCCGGTCGTCATCCGGGCGAGGCCCTCGGCCGCGCCGCCGGGGGACGCCGCCGGGCGGGAAGAACCCCCGGTCGAACGCCGGCATCCCACCCGACAGGGTCGCCATCGAGGGCGCCCGTGACCCACCCCGATGCATCCACCTGGCGCGCCGGCCGAACGCCGACGCCATGCCCGTGCGAGGCGCCGTAGAACGCGGCGCCCTCGCCCACCCGGTCCGGGGGCGGCGTTCGCCGCGCCGGCGCCTGCCTTCGATCCCCGTGGTCGCGAGTGGCGTCCTGCCACCCACCGGCTCCGGGGACCTCACGCTCCTCGAACGCGTCGGCGACGTCGGGGCTGGGGGGGCGCCCCGTGGCGGCCCCGGTCGGGGCCCGGTGCATCGTCGCATCCTCCACCGCCGCGCTCCGCGCCCGGTCCCCCATGGGGGTTGCGGGACGCGAAGCGCGGTCGTTCGTCGTGTCGTCGCCGGTTCGGCCCTCGCAGGCCCCGGCAGGGTCGGGCCCAGCGGAGGGGCCGGGCACTCCCGCTGCGGGCTCCGGCTTCTTCGTCGCCCCCGGCCGGTGCAGCACGTTGTGGCGAAGCGCGGGCAGCCGGCGGAGCGCGTCGGAGCGGCGCGCCCTGGCCTCCGCTTCGGCCTTCGCGGCGGTCTCCTCCCCGGCGTCGGGCGGCGCGCGCTCCGACGTCTCTTCGGCCGCCTTCCCGCCCGCCGCCTTCGGCGCACACTCGGGATGGCGTCCGCACAGGCACGTGTCCGGGCCGATGGCCAGGCCTTCCTCCCCTTGCAGCTCGCTCTTCTTCAGCGGCCGGTTCGGGAAGTCCGGGTGGTAGATCCGTCCCTCCTTGGACTCGAAGATCGGAAGCCCCCGCGCCGTCACCCCGATGATCCACAGCTCCCCCGCGTCGAACATCGTGTGGTGACGGGAGCAACCCAATCCCGTGTTCTCGATCTCCTGGCTGCCCCCTTCGCAGTTGGGCGTCACGTGCATCGACTCCAGGAAGATGTGGTTCGTACACCCCGGGACCCAGCACTGGTCCCCGTAGAAGCTCCGGCACGCCCGCTTCGTCTCCATGGGCACCGTCCGACACTTCGGACAGCACGTGCATCCCATCCGGCGCTTCCCGGGCTCCGTCCGATCCATGTCCCAGCGTTCGACGTACTCGTGCACGACCCGCTCGATCACCTCGCCCCGCGTGAGCACGCGCTTGGCCTTGCGCGACGCCAAGGTGTGCGCGCGCAGGAACTCCTCGAAGCCCTCCGGGGTCAGGTCCACGGTGAAGCGCTGGAGCCCCGTCTTCTTCCGGATCGTCTCCTCCAGGCGCGTGCGGACGTCGCGGCGGAGCTCGAGCAGGCTCTTGAAGCGATAGGCCTCCCAGTCGTCGCCCTCGTGGAGCGCCCCCTCGACCATGCCGAGCCGCCCCAGCTCCACGGCCTGCTCGAAGGAGAAGCTCCCGTCGCGGATCCGCCCCTCCAGCCAGGCGAAGCAGCCAAGCGCCACGCCGACGAAGCGGAGTTGGAACCCCCAGGAGGCGGGCAGGCCGTGGGCGGCGGCGTACTGGCCGATCGAGCCGCAGCTCTTGCGGAAGAAGGCGGCCGTCGCGTCCACCTTGGCCAGGGCCTTGGCGAGCCCCAGCGCCATCTCCTGGACGAGGGGGGAGAGCACCTCCACGCAGCGCTCGGCCTCGGGCTGGGGCTCGTAGTGGATGCCGCGGCGATCGGTCCGGATCCAGGTCACGAAGAGAAGACTACGGTGGAGGGGGGACAGCCTGGATAGGCCTGATATATGGGCTTCTCATACCGGACAGGCTTGTCCGATCGGCTCCTGCTCCCCCGTCCTCCCGGAGCGGGATCGCCCCCGGGCACGGCCGCCGCTCCACCCCGCTCGCCCTCCGAACCTCGCGCGGCCGACGGGCACGGCGACGGCGCCCTCGGCCCCGCTTGCCATGCGAGTCGGGTCCGGGCGCCGGCCGACCGATCGACCGCCGCCGTCGGGCCGAGGTCCTCGATGCTCGCGACGTTCCCGACAGCGGCCACGCGCATCTCCAGGAGGCGTCCCCGCACGCGCCCGGGCCCTTCCCCGGGGGAGGGCCCCGGGAAGGGGTGGACAGGTCAGACAAGCTGTCTTCGTCTTCCTCAGACGAGTTGTCTGGGCTTGGGAGGCTCGCTGGGATGGCACGCGTGCGCGGTCGGGTGCCCGCCGCCGGCCCGGCCTACTCCCGCGCGCTCCTCGACGCCCTCGACTTCCTCGCCGGTGCGCCCGTCCGGCGCGTCCCCGCGTCCGCTTTCACGACCTTCCGCGACCTTCGAAGGAGGCTCCAGATGATCCGATACGCCACCAGCGCCCCCCGACTCTCCAACGCGAGCCGAGCGGGCCTCGCCCTTCTCGCGCTCGCCCTGCTCCTGCTTGGGCCGGTGGCCGTCCGGGCGAACGAGGACGAAGAAGCGAACCCGCCCATCGTCGTGCGGTCGGCGCCGCCGGAGGGAGTGGCGCCCGCGCCTCGCCTCGTGGGCCAGGAACCCGGCGCGAAGACCGATCGGGTCGTCGTGAACGAGCGGATCGCGTACGTCGGGCCCGGCAGGGTCGCGAGCGTGCTCCAAGCGGTCCTGGGGAGCGGGGCGCCTGTCGACCGGGCTACGCATTCCGTGGACGCGGCCGCTGCACAGCGATTTCGCGACATGGCGCCCTTGGTCTCCGCACCGACGGTCGCCCTCCTGCCCGGGACCGACGGCGTCGTCGCCGTGGGGGAGGAGCGAAGCGCCGTCACACGCTACGAAGTGGAGAAGGGCGAAGGGGAAGCCGCGAGGATCGCCGATCCGGTGATCGAGACGATCCACGAGGGTCTCCAGGTGCGGGTGAACGCGACCCCCGAAGGGGACGGCGGCCGCATCCGTACCCGTACCGAGGTCGCCTTCACGAAGCTGGTCTCTTGCGAGCAGGAGGAGATCGAGGTCGAGGGCCGCCGCGTGCAGGTCGAGCGACCGGTGGTGCGACGCTCCTCGGTCGAGGCGACGGTCTCGACGACGCCGGACCGCGATGCGTGGATCGTCGGTCCGGAGGTGGACGGGAAGATCGCCCTGGTGCTTCTCCACGCCGTCTTCGTGCCCGCGCGCAAGTGAGCGCTCCCTTCCCGACCGCAATCCCCCGTTCGTGAAGGACGCGGCGAGAGCCCCGTGGGAGCCGCGGTGGCCCACGCGCTCCATCCGTGGGCGACCCTCGAGCGGTCCCTCGAGGAACGGCGCGATCGGGATGGACGGCCATCCATGCGGCAAGGGCCCTGAGAGCCGTGGTGCGCGGCGACAACTACACCTGTGCAGCAACGCCGTCGTTGATGGCGGCCACCGTGGCGGTGGGAGGGGCGAACGAGCGGGCCGGACCTCCTGCGGGGGCGAAGCCGGAGGGGCGTGGGCGGCGGCGCCCGACGACTTCGGGGTGGCGGCGGTGGAGGACGAGCGCCTTCTCCGGCACGACCGGCTTCACCGTCGGCTGGATGGGCTGCCGCCCCCTCCGCTCGGCCTTGGGCCTCGCTACCCCATGCGTGGGATCGCTTCGACGCCCGGAATTGGCAACGCCCCCTCCGGCCGAGAGGGGGCGCCGAAATGGTAGCGGCGGGTGGACTTGAACCACCGACCGCGTCCCTTCGGGACCCGGTCGAGGCGACGGGATCCTGTGAGGGGGCTGCCGCCCCCTCCGCTCGGCCTTGGGCCTCGCTACCCCATGCGTGGGATCGCTTCGACGCCCGGAATTGGCAACGCCCCCTCCGGCCGAGAGGGGGCGCCGAAATGGTAGCGGCGGGTGGACTTGAACCACCGACCGCGTCCCTTCGGGACCCGGTCGAGGCGACGGGATCCTGTGAGGGGGCTGCCGCCCCCTCCGCTCGGCCTTGGGCCTCGCTACCCCATGCGTGGGATCGCTTCGACGCCCGGAATTGGCAACGCCCCCTCCGGCCGAGAGGGGGCGCCGAAATGGTAGCGGCGGGTGGACTTGAACCACCGACCCCACGCTTATGAAGCGTGTGCTCTGACCGACTGAGCTACGCCGCCTTGTGGGGCCGCGACGGTAGCCCCCGGGGTGCGGGGGGTCAAGCAGGGGGGCGGTCGCCGCGGGGGGCGCGAGGGCGTGCCCGCGCGCTCCAGCCTTCACTCCCCACGAACGGACGTTGCATCGCGCGGCCCTCGTGTCCGGGGCCCGGAGGACTCCAAGGAGGCGAGTCCGGCGGGCGACAGGGATCCGGTATGGCGAATCGGTCGTACGCATCTCGCGCCCGATGCCGGCGTTGCTCGTCGTCGGCGACCCTACGGGGTCGCCTCTTCCTCGCGCCTTGGCCTCGCGCCCGAGCTACGCACCAGGACACCCCGTGGAAGGGAAACGAGACCCGCATCGCCCCGTCGCTCCTTGACGGTCCACGACGTCGGGTTGTCCCGCCGCGCGCTTCGCGGGGAATGCAGGCTAGGGCTGTACGTCGGGCGGCTTCTCGTGTGGGTTCTTCGGGCGGGCGTGGGGGTTGGGGCCTGCGGGTCGGTTCGTCGTCGGCGGCGGGACCTTCAGGACGGCGTCGCCCGTTCCGCGATCGTCCGCGGTGAAGGGAAGCGACGGGTCGTCGTCCGCTTGCATCTCCAGGATCAGGACGCGGTCGGAGGGGCGGCGTGCGCGGTACTTCGCGACCGTGCCCATGCCGCTTTGCACGTGGAAGCCGCCCACGACGAGCATCACGCGCGCGTCGGGGTGCTCCTCGCGGAAGTCGGCGATGCTCTCGGCCATCGCGTCGTCCCAGAGCGACTGGGCGCGGAAGAACTTCGCGCTCATCTCGCCTTCGCCCATCAGTTTCTCGAAGTGGTGCCAGTACTCGTTTTCGGGAGTGCTCGTTCGCTTCGGAAGCCAGGAGCGTTCCTCCTCGCTCAACGAGGCCAGGAACTTGCTGTACGGGCCGTCGTACTTGCGGTAGTCGCTGACGAGGTGGCGGGGCGCGTTCGCGGCGATGACGGGCGCGCCGTGCTCCTTCGCCCACTCGATGAGCGGACCGTGCATCCTCGCGTAGGTCGGGCCGCGGTGGGTCTGCTTGATGAACGCGTCGCGGTCGAGGTCGCCGGCGAGGTAGGCGTCGAGGGCCTTCTGCTGGTCCGCCTCGAGGAACTCCATGGCCAGCGCGACCGGTCGATCGCCGCTCCCCAACGTCTCGAGGAGTTCCTTCTCGTAGCGGGCGGCGACGGCGTCGTCGTGGATCTCACCGAACACGACGAGGTCGGCGTCCGCGGCGCGACCGGTGAAGTCGTCGAGCGTGACGGGACGCCCGGTCCTGCCGTCGTAGAGCGCTTCGTCGCGCGGCGCGGCGGGCACGGCGGGGGTGGGCCTTTCCACCGGGGTCGGCGGCCGCCGCACGACCGTCGTCCGGGGTCGGGCGTAGGTGACGCAGCCCCCGAGCACGACGGCGGCGGCGGAGAGCAGGAGGAGAGTGTATGCGCGCATGGGCCGAGGATCGCAGGCGACGGCCGCCATGGCCAGCTTGCCGGGAGCCGGGCCCGGCACGGTGGGCGCTGCCCCGCGCCCGCGCCAGAGGCCCGATCTATGCTCTCGACGTGAGTTCCCTCGCGCTCATCGACGCCTACAACGTCATGTTCCGCCGCTGGGGATCCGTGCCCGAGGATCGGGACGCGTCACGAACACGTCTCCTGCGCGAGACGGCCGCCGCGCTCGGGCGTTCGCCGCGGGCCGACCGGGCCCACCTGGTCTTCGACACGTGGCAGGGGGCGGCCCGCGCGGGCCTGCGCGGCCGCGATGGGCGGGTGTCCTGGCACTACGCGCACGGCTCCGCCGACGAGGCGATCCTCGACCACCTGCGCGGGCACGAAGGCCGGCCCCACGGCGCGCGCCTCCTCGTGGTCACCGACGACCGGGAACTGGCCGGACGCGCGCGCCAGTTGGGCGCACGGACGATCGGCGTCGTCGCGTTCTACGCGGACACGGGCGATCGACCCTCCCCACGCCGTCGCGGCGTGATCCTCGACGGCCCCCCGTTCACCGCGCGGGACTTCGACCTGCCGGACGGCCCGATCGATCTCACCGAGTGATCCGGCGGGGGGCCGGGATCACGCCGGGGCGAGCCGCGATGTGAAGTGCCTGAGCTGCGGCGGCTCCTCGACGATCGTGAAGCCCCGGAGCTCCTCCTTCTTCTGCACCACCGCCGCGGCGACCTCCAGGACGTAGTCGATGTGGCTTTGCGTGTAGACGCGACGGGGGATGGCGAGGCGGAGCAGCTCCAACATCGCGAAGCGCTCCTCTCCCGTACGCGGGTCCTTACCGCCGAACATCAGCGAGCCGATCTCGACGCCTCGGACGCCGCCCTCCTCGTAGAACGCGCAGGCCAGCGCCTGCCCCGGGAAGCGACCCCGCGGGACGTGGGGGAGGAAGGCGCCCGCGTCGATGTAGATCGCGTGGCCACCGGGGGGCTGGACGATCGGGATCCCCAACTTCAGGAGTCCCTCCCCGAGATAGCGCGTGGAGGCGATGCGGTAATTCAGGTAGTCCTCGTCGACGACCTCGGTGAGCCCTACGGCGATCGCCTCGAGATCCCGGCCGGCGAGGCCCCCGTACGTGGGGAATCCCTCGGTCAGGATCAGGAGGTTCTCCTCCTGCTGCGCGAGCGTGTCGTCGTTCGTGGCGAGGAAGCCGCCGATGTTGGCGAGGCCGTCCTTCTTCGCGCTGAAGGTGGCTCCGTCGGCGAGCGAGAACATCTCCCGCGCGATCGACTCGACCGTGCGCTCCGCGTACCCCTCCTCGCGCAGCTTGATGAAGTATGCGTTCTCCGCGAAGCGGCAGGCGTCGAGGTAGAAGGGGACGCCGTGCCGGTGCGCCACGTCGCTGGCGCCCCTCAAGTTCGCCATCGACACCGGCTGGCCGCCGCCGGAGTTGTTCGTCACCGTGGCGATGACGCAGGCGATCTCGCCGGGGTTCTCGACGAGCATGGTCTCGAGGCGCTCGAGGTCGATGTTGCCCTTGAAGGGGTGGCGGTTCGCCGGCTCGCGGGCCTCGGGGATGGGGATGTCGATCGCCGTGCCGCCCGGGTACTCCACGTTCGCCCGGGTCGTGTCGAAGTGGGTGTTCGCCAGGACCGTCTTCCCCTTCACGTCCAGACAGGCGAAGAGGATCCGCTCCGCGGCCCGACCCTGGTGGGTGGGGATGATGTGCTTGAAGCCCGTGAGTTCCTCGGTGCGGGCCTTGAACCGGAACCAGGAGCGTGCCCCGGCGTAGGACTCGTCCCCCCGCATGATGCCCGCCCACTGTTCGGACGACATCGCTCCGGTGCCCGAGTCCGTCAGGAGGTCGATGAGGATGTCCTCGGCACGGATCCGGAAGAGGTTCCAGTCGGCCGCCTCGAGGATGCGCCGGCGCTCCTCCTTCGTCGTCATCCGGAGCGGTTCGACGCTCTTGATCCGGAAGGGTTCGATGATGGTGGCCACGGTGCCTCCTGGTCGCGGGACGTGCTTCAAGAGGCATCATCAGGGGGGACCGCGCCCGTGGCCAACCTGGGCGGCAGTGGGTAGGGTGGGCGGATCCGGAGTCCCCGCATGAGCACGAAAAAGCAGGAACTGACCCGCCGCATCGACGTGGCCCTCGGGCGCGAGCCCGCGGATCTCGTCGTCAAGGGCACGCGCTTCCTCGACGTGGCGACGGGCGCGCTGGAGCGGGGGGACATCGCCGTCGCCGGCGACCGGATCGCCGGCACGTTCGAGAGCTACCGCGGACGCGTCGAGATCGACGGGCGCGACCTGGTCGTGGTGCCCGGCTTCATCGACACGCACGTCCACGTCGAGAGCACGCTGGTTCCGCCGGGCGAGTTCGACCGGTGCGTCCTCCCCCGCGGCACCACGACGGCGATCTGCGACCCCCACGAGATCGCCAACGTCCTCGGCGTGCCCGGGCTGCGGTACTTCCTCGACAGCTCCCCGGCCCTGGTCATGGACCTGAGGGTACAGCTCTCCTCCTGCGTGCCCGCGACCCACCTCGAGACCTCGGGCGCGCGCCTCTCGGCCGACGACCTCGTCGCCCTCCGGGACCACCCCTCCGTCCTCGGTCTCGCCGAGATGATGAACTTCCCCGGCGTTTTCCACCACGACGACGAGGTGATCGACAAGCTGGTCGCCTTCGACGGCTGGCACGTGGACGGCCACTGTCCGCTCGTCCGCGGCTACGACCTGAACGCCTACGCCTCCTGCGGGATCCGCAACTGCCACGAGAGCACGAGCGTTGCCGAGGCGCGCGAGAAGCTCCAGAAAGGCATGCAGGTCCTGCTGAGGGACGGAAGCGTCTCGAAGGACGTCGCCACGCTGAGTCCCCTCCTCACCGAGGCGACGTGGCCGTTCCTGGCGTTTTGCACGGACGACCGCAATCCCCTCGACATCGCCGAGGAGGGGCACATCGACCACTGCATCCGGCACGCGATCCGGCACGGGGCTCCCGCGGCCGCCGCCTACCGTGCCGGCACGTGGGCGGCCGCCAACGCCTTCGGGCTGAGGGACCGCGGCCTCGTCGCGCCGGGGTACCGGGCCGACCTCGTCCTGCTCTCCGACTTCGAGACCGTCGCGGTCGATCGCGTGATCAAGAACGGCCGGCTCGTGGACGACGCCTCGTTCGAGGGCCGCCGCCTCCCCGTGCCCGTCGGGCGTCGGTCGGTCCGGCTCGAGCGCGTGGACCCGTCCGCGCTGCGCGTGCCGGGACCGGCCGCAACGACATCCGTCATCGGGCTGATCCCGGGCAGCATCCTGACGGAGCACCTCCGCGAGGACGTGCCGGCCCGCGACGGTGCGCGCGTCGCCGACCCGGCGCGCGACCTCCTGAAGGTGGCCGTCTTCGCCCGGCACGGTTCCAACCGCAACGTCGGCCGAGGTTTCGTGAAGGGATTCGGTCTTCGACACGGCGCGCTCGCCTCGAGCGTCGGCCACGACAGCCACAATGTGATCGTGGTCGGGGCCGACGACGGGGAGATGGCGCGGGCGGTGAACCGTCTGATCGAGCTGGAAGGGGGGTTCGTGGCCGTTCGGGGGGAGCAGGTCGTTGCGGAGCTTCCGCTGCCGATCGCGGGGTTGATGACGGAGGTGCCCTTCCCCGAGGTCCGGGAGGGCCTCGTCCGGCTGCGGCGCGCCGTGAAGGACCTCGGTTGCCCGCTACAGGAGGCGTTCCTCCAACTCGCCTTCCTTCCGCTCCCGGTGATCCCGCACCTGAAGATCACCGACCACGGCCTCGTGGACGTCGATCGCTTCGAGGTGCTCCCCGCGGCGTAGGCCGTTCTTCGACCTTGCCCGCGTCGTTCACGAACGGACGCCCCATCGCGCGGCCCGGGGAACGGGGAGCGGGACCCGCGGGGCCCTGGTGCTCCTTCACGGTCCACGACCCAGGGCTGTCCCTCCGTGGTGTTCGCTTCCGATCACCGCCAGGCCAGCGCGCCGCACGGCCGCATGGATGGGAGCTTGCGGCACGGCACGCTAGAACCGCCAGACCCCGGAGATGGGGAGGAGGAGGAGGAGGATCGCCGCCAGCCCGAGGCTGATCCAGCGTGCGAGCGACACGAAGCTCCCGTCCTCCCGGAGCAGGACCCTCGCCCACGAGCTCTCGAGATCGGGTCGGACGCCGGCCGGCAGGTCGATGCGTTCGAGGCGCAGCCAGGCGTCGAGGATCCCGACCGCCCCGACGAAGAGCAGCGCCGGGCCCATGCGTCCGATCAGCGCTCCGAGGAGGAGGATGGTCAGGCGATCGGACCTCGTCCACAAGCCCGAGGTGTCGGCGAGGCGCAGGGGGCCGCCGATGGCGCGGAGCATGGGCAACCACGCTTCGAGCACGAAGACGACGAGGGCCAGGAAGAGGACGAAGGGGGCGCTCCGTCCGGCGACGTCGCCCACGACACCCGCGACGAAGAGCAGGTCCACGAGCGGAACCACGGCGCGGGCGAGCGTTCGCGTGTCCCGGTAGACGGCCCCGGCGGGGACGCGGGCGAGCTCCGAGGCGCCCAGGGCGACGAAGCCCAGCACCGCGGCGATGCCCGGGTGATGGGCGAGGAGCACGAGGGCCGCCGTGACGGCGAAGACCAGCGAGAAGACGAGCAGCGCGCCGGGGCTTACGCCCTGGGCGTGCATCCAGTGGGCGAGGCGGATCCGGATCGGGACGGCGGGTTGGGCGGTCGCCGGCGGTGCCCCCTCGGGCGGCGCGATCTCGGCGACACGGGGTTCCCGGGAGGGGGCGAGGACATCGGTGGACATGGCAGCCTCCTGCAATCGGAGAGTAGCCCTGTCCTCTCCGGATGTCCGCCCGGCATGAAGACCGCGTTGCGACGGTCCCCGTTCAGGAGTCGCCGGCACCGACGACCGCCCCGATCCAGGGGAGGTGGCGGTAGCTCTCCGCCCAGTCGATGCCGTAGCCCACCAGGAACTCGTTCGCCACGCGGAATCCGACGTAGTCGCCCTCGCACGCCACGACCCGACGGCTCGGCTTGTCGAGCAGCACGCAGGTCTCGATGCTCGCGGCGCCGCGGGCGAGCAGCAGGCGGCGGGCTTCGTCCAGCGAACGACCGCTGTCCAGGATGTCGTCGATCACGAGCACCATGCGCCCCGTCAGGTCCGTCGTCGGTTCGGCGCGGACGTCCACGACGCCGCGGCTCTTCGTGCCCGCGCCGTAGCTGGCGAGCGAGAGGAAGTCGATCTGGGGGCGCAGGCCGTGGCGATGGAGCGCCCGGACCAGATCGGCCGCGAAGACGAAGGCGCCCTTGAGAAGGACGATCAGCACGGGCGGCGGCGCCGGACCGGGGGGATGCGCGGCCGCGATCTCCTCTGCCAGGCGTTCGACGCCGGCGGCGATCTCTTCTTCGGAGATTCTCGGCGAGACGTCGGCCAACGCGCGTCCTCCCACGCCCACGGGGGAATCGCGTATCCTATGCCGGCGTCCCCGGGGAGTGCAGCAACCATGCGCGTGCACACCGCCACGGTCCGGCTGGCTCTCGTTCTCGCGCTGCTCCTGCCGGCGGCGCCGCTCCTCGCCGCGGAGCGGGAGGTCGCGAGGGACGACGGGGAGCAGGCGGGCAAGCAGAGCATCGCGGGCACCGGGCACGGGATCCTCTTCGACGCGCCGAAGCGCGAGCGTTGGATCACCGCCGTCCGCGTCCACGGCGCGCGCTACGGCGGAGGCTACGACCCCGCGACCGCCACCTTCCACGTCGCCGTCTGCGACCAGCACCTCGCCGTCCTTCACGAGATCGAGGCGCCGTACTCCCTCTTCGCCGCGGGGCGTTTCGGGTGGGTGGATGTCCCGCTCGACGTCGCCCTCGAAGTTCCGGACCGTTTCGCCGTGGTCGTGGCGTTCGATCCCACGGCATCGCGCGGCGTGTTCGTGGGGTGGGCGCACACGGAAGGCAGCCACTCGTTCCAGGGCCTCCCCGGCGGCGAGAGGCGTCCCGTGGCGACGGACCGCGAGTGGATGATCCGCGCGGTGCTCGCGAGCCGGCCGCCGCGCGACCTGCCGCGCGTGGTCGAGGTGGCGGTCGAGGACGGGGAGAAGATCGGGGAGAAGAGCCTCGGCGGGAGCGCCCACACCGTCCTCCTGCGCCGACCGTCCGGATCGTGGTGGGTGACGACGGTCCGGGTGTACGGACGGCGCTACGGCGGCGGTTACGACCCGGCGAAGACGACCTTCTCGGTCGTCCTCCGCGACCGGCGCGGCAGGGTGCTCGGCGAGGCCGAGGCGCCGTACGGCGCGTTCGGGACGGGCGGCTTCTCGTGGGTGGACGTGCCGATCCCGAAGGCCCTCGAGATCCCGTCGCGCTTCCTCGGCACGGTGGACTTCGAGCCCACCCGCACGAAGGGGGTCTACGTCGCCTACGCGAAGCCGACCGCCAAGGGCGCGGCGTTCACCGGCCGTGCCGACGAGGAGCCCCGCGACTTCGGCGACGGCGCCTGGATGATCCGTGCGCGCCTCGTGGACCGCGAGCCGCAGCCGCCGGAAGCGATGCCCGAGCCGACGGCCGATCCGGCGCGCTACCTCGACGACCTCCGTGCCGTCGGGAGGATCGTGGCGAAGAACTTCCCCGTCTTCGAGAAGAAAGGCATCGACTGGAAGACGGTCCTCGACGAGTTCGAGGCGAGGGTCCGCGACGTCCACGACGACGCGGCGTACGTCCTGGAGATCCACCGCCTCCTGGCGCGGCTCGACGACGTCCACTCGGGCGTGCTCGACGCGAAGGTCGACGTGCACGTCCCGTCCTTCGACGGGCTCTACGGCGCGGGACTGTGGATCGCACGCGACCGGGGCCGCCTGCTGCTCCGCGCGGCCACGCCGGGCCATCCGCTGCTCGACCGCGTGCCGCCGGGTTCGCTCCTCTTGCGGGTCGGCGGCCGCCCTGCGGGCGTCGTGCTCGCGGAGACGCGCCGCCGCCTGCACACGTGGCACGGTTGGTCGTCGGACGCCTTCCTCGACGCGCGCCTGTCCTTCCAGTTCTTCCCCTTCGGGGAGGCGAAGACCCTGGAGGCGACGTTCCTTCCGCTGTCGGGCGGGAGGGCCGTGACGGTGGACCTCGCCCGATGGGGACCCGGGGGCCGGGGGCTCTCGCGCCAGGCGGCGACGATGCCGGACGGCGTTCCGGCCGAAGGGCCCGTCGCCTCGGCGAAGCTGGCGGGGGAGATCGGCTACCTCCGCATCCTCGGCGGGATGGACGAGCGGACGGAGAAGGCCTTCTTCGAGGCCGTGGACGGTCTGAAGGGCGTGAAGGGGATCCTGCTGGACGCTCGCGGCATGGGCGGGGGATCGGACCGCCCCGCCTGGCGGATGGCGGGGCGCTTCTTCTCGAAGCGCCGTCGTCTGCCCAACGATCCCGACCTCGAGCCCACCGGCGACTGGCCGTTCGACGGCCCCGTCGTGATGCTCCAGGACGAACGCATGGTCTCCTCCGCGGAGACGTTCACGTGGGCCATGGTCGAGACGGATCGCGCGCTGTCGGTGGGGCGTCCGACCGGCGGCGGCACGATCATCCCCCGCGTGTTCGACGACCCCGCGGGCCTGTTCCGGTTCCGCCTGGGCTGCGTCGATCGCGAGACGTCCGTGGAGGGCGTCCACCCCGAAGGCGTGGGTACGGCGCCGGACGTGTTCGTGCCCTACGACGCGTGGCTGCTCGCGCTCCACCCCGACCCCGTGCGCGCGGTGGGCCTCGACGTCCTGCGGCGCCTCGTCCAAGGCCAGCCCGCCGAGGTCGTGGCCGCGGGGTACGGCGGCGTGCTGGGCGCGGCGCCCGACCGTCTGGGAGACGGCGCGTGGAAGGCGTTCGCCGCCCTCGCCGAGCCCGCGGGCCTCGACCTCCCGGGGCTCTGCCCCCATGCGGCCCGGCGCATGATCGACGAGGAGATCCGCGTCCACGACGCCGAGGCCGACCCGGTGCCGGACGGGGGCGGGTCTTCGGAGCGGCTCGCCGCCCTCGCCCGCGTGGCGGACGCGGTGGGGCTCGAGGACGCGGCGCGCCGTGCGCGCGAAGCTCTCGAGGCCTGGCTCTCGGAGGGCCGGTGATCGCGTGCGGCGCCTGGGTGTCCCCGTCGCCGTGCTCCTCTTCCTCGCCCTCACCGGTTGGTGGACCTGGCGGGCCGTCGTCCGCCCGACGCCCCCCGCCGTGGACGAGACGCCGGAGATCCCGCCGCGGCCCCCCGCGCCGCCGGAGCCCCCCAAGCCCCGCGGACCCCGCTCGCGGGTCCGCCCCGCCGCGCCGCCGCCGGCGCGGCCCCCGACGGGAACCCGGGGCACCACGACCACCTCCGGCGCCGCCGCGCAGGACGAGACGGAGCCGCAGGGCGACGCCGGGGACACGGAGGCGCCCGAGCCCCCGCCCCAGGTCCAACTCGTCCAACCGCCCCCCCTCCCCGCGGCGGGCGCCGGCACCGGCACGGGCGAGACGGTCACGGTGTCCAACACGGGCGCGACGGGGCCCGAGGCCACCGTCGGGGTGGAAGGTGGGTACGGCTGGATCGGCACGCCCGGCGGGAAGGTGGCCGGGTGGTCGCGAACGCCGGGGGCCCGCGCGGTGGAGGGGCTCGCCCACGAGGCGCCGAACCACCGGGTCTTCTTCGAGCCGTTCCTGATCCAGCGATTCGAGGTGGACAACCGGACGTGGCGCCGCTTCCTCAGGGAGACGGCGGAGGTGGACATCCCGGTGCCGTTTGGAGAGGCGCGGACACTGGAGGCGATCGTGAGGGCTCTCGCCGCCGCGCGCGCTCCCGACGACTGGGTCGTGGCCGCCACCGTGCGGCAGATGTACGAGGCGAATCGCGCCGTCCTCCAGCAGCAGTTCCGCGCCCTCGTGGTCGAGAACGCCGACGGGACGATCGACGAGGCCAAGACGTTCGAGCGGATCGCCGACCGGACGCTGCCCCGCGGCATGATCCTCCACTTCTACGACCGCCCGCCGCCTCGCCACTGGCCGGACATGAACTTCCCGGCCGGCGAGCCCGACCATCCGGTGCGCGACCTCTCGCCCGCCGATGCCGTGGCGTTCGCGTACTGGGCCGGGGTCCACCTTCCGTCCGAGGAGGAGTGGGAGTACGCCTGCCGAGGTCCGAACGGTTGGGACTACCCGTGGGGGAACGGCGGATCGGACTTCGACGCGCGCGTGAACGGGGGAACCCGGCTGGCGGAAGGGGAGGAGCCGCACACGGTTTCCGTGCGCGCCCTCGCGGCGGGCGCCTCCTGGGTCGGGGCGCTCAACACGCTGGGCAACGTCTCCGAGTGGACGTCCTCGTGGCTCGATCCGTATCCCGGAAGCTCCCTTCCGCCTCGGCTCGTTCCGGTCTTCCGCGGCGGGAGTGCCGCCGACGAGGAGGCGCTCCTCGTCCGTCCCGCCTTCCGCGGCTGGCCGGCCACGGACCGCGCACCGGCCTGGCGACTGCGCCGTCCGTGGACGGGCGTCCGCCTCGCCGCGCGCCCCGACGTGCCGGGCTACAGCCTCGCGGAGAACCTCGGCATGGAGGCGCGCGCCGCCGCCGTCCCCGCCGGGCTGCTGCAGTGGACGGTGTACGCGGGCCGGACCGGGTTCATCGGTACGCGGCTCCTTGACGCCGCCGCCCGGCGGTGGCTCCGACCCGGTCACAAGGCGCTCTTCGTGATGCCGCTGGCCGAGGTCGCCACGCTCCGGGGCGGCGTCCCCGTGGGCGGTCTGCCGGGCGACCTCGACGAGGGGAAGGACGTCCTCGCGCTCAGCGCCGCGGGCGTGCCCGTCGTGCTCGCCGCGATGCACGTCGACCTGCCCCTGATCGATGCATGGCAGGCGCGAGCCGGCCGCCGGGGGCGTCCGGGGGATCCGGTGCTCGATCCCGCCCAGGTGGAGCCCGGCACCTGGTGGCTCGCGCTCGTGGACGGGTATCTCGCGGCGGTGTCGCTGGACCTCGATGCGGTGCGCTACCTCGGCCGGAGGCCCCTCGCCGTAAGCGCGCTGTCGCTCCACCCGTGGAGAGGCGGGGCGGGGGACGCCCGGGTGGACCTGGACCCCGCCTCGGGCGCGCTCGACACCTACGTCGAGGTCCGCGCCGGCGACGCGGCGGTGCTCCGCCTGGGAGTACGGCTCCAGGCCGAGCCGGACGGCGTGCAACGCGCCGCTCCCTGGACGGCGGTCGAGGCCCGGTGAGCGGGTTGCGCGGCGCGCGAGCCGCGCGCTACGAGCGGAAGGGTCGTTCTTCGCGGTAGCGGTCGCGGCGCGCCTGGATGGCCTTGCGGAGGCCGCCGTCCTCGTCGCGGACGTGGCCGAGCGCCTCCTCGGCGACCTTGACGGCATCCGGGTACCGCCCGACCTCCGCGTAGGCGGCAGCGAGCGTGTCGAGGACGTTGGCGTCGCGGCGGCCCGTCTTCTCGGCGAGCTCCTCCGCGAGGCGGACGGCGCGCTCCCCGTCCCGGTAGGCGGGGTCGCGGAAGGTGGCGAGAACCCATGCCAGCGTGTTCTTGGCCTGGACGTCGCCCGGGTCGGAGGAGACGGCCAACTCGAGCTCCTTCATCGCCTCGGCCGGCCGTCCGAGGCGGAACAGGATGGAGCTCATGGACCCGTGCGCGGGGGCGTTTCGCGGCTCGCGCTGGACGATCTCGACGTAGGCGGCGAGGGCCTCGTCCAGCCGGTCCATGCGGTAGAGGGCGTAGGCGAGGTTGCGGCGCGCCCGCATGAGGGTCGGGTCGAGCTCCAGGGCCTTCCGGAAGAGATCCAGCGCGCGGTGGAGGTCCTCCGGGCCCGCGTTCCGCTCCATCAACGCGTTCCCGAGGTTGTTGCAGGCGAGGCCGTACTCCGGGTCGAGCGCGACGGCCTGCTCGTAGGCCCGCAGGGCGTCGGCGTCACGCCCCTTCGCCGCGAGGGCCCAGCCCAGGTTCAGGTGGGCCCTGGCATCGCGCGGGTTGAGGCGGATGGCCTCCTGGAAGAGCTTCAGCGCGTCGTCCACCTGTCCCTCGCCCATCAGGGCGTAGCCCTTCATGGTCTTGCGGCGGTGGTCCACGCCCGGCACCTCGATCGACTCCAGCGCGTCGTAGGGCCGGTTCATGAACTCGGGGATGTTCACGGCCCGGTTGGCCGCCGTGGCGTTGGGGACGAGGATCGGCGGCGTGTCGTTCCCGTCCTCGTCGAGGTGCGTGAGGAACATCTGCGTGTAGGGCGTGTTGGCCTTGGAGGAGAAGACCAGCCACCGGCCGTTGGGCGAGAAGCTGTGCCAGGAGTTCATCCGCCACGTGTTGCAGCGCATCTCCCGCGGCTCGCCGCCCTCGAACGGGAGGATGAACAGCTTCCCGTCGGGCCGCATGAGCTGGCCGTTCTTGCAACGGACGAAGACGATCCACTTGCCGTCGGGGGAGACCTTGGGGAAGGTGTTGCTCCAGCCGTTCTCGTAGGCGCCGGGAATCGGTTCCGGCGTGCCGCCCTTCCCGTCGTTGAACGGCATGCGGACGAGGTTGTACTGGATGGGCGTCTCGTTCGGGTCGTTCGGGAACTTCGCCAGGGGGCGTCCCGGGATGTAGGGATCGCGCGCCTTGGCCCGCGAGAACACGATGGTCTTCCCGTCCGGCGTCCAGACCGGGTTCGTGTGGACGTAGTCGGGGTCGTCGGCGCCGGGAAGCGCGGTCATCTTCTCCGTCTTGCGGTCGTAGAGCGCGAAGATCCCCCGCGTGGGATAGAAGACCTGCAGGAACTCGTAGTTCGTGAAATTGGCGACGTAGAGCGCCTCGTTCACGGTGGACAGGACATAGCGCCCCGTCGGCGACACGCGGGAGAGGAAGCCGAGGGTGTTCTGTCCCTTGTTCTTCCCGGGGAAGTCGTTCCACGTGATGATGTCGTCGTAGCCGATGGACAGGTTCTTCGCCACGGGAAGGATCGCGTAGGTCCCCTTGTCGCCCTGCGGTCCGTCCACGTCCATGCCGAACGTGGAACCGTCGTTCGAGAAGGAGTGGCAGTTCGCGCAGGTCGGCATGTGCTCCAGCACGACGCGGCTCTCGGGCTTGGAGACGTCGCGCAGCCGCCACTTGATGAGGCCGACGGCGCTCTCGGCGAGCGGCTTGATGGTCCCCTTCTGCGTCTCGGCCGGGGCCAGCGGCACGTCGCGGTAGAAGATCGGCGCACCCACCGGATCCTTCGAAGTCCTGATGCGGGCCTCGGCCCGCGAGAACGCCCGGTCGGGAGCCGCCGGGTCGAAGCCGGTGAGCGTGAGCGTCGCCCACCGCTCGCTCGTGCGCTCCTTGATGGCGGTCCAGAGCGCCGGGGGTACCGTCCACGCGTGGTCGTAGGCCCCGGGGGGATCGGGCAGCTCGTTGGTGGGGGCGATGCAGGTGGGGTCGATCTCGCCGACGCGCGGCGGCAGGCCCTCGAGGTAGGCCTCCAGGGGGGCCGCATCGTCCTCCGGTCGGATGCGGAGCAGCCACGCCTTGGCCTCCGGCGTGGAGTCGGTCCAGCGGATCGTCGGAGCGGTGATGTCGGGAGGGAAGACCGAGCCGTCCTGCGGGTCGTGGAGCGCGAGGGACGCCGTGGCCTTCGCGGCCTCGAGGGTCTTCGCCGCGCGCGTCCGCGCGGGCGTGTCCGCGCTCTCGACGCCCCAGCCGGGGGTGATCACGACCTGCTCGACCTCGGCGGGGAGGAGCGGGCCCTCGGCCACCGGCGCCCGGTCCCCGCAGGACGCGAGGAGGGCCACCGACGTGGCGAGGAGGAGGACGGCGGGCCAGGCAGGAGAGGAACGCAAGACGGAGACTCCCGGCGGTCACGGAGACGAGGGAGCCTCCCATGGTAGCCACGACACCTCGGTGCGTCGGGGCTCCGCGCGGGCCGAATGCCCCATCCAGGGCCCCGGGTGCGCGGATCAGGCGGGAACGGTCTCCTCGCACCAGCGGCGGGCGTTCTGGAACATCCGCAGCCACGGCGAGGCCCGGAGCTCCTGCTCGAGGTCCCGCGGCATCCAGCCCCACTGCCACGTGAGGAACGCCCGCTCCGGGTGCGGCATCATCGCGAGGTGCCGCCCGTCGGCCGAGCAGAGACCGGCGACGCCGCCGGGCGATCCGTTGGGGTTCATCGGGTAGCGCTCGGTCGGCCGGCCGTCGTCGTCGGCGTAGCGCAACGGCGCCAGGCCCTCCGTCTCGATCCGCGCCCGGACGGCCGGGTCGGGGAAGAGGACCCGTCCCTCGCCGTGCGCGACCCAGACGCCGAGCACCGAGCCGGCCATCCCTTCCAGGAGGAGCGACGGACTGTCGTCGATGCGGACGTTGGAGAAGCGCGACTCGAAGCGGCCCGAACGGTTGCGCACGAACCGCACCTGCTTCTCGTCGGCCAGGCCCTCCCAGGGCACCCAGCCGAGCAGGGCGAGCAGTTGGCACCCGTTGCAGACCCCGAGGCTGAAGGTGTCGGGGCGGGCCTGGAATGCGTCGAACTGCCGGCGGACGTCCTCGTGGAAACGGATGACGCCCGCCCAGCCCTTCGCCGCGTCGAGCACGTCGGCATAGCTGAAGCCCCCGACGGCGACGAGGCCGCGGAAGGACTCCAGGTCCACCCGGCCTTCCACCAGGTCCGACATGGTGACGTCCCACGGCTCGAATCCGGCCAGGTAGAAGGCGGAGGTCATCTCCCGGTCGCCGTTGCTGCCCTCCTCCCGGAGGATCGCGACGCGGGGCTTGCCCTCGCGCGCGAGGAGGGACGCCGGCGTGGGCGCCGGCGCGAAGGACACGACGAAGGACGGCCCCTTGCGATCGCGGAGTCCGCGCTGCTCCTCCTCGACGCACTCCGCGTCGGCCTGGAGGCGATCGAGGCGGAAGCTCGTCTCCTCCCACAGGTCTCTCAGGTTGCGTACGTCGTCGTCGAGGACGACCCGGGAGCCGTGGCGGACCACGACCGACGTGTCCTCGCGCGTCCGGCCGATCGCGACGCAGGGGACGTCCCGGCCTCCGTAGGCATCGAGCGCCGCCGGCACGTCCGCCTCGTCCACTTCGAGCACGAGGCCGAGTTCCTCGGCGAAGAGCCGGGGGAGGATCTCGCTGTCCGCGTCGAGGTCGAGCTCCAGCCCCGTATTCCCCGCGAAGCCCATCTCGAGCACCGTGGTCAGGAGGCCGCCGTCGCTGCGGTCGTGGCCCGCGGACACGAGGCCCCGCCCGAGCAGGTCCTGGGTGACGGCGAAGGCGCGTGCGAGCCGCGCGGGGTCGTCCACGTCCGGCGGGACGTCACCGACCTGGCCGTGGACCTGCGCGAGGGCGCTGCCCCCGAGGCGATCGCGGCCGCCGCCGAGGTCCACGAAGAGGAGACGCCCGCGGCCGGGCAACGCGAGCGCGGGGGTCGCTACCTGGCGGACGTCGGGGCAGGGGCCGTAGGCCGAGACGACGAGGGCTCCCGGCGCCTTGACCATCTCCTCACCGCCCCGACCGTCGGGCGCGCGGGCGGCCATGGACAGGCTGTCCTTCCCTCCGTCCACCGCGATCCCGAGGGCGAGCATCGCGTCCTTCATGGCGACGGCCGCGTCGTGGAGCGCCGCGCCCTCGCCGGGCAGCTTGGCGGCCCACATCCAGTTGGCCGAGCATCGCACGTCCTCGAGGGCGGTCACCTTCGCCCAGACGAGATTCGTGAGCGCCTCGCCCACGGCGAGGCGGGCCATCGCCGCCGGATCCAGGAGCCCCTTGATCGGTTGTTCGCCGATCGCCGTGGCGGCTCCCGTGGTCGCGAAGTGGCTCTGGGCGATCACGGCCACGTCGGCCACGGTGACCTGGAGCGGTCCCACGCACTGCTGCCGCGCGACGAGCCCGGTCACGCTGCGGTCCACCTTCGTGGTCAGGAAGCGTTTGGAGCCGACCGACAGGAGACGCAGCACGCGCTCCAGCGCGTCGCGCGGCTCGAGGCCCTCCGGCAGCCGCAGGGGGCGGAGCGTCGGGGCCGCGCGCTCGAGCTCGAACGTCTTCTGGGGCATGTCGCCGAGGACCTGCTCCAGCGCGAGGTCCACGGGCGTGGTGTCGTCGCGGTCGTCGTGGACGACGATCCGGCCGTCGCCCGTGACCTCGCCCACGAAGGCGAACGGCACCTTCTCGCGCCGGCAGAGGGAGGCGAAGAGGTCGGCGTGCTCCGGCCTCAGCAGCAGGGCGTCGTTCTCCTGGTACTCGGCGCCCCAGATCTCCAGGACGGAGAGGGTCTCGTCGCCCAGGGGGACGCCCCGGATCTCGATCCGGGCTCCGGCCGGATCGACGACTTCCTTGAGCACGTTGCAGTTTCCCCCGGCGCCCTGGTCGTGGATGCTGACGATCGGGTTCGCCTCGCCCATCTCCACGCACGCTCGGATCACGCGGTTGACCTTCTGCTCCATCTCCGCGTCGCCGCGCTGGACCGCGTTGAAGTCGAGCTCGGCCACGTTCTCGCCCTGGACCATGCTCGACGCGGCCCCGCCGCCCATGCCGATCCGGTAGGCCGGGCCGCCGATCTTGGTGACGAGCATGCGCGGCTCGGGCGCGCCCTTCTCGCTGTGGCGCGCGTCGATCTGGCCGAGGCCGCCCGTGAACATGATGGGCTTGATCCACTCGCGGCGTTCGCCCCCGGGAAGCCGGAGGCCGAAGGAGCGCGTGTAGCCCTGGATCACGGGTTCTCCGAACTTGTTCCCGTAGTCCGAGGCGCCGTTGCTGGCCTCGATCTCGATCCGGAGCGGCCGGGCGAGGTTCTCTGGATAACCGAAGGCGTCGTCCTCCCAGGGGAGGGCGTAGCCCGGCACGTGGAGGTTCCCGACGCAGTAGGCGGCCGTGCCCGCGACGACCAGCGAGCCGCGCCCCGTCGCGTGGGTGTCGCGGATGCGGCCGCCCGTCCCGGTCTCGGCGCCCGGGAAGGGGGCGACGCCCGAGGGGAAGTTGTGCGTTTCCGCCGTGAAGAGGACGTCGTGGTCCGCCTCCACCGCGCAGAAGGGCGACGGCCGCCCCGGGCGCGAGGGGTGGATCGTGCGGACCCCGAACCCGCGGATCGTGCTGGAGTTGTCCGCGAAGGCGATGACGCTGCGCCCCCGTCGGGCACGGAGCGGGGCGCGCACGACGTCGAGCAGGTGCTCGGGCTGCACCTCGCCGTCGATCACCAGGCGGCCCCTGAAGAACCAGTGCCGGGAGTGTTCGCTGTTCGACTGGGCGATGTCGAAACACTCGACCGTGGTGGGATTGCGGCCCACGCGATTCACGAAGAGATCCGTGTAGTAGTCGAGATCCCAGGCGTCGAACGCGAGGCCCATCTCCCGGCTGATGCGTTCGAGGGCCGCGCGGCCCTCGTCCATGAGGGCAACCTCGCGGACGGGGTCGGGCGCCAGGCCGCTTTCGAAGCTCCGGAGCGGCTCGGGGTAGGGGCACTCCGTCATGCGGTCGTGGACGAGGGCGAGGAAGGCGTCGCGACCCGCGGCGTCGAGCGGTTCCGCAAGGTCCAGGCGGTAGCGTCGGGAGCGTTCGATGCGCCGGATGCCGTCGAGGCCGCACGCTCGCGTGATCGCGACGGCGTTCGTGCACCACGCCGTCGTGAAGTTCATGCGCGGTCCCACCTCGATCACCGCGGGGCCGTGGCCGAGGAAGCTCTCCGGCCGCAGACGGTCGGGCTCGAAGGTCTCGGCCAGCAGCCATCGGAGCACCCCGTGCTCGGCGGGCGAGAGCGGCCGCACCGTCGCGACGTTGAAGCAGGACTCCGTGTCGAGATCCCGCAGGCCGGGCAGGGCGCCCCTCCGTGCGTTCTCGACGAGCCCGCGCCGGGCCCCTTCCGAGAGACCCGGCGCGCGGTAGAGGTGGAGAAGGCTCATCGGCCGGTCTCTCCGGTGGTGGGCGGCTCACTGGAACAGCATCTGGTGGTACGTCGGATAGGGCCAGCGCGTCGCATCGCAGCGGCGCTCGATCGCGTCGCAGGCCTCGCGGAGCTCCGCCATGGCCGGGACCAGACGGTCCGCGATGTACCGCGCCGTCTCCGGCGCGCCCTCCTCCTCGGGCATCTCCTTCAGCGCCGACCGCACGACGTTCAGCCCGCGGAACGCCGCGTTCACCGCGTCCACGTAGTGGGCCAGTTCCGCCTTCTGGTCGGCGACGGCGAGCCCCAGTTGCTCCGCCTCGCGGATGGCCTCCGCCATGGCCTGCTGGTAGGCGAGCGCCGCCGGGATCGCCCCCGTCTTGGCCATGCGGAGCATCTGGACGGCCTCGATGACGAGCTGGCGGCAGTAGCTTTCGAGCGAGATGCGGTAGCGGGCCTTCAGTTCACGCTCGCCGAACACGCCGTGGCGGTCGAGCAGGGCAGCGGCCTCGGCCGTACCGAGAAACGCCAGGGCCGACGGCGTGTCCTTGGCGTTCGGCAGCCCGCGGCGCTCGGCCTCCTCGATCCACTCGGCGCTGTAGTTGTTGCCGTTGAACACGACCGGGCGGGCCGCGATGTAGGTGTCGCGCACGACGCCGAGGATGGCGTCCACGCGGGGCTCCCCCGCGTCGAGCCGCTTCGCGAGGGCGTCGCACAGGTTCCCGAGCGCCTCGGTCACGGCGATGTTCAGGTACGTGATCGGCATCGCCAGCGACTGGGAGGCGCCGACCGCGCGGAACTCGAACTTGTTGCCCGTGAAGGCGAACGGGGACGTGCGGTTGCGGTCGGTGTTGTCGCGCTTGACGGCCGGCAGCACCTGGAGCCCGGTCTGGAGGACCTCGTCCTTGACGTCCTCGACGGTGCGGCCCTCGGCGAGGGTCTCCAGGATGTCCGTGAGCCGGTCGCCGAGGAACACGCTGATGATCGCGGGCGGGGCCTCGTTCGCGCCGAGGCGGTGGTCGTTGCCGGAGTGCGCGATCGACGCCCTCAGCAGCGCCGCGCGGCGGTGGACGCCCTGCAGGACCGCGCAAAGGAAGAAGAGGAACTCCACGTTCTCGTGGGGCGTCTCGCCCGGGTCGAGGAGGTTCCGTCCCTGCTCGTCCTGCATGGCCCAGTTGCTGTGCTTCCCGGATCCGTTCACGCCGGCGAACGGCTTCTCGTGGAAGAGGACCGCCAGGCCACGGCGCCGGGCGACCCGCCGCATCGTCTCCATGAGGAGCTGGTTCTGGTCCACCGCGATGTGGGCGGGGCCGAAGATCGGCGCCGCCTCGTACTGGTGCGGGGCGACCTCGTTGTGGCGCGTCTTGACCGGGATCCCGAGCTTCCAGGCTTCGCCCTCCACCTCGGACATGAAGCCCAGCGCGACCTGGTCGATGGCGCCGAAGTAGTGGTCCTCGAGCTGCTGCCCCTTGGGCGGCGCGGCGCCCAGGACGGTGCGTCCCGTCACCTGGAGATCGGGTCGGCTGTCGTAGTACTCGCCCCGGATCAGGAAGTACTCCTGCTCCGCCCCCAGGGTGGGGACGACGCGGCGGGCGGCGCTCCCCATGAGTTCCAGGGCGCGCACGGCCTCCCGGGAGAGGCGGTCCATGGACCGCAGGAGTGGGGTCTTCTTGTCGAGCGCCTCGCCCGTGTAGGAGAGGAAGACGGAGGGGATCGTGAGGGTGCAGCCGCCTTCGTGGAACACGAGGAAGGCCGGCGAGGTGGGATCCCAGGCGGTGTAGCCGCGCGCCTCGAACGTGGAGCGCATGCCGCCGCTGGGGAACGACGACGCATCCGGTTCCGCCTGGATGAGCTGCGAGCCGGTGAACGACTCGATCGCCGGCCCCTCGCCGATCGCGAGGAAGGCGTCGTGCTTCTCCGCCGTGGCGCCGGTCAGGGGCTGGAACCAGTGGGTGAAGTGGGTCGCCCCGTGTTCGACGGCCCAGTCCTTCATCGCGCCGGCGACGACGTCGGCGACGCCCACGTCCAACGGCTCGCCGCGGGAGACGGTGGCCTGGATCGCCTCGAAGGCCGGACGCGGAAGGCGTCGCTTCATCGTCTCGAGGTCGAAGATGTGCTCGCCGTAGCGCCGCGACGCGGTCAGGGGCTCCGAGGTCGTGGTGGGGGGGCGGGGCAAGGTGTCGGCTTGGGGCATGGGCGGCTCCGTCTCGCGTTCGGGCCGATTCTGGCACCGCCCGCGACCCCGGAGAGCCCAAGAAGCGCTGATGGGGGCATCAGCGATCGTAGAGGACGAGGATGCGGCACCCCTGTACGAGGGGGTGGAAGAAGATCGGGTTGCCCAAGGCGGGGTCCATCAGGGGGCCCCGCTCGACGGCGAAGTCCCTCATCGCCTTCACGATGTCGTCCCGGGCCGCCGCGTCGCCCCGGCGGAGCCGGATGGCCCCCGACAGCAGGCGGTCCACCGCGTCCTTCGGGTTCGTGGCGAGATCCTTCTCCATCTCGGCGAGGGGCCCGTTCGCCGCGGGCATCCCGTCCCGGAGGTAGAGGGCCCGGACGGCCTTGGCTCGGAAGGCGTACGGTCCGCCCGTCGGCGCCTGCTGCCACCAGGCGAGAAGCCGCTTCGACGCCTCCTCGTCACCGAGGTGCCAGCGATGGACCAGGACCTGCAGGTAGGCCTCCACGAAGAACGGACCCATTCCGTCGCTCTTCAGGACCTCCTTCGCGGCCGCCAGCGCCTCCCAGCGACCGCCGGCCGCCTCGCCGATGGCGGCCATGGCGACGTCGCCCGGGGAGATCTGCTTGTCGCCGTCTGCCGCCCGACGGATCACGTCGGCGAGCACGGCCATTCCCGCCGGGTCCTCCATGCGCCCGAGGGAGCGGCACGCGATGCTCCAGATGAGCCGCTGGTTCGGAGCGACCGGCTTGCCGACGACGGTCCGGAGGATCTCCAGGTCGTGATCCCGTTCGGGGTAGGGGTCCTTCGAGGCGGCGAGGATCGCCGCCCCGAGGTCGCCCTCCGCGTCGTCGCGGGCGCGGAGCGCGTCGATCATCGCCGTGCGGACGTGATCCGTGCCGAAGGTCTGCGTGGCGAGGAAGATGTCCTGGATCGCCTCCCAGGGCTCGTCCTCGACCCGGCTCGCCAGGAGTTCCTCGGCGCGGGGGTCGCCGCCGTCGGCGAGGATGGAGAGCACCACGTTCTGGGGCCCGCGCGGCTGTTCGAGGGTCTCGTCCTCGCCCCATGCGCTGGTCTCCAGGATCGCCGTTGCGAGCCTCCGCCCGCTTCCCACCTGCTTGCGGAGGGTGGGGTCGTCCCAGACGGCATCGATGGCCATCGCCGGAATGCCGGACTTGAGGAGGGAGCGCACGGCGAACCAGCGGGCCTCGGCGAGGTGGCCGTAGAGGTCCAGGTAGCGCTTGTGGGCCTCGACGGCCTTCACCTGGGCCTCGGGATCGGGCTCCTGCATGCGCCAGTAGATGCGGAGTTGGTTCTCCTCGACGCTCCGGCGATCGCCGGTGGATGCCCTCCAGACGACGACGCCGAGCAGGATGACGACCACGAGAGGGGGGAGCAGACGCATCATGGGCGAAGGGACCTGGGCTTGGGAAGAAGCCGTGTGGATTCCGTACTCGATCGTGGCCCGCAGCCCGCGGGAGCCTACCATGGGGCTTCCGGAGACAAGACCCCGGGAGGAGTCGACATGCGCGTATCCCTAGCCCTCGTGCTGCTGGCCGTCCTGGGCTTCGGCCTGAGCACCCTCGCCCGGACCATCCCTGCCCGGGCCGAGGACGCCGACCAGGAGCAGAACCGGTTGCTGAAGAAGCGGATCGAGATCCTGGAGCTCCAGGTCGCCTACCTGCTCGACCGGGAGCAGGACCTGACGACCTACGCGACCCTGCACACCCCCCGAGCCAGGAACCTGTCGGACAGCCTCCACCGCTCCCGCGCCGAGGGCTTCACGCAGGCGGCGATCTCCTCGACGTCGCGGGAGCTCCTCCTGGGCGGCCTCGAAGCCGAGGCCCGCGCCATGCAGGAGAAGGTGCCGGTGGTGACAAAGGAGCAGCAGCGCCTCCTGAAGGAAGTCGACGCCCGCAAGCGCGCTCCCTAGCCGGCACGGCAGCCCGCACGACCCACGAACGGACGTCGAATCGCGCGGCCCTCGTGTCCGGGGCCGGGGAGGGCTCCCAGGAGGCGAGTGCGGCGGGCGAGAGGGATCCCGCCCGGCGTCTTGTCGTTGGCCTCTCACGCCCGGAGCCTCGGTTGCTCGTCGTCGGCGACCCCAAGGGGTCGCCTCCTCCTCGCGCCTCGGCCTCGACCCCGAGCGATGCGCCCGGGCACCCCGTGGACGGGGAACGAGACCCGCAGGGCCCCGTCGCTCCTTGACGGTCCACGACGTCGGGCTGTCCCGTCGCGCGCGTCGCGGGTAGACGTACGGAAGCCAGGACAGGAACCGCGGCGATGTCGCACCGCGGGTGCGGGCGAGCCGCCCGAGGGGCACGCTCGCACCCCGTCCTACGCCGGCTTCCCCACCCTCCGCCGCCGGAGTCTCGCCTCGCGGTGGCGCAGCGCTTCCTCCGCGCGGCTCCCGCGCGGCACCTGCTCCAGGGCGCGTTCGACCCAGACGAGCGCGCCCTCGTAGTCGCGCCGGCGGTGTTCGAGGAGCTTCGCCACGTGCTCGTGCGCCTCCAGGTGGAAGCGGCCGTCGAGCGTCGCCAGCCGTTCGAAGCACGCGAGCGCGCGGTCGAAGACGCCGGTCCGGCGGTACTGGTGGGCGAGCGCCTCCAGGACGCGGCGGAGGTCGTCGCCGCCGGCCCGGTCGGCGGCGTCCTCCAGGCAGGCCAAGGCGTCGTCGGGGCGATCCAGGTCGAGCAGCAACCGCGCCGTCGAGGGGGCGTCGCCGGGGCACGTGTCCCTGCGCCCGTCGGTCCCGTCCAGCACCCGGGCGATCCGTCCCATCAGGGCGACCATGCTGATCACGTCGTCGGCGTTGTGCACGAAGGCCCGGGCGACCTCGCGCGGGTCTCCGGTCCGGAGGTAGTCGAAGTACGCCTGCGGGACGAGTTCGCTCGGGAGGTCGTCCTTCCGGACGAAGCCGAGGACCTCGCGCTCCAGGGCGCCCAGGCGGTGCGACGCGAGGCTCCGGGCCCACAGTCGCCGCGCCGGGACGAGCAGGTCGAGGTGCGCGCGCGGCGCGGGTTCGATCCGCTTCATGCGGAAGCGCGTGACGAGGAGGGGCCAGTCGAACGTTCGTCCGTTGAACGTGACGAGGGGGTGGTCGGCGAGGTCCTCGGCGAGCGCCTCGAGCATCGCGTCCTCTTCCGGATAGTCGCGGATGCCGTACTGGCGGATGACGAGGTCGTCGCTTTCGACGCGCCCCGTGCCGACGAGGAACGCGACGGTGCCCGTCCCGCCGGCGAGGCCCGTGGTCTCCGTGTCGAGGAAGAGCGCGTCCCGGGGGGAGAGAGCGACCCGCCCGCCGTTCCCCCGCTCCGCGCCGCGGAGCGGAACCGAGTGGCGGATCGCCTCGGCGAGCCGTCCGGTTCCGTGGAGACGATCGAGCGGGACGCGCCGCTCCGCCTGCAGGAACGGTCCACGGCTCGTCGAGCGCAGGCTTCCCCCGACCATCGAACCCAGGTCCGGTCCCTGCCATCGAGGCGGACGGGGGGCCGGCGGTTCGGCTCCCCGCTGGACGGCCAGCGCCCGGAGTCGCTCGCGGACGCCGGGTCGGCCCGGCCCGTCCTCGGCGACCACGGGCCGGGGATCGCCCCGACCGTCTCCGAGCGTCGATCGGATGAGGGAACGGCGCACGGTCACACCCGGGATTCTACGCGTCGGCTCCCCCGGGGACGCGGGCGCGGGCGATCCGCGCGTAGACTCTCGCGCCTGGCCGCGTCCGTGCCGGTCGAGCGGAGTGCAGGGCGGGGCCCGGAGGTCTCCATGCGCGGATGGTTCTGGGGCGTCCTGCTCCTGCTCCTGCTCTGGGCGGCGGGAATTGCCCAGGCGGCCGAGGAGGCGACGTGGGTGCGCTACCCCGTCCTCTCGCCGGACGGGCAGCGGATCGTGTTCACGTACCGGGGCGACCTCTGGACCGTGCCCGTGGTCGGCGGGGAGGCCGCGAGGCTCACGAGCCACGAGGGCGTCGAGACCCGTCCGGTCTGGTCCCACGACGGGACCCGCATCGCCTTCGCCTCGGACCGCCACGGCGACTTCGACGTCTTCGTCGTCCCCTCGACCGGAGGGCGCGCCGTCCGGCTGACGTGGCACTCCGCCGCCGACTTTCCCTGCGACTTCGACGAGGCGGACACGCGGGTCCTCTTCACCAGCGCCCGCCAGGACGCCGTGGAGGCCCTTCTCCCGAGCCACCGCATCCCCGAGCTCTGGTCCGTGCCGGTCGAGGGGGGGCGCCCTCGCCGCGAGTTGACGACGCCCGCCGCGTGGGCACGCGTCTCGCCCGACGGCAAGCGTCTCGCGTACGAGGACCGCAAGGGATACGAGAACACATGGAGGAAACACCACGTGTCTCCCGTCGCCCGCGACGTCTGGATCTACGACCGCGAGACGGGTCACCACCGGCGGCTGACGGACTTCGGGGGCGAGGATCGCAATCCGGTGTGGCTTCCCGACGGCACCTCGATCGCGTACCTGAGCGAGCGCGACGGGAGCTTCAACGTCTACCGGGAGGGCCCGGACGGTCGCGAGCAACTGACGTCGCACGACACGAATCCCGTCCGCTTCCTGTCCGCCGCCCGCGACGGGACCCTCGGATACGGCTGGAACGGCACCGTCTGGGTCCGACCCCCGGAGGGCCCATCCCGGCGGGTGCCGATCCTGGTCGCCACCGACGATCGGAAGAACGACATCGAGCGCGAGACCCTCGAAGGCGAAGCGACGGACATGGCCGTCTCGCCCGACGGCGAGGAGGTCGCCTTCGTCGTCCACGGGGAGGTCTTCGTCGCCTCGGTCGAGTACGGAGCGACGAAGCGGATCACCTCCACGGTGGAGCAGGAGCGCTCGGTGGCCTGGGCGCCGGATGGAAAGACCCTCTACTACGCGTCCGAGCGGCATCGCGACGGGTCCGACCTCCCCTCCTGGAACATCTACAAGGCATCCCTGGCCCGCGAGGACGACGAGCAGCTGCACCGCGCGACGCTCGTCCACGAGGAAGCCGTCCTGGAGGACGCCCGCGAGAGCTTCCAGCCCGTGCCGTCCCCGGATGGCAAGCACCTGGCGTTCCTGCGCGACCGCGACGAGATCTGCGACCTCGACCTCGGCACGGGCGAGATCCGCACGCTCGTGCCGTCCCGGGAGAACTACTCCTACGCCGACGGCGACATCGACTACTCGTGGTCGCCCGACTCGCGGTGGCTCGCGGTGATCTACCTGCCCAACCACCGCTG
Source organism: uncultured Planctomycetota bacterium (assembly GCA_963772585.1). Classification (GTDB taxonomy): domain Bacteria; phylum Planctomycetota; class PLA2; order PLA2; family JAEUHO01; genus CAVVXN01. The sequence goes on from CAVYXV010000004.1 coordinate 324,896, forward strand.
GATCGAGCAGGTGGGCGTCGTCGAGGTCGCGACCGGGACCGTCCGGGACGTCACGTTCTCCGGCTACTACGAGGCCGAGCCCCGGTGGTCCCCGGACGGCCGGGCGCTCGCCTTCCGCTCGAACCGCTACGGGCGCCGCAGCCACGGCTCGTGGGGGAGCGACGAGGACGTCCTGGCGATCTACCTCACCCAGGCGGCCTACGACCGCGCGACGCTCTCCGAGGAGGACTTCGACCGGCAGCGGGACAAGGAGGACGAGGAACGGGAGAAGAAGGAGAAGGAGCGCGAGGAAGAGGGGGCCGAGGGGGAGACAGAGGACGGCGGCGAAAGCCCTCCGCCCCCGCCCGTCGCCATCGACTTCACGCGGGTCGATCGGCGGCTTCGCCGCCTCACGCTCCACTCCGCGCCCATCTCCGACTTCGTGATCTCCAACGACGGCGAGGCCTGTCTCTACACCGCCGAGATGGACGGTCGGTGGGACGTGTGGATGGCGCGTCCGCGGGAAGGCGAGACCCGTCGGGTGGTGCGCCTGGGCGACCGGGGCGGGCCGTCGATCGAGCTCTCCCAGGACGGGGAGACCCTCTTCATCCGGCGGGAGGACGGGCGCATCGCGACGGCCGACGTGGGCGGCCTCCTCGAGGACGACGAGCGCCGCGGCCGGGACGACGAGGACGAGAACCGCGACTCCGGGGGGCGCTCCGCTCGCGCGGAGCCCGTCGACTTCCGGGCGCGGCTGGAAATCGACCGCCTTGCCGAACGCAAACACCTCTTCGAGCACATCTGGCGGCAGGTCAGCGAGAAGTTCTACCGCCCGGACCTCCACGGGGTGGACTGGCCGGCGATGCGGGCGAACTACGAGCGGTTCCTGGATCAGGTCGACAACGGCTACGAGTTCGCCGAGCTGGTGAGCGAGATGCTCGGCGAGCTGAACGCCTCGCACACCGGCTGCTACTTCCGCCCGGATCCCGACGAGAAGGACGCGACCGCCTCGCTGGGCCTCCTCTTCGGGGACGGTCGCGAGGGAGAAGTCGGCATGCCCGTGGCCGAGGTCCTGGAGGGAGGACCCGCCGCCGAGGCCGACTGCCCGCTCCGGGCGGGCCACGTGCTGCGGGCGATCGACGGGGAGCGTCTCGAGCCCGCCGTGAACCCCTGGCGCCTGCTGGAGGGCAAGGCCGACCGCCGCGTCCGGCTCTCCCTCCAGGACGACAAGGGCGGGGCCTACGAGTGCGTGGTCCGTCCGATCACGCTCCGCGAGGAGTCGGACCTCCTGTACCGCCGCCTGATCGAGCGCCGGCGGGCGATCGTCGACCAGGCCTCGCACGGGCGCATCGGCTACGTGCACGTCGCGGGCATGAACGACCAGAGCTTCCGCGAGACCTTCCGCGAGACCTTGGGCCGCGACGCGGACCGGGAGGCCCTCATCGTGGACACCCGCTACAACGGCGGCGGCTGGCTGCACGACGAGCTCGTGGTCTTCCTCTCGGGCCGGCACTACATGGACTTCGTCCCGCGCGGCAAGAAGCCGGGCGATCTGGGCGGCGAGCCGCTGCATCGCTGGGACAGGCCGTCATGCGTGCTCGTGAGCGAGGGGAACTACTCCGACGCCCACCTCTTTCCGGAGGCCTACCGCATGCACGGCATCGGCAAGATCGTCGGGGCTCCCGTCGCCGGGACCGGCACCGCCGTGTGGTGGGAACACCTGATGGACCCGCGCTTCGTGTTCGGGATCCCCCAGGTCGGCATGATGGACGCGCAGGGCCGGTACATGGAGAACCACACGCTCGTGCCCGACGTGCTCGTCCTGACCGATCCCGAGAAGATCGCCGCCGGCACGGACGAACAACTCCTGGCCGCCGTCAGCGTCCTCCTCGACGAACTCGACCGCTGACGACGACCGCAGGCTCCGCGCGCGAGAGGCGGACGACCGATGGGTCGGGCGGGATCCCTCTCGCCCGCCGGACTCGCCTCCTTGGAGCCCTCGCGGCCCCGGACACGGGGGCCGCGCGATTCCACGTCCGTTCGTGGGTCGTGCCCGCTGGATCCGCGGCGTTCCCCGCCTACGCGGGGCCGGCGATCGCGTCGAGGATCCGGCCGGCGACGGCCTTGGCCCGTTCGCCCACCTCGCCACGTGGGCCGACGCAGCTCGGACAGCCGTCCGGGCAGGGACACGCGGCCAGCCGCCGCCGGGCGCCGCGGAGCAGGTCGCCCATCCGCGGATGGAGGGCCTCGGCGAGGCCGATGCCGCCCGAGTACTGGTCGTAGAGGAACACCGTCGGCTCGAAGCGGTCCAGGGCCGGCGGCTCGGGGGAGGGGTGGCCCGGGTAGGGCGGCCGCGAGAACCACTCGCGGGAGCGGTCGCCGATGACGACGCCGAGATCGCGTCCGTCGCACATGAGCAGGAGCGAGGCGAGGCCGTGCGCCAGGTGGGCCATCCCGTGCAACGCGTCCTGCACGTCGCTGGCCGACACGCCGAGCTCGCGGATGACCCCGTTCGGAACGGTGAACCACGCGGCCTGGGTGTGGTAGGTGTCTTCGGGGAGCAGGACGTCGCCCCAGCCGAGGTTCTCCTGCGTGTAGAACTTGATCTTCTTGTAGCCCACGGCCTTGCGGACGACCTGCACCTCGCCGTACTCGACGGGCGCGGCGTCGTCTTCGCGGGCGTCCCGCAGGACGTGAAGGATCTTGACCTGGGCGTAGCTCAGCGCGTCCGTGTAGTACTCGGAGTCCACGCGGCGGACGAAGGCCTTGCGGCGCTCCCAGTCGAGCTTGTCCACGTGGTACTGCTCGGACTGCACCATGTAGATGGCGCCCTCGTGGATCGTCGTGAAGGCCCAGGCGTAGTCCACTTCGGCGATGACCTCGTTCCGGTCGTTCGTGGTGTCCACGACGACGAAGTTCGTGGAGGTGACGCTCCGCAACGACAGGTCGTTGGCGGGGTAGGCGTCGGCCGACCAGTGCCAGCGTCCCCCGGTGTGCCGTAGGCGCCCCTCCTCCTCCAGGTAGGCGAGGATCTCGGGGACGTCCTCGGCCCCCTCGCCCTCGGCGTAGCGCTCGCCGTCCTCCACGGGAAGCTCGAACGCGGCGCACTTGAGGTGGCTCGCCAGGATCTGGAGGTTGTTCGGGTTGACCTGCGCGCACTCCGGCGAGGCGTCGAGGAGGAAGCCGGGATGGTCCGCGAGGTACTGGTCGAGCGGGTGGCTCCGCAGCACGAGGACGGCGGCGCTGGCGCCCTGCCGGCGCCCCGCGCGGCCGGCCTGCTGGCGGGTGCTCGCCACGGTGCCGGGGTAGCCCGCGATGACGCAGGCGTCGAGGGATCCGATGTCGATCCCGAGCTCCAGGGCGTTCGTGGACACGACGCCGAGGATCGACCCGTCGCGCAGGCCCCGCTCGATGGCCCGGCGCTCCCGAGGGAGGTACCCGCCGCGGTAGCCGACGACCCTCGGATGCGGGTCGATGTCGCGTCGGAAGAGGTCCTTCAGGTACTTCGTCATGACCTCGGTCGTGGTGCGCGCGCCGGCGAAGACGATCGTGTGGATCCGCGAGGACAGGAACCGTGTTGCGACCTCGCGGGCAACGCGCAGGTACGAGGCCCTCAAGCCCAACGCGGGATTGACGAGCGGGGGATTCACGATGAGGACGTGGCGCTCTCCGAGCGGCGCGCCGTTCTCCTCGACCACGGAGACCGGACGTTCGAGCAGACGCTCGGCGAGCTCCCGCGCGTTGCCGATGGTGGCGCTGGTCGCGACGAAGAGGGGGTCCGACCCGTGGAAGCGGCAGATGCGCCGAAGCCTCCTCAGGACGTTCGCGAGGTGGCTGCCGAAGACCCCGCGGTAGGTGTGGAGTTCGTCGAGCACCACCATCTCGAGGTTCTCGAAGAGACGCATCCACCGGGCGTGGTGGGGCAGGACGGCCGTGTGGAGCATGTCCGGGTTGGAGATCACGACCTGGGCGCGGTCGCGGATCACGCGGCGCTCACCCGGGGGGGTGTCGCCGTCGTAGACGGCCGCGGCGAGATCGCCGGTTGCCGCCTCCATGAGCGCCTGCAACTCCGCCGCCTGGTCGCGGGCCAGGGCTTTCGTCGGGAAGAGGTAGAGCGCCCGGGCCCCCGGGCGTCGGACGAGCGCCTCGAGGACCGGGAGGTTGTAGCAGAGGGTCTTCCCGCTCGCCGTGGGCGTGACGACGACGGTATCGCGGCTCGCGGCGATCCCGTCGTAGGCCTCCCTCTGGTGGCGGTAGAGCCGCTCGATGCCGCGCGAGGCCAACGCGGCCCGCAAGCGCTCGTCGAGGCCCTCGGGCAGGTCCGCCCAGACGGCTTCGGTGGCCGGCTCCACGCGGTGGACGACCACCCCTTCGCCCAGGAAGGGGTCCCCGAGGATGGTCTCGACGACCCGGCGGACGTCCTTCGCGGCGACCGGGCCGGACGCGGCCTTCGCCATCGGCGCTCCCGGCACGGGTCCCCGGGTGCGGACCTTCCGCCCCCGTTGGTCCCGGTCACCCGAGCATACGGGCTGGTGGGGACGCCCCCGACGCCCGTGAGGAACCCTGCCGGCCCGTGGTATCACCCCCGGACGCATGGTTCGTAGCAAACGCCGCCGCACCGCCTCCGCCGTCTTCCTGCGTCCCGAGGAGATCGAGCGGATGCGGGTGGTCGGCCGGCTCGCCGCCGACATCCTGGCCGCGATCGAGCCGATGGTCCGGCCCGGAGTCAGCACCGAGGAGATCGACGTGGAGGTCGATGCCCTCACCCGCGCCGCCGGCGCCGTCAGCGCCCCGATGAACTATCCCTACGGTGGACCGAACCCGTTCCCGAAGCACTGCTGCACCTCGGTCAACGAGGTCGTCTGCCACGGCATCCCGGACCCCAACCACCTCCTCCGGGAGGGCGACATCGTCAACGTGGACGTCACGCCCCGCCTGGGCGGCTACCACGGCGACACGTCGAAGACCTTCCTGGTGGGCGAGGTGGATCCGGAGACGCGCGCGCTCGTCGAGGACACCTTCGAGGCGATGCGCCGCGGCATCGCCATGGTCCGCCCGGGCAACCGGCTCGGCGACATCGGCTACGCGATCCAGAGCTTCGCGGAGTCGAAGGGCCACTCCGTGGTGCGCCAGTTCGCCGGCCACGGCATCGGCAAGATCTTCCACGGCCCGCCGACCATCTCGCACACCGGTCTGCCGGGGACGGGGCTCGAGCTGGAGCCCGGGATGACGTTCACGATCGAGCCCATGATCAACCAGGGGCACTGGCGCTGCGAGGTGCTGCCCGATCACTGGACGGCGATCACCTGCGACCACTCGCTCTCCGCCCAGTTCGAGCACACCGTGGTGGTGACGGAGGACGGCGTGGACGTGCTCACGCTGAGGGACGGCGAGACGTTCGATCTCGACTGACGGCGGCTCCCCGCATACCCTGCGGGCTTCTCTCCGCCGGAGCGGCCGATGTTCGACGAGTTGCGCGAGATCCGGATCGAGAAGCTCGAGGCCATGCGGGCCGCCGGGATCCGGCCCTACGCCGAGCGCTTTCCCCGCACCCACACGCTGGCCCAGGCGGGGGCCCTCGCGGAGAAGGCCGGCGGTGGGGAGGGCCCCGAGACCGTGCGCGTGGCCGGCCGGGTGCTGACGATCCGGTCCTTCGGGAAGCTCTGCTTCTTCCACCTCCAGGACGCATCCGGCCGCCTGCAGGTCGCGCTGGACGCCCGGCGCGTCGGCCCCGAGGTGATGGAGTCCTTCGCCCGCTTCGTGGACATGGGCGACCACGTCGGCGTCGAAGGCGAGCCCGGCACGACCCGCAAGGGCGAGCCCACGGTCTGGGCCGACTCGTGGACGTTCCTCTCCAAGGCGCTCCGCCCGCTGCCCGAGAAGTGGCGCGGCCTCAAGGACGTCGAGGCACGCCAGCGCGACCGCGTGCTCGACCTCGTCAGCAACCCGGCCACGCGGGAGCGGTTCCGGCTGCGCTCGCGCCTCGTCCGCGAGCTGCGCGCGTACCTCGACGACCACGACTTCGAGGAGGTGGAGACCCCCATCCTCCAGACGAAGGCGTCGGGGGCTCTCGCCCGCCCGTTCCTGACCCATCACAACGCCCTCGACATCGGGCTCGTGCTCCGCATCGCGCCCGAGACGTGGCTGAAGCAGTGCGTCGCCGGCGGCATGGACCGCGTGTACGAGGTGGCCCGGTGCTTCCGCAACGAGGGCATGGACCCTTCGCATCTCCAGGATTTCACGATGGTGGAGTGGTACGCGGCCTACTGGAACTTCGAGGACAACATGGCGTTCACGGAGGGTCTCCTGCTCCACCTCCTCGATACGGTCGTGGGCGCGCGGACGATCGTCCACGGCGGAACGACGATCGACTTCACGCCCCCGTGGCCGCGACGGACCATGCGCGAGGTGATCCTGCAGGACTCCGGGATCGACTACGAGGCGCACCCCGACGCCGCGTCGCTCCTCGCCAGGATCCGGGAGCAGGGCATCGAGCTGGAGCGGGGGGACGTGGCGACGATGTCCCGCGGTTCCCTGATCGACCAGCTCTACAAGAAGGTCTCCCGGCCCCGGCTCGTGGACCCCGTGTTCCTCACCGGCCACCCCCTCGATCTCTCCCCCCTCGCCCGCCGCAGTGACGAGGACCCCGGCCGCGTGGATCGCTACCAGCTCGTGGCGCGCGGCTGGGAGATCGTCAACGCCTACTCCGAGCTGGTGGACCCCCTCGACCAGCGGGCGCGCTTCGAGGCGCAGGCCGCGGCGAGGGCCGCCGGGGACGAGGAGGCGCTCGAGGTGGACGAGGACTACCTCCGGACGATGGAGTACGGCATGCCTCCGATGAGCGGCTGGGGCATGGGGGTCGATCGCCTCGTCGCGCTGCTGACCGACCAGGACAACCTGCGCGAGACCGTGCTCTTCCCCCTCCTGAAGCCCATCGAGGGCGAGCCGGAGGCCGACGAGTACGACGGATCGGCGTGACCACGAAGCCCCGTCGCGATCCGACCGTCCGACCCGCGGGCACGGTCGTCCTCGTGCACGGGATCTGGATGAGCGGGCTCGACCTCTGGCCGCTGAGGTGGCGCCTGGCTCGCGCGGGCTTTCGCACGCACGTGTTCCGGTATCCGAGTCTGCGGCGGACGCCCGCGGCGAACGCCCGGAGGCTCTCGACCTTCGTGCGCTCGCTCGCGACCTCTCCCGTGCACCTGCTGGGGCACAGCCTGGGCGGCATCGTGATCCTCCACGCCCTCGCGCACCCGGGGCCGGCGCCCTCGGAACCGCTGCCGCCCGGGCGGATCGCCCTCCTCGGGAGCCCGGTCCGCGGAAGCGCGGTCGCGCGGGCCCTGGCCCGGCATCCCTTCGTCCGGCCCTGGTCGCTTGGGCGGAGCGTCGAGCGCGGTCTGCTGGGCGGCGCGCCGCTCGACGCCGCCGGTCGCGACGTGCTGACGATCGCGGGCGCGCGGCCGTACGGCATCGGACGCTTCCTCGCGCACCTTCCCGAGCCGCACGACGGCACGGTCGGCGTCGCGGAGACCCGCCTCGCGTGCCCGGCCGCGGCTCGCGTCCTGGACGTGACGCACACGGGTCTCCTCGTCTCGCAGGCGGTCGCCGCGCTCGTCGCCGCCTTCTTCGCGGGCGGCGCGGCGGAGGCCGTCCACCTCGGCAGAAGCAGGACCGCCCCGGCTCCGTGAGCCCACCGCCGGTCAACGGCCACCGCTCCCGCTCCCCGAAGGCGGATGCGGCGAACGACGACCGGGCCCGGCGCCAGCCGGCACAGCGGCTGCCGGTCGGGATGCCCCGCTCGCGCGGCCGCTCCCCACCGTCGAGGGTCGCCTCGTCCCTATCATGCGCCGGTGTCCCGCGGCGCCCTCCCGTCGGCTTCCCCGCGAAGGAACGGCCTCCGGTTGCTCCTCCTCGCACTCCTCCTCGCCGCGCTCGCCATCCCGGTCCTCCGGGGCTTGGGCCGGCAGGATGGGGGCCTGTCGCATGCCGTCTCCCCCGAGGCGGGGACCTCGTCCACCGGGGCCCCTCCCGAGACGGGAGCGGGGCACCTCGTCGGCCTTGCGGAGAAGCCGGCTCCCGTCGCCCCGAGGTCCACGGAGGGCTCACCAAGCGCGAGGGACGCCGTCCTCGTCGAGGTCGTGGACGAGGACGGGAAGGCCCTCGCGGGGGTCGAGGTCTTCGAGGCCGATCTCGACGCCCGCGTGGTCGCTCGCCGGGGCGAGGCGGCGGCGACCGACGCGCACGGCCTCGCCCGCGTGACCCTCGCCGCCGGGGACGGCGGCGGCCAGCAACCCCGCTTCGTCGCGGTGGCACCGCCGCCGCCTTGGTACGCGCCGTTCCCCCTGTCGGCCGCCCCCGGCGCACGCGTCCGCTTCGTCGTGCACCGGGGGCAGGACCTCGCCCTCCGCTTCGAGGACGCCGAGGGCGATCCGGTCGCCGGCCATGACGTGGTCGCGAAGTGGACCGGCGCCCACCTCGATGGCCAGCGCTTCGGCCACACGGACGCCGAGGGCCGTGTCCGGCTCCGCTTCCCCGGCGAGGCCACGGACGTCGTCGTGGCCGTGAATCCACGTGGCACCGTGGTCTGGTGGGCGGAACCTCGTACGTTCCGGCTTCCGGTGCCGAAGGAAGCGATCGTGCGGTTGAGGGCGCGCGGGCCCATCTCGGGTCGCGTCGTCGGACCGGGGGGGCGTCGGGCATGGGCCGTCGAGGCCCGTGTCGACGGATCCCCCTGGTCTCCCGACTCTCCCCTGGCGGCCTTCACGGACCAGGGGTGGGTTCCCGCCATCTTCCTGTCGACCGACGACGACGGCACGTTCCGCTTCGGGGACCTTCCCGGCGTAGCCCACAGCCTCCGGGTCGTCCATCTCGATCCCGCCGTCTTCCGTTCCGAGCCGGTCCACGCACGGCCGCCCGATGCGGACGTCACCCTCCGCGTCGTCGCCGTGCCCGAATCGGAACGTAGGGATCTGGTCGTCGACACGAGTCCCCCCGCCGAAGGACCCTACTGGCGCGCCGCATGGTACGGCGCGGACGGTGCCGAACAGCACACCGGGGCCTACGAGGGGCGCTTCACCTTCCGCGGGCTCGCCTCCTCCGGCCAGGGCACGGTGGTGGTCCTCCGCCGCAACCGCCCCGAGGCCCCGATGGCCCTGCGCACACCCGTGGACGCGGCCGCCGGCACCGTCCGCCTGTATCTGGAGTCGCCCTGCGTCATCCGCGGGCGCATCCGCGGACAACCTCCGCTCCCGGGCTACGACGGTTGGGTCGAGGCCCGCGGCCCCCATGGCTTCGAGCGGCACACCGCGAGCCGCCCGGACGGCGGCTTTTCGATCGAGGGTCTGCCGCGGGGCACGTACGCGATCGTCGCGCACCTGCGGCGCACCTACCCCAAGGGGCAGCACACCCTCCGGGAGACCCGCATCGAGAGCGTGCCGGCGGGCACGGACGACCTCGTCGTGGACCTCCGGCTCGCGGCCGATGCCGAGTGAGGTACGCGGCGGAGGGGGCGGGTAGGCTCGGCCGCGTGGCGGGAGGACGCGACCCTGGTCCGGACGAGCGAGGACGCCGATGGCGCGCGGGGGCGGGCGTCTCTGTCGGGCTCGCCCTTCTCGCCTACGCCGCCGGGCTCGGCGGCCTCCACATCCCGCACATCGGCGACGAGGCGGTCTACCTGGCCATCGCCCGGAAGACCGCCGCGAGCGGGCACTGGCTCCCGCTGGAGACCGTCCAGGGGCTGGGGCAGACGAAGCCGCCGCTCCTCTTCTGGACGGGGATGGTCGCCGGCGCCTGGGGGGCGGCCTGGGACCTCTTCCGGCTCCGGCTTCCGATCGTCCTCTTCACCTTCGCCACGGCCGCGCTCGCCGGGTGGACGGCGGGGCGGGTCGCGAGGAGCGCGCGCGCGGGCGTTCTCGCCGCGTTCTCGTTCCTCGCGTTCTGGTCCACGTTCCAGTACGGGCGCCCCTTCCTCACGAACCTCCCGGAGACGTTCTTCGTCTTCCTCCCGTTCGCGGTGGCCCTCTCGAAGCCAACGCGTCTCGACGGCTGGCCCTTCTGGGTCCTCGCCGGCGTGTCCACGGGGCTCGCGTGCCTCGTGAAGTCGTTCGCGCTGGTTGTTCCTGTCGCCGTCGGCTTCGGGGCGTGGTTGCTGGTCCGGCGCCGCGGATCGTTCGCCGCGTTCCTCCGGCGGGACCTGGCGAAGGGGATCCTCGCGGCGGCGATCGCCCTCGGCCTCTTCGCGCTCTGGCCGCTCCTCGACCCGCACCCAAGGGCGATCCTCGACCAGTTCGTCCTGGGGGAAAACGTGGGGAAGGTCGGCGGCGGGTGGCTCCCGGGGCTGGTTTCACCGAGCCACGGCGCCTGGACGACGCTCCTCGGCGTCTTCTTCAACGCCGGCTTCCTCGCGCCCGCCGTCGTGTGGCTCGCGTGGGACGCGTGGCGGCGGCGGAGGGGGTGGAGCGAGGTCGAGACGGCGTGCTGGTTGCTCGTCCTCGCCTTCGTCGTCGTATTCACGCTTCCGAGCCACCGCCAGTCGAACTACCTGCTCCCCGCGATGCCCGCCGTCGCCGTGCTGCTGGCGCTCTCGTGGGAGCGGATCCCGACGCCCTGGCTCGGCGCCACGGCGTTCGCCTCGGCGGTGGCGGCGCTCCTCGCGCTCCTCTTCCAGGTGGGCATCGCCGGCAGCGTCCTGCCCGCGGGCGCCTACGCCGGGTGGCAGATCGCCATTCCCGCGGCGACCGTCCTCCTCGCGGGCGCCGTCGCGATCCGGCCGCGCTTCGCTCCGCGCACCGTCCACGCGATCGTCTTCCTCGTCTACCTCTCCATCGGAGCGGCGATCGCCCCCTTCGACGGGGACCTCGGGCGCTACGCCCCCGCCGAACTCCGGCGCGTGGCCGGCGCGACGGTCTGGGTCCCGTCGAACTTCCGGGCGCGGGAGGAGCGCCACCGCTTCCTCCTGCCCGGCGCCGACGTGAAGCCCTATCCCGCGGACCGGGACGACATCGCCCGCCGTCTCCTCGCGGAGGGGAAGACGGTCGCGTGGTCGGCCCCGGTAGGGGAGGCGCCGCCCGCGGGGACGGACGTTCTCGGCGGTCGCTTCGACCTCCGCTCGCGGCAGACGCCGGAGGAGATCCGCGAGCTCGTCCTCGAACGGCGCTTCGGCGTGCTCGTCCAGCGTGAGATGCTGCTTCGCCGCGCCGACGCGGGGGAGGACGCGCCCGGGGGGCCGCGATGAGGGTCGCCACCCAACGCCGGATCGACCGTCTCGCCGGCGGGCTCCTCTGCGGGATGACCACGTGGAGGGCACGGCTCCTGCCCCGTCCGGAGGGCGACGGGCCCATCCGTCACGTCGCGGTGATCCTCCTCTCGGAGATGGGCAGCCTCGTCCTCGCGCGTCCCATGTTCGACCGCCTCCGCGAGCGCTACCCCGACGCCACCCTCCATGCGGTCGTGTTCGAGCAGAACCGCGAGGTGCTCGATCTCCAGGGCGTCGTGCCCCCGGAGAACGTCCTGACGCTGAGGAACGACCGCTTCGGCCACCTCGCTCACGACGCGCGCGCCGCCACGAGGCGCCTGCGCGCGCTCCCGCTCGACGTCTCGGTCGATTGCGAGCTCTTCGCGCGGGTGAGCGCCCTCCTCTCGTGGATGAGCGGGGCGCGGATCCGGGTCGGGTTCGACCGCCACACCCAGGAGGGGCTCTACCGCGGAGACCTGCTCAACCGGAAGGTCCTGTACAACCCCTACCAGCACATCGCCCACCAGTTCGTGACGCTGGCCGAGGCGATCGAAGCGAAGGGAACCCCCCGCGTGAAGCGCGTGGTACCCGACGCCCCCCCTGTCCTCGAGCGCCTTTCCCTGCCCGCGGCCGACGTGGAGGCCCTCGGCCGACGGCTCCTCGGCGACCGGCCCGCGCTCGCCGGGCGGCGCCTCGTCCTGCTCTCGCCTTCCGGCGGCCTCCTCCCGATCCGCGCGTGGCCCATGGAGCATTGGATCGACCTCGGGCGGACGCTCCTGGACGACGGGTACGCCCTCGGGGTGATCGGCCTGGAGCGCGACCGTCCGGTCGCGCGCCGGCTCCTGGGCGCCCTGGACGACCCTCACGCCGCGGACCTCACCGGGTGGACGCGGAGCGTCGCGGAGGTGCTCCTGCTCTTCCACCACGCCGCGCTCCTCGTCGCGAACGACGGGGGGCCGGGGCACTTCGCCGCCCTGACCCCGATGCCCGCCGTCGTGCTGTTCGGCCCCGAGACGCCGGTGCTCTACGGCACGCTGGACGACAAGTCCGTGAACCTGAGGACGAACCTCTCCTGCTCGCCCTGCCTCACGGCGTACAACCATCGCAACTCCCCGTGCGACGGCGACAACGTCTGCCTGGCACTCCTCGACCCGACGCGCGTGCTCGCCGCCGCCCGGGACCTCCTCGCGCGCCACGCCGCCGGGTCCCTGGGGGCCTCGTAGCATCGCGGCCTTCCCTGCGAGAGCTCCCATGGTGCGCACGTGGCTCCGACCGCTGTCCGTCCTCCTCCTGGCCGCCGCCCTGCTGCTCCCGGCCCGCGCGGGGGAGGAGGCGGAAGCGCAGCCCCCGCTCCGGCACGTGATCCTCCTGATCGCCGACGGGGCGGGCTTCGCCCACTTCGAGGCCGCGAGCCTCTACCGGACGGGCCGCCGGGGAACGCAGGCCTGCTACGCCTTCCCCGTGCGTCTGGCCATGAGCAACTACCCGGCTGGCGGGAGCTACGACCCCGTGAGGGCTGTCGCCGCCGCGGACACCGTCCGGCGGGGCGCGACGGATTCCGCCGCGGCGATCACGGCGATGCTCTGCGGCGTCAAGACGAAGAACGGCGTGCTCGGTCTGGACGCCGCGGGCCGGCGGCAGGAGAGCGTCGTCGAGCGGATGGATGCCCGCGGGATGGCGACAGGGGTGGTCACGACCGTTCCCTTCACGCACGCGACGCCCGCGGGGGCCGTCGCGCACGTCGCCTCGCGGAACGACTACGGCACGATCGCGCGGCAGATGCTCTTCGAGAGCGGCCTCGACGTGGTGATGGGCGCCGGCCACCCGGACTTCGACGACGACGGGAAGCGCCGGGAGGGCGCCCCGGATCTTCGCTATCTCGGGGACGAGGCGACCTGGGAGCGCGCCCGGGACGGCGGTCGCTGGACCCTCGTCACCTCGCGCGACGGCATCCGCGCGCTCGCGGAGGGACCGGCGCCGAAGCGCCTGCTGGGGATCGCCCCGGTCGCGGCCACCTTGCAGGAGCGGCGGAGCGGGAACCCGATCGCGCCACCGTTCGCCGTCCCCGCGACGCCCGGCCTCCCGACGCTCGCGGAGATGACCGCGGCGGCCCTGAACGTCCTCGACGACGATTCCGACGGCTTCTTCCTCATGGTGGAGGGAGGCGCCGTCGACTGGGCGGCTCACCAGGGCCGCCTCGGGCGCCTCATCGAGGAGCAGATCGACTTCGACGCCGCGACGGACACCGTCCTCGCGTGGGTCGAGGACCACGAGGCGTGGTCGGACACGCTCGTGATCGTGACCGCCGACCACGAGTGCGGCTTCCTCACGGGCCCCGAGCAGCCGGCGAAGGAGGGGGCGCCCCCCTGGTGGCTGGCGCCGATCGAGTCGAACGGCGCGGGCCGCCTGCCGCACGCGACGCTGCGCTCCAAGGGACACACGAACCAGCTCGTGCCGTTCTTCGCGAAGGGAGCCTTCGCCGACCGGTTCGCCCGTCTCGCGGCCGGGACGCACGATCCCGTGCGCGGGCCGTACTTCGACAACGTCGCCGTGGCGCGTGTCATCGAGGCGGCGCTCGACGAGTCCCCGACCGGGAACTCCCGGGGGGGGGAAGCCGGCCAACGGTAGACTCGCTCCAATGAGCGAACAAACCATCGGGAGCGAGGCGCGCCCCTTGCGGGTCGCGGTCGTGGGGGCGGGGCCCAGCGGCTTCTACATCGTGCAGGGCCTCCTGAAGGCGAAGGACCTCGCCGTTTCCGTCGACCTGTTCGACCGTCTCCCGGCGCCCTACGGACTCGTGCGCTACGGCGTGGCGCCGGATCACCAGAACATCAAGGCCGTCACGAAAGTGTACGCGCGTCTCGCGAGCGACCCGTCGGTGCGCTTCTTCGGTGGCGTGGGCATCGGCACGGACCTGCACCTCGAGGACCTGGAGTCGCTCTACGACGAGATCGTGTTCTGCTCGGGTGCGCAGACGGACCGCCGTCTGGGCATCGAGGGCGAGGACCTCCAGGGGAGCCACCCCGCCACGTCGTTCGTGGCCTGGTACAACGGCCATCCCGACTACAAGGACCTCACCTTCGAGTTGGACGCGGAGCGCGCCGTCGTCGTGGGCGTGGGCAACGTGGCCCTCGACGTCGCGCGCATGCTCTGCCGGACCCCGGAGGAGCTCGAGAAGACGGACATCGCCGACCACGCCCTCGCGGCGCTGCGCCGCAGTCGCGTGCGCGAGGTCGTCGTCCTGGGACGCCGGGGACCGGCGCAGGCCGCTTTCAGCAACGCCGAGTTGGAGGAGCTGGCGAAGATGGAGGGCGCGAACGTTCGCACCCTCCCCGCCGAAGTGGCGCTCGACGACGAGAGTCGAGCGGACGTGGAGACGAGCGGGGACAAGCGGCTCGTCTCGAAGGTCGAGACGCTGGAGGCCTACAGCCGCGAGCCCGGCGAGGCGAAGCCGAAGACGCTCTGGCTCCGCTTTCTCGTGGCCCCTACGCGGATCGTCTCCGACCATCGGGGACGCGTGGCCGGGGTCACCACGATCCGCAACCGTCTCGTCCGCCGGGCGGACGGGACGCTCAGGCCGCAGGCGACCGAGGAGAGCGACGAGATCGAGGCCGGTCTCGTCTTCCGCTCGGTGGGCTATCGCGGCGTGCCCATTCCGGGCGTCCCCTTCCGGGAGGACTGGGGCACGATCCCCAACGACGCCGGTCGCGTGCTCCAGGCCCCCGGCGGCGCCGTGCGCCCCAAGCTCTACGTGGCGGGATGGATCAAGCGGGGCCCCTCGGGGGTGATCGGCACGAACCGTCCCGACGCCCTGGAGACGGTGGGCGTCATGCTCGAGGACATGCGCTTCGGGCGCATCGAAGGGGCGAAGCAACCGGATCCGACGGCCGTCGGGAAGCTGCTCTCCGAGCGCGGCGTACGCTGGTTCACCTTCGACGACTGGACGCGCCTCGACACGATCGAGGTCGAGCGGGGACGCCCGCTCGGGCGGCCGCGCGTGAAGCTGATCACGCGCGAGGAGATGCTCGCCGCACTGGACTGACGATTCGCCGGGAGGCGCCCTCGAACAGGTCCGCCATCCCCAGGCGGTCCGCGCCGGCGGCGCGGGCGAAGAGCTCCTCCAGGATGCGGGCGAGCGCGAAGTCGTAGATCGTCGAGCCGGCGCTCTCCTCCTGCATCATGCGCGTGAGCTCCCCGAAGCGGCCTTCCATCCAGCGCAGGAACGGCACGAGCATATGGTCTCCGCGTCGGAGGTCGTCGCCCAACTGGGCGAGGACGATCGCCAGCCACGCGCGCAACTTGGCGTCCTCTTCGAACGGGTCGAGCCCCTCGAGCATTGCCGCCAGCGACTCGAAGATCGCGGCGCCGCCCACGGACCACGCCTGTACGCTCGCATGGAAGGGGCGCCGCTTGTCGTGCCAGAAGATCAGCGTGCGGTAGAGGTGGTAGACGGCCTGCCCGACGCGACGACGCTGGTCGTTCGTCCCGAGGACGAGTTTCGCGAGCTCTCGGTCGAGGTGGGAGTCCACGGGCGCCCAGGATACGTCCGGCTCAAGCCCGTTCGCGGGCGCGACGGATGAAGATCTCCTGCGCCTCACGGCGTTCCTCCCCCTCGGCGGGCGTCCGTCGGACGTAGGAGCCGTCCGGCTGTCCGTCCCAGGCGGAGGCGTTGTCCGAGAAGTACACCGCCAGGATGTCCTCGAGGTCCTCGGCGGCGCCTGCGTCCAGGACGGGAGAGATCGTCTCGACCCGGCGATCCAGGTTGCGGTGCATCCAGTCGGCGGACCCGATGAAGAACTCGGGGCTCCCCCCGTTCTCGAAGCGGTAGATGCGGCTGTGCTCGAGAAACCGGCCCACCACGCTGAGCACGCGGGTGTTCTCGCTGAGACCGGGGACGCCGGGACGTAGGCAGCAGAGGCCGCGGACGATCAGCGTGATCGAGACCCCCGCCTGGCTCGCGCGGTAGAGCTCGCGGATCATCTCCGGGTCCTGGAGCTGGTTCATCTTGGCCACGATGCCGGCAGGGCGTCCCGCCTCGGCGTGACCCGCCTCGCGGCGGATCAGCTCGACCCAGCGCTCGCGCAGGAACCGTGGGGCCACGAGGAGACGACGGTAGCCGTCCTGGGCCGTGGAGCCGGTGAGCGCGTTGAAGACGGCGGCGGCATCGGCGGTGATTTCGGCATTGCTCGTGAGCATCCCGAGGTCTTCGTACACGCGCGCGGTCCCCGAGTGGTAGTTCCCCGTCCCGACGTGGACGTAGCGCCGCAGGGCGTTGCCCTCCTCCCGGACCACGAGCGCGAGCTTCACGTGGGTCTTCAGGTGCTCGACGCCGTAGGAGACGTGGACGCCTTCCTCCTCGAGGAGCTTCCCCCAGGCGATGTTGGGGGCCTCGTCGAACCGGGCCGTGATCTCCACGAGGACGGCCACCTGCTTGTGGCGCCGCGCCGCGTCGAGCAGCGCCTGGACGATGGGGGAGTCGCTGCTCGTCCGGTAGATCGTCAGCTTGATCGCCAGGACGTTCGGATCGCGCGCCGCCGACTCCAGGAAGCGGAGGACGGACGTGTCGAAGGAGTCGTAGGGATGGTGGAGGAGGATGTCCCCCCGGCGGATCTCCTCGAAGATCGCACCCGTATCCCGCGGCTCGAGGTTCCGGAGCCGCGGATGGGTGTTCGGCTGGTGGGGGGGGAGCTTCAGGTGGTCCGCACCCTCGGGTGAGATCTTCAGGAGGTCGTTGATCCCGAGGAGATGATCCTGCTGGTAGACGTCTTCGTCGGAGAGGCCGAACTGCCGGGCGAGCCAGGTCCTGAGATCCTTGGACATCGAGTCGTCCACCTGCAGGCGCACGCACTCCGCGAAACGGCGCGCCTTCAACTCGTCGGCGACGAGCCGGACGATCAGGCCGGGCTCGACGAAGGCATCGTCCACCTCCAGTTCGGGGCTGCGCTCGGGGTGCCCCTCCGCGCTCCGCGTCACCCGGAAGAAGTGGACGCTCTCGGGCGGTGTGGCCGGGAACATGAGATCGAGGTTGGACGCGATCACCTGTTCCATCGGGATGAAGCCGCGCGTGCCGGGCACCGGAACCCACCGCGGGCGGTTGTCCGGGACCTTGATGCGCACGAACCGCAGCCGATCCGAGGAAGGCCCCGGAAGGCGGACGGCGAGGTTCAATCCCTGGTTGCTGATGAAGGGAAACGGATGCTCGGCATCGACCGCCAGCGGCGTCAGGACGGGGAGGATCGATTCCCGGAACGTGCGCCGGAGGCTGTCCCTGTGTTCGGCGTCGAGGCTCTTCGCGTCGAGGATGGGAATGCCCTCGCGGGCGAGGCCGGGCAGGATCTCGTCCCGGAGGATCCCCGACAGGATCCCGATCTGGTCCAGGATCTTCGTGCGAGACGCCGCGTACTCCTGGGAGGCCGTCATGCCGTCCGGCGCGGTTCCCTGCCGTCCCTGCGCGATGCGGCGCTTCATGCCGCTGATGCGCTTCATGAAGAACTCGTCGTGGAGCATTCCCATGATGCCGACGAACTTCACGCGCTCGAGCAGGGGTAGCTCGGGGCTTCCCGCGAGGGACAGGACCCGCCCCGCGAAGCCCAGCCAACTGAGCTCCCGGTTGATCAGGGCGTCGGGGCCATCCGGATCCACGGTCGGCGGCGCGGCATCGGTTTGCGTCGGTTCGGGGGTCACGGAGGCTCCATCGGGGCGGATATGGGGCGCGCGGCGCGAGCCAGCCATCGTACCCGCTCTCGACCGGGCGGACGCCCTCCTTCGGGGTTCGTTCGGACACACACGAACGGGCTGGGACGACCACCGCCGCGGCTTCGTCGTCATTCGCGCGGCGGTTACGATTCCCTACCACGAGGGACGTACCGGGTCCACCGGACAACGACAGGAGTCTGTGATGAGCGAGAGCGTCTTCGACCGTTTCGCCGACGAGTACGGACCCGAGAAGATCGTCTACATCACCGAGCCCCGTGTGGGGCTCCAGGGCATCGTCGTCATCGACAACACGGCCGCCGGTCCCGCCATCGGCGGCATCCGCATGGCGCCCGACGTGACGACGGAGGAGGTGTTCCGACTCGCACGCGCGATGACGTGGAAGAACGCGCTCGCGGGGCTCCCGCACGGCGGTGGCAAGTCCGCGATCCTGGCGGATCCGAAGGGCGGGAACAAGGAAGCGCTCGTCCGTCACTTCGCCCGCGCGATGGAGTCGTTGAGCGGCTACATCCCCGGTCCGGACATGGGGACGGACGAGACGGCGATGGCGTGGGTCCGCGACGAGATCGGTCGCTCCGTCGGCCTCTCGAAGGTGCTGGGCGGCATCCCCCTGGACCAAGTGGGCGCCACCGGCTACGGCTGCGCGATCTGTGCGGAGGTGACCCAGGAGTACGCGGGCTTCGACCTGGACGGGGCGACGATGTCGATCCAGGGGTTCGGCAACGTCGGCCAGCACGCCGCACGCTTCCTCGGAGAACGCGGCGCGCGCCTGGTCACCGCCACGGACCTCGACGGCACGGTCCACGATCCCGAAGGCATCGACATCGAGGAGCTGGCACGGATCAAGAACGAGACGGGACGCGTGACCGACTACGGGAAGGGGGCGAAGCTCGATCCGTACGGGTTCATCGACCTGGAGTGCGACATCTTCGTCCCGGCCGCCCGGCCCGACGTCATCGACCACACGAACGCCCATCGGCTGCGGTGCAAGGCGATCATCCAGGGCGCGAACATCCCGTGTACGGCCCAAGCCGAACGCATCCTGCACGACCGCGGGATCATCTCCGTGCCCGACTTCGTCGCCAACGCAGGCGGCGTCATCTGCGCGGCGGTCGAGTTCCACGGCGGAACGCAGAAGCAGGCCTTCGAGACGATCGAGGAGAAGATCCGCGAGAACACCCGCGCCGTCCTCGAGGTCGCCCGCGAGCACAACCAGATGCCCGCGGAAGCGGCGATGTCCCTCGCCAAGCAGCGCGTTGCGGAGGCCATGACCTACCGGCGCGCGAGTTGAGCGTCGGCGCGAGTCCACGAGCGGGAGGGCGCCGGCTACCGCGAGGCCCATCGGGTTGCGCCCCGGTGCGGTTGCTCCGCACCGGAGTGCAGGGACAACGGGCTTGACGCATCGGGCCACGAGAGCCGGGGCGTGCATCGAGGATCGGCGTTTCGCTCGGCCGTGGGGAGGGGGGGCCGGCGGGGCGCTGCCGACTCGATCGCCGTACCCTTCGGCCCGTCCTTCCCGCGGCCCCGGGTAGGCTCTCGCCCCGTGCCCTTCCGCGTGCTCCACCTCCTCTCCCAGCGCCCCGGACGGACCGGGAGCGGCATCACGCTGGAAGCGTGGGTGCGGGAAGCGGCCGCGCGGGGTTACGAGCAGGACGTCGTGGTCGGCGTCCCGGCGGACCACGACGGAGGGAGGCTCGCGGGGCTCGACGCGAGCCGCGTGCATCCGAGCCGCTTCCAGACGGAAGCCCTGCCGTTCGCCGTCGTGGGCATGAGCGACGTGATGCCCTACGAGAGCGCCGTCTGGTCCGCCCTATCCGGACGCGAGGTCCTGCGATACCGCGACGCCTGGCGCCGGCACCTGGCACGCGTGATCGACGCCACGCGTCCCGACCTGATCCACGCGCACCACCTCTGGGTGCTGTCCGCCCTGGTGAAGGACGTCGCGCCAGAGGTCCCGCTGGTGATCCAGTCGCACGCGACGGGACTGAGGCAAATGGAGCTCTGCCCGCACCTCGCCGCCGACGTGATTCGAGGATGCGGCCGCGCGGAGCGGGTCGCCGCCCTGAGCACCACCAATGCCCAGGACATCGCCCGGGCGACGGGGTGGACCGCGGATCGGATCCGGGTCGTGGGAGCCGGCTACCGGGAAGACCTCTTCCACGACCGGGCGGGGGCGCCGCGCCGCCCGGAGGACCTCCTCTACGTGGGAAAGTACAGCCGCGCGAAAGGGCTTCCCTGGCTCCTCGACGCCTTCGAGCGGCTGGCCCCGCAACGCCCTCGTCTGCGGCTCCACGTGGCGGGAGACGCCGCCGGGGCCGAGGGACGGAGCCTCGAGGCGCGCGTTCGGACGCGGGGGGAGCGGGTCGTCGTCCACGGCCACCTCGGTCAGGCGGCGCTGGCCGACCTCATGCGGAGCGTGGGGGTCCTCGTGCTGCCCTCTCTCTACGAGGGACTCCCCCTCGTGCTGGTCGAGGGGGTCGCCTCGGGCTGCGGGGCGGTGGCGACGCGCCTCGGGGTCCTGGAGCGCGACCTGGCCCCCCACCTGGGGGCCGCCCTGGATCTGGTTCCCCCGCCCCGGCTCCGGGCCGTGGACGATCCCCTTCCGGAGGACCTCCCCCGCTTCGTGGACGGGCTGGCGCGGGCCATCGAGCGCGCCCTCGCGCGGCGCGGGGAGGGGACCCGGCCCGATCTCTCCACGTTCACGTGGTCCGCCGCGTTCTCTCGGCTCGAACGGGTGTGGGCCGAGGCGCGGCGGTGCACGGGAGTGGCACGGGGCGCGGGCGACCGGTAGCATGGCGCTTCCGCATGGGAGGAACACGATGCGACGGATCGCCTTGGCCCTGGTCCTCGGAGGCGCGCTGCTTCTGCTCGGCGCCTGTACGTCCTGGAACTGGAGCGATCCCTTCCACCCGCGGGTCTGCCCCAAGGTGGAGACCTGCGCGCCCACCTGCGCGCCCGTCAACATGCGGTAGGGGGCCCTCTCCGTGGCCGCCTACGCCTTTCACGCCACACTCGGGGGCGACTTCGCGGACGCGATCGAGCGTGTCACCGCCGAGCTCAAGAAGGAGGGCTTCGGCGTCCTGACCGAGATCGACGTGAAGGGTGTCCTGAAGAAGAAGCTCGGCCTGGAGCGCCGGGCCTACCGGATCCTGGGCGCCTGCAACCCCGAGCTCGCCCATCAGGCGATCGACAAGGAACCCGACATCGGGATCCTGCTCCCCTGCAACGTCGTGGTCCGCGAGGAGGAGGACGGCCGCATCACCGTCGCCTTCATGGAGCCCGGCACCGTGCTGGGCGTCACCGGCCGCGAGGACCTGGCCCCCCTCGGCGAGGAGGCCGGCAGCCGCCTCCGCCGCGTCCAGCAGGCTCTGGGCGGCTAGTGTGCCGTGCCGGAAGTTCCTATCCATGAGGCCGTGAGGCGCGCTGGTCTGGGGGCGATCGGCCCCCTTCGTCCTCCTTGCGTACGGACGTGCTCCTTCATCGTTCGCGACCGAAACGCCTTCGTGTTGCCGCCCCCTCGCGCGTTCCGGATTCCTCTTCGCGGCGTCCTTCGTGATCGGGCCCGGTGGAGTGGGTGTGACGCGAGGGTCCGATGGGGAGAGTGCATGGGCGAGCGCGAATAGGGGAGCGAGGCGCGCGGCCCGGGGAGGCGGCTCCCAGGGGACGCGCCACGGGATCCGCAGCAGGACCGACACCGTGTCCGTGCGTCCCTCGACGTCGCGGGCACAGGCGGACGGCCGCGGGACGTGGGTCCTCACGTCCCCCTGCGTCCAACGGACACCTGGAGTCGTGGAGACGCGGCATCGATCGCGCCCATCGTGTGCGCGGATCGGTGCGGGGAGGGCGAAGTCTGCGTGGAGAGTGGAGACGTGTGGGAACGTGGCGCCGAGCATGGGGCCGCGCGTGCGAGAGTGGGTTCCGAGGGGGCGAGGCGCCGGGGCACGCGGCTCGGGCGCGCCGCCGGGACGGGGGACCCCCCAGATTGGACGGAGCACCTCGAGGCCACGCGACGCTACGCCGCGCACTGCTGTCGGCGCTGCGGGCTCCCGGCGCAGCTGGCGGAGGATCTGCTTCAGGAGGCATTCCTCCTGGCGCTGCAGCGTGAAGGGGACCTTCCCGAGTCCGGGAGCGCGCTTCGCAGCTGGTTTCGACGGGCCCTTCGGTTCCTCATCCTCCGAGCGGCGCGGGACAATGCCACCCGCGAGGTCCTGTGGCCGGATCTGTCGGATCGGCCCACCGCGCAGTGCGAGACCTGGTCGGAACGCCTCGCGCCGCTCCTCTCCCGGGTACCCGTCTGCCGGCGGCACATGACTGCCGGAGAACTCGAGGTCGTCGATCCGCTGCTCGACGGCGACTCCCTCGCAGAAATCCGCCACTCCACCGGATTGTCCCAAGCGGCGATGAGACAACGGTTTCGGCGCGCGGCGGCCCACGCCCATCGCGCATTCAGGGGCTAAAGGCTGTTCCCCTCGTGGCACTTGGTAGGTGGAGGCCGAGTCCTCGCACGCGACCGCGTGCCCCGCCCCGGCCCGAGGAGACAGCGCAGCGACCCCGACAGAGCGGGCACTTCCGCCCCCGCGACCGTGGAGAGAGCACCGGATGACCGTGGAGCGCCTGGTCCCCATCCCCCTCGCGTTGGAGGGGCTCCCGGGCGAGGGGGCGTCGGCGCTGCGCTTCCGGCCCGCCGACGTCTCACGGTTTCGCGAGGTGCGCCTGCGGGGGCGGCTCTCGCCGGATCCGGCGCTGTGGACCGGGTGCGGCGGTGCCTCCGTCGCCCTCCATGTCGAGGTCGCCTACGACCTCGTGGAATGGGAGGTGCTGGAGGGAAGCCCCCTCGCCACCCGGGTGGACGAGGACTTCGAGGTCCGGCTCCCCGTCTCGGCGCGGTGGTTTCGCCTCCGGTGGGAGCTGGGGTCCGTCCAGGGACACGTCCGGGTCTGCCATCAGGCGGTCGGAGTCCTTCGATGACGGCGTGCGTCCCCCCGGTGCGGCCTCGCCCTTCCCCCGCAGACCGCGCGGCGTGCACGGTCCGAAGGTCTTGTGCCCCGACGCCCGGCGACCCGGCGTCGGAGCGCGGTCGGAGTCCGGGTCGCGACTCTGGGAACCCGGGTCGGGCGCGTTCGCTCGGTCCGAGGGCTGGAAGAAAGGACCCTCCATGACGGGTGGTGAACTCGTTCCCGCCGTCCTCCTGCCTCGCTACACCACGTACTGCGGCGCCGGCACCTACACGACGATCGCGATGGACGTCACCGAGTACCAGGCGGCCATCATGAACGTGTGGCGCGGCGTCTTGAACGGCGGCGGCGCCGTGACCTTCTCCTTCGAGGAGTCCACCGATCAGGTGACCTGGACCACGTGCACCAACGGGAGCGGCGGCGACCCCGGGGCGGACACCGAGGCCCAGTACACGCCGGAGCTCAAGAAGCGGTGGTTCCGCATCAAGGTCGCGGTGACCGGCTCCGAGCCCGTCACGCTGACGTGCTGGGCCGTCGGGTTCCTGGAGATGCGCCTCTCGTAGCCCCCGGCGACGAGGCGACGCGTTCTCCGACTTCCCGTGGCGGAGGGAGCCCGGGCGGCGGCCCACGGTGGCCGTCGTCCGGCACCTCCCCGAGGAGATGCAATGGGATCGACGCAGACGCTGGAGGGACGGCTCGTCCCGATCGTGCTCCACCCCCGCTTCACCTCCATCGGCGGGAGCGGGGTGCAGTTCTACACGTTCCCCGTGGACGTGTCGGCCTACGAGGGGGCGTTGCTGACGTTCTGGCGGGGTCCGACGATCGCGTCGTCGGGAACGCCGCTCCTCAACTTCCACTTCGAGCAGTCGATGAACCGGCAGGAGTGGTCGGGGATGAGCGGGAGCCCGTTCAACATCGCGAGCGACGACGAGGTGGAGAAGACGCTCGAGTTCACGATGAAGTGGTTCCGGCTGATGAACGACTACGCGAACGGGACGGGGATCACGACCCTGTGGGCGCAGGGCTGGTTGGTGAAGCGCCAGACGTGAGGGCGGAAGGGAGCGGACGATGGCCAGGAACGGTTCGTGCGGCTGCGCGGGGTGCATGCAGGGCGCGCGCATGCCCGAGGCGACGTGCAGGGTGGTGCCCGAGCGGGGGCGACGGAAACGCCGCCGCACCCGGCCCCCGCGTCCCGTCGTCCGTCCCCCCGTGGCCCCGCCGGTGCTGGGCGCCTCGGGAAGCCTCACCGGACTCGTCACGGTGGGGAGCGCGACGAAGGGCGGCGCGAAGGTGCCCCCGCCCCTGCCTTCGTCGATGTCGAGCGCGGCGGCCGCCGGGGTGCCGATGGCGCCCATGAGCGCGTCGGCCCGGTCGTCGGGACGGCCCGCCCGCAGCATGGACGCGGTGGCGATGCGAAAGCTCACGAAGGGACGCCTCTAGAGCGCGGACGAAGGGGGAGCGATCATGGCCGATCCGGTGGCGGCTCCGCAGGACTCGTCCACGAGCACGGCACCGCCGCCCGCGGACCCGTGCCCTTGCGAGTGCAGGTGCGTCCCCAAACCCATGGAGACGCCTTCGGGTACGGCCGAGACCACCATCGGCAACTACCGCGTCGCCAGCGACGGGGCCGTGCCCTTCGGCCCGTTCGTCTACCCCTTCTACCTGATCGCTCCGGACGTCGGCTACTTCGGCATCCAGACCGGCCCCGAGGGCATGCGGGACCGCTCCCACCTCGAACTCGACGCGCAGCTCTACGCCGAGGGCCCGGGCGACGGGGTCCCGGGCGGCCTGACCGCGATCGTCCCGCAGATGCCCCTGCCCGCGGAGGGGCGCGGCGCCGTGGTCGGCCGGGAGGCCACCGAAGACGCCGACCTCCACGGACAGCGCGTGGGCGTGCTCGTGAGCGGCGCCTCCGCGGGCGAGGCTCCTTCGGGCATGAAGCTCCCCGGGGGCGTGCTCGACGGCGTGCCCGGCTTCACGCCGGGATCCATCTTGCCGAGCATCCTGCGTGGCTTCGGGGAGGGCGCGGGGCCCAGCGTTCGGGGCGGAGCCTCCGCGCCCGGGACCACCGTGAGCGGATCGCCGTCGGACGTGGGCGCCGCCGCCCCCCTTCCCGGAGGGGACCTCGACAGAGGACCGGGGCTCCGACCGCGGGGAGGGGGGAGCGGATCGACGGTCGGTGCGACGTCGGGCGAAGCGACGCCCGCGGGAGTCCCGCTTCCTGGGGGTGTTCTAGACGCTGGTCCGGGGCTCCGTCCGCTTGGAGCTTCCGGAGTGCGGAGGTTGATTCCGCGGGGACCCTCCCTGCAGGAGGAACTCGCGGGCATTCCAGTGCCTTACCTCCCCGTTACTGGAGGTCCGGACTTCTTTCTGCAGTATCCGAAGCCCCAGCCGCCTCCTCCCCCGCCTCCGCTGTATTGGGAGATGGAGGACGGGGGTGGCGGCGGCAAGGGCAAGCAGCCGGGGGCGTCGCTCCAGACCCCCGCGAGTACCGCCCAGCGCGCCGAGAGTGTCCAGGCGCCGCCTCCCGCGCCGCTCTCGCCTCCGCCCGGCCTCGGTCCGGGCGACGCCTTCCGAGGCACGGTCCAACCGCCGGCGCACCCCCAGGGCGGATCCTCCGCGCCGCTGCGTCCCGGGAGCACCGCGGCGCCGACCCGGTTGAGGGCCCCAGTGGCCGGCGCTCCCGTTCGCGCGGGCGGCACCGCCCCCGGGCGCCTCCCGCGGCGCCCTCCCGCCATGCCGGTGCTCGCCCCCGGAGGCGCGCTCTCGCGACCCGGAGAGGGCGGCCTCGCGCGCGCGGTCCCGAAGTCCCCGTCCCGCGCGGACATCGTGGGCATGCCGGCCTACGCCTTCGACTTCCCGACCCCCGGGAACCTCGGTCCGTGGGCGAACCTGGAGGCCGCGCGACAGGCCGGCGCTCCGGGCCTCCAGACGCCGGACGCCGCCGGCGGTTGGGGCGGGGCGCCGGCGGTGCCTCAGCTCCCCGAGCAGATCGACCCCCAGCTCGCGCGAACCCTGGGGGCGGCGTCCCCCGCGCCCCGCACCTACGCGACGCCGAAGCCGTTCGGCGACAGTGCCGTCACCGCGCCCGAGGCGACGGCCGACGTGACCGCGGCGGTCCAGACGCCCGTCGGTCGAGGGCCCTCCACCCCGGGGCTCCTCACGCCCCCGGACGGCGCCTTCGACGCCACCAAGACGGTCGCCCCGCCTCCCAAGCCGCTCATCAACATCCCCGAAGGGTCCGTGTCCCACCCGGAGCTCTTCGGGATCGCGAAGCCGCCGACTTCCGGTTTGACCGTCGTGCCGGCGGCGAGTCTTCCGGTGCTCAAGACCGGGCCGACAGGGGGAGGGATGGCGCCCGTCGGCGCCGCCACCACCCCGGGCTCGGTGTCTCCCGCGGGTGGGTTCCCACCGCCCGTCATCGTCGGAGGCGGGGGGGAGCCTCCTCGGAGAGGCAAGGCCAGCAAGTCCACGAGCCTCGTGGCGCAGTACGCCGCCGCGGCCGTTCAGGAGGCGCATGCCGACCAGGCCGGTCGGGAGATGGCCGAGCTGTACGCCCTCTACCGTTCGGAGTCGTCCGAGCTTACCGACCGCGTGAATGAGATCGAGGCCGCCAGTTCCGCCGCAATGAAGACGGGACATACAGAAGAACTGGCCGAGCTCAGCAACGAGTGGGGGAGGGCACAGAGCCTAGCGAGCCTGGCATCCAAGCAGTCCAAGGAAGTGGGCGCTGCCGCCATGGGCTTTGGCAGCATCGCCAACGATGCCGCGGCATCCATGCAGGATGCCCGGAAGCAACTTCAGGAGATAGACCCCCAGCACGGGAGCCAATGGGCGCAGGAGGCCGCAGCGAGAGCGCTCGCCAAGGACCGCGCCCAGCGCGAGAAGCGCGCAAAGCCGGCCTACAAGAACAAGCAGTCCCGCCGCCGGTCGATGGCGTTTCTCAAGGACGCCAAGCTGGACGCGAAGCAGAAGAGGAATCTACCCCCTGCGAAGTACGAGAAGTGGCGGCAGGATCAGGACGTCATCGAGGCCAAGAGGGACGCCCCGATTCACGCGGAACTCACCAATCGCCAGATCCTCAACGAGGCGTTCAAGAGCGCCATCAAAGCGTTGGAGACGAAGGGTGGGATCCTCGACGCCGTGGACGCTCGGGACGACTTGAGCCCCCAGGAGA
>CAVYXV010000005.1:0-301148 GCA_963772585.1 uncultured Planctomycetota bacterium
GACGCAGGACCGCCTGGGAGACCTGCTCCCGGGCAAGTCCACCCTCCACCGATTCCTGACGCGGGTCCTCACCTTGCGCCCCAACCGGCGCGTCCTCTGGCGCAGCCTGCTCGACTCCGCGCTCCATCCCCTCCTGGGCCGCAAGCGCATGCCCAAGCGCCTGTACGTCGATCTGGACTCCACCGAGATCGAGGTACACGGCGACCAGGAGCGCGGCGTGAACAACGGCCACTTCGGAGCAGGAGGGTCTTCTACCACGCGCTCTCGCTCTCCCTGGCTCCCTTCAACACAACCCTGGGCTTTCACCTGCGTCCGGGCCATGTCCACACGGCCCACCACGCTGTCGCTTTCGTGCTTCCCCTGCTGCACCTGCTGCGCGATCGCGTGGGCGCCGGCGTCGAGATCGTGCTGCGGGCCGACAGCGGATACGCCTCGCCTTACATCTTTCGCAATCTCGAACAGCACGGCTTCTACTACCTCATCCGCATGCGCGAAAACGACCGCCTGCTGAGCGCATGCGCACGCATTCGTCGGCGCCGTCCCGGACGCCCGCCGAAGATCGAAGCGTGTTCCGCAACTACGGCTTCTCGTACCGCGCTGATTCGTGGGAGAAGAGCCGACGCATCGTGGCGCGAAGCGAGTTCGCTCCCGGCGAGCTGCTACCGGATTGGACGTTCATCTGCGTGCATCTCCCCACCGCCGAGTCCCGCAAGCACGTCGTCCGGGCCTACCTCAAGCGCGGCCAGAGCGAGCAGGTGCACGACATGTTCAAGAACGAGATGCACGGCGCGTTGATGAGCCACCACCGCTTCGTGGACAACCAGGTTCGCGCCTGGCTGACGGCGATCTCCCTCAACCTGATGATCGCCTTCGAGGAGGCCAGCCGAGGCTCCAACCCCGTGGACGGGCTCCGGCTCCAGTTCGCTGGGGGGCTCTCGATGGACCAGAGGCCCGTCCTCTGGACCACCCAGGAGGAGGCCCACGAGGACGCCAAGAACCGCTTGGTCGTGTGGCGCATCGCCCGGCAGATCCGGATCGACCGGCGCCTCCCCGAGGGGGAGGTCGTCCGGGTGACGCTCCACGACCGGGACGGGCGGGTGCTGTTCGAGGGGGAGGTGGGGTAGGCGCTGATCATCCGCTCCCTGCCCGCGTTTTGGCCCTGTCTCCCTACGTGAGGTGGCCCCCAGAGCCGAACGCGCACGAGGAGAGCACTGCGCCTGATAGGCTACTTCGCGTGCCCAGTTCGCGTGTCCCGCCTTTACTGCTTGGTGCCGCATTGGTGCTCGGCGCCGCAATCCTGCTGCACACAGCTAGGCACGAGGCCGCTGACGATGGTCCGGCTCAAGTGCGAGGGCACGAGGGCTCCACCCACGCTGCCGGGTCGACTCGGGAATCCCCGTATGAGCCGCAGTTCTCTGCGCCGACATTGCTGGGGACGGGCAATCTCGCCGGGGAATCGATCTCTGGTGTCGGGACTTCACCTGCGTCGCCTCCTCAGGGCATCGTCTGCTTTCCGGTGGAATTGGCATCGATGAGGCTGCAGGAACCCGGATTGAGCGTCTCTGGGTGGACTACATTGAGGACTGCGCCCCTGAGGACCTGAGACAGAGAATCGCCGAAGCACCCGCGCCCGACGAGCAATCCGGCACGGATCTCTTCTGGGACAGCGAGGAGTCGTTCGAACCGAAGTATCAGATCGCGTTACATGTTCGGCTCATCTCGGCGCCACCATCTGGCATCTCGGAACTTGGAATAGACCTCCGCGGGCTGGAGCTTGGTCTCACTGCCAACCAGATGAACCCCATGCGGAACTCAGATCGAAGTGTCCACGCCTACTTGGATGACATGCAAGTCGAGATCCTCGAACGGGCTCTGGCGTCCAGGCTCTGGTCGGGCCGGCTTGAGTCGGAGGAGCGCGTGTCGGTCCTAGAAGACCGATTCGCTGACATGTTCCTCCCCGCCCAATCCGTGTGGCCTAGAGACGCAGCTGGTCGTTCGCTACCGCTCGGGGCGGCAGTGCGAGTGAGCTGCCGGGCTTTTCGTGAGACCAAGCGAGAGCCCGACGGACCGATTCGGTTCATCTCCCTCAAGCTGACGGCATCTACCGCCGAAGAGTGGCGCAGATTGCCCGACGAGGCTGAGAAGAGTGTGATCGTCCGCACTCGATTTCGCGATCCCTGACGAGTCCAGATGGCGCTACATGGATCGCGCGGCCAGGGAAGATGCTCTGGGGGCCAGCCCGTGTCCCGCAATCGAAGTCGGATGAACACGATCTGTACTTGCTGGTCTCTGCGACGGTGAAGTTCGGTGACGTGGCGGCGTCCACGGGCGCGCAGCAAGCGATCGCGCAAGCGGACCACGGCGTGTGCTGTGATTTCGGCGTGGCGCACGGCGGGCTCGAGCCCTGCCTGTGCCCACTCGTCCCCCCACGCACGCCCAACTCCTCCGCCGCGCCCGTGGCCGCAGGCAGGGGGACCGCGACTACGACCAGCGCCGGCGTGAGCGGGACCCCCGCCTCGCCTTCGCCGCGCGCGTCTACCGGTCCAATCGCTGGCAGAACCTCCGCGCGCTCCAGCTGACGCGGGAGCCCCTCTGCGAGGACTGCCGGCGGCACGGAGTGGTCGAGCCCGCCACGCAGGTGGACCACGTCGTCGGGCTCGTGCTGCGCCCCGACCTCGCCTACGACCTGGCCAACTGCCAGTCGCTCTGCACGCCGTGTCACGCGCGCAAGAGCGCCGCCGAGCGCCGCGCGCGCCGAGGAATCCGGCGATGAGCGCGCGACTGGACCGCCACCTGCGAGGGCCGAGGGGGGGAGGCCGACTCAAGCCGCGGTCGGCCCCAGAGCCGGGCGCGTGGGAACGTCGCGCTTTTCACGGGTTACGGGGTTTCGCTTCGCACGCGATAGCGGCCGGGGTTCTGTCGCCCCGGAGCCCTAGAATCTGGGCTGTGGCGCTCGCAGGGCTGTGTACGCACGGCCGGGCGCCACGCGGGGTCTCCAGCCCTCGTGAGCACCGAGAGCCGCTCTGCGGCATGGAGACCCCCATGGACCTGACCTCGTCCCCCCGCGCCATCGTCTGCCCCGACTGCGGGAAGCTCACGCCAGCCGGCCGCCGAGGCCCCTTGCCCACCGGACCGAGCCGGCACCCGCGTGACCTAGTGTATCTGGGTGATCTCGACAAACCACTGTTGCCCGACGGCGGGAGCTCATCTAGCAAGCGTGATCGTCGTCTGTGGAGGTGCGCCTTCACTTCGTTGCAGACTCGTGTGATAGCCCGCTGTGGGATTGAGTACATGAAGCCGGAGGACGAGCCGCGACTGCAGCGCGTGTATCGTGCGTACCAGTTGCGCGCACGTGGTCTGCTTGACGTTGGCCCCCCGCGTGACTGTGAGACGTCGCGAACAATAACGCCGCCGTCCCCGGTTCCGCCCCAATCCATCTGCCTCTTGCGTACGGGCGGATGCGCGTGGCCCGGCACCTCGGTGATCGGGTCTCTCGAGTTCGGGAGATTGCCTCCGACTTCTGGACGTCTGCGAACTTCGCAGACCCACTGCGCCACTGGAACGACCTGTTGTTCCACTCAGACTGGGACGAGCGCGAGAGGTTGGAGGGAGTCGCGTACGCAGCGCACTTCATCAAGGACATGGCTCTGCTTCTTGCCCGGCTGCTTAAGCACGCAGGTGCTGGGGAGACCTGGGACATCGTCGATCCGGGGACCTCGGCCTGGATGGCAAAGCGTCTCGGCGGAGTCTTGGACCGCAACAGCGTCAGCCAGAAGGTGTTTGTCACGAACCGCTTCGGCCTGCAACCCTCAGCCGACCGCCGTATGGTTCGTGGAAGGCGAAAGCGAGCTTGAAGTGCTCCAGTTGGTCGACAAGGAAGATTCCGGACGTCTTGACCAGATCGGGGTGGTTCGAGATCGATTCGGGGGACAGGAGGAATCAAGAATCTCCCACTGGCCATTGAGACGGCCCAAGCCGGTGGATCTCTTGTATTCCTACTTGTAGACGAGGCGGACCAAGGAGCGTCGAAGGCTGCGGAGAGGCTCGTGCGGGACGGAAGGATAAAGCAGGACGACGTTTACTACTCGCGTCCTCGATTCGAGGAGTTCAATTTCAGCGAAGCCGAACGCGGCCGCCTTGCCGCCAGTGATCGACTGTCCGGGAAGGGAAAGCAGCGTAAGGCGGCTGTAGCGGCACGTGCGTTCATAGTCCCCGAGCTTCGCCTGGGGAATCGTCAGAGGCCAATCGTCAAGCAGTGTGACGATGTAGTCGAACGGGCGTGGCGCCACGGCCGAACTCGACCGAGGTATCACCCGAACCTCGCGCCGAAGCCACAGCAGTCGTAGCCAGCCGCAGATGCCCGCAGTGCGCGGCGCGCGGGACGCTCTGGCGCCAATCGACTGGGCCCGCGCAGGCGGTCCGCCGCCGCCTCCGCCTAGCGCGACCTCGCCCTAGTACTGTGTGTCGACGACGTACCCACGTGAGCCCCGGCACTGGTATCCGCTCGGGTCCTTGTGGGGACGCAGACTGGTGTCACGTCGCTTGCGGCGGAACTTCTTCCCGCAGCGGGAGCACTCGACGACGAAGACGGGACCTGCGCTCGGCGTGCGCCGCCTCCCGGCGGGCCGCTCCAGGGGCGGGGCAGCTGGGGCACCAGCGGCCGCAAACTCAACCGCGTATCGCGGTGTGAAGGGGCGGTTTGTCACCCGGATGCTCTGGATCCGGTCCACGCGGTACGAACGAACCGCACGGTCGTCGGCATGGAGCGCCATGAGCAGCAGGTTCCCCTCCTGCGTGCGTCGGAGGGAGTAGGGCTCGATCAGCCTGTGCTTGCCACCGTAGCCCAGGTCGACACAGAGATGGTTGATCGCAGCGAACCGGATCGACTCCAGGCGGCGACCGCCGCCGAAGGTCCAAGCCGTGGGCGGGGGAGCCCAGGTTGGAGCGACGCGTTCGCGGGAGGGGATCGCGGGAAGGGCCGCTGGAACGCTCCTTCCCTCAAGCCAGTCGAACAGCGCGGGAAGTTCGGAAACGAAGCCTTCCAGGGGTGGCAGCACCGGGAGCTGGTGGCCCAGCATGTTCACCCACTCTGTCTCCAGTTCGACTCGGCGTTCCCCAGCGAGCACGCTATCCGCGGTGGGGACGGGGACGGCCTTGAACCGACACTTCTCTTCCAGGGTGGCGCGCAAGTCGGCGGCACGCGTGCGGAAATCGTCGCGACGGAAAAGGTTGACGATGTCGTACAGATCTCGTGGGCGACCGCGCTGACCCATGGCGCGGATCTTCTCCGCAAACAGCTCGTCCATCGCGTAGCACCGGATGCGGGCGTCGGGGGTAGGCCGTCGGAGTAGGGGTGGCTGATCGGCTGGAGCACGGTGGGGCGAACTACGGTCTCGTTGGTCGTGAGGTCGAGCTTGAGTGATGCGTGCGGCGCCCCCCGCGGGCCGCGGTAGTAAATGCGCCCCTCCACGGAGTCCTGCGTCCTTCGCACACGCAGGTACGGTGGGCGGGAGCCGAGGTCGAGACCTGGGGCCTGCTCGACTTCTCGGAGCAGACCATTGAGGATTGGACTCAACTCCTCTGGCGCGATGGGGCCGCCATCGAGGACAGTGAAGTCCAGGTCTTCTGAGAACCGATATGTCTCGATGTAGCACTTCTTCAAGCAGGTGCCGCCCTTGAACGCCCACGTTGCGGCGAGCCGCGGGTTCATGACGATTCCCCATAGCACCCACCCGATCGCGTAGTCCTTCTCGATGACCTCTTCGCGCAGACCGGACTCGGCCGCAAACTGCTGGAGCTCGTCTCTGCGGATCATGGCTCACCGCCCGCTAGCGATGTCAGCGTTGACGCGGAGTCTCCAGCGATTGACAATCCGTCCGCGCGACTGGATCGATGGATCCAGGAGTGCGATTCCCGTGGTCATGCGCTCACCGCACTCGACAAGGAGAGCCTCGGTGCCCAGGTGGAGGACCTCACACAGGTACCCAAGCCGTTTGAAGACGGCGCCGTTGCTGAACTGCGACGCATGTTCGAGAATGCACGACTCGCTCGCGTTCTCGCTTCGGAAGTAGGATTCGAGCACGTCGGCAACATGGCGGATCCCACCTCCAGTTCGTGGATCGTCCAGGATGTCAATCAGCGTCCGTGTAGGGTCCGACACATCCACGGGGGTTCCGTGAATCCAGACCTTCACGAGGCCGAAGAGCTTCCGCCGCGCAATCGTCTTGACCTGGAACGGGGTTCCCTGCATCTCCACGCGCTTGGTGCGCGTGCGACGTGTCGTGAAGATGCACACCGCGTTGAACACCTGATCCGTCAGACCCCAGTGTTCGCAAGCGCTCCACCCACCCACGTAGGCCGGCTCGAACGCACGTGCCGCGACGAGCCAGGGCTCCTCACGCCAATCCTGGGGGCGCTCTGCTCGAGCGGGACGACCGTGTAGAGGCCACGGGCCGCCCTGGCGAGCCAACCCCGACTTGCGAGATACGCCAGCAGGCGCTGGGCCTTGGGGAGCGACAGGTGGAGCCAGGCGGCGGCGTCGGGCGCACGGAACGGACCGCGGGCCCTCCGATGCAGCTCGGTCAGACGGGCCCGGTTGGCTGGCCCGATTCCAGCAGGTATGGGATAGTCCGAGCGCATTTGTACTCTCTGGATCGGTATTCGTGCGCATAGACTATACCACCAAGCCGACATGCCCGGAGTAGGCCCGCGGAGGGCCGCGTCAGCCCACGCTTCAGCGGTTCGCTGGCCGGAAGTGGCAGCCGCCCAGCCTGCCGCTAGCTGGGGAAGGACGGGGGGAGCGCTATGCTTCTCGTGGTTCTTGAGGAGCGGGCTGGACGACGTAGTGCCACAGGGACGCAGGCGGATTGGCGTTCGGAGAGGTGCGCATGAGGTGCGGAGCAAGTGCCAACTCAGGCAAACCCTGCCGGAACCAGGCTGGAGAGTCGGGCCGTTGCCACCTGCATCTTGAGCCTCGGACAGCCAACACGATCCCGCTGCAGGGAGACGCACTCCAACTCAAGGACGCTCTCTACTACCCGTACATTGAGATTGACGACAACCGGTGGCTGAGAACGGCGGCACTGTACTGGGACACGATCGCCACGATCGTGCCTGATGGAATGGGCGCGTACGAACGAGGTGGTGCGAGGGTCCTCCGCGACGCCGGTGTCTTGGATCCTGTCTTCGTGGACCCAGACATGCCGGAGACGCAAACAGCAGCCGAGGTCGCGCTCGAGTTCCTGCACTCGGAGGAGGGGAGGCGAGTACTCCGGGCGAGGTCTCCGAGTGGGCGTAGAACTCGGATACATAGCATGAAGTTCGCTAACACTCTTGCTCAGCGCATCCACTCTGCCAAGCTGCCGCGCGCCATCCAAGACATCCTCATGGCACTCGATGGGCGGCGCTCCGAAGGACCCTGGCTTCGCGTTCCCCCGAGCTTCGCAGACTTCTACATGACTGTGCTCGCCGGGCAGTTTGCGGCCTCCCGCGGCCGTGCCCTCGTCACTGACTTGCCAGCACATGAGCCCTTCGCAGCGCGTTCGGCTCGCGGCGACAACCACATCGCGCGTGGCAGGCTTGCAGAGGGACTACTGGCGGACTTCACCTTGGAGGCAGTAGCGCCCAGGGCAAACACGTCCATGAAGAAGATCGTCGCGTTCAGAGAGAGGCACTCTGACGAGCTCGGGAGGTTCAGGGCGGCGATACACGCCCTGGCGGCGCCTGCCCAGGCAATGAGCTTGGAGGCTCTTCAGCGGCATGCGTCTACGGTGTATTCGGACCAGGTGCGGCCCGCCATCGCTGATCTGGAGGGGCGCTTCCGAGACTGTCGAATCAGCTTTGGACTCAATACAGTGCGCGCGAGCGCATTCATGTCGGTCAGTCCAACCGTGCTTGGCGCTGGTCTTGCAGCCGTCGGGCTCGGTCGTGTCGCCCTAGTAGCCGGGCTTGGCCTCTCGGTTGTGCTGGGCCGCGCGAACTACCGCATCCAACAGCGTGAGATTCTGCGGGGGAGTCCGTACTCCTACGTGCTAGCGGCAAAGCGGGAGTTTCGTGGGTCGTGACGAGGCTGTCCCAGTTCGGGGCATGCGCACTATTCCTACCCGAGTGTCGGTACACTTGCGGTCCTGGTCGACGTCGGAGTCGGGAGCAAGGGCATGTGGTCGCAGACGAACCTGCTTGAGAAGGCGAGATTGTATTTCCAGCGGGGGGCTTCCCATGCGGCTCCGGAGGAGGCTGAGCTCCAGGCCTTCTGGTACGTACTCGGGATCGAGTTTTTGGCCCGAGCAGCTCTCTCGTCCGTTAGCCCCGCGCTGATCGCAGAGGGCGGCGTGAATCACCTCCTGCACGCCTACGGCTACGGTCCATTGAAGAAAGAGGGGAAGACATACCGACCCCGGCAGATCAATCTCGAAGACGTTGTTCTCCGATGTGAACACCTGTTCGCTGGCACGTTCGCTGGGAGCGACAAGGATTGGTGCATGGCGGCTGTGGACAAGCGAAACTCGGAAATGCACTCAGGCCTTCGGCCATTCGAAGGCTGGCCGAAGCAAGACTGGCAACCTGAGTTCTTCAGGGCCTGCCGGGCCCTCTGTGCAGCCCAGGGTCTGGATCTTGGCGATGTGTTTCCCCAGGCAGAGGCCGAGGCTGGAGCCGGCATGCTTCAGGAGCTTGGTGAGGAAACCAGGAACAAGGTCGCCGAACTCATTGCGGAAGCATCGGAGCGGTACAAGGGGCTCGATGATGATGAGAAGCGCCGTCGGCTCGAGTTCAAGACGCTTGGTGTTGTGATCGATCAGACAGACTTGACAGAAGATAGGGACTGCCCTGCTTGTGGAAACAGATCCGTTCTCACTGCTCGACTCCGAAAGGAGTTCTTGGAGGCGGGAGACAACGGCGTGGTGATTCGCCGCAAGGTCTACCTGCCTGTCCGCCTTCGGTGCAGGCATTGCGAGCTTTCTCTTGCCGGGTTGGATCAGCTGCGAGCGGCGGGCGGGGGCATTGCCGGAGAAATCGAACGCCAAGACACACCCCGGTACGAGGGCGCGCCGGGGCCGGACTGGATGTTGACGGGTGCTCCTCCGCCGGCCGGCGTGTACCCGAACTTGGTCTACCCGAATCAGGTGTACGGGATCTCGGAGGAGGACGACGAGGAGGGCATTCAGTGCGCAAACTGTGGCACCATGAACTCTCAGTTGCGCAGAGTCTGCAAGGAGTGCTCGACGGACATGCCTGGCTACGCGTAGCTCGACCTCACCCAACCGGCGACTGCAGCGGCCTGGCAAGGGCTGCAATCAGCGCCCCGTGTGCCGCACAGAGTTACGGAACCCGTGGCATCGCGCACATCGTTTGGGGATTCGGCGCCGATCCGACGCGAATCCGCGCGATCGGGCTGTGCACGCGCAGCACCAGATTCTCTCCTCGATCGGGCCCGCGGGGATTCCAGAGAGCAGAGAGTGCTCGCGGGCGATGGCCCAAAGTGGAGCCATTCTCACGCCGGAGCCGACCGGCTCTCGCGTTGTCTCTTGCGGGGTCATCCCGCCGGTCGCGGACGGGGCGCCCCAGGGGCGCGATGTATCGCGGGTTTCCGGGTGGGACGCCGGCCGCTGGTGACCGCGCCCGCCCCAGGGCGACCGGCCGTTGAACGCACGGGTTCTACGCCTCCCTCTCAGCCTCTCGGTCGAGGGCGAGAGGCCCGCGTTCGTTGGCAGCCAGGTGCGAATGGGCCTGCTCAGTGAACCTGTCGGGACGCTTGACTCGGCTCCGGGGATTGGCGATCCGAGGCACGCTCCGGTTGGTGGAGTCGGATCGCCGCCCGAGCTGCGTGTGCGGGCCATCCCCCCGCGACCGCTCAACGATTACCCTCATGTGCGGACGAAGGACAAGGAGAGGCGCATGGACGACGGGACCGAAAAGCTCAGGGGGGAGCGCGATCATCTTCTTCAAGTGGAGTTCCAGCGGGCTATCCGGGAGGAACTTGGTGCCGGAAGCTGGGTCACGGTCTGCGACTTCCACCCCGCGCTCCGACGGCAGCGGCCCGCGGGCGGACTTCCGGGCCGTGTTGCGGTGCATGCCGGCCCTCATCGCGGCCACCTCGAGGCTCCGCCCCCGGGCCCGCTCGGCCCGAAGACGCAGCACCTGCTCATCCGTCGTGCGCATCCAACCTGTCTCCCTGGGGAAACAGGGAAGCCTCCAGAGCCGGCCGACGCCGCCTCCATCCCAGGCTCGGGCTGCACCGGCAAACCCGTCAGCGCCCAGGAATCAGGCCTCTGCGGGCGATGCACACGGGTAGTTGTCGCCGGCCCCGAGCCCGGGCGCACACGCCTAGTTGTCGTCGCCGGGCCTCGTCGAGTGTCTCGGGGCGTACATGGATGCCGAGGGGCACTCCGTGAGCCGGGCCGAGTTCGAGCGCTGCCTCTCCGAGAAGCTCGAGGACACTGCATTCATCGAGGACGTCGTGCCGCTCATGGGGCCGGATGTCGAGTACGACGCGACCACGGTCGCCGCCCGGGTGCACGAGCGCCTCATCGCGCGACTGCCCGGAGACCCGCGGAAGGGCGTTCGGTGACGACGGGTTCCCATCGCGCGGCCAAGGCGTAGGATTCTCCATTACGGACAGCGGGAGCCGACGATGGCAAAGAAGCGATCCAAGAAGAAGGCCAAGCGGAAGGCGACGGGCAATGCGAGGCCGCCCCGCATCGACCCGCCGGAGTCTTCGGAGTCGCCTCACGACGATCTCCCGCCCCTGCACTCCATGGAGCGCCTTCTCGCCATGACGCGCGGGCCGGCTACGGGGCCCGACCCGCTCATCGATGCTCAGGATCTCATCTACGAGGCGTGGGAGTCGCCGCCTCGGCGCGCGACGGCCCTGGCGAAGCAGGCGCTGGAGATCTCGGAGGACTGTGCAGACGCCTACTGCATCCTGGCGCGCAGCGCGAAGTCCCTCGCGAAGGCCACGCAGCTCTACCGACAGGGCGTGGCCGCTGGTGAGAGGGCGATCGGGCCTGCAGCCTTCGAGGAGGACGTCGGACACTTCTGGGGCCTGCTCGAGACACGTCCATACATGCGCGCCCGCGCGGGCCTGGCCTCCTCACTCTGGGCGGCCGGTGACGAAGCGGAGGCGGTCGCGCACTACCAGGACATGCTCCGCCTGAACCCGGGTGACAACCAGGGGCTTCGCTACGTGCTCCTCGGCTGCCTGCTTCAGATGGGCGATTGGGGCGGCGCGGAGAAGCTGTACGCGGAGTACGAGGAGGACGGCATGGCGACCTGGGCGTACTCGCGCGCGCTCCTGGACTATCGGCGGGAGGGAGACTCCGCGGCGGCACGCAAGGCCCTCTCGCGAGCCAGGTCCACAAACGCCCATGTGCCCGCCTACCTGATGGGGGAGGCGGAGCTCCCGCCGACGCTCCCCGAGTACCATGGCTTCGGCGACGAGAACGAGGCGATCCTCTACGTGGCAGAGCATCAGCCCGCCTGGCTGATCGTGCCGGGGGCGCTCGGCTGGCTCCGAGACGCGACCTCATGACCAAGCACGCCTGGCCGACCGTGGCGCGACTCGTCGATGAGCATGGCGCCCAGGTCGATATCAACGGCGGCGGGTACGGCCTCGACATCGCCGCCGTGCACACCGAGACGGGGCAGGTGCGCATGTTCCACTGCGGCGGGATGACCTTCGAATCGATCATGGACCATCTTGAAGAACTCGCGACGCGGTACGTGGACGAAGGCATCGTGACCGACGAGGTCAACGGCGAGGAGTGGTCGGTGGAGTAGGGCGGTTCCGTACGTTCAGCTCCAAGGGCCCGTCCGTGAACAAGTGTCGCCCTTTCCACTCGCCTTCACGCCGCCTGCGGCCCTTCCCCGGTCGCGAATTCCTCAGCGTAGCTGGCGCTACGCCTCCGGATCCGCTCCCTCGTCATGACCACATCCGACGCGAATCCGAGCGTCCTTCTCAACACGTGTTTTCGGCCAGGCCCTAACCAGCCGAACCCGTGCGCGCCGAGTTGCAAAATCCGTTGCTTTGCGCGCCCAGAGTCGGGATCGGCGTCGATCAGGGCCGCATCGGGGAGAGTCGGCGCCGGGCACGCGGTGCCGGATTCTCTCCTCGATCGTGCCTGCAACGGTTTCAGAGAGCAGAGAGTGCTCGCAGGCGATGGTTCGAAGTGCATAGGCGCACGGTTTCCTGCATCCCCGGAGGCGAAGCGCTCGAGTTCTTGTGCATCAACCGGTGGAGGAGCACGTCGTGGACGACGTCTCGGTCCGCGTGTTCGGGGCCGCCAAGACCGTCGCCGACTGTTTCAAGTTCCGCAACAAGATCGGCATTGACGTCGCCGTAGAAGCCCTGCGTGCATTCCGCGCGTCGCACCCCAAGAAGCCCGAATCCCTCTGGCGCTTCGCCGAGCTCGATCGCGTGACGCGTGGGATGCGTCCCTATCTCGAGGCGGTTGCATGAACGCGGGCAAGGGGGGGATCACGAACACGGCAGGGTAGCGCACGCGGGCCCAGGGCGATCATCGTGTACCCCATGAACGCCCTGGCGAACAGCCAGGAGGGGGCACTCAGGAAGTTCCTCGAGGCGGGGTACCCGGCTGGTCGTCGGCCGGTCACGTTCGCGCGCTACACGGGGCAGGAGAGCCAGGAGCAGAAGGACGCGATCACGCGGGCCCCGCCCGACATCCTGCTCACGAACTACGTGATGCTGGCGCTCATCCCGACCCGCCCGTACGAGAAGAAGCTCGTCGAGGCGGCTGGATCGCTGCGGTTCCTCGTGCTGGACGAGGGGCACACGTACCGGGGGCGGCAGGGAGCGGACGCCACGCACGACTCGAACCTCGTCGCGGCATCCTGGAGATCGACAAGGGGCCCGAGGGATTCCGCGTGCAGACCGAGCGGAAGGGCCCACCGGTCTACGAGGCCACCAGGTACCTCGAGCCCACCCGGTAGGGCATCCCGGGGATCCAGCCGCTCGATCGCCTGGACGCGATGCTCGCGAAGCTCGCGAACCTGTTCGCGTCCGTCGGGGCGGTCCCTTCGTTCTTCCCCTACCCGGCGGAGGATCCCGTCATGCTGCGCCACTTCGCCGACCTCCGCGTGCTCCTCCGGGAATGACCCCGGCGCACGGGACCCTCGAGTCGAGCAGGCCGTCGCGACTACTGCAACCGCTTCACGTTCACTTTGACGACGATGACGCGGCCCGTGCCCTCGGGGGCGGGCAGGGTCAAGAGGACGCCGTCCGTGTCGGTCAGGGGGGCGGCCGCGCGGCGGCTCTGGACGGGGTGGTGGCGGGCGACGGTGACCCGTCCGCCGGGGACCTCGACGTTGGGCAGGGCCACGGTCTCGAGGTCGCGGAGCCGCGCCGCCTGGGCTTCGACGACGACCATGCGACGACCGTCGTTGTCGATCTCGGGGCGGACCAGGACGGCGATGCCCTCCTCCGCGATGCCGTAGACGGGGATGTAGCGCATCGTGCCGTCGGTGTGGCGCCAGAAGCGCAGATCCTGGACGATGCGGAAGGCGCGGAGGTTGTGCGCGGCGACCTTCTGGGTGGCGCGGGCGAGCAACCGCGAGTTCATGGCGTAGAGCCCGCCGCGCATGCCCTCCGCGCGCATCCGCGCATCGAAGGCCTGTTCGTCCTCGGCGGACGTGACGAGGTACGTGCCCGGCGTGAAGGAAACCGCTTTGCCGTCGCGCATCCAGTTCGCGAGCGTCTCCTCGGCGACCTCGGCGGTGAGGACGTTCACCTCGTAGAGCGTGGTGCTCGCATCGCGGAGCGCCTGGACGGCCGTGCGGAGTTGCGCGTGCTGCTCGGGGGTGAGCGTCGCGCTCGCCACGGCACCGTCCACCCGGACGGGGCTCGGCTGCCCCGGCGCGGCGAGCTTCGACCACAGGCCGAGCTGGGTCTCCAGATAGCGTTCGCGCGCGCGCTGCGCCGCGGCCGGCGACACGGGCTCCAGGAAAGGCCGGCGCGGCCAACCCTCGACCAGTACGGCGTCGTCCACCTCGGTGGCCAGCGAACCCAGCTCGTACTCGCGCTCCTCCGGGCCGTTTCCGGTAGGCGCCTCCCCGGGAGACTTCTCCCGGTCGGGGTCGGGCATGGGGACCCGTCCCCGGCCGTCGTCCGCGGGGCGCACGGCGAAGAGCAGGGTCAGGCCCGGCCAGTTCGTGGCGCTCTCGGGGAACGGGTTCGACAGCCCTTGGACCACGAAGGTCCCGGCGTGGGGGACGACCTGCGCGGCCGCCACGTGCTGCTCGGCCATGGGCTTCGGGACGCGCTCGTAGTCCGTGCGCGCCCCGCGGAGGTGGACGACGTCCGTGCCCTGGGGCACGCGGGTCGTCGCGACGACGCCGATGGCCGCGCGGCGCGTGCCCTCGGCGCGGGAGAGGTCCTCCGCGTAGAGGTCCAGGAACAAGCCGTAGCGCGCCTGCTTCGGCGTCAGTTGGAGCGGCGGGTTCGGGAGGTCCTGGTAGTTCGGGTGGTCTTCCGCCCGCCGCGTGACGGCCACCAGCGCCCGCGGATCGCCGGTCAGGGTGATCCGGGTCGTGCCGAGCAGCTCCAGGCCCTCGAAGGACTTCACGGCATCCAGGCTCTCCTGGAACAGCCGGTTCGACGCCACGAGGTCGGCCCCGCTTTCGCCCGGCTTCGCGGCCAGGCCGAGTTGCGTCGCGAGCTGCACGCCGCCCGCGGTCGTGCTCGCCACCACGGCGACGTCCACCACGACCGGCGTCGCGAGCGGCG
Source organism: uncultured Planctomycetota bacterium (assembly GCA_963772585.1). GTDB lineage: Bacteria > Planctomycetota > PLA2 > PLA2 > JAEUHO01 > CAVVXN01. The sequence goes on from CAVYXV010000005.1 coordinate 14,738, forward strand.
AGAACTCGTCCAAAACGCGGCGGACCTTCCGGTGCGTCGCCTGGTCGTTCTGGACGATGAGGACGTCGCCGAAGCGATCGAGGACGCTGGGGTGCATCATCGCCCCCGCCGCCTCGCCCCAGCCGGTCCCCACGTTGTCGCGGATCCACCGCTCGGCCCACCACGCCCGCGAGAGGGTGCCCTCGGTGCGGGTGACGGTCATGCCCTTCGGGAACGGACCCGGGGCGAGGGAGGGGGGCTTGGCGTCGAGTGCGACCATGCCCGGTCGCACCTCGTAGACGACGAGCGGATCCTCCTCGCCGGTGCGATTGGTGAACATGCGCCCGAGGAGCGCGTGGAGATCGCGCCGCCAGTCCGGCGCCGCCTCGAACGGATCCGGCATCGCCGGTTCCTCGCCGAGGTCCAACCCGCGGGCCTCGCCGTCCTGGATCGTCTTGCGGAGCCAGCCGAGCGTGCGCTCCCTCTCGTTCAACAGCTCCGTGAGGTAGTCGCTCTCGTCGATCAACCGGATCGCCTTGCGGAAGCTCTCCGCCGCGGCTGGAAGCTCGTCCGCCTGGTAGTGCTCCCGGCCCTCCGTGTGGAGCCGTTCGATCTCGTCTTTGAAGCGGGAGAGCTCGCGGGCCCACGTCGTGTCCGCGAACCGGAGGAGCTGGCGAAGCAACTCGCCCTGGTCGGGCATGGCTTCGATGATCTTGTCGAGCAACTCGTCGGCCTCGGGGAAGTCGGGGAGGGCGGCCTTCGCGGCGAGGCAGAGGCTGCGCGCCGCCTCGTACTGCCCGGCGTCGAACTTGCGGCGCGCCCTGTCGAGGGTGTCCCGGGCGCTCTGCTCGCGCTCCGCCTGGCGCCGGCGGAAGGCGTCCTCCTTGCTGGCCGCGGTCTCCTCTCGGCCACGCTGGGCGACATCGGCGTTGTGCTTCGTCTCCGCCTGTTGCCGAATCTCCTCGGGGAGGGCCTTCTCGGCGGCGATCCGCTCCCAGATCTTGACCGCCTCCTCCCGCCGCCCGAGCTCCACCAGGCAGCGCGACTTCCCGAGCAGAGCGCGCCCGCGCACCGCCGGCTCGAGGTCCTGCTCCATGAGGAGCGCGTCGTAGAGCTCGAGCGCCTGCGCGTAGTCGTGCTCGCTGAACTCCTGGAACCGGGCTTTGCTGAGCTGGCGCGCGAACCCGTCCGCTCCGTCCTCCGCGCCGGCGGGCGCGCCGGGGAGCGCGAGCAGCGCGAGCAGCACGAGGCAGGCGTTCGCGAGGGTCCGTCCGAATCGCATGAGCGATAGTGCTAGCACGGATCGGGGCGAGATCCTCGCGCCGTTCGCAACCTCTCGTCGAGCGCCCGGATCGCCGCGGCCGGATCCGGGGCCATGAGCACCCCGGCGCCGACGGCGAGCCGCCGGGCGCCCGCGTCCACCAGCGGGCCGGCGTTGGCGGGGGTGATTCCGCCGATGGGAAACAGGGGCAGATCGCCGGCGCGGGGCAGCGCGCTGCGTACGAGCGCCGCTCCGCCCGGGGGGCGCGCGAGCCGCTTGGTCGTGCTGGCGTAGCAGGGCCCGAGTCCTGCGAGGTCGGCCCCGCGCGACCGGGCGGCGGCCACCTCGTCGCCGTCGTGCGTGGAGACCCCCACCAGGACATCGGGCCCGAGGCGTCGCCGCGCCTCCTCCAGCGTCGCGTCCTCCTCGCCCAGGTGGACGCCGTCCGCGTCGATGGGGGCCACGAGGTCCACGCGGTCGTTGACGACGAGCAGCGCGTCCCCCTCGTTGCAGAGCGCGCGGAAGCGAAGACCGAGGCGGACGAAGGCGTCGTCGTCGATCGTCTTCTCGCGGACCTGGACGAGATCCGCGAGTCCCGTCGCCAGCGCGGCCCGGAGGGCCTCCTCCCATCCCGGGCCGACCGCGCTGGGCGTGACGATCAGGTAGACGCGCGCGCCGGCGACTCGGGCGCGGCGATCGACCCTCATCGCTCGGCGGACCGCCGCTTCGGGTGCTCGCGGTGGTGGGCGACGTAGCGTTCGAGCAGCTCGAACTGCTTGACGAAGTTCTGCTCCTCCACGCCGGCGGGACTCTTGAAGAATCCCGCGGTGTGGCGCATCAGCCCGCGCTCGCCCTTCGCCTGGGCGAACGCGGCGAGGCGCGCGAGATCGAGGATCAGCGGCGCCGCCAGGGCGGAGTCGTTCCCTTGCCAGGTGAACTGCATCGACATGCGCGCGCCGAGGAAGCCCTCGAAGTGGACGTAGTCCCACGCGACCTTCCAGTCGTCGAGGCTGGGTACGTAGTCGATCGTGACCTTGGCGTGGCGATCGGTGTCTTCTCCGAGGATCTGACGGACCGCGCGGTCCTTCGAGCGCGTCTTGCTCTCGCGGGCCTCCGGGTCGTTCAGGACGAAGCCGTCGCGGTTCCCCAGCAGGTTGTAGCCCTCCCAGGAGAGGACCCGGAGCGCGCGGCCACGGAAGAGCGGGGCGAGGACCGTCTTGACGAGCGTTTCCCCCGTCTTGCCGTCGTTGCCCATGTGCGGGACGCCCCGTTCCTCGGCCAACTCCAGCAGCGCGGGGATCGTGTTGGCGGGGGAGGGCGTGAAGTTGATGAAGGGGAACCCCGCGTCGAGCGCCGCGTAGGCGTGCAGCACCCCTCCGGTGAGGCCTTTGGCCGCTCGCCGCGCGTCGAGCATCTTGCGGAAGCCGTCGATGTGGGCGAACTCGATGGGCAACTCGCGCGGGGGCTCGGTGCTCGACACGTTCACGACCACGACGTGGTCGAGTTGGTGCTTCTCGCAAAATGCCTGCAGGTCGGCCTGGATCCCCTCGACGATCTTCCGCGGCGACCGCGCCTTGGCGACACGGCCGCCGTCGGCGAGGCGCTCGAGCGCCGCGCTCGGGTTGACGAGGTAGCCCGGGCGGATGTCGGCGGAGGCCGCGGCCAGGTCTTCGTGGAGGAGCATCAGGAGGTCGCGGTCGAGGATCCCCGCCCGCTTGGAGAACTCCATGGCCGCCAGCGCGAGGTCGGTCCGGCGGATCTCGTGGCCGCCGAAGACGAGGTGGTCCAGAGGGGGGAGGGCGAGCCGGTCGAAGAGCGGCGTGCTCGTCAGAACGCCCGTGGGGGGGCGGAGCCCCCGCGCGACCGCGCGCGCGCCCACCACGGTGAGCGTTCCCACGCCGCCGCAGGCGCCGATCAACCAGACGCCGGTCCGCTGGTGCTGGGCCTTCATCGATCCTCTCCCGGGGGGGCCGCGGCGCGGAGCGTCACGTAGCGTTCGAGCAGGGCGCGCCGCTCGGGGGGCACGGGGGCGACCTCCCCCCGGGCCCGGAGCGCCACGGCGCGCCGGCGGGCCGCCTCGGCGGTCCGCGCCGCGTCGGCGCCCTCGGTCAGCGCCTGGGCGAGGGCCGCCGCGTCGTCCGGCCCCTTCTCGAGGAGCGCCTGGAGGTCGGGCGCCTCGGCGGCCGCCTTGCGCGCGGCGTCGGCGAGCGCCGGGTCCTTCAACCGCTCGGCCACCCGGCGCGGGTCCTCGGCGGCCCGGGCCGTGAGCCCGAGGGCCTCGCGGACCTCCTGGGCCTGGAGGGCCCGGCGCTGCTCGCCGGCCGCGACGCGCTCCTCCTCGGCCAGGGCGCCCGCGCCGGCGCCGGCCTCGGGGGCCGGACCGGCCGCCCGTGGCGGCGGCGCCGGGGCCCGCGCGCGAGGGGGCACGACGACCGCCACGGCGGCGACGAGGGCCGCGCCGACCGTCAGGGCGAGGCCGCGCGGAGGGAGGAGACGGACGGCGGGCGGGTCGACGCGCCCCGGGCCCCAGGCCGCCTCCGCGCCGGCGGGGCCCTGGATCGTCGCGGCCGCGAGCCCGCGGCCGTCGGCGCCGGCGATGCGGTCGAGCGCCCAGGCGGCATCCGCCGGGGCGACCGGGTGGCTACCGCGGCGGGCGAAGAGCCCCCGCGCCAGGGCGAGGAGCGGGAGGAGGACCACGGGGAGCAGCGCTGCGGTCCCGGCGAGTCCGAGGAGCTTCAGGCCGAGCGTCCCGACCCCGCCGAAGAGGAGGGCGGCCCCCAGGGGGCGGAGGGCCTCTCCCTGGCGCTCGCGTCGGGAGACGTTCCGGGCGAGGCGGCGCGCGGCCTCCGGCCAGGGCGCCGTCAACGCTTCTCGTCCTGGGGAATCGGGGCCGGGCGCTCGATCGGCTTCGCGCCGTCGCCCACCGGCTCGATCGGCGTCTTGGAGAAGATCAGCTCCAGGAACAGGGGGCCATCGCCTTCGCCCTTCGGGATGCGCGCGAAGTTGTACGTGTAGTCGTTCTTCAGCGAGGACTCGAGCGCGACCTCGACCAGCGCCGTCGGGCTCGGCCAGACGGAGACGATCAGGCCGCCGCTCTCCGCCGTGAGCATGTCCTCGCCGGTGTCCGGGTCCTCGCTGCGCACCGAGCCCGTGAAGCGGAACGCGTTCGGCGGGAGCACCGAGTCCGCCTGCGGGTCGATCACCCAGTCCGTCGCCAGCGCCACGTTGTCGTGGTCGCCGTGCTGGTAGCGGACGCCGAGGTAGACGGCGTCGCCCGTGGCCAGCGCCCACTCCGGATCGTGCGGGTCGGAGTCGGGGACGGGATGCGAGGGATCGCCCGGCTGGAAGCCGGCGGCGAGCATGCCCTTGTAGAGCGCCGTCGCGAGGCCCTGGAGCGCCGTGTACGGGTTCTCGTCCGGTCCCGGGATCTCGCGGTTCCCCAGCAGGTGGACGAGCGTCTCGTGTCCGGCGATCGGGTAGCGCGTCACGAAGTACTCGATGGGCATCTCGACCTTCGGCGAGAAGTTGAGAAGTCCCCGTACGCGGACTTCCCCCTCCTTCACCGTGATGCCGAACGTCTCCGCTTCCTTCTTGTAGGCGCGCATCGTCGCCTCGTCGAGCGGCGCGCCCTTCGGCGCCAGTCCCCATCCGATCTGGACGTGGCCGGTCGCCCCGTCGCCGAGCCCCTGGATGATGCGCCGCAGGATCGCCTTGACCTGCCGCAGCCCGGTCTGGATGTCGTAGAACTCCTTCCCGTCGTCCACCTGGTTGCCGTAGATGTCGTCGTCGAGCTGCTGGAGCTTGTCTACGATCCAGTCGAGCTCGCCCTTCGTGTCCATCGTCTTGGGGTCGCCGGCCTCGGGCGTCTCGGGCCTGGCCGGCGCGGCCGGCGGGGCGGGTACGAGCCCGACCGGCCGACCCGCGGGCGGCCGCTGGCCGACGATCTGGTCCTCCAGGGCGTTCAGGCGCAGCAGCGTCGCGAGGAAGCCGCCGGCGACCAGGATCACGGCCGAGATCGAGAAGGAGAGGGCGAGCTTCGCGTACATGCCGGGATCCTAGGGGGCGCGGGCCCACCCCCACGGGGGAAACGGGCCCGGCGCCCGCGGGGTTCGCGCCGGCCCGGGGCCGGGGGCTACCCCTCGCCGCCCGCGGTTTCCGCCTCGGCCGGTTCGGCCGACGCCTCGGCCGGTTTCTCGGCCGGCCGGGCGGCGCTGAAGGTCAGGACGCCCTCCGCGAGGTCCACCAGGATCCGGGTGCCTTCGGGGAAGGAGCCCCGGAGGACCTCCTCGGCGAGCGGGTCCTCCAGGTGGCGCTGGAGCGAGCGGCGGAGCGGGCGCGCGCCGTACTCGGGGTTGTAGCCCTGGTCGATCAGGAACTCCTTCGCCTCCGGCGTCAGCACGATCTCGACCTGCCGCTGGCGGAGCCGGTCGGCGAGGCCGGCCGTCTCGATGTCGATGATGGCGCGCAGATCGTCGCGCGAGAGCTGGTGGAAGACGATGATCTCGTCGACGCGGTTCAGGAACTCGGGTCGGAAGTGCTTCTCGATCTCGTTCATGACCTCGTCGCGCATCTTGTCGTAGCGCGCTTCCTCGTTCGAGCGCTGGAAGCCCAGGCCGCCCTGGCTCTTGATCGACTGCGCGCCGATGTTCGTGGTCATGATCACGATGGTGTTCTTGAAGTCGACCTGGCGGCCGAAGGAGTCGGTCAGCCGGCCCTCCTCCATGATCTGGAGGAGCATGTTGAAGGCGTCGTGGTGGGCCTTTTCGATCTCGTCGAAGAGCACGACGGAGTAGGGACGGCGGCGGACGCGCTCGGTGAGCTGGCCGCCCTCCTCGTAGCCCACGTACCCCGGAGGCGCACCCACCAGCCGGCTGACGTTGTGCTTCTCCATGTACTCGGACATGTCGATCTGGATCAGCGCGTCCTCGTCGCCGAACATGAACGCGGCGAGGGCCTTCGACAGGTGCGTCTTTCCGACGCCGGTCGGGCCGGCGAAGATGAACGAGCCCATCGGCCGGCGCGGGTCCTTGAGACCGCTGCGGCTCCGGCGGAGGGCCTTCGCGATCGCTTGGATGGCGTCTTCCTGGCTCACGACCGTCTTGTGGAGCTCCGCCTCCATGCGGAGCAGCCGCTCCGCCTCGGCCTTCTCCAGCTTCGTGAGAGGGACGCCGGTCATCTTGGAGACCGTTTCGCGGATGATGTCCTCGTCCACGGTCCCCTCGGTGCGCTGCGTCTCCTCGCGCCACTCGCGCTGGAGCTGGTCCTTCTTGCGTCGCACCTTCTGCGCGGAGTCGCGGAGTTGGGCCGCGCGCTCGAAGTCCTGGGCGCCGACGGCCTCTTCCTTCTCCCGCTCGAGCCGGGAGATCTCCTCATCGAGGTGCTTCAGGTCCGGCGGCCGCGTCATCGAGCGGAGCCGGAGCCGCGCCCCGGCCTCGTCCATGACGTCGATCGCCTTGTCGGGGAGGTAGCGCCCGTTGATGTAGCGCGCGGAGAGATCCACCGCGGCGCGGAGCGCCTCGTTCGTGTAGCGGATGCGGTGGTGCGCCTCGTACTTGTCGCGCAGCCCCAGCAGGATCGCGTAGGCCTCCTCCTTCGTCGGAGGCGTGACCATCACGGTCTGGAAGCGGCGCTCCAGCGCGCCGTCCTTCTCGATGTACTTGCGGTACTCGTCGAGGGTCGTCGCGCCGATGCACTGTACCTCGCCCCGCGACAGGGCGGGCTTCAGCACGTTGCTGGCGTCGATGGCGCCCTCGGCGCCGCCCGCGCCGACGAGCGTGTGCAGCTCGTCGATGAACAGGATGACGTTCTTCGACCGGCGGACCTCGGTCATCACCGCCTTGATCCGCTCCTCGAACTGGCCGCGGTACTTCGTTCCCGCGACCATCATCGCGAGGTCGAGCACGACGATCCGGCGGCCCCTCAGGATCTCGGGCACGTCGCCCGAGATCACCGACTGGGCCAGACCCTCGACGATGGCCGTCTTTCCGACCCCGGCCTCTCCCAGGAGCACCGGGTTGTTCTTCGTGCGCCGCGAGAGGATCTGGACGACCCGCTCGATCTCGTCGAGCCGTCCGATCACCGGATCGAGCTTGTTCTCCCGGGCGTACTCGGTGAGGTCGCGCCCGAAGGCGTCGAGCGCGGGGGTCTTCGACTTGCCGGACGGCTGCGACGCGGACGGACCGGCCGTCGCGCCGATCTCGCCGCTCGAATCGTCGCTGGTGTCCGCGTCGGAGGGCTCGGCGCCGAGGAGCTCCAGGACCTCCTCGCGGACGTCCTCCAGGCGGACCCGTAGGTTCCTGAGCACCTGGGCGGCGATCCCCTCGTTCTCGCGGATCAGCCCCAGCAGGAGGTGTTCGGTCCCGATGTAGGTGTGGCCGAGGTTGCTGGCCTCCTCCAGCGAGAGTTCCAGGACCTTCTTCGCCCGGGGCGTGAACGGCAACTGGCCCATGGTGACCATCGTCGTGCCGTTGCTGACGAGCTTCTCCACCTCCTGGCGGATCTTCTTGAGGTCGATCTCCAGGTTCTTGAGCACGGATGCCGCGACCCCGGAGCCTTCCTGGACGAGGCCCAGGAGGATGTGTTCGGTCCCGATGTAGTCGTGATTGAAGCGCTGGGCTTCCTGCCGGGCAAGGCCCATGACCTTGCGGGCGCGATCGGTGAAGCGGTCGAACATGGAACCTCCGGGGACGATTGTGACCCGGAACCCGTCCGGCGTCCCCTCGGGCGGCAGGCCGGCGAGCCGGACATCCTGTCAATACGGCACGGCTTCAGGGCCGAGGGCTTCGCGCCGCCTCGGCCGCGATGGAAACGCACGGGGCGTGCCGAAGGCGTCAGGCTTCGGGCAGCGGCGGGATCCCGATCTGCGCCCGCACCTCGGCCACCGTTCGGCGGGCCACCTCGCGGGCACCGGCCGAGGAGGCCTCGATCGCGCGCCGGACGGCTTCGCGATCGGCAAGGAGCACCTTTCGCCGAGCCCGGAGCGGGTCGGTCGCCGCGATGACGGCGTCGGCCACGGCGTCCTTGAGGGGGGCATATCGCCGCTCGCCGTCGCGGAATCGGGCGGAGAACGCCTCCGCCTCGTCCGTCGCCCCGGCGGCCGCGAGCAGGGTCAGGAGCCCGGTCACGCCGGGGCCCATCGACCGGCCCTCCTGGCCCGTGTCGGTGACCGCCGAGCGGATCTTCTTGCGCATCCGCTCGGGCGGCTCGAAGACGCCGATCACGTGCTTCGGCCCGAACGACTTGCCCATCTTCCGGGTCGGATCGGCCGGCGAGAGGATCTTGGGCGTGTCCGTGTGCAGCGGCTCCGGCTCCGGGAAGGTCTCCCCGAACCGCCGGTTGAAGGCGCGCGCCACGTCCCGGGCCAGCTCCAGGTGCTGGTCCTGGTCCTGGCCGACCGGGACCTTCGCTGCCTTGTAGATCAGGATGTCCGCTGCCATGAGCAGCGGGTAGGCGAAGAGCCCCGCCGAGACGGACTCCCCGTGCGCCTCCACCTGCCCCGACTTGTCCTTGAATTGGGTCATCTTGGCGACCCACGAGTACGGCGTGATCGCGCTGAAGATCCAGGCGAGCTCCGTGTGCTCGGGCACCAGGGACTGGACGATCAGCGTCGTCCGCTCGAGGTCCAGCCCGCAGGCGACGAGGTCGAGCCCCATGTTCCACGTCCGCTCCCGGAGCGCCTCCGGGTCGAAGGGGACCGTGATCGCGTGGTAGTCCACGACCCCGAACAGGCACCGGTGCCGCTCCTGCAGACGCACCCAGTTGGCGACCGCCCCAAAGTAGTTTCCGAGGTGCAGATCACCGCTCGGCTGGATCAGCGAGAGAACGTCGAATTCCGACATGGCGCCCTTCCTACTCGTGATCGGCCGGGGCCGGAAGGACAAAGCCGCGGGCCCGGGGGGGCCGCCGATCGGGCGCCGGGCTACTGGATCAGCCGGGCCAGCGCTTCGACGTCCCGCGTCTCCAGAACGCGGCGGACCTCCGCCGGCGGGGTGCTCCCCTTGGCGAGGAGCTCCGCCACCCGGGCCCAGAGCCGCTCGCGCTTCTTCTCGCCGGTCGCGAGCCAGATCTCGCCGACGAGTTCCTGGAGCCGCTCGGCGTGGATCTGGTCCAGGTTCCGGTAGTAGTTCCGGATGATGCGTTGCTGGTGCGGCGTGTAGTCGCGGGCCATGTCAGGAGAGGGCCCGGCGCACGTACTCGGCGCGAAGGGCGTCCCGCTCTTCCGGTTCCAGCGCGCGACCCTCCAGCTTCTGGAGGTGGGCGGGCTGCGTCAGCACGAACAGGTCGTTCATGACCTTGAGGTCGGGGCCGTCCAGGATCCCCAACACGACGCCGAGCCGGACGCCGGAAAGGAACTGCATCCCCTCGTCGCTCGTGAGCATGCGGGCCGCCCGGAGTATCGCGAGGCTCCGGTGCACCTTGTCGTCCAACCGCCGCCGCCCGCGCGAGAGGAGCTGCTGGCGGCAGACGTCCTCGTACTCCAGGATCCGCGGGAGCATGTTCTGGAGGTTCTGGAGGATCTCCTCCTCCGTGCGTCCCAGCGTGACCTGGTTGCTCACCTGGTAGAGGTCGCCGGAGGCCATCGTCCCCTCGCCGTAGAAGCCGCGGACGGTCAGGCCGGTGCGCGAGCAGGCGTGGAACACCTTCTCGACCTGCTTCATGTGGACGAGGGCCGGCAGGTGGAGCATCACGCTCGCCCTCAGGCCCGTGCCCACGTTGGTGGGGCAGGCCGTGAGGTAGCCGTACTCCGTCGAGGCGGCGTACTCGAGGTCGCGCTCCAGGTCGCGGTCGATCTCGACGGCGCGCTTCCAGGCCTGCTCCAGGGCGAGCGAGGAGTGGATGGACTGGATGCGCAGGTGGTCCTCCTCGTTGACCATGACGCTGACCGCCTCGTCCGAGCCGAACGCCACGCCGCGGGGCCCCTTCGAGGACTCGAGCTCGCGGCTGATGAGGTGCCGCTCGACGAGGAAGCGCGCGTCGGTCCGGTCGGCCTCCTCCAGGTCCACGTAGAACTGCCGCTTCGGCAGGTCCAGGTGCTCCAGCCGCTCGCGGAGGCGCCGGGCGATCTCGCGCGCCTGATCCTCCTCGGCGCGGCTGAGGAAGGGATAGCCGGCGATGTTGCGCGCGAGTCGCACGCGCGACGACAGCACGACGTCGCTCCGCGGGCCGTCCCCCCGGAGCCACTCGCCGCCCCGACGATCGAGGTCAGACAGATCCACGGCCCGCCTCGTCGCCCAGGGACGACCCCGCCCGCGCCGAGCCCTGCTCCTCCAGGTCGTGGATCCGGTCGCGGATCTGGGCGGCCCGTTCGTACTCCTCCCGGTGCACCGCCTCCTGGAGCTCGCGGCGGAGCCGGAGCAGTTGGTCGGCGCGGTCGTTCTCGACGGTGCGCCGGCCGCGGGGCAGGCGGCCGGTGTGGCGATGGGCTCCGTGGATCTTGTCGAGCAACGGGTTCAGACGTTCCTCGAAGACCTCGTAGTCGCGCGGACAGCCGAAGCGACCCTTCGTGCGGAACTCGTCGAAGGTGATCCCGCAGTGGGGACAGCGGAGCGTCCGCTGCACCGGCGCCTTGTGGACGGCGCTGTGCAGGAAGGCCGTCAGGCCCGGGGAGTGCGCGCCGATCCCGCGCTCGTTGGCGCAGGCCTCGCAGATGTGCAACTCCCGCCGCTTCTCCTCGTGGATCTCGGTGAAGTGGATCGTCGCGGGATTCTTGCCGCAGTACTCGCAGAGCATCGGCGTCATCGCGGCCTCGGAGGGTGGGAGGGAGGGGGCGGGAGCCCCGGATTCGCTTCCTTCGCGTGCCCTCAGCCTACCACGTCGGGGGCGCCCTTCCCCGGTGTGTGGAGCGCCTTCACGGCCGCCTGGAACCGCCGGCCCCGTTCCACGAAGGACGGATATTCGTCCAGGCTGGAGAAGGCTGGAGAGAGCAGCACCCGATCGCCGGGAGCGGCCAGGGCGCAGGCCTTGGCGACCGCGTCGTCCATGTCCTTCGCGACGGCCGTGGGCATGCGGTCGCCCAACCGGCGCACGACGTCCGGACCCGTGGTGCCGATTCCGACGACGGCCTTCGCGCCCTTGGCGAGACCCTCGATCAGCAGGCCCAGGTCGAGTCCCTTCGACTTGCCGCCGATCAGGACGATGGTCGGGCGGTGGGAGGCGCGAAGGGCGAACAGCGTGCTCGTCGGGTTCGTGCCGTTGGAGTCGTCCACCCAAAGGACGCCGCCCACCTCGTCCACGGGCGCGAGGCGGTGGGGAAGGGGATCGACGGTCCCGGCGCCCGCGGCCACGGCGTCGGCGGTCGCGCCGGCGGCGAGAGCCGCCGCCGCGGCGGCCAGGGCGTTGCGCCGGTTGTGCGCGCCGGGGAGGCGGAGGCCCGCGAGCGGGATCGCGAGGCCGTCCGGCCCGACGATCGTCTCCCCGGAGAGGTCGACGTCGCCGCCGCGCCCGTAGAGGACGCGGCGCGCGCGCCCCGCCCGGAGGAATCCCGCGCCTTCCACGTCGGCGTCGTCGGCGGGGAGGACGGCGAGGTCGTCCTCCGTCTGGAAGTCGAGGATCGCGCGCTTGGCGACGGCGTACGCCTCCAGCGATCCGTGGCGGTCCAGGTGGTCGCCGAAGAGGTTCGTCACCAAGGAGAGCGCCGGCGATCGACCCGCCCGACGGAGCCAGTGGAGTTGGAAGGACGAGAGCTCGAGGACGACGACGTCCTGGGGGTCGATGCGCCCGGCCTCGGCCACGAGCGCCCGCCCGACGTTGCCGCCGAGGTGCACCGTGCGCCCGGCTTCCCGGAGCATCGCCGCCAGCAGTGTCGCGGTGGTGGACTTCCCTTTCGTGCCCGTCACGCCGAAGACCGGAGCGCGGACCGCCGCGAAGAAGAGGTTGACCTCCGTGGTGATCCGCATCCCCCGCTCCGCGGCCGCGACGAGCACGGGGTGGTCGAAGGGGATCGCCGGGTTCGCCACGACGAGGTCGCGCCCCTCCAGCAGCGAGGGGGTCTGGACGCCGAACGCGAGGCGCGCGCCGAGGGCCTCGACCTCGCGGGCCGAGTCCTCCAACGTCTCCCGCGGTGCCGCGTCCGAGACGAGGACTTCGGCGCCCTCCCGGCGGAGGTGGCGGACCGTCTCGACGCCCCCCGAGAAGCGCCCCAGGCCGAGCACGAGCACCTTCGCGCCGTCGAGGCCCGCCGGTGCCATCACCCGCCCCGGACCGGTCGCACGAGCGGCGGAGGCTCCTCGACGGGACGAGCCCGGGGGGCGGGGCTCCGATCCTCGGGCGGCGGGGCGCGCAACTCCGAAGGATCCGCCTCGCGGCGCGTGCGTTCGCGGAACGTCTTCGCGCGGTCGAGCAGCGCCGCGACCTCCGGCTTGGGATGTTCCCGCGCGAGCGGCGGGAGCGTCGCCCGCCACTGGAACCCGCGGTGGCGGACGGTCAACTCGAAGGGCAGGTCCACGTAGGGGTAGCCGTCGATCTGCGTGGGGATCTCCAGCACCGCTGCGATCGACTGGTACCCCTCCTTCTCCAGGCGGACCTCGGCGTCGCCGTAGTAGACGAACGGGAGGGTCACGGGCGTCGTGCCGCGGTCCTTGCCGTCCATCCAGACCGTCGCGCCGGGGGGATCGCTCAGGATCGTGATCGTGCGCTGGGTGCTGCAGGCGCCGAGGAGGGCGGCGAGGGGAAGGAGGAAGGCCGCGGGGCGGGGCATCGTCACACGCCCCTCCGGTGGGCGCGGCGGATCGCACGGGCCACCGCGCGGCCGCGCTTCAGGCGCTTCTTCTCGAGGTGGGCCGCGAGGTCCTCCTCGGTCTTCAGCTCCAGGTCGAAGGGGACGTCCACGTGGTACTCGCAGGTGTGGAACTCGTACTCGGAGCACGCCGTCATGCGGTTCTCGTAGACGCGGCAGAGGTTCCCCGGACCCAGATTGCCGCAGGGAGTCTGGACGTGGAGCATCCAGCCGTCGTCGTCCTTCGTCAGCATGGTGCCCTGGTGCGCCAGCCACCACCGGAACTCGTCCCAGTCCGCGTGGCTGCGGGGAGCCGGCACGGACACCGTGATGTACCGGCAGCACCGCGCCCCGCAGTGGAGCGTGCACGTCGTGACGGGATCGGCGTTCTGGGTGCGCTCGCCCAAGGCGACTCCCTCCCCGGCGGGGCAAGGGTACACTCGCAGGCCGTCCCGGCACCCGCGACGGAGGACCCACGATCATGGACGCGCCCGGTTCGCCCGATCTGACGGCGCCGCTGCTGGGCCAGGTGGGGGGGCTCGGGGCCCGCTACGACGCCTGGATCCACCGCGCGATCAAGCCGAACGGGAGCCTGAGGATCTTCCAGGGCGACCGGCTCGAGGCGATGAGCCACATCCCGTGGTGGCTGGTGCTGGTCGTGTGGGTGCCGATCACCGCGGCGATGGCCCTCGCCACCCTGTTCGTCCTCCACCTCCCCGTCCTCGCCTTCCTCGCGACGGCCGGGCTCGGGCTCGTGCTCTGGACCCTGTTGGAGTACGCCCTCCACCGGTTCATCTTCCACTACAGGCCCCGGTCGTCGTTCGGGCGCCGGCTCCACTTCCTCGCGCACGGGATCCACCACCTCGACCCGTGGGACCGGACGCGCCTCGTCTTCCCGCCCCTGGCCGCCTTGGGGATCGCCGTGCCGATCTTCCTGCTCCTGTACGCCGCGTGCCTCGGGCTCGCGCTGGCCGCGCCGCTCGCGCGGGCGCTCGCGGCGATGTCGGGGCTCCTTGTCGGCTACATCGTCTACGACATGACGCACTACTACACCCATCACGGCCGTCCGAAGTCGCGGTGGGGGAAGTTCCTCAAGGCGTACCATCTCACGCACCACCACAAGTACCCGACGCGGATGTTCGGGGTGACTCAGCCGGTGTGGGACTACGTCTTCGGAACGGGACGGCCCCGCGCGGCGGCGGGCGCCGGGAGGAGGGAGGCATGAAGACCTGCGTGACCGGCGGCGCCGGTTTCATCGGATCGCATCTGGTGGACCGGCTTCTCGCCGACGGCCACGAGGTGGTCGTCTACGACGACCTCTCCACCGGCCGGATCGAGAACCTGGCGCACGTCGCGGCCGACGTCCGCTTCTACGAGGCCGACATCCGGGACGGCGACACCGTTCGCGAGGCGCTCGAGGGCGTCGAGGCGGTATTCCACCTCGCCGCGCTCGCCGCGGTCGCGCGGAGCATCGCCGATCCGCAACTCGTGACGGACGTGAACGTGGAGGGGACGCTGGGGGTGCTGATGGCCGCCCGCGAGACGGGCGTCCGCCGCGTCGTGTTCGCGTCGTCCTCGTCCGTCTACGGGGATACCCCCGTGCTACCCAAGGTGGAGACGATGCCGACCTCGCCGCGCTCGCCCTACGCCGCGACGAAGGCGGCGGGCGAGAGCTACCTCAAGGCCTTCCACGCCTCGTTCGGGCTCGAGACGGTGGCGCTTCGCTTCTTCAACGTGTTCGGCCCGCGGCAGTCGCCGACGTCGCAGTACGCCGCCGTCGTGCCGCTCTTCGTCGAGGCCGCGAGGGCGGGCCGCGCCGCCACCATCCACGGCGACGGCGGTCAGACCCGCGACTTCTCCTTCGTGAAGGACACCGTGGACGCCGTGGCGAAGGCCGCCGACGCGCCCGACGCGCCCGGCGAGGTCATGAACGTCGGCGGCGGCGGCCGCCGCACGAGCATCCTGGAGCTCCACCGCCTGATCGGCGAGGCCGTGGGCACCGTGATCCCCCCCCAGCACGTCCCCGCGCGGCCCGGCGACGTCCGCGACTCCCTCGCCGACACGACGAAGGCCCAGCGCATCCTCGCCTGGCAGCCCCGCACGCCCCTGGACGCCGGTATCGCCGAAACGCTATCTGCGCCCAAGGAGTAGAGTGGGGGGCGTGTTGTATCGGGTGACCATCGGCGAGGACCAGTACCTCGGGACCGCGGAGGAGGTCGTCGCGTTCATGGCGCGGGCGGAAGGCGCGCCGGGGCACGACGTCAAGAGCTACATGGAGGGCGTCGCGCGACGGCTCCGCCGGGAGCTGGAGGTCGAAGACATCGATACGACCGACGAAGTGGGCTTCCTGGTGACGCTCTCCGAGCGGGGCGTGCTGCCGATCGAGGAACTCGCCGAGCCGAGCGGCGAACGGATCGATCCCGAGCAGGCGTTGGGCGAAGGGCCGATCGCCTACGGCCCCGGCGTCGATCCGAACGACGTAGACCTTTGACGGACCCCCTCAAGCCCCGCTCCGGAACGCGCCTCGCCTACGCGATCTCCGCGTGCACGACGCTGCTCTGGTTCGCGTGCGTCCTCCCGGCGGGTCGGCTTCAGGACGCCGCCACGCTCTCGGAGGACATCGCGACGCCGATGCACCGCTCGGCGTGGCTCCTCGTGCCGGCCCTGTTCGTCCTCGTGATCGGTCCCGTCGGCATCATTCTCTCCCACGGCCGAGCGGGACGGATCGCCGTGCTCGCCGCGACCGACGCCTTCCTCTCGGGTTACGCAGGAATCGCGCTGGTGGGTCGCATCGACATCGGCGAGATCGCCCACCGCCTCCGCGTCGGGACGATCCACACGTGGATGCTGGTCGAGGCGGGGCTCGTCGCCCTGATGTTCCTGCTGGCGGTGCTCTCCACGATGGAACTGGTCCGCGTGCTGAGGCGCGGCCCCCGCCACCACGTTCCCCCCCTTCTCCGCGGCGCCCGCCTGGCGATCTGCCTGTTCGTGCTCGTGATTCCCTCCTGGGTGCTCTTCACGAACGACCGCGTCCTCGGACCGATGCTCCTTCCCTTCGTGTTCGTCGGGGCCGGCGCCGCCGGGCCGGCGTTCGCCCGCGCGCCCTTGGGACTCCGCCTCACGGCGTCCGTGGTCCACGCCCTGCTCGCCCTCTTCGTGATCCTCGTGCTGCACGCGACCCTCTTCGAGCAGCCGCCGGCCTTTGCGTACATCGACCCCATCGGGCTCGCGACGCTCGGCCTGGCCGTCGTCCTCGCGCTGCTCGCCACCCTGCAGGTCGGGCGCATCGCGCTCAAGCAGCGCCAGGTGCGCGCCCGCGCCGCGAACATGCCCGCGACGGTGGGGTAGGCCCGCCCGCGCCGACCGGCTGCGCCCGCTCCTCGTCCTCGCCCCCGTGTTCGCGGGCGTGGGGCTCCTCGCGGTCCTCGCCGCCACCGCGGACCGGCGCGACGCCGTCATCGCCGCCTTCCGCGTCGCGGTCGCGCTCGCCGCCGCCGTACCGGTCTTTCTCCGGGGGGCCGTCGGGCCGTCCGGGGTCCTCCCCTGGTTGGGGCTCTCGCCGCTCGCGCTCGCGTTCGGCCGACCCCGTCGGGCCCTCGCCTTGCTCCTCGGCGCGGCCGCGGCCATGGCCCTCCTCGCTCCGGCGATCCACCCGCGCCTCCGGGGGGCCGAGGCGGCCGGCGGGGTCGACGAGGGTCGCTTCCTCTGGAGCGCGCTCGCCGTCGCGCCCGTCCTCCTCGCCCTGCCGCCCCTCGGCGCCCGACCTCCCGTGGGTGTCCCTTGGCGGCGATCGCCCCCAGGCCAGCGCGCCGCACGGCCTCATGGATGGGAACGTCCGGCACACCGCACACTGGCTCGCACGCGGGCCGGGGACCCCGAGCCCTATACTCGCCACGCGATGCGCAGGGCCCTCCCGCTCCTCCTCCCCTGGCTGGGCCTGCTCGCGGTGCTGATCGGCCTCGCCTACCTGGTGGCCCCGCCCCTCCACCGCTCCCTCGTGGATGCGGGCGTGGGCAATCCCGAACGGTTCGACCGCACGGTTCGCTACGTGGTGTTCGTGCCGTTCCTGCTCGTGCTCTTCGCGCGCCTGCGTCCCTGGCGCGACGGCACGCCCTGGAGCTACGGCAAGCCCCGCGCGCGCGCCGTGCTGCTCGGCTACGGGCTCACCTTCCTCGTCGCGGTCGCCCTCCTCGCGCTGCAGTACGCCCTCGGCTGGCTGGTGTGGGAGCACCCGCTGCAGGCCGCGGAAGCGGTGACCCGGGTGCTGCGGTTCCTCGGCGCGGGGTTCCTGATCGCCCTCCTCGAGGAGTGGTTCTTCCGCGGTTGGATGGACCGCCGGTTCCAGCGCTTCCTGGGGCCGCGCGCGGCGGCCCTCCTCGTCGCCCTCGTCTACGCCGTGCTCCACACGTTCAGCGTGCGCGAGGGCGCCGACGCGGCGCCGGCCACCCGCGCCGGCGTGCTGGAAGTGCTCGGCCTGTGGGTGGGCCGGCTCGTCGATCCCGCCTACGCCTTCCCGAAGATCGTCGGGCTCGCCCTGTTCAGCCTGTTGCTGACCGCGGCGTATCGCCGCACGAAGACGCTCTCCACCGCCGTGGGGATCCACGCCGCGGCCATCTGCGTGCTCTACAGCTACGGCGCGCTCACGGATCGCGTGCCGCCGATCACCGCCTGGACCGGCACGAAGAAGGTCTACGACGGCTTCCTCGGCTGGGTGGTGCTGGGTGCCGCCCTCCTCCTGGTCGCGCGCCCGTGGAAGGACGACGCTCTGGGCCTTCCCGAGCCCATCCGGCAGCGGGGGGGGCAGAATTCGAGCCCGTGGCCGCCCGACGCCTCACCGTGCTGGTGCCCCTGCTGGCCCTGGCCGTCGTCCTCTGGTTGATGCACGACGCCGGGTGGCTGCCGACCGGCGGCGGCGGCCCGGATCGGGGAGGCGGCGGGCCCGGGGGCGCGGCGTCGGCCCCCCGCACGACCTCCCCGGGGGAGGCGGACGAGGGCGAGGGCCGCCGGCTCGTCGGGGCGCACCGCGTCGGGGCCCCGGGCGGGGAGGGGGCGATCGCCGCAGCGGGCGGCGCCGCGGCGGGCGCGGCGGGCGCCCGGGGCGTTCCCACGGTGCCCTTCGGCGGCACGGTCGTCTCCTCCGACGGTCGCGTGGCCGCGGGCGCGACGATCCACCTGGAGGGCGAGGGGGGGAGCTACGACGCCGAGGCGGACACCACCGGGCGCTTCCGGCTGCCGGTGCCCCCGGGGCGCTACCGCCTGCTCATCCGCGCCGCCGGCCTCGGGGCCCTCGCGCTCCGCGTGCGCACGATCGACGGGGCCAGCGGGACGGACGGCGAATTCGTACTGCTCGAGGCCGTGACCGTCGCGATCCACCTTCTCCGCGACGGGCACGGCGTCGAGGGAGCCGTCGTCGCCCTGGTCCCGCGCGCGGGCATCGGCGGGGCGCAGGGGCCGACCGACGAGATGGGCGCCGCCGTCTTCGAGGAGGTGGTGCAGGGCTTCTACGACCTCCAGGCCACCCTCCCGGAGGGGGAGGGGATCCGCCGCCGCGTGGACGCGCGGACGGACCAGGACATCGCCATCGACGTCCCTCCGGGCGTGCGCCTGTCCGGGCGCATCACCGACGGGGCGACCGGGGCCCCGGTCGAGGGGGCCGGGATCGAGATCTCCTGCGCGCTGGCCCCCGCGCCCGGGCGCGTCGGGGTCTGGGCGTCGGCGAGCGCGACCGCGGGGGCCGACGGGACCTTCGAGGTGTGGGTTCCGCGGGAGCGCGTGCGGTCGATCTCGGTGGTTGCCCAGGGCTACGCCGCCTGGCCGTCCCCCCAGAAGGCGAAGGCGGTCTACCGCACCCTCGCGCCGCTGCAGCAGGGGCACGAGGCGACGCTGGAGGTGGCTCTCCAGAAGGGGCTCCGCCTCGCCGGCGACGTCCGCGGGCCCGATGGGGAGCCCGTCTCCTCCCTCGCACTCCGGGTCCGCGAGCGGCGCGCGGCGTTCGACGCGACGACCGACGAGAGCGGGCACTACGAGATCGCCGGGCTGGTGCCGGGGCGCCACGAGGTCGTCGTGATGAGCGACGGGTGGTTCGCGGAGAAGGATCTGCGGGTGGACGTGCCTGCGCTCGCCCCGGGCGAGGCGTTCCCCTACGACTTCCAGGTCGTGGAGACGCTCGCCGTCTCCGGGTCGGTGACCCACGCCGACGGCCAACCCGCGCCGGGCGCGCGCGTCTGGATCACGGGCGGGGGCGGGCTGCTCCGGGCCGCCACCCGCGCCGGGCGCACGCTGGAGGCGTGGAGCGACGGCGACGGCCGCTGGCGCATCGCGGACCTACCGCCCGAGACCACCGTCCGGGTCCGCGCGGCGCTGGGAACGCTCGAGGCGACGCCCGTGGGCGTGAACACGACCAACCTGCCGCGGAAGCCCCTGGACCTCGTGCTGGGCGCGACGATCGCGCTCGCGGGCCGCGTCGTGGACCGCGCGCTCGGGACGCCGGTCGCCGGCGCCACGGTGACGGTCCGGCCCGACGGCGAGCCGACGGGCCGGACCTCGGGCCGCTACCGCACGGACGGCGACGGGCGCTTCTTCGCGCCGCACCTGATCCCCGGCCGCTGGACGCTCGAGCCGGGCCACGCCGCCTACCGGCCGGCGACCCCGCGCGTGGAGGACTTCGCCGCCGGGGACGAGGAGGTCCAGGTCACCCTGGAACTGGACCCGGGCCTCGTCGTCTCCGGACACGTCGCCTCGACGGACGGCCACTCGCTCGCCCGGGCGCTCGTCCGGGTCAGCGGGGTGGACCACGACGGCAAGCACGTGAGCCGGGCCACCCGCACCGGGGCGAACGGCCTCTTCCGTCTCACGGGCTTCGTGGCGGGCACCTACGCGCTCCGCGTGAGCCTCGGGGGCTATCGCGGCGTGCGCATGGACGGGCTCCGCGGCGGCGAGCAAGGCCTGAGGGTCGTGCTCCGACCCAAGGGGTAGGCCGGCCGCCTCGTGTCCTGCACGACCCACGAACGGGCGTTGAATCGCGCGGCCCTGGTACGCATCTCGCGCCCGATGCCGGCGTTGCTCGTCGTCGGCGACCCTACGGGGTCGCCTTCTCCGCCCGCCTCGGCCTCGAACCCGAGCTCCGCACCAGGACACCCCGTGGACGGGGAACGAGACCGGCATCGCCCCGTCGCTCCTTGACGGTCCACGGCTTCGGGCCGTCACGTCGCGCGCTTCGCGGGTCGTGCCGGCCAGGCTAGGGCCTGGCCGGGAAGGAGCGTTGGGAAGGACGCTCGCCTTCGCGTCGGATGGGGTCGTGAGGAGGGAGCGGATCCTTCAGGCCAAGCGCCGGCTACGCTGGAGCATTCACGACGGAGGAAGGGCCGCAGGCGGCGTGGAGGCGCGTGGAAAGGGCGACCGTCCTTCACGGACGGGCCCTTACCGGCCGAGTTCGGAGAGCGCACGGCGGGCGCGGGCGTGCGACGGGTCGCACTCCAGCGCCTGGGCCAGCGCCTGCCGGGCCTCGGGCCGGCGGCCCGCGGCCTCGGCCTGGAGCCCGAGGAGGTACCACGCTTCGGCGTGGTCGGGGTCGAGGCGCAGGGCCTCCCGGTAGGCCGCCCCCGCCCGGTCGGCCGTGAGGGCTCGCCGCCCCCGTACGACCCAGGCGTCGGCGGCCGCCCGGTTCGGGTCCACCGCGCTCACGCCGCCCACGCGCGGCGCGCCATGGGCCGCCGACGGGGAGGCCGGCGGGGCGTAGGCCTGGGGCGTGTACGGTTGCGGCGCGTAGGGCTGGGTCGCGTAGGGCTGGGGCGCGCACGGCTGCGGCGCGCAGGGCTGGGGCTGGGCCGGCGGCTGGTAGCAAGGCGAGAGGCCGCGCTCCCGGCGGTCGGCGAGGTAGTCGCCCACGACGTAGCCCGCCACGCCGCCGGCGATGCCGCCGAGGACGACGCCCACCGCGTTCCCCGAGACGAGCCCGCCGAGCAGCGCGCCGCCTCCGGCGCCGAACGCGGCCCCCGACATGCGCTCGTTCATCTGGCACGCCGGGAGGAGGGCGAGGGCGAGAACGAGCAGCAGGGCCGTCGTGGCGCGGAACATGGGCAGGCCTCCGGGGGGGGCGCCCCGGAGGGGGCAGACCTCCATTTTGTCGGATCGGTCGCCCGGGCGCCGGACCGTAGCCCGGTCGCGGCGGTCGCTTGAAGTAGACTCCGCCGCCGTGAGCGACGCATCCGACGAGAGGGATCCGGACCGCCCCGCCGAGCCCGGCCACGACGCCGCGCAGGACGCCCTCGACGCCCTCTTCGGCGAGCACGAGATGGAGGAGTCGGAACAGCCTCCGATCCGCCTCGACAAGACGGGGGCGCTCGCCGACGTGCCGAAGCTCGAACCCCGGCGCCCCTACGAACGTCCCGATCGTCCCGGTCCCGAGGATCACCTCCCGCCGCCCATCGCGCGGGTTCCCGTGAACGAGCGAGCCGGCGCGCCGCGCGCCCGGACCCCCGACGAGGAGGTGGCGATCGCCGGTGGTCCCTTCCTCGCGGGCGAGGAGGGGGCGTCCCGCGAGATCGCCGGGTTCCGCATCGACCGCTACCCCGTCACGAACGCCGACTACGAGGCGTTCGTCGAGGCGACGGGCCATCGCCCGCCGCTCTACTGGCCGGACGGCCGGATGCCCGACGAGCTCTCCGACCACCCCGTCGTCGGCGTGGACTACTTCGACGCCCTCGCCTACGCCCGCTGGAAGGGCAAGGACCTGCCCTACGAGGACGAGTGGGAGCGCGCGGCGCGCGGGACCGACGGCCGCCTCTACCCGTGGGGCGACGAGACGGAGCCGACCGAGGCGAACACCGCCCGGCTCGGGCTCAAGACCACCACGCCCGTCCCGTGGTACCCGATGAACGTCACCCCCGAGGGCGTCCACGACCTCTGCGGGAACGCCTGGGAGATGACGCACTCGCCCGCGAAGGGCGGCGGCATCGTGCTGCGCGGCGGCTCGTGGTTCGACTTCGCGCTGTACTCGAAGGGGTGGTTCGCCCAGGGCTCGCCGCCCGAGACGCGAAACGGCACGATCGGCTTCCGACTCGTGCGCCGGCCGGCGGCCCGGCGGGACGCGCCCCGCGCCGTCCCCGAGAGCGACGTGGACGCCGCCATCGCCGAGCGCCGCGGTCCCCAACCGACGATCGACCCGAGCACGTTCAACCTCGAGAAGCGCGACCTCGTCCCGGACTACCGCCGGCTGCGCAACATGCGCCTGGAGCGCGAGGCGGACGAGCGGGAGGCCAAGCACGCCGCGCTCGCGGGCCGGCCCGGCGCCCTCCCCGAGCGCCGACCGCGCCCGCCCGTCAAGGCCACCCTTCCGCCACCGCTCCCGAAGCGGCCGCAGGAGGCCGCCTCGCCCGCCGGGAAGGCGCCCGCCGGGAAGCAGGGGCCGATCCACGTGACGACGGCGCCGCCGCCGCGGCCCGCGCGGCCGCCCGAGCGGTCGGCGCCCGTCCGCCCGCCCGCCGCTGCGAACCGGATCCCCTCGCCCGAGCCGCTCGACGACCGCGGCGGCCGTGTCCTCTTCGGGGCGTCCTTCGTGCTGGGCCTCCTCCTGCTGGGGCTGCTGGTCGCGGGCTTCCTCGCGCACGAGGAGGGCGCGACGAGGCCCACCCCGGAGGGCGGCACCTCCGAGGCCGGCCTGCCCGGGAGCGGCGACCTCGAACCCGGGCCCGCCTCCCGCTTTCCGCCTCCCCCCGCCGGCGACGAGCGCGACGCCGCGCCCTTCCGCATCCTCGATGCCGAGGACGACGACGCCCGCGCGGCCATCCGGACCGGCCGGTGGCTGCTCGTCTTCGCCGACCCCTCCACGGCCGACGGCGCGGCGACCGTGGCCGTCGCCTCCTCGCTCCACCGCGCGCTGAGGGACGAACCGCTCCGGCTCGCCCTCGTCGTTCCGCGCGCCGCGTGGTCCGACCGGGAGACGGGCGCGCTCCTTCCCGAGGAGACGCGCCGCGCGATGCTGCGCGACGCCGGCGCCAAGGGCGATCTCCCCGTGGTGGTGGACGCGGACGAGGGCGCGAGGGCCATCGCCCTGCGCTGGGCCGTGGGCGAGCGGCCGACGGCGCTGCTCCTCGGAAACGGCCGGCTCCTCGCGCGGACCTCCGCCGGCGACGGCCCTCTCGCCCGCGCGGCCCTGGAGGCACTGGCCGCCCGCGGCACCGCCGGCCGGTAGCCCCCCGCCCTGGTCTGCACTCCCCGCGAACAGACGTGCATCGCGCGGCCCTCGTGTCCGGGGCCGGAAGGACTCCATGGAGGCGCGTCCGGCGTGCGAGAGGGATGCCGCCTGACGAATCGGTCGTACGCCCCTCGCGTCCGATGCCGGCGTTGCTCGTCGTCGGCGACCCTACGGGGTCGCCTCCTCCTCGCGCCTTGGCCTCGAACCCGAGCGACGCACCAGGACACCCCGTGGACGGGGAACCGGGACCACCGGTCGGCGTAGCCTCCGAGTGGACCGTGACTTCGGGCTGTCCCATCGCGCGCCGACCGGCCTACGAAACCGGGCGCGCCGTGCGCTCCTTGCGCTCCGCGACGCCCACGCCGTCCGCCGTAGCGAGTGCGAGGTCCGTGCCTACCGCGTTGCGAACGCCCACGACCAGGTCGGGGGTGCGATGCGTGCCGGGTCTTCTTGCTCAGCCATCCACGCGAGTGGAACGCGCCGCGAAGGTCGAACAAGGATGCCGGGCTCCGCTGCGCGCTCGCGAGCGGAACGCGCTGCGAATGTCGAACAAGGATGCCGGGCTCCGCTGCGCGCTGCGGCGAATGTCGAACAAAGATGCCGGGCTCCGCTGCGTCGGGCTCCGCTGCGTCGCTGCGAGCGGAGTGGCCCTCCCTACGCCGTCTCGGGCGGGAAGAGCGCGGCGTGGAGGGCGCGGACGGTGGTCTCCAACTGGGGCTCGGGCACGACCATCTGGAGGTTCGTCTTCGTCGCGCCGTAGGAGATGGCGCGTAGCGGGACGCCCTGGTCCCCCACGGCCCGGAACACCGTGCCGGCGAGGCCGTGCGCCTCGCGCATCCGCTCGCCCACGACGGCGATCAGGGCGTTTCCCTCCTCCACCTGGATGTCCGCGATCTCGCCGAGGTCGGAGACGACGGCCTCCAGCGCGTCGGCCTCGTCCACCGAGACCGTCACGGACACCTCGCTGGTGGCGACGAGATCGACGACGACGTCGCGGCGCCGGAACGACTCGAAGATCGACGCCATGAAGCCGGACTGTCCGAGCATGCGCCCGGACACGATGTTCAGGAGGTGGATGCCTCGCTTGCTCGCGATGCTCGCGACGTGCGGAGGTGCGCCCGACCGCGTGCGCCGCCTGGGCGGCTCGATGCGCGTCCCGGGCGCCTCCGGTCGGAACGTGTTCAGGATGCGGACGGGGATCCCCTTCTCGACGGCCGGCTGGATCGTGGAGGGGTGGATCACCTTGGCCCCGTAGTAGGCGAGCTCGCTTGCCTCCGCGTAGGACAGCGACTCCACGGGACGCGCGTCGGGGACGATCCGCGGGTCGGCCGTCAGCACGCCGCTCACGTCGGTCCAGATCTGGACCTCCTTCGCGCCCACCGCGCGCCCGACGATCGTCGCCGTGAAGTCGGATCCGGAACGGCCGAGCGTCGTGACGTTCCCCTCGCCGTCCCTCCCGATGAAGCCCGTCACGACGGGGACGCCCGAGACCGCCTGGAGCGCCTTCTTGAGGTTCGCGTACGACTTCGGCAGCGGGTTCGCCCGCTGGAACCGGCTGTCCGTCACGAGCCCCGCTGCGTCGGCCTCGACGGCCGTCGCCGGAATGCGCCGGCGGCGCAGCAGCGCGGCGATCGCCTTGGCCGACATCCGTTCGCCGAACGCCGCGATCGCGTCGAGGCTCCGCGGCGTGAGCTCTCCGAGCAGCGCGAGGCCGCGGTACATCTGCTCGAGCCGGTCGAGATCGTCGCGCACCAGCGACGCGTCGAGGCCCAGCGAGGAGAGCACCTCCTCCTCGCGGCGGGTCACCGGGCCGAGGTCGGGCCGTCCCGCGGCCGCCTCGTGCGCGCCGTGGAGGAGGAGGTCGGTCACGCCGGCGTGGGCCGAGCAGACGACGATCGGATCCTCGGGGAGCGCGGCGCGGACGAGGTGGACGACGGTGTCGATCCGCTCCCGCGAACCGAGGGAGGTCCCGCCGAACTTCATGACCAGGGAGGAGCGCTTGGCCTGCACGCGGACGGGGCTCCCGGGGACCGTCCCGCGGTCCCTCCTGTCCTAGGTCGGCGCGGCAAGGGGGTGCGTTTCGTCCGAATCGACGTGCGCCGCGACCCGTCCCCCGGGACCGGAGGCACCGAACGCGTGACGAAGCGCCGACCGGGCGTACGGTGCGCGTTCGGCTCCGGGGCGTCGCGGGGCCGTCGAGGCTCAAGGAGGCGCCGCGGGGGACCGACCGACAAGGCGTTCGGAGGCGGGAGGGCCACGGATGCGCCGCGCGATGATCGGGCTGGTCCTGCTCGGGCTTGCGGGGTGTTCCCAGAGCTTCTGGGACCGCAGCCCGCGGGTCGCCGGGAGCTACCAGCAGCGTCCCGACACCACGACCTCGGCGCCGTGCCAGGCCCCGGTTTCCCCGCGTACGTCCTGCGCGCCCGCGCCGTGCCCGCCCACGCCTTGTCCGCCCGCCGCCGTGGCCCCGCCCACGGCACCGCCCGTGTGCGGCGCGAACGACCTGCCCACGACGATCGCCGCCGGTCCGAACCTCGATGAGCAGAAGGTCTACGTCGAGGTGAACCGGATCCGCCGGGCGCGGGGGCTCCGGCCGCTCGCCTGGAACGAGCGCCTGCGCCTGGCGGCCGCGGAGCACAGCCACGAGCAGTACCGCCACGGCTACATGGGGCACGGCTCGCCCGATCCCAACCGCCGCACGCTGATCCAGCGGATCCGCTTGACCGGCTACGACGGCCGCTGCTTCGGCGAGGTCGTCGCGTGGGGCTACAAGACGCCCGAAGCCGTGGTCGAGGGATGGATGAACAGCCCCGACCATCGCGCGATCCTCGTGGACCGCGACCTCTCGGAGGTGGGCTTCAGCCGCGTCGGGGACTACTGGACGGGGAACTTCGGCGCGCCGCGCACGCCGCGCCCCGTCGCGACCTACGCGCCCGTACGGCGGCCTCCCGTGGCGGCCGCTCCGGCGCCGCGGCGAAGGCCGGAGCCCTCGTACGCCTACGCCGCGCCCGCCCCGACGTCGGCGCCCGCGCCCCCGGTGCGCTCCTACTTCCAGCCGCCGCGGCCGACCCCGACCCCCGCGCCCGCTCGCCGCGTACCCGCGCGAAGCGGGTGAGGGCCCTGACGCTGCCGCCCCGTCGGGGCGGCCCATCGTCGCGTCCTGCTCCGCCTGACACGCTCCTCACAACGGGGGGGGACCTCGCGGGCATCCTTCCCGGGTGCGCAGCCTGCGTGTCCTGACCCTGCTCCTCGCGGTGCTCGTCCTCGTGCCCGCGGGGATCCTCGCGTGGCTCGGCGGGCGCGGTGCGGCGGCCTGGGAGGAGGCGACGCGCGCCCGGATCGAGGCGGAGATCGAGGACGGGCGGTCGAGGCTCCGCCAGGCCATCCGCGAGGAGGGAGCGGCGCTGGAGCGCGGCCTCGCCGCGCGGCTGGGCGTTCTCGCGGTGGCCGCGAAGACCCTCCTGCCCGCCCGCGGGATCCCGGACGGAATGATGGCCGCCCTCGCTCGTCTCCCGCCCGCGAGCGACCTCCCGGCCCTGCGGGACGTCCGCCTGGAAGGCGCGGCGGCGAAAGCCCTCTGGCCCGTCCCCTTCGATCCGGACCGCCCCGCCTCGGACCTCCCGCGGGACCGGCTCGCGTTCGACCTCGCCCGGGAGGCGGACCGCCTGCGCTTCGGCGGGGGGGGCGCGGCGGCGGCGGCGGCGTTCTGGCGGGAGGTCGCGGCGAAGGCGCCCGGCGGCGGGCTGGAGGCGTGGGCGCGCGCCCGGGAAGCGCTCGTCCGGGGGGGCGACGAACCGCTCGCCGGGCTCCGCACGCTGGAGCGCGGCCTGGGGGAGGTCGAGCGGGCGGCCAGCGCGCGGCCGCGCATGCGGCGGCTGCTCCTCGCCGCGGACGGGGGGGATCGCGCCGCGCTCGAGGAGTTGGCGCGCCGGTGGCGGGAAGGACTCGTCGCCGCCGCGCCGCTGACGCCCGAGGAGCGCCGCCGGGGGGCGCGGCTCCTCCGGCGGGGTGGCGTCGAAGGGGCCGTCCCGCCGGCGCTCCTGCCGGTGGCGGCGGGCGAGGGCTCGTCGCCGCTCCGCGCCGACCTGGGGCACGGGGCGGCGCTCGTCGCGCGGGTCGGCGCCGACGCGCTGCGGGCGGACCTCGCGCGTCGGGTCGCGGCGCGGCCGTGGGGGCGGCTCGTGGTCCGGGTGCTGGCGCCAGGGGAGGCGGTCGCCGGGCGCGAGACGGGGGCGGTCCCGGGGCCGCTGGGCGTCACCCCGCGCTACGTCGTCGACCACCTCGACGAAGCGGCGTTCGAGGCCGGTCGTCACGTGCGCCGGGCGCTCACCTTCGGCGGCGTCGGTGCGCTGCTCGCGCTGATGGTGGTGGGGCTGCTGCTCGTGCGCCGGGCCGTCGTCCGCGAGCGGGCGGCGGGGCGGCTGCGGGACGCGTTCGTGGCCAACGTGAGCCACGAGTTGAGGACCCCGCTTGCGAGCGTGCTCCTCCACACGGACCTGCTCGCCGAGGGCACGGCGGCGCCGGAGAAGCGAGCCCGCTTGGCCCGGGTGGTCCGGGCGGAGGGCGCCCGCCTGGCCGCGCTGGTGGAGGACCTGCTCGACTTCGAGGCCCTGACCCAGGGTCGGCGGCGGCTGGAGAGCGAGCCGATGGACCTCGGCGCGGCCGTGCGCGAAGCGGTGCTTCCCTACGAGACGCTGGCCGAGCGCGAGGGCGTGGCGCTCGCGGTGGACGCGCCGGCGGGGGAGGTGGGGGTCTTCGCCGATCCGCACGCGACCTCCCGGATCCTCGCGAACCTGCTCTCCAACGCGTGGCGCCACGGCCGGCCATCGCGCGACGGATCTCCGGGACGGCTCCGCGTCCGGCTCGTGGCGGAGGGCGACGGTTCGTGCGTGGAGGTCGCCGACGACGGGCCGGGCATTCCCGCCGGGGAGCGGGACGCCGTGTTCGACCGGTTCCGCCGCGGGAGCGGTGCGACGAGCGTCCGGGGGACCGGTCTCGGTCTCGCGCTCTCCCGCGAGCTCGCCCGCGCGATGGGGGGGAGCCTGCGGCTCGCGGCGTCCGACGGGGAGACCGTCTTCGTCCTTCGCCTGCCCGGCGGCGGCGCGGAGGATGGCACCGCGTGACCGAGAAGAAGATCCTGATCGTCGAGGACGAGGCGCCGCTCCGGGACGGGCTCTGCGAGCGGCTGGAGGCGGAGGGCTATCGCGTCTCTTGCGCCGCGACCCGCGAGGAGGGCCTCGCGGCGCTCGCGGGCGCGCCCGACCTCGTGATCCTCGACCGGCGGCTGCCCGACGGCGAGGGGCTCGACGTGCTCGCCGCCGTCAGGCGATCGCCTCGGCCGGCCGCGGTCATCGTGCTCTCCGCCCGGGGGCTGGCCGAGGACCGGGTCGAGGGGTTGGAGGGCGGCGCGGACGACTACATCACGAAGCCCTTCCACTTGCGAGAGCTCCTCGCGCGCATCCAGAACGTCCTCGCCCGCGGGCCGCACGAGGCCGCGCCCAACGCGCGCCGGATCGCCTTCGGGCGGTTCCACCTCGACCTCGCCGCCCGCAAGCTCCTCGAGGGGCGGAGGGAGATCGCCACCACGCGGCTCGAGTTCGAGCTGCTGCGCTACCTCGCCCTGAACGCCGGACGGGCCGTGGACCGGAACGAGCTGCTCGATCGGGTCTGGGGGTACGATCGCTACCCCACGACACGGACCGTCGACTTCCACATCATGCGCCTGAGGAAGAAGATCGAGCGGGCCGGCGAGAAGCCCCGGCACATCCTCACCGTCCCGGGGCTCGGCTATCGCTTCGAGGGCGACCGAACGGACGCTCCCGGCTCCGGGTCGCGCGATGAAGGAAACGTTGAGGGTGGTTCCTGACGAGCGGATCGGCCCTCGACCCGGTGGCCCGGCCCGCCGGTAGGATCCCCCCGGGCCACGGGAACCGACGATGGACCAGAACCAGCGCCCCTACGAGGGCAAGGACATCACCGTCCGCTACGACGCCTCGCGCTGCATCCACGCCGCGGAGTGCGTGCGGGGCCTGCCGCGGGTGTTCGACACCGAGAAGCGGCCGTGGGTCGATCCCGACGCGGCCGACGCCGACGCCGTCGCCGCGGTGGTGGAGCACTGCCCCACCGGTGCCCTGACGTACAGGCGGAAGGACGGCGGCGAGGACGAGGCGGTGCCGGGCCGCAACGCCGTGACCGTCGAGGCGAACGGCCCGCTGGTCCTCCGCGGCGAGGTTCGGCTCGAGGACGCGGACGGCCACGTCCTCTTCGAAGGGCCGCGCCTGGCGCTCTGCCGCTGCGGCTCCTCGGGGAACAAGCCCTTCTGCGACGGCTCCCACACGGAGGCGGACTTTCGGGACGATGGCCGCGTGGGCGAGGTCACCTCGGTCGCGATCAACGGCACGCCGGCCGAGGGGCCGCTCGTCGTGCGCCTGCGCGCGAACGGTCCGCTGATCCTCGAGGGCGCCTTCGACGTGCAGGGCGTCGAGGGCATGATGGCCTTTCGCGGAGGCAAGGGCGCCCTCTGCCGCTGCGGCCACTCGAACAAGAAGCCACTCTGCGACGGCACCCACAAGCGGGTTCTTACAGGGGAATGACAACGGGGGCCGGGCCGGCGGACATGCTCGTCTCCATGAAGACGATCATCCTCTCGCTGCTGCTCGCTACTCTTCGTCGCCGCGCCCGCGTTCGCGGGCGACGTCGCGGCGGAAGACTCGGCCGCCGGCCGCGCGTACCGCGAGGCCTGGTGGTCGGAGACCGGATCCGGGGATCTCGCCCACGCCCTGGAGCTCTACGAGAAGGTCCAGCACCTCGCGGGGTCCGACGCCGTCAAGGCGCTCGCGCTCTTCCGCAAGGGCGTCGTGCTCGAACGACTCGGGCGGACCGAGGAGGCGATCCACGTCTTCCAGACGCTCGCCGAGACGTATCCCGGCGAGACGGCGCTGCAGCAGGAGGCGCGGCGGCGCATGGATGCCTGGACCGCGGAGGACCTCGAGGGCTCCTTCGACGAGTGGTACGAGCGCTATCGCTACAGTCCCCAGTTCCAGGCCAAGGTCGTGGATCTCGTGCTGGCGCTCGGAACGAAGCGCTACGACCCGAAGACCGGGAGCCCGGCGGAAGAGAAGGAGCTCCTGACGATCGGCGACGCGGCGAGGCCGGCGCTCCGCCGCCACGTCGACACGACGAACGACACGCTCCGCGCGTGGGTCGTGGCGCTCCTGCTGCAACTGGGCGAGGTTCCGCCGGCCGACGCGATGCTCGAGACTTCCGTCTGGCAGCACCGCGAGAAGGCGTGGACGACGTTGTTGACGCTCCCCGAGGAGAGGGCGGAGGCGCTCCGCGCCGCGCTCCCGGAAGAGGGGGAGACCGCCATGCTGATCGCCACGGCGACCCGGGGCCCCGAGGCCGCCCTGGCGCTCTTCCGGGCCGACCGCCGCCAGCCGTCGGAGCTTCTCGACGCGGTGCTCGAACGCCCCGGCGGGCATCCGTCGGTCGAGGAACTCGTCGCGTTCGTCGAGGCCGCGGACGCGACGGCCGGCCAGGCGGCCGAGTACAGCCCCCGCAAGGCGCTTCGCACGCTCCTCGACCAGGGGGACGCGCCGGACGAACTGGTGCTGCACGTGCTCAGGGCCGGGCCCTCGGGGGCTTGGTACGAGGTGCTGTCCCGACTCCAGCGCGGCGAGTGGAAGGACCCCGGCGCCGCCAAGGCCCTGGCCGAGGGTACCGAGAAGGCGATCGCTGGGCTTCAGGTGAGACAGGTCAACGCGTACTCGTACTCCCTGCAGGGGGCCCTGGTCGTGGCCGCCTCCTGGGCCCCGGAGAAGGACCTCGACGCCGCGGCGCGGGCCTTGGAGCAGGTCGTCCAGGTCAGCGGCAACTTCAGCTACAACGCCAATCAGCCGCTCCCGCGCGACTTCTGGGGAGGTGTCCTGCGGCTCGTCCCTCGCATCATCGAAGGTGGCGGCGACGTGCAGGCGCGGGGGCGCCTGATGTCGGTGGTGGAGAACGCCGCACGCGGGAGGGAACCGGAGGCGGAGCGCGCCCGGCAGCTGCTGCTCGACTGGACGCGGACACTCGACGAATCCCAGTTGCGGGGGTTCGCCGCTCGATGCGTCGGTTCGTGCACACGCGAGGATACCTTGGACTCCGCGCTCGCCGCCACGGACGGACTCGGAGAGAAGGAGCTCAACGAGCTCGTCCAAGGACTCGAACGGCACCAGGGTGGGGCTCTGCGTTGGACCCCCGACCGGCTCGGCCTCCTCCTGCGCCGGTACAAGCAGCTGCAGGACGCCGGCGCGATGTCGCACGTGCCGCCTCTGTACATGGTCGTCGATACGGAGAACATCGCGAGCGCGCTCATCGACCGCGTCCTCGAAGCGCCGGCCGAGGCGCCTCACGGCACGCTGGACGCGATCACGAACCGATCCGAGTTGGAGGGATCGGAGACGCTCCGGGGAAAGCTCCGCCAGGGGCTCATGCAGCGATGGAAGGATTGGGACCTCGCGCAGCGCGAGGCCGCCGTGAACCTGGCGGATCATCTGGGTCCGCGACTCGCCGCGGACGACGACTTCGCGGTCTGGATCCGTTCGGTGTTACGTGCGAAGGCGGCCGAACGCGCACCGACCGACGACGCTCGCGAAGCCCGCCGCCGCATCCACGGGATCCTCCTCGGCTGGCTTCCCGAGCCGACCCTGGAGGACGTCCGCGCCGTGTACGACCTCTCCGACCCGGAGCAGGCGATGCAGGCGGCGATGCTGCGACGCCTGCCACGCAGGCTCGAGATGTACCGGGCGGTGTCGGCGGCGGCACACGTCCCGGACGCCGGGGCGCGCGAGGCGTTCTGGGCCCGATGGGACGGCAGCTCCGAGGCCGTGCCCGAGGACGTCCTCCACGCCGTGGCGCGCGGCATGCTCGGGGACCCCGATCCCGGCGCGCGAGAGAAGGCGGTGGGCATGCTGCGGAACTTCCGCGACGCGGACGACCTGCCCCTCCTCGTGAAGGCCTTGAAGGACCCGAACGCCGGGGTCCGGCGCACGGCGGCCCTGGCGCTCGCCGAGGTCTACGACAGGAGCGCGATCCTCGCGCTCGCGGCCGCGGTGGACGACCCCGATCCGTTGGTGCGCGCCGCCGTGCTCCAGACGCTGGAGACCATCAAGAAGGCGGAGGACCTGAAGGACTACTGGCGCAAGTTCGCCGAGGAACGGTGACCCCCCGAAGCCCTCCCGGGCTCAGCCGCCGAACTTCTGGCGGAGTTCGTCCAGCTTCTTCTGGAGGAGTTGCTCCTCGGTGAGCTTCTCCTCGGGCTCGTCGGCCTGCGTGCCCTTCTTCTTCGCCTCGTCGTCGGGGCCCAGGGAGATCGTGCGCGGCGTGCCGCGCTCCTGGTCCCGGCCCCGCGACCGGCGGTCGAAGATGTCGCTGATGCCCCCGCCGGAGAACTTGCCGCCCTGGGGCGGGCCGCGACGGCGCTTGGTGGGCTGCGGGCGGCCACCGCCGCCCTGGCGCGGGCCGTCGCCGCGTTCCTGGCGGCGGGTGCCGCGCTCCCGCCGCCCGCCGGCGCGCCCGCCGCCCTCGCCGGACGGGGGGCCGCCGGCGAGCGGGCGGCCGCCGCCACCGTAGCTTCGCTCGCCGCCCCCCCCGCGGCGATAGGCCTGGCGCGGGCCGCCGCGACGATCCGAGAACCGCTCGCGTCGCATGGACAGCGTGAGCCGGCGCTTGCCGGGAATGACCTCCAGGACGTGCGCCTGGACGACGGCGCCCATCGGCGCGACCGTGGTCACCTCGATCCCGGGGTGGTCGCCGATGTGGGCGTTGGGAATCAACGCGTCGGTGCCCATTCCGACGTCCACGAAGATGCCGAAGGGCACCGCGCGGACGACGCGACCCTCGAGCATGAGGCCCGGCTGGAGCGTGTCGAGGGTGAGGCCCTCGGGCGGAGGAATGGGATTCGTGAATCGGAGCCGCGGGTCGTCGGCGCCGGCGGTCACCTGGTAGAGCACGTACTTCAAGAGCGGCAGCGGCGTTTCGTCGGTCTCGAGCCGTCCCAGGTTCACCCGGGCGCGGAGCGCGGGGTCCGCGAAGAGCGCGGGGATGTCGGCGTCGACCAGTTGAGCCATCTTCTCGACGAGCGAGTACTGCTCGGGGTGGAGCTGCACGCGATCGCGCGGGTCCTCGGCGTCGGAGAGCTTGAGGAAGCCCACGGCCTGTTCGGCCACCGCCGTACCGACGCCCGGCACCGCCGCGAGTGCCGCCTTGTGGAGCAGCGGACCGTGCTCCGAACGCCAGAGATGGAATGACGTCGCCGAGGCGCGGTCAAAGCCGGGAATGCGGGCGAGGAGATCCACCGAGGCGTGGTTCGGGTCCACGCCCACGTACGCGACGCACGACTCCACGGTCTCGTCGAGGAGCCGTCGCAGGTGGCCCTGGTGCACCTCGTGGAGGTGCGGGCCGAGCGCGAGCGCCTTCGGGTCGATCGTGACCAGCTCCGCCAGCGGTTCCTGGAACCGCCGCCCAAGCGAGTACGCGCCACGGCACTCCGCCGGTACGGGAGGACGGTCGTCGATCTCGAGCGTCCCCTGCGCCTCGAGGACGTGCGTGCCGCCGTCGGGGACGATCGTGACGTCCACGCCCTCTCCCGCCGCCTCTTCGGCCAGCGAGAGCGCCTCGCCCCGCCCGCCGCCCGACCCGACGGCCACGGCGGTGATCTCGTAGGTGCGCACCACCTCCTTCAACTCGTCGAGGCACGCCTGGCGACCGGCCGTCCCCTCGTGGGGCAACGTGCCCGAACCCGCGGGAAGTCCCTCGGCGTCCACGGCGCACCAACGGTGGCCGCCCGTGACGTCCGGCCTCAGCCCGAGCACGGCGCGCGGACCGCCCACCGGCCCCATGAGGCGGTGACGAAGGTTGCGCTCGAAGGTCTCCACCGCGGCGTCGTCGGCCTTCCGCTTCAGCTCCGCCCGGATCTCGGCCTGGAAGAGCGGCTTCAGGATCCGGCGGTAGCCGTCCTCCGCCGCGGCGCGGATGAAGCCCGCGTGGGGATGCTCCTCCGGGGCGGCCGCCTCGTGGAGGAGCGGAAGGACCGACTCCTCCGGCGGCTCGATCGTGGCGACGATCACCCGCTCCTTCTCCGCGCGGCGGACCTGGAGGAACTTGAGCGGCGGCACCTGGGTCGCGGGCGCCTGGTAGCCCACCAGCGCCTTGTGCGCGCCCGAGTCGCCCTTGCGCTCGCTCCTGAGCGCCGCCTGGAGGGTCGCCTCCTTGCGGAAGATCTTGCGGAGCCGCGCTCGAAGCTCGGCGTCGAGGGTGATCTCCTCGGCGAGGATGTCGCGGGCGCCCGCGAGCGCGCCGTCGAGCCCGGAGGGCCCCTCGCCCTCCTTCACGAAGGGCTGCGCCAGATCGGAGAGGATGCTGCCCTCGGCGGCTTCCCGGATGGCCTTGGCGAGGCCCTCGAGCCCGAAGCTCCGGGCGACCGTCGCGCGGCCCGCCACGACGGGAAGGTGCGGCGCTGCCACGTCCTCCATCGCGGCGATGGAGTTCGCGCGCTCCAGACGGTGACGCGTCTTGTCGTCGAGTGCGCCGTGCGAGCGGAGCAGCGCCGTCAGCTCGACGCGCCGTTCCTCCTCGTGGAGCGTCTCCTCCCGGCGGTCGCGCAGCATGCGGAGCTGGCGTTCGTCCATGCCGCCCGTTGCGTGGCGGCGGAAGCGGCCCGCGTAGATGAGGCTGCGGCCGGACTCGATGATGTCGAGCGCCGCGCGTGCCTGCGACTCGTCGCGCGTGGCGGCCGCGAGCAGCCGTTGGCGCGCCGTCTCGCGCGCCTCCATGCGCTGCTCCGCCGTCAGGGAGATGCGCTGCGGCTTGGGCGGGCCGCGACGCTCGCGCTTCTTCCTCGGCTTGGGCTTCTCCTTGCGAGGAGCCTCGCCGGGCTTCGCCGGGGACTCCTCCCCGGCGGCCTTCGCCGCGTCGGCCGCCTCGACCTCACGCTCCGTGGCTTCGCCCCCGCCCGCCGCCGACTCGGCCGGCGGCGATCGGCCCTCGTCCACCGCGACGCCCACGGCCTCCTCGCCCTCCTCTCCCTCGGGGGAGGGAACAGGGGGCGGCGTGCGATCCGGCGCGGCATCCGCGGGCGCCGGAGACGTCGGGGCGGGGTCGGGGTCGTCGGCGGGGGAAGGAGGCGAGTCGGAGACGTTCGTCTCGACGTCGCGATCGCCCTCGCCCGTCGCTTCCCGCTCTTGCTCCTCGGGGCGCGACGGCTGGGGATCGGACATGGCGGGCTCCACGTGCGTGGTCGGAACCGGCGGGGCCGGCGAGTGGTGGGAACGGGGAGAACGCGGATTGGACCACGGGCCTAGCGACGGCTCAAGGCGGCCCCGGAGGCATCCCTTGGGCTCCCGTGAACGTCCGGCGGAGGAACGCGATCGCTTCTGCGGCGACGGCGGGCGCCGTCGCCGCGTGCCGGGAGAGCTCCACCTCCAGCGGGCCCCCGAAATCAGCCTCGTGGACCGCCCGTGCCAGGCGCGGGAAGTCCACCTCCCCGCGGCCGAACGCCAAGTGGTCGTGCACGCCGCGGCGGTGGTCGTCCAGTTGCAGGACCAGGAGATCCCCGGCGTGCGCCCGCACGGCGTCGGCCGGGTCCCCTTCCCCCGTGGCGAGGCAGTGGCCGACGTCGAGGGTCAGGCCCAGGGCGGGGTGGTCCACGCGCGCCTTGACGTCGGGCCACGCGTCGGCTCGTTCCACGAACATGCCGGGCTCGGGTTCGAATCCGACTCGGACGCCGCGATCGTCCGCGTGCCGGCACAGCGCGAGGAGACCTTCCGCGAGACGGTCCCACGCTTCTTCGGCGGAGAGCGACGGCGGGCCGTTCCCGGACCACACCGTCACGATCGGCGCGCGAAGTTCCGCGGCGATGTCCACGCACCGCTCGAGGAACGCAAGCCGGATGCGCGACTCGTCGGGCGGGTCGAGGAGCGACGGCCGGTGCTTGCGCTTCGGATCGAGGACGAAGCGCGCGCCCGTCTCCAGGACCATGTCCAGTCCGAGATCGTCGAGCAATGCGCGGAACGCGGCGACGTCTTCGCGAGTCGCGCGCGCGGGGTCGAGATGGTGGACGTCCGGCGTCCACGCGATGCCGGCGTAGCCGAGGTCGGCGAGGATCCGCGCCGCGTCGTCGAGCCGGTGGAAGGCAAAGCCGTTCGTGTTGTAGAAGAACCGCGGCGCTCCCGCCGCCGGGTGGGGAGAGGCGGCCCTGCCGGCGTGGTCCGTCACCGAACACCCTCGGCCGCGCTCAGCGGATGGCTCGTTGCTTGTTGATCTCCTGGGACAGCTTCAGGTACTTCATGATCGTCGCGGATTCGCCGGCGAAGTAGTGGTTGGCGACCTGCTCCGCGTCCCAGTCGTTGTTCGTGAAGTTCTGGTCGATCTCGATGATCAGCTCGTTCCAGAGGTCGTTGATCCCGCCCAGCAACGTCGCGGCCTCGCGGAGCTTCTCCTGGTACAGCTCGACGTTGCCCGCCTCCTTCGCTTCGAGCGCCTCCTTGTAGGCCGCGTCGCTCTGTTCGGCGAGGGGCTTCGCCTGCTCGACGATGTCGCGCGCCTTGTCGTGGAGGCCCGACGGGAGTTTGGGGGGCGGGAGGCGCTTCGGGCCCTGGTCCGCCTTCGCCGTCGTCTTCGGCGGTGGCATGGTCGGCATCTGCACGTGCCGGTTCGCGTCGTCGTCCCCGCCTTTGGGGAGCAACGCGATGACGAGCACGATCACCGCCACGAGGGCGATGCCTCCGACGATCATGGGCGTCGAGCTCGACGCGCTCGAGCCGCCCCGGTAGGAACCGCCGCGCGAGCTGCCGGCCCGACGTGACGTGGAGCGCGACGACGAGGCGCGCCCGCCGGACCGCCCCGCGGAGGAGCGACCGGAGGCGGGACGGGCCGCGGAGCCGCGGCCGGAGCCGTTGCGGGACGGACGGGTCGTGCGGGGGCGTCGGGCCATGGGCATCCTCTGCGGGCGTTCGGGCCGGTCCTTGTAGCACGAAGGGCCGTTCCGACGCCGCGAGGGTACAAGGTCCGCGTGAACCCGCCCGCCGACGCACGCGACCTCGCCGCCGAACTCCTGATCGAGGACGACAAGAAGCGGGCCTACGCCCGGGACCTGCTTCCCGCGGCGCGCGGGCGGCTCTCCGATCCGCGGGACCGCAGTCTGCTGACGGAGCTCGCCTACGGGGTGATCCGCCGGCGGGGCACGCTCGACGCGGTTCTGGGGCTGCGCAGCCGCCGCGCGCTCGACCGCCTCGCGCGGCCCGCGCGCGTGGCGCTTCGGCTGGCGCTCTACCAGATCCTCTTCCTCGACCGCGTGCCGGTGCACGCGGCCGTGCATCACGCCGTGGGCTGGACCCGCCGGCGCACGAACCCCCGGACCGCGGGCTACGTGAACGCGGTGTTGCGGGGCACCGCCTCCCTCGTGCTCGGCCTCGCCCGGGGAGCCGAGGACCCGCGCCGCGACCTCCCTCGCGAGGACGGTTCGGCGATGCGCCTCGATGCTCCCGTGTTCCCCGATCCCGCGAAGGACCTCGCCGGCAACCTCGCAGGTCGCTACTCCATGCCGACCTGGCTCGTCGCCCGGTGGCTGGACCGCGTCGGCGAGGCCGTGACGCGTGCGAGGCTGAGGACCGCCATCACCCGTCCGCCGCTCGGGTTGCGGGCCCGCGGCGACCGCGACGACCTCTACCGCGCCCTGGAGGCGGCGGGCGCGACCGTTCGCGCCGGCCCGCTGGACACGTCCCTCCTCGTCGAGGGCGGTCGCGAGGGCGCCGCCGTCGAGGCGGTCGAGCGCGGCGAAGCGTGGATCCAGGACGCGACGGCCCAGCGGACCGCCGTGCTCGCCCGGGTCCGGCCGGGCGACCGCGTGCTCGACCTCTGCGCGGCCCCGGGCGGGAAGACGCTCCACGTTGCCGACCTGCTCGGACGGGGCGAGGTCGTTGCCTGCGACGTGGCCGAGGAGAAGACCGTGCGGCTCGAAGGCCTGCGCCGGCACCTGCCGGAGGGCGTGTCGCTCGCCGTCCGGCGGATCGACCCCGAGGCGCCGATCCCGTTCGAGGCGTCGTCGTTCGACGTCGTGATCGTGGACGCGCCGTGCACGAACACCGGCGTGCTCCGTCGCCGCGTGGAGGCGCGCTGGCGGCTCGACCCGGGCGACGTGGCTGCGCTCGCCGCCCTCCAGCGGGGGCTGCTGGATCGCGCCTGGCCTCTCCTCAAGCCGGGCGGGCGGCTCGTCTACGCCACCTGCTCGCTGGAGAGCGAAGAGAACGAGGATGTCGCGGCGGGCTTCCTCGCCGCGCACGACGACGCCGTGGAGGAGCAGCGGGTCTCCGTGCCCGGAGGCCGCGACCAGGACGGCGGGTTCGCGGTCAGGTTCGGGAAGAAGTAGGGCCGCTCGCCGCCGCGCGATCGCGACGTCGAACGGCCCGCGGCTACGCTGGGGATGTCGCGCCCGGGGAGGGGCCGCAGACGGCGTGAAGGCGAGTGGAAGAGGGGAGGGCGTTGACGGACAGGCCCTCAGTCGCGGATCACCTCGCAGATCCCGTCGTTCTCCTGGGCGAGCCGCGTCATGAACTGGATCGCCTTGCTCTCGTCCTCCTGGCCCGCGAACGCGGTCGGCGGCTCGCCGATCATGAGCACGATGCAGTGGATCCGCATGCGGCGATGGCGGTTCCACACGCGGACCTCCGCCAGGATGCGGTCGGGGTCGACGACGGGCCCCGTGCTCGGGCTCCCGTCGGAGAGGAAGAACACGGAATCGGCTTGCTCGTCGGAGAGCGCGAGGCGCAGGGCGTCGTACGTGTCCGTCCCGTTCTGCGGATGCAGCCGCTCGACGAAGTGGACGGCCTTCTTGACGTTCGCGCGCTTGGCCGGCTGGATGCCCTTGTTCGACCAGATGTTCGCACTGTCGCTGTAGGCGACGATGTTGAAGAAGGTCTTGTCCTGCATCTCCTTGTCGTCCGGGATGCTCTCGAGCACGCGGATCAGCTCTTTCTTCGCCCGGTCCAGCCGTCCATTCCAGCCCATGCTTCGGCTCTCGTCGATGACGAACACCACGCGGCTGGAGCGGATCTTGAATCCGTAGTACGGGATGCCCGGCACGGTCCGCTCGCTCGGCGGGGTCTCCTCCTTCCGGAAGGGCTTCTCCTTGGCGGCGTTCCACCACTCCGCCCACGCCGGCGCATCGATGCCGTACGGCTTGCCGGTGATCGTCTCGAGCGCGCCGGCGATGGCGTCGGCCACGCGCAGGTCGCCGGGATAGACCTCGCCGAGTCGCTTGACCAGTGGCGGGATCGCCTTCGGGGACCCCAGGGCGCCCAAGGCCTTGGCGGCGGACTCGACCACCCGCGGGTGGTCGTCCGCGAGCGCGGCGGCCAGCGCGTCGAGCGCCTCGGGATCCCCGATCCGCCCCAGCGCCTCGGCGGCGGCGGCCCGCACTTCCCAGGCCTCGTCCTTCAGGAAGAGTTCCAGCGGGGGCCGGGCGACGCGATCGCCGATCTCGCCCACGGCGAGGGTGGCCTCGACCCGCGCCCGGACGTCCTTCTCCTGCACGACGCGCAGGAGTTCGGGCACCGCCTCCTTCACGCGGAGCGCGCCCAGCGCACGGGCGATCTGCGCCTTCACGGGCGGCGTCGCGCGCCGGAGCGCTCCGGCCCAGAGGTACTTCGTCGCGGTGGGGCTGAGCGTCTTGCCGAGCGCGTCGCCCAGGAGCTCCAGTACCAGCGAGTCGCGCTGTTTCTCCGCCCACCGCATGGCGCGTTCCACGTCCTTCGGCCCGGCGTGGCGGACGAGGGCCTCCAGGATCAGGCCGGCCCGCCGCCAGTTCGTGTCGGCCCAGTCGTCGCGCAGCTTCTCCAGGGTCTTCCGCGCCTGGGGCGTCTCCAGGTCCGCGATGGCGAGCAGGATCTGCTTCTGTTCCTGGAAGCCGCGCTCGTCGGTCCGCCGGGCGTAGACCTCGAACTCCTGCTCCAGGCGGTGGAGGTCGTCGGCGAAGGTGGCCGCGGGCCAGACGAGCGGGAGCAGCAGGACGAGGACGAAGGCGGGGCGTCGCGTCATCGGTCCGTTCCCTCTTCCTTCGGCGGCGCGGGGGCGGCGAGCACGCGCGCCTCCAGGAGGGTGTCGCAGCGCTCGATCCGATCCACCACGTCCATCCCGGCGAGCACCTGGCCCACGCAGGTGAAGTCCTGGTCGCCGAGGCGCGGGCGCGAGGTGGTGAGGACGAAGAACTGCGAGCCGTTCACCAGGGCCATGCCGCGGGCGAGACCCACGGCCCCGCGCCAGAAGCCGTGCCGTTCGTTCGTCTCCACCGGGACCGTCACGGGGCCTTCGCCTTCGCCCGCGGCCTCGCAGTCCTCGCGGCTCACGGGATCGCCGCCCTGGGCGAGGTAGCCGCCGATCACGCGGTGGAACCGCGTGCCGTCGAAGAACCCCGCGTCCTTCTCGCGCCGGCGCACGAGGTCGAGGAAGTGGCGGGCGTTCTCGGGGACGTCGCGGGCGAAGAGCTGGATCAGGACGTCGCCACGGGTGGTCCGGAGCAGGACGAGGGGGAGGTCCCCCCTCGCCGCGTCCTCGCGCCGCCGCGCGCGCTCGGCGTCCCACGCCTCGGCGTTTGCTTCCGCCCGCGCGGCCGCGCTCTCGTACCGGGCCTTGACGGTCCCCGTCGAGAGACCCGCCAGCCGCCGCCACTCTCCGGCGGCCTCGCCCCAGCGGTCCGCCGCCTCCAGCGCCCGGGCCCGCTCGTAGAAGAGCGTCGGCGAGTGCCCCCAGCCGGGGTGGCTGTCGAGGGCGTCGAAGAGGGCCAGCGCCTCTGCCGTGCGGTTGAGGAAGCGCAGCACCTTCGCCAGCGCCAGGACGTCCTGCGGGGTGAGCGGCTCCCGCCGCGCGATCCACCGGAGGTTGTCGCGGACCGCGGCCACGACCTTGCCGTCCTCCTTCGGGTACTCGGGGTCCTCGGCGATCTGCAGCGCGACCTGGTGGGCCTGTGTGCCGCGCCGGGCCAGCTCCCGGTCAGCGGCGACCCACGCGTCCCACTCCAGGCGGGGAAATGCGCCGCCCTTCCCGACGTCCTTCCACCCGCCGATCCGTCCCCAGCCCTCGCTCGTCGAGAGCCCGATGGGGGGCCGACCCGCCGGGCCGGCGAGCGACAGGCCGGCCGGCCAGACCTCGCGGCCGGCGCGGGGGCCGCGCATCCACAGCACGGCGACCCGGAGAGGGGGGTCGTCGTCGGCGCGGATCCCCAGGGCCCCCAGCGGCACCGCGATCTCGAGACCACTCCGGGGCTCGTCGGCGGTGGCGCGCGCCACGGGCGGCGGGCCGAGCGCGACCTCGGTGCCGTTCTCGTTCCGGTAGGCGAGCAGGTGGGGCCGGTTGTGCTGCCGGGGCTCGAAGTCGAGGCGCACCGCGCCGTCGTCGAAGAGACCCCCATCCCCGGCGTCGTCCCGCCGGAAGCCGAGCCACAGGCTCGCGCCCTCGGGCCACGGGGCGGGGGAGCCGAGGCCGAGAAGCAGCGTTCCGCGGCGCTGGAGGAGGCGCAGACGCGCGCCCTCCGAGCCGAGTTCGATGCTCGCCGCGCCCTCCCACTCCGCGTCCGCGATGCGCCCGTCGAGCTGCACGAAGGCGCCGACGGGGACCTCGAGGACGGGGGGGGCGCCGTCCTCGGCCCGGGCGCCTGCGCTCGGGAGGAGGAGCAGCCCGGCGAGGAGCAGGACGACCATGCGCATGGTTCCCATCCTATGCTGGCGCGCCATGTCCTCGTCCTCGGGTCCCGTCACGTTCCGCGGCGACTTCCCCGCCCTCGATCGGCGGCGACGCGGGCGTCCGGCCGTCTATCTGAACAACGCCTGTTCGGCGCTGAGGCCCCGCCCCGTCATTCGAGCGATCCGTCGCTACTACGAGGAGTACCCGACGTGCGGGGGGGGGCGCCTCGCGGGGCAGCGTCGGCTCCACAATTGGTTCGCCGAGGAGCTCCACGACGTGGAGGAGGCGGCCCGCACCCGGGTCGCGCGCTTCCTCGGGGCCGAAGGACCGGACGAGATCGTCTGGACCCGCAACACCACGGAGGGCCTGAACCTCCTCGCCCGCTCCCGCGTCCTGGAGCCCGGCGACGAGGTGCTGACCTCGGAGAACGAGCACAACTCGAACCTCGTGCCCTGGCTCGAGGTCCAACGGCGGCTGCGGCGAATCGCCGGCGACCCCGCCCTCTGCGTGCGGCGGACGTACCCCCTCGATGAGGAGGGGGGATTCCGGCTCGACACGGCCCTGGCGGCGGTGACGCCCCGGACCCGCATCGTCTCGATCAGCCAGGCGAGCAACCTGGACGGCTCCCGGGTGCCCGACGGGGACGTGCGGGCGCTCGCCGATCGCGTCCACGAGAGGGGGGGAATCCTCGTCCTCGACGCCGCCCAGACCGTGCCGCACCGTCCGGTGGACGTGCGGGCCCTCGGGGTGGACTTCCTCGCCTTCTCGTTTCACAAGATGTGCGGCCCCACCGGCATCGGCGTGCTCTACGGCCGCCGCGAGCGCCTCGCCGAGCTGTCGCCGTTCCTCGTGGGCGGCGACACGGTGGAGGACACCTGGCAGGACCGGGTCGAGTTCAAGCCGCCGCCGGAGCGCTTCGAGGCGGGCGTGCAGCATTACGCCGGGATGGCCGGCGCGGCGGCGGCCATCGACTACGTCGCCGACCGCGTCGGTCTCGACGCGATCGCTGCGCACGAGCACGCGCTCTGCACGCGGATCCTCGATCGGCTGCGTCCCCTGGAGAGCGAGCACTTCTGGATCCTCGGCCCGCGCGATCCCGCGCGCCGAAGCGGGATCGTCACCCTGGCCTCGGGCCTCGGCGGCCTCGTCAACGCGAT
Source organism: uncultured Planctomycetota bacterium (assembly GCA_963772585.1). Lineage (GTDB taxonomy): Bacteria > Planctomycetota > PLA2 > PLA2 > JAEUHO01 > CAVVXN01. Next base: position 57,757 of record CAVYXV010000005.1, read on the forward strand.
CGAACGGATCGCCGACGAGGAAGCGAACGTCATGTTGCGCAAGGGGATGATGTGCAACAACGCCTACCTGCACGCGCGCTTCGACCGCGCCGGCAGCGCGAAGAACAACCTGCGCGCGAGCGTCTACCTGTACAACACCGAAGACGAGTGCGACGTGTTCTGCGACGTGGTGGAGCGCGTGGTCGAGGACCCCCTTCGGTGGATGGACGACGAGTAGCCGATGGCCGTCTCCGAGCCCGTGCGGCGCTACTATGCCGCGCACATCTTCGCGCAGACGACGCGAGAGTCGCCGCCGCCCAACTTCCGTCCGCTGGAGGGCGAGGCCACGGGGCGGGCGACCATCGAGGGGTGCCGCGGGGGCGGGAAGAACATCCTCGAGGTCTTCCTCCGCGGAAGCCGCCCGCGTGGCGAGACGGGGCGGGTCGCGGACTGTCGCGCCACCTGCGGTCTCTGCAACCCGGCGATGATGGCGGCGGCCGACCTCGCCCTCGACTGGGCGCGCGGCCGCGACATGGCCGAGATCCTCGCCCTGGACCCCGAGGCCCCCTCCTCCCTCGCTCCCATCCTCGCCCCGCTGGCCGGCGACGAGCCCCCTCCCGAGGACGCCCTGGAGAAGGCCGCCTACGCCCTCCTGGCCCTCCAGGATGCAGTCCGCGATCACGGGGGAGGGGCGGCGCCGACGGGTACGATCGGGGGTTCATGGGACTCTCCCTCTACAACAGTCTGACGCGGCGGATCGAGCCGTTCGAGCCGGCGGATCCGGAGCACGTGACGGTCTACGGCTGCGGGCCCACCGTCTACAACCACGTGCACATCGGGAACTGGGCGTCGTTCCTCTTCTACGACGTGCTCGTGCGTTGGCTTCGCGCGTCCGGATACGGCGTCGAGTTCGTGGTGAACATCACGGACGTCGAAGACAAGATCATCCGCGACAGCCGCGCCGCCGGCGAGGAGCGGGCCGCGTTCGCCCGCCGCTGGGAGATGGCGTACCGCGAGGGGATCGAGGCGCTCGGCTGCGTCTCCGCCGACCACTATCCGCACGCGACCGAGCACATCGACGGCATGGTCCAGATGATCCAGACGCTCCTCGACAGCGGGCACGCGTATGTGGCCGATGAGGAGGGATCGACCTCCATCTACTACCGCGTCGCCTCCTTCGACACCTACGGCGAGCTCGCCAACCTCTCGAAATCGGAGATCAAGGCGGGGGCGAGCGGCCGCGTCAAGGCCGACGAGTACGAGAAGGAGAACGTCGGCGACTTCGCGCTCTGGAAGGGATGGACGGAAGGCGACGGGGACGTCTTCTGGCAGCCCCGGTTCGGGGTCGGCGGGGAGGAGCACCGCATCAAGGGCCGACCGGGCTGGCACATCGAGTGCTCCGTCATGTCCACGGCGTTCCTCGGCAACCGGATCGACCTCCACCTGGGCGGCGAGGACCTGCGTTTCCCGCACCACCAGAACGAGATCGCCCAGACCGAGGCCGCGACGGGCGAGAGCCCCTTCGTCCGCACGTGGATGCACCGCCGCCATCTCCTCGTCGAGGGGCGGAAGATGTCGAAGAGCGCCGGGAACTTCTACACGCTCCAGGACGTGGTCGAGCGCGCGGGCCCGTCCGGCCCGCGGGGATTCCGCTACCTCGTCGTGTCCGGGCACTACCGCAAGCCCATCGACTTCAGCTGGTCCGGGCTCGACGCCGCGCTCCAGACGCTGCGCAACCTGCACGACGCGCACCGGCGGCTCACGCGGATCGCCGGCGACGGCGACGAGGATCCCTCGGACTTCGCCGACGCCTCCCTAGCGGCCTTCCGTCGGGCCATGGACGGCGACCTCGAGACCGCCGGCGCGATGGCGGCCGTGCACGAGCTGCTGGGGGAGGCGAATCGCCGTGCCGAGCGGGACGCGCTCGCGCCCGCCGACGCCCGTGCCGCTCTGGAGCTCCTCGCGCTCGCCGACGCCGTCCTGGGCTTCGGCCTCGGCGCGGAGCGACGGACGACGCCCGAGCAGGAGGTCCTGCTCGCCGCCCGCGACGAGGCGCGCGCCGCCCGCGACTGGGCGGCTTCCGATCGCCTGCGCGACGAGTTGCGGGCGCTCGGGATCGAGGTGAAGGACAGCAAGGACGGCCAGGAGGTCACGTTCCTCTGAGGCGTGGCGTCCGGCGAGACAGGAGATTGCCATGCTCCGCCGCTTCGCGTTCCTCTGTGTCGCCCTCGCCCTGGCCGCGCTGCCGGTCGCGGCCGAGGACGAGCCGTTCGACCTCGACGCAGCCCTGGGGCGCTTCGCGACGACGCCCGACGGGGCCGAGCGCCTCGCGCTCGCGCTCCGGATCGCGCACGAGACCGAGGACGCCGCGCGCGTCGGCGACGCGCTCGCGAACGCGCGGTCGTGGCCGGCCGACGCCCCGACCGGCGACGTCACCTGGACGCGCACCACGTCCGACGGCGTGACGCACACGATCTTCTTCCACGCCCCTCAGACCTACACGCCCGACCGCGCATGGCCGCTCATGGTCTGGCTCCACGGCGGCATCTCGCGGGACCAGGACGGCGGCGGTCAAAGCGGTGTGCACATGTTCGCCGACGAGGCCGACCAGCAGGGCTTCCTGATCCTCGCGCCCTCCACGCAGAACGGGGCCCACTGGTGGTCGCCGGCCGGCGCGGCGCTGATCCGTGGCGCGCTCCTCGACGCGAAGCGCCGCTACCGGGTGGACGCCGACCGCGTCGTCGTCATGGGCTTCTCCGACGGCGGCAGCGGCGCCTACCACCTCCTCCTCCACGACCCCTCGCCCTACGCCGCGTTCGTTCCGATGATGGGCAACCCGTACGTCACGAGGATCTTCGGCGGCCCCACGTGGACCACGAACGTCGCATCCCGACCCGTGTACGCGGTCAACGGGGGGAAGGACCCCCTCTACCCGTCCGCGCAGATGAAGCCGGTCGTGGACGCGCTGCGCGACGCCGGCGCGACGATCACGTGGATCGACGAGCCCGACTCCGCCCACGAGCCGTCCTTCCTGGAACGCCGCTGGGACGAGATCCACGCCTTCTGGATGGACCACCCCCGCGACGCCCTGCCCTCGAAGCTCACGTGGGCCTCGTCCGCGCCGCGTCACGACGGGCGCTTCGCCTGGCTGGAGATCGTCGATCTCGACCCCGACGCCCCGTCCGCCGAAGGGCTGTCGCCGCCGGCCGAAATGCCCTTGCCCGACACGCCGCCGCGCCCACGCCTCGGGATCCGGCTCGACCTGCGCGCCGGCGGCGACGGACTCGCCGTGGAGGAGGTCGAGGAGGGAACTCCCGCGGCCGAGGCCGGGTTCGAGGCCGGGGACCGGATCGTCCGGCTGGGCGACGAGGATCTCGACGACGAGGATCTCGGAGAGCGCGTCTCCAGGCTCCGGGGGTTCCTCGACGGGCTCGGGGACGAGGACGGTCTCTTCGTGGTCCGGCGGGGCGAGGAGGAGATCGAGGTCCGCACCCGCCCGCGCGTGCTGGCGTCGGATCGCCGCGAGTTCGCGCGGCCGGCCGACCTCGGCTACGACGTCCCGCCCGGCGTCGTCGAGGCCGAGGCCTCCGACAACACCATTGCGCTTCGGACCGCCGGTGTCGGCCGCGTACGCCTCCACCTGGCCGAACCCCTCGTGAATCTCGATCGAGAGGTGGTGGTGACGGTGAACGGCCGGGAGCGCTGGCGCGGAAAGCCCCGGCGCGACGTCGCGTACCTGCTCGCCCAGGCGGCGGAGCTCGGCGCGGGGGCGCCGCGCTACGAAGCGGCGATCGACGTGGACGTGAAGTAGCGTCCCGCACGTTTCAGACCTCGGCGAACGCCCCGACGACCTCCGAGAGCTGTGCGGTCGCGAAGGGCTTCTGGAGGAAGCGGTGATAGGGGACGCTGCGGCTGACGAAGTCGTGCGTGGCCTCGTCCTCGGGACGACCGCTCATCAGGATGGCCGCCAGGTCGGGGCGGATCGCCCGGAGTCGCTCCAGCGTCGAGACGCTGTCGAGGCCGGTCAGCATCACGTCGAGGAGCACCACGGCCACGTCGTCCGCCCGCTCCCGCACGATCTCCACCGCGTCGCTGCCGCTCTCGACGGTCACCACCTCGTGGCCCGCGAACTCCAAGGTCTGCTTCGCCACATCGCGGACGCTGGCGTCGTCCTCGACCACCAGGACGATTCCTCGGCGCGGTGCGGTGGTCATCGGTCCCTCCCGGCTCTGGTCCCTGGCAGCGGGCAGCAGGATGTCGAACGTCGTGCCGGCGCCGTCCTTCGTCCGGAGGCGGACGGCACCTCCGTGTCCCCGGATGATGCCCAGGACCGCCGCGAGGCCAAGTCCGCGCCCGGTGTCTTTGGTCGTGAAGAACGGATCGAACACGAATTCGCGGGTGGCCGCGTCCATCCCCGACCCGTCGTCGGAGACCCGGAGCCGGACGTGGGGGCCGTCGCCGATCTCGGCCCCGATCCAGTCCCGGTCCGGCCGGGAGGCGTCCACGGGATCGGTCCGGGCGAGGATCTCGACCCGTCCTCCAGAGGGTTCGCACGCCTCCGCGGCGTTCTTCACGAGATTGAGCACGACCTGGCGCATCTGGGCCAGGTCCGCCCGGATCGGGGCCGTTGGCGCGGTGACCAGCGAGAGCTCGACGCCCGGCGGCATCATCGATGCCAGGTGCTCCCTCATCTCCTCGAGCATCCGGGCCATGTCGATCCGCTTCATCAGGACCTGCCCGCGACCCGCGTAGGCCAGTAGCTGACGGGTCAGATCCGCGGCCCACCGCGCGGCCTGCTCGATGCGCGCCACGATGGGGCGGGCCCGGTGGTCCTTCTCCAGCTTGTCGAGGGCCAGGCCGGCGTTCCCGAGGACGCCGGTCAGGAGGTTGTTGAAGTCGTGGGCGACCCCGCCCGCGAGCAGCCCGAGGCTCTCCAGCTTCTCGGACTGGCGGATCCGCTCTTCCAAGCGCCGCCGCTCCTCGCGGGCGCGCTCCTGGTCCGTGATGTCCACGATGGTGCCCATGAGGCTCTGGGGGCGGCCCTCCGCGTCGAGGATGGGGGCGCCCGAGATGACCACGTCGCGGATCCGGCCGGTGGACGTCCTGAGCTGCACGCGGTACGTGCTCGCGATTCCCTGGTTCCGGCGGGCCTGCTCCCGCCGGATCGTCGCCGCCCCCTCCTCGGTGAAGAAGGGGTGGAAGGTCGTGCCCGCCAGCGCATCGAGGTCGGGGAGCTCCAAAAGGTCGAGCATCGCCGGATTCGCGTAGACCGTGTGGCCCTCGGGGGTGATCTGCCAGATGCCCACCGCGCTGTGTTCGGCGAGGGCCCGGTAGCGGGACTCGCTTCGCCGGAGCGCGCGCTCGGCGCGGATGCGCTCGGTGATGTCGGTGGCCACGCCGGTCAGGCCGACGACGCAGCCGGTCTCGTCCACCTGAGGCTCGTAGTGGACTTCCCAGTCCATGCCCCCCACGGCGACGACCGTGTCCACCGGGCGCCCCGCCAGGGCCTGGCGGACCGCCTCGCCGATCTCGGGTACGTCCGCGTACCGCTCGAAAATCGACTCTCCGACGACCTCGCCCGGCAACAGTCCGAGCTGCTCCAGACCCCGGCCGAACGAGAAGGTGAACCGTCCCTCGACATCGGTCGCGAAGAGCACCAGCGGCGCGCCCGTGATCGCCGTGCGCAGGCGCTCCTCGGTCTCTGCGAGCGCGCGCTCGGCGTCGCGCCGGTCGGACAGGTCCCGGACGATCGCCATGATCCGGCCGTCCTCCAGCCGTTTCACCACGATGCTCGCGGGGATCCGCTGTCCCCGGCGGTCGCGCAGGACCCTCTCGACGCGGAAGCTGTCGCCGGGATGGAGCCCGCGGAAGGTCAGCGGGCGCTGGGCCCGATCCTCGGGAGCGACGAGCTCGCCGAGCTGACGGCCCACCATCTCCGCGGTTGGGATCCCCGTCAGCGCCGCCATGCTCTCGTTGCTCTCGAGGATCCAGCCGTCCTCATTGGAGAGGACGATCCCGTCGGCCGCGCCGTCGAAGAGCGTCCGGTAGCGTTCGATACTTCGTTTGAGCTCTGCCTCCGTCTCGCGACGGCGCGTGATGTCCTGGAAGAGGACCTCCACGCCCCACGGTCCCCCGTCGCCGTCGAGGCGGAGGACGGACGCCCGGATCCAGCGGGTGCTCCCGTCGCGGTGCTTCAGGCGCACGTCGAGTGGGGGGAGGCGCTCGCCCTCGACCACGCGCCGGAAGACCTCGCGGAGGCGGGGCACGTCCTCCGCGTACAGCACCTCCAGCTTGGCGAGATGGTGCCCTACGATCCGGTCGCGGGGGAAACCGTGGATCGCCAGCGCCGTGGGGTTCAGGTCCAGGAGACGGCCGTCCAGGGCGAGCAGCGCGATGCCGATCGGCGCGTGGCGGAACAACTCGTGGTAGCGAGCGCCGATCGGCCCTGCGTCCCGCTCGCGACCGGACGCCCCTCCGAGGGGCTCGGACGCGGGGATCGCGGGGTGGATGTCGCCTTCGACCAAGAGCAGCTCTCACGGGCGAGGGCTCACCAGGCCAAGGGACCGGCGATACCCCGCGGGGGGACACGGGCCCGGCGGCGGCCGCCCGCCGGGACGTCCGACTCCGATCCGGGCTCTATACTCCACGGATGGCTTCGCGCGCAACCGCCGGGGTGGCCGCGCTCCTCGTACTCGCCCTTGCCGGGGCCTCCGCGGCCGGGGACGGCATCGACAAGCGGGCCGTCCAGAAGCTGGGCATGGACTTCTTCCAGGCCCGGCCGCCGACCCGATTCGGAGCATGGGACCCCGCCCGGCGGGCGGCGCTCCTGGAGCGCGCGCGCGCCCTCGGGCCCATCCCCGAGGGGAGCCTCGACGAGGTCCGGGACCTCCTCTGGAAGGGCGTCCACAAGGTCGCCCTCAAGGGCCGCAAGCACGAGATGGAGACGCCCTACGGGCAGGCCACGTGGCTGGAGACGGGGCGCGGCGGGCCGCGGTCGGGCCTCCTGATCGGCCTCCACGGCGGCGGCGCGGGCGCGGGAGACGCCCACGAGGCGCAGGGCAACTGGTCGATGCCGGGGGTGCTGGCGATCTACCCCCAGGGGATCCGCCTCGTGGACGACACCTGGAACACGGTCCACGGCGAGGCCTTCGTGGTGAGCCTCATCGAGTACGCCAAGGCCCGCCACGAGATCGACCCCGACCGCGTGTACGTCGCGGGCTTCAGCATGGGGGGCAGCGGGTCGTGGCACATGGCGGGCCGGCAGCCCGATCTCTTCGCCGCGGCGATTCCCGCGCACGGCGTCCTGATGGCCGCGCCGAAGAGCCAGGTGCAGACACCGCAGGAGGTCCAGTCCCTCCAGTACGGCCTGCTCCCCAACGTCCGGAACCTCGCGCTCTGGTTCTACACGGGCTCCGCCGACGACCACTGCATGCCGGGGACGTTCCTCTACGCCTGGGACCGGATCCAGGAGATGCGGAAGGCGGATCCCGGTGGGTACGCGGACATCCACTTCGAGGAGTACGAGGGACTGAAGCACGCCTTTCCCCCCGGCGAACCGCACGACGGCCTCGCGTGGGCGCGGGAGAAGCGCCGCAACGCCTTCCCCGAGAAGCTCGTCTGGGAGTACGCGGCGAACCCCTGGCCCCTGCCGGACGAACAGGACAAGGTGGCCCGCATCCCCAAGCGCTGGTTCTACTGGCTCGAATGCGACCGGCCCGCCGACACGATGCAGGTGACCGCAACCCGTCACGGGAACACCTTCGACCTCGACGCGAGCATCGCCCTCCCGGAGGACTTCACGATCTACCTGAACCCGGCGATGATCGACGTCGAGAAGGAGGTCGTCGTGAACGTGGGCGGCAAGGAGGTCTACCGGGGGAGGCCCGAGCCCACCGTCGCCTGCGTGCTCGAGAGCCTCGACGCCAAGCTCGACCGGACGCTCGTCTTCGACCGCAAGGTGAAGATCCCCGCGCCCTGAATCCGCTTCCTCGCCGGAAGCGCCCCTCCCGGAGGCGACCATGCGCCAGAAGGCGTTCCTCGGCCTGATCCTGCTGCTCGTCGTGGGCGCGATCGTGTGGCTCCTGCTCGGTCCCGGAGGCGCGGGATCCCGCACGGACCTCGCCCGGGACGGCGGGGGCCCGGCCGCCCCGGAGGAGGGCGCCGCTTCGCCCGCCGGCGCGGGGGGGCCGACGGAGGCCGGCGCCGCCCGCCACCACCCGGTCCTCTTCGGGCGTCCCCGCGCCGAACAGGTCGGACTCGGCGGCCTGAAGGGACGGATCGCCACCGCCCGGGACGACGCGCCCGTCGCCGGAGCCCGCCTCACGCTGGAGGGCGCCGGCCACGGGGGGGAGAAGGTGCTCCGCCGGATCGAGACGGGCGAGGACGGGGCGTTCGCGATCGCCCAGGTCCCGGCCGGCGAGGACTACGTCCTGGGGATCGAGGCGGAGGGGTGGCCCGGCCGCTCGCGCGGCGCCATCGCCGTCACCGACGGCACCGTCACCGACCTCGCCACGATCTGGCTCGGCCAGAAGGCCCCCCTCGCGGGCGTCGTGCTGGGCGAGACGGGGGGGCCGATCGCCGGCACGCGGGTGAGCGTGCACGAAGGGCACTTCTCCTATCGCGACATGGCCCGGGACATCGCGGGACTCGTCACGAAGCTCGATCGCGACCCGGAGCCCGTCGCCTCCACCGTCACCCTCCACGACGGCACGTTCTCCTTCGCGGATCTCGATCCCGGGCCCGTGACGCTGGTCGCCCGCGTCCCCGGCTTCGCCGTCGGAACCCTGGAGGCCGCCGTCCTGCCGGGCGGGGAACCGCAGAAGCCTTGGACCGTCCGGTTGATGCGAGGGGCGGTCGTGGCCGGCAAGGTGGTCGATCCCTCGGGGCGCGGCCTCGCCGGCGCGCGCGTCGCCGCGGTCGCGCAGAACGAGATGTCCGCGTTCCTGTACGGACGTGCCTTCACGGAGACGGCCGCCGACGGGAGCTTCCGCATCGACACCGCTGCCCCGGGGGGGAACGTCATGGTGCTCGTCGCCGTGCCGGGCTACCCCCTGAGGATGGCGCGGGCACAGGCCGGGAGCGAAGACCTCCGCATAGTGATGCTGCCCACCGCGCGGGTCGTCTTCCGCGTCGTGCTGCTCCCCCAGGAGACGCCCCTCGCCGGCGCCGACGTGACGGTGGTCGCCGGCACCGCGGACTCCCCGAACTCGGACGGGTCCATGGTGGCGGCGCGGACCGGCGCCGACGGGCGGGCCGAACTCACGCTTCCGGTGGGGAAGGTCGACATGGCCATGCTCACCCACCCGGACCATCCCCTCGGCCTCTGGCGTCCGGACACCAGGATGCGGGGATTCCTGGAGAGCGACTCCGACGGGACCATCCCTCCGGAGGGCACCACGATCCAACTGGGCCTGAGAGCGGGCGTCGTCGTTCGCGGTCGGGTGCTGGACGAGGCGGGCGAGGCGATCGCGGGTGCGTCGATCACCCCCTTCGGCGGCGTCAGCCTGGGCCGGCCGCAGCGCAGCGGCGACGACGGGAGCTTCCGGGTCGCCACCTCCCGCGCGAGCCCCCTCGTCGTCGTCGAAGCGCACGGGTACGTGACGCATCCCGTCCAGGTCGCGGTGCCTTCCGACGCCACCGAGGTGGAGAAGGACGTGACGTTGGCGAGAGCCGCCGTCGTCACGGGGCGCGTGGTGGACGCTCACGGGCGCCCCGTCTCCGGCGCCCAGGTGAAGAGCGTCGGGAAGGGCGGCGGCATGGGCGTCGCGAGCTCGTTCCTGGAGCCCGCGCCGACCGTGACGGGCGCCTCGGGCCGCTACGTCCTGACGAGCGTCGCTCCCGCCGACGATGTCCACGTGATGGCCAACCGCGCCGGCTACGTCGCCGGCGCGACCGGGGCCCTGAAGGTCGAGCCGGGCGGATCCGCGCGGGCGCCGGACATCGTGCTGACGGAGGGGCGCACGCTCGTCGTGAGCGTGCGCGATCCCGACGGGAACGCCGTCGAGGACGCCGACGTCGAGGTGAGCTTCGACCGGGCGGACGGACTCGTCTGGGATCCGATGGCGGAGTTCCGGGGCGGACCCCGCGTCCGGACCGACACGGTCGGCCGCGCCCGCCTTCCCGGTCTACCTCTCGGCACGGCCGCGGTCACCGCGTCCCACCCGTCGTGGGCGAGCGCGCAGAAGGACGTGACGATCGACGAGGACTCCCCGTCCAGCGTTCCCGTCGACCTCGTCCTGCGGCCCTCGATCGTCGTCGAGGGGCGCGTGCTCGACACGGATGGGAGCGGTCTGGAGGGCGCCTGGGCGACGGCCTCCGCCGGCGGCAGCGTGGTCCGCGACCAGACCGGCGCGGACGGGCATTTCCGCCTGGAGGGCCTCCCGGAGGGGACGGAGACCGTGCGCGTCGGGAAGCAGGGCTATCGGTCCGAAGAGGTTTCCGTGCCGCCCGCGGGCCGCCCGCTCGAGGTCCGCCTCGTGAAGCTCGCGGCCGACGTCCAGGCCCGGATGCAGGACCTCGCCCGACGGATGGGGGAGCTCTACCAGGCGCTCCAGTCGGCGAAGAGCGACGCGGAGCGGAAGGCCCTCCAGGCCGAGATCGGGGACGTCTCGCAGGAGTACCAGCGCCTCCAGGCCGCGACCGGCTCCCGTTGACAAGGATTGCCATCGGCCTCGGGCCCCGCTCGACACCGCGCCACCGTTCGATATTTTGAGAAACATGGAAACGGAGGGTGCCGTCCAGGCCTTCGCCGCCCTCGGCCACGCGTCGAGGCTCGAGGCCTTCCGCCTGCTGCTCCAAGCGGGCGAGGACGGCGTCAGCGCCGGCGAGATCGCCCGCGCGCTCGACGTGCCCGCGCCGACGCTCTCCTTCCACCTGGCGCACCTCTCCCGCGCGGGGCTCGTCACGTCCCGCCAGGAAGGACGCCACGTGCTCTACGCCGTGAGCGTCGAACGCTTCCGCGACCTCCTGGCGTTTCTGCTCGAGGACTGCTGCGGGGGGGATTCTTCCCGCTGCCTGCCGGGTCTCGAGATCCCCACCTGCGAGGGAGCGAAGGGAGAGAGGACATGAGTCACATCCGGGGATCGCGGCGGGCCGCCGGGCTCGCGACGCTCCTGTTCCTGGCGACGCTCCTGCTCGGGACCGGCGTCGCGACGGCGGGGGTGGCCGAGGACATCGACGAGGCGACGGCGGCGGGCCATCCCGTCTTCGTCGTGGTGACCGACCGGGACGCGAACGGGTTCGACCGCGCGTTCGACATCGCGAAGCGTGCCCAGGCGCTGGCGCCCGGCGCCCGTCTCGCTACGCTCGACCGCGGCGCGGCGGAGAACAAGGACCTCGTCCGGCGCTACGGCGTGCTGGGAGCGCCGGTCCCGCTTCTCCTGGTCGTCGCGCAGAACGGCGTGGTCGCCGGCGGCGCGATGCTGAAGGACGCGACGCCGGAGGTGCTCGTGGGACTCATCCCCACGCCCAAGAAGGCGGAGATGCTCCTTGCCCTCTCGAAACAGCTTCCGGTGTTCGTGTTCGCCACGGGACCCGACATGGAGGGCAGCGAGGCGATGCTCGCGGCCCTGAAGGAGGCCCATCGCCTGCTCGAAAAGCGGGTCGCCACCGTCGGCATCGACGTGAGGGACGAGGCCGAGAAGGCCTTCCTGAAGGAGCTGGGGATCGACCCGAAGACGAAGCATCCCGTCATCGTGGTGTTCAACGCCAAGGGGCAGAAGTCCGCCGCGTTCCGAGACGGCGTGACCGCCGCCCAACTCGTCGAGGCAGCCCGCAAGAAGGCGTCGTGCTGCCCCGGCGGCAGTTGCTGAGCCCGCCATGTCGCTCCTCGGCCTCGTCTGGCGAGAGCTGGCCCACCGCAAGAGCCAGCTCCTCTCCGGCCTCCTCGCCATCACCCTCGGGATCGGCGTGATCGTCGGCATCCAGTCGGTCACCCGCGTCTCCGAGATCGCCGTCGCGCTCAGGCTCGACAACCTCGGCGCGAACATCCTCGTTCTCCCGCAGGCCGCCAGCGTGGACGACTACTACAGCGCCGACATCGACGCGCCCACGATGCCGATGGACTACGTCGAGCGGATCCTGACCTCGGCGCTGCCCGGCGTGGACAACCTCTCCCCCAAGCTCACGCGGCGGACGAAGGTCGGAGGCGTCCCCGTCGTCCTGACCGGCATCCTCCCCGCCAACGAGATCGCCTCGAAGCCCGTCTGGCAGTCCGTCGGGCTGGTGGGGGCGGATCTCCAGCTCACCTGCAACCCCGACAGCGAAGAGAACCGCTCGCGCGGCTACGAGGACGACCGCCTGCAGCACCACGCGATCGAAGCGTTGCCGCAGGGCCAGTGTTTCGTCGGATCGGCCGCGGCGAAGCGGCTCGACGTCGCGGAGGGCGCGAGGATCGATGTCGATCAGCGCGCGACCGGCCCGGACGACGCGGCGCCGACGCGCAGCTTCGAGGTCGCCAGGGTCCTCCCCGAGACCGGCACCGTGGACGACGATCGGATCTTCGTGCACCTGAAGGACGCCCAGGCGGTCTTCGGGATCGAGGACCGCGTCAGCGCCATCGAGATCATGGGGTGCTGCAATGCGATCACCGACGGTCTGCTGTCGAAGCTGAGGAACATCCTCCCCGACACGCGGATCACGACCGTCCAGCAGATCGTCTCGACGCAGATCGACACGAATCGCCTCATGCGGCGCGTGTCGATGGCGTTCCTCGTGATCGTCCTGATCGTCGGCGCCGTCTCGATCGGGAACTTCATGTGGGCGAACGTGAACGAGCGCCGCAAGGAGATCGGGATCCTCCGCATGGTGGGAGCCCCCCGGTGGCGCATCCACGCGATGCTGCTCGGGAAGGCCCTCCTCCTGGGTCTGCTCGGCGGCGTCCTCGGCTATGTCGCGGGGACGGCGGCGGGCATGGCGATGGGCCCCGCGATCACCGGCCTCGAGGTGAAGCCCGTCCTGCTCTACCTGCCGCTCGCGGTGCTCCTCTCCATGGGCGCGGCGCTCCTCGGCTGCCTCGTCCCGGCGTGGCTCGCGGGAAGGATCGAACCCTTCTCCAACCTGCAGGAGGTCTGATGATCCTGGCCGCCTCCGGACTCACGCGTCGCTACGACCACGCGGACGGACCCATCTACGCCGTCCGCGACGTGGACCTGGACATCGAGGAGGGCCGATTCGTGACCATCACCGGCCCCTCGGGGTCGGGGAAGTCCACGCTCCTGCTCCTGCTCGGCGGGCTTGTGCGGCCCACCGCAGGGGAGATCCGCTTCCGGGACCTCTCGCTCCACGACCTTGGCGACGCCGCACTCGCCGCCTACCGGCGCGATCACGTCGGGTTCGTCATGCAGAACTTCAGCCTCGTGCCGTACCTGACGGCGATGGAGAACGTGCTGGTGCCGCTGGGGCTGGCCCGCGGTCCCTCGGCCGAGAAGCGCCGCAAGGCGGAAGAGGCCCTGGACGCCGTAGGGCTGTCGCCGCGCCGCCGCCACCTCCCCCGCGAGCTCTCCGTCGGACAGCAGCAGCGCGTGGCCATCGCGCGGGCCTTCGCCACCGAGCCCGACCTCGTCTTCGCCGACGAGCCGACCGGGAACCTCGACCCGTCCCTCTCCGACGACATCCTCGACCTCCTCGCGCGGATGAACGCCGAGCGCGGGACGACGATCGTGATGGTGACCCACAGCCCGGACGCCGCCCGTCGGGGCGACGTGCGGATTCACCTGGAGGAGGGCCGCCTCTCGCCGGTCGCCGTCGCCTGATCGAGGAGCCGCCACGCGCGCGCGACGATCGCGCGCGCCGTGGCCGTCTTCGTGGAGGAGGGAAGCGGCGCCGGCGCCGCTCCCTTCTCGATCCACGCCACGACGCCGCCGCCTCTCCCGAAGTTCGCCGGCGTGTTGAAGACGATCGCGTCGAACCGCTTCGCCTTCATCTTCGCCATGGCCCGCTCGACCCCTCCGTCCACCTCCAACGCGAACCCCACGTGGACGCGACTCCCCTTGCCGCGGCGGAGCGACTTCGCGACATCCTTCGTCGGGACGAGCTCCAGCGTCGCGGCGCCCCCCTCGCGGGGGGGCTTCCCGCGCCGGCGCTTCGCGGGACGGAAGTCGGAGGGTGCGGCCGCGAAGACGACGAGATCCGAGACCGCGACCGCCTCCGCAGCGGCTTCGGCCATCTCTTTCGTCGTCACGACCCTCCGCAGCGTCACGTCCCTCGGCGGCGCCAGGTGGGTCGGCCCGAGGACCAAAGTGACCTCTGCGCCTCGCGCCCGCGCGGCCCTCGCGATCGAGATCCCCATCTGCCCCGTCGAGGCGTTCGTGAGGAACCGGACGTCGTCCAGCCACTCGCGCGTGGGCCCTGCCGTCACCACCACCCGCCGGATCCGTCGCTCTTGCGTCCTTCGGGCCATGCGCCGAGCCTACCCGGCTACCATGCCGGGTCAGAGGTTCCTTTCCATGCGGCGATGCGGCGCCCCGGCCTGGGGGCGCTCGGCCCCCTTCGTCCTCCTTGCGTACGGTCGTACGCGGCGTCGTCCTCATGGGGCCTCCGCTCCCCATCGAGCGCGCCGATGGGAGGCGAACGCTCCTCAGGGACACTCCCTGGGGGTTTTCGTGGGCGCCTCCTTTCGCATGCGAACTTGCGACGCTGGGCACTACCATGCCGCCGATGAGCGACCCCACGACCGCCCGCGCTCCCGAGGTGGAGGAGCGCGTCCCGCTGCCCGAGCTGATCGCGGCCCTGTCCCGGCCCGGCGCCTTCCCGCAGGAAGGCCCCGTCGAGGTGATCCAGACCCATGTCAGCGCGGTCTTCCTGGTCGGCGACCGGGCCTACAAGATCAAGAAGCCCCTGAACCTCTGGGGATTCCTCGACTACGGCACCGTCGCGATGCGGCGGCACTGGTGTGAGATGGAGATCGCGTTGAACCGCCGCCTCGCGTCGGACCTCTACATCGGCGTCGAGCCGATCCGCCGGCGGCCCGACGGCTCGCTGGGCGTGGGGGACGAGGGGGAGGTGGTGGAGCACGCGGTCGTCTCCGTCCGGTGGGACCCCGGGGCGACCTTCCTGGGACGGCTCCACGCGGGCCGGCTGGACGAGGAGGACCTCGCGGCCGCCGCCCGGGTGCTGGCCGACTTCCACCGGCGCTACCCCCTGGCGCCCGACGAGGCCGCCCAGGCGGGCCCCTCGGGCATCGGGCGGGTCGTCCGGCAGAACTTCCTCGCGACGCGTCGGGACGTCGGGGCGCTGTTCCCCGAGCGAGTGCACGAGGCGCTGGCGAAGCGGATCGCCGACCGGCTCCGGGCCGCCCGGGCGACGATCCGTCGGCGCGTCGGCGAGGGGCGCATGGTGGACGGGCACGGCGACGTCCGGCTCGAGCACGTGCTGAAGCGCGACGACACGATCGAGATCGTCGACTGCGTCGAGTTCTCCACGATGATCCGCCACCTCGACCCCCTGAACGACATGGCGTTCCTGAGCATGGACCTCCGGGACCAGGGACGACCCGACCTCGCCCGTGCGTTCGAGGGGTACTACCTCGACGCCGCCGGCGAGGACCCCGCCACGGCGACCCTGCTGCTGCCGCTCTACCGCTCCTACCGCGCGCACGTTCGCGCGAAGGTGGACGCCCAGACGTGGCACTCGCCCGAGGTGCCCGAAGACGTGCGGGCGGCGAAAGCCCTCGGGGCCCGGCGGTACATGGCGCTCGCCTGGACCTACGGGCGCGCCGGCGAAGTGCCGCCGCTGGTCGTGCTGCGAGGGCCCTCGGGGTCGGGGAAGAGCGTGCTGGCCACGCGCCTCGCGCCGCTGCTCGACGCCGACGTGATCCGGAGCGACGTGGCGCGCAAGGCCTTGGCCGGCCTCGCGCCGACGGATCGGCCGACCGGCGACGCCGTGGAGACGCTCTACGGTCCTGAGATGTCGGCCCGCACGTACGCGGAGGTGCTGCGGCGGGGGATCGAGGCCGTGCGCGGCGGGCGGGGGGCGATCCTCGACGCGACGTACCTGAGGCGGGACGCACGCGAAGCGGTGCGACGCGCCGCCGGGGAGGCGGGAGCGCCGTTCGCCATCCTCGACGTCGGCTGCGACGACGCCGAGATCCGCCGCCGGCTCCGCCGGCGCGCCGAGGAGGACGCCGACGCGAGCGACGCCGACGTGGGCGTCTACGAGGCGCAGGTGAAGGAGGCCGAGCCGCTCGCCGCCCACGAGCGCGCCCACGCGGTCTCCTTCGCATCCGGCGAGCCTGTCGAGCGCTGCCTGATGCCGCTCCTGGAACGTCTCGAGACGGCGCCCTAGTGGAGGCCCGTCGCATCCTGGAAGCGGTCGAACCGGTCCTCCGCGGCTTGCGCGAGGAGGTGCTCGCCGTGTGGCGGGGGCCGGTCACCGAGGTGGAGCGAAAGCCCGACGGCACGTACGTCACGCCGCTCGACCGGTCGATCGAGAGCACACTCGTGGACCTCCTGCTCGGCATGGACGGGAGTTGGGGCGTCACCGGCGAGGAGGGCGGCGTCTACCGCGAGGGCAGTCCCCGGTGGGTGATCGATCCGCTCGACGGGACGCTCAACTTCCTCCGGCGCCTGCCGCTCTTCGCGACGCAGCTCGCCCTCGTGGACGGGGCGCGTCCGCTGTTCGGTGTCATCTACGATCCCCTCTCCGACGACCTCGCCTGGGTCGCCGCGGGCGAAGGCGCGTGGCGCGAGGGTGAGCGGATGCGCGTGTCCGAGCGGAGCGCGCGGGAGATGGTGCTCCTCGCGGACATCTCGAAGGGCGGGCTCTTCGCCGAGCGACCCGAGGTGTTGATGGGCCTTCGGCGCAAGGTCCTGAGGCTCCGCTCGCTGGGCAGCGTCGCCGTCCACTTCCGCGAGATCGCCTCGGGCCGCGCCGAGGCCTACGTCGCGGCGGGATCGCACCCCTCGCACCTGCACGACTTCGCCCCCGGCGCGCTGATGGTCCGCGAGGCGGGTGGTCTGGTGACGACGTTCGACGGCACCGACCCCTTCGAGGACGCCCGCACGATCCTGTCCGCGCCCCCCGCCCTCCACGCCCACCTCCGCCCCCTCCTCGCCGGCGCCTGATCCGCAACGGGGGCCCGTCGCCCGGTACCGCCCGGTACGGAGCCCGGTTTCTTTGTTCGAGATTCGCGCGGGCTTCGTACGCCGTGGGTTGCGGGGGAGTTCTCGTCGGCAGCGGGTGGCCGTAGGCTGCGCCGCGTGAGCAGCGATCCGCAGATCCACCGCGTCCGGGACATCTTCGACGACTGGGCCGACCGGGGTCGCGCCGAGGGGATGGAGGCCGGGCACGGCTTCGCGGCGCGGCAGGGCTTCGGGCGACTCGGCCTGGGCGCCGGGAGCCGCTACCTCGACGTCGGCTGCGGCAACGGCTACACCGTGCGCTGGGCGGCGGCCCTGGTCGGGGCGAGCGGCCGGGCGGTCGGCATCGACGTCTC
The DNA here is from genome assembly GCA_963772585.1 of uncultured Planctomycetota bacterium. GTDB lineage: Bacteria > Planctomycetota > PLA2 > PLA2 > JAEUHO01 > CAVVXN01. Next base: position 75,167 of record CAVYXV010000005.1, read on the forward strand.
GCCCCGCATGGTCGAGCGCGCCCGCGCCCTCTCCGGGCCGCCTTGCGAGTTCCTCGTGGCGGCGTTCCCGTGGCACCCTCTTGCGCCGGGCTCCTTCGACGCCGTGTTCTCCATGGAGGCGCTCTACTACGTCCCGGATCTGGACGCGGCGCTCCGGGCCGTCGCCTCCCTGCTCGTCCCGGGCGGCCGCTTCGCCGTCATCGTGGACTACTACGCGGAAAACGAGGCGAGCCACGCCTGGCCCGACGACCTGGGGTGCGGGATGCACCTCCTCGGCCAGGAGGGGTGGCGCGACGCCTTCGCCCGAGCCGGGCTCGTCGTGGTGGAGCAGGAGAGGCTCCGCCATCCGCCGCGCGCGGGCGAGCCGCCGTCCTGGAAGCAGACCCAGGGGTCCCTCCTCACGGTAGGGTCCCGTCCGCGTTCCTGACGCTCCCGCGGTCGAATGTCGAACAAAGAAACCGGGCTTCGTACGCCGCGAATGTCGAACAAAGAAACCGGGCTTCGTACGCCCGTCGTCTTCCTCAGCGGGTCGCGCGTTCGGACTCGGGCAGCTCCTCCCAGGGGGTGTGGACGAGCGCGTAGGTGCCGAGCCGCGTGCCGGCCTCGCCGTGGATGCGCGTGGTCACGTCCCATCGCGAACGGGGGTACGCACGGATGAGCGCTCCGGGAAAGAGGTACGTCACCTCCCCGCGCGAGCGATCGACGACCACGTCCTCGGTGAGCTGCACGTATCCCTCGCCGCTCCCGAAGATCGACACCTTCGCCTCCAGGTCGACCGTCTCGTCGGCTCCCGTGTCCACGGCGAGACGCAGGATCACGGCATCGTCCCGGGGACTGGCCGTGCAGCGGACCTCTCCGCCGTCCCCCAACCGGTAGGAGCGCAGGTGCATGCCTTCGGCGGCAGCCTGCTCGAGCAGCGCCGACGTGACGGCCACGGGCACGCGTCCTTCCCGGACCACGCGCTTCACGTCCGCTCCCAGGCGGTGAAACCCCTCTAGTCGGCGGGCGCAGGACTCGCACGCGAAGAGGTGCTGCTCGAGAGCGTCCTCCCCCGCGGACGGCAGGTCGCCGCGGAACCAGCGGAGCGCCTCCTCGGGCGGGATCGGCGTGCGACAGGTCGCCGTCACGACACCTCCTCCGCGGAGCCCGCGAGGCAGCCGCGCAGCCGGCCCAGGGCCCGGTGGCGGATCACCCGCACGTTGCCCGTCGACAGCCCCAGCAGGCGTGCGATCTCGTCGGCACCCTGGTCCAGGTAGAAGGTGAGGACGGTGACCGACCGCTCCCGTTCGCCGAGGGCTTCCAGGCAGCGAGCGAGAGCGTCGCTGCGGAAGGGCTCGAGGGGCGGCGGCACCGGCGCCGCGGTCTCCGGCAACCCGTCCCCGGCGGGCTCCATGCGACCACCTTCACGGCGGAGGCCCTGGACCGTGTGGCGGGCCGTCCCGAGCACGAACGAGGCGATCCGGTCCGGTTCCCGCACCTCGCCCGCGCGCAGTCGCTGCAGCACGACCCAGAGGACGCGCTGGACGAGTTCCTCCGCCTCCTCCTCGTCGCGGAGGTGGCGGAGGCCGTAGAGCCTCACGCGAGGCGCGAAGCGCCGGACCAGTTCGGCCTCCTCGGCGACGCAGACGCCGTCGGACCGCCCGTGGATCCGGTGGGCGATCTCCGTGTCGGTCAGCGCGGTGTCCATGCGACGACCGAGGAGGCTAGCAGATCGGCGGGGGCGGAGGAGGGCGATCACGAAGCGACGAGCATCCGTTGGAACGCATCCTGGTCGGGCATCGGCACGGAGGTCGAGCCGACCACGGCCCGGAGGTTCCTCGACAGGTCCTCGACCATCCCGCGCGAGGGCGGCAGGTGGCTGCTCAGCACGGCGTCGGGAGCGAGGGCGAGGATCCTCTCGAGATCGCCGTCGACGGTCTCCGGCGCGGCCCGCGTCAGCCAGGGCGCGTCGATCCCGCCCCAGGCGACCATGCCCTCCCGCAGCGCGGACGGCGGCATCTCCTCGGCGCGTCCGTAGGGCCGGTCGAGCACCGCGCCGAAGCTGTCGGCGCTGACGTACGTCCGGGTGCTCTCGTCGAAGAGCGACGTCGTCTCGGGCGCGTCGTAGGAGGGGGGCTTGAGGCACCGGAGGCGTCGGTCTCCCGCCTCGAGCACCTGTCCGGGGTTGAGCAGCCGGATCCGTTCCGGCGGCACGGGGGCCCTCAGACCGAGCTTCGCCATGCCGAGGAACGTCGTCACCACCTGGGCCTTCGGCGCGGCCGCGAGCACGTGGTCGAGGCAGCCGGTGTGGTCGGGATCGGCGTGGGTCAGCCAGATCCAACGGAGTTGCTCCGGGTCGATCAGGTCCCTCAAGGTCCCGAACCAGGCGTCCCCGAAGGCGACGATGCCCGTGTCCACGAGCACCGGCTCGGCGGAGCGGATCAGGAACGAGTTCACGGGGATGAGGCCGAGACCGGGCACCGGCAGGTGGAGGGTCAGGGCATCGACGTCGGGCGCCACCGCCCGGGTGGCCTGGATGGTGGGGATTTCCATGGCTGCGATCTCCGGGGCCGCCCAGTCGCGGCCGTTTCCAGGGAGTGCGGCGAGGAGGCGCCCCGTTACATCGGCAGCCGGGGAATTCGGCCTATACGAAGCCCGGTTTCTTTGTTCGACATTCGGCCGCGTAGGCGCCCACTCGACGAGCGGGCCCGTTCCCCACGGGACCACAGGTCGGAGAACGCCCCGGGTACCACGACGCGCCCATCGGAATGCGCGGGCGACGCCCATGGCGTCAGGGAAGGCCGATCGTTGAACGTCAGGCGGAGAGGGCCTTGTGGGCTGTCGCCCGCGGGGGCGGCGACGAGTCCCGGCCGTGTCGCCGGTCGCCAGACATGGCACGCCGCGCGATGCCTCGGCTCATCCCCTGGTGCCTGGGACCGGGAGCAACCGCACGCGCACGCGGAGCCATCGCGGCCTCCCCGGTACGTCCCCCGGGAGACCCCGGTGGTCACGCGAATCTCGAACAAAGAAACCGGTCTCCACACCCCGCGGCCGCCCGCTTCCCTTCGGTCGACGCTCGTTCAGCGGCCGGACTCCACCGGCGGTGCCTTCCCGTTCGGGTCGGGGGCCGCCGGCCGTCCCGACTCCCTGCCTCCGATCCACATCACGTGGACGATGAGGATCAGGGCGAGCAGCGCCAAGCCGACCAGCCACTTCAGGGCGTGACGGTCCATGGAGCCTGCGCTTTCCGGGAACGGTCGGGCAGGAGCAGCCTACCGGTTGGTCCCCGCCCGGACAAGGCTCGGGTCCTCGTGCGACCCCGGGCGGACGCGGAGCGCTGCATGATCCTCCCTCCGATGACGCCGTTCCGCGATGCCCCGGGTCCGCACCCCGTGACGGCGTTGCCCTCCCGGCTGTCGCCGGAAACGCCGGCGGTGGTGCGGGCGGCTGCGCCGGGTGGTTCGCCGCGTCGCGCCCGACGCCGAGGCGTCGGTGCTCTGGGGCGGCCTCTCGTATCACCGGCCACGCATCGGTGGTCGCGTCAAGGGGGCGGTGTGCCGGATCGAGACGAAGGGCGGTCGCGTGTGCCTCTCGTTCCTCCACGGAATCCGCCTTGGATCGCGACTGCCCGCAGACGCCTCTCACGAGTGCTATCCGAGCGAGAGAGACTGCGGGACGCCTACCAGGGCGGGTTCCTCAAGAAGGAAACGTTCGAGGAACGAACCCGGAAAGGGGCCTTCGAGGTGGACCCGCAGATCTGCCCGCGCTGCCAGACGGTCGAGATGGCCATCGCGGCCTGGATCACGGACCGGGACATCGTGGACCGGATCCGCCGACACCGCCGCGAGCGGGGCCTCGCCTCCGTCTTCGAGACGCCGCCGGCGCGCGCGCCGCCCGCCGCGTAGGCCGAGGGGGCCGGGCCCCCCGCTTTCCGGAGGGGACGGTCGTCGTCGGAGGCGGCGGGGGGGCCGGTGCGCCGGGGAGAGAGCCCCGGACCTTGCTCGGCGAGCCGGCGACGCCCAGAATGGGCGCCACGGACCCGCACGGCGTTGGTCGAAATCCCGGGGAGGTCGACAGAGGGTGGCAACGCAGGCACGGAGACGGTCCCGGCCGCGGGAGCGGAGGATGAATGTCCCATACATTGGCCCCGCCTGCATGACGAGCGTCCGAAGCCGCCGAGCCGGGAGGCGTCCCCCTCCCTCCGGCTTCGAGCGCGTGACCTGACCCCGTGCGCGAGACCGTGCCCCCGACGTCCGGCCCCGGACCGGACGTCGACGAGCTCGGGAAGGTGATTCCCGGACCCCAACCGACGAGATGTCCATGAGCCAGGAGAAACTAGAAGCTCTCCGGCGGATGGATGCGAATCTCCGCGAGATCGTGGAGGACGGCTCCACGTTCCTGTCCGAGCGATTCAAGGAACTCCTGAGCGAAGCCATCGCGCGCTACCTCCTCGGCGCCCGAGCTCTCAACTCCACGCTGCCGATCCTTTGCTTCCGGGATGCCGTGAAGCGATGGCCGGAGAGCAGCCTGGCCTGGTACGGCCTGTTCTGGGCGGTGGCCGTCTGCGATCACGGGAGCGGGAGTCCGGAGGGGCAGAAGGCCCTGGAGAAGGCGATCGAGCTCGGGTGCTGCTACGTCCACGCGTCGGAGCAGAGCCTCGGGCTAGAGCCCCTGGGCGCGGACCTGGAGGCGGTGAGGCCCGGCGGCGAGCGGCGCCCCCAAGCCGGACACGGCCCGGAGTTGAGGACCCACGCGCAGATCTACTTCCGGGCCCTGAACCATCCGCGCGTGCCCCACGCGAAGGCGGGCACGCTCGCCCTGGGCGACCCGGCGGGTGCGGGGCCAACGTCGCCCTCGGTGACCCGCACGTCCGAAGCCCCATCCTACCGTCACGCCGATACCGACATCGTCTTCCCGGACCGGATCGGCACGTGGCAGTCGACGCGCCCCAAGGGCGTGGATCGCTACCCCGGCGGCGGAGAAGGCATCACGTACCAGCACGCCGGAGTCTCGAGCTGGGTGAGCGTCATCATCTACCCCGGGGAGCCTGCGTCGGACGACGGGGGGCGATCGGATGCCGTCGTCTCGGAGTTCGGCAGGACCCTGAAGGAGATAGGGAAGGTCCTGAGGATCGTCGAACCGTTCGTGCCCTCGTATTTCGACGTCGGTCCTGGATTCCAGGCCGCCCGCTTCCGCTGCCTCGATGCCGACGGCGACGATCTCAGGTCCGGCGTCTACCTGACGAGCGTCGACGACTACTTCGTCAAGCTGCGCGCGTCGTACGTCAAGGGGCGCCACGATCATGCTGCCGAGCAGGCCGTCGACCGGCTGGTCGCGTCCATCGCTCGCCGCCTGGCGCCGCGCTGCCTCCTGCCCGAGGGCGCCACGCCGAAGAAGCCTCTCCCGGTCCGCAGGCGGAAGAGCCCCCGGCGCTGGTGGCAGTTCTGGAGGCGTCGATCATGAGTCGGATGGCCGGTTCCCCCGCCGGGAGCCTCCCGAGGAGGGCCTCGCATGCCGTCGGGTCCTGACACGCAGGCCGGCGGAGGCGACCGCGAGGCGTTCGAGATCCTCGATCTGTTGGGCGTGGGCGCCTTCGCCACGACCTACAAGGCCCGCATCCTCGCCCCGGAGCTCTGGAACGAATACGGGTACGAGATCGTCGCGCTGAAGGTCCCGCACGCCCACCTCCGGCGCGCCATCCACAAGGAGATCCGGCTCAACACCGTGCTCTTGGACCGGCTGCGCAAGCTCGAGTCGAAGCACCTCGTCCGGTATCTGGGCTTCGAGGTCTTCCGTGGCGGGATCTCCATGGTGATGGAGTACGTGCCCACGGGCAGCCTCCGCGGGCTCCTGGGGGCGATCGGCAGCGCCGCGCCCATGCGCCCCCGCCAGGTGTTCCACGTGGCGGAGGGCGTGCTCCGCGGCCTCGTCTCCATTCACGCAGCGGGCGCGGTCCATCGCGACCTCAAGCCGGACAACGTCCTCCTCGATGGGACGAACCCGAAGATCGCCGACCTCGGCGTGAGCCAGATCCTGAGCACGGGGGAGCTGCGCCACACCGTCGCTGGGACGATCCTCTACATGGCTCCGGAGATCCTGCGGGGGGACGGCGGCTCCTTCCCGGCCGACATCTGGTCGCTCGGCGTGATGATGTACGAGATGGCGACGGGGGTGTTCCCGTTCGGAGGCCCTGACGTCGCCGTCGGGGTGGCCATCGACCAGATCCGCGAGGCGAAGCCCGTGCCCGTGACCCAGCGGGTACCGGATACGCCGCGCGCCCTGGGCGATCTGATCGCCGTGGCGCTGGACAAGGACCCGGCACGACGCCTAACGGCGGAGCAGTTCCTGGAGATCCTCCTGGGGGTGCGCGAGCGAGCGACGTCGCCCGAGGCGTCGGTCGTGGCGCCTGCCCTCGTGACGACGGCCATCACACTGATCTCGCAGCAGAAACCGATCGAGGCGCTGGCCCTCACCCAGCAGGCGCGGAGCCTCGACCCCCAGCTCTGTACGGCGTGGAACGCCGAGGGCGTGATCCTGTCGGACCTGGGGCGGCACGAGGAGTCGATCCAGTGCCTGCGCACGGCGACGGAGATCCGCCCGCAGTGGGCCAACGCCTGGAACAACTGGGGGCGGACCTTGCGCGCGGCGGGCCGGAGCCGGGAAGCGCTTGCCTGCTACGAGCGCGCCGCCGAACTCGAGCCCCACGACGCCATCCCCTGGGCCAACAAGGGGAACTGCCTCCGCACGCTGGGGCGCCTGCCGGAGGCGATCGCCGCCTACGACCGAGCCCTGGCCCTATCCCCCAACCTGGCCGACATCTGGTGCGGCCGGGGCCAGGCCCTGCAGGACCTCGGTCGCGCCGCGGAGGCGCTGTCGAGCCTCCAGCGCGCCGTCGACTTGCGGCCGCAAGACCGGGAGGTGCTGACCGCCTACCGCGGGGTCGTCGAGGGGATGGCACGACGGGCCGACGCTGCGGGGGAGAAGGCAGAGGCTCGCGAGCTCAGGACGCGCCTGGACTCGGTCGGAGAAGACCCTCCGCCGTGAACCTCCGCTATCGGCTCCGCCGTTGGCGACGGCGGGCCCTTCGCCGCACCATCCTCGCAATTCGGGTCCGCCGCCTGGCGCGGCTGCTGGAGCGCGGCGCCGACCTGGGCCGGGATGCGCCGGGAGAATACCCGCTTCACGCCGCCGTCCGCGCGCGGAAGCAAAGGGCGGAACTCGTCGCGTTGTTCCTGGATCGACGCGTCGACCCTCGTCGCCTGTTCTCGGCGGGAGGGCGACGCCCCTGGACCTCGCACACCGTATCGGCAACGAGGCCGCCGCAGCGGTGCTGCTCGCAGACGTCGAGGCACGACGGGAGCAGGACGACCGAGCCCGAAGAGAGGCCGAAGAGGTCAAGCGAAGGACGGGGCCGGCACGCGCGCGCGTCCTCGCGGAGGAGACCTTCGCGCGGGTTGGGCGTCCAGGGGAGAGCGTACGGTCGGTGACGCTGGCCCAGCACGGGTTCGGCTTGGTCCGGAACGTAGGCCGCCTCGATGTGTCGCTGGGTCTGGACTGGCCCAGGCGTTTCGTCTGGGCCGCGGAGCAGGCGGGGTTGGAGGTACACGTGCTGCGCTCCTCCCACATGCTGGCGGGAGGCGAGCCTGGGGAGCCGTTGGGCTTCAACTCCTGGAAGCTCTTCGTGTCCTGGTGCGGCGAGCCGTGGATCCAGGAGGGGGATTGGTGCATCCGGGGGCCCGAGCCAGAGCCCCTGCGGATCGAACGCGAGCGGGAGGACGAGCTCGCGCTCCTCGACGCCCTCACGTGGATCCTGGTCCAGCCGGCACGACAGGACGGCGACAGCGGAACCCGACGCGAGCCCACGCGCGGAGAAGCCCACGCTCCTCGAATGGTGGCTCGCCGCAGCGACCAGGTGCTGGCCTCGCGACCGGGTACATCGGCCCGAGCTTCCTGGACCGCGCCACCCACCCGAGTTCGTGAGCCGCGACGAGATCCTGGTTCGAGCGTTACGCCTCCAAACTCAACTGCCGCAGCATCTGTCGTGCGCTGGCATTTCCCTGCTCCGCCGACGCTCTCAGCCAGTGCACCGCGCGTTGCTCGTCCTGTTCAACGCCGTCCCCGCGCAGGTACATAATACCGAGGTTGTACTGTGCACCATGGTACCCAGCTTCCGCAGCACGAGTCATCCACTTGGCGGCCTCCACGAAGTCGACCCCACGCCCCACTCCGTTCAGGAACATCAGCCCGACGTTGCAGAGGCCGTAGGGGTTGCCCTGCGCTGCCGACTTCCGAAACCAGGACTCCGCCGCTTGTAGGTCCTCGAGACCGCCCACGCCTTCCTGGCACATTCTACCCAAGTTCGATTGCGCCAGGGCGTGTCCTGCCTCGGCGGCCTTCGTAGCCCAGTAGCGCGCCTGCTGAGGATCACTGTCGATGCCAAGCCCGCACATGTACCGATAGCCGATGTTGGCCATGGCGTCGAGGTTCCCCTGTCTTGCCGCCTCGAGATAGCACTCGGCCGCCTTCGCGTCATCCTGCTCGACGCCGGTTCCTCCTGCGGCGTACAGCTGCCCGAGGCCAAACAGCGCCCCGACGTGGCCCGCCGCCGCGGCCTGCTTGAAGAAGTCCCTGGCCGCCCACCCCACGCCGACCTCCACGCTGGCCTCACCTGCCTTGAAGAGGTACTCGGGGAACTCGAGAGTCAAGACCCACTCCTCGGACACCGGGACCTGGATCCGCGCCTGCTTCCTCAGACCGAAGCAGAATCGATCGCACTCTCGATTCGGGCAGATCCAATCGCCCGCGGAGATGCAGAGGCGACACTGGGTCCCGCACGAGCCGCAGTGTATCTGGACAAGAGGAGCCCCCTCCTCGGGGGCCAATGCGCGCATTTCCGGGACGCGCATACCAGCTTCCTCGACCCGGCGTGCTGTCCCTCCTGTGGGCGCGGGCTCCACGCCGGGCTTCGACCGCTGCTTCCCAGCTCCGAACCATCTGGCGAAGAATCGTCTCACTGCCGACACCTCCCGGGTCCCAGCCCTCGCTGAACATGCGGCCCTATCGTCGTCGCGAACCTCGGTGCGGTCAATACACACGGGTTCGCAAGGAGCACATCGACGCCGACGTATACGAAGCCCGGTTTCTTTGTTCGACATTCGGCCGCGTAGGCGCCCACTCGACGAGCGGGCCCGTTCCCCACGGGACCACAGGTCGGAGAACGCCCCGGGTACCACGACGCGCCCATCGGAATGCGCGGGCGACGCCCATGGCGTCAGGGAAGGCCGATCGTTGAACGTCAGGCGGAGAGGGCCTTGTGGGCTGTCGCCCGCGGGGGCGGCGACGAGTCCCGGCCGTGTCGCCGGTCGCCAGACATGGCACGCCGCGCGACGCCTCGGCTCATCCCCTGGTGCCTGGGACCGGGAGCAACCGCACGCGCGCGCGGAGCCATCGCGGCCTCCCCGGTACGTCCCCCGGGAGACCCCGGTGGTCACGCGAATCTCGAACAAAGAAACCGGTCTCCATACCCCATACCCCTCGCGAGGAGCCCGCCGCGGACGCCCTCGTGCCACCTCGGTGACCCCGCCACGACGCGCGTCGGGGGCCCTTCGCGGGCGAGGGCTTCGACCACCTCGCGACCCGGGACAAGACGTCGGGCACGCCACGGACGCGGGTGCCGCCCCGTCGGATCTCGCGGGTTTCCAGCACCGGACGGGAGCGGTGGCGTAGGCTGGATGTCTAGCCATGGACGCCGCCGCTCCCACGCCCGTGTCCTCGGCATCCGGCGAGGTGATCCGACTCTTCCGCTCGCTCTCGGAGCGCATCCTGGAAGTGGCGGACCAGGGCTCGCCTCGCGACGCGTTCGTCGGGGCCGTTCTCCGCGTGCTTCTCGACGCGACCCGCTCGGACCGTGCGTCGCTTCGCCTGCCGGGCATCCCAGGCACCACGGCGTGGACCCTGGCGCGGGGCGAGGACGGCACGCCGACCCCCTGGACCCTTCCGGAGGCAACCCCCTCCGTGCGGGAGTCCTCGGTCAAGGGCTGGCGCCGCCGACTTCCGACCGGCGACACCGGCTCCACGCAGTTGGGGACCGTCTGGACGCAACGCGAGGGGCTTCGCGGCCTCGCCGACATCGAGGACGGGGATCGGCCCCGTCACCTGCGAAACCTGGCGTGCGAGCCCGGTACTGCGTCGGTGCTGCTCCTGCCCGTCGTGGTGGGCGCCGCGGACGTCGGCCTGCTTCAGCTGGAGTCGTCCGCGGAGGCCAATTTCGATGCCGCCCACAGCCGCGCGCTCGAGGGCGCGGCCCAGATCCTTGGAGCGGCGCTGGTGACGCAGCGGGCGCGGTGGGCTCTCCAGGAGCGCGTGAAGGAACTGTCCTGCCTCTACGAGATCGAGCGCCTGACCCACGGGGCGAAGGAGCCCCTGGACGACGTCCTGGCTCGCGTCGCGGCGGTTCTTCCGCCGGCCTGGCAGCACCCGGACGTCGCGGCCTCGAGGATCGTCCTCGATGGACGGGTCTTCGCGGGGCCGGGACCGCGCCCCTGGCGGGCGGCGCAGGCGGCGCCCATCATGGTGGATGGGGAGCGGCGCGGGCTGGTGGAGGTGGGATACAGCGAGGACCGGCCGGAGTTCGACGAGGGCCCGTTTCTCGCCGAGGAACGGAGCCTCCTCGAGGCGGTCGCCGGGGAGATCGCGTCCCTGATCAAGCGACGGGCCGCCGCCGAGGAGCGCGCCCACCTGGAGGAGCAGTTGCAGCACGCCGACCGGCTGGCCACCATCGGTCAACTCGCGGCCGGCGTCGCGCACGAGTTGAACGAACCTCTGGGGGCGATCCTCGGGTTCACCCAACTCGTGAGGAAGGAGCGGGATCTTCCTCCGGGCACCGGGGAAGACCTCGACCGGGTCGTCGAGGCCGCGCTCCACGCACGGGAAATCGTGCGCAAACTCATGTTGTTCGGGCGCCAATCCCCGCCACGCATCGAGGCGGTCGATCTCGCGCGGGTGATCGAGAACGGCCTCTACTTCCTGGCCACGCGTTGCGCGAAGAGCGGTATCGACCTCCGACGCGAGGTAGGCGGCGAGTCCTGCATCGTCCGAGCGGATGCCGCACAGCTCTACCAGGTGATCGTCAACCTGGTCGTGAACGCGATCCAGGCCATGCCTCAGGGGGGCCGGCTGGTCGTAAGGGTCCTGCAGGACGGGGGCGACGCACTGCTCCAAGTCGAGGACACGGGGGTCGGCATGACCGCCGACGTCAAGGAGAGGATCTTCACGCCCTTCTTCACGACCAAGGACATCGGTGAGGGGACGGGACTCGGGCTGTCGGTCGTGCACGGAATCGTCACCTCGCACCGCGGTTCCGTGGAGGTGGACAGCGCGCCGGGAGCGGGCACCCGGTTCACGGTCCGCCTTCCCCGCGACACGACCGAGGCGCAGCGGGCACCATGACCGGGGAGGGCCGATCGCCCGCGCGCATCCTCGTCGTGGACGACGCACCGCCCACGGTCGAGCTGCTCCGCCGCAACCTGGTGGCCCTGGGGCACACGGTCCACACCGCGACATCCGTTCCGGAAGCACTCGACGTCCTGGAACGCGAGCCCGTGGACCTCGTGCTCACCGACCTCAAGATGCCGCAGGTGGGCGGGCTCGATCTCGTACGCCATGTCCGTGCGAACCTCGAGGACACGGAAGTCGTGCTCATGACGGGATACGCGTCCATCGAGGGCGCCGTGGAGGCGATGCGTTGCGGCGCGGACGACTACCTGGCCAAGCCGTTCACCGACGACGAGTTGGCGGGCGCCGTGGCACGCGCCCTCAAAGCCCTCCACCTGCGAAGGGCGGGCCGCGATCCCGGTCCCGCGAGCGCCCACTCGGGCCTGCTCGGCGAGTCGGCGCCCATGCAGCGCGTCTACCGGGCCGTCGCCCGCGCCGCGGCCACGAACGCGACGGTGCTGATCACGGGGGAGAGCGGGACCGGGAAGGAGTTGGTGGCGCGCGCCATCCACTACGGCGGCCCCCGCTCTTCGGCGCCGTTCGTTCCCGTGAACTGCGGGGGCATCCCGGATGGCCTGCTGGAGAGCGAGCTGTTCGGGCACGTACGCGGGGCCTTCACGGGGGCCACCGCCTCGCGGGCCGGCTTCTTCCAGACCGCCGAGGGGGGGACCATCTTCCTCGACGAGGTCGGCGAACTCCCCTTGTCCATGCAGGTCAAGCTCCTGAGGGCGCTGCAGGACGGAGAGGTCACGATGGTGGGGTCCAGCCGACCTCGGGCCGTCGACGTGCACATCGTCGCGGCGACGAACAAGGACCTGGCCGAGGGGGCACGGACGGGGGTGTTCCGGGAAGACCTCTTCTTCCGGCTCAACGTCCTCGGCATCGAGGTGCCGCCGCTCCGGGACCGTGGGGACGACGTGCTGCTCCTCGCCCGTCACTTCCTGAAGAAGTTCGCGTCCGAGGCCAGCGGGGCGCCCCCCTCCATGACGCAGGCCGTGCTCGAGGCTCTTCGCGTCTGGCCTTGGCCGGGGAACGTGCGGGAGCTCGAGAACGTGATCCGGCGCGGCGTCGTGCTCGGCGAGGGCGACACGTTCGACCTGATCGACCTGCCTCCGACCATGCGCTTCACCGCGCCGAGGCCCGGCCGGACGCTCCGCACGCTCGCGGAGGTGGAGGAAGAGCACGTGCTCGGTGTCCTGGCCGCGGTGGGAGGCAACAAGACGCGCGCGGCCGCGGTGTTGGGGATCGACCGGAAAACGCTACGCGAGAAGCTGAAGGCGTTCCGAACGAGGGCGTCGGGGAGAAACGCCCCGGCGGGGTGATTCGCCCCACCCCGGCGTCACCGCGCGCCACCCCCGGGACGGACACGGCGCCCGGTTCCACGGCCGTGGCGGCGCGGAGCCGCGCTTTCAGCGGCGTGGCCCTCCCCTTGCTGGAAGGCGTCCGTGCGGCCGCTCTCGGCCGCCTCGCCCTTGGAGGGCCTACGATGCTCACTTCGACCGGGATCCCGACGTCCGCCACCCGCGGGAGCGTCCGGCAGGCGCGCCGCGAGCCTGGACCCGCCTCCGCCGCCGGCCTCTGTGGAATCTGTCGGAACGCCGCCTCCTGCGCCTTCCCTCGGGTGCCAGGGGCCATCATCCAGCATTGCGACGAGGCCACCTTGCCCGTTCGCGAGGTCCCGAGCCCCTTCGGCCATCGATCCGCTCCGTTCGTCCGGGAGAGCATGGAGCCGGCGGTCCGCGGGCTGTGCTCGAACTGTGAGAACAGGGACGGCTGCACGTTGCGCAAGCCCGAAGGGGGCGTCTGGCGCTGCGAGGAGTACGCCTAGCCGATCGGCGGGCGAGGGGACCGACCACCATGAGCGACAGCACCACTCTGACTGCCCAGCGGGGACTTGTGCCTACGAATTCCCTCTTCGAGGGGGTCCTGGCGCGCTACGAGCGCGCCGCAGACGTCATGGGGCTGGATCCCGACATCCGACGGATCCTCGCCTCCCCCGCGAACGAGATCGTCGTCCATTTCCCCGTTCGTCTGGACGACGGGCACATCCAGATGTTCACGGGGTATCGGATCCAGCACAACGACGCCCTCGGGCCGTTCAAGGGCGGGCTGCGCTTCCACCCCCAGGTGGACCTCGACGAGGTGCGCGCCCTGGCGGCGTGGATGACCTGGAAGACGGCCCTTGCCGACGTGCCTTTCGGGGGCGGCAAGGGCGGCATCCAGATGGACCCGGCGGCCTACTCGCGGGGGGAACTCGAGCGCATCACGCGGCGGTTCACCTTCGCCCTCGGAGACCACATCGGGCCAGAGTACGACATTCCCGCCCCCGACGTGAACACCACGCCCCAGATCATGGCGTGGATCCTCGACACGTATCTGCAGTCCCAGCCGCCGCACGAGCGTCACCGTCACACCCATGTCGTCACGGGAAAGCCCATCGCCGTGGGGGGATGCGCCGGGCGCGAGCAGGCCACCGGTCGGGGCGTCGTCCACTGCATCCGGCGGTGGGCCGAGGACCACGGACGACCCCTCGACGGCCTGTCGTACTCGGTGCAGGGCTTCGGCAACGTGGGGTCCTGGACTACCCGGCTCCTCAAGGGATATCGCGCGAGACTCGTCGCGGTCGAGGACGCCACCGGCGCCGTCGTCCATCCTGGGGGCATCGATGCCGACCGTCTGGCCGCCTGGGTCGCGGCGCACCGCGGCGTGCGGGGCTTCCCCGAGGCCGATGCGATCGGCCACGAAGGGTTCCTCTCCGCCGAGGTCGATGTGTTCGTCCCCGCGGCCCTGGAGCGAGCGATCACCGCCGACACCGCGCCGCTTCTCAGGGCGCGCATGGTGGCCGAGGGCGCCAACGGGCCGACCACGGTCGACGGCGAACGGATCCTGACCGAGCGGGGAATCGACGTCCTCCCCGACATCCTCTGCAATGCGGGCGGCGTCATCGTCAGCTACCTCGAGTGGCTGCAGAACAAGCGCAGCGAGTCGTGGCAAGAGGAGGAGGTCGAGCGCAGGCTCGAGTCGTGCATCCTGGCCGCGTACGAGAAGGTGAAGACCGCGGAACTGGAGTACGGCACGGACACGCGGACCGCGGCCCACATCGTCGCTCTTGCCCGGTTGGCACGTACCTACGTGGAGCGGGGCGTCTTCCCGTAGTCCGCTCGAAGTGCCGCAGGGTGGGGGGACGACGGTCGTGCTCGCCCGGATAGCGGACCCGGTGGCGACGGGCCGGACCGGGCCCCGATCCTCCACGAACCGGCGCTGGCGTCGCGCGGCCCTGGTGTCCGAGGCCCGATGACTCCCCAGGGCCGCGCCCGCCCGACGGCCGGGATCGCGTTGCTCGCAACGGTCGGCCGCATCGCGCGCCCGATGCCTGCGAGCCGCGCAGGCAACGCGGCCTTGAAGCGGCCGCCCCGGACCCAGACGGCGCCTCCCCCGTCGTACTCCGTCTCGTTCGTGGAGTTGCCGTCCACGAAGGTGAGGTTCTGGACCGTCAGGCGGGGATGGTCCTGGTTCTGACAGTGGAAGGTGGTCCAGTGCAGCTCCGGGTCGCAGGTATTCATGCAGAGGATGCGCGTCGTGCCGCCGCCGCTGAGCGTGACCAGGCCGCCACCGTCGATCACCACGTCCGGGTCCCGGTCGTTGAACACCTTGGCCGGCTCGGTCAACGTGATGGTGAACGGATCCGGACCGCCGTCGAAGACGATCGTGCCGCCCTCGGCCACCGCCGCGAGGAAGGCCTCCTGCGTGCAACTCTCCGGGGTGCCGTCGCCGACCACCTGGTCCGGGAAGGACACGTCCTCCGCGCGCGCCTCCAGCGAGACCGGGTAGGCTCCGTCCGGGTTGCCCGCAGGCGGTCCATACGCCGGATCGGGAGAGGGATCCTGCGGTGCGGGCGGGAAGCCACCCACGACGTCGCCACCCGCGGAGGATCCGCCGCAGGAAACGGCGACCAGGCAGCGAAACGACGCTGCAGCAAGCGCCGGGAGGGGGGAGGTGAGCGCCGTGAACCGCATGTCGCCTCCGAGGCGTGCGCCGGCTCGAGCACCCGGGCGAGCACCCTCATCGGCCGGATCCGAGCGGCATCCGCGACCGGAGCGTAGCCCTCCCCGCTGTGACCGGCTGGGTGGGCAGCCCGCGCTTCACGGCGCCTTCATTCACGACGGGCACGCGGAACGCGGGTCCGGCGAGGTTCGGAAGGGCGCTCGTGGACCGCGACAGCGCGGGGCCTCGGACCGACGGTCCAGTGGGGGGCACGAAGGCCCACCGGGGAGCGGTCGCGTCGCAGGGGGAGGGGCCGGAGCGCGGGCGCCGTCGCTACCCTTGGAGCGTGGCGGAGCGGATCGTCATCCTCGGGGGCGGCTTCGGCGGCGCGTGGTGCGCCCGCGCTCTGGAGCGGAAGATCCCGGACGCCGACGTCCTGGTCCTCGACCGGAACAACTACTTCGTCTTCTACCCGCTGCTCGTCGAGGCGGGCACGGGCGCGATCGAGCCCCGCCACGCCGTGGTGCGCCAGCGCTCCCTCTTGCGCCGCACGCGCTTCCACATGGGCGAGGTCGTGGGGCTCGACACGGGGCGGCGCGAAGTCCAGTACCGGCTGGGCGGAGACGGACGCCTGCGCACGGCGACGTACGACCACCTCGTGGTCGCGCTCGGCAGCGTGACGCGCCTGCCCCCCGTGCCGGGTCTCGCGGAACACGGCTGGGAGATCAAGAGCATCGCCGACGCGATCGCCCTCCAGGACCGCGCGATCCGCATGCTCGAGCTCGCGGCGGCGACGGACGACGCCGCGCGGCGCCGCGCGCTCCTCCACTTCGTGATCGTCGGCGGGAGCTTCACCGGGGCGGAGCTCGCCGGCGAGTACCAGGCGTTCCTGCGGTCGGTTGCTCGTCGCTACCCGCAACTCGATCCCCGCCAGTGCCACGTGACCCTCGTGGAGCGCCTCGACCGGATCCTCCCCGCCCTCGCGCCGTCGCTCTCCGAGTACGCGACGCGTGTGATGCGTCGGAGGGGGATCGACGTGCGGCTCGGCCGAAGTGTCGACCGGATCGAGACCGACCGGGTCCACCTCGACGACGGGAAGGTCCTCGACGCGTCCACGGCCGTCTGGTGCGCGGGCGTCGCGCCGAATCCCGTCGTGCGGTCCCTGGGGCTTCCCCTGACGGAGGGGGGGTGGATCCGCTGCCGGGAGGACCTCCGCGTGGAGGGATTGGAGAACGTCTGGGCGATCGGCGATGCCGCGGAGAATCCCGGTCCGACCGGTCGGCCCTACCCCGCCACCGCCCAGCACGCGATCCGGGAGGCGGCGCACGTCGCGACGAACCTCGCCGAAGTGCTCGCCGGACGACCGACGACACCATGCCGGATCGAGAACGCGGGAACCCTCGCGCCCCTCGGCTGCCGCACGGCCGTCGCGGAGGTGTTCGGCTTGAAGGTCTCCGGCTTTCTCGCGTGGTGGCTCTTCCGCACGGTCTACCTCATGAAGATGCCGGGAGTCGTCCGCAAGGCGCGGGTGCTCGCCGACTGGAACCTGAACCTCGTCCTACCCCGCGAGCCCGTCCAGCTCGGCATCGCGCCGACGTGGGCGAGACGGCCGCCGGAGACCTTCGCGGGCGGCGACCGGCCGTCGTAGTACGCGGTACGGGCGGTACGGAGACCCGGTACGGCCGCGGTACGGAGCGGTACGGAGACCGTCGGTACGGAGACCGGTTTCTTTGTTCGAGATTCGGAGTGCGCGGTACGGAGACCGGTTTCTTTGTGCGCGGTACGGAGACCGGTTTCTTTGTTCGAGATTCGGAGTGCGCGGTACGCGGAGACCGGTTTCTTTGTTCGAGATTCGAGTGACCACCGGGGCCTCCCGCGCGATGAACCGGGGAGGCAGCGATGGCTCCGCGCGTTCGTGCGGATGCTCCCGGTCGTAGGTACCACGGGATGAGCCGAGGCATCGCGCGGCATGTCATGTTCAGCGACCGACGGGATCGCCGCGCGGCACTGGACATCGCGCGCGGCGCACACGGCCGGTAGGAGGTGCGCCTGAAGAGGAAGGCCCGGGACGCGTGGGATCTGCTGCGGATCGGGGTTCTCCATGACGTGGCGGGCCTTCGTTGCGAAGACCTGGCTCGTCGCGTCGGGTGCAGCCCGAGCGCGGTGACCCGGATCCTCGGCGCCCACCGTCAACTTCTCCAGTCGGAGGAGACCCATCGCGCGATCGCGGGCGAGATCGCGCACCGAATGTCGAACAAAGAAACCGGGCTTCGTACGGTCGCGCGATCGCAATCGCGCACCGAATGTCGAACAAAGAAACCGGGCTTCGTACGGGCACCGTCAACTTCTCCAGTCGGAGGAGACCCATCGCGCGATCGCGGGCGAGATCGCGCACCGAATGTCGAACAAAGAAGCCGGGCTTCGTACGGCCTCCCGAATGTCGAACAGAGAAACCGGGCTTCGTACGCCTCGTACGCCCGCTTACGCCCTTCGTACGCCCCACGCGCACCGAATGTCGAACAAAGAAACCGGGCTTCGTACGGGGCTCGTACGCCGCTCCGCTCCGTACCGGCCAGGGTCACTTGTCCGAGGGCGCCGCGGGCGCGCCCCCCGGACCGCCCAACGGTTCGAGGCTCGCGGGGTCGATTGCCGTCACCTTGCGAGACGTGACCTCGAAGGTCGCGCGGCGGCCCTCTTCGCGGCCATGGTACTCGAGCGTCCACGTGCCGGGCGTGAGCGCGCCGAGGAGGTAGCCCGGCCGGTGTCCCTTCCCCCAGGTGCCCCAGTGCGCGCGGCGCTCGATCGTCTCCGCGCCGCTCGTCAGGTGGACCTTCTGCGGCCGGGGATCCGGGTCGCCGTCGATCACGGCCCATCCGCCGCGCGCCAACCAGACGTCCACTTCGCGCGTCTCGCCCGGGGTCAGGTCCACCTCCACCATCGCCGGCACCCAGAACATGTCCGGCGTCTCCGGGCCGGGCGACCAGCCTTCCCCGACGGCAAGGCGGTGGTGTCCGGGCATCAGGTCGACCGAATACCCGTCGCCGTCGAGCGAGAGGTACGACCCGCTGGTGCTGCCGCCGCCCTTGTGGAAGGTCACGGGCAGCCGCTCCGGTACCGTGCCGTCGCCGGTTCGGACGTGGATTCGGAGGTGCGCCGTGGTCTCCGGCGCCGCGCGAAGGGCCACCTTCACGGTCTGTGCGCCCCCCGTCTCGGGGATCCTCACCGTCAGGACATCGCTGGGCGCGTAGCCCTGGGCCCGGATGCGGAAGCGGTAGGTCTCGCCGGGCTCCGCCGGCATCGGAAGCGTCGGCTTCGCCTTGCGCGGCTCGTCCGGCGAGACCCACGAGCCGCTGCAGCGGAGCGTCTCCTCGCCGTCCTTCACGGCGTAGATCTCCTGGGTCACGGTGGCCGGCGCGAGTCCCGTCGCCTCGTCCACGACCAGGAAGCGCAGCACGCCTTGGGGTCCGAGCACGACGAGAAGATCGTCGTCGCCCGCATGCACCTCGAGGTGGACCTTGCGCCCCGGCTCGTAGCCGTATCCCGCCACCTCGAGGGTGACGTTCCCCTCGGGCAGCCCTGCGATGCGGAAGGTGCCGTCCTTTTCCACCAGGGCCCGGCGGCGGTTGATCGACGGGCGGAAGGGATCGGTCTCCATGCGCGTCCACGCGTCCGCCGTGCCCGCGGAGAGCGGCGTCACCCCGTCCTGCTGGAAGACGCGACCGGCCACGACGAGGCCCTCCTCCATGCGCGCGACCACGTGACGCGCCCCCGACGGCGGCGGCACGAGCCACTCGCTCGACCACGGCGGCCTCGCGTGCGCCCATACCACGAGGTAGCCGCCGCCCTCGACGTCGAGCGTTCCCGTCCCGTCCCGGCTGTCCGGCGCCGTCTGGCGGGCCTCGCCGTTCCGGTCGCGGATCTCCGCCCGGAGGATCGGGACGGGCGTACCGTCCGCGTCGACGGCCTCGAAGGAGAGCGACCAGCGGCCGACCGGCGGGGGGTGAGGGCTTTCGCCCGCGCCGCCGTTCGCGGCCTCCTTCGGCGCGGGGGTCCCCTCCAGGACGGGACCGTCCGCGGCCGGTCGAGTCCCCTCCGCGCGGCCGTCCCCGTTCGCGTCCCGAGCCACGACGGTGGCCTCGCCCTTCGGGTCGTTGCCCGTCCCGAGCACCCAGCCGACGATCCCCGCGAGGACCAACAGCGGCGCCAGGAGAGCGACGCGGCGCCGGAACGAGGGGGAGAGAGCCATCACGCCGAGCATAGGAACGTCGGCGGGTCGGATCGGGGGTGGCCGACCTACGGGTCACTGCTACCGGCGGGTAGCGAGCGGGGCCGGCACGGGACACGGGGAGCGAATCCCGGCCAGATCGGCGCCGGAGCGGGATTTGCGCCGAGCGCCGCCATGCGTTCCCGGCTCGCGGTGGGCGGTGGGCTGTTCCTGGCCGCCGGGCTCGCCGCGGCGATGGCCCTCGTGCCGTCCGGACGCGCCGCCCTCGACGCCGCGTCCGACGCAGCCGACGCGCCCGCGGCCCCCGCGCTGCCGAGCGGCCCGCGCCTCGTGGGTCGGGCCGATCGCGCCGGCAGGGCGGCCGCGGCGGCCGCGAAGGGTGCGGACGAGAGGGGCGGCGCGGCGGTCCGGGACCGAGACGAACGGATCGAAGGGACGATCACGGGGTCCACGCCGGACGGCGCCGTCCCCCTCGCCGACGTCCGGGTGGTCGTCTCGCTGGAGGCGTACCGGCACCGTCAGTGCTTCGGCACCCACTGGATTCGCGACCGGCAGACCGTGAGGACGGATGCCGACGGCCGCTTCGCGCTGGCGGTTCCCGACTTCGGATGCCACCTGAGCGCGGCGTACCTCGAGGTGGCGCCGCCCGCCGGCTGGGTCGCGCCGCCCGTGCGGAAGCTCTCGGTGGCGCGGGTGTTCGTTCCCGTCGAGATCGCGTCGAGGACCTACGACCACTCGCCCTGGGTGTCGTTGCCCGACCCGGGCGGGGCCGACGCCCGGCCGCTCGACCCGTCCGGTCGGTGGGCGCGTCCCGCGATCCGCTTGGAGCGCGCCGCGCGTGTCGAAGGCGTCGCGCTCGGTCCCCGGGGAGGGCGCCTCGCCGGCGCGGTCGTGGGCTGCTCGTGGCCGTTGGCCGAGGTGGGGCTTCGACGCACCGTCGTCCGCACGAACGGCCGCGGGCGATTCGCCTTCGACGTGCCCGCCTCCCTCGCGTCCGTGGACCTCGACCTCGCACTCCGACCGTCGTCGCGCGACCGCGTACGATTCGCGCCGACGGCCGAACCGCGACCCGAGCCGTGGCCTGAGGGCCCCCCGCCGTCGGGGGCGGTCACCGCTCCTGCGGATCTCCCGGCGTATCCCTGGCCCGGAACCCCCCGCGCCTCCGTCCCCCCGGGCGCCAGGGGCGTGGTCCTCCAGGCGGAGGAAGAGGCCACGCTCTCCGGCCGCGTGCGCACCGCCGACGGCTCGCCCGTCGCCGGCGGCGCCTTCGACGTCCTGCCCGGCCCCGACGCGCCGTGGCCCGTGGGCTACGACCGCGCGGGCGAGCGGCGCGCGGACGTGACCGTGGAGTCCGACGGGCGGTTCGTGGTGCACGGCCTGCCGCGGGGAAGCTGGATCCTCCTCTACCGCCAGGAACGGTCGGAGGGCCCGCCGCTGCTCGGTCACGTCTTCGCGCACTCTCCGTCGTCCGGTCTCGACCTCGTCGCGCGGCCCGCCGCGACGCTCGACCTGGACTACCGGACGCCGGGCGGCGACCCGGCGCCTGATCCCCCGTCGGCCTTCGACGCGCAGTTCGTCCAACCGGCCGTCGCCGGAGCGCCGGACGGTTGGTGGGGGGATCCGCAGGTGCCGCGCCTCACGCGGTTTCGCGAGACGGACGATTGGCGGCGCCGGAGCGGACAGCTCGACGTCTGGGCGCACGACGGGCTCGACGACGGACCGGGTGCGCTCTACGTCGTGGCCGACGACGGCCGGCAGGCCTGGGTCGAGCACGTCGATCCCGGGGTGGGCCGGCGCGTCGTGCTCCGTCCCGGCGCGGCCATCGAGGGGCGCATCGCCGACTACGACGCGCTCGAGATGCACGGCATCGAGGTCGTCGCGCGGCGAGGCCCCTTCACTCGTGCGGGCACCGTGGACCGCCGGGGGACCTTCCGCATCGACGGCCTCACGCCCGGTCGGTGGAACGTGTCCCTCCGCGCGGAGGACGTCTGGGAGGAGAACCCGCGTGCGTCCCGCCGCGAGGTCCCCACCGGTACGATGGACCTCGTCCTCCATGCCCGCTGATGTCCGGCCGTCCTCGGCGCCCGGGTACGCTGCCGTGGTGACTGTTTCCGCCCGCCGGCACGCACGGTTCGACCCGTACCGGCCGGGGCCCGGCGCCGGGCGGCTGGGCCGCATGCCCGACGCAGCCTGCCGGCTGGTCCCCGCGTGGATGGGGGAGGGCGAGGCCGACGTGCTGCTCGGGCGGTTGCGGGACGGGTTGCCGTGGGAGCAACGCGTGCTTCGCGTCTACGGCGAAGATCGCAAGACGCCGCGGCTCACGTGCTGGGTGGGGGATCCCGGCGCGACCTACACCTACTCGGGCGCACGGCACGAGCCGCTCCCCTGGACGCCGGAGCTCGCGGACCTGCGGGAGCGGCTGGAGCGCGATCTCGCGACGCGGTTCAACAGCGTCCTCGCCAACCTCTACCGCGACGGGAACGACTCGATGGGGTGGCACAGCGACGACGAACCCGAGCTCGGCGTCGATCCCGTGATCGCCTCCGTCAGTCTCGGCGCGGTGCGCACCTTCCGTTTCAAGCACCGCTTCCGGCGCGACCTCGACCCCGTGGACGTCGAGCTCCCGCACGGTTCCCTCCTCGTGATGGCCGGACCCACGCAACGCTGCTGGCGTCACGGCGTACCCAAGCGCAGCCCGCGACGGGTGTCGTCCGCCCGGATCAACCTGACCTACCGCTGGGTGGAGCCGTCGGGCCGCTCCTCGCCCCGTCCCTGAGCGCTCCGCTTCACCAGGCGCGGGAGAAGAAGTGCCGGCCGTTCTCCCGGGCCTCCAACGACCCTTCGAAGACGAGCGCGCCGCCGACCGACCGGATCCGACCTGCCGCCTCGACGTCGAGACGGAGTCCCGGCACCTCCAGGCGAGCCACGTGCCGCGCGAGCCCGCGCGCCGACGCGCGGTCCCCCGGCCGGATCTCGAAGACCTCCTCGACGCCGTGTCCGCTCGAGAGCGCGATCTCGTCCACGCGCGCCATGGCGAGCGTCCCGGAGGCGTCGAGGTCGGAGGTCGCGCGCACCCGCACCGTGCCCGTGTGCGGGTCCCTCGACACGGTGCGCTGGAATCCCTCGAAGTCGGGCTCCGGGGGCAGCCCCGCCGGCGGGGACGACGGGAAACCGGCGGGGAGCGCCGCCTCCCGGCCCCCGGGGAGGACGGGGAGGACGAGCCGCGCCGTCTCGCGGCGCAGCGCGACGGGGCCGTCCGTCGGGAGCGGCCACGCCACGGGGAAGCACGCGTTGGAGAGCGCGAGGCGAAGGCGGCTCCCCCGCCGGACGCGGTGCGCCGTGAGCTCGAGCGGCACGTCCACGCGCGCGGCATCGCGGTTCACGTTCGCGAACCCGTACGCGACGCGGTCGGAGCGTCCGTCCGGATGCACCTCGCAGAGCCGCACGCAGAGGAGGCCGCTCGAGCCGCCCGGGGCCCCTTCCCCGTGGAACGACGGAATGCCCAGGAGGTCCACCGGTTCCGTGAGCGGAGGGGAGTCGAAGCAGACCGAGCGCCGGTCGTCCTCGGTCTGCTCGTACGGCCCCTCGCCGGGGACGCCGAACCGACACCAGCCGCCGGCCGCGAGGCCCGTCTCGACCGGGCCGTCGAGGACGATCGTGCCCGGTGCCGACACGCCGAGGACGCCGTCCCCGAGTCCGTAGGTCCTCGGCTCGGCGCCGGAGAGGGGCCGGTGCTCGAACGCGGCCCAGCGCCCGTCGCGGGCCGCGGCGTCCCCCGCGCGCGCGCCGGCCGTCAGGTAGACGAGGAGATCCGGCTCCGCGGGCGCGTCGCCGCGCGGGCCCAGGCGGCGGCCCAGCCAGGCGGCGACGTGGCGCGGAAAGTCCAGCGCCGGACCCGGATGACCCAGGTGCGGATAGAGGTGGGCCCACGGCCCGAGCACGACGCTCCGTCCCGGTCCGTCGGCGAGGCGAGCGAGGGCGTTGCGATACGGATCCTCCGTGCCCCCCACGAGGAGCATGGGGCACCCGATCGCCGCCGCGGCCTCCGGGTCGATCGCGCGGCGCCAGTAGGCGTCCGCCGGTGCGTGCTCCATCCAGACGCGCGGGAAGGGGCGCACCGCCTCGAGCCTCGCTCGCCACGTCTCGCGCCAGCCCGCCCCGACGAGACGCGGGTCCGGCGGGTGCGCCGCGACGGCCATCAACCCCACGCCCCAGATCAGGTTCTCCGCGAGGAGGCGGCCACCCATGTAGTGCGCGTCGTTGCCCGCGAGATCGTCCGTCGCGCACACCGAGACCACGGCGGCGAGCTCCGGAGGCCGTCGCGCCGCGATCGCCAGCGCGTTGATCCCGCCCCACGACTTGCCGAGCAGGACCACGCGGCCGTCGCACCCGCCTCGCCCGGCGATCCAGCGGAGGATCTCCAACCCGTCCGCGATCTCCTGTTCGTGATACTCGTCGAGGAGAGTCCCCTCCGAGTCGCCCGTGCCCCGCACGTCCACGCGGTAGCAGGGGTGGCCGTGCGCCGCGAGTTCGGGGTGGAGGGTCTCGTCGCGCCGTCGCGTGCCATCGCGCTTGCGGTAGGGGAGGTACTCCAGGACCGCCGGCGCCGGCGGCGCTCCCTCGGGGAGCCACGCGCGGGCTGCGAGCCGGATCCCCCCGGACGCGGGGATCCAGAGGTGCTCCACGACGCGTACCACGAAGCGGGGGGTGGACGCGGCAGTCAAGGGCGGGGGGGCTCCGTCGGGCGGCCGGATACGCTACACCTCGCCGATGCCCCTTGCTCCCGATCCCGTCCTGGTCGTCCTGCCCACGGAGTGGGACCGCATGCAGATCCCGCCGTGGCTCGCACGCACGTCCGGGTACGAAGCGGTGTTCGACGACCTCGCGGACGCCGACTGCCCGGACGACCTGGATCCGCTCGCCCACGCCGAGCTCCTGGCCGACCAGCACGGGCTCTCCGTGCAGGGCGTGATGAGCTCCAGCGACTATCCCGGCGCCACGCTCGCCGGCCTCGTCGCGCGCCGGCTCGAGCTCCCCGGCGCGCGCCCCGAGCTGCTGCTGAGGGCTTCGCACAAGTACTACGCGCGCGTGGACCAGCGGCGCGTGGTGACCGACGCGACGCCTCCCTTCGTGTTGCTCCGGCCCGGCCGGCCGCTGCCGCGGCCCTTTCCCCTGCCGTTCCCGTGCTTCGTGAAGCCGGTGAAGGGGGCGTTCTCGCGCTTCGCCCGCCGCGTACGCGACGAGGAGGACCTGGCGCGTTTCCTTGCGTCCCCCGACGTGCAGGCGCACGCGTCCGGGTATGTCGGGATCTACAACCGCCTGCTCGCGGCCTTGACCGACCTCGAGCACGACGGGAGCTGCTTCCTCGCGGAGGGCCTCCTGACGGGAAGCCAGGTCACGGTGGAGGGGTTTCTCCTGGAGGGGAAGGCCACCGTGATCGGCACCGTGGACTCCACCTTCCACCCGGGGACGCACAGCTTTTCTCGCTTCGACTACCCGTCGCATCTTCCGAGAACGGTCTTGGAGCGTCTGGAAGGCGTCGCGTCGCGCGTCGCGGAGGCGAGCGGCCTCGACCGTACCCTCTTCAACGCGGAGCTGACCTTCGAACTCGCGACCGGCCGCATCGGCGTGATCGAGCTGAACACGCGCATGTGCGGCCAGTTCGCGGACCTCTACGAGAAGGTGGACGGGACCAACGGATACGAGATCGCCTTCGACCTGGCCACGGGCAAGACGCCGCACCTGAGGCGGCGGGAAGGCGCGTTCGCCGCCGCGGCGAGCATTCCGCTCCGGACCTTGCGACCGGTGAAGGTCGTCGATGCGCCGGACGCCGAGCGGACCGCGGTGGTCGCGGCCGAGAACCCGGACGCGCGGATCCTGAACGAGTGCCGCGCGGGGGACCGGCTCGAACGCTTCGAGGAGGAGGACGGCCAGAGCATCCGCTACGGGGTCGTGAACGTGGGCGGATCCCGGCGGGCCGACGTGTTCGCCCGCGCGATCCGGATCGTGCAGGCGCTGGGCTACCGGTTCGAGGACCTCGCGTAGCCCCGCGTCCTCGTCTGTCGCGGCGCCGGGCGGCATGCCCGGTACGGGCCCGGTGGCTACGGAGCCCGGTTTTTCTGTTCGAGATTCGCGTGACCACCAGGGCCCCCCGCGCGATGGAGCGTGGAGGCAGCGATGGCCCAGCGTGTTCGAGGAGATGCTCCTCGAGCGGTACGAGCGGTACGGCGGTACGGCGGTACGGGCGGCGGTACGGAGCCCGGTACGGAGCCCGGTTTCTCTGTTCGAGATTCGCGTGACCACCAGGGCCCCTCGCGCGATGGAGCGTGGAGGCAGCGATGGCCCAGCGTGCGGTACGGAGCCCGGTTTTTCTGTTCGAGATTCGCGTGACCACCAGGGCCCCTCGCGCGATGGAGCGTGGAGGCAGCGATGGCCCAGCGTGTTCGAGGAGATGCTCCTGGAGGTAGGCACCACGTCATGAGTCGCGGCATCGCGCGGCGCGTCATGTTCGGCGACCGGCGCGATTGCCGAGGGTTCCTCGCCGCGCTCGCGTGCGGTGTTCGCCGTGGAGGCCTCCACGTCGAGGCCTTCTCGCTCATGGGCACGCACCTCCACATGCTCGTGTGGACGGAGGAGGGGACGCTCTCCTACGAGCTCATGCGTGTGCTGAATGCCTTTGCGCGGCAGTTCAACAGGAAGCACCGGCGAGACGGCCCCGTGTTCCGATCGCGATTCCGCTCCAAGCCCGTGCGTTCGATGCTCTACTGGCGGACCCTCATCCGCTACATCGACCACAACCCCGTCAAGGCGCGGATGTGCCGGCACCCGTTCGAGCACCCCTTCGGAAGCGCGATCCTCTACGCGCGTGAAGCGGGTCCGCTTTGGCTGGACCGCGAGAAGGTGGAGCGACATGTGTGCGCGGAGACGGGTAGCGACATCTACACGGGCGCCGACTACGCCAAGGTCTTCGGTGCCCCGCTCTCCCCCTTCGAGGCGGATCTCATCGAGCGCCGGCTGACAGCCCCCGGGATCCTCGAGGACGAGTTCGACGAACTCTACCGCAGCCCGCCGGGTCGCATCGGCGACTGGATGGTGAGGAAGGCGATGCTGGCGGACGGCATGAGGCCGTGGACGGCCGTGGCCGGAGCCGGCGCTGTCGAACCCGCGCTCGGCACCGTGAAGCAGGCCCGTGGCACGTACGAAGTGCGTTTGACGAGGAAGGCCCGGGACGCATGGGATCTGTTGCGGACCGGCGTGCTCCACGATGTGGCCGGCCTTCGCTGCGAGGACATGGCCCGTCGCATCGGGTGCAGCCCGAGCACCGTGACACGATCCCTCGCCGCGCACCGCCAACTCCTCCACTCGGACGAGACCTACCGTGCAATGGCGGGCGAGATCGCGCACCGGGCGCTGCGCCTGACCTTTGGCGACCTGCATCCCCGGGAGTCGTGAGTGTCCTCTGCGCGCGCCGGAGGGCGTGCCCGGGAGCGGGGAGGGGATCCGCCGTGTGGGCCGGCGGAGATCTGGCTGGGTCGTCCCGTGGACGCCGACGCCGCCGAACGAATGTCGAACAGAGAAACCGGGCTCCGTACGGGTCGTGGACGCCGACGCCGCCGAACGAATGTCGAACAAAGAAACCGGGCTCCGTACGGGTCAGTAGAGGTCGTCCAGGGGCGGGTCGTGGGGTTCGTGGGGGAGGTCGTAGTGCTCGACGGCGGGGCGGCGCAGGCGGGTCGCGTCGGGGGCGTCCTTCAGCGTCACGATCGCGTCGTGGATGCAGAGGCAGTCCTCCTTCGCGTCGATCTCCGCCGCCGAGAGGCGCACGACGACGTCGATCTCCTCCTCGGGCGTCGCGAAGATCAACCGCGGCTTCGCCATCTCGGCCACCTCGCGGGTGTAGACGATCGTCGCGAGCCGCGGCGCGGGTGCGTCCGCCCGGCCGTCGTCGCCCCCCTCCAGGGCGTAGCGCACCGCCCAGTGCGCGGCGATGTGGTCCGGATGCCCGTTCACGCCCCGCGCGTCCTGGGCCACCACGACATCGGGCCGGAAGGCGTCCACCACGGAGCGCACGAGGCCGCCCACCTCCCCGAGAGGCCGGCTCGCGAGCCGCCCGTCGGGCAGGCGCGGGAGCAACAGGCGATCGAGGCCGAGCCGCTCGGCGACGCGCTCCATCCGCGCCTCCCGCTCGCGGCGCACCGCTTCCCGCGACATCCCCTGCGCCGCCAGCACGGTGGATGCCTCCCCGCTGGTCAAGGTCAGCAGGACGACCCCCGCGTGAGGGTCGATCGCCGCCCGCGCGAGCGTCCCGGCGCAGCCGTAGCTCTCGTCGTCGGGGTGGGCGAACACGGCGAGCAGGCGCCGCGGACGCGCGGCGAGGGCGCGCAAGGGATCCAGATCGAGGCGCGTCGCGGGCACGGGCCGATCACCGGGGAAGCTGCATGCTGAGGCAGTGGAGCGCGCCGAGTCCTGCGACGAGTGCGCGGGACGGGATCGGAACCACCTGCCGATCGGGGAAACAGCCAGCGAGGATCTCCCGCGCGCGGCGGTCACGCTTCGTCCCGAATGCGGGCACCGCCACCACGCGGTTCGCGATCAGGAAGTTGGCGTACGACGCGGGGAGAGGCGTGCCGTTCTCGGCCATCACGGGCTCCGGCGTCGGAAGCTCGACGATCTCCAGCGGACGCCCGTCCTGGTCGGCCATCGCGTGCAGCCGGCGGAGGTTGTCGGCGAGCGGGTCGTAGTTCGGGCTGGAGCGATCTTCCTCGACGGCGGCCACGACCGTGCGCGGACCGACGAAGCGGGCGATGTCGTCCACGTGCCCGTCCGTGTCGTCGCCGGCGACGCCCCGCCCCAGCCAGAGCACGTGCCGCGCGCCCAGCCACTCCCTCAGGTGCGCCTCGATCTCCTCCTTCGTGAAGATCGAGTTGCGGTTCGGGTGGAGCAGGCACTGCTCGGTGGTGAGCACGGTCCCCTTGCCGTTGCCGTCGATGCTGCCGCCTTCGAGAACGAAGGCCACGCGTCGCGATGGAAGGCCGTGGACGCGGGTCAACCGCGCGGGCACGCCGTCGTCGGCGACCAGCATCGGGTACTTCTCCCCCCAGGCGTTGAACCGGAAATCCAGCGCAACGCGCTCCCGCTTCTTCCCGTGCCCGCGGCGGACGACGATCGGGCCGTAGTCCCGGAACCACGCGTCGGCCGTCGGGATGCGGTGGAAGTTCACGTGGCGGGCGCCGGCCACCCGCAGGATCTCCCGCACGCGTCGCTCCGCCGCGGCGTCGGTGACCAGCAGGTGGACGGTCTCTCCCTGCGAGAGGACCGCGGTGAAGCGCGCGAAGTCGTCCTCGACCGCCTCCAGCGCGTGCCCCCACGTGACGAGATCGTGCGGCCACGCCAGGAAGGTCGCCTCGTGCTGCTCCCACTCCGCCGGCCAGCGATACCCCTCCTCGCGGGGCGTCGGTTGGGGGAACCGGAGGATCATCAGGGCCCCTCGTCGAGGTAACGCCGGCTCAGGCCGTCGTACGCGTCGATCCGGCGGTCGCGGAGGAACGGCCAGCCCTGACGGGCGCGGTCCATCGAGGAGAGATCGCAGTCGGTGACGAGCACCTCCTCCCCGTCGCCCGCCTCGGCAATCACGCGTCCGTCCGGGCCGGCCACGAACGAGCGCCCCCAGAACCGAAGCTCCCCCTCCGCACCCACGCGGTTCGTCGCCGCGACGAAGATGCCGTTCGTGATGGCGTGCGCGCGCTGCACGGTGCGCCACGCGTCGTGCTGCGCAGCCATCTCGTCGGGCTCGCCGGTCCACGTGCCGATGGCCGTCGGGTAGAAGAGGATCTCCGCGCCCTGGAGGGCCGTCAGGCGCGCCGCCTCCGGGTACCACTGGTCCCAGCAGACCAGCGTGCCCACCCGGACGTCCGGCACGGCGAACGACCGGAATCCCAGGTCTCCCGGCGTGAAGTAGTACTTCTCGAAGAAGCGGGGGTCGTCCGGGATGTGCATCTTCCGGTAGCGACCCGCCAGCGCCCCGTCGGGCCCCAACACGACCATCGTGTTGTGGAAGAGGCCCGCGGCGCGCCGCTCGAAGAGGCTCCCGAGGACGGTCACGCGGCGGCGGCGGGCGAGAGCCCCCAGCGCCTCCGTCGTGGGCCCCGGGATCGGCTCGGCGAGGACGAAGTGGCGGGCGTCCTCCTCCTGGCAGAAGTAGCGCGAGCGGAAGAGCTCCTGCGTGCAGACGATCCGCGCGCCTTCGTCGGCCGCGCGGTCGAGCAGCGCCAGGGTCCGGCGGAGGTTGTCGTCGGGGTCCTCCGAGGCGTGGGTCTGGACGAGGCCCACGCGCACGATGCGGTCGCCTTCGCTCATGGTGCCCTCCACGACGGCATCCTCAGGGCCCGCCGAGGCCCTGGGCGATGCCCGGCAGGATCCCGGGCTCGACGATCCGGATCACGAACACGAAGCCGAGGAACGCGGCCAGGATGATCAGGAAGGCGTCCACCGCGAAAAGGGCCTGGAAGAAGAGCCACAGGAGCTCGATCCCCGCCTGCAGGGGAGAGAGGGCGACGCGCGTCCCGAGCGGACGCTCGGCCAGGCCCATCCATCGACCGCGAAGCCATCCGGAGGCGTGGTGGATCAGCGGAAGCGCCGCCCACGCGAGCAGCGCCATCGACGCGAAGGAGACCACGGCGGCGACGGCCCAGCCCCCCGCGCCCTCCGGGACCTTCGCGAGCATGGCCTGCTGCTGCTCCTCGGGGAGGAGGAGCACGACCGCCGCTGCGAGGACGGGGAGCGCGCACACCAGGAGCAGGATCAGGATCGTGCGGCGGGCGCCTCCGCGGCGGCCCCGCCCGGACCGGTCCCGGCGGCGGCGGTCGTCACTCCTCACGGTCGATCACCTCCCCCCGCACCTCGATCTCCGTCACCTCCTCGCCCTGCACCTTCGTGTGGACCTCCACGACGTCGTCGAGGGGCCCCGGCGCCGCGTCGGCCGGCACGGAGATCTCGACCTGCCAGCCCTCGTCGGGGCCCTGTGGCGCGGGACGTACGGCGACCTCGACGCGTCCCCGGCGGCTCGTCGCCGTGACCGTTCCGAGATCGACGCTCTCGTCGTACGGCCGGACGAGGATCCGCGCGGTGCGCGTCGTCCCGCGCGGCACCCAGCCGAGGTAGGCGATGCGGCTCTGCACCTGCACCCGGCCCGTGACGTTGGCGGTCAAGGCAAGCAGGATGCGCGGGTAGTCGGGGTTGTCCGTGCGGATCAGTACCGTCCCGGAGAGGACGCCGAGCGGCGGCGGTGTCTCGAAGGCGAGGGTGATCGCCGTGCCCTTCCACCCGTCCTCTTCGTAGGGCTTCTTCTCGATGCGCATGTCGTAGTCCGGGACCTCCACGCCGGTCACCTCGAACGGACGGCCGATGCCCACGCGCCACTTCGCGACGACCGTCGCGCGCGGCTTGCTTCCCACGAGCACGTTCTCGAAGAAGAAGCGGTGCGGCTCGACGACGACCCCCGCGACGATGTCCACGACGAGACGGATCGTGGCGAGAGGCCCGGCGGTCCCGTCCGCGTAGAGCCGAAGCCGCTTCGTCACGCGCCCGCTCATCATGAGCGTCCGGAACTTGACGTCCGCGGTGGCGGTCTCGCTGGGGGCGATGGACGACGCCGAGAGCTGGACCCCGTAGCAGCCGCAGTCCCCGACGGCGCGCAGCCCCTCGATCGGAGCGTCGCCCGCGTTGCCAAGCACGAAGTGCGCCCGGAGTTCCTGCTCCTGCGCCGCCGATCCGAAGGCGTGGACGTAGAGCCCGTCGTCCTGGCGCTCGGCGCCCTCCACGACGAGCCCCGGGGCCGGCGCCGCCACGGCCCGGCGCGGGCCCGTCGCGGCCAGGGTGCCGACGAGCAGCAGGAGCGGGAGGAGCGGCCGGACGGGTCCTTCGCGCATGCCGCGCATGGTAGCGGCCACCGCCGCGGAAGGAGCGCCCTCCCGGCGTCGTCCCTCTTTCGGCGGCCGCCGACGTCGGCGGTCGCCCCCCCCGGAGGTAGGCTCGCCCGCCATGCGCGATCTCGTGACCGGTGGTGCGGGCTTCCTCGGCCGCCACCTCGCCGAGGCCCTCCTTCTCGCCGGCGACGAGGTCACCGTGCTCGACGACCTCTCGACGGGGCGCCGGGCGGCCGTGCCGGACGGCGCGGTCTTCGTCGTGGGCGACGTCCGGGACCGGGCCCTCGTCGAGGAGCGGGTCGGGCAGGCCGACCGCGTCTTCCACCTCGCGGCGGCCGTGGGCACGCGGACCGTTGCGGCCGATCCCGCCGGGACGTGGTCGCGGAACGTCCTGGGCACGGCCGCCGTGCTGGATGCCTGCGTGCCGCGCCGGACTCCGGTCCTCGTCGCGTCGAGCAGCGAGGTCTACGGCCCCCGTTGCTCCGCGCCGCTGGTCGAGGACGACGCCTCCGCGCTCCAGGTGACGGGGCGGCGGGAGGTCTACGCGCTCTCGAAGGCCGCGGGCGAGGCCTACGCGCTCGCGCTGGCGAGGAGCGCCCGGCTTCCCGTCGTCGTCACCCGACTCTTCAACGTGGTGGGCCCGGGGCAATCCGGGCGCTACGGGATGGTGCTGCCCCGCTTCGTCCGCGCCGCGCGGCGGGACGAGACCCTCGTGGTCTACGGCGACGGGGAACAGAGGCGCTGCTTCCTCCACGTCGCCGACGCGGTACGGGCGCTGGTTGCGCTCGCCGAGACGCCCCGCGCCCGCGGCCACGCCGTGAACGTGGGGAGCCGCCGGGAGACGCGCATCCTGGATCTCGCGCGGGCGGTGACCGAGGAAGCCGGTGGGGGGCGGATCGCCCACGTGCCCTTCGACCGGATCTACGGGCAGGGCTTCATGGACCCCGTCCGTCGCGTTCCGGACGTGACCCGGCTCGAGACCTGGACGGGTGTTCGCCCACGGCTCGACATCCGCCACGCGATTCGCGACACGCTCGCGGTCGGCGTCGCCACGTAGCCCGCGTCGTTCAGGAGCCGGCGTCGACGTCCGGCGTCGCCACGAGGCCTCCGAAGCTGTCCGCGACCGCGCGCAGGACACAGCGGTCCACCTCTCCGAAGGCGCCCGGCTCGCGGGCCCCGAGGTCGATCGCGCCGACGACGCGTCCCATGGAGCGGATGGAGACCACCAGGCGGCTGCGCCCCGTGCCGGCTTGCGGTTCGGCGCGACTCCGATCGGTGATCAACCGGTCGCCCGACGCCTCGATCGCGTCGCGTACGAGGTCGAGATCCGCGCGCGCGGCCTCGATGGCGCGGGGGTCGCCCGCGGACGGCCCCTCTTCGAGACCCTCGCCCTCGTCGCTCTTCCACCACACGCTCACGCGCCACGCCCGCGCGAACGCGGACTCGAGGGTCGTCGCCAGGGACGTCGCCAGACCGTCGCGGTCCTCGGTCTCCAGGGCGCGGCTCTGGAGCGTGCTGAACACCTTGGAAGCGTCGCAGGCCATCGCGCAATTGTACGCCCGGAGCACCGGAAACGGAGCGCGGTGGGGGGGCGGGCGGAAGGAAAGAGGAAGGGCGCCGCACCCTTGGGTGCGACGCCCCATGACCGCTTCCGGGACTCCCCGGTCCGTTGGGACGCGAGGACCCGACGCGGTGTCTTCCGCGCTCTCGCTAGAGATCCTGCGGGCGTACCGTACCGCGGCCGTTCGCCTCGCAACGGGCGACGGCGGCATGGATCATGTCGCCGACGCGGGCGTTCAGCGCCTCGCCGAAGTCACCGGCCATGCGGTAGCCGTGCGACTTGACGGCTTCCTTGACCTTGGAGTTCACGACCAGGTTGGCGACCGTCGCCTTGCGCGAACGCGTCGCCTTGCGCTTGGATGCCTTCCTCTTCGTAGCCTTCTTCTTCCTACGTGCGGCCATGGGCTGTTCTGCCTCCTTGAGGGGACGAAGTATGGCCGTCCCGGCCAGACCATTCGGGTTCACGAATCGGGCGAAATCCTGCCCTGAGACCCGTTCGTTCGCGGAATCTATCAGGGCGAGGGGACCGTGTTGCAAGCAAAATAGCCCCGGCAACAGCGGGATTTCCGGTCCTTTTCGCCATCCGGGGGGTTGGGAAGGGGGTGTCGAACGGGCCGGAGCGACCCCTGTCGGCCACTTCTGATAGCTTCCCGAGGGTCGCCCTGGAGGCCTCGAACGCCGTGCCGACCACCGCCGATTCCTCGATGACGACGCTCGACGTTCGCCTCGTGAACGCGTTCGGCCGGCCCTACGAGAACGCCGTCGCGACGGCGCGGACCTGCTACTCCTCGAGGGGCATCGTCACGGAGGACGACGTCTCCGGGGCGGCCGACGCGAGCGAGGACGTCCGGGCGACGAGGGGCGAGAGCCGGGACCGGATCGCCCGATCGATCTTCGAGGCGGGCCACCACACCACCCTCCAGCACGCCCACTTCCAGTTCGCCCTCTCCGGGGTGTCGCGCCAGTTCCTCTGGACCTTCCTGCACAGTCATCCCTTCTACAACTCCGAGCAGGTCAGCCAGCGCTACGTGGCTGTCAAGCCCGACCAGGTGGTACTTCCCCCCATCGAGGGCGAGGCGAAG
This sequence comes from uncultured Planctomycetota bacterium, assembly GCA_963772585.1. Lineage (GTDB taxonomy): Bacteria > Planctomycetota > PLA2 > PLA2 > JAEUHO01 > CAVVXN01. The sequence continues at coordinate 109,414 of CAVYXV010000005.1, forward strand.
GCCGTCTTCCTGCGCCGCGTCGGCCAGCAGATGGAGGAGTACCGCGCGCTGGTGGACCTGCTCATGCCGGTCTGCGAGCGGGCCTATTTCCGACGGTTCCAGGCGCGGGCGCGGCGGCGGGACAAATACCTGGGCGAGATCCGCAAGCGTGCCCAGGAGGTGGCGCGCTACGTCCTGCCGCTCGCCACCCAGGCGTACCTCTATCACACCGTCAGCGGACTCACGCTGCTGCGCTACTGGCGCCTGTGCGCCACCTACGACGCGCCGTGGGAACAGCGGAGGGTGGTCGGGAAGATGGTGGAGGCCCTGCTGGCCGCCGACCCGCTCTTCGGGAGGATCCTGCAGGATCCCCTCCCGCTCGAGGAGACGCCGGAGCACGCCTTCTACACGGAGGGAACGTTGGGGGGCGGCGGTGCCCCCTCGGAGCGCGATGCCTGGGCCGCCGAGTTCGACGCCGGGCTGGACGGGCGCGTGAGCCGGCTCGTGGACCACAAGCCGCGGAACGAGGCGTGCGTCGCGGATGCCGTGCGGGACGTCTTCGCCCTCCCCCGCGCGCGGCTTTCCGACGACGACGCCATCACCCTCGTCCTCGACCCGGCGAAGAACCGCCTGCTCGGCGAGACGATGAACGTGACCACCCTGGGAAAGCTCACGCGCGCCCTCCACCACGCTTCCTACACCTTCCGCAAGCGCCTGTCGCACACCGCAGACAGCCAGGACCAGCGCCACCGGATGACGCCCGCCTCGCGTCCCACGCTTCGCGCGTACCTCTCCGACGCCCCGGACGTGGTGAGGCCCGGCCTCGTGCTCGAAGACGACGGTGTCCGGCGGGTGTTCGACGAGAGCATGGCCCGGACGTGGGAGGCGCTCGGGCGGCTCCGCTCGCTGGGGGTGTCCGACGAGTTCCGCGCGTACCTGCTCCCCAACGCCGTCGCGATCCGCTTCACGGAGTCGAGCGACCTGCTGAGCCTGCACCACAAGTTGAAGCTCCGGCTCTGCTACAACGCCCAGGAGGAGATCTGGCGCGCGAGCCGCGACGAGGCCCTGGGGGTCCTCGCCGTGGACCCGCGGATCGGACGCCATCTCCTGCCGCCCTGCACGCTGCGCCACCGGGCCGGCCGCGCCCCGGTCTGCCCGGAGGGGGCCCGCTTCTGCGGCGTCCGCGTCTGGACGCTGGCTCCCGAGGCCTGGGAGCGCTCCATCTAGTGTCCTGGGTCGCGAGTTCGTGGGCCAAGGAAGACGCCCGTTGGGCCCCCCTGAGGGGGTCCCTCCGCGGCGATCGGCCTCATGGATGGGAACGTCCGGCACGGCAGCCCAGCCAACCCGGACGCGGGCGCGCACTAGGGGACGTTCAGCCCATGGCGTTTCCGCAATTCGATTCAGCGGGGCGGGTGGCCTTGACGACATGGAGGTCGAGAAGTCGCCGGAGAGGGAAACGACCGGGCCTCACGGACCCAACGGAAAATCGGGTCGGGCCCCTCACGGGGCCCGACCCCCACACCACGAGGGGAGCCGAGGGAGGGTTGGGCAGGAGGAGGGAGTTGGCTCGACCCTCGCGGATGTGCCCTATCTACGCGGGGCCGTCGGCGGCGTTGGTGCGACGGGAGCGGTTTCCTGTTGGGAATCCGTTGCCTTCCGGGGCCCGCGGCCCACGGAGGCGAGCCCGAGCGCCCCGCCCCGCCCCGAGATCGCGTCTCCGGGGAGTGTCCCCCCCTCCCTTACGGTCCGACCCCCAAGGCGGAGGAGGCCTGGGGAGGCCGGCGGGTGCGGCTCGCATCCACGACCTGTGGTGGTACGATCGTCTCTCGCCACGATATGTAGTGGCATCGTCCGCGGGGCCAAGCATGAAGATCGAGCGCAGGTTCACGAAGGCGGGCTGCGATCCCTACGAGGGGATCCGGTGGGTGGAGCGCACCTCGGAGATCCGCAATCCGGACGGAACGGTGGTGTTCCGCCTGGAACGGGTGAAGGTGCCCTCGACCTGGTCCTCCGTCGCGACCGACGTGCTCGCGCAGAAGTACTTCCGCCGGGCGGGGGTGCCTCAGGTGGACGAAGCCGGCCAGGCCCGCCTGGACGCGAAGGGCCGCCCCGTCCTCGGGGGCGAGAGCGACGCCCGGCAGGTCTTCGCCCGGCTCGCCGGGTGCTGGGCCCATTGGGGCGAGCGCCACGGCTACTTCGACACCGCCGAGGACAAGCAGGCGTTCGCCGACGAGCTGGTCCGGATGCTGGCCGACCAGCGGGCGGCGCCGAACAGCCCCCAGTGGTTCAACACCGGCCTCCACTTCTCCTACGGCATCGACGGGCCCCCGCAGGGCCACTACTACGTGGACCCGGAGAGCGGCCGGCTGAAGAAGAGCCGATCGGCCTACGAGCGGCCGCAGCCGCACGCCTGCTTCATCCAGAGCGTCCGCGACGACCTCGTGGGGCCGGACGGCATCATGGACCTCTGGGTGCGCGAGGCGCGCCTCTTCAAGTACGGCTCGGGAACGGGGACGAACTTCAGCTCCCTGCGCGCCGAGGGCGAGCCCCTCTCGGGCGGGGGGCGGTCCTCCGGCCTGATGTCGTTCCTCAAGATCGGCGACCGGGCGGCGGGCGCGATCAAGTCGGGCGGCACCACGCGCCGCGCCGCGAAGATGGTCTGCCTCGACGTGGACCACCCCGACATCGAGGCGTTCATCGACTGGAAGGTGGTGGAGGAGCAGAAGGTCGCCGCCCTGGTGAGCGGGTCGCGCATGCTCCAGCGATGCCTGAACGACGTCATCCGGGCGTGCCACGAGTGGCCGGACCAGGCGACGCGCTTCGACCGGCGGAAGAACCTCCGCCTCCGCAAGGCCATGGCCGAGGCTGCCCGCTGCATGGTCCCGATGAACTACGTGCTGAGGGCCGTGAAGCTCGCCGAGCAGGGACACACCGAGATCGCCTTCCCCACCTACACGACCGACTGGGACGGCGACGCCTATCTCACGGTGTCCGGCCAGAACAGCAACAACTCGATCCGCCTTCCCGACGCGTTCATGGCGGCCGTGGAGGAGGACAAGGAGTGGGCGCTCGTGCGTCGCACCGACGGCAAGGTCGAACGCACCGTTCCGGCCCGCCGCCTGTGGGACAAGATCACCTACAGCGCCTGGGCCTGCGCGGACCCGGGCGTGCAGTTCGACACCACGATCAACGAGTGGCACACCTGCCCCGAGGACGGGCGTATCAACGCGTCCAACCCGTGCTCGGAGTACATGTTCCTCGACGACACGGCGTGCAACCTCGCGAGCCTGAACCTCGTCTCCTTCCTGGACTCCCGCACCGGCGTCTTCGACGTCGAGGGCTATCGCCACGCCATCCGGCTGTGGACGATCGTGCTCGAGATCTCCGTGCTCATGGCGCAGTACCCGAGCAAGGAGATCGCCCGGCGCTCCTGGGTCTACCGCACGCTCGGGCTCGGCTACGCCAACATCGGGTCGCTGCTCATGCGCTTGGGCATCCCCTACGACTCCGACGAGGGCCGCGCCTGGACGGGCGCCCTCACGGCCATCCTCACGGGCGAGGCGTACGCCACCTCCGCCGAGATGGCCGAGGCGCTCGGCCCCTTCGATGCGTTCGAGCGCAACCGCGAGTCGATGCTCCGCGTGATCCGCAACCACCGCCGCGCGGCCTACCACGCCACGGCCGGCGAGTATGAGGGGTTGTCGGTCCCGCCGGTGGGGCTCGACCCTCGGTTCTGTCCGGAGGACCTGCTCTTCGCCGCGCGCGACGCCTGGGACCGGGCGCAGGAAGCGGGCCAGCGGCACGGGTACCGCAACGCCCAGGTTTCGGTCGTCGCGCCCACGGGCACGATCGGTCTCGTGATGGACTGCGACACGACCGGCATCGAACCCGACTTCGCGCTGGTGAAGTTCAAGAAGCTCGCCGGCGGCGGTTACTTCCGCATCATCAACGGCGCCGTTCCCGCCGCACTGGAGCGCCTCGGCTACACGGAGGCGGAGATCGCCGACATCGTGCGCTACGTGAAGGGCACCGGCACGCTCGAGGCGGCCCCGTGCATCGATCGCGACACGCTCCGGAGCATCGGGTTCCCCGAGTCCGCTCTGGACCGCATCGAGGCCCAGCTACCTTCCGCGTTCGATCTGGCGTTCGTCATCAACCGCTGGAACCTCGGCGACGATCTGCTCCACGACGCGCTGTCCATCGAGCCGGAGGTGTACGAGGCCCCCGAGTTCGACCTCCTCCGGCACCTCGGTTTCAGCCGCGAGCAGATCCGTCGCGCCAACGACCACGTCTGCGGCACGATGACCATCGAAGGGGCGCCGCACGTGAAGGACGAGCACCTCCCGGTGTTCGACTGCGCGACGAGGTGCGGCCGCTACGGCCGCCGCTCGATCCACTGGATGGGGCACATCCACCAGATGGCAGCGGCCCAGCCGTTCATCTCCGGCGCCATCAGCAAGACGATCAACATGCCGAGCGAGGCCCTCATCGGGGACGTCGAGGAGGCCTACTCCGAGTCCTGGCGGTCCATGCTCAAGGCCCTGGCCCTCTACCGCGACGGCAGCAAGCTCAGCCAGCCGCTGAACGCCACCTACGACGACCTCGGCGACGAGGAGGACGAGGCGGCGACCGAAGGCGCCATGCCGGCTCGCGTCGCCCACGCCGTGAAGGAGGTCACCGAACGGACGATCGTTCGCTACCTCAGCGAACGGCGCCGGCTCCCCGAGCGGCGCGCCGGCTACACGCAGAAGGCCGCCGTCGGCGGCCACAAGGTCTACTTGCGGACCGGCGAGTACCGCGACGGCCAGCTCGGCGAGATCTTCATCGACATGCACAAGGAGGGCGCGGCCTTCCGGAGCCTCATGAACTGCTTTGCGATCTCGGTTTCGCTCGGCCTCCAGTACGGCGTGCCGCTCGAGGAGTTCGTCGAGGCGTTCGTGTTCACCCGCTTCGAGCCGAACGGCATCGTCCATGGGAACGACCGGATCAAGCTCAGCACCTCCATCATCGACTACATCTTCCGCGAGCTCGCCATCACCTATCTCGACCGGAAGGATCTCGCCCAGGTCACCGACGAGGACCTGAAGCCCGACGCCGTCCGCCGAAACCCCCAGCCGCGCTACGAAGGCGAGGAGGTGATCGAGGAGCGGACCGTGCCCGCCGAGCCGGACGTCCCGAAGGTCTTCGCCTCGGAGACGATCCACCCCGTGAGCCGGGGGCTCTCCGGGTTCGCCGAGGACGCGCGAGGCGCGAACGGGAACGGGAACGGGAACGGGAACGGGAACGGGAACGGCAGCGGCAATGGGAGCGGCGACGCGAAGCGGGAGCCGGCCGGGGCGGCCCGCGCGCCCGGCGGGCGCCGGCGAGGCTACGCCCTCACGTCGTCTGGGACCCAGGCCGCGGCAGCCCTGCGCGTCACGGAGGGTCGCCGGAGAGTCGCCGGGCCGCTCTCCCAGGCGGACGTCGCCAAGCTCCAGGGGTACACGGGCGACGCCTGCGCCGAGTGCGGGTCCTTCACCATGGTGCGCAACGGGGCCTGTCTCAAGTGCGAGACCTGCGGCGGGACCAGCGGCTGCTCCTGACCCACGAGGGACGTCCAGAGGGCCGGCCACCGAGGGGTGCGTGTTAGCATTCGCGCCTTTCTCGGGCAGGAGACGGCGACCGCACATGACCGCGCCCCGCGTGCTCGTGGTGGGCTGTTCGGCCGGGCACGGCCACGTGATGGCCGCGCACGCGTGCGCGCATGCGCTGAGATCGCGCCACCCCTCGGTGGACGTCACCGAGATCGACGCGCTGAAGATGGTCCGGCAGTGGTTCGGGAAGAGCTATCGGCTCGTCTACCTGACGATGGCGGACCGGGCGCCCATCCTCTGGCGGGCGCTCTACGACAGCGCAGACAAGAAGACCTCCAAGTTCGGGCACCGGATCTCCCAGGTGGCCGGCCGTCCGCTCCAGGACGCCTGCATCCGGTGGCGTCCCCACGTGGTGCTGGCGACCCACTTCCTCGCGGCGGAGGTGCTGGGGAAGGCCATCCGGCAGGGGAGGCTGGAAACGAGCCTCCGGGCGGTGGTCACCGACCACGACTTCCACCGCATGTGGTACTGGCCCCAGTTCCAGCGCTACTACGTCGCTTCGGACCTCGTGAAGGCCCGGATCTGCCTCCGTTTCGGCGTGCCCGAGGAGAAGGTGCACGTCACCGGCATCCCCGTGCGCCGTCCCTTCACCCTCCGGCAGGACCTCGCGGAGATCCGGGTCCGCTACGGCCTCGACCCGCGCCGGCCGGTGATCCTCTTCATGTCGGGGGGCTTCGCGCCGGGGCCCATCCGCCAGGCCATCCTCGGCGTGTGGCGCGAGCGCCAGGACGTGCAGGTCCTCGCCGTGTGCGGCAAGGACGGCCGTCTCCGCCGGGCGATCGCCCGAATGCCCCGGCCCGACGGGGCCACCCTGCACCCGCTCGGTTTCGTCGAGGAGCCCTGGGAGCTCATCGCGGTCAGCGACCTCGTCGTCACCAAGAGCGGCGGCATGACCACCGCGGAGTGCGCCGCCATGGGCAAGCCGATGATCCTGTCCACGGCCATCCCCGGCCAGGAGGAGCGCAACGTCGATGCCCTGCTCGAGGCCGGGGCGGCGATCCGCGCGCGGACACCCGAGGAGATCCGCTGGCGCGTCGCCCGTCTCCTCGCCGACCCCGAACGCCTCGGGGCGATGACGCAGGCGTCGCGGCGCTTCGGGCGACCCGAGGCCGCCGCGCGGATCGCCGACCTCATCGCCGACGACCTCGTGGAACCCCGCTACACGGGCCCGTACTTCCACGGCGCCCGGGGGCCCGAGCGCCTGCCGCAGCCTCGGTGAGGGAGAGGCGGGGGGTTCGCCCTTCGTCAGGTTCTTCGGGCGGCGCGTAGGAGTTGCTCACGTTTCGTTGGCCCGGCGGGGCGAGATGCACGGAAGAGAGGCCCGCGAAGTCGATAGGACTCCGTGCGACCTTCGCGACGAGCTTGGTTCCATGCCCGGACCTGTGTGCCGCTCACGGGGCGGGAACCGGTGTTGGGGCTCCTCGCGACGCGTCTCGCCTGGACGGGGCCCGGATGGGGGATCTTCTCGGTCACCGGGCCGGAGGGCGCGGGCCTGACCCGGTTGGTGGACGAGGTCGCGCTCCGCAGCGGAACGACGCCCGCACGCATCGTGCTCGCGCCGGAGGACGCGCCCGTCGGCGAACCCCTCCGACGGGCGCTGCTCGAGCTCCTCGGGGACGGCGGCCGACGCACGATCGCCGACCGGCTTGCGCGGGCGCTGGGAGGGAGCGCCGGCGAGGCCGGCGGCGTGATCCGCTGGCTGCTCGACGGACCGGAGGCGGGTGTGGCGATGCCGGGCGTGGAGACGCTCCGTCACGTACTGCGTGCGTGCGTCACGGTGGGGCCCCTCCTCGTGGACGACTACGATCGGCTGGACGAACCGACGCGCCGCCTCGTGGTGGGGGAGGGAGGACGCGGTGGGGTCGGTGTGCTCGCCACGGCGCGTCCCGACCACGCGCCGGGTCCGGACGTTCACGGGGTCGTGCCCCTCGGCCGCGCCCAGGTCGAGCTGTTGTTGAGGCGGTGGCTCCGCCACCCGGTCACCGTCCGCCGCCTCGCTCCCCGGGTCTTCGAGCGGAGCGAGGGATGGCCGGGCCGCGTGGTGCGGATCGTCCGCGGCCTCGGTCGCAACGGGTCCCTGGCCGCCGACGCACGGGGCATCCGCATCGCCAAGTGGCCGCCCGCATGGCCCGAGCGTGGAGGACGGGGAGGGTCCTTCCACGCGTACGCCGCCTCGCTGACCTTCCAGGAGCGGAGCGTCCTGGAGGCGTCGGCGGTGCTCGGCTCGGACGAGGACCCGGTGCTGCTCGCGCGGGCGGCGGGCGTGAAGCGCCGGCTGGTCGAGGACCTCCAGGTGGACGTGCGGGAGCGGTGGCCGGAGGCGGGGCGCGGCCTCTTCCCCTCGCGGGCCGATCGCGCGGCTCTCGTGGGCGGCCTCGAGGAGGGCCGCCGGCGGGACCTGGGCGAGCGGATCGTCCGCGCGTGGAGTCGGCAAGACGACCCCGCGCCCGGCGGGGTTCGCGAGGGCGCCGCCCGGCTCCGGGCGGCCCTGGCGTCGGAGGATCCCGCCGCCACGGCCGAAGCCCGGGAGGCCCTCGCCCTCTGCCTGCCGGACGGGGTTCCAACCGGCGCCCCCGTCGTGCGGCTGCTGGCGGAGGCCGACGCCGGCCCAGCCCCCGCCCCGCGGCCCGGCGCCCGGGCGCCAAGGACCTGAGTCCCGGGCCGTGCGACGGGGCGGTGAAGCGGGGGGCGTAGGCTCTCGGCCCACCCCGGGGACCGCCCATGCTTCGCACGCTCCTCCTCCCCCTCGCGGGAATCCTCCTCGCCGTGCCCGCCTGGGCCGACGGTGTCTCGCGACGCGAGGTGGATCCGCTCGCCGTTCCCCGTGGACCGGTCGAGATCCGCGACGAGTGGATGCTCGCCCAGCCGCGTCTCACGCTGCCTGCGACCACCCCGGACGCGCTGGGGTGCGGGGCGACGGAACTGGTCCTCCACCTGGACTGGGGCAACGACTTCGGCTTCAGCCAGACGGGGCCTGGCGAGAGCCCCCTGGCGGATCGCCGGTTCCTGGTGGACGGCGAGCACCGCACCCTCTCCCTCCTCGCCCGTCGCGGGCTCGGGTCCGGCGTGGACGTGGGGCTCCGCATTCCCGTCCAGTGGCGCGGCGCCGGCATCCTCGACGGCGTCATCGACCTGGCGCACGAGGCCTTCCACACCCTCGACAACGACCGCCCCCAGTTCGACAACGACCGCTACCGCGTCGAGGGTCGGAACCGCTTCGGCGAGACGGTCCGCTGGGCGGACGAGGGCTCCGGTCTCGGCAACGCCGAGCTCTCCCTGCGGTGGAACTTCCTCCGCGACTGCCGGTGCTCGGCGCCGCGGCTCGCCCTCATCGCCCGGCTCGGAATCCCGACGGGCACCGGCCCCTTCCGCACCGACAGTTGGGACGCCGGTCTGCAACTGGTCGGCGCGAAACGGCTCGCTCGGCGCTGGGACGTCTACGCCGGCACCGGCGCGACGTGGTACTCCGAGACGTCCACCGACGGATTCGAGTACACGCCCTGGCGTGCCTACGGCTTCTTCGTCGTGGAGTTCCGCTTTGCCCGGGCCTGGAGCCTCCTCCTCCAGACCGACGCCTCGTCGCGCCTGATCTCGAACATCCAGGACTACCCGAGCTACCAGTGGTACGCCCAGCTCGGCGTCAAGGGCGATCTCGGGGGGGGCTATCGCCTGGTCGTGGGATTCACCGAGAACATCATCGACCAGCAGTCGACCCTGGACTTCGGCGGCTGGATGGGCATCGAGAAGCGTCTCTGACGCGCCCGCCCCGGGCCGGCCTCGCCGCTGCTACCTTGCCCGCATGCGCCTCCGGGCCCCCCACGGGAAGACGCTCTGGCTCACCTACTGCATGAACGTGCACGAGGGGAGCGCCGAGGCCCAGGAGCGGGCGATCCGGGAGACGGTGCTCCCGCTCCGCGACCGCCTCGGCATCCGGGGGCCCTTCGGCGTGGGGCTCCGCTTCCACGCGTCCGGCCTCGCGGCGCTCGCGCGGGACGAAGCCCGCCGGGCCGCCTTCGCCGCCCTGCTGAAGGATCACGCGCTCGTCCCCTTCACGGCCAACGGCTTCGTGGTGGGTGCGTTCCACGGCCGCGCGATCAAGGACCGCGTCTACGCCCCCTCCTGGCGGAGTCCCGACCGGCGGGCCTACACCCTCGATCTGGCCCGCCTGATGGCGGACCTCGCGCGGGAGGCGTCCGTTCTGCGGCGCGTGTCCCTCTCCACGTCTCCCTTGGCCTGGCGCGGCTGGGGCGGGGCGGCGGCTGAGCGCGACGACGGCGCCCGGGCGCTCGCCGGGACGGCGCGCGACCTGGTCCGGATCGAGGAGGAGACCGGCGTTCGGGTGGAGCTGGGGCTGGAACCCGAGCCGGGCTGCCTGCTCCAGACCTCGGAGGAGGTCGCCTCGTTCCTCGACACAGCGGTGCGCCCCCTCCTCGCCGACGCCCCGGACGCGTTCGAGCGGCTGGGCGTGTGCTACGACGTCTGCCATCAGGCCGTGATGCACGAGGAGGTCGAGGACGGGCTTAGGGCTTTCGCCGCCCGTGGGATCCGGGTGGTCAAGGCGCAGTTCACCTCCGCGCTGGAGGTCCCCGATCCCCGCGACGGGGCGCAGCGGCGGGCGCTGGCCTCCTTCGACGAGCCGGTCTACCTGCACCAGGTCGGGGGGCGCGACGAGGCGGGTGCCTTCCGGTTGGAGCCGGACATCGGCGCCGCGCTCGGGAGCGACTCCCGGCTCGACCCCGCCGCGCCCTGGCGTGTGCACTTCCACGTCCCCGTCTTCCGCGATCGTCTGGTCGGCGGGCTCGTCGCCACCCGGCCGCACCTGGACGCCCTCCTCGCCCGCGCGGCGAAAGACCCTCCGACCGACCACCTCGAGATCGAGACCTACACCTTCGACGTCCTTCCGGACGCGGAACGGCGCGCCGGGTCGGGACACGACCTCCTCGACGCGCTCGAGCGCGAGGTCCGCGCCGTGCTGGACGGGCTGGCCGCGCGCGGCGTGGTACCCGTGGACACCCGCGCATGAGCCATCCCGCCGTCCTCCTCGTGATCAGCGACCGCGCGGCGCGCGGGGAGCGCCGCGACGAGACCGAGGCCCTGCTGCGCCCGGTGCTCGCCGAGGCCGGCTTCGACCTCGCCCCGGCGCGGGTCGTGCCCGACGAGGCCGACGCCATCGCCGCCGCGCTCACCGAGGCCGCGGCGACCGCCCGCCTCGTCCTGACCACCGGCGGCACGGGCGTCGGCCCCCGGGACGTGACCCCGGAGGCGACCCGGCGCGTCCTCGACCTGGAGCTTCCCGGCCTCGGGGAGGAGATGCGGCGGCAGAGCGTCGAGACCACGATCAAGGCGCTCGGGAGCCGGGCCCTCGGCGGGGTCCGGGGGAGGGCCGTCGTCCTCAACCTCCCCGGACGCCCGGCCGGGGCCGTCGAGTGCTTCCGGGCGGTGGCGGGGGCCCTCGGCCACCTGATCGCGCTCCGTCAGGGGCCCGTCTCCGACGACGCTCACACACCGTAGACGGGGCCCCGCGCGCCGTTCCCCGTACGATGGCCCGGCTTGCCGGAGGATCGTCGATGCGACGAACTGCCTATCGATTGGTTTCGTTGCTTGCCCTCCTCGCGCTGGGTCTCGGCGCGTGCGGCGTGGGTGGCGTGCAGGAGCAGAGCTTCTTCTTCGCGCCGGTCACGGCCGACGGCGGGACGATCGACATCGGCGGCGCCCGCGTGATCATCCCGCCGGGCGCGTTGCCCGGTCCGACGGCGGTGAGCATCCTGCCGGAGACGCAGGACCAGCCGATCGTCACCGACCCCCAGGACACGGCGACCTACGAGGTCTACGACGCCCGCTACTGCGTGGCGCCGCGCGGCCTCGCCCTGCTCCAGGGCGCCCAGCTCCGTCTCTACTACGACGACTCCCTGCTCCCCGACGGCTACGACGAAACCGACGATCTCGTCCTCCTGCTCTGGAACGAGGCACTGGGCGCGCTCGTGCCGCGGTTCGGCGCCGTCCACGACACGACGGCCGACTACTTCCAGATCAACGACTTCGACGAACTCGGCCACGTGGCGGTCGGGTTGATCACCCGTCCCCCCTCGCCCCAATTCGTCTTTCTCACCGGCACGGTGCAGCTGGGGGCCGCCGCTCCCGACCTGGAGGCGGGCGCAGCGCTCAGGGGCGTCGCGGCCGTCGGGCCCGGCGAGGACGGCCTCTACGTGGGCGATCTCGACGGCGATCCCGTCCAGTTCCTCCCGAGCGAGGCGACCTTCCCGCAGTCCTTCCTCCCCTCGCCGGACGGCACGCGCGTCCTCTTCGAGCTGCTCGTCTACCAAGCGGGCCAGGACTTCGCGACGACCGAGCTCTGGTCCGTGGCGCCCGGCGACGCGGCCGCGACTCCCCTCGTCGGCCAGGTGGAGTTCGTGACGAGCTACGACCCGACGCACGGCTGGCTCCGGGGCGGGAACGACGTGTTCTACGAGGAGGTGCTCCTCGCCGACCAACAGCAGGAGCTGCCGGACCGCACCGTCCTCTCGACGGTGGACGGGAGCGGGACGCAGTCGCCCGCCGAGCTGGACTCGTTCGGCGACGTCGTGTACGTGATCGACGTGCGGCAGTCGCCCGACGGCACGCTGCTGCTCGCGAGTTTCCTGGGATCGAACGAGAGCACGGACATCGCCGTGTTCGACGTGTCCACCCGGCAGCTCGTCTCCATCGGGCAGATTCCCTTCGGCGGGGGCGAGGCGACGCCACGGTTCCTGCCCGACTCCTCGGGCATCTACCTGGTCTCCTCCGACCGCACCGAAGTCCTCGCCTACGACCCGGACGGGACGAACGAGCGGACCGTCTTCACGCTCCCCGCCGTCCAGGGTCGGTTGAAGGACTTCGTGCTCGCCCCGAACGGCGACGACTACGCCTACATCGCCCACGCGAACCCCGCTCTCCAGGGGGTACAGGGTCTGGTGCTGCCCGGAGACGACGGCCTCTACGTCGGGTCCCTCTCCAGCGGCGCCCGTGGCGATGCCGACCTCGGCGGCGACTACTTCTACGACGAACTCGTCTTCCATCCCGACGGCGCCACGGTCTTCCTGGACGGCTTCTACACGGGCCTGTTGCTCTTCGATGCGACCGACGCCTCGCCGGGCCCCGACCTCCCGGTCCAGGGCATCAGCAAGATCGACATCAGCAGCGTGGACGGGCGCCTCCTGCTGGTGGTCCTTCCCGGCGAGGACATCTCCGCGGGTCTCTACGTCGCCGATGCCGACGGCTCGAACCTCACGCCCGTCTCGCTCCCGGTCCAGGCCAGCGTGCTCGAGGCGCGGTGGATGCGCACCACCCGCACGGCGCCGTGCATGGGATTCGTGAACCGCATTCGCTGACTGACTCCACGAGGTTGCCACATGCCTGCTCCCGACCCCGGAACGCTCGCGCCCCATGCCGGAGCGCGGGCCGTCCAGCCGAAGGCCCGGGCCTCGGACGGGGACAGTCCGTACGTGCCCCGACATCACGTGCGGTTCGTCACGGCGGCCTCCCTGTTCGACGGACACGACGCCGCGATCAACATCATGCGGCGCATCCTGCAGGACACGGGCGCCGAGGTGATCCACCTCGGGCACAACCGGAGCGTGCACGAGATCGTGGAGGCCGCGATCGAGGAGGACGCGCAGGCCGTCGCGATCTCCTCCTACCAGGGCGGTCACATGGAGTTCTTCCGCTACGCGAAGGATCTCCTGAACGAACGCGGCGCGGGCCACGTCAAGATCTTCGGTGGCGGGGGAGGCGTGATCGTCCCCGAGGAGATCGAGGAACTGCACGCCTACGGGATCGACCGCATCTTCAGCCCCGAGGACGGCCGCAAGCTCGGTCTCCAGGGGATGATCGACCACATGATGCGGGAGGCCGACTTCGAGCCCCCGCACGAGGTCTCCCTCGAGGGGCCGCTACCCCCGCTCGATCCCAACGACCACCGGGCGATCGGCCGGCTCCTCACGGTCGTCGAGCGCGAGGACTTCGCCGACTCCGCCCTGGCGCGGATGCTGCGCGACGCGCACGACCGCCTGTCCCCCGAGGAACGGGCGCCCGTGATCGGCGTCACCGGGACGGGCGGCGCCGGGAAGTCGTCGCTCGTGGACGAGCTGGTCCTCCGTTACCTCCAGGGGACGACGGACGCCACGGTGGCCGTCCTCAGTGTCGATCCTTCCCGCCGGCGGACGGGCGGCGCCCTGCTCGGCGACCGCATCCGCATGAACTCGCTCCCGCACCCGCGGGCGATGATGCGGTCCTTCGCCACGCGGGCCGCCCGCGGGGAGCTCTCCGCCGCGGTCTCTGACGCCGTCCGGCTCTGCCGACTCGCGGGCTACGACTGGGTGATCGTCGAGACGTCCGGCATCGGCCAGGGCGACACGGAGATCGTGGATCTCGCCGACGTCTCCGTCTACGTGATGACCCCCGAGTACGGTGCGCCGAGCCAGCTCGAGAAGATCGGGATGCTGGACTACGCCGACCTCGTCGCCGTGAACAAGCTCGATCGCCGCGGAGGGGAAGACGCGCTGCGCGACGTCACGAAACAGGTGCAGCGCAATCGAAAGGCGTTCGACGCCGCCCCCGACTCGCTGGGCGTCTACGGCACGGTCGCCAGCCGCTTCTGCGATGCCGGCGTGGACGCGTTGTTCGCCGCGCTCGCCGAGATGGCGCGGGCCGTCGGCGGTCGCCGGCCCGAGATCCGGCTTCCCGGCGACATCCGCGCCGCGACGGAGCAGGACGCCCGCACGACGGGGTCGATCCCCGCGGACCGCATCGGCTACCTGTCCGAGATCGTGCGCACCGTGCGCGCCTACCGGGACTGGGCGGAGGAGCAGATCGAGCTTGCGCGGCTCGTGGCGGGGCTGGAGACCGCCCTGGCCGTGGTCGACGAGGGCACGAGCGCCGGGGTCCAGGAGGCCCTGGACCGGGCGCGCCGCCGGCTCGACCCGCGCGCCCGGCGGCTGCTCGAGAGCTGGCCCGAGCTGCAGGCGCGTTACTTGGGCGACGAGGTCGTCTACGAGGTCCGGGGCCGCGAGCATCCGCACGCCGGCGTCGCCAGGTCTCGCTCGCCGGGATCCGGATCCCGAAGGTGGTCCTTCCGCCCATCCACGAGCCCGGCGCCATCCTGCGCTTCCTGCTCCTGGAGAACCTCCCCGGGCAGCTTCCCCTACACGGCGGGCGTGTTTCCCCTTCAAGCGGACGGACGAGGACCCCAAGCGCCAGTTCGCGGGCGAGGGCCCGCCCGACCGCACGAACCGCCGATTCCACTACCTCACGCGCGGCTCCGGAGCCAAGCGCCTCTCCACCGCGTTCGACTCCGTCACCCTCTACGGCGAGGACCCGGCGGAGCGCCCCGACATCTACGGGAAGATCGGGGAGAGCGGCGTCTCCATCTGCACGCTCGACGACATGAAGATCCTCTACGGGGGCTTCGATCTCTGCGACCGGAACACGTCGGTCTCCATGACCATCAACGGCCCGGCGCCGATCACCCTCGCGATGTTCTTGAACACGGCGATCGACCAGCAGATCGACGGCTTTTGCAAGGAAGAGGGACGCGACCCGGACGAGAAGGAGCGCGAGGAGCTCGCCGCGTGGACGCTGAAGACCGTGCGCGGGACGGTCCAGGCCGACATCCTGAAGGAGGATCAGGCCCAGAACACGTGCATCTTCAGCACGCCGTTCGCGCTCCGGATGATGGGCGACATCCAGGAGTACTTCATCCGGAACGAGGTCCGGAACTACTACAGCGTCTCCATCAGCGGGTACCACATCGCCGAGGCGGGGGCGAACCCGATCAGCCAGCTCGCCTTCACGCTGTCCAACGGGTTCACGCTGGTCGAGTACTACCTTGCCCGGGGCATGAACATCGACGACTTCGCCCCGAACCTCTCCTTCTTCTTCAGCAACGGCCTCGACCCGGAGTACACGGTGATCGGCCGCGTTGCGCGGCGGATCTGGTCGATCGCCATGCGCGATCGCTACGGCGCCAACGAGAGGAGCCAGAAGCTCAAGTACCACATCCAGACCAGCGGGCGCTCGCTGCACGCGCAGGAGATCCAGTTCAACGACATCCGCACGACGCTCCAGGCGCTCCTCGCCCTCCAGGACAACTGCAACTCCCTCCACACGAACGCCTACGACGAGGCGATCACCACGCCCACGGAGGAGAGCGTCCGCCGCGCGATGGCGATCCAGCTCATCACGACGAAGGAGCTGGGCTGGCTGAAGAACGAGAACCCGCTGCAGGGATCCTTCTTCGTGCGGCGGCTGACGGACGAGGTGGAAGCCGCCGTGCTCGACGAGTTCCAGCGGATCAACGACCGCGGCGGCGTGCTGGGCGCGATGGAAACCCAGTATCAGCGCGGGAAGATCCAGGAGGAGAGCCTCCACTACGAGCGGCTGAAGCACTCCGGGGAGCTTCCCATCATCGGGGTGAACGCGTTCCTGCCCGATCGCTCGGAGGACCTGACGAGTCGCGTGAGCGAGCTGACACGCGCGACGCCCGCGGAGAAGCGTCAGCAGCTCGACAACCTGCGCGCGTTCCAGGAACGATGCGCCGCCGAGACGCCCGCCGCGCTCAGACGCCTGAAGGAGGTCGCCCGCAGCGGGGGGAACATCTTCGCGGAGCTCATGCACACGGTCCGGGTCGCCTCCCTCGGGCAGATCACGCACGCGCTCTACGAGGTGGGCGGCAAGTACCGGCGAAACCTCTGATGGTGTCGGACGACCTCCCGCCCGAGCGGCCGGGCCGTTTGACCGGGGAAGCGGCCGGAGTCCTCAACGAACGGACCGCGCGCTTGAGCGTCGCGACGGCGACGGCGCTCGGCGTCATCAAGCTGACCGCCGCCTTGCTCACCGGGTCGCTGTCGATCGTGGCGTCCCTGGTGGACTCCGTGATGGACCTCGTGTCGTCCAGCGTGAACTACGTCGCGATCCGCTTCTCCCGCCGCCCCGCGGACGCGGGTCACGCCTACGGGCACGGGAAGGTCGAGGGGCTCGCCGGACTCGCCCAGGCCGTGCTGGTGGCCGCATCGGGCATCTTTCTGCTGGTGGAGGGCATTCGCCGTGCGGTCACCGGCGCGACCATCGGTCTGACCGACGTGGGCATCGGCGTGATGGCGGTGTCCACGGTGGCGAGCATCTGGATCACCTGGAAGCTGAAGCACACGGCGAAGAGGACGGCGTCCGTGGCGCTCGCCGCCGACGCCGTCCACTACCAGAGCGACATCTGGACGAACCTCGGCGTACTCGCCGCGTTGCTGGTGATCCGCATCACGGGACTGTCCTGGGTGGACGGGGCCGTCGCCGCCCTGGTCTCGCTCGTCGTCATCGCGACGGCCATCCACGTGCTCCTCCGATCGACCGACGAGCTGATGGACAAGAGCCTCCCGGAGGCGGAGGAGAAGGAGCTGCTCCGCGCCATCCAGAAGGCCGTGCCGGCGATCCGAGGTCTCCACGACGTGCGGACACGGAAGGCGGGCCCGCAGGTCTTCATGGACTGCCACGCGCAGTTCGATCGGGGCCTGTCGTTCGTCGAGGCGCACCGCTACTCCGAGCAGGTCCGGATGGCGATCGAGAGGGTCCGTCCGGGCGCGCTGGTGAACGTGCACGCCGATCCCCATCCGCTTCTCGCCTCCGACCTCGACGTGGACGAGCCCGACACCGAGATCGACCCCGTGACGTTCCAGCCCCTGTGACCCCCCGCCCGCCTCAGCGGAAGCGGCGGCGGGCCTCGGACAGCGCGGCCGCGGCGGAGGGTCGCGGCGGCGTCGGAAACGCGCTCAGCGCATCGACCGGAAAGGGCGGTCGGCCCTCCCGGATCGTGGCGACGGCCCAGACCGCCGCGTCGCCGACCCGGACGTTGTGGGGGTAGGGCCACACCGCGCTGACGTGGGGTGACTGCGTCGAGACCCGTGGATCGTCCATCGCGGTGCGCAGCGGGCCGAGCGCCCGTTCGTCGCCGAGCCGGCCCAGGGCGACGGCCTCTTCGACGGCGGCCACGGGGTCGTCTTCGGTCGGGAAGACGGTCGCGAGCGCGGGCACGGCGCGCGGGTCGCCGAGCGCTCCCAGCGCGGCGGCGATGGCCCTCCGCCCTTCCTTCGTCGTGTCCTTCGCCGCCAGCGCCTCGGCCAGGTCGGGCACGGCCTCGTGGACATCGCGCCGGCCCAGGGCGTCGGCGAGGGCGGGACGGTCGGCCGGCGCCTTCCGGAAGCGATCGAGCAGCCGGGCGTCGGTCGGGCCGTCGCCGATCGCGCCGAGCACGCGGATCGCTCCGTCCCGGAGCCCGGGATCCTCCGCGGTCAGGGCTCTTGCCATCGCTGCGCGGACCGCGGCATCGTCCATGCTGGACAGGACGGCCACCACGGCCCGGCGCGCCCAGGGCGGCACGCGGGAGAAGCGATCCAGGAGGGCCTCTCGCCCGCGGTCGGGCGAGAGCGAGACCAGCGCCGCCGGCGCGGCGTCCGCGATCCAGGGATCGTCGGGGTGGGCGTCCCAGAGCGCCAGGGCGGCGGCGAACGCCCGCGCGTCGCCGAGCACGGCGAGACCGCGGAGGGCGGCACCCCCGATGCGTCCCGCCTCGAGGTGGTCGATCAGGGGTGCGTAGGCGCGGGGATCGCCCGTGCGTCCGAGGGTCGTGAGTGCCGCGCGCTGCGGGCCGGGGGAGGCGTCCTTCGCGAGCGCATCGAGGACGGTCGGCACGATGCGCTCGTCCTCGTAGCGGGCCAGGGCTTCGATGGCGAACGCGCGCACGTTGGCGTGGGGATCCTGCCGTGCCATGCGGAGCAGGGGGGCGAGGTAGACCGGGTCGGGGTGATCGCGGGCGCTCCAGACGGCGTCCCGGCGCGAAGCGAAGTCCGCGGAGCCGAGGCCGCGAAGCACCGCGTCCGTGGCCGGCGCCTCCTCGCCCGCTACCGAGACGCCGACGGCGAGGACGACGAGCGCCCATGCGGTCAGAACCGTCGTGCGTCGAGCCATGGGGACCTCCTGCGTCCCCCGCTTCGACGCCCTCCGGCGTTCGGGGTTCCGGGCGTGGGTCAGCGGCCGCCGCGCCCCCCGCCGCCACCGCGTCCGCCGCGGGCCAACGTCCCCGACCGGAACCGCATGCCGGCCCGTCGGTTTCGCTGCCAGTACACGTCGAGGTCGCCAGCGCTCTCGCGCTCCGCGGCGCTCTCAGCCGCCGCCTCGATCGACGGGTCGTCCGGGGCGATCTTGCGGGCCTCGTCGAGCTCCTCCCTCGCCTGCTTGACCGAGCCTCGCCACGTGTAGATGTCGGCCCGGTGGACGTAGGCCTTCACCATGCCCGCGATCACCTTCTCCTTGGCCTTCTCGGCGCGCTTGGCGAGGTCGTCGTCGTCCGGGAAGTCCTTGACCACCTCGTCGACCTTGCGGAGCCCTTGCTTCGCCATGTCGATGGCCTGCTTGAGGTACTTCAGCGAATCGGCTTCGCTGTCCTCGACGAGCCCCTTCTCGAGCAGGTCCTTCGCCTGCATCAGGAGCTTCTTGATCGGATCGACCTTGCGCCGGAGCTCCTCTTCCTTCCGCTTCTGTTCTTCGTCGAGGCGGTCGAGCTTCTCTTGCTCGAGCTTCGCATCCTGATCCTCGATCTTTGCCTCGAGATCCTGGTAGACGTCGCGCGCCTCGGTTCCCGCCTCGGTATCCGGCATCCGGGCGAGGAGGGCTTCCAGCTTCTTCTCGGCGAGGTCGTACCGCTCCCTCTCGATGTCCTTCTTCGACGAATCAAGAACGTGCCGGGCGATCCCCTCGCGGATCTCGGGGAGCTTCCCTTCGCGGATGTCCTTCACGAGTTGCGGGTCCAACTCGGATGCCTTCTCGATCTGGAGCTTGGCGCGCGAAAAGAGGCCGGCTTCGACCGCCCACAGGGCGAGCCGGAGCCTCGACTTCGCGTCGTCGCCGGCCTGCTTGTCGCGGAGGCCATAGTAGAAGTACGGGTCGAGCGACGAAGCGGGGAGCGTCAACTCCGCCGTCCCTCCGCTGTTGGGGGTCACGCGGACGCGGATGCCGTCGTCGAGGACCTTCAGGATGTCCGCGTGGCGGGTCCGTCCGTCGGCCATGATCACGTCGTCGGCGAAGGCCGGTGCCGCGAGCAGCACGACGCAGACGGCGGGAAACAGGAAGCGGGTAGCGGGACGCATGGGATCCCCTCCAGAAGCCACCCGGAGGATCCCCGGCCCACCGATGGCTTGTCAAGCCGCGTCGCCCGCCTGTTTCCGCGCTCCGCTGGGCTTGCGACTGACTCGCAACTGGCCCGGCCATGCGGGCCAGCCCGCAGGGCCGCGCGATTCCACGTCGGTTCGTGGGTCGTGCAGGCTGGCCTGCACTGCCCGCGAAGCGCGCGACGTGACAGCCCGAAGTCGTGGGCCGTCAAGGAGCTACGGGGCGATGCGGGTCTCGTTCCCCGTCCACAGGGTGTCCTGGTGCGGAGCTCGGGTTCGAGGGCAAGGCGCGAGGAGGAGGCGACCCCGTAGGGTCGCCGACGACGAGCAACGCCGCCATCGGGCGCGAGATGCGTACCAGGGCCGCGCGATTCCACGTCGGTTCGTGGGTCGTGCAGGCTAGAACCGCGTGCCGCAGCGGGGGCAGGACTCGAGGCGGCCGGCGAGGGCGGGGGGGATCTTGACCTTCGCGCCGCAGCCCGGGCAGTCGCGGAAGGCGTAGCCCGCGCCGGCGAGGTAGGCGTCCGAGGCCTTGCGCATGCGCTGAGCCGGCGACGCCGCGGGCGTCTCCTCCGGGGTCGCCGCGGGCTGCTCCGGAGCCGCTGCCAGGGAGCGGGAGCCGATCACATGGCCGCCGCCCAGGACGTTTCCGAACGCCCGGTCGTACGCCTGGAAGCCGGCCTGCCCGCCCATGCTGCGGAGGATCTTGATGCGCTTCTCCAGCGGGGGGTGCGTGGAGAAGGCTTCCTTGAGGCTGCGCTTCCGCTCCGACTGGAGAGGCCGGACGATGTACATCGGCGCCGTGACCTTGCTCTGGTCGGCTTGGGGGATCCGCGAGCCACCCAGCTTCTCGAGCGCCGAGGCGAGGCCCTCCGGGTAGCGGGTGAACATCGCCCCGGACGCGTCGGCGAGGTACTCGCGCCGCCTCGACAGCGCGAAGTAGACGAGCTGCGCGATGATCGGCGCGACGATCATGAACACGAGCGCGACGATGAAGATGATCGCCTGCGCGTTGCCGCCGCCCGAGTCCCGGGAGCGCCGTCCGCCGCCGAACCAGAGCGCCCGGAGCCCCACCTCGACGAGGATCACGATGGTCCCGACCATGATGCCGGCCGTCGTCATCAGTGCGACGTCGCGGTTCTTGATGTGGCCGATCTCGTGCGCCACGACCCCCTGGAGTTCGTCGCGGTCCATCAGCTTCAGGAGGCCCACCGTGACGGCCACGGCGGCCTTCTGCGGGTCACGACCCACGGCGAAGGCGTTCGGCGACGGGTCGTCCACGATGTAGACGCGCGGCATCTGGGGGAGCGAGGCGGCGATCCGCATCTCCTCCACCACGTTGTAGAGCTGCGGGTGATCCTCCTTCCGGATGGGCCTGGCCTTCGCCATCGCGAGGAGGATGTCGTCGCCGCGGCTCCGCATGAGGATCCACTGGACGAACCAGATGGCGAGCGCTACGCCGCCGCCGATCAGCGCCCCGTCCTGCGACCCTGCGAAGTACATGCCCAGGACCGCCCCCGCCGCGACGAGGATCACGCCCATGAAAGCCACGATGAAGCCGCTCTTGCGCCGGTTGCTGGCGATCTGTTCCCACATGGCGGGTCCTCGGCGTGGTCCTCGCTGCCTGCGTCAGTGCAGGTCGAGCTGGGGGGCCGCGCGTTCCGCGGCGGTGTCGATCTCGAAGAGGTCCGCGCGCGGGAAGCCCCCGCTGACGAGATTCGCGGGGAAGGTCTCGCGCGCGTTGTTGTAGCGCGTCGCCACGTCGTTGTAGGCCTGGCGTGCGAAGCCGATCCGGTTCTCCGTGCTCACCAGTTCCTCTTGGAGCGCCAGGAAGTTCTGGTTCGCCTTGAGATCGGGGTAGTTCTCGACGAGGACGAGCAGTTGCCCAAGGGCGGCGGTCAGGAGGTTTTCCATCATGCCCATGGCCGCCGGGCCCTTTCCCTGAGCCGAGACGGCATCCGTCCGGGCCTTCGTCACCGCCTCCAGGGTCTCGCGCTCGTGGTGCATGTAGCCCTTGACCGTCTCGACGAGCCGCGGGATGAGGTCATGCCGGCGCTTGAGTTGGACGTCGATCTGGGACCAGGCGTTGTCCTTCTGGTTCCGCCGCCTGACCAGTCCGTTGTAGATGCCGATGAAGGACAGCACGATCAGCACCACGACGCCGACGGCGATGTAGACCCCGATCACGATGCGTCCTCCTTCGTCTCGCCCGCGCCGGACGGCGGCTTCGCAAAGTCCCCGAGGAACGCCCGCACGCGCTCCAGCGGGCCTTCCTGGTCGCCCACGAGCCCCTCGAGCATCGTCGTTACCTCGCCCTGGTCGAACCACAGCCCGTGGCCCCGGCGGCAGCGGTCCAGGACGACCTTCCGGTCGCCCGGCGCGCGGACGACCTCCATCAGCCCCCCGCAGCGCGGGCAACGCCGCCGTTTCGCGGGCCCGTCGTGGGGCCGGAGGTGACCCGCGAGCGCCACGACGTCCTCGGGCACGCCGGCGAGGTGGAAGAGCTGCTCCACCTCCTGCGCGTCGAACCACAGCCCGTGCTTCTCGGGGCAGGCGTCCAACTCGACGGACTGGACCTCCAGGATCACGAGCGGGCTCTTGCATTCCGGGCAGAGCATCGGGTGGGACCTCCGGGCGTCTTCAATCCTCGTCCGTGACGGCCAGGGTCCACGAGAACCCGGGAGCCGCGGGCGAGGACGAAGCGTAGCCGATCGTGAGGAGCAGGGCGTGGGGCTCTCGGGCGTCGGGCAAGGTGCGGATCCATAGATGGTTCGGCTTGCCGGGAGGGTGGTCCACGCCCCAGCCGGCGTCCATGAGCGCTTGGGCGATCCGCTGGATCGCCGGCCCCGGCCCGTCGACCAGCGGAACTTCGACGCTTGCCGACACGCCCTCCTTCTCCGCCTTGCCCGTGCCCGCCGAGGCGACGAGCCCGAGGCGCACGCGGGCGTCCGTCGGGGTGGTCGCCTCCCCGTTGCGTTCCAGGCCCAGACGGTAACTCGTCGCTTCGAGTCCCGGCGTGGAGGCGGAGAGGGACAGCAGCGCGCCCGTCGTCCCCGCATCGACCCCCAGGCGATCGATGCCGGGGATGTCCAACACCACGCCGTCCGCCTCGACGCCCGCCAGCCCCTCGTCCTCGGCGCGGGACGCGAGCAGCAGCGCGAGGTCGGCGCCCGTGGTCTCGCGCGCGGCCCCGACGGTCAACGTCACGCGCGGATGGCCCGGGCGCGAGACGACCACCCGTAGAGGGCTATCGCCGCCGCTCTCCCCGGGGGCGCGGTCGATCGTGAGGCGGACGTCCAGGAGCTTCGGCCCCTCCTTGGGCGCGTTCAAGAGCGGAGCGAGCACGAGCGCGCCGAAGCTCCCGATCAGCGCCACGAGGATCGCGAGCAGGAGGATGCGCGGCCGTCCCGAGGCATCCAGGTCGTTCACGGTACACCTCCCCGATCAGCGTAGCGAGGTGAGAGCCCTTCCGCCGTCAAGCGCGTGGAGTCCGCCGGTAACCCACCGCGCGCGGTCGGAGACGAGGAAGGCCACGAGCTCGGCGGCATCGGACGGCTCGCCGACGAAACCCAGCGGGTGCGTCTCCTTGGACCGCGCGAGGAACGCATCGTAGTCGGGCACGGAGCCCGACGCCTTGTGCAGGTTCGTCACGACGACCCCGGGGTTGATGGCGTTCACCCGGACGCCCTTCGGCGCGAGCTCGAGGGCGAGGCACTCCGTCAGCATGTCCAGCCCCGCCTTCGCGACGCAGTAGGGGGCGAGGTTGGCGTAGGGCCGCCGGCCCGTCACGCTCGAGACGTTGAGGATCGTCGCGCCCTGCCGGCCCGAGAGGTGCGGGATCGCGGCGCGGCAGAAAAAGAACGGCCCCTTGAGATCGACGTCCAACACGCGGTCCCACTCCTCGGTGGTCGTGTCGTCGAGCGCCCCCGCGCCGATGACGCCCGCGTTGTTCACGAGGATCGTCAGGTTGCCGAACGCCTCGACCGTCTTCGCGACCACCTCCGCGGCGTGCGCCTCGTCCCGGACGTCGCCCGGGACGGCCTGGGCCTTCCCGCCGTCGCCGCGGATCCGCTCGACCAGCCCCTCCAGGAGGTCGCCCCGTCTCGCCGTCACCGTCACCGGCGCGCCCATCGAAGCGAGGCGGAGGGCGATCGCCGTGCCGATCCCCGAGGAGGCCCCCGTCACGATCGCGGCCCGGCCCGCGAGCTCCTTCACCTCGGTCGGCATCGTCGTCCTCCACGGCGGGCGTCGTCCGGGACCGCCTCCGGACCGGTTGTACCGGAAGGGTCCGCGTCGAGCATGGGGCGACCGACGGGTGCGGGGTAGCCTTCCGGCATGAGCTCCCGGGACCAGGAGAAGCAGGCGGCCGCCCGGGCGGCCGTCGCCCTCGTCGAGGATGGCATGCGCCTCGGCCTCGGCAGTGGCAGCACCGCGCTCCACGCCGTCCGCTTCCTCGGCGAACGCGTCCGGCAGGGGCTGCGCGTCGTCGGGGTGCCGACCTCCCGGGAGACCGCCCGGGCCGCCCGAGAGGCGGGCATCGAGCTCGACGGGCTGGACAGCGAACCCCGCCTCGACCTCACGATCGACGGCACGGACGAGGTCGATTCCGCGCTCCGCCTGATCAAGGGCGGCGGCGGCGCGCTCCTCCACGAGAAGATCGTCGCCGCGGCGAGCGACCGCATGGTCGTGGTCGCCGACGGCTCGAAGGCGGTGGAACGGCTGGGCGCCTTCCCGCTACCCGTGGAGGTGGTCCCCTTCGCGCTGCCGCTCGTCCGGCGGCTGGTGGCCGGACTCGGCGTCGAGGGCCGCGTCCGCCTGACCGGGGACGGCGAGCCCTTCACGACGGACGAGGGCAACCGCATCCTCGACTGTCCGTTCGGCTCGATCGAGGACCCCGAAGCCCTCGCCACGGCGCTGGAAGCCACTCCCGGCGTCGTCGAGCACGGCCTCTTCCTCGGGCTCGCCGACGAGGTCCTGATCGCCCGCGGAGAGGACGTGGAGCGGCTCGTCGCCGCGACCTGATGGCCCGGCTCCCCGACGAGCTCGTGGTGAACGATCGCGTGCGGATCCCCGCGCGCGAGCTGGACCTCTCCTACGCCCGGTCCGGGGGACCGGGTGGGCAGCACGTGAACAAGACGGAGACGAAGGTGGTCCTCCGATGGCGGGCCGCCGAGACGGAGGCGCTGGACGACGCCGACCGCGCCTGGGTGCTCCGGCGGCTGGCGTCGCGCCTGACCACCGAGGGCGAGCTGGTCGTCACGTCCGAGACCCACCGCGACCAGCGGCGAAACGTCGAGGACGCCCTCGACCGCATGGCCGCGCTCGTCCGCGAGGCACTCCACCGGCCGAAGCGCCGGAAGAAGACCCGCCCGTCCCGGGCGGCCCGCCAGCGCCGGCTCGACGAGAAGAAGCGACGGGGCGAGCGGAAACGCGAGCGGCGAAAGCCCTTCGATCTCTGATGTACGACGCGCCGGGAGCCGTAGGATCCAGGGGGGGCTGGCGACAGGGACCATGACGACCGAGAACGTGCGCATTTCCGTCATCGGACTCGGACGCCTGGGCGCGCCCGTGGCGGCGTGCCTGGCCATGCGGGGCTTTCGCGTGGTCGGTTTCGATCCGCTTCCGGAGAAGGTCCTGGCCGTCCGCGAGCGGCGGGCGCTGGCCCACGAGCCGGGCGTCGAGGAAGCGCTCGTGAGCGCCGGCGACAACCTCACCGCCACGGACGACCTCCGCGCGGCGGTCATGGAGACGGATGTCAGCCTCGTCCTCGTCCCGACCCCGTCGGCGCCGGACGGATCCATCGGGCTCGAGGTCGTGCTCCCGACCTGCGCGGACATCGGGGCGATCCTCGCCGAAAAGGACGGCTACCACGTCGTCTCGATCGGCAGCACGATGATGCCCGGCGCCACCGAGCTCCAGGCCAAGAAGGTCCTGGAACGTACCAGCGGCCTCGTGGCCGGCGAGGGGTTCGGCCTCTGCTACAGCCCGCTCTTCGTGACGATGGGGAACGTCGTCCGGGACTTCCTCCACCCCAAGTTCGCCCTGGTGGGGGAGTGGGACGAGCGGTCAGGCCGCGTGGTGGAGGGCATCTGGCGACAACTCTGCGCCGACGGGCCGGCGGTCGTCCGGATGGGGATCGCGAACGCGGAGCTCACGAAGCTCGCCGTGAACGTGTTCGTCACGACGAAGATCAGCTTCGCGAACATGCTCGCCCGCCTTTGCGAGCAGATGCCGGGCGGCCACGTGGACGTCATCACGAACGCGATGCAGCTCGACGAGCGGATCGGCCGGGGCTCGCTCTGCGGGGCCATCGCCTACGGCGGCCCCTTCTTCGACCACGACAACCTGGCCCTCGGCGCGCTCCTCCGTCGCCTGACCGTGGCGCCCGAGCTCGCCGGCGTGCTCGGCCGCTTCAATCAGGCCCAGGTGCCGTGGTTGGCGGACGTCGTGCAGGAGCGCGTCCAACCCGGGGGGCGGGTCGCCGTGCTCGGCCTCTCCTACAAGCCGGACACCGACGTCACGATCCGCTCCGTCGGCATCGAGCTCTGCGAGCGCCTCGACCGGCGGGGGATCGACGTGGTCGCCCACGACCCCGTCGCGATGCCCGAGGCCCGCGGCGGCCTACCCCTCGCGGTCGATCTCGCCCCCACGGCCGCCGCCGCCATCGCCCGCGCGGACGTCGTCGTGCTGACGATTCCCTGGGACGAGTACCGCGAGCTTCCCGCCGCGACCTGGGCGCGCACCGCGGCCCACCCACGGGTCGTCGTGGACTGCTGGCGGGCGCTGGGCCACCTCGCCTCCCAGGAGGGCGTGCGGTACGTGCCCCTGGGCGTGGGCCCGGGCGCCGACCCGGCCGACAACGACCCCGGCTGTTTTCAGAGATAGCGGTCCAGGAGCGGGCGGAGGCGTTCGATCCGCTCGGGCGGGACGCGGTCGAGCGGCGTCACGATCGCCGTCCGGAGGCTCTCGTTCTCGGGAAGCGAGCCCTCGGGTACGCGGGGGACGGCGGCGCGCAGGATCTCCGTGGCCGACGCGGCGTTGCTCCGCAGCACGTCGAGGATCTCCGCGGCGGTCACCGTGCCCTCCGCCTCGCGCCACGCGTCGAAGTCGGTCACCATGCTGAGCGAGGCGTAGGCGATCTCGGCCTCGCGACAGAGCCGCGCCTCGGTCACCGCCGTCATGCCGATCACGTCGCCGCCCGCGCCGCGGTACCAGCGGCTCTCGGCACGCGTCGAGAACTGGGGACCCTCCATGCACACGTACGTGCCGCCGTCGTGGACCGCGCGGCCGATCGCCCGCGCGCCGTCCAGGATCGCCCGGCGCATGCCCTCGCTGAAGGGGTCGCCCAGCGAGACGTGGACGACGATGCCCTCCCCGAAGAACGTCCCGGCGCGCTGGCGCGTGCGGTCGAGGATCTGGTCGGGCACGACGAGCGTCCGGGGCGGTAGGGCCTCCCTGAGGCTCCCCACGGCGCTCGGCGACAGGACCTTCGAGACGCCGAGGACCTTCAGCGCCCACACGTTCGCCCGGTAGGGGATCTCGCCCGGGAGCAGGGTGTGGTGCGGTCCGTGGCGGGCGAGGAAGGCCACGCGGCGCCCCTCGAGCGTCCCGAGCCGAAGGGGAGCCGAGGGGAGGCCGTAGGGGGTCTCGACCTCCACGTCCTCGACGTCCTCGAGGCCGGGCATGTCGTAGAGGCCCGTGCCGCCCAGGATCCCGATCTCGGCCCGCCGGCGTGCTTCGGTCATGCTCCGCTCCCGTGGTCGGCGTCCCAGGATACGGGCACCCCCCCGGCCGGGAATGCCTTCCCCTGGTACGCTCGCGCCCATGCCCGACCGTGCCGCGCGACGCGTCCTCGATGCCTGGACCGACCGGCTCCACCCGGCCGAGACGGCGCTCGCGCTCGCGCGCTGGGAGGCGGCGGTCGCGGCGACGGCGGAGCGGCGGGAACGCGTGGAGGCGGCGGCGAAGGCCCTCGAGGCCCGGGCCCACGACGAGGCGGGCTTCGCCAGGGTCGAGCAGAGTCTCGCCGAGCGCATCGACGACCCCGTGCTCCGGCGCGCGCTCGAGCGCCTCCGCCTTCGCCTCGCCGCCCACCGCGTGCCCCGCCCCGAGCGCCTGGTCGAGCTCGAGGCGGAGGTCGCCTCCGAGTTCGCGATCGACCGCGCCGAGATGGACGGTGAGCGCCTCGATGGGAACGCCGTCCGCCATCGTCTCCGCACGAGCGACGACGGCGCGGAGGTGGAGCGCGTCTGGCGGGCCGCCGCTGCGATCGGCTCGCGGATGGCCGATCGCGTCCGCGAGATGACCCGGCTTAGGAACGAACACGCCGTCGCCTGCGGCTACGCCGACTTCCGCGCCATGCGGCTGTCGATGGAGGAGGTGGTGCCCGCGTCGCTCGCGCGCTTCCTCGACGACCTCGAGCGCGCCTCCACCGGCCCCTGGACGGCGCGGAAGGCCCGCATCGACCGCGTCCGGGCGGAGCGCTTCGGCACCCGGCCGGACGCGCTCGCGCCCTGGCACTACGGCGATCTCTTCCTCCACGCCGAGCCCGAGGGCGAGCCGGGCCCCGACCCGTTCGCCGACCGCGATCCCGTGGACCTCGCGAAGAAGACCTTCGCCGGGATCGGCCTCGACGTGGACGCCGTCCTCGAGCGGAGCGACCTGGCGCCGCGCGACGCGAAGAACCCGCATGCCTTCTGCACGCACATCGATCGCGAGGGCGACGTGCGCGTTCTGGCCAATGTCGTCCCGTCGCGGCGATGGACGCGAACGCTGCTCCACGAGCTGGGGCACGCCGTCTACGAGCTCGGCCTCGATCCGGAGACTCCCTGGGTCCTCCGACGGCCGCCCCACGCCGCCTCGACGGAGGGCGTGGCGATGCTCTTCGGGCGCCTCGTGGAAGACGCGACGTGGCGCGAGAAGGTCGCGAAGATCCCCCCGACCCCGAGGCGCCCCGGCAGCGCCGGGCCAACCTTCTCGCCTTCCTGCGCTGGGCGCTCGTGATCGTGCGCTTCGAGGAGGGGCTCTACGCCGACCCCGACCGCGACCTGGACGAGCTCTGGTGGGGTACGGTCGAGCGGATCCAGGGGCTTCGCCGCCCCGCGGCCGCGCCGCCCGGGGTCTGGGCCGCGAAGATCCACGTGGCCTGCTGGCCCGTCTACTACCACGCCTACCTGCTCGGCGAAACGGTCGCCTCCGCGCTCGACCGCCACATCCGCCGCGATGTCTTCGGCCGCGAGCTCGTGGCGAACCCGCCGGCCGGCGCCTATCTGAAGGAGCGTGTCTTCCGCCCGGGCGCGACGCTCCACTGGGAGCGCCATCTCGAGGAAGCGACGCACGCGCCGCTCGACGCGGCGACGCTGCTGCGCGATGCCCTTCCCGAGGAACTCGTTCGCTGACAGGCCCTCAGCGCGAAAGCGGTGGGAGCAGCGCGAGGCCCTCGTCGAGGGCGCGCAGGTCGGAGGGCACGGGGGCGACCAGCTCGACCGGCGCGCCGCCCACGGGATGGGGGAAGACGAGGATCCACGCGTGGAGCGCGGGGCGCGGTCCCCCCGGTCCGTCGTACTTGCGGTCGCCCACGAGGGGGTGGCCGGCCGCCGCGAGCTGGGCGCGGATCTGGTGCGTGCGCCCCGTTCCGAGCTGGACATCGAGCCGCGAGACGTCTCGGCCCTCGGCCGCCACGCGGTAGGCGAGCGTGGCCTCCCGGCCCTCGGGGTCGTCCGGCGTCGTCGGGCGCGTGACGGTGCCCTCGCGGCGGAGATGGGACCGCATGGTGCCCTCCCGCGGCGCCGGGACGCCCCGTACCCACGCGAGATAGCGCTTGGCTACGCCCTCCCGCTCGCGGAAGGCCTGCGACAGTCGCGCGGCGGCCTTCGACGTCTTCGCCACGACGAGGCAGCCGCTGACGTTGCGGTCGAGGCGGTGCACCAGCCCCACGAACGCGCGTCCCGGCTTGGCCTCGGCCTCCCGGCGGTAGCGGTCGAGGATCTCGACGAGCGAGACGGCGTCCCGCGGCCCGCCCTGCGAGAGGAGCCCGGCGGGCTTCGCGATGCCCAGCAGGTGGTTGTCCTCGATCAGGACGACGACGCCGCTTCCCTCCAGGCGGACACGGGCGCGGCGGAGGCGGTCGGCGAGGGGTTCCATCAGAGCCGGATGCCGAGGTCCTCGAGCTCGCGCTCCGCTTGTCGCGCCCAACCCTTGTTCGCGCGCGGGCTCGCGGGGCTCGGGTGGAGGATGCGGCCGATCGCCACGTCGGTTCCTCGGAGGGCTTTCGCCGCGCGCCCTTCGGCGAACGCTCCGATCCCCACCACCCTGCCGACGCCCAGGGCCCCCACGACGCCTCGAAGCGCCCGGTCCGACGCTTCGTAGAGCGGCGCGCCCTCCGCCTTGCGGAGTCGGTCCGGGGTGCAGTTCCGCCCGCCCTCCTCCAGGAACGCGAGCGGGCAGTAGTTCCACACGAAGAACCGGGCGAAGAAGGCCTCCGGCTTTCCGAAGCGCTCGCGCGCCCACGACCAGAGCCGCGTCCCGCTCACTTCGCGCCGCGGGCACGCGAACCCCTCGATCCGACGCTTCGGATGCTCCTCGGGCGGAATCTCGACGTCCTCCTCGATTCCCAGCCACTCCCGTACGCTCACGACGTCGCCGAACGGCACCCCCGTCTGGGCCATGCCGAAGGGACCGGGGTTCATGCCGAGGAGGAGGATCTCCTTCCTCCCCTGGCCGAATCGCCTCAGGTACGCCTCGTGCGGCCTCCGGGCGTAGACCAGCGGGTTGTAGACCGTGCGGACGGGGGAGGAGAAGCGAAGCCCCTCGACGTCGCGGGCCAGCCGCCGGCTGATGCGCACCAGGCTCATGCCGGTAGGGTAGACCGCTCCGCCCCCGGGACCCTACCGAGACCCCTGCCCATGAGCGACCGCGACCGCGACCGCGAAGCCGCGCGTTCGAGCCCGACGTCGCGCTCGTGAACCAGGACGTCCGGATTCGGAGCGGGCGGCTGGGCGCCGAGGAACCCGACCATCTTCGCAGGGCACGCGCCCTCCGGTCCTGATAGCCTCGCCGTTCCCGTGGCCTCTGTGGAAACTCCCGACGGTTCCGACGGCCCTCTCACCGTCGTCAGCAACCGGCTTCCGGTGACCCTCCGAAAGACGGCGTCCGGTGTCCAGGTCGTGCCCTCGTCGGGCGGTCTCGTCGCCGCGATGCAGCCGGTCCTCACCGCGCGCGGCGGCGTATGGATCGGATGGTCGGGCACCTCGGGCAAGAACGCCCCCGAGACGCTGGATGCGGACCTTCCCTACTCCCTGGTCTCCGTCCCGATGACGGAGGCCGAGGTCAACCGCCACTACCTCGGCTTCTCGAATCGTTGCCTCTGGCCGCTCTTCCATTCGCTCGTGCCCTCGGCCGTCTTCGATCGGCACGACTGGGACGTCTACGAGCGGGTGAACGAACGCTTCGCAGAGCGTACGAAGGCGGAGGCCGGTGCCGACCGCCTCGTGTGGATCCACGACTACCAGCTCATGCGAACGCCTACGCACCTCCGGCGGCGCCGCCCCGACGCGAGAATCGCGTTCTTCCTCCACATCCCGTTTCCCTCGCCGGACGTCTTCCGGATCCTCCCCTGGGCGAAGAAGATCCTGCGCGGCCTCCTCGCCTGCGATCTCGTGGGGTTCCACACGTCGAGCTACGTCCGGAACTTCTTCGACTGCGTCGAGCTCCTCATGGGCAGCCGGGTGGACCGCACGCAGGGACTCGTCGAACACGGCGACCGGCTCGTGCGGGTGGGGGCCTTCCCGCTCGGCATCGACTTCGACGCCTTCGAGGAGCGGGCGCGGCGTGCGAAGCGCGAACGGGGAGTGCCCCGTCGCTTCCTCCTCGGCGTGGATCGCCTCGACTACACGAAGGGCATCCCGGAGCGCCTCCGCGCCTTCGAGCGTCTCCTCGCGAGCTACCCGGAGCACCGCGAGCACGTGACGCTGGTCCAACTGGCCGTCCCGAGTCGCTCGCAGGTGAGCGAGTATCGGCGGCTCAAGCGCGAGGTGGACGAGACGGTCGGCCGCATCAACGGGCGATTCGCCTCCGCCCGCTGGGTGCCGATCCGCTACCTCCACCGCTCCCTCTCCTGGGACCGCCTCGCGTCGCTCTACCGCTACGCGGACGTGGCGCTCGTGACGCCGCTGAGGGACGGCATGAATCTCGTGGCGAAGGAGTACGTCGCGAGCCAGGTGGACGACCCGGGCGTCCTGGTGCTCTCGAGTCTCGCCGGCGCCGCGGAGGCGATGCCCGAGGCGCTTCTCGTCAACCCGTACGACGAAGAGGGGAGCGCCGCGGCGTTCCACCGCGCGCTGACCATGCGCGAGGCGGAGCGCCGCTCGCGCATGGTGGCGCTGCGGGAGCGGGAGCGCCGCCGCAACGTCCATGCCTGGGTGGAGTCCTTCCTCGAAGTCGCGGTGCACCGCCCGGATCCCGAGACCCCGCTCGTCACCGGGGGGATCGAGGCCTGGCTCGGGAACCTGCTGGGGCGACAGCACCTGGTCCTGCTGCTGGCGTTCGACGGCACGCTCGCCCGGCTCGAGGAACACCCCGACGACGTCGTCCTCCAGGACGACATGCGCGCGGCGCTCCGCGGGTGTCTCGCGAGGCCGGACACGAGCGTGGCCATCGTGAGCGGCCGTCGGATCGACGACCTGCGCGGGCGGATCGGCGAGGAGGGGTTGATCTACGCCGGGAACCACGGCCTGAGGATCGTGGGGCCGGGGGTCGAGACGTTCGAGCACCCGGATCTCGCGGAGCACGCCGACGAAATCGGACGCATCATCGAGGACCTCACCGCGCGCGCCCGCGGCGGCGCCTGGGTCGAGGCGAAGGGCCCCACCGCGACGCTCCATCTTCGAGACGTGGGGCCCGAGAATCGGAAGCGTCTGGCCGACATGGCCCACGAGCGCGCGGGGCGCTCCGGGTTCCTCACGCGCGACGCCGTCGACGCCATCGAGATCCTGCCTCCCATCCCCTGGGACAAGGGGAGCGCGGTCCTGTACATCCTCCGGAGCCTCCACGGGCCGGACTGGCCGGTCCGGGCCCGCGCGTTCTACGCCGGCGACGACGAGACCGACGAGGACGCCTTCTCCGCCCTGTCCGGCCTCGGATTGACCGTACGGATCGGCAGCGCCTCGGGGCGGACGAGCGCCGCCCGCCTGCTGCCGGATCCGGCCGCCCTGAAGGACCTCCTGCTGTGGTTCGCCGAGCGCCCCCAGGCCTGACGGCCGGGGCTCAAGGCGGGGGTCGGGTCCGGCCGATGAGGAAACCGTTCACCCCGCGGCCCGGAGCCCTCATGACCCGGTACCTCGCCCCGTTCCTCGTCGTCCTGATGGGCCTCTCCCTGACCGCGTGCGGGACCGGGGGGGACACGACCGATGTCGCCAACTTCCCGCCGCCCAGCGGCGACCCGCCGCCCGCCGGCAGCTCGATGACGGCCACGGAGTACAGCCTCGCCCAGCAAGTCCTCGCCCTCACGAACCAGGAGCGCACCGCCGTCGGCCTCTCGGCGCTGGCCTGGGACGACACCGCCGCCGAGGTTGCCTTCCTGCACTCCCTGGACATGGACGTCCGCAGCTTCTTCGCCCACGACAACCCGGACGGCGAGACGCCCTGGGACCGCATGCGCTCGGCGGGGATCACCTTCAGCTACGCGGGCGAGAACATCGCCTACGGCTACCCCAACGCCGCGGCCGTGATGGACGGCTGGATGAACTCGCAGGGCCACCGCGAGAACATCCTCCGCCCCCAGTTCACCCGCCTCGGGGTGGGCGTTCACATCAGCCCCCAGGGCACGATCTACTGGACGCAGGACTTCTACACGCCGTAGTGGGCGAGTAGCCGCTCCAGGAACGCGCGCACGGCGTCGGGATCGGCCAGACGCATCGTGGCGTGACTCCGGGAGGGCCCGACGCGTTCTGCCGCGTCGCCGATGAGGATGCCCAGGCCCTTCTCCTCGACCGCCCGGAAGGCGTCCTCGTCGGTCACGTCGTCGCCGAGGTAGACCGGGAAGGTGCCCGGCTCCGCGAGGTCCAGCGACTCGAGCAGCCACGCGACGGCCCGGCCCTTGTCCCAGTCCACCGCGGGGACGAGCTCGAAGACCTTCCGGCCGTGCCGGAGAGCCAGGAGCGGGCGTCCGTCCGCCTCTTCGCGGACCACCTGCTCCACGTCCGGGACGCGATCCGGCGGGACGCTTCGCCAGTGGACCGCGAGCGACGCGCGCTTGCGTTCCAATCGCGCACCGTCGATGGGGGCGGTCGCGCGGGCGAGCTCCACCTCGGCGTCGTCGAGCTCCGAGAACGTGGCCTCGTCGAAGACCGGCGGGAGCGTTCGCCCCTCGGGCGTCCGCACGTCGTGGCCGTGGCTTCCCGCGTAGGCGATGCCTTCGATGCCGACGCGTCGTTGCACGTCTTCGCGGTCGCGCCCGCTCACGATCGCGATGGGCATCCGTCGGGCGAGCTCGCGGAGCGGCTCGAGGATGCCGGTCGCCAGGCGCGCGTTCTCCGGGCGCTCGACGATGGGCGAGAGCGTTCCGTCGAAGTCGAGGAACAGGACGGGGCGACGGCCCTCCAAGCGGCCGGCGACGTCGTCGAAGTGTTGCAGGGCGTCGGGGAGGCGCGGCGTCACGCGGAGGGCTCCAGCTCGGCGACCTCGCGCACCACCATCGTTGCGCCGTGCTCGCGGAGCGACGCGGCGTTGTCGTGCCGGGCCACGCCCACCACGAGGCCGAATCCGCCGGCGTGGCCCGCCTCGACGCCCGCGAGCGCGTCCTCCACGACGACCGCGCGCGCGGGCTCGACGTGGAGGCGGTGGGCCGCTTCGAGGAAGGTGTCCGGGGCGGGCTTCCCCTCGAGGTCGCCGTCGAGCAGGTCGTTCCCGTCCACGATGGCGTCGAAGAACTCCAGGAGCCCCGAGGTGTCGAGCACGGTCCGGGTGTTCCGGCTCGAGGAAACCACGGCGAGCCGATAGCCCGCGTCCCGCCAGCGATGGAGCGTCTCGACGGTCCCGGGGAAGACCTGCACGCCCTCCCGGTCAAGGACCGCCGCGAAGAGGTCGTTCTTCCGGTTGCCCAGGCCGCAGACGGTCTCCCGGTCCGGCTCGTCGTCGGGGCTTCCCCAGGGGAGCTGGATCCCCCGCGCGGCGAGGAAACTCGCCACGCCGTCGTACCGGGGCTTGCCGTCCACGTACCGGAGGTAGTCGTCGGGAAGGGCGAAAGGCCTGAATGCCGTTCCGCCGGCGCCGGCCCGGTCCCGGAGGTAGGCGTCGAACAGCCGTTTCCAGGCCTTGGCGTGGACCCCGGCCGTGTCGGTCAGCACGCCGTCGAGATCGAGGAGGACGGCGTCGAAGCGTTTGGAGTCGAGGATCGTCATGGGCCGTAGCGCAGCGTACCAGTCGCGGAGACGGCGGGAGGTCCGGGCCCGCGGCGTCGAACGCATCCTGGGAGCCCCCCTCCTTCGTCGAGCTTCGTCCGTCCTCGCGCGGCTCCTCCCGATCGCCCCTCTGGCGGCCCCGGACGCGCCCGCCGGGGAGCCCGTGCCGGATCGAGCCGCCGCGCTCGGCCGCCCCAACGGCGTCTCCGCCGCCGCCCGCTACGCCCGTTTCGCCGAGCTGGACGGGAGAACGTCCTCTTCTCGCCCTCCTCCGTCCAGGCGGCTTTGGCGATGACGCGGGCCGGGGCACGGGGGGAGACAGCCCGGCGGATGGACGCGGCGCGGCGCCTCCCCGAGGCCGGCCACGGAGGGTCGCTTGCCGCGCTGCGGCGGGCGATGGCGCCGCCCTCGGTGCCCGTGGAGCGCGGCGGCGAGCGATCGATGGTCGTGCTGCGGCCCCGGGACCCCGAGGGACTCGGGGCGACCGAGGAGAGGCTCGACACCGCCTCGCGCCTCGCCTGGCCGGAGGGCCTCACGCCCCGGCGCGTCGAGATGTTCCTCCCCCGATTCGAGGTGCGGTGGGGGGGGGGGGGGGCGATCTCGCGCCGGCGCGGTAGGCCCTGGGCATGGAGGCCGCCCTCTCGGCGAAGGACACCGACTTCTCCGGCATCCGCGACGCAAAGCGCCTGACCATCGACGTCGTGCTCCCCGAGGCGCTCCTCCGCACCGACGGGAACGGTCCTCTTCCCCGGCCGCTTGACCGGGCCCTGAGAGCCCGCCGTCGTGGGCTCTTTGCACGACTCTTGCGAACGGTCTTTTGCCCACCGCGTCCCATGGGACGACAACCCCCCGCGGAGACTCCTGGAGAAGCGCCATGTCGAAGAGAATCGCCCTGCCCCTGCTGGCCCTGCTGCTCGCCCTTCCCGTCGCCGCCCGGGCCGAGGAGGACGCGACGCCGGCGCCGGCCCCCGCCCCCGCCCCGGCCCCGAAAGGCGTGGATCTCGTCCTCTGTCTCGACACCTCGGGGAGCATGCAGGGTCTGATCGACGCCGCCCGCCAGAAGCTCTGGAGCGTCGTCTCCGAACTCGCGACGGCCAAACCCATGCCGGACCTCCGGGTCGCCCTCCTGACCTACGGCAGTCCCGGAAACGGCGACACGGGGCACGTCGTGCTCCAGTCCGACCTGACGCGGGATCTCGACCTCATCAGCGAGCGCCTCTTCGCGCTCACGACGAACGGCGGCGAGGAGTTCGTCGGCCGCGTCGTGCGCCACGGGCTCGACCACCTCACGTGGGCGCCGGGCGACGCGCTCCGGATCATGTTCGTGGCCGGGAACGAGTCGGCCGACCAGGACCGTGTGCGTCCGTTCCGCGACCAGGCCAAGCTCGCGGTCGAGAAGCACGTCGTCTTGAACGCCATCTACTGCGGGGGCGCCGACGACGACGTGGCCGACGGCTATCGCCAGCTTGCCGCCCTGGGGAACGGTCGATTCGCCAACATCGACCACAACCACGGCACCGTGGCGATCCAGACGCCCTACGACAAGCGGCTCGCCGAGCTCTCGCGGAAGATGAACGACACCTACGTGGCCTACGGCGAGAAGGCCGAGGAGGCGCATACGCGCCAAGCGGCCCAGGACGCGAATGCCGCCGCCGCAGGCGCACCCGCCGCCGCCGAGCGGGCGAAAGCCAAGGCCGGGCGCCTCTACCGCAACGGCTCCTGGGACCTCGTGGATCGGATGACCGAGGAGGGCTTCGACCTCTCGAAGGTCTCCGACGATGACCTCCCCGAGGCCATGCGCGGCATGACGCTCGACCAGAAGAAGGCGTGGCTCCTCGCCAAGAAGGCGGAGCGCGAGTCCTTCCAGGATCAGATCCAGACGCTCTCGGAGCAGCGCGACGCCTACGTGAAGGAGCAGATGAACGAGCAGAAGCTCGACGACTCCAAGGCGCTCGACCGCGCGCTCCGCGACGCCATTCGCGAGCAGGCCGCCGCCGAGGGCTTCGAGGTCGGCAAGTCCGACTGACGTCTCCGGGCGGCGCGGCCTACACGACGTAGGCGGCGCCGCCTCTTCGAACCCCGTCGGCGGCCGCCTCGAAGCCGCTCGCCGTCTCCCGCGCCGCCTGGAGCCCCCCGAAGAAGAAGCCCGGCGCCCACGTGGTCACCAACTCCAGTCCGTACGCGCGAAACGCCTCGACCTCCTCGCGCGTCCGGCCGTAGCCCTCCACGTAGAGCCGCTCCTTCTGCACGTGGATCCGCGGCCGCGAGACGGCCTCCTGGAGCGAGAGCCCGCCGTCCACGACGTGGACCAGCACCTGGAGGATGGCCGAGGGGATGCGGTTGCCGCCCGCCGAGCCGATCGCCATCCATCGCCCGTCGTCCCGGCGGGCGAGCGCGGGGCACATGGAGGACATCATGCGAAGGCCCGCGGCGTTCCGGGCCCCGCGGGGGAGGATGTCGGGTTCGCCGAGCAGGTTGTTCAGCGCGAACCCGTGGGCCGGCACGGCGAGGCCCGCCGTCTCGCCCATGGACGAGGTGTAGGAGACCGCGCCTCCCTCGCCGTCCACCGCGGCGATGTGGAGCGTGCACCCCGCCCGGCAGGCCGCCGTCACCGCTTCCAGGTAGCCCTCTTCGAAGAGGTTCTCCTCGTACTCGGGCGTCCGAAGCGCTTGGGCCCGGAGCAGTACGTCGGCCAGCCGGAACCAGTCGCCCTGGGCCCGTCGCGACGGCAGCGGCGGCCCGCGTTCCAGGCCGGCCAGCGCCTGGACGATCAGGCCGCCCGAGAGGCTGGGGATGCCGGTCAGGTGCAGGGCGTAGTCCCGGTAGCGGGTGGCGATGGGCTCCCGCCACACCGGTTCGTAGCGGCGCAGGTCCTCGGCGGTGACGGCGCCGTCGGTCGTCTCGACGATCGCGCGGGCGATGGCCCCCTCGTAGAACGCCCGCGGCCCCTCCCGGACGAGCTCCTCGATCGTGGCTGCGAGCGCCTCGTTCCGCATTCGCCGGCCGACGGGGAAGAGCCCCTCGTCGTCGCCCACAAGGGCCCACGTCTCGGGGGTGCGCCGGAAGATGGACTGCAGGAGCACGAAGGCGCGGTACT
Organism: uncultured Planctomycetota bacterium; assembly: GCA_963772585.1. Taxonomy (GTDB): domain Bacteria; phylum Planctomycetota; class PLA2; order PLA2; family JAEUHO01; genus CAVVXN01. Next base: position 147,710 of record CAVYXV010000005.1, read on the forward strand.
GAGCGTCCTGTACCTCGACGCCGGTCCGGGCGGCATCGACGACCACCGCGGCGATCTCCGCCATCGGCAGCCGGCCGTGGCGTGTGTGCGCCTCGAAGAGCCCCGCCACGACGCCGGGAACGCCCACGGTGGACGGTCCGACGTGGAACGTCTCGACGACGTCCTCGAAGGGCACGTCGATGCTCTCGGGCCGTGGTCGCGCGCGGTCCTCCTCGCCGAGCCCTGGGACGTTTCCGAAGAAGTCGAGGCAGCGCACCTCGTCGCCGGCCCGGAGGATCATGAGCCCGGCTCCGGCGAGGCCCGTCAGGGGCGGCATCGTGAAGCACGCCATGAGCCCCGCCGCGACGGCGGCGTCCACCGCGTTTCCCCCCTCGAGCAACGTGCTCCGACCGGCGAGGGCGCTGTAGGGATCTCCCGAGGCGCAGGCGCCGCCGCGACGTCCCATGCGGCCTACTTCTCGTCGTCCGAGGTGGTCGTCACGGTGGAGAACGAGATGGTGGCGCCGCCGCCCGCGCCCTTGAAGAGGGGGTCCGTGTTGCTGTCGTCCCACGTCTTCTGCTGCTTCGGATCGAGCAGGTCGCGGATCTCGCGCTTCGCGTCCTTGCGAATGCGCGTCTCCGCCTCCGCGTAGGTCTCGCTCCGCCCGGGGACGGTGGAGTGCTTGAATCCGGTCACCGCGGCCAAGTTCGTGAAGAGGATGCCGATGCCCGCGTTGTCCTTCCCGCCCACCTTGACGGGCTTGTTCACGTCGGCCAGGGTCTTCCCGTCGGCGTTCGGGATCTGGTAGAGACGCTGCAGGTCCTGGTTCGCGTACTCGACGAGCCGCTCCATGTCCGCCTGCTGCGTGGGGGTGAGATCCAACGCACCCACCGCGTCGTCCACGGACGCGATGAACCGCGGGGTGCGGAAGACTCGAGGTCGGGAGGCCGCCTCCTCCTCCACCCGCGTGGCGACGTGCTCGACCTTCTCCTCCTGGGCGGCCACCCGCTGCTGGAGGTCCCGCACCGCCCCCGCGAGCACCTCGGGCGAGGCGGCCCGGGCGACCAGGCGAGGACCGCCCCCCTCGGCGGGAGCCTCGACCGCCGCGGGGAGATCGGCCATCCGGGGGGCCTTCGCCGGCACCGCCGCGGGCTCGGCGTGCTCCTCCCGCTTCAAGGTGGCGACCTCGGCCCGGAGATCGGTGGCGTCGCGCCGCAGCCCCTCGATCTCGGTCTTGAGGCCCTGGTTCTCCAGTGTCTGGTAGACCCCCAGTGCCAGGGCCGCCGCCGCGACGCCGAAGACGAGCTTGTGCATGGCTTGGATCCTCTCGGCCCCCAAGCATACGCAAGCCCCGGCCCTCCGGCCCCACCACGCGCGCAGGCTCACGAGAAAGGGCGCGGCCGGGACGGGAAGGCCCGCCCGACCGCGCCCCGCGATGCGCCGGGATCGTCAACCGTGGCGGGTGACATCCACGCCGTCCGCGTCGCTCTCGTCGTCAGCGTTGCCGTCCGTGTCCGTCCCGGTGACCAGGGCCGAACCCTCGCCGTCGTCGGCCTCGTCCCGGTCGATGCCGTCGCCGTCGTTCCCTTCGAACGCGCAGGTTGCGAACCTGGCATCGACGCCGCCGTCCACACCCGCGCCGCAGGGGCGTGGCCGAGTTCGGAGAGGTGCCGATCGTACCGGCGTCGGCGCCGGCGTTCGTGGAGGCGGTGTTGGGCGAGGGGGTCGACCGTGCGTTGGAGGTGGTCCTTCCGACCGGGGTCCGGATCCGGGTGCCCCATGGCTTCGACGCGGTGGACCTCGCGCTCGTACTCGGGACGCTCGCCGCGTGCTGGCCTTCCCGCCGTCGGTTCGCATCTACCTCGCGGCCGGTCCCACCGACATGCGCGAGAGCTTCGACGGCCTGGCCGCGGCGACGCGGCAGATCACCGTCCGTGCACGCGGCGGCGATTGCAGCGACATGCCCGTGCCTGTGCTTGTGCTTGGTGCACAGCATGGCGCCCCCGACGCCTCGCGGGCAGACGAAGCGTGCGGTCGGTACGACCGCGTGGTCGAGGAAGGGCTACGGGAGTGACGTGAGCGAACCAGTCGGGCGGCTATCGCCCGACCTTCTCCAGATACTGGCTCACTTCATTTGCAACCCGATACCCGTTATTGGGGTGTTCCTCCCCCCCGAAGAGAGGGTATTCCGTTGCTGTAGCCTCCAGGGCGAGAACGTCCGGCCGGGCGTCAAGCGTCTCCCAGGTGGCAAAGGTCCGGACCAGTTCCTGCAAGATGCCGTAGCGGACGTTCAATTCGGGCTCATGCCCCGCCCACCACATTGTCTTCAGTCCCGGTGCGCGACCCCGCCAGAAGGCCACTTCGTCGTGAAGGAGGCGCAGCAACCGAGGCGCCTCCTCTCTGCCACCCACCTGGATGATGTCCTGAAGCCAAGTGAAACGGAAGTGGGCTACGGGCGGCGTCTCTCGGTACAGCCGCCAGAGTGCTCCGAGCGCTGGCTTGCCAATTCGCGCGAGCTCCGAAGTTGCCTCCTCCGCGACCCAGGATTCGAGACAGAGGGGCTCCAGCGCCGCAACCCGCGATGGAACATCGACGTTCTGCAGTGCTTCCGCGAGCTGCCGGTGCAGGAGATCATGCCGCTCGACCATTGCTCGCAGGGCACTCTCGTCGTATCCATCCCGCCGGCCCCCGTCCATCTCGCGCAGGGGCAGCAGCATGCGCGGCCCCGGACTCTCGGGCTGCCGCATAGCGAAGGCCTCGCCGCGTTCGATGATGACAAGGCAAGTACCGATGTCCCACAGGCTCGGCACGAACTTCTCGCCGTCACGAGACAGGAAGAGAATCAGGCGCTGGAAATTCGCGCGCCCCAACTCACGTCCCCCTCGATGGAGAGTGGCCTCCGGCCCAGCGACGAACGCAGCGAGCCCCCCCACACGGACTTGGCTGCCCACCTCCAGCCCACCGCGCCAAACGTCCAGGACCTCAACCGTACCGTCCATCGCCTCGCCCTCCGAGACGACCGCCACGTCCGTGGCCCTACGTATGTGCATGCCGGGAGCGAAGGTCGGATACTCCTCAGCGTGTGCCGGGCCAGGAAGTGCGACCCCCGAGAGGAGAAGCAGGGCCGCAGCGAACGCGCCTTCGAACCAGCGGTGCTTGAGCATGGTGCATGTCATTCTACGTGGCACGCAGCCCAGGGTGGTGACCCTCTCCAGCGGGCCGCCCCTCCTCATGGAGGCTTCTCATGCGCCCGCTGGTACCTCTTCTCGCGCTCTGCGCGCACTTCCTCGCTCCCCCCTGCCAATCCGAGTACGGTCCGTCGTGCGCGCTCGACTTGCAGCCCGGTTTCGGTGGCGGCGCGCGCGTCTTCGCCGGCCCCGAGGACGGCGTCGGCTGCGCCGCCCGGGTAGACCTCGGCCCCCCGCGGACGGGCCGCCTCTGCACGTGCACGGCCGGACGGCCCCAGGGCCGCGGGCACCCGAGCAGGCCCGGAAATCCAGGCCTACACACGCCTGCCGAAGGCACACCCTCCCAGGATCGGCGGAGCCGACGCGCCATCGATCGGGGGTGCCGGCCCGGCTCCCCACTCGATCTCGCGCACCGGATCCGCTTGAGCCGCTCCCCTCGCGTGAACCGGGCGGGGATCCTGATCGCCGACTACCACTACGACGCCCTCGGGCGTAGGGTGGAGAAGGTGGTGGCCGCCGGGACCACGACCCGCTACCTGCTCGACGGCGTCGAGGTCGTCGAGGAGTACGACGCCGTGGGGAACTGGCAGGCGCGCTACGTCTACGAGGACGGGATCGACCGGCCGCGCTGCATGGACCGGGCGGACATCGCGGACGTGAACGGGAACCAGAACACCACGGAGGTCCTGCGATTCCACTACCACCAGCAGGCGCTGGGATCGGTGACGGAGGTGACGCAGCCGACGGGGGCTGTCGTCGAGTGGGTCACCTACGACGTGTACGGGCAGCCCATCATCCGTGACCAGCAGGGGAACGTCATCACGCAGAGCGCCATCGCGAATCCGTATCTCTTCACGGGGCGCGAATACGACGCCGAGGATGCACTCTACTTCTATCGTGCGAGCACGTACGACCCTTCACTGGGGCGCTTTCTGCAACGAGATCCTCTGGGCTACAGGGATGGACCAAACGCGTACCAGTGCTGCAGAGATCGCGTGATGACCGCTACGGACCCACTGGGGCGAGAAGGGGTCGATGCAAACCGCAGATATAGGTCGGAGGAGACTCGCGAAGCACGCGCTGATCGGAATCAAGATGCTGTCAATCACGCCATCGACTTGGTCCGCAAGTACGGATCGGAAGAGGACAAGGAGAGGCTTGAGGAGGCGCTGGAGAATGGGTACACGATTGAGTTCATACCGGTCGGTGATGAGCGGCACGACCCCGGAGCTCGTGGCAAGACGATGCCGAGTTCCCAACCGAATGGGAAAAAGATCTAGGGTCCCCCGCAGAATTCGTGGGTGACCTGAGCCGCTCCATCGCCCGGACCGGAAGAAGAGGGCGCATGGGCCGCCGTCCTTCCCGCCTCACCCCCATCCGGGGGTGAGGGGTGAGGCGGGAAGGAAGAGTGGTGTAGAGGAGTGTGCCGGGCTGCCGAGCCCAGGCCGCGGAGGGGGCCGCACCGGCCACCAGCGATGAGGATGCGAAAGACACCCTGCGCCGGGGCCGTCGGCCCCGGGCCCGATGCTGTGCGTTGCGACACGTCAGCCGGGAGCGCGCAGGGTGCAGCTCAAGACTATCCTGAACCGTATCGAGAAGCATCGGTCCTTCGTCTACGGCACGGCCGAGTTCGTCGAGACGGAGCGTGGACCGGCCATCGATGTCGAGATTCAGCCTCGGGCGAATGGGAAGGCCATCTGCTCAGGCTGCGATCGTCCCAGACCGGGCTACGACACTTTGCCGCCTCGCCGCTTCGAGTTCGTGCCCCTGTGGGGCTTCCTGGTGTTCTTCGTCTACGCGATGCGTCGGGTCGCGTGTCCGAACTGCGGGGTCACGGTGGAGAAGGTCCCGTGGGGCACGGGGAAGAACCACCTCACCAAGACCTACGCCTGGTTCCTGGCGTCCTGGGCGAAGCGCATGACGTGGACGGACGTGGCCCGAGCCTTTCGAGCCAGCTGGGACACCGTGTTCCGGGCTGTGGCCACGGCCGTGGAGTGGGGCTTGGCCCGCCGAAACCTGCAAAACGTCTACTCCATCGGGGTCGACGAGATCTCGCTGCGCCGTGGGCATCGCTACCTGACGCTGGTCTACCAGATCGACGCGGGCTGCCGTCGCCTCCTGTGGATCGGAGAGAACCGCAAGGTGGAGACGCTGCTCTCCTTCTTCCGCTGGCTCGGACCGGCCGGACGTGCCCGCCTCCAGTTCGTGTGCAGTGACATGTGGAAGCCGTACATGACAGTCATCGCCCGGTGGGCCAAGAACGCGATCAACATCCTCGACCGCTTCCACATCATGGCCCACTTCAGCAAGGCGATCGACGAGGTGCGGGCGTCCGAGGCGAGAGACATGCGGCGCAACGGCTACGAGCCGATCCTCAAGCGGAGCCGGTGGTGCCTGCTGAAGCGCCCGGAGAACCTGACCGAGAAGCAGGAGGTGAAGCTGGACGAACTGCTCCAGTACAACCTGAGGTCCGTTCGTGCCTACCTCCTCAAGGAGGACTTCCAGGGCTTCTGGGAGTACGTCTCGCCGGCGTGGGCCGGCAAGTTCCTGGACCGCTGGTGTATCTCTCAATTCAGTGGCGCATGATGTGCGGCGACTCAGAGAGTCACGGTGCACTAGCGGTGCCCTACAGTGGAAGAGCGAGTATGACGCATCTGTCGCCATGTGTGACAGAACTCGTGAGGTCCACGCTTCTACAGTTCTACGATGGCGAGCGCGTCAATCGCCTGCTCTCAGTTCCGCGTGGACCATGCGATCCGCGCCGGCTGCGGCGCCTGCTAGATCCGATAGCTGCTTCCTCCGCATTCGACGAGAGTCGAGCCCACGCACTGCGGGCGTGCTGGGCGCTTGGCGGAAGACCCGAACTCTCCGCGCTGCTGGATTCTCGGTCTGAGGCCGTTCGGGCCTCGGCGGTCTACCTGCGTGCGAGGAACCGTGGTACGGGAGACACTGGGTTAGAGCTGGCGAGAATCCTCTACGGGGATGCGTCCGAGCGCGTGCGGTGGGCCTGCGTGCGGTGCCTGACTGCGATCGCGTATCCGTGCTGCGGGGCCACACGCGATGCACTTGAGAGCGGGCTGCCAATGACCATTACCTATAGCTTTGAGGCGATTGCCAGCGGATTGGCCAGTTGCGGTAGCCGGCGGGGCATAGAGTGGTTTCGCCGTGCGGCGGAGAGTCTAGGTACCGAAACGCCCGTGTGGGTCTTGAGCGACGTCCCTCATTTCATGGACCTGAGACTACCGAAGGGCGCATGGAAGGAGGCGAATCGCTCCGAGTCACGATCTGTTGTGTTGGAGGCTCTCAGTCGAGCTGCGGACTGGCAGTGGGACAGTGAGCGGCGGAGGTGGCTGCTTCAGCAGTAGGGGCTGCGCCGCGCCGGCCCTGCCGATCCCCCTGCCCCCCACGGTTCGCGACTTGGTCGTGAAGCCGCACGACCTGGAGGGCTACGACCACTTGGCGGAGCAGGCATCCCAAGACGAGGAGGAGGACGACGATGACGACGAGGAGGTTGCCGATGCCTGAAGAGGCGCTGCGCCAGCGGGCGCAGGCGCCGGGCCTCTTCGGCCTGCTCACCGAATGGGAGGCCTACGCCGAGGAGCCGTGGCTGCCGCACCTGCTCGAGATCGAGGAGAACGAGCGTCGTCGCCGCAGTCTGGAGCGCCGCATCAAGGACGCACGCATCGGGCGCTTCAAGCCGATGGCGGACTTCGACTGGAACTGGCCCGAGCGGGTCGACCGCGACCTCCTCGATGACCTCTTCACGTTCGGCTTCCTCGCCGAGGGGGCCCAGGCGGTGATCCTGGGTCCCAACGGCGTGGGCAAGACCACCATCGCGCAGAACCTGGCTCACCAAGCCGTGCTCAAGGGACACACCGTTCGCTTCGCCGCCTGGGCCTTGGCGACGTTGCTCGAGGCGCTGGGCGAGCTCACCGAGCGCGGCCGCGTCGCGGAAGTCGAGGGCGGCCTCCAGCTCAGACCCTGACGGCTTCCTTCCCGCCTCGCCCCTCACCCCCGGGCCGGGGGTGAGGCGGGAAGGACGACTACGATGGACCGCCCGCAGCCACGAGTCCTGCCGCGGCCCGTTTCCCGTTCCCCCCCAACCCTACAGACGCCGGGAAACGGAAACGGGAAGCTGATCTCCGACTACGCCGTCGCGGTGCAGACGCTCGCCGGCACATCCCTGGCCCGCTTCCGCCCCGATGCAACGGGGCGGCTCGACGCGGTGCCCGCGGGCCGGATCCGCATCGTCATCCAGCCCCACGCCACCGATGACTGGTTCCCCACCCGCGCACCGCTTGAGACGTTCCTGCTGCCAATCGAGCAAGTCATCGAGGTTCAGGCGGACACGACGCAGGCGCTCCGTCTGCGCGCGAAGGAGGGTGGACGATTCGAGTTGGTCCTTCGCACCACGCAAGGTCGCCTGCCGAATCTCGGATACGGGAGCGTCAGCGTTCGCCCGCGCCTCGAGCCAAACGGCGCCCCCCGGTTCGTCGACGGGTGGATCGAGGGCGCGGGTGCGGAGCGGCAGCGTACGAACCTCTGGACCCCCAGCGGGGCTCACCTGAACGAGAACCTCCTCGAGCCGGGGGAGTACGTGCTGGTGGTACGACCGGACGCGCTGCATACACACGAGGCCGTGATGCGCATACGTCCAGGCGAGGTCACTCCGGTCGTGATCGACTTGGATGGATGAAACGCTTCATGTGGCCGTAGGGGTCTCTTCCGTACCAGCACCCGTACCAGCACTTCCGCTGGATCCGCCATAGATCGGGGGCGGATCGGGATCTTCGGCCGAACGTCCGCGAAAGCGGAATCGCCCGCCGGGGCGCATTTCATGGGACCTGGGGCGCAAGGGCCGCCTCCGCCTGTCAAGCCGGAGGTCGCGGGTTCGAGTCCCGTCACTCCCGCCATCTACCTCGCGCGTAACTTGGCAACACGCGCGCACTTGTGACGACGCGCTCTCGCGCTCCATGTCGTCGCTCAGGACGTAGGGGCAGGTCCGTACCAGCAAAAGTGCTGGTACGGGCGAGAACACGCTCTGGATCGACGCCCGATCGCGTACGAACCGCAATCCAACCACACACGAATTCCGCGTGCTACGCGCCATTCAGAGCACGAATTCGAGGATTTCGGTGTCCGACGACGAAGGTTGTAGACGGCTGCCAGGAGGCGCCTGATTCTGGCTGCGTCACGCGCTTCTCGGCGCAAGGCCGAGTTGGGCGAGGAGGGCCGCGGCGCTCATCGGTTGCCCGGTGCGCGTCGTAGGGTGTGCGTCGGCGTGGGGCACCGGGAGGAGTTGCCAGACGCCGTCGGGCTGTCCCGGTCGCCACGGTCGATGCGCCACGAGGCCGAGCTCGAGCAGGCGGTCGAGTCCACGATCGACGTCGCGGCGGGCATGCGCATGCGGCAGGCTGCACGCAGCGCCCGCCGGTCGATGGGGCGCGTGGCCTTGCGAAGCGCCTGCTCGACCCGGTCGGTGGCCGAGAGCGCACCGTTCTTCTTTTCGCGTACGGTGTCGCGGCAGACCCGGAGCGCGAGGGCGTCGCCCTGGTGGTGGAGCTCGAGCTCGAGGTCCTCGCCGCTTGGCGCGGCGCGGTGCTCGATCGAGAGCACGAGCCGGTCGTGCCGGCGCCTCAGGTAGAGATTGCTGTCGCCCCAGGCGTGGAGCTCGGAAGAGCCGCGAAGCGCCTGTCCCGGTCGCACGTGCCCGCCCTTGCGGGCATGGTGCACGAGCAGCACGGCGGTCTCGAGCCGGCGTTGCAGCGTGCGCAGGTAGGCCAGCAACGGCGCCACGTCCTGGGCCAGATTCTCGTCGATGCGGTGCAGGCGCACGAAGGGATCGAGCACGAGGAGCGTAGGGCGATGGGCCTCGACGGTCTCGCGCAGTCGTCTCCGATCCGCTTCGAGGTCGAGCCGGATCGTCGGCGTGGTGATCACGTGCACGTCGAGGGCGGGGAAGGGGACACCCGCGGCGCGGGCGATGCCCTCCAGGCGCTCCCGCACCACGGGCAGCGCGTCCTCGGCCGCGAAGAGGAGCACCCGGCCGCGCCGCTTCGTCTCGAAGCAGCGAAGGCACGCTCGCCCGGAGGCCACGGCCACCGCCATGTCCAGCGCCAGGAAGGACTTGAAGCTCTTGGGCTCACCGCCTCGTCGTGCTTCACGGTGCCGTACCTCCTCCGGGTTGACGGCACCCTCCTTACGCTGCGTCGATCTCACCCTCCATGTGCATCCTCTGCGGATCCATGTCGCCCCTCGCGCTGCGTGCCTCGTTCAGGACGCCGAGGGCGCGGTGATCGGCGACAGGAAGCGGAGCAAGCGCACCAGCTACGTGCGCTCATCGCCGCTGAATCGCTCGAGGAGCGATGCCGGCAGGCGCTCGCTCTCGACCGGCTCGGCGAAGCGTCCCCGCACCACCCGCCAGAAGCAACTCGCCGGCAGCGTCTCACGCCACCACCGGCGCCAGCGCTCGACCGTGCGGCGGTCCACCCCGAGATGCTCGCAAAGTGGCCCGAAGCGCTTCGGCGTCAGCCCGCTCTGGAGCGCCGTCACCAGCACCACGACCACGCCCAGGTACACGCGCCGCCCCAGGAATCTCGCCGAGGGCGGCGTCCTTCGCTTCCGGCAGTCGGCACAGCAAAAGCTCAGTCGCAGGCCGTAGCCCGGCCCGAGGCCCGGAGGGCCGCCCCGGGGCTTTCGGGGGTAGTCTGCGCAGTGGAGCGGCCCGCCGCAGAGAGGGCACCTCTGCGCCCGCGTCTCCGCCGCCAGGTCCTCGTCGATCCGCGACAACAGGGCGTACAGCGTGGCATCGCCCAGCAGCTTCTGGCACACTCTGGCTCTCCGTGGTCTTGGTCGACTCGGAGAGAAACCCCTTCGTGTGCTTCTTGCAAGCTACGCGAGGGGGTTTCGCCATTCCCCTCGCGTAGCGTGCCTCGCATCGGGCTCAAACCCCTCGATTTGCGTGCGTCTGCTCACCGCTGCAGGAATCGACCCGCCGTGGGATCAAGTGTCCTCGCGCGGTAGAAGTCGAGTCCGTCCTCCGGGTCATGTTCGCGCCCCGTGTAAAGGTACGGATTGCCGATCGCACTCTGGGTGATCAAGTTCCCCTGCTGGCCTCGGATCGTGGGCTGCCCATACACGTCATAGGCGACCCACTCGACGACCGCCCCCGTGGGCTGCGTCACCTCCGTCACCGATCCCAGCGCCTGCTGATGGTAGTGGAACCGAAGGACCTCGGTCGTGTTCTGATTCCCGTTTACGTCGGCGATGTCCGCCCGGTCCATGCACCGCGGGTGGTCGATCCCGTCCTCGTAGACGTAGCGCGCCTGCCAGTTCCCCACCGCGTCGTACTCCTCGACGGCCTCGACGTCATCCCTCTGGCGGAAGCCGCCTGAGGGAAAGGGGGAGCCACCAAGGACCACACGTCAATGACCCCCACTGCTGCGAAAGGCCGCGCCCGCCACGGCACTTGAAGTGACCAGGACCACCTCTGGCGCCACGCCCTGTGCGCGGAGAATCATCGACAGCAAGACGGCGAGACCGGCGGCCACAAGGCCCACTCGTCGCACGCGTGTGGCTGCATCCCGGGCAGAGCGGGAAAAGATCAGCGCGGAGCCGAGGAGGCCAAGGGGAGGGCCCGCTAAGGCACAATACAGCGAGAAGGCCTCAGGGTCCTTGCGGAGGGGAGCGCCAGCGGCCGCGGTTAGCACAACAAGCACAGCAGCAAGCACTACCCTTGTGACAACAGAGCGGTATCTCTCCGAGCGACGTGCTGCAGACGCCCCGGCACCTGAATCGGAGCCATAGTCGCAATGGTTCCGCACGAGGGATCCTCCTGCTACCACCAGTCGAGAGCGTCCCCAGCCTCCCAGACGATGACCACGGCTACACCGAACCCTGTGCCAGCAAGGGCGCCCTGGACAGCACGTTTGATGATGAACCTGAGTCCCTGTCGGGCCAGAAACCCCATGACAACTTCGTAGGTGGCCCCGCCAGCAGCTGATAGGGCTACTGTCTGGCCATGATTGGGCCCTCCACCGCCACCAGTGGCACCCCCACCGCTACTCCTCACGTGCCGGATGAGCGCCGCGGTGAGGCGAGCATTGGCCAGGAGTAGGGCCTGCTGAGCCGACGCGACCCTTGACTTCGCAAGGGCAAGAGCATCCTCCTGCTCCGCCAGCAGGGCTCGGAGGCGGAAGATCTTCCGATCATGCCATGCGAGCGTTCTCTCAAGGAGAGACTCTCGGCCATCGAAGGACCCAGCCGCTCCGGCGATCTGTATCTGCTCCCGCTTGCACTCGGCTTCCTCAAGATCCGCTCGTGTCTTCTTCAGCGCCTCCTCAGCCTCCTTGAGCAATTGCTCTGCATCGCTCAGAGCATCATCTGCTTCCACAACGCCGTCCTCGGCCTCGCGAACTTCAGCCGCATCAAGTCCGAAGGGGTCTACACGGACAAGGGGTGCACTTCGAACAAACTCGTATAGGTCGCAGCTGTCGATGCAACCTACGGGATCACGCTGCAGGAAGCGGCCAGCCCTCGGACTGTAAGCTCGCGCGCGGTAGTGGTAGAGCCCGTCCTCCGGATCGTACTCCCGCCCCGTGTAGAGGTACGGGTTTCCGATGGCGCTCCTGGCGATGACGATCCCCTGCTGGTCACGGATCGTGGGCTGCCCGTAGACGTCGTACGTCACCCACTCGACGACCGCCCCCGTGGGCTGCGTCATCTCCGTCACCGACCCCAACGCCTGCTGGTGGTAGTGGAACCGCAGGACCTCGGTGGTGTTCTGGTTCCCGTTCACGTCCGCGATGTCCGCCCGGTCCATGCACCGCGGCCGGTCGATCCCGTCCTCGTAGACGTAGCGCGCCTGCCAGTTCCCGACCGCGTCGTACTCCTCGACGACCTCGACGCCGTCGAGCAGGTAGCGGGTCGTGGTCCCGGCGGCCAGCACCTTCTCTACCCTACGCCCGAGCGCGTCGTAGTGGTAGTCGGCGATCAGGGTCAGCGTGCCGGACTGGCGGACCTGGACGAGCCGGTTCTCGAAGTCGTACGAGAAGACGTAGGTCCCGTCGTCCTTCAGGTTCCCGTTGTTGTCGTGGGTCCGGGCGACCCCTCCCACGGCCGTGTACTGGTTCACCACGTCGGCGGCGTAGGTCACCGAGGAGGGGGGCGTCGGGAGCGTCGTCAGGACCTGGCTCCGGTTCCCCAGGCCATCGAGCGTGTAGGCCACGTTCTTCACGAACGGCTGGCTCCCTCGGTCCCCTCTCTAGACTTGAGTGGGTACCGTTCGGGATGCTCGATCGAGTCAACGCTCAAGTCGATATCAAGCTGAGGCCAGTGCAGGTGATTCGGCTTCGGCCGCTCGACCTCATGGATCGCGGCCACTGTCGCCTGCTCGAATCAGGGGAACTCCGTGAAGGGGAGGAAGAGTTCGCGGTCGTCGAGGAGCAGCCAGATCCCGTGGGGCGAGATGTTGGTGATCCCAGTTTTCGAAGTGGCGGGTCCAGGCATCTCGGATCTCCTGCTCATGGTCCAGGATCAGCTCCTGGATTCGACGGATGTGGCCATGACGAGGAAGCGGATCCGGAGGCGTAGCGCCAGCTACGCTGAGGAATTCGCGCCCGAGGAAGGGCCGCAGACGGCGTGAAGGCGAGTGGAAAGGGCGACAGTTATTCACGGACGGGCCCTTAGGGGCTAGCGTGCTGCCCAGGAGACCTGAGGCCTCATTCCAAACCAAGCCGCAAGGCGTGCTAGGACATTCCTAGGACGAAGAAGCACGCGGACCACTGCAACCCCATCGGGGAAGCGGGTGAATTGGGTGTCCATCACCATGACGCCCTCCGGTGGGAGCGATATGCTTCCACTCGGTGGGGGTGTGCCTTCAGGACGGAACGCGACCCTGACCTCCCAGCCGTGCAGGTCAACAAGAACGTCGTCCTCGACGCCGCGACCATGGAGCCACTCCAAGAAGACCGCTAGGTCATACGGCTCAAACTCATTGGGCTGCAACTCCGTTCTAACCGACGTCTTCTCAAGTACCGAAGCGATCACTTCGGGGACGCTCGGAGGACGCTCTGTCTGTATGGCAGTGGCGCCAAGCCAGCCGAGGACGGTCCCGGAGACGAAAGAGATTCCGATAGCCAGTAGGCGTAGCCTATGAGAAGTTCCACCTGCGGTTGCCGCGGCCATGCTCAGCGGTCCCCAAGGTATGTAGAATATGGCTTCGGAGAGCCGTGCTCTACGTTCTTCTTCCAGGGGACCCTCTTGCCCTCGGCGTCCTTCTTGTCCGGCTCCTCAAGGGCATCCCGAACCGCCTTGGCGGCCTCCTTTTTCCACTTCTTGTACTCCTCTGGTGTCATCCTGTTTCCTCTCCCTCCCCTCGTGGCATCCGGATGACCATCCCCACCCGGCTCGGGGTGACCGGGAAGCGCCGCGTTGCTCGCGTCGATGGCGTCCTGTGCTGCCTCCCAGTGGTCCAGTTCATGATTGAGCAAGTCCTCCGATGCATCATCAGGGACCACTATGATGGCAGCCTTGATGTATGCCCGCTTGACGCAAACGGAGACCACCTTGCCGCCCTTCACCCGGTACGTGCGTTCCACGTCGGTTATCGGCGCCATGTAGCCTTGATGACCTTGCCCGACGATCGTACTCACGATGTCTTCAGTGCGTGAAGGGCTGATCTTGTCGTCGGGGTTGTTCTCATTCCAGTCCTCTATGGCGTCGCGCACGGCATCCTCCTTGTCCTTGGTGGAACCGTCGTAGCGAATGACGATCTTCTTGGTTTCCTTGCTCAGGTTCCGGTCCCGCCCGTGCGTGTCGTCCCTGCCATCCGGATCCCATCTTGTTGAGGGGGCGCTACCTGCATACTCATGGAGTCCAAGCCCATCTACGTGACCGCTAGGGTCTCTCTGCAGGTATCTCCCTCCCACAGGGTCATACGCCCGCGCGCGGTAGACGTAGAGCCCGTCCTCCTGATCGTACTCCCGCCCCGTGAAGAGGTACGGGCTCCCGATCGCGCTCTGCGCGATCCCATTCCCCAGCTGGTCGCGGATCGAGGGCTGCCCGTAGACATCGTAGGTCACCCACTCGACGACTGCCCCCGTGGGCTGCGTCACCTCCGTCACCGACCCGAGCGCCTGCTGGTGGTAGTGGAACCGGAGCACCTCGGTGGTGTTCTGGTTCCCGTTCACGTCCGCGATATCGGCTCGGTCCATGCACCGCGGCCGGTCGATCCCGTCCTCGTAGACGTAGCGCGCCTGCCAGTTCCCCACCGCGTCGTACTCCTCGACCACCTCGACGCCGTCGAGCAGGTAGCGGGTCGTGGTCCCGGCGGCCAGCACCTTCTCCACCCTACGCCCGAGGGCGTCGTAGTGGTAGTCGGCGATCAGGGTCAGGGTGCCGGACTGGCGGACCTGGACGAGCCGGTTCTGGAAGTCGTAGCTGAAGACGTAAGTCCCGTCGTCCTTCAGGTTCCCGTTGTTGTCGTGGGTCCGAGCCACGCCTCCCACGGCCGTGTACTGGTTCACCACGTCGGCGGCGTAGGTCACCGTCGAGGGAGGCGTAGGCGGCGTGGTCAGGACCTGGCTCCTGGTTCTATCCCCATCGCCGAAGGCTCCACACCGAGCGCCAAGTCGCTGTTGCAGGCGCATGCGACTTCGAGGGTCAGTTCGGGACCCAGCTTCGCGTTCGCTTCGCCATCTCCGCCCCGGCCACAGGCACACGCGAGGAGAGTGACCGCTACACCTAGACTCATCAAGCCGAGTCCAAGCGCTTGGAGAGGGCACCCGCACATGCAGCTGCCTCTCTCGGAGCCAATCCAGCGCTCAGCCATAGGTGCTATCCCCTCCCGTTGTGCGTATTCTTGTCATACGCCTTGTTCCTCTTCTTGGCCTCCTTCCTCGCCTCCGCCCCCTTTCGCGCCGCCTCGTCGTTCGGATCTTCTCGCACCTTCCAACCTTGCTCCTTCTCCTTCTCGTTCAGTTCGTCGATGACGCCCTGTGTAATAGCCACGTGGCCATCCCCGCCGCAAGCACAGAGGTCCCCTTCGGTTCTCCCGCACGAGCTACCGCCGCGAGAGACTACAGCCATAGCCCAAGTACTGACTGAGTGGCACCATGATGCTGAGGTACTGGTCCCGTCCTAGCCAAGGTGGGCGCCCGCCAGCCCACGGAGAACCAACGATTGCCTCGATCTGATAAGGAGCGGTAGCCCACGTGTTCCAGGGCGCCACCCACTGCGGCAACCCGTCTGCAATGAGTCCAAGGGAAACTGCGAGTCGATCGCGAAGTCGGGGGTTCTCAATGACCGAGAAGCGCCCGGCTGCCAGCCGCAGCCTCTGAAGCGCATGGGGGTGATCGGCCGTCACGACTTGCTCCAGCACTCCACCTCGGGTGTCGGCGTCGTCAGCGGCAACTACTCCAAACAACCGGTCAAGGCCCGCGTGCGCCTCCGCCTCCCGAAGGAGCCCCTGGGTAAACTGGTCTCCAACCGCCTGATCCAGCCACGTGCTGGCCTGCGTCAGTGACTCGACGGCGCCCGGGCCACCGCGCCGACCGAGTGCCGAGGCCGCTGCCAGCCTCGTGGATTCAGGCTCTGCGGGTCCAAGGAGCACGCCACTGAGGAAGTCATCCGCGGCACTACAGGCAGGAAGACGGCCGACTGCCTTCACGACTTGGAGATGGGTGAGTCCCCCTGCGTTCCGAATGAGAGAGTGCCAAGTCAAGGCGACGTGTCCGCCATCCACTTCCCGAAGGAACTTGAGTCCTGCGTCCCCGTGCATCAGTGCGCACTGATCGTCGGCGAGTACCCGCAGCCACAAGCTCGGCAGTCTCTCCGTTGATAAAACAGGCCTAGGCGGCAGGCCTGGCTCGAACGCATGGCTGTTCAAGAGCAAGTCCCGCGCAACCATACCCAACGACACCACGCGACTAGAGTACCCTCCCCAGGTAGCGTTGAGGCGCTGCCAATCCGATAGCTGATTCCAGAGTTGAAACACTGATTGCTCACCCTGTTGCCCGGCAATGCCGACCATTCCCGCAGCGCGCACCACAGGGCTAGCATCTCGCAGGCACTGCTGCAGCCCAAGGCCGCCGCTATCGTTCGCGATGACGCTCGTCAGTCTCATGAACCTACTCTGACTGCTGGGCTCTAGTGCTTCGTCGCAGTCAATCGAGTCCATCCCACGGAGTTCTGCCAGCGCATCCTGGGCTGTCAGTCCCACGGGAGATGCACGATCGTCTTGCCCGCAGCCACAAATCAGTAGGAGCGCCACAACGGGCCACACTCCACTTGAGTATCGCTGGTCTGTACTTTGTTTCCGCATACACCTGCGCTCACGAATTCCCCGGGCGGTTGTACCCCTTGGGAGGAACCCTCCGAGGATGCATCACCTCTCCGGAGGCGTGCCCATGATATCCGTCGGGTCCATGATCGACGTCCTCTGCGCCTGCTTCCCCCCGCGCCATGCGCTCTAGCTCCGTGGCGTCCTTTCTCCCCTTGCTCTTGTCGTGGCGTTCCGCCTCCTTCCCGGCCTCTACCGCGAGCTTTTCGGCGTCCTCGTTGGACTTCCCTTCTTCGATGGCCTTCTTGTATGCAAGCCGACTGTACGTCTCTCTCAGGAAACGGTGCGCGATCTCATGGATCAGCGCCCAGATTCGATTCCAGCCCGATCCGCCGTACTCTACTCTCGACTCGCCCGAGTATCCGTGCGGACCGAAGCCCTTGCCGCCTACGAGGGGAACGATGGTGTCTAGGGAATGCAGATACTCGATCATGCCACGGGCAACGCCATCTGAGACGCAATGCCCCAGTTGCCTGCGCTGAAACTCGGGTGTCCACATGTTCATGCTGGGCAAGTAGTACCAAGCGACTACTACCAGCCCCGCGACCGCTGCTGCCTTTTCGACATCTTCCTTCGCCTGGGCGTCTGGAGTGGGCGGACTGAGGGAGCCGGGGATCCTCGAAGCCGAGGGTATGGCCAGGATTCTGCCAGTCGGATCGGTATAGACAAAGGGAGAGGAAGCAGCGTACTCATATAGGCTAACGCCGCTGGCGAACTCTAAGGAGTCCCGTTGGAGGAATCTTCCTAGGTTGGCATCATATGCTCGAGCTCGGTAAGAGTAACGTCCCATCGCGCCATCGTACTCGCGCCCCGTGAAGAGGTACGGGTTCCCAATAGCACTCTGCGTGATCCCGTTCCCCTGCTGGTCGCGGATCGTGGGCTGCCCGTAGACATCGTAGGTCACCCACTCGACGACCGCCCCCGTGGGCTGCGTCACCTCCGTCACGGATCCCAGCGCCTGCTGGTGGTAGTGGAACCGCAGGACCTCCGTGGTGTTCTGGTTCCCGTTCACGTCCGCGATGTCCGCGCGGTCCATGCACCGCGGCCGGTCGATCCCGTCCTCGTAGACGTAGCGAGCCTGCCACGTCCCGACCGCGTCGTACTCCTCGACGACCTCGACGCCGTCGAGCAGGTAGCGGGTCGTGGTCCCGGCGGCCAGCACCTTCTCCACCCTACGCCCGAGGGCGTCGTAGTGGTAGTCGGCGATCAGGGTCAGGGTGCCGGACTGGCGGACCTGGACGAGCCGGTTCTCGAAGTCGTACGAGAAGACGTAGGTCCCGTCGTCCTTCAGGTTCCCGTTGTTGTCGTGGGTCCGGGCGACCCCTCCCACGGCCGTGTACTGGTTCACGACATCGGCGGCGTAGGTCACCGTGGACGGGGGCGTGGGCGGCGTGGTCAGGACCTGGCTCCGGTTCCCCAGCCCGTCCAGCGTGTAGGCCACGTTCTTCACGAACGGCTGACTCCCGGGGTTCTGTGAGCAGACGCACGCAAATCGAGGGGTTTGAGCCCGATGCGAGGCACGCTACGCGAGGGGAATGGCGAAACCCCCTCGCGTAGCTTGCAAGAAGCACACGAAGGGGTTTCTCTCCGAGTCGACCAAGACCACGGAGAGCCGGAGTGTGCCAGAAGCTGCTGGGCGATGCCACGCTGTACGCCCTGTTGTCGCGGATCGACGAGGACCTGGCGGCGGAGACGCGGGCGCAGAGGTGCCCTCTCTGCGGCGGGCCGCTCCACTGCGCAGACTACCCCCGAAAGCCCCGGGGCGGCCCTCCGGGCCTCGGGCCGGGCTACGGCCTGCGACTGAGCTTTTGCTGTGCCGACTTCGGCTCAGGTTCTGCACTTCCTGGAGCGGGTTCGTGACGTCGTAGCGCGCGTCCACGAGTCGGTAGGCCCAGTCGTAGGCGTAGACGTCGCCCTTCATGTTCCGGCCGTTCAGGAACGTCTGGACCTGCGCCGGGAGCGTCGCGATCCACGCCGCGTCGAACGTGTTCTTCTCCATCCGGCGATTGAACGAAACCGCTTCGCGGTAGCCCGGAACCCGCGCGAGTACTCCAACTCGTCTTGAGTGGAGCGAGCCGAGCGGTTGACTTCCGCTCCTCGTCCTCCTCTGCCCACGCCGAGGGCGGGGGCGGGGGACGGGGCGTATGTCCAACCGCGGCGTCCTCTTGCGGCTGTCTTCTGCGCTCTGGCACGCTCCTTGGCCCTCGCCTCTTGCACCGGATGGCGGCGTGAGGGGAAAACGGGGACTCCCTCGAACCCAAACCGAGTCCGGCCTTGGGAGTAGGCGCTCCCAGGGCCGCCGAAAGGAGTCCCCGTGACTGAACTGCGTCAGAGGATGCTGGAAGACCTTCGCATCCGCAACCTCTCCGAGAGAACCCAGAAGCATTACATCGGCCAGGTTGCGGCTTTTGCCCGCCACTTCGGCCGATCGCCCGAACAACTCGGGCCTGAGCACACACCTTCAGACACTCCTTCGCGACGCACCTCCTCGAGGATGGCGTCGATGTCCGCACCATCCAGGTTCTCCTCGGGCACGGCGCGCTCAGGACCACCACCCGCTACACGCACGTCTCCACCGAGAAGCTGCGCTCGATCAAGACGCCGCTCGACCTCCTCGACGATCTCGCTACGCCGTAGGTCCTCGTGTCCCGGCTGCCTCTCGAGGTGGCGGACGTCATCCGTGCCCTTGCCTGGGACTTCGTCGAGTCTCGCGGCGGGGTCGTGTCGTTCGCCAGGATGAAAGTGCTGCGCGCCCTGGTCGCCTGTCGAACGGCGGCACTCGGTGGGCACCATTACGTATGCAGCGACGAGTGCGGGTACGAGCGCTTCGCGTACAAGCCGTGCGGGAACCGCCACTGCCCCAAGTGCCAGGCCGCCGCGCGCGCCGAATGGCTCGAGGCCCGCGTCGCGGATCGCCGCGCAGACCGCCGAGCAGCAGCGCCTCGCCCAGCTCGGGCAGTGCGCCCACGACCTCGTCGAGCAGGCCGAGGGCGTCCGCGGTCCACTCGCCCGAGATCTGGGGGCTGTTCAGCGCGAGGTTGAGCGCCTTCTCCTCGGCCTCCTCGACGTCGATGACGATGACGTCGGTGGCCTCGACGCCCCGGGCTTCGAGCACCTTCAGGCGCTGGTGCCCGCCGACCACGTGGCCCGTGCGGGAGTTCACGATGATGGGCTGCACGAGACCGAAGCGCCCGATCGACTCCCCGAGGCCGGCGAGCGCGCCGTCGGAGATCGTCCGGGGGTTGAACGGCGCGGGGACCAGGTCGGCGAGGCGCCGGGTCTCCAGGCGCACGCGGCCGAGGGCGTTGGGATCAGTCTTGGCGACCATTGGGATCTCCTGAGAGCACGGGCTCTGAGAGCCAGAGCAAGAGCGCAGAGCGCACGGCCGGGACGCCCCGGCGCGCGGCGAGGCGGTCCAGGACCGGGCCGATCGGTCCCCCGTCCAGGGGGTCCCGGGTCCAGACCGGGGAGAGCTCCTTGAGGCACGGGCGCGCCTCCGGGTGCCCCGCCCAGGCGTTGCGGTCGGGGTCCGGGGCGGTCACGGGGCACCTTCCAGCCCGTGCGTGGCGGCGGGCCCCCGGGGCGGCGACGGAACCGAAACCTCCAGGGCCCTGTTTCCTGGGGGTCCAGCCGAGGTTCCGTCGCCGGGGGTTTCGTCGCCGCCGGGCGCCGGCCCCAGCCCCGGGGCCCTCGGGTCCAGGGCCGGGAGCCGGGCAGCGACCTCGGCCACGTCGGGGAGCAGCCGCCCCAGGAGGTCCAGGGCGTCGAGCGCGCCCACGGGCAACAGGGCGGCCACGGGGCGCCCCCGGCGGGTCAAGACGAGCGCCTCCCCGTCCCGCTCGACGGCCCGCAGGGTGGCCGCCAGGGCGGCCCGTAGGCGCCGGACGGGCACGGCCCGCGGGGGTTGCTGGCCGGGGCTCATGCGTACCTCTCAGCCCCCCGGCCCGGGGGTGTGTACCCTGCCGAGCCCGAGAAACAGGGCTCTGCGGGCGATTCGAGGGAGGCGCGGTAACCCGTGAAGAAAGTGGCATCTCCGGCGCGCTCCCGAGGCCGGTTCCATGCGGGCGCCACACGCGACCTCAGGCCGGAAGGCCGGAGCTCGCTACTTCGCGCGTCGGGGCTGGACCCCAACGAAGTAGAGTGCGGGATCCCGGTGGTGCGCACCTCGTGAACCACCGATCCTCCGCGGAGCGAGCGATGCTGGAAGTCCGAAGGGTTGTGGACGCCGAACGCGAGGGCGTGGTTGATCTGCTCCAGCAGTACCTCACCGCGATCGGGGAGAAGCAGCTCGACGGGAGGGGCATCATGCGCGTGGCGGAGGCGATCGCCGCGGATCGCATTCGCTTCTTCGCCGCACGACGCGACGGCCGGACGGTCGGCATCTGCTCCGTCACGTTTTCCTGGTCCACGTTCGGAGGCGGCGCGCCGGTCGGCACGCTCGAGGATCTCTTCGTCGAGCCCGGCCACCGGCGCATGGGCGTGGCTAGAGCCCTGGTGGAGAGGGTCTACGCCGAGGTTGAAAGCCAGGGGTGCCGCTCCGTCGTGGTGGGATGCAGCAAGAGCGACGTGCCACGGTATGCCGCGATGGGATTCTCGGCCGAGCTTGGCGTCCTGCTGGCGCACGTCATCCCTCTGGGACCACGTCCGGTCCCCCCTGATTGACCCAATGTTTCGCGGCCGAAGGCGTAGGAACCAGTGCTGGCTCAGCCCGCGCCCACCGCGCCAACCGCGCCGGGCCGCCGTCGCCACTAGCCGGGCGGTGCGCGCGAGGTATCCGGGCAGGTAGGCCACGTTCTTCACGAACGACTGACTCCCGGGGTTCTGCACTTCCTGGAGCGGGTTCGTGACGTCGTAGCGCGCGTCCACGAGTCGGTAGGCCCAGTCGTAGGCGTAGACGTCGCCCTTCGTGTTCCGGCCGTTCAGGAACGTCTGGACCTGCGCCGGGAAGCCTCTGGAACTTCTGTACGCTACGCGTTCTCTTCATGGACACCTCCAGTTCGAGAGGCTCCGACGAGATCGCCAACAGGGGAACATGCCATCACCGGACGCGTACCGTCGAGCAGCACCGCCTCCACCAGCCACTCCCCGAAGAGGGCCGAGCGCTTCGCCTGGCACGACGGACACAGGTTGCGCGTCCGACACGAGAAGGCCAGAAGGTGCTCCCCGCCGCAGGAGCGTGAGTTGTGGGTTCCAGGTGGCACGGCCAGCGAGGGCAGCTCAGCTCGATCCGTCAGTCCCCACTAGATGCGTCGATGCTGCTCCGCCCCGAGCAGGTCTTTCTTCAGGCGGGTGGCGAGGAGCGCATGCTCGCGGGCACCGGCGATGTCACCGATCCGCTGAAGTGCGAGCCCCAGGGCGAGGTGCGCATGCACGGGCCCCCAGGCATGAAACTCGTCCTCAGGCGCCTGCTCAGCCGCCAAGTAGGCCTGCTTCAGGGCTTCGCGAAGATGACGCACCGCAAGGGCGGACTCACCGACCCTCGCTTCCGCCTTCCCTGCGCGCTGGAGGGCAAGGCTGTAGTCGTGATGCAGCGATGGGGAACTCTCCCCAACAGCTAACAAGGCCCCGTACCTGTCGATCGAACGCTCCAAGCATACAACCGCCTCTGCGGGACGATCCAAGTCAATCAATCCGAGTCCGAGTGATGAGTAGGACGATGCGACGAAACCACTGACGTCGACGTCTTCGGGGAAATCACGGGTGAGGGCTTCCACGACCGACGTCATCTCCTTCAGCAAGTCGTAGGATTCTTGCTTGCGTCCCGTCTTGCGCGTGGTCCAAGCGAGCTTCTGGAGAGAGACTGCAAGATCGTAGCGAAGAAGCCGGTCTTCGGGTGAGGTGGCCAGCAGGCCGCGTGCGAGTCTCAGACTGCGTTCAGCGTAGCGCAGGGCTTTCTTGGCGCGGCCCATCTCACGATACACGTCGCCTAGGTTGTCGCAGCGGATACTCAGATCGCGCTGAACATCTGGATCCGCGGGGTGCTTCTTCGCCTCGCGCTCGCAGATGAGAAGCGCATCCTTGAGGATGGAGATGGCCTCCTCGTACCGGTGAAGGTGCCGCAGGGACCCGCCGCATCGACTCATGCCTAGGGCGACGTAGCGAACCGCTTGAGAGTCATCCGGCATGCGAGCCGCTCGCTCGCGCAGCACCGTCAGCATCCGCCGGAAAGTCTCCAGGGCCTGTCGGTACTCACCACGCCTACTGTAAGCCAAGCCTTCTTGCTCCAGATCGGAGGCGAGGGTGAGGGGGGAGTCCATGAGAGGAGCTTACACGCCGTGCTGCAGCACGTGGGAGGATAAGAGGGACACCCAGTGCGCCTCCTCCACCGGCGCAAGCAGGTGGTCGTTTGCTTGCCGGACCCACCCGCGCAACATCTGATTGTCTACCTGCGCGCCCAGTCGGGCCAGCACCCCATCCTGGCGGTCCCTCGCGACCCTGGCGCGCCAGACGAGGGCGTTCGTTCCGATCGAGGTGGACATCTACGCCAAGCGTGTCCGGCTCCTCGTGCGCGAGGTGGTGGCCTACTGGCCTGCGATCGGCTGCTCGATCAAGGTCGTGATCACGCGCGACCCGAAGAACCCCAAGCGGGTCGCGTATCTCTCGACGACGGACCTGACGATGTCGTGCACCGCCGTGGTGGTTCACTTCTCGGCGCGCTGGCCGATCGAGCAGCTCTTCTCGGTCCTGAAGCACAGCCTCGGTTTCGATTCGGCCGAGGTACGCACACGCAACTCGGTGGTCCGTCATGCCGCTCTCACGATCGCGCTGGCGACGTGGGTCGAGGTGTGGGCGAAGCGCAGGAGTCCGCGCCTGGCGGTGCAGTCCTTCTCCCGCAAGCTCGCTGCGCTACGGGAGCAGGCGGTGACCTCCACCATTTTCGCATCAGGCCCCCGCACCAGGCGATCGGAGCGAATTGCCAAGGGCATCAGCAAGCTGTTCTCCACGGCAACACGCGCCGCGTAGAATCCGCGAAAGGCCAGTTCTATAGGATCGTCGAAGTCGACCATTGCAGCGGAACCACTTCGAATCGGCAGACGCGAGCCTATACTCCAGGGCCTTGTCGTCAATCCCAGCACTGAATCGACGCCGCTGCGGGCCATGCTGCGGGAGGGGACGCGCCGTGCCGCGACCTCGTCCCGCCCTGAGGCACCCCTTGGGACCGGGCCTTGGTCAACGCATGACCTCTGCCGGCCGGGGTGGGCCAACGAATCCGCTACCGCCCCCGCCGCCGCCGACCCATCCAGCAGGCGACCCAGAGATGCCCCCTCCGACTTGGCTCGCTGGCGTACCAGGTAGCAGATCGGGGCCAAGCTTTGTGGGACGTGGGATCCCAGAACCGAAGGGGGCGCCTTGGGGTCCACCGAGGGCGGGCGAGCAGGAGCCAGGGGCGGGTCCAGCGAGGGGAGAGGTCACGGGACCGGCGCCGAGACTGAGAGGGAGAGCCGCGGCACCTCCGGATGATGCCGGAGCTGCAGTAGGGGTGCTTCCGGCGCTGTGGGGTGCAGGCCTAGCTGCGGGGTGGGGCATAGGAGGGCCCTCGAGTTCGCGCGCCCAGCGCTCCATCTCAGCGATGGCTGCCTCCCTCTGCAGTGTGCGCTCAGCGACGTCTCGCCCATTGGTTCGCCTGCGTTTGCGCTCCTCCATCGTCTCCGCGGTCACGTCCTTCGTCTCTTCCTCTTCCTGCTGCTCGGCCTTCCCAAGGCTATCTGCGATCTTGGCCGGGCCGTGCTTCTCCTTGAACTCTATGGCGTCGATCTTCTCCTGCCCACGATTGCCTTCATTGGTCCTGTCCGATTGCACGCCTTCTTCGCCCGCATCGCGGCGTGCGTTTGCCTCCTTCGAAGCCTCGTCTCCGTGACTGGCGCGTTCCTCTTGCCTCTGCTCACGGTTGCGCTCACGTTCGGCGTCCCGATCCCGATCGTCTCGCCTTTGACCTGAGCCATCGTCGTCCAGTCCCAGTGGGTCCTCTCGACTGGCGGGGTTGCCACTCAGGAATAGGTACAGACTGAGGCCGGCAACAAAGCCAGCCGGGTCACGCTGTAGGAATCTTCCAGCTGCAGGATCGTAGGTGCGTGCACGGTAGTAGTACAGCCCGGTTTCCGCGTCGTACTCGCGTCCGGCCAGCAGAAGGGGATTCCCCAAGGCGCTCTGTGGAACGCTTGCTCCACTCTGGTTACGCAGCGTTGGGGCGCCATATGCATCGTAGGTCACCCACTCGACGACCGCCCCCGTCGGCTGCGTCACCTCCGTCACCGAGCCCAGCGCCTGCTGGTGGTACTGGAACCGCAACACCTCCGTCGTGTTCTGGTTCCCGTTCACGTCGGCGATGTCCGCCCGGTCCATGCACCGCGGGTGGTCGATCCCGTCCTCGTAGACGTAGCGGGCCTGCCAGTTCCCCACCGCGTCGTACTCCTCGACCACCTCGACGCCGTCGAGCAGGTAGCGGGTCGTGGTCCCGGCGGCCAGCACCTTCTCTACCCTACGCCCGAGCGCGTCGTAGTGGTAGTCGGCGATCAGGGTCAGAGTGGCACGCCTTCATCCCCGATCATCACGATGGCTATGTCTCCCGCGAGACGTTCGATCGCATCCAGCGCCAGATTACCGCGAACCGCCGCGGGGCGCCCGGCCCGGGCGCTCCCCGTGAAGGGACCTCGTTGATGGCCGGGCTCGTGCTGTGCGGTCGGTGCGGGCGGAAGATGAGCGTGCGCTACGCCAAGCAGGGTCGCGTCCTGCGCTACGTGTGCACGAACCGACGCCGGCAGACGGGGCAGGCTCTCTGCCAGAGCTTCGGAGCCCGGCGCTTGGAGCGCGCCATCGAGGGGCTGCTGCTCGAGGCACTCTCTCCGCTGGGCATGGAAGCGATGCTCGAAGGCGCGCGGGCGCACGAAGCGGCGGTGGAAGAGCGGCGCCAACGCGAGCGCCACCGGGTGGAGCGGGCGCGCTACGAGGTCGATCTCTCGCGCCGGCAATACGAGGCCGTGGACCCGTCCAACCGCCTCGTGGCCGCCGAACTGGAGCGCCGCTGGGAGCGGGCGCTGAGCGAACTCGCTCGTGCGGAGAACGAGTCCGAGGAGCGCATGGCAGCGCTGGCCCGGCCGCTGGGGCAACAGGAGGAGGCGTGGCTGCAAGACTGCGCGAAGGATCTGTCGCAGCTCTGGAAGGCGGACTGCACCCGACCGCAGGATCGCAAGCGCATTGCCCGCGCCCTGATCGAGAACGTCGTGGTCAGCGTGCCCGAGCAGGGCCGGAAGCTGCGTGCCGACCTCCACTGGGCCGGAGGCGAGGTGACGACGCTGGAAGTGCGACGCGGCCGCACGGGCGAGCACCGTTATGTGACGGAACCCGAACTGATCGAGCTGGTGGCGAGCCTGGCTGCCGTTGGCGCCGTTCTGGCCATTGCCGCCGTTGCTTGCGGTCTCCAGGGCAGGATCGTAGGTGCCCGCGGCCCCCGCCTCTCCGTTGCCGGAGGCAAACGCCGCGGAAGCACCAAGCCCCACTCCCGCGAGAGCCACCAAGATCGTGGCGATGGCGATCCACTTCATTTCCGTTCGCATGTTCGATTTCTCCGTTTTCTCTGCGCCGCTGCCGGACTACCCGAGTAGGGCGACTTCACACACCAGAGAGTGCGCCCCGCCGTGCGCCACAGGGTCGATCATACCATCTAGACAGCAGACCACCATGCGGGTGCGCGTCCCAAGCGCATGCCTGGGGCGGCGCGATTTCGAGGTGGTGACGCCCCACGGCATGCCCGCAGTCAAGCCACCCGTATCGCGAACAAGGAGGAAGCTAGCGCAGCATTGACTCGTCCCGCAGCGGTCTGAACTCTGCTCTCCTGAAGTAGTCGGCAAGTTCACTCATCGACGGCCTGAGTCGGGCCCGGACGGCCCACCTAGTGCGCCCAGGCGGATGGGATGACGTAACGCCTGGCGGATTGATCATCGTGTACACATCCCCCGCTGCCCGCAACCGCAGGCGCTTCACGCGTTCGAGTGGGAATGCGGCGTTAGGCTCAGGGACTGACTCCACCATGCCCTCGTTGACGCGCCCAGTGGGTGACCAACTGATCTCTTCCCACTCCAACACGACCTCGATGGAAGTCTCAGTAGCAGGACGCCAGAATCCTAGTAGCTTCCAAGAGGCAGCCGCTCGGTGATGTTCCCGAAAGGTATATCGAGCTTGCCCGTTGCTGCCCAGATCTAGCGTATCTGAGTCGCCATCGAAGGGCGTCGGCTCAAGGAGCCAGATCGTTCCCTGCATGCTTGAGCACGTCCGCATCACTTGCGAATGCGGAGATTCCACTGCTGGCCTGCAGACACACCCTAGCGCGCACAAGTGAATGGCGAGAGCGGCCGCGCCTAACCACCGCATATCGAGCATGCTTCATCGGGATCCATTCGACTGCCACGAGGCTCGTCGCGGGGCGAGTCCGGAGGCACTCCTGTCGTGACGCTGGTTCCTCCCCTGAGGTTCGTGATTTTGCCCGATTCGTACCTGAACTTCCGCTTTCCCACGAAGCGCTTGGCTGCAACCAGAAGCCAGTTTCGGCAGCGGTCAAAGACCAGCCCGACGAAGTCCCATGTGACGGTGTAGGTGCCCGGCCCGCGCAGCACAACGCCGGGGCGATCGACCATGCAGAACTCGCATTCGCTAGACCAGATCCCACCCTCTTCCTCCGGCTTGTCCGGGTCGCCTCGCTTGCTGCCGTCCGGGCGTTTCCCACCGTACTGAACGCGCTTCCGTCTATAGGTCCCCCAGTCCGTCCTGTAACCCGTACCGATGTCGCCAGTATCGGTCTCGTTGATGCTACTGCTCTTGTGGATCAGTTGGCGGAATACACAGCAATCGCAATAGTAGGGCGGTTGTGGCTCGTTCTTGTACTCCAACTCCGCCTTGAACCAGATCCCCACGTACGGCGGGTCCTTGTCCGTCTTCCAGCACTTCGGATACTCAAATCGCTTTACACCGCAGAGCTCATTTCCGCCTCCGCTACTACTCCCGGGGCTCCCCGGAATCACGGGCCACTCAACAGACTTGCTGGGGTCCTTGGTGTACCGCGTACCCTTCAACGCCTTCAGCCAAGCCGCTCGCTCTTCGTCTGTCAGCGCGACTAGGGGCTGACTCCCGGTCTCTCCCTCACCCTCCGCTTCATCTGAGCCGCGCGGCTCATCTTCGCCGGGAGCCGGCTCCGCGGGGTCACCGTCGTCCGCGTCCTCTTCTGCCCGTGCCGCTCCCACCCAGGGTTCCATCGCGAACGCAAGGCTCGGGAGCATGGTCTCAACCTCTGCGTCCAGCACGGCTTCGTCTTGCCGCGACTTGGGCTCCCGCCGCCCGCCAGTCGATCTCCAGTACATGGTCGAAACGCTCGCGGAGCGCCAAAAGGGATCATTGAGATCCCTTGCGCTCGTCGCGATCGTCGCGAATCGAAGTGCGGTCGCATGAATGGCGTTGTCGGCATGCGACCCCGACGACATGGCAGAAGCTGCGTCCCGGCCTCGTGAAATCCCCACGCCCGGCACACGCGTAGCGTCGAATGCGCACGATGAGCAAGGCTCCCCGAAGGGCTTGCTATCGCAGCAACCCGAACCGCCCATGCTTGCTTCTCCGGGGTCCGATCGCCCTAGTAGGGGCGCCAGCTCGGGGCCTGCATGAGCAGGTGAACGGCCGCATCCGGGGGATCGCCAGCGTCGAACTCGTACTTGAAGCGCACGATCTCCATGCAGCCGGTGAGATCGACGCTGATGGGACCGATAGCCGTCACGACCGCGAAGGACCCAAGCGGGGTCCACGCGGTCTGCTCACTGTTGCGCGTCTCGACCGTGATAGTGAGGTTCGCCGTGAGGACGTGCGAAACGTCGCCGGCGAACCTGGCTGCGAGACCGCCGCGCGGAAACTCCGGGCTGAAGTAGGGGTTGCCGTCGAGCTTGAACAGGGTGAATCCGATGACCATGTTGGGGGCTCCAAGTTTTCCAGGGGCCTGGTGGGGGCGGTTGTCGCGTGCCAGACCTTCGGGCAGCATATCACGGCCGCGAAACCGGCGTGCGGAGGCCGTGGGGTGGCCCGCAGAGCCCCACAGATGGGCTACCCGACGTCCCCCTCGAACAGCACCCGCCCGTCCCGGTCGTGCAGCGTCAACCAGCTGCGCGTGCTGATGACGTCGGCCGCGTACGTGCTCTACCAGGAACTGCGCGGGCACATGGCAGCGAGCGAACTAGCACGCGCGCAAGTACACACCCTGCGGTTGAAGCTCGTAAAGATCAGCACGCAGGTCGTGCGCTCCGTTCGCAGGATCGTCCTGCGGATGCCGCGATCGTGTCCGAGTGCGCCGCTCTGGTGCAAGCTCGCCCGCCAGCTGCACACGGTGGGCTCGGGGTAGCACGCGCCGGAGGCACCGGCTTCGCCGTTCACATGTCCAGACCCTGGGGGCGGTCTGCCCCCACCAGCCGCCGACTGGGCCCGAGCGACCCGAAGCGGGCTCCGATCGCCCTCGATGGAGGAAGACAACGTCCCCGACGCGGCCCTGAGGTGGGCAAGGTACGTCGTGGCGGGGCGACGGAGGCCCGATCGACCGAAATCCTGCTCCGAAGACCCTCGTTCGTGAATAGTCCGGGCAGTGGCTCCCCCTTTCGCTCAGGCGGCTCCCGCCAGGGGGAGGGGCGTGTGGGCGTTTTCCCTTCCCACGATCTCCCAGTGGTAGGGAGCGGCGCGTCGGACGGCACACGACAGGACCTGCTTCCCGCAGCGACGGCACTCATCGAGCTTGCGCGACGGCAGGGACCACGCCGCGTCGTGCCCACAGCGGGGACACTCGAACCCCCGCTCGCGGTACTTCCAACGCCGAAGGACGACGGCGCAACTCTCCTCGTCGGAGAAGGTGGCGACGAACTCGGCCAGGGTGCCAGGCAACGAGTCGTCACGGAGATAAAGCGTGGCAGGTCCAGGCATTGGCGCTCCTTGTTCGCTAAAGGTTAGCGCCTCCCGGGGACACTCCCTGAGGGAAGGGGGGAGCCCCTGTCCGGGCTAGCACCTCGCCCACCGCGTGGGCACGGGCCGCTCCGCGAAGCCTCTGGAACTTCTGTATGCTACGCGTTCTCGCCATGGACACCTCCAGGTCGAGAGGCTCCCACGAGATCGCCAACAGGGGAACATGCCATCACCGGACGCGTACCCTCGAGGTGCACCACGTGGGAGGCGAGCGCGCACTGCCGCGGTTCGAGCTCACGCACGCGGCGTAGCTCCCGCATCACCGCGCGCTATCGGGCTCCCGGTGTGCCCGCAGAGCATCCGGGAGCATGGCGCGCGCCCCTTCGACGAACTTGCTCCCCCGGCGCGCACGAGTGCAACGTCCTTGGCCGCTACCCACGGCCCCACGATGGAAAAGGTCCGGGCCGCTACACAGTGCCTAGTTGACGAGACGACGAGCGTAAGTGCGCACTGCCTGGGACTCTGACTCCTCCGCAAGCTGCATCACTCTGTGCATGAAGGCTGCTGCAAGTTCTGGCTCCTCCTCAAGGGCTCTGAGCACACACACTTGGCTCCACTCATCCCGCCCTGCCAGCAACCTGGCAAGTGCGTTTCGACCGTGACTTCCGGACTTGGCTAGGGCTTGAGCTGCAAGTTCGCCCGACTCATGCTCCACGAGCAGTTCCAACTCATCCACTAACTCGTGTGTCCTTGCTCCGTACCTCGCCAGCCCGATCAGCGCGGCACTCCGTGTGTACCTGGAATCCGAATCTGAGCGCAGTAATGCAACTAGCGCAAGATCGGACTCGTCAGTTCTGCAGCCACAAGCGAGGCGAGCCACAGCGATGGAGCCCTCAGCATCCATAGGCTCCCTTGCTACATCCACTCTCATGGCATGACATAGAGCCTCGTCATGGAGAAGTAGGTCAAGAGCGTAGTCGCAAACACGCGCAGCATACAGACGGTGGACGGAGCCGTGGGACTCGCTGAGATCAGCGGCACCAAAATCGCATTCTGCTCTGTTTCGGAGGGCATTCAGCACCTCAGCATGGAATCCACGGGCCGTGGTGGTGTGGCACCTCAGTAGCGAGAGTGCCTTCGCCACGATGGTGCCATCATCTGAAGACACGGCCTCACGAAATGTCTCAATCCCAGCGGGATCCGCAGGGGAGAGGTTCAGCAATGCACTAGCGGCCTCGAGTTTCATGGTGACGCTCTGCTCGCGCTCCATCGAGGAGGCAACAGCTGCGATAAGGTCGTCCCCCGGAACGACATGTGTGCACAAGAACTCGTATGCCCGAAATCTAAGTACGTAACTCGCTTCAGCCGAGATGCACTGACGGAGCAAGTTGGACAACCACAGAGTGTTCAACGCAGAACTGCTGTGCGCGGCGCTGAGGATTGCTGGCACCAGTCCGCTTGGGTCAATGTCAATGTAGGGTAGAACAGAGAGTACGACGCTGGCGCACTCGTCCAGCCTGACCCCGAGAATCTCTTTCGCTCGTGCGCGGATACGTGGGCTCGGATCCGCAACTGCCCCCAGCAACGCGAAGGAGTCTAGGCTTGGAGTATTGCAGTAATGCTCCAGGGCAGCCACCCTTGCCAGTTCACTCGGTGTGTCCTGCTCGTGGCGATGTGGAAGGCCAAAGTATGATGGACTGCTCAAACGAAGACCGAGATTAGCGCGCCAGTAGGTGGAACAGCGTTGCCCATCCTCAAGTGCCAGATGATCGACTTCGGTAGCCTCCGATCTCATCTCCGATTGGCGCCGAAGCTCCTGCTCATCTGACGTGGTAGGACCAGCGCCCACCAACCTGGCCGCGGACTCAGTCGTCATCGACTGCTCAAGGCACGAGCCTCTCTCTTCCGTGTTGGCAACTGGATGGCTGTGATCTCCAAACGCAGCAAGAAGTACGCAAATCGCCAAGACACCGATGGCGCATGCGCAAGCCAGAGATAACCGACGGCCACTTCTAGTCAATCCTGTACCCCTCTCGATCAGTAACTTGGCCCTCATTGCCAGGTTTGACTGTCAGGGGCGGATCCGCATTCTCATCGTAACTGTAGACGATTGACCAGATCCACGTGTGCTCGACCGTCCCTTTTGTCTTGTTCACGAGCAGCGTGATGAATTTGACGGTCAGAGTCCAGGAAGCGTACTTATCGCCACCCAGTCCGGGGACTTTCAACTTCTCAGCTAGCTGTGCGCGGACATCGTCCGCGTCCTCCTTGCTTAGCGGACGCTTCTTCGCTGCGTTGCCAGGCCCGTCGCTAAAGCCAATCACTCCATCCGAGTAGCTTTGGTTCGGATACGCATCCTTGTCTTGCTTTGGCCTCATCGTGAGCGTGCCTTTGCCACCGTCCTTTTTCACAAAACTGAGCTCCCAGGAGTAGTATTGCACAATAACATAATCATCCTCTGGGCAGCCCACTTTGTGAGTGATCCTAAAGTAAACATAGAACCTGTCCTCGTCGGTGTTTCCAACCCTCATAGTCCCCAGCTTCAGCCCGTGCCCCAGCGGTTCACGCCTGACCCTTGCCCCAATCTTCGAGGGGTCCTTCGGCTTGGGGGCGGGCGTACTTCCTGTACCTGGAACGTCCTGACCGTCTGGTCCTTCTACTGGGCTCCTCTCCTCAGGCTTCGGGGTGTCGTCAGTTCCATAGGGATCGTACATGCTTACTGGCGACGAATGACAGTATGCATAGAGATTAGCCCCATCCACCATGTGCAGAGGGTCCCTTTGCAAGAACCTACCATTCACCGAATCGTACGACCGTGCTCGGTAGAAGTAAAGCCCTGATTCCACGTCGTACTCGCGACCAGTGTAGAGCCGCGCATTTCCGACAGCGCTTTGGGGGATCACATTGCCCTGCTGGTCGCGCACCGACGGTCGGCCGTACACGTCGTAGCTCACCCACTCCACAGGGGCGCCAGTGGGCTGCGTCACCTCCGTCACCGACCCCAGCGCCTGCTGGTGGTAGTGGAACCGCAGCACCTCGGTGGTGTTCTGGTTCCCGTTCACGTCCGCGATATCGGCTCGGTCCATGCACCGCGGCCGGTCGATCCCGTCCTCGTAGACGTAGCGCGCCTGCCAGTTCCCCACGGCGTCGTACTCCTCGACGACCTCGACGCCGTCGAGCAGGTAGCGGGTCGTGGTCCCGGCGGCCAGCACCTTCTCCACCCTACGCCCCAGCGCGTCGTAGTGGTAGTCGGCGATCAGGGTCAGGGTGCCGGACTGGCGGACCTGGACGAGTCGGTTCTCGAAGTCGTAGGAGAAGACGTAGGTCCCGTCGTCCTTCAGGTTCCCGTTGTTGTCGTGGGTCCGGGCGACCCCTCCCACGGCCGTGTACTGGTTCACCACGTCGGCGGCGTAGGTCACCGTGGACGGGGGCGTGGGCGGCGTGGTCAGGACCTGGCTCCGGTTCCCCAGGCCGTCTAGCGTGTAGGCCACGTTCTTCACGAACGGCTGCCCTCGAAGAACACGCGGTGCGGGGCGAGGAGTTGCAGCAGATGGTCCGGCTTGATCTCCCTGAGAGCTGCCGGTCGAGAGAAACGTCGAAGGTTGAATGCGGTCATAGCGGTCCTGCCCCGCCGCGGAAGCCGAGGGCGGGGCGGGTTCTCCCGCACGCGAATCCGAGGCGCCTGGTGTCGTCACCCGAACCTCGCGATTCGGGGGGAAG
Organism: uncultured Planctomycetota bacterium; assembly: GCA_963772585.1. GTDB lineage: Bacteria > Planctomycetota > PLA2 > PLA2 > JAEUHO01 > CAVVXN01. Next base: position 180,857 of record CAVYXV010000005.1, read on the forward strand.
ACGATAGCGAGGGGGGAGGACGCTCCCGCGGGGTCGGGCGTTGGAGCGGCCCCGATCCGGCCCCAGCCCCCAATAGTCAGGGCTCGATGCGGTGCTGGGCAGCCGACGCACGGAGGCGGCGGCTGGGCCCCGCCGATAGCACTGCGACACGCCTGGCGCGCGCGAGGACGTTCGTGCGCTCGTATCCTGGGCCGAATGGACAAGAGACTCCTCCTCATTGCAGTGGCAGGCACAGCTGTCGGATTTGCGCTGGGCCGCGTAACAGCGCCCGAGGCGCATGTGCCGTCCGTTCGAAGCGGAATCGAAGGCGCAGAACGACCGACGCTTCCGCGACCGTCGCTCGCGGAGCAGCACACCATCCTCGTCGGAGAGCCCGAGCCGGAGCCCCAGGTGGACCGCGACGGGACGGTGGTGCTGCGCCCTTCCGAGTTGGATCGAATGCTGGTCTTTGAGGATGAAGACGTGGACGTGGCGCTTGCGGCTGTGAAACGGTTCGTGGCAGGCATGCGTGAGGACTACGTGACCGAGCGCACGTCCGACACTGCCACGCTGGGGCACATACGGATCCACTGGCGACTGGAGGGCGAGGACGAGGACGAGGATCGCCGCCTGCGCATCGTCGTCGCGCCCAAGGATCCCTACGGCTCGGAGCGGGCTGCGGCACGCACGGCCAGAGCGATTGCGGAGTGGTGCATGGCGAACGGCGCCTACTCGAGGACCATCACTACCGGTGAGGGTCAGATGGCTGCGGTCACCAGCGTGCGCGCCCCGAAGATGGAGGGGGCCATGCCCCTGTTCGATGCAGCCGAGGAGGAGTTCCGCGCGCGCGGCATGACACTGGCTCCGGAAGAGGTGGTCCAGGGCGCCGTGATCGAGGTTGCCCGCGACGAAGGTGGATCGCCGCTCTGGTCGTTCTACTGGACCGCCAACCAAACCACCGGCACCGTGGGCGTCTACCACCATGCAGATCCGTTCGACACGTCCGGGGAGCAGGAACTGCTACTCGCCGTACTTCGTCGGGCGCTCGGGCACGACGTTCGGATCTCGCCCGACAGGTGGCGCTAGCTGGGCCGCGCAGTCGGACCGCGATCCGGCGGCGATCCGTCCTCAATGCCCTCGGCGAACGGGCGTTGATCGGGCGTAGCACCGCGCATGGCGGCAAACGTAGGGGTCTGACGCGTACCAGCACCCGTACCAGCACGCCCCCGAAATCGGCGCATGATCGGGGAGCTATCGGGAGAAGTCGCGGCGCGATCGTGTGCGTGCTTTCGAGAGCACGTCGCGGCGCCATGGCCCGCAGGCGGCCAGTTCATGCGGGCTGATAGATGGCGGGAGTGACGGGACTCGAACCCGCGACCTCCGGCTTGACAGGCCGGCGCGCGTAACCACTAAGTGCTGGAACAGCCGTAGGTTACGTCGGTCGGCGAAGTCCACTATGTCGCCTACTATGCTGCGCTCGTTGCGCGTCCTTGCGCCTATTGCGCTTGTTGCGCGTCGTGGGGGGCACGGCACGGCCAGGTTCACGCTCTTGGACCGCCCGCGGGGTGTCGTGCCGGGGTGCGACGGGCGGCCCGTTGGGGGGGCGTGCGTCGTGTCTCGAGGTCCCGGAGCCCAACATCCCAAGTATCGGGGCATAGAGAGTCCCTCTCAGTGCACTCCGCCCGCCGTTCGACTATCGCTGACATGTCGAGACTCTTAGGGGGCTCAAAGCCGCTAGGCCCAACCACATTCCATCCTCCATCACCGTTGAAACGAAAGCCGTCGAAGGAGTTGCGGCTTAGGAGAATCCGATACCTGCTCCACTCCCTGGGCAGAACTTCAAACCCGTCGTGTTCACTGGGCCTGTCATGGCGCAGCCACTCTCGTTGCCAATATCGCACGAATACGAGGTCACCGACTTTCAACCCGACGCCCTTGTCCACCCTCTCCACCTTTACCTCAGCGACGTACCGGCGCGTCTGCCAGCTCCCCTCCCGCCGGTCCCGAATGTAGATGGTCCTAACCTCGCCGGTGACAATGTTGGTCGCGATGCTCCTGAGTGCTTCCTGATCAGGCCGCTCATGCACTCCCTCGGTCCCACCCCCCGCTACCAAAAGCACCCACATGCAGAGTCCCGTCGCGCAGGCGAGGGTAGCGCCTATGCGCACGCGAGGTGATTCAAGTCGCGGCTCCGCGAAAAAGCTACGGAGTGACAATGGCCTCCCGCAACGCTGGCCCCCGCTCCACCGCACGCGTCTGGCAATGGCAGGCGGCACAGTTCGCGTTCTCCTGGGAGCGCTCCGATCTAGCGGTGCCCATGGCGAGAAAAAGCAGCGACGGCCGTCGCTACGGGCTCTCCATCGCCGGGGGGCCACGGCCGGGCTGCACCGACGCACACGCAACGGCGACTGATACTCTCCCTCCAGCATCCAGGGACCGCTGTATCACCACACTCCTCTCTCGTGGAGAGCCACTGGGGTTCCCCCGCGCCGGCGGAGGCGATCGGTGAGTCGAACGTGAATCACGGAGGCCCAGCCGAGAAGCTGAGACTAGTGGGACTACTGAAGGCCATGCCGATCCAGAACGTGAGTTCAGCTTCTACCCTATGCGGCGACGCATCAATATCGTAAATGAGTCTGAGCGAGTCCGTGTCGCGGTCCCATGACTCGGAGATAATCTCCACCTTACCGCCCTCGACGAGGGCCTCGCGTACTGCTGCCAGGTTCCCGGAGAACGCCTGGAACGAGACGTCCTTTTGAAAGAGCGGTCCCATATGAGAGTACGCATCCTTCACCTCGCCCCAACAGCACTCCTTCAGGATTCTCGATCCCTGCGCCTGCCACGCTTCCGTGTCCATTGGCTTGGGCAGCCAATCTCGTGGCAGTAGAGTAGAAGAAAGTGAATACTGCACGACCCTGCCATCCTGCAAGACCACAGCCCCCTTGGCAGACCCCTTCGCGAACCGTAGCGAACACCGTACCTGGGTTCCCCCCCTGTGCGTGCTCTGCGAAGTGACGCAGCCCTCTACACGAAGAAAGCTACCCAAGTGGGATCTCAACGCACGGACGCTCTCGGCGAGCCTCCTCTTGTCTACGTCACCGTACTCCCATGCTGGATGCCTCATTGCCTCAAGTTGATCTGCATCACCGGCCGCTAGGGCGCGAAACCACGCCTCCGTAGCAGCACCGGCGTCACCAACTGCTCCACCAAGCAGCAGCGCACCCAGTCCAACGCAGGCCGCAGCGACGACTCCCACTAGCAACCAACCTTTGGGGCTCATTGGCCGATCCTCCGGAAATTCTGAAATTGACATTCCCCCAGACACGCCTGGCGTGGCAACCCCGCCCTCCACTCCACTGATATGACTCTCGGGACTATAGAAGCCTCCGGCAGCATACGTACCGGCGGTTCCCTCAACGCAGAAGAAGGGACCTTCCCCCCAATCCTCACCCGCGGTGCCCTCGGCTACGTAGTATGTGAGGGAGGCGCCCGGAGTACCGGCAATTAGCGCCGGCCCGTTTATCGTGTAGAGACCAGTGTTCGCGGGATTTGCCATGTCAAAGTGGAGGTTGAGTCCAATGACATGAAAGCCAACGCTGGCCTGCGCGTTGAACCCCACCGCATCGGGCGTTGGCAACCCGAAGTCGTGTGCTAGGAAGAGTGTGCCCAGGAATGGAAGTTGGCGCAGCGCCGATTCCCGAACCGCATTTCGGGCCATACCAAGTACACCGGAGTTGTCACTCCTCTCCTGGGCTGCAAGCTCCGCGTACGTGTGACTTAGCTGATTGGCGAACTCTTGGGCATGCCAGGCAGCCGCGTCAGCTTCCTCGACCGGTGCGAGGGCGTTTGCCACTGCAACTCCCGCATTCCTGAGTTGCTTTTCCAGGTCCTCGATTTCCTCCCGCCACAACCGCCGCCCGTTTACACAGCGAGTCCTCGGGCCGCGCGCCCGCAACTCGTCGAGCTTCTTCTTGAGGTCGTCGAACTCCTGCCTTCGCTTGTTGATCTCGGCGCTGTGCTGCGCCCACACCGCCTCAGCATGCGCAGCCGCCTCATCGGCTTTCTTCTGAGCCTTCTCAGCCAGCTGACGCGCCCTCCTGACGGACCCAGACTCCAAGCCCAGCGCATCTGTATAGCGTATAGGGGCCGACTGAGCGTAGGCTAGGGCGTTCGGCCCATCAACGTACCCCGCGGGGTCCCTCTGGAGGAACCTGCCGGTAACAGCGTCGTACATCCTCGCTCGATAGTAGTAGAGCCCATTCTCTCCATCAAATTCACGCCCGGTGTAAAGGTACGCATTCCCAATGGCGCTCTGCGTAATCACGTTCCCCTGCTGGTCGCGGATCGTGGGCTGCCCGTAGACATCGTAGGTCACCCACTCGACGACCGCCCCCGTGGGCTGCGTCACCTCCGTCACCGACCCCAGCGCCCGCTGGTGGTAGTGGAACCGCAGGACCTCGGTGGTGTTCTGGTTCCCGTTCACGTCCGCGATGTCCGCCCGGTCCATGCACCGCGGGTGGTCGATCCCGTCCTCGTAGACGTAGCGGGCCTGCCAGTTCCCCACCGCGTCGTACTCTTCGACGACCTCGACGCCGTCGAGCAGGTAGCGGGTCGTGGTCCCGGCGGCCAGCACCTTCTCTACCCTACGCCCGAGCGCATCGTAGTGGTAGTCGGCGATCAGGGTCAGGGTGCCGGACTGGCGGACCTGGACGAGTCGGTTCTCGAAGTCGTACGAGAAGACGTAGGTCCCGTCGTCCTTCAGGTTCCCGTTGTTGTCGTGGGTCCGGGCGACCCCTCCCACGGCCGTGTACTGGTTCACGACATCGGCGGCGTAGGTCACCGTGGACGGGGGCGTGGGCGGCGTGGTCAGGACCTGGCTCCGGTTGCCCAAGCCGTCCAGCGTGTAGGAGAGACCGGTCACCCGCATGACGGCTCGGATGCCACCCCGCCCCGCCGCCAGGGCGTCGCTGCCAGCCCAGAGGCGACGCGCACGCTCGTTCAGGACCCGGCGCACACCGCGGTAGCGCCGGCGCATGGCGGAGATGTCGACCACGCCCCATTGAATCGGCTGGCAGAAACTTCAACTGCATTTACGGACACTCCCTTACTTCCCAGGGCCAAGCGCAGCACTCCCAGGTAGCAGGAGCTCCCAGCGATCGTCAGCTCGAAGGACGGCGCCATGCCCGCTCGTCGGCAACAGAATCTCAAGCACGCGCACGCCCACTGGAGATCTGTAGGCCTCGAATGCAAGATGAACCGTGTATCCCTCCCCGATGTGTGCATCGAGCGTCCCTAGAATGCGCCCGCCAGTATTGTGGAACTGCAAGTCGCCCATGCGCGCAACGCTCAGCATCGATGCAGTCTCTGGCATCACGCCTCCCGAGTGCTCCTTCACGAGCCGGAGCAGCGCTGAGAGAATGCCACCCGATTGCGCAGGATGATCGGCAACCCGAATGTCCGGGGATCTCTCAGCCTCTGCAAACAGGAGCACGAAGGGGAAGGGAGCAAGCGGAGTCGTACGGAGAATGGGAGGCTCGCGCGTCAGCCTCTTCAGCGCGCCTACCTTGAACTCCGTGGCCTGTTGAAGCGCGGCGACGATGGTCGCTCGGTCCACAGTTCCGCCTGCGTCACGCGATTGCCCACACCCAGGAGCCCACAGCATCCCAAACAGGGGCAACAGAGCCACCATCCAGGATGGCCTGCGGACATGCTCTTGCGTGATCCACCGCACTCTCTCGTCTCCTCTTCCTGGACATCGACCCCATCTTCTAACAAGCGCCACCGAGCCACCTAGGGACCAGGCGCAACCGGCCGCAATCCCCCATCACTGCCACCGGCGCTGGGCCTCAGACCAGTTTCCGGCGCGTGTGTCATCTGCGACCACCATTGCGTAGCTAGGATATTCGCAGCGACCCTCGGATCTCCCTCTTGGCTCCCTGTGAGCCCAGGTAACGCGTCCCAGGGCGGTCGAATGCCTCGCCGTCTCCCACAGATCGCACAAACCCATCCGACGGCACTCCTCGCTCTGATCTGGAACCGATCATACACCTGAGGGCTACCAATGCCAGAAAACCCTTCCGCTTGAAGGGCGCGGCCGAGCCGTCGTGGTCGTCCACGGCGTGCCGGATGTCGTGTTGAACTCGTTCATGGTCCTCGTGCATCCGCACAGGGGGAGTCTACCCCTTTCCGGGCTTGCTTGCACGGGGGTGGCTCGGGTCTCTCCCGGGGTCGCCGCCCCACGTACGGCGTCGCCAGCCCGAAGCGCACCAACGCTGCAAAGAGCGCGTCGCGGCGCGCCTTGATCGCGTCGCGCTTCTTGGTATGGCCGAGCGCCGCGTCCTCCATGGCCGTGCACGCGCAGTGATAGAACGCTGCGCGGTCCAGCCCGCGTCCTTGCGAGCGGAGAGCCGGGGTGGGTCCGTCGCGTCGTGGGGCGGCGTCCGCCGGAGGAACGCCTCGATTCGCCGCGTGAGCGGCACCGCCTTCGACGTGACCGGATCGGGGTGGCCGACCACGCGCCCGTCCTGGAACGCGCACTCGAGCAGCAGGTCCCAGTCCCGTTGGAAGAGCCGCGGGAGCGTGCCACCACAGGGCGCGTGCATACGATCAACAACCGCCCCCAAGATAGGATAGCCCGCTACCGTCCAGCCCAACCCCAAACAAGCAACAGTTGCCAGTTTCCGTCAATGCGGAGAAGCGCGCCGTGTGGGCTACTTGGAAGCCAGAGACTGAGCACCGCCAACTGATCGTCTCTAAGGTATGCCTCGAACATCACGCGGACACTGCAGTGTTTCCGAATCGACAAGCGCAGGTCACCGTAAATCCTCCCAGATCGATCCTCATAGTGAAGAGACTCAACGTCCGCAGCATCGAGAAGCGATGCGCGTTCAGGCAGGCTGCCATCCTCTCGCCTCAGGGCGGCAAGAACCTCACGGGCAAGTCCAGCCCTCTTTGCCTGGTCATCTGTCCACACGATATCCGGGGATCTGTCTATGTCGGCCAAGTGTAGGGCGAAGGGGAAGGGCAGCAGTGGCTGCTCCTTGGCTACAACGCCTAGCCCGGACTATTCACGAGCGAGGGTCTTCGGAGCAGGATTTCGGTCGATCGGGCCTCCGTCGCCCCGCCACGACGTACCTTGCCCACCTCAGGGCTGCGTCGGGGACGTTGTCTTCCTCCATCGAGGGCGATCGGAGCCCGTTTCGGGTCGCTCGGGCCCAGTCGGCGGCTGGTAGGGGCAGACCGCCCCCAGGGTCTGGACATGTGAACGGCGAAGCCGGTGCCTCCGGCGCGTGCTACCCCGAGCCCACCGTGTGCAGCTGGCGGGCGAGCTTGCACCAGAGCGGCGCACTCGGACACTGTCAAGGTTCGGCCAAACGAGGCCACCCTCAGTTCGGCCAAGCAAGGCCACCCTGAACCGGGTTGGAGGAATGGCCCCCCCGTCTGGAATGGCGAGGGGGAGGCGCTCGGAAAAGCCGGTCCCGGGCATCCTGCACAGTTCGGCCAAGCTGGGCCACTGGGTCCCCCCCGACACGTTTCGAGCCTCCCCGCCCGGCCCGGCACCCGGCCTCGGGGGCCGGGCGGGGAGGCGTCGTACGCCTCGACACACCCGATCCGCGTCTGGATCGTCCCTCTCGATGGTCGGATCCCCCTCGTGAGGCCCGCCCTCGCGGCACGGATCCGGGGTTCCGTGGAGGGGTGGGCGGCCCGCAGCGCTCCTCACGCCGCTCGCCGTCCCCGGGGCGGGTTGCGGTAGGAGTCGCCCTCCATCGCCACGACGTGGGCGTGATGGAGGAGGCGGTCCATGGCCGCCGACGCCATGAGGTCGTCGCGGAAGAGGCCGTACCACTCCTCGAGGGCACGGTTGGAGGTCACGATCATCGCCCCCCGCTCGTAGCGTGCCCGGATGATCTCGTAGAGGTCGATGGGCTCGTCCCCCTCCAATGGCCGAAGGCCCAGGTCGTCCACGAGGAGGAGGTCCGGGCTCGTGTAGCGCAGCAGTTTCTTGTCGTAGGTGCGGTCGCCCCGGGCCGCCCGCAGGTCTCCCAGCATGCGGTGGGCCGAGATGCAGAGCGTGCGGTAGCCCGCTCGGCAGGCCCGCTCCCCCAACGCCTTGGCGACGTGGCTCTTCCCCACGCCCGTGGGCCCGAGCAGCAGCACGCTCTCGTGGCGCGCCACGAAGTGGCAGGTGCCCAGGTCGATGATCTTGGCCTTGGGGATCTTCGGGTTGAACGACCAATCGAAGTCGTCCAACCGCTTGACGCCGTCGAAGTTCGCGCGCCGAAGGCGCATCTCCAGCTGCTTGTTCTCCCGGCGTTCGACCTCGTCCGTGAAGAGACGCAGCAGGAACTCGCCGTGGGTGAGGTCGCCGTCGACGGCCTCGCGCGTTCGCAGGTCCAGCGTCTCCAACAGGCCGGAGAGGCGCAGGCGCTTGAGCACGGGCACGAGTTCATTCGGGGTCGGCATCCTCGTTCTCCTTCAACGCCAGCAGCAACTGGGCCGGATCCCTCGCGTAGCGGGAGCCGCTGGCCCAGTCCCGCTTCGGGCCCTCGTCGTCGAGCGGCTCGAGGTCCAACCCCTTGGTCAGGATGTTCTTCAGGCCTCCGTAGGTGAGGCACCGGTAGTGGAGCGCCCGGCGCGCGGCGGCGTTGGCCCGGCAGGCCGGGAAGTCCTCGAGGTAGGTCACCACCGCCTGGACCTTGCGCAGTTGGAGCAGGACGTCGTCGGCCTCGAAGATCGCCTCGGCCAGCCGCCGGCAGTCCTCTCCCAGCCCGGCCGCCTTGTGGAGCCAGAAGGAGCGACTGCGCCGTCGAAGCGGTGCCCGGTGCTCGGGAAGGTGGGCCTCCACCGTCCGGCGTTGACCCCGCCGAGCCTTCGCGTGCGTCCACAGGTGGTCGTCGCCCAGGTAGAGCGTCACCGACGGGCCCGCGATCCGCACCTCGAGGCGTGAGCCGATGAGCTTCCAGGGCGCGGAGTAGAAGGCACCGTCGACCTGGACGTGGGCGTCGCGATGGAGCGTGGCGCGCTTCCAGATCACCATCTGGAACGGTTCGGGCGGCAGGGGCCCGAGCGCCGCCCGTTCCTCCGTCTCGAAGACCTCGCCCGGGCGGCGCGCCGTCGTGCCGTGGATGCGCTTGTCGGCCACCTCCGTGTTCCACGTCCTCAGCGCCCGGCGATCGGTCTCGATGTCGACGGAGGTGTGCGTTTGCCAGAAGCTGCCCTTCACGTACCGGCCGGACCGCTCGACCTTCCCCTTCTTCTGCGGACTTCGCGGAGGGGTCGGGTCGATCTGGAAACCATAGTGGCGGGCGAGCTCGCGGTAGCTCCGGTTCAGCGTCAGCTCGTCGTCGACACCGAAGGCGGCGCGGATCACCGCGCTCTTGAGGTTGTCGGGCACGAGGACGGCCGGGACGCCCCTCAGGGCCTCGAACGCCCGCACGTGGAGGCGGAGCCAGGTGTCGACCTTCTGGTCGAACACCAGGTCCACGAACATGTGCCGGCTGTAGCCCAGCGTCATCACGAAGATCCACGCGCGGCGCGGCACGCCCCGATCCGGGTCGTAGACCCGGCCGGCGTGCACGAAGTCGACCTGGGCCACCTCGCCGGGGGCGGTCTCCACGGGGATCGCCACGTCCTCGGGCGAGGGACCCGCCTCGCGGGCCAGTCGCAGGCAGAAGCGCTTCACGGCCGAGAGGCTCCCGGTGTAGTCCGGATCGCGAAGGCGGAGCCAGTCGTGGATGGCCGTCGGCTGGGCGTGCTTCTCCTTCCACTGGTACTCGATCGCCTGGCGCCAGCGCTCGATGCTCGAGGTCTGCTGCGGCGCCGGACGCGGCGGATGGGCGGCTTCCAGGGCAGCGCGCAGCGCCGGCGCCTCGGGCAGATCGCCGGCATCGCCCGCCAGGAGCCCCGCCCGACCGAAGGCCTCCAGCACCCGCCCGATCGTGTCCCGCCCCATCCGCAGCCGCCGCGCGATCTTGCGCCCGCTCAGCCCCATCCGGTGCAGCCGCACCACCTCCTGCAACCGGTGCACGTCCGTCCTCCTCGCTGCCATCAAGCGCCTCCTGGGTCGTGGATGAACCCAGGAGGGTGGCTTGGCGGGCCCGGAAGGACTCCGCTCGCGGAGGGGGCCGGGGTGGCCCAGCTTGGCCGAACTGGCCTGGCCTAGCTTGGCCGAACCGACCTGGCCCAGCTTGGCCGAACTGCGGGCCCGATCAGACCTCCGCGAGGTGGCCCAGCTTGGCCGAACTCGCGGTGGCCTTCATAGGGCGGTCTGTGACAGACACGATCGCGGCATCCGCAGGACGATCCTGCGAACGGAGCGCACGACCTGCGTGCTGATCTTTACGAGCTTCAACCGCAGGGTGTGTACTTGCGCGCGTGCTAGTTCGCTCGCTGCCATGTGCCCGCGCAGTTCCTGGTAGAGCACGTACGCGGCCGACGTCATCAGCACGCGCAGCTGGTTGGCCGTGAACGACGAGCAGCTCGTCCGGTCCATCTGCAGGTCGTTCTTCAACTCCTTGATCCGGTTCTCCGAGTCCCCGCGGCCGCAGTAGACGCTCTCGTACACGTGCCGGGGCGTCGTCTTCAGGTTCGTGACGACATAGCGCATGTTGACCTTGGTGCCGCGCTTCTTGGCCGTGGGAGGGGGCGGAAGGACCTCCGCCTTCACCACGACGCGCCGCTCGCGGCTCCACTTGCGTGCCTTGTAGCTGAGCGAACCGTAGCGGCGTGCGGCCGCCTTGCTCTTTCGCACGGAGCCACGTAGACCGCGGAGCAACCGCTTGGAACGGCGTGTCAGGACAGAATTCGAGGGCAACCCGAGCAGGTACTGCACCCGCAGATCCTCCAAGGCGTCGAGCAGGCCGGGGCTGACGAAGCCCCCGTCCAGGCGCACGAGGATCTTGGCCCCGGGCAGTACCCGGCGCAGGTGCCGGATCGATCTGCGCAGAAGCGGGATGAGCCCGCGACGTCCGGCGCCGATGCCGGGCCGCAGCCGCGCCGAGAACAGATGCTGCTCGGGGTGCCCGTCCACCGTGAGGAAGCCGAGCAGGGGGAGGAAGCAGTGGGCGTCGTAGAAGGCATTGAAGAAGCAGAACGACTGTTGCCCGTGGGCCTCATCGACGGTGGCGTCGACGTCGATCACGACACGGCGGGCCTCGGGGTGTCGCTGAGCCAGGCGCTCGATGGCGCCCTGCTCGAAGGCCCGCAGGGCGCGAACGACCTCGCGGGGCCCGACAGCGTTCTCGAAGCGCGAGAGCGTGGGCTGCGACGCCAGGGCCTCGCCCGTCTCCGGATCCCGGTCGCAGAGCATCTTGAACACGGGATCGTGGCGCAGGATGGTAGCGTCGTTCCCATCCGCGTACCCCGCAGCGATGGCGTAGATCCGCTGGCGGAACATGTCGGACAGTTCGTGGTCCACCTTTCCACGTTGGCGGCGATCGGAGAACTCGGCGCAGATCGCGTCGGTGAGTCCGACCTGGCGATCACACGCGCCCAGCAGCAGAAGGCCTCCGTCCGAGGACTGCGTCGCGGCGTCGAACTGGGCCACGACGGGCTTGAGGAACACGTCAGGCAAGAGGACGGACTGTCGAGTAGAATGGGACACGCGGGCACGGCTCCTTGGCGTCTCTTCGTCGTTGTCCCAGCACCTCGCCCACCGCGTGGGCACGGGCCGCTCCGCGAAGCCTCGGGAACTTCTGTACGCTACGCGTTCTCGCCATGGACACCTCCAGGTCGAGAGGCTCCCACGAGATCGCCAACGGGGGAACATGCCATCACCGGACGCGTACGAACAAACGATTAGACGGCAAGCGCCGTGCCCGCTTCTCCCTCTTCACGAATAATCCGGGCTAGAGGTGCGCGGGTACGGCGACCGAGGAGCCCCGCTCGAGGTCCACGAGGTCGTGACCGACGCGACCGGTGCCTACCGGGTCGCGGCTGGTGGGCGATCGGTCGTCTACGTCGTCGCGTGCCGTACACCCGGCCTTCAGGGTGTGGATGCGGTGACGCCATCGGCGGACCTTGACGTGGTCGATCTCGGGGCGCTGCGCGTGCTCCATGCGGATCTCGTCCTTCGCGGCATGGTCACAGGGCCAACCCCCCCGACCCGGGTGCTGGTGCATGTGATGCCGCGCGTGGACGACGATCAGGCGGGTGGCGACCAAGCCTCTCGTCTACGCCGCACGAATGGTTCGCGAGTCGTCTTCGCCGACGCAGAGGGGCGCTTCGTCGTGGAGGGACTCGCGGCGGGTGACTACGAGGTCACAGCGAAGGCGCAGGGTTGGCCCGATCTCCGGCAGGATCTGGCGCTGTCTGGCTCCACGGGTGCGCTCGTGCTCGCGATGAAGGGGAACCTGCGCATTCGCGGCCGCCTCATCGACGCCGACGGGCGCCCCCTTGCCGGCTGCGAGTGCAGTTGCGGCGACGGACCGGACGAGGCCAGGGCCGTAACCGATGCCGAGGGTCGCTTCGAGCTGCGACAGTCCCGGCCACTCAACGCCTACGCAGTCGAGTTCCGCACGATCGGCGCGGACTCGCACGTAGTCCTGCGCATGAATGCCCAGCCCGGCGACGGCGAGCAGCTCTTCCGCGCCCTCGGGCCCAACGACATCCAGGGCCAACTGGCTCTGGGTGGCGGTCGCTTCGTGCCCGTCTACACCGTCGAGGCGCTCGTGGACGGACGCGTCGTCGCAACCGCACGGGGTGACAGCTCGGGCTTCATCCTGCGAGGCATCACTGCACCGTTCGTGGATCTCCGCGTCCGCGCCACGCGCGCGTCGGGCGAGGTCGTGTGGCAGGCCGAGGCGTTGGGTGTTGCGCCGGGCGCACGCGACGTAGTCCTGCGCCCCTAACCCTGTGGTCGCGCCTGAGCCTGAGTTGGACACGCTGCGACCAGGGGCCGATGCGCTGCCCGCGCCGCGTGGCAGTATGGGACGCACCTCACAGACCGACATCTGCGGGCGCCGATTCGACGTAGCGCCGTACACGGCGGAGGACGTGGCGAAGATCGAAGCGGCGCGGAGACCGCCTGGCTAGACCCCGGCCACTCACCAGCATAGGCCCAGGTGATGGATCGTGGGCCAGGCAGTAGCACGCCGCGAAGAGTGGAGTGTCGGTTGGACACCTACCGAAGGTCAATTGTGCGTTCGATCACCTCGTCGCCAGCCACATCCAGGATCTCCTCCTGCGATGCGGCGCCCGGTGCCTCCATGATGCCGCCGACGCTGAACGTGCACCGCCCGGGGCCGAGGCCTCCCAGCATCACCACAGATTCTCCACGACCGTCCATTGAGCGCACGTATGCAGGCGGGCCCGCATACGATGCAAGCAGCGTCAGTCGTGGAGGTGACTGCCCATCGGGAACCAGGACGCGCACGCGAACCGAAGCACCCTTGAGCAGAGCGGCGCGCCCAAGGTCGGTCAGGCCACGCCCCAGGAACCGTGTTCCAAGCGTAAGCGGCGCGTGAGATGGAGTGTCGAGCCAGATCTTGTAGCGGCCTGGCTCATAGCCTCCGAACGTGAGAAGGCCCCCTTCGCACCGGCCTTCAAGGTCATACACAGCCTTGCCGTCCACCTCCTCATTACTGATCTCCATCCACGCGCGGCGATCCCGTTCGACTCGTTGCACGCTCAAGTGGGATGAGCATTGGAGCTTCTTCCTCGTGAGCTCGGCGAACCCACGCTCCACGAGGTTCAGCCAGGAGCTGCAAGTCGGGATGATGTGGAGCTGGAACCGCGGATGGCGCAAGAGCCAGCGATTCACGGCCTCGGTCTTGTGCGTCTTGTAGTTGTCGAGCACGAGATGGACATCAAAGTGATCGGCCACTTCCACGTCGATCTTCTTGAGGAACTTGAGGATCTCCTGCGTTCGGTGCCGACGATGCAGGCTGCCGATCACGTGCCCGGATGCGGGGTCGAGGGCCGCGAAGAGCGTCGTGGTGCCATGGCGTACGTAGTCCCACGTGTTCTTCTCGACCTGGCCGGAGCGCATGGGCAATACCGGCTGGGTGCGCTCCAAGCCCTGGACATGCGATTTCTCGTCGACACACAGGACAATCGCGTGCTCCGGGGGATCCAGGTATGCCGTAACGTGCATTCCTACGGCCTGAGAGCCAGTCGCGATAGCCTGTCGCGAATGTACGCTCGGTACGGGACATGCCCTCCCCTAACAAGTTGTCGCCGCATCACCCTCGCGGCTTCGGCCTCCCGGCCTGAGTCCCAAAGGTGCGCCATCAGGTCGTATACGTCGCCTGGATGCCTGCGTTCCTGGTCCTCGCCAGCACGGAGAAGTTCATTGCCTCCCGCACGATCCCCTTGCCGAAGCAGGAAGTGCCCATGCATGTATAGCGCCGCTGGGCTACGGGGACTGCATTGCACTGCCCGGCCATACTCTTTGCCAGCGTTCCGTGGATTCCCGCGTCCAGCGAGACTCTCACCGAGAAGAATATGGCCCCAGCACCCCGCCCCTGAACTCAATTGGAGGGCCTCGCGGATAGCTCCCTCTGCGTCCGCGAACTGCTGGAGCCTGTTCAAGACCCATCCCACTCCAAGAAGAGGAAGTGGGTCTTGCGGATCCGCGGCGTGTCCCGCGCGGAAGAAGTCTAGTGCACGGTTGGGATCGTCCCGCCGCAGCTGCTCGCCGAGGTTGTAGAGTCCGTCTGGGACGCTCCTATCAGCTCGCAGGGCAATCTCCAGGAGCCGCGTGGCACTGCCGCGTTTGCCGCGCTTGGACAGCGCATCCGCGAGCAATACGAGATATAGGCACTCTCGCTTGTTTCCCGTACCCCGAGCCAGCCTGACCGCGGAACAGAACGATTGCACCGCGCCCTCCACCGCATCCATGTCCAGTAGCGCAAGGCCTCGACTCACGTACAAGGGTGCGCTCTCCCCGTTTCGCGCCATGCCCTCATCACAGACCTCGATGGCAGCAGCCCACATGCTGGAAGCTATGAGTCCCCCCGCCAGAATACCCCAATAGGCGCGGGTGTCGGGGTAGCGGTTCACAAGAGCTCTCGCGGGCTTCAGCGACTCTTGGACGCGCCCTTCGGCAACGAGAACGACGTTCTCCGCAAGCAGGAGGGCCTCGGTCTCACCTGGGAGTTGCTTTGCCCGATCTAGTGATCCCCTCGCCTCTGCTACGAGCCCACTGCGATTCTGCATGAAGGCAAGCCCCGCCCAGGCCTCCTGGGACAGGGGGTCCTTGGCCACGACCTCTTGCAGCAGTCGGATGGCCTCCGGCAGCCGGCCCTCTCGGCGCAGCATGGCCGCGCGTTCCATGAGATCGTCAATGTCGGCCATTGTAGGGGGGCCACCTCGAATCGCCAGACGCGAGCCTATACTCCAGGGCCTTGTCGTCAATCCCAGCACTGAATCGACGCCTCTGCGGGCCATGCTGCGGGAGGGGACGCGCCGTGCCGCGACCTCGTCGCGCCCTGAGGCACCCCTTGGGACCGGGCCTTGGTCAACGCATGACCTCTGCCGGCCGGGGTGGGCCAACGAATCCGCTACCGCCCCCGCCGCCGACCCATCCAGCAGGCGACCCAGAGATGCCCCCTCCGACTTGGCTGGCTGGCGTACCAGGTACCAGATCGGGGCCAAACTTCGTGGGACGTGGGACCCCAGAACCGAAGGGGGCGCCTTGGGGTCCACCGAGGGCGGGCGAGCAGGAGCCAGGGGCGGGTCCAGCGAGGGGAGAGGTCACGGGACCGGCGCCGAGACTGAGAGGGAGATGTCCGTGACGGAGAGCGTCGTGACGTTCCCGTTCGCGTCCAGCGTGAAGTCCCGGTGGTTCCCGGCGGCGTCCCCCGCGCGTCATTGGATCGGTTGCGTTTCGCGGCCCGATGTCAGGCTAACGAGCGCCGGCCTTCCGACCACAGCGCGCAACCCGACGCCCGCTTGGAACAGGGCTCCGCGGCCCGCGCCGGCGACCACTATGACCGAAACTAGGCTTCGCGTATGTCGTCTCGTTGCGCCTAAGTGCGCTTGTTGCGCGAACGTAGGCTCCTGGGGGCTCCCGGGCAGGGGTGGATCCGGGGCGCCGTAAACGCGCAACGGGGCGCAAGATGCGCAAGGACGCGCAACGAGGCGCAGGATGCGAATGGCGGGAGTGACGGGACTCGAACCCGCGACCTCCGGCTTGACAGGCCGGCGCGCGTAACCACTAAGTCGCGGAATAGGCGTAGGTTACGTCGGTCGGCGAAGTCCACTATGTCGCCTACTATGCTGCGCTCGTTGCGCGTCCTTGCGCCTATTGCGCCAAATGCGCGTCCTGGGCGGGCGTGGACACGTCCGCGAGTGCCTTGGTCGCCGGCCAGGTCCGCCCTTCTCGACCGCCCGCGCCGTGTCGCCCCAGGGCGCGACTGAGGGCCGGTGGGGGAGCAGGGCGCCCCCCCCCCGTGCCGTGCCTCGCCTGCGATGCGCCCCCGCGCAGATGGGAGGACACGGTCATGCTGCGCTTCGCGGCGTCACCCGGGATGGCGTCGCGCCGAGCGGGCTCGCCACGAACACCTCCAGGTCGAGAGACTCCCACGAGATCGCAAACGGGGGAACATGCCATCACTGGACGCGTACGAACCTGGTGTGCTTGGCGGTGAATCTGAGGCGGATGGGGACCAACTGGGCGTGGTCGTAGGACCGGGGACCCCGCGGAGCCCCCGGCTGGGTGCGGCCATCGGGTAGGGAACATCGGCCCCCTACTCACTATCGCGCGCCCGCGGCGGTCGCCGGCGCAGGGCAAGGAGAAGATTGGCGATCACCGACCCTAGGAGGCCAGCGGAGGCAAGGCGCGTTGCCTCCGCCGCGGGAAGACCCACCGCGAAGCGGAAGAGCGCGTAACAGAAGCACCATATCAGAAGCGCAAGAAGGCCCCAGACCAACCACGCTCTCGGATGACCGCTAAGCATCTCTTCACTCCAACAGGCGTTGTGCGCCCGATTCCAGCGTCCTGAGGGGTGGCACCAAGCACGTGTATGGTATGACCGCTGCCTGGGGCGAACGCACCCGTCCTCGAGACATCTGCAACGTGGGATCTCCTGCCTCGAATTGACCCACGCACAATCGCCCCGCGAACGCCCCACTAGTCGAATAGCTCACCGACTTTCTCTCCCACGAAGAACCCGCCCAGGGCACCGAGTCCTGCTCCAATCAGCATACCTACCGGCCCACAGAAGCTCCCCCCGCGCCACCGAGTTTGGTCCCTGCCCAAGCGCCAGCGGCGCGCCCCCCCCAGGTCCCCAATGCTGCACCTACCGCACCGCCTGCGCGCCCACCGATCTGGACGGATAGGGAATTCGGGTCCCCCGCAGAATTCGTGGGTGACCTGAGCCGCTCCATCGCCCGGACCGGAAGAAGAGGGCGCATGGGCCGCCGTCCTTCCCGCCTCACCCCCATCCGGGGGTGAGGGGTGAGGCGGGAAGGAAGAGTGGTGTAGAGGAGTGTGCCGGGCTGCCGAGCCCAGGCCGCGGAGGGGGCCGCACCGGCCACCAGCGATGAGGATGCGAAAGACACCCTGCGCCGGGGCCGTCGGCCCCGGGCCCGATGCTGTGCGTTGCGACACGTCAGCCGGGAGCGCGCAGGGTGCAGCTCAAGACTATCCTGAACCGTATCGAGAAGCATCGGTCCTTCGTCTACGGCACGGCCGAGTTCGTCGAGACGGAGCGTGGACCGGCCATCGATGTCGAGATTCAGCCTCGGGCGAATGGGAAGGCCATCTGCTCAGGCTGCGATCGTCCCAGACCGGGCTACGACACTTTGCCGCCTCGCCGCTTCGAGTTCGTGCCCCTGTGGGGCTTCCTGGTGTTCTTCGTCTACGCGATGCGTCGGGTCGCGTGTCCGAACTGCGGGGTCACGGTGGAGAAGGTCCCGTGGGGCACGGGGAAGAACCACCTCACCAAGACCTACGCCTGGTTCCTGGCGTCCTGGGCGAAGCGCATGACGTGGACGGACGTGGCCCGAGCCTTTCGAGCCAGCTGGGACACCGTGTTCCGGGCTGTGGCCACGGCCGTGGAGTGGGGCTTGGCCCGCCGAAACCTGCAAAACGTCTGCTCCATCGGGGTCGACGAGATCTCGCTGCGCCGTGGGCATCGCTACCTGACGCTGGTCTACCAGATCGACGCGGGCTGCCGGCGCCTGCTGTGGATCGGAGAGAACCGCAAGGTGGAGACGCTGCTCTCCTTCTTCCGCTGGCTCGGACCGGCCGGACGTGCCCGCCTCCAGTTCGTGTGCAGTGACATGTGGAAGCCGTACATGACAGTCATCGCCCGGTGGGCCAAGAAGGCGATCAACATCCTCGACCGCTTCCACATCATGGCCCACTTCAGCAAGGCGATCGACGAGGTGCGGGCGTCCGAGGCGAGAGACATGCGGCGCAACGGCTACGAGCCGATCCTCAAGCGGAGCCGGTGGTGCCTGCTGAAGCGCCGGAGAACCTGACGGAGAAGCAGGAGGTGAAGCTGGACGAACTGCTCCAGTACAACCTGAGGTCCGTTCGTGCCTACCTCCTCAAGGAGGACTTCCAGGGCTTCTGGGAGTACGTCTCGCCGGCGTGGGCCGGCAAGTTCCTGGACCGCTGGTGTACCCGCACGATGCGCTCGAGGCTGGAGCCGATGAAGCAGCGTCGCACGGATGCTGCGCAACCATCGGGAGCAGATCCTGAACTGGTTCCGGGCCAAGGGCCGATTTCAGCCGCTGCGGTCGAGGGGCTCAACGGCAAGGCGAAAGTGACCACCAGAAAGTCGTACGGCTTCCGGGGCCTCCGAACGGCCTCTGTGGCCCTCTATCACCGCCTGGGCGAGCTTCCGGAGCCGGAGTTCACCCACAGATTCTGCTGAGGAGGCGGGAATTCAATCCTCCCCACCCGTCGCCCGGGCCGCCTGCGAGGGTGATCTCGCGCCCTGCCCGGGCCTCCTCGATCTCGCGACCAACGTCGTCCGGGTCCATGCGCGCCATTCTGGGCCTCGCCGGCGCGCCACGCAAGGTCCCGGGCGCCGGCGCGGACGCACCGCTCCCTCGCGCCGCCTCCGACGACGACCCCACGGCCCCTCCGCCGAGCTGAAGCCTGCTCACACCCCGGGCGGCGCCCGCGCCGGCGGCGTCTCGAAGATCGACTCCAGGCCCCGCTCGCGGCGGTGCTTGAGGATCCGGTCCACGACGTCCAGGTCCGTGATCCAGGCCACGATCTCCATCTCGACCGTTACGCCTTCTCGACGGCAGCGCGGGCAGACGAGCGGGTCCACCTCGAAGACCTTCCTCAGCATCCTCGCCCACGCCTGGCGGCCAAGCGCCTCCGCCGAGCCCGGCGGTGCGGGGCGGAGTTCCTCCTCCTCCTCCTCGTCGACGGCGGCCTCCTCTACAGCGCCGCCGGGCACCACGGCGCCGACCAGCCGGGCCCGGGCCTCCCGGTAGGCCCTGCGCAGCCGGTTCGCGTAGACCCCTTGGTAGCGCACGAGGTGCAGCCCCCGCGCCGGCACCTGTTGGCAGACCGCATGCACGAACTCGAGCTCGTCCAACTCCAGCCACGTCCTTCCCGTGCGCGGATCCGGCGGCGTGTCGATCCGCACCCGGCCACCCTCCAGGCGCGTCACCTTGCCCGTCGCCACCACCACCCGCGTCGCGTACCGCGCCAGCCGCGCCGCCCGCTCCCGCTCCCCCGCCCCCAGACGCTGCGTCGCCTCGACCGAGAAGCCCGAGTGCTTCCAGGACAGGAAGAGCTCCCGCGTCTCGGGCCGCAGGCGTTCGGCCTCCTCGAGCGCCTCGAGGAAACGCCGGCGGAACGCCTCTTCCAGCGCCGCCGCCTCCGGCCAGATCACCGGGTGGAAGCGGCCATCGGGCGTGAACACACCCTCCGTCACGATCGCATGGAGATGAGGATGGAAGTTAGCGCCGAAGCTGCCGAAGGTCTGGAGCGAGGTCACCGCCCCCGCCCGGCCCTTGGGCTCGCACGCCGCCTCCGCCAACGCGTCCCGCAGCACCTCCCACGCCGCCTGGGCCATCAGGCCGTGGAGCCCGCGCTCC
Source organism: uncultured Planctomycetota bacterium (assembly GCA_963772585.1). Classification (GTDB taxonomy): domain Bacteria; phylum Planctomycetota; class PLA2; order PLA2; family JAEUHO01; genus CAVVXN01. Next base: position 200,843 of record CAVYXV010000005.1, read on the forward strand.
CTCTCGATCAGGCCCCGGAGCTTCTTGGGAACGGTGAACACCACGTGGCGGTGGGGCACGTCGAGCAGCACCGCCTCGACCAGCCACGCCCCGAAGAGGGCCGAGCGCTTGGACTGGCACGAGGGACACAGGTTGCGTGTCCGGCACGAGAAGGCCAGCAGATGCTCCGCCCCGCACTTCGGGCACCGGATCCGCGCAAAGCCCCCGTGGAGCCGCCCGCAGTCCAGGTAGGCGTTGACCCCCTCCTCGACCTCCGGCCGCCAGGGGCCGGCCTGGGGCTCGAAGCGGTCGGCGTACACCCGCCGGTAGTCCTCGAAACGCGCCTCGAGCACCCGGTAGAGGGGGGTGCGCTCCGGGTGACGCGGCCGGTAGACCCCGGCGGGCGCCGGCGAGGCCGGCGTCGGGATCCGGCCCAGGTCGCATCCCGTGGCACCCACGCACCAGGACCGCACGGAGCGCCGAGACGGTCACATCCGGGACTCCGCCTGCCTCGCCACGACGGGCATACGAGCTTCAGATCCTCCGCCTGCATCGCGCGGCGTGGTCGCACACCCCCCGCTGATCCGGCCGCGGGGACCTCCGTCGAAGGCCCGCACGTCGTCCTCGATGTCGTGGAACTCGATCCCGGGCAGCGGCACCAGGGGCACGCCGACATGCACGCCCGGAAGCCGAGGAGCCCGACCCGGCGCCCGCCTCCGCCCGGGGCGCCCCGCGCAGCCTCGAAGTCTCCGTCGTGGCTGGCCAGGATGACGCGCTTCCGGGCTTGCTTCTCAGCGCTCCGAGCGTGCGGCGGTTGCCCGTCAGGAACCGCGCGCGGGGCGACGCCAGACGAGGTCCCCCTCGTCGAGCGGGTTCTCGGTCTCGCGTCCCCCGTCGTCCTTGCCGTCGAGGCTCACCGAGTAGAGGAGGAAGGCGCCGGTGGCCTCCGGCCGATAGCGGTAGGGGCCGTCACCGAGGCGATCCCGGACGCCCCCGGGTACGTCCAGGACGTCCAACGAGGCGGGCAGATGCCCCTCCGCTAGGTCGTAGAGCTCGATGCGCAGGGCGATGCGCGCGAGGTCGAGGCGCGTGCGGTAGCCCGCCCACCGGCGGGCGGGTCGCGCGCTCATCTACGTCCTGCCCCTTCTTGCGTTGGCCGTCTTCCTGCTCCTCCCCGCACCGCAGGCGGAAGCCTCCTACGGCGACCCCTTCTGGACGAGCAACTCGCCCTCGCCCGAGTGCGCGTGCGGCGGGTGCGATTGCCCCCGCCCGCCGGAGTGGTCGCCTGAGGGCGTGAGCTACCGGACGTTGGAGGCGCGCCACGGTGTGTTCCTCTTCGACACGCCGGGCATGCGCGACCGCCACAACTTCTCGCTCAGGGCGCAGTCCCTCAAAGGTACCAACCACACCGCCGTCCTGGAGGACCGCTGAACCGACGTAACCCGTTGATGTGAAAGGGCTTCCCGTGCCCGACCGATTCCGGGGGTAGCAACACCAACCCGGACCGGAGGGACACGGGAATGGCCCATTCGTACTCGATCGGAGCCCCGGCCTACATCCCTGAGCGGCGTGATCAGCTCCCGCGGCTGGTCCGCGAGGCCCTGGCGGTCGTGGAGGACGAGGTGCTGGAGGTGTTGCGAACGGCCAGCGAGCAGCGCGGCCCCGAGTCCCTGCTGGCCCTGGAGGAGGCCCTGATGCGGCACTTCCTGGCGGCCAGCGGCCACGTCGTGGCCGGAGTGCTCGGCTACCTCCATCGGGACGCGAACTGGGTGGCGGGCACGGTCCTCGAGGCGCGGGCGTCGGCCCCTCGCCCGACACGTTCGCGGGGCTGGCGGCGCACCCCGGTCCACTTCCTCGGCGGCGTGCGTCTCTGGATCGAGACCCCCTACGTGATGGAGGACCTGCGCGGCCGTCCGGGTCCCACCCGCGCGAGCGGTCGTCGCGGTCCCTCGGGCAGCGGCTGCTATCCGGTGCTGGAGGCGCTCGGGATCGCCCACCGTGCCACGCCCGCGTTGCGCAGCGAGGTCGCGCGCCAGACCGTGCGCGGATCCAGCTTCGACGAGGCACGCCAGGCGTTGGCCGAGCGGGGCATCGAGCTGGACAAGAAGTCGGTCCGCGACATCGCCCTCGACGTGGGCGCCGCAGCCCTGGAGCAACGACGGGCCCGCCTGGACGCGGCGCGCGATGGCCACGTGTTCAGCGACGAGTTCGCCGGCAAGCGCATCGTGGTGAGCGTGGACGGCGGTCGCATGCGCCTTCGGGAGGGCGGGCGACGCGGGCGGCGGGGAAAACGCAAACACCGGCGCTATCGCACGCCCTGGCGGGAACCGAAGGTTCTTGCCATCTACGTGATCGACAAGAAGGGTCGCAAGGTCGTCGATCTTCCCATGCTCTACGACGGCACGCTCGGCGACGCCGATGCCACCTTCGAGATCCTGGCGGCCGAGCTGCTGTTGCGCGGAGCGGCCCAGGCCGTCGAGATCATCCTCGTGGGCGACGGAGCCCTCTGGATCTGGCACCGGGCCGAGGAGCTGGCGCGCAAGCTCGGCCTCGATCCCGCCCGGATCGTGCAGGTAGCGGACTTCTACCATGCAGTGGAGCACCTCACGGCCCTCAGCGAGCTCTGTGCCGGTTGGTCCGAGCCGAAGCGCAAGCGCTGGGTACGGGACATGCGCCGCAAGCTGAAGGCGGGCAAGGTGGACGACGTGGTGAAGGCCGCCCGGGTGTTGTGCCGCGGGCGCAATGCGAAGAGAATCCGTGCGGAGGTCGAGTACTTCAAGACGCGCAACGGACGTATGCGCTACGCGGCGTTCAAGCGACGCGGGATCCCGCTGGGCAGCGGGGCGGTGGAGAGCGCCATCCGACGCGTCGTCAACCTGCGCCTGAAGGGGCCCTCCATGTTCTGGCGCGGACCGAACGCCGAGCGCATGCTCCACCTGCGCGCGTACTTCAAGGCGGGCCGGTGGACCGAACTCATGCAGCGCGTGTTCCACCGAACTCCGCACGGCGAGCGAGAAGGGGAGGCAACACGTGCCGCCGCGTGAACTTGGTACCTTTCACGGACTGCACCCTCTCGCTCACCTGGCGTTCCATGACCAGCGGGGACATGCAGTTCGGCAACGGGTGGCTCTTCAGCCACCTGCGGACGCTCGAAATCACCCAGAGCGAAACCGTCATCTACGACCGGCGCCCCGACGGCATCATGACCACCTGGACGCTGGACAATGGCACCTACATCACCAGCGACTGCAGCATCCACGACTCGCTGGTCAAGAACGGGAGCGGTTTCTTCGAGATCCAGGGGAAGTACGGCGATGTCTGGGAGTTCGACGCCAACGGCATGCCCTCGGTGTACGAAGACAGCTCCGGCAATGCCCTGACCTACACCTTCAGCGGCTACCTCTGGACCGGCTTCACCGACGACCGCGGCAAAAGCTACACCATCCACCACGACGGCAACGATCGCATCGACTACATCGAGGACCCGACGGGCCGCCGCTGGACGTTCGGCTACACGAGCGGGAACCTCACCACCATCACGACCCCGGTGACGCCTGATCAGGAGTACGGCATTACCACGACGTTCACGTACGACGGGTCGAACCGCTTGACCGACGTGCAAGACGGTCGCTCGAACACGTGGCTCGAGTACTCCTGGGTGACCGGTACGAGCAAGGTCGACACGGCCACCCTGGACGGCGACGACGTCACCTTCACCCAGACGGGCGGCCGCACCGACCGTAAGGCCAGGAACGGCAACGTCCACCGGATCCATTTCTCCGGCCAGAACATCACAAAGACCGAGATGTACATCGACAGCCAGGCGGAGTACGTGACGACGTACGCCTACAGCGGCTCGTCCCTCATCACGATCGTCTACCCCCGCGGCAACCGCGTGGACCTGACCTGGGACGGGAGCGACAACCTGACGGCTCGGCGACGCAAGACCACGGACACGGCGAACACCGATGCCTCGGACATCGTCGAGTCGTGGACCTACTCGAACAACTTCGTGGCGACCTACACCGATCCGTTGGGCGAGGTCACGACGTACACTCGTAACGGCGCGGGCCTGGTGACCGAGATCGACCATCCCGACGTCACCTATCCAGCAAGCCAGACGGCCTCCAGCACCCGTTCCTACAACGGCTACGGCCAGGTCCTGACCTCGACCGACGAGGAGGGAACCCAGGCGGCGTTCACCTATGTCTCTTCAGGCGACGACGTCGGTCTGCTCTACACGGTCAGCGTCGATCCCGCGGGTCTCAACCTCACTACCACCTACGGCTACGATGACGAGTGGAACGTCGACTCGGTAACCGACCCTCGTGGCCATGTCACGGAGACGACCTGGGACGCGCTCCGGCGGCGAGTCGAAGTCGAACTCCGCCTCATCCGCGTGACGGGCTGGACCACCCGGACCGTCGCAGATGTCCAGTTGGGAGAGACCCAGCGGATGGTCTTCCCGCCGTTCGAGTTCTCGGTGACGGCCGAGGAGACGGGCGTCGTGGTGAGTGCGTACTCTACGGACGGGATGTTGGCCGGGTACGAGCGCGAGTGGAACCTGCTCAGCCATAGGTGGGCCGCCGCCGCAGCCGACGTCGTGGACTCGCACGGCGCTCGCCTCGCCACGACCGTCGCCAGCGGGTCGGGCGGGTTTACATCTGCGACGTACACGAGTGCGTTCGACGCAACGGCCGACGTGCAGCTCGCCGATCCCGTTTCCGTGACCCTCCGCGTCCCGGCGACATGGGAGGACGAGATCGTGCGCTACGCGTTCACCGATCTCGATCTTGCCAAGATCCCTCCCGCCCGCTGAATCATCGGGGGCTACATGCCGCCGCGCCTGGGGTCCGCTTTGCGAGCGAAATGGAGAGGGCATCCTGTGTAGAGTGCCCTTAGAGGAAGTCGGACGCAGGGTGTGGCATTGTGGGCAGGCAGAGAGCATCACTTGGGAGGCACGATGAGGGCGCGGGTGAAGATCGGGGAGCGCGAGTACTTCCGCCAGGAGAGCAAGGGGCGATCATGGACAGCGGGCCGCTTGCTGGGAGCAGGCGGGCAGGCGGAGGTGTTCCTCGCACGGGAGCTGGGGGACGGTGAGGCCCTCGCGGAGCTTGTCGCCGCTCTCCGGCAAGCCATCGGCGTGATCCAAACTGGTGGTGAAGTTGCCCGACTTGACGAGGCGCTACGCGCCTACATCCGCCACGTCGTGATCGATCGCCGGATCACGCAGGGAACGCGAGGAACCAACGGCCGGTCCTGGAGCGAGCGGATCTGGACCACGATGGCGACCTGCGCCGCGCAGGGACGATCCGTGTTCCAGTTCATCTGCCAAGCCGTCGATGCGTACTCCTACGGCTCGGCGCCACCCTCCCTTCTACCTACCTGATCCCCCTCTGCGGCCTCAAGTCCTGTGAACGGCTACGCCTTCAGTACGGCGACGTGGCTCGATACAATGCCCTATACGTCAGCGTCACCTCACAAGTCCCGTTGTTTGAATCGGCTCTATGGGCGCAATCGCCACCGCCATCCCTCCCCGCCCTGGACGAGCAGTGCGAGCAAGATGGCTGCCCCCTGAAGAAGAAGCTGCATCCCGTGTCCCACGGGAACTGAACCCATTCACCCACAGGGAGAACGGATCCCTTGCTGGAAGGACACCCACGTGGTCACAATTGCGGCCCCAGCAAGGCCAGCGGCCAGTAGCCTCGCTGTCGCCTCGCGGGTCTCGCGCCACAGAAGAAGAGCGAGGGCGATGGCCTCAACTATTGCGACCAGTGTGGCTCCACCTGAGTGGCCTGTGCGCGCCGGGAAAAACAACTTCGCGCCGGCGGTGATTCCAAGAAGCAGGCATAGGGCGGCCAGAGCTGTCCTCTGAAGAAGGCTCATTTCTCGCGAAACTCCGATTTCAAAACGATTCGAACGACACTGAACTCCCCTTCCTGAACGCGTACAGCGGCCCCCCCCTCGCCGAAGATGGGGTGCTTTGCGGTGACCTCATACTCGCCGCCTGAAACCCGCTGCGGAACTCTGAGCCTGCGCGAGCCATCTTCTGAGGCACGCAACTGCGTCACTTCGGGTATTGCACGGTAGTTCATGCCACTGCCTGACTGCGAGAACCAAACGGCGCCACCGTAAACCTCTGCACCTGATTCGCTTAGCAACGTAACGCAGAAGCCCGCCCTTCGCGGAGCGCAGTCTGGCAGATAGTGGACCTCTCCCGGCGCCAGATCCGCATCCTCACACTTCCCATATCCTATGCCATCATCGACCCACAGGGCAACTCGGCCCGACGGCACCCCGGAAGCCTCCCACACACGTTCAGCTACTCTTATCGCGGGATGTCTAGTGGCTGACCCACTCGGCAGGACACTGACAATAGATGGATCGCCCAGCACCAGATTTCCAGTATCAGCCACGCCGCGCGTGAATCTCACCACGGCGGAGTCCCGGGTCGGCTCTAGATAGACCTCGTTGACCATGTCCCCCACATTCACTTGATCGAGACTCTGCAGCGACACCTCAGCGTTCACGGGCTCGAATCCGGGGATGCGAACTAGTAACCGCGCACGCGCCGTATCTGACGAAGCAACCGGCACGCCGTACTGCCGCACAGCCGAGGCGGCATCAAATGCAGGAAGCTGAATTGGGCCGCGATGAGACCACACGAGAATGCGCTCCCAGGCGCGGTGCGTCGATTTGCGGTTGACAAACAGAGCCGGTGCTCCGGGCGCCTCTCTTATGTAGGAACCTGTCGCTGCGTTCAAAAAGCGGACCCGCACAAGCTTGATGAGTTGTAGCACCAGGTCCAAGTGTCGGTCACCGGCTCGCGCATATGTACCGGCAGATCCTAGGGGTGCTGAGGCAGTCTTCTCGTCCAAGATGTAATCACCAACATGGGCAGTGAGTTGGTACTGGGCATCTTCACGCAACGAGATCTCAAACATACCCTGGGCGTCTGACCGACACTCCTCACGAAACGCAGAAGGCACCTCCGCATCGGGGCACCCGAGGACACAGGAGGGCTTCCCGACGATCGTGGCGCGTATGTGTGCGCCCGCGATCGGTTCGCCCGACTCTGTTCGCACACATCCGGTGGCTACGCCGCAATGCTCAAGTAGGATGGTGAGATCCACTTGCGATGCTGAGATCAGATGTGTCGCCGTCGCGTAGTGCGATTTGCGGGCGACGACCAAGCGAGCACCTCCCTCTGGGCTCGGCATGCGGACTTCCCCCTCCTCATTCGACACATAAGCTGTGCGGTTCTCTTGAACATGAGTCAAACGTTGTGTAAACGCATCGACGTTTCTCTCGATGTCAATGCGAACGTCCGAGACTGGTGCTCGGTTGTTGGCGTCAAGAGTTCGCACAGTCAACCCCGTCGGGTAGGTCCTCACTTCAAGATCAGCGTCGCGGGATCCCGCCCCTCGTCGACCTCGCAGCAGAGGGTCTCGCACATAGCACTGGTCCTGGTGACGGTACACGACTGTGTCCACTACCGGGGGCGCAAACGCGTCAGCATTCATCCACGCGGCGAATGCGGCGCCCACGAGGAGCGCCGCAACAAGGAGAAGTTTCTGCGTGTGGCGGTTCATCACCTGTCCCCAGTTGCTAACGGCGGCCGGTGAGATGCGCGCCCCCGCCCCTCCTTGGTGGGGGGAGAGGGTACGCGGGGCAAGTCAATCGCAGTGGCAGTTCAAGAACCAGAAGCCCGGGGGATTGCCCGGCGGGTTGCCCGGCGCGGGCGGATCACTCTCGCACTCTCCAGACGGACAGGCGGTGCCACTGCACTGCCCAAGACACTCGATGCCTGCCAAAACCGAGCCTCCTGTAGACTCCTGCCACAGCGAGCTCGTATTGCAGCACGGGAAGACCTGTCCTGTCTCGGGATTGAGGTAACCATCGAGGCGGATGTCGCTCTGCAGTAGCCAGTGCGCGCAACCACACGTGTGAACCTCTATTGTCCCCATGCCAGGGTCATTGTACGTGAAGTAGCCTACTTCGACGCAGGAGTAGTTCTCTGGATCGTCGCAGGGGCCTGTGCAGAGCCAATCGTATGGTTGCCATGCGCCGTTGACCCACTGCTTCATGCCGTTTCCCTTGCAGTTGTCGCCACCCGACGTTGAGTCGGCGAGAACAAGTTGAGAAACCCCCGAGAGTATCGCGGCAACCGCTACGGCCATGAGTGCAAGCCTCATTTCGCCCTCCATGCGCCCGGCCTTGGCTCCCACAACGAGACGGGCGGGCGACGAGCCAAGGCTAGCCGTCGCGGGTCAGTCGAGCAAGGGGTCTTCGCACTCCCCCAGTAACCCCCAGCTTGTCGAGCTGGTGCTCGATGCCCGCAAGGCCGAGAAAACAGGCTCTCCTGCACTTCGTGTGGGCATCTGCGAAGCAGATTCCTTCCTTCCCGCCCCCTGGGGGGGTGGCCGGTTCGGTGCTGCCACGATGAAGCAGGTGACTACGTCGGTGCGCTCGTTCTGCCGATTCCTTCGAGCGCACGGACTGTGCGATGCCAGTCTGGAGGCGGCGGTTCCGACGACGGCATGTCGCCAGCTGTCCTCCCTGCCGCGTGGCCTGTCGGATGAGCAGCACCGGCGACTTCTCGCGTCCTTCCGGACCGACCTCCCCTGCGGCTACCGCGACAGGGCAATCGTCCTGTGCCTCTCCTCCCTCGGCATGCGACCGGGTGAGCTGGCGCAACTCGCTCTGGAAGACATCGACTGGCATGCCGGCACGCTCCGTCTTTCGGGCCGGAAGACGGGGCGTGGCTCCGTGCTTCCGCTGCCGGAGCCAGTCGGTACAGCGATCGTGGACTATCTCCGGCACGAGCGACCTGTGACGAGCGAACGCCGGGTGTTCGTCAGGCACGATGGGCCGTACCAGGGTCAGCCGATCCACCGCGGCATCGTGACTGGCGCCGTCGTACGCGCTCTCGATCGTTCGGGGATCGAGTCTCCCATCCGCGGAGCCTACGTACTCCGCCACACCGTGGCTTGTCGGATGGTGGGCCACGGCACGAGCCTGAAGGAGGTCGCCGACGTGCTGGGGCACCGCAGTCTCGACACGACTGCGATCTACGCCAAGCTCGACGTCGCGGCACTTCGAGAGGTTGCCCTCCCGTGGCCGGAGGTGATGCCGTGAACTCTCTCAGCATGGCCATTCGAGACTCCAGGGACGGGGGCGCTCCCCGCCCGTTGCGACGGATCAGGGCTCTGTCCGGCGGACACATCAAGAGGAATCGACCGCCCCCGGAGGCCTGAAAATGGCTCTCGGAGGGACACAAGGGGTCTGTAAGGGGGACGGCGGCGGGGATCACAGCACCCCCCTCTCGCGGGTCGCCTCGAGGTACTCCCGGCAGGTTCGGCACCCGGCGTCCCGGCCCGCCTCGCGGTCCGTCCGGGCGCAGATCGGGCACGTCGGCCAGCGGGGAGGCGCCGCGCCTTCGCCCTGGATCCCCCCCGCGGTCCGCGAGGGGCTCGAGGCCGTCCGGCTCTCGGGCCTCACCAACATGCTCGACCGCCCGGCGGTGGCCCGTATCGCCGCCGCCATGGGCTACGACGACTGCGCGCGCTGGGTCCGCGAGCACCGGGCCCTCTACGCGCGCGGCGTCTTCCGCGGGTTCCAGGCTGACGGCGGCGGGGAGGGCACGCGATGAGGGCGTTGGGCCTTCACGGAATCCGAACTTGGCGATGACATCAACTTCGGCGGCCGGGTGTAGGCTGTTCCTCTGCCGGATGAGGCCTTCCCGTGTGGGGGAGGCCCGACGGAGCGAGGAGATTCGACATGCAACACATGCCTCGACTGAGGCTCACTGCGACGAGTTCTGTCCTCGCTCTCCTCATCGCGGGCTTGGCGTGGGCAACGACCGCTTCCGTCAGCGGTGGCCAGCCAAGTGGCCAGCAGGGTCAGGGGCCGTACACCTTCTCCTACAACGTCACTGTGAGTGACTACCATCAGGGCGATCCCACCTTCCGAGACCTTCACATCTACCCTCGAGGTGGAGTAGAGTTGAACTTCGACAGCGTGCAGATGCCTCCCGGGTGGAAGAAGAAGAAGGCCGGCAACGGCGGCATCGCCTTCATCGCGCCGGGCAACGGAGAGACGAGCGGCACCTTCAACTTCGCCCTGGTGGGGAACGTCTCGGGAGACGAGGTCGTGAACGGCCAACTGTGCGATGTCGTCGTTACGAGTTCGGGCAAGGCGACCCGCCAGCAGGATGATGCGATCACCTCGGTGCCCCGCAACGGACCGACGAGCGTGAAGTCGATGACTGGCACCGAGCCCCTCGCCGAAACCCTCCCGGACACTTGGGGAGGGGTGTACGCGATCCATGTTGGCCAGACAGCACCATTCACTGTTCGCTTCTGGAACAGCTCGATGCAGTATCGCGTCTATGACTCAGTCACTGCAGTCGCGGACTGGAGCGACACCCTTGAGCTTGGGATCGACTCGAACGATCCTGTGCCGCAGGCGTGGGGACTGGTCTTCGCAGGTTCGCAGGGCACGCTCGCGAACGGCGAAGCCACGTTCTCGGTCACGGTACCCAACGACCCTCAGCTGATCGGGAAGACGTTCTACGCGATCGGCACCTTGCAGGAGGGCGGCCAGATCGCGGGGAAGACCTACGACATCGCGATCAGGATCGTGGAGTGAGGATCGGCGGAGTCGCGGAGCCGCCTGTCCGACCACAACACGCGCTGCGCGTCCGTATGGGCGCGCAGCGCGTTCGCATGTGGGCCGGGGGGCAAGATCCTCGGCGCGACGCTCGGCGACGGCGGGTTCCCGGCGGTGCTGGTCCGCATGTCCGACGGGTCCGAGTGGTGGATCGACCTCCAGACCGACCCCGAGGGCAACGGCCCCGGGTACGCGAACGTCGAGCGGGCGGTGCCCGCAGGCGGTGCGCGGTGACGGGCCGGCAGGCCGGGGGGGACGCCATGCGCGTCCCCCCGACGTTCACGCTGGGCTCCAGGCCGTCCGGCTCTCGGGCCTCACGAACATGCTTGACCGCCCGGCGGTAGCCCGGATCGCCGCGGCCATGGGCTACGTCTGGCCCCCTGTTGGTCAAGCAAGATCGGCAACCTAGTGCCGCGCACGCAAAGTCTTGGTACACCTAATAGGGCGTAACCAAGTGCTGCATGAACGTGCAGATCGCGTCCACCATCTCCTCCATGGATCCCGAGAAGGGCGTGCGCTCCCAACGCCCCGTGTGACGTTTCACACTCAGGCCCCATTGCGTCTTGCTGAGCCTCGTGAGGCGAACCCGATCGTCCAGGACCGGCTCTCCGCTGTCCGTCTCCTCCACGGGACACGCGAGGATCAAGTGCTCGCCGTAGGCTCGCGCGTAGAGTGCTTCCGTGATCTCGTCCGCTTCGAGGAGGGATTCGAGTTCACTCAGGGCGCGGTCCATGCCGGGCTTCATGCCGGATCAGGATACCAGCGGGGTCCCGCGGTACGTCCAGCGGAAGGGATGGGCCTCCCCGACGTTCCACTCCTCCATGAACACGTTGACGGCCTCGACGAGGCGAGCGATCTCCACGAGATCGACGGTCAGGTCGTGGCGTTCGAAGGCGCCGACGGCACGGAACACACGATTGACGACGACCAAGTGCGCCGCGGGTCAGGCGGCGGATGCGGCGGCTCGTTGCGCGACCATGAGTGGACGGAGGAGGAGCTTGGGTACACGTTCAAGGATCGGGACGAGCCGGAGGAGAAGTAGGTGCTTGAGATCATCATCCTCATCCTCGTGGCGATCCTGATCTACGTGATCGGATACAACCACGGGCGGGGCGAGCGGGAACTCAAGCAGAAGGCCCGCGGCCGCAGGCAACCTGGGGAGGACGTGCGAGGGTCCCCGTCCTTGACGATGGAGGCCGTTCCGCTCGATCCGCGTTGGGCGGCGTTCAAGGAGGAGGAAGCGCGGTTGACGCGAGCCATGTCCAGGCTGTGGCTCCTTGCCCTGGCCTCCTGGGCCGTGTGTGGGCTCTCCGTCCTCCTTCTCGAAAGCGGCCATGACTGGGCAGGGGGCGTGATGTGCGTTGCGATGCTGCCTGCGTTCGGGGCGCCATTCGCTGCGATGGAGGCGGACGGGCGTCGTGACAAACTCCGCAAGTCCATGCTGCCCCGGAGTGCAGACTCGTAGTCTGCGTCAACGACAATCCGACCCCCTTGGCTGAAATCGGGCGAAGCGTATGATGTCCTGATCATGGCGAACATCTCGATCACCGGCCGACTCCAAGATCTGCAGCCCAGCAAGGCCAAGCCCGTCCTGGAACTGGCCTTCGGGAAGCAGGAGCGGCCGCACCTCCCGCCGGAGCACAAAGACCAGATCGTGCTCATTCTGGACGGGGTGCGCTGGCGAGGAACGATCGGACTCAAATCCGGTAACACCTATGTCCACACACAGCTCCAGCACGGCACCCGACGCAAGCGGGTGACGGAGCTGATGATGGAGATGGGGCTCGCGGAAGGTGCGAGCCTTCAGTTCGAGGTCGAGGAGCCCGGCACTCTACGCTTGGTGGGCATCCTCGATCGCGGGGCATGGCGACCCGGCGGCCATCCCAAAGAGAGAAGCGATCGCGCTCCCGCACCCAGGCGCCAGCGCATCGCGAAGCGTCCTGCTGGCTCCAACGAGACTTAAGCGTCCGATGGACCTCCGTTCCCCGCGGGGGATCGCGAGGCCGTCACCCGCCTTGTGGACGCGTATTGGAAGCTCAGTAGCAAGCGCGAGCAGGCTGAGGAGCATGCGTTTGAACGCGAGATGCCTGCCTACCGCGAGCGGGGTGAACTCGACAAGACCATGTTCGTGCGTCTCGCGCGATGGAAGAGCACGCGGCCGACGAAGCACTACCTCTCGAATCCGGAAGAGGAGATCCAACGGGCGACCAGGGGCGCCTTCCGGGCCCGGACCAACACGGAGGCGATCCGCGCGCTGACTCGCCTCCACGGGGTCAGTCTGCGTACGGCGACCGCTCTCCTCCATTGGATGGTCCCGGACCGCTACCCGCTCCTCGACGTGCGCGTTGTCGCGTCCCTGCAGGTCCCGCCCCCGCACCGCTACGAGGACCCGGAGTTCTACGAAAGCGTCGCGCAACAGGTGCGAGACATGGCAGGGGCGATCGGCGTCGATCTTCGGACGATGGACCGGGCGCTGTGGGCATGGGACAAGGCTGGGGAGGGGGCATAGAGTCGGCGTCGAGCGCGTCGGTCGTGACCACGACCTCGGGCTCCGTCTCGGCGAGCGCGAGCACCGCACGCAGGCGCTCCGCACCCTGGCTCTTGGCGGCCCACTTCCCGAGGGCCTCTGCGTCCTCGACCTTGCGTGCGTTGCGGGCCTCGGACCAGATCGAGCGCACGGTGGCCTTGGCACGGCGCATGGCGGCACCCGTCCCGTCCTCCTTCCAACGGCGGCCGTCCCACACGAGCCAGCCCAGCGCCCGCGAGTAGAGGAGGTCGGCGCCATGGTGGTTGACGAGCCGCCGAGCGTTGGCGAGGTCGGTACAGAGTCCCGCGGCGTCCGCCCAGGGCGGGGAGGGGGCGTCGGGATCGCCGCCGGGCGTCCCGCCCGAGCCCGCCGGACCTCGCCCTCTCGCCGGCAGCTCCTGCTCCAGGAGGTGGCCCCGCCGCGTCGCCTTCTTGTCGGCGTCCTTGATCTTGTGGCGCAGATCCTTCTCGGACCACGGCGGCTTCGACCTCGTCCGCGTACGCCGCGTGCTCGGGTTCTTCCACGACGTGCTCGCGTTCGTGGAGGGCGAGCGCGCGGGCGAGCCCTTCGACCTCGAGCCGTGGCAGGCGGCGATCGTCGGGAACCTCTTCGGGTGGATCAATCCCGAGACGGGGCTTCGGCGCTACCGCGAGGCCCTCGTGTTCGTGGCGCGAAAGAACGGGAAGACGAGCCTCGCCGCGGGGATCGCGCTCTACCTGTTGCTTTGCGACGGAGAGATCGGAGCCCAGGTCTACTCGGCTGCCGCCGAACAGGGCCAGGCCGCGCTCCTGTTCCGCCACGCCATGCACATGGTGGCGCGGCACCCCGCGCTGATGGAACGCTGCAAGGTCTACCGGGCGTTCAAGTCGATCGAGGTCGGCGAGACGGGCTCGGTGTTCCGGGCGCTCACCGCCGACGCCAACACCAAGCACGGGCTCTCGGTGCATGGCGCCGTCGTGGACGAGCTGCACGCGCATCCGACGCGTGATCTCGTGGACGTGCTGCAGACGGGAACGGGCTCCCGGCGCCAGCCGCTGATCGTCCACATCACGACGTCGGACTTCGAGCGCGAGTCGATCTGCAACGAGAAGCACGCCCACGCGACGAAGGTGCGCGACGGCTCGGTCGCCGACCCGTCGTTCCTGCCCGTGATCTACGAGGCGCGCCCCGAGGACGACTGGGAGGACCCGGCCACGTGGGCGAAGGCCAACCCGAACCTCGGGATCTCGCTCAAGCGCGAGTACCTCGAGCGCGAGTGCGCACTCGCCAAGGAGACGCCCGCGTACCTGAACACGTTCCTTCGGCTGCACCTGAACATCCGCACGAACGCCGACGTCGCGTGGTTCGACATGGCGCGCTGGGACGGGTGCCGCGGCACGCGAACGTGGCAGCAGCTCACGGAAGACCTCGAAGGCGAGGAGTGCTTCGGGGGGCTTGACCTCGCGTCGACCGAGGACCTGACGGCGTTCGTTCTCTACTTCCCGCGCGCGGATCACTCCGTCCTCTCGTGGTTCTGGTGCCCGAAGGACAACGCCGTCCAGCGCGAGAAGCGCCACCGCGTGCCGTACACCCAGTGGGCCAGGGACGGCGCGCTGCACCTCACGCCCGGCAACTACACGGACGTCGACTACGTCGAGCGCCAGGTGATCGATGCCTCGAAGCGTTACCGGATGCGGGAGCTCGCCTTCGACCGCTTCGGCAGCCAGCAGACCATCACCCACTTCCAGGGCGCCGGCTTGGAGGTCGTGTCCTACGGCCAGGGCTTCCTCTCTATGAACGCTCCCTCGAAGGAGCTCGACGTGCTCGTGCGCTCCGGTCGGCTACGCCACGGCGGCCACCCCGTCATGCGCTGGATGGCGTCGAACGTCATGCTGGAGAAGGACGCGGCGGACAACTGGAAGGCGTCGAAGAAGAAGAGCCGCGAGAAGATCGACGGCATCGTGGCGTTGCTCATGGCGCTGGGTCGGGCGGGCGCCGAGCCCGGGCCCACCACGAGCGTCTACTCGGGACCGGGCGGCCGGGGGTTCCGCATCCTATGAGCGAGCACCCGACCCGCTTCGCCCGCCTGCTCCGCTGGGCGGTCTACCTGCTCCCCTTCGCCTGCCTCACGACCGGCGCGTGGATGCTCTCGCCGCCCGCCGGTCTGATCGTGCTCGGCGCGCTGGTGTGGATCGACCTGCAGCTCGCGAGCGCGCCGCGGAGGCCCAAGCGATGAGGAGTCTCCTGACCTCCGCCATGCCGCGCCTCTTCTCGACGGTCACGTTCGGGGGGCGCACGGACCTGGAGAACCCTGCGGCGTGGCTGCGGGAGTGGGCCGGGATCCAGAGCGTCGCCGGCGTGCCCGTGTCCACGGAGTCTGCGCTTCGGCTCGCGACCTACCAGGCGTGCCTGCGGGTCGTGGCCGAGGACACAGCGAAGGTGCCGCTGGTCGTCTACGAGCGCATGGAGCCGCGGGGCCGGCGCCGCGCGACCGAGCATCCGGCCTACGCCGTGCTCCACGACCGGATTAACCCCTACATGGGGGCCTACGTCGGGCGCGAGCTCCTCGTGCAGTGGGCGCTCGGCTGGGGACTCGGTGCCGCGGAGATCCAGTGGCGCGGTGGCGGCCAGGTCGAGGCCCTCTGGCCGATCCACCCCTCGCGCATCCGCATCGACGTGCAGGCCGGGCGCCCCGTCTACCTCGTGCGCTCCGACGACCCCGAACGTGGGCTCGTCGAGGTTCCCTTCGAGCAGGAAGACCTCGTCCTCGTGCACGGCATGGGGAGCGACGGGTTCGCGGGCTACTCCGCCGCGCAGTACGGGGCGAACGCCATCGGCGTAGGGCTCGCCGCGCAGGAGTTCCGCGCCGCCTTCTTCGCCAACGACTCCACGCCGGGGCTCGTGTTCGTCCACCCGCAGACGCTCGACGAGGAGGCCTACCAGCGCATGCGCAAGAGCTGGTCGGAGGCGCACGGTGGCCCGATGCGCGCGTGGCGCCCGGCCTTCCTCGAGGAGGGCATCAAGCCCGAGCGGCTGGGCATCCCGCCGCGCGACGCGCAGATGATCGAGGCCTCGGAGTTCTCCGTCGAGGAGATCTGCCGCTTCTTCCGGGTCGACCCCGGCATGGTCGGGCACCACAAGCAGGCCAAGGGCTGGGCCACGGTCGAGGCCTTCGGCACGAGCCACGCCGTGAACTGCCTGCACGCCTGGTTCGTCCGCATCGAGCAGGAGGCGGGCCGCAAGCTCCTCGGTGGCGACTCCCGCTACGTCGCCGAGCACGTCGTGCAGGGGTTGGTTCGCGGCGACTTCCAGACCCGCACCGAGGGCTACGCGAAGGGCATCTCGGCCGGGTGGCTCAGCCCCAACGACGTGCGCGAGCTGGAGAACCTGAACCCGATCCCCGGCGAGGAGGGCGACATGTACTACATGCAGGGCGCGATGGCGCCGCTCGACAAGCTGGCGAAGCCGTCGGCGCCGTCGCCCGTGCCTCCAGCCCCTCTCCTGCCCCCGAGCCAGGACGACGACGAGGAGGAGGCCGACGACGCGGCGCCGGAGCCCGATGCGCGCGTAATGGCCTCGGGCACGCCGCTCGTCGACGCGCTGAGGGAGGTCCTCGCCGCCGCCGCGCGCCCCGTGATCGCGAAGGAGCGCAACGCCGTCGTGCGCGCCGTGAAGCGCCACGAGCGCGACCCCGAGAAGCTCGTCGAGTGGATCCGGGCGTTCTACGCAGCCCAGGTCGAGTACGCGGGGCAGATGCTGCTCCCGCCCGTGAAGGCGCTCGCCGTCGCTCTCGGGGGTGAGGACGGTGTGGAGCCCCGGCTGGCCGAGGCGCTCAACGTCTGGCGCGAGGCGTGCGTCCAGCGCGCGCTCACCCAGGAACGGGCCGGTGCGCTGATCCGCATCGTGTCGAACCACGTCGAGGACCACGTCCGCGAGCTCGCCGAGGTCGGTGAGCGGGTCGCGGAGGGAGAGTAGCCATGCACGAGACCACCCCGCGCTGCTTCGCCAACCACATGGGGCTCTACCTCTGCGAGCCGAACTGGCTCACGCAGGCCGTGGCGCTCGTGCGGGCGGGCGCGTACCCGCTCATCGACGCTAGGCCGCCCACGCCCCGCGAGCGGCTCTACCACGTCGGCACCGACGGCGTCGCGGTGATCCCCATGTCCGGGCCGCTCTTCAAGGGCGGCTCGAAGTTCTCCTCAGCGTCCACCGTGGACGTGCGCCGCGCCGTGCGCCAGGCGCGCGACGACCCGGAGGTGCGGGGCATCCTGCTCCACATCGACAGCCCCGGCGGGCATGTCGCCGGGATCCAGGAACTCGCCGACGAGGTCCGCGCGACAGACAAGGTGAAGCCGGTCCACGCCCACCTCGACGACCTCGGGGCCTCGGCCGCCTACTGGGTCGCCTCCCAGGCGCGCCACGTCACGGCCAACGCCACCGCGCAGGTCGGCTCGATTGGCGTCGTGGCCATCGTCGAGGACAGCTCGGGCGCTGCCGAGCTGCAGGGGGTGAAGGTCCACGTCGTGGCCACAGGCGAGCGGAAGGGCGACTTCGTCCCCGGCGCCCCCGGTCAGGGGCTCGACCCGCATGTAGACCATGTCGCGAGGCTCGAGCGTGTGGGGCAGCCAGAGGGGCATCTCCGAGGGAGGTCGTATCATGTTGGCCATGCGACGGGCCCTGTTTCTCACGGCTGTACTCTTCGGGGCGGGGGTACTGGTAGTCGCGCTCTGGCGTGCGTGGAACGACCGGTTCGTCGAGGAAATCCCTGGAGTGTACGTCTCTGCTCCCGCATCGCACCAGCATGAGCGCTGGGTCCTACGCGCGGACGGTGGATTCAAGACAACATATCGAAACCCGGATGGCACTCCACCGGCTGAGCCGCCATTCAGCCACGAAGGGCGCTGGACGTTACGAGGCAGCGTGTTGACAATCATCTATGAGATGGAGGACGGACAGCGACTGCCGGAGCCCGAGATCTATCGTGCGTCGTTCGAACCCGGCGCCATCAACCTGCGGCCGGGACTGGGAAGACCGATACTACTGCACAGGATCCATGGGGTCGATGGTGACTAGAGCCCACTTGGGTCTACTGGATCCCCCAGATTGATGAAGTCCAGGATGGGCATTGGGCGCGCGAACGGCCCTGGAGCCAAGCTCTCACGCGGTCCGGGTCCGGAGTATGATCGCCAAACGGGGAAAGCGAGCGAATCGCGAGCTCGCCTCGCAAACCCTTGGTCGGAGCTTCCACGCCGCGCGGGTACACGCATCTCCACTGCCCTGGCGATCCACGGTGGCGACCGGTTCGTTAGCATCTCTGCTACTCTTGCGCCCTCCTTCCCGATTCGGAACTCGCCCTCAAGGCGGAAGTCCAAATAGGGATCGGTGCTACCCAGGCCGCGGACTCTCAGTGTCGCATTGCGAAGTTCGCCGCGCGAGTAGTCATCTGGCAGCAGTCCTCCATTCGCCAGGAGATTGAGGACTGCTGCACCAAGCGTCTTGTACCATCCGAGTACGTCCGGCCGAAACGGTGTATGCCCTACTTCTCCGAGGTACGTGCGAGGGCTGTAGGAGACTGCGGCCACCCTCTGGTCGCGCAGCAGCAACATGGGCGCCAAGCCAAACATCGCCCGGTACTCCTTCTCCTTTCTCGAAGCGACCAAGCGGGCCCAATTAGGAAAGCCCTGCCTTGGTGGCGCCACATTCCACGACGCGCGAACCCCCTCGGCACCGATGGCCCAAGGATGAGGCCCGACGCGCGACTCCACAATCTCCTTCTTCCCCATGATCAGGCCATTGAAGTAGGGCATGAACACGCCTGTTCCCCAAATCCGGTTCCATACGCCGTTCTTGTATTGAAAGGCGAGTGCAGGGACGGGGGCACCTGGAGCGCCGAACGCGTATGGGATCAGACCCTGCCCCGACAGCGCCATGTTCAGTCCTGTGGGGACGCTGAGGCCCTTGTCCGGCGGCGTGGAGAACGGAGGGCGCTGGCTCACTCTCGGGGGTTCGAGAATCGGCCGCCGGACTTCAAGCGGCGTGTCTCTCGGATGTGGAATCCAAGCCACATCCACAAACGTGCTGCCGTAAATCACCGTTGCGATCATGGGGACGCGCTGTTCATAGAGCCTAGTGCCCTGCCTTGTCGTCACCTTCAGACGAATCCGGATAGTCCCGGACGGAGCGCGATCCGTGTACCCGCCTTCGACGACAGAGTTGTCCGGCTCTTGAATCCAGGTGGGGGCAATCCAGACGATCGAGTCAAGAGTCGGCCGCGTGATGATGGCTCCCGCGTCGCGACGTGTGCCCGAAGTCTCGATGAGATCGACCGTCCATTGGAAAGCTGGGGGGGAGTCAACGGGTCGAGAAGCCGAGTCATCGCCAGCACACACGGAGTGTGCCATGCACTCGACAGGGATCAAGGACTCAGATCCGGTGTCAATGTCATTGGCCGACAAGACCAACCGTTCACCGGGTTCAATGAAGGTGCGCGTGGTGAACCGTGCCTGCGCGACACTCCCTGGTTCCCCAGTTGGCGGCTTGGCAGGTCGGCCAGCGCTGACGATGCAGTCCCCCGTCCGCTTCGGCTTCGGCGGCGCGGCGCCTTGAATCTTGTCTTCGGCACTTGCAAACCGATAGTGGACCACTTCGCGCTCTTCAATTGCCCGCGATACCTTCCACGCTCGCGTCGGCTGCAGCACGATCTCCCGCTCTTCCCTCTGCCTTGTCATGACCAAGACCAAGTGAGCTGTGGCGAATCGGTGCTCACTGGGCTGGTTGTGGCGAGCATCTCGGTGAACAGCCGTTGCCCTGATCGAAACTGTGACTGGCCCATTCTCCAGGAGGTGCTCGGGTGGCATGTAGAGCGCGCTCATGCCTCGCCACGTCCGTGAAGTCCGCTTGTCGGATCCTGAAGTGACGAAGCCGCCAACATCAGATCCTCCTGTTGCGCGGCGACAACTACCCCTGTGCAGCGACGTCATCCACACTTGTGCATCCGGGCGGAGTGACCCGAGGTCAGCTGGCGACGACAACTACCCGTGTGCATGCGGGGCCGGACCCGGCGACAACTACTCGTGTGCATCGCCCGCAGAGCCCTGATTTCCGGGCTGCGACAACTACACCTGTGCAGTCGGGGCCCCTTGCCGGGGCGGTGTCGGTCGGCGCCGGAGCCTTCCCTGTATCCCCAGGGAGGCAGGTTGGATGCGCACGACGGATGAGCAAGTGCTCCGTCTCCGGGCCGAGAGGGCTCGGGGGTGGAGCCTGGAGGTGGCCGCGATGAGGGCCGGGATGCACCGCAACACGGCCCGGAAGTACGTCAGCGGGCCGTTGCCGTCGGAGCGTGGGGCGGAGCGGAGCTGGCGCACGCGGCCGGACCCGTTCGCGGAGGACTGGCCGACGATGGTGGCGATGCTCGCCGACGCCCCCACCCTGGAGGCCAAGGCCCTCTTCGAGCACCTCCAGGGCCTGCGCCCAGGGCGCTACCAGGACGCGCACCTGCGGACGTTCCAGCGGCGGGTCAAGCACTGGCGAGCGACCCAGGGACCGGAGAAGGAGATCTTCTTCCCCCAGGCCCACCGCCCGGGCGAGGCCCTCCAGACGGACTTCACCCACGCCAAGGTGTTGGGCATCACCATCCAGGGCCAGCCCTTCCCGCACCTGTTGTGCGTGTCGGTGCTCCCGTACTCGAACTGGCGGTGGGCAACGCCGTGCCGCAGCGAGTCGATCCTGGCGCTCTCGGAAGGCGTGCAGAACGCGGTGTTCGAGCTGGGCCATGTGCCGCAGTACCACCAGACCGACCACTCGACCGCGGCGACGCATCTCGTGGACTCGGCGTGGGTCTTCAACGACGAGTACGAGGCGCTGATGCGCCACCTGGGGATGTCGCCCCGCACCACGGAGGTGGGCAGGAAGGAGCAGAACGGCTCGATCGAGGCGATGAACGGAGCGCTCAAGCGTCACCTCGAGCAGGAGCTCCTGCTTCGAGGCAGCCGGGACTTCGAGAGCCTGGCGGCGTACGAGGCGTGGCTCCAGGCCGTGCTTCGCAAGGGCAATCGCGGCCGGAGCACGCGGCTGGCCGAGGAGCTTGCGGTGATGCGGCCCCTGGGGGTACGGCGGCTCCCCGACTACAAGGTGGTTGACGTGCGCGTCGGCAGTGGGAGCACGATCCGGGCCAAGAGTTGTACGTACTCGGTGCCTGCGAGGCTGATCGGGGAGAGGGTTCGCGTCCACGTCCACGAGACGCGCGTGAAGGTGTACCTCGGCGGCCAGCACCAGGTCACGCTGGAGCGCGTGCGAGGGCGGGGCGCCCACAACGTGAACTGGCGTCACGTGATCGGGTGGATGGTGAAGAAGCCGGGCGCGTTCCGGCGCTACCGCTACCGGGACGCGCTCTTCCCGACGTCGACCTTCCGGGAGGCCTGGGAACGGCTGGACGCCTCGCTGGCGACGTGGTCGGCTGACACGAACTACCTGCAGGTCCTCAAGCGTGCTCAGGACACGGGCCAGGGACCGGTGGAGGCTGCGGTACGCAGGCTCCTCGACACGGGGGTCCTGCCCCGGCTCGACGAGGTCGTGAGGGAGCTGAAGAGCGAGCGACCCTGCGTGCCCGCGGTGGCGGCTGCCGAGGTGGACCTGAGTTCGTACGACGATCTCACGCCCGAGGCCAGCGAGGAGGTGGCCCGATGAGTCGCTCGGGCGACAGGGAACGGCTGAGGCTGTTCCTCAAGACCCTGAAGCTGCCGTCGTTCGCCCTGGACTCGGAGGAGGTGGCTCGCCTTGCGACGGAGGAGGGCTGGAGCTACGAGCGCTTCCTCGCCGAGCTGTGCGAGCGCGAGGTGGCCGATCGGCAGGAGCGTCGGATCGAGCGGCTGCTTCGACAGAGCGGCTTGCCCCTGGAGAAGACGAAGGAGACGCTGGACACCTCGAAGTTGACCGCGAAGGTGCGCAAGCAGCTGAGCACGCTCTACGCGGGAAGCCGTCGATGAAGTCGTACTGGCTGCGGTGCGCTTCGTCCGCGATCACGACGATGTTGCGGCGCTCGGAGAGCGTCGGGTGGCGGTCGCCCTTGCCCCCCGGCGTCGAGGCGCGGCGCGCCGGGGACCGTGGGCTCGGGGGCTACAGGCGGCTTGCACACGCCGCCCTCGCAGGTCGGGGCCGGCGCGGTGGGATCCGCCGGGGGCGCCGCGACGGGCACCGGCTCGGCAGCCTTGCCGGTTCGGATCCCGTACTTCCCGAGGGTCAGCTGGGCCGCGCAGCCAACGCCGTCCTGGGGGCCGGCGAACACGCGGGCGCCCGCGCCGACGGCGGGCTGGACGTCGAGGGCACTGGACGGCCCGGACTCGGACTGGCAGGCGGGGAGAGCGAGCATCGCGCAGAGCGCGAGAAGGAAAACCAGCGGGCGCATGAGGACCTCCGGGAAGGAGTGGCGCGCCGCTGGAGAGGCGCTCAGGTGTGTGCGAGACAGGATACCGCCGGGTGGACCCATAGGGGAGATGTGCAGAGCCCTGCGCCTGGACCGTTTGCCGCCAGCTGGCTCGCCATCCATCCGGCCTCGCTGGGCGGGCTTGATCCGATTAGCCCACGTCGGTAGCGTGAGGTCCCCGCCCCCTAGGTCGGCGGCAAGCCCTTCGAAGCGGGGAACCGCGTGTCCTCGGACATGGCGACGGGGTCGATCTGCTTGTGGACGACCGAGGCGCTGACCAGGAACTCGGTGGTGCCGCCGGGCCCCGAGGTGTCCCAGGCGTAGCGCCCGCCGTTCAGACCCCCGCCCGCGCCCACGTCGAGGACCCGCAGCAACACCAGCTCGGGCGTGCGGACGCGCCAGAGCATCCCGGCGTCCGCGCCCAGCGCGTTCATCGGCCCCCGGAACACGAGCCCGCCCGGATCGCCGAAGGACTCCGGCACGGGCCTGAGCCACGGGTTCGCCACGCCGGCGACGCGGAGCATCGAACCCAGGTCGGCGGGGGCGCCGTCGGGAAAGCCGTCGCCAGCGACGCCGGGGGCGAGCAGGGCGTCGGTGACCTCGTCCTGGACGCGCCCGAGTGCGCGGCCGAGCTCCTCAGCCATCTGCAGCAGCTGGTGCTGGGTGGATCCGTGGGCCAGCATCGAGAGCGGGGCGCGCTGGTTCGGGAGGCTCCGGGCCGACGTGAATGGGGCCCACGCGCCCGTGGGCGCGCCGTCCGGGCCCACGGCGGCGTACTCGACGCCCGGGCCGCCCGCCGGGTTCGCGGCGCCGTCCTCGCGCTTTCGGAACGCGAAGCCCCCGCGCCGGAAGATCTCGCGGGGCGGGCGACCGTCCAGCGCGCCGTCCGTCACGATCTGGCCGCCATAGCGCCCGCGGTCGCCGTTGTTCCCCACCGCCGGCCCCTGGAACGGGATGTCGGGGTCGGCGTGGGAGCGGAGCACCGGCCCGTCGATCGCCTGCCTCGCCGCGAGTCCGTCCCGGCCGGGGACGGCGATGTTCGCCCCCGGGTTGTCGGCATGCGGCCCGATCGAGAGCTCCTCGTCGAGCCAGGTGCGAAGGGCCTGGTGGGTGATGTTCATCACCTTGTCCTCGTCGTCCTTCTCGACGGAGACGACGCGGCGCACCTGATCGTTGATGATCGTGACGTCGCAAGCATCGACGGGCCCCTTCTGCACGCCGCCGATCCGGTCCTCGGGCTTGGTGAGCAGGCAGTTTCGGAAGTCCTCGACCGTCTTCAGCATGCTGGCGGCCTTCTTCAAGACGCGCGCCTCGCTGTACGCCTTCGAGATGTCGATCCCCTCGAAGGCCATCCACCCGCTCGCGGTCCCCGCCTCGAGGACCGTCTTGTTCTGCAGTACATCCCACGTCACCTGGAAGACCTGGAGCTCGGTCGAGGCCTCGAACTGGGTGGTGCGGAGTGCCGAGGAGAGCGTTATCCTCTTGCTCATCCCCGCCCAGCGGGACGTCGAGGCGGCCCGGGCGCGCCGTGGACCAGCGGGGCCGAGGCCCCGCTTCTGGCCCACGACTGCTTTGGCGGAATCCTGCTTGACGAGCCGCCACGCGCGCATACGCTCGGGGCAATTCAGGGTGGCGCGTGACGTACGCCGACGGAATGGAGGTGCTCATGTCCGCGGCTCGACTGGTGCTGTTATGTGGCTGCGTCCTTTGCGTCAGCGTCGTGACCCTGTCCTGCGGAGCCGGGTCCTCGCGTGTCGTCACTTCGTTCGGCGCGCCGGGCAGCAACCAGAAGGGCAAGTGCCCGGACGGTAGTGCGCCACCGGGTGCAGTCCGTGAAAGGTACCAAGTTCACGCGGCGGCACGTGTTGCCTCCCCTTCTCGCTCGCCGTGCGGAGTTCGGTGGAACACGCGCTGCATGAGTTCGGTCCACCGGCCCGCCTTGAAGTACGCGCGCAGGTGGAGCATGCGCTCGGCGTTCGGTCCGCGCCAGAACATGGAGGGCCCCTTCAGGCGCAGGTTGACGACGCGTCGGATGGCGCTCTCCACCGCCCCGCTGCCCAGCGGGATCCCGCGTCGCTTGAACGCCGCGTAGCGCATACGTCCGTTGCGCGTCTTGAAGTACTCGACCTCCGCACGGATTCTCTTCGCATTGCGCCCGCGGCACAACACCCGGGCGGCCTTCACCACGTCGTCCACCTTGCCCGCCTTCAGCTTGCGGCGCATGTCCCGTACCCAGCGCTTGCGCTTCGGCTCGGACCAACCGGCACAGAGCTCGCTGAGGGCCGTGAGGTGCTCCACTGCATGGTAGAAGTCCGCTACCTGCACGATCCGGGCGGGATCGAGGCCGAGCTTGCGCGCCAGCTCCTCGGCCCGGTGCCAGATCCAGAGGGCTCCGTCGCCCACGAGGATGATCTCGACGGCCTGGGCCGCTCCGCGCAACAGCAGCTCGGCCGCCAGGATCTCGAAGGTGGCATCGGCGTCGCCGAGCGTGCCGTCGTAGAGCATGGGAAGATCGACGACCTTGCGACCCTTCTTGTCGATCACGTAGATGGCAAGAACCTTCGGTTCCCGCCAGGGCGTGCGATAGCGCCGGTGTTTGCGTTTTCCCCGCCGCCCGCGTCGCCCGCCCTCCCGAAGGCGCATGCGACCGCCGTCCACGCTCACCACGATGCGCTTGCCGGCGAACTCGTCGCTGAACACGTGGCCATCGCGCGCCGCGTCCAGGCGGGCCCGTCGTTGCTCCAGGGCTGCGGCGCCCACGTCGAGGGCGATGTCGCGGACCGACTTCTTGTCCAGCTCGATGCCCCGCTCGGCCAACGCCTGGCGTGCCTCGTCGAAGCTGGATCCGCGCACGGTCTGGCGCGCGACCTCGCTGCGCAACGCGGGCGTGGCACGGTGGGCGATCCCGAGCGCCTCCAGCACCGGATAGCAGCCGCTGCCCGAGGGACCGCGACGACCGCTCGCGCGGGTGGGACCCGGACGGCCGCGCAGGTCCTCCATCACGTAGGGGGTCTCGATCCAGAGACGCACGCCGCCGAGGAAGTGGACCGGGGTGCGCCGCCAGCCCCGCGAACGTGTCGGGCGAGGGGCCGACGCCCGCGCCTCGAGGACCGTGCCCGCCACCCAGTTCGCGTCCCGATGGAGGTAGCCGAGCACTCCGGCCACGACGTGGCCGCTGGCCGCCAGGAAGTGCCGCATCAGGGCCTCCTCCAGGGCCAGCAGGGACTCGGGGCCGCGCTGCTCGCTGGCCGTTCGCAACACCTCCAGCACCTCGTCCTCCACGACCGCCAGGGCCTCGCGGACCAGCCGCGGGAGCTGATCACGCCGCTCAGGGATGTAGGCCGGGGCTCCGATCGAGTACGAATGGGCCATTCCCGTGTCCCTCCGGTCCGGGTTGGTGTTGCTACCCCCGGAATCGGTCGGGCACGGGAAGCCCTTTCACATCAACGGGTTACGTCGGTTCAGCGGTCCTCCAGGACGGCGGTGTGGTTGGTACCTTTGAGGGACTGCGCCCTGCGCCACCGGAGGGCCGCGATCCACAAACTGGCACCGTGACGCCGGGGAGTCAGTACGACAGCGTCTCAAGGGCTATCTCCGCTCTGCAGGCGCTCGGTGGCGCCACACAGGATCCCTTGTTGCAGGCCAAGCTCCCTGAGTTGGCAAAGTGCCTCCGGAAGTTGCTTGAGGCGGGCCAGATTTGTCTGCGTCCGTCGGGCAAGGAACAGGACGAATGGTTCGGAACGACGACGAGGAACCGCACGAACGTCTGGAGTGGGAACTACATCCAGATTCGAACGAGCGGCGTGAATGACGCATCGGGAGGAAGCGCCTCGGGACCGAACTCGTCCACTCCGAACGTCAAGTTCAAGATCCTAATGGCCGCGCTGGCACACGAGGCGGTGCATGCCTCGGATCCCGCCGACCACATCGGCGAGGATGGGAAGCAGAGCAATAAGGAGAAAAAGGAGGAGGAGCAGGAAGCGACGGAGTTGGAGCTCGCGATTCTCAAGGACTGCGGCCTCGGGGATTCGAAGCGTTACAATGCGCTTCGCGCATGGCTCAAGGAACTCTGCATTTGGGCAGAGCAGCGCCCGGACGAAACGCCGGCCCGCGACTGCCAGTATGTGAAGGAGCACCACTTCACCTTGGACGAGAATGGCGACCCAATCACCGGTCCGTACACGATTGGGTTCTCAGCGGTTGGCAGTGCATTCTCGAAGGACTTCGCCACGCCCGAGGATCCCTCCTACGAGAACAGCATCTTCGTTACGGAATCCCTCGACTACAGCGGGACGGTCGCAACAGGCGTCGCCTACCCGACGGTTCTCGCAGCCTACGACGATCGCCCACTTCCGGACCAGATCACGCTCGTGACCGTGGGCCTTGACGACCAGGAGCAAGAGACGGTGCTCCAACTGCTCGTCTTCTCCGCAGAAGGCGAACTCCTATCGTCCGGGCCCACGACGACCCTGCCTGGCATCCACGTCGTGAACGGCGCTCGGGATACTGCCTACGACCGGCTGTTCCTGCTGTCGATCCCGGAGGGAACGATTCGGACCCTGGTTGACACCGATGGGGACCACGTTCCTGACTCACTGTCATCCACCGTGTTCGCATCGCGATCGACCTTCCCGGAGATAGACGAATGCCAGTTCCTCGAGCACGGGCCGGGCAACGGCGTGATGCTTGCGCGCGGGAATCCTCGAACGCTTTCACTGAACTGCCTTCGCACCGAGCTGACCGACACCGACGATGACGGGGTGGCGGACGTGGCGATCGCCTACACTGTGAAGGAGAGGCTCTCGTTCGCGCCAACGATCGGATCGGAACTTGTGGATGGCGCCACCACGCTCGAGTCGTTCGGAACGCTCGGGAGCACGATCCAAGTGTGGCTCACAAACGCGGATGGCGAACCGCTGGCGTGGGGTGTCCCACCGGCCGTCATACCGCTCGGCTCGGCGACCGTCTCGCCAGCGGACAATCGAGCGATCATACCGTTGGGACGAGCGCTCGTCACAGGCGAGTACGTAATGCTCGTGGATGACACGCTGCACATCGAGGCCGCCCCCGCCCAGGTCGAGGCTCCCTAGTCCCATGAAGCCGCGGGGCGTCCACCGTCTCATGCAAGGAACACGGCACCGAGGCCAGTGGCATCTCGGGACCTCGCTCTGCGCCGCATTGCTGCTCGCTCTCCTGCCGCTGCTGCTCTTGGTCGGGCGTGCTGGGTGTTCGCCCGAATTCCGGAGCGCTCTCGAAGAGGCTGCGCTTCGAGCCGATTACGTACTATTGGTCGTCGGGAACGGCGAGGAGGTCCCGCCTACCATCCTGAGGGTGCTGAAGGGGGTCTGGGGGGCCAGCGACCGCGTCCCCGCCGCGGCGTCGGTCGCGGGCACCGATGTGCCAGCGGACGCCATTGCGCGAAGCGGCGCGCGCGTGCTCCTGTTCCTGACGGCGACGCGGTCAGGAGGCATAGCGCGAGTTCGGACGGTCGATATCTCATCGCTGGACGAGATGGGATCTCGCATCGCCGGAGGCACACCACACGACGGGGCGGACCTCGTCGCGGCAACCGAGGTTCTCCTCCGCATGGAGGCGCTCCGCAAAGCTGGCAAGCCCGTGTGCGCAGAGTGGAGCGGCGCGGTGCACAGCGACCGACCGGAGGTCCGGTCCCTATTCCAGCAGCGAGTGGCACTCTGCGAGTCTTACGCGGAGATTGGGAACGCACTACGCGAGACGGTCGTGCAGGAGCGCTCCGCCTGCGCGGCCGAGCTTGCGAGGGCGATGGTCGAATCCGCCGCTCGCATCACCACCCAGACGGAGTTCCGGCGGGCGACTCGCTCCATGGAGGCCCTGCAAACTGCGGTGCCTGAGACGGTGGAGTGGGCGTTGCGCGACGTACGGAGGCGTGCTAAGGACGCGGGGAGTGATAATCGACGAGCCGCGCTTCAGGTTCTCGCGCGGCTCGGCCGCCGGTCCTACTTGGAAATCGCGCTCCCCACCCTCCGGACTGGGGGGCAGAGCATGGAACCTGTGTTAGATACCCTCGCCGACGCCGTTCTCGCATCCGATGCGACGCGGGCAGCTCTCGCCGGGGACGAGCAGGCGCGCCGCACCCTTGTGGGTGCGATAGGGAACGCCGCGTCTCGGCGGGACGCGCTGCGAGCTCTAGTGGCGATCGAGGACGGTCGGGCTGTGAAAGTTGACGATGCGAACGAGGCGGCGCTCGTGGCACGCTGGAGCGAGCCTCGCGACGACCGTTGAGGCTGGCTGCGGACATGAGATGCACGGGGGCGATCCGCTCTGCCGGGAGCGGCGGCTGGCGCGGAGCTTGATCGCCTTCGCGAGGTTCCCGGTCTTCCTAGCACGCGCGCGTTGATCGTCGCGAGGATCACCTTCCCGCCGGCGCGGAGCGCGGGCCGGAAGACCTTCCTCTGGACGCCGAAGGCCAGCGCGTTGAACGCGGCCTCGAGCTCCTTGTCGCCGTCGAAGCGGACCACGAGCATTTTCTTCGCGCTCACGCTACACCTCCCCCTGCGCCGTGTTCGCACGCTCGGCGAATGAGAGGAGGCGCTGCCAGGAGAGCGCGGGGTCGTCCCCTGCCCGGGGTGCTGCCGGGGGCGCGGGCATCACGGGCTCGTCGAGCCACCGGAAGTAGGCTTTCCATTCGGAGACCTCCCGGGAGCTCACCTGCTGGAGCAGGAGCCGCGGGCTCGCTACGCCGAGCTCGCGGCAGAGACGGTGGAGGAATCGCCGCCAGGGGTCCCGGCGGATTTTCCCAGGAGCGCCGAGACCTCCTCCTCGGACACGGCGGAGAGGCGATCGACCACCCGGTAGAGGCGGTCGAGCACGCGCGCGTCCTTCGACGCCAGCGCCTCGACGTCGGCGACCTGGAAGATCGGCTTCCCGTCGGCCTCGCGGGCGTCGCGCACCACGGCCCGGGCGTGGAGGCGCCTGCGCCCCGCGCCGGGGGCGTAGCCGGACGCCGCGGCGAGCTCGGTCGACTCCTCTTCGAGGGCGTCGCGCTCGTCGCCCGAGAGCGGGTGGACGTGCACCACGACGTCCTCGCCCCACTCGGGGCAGGGCACGGGGACGGGCGAGAGGCCCGGGGACTGGAGGATCCGCTCACGCAGGTTGCTCATGGTCAGGCCGCCTTCACGACGTTGAGGAGGCCCGTGAACTTGACCGTCAGCGTGGCGGTCATCTTGGCCCCCAGGTTCATCTCGGAGCTCCACTCCTGGAGCCACCCCTCGCCCACGAGGCGGGCCGCCGTGGCGGCGCCCTTGGGCTTCCGGTACTCGACCTCGATCGACTCCGGGTCGTCGGGGTCGGTCCTCTTCGGAGGGTTGCTCGGGTCGTAGTGGACCTGGAGCTGAAGCGCCCCCGGGTCCTCGAGCGGGTCCACGATGAACGTCTTCCCGCCGATCTCGTCCTCCTCGGGCTCCGGCGTCCCCATGTGGGACGTCTCGATCAGCGCGCGGGCGACTCCCGAGTGCGAGACGGAGAGGATGTCGGCCACGAACCCGCTCTTCCCGAACGTGACCTTGAGGCCGTTGGAGACGCTGACGAACTTGTTGCCCATGGGGTCACCTCACCGGCTCGCGGCCGTGCCAGACCTCGAAGTCCATGCGGCGCACGAACAGCCGCCGCTCGCTCCCGTCGCTGGCCGTCTCGACATCGTCGGACTCGTCGGGGCTCATGACGTCCACGTCCTCGGTCCCCATGGGGCCCGAGTAGCGGGAGAGGCACGCTCGGAGGGCCTCCGAGACGGCGTTTCGCTCCCGGTTCGTGGAGGCGACGACGGTGAACTGGAAGGTCGGGCTCGCGATTCCCGCCTCCCCGGACATCGTGTCGTGGGGCGGGTTCGAGATCCGGGACCGAAGGACGTAGGGCACGACGGCCGAGGCGGGCGCGAACTCGGGGAAGATCCGATCCCCCACGAGGGCGCGCAGCGTCGCGTCGGCGAGGCAGTGGTCCTGGAGGGCCTCGTCGATCACGACTGGACCTCCTCGGCGAGGACGACCGTCTCGTCCCCGTCCTCGTCGGTGGTGAGGACCGAGTGGACGTGGAGGATCCGCTCGCCCTCGAGCACCAGCCGGTGGGACGGCTCGAGCGTCGGGTGGTAGCGGAGCGTCACGCGGTGGGTCGCCCGCGGCTCCTGGCGCTGGGCCAGCTCGAGCTTCCGCCCGGACAGCGGCTCGACCTGTGCCCACGCCACCCCCTGCGGGCGCCACTCGGTGGTGACGCCGCCGTCGAGATCCCGGCTCTCGACCGGGACCTCGTGGACCAGCAGGTGACGGAGGTCGCCCAAGCGCATCACGGCACCGCGTGGCCGCTCGCGAAGGGGCCGCCGGGGACGAGGTCGATCCCCCCGTCCCCGTCGCCGACGCCGAGGATCGTGGCATGCCAGCCCGAGACGAGGTCGGCCGACGGCGCGATCCCCCCGGGCGTCCCCGACACGGCGTAGATCGTGCCCTTGGCGGGCGCGGCGCCCGCCCCCGCGATGAGCTTCCCGCCCTTCTGGTAGCGGATCGGCTGGCCCTCCAGCGCCCCGTGGAGCGACACGCCCTTGGCCTTCGCGGCCGCGAGCGAGAGGTTGGCGTCGGCGAGCTTGATCCTCCCGTCGGCGGCGTCCTCGTAGACGGACTGGCCGGCGGTGATCGTGGCCCCGGCGACGCCCGTGCCCTCGACGGCGCCGGCGCCGGCCTTGACCTGGGAAGCGGTGATGACGAGATCAGCCAAGGGGCACCTCCGTCGCGGAAGAAGGGAGCCGGCGCGAGCGAGACGGTCGGGGGCTCCCCACGACGGGGAACACCCCCGTCGTCTCCAGCGGAGAGTCCGCCCGGCGCGCGTCGCGCCCGGCTCGTGTCTGGTAGCGGGTCACGCGGCGACCTCCGGGATCCGCTCGGAGGCGAGGAGCGACCGGACGCCCAGCGGCACCTCGGTCAGCGTCCCGTCGACGACCGCCTCGCGGAGCCGGTCGTACTGCCCGCAGATCATCCGGAGCGCGTGGATCAGGTTCGGCGCCGCGGCGAGGACGCCCCCCGGCGTGTCCCCGAAGCCCGCCTTGAAGGTGATGGTCACGACCTCGCGCTCGTCCTTCGTGGCGGGCCAGCTCTGGTCGGTCGCGAGCCACACCGTCCCCGGGCGCTCGTGCGTCGAGACGCGGTAGACCGCCGGGTCGAGCGTCTGCTCCATGCCGTCGGCGTCCACATACTCGATCGACTCGACGGACTGGAGCGGGGGCATCGGGAGCGGGAGCTTCCCGCACCAGAACCCGTCGAGCTTCACCTCCACGGTCTGGGTGATCAGCGCGAGCTCCGTTTCCCGCTCGACGAAGCGCCGGGCGCCGGCGAGGAAGTCCAGGACGTCCTGGTCCTCCTCGTCGGTGGTGATGCGGCACCAGCGCTTGGCCTGCTGAAGCGTCAGCGGCTCCTCGGCGGGCGGGACGGTGATCTTCCGCGGCAGCATGGCGTCAGGCGACGATGTCCGCGGTGAGGCCGTCCTGGGCGAAGCGGGGCGCGTAGCGGATGTAGGTCACCACGCCCTCGTCGGTGGCGACGGCGAACTCGACGCTCGCCGAGACGGCGGCGGGGACGAGCCCGGCGTCGTTGCAGGCCTGGCGGACCTCCTCGGCCGTGACCTCGAGCCAGATCTGGTCGGCCAGGGCGTCGGGCTGGGATCCGAGCGCGTGGGCCTTCACCACGACGTCGGTCCCCGAGCCGTCCTCCTTCGTGTTGGCGAGGATCTTGAACCCGTCCACCGCCCCCGCGCCGATTGTGCGGAAGAAGCCCACGACCAGGCCGAGGAAGGAGTGGAACGGGACCCAGTCGACGTCGACGGGGTTCACGCCGTCGGGGTCGAAGTCGTAGAGCTTCACCGCCTGGTTGGCGAGCAAGCGATTCGTGGCCTGGACGCTGACGCCCATGTCTCTCTCTCCTTCCCGGCGTTACGCCGCGATCACGACGAAGGGCGAGAGCGTGTCCGCGCCCTTCTTCGGGGTGAGGGCCGCGCTCCACCAGGGGGCGCCGGCGTTTCGGATCCAGAACTTGAAGACCCGCTCGTGCTCGAGGAAGCGGACGTGGATCGACTCGGCCCGCTGCTCGCTCTGGTAGGTGCCCTCGATGTACTCGGCCCAGTTGCCGAGGATCAGGTCGCCCTTCGTGCCCTTGGTCTCGGCGAACTCGGTGAAGAACACGGGGCGGCCGAGCAGCATGTCGGGGACGTCCTCGCCGCGCGAGGGGTTGAAGAGGAACACGTCGCCGTTCGTGCCCACGATGTGGGCCTTGGCGAGGTCCTCGTAGGTGTCGTGGTTGGCGAGCCAGATGGCCTGGCCGTAGCGGTAGCAGCGACGCCGCATGGTGAGGATGTCGGCGCCCGCGATGGCGCCTGCGCCCGCGCGCGCGATCGCGACCAGCGCCGGGGACTTCATGATCCCCATGAACTCGCCGACGCCCGAGCCGTAGAGGCGCTCCTCCAGGGCCTTGGCGGCGAACTCGTCCACGAACCCGGACTCGAGCATCGCCGCGAAGGAGATCGGGGAGTCCGCGAGGATCCGCTCGGTGGCGATGGCGACCCCGAAGAGGTCGTCGACCGAGAGGCGGATCTTCTCGTACTTCTGGCGGCTGGCGACGGCGGCGACCGTCTCGGCCTTCCGCGTCACGACCAGCCCGCCCGAGACGGACGTCCGGTGGTCCTTGTCCACGCGCGCCGGCCACTCGACGACCGGCGAGGCCATCGGGATCTGGGTCGTGCGCCCTGCGACCGGGTCGGCCTCGGTCGGGGTCTGCATGAGCGTCGGCGAGAACCCCACGGGCAGCAGGAAGTTCCCGTAGGGGTCCGAGTACTCGCCCTGCTCGTCGGAGCCGGCCGCAGCGAGGAAGCGCAGGCGGTCGTCCAGGCGCCGGGCCTTGGGGGCCTCGAGCACCGAGAGGAGGAAGTCCCGGTGCGACTTGAAGCCGCACTTCGGGTCCTCCTTCCAGCCCTCCTTGGCGACCAGCGTCTCGCCCTGGGGGTCGGCGGCCTGGCGCGGGCGCGGACGGCTGTAGCCGGCGAGCACCTCGCCGTTCTGCTTCAGGCGGTCGGCCCGCGCGCGGCTCTCGACCGCCTCCTGGTCGAGGGCCTCGGCCTCGGTGATCAGCGCGTCGAAGCGGGCGGCCTCGTCCTTCGAGAGGCCCCCCTCCTTCTCGGCCAGCGCGTTGGCCTCGGCGCGCTTGGCGGCGGCCTTCTTCGTGGCTTCCTCGGCGGCGAGCGCGAACTTGGACACGGCATGCCTCCTCGGCGGGGAGGGGCACGGCTCGCGTGGCGCCCCCCGCGGTGGACGGGGTGAGGGCGCAGCCGCTCGTCACAGCACCGGGCACGGCCTCGGTGCGGCGCTCAGCCACTCCGCGATCAGGCCGACGTCACAGACGCCAGCGGTCGCGGGCGATCGCTTCCCAGGGCACAGCCCACGGGAGGTCGCTACGGGTTACGCGAGACAGTCAATCATGACGAAGGGACATGGACAACGAGAATGTGTGTACGCAACGCGGCGCTCGAAGTGTTGTGCGTGGGCCCCCGTCCCATCGTCGGCAGTCAGTCGCCAACCAGGCGGATGTCCCGCTCGACCGCCTCGTCGCGAACGCTGGTGAGATCGAGGATCGCCGGGTCGGGGTGCAGGGCAGTGTCCAGCATGAGGACATGGACACGCGAGCGCGGGAGGCGGGCCCGGAACGACCCGTCCGCCCTCTGGTCCACCCACAACCCCTCTGATCCTCCGCCGTCCGACCTGAAGGAGAGCAGCGGGTTCGCCCCGATCCCTTCACGGAGGCGGACCCGGGCCCAGCCGTCCCCCTCGCGGACGAGAAGTCGGCCCGTCACAAGCACATGGTGCGTGGGGACCAACTGCACGACATGGTCAAGTCCGCCGGAAGGTACGTCGAGCGTCGTCTCGTAGAGCTGGTAGCGACCAGTCGCATCGGACACGCGCAGTCGAACGTCGGGGCGGGGCATCCGGATGATGAATGTCGTTGCATCCTCTCGCTCGAGTGACGTCTGGCGGCCTAACCCGTCGTTGAACGCATGAACGTACACATCTGCGCGAGAGACAGGCGCACGAGTTTCGGCATCGACCAGCGAGCCACGGATCTCGTAGTCACCCTGCCCCACGACCCGAGCCCCACACCCTTGGAGGGCGAGCGACGCGGCGGCGAGGGCGACCAGGAGGATGCGCACTCCCGGGATCATAGTAGCGGACCGAGACCCGGATCTACCTCCGTCCCAGTCTGGCCTTTGCCGCCTTCGCCCGCAGCGGCGCCGTGATGCGCTCCACGGTCGCGTCGAGCGACTCCACGCGATCGACGAGCCCGAGCCCCTTCGCCTCGCCCGCCAGCCAGACGGACCCCGTCCAGGCCGCGGACGCCTTCTTCGCCCCCAGTTCCCGCCCGTCCCGGACTGCCGCCCGGAAGAAGGCGTCGAAGCCGTCCACGAGGCGCTGCGCCTCGGCCAGGTCCTCGTCGGTCACAGGCGTGCCCGGGAGCGCCGCACCCTTCCGCTCCCCCGTCGAGACGACGTGGACCTGGACGCCCTCCATCTCGGCCATCCGGGAGAGGTCGTAGAGGACCGTGAAGGTCCCCAGGCTCCCGACCATGGCCATGGCGTTGGCCGCGACCGTCCGGGCCTGGGAGGCCACCCAGTAGGCGGCCGACGCGCCGGTGTCCTCTACATATGCATGCACCTGCGTGGACCTGCCGACGGCTGCGACCTCGTCGGCCAGTTCCTTCGTCCCGGCGACATGCCCTCCCGGCGAGTCGATGTGCAGGAGGATCGCCCCCACGCGCTCGTCGGCGGCCATGGCCCGGAGCTGGCGGCGGGCGTCCACCGTGCTGTAGCCCCCGTACTTCGAGCGGGCCTTCATCGACGGGCCATGGAGCGGGAGGATCCCGACGCCCTCCGAGGTCACGAAGTAGGAGAGCTGCGGCGGCATCAGCCCCTCGGCCTGGACGTCCGTGGGCACGGGGACGCCGGGGAGCGCGGGCTGCCCCTGGGCGCGCGGCCGCCAGAGGCCGGTGCGGATCGCGGCGAGCGACTCCTGGAGGTACGCCGGCAGGATCGCCCAGACCCCCAGGTGGGACTGGAAGCACTCGGGCGTGTGGGCCAGGTCAGGCGGCATCGGCGATCTCCTCGGAGGACGGCACGAGCAGGGCTGCGAGGGCCTGATCGGCGAGGGACTCGGCGCGTTCCTCCGCGGTCGGGTGGGCGGCGCCGTGATCGACCGTCGTCCACGCGAGCGCGACGGCGTCGAGGTCCGCGGGCCGGACGCGTGCGGCGGGGTGGCGTGCGGCGATGACGTCGATCGCGAACCCGGCGGGCTGGAACGCCTCGACCACGCGCTCGCGGAGCCGCGGGTAGAACCCCTGCGCCCACTGCTCCAGCGCCGCCGGGTTCGAGCCGTTCTTCCGGAGCGCCGCCGCGAGCTCGTGCGCCTCCTTCCGCGCGAGGAGCGTGGCGGTGTGGAGCACCATCGGACGCAGCGCCTCGGCCTCGGCGCGGATCGCGGCCCTCGCCGCCTTCGTGTCCTGGCCGTCCTGCGGCGCGGGGCGGTTCGCGGGCGGGGGCGGCGTGGCCTTCGGCTTCGCACCGGCGTCCTCCAGCTTCGTCATCTGGGCCTGGACGCGGTACTCGTCGGCGGCCGGGTCCTCGATCGGGTTCATGTCCTCGAGGTCGCGGATGTCGTTCTGGGAGAGCCAGCCGTCCCGGTAGCCCGCCGAGTAGTAGGCGATCCGGGCCGTCGTGTCGCCGCGGAGCAGTCCCTGGAACACGAATCTCACGAAGAGGCCCTGTGCCCGCTCCTCGTCCGTCAGGAGCTTCAGCTCGATCTCCTCCTCCCACGTCTGGACCTGCGGGTTCAGGAAGTCCGTCACGTAGTCGGTGTTGAGGGCGTCGAGCGAGGACCAGCCCTGCGCACGCTTGAAGTACTGGATCTTGGCGAGCTGCATCCGGAACCAGCGCGCGACCTCCTCGACGCCGAACTCGCGCTGCTCCAGGAACTGCGCCTCGTCGGGCGGGATCCCGAGGTCCTTGACGTCCACCTCGACGTCCACGACGGGCATGCGCCTGGCGCCGACGGGGTTCTTCTCGCGGTCGCCCTCAATCCTCTTTCGGAGCGCCTCCCGCGCGTCAGCGTTCAGCGTCTGCTTCGTGAACGCCACGAGGCGCTTGGCGAGCCCCTCGCCGAAGAACGCTGCGGCGTGGCGCTGCGCGGCGAGGCCCAGGCCCAGCGTCTCCGAGGCGAAGCGCGCGATCGAGTAGCCCTCGAGGCCCGAGCCCATGCCGCGGAGGTGGAAGACGTCCCGGGGGTCGAAGGGCTTCTCGCGGAGCCCCTCGGCCCGCACCCAGTAGACGAGCGTACGGCCGTCGGGCTTCAGCTCCGGCCGCACCCGCCTGGAGTGCACCGGCCAGAGCTCGACGGGGGCGCCCGTGCCGTCGCGGACGATCTCCGCGTAGGCGTTCCCCCAGCCCATGCGGCGGTGCTGCATGACCTGGGCGAACACGCCCCACGACATGATCGGGTTGGGGCGCTTGAGCACGCGGGCCAGCGGGTGGTCCATGCGGAGGTCGCTGCCCCGCTTCGTCTTCCGCTTCTGGCGCACCTCCCGCGGGAGCTTCGCCACGTCCTCGGCGCCGTTCCGAAGGCATGCGTAGTAGGCCGAGATCCCGAGCGACGTCTCGGGCGTCACGTGCTCGCCGCTGGCCGTCTTGCGCCCGAGCGCCCAGTCCACGAACCAGAGCGCGGGGTTCTGGAGGTCGGTCGTGCCGCCGAAGGACGCGCTCGCCTGGGCGCTGCCCGGGGCGAGGAAGCGGAAGAGGCGGGCGAAGCGGCTCACGCGAGCACCCCCTCCCCCGAGAGGAGCGCGTCCTCGATCGACGGCCCCGCCGGCGGAAGGGCGAGCGCGACGCCCAGCGCCATGATCAGCGCCGACATCCCGTCGATCTTCTCGCGGCTCTTCTTCTTCGACGGCTTCCAGTTGTCCGCGGCGTCCTTCTCCCACATGAGGTTGGACGCCATCCAGGTGAGGACCGGGTGACCCCCGTGCCGGAGCACGCCCGAGCGCACGAGGACATCGAGGTGCTTCGAGGGCGCG
Source organism: uncultured Planctomycetota bacterium (assembly GCA_963772585.1). Classification (GTDB taxonomy): domain Bacteria; phylum Planctomycetota; class PLA2; order PLA2; family JAEUHO01; genus CAVVXN01. Next base: position 238,539 of record CAVYXV010000005.1, read on the forward strand.
TTCATCGAGACGTAGCCCTGGCCGAAGAGCACGACCTCGACGCCGGCGTCCTGCAGGTGGTTCACGACCTGGGATGCCCCGAAGCGGTCGAAGCCCAGGCACCGGATCCGGTAGCGCTTCGAGAGCTCGATCACCTTCGCCTCGACGTGGTCGAAGTCCGTGGCGTTCCCATCAGTGAGGTTCAGGAACCCGTCCCGCGCCCAGCCCGTGTAGGGCACGCGGTGGCGCCGCTCGCGGTTGACGGCCCCCTCCTTGGGGCACCAGAAGAAGGGCAGCACGGCGTTCCCATCGTCCGGGAAGACGAGCACGAGCGCCGTCAGATCCTCCGTGCTCGCGAGGTCCAGGCCCGCGAAGCACTCGTGGCCCTCCAGGTCGGTTGCGAGCTGGTGGAAGCTCCGCTCGCCCCGGCACGCCTCCCACTGGCGCATGTCGAAGGCGGCGACGTCGGCGTTGGTGCGGATGTTCAAGTGGAGCCTCAGGAACGTGTTCAGGTACGCGGGCGACTCCTTCGCCCGGGCGCACTCCCGCTCCAGGTAGTCCTGCTTCACGGAGACGCCGAGGTTGGGGTTGGCCTTGCGCCACGTCGCGGGCGAGTCCCAGGGGTCCTCGATCGCGGCCTCGTAGATCACCGGCAGGAAGGACGGGTCGGCGAGCGCGCCGTCGCGGACCTTCGTCGCGTAGTCGTACTTCTCGTTGCAGATCGACACACGCTCGTAGTCAGACGTCGTGATGTGGACGGTCATCGGCTGGCGCCGGGACCCGGTGCCCGTCTGGAGTACGTCCACGAGGTCGCGCGTCGGGTGCGCGTGGAGCTCGTCGATCACCGCGCCGTGCACAGAGAGCCCGTGCTTCGTCTGGGCGTCGGCCGTGAGCGCCCGGAAGATCGAGCCCGTCTCGGGGACCTCGATCGACTTGAAGGCGCGGTAGACCCGCGAGCGCGAGAGCAGCTCGGGGCGCTTGGCCACCATGTGCATGGCGTGTCGGAAGATCAGAGCGGCCTGCGACTGCTCGGCGGCGGCCGAGTACACCTGCCCCCCGGGCTCCCCGTCGCAGAGGAGGAGGTACAGAGCGAGGCCGGCGGCCAGGGACGTCTTGCCGTTCTTCCGAGCGACGAACACGAGCGCCTCGCGGTAGCGCCGAAGCCCGCTCTCGGCGTCCACCCACCCGAAGAGGTTCCCGACGATCGCCGCCTGCCAGGGCTCCAGATCGAAGGGCTCGCCGGCGCGCTCGCCCTCCACGAACACGAGCATGTCGTGGAAGAACCCGATCGCGCGGCGCGCGAGCGAGACGTCGAAGCGCTGCGACGGGAGCGCCGTCGCCCACGGGTCGTAGCCGGGGATCTCCGTCCGGCAGACCTGCTCGAGGGCGGCGTCGCCCCAGGAGGCGATCGGGGCCGTGGGATCCGGGGGGCTCATCCGCCGAGCCTCCGGGGCTGGAAGTAGTGCTCGAGGGCGGGCGTCGGCGGAAGGAGCGGCTCGACCACGAGCCGCGCGCGCGCCGCCGGCGTCATCCCGAACTGGCTCTCCAGGCGCAGGAGGTGCTCGGAGACCTGGAGCGCGAGCCGAAGCTGCGGGTACGGCCTGACGCCCACGACCTCGCCCTTCGCGTTCTTGACCGGGTGGGCGTGGCCGGACTTCCTGAGGAACGCCATGAGGTCGTCCCACACCGGGAAGAGCTCGCAGTAGCGGGTGAAGGAGCGCCCGTCGACGCGGCCGAGCAGCCCCGCGGCGCCGAGCTGCGGGAGGACCTCGTCCCACACGGCGGCGGCCGCGGGCGGGAGCGACGCGGGGCGAGGCGGCGCCTCGGGCTCGGGCTGGGGCTCGCCCGGGCGCGTGGCCGCCCGCCAGCTCCCGCGCAGTGCGAGCTTCTTCGTCGGCGTCGGGGCGGGGCCGGGCTTAGGCACGGGCCACCTCCGTCGGCGCCTCGAAGCGCACGGGGATCCCGAGGCCGGTCGCGATCTCCACCTCGGCGGCGACACCCCGGCTCTGATCCCAGCCGTCCAGCGCAAGGACCACGAGCTCGCGGCACGCCGACAGCATCTCCCGGTTGTGCTCGGCCCAGAACGGCCAGTCACCGGGGAGCCCGAGTTCGGCCAGCGCGTGGCTGTGGACGATCGGCGAGTAGACGAGATTGCCGCCCTGCATGAGCCGGACCGCGTGCCAGCACGCCTGGCGGTAGCGCGTGCTGCGAACCTCGGGGTCGGAGTGGGAGTAGGGAGAGGCGAGGTACAGCATCAGCTCTTCACCTTCCTCCGCACCTTGCGCGCGGGCGGCGTCGCGCTCTCCCGCTTTGCCATCTGGCCGGTCGCCGTCTGCCATCGCTCGACGATCACGTCGGTGTAGGCCGGGTCGAGCTCCATCAGGAAGGCGCGCCGGCCGAGCTGCTCGCAGGCCATGAGCGTCGAGCCCGAGCCGCCGAACAGGTCGAGCACGTTCTCGCCTGCTCGCGAGGAGTACTGGAGCGCGCGTGCTGCGAGCTCGACCGGCTTCTCGGTGAGATGGACCATCTTCGTGGGCGTCACCTTCTTGACGGCCCAGAGGTCCGGCACGTTCGCGGGCCCGTAGAACTGGTGCGCCGCGCCCTCCTTCCAGCCGTAGAAGCACCACTCGTGCGCACCCATGAAGTCCTTGCGCGTGAGCACGGGGTGCTGCTTGTCCCAGATGATCGTCTGGGAGAAGTAGAAGCCCGCCTCCTTGAGCGCGGGCGGGTAGTTGGCCACGTTGGCATACCCGCCCCAGATATAGAACCCGCGCCCGGGCAGCAGCACGCGCGAGGCGTTGCCAAACCACGCCCGCAGCATTCCCTCGAACGCATCGTCGGTCACGAAGTCGTTCTCCAGGGGCCGGTCCTTCGCGCGCATCTTGCGGTGCGTGGGCTTGGACTTCTCCGGGTGGCGCGCGAGATCGAGCGCCTGGTGGTGCTTCTCGCTCTTGGGCTGCTTGCTGAACGACGAGAGCCCGGCGGCGATGGCGTTGTTCGAACGCGGTTCGACCTTCACGTTGTAGGGCGGGTCGGTGTTGAGTAGGTGGATCGGCGCGCCGGCGAGCAGGCGGTCGAGATCCTCGGCGCTCCCCGAGTCGCCGCACAGCAGCCGGTGGTTTCCGAGGAGCCACAGGTCGCCGGGCTTCGTGACGGGGTCGTCCGGGGGCTCGGGGACCTCGTCCTCGACGATGTCGCCGGCCGTCCTGAGGGAACAGGCGCTCCAGGTCGCCCCGGAGGCCGGAGAGCAGCAGCGCCTCGCCGAGGTCGGGAAGTGCGCCGACGACCTCCTCGAGCAGGCCCAGCGCGTCCGCGGTCCACTCGCCCGAGATCCGGGGGGAGTTGAGGGCCAGGTTGAGAGCCTTCTCCTCGGCCTCCTCGACGTCGATCACGACGACGTCGGTGGCCTCGACGCCCTTCGCCTCCAGCACCTTCAGCCGCTGGTGACCGCCCACGACGTTGCCGCTGCGGGCGTTCACGATGATCGGCTGGACCAGCCCGTAGCGGCCGATCGACTCGCCCAGCCCCGCCAGGGCCTCGGTCGAGATCGTCCTCGGGTTGTAGGCCGCAGGCACGAGGTCCGAGATGCGGCGGCTCTCCATGCGGACGCGGCCGAGGTTCGAGGGGGCGACCATCACGAGGCCTCCGTGGACGGGGTGGCGGCCGGGCTCTCGTCGGCTGGAGGCGAGCCGAGAGCGGCCGAGAGCAGAGAGCTGAGAGCAGCGGGGGCGAGCGGCTCCAGCAGATCCAGGGGGACGAGAGCGGCGACCGGGCGGCCGTGACGGGTGAGGACCACCGGCTCGTCCTGGTCCTGGACGGCCCGGACCACGGCCCGGAGCGTCGCCCGGAGACGCCGGACCGCCACGGTGCGGGGTCCGGGGGCGGTCACGGCGCCGCCTCCTCGGGGCCCGGCGCGCGGCCCAGGCCCGGGGCCTCGGGGTCAGGCTCGCCGAGCCCGGCCGCCACGTCGGCCACGTCGGGGAGCAGGCGGCCTAGGAGGTCCAGCGCCTCTAGCGCCCCGTGCGGGACCAGGGCGGCGACAGGGCGCCCGCGGCGGGTCAGGACGATCCGCTCCCCGTCCTGCTCGACGGCGCGGACCAGGGCGTACAGGGCGCCCTTTGCGGACTTCAGTCCCACGCGCATCACGGCCGCCTCCCGGGCGGGGACCCCCGCAGAGGTCCATTTCCAGGGCTCTCCGGGCCGCCGGAGGCGTTTCGGCTATCCCGTGAAAATCGACGCATGCCCCGCGCCCCGCTCGTGGCGCCCTCGGCCTGAGAGCTCGGAGGCCCCCCCTCCCCCGGATCGACGCCCGTTCGACGCCGATCCGACGCCGACTTGCGCGCGTGACACGCGGTGCAGAGAGGCTGGCAATTCGACCGGTCGAATGCGAGCTCGGGGGCCACGGCCAGGGGGACGACGTGGTCCACCTGCGTGGCGGGCTCGGTCAGGCCCCGACTCGCGCACTCCCTGCACACGGGCTCGTCTCGGAGCACCTGGGCCCGCGCGGCCTGCCAGCGGGCCGACCCGTAGATGCGGGCCACGACGGGGTCGCGGCGGGTGCGGTTGTATTCCCGGTCCGCGTGACGGCGGCTATGGAGGATCCCAGCAAGCGTGCGCGGCTTCGAAGGCATCGGTGCCTCGGGGCGCGCCGGCTGGGATCAGCGCGGGCGGAATCATAGCACGATGAGGCGACGCGCGCACAGGCCCTCGAAGCCGCCGAGCGCAAGCGCGACATGATCTGAACGCAGCCAATCGGACGAGCCTTCGGGTTCCGAGGAACGAAAGATGCCCAGGCGCCGAAGGCGCCTGGGCCTTGAGACGCGAGCGTGTGTCGATGCTGCTCGCGCTACGGGAGGTTCACCGTGACAACGCGCGAGAACATGTCCCAGCCCCCACCCGACGGGCTGGGGTCGTGCGCCACGTGCACGAGGTAGAGCTTCGAGCCCGGGGGCGCTCCGCCGCCGTGCTCAACCGTCATCGTGGCATCTCCGCTCGAACCGAAGGTCCCGGAGGCGCCCGTCAACGTCACCCCCCAGGACTGCGGCGGTGTCGCCAACGGGTCCACGCCCAACTCGTTCGATCCGTCGAGCGCCGTCGAGACCACGACCTCGTAGCTCAGTCCCTCGTAGCCCGAGAGGTCGAAGCTGGCCGCGACTCCGGAGGGCAGCGGGTCCGGATTGCCATTGTCCGGAACGATGGAGACCGCCAGCAGGCCGCCGCTCGGTGCGCCGGTCGGGTCGGCAGGGGTGCTCGGCGGCGTGAATCCCGACGTATCGGGCGGATCCGGGGGGTCCGGGTTCGGCGTGGGCGGCGTGGTGGGTGGATCGTTCCTCTTGCCGCTCTTCACGGTCCCGTCCGGATCCGCCGTTTCGCCGGTGAGCACCGGCGAGCTCGTCGGGGTCTTCGGCGTGGTCCGCCCACCGGACTTCGTCACGTACCAACTCAGCCGCTGGTACGGAGTTCCCGCATCCGCGGCGAGCCCCGGATAGCAGAAGCGCCAGCCCAAGAAGACGTGGACGAAGTCGTAGTGCTTGCCCGCGGGCGGGTTCGGTAGGTTCAGGCCACCACCCCCTTGCGCCTCCTGATCCGTCGGGTTGGGCGGCGGGTTCGACTCACCCGTGGCGTCCGCCCAGCTCACCCCGTCGACCCGGACCTCGTTCGGGTGGCCCGGAACCGGCGATCCCTGTATGGGCGAGGTCTGTTGGGTGCCCGAGAGGCTCGACGGCGTGGTGACCTCGCCATGCGCGACGTCGGAGTCCTCCACCTGTCCTGTAGCGTCATCCACCAATCGCGCGCGCGTGAAGAAGACGCGCTCGGCCCTCCAGCAGCCAAGATCGTCTGTCCGGACGACCAACTTCATGCCCTTCGGGGCGACGAGGTGGAAGTCCTTCATGTTGTAGGTGCCCCAGTCGGTCGTCACGACGCGGCTGAGGTGGTAGCAGTGGCATGTGCTGCTGGTGGGCGTCGTCGGCTTGGTCAGCGACTGCGCCTGGACTCCGACGAGCGGGAGCCCGAGCAGGAGCGGCAGTGCGAGGCACCGCAGCGCGATGCGCCAGTATCTGTGTCTTGAGTTCATCGTTCTCCTTCTGCGCGGGGCCTGCGGGCCCCTTCTCAATCGAGCCGGGGCCGTGAGGCCACCACAGCTAGTATTCCGCCTACCAGATTGCGCCTACGAGCCCATCTGTCAACCGGGGTCCCCGAAACTAGCCCCAGAGCCCCAGTTCCTGGGATGTCAGGCGGCCGAAGCGCGAAAGGGGGGCACGCGCCAAGCATCGGCGTTGAGGCTCACCAGGGATTCCTGTCGCGCCCGGACTACCGCACCTCCCCCTCGAACAGCACCCGCCCCTCCCGATCGTGCAGCGTCACCCGCACGACCTCGCCCTCGGGGAGCCGCCGGTCGATCCGGATCTGCCGGGCCACGCGCCACACGCTATGCGGAGCTCCGCATAGCGTCTGCTATGCAGAGATCGGGACTATGCGGAGAGGCCTGGCCCAACGGCACCCATGACGCCCGATACTGGGCCTCTCGGCAGGGCACGTCTTCCCTTCACTCCGCATAGTCGGCACGCTCCTGAACGGCCTTCCGGCCGGAAAGGAGCACCTCATGCCCACCCACAGAGTCTGGACTTCCGAGACCCTCTTTGGAGCCTACGAGGAGTACCAGCGATGCACGCGGGGCCTGAAGCCCAGGACTGTCTTGTTGTACTGGCACTTCATACGCCTGCTTCTGCTGAACGTCTTCGGAGAAGATCCGATCGACATGGCGAGGCTGACCGCGAAGTCCGTCCGGGACTTCGTCACATCAGTCCATGGTCGGTTCGGCGCCGCCACGATGAAGCAGGTGACGACATCGGTGCGCTCGTTCTGCCGTTTCCTTCGCGCGCACGGACTGTGTGATGCGAGTTTGGATGCGGCGGTTCCGACTACGGCATGTCGCCGGCTGTCCTCCCTGCCGCGTGGCCTGTCGGACGAACAGTACCGACGACTTCTCGCGTCCTTCCGGACCGACCTCCCCTGCGGCTACCGCGACAGGGCGATCGTCCTTTGCCTCTCCTCTCTCGGCATGCGGCCGGGGGAGTTGGCGCAACTCGCGCTAGAAGACATCGACTGGCAGGCCGGCACGCTCCGGCTTTCGAGCCGGAAGACGGGCCGTGGCTCCGTGCTCCCGCTACCAGAGCGAGTCGGTGCAGCGATCGTGGAGTACCTCCGACACGAGCGACCTGTGACGAGCGAGCGCCGGGTGTTCGTCAGGCACGATGGGCCGTACCAGGGACAGCCGATCCACCGTGGCATCGTGACTGGCGCCGTCGTACGCGCTCTCGATCGTTCGGGGATCGAGTCTCCCATCCGCGGAGCCTACGTGCTCCGCCACACCGTGGCTTGCCGGATGGTGCGCCGTGGAACGAGTCTGAAGGAGATCGCCGACTTGCTGGGCCACCGCAGCCTCGACACCACCGCGGTCTACGCCAAGCTCGACATCCCCGCGCTGCGAGACGTGGCCCTCCCGTGGCCGGAGGTGACACCGTGAACTGCCTCAGCATGGCCAGCCGTGTCGAGGAGTACCTCCACCTTCGCCGCGCTCTCGGCTACAGGCTGGAGGTGCAGGGCGCTCTCCTCCAGGGCTTCGCCCGGTACGCCGATGCATCCGGTCACCGCGGCCCGGTCACGATCGACCTCGCGCTGGCCTGGTCCGAGTCCTCTGGCGCGGGGTCCGACCAGATTGCGCACCGGCTCTCGATCGTACGGCAGTTCACGCGCCACCTTGCTGTCGTTGAACCGGCGACGGAGATCCCGCCTCCCGACCTCCTCCCGTGGAGGAGCCACCGGAAGCCGCCCCACATCTACTCCGACAAGGAGTACGCGGACCTGTTGCGCGCATGCGACAGCCTGCGCCCCCGTGGGGGGCTACGCCCCAACACCTACGTCGCGTTCTTCTCACTCATCATGGCCACCGGACTGCGCTGTGGCGAAGCTCGCCATCTCGGCGTCAGGGACGTGGATCTTGCCGATGGTTCGCTCGTCGTTCGCAACGCCAAGTACGGCAAGACGCGTCTCCTTCCCCTTCACCCGAGCACCTCTGTCGGGTTGGCCCGGTACGCCAAGCTGCGCGACCGCTACGTGAACGTCTCGGACTCGGGCTACTTCTTTCGCACTCAGCGGGCACCGCGGCTGCGGAAGGATGCTGTCCAAGTGACCTTCACGTACCTCCGTCGGATCCTCGGCTGGACTGCGGAGGGCCGCACGCGAGTCCCGCGCATCCATGACATGCGGCACACGTTCGTCGTGCGCCGCGTCCTCGCCTGGTACGAGGAAGGACACGACATCGACCCGAGGATGCTCGCTCTCGCAACGTACCTTGGTCATGTCCGCGTCAGTCATACCTACTGGTACCTGTCCGCCGTGCCCGAACTCATGGCGGCCACATCACGACGCTTCGAGGCCTTCGCCCGCAGCGAAGGGGAGCGTGTCCCGTGAGTGCCGCGGCGAGCTTCTTTGCCACGCTGGTCCAGGACTTCTTCCTGTGCAGACTCATCAACCAGAAGGGTGCAAGCGTGCAAACCGTCGCAAGCTACCGCGACGCGTTCGGACTTCTCTTCCGGTTCCTCGGCACGAGGACGGGGCGGGCGCCATCTGACCTCGATCTCGCCGACCTCGATGCACCGAACGTGCTGGCCTTCTTGGATCACCTCGAGAGGGACCGAGGCAACTCCGTACGCTCCCGGAACCTCCGCCTCACGGCCATCCGCAGCTTCATGAAGTACGCCTCCCTTCGCGACCCTGCTTCTCTTGCCATTGCACAGCGGGTTCTCGCCATACCGACGAAGCGGTTCGACCGTCCGGTCCTCGGCTTCCTCTCTCGCGAGGAGGTCCAGGCTATCCTCGACGCACCGAATCGCTCGACGTTCAGCGGAGCTCGGGACGCCGTCCTCTTCGCCACGTTGTACAACACCGGCGCACGCGTGTCCGAGATGACCTCCCTGTCTGTGGGCGACGTCCTGCTGGATCGGCAGGTGGCCCTGCAGTTGCATGGGAAGGGACGCAAGGAGCGCCTCGTGCCACTCTGGAAGAGCACGGCGAAGCAGTTGCGCACATGGCTGTCCCGCATCGACCAGGGACTGAGCGCGCCGGTCTTCCCCAACAGCCGCGGGCAACCTCTTTCTCGCTCAGGCGTCGAGCACCGGCTGCGGGAGTCAGTGAGAGCCGCGTCGGAGCGGTGCCCATCCTTGAAGAGGATCAGCATCTCGCCGCACACGCTCCGTCACTCAACTGCGATGCACCTGCTTCAATCTGGCGTGGACGTCAGCGTCATCGCCCTCTGGCTCGGGCACGAAGACCCCGCTACTACCCATCTCTACCTTGAGGCGGACCTCGCCATGAAGGAGAAGGCACTTCGTAGCGTCCAGGAACCGGAGACCAGGGCCGTTCGGTTCCGGCCCGCCGACTCGATCCTGGCCTTCCTCGAGACCCTCTGACTATGCGGACCATGCCACGGCCGCGGCGCCCGTGTCAGCGAGCCTCTCCCGGGAGACTCCGCATAGTCCCGATCTCTGCATAGCAAACGAGGAGGCGGTTCTTGGCATCCTCGTGGGCCTCCTCCTGGGTGGTCCAGAGCACGGGCCGCTGGCCCATGTTGAGCCCGCCGGCGAACTGCAGGCGGAGTCCGTCGAGATCCGTCTCGAAGCAGACGTCCGGGAGCGTCGAGTGGGGCCCAAGGGGGTCCGTGACGACCCAGAACGGGGTCTTGGCGTCGATCCTCATCGCGCGACCTCCTCGCTGCCGTCGGCCTCGAACCCGTGGAAGACGCCGCGCGCGTAGAGTTCGCGGTTGCGGTTGACCCACCTCGCGCAGGCCTCGTAGCCCATGGCGGCGGCGATCCGAGCCACCGCCGGGCGGTCGAGCATGTTCGTGAGGCCCGAGAGCCGGACGGCCTCGAGCCCCTCGCGTACGTCGGCGGGCACGCGCACCGCGTCGCGCCCCGTCACCGGGAACCGCCCATCCGCCGCATGGCGTCCTCGACCGCCGCGGTCACGTCTGCGGGCACCGGCCCCTGGTGCGGCATCGGCCATCCGTCCAGGCCGGTGAACAGCCCGAGGACCGTGCAGCCCCCCTCGCAGGCGAGCATGAAGCCCAGCGAGGAGAGCCACTCCACCGCGTCGCGGAGCGTGGCCCGCTCGACGGGCTGCCCCGAGATGTCGCGCCCCGTGTAGAGCGCGGAGGAGCCCGCGCAGCGTGCGCAGATGCGCCGACCGTTGTCGGCCCAGTAGATCGCCCCCTCCCGAAGGAGGGGGCGGGGGTCGCTCGTGCGGCGCGTCACTTCGCACCGCCCGTCTGGCCGTTGGCGGCCGGCGCCTTCGCGCGCGTCTGGAGGCCCCAGAACAGGTACCCGTTCCACGCGGTCCCGGAGATCGCCTTCGCGATCGCCGAGAGGCTGCGCCACGTCTTCCCGTCGTAGAGGAAGCCCGCGTCGAGGACCTGGACCCGGTGCTCCTTCCCCTGGAACGTGCGGGTCAGGACCGCGCCCGGGCGGGGCAGGCGCGGGTCGCGCTCGCGCGGGGGGTTGGCGGCCTTGGCCGGCGCGTCCGGCTTCGGGGCCTTCGCCTTCGCCGGGGCCTTCGGCCTGGGGGCGGCCTTGGCCTTCCGGGCCGGGCGCTTCGCCGCCTTCTTCCGTTTGGCCTTCTTCTTCGTGCTCTTCGTCGCCATGGTCAGTCTCCTGCCGGCGGGGGCGCTCCCCGCCGGTCGAGTCGCATGAGGGCTCTGGTCGGGGGGCACCTCAAGAGGATTCGACCGCCCCCGAGGCCTGAAAATGGCTCTCCCCTGGCCGCTTCGTGGCTGTAAGGGGCGTCACGGGGCCCATCCGAGGAGCCGTGCCCCGTGCGGCGGCGGCGAGCAGGCCCAGCAGCCCTCGACGTAGCGGGTCCGCCACCGCGGCGCGCCGCACCGGGGGCACGGCGGTCCCTCGGGACGGGGGGCGGCGGGCCTCGCTCGGTCGAAGCGCCGGCACGCCTCCAGGAGCGCCCGGTCCTCGCGGTTCTCTCTGGGGTCGGAACCACGAAAGATGTCGAGCCGGTAGCGGTTCCCCTGCCCCCCTATAGGGGGGCAGGGCAGGGAACCGCTACCTCGGGGCTCCGGGATAGCGGTTCCCAGCGGTTCCCGGTCACGCGGGAACCGAGACGGACGCATGGCCGTCACGGCTGCGGCGTCCCGACGACGGCGTAGAGGTAGGGGGCCCAGCGCGTGCCCTCGCCGACCCGGTCGAGCGCCCGCGCGACGACCCCCTCGGCGAGCATGGCGAGGAGACGGCTCTTCTGGATCTGGAGCGCGTCGCGGATCGTCTTGCCGTCCTGCCATGGGTGCTCGCGCAGCCACGCGACGAGCCGATCCGCGTCGTCCCGGGCGCCGGCCAGGCGCTCGTCGCCCAGCGCCCGGTACGTGGCCCCGTCGAGCTCGAGGACGAGGTTCGGCGGCGTCACCTCCCAGCGGCTGATCGCCGAGAGGCTCCGGCGGTCGCGCCCGCCCTTCGCGACCCGGTACTCCATGAGCACGTCGGCCGAGGCCGTGATCGCGTTGCTCCCCCGCATCCCGTCGCCGACGGTGTCGCCGCCGGCCTTCCTGAGGTGGTGCACGACGAGGACGGCGAGCCCGGACGTCGCAGCCTCGAGCAGCGGCGCCATGGCCGAGCTCATCGCGCCGGAGTCCTTCTCCGCGTCCTGGGGGAGCGCCGCCCAGTAGGCCAGCGTGTCGATCACGAGGAGGTCGCACCCCTCGGCGCGGCACTCCTCGACGGCGCCCTTCACGATCTCGGGCCAGGGACGCCTGGGGAAGGCATGCGTCCGCGGGTGGATCAGCGCCCGCTCGACGCCGAACCGGTCCCGCTTCGTGCGCAGCGTCGAGGTCCCCTCCTCGGAGAGGAGGAGGGCACGGGCCTTCGTGACCTCCATCCCGCAGAAGCCCTCGCCGCGCTCGAGGTGCGCGAGCAGCGCCCACAGCAGGTAGCTCTTCCCCGCCTTGGGCTGGCCCGCGAAGATCGAGAGCGCGCCGCGGGCGACGTAGCCCTTCCAGATCCACTCGGTCACATCGTCGGACGCCGTGTCCAGCTCGTTCGGGAGCATGCCGTTCCTCCGTGTCGTGGCCGCGGCGCGGGCCGCGACGCGTTCCTGGATCAGATGGGCGGCGCGCGCGGCGAGGTCCCCCGTGGGCGCGCTGCCCTGGAATGCCTCCTGCTGCAGTTCGGCGGCGATCTGGATCAGCGCGCGCCGGCGGGCGTGCTCCGCGACGATCCCCGCGTAGTGGGTCGCGTGGGCCGGCGAGCTGACCGCACCGACGAGGGCGACGAGCATCTCGCGCCCGCCGGTCTCCTCGAGGAGTCCCAGCCGCTCGATCTCCCGGAACACGAGGATCGGGTCGAGGGGCTGTCCGGCCAGATGGAGAGCGCGGCACACCTGGAAGAGGCGGCGGTGGGCGCCGCGGTAGAAGTCCTCGGGCGAGAGCGCCTGGAAGACGCGCGTGGCCTGCGTCCGGTCGTCGCCGGCGTAGCCCTCGACGAGGAGGGAGGCGAGGACCGCCATCTCGGCCTCCAGGTCGTGGGGCGGGACCCGCTCCACGTCCGCGGCTGTGCTCGGGCCGGGCGGCCTCACGAGGCGGCCGCCAGCGCGGCCTCGATCGCCGCCCGCTCGCGGGCCTCCTGTTCGCACTTCCGTGCGAACCACTCCTGGGTGCTCAGCGGCTTGCCCTTGCGCCGCATCACGGCGGCCCAGCCCTCGCGAAGGTCCCGCCAGTCCTCCTCCGTCGCGTTCGACGGGTCGATGAGCCGGGTCCCGACGACGCAGGGCCAGAAGCCGTAGCGCCGCTTGTGCGCCGATGCGGCCGCCGCGGCGGCTCTCTGTGCCTCGGCCCCGCGGTGGAGGACGCAGTGGACGATGCGGTTGAAGAAGACCGCCCGGTCCTCGAAGGTGACGAGCACGACGCGCCCGTCGTTCTCGAGCTCCCCGTCGATCTCGCACACGACGCGGGGGCCGCTGCTCCCCGCGCCCCACTTGAATCCGCAGGCCGGGCACTCGTCGTCGGACTCGTCCACGACGATCCCGCACATCGGGCAGATCTTGAGGTCGGGATCGCCCTTCTCCCGGAGCCCCTCGAGGTCGGCCACGATCGGGTCCGTCGCGCGCCCGTGGCGAAGGGTGTTCCCCGCGTGGTCCAGCACGATCGCGCCGGTCTTCTCGGGGCAGGCGCGCATGATCCGCCCGATCTGCTGGCGGTGGAGGCACTCGGAGAGCGTCGGGCGGGCGAGGATGGCGACCTCGAGCGCCGGGAGGTCCCAGCCCTCAGACAGGATCCCCACGTTGCAGAGGACCTCCGTCTCGCCGCGGGCGAGGCGCTGGAGGACGGCATCGCGCCGGGGCTTGGGCGTCCCGGCATCCACGTGCTCGGCCCTGACGCCGGCCGCCTCGAAGCTCGCGCAGAGCCCCATGCTGTGCTCGACCGAGACGGCGAACAGGACCGTGCGCCGTCCTCGCGCGTGCTTCGTCCACTTCTCGACGACCCCGCCGACGATCTCCTTCGTGGACATGCGCCTGGAGAGCTGGCCCAGGTGGTAGTCGCCTCCGACCTTCGTGACGTCGGCCAGGTCCGGCGTCACGGGAGCGTAGACCTCGGGTTCCACGAGGTAGCGCTCGGCGCAGAGCTCGGCGGTCGTGGCCCCGACGACGATCCGGCGGAATCCCACGGCGCCGAGGCCCGTCCCGTCCAGGCGAAACGGCGTGGCCGTGAGGCCCACGACGCGCCGGTAGGAGGAGAAGAGCGCCTCGTACTGTGAGCCCGGCGCGGCGTGGTGGCACTCGTCGATCACGACGAGGTCGGCCCGCGGCCACTCGCGCCGCGCGAGCGTCTGGATGCTCGCCACCTGGACCGGCGCCCCGGCCGTGGGCTCGGCGCCGGACATGATGACGCCGCAGAGGAGCCCGGCCTCGCCGAGCGCGCGGGCGCTCTGGAGGATGATCTCGCGGCGGTGCGCCACGAAGAGGGCGTGGCGGCCGTGGCGGCGGATCACCTCGGCGGCGATGCGCGTCTTCCCGCCGCCGGTGGGCAGCTGGAGGATCGGGCGATCGTCGATCGCGGCGAGGAGGGTCTCGACGGCCCGCGTCTGGTAGGGACGGAGAGAGAGCGCCACGTCTCACCGATCCCGCTGGGCCACGACGAGCGCGACCCAGAGCGCGTCCGCGAGCCCCGAGTCCTTCGCACGATCGAGGCGTGCGCTCGGCCAGCGCTCGCGTGCGAGGCGCAGCGAGAGGCGCTTTCGCTCGACGTAGGTCTTCGGCTTCGCGCGCCCCGCGAACGCGAGGCGCTGCCACTCGCGTGGTTGGACGCGAATAAGGGAGAGTCCGAGCGCGAGGACGACCCCCTCACCGCACCCGATCGCGCGCCACTGCCTGGAGATTTGCGCGTAGCCGCCGGTGTGCGGGGGCCGACCGACCGGCACCTCGATCCCGACGGCGCCGGGCGCGTGCGCGCGGAGCATCTCGGCCAAGACGACGGCGTCGGTGGTGTCGAGGACCTCGCCGAAACCCTCGCCGGTGTGCGTGTCGAGGAACGCCGCGGCGCCGGCGACCCCGGGATCCACTGCTGCGATGATCACGGTGGGACCTCGGTGGAAAGTGCAGGCCGGGGTGACCCGCCGAAGTCCCAGACCGCCCGGTTCACCGAGCGAGCGGGGCCCCGGCCTGCGGGATCAGGAGTGCGTGCCCCTGGGATGCGGGCGCACGGTGGTGGAGAAGGTGGTGGTGCGCGAGCGAGCCATGGCTGCCACCTAGAAGGGGATGTCGTCGTCATCGACCGGCGTGGGCTCGACCGGCGGCTGTCCGCTCGACGGGCGGCTCGCGGGGGCGGGCCTCGCCAGGGCGCTTCGCTTCGCGCCAGCAGCCGCTGCGCGCAGCAGCGATCCGAACCTCGCCTGCAGCGTGCCGACCTCGCCCTGCGAGGCGCCGGAGGACTGCGGGACGTGGTCGCCCGGGTTGATCCAGTCCGCCTTGAAGCGGACCTGCCCGTTGTAGGCGTCTTCCTTCACCGTGATCTGCACGACGACGTCGGGCGCGGCCCCGCCGACCTGGCGCAAGTCGCCGGACCAGCCGAGCGATCCTGCGAGCTGCTCGACCATCGTCTGGTTGACCGAGCCATCGCGCTTGATCACGTAGAAGTCGCCGAAGACGCGGTGCTCCTCGTACTCGGCCCAGCTCGTCCAGTTGGATCCGTCGAGCTGGGCGAGGACCAGGAACTCGATCGAGAGCGCGACGGACTGGCTCGTCTCGCTGGGCCGGACGGACCACGAGAGCGGACGTGCGCGGAAGATCCCGGAGCGGTCAAGGCGCCTCATCGCGCACCTCCGAAGATCAGCGACCAGACCGCGCCGTCGTCCGCTGCCGCGAACGGCATCGGCTC
This sequence comes from uncultured Planctomycetota bacterium, assembly GCA_963772585.1. Classification (GTDB taxonomy): domain Bacteria; phylum Planctomycetota; class PLA2; order PLA2; family JAEUHO01; genus CAVVXN01. Next base: position 253,950 of record CAVYXV010000005.1, read on the forward strand.
GGAGAGCGTCCTGGACTTGGCCACGTGGTCGGGGCGCTCGACCGGCCAGATCGTGCGCGTGCCGGCGCCCTTGCCCTTGCGGTCCTTGGTCACGACGTCGTAGCCCACGAAGAGCACGTGGTCGGCCCACTGGACGACGCGGTTGCGGATCGAGGCCTTGCCCGACTTGGGGCTCTGCAGGTGCGGCTCGAAGCGGATGAAGTCCTCGCCCACCGGGTTCGGCACGTCGGCCGTGCAGTCATGCGCGATGAGGATCACGTTGCGCCCGCGGCGCACCTGCGCGTCGAGATCCTGGAGCAGGTGGAGGAACGTGTCGTAGACGTGCTGCATCCCCTTCCCGAAGCCGTAGCCCTCGGTCGAGGTGACGCGGTGTCCCTTCTCGTGCGGCACGGTGGCCAGCGTGTGCGCGACGGCCAGCTCCTCGGCGCGCGTGGCCGAGTCGAGCACGACCGTCTCGTAGCCGTCGAGCACGTCGCCCTGGAGGCACGCGCGCAGGTCCGCGAGCGTCTCGATCCCCTCGACGCGGGGTACGTCCAGTGCGCGCGTGCCACTCTCGACGTCGAGGAAGACGGGGTTGGGCGCCTGCGCGGCCAGAGTCGTCTTGCCGATCCCGCCGGGACCGTAGACCACGATTCGCTGGGGACCGGAGACGCGACCCGCGAGGATCGAGAACCGGTTCGGGGATGCCGCGGCCTCGGCCGCGGGGATGGCCGCGCGCCTCGGGGGCGGCGGGGGGATCTTCTGTGCCGTGTTCATGCTGGAGGATTCCTGTTGGTGCGCCCACTTGCCCGGGCGCGGTGGCGTGCTCGGGCTAGCCCCCGAGCGTGGCGTTGCCCGCGAGCTCGGGGTGGACGTCATCCACGCGCACGAACCCACCGGGGGTCTGGGTGTCGAGGTCGCGGTGCTGGCAAACCGCGAGGTAGTCGCAGGCGAACGGCTCGAAGCACGAGCCGGGGTTGCGGTACCAGCCGTCGCCGCGCTGGCACGCGCGGACCGTCTGCTGCTGGATCCAGAGGTCGCGGCGGCACTCGTCGAGGTCCTGGTCGAGGCGCGCAATCTCGATGCGGGCGAAGTAGTGATCGGGACGCGCAGCGATGTCAGCTGCGACGCGCGCAGCGAACTCCTCGGGCGTTTCGTCGCGCTTCTGCAGGACGTAGCCCTGCGAAGCGTCCGCGCTCTCGCGCCACTTCTTCCCGTTCTTCGTGCGGACGCGGTTGCCGTGAGAGTCGTGGACGATCTTCACGCCGTCCTCGTCCACCAGCGGCACTCCGCTGGGCCGCTGGCCGGGCCGCCGCATGACGTCGTAGCTGATGGTCTGCACGTCGTAGCCCATCGCGCGCGCGGCGATCACGTAGATCGAGAGCTGGGAGTCCAGGTGCAGGCGCAGCCAGTAGTCTTCGCCCGGGGCGAAGTCGCGCGAGGTCGTCTTCATCTCTCGCAGCGCCAGGCGCCCATCCGGGAGCCGCACGATCGCGTCGATCACGCCGGCCAGGCGCCAGAGCTTGGATGCCGCTCCGGTCGCGGGGTTCACGAGTGGGAGGTCGAAGGGCAACTCGGAGGCGATGACCTCGGTGCAGTCGTCGGCCCATCGGCGCTGATGGGCGTCGAGCATCGCCGCCACGAGGGCGCGGTCGTAGGGGTCGTCGAGACCATCGTCGATTGCCGCCGCCGGATCGCGGCCCTTCGCGGAGGCATCGACCGCGTGGTGAAACGCCGAGCCTACGCGCAAGGCAAAGCTCGTTACCTCGGGCCTCAGACCCAACTCGTAGCGCAGGTAGTGGCGGCGCGGACACGCACGGAAGCACGCGAGGCGGCTGTGCGTGAGCACCTGTGACGGACGGGAGGTCACGGGACCACCTCCTCGTCGCGGTGAGAGAAGCCCCGGCCCGGGCAGGCGGCCGCTGTGACAGGAGCGAGGGGAGTGCCGCGCAGATCCCGGGCCGGGGACAAGGGGTGGAACGTGACAACGGGGCGCATCACGACTGCGGCTCCCGGTCGCGGGGGAGCTCGCGGTGGATGAGGAGTCCGGCGCGCATCACTTCGGCCGCCTCATGCGGTAGGGCACGAGCAGGTCGTCCACGTCGTGGGGCAGCGCGCTGACGCTGGTTCCGACGACGACGGGCGCGTTCTCGTCGAACCACAGCGACGCGAGCCGGATGTTCGCCTTGAGCTCGTCGAGCGTGACGGGCTCTTCGACCGGATCGAGGGTGCGCTTCCAGCTCATGGGGTGTGCGGGGGCGGGAAGGCCCGCCCCCTCATCTCCATCAGGCGATCGTGGTCGCCGGGGTCACGTCCTTGTGGGTGAAGCGCGGCTTGGCCAGGTACATGACCGCGGCCTCGTCGGTCGCCGTGGCCTGCGTCAGACGCCCGGCCACGTACTGGAGGTCGTCGCCGAGCTGCACGATCTCCTCGGCTGTGCATTCGAGGACGGCCCAGTCGCCGAGCGCATCGGCCGCGATGACGCCCGAGTCCTTCACGACCACGGGCGCCGTGAAGGCGGCGTCGGACGAGGCGACGATCTCCAGCTTCGTGAGGCCGCCGCCGCCGATGACGCTGGGGTAGGCCGCCACCGCGAAGCGCGAGTAGAGGCCCATGTCGAGGTAGCGGATCGTGGTCCCGCCATCGGGCGAGACGAGCTTCGCCGTCGTCGCCCCGGGGTCGTGGTCCCACATCTGGATGAGCAGGTTCGCAAGCCACTTGAGTGTGCTGAGCGCGCTGGCCATTCGGTGTTCTCCTTCAGGTTGGTCGTCAGGGCCGCGGGCTACCGCGCCTCGAGCACGACGAAGGGCGAGAGGGTGGAAGCGGACTTCTTCGGCGTGAGCGCCGAGCGCCACCACGGCGCGCCGGCGTTGCGGGTCCAGAACAGGAAGCAACGCTCCCGGCTCTCGAACCGCACGTGGACCGACTGCGCGCCCTGGAGCTCTTCGAGCGTGCCTTCCAGGTACTGCGACCAGTCCGCGAGGATCAGGTCGCCCTTGTCGCCGAGCGTCGCGGCGTACTCGGTGAAGACGATCGGGCGGCCGAGCAGCGTGTCGGGGACGTCGGTGCCGTTGCCGGGTGCGAAGAGGAAGACGTCGCTGTTCGTGCCGGGCTTGTGGATCCCGGCCAGCTCGTCGTAGGTGTCGTGGTTGGCCAGCCAGATGCACGAGCCGTAGCGCCAGGCGCGCTTTCGCATCTTGAGGATGTTGGCGCCGAGGACCGTGTCGGCGCCCTGCCCGCCCTCCTTGTCGACCGTGACGAGGCACGGCGACTTGAGTGCGCCCAGGAACTGGCCGACGCCCGTGCCCCACAGGCGCTCGTTGATCAGCCGGGAGGCGAACTCCTCCCGCATCCCCTGCTCGATGATCGCCGCGAAGGAGATCACGGAGTCCGAGAGGAGTTCCTCGCTCGCGAACGCCTTCCCCATGAGGGACGTGGCGTTGAGCTCGATCTCCTCCATCTCGTGGCGCGAGGAGTCCACCGTCTGCGTCTCGGCGCGCCGGTAGACGCGGAAGCCACCGGACACGGACGTCTGGTGGTTCTTGTCGGTCCGGGCGGCCAGCTTGACCGACGGCTGCGCCATCGGGACGCGGGTCACGAGGGAGGCGATCGGGTCGACCTCGGCCGGGAGCTGCAGGAGGTTGGGGAGGAACCCGGGCGGGGTGAGCCACCCGCCGTAGGGATCGGAGTACTCCCCCTGCTCGTCACTGCCGGCCGCCGCCTTGAACGAGGGCTTGAGCGAGAGCAGCCGATCCGAGGGCCGGCGGATCCGCCGCTCGACGTCCATGACCTCGAGCAGGAACTCGCGCGGGGAGTGGTAGCCCCGCTTCGGGTCGTCGAGGAAGCCTTCGCGCGCCGTGATGGGCGTCGAGGCGCCGGCGGTCGAGCGCGGGGCCACGGGGGTCTTGAGGCTCGCCCGGGCCTGGGCGAGGCGATCGGTCGTGCGTGCGCGAGTCTCGGCCGACTCGATCTCGCCGTCGAGACGGTCGACCTCGTCCAGGTGCTCCTGGATCTGGGTGACCTCGTCGTCGGTCAGGTCACGGGACGCAGCCTTCGCGGCAGCTTCGATGGCGGCCGCCTGGTCGACGGCACCCTTTCGGGCCTCCAGCAGGGTCTTCACGGTTGGTGTCTCCGAAGCGGAGACGCCGGGTACGCGAGCGGCACAAACGACAAGACGCACGATGCATCGTTCGCATACGCGCGTCTCTGCGTGCGTGGGGTTCGCAAGTCGGCGGTCCACCACGACCCTGCGTGGGACCAGCCAGTCCAAGCGCGCCCGACGACTCTGCGGGGGCTACGCCAACGCGATCAAGATACACCTACGGTGGGACGTGGACAAGCGCCAGATACCGGGGGATGGTGCCGGTACGCTCCTCGCTCTCCCGATCAACGCCGAATGCGACCCCGATTCATCCCGCGCCCCCTTGGAGCACCAGCTCATGAGCAGCGAGAGCGAGCGGACTCAGCCCTGGGAGGATTTTGAAGCCGAGGTCGCCGCGCGGTTCCAGCGGGAAGTCGAGTCCTACCGCACTTGGATGAATCCATATCGTGCGAAGTTCTTCCGGCAAGCGGCGTACTGGTCGAAGGACCGCGGATCGAAGATCGCGTTCGATGTCGCCGTTGAAGGATGGGAGGAGGGAGCGAGCGAGCCATCGCTGCTCTGGGTCATCGAGTGCAAGGACTATCCCGTCCGCCGTGTCGAGGTCGGCAAGGTGGAGGAGTTCGCGCAGAAGCTCGAGCAGATCGCTCCGATGCGGGTGAAGGGGACGATGGTGACGAGGGTGGGATTCCAGGATGCAGCGCTCAATCTCGCCGAGGCGAGGGGCATCTCTCTCTTTGTGCTGAACAAGGAGCTCGTCCGCATTCTGCACTTCGACGCACAGCTCGGAGAACACACCGAGATCCAATACACGTGCGTGGGTGGCGTGAACGGCCGTACGGGCGAGCGCATGCCGCCCGGGACCTGGCACCTGGACCAACTCGTACAGATCGAGCTGCGACGCTGCGGACTCCTGCCTCCGATCCCCAAGTAGGCGGTCCCTACGGTCGCCCACGGCCCCGCGCAAGGCGGATCGCCACGCCTGCCCGCTCACGACGACCGGGCCGGTTCGACCTCGCCACCTTCACGATGCCGGTGAAGGCCTCGTCCTCGGACGCGACGGCGTCGAGCAGCCCGAGGCCCAGGGCCTTCGATGCGATCCAGGTGCGGCCGTCCGCGACCGCCTCCAGCCGCTTCCCGCGCATCCCGCGGCCGCGCGACACGGCGGCGAGGAAGTGCTCGTGCGTGTCGGCGACCTCCTCGCGCAGCGCGGCGAGCGCCTCGTCGGTCACGGGAACGCCCGGGGCGAAGTCCCCCTTCCGCTCACCCGTGGCCACGACGTGGACCTTGACGCCCTCGAGCTCCGCGGCGCCTGAGGTGTCCTCGACGATGGCCACGACGCCGATCGAGCCGACCTGCGCGGTGGCGTTGGCCGTGACGTGGCGCGCCTGCGCGGCGACCCAGTAGGCGGCCGACGCTCCGAGATCGTCGAGGTGGGCGTGGACGGGCTTCACCTTGTCCGTCGCCTTGACCTCATCGGCAAGCTCCTGGATCCCGGCCACGTGCCCGCCCGGGCTGTCGATGTGGAGCAGGATCCCGCGCACCTCCGGGTCGTCGCGCGCCTGGCGCACGGCGCGCCGCACGTCCACGGTGGAGGCCGAGGAGAACTTCGAGCCGCCCTTGAACAGCGGCCCGGCCATGGGGATCACGGCGACGCCGTCGCTGCCGACGTGGTAGAGCCGCTCGCGGGGCGTGGGCGGCCTGGCATCGATGAGCGGGTACGCGCCCGCCCGCACGAGTGCCACGGTCTGCATGAGCCAGTTCGGCTCGCAGAGGTAGAGCCCCATGTGGTTGGCGAAGCAGCGCGGGGTGGTCTCGTGCATGGCTACTCTCCCTCCGCGACGCCCTCGCCGACCTCGGCGAGCTCGCGGACGTGGTCCTCGACGTGGTTGGACACGATGCGGACCAGCGCACCGGCCCGTTCCTGGGTGAGGGCGCGCTTCACGCACACCTCGCCCCAGGCCTTGAGCGCCTCGGCCAGCCGGGCTTCGACGCCGTCTTCGCCCCCGACCGCGACGGCCAGCGCCTTCACGGGCGGGAGCAGCATCTGCCCCGCGTACTCGACCTGCTCGGCGTAGAAGGTCCGGATCCACGCGACGAGCTGCTCCGGGTCGCGCTCGTGGCGCTTCACGGCGCGCACGACGGCGTTGCGCTCCTTCGCGATCACGGGGCGCGCGGCGGCGGCGAGGACCTCCCTCAGCGCGACGACGAGCGGCGTGCCCGAGGCCATGACGCGAGCCTCGGGCTCCGGCACCGCGTCGTCGGCCTCCTCCTCGTCGTCGTCCTGGCTCGGGGGCAGGAGAGGGGCTGGAGGCACGGGCGGCGGCGACGGCGGCTTGGCCAGCTTGTCGAGAGGCGCCATCGCGCCCTGCATGTAGTACATGTCGCCCTCCTCGCCGGGGATCGGATTCAGGTTCTCCAACTCGCGCACGTCGTTCGGACTCAGCCACCCGGCCGAGATGCCCTTTGCGTAGCCCTCGGTCCGGGTCTGGAAGTCGCCGCGAACCAGACCCTGCACGACGTGCTCAGCGACGTAGCGGGAGTCGCCACCGAGGAGCTTGCGGCCCGCCTCCTGCTCGATCCGGACGAACCAGGCGTGCAGGCAGTTCACGGCGTGGCTCGTGCCGAAGGCCTCGACCGTGGCCCAGCCCTTGGCCTGCTTGTGGTGGCCGACCATGCCGGGGTCGACGCGGAAGAAGCGGCAGATCTCCTCGACGGAGAACTCCGATGCCTCGATCATCTGCGCGTCGCGCGGCGGGATGCCCAGGCGCTCGGGCTTGATGCCCTCCTCGAGGAAGGCCGGTCGCCACGCGCGCATGGGTCCACCGTGCGCCTCCGACCAGCTCTTGCGCATGCGCTGGTAGGCCTCTTCGTCGAGCGTCTGCGGGTGGACGAACACGAGGCCGGGCGTCGAGTCGTTGGCGAAGAAGGCGGCGCGGAACTCCTGCGCGGCGAGCCCGACGCCGATAGCGTTTGCCCCGTACTGCGCCGCGGAGTAGCCCGCGAAGCCGTCGCTCCCCATGCCGTGCACGAGGAACAGATCCTCCTGCTCGAACGGGACCTCGACCAGCCCGCGCTCGGGGTCGTCGGATCGCACGAGGTAGACGGGGCGGCCGGCCTGGACGTCGATGCGGATGCGCGAGGGGTGGATCGGCCAGAGGGCCTCGACCTCGCCGCCGCCGCGCCATTGGATCTCCGCGGCACCGAGTCCCCAGCTTAGCGCCCATTGCACGAGGAGCTCGCGCCCGACGTAGGCCCCCATGTAGGGGTTCATGCGGTCGTGGAGCACGGCGTAGGCCGGATGCTCGGTCGCGCGGCGCCGGCCCCGCGGCTCCATGCGCTCGTAGACGACCAGCGGCACCTTCGCTGTGTCCTCGGCCACGACCCGCAGGCACGCCTGATACGTGGCCAGCCGAAGCGCAGACTCCGTGGACACGGGCATGCCAGCGACGCTCTGGATCCCGGCCCACTCCCGCAGCCACGCCGCAGGGTTCTCCATGTCCGTGCGCCCCCCGAACGTGACCGTCGAGAAGAGGCGCGGCATGGCGGAGGTCAGGAGACTCCTCATCGCTTGGGCCTCCGCGGCGCGCTCGCGAGCTGCAGATCGATCCACACCAGCGCGCCGAGCACGATCAGGCCGGCGGGCGGCGAGAGCATCCACGCGCCCGTCGTGAGACAGGCGAAGGGGAGCAGGTAGACCGCCCAGCGGAGTAGGCGACCGAAACGGGTCGGACGCTCGCTCATAGGATCCGGAACCCCCGGCCGCCCGGTCCCGAGTAGACGCTCGTGGTGGGCCCGGGCTCGGCGCCCGCCCGACCCAGCGCCATGAGCAACGCCACGATGCCGTCGATCTTCTCGCGGCTCTTCTTCTTCGACGCCTTCCAGTTGTCCGCAGCGTCCTTCTCCAGCATGACGTTGCTGGCCATCCAGCGCATGACGGGGTGACCGCCGTGGCGCAGTCGACCCGAGCGCACGAGGACGTCGAGTTCCTTCGACGGGGCGTTCATCGAGAGGAAGCCCTGGCCGTAGGAGACGACCTCCAGGCCGGCGCCCTGGAAGTGGGTGATCGTCTGCTGGCTCCCGAAGCGGTCGAAGGCCAGCTCCCGCATCCGGTATCGCTTCGAGGCATCGATCACCTGGCGCTCGACGTAGTCGACGTCGGTGTAGTTGCCCGGCGTCAGGTGCAGCGCGCCGTCCCTGGCCCACTGGGTGTAGGGCACGCGGTGGCGCTTCTCGCGCTGGACGGCGTTATCCTTCGGGCACCAGAACCACGCGAGGACGGAGTGATCCGCGCGCGGGAAGTAGAGAACGAACGCCGTCAGGTCCTCGGTCGACGCGAGGTCCAGCCCCCCGAAGCACTCCTCGCCTTCGAGGTCGTCCGCGAGCTGCTGCCAGGTCCGCGTCCCTCGGCACCCGTCCCAGCGGGCCATGTCGAACCACGCGACGTCGGCATTGGTGCGGATGTTGAGGTGCAGCCGAAGGAACGTGTTCAGGTACGCGGGCGTCTCCTTGGCGAGCGCGCACTCCCGCTCCAGGTACTCCCGCTTGAGCGAGATTCCGAGGTTCGGATTCGCCTTTGCCCACGTAGCCGGGTCCTCCCAGTCGTCCTCGGGGCGCGCCTCGTAGATCACCGGCAGGAACGACGGGTCGGCGACCGAGCCGTCCCGCACCTTCGTCGCGTGGGCGTGCTTCTCGTTGCAGATCGACTCGCGCTCGAAGTCCGACGTCGTGATGTGGACGATCAGCGGCTGGCGCCGGGAGCCCGTACCCGTCTGCAGCACGTCCACGAGATCACGCGTCGGATGCGCGTGGAGCTCGTCCACGACGGCGCCGTGAACCGAGAGCCCGTGCTTCGTGTTGGCGTCGGCGGTGAGCGCTCGGAACACCGACCCCGTCTCACCGACCTCGATCGACTTGAACGCCCGGTAGACCTTGCAGCGTTCCATCAGCGCGGGGTGCCGCGCCACCATGTGCATGGCGTGGCGGAAGAGGAGCGCGGCCTGGCCCTGCTCGGCGGCGGCCGAGTAGACCTGCGCCCCGATCTCGCCGTCGCAAAGCAGCAGGTAGAGCGCGATCCCCGCGGCAAGGCTCGTCTTCCCGTTCTTCCGAGCCACGAACACGAGCGCCTCGCGGTAGCGCCGAAGCCCCGTCTCGGGGTCGACCCACCCGAACAGGTTCCCGACGATCGCGGCTTGCCAGGGCTCGAGGTCGAAAGGTTCGCCCGCCCGCTCGCCCTCCACGAAGGCGAGCACGTCGTGGAAGAAACCGAGCACGCGGCGCACCCGGACCAGGTCGAAGTGCACGCTCTTGGGCGCGGTGGCCCACGGGTCGTAGCCGGGGATGCCGATGCGGCAGAGGCGCACGAGGTCCTCGTCGCCCCAGGCCGCGACCGGCTCCTCGGGCCAGGTGTCGGTCGGCGCGAGCGTCATCCCGTCGACTCCAGCGGCTTGAAGTAGTCGAGCGTGGGCTTGTCCGGCACCGGCACCTCGACCGAGAGCCGCGAGCGCGCCGAGGGGGTCAGGCCGAACTCGCGCTCCAGGCGCGTGAGCTCCTGGGCCAGCGCCAGCGCATGACGCCACTGCGGGTAGGTCTTGAATCCCACGGGCTGGGCGGGCTCGCCGTTGGGGCCGGGCTTCCCGCGCACGACGTAGGTGTCGCCGTGCTTCTCGATGAACGCCTCGGCCTTCCGGTAGCGCACCCAGAGCGTCACGTAGCGGGCGAGCGCGTTCTGGTCCATGCGCGTGAGCACACCCATCGCGTCGAGTTGGCGCGAGAGGTAGAGGAACGCCTGCCGCGCCTCGGCCCCCAGCCACTTGGGCGGCTTCGGGCGCGCAGCCTCGGGCTTGGGCTCGCCCGGCCGCGCGTTCGCGCGCCACGATCCGCGCAGCTCGAGCACCCGCGTCGGCGTCGGGGAGGGACCGCGCTTACCCACAGGCAACCCCCGCAGGCGCCTCGATCTGGATCGGGAGATCGAGCTCGCGCGCGATCTCGACCTCGGCCGCGACGCCCTGACTCTCCTGCCACCCGTCGAGCGCGAGCACCACGAGCCGCGAGGACGCGTTGAGCATCTCCCGGTTGTGTTCGGCCCAGAACGGCCAGTCGCCTGGCAGTCCGAGCTGCGCGAGAGGGTGGCTGTGCACGATCGGGCTGTAGACGAGCCGGCCCTCCCGCATGAGCCTGACGGCGTGCCAGCAGGTCTGCCGGTAGCGCTCCTCTCGCACGGCGGGATCGGGATGGCTGTACGGAGCGGCGAGGTAGATCACGACCGCACCCGCTCGGCCTTCCGGCCCGTGAGAGTCTCCCAGCGCGTCGTGATCACGTCGCAGTAGGCGGGATCCAGTTCCATGAGGAACGCGTGACGGTTCGCCTGCTCACAGGCGATCAACGTCGAGCCGGACCCGCCGAACAGATCGAGCACGTTCTCGCCGGGCTTGGACGAGTACGCGAGAGCACGCGCCGCCAGCTCGACGGGCTTCTCGGTCAGGTGAATCATCGATTGCGGGTTCACCTTCTTGATCGGCCAGAGGTCCGGCACGTTCTTCGGCCCGTAGAAGCGGTGCGCGGCGCCCTCCTTCCAGCAGTAGAAGCACCACTCGTGCGCACCCATGAAGTCCTTGCGCGTGAGCACGGGGTGCTGCTTGTCCCAGATGATCGTCTGGGAGAAGTAGAGCCCAGCGGCCTTGAGCGCGGGCGGGTAGTTGGCGACGTTGGCGTACCCACCCCAGATGTAGGCCGCGTGACCGGGGAGCAGGACGCGCCCGATGTTCCCGAACCACGCGAGCAGCATCTCGGCGAAGGCCTCGTCGGTGACGAAGTCGTTCTCCAGCGGGCGGTCCTTCGCCCGCATCTTGCGCGTCGTCTTCTTCGACTTCCCGGGGTGCCGGGCGAGATCGAGCGCCTGGTGGTGGCGCTTCTCGGGCGCGGTGAACGACGACAGCCCCGCGGCGATGGCATTGTTCGAGCGCGGCTCGACCTTCACGTTGTACGGAGGGTCGGTGTTCACGAGATGGATCGGTGCGCCGTCGAGCAGGCGGTCCAGGTCCTCGACGCTCCCCGAGTCCCCACAGAGCAACCGGTGGTTGCCCAGCACGATCAGGTCGCCGGGCTGCGTGACCGGGTCATCGGGCGGCTCGGGCGCCTCGTCCTCGACGAGTCCCTCGGGCGCGGCCGGGAAGAGCTTCTCCAGGTCGGTGCGCAGGTCCATGAACCGCAGCGCCTCGGCCAGGTCCGGGAAGAGCGAGGCGACCTCGTCCACGAGGCCGACCGCATCCGGGGTCCATTCGCCCGCGATCCGCGGCGAGTTGAGCGCGACGTTGAGCGCCTTCTCCTCCCCCTCGGGGAGGTCCACGACGACGACGTCCGTCTCGGTGACGCCGCGGGCCTGCAGGACCTTGAGCCGCTGGTGCCCGCCGACGACGTTTCCGGTGCGCCGGTTCCAGACCACGGGCTCGACCAGGCCGAAGCGATCGACCGAGGTCCCGAGTCCGGCCAGCGCCTCCTCGGAGATCTGCCGCGGGTTGTAGGGCGCCGGCGCCAGGTCGGCGATCCGCATCCGCTCGAGCTGGACGCGGCCGGGCGCGGGGGCCTCGGCCGGGGCGGCGGGGGCCTTGCGGGCCCCCTTGGATCGGGCGGAGCTACGACTCATCGGGGACCTCCAGGGCGGGGGCACGGGCACCCGTGGGCGCCACGGGGCGCCCACGTCGGGCCGTCGTTGGACAGCGCGTGGACGGGGAATGGACAGGGAATGGACAGGCCGCCGGCCCCGCGGGGCGTGACCGGAATCGCATAGGCCTTTGGCCCCGCCGAGAGGGGTCCACCCGCATCGAACAGGGCTCTGGGGCTGAGGGGCCCCGTCGCGGGATGGTTGAAACCCGTGAAAAAAACGACGCTCCCACGCGCCCGCTCTAGGGCCGACCGCGGCTTGAGTCGGCCTCCCCCCCTCGGCCCTCGCAGGTGGCGGTCCAGTCGCGCGCTCATCGCCGGATTCCTCTGCGGGCGCGGCGCTCGGCGGCGCTCTTGCGCGCGTGGCAGGCAGTGCAGAGCGACTGGAGATTGGCCAGGTCGTAGGCGAGGTCGGGGCGCAGGACCAGGCCGAGGACGTGGTCCACCTGCGTGGCGCGCTCGACGACCCCGTGCCGCCGGCAGTCCTCACAGAGGGGTTCGCGGCTCAGTTGGAGCGCGCGCAGGTTCTGCCAGCGCTTCGAGCGGTAGACGCGCGCAGCGAAGGCCAGCGCCGGATCCCGCTCACGTCGCTGCTGATCGTAGTCGCGGTCTCCCTGCCTGCGGCCACGGGCGCGGCGGAGGAGCTGGGTGTGCGTGGGGGGACGTGTGGGCACTGGCGGGGCTCGAGCCCGCCGTGCGCCTAGTCAGGATCATAGCACAGTCCAAGTCTGACGCAGCGCGCGCGTGCTGAGGATCCCGTCGGTGCTTCAGTGCCTTGGCTTCGGCCCGCAGCGAGGTGAGCTGGGGATCATGACCCTCAACGCCCGCGCCGTTGCACACGCTCAGCGGAGGCTGGCTGCAGGCACCACGATGCGGTTACCCTCCTTGGCGACGCGCACCGTCAGCCCCTCGCCGACCGCCCGTCTCTTGCCAGGCAGTGAACTGCGCAGGAACGCGACTGAGAGTTCGCTTCCCACAGGAGCTGTGAAGCGAAAGTCGGTCTGGTCACGCGCGATCTCAAGGAGACCCTCCTGCTTCCCGGTGATGCCAGGCAGGAGATCCTCGTAGGGACCAAGCCCGCTAGCTGGGAGATTCGCGTACTCCACGCGAATACTGGCGAGCGCCACCTCCAGCTTCTCGCCGGGGTCAAGCTGACCTTCCAACACGACGTGGACCTCCGCCAGCTCAGGGAGCTCCAACTTGATGGGCTCGGTCTCGGACCGGTTGGAAGGCACCTGGATCACGAATCGCGCAATGGGTGCGCCCGCGACAAAGCAGGCCACGCAGAGGAATCTCACGTCCTCGTCGAGGTCAATCAACTCGACAGTGCCGTCATCCGCGGCCCGACCCGGGGGTACGCGGCTCACTGGGAAAGCCCTGGCCTCCAGGAGTACGTCCGGGACCGGAGCCCCAGCTGAACTGACAACGCGGAGGGTGACCCTCCGCCGCGGGGAGGAGAAGGGGCGGAGCGAGATCTTCATGGGGCGTCCCGCTGTCCAGTCACGCCACTGCTCGCTCTCTACCGCGAGGAAGTCCTTGTCTTCATGCTGGTAGCCCGGCGCGTAGATGCTCTGTAGGAAAAACCTCCAGCCCACGGTCTGGGCAACGAACGCCGGATCGACACGGAGGTATCCACTGCGGTCCGCCGCGATTCGCTCAACGGCCGGGGCGTGCTTTCCCGCATCGAAGAACGCCCCAGGAAGCGGCCGGGCTGACTCGGCATCGACGATGGCCAGCACGATCTCCCGCTGCTGCCGCGCCCAATCGGCATCGGGCGCGAACAGTGTGACCTGCTCAGGAGGCTCGGCGGGTACGTCCCATCGAATCGAACGCACCAGTGCCCTGGGATCAGAGATCCCCACGTTGATGGGTCCACCGGCATTGACACTGGCGGTCAACTCGTCGCCTCCCTCCGGGAGCCTGCTCGGTGGACGACCATCGACCGTCGCGATCGGCACCTGGATCCCGGAGGGCAGCAACTTCAGTCGAAACCGCACCGGCAAGCCAACCGTCGTACGCGGCGTCAGCGCGGGGGGACGTGCATCAGGTTGCGCACCCGGCGTCGTGGCTCGGACCGGTCCGGCTGCGTTCCTGCCGGGGGCTCGGTTGGGCCGCGCTGGCGCCTCCTTGGACCAGGGGCGCGTGACAGCGACAACGGCTAGCGCACCGAGGCACGCCGACACCAGCGCAACGATCACGGCGGCCAAGCGCCGGCTCACGAACTGCGCCTCCCGCCGACAGATGCGGTGCGCAGTTGCCAGATACGCAGGCCGGGTGCGGCCGCCGCGCTTCTCATAGGCATCAACGCTCGAGGATCGCGGAGTTGAGGGTGCGCGAGCCTGCCGGGGACTGGTACATGACTTGGCCTTGAGGATATCCGGCCGGCCTGGGGGCGTAGATTGTCGCAGGCGCAACGGTCCAGGTAGCGGACTGGTAGATGCACGTCAGGTGCGCGCGCTCGTGTCCTCCGCCCAGATCCTCGATGCGGTAGGCAAGCCGGGCTTGGACACCACCGCCGAGGTCCATCTCGAAGAGTCCACTCTGGTCGTTCGGATCAAGCCCGGCTGCGACCATCTCGTCTTCGTCCGTGGATGTCCACTCTGCTGGTCCCCGGTACTCGGCGCTGGTCGTATCGTCGCCTTCGGCCGGGTGGATTCCATCCAGGACCAAGTACTTGTGAACAGTGCTCCCCGCGCTGGAGAAGTCGTACCACAACTCACAGTCGGGCAAGGTCTCGATCTGCCCGTTGATTTGGAGCTCGACTAGCAGCCAGTCGCCATCGATGTCCGAGGCATCGAGCGGATAGGCGGGCGATGCGCCCACCGCCATCACCACGAGCGCCACGAACGCTCCGGCGATCCCTGAAAGGATGGCTACCTGCTTGTTCTCTCTGACGATGCGTCCCATGTCTTGTCGCCCCTAGCCCGCTGCCTACTGGCAGCCCGCCGTGATTGTGAACTGCGAGGACCCACAGATACTCCCGTTACAGTCAATCGCGTACACGGTGATCCTCTCCCCCGTCGCGAAGCTGTCGCTGTTGGCGGGGTCGTTGTGCAACGTAGCGCTAGTGTCCTGTCCGCTGTTGGAATGGCCGCTCCCCGAGGACGTGATGGCCACGGTGGCGGGGCCGGTGCCCGGATCGCACGAGGAGATGCTGGACTTGATGTGAGCAGAGAAGTCCAGGAAGCCGGAAGTCGTGTTTTGAGTGCATCCGGCGACCTGCCAGTCGTAGTTCGTCCCAATCTCCAGGGGATCGCCAACGCTGTCCCGGCTATGGACAGCGACGATGCTACTGTCAAAGTAGCGGCTCCCGTTCAGTGCCGACACCTTGATGACGGTATTGTCCCGGACCTCCTGACACGTTGGACTGGCCGAGGCCGTCAGGCAGCACGCGCTTGCCAGCAGGCCCACGAGGAATACTCGCAGCATTCTCAACTCCTTTCCCGCAGTGGCCGGACATCCCGGGCCGGACATCCCGGCCAACATATGCTAGGCAGTCTGCCCCCCCCCCCTATGTCACCGTTTTGTCATAGATTGTGCAAAAGAAACGCAAAATGCGACGCCCGACGCATCTGGCCGGGCCTCCTCACAAGCGGCCACGCAACTCGCCGGTGCCGACACGCTACACCACCTCCCCCTCGAACAGCACCCGCCCGCCCTGGTCGTGGAGCGTCACCCGCACGACCTCCCCCTCCGGGAGCCGCCGGTCGATCCGGATCTGCCGCGCCACCTTCCAGACGCTATGCGGAGCTCCGCATAGCGTTTGCTATGCAGAGATCGGGACTATGCGGAGTCTCCCGGGAGAGGCTCGCTGACACGGGCGCCGCGGCCGTGGCATGGTCCGCATAGTCAGAGGGTCTCGAGGAAGGCCAGGATCGAGTCGGCGGGCCGGAACCGAACGGCCCTGGTCTCCGGTTCCTGGACGCTACGAAGTGCCTTCTCCTTCATGGCGAGGTCCGCCTCAAGGTAGAGATGGGTAGTAGCGGGGTCTTCGTGCCCGAGCCAGAGGGCGATGACGCTGACGTCCACGCCAGATTGAAGCAGGTGCATCGCAGTTGAGTGACGGAGCGTGTGCGGCGAGATGCTGATCCTCTTCAAGGATGGGCACCGCTCCGACGCGGCTCTCACTGACTCCCGCAGCCGGTGCTCGACGCCTGAGCGAGAAAGAGGTTGCCCGCGGCTGTTGGGGAAGACCGGCGCGCTCAGTCCCTGGTCGATGCGGGACAGCCATGTGCGCAACTGCTTCGCCGTGCTCTTCCAGAGTGGCACGAGGCGCTCCTTGCGTCCCTTCCCATGCAACTGCAGGGCCACCTGCCGATCCAGCAGGACGTCGCCCACAGACAGGGAGGTCATCTCGGACACGCGTGCGCCGGTGTTGTACAACGTGGCGAAGAGGACGGCGTCCCGAGCTCCGCTGAACGTCGAGCGATTCGGTGCGTCGAGGATAGCCTGGACCTCCTCGCGAGAGAGGAAGCCGAGGACCGGACGGTCGAACCGCTTCGTCGGTATGGCGAGAACCCGCTGTGCAATGGCAAGAGAAGCAGGGTCGCGAAGGGAGGCGTACTTCATGAAGCTGCGGATGGCCGTGAGGCGGAGGTTCCGGGAGCGTACGGAGTTGCCTCGGTCCCTCTCGAGGTGATCCAAGAAGGCCAGCACGTTCGGTGCATCGAGGTCGGCGAGATCGAGGTCAGATGGCGCCCGCCCCGTCCTCGTGCCGAGGAACCGGAAGAGAAGTCCGAACGCGTCGCGGTAGCTTGCGACGGTTTGCACGCTTGCACCCTTCTGGTTGATGAGTCTGCACAGGAAGAAGTCCTGGACCAGCGTGGCAAAGAAGCTCGCCGCGGCACTCACGGGACACGCTCCCCTTCGCTGCGGGCGAAGGCCTCGAAGCGTCGTGATGTGGCCGCCATGAGTTCGGGCACGGCGGACAGGTACCAGTAGGTATGACTGACGCGGACATGACCAAGGTACGTTGCGAGAGCGAGCATCCTCGGGTCGATGTCGTGTCCTTCCTCGTACCAGGCGAGGACGCGGCGCACGACGAACGTGTGCCGCATGTCATGGATGCGCGGGACTCGCGTGCGGCCCTCCGCAGTCCAGCCGAGGATCCGACGGAGGTACGTGAAGGTCACTTGGACAGCATCCTTCCGCAGCCGCGGTGCCCGCTGAGTGCGAAAGAAGTAGCCCGAGTCCGAGACGTTCACGTAGCGGTCGCGCAGCTTGGCGTACCGGGCCAACCCGACAGAGGTGCTCGGGTGAAGGGGAAGGAGACGCGTCTTGCCGTACTTGGCGTTGCGAACGACGAGCGAACCATCGGCAAGATCCACGTCCCTGACGCCGAGATGGCGAGCTTCGCCACAGCGCAGTCCGGTGGCCATGATGAGTGAGAAGAACGCGACGTAGGTGTTGGGGCGTAGCCCCCCACGGGGGCGCAGGCTGTCGCATGCGCGCAACAGGTCCGCGTACTCCTTGTCGGAGTAGATGTGGGGCGGCTTCCGGTGGCTCCTCCACGGGAGGAGGTCGGGAGGCGGGATCTCCGTCGCCGGTTCAACGACAGCAAGGTGGCGCGTGAACTGCCGTACGATCGAGAGCCGGTGCGCAATCTGGTCGGACCCCGCGCCAGAGGACTCGGACCAGGCCAGCGCGAGGTCGATCGTGACCGGGCCGCGGTGACCGGATGCATCGGCGTACCGGGCGAAGCCCTGGAGGAGAGCGCCCTGCACCTCCAGCCTGTAGCCGAGAGCGCGGCGAAGGTGGAGGTACTCCTCGACACGGCTGGCCATGCTGAGGCAGTTCACGGTGTCACCTCCGGCCACGGGAGGGCCACGTCTCGCAGCGCGGGGATGTCGAGCTTGGCGTAGACCGCGGTGGTGTCGAGGCTGCGGTGGCCCAGCAAGTCGGCGATCTCCTTCAGACTCGTTCCACGGCGCACCATCCGGCAAGCCACGGTGTGGCGGAGCACGTAGGCTCCGCGGATGGGAGACTCGATCCCCGAACGATCGAGAGCGCGTACGACGGCGCCAGTCACGATGCCACGGTGGATCGGCTGTCCCTGGTACGGCCCATCGTGCCTGACGAACACCCGGCGCTCGCTCGTCACAGGTCGCTCGTGTCGGAGGTACTCCACGATCGCTGCACCGACTCGCTCTGGTAGCGGGAGCACGGAGCCACGGCCCGTCTTCCGGCTCGAAAGCCGGAGCGTGCCGGCCTGCCAGTCGATGTCTTCTAGCGCGAGTTGCGCCAACTCCCCCGGCCGCATGCCGAGAGAGGAGAGGCAAAGGACGATCGCCCTGTCGCGGTAGCCGCAGGGGAGGTCGGTCCGGAAGGACGCGAGAAGTCGTCGGTACTGTTCGTCCGACAGGCCACGCGGCAGGGAGGACAGCCGGCGACATGCCGTAGTCGGAACCGCCGCATCCAAACTCGCATCACACAGTCCGTGCGCGCGAAGGAAACGGCAGAACGAGCGCACCGATGTCGTCACCTGCTTCATCGTGGCGGCGCCGAACCGACCATGGACTGATGTGACGAAGTCCCGGACGGACTTCGCGGTCAGCCTCGCCATGTCGATCGGATCTTCTCCGAAGACGTTCAGCAGAAGCAGGCGTATGAAGTGCCAGTACAACAAGACAGTCCTGGGCTTCAGGCCCCGCGTGCATCGCTGGTACTCCTCGTAGGCTCCAAAGAGGGTCTCGGAAGTCCAGACTCTGTGGGTGGGCATGAGGTGCTCCTTTCCGGCCGGAAGGCCGTTCAGGAGCGTGCCGACTATGCGGAGTGAAGGGAAGACGTGCCCTGCCGAGAGGCCCAGTATCGGGCGTCATGGGTGCCGTTGGGCCAGGCCTCTCCGCATAGTCCCGATCTCTGCATAGCAGACGAGCAAGCGGTTCAGCGCCTCCTCGTGGGCCTCCTCCTGGGTGGTGAAGAGGGCGGGCCGCTGGTCCATGGAGAGCCCGCCGGCGAACTGCAGGCGCAACCCGGCGAGGTCCGTCTCGAAGCACACGTCCGGGAGCGTCGAGTGCGGCCCGAGGGGGTCGTTGACGACCCAGATCGGGGTGTTCGCGTCGATCTTCATCGCACCTCCTCCCGGCCGCCGTCGGCCTCGAAGCCGTGGAAGATCCCGCGCGCGTAGAGGGCGCGGTGGTCCCGAACCCAGCGCGCGCAGGCGTCGTAGCCCATGGCGGCGGCGATCCGGGCCACCGCCGGGCGGTCGAGCATGTTCGTGAGGCCCGAGAGCCGGACGGCTTCGAGGCCCTCGTGGACCTCCGGGGCCACGCGCACCGCGGCGCGCTCCGTGTCGCCGCGCGTCACAGGGCACCGCCCGTCCGCCGCAAGGCATCCTCGACCGCCGCGGTCACGTCCGCCGGCACCGGGCCCTGGTGCGGCATCGGCCACCCGTCCGGGCCGGCGATCAGGCCGAGCACCGTGCATCCCTGCTCGCAGGCGAGCATGGATCCCAGCGAGGAGAGCCACTCCACCGAGTCGCGGAGCGTGGCCCGCTCGACGGGCTGCCCCGAGATGTCGCGGCCCGTGTAGAGCGCGGAGGCGCCCGCGCACCGGGCGCAGATCCGGCGGCCGTTGTCGGCCCAGTAGACCGGCCCCCTCCCGAAGGAGGGGGCGGGGGTCGGTCGTGCGGCGCGCGGTCACTCGGCACCGCCCGTCTGGCCGTTCTGGGCCGGCGCCTTCGCGCGCTTCTGGAGGCCCCAGAACAGGTAGCCGTTCCAGGCGGTCCCCGAGATCGCCTTCGCGATCGCCGAGAGGCTGCGCCAGGTCTTCCCCTCGTAGAGGAACCCGGCGTCGAGGACCTGGACCCGGTGCTCCTTCCCCTGGAAGGTGCGGGTCAGGACCGCGCCGGGCGGGGGAGGCGCGGGTCGCGCTCGCGGGGCGCCGCCGCCTTCGCGGGCGGGGCGGTCTTCGCCGGGGCGCTTCGCCTTCGCGGGCGCGCTTCGTCGCGGCCTTCTTCGGGGCGCCGCTTCGCGGCGGCCTTCTTCTTGGGGGTGCGCTTCGCCGCCTTCTTCCGGGCGGCCTTCTTCGTGCTCTTCGTCGCCATGGTGGATCTCCTTGCCGGCGGGGGCGCTCCCCGCCGGTCGGGTCGCATGAGGGCTCTGGTCGGGGGACACCTCAAGAGGATTCGACCGGCCCCGGAGCCCATGAAATGGCTCTCCGGCGGCAGCTAGGGGGTTGGAAGGGGCGCATCAGACCGACCCGCTCTCCCGGGGCCCGTGGACCTCCACGAACTCCCGGCAGCACCGGCACCCGGCGGCGCTCCCGGCCGGACGGTCGTCCCGGTCGCAGATCGGGCACCTGGGCCAGAGGAGCCCACGGGCCTCCTCCCGGACGGCCTCCCGCTCGGCGGCTTCGACGGGGTCTTCGTGGGGAGCGTGGGGATCGTGGGGAGTCTCACGGCCCATCCCGTTACGCGCGTGCGCGCGCGCGCGCGTATTCGATTCGGCGGTATCACTCCCCACACTCCCCACACTCCCCACGCGGTAGATCACCGGACTGGCCTTCCCGACCCGCTCCAAGCGCCTGCCGCCCACGATCCGACCCGTGAAGGCGCGGATCCGGTGTCCGATGCTGGACACGTTCAGGTGCGCGGGGTCCCCCTTGGCGTCGAAGGCCGCAAGCGCGAGCCGGAGCGGTTCGTCCGTGGCGGCTTGCGAGGCGGCCTTGGCCACCGTCGTGGGCGCCGAGCCGAACACCCCGTGCCAGGCCTGGAGCAGGGCCGCCAGCCTCTCGCGATCCTCATCGACGCTTTCCACGCGTTCGCGACAGGCCAACGGGTCGCCCACCTCCGCCCAGAGGCACGTCCCGCGCACGAGGGCGTCCCAGGACTCGAAGGAGCCCAGGGGCGGCAGCCCGTGCCCGGGGCGGCCAGCGACGTGGTAGGCCCGGAGGAGCGTGAGCGCCGCCGCGAGGAGGCGGGGGTGCTCGGCCTGGACGTAGGCGAGGAGGTCGGGGTGGCGGAAGCCGCCGGGCGGCTGACGCTCCTCGGGGCGTTCGACGGTCGGGACCTGCCGGGCCACGAGGACGCGGCGGTCGAAGTCGTCCACGTAGCGGACGTTGTTCCCGGTCGCGAGGAGGACCGCGTCGAACGGCGCCACCGCGGACCGCGAGGCCCCCAGCACCCGGTCCCGGATCTCCCCGGCCGTGAGGCACGCGGAGAGCACCGCCCCTCCCAGGGCCCGCGTGACGTTGTCAAGCAGGATCGCGCGGTGACCCTCGAGCGCGAGGGCGAACAATGCCTTCCTCTGCTCCTCTGGCGCGGGCGAGAGGATGGACACCGGGGGACGCCGGCCCGTGACGCCGAAGACGGCAGCGGCGCACGCGAGGCCCTTCCCGCTCCCCCTCGTGGTCGAGTCGAACACGAAGCAGGGGGCGGGCCCTTCGAAGGCGGGCCGGGCCGCGAACGTGAGTGCGAGCGCGACGATCACGGGGCGGTCCCATTCCGGGTCCTCCCACTCGAACTGCTCCAGCGGCTCCCAGAGGGCGGCGGCGGCCGTCCGAACGTCGGCGGCGGTGGGCTGGGAGGGGACCGGCGGGAAGCTGAGCCCGCGGGGGGCGAAGAGGAGCGCGGTCTCCTCGTCGTAGCCCGGCGTGTCCAGAACGGCGCCGTCGGGCTTGAAGACCGGCGCCTCGACGACGCCGGCGAGCGGCGGGAGGGAGGGCCAGGAGCCGCGCGCGGCGAGCGCCGCCACGACGGGGCCCGAGGGCAGAGACGGGGCCCAATCCTGCTGCTTGGGGTTCCATCGCGACCAGGTTGCTGCGCGCGAGAGATGTTCGCGCAGCGCCGCCGGGTTCAACTCGTGGACGAAGGGGGCGCCCGGATCGCGCTTGACACCCCGTATCTTCCGCGCGCCCGCGCGCGCCACGATCACGAGGCCGCGGGCGCGGACGTAGACGCGCGGCTCGTCGAGTTGCGCGAGCGCCGCCTCCGCCTCGCAGGTGTTGCCGTGCAGGTCGGTCCCACAGCAGATCACCGGCCGGTCGGGCTCGAGCTGCTCGATCGCCGTGTCGACGGTGCGCTGCCCGTAGGTCTTGCTCTGGCCCGCGCTCTCGTCCCACTTCGCTCGGAACAGGGCCGAGCGGCGGAACAACCGGTCCATGCGCGGCGCGTCGCGCCTCGTCCAGAAGGCGAGCAGCATGCAGAGCGCCATGTCCGCCTCGGACTGCGACGGGTAGGTCTTCGTGTCGCCCTGGTCGAAGAGGGCGCGGAACTTCTCGCCGTTCTTCGCCCGGCGAGCGCGATCGAGGAGAGTCGCGTCGTCGGTGTCGGTCGAGGCCCCCGGCGGCGGGGGCGGCGGCTTCGCCTTGCCGTTCTGCGCCGGGAAGTGCTCCGCGTGCCAAGCCTCGATCTCGTCCCGGCGCGCCTCGACCTCGCCCACGGGATCGCCGTTGAGGCTCCTGCCCGTGATCGTGAAGTAGCGGCCGGTGTCGTAGCACTCGATCTGCCCGCGCTTCCTGCCGCCTTGCGGGAGCGCGCCTTCGAGGATCAGGTGGACGCCGGTCCCGGACGGGCTCAACTCGCAGTACGTGTCGAAGCGCTCGATCGTCGCCTTCGCCCACGGGGCGACCTCGCCGGTTCCCGCGTCCCGGCAGCCATCGAGGTCGATCCCGACGAACGGGTCCTCGGATCGGAAGACGTAGCCCACGCCGGCAAAACGCCCGGTCTCGTACGCCGCGCGTGCCTCGTCGAACGATGTCCACGTCGTCTCGTCCGTCGATGAGGCGGGGTGCCCGTTCGCCTGGAAAGGGACCTTCGTAGCCTTCGTCGCGCCGGGCTTCTGCTCCAAGCGCCAGAGGACCCACTGGCGGCGCTCGCGCAATGCTACGGGTACGGCGTCGAGGTCCGGGGCGAGGACACGCGGCGCCGTCACCGCGCACCCTCCTCACGCTGCAGGAACTCGATCCGGACGGTCTCGCCCGGATACCACCACGCCGCGACCCCGATCTGGACGTCGCAGCCAAGCCAGTCGGCAAAGCGTAGCGCCGCCTCGATCTCCTCGCGCCCCGCGTACGGCTCCGTGCAGAGCGTCTGCACGTCCGGCCCGTCGGCGCGGGGGAACGTGGACGTACCCCAGTGGTCGAAGAGCCCGCGCCAGCGTCCGTCGTTGAGAATCACCATGGCGGGGCCGCCCAGGTACCGCCACGTGCTCCGCTCCCCCCGGTATGCGCTCTGAATCGCACGGCGGGCCCAGCGCGGGATCTTGTTGAGGACCACGGGCCGCGCGTCGGTTGCCCGGCGTGCGTTCTCGATCCATTCCTTGCGGGTCGTGGGCGTCATCGCTTCGGCTCCCATGGCAGGCTCACTCCCCCTCGGTCGGGATCGCGACGCCGGGCGCGCCCTGCACGAACAGCGCGTCGCGGATCCCGTCGAGGATCTCGGGGATCGGAATCGCAATGCACTCGGTCCGGTAGCCCTTGTTCTGGGCGAAGACGTGCTTCTTCTCGCGGATCCAGCGCTCTCCGTGCATCCGCCAGACACGCTGCACCTGCGGCACGGGGAGGAGGTAGCAGCGCCCGGACGGCGCGAAGGCGTACGCGATGTAGTCGCACAGGAGCGGCTTCTGCACCCACCCCGCGGTCTGCCGGTCCGCGTCGCTCCACCGCTCGAGGAGGATGTCGTCCCAGTCCTTCCTCCGGACCTTCTCGTCCACCGAGAGGATCTTCCCGCCGCGCACGTGGACGTAGCGGTCGATGCCCGCTCGCTGGACGGGGCCGTCCTCGCGCATGTCCACCATCTGCTTGAAGCGGGGGAACGCTTCCCGGTAGACCTCTGTCCACCACGGCCGGTCCGCCTGCGCGTGGGAGTAGGCGAGGCTCTCCTTGAAGTCGTGGATGGTCACGACTCGTTCCCCCAGCGAGCCCAGCCTGCGCGCTCCCGGCGAGCGAAGAGCTCGATCCGGGGCAGGTCCGGGTACATCGCCTCGATGAGGCCGTAGAAGGTCTCGGGCTTCTCGCTGTGCGCGCGTCGCGGTGCCGCAACGACCGACCCGGCGCGCGCCTCGGGCGGCGGCGCCGGCGGCGAACCGCGAGTCGCCACGAGGAGCAGCTCGTGGTTCTGCCGGAAGTAGTAGCCCATGCCCGTCTTCTGCTTGTCCCAGACGGCGCACGTCCGGTAGCCGAAGCCCCAGGCG
Source organism: uncultured Planctomycetota bacterium (assembly GCA_963772585.1). Lineage (GTDB taxonomy): Bacteria > Planctomycetota > PLA2 > PLA2 > JAEUHO01 > CAVVXN01. The sequence continues at coordinate 277,821 of CAVYXV010000005.1, forward strand.
CGGATCACGGAGAAGGCTTCCTCGAGCTTCGGGCTCGTGGCCCAGAGGAAGAGGACGGCGTCCTCCGTCGCCAGGTCCGCGACGGGTAGCGCGCACACCTCCTCCGTCGAGAGGGTGGGGTACTGGTTCTCGACCGCGCGCGACTTGCTCGGGGCGTACTCGTAGCGCCAGGGCGGGTCGGCGTAGAGGATCGGGTAGCGCGTGGGCCCCGCGAGGGGCTTGGCCTTCTCGGCCAGACGGGCGTTTCGCTCCGCGCGCTTGCGCTCCCGCAGCGCCCCCTTCGCCGAGCCGCCCGACATGACGGTGTCGGCGAGCTCCGGGTCCGAGTCCACCGCCTCGGCGAACTTTGCCGCGCGCTCGACCGTGGCCCGGGAGACACCGTACTGCGACGCGAGGCGCTCAGCGGTCTTGGGTTTCGAGTCCTCAACTTGAGGACTTGATCGGCGGTCTCCGCCGTGCGCCGCCTTCACCCGGTTGTAGTGCCGGCCGAGGAAGAGCGAGAACTGCTCGGCCGTCAGGTTCCTTCGTCCGAGCTGGTTCGTGTCGATCCAGTCGAAGGCCGCGCTACGGTCCGCCAGCGAGATCCCCACGACGTCGTAGGGGATCCTCTCCTCCCGGCAGATCTCGAAGCGGTTGTGCCCGTCGAGGATTAGCTTCTTCTCCTGCCAGACGACGAGCGGATCCCGGCACCCGTCCCGCAGGAGGTTGTCTCGGAGCTGCTCCCGCTCCTCGGGGCGCAGCGCCGGGATCCGCGCGCGGAACTCCGGGTCCACCTGGGGGACTCTCGCCACCATGTTCACTTCCTCCCCCGGACGCTCTGTCCGGCGAGGTGCGCAAAGGGAGAGGTCACGCGAGCACCTTCCCCGTCCGCGGAAGAAGAGCCCCGGCCCGGGCAGGCGGCCGCTGTGACAGGAGCGAGGGGAGTGCCGCGCAGATCCCGGACCGGGGGCAGGTAGTGGGGCGTGACGACCGGACGAGTCACGACTTCGGCTCCCGCTCGCGGGGGAGCTCGCGGTGGATGTGCTCGACGACGGCACTCTTGAGCCACCGCGCGACGCCCTTGCCGGTGGGGTTCACCTGGACGATGCGGCAGCCGCGGATGAGAGCCGGGTAGCGCTTCGCGTACGTGTCCCAGCGGCTGCGCGAGACCTTGCAGATGGCGCAGGCCTCGGTGGCGTTGAGGAGCAGGTCATCCAGCAGGATGGGGCGCTGGCGGGGCATGACTACTGCCCCTCCCGGCCCGCACGCCGAGGCTTGCCCGGCATCGGGCCGTCTCGTCGACAGCGAGCGGGGGCACGGCGGCCACACCCTCGGCCCGCACGACGCGCAGGCGCGAGGGCTCTCCGGCGAGTCGCAAGACCTCGCGACGGACCGCGGCGACGTTGAACAACCGGCGGCGCCCGATGACGAGCGACGGAACGCGTCCTGCCTCGGCTTGCGCCCGGAGCCAGGTCGCCGGGACGCCCACTGCCTTGGCGGTCGCCCGGACTCCAAGAGGTCTCGTAATGCTCATGCCCGCCGACGATGCGCCCGCCGTGGTGCGGCAACGGTGCGGGAACGGTGATTCCGCCGAGCGTTCTCGGCGGAGGTCGGGGCCGGCCCGATCGACCAAAGACCCTTCCCGGCCCGGACGATCAGCGTCCCAAGAGCTGGGTGCCCGCGAAACAGGAGGTCGAGCCGGAAGCGATCGGCCGCCGACCCCGCCCGATCCCCGATCGTCTCGGTCCGCAGGACTGGCGTGCCGGCCTCCCACGCGCGCCAGAGAACCGCGACCACCGCCGCCTGAAGGGCCGTGAACACGAAGGTCTGTCCGGACCAGCGGACGGATGCGAAGTCGTCCGAGTGCGACTGGACAGGAAGGACGCGTCCCTCAATCGCCGGCTCGGGGGCGCCCATCCCTTCGATCGCGTCGATCCTCGCGCGGAGGCGCTGGTTGTCGTCGAGCAGCGCGGCGACGTCGCGCTCGACATCGACAAGGCGCTCGCGCAGCGGCGCGCTGACGCGCTCCACGTGGGCCGCGACGATCGCCGCGATGTCGAGGGGCACCCCTCGTGGTGATGGGACGTCCTCGGCCCCTGGAGGATCCTCGGCTGGTGGTGGATCCTCGCCTGCTGGAGGGTCCTGGGCCGCCGGAGGGTTCGTGCCGCCCGAGTCGCCGGGCGATCGCGAAACGCCTCTGCGCGCGCGGGCTGCCCTGGGCGCGGGCCGGACCGTGGCCTTGGCGCGTCGCTGCACGTTGCGGACGTTGATGAGTTCGCGGGCGACTTCGGCGGCGACCGCCTCGGCGCCGCCCTCGTATTCCGCTTCGGTGCAGATGCTCTCGTTGAGCCTCTGCCCGACTGTGTAGACGACGTCGCGGAGAAGGTCGTCGGGGTCTGCGTCGGGGGCGTCCCCGAGCTCCTCAACGACTTCGGCGACAACACCAGTGATTCTGTCGCGGAGGCTCTTGAACCCAGGCGGCGCGTCTCCAGGCACTTCGGCGTCGGGTATACTTGCCACCGCTCGACTCCTGGCCCCGCTCGCGTCCTGGCTGGATCCGCGGCGGGGCCTCTTCGCTTGACGACACCCCACGGGGGCGTGGCGACAGTGTACCGGTTCCTCGCTCCAAGCGCGCCCGCGCACGACGTCTGCGAGGAGAGCCCCTGGAAGATCAGGTGGTGCTGTCGTGCGCGACGTCCGCAGAGACCATCCTGTCCGCGCGCTCATGCGTCCTGCTCCCCGACGTTCAGTTCGGGGGGCGAGACGACAGACAGGGGAGGCCGCCGTCCTCGTCTGCATGAATCCGGCGTGGATCGGATCCCGATCGGCGGGTAGGGGCCTGCGGGATCCGACCGCGTTCCGGCGTCGATCCGCGAAACGCCCCAAACGTAGGGGTCTTTCCCGTACCAGCACCCGTACCAGCAGCGCGCCGAAATCCGCGCATGATCGGGGACCCATCGGGAGAAGTCGCCGCGCGATCGTGTGCGCGCTGTCGAGAGCACTTCGCGGCGCCATGGCCCGCACGCGGCCAGTTCATGCGGGTCAGTAGATGGCGGGAGTGACGGGACTCGAACCCGCGACCTCCGGCTTGACAGGCCGGGAGCGCCCTGACGTAAGTCGCTTTCATACCACGGGTTGCGATGCGGGTCAGCCACGGCTTGGGCTCCAGCTTGCCAGCGGCCTGAGCGGCGAGTCAGAGCAGGTTGGGCGCCGGGACCAGGTTCTCGCGGTCCTGGAGGCCGCGCGACAGTCCGACGACCCCCGGCCCCTCATCGCCGCCGCGATCGCGCTGCTGAGGGCTCGCGGCTCTTCTGGGGCTGTCTCAGGCGGGATGCGCCGGAGCGAGTGGGGGTAGGGGGGCGCGCTTGACGACGCCGGCCGCCTCCACCTCGCCATCCGCCTTTTGGCGACCGCAGAGGACGCGGCCGACCCCCTCCCCCTCGTGGCCGCCGCCCGGTCCCTCCTGGAGGAGCTTGCGCCCCGCTGGGCGGAGGCGGGCCCGAAACCGCTGTCGAGGCGCGCGTGGGGGTAGGCCCGTGCTGGCGGCGCTGGAGGCCGCTCAGCGCGCCGACGACCCGGGGCTCTCGCGACCCCGCGATCGCCCTCCTGAGGGCCGGGGGTCTCTGGCGAGGGCCTGGGCGGGAGGACCCGGAGCGAGCGGGGGTAGGGGGACGTCCCACTCAACAGCGCCGGGGGCCGAGCGTGACCGGCTGCGCGCCCGGCCGCCCCTATGCGGTCCGGTTGCGAGGTCCACCCGGAGCGTGACCGCCCGGGCCCCGCATGCGGTGAGAGGGCGTGGCCTCTGCGCGGTCGGACGAAGTCCACCTCGCGTAACGTCCAAGCGTACACGCAGCGACCGAGCGTGCACGCCGAGTCGGGCTCGTCGAGCCGTCTCACCGGGACGGGGCCATCCGTCGCGGGAATCCCGACTTGAACCCCTGGTGCGTGAGGCGTACTGTTCCATAGCCGTGGCATTGGGTCGCGGGAGACGGTTTCCGTCGAGGGAGGACCGGTTGACGGCGGCCTAGGGGAGAGGCCTCGATGCAGCGAATCACCGACCTACACGCCCTGCCCAAGATCCGCGACGGATTGTCCTACCTTTACGTGGACCGGTGCCGGATCGAGCGCGAAGCAAACGGAGTGGCCCTCTTTGACAAGGACGGCAAGACTTCCATCCCCTGTGCGGCGCTTGCGACCCTCCTGCTGGGGCCGGGCACGACCATTACGCACGCCGCCATCCTGACCCTCGCCGACTGCGGCTGCCAAGTCATCTGGTGTGGCGAAGAGGGCGTGCGCTTCTACGCCGAGGGCGGTGGACGGACCCGTCGCGCCGAGCGCCTGCTGCACCAAGCGCGCGTATGGGCAGATGCCGAGGCCCACGGACAGGTCGTCCGCCGCCTCTACGCAATGCGGTTTCCGGAAGACGTGCCCGAGGGAACGACGCTGGCCGAGCTCCGAGGGCGGGAGGGCGCCAGGGTCCGGAGCGCCTACCGGGAAGCCAGCGAAGAACACGGGGTGCCTTGGCGCGGGCGCACCTATCGCCGGGGAAGATGGGCCGGAGCCGATCCGGTCAACCGGGCGCTCAGCGCCGCGAATGCCTGCCTGTACGGTGTCTCCCATGCGGCCATTCTGGCGGCGGGCTACAGTCCGGCACTGGGGTTCATCCACACGGGCAAGATGAACAGCTTCGTCTACGACGTTGCCGATCTGTACAAGCTCGAAGTCTGCGTTCCTGCCGCGTTCCAGACCGTTGCGCAGGGAACTCGCGGAGTGGAGGGCCGGGTGCGCGGCCTGCTTCGTGACCGCGTGCGCGACTTGCGCTTGCTGGCCCGGATTGTGCCCGACCTCGATGCGGCCCTGGGACGGCGGGAGGTGGTTGCCGACGCGTCAAGCGATCATGCCGACGAGGACGCGGATGGGGCGGTCCCCTCGCGAATTTGGGACCCTGGTGGGAGGGAACTCCCAGGAGGCACGAACTTCGCCGACGAGGGGGAGGGCGAGGCGTGATCGTCCTGGTCCTCGAGCGCGTCCCGGAGGGCCTTCGTGGCGAGTTGACGCGGTGGCTTCTCGAACTCCGCGCCGGTGTCTTCGTCGGACGCGTGTCCGCGATGGTGCGCCAGCGCCTCTGGGAGCGGGCATGCGGCCGTGCCGGCGGCGGGGCCTGTACGATGGTCTACTCCGCGGCGTGCGAGCAGGGCTTCCACGTGGAGCAGTGGGGAGCCCCAGGGCGCGCACTCACCGACTGGGAGGGCCTCACGCTCGTGCGGGTGCCGAAGCCGCCCCCGCCGCCGAGCGAGAGCTCCTCCGCAGGCCCTCGCTCAGGGATCCCGGACGAGCAGCCCCCTGGCGACGCCTCGACCCGAGCGGGCGAGGCGGGGACTCCCCAGACCCCTCCCTCGCTTCCGCCGGGCGCCGTCGCACCGGGCGCGTCCCCGGCAGATCGGGAGGGCGAGCATGCCTGAGGATGCGACCGCGCCGCTCCGCTGGCACCTGTGGGGGAAGGCGAGGGCTGGGAGCGATTTCGGACCCGGATGGCACCCCCTCCTCTGCCACATGATGGACGTGGCCTCGGTGGCGGACGCCCTTCTGACCGACGTCCTCGACCCAGGTCTGAGGGAGTTCCTCGGAGCCGGTTTGGGCTTGGACGAGGGCGAAGCCCGCCCCTGGCTCTCCTTCCTCGTCGCGCTCCATGATCTCGGCAAGGCGTCGCCGCCTTTCCAAGCCAAGTGGAGCCCCGGAGCTGAGGCGCTACGCGCCCTGGGTTTCGATGTCCCTGGCGCCGGCCCGCGTGGTCCCGACCACGGAGCCGTGGGCGTGCTCCTCGTCCAGGAGGCCCTGGCGCGTCTCGGTGTGGAGGAGGGCTTTGCGTATCGGTTGGGCCGAGCTGTCGCCTCCCACCACGGCTCGTTCGTAACGGACCACGACGCGGCGCGGGCCCGGTTCGCCCGGGGCCAAGGCCGCATCTGGGACCAAGCACGGGCGGATCTCGTGGAGGAACTGACCGGACACTTCGGCGTCCGTCGCGAGCCCCTCGTCACGCCCACGCCGCGGGCGACGTGGGGCTTCTACTCCGCCCTCGCTGGGTTCACGGCGGTGGCCGACTGGGTGGGGTCCATCCAGGGTGTCTTCCGTTACGTAGAACCTCCGACGACGATCTCGGGCTATGCGCCTCTCGCAACCGCGCGGGCGAAGGAGGCGCTCTCGCAGGTTGGCTTTCGGGCGCCTCCGACCGTGGAGGCGCGGTCCTTCGAGGAACTCTTCCCCTTCCCACCGCGACCGCTCCAGACCGCGGTGGAAGGACTGCTCGCGGAACTCGAGCCGCCGTTCTGCCTCGTCGTGGAGGCTCCCATGGGCGAGGGGAAGACGGAGGCGGCTTTGCTCGTCGCCCACACCTTGGAGGCGCGCCACCGCCACGCCGGCGCCTACCTCGCGCTTCCCACGCAGGCCACCGCGAACCAGATGTTCGACCGCTTAGGCGCGTTCCTCTCCCGGACGAGGCCGCAGGATCAGACGCACCTCCAGTTGGTCCACGGGGACGCCGCTTTCGACGTCCGCGTCCGCGGCCTTCTGGGGGACATCCACGGAGAGAGGGACGGCGCAAGGGACCCGCTGGCGGCACGGCTGGTCTGCGAACGGTGGTTCCTAGGCCGGAAGCGCTGGCTTCTTGCACCCTTCGGCGCGGGCACGATCGACCAGGCGCTGCTGGGGGTCCTGCGGACCCGGCACGCCTTCGTCCGGCAGTTCGGGCTTGCCGGGAAGACCGTGGTCCTCGACGAGGTACATGCCTACGACACGTACACCTCGACCCTGCTCGAGCGGTTGGTTGCGTGGCTGGGGTCCCTGGGCGCGAGCGTGGTGGTACTTTCTGCGACCCTCCCCGTCGATCGACGCGAAGCCCTCCTCGTCGCCTACGCCGGGTCCGCCGGAGAGGCCTCCAAGCCTCCGCCCTATCCCCGCCTGACCGGTGTGGCGCGTGGGCGACGCTTCCAGCGGCACGTCGGCCGATCGGGACCCTCTCGCCGAGTCGCCCTCGGATGGTCGGACGCGGAGGACGACGCCGACGCGCTCGCCGCGGCCATCGAGTTGGCGGCAATGGGCGCTTGCGTCGGGGTGATCCGCAACTCCGTCGCCCGAGCGCAGAGATTCTATCGGGCGCTACGGGTGGCCGCGAGGAACGGCGCGTTGCCGCCCGAGGTTCAACAACTGCTGCTTCACGCCCGCTTCCCCCTCGGGGAGCGTCGTGCCATGGAGCAGCGTCTGGTCGCGCGCTTGGGGAGAACCGGCGAGCGACCGCGAGGCATGGTCGTTGTCGGAACCCAGGTTCTGGAGCAGAGCTTGGATGTGGACTTCGACGCGATGTTCTCGGATCTCGCACCCGTGGACCTCTTGCTCCAACGGGCAGGTCGTCTCCATCGCCATGCCCGGCCGAGCCGCCCGCCGGATGCGGAGGAAGCCAGGCTGACGATCGCCGCGCCGGCCGGGGATCCGATGGTCGCACCGCTGGGGCGGGTGGCCGGCGTCTACGAGTCCTATGTCGTCCGGCGGTCGTGGATGGCCCTTCAAGGCCGCAGTGCAGTGAGGCTGCCGGACGACATTGAATCCCTGGTCGCACAGGTCTACGGCCACGACGGCGCCCCCCCCGCGACCGGCCCGCTCGGGAGGGAGCGCGATCGGATGGAGGAGCGGCGTCGGGAAGAGGCGCAGCTCGCCCGAGAGCGCGCCTGGCCCTCACCGATTCGCAAGGACGATCCCTTCGGCGCCCTGGACATCCGATGCCTCGAGGACGAGGATGCTGCCTTCTCCCTTCGGGCGCAGACGCGCCTGGGGCCCCCCAGCGTCGAGGTGGTGTGCCTCTTCGGCGACGAGGTGAACGGCGTGTGGTTGGACCGCGAGCGGACCCGGCCGGTAGACTTGCGCGCGAGACCCGACCTCGCGACGGTTCGTGCACTCGCCGCTCGAACGGTCCGCCTCCAGCGTCCGGGGCTTGTCCGGGCCCTCCTGGACGGGCCATCTCCGGTCGGGTGGCGGGACGTGAGCGTCCTCGCCCCGCGTCGGCCTCTCCTCTTCGGGGCGGAACCGAGGCGGGTCGGGGGCTTCGTGGTAGACATGGATGCCGAGTTGGGGCTCGTGATCGACGCAACGGGGGGCGATAGAAGTGCCGTTCCCGCTGACCACTGAGGACTGGATCCCGTGTCGGACGCGGGACGGTCGCGAGGTGGAACTCGGCTTCCGGGATCTGTTCGCCCAGGCGCACGATCTGGACCGCGTCCAGGATCGCTCCCCGCTGGTGACGCTGGCGCTCCACCGCTTGCTGCTGGCGATCCTGCACCGCGTCTACGGTCCGCCGGATCTCGACAGCTGGAAGAGGCTCCACGCTCGGGGGCGGTTCGAGATGGAGCCGATGCTCTCGTATCTGGAGGCGCAGCGGGAGCGACTGGACCTCCTCCATCCCGTTCGGCCTTTCTATCAGGTCCGCGGTCTCGCGGAGCGCTACGAACCCGACGGGATCGGCCGTTTGCTACCGGACCGCTCCAACTACGGCGTGGCCGTGAATCTCTTCGAGCACCGGCCGCAGGAGCGGGCAGCCCAGGAGGTCCTGACGTTGTCGGAGGCGGCTCGCGCGCTCGTGGGGTTGCAGGGCTACGCCCCCGGTGGTCTGGTTCGCAAGAAGGGCGAACCCACCTCCGCCACGGCCGCCCCCCTGAGTCGGGGGGCGTTCGTATTGATCCGAGGCAACTCGCTGTTCGAGACCCTCCTCTTCAATCTTCTCGTCTACGATCCTGAGGACGCGGAACCTGTGGCCGGGGACCCCGCGCAGGATCTCCCGGCGTGGGAGCAGCCCGCTCCGGATCGTCCCCGGGGCAAGCGGGAGCCCTCCCGCCGTCCCTATGGCTGGGTGGACTGGCTGACTTGGCAAAGCCGGCGCCTGGAGTTGGCGCTCGACCCGTCGGGCAGGGCTGTCCGCGGGGTAGTGTACTGCGTGGGGTGCGGGCTTGATCGGGACGGACTCACCGATCCCATGCTCGCCTACCGGATGCGTGAGAAGCGGGGGCTCCTGGCGACCGGCTTCTCCGAGGAGCGCGCCGTGTGGAGGGACTGCCACGCCTTCCTGCGATTCGCGGACGCCGACGGATCCCGGGCCCCACGCACGATCCTCCAGCTGGCGCGATTCGAGCTCCGGCAGGTTCTGGGGGCCTCTCGCACAGTTCCCCTGGACGTGCTCGGCATGCTCGGTGACAAGGCCAAGATCAAGATGACCCGGCACGAGGAGTTGGCGATCCCGGCGCCTGTCCTCGCCGATCCCGAGCGGATCGACCGGATCCGCCGAGCAACGGAGCTCACCGAGGGCGCCGGGGCCGCCGTCGGCGCTGCTGTGGCCGCCGCCGCACGCGCGGTGCTCGCCCCTGGAGAGCGGACGCCCGAGAAGGGCGACGTGACGGCCCTCGTCCGGAGCCTCGGCGCCGCGCAGTCCTACTGGGCCCGGATGGCGGCCCCTTTCAGCCTGTTCCTGGGGGACCTCCGCCTGGTGGATTCGGAGGCACGCCTCGACGAGCTGTGGGCTGCGGCCGTGGACTGCGCTCGCTCCTGCGTGCGAGAAGCAGCCGCGGGGATGGGAACCGGCGCCCGCCAACTCCAGGGGGCAGCGGTCGCCGACGCGCGACTCGAGCGGGATCTACGCACATATGGGGTCGGGGAGGAGCTTGGTACATGAGCGCTGTTCATGCCTTCATCGAGTCTCTGTACGCTCGGGCGCAGCGGCGAGACCGCGCGGCGCTGGCGAACCTACGGCGGGGCTTGGGCGACCCGCTGGCCGCACTGCCCTACGTGGTGCCCTTTCTCGCTGCCGATGCACCGCGCTCGGAGGAGGACGCCCTCGTAGCCGTGGCGGGCCTTTTCGCGCTACACCCGCAGCCCGGTCCCATGACCCTCGCCCAGGCGCTCCGGCTGCTTCGTCCGGACTCCGACAGCATCGAGCAGCGCTTCCGCGCCCTGATCGACAGTGACCCCGAGGATCTGCCTACGCATCTCAGACACGCCGTTGGTCTTGCCCGAAGCCGTGACCTAGGCTTGGACTACGAGGATCTGCTCTGGACCATCCTGGCGTGGGGGAGAGAGGATCAGCGGCGCCAGCGTGCGTGGGCGCGCGACTTCTGGGGCCGGCGCGAGCCGGTGGATGCGCACGAGAACGAGGAGGAGAGAACGTGAAGCTCGAGACCCACATCCTGCAAAACTTCGCCCCGGCGAACCTGAACCGCGATGACACGGGGGCGCCCAAGGACTGTCTCTTCGGTGGCCACCGCCGGGCCCGGATCTCCAGCCAATGCCTGAAGCGCGCCATGCGACAGGCGTTCGTCGAACACGACCTCCTCGGCCCGGAGGGCGGCGGAATGCTGGCTGCGCGCACGAAGCGCCTCGTCGATTCGACGGCGCGCATCCTGGCCGCTGGAGGAAGGGACGAGTCGGAGGCCCGCCAGCTGACGGCCTTCGCACTACAAAGCGCCAAGTTGAAAGTGGACGAGGAACACAAGACCGAGTACCTGCTCTACCTCCCCTCGCGCACCATCCGTGGGCTCGCAGCGTGTGTGGAGGGGAACTGGGAGACCCTCGGGAAGGCCGCCACAGCAGAGGGAGCTGCTCCCGAGGAGAGCGGCCCTGGCAAGAAGAAGACGAAGAAGGCGGCGAAGCGTGCCGCGAAGGCAGCCGTCCCGGCGGAGGTGACACGGGCGGTGACCGCAGTCCTCGCCGACGGGAGCAAGACACCCGACCTCGCCCTCTTCGGGCGCATGATTGCGGACAACCCCGATTGGAATCTCGACGCATCGTGCCAGGTGGCCCACGCGATCTCGACGAACAAGCTCACGACGGAGTTTGACTTCTTCACCGCCGTGGACGATCTGCGTCCAAAGGAGACCGCGGGATCGGACATGATGGGGACGGTGGCGTTCCAATCGTCCTGCTTCTACCGCTACGCCTGCCTCGACGTGGATGCGCTGCGGAGGAACTTGGGCGCCGCCGATGAGGAGGAGGCCGACGATCTCGTCCGACGGACCGTCGAGGCCTTCCTCCGGGCGAGCGCGATGGCCGTCCCGACCGGGAAGCAGAACAGCATGGCCGCACAGAACCGTCCTTCGTACCTGCTCGCGACGGTACGCACGAGGGGTGTACCCCTGTCCCTGGCCAATGCCTTCCTTGCCCCCGTCCGACCCCAGAAGGCAACTAGCTTGGTGGAGGACTCCGTTCGCTCCCTGGAGGAGTATCTGGACCGCTCGCTGGCGTTGTGGGGTGACGACTTGGTCCTGATCGCATGCGGAGAGGGGGGAGAGGGCATCAGCTCGCGGCCCGTGCGGGCGCCTTCGTTCGAGGACTGGATCGAGGAGGTGGTGCGCGCCGTGGGAAGCGAACGATGAGGAGCGTGCTCCTGCGTCTCGCCGGACCTCTCCAGTCATGGGGGACTCAGGGACGGTTCTGGATCCGCGACACGGACCGGGAACCGTCCAAGAGCGGCATCTTGGGCCTTGTCGGCGCCGCGATGGGGATGCCGCGAGGCGACACGCAGCTCCTCGAGCGGCTCGGAGGCATGCGACTGGCGGTGCGGGTGGACCGGGAGGGCGCGCCCCTGCGCGACTACCACACAGCCGGCGGCGCCCATTCTCCCGGAGCCGGTGGAATCTGGTCCATGGATCGGGGACGCAGGATCCCGGATCCGGCGGTCACGATCCGGTACTACCTCTGCGACGCGAGTTTCCTCGCAGCACTGGGCACGACAGATGAGGACCTGCTCTCCCGGGTCGCCCGTGCGCTCCAGGATCCGGTCTGGCCACTCTTCCTTGGCCGGCGATCTTGCCCGCCGTGCGAACCGGTCTTCGCAGGGAAAGTCGCCGCCGATCCGGAGACGGCATTGCGGCAGGCCCCGCTTGCGAAAGTAGACGCGACAGCACCCGACCGCGTGCGATTCGTCCTTGAGGATCCGAGCGGGGAGGGCGCCCTGCGGCCGGACGATCCCCGGAGCTTCGCCCTTTATGCCCGCCGCCATGCCCAGAGGTGCGTCCGCGTCGTGTACGTCGATCGCAACACGCTTCCCACAAGCTCATGATTCTAACAAGACTGCTCCTCAATCCGGCCAGCCGACGCGTACAGCGCTGTCTCGCGGACAGCCAAGCACTACACCAGTTCGTCATGTCCCTCTTCGAGAGCCGGGCGTCCGCCCCCGCGCGGAAGTCGCTGGGCGTCCTCCATCGTCTGGATGTCTCGGAGCGGGAGGGCACATTCGCCCTACTCGTGCAGTCGCGGGAGCGACCCGACCCGTCGAGGCTCCCGTCGCATGCCTTGGATCCGCGGGCGGGCGAGACGGCCGTGAGCTCCACGGACCTTGCGACGCTCCAGACCCTCGTGAAGGAAGGCGCCCAGTTCCGCTTCCGCCTGCGCGCCAATCCCACGCGGAAGATCGACACGAAGTCTGCCGAGGACGGCGCACGCCGCCTCGGTCGACGTGTTCCCTTGAGGGGGGACGGTGCCAGGCTTCGCTGGCTCGTCAGGCGGCTTGAAGGGGGCGGCCTGCGCGTCATCCGGTCGGAGGCCGGCTGGCTGCTGACTCAACGCCCCGGGGGGACCACCACCGCTCGCCGACGCGGCGGTGACGCGCGGCATGAGATCCACGTCTTCGAGGGCGTGGCGGAGGTCGTCGATCCGGGGCAGGCATGGATCGCCGTCACGGAGGGCATCGGGCCGGCCAAGGCCTATGGGTGCGGCCTATTGTCGCTGGCCCCCCTCAGTGGTCGGTAGATCGGGCCCTCGTCTCTCGGTCCCCCTTCCCCTCTCTTTGACAGCATGTCGTTTTGGTGCTGCACAAGCGGTAGGGTCGCGTCCGTGGGTTGCCCCCCCACACGTTGCTCTCGTCCCCACGCGCGTGGGGGTGAACCGACTCGCCGTCGCGCCGATCCGTACCGCGTCGAGCTCGTCCCCACGCGCGTGGGGGTGAACCGGAAGACGTCAAGCTCGAAGACGGCGAGACGGACTCGTCCCCACGCGCGTGGGGGTGAACCGGCGGAGGCGCGTCGGCCTACCCTCCCTGGTACCTCGTCCCCACGCGCGTGGGGGTGAACCGTAGTGCTCCGCGCCGGCAAGCTCCGCCACCGCCTCGTCCCCACGCGCGTGGGGGTGAACCGGTCTGCCGGGAGGGCACGCAGGACGTGTACGACTCGTCCCCACGCGCGTGGGGGTGAACCGGGACCCGTCACACCCCCGTCGGGCCCACCGGTCTCGTCCCCACGCGCGTGGGGGTGAACCGGCTGCGGCGCAACCGCTCGACCTCGGCGCGGACTCGTCCCCACGCGCGTGGGGGTGAACCGTCGAAGTCGAAGGCGTCGAAGGCGTCGAAGGCCTCGTCCCCACGCGCGTGGGGGTGAACCGAACGAGTTTCCGGTGATTCGTGGCACGTGGGACTCGTCCCCACGCGCGTGGGGGTGAACCGTCCATGGAGTTGTTCCTGAAGGCCGCTCGCAACTCGTCCCCACGCGCGTGGGGGTGAACCGGGTGTCGGCCTGCCGCGCGAGCTGCTCGAGGACTCGTCCCCACGCGCGTGGGGGTGAACCGGAAGCGGCCCGGGGTGGTGGCGCGAAGAAGGTCTCGTCCCCACGCGCGTGGGGGTGAACCGTCAGCGTCGGTCGGATACCCCATCACTCCCCGCTCGTCCCCACGCGCGTGGGGGTGAACCGGGGGCCGAGGTCTTCGTATGCCGGGGGATCGACTCGTCCCCACGCGCGTGGGGGTGAACCGGACACGGACGACGACCCGGACACGGTCCACGACTCGTCCCCACGCGCGTGGGGGTGAACCGCTCAAGGCGATGGAGGACGGCGCGATGGACTTCTCGTCCCCACGCGCGTGGGGGTGAACCGTCGATGGGGTCCATCGGCCGCTGGGTGCTGCCCTCGTCCCCACGCGCGTGGGGGTGAACCGGCGGGCGTCCTCCTCCTGGCAGAAGTAGCGCCTCGTCCCCACGCGCGTGGGGGTGAACCGGATCTCAAGGTGTGGGGAGCCGCACGCGACTCCTCGTCCCCACGCGCGTGGGGGTGAACCGTGCGTGCGGATCAACTTGGACCACCTGAAGAACTCGTCCCCACGCGCGTGGGGGTGAACCGGAGGCTGCGGCGAAGAAGGAGAGTGCGGAGGCCTCGTCCCCACGCGCGTGGGGGTGAACCGGCGACGAGGGCGGTGCACTCCGGGCAGGTCTTCTCGTCCCCACGCGCGTGGGGGTGAACCGAGAACACGCGGCGCGGACTCAAGGGTGAGCTGCTCGTCCCCACGCGCGTGGGGGTGAACCGGGAAAAGGGCTACCGGTTGTGGTCGTGGGGGGCTCGTCCCCACGCGCGTGGGGGTGAACCGTGGTTCGCGTCGAACGTCCACCACCTCGATCACTCGTCCCCACGCGCGTGGGGGTGAACCGTAGCTTTGGACGGAAAGTCCGCCACCCGATCCCTCGTCCCCACGCGCGTGGGGGTGAACCGGGGGACACCGATGCGGGCTGACACACTTCCGACTCGTCCCCACGCGCGTGGGGGTGAACCGCCTTGAGCGTCTGCCCGTTGATCGAGTAGCCGCTCGTCCCCACGCGCGTGGGGGTGAACCGTACGTGCTCCGCATCGACCCCTCCACGCGCAACTCGTCCCCACGCGCGTGGGGGTGAACCGTGACGACCGCCCTCCTCACAGCCCCGAGACAGCTCGTCCCCACGCGCGTGGGGGTGAACCGGTCGTCGTCGCTTCGTCTCGTAGCTCATCGCCTCGTCCCCACGCGCGTGGGGGTGAACCGGCAGCGATAAGCGTGAAGGACGATGGTTCCGCGTCTCGTCCCCACGCGCGTGGGGGTGAACCGTACGCCGCGATCTTGTCGCTCACGACTTCCTCGACTCGTCCCCACGCGCGTGGGGGTGAACCGGTCAATGTCCGGCGAACATCGACGTGCGACTCCTCGTCCCCACGCGCGTGGGGGTGAACCGATCGGAACCGTCACCGACACGGGCTTCCCCGCCTCGTCCCCACGCGCGTGGGGGTGAACCGTTGTGGGTCCTCGTGGCCTACTTCTCCGAGGCCTCGTCCCCACGCGCGTGGGGGTGAACCGGGGTCACAGTGACCATGCGCTCTCGCCAACGGCTCGTCCCCACGCGCGTGGGGGTGAACCGTTGAACCGTCCGTCATGCGCGTCCGTATCCCACTCGTCCCCACGCGCGTGGGGGTGAACCGCTGGTGGACCTCAACTGGTCACCTGGCGAGCACTCGTCCCCACGCGCGTGGGGGTGAACCGGAAGCCAGCGATGACCCGCGAGACGATGCGAGCTCGTCCCCACGCGCGTGGGGGTGAACCGGACGACGACGATGACCCACGAGACGAACCCCGCTCGTCCCCACGCGCGTGGGGGTGAACCGTCGTCGGTGCTGGACTCGATCCAGTACACCCTCTCGTCCCCACGCGCGTGGGGGTGAACCGTAGGGATTGTCCGGGATGACGTTGTAGGTCGCCTCGTCCCCACGCGCGTGGGGGTGAACCGCTCAACACACACTGCTCGGCTACCTGTTTGGCCTCGTCCCCACGCGCGTGGGGGTGAACCGCTGGTCGTGTTGCCGATCAGGTCCAGCAGGCCCTCGTCCCCACGCGCGTGGGGGTGAACCGGTCTATCTCGTGGGAGATCAAGCGCGCGTGTCCTCGTCCCCACGCGCGTGGGGGTGAACCGTACGTCCGGTGGGGCTCCGAGGGCGGCTTCTACTCGTCCCCACGCGCGTGGGGGTGAACCGATGCCACCGATGATCCCGGCTCCTCGCCTTCCCTCGTCCCCACGCGCGTGGGGGTGAACCGGTGACGTACAGGTGGAACTCGCTCAAGCGCGCCTCGTCCCCACGCGCGTGGGGGTGAACCGCCGGAGCAGGCGAAAGCGGCGCTCCCGTGGTACTCGTCCCCACGCGCGTGGGGGTGAACCGTACGTGGATCAGGGCTTTGCCACGCGCCTTCGCTCGTCCCCACGCGCGTGGGGGTGAACCGTCCTGCGGGCGCGCCTCGGTGGCCTCGATGTCCTCGTCCCCACGCGCGTGGGGGTGAACCGCTGATTCAGGAGGGCCGCGTCGTCGACGTCGACTCGTCCCCACGCGCGTGGGGGTGAACCGGTAGGTGGCGTCGTCGTCCCGGCGGCACTCCCCTCGTCCCCACGCGCGTGGGGGTGAACCGGGGGCGCCCGATGACCCACGAGACGATGCGAGCTCGTCCCCACGCGCGTGGGGGTGAACCGGGAGTTCACGATGAGCTACGAGACGATGCAGACTCGTCCCCACGCGCGTGGGGGTGAACCGGGGGGCAGGTGGTCCACGCGGCGCCCGCAGGTCTCGTCCCCACGCGCGTGGGGGTGATCCGGCCGGCGCCGCGTTCTTCGGGGAAAACATGACCTCGTCCCCACGCGCGTGGGGGTGAACCGTAGTCAACCTCGGCGGGGTAGGGATTCCCGCTCTCGTCCCCACGCGCGTGGGGGTGAACCGTGCTGCTCGGCATGTCGTCGCCCACGCTACGCTGCAGTGGATTGCTCACGCTTTTCTGCAGTAAGCGTGCAGGGCACGAGGGGTAGGCACGAAGGGGAGGGGGCCGAGCAGGGGGCCTTCAGAACTCGCGTTGGGCGAGGTCTGCGTCGCGTCGGCTGTCGAGGGAACGCCGATACGCCGGAAGCAGGAGTCGGACGCATTCGAGGAGAGGCACGAGGGTGGGCAAGGACGCGCCCCTTCAACGCCAGTCTCTATCACAGCGTGGAAGAGAAGGTCATGGCCCACAGAATGCACCCGCCCTAGAGAGCCAGCCGAGCCGAGCAGCCAGCACCGCGCGCCATCAACCTCATTCCCGTACACTGCTGCGAATGAAGCAAGAACACCACATCGGTCCGATGAGCGGGCGCGCGGTCCTGACGGCCGACGCAAAGCGCGTTCTGGCGGCAAGCCTATTCGACAAGGGGAGAGCCTTCCTGGCGGCATCGGAGTTGCTACGCAGTAGGATCACCGACGAACACGAGTCGCACCTATATGTGGTCCTCCACCTCTTCTGCCAGGGCATTGAGTGCCTGTTGAAGGGCCTGCTTCTCTGGCGGAACTACGACAAGTACTATGCGCGGCTCCGCCGACTCGGACACGACTTGGAGCGACTTGCCAAGGCGACGTCCACCGAGTTCGGGATGAACGCGCCAAGAGGTGAAGTCGCAGGAGAGCTCGCCACGCTGGGCCTTTGGTACCGGAAGCACCAACTGCGCTATGTGGGCTCGTTGGACATCCTGATAGCGCCCGCGTCGATCCACGCATCCCATCTGCGAAGAAGGGCGACTGCTGTTGCACGGCTCGCAAGGCGGCACCTGACGAGGTAGATAGGGTCGAAGCCAGGTGAGCGAATGATCTTCCCGCAGCGAGGTGCCCATCTTGGCTTTGGGCTCCTGGCTCGGTCATGGCACACCGGGATCCCCTCGATCGAGCCGGCGATGCCTCCGTCACGAAGTGCTCGGAGTTGAATCGCAACAGTGACCACTCCCTGCCGAGTTCCCCCGCCCCAAGCGGCCGGCGAGGAGCTGGAGCTCCAACTCGGCCTTGCGCAGCCGGTCCTCGCGGCTCGTTGCGTCTTGGCGCACCTTCTGGGAACTGCGGATCCACACGATCCGGTAGCCCTCCTCGGTCTGCTGCGGTCCCTGTGCCGTGCTCGCATAGACGTCCGGCCCGTCCTCCTGGCGGCGCTGCGGCGGCTTCTCGAGGATCTTGCGCCAGCGGGCCGTCTGCGTCCCATCCCGTCTGGCGCCTGGCCAGCAGCCGGGAGGGGCACCAGCGCTGCCAACTCGTTCGCCAGGGCGACGTCGAGTGGGCGCAGGAACACGTGGGTCGCTACAAGAACCTGCGCCTCATGTCGCTGCCTGCGCGCAGAGTGCGCCTTCAGGCTCACGCTCACGCTGAGCCTCTCACCATGCAGCGCGCACGTACCCAGAAGAGCCTGGGCCTCGCCATGGCCGAGACTGAGGCCATGCGATGGGCAGAGGCCCTGGGTGAAGTCCACGTGGCGAAGAAGACACTCCAAGCAGACATCTCGGGTTGGCGGTTCGGGATTGCCATCAAGGGCCGGTTTGTCCCCCTGTCCCGTGCAGAGTTTGAGCCGGACGTTGACTCTTCCGGCAAGTTACGGGGTTTCCGGTGGGGAGTCGGTCGCGTTTGGCTATCGCGCGCGCGAGGGGGCCCTGAGAGGGCACCAGAATCTGCGCCCTGTAGAGGTTCCACTTCTGCATGAAGGTGGAACCTGCCCGGGCCATGTCCCGCAGAGGCTTATTTTCAGGCCTCTGGGCCGCCTCCGTGCCGAGTTCTCCGGAATCCTGAACCTCCACAGCCCGCAGACCCCCTGCGTGGGCGGCGTGCGTTCCTGCCCTTGACCGTGGCCGGGGCGCAGACTGGACGGGATGAGACGAGTCGTAACCGATCGTGGGGGGGGGTAGGATCCGGGCAGTCCTTCAGGGGGTGAGACTCCGGGTAATCGCTCAGGGGGTAAGACTCGGGGTAAGCGTTCAGCCTCTCCTCCGCCTCCCCGCACGCTGCACGGCTCACCTCTTCGAACCAGGGATGAGGGCATTGATCTGCTGACCCGTCAGGGCCTGGATGGTGAGAAGGCCAAGGCGTGGTGGGATTCGGGAGCAGGACCGCGTACCGTAGAAGGAATGACGCCCGGGAGGCGGTACGTACGAGACTCTCAGTATCCGCAGAAGATCGGGGACCCCGGCAAGGGTTCCTTCCTTACCGATCGAACGTATGGGAGCGCTGCTGAGGCGAAGTCAGCGCTAGACTTGCGAGAACTTCCGCGCTACGAGCAGATTGTTGAGATCGTGGATGTCGGTCAGCCAGTCCAAGGCATTCGGTCCGGAATCGCGAGTGGTGCGGACGATGCCGTCCAGATCGCACTGCCGAGGCCCGACGTCTATCGGATCGTTGGGCAGAGGGAGATCCGATGACCGAACTGACGCCTCCCGCCGTCGTGCTTGCTATCCGCCGGGCGACTGGCCTGCTATCCGGAAGTCTGACCGCGGCTGATATCTCCGACAACTGGACTGAAGAGGCGCGCCAGAGTTTCCTTGCGTGGATGCAAGAACTCTCAGCGCGTGCTGGTCGTGGAGAATCGGTCAGGGGTGCGTCAATGTCCATCATTCGCAATTTGGATGTCAACGGAATACAGAGTGGCCGTCTCCACGATGCAGTGCTGGCCGTGCAGCGGGCATGGCGGCCATAGTGAGCCTGCGCGGCGTGGACCCCGAAGCGCCTCAAGTCGCCACCAGCGAAGGGCCCTCACTTCGGTTGAGCCGCGCTTGGATAGCACGCTGCAGGAAGTCGAGAATCGACCGGTCCTGCGCCCGCAGGCTCTCGCTCACAGTGAGCATCCGCTCGGCGAAGCGGGAGCCGGCCTTGCTCGCAGAACCGAACGAACCCTTCCTCCAGAGGACCGCCTTCCTCAGCGAGCGCTCGGCAGCATTGTTCGTGGGCTCGACGCCCTCGACCCTGGCGAAGGTCCACAGGGCCTCGCCGTACTCCAGCAGGTCCTTCGCGATCTTGCGGGCGGCGGGAACGGGGTTGCTGACGTGACGACGCAGCAGCCGTTCAAGCCGCTTACGGATCGGTTTCAACCTGCGCCGAAGGACCCGCCGCGTGATCTCGCCCTCGCGGAGGCGATACCATTCTCGGAACACGGCCTTCACGATTCGCTGCCCCGCGACGCCGAGGCTTCGGGCATTGCCTCCTCGCTCCTCCAGCCCGAGAAGTTTCGGAGCAGGTGCCCAGCAGAGTTGGCTGTTCCTCGTGTCGTGCGCCCGATAGACCGAGAAACGGTCCGTGATGAGGAAGCCCTCGAAGGCGAAGAGCAACTTGCGGAGCGCTTCGCGGTTGCGGCGCGGGTCGATGCGGAACCCCACCGGCGCGGTTGGCCAGGATGCACACACCCCTTACACGAGGTTCAGACTTGCTACGTGACAGAGCACCATCGTCCATCCCGCCGATGCAGCCGTGGCCCTGAAACGCCCGCGCCAGGCCGGTTTCAGGACTCCCCATTCGCGGTCAACGAGGCCGAAACGACAGAAGTGTGGCCCCCCTCCGGACTCTCCCCCGTGGCTCTCGCTTGTGCGGGCCCGCCTCCACGGGAGGCGCGGGCGCCGCGGGAACTACCGCGGGGGGGCCTCGTACCGACGCGCCGACTCCAGGGTCCCGGGGATCACGCGGAGCGGTCCCACCACTTGATCCAGACGGCGTCCGGCTCGTGTTCCACGAGCCAGCGGTATGCCTCGGCGTATCCCGGGTGCCGCTTCGGCGCGAAGAAGGGCGTCATCGCCTCCGGCGCGGCCACCACGCCCTGGAACAGCGCAGCGGCACCTCCAGCCAACGCAGCACCCCGCGACGGCGCCGGAAGGCGCCGATGGGGGTTCGGGCCGTGGATCCGGCGGGGCCCGCCACGGGGCCGTAGACGGCGTCCTGTCGGCGAGGGTCGCGAGGGCTGACCGCTGGTAGAGCCAGATGGAGCAACCCTTCGGCGGTGTCCAGGCTTCGGCCTCGAACCAGTTCGGCGTCGCGTAGAGGCCGCCGTCGTCGTCCCGCAGGACGAAGTCCACGGAGCCGGGTACAGCCGGCGCGAGGACCACGTAGAGCGGCCTGTGGATCGGTTGCGCGCCGCGGTCCACCTTGTGGCGCCTGCGCTTCCACCGTGGGGACTTGCCGGTCATCTGCCTGCGGAGCACGGCGCGAGTGATCTTCGCGGTCGACTTGCCAGTCAAGAACCGAGCCCACTCGTCGATGTCGGTGTGGTCGAACCAGACGGCCTTGCCGCGTTGTCCCCCGCCGCGAACCCAGGGCAGGTTGTGGCGGCGGCGTAGTGCCTGGAGGGCATCGGCGGTGATCGGGATGCCCAGGCTGCGGAGCGCCCCGGCCAGTCCTTGCCAGCCGTGGGCTTCTGCGAAGCCGAGGAACGGCTTCCCCATGCGTCGGCCCGGTATCGCGGGAGTGGTTCCCAGGACATGTTTAACTTCGCCCGATCGGTGCTGCAGGTCTGGGACTTTCAGGACGGCGAGGGAGTGAGCGCGAGGAAGGTCTTCGCACAGTCGAAGTGCAATCTCGCGCCGTTGGGCGACACGATTGCGTACGAAATCGTTGCTGCCAAGACGGCTGATGGCATTCCCGGGGCGATGATCCAATGGGGCGACATAATTCCGTTCACGGCCGAACAGTTGAACGCCCAGGCGAGCAGGATGTCCGGCGGGAGGAAGAAGGAGGCCGCGCAGGCGTGGCTGGTCAGGACGCTGAGTGAGGGACCCAAGACACGGCTTCAGCTGGAGAAGCTGGCGAAGGCCGCCGGGCACCGTTGGCGCACGATCGAGCGTGCACGAAAGGAACTCGGCCCCGCGATTGAGGTCGCAAGGTCTAAAGGCCGCGACTCGGAGTGGACCTGGAAACTGGTCTCCGGTGGGGGGGCGCATGTGCCGCCGCCCCTCTAGTTGGCGGAGTTCCGGATCGCATGGAAGGCGTTCCGTGGGCCATCCGCTCTATGGGAGGTGGCGGCGTGGCGGTCTTCCTGCGCTTCGATCCCCCAGCCCCAGAGAATGGGGTAGAGGAGGGTGGTCGATGACCGCCATCTCCCTCACCCCGCCAACTCGCGGCGGTCTTGGCGGTGTGGGATGGAGGGAACACCGCCGCCAACATAGTCCCCAGGGGCGTGCGGCGCTGACGACTGGTGGGGCGGCACGCTGTCTGGTCCGCCTCCCCCCCTCCCCACCCGACCGGAGCATCCGTCTGGCTCCTGGGGGTGATGGGGGGGGCGCGGGGCGACAGCGTGTTCCTCCTGGCCGGGAGCGAGCGGGATGAGCACGGCACCCACCTCTCCCCAGCAGACTCTCCTGACCGCCCAGGAGGCCGCTGACCGCCTGAACGTGAGCCTGCGGACGCTGCGCACCCGGATCGCCGCGGGCCAGTTGCCGGTGATTCGGTTCTCTGCACGGTGCCTGCGTATCCGCAGCGAGGACCTGGATGCCTACGTGCGCAGCAGGCGGAGGCGTGGCGTCGCTTCGTGACAGATGGAGGACTTGACATGGGTACTACAATTTGGGCATTCCGACGGAGGTTGACATGAAGGTCAGGCGGCCGAAGGGCAAGAACGGCAAGCCGCGCAAGTACTACTGGATCGACGCCTGGGTCGAGGGCGTCCGCATCAGGAGGTCGCTGGGGACCGCGAATCTCCGCGTCGCCGACGAGCGCGCCCGGAATCTGGTGCTCGCCGCGGAGCGGCGCGCTGCCGGACTCGAAGACGCTCATGAGGCTCAGCGAGCCCACCCCGACGCCCTGCTGAAGGAGTACGAGGCCGAGCTCAAGCGGCTTGAACGCTCCGACAAGCATGTCCGCATGACGATGACTGCGCTGCGCCGCCTACTGGATCGGGCGCCGGTCCTCGGCGATGTGACGCCGACCTACGTCCGGCAAGCTCTGGAACGATGTTGCGGGAAGACGACCGCGCGCACGGCGAACCGCTACCGCGGTGACCTCTTCGCGTTCTTCAAGTTCCTCCAGCGCGAGGGCCGGATCAGCAAGAATCCCGTCGAGAACGTGCGGCGACGCCCCGAGCGGGACAAGAAGCGAGTGCGACGGGCCCTGCAGATGGAAGAGGTCGAGCGCCTGCTCGCATCCGCGCCAACCGAACGCGCCGTCGTCTACCACGTCGCCGTGGCTACTGGCCTTCGGCGGTCGGAGTTGGCAGCCCTTCGGTGGTCCGGCGTCGACCTGGAGGTCAAGACGGTGACGGTCCCCGCGGGCTACACGAAGGGACGGCGCACGGCGACGCAGGAACTGCCCAACGACCTGTGCGAGCTACTGCGGCGGCGCCACCCCGGTCCTGGTCGAGCCGACACACCCGTGTTTGCGAAGATCCCCTCGGTCACCGCCCTTCGAGAGGACCTCCAGACGGCCGGGATCCCCTTCGAGAACGAGAGGGGCGAGGTCGTGGACTTCCACGCGCTGCGCGTCACCTACGGCACCCTGCTGGACGCGGCTGGGGTTCCCCTGGGCGTCCGCCAGGGACTCCTGCGGCACACCGACCCCCGGCTCACCGCCAACACCTACACGCGGCCTGCGGATGCCCAGCGTCGTTCGGCGGTGGGCGCGCTCGACTTCAGCGCGACGAAGGTATGCCCGGAAGTGAGCCGTTCTCCTGTCCCTTCCTCGCCGCAAGTTGCATCACGTTGCACTACGTCTGAGCGCGCGTGCTCCGGCGACGGCGGGCGTAACCCCTTGGCAGAGCCCGAGAAACGGGCGTCTGGGGACGAAGGGAAGC
>CAVYXV010000006.1:0-14250 GCA_963772585.1 uncultured Planctomycetota bacterium
AGATCATCCCTCCACTCCCGCGCCCTCTGAGAAATTCTCAGATGGACGACCCAACTGGCGGAGGGTAGTTGACTCGAGCGATGTCGGGCCAAAGCCCTGGGGGGATCGTGGCCCAGCGGAACCCGCTACTCACCAAGGGTGGCGGAGGGACGTACGCCTACGTTGCTGCCGCGGTACCCACTGCCGTTCCAACCGCGGTTGGCCGACCGTGCGCTCTTGGCGGGGTCGCGCCACGACCCGTCGCGGAGCACACGGCCGCCGGGGCCCTCGACGAGGGGGTCAGTCGCCGACTCCGGCCCGTACGCGCGGCTCGTGTCACGGCACCACTCGAAGACGTTGCCGTGCACGTCGCAGAGCCCGAACGCGTTGGCCGCGAACGATCCGACCGGTGCATGGGCGGCATACCCGTCGTCCACCTCGGGCGTGTACGGCCGAACCCGCGCCCCCATGCGACTTCAGCATGCGTCTGCGATGTTGGCGACGGTGCCCAACGCGGCCACATCCCGGCCCGGTGACCCATGGCGTGTCCGTCCCCGCCCGACAGGCGTACTCCCACTGGGCCTCCGTGGGCAGCATGAGACGATGGCGACTGAGCCAGCGGTCGCAGTCCTCCCACGAGACCTGCTCGACCGGGTTTCGAAGCGTCACCGTCTTGTCGCCAACCCAGTCTCCCGCCTTGTAGCCGCTCGGGTCGGGCCCCCCCGTCATGGACCTTCCATTGGGACTTCGTGCACTCGTACTTCGATAGGAAGAACGACGAGAGGGTCACCGCCGGGCGTGCCCGTCCCTGTCACTCTCGTCTTCCGATGCATCTGGATCGTAGTTGGCGGCCTTCGGATCCTACTCTCTGCGCGCCCATCATGAACGTCCCGCCCGGGATCAGCACCAGGACGAGCGCCATGTCGTCTGGTCAGGACGAGGTGCCCCCTCTCGTCCCGCGTGGGGATCGAGCCCGATCCCAAGTGCGCGAACTCGAAGAGCCCGGAGTCCGGGTCGGGTCCCAGGGGGACCAGGCCGAGCTGCGGCGGGATACTGAGCCCTCCATACTTCGGCGAGGCGGCAACGGCCGCGATCGTCTCCTCCCACTCCTTCTCGTGGTCCTCGACCGAGCGCTTGCGGAGCGTCGTCACGAACTCGTGGCGCTTCTCGACGTCGGCGAGGTAGCCGCCGTCGCCCTGCTTGCCGCCCCCGTCGAGCCGGTCGAGACCTGCCAGGAGATCGACCAGCACCTGGTGCTGCCAGTCCACCTGTGGGTCCCGGAAGGTCCACGACCGCCGCTCCTCGAGGCCGGCCTCGAGCTTCGCCACTTCCTTCTTCACGGCCTCGGCCTGCTCGTTCAGCGCCTTCCTCTTCGCTTCGGCGTCCTCGCCCTCGACCTTCTCCCTGGCGGCTTCGACCTCCTGGATGCGCTTCTTGCCTGCCTCGATGGCCTTCCGGTCGGCCTGGTGGTCCCTCGCCTTCGCCTCCGCCGTGTAGGGGAGCGCCCCCCCCCGGATCGTGGCAAGTCGCCTTCGGTGGTCCCCTCGCCGCGCGAGGACGTCCTTCGCGCGCATGATCCACGCGTCCATCTCCGCGGCCTTCTCCGGCACGAGAGGCCAGAGCCGGTCCGCCTCCGCCACGAGGTCGGCGATCTTCTTCGAGTCCGCCAGGCGCAGCACGTCGTCGAGCGCTTTGCCCTTGGCGTCGCGCTCCTTCCCCACCTCGACGAGCGCATGGGCCTTCTCCGAGAGCGCCGCCTCCGTCGCGTGCTTCGCGTCCACGGCTTCGGCCCGCGCGCGTTCCGCCTCGGCCCGCGCCTTCTCCGCCTCCTTGCGCTTGGCGTCGATCAGCGTCGTCACCACGAAGGCGGCGACCGCCACGGCCACCAGCGCGACCACCCCCGCCCGCCGGAGCGTCCGCCGCGTGCTCGCCCGCTCGCGTTCCCGGATGGCCGTCTCCCGAAGCGCCTGCGCCCGCTCGGCGAGCTGCTTCGCCCGCCTTCCGCCGGGGCGCTTCGCTTCCACCTGGGCCAACGCCGCTGCCGCCCGGTCCACCTGCTGGAGCCTCGCGTCCCCCGTCATGCCCTCGGCCGACTCGAGCGCCGTCCTGGCATCGCGCAGCAGCCCCTCCCGCTCCCGCTCCGCCGCGTCCTCGACCTGCCAGGCGCGGATCGCCCTTGCCACCTCCTCCGCCGAGGTGGGACGCGCCTCCTTCTCGCGGGCGAGCGCCTTGGCGCACAGCGACGAGAGGGCCTCGGGGACCGAAGGTTCGACCTCGCGCGCCTCGGGCGGGTGCTTTCGCAACAGCAGGGCGGCATACTCGCCGTAGGAGTTGAACTGGAAGGGGAGCCGCCCCGTAAGGAGCTCGAAGAGCATCGTGCCCAGGCTGTAGACGTCGCTGCGCTGGTCGACCTCCGCGGGCCGTCCGATCACGGCCTCGGGCGCCATGTAGCCCACCGTTCCCACCGCGCCGCCTTCCATCGTGTGGAACCCCACGTCGTGACGCATCTCCTCGACCCTTTCCCGCCACGCGGAGGACGACATATCTTCCGTGCCCCCCAAGCGCGCGAGACCCCAGTCCAGGAGCACGACCTCGCCGTACTGTCCGAGCGCGACGTTCGCGGGCTTCAGGTCCCGGTGCACGACGCCCCTGTCGTGCGCGTAGCGAACGGTGTCGCAGACCTTGAGGAAAGATTCGAGCAGCGCCAGGCGCTCCTCGAAGGGCGCGCCCTTCGTCTCCTTGATCACGTCGGCCATCGTGCGCTCGCCCCTGACGTAGCGCATCGTGTAGTAGGGGATCCCGGTCGGGGTCTGGCCGATCTCGTACACCGGCACGATCCCCGGGTGCTCCAGGCCCCCCGTGACCCAGGCCTCCTGGACGAGCCGGGCCTTGAAGTGCTCGAACGCATCGGAGGCGGGCGTCTCGCGCTCAGGCTTCGTGGCTTCGAGCGGCGTAGAGGGCGTGGCCTTCTCGGGGGCTCCGGCATCGGTCCGCACCAACTTGAAGGCGACTTGCCGATTCAACTCCGTGTCGATCGCCGCGTACACGACGCCCATGCCGCCCCGCCCGGCGAGCGTGAAGTCGACGTACCGGTCCGGAGGCAAGGACCTGAGAGGAGCCCGGATCTGGACGCCCATCACCGAGAGCGCCCGCGTGAGATTGGCGCCGCGGTTCCCCAGCGCGAACCGGATGGACCGGTCCAAGCCTCCGTGGCGCGTAAGCGCGATCTTGGGGTCGCCACCGGCTTCACCGAGTAGGCGCTCCACTTCGGCCCGGACGCGCTCCAACGCCTCCGGTGCGAGGTGTGCGATGTGCGCCAACTCGTCCTCGAAGGAGACGCCCGGCTCCGCGCGCCGGTCCCAGTAGCGTTGCAGCGCCGCGGCCACGTCGGGCGCCTCGGCCACGCCGAGCATCAGGGCGGCATCGGCCGCCAGCAGCTCTCTGAACTCCCGGCCCTGTTCCATCCAGGTCCTCCGCGAGGCCGAGGATACGGGTTGGGCCGGCCCGATGCAGCGGGCTCAGTTCGGGTGCACGCCCTCAGGCCGCGTCGGAACACCCTGCTCGGTCCACATGGGAGACGACGCGGATGCCGCAGGCCCCGATCCGTCATGGGGA
Source organism: uncultured Planctomycetota bacterium (assembly GCA_963772585.1). Taxonomy (GTDB): domain Bacteria; phylum Planctomycetota; class PLA2; order PLA2; family JAEUHO01; genus CAVVXN01. The sequence goes on from CAVYXV010000006.1 coordinate 3,595, forward strand.
AGGGGCCCCCGGCGGTCAGAACCGCCTCCTGGACATCTTCAGGAACCACCCGAAGCGCCACACGAAGATCTGGGCGCGTCGAAGGGCCCGGTGCGTCCCCTTGGCCGTGTGGTCGAGCAGCCAGCCGGTGAACTCCTCGAAGCGCACGAGCACGAGGAGGTCGGGCCCGGCCTGGCGCGGCGGCGGGCGCACGGTCGGACCGGTCACGACGCCGGCTACGGCCGCGTGTCCGGTGACGGCGAGGGAGGCGCCGGAGCGGTCGCGGCCCCTTTCACTCGCTCGAGGACCTGCTTCGCGTAGCGCTCGACCTTGCCGGCGCCGATCCCGTCGAGCGCTTGGAGCGCGTTCGGAGTCGCGGGTCGGGCCTTCACGATCCGGACCAGCTCGCTGTTCGTGAAGAGCATGTAGGGCGGAACACCCTCCTCCCGGGCGCGCGCCGAGCGCCACTCGCGAAGCGCCCCGAAGAAGGCACGCTCCTCGGGGGCGAGGTCGGCCGTCACGTCGGAGGGCGGCGCGCGGCCTGTGCTTCGCGGAGCGCTCGCCTCGCCGGAGGCGGTGTCGATGGGAAGCGTCGGCTGCTGGTAGGTGATCAGGCAGGTGAGGTGGGGAAGGTCGTGCACCGAGAAGAAGTGCTCACGCACGGCGAGAATCTCCTTGTCGCGGATGAAATCGGCGAGCGGGCGCTCCTCGAAGCCGCCCCGCGACGGCGCGTACTGCAGTGTGACCACCTTCACGCGCATGGCGCGCTCGGCTGCGGGGAATCGGGCGTGTCCATACTCTTGCCCGCCCTTATCCTTCCCGCCTACCTGCCAGGAAACCCACCGGGAGGATCCCACGCCGCAGGGACGCCGCCTCCGGCCGGCTTCGCACGGCCGGGGCGGCGGGAGCTAGGCGGTGAAGGGGTGAAGCCCTATGGCAGTAACGGCCTGGCGGGGCGCAAGCCGAGGCCGTCGGAGCGGATCCCCGGAGCGTACCCGGCGCGGTTGGCCGACCGGGCGAACCCGGCGCCGGAGAACCACGACCCGCCGCGGAACACGCGGGAGCCGGAGCCCTGCTGGACGAGCGGATCGGTCGCCGGGCCCCGAGCGAACGCCTGGGAGGAGTGGACGTCGCGACACCACTCGAAGACGTTGCCGTGAACGTCGTGCAGCCCGAAGGCGTTGGGTGCGAACGATCCCACGGGCGCGTGGACGGTGTGGCCGTCGTCCACTTCGGGCGTCACGGCGAACGTCTCGCCGTCGTGCCCCTTGAGCCAGGCGTCGGCGATGTTGGCGACCTCGCCCAGCTTCGCGACATCCCGGCCCGTGATCCAGGGCTCGTCCGTCCCCGCCCGGCAGGCGTACTCCCACTCGGCCTCCGTCGGGAGCACGAGGCGGTTTCGCGAGAGCCAGAGATCGCAGTCCTCCCATGAGATCTGCTCGACGGGGTTCCGGCCGGTGAGCGGCTTGTCGCCGATCGTCTGCCCCGCCTTGTGCTGGCTCGGGTCCAGCCCCCCGGTCATCGCCTTCCACTCGGCCTGCGTGCACTCGTACTTCGACAGGAAGAAGGGCGAGAGCGTCACCTCGTGGACGGGCGACTCGTCGCTCTCGGCCTGGGGGTCGTAGTTCGGCCCGTCCTCGTCCTCCTTCTGCGCGCCCATCTGGAACGTCCCGCCGGGGATCAGGACCAGCACGACCGCCGGCGTCTTCCTCTGGGACGAGGTGGCCCTTCTCGTCGCGCGTCGGGATCGACCCCGAACCCAGGTGCGCGAACTCGAAGAGGTGGGAGTCCGGGTCCTCGCCCAGCGGCACGAGGCCGAGCTGCGGCGCGATCATCAGGCCTCCGTACTTCGGGGAGGCGGCGATCGCCTCGATCGGTCCGCCCACGCCTTCGCATGGTCCTCGATCGAACGCTTGCGAAGCGTGGTCACGAAGTCGCGGCGCTTCTCGATGTCGGCGAGGAAGCCGCCCGGCCCCCTCCTTTCCGCCTCCGTCGAGCCGGTCGAGTCCCGCCAGCAGGTCCACGAGCACCTGGTGCTCCCAGTCCACCTGCGGATCCTCGAAGGCCCACGACCGCCGCTCGTCGAGCCCGGCCTCGAGCCTCGCCACCTCCTTCCTCACCGCCTCGGCCTGCTCGTCGAGCGCCTTCTTCTTCGCCTCGGCGTCGTCGCCCTCGACCTTCGCCTTGGCGGCCTCGATCTCCTCCAGGCGTTTCTTCCCCGTCTCGATCGCCTTTCGGTCCGCCTCGGGGTCCTTGGCCTTCGCTTCGTCCGTGTAGGGGAGGGCCTGCTCCCGGATCGCCGCGAGGCGCTTCTGGTGGTCCCCGCGCCGCGCGAGGACGTCCTCGGCGCGCTCGATCCAGGCCTCCATGTCGTGGGCCTTTTCCGGCACGAGCGGCCAGAGCCGGTCCGCCTCTGCCACTAGGTCGGCCACCTTCTTCGAGTCCGCGAGGCGCGCGATCTCGTCGTACGCCTTCGTCTTCTCCTCCAGGGCCGTGGCTTTCTCTTCGAGGGCCTTCGCCTTCGCGTCGCGCTCCTGATTGGCCCGGTCCCGCTGCTTGCCTACCTCCACGAGGGCGGCGGCCTTCTCCTGCGTCGCCTCCCTCTCGCGACCCAGCGCCACCTCCGTCGCGTGCTTGGCGTCCTCAGCCTCCCTGCGCTTGGCGTTGATCACCGTCGTCACCACGAAGGCCGCGACCGCCACGAGGGCCAGCGCGAGGACCCCGACGCGACGGAGCGTCCGCCTCGTGCTCGCCCGCTCCCGCTCCCGGATGGCCGTCTCCCGGAGCGCCTGCGCCCGCTCGCTGAGCGCCCTGGCCCGCCGCCCGCCCGGACGCTTGCTCTCCGCCTGGGCCAGCGCCGCTGCCGCCCGGTCCACCTGTTGGAGCCTCGCTTCGCCCGTCAGGCGCTCGGCCGACTCGAGCGCCGTGCGGGCGTCCCGGAGCAGCCCCTCCCGCTCGCGCTCCGCGGCGTCCTCGACCTGCCAGGCCCGGACCGCCTTCGCCATCTCCTCGGCCGAGGCGGGCCGCGCCTCCTTCTCCCTGGCGAGCGCCTTCGCACAGAGCGAGGAGAGGGCCTCCGGCACCGAGGGATCCACCTCGCGGGCCTCGGGCGGGTCCTTCCGGAGCAGCAGCGCCGCGTACTCCGCGTAGGAGCGAAACTCGAAGGGAAGGCCGCCCGGTCAGGATCTCGAAGAGCATCGCCCCCAGGCTGTAGACGTCGCTTCGCTGGTCCACCTCCGCGAGCCTCCCAGCGTCGCCTCGGGCGACATGTAGCCCGCCGTCCCCATCGCCCCGCCCTCCATCGTGTGGAAGTCCGCGTCGTGGCGCATCTCCTCGACCCGCTCCTGCCACGCCGAGGAGGCCACGTCCTCCTTGCCCTCCAGCCGCGCCAGGCCCCAGTCGAGCAGCACCACCTCGCCGTAGTGGCCCAGCGCCACGTTCGCGGGCTTCAGGTCCCGGTGGACGACCCCCTTGTCATGGGCGTAGCGCAGCGTGTCGCAGACCTTGAGGAAGGGCTCGAGCAGCGCGAACCGCTCCTCGATCGGGGCGCCTCCTTCTTCTCGCCGATCGCGTCGGCGAGCGTGCGTTCGCCCCGGACGTAGCGCATCGTGTAGTAGGGGATGCCGGTCGGGGTCTGGCCGATCTCGTAGACGGGCACGATCCCCGGGTGCTCGAGCCCGCCCGTGACCCACGCCTCCTGCACGAGCCGGGCCTTCAGCTGCTCGAAGACCTCGGACTCGGGCGTGTCCTTGCCGGGCCGTGAGGCCTCGAGCGGGTGGGACGGCGTCTCCTCCGCCTGCCCGCGCTCCGCGTGCGGCCTGACCATCTTGAAGGCGACGCGCCGGTTCATCTCCGTGTCGAGCGCCGCGTAGACCACGCCCATGCCTCCGATGCCGGCGGGTTCGAAGCCGACGTAGCGGTCGGGGGGCAGCGCGCGGAGGGGCGCCCGGATCGGCACGCCCAGCACCGAGAGGGCGCGGGTCAGGCTCGCCCCGCCCTGGCCCAGCGCCAGGTGGATCGAGCGGTCCAGTCCCCCGTGGCGGGTGAGCGCGACCTGTGCATTCCCACCGGCCTCGCCGAGCAGCCGCTCGACTTCGGCGCGGATCTTGGCCAGCGCCTCGGGCGAGAGGCGCGCGATGTGCGCCAGCTCGGACTCGAAGGTCACTCCGGGCTGCTCGCGCCGCGCCCAATACCGCTGCAGCGCCGCCGCCACGTCCGGCGCCTCGGCTGCCCCGAGCAGGAGCGCGGCGTCGGCAGCCAGCAACTCCCGAAACTCCCTGTCTCCGCCCATCCGATACCCTCCGAAGCGACACGAGGATACCGAACGGGCCTACGGGTTGGCGACGCCCCGTGGCCCGGAGTCCCAGGAACGGAGCTGATTGGCCCACAGCGGGATGGCGGCCAGGGCGCGGAGCGACCCTTCTCCCACCAGCAGATCCACCCGTCCGTCCAGCACGACCTCCTCGATCTCCGGCGCCAGCCAGAGCAGGCTCATGACCTGCGTAACCCGCGCCCGCGACACCCCGACGAGCCGCGCGAGGTCGGCCTGCTCGCGGACGGCGCCCGAGCGGATGAGCCCCTGCCAGTGGTGGGCGAGGGCGAGGACGCGGGCCACTCGGGGGATCCGCTCCGGGATGGGGGACTGGGCCGTGCCGGGGGCCCCGGACGCCCCCTCGGCGCCCACTGCGCCCCCGCGGCGCCCCCCGCGCCGGCGGGCGGGCAGCCGGATGGTCACGCGCCCGCTCACGGCGCGAGCTCCGCGGCGAGTCCCTGTATCCCGGTCGCCCGGAACGCGACGACCGCCGTCCCCGCCGCCCCGTCGTAGGCGATCCCCTCGACCAGGAGCCGCATGACCCGGGCCTGCTCCTCACCGTGGAGGACTTCCCACACCGGATCGAAGAGGACGAGCGCGCGCCGCAGGTCGGCGGGGTCGACCTCGGCGCCCTGCTCGCGGGCGGCCTCGAGCACCCGGGCTTGGAGGGCGGCGTCGCGGCCGATGGCCCTGATCTGCTCGACGACCAGCGACTCGATCTCGTGCGCCGGGACGGACGGATGCGGGGAGGCCTTCCACCCCTCCTTCTGCGTGAGGCGGCAGAGGTAGTAGCGGTGGACGCGCGTGCCCCGCCGCGTCCACGTCATGCCCATCGACGCGTCGCAGGGCGCGCAGCGTAGGAGGCCCGAGAGGAGAGCCGTCCCGCGTCTCAAGCCCCGGGCCCAACGCCCCGGGCCCCGGGCCCCACGCCCCACGCCCGCCCGGTCCCCGGACGCACCCGAGGGGTGCCCGGCGGAGAGTGCGGGGGGGGACAGGGGGGGAGTCGTCCTGGCGTGGCCCGCCGCGAGGCCCACCCCGCGGCCCGCCACGGGGCCCACCGAGGGGCCCGCCGAGGGGTGCCCCGGACAAAGGGGGACGGGGCCCGGACGCCCGGCAGGACCTGTGTTAAACCGCGGGTCGCCCGTTCGATGGCGGGGTGGGGAGCCACTATCGCGCTTAGGCCCGCGAGAGGCCGGAGAGCACGCCGAGAGGACCGCACAGGGAGGCGCCCGCAGGGGCCAGAACTTCGGGGCTCACGGGATGCGGGTCTCGGGGTGCCGCGACGGACCGCCCCGGCGTTGAACTCACGGACTCTACGCGATCCTCTCAAACTCTCGGTCGGGGGGAGAGAGGGCCCGGTTGGTAAACAGCCAGTCGCGATTGGGTGCCCATTGTGCCCGCTGACGAGGCTGATGGGGCTGCCTCGCACTGCCCCGCGGCGAGTGCAGCGTTCGGCCCTCTATGATGGGGGCCATGCGGAAGCGGACGTTGTGGATCGTGCTCGGCGTCATTGTGGGCCTATGGCTTGTGCCCGCGGTCTTCGTCTCCCTCTACGACCCGTCCTCACCTCCGGAGCCGGATCAGACCAGGCCACCGGGCCTTCCGGGGGGGCTCCTCGAAGCGGAGCCGAAGTTCTTCTTGTTCTCCCACGGATACACGAAGCACTGGACAGTCGAGACTTGGGAGGGCGCGCGCGAGGCACCGCCGGACGCGACGAGGGCCTCGTACTGGGTGGCGCGTGGGCCGCTGGACCGCGAAGCCGGGACGTTCAAGTTCAGCGTATCGTGCGCCATGAACCACGCTCGTGACCTCGAGGCAGTGCGACTCTTGGTGACCAGCGCCAGCGACTGGAGTGGCGAGGGTGACGACTCGATCTGGGCGCAGGTGGCCGAGACGCGCGTGGAGGAGCCGGGCGCAGAAGAGATCGCGCTGACGTGCGAAGCCGTCGTCCCCGCCGCCACGACGGCGTATCGGATCCAGGAGGTGCGAGGAGGCGTTGCGGTTGGTGGCTTCTCGCAGTCGATGCTCACTGCGCCGACGGTGCTTGGCCGCGTGTACGATGCGATCGCCTGGCGGTCGCTCTTCAGCTGGGTCCCCGACCTCCGGTAGTCGGAGGCGGCGCATGACATCTGCTACGGCTGGGCCCAGGGGGTGCGGCGGCGTCCCGGCTGACGAGAAGAGATCGTGGGGCAGATGTGGGCCACGGGCGCCCTCTCCTGGGCCGGGAGGACTGGCCGGCCCGGCCGCCTTCGCGGGGCCTGAACCGATTCTGGGCGCATGTGTGTTTAGATCTGTGGAACCATGGACGCCAAGCCGACCGCCATCGAAGCACTGCTCGTGCACCAGGAATTCCTGCGCGCACTCGCCCGCGGCCTCCTGGGGCGCGACGACCTCGCTGACGACGTCGTCCAAGAGACGTACCTCAAGGCCGTACGCCATCCGCCGCACCACGGGCACTCGCCGCGGGGCTGGCTGAGCACGATCGCTCGCAACACGGCGCTTCGCCTGCGACAGCGGGAGGCGCAGCTACCGCAGAAGCAGGCTCGCTGGCTCCGCAAGATGGGGACGGGGGCCACGCCGACCCCCGCGGAGATCCTGGATCGCGAAGCGCTCCGGCAGCGTGTCGTGAGGGCCGTGCTCTCGCTGCCGGACAAGTACCGCGAGGTGCTGTTGCTCCGGTACTACGAGGAACTGCCGCCGCGTGTCATTGCTACCCGCCTTTCGATTCCTGTGGAGACCGTACGCACGCGCGCGAAACGGGCTCTGGCACAGCTGCGCACCGCACTCGATGAAGACGATTCGCAGGATTGGCGCACATGGGCCCTCAGCGTCGTTCCTGCAGGGGGACTCCGTGGATTGGGAGCCGGAGCGGCGACGACGATTGGAGTGATCGCGATGAAGAAGTTCCTGTTGGTTGTATGCACCATTGCTCTCCTGGTTGGCGGGTGGTGGGCGAGCGACCGAATGGGGCTCTTCTCTGACCGTGCAGGCGTACAGGAGAGCACCGGGGATTCACTGGCTCACGGCGATGAAGGCGCTTCCTCGTCGGACGTGGGTCCGCAGCTCAAGGGCGCGGTCGAGGCTGATGCAACCGCACCGATCGTCGAGGTGGCACCGTTCGGCGTCGTCCACGGCGTCGTCACCGACGCCCATGGTCGAGCTGTGGCGGGCTCACGTGTCTGGGTGGGTTCGACCAGAGCGCCGCGTTCGGTTGCCTCCATGCTCCACGGTGTGCACCAAACCACTTCGGACACCGAGGGCCGATTCAGGTTCGCGCCAAAGGAACCGGCAGACCGCGTGCGTGCCGTCGCGGACGGATACGTGTCGGACTCCGACTACTGGATCGGGGGCAGCGCGCCCGTGGTGCTGGTACTGCGCCGCACGAACGCCCGGGTCGATGGGACGCTGCGCGATACCGACGGGAACCCGGTGGCCAACGCGCTCGTGCACGTGGGCGCGGCGTACGGGACACAGGCCGACAGCACGGGGCACTCCGATCAACAGGGCCGATACTCCGTTCCCTTCGTCACCGGAGCGGAGTCCTACATCGATGCATGGGCCCCCGGCTTCCTCGTAGTCGCGGCTGGGATCCCCGGGTTCGATGCTGAGGGGCACGCGCAAGTCGACCTGGTGCTGCGCCCGGGCTACTGGATCGAAGGACGGGTTACGGACGCCAAGACCGGGTCAGGCATCACCGGGGCGACGCTTGGAAGCTACGAGCGCTACGGTCCGGTGCCGATGACGGATTCCGAGGGTCGATTCCGCTACCGCGCTACGCGCGAGATCGACCAGATCACGGCGAGCGCCGACGGCTACCAGTCAGGCCAGGCTCAGCTTGCGTTCGCCGGGGGCGTGGCCCGGGCGGACCTCGCGTTGGAGCCCATGGTGGGGCACGAACTCCGCGGACTCGTCGTTAGCGCGGAAGATGAGCCCGTTGCCAACGCGCTCGTGCTGACGCCGGATGCCCGACAGCGCACGCACACCGACGCGCAGGGGCGCTTTCGTCACCTCTGTTGGACGGGCCCCGGGGAGCCCGTCGGCGCGCTCGTGGCACAAGCTGGGGATGCGACGCCTGCTGTCGTGGAGCCGCCCAAACCTGGCGAGGAGATCACGCTGAGGCTGGGACGACCGGCGGCCATAGAGGGCCGGGTGATCATGGAGTCGGGAGAGCCAGCCGCTGGGGCGCTGTTGCGAATCCAGCCCGGCGGGGGGGAGAACGCGGCGACTCGAGGTGTTGTGCTCGCTGCCCTGCGCCTCAACGGGCCTCACGCCATCGGGCCCGACGGCGCCTTCCGTCTCGTGGGGCTACCCGCAGGTACGTACGAGTTGCAGGCGTCCGCCGGCACAGGGCAGAACGTGCGGCCTGCCAAAGCGACGGTCGAAGTGCAACCCGGAAAACCAATACGGGGCATCGAGATTCGGATGCCATCCGGTCGCGTCTTGCACGGGCGTGTCGTCGACAGCGATGGCCGGGCCGTGCCGTACGCCGACCTATCGACGTACGGAGAAGATCCACGACCGCCGGTGACCGCCGACAGAGACGGTGGCTTCCGGATCGTAGCCATGTCGGGCTACAAGGTCAGGCTGCACGTGACATCCCCCGGGTACCGGCTTTGGCATGGTGACTTCACAGTCACGGAGGAGCCGGTCACGATCACGCTGCGGCGGTGCGTGCGAGTGCGATTCATCTTGAACGGCGAGGTGCCGCCATCCGGTTCCTCGGCCATGGTCTGGTTCCGCGAGCCCGGTCAGGAAGGTTGGTCTGGCGGAGGAAGCTCCGTGGTGAACGGTGCCGTCGTGCACGACCTCATGCACGGCGCGAAGACCTACGAGTACATCCTGAAGGGGGGTGGCTGGGAGACGGCGGCAGTGCGGGTCGATCCGGTCGCGGGGAAGTGGGTGCTCGACGTTCCGGTCGACGTGGCAGCGGGTACTCCTGCTCGGTCCACAGAGCTCATCCGGACGCGCCCGGGGGGGACGGAAGGCGAAGAGGCTCCGGTGGAGTCGACGCCATCGATTCCACCCGAGACGGGGACGATCCACGGCCGGGTGATCGCCGCTGACGGCGAGTTCGGCGGAACCCACGTGGTTGCACAAGGACCCAGTCGGACGAAGGACCTCCGAGTGGGTGGCGTTACGCACACGGTCGACGACACACCGAGACAACAGATGTCCGTCGGCCCGGACGGTCGATTCCGTCTCGAACGGATCCCTGTCGGCGCGTGGACCTTGTTCTGTCGCCGCGGCTGGCGGCACGAGAACGAGATCGAGGTCACGGTCACCGCGAACCAGACGATTGAGGTCAACGACCTGCGCGCTCCTGAGCGCGGCGTGTCGATCCGGGGCGTGGTGCTCGATGCCGCAGCACGGCCGGTTGTCGGGCTGGAGGTCGATGCACGACCACGACCGCTGTCGATCGGGTCGCGGCCCGGAAGGGCCAAGACGGCCTCTGACGGCACGTTCGAGATTGAGGATCTGGCAGTCGGTAACTACGAGCTCAGTGCCAGCGACGACCGCGGGCAGGTTGCGCACAGGACCGTGTCGGCGGGAAGCGGAGACGTTGAGCTGCGGTTCACGGAGCACGGGCTCGTGCGCGGGACGCTCTCCGGCGGCTGGGGCGACGAGGATCTGCCCCAGGGATTCGCGCACATCCTTGGCCTGCCTGAGGGCCGCCTGTCCACCAGCGAGCAACTGCAACGCAACGGCGCTTCGTTCTACTTCGAACGTCGGCTGCCGCCGGGGGAGTACCGGGTCGCGGCGCGCATTGGGCCGTTCGTCACAGCCGCCGAGACCACCGTAACCGTACGTGCCGGTGAGATCGCGCCCACCTTGGACCTGAGCCTGGTCCGGGGGGCCACCGTTTCCGTGGTCCTGGTCGATGCGTCCCGCGAGCCCCAGCGGAGGGGCTGGGTTGACGTTCCTCAATCGTGGCACATGGGGCCGCCCACGGAACCCGATTCCGCCGGTGTCTATCGGTTCGAAAGCGTGCCGCCGGGAACTTGGACTCTGAAGGGCAGGGCACGTGCAGGCGTTGGCGAAACTGTCGTCGATGTCGCAGCGGGGGAGACGGTGCGAGCGGAGATCGAGCTGCGGAAGTAGCCCCGCGAAGGTCAGGGGCTGGCCGCTCCCCGTGAACGTCAGAACGGGGAGGGGCAGCGATCTGCGTGAGGGCTACGCGCGGAGTCGAAGGCCTCGTGCTGTTCGGCCCATCTCGCCTGCTCGGCGATCATCCTGAGCGCCCCTTCAATGCCGGGCAGTTCCACGTTGCCGTCCAGCACGGCCTCCTGGATGTCCGGCGCCAGCCACAGCAATTTCATGACCTGCGACACCCTCGCCCGGCCCACCCCGACCAGCCGCGCGAGGTC
>CAVYXV010000007.1:0-774596 GCA_963772585.1 uncultured Planctomycetota bacterium
TAGTTGGAGCAGGCCTAGCTTGGCTTTATGCCCCGTACGTCCAAGAGCACGGAACTGTCTTAATCGGTGTCAAGGCGAGAGTCCTGCGTGCGCCGGATGGCCCTCCTCTGCCTGGAGTCGAGCTTCTTGCCGCAGCCTCTAGTCGCCAGTTGCATTCAAGGGAGTGGCGCGCCAATGTCCGCCGGCAGATTGACGCGGATTCGTGGAACGTGCTCCTTCTTAACGTTGCGTACGCCACATCTGATGACGAGGGGCGCCTGGAGGGAGTGCTTCGCGGGCAGTGGTCGCAGTCCGGAAGAAAGCTCCCATTTCTCTGGCGTGTTTTTGAGGTTCCCCCCTACTATGGGGTCGCGGGAGCATGGTTGGAGGACGCGGCGGGCAGGGGCCTCGATCGACCGGCGAATCGGGGAATCTGCAGGAGAGTCAGCACGTCCGGTTGCGTGCTGGACTTCGGAGATGTGGTGTTCGACGAGGGTGCCGTTGGTCCGCCGAGGCGATGAGAGTGGTGGTAGAGAGTGTCGTGCTCCCTGCCACGACACTCGGGCTAGCCCGGACTATTTACGAACGAGGGTCTTCGGAGCAGGATTTCGGTCGATCGGGCCTCCGTCGCCCCGCCACGACGTACCTTGCCCACCTCAGGGCTGCGTCGGGGACGTTGTCTTCCTCCATCGAGGGCGATCGGAGCCCGCTTCGGGTCGCCGGGCCGAGTCGGCGGCTGGTGCGGGCAGACCGCTCCCAGGGTCTGGACATGTGAACGCCGAAGCCGGTGCCTCCGGCGCGTGCTACCCCGAGCCCACCGTGTGCAGCTGGCGGGCGAGCTTGCACCAGAGCGGCGTGTCAAGGTTCGGCCGACGAGGCCACCCTGAGTTCGGCCACCCGCGCCACAAGGGGGCGGGGATCCGGCTGGCGTGGCCGATGGCGGCGATGCCGATGGGGAGGGAGGAGGATAGGAGGCTCTCGGTGCTGGGGATGAAGAAGATGGGGCTAGCTGGGCTAGCCCTGGCGGCACTTATCACCATGGCGTACTGCCTACCACTGGATCACTACGACGAACGCACGCGATTGACCGTGCGAGTGCGCGCGAGGTTGATTCATGCTGATACCGGCCTGCCGGCTAGCGGACTGGTGCTCTGCGTCGGCGGTGAAGCTGTCCGTCTAAGTGACAGCGCTTGGCGGCGCACCGCGTATCGGATCCAAGCGCCGGGCTACAGCGAACAGAACTCGGGCTGGCTCACGTCGAAAGCGGAGTGCGCGTGCGGTCAATCTGATCAACATGGCCGAGTGGACACCTTCTTTACCCCCGTCTGGAGTAGGTCCGGTGGTCGTCCACTGCTCTGGGATGGTAGGATCCAAGTTGAGCCGTATCATGGCATCTCCGCAGCCTGGGTGGACGACTTCGCCTCCGACGTGCATTGGCGCATTGACTTTAGGGCCGGCGAGTGGCTGGTTGATGAGGAACCCGAGCAGGGAGGCACGACGTTTCTCTTAGATCTTGGCACAGTCCGGCTCCCTGACACGGACGGGAATTGAGGAGACGCATGTCCGGAAAGTGCTGGGGAACTGCCGCAGGCTAGGCGTTGAACCGGGGGGCCGACTTGTGGTTTCGGCTGCCCCCTCCACGCGCATTACGCGCAATGGGGTACGCGTCCGGTGATGGCACGTTCCCCCGTTTGCGATCTCGTGGGAGTCTCTCGACCTGGAGGTGTCCATGGCGAGCCCGCTCAGCGCTACGCCATCCCGGGTGACGCCGCGAAGCACAGCATGACCGTGCCCTCCCACCTGCGAGGGGACCCACCGATGATCACGCTTGCGAACAGGAAGGAGGCGAGGCCGTGTCCAGACCCACCGCGGGACGTCGAGTGCTGTGGGTCTGCCCGACCGCCATCAATGCCGTGCCCGACGTCAACTACAGAGTTGCGTGAACGACAACTATGCGTGTGCATGCCTCTGGGGGGGTTCAGGGGGGGACCCCCCCCTGATGCCTTGCGGGCTGAAAGCCCGCTCCGCGCCCCCCATGGGGGGCGCGCGCACGGCACTTGGTTTGCAGCACTTCTACTTCTCCTCTTCTAGGTCCTGGGGGGTTCTCGTGGTCTTCCGGTTGCGGCGCTTGGCCTCCTCCTCCCTGTAGCTCGATCCCGTGAGCTCGAGGATCGTCGCGTGGTGCACGAGCCGGTCGATGGCGCATGCCGTCGTCATCGGGTCCTTGAAGATCTTCTCCCACTGCGAGAACACGAGGTTGCTGGTGATCATCACGCTGCGGCGCTCGTAGCGCGCCGAGAGGAACGTGAACAGCACCTCGATCTCCTCGCGATCCTGCTGCACGTAGCCGATGTCATCGATCAGCACCGCCTCGAAGCCATCGAGGCGCCTGATCACCCGTTCCAGTTCCAACTCACGCTTGGCGATCAGGAGTCGCTGCACGAGCTTGAAGGCGGGGAGGAAGAGCACCGAGCGGCCCTGGCGCACGAGTTCGTGGCCCACGGCACACAAGGCGTGGGTCTTGCCGCGGCCGGGAAGACCGAAGGCCAGCACGTTCTCGCCGTGCTCGAGGAAGCTTCCCGCGTAGAGCGTGCTCAGCTGCTTGCGCACCTTCGCGGTCAACTTCGAGGTGTCCAGCGTCTCCTTCGTCTTCTCCAGGGGCAAGCCGCTCTGTCGAAGCAGCCGCTCGATCCGACGCTCCTGCCGATCGGCCACCTCGCGCTCGCACAGCTCGGCGAGGAAGCGCTCGTAGCTCCAGCCCTCCTCCGTCGCAAGGCGAGCCACCTCCTCCGAGTCCAGGGCGAACGACGGCAGCTTCAGGGTCTTGAGGAACAGCCTCAGCCGTTCCCTGTCGCCCGAGCGACTCATCGGGCCACCTCCTCGCTGGCCTCGGGCGTGAGATCGTCGTACGAACTCAGGTCCACCTCGGCAGCCGCCACCGCGGGCACGCAGGGTCGCTCGCTCTTCAGCTCCCTCACGACCTCGTCGAGCCGGGGCAGGACCCCCGTGTCGAGGAGCCTGCGTACCGCAGCCTCCACCGGTCCCTGGCCCGTGTCCTGAGCACGCTTGAGGACCTGCAGGTAGTTCGTGTCAGCCGACCACGTCGCCAGCGAGGCGTCCAGCCGTTCCCAGGCCTCCCGGAAGGTCGACGTCGGGAAGAGCGCGTCCCGGTAGCGGTAGCGCCGGAACGCGCCCGGCTTCTTCACCATCCACCCGATCACGTGACGCCAGTTCACGTTGTGGGCGCCCCGCCCTCGCACGCGCTCCAGCGTGACCTGGTGCTGGCCGCCGAGGTACACCTTCACGCGCGTCTCGTGGACGTGGACGCGAACCCTCTCCCCGATCAGCCTCGCAGGCACCGAGTACGTACAACTCTTGGCCCGGATCGTGCTCCCACTGCCGACGCGCACGTCAACCACCTTGTAGTCGGGGAGCCGCCGTACCCCCAGGGGCCGCATCACCGCAAGCTCCTCGGCCAGCCGCGTGCTCCGGCCGCGATTGCCCTTGCGAAGCACGGCCTGGAGCCACGCCTCGTACGCCGCCAGGCTCTCGAAGTCCCGGCTGCCTCGAAGCAGGAGCTCCTGCTCGAGGTGACGCTTGAGCGCTCCGTTCATCGCCTCGATCGAGCCGTTCTGCTCCTTCCTGCCCACCTCCGTGGTGCGGGGCGACATCCCCAGGTGGCGCATCAGCGCCTCGTACTCGTCGTTGAAGACCCACGCCGAGTCCACGAGATGCGTCGCCGCGGTCGAGTGGTCGGTCTGGTGGTACTGCGGCACATGGCCCAGCTCGAACACCGCGTTCTGCACGCCTTCCGAGAGCGCCAGGATCGACTCGCTGCGGCACGGCGTTGCCCACCGCCAGTTCGAGTACGGGAGCACCGACACGCACAACAGGTGCGGGAAGGGCTGGCCCTGGATGGTGATGCCCAACACCTTGGCGTGGGTGAAGTCCGTCTGGAGGGCCTCGCCCGGGCGGTGGGCCTGGGGGAAGAAGATCTCCTTCTCCGGTCCCTGGGTCGCTCGCCAGTGCTTGACCCGCCGCTGGAACGTCCGCAGGTGCGCGTCCTGGTAGCGCCCTGGGCGCAGGCCCTGGAGGTGCTCGAAGAGGGCCTTGGCCTCCAGGGTGGGGGCGTCGGCGAGCATCGCCACCATCGTCGGCCAGTCCTCCGCGAACGGGTCCGGCCGCGTGCGCCAGCTCCGCTCCGCCCCACGCTCCGACGGCAACGGCCCGCTGACGTACTTCCGGGCCGTGTTGCGGTGCATCCCGGCCCTCATCGCGGCCACCTCCAGGCTCCACCCCCGAGCCCTCTCGGCCCGGAGACGGAGCACTTGCTCATCCGTCGTGCGCATCCAACCTGCCTCCCTGGGGATACAGGGAAGGCTCCGGCGCCGACCGACACCGCCCCGGCAAGGGGCCCCGACTGCACAGGTGTAGTTGTCGCAGCCCGGAAATCAGGGCTCTGCGGGCGATGCACACGAGTAGTTGTCGCCGGGTCCGGCCCCGCATGCACACGGGTAGTTGTCGTCGCCAGCTGACCTCGGGTCACTCCGCCCGGATGCACAAGTGTGGATGACGTCGCTGCACAGGGGTAGTTGTCGCCGCGCATGCCGTAGAATGCAAGGGTGAGAAGTCCGAGCCGGCCTCTGCAGGGTGCGATGCTGGCGGGCGGAGTACGGCGCGCCGCCGCGGCTCAGCACGCGATTGCGGCGGAACCCCCACACAGGAGGATGATGGGCTGGCGAGAAGGCCTGCGGCCAGGATCGCTACTTCGTGAGAGCAAGCGGCGGAGCGCGTTGGTATGCGACGTGTCGTAGCGCGGGCTGTGTTGCTGCTCGCCATCGTCAGCACAATCGCCATTGCTGCTGCACTTTCGACTAAGTCACCCACCGAGTGTGATGGAGATCGAGTCTGCCGGCCTCATGAGAACTCCCCTGTTCCCCGGTCCGAGACACCGGGCAGTATCACCGGCAGTGGAAGCGTTTCGGCGTCCTCGTCGCAGGTTAGGGATTCACCGTTTCTGGCCAGCGAAGAAAATGACCCGTTGGCCATGCTCTCCTCCCTCGGTAGACGATATGGTGTGACCATTGTGACAGGCGGGCAGCAGTACCCGGTGGTACTGACTCGCGGGACCATCGATGGGAGCGATCCCGATGAGAGCAGTGTCCGCGAGTACGCACGGGTGTTGGTGCCTGAGTTCAGCCGCTATCCGGTCTCCCTTACTAGGCGGACAGGATTGCGCCGGATCGTCCTTGCGGGCAGCTTGTCCTATGGGGGGCAATCCAGGAGTGCGATACCGGACTTCAGGAATCGTGCCCTCTTTCTACGCACCACCGCGCCGCTCAGCCGAGCTGGCTACCCCAGGCCCGAGGATGAGGCGTATCAGCGCCGCGTGCTTCACCACGAGTTCTTCCACATTGTGGACCACTTCGACGATGGTCGGCTGTTCTCAGATCCTCGGTGGTCTCGCCTGAATCCGCCAGACTTCAAGTACTCCGGAGGCGGAGCGACCGCACAAGACATCACCCACGCCGCATCGGCGGAAACAGGGATGCCGGGCTTTGTAACGCGATACTCCACGACAGGAGTGGAGGAAGACAAGGCGGAGTTGTTCTCCTACGCCCTCACAGAACCCGAGGTTCTCAAGAAACGAACCTCTCTAGACTCCATCGTGGCGAGGAAGGTCCAACGACTGGCGTGGCTGCTGAGGCGCTTTGACCCGGCAACGGAGCGTCTCTTCGGGCGAGCGCTCAATGAGCCAGGGCATCAATTGACCCCTTTCCGGGACGCGGGCGTCTGTAAGATGGGCGAACGCTACTCCTGCCCACTGCTAGAGGATGCGCGGAGTCATCGCAGTGATGTGCTCTTGTACTTCACTCGCGCGGGGGGGACTGGAGGGGGGAAACGCGCGCAGTCCGAGGACGAGTCGGCCAGCGCCTTCGAGCATATCCTCACGTCCGACACCGTACTGGCGGTGGCCCAGTGCATGCTTTGCCTGCGGTTCACCCTCTCGGAGCCAGAGCAGGCTACGTTCGCGGCTCAGTTGGGAGTTCATCGCGCGCCGCTGCTGATGGTATGGGAACGCGATGCTCCAAGTCCGATCGTGGTCTCCCAGACGCACACTTCGATGCAGCTTGCGAAGGCGCTGACGATGTGCGTGGCGGGGCGCGGAGAACGTTGATGAGTGTACGCGCGGCGGACATGGCTGCGGTGAATGATGATGCAGCGGATAGGCTTCGCCGACACGTCCGCGTGTTTCGGATGCGCGACGGCCGCTCAAAGGCGTGTCCGCGATAGGCTGTTCGGGTTCGCAAGAGGCCTGGCATGCGGGCTCTCGCTGGAATGTCCTCAGCCTACTCTGGACGGCGCCAGAGCTACGAAGCAGAACATTCTGGCGAGTCGTGCCGGTTTCTCGCAACGCAGGGTGGGGGCGTGCGGTCGGGGCCGCCACGGCCCGCATCCCCGTCACCGGTCCCGCGTCGGCGGCCCATGCCCCGGGGTGTCCACCAGAGGCGCTCGTTGGCAGGGACCGGGTGAAAGGCGGGGACTTCGCCGTACGGTTGCCGGCCTGCCCCAATTGACGACTCCATCCCATAGTGCCCCTCGGCGTCGCCCGCAAAGCCCGGATTCATGCGGGTCCGACCCCCAAAGGCAGGGGACTCATAATCCCTTGGTTCCAGGTTCGAGTCCTGGCGGGCCCACCGCTCCAAACGCCCGAATTCGCCCGCATGCGCGCATTTTCCGCCCTCCGTGGCCGACCCCGTTTGAGCCCGGGGATTCCCAGTCCCCTCCGCGAGATACCCCCGAAGGGCGAGGAAGGGCGAGGAGCGGCGAGGAAGTGGCACCAGTCCCCCAAAGTTCCCCCCAAAGTGGCTCTCTGCGTCGGTTCCGGGACCGGGCCCCGGGATCGCGCCCTCCGGTGCGGCTTGGAGTGACGGAGATGGGCGCGGTGTGGCTGGGCGGGAGATCAGGATGGCAAGGGACTTCGAGTTTCTCTTGAAGGCTGCGGACGAGGACGCCGCCGAGGACTTCGGCGGCCTCGGCATCCCGTACGACCAGTGGCGCGAAGCGTTGTCGCCCACCACCGTGGAGACCGAGCAGGTGGAGGGATGGGGGAACCTCGTCCTTCGGATCGAGGGCTGTACGGTGTCGTTCTCCGACGAGCCGGTGGGGATCCAGATCTTCTTCGGCGACACGGACCTGCCCGAGGATCGCGTCGAGGCCATCGCCGAGGAGATTCGCCAGCAGGCGGAGTCCTTCGCGGGCAGAAGGGCCGTCCTCGTGCGGATCACCTGAATGGGGGCTGCCAGGATGCACGCGACGGCCGAGACGACCGGGGTCTCTTCCCGCACGGCCCGCTGCCTTCATCGAGCGAGCGCCTAGAGATCGATTACGTGGAACCAGCTCTCCCGGCCCTCGTCATCGCGGCCGGTTCCCACCAACCTGAAACCCACCGCCTCGAACACCCGCCGAGATCGGTGGTTCCTGGTCCAGATGTGTTCCGTCCCCGACCGGGGTTGACCCTCGACGACCGTTGGAATCCTCCCGTTGGTTGATCCTACGCTACGCCGCCGCGCCTGTCGCGGCGGCCAGGTTCTCGGCCCGCTTCTGCGCCGGCGTCTTCCAGCCAAGGGACTCGTGCGGGCGTTGATGGTTGTACCTCTGGAGCCAGGCTTCGAGGGCATCGCGCAACTCCTGTGCACTGTCCCAGTCTCGAGCCCAGATCAGCTCGGCCTTCATGGTCAGGATGACCCGTTCCGTGATGGCGTTGCCGGTCGGTCGTCCGACGGGGGCGAAGCTCTGCTCCACGCCCCACTCCTTGCACAGGGCGAGGCACACGGCGCCCGTGTACTGCGGGCCATGGTCCATGCGCAGTTCGAGGCCGTCCACGACGTTCTCGGGGGCGCCAAACGTCTCGTTCAGGGCCGTGCGCACCGGCGCGAGCACCATCTCGGCCTCTTGGCACGTGCTGACGCCGATGCCGAGCAGGAGGCGATCGCCGAAGTCGATCACCGGCGCCAGGGCCACGAGGCCGTCCTGGCGCGTCCACACGGTCGTGAGGTCCGTTCCCCAGCGCCGGTTGGACTCGGGTACCGCCACCGTGCCTTCGCGCGCATGGAGGCTGTGAGGGCCGGAGGCGGGCTGCAGGAGCCCCAGGGCGCCCATCATCTTCCAGACCCGGTTGTGGCCGACGTGCAGCTCCTCGTGGTGACGCAGGATTGCCCAGATCTTGCGATGCCCCCAGGCCTCGGCGCCTTCCTGGGACGTCACGCGGAGGACCGCCTCACGCAGTTGCGCATCGCTCACGATCATGTTCGGCGGGGCCTTCCTCTGCGCCGGCGTCGAGGTCCGTGCGGACGCACGGAGCCTCTCCCGCGCTTGGTAGTAGGCCTGCTTCGAGAGGCACATGGCCTGGCACAGCTGCCGCACCGTGGCGGGTCCCCGGGAGGTCTGGCGGCTCATCGAGACGACCTCCCGGGCGGCGTAGGGCGGTCCTTGATGGCCCTCTCACGCAGCTCATGGCGGATGGCCAGGTCGGTGAAGGCCTCGCGCAGCGCCTTGAGTTCCTTCTCCAGCTCCCGCTCCCGGCCCGAGCGTGCGTCTCCCTGGCGCATGGCTTGCTGCACGCTCTCCAGGGCCTGCTCGCGCCACTTCTCGATCGTGCTCTCCCGGACGCCGAAGCGGCGCGCCAGCGCGCCGAGGCTTGCCTTGCCGCCCAAGAGCGCCAGGACGGCCCTGGTGCGCTCCTCGGCCGTGCGGCGGCCGGGGCGCCCGATGCGTTCCGCCGCAAGCTCTGCTTCGCTACGCTCAGCAGAGCTTGCGGCGGAACGCCCTGCATTGGATCGCTTCCTCTGTGTCACGTCGTCCTCCGTTGTACGGGTAGGATTCCATGCCCGCCAGACAGTCAACGCTCAGACCGGGGACGGGGTAGTTCCTGGTCCAGATGCCCTTGGTCTTGAGCCGAGCCCAGCCAAGGTCTCTGGCTCGCCGTATCACGAGCCGAAGGACGCGCTTGCCCAGGCCCCGATTGCGGTAGGCAGGAACCCCGATGACGATCGGGACAGTCTCGGGGGTGAGCGAAACATCGCCAATCGGCGTCCACAACCCCGGCGCCTCCCGCACCTCGATGATGTAGACCTCACCCCGCTCCAAGAAGTAGCGGTACTCCGAGCGCAACGACGACGGGGTGGATCCGATCCTGTGTTTCACGTGCACCCCGCGGCCCGTCGCATGAGGGGCGAGGCGGCGCGTCGCGTGGGAGATCGGGGCGCGGGAGCGAATCGTGACGCGCATCGCCGCGGCACCGGACGGTCACCGGGCGGGTGGCGGCGTGGCCCCGCGGTGACGCCCCGTCGCCGCCCGCGGCCTGGATCCGGGGGGGGCCCGGAGGAACGGGGCTTGCTCGGGGCTGGGGGGAGGCCCTCGTGAACAGCCGTGCTCCGCTCGCCCTCGGGACCCTCTTGGGGGCCCTTCTCCTCGCTCCCGTCGCCCGCGCCGCGGATCCCCCCCGCGTGGATCTCCTGACAGTCCTCCGGCTCGAGACCACGGAGGACGCGGCGGGACTCGCGGCGCCGCACGGGCTCTACTGCACCGTGGGCGCGGGCAGCCCCCTCGGCGTCTTCTCGGCGGGAGCCCGCGTGATCCTCCACTCCCTGGGGGGCGGCACGTTCCGCGTCGTCCCGGACGCTCCCGGGCTCACCGCCTGCTGCGTGGGCGAGACCGTGCACGTCCTGGAGTTCCTCTCGCCGCGGCGGGGGCTCGAGGCGCTGGGGCTCGAGGCCTCGGACGAGCCGATCCGCGACGGCGCCCACCGCGACACGCGGGTCGTCGACCCGGCGCGCTGCGCCGCGAACGGTATCGCCTGCGACGGCGTGGGCAGCCTCGCCACGGTGTACGGGCGCGGGCACGGGCACTGGTCGGTCTCGACGTTCGGGCGCGATCCGGCGAGCGCCGACATCGACGCCTGGGCGTTCTACACCTACCGGACGCCGGCCGGGGACGCGCTCGAACGCGCCAGCGTGCACCTCGATCTCGCGACGCTCGTGGAGGGCGGCCGCCTGCTGGCCCGCGTGGCCGAGCCGGAGCGGCTCGCCGCGCGCGGCATCCGGAACCTCGCGGCGGGGGACCTCGTACTCCTCGCGCGAGGTGCCGGCGGCGCATGGACGCTGTCCACCCTGCTTCCGGGCTTCTCCTGCGGGCTGGCGCTGGACGTGCTCGACCTCGACGCGCTGGGGCTCGAGTCGCCGCGCCTGCTCGACCTGCCGGCGGGCGGCCGTGTGGCCGGGCGCATCCGGTTCGCGTGGAAGGCGGCCCGGGAGGGGCTGAAGGGGGCGCGGTCGCGCGATCCCGTCGAGGTCGCGCGCGAAGCCGACGGTGCCTACCGCCTCCGCGACCTCGCGCCGCACCGACCCGTCTCCCTGTTGCTGCCCACCTCCTGATCGTCCTGCGAAACGTCTCGTACCGAGGCAGCCTCGCAATCACACCTTCTCGCGCGAGCCGCGCGACGGACCAGCCGCCCTCGCACGGAACGGCGACGATGCGAGGCCCCGATTGGCGGGCGGGTACCTTGCGTCGATGGAGCCTGCCGTCAAGGCCCGGTACACGAGCGAGGTCCGCGCCGCCGTCGCCTCGACGGTCGGCGTGGAGCCCGATCGCATGCGCGACCTCGGGGGCTTCGACAGCTTCGTCCACGAAGCCCGCGTCGACGGCACCCCGCGCATCGTGAAGGCGACGTGGGGCGGTCGGCGGTCGGCCGACGAGCTGGGCGCGGAGATCCACTTCGTGAACTGGCTCGCGGACCGGGGCGCGCCCGTCGCGAGGCCGCTGCCGCTGGCCGGCGGCGGGCTCCGGGAAGCGGTCCCCGCGGGGGAGAGCGTCTTCCACGTGACCTCCTGGGCCAAGGCCCAGGGCCGCAGCCTGCGGCGCGACGAGCTCGCGCCGGAGATCTTCGTGCCGTGGGGGGCGCTGCGGGGAGGCCATGGTGATCCTGGCGTGGATCACGGACTTCGCGGTCGTGGACCGGACACATGCGTCTGGTATGTGAAGCCTGCCAGAAGGAAGGCATCGCGAAGGAACAGCTGACGCTGCACCAAGATCGCGGCGCGCCCAGGACGGCCAAGACCTTTTCGCAACTGCTCGTGGATCTCGACGTACTCGCCAGCTACAGCCGGCCGCGTGTGTCCGATGACAACCCCTACTCCGAGAGCCACTTCAAGACCGTGAAGTACGCGCCCGCCTAGACGATCGTACGCCTCGGGCGTCGCGCGTTCCGTGCGGTAGGGCGCGAGCCAGGCCGCGGGCGGCTGCGCCGTCGAGTCCGACGGCGTGAGGTACGCCTCCGCGGGCGGTGTCGCGGCAGGCCGCGGTGGATTCCTCGTCCGGGCTCGCCTGGTCGCTTCCTGCACCGCTGGCCTCCTGGGGCTCCTCCTCCGGGGGACGGTAGAGTTGCCGCGCACGATTCGAGTAGGCACCCGAGTAAACGACCATGTGCTGGTACGGGTCGGGGATCTGCGTCGTGACGGCGTGTACCCAGGCCAGGGCGTCGAAGAGTCGGCTGTCCTTTCCGGATTGCGGATCGGGCGGCGTGAGCAGCCTGATCCGTCCGTCCTCCTGGGGCTTCACCTTGGATGACGCGATCGGCGCGCGGGCGATATAGCGCCCCAGCCGCTCCAGGCTCTTCCCTGCCGTCGGCTCGATGGCCTCTCCCACGTGCACCGAGAAGCCGGAGTGCTGCCAGGCCAGCAGGCGTTCCAGCGCCTCGGCGCTCAGGCGTTCGGCTTCGTGCATCCGGCGCAGCAGGATGCGCCGGAAGCGCTCCTCGAGCACACGCGCGTCGATCATGGCCAGCGGCACGAACGCGCCGCCGCGCTCGATCAGCCCGTCGGTGACGATGGCATGGACGTGCGGGTGCCAGTTGCCGTAGGAGCCGAAGGTCTGGACGGAGGCGACCATGCCCGGCAGCGCGTCGCGACGGCCCAGGACATCCTGGAAGCAGCGCCGCATCGCCTCGTAGGCCGCGCGGCAGGACCGGGATGGCGATCCCGCGCTCCCGGTTCCAGGGCAAGGGCACCCACACCGAGAGCACGACCCAGTTGTGGCCGAATGCGAACGAGGCCCGTCGGCCTCCCGCCCCGCCGTAGGTCGAGGTGGCTGCGTCGTGGTGCATCCCGGCTCCGAACAACTGCGGCCCCGTGCGGTGACACAGCGTGTCGTCCACTGCGGCCTCGATGCGCTGCGGAACGAACGGGAGGAGGAGGCCGAACAGGTGCCGGCCGACCTCGTCCACGCTCCACCGGGCTTGGGAGAGGAATCGGTAGTAGGCGCTGTGGCCCTTGTCCGCCAGCCCCTGGACGCCGGCCGCCACAATGGCCCGGCTGATCGTGTGCACACCCGGGCACAGGATCCAGCCGCAGAGCATGGCCACGAAGTTCTCGAAGCTCGGAGCCGTGAAGCACGGACGGAAGGTGAAGAGGATGGGCTGAACGGACGAAGGAAGGTAAGAAGAGTTCATCGGCCGGCCTTCCGATGGTGGGTGTGTCGTTACCCCGTCCGTCGGTTGGTTGGCCGGTCTTCTTTCGTGTCTTGTCAGTCGCTCAGATCCCCCTCAAAAAGGGCCAAAGTCGAGACTAGCGGTCACGCGTCCCCGCAAGCTGGTCGACGTGGAGGTTGGCATCAATTCGCAACGACGCGCACCCGGTTCCGGATCCGGAGGTCCATGGCTCGGGACCGATTGGGCGCTCGCCATCCCGCCGCTCTCTTCTCCACAACTTGCGCCTGGCCGCCGCGTTGCCCAGGCACGTCCGGTCGGACGGCGCGCACGAATCCCGGCACGTCCGGCTCGCGCCACGTCCCTCACATCCACGGATGGCGGCGCGAGCGTGGCATTGAACGTCGTCATGCAATTCCGTATCCTGCCGCGCAAGGAGGTGTACCGATGTTCGATCCGCGGAGGACCGCCTGCACACTCGCGCTTCTGCTGCTCTTCGGTGGATGCGGCGGGAAGTCGGAGGAGGAGACGCCCGCTCAGCCCCATTCGGCTGCCCAGACGTCTCCGGGTGCGACCCCGGCGGCCGCCACGCCGGAGACGCTCCCCGTGAACACCGCAACGGTCGCTTGCAGCATCCTCACGGCGGACGACCTGGCCGTCGAGAGCTGCAACAAAGTCGTGAACACGTGGCTCCTGGTGCTGCGCAAGCGCCCGTACGGGGTGACGATCGGCCTCCCGAGCATCGACGCCGGCACCTACGCGGCGGACCGCGGAGGGCAGGGACTCGCCATCACGTTCTCGGACGCCACGGATCTCTCCGACATCCAGAACCACGGCATGAAGCAGCTGAAGGTCGTCCTGCAGGAGAAGGACGGGGTCCGCAGCGGGACCTACGACGGTGTGGTGCTCAAGGACTACGTGGAGGAGATTCCCATCCACGGCATGTTCCGCTTCGACGCGAGCAAGGTGAGCGAGTAGCCCTGACGCCACGGAACCTGCGCCACGGGGGCTCCCCACACGCCAGTCCCTGCTTCCCCCGAGCAGCGGATTGCGGTTCAATGGCCGCGGTCCGACTGCTTGGATCGGGAGGTCTCCATGCGCGTCCCGGCACGGATTCTGTTCCTCGTCATCGTGGGGCTCACCTGCGCCGGCCCAGCGCGCGCCGGGGGGGAGGCGCCGGCCAACGAGATCAGCAGCGCCGAGCACTACCTCGAGAAGCTCGAGCGCCACGTCGAGCGCGCCGGAGGCAAGCCGTTCTCGCTCTCCTACGACGATAACGAGGCGCTGAAGCGCGTGCGCACGCTGAAGGAGGCCTATCCGGACGATCGCACCGTCGAGGCCCTATTCCAGCGCGCGCGCGCGGGGCTGATGGCGAGCAAGGGCGAGCACCGGACGATCACCCCCGAGATGCTCGCCTACCGCGAGCAGGAGCGCGTGTTGGTGGAGAAGCTCGCGGGCGCCGCCGCCAAGGAATGGGGAGCCCTCGAGTTGAAGCTCGACGCCGCGGGTGAGCGGATCGAGAAGCCCTTCCCGGCGCCCGACCCCCTCTACTCGGATCCGGAGGCCATGGTGGGGAAGGCCGTGGTCCTGGAGGACTTCCGCTACCCCGACAACGAGTTCACGGAGGTCGGCGGGCAGTTCGTTTTCGTCGGCTCGCAGACGACGGGCTTCTACTTCGTGCGGCTGACCTCGCGCGCGTGGCTGGGCGCCTACGAGGCGCTGAAGCGCTACCGGCTAGGCGTCGGCACGGACGTGCCCGCGCCGTGGACCCTCGTGGGCGAGGTGACAGGGGTGAACCTCCTCGTGCCCGAGGCGGGCGAAGAGAAGACGATGCAGGCGTGGTTCGGTTGGGTGGTGGAACCCCGGGCGATCTGGGTGGACGGGCACGTGCTCGCCTACGCGGATCCCGAGCGCGACCTCGGGGGGACGTTCGCGGGCGAGGACGACCTGGAGACGCTGAAGCAGGGCTTCTACACCGTCAAGGAGGTGCCCGAGGACGTCGACCCGCTCCGTCTCGTCGAGATCCTCGCCACGGCCATCAAGGAGAGGAACTACCTCCTCTACTTGGACTGCATAGATCCCGCGCGGAAGGTCACGCCCAAGGCCATCCAGCGCCTCCGCTACTTCTACGACAACAACCTCGAGCGGTACCGTCGCTTCTACGTGTACGTGGAACCCTACGAGTTGGTGGGCATCGACGTGATCAGGGGGTGGCGCGTCGAGGAGGGATCCAACGAGGATTTCTTCCTGGACGACGAGCAGAAGAAGAAGCTGAAGGAGCACAGCGAGGAGGTGGTGGAGCAGGCGGTCGTCATGATCCGGACCTACGACGAGCATGGGAAGCAGTCCGCGTACCCGAAGCAGGTGGTCCTGCGGCGTACCGAGGGAGGAAGGTGGCATGTCTACAGTGGCTACCCGCTCTAGCCGACCGCACGTGCGTGTCGCGGTGTTGGCACTCCTCGCGGCGGCTCTGACGCCAGTCTCGCTCAGGGCCGAGGATGCGCAGGACGACTTCCCCGCGCTCGCGAAGAAGTCCGGCGTCGTCCGGCTGCTCCTCCGGAACTATGAGGAGAAGCGGAGCAAGACGGCCCAGGGGCTGGCCCTCCTCCTCACCACGGAGGACGTGACGAGCGACGTCCTGGCGAGCGAGGACCCCGCGGCCGCCGCGATCGAGTCGGTGGACCGCGTGGTGGACCTGCTGGAGGGAAAGCTGCTCGAGCTCCAGAAGGGCGTCACGGCACAGAAGTCCTCCGCCAAGAAGGCTCTCCTCGAGGCGTTCAAGGCGTGGTCGAAAAGCGAGCGGGCGGAGATCGACGCTGCCCGAGAACTGGCGGGGCACATGGCGGCCACGCGGGCGCGGCTCGTCGTGGACTGGCAGGCGTGGGAGCTCTACGGCGTGCTCCTGCGCTACAAGCTGAGCGACGTGCAGAAACTCGCCAAGGCCCTCAGCAAGGCCTACGTGCGCGTGGACGAATTGCTCGTCACGGAGGCGGACGCCGAGGTCTTGAAGCGGGAGAGGCTCGTCTTCCAGCCCATCACCTGGGCGTCTCGGACGTTGGAGGAGGTCCTCAAGAAGCTCGCGGACGGCGTGGAGGCGGAGGTCAAGAAGACCTACCCGGCGGAGACGCACGCTGCCGCCTTCGCGACCCTGGACCGGTTGCTCCAGGGCAAGCAGTTCACGCATGCGGTCTGGGTGGAGGAGCTCGCCAAGGGGAAGCCCTACCTTGACAGGCTCCTCCAGAAGGCGGTGGACGAGCACCAGCGGGTTCTCGAGATCGCGGCGCCGATCTCCGACGGGAGTCTGCTCGCGGAGCAGGGTGCCCCCTTCGACGAGGTGAAGTTCGAGGGGATCCGGGACGCCTTCTACGCCTTGTACGGTCGCCTGCAGGGGCGGAGCGGCGGCTGACGGTCCCACGTTCTCGTCCGTGAAGTCCCGACGGATGCGACCGTTCGGGAACGCGGGGAGGTGTGGCCGCCCACGGGGGTCGGCTCAGTCCCTGGCGACGATCTTCGTCATGTTCACCACGAGCATCAACCGACCGTCATCCACGAGGCGCCGCCAGGCGCCGCACACCTCCCGCTCGAGCGCGTCGCGGCGCTCCGCACTCGCTTCCGCGAGTACGTCCATCAATGGCGTCGAGTGGACGTACTGCTGCGGTGGTAGGTGGCCAGCCGACGGCGCTGCCGCCGCTCCTCGAGCGCGTGCGCAACTCGAGCTGGGGCGCGCGCTTCGACGGCGAGCGCCCGGCGGACATCCCTGCCGCCGATCTGGAGCTCGCCCTTCAGGTAGACCGCTTCCCCTTCGCCATGCCGGTCCACCGCGAGGGCAGCCGCCTCGTCATGCGCGCCGAGCGCATCCAGGATTCGCCGTCAGCCCTCGCTCGGCGCGACCACCTCGAGCTTGATGCGATCCGGGTCTTCGCAGTAGAGGGCGTAGTAGTCCGGCGCCGTCGCATGGGGATAGCGATCGTCGTAGAGCAGCGTATGTCCGGACTCCCGCAGCCAAGTCCGTAGGTCATCGACCTGCCGCCGCGATTTCGCCTTGAACGCCAGGTGATTCAAGCCCACCCGCTTGCGGTGATACCCGGCCGCGAGGTGCTTCTTGGGTGCTTCCAGGAGGCAGAGATAGGGATCTTCTTCGCCGGCGAGGTAGTTGACCCCGCCGGACCAGCGCTCGGCCTCGAAGCCGAGCCGCTCCATGAAGGGCGTCCAGAAGGCGATCGCACGCTCGAGGTCGCTGACGTAGAGTTCGATGTGATGCAGCACGGCGTCTCCGGCGGGCGCGAGGGTACGGGGAGGGGCGGACTTCTCCGTACCTTGCCGCGCCCGAGCGTCCTCGGCAAGCGCTAGCTGGCTTTAGCGAAGCCTCTCTTCCGTGCAGCGACTTCACGGCGCTCCAGCTCGTCTCCTCCACGCGCGTCTGCTCGGTCACCACGATGCGCAGGGCCGCCGCGGGCACCGGGCGCCCGTGCAGCGTGTCCTCGCCGTTGAGCCATTCGCTACAGACCCAGCCGCGGTCCATGGCGTCCTGGGCCTGGGCGTCGGTCCAGTCAGCCACATCGCGACCGTCGTCCCACTGGTCGCCGGGTACGCCGCCCGACCCGCGGACGGGGCGGACGGGGCCGGATCTGGAGGGGCTCGCGTTCGTGCACGCCGTCTGCCAGCAGGTGCCGGTCCGCGGCATGCACAGGGTCCCATCCCCGGGCGTCTGCGCGAGCCGGCTGCGCCTGGTCTACCGGGAGGCACGGGCCCGGCCGGCCGGCGAGGCGGTGCCCGCCGCCGCCCCGCACGACGCCGCCGTCGGCGTCGAGGAGGAGCCCCCGCCCGCGCTGGCCTCCGTCGAGGCGCTCCGGTGCCAGGCCTGGGCCCGGCTGCTCCGGAAGGTCCTCGAGGTGGCCCCGAGGATCTGCCCGCGCTGCAAGACGGTCGAGATGGCCATCGTGGCCTGGATCACGGACCGGGACGTCGTGGACCGGATCCTGCGACACCGCCGCGAGCGGGACCTCGCCTCCGTCTTCGAGACGCCACCGGCGCGCGCGCCAGCCGCCGCGCAGGCCGAGGGGGCCGGGCCCCCCGCTTCCCGGAGGGGACGGTCGTCGTCGGAGGCCGCGAGTCGTACTCGCGGCCGGCATGGAGGTACGGGATTCCGATGGCGCTCTGCGCAAGCACGTTTCCCTGTTGGTCGCGGAGTGTAGGCCGTTCGTGGACGTCGTCGGTCACCCACTCGACGACGGACCCGGTGGGCTGGGGCACCTCCGTCACCGATCTCGGCGTGAGCGGCCCGGAGCCCCACAACAACCAACCGTTCTGGTGACACAAGCGAGTTGGCAGGGACACGGTCGTCAGGGACGCGGCACGCCCAGCGCTCGACGGGTTGATCTCCTGCCTGGCCACGGACGCCTTCGGGACTTCCTGCGCCGGCGGGTGCGAAACGGTCAGCGTTCGGAGGGAGTGATGGGCGCCGGGGGGAGGATGGGCTCGGTGGGTTCCAGGGCGGCACGCTTGAGGAACAGAAGGGCGAAGCAGGAATCGAGGAGATCCATCCAGATCCCCGGGGCGCCCATGCCGCGCGGGCCGAACCGACCCGTGGACCAGCGTCCGTCCTCCTTCTGGGCGCGGATGAGCATCTCGGCGCCTTCGCGGTACCAATCGCGCTCTCCGAGGTGCGTCTTGCCGGCGATCACGCACGCGCGCTCGAGGCCATAGAGGTAGTAGTAGTGCCACGTCGCGCCGGCGTTCGGGTTCTCGCCGACGGAGAAGTGCCGGGCCAGCCAGGCGATCGCGTCCCAGATGCCCGTGTCGATGCGCATGCGGAGCTTCGGATCGAGGTTCCCCTTCTCCACGAGCATCGCCTTGAGGATCGCAAGCGAGGACAGCCCCGCCGTCGTCATGGAGCCCGTCGGCCTCTCGCCCGGCGTGTAGCCGAAGCCGCGGGCGCGGTCCACGGCGCCGGCGGGTCGGTCCACGGTGTGGTAGCCAGTGGCGGTCGGCGCCCGGGGCGGGTCCCAGCGGCGCTGCACGCGGGGGCCGTCGGCCTCCTGCCAGGCCAGGAGCCGGTCCGCCATGCTCTCGAGCACGTCCGGATCGATCTCGAAGCCGTGGCGCGTGCCGGCCCACAGGGCCAGGAGCACGTACTGCGTGTTCGAGAGGTCCTCCGGGCCGGTGATGTCGGCGCCGGGCATGGCGCCCATGGGCGGGCCCCCCGCTCCCCCCGGAGGTCCCCCCCCGCGCCCCCCTGGCCCCCCCCGACCCGGACCGGGCCCTGGCCTCCCGGGCCCGCCCTCCAGGCCGCCGGGGTAGCGGAAGAGGCCCTTGTCGCTCCGGTGTTCGAGCAGCCACGCGCAGATGTCCTTCATCATCGCGGACGCCCACCCGGGGATCTTGTCGTCGGGATGGAGTGTGTGGAGCGCGAGGACGGCGAGGGAGAGGCTGTACGACGTGGCGTGGGCCTGGAAGTCGCCCTTCATCGTGGAGCGGTAGTGTTTGCGGAGGTAGGAGAGCGCGCGGCGGATCTCGATTCTGTCCGGCGTGTACCCGCAGTGGGCGAGCGTGTACGTCGCGAGCGCGCTCTCGCCGAAGCCGTACCGGGTCGGCGGCGTCGGCCCCTGCTGGAGCGCGGGCTCCTCCAGGTCGAACGATCCGTCCCGTTGCTGCTTTCCGGCAAGCCAGACGGCGCCCCGGTCGATGGCCTGGTGGACGTGGAGGTGGAAGAGGAGGTCCTTCTTCTTCTGCTCCACCGCGTCGTCGCGGTCGTCCCCGAGGGCACGCCCGCCGAGGAGGGGTAGGAGGGCGAGCAGCAGCAGGAGGTGGCGAGCGCGCATGATCGGGCCCCGCGGGCAGTAGGTCCCTTGTAACGCGCTCCGCCTCCGAATTGAAACCGGGCGAGCACCCCGTCGGGTGCTCGCCCGGGTGTCTTCGAAAGGCCGTCCAACGGGTCGGCCAACGTCTGGCGGTCCCTTTACGTGGACGTACCTCCTGTGACACGTTTACCCATCGGATCACCTCCTTTCGAAGCGGGGGCCTCTGGTCGCCCCCGGGCCCGTCGGCCCGTCGCCCGTCAGCTCCGGGGTCACGTCGCCATGAGCGTGACGAGGGCAATGTACCGGTGGGTAGGGTCCGATCGAAGAACGAGGATCCGGCGTCGGCGGGTCCAAGGTCGCTGTCGCGGGCGCTCCGTGCGAACGGGGGGCGAACCCCGACAGGCCGACGGCGCGTCTCGCCGTACCCTCTCCGGGTCCCCCCCGGAGACCGCGATGCGGCGGCCCATCCTGCTCACGTTCCTTCTGCTCGCGCTCCTCTCCCTCGTTGCGTGCGGCGATGAGCCCTCCCCGTCTCCCCAGACGTGGAAGGAGATCCCGGCCAAGGAGCTCGGCGAAGCGGCCCGGGCCAAGAAGCTCCGCGCCTCCCGCGCGCGCGACGCCCTATTCGGGCGTCTGTCTTCGCGTCTGGGTCAGGCCCTCGAGGAAGGGTCCCCCGCCGAGGCGATCGGCGTCTGCCGGGAGGCCGCGCCGAGGATCGCCGGCGAGGTCGCCGGGGCGCAGGGCGTCCGGATCGGCCGCACTTCCTTCCGCCTGCGGAACCCCGCGAATCGCCCGCCCGACTGGGCACGGCCCTACGTCGAGGCCCGGCGGGACACGGACCTCTACCTGGTCGGCTCCGGCGGCGGACTGCGCGCGCTCCTCCCGATCGGCATGCAGCCCCTCTGCCTCACGTGTCACGGTCCATCCGGAGAGTGGCCGGAGGATCTCCGCGCCGCCGTCCAGGAGCACTACCCGGACGACAAAGCCGTGGGCTTTCCCCCGCGCAGCCTCCGCGGCTGGTTCTGGATCGAGGTGCCCTGAGAGGCCCCCGTGGTGGCCCGGCCCCGAGGGCCATCGCCCGCGCGCGTCTCCCGATCAACCCCGCGCGAGGTAGACCGTGTTCACGTCGTCCCGCGCCACGCTCGGATTGTGGAAGCACACCTCCTCCGCCCAGGCCTCCTCGAAGACGTCCCCCAGCCGCTCGACGAACGCCGGGTCGGCGGCGAAGCCCGCCCAGACCGCGAGGACGCCGCCGTCGGAGAGGTTTCGCCGCGTGCGGGCGAGGCCCTCCGTGGTGTAGAAGGCCGCGTGGGCCGTGTGGAGGAGCGCCTCGGGCGAATGGTCGATGTCCACCAGGACCACGTCCCACGTCCGCCCGCCCTCCCGGGGGCCGGAGACGGCGGCGTAGAAGTCGTCGAGGACGAGGCGGCAGCGCGACGACTCGACCAGCACCGTCCCGAGCGGCAGCAGGCCCCGCCGGTGCCAGGCGATGACTTCGGGGAGCATCTCCACCACCGTCACGTCGGACGAGCCGGGGTGGTCCAGAGCGGCCTTCGCCGTGTACCCCAGGCCCAGGCCGCCCACCAGGACCGAGGCGCGATCCCTCCCCAGGGCGTCCAGGGCGAGGTCCGCCAGGGCGACCTCCGACTCGCAGACCAGGCTCGACATCAGGAAGGCGCCGCCGAGGGTGATCTCGAAGACCGGCTCCGGATGGTCGGGAAGACGCCGCTTCCTCAGCACGAGGTCGCCGAGCGGCGTCGTGTGGTGGTCCAGTTCCTCGTAGACGGTGCCCACGCCCGGCATCGTACCGGTCCGACTTTGCGGACGGCAAGCGGCACGTGGTATGCCCTGGTCATGGCCATCGTCGAGATCACGCCGACCCTCCGGTCCGACGAGCTTCCGGAGGAGATCCTGCGCCTCGTGGAGGAGGCGGCGCGCCGCATCGAGGCGTTCGTCGAGGCGCGGCACGACGACCCCATCCCCGCGTTCGTCCCCAGCGACTTCCTCGCCGTCTACCGGACGCTCGAGGCCATCCGCCGAGGCTGGCTGGCGCCCGGCGGCCACTTCCTCGAGTGGGGCAGCGGCTTCGGGGTCGTGGCCATGCTCGCGGCCGTCGTCGGCTTCCAGGCGTTCGGCATCGAGATCCACGCCGACCTCGTTGCCGCGGCCCGGCGCCTGGCCGCCGCCCAGGGGATCGAGGCGCGGTTCGTCGAGGGCAGCTTCGTTCCCGAAGGCGGCGAGGACCTCGTGCCGCCGATGGGGGAGTTGGCCTGGCTGGACACCGATGGGGCGAGCGCCTACGAGGATCTGGAGTTCGAGCTCGACGAGTTCGACGTGGTGTTTGCCTACCCGTGGCCCGGCGAGGAAGACGTGGTGATCGACCTCTTCGACCGCTTCGCCGCGTTGGGCGCCCTGCTCGTCACCTACCAGGGGCGCGAGGGCGTCCTCGTGCGTCGCAAGGTGCGCCGCCGCAAGCGGCGGTAGCCGGGTCGTCTCCGCCTCGCGTCGCTACGGGCCTCCCTGCTCCACGGCGTAGTGGCGCGCGCACTCCTCCTCCCGGCCCCGGACGACGCGCCGTCCCCGGAGGCGGCCCAGGTGCTCGGTCACGACGGTGACGCGACCTTCCTCGCCGTCCTTCTCGTAGAAGATCACGACCCAGTCGTGGGTCGTGCCCAGGGCGTGCGCCCGCGCCGTGTTCGAGTACATGACCGTGAAGGAGAAGGCGCCGCCCTCGGTGTGGTAGATGGGGAGCCATGCCTCGCGGTTCGGGTTGAAGCGGCGCGGGGCGATCTTTCGGAGCCGTCCCTTTTCCGCGCGGGTGCGGTAGTCGGCATCGACGTCGAGCAGCGTGGCGACGGTCGGCGGGCGACCGGTGGCCGGGCGGGCCGTGCGCGTTGTGTCACTCGCCCGGCGGCGCGCGTCCTCCTTCAGGAGCGAGGCGAGGGCCGTCCTGACGCCCAGGACGCGGCGCGGGCCGAAACCCCTGACCCGGGCGAGCCGCCCGTCGTTCGCCGCGACCTCCAGGGCTTCCAGCGAGTCCACGCCGAGGGACTGGTGGATCCGTTGCGCCAGGTCGCGGCCGATACCCGGGACGCTCGTGAAGAGCTCCTCCGGACCGAGTTCCCCCCGCAGGTGATCCAGACGGCGGAGCCGGCCCGTCTTGAGGATCTCCTCGATCGCCGCGGCGATGCTGTCGCCGATCGCCGGGAGCTCGCGGAGCGCCTTCGCCCCCCCCTCCTCGAGGATCTCCCGCATCGGCCGCGGGTGGGTGCGCACCGTGTCCGCGGCCGCCCGGTAGGCCCGGGGCCGATAGGGGTTCGCCTCCTGCGCCTCGAGCAGATCCGCGACCCGCTCGAGGGTCTGGGCGATCGTGGCGTTGTCGGCCGAGGCCAGGCGCAAGGGGAGCGCTCCTTTCCCCTCCATTGTCTCCGCACGAGGGACGCCGGTGGTCACGCGTCTTCCAGGGCGCGGCCCGGGTTTCGCCGCCCTCCGCCGCGGAGTGCGCCTTGCGCCGTGCCCCCCCGACGATACGCTTGGGTCGTCCCTCGGGGGCACGTCATGAAGCACTACGACGTCCTCATCCTCTCCGGCGGGTTCGACCCGCTCCACGTCGGACACGTTCGCATGGTCCAGGGCGCCCGCGACCTCGCCGCCCTGGTGGTCGTCGGCGTGAACTCGGACGACTGGTTGCGCCGCAACCGGGGCCAGGTCCGGATGCCCTTCGAGGAGCGCCGCGAGATCATCGCCAGCGTCCGCGGGGTCACGAGCGCCGTCGGGTTCGACGACGCCGACGACACCGCCTGCAACCTGATCCGGATGGTCTGCACGATGAGTCCGGGAGCCAAGATCGCGTTCGGCAACGGGGGCGACCGGACCGAGGTCAACGTCCCCGAGGTGGCTCTCTGCAAAGAGCTGGGAGTGGACATGGTCTGGGGGCTCGGCGGCGAGCGGGTCGAGGCCTCGTCCGAACTCACCTACCGATCGATGTGACTCCGCTCCCGGACCGACGCCAAGCGGTGTCCGAGCCCCTCTACCACGCAGCCGGTCTCTCGCGCGTCTACCGCATGGGGGAGGTGGAGGTGGCGGCGCTCCGCGACGTGGACCTGGAGGTCGTCGAGGGCGAGTGCCTGGTCATCCTCGGACCCAGCGGATCGGGCAAGAGCACCCTGCTCCACCTGCTCGGCGGCATGGACCGGCCGACACGGGGGGAGCTCCGCTTCCGCGGGCGCGAGCTGGGCCGCCTCGACGACCGCGGCCTCACCGAGTTCCGGCGACGACACGTCGGATTCGTATTCCAGTTCTACAACCTGATTCCCTCCCTCACCGCCGTCGAGAACGTGGGGATGGCCACCGAGGTCGCGCCCGCCCCGCGGGATCCCCGCGAGATGATCGACCTCGTCGGCCTTTCCGAGCGCGCCGACCACTTTCCCTCGCAGCTCTCCGGCGGCGAGCAGCAGCGCGTCGCCATCGCGCGCGCCGTGGCGAAGGCCCCCGACGTCCTCCTCTGCGACGAACCCACCGGGGCGCTCGACTACCGCACCGGCATCGTCGTGCTCGACGTGCTGCGGGAGGTGAACCGGTCCATCGGGACCACGCTGCTCATCATCACCCACAACGCCGCGATCGGCGACATGGGCGACCGCTGTCTCCGCATGCGTTCCGGTCGGATCGTGGACGTACGGGCGAACGCCTCGCCGAAGACCCCCGCGGAGATCACGTGGTGATGCGGGCAATCGACAGGAAGCTCGTCCGGAACCTCCGCACCATGTGGGCGCAGATCCTCGCGATCGTGCTCATCATCGCCTGCGGGGTGGCGAGCTTCGTCACGGTCATCACCGCCTACCGCGGGCTCAAAGCCTCCAAGGACGCCTATTACCGGCGGTACCGGCTCGCCGACGTCTTCGCTCCCATGGAGCGCGCGCCCCGCTACGTCCTCCGGGACCTCGAACACGTCGATGGCGTGCGTCGCGTCGAGGGACGAATCGTGTTCGACGTCACGATCGACCTCCCGAACCTGCCCCAACCGGTCTCAGGCCGGGTCCTCTCCGTTCCCGACCGGCGTACGCGGATGCTGAACGACCTTCACCTCACGGCCGGCGGGTGGTTCGAAGGAGACGGTACGCGCGAGGTCATCGTGGCCGACCGCTTCGCCCGGTTCCACCACCTCCAGGTGGGGGATCGGCTGCGCGTGCTGATGAACAACAAGAAGGAGAGCCTCCGGATCGTCGGGACGGCGATCAGCCCCGAGTTCGTCTACCTCATCCGGGGCGCCGGCACCATCGCCCCGGACCCGGAGCACTTCACGATTCTCTGGTTCTCGCGGTCGTTCGCGGAGGCCGTTTTCGACTTCCAGGACGCCGTCAACGAGGTCGTCGCGACCACCTCCCGCGGCGCGCGCGTGCAGGACGTTCTCGACGCCTTCGATCGCAAGCTGGACCGCTACGGCGGGCTGGGGGCTTTCGCCCGTGAGGACCTGCCGTCGGACCGCTACGTCTCCAACGAGATCCAGGGACTCGAGGGTTCCGCCACCGTGACGCCCGCGATCTTCCTCGGCGTCGCCGCGTTCGTCCTGCACATGCTGATGGGACGCCTCGTCCGCACCCAGCGGAGCCAGATCGCGCTCCTGCGGGCCTTCGGGTACTCCAAGGCGACCGTCGCCGGCCACTACCTCTCCCTCGCCGTGCTCGTCGGCCTCCTGGGCGGGGTGCTCGGCGTCGCCGTCGGTTTCTGGTTCGCGCGGGAAGTGCTGGAGATGTACCGCCGGTTCTTCGACTTTCCGGTGCTGGTCTTCGGACTCGACCCCATCGCTGCGGGCGGCGGCCTGCTGACCAGCCTGATCTTCGCCGTGATGGGGACACTCGCAGCCGTCCGCCGTGCCGTGAGGCTCGACCCGGCCGAGGGGCTCCACCCGGAGGCACCGCCCGCCTACGGGAAGACGCTCCTCGAGCGTTGGGGCGGCCTCTGGCGTCGACTAGGGTTCGCCACCCGCATGATCCTCCGCCGCCTCTCGCGCACGAAGGCACGGGCGACGATGACGGTCCTCGGCGTGGCCCTGGCCGTGTCCATCCTCGTGCTCACGTTCTTCTCGTACGACTCCTACTACGCCATGGTGGAGAACCAGTACCGGCTCGTGGAGCGGCACGACATCCAGGTCACGTTCCACAAGGAGCGGGGCGACAAGGCCCTCTACGAGGTCCGGCGGATCGAGGGCGTCCGGCGGGCCGAGGCCGAGCTGGCCGTGCCCGTCCGGCTGGCGAAGGGATGGCGATCGGAACGGACGGGGTTGCAGGGGCTCGACCCCGGTCACGAACTGATCGTCCTCCTCGACGCCGACCTCTCGCGGGTGGCCCTGCCTGCGGAGGGTCTTCTCCTCTCGCAGAAGCTCGCCGATCTGGTCGGCGCGAAGGTCGGCGACCGCGTTCGCGTGGAGGTGCTCAACGGTCGCAAGACCCGCTTCGAGGCGACGGTCGCCGCGGTGGTGGAGGAGTACCTGGGGGCGTTCGCATACGCGCGCCGCGATCTCCTCTCCCGGTGGATCGGCGAGAGCGACGTGCTCACGGGTGTCCGCCTGTCCGTGGACCCGGCCCGGACAGAGGAGGTGGGACGCACGCTGAAGGACCTCCCCGCCGTGGCGGCGGTCTCCTTTCGCGCCGACCAGGCCCGGATCCTCCGCGACATGCTCGCCGAGTCGCAGGACATCATGACGGGCGTCCTCCTCGTGTTCTCCGGCATCATCGTCTTCGGCGTGCTCTACAATGCCGCCCGGATCTCGCTCGCCGAGCGCCACCGGGAGCTGGGCTCGATGCGCGTGCTCGGCTTCCGCACGCGCGAGGTCGTCACCGTCCTCGTAGGGGAGAACCTGCTGCTCGTCGCGATGGCCATCCCCCTGGGCGTCGGGCTGGGGGCGCTCTTCAGCTATGCGCTGACGAAGGCCTACGAGACGGAGCTCTTCCGTTTCCCCTTCGTCTTCTCGTACGCGACGGTGTACCGCGCCGTGGTGATCACCCTCGTTTTCGCCGTTCTGTCGAATCTCGTGGTCATTCGTCCCCTCCGGCGGCTCGATCTCGTAGAAGTCCTGAAGGCCCGGGAGTAGGTTCGTGCGCAAGATCCTCCTCGTGCTCGTCGTTGCGGCGGTCCTCCTCGGGGGATGGTGGATCAGCCGGACCCGGCCGACGCCGGTGGACGTCGGCGTCGTGGACCGCGGACCGATCCGCGCGGTCGTGGAGGAGGAGGGGAAGACCCGCGTCGTGGACCGGTACGTGGTCTCGGCGCCGGTCCCGGGCACGCTCTTCCGGGTGGATCTGGAGGCGGGGGACCCGGTGAAGGAGGGGCAGACCGTGGCGAGGATCGACCCGCTACCCCTCCGGTCGCTCGTGGACGAGACGCGGGCCCGCGTCCGGTCCCTCCAGGAGCGCAAGGAGGGCGTCGAGACGAAGCGCCCCAAGCCCGAGGAGATCGCGCGGGCCGAGAACATGGAGCGCCAGGCCGTCGAGGCCCTCGGCGTGGCCGAAAACGACCTGGAACTCTCGAAGGTCGCGCACGAGCACGCCCTGAAACAGCTCGAACGCACTCGCTCGCTCGCCCGGCAGAAGATCGCGACGGACGCCGAGCTCGACGAC
This sequence comes from uncultured Planctomycetota bacterium, assembly GCA_963772585.1. GTDB lineage: Bacteria > Planctomycetota > PLA2 > PLA2 > JAEUHO01 > CAVVXN01. Next base: position 26,883 of record CAVYXV010000007.1, read on the forward strand.
GCCATCGCCGCCGAAGGCGAGGCCCGCCAGAGGATGGAGGCCGACGAGGTGCGGGTCAAGATCGCGCAGCTCGACATCGGCGCCGCGAAGCTCGGCAAGGAGATCCTGGAGTCCCGTCTCCACGACTTCGACTGGGAGCAGAAGGACTACGACGAGCAGATCGCCGCGCTCGATGCGACGCTGAAGAAGCTGGATGCGGACCTCTCCGACACGACGATCGTCTCGCCGAGCACCGGCGTCGTCCTCCGCATCGATCGCGAGAGCCGGCAGTTCGTTTCGGCAGGCACGCCCATTCTCGAGGTCGGGGATCTCTCCCGCCTGGAGGTCGAGGTGGACTTCCTCTCGGAGGACGCCGCGCGCATGGAGAAGGACATGCCCGTGGAGATCTTCGGGCGCGCGCTCGGCGATCGCGTCCTGAACGGCTCGATCGCCCGCATCCATCCCAGCGCGTTCACCAAGATCTCCTCCCTCGGCGTGGAGCAGCAGCGGGTGAACGTGATCGTCGGGTTCGACGCCGCGGGATCCGGGCTCGGGGATCTCTTCCGCGTCGAGGTGCGGGTGATCCTGGAGAGCAAGACGAACGTCCTGCGCGTGCCCGAGGGGGCGCTCTTTCGGGAGGGCGGCACGTGGCACGCCTTCCGCATCGAGGACGGGCGCGCCCGGGACGCGGCGATCACCACCGGGATCCGCGATGGCCACGTGCGGGAGGTGCTGTCGGGCCTCGACGAGGGCGACCGGGTGATCCTCCACCCCGACGACGCCATCGAGGAGAGTGCACACGTCCGCCCTCTTCCCTCCGCCCCGACACCCTGACGGCGGCTCTACCCCTCTCGTTCGGGGTGTACGATCCGCCCTTTCAGGGCGAGGAGAGCGCATGCGTCCGCAGTCCGGCTACTACCGTCATCCCACGCTCCACGGGGATCGGGTCCTCTTCGTCTGCGAGGACGACCTCTGGGCGGTCCCGACCGACGGCGGCGTCGCCCGCCGCCTGACCTCCAGCCAGACGCAGCTCAGCACGCCCCGGTTCTCCCCGGACGGGGGGAGGGTGGCCTACGCCGCGCGGGACGAAGGCCCGACGGACATCTACGTGATGGACGCCGAGGGCGGCGCCGCGCGCCGGCTCACGTGGCTGGGCGTCATGAGCCACGCCGTCGGCTGGACCCCCGACGGGAAGGGCGTGATGTTCGCCACGGCCTGGCGGCAGATGATGCCCGGGCTCCTGCACCTCGCGACCGTCCCCGTCGAGGGTGGGGTCGTGACACCGCTCCGGTGGGGGCCGGCCCGGGCCGTTGCGCACCAGCCCAAGGGCAAGGGCGTGGTGATCGGGCGGAACGCCTGGGACCCGGCGCGCTGGAAGCGCTACCGCGGCGGCACGGCGGGCACCCTGTGGGTGGATCGCGACGGCAAGGGCGACTTCGAGCCGCTGGTCGAGTTCGAGGGCAACCTCGCCGGCCCGATGTGGATCGGATCCCGCGTCTACTTCCTCTCGGATCACGAGGGCCACGGGAACCTCTACTCCGTCACGCCCACGGGCCGAGGCCTGAAGCGCCACACCCACCACGAGGACTTCTACGTCCGCTTCCCCTCCACCGACGGACGCCGGATCGTCTACCACGCGGGCGGCGACCTCCACCTCCTCGACCCCCGGACCGACGAGAACCGGCGGATCGAGGTGCGGATCCAGAGCCCCCGCACCGGCGCCCGCCGCCGCTTCGTGGACGCCGCGCGGTTCCTGGAGTCGTACGCGCTCCACCCCGAGGGGAACGCCGCCGTCGCCGTGAGCCGCGGCGGGGCCTACGCGTTCGGTCTCTGGGACGGCCCCGTGGTCCGACACGGCGAGTCCTCCGCCGAGCGCCGCCGCCTCGCGAGCTGGCTCTCCGACGGCAAGCGCATCGCGAGCATCACCGACGCGAAGGGCGAGGAGGCGCTCGTCGTCGAACCCGGCCTGGAAGACGGCAAGCCTCGCGAGGTAGCGAGGGCTTTCGGCCGCGCGCTGGAGCTTGCGCCCTCGCCGGCCGGCGGCCAGCGGATCGCGCTCACGAACCACCGCCAGGAGCTCTGGCTCGTGGACGTCCAGAAGGGCACCAAGAAGAAGATCGATGCGAGCGACTTCGACCGCATCCAGGACCCGGCGTGGTCGCCCGACGGCCGCTACCTCGCCTACAGCTTCCCCTCGAACCTGCGCGTCCGCTGCATCCGGATCTACGACACGACGACCGGTCGCAAGCACGACGTGACGCGCGCCGAGTTCCAGGACTGGTCGCCCTCCTTCGACCCCGAGGGCCGCTACCTCTACTTCGTCTCCGCCCGCGTGTTCGACCCCGTCTACGACAGCCACTACTTCGACCTCGGCTTCCCGCGTGGGGCCCTGCCCTGTCTGGTGACGCTGAGAAAGGACCTGCCGTCGCCGTTCGAGAGCGCCGGGCGCGACCCGCGGCTTCCGGTGGGCGTCGAGCCGGTCGGCCCGAAGGGAGGCGGGAAGGACGCGAAGGACGGCAAGAAGGAGAAGGACGGCGGCGACAAGCCCTCCCCGGTGAAGATCGACTTCGACGGCATCGAGGGGCGCGTCGTCTCCTTCCCGGTCGGCGAGGAGCGCTACGGGTCGATCGCCGGCGCTCCCGGTCGCGTGCTCTTCGGCCATCGACCCGTCCGCGGCAGCATGCTCCCGGAGGACGACGACGGCGGCGCCACCGAAGCGAACGTCACCCTGCAAGCCTGGATCTTCGAGGAGGAGAAGGCCGAGACGGTGGCCGATGACCTCGTGGGCTTCTCGCTCTCCGGCGACGGGCGCGCCCTCGCGCTCCGGACGAAGGACCGCGTGCGCGTGGTGCCGTCCAGCGCCAAGGCCTCGGACCTCGCGTCGCGCTCGGGCGGCGGGCGCGCCGGCGGGTGGATCCAGTTCGACCGGATCCGCCCCGAGGTGCATCCCGGCGCCGAGTGGAAGCAAATGTTCCGCGAGGCGTGGCGCCTCCAGCGCGACCACTTCTGGACCTCCGACATGTCCGGCGTCGCGTGGAAGGCGATCCACGACCGCTACCTCCCGCTCGTGGAACGCGTGGCGACGCGCGCCGAGTTCAGCGACCTCGTCTGGGAGATGCAGGGCGAGCTCGGGACCTCCCACTGCTACGAGATGGGAGGCGACTACCGCCAGGTGCCCGCTTGGTACCAGGGCTTTCTCGGGGTGGATCTGGAGTACCGCCCGCGCACGCGCTCGTGGCACGTCGCGCGGATCCCCCAGGGCGACAGCTGGGAGGCCAGCCACGTCGCGCCCATCGCCGCGCCGGGCGTGAACGTGAAGATCGGCGACCGGATCGAGGCCATCGACGGCCGGGAGATCGGCGCGGACCGAACGCCCTACGAGTGCCTCGTGAACCGAGCGGGCCGCGCGGTGCGCCTGCGCGTACGTACGGGCCAGGGCCGCCCGCGCGACGTGGTCGTGCGGGCCGCCGGCGGCGACCACGGCCTGCGCTACCGCGACTGGGTCGAGACGAACCGGTCCTGGGTCCACGAGAAGAGCAAGGGCAAGGTCGGCTACGTCCACATCCCGAACATGGGGCCCGACGGTTTCGCCGAGTTCCACCGCTACTACCGCCTGGAGGTGGAGCGGGAGGGGCTGCTGGTGGACGTGCGGTTCAACGGCGGCGGCCACGTGTCGCAGCTGCTGCTGGAGAAGCTCCTCCGGCGCCGGATCGGCTACGACACGACCCGCTGGGGGAAGCGCCCCATGTCCTACCCCGACGTCGCGCCGATGGGCCCGATGGTCGCCCTGATCAACGAGTACGCCGGCTCCGACGGCGACATCTTCAGCCAGGCGTTCAAGCTCTACGACCTGGGCCCGCTCGTCGGTACCCGCACCTGGGGCGGCGTCGTCGGCATCTGGCCCCGCCACGCGCTGGTAGACGGCACGATGACCTCCCAGCCCGAGTTCAGCTTCTGGTTCGAGGGGATCGGCTGGGGCGTCGAGAACTACGGCGTGGCGCCCGACATCGAGGTGGACGTGCGCCCCCAGGACTACGCCGCCGGCGTCGATCCGCAGCTCGAGCGTGCCCTGAAGGAGGTCCGGACGATCATCGCGGAGAAGCGGCCGACGCTTCCCGACTTCGGAAAGAGGCCCCAGCGGAAGCCCCCCAAACTTCCGCCCGTGAAATAGGTGAAGAAGGGCCGGCCCATCGGCAGATCCCTTCGGGGCCCTGCGCCCCGGGCGAGGGGACCGCGCGGGCTTGGCGCGGGACGCGCCGGGGGTACGGTTGCCTCCGAATGTCGTCCCCCGGGAGCTGCCGATGCCCTATCCGTTCTGGGACGGAGGAGTCGCCTACGGCCCCCTGATGGCCGTGATCGCGGTGCTCCACGTCTTCGTGTCGCACTTCGCCATCGGCGGAGGCCTGTACCTCGTGGTGGCAGAGGGGCGCGCCCGTCGCAGGCACGACGAGGAAGGCCTCGCATTCGTCCGGAGCGTGAGCCGCTTCTTCGTGCTCGCCACGGTCGTCTTCGGCGCCCTCTCGGGCGTCGCGATCTGGTTCGTGATCGGCCTGCTCAGCCCGAACGCCACGGAGCTCCTCATCCACAACTTCGTGTGGGCGTGGGGCATCGAATGGACGTTCTTCATCGTCGAGATCCTCTCCGCGATCCTCTACTTCCTCGGCTGGAAGCGCATGTCGGCGCGCGACCACATGGCGCTCGGCTGGGTCTACTTCGTGATGGCCTTCCTGACGCTCCTCGTCATCAACGGGATCGTCAGCTTCATGCTCACGCCGGGCGACTGGATTCGCACGGGGGGCTTCTGGGACGGCTTCCTCAACCCCACCTACTGGCCATCCCTCGTGCTCCGCACGGGCGTGGCGATCCTCCTCGCGGGGGTCTTCACCCTCGCGCTCGCGGCGTGGCGTCGGGCCGGCGCGTTCAAGGCGCGGCTCGTACGCTTCAATGCCCTCTGGGCCTTGGTAGGGCTCGTCGCGGCGGGGGGGGCTGGTTCTGGTACGAGTCCGCGATTGGCGACGACCTGCTCTCCACCGCGACCACCCGGTTGCCCATCGCGGGGACGGCAATGCACTCGATGGTGCAGGCGGCGATCGTTCTCGCGCTCGTCGTTCTCGTGGTGGGCCTCCTCCTGCCGCGCCTCTACGGCCGGGTCGTCGGTCTGGTCGTCCTGCTGCTCGCGCTGGTGGCGTTCGGCGGCTTCGAGTGGTTCCGCGAGGCCGCGCGAAAGCCCTACGTGGCCTACGGCTACATGTACGGGAACGGCATCCGGGCCGACCGGGCCGAGGCGTGGAGCGAGGGGGACGGCCTCCTCGCGCACGCGGCCTTCCGCACGTCCGACGAGGGCACCGACCTCTACCGCATGGCGTGCGAGACCTGCCACACGCCCGGCGGCTACAGCGACATCCTCCCCAAGTACGCCCATACGGATCCGGCGTTCATCGAGTCCTCGCTCCGGGGGCTCCACGAGATGCGCGGCAAGATGCCGCCCTTCCCCGGGAACGCCGAGGAGCGGAAGACCCTGGCCGCTTGGATCTGGTCCCGCGTGGATCAGCGTCCGCTCGCGGCGGCGACCGGCCTCCAGGGCGACGCGCTCGGGAAGGCGGCCTACGCCCGACGCTGCGAGTTGTGCCACGAGCGCGGCGGGTGGAAGGACCCGAGCGACACGATCAAGGACATCGACCGAGAGGGCATCTCCGACCTCATCAGCGAGAGCTTGGCGGACACGATGCCGGTCTGGTCCGGTCCCGACGACGAGAAGCAGGCCCTGATCGACTATCTCGACGCCTGGAAGAAGGAGATCGTTCGATGACGCCGCTCGCCGCGCTGCCCGACTACCACTTCCTGCCGGCGCCGCTCTGGCTCCTCACGGCGCTGCACGTGCTGACCCTGACGCTCCACTTTGCGGCCATGAACCTCCTCTTCGGGGGACTCGTCGTGGTCCTGTTCGGACGCTTCGAGGGCAAGTGGCGTCACCCGGTCGTCCGCACCTACGCCTCGCTCTTCCCCGTCCTGATGGCGGCCACGGTCACCCTGGGCGTGGCGCCGCTCCTCTTCGTGCAGCTCGTCTACGGGGGCTCGGTCTACAGCGCGGCCATCGTGAGCGGATGGCTGTGGCTGGCGATTCCGCTGGTCGTCATGATCGCCTACTACTTCCTCTACGCGGGGCGCTTCGCGAAGGAGGGGAGCCCGCGCACGCGGACCTGGATGGGCCTGGCGTTCGTCGGTCTGCTCTTCGTGTCGCTGGTCTACAGCTCGGTGTTCTCCCTCTCGGAGCATCCCCAGCTCCAGAAGGACCTCTACGCGAAGACCCAGTCCGGCTTGCTGCTGAATCCCCACGTCGGGGACTGGTTGTTCCGTTGGCTCCACATGCTCACGGGGGCCACGGCGGTGGGCGCCTTCTTCGCGGCCGTCCTCGTCCGGAAGGACGAGAAGGCCTTCAAGGTCGCTCGTTCCTTCTTCCTCGGCGGCATGATCGCCGCGATGGCGGCCGGGATCGTCTACCTGCTCTCCCTCGGCGATCTGATCAAGCCCTTCATGCATTCGAGCGGCATCGTCTTCATGACGGTCGGCATCCTGCTGGCTCTCGGCTCGCTCCACATGATCTTCAAGCGGAAGTTCTTCCTCACCGGCGGGATGCTCTTCGTCTCGCTCCTCACGATGGTCGCGACCCGTCACGTCGTCCGGAACCTCGCCCTGGCAGGGAGCTTCGACGCGAGCGCGCTTCCGGTCGCCCCCCAGTGGGGGGTCTTCGCGATCTTCGTCGTCTGCCTCGTGGCGGCGATCGCCCTCGTGGCTTGGATGCTGAAGCTGTACTTCCGCTCCGGCGAGGCGACCGCGTGACCAGGCCCACCCCGGAGGGCTATCGCCCGAGCGCCGCCACGATCGCCCGCTCGGCCTCCTGGGGGCCGTAGAGAGGGATGCCCTCCCACACGACGCGTCCGGAGCGGTCCAACACGTAGGCGGTCGGATACGCCTTGATGTCGTAGGTCGTCGTCGCGGCGCCCGTTGCGTCGTGGAAGACGCGATACGGGATGTTCTCGTCGATCGGCCAGCGCGACGCCGAGTCGAGCGGATCGCGCCGCCCGTCGTCCACGTAGACGACGCTGAGGCCGCGCGAACCGTACGTGTTCTGCCACCTGACCAGGTGGGGCGCCATGTAGGCGCAGCCCGGTCAGTGGTGGAAGGCGAACTGGAGGTACACCACGCGGCCCTGGAGCGCGGCGAGCGAGGTCGGCCCGGCGCTCCCGACCCACGTGCCGCCGGTGAAGACGTCCGGCGGCACCCGGCCCTGGAAGTCCTTCACCCGGACGTCGCTCGTGGAGCGGCGGCTCGACGGCGCGGACGCCGGCCCCGCGGTGGAACACGCCGCGATGCACGCGGCGACGAGGAAGAGGACCACCCTTGCCGTGGACCGGAGCCGTGCGCGTCGTGTCATGCATCCTCCTGCGACGCCCGCAGTGTACGGGAACGGGCACGCTCGGGATCCTCGACCCGGGACCAACGCCGCGAAAGGCCGACGCTACTCGATCTGCACCAGCGCCTTCTTCGCCTCGTCCCGAACCGTCTTCGACGTGTCCTCGAGCAGCTTCTCCAACGCGCGGCGGGCCGAGTGCGCGTCGGGTCCGATCCTTCCCAGGGCGCGCGCCGCGGCGCCCCGGGCGTACACGTTGTCCGAGCGAAGCAGGCGCTTGAGCGGCCCCACCGCCTTCTTGCCGATGTGCGCCAGCACGTCCGCGTAGTCGTGGACGCCCCAGTTCCTCCCGTTCTCGATGGCGTCCATGAGCTCGGGGACCGCGCTGCGCGCCTCGGCGCCCATGAGCCCGAGGGCCTTCAGACAGGACCTTCGGTAGACGTCCGAGGCGCTGTCCATGCCCTCGATCAGCGTCTTCAGCGCCGCGCGGCCGAGGGCCGCCATTCCCGTGATCGACGCGTCGCGGACCTCCTCGTCGTCCTCTTCCATGCCCTTCTTGAAGACGTTCATGGCGTCCTGCGCGCCCTCGCCCAACCGCCCCAGGGCGCGGAGCGCGGCCAGGCGGAGGTCGCGGTCCTCCTTGTCGAGGGCTCCGGCGAGATCGTGGAGCTTCTCGAACGCCTTCTTGTCGTCGGCGGCGAGGTCGCCCAGCGCCGCGATGGCCGCGTCCCTCACGGCCGGCTCCCGCGCCGCGACGCGGTCCATGACGGCCCGGACGGCGACCGGCTCCCGCGCGTGCATCGCGCCCATCGCGCGGAGCGCGGCGGCCTGGACCGGCACGGTCGTCGCGGTCTCCAGCGCCGCCAGCGCCGCGTGGCGCGCCTGTACGGAGGCGTGGGGGCCCAGCGTCGCCAGGAGCCGGAGCGCGGGCTCCCAGCCGCGCTCGTCGCTCAGGGAGAGCGCGTCCCTCGCCGCCCCCTCGGCGTCCGCGCCGTGCGGGAGGAGCCCGCGCACGGCTCCCTCGCGGACGGCGGCGGAAGGAGACGAGAGCGACGCCCCCAAGGCCTCGATCGCCGCGGCGTCCTCGGCCGGCAACGCGGCGAGGAGACGCTCGGCCTCGGCGCGAAGCGCGGGCGACGGGTCGGCGGCCAGGGCGTGGAGTGCGGCGAGCACGTCGGGGGTCGTCGCGCCTGCCTTCGCGACCGCTCGGGCGGCGGCGATCCGCACCGGGGGAGGCCCCTCCAGCGCCAACGGCACGGCGGAGGGGACGGCGGAGCGGCCGGCTTCGCCGAGAAGAGAGAGAAGGTCCAGCGCAGCGACGCGAAGGGCGGGATCTTCCTTCGCCAGCGACATCTCCACGACGTCCACGAGGAGCGCCTTCTCGTATCCGATGCGGGCGAGCGCGCTGGCGGCGGCGACGCGCACGCCTGGGTCGTCGTCCCGTAGCCGCTTCTCGAGCGCCGTCACGGCCGCGTCGGTCCGCTTTGCCAACGCGCCCAGGTAGCGCGCCGCTTCGGCGCGGAGCGCGGGCGTGGGCGCCTCGAGCCCGCCCAGGAGAACGGCCTCGCGTCCCTTGGGGAACGCGCTCCAGCGAAGGAGCGCTCCCGCGGCGGCGATCCGGACCGGCAACTCCGGCGCGTCGAGCAGCGGCAGGACCGCGGCCGCGTTGGCCGAGGTGTCGCCGTCGAGGGCCGCTAGCGCCCGAAGCGCCGCCGTGCGGACGCCCGCTTCCGCGTCCTTCAGCGCCGAGACGAGCGCCGTGGCCGCCCCCGCCGCAGCCCGCCCCTGGACGGCGAGGGCCTCCGCCGCCGCGAGTCGGACGCCGGCGTCGCCGTCGGCGAGGAGCGCCACGAGCGCCGTGGCGACGCCCTCCGTCGGAGCGAGCCCCGCGGTCGCGAGCGCCGCGTGCCGGCGCACCCGCGCGTCCGGAGCCTGCATCGCGGCGAGGATCGCGGGCGCCGCGCCTTCGAGGCCGTACCGGCGAACGGCGTCGAGCAGCCGCAGCCGCTCGCCCACGGGGCGTTGGGCGTCCTCCAGAGCGGCCACCAGGTCGCTCCGGTCCTCGTCCAGATGCGGATGATGGTTCGGCGTCGCCAGGGCGAGGAGGGCCATCGCCGTCGTGTAGATCCGCCCCCCGTCCGGTCCCCACGGCGTCGTCGGATCCCACGAGCCGAGGCAGCGGCTCGCGTCCGTGTCGAGGCGCTGGGCGGCGACGAGCGTGGCCTCGAGCTCCTGCTGCCACCGGGTCCACGCGTCGCCGCCCAACTCGTGGAGGGCGAGGCTCGCGTAGTACCAGTAGTAGAGGTCCACGGTCCCGCCCTTCGCGTCCCAGCGGGGTGTCGCGCGCAGGAGGAGACGGGTCGCCTTGGGGATCAGCGCCGCGCCCCCGTCGTCCGTGCCGTCTCCCGTGATCTCGAGGAGGAGGAGGCCGATCGCCGTGCACGACTCGCAGAGCTCGGCGGGAAAGGTCTCGACGAATTCCTGCGGGCGCGCGCTGAGTCCCCCCTTCTGGAGGTACCCCACGCGTCCGACCGAGGGGGCCGCCATCCGGAGGATCCACGCCCGCGCGCCCGTGTAGACGTCCCGAGGGAACGGCAACGGCGCCTCGAGAAGCGCGCGTCGGGCGGCACGGTTGATCGCCTCCGCGGCCCAGAAGGGCATGAGGTTGCACCCCGTTGCCGACGTGTCGCTCTGTCCCGGTCGGATGCCGTACCGCCAGCCCAGGCCCGGGTTCTGCGCCCTCTCCAGGAAGGCGAGTCCCCTCCGCGCGGGCTCCAGGAGCCGGTGGTCGCCGCTCATGCCGTATGCTTCGACCAGCGCCAGCGTCGCGAACGCGTGGTTGTAGATGTAGTGCTGGGTCGTGCGGGGTGCGATGCAGCCTTCCCCATCCTGGTTCTTCACGAGCGCGGACAGGGCTCGTTCCAGGTGCTTGGCGTACGGCGAATCGCCGTACGGAGCGTGCCCGTTGGCCAGGAAGGCCAGCGTCGCGATGGCCGTCACGCCGACGCCGTAGATGGATCGCCCCGTGCCCTCGGGAGGCTCCGCGATCGCCTTGCCGTTGTACCAGCCCAGCTTGTCCGGCTCCCACAGGCCGGACGGCGCCTGGTGCGCGGCGAGCCACTGGAGTCCGCGGTCCAGCGCGCGCCCCAGCGCGAGGGACCGGCGCACCACCCGTTCCGGCCGCCCGTCCTCGCGCACGCCGAACGGGAAGAGCACACGCACGTCGTCGAGAGCCGGCGTGTCCTTCCCGGCCGCCTCCTCGCCCGCGACCGCGCCCGCGGTCCCCAGCAGCAGCGCGAGGCCCGCCACCAGCACGGCTCGGATCATGGCCTGCGTATCCCCACGGCGCCCGCAGTGTGCCACGCGGGAGAGCCGGCGGAAAGTGGCGCGGTCGTGCGCGGCGAGCGGCCCTCGGCTACGATCGGTCGTCGCGCTTCGACCCCCACGCGAGGACTCCCGACCCCATGGCCCCCTATGCCTACCGGCCCTTCGCCGAAGCGGACCGCGACGAGCTCGCGCGGATCCTGGGCCTCGCCTTCGTCCAGAGCACGGCGGACTCGCGGGGGTGGATCGAGAAGAACGACACCGCCCACGCCCGCGTCGTCACGGCAGGGGGGCGCGTCGTCGGCGGGCTCTTCCTGCTGCCGATGGGGCAATGGTTCGGTGCGCGGTCCGTGCCCATGACGGGTATTGCGGCCGTCGGCGTCGATCCGCCGGCCCGCTCGGAGGGCGCGGCGACCTTCCTCATGCGCGAGACCGTGGGGGAGTTGGCCGCCCAGGGGGTGGCGCTGTCCGCGCTCTACGCGTCCACGCAGCCGCTGTATCGACGAGCGGGCTACGAACAGGCCGGGCAGCTGTACCGCTGCAAGATGGCCACGGCGCGGATCTTCTCGAACGACCGGACCCTTCGAGTCCGCGCGCTCGGCGATGCCGACGAGGACGAGGTCCTACGCCTCCACCGCGAGCACGGCCGGACGAACCCGGGCACGCTGGAGCGCAGCGCGCGGATGTGGGAGCGGGTGCGGGAAGGGATGCCGTGAGGGAGCACGAGGTCCATGGCTTCGGCATGGAGGGCGAGCAACGCCTCGAGGGCTACCTCTACTACCGGTCCGGCATGGAGGGGACGGGACACCCGGTCCTTCACCTCGAAGACGTGGTCGTCACGACGCCGGGCGCCGCCCGCCGCGTGCTCGCCTTCTTCCGTGAGCACCGCACGCTGGTCGAGCGCGTGATCTGGAACGGGCACCCCGCCCACCCCCTCTTCCTCGCCGCGCGCGAGCAGCGGCACACCATGACCCACCACGACACCTGGATGCTCCGGGTCATCGACGCGGCGAAGGCCCTCGAGGCCCGCGGCTACACCCCGGGCGTCGAGGCGGAGGTCCACCTGGAGATCGAAGACGATCTCCTCTCCGAGAACGCCGGACCGCTCGTGCTCCGGGTGAGCGACGGTCGGGGCCGGGTCGAGCGGGGCGGACGGGGACGCGTGCGGATCGACGTCCGCACGCTGGCGTCCATCTACACGGGCTTCGTCTCGCCGGACCAGGCCCGCGTCGGCTTCGGCCTGGACGCGAGCCCCGCGGACGCGGCGGCCCTCGCCCGCGTCTTCGCCGGCCCGGAGCCCTGGATGCAGGACGGCTTCTGAGCGCGCGGCGAGACCGGACGACGGTGGGCGTTCGCGCCGGCGGCCCACGAATGGACGGGGGCCTCCGGGCAACGGGAGGCCCCCCGACAGCGAAGCGGTCCGTCGTTCAGTGGGCGTTCCGCGTGTGCTGGCCGCTTGCTGTCCCCCTCATGGATCAGTCCGCCCGCGCGCCGACTGGAGCAATCCCACCACGGCCTTCGCCCGCGCTGGGCCGCCGCGCTCCCGCCGCCGTGGCGCCGGTCCTCAGTCGGGGAGGGTGAGGACCTGCTCGCCGACGTCGGGATCGAGCTTCGGGAAGAGAGCGTGGCGGTCGCCGAGGCCTGCGGTGAGGTAGAGGCCTTCGAGCTGCGGTGCCGAGAGGCGGAACACGAAGCGTCCGTCCTCGTCCGTCTCGACGAAGGTCAGCGGTCGGTTCCAATCCCGGATGGCGCCGACCGACGCGCCGGCGAGCGGGCGCCCCGACGTGTCCACGACACGTCCATGCGGACGGCGATCACGCGCGGCGGCAGGCCGTCGAAGTAGCGCAGGAGCACCGTCATCCGGTACGGCTCGTCGAGCCGTCGGACCGCGTCCAGCAACCGGCGGTGCAGCGCGACGCGCTCGTGGACGCTTGGCGGATCCGCAGCCGCCCTCCGGGTCGCCAGCGCCTCCAGGGCCCGTTGCTGCCGCTGCGCATCCCGATGCCGGCGCGCCGCGAGGTTGCGCATCACGCGGACGAGCCACGCCCCGAGGGGTACGCCCGGGCGAGGCCCCCGCTCCAGCGCCGCCAGGCATGTGTCCTGGACCACGTCGTCGGCCGCGTCGGCATCGAAGACGAGCCGCCGCGCCAGGGCGCTCAGGGACTCCGCCTGCCGAGCGAGTCTGTCGGGGTCGATTCGTTGCACGCGGGCTTCCTCCGGGAGGAGATTCCCTTCGTCCCCGTTTCCTTGCACCGGCCGGGCCCAGGGATCACGGCGGCCGTCGCGACAGGCGACCCCAGCCCGGGGACGCGCGCGGCCGCACTGGCGGCGGGCCTCGTTCGTGGCCCGGTTCGCCGCCTCTCTCGAGCCCTGGGACGGCGAGAGCGCCCGTGAGCCACCCTCCGGCACCGAGCCGGTTGGGGAGGTCCTCGGGGGCGTCGGACCCCACGGGACCACCCCGATCGTGCACCCGGTCCGGAGGTGGCCGGCGCCGCTCGGCGGGGCGCTTCGTGAAGCGTCTCTCCGACGGCGGCGCGGAGCGCGCTTCCGAAGCCTCCGCGGCCTCTTCCTCGTCCCGCTTCCGCTCGTCGGTGACGACGCCGGGATCCAGGACGCGGTCGTTCGTGTTCGTGCCCTCGCCACGATGGGAGGGGGCCTGGGGCGCCGTGGGCGTTCGCGCCGCCGATCCCAGGGGCGCGGCCTCCTGGGGCGTGGCCTCCTCGGTTGCCGCCTCCTCGGGCGCGGCCTCCCCGGTCCGGGACAGGCTCTCGCTGGGCGCCTCTGGCCCGGGCCCCGGCTCCTTCTTCACCCCCGGCCGGTGCAGCACGTTCTCGCGGAGCGCGGGCAGCCGGCGAAGCGCGTCGGATCGTCGCGCCCTGGCCTCCGCCTCGGCCCTCGCGGCGCTCGCCGCTTCGCCGTCGGGCGGCGCGCGCTCCGACGTGTCCTCGGCCGCCTCCTCGGCCGCCTCCCCGCTCCGCGCCTTCTCGCCCGCCGGCTTCGGCGCGCACGCCGGGTGGCGACCGCACAGGCAGGTGTCCGGGCCGATGGCCAGGCCGTCGTCCCCCTGCAGCTCGCTCTTCTTCAGCGGCCGGTTCGGGAAGTCCGGGTGGTAGATCAAGCCGTCCTTCGTCTCGAAGATCGGAAGCCCCCGTGACGTCACCCCGATGATCCACATCTCGCCCGCGTCGAACATCGTGTGGTGGCGGGTGCAGCCCAGACCGGTGTTCTCGATCTCCTGGCTGCCGCCCTCGCGGTTGGGCGTCACGTGCATCGACTGCAGGAAGATGTGGTTCGTGCATCCCGGCACCCAGCACTGGTCGCCGTAGAACTCCCGGGACGCCCGCTTCGTCTCTTCGGGAACGGTCCGGCACTTCGGGCAACAGGTCTTCCCCATCCGCCGCTGGCCGGGTTCCACCCGGTCCGGGTCGTGCTGCTCCAGGTACTCCCGCACGACGCGCTCGATGGTCTCTCCCCGCGTGAGCACCCGCTTCGCCTTGCGCGAGGCCAGGGTGTGCGCGCGCAGGAACGCCTCGAAGCCCTCCGGGGTCAGGTCCACCGTGAAACGCTGGAGCCCGCTCGTCTTCCGGATCGTCTCCTCCAGGCGCGTGCGGACGTCGCTCCGCAGTTCCCGGAGGGGGCGGAGGCGATAGCCCTCCCAGTCGTCGTCCTCGTGGATCGCGCCCTCGACCATGCCGAGCCGCCCCAACTCCACGGCCTGCTCGAAGGAGAAGCTCCCGTCGCGGATCCGCCCCTCCAGCCAGTCGAACCACCGCAGCGCCACCCCGACCAGGCGAAGCTCGAACCCCCAGGAGCACGGCAGCCCGTGGGCGGCGGCGTACTGCCCGATCGAGCCGCACTGCTCGTGGAGGAAGGCGGCCGTCGAGTCGACCTCGGCCAGGGCCTTGGCGAGCCCCAGCGCCATCTCCTGGACGAGCGGGGAGAGCACCGCTACGCAGCGCTCCGCCTCGGGCTGACGCTCGTAGTGGATGCCGCGGCGATCGGTCCGGATCCAGCTCACGAAGAGAAGACTACGGAGGGGAGAGGACAGCCTTCAAAGCCTGGATTCATGGGCTGTGTCGGACGAACCGGCTCGGCCCTGCCCTAGAAGTCGAACGCGAGGCCGAGCGTCGGGCCGTGGAAGGTGGCGTCGATGCCCTCGCGGCTCGTGCCGGTGCCGGCCACGCGGTCCACGTGCAGGACGCGGTAGCCGCCCTCGACGCGGAGTTGGCGGGTGATCCGGTAGGAGAGCAGCGCCTGGATCTGCCAGGTGATGTCCGAGCCGATGCCGAAGCCGCCCAGGTCGGCGTAGAGCGTGGCGCCCCAGCGCTTGGAGAAGGGCCAGCGGAGGCGCGCGCCGATGTACGGATCCCACCACGACTCGCGGGAGATCCGCTCGGTCGCCGGCGCCGCGCCGCTGGTCACGTCGAGGGTCTGCTTCTGGTTCCAGTAGCGCAGGCCCACGACCGCGTCCGCCTGGAGGCGGCGCGGATAGAGACAGCATCCCCACGCGTCGATGCCGAGCGGTTTGCAGGAGAACGTGTAGCCGAAGCGGAAGTCGATCGTGGTCTGGTCGAGCTGGAACGTCGGGAAGAAGCCGTTCTGCGGGGCGACGTCGCCGTCGAGGCCGATGAACGTGCTGTCCACCGCCATCCACCAGCTCCGGTAGCCGATCTCGACGTAGCCCCCCAGGGCGTGGTTCACCTTGTCGAAGATCCCCGAGTCGATGTTCGCTTCGAAGCCGTCGTCGTACGCGGTGCCCGACGCGAGGGCGCCCCAGCCTTGGAGCGCCACGCCGACGCGCCAGTCGGGATCCACGGGCGGGCCCTTCGGAATGCCGCCCGGGCGGTAGTAGACACCGTTCGCGGGCAGCGCGGGCGCGGCCACGGGGCCCGAGGTGCCCTCGCGGACCACGTGGCGCGCCCCCGCCTCGTCGGCCTGGGCCGGCCGCCCCGCGGCGACGGCCAACAGAAGGGTCACCACGATGCACGCG
Organism: uncultured Planctomycetota bacterium; assembly: GCA_963772585.1. Lineage (GTDB taxonomy): Bacteria > Planctomycetota > PLA2 > PLA2 > JAEUHO01 > CAVVXN01. Next base: position 42,587 of record CAVYXV010000007.1, read on the forward strand.
AGTCTGGGCATGCTCTCCACTCCCGACGGGCCCACCGGCGAGGGCCTCTCGCCCCCGGAGCCTCGCCGTCCCCCGTCACTCCGCCGTCATGCGCGCGGGGAGGGCGTGCTCAGAAGATGGCAAACGCCGAGTACAGGACCGGCGTCGCGGCGGGGAAGTTCGCGTCCTGGCGGAGTTTCGTGAGGCTCGGTCTGGGCTCCGGGTCGAGGATCATGCCCAGGGCGACGACGCCGAGGGCCCGGGCCAGCTCGCTGCGGTCGTCGCTCCGGACGTAGTCCATGAGTCGCTGGACGCTGCCCAGATCCCCCAGGCGGCCGAGCGCGATCACGATGTGCGACCGCTGGTACTCCGACCTGGCCTTCTCGAGCTCGTCCAGGAGCTGGCCGCAGACGTCGCGGTCGCCGAGCAGGGCGAGGCCCAGCGCGGCGTGGAGTCGCAGGAGGACGTCGTGCTTGTCCCCCATCAGGGCCCTCAGCGCGGCTCGGACCTCGTCCCGGCGGCGCCCGATCTCGGCGAGGGCGACGGCCGCGTACCCGCGGAAGGCGGGCAGGGCACCTCTGTCCTCGACCACCGCGAGCAGGGGCTCGATCCCCTCCTCGGCCCGGAGCAGACCGAGACCGACGGCGTAGACCGCCCGGATGGTGTCGTCCCCGCGTCCCTTCGCCAGGCCGTTCAGCATGCGGGCTTTCGCCCGCGCGAGGAAGGGAAGCGCCGCCCCCGACGCGCGCGCCCCACGGGCGGCCAGGGCGAGGCCCAGGGCCGCGTAGCCGCGCTCCGCCCCGACCCCCCGCTCCGCGGTCGTGAAGAGGAGCTTCGGGATGGAGGTCGCCTCGAGCACGGCGACGTCGGAGGCCTCCAGGTCGGCCCCCAACAAGCGGCCGGCGGCGACGAGCCCCAATCCCACGGTGAGCGGATCCCGCCGATCGCCCATCCCCTTGGCGACGCCGCGCGCGAGCCGGACCCGCGTCGGCCCGTCCACCAGCGGGGCGCGGTGCGCCGCCCCCAGGTACGCCGCGCGACGGATCTCCTGGTCCATCCGCTTCGCGCGCATGACCTGGACGAGCATGGCGTCCACGCCCGGGACGCCGAGGCGGGCCAGGGCCGTCACCGCGTGGCTTCGCTGGGGGGCGTTCCACTTGGGGCCCGGTCGCCGCTTGCCCAGCAGCATCGCCCGGAGGCCGTCCAGAACCGCGACCGGGACGCTCCGCGGCGGCTGGAGGCCGATCGCCGTGAGGATCGCGACCGGCAGATCCGCGCCCCTCGGACCCGACGGGAGGATCTTCCAGAGCGCGCGCACCACGCGTCCGCCGTCCTCGCCCTCCAACTCCGTGCTGGGCTGATCGCCGAGGAGCCCGAGAGACAGGACGGCGAACCCGCGCACGCGCACCTCGAGGTCGGGATCTTCCGCGGCCCGGAGGAGCTCCGATCGAAGGCCGTCGAGGACGGGGGCGGTCAACTGCTGCCCCGGGCGGCTGCGGCAGAGGAGGCCGATCGCCAGCGCGGCGGACTCCCGGACCAGGGCGCTCTGCTCGCCGTCGCGCAGATAGTGGACGAACAGCGTCCGCGCCGCGCCCTCCGTGCTGATCTTGCCGAGCGCGATCAGGGCCGCCGCCCGGATCTCGTCGCGCGTGTCCACCTTCGGGTCGAGGACCTTGAGCAGGAAGGGCACCACCTGCTGGCGCGCGGCGACCTGCCGGCGTGCTTCCCAGCCGGTGTAGGGGTCGATCGCCGCCCCGTCCTCGGAGGGGGTGACCGGGCCGCCGCGGAGCATGTCGTCCCGGCCGGGGAGGAGGTTCAGCCGGTTCAGGTCCCACCACGTCTGCCACGTCTCGCCCGGGGTGATGATCTGCGGCACGGGCCCGGGCGAAGGAGGGAGACCCCGTCCGCCGGGCGGCGTGCCGCCGCCGGGTCCGCGGAACTGGCCGCCGTGGCCCCGGGCCTCCGGCAGGGTGCCGAGGGCGGCGAGGAGCCCCAGGGCGAGCAGCCAGGCGGGCGCATGGCGAACGACGGACATGGGATCCTCCGGAAGGCCCGAGCCCACCCTTGGAAACGTCGTCCCGCTAGAACGTGAAACCGAATCCGAAGTGAAACTGCCACCGCGTGGTCGCCGCGTAGAGATTTCCGGGGTTGTAGGCGAGGTCGAACCGAACCGGGCCGACGGGGGTGTAGTAGCGGAGGCCGACGCCCGGCCCCCAGCCCCAGACCCCCCGGAAGCTGAACGACGGCCCCGACAGGTGACCGACGTCCACGAACACGGCCCCGTGGAGCAGGTCCACCAGCCGTTGCCTCAGCTCCACGGTCGCCATGAACCGGGTGAGGCCCCCGACGCCGTTGCCGAAGCGGTCCACGATGGTCAACTGGTCCTGTCCGTACGCGCGCGCGCTTTCGCCGCCGCCCAGGAAGTAGCGGTCCTGGATCGGGAGGGTCGGGCTGCCGTCGAGGATCTCCCGCGTGGAGAGTTGGACCTGGCTTCCGAGCACGGTGCCGTCGCGGAGGGAGAGGAAGTCGGAGCCGCGGAATTCCAGCTCCAGGTACGAGAGGCTCGCCCCGAGGGAGGGTTCGCTCCAGTACGCGCTGCCCTGGAGCAGCCACCCGTCCGTCGGCAAGAAGAGGTGATCGCGGCGGTCCCAGCGGAGCCGGACGAACGGGCCCGCCGCGCGGCTGAAGCCCTGGATGTCGGATTGCTCGTCCTCGGGAATGAAGGGATCCATGTCGAAGGCGCTCTTCGCCTCGAACCGATAGCCGGTCCTAAACGTCCAGCCGTCGCCGAAGAGCCGCTCGTAGTAGAGCTGCGCATGGATGTCGTGGAACGCGTAGTAGCGTTCGCGCCGACGGAACCCGCCGATCCCGAAGCTCAGGATCTGCTGGTCGCCCAGGATCCATGGATCCTCGATTCTCAGATCGAGGCCCTGGTGGCGGATGCTGACCGTCGCGTCCGCCTCGAAGTAGCGGGCGTGTCCGGTGAGGTTGAAGTCGCGGTAGCGCACGGTGCCCCGGAGGAGCTCCCAGGTTCCCCAGCCGATCCCGAAGCCGAGCCGCCGGCTGTCGGCCTCCTCGAGCGTCAGGGAGACGTCGGCGGCGTCGTCGCCGACCGGTCGAAGGTCCAGGTCCATCCGCTTCCACAGGCCCAGCCGGTAGACCTTCTGAAGGCTCTGGTCGATCTGATCGCGGGTGAGGACCCGGCCCTCCCGCAACGGGATCTGCTTGCGGACGAACGCGCGGCTGGTGCGCCGGAGCCCCTGGATCTCGACGCGCCGGAGCGCGCGGCGCGTCCCGGGATCGGCCGTCAGGTGGACGTCCACGGTTCCCTTCTCGGGATCGATGTCCGTGCTCGTCCTCACCTCCGCGAACACGAAGCCCTGGTTCGCGAGACCGGTGGTGATCTCCGCCGCCATGGCCGGCGGCACGGTGGGACGGAAGGGCTTCCCGATCCACTTCGCCTCGTCCAGCCGGCAGCAGCCGGCGCCCTTCACGTCCACGGAATGGACGACGTAGCGGATGCCCTCTTCGACGGGGACGACGAGATCCACCCGGCACGCGGGGCCGACGCGGACGACGTCCACCGGGCCGGCCTTCGCGTCGATGTAGCCGCGCTCGCGGTACCACGCCTCGATCCTCGAGAGGGCCTCGCTGACGGTGGTCTGGGAATAGGCGAGCCGGCGGGTCGGGATGAGCCCCTCGCCCTCGGACTCGAACCACGGCCGGAACGTGGACGGATCGCCGACCCGCACGCCGCGGAAGCGGACGGTTCGCACGCAGGCGAGCTCGCCCGGATCGACCCGGAAGACCATCGTCTTCCCCTCGACGTCCAGCGCGACCTGCGCGTCGGGGTGGCCCTCCCTCTGGAGGTACCGCTCCATCGCGTACGCCGCGTCGTACGCCTCGGCGCGGGGGTACTCGCTCGTGCGGATGGCCTCCAATTCGCGCCACGCGGCGCGCTTCATCTCGTCCTGCGGGAGGTCCTCCGGACCCTCGATGCGCCAGGCCCCCGAGGGCGACTCCTGCGCCCACGGGAGTTGGGCCTGACACGCCGCCAGCAGGAGGAAGGCCCAGACGAGGAGGACACGGCGTCCCTTCATCGGAAGTGCAACCGCCAGACGACGCCCAGGTTCGTCTCGTCGAACTCGTCGCGCTCGCCGTCGAAGTAGAGCTGGTCGAGGACGCGGACCTCTCCCTCGATCGTGTCCTGGCCGCGCCGGGAGGTCTGCCGCCCGACGGTCAGGGTGAACCGGTCGAAGAACGGCCGCGTTTCCGGACTCGCCGTCCCCTTGAACGCCGTGAGCAGGTTGTCCGTGGCCGTGGTCAGCGCCTGGTCCACGGAGATCGAGCCGCCGCCGCCGCCGCCCCCCCCGCCCAGCCCGCCGGTCACGAGGAGTTGCAGGGCCTGCGCGTCGGGGAGCTTCGGCCGCGACCACACCGAGATGTCTACGTCGGGCAGCCGGCCCTGGGCCGAGCCGCCCACCTCGTAGCCCGACGCCTGCGTCCGCACGCTCGCGGCCACCCGCGGACGGGTCGGGTCCTCCACGGGAAACCCGACCTCGGCGCTGCGGAGCGACAGCGTCCGCGTCGGGAGGAAGATCAGGGCGTCTTCCGTCGTGATCCTCCCGGAGGGCGCGGGCGATCGACCGGTGCCGCCGACGTGACCGTCCACCGAGACGTCCGCGTTGGCCAGGTTCATCCGCACGCGGATCGTCTTCTTCGCGTGGAGCTTCACGTCGAGGCGGACGCTCGCGAACGGTCCGGCCTCGATGCCCGGCATCGGCGGTACGGTGAACCCCGAGGACTTCCCCTCCTTCTCGTCGCAGGCGCCGTCCGCCGGGGTCTCCCCGTCGCCGCCGGGGAGGGACCCGCCCGAGAGGCTGAACGGCTTCACGTACAGGAGGTCGGCGACCTCGACGTCGCCCGAGAGAAGCGGATCGGGGAGGGGGCCCACGAGCTTCAGGTCCACGTTCACGCGGGCGCGCATGCCGTCGGTCCGGGCCAGCAGCACGTAGCGCCCCACGAGCCGCAGGTCGGCGGCGACGGTCCCGTCACCCCCCCGCTCGACGGTCCCGGACAACGAGAAGGGCCCGTAGCCCAACTCGCCCGCGACGTCTCGCACGCGCAGGACGCCGTGCTCGTAGTCGATCCGTCCGCCGAGCCCGGTGATCGCCGAGACGTCCTCCTTCAGCACGATGCCGACGTTCTCGAAGCGCGCGTGCGCCTCGACGTCGGGATCGGCGAGCGTGCCCCCGACCGTCGCGGTCACGCGGGCGGCTCCCTCGAGCTTGTCCACGCCGCCCACCAGTTCCCCGACGGGTTGCCAGCTTCGAAGCGTCCCCGTGACGCGGCCCGAGACCTGCGCGTCGGCCAGGTCGCTCCAGGTGTCGGGCCGGGTCCAGTCGAGCCCGCGGTCCAGCTCGATCCGACCCTCGAGGTCGATCGCTTCGTTCGACCCGGGGTCGACGCCGACGGCGACGCGGTCCCGCGTGGCCGTGAAGCGCAGCGCGAGGTCGTCGCCCTTCGCGTCGCCCTCCAGCAGCCGGCCCGGCACGGTGACGGTGCCGGTGAGGGCTTTCGCCGTCCCCGAGATCGCCACCGCGGCGGGGCCCGCGGGGACGTTCTCGGGAAGGGGGATCCGCCCTCGGATCGACAGCCGCGGGGGGACCGCCTCGATGGGAACCAACCCGTTCGCGCCCAGGTGGAGCGGGAGCGTCCCCTCGCCCCCGAGCGCCAGCCCGCGCGCGCCCTCGACCCGGAGGTCCGCGAGGCGGAGCGGGCCGTCCCATGCCTGCGTCACCCGAAAGGACGCGCTCCCTCGGAGCCAGGCGTACGCGAGACCCTCGACCGTGGCGTCGATGGCGCCGCTCTCGCCGTCCACGTGCACGTCGGCCGAGGCGACGCCCCCGAGGCCCGGGAGAACGAGCGAGAGCGGCAGGTCCTCCACGCGGAGCGAGGCCCGGAGCGTCCCGTCCCAGGCGATCCGCCCCTCGACGCGCGTTCCCTCGCCCACGAGCCTCGCGGCGAGGTCCTCCAGCGCGACGCCCTTCGACCAGTCCACGCGCGCGGGGTGCTCGAGCCGCAGCGTGCGGTCGCCTCTCGTCACGGCGAGCGAGGCGAGGACGGCGCGTTCCTCGTCGAAGAACACGTCCGCCGCCCCCTCCGCCCGCACGCCCTCCCCTCGCGCGTCGAGACCGCGCACGGCCACGCGATCGCCCTCGCGCCGCACGGCGAGCGGCCCCGCGAGGTGCGCCTCGCCGAAACCGCCCCGCACGGTCAGCCGCTCGACGCGGGCGGACGCGCCCCCGACGTCCACCGTGAGGTCGGTCTCCACCTCCAGGTCGCCGACCGCCGCCTCGACGTCGGCGAGTCGGATCACCGACGCCTCGTTCCAGGCGACGCGCGCCGGCGCGCAAAGGTGCGCCTCGACGCCTCCCTGCCGCCACCGGAGGGCGCGGACCACGGCCGTGGATGCCTCCAGGTCGACGAGGAGGTCGGCGTCCACGTCGCCGCCCCCGACGGTGGCGGCGAGGCCCTCGACGCGGATGCCCGTCTCGTCGAAGGCCACCGCCAGGGGCGCTCGGAGCCGGACGTCCGTCTCCCCGACGCGCGCGTCGAGCGTCGACAGGCGCCCCGTCTGCCGCTCGAGGTCGGCCGTCGCCGACAGCGACGCGCGGCCCCAGTCGCCCGCGGCCTCGACGTGCCGGAGGACGATGTCCTTCCCGGCGTAGGCGACCTCGATCGTCGCGCGTCCGAGCTCGTTCGTGCCGACGGAGACATTCTCCAGTACGACCCTGGCTTCGCCGTCCACGCCCCCCGTTCCCACCGCGAGCGTCGTCGTGAACGTCGCCGCCCCCTCGTAGTCCTGGATCTCCATCCCCAGCGTCCGGGCCAGTGCGCCGGCGTCCCGGACCGTGCCCCTCAAGTTCGAACCCGGAAGGGCCCACGGTTCCATCGAGAGCGCGAGGCTTCCCTCGACCGTCGCGACGGGCGAGACGACCGTGACCTTCTCCAGGTCCGCGCGCGGCCACCGGACGACGCCTTCGGTCTCGACCCGCTCGACCGGGATCCTCGCGGCGAACGCCTGCCGCCCCGCCACGTCGAGCACGAGGCGCACCGCCCCCAGGGGGCCGCGAACCCGCGCCCGGCCCTCGAAGCTCCCGGCAAGCTCGTCGACGAAGCCGCCGAGGTCCGCCGTCGCGACGGTCAGCGCCAGATCGACCTCCGTCTCCTTCCAGCGGTCGGGTTCGTCCGCGAGGCGGATCGTGCCCGAACCCTCCTCGACCGTCGCCCAGGGCGTCGTCCCGGCGAGCGAGGTCACGGCGAGCGTGCGAGGGCCTTCGCCGTGCGCGCCGAGGTCGATGCGGATCGCCTCGTCGAGACCGGGTACCCAGCGGGAGAGGTCGTCCACGTGAACGTCGAGCCGCTCGGCTCGCGCGAGCACGTAGGGCAGGGAGGGGTCGAGCATGGCGTCACGCAGCGCGATGCTCGCCCCCGGCGCCACGAGGTCGAGGCGCGTCACGCTCGCCGTGCCGTCGCGGGTGGTGCGTCCCTCCGCGGCGAGGCTCGTCACGGTCCACGTGCGCCAGGAGAGATCCGCGACGTGCAGGGAGAAGGTCGCCTGGGGCCCGCGGGCGTCCTCCAGGGCCACCCGCCCCGACACGCGTCCGCGTTCGGGAGTCCCGACGCTCGCCGGGACGAGCGCCCGCACCCAATCCGGCAGCGCAGCGAAGTCCACGCCGTCCGTGGCCGCGGTGACCGCCTCGGGGCCGAAATCGACGCGGATCGCGCCCCCGCCCGTCTCGAGGACGGCTTCCGCCGTTCCGTCCTCGCGCCACGAGGCGCGGGGAAGGCCGAGCCCGGCGAGGGAGGTGCTGGACGTCCAGACGAGCGCGCCCGATTCCTCCCGGACGAGTCGCCCGGCGATCGATCCTTCCACCGCCTCGGCCGGTTCGCCCACCGCCACGTCGGCGACCTCGACGTCCAGCGCGCGCGGGCCGTCCGTCGCGACGTGCACGCGCCCGAGGTCGAGGCGTTGGTCGCCGAAGCGGACGCGGACGGAGGCGTCCACCCTCACCGGGGGAAGCCACGGCGCCGCGGGCGGCGTCCCGATCACCGGGATGCCCTGTGCGGGCGGCAAGCCGCTCCCGCCTCCCACGTCGACGTCGAGCGCGAGGTCGAGCGCGTCGAGCTCGACGCTCGCCACGGCGCCGAGGCCGTGGCCGAAGACGAGGCCCCGGAGGTCGTAGGTCGCGCGCGCGCGCGGCAGCGACGCTTCGACGATCGTCCCGACCCTGGCCGGAGCGACGAGGCGGATGTCGTGGACGTCCACGTCGCTCAGCCACGAACCCCCGATCTCGCCGACGGCCCACCGTCCGCCGAGCGTCTCGTGGAGTTGCCCTTCGATCCACCGCGCGACGAATCCGCCGAAGAGGGGCCGGCGGAACAGGTACGCGAGGACCAGCCCGGCGACGAGGAAGACCATCGTGCCGACCGCGATCTTCAGGATCCGACGCCGCACCCCGGCCATGTTCCTCGGTTGATCCCTCCGTTCGACGGATGCAGGCTACCGGACGCGGCGTGGTACCGTGGAGCCTCGTCCATGACGAACCGTCTCTCGTCGCTCGCCGGTGTCTGGTACGACGCGGACGCGAGTCGCCTCCGCTCCGAGATCGACGGCTGGCTCGACGAAGCCGAGCGTCCCGGTGATCGACGCGTCCGGGCTCTGCTCCTTCCTCACGCCGGGTACCGGTGGTCGGGGCGCGTCGCCGCCCAGGCCGTAGCCGCCGTGCGTGGACGGTCCTTCCGCCGCGTCGTCGTGATGGGGCCGAGCCACCACGCGCGTCTCGAAGACGTCATCGCCCTTCCCGCTCCCGACGCCATCCAAACGCCCCTGGGGGTCTCCCCGATCGAGGCCGCGGCCCTCGACCGCCTGGAGGGGGACGTGTTCCGGCGCATCCCGCGGGCGCACACGGGGGAGCACAGTGTCGAGATCGAGCTCCCGCTGCTGCAGCGCGCCCTGGGGGCGTTCGCCGTCGTGCCGCTCGTCGTGGGCGATCTCTCTTCCGAGGTCGCAGCGCGCGCGGCGAAAGCCCTCCTCGGCGTGGTGGACGAGGACACCTTGGTCGTCGTCAGCAGCGACTTCACGCACTACGGCCCGCGCTTCGGGTACGTCCCGTTCACCGGCGACATCCCGGCGAGCATCGAGCGGCTCGACCGCGAGGCGTTCGAACGGATCCGCGCCTGCGACGCGCGGGGCTTCGCCGGGTACGTGAAGAGGACCGGCGCCACGATCTGCGGGCGCCGGCCGATCGAGGTGCTCCTTCGCATGCTCCCGGAGGACGCCGAGGCAGGGATCGAGGCGTACGACACCTCCGGCGCGTTGACGGGGGACTGGTCTCACTCGGTGAGCTACGTGAGTGCGGTGTTCCGCGTCGACGCGTGGCCCCGCACGCCGGGCGCGGCCCCGGCGGTGGACGCGCCTTCGATCTCCGCCGAGGACCGCGCGTTCCTGCTCGACCTCGCGCGGCGGGCGATCCGGGCAGGGCTGAAGGGCGGCGAGGGGCCCCGGGCGTGTGACCCGGACATCGTCGCCCGGCCCGCGCTCCACCGCCCCGGGGCGGTCTTCGTCACCCTGCGCCGCAAAGGGGCGCTGCGGGGATGCATCGGGCAGATCCGCGCGAGGTACCCGCTCTGGAAGGCGGTGGCGCATGCCGCGGCGTCCGCCGCGTTCGAGGACAGGCGCTTCGAACCGGTTCGCCCCGCGGAGGTGGACGAGCTGGAGATCAAGATCTCCGCCCTGACGCCGTCGCGACCGGTGGCCTCCTGGCGCGAGATCGAGGCCGGCCGCCACGGGATCATCCTCGTGAAGGGCCCTCGCGCCGCGACGTTCCTTCCCGAAGTCGCGGTGGATCAGGGCTGGGACCTCGAGACGGCGCTGTCGATGCTCGCGAGCAAGGCCGGCCTCGCCCCCGACGAGTGGCGGGAGGGCGCACGCTTCGAGGTCTTCGAGTCGGAGAGCTTCGGCGGCGACCGGCGCTGAGTCCCCTCGGTTGGGGCCCGGCCGGGAACGAGTCTCGGGAAGGACACTTCGCTTCGCGTCGGATGGGGTCACGACGAGGAGGCGCATCCGCGGGCGTGGCGCCCGCTACGCTGGGGAATTCGCGACCGAGGAAGGGCCGCAGACGGCGTGAAGGCGGGTGGAAGGGGCGACCGTCATTCACGGACGGGCCCTTCTTCACGGACGGGCGCTCACCGCACGATGGCGCGCACGGCCTCGCTGCCGAAGGCCGAGGTCAGGGCGGTCAGCGCCGCCGCGAGGACCGCGCTCGTCGCGAGGACGAGGAGCACTTCCGAGAGGACGATGCCCGCGATGCTCGCCTTCGAGGCGCCGATCTTGACGAACGTCTCGATCTCGCGCCGCCGGAGTCGCAGCGAGAGGAGAAAGACGAGCGCCGCCACGGCGAGGGTCGTCGCGCCGACGAGGACGAACGCGGTCACCACGTAGCTCTTGACCGTGACGATCTGGTCGAGGAGACCGCGGATCTCCTTCCGGGGGGACAGGATCTGCGTGGGCTCGTCGGGGAGGTCGTAGCGACCGCGGAGGATGGTCGCCGCCTTGTCGTCGCCCGGGACGGCGATGACCGCGGTGATGGGGAAGTCCTTCATCTCGCCGTGGAAGTGGAAGGACGCCTCGTTCTCGGGCGTGACCTCCTGGTACTCGACAACGGATGCGTTGCCGACGTAGACGTCGCCCTTCTTCTCGAGCACCTGGCCGGCGGATCCGGGGGCGGCGAGGTTCTCGTGGCCGTGGCCGATGCCCTGGATGACCCAGGCCGTCTTGATGTCCACGAAGATGGCGTCGTCGTCGGCCGTATCCGTTTCCGCGAAGACGCCGGCGACGTGCATCTTGAGGGGATAGGCGCCCGCGATGTCGAACATGTTGTCGGTGGTGGAGAGGATCTTGTCGCCGGGGCCCAGGTGGCGCCGCGCGGCAACGTGCGCGCCCAGCACGCACTCGCCGAGGCCGGCCATGTCGCGTCCGCGGGCGAGGCGGAGCCCTCGGAACTCGAAGTAGTCGAGGTTCGTCGCCACGATCGGGTCGTCGCCCGCCTGGAAGCGGACGTAGAGGGGGATCGGCAGCGCGAGCCCGGATGCCTGGATCTTCGCCACTTCGCCGTAGTGCATCGGCTCCGGGTTTCGGATGCGGAAGTAGAGGGAGTTCAGCACGAGCTCGAGCTGGCTTCCCTTCGCGCCCACGAGGAGCGGCGTGGCCGCCGCGCGCGCGGTCATGCGCGCCTCGCTCTGTCCGACGAGCACCTGCAGTCCGGCCGGGATGAAGAAGATGAGCGTGAGCGCGAGCACGAGGATCGCGGTCTTTCCCTTGTGACGGGCGAGATAGCGTCCGGCGAGGTAGAGGGGCCCTTTCACGCGACGGCCTCCTTGGCGAGAGCCTCGACGTCGGCCACGCGATCGAAGCGATCGAGAAGTCCGTGGTCGTGGGTGACGGTGAGGAGGGCCGTCGACGTTCGCTTCGCCTGTTCGACGAGCAGATCGATGACCCGCTCCTTCGTCCGCGGGTCGAGGTTCCCCGTCGGCTCGTCCGCGAGGAGGAGCACCGGTTCGGGGAGGAGCGCGCGGCAGATCCCGACGCGCTGCCGCTCGCCGTGCGACAGCTTGCTCGGCCGTCGCCGGAGCTTGTCGCCGAGCCCCAGGTCCTCGGCGAGGCTCCGGGCCCGATCCACGACGCGCTTGTCCAGGCCCAGCGCGGGGCTCACCCGGTACGGGAGGAGCGTGTTGTCGAGGACCGAGAGGTAGTCGAGCAGTTCGAATTCCTGGAACACCAGGCCGATGCGCCGGATCCGGTGGGCGCGGCGGGCCGCGTCGGAGAGGGCGGAGATCTCGACGCCGTCCACGCGGATCGACCCGCTCGACGGCACGACGATCCCGGCCACGAGGTGCAGGAGCGTCGTCTTGCCGCACCCGCTCGGGCCGATGACGGCCACCGTCTCGCCGCGCTCCACCGCGAACCGCTCGATGAAGAGGCGGAAGCCCCCTTCCGGGTAGGCGAATTCGACCTTCTCGAGCTCCACGAGCACGGCAGCCGCCTTTCGTCGCGACCCCGTGCCCAGGATCGCGGGGATTCCCATCGGGTCTTCATCCGGCCTGCACGGGGGAGGATCAGGCTAATCCCGTCGCGGAGGTCCGCCATGCGATGGGTTCGATGGGCGGCGGCGACGACCGCCGTGTTCCTGCTCTTCTGGGTCGACGCCCTGCACCTGATTCCCGTCGGGTCGCGGCGCGCCCGCCTCTCCTGACCTCGCCCGCATACCCGCCGTCGCCGCTTCCGGGAGGTATCCTGCGCCTCTCCCGGAGGGAGGCCGCCATGGTGGGTCCGCACGTCATCGAGGTTACCGACCGCGACTTCGAGGAAGCCGTCGTCCGCCGGTCGCAGGAGGTCCCCGTGCTCGTGGACTTCTGGGCGCCGTGGTGCGGGCCGTGCCAGATCCTGGGGCCCATGCTCAAGAAGCTGGCCGAGGAGTACGGCGGCCGGTTCGTGCTCGCGAGCGTCAACACGGACGAAAACCCCGCCCTCGCGCAGGCGTTCCGCATCCAGAGCATCCCGACCGTCCACCTCGTGAAGGACGGGAAGATCGAAGACGGCTTCACGGGGGCCCTGCCCGAGTCGCAACTCAGGGATTTCCTGAGCCGGCACGTGGGCTCCCCCGAGGCCGGCGATGCGGGCGACGCGGGAGCGGACGGCTCCGCCGCCAAGGCGCGCTCCCTCCTGGAGGCGGGGCGGGCCGAGGAGGCTTGGACGCTCGTCGAAGCGCTCCTCGCCGAGACCCCGGAGGATCCGAAGCTGCGCCTGCTCGAAGCGCGCGTCGCTCTGGCGCGCGGCGACGCGGAGGCCGCCGGCCGGGCGCTGGACGCCATCCCCGAGGACGCCGAGGACGAGAAGCGGGAGGGGGAGCGCCTGCGGGGGGCGCTGGCGTTCCACGCCGCCTGCGGCGAGGGCGAGGCCGCGCATCGCGCGAGTCTGGAGAAGGATCCCGGCGACGTCGCGGCGCGCTACGCGCTCGGGTGTTGCCTCGCCGCCGCGGGCCGCTACGAGGAGGCCCTGGAAGCGCTCCTCGAGGTCGTCAAGCGCGACAAGACGTTCGAGGACGGCGCGGCGCGGAAGGCGATGGTCGCCGTCTTCGGACTGCTCGGTCCGGGCAACGACCTCGCCGGTCGCTTCCGAAAGCAGCTCGCGATCTACCTCTGACCCCACCCCGACGGAGACGCCCATGGCAAACGCGGACGAGAACGGGCGCATCGTGTGGTGGGATCTCACCGTCCCGGACGCCGAGGCCGTCCGCGACTTCTACGGGGAGGTCGTCGGGTGGTCGTGGAAGCCCCACTCCATGGGGGGGTACGACGACTACGACATCCAGCTCCCGGGGTCCGAAGAAACGGTGACGGGCATCTGCCACCGGCGAGGCGCCAACGCCGACATCCCCAGTGCGTGGCTGCCCTACGTACGGATCGCCGACGTGGACGCGGCGGCCCGGCGGGCCGCTGCGAAGGGGGGTAGGATCCTGGCCGGCCCGCGCGCCATGGGAGCCGGGCGTTTCGCGGTCATCCAGGACCCCGCCGGCGCGAAGCTGGCGCTTTTCGGGCCCGAGCCCGGGGTGTCCTGACGAGGAGGGTCCGACCGTGCGATGGAAGGGGCGTCGGGGAAGCGAACACGTCGAAGACCGCCGTCGGACGGGGAGGGGGGTCGTCGCCGGAGGCGCCGGCGTCCTGGTCCTGGCCGTCGTGGTCGCGCTGTTGGGGGGGGACCCGTTCGCGTTCCTCTCCGGCGTGAGCGGGCCGGGACAGGCGGCGTCCTATCGGCCGGCCAACCCCGAGGAGGACCAGGCGGCGCAGTTCGTCTCGGTCGTCCTCCGGGACACCGAGGAGGTCTGGAGCCAACTCCTCGCGAAGGCGGGGCGAACCTACCGAAAGCCGACGCTCGTGCTCTTCTCCGGCCGTGTCCAGTCCGCCTGCGGTCTGGCAGGTGCCGCGGTCGGCCCCTTCTACTGTCCGGCCGACGAGAAGATCTACATCGACCTCGGGTTCTTCACCACGCTGGAAAGGCGGCTCGGCGCGCCCGGCGATTTCGCCCAGGCCTACGTGATCGCCCACGAGGTCGGCCACCACGTCCAGAAGCTCTTGGGGATCCACGACCGGGCCGAAACCCTCTCCCGGCAGGCCCGCGTGCGGGGCGGCGAAGCGGCCGCCAACCAGGTCAGCGTCCGCGTGGAGCTCCAGGCGGACTTCCTGGCCGGCGTCTGGGCGCACCACGCCGACGAGCGTTTCCGCATCCTCGAGGAGGGGGACGTCGAGGAGGCGCTGAACGCCGCCTCTCGCATCGGTGACGACGCGCTCCAGCGCCGTAGCGGGGGAAGCGTCGTCCCCGACTCCTTCACGCACGGGACCTCGCGACAGCGGGTCGCCTGGTTTCGACGCGGCTTGGAGGAGGGCGACGTCGGGGCGGGCGACACGTTCGACGACGCCCTCTTCGCACGCGTCGGAACCCGCTGAGTCGGGGCGTTCCTCGGATCCCTCCTCGCCGGGTGGTTTGCTGCTATCCTCCCGCGATGCTTGCGTTCGAGCACGTCACCAAGACCTTCGGTGACGTCACCGTCGTCGCCGATTTCGACCTCGTCGTCCCGGAGGGGCGGACGACCGCGCTCATCGGTCCGAGCGGCTGCGGCAAGTCCACGCTCCTCCGCATGCTCGTCGGCCTGGAGACGCCCACGGCGGGCACGGTCCGCGTGGACGAGACGGTCGTGGAGCCGTCCACCTGGCTCGAGGTCCGTCGGCGGATCGGGTACGTCATCCAGGAGGGGGGGCTGTTCCCGCACCTGACGGCGCGGCAGAACGTGGCTCTCGCGGTGCGGCCCCTCGGGTGGAGCGCCGAGGAGATCGAGGCGCGGGTCGCACCGCTCGTCGAGCTCACGCACTTCCCCCCGGCCGGTCTCGACCGTTACCCGGTCGGCCTCTCCGGCGGCCAGCGCCAGCGGGTATCGCTGATGCGTGCACTGCTGCCCGATCCTGCGTACCTGCTCCTCGACGAGCCCTTCGGCGCGCTCGATCCCATCGTGCGCCACGAGCTCCAGCGGGAGTTCCGGGACATCGCCCGGACGACGGGCAAGACCGTGCTGATGGTCACCCACGACCTGGACGAAGCCGGCTACCTCGGCGACGAGGTCGTGCTGATGAACCGCGGGACGATCGAGCAGAAGGGGCCGTTCTCCGAACTCCTCGACGCGCCCGCTTCGCCGTTCGTGGAGACGTTCGTCGAGAACCAGCGCACGCCGATCGGTAGAACGGCTTCGTGAGCGTGCGAGCCCGCTACTGGGTCGCCGGCGTCGTCGTGGCGATCGTGGCCCTCGCGGTCATCCTGCTGGTCCGGGAGCGACCCTTCCGCGTGGGCTCCAAGAAGTTCACCGAGAGCGTGATCCTCGGCGAGATGCTTCGAGCGCTCGTGGCCGAGCAGATCCCGGTGGAGCACATCCACGACCTCGGCGGGACGCGCATCGTCTTCGAAGCGCTCCGCACGGGCGAGATCGACGCCTACGTCGAGTACACGGGCACGATCCAACAGGAGATCCTGGCGGGTCGGGACGCCACCTCCCGCGCCTCCATGGCCGAACAACTCGCCCGGATGGGCGTTCGCCTCGGCCCCGCCCTCGGCTTCAACAACACCTACGCCCTGGGCATGCGGAAGGACGCCGCGAAGCGGCTCGGCATCACCCGGCTCTCCGACCTGCGCGACCACCCGGATCTGAGGTTCGGGCTCACGCACGAGTTCCTCGAACGCGACGACGGCTGGAAGGGCCTCCGCCGCCGCTACGGCCTGCCCCAGGGGCAGGTGAGCGGGCTCGACCACGACATCGCCTACCGGGCGATCGCCGCGGGCGACGTGGACGTGATCGACCTCTACTCCACCGACGCCAAGATCCGGACCCTGGGCCTGGTCGCCCTGAAGGACGACCTCGGCTACTTCCCCCGCTACGAGGCGGTGATCCTCTACCGCACCGCCCTGGAGAAGCAGGAGCCCTCGATCGTCGAGGCCTTCGGGCTCCTCGCCGGCCGGATCGACGAGGAGCAGATGGTCGCCATGAACGCCGCCGTCGACGCGGACGGGCGCGACGAGGGCGTGGTGGCGGCGGCCTTTCTCGAGAAGGTGCTGGGACGCCCGCTGCGGGCGAAAGGGGAGCCGGCCGGGCCGGAAACCTGGTACCAGCGCGTATTCAAGCGCACGGTCGAACAAGTCACCCTCGTCGCCACGTCCTTGGTGATCGCGATCCTCCTCGGGATCACCCTCGGCGTCGTGGCGGCCAAGACAGGTGCCCGGGGACAGGGGATCATCGCCGTGGTCTCCGCCGTCCAGACCTTCCCCGGCCTCGCGCTCCTGGTGCTCTTCGTTCCCATCTTCGGGATCGGCAAGGAGCCTACGATCATCGCGCTGACTCTCTACAGTCTTCTTCCGATCGTGCGGAACACCTACGCCGGCATCACGACCATCCCGCGGCCGATTCGCGAGTCCGCCCTGGCGCTGGCCCTTCCCCCCTCGATGCGCCTGACGCAGGTCGAGCTGCCCCTCGCGGCGCCCTCCATCCTGGCCGGCGTGCAGACGGCCGCCGTGTGGAACGTCGGGCTGTCGATCCTCGGTGGGTTGATCGGTGCCGGCGGGTACGGCCTCACGATCATGGTCGGCCTCCGCAAGTTCGACGATGGGCTCATCCTCGAGGGCGCGATCCCCGCGATCCTCCTTGCCCTTGCCGTCCAGGGCCTCTTCGACGTCCTGGGCCGCGCGGTCATCTCGCCCGGGTTACGATACGGCCCTGACCGCAAGGCCGGATGAACCCATGACCCACCGGCGATCGTTCGCGTTCTCCCTCCTCGTACTGGCCCTCCTCGCGGTGGGTTGCGGGGGCGGCGGCGACAAGCCCTCCGTCCCCGCGGGCCGCATCGCCTACACGGCGATCGGCGCGTCGGACGCCGTGGGGGTCGGCGCCGTCCCGCTCTCGAACGGCTACGTGCCCCGGCTCGGCGCCCTCCTCGCCACGCGAGCGTCCGACGTCGTCGTCACCAATCTGGGGCACAACGGGTGGGAGGTCGGCGAGATGGTGGATGGCGAGTTGCCCGACGCCATCGCCTCGAACCCCGACGTCGTGACCGTCTGGACGGGCACGAACGACGTCATCGCCGGCGCGGACCCCGCCGACTTCGCCGCCGAGCTCGATCTCCTCCTCTCAGGCCTCGCCCAGAACACCACGGCGCAGGTCTTCGTGGCGGACCTCGTGGACGTCAGCCTCGCGCCGAGCTTCGTCCAGAACCCGGACCCGGACGTCACGCCGGCGCGGATCCAGGCGTTCAACGACCGGATCCACGCCGCCGTGGACAAGTGGGGATTCGTGCGGGTGGATCTGTCGGCGATCCCGTTCGACGAGAACCTCTTCTGGATCGACGGCTTCCACCCGAACAACGACGGCTATGCCGCCATCGCCGCCGCGTTCTGGGCCGAGATGAAGGGGTCAGTCGCCGCTCTGCAGGTCCACGGCGCCGCACGATAGCTGGAACGACCCGGTCCCCGTGGGATCGCCGGGCGTCGCGATGCAGGTGGTCTCGTAGGTGAGGGGCAGGCGCGCGATCTCGCCGCTCGTGTCCGAGAGCACGAACACCAGGCTTGCGGGGACCGTGTGGTTGGCGTTGACGCAGACCTCGAACGAGTAGAGCGGCGGGGCCAGCGCCGTCATCTGAGCCAGCGGCGTCACGGTGGCGGGCTCGAGCGAGGGATCCACGAGCACGAGGCTCGCCGTGATCCCGGGCGGAACCGTGACCGTCGGCGACCAGGCGACCGTGCAGCAGCACTGCAACGGGGCGCCCCCGCAGTCGGGCGAGGCGAGGTTCAACGGCGCGGTGCCGGCGATCGTCCCGATCGTCGGCGTGCAGCGCTGCCGGTAGACGACGCTCATGCGCCCGATCTCGGTCCCGCCCGGGCTGTTGCGGGCGACGAGCACGAACGAGTCCAGGAGGGCGTGGTCGGCATCGATGCAGACCGTGAAGGTCACGACCCCCTGCGTGCCCGCGTTCGTGAAGGTGCTCGGCGAGATCGTGACGTCGAGGCCGGGCGAAGCGCCTTCGGCGGAGAGGATCGCGTCCCCGGGAACGAACGTGGGCGGCAGCCACTCGAAGTCGCAGCAGCACCGGGGCGTTCCGCCGCGACGGACGAGGTCGTCGTCGCCGCACCCGCAGCCGGGGTTGCCCAGGAAGACGAACGAAGCCAGGGTCAGGACCACCACGGCGCTCCAGGCGCCGGCGGGAAGCCGTGCAGAACGTCTCATCGCCGCTCCTCCTCCCACGTCGGGACGCGCCGGCCGAGGAAGAGCCCCCGCGCCGCCGCCCCCGACGAGGGAAAGCGTACGGCGCAGGGCCTTTGGGCTCAAGAAGGGAGTGCCCGCGTCAGCGGGCGAGCGACTCCGCCACGGCGATCTGGCTGCAGATGACGTTGAAGAACCCCTCGCCGGTGGGGTCGCCGGCGGTCGGCGTGCAGAACTCGTCGTAGCTCAGCGGCAACCGGGCGATCTCGCCGCCCGTGTTCGTGTCGGTGATGACGAGGTCCATGGTCGCCCCCGTCGTGTGGTGGGCGCTCACGCAGACGAGCAGGAGGGACGTCTGGTTCGCGCCGACACCCGTCGCCGTCGCGGGCGTGACGGACGCGGGCTGGAGCGAGGAGTCCACGTTCTGGAGCTGGAAGCTGACGTTGGTGGTCGGGAAGTTCGCTCCCGTCACCCACTCGACCTGGCAGCAGCACTGGAGGTCCTCGCCGCCGCACTCCGTGGACGTCATGTTCAGGCTTCCGAAGTCTGGGATGTCGCCCACGTCCGGGGTGCAGCGCTGCCGGTACGTGATGCTCATCCTCCCGATCTCGACACCTCCGGGCGACGTCCTCGCGACGAACTCGAAGCTGTCGAGGAGGTTGTGGTTCCCGTCGATGCAGATCGTGAAGCTCACGATGCTCTGCATCTCCACGCTGGTGACGGTGGAGGGGGTGATGACCGGGTTCAGACCCGCGCTCGCGTTCTCCGCGGTGAAGGACACGTCCCCGGCGAGCCCCTGAGGCGGGAGCCACTCGAAGTCGCAGCAGCACCGGAGCGGGTCGCCGATGCAGTCGGGGCTGGCGAGGTCCATGGACGGTGCGCCGGCGACGGCACCCAGTTCGGGGGTGCAGGGCATCCGGTAGACGATCTGCTCCCTCCCGACCTCCAGGCCTCCCGGCGTGGTCGTGGCCACGAGCTGGAATCCGTCGAGCAGGTTGTGATCCGCGTTGATGCAGATCGTGAAGTTCTCGATGACACCCGGCTCGACTCCGGTCAGGGTGCTGGGGATGATCTGGACCGTGAGACCGGTCGAGACGTTCTCGGCCGTGAGGAGGATGTCGCCCGAGACGTTGGGCCCGGGGAGCCACTCGAAGTCGCAGCAGCAGAGGAGCGTCTCGCCCCCGCAGTCGATCGAGACGAGGTTCAGGTTGTTCGACAGCGGCTCGATGGTCGGTCGGCACTGCTCCGAGTAGATGAGCAGGGCCCGCCCGTATTCCGTCCCGCTCGTCTGGCCGCGCAGGACCACCTGCACGGAGTCCCCGAGCGTGTGGTTCAGGGAGACGCAGACCTGGAACCGCTCGCCCACGAGGGGCTGCACGCCGGTGAGAAGGGCGGGGGCGACCACCGCGTCGAGCGACGCGCCCTCGTTCTCGAGCGAGATCACGATCGACGTGTCGGAGATGTCCCGAGGCGGAAGCCACTCGAAGGTACAGCAGCAGCGCGGCGAACCGCTCTGCCCGAAGTCGTCGTCCCCGCACCCGCAGCCCGGGTTGCCGAGGAACACCAACGACGCCAGGGCGAACACCACCACGAGGCTCCAGGCTCCGGCAGGGAGCCGTGCGGTCCGTTCCATCTCCAGTCCTCCTCCACGTCGCGGCGGCCGGTGACCATTCCGTGGCGGGAATCCACCACTGCACCGGCACGCCGTGCCCGAGGCGAATCTTGCCTCCCGACCCGCCAGAAGGTATGCCCGGGCCGCGGCGGGGATCAAGGACGCCTTCCGCAACCACGTCACACGAATCCTCGATTTGCAGGGCCCCGGGGGTAGTTGACAGCTTTTACCGGGGCCTTGGCCCTACCCGATCTGCGTGGAGTGCTCAGGGAGGCGTGACCGGAGCGTGACCCTTCACGGGGAGGCTCTGCCGTGCAGGATGCGCCTCTCCCCGGAGGGGTAGGGGCATGCTGTCGGGGGACGCCCAGCAGGGGGCGTCGCGGGAGGGAAGCCATGCGTATCCGCGTCCAAGCCGTCCTCGTGCTCCTTGCTTCGATCGGTGCTCTCGCGCTGACGAGCTGTGCGTCCCCGCTGGGCGGTCGAGCCGTCGACCGGCCGGTGGCCGTGGCCGGTCTCGAGCGGTCGAGCGTCGTCACGGAGATGGTGCCGGTGGCGGCGCCCGACGAGGCGACGACCTACTACGCACCGTGCGACACGCCTTGCGGCTCTCCCTGTGCTACGCCCTGCGCTACGCCCTGTGCGCCCGCGCCGTGCGACCCGTGCGGACTCCCCTGCGAGAACGGGTGCGGCACGTGGCACGTCCGCGCCGTCGGCGGCTACTCCTTCCAGTTCGGCACCGACTCCGGCGACGGTTGCGGCTACCTCGGCGGCGACGTCGGATACGTCTCCCCCTGCTGCTGCTGGGGACTCGACGTCTTCTACCGGACGACCTCCGGCGAGTTCGACCGGGAGGTGCCCGTGGTGGGGGCGGTGCCCTACCTGGGGACCGACGTGGGGCGCTTCCACTTCATCGGCGTGAAGGCCACGTACGAGCGTTCCATCAACAACAGCCGCTGGTTCGGGTACGCCGGCCTCGGTCCCGTCTACTTCTGGACGGACGACTACGTGAACGACGACACCGGCTTCGGCGGCTTCGCCGAGCTCGGCCTCGGCTACCGGCTGAACCGTCACTGGCGCCTGCGGGGCGGCGTGGAGTTGATCGGCGTGTCGACCGATGCCGGCCGGCTGGACCCCGCCGACGACGGCAACGCCCGGTGGCTCTTCTTCGTCTCCCCGGTCGCCCAGGTCCAGTTCGACTTCTGAGCGCCAACCCTCGCGATCCGGATCTCGCCGCCCTCGAGGCCGCCGGCCCGGAGCGCCAGCAGCGCTTGGGGGAGCTCTTCGAGCGCCATCGGGCCCGCCTCGAGCGGATGGTCTCGCTCCGCATGGATCCGGCCCTCCGGCCGAGGGTCGGGGCGTCCGACGTGCTGCAGGAGGCCTACCTCGAGATCGCCGACCGCCTCGGCGACTACCTGGCGGATCCCCGCATGCCGTTCTTCCTCTGGATCCGCTTCATCACGGCCCAGCGGCTGCTGAAGCTCCATCGTCACCACGCGGGCACGAAGAAGCGCGACGTGCGGCGTCAGGTGGCCCTCGATCGTCCGCTCGGCCCGGCCGCGACGTCGGTGGCCCTCGCCGACCGCCTGGCCGCCACCGGCATCACGCCCAGCGGCGTCGCGGTCGTGGGGGAGATGCGGCGGCAGCTCGAGGAGGCGCTGGAGGGGATGAACGCAACGGATCGGGAGGTCCTCGTGCTGCGCCACTTCGAGGAGCTCTCCAACGCCGAGACCGCCGACGTGCTGGGGATCCGTTCGGACGCCGCCAGCAAGCGCTACCTCCGCGCCTTGGAGCGGCTCCGAGAGGTGCTCGAGGGCGGTCGGTGACCGAGGATCCCGAGATCGATCGGCGGTTGGACCAGCTGGGGCAGGAGTTCGTCCAGCGACTCCGACGCGGGGAGTCCCCCGACGTGGAGGCCTACGCCGGCGAGCATCCCGACCTCGCCGAACGCATCCGGCGGCTCTTCCCGGTGCTCGCGCTCGTCGAGGGCGTGAAGCCGCCGGTCGTGACCGTCGCCCCGGACCGCCCGGCGACGCCCGCCGCCGTCGGCCCGTACCGGCTGGTGCGGCCCATCGGTTGCGGCGGCATGGGGCGGGTGTTCCAGGCGCGCGCCCCGGACGGCGCACGCGTGGCCCTGAAGCTCGTCCACGGGCACCTCGCGGGTCGCCCGGGCTTCCACGCGCGCTTCCTCCGGGAGATCGCGGCCGGTCGCCGCGTGGTCCACGAGTCGATCGTGAAGACCCTCGACGCCGGTGTGGCCGAGGTCGAGGGGGCGAACGCGCCCTACCTGGTCCTGGAGTACGTCGAAGGCCAGGACCTCCACGCCCTCCTGGAGGAAGTGGGTTCCGTTTCCGAGCGCCTGGCGCGCGAGATCGGCGCCCGCGTGGCCGAGGCGCTCGAGGCCGTCCACGCCGCCGGAATGGTCCACCGCGACGTCAAGCCGGAGAACGTCGTCATCGCGCCCGACGAACGCGTGAAACTGATGGACCTCGGCGTGGCGCTCGTCCAGGAGGAGAGCCTCCGGCTCACGCGGACGGGCGAGTTCGTCGGTTCGCTCCTCTATGCGTCCCCCGAGCAGCTCGAGGGCGAGACGGTGGACGGCCGGAGCGACCTCTACGCCTTGGGACTGCTGCTTCACGAGCTGGTGACCGGCCGGCATCCGCACGCGAAACCGGGGCAGCGGCGACCGCGCGTTCCGGGACGGGCGTTCGCCCCGGGCGTCGTCGAACCGGCGGAGAACGTCTCGCCCTTCCTCGCCCGCGTCCTCCAACGCCTCCTCGCACTGCGTCCGGCGGATCGCTTCCAGACCGCGCGGGAGCTCGCGGCCCTCCTCCGGGAAGGGGAGGCCTCGAACTGGTGGCGCGAGCGGGGCGCGGGCCGCCTGCCGGTGCTGGCCGCTGCGGACGCCCCCTTCACCGGGCGGGGGCGGGAGCTGGCGGAGCTCGATCGACGATTCGCAAGCGCCGTCGCGGACGGGAGCCGGGCGGTGCTGATCGAGGGAGAGGCCGGCATGGGGAAGAGCCGGCTCGTGGCGGCGTGGTTGGACCGTATCGGCGCCGACCGCGAGGGCGGACCGCCCGCGATCGTCGTGGTCCACGGTCCCGACGGCGCGTCCGACCCTCGGGCCCTGGTGCCCGCTGCGCGGGAGCGCGCGGGCGATGGCCCTCTCGTGCTGGTCGCGGAGGACATCCACGCAGCGTCCGAGGAGGAGCGCGCCTTCTACCGGCGTGCGACGGCGGCCGGCGGCGACGCCGACCCGGCCCTGTGGATCCTCACCGCCCGGCCCGGCGTGGAGGGGTCGTGGGAGCGGATCCAGCTCTCGGGGCTGGACGACGACGACGCCCTCCGCCTGCTCCAGTCGGCGGCTGGGGGGGCCCTTCCCGACCAAGCCGACCCGGGCGAGATCCTCCGGAACGCGGACGGGAACCCCTACTGCCTCGTGGAGTTCGGCCGGGAGCTCGCGCGGTCGGGCTCCGGCGCCCGCCAGGGACCCGCCATCCCGCACTCCCTGCGGGAGCTCGTGCGGGGCCGGGTCGACGCGCTCTCCGATCTCCAACGCGACCTGCTGGGCGTCGCGTCGTGCAGCGGGGACCCCTTCGATCCGGTCGTCGCGTGCGATGCCGCGGGCGTGCCCCGCATCCAGGGTCTGCGGGCCTTCCACGACCTGGACCGCGGTCACCATCTCGTCCGTCCGGACGGGGCGCGCTACCGCTTCCGGCACCACCTCGTCCGCGAGGTGCTCCACGGGGAGCTGCCGCCCGCGCTTCGCGCCGCCTACCACAGCGCGCTGGGCGCGCAGCTGGAGGCGAGCCACGCGGGCGACGACCCTCCGGACGGCCCACGCGCCCTCGACCACGAGCTCGCGCGTCACTTCCTGCTGGGCGAGGATCCGCCTCGGGCGCTGCCCTACGCCGTCTCGGCCATCCAGTTCCTCCACCTGCAAGGCGACGGCCGGCGGGCCGTGCGGCTCGCCGACCGCGTCCTCGCTCTCCGGGACGCGATCGGGGAAGAGCACAGGGCGAGGGTTCTCGCCGCCCGCGGAATCGTCCTGATCGGCAGCACCTCCGCGGCAGAGGCCCTGGAGACGTTGGAGGAGGCGTACGCGCTCTCCTCCCGTCTCGACGACCCGGCCATGCTCGTCCGCGTGACGACCTCGCTGGGCCTGGCGTATCGCGCGGTCGGCAAGGCCACGCGCGCGGCCGAGCTCCACGCGGAGGCGGTGGCCCTGGCCGTCCGACACGGCGACCGACGGCAGGAGGCGAGGGCCCGGAGCTTCCTCGCGCAGAGCCTCTCCGAGCTGGGCCGGCTCGGCGAGGCGGCGGCGATGGGGGAGCATGCCCTCTCCCTGGCGAAGGAGACGGAGAGCCCCGAGCTGGTCGCCGACGTGTCCGAGATCCTGGGCGCGATCGAGATCGAGCGCGGGGACCTCGTTCGCGCACGGGCGCTCCTGGAGACGGCCTCGTCGGTCGCGCACCTCCACGGCGACGTCGTCACGGAGACGAACGCTCTCCTGCTGCTCGGCAAGATCGCCTACGTCGGCGGCGACCTCCGTGACGCGCTCGCGATCCTCGAGCGCCTCGTCCGGATCCATCACCAGGAGGGCCTCCGCCGCCAGGAGGCGATGTCGCACGTGAACATCGCTTCCGTCTGCACGAGGCTGGGCGAGTTCGAGCGGGCCGACCGCCACGCCCGCCTCGCCCACGGGATGGCCGAGGCCTCCGGCTACGACGATGTGGCCGTCTACGCCCTGGACGCGCGGGCGCGATGCGCCGAGGCGAGGGGGCGACTCCGCGAGGCCGTCGAGGTCGCGCGCAGCGCCCACGCCCGGCCGGCGGCATTGGGCCAGCCCCTTCTCGAGGTGCGCACGGCACTCTCGCTGGCCCGGCTTCTCGCACAGGCGAGCGAAACCGACGAGGCGCGCGTCCTGATCGACGAATCGGCGGCGTGGCTACAGGGGCGGGACATCGCCCGCGAGGACGCGGGTCTCGAGGCGACGAGGGCCGAACTGGCCGAAGCGCGGGGCGACGACGCCGCGGCGCTGCAGGCGTGGACCCGCGCGGGCGAGCGCGCCCGCGCGGCAGGCCTCGTCCACGAGCGGTGGGTCGCCGGGCTCCGCCGCGGCGCCGCTCTCCTGCGCCTGGGACGTCCGGAGGACGCGCGTCCCGTCCAGGAGGAAGCTCGCGAGGCCCTGGAGAAGTCCGGGGCCGTCGGCTACGCGATGCTCGCCCGCATATGGCTCGCCGCCCTGGACGAGACGGACCCGGCGAAGCTCCTGGTCACCTTGAACGAACGAGAGCCGAGCACCCCCCGCCTCCTCCTGGCCAGGGCCCTCTCCGATCTCGCCAAGGCCCGCCCGTCCCGCGCGATCGAAGCCCGCGCCAGGGCGGTCCGCGAAGGACTCGGGTAGGGCGGCGCTCCGCGCCGTCCGGCGGCGAGAGCCCTCCGCGCTTCGAGACGTGGCGCCCGGAACGAGGGCGGGGCCGTGGTAGGGCGGGTCCTCCCCCTTCTTGTCGGGTCCGGAGCCGACGACGCGGTCCACGCCGAGTCGCGGTAGCCCGAGTTGCCCTGGCGGACGGTGTCGTCGAGACCCTGCGCCGGAGCAGACCGGTGGATCCGGACGCTCGGCCTCCACCCAGCAGGACGAGCGGGCGGGACCGGAGCTGACGTCACCTGCGGCAGGAAACGGGACGGCGGGAGCGCAACCCGGGGCGGAGCGGGCCGCTTGGCGGGACGGAGGCGAGGCGGTAGAGGGGGGCGCGAATCGCTCGGCGCGCAAGCCGCCCGCCGACCTTCGCGAGACGCGCCGGATGATCGCCGACGAGCAGCCGCCCTCGAGACCAAACGAGGGGGCGGCCTCGGAGGCGCCGGTGCTCGAAGGCGCGGTTGGCGCGTTCTTGCGGGATCGTCCGCGCGAGGAGGCCACGAGCCGGCTCTTGCGGGACGGGCTCGGCCCTTCCGTGGCCCCGCCTGCTCCGAGGCCTCCGTGAAGATGGCGGCTTCCCGGGCGCGACGCAGGCTCTCCGCAGCGGTAGGGGGGACGGCCGGGACACCGCCGTCTGCGGACGAGAGAGACATCGAGGAGGGGCAGGTCGTCGGGATCGACCACCACGTCTTCGGCCCCGACCTCCGCCCCGAGGTGTGCCAGGATCTCGACCTGCCCTACCGGACGAACGGCGACGCCGTGTTTCCACGGGGATGGTGGAACGACGGCGGGCCGTTGCCTGCCGGGCCCATCCCCCGTGTCGGCCGTGCCTCCACGCGGAGAGGGCTTTCGCCCACCGCTGGAATCGGGCAAGCTGGGGACGCCGCAGGAGACCCCTCATGTACCGACGCGCCGACGACTTCCTCGCCCACTACCGGCAGCTTTCGGAGAGCACGCAGAAGGTGCTCGACGCCCTCACCGACGCGTCCCTGGGGCAGGCCGTCGCCGACGGGCACCGCACCCTGGGACGCATCGGCTGGCATCTGGCGCAGACCGTGCCCGAGATGATGGGGAAGACGGGGCTCCGGCCCGCCGGACCCGCCGAGGACGCTCCCGTTCCCCCCACCGCCTCCGCGATCGCCGACGGCTACCGCACGGCCAGCCGGTCGCTGCTCGAACAGGTCGCCGCGCACTGGACGGACGACACGCTCGACATGGAAGACGATCTGTACGGGACGAAGTGGAAGCGGGGCTTCACGCTGACCGCCCTCGTCGAACACGAGGTCCACCACGTCGGACAGATGACCGTGTTGATGCGCCAGGCCGGACTCCGTCCGCCGGGGATCTACGGCCCCGCCCAGGAAGACTGGTCGAAGATGAACATGGCCCCGCCGGCCATCTGATCCGTCCGCCCCGAAGTGACTGCGGGTATCCCGCCTCACCGTGGGAGCGGGGGCGGTCGTTTGGCGTCGAGGATCGGGAGGAAGTTGGCTTCGAAGCGGACGCGCTCGATGCCGACCTTCCGGAGCACCCCGACCACCCGCAGCACGTCCTCACACGGGGTACCGAGTCCGAAGGGACCCGGCGTTGCGATCGTGCCGATCGGCTCGAGACCCTCCCCTGCGTGGTCAGGTGCCGGCTCCGGGACGAGGAGACCCTGCATGCGGTCCGTTCGCCTCCTCCTGCTGGTGGCGCTGGTCCTCGCTTGGGCTCCCCGGCCCGGCCGGGCCGGCGAGGAGGGCCGCACGGTCCGCGTTCGGGTCCAGGTCGAGGGAGCGTCGGCGGTGGCGCTCGAACGCGACGTCGTTCCCGCCCTGGAGGGGGCGCTGGCCTCCGCTCCCGGGCTCGAGGCGATCCAGACCACCGTGCGCGACGGCTCGGTCTCCCTGACGCTCGCGTTCGAGGAAGGAGCCCAGGATCCCGGGACGCGCGTGCGCGCTCGTCTCTCCGGGCTCGCCGCGCCGGGCCGCCGGATCGAGCTCTTCACCGACCCCGCGGAAGAGGCCTTCTTCGTCGCCTTCACATCGGAGCAACTCGGTCCCGACGATCTCTCCGAGGTGGTGCGCGCGTCGGACGCGTCCCTCGCACGGCTCCCGGGGATCGCGCGCGTCCTCTCCTGGGGCGCCACGCAACCGGAAGTGGTCATCGATCTCTCGCCCGAGCGACTCGCGGCGCACGGGCTTTCCTTCGCGCAGGCGCTGGAGGCCCTCGACGCCCTGGGGGCCCGCGATTCCCCGGGGAGCATCCAGGATGCGGGCCGTCTGTCGTTGGGGGCGAAGACGCGTCTCGCCGATGTGGCGGAGCTGCGCCTCGCGAGCGCGCCCGGCCCGATGGTGTGCGTGCTCGACAGCCGGCCGGCCGTGGTGCGCACGCTCCTCGTCCACCCCGAGGCGGTCGGCGTGACGAGGCGGGCGCTGGCGGCCTGGCTCCGATCGCACACGTCGCCCCTCCTCGCAAGGGATGTGAAGGCGACGGTACTGGAGCCGGGGCGGGAGGTCCGGTTCGAGCTGCCCGAGGGGACGGAACCGTCCCGGGCGTTGGACGCGGTATGGCGGGTCCTCTCGGGCGCGGAGCTTCCCGCCCGCCACGTGCTGGGCGTCGCAGGAGACGCCGACGGGGTGCTTCCCGGGTTCGCCACCCCGGTGCGGCTCGTCTTCGACACGCCGAAGCCGGGACCTCTCGTCCGGCGGCTCGCCGCCGCGGTCCCGGGCGCGCAGGTGCTCGCCGCGGACGGCCTCGCCCCCGGCTGGACGATCCTGCTGGCGAGTCCCCGGACGGACTTGCTGGCCGACGCGCTCCAGAAGGCGACGGGGCGCCTCTCGCAGAGCCTGCCGGAGGCGCTCCTCTCGCCCGCGGGCCTGGGACGCGCGCCGGCGGTGGCGGTCCACCTCGACGAAGGGCGTCTCGCGGCGCACGGGCTCGAGGGAAGCGCGGTCGAGCGGCTCGTGCGAGCCGTTCGCGAAGGGCTCCCGCTCCCGCTGCTCCTCTTCACGGACGGTCGCGAGGTCCCGGCGCGTCTCCACTACGGCGGCGAACCGGGCGCGACGCGCGACCTCGGCGACCTGCGCATCATCGCGGCGGGAGGCACCATGGTGCCCCTGCGGGCGGTGGGCGAGGTGACCGTCCAGGCACGAGGCGCCTTCCCCGTGCGGCGCCAGGGACGGGCGCTGGTGGCCCTGCGGATCCTCCCCCCGGATCCGCCCTCCCGCGCCGCGCTGGCTCCGGTCCTCGATGCGCTGCGGAAGGCGCTGCCGCCCGACGTGGACGTCGAGCTGAGGGAGGGCACGGACTTTCCCTGACGGGTTGCCGGGAGGTGCGCACCCGGCCCCCGCGGGGAGGGCCGGGCGCGGCATGGCCTCGACGCTGCTTCGGATCAGCAGGCGACCGGCGCGGCGGCCATCGACTCCAGCTTCGTCATCGTCTCGGTGAAGCGGGGGTGCGTCGCGCCGCTCTCGAGGTAGGTCCAGCGGATCGCGTCGCGCTGGACCTCGCGGAACTCGGCCTGCTCGTCGAAGCCGAGGGGCGTGCCCATCCAGCGCTCGAGGCTCTGGAGGTTCCGTTCCACCTGCTGCATCATGCCCTCGTCCAGGAACGCGCCGATCTTCGCGTAGCCGTCCAAACCCTCCCGGATCTCCTGGGGCGTCATCGTCCGGACGAGCTCTTCCACCATGCAGGTGTCGAGCTTGGCGTGCTGGGCCTCCTCCATCCAGTGGTGGCGGAGCAGGCTCTCGAAGCACGGGTCGAGCTCGGTGTCGCCGTGGACGCTCTCCTGGAAGTGACGCTGGGTCATCCACTCGATGTGGAGGATCAGCAGGGCGACGGAGAGCGTCGGATGCGCAAGGACCGCGTCGGCGATCGCCTGGGGCGGGCCGATCACCTCGCACTCGACGGGGAAGCCCCGGCGGAACGCCCGGCGGAAGGCCTTGAACAGCTGGATGTGCTTGGCCTCCTCCTCCGCGAAGGACAGGAAGGCGCGGGTGCGGCGGTCGTCGGACGACAGGTCCTTGCGGGCGTGGTCGAGCACGAAGGGGAGGATGAACTCCTCCACCAGCCCGAACATGGTCAGGTACTCGTGACCGCGGATCTGGCTGAGGGCCAGACGCTCGCGCGGCGAGAGGAACGCGAGCTCCTCGACCCGGGCCAGCCCTTCGGGAAGGAACGGCCGGGCGAAGTCCAGGCGGTTCTCGCCGCCAATCAGGTCCTCCACGCGCCAGTCGATCCTCTCGGAGGCCCGCAGGCACTCCGCAAACGTGTTCTCGTGGTCCATGCCTCGCTCCTTGGATCGGGCGGAGGACCGACCCCCCGCGCCGGTGCCTCAACTCCGAAGCGCCGGCGGGCGTGGACAGCGGACGTGCGAGGAAGGTCCCTGTCCGGCGGCCCGGGCGGTTCGGAGTTTCCTCCCCGTGGCGAGTGCCGGGTCCATGTCGGGCGCGGGTCGTCACGGGAGACGAGCACGATGGCTACCCAGATTCGTGGAATGGTGAACGGTATCGACACCGACCGCTTGGGCGGCGTGATCGCCGACGTCGAGAAGGACGCGGCCAACGGCCGGGTCGGCTTCCGCGTCGCCACGCGGTGGCAGGGCGGGACGCGGTCCGAGGCGCGGGTCGAGGACTGGACGATGGCGGGGGAGACCCTGCCCCGGTCCTTCCGCATGGCGGCCGACGAGCCGCCGGAGCTGCTGGGCGGCGCCTCCGCCCCGAACCCGCAGGAACTCCTGATGGCGGGCCTGAACGCCTGCATGACGGTCGGCTACGTCGCCCTGTCGGCGATGCAGGGGATCGAGATCGAGTCGCTGGAGATCGAGAGCCGGGGCGACCTGGACCTCCGCGGCTTCCTCGGCCTGGACCCCGAGGTCCCCGCGGGGTACCCCGAGATCCGCTACCAGGTCCGCATCCGGTCGAACGGGACCGAGGAGCAGATGCGCGAGATCCACGAGATGGTGATGGCGACCTCGCCCAACTTCTACAACCTCGCGCGGCCCGTGAAGCTCGTCCCGGAGCTCGTGCTGCTGTAGAAGGTCGCTGTGATCGTCCGGGACGTCGTCGACCGACCCTGTGCGGAGGGACACGAGCTGTCGGCTCGTCTGTCCCTCGACGCCCTCCCCGGACGCGACAGCGCGCTCTTCCTACGACGCCCCACCCCGGGCGGCGCCCTGGCGGCGCCCGGGGACCCCCTCCTCGCCTCGCTGTTGACGGCGGCGATGGCCCTCCACGAGGACCTGGTGATCGAGGCCAGGGTCTCCCGCGAGTTGCTGGAGGCGGCGGAAACGCGCGTCGTGCCCGCGCTCCTCGAGTGGCATCCGCGCATGCAGAGGGTCGCGGTGCAGGCCGACCTCGCGGACGAGGCCCGACCGCCCGGGGCCGACGCCACGGGCAGCTTGTTCTCCTCGGGGATCGACTCCTGGTACACGCTGCTGCGGCGGCGCCCGTCGATCCGTCACCTGGTCCACATCCGCGGCTTCGAGATGGAGCTCGACAACGAGGCCGCCTGGGAACGCGTCCACGCGAGCGTGCGGGCGACGGCGTCGCGCTTCGGCGTGGAGGTGCTGCCGGTCGTCACGAACTTCCGCGCGGGGATCGTCGATGGTACGCGGGAGGCGCTCGAGGCCCTGGGACGACCGTGGCGGAAGTTCCCCACGGAGGCGTGGTTCGGGGGCTTTCTCGTGGGGATCGGGCGGGCGCTCCACCCGCCGCTGGGGCGCCTGCTGATCCCGGCGAGCTGGACCCTCGCCGTGACGCGCCCCGTCGCGTCGCACCCGTCGATGGAGCCCGCGTGGTCCACGCCGGCCATGGGCTACGAGATCGACGGGCTCGAGGCCGCACGCCCGGAGAAGCTCGCGGCGATCTTCGAAGAGGAGCCGGAGGCGGTTCGCGACCTGTGCGTCTGCGTGGACGTCACGGGACGGCCGCGGGTGGGCCTCAACTGCGGGCGCTGCGTGAAGTGCGTGCGCCTCGCCTTCGAGCTCAGGCTCGCCGGAATCCCGCCGGAGCTGAACCCGCTGCCCGCGCCGCTCGATCTCCACCGCGTGAAGGTCCGCCGGATCCCGTACGGGGACCTCGACATCTGGGATCAACTCCTGCAGCGGGCGGAGGCGATCGGCGACACGGACGCGCGCGACGCGATCCTCGTCCTGCTCGACCGCAAGTTCTACGGGCCCCGGTTTCTCCGCGACGTGCGCCGCGCCGTCCGGCGGCGCTCCCTCGCGGAGATCCACTGGCCGCGGAAGTGAGGCGCCGGCTCAGGGCGCGTTCGTCACGACCAGCAGCCCGCGCCGGCCTTGCGGGCTCCGCCACACGATCCGGGCGCGGTGGAGGGCTTTCGCCCGCGCGGAGTCGGAGTCCGCGCCTTCTTCGAGGAGGCGCCGCCAGTGCTTCTCCTCGAGCACGACGGCGATCCTCGGCGCCCCCGGCGCGAGCGCGCGGGCGAGGGCGTCGGCGCCGTCCAGGTGCGCGAGCGGCCGGGCGCGGAGGTTCCAGAGGAGGTTCCCGGGCTGGCCCATCCACGCGTAGGCGACGCCGCCCGGGCCGGCCGCCTCGTCCGCGGCCCGAGCGACGGCGGCGTACGACTTCGTCCGGTCGAGGTAGGGGAGGACCGCCACGTGGAGCGCCACCGCCGCGGCGAGGAACCCCGCGGCCACACGGCCCACGAGGGCTTCGGGCGATCGGCCCCGCCGGAGCGCGGTCGCCCCGCTCCAGGCCAGCGGGAGCGCGACGAGGAGGCAGGCGGGGATCGCGGCGCGGGGAAGCCGGTCCCCCGCGACCCACGGCGCGACGACGCACGCCCCCGCCAGCCCGAGCAGGAGCACCGGTGCGAACCGGTCCGCCACGCGTTCCAGGCGGGGGAAGCGGCGGTCGTGGAGCGCGACGGCGCCCGGCATCGCGATGAAGGGCACGAGCGGGAGGAGGTACTGCTCGCGCTTCGTCGCGACGAGGGAGAGCAGGACGAGCATCCCCAAGCCGCCGGCGGCCGCGGCGCCGAGCCCTTGGCGGTACCGAGTGGGCCACGACCGCGGCTTCAGGAGCAGGAGCAGGCCTCCCAGCAGGTGGACCGACCAGGGCAGCAGGAGGTAGGACGAGCGCCAGGCGTAGTACCAGACGGGCCGCACGTGCCCTTCGCCCTCGCCGGAGGCCCGAGAGAGGAGCTGTCCGAGCAGTCGCTCCCGGTAGGCGTCGCCCCCCGCCGCCATCGCGGGAAGCAGCCAGAGGAGCCCGAGCCCCACGAGGAGCAGGGGCGGGACCATCCAGGAGAGGATCTTCTTCGGCGGGGGCCGCCGGGTCGCCCACGCGCCCCCCGCCAGCACGACCGGGGGCATCACGAAGCCCACCGGGCCCTTGGTGAGGACGGCGAGCGCCCACGCGAGGCCGAAGGCCGCGGCGGCCCCGAGCCGCCCCGTCTCCCACCACCGCGATCCCTGGTCCACGGCCAGGAGCACGAAGAAGGCGAGCGGCATGTCCAGGCCGGCCCGCGGGCCGTACCAGAGGACCACGGCGGAGCTCGCGAAGAAGAGGGCCACCGTCGAGGCGATCGAGGGATCGTCGAACCAGCGCCGGGCGATCCGCCACGCGAGGAGGACGGCGCCCGCCGCGAGCAGCGCCGCGGCGAGTCGGGCCGTCACCGGCGTGACATCGCCGAACGGGACCGAGAGGCCGGCCGCGATCCAGAACCAGACCGGCGGCTTCTCGGCGTAGGGCTCGCCGCCGAGCGAGGGGACGAGCACCTCCCCCGTCTGCAGCATCTCGCGGGCGACCTCGCCGTACCGGGGCTCGTCCGGCGGCCACAGGTCCCGGGGCGAGAACGCGGCGAACACGCACACGAGGACCGCGAAGATCACCGGGGACGCCTGCCTCACCCGCCCATCCTACCGGCCGTATGGTGTGCGCCATGCGTTCCCGATCGTGGTTCCTGCTCCTGCTGACCTCCTGCCTCGCGGCGCCCGGTTGCGGCGCGCGGGACGAACCGCGGGCCGCCCCCGTCCACGTCCTGCGGGAAGGGGACGCGCCGACGCCCTTCACCGCCGAGGAGATCCGGCGCGGCTGCCCCGACGGCCGGGTCCTCACGCTGCGGATCACCCAGGGGGGGCGGCAGGGCTTCCTCCAGGTCATTCGCTTCCAGGACCCCGACGAGGAGGGCGTGGACGTCGTCCTGGGCATGACGGCGCTCGACGGGTCCCCGATCAGCACGCCCAGGACCGAGCACGACACCTGGAAGGAACTCCAGGCGCGCTACTCCTTCCCGGCGAAGGACACGACCATCACCGACGACGAGGTCGTGCTCGAGGCGGGCAGCTTCGACGCGTGGCGCTACGACGTGCAGGTCACCAAGAGCGGGATGCCTCCCGGGACGAACAAGTTCTGGTTCGCCAAGGACTTCCCAGGGCCGCCGATCAAGATCCAGAAGGAGGTCGCAGGCACCATCAGCCTCGTGAGCGAGATGGTGTCGAACGAGGTCGCCGGCAACGCCGGGGGCGGGAAGTAGGACGGCTAGTGTCCTGCGTCGCAACGTCGTGTGCAGAGGAAGACGCCCGTGGGGACCCCCGAGGGTGTCCCTTGGCGGCGTTCGCCTCCGATCGGCGCGCTGGATGGGGAGCGGAGGCCCCGTGAGGACGACACCGCGTACGACCGTACGCAAGGAGGACGAAGGGGGCCGATCGCCCCCAGGCCAGCGTGCCGCACGGCCTCATGGATAGGAACATGCGGCACGGCACACTAGCCGTCGCCCTCGTCGGGAGGGGTCTCCCCCGGAGGCGCTCCCTCCGAGGATCCCTCCTTCGCGGGGGTTCCTTCCTTCGCCGGGGTCTCCTCCTTGTCGGGCGGGGAGAGGTCCAGGTCGAAGCTCTCGCCGCCTTCCCCGTCCATCGTCAGCGTGCCGGCGGTGAACTCCAGGGCCTCGCTCTTGTCGGTGGGCATGACGATCGCCAGGGTCCCGTTCGCCTTGCTGCCCGTCACCTCGAAGAGGAAGACCTGGAGGTCCTTCCCGGCCTCCTTCGGCGCCGGCCGGGTGGAGGAGACCTGCCAGTCCACCTCCTTGATGTCTCCCAGATGCTCCCTGGCCACGGGGTTCGCCTCGAGGCGATGCTGGACCACCTCCTCGAGCTTCTTGCTCGCGTATTGGAAGCCGAAGTAGCTGCAGCCGACGACGATCACGACGAGGATGCCGCCGACGATCAGGCATCCCTTCAGCGCGCCGCCGGAGCGCTGCGTTCCCGGGGGGGGCGTGTTCATGGGGGTCTCCTGCCGGGCGACATCCTACCGGCCGCATCCCTGCCGGCCGGGCCGGGTTCCAGGGGTAGGGCTCGCACGAGGGCCCAGTTGGAGGGACAATCGCCCGAGGCCATGACACGACTCCTCGGTTGGCCGCTGCTCCTTGCCCTCCTCGCCCTCCCCGCCCTGGCGGACGAGGCGGCGGGTCCGGTGATTCCCTTCGAGACCGGGACAGGCTTTCAACCGGCGAACATCGTGGACGCGTGCGTCCTGGCCGAGCTGAACAAGCGGGGGATCGAGCCCGCCAATCCCTGCTCGGACGAGGTCTTCGTCCGCCGGCTCTACGTGGACCTGCTGGGGCAGCTCCCCGAGCCCTGGGACGTGCGGCGGTTCCTGGCGGACCCCCGGACCGATCGCCGCGCCCGGCTGATCGACGAGCTGCTCGAGCATCCCGCCTTCGTTGACTACTGGACCCTCAAGTGGGGCGACCTCCTCCGGGTCAAGGCCGAGTTCCCCATCAAACTCTGGCCGAACGGGGTCCACGCCTACCACCGGTGGATCTTCGAGGCGATCCGCGACGACGTGCCGTACGACCGCTTCGTCCGGGCACTCCTCACGTCGAGCGGCAGCAACTTCCGCGTGGCGCCCGTGAATTTCTTCCGGGCGATCCAGGGAAACTCCCCGGAGGACCGCGCGGCGGCGGTGGCCCTCACCTTCATGGGCGTCCGGTTCGAGAAGTGGTCCAAGGAACGTCGCGAGGGCATGGCGGCGTTCTTCTCGAGGCTCCTCCTCAAGCCCACGGCCGAGTGGAAGGAGGAGATCCTCGTCCACGACCCCGCGCCCGCCCCGCCGCTCCACGCCGTGTTCCCGGACGGTCGCGAGGTGACCGTCCCCTCCGACGTGGACCCGAGGACGGTCTTCGCCGATTGGCTGATCGACGACCAGAACCCGTACTTCGCGAGGGCCATCGCCAACCGCGTGTGGTACTGGCTGATGGGGCGGGGCATCGTCCAGGAACCCGACGACATCCGGCCGGACAACCCGCCGTCGAACCCGGCGCTCCTCCTCTGCCTCGAGCGGGCGCTGGTCCGCGCCCACTACGACCTGAAGGCGATCTTTCGCCTGATCCTGAACTCACGGACCTACCAGGCCTCGCCCATCCCCCGCAGCCGCGATCCGGAGGCGGAGGCCCAGTTCGCCCACTATCTCGTGCGCCGCCTCGACGCCGAGGTGCTGATCGACGCCCTGTGTCGCCTGGACGACCGGGGCGAGACCTACCAGAGCATCGTGCCCGAGCCGTTCACGATCCTGCCCGACATGAAGCGGTCCGTGAAGCTGGAGGACGGCACGATCACGAGTCCCTTCCTGGAGATGTTCGGGCGGCCTTCCCGTGACACGGGCTACGAGTCGGAGCGCGACAACGAGCCGACCAGCGCCCAACGCCTCTTCCTGCTGAACTCGACGGAGGTCCAGCAGCGCCTGGAGCGCAGCCCTTGGATGAGGCGGCTGATCCGCGCCTCCGGAGGCAACCACCTGGGCCTCATCCGGGCGCTCTATCTCGCCCTGCTCTCCCGCACGCCGACG
This sequence comes from uncultured Planctomycetota bacterium, assembly GCA_963772585.1. Taxonomy (GTDB): domain Bacteria; phylum Planctomycetota; class PLA2; order PLA2; family JAEUHO01; genus CAVVXN01. Next base: position 78,740 of record CAVYXV010000007.1, read on the forward strand.
GCCGGGGAGCTGGACACCGCGGCCGCCTACTTCAAGGGCCCCGGCCGCAACCCGTCCCAGGCGGCGATCGACCTCGCCTGGGCGCTGCTCAACTCCAAGGAGTTCCTGTACCGACACTAGGCCTAGGCTGGATGGACGTGTCATGAGCCAAGAGAGAATCACCCGCCGGGAAGCCGTCGCGCGGACCGCGCTCGGCGCCGCCGCCGCGGTCGCCGTGGCCAAGGGAGCCCCGCGGGTCTGGGCTTCGCCCCGGCAGACGCCCCGCGGAGCCGAGCCCCGCGCCAAGGCGGTCATCGAGATCTGGATGGCCGGCGGCCCGTCCCACATCGACACGTTCGACCCCAAACCCGGGGCCGGACGCGACTACTGCGGTCCCCTGGACCAGCCGGTCGCGACGAAGGCGAATGGCATGCGCATCGGCCAATCGCTGCCGATGATCGCGGAACAGGGCGACAAATTCTCGCTGATCCGTTCGATGACGCACGGGATCAACGGGCACGAGACCGCCGCCTACACCATGCAGACCGGCCGCCGGACCGGAGAGGGCGAGAAGGCGCTCGTCTTCCCGTCCTTCGGCGCCGTGGTGTCCATGTTCAAGGGGTACGAGCACGGCTACCGCGGGATGATCCCGCCGTACGTCGTCCTCACCCGCCCGCAGGGGCGCTTCGCCGTGGAGGGCTTCCTCGGGCTCGCCCACAAGCCCTTCGTCACCGGCGGCGACCCGCGCCGCGACCGCTTTGCCGTGGAGGGCATCGTCCTCGATGGCGTGAGCGACGAGCGCCAGAAGTCGCGGCGGGAGCTGCTCGGCAAGCTCGACACCCTCGGCGGGGCCCTCCCCGGCGAGCCCGCGTTCGAGAAGCTGAAGGAGGCCCAGGAGAAAGCCTACGACCTGATCCTCGGGGACGCGGGGAAGGTCTTCGACCTGACGACCGAGACGGACGCCGTCCGCGATCGGTACGGACGGACCACGTTCGGCCAGTCCTGCCTCGCCGCGCGCCGTCTCGTCGAGCAGGGGGTCCCCTACGTGACGGTGAACGTCGGGGGATGGGACACCCACAAGCGGCACTTCGAGGCGATGCGCCAGCGGCTGCCCGACTTCGACCGCGGGCTCTCCGCCCTGCTGGAGGACCTCCACCAGCGCGGGACGCTGGAGAGCACGATCCTCTGGTGCACCGGCGAGTTCGGCCGCACGCCGAAGGTGATGTGGGAGGAGCCCTGGAACGGCGGGAGGGGGCACTTCGGCCAGGCCTTCTCGGTCCTGGTCGCCGGCGGCGGCTTCCAGGGCGGGCGGGTGGTCGGCGAGACCAACGAGACCGCCACCGAGGTGGTCGAGCGCCCGGTCGCGCCGCACGACCTGTTCGCGACCATGCACGAGCTGCTGGGCATCGACCCGGACGGTCCGCTGCCCAACCCGCGCGGCCTCGACGTGACCGTGCAGCCGCCCTCGAAGACGGGACGGGGCGTCGGCCGGCTCCGGGAGCTCACGTGACGAGAGTCCGGCTCGTCCCGCTCCTGCTGCTCCTGGCCGTCCTGGGGGCACCGTCCGTTCGCGGGGCGGAGCAGCCCACGAACCGGTACGAGCCCCACATCGGCTACGCCTACCCCGCCGGCGGTCAGGTCGGGACGCGCTTCAAGGTCAAGGTCGGCGGGCAGTTCCTCCGCAACATCGTCTACGCCCACGTCTCGGGCGAGGGCGTCACGGCGGTCGTGGACATGTACGTCCCCCCGCCGCGGAACCTGGACGCCGCCCAGCGCCGCCTGCTGCAGCAGCGCCTCGTGGCATTGATCCAGAAGAAGCGCGGCGTCGCCACCGGCCAGCGCGCACCCCGGGAGCGGAAGCCGCCGGCGGGGAAGGACGGCGAGGAGGTGAAGCTCCCGGAGCACCCCCTCCTCGAGGACCTCGAGTCGAAGAGCCTCCAGGAACTCCAGGACATCGCGCGCTACTTCTTCGTGCGGATCGACCCCCTGCAGCGCAAGAGCGCGATCGCCGAGTCGGTCTACCTCGACGTGACCATCGCGCCGACCGTCAACCCCGGCCCCCGCGAGCTCCGCCTGGAGACGAAACAGGGGGTCTCGAACCCGATCCGTTTCCAGGTCGGGTCGATCCCGGAGGTCCGCGAGTCGGAGCCGCTGCGTCCGGAGTGGGGCCGGAACGACGTCTACCAGACGCCGGTCGTCGTGAACGGACAGATCCTCCCGCGAGACGAGGACCGTTTCCGGTTCCGCGCGACCAAGGGCCAGGAGCTCGTGCTCCGGGCGGAGGCGAGGGCCCTCGTCCCCTTCCAGGCCGACTCGGTCCCCGGTTGGATGCAGGCGGTCCTCACCCTCTACGACGACCAGGGGAAGGAGGTCGCCTACGCCGACGACTACCGGTACGACCCGGACCCCGTCCTGACCTTCGAGGTCCCGAAGGACGGGGTGTACGAGGTGCAGATCGCGGACGCCATCTCCCGCGGCCGGGACGACTTCGTCTACCGCCTCTCGATCGGCGAACTGCCCTTCATCACGCGGGTCTTCCCGCTCGGCGGTCGGCGCGGCGAGCTGACCTTCGCCCAGGTGCAGGGCGACAACCTCGAACTCCACCGCCTGCCGCTCGACACGGGCGGCGCGACGGGGGGCGTGCGCGAGGCCGCGTGGGGCGGCGGAGCGGGACGGACGAACCGCGTCGCCTATGCCGTGGACGACCTGCCCGAAGCCGTGGAGGCGGAGCCGAACGGCATCGACCAGCCGCAGGCGATCACCCTCCCCGTCGTGATGAACGGCCGGATCGACGCCTCGGGCGACGTGGACGCCTACGCCTTCGAGGGCCGCCGCGGTCAGCAGGTGGCGGTCGAGGTGAAGGCTCGGGTGCTCGGTTCCCCCCTCGACTCGGTGATCCGGCTGGTCGGCGAGGACGGCCAGGTCGTGGCCTGGAACGACGACCACGTCCCCGAAGGGCTCACGGTTCGCGCCCTGGGCCTGCAGACGCACCACGCCGACTCGTACCTGATGGCGAAGCTCCCGGCCAAGGGGCGCTACACCGTCCGGATCGCCGACGTCACGGCCCACGGCGGACCGGCCTACGCCTACCGGCTCCGCGTGAGCGAGCCGCGCCCCGACGTCGATCTCTACTGCACGCCTTCGACGGTGAACATCCCGGCCGGACGCGCGGCGATGATCGCCATCCACGCCATCCGTCACGACGGCTTCGACGAGGACGTGGAGGTCGAGCTGGCGGACGGCCCCGAGGAACTCGAGCTCGTCGGCGGGTTCCTCCCTGCGGGCCAGGACAAGATCTGGATGACGCTCACGGCTCCCGGTCACGGGCTTCCCCGACCCGTGAAGCTCCACCTGGTGGGGCGGACGAAGGTGGGGGGGCAGGACGTCGTCCGGCCCGTGACCCCCGCCGACGACGTCATGCAGGCGTTCCTGTGGCGGCACATCGTCCCTGCCCAGGAGCTCGTCTGCGCCGTCCAGGGCGGGAACCGGAACATCCCGCGGGTCCTGCTCCACGACGAGGAACCGATCCGCGTCCCCCTGGGGGGCAGGGCGCGGGCCCGGTTCGACGTCAAGGGGCGCGTGCCCGTGATGGAGCTTCGCTTCGAGCCCATCGCTCCGCCGAAGGGCATCACGGTGGGGGAAGTGAAGGCCATGGGGGACGGCTTCACCGTAGAGGTGAAGGCCGGCCGGGAAGCCGAGAGGAGCGGTCGCGTCGAGAACCTCATCGTGGAGGCCTTCGTCGAGAGGGAGATCCGGCCGAAGAAGAAGGACGGGAAGAAGCAGGGCAAGATCCAGAAGCGCCGTTACTCGCTCGGCGTGCTACCCGCGATCCCCTACACCGTCGTGCGGCGGTAGCGCCCCTCCGACGCCTCAACTACCTTCCTGCGCCGCCGCCTTCAGCTTGCGGACCATGTCGCGGTTGAGCGTGCCGCGGAGCTTGTAGTCGACGGCGGTCTGGCGCTCGAGGAACGCCTTGAGCTTCTCCTGTTCCCAGGCGACGAGCTTCGAGGGCGCCGTGGCCTCCACGTCGGCGCTGGCCTTCGCCTCGGTGAGGAAGCTCATCTCGCCGATGAACTGTCCCGATTCGAGGTGGGCGATCGTCTTGTCGCCGACGACCACCACGGCGGCGCCGTCGCAGAGCAGGAGCATCTCGCGGACGACCTCCCCCTTGCGGACGAGGCGGGTGCCCGTGTCCACGTCCCGCCATTCGGCCAGCGTCAGGAGCCTCCGGAACTCACCGGGCGAGAGGGAACGAAAGACCCGCTCGTAGATGTCCCTCTCCAGGCCGTGCAGCGTCACCGGCCACCGCTCCCGGACCAGGAGGACGATCTGGAGGAAGTTGACGAAGACGAAGACCGTCTGCCATGCGATCGGCGTCCACATCGGGTTGTCGCTGCACGTGAAGTAGAAGGGCATCATGGTCACGATCGCCACGATCGTGAGGGCGCGCAGCCAGAGGATGTCCCGGACGCTGTAGGAGAAGAGATAGAGGATGTTCGCGACGTGGACCCAGATGTCCGGGCCCGCGATCAAGAAGGCGATGACGTTCATGGCCAGCAGGGGCACGAGCAACGCCAGTTGGGCCATTCGGAACGGGTCCTCGCCGCCCGGGTCCTTCCCGGGTCACGGGAGCATAGCGAGAGGAGGAGGTGGGGCCCAGCGCCCCGGCCCCTGTTCACGGCTCGAATCCTTGGTAGAACTCCGCGCCGGGACGCGCCCCCAGGGCGCGCACGACGTCCTCCGGAGGAATCCAGGCATGTGTCGTCTCGCGATCGGACTCGCGGCCGTCCTCACCGTGGCCGTGCTCCTCACCGGCCGCGGCCGGTGGACGGAGGGGACCGCCACGGCCGGCGAACAGCCCGCCAACAGGGTCGCCGGCACGACCCCCCTGGGCCTCCAGGCGAAGGAGCACCCGCTCCCGCTCCCCTCGACGAAGACGCTCTTCGAGTACGAGGACCTGCTCTTCCCCTTCATCCTGAGTCGGGACTACGCCACCCGGCTCGGGTGGATCATGGACAAGGGTGTTCGGGACACCGGCCCGTACATCAAGAAGCAGTACTACGGGACCCACCCGGCCGTGCGCATCTTCTACTCGCCCAAGGTCATGTACTGGATGACGGGCAACCCCGACTACTGGCCGGAAGGAAAGGCGAAGGGACTCGCGGGGCCGAAGGCCCCGCGCGAAGGCGCCATCCCGGATGGCGGCATGATCGTCAAGGAGATGTTCCAGCCTCCCGCGATCCGGTACCGAGACATGAAGGAGGCCGACCTGGTCGCGACGCTCTACACGCCGACGTCGCCCGGTTGGACCGTCATGGTCAAGGACTCCCACGGCTCCCCCGACGGGTGGTTCTACGCAAGCGTCTGGAAGGGCCAGGAGCACGACTCGCCGGAGACCTTCAACTATCCCCACGCCGGATTCGGCCTCGCGTGCATCCGATGCCACGCGGTCTCCGCCGAGAAGGGGACGTTCGCCGCGTTGCGCAACGTGAAGGGATTCGAAGGCGGCCCGCTCCAGTTCTTCGTCGATGACACGTGGCGCGACGTCGCGCGCGCGCTCCAGCCCTACAACGATCTGCGCGACCGCCAGCTTCCCGCGTTCGAGGCGCGGGAGGAACCGGGCCCGTGCACGCCCGACGCCGAGTTCCTGACCACGTTCGACATGATGGACTGCGTGAAGGCCGAGAACGTCCGGACGTTTCCCTCGGAGGCGAACGACCACCTCCCCATGGACGCGGACGCCAGCCGGCAGTACATCACGTCGGACCAGTGCATGATGTGCCACAGCGGCGCCAACAGCCGCTTCGCCTTCGGTCCGATCATGTTCCTGGAGACCGACAAGGGCGGTCTGAACGTCTCCCCGTACGGGGAGTGGCGCTGGTCGCCGATGGGCCTCGCCGGCCGGGATCCCGTCTTCCATGCCCAGATCGAGAGCGAGATGTCCATGCTGAAGGACCGGCTGGGCGCGGAGAAGGGCAAGTTCTACAGCGACCAACTCGTGAACACCTGCCTGCGCTGCCACGGCGCCACGGGCAAGCGCGCCTTCGACCACGACCAGGGCGTCGGCGAGGAGTATTGGAGCGAGAAGGCCAACTTCCAGCTCGACTGGTTCTACATCACCGACCAGAAGGATCCCCGGAACAAATACGCGTCGATGATGCGCGACGGCATCAGCTGCCTGGTCTGCCACCGTCAGGTGAAGGACTACGACCACATCGCCGACTTCCTTGCGAACAACATCACCGGCCAGTTCGCCGTGGGGCCGGTCGGCGAGGCGTACGGGCCTTTCGAGAAGGTCGCCACGAAGCCCATGAAGACCGCTACGGGGCTCGAGCCGAAGCAGAGCACGTACATCAAGTCCTCCCGTCTCTGCGGCAGTTGCCACGTCGTCAACCTCCCCGTGGTGGACCGGCCGCTCGATGCCACCCCCGGCGACGACGACATGCCCGAAGACGAGGTGAAGCAGCTGCTCGCCTCCGAGAAGAACCCCAACTTCCAGGGATTCCTCCACCGCATCGAGCAGGCGACCTACCTGGAGTGGCTGAACAGCCGCTACCAAACCGAGTTCGGTGAGCCCGGGCCGCAGTCGAGGAACTGCCAGGACTGCCACATGCGGACGGAGTACCACAGCCGCGACGGCACCATCCGCGTGGACCCGATCCAGACGAAGATCGCGACGATCGAGGACCAGGACTATCCCGAGGCCGACCACCGCCTCCCGCTCGAGGACTTCACGACGACCTACCGCAAGGAGGGCTTTCGCCGCCACACGCTCCAGGGCCTGAACGTCTTCCTCGGGGAGGTGTTCCGGCAGTTCGGGGACACCCTCGGCGTGCGCATGGGCGACTTCGAGACCGCCACCAACGGTCTTGACTTCGCGCTGGACAACTTCGTCACGAACGCGCGCGAGAACACCGCGAAGGTGGAGATCGTCGGCGTCGATACCGACGCGAACCGGCTGGAGGCGAAGGTGAAGGTGACGAACCTCACCGGTCACCGCCTCCCGAGCGGCGTGGGCTTCCGACGCCTCTTCCTGGAGTTCGACGTCTACGACGAGAAGGACGGCCGTGAGCGCGTCTACTGGGCGTCGGGACGCACGAACGGCGTGGGCGTCCTGGTGGACTGGGACGGCAAGATCCTCCCCGAGGAGTTCCTCGTCGATCAGCGCTACCACCACCATCACGACGTCATCACGAAGACGAACCAGGTCCAGGTCTACGAGGATCTGGCGACGGACGGCGACGGGCAGATCACGACGAGCTTCATCCGCCGGGCGCACCACCTGAAGGACAACCGGCTGCTCCCCATCGGGTGGTCGAAGGAGGGGCCGAGTCCGGAGGTCCCGGCCGCGTTCGTCAAGGCCACCTGGCCCGGTCACGAGACGGAGGACGACCCCGAGTACTGGGACGGGAGCGGCTCCGACGTGGTGACCTACCGCGTGACGCTGCCCGAGGGCGTGGACGCGTCCAAGCTCCACTGCCGGGCGACGCTCTACTCCCAGGCCTGGGCGCCCTACTTCCTGAAGCAGCGCTTCACGAACGTCCCGAAGGGCCCGGATGGCGAGGCGCGACGGCGGCTCTTCTACCTCGTCTCGCATCTCCAGACGAAGGGGACCGCGATCGAGGACTTCAAGTTCAGGATCCGCTCCGCGACGTGGCCCGCTCCCGAGGGCGCCGCGATGCCTCCCAAGCCGGCCGAGCCCGAGAAGACGAAGGACGGCGAAGAGCCCGAGGAGTGCCTCTCCGGCAAGGGGTGCGGATAGCCGTGCTCCCTACGCCACCTCGCGCACGACTTCCACCAGGGTCGCCGCGAGGTGGTCGGCCTCGTCGTCCGTGAGACACAGGGGCGGCATCGCGTAGACGACGTCGCCCAACGGTCGCAGCAGGACGCCGCGACGGAGCGCGGCCTCCGTGATCCGGGGCCCCACCGTCGCGAGGTAGCCCGCTTCGCCCGCCAACTCGGCGGCCCACACCGGTCCGATGCCGCGGACCTCCCGCACCTCGCCCTCCAGGCGCCGGATGCCCGCTTCCAGACGGCGGCCGATGGCCTGCGCCCGTTCGAGGACGCGGTTCTCCTCGAAGAGCGCGAGGCTCTCGAGCGCGACGGCGCAGCCCAGGGGATTGCCGGCGTAGGAGTGACCGTGGAAGAGGGTGCGCGTACGGTCCTCGCTCCAGAACGCGCGGTAGACGTCCTCCGTGGCGAGGGTCGCGGCGAAGGGGAGCGTGCCGCCGGTCAGGCCCTTCGAGAGGCAGAGCAGGTCGGGGCGGACGCCCGCGTGTTCGCACGCGAACATCCGCCCCGTCCGGCCGAAGCCCGTCAGGACCTCGTCCGCCATGAGCAGCGCTCCCGCATCGCGGCAGCGACGCGCGATCTCCCGCAGGTGCTCCGGCGGGTGGACGAGCATGCCGCCCGCCCCCTGGAGCATCGGCTCCACGAGGACGGCCGCGACGTCGTCGTCCACCTCGCCCTCGTACCGATCCACGTGGAAGAGGAGATCCTCGAAGACGTCGCGGAACAGCGCCACCCCCGACACCGACATGGCCCCGACGGTATCGCCGTGGTATGCGTGCGGGAGCGCCAGGAAGCGCGTGCGCGTCTCGCCGCGGTTCCGCCAGTACTGGAAGGCCATCTTGAGCCCGACCTCGACGGCCGTGGACCCGTTGTCGGAGTAGAAGACGCGGTCCAGCCCCGTCAGCTTACAGAGCTTCTCGGCCAACTCCACGGCCGGCGGGTGGGTGATCCCCGCGAAGATCACGTGCTCCAGCGTGCGGGCCTGCCGGTGGAGCGCGTCGGCGAGGCGGGGATGGGCGTGTCCGTGGACGCAGACCCACCACGACGAGATCCCGTCGAGGTAGCGCGTTCCGTCCTCGCCGATCAGCCACGCGCCCTCGGCGGCGACGACGGGCAGCGGAGGCGGCGCGGTGGCGGCCTGGGTGTACGGGTGCCACAGCCGTCGCGCATCTCGTTCGATCCAGTTCAAAACAGGTCCTCGATCAGGGCCACGGCGCCGTAGGCCTCGATGCTCTCGCGGTTTCCCGGCGGGCCGCGCCCCTCGGGCCCCGGCACCAGCGCCACGCCGTGGACCGGGAGATCCCGGGCGCGAAGCGCCTCCAGCGTCAGGAGCGTGTGGTTGATCACACCCAACTCGTCACGAGCGACCACGATTGCCGGCAGGCCCACCGCGGCCACGAGGTCCGTCTGGAGGAGCCCCGGCGCCAGCGGCACCAGCAGCCCGCCGGCTCCCTCGACGAGCAGGGGGCCCTCGTGGCCCGCGAGCGGCCGGAGCATCTCCTCCAGCGTCAGCGTCCTCCCCTCCGCGGCGGCGGCGATGTGGGGGGACACCGACTTCCGGAAACGGAGGCCGGGGAGGGCGTGCGGTGCGGCGACGGTCCGGGTGTCGCAGTCCTCGGGCCAGCCCGTCTGCACGGGCTTCCAGTAGGTCACCTCCGGGTGGCGGCGGATCACGTCGCGGCAGAAGGTCGTCTTGCCGACGCCGGTGTTCGTGCCGGTGACGAAGTAGCCCGTGCGCGTCACGAGACCTCCTTCAACGCGCCCACGAGGCCGTCCACCTCGTCCTCGGTGCGGTCGGCGTGGACGGAGATCCTCAGGCACCCCCGGCGCACCGACGGCGGCCGGACGCAGCGAACGTCGTATCCACGCCCGGCCAGCGCCTCCTCGGCCGCGAGCGCGGCCGCGTCGCTCTCGCACGGGCGAATCACGATGGGGGAGACGGCACTCGAATCGATCCGCCTCGCCAGCGCGAGCGCGCGCTCGCCGCGCCATGGCTCGGCCAGGGCGATTTCCAGGGCCGCGAGCACGCCGGCGGCGATCGCCGGCGCCGTCGCCGTCGTGAACAGGAAGGTCCGGCACCGGGAACGCAGCAGGTCCACGACGGCGCGAGGCCCCGTGACGACCGCTCCCGCGCCGCCCAGCGCCTTCCCGCAGGGGTTCACGTGGAGCAGCGGTCGGCCTTCGGGCGGCACGACGCCGAGTGCGTGGGCGCGATCCACGACCAGCGCGGCGCCCGTGCGCTCGCAGATCTCCGTCAGCGCAACGAGTGGCGCCCGGTCGCCGGACATGGAGAACACGGCTTCCGTGAAGACGACCGTCCGCTCGTCCGGAATCGCGCGGCTTGCGGCCTCCGCGTCGGCGTGATCGACGACCACGACGCGCGCCCCGGCCAGGCGGCAGCCATCCACGATCGACGCGTGGTTGTCGCGGTCGCTCACCACGGTCCACCGCTCGTCGAGGAGCGCGCCGAGGAGCCCGAGGTTCGCGTGGAAGCCGGACGGGAAGAGGAGCGCGTCCTCGGCGTCGTCGAGCGTCCGGAATCGATCTTCCAGCGCCCGGTGGGAGGGATGATCGCCGCGGAGGAGCCTCGCCGCCCCCGCACCGAGCCCCTCCTCGAGGAGCGCGCGGCGCGCGGCGTCCAGCACGCGGGGGTCGCGCCTCAGGCCCAGGTAGTCGTTGCTCGCGAAGTCGATGCCCGCCGGAGGCCGAATGCGACGCCGGCGGGACGCCGCCTCGAGCCGGCCGAGCGCCGCCTCGGCCTCACGCTCCAGTCGCGACGGCATCCGACCCCTCGAGCCCGAGCGTGCGAAGCAAGGCCTGGTCTTCGTCCTCGTCCGGGTTGGGTGTCGTGAGGAGGCGCTCCCCGTAGAAGATCGAGTTGGCGCCCGCGAGGAAGCAGAGCGCCTGCGCCTCGCGGGTGAGGGCGGTTCTCCCCGCGGCCAGGCGGACCCGCGCGCGCGGCATCAGGATCCGCGCGGCGGCGACGGCCCTCACCACCTCGAAGGGGTCCACCGGCGGGGCGTCGGCGAGCGGCGTCCCCTCGACGGGGACGAGGACGTTGATCGGCACGCTCTCCGGCTGGGGGTCGAGGGCGGCCAGGGTCGCGAGCATGTCGGCGCGATCGTCGCGCGTCTCGCCGAGGCCGAGGATGCCCCCGCAGCAGACGGAGACTCCGGCGTCGGCGACGTTCCGAAGGGTCTCCAGTCGGTCGGCGTAGGTCCGGGTCGTGACGATTGCGGTGTAGTGGCGCTCGGACGTGTCCAGGTTGTGGTTGTACGCCGTGAGTCCTGCCTCGCGGAGGCGGCGGGCCTGATCGGCGGTCAGCATCCCCAGCGTGCAGCAGACCTCCATGCCGGTCTCCGCCACGTCCCGCACCATCCCGAGGACGCGCTCGAACGGGGCGCCGTCCTTGACCTGTCGCCACGCCGCCCCCATGCAGAAGCGCGTGGCGCCGGCCGCCGCCGCCGCCTCCGCTCGCTCCCGGACCAGGGTGCGGTCGAGGAGCGACTCGCGCTCCGCGGGCGTGGTGTACCGGGCGCTCTGGGCGCAGTAGGCGCAGTCCTCGGCGCATCCGCCCGTCTTGATCGAGAGCAGGGTGCACCGCTGCACCGCCCGGGGATCGTGGTGCTCCCGGTGCACCGCGGCCGCATGGAACACGAGATCCAGCAGGGGACGCTGGAAGAGGGCGCGCGCGCGGTGCCGTCCGTCCGTCATCCGCGGGATGCTACCAGACCGCTACCGGCACACCCGCCGCGGCAGGGCGGTGACGCCCACCCCGCCTGCGTCGGGCCTCGCACGGCGTCGGGTGTAGCGCCGGCAGGACGGCCGAAGGAGGCACACGGATTGCTGCCTTGCCGCGCATGTTCCGGCAATGGCTCGTCGCCTCGCTGGTTCTCCTGACGGCGGCGGGGGGGGCGTATGCCGGCGACCCCCTCGTCGCCGGTGCCCGTCGTGCGCGCGAGGCCATCCGGGAATTCGGGAAGGCCTCCCGCGCGAAGGAGCCCCAGGGGAGGATCGAGGCCGTCCGCGCGCTCGGGACGGTCGTCCACGAGCGGGTGGCCGACCGCCTGCTGAGGTTCCTGCGACGCGAGGACGACAACCGGGTCCTCACGGCGACGGTCCGGACGCTGGCGCACCAGGCGCCCTTCGCCGCGGACGTCGTGGCCGGGCTCGCGGACCGCCTTCGGAGCGAGGCGGAGGCGGCGAAGCGGCGCCTTCGCCAGGGCGATGCCGGCTTCCTGGTCGATCCCCGGACCGGGGGCGCGGACAGCGTGTCGGCCGAGGCTCGGGCGAAGCTGGAAGAGACCCGGGAGCGCGCGGGGATGGTCGTCGCGCTCTTCGCGACGCTCGAGACGCTCGGCTGGACGCCCGAGAAGTCGCAGCCCGACGTGACGCCGTTCCTGCAGGATCCCGACGACGAGCTCGTGACGGCGACCCTCGCGACGCTCGCGCGGTGGAAGGAATGGAGCGCCTTGCCCGCGGTGCTCGAGCTCTATCGCATGTACCCCACGGAGTACCAGTGGGAGACCGGCGCGGTGGTGGACCTCGGCGGCACGAACGCCACGGCGAAAGCGACGTGGATGGTCCGCTTCGGACACCCGGACAAGCAGCGCGCCCGGCCCGACGTCGCGCGCGGCTTGCGGGCCTACCTGGAGGTCGTGACGGGCCGGAGCTTCGACACGCCCGCCAAGCTGGCCGTCTACATCTCGGACAGCGACGTTCGGCGCAAGATCGAGGGCGGCGGACGACGGCGATGAGGATCCTTCTCCTGTCGCTCCTTCTCGTCGTCCCCGGGGCCCTCGACCGCGCCGTCGGCAAAGGCGAGACTCCGCTGGAGGAGCTCGCGCGCAGGCGTGCCGACTTCGTCGACGACTGCCTCGCGATCGCCGAGCGGAGCGTGGAGGAGGACCCGGGGCTCGCGCGCCGTGCCGCGCTCGCGGTGCGCAAGGTGGACCCCTCGAATCCGAAGGCCGCGTCGATCCTCGAGGCCGTCGGCGCCGAGGCGCCGGGCCTTCTCGAAGTCGTCCGCGAGCGGCGCCACGCGCCGGACTGGGCTGCCCGGTGGACGGACCTCCTGGCCGACGGCACGTTCGGCGAGGACGGGAAGGACGGCATGCTCGAGCTTCGCGAAGGGGCTTCCGCGTACGCCCGGCCGGTCCGGACGATCGACCTCGGGGATCGGTACGTGCTGGAGATCGACTGCCGCCGGACCGGCGGGAGCGCCACGTCGATGATGGGCGTGGTCTTCGGCATGGGGGGGCGCAGCAGCGTCTCCGCCTTCCTCTCCCGCGGCAAGGCCGTCGTGGACGAGTCGGTGGAGGGCAACATCCGCCTGCTCGGCCAGGCCGACCTGCCCGCGGCGGCCGACGGCGCCTGGCGCCGCCTGGCCGTGGTCGTGGAGGACGGCCGCGCAACCCTCTGGGTGGACGGTCAACCCCTCGTCTCGCGCGTGAAAGCCACGTCCGACGAGCTTCCCGGCGGCATCGCCGTGGTCCACGCCCACTGCTCCGTGGACGTGCGTTGGCTGCAGTTGGGGGTGCCTCGATGAGCGCCGCCCGCCGCCGAACGCTCCGCGCGGCGGTGCTGCTCTGGGTGCTCCTCCTGTCGCTGGGCGTGGTCGCGGAGGACGAGGAGGTGGTCGACCTCCCGACGCAGGCGGCACGCGCACTCCGCGGCCGCCGATGGGACGAGGCCACGGAGGCCTATCGCCGGGCGGTCGCGGCGGACCCGACCTGGCTCCCCGGCGTGGCGGGCCTCGGCGAGGCCGCCCTCGGCGCGGACCGCGAAGGCCAGGGGCTGGAGTACCTGCGCCGCTTCATGGACCTCGTGATGGAGCAGCCCGGTGCCCGGGAGCGTTTCGCGGACGACGTGAAGCGCGTGGAGAAGCTCCTACGCCGCAAGGACCGCTACGGTCGGCGGCTCGAGAAGACCATCGACGACTACGTGTCCACCTGCACGCGACTCGCGCAGAAGTGGGCCGATGACGACCCGGTCGCCGCCGGCGCGGCCTGGAAGGACGCCTCGGTGCTCCGCCCCGAGGGCCCCGACGTCACGGCGTTGTCCGGCAAGCTGGGCGTGCGCGAGGCCGGCACGCCGCTGTTCAACGGTCGGGACGCGACGGGATGGACCTGGCTCCAGGCGCCCGACTGGCGCGTCTCCCAGGGTTCGATCGTCGGGCGGGCGGCCGACGTCTGGGCCGTCTGCCGCACCAACGAACGCCTCGCCGGCAACTACGACCTCCGCTTGGAGGCGCGCGTCGTGGAGGGCGGCGGCGCGGTGCTCCTGCTCCAGGGCGCGTGGAACGGCTACCACCAGAACGTCTCGCTCGGCCTGGTCGGCAAGAAGGTCGTCCTCGTCGAGGGGGCGGACCTGCCGCAGAACGCGGATGCGCCGAACGCGCGGCCCCCGAAGACCCGCGCTCGGATCGACCCGTCCGCCTGGAACATCTTCGAGCTGCAGTTCCGCTCCGACCGCGTCACGGCCTTCGTCGCCGGCGAGGAAGTCGGCTCCGTGGCCAGGACCCCCGCGTACGCCCACGGGCACGTGGCCCTGGTCGCCCTCTTGGGCACGGTAGCCTTTCGCCATGTCGAGGTCGTCCGCCGTTGACGACCCGGGGAGGTCGCCGTGCCCGAACGCCTGCAGCCTCACTTCTTCACGTCCGACGTGCCCGAGTTCCTCGATTTCTGGACGAAGGCACTGGGTTTCGAAGTGGCCGTGCGCTGGCCCGAGGAGGGAACGCCGGCCTGGGCCGAGGTGCGCCTCGGGGAGCAGGCCGTGATGGTCGGCTCCGTCCCGCCCGAGGGCGGCGAGCACGACTCGCCGCTGTGGGGCGAGATCCGGGAGCGCGTCGGGACTCCCGGCGCCGTCACCACCTACGTGGCCGTGGACGACGTGGACGCCCACGCGGCGAAGGCCCGCGCGGCCGGCGCGCCGATCCTCCAGGAGCCGACCGACCAGTGGTACGGCATCCGCGAGTACGTCACCCGGGATCCCGACGGGAACCTGCTCTCCTTCTACCGCCCCAACGAGAAGGGCTGATCGGCGCCGCTCCTACATCCCGAAGGCGTCCGGCGTCAACCGGAAGGATCCCCATGCCTGGTTCGGTAGCGCCGGGTCCCGAGGGCTGGATCCGTTGAGAAGCGTCCAGTTGGCGATGATCGAGGCGAGGCGCTTGCGGAGCGCGGTCTGGCCCGCCGCGGTGGCGTACTCCCCCGCCTGCTCGCCGCAGACGTCCTCCATGAGGTCCTGCATCATGGCGTCGAGGTCCGCGCTCGCGCGCTTCGCCTTGCCCTCGGCACCCTCCTCGTCGAGGAAGAGGCCCGAGTAGGTGAGCGATTCGCACTGGACCGTGCCGTCGGGGCAGATGCAGAGCGCCACCATGGCGACGCCCAGCTGGCCTTCCAGCGTCGCTTCCACGATCCCGTTCTTCTGGGCGTGGCAGGCCATCTGTACGAACGTGTGGACCTTCGCCGTGAGGGAAGTCGGATGCCAGTCCGTGATGATCCCCGGCGCGATCGCCGTGGAGAGTCCGTTCGGACCGCCCGTCGGAAGCGCCGGCGCGCCCTTGGGGGCGGGAAGGGCGTGTGCATCGAACGCCACGTCGCCTTCCCCGGACAGGGTGGATTGGGCGGACGCGGCCAGCAGCAGGCCGTAGTCGGCACCCTGTCGCGTGCCGTCCGCCGCCGCACCCTCGTGGATCTTGCCGAGGAGGACCGCCCGCGCCTCGCCGTAGGCCAGCGACGCGGCGTCGAGGTCCTTCGACATGAGCTCGCTCCAGACCTTGTCGATGCCCATCGCCGACGCGACCTCGTTGCCGCCGGGGATGGAGGCCCAGGGTGCATCGCGGGAGGACCAGACCATCGCGGCGGCCGGGTCCGCCATCGCCGCGAGGTCGCCCAGCGCCTCGATCACCTTCATCGCGGTCCGTGTTCCCCCCAGCGGATCGCGACCGCCCGCCCGCGCCTGGAGGACGCCGCCGACCGCGCCGACGACGATCGTCGTGCAGTCCTTCCCCCCGACCGAGAGCGTGAACTCGCTCGGATCCACGAGGGAGCCGGCCTTCACCACGAGCGGCTCCGTTCGCCACACGGCGTCGGCGGGTCGCCCGTTCGCGGACAGCATGATCGTCTTGCACAGCGCGTGGGCGTAGCCGCCCATGGCGAGGCCTTCGTTCACGGCCCACGCCGAGGCCGGCTGGCGACGCTGGGAGAAGGTTCCCCCCCCGGCGTTGGCGGCTCCGAAGTCCTCGTGCAGGTCGGTGAACGCCTTGCGCAGCGCCTCGCGCTTCGCTTCGTCTCCGTACTCGTCGTCCACTTTGAAGTCGGTGTTGCCGGGGCGAACGCGCATGTTCTTCCGGAAGGCGCACCCGCCGGGCACTTCCTCCGTCGGCGTGGACTCCGGCGTCTCGACCTTCACCGGCGTGAGCACCTTCGCTTCGGTCCCCACGAGGAGGAACGTGTCCCAGAGGGCCTCCGAGCCCTCCTGGAACTGCTTCTTCACGGGCTCCGGTGCGGAGGACATCGAGCCGCCGGTCTTGTCCTCGTACTGCTTCTCGAGGTTGCCCTTGAACTCCTCGTAGGTATGGGGCTTGCCCGACAGGGCGCCCGCCAGCATCCACGTGGCCTGCTGTCGCACGGCCTCGCGTTCCTGCTCCGGACGCGCGGAGACGGGCGTGCGGATCCTGCCTTCCTCCTTCAGGCGGTCGTAGGTCTCGTCGATCCGCGTGTACCCGGCCAGGAGCCAACCGGCCGCCTCCGTCGGGTGCGCGTCCACGTCGAGCTCGTAGCGGACAGGACGGTCGGTCCCCGGATACGTCGGGAGCACCGGGGCGTCGCGGCGCGCGTCCGCCTCCTCCTTCGTGGTCGGGGTCGGGAGCACCTCCAGGTGGGACCGCGGCGGCAGATCCCTGCGCGGGCGATAGCCCTTCGCGGCGCTCGGCACCGTGCCCCGCTTCGGCACGCTCGCCGGGTCCGGCTTCACCCACGTGTCGAACGGCGGGAGCGGCACGCCTTTCGGGACCGCCCGGCGGTGGGAATCGACGCAGTAGCCCCGCACGGGCACCTGGATCACCTTGCCGGGCGCCACCGCGACCTGCCCCGGGTTCGGCACGAGGTACGGCTGGTAGGGCCCGGCCGCGGGGATGAGGTAGGGCCCCGTGGCGACGGTCACCTCGTCGTCGGTCGGATTCGCGATCGTGAGCGTCGCGATCGTCCCCGTGGCCTCGCCGGTGCTGATCGCGAGCGCGTTCACGTCCTCGCCCGCCGGGGCGGGTCGCGCGGCCATGGCCACGAGGGCCAGGGTCAGGACGACGGCGAGGGTGGGGACGCGGCGGGAAGGGCGAACGGGCATGGCGGGCTCTCCTCCGGGGCGCGCGGGCGGAAGAGTGTAGCGGTGAAACCGATCCCGATCATCGGCCACCTTGGATTCAACCGGCGGCGGATGCTAGATTCCGGCGATTCGCGGAGGGACGGCCCATGGGATGGCGCCTGGGAGCGGCGGCGGGGGCCGCCCTCGTCGTGCTCGGACTCGCCGGGTGCCGGACCGCGCCGCTCGCGCCGCGGCGTCTTCTGCAGAAGCCCGGCATCCCGGCCGTCTCGGGCGTGCCGACGCCCGGTGCGGTCTACCGCGGCGACGTCGCCCTTCCCGAGCGTCCGTCGCCGCGTGCCTGGGAGGTCGGCGCGGTCGGCGGCGTCGCAACCCTCGCCGGATCGGGCACGGGCTCCGATGCCGAGCCGTACGCCGGGTTCGACGTGGCGCGTCCGTTGACGCGCTCGCTGGCCGTCGTGGGAACCTGGCGCATCCACGGCGCGTCGCTCGACCGCGCGGCCGGAGCGTCGTCCGGCCCGCCGTCGACGGGCGGCCCGGCGGCGCCGAGCGCCACGCAGGACGGCCGCATCCACCACCTCGCCGCCCTCCTGTCCTGGGAGACGCCGCCTCGCCCGCGCCGCGCGGCGATCCGCCTCGCCGCGGGCCCCGAGCTCTTCGCGACGGACGGATTCGACCACGACGACGCCGGTCTCGGTGGCATGGCCGAGGCGGGAGCGGTCCTCTCCCTGGGCGACCGCGCCGCGCTCCGCCTCGGCGCCACGGTCCACGGCATGCCGACCGATGCCGGCGGCACCGGCGACCGCTGGCTCTGGGCAATTGCCGGCACCGTGTCCGTGCAGGTGGACCTGTGAAGCGCCCCCGGCTCGCGTTCTCCCTCCTCGCAGTGGCGGCCCTCGCCGTCACCGCGTGCCGTGCGGCGTACGCCCCCGTGCCGACGACGCTCGCCCTCCCGGCCGGCACCCCCGGGCAGCCCTCGCAGGACGGCGCCGCTCTTCTCGCCAACGTCCGCGCCGCCGGCCTCGACGCCGCGCTCGTGGCGACGGGCGCGACCACCGGCCACGTCTTCGATCTCGAACTCGCGTCCGCCGTCGGCGCCTCCTCGTCCGACTTCGCATGGCAAGGCCGCGCGTTCCTCCTCGCGCCGGCCGGTCGGCGTCTGCAGTCGTACCTCGTCGTCGATGCGGTCCGCGCGCTTCCGGCGCCCGGGGGCACCCTCCGTGTGCCGCTCCACGGCTTCTGCCTCGACCCCGGCCTGTCGCCGTGGCCTGCCGGCCTCCGCGTGCCGCTGGAGGACGCCCTGCTCGCCTCGCGCCGGCGACCGCTGGCGATCCACGACAGCACGGCCCCGGGCCCCGACGGGCCCCTCCGCGTCGTCCCGCCCGGCCCCGAGGGAATCGACCTCGCCCGCGCGCTGGGCGCGGCGTTGCCCCCCGGACCGCTGTTCCTGGTCGTCGGGAGCGGGCGGGTCCGCGTCCACGATCCCGCGCGCGGCGCGTGGCATCCCGCGCCCGGCGACGAGGGGATGGTGCGGGTCGTCCGTCCGGGAGGCCGCGCGGTGGGGGCTTTCACCGTCGCGCCCGCGGGCGCGACGGCGATCGCCGACGCGGCCGTGGAGGACGAGTCCGGCGTGCACGCCGCCGATCCCCTCGTCCTCCTCCGCCACCGGATCGCCGAGCACGCCGTGGACCACGCGCCGGCCGCCGTGGCCGAGAAGGACCTCCGGGATCTCGACGCCCCGGCGACGACGATCGCCCAGCAGGCGATCTGGCGGGCGGCCGAGCGACTGGGGCCGATCGGCGTCTCGCCCGCCGCCGTGCCCGAACCCGCCCTTCCCGCCGACGTGGACGATGCGGTCGAGGCTGTCCTCGAGGACGCCCGTCACGACGTCGCCGAAGAGGACGGCCTCGACTTCGCGATGTTCGACCTCGCCGCGAAGCCGTGAGGCCGTGAGAGGGCATCCCGACCGGCGAACGCGTGGCGACGCTATCCTGGGCCTACGGGTCGGCGTGGCCTGTGGAGAGTCGAATGGCCTCGATCCACCCCTCGGAGACGCCGCCGCTCGGGTGGCTCGTCCCCTGCCTCGCCGTGCGGGATCTCGGCGCGTCCCTCGACTTCTACGGGAAGCTCGATCTCGTCCGCTACGGGGGCGACCCGGCGCAGGGCTGGGCGATGCTCCGGAACCGTTCCATCGAGATCCACCTGTTCCAGGGGCACATCCCGAAGGATGGCCTGAACTTCCGCGGGAGCGACCCCGCGGCGATCCGGGCGATGCTCGCCGACCGTGGACTCGGAATCGCGAACGACATGGGCGAGCGGAGCTTCATCCTCCACGACCCCGACGGCCGCGACGTGTTCTTCGACTCCACCGCCGACGAGACAAGGGCGTACTTCGCGGGGAACCCGTTGACGCTTCCCCCCGCCGGCGAGCCCGGACAGGGCGAGGGCCTCGACCTCGGCAACCTCACGTGGAGCCTCGCGTGCCGGAGCGCCGAGGCCACCGCCTCCTTCTACGAGACGCTCGGGTTCGTACGCGAGCAGGGCGATTCGCCCCAAGCCCGCATCCACCTATTCCGCCGCGACCACCCTCCCGCCCCCGGCCGGCGGCTCGGGACGACCACGCTCGCGCTCTTCGAGCGAATCCCTGCGGACACGCTCACGTTCCACGGCGGCGACGTGTCGGCGATTTCGACGGTCCTGATCGAGCGCGACGTGGATCCGACACAGGGCATGGCGCACCGCCACCACGGCGCCGAGAGCCTCCTCCTCCTCGACCCCGACCGCCGTTCCGTGCTCTTCGAGGCCGATCCGACCCCGAGCCGGAACGGCTGAAGCGAAACCTTCGCCGGCATCGGGCGCGAGAGGCGTACGACCGATGCGCCCTACGGGATCCCTCTCGCCCACCGGGCCCGCCACCTTGGAGTCCTCCCGCCCCCGGACACGAGGGCCGCGCGATTCAACGTCCGTTCGCAGGGAACTTCCGGCTAGCGGCGCACGACGAAGAACGGCGGGATCGAGGACAGGACCTCGTCGGTGACGTGGACGCCTGACGTCGCCGAAGCGTATCCCCTCGAGGAGCGTCGCACCGGGACGATCGTCGCAAGATCGCCCTTGCAGCGAGCAGGAATGCTGGCTTGGCTCGACGGGATCGTGCAAGGTGGTCTGCGCCGGAGGAGGGCTGGATGCTACGATCCGTTCCGTGTTCGTGGCGCGTAGGGCTGCTGCTCTGCGTCCCCTGGCTGGGCGCATGCGGCGGATCCTCCGCCCCGTTCCTCCCGTCGTCGATCGCGGTGGAGGGTACCGTCCTCAGCGAGAACCTCGTCCCCGTCGCCGATTCGCCGGTGTTGATCGAAGGTCACGATCTGGTCTACACCGATCCGGAGGGCCACTTCCGGGTCGAGGACGTGAGCATCCCCTACACGGCCATCGCGTTCGAGATGGACTCCAACTCGGCGACGGTCTACGAGGGACTGACGCGCCCGGATCCCTGGCTGACCCGCACCTACTACTGGCCGGATCCCTTCGGCCCCAAGGATGCCGACATCAGCGGCACCATCCTCGGCGGGCAGGGCTTCCCGAGCCCCCCTGGGGTCGAGACGGCGTTTTTCGCGTTCCCCGCCTACGGGCGTGGTTTCGGCGAGGTAGGGGTGGATCCCAACACCGGGAACTACGTGGGCCTGGGGACATGCGCTTGGGCGGGGCCGAACCAGACCCCCGTCACCCTCCGCGCCATCCAGCGTGAGACCAGTGCCGGTTCGACCGTCGCCTACATCGCTTCGGGAGTGCGCTCGGTCGATGTCTACGACGGCGAGTTCCTCGGCGTGCAGTACATCAGCATGCTGCCCATTCCTACCTATCAGCACACCGGTACGATCACGGCCGCCCCCGGCATGACCATCGATTCCTCGGGAGTCGGGATCCGGTCGGCCACGGGTGGGGTACTGGGTTTGGACTTCACACTCGGTTCCTCGCCGACGTTTTCCTGGCTGAGCCCGGGCATCGACGGAACGAAGGCGTATGTCTACGCAACCGGTGTCACCTCCGATGGACACGTCAGCGTCTGGCAGCAGAACCTCTCCGGCAACACCTCGGGCACCGAGATCGCGCTCTTTGCCCCGCCCTCCGCGGTCGATCCTGCGGATGGTGCCACCGGGGTGGACTACGGCGTCAAGCTCACGTTCACGCCCGTCGTACTCGGGGTCCACACCGTGTCCATCCAGCCGCTGAACCTGACGTTCGGGCTCGCCTCGTTCCAGATCGTCACGGCGGCGGACCACGTCGGCATTCCCGACCTGAGGGTCTACGGACTCGGTTTGGCACCTTCCACCCAGTATTCCTGGTACATGTCGGCCGTCGGCCCCCGTGCCTCCGTGGACGACGCCGCGGGCCCCCAGGGCATCGATCCCCCGACCGGTTCCCGGCGCTTCCGAGCCAGCACGAACACCCGGGTCTTCACGAGCGCCCCGTGACATCGACGACGGTGGTCCGTCTGCCGAGCGGGCCGCCCGCTGCGGGCCTCGATCGACTCGTCTCAAAGCGCCGTGCCATCGGCGTCCAGCCCGAGGAGTTCCACCTCCATGTACGTGACCGGACCCTCGGGCGCGTGCCAGATCCCTTCCCCCCGCGAGGGAGCTCGGAGCGGACCGTAGGCGCGGTAGTCGTGCACCGGGGTGGACCACCGCTGCGCCACGAACCGTCGGCCGCGGTCGACCGCTCGACGCCGATCGTCCGAGACGAAGTCCACGAGGCGGCCCTCCTCATCGACGTGTACGACGGCGCTCACGGCGTGCCCCGCCCACGTGTAGTGGGCGCGTGCCGAGGCCGTGTCGATCGGCTCCCAGCCCACGGTGTCGTCCAGCAGGCGGCAGGGCGCGAGGAGACAGAGGTCGTTCAGTAGCGTCACGGCCTCGGCGCGGTCCATCTCCGGGCCGCTCGCCCGCATCACCGGGATCAGGGAGATCAGCCGGGCCTCCATCCGGGCGGAACCGTGGTGAAGTTCGTGCAGCACCTGGACGGGGAGGCCGGCGCTTCTGGCCTTCATGCAAAAGAAGCGCGCAGGTTCCCCGGGGAAGTTCCACTGCTCCGCCCTGAAGGGCATCCAGGGCGTGCCGGCGTCGGCCCGGATGCGCCCCCGCCAGCGCGCCCTCACGTGATGGACGCGCGGGCGTCCCACGACTTCCGCCCCGCGTAGAAGGCGAGCGACAGGTTCGGGGAGAACGCGAAGATCACGCTCCGTGACCACCATGGACGGCTGGACGGCCATCGATGCGAGCCGTCGCTCCACCTCACGCCGGTAGCGCGCGCCGAGCCGAGGCGCTCCAAGCGAGATGGGCAGCGTCACGGCCGGACTCCTCGCCGCGAGCGCAGTGCCCGCCCGACGATGATCGGAGGAGCTTCCCGGCGTCGATTGCGCATCAGGACGCGCGCACCGCTACCCCGCCGGCTTTCGAGGCCTGGTCGAGGCAGGGGAGGTCGCGGAGCCTTCCGGCGATGGCCGGGACCTCGCGGGTGCGCCAGTCGCCGAGTTCGAAGGGGGCGCGGGCGCAGTCGATGACGCTTCCGGCGTCGTAGCGCTGGTAGAGGCGGCGCCCGCGAACCTCCACGAGGCAGAAGGCGGCGCGGCGCCCCGCGGCGTCGCGCCGGCGAAGGAACCGGCCGAGGGAGTCGTGGACCGTCTCGCGCTCGAACCCCTCGGTGAGGGCGAGGGACTCGAGCGGCTTGCGGCCATGGGAGAGGGGGCTCATGGGCCCTCCACGCGAGCCGCGTGGGCCACGCGGCGGGGAGGCGCAGCGCGGAGTGTCGCGGCGTCTCCACCGGAACCATGGACGAGTGCACCGACACGCCGCGGGGCCCGCAAGATGGGGGGACGGCCGGGGGCGGGGGGCATCGCAGGGGGGGCCGATCGGGATCCGACGTCCCGGCGCCCCGTCACGAGCCGGACTCCTCGGCGGCGATCGGCCCTCCGGCCCCTTGCGTGGAAGCCGGGGGGGGGCCGTTGGAGCGCCCGCCGCGGGCTTGCCGGGGGCCGATCCGGGCACGGCGGCTCCAAAGCCCGTCCCGTGCACGGGGAGGGCGATGCCACGGGGCGACGAGCGGCCGGGTGCCGCCGCGCGAGCGGGGGCCTACGGCTCGAAGTGGACGATCAGGACCGGCTCGTCGCCGGCCACCGCTCCGTTCGTGCTCAGCTCCATGTCCGCGAACTGGGCATGGTCGGTCACCCCGTCGCTGTCCGTGTCCTGCGAGGAGAAGCGGATTCGGAACTGGCTGCGAGTCCGCCCCATGTTCCGGTCCGAGCGCACGGATGCCGTGACGTCCAGGAACTTCGCCGAAAGCGTGGTGTTGTCGGAGAGCGTTCCGATGTTCGCGGCCAGCGCCGGGGCGTTGAAGGCGGCGGCATCCAGGGTTGCGCCGTAGCTCACGTGGTCGGCAATGACGTCTCCGTGCGTGGTGTAGGGTGTCCCGGCCACGCTGGTCTGGAAGAGCCGGAGCACGGCCTGCGTCACGTTCGCCCCCAGGGGAATCGGACCGATGTCGAAGCTGTAGAACTGCCGTCCTCCCACCCCGTTCAGGATACTGTCGATGTCTCCCGTGGTCGGACCACCACCGGACGTACCCGACGATCCCGCATTCGTGGCGAAACCGTCCAGCGACGCCGTCGCCGGGATCAGGACCTGGATCGGCGCGGTGCCTCCGATCCCGCCGCCACCTCCGCATGCACCGAGAATCGAAGCTGCGCCAACCGCGAGCGCGAGCCCGAGGCACCTCGTCACCATGGATCCACCTCCGCCGCGAACTGTTCCTCCTGTACCCCATTGCCCTTTCGCTTTCCACCCGGATCCCGCGTGGATGCAATACTGTCGCAAGGGCCCCGGTTTGCACCCTCCGTGCAACAAGCCGGTTGCGTCCCTTGCCGGGAGACGAGCTACATCGCGTGCGCCAGCAACCACCCGTGCAGCGCCGCGAGGCCCTCCACATCACGGCGGCAGTATGCGAGGAGCGCGGTTCGAAGCGGCTCGACCTCCCCGGCTTCGATGCGGCCCGTTCCCAGCAGCAGGCGCTCCAACTCGAGGCTCGCGGTCTCGCCGCCCTTCACCTCGAGGTCGTCGTAGGCGAGATCCGGCAGGAGCGCCGGTAGCACGCTCTTCAGCCCGAAGCTGCCCCGGAAGGCGGGCGCGTAGACGCGGTCTCGCACGACGGGGAGAAGATCGTCCAACCGCTCCCAGATCCCCTCCAGGGCCGGTGCTTCCTCGGGAACCGCCGCGATCAGGTGCTCCACGCACCGACGCTCGAAAGCGACGTTGTAGGCGAGGACCGAGCCGGACTCCCCGCAGGCCCGGACCAGGGCGCGGGCGAGGGCCGGGCGCGGGTCGCACCCGGGCAGGGCCAGGTGCTCGTACCAGGTGGCGCTCCCGTCGTTTTCCTCCAAGCAGGCGAACTGGACGGGCACGGCGTCGTAGGGCCGGCACCCGTTCCACATCGGGATGGGCGGCGACACCGTCTCGAAGTCGAGGTAGCGGACCGGCGCCTCGAAGGCGTCGAGCGCGTCGGCGAGGCCGTCGCCATCCACCGCGGCGCAGCCTTCCCGACATGCCCGCACCTGCCGCGCCTGCACGCCGGACAGCTTCACGTCGCCGGGTATGTCCCCGATGCGTTCGATGCCCGCGGTCAGAAGCTCCCGCATGCGTCGCCCGCCGAAGTACAGTCTCGAGACGTGGTCGTCGGCAACCTCCGGCCAGCACCGGTCGAAGAACGGGCAGCGGTGGGGGACCTTGCACCGTTCTCCCGTCTCCGCCGACGGGAGCGGTCCCCCCAGCACGGCGAGCAGGCTCCCCACCGTCCCGGCGATGTCCGGCTTCAGCGATGCGACCTCCCGGGTGACGTCCGTTGCCTTGAAGAGGCGATCCAGATCGGGGTACACGCACTCCCGGTCGAGCGTGACGACTTCCACGCGGTGGACCAGGTGCCCCGCCCCCTCCAGCACCCACGCCTGGATCGCCGCGTCGGGAAGGTGCTCGTCCTTCACGCGGGTCGTGGACTTCACCTCGTGGATCACCCAGCCGCGCGGCCCCTGCTCCAGCACGTCCACGGCGACGAACACCGAGTCGTGCTGGAACGCCGCCTCGTACAGGCGATCGGCGCCGTTCTCCAGGGCGATCGCCGTGGCCGCCACGGCTTCGCGGAGACGGCCACGCTCGAAGGGGACGAGGACGCCGCCCGGGTACGCGTGTCGCGCGGCCTCGCCGACGCGGTGCCCCCAGTCGAACCGGGCCTGGAGTTCCGGGCCCGGGATCAGCTCCGGCGCGTCGGGCTCGTGCACCCTCCACCAGAGGAGCCGCGGGCACCGGAGACCCGCCGTATAGCGGCTCTTGGAGAGGCGTTCGGCCACGTCCGGAAGGCTACGGGGACTCGGCCGCCGTGGGAACCGCGATCTCTCGGGATGGCGGTGACGGCCGGGATTGGCCGCGCGGAGAGGGAGGAGCCGCGGGGGCTCCGGCGACGGCCGACGGCCCCCGTGTCCGCGCCGGCGGGGAGGCCGTCTCCGCGTCGCTCGCGCGCGGGAGGGGGCGGATCGAGGCAGGGGCGAGATGTCGGGCGGCACGCCCCGGGGTGTCAGGAGCCCTCCGTGTCGCTCGGCGTGTCCCGACGGGGCGTGATCCCGAAGAGCCGTGCGGCCGTCCGCCAGGCGATGTTCTCGCGCGCCTGGTCGGGGAACTCCAGGTTGTCCATGAACTTGATGTAGGGGCCCAGCGAGACGAGCGGCCAGTCGGTACCGAACATCAACTGCCGTCCCGGATCGCCCATGTAGTAGATCATGTCCTTGACCCGCTGGACGAGGTAGCGCTCGAAGTCGTAGTCGAACTCGCCCAGCGTGAGTCCAGAGATGTCGGCGTAGACGTTGTCGTTCTTGTAGAGCACCTCTGCGGTGTCCTGGAACCACGGGTTTCCAAGGTGGCAGATGACGAAGGAGACCTCGGGGTAGTCCACGGCCACGTCGTCCACCAGCAGCGGGTGGGCCTGACGGACCTTCGCGCGTTTCGCGTACGTGTCGCCGCAGTGGATCATCACCGGCACGTCGTACTTGGCGGCGATGCGGAAGACCGACTCCAGGCTCGGGTCGGTGATCGCGTAGCGGTCGTAGCCCGGGTAGAGCTTGATCCCCTTGACGATGCCGTCGCGGATCCGCTCCTCCATGGTGAAGAGATCCGTTCGCTGGTCCCCGCGCCAGCGAAGGCCCTCGACCAGCGTCAGCCGGGGGTGCTGGACGACCGTGTCGACGAGATCCTCGACGCTGGGGCGGTCCATGTCCACCCGGTAGGAGGTGAGTACCACGGCGTGATCCACGCCGTGCTCGTCCATCGCGGCGAGGAGTCGGCGGACGTTTTCTTCGGTGGGGCGGCGGTCGTTCTCGTGGTAGTTGTTCAGGTGGACGTGGCAGTCGATCAGCATGTCCGGGCTTCGGCCCTCCGGTGCGACGCTCACCCGGACTATATGCGACGGGTCACGGGCGCGCAGGCCACGCGCTCCAGGTCCCTCGTGGGGGGCGAGTTACCCCATACCCTCAGCAACGGTTCGCGGGGTTCCGCCCGAGCTCCGCCAGCTTCTTCACGGTGTTCAGGTTGCGCCCGGTCGCTCGGTCGGCGAAGGGGAGTCGAAGCCGCGAACGGCCTGGTCCGTCCGGGTCGTGCACGTACACCGCGCGGCCGGCGGGCTCGACCCGCTCGCCTCCCGGGGGGCGGACGTCGCGCAGGGCAGCTGCGGGCACCGCGCGATCGAGGAAGTGCACGATCACCCGGTTCGGGGCGGCCTTCGGGAACGGGTTCTCGTTCACGAGCTTCGCGAGCTGGAGCGGCGTTCGGAGCAGCACGCCGACAGGATTCCCCAGGCGCCTCTGCAACGCATCTTCGAGCCGCTTCTTCGCCGTCGCCGTCGGGAGGGTCGTCGAGAAGACGACGTTGCCGCTCTGGATGTAGGTGGTGACGTTCTCGAAGCCGGCGGCCTCGCAGAGCGCGCGAAGATCCGCCATGGGGAGCTTGCCGGTGCCGCCGACGTTGACGGCGCGAAGCAGGGCCACGAGAGTCGCCATCATCCGATTCCAGGGGTCCTCGGTGCCCGGGTGCCGGTCGTCCCCGCCCGAGCCTACCCCCTTCGCCACGCCGAGCCGGCTCGAGCCGCCACGACATGCCGGGACCGACCGGGACCGACGATCCTGGGCGCGCGGGTCCACCGGATCGCCGTCGTGGAATGCGGAGATGCGAATCGGCTGTTCCTTCTTCCCCTTCGAAGGAAGGGCCGGCCGAAAGCCCCGTTGCCCCATCTTGCCCGTCTGCAGTGACGTCTCGCGGTTCTCGACGATCGGCGGAGGGCAACGAGATGACGAGACGCTCCGCATGGGCGGCATGGATCGGCGTGACGGCGCTCGTGGCGGTCTGCTTCATGGGTGCACCGGCGGTCGCCGGTCGCAAGACCACGGGGATCCCGAAGCACGCGGTGCAGGTGGCCCCGAACCTCTACTACCTCGGCAAGGCGGTCGACAAGCAGGGACGCGAGGTCGAAGGCTACCTCATCGTGCGTCGGCGCAAGGACGCCCGCCACCAGCCGCACAGCGGCGGCTCCGAGCGTCTTCGGGACCGGCTATTCGGCGACGGGGCTCTCGGCCGACGAGACGGCGCCGGACGTCCCCGTCTTCGGCCCGGTGGAGCCTCCCGCGAGGAGGTGGCGGAGCGTCCTGCTCGTTCCATCTTGCCTTGGACGGATCCCGGGGGAGGCCGACGCCGTCTCCCCACTCGGCACCCGCGCGCGTCAGGAGCCACGCCCGGAGACGCTGCCGGCTCCCTGCAGCGCCGGCCGGTGGATGGAGCCGCCGCGTGAGCAGGATCCCCAGACCGAGCACGGCCGCCGCGGTCGGGGGCACGACGTCCTTGATGCGCAGCCACCCCGGAGCGGGCGCGAGGAGACCCGCGTACAGGAGCGGAGACACCTGGTACCAGACCGGGACCGATGCACACCTCACGCCGCCACACCATCCCACCGGTCCCGGAACCGGGCGGGCATCCGGCGCGGGAGCGAGGGGAACCCGGGGAGCCGGTTCCCGCGGGTCGCGGGAATGATCGGGCGGGCGTCTGCATCGACCCTCTGGAGGCACCGATGGCCGAATCGTTCGTTCCCGAGGATCTGCTGCCGCACGTCGGTTGGCTCCGGGAATTCGCCCGGGCGCTCGTCCGGGGCGACGCCGACGCCGAGGACGTGACGCAGGCCACGCTCGCGACGGCCCTCGCCCGGCCGCCCGCAGAGATCGCGTCGCTGCCGGCGTGGCTCCGCACGGTGGCCCGGAACGAGGCCCGGCGCGTCGGCCGCAGCGAGGCGGCCCGTCGCGCACGCGAGCGACGGGTGTCCACCCCGGAAGCGTCGGCGTCCGGCGTCGAGGAGGTCGTCGCCGAGGCGGAGATGCACCGAGCGTTGGTCCAGCACGTGTTCGCGCTCGACGAGCCGTTCCGCAGCACGCTGATCCTCCGCGATTTCGAGGGGCGGTCGACGAGGGCCATCGCCCGCGCGACCGGCGTCGCCGAGGCTACGGTGCGCACGCGCGTGAAGCGGGGGCTCGACCGCATCCGCCGGGACCTGGACGGCGAGGCGAACGGGGACCGCAGCCTCTGGACGATGGCGCTCCTGCCGCTGACGCGCGCGTCCGGAGGTGGAAGTCCGGCGTGGCTCGGGAAGGGAGGGGGGGTGATGGCCATGACGACCAAGGCGAAGAGCATCACCATCGCGGCGGTCCTGCTGCTGCTTGCCGGCGTGGCCCTATAAATCGTGCTCGCCGGCGCTCCGGACGGCAGGAACCGTCAGGTCGCCACGCCGGACGCCTCCGGAGAGGCGGCGGGGCGGCTCGTCGGGCGTGCGTCGCGCGCCGAACGCCGCCACCCGGTCGCGCCCGCGGCCGTGGCGGCGAAGGAATCGACGGCGTCCTCACCCAACGCGCTCGCCGTGCGATTCGTGGACGAGGTGGGACGACGACTCGACGCAGCAGAGGTGCGCCGACGGTACGAGGCGGCCGGGCTCACGCCCCACGTGACCTTCGTGGACGAGCAGATGCTGGAAGCCACCGGCATCGACGTGACTCTCGCGCGGCTCTTCGGACCGAAGGAGCGCTGGCAGCACACCGACACGCTGACCTGGAAGGAGGGGGCCGCGAGCGCGCAGGTGCCGGCGCCCGGGCGCCGGCGCCTGTTCCTCTCCCGACCGGGTGCAGCGCCCTATCTCACGGATCCGGTGACGGCGGGATCACAGGCGCCGGAGGGCGACGGTGGGGGAGGACGGCTCCTACCGTCTCGACGGCCTGGCGATGTCCGCGTCGCGGTCGAAGGCATCGATCCTCCTCCTCGGTGCCGGCCGGCCCCGCGGCGAAGAGGTGCCGCTGCAGGCCGAGAAGACCTCCGAGTTCACCTTCGGTACTCCCGGCGGAAGCGCGGACGGCGCCCGGCTCGTCGTTCGCGTCACCGCGGGAGGCCGACCGTTGCGGGGTGTGCTCGTCACCGTCTCGGTCGGCGACGAGCACCGACTGGCCAGGTCGGATGCGGAGGGACGGGCGGATTTCGAGGGGCTCGACGAGGGCGCAGTGCGGCCGGAGGTGTGGCTCGGTGACCCCGGACTCGTGGACGACTTCGCGCCAAGGGCCTGGCCGGGAACAAGTGTCGAGAGGGACGCTCGGATTCGCGTCGGATGTGGTCATGACGAGGGAGCGGATCCGGAGGCGTAGCGCCAGCTACGCTGAGGAATTCGCGACCGAGGAAGGGCCGCAGGCGGCGTGAAGGGGAGTGAAAAGGGCGACAGTTGTTCCCGGACGGGCCCTAAGGCCGGTCTCTCCTCTGGCCGCGCTCGGGCGAGGGGAGGAGCGGCGCCTGGACATCGACCTCCCCCCGGGCCGCCTCCGCGTGCGCGTGCTCGACGCGGGAACCGGGGCACCCGTTCCCGGAGCGGCCGCGATGGTGCGTCCGACCGATCGCGAGAAGGGCCGTGGGCGCCTCGCCGGCCTCCAGGGTCTCGTCGGATGGTCCGGCCGCTCCGGTGACGACGGCGCCGTCGCGATGTACGCCCTACCGGCCGGCGAGGCGCACGAGGCTTCGGTCAAGGCCTCCGGCTACGAGGAAGCGGTCGCGAAGGACGTCTATCCGACCGTGGGCGACGCGCCGGCCGAGATCCCCGTCCGGCTGCGTCGAAAGCCGTCATGCGACGCGCATCGCCCGCGTGGGCCCTGTCGGCGACGAGGGCGCCCTGTCCGGGCACCGAAGGCCCGGATGGGGGGCCTCGACCCTTGACAACCGAGGGCGCCGCATGGCAAAGGAGGCCCCGCCCGAAAGGGGAGAGCCCGCCCGAACGGACGGAGGAACCGTGCGCGTACCCGATTGCCGCTCCCTGGTCATCGTCATCCTTCCCGTGCTCCTCGGATGCGGTCTCGGCTCGGACGACCCCCCCGTCTTCAGCGGGCGCTGGAGCCTCGTGCGCACCGATGGCGCTTCCTGCGGTACGAGCGTGCCGTTCGGCGTGCCCGTCGAGTTCTCCCAGACCGGCGACCTCGTGCAGATGACGACGCCGGAGGTGACGCTCGTGGGCGCCGTGTCGGGTTCCGCGACGGATCTGAACGGTCGTATCGTGGTTCGCGACACGGCCGCAAGCCGCTACGTGCGCTACTCGAACATCCACCTCGCGAAGACCAGGGACACGATCGCCGGGACGGCGACGGTGCGGGAGTACACGGACCCGTCGGCGTCTTCGGCGATCTGCGAAGACGTCGCCTATCTGCTGGCCGTGCCGCAAATGCGGATCCTCGATTTCAACCTGGACGGCGCCACGGACGTCCGGCTCGATGAACCGCTGATCTTCCGCTGCAGCCAGGACGTAGACGTCTCCTCGATCGACCCGGACTCCACGCACGTGACGGGCGCGGTCGGCCCCTACTTCGAATTGGTCGCCGTCGATGCGAGGTCGTTCGCGCTCGTTCCCAACGTCCCGGACTTCGACGACTACAGCGACGCAGGCCTCGCGCCGGGCACCGTCTACACCATCGAACTTCCCGACGCGCTCACCACGCACTGCCTCCGCAGCACCCGGGGAGCGCGGCTCGCGCAAACGTACGTCGCCACCTTCACGACCGTGTCCAGCCCGACGTTCGTCGAGCCCCGGCGTCCCCTCGTCCACGCCCCCGGTCCGAGCGCGACGCCGCCGGGCATGGGCGACGAGGACGGGTGCCTCAACAACCCCGGAACGAGCCTGTACGTCGCTCCCGGCTTCCAGACAGGCAGCGACGCCACGGCGACCCTGCTCTGTCTGGTGAACGATGGCCCGCCGCACGTGATTCCCGAGCTCTGCGATCCGCCACACGATGCTCGGGATGTGGGCCTCGGCTCGCCCGGCCCCACGCCCGGGACCTGGCTGCTCCCCGTCGTCCAGATCTACTTCAACGAGCCGCTGGACCCGGTGCTCACGGCCGCGTTCGAGGAGTCCACGAAACTCCCCATCAACGTCCAGCTATGGCGCGTGGGCGATACCGCGGCGAATCCCATCCCCCTCAGCGCGGCCAACCAGGTCCCCACGAATCGGCCCGTGCTGGTACAGGCCACCGACAGCACGAAGGTGCTCTTGGTGACTCTGGGACCCGTACCCTCGGGCACCTACCTGATCAACGTGCGTGGTCTGACGGATCTTCCCGGCAATCCGATCGTCACGAGCGACCGCCCGAATCCCGCCACCGGGGGGTACGCCGCGATCGACGCGACGCTAGCCGGCGTCGTTCCCGACGGCTACCGCTACTACTTCCGGACGCCGTGAACCCTGCCGGCTGCCGCGTACCGCTCGGGCCCCGGCGACACGGTGGCGCTCGACCTCCGCCTCCCGCCCCGTCAGCCCTGGGGCCTGTCCGTCAACAACGCTCACCGTTTCCCCTCGCCCTCACGCCGTCCGCGGCCCCTCCTCGGGCGCGAATTCCTCAGCGTAGCCGTGGCTACGCCTCCGGATTCGCTTCCTCGGCGCGACCCGCTCCGGTGCGATTGCGAGCGTCTCTCTCTTGTGGGATTCGTCTTGCGTTGCGTCACGAGTCGCTTCGGGGCGATCCGGTCGTAGCTCGTCTCGATGAGGGAGCGGACCGTCGTCCAGGGGATGCGGCCCCGGTCCACGTGGATCCCGACCCAGCCCTTGTGGCCGACGTAGGGGGGGGGACGAAGTAGCGATCGGGATCCTCGCCGACCTGGATGACGAGGCGGATCGATCGCCCTTCCTTCCGCCGGGCGGCCCCTCGCTCGATCCATGCTCCCGCTTCCTTCACGCCGAGGTGGCGAGGGATGTACGTCCAGTCCGGGATGTCGGTGGCGCTGGCCGCGGCGATCAACGGCGCGTCGCGGTCCTCGAGGGGGCGCAGCAGGAACCCGTCGCCGCGGAGAGGCCACGCCCCGTCGAGCTGCACGCTGCGGACTCCCCGTGCCGTACGCCCGGTCGCGGCGCGACCGACGAGACTACCTCTCCCGCGCTCCCGGACGCAACCCGACACTCCGTCGGCATCCCCGGAGCACGACCGGCGTGGCGGTGGAGTTCGACGCCCCGTGGCGAGAGGTACCGGACCGACCGCTCATGGGGTCCAGGCGTCGTGGAGGGCTTTCGCCTGCGCGATGCGGGTCTCCTCGTCCACCAGGTCGTAGGGGGCCGTGGCGAAGTCGTCTCCCGCATACCGGGGTACGACGTGGACGTGGAGGTGGAAGACGTCCTGACCGCCGGCCGGATCGTTGTTCTGGCGGACGGAGACGCCGTCGGCATGGAACGCTCGCTTCGTCGCCCGGGCGGCGGCGGAGACGGCCAGGAGGACCGGAGCGGCCATCTCGCGACGGAGCTCGTAGACGTTGGCACAGTGCCTGCGCGTGACGACGAGGCAATGACCTCGGTTGTTCCCCTTCTGCCTGCGGCTGGGTACGACGAGAACGTGTTCGTCCTCGAAGACGATCAGGTCCCTGGTGTACCGACCGGCGGCGTAGTCGCAGAACGGACAGGGAGGCGACAAGGGGCCCTCCTACACCGCACGTCGCAGGAATCCCGTGTGCGCGACACGGCACGGCGCGTTTCGTCAGAATACCCCATCGATCGACCATCCAGCCGAAAGGCGGATCCTCCGCGACCGAGCATCGCGCCGCAAGGACCCCGTGCCGGGCCGCCGGATCGCGCGGGGCCGACCTACCTCGCGTCGAACTCCAGCTCGACGTTCGGCACCAGGGCGGGGCCCGGCGTGAAGACGGAGCCGACGACCCGGTAGTGGCCCACGGGTAGGGGGTCGGGGAAGCCGCGGCTGAACCGTACCCGCTCGTGGGGGTCCAGGGTGACGATGACCGCGTCGGGGATCGTCGGATCGGGCAGGGTCCATACCGGCTGATCGCCCGCGTCGAAGGCCTGCAAGCGCTGGTACGGGTTCTCCTCGACGAGGAAGCCCTGCGGTTGATCCGTCCGGTTCTCGAGGTCGTAGTACGCGGCGTAGCGCGGAGCGGAGGGCCCCGCCGCCGGCGGCGGGTAGGGCGCACTCGACGAATCGAACGGAGCGTCCGCCTGGTCCGTCACGAAGAGCGTGACCTCGAACGCGCTGGACGTTGCCGTGGCCACCCAAGGGCTCGGGACCCTGCGTGGATTCCCGTCCGAGCCCCCGCCCCCGCAGCCGGGCGTCATGCCGAGCACGGCAAGGAGGACGGGTCCGAACATCCAGGGCAGGGCGATCTTCGACGTCATGGCGCTACGGGGCCTCCTCGACCGGGGCGTCCCGAAGCAACTCGGGGGCCGGGCTCCCTCCGCGCGACAGACCCGCCCACGTTCCGAAGGAGGGGCGTTTCAGTAACGCGGCTACCTCACCGTAGCAGCCGCCGCCCGACGTCGCGACGCGCGTAGGCGAATGCCACTGCGACACTCGTCCGGGTGAAGGAGCAGCGCCGCGCGCCGCCCCGTCGGGGGGCCCGTGCGCACGAGACCCTCTGCTCGGCGGCTCCCCGCCGAGGAACCGGATGCCCGCCGCCAGGCTCGAAGGGCGTGGCCGGGCCGAGGGAGCCGGCGACCGTGGGGCGACCCGCGGAGACGGCTCGTGCGGGCGTCCGCGGCTGCCGCTATCGGCCCATGGTCACGGCAGGCTCCGGAGACGGAGTCTTCTCCACGTCGGATGCCGTAGGCGTCGTGGGAGTCGCCTCCTGCTCCTTCGTACCCGTGGAGGCGGATCGCTCTCCACAGCCGAAGAGCCCCACGAGAGCGAGCAGGCCGGCGACCGCTGCGCCGACCACCCTCAGCCGACGGCGCATCGCGAGCACGACGCGATGGCAATCCCGGGTGATGACGCGGCCGTCGGGCCGACGCCACACGCGCTTGCAGAAGTTCCCGCCGGTCGTCGCGAACAGGGCGTGAATCTGGGGCCGCGTCATCTGGGAGAGATCGTAGACATGCAGACGACACTGGCCGCAGAAGCGCCGGACCTCGTCGCCCGACATGGACTCCCACGGAACGGCGCATGGCGATGCGATCACGATGGAGTCGATGTCCGCCTGCGTCATTGCGTCTTCTGCTGCCATGCCGACCCCCTCGTCGGATCGTGAGCCCCGGCGCTCGCATGCCGCTACGAGACCCGGCCCAGGCCACCCCGCGCTCGGGGGCTCCAAGCCCCACGGACCGCAACGTACCCGACGGCTGCGGCCTCGGCAACCGCCCGCGATCGGCGGCCCGCGCCCGGCTCCGTCCTCGGCCCGCTCTCGTGGCGGACGGGTTCCGGGGGCACGAGAGCGCGACGCGAAGCGCGCGACGGGACGGCCGGAAGGTCCCGTCCGGTTGGAGGCACCGGCGACAGGTCGTCCTCCTTCGCCGCGCGATCCCAACGCGAGGGCGCGAATCGTGCGGGCTGGCGGCCCAGAACGAGCGAAGCGTGCCCGTGTTCACGGGAGTACGCGGGAGGGGGGGCTCACCCGTCTCACCGCCACCCCGGGCGGGGCCCCGAGATTCGCCCCGGTTCCGCTCTCGGAATCGGGATCCGGTACGATCTCCGTCCCATGCGAACCAGCCTCCTCGCCCCTCTCCTGCTCGCCGGCTGCGTCGGCTGCGCCCGAACCGCGCGGTGTCCGCCCTGCACGGGCCGGCCCGTCGCGTCCAGGACACCGGCCCCGGCCGCGCTTGCAACGCCCCTCCCGCCGCCGACGCCCCGCCGGCCCGACCGGCCCGGGCCGCGGCCGGACGGCACCGTCCTCCTCCCGAACGGCTGGGGCCTGAGCCCGCACGGCACGCAGGTCCCCCTCCCCTCCGACCTGCCCGTCCGCGCGACGTGGCATCCCGAGGGGCGCTGGCTGGCGATCGAGCACGCCGGCTTCCGGAAGCACGGCGTGACGATCTTCGATGCCGAGGCGGGGACGATCGCCTCCGATCTCGTGGTCCCGAGCGCGTGGAGCGGACTGGCGTTCAGCGACGACGGCGCACGGCTGTACGTGAGCGGCGGGGTGCGCGACCTCATCGAGGTCTTCGCCTTCGACGCCGAGGCCGGCAAGGCGGAGCCCGAGGTGCAGTGGGCCGTTCCCCACGGGGACGGCCTCGCGCTGCCCGCCGGCATGTGTCCGGACGGACACGGAGGGCTCTTCGTGGCCCT
The DNA here is from genome assembly GCA_963772585.1 of uncultured Planctomycetota bacterium. GTDB lineage: Bacteria > Planctomycetota > PLA2 > PLA2 > JAEUHO01 > CAVVXN01. Next base: position 114,471 of record CAVYXV010000007.1, read on the forward strand.
CCAGCGCGGCGACCGGATCCTCCGGTTGGACGCCGAGGGGAAGACGACGGCCGAGGCCGAGCTGCCGGAGGGCTCCTTCCCCTTCGAGTGTCGTCTCGCGGGTGGCGTCGTCGCGGTCTCGCTCTGGGGTGGGGGAGCGGTGTCCCTGCTCGACGCGGAGACGCTCGAGCCCGTGGCGCGGATCCCCATGGGGCCCCACCCTTCCGAGATGGTCCTGTCGCCCGACGGTCGCCGCCTCTTCGTGAGCCAGGGCAACACGAACACGGTCGTGGTGATCGACGTCGCGGGAAGGCGCATCACGGAGACGATCGGGTCCGCCCTGTTCCCGGGCGTGCCGCCCGGATCGACGCCCGACTCCGTCGCCATCTCCCCGGGGGGACGGACGCTCCTCGTCGCGAACGCGGACAACAACGACGTGGCGGTGATCGACGTGTCCGTGCCGGGGCGGAGCCGCGGCCTCGGATTCGTCCCGGTCGGCATGTATCCGACCTCGGTGCGGTTCTCGCCCGACGGCTCGAAGATCTACGTCGCGAACGGGAAGGGCTCGGGCGGATCCCACGCGAATCCGGGCGGACCGGCACCCGGGAAGTCGCAGGAGAGCGACGACGACTACACCGGCTCGATGTTCCTGGGATCCCTCTCCGTGTTCCCCTTCCCCGACCAGGCGGCGCTCCGCTCGCTCACGGCGACGGCGTACCGACTCGCACCGCTCACGGCCTCCGCCGACGTCCGCCGCGATGCCGCCCGCCCCGCCGGCTCCCCGATCCCCGCCCGGCCGGGCGACCCGTCGCCGATCCGGCACTGCGTGTACATCATCAAGGAGAACCGGACCTACGACCAGATCCTCGGCGACGACCCGCGTGGCGAGGGAGACGCCGACCTCTGCCTCTTCCCCGAGGAGGTCACGCCGAACCACCACGCGATCGCGCGCACGTTCGTGCTCCTGGACAACTTCTACGTCGACGCCGAGGTCTCCGCGGACGGCCACGAGTGGACGATGGGAGCGTACGCGACGGACTTCGTGGAGCGCACATGGCCGGTGACCTACGGCGGCAAGGGGGCCGCTCGTGGACCGGACGGGAAGGTCCGCGGGCTGGGCTATCCCGCCGAAGGCCAGTTCGAAGTCGCCTTTCCGTCGAGCGGCTACCTCTGGGATCTCGCCCGCGCGGCGGGACTCACGTACCGCAGCTACGGGGAGTTCGTGAGCAACGGTCGCACGCCCGACGCCCCCGGCACGGCGAACGTCCCCGCGCTCGAGGGCCACTTCGACCCGCTCTACCGCAGCTACGACCTCGACTATCCCGACGTCCGACGGGCCGACCGCTTCCTCGCCCAGCTCGCCGCGTTCGAGAAGGCGGGGGAGATGCCGCGTCTCGTCGTGCTCCGGTTGCCCAACGACCACACCTCCGGCACGCGCGTCGGACGGCCGACCCCCCGGGCCTACGCCGCCGACAACGACCTCGCCCTCGGTCGCATCCTGGAAGGGCTCTCGCACAGCTCGTTCTGGTCGTCGACGGCGGTGTTCGTCGTCGAGGACGACGCCCAGGACGGCCCGGATCACGTCGATGCGCACCGATCCGTGGCGCTCCTCGCCGGCCCCTACGTCCGGCGCGGAGCGGTCGTCCACGAGATGTACTCGACGTGCAGCCTGCTGCGGACCATGGAGTTGATCCTAGGGCTACCGCCGATGAGCCAGTTCGACGCCGCCGCCCGCCCGATGTACGCCTGCTTCACGAGCGAAGCGGACACGACTCCCTATGCCGCGCACGCCGCGACGTCGCCCCTCGACGAGAAGAACACCGCCGCCGCGTGGGGAACCGCCGTATCCGAGCACCTGGACCTGGCGAAGGAGGACGCCGCGGACGACCGCCTCTTCTCCGAGGTGATCTGGCACGCCGTGAAGGGACCCGACGTTCCCATGCCGCCCCCGCGCCACGCCGCGTTCGTCCGGCCGCCCGCGGACTGACCCGGCTCACGCTGCGAGCCCGCCCGGACCGACGGGGCCCCGTGCCCCGCACGGGCGTTTGCGAGGCGTCCTCTCCGGGCTCCGTTGGGGCCTGGCCGGAAACAAGTCCTGCAAGAGGCGAGTGGACGACGTGAGGGTCGTGGACGGCCAGGCCCTTACTCGAGGACCTCGGCGGCGGTCATCTCCCGAGGGGCGGGAAGGTCCAGTCCGACGAGGGCCTCGCGCATCGCCTGCGGATCTCCCACCAGGACGAGCACCGGGGCGCCGAGGCCCAGGCCGAACCACTTCCGCGCGGCCTCGTTCACCTTCTCGACCGTGACGGCGCCGAGCGCCGTCGCGTCCGCCGCGAGCCCCTGCGGTCCTCCGCCATAGCGCGCGTAGGAGAGGTAGGACCCGAGGGTGTCGTCGAGCGCCTCGAACTCCTGGACGAGGTTCGAGCGAAGCGTCTGGCGCGCGCGCGCTACCTCGGCCTTCGTGGCATCGCCGCGGCCGAAGGCCCTCACCTGATCGAAGAGCGCCTTCAGGCCGGCCTTCGTGGCGCTCGTCTCGATGGCCGTGGAGACCTGGATCCAGCCGGTGTCGCGGTAGGCGGCATAGCTCGAGTAGGCGCCATAGGTGGCGCCCATCTGCTCCCGGAGGACCGCGTTCAGGCGGCTGGTGAAGCTCCCGCCGAGCACCTCGTTGGCGGCTTCGATGATGCGGTCGCGTGACGTCGGCCATGCCGGCGCGGGAAGGAGCAATCGCACCACGGTCTGCTCGGCACCGGGCCGGTCCACCAGGACGACCCGCGGGGTGCGGAGCGAGGTCTCAGGGGCCTTGGCCGGGAGGATGGACGCTGGCGTCGGCGTGGGGGGCGTCCATGCGCCCAGGGCTTGGCGGGCGAGCCCCTCCGCCTCTTCGCGCGTGAGGTCGCCCACGAGGAAGAGCTTCGCTCCGAGGGGCACGTGGCCGGCGCGGTGGAACGCGGCGAGGTCCTCGCGCGTGAGGCCGGCCACGGTGCGCGGCGTTCCGCTGATGGGCGTGCCGTAGGGGGCGTCCGGGTAGAGCGTTGCGACGGCCGCGCGTTCGGCGAGCACCTCGGGATCGTCGACGACCTGCTCGAGCTGGCCGATGTGTTTCGTCCGAAGGCGGTCCCAGTCCTTCGCATCGTAGCGCGGTTGCGTCACGGCGAGCGAGAGCAGGTCGAGCGTAGCGCCGGCGTTTCGCTTCAGGGACTGGAAGTAGAGCAGCGTGGAGTCCCGCGTGGCATCGACCAGGAACGTGGCGCCGAGTTGCTCGCGGGCCGCGTCGAATTGCAGGGCGTCGAGGTCGCCTGCGCCCTCCAACAGCATCCTCGCCGCCAGGTAGGCGCGCCCCGCCGCGTTCGGGCCGTCGCTCGTGGAGCCGACCGGTATCATGAGCTCCCCGCTCACCAGAGGCAGGCCCGGCCGGGCGAGGTGCCACACCTCGAGGCCGTTCTCGAGGCGGAAGACGGCCGGTTCGGGCGGGACGAAGTCGGTCGCCGCGGACTCCGGCGGACGGTGGTCGATCGCGTCCTCGTCGGGTTCGCCTCCCCGCGGGAGGACGCGGAGCAGGAGGCGGCGATCGGGAGCGAGCCACCGATCCGCCGCCTCTCGTACGGCCTGGGGCGTGAGCGCATGGTAGCGCTCGAGATCCCACGCGAGACGGTCGGGCGAGCCCAGGTAGGTGTCGTAGTCGGCGAGGCGGTCGGCCCGGTTGATGAGCGACTGGAGGTCCGACACCGTGTCCGTCTCGAGCGTGTTGCGGATCCTCTGGATCTCGTCGTCGCGGGGGCCCTCGCGTCGGAGCTTCTCGATCTCTTCGTCCACCATCTTCTCGATCGTGTCCGGGTCGACGCCGGGGGCTGCGGTCGCGTCGACGCGGAAGAGCGAACCCAGGCCGTAGTCCTCCTGCCAGGCCGAGATGTCCACCGCCGCCTGTTCGTCGTGGACCAGACGCTGCTGGAGCCGGCCGTTCCTGCCGTTGGCCAGGACGCTCGCGATCACGTCCATCGCGGCGTCGCCCGGCCGGTAGTAGGCGGGCGAGTGCCAGACGAAGCTCAGCCGGGGAAGCTGGACGTCGTCGGGGAGGGTCACGCGGCGCCCCCCCGTGAGCGTCGCCGGGGCGGCGTGCGGCCTCGGCGGGTCGTCGGCCCGGGGAACCGCGCCGAAGAGGCGCCCGATCAGCGCGCGCGTCGCCGCGACGTCGAAGTCGCCGGCGACGGTGAGGGTGGCGTTGTTGGGCACGTAGTACGTGCCGAAGAACGACTTCACGTCGTCCACGGTGGCGGCCCGGATGTCCTCGTGGGAGCCGATGACCGCGTGGTGGTAGGGGTGGCCGGGCGGGAACATCTCCTGGTAGATCCGCAGCTCGGCAGCACCGTACGGGGCGTTGTCGTAGGACTCGCGGAACTCGTTCAGCACGACGTCCCGCTGGACGTCGAGCTTCTCCTGCGTCATGGCCTTGCCGAGCCCCTCCATGCGGTCGGCTTCCAGCCAGAGGAGCGTCGGGAGCATGCGCGAGGGGCCGACGTCGTAGTAGTCCGTGTAGTCGAAGTCGGTGGCGGCGTTGTTCCACGCGCCGCCCGCCTCCATGATCTCGTCGAACTTTCCGCGGGGAACGCGTTTCGTCCCCATGAACATGAGGTGCTCGAAGAGGTGCGCAAACCCCGCCCGCCCTGCGCGCTCGTCCTTCGCGCCGACGTGGTACCAGACGTCGAGGACGACGAGTGCGAGACGGTGGTCCGCGTGGAGGATCACGCGGAGGCCGTTGGGCAGGGTGAATGCCTCGCACGGAAGACTCGGGGCGGCGGGCTCGGCCGAGGCTCGCGGTGCGACGAGCGGCAGCAGAAGAAGGAACAGGAGCGGGGTGGAGCGTCGCATGGCGGGGATCCTACGGCGTGGCCGGGCCGGCCGAAGCGGGATCGGGGCCCCAGAGGGGATCCCCGGGGGGCGCTGCCAACGGGTGGGCGGAGAGGTACGGCCCGTCCGAGGAGCCGATCGCGGGCCTCTCCGCTCGGCTGGGGTAGGGGCGTAGGGTGACGGCACGGTCGGTCCGGCGCGGGTAGCAGGCCTGTCGGGTGCCCGTCCGAGGGACCCCGGGTCTCGGCCCGGGAACGTCCAGCGCGTTCCTCACCCACCGGGTTGCCATGCACCCCGTTTGGCCCATCGGCGCGAGGCCCTTCGCGAGCGGCGGGGACGAGGAGCGCACCCCCGGCCCCGCACGCGCATCGGGGGTGGCCCTCCTGGCCCGAGTCGGTGCGCGTCCACCATTGCGAGAGCGCGGACTTCCCCCCGGCGTCGACCTTCCCGGACCCCGGCCCGGCCCTCCCATGGGTAGGCTCGGCCACCGGCGGTGGGAACGCCGCGGATCCGCCGCCGCTGCCCCGGGCTCGGCTCCGCCCGTAGGGGGCGTTGGAGAAAGGACGGTACGCCGCTGCCAGCCGCGCCGTGGCGGCGTTCTCTCGCGGCCGACGGGGGCGACCGGGCGCCCGGGTCCTGGGACGCTTGCTGCGCTCGCCACGGCGCAGTGGAGACCGAGGGGACGGCGCGAGTCCGGACGGGCAGGAACGACGGATGAGGCGCGGGGGACGATCGAACGAGCGACGGTACGACCTCGCCCACGTCGCAGGGGTTCCGGCCAGGCGAGGTGGCGGCCGCGCCTGTTTCTCGTACGGCCTTCGACGGCCTTCCGTGCGGGTTCGCCGCGGGCGGGTGTAGGGTGGTGGGCTGGCCTCGGCTGGGTGGGTCAAGGGGCCTTGGATAGGAGGTGTGTTTGACGCGAAGCGCGGAGGAGGCCCGCCGGATCGAGGCGTACACACGGGCCCGCTACGTCGTGGGAGCGTCGGTACCTCACATCGACGAGCCCGAGGCCGTGCGCGTTCTGGATGCCCACCTCTCGAGGAGCCGTTCTCCCGGCGGGGAGAGTTGCGGCTACCTGGGTATTCTCTGGTTCGAGGTGAGCTTCCACCGCGGCGAAGACCAGCAGCGGTGCCTCGATCGTGCCCGGGTTTGGCTGTCGCGAGCCCGCTCGCGCTGTCCTTCGCCGTGGGAAGCGATCGAGGAGCGGCTCGTCGATCTCGACGCCATGCAGGGGGGGTAGCCGCCTTCGGACGGCCCCGTCTCGATCCGTCCCGGTCGCCCGGACGGACGGTGCACCCAGGCACGACGATGCTCACGACGCAGGCTCACCGCGATGCGGCCTCTGGCGGCGCGGTTGTCCCCGGGCACCCCGACGCGATGTCTGCGGTCGGAACCGTCGCGGCGCACGGTGTGGAAAGCGAGGAGCCGACGCGCTCGCGGGGGCTCATGCGAGACGCGGCTCCTCTTCAGACCTTGCGGCGTAGGATGGCGCCCGAAGCGAAGCCCGATCCGAAGGCAACGTCGATCTCGAGGTGCACGCCGCCGTCGCCATTGTAGCGATCGCGTGTGTCGTAGTAGCCGATGGGGATCGAAGCCGCGGAGGTGTTCCCGTACTTGACGACACCATCGCTGTAGACCTTCTCGGAAGGGATGTGGAGCTTCTTGGCTACCATCTCGATGATCCGCAGATTGGCCTGGTGAGGGTAGATCCGATCGATGTCCTCGATATCGATGTTCGTCCCGGCGCTCTGGTTGTACTTGTCGATCACCGTTCGGATGTCGCTCACCATGGTCTGGCACGCGACTCCGTACACCTTCCGCCCGTTCATCCGCAGGTAGGGGCGCGCACACTCCTTTCGGGTGACGAGCTTGCTGGAACCCGGGACGACGGGGCTCCCGAGGTCCATCTCGAGATACAGGACACTCCCGAACTGGCCGTTTGCGTGCGTGTGGGTGGCCAGGATCTCTCCTTGCTCGACGGACTTGAGCACGACGGCACCGGCGCCGTCGCCGAGGAGCACGCACGTGCTCCGATCCGTCCAGTCCGTGACGTGAGAGAGGCCGTCCACACCGATCACCAGAGAGACCAGGTCGCGGCCGTACTTCAGCTTCTCGACGAGAATCCGGTCGTAGGCGGCCTCCACGGCGTAGATGAACCCGGAGCACCCCGCGGACACGTCGGATGCGGCCGCGTTGTCGGCCCCAAGGACGCGCTGCACCTGGGTGGCGAGGCTGGGGAACCGGAGCCAGGTGTTGACGCCGACGTGGATGTCCCCGACCTCCTCCGGTCCCACCCCCGCGTCGTCGAGCGCCTGCTGCGCGGCGGCCACAGCCATGTCGAGGATGGACTCCTCTTCGGAGAGGATGTGGCGCGTTCGAATGCCCGTGCGCCGCCGGATCCACTCGTCGCTGGTGTCTACCATTTCGCTCAGGTCCGCGTTGGTCAGCACGCGCGGCGGGAGGTAGGCGCCGTAGCCGGCAAAGCCGATCTTCGGGAGGGTGTTCATGGGGCGACGTGCTCCTCCGACGCTCCTGGGAGCACCGACGGTGGGACGCTCGCGCCCGAGGGCTGGGGCGTCGATGGATGGACCACCCACCATCTACGCACAAAGCCGGACCGCCTACAACCGGGTGGTGTGTAATCCTCGTCGCTTCTGTGTAGCATGCCTGCGACACGGCGGGTGTCGCCGCTTCACCGGATCCGTGGATGGTGGGGCCCGGAGGGCGTCAGGGGACGAAGCGGTACCCGGCCCCGCGCACGGAAACGATGTGGCGCGGACGGGCCGGGTCGCGCTCCAGCGTCCGCCGGAGCCGTCGAATGAAGTTGTCGACCGCTCGCGTCTCGATGGTCCCTGGAATTCCCCAGACCTCCTCGAGGAAGGTCCCGCGCGAGATCACGCTTTCGGGCCGTGAGGCGAACAGGCGGAGGATGGCGAGCTCCTTCGCCGTGAGATCCACCTGTCTGCCGTCGTCGGCGACGGCGCGGTAGCTGTCGAACTCGACCTTCCAGTCCCCGTACTGCAGCGTCTCGGGCGCGCCCTGCGGCGCGGAGGCTCGAGCCCAGACCTGGCGTCGCAACGCGCAGCGGATACGGGCCAGGACCTCGTCGAGATCGAAGGGCTTGGGAATGTAGTCGTCGGCGCCGGCGTCGAGTCCGGCGATGGCGTCCTCCGCCCGATGGAGGGCCGTGATCATGAGAATGGGGCGTGTGTCCCCGTCGCGGCGGAGCCGGCGGGCGACCTCGAGCCCGCCGATTCCCGGGAGCATGAGGTCGAGGAGAACCAGGTCGTAGTCGGCGCTGACGAGAGCCTCCAGGGCCTCCTCGCCCGTCCCCACCCGGTCCACCTCGTAGCCGGCGTTGCGGAGATTGAATGCCAGCCCTTCCGCGAGGTGCTCTTCGTCTTCTACGAGAAGGAGGCGGTTCACGCGGCCGTCTCCGCTTCCGCTGCGTCGGCCGCGGGCAGCCGGATCCAGATCGTCGTACCGCCTCCCACGCCGTCGCTCTCGGCACCCACGCGACCGCCGTGTCCGGAGACGATGGACTGGACCACGAAGAGGCCGATCCCGGTTCCGGTACGACTGCGGGGAGCCCCGTGTCCGCCGACGCGGTAGAACCGACGAAACACGTCGCGGAGGTGATCGGTAGGGATTCCGATCCCCTCGTCGGTGGCCCGCAGTTCCACACCCTCCAGCGTCTGCCGCACCCGAAGCGTGAGACGCGCCGGCTTCTCCCGTCGGTAGCGGATGGCATTGTCGACGATGTTGTCGAGGACCTGGCGGAACATGCCGGAGTCGATCGCGGCGCGGAGGGGCTGCGTTCCCTCGAGACGGAGATCGATCTCTCCCGCGTGCACGACGCCGGCGTCCTCGACGTAATCCTCGAGGTAGGCGTACAAGTCCATGTCGCGCGGGAAGACCGGCAATTCGTGGCCCCGGGGGCCGATCTCGGCGGCACGGAGGATGTTCGCGATCATGCGCGTGAGGCGGTCCACGTCGGCGAGGATCCGCTCGACGAAGCGGGACCGGTCCGAGTCCGCGAGGTCACGCCCTCGGAGGGTCTGCGCGAACAGCTTGACCGATGAAAGGGGGGAGTTCAGCTCGTGGGTGACGGAGGCGAGGAAGTCCGACTGACGCTGGTTCCATCGCGTCCGCGTGATCACCTGGGCTCCGAGGATGGACGACAGCACGAGGATGGCGAGGAACAGTGTGCTGCCGACGGCGATCATGGTCCAGTGCAGGGGCTCCGTGTTCAGCGCCAGCTCTCGGAACGCCTGGTAGTCGTGCACCAGCACGAGATTCCACAGGACGGTCAGCGTCACCACGAGGACGATGATCACTGTGAACAGGATCACGGGCCCGCGAAGGGAGAGGGCTCTCGGACGTGCGTCTCGCATGCGCGGCTCCCGGAAGGGAGCGGCTCATGGTAACGCGATGCTCTCCTGGCGAGAGCGGCCGCCCTGCGCGCGGCTTCGGCGCCGCGCCTGCGCCGGTCGATCGGCGCGATGGACTTTCGACCTCGGCCGGGACGAGCCCGGCCGAGGTCGTGGGGGTCGATGCTCGGGAGCTACCAGCGGCCGCGCTGGCCGCCACCGCCGCCCGAACGGTTCTCGCGGGGCTGAGCGACGTTCACCTTCAGGTTACGGCCATCGAGGTCGCGGCCGTCGAGGGCGCTCATGGCGGCCTGAGCCTCCGCGTCGCTGCCCATCTCCACGAAGGCGAACCCGCGGGGTCGGCCGGTCTCGCGGTCGGTGATGATGTTGACGCTGGTCACGGTTCCGTGGGGGGAGAACGCGTCGCGAATGTCGTTCTCCGTGCTGTTGAACGACAGGTTGCCCACGTAGAGCTTGTTCTGAGACATGAGAGTTTTGCAGTCCTTGATTTGCCCCGGGGCGAAGGTGATCCGCGTTGGGGCCGTTGCGTTTGCGACAAAGCCCCAAAGGCGATCGGGAAGCCGGAGCGGGGTGATCCCGGCTCCGTGTTGCACCGATGTGCGAGAGAAGTTCTGTCACGAGGAGACTACCCTGGAGCGGGGGTGGGGGGCTGAACTTCCCCGGTCCGCCGCCCCGATTCCCCCGGGACGGGAGGGGCGTATCGCCGGGGCGCAGGCCGGTCGCTGCCCCCCCAGTCCCGATACGGCGCGGGAGTCGAGGCGGTGGGGGCGGCGGACGGGGGAGGACGCCCGGCCGCCGGACCGGCCGGCCGAGCCTGGCCGGCGCTTCCCCTGGACCCGGCGGGGACCGGGCCCGCAGGGCCCTTGACCCTCGGCGGGCCAGCGGCAGACCGTGGTCGTTGGGATCGGCTTCGGATGGGGACGGCGACGCGGATCCCCCTTGGGGGCGAGAGGTCGAGGGTCACGGAGCACGACGTCATCGCTCGCGGTCTGGACGGCGTGGGCGGCCCGCTTGGAACGATGACGGCACGTGGGCCTTGGGGCTCCCCCGGGGGGCGGACGCCGCGGAAGGGCCGGGGTACCTCATGGCCCGGCCTTCCTCCTCCCTCGCTTCGATCGTCAGCGCTTCCCACAGCGGCTCGATGAAGCGGTACGTCACCCAGCGTTCCAGATCGTGGTAGGCCGCGTAGCCGCGGGACGTAAGGGCGAGCGTCCTGCCCTGCGGCCGGAGGTGCCCGGAGAGCGTCCCCAGACGGAGCAGCGCGGCACCCCCACGTGCCCCGGGGAACCCGGACACGGGCCGCACCTCCACGCGGCCCGTGTAGAGCCGCCAGAAGAGGTGGAAGGCAGCCGCGTGGAGGACCCCGAGGCGAAGGTCGCGGGCGATCGGAAGGTGCCCGCGTGCGAGGGCCTTTGCGTAGGCGTGCGGCGAGAAGTGGTTCACGAGGAAGCGTCGACCCGTGAACGTCGCCGCGCCGGCCCCGAGCCCGATGTAGCGGGGGCGCGTGATCGAGGAGTAGGAGGGCGCATCGCCGCGGCGAAACGTCCAGACGGCGTCCCGGACGTACCCGTGGCGCGAGGCGAGGTCGGCGGCCCGGTCGAGAGCCTCGTGCTCGAGGCGGCTGTCGTGCGGCCCCTTGCCGAAGGGCGTCATCCCGAATCGCATCAGGGGGTAGGTCGAAACCTGTTCGACCCCCGCCTGGAAGCAGGTCCGCACGTCGTCGAGGAAGGTCCTCATGTCGGCACGAGCCGTGTCGAAGATCAGATCGACGTCGATGCAAGCGAACCGCCCGCGCACCGCATCGAGAGCCCGACGGGCGTGGGCACCCGTGTGGGGCCGACCCAGGCGGCGCAACACGCCGTCGTCGTACGACTGGACCCCGAGGCTCGCATGCGTGAATCCCATCGCCCCGAGCCGATCCAGCACGCCGGGGACCGCGTGCGAGGGCAGGACTTCGATGGCGCGCTCTCCCTCGACGGCCAGGCCCTCCAGAACCGGTGCCAATGCGTCGAGGCAGAGCGTCGGCGTTCCGCCGCCGACGTAGAGCGAGCCGAACGGTTGCGGGTGGGCTTCCGCGTGGAGGGCCGCCTCTCGCGCGAGCGCTTGAAAGTACGGACCGACGCGCGAGGCTTCGAAGCGGACCTTGTTGTAGGGGCAGAACGGGCAGATCGTCGTGCAGAACGGCACGTGGACGTAGAGACCCGCTCGCCCATTCAGCGATGCCGCAACGGGGCCCGCATCCACGGGCGCCGAGGGCCGTTCGTGGGGTGGTCGCAGGGTCCACACGGGCCAGAGTCTCGCATGCCGCGCCGCCTCTACGCGCATCCTTTCCGGCGTCGCGGGATCCTGCGGCGGGGTCGACCGAGCCGGGACGTCCCGATCCCCGGCGCGACAGGCCCCCGCCGCGCGCCGGTCGATGGGGAAGCCGCATGGACGAGCCGGATCGACTTCCCGCGGAACGCGACCGGGTCCGCATCGGGCGCCAGATGCGGACCAGGGCGGCGCGATTCAACATCCGCTCGCGGGTAGTGAAGGTAGGTCCGCGGGCACGGACGCGTCGATCTTGCTCAGGAACTCCAGGAACTCCTCCGTGCGCTGGCGGCGGTGGGCGCTGCCGATGACGCGGCCCCTCTTCCCATCCGGGGCGGCGACGGGTTCGGCGACGGATCGGCCCTGCGTCGCTGCGTCGAGGATCTCCCTCCCCGCCCCTGCGACGCCGTGGAGCGGCGATACGCCCGAGGGGCATCGCGCGAAGGGATGGCCGCCGCCCTCCGGCGGTCCGAAGACGGCGTGACGTCCCTCCGGCGCCGCATCCGGACGGCGCTCCGCGGGTGCGTCGAAAAGCGGCTCGGCCTCGGGGAGCCGCCGTGACCACGCGGGACATCGGGACCGCCGGATCCCCGTTCTCCTGGAGGAAGCACGCGGGAAGGCCCCCATGATCGACGGGGTGGAGAGGGTCATCGCCCGCGCGTCCCCCCGAACGAAGCGGGGTGTCCGGATGCCCCTGGCGGGGCTCGGCGCGGCGGCGGCCCTCCTTGCCCGCCGGAGGACGTCGAGGTTCCCGCCTTCGTCGCCCCGTTCCCGTTCCGGTTCCGCATCCCCCGCGAGCTCCCGGGAGGGTGGCGCCTCCTCCGGGCCCGAGCCCTGGAGGCGGACCGCGTGCACCTCGTCTACGACCGTGAGGACCGCGAGCTCGCCGTCGTGCCGTGGGCATGGCCCGGACCCGACGAGGGGCCCCGGCGGTGCCTCGACGGAGCGGGCGGTCGGCCGGGGGCCGTGCTGCGGAGGGGGGGACTCGGCATCGCCGTCCTCGGCGGGCGCGCGCCGTACGATATCCGGGAGACCGTCGTCTCCGCGTCTCTCCTGGAAAGCGCGCGACGACGGAAACGCGCGCAGGAAGGTGAAGGAACCCGCCATGAACCCCGCCGTCCGCTTCTCTCTCCGCACGGCGGCCCTCTTCGTGGCCGTCCTCCTCGCCACGCCGCTTCACGCGGACATCGCCCCGGATCCCCTCGTCACGGGAGGGTCCACGCCGAAGGCCCTGGAGGAGGGGGAGGGCGCCACGTCGGTCGCGCTCGCGTGGGAAGAGGTCGATCTCTACCCGACCCTCGCGCGAAACCGCGTCCATGCCGTTTTCGGCCTCGAGCACCCCTCGGGCAAGGCCGTGACGTTCGAGGTCGGCTTCCCCAGCTACCGCGAGGATCCTCTGCGGGACTTCCAGGTCCGGGTGGGCGGGGAGCTCCGGAAGGCCGAAGTCCGGCGCGACGATCCGCCCGTCGGAGCCCGCAAGCGCATCTTCACCTACTGGATGTGCTGGCCCATGACCTTCGAGCCGGGCCAGAAGACGTCCGTCCAGGTGGACTACTGGTGCGAGACGGACCGAGGGATGCAGCCCCTGTGGATCGGCACCCTTCCGGACGACCTCCGGTCGCGCCTGGCGCGCCGGCGGACCGGCTATGTCCTACGCACCGGGGCGGCCTGGGCCGGCACGATCGGGCGCACCACGATCCGGCTCCACTACGGCAAGGAGGTGCCCAAGGGCTCGATCCGTTTCCTCGATCGGGCCGGGCAGCCGCTCGACGAAGCGGCGACCCGGGCCTGGTCCTACGACCCGGAGAACAGCGAGGAGGTGCTGGTCCTGAGGAACCTCGAGCCGGACGCGAACTCCGACATCCGCTACGAGATCACGCCGCTCACCCCCCGGGAGGAGGCGACCGTCCTCCGCGAGGCCCTCGCCGAGAAGCGGCTCCGGCCCTGGGCCATGAAGCACCTGCTGGAGCTCGTCGTGGAGGAGGACGCCCTCGGGACGGCGCCGTCGGAGCGGGGAGCGCTCGTCCTCGGGATCCTCCGCGAGATGGTCCCGCCGCGCGGCCCCACCTTCGCGCAGGAAGGGCCCGGCGGCGAGACGCCCGAAGGCGCGCTCTCCGCCGGCGAGGAGCAGGTCCTCGTGGCCGCCTATCGCCGGCTGCTTTCGCTTCCCGCCGGCACGCTGGAGGCCGACGAGATCCCGGCGATCCGCCACGCCTATCGTGCGTTCCTCGGCGCGATCGTCGGGCGGAAGAAGGCCTGGTACGACGCCAACCCCGCCAAGCAGACGGGCCGGAGCTGGGAGGAATACCGGAAGCTCGAAGCCGAGTGGGAGGGCCTCGGAGAGGGCGAGGGCCGGTAGCCGCCGGGTCAACCCGTGTCGGTCTTGAAGGCCCGCTTCGACGGGTTCTTCACCAACACCCGCACGTTGTTCTCGGGATCGTCCTCGCTGTCTTCCACCTGTTTCGCGATCGCGTCCGGATCGATCTCGCCGCCGAAGAAGCACTTGTCCAGGGTCACGCGGTCGTGCTTCGACTCCCCGGCCGGCGCGAAGCACCGGATGGTCGTTCCCATGAAGTCGCACTTGGTGATCTTCGTCTTGCGGAAGCCGCCGGCTTCGGGCTGCTCGAAGGCGATCACCCCCCCTTCGACGTGATTCGTGTCGAACACGAGCGTGCGGTTCCCCGCGAGCCGGAGCGGCGATCCCTTGAGCACGACGCCGCGGACGGTCAGGTCGTCCACGTTCTCGACGTCGAGCCCCGTCAGCTTCCCGTTGTAGACCATCCCGTACAGGTGGTTCTTCTTGCCGTCCGCGTCCACGCCACGGATGCGCACGGTGGGCCCCGTCAGGACGCTCATCACCTTGACCTTGCCACCCGTGAGCGAGAGGTCGATGCCGGGCGATCCTTCGAAGTGGCAGTTCTCGATCGTGATCATCCCGTACGCCGTCTTGCCCTCGGGCGTCACGACGCCGCTTCCCGCGGCGATCTCGCACTTGTCGAGGTGGAGTTGCTTGACCTCGTCTTCCAGCTCGATCCGGACGCCCTGGATGTGCACCTCGTTCCCGGTGACGCCGTGCACGACCAGCGCTCCCTCGACCGCGATGACGCCGCCGTTCCGCCCCTGGATGCGGATGCCCTGCTGCCCCGTGATCTCCACCCCCGGCGGGATCCTCTGGCGCCCGTCCACGACGTAGACGACGTCCTCGTCGCGAAGGACCGTCGTCCGCGACGTCGGGAACGGCACTTCCTGGGGCTCGTCGGCGCGGCTCGTCGGCGCGTTGAGCGGTGCGGCGGCGACCAGGCAGGCGGCGGCGATCGACCCCCACTTCATCGGCATTCCTCCGGCGCCAACCCCATGAGCGAGGCACCCACTCTACCGACCGATGGATCCCGCCGACACCCCCCGGTCCCCGCCGCCGGCGGGGACCGCTCCGTGCGCTCGTCGATGGGGGCACCAGGGCCTACCGACCCCAGCCGGCCGCTCCTCCGGCGGGCGGACGGTCGGCACCCTGCTGGTAGGGAACGGGGATCGCCTGTCGTCGTCGCCTCCCCGTGGACCGTGACGTCCGGCGGTCCCGTCGCGCGCTTCTCGGGGCTCGTGCCCGACGCGTCGTGGGTCGAGCGATCGCCGACGTGGACGCCGTCCCTGGGCTCCACGCCGGCCTCGCGACACGCCGCTTGCCCGCGATCCCTCGCCTTCGTCATCTGCGCCACGGCGGTGGTGATCGCTCGCCGGCGGCAGGCCGGTTGACGAGCGCGCTTCAAGACGCTCCCGCCCTGGGGCGGCGGGCGGCTACGCTACCTCCATGAGGTACGCCTCGAAGGCCTCCTTCGTCGAGCGGATGGAGCGGGAGCACGCGCGGTTCCTGGATCGGGCCGAGGCGATCGGCGAGGAGCGGTTCGAGGAGCCGGGCGTGTGGGGCGACGGGTGGACCGTCAAGGACCTCTTCGCGCACCTGACGGCGTGGGAGCAGTTGTTCCTCGCGTGGCACCGCGAGGGGCGCGCGGGGCGGATGCCCGCCATGCCTGCGCCCGGATACAAGTGGAACGAGACGCCGCGTCTCAACCGGGACATCCAGGCGGCGCATGCGGACGATTCGTGGGGCGCGGTGCGAGGGGCGTTCGATCGTTCGTACCGCCAGATCGCGCGCCTCGTCGCTTCGCTCGACGAGGAGGACGTCCTCGAGGCGGGCCGTTTCGCGTGGACCGGGAAGAAGGCGCTGACCACGTACCTCGGCGCGAACACCGCGAGCCACTACGCAACCGCCGCGAAGATCCTCCAACGGTGGACGCGCGGGACGTCGCGACCGCGCCGTCGCTGAGGCGCCCCCCCCGCGCGTCCCGGCTACCGCGCGTTCCACGCCTCCATCACGCGGCGGTGGAGATCGACGTTCGTCCGCATGGCGTCGCGATCCTCCGCGGGCGCGCCCCCGACGAGCACGTCGAGCCAGCGGCGGGCGCGCGCGAGGTGCCCTTCGCCGCCCGGGAGCTCGTGAAGGAGGAAGTGGGCCTCGATGCGCTCGGGCACGGGAAGGCCCCCTTCGCCGTGTTCCAGCGCCACGCGGGCCGCGAGCGGGTCGCGGAATCCGGCCGCCGCCAGGTAGACCTCCGCCATCACGGCGTAGCGCACGCAGCCGCTGGCCTTCCCCCACGCGAGTGCCTGCTCGAGCGGGGCCCGCGCCTCGTCCGCCCGACCCTGGCGCAGCAGGCAGCGGCCCAGCGGGAGCGCCGTCCGTGCGGGCAGGCGTCCGAACTCGCGCGCGAGCGCCGCGGCCTCGCTCCAGGCCGACACGGCCGCCGCGATGGACCCTTCGTGCTCCGCGAGCCGTCCACGACAGGATGCCACGTTCATGCGAGCGGCCGTGGTGGGCTCCTGTTCGACGAGGGCGGTCGCCGCCGCGAGGGTCTCGCGCGAAGCTTCCCGTCGGCCGAGGAGGGCGAGCGCCTTCGCTCGAAGGAGCATCGTGTCGATCATCAGGAGAGAGCTCTCGCTGTCCCGTGCGAGTTCGTAGCCCGCCTCCGCATCGGCGACGGCACCGGGAAGGCGTCCCGTCGCCAGCCGCAACCGGCCCCGCACCTTGAGGCACGTCGCCGTCCCCGTCGCGGTTCCGGACTCTCGCGAAGTCCGGAGGGCCTCCTCCGCTCGGGTCACGCTGCGATCCAGGTCGCCCAACTCGTAGGAACAGAGCGCCTGGTTGGCCAGGTACATGGCCTCGCCGCGCGTGTAGCCGATGCGACGTCCGATCTCCACGAACCGGTCCACGTGACTGCTCGCATCCGCGAAGCGCCCCTGCCGGAACGCGAGCTTCCCGCGAGCGCCCTCGGCGACCAGCTCGCCGGTCACGTCGCCGGCGGCGCGGGCCTTCTCTCCGGCGAGCTGCAGTTGTCGTTCCGCCTCGCCCGCGTCGCCGCGGTTCAGCAGGATCTCGGCGGCGAAGCTGTGGAGGCGACCCTCGATGACCGGCTCCTCCGTGTCCTCGACCAGGGCGAGGGCCTCCTCGACGAGCCGCAGCCCTTCATCCGGCCGTCCGCTCTTGCACAGGAGCGTGCCGGCGCGGCCGATCGCGTGGGCCGCCTTCGCCACGCGCCCGCTCCGCATTCCCACCTTCCGGATCCGCGCCAGGTAATCGAGCGCCGCCGGGAGGTGACCTTGCTCGTCGGCGAGCTCGGCCAGCGCGTTGTAGGCCTCGATCTCGGTTCCGGCGTCCCCGGCGGCGTTGGCGAGCTCGGCGGCGCGGCGAAGACCCTCCTCCCCGGGGCGGTCACCGCCCGTTCGGGACGGCGCGTACGACCGGGCCACCAGGGTGCGCGCTCGCACCGCGGGCGGGAGCTGGTCTTCGAAGCGGAGCGCGCGTTCCGCCAGGACTGCCGCGCGCTCGTAGGCGTGCGCGTCCGTTTCCAGCCAGTCGATGGCTCGTGGAAGGTGGGGGACGGCACGCTCCACCCGTCCGGCCTCGAGGAAGTGCGTGGCGAGGTCCACGGCCGCTTCGCCTCCTCCGGTGCCCCCCCGGGCCTCCAACGCCTCGCCCAGGGCGCCGTGCCAGGCGGCTCGGAGGGCGGGGAGCATCTCCTCGTAGAGCACCTCCTGGAGCAGGTGATGGTGGAAGCGGAGGCGACGCCCCTCGGGACGCAGGAGGCGCGTCTCCCGCTCGAGGCGGCCCAGGCGTCGGAGGGTCGTGAACGGTCCCGCGCCGGCTGCGGCGGCGAGGAGGTCCGGGTCGAAGACGAAGCCAGCGCACGCCGCGGCCTGGAGCAGCTCCCGGTCTTCGGCGCCCAGTCGCCGAAGGCGGGCGGCGAGCAGGCTCCGGAGGGAGTCCGGCACGGTGCGGGCGGCCGCGGTCGTCGTCGGCGCTCCGTCCGCCGCTTGCCGCATCCGGGTGCGGACCAGCTCCAGGAGGAAGTACGGATTGCCGTCGGAACGGTGCGCGAGGTCGTGGATGCTGTCGAGGCGCGAAGGCACGACTTGCGTCGCCGCACGCACGAGGTCGCCGCAGGCTTCCTCGTCGAGGCCGCGGAGATCGACGCGCCGGAATCCCGGGAGTCGCAGGAGCTCGTCCGCCCACCCGGGATCCGGCTCCGGGCGGGTCGTGCCCACGAGGAGGATGCGGTCCCGACGAAAGGCGTTCGCCATCGTGACGAACCGCCGCCGGCCCTCCACCCCGGCGAAGTGGAGATCCTCGACGACGACCGCCACGGGTTGCTCGGCCGCGAGCCGTCGGAGCAACTCCCCGACGGCGACGTCCACGAGCCCCGGGTCCGCCGATCGTTCGCCGTCCCTTCCGCGCAAGTACGCGAGGAGCCGTGCGCCCATCCCGTCGCCGACGCCGAAGAGATCCGCCAACCGGGCCTCGAGATCCGCCGGCCCGACGAGGTCGCGCAGCGCGGCGGCGCGGTCCTGTGCGGGCCCGGCGATGGCGCCGGGACCGTGTCGGAGGACCGTGTGGCGCCAGGCGCGCGCGGTCGCATCCGTCTCCCGCACCCACTCGCCGACGAGTCGGGTCTTCCCGATGCCCGCGTCCCCGACCAGCAGTAGCGTGCGGCCGACGCCGTCGCGCGCGTCCTCCCAGGCGCCGTCGAGGATCGAACGCTCCGGATGCCGCCCGACGAACGGGAGCGCGCCCGGGCCTTCTGCGAGGGCGTTGCCCGCCGCCTCGAGGGAACGGGTTCGCCACCAGGACGAGGCTTCGCCGTCGCGGAGCGTGGCGAGCAGCGCCGCCGCGGAGGGGAAGCGGCGCCCGGGGTCCCGGGCGAGGAGCGTGGCCACGACGTGCCGGAAGAAGGACGAGAGCGCAGAACCGAGCTCCTGCACGTCCTCCACGCGCGGATCCACGTGCCGGCCCGTGGCGACCTCGGCGAGCAGCAGCCCCAGGGCATGGAGGTCCCACGCGGGGCGCGGCGCGCCGCCCGCCACCTGCTCGGGCGCCGCGTAGAGGAGGGAACCGACGAAGGCGCCCGTTCGGGAGATGCGCTCTCTCCGCTCCTCGAGGACGGCCACGCCGAGGTCCATCAGCTTCACGCGCTCGTCCGGCGTGACCACCACGTTCTCGGGCTTCACGTCGCGGTGCACGAGACCGGCCGCGTGGACGGCCGACAACGCCTCCGCCAGCCGCCGCGCGACGTGGAGGCAGAGTCGTTCGGGGAGCGGGCCCGCCTCCCGCACGAGGTCGCGGAGATTCCGCCCCGGGACGAGCTCGAGCACCAGGTACGGGGTCTCGACGCCGTCCGCAACGGCCGTGCCCGCGTCGAGCATGGCCACGACGCCCGGGTGGTGCACGCGGCGGCCGGCCTCCGCCTCGCGAAGGAAACGCGCGACGTACTGCGGGTCCCCCAGGAGATGGGGATGGATGCACTTGATGGCTACGCGGTGGGGAGGGTCGATCGCCGCGGCCGCTCCGTCCTCCGCCTCCGCCTCGTAGACGACGCCCATGCCGCCGCGCCCGATCTCGCGCAGGATCCGGTACGGCCCGATGCGTGGCGGCGGGCTCGTCCCGGCGACCGTCCTGGTGCCGGCCGGCTCTTCCGGGAGGCCGTCCGCTGCCTTCAGACCTTCGACCAACTGGAGCACCGGAAAGATCTCCCGGATCTCGTCCGCGAGATCGGGGTGGGCCGCGCAGTAGAACTCGACTTGTGGCGACTCGCCGCGGCGGAGGCGCGCGGAGACCTCCGCGGCCACCTCGTCCATGCGATCGACGGGGTCACTCGCCGACGTCACGCCTCGTCTCCGGGGGGCCGAGCCCCGCCTCCTCCAGGATCGCGCGCAGGCGCTTGAGCGCCCGCAGGTACCGCTTGCTTGCCGCCTTCTTCTCGATGCCGAGTTCCTCAGCCACCTCGGCGTTCGTCAGCTCCTCGATCTGGCGCAATACCAGGACCTCGCGATCCAGATCGTTCATCCGGTCCAGCGCCTCCGCCAACTGGAGCCGCATCTCCGAGCGGACCGCGGCTTCCGAGGGCGTCGTCTGGAGAACGGCGAGTCGATCGGCGAGCGCCACCGACGTCGCGGCGGGGAACGAGCGGCGGCCGAGGGAGACCTGGCGGCGCGCGTCGCGCATCTTGGCCCCGAGGTGCCGGCGGTGCAGGGCCGCCAGCCGCTGGGCGGTGAGGAAGCGGATCCAGAGGAAGAAGGGCATCCGCGGTTCGTCCAGGTACTCCCCGAGGCGCGACGAGATGTCGATCCAGGCATCCTGCAGCACGTCGGAGGCGCCGACGCGGCCGCGGAGCGCGGGATGCATGCGGATCTCGATCATCCGCACGAGCCGGGCGCGGTGGCGCTCCAACACGGTGGCCAGCACCGCGTCCCGGCCGTCGCCCGCCCCCTCCAGGGCGCGGAGATCGTCGTCACGAGGCTCGACGGGATCCACGCCCCCAGCGTACCGCGGCGGGCGTTTCCCACGGGAGCACGCTCCGGGCGACACGGGTGGAAACGACGCACGGTGCTCTCCCGGGGCTCTTCGCGCGGCCCCCGACGTTTCCCCGCGAGCGCCGCCCGCGAAGGCGCCGACGCCGACTCGAAGGCCCCTCCCCTCACTGCGCACGGGGGCGCCGGGGAGACAGCCTGTGGGGGGGAGAGAAGGGCTCAGATGCCGTGGAGGGACCGTCCCGGTAGCGTGGGCCGCCCCGCAACACCCTCTGATGGTCAGGCGAAGCGCACGCTGTAGATCGGCGGCAGGTTGTTCGCCACCGTCTGCCAGCTCTCGCCGCGGTCCTCGCTCACGTACAGGTTGCCCGTGGTGCTCCCGAAGGCGAGGCGGTCGCCGCTGTTGTCGAGCGCGTGGCGATAGACCACGTCGTAGGCGTTCTCCTGCGGCAGCCCCTCGCGGAGGGCCTCCCAGCTCTCGCCGCCATCCTGGGTGCGGGCCACGAAGAGGGCCCCGTCGATGGTCGTGCGCTGCATGTCGGCCTTGCCGGGGACGAGCCACGCCGTGCGACCGTCCTCCGGATCCGCGGCGACGGGGAAGCCGAAGTGCACCCCGACGTCGGGTTTGCTCACCTTCTGCCACGTGGCGGCGCCGTCGTCGCTGTAGAAGACGCCGCAGTGGTTCTGCTGCCACACGTGATCGGGCTGGCCTTCGCACAGTACGACCTGGTGCGGGTCGTGCCCGGCCCACTCGTCGGTGGGGTCGGGAGCGTAGTCCATGAGAAGACCCTTGTTGCGGGCGCGCCACGTCTTGCCGCCGTCGGTCGTCTCGAAGACGCCCGCGGTGGAGATGCCGACCAGGAGGCGGTCGGGGTCGCGGGGATCCACGACGACCGAGTGAAGGCCCGGCGCGAACTCGCCGTCCGCGGCCGGCGTCCCGAACCACTTCGTCGATCCGTTCCCCTCGCCGTCGAACAGGTTGCCGCCGCGGGACTCGTGATCCCAGAGGCCGCGGTTGAGCGCGAAGGTCTCGCCGTCGTCGTCGCTGACGAAGAGCCCGCCGGGAATCGTGCCCACGTAGATGCGACCCGGCTGGCCGAACGCCATCGTCCACAGCTTGAGCAGCGTCGCGGGCTTCAGGATCGGCGCGCCTTCGCCCGGCCCGGTGTCGGAAGCAGGCGGAGGCAGGTAGTGGCGCGCGCCTTCGGGGTAGGTGATCTGCGGCGCGTCCGACCACGTCTCGCCGCCGTCGGTGGAGCGGGAGAGCTTCGCGCCCCAGTGACCGTGCCCGAGGAGCGCCCAGAGGGTCTCGCTGTTGGGATCCTTCGCGACGTAGTTCACGCCCGATCCCGCATGGCCCGCGATGCGGGCTCGCCACCCCTCGGTGGTCCTCCTCGCGAGAAAGGTGCCCTTGCGGGTGCCGACGAGCAACGGATCCGACATGGTTCGCCCTCCGGGTGTTCGCCTCCAGGAAGGCGGGGAGTCTACCCGCCGCTCAGCGCCTGCAAAATGAAGACCTCGGAATCCGGGCCGACGCGGTCGGTCAGGGTGGCCCGGTCGGTCACGCGCTCCCCTTCCACGAAGATGTTCACGTGCTGGCGGAGCCGGCCCCTCTCGTCGCACACGTAGAAGGCGAACCCCGGCGCGAGGGTCTCCATCGCCCGCACGACCTCCGCGACGGTCGTGGCCTCCACGGCGAGGTCCCGCCCCTCCAGCGCGGGGAAGAACTGGTAGAGGTGACTGGTCAACTCGACGCGCGGCATCGCGACATCCTACAGCGCCCGTTCGTGGTCGATGCGGGCTCGCGCGCACCACGCGCGGGCGGCGAGTGTCCTCGGCCCCGTAGCCTGCACTCCCCACGAACGGGCGTTGAATCGCGCGGCCCTGGCACGCATCTCGGGCCCGATGCCGGCGTTGCTCGTCATCGGCGACCCTACGGGGTCGCCTCCTTCTCCCGCCTTGGCATCGAACCCGAGCAACGCACCAGGACACCCTGTGGAAGGGGAACGAGACCCGCAACACCCCGTCGCTCCTTGACGGTCCAGGACTTCGGACTGTCACGTCGCGCGCTTCGTGGGGATAGTATCCGCCCTCGGCTCCGGGGTGGGCCGGGAGGAGGTCCGCATGTACGTCATCCGAAACGTGTTTCGCACGAAGCCCGGCAAGGCGAAGGATCTGGTCGCGAAGTTCAAGGCCGCGAGCCCGCACCTGGAGACGGACGGCATCCGCAACACGCGGATCCTGACCGACGTGAGTGCCGGCTTCTGGACCGTCGTGGTCGAGTCGGAGACGGACGACCTCACCGCCTACGCGCGGCAGTTGGAGACGCGCCACGACAACCCCGAAGCCGAGAAGGCGATGGCGGGGTACATGGACCTCGTGGACACCGGCTACCGCGAGATCCTCCGCACCGTCTGACGCCTCGCGGGATCCCGGAGCCGGGCAGGGCTGGCCCGGGAGGGCCCGGTCCGCCCCTCCGGTGACGTCCCTCGGCCGCCCGGTCGTCCGGGCTCCGATGGCATCGACGCGGGACGCCGGGGCCATCGTCCGGTCGGGTTCTTCCCGCGCGACCCGGTATCGGAGGGGAAGGTGGTCGGATGCGGACGGCCGTGGACCGGTCGTCGCCCGGAGGTCACCATGATTCGGATGTTCGCGCGGCACCGTGTCTCGGACTACCCCACGTGGAAGCGCGCCTACGACGCGTTCGACGCGGAGCGGCGGGGGATGGGCGTGAGGGGCCATGCCGTCTTCCAAGCCACCGACGACCCGAACGACGTCACCGTGTGGCACGACTTCGACGACGTCGAAGCCGCGAAGGCCTTCGCGGGGGCCGACCGGCTGCGCGAGGTGATGCACGAGGGGGGCGTGGACGGCGAGCCCGAGTTCTGGCTCACCAAGGTCGGGTAGCCGCGCCGAGCGCGGCCGTTCGACGGGCTCGGGGGGCCTTCGGTCGTGCCGGAGGTCCGTGGCGGAGCCTGGCTCCGCCCCTCGGGAGGGTCGGGGTCGGAGCCAGGCCTGAAGATCGCGGTCAGTTGACGCCGGTCACGGTGAAGGACCACTCGTAGTCCTGGGCCAGGGGATTCGAGAGCGTCTCGGAGACGACGGCGTCGGCGGGCAGGTGGACGGTCCAGGTCGTTCCGCCCAGTTCGTTCGAGCCCAGCGGTCCCGCCGTGGCGAGCACCAGCTGCGTGCCGTTCACCGTCGGCCAGACCGTCTCGACGCCTGACGACGAGCTGACGGTGATGCCCGAGAGGCCGGGCCCGGGCTTGACGGCGGCGTCGAAGGTCACGGTCAGCAGGCTCAGCCCCAGGTAGTTCACCTGGGCTCCGCCCGCCGGGTCGGTCGATACCACGTGCAGCGGTTCGGTGAGCACATCGAGGATGAGCTTCCAGTTGCCCACCAGGTGCGCGGTCTCGTCGCCGACGCCGACGTGATAGAGGTTCGTGGTGACGCGGTCGGCCGTGCCGAACCGGTCGTCCTGGGCGTACGCGGTGATCGAGGCGCCGGGATCGAGGAGGATCCACCCGCCGTCCGTCGGCATGCGCGTCCGCGAGTCGTCTTCGTACTCGGTGGCCACGGGATCCTCCGGGAGCGGAAAGAGACCGTCGGGCGTCCGCTCGTACAACCGGGCCACCGGCTTCACCCAGTGAGGCTCGGCCCCGTCGTTCGAGAGGTCCCAGGAGACGAGCTTCAGGTCGGTGTCCAGCGCGACCTTCGCGGTCACGGGCGCCTTCGTGAAGGCCTGGATGCAGAAGTCCGCCTGGGTGAGGGACACCCCGGGCGCGTACACCTTCGTGAGGTCCTGCCACGTCGTCCCGTCCGTGCTGAACCAGCTCTGTTTCGGGGCCCCCGTGACCTTGGAGAAGCCGGACTCGGGCGTCTCGATCCCCAGTTGCGCCGGCCACCCGCCGGAGCGCTCGTGGCCCCGCAGCACGACGCCGAAGCGCTGGCCCTTCTTCACCGGGACGCCGGAGGGGAGCTTCAACGTGAAGTACCCCGGCACCATCAGGCTCATCTCGACGCTCGCCGCGGGTCCGCCGGCACTCGTCGGTCCCCCCACGGGGTCGAGGTAGACCTCCGCGCGGTAGTCCATGTTCGCGTCGTAGAGCTCGTAGAAGCTGACGGCCGTGATCTCCTCGTCGGCCACGGCCGTGAAGACGTCGGCCTGCCAGGAGTAGTTCTTCTTCGAGCCGGGGAAGGTCATCATCCGGCGCACGCCGTAGGGGGCGTGGGTGTACATCCGACCGTAGTTCTCGATCGGCTCGCCGGTGAACACGGCCATCTGCGTGCCGATGCTGCCGTCGTAGTAGGAGACGTAGAAGAACCCGTTGTCGTGCCAGGTTGGGCCGCCGTTGTCCTTCACGATGAACGCGCCGTCGCCCGGTGGAACCTGCAGGTCGTCCGGGACCGACGGATCGCCGCAGTAGAAGAGGTTGCGGTCGAAGTGGTCGTCCCATCCGACGATGGTGACGGCGTGGATCGAGCCGGCGGTGGGGTGGTAGTAGGCGTCGTAGAGGTCCCAGTTCGGGCTCCATTGCGCGCGGCTGATCGCGCTGTAGACGCCGCCCATGTAGGTCACGGCCCACTTGATCCAGCAGTTGTCCAGCGGGCCCGTGCGGTTCGGGAGGTAGTAGACGTTCTGGACGTGCTTCTGCACCGCGGCCGGCGCGCCCGGGAACGGGTAGTCCGATTCGTTCACCGGACCCCGCCAACTCGCGAGGTAGTAGGTCGCGGCCTGGCTGCTGCCGCCTTGCCCGCACATGGCTCCGTCCGGTCCCCACTCGAGCTCCATGGCCGCGGTGGAGAAATCGCGGTACTCCTGGGGTGTGAGATTGGACTCGAGGGACCCGAGGGCGGCGGCCGTCCAGCAGGTTCCGCAGGAGAAGAGCGGTACCGTCGCCGGCGTCACCCGTCCCAGGGAGCGCAGGTCGTAGGCGGGGGGAAACACGCAGTTGCTCCCGCCCGCGGGCGGAGGCGTCGCCGGTACGGGGGGGAAGCCGCGAACGGCGGCGATGTCGTCGGACGTCCACTTGAGCGGCTCGAGCTCGGGCACCTCCTGCCCCGACTCCGCGGCGACCTGGTACGCGACCCAGGCCGCACTCTCCGGGACCGCCCGGATGGGCGTCGGGGTGACGGGGGAACTCCGCCGTCGCCCGACCCACCGCAAGCGGCAACCGCGAGCAAGCCGCCGATCGAAAGGGCTCTCTGGAGAACGGACCGGAAGCGTACGTGGGACATGTACCTCCTCCCCCGGGGGCCGGTGTGGGCGGTCGGCGACGGGGGCGCGCGAACGCTCGCGGTGGGGATGGCGGCCCCTTGCGTTCGAGTGGCGCGTGCTCGGGTCTCCGGACGGTCGGTATTAGCACCCGGACGGGAAGCCGTGGCAAGTGGCTGGCTCCGGGCGTGAACCGTCCGCGACGGGGGCGCCCTCCACCCCGCCGCCGGCGACCGCCCCGGGAGGAGGGGACCGCGAGGTCGCCCCGGCGACCCGCCCTACCGGGACGGGGCCGCCGGGCCGGCCTTCTCGCTCCGTCGAGGCGCGGCGGACGCACCGCCGGATGCCGCCGCGCTCCGCGGTCGTCGCCCGGTCCGGTCGGAGATCCAGGCCCTTCCCGCGCGCCAGGGCCTTGTCCCGGCAGAGGCCGCTGCCCCCGCCGGCCGGGCAATCCGGCTCCTCCTCGCCCCGAGTCCAGGCGAGTTGCATCACGGTCAGCGGTTCCCGTGCCTCGTCGAGCCTGTCGGGGTCCTTCGAGAAGGCCGCATCGACGTTCTCCGCGGGGACGGCGTCACCGCTCTTCGCGGGGCGACGCCCCTGGCGCGGGGACGACGCGGGCGGCCGTACGTCCCCACGCGAGCGTTCCCGAGCGAGGGAGGGCTCTCGACGCCGGCCGAAGCGGCGCCGCAATCCGCAGCCCCCTTGTCGGCGGGGGTGTCGCGCGCTTGGATGGAGGGCGGCGTGCCACGGCGGGCGCCGGGCTCGAAGGAGGGCGGTCATGCATGGGAAGCGCGGGTACCGATCGGCGTGGCTGGGCGGAGTGCTGCTCGCCTTCGTCCTGACCGGGCACGTCTTGGCGCGCCCGGGCGACGAAGCGCCCCCGAGCCTCGTCGTCACCGTGACGACAGACGAGGGGACGCCGCTCGAGGGCGCCCGTGTCGTCGTGTGGAACGAAGACGACGTCTGGTACCAGGACGCCGACGCCGAGGGCGTGGCGCGTTTCCGCCGGCTCCCGGACGGAGGCGTGGCCGTCCAGGCGATGGCGGAGAAGCGCGTCGCCGAGGAACGCTATCCCGTCACGATCCAACGGGATGCTCCGACGAGGGTGGAGATGGCCCTGGATCCAGGCATTCCTTTCGACGGGCAGGTCCGGACGGCCGACGACGCGCCGGTCGAGGACGCCACCGTGACGGTTCTCCGTGGCGGTACGTATGGCGGTTTCACGCAGATGTTCCCCGGCGGCGCCACGCCGTACGGTCGCGCCTCCACCGATGCCGAGGGGCGATTCCACGTGGGCGGGATCCCCCCCGACGCCGTGGCCACCGTCGCGGTCGCCGCCCCGGGGCTCGGGGAGGCGCGCGTGGCCGTCCGGGCCGTCGGCGACGCGGTTCGCCCGTCGCCGCTCGTGATCGTGCTCCAACGCGGCGGCTCGATCGAGGGCGTGGTGCACCTCCCCGACGGATCGCCCGCCGCCGGCGCGAGGGTCCTCGCGATCCCCGCGGACCAGCCCATGTTCCGCGAGAACCCGTACCTGGTCATGAGCGGCGCGGACGGGACGTGGATTCGCGCCACGGTCGGCACGGCGGACGAGGAGGGGCGCTACGCGCTTCGTGGGCTCGCCCTCGACGCCGCCGTCGTCGTCGCCGCGGAGGCCGAGGGGTTCGCGCGATCGGTCTGGAGCGAGGCGATCACGCCCACGGCGGAACACCCCAGCACGACACTCGATCTCCCCTTGCGCCGGCCGGCCGGCCTCGACGTCACCGTCACGAGGAAGGCCGACGGCGCGCCCGTGCCCGACGCCGAGGTGCGCCTCGGCGACACCCTCGGCGGTCAGGCGCCGACGGACACCCCCTCCGCCGGGCGCTACGTGTTCCGCGGTCTCGGCGCGGGCGACCAGCGGCTCCGCGTGGAGGCGAAGGGCTTCCTCCCGGACGTGCGGACGGTGACGGTGCCGGAGGGCGGGACCCTGGCGGTGACGGTCGTCCTCGACGCCGGCGTGGCCATCCGGGGCGTCCTCCTCGACGAGGCCGGCCGCCCCGTCGAGGGCGCCGGTGTCGACGCGGAGCGGATCGACCCCGAACCGGGCGAGGGCTGGCACTCGCTGACGGCCGCGCGCGACACCACCGATGCCCAGGGGCGCTTCGTGCTGGGCGGCCTGCGGCCCGGCCGCTACCGCGTGGCCGCGGTGAAGCGCAACTTCTCCCTCCTGGAGAAGCAGGAGATCCGGGCGCCCGCCGGGGCGGTCACGCTCCGCGGCGCCCACCTGGGGACCGCCACGATCCGCTTCACGGTGCCCGAGGGCGACACGCTGCCCACGTCCGCCTACGTGTGGCGACGCGATCCCGACGGGGGCGCAAGCGGGGGCGGCGAGAAGATCGTGGACGGGGTCATGCGCTTCGTGGGCTTCGAGGGCACGGAGATCCTCGACATCCGCGTCGACGGCTACGTCCGCGTGATCCGCACCGTGGACGGCGCACCCGGAAAGGACGTGGACCTCGGCCCGGTCGTCCTCGATCCCGGTCTGACGATCGCGGGGCGCGTGGTGGACGCGGCGGGCGGGCCCGTGGCCGCCGCGGAGGTCTCCTACGAAGGCTACACGTCCGCCACGACCGACGAGGACGGCCGCTTCTCGCTGCCGCACCTTCCGAAGGGGACCGTGGCCCTCGACATCGACGCGGAGGGCTTCCTTCCTCGCTCGGTGGAGGCGTGGGCCGGTCCCACCCTCACCGGGAAGCCCGCGGAGGCCGTCACCGCCGTCGTCTATCGCGGCGCCGTGATCACCGGGACGCTCCGCGACGACGACGGGAAGGCCCTCGCGGGCGAGTGGATCGACCTCGAGCGTCCGTCGAAGGAGGCGCCGGACGCCTGGGAGAACGAAGACTCCTTCGAGACGGACGAGGACGGCCGGTTCGAGATGCGCGTCGCCCCCGGGCCCTGCCGGCTCACGGTCCGACCGCCGGGGGAGGACGCGCCGAGGGTCCTCGCCCGCCTCTCTCCCGAGGAGGGCTCCTCCCGGCGTCTCGACCTCGTGCTCGAGAACGCGAAGTAGCCGCGCGCTACGACGCCTCGCCCGCGAGGTCGAGGGCCGTCGCCTCCGTGGGGTCGGCCCGCTCCGGCTCGTCGCCGGCTCCCTGCCGGCCGCCGCTGCCGCGGACCTGCCCGAGCATGATCGGCGTCGCGACCTTCACCATCAGCGTGAAGAGGAGCGCGCCCAGGGCGAAGATGCCCATCGAGATGGCCCACTCGTTCGCCGTGGGCACGTACTCGTAGATCTCGCCAAGGGTGTCCGGCGTCATGCCGGGGATCACGAGCCCCATCCCCTTCTCGAGGAACACGCCGACGAAGATCAGCAGGCAACCGAGGTTGAGCGTCACGACATTGCGACGGGTGCGGGGGATGAGGAACAGGAGGAACGCCACCACCGAGGCGGCGACCGACAGCCACATGAACCCCACGATCGCGTGGTGCCCCAGCGCGCCCGTGAACATGAGCCGCATGTGGATGAGGTGTTCCGTGTTCGAGTAGTACTCCTTGAAGACCTCGGAGAGGAAGAGGAACAGGTTGACGGCCATCGCGTAGGCCATGAGCTCCGCGATCTTCCAGATCGCCTCGTCCTTGATCTCGAACCGCGTGAACCGCCGGAGGATCTGCATGAGCACGAGCAGGACGGCCGGGCCGGAGCAGAGCGCGGACGCGATGAACCGCGGGGCGAGAATCGACGCGTTCCAGAAGGGCCGGGCGGCCATGCCGTTGTACAGGAACGCCGTGACCGTGTGGATGCCCACCGCAGCGGGGATGGAGAACAGCACGAGGGGGACGAAGATCTTCGCCTTGGGCTGTCGGCCGCGGAAGAAGCAGAAGAGCATGTAGGTCACGATGACCAGGTTGAGGATCAGGTACCCGTTCAGGACGATCATGTCCCAGGCCAACAACGACCGCGGGAGGTTGGGGCTTCCGATGAGAGGGAACAGGTGCCAGACCTGAGCGGGGCGCCCCACGTCCACCATGACGAACAGGCCGCACATCACGATCGCGGCGATCGCGAGCAGCTCGCCCAGGATGGCGACCTCCTTGATCGGCTTCCAGTGGTAGACGTACGCGGGAATGACGAGCAGTACGGCCGCGGCGGCCACGCCCACGAGGAACGTGAAGTTGCCGATGTAGAAACCCCACGACACGGGGTCGCGCATGTTCGTCGTGATGAGGCCGCCGTGGAACTGCTTCAGCCAGGCGGCGAAACCGATTCCCACGACGACCACGAGGAAGCCGACCCACGCCCAGTAGACGGGGCGACCGTGGGTGACCTCTCGCACGGTGTGACGGGAGAAGCGTCCGAAATTCGCGGATGGTGGTCATGACCCTACCCGTAGAAGTAGTAGAAGCGCGGCCGGGTGTTGAGTTCGGCCTTCAGGACGAAGACGCGCTTGTTCTCGAGGATGTAGCGGATTTCGCTCTCCGGATCGAGCAGGTTTCCGAACTTGCGGGCGCCCACCGGGCAAACCTCGACGCAACGCGGGTAGCGGCCCTGGCGCACCCGGTGGATGCAGAACGTGCACTTCTCCACGGAACCCTTCGGCCGCGGTCGATTGCCCAGCACGTGCATGTGCGGGTTGAGCGACTCGGCCGGGACCTCGGGGTCCGTCCAGTTGAAGTGCCGTGCGCCGTACGGGCAGGCCGCCATGCAGCAGCGGCATCCGATGCACCACTCGTAGTCGATGACGACGATCCCGTCGTCTTCCTGCCACGTGGCCTGGGTCGGGCACACCTTGACGCACGGCGGGTCCTGGCATTGCTGACAGGCCACCGGGACGTAGAAGTGCCCTTCCCGCGGCACTTCCTCGGCCTCGTAGTACGCGTCGGCGTGGGCGAAATCGATGCCGCGCGCCTTGTCCATCTCCAGGACCCGGATCCACTGGATGGGCGGGTCGCGGCTCTGGTTGTTCTCCTCGACGCACCCGTAGACGCAGCGCCGGCATCCGATGCAGCGGGAGATGTCGAGCGCGTAGGCGAACTGTACGCCTTCCATCGGGCCGTCCTTGGCGATCTCGACGTCACGGCCGTACTTCTTCTCGACGTCCGCCTCGAGGTCGCGAATCAACTCGTCGACTTCCTCGGGGGAGAGGGCTCGGAACCGCTGGCGGAAGAAGTGGCTGTGGGTGAAGTCCCCGCAGCCTCCGGCGGCCGCGGCCGCGCAACCGGCGACGGCGCACAAGAATCCCCTCCGGGTCAGGTCGGCGCTCATCGAAGGTCCTCCGGGCGCACGGGCGCAGGCTTCGGCTTCAGCGGCTTGAAACGGGGCGAGTGCGAGTCGTGGCAGTGGACGCAGAGCAGGTACTGCTTCTTGCCGTTCCACTGGCCCACGCGACGGCCGTGCACGCCGGCGCGCCAGTCGCGGTACTTGTCGCCGTGGCACTGCCCGCACAGGCGGTACGACTCGGTGAACGGAATCAGCGTGCCGTTGGCGAGGCGGAGGTGGTCGCGGTCCCTGGCGTCGTGGCAGTCCAGGCACCAGCGATGCTCGGCGTCGTGCTCCAGGTGGATGTCCTCGTGGAAGATCGTGAGTTCTCGGCGGTTCGTGTTCACGTCATCGGGGTCGTCGTGGCACTCGCTGCACGGGAAGATGTCCTCTCCCTTGAAGGGAGGGGGGGAACCTCGAAGGTCAGGTCGCCGACCTTTCCGGCGGGCGGCGCCTTCGCGCCGCGGGGGAACGGCGGTTCCCCGGCGCCCTCCTCGCCGCGACAGGCGAGGAGGGTCAACGCCAGCAGCAGCACGCCCGCCACCGGCGCGGCCGGGAGGAGACGTAGGCGAGAGAACCGCATCATCGTTCGCTCCTTGCCGGCGCGGGCCGGGAGAACGGGAAGGGGGAGGGACCGTTCGCCATCACGCCTCCGGGACGGGATCCGCATGGGCGCCTGCGCTCGACGAGGTCGCGGCGGACGCCGCGACGGTCACGGGGGACGGGGCGTCGGGGAGGAGGGGGTCGGTCCCGGACGCGGGATCCGCGACGGGATGGCGGGCCGCTCGGAGGATCCGGGTCGCGGCGAGCAACACCAATCCATAGATGGCGAAGGAGACCGCCAGCGTGCTCGGACGCCCGTGGGGGAGGTCGTCCCCGAGGAGGTGCAGCGCGCCCAGGCCGAGGAGGGCGGGCACGAGGAAGCGGCAGGCGCGGAACGCGGGAGTGTGCGCCGTGGAGGCGGCGAGCAGGGTCAGACCGGCGAGCACGCCCGTCCGCGTCGTGGCGAGCCATGCCGGATCCACGACGCCACCGGAGGAGAAGAGCATGCCGCCGAGCGTGTCGATCGCGATCGCGCCGGCCACCCACGCAGCGAGGACGAGCAACAGGACGCGCGCGCTTTCCGTGAATCGCCTCCCCACGACGCTTCGATCGGGGGCGCGGCGGGCACCGCCCATCAGGAGGGCCAGCAGGGCGACCCATGCGACGCTGGAGAGGTGCGCCGTCGGCGTGGCGGCGGCGTCCAGCCACTGGACCCGCCCGAACCCGAGCAGGCCGGATGCGACCGCGGCGGCGACCGCGTAGGCCGCGGCGTGCAACCCCAGGGTCATGCGTCCCAGTCGCTGGGAGACGGGTACGAGGACGATGGCGAGGATCGCCCACGGCCAGGCCGGTTGCGCGAGGAGGCTCGCGCTTGCGATCAGTGCCAGGGTCAGCCCCACGCTCGTCACGTAGTAGAAGCACGGGCGGCGTTCCCGCTCGAGGACGCCGAACGCCGTGAGGTAGAGCGCCATCGCGATCACGAGCACGCTCGCGCAGAGCGGCGCCTCGGCGACGGCGAACGTGTGGGCGACGGACAGGGCGCCTCCGAGGCCCAGCCCGACGGCGAGGACGGTCTGGACCACGTCGAACGCGTCGAGGCGGCGCCATCCCGTCAGGATGTAGCCGGTGATGCTGCCCACATAGGCCACCAGCACCGCGAGCAGCAAGACGATGGCCAGGGCGGCCGAGGGTTGGCCGATCGCCGTAGCCCGTTCGCGGATGACGAGCGCGGCGAGGTCGGCAACGAGCGCGGTGAAGATGGCGAGGCCGATCCACCGGCGCGCGCGCGCGACCCACAGGCCGGCCGCGCCGAGGAGGATCAGCACCGTGGTGTAGGGGCCCGTCGCATCCGCGTCCGGAACGAGGGCGCCGATCGCGGAGAGCGCCGCGCCGAGGACGAACATCCATCCGATGGCTTGCGCGCGGTGGCGTCCAGCGATGCCGAGCCCCATGACGGTTCCGATCAACAGGAGGGCGGCGCCGACCGTCGGGGGAAGCAGATGGAGCCGGACCACCGTCTCCCAGATCAGGGGATATGCGATCGCCGTCGCGGCGACCGCGTGCCACGTGGCCGCCTCGCGCGCGTTCTTCCCCAGGGCACGCCAAGCCGCGGCGATCCAGACGAACGCGTACGTGAGGCCGAGCGCCACGCCGACGAGGCGCGGTCCGAGCTCGGTCTGCCCTTCCGTGAACGAGCGCAACAGGTACGCGCCGCCGAGCACGAGAACGAGCCTTCCGAGGTACGTGACCGTGCGCGAGGCCGCCGAGATCACCGTCGCGGAGTCGATCGCGCTTCCGACCGTCACCTCTGCGGTGCCGGCACCGGCTCGTGGCGAGAAGACCGGGGTGGCCGGGACCCTTCCGACGGCGCGTTCGAGCTCGGTCACCCGTCGCTGGAGGTCTTGCATCGCACCGCGCAGTGCGCGGACGTCAGCATCCGGGGACCGACGCAGCTCCTCGGCCATGGCGCCTCCCGCCCGCGGCGGTGTCCCTGGGGAGCCGCCGCAACCGGAGTAGAGCACATGGAGCATTCCGATTCCATGCATCGATTCCTGCTTTGAAACGATGACGTCCCCTACGAAAGGACGCCGTTTGGGCGAAACGGAGGTTGCGAATCATTCCCAACGAACCGTTCCGTGCGGAGCCTCGCTGCGAAGCCAACGGCTCGTGCCGCGGCGAACGGGTGTTCGAGACCAAGGCGCGAGGAGGAGTCGACCGCTTGGGGTCGCCGACGACGAGCACGGGCACGGCGCTGGCGAACACGCGGCGCGGCCTGGTGAAGTCCGTCGGCGGGCGGCGGCCCCGCAAGGACGCCAGCACCCTCCGTCACGAGTTCTGCGCGGAGCGACCCCCGCCCCCTTCCTCGTTCTGGCCCGAGGCGCTTCGGCGGGGGGACGAGGGGTACCGAAGCGGTGACGCCGTGTAAATCGCGCATTCGTGCACACTTGACTGAAAGGATCCCCCGGCCTACGCTGGCCCGACCAGGTGCGAGGGTTCCCATGCGGCTTCTGTCCGACGCCGGCGAGTACGCGCTCCGGGCCGTGGTCTGGCTGGCCGGCCAGCCCCGGACGGCCCACAAGACCCGCGAGATCGCCGAGGCGACCCGGGCCGCGCCCGGCTACCTCGTGAAGGTCCTTCAGGGGCTCGCCCGGGCCGGCATCCTGGCCGGCGCGCGCGGTAGTGCCGGCGGATTCACGCTCCTGCGGGAGCCCGACGACCTGTCCGTGCTCGAGGTGCTGAGCGCCGTGGACCCCCTCGAGCGCATTCGGACGTGTCCCCTCGGGCTCGTGGGTCACGAGAAGCGTCTCTGCTCCATGCACCAGCGGCTCGATGACGCGCTTGCCGCCGTCGAGACCCTGTTCAGCGAGACGACCGTGGGGGACCTGCTCCGCGAGTCCTCCCGGCCGCCCGCGCTCTGCGCACTGCCCGCGGCGAAGGCCCGAACCCCCCGGCGTCGTCCCCGCGGGGCGCGGAGCCGCCGGTGACGCCCGGGCGCTCGCCCGCGTCGGTGGACGGATCGGACGCTCCCCCGGAACGCCCGGTCGTCTCGCCGAGCGTGGTCCGGGCCGCCCTCCACGGGCTCGTCGCCGTCGCCGTCCTGACGGCGCTGGTGGTCGCCGGCTCCCGCCGCCTCCAGCACTTCGACGCCGCCCTTTTCGCCTACCTCTTCGCCACGCTCTTCGCGGCCTTCGGGATCACCTACCGCTACAGCATGTGGCTCCAGCGTCCGCCTACGGCGCTCTACTGGAGCAGGGGGCTACGGCTCCTTCTGCGCCCGCGATCGATCCCGGCGTTGCTCCGCCGGGTCGTGACGCGGATCGCGCTCCACGACTTCATCTGGCGGCGGGGCTGGCGGCGCGGTCTGGCTCACGGACTGATCCTGTGGGGTACCGCGCTCGCGGCGGCGATCACCTTCCCTCTCGTGTTCGGTTGGATCCACTTCGAGACGGTCCCCGGCGGATTCACCCACTACCGGGTGTACCTCTTCGGCTTCGCTACGTTCCGCTTTCCCATCCACTCCATCGTCGCCCACCTTCTCTTCCACGGTCTCGTCTGGGCGTCCTTCCTCGTGATCGCCGGCGTGATGCTGGCGTTCCTGCGGCGCATGCGGGAACACGGTGCGGCCGCGCTGCAGGGCTTCGGCGACGACGTCCTCCCGCTCGTCCTGCTCTTCACGATCAGCGTCACCGGGCTTCTGCTCTGGGTGAGCTACGAGTGGATGCACGGCTACGCCTACGAGTTCCTCGCCATCGTCCACGCGGCCGCCGTGATCCTGACGCTCCTCTGGCTCCCCTTCGGAAAACTCTTCCACGTCTTCCAGCGGCCGGCCCAGCTCGGGGTGTCCGTCTACCAGGACGTCGGGCGCGCGGGCGAACAGGCTCGCTGCGCGCGCTGCGGGACGGCCTTTGCCTCGAAGATGCACGTGGACGACCTGATCCGCGTGGAGAAGCAGTTGGGGTACCGCTACGAGTTGGAGGGTGCGGGAGCCCCCGCCGACCACTACCAACGGATCTGCCCGGCCTGCCGCCGAGCGGGACTCGCCCTGGCCCAGGGGGAACTCTGGGTGGGGGAGGGGCGATCGCCGGAGGCTGACATCCATGGCTGAGCAACCCGTCGATGCCCTCCGGACGATCGCACGCTTCGGTCCGCACCTCGCCTTCGCTTCCGGCTCACGGCTCGACACCGGCGTCGAGCCCGACCGGGTCGTCAAGACCCACTGCTGCTTCTGCGGGCAGCAGTGCGGGATCCAACTGAAGGTGAAGGACGAGGAGGTGATCGGCTTCGAGCCGTGGGAGGAGTTCCCCTTCAACCACGGGATGCTCTGTCCGAAGGGCGTGAAGCGCTACCTCCAGGGCGCGCACCCGGATCGGCTCCTGACGGCGCTGGCGCGCGACCCGAGCGCACCCGGGGGCTTTGCCTCCATCGCCTACGAGGAGGCGATCCAAAGGACGGCCGACGCCATCCGGCGCGTGCAGGAGGAGCACGGTGACGACGCCATGGCCGTGCTCTCCGGCGCCAGTCTCACCACGGAGAAGGCGTACCTGATGGGCAAGTTCGCCCGTCTGGCGCTCCATACCGCCAACATCGACTACAACGGCCGCCTGTGCATGGTGAGCGCGGCGGGCGGGAACAAGAAGGCGTTCGGCATCGACCGTGCGGCGAACCCGTGGTCCGACATCCTCGGCGCGGAGGTCGTGTGGATCAGCGGCGCCAACGTCGCCGAATGCGCGCCGATCACCACGAGCTACGTCTGGGAGGCGCGGGAGAAGGGGGCGAAGATCATCGTGGTCGATCCCCGCATCACCCCGATCGCCCGGACGTGCGATCTCTATCTCCCGGTGAAACCCGGGCGCGACGTCGCGCTCTTCAACGGCGTCCTCCACCTGATGATCGAGAACGATTGGGTGGACCACGCGTTCATCGAGGCGCAAACGGTCGGCTTCGAGGAGCTGGCCGCCTTCGTGCGCGAGTGGACGCCGCGAAGGACGGCCGAAGTAACGGGCATCGCCGAGGCGCGGATCCGGGAGGCCGCGGAGCTCTGGGGACGCGCGAAGACGAGCTTCCTCCTCCACGCCCGCGGCATCGAGCACCACAGCCACGGCGTCCAGAACGTCCTCGGCGCGATCAACATCGTCCTGGCCTCCGGCCGGATCGGCCGCGAGTCCTGCGGATACGCCACGATCACCGGCCAGGGCAACGGACAGGGCGGCCGGGAGCACGGACAGAAGTGCGACCAACTCCCCGGCGCCCGCGACATCTCCAACCCGGAGCACCGCGCGCACGTGGCCGGCGTCTGGGGCGTGGACCCCGACGATCTGCCGCAGAAGGGCGTGGATGCCTACGAGATCTTCCGCCTCATCGACCGGGGCGAGATCCGTGGCCTCCTCTCGATCTGCTTCAACCCGAAGGTCTCGCTGCCGGACAACAACTTCGTCACGCGCTGCCTCGACAAGCTCGACTTCTTCGTGGCGATCGACTTCTTCCTGAACGACACGGCTCGCCACGCCGACATCTGTCTACCCGGATCTCTCCAGGAGGAGGACGAGGGCGTCGTGACCCAGATCGAGGGCCGTGTCATCAAGATCAACAAGGCGGTGGATCCGCCCGGCGAGGCGCGGCGGGACTGGGTGATCGTCCAGGATCTCGCGAAGGCCCTCGGCAAGCCCCACGGCCTCCGGTTCACGTCCCCCCGCGAGATGTTCGAGGAACTCCGCGCCGCGAGCAAGGGGGGGGTCGCCGACTACTCGGGCATGACCTGGGAGAAGATCGAGGCCAACTACGGCGTCTGCTGGCCGTGTCCGAGCGAAGGGCCCGACGGGAGCCCGATCGACCATCCCGGGACGCCCCGTCTGTTCGAGCCCGGTTCGTTCAACTCGGTCGCGAAGGGCGCGGGGCCCTTCTACTTCCCCGACGGGAAGGCCCGGTTCGTGATCCCCCCCTACACGCCGCCCGCGGAGGACGTGGACGAAGACTACCCGGTGATCCTGACGACCGGTCGGGTCGTCAGCCAGTTCCTCTCCGGGACGCAGACCCGACGGATCGGGCCGCTCGTCGAGCAGTACCCGGAGCCGCGCGTGGAGATGCATCCCCGGCTCGCGTCCAGCCTTGGCCTGGCCGACGGCGACTGGGTGGAGGTGGCGAGCCGCCGCGGCGCCTTGACGCTCAAGGCGCAGGTCGTCCGGACGATCCGGCCGGACACGGTCTTCATCCCGTACCACTGGGCGGGTCCGCGGAGCGCGAACCAGCTCACGATCTCCGCGCAGGACCCGATCTCGAAGATCCCCGAATACAAGGTGTGTGCCGTGCGCCTCCGGAAGGGCGAGCCACCCACGGGAGCCGTCGCGCTCCGCGAGCCGTACCAGTAGGGGGATACCGCCGTGTCCGTGCCCACCACGCGTGAGTTCTTCGTCGACCCGAACCGGTGCATCGGCTGTCAGGCCTGCGTGCAGGCCTGTGCCGAGTGCGACACGCACAAGGGCGCCTCGATGATCCACCTCGACTACATCGAGCGCGCGCGCACCACGCAGACCGTGCCCGTCATCTGCATGCACTGCGATTCGCCCACTTGCGCGGAGGTCTGTCCCGCCGACGCGATCAAGAGGACGCCCGACGGGGTCGTGCAGTCGGCGCGCAAGCCCCGGTGCATCGCCTGCAACAACTGCGTCCTGGCCTGCCCGTTCGGCGTCCCGAAGATGATGGACCCCGAGGCGCTGATGATGAAGTGCGACATGTGCTACGACCGGACCTCGGCCGGCAAGAAGCCCATGTGCGCGACCGTCTGCCCCAGCAACGCGCTGGAGTTCACCACCCGCGAGGCGGTGGAGAGGAAGCGGCCGCGGTCGAGGCCCATCCGAGAGTTCCGCTTCGGCGGGCAGGTGATTCGCACGAAGGTCAACCTGATGGTTCCCCGCGAATCCCCCGCCGAGCACCTCGACGTCACCGCCCACATGAGCGAGGCCGTCACCCCGGGGGCGGCCATGGACGACGCCTTGTTCGAGGCGCCCGCCGAGAGGAGCCTCCCGTGAGCACCCACGCCGCCGCCCGCCCACCCCGATCGCCGGCCGACCGAGGTCCAGCCCCGGTGGCGGCGCGACTTCCCCATCGAGACCGAGGAGGACCAGTACGTCAGCCGCCGCGACTTCGCGAAGTTCCTGGTCCTCACCGGGGGCGCGATGGCCGCGGGGCAGTTGTTCCTGGTGGCGAAGAGCGGGCTGCGGCGCGCGGAGGAGGCCCCCGCGCCACGGGCGATCGCGCGGGAGGAGGACGTCGCTCCCGGCGAGACGCTGCGCTTCACCTATCCCGGCGAGGGCGAACCTTGCCTGCTGGTCCGGCTTCCCGACGGAGGGCTGATCGCCTTCGGCCAGAAGTGCACGCACCTCTCGTGCGCCGTCGTCCCCGAGGTCGAGGCCGGACGCTTCGCGTGCCCGTGTCACCGCGGGTCCTTCGATCTCGTCACGGGGCGGCCCCTGGAGGGTCCGCCCCGCCGCCCGTTGCCCCGGATCCGCCTCGAGGTGAAGGGCGGCACGATCTGGGCCACCGGCGTGGAGCTACGGACGTGACGACCCCTCTCCCGTCCCGGACCCGCTCGCAGCGCCTGGTCATCGTCTACGGAATGACGTGCTTCATCCTCGCGCTCTTCCTCTGCCAGCTCTGGCTCATTACCGCGACCGTCAATGCCTTCCTCGGCGGCGACGACTCGGTGGTGTGGCCGGCCGCCGTCGCCAGCCTCCTGTGCCTGGCCCTCGAGCTCGGTCTCTACCGCTACCTCACGACGATCGAGCGGACATGACGGGACCGTCCGGTTCGATCACCGCGTGCACGACGGCCGTGCCGGCCGTCTCCCGCGACGGACTGAGGACGCTTCACCCCGCCTACTTCGCCCTGGTGATGGCGACGGGCATCGTCTCGATCGCGGCGCAGTTCTCCGGATACGGGTGGATCGCCCGGGGCCTCTTCTACGTCAACGTCGTCGCCTACGTCGTCCTCTGGGTCCTGTACGTTCTCAGGCTCCTGCTCCGGCGGCACGCCGTCGCGAGCGACCTCGCGAGCCACGCCCGGGGCGTCGGCTACTTCACCATGATCGCGGGCACGTGCGTCCTGGGGAGCCAATTCGTGGTCTTGGAGGGCAACGCGGCGATCGGCCTCGCCCTGTGGGTCCTGGGAATCGCGCTCTGGGCCGTGCTGATCTACACGGTGTTCACCCTGTTGACCGTTCGGGGGGAGAAGCCCTCCCTCGCGCAAGGCATCAACGGCGGTTGGCTCGTCGCGATCGTGGCCGCGCAGTCCGTTTCGATCCTGGGGAGCCAGCTCGCCCCGGGGTTCGAGAGCGCACGGGAGCCCGCGCTCTTCTTCTGCCTGGTGATGTGGCTCGGCGGCGGGATGCTCTACATCTGGACGATCTCGCTGATCTTCTACCGCTACACGTTCTTCCGCCTGAACCCCGCGGACCTCTCGCCGCCCTACTGGATCAACATGGGGGCCGTCGCGATCTCCACCCTGGCCGGCACGTTCCTCGTCTCGAACGCCGACCAGGCGCCGTTTCTCCACGACCTCCTGCCCTTCACGAAGGGCCTCACCCTGCTCTTCTGGGCCACGGCCACGTGGTGGATCCCGATGCTCGTGACATTGGGCGTCTGGCGGCACGGCGTGATGCGCTTTCCGCTCCGGTACGACCCCCTCTACTGGGGCGCCGTCTTCCCGCTCGGCATGTACACGGTCTGCACCTACCGCCTGGCCGACACGATCGGGACGCCGTTCCTGCGCGCCATCCCCCGGGTCTTCGTCTTCGTCGCGCTGGCCGCGTGGGCCCTGACCTTCTTCGGCCTCCTCCGCACCCTCGCCCGCCGTACGGAGATGAGATGAGAAGGCCGGTCTATCCTGTTCCGCAGTCCCGGTAGACCGGGGTGCACAAGAAGGACCTCGGGCTCGAGGGCCCGGAACGGAGAGACCGGCGTGGGCGAGATGTCTCGGAGCCAGGCTCCGCAAGTGGGGGAACGGTGACTCCGGCGAACCCCTACGATCCGGCCTGGGTCGCCTCGTGGTTCGACGAGCTTGGTGAGGGCGAGTGGGCTCGGTGGGACGAGGGGCCGGCGGCCGAGGTCGGCTTCCACCTGCACCGGCGGATGCTCGAGCGGTTCGTCGAGAGGGGGAGCCGCGTCCTGGAGGTCGGGGCGGGGCCGGGGCGATTCACGCGGGAGTTGGCGACCCTCGGGTGTCTGGTCGTCGTCACCGACCTGTCGCCCGTGCAACTGGACCTCCACCGGAAGAAGGCGCGGGAGGAGGGATTCGAGGCCGCGGTCGAGGACCGGCGACTCCTGGATGTGTGCGACATGCAGGAACTCGACGACGGAGGCTTCGACGCCGTCGTCGCCTACGGCGGCCCGCTGAGCTACGTGTTCGAGCGGGCCGAAGCGGCGCTCGGGGAGTGTCGCCGGGTGGTTCGCGACGGCGGCGTCGTGTTGATCGGCGTGATGTCGCTCTGGGGCTCCTGCCACCGCTTCCTTCCGGGCACGCTCGCCGTCCCTCCCGAGGCCAACCGCCGCATCGTCGAGACCGGGGATCTGTCGCCGGCGAGCTGGAGGGACGTCACGCATCGCTGCCACCTCTTCCGCACCCGGGAGCTCCGTGAGCTCGTCGCGCGGTCCGGCCTGACGCTGGAGGCCATGATGGCGTCCGGCGTGCTCGCTCCGGTCTGGGGCGACGAGATCCAGGCGATCCGCCACGACCCCCCGGCGTGGGCGGAGCTCCTGCGGCTGGAAGAGGAGGCGTGCCAGGAGGAGGGGTGCCTCGACATGGGCACCCACCTCGTCGCCGCCGCGCGCCGGTGAGAGGCCGCCGGGCTGGGAAGCCGCCGTGCGACTCGCGCTCTACTTGACCTTCACGTGGTCGGTCGCGGCGATGGGCGTGCCGTCGATCATCGCGCCGACGAGCGTCGCCTCCGTGTCGCCACGCTCGAAGCCCGCGTCCAGCGTATCGAAGTGCAGGACGAGATCCGGGTAGCCGTCCGCGTTCACGTCTTCGATGTGTCCGTGACCGTGGGACGGCGCCGCGCCGGCCGGGCCGAAGGCCAGCGTCGAGACGTCCACTTCGGTCACGTCGCAACTCTCGCTGCCGAGCAGGGCGACGGGGATGCGGCCCTTGCTCTTCGTGTTGATCGGGTTGACGTCGCTGCCCGGCTTGACGTCGATCTGCACGTCGATGTCCTCTGTCGTCACGGGGGCGCCTGCCACGAGAGAGACCGCGTCGAGGCCCAGGTAGCTGTCGAGGAAGGCGTCGAAACTGTTCTCCACTCGCGCCTCGAGTGTGTACGTGTCGGCGCCCGGTACGACGTACTCGAAGTACGTCCAGCCGGTTTCCCCTTCCGTGCCGACCGCGTCGATGTCCGCGTCGAAGAGCAGGGCCACGACGGTTCCGTCCGGCCCTCCGGTCCGCACCTGGACCTGTCCATTGTCTTCGTATCCCACGAAGTCGGTCGTCCGGAAGTAGGCCCACCCCGAGAGGACGTCGCCTGCCTCCGCCGAGAACGTCTGCCACACGCGCGTGTACGCGTTGCCGGCCCCGCTCTCCAGGAAGGCGAAGCCGCCGCCCTCGACGGGCGCGATGCCCCAGTCGTCGGCGATGACCGTGATGGAGCCGCCCGCGGGGATCTCCGAGTTCCATCCGGAGAGATCGCCCGCTTCGAATCCGGGGTTGACGAGATCCGTCGGATCCGCGAGCGCGAGGCCCGACAGGATCAGGAGGATCGGTACGACCACGACGAGTTTCTGCATCGTCGGTTCCTCTCGGCTTGGCCCGTGCCCCATCCCACCCTCGGCACGGAGAGCGAGGCATCCCCATCGACCGGGGGGCCCGTCCGGATGAGCCCCGTCGTCCAGGGCTTCACTTCATCCCAACCGTCGGCGCCGGCCGGCCAGGAGCCGGGTTCCGGGACCTTCTCGCCCCCCCATGCCCGCCCCGTGGTCCCGCGGCGTCAGCGACTGCGGGCCGATGTCGGCGAGAAGGCGCCCGAGCCGCCCGCGCCGAGGTCGATGCCGAAGACGATGGTGGCCTCCACGGTCGGGGCGTCGTCGGTCAGCCCGAGACAGCGGCACGATGTCGAGATGGGCATTGCGCCACGGCCGCCACTGGATGCTGGGCCCGAGGAGCACTTCCTGCTCCGGATCGCCGCGGGAGCCCTTCTCGGTCGCCCGCTCGACCTGCACCTCCGCGCCGACGCCGAGATGCTGGTCGATCAGTGCGTAGCCGAGGGCGGCGCTGACGCCCATCTCCTCCGCGAGGCTCCCGCTGACCTCTCGTTCGTAGAACAGGTTCGCCGCGGCGTGCCACCGGCAGCCGATGTCCTCGGAGAGGAGGAGTTTCGCCTCCCACGCGTCCGGCGCGTCGTGGACGTTGAACTTGTACTCGGCGTAGAGCGTGGGGTTGAGAGGGAGGCAACCCCAGTCGGCCAGCGCGTAGCGAAGCTCGACCTGCGTGCCCTGGTAGAGCGCGTCGGCATCCGGCTCGTGCGTGACGTTGACGTAGAAGTCGAGCTGGAAGCGATGGGGGAGACCGATGCCGATCTCCTGCTGGAACAGGTGATCCGGCTCGCTGTCCTCGTCGAACTTCCCCTTCCACCAGGTTTCGAGTTCGACCTGCCCCTGCGAGAGCACGTACGCGCGGGTGGTGGCGAATCGCCGCTGCGTGGTCCACTCCGGTTGGTTGTAGGGACCGACGCGGGCGCTCTCGCTCCGCGCCGTT
Organism: uncultured Planctomycetota bacterium; assembly: GCA_963772585.1. GTDB lineage: Bacteria > Planctomycetota > PLA2 > PLA2 > JAEUHO01 > CAVVXN01. The sequence goes on from CAVYXV010000007.1 coordinate 157,582, forward strand.
CGCAGCGACGTCCTCTGCCGGTACACGCGCTGGGTCATCGGCGGCGCGCGGACGACGGCCTCCGGGAGGTCTTGCACGCCCGGCGGAGGGAGGGGCGCGGTCGGCTGGGGCTCTTCGCCGCCGGGCGCCTGGGGTGCCTCGTCCGCGACGGGTACGACGACCGTTTGCGTCGCGACGCCGGGTCGTCCGTTGGCGTCGAGCGCGGTCGGGGCCCGGCGGCCGAGCGGGGCCTGGCACGCGCCGAGGAGCACCATCCCCGCGAGCCCCGCGGCGACAACCGCCGCGGAACACGCGCGGTGAGGGAACGTCGGCATGGATCCTCCTCCCTGGCGGCGCGCCACGCCGCCTACCGGGTGGGTAACGCGGCGGGATCCTCGCCGTTCACGGGCCCGGTAGCCTCGGGCCCTTGGCCCCAAGCCCCGGCCGGCCGTGTCCCCGCGGCCGGTCGTGCCGGGGACGGGAGCGCGTCGCAACCGTTCTCGCGCCGGCGGGGGCTGGGGATGGTCGCGCTATCGTGGGTCCATGCGCATCGGGATCGTCGGCGCGGGATGGATGGGCGTGCAGCACGCGTCGGCCTTCGCGGGGATGGACGACGTCGCCATCGCCGGGATCGCGGGCCGGGGCCGGGAGCGCGCCGAAGCGTTGGCGCGGAGGCTCGGTACGCGGGCGGTCGGGGACTACCGCACCCTCCTCGACGATCCGGCCGTGGACGCGGTGGATGTCACCGTACCCACCTCGTTCCACGAGGAGGTCTGCGTCGCGGCGCTCGATGCGGGCAAGCACGTGTTCTGCGAGACGCCGCTGGCCCACACCGCCGGTGCGGCAGCCACCATGGCGAGCCGTGCCCGGGCGGTCGGACGGCACCTGCAGGTGGCGTTGCTGACGCGTTTCGCCCGTTCGGCGACCCTCCTGCACGAAACGGTGGACCACGGCGGCCTCGGGGCGCTTCGCGCGCTCCATCTGGAGCGCTTCGCTCCCGGCACGGCGGGGACCCACCACGGCGACGTGCTCGAGGAGCTCCTCCTCTTCGACCTCGATATCGCCGTGCGGGCCCTCGGCCTCCCCCGCCGCGTCGTTGCCGCGGCCGTTCCCGATGTGCGCGGGCGACTGGTGCACGCGACGGCATTGCTCGACTACGGTCGGACGCAGGCGACGTGCGAGGCGAGCTACCTCCATCCGCGCGCGCTTCCGTTCACCACGGGCCTCCACGCCTGGTTCGACGACGGGCATCTCGACGCGCGGTTCGACCACGCCCGCGGCGCCCCTCCCTCGATCCGGGTCGTTCGCACGACGCGAGGGAGCGATCCCGAACTGGACGCCGAGCCGGGCCCGGAACCCGTCTTCCGGGAGTGCCGCCACTTCGTCGATGTCGTCGAGGGCCGCGCGGACCCCGCGCTGCTCGACGCCGCGGAGGCTCTCCTGGCCCTCCGGGTCCTCGACGCCCTGCGCGCGTCCCTCGCCCGCGGCACGTGGCTCGACTTCGAAGAGCCGTGAGCGGTTGCCCGCCGTCGACCAACGCGCGCTGCCGGTGGCGGGCCGACGTCGTCGAGCAACGCTACGTCGTGGAGTCGCCGGGCGGGTCGACGTGCGTCGAGGCGGACCGGCGCCGGCGCCGCCAGGTCCCCACCACGAGCACCAACCCACCCACCGCGCCCACCCCGTAGCTCGCGTTGTGTGCCCAGAGATCGGCGAGGAAGGCCGCGTGCTTCGCAGCGGGAATCGATGTCGCGAGTCGCGGCGCGACGACCACCAGACCCGACCGGCCCAGCAGGAATCCCACGACGCCCGCGACAGCGGCCGACGCCGCCATGACGCCGAGCAGGACGAGGACGGGAAGCACGAGGCGGCGTGCGTCGAGCTTGGGCGCGCCGCCCGCGCGGGCCGCCCACGCGAGCAGGAGGCCGAGCGGCAGTCCTACCCACCAGGTCGCCGCGACCCCCCAGGCCAGGCCGAGCAGGGTCGGATCCTCGGTGGCCACGAGGGGGGGATGGAAGACGGTGAAGTACTCCAGGCAGATGCGGACGGTGATCTGGTCGTGGACGATGCCGTAGAGGACGGCGCCGAGGAGTCCGAGGAGGGTGATGAGGAGCGCCTGCATCCGCGCAGTCTAGGGCGGTGGCAGGTATCCCTCGTCGGGCGTGCGAAGCCGCACGACGAGCGGCTCGGGCTGCCGCGGGCGCTGCCTCGCGCTCGATGCGGGAGGGCCTCCCGGGGGATCCGGCGATGGGCACGTCCTGCCCACGGCGACCGCTCGGGGTCGCGGCTCGCGGTTCCCGAACGTCCTGTCGCCCACCAGGCCCCGTTCCAAGCGCTGCAAGGCCGGGGGAGCCTTCGCCGCCCTACGGCAATTGGAATCGTGGTTACCACCCTAGCCCCTCCTCGGCGATGGCGTGCCCCGGGCGCGGGCCGGAATCCCACGTGGCCCTTCATGTGCATGGGCCGGAATGCTAGGCTTGGTTCGGTCTACGGAGGTGTCGGCGCCCCTGGGGGTTGCGCGCCGCCAGGTAGAGAGACGTTGCACGGCTTCCCGGTGCCCTTCTCGGAGATCCGGTCGTCGGGCGAGACGAAACCCGCCCGCGCGGCGGGTTTCGCACCCGATGGACCTTCGGGCCGTGGGGAATCGAGGGAGACGGCGTCGTGGTTTCGGAAGAGGTAGGGTCATGAAACACGCTCGCGTTGGCATTCGCACCTTCGCCCTGGCCGTCCTGGTCACCGGCGTCGCCTTCCTGGGCGCCTCGTGCGGCGGCGGCTCCGGCGGGCCCGGGCCCGATGGACCGGGGCAAGGCCTCGTGCTGGTCGGCTTCCTGCAAGCCGGCGTCGACAACATCCCGCTCAACCGCACGCTCGAGTTCGATTTCAGCGAACCGGTGGATCCGTCCACGGTGACGGATGGCTCGCTCCAGGTGCGCGAGGGCCCGGCGTTCGGCATCACGGTGCCCGGCACCTACCGCGTCCGAGGATCGAAGGTCTACTTCGACCCGATGATCCCCACGCGCTGCGACCTGAGCGACGCCGGCTTCAAGGCGTCTACGCAGTACCGCGTCACGCTGGTGGGCTACCCCGAGGAGTTCAGTCTGAAGAACACCCGCGGCCAGCCGCTGGAACGCACGCAGAACTACGAGTTCACCACGACCAGCGAGGACGACCCCCTGCTCTTCGACGATCAGATCCCGGCCACGCCCCCCACGGTGATCGCGGCGACGCCCACGAACGAATCGGCGGCCGTCAGCATCCGTCCGGACAACGAGATCATCTTCGAGATCAGCGAGAATCTCGACCCGTGCACGGTCACCACGGCCACCGTTCGCGTGGACATGTTCCAGACGGGCGACCCGCTTGCGTTCGAGTCGGGCGCGGCCAGTGGGAACGCCAGCGGCTTCGTCCCCGTCGAAGACCAGGCACCGGTGGATCCCACGAGTTGGGGGGGCAACGGCGTGAGCGTGATCCCGACGCAGCGGATCCCCGCCGACATCGAGCTCACGCAGACCGTGACCACGACCCAGATCCGGCTGGTGCCGCAGTTCGGCCGCTTCCCGGAGAACGCGCTCCTGGTGGCCCGCTTGACGTCGGGCATCCGGGACTTTGGCGGTTCCGCGCTGCCCTCGACGACCATCTCCTTCACGACGGAGAACCTTCCGCAGGCCGACGACGCCTACATCGTGGAGAACGAGGGGGAGACGCCCTACATCGACGCGGCGACGACCGCCGACATCAACACGGAGCGTGCACCGAGCCGGGCGCAGGGCTTCCTCCTCGTCTCGGGCGACGGCGACAACGGCGCGAATCCCCTCGAGCCCTCCGGGCCCAACGCTCCGCCGGGCTGCACCCTGCCGCTCCAGGACAACGACGGAACGCCCGACGACTTCAACCCGGGGGCCCCGGTAACGCTGAACACGGGTGCGACGGAGAACGTCTGCCCCAACCTCGTGGACGGTTCCACGGCGGTCGTCTGGGAGTTCCAGAACTTCACGATCCAGTCCGGCATCACCGTCACGATCGCCGGCGTGAACCCCGCGATCATCCTGGTGAACGGTCCCGTGAAGATCGAGAACGGCGGGATCCTGAAACTCGCCGGCACCGACGGCACGAACGGGAACTCGACCATCACGAGCAGCGGAACGTGGCCGGTCGGCGTGGACGGCGGCAAGGGCCCGGCCGGCGGCGGCGACGGCGGCGACTCCCAGGACCCGCTCGAGAGCCTGGGTGGTCAGAGCGGTTCGTGGCCGATGCCGATTCCCTACGCCCCCGACATCGACTCCTACGGCGAGGACGGCTGGGAAGGCTACGGCAGCCCCACGCGGGACTCCGACCCCCAGGGCAGCACCGGCGGTGGCCAGGGCAACGCCGCGGCGTGGCACGGCGCGGCCGCCTCGCCCAACGGCCCCTACGGCGCCACCTCCTGCGGCGCGGGCGGTGGTGGCGGCGGCCACGGTACGACGGGCAACACCGGCGGTGCGCTCGTCGAGGCCACGGGCAACGGCGCCCTCTCCGCCCCCGCGCGCGGGGCCGGCGGCCTGCCGTACGACACCGGCGACATCGCCATGCACACGCCGAGCGCCGGGTCGGGCGGCGGCGCGGGCGGCTACCAGGCCTTCCCGTCCTACGTGAGCACGACCGCGTACGCCGGCACCGAGGCGACGGGCGGCGGCGGCGGCGGTGGCGGCGGCTTCGTCGACATCACCAGCAGCTTCGACATCGAGATCCACGGCACGATCGACGCCAGCGGCGGCAAGGGTGGCATCGGCGGCGACTCGTACTTCTGCGACACCGGTTCGGCTGGCGGCGGCGGCGGCGGTTCGGGCGGTGGCATCCGCCTCCTGACCTCGGCGTCGATCGACATCGGGGGCGGGACGCTCACCACGGCGGGCGGCTCCGGCGGCCACGGCGGCTCCGGACCCACCTGCCCGTCGGGGACCGCGGGACCTCGGAACGACGGCGGCGACGGGGCGTGGGGCCGCATCGTCCTCGAGGACAAGGACGGCGTCATCGGCGGCCAGGGCGCGGCGACGCTCATCCCGCAGGAGGGCCAGGAAGGCTTCTACCGCAACAAGTTCGACGTGGACCGCTTCCTCGGCGGCGGCGGGAAGACACGGGCGGTTTCCGACCTCTTCCTCGTGGGGGCGTTCAACCCGCAGTACCAGGATCCGGTCCAGCACTACGGCAGCCAGGAGGACTTCGTCGTGGCGATCCCCGCCGAGGCCGCCGACGCGATCGGGACCCCGCAGATCCTCGTGGAGGCCCAGGGCTTCCAGATGCTGCCCGACGGCTCCCCCGACATGGGCAGCGGGACCGGTTGGCGGTCGGTCGGCTACTTCACCAACACGGTGAGTCCGACGCAGCCCCTCTGGGTCCTCGACCAGATCCCGCCCGCGCAGCGTCCGACGGACAACACCCAGGCCTGGGGAATCACGAACCTCGACGGATGCGAGTACATCCAGTTCCGCATGACCTTCATCATGGGACCGTTGGCGAGCATCGGGGACGGCGGACCGTTCCTCGATCGCTGGACCATCCGCTTCACGCACGACCAGTAGGCGCCCGGTCCCGCCCTGCTCCTCATCCCGCGCGGGGGGAGGCGATCCACGAGGGTCGCCTCCCCCCCTTTTTCGTGATCGTCCTGCGCGCACCGGGAACTCCTCGACCCCGCCGTCGTAGAGAGGGGGGAGAGGAGCGCCGGTGCCGACGGACCCCGATCTCGACGACGCGACCGCCGCCCGGTCCGGGGACGCCCGGGCGTTCGCCACCCTGGTGGGCCGGCGAGGCGGCGCCGTCCGTGCCGTGCTCCGCGGGAGCCTGGGGCCGACCGCCGACGTGGACGACCTCGCCCAGGAAGTCTTCCTGAGGGCGTGGTCCGCTCTCGACGGGTGGCGCCCGCGGCGGGGCTCCTTCCGGACCTGGCTGCTCGCGATCGCCCGGAACCTCGCCCGGGACCGGCTGCGGCGGCGGGCCCGACATCCGCGCACGCTCCCGCTCGGCGACGGTCCCGCGGCGAGCGCGCCTTCCGATCCCGGGCTTCTCGAGGCCCTCGACGGCGCGCTCGCGACCCTCGACCCGGAACGGCGGGTGGCGTTCTTGCTCGCCGACGTCCACCACCTGCCGCTCGCGGAGATCGCGACCATCGAGCGCGTCCCGCTTGGCACCGTCAAGTCGCGACTCGACCGGGCCCGCAAGGCCCTTCGCGCCGCGCTCGAGTCCGCCGGAGAGGAGAAGAGGTGACGCCGTCCTCACCCTGGGATACCTGGCTGGAGCGCCTCCGCGCGCTCGACGACGAGCCGCCGCTCGCCCCGTTGCCGCTGCCCACGCCGCGTCGGTCCGCCCGGGCGCTGCCCCGCCTGCTCTGGGCCGCGGCCATCCTCCTCGTGGGGCTCCGAGCCGCCGCCACCCTGGCCTTCCTCCTCGTTCTCTAGCCCTCGACCCGCCCCGGAGAATTCCATGTCCTCGCCCTTCCCGCGCCGCGCCGTCGCCGTCCTGCTCTCCTGCCTCGGTCCCGGTCTCGGGCAGCTCTACCTGGGGCGCAACGCTCGCGGCTTCGCCTTGCTGGTGCTCGGCCTCCTGTTCGTGCCGATCGCGATCGTCGTGGCGAACGCCGGCCCCTCGCCGACCGCGCTGTTCCTCCTGCTCGCATCCAGCATCGTGACCGTCCTCGCCGTGGTCGCCGGCGTGGTGGACGCGGCGATCCCGAACGCAGAGGACGGCCTCCGCCCGCCGGCGTCGCCCCGCGCGCTCGCGGTCGGCATCGGCGCGCTCGTAGCGGTAGGGATCGTGGTGGGAATCGGCGGATCGCTCTGGATCCGCGGAAGCCTCCTCGAGGCGTTCAAGGTCGCGTCGGACAGCATGACGCCGACGCTCCACACCGGGGATCGCGTCCTCGTGGGGAAGCGGACCCCGTGGAACCGACCGCTGGCGCGCGGCGACATCGTCGTCTACCGGCCACCGGGCGTCGACCGGGCCTACGTGAAGCGCGTCGTCGGGCTTCCCGGCGAGACGATCCGCATGCGGGGCACGGCCGCGCTCGTGGACGGGACACCGATCGCCGATCTCGCTCCGGCGGGGCCCGGCCGTCTCGTCGGCGTCGAGCGCTTCGGCGAGGGCGACGAGGTGGCCGTGGAGGCCGCCGAGGGCGCGGTCCCCGGCGAGCCGGTGCTCGTCCCGCCCGGGAGTTGCTTCGTCCTGGGGGACCGCCGCGCCGACTCCAAGGACAGCCGGTCGCAGGGACCCGTTCGCCTGTCCTCCGTGATCGGCGTCGTCCGCTACCGCTTCTGGCCGCCTTCGCGGTTCGGCGTCGTGCGCTGACCGGCCGCGTCCGCCGCTCTCCCTACGGCGACCGCGAGCCCGGTCGAAGCGTGATCCGCCGGCCCTTGCGCTCGATGACCACCTCGGAGGGCCGCTCCGGCCCCAGGTGGTCCGGGATCCACCGGATGTCGGCGCGGGACGCCACCGCCCGCCCGTCGATTGCGACGACGATGTCCCCCGGCTCGACGGCCGGGAAGCCGTACCGCTCCTCGCCGCTCGCCGTCGTCCCCCCGCTCCCGTCCGGTTCGTCGAGCACGAGCGCGCCCGCGAAGATCGCCGCGAGCACGAATCCGCCCACGATCGCCGCCGCCCACACCAGCGCCCTCCCCTCCCTTCGCATCGAGCCTCCCGTTCACCGCCTCCCCGGCCCTCCCGGTTGCCCCGAGTTGGACGACGGACGACGCCGCGCGAGGCTTCCGTCCACCCTCGCCGATTCGTTCGTTGCGCAGCCAGGCCCGGAGACGGAGACTGGACACACCGTGCCACGTGCGGAGTCCGGAGGGTCGGGGCGCGCGAGCGCTCTCTCGAGTCGGGCGCGCCGTCGGCCTCTCGCTCCTGGTGCTCTTCCCGGACGCGTTCTCGCCGCGGGTCCGGGCGGCGTTGGGCGCCGCGCCCCGCGAGCACGGCGTGTCTTGCAGGCGGCAGCGCGGGATCGACGCGCTGCCGGGAGCCATCGACCTGGGAGCGTCGCGCGGAGGGTCATCGCCACGGGGCGCGCGGAGGCGACGACATGGATGAGGGATGCGGACGTGCGAGGGAGGCGGCGGCACCCCTCGCCTTCGTGCCGATGACGCCCGCGCGATTCGAGCGCTATCTCGCGCGCTGCCTCCAGGACTACGTCGCCGAGGGCATGCGCGCCACGGGGACGCCCTACGAGGAGGCGATGCGGCGGGGGCGCTCGCAGATCGAGGGGCTCCTGCCCCGCGGCGCGGAAACGGAAGGCCAGCATGTCTCGGATCTGGTCGATCCGTCCGGGAAGGTGCTCGGACAGATCTGGTACGCCGAGGCATGGGGCGAGTCGCCGCCCGGCCTCTTCCTCTACGAGATCCACGTCGCACCGGCCGCCCGGGGCCGAGGCGTCGGAGGCGCCGCGATGCGCCTCCTGGAGGACGAGGCCCTTCGGCTCGGCGCGGCGGCGATCACCCTCCACGTCTTCACGCACAACGCCGGCGCGATCCGCCTCTACGAACGCCTGGGGTACGAGCCGACGGAGCGGGGCGACGGCGGCATGAGGATGCGGAAAGTCGTCCGCCTGGCCGAGAGCCCGCCCACGTTCGGGCGCGCGCCGGCCGACGCCGATCCCCGCCGCCGCCGGGCCGCCTACGCCCTGATCCGGGACGAATCGGGTCGCGTCGCCGTGGTCCGCGCGCCGCAAGGGCTCTTCCTCCCCGGCGGCGGCGCGAAGGACGGTGAGACGCCCGAGGAGACGGTCCGGCGCGAGGTCCGCGAGGAGTGCGGCCTCGAGGTGGCGGCGCCGAGGAGGCTGGGCCGCGCCTTCGAGCACCTGCACGCCCGGGGCGAGGGCGACATCCTCAACGACGCCTCGTTCTTCGGCGCCACCGCCGCCGGTCCGGCGCGCCCGGGACTGCGCGACGACGACCACCTCCTTGGCTGGATGCCGCCGCTCGTGGCCGTTCGCGCGCTCCGGCCCCGGAGCCACGCATGGGCGGTTGCACGCCACGCCGTGGCGGCGGACATCGATCCGGCGGCGCCGACGATCGTCGAGCCGCTCGCCCCGACCGACATGCCCGCCTGCGAAGCGGTCCTTCGCGCGTTGCCCGACGGGTTCGGCATCGAGTCGGCCCTCGTCGCCTACGTCGCCGATCTCTCGCGCCTTCCCGCGTGGGTCGCGCGTCGGGGGGGCGCCGTCGTCGGCTTCCTCGCCCTCGCGCGGGAGTCCGCGACGGACGCGGCGATCCACGTGATGGCCGTCCGTCCCGAGCACCACGGGCGCGGCGTCGGCCGGGCCCTTCTCGCCGAAGTGGAGGCGCGGCTGTGGACGGCGGGGACGAAGACGCTCCACGTGCGCACGCTGGGTCCATCGCACCCGAGTCCCCACTACGCCAGGACACGGAGCGTCTACCGCCGTTGGGGGTTCGTCCCGGGCGAGGAGACGGACGAGTGGGGGCCCGGAAACCCGTGCCTCCGGATGGCGAAGCCGATCCTCGCCCCGCCTACCGGTCCTGCCACTTGAACGCGTGCGGCCAGAGCGTGGGCGTCGTCGCGACGACGGTGTGGCAGACGTGGCATGCGTTCGTGCGCTCCGGGTTCGTTCCACCGTGCGCCTCGCCGAACTCCCCGAGGCCCTGGCCCTTGGAACTGGAGTGGCACGCCGCGCAGGACCCGATCGAGACGGCGCGCCCCTGGTACTGGATCGCCTGGTAGTTGTCCGACGCCTCGCGGCTCGGGACCATGGCGTGGGGACTCTGGTGGCAGGCCGGGCATCGCATCCCGCCATGGCCCATCGCGTCCCGGTAGCGCGTGGCTCCCGTGTCCACCTCGGGGATGGTGGTTCCGCCGTGGCAGGTCGCGCACTTGGGCTCGCCCACCCACGGGACGCGTCCTCCCAGGATCGACGAGCCCACCTCCGCGAGCGTGCCGTGGCATGTCTGGCAGTTGCCGTCGGCCGCGGTGTGACGGAGGCTTCGGTTGCACTGCGTCACCGTGCCGGGGTGGCAGTTGTAGCACTCCGGCCGCTTTGCGGGGTCCAGCCCCCCGTGGAAGGTGTGGATCACGTGGGAGAGCATCGTCTCCGGATCGCCGGTCATCCCGAGGGCCGGGCTCGGATGGCAGCTCGCGCAGAGGAAGGGCTCCGGGGCGTTCACGAGCGACGTGCCCTCCTCGGCGTCGTGGATCGCGAGATAGGGCTCCTCCGGCGCGTTCGGCGACGTCGCCGAGCGGTGGCAGAGGTCGCAGCGGATCTCGTCGGAGGTGGGAACCGTCGCCCGCGTCTGAGCCACGACGGTTCCCGAGGCGTTCCGGACCGTGACGCGCGCGACCTGGTACGGGTTCCACACCAGGGCGTCGTCCACCGGCGTGGCCGGGATCCCATCCACCTCGAAGTGGTCGCTCTTGACGACCATCGCGCCGGCAAGGCCGTTGTGAATCGCGGGATCGACGAGATTCAGCCCCTTGTCGGCGGGAAGCGAGATGCCGAAGAGCGACTGCATGTTGTCCCAGAAGCCGCCGTAGGCGCGCTTGCCGTAGGAGGTGGTGTTCCCGATCAGCTCGTACTCGACCGTGAGCCCGCTCGTCACGATCTGGGGCGGGTTGCCGCGCTGCACGACCTGGACCTGCAACGTGTTGTAGGGCGGAAGGACCACGTCGGCGTCGAAGGTCGGATTGAAACAGTGCATGCCGAGGTCGTTCCACGCGAAGACCACGTAGCTCGCCGACGTGGGAGGCGGGACCACGGGATTCCCCCCCCCGCCGCCTCCGCCGCCGCAAGCGGCCCCGAAGAGGGCGAGGGCGAAAGCGAGGGCGAGGACGAAGGAGCGGCGGGAGGGATTGCGCACGGGAGGCCTCCACGAGAACCGGTCGCGGTGGGGGCCGGAAGCCTATGCGCGGTGGGCAACGGGGCCGCACACAAGGTGCATACGAGAGGCGTCGGATGGGATTCCATCGCATCCAAGGCGCTCCCAACGGGGGTACACTCCGCACCGAGCGCGCTCCGGGTTGCCAGGGTCGCTCGGTCGGCCTGCCCCGCGACCGCGGTCGCTACCGGTAGGATCGACCGGCGGACCGCTCGGGAGGGATGCGCATGCGGAAGCCGGCTCGACTCTGTCGCGTCGTCCTGGTCGGCGTCTTCCTGTGGCTTCTCCTCGCGCTGGCGTCGCCGGACCTCCGGCCGGTCGGCGGGTGGTGGTCCGTGCTCGGGCTCGGCGTCGTGGCGCTCGCGCTCCTGTGGCTCTCGGGCGTCCTCTCGCGCCACGTGCGTCGGGGAACCGTCCTGGAACTCGACCTGACCCACGGCGTGGCGGAGCAGCGGCGCGGCTCCCTCCTGGCCCGGTTCGGCGGCGCGCGGGACGGCATCGTCCTACGGGACGTGTCCGACGCGCTCCGGCGGGCGGGGAAGGATCCTCGCGTCGGGGGGCTCGTGGCGAAGATCGGCGCCGGCCCGATCGGTCCGGCCGCGGTGGAGGAGGTGCGCGCCGCCGTCCTCTCCTTCCGCAAGGCGGGGAAGAAGGCCGTCGCCTTCGCGGAATCACTCGGCGACGGCACGAACGGAACGCTCGGAGCCTGGCTCGCGTCGGCCTTCGAGGAAGCGTGGATGCAACCGATGGGCGACGTCTCGTTCGTCGGCCTACGGATGCGGGTCCCGTTCCTGCGGGGGTTCTTCGACAAGCTCGGCATCCTGCCCCGGCTCGACCACCGCAAGGAGTACAAGTCGGCGAAGTACGTGCTGACCGAGCACGAGATGCCGCCGCCGCACCGCGAGGAGACCGCGCGGCTCCTCGACTCGATCCTGGGCGAGGTGGTCCGGGACGTCGCCGAAGGACGGGGCCTCGAAGAGGCGGAGGTCCGCGCGCTCCTCGAGAGGGGGCCCATGCTCGGGGAGGCGGCGGTCGCCGCGCGTCTCGTGGACGGGCTTCGCTACCGCGACGAGGTCGTGGACGCGGCCACCGGCGGACGCCGCGGGCGCCTCCTGGACATGGGGGTCTACCTCGCCCGCGCCGGCCGACCCGACCGCAAGGGCGCGCGGATCGCCCTCGTGACGGCCACGGGCGCGATCGAGTCGGGCCGGAGTCGGTGGCGCCCGTTTCCGAGCGGCTTCACCATGGGCTCCGACGACGTGACGGAGGCCCTTCGCGCCGCGCGCAGGGCGAAGAAGGTGCGCGCGATCGTCTTCCGGATCGACAGCCCGGGCGGATCGGCCGTGGCGTCCGAGGCGATCCGCCGCGAGATCGTCCTCGCCACGAAGGCGAACAAGCCGGTCGTGGCGACCATGGGGAACGTGGCGGGTTCGGGAGGGTACTGGATCGCCATGGCCGCGACGAAGATCGTCGCGCGGCCGACGACCATCACGGGATCGATCGGCGTCGTGTGGGGCAAGTTCGTGACGGCCGGGGCGTATGCCAAGGTCGGCATCCGCTTCGACGGCGTGGACCGAGGGGAGCACGCGGGGATCTGGGCATCGGACCGGGATTTCACGGACGCCGAGTGGGAATGCCTGCAGTCCTTCCTCGACGGCGTCTACGACGCCTTCCTCGACCGCGTCGCCGCGGACCGCGGCCTCGATCGCGTGAAGGTCGAGGAGGTGGCGAAGGGGCGCGTCTGGACCGGCCGCGACGCGATCGAGCGGGGACTCGTGGACGCGCTCGGCGGCTTCCCCGAGGCGCTCGCGCTGGCGAAAGAGCAGGCGGGACTCGCGCCGGACGCCTCCGTCCAGGTCGTGACATGGCCGCGGAGGCGACGGCTCGCGCGCGTCTTCCGACGACGCGAGAACAGCGAGGATCTCGCAATGGCCCTCGGCGGCCTGACGCTCCCGGTCCGCATGCCCGGTCCGGCGATCATGCCCGACGCCCTGCCCTGAGAAGCCTGCGTCCATCGTCGTCCTTGCCCGCATCCTCCACGGACGGACCTTGGAATCGCGCGGCCCTCGAGTCCGGGGCCGGGAGGGCTCCAAGGAGGCGGGTCCGGCGGGCGAGAGGGATCCCGCCCGGCGCATCGGTCGTCCGCCTCTCGCGCCCGAGCCTCGCTGGCTCGTCGTCGGCGACCCGGGCGACGCATCGGACCGGGGCTCGACGCGTGGATCCGCGCCGAGACGCGGGCGGACGTCGTGACGACGGATCTCGCGCGGACGTCGGCGGCGCTCGGCATCCCCGCGCTCCCGACCGGCGTACGGGCCGCGTGCCCCCCCGATTCGGGCTCGGGCTTCGGAGTCGGGGATTCCGATTCCGAAGCGAAGTCCCTCGCCCGTGCCCGACGGAGGCGGTCGCCCACGGCCTCGGGGGGCCCCGGACGAAGGGCACGGCCGTTGCACCGGCTCGGAGCCGGGGGGGATCCCCCGCGGAGTTTCCACACCATGACGAACACGAAGACCACCGAGAAGGGAGAGGCCGACGTCCAGCAGTTGCGCGAAGACCTCGCGCGCCTTCGCTCCGACATGGCGGAAGTCGCCGCGACAGTCCTCGAAATCGGTCGCGGCAAGGCGCGAGCCACGCGTGATCGCGCGGTCGATGCGAAGGACGAGGGGCTGGACCGTCTGCACGACCTCCTGGGCGACCTGCGCGAACGCGGTCGCGACCTCCACCGCCGCGTGGACGGCGAGATCCAGACCCATCCGGCGGTGAGCGTGCTCGCCGCGTTCGGGCTCGGCTTCGTGATCGGAAAGCTCCTGGACCGGAGCTGAGCGTGCGCGGCCTCGCCGAGGTGCTGATCGCCGCGCTCGACCTGCTTGCCGCGGAGGGAAGACGGGTCGGGCGGGCGCAGTACCGTGCGCTGAGGGCGGGGGCGGTCGCGTTCGCCTTCGCGTTCGTCCTCGCGGCTGGCTTCGGCTTCCTCCTGACCGCGCTCTACCTCGCCCTGGCACCCGCCGTCGGTCCTCCCGTGGCGGCCCTCCTGACCGGGATCGTCGCGAGCGTCGTGGGGGGGGCGGGCCTCGTGGCCACGCGATGGCTGCTCGACTGACCCCCGAGGAGGCGAGGGATCGCCTGCGCACCGCCGCGCGGCGGATCGACCGGAAGCGGTCGTCCTCGCCCGGCCGCAGGATGCTCGCGTGGGGGGCCGCGGGGTTTCTCGCGGGGGCGGTCCCGCCGCTCCGGCGCATGGCGCTCCGCGCGGTGCGTCTCCTCGTCCGGCTCGACCGCCGCCGCCGGTGAAGAGGCCCGGGCCGACATGAGGAAGCGGCTCTCCACCATCGAGGCCCGCGTCCTCGACGAGGGCGACCGCATCGGCACCTACGGACGCGGGCCGGTTTCGAGGAGGGCGGCCGGGAGGAGGTCGAGGACGGGGGCCAGGGGGAGCGCGCGGCCCGCCTCCCGTGGGCGGCCGGTGTAGGCATCGCGCCAGCACCGTCCCTCGAGGCCGGGCGGGAGCCGCAGGCGTGTGTCGCCCCAGGGCGACGGAGACGGACCCTCCGAGAACCGGGCCCACCCGGCGGCGCGGACCGCGACGGCGGCGAGGACGGTGCAGCCCTCGTGCGCCCGGGCGAACGCGACGACGTGGTCGGCCCGCGGGCCCTCCGCGCCCAGTGGGATCGTCTCCCCTTCGGCGAAGAGGGCCGCCAAGCGACGACGAAGCCCCAGCGCCCTCCACGTGACGTACATCTTCATCCGCCCGTCCGGCCACGCGCGGAGAAGCTCCGACGCGAGCGCGGCCGCGTCCTCGTTCTCGCGGCCGGAGAGATCCTCCAGGAGCCGGCGGCGCCGGTCGAAGTCCACCGGACGCCGGTTGTCCGGATCGACGAGGGAGAGGTCCGCCAACTCGGTCCCCTGGTAGAGATCCGGGGTGCCGGGGGCGGCGACGTGCAGCGTGCGGAGCGACACCGCGTTCATCGCGGCGCGACGCGCCGCCTCCCGCTGGACGCGTGCGAATTCCGCGTCCGACGAGGCGAAGGCGATCAACGCGTGCACGTGCGTCGCGAGGGCCGCCTCGTACGCCTCGTCGACATCGCGCCAGGAGGTCCGCCGCTTCGCTTCGCGCGCCGCTTTCGTCGCGTACGCGCCGAGGCGATCCTCGGACACGGGCCACGCCCCGACGAGGGTCTGGGCGAGGAGAATGGACATCTCGACGGCGAGTCCGGGCGGGCGCATCGCCGCGATCCGCTCCTGGAGCGGCACCCACGCGTCGGCGATTTCCGACAGCGCGTCGATGCGGAGCCGGGTGTCCTCGCCGCGCTTGGTGTCGTGGGTGGCGGTCGCGTTCATGGAGAAGGGCCATCGCCCGCCGCGCCGCCTGAGCCAGGCGTGGAACGCCCCCGTATCGCCGAAGGGTCGCGACCCCAGGGAATCCGCGCCGACCTCGTTTCGCGAGACGAGCGGAGCGTGGCGGTAGAGCGTCGTGTCCTCGAACCCCTTCGCCATCAGCGGGCCCGTCAACTGCTGCCAGCGTGCGAGGAGGGTCGGGTCGGCACGCAGGCGCCGACGGGCCTCCTCGACCTCCTCCTCCGGCGCGCGGCGGGAGGCGTCCCGCACGGCTCGGGACAAGGCCCCCTCGTCCGCGGCGTCGCCGAGGCCGTACGTGCGGTAGACGGGAAGGGCGAGCGTCAACTCCTTGAAGGCCTCGTGGAGGCGGTCCGGGAGACGCCGGAGGAGGGCGCAGAGTTCCGGCCGCAACAGCCGGTCCAGCACGAGACGCCGCGAGCGCAGGCAGACGTCGGCAATCGAATCGTCCGTTCCCGTCGCCTCCCGCCACGCGTCCCGGAGACGCTGGTAGCCGGCCGGATCGACGAACAGCGCGTTCGCCTCCGCCAGGAAGTCGTAGCCGGTGGTCCCCTGGACCGGCCAGGCCTCCGGGAGGTCCTCGCCCTCGGCCAGGATCTTCTCCACGGTCAGCCAGACGCCCTCGCCCGCGTTCCGTCGGAGTCGCGTGAGATAGCCGCCGGGGTCCGTGAGGCCGTCCACGTGGTCGATGCGCAGGCCCGTGACGACGCCCTCGCGCACCCAGGCGAGCACGGTCGCGTGCGTGGCGGTGAAGACCGCGGGGTCCTCCGCGCGCATGGCGACCAGGTCGTCGATGTCGAAGAACCGCCGGTATCCGAGCACCTTCGACGAGACGCGCCAGTGGGCCGGCCGGTAGTGTTGACGTCGGACGCGGGTCGCGAGGTCCCCTCCCGCCGGCCCGGCGAGGGGAAACCAGCGATCGTAGTAGATCAGGCGGTCGTCTCTCGCGCGGAGTTCTCCCCGGCGGATCGCCCGACCGAGCGACCGGCCCAGGACGGGAAGGAGGATCTTGCCCGCGAGCGAGGGGGCTTTGGGCGGATCCCAGTAGATGTCGAAGAAGCGCGCGCCCCTCGCCTCCCGACCCCGCGCGAGGAGATCCGCCCACCAGGGGTTCTCCGCATCCGCGACCATGTGGTTGGGCACGATGTCGAGCACGAGGCCCATCCCTGCCTGGCGCAGGTCCTCGGCCAGGGCCCGGAACTCCTGCTCCGTACCCAGCACGGGATCCACGATGCGGGGGTCGGCCACGTCGTACCCGTGCGTGCTCCCCCGGCGCGCCTTGGTGACGGGCGACAGGTACAGGGCGCCGATCCCGAGGGCGCCGAGGTAGGGGACCAGCGCGCGGGCCTCGGAGAACCCCATGCCCCCGCGAAGCTGGAGCCGATACGTCGCGCACGGGACGCGCATCAATCGACGCGGACCCGCAGGATCCCCTCCACGTCGGCCATCCTCGCGTTCCATGACCGGGCGAAGGCGTCCTGGCGCCTTGCGAAGCGGGGCGCCTCGTCCCTCGCGACCCGGTAGCAGACGTTCTGCGCCTTGAAGAGATCCACCTCGAAGGAGACGCGGAGGGCGAGGCCGGCCATGGCGGTGAACCGCTCCAGATGCCCGAGGCTGTCGGGCTCGGCCAGGAAGGCGTCGGCTTCGCGTCCGAGGGCTTGCCCGAAGGGCAGCGCGAGGATGTTCCCGTCGAGGGACATGCCCTGGTCCCGCGCCTCGTCGAGCAGCGCCTCGATGCGCTCGGGGTCGGGCGGATCGCCGCTGGTCAACTCGCGCCGGACGGCGTGCGAGAGGACGAGCTCGGCCGCCGCCCGGAACGCCCGCGGTTGGGGCACGCCGATGTCGGCCAAGAACCGGATGAGCGGCGTGTGGGTCTCGTAGAGATGCCGGTAGACGGCTTCGGTCCCTTCGATCGTGGAGTCGAGGATCTGCCGTAGGACGTGGCGCTGTCCGTCGCGGAAGAGGCTCCGGACGGAGTAGGTGAGCCGCCCGAAGTGGTGGTCCAGGAGGCGATAGACCCCCGGCAGGTCGCCGTGCCGGAAGGCGTCCGCCGTCGCGGCGATCATCGTCTCGTACGCATCCTGGTCCTGGAAGGGGCGGACGCCGCCGTTGAGGTTGTGGTCGCCGGCATGGACGACCGCGAAGCTCAGCAGGGCGGACTCCCCGGTGATGGTCGAGGTGACCCGGGCCTTGCCGATTCCGAACCGCGTACGCCCCGCCTCCTCGAGCCGGTAGTCCTCCTTTTCCACCTCGTACGCGTTGATGCGCGTCTTCTCCCCGTAGTTCTCGAACGGCGCGCTGAGCGCGTAGTGTGCGCCGACCTTCGGCAGGTCCACCATCGCGGGGCGTACGAACCGCTCGTAGACGACCCGGGCGTTTCCGATCTCGGGTAGGTTGCTGGGCGCCGCCTCGAGACGGGACAGGAACGCCGGCTCCAGGTCTTCGCCCGTGAGCTCCTGCGCGAGCTGGAGGGCGCGGCAGGCGTACTGGAGCACCTGCACGGTCTCGATGCCCGACACCTCGTCGAAGAACCAGCCGCAGCTCGTGTACATGAGCATCGCGTGGCGCTGCAGTTCCAACAGCTCGAGCGCGCGGACCCGCTTGCCGGGGTCGTCGATCGTTCCGGCGGCGTGTCGCCGGAGAAAGGCGTCCGTGGACCCGCGGTCCAGCACGACCTCCACGTAGGCGTCCCGGGCCGCCCAGGGGTCCACGAGGACGTCGCGGCCGCCCGCCTCGAAGCGGGTTTCCAACTGGTCGCGCAGCCAGTCCAGGGCCTCGCGCAGCGGCTTCCGCCAGTGCTGGTGCCAGCCGGCCCGGCCGGAGTTGCACCCGCAGTCCGCACGCCAGCGCTCCACGCCGTGGACGCAGCTCCAGGACGTATTCTCGATGATCTCGACCTCGTGCTGCGGCGGGTGCCGCTCCAGGAACTCGCCGTAGTTCGTCACCCGTGCGGCCTCGTTCGAGCGAATTGCGTCCAACGCGTAGGCGAGGGCCATGTCGCCATGGCGGTGGTGGTGGCCGTACGTCTCGCCGTCGGTGGCGAGATGCGCAAGCTGGGGTGCGTCGCCTTCCTGCAGCAACCCGAGGATGCGGTGCGCGAACGCCTCCCCGCTCGAGAGCAGCCGTTCGAAGGCCACGGCGCGGGACGCGGGGCCGTCGTAGAACAGAAGCGAGATCGTCCGCCCGGACGGCAGGCGTTGCTCGTAGGCGCGGCGGGGATCGATGCGCGCGCCCTGGACGTCGGTCCACTGCTTCCCGCCCCTCTCCCGGACACGCGCGGCCTGGCGTGGCGCCAGGACCGTGAAGCGGATGCCGTGATCGACGAGGATCTCCAGCGTCTCGAGGTCCACCGCCGTTTCGGGGAGCCACATGCCCTCCGGAGCACGGCCGAAGCGCGTCTCGAAGTCCCGCACGCCCCAACGGACCTGAGTGACCTTGTCGCGCCCGTTCATCAGGGGAAGGATCGTGTGGTGGTACGCCTGTGCGAGGGCGGAGCCGTGGCCGCCGAAGCGCTCGCGGCTCTCGACGTCCGCATCCAGGATCGCCCGGTACACCTCGGGAGCCTCGGGCTCGAGGTGGCGGAGGAGTGTGGGCCCGAAGTCGAAGCTCATGGACGCGTAGTTGTTGACGATGCGATGGATGCGCCCCTCGTCGTCGAGGATCCGGGAGGCCGTGTTCGGCTGATAGCACTCCGCGGTGATCCGCTCGTTCCAATCGTGGTAGGGGGACGCGGAGTCCTGGAGTTCGATCGCCTCCAGCCACGGGTTCTCGCGGGGCGGTTGGTAGAAGTGGCAGTGGATGCAGACGTAGCGCGGCATCAGGCCTCCATGTAGAGGACGGCGGACTCGGGTCGCATCGGCACCGCCCCGTCTTCGACCCGGTCGGGAGCCACGGCCCCGGGGCCGTCCCAGCGCGCATCCGCGGTGTCCAGGACCTTGCGCCACGCCCGGCCGCGGGCGAGGCGGGAGACGGCGGTTTCCTCCTCGCCGAAGCAGAGGACGGCGAGCGTCTCCGCACGGGCGTTCCGACGCAGGACCACCAGAGAGCCTCGCCCCTCGCTCGTTGTCGCGTCGGCTTCCGTTGCGGGGTACTCGCGCCGAAGGCCAAGGAGCGTCGCGTAGAGCGTGCGCAGCACGCGATGGCGGCCCCGACCCTCCTGCTCCGGGTCCAACCGGCTGGCCCGGAAGGTGGCGGGGTCCTGCGGATCCGGAGGCTCCTCCTTCCACCGGAAGCCCTCGAACTCCTTCCGGCGGCCCTCGCGCACCGCACGCGCGAGGTCGGGATCCCCGTGGTCGGTGAAGTAGAGGAACGGGGCGGCTTCCCCGTACTCCTCGCCCATGAACAGAAGCGGCAGGTAGGGGGAGAGCAGGAGGGCCGCCGCCGCGAGCTTCCGGCTTTCGAACGAGACGAGCCGGTCCAGGCGCTCGCCGAGCATGCGGTTGCCGACCTGGTCGTGGTTCTGGATGCACGCCACGAACCGCGTGGCGGGAAGGCCCATCGCGCTGCGACCGTGCCGCCTGCCTCGAAACGCGCTGTACCCGCCCGTCAGCACGAAGGGCTCGCGGAAGGCCTTCGCGAGCTGCTCCGGGGAGCCGAAGTCGGCGTAGTAGCCCTCGCGTTCTCCCGTCACGAGAGCGTGCAGTGCGTGGTGGAAGTCGTCGTTCCACTGCGCGTCCATCCCCAGGCCTCCCTGCGAAGCCGGGCGGACCGTGCGCGGATCGTTGCGGTCGTCCTCGGCGATCAGGAAGGCGGGCCAACCCCGTTCCTTCGCCGACGCCTGGACGGCCGTGGCGAGTTCCTCCAGGAACGGACGGGCCGAGACGTCCACGATGGCGTGCACGGCGTCGAGGCGGAGGGCGTCGACGTGGTACTCCTCGATCCAATGCCGGGCGTTCTCGACGAAGTAGCGGCGGACCTCGTCGCTGCCCGGCCCGTCGAAGTTCAGGGCGTCACCCCACGGCGTCCGGTAGCGATCGGTGAAGTAGGGGCCGAACGACCGGAGGACGTTGCCTTCGGGCCCGAGGTGGTTGTAGACGACGTCCAGGCATAGGGCGAGGCCGCGGCGGTGGCATGCAGCCACCAGTCGTCGGAGGCCGTCCGGCCCGCCGTAGGCCGCGTGCACCGACCAGGGCAGCACGCCGTCGTAGCCCCAGTTGCGGCGGCCCGGGAACGCCGCGACCGGCATCAGCTCGATCGTCGTCACGCCGAGATCCCGGAGCCCGTCGAGATGCGGCACCACGGCGTCGAACGTGCCCTCCCGTGAGAACGCGCCCACGTGCACCTCGTAGAAGACCTGGTCCGCGAGCGCGAGCCCCCGCCACGCCGCATCGGTCCAGGGGAAGGACGGATCCACGATCTCCGACGGCGCATGGACGCCGTCGGGCTGGAACCGCGACGCCGGGTCCGGCCGGACTTCGGCTCCGTCGAGCCGGAACCCGTAGTGGTCGCCCGGGCGAAGGCCTCCGATCTCCAAGCCGAAGTACCCCGAGTCTCCGGGGGTGAGGGGCTCCACGCGCTCCCGCAACACCACCTCGACACGCTCGGCGCGGGGTGCCCACACGGAGAACGAGCAGACGCCTTCCCCGATCCAGCACGCTCCGAGGGGGGCGTGGCTCACCCCTGGTGCCTCAGGAAGACCGCGCCCAGCGGCGGCAGCGTGAGGTTGAGCGACGCCGGGTGTCCGTGCGACGCCACCGGCGTGCTCTCGACGCCTCCCAGGTTGCCCTGGCCGCTTCCGCCGTAGATGGGCGCGTCGCTGTCGAGCACCTCCTGCCAGAACCCCCCCTTGGGGACGCCGGCGCGGTAGTTGTGACGGGGGATGGGCGTGAAGTTGAGCGCGACGAGCACGAGGTCCTTGCCGTCCTCCGAGCGCCGGATGAACAAGAGCACGCTGTTCTCGGCGTCGTGGCAGTCGATCCACTCGAACCCGCGCGCGTCGAAATCGAGCTCGTGCAGCGCGGGGAACGCCCGGTACGCCTGGTTGAGGTCGCGCACCCAGGCCTGGACGCCGCGGTGGACCGGATACTCCAGCAGGTGCCAGTCGAGACTCCGGTCGTGATTCCATTCGGCGTACTGCCCGAACTCGCCGCCCATGAACAGCAGCTTCTTCCCGGGCGCCGCGAACATGTACGCGAAGAGGAGCCGCAGGTTCGCGAAGCGCTGCCACTCGTCGCCCGGCATGCGTGTCAGAAGGGATCCCTTGCCGTGCACGACCTCGTCGTGGGAGAGCGGGAGGACGAAGTTCTCGTTGAACGCGTAGACGCTCCGGAAGGTCAGCTCGTCGTGGTGGAACTTGCGGTGGACGGGGTCCTCCTGCATGTACGCGAGGGTGTCGTGCATCCACCCCATGTCCCACTTCTGGCCGAAGCCGAGGCCGCCCACGTACGTCGGCCGCGAGACCATGGGCCAGGCCGTCGATTCCTCCGCGATGGTCTGGACGTCGGGGTACTCCTCGTAGATCTCCTCGTTCATGCGGCGGAGGAAGTCGATCGCCTCGAGGTTCTCCCGACCGCCGTGCTGGTTCGGCACCCACTCGCCCTCGCGTCGCGAGTAGTCCAGGTAGAGCATGGAAGCCACGGCGTCCACCCGAAGGGCGTCCACGTGGAAGCGATCGAGCCAGAACATGGCGCTCGAGAGGAGGAAGCTCCGGACCTCGTTGCGTCCGTAGTTCCAGATGTAGGTCTTCCAGTCCGGGTGGAAGCCCTGCCGGGGGTCGGCGTGCTCGTAGAGGTGCGTTCCGTCGAAGTAGACGAGGCCGTGTTCGTCGCTGGGGAAGTGCGAGGGAACCCAGTCGAGGACGACGCCGATGCCTTCCCGGTGGAGGTGGTCCACCAGCGCCATGAAGTCGTCGGGCGACCCGTACCGGCTCGTCGGCGCGAAGTACCCCGTCACCTGGTAGCCCCACGAACCGTGGAACGGGTGCTCCATCACGGGGAGGAGTTCGACGTGCGTGAAGCCCATCTCCTTGCAGTAGTCGGCGAGCTGGGGAGCCAGTTCGCGATAGGTGAGGGCGCAGGCGTCGTCCTCGGGCTTGCGGCGCCAGGATCCGATGTGCACCTCGTAGATCGAGATGGGGGCTTTCGCCGCGCTGCGCTCGCCACGGGCGGTCATCCACTCCGCGTCCGACCACTCGAACGTGCCGTCCCAGACCACGGAGGCGGTGCTCGGAGGATGCTCCGCGAAGCGCGCCATCGGGTCGGCCTTGTCCACCTGGTATCCGCGCTCGCGGGACACGATGTGGTACTTGTAGACGGCACCGGCGCCGACGCCGCCGACGAAGCCCTCCCAGATTCCCGCGTCGCCCTCCACCCGGAGCGGGTGGCTCCGCGGATCCCACCCGTTGAAGTCCCCGACCACCGACACGGCTCGCGCGTTCGGCGCCCACACGGCGAAGTACGTGCCGGTCCTCTCGCCGTCGTGCACGACGTGAGCCCCGAGCTTCTCGTAGAGCCGGTAGTGGGTCCCCTCCCGAAAGAGGTAGATGTCGCGATCCCCGAGCAGGGAGAACGCCTCGGCCTCTCGTTCCTTCTTCGCTCGTTTGCTCGCCATGGGTTCGCCTTCCGTCATTCGTCCGCCGCGTCCGCATCGGGCAGGAGGATCTGGAGGAGTCCGCTCACGGGGATGTCCACCCAGTCCGGGCGGCTGTTCAGCTCGTATCGCAGTTCGTAGACGGCCTTGTCCAGCAGGTAGGCGTCGAGCATCGCGGCCAGGCGCTCCCGCTGATCGGGGAGGAGACCGCTTCCGGCGAGGCCGCGGAGGTACTCGCCGAGGAAGAGCGCCGAGACGCGGGCTTCCCACAGCCGCCGCCACGCCTCGAGGCGCCGCGCGCTGTCGCCGCCCACCTGTCCCCGCTCGTCGAAGCGCCGAAGCTCGCTGTGGCTGGCGTACCCGAAGGAGCGGAGCATGCCGGCCACGTCCTGCAGCGGCGACCGCTTGATCCGGCGCTCGCTGAGGGAGCGCGCCGGCTCGCCCTCGAAGTCGATGACGACGAAGTCGTCGCCCGTGAAGAGCACCTGCCCCAGGTGGTAGTCGCCGTGGGTCCGGATGCGCCGGGCGTCGAGCCGCTCGCCGACGATCGCCCGGATGCGGGTCATGGCCTCGCCCTCGAGCGCGATCACCCGCCGCGCGCCGTCCCGCACGTGCTCGGGCAGGTTGCCGACGACGGAATCCAGCAGCCGGAACGTCCGACCGAGGTCGTTCCGCATGGACTGGTAGAGGGACCGCTGGTACAGCGAGGAGAATCCCTCCGGAGCGAACGCCGGGTCCTCGGTGTCGCTGGCCAGGGCCCGGTGGAGTTCCGCCGTGCGGCGACCGAGCAGGCAGGCCGGGTCCACGTACCCGCCGAGGAGTTCGTAGTCGTCGTCCGTGAGCGCCTCGTCCCCCGCCGAGAGGAGCGCGGCAGCGTCGAGACGCGGCGCGGCCGGCGGTTCGCGGTCGCCGGCCTCCAACATCCGTTCGAAATACCGCCCCAGGGCGTGCTGGGCGTGCTGCCAGGCGTCGCCCTCGTTCGGCACGTAGGCCTGCAGGATGCCGAGCGTGGACACCTTGCCGCTCGCCGAGCGGAACTCCAGCGCGCCGGCCACGGGGGGGATGTGCGTGAAGGAGGTACGTTCCGTGAGGAAGCGGCCGATCTCGAAGTCGGGGTTCTCGCCCTCGTCGAGCTTGCGGAAGATCTTGAGGATCGCGTGTTGGCCGAAGGCGATCGAGGTGTTGCTCTGCTCCGCGCCGAGCGGCGAGGGCTCCATCTCGTCGTCGTCCGTCGTCGCGACGACGCGCGCGAAGGCGTGCGTGCGACGACCGGCGATCTCCCCTGCATGGCCCTTGAGCCGCCGTCGCTTCCGAATGATGTCCAGGAGGATCCGGGCGAAGGCGGGGTCGTCTGTGGCGTCGTAGAGGATCCCCGGCTCGCGGTCCTCCCCCGCGAATTCCACACGGGCCAGCACGGAGCCCGGCCGGGAGTTCGCCACCCGGCCGGCCTCCTCGCCCGCGGCGAAGGACAGGGGGCAGACGTAGGTCTCCTCCTCGCCCTCCGTGTATTCCACGCGCGCCAGGACCAGCTCCTGCTCCTCCCCGTTCTTCGCCACGGGGATCCGGGCGGCAATCGTCGTGCCCCGCACCGTCCGCGCCTTCCCCGCGAACCACCGCCGCGTGGGGAGGATGGTCTCCAAGGCCGCGGCCAGGCTTCCCGTGCCCCGCGGGCGCAGCGCGTCGCGCCAGGAGTCGCGCGCGGTGACCGTCGGCCGGGTGTCGGCGTCCGCGTGGACCACCTCGGATGGCTCCAGCGAGAACCAGTAGAAGGCGTGCGGCCCCAGCGTCAGGAAGTAGGGAAGCTCTCCGACGGGGGGAAACCGCGTGTGGCCGAAGAGCTCGATCGGAACCATGCCCTGGAAGCGCGAGAGGTCCAGCTCCACGCACTGAACGAACCGCGAGAGATTCGCCACGACCAGAATGCGCTCCTCCTCCCAGGTCCGGAGGAACACGAGGACGCGGTGCATCTCGGGCGTCAGGAATTCCAGGTCGCCGCGGCCGAAGGCGCGGAAGCGCTTGCGGAGCGCGATGACCCTCCGGGTCCACCACAGCAGGGAGTGGTAGTTGTTGCCCTGATTCTCGACGTTGACCGTCTCGAAGTGGTACTCGGGGTCGATGATCGCCGGAAGGAACAGCTTCTGGGGCGTGGCGCGGCTGAAGCCCGCGTTGCGGTCGGCGCTCCACTGCATGGGCGTCCGCACCGCGTTGCGGTCGCCGAGGTAGATGTTGTCGCCC
This sequence comes from uncultured Planctomycetota bacterium, assembly GCA_963772585.1. Classification (GTDB taxonomy): domain Bacteria; phylum Planctomycetota; class PLA2; order PLA2; family JAEUHO01; genus CAVVXN01. The sequence goes on from CAVYXV010000007.1 coordinate 182,520, forward strand.
ATCCCGATCTCGTCGCCGTAGTAGATGATCGGCGTTCCCGGGAGGGAGAGGAGCAGCGCGGCCATGAGCTCCATGCGGCGCCGGTCGTTGCCGAGCAAGGGAGCGAGCCGCCGCCGGATGCCGACGTTGACGCGCGCCCGCGGGTCGTTCGCGTACACGCGGTACATGTAGTCGCGCTCCTCGTCCGTCACCATCTCCAGCGTCAGCTCGTCGTGGTTGCGGAGGAACATCGCCCACTGGCACGACTCCGGAATCGCCGGCGTCTGGCTCAGGATGTCCCGTATGGGAAAGCGGTCCTCCATCCGCAACGCCATGAAGAGGCGGGGCATGAGGGGGAAGTGGAACGCCATGTGGCATTCGTCACCGTCGCCGAAGTACTCCGCGGCGTCCTCCGGCCACTGGTTCGCCTCGGCGAGGAGCATCCGGTTGGGGTGGTGCTCGTCCACGTGTCGTCGGAGGCGCCGGAGCAGCGCGTGCGTCTCCGGGAGGTTCTCGCAGTTGGTCCCCTCCCGTTCGAAGAGGTACGGGACGGCGTCGAGACGCATGCCGTCCACGCCCATTCCCATCCAGAAGTCGAGGACCTTGAGGATCTCCTCGGCGACCCGCGGGTTGTCGAAGTTCAGGTCCGGCTGGTGGTTGTAGAAGCGGTGCCAGTAGTACGCCTGGGCGAGGGGATCCCACTCCCAGTTCGACGTCTCGAAGTCCTGGAAGATGATCCGGGCCTCGCCGTAGCGGGTGGGGTCGTCGCTCCAGACGTAGAAGTCGCGCCACCGGCTGCCCGGCTTCGCCCGGCGGGCCCGCTGGAACCACGGGTGCTGGTCGGAGGTGTGGTTGACCACGAGCTCCGTGATGACACGAAGGCCCCGCTTGTGCGCCTCGCGGAGGAACCGCCGGAAGTCGGCGAGCGTGCCGTAGTCGGGATTCACGCTCGTGTAGTCGGCGATGTCGTAGCCGTCGTCCTTCAGCGGGGAGGGATAGAACGGCAGGAGCCAGACCGCCGTGACGCCCAGGTCCTGGAGGTAGTCGAGTCTCCCGGTCAGCCCACGGAAGTCTCCGATCCCGTCGGCGTTGCTGTCGCAGAACGACCGGACGTGGAGTTGGTAGACGACCGCGTCCTTGTACCAGTGTCGATCCTCGTCTCGAGCCACTCCCACCCGTCCTCCTCACATGAAGTAGTCGAAGTCCCGCTCGGTCCGCGCGCGGTGCCGGAGTCGGAACACCTGGGCGGGGAGGGCGGCCGGGTCGAGACGCACGAAGTTGCGCGCTCCCTGCCACAGGTAGCGACCGTCGCCCACGAGATCGTGGACCTGGAATCGCGTGTCGCCGTGGAGGCCCAGCGCCGCGAGGTCGAGATCGATCCATCCGGACTGGACGTGGTGCGGGTCGAGGTTCGCCACCACCAGGATCGTGTTCGTCCCGTCCGCCGAGCGCTTGCTGTAGCAGACCATCTGGTCGTTGTCGGTGCCGTGGAACCGAAGGGTCCGGTCCTGTTGCAGGGCGGGGTTCTCGCGGCGGATCCGGTTGAGCCGCCCCAGGAGCGGCGCGAGACCCGCGTCGGCGGACGGCGACCGGGCCCGGATCTGGTACTTCTCCGAGTCGAGGTACTCCTCCCCGCCGACCTCCCGGGGCGCGTTCTCGCCGAGCTCGAAGGCCGGACCGTAGATGCCCCAGTTCGCCCCGAGGGTGGCCGCCAACACGGCGCGCAACTGGAAGGCGGGTCGCCCTCCCGTCTGGAGGACCTCGGACAGGATGTCGGGCGTGTTCGGCCAGAGGTTGGGCCGGAAGAACTCCGCCACGTCGGTTTGCGTGAGCTCGTGGAAGTATCGCTCGAGGCCGTACCGCGTGTTGCGCCACGTGAAGTACGTGTACGACTGGGTGAACCCGATCTTCGCCAAGCGGTACATCACCTTCGGTCTGGTGAACGCCTCCGAGAGGAAGAGGACGTCGGGGTGATCGCGTCGGATTCCGCCCAGGCACCACTCCCAGAACGCGAACGGCTTCGTGTGCGGGTTGTCCACGCGGAAGATCCGGACGCCCTGGTCGATCCAGAAGTCGAAGATGGAACGAAGCTCCCGCCAGAGCGCCGGCCACGCGTCCGTCTCGAAGTCGAAGGGGTAGATGTCCTCGTACTTCTTGGGAGGATTCTCGGCGTACCGGATGGACCCGTCCGGACGCTTCTGGAACCACTCGGGGTGCTCCTTCACGTAGGGGTGGTCCGGAGAGCACTGGAGCGCGATGTCCAGTGCGACCTCGAGACCGACGGCTTCGGCCTTCGCCAGCAGGCGCCGGAAGTCGACCAGCGTGCCGAGCCGGGGGTGGACGGCCTTGTGCCCCCCTTCGTCCGACCCGATCGCCCAGGGGCTGCCGACATCGTCGGGGCCGGCTTCGCCCGTGTTGTTGCGACCCTTCCGGTGCGTACGCCCGATCGGGTGGATGGGGGGGAGGTAGAGGACGTCGAAGCCCATCGCGGCCACGTGTTCGAGCCGGGATTCGCAGTCGCCGAGCGTGCCGTGGCGCGAGGGATCGTCCGTGCAACTCCGCGGGAAGAACTCGTACCAGGCGGAGAACCGCGCGCGCGGGCGGTCCACCTCGACGCGGAGGAGCTCGGGGTGCCGCCGCGCGAGGCTCCGATCGGGATGGCGGGCCATCGCTTCCAGGAGCGCGGCGCCCAACGCCAACGCCGACGAGGCTTCGGGGTCGGAGGGGCGTGCCAGCTCCCGGGCCCACTCGCCGAGCCGCGCCGCGTCCTCGGCCGCCGCCGCCCGGGTCGCGCGTCGGGCCGCCTCGCTCACGAGGCGCGCCCCCACCACGAGCTCGGCTGCGACGTCCTGGTCCGCGAGGACGCGCTTCTCGAATTCCCGGCGCCAGGACCGGAAGCGATCGATCCACGCCTCCACCGTGTAGACGTGGGGCTCGCGCGCTTCCACCGGGAACGCGCCGTGCCAACGGTCGTTCCCCAGCGGCTCCATCTCGCGGCGCTGGAGCCGGTCGGTGTGCCGCGCCGGTCCGTGGAGCAGGTCGCACACGACGACGTCGTGGCCGTCCGTGAAGGCGTCCACCTCCACGTCCACCGTCTCGCCCACGGTGCGCTTGATGGGGAAGCGTCCGCCGTCGATCCGCGGCGTCAGGCTCTCCAGAACGATGCGGCGACGCCCCTCCTCGGGGAGTGGGTTGGCGGCGTCGGTCCGGGCGGGGCGCTCCTCGTCGGCCTCACGCATGCAGGGAACAGCACCTTCCTCTCCGTGTCGTCCGGTTCAAACAGCAGGCCTCTCGATCGCACGGTCCCGCTTCCTCGCGCCGGGCGCACGACGGGTCGCTTGCGGCAGGACGTCCAGGCGGTCGCGACCGATCGCCCGGCCGCAGTCTACGCAAGTCCCGTACCCCCCGTCGGCGAGCCGGGCCAGGGCGGCGTCTACCCGCTCGACCGTCTCCTGCCGCCTCGCGAGGGTCTCCCGGGAGGGATCGACGCCCTCGTCGTCCGCGTCCGACGGGTGCGAGGGGGACGTCGGGGCCACCGCCGGTCGAAGCAAGGGCGTTCCGGCTCCGCAGGACCTCATCGATGCGCGTCTCGAGGTCCGCCCGCAAACCGAGCCGCCGGAGCCGGATCGCCTCGTGATTCGGGTCCATCGCCGGGTTCCCGAAGGTCGGCTGTCCTCCGGAGGGCTCCGAACCGCGTTCCCGTCCCGGAGAGGCTTCCCCGCGCGGCCATCGGAGTCTCAGGGCCCGATCGCTCCGGAATCGCCGGAAGGCGCGCCTCCCGGAGGCCCCGCTGCCCCGGCGGTCGCGATTGACGGACCCTCCGCCGGATGTTCCGTCGGGCCGGTAGAACCGGCGCCGCGCCGGGGCGAGGAGGCCGATTGAACCTCTCCGAGATCCTTCAGATCCCCGTCCTGGGGAACCCGCTGGGGCGATGGTTGATCGTCCTGGCGATCGGCATCGGGGCCTTCGTCGCGCTGCGCGTGTTCCTCACTGCTCTTCGCAGCGCGCTCGCGCGCGTAGCGGGGAGGACGAAGACGCACTGGGACGACCTCCTCTCGAAGACGGTGGCGAAGACGCGGTTCTCCCTCGTGTTCCTCGTCGCCCTGTTCCTCGCCGCCCGCATCCTCGTGCTACCGGCCGGCACCAATCCGATCCTCGCCTCCGCGGCGATCTTCCTGCTCCTCGTCCAGGGCGGGATCTGGGCCAGCGCGTTCCTGCACGCCTGGTTCGACGAGTACCGGACGAAGCGACTCGCGGCCGACCCCGCTTCGGTGACCGGCTTCACGGCCATCGCCTTCCTCGGCAGCCTGCTCATCTGGTCCATCGTCCTCCTCCTGGCCCTCGACAACTTCGGCGTGGACATCACGGCGCTGGTCGCCGGCCTGGGCGTCGGGGGCATCGCGGTGGCGCTCGCGCTCCAGAACATCCTCACCGACCTCTTCGCCTCGCTCTCCATCGTCCTCGACAAGCCCTTCGTCCTCGGCGACTTCATCGTGGTGGGGGAGCAACTGGGAGCGGTCGAAGCGATCGGTCTCAAGACCACGCGTCTCCGGAGTCTGAGCGGCGAGCAGTTGGTCTTCGCCAACAGCGATCTTCTCACCAGCCGCATCCACAATTACGGCCGGATGCGCGAGCGGCGGATCGTGTTCGCCATCGGCGTCGTCTACGACACGCCGGCCGACACGCTGGAACGGATCCCCGCGATCATCCGCGAGGCGATCGAGCAGCAGGACAAGACCCGCTTCGACCGCGCGCACTTCAAGTCCTTCGGCGACTCCTCGCTGGACTTCGAGACGGTCTACTACGTGCTGGACCGCGACTACAACCTCTACATGGACATCCAGCAGACGATCAACCTGGCGATCGTCCGGCGATTCGAAGAGGAGGGGATCGCGTTCGCCTTCCCCACCCGGACCCTCTTCGTCAACCGGCTCGGCGAGCCCGCGTGAGGTGGCTACCGTCCTGCGTCGCGAGTACGTGGGCCAGGGACGACGCCCGTGGGGACCCCGGAGGGTGTCCCCCCGCAGCGTTCGCCTGGGATCGGCGCGCTGGATGGGGAGCGGAGGCCCCATGAGGACGACGCCGCGTACGACCGTACGCAAGGAGGACGAAGGGGGTCGATCGCCCCCCGGCCAGCGCGCCGCGCGGCCTCGTGGATGGGAACGTGCGGCACGCCACACGCGTGCGTATGGGCCAGGGAGGACCGTCGGAGGCCGCGGAGGCCACTGAGGACGACGCCCGTGGGGACCCCGGAGGGTGTCCCTCAGCGGCGTTCGCCTGGGATCGGCGCGCTGGATGGGGAGCGGAGGCCCCATGAGGACGACGCCGCGTACGACCGTACGCAAGGAGGACGAAGGGGGTCGATCGCCCCCCGGCCAGCGCGCCGCGCGGCCTCGTGGATGGGAACGTGCGGCACGCCACACGCGTTGCGAGTACGTGGGCCAGGGACGACGCCCGTGGGGACCCCGGAGGGTGTCCCCCCGCGGCGTTCGCCTGGGATCGGCGCGCTGGATGGGGAGCGGAGGCCCCATGAGGACGACGCCGCGTACGACCGTACGCAAGGAGGACGAAGGGGGTCGATCGCCCCCAGGCCAGCGCGCCGAACGGGACCTCAGTTGCGCTGCGTGCAAGGAAGGGGCGGTGCCGTGCGAGGGCGAGGGGCCGCGGAGCCGTAGGGGATCGCCGTGGCGTCCTGCGGCGACCCGTCCGGGGTGTCCCCCTCGGTGGCGGCGCGGCTCCAGATGCGCTCCCTCAGTGCGGTGACGGCCGGGCAGGTGCAGGCGTCGAACAGGACGTCCGGCGGCAGCCGTCCCGTGCCGTCGCCGAGATCGACCTTCTCTCCCGGGTCGTTCTCCAGGTCGTAGGCGCTTTCGCGGACTTCCCCGGTCTGGAGGTCGAAGGTGGCGATGTACTTCCACGCCGGGGTTCGCGCGGAGAGGCGTACGGCGTCCACGCTCGTACCCGTGTTCGACGCGTCCAGCCGCTCCTCCGACACGACGGCGCGGCAGGAGGACGACGCACCGCGGACCGCGGCCATCGCCGAGCGTCCGGTGACGCCGGGGTTGGGGGCGAAGCCGGCGTAGTCCAGGAAGGTGGGAAGGACGTCGATCAGACCCACCTGCTGGCGGATCGTCCGGCCGCCCACGAACGGCTCGGGGCCGACGACGACGAGCGGTACGCGGATCACCTCGTCGTAGAGCCAGAGGCCGTGACCCAGATCGCCGTGCTCGCCGAAGGACTCCCCGTGGTCGGCCGTGACGACGAGCACGGTGTCCTTCATCAGGCCCAGCTCCTCGAAGAGCGCCACGGTCTTCTCGAGCTCGCCGTCCGCCCACCGGACGCCGGCCCAGTACGCGGCCTCCAGCTCGGCGGCGAGGGCCGGATCCGGGTGCTCGGCGTAGCCGCGGTGGCGATAGCCCTGGATCTTCTCGCTCAGGGCGTAGCCCAGCCTCACGCTCAGGCCGAGCCTCGCGTCCGCGTCGAGCGCGCAGGCCCTGAGCAGCGAGCGCGGCTCCGCGTCCGCCGCGAGGAGCGAGGGGTCCACCTCCGGCGGCTGGGGGAACTTGGGGACCGGCCAGGGGTGGTTCTTCGCGCCGTAGGGTTCGTGCGCGTCGAAGCTGTGGAGCAGCAGGAAGAACGGACGCCGGGTGTCGCGGGTCTCCGCCCACCGACGGATGCGGCGGTGGTCCTGGAGGGAGTACTCGTACGACTTCCGGTCGAATCCCTGGAGAAGGCTGTCGCCGCTCCGCTCGAACCACAGTCCGCAGACGCACGCGACCGTCCGGTACCCGTACCCGCGGCTCAGGACCTCCGGGTAGGTCGTGATCGCGGCGGGCAGGTTCCAGTCCGCGTGAACCACGAACTGGCCGTGTTCGCTGGGAAGGAGCCCGGTGAGCAGCGACACGATGGACGGGAGCGTCCAGGGGGCGGAAGCGACGGCGTCGGAGAAGGAGATCCCGCGCGCGGCCAGCGCCGAAAGAAACGGCATCCGCTCGCGCCGGACGGTAGCGGATGCGGACGTGTCGGAGGGGGCGGCGTAGGCGTCGTGGCGCAACGAGTCGAGGACGACGACGATCAGGTTCGGTCGCCGATCCGGGACGGCGGCCGTGCCGAGGCGCCGGCCGTCGGCCGCGTAGGTCTGGGTCGCCTCCGGATGGCCTTCGTCCGCGCAGGCCAGCAGGAGCGCGGCCAGCACGATCCACGGCACGCACGCTCGAACGGACTTCGCGATGGCCATGGAACTCCTCGGCCCGCCCGCGGCGTGCTTCGCCCGGGGGCGGGCAAATGCCGGTCCACCGCCCCGCCGCCCGCCGCCCCCGCATGGAACGAGGCTTTGCGGGCATCGGAGGATCGGTGGTATCCCCGTTGTCGGAAACACGCTTGCCTCGGGTCGAACGCCCGGTTGACGGCGGCCACGTCCTGTCGGTGGGATCCGGAGAATCGGAGCACGATGTCGAAAGCGCGCCGTCTCTTCGCCGCCGTCCTCCTCCTTTCGTCCCTCCTCGCCCCCGAAGCGCGGGGCGAGGAGGCGATCGTCGTGGGGACGAAGGAGGCGCCTCCGTTCTCGATGAAGACCGAGGATGGGCGGTGGGAGGGCATCACGATCGAGTTGGTCGATCGGGTCGCCAGGGAGCTCGGCGAGACGCCCCGCTACGTGGAGACGACGCTGGAGGGCCTCCTCACGGGCGTGGAGGAGGGCCGTTTCGACGTGGCCGCCGCGGCGCTGACCGTCACGGCCGAACGCGAGGAACGCATCGACTTCTCGCATCCCTATCACACGTCGGGCCTGGGGATCGCCGTGCCCAAGCCGGGCGAAGCGGGACTCGGCGAGGTCGTGGGGCGCATCGTCTCCAGCCGTTTCCTCCTCGCCGTGCTCGCCCTCGTCGGCGTGCTCTTCCTGGCGGGCATCTTCCTCTGGATGTTCGAGCGACGTTCGAACCCCGAGCAGTTCGGTGGCTCGCCCGCGAAGGGGCTGGGCAGCGCGTTCTGGTGGTCGGCCGTCACGATGACGACCGTCGGGTACGGGGACAAGGCGCCGGTCTCGATCGGCGGACGCCTCATCGCCGTGATGTGGATGTTCGCCGGGGTGATCCTGATCGCGGGGTTCACGGGGGCCATCGCCAGCGCGCTGACCGTCTCGGGGCTCCAGACCGCCGTGCAGGGGCCGGAGGACCTCCCCGGCGTGCTCGTGGGCACCGTCCGCGACTCCACGAGCGAGGCATACCTCCGACAGCGGAACCTGCGCCGCCGCGCCTACGGGGACCTCCACGAGGCCCTCGAGGCCCTGGCGCGGCACCAGGTCGGCGCCGTCGTCTACGATCGCCCGCTCCTCGCCTGGGCCGTTCGCCAGGACCCCGCGCTCGACAAGGACCTCGTGGTCCTGCCGCGCATCTTCGAACGGCAGGACTACGCGCTGGCGCTGCCCCAGGGCTCGGACCGCAGGGAGGCGGTCAACCGCGTGATCGTCCGTCTGATCAAGGAGCCCTGGTGGAACGAGGTCCTCCAGCGCTACACCGGCTGAGGACCTCCAGGCTGCATCATGCGCGAAGCGCCGAAGAGTCCCGCGGTCGCCGTCGTCGGCGCCGGCCCCATCGGTCTCGAGTTGGCCGCGGAGCTCTCGCGTGCCGGCATCGACCACATCGTCTTCGAGAAGGGGGCGATCGGCCAGACCATGGTCGGCTGGCCGCCCGGCACGCAGTGGTTCAGCTCGAACGAGCGCACCGCGATCGCCGGCGTCCCCTTGCTCACGCCGGGGCAGCAGAAGGCGACGCGGGAGGAGTACCTCGTCTACCTGCGGACGGTCGTCCGGGCGCTGGGTCTCGAGATCCGCACGCACGAACGCGTGGACGGCGTGGAGCGCGAGGGAGACCGCTTCGTTCTGACGACGACGCGTCGCGGCGAGACCCGGCGGACGCGGGCGCGGGCCGTCGTCCTCACGGTGGGCGACACCGCCTTCCCCCGGCGGCTCGGCATCCCCGGCGAAGACCTGCCGCACGTGCGGCACGTACTTCCCGATCCGCACGTCTACTTCCAGCGCGATCTGCTCGTGGTGGGCGGCAAGAACAGCGCCGTCGAGGCGGCGCTGAGGTGTTGGCACGCCGGCGCGAACGTCACGATCTCCTATCGCGGTGCGGCCTTCGACGAGACCCGCGTGAAGGTCTGGTTGCTGCCCGAGCTGAAGGGGCGGATCCGACGGGGGGAGATCCCCTGCCACTTCCGGACGCGGCCGCGGGCGATCGACCCTCGGGGCGTGACGCTGGAGGACCTCGAGGACGGCAGGACGCGCCTCGTCCCCACCGATTTCGTGCTGCTGGCCACGGGCTACGTGGCCGACATGTCGCTCTTCCGGCAGCTCGGCGTGACGCTCGCGGGCGAGAACGAGGTGCCCGTCTTCGACGCGGGCACCATGGAGACGGACGTGCCCGGCGTGTACGTGGCGGGCACCGCCGCCGCGGGGACCCAGCGAAGCTACCACCTCTTCCTCGAGAACTGCCACGTCCACGTCCACCGCATCGTGGCGCACCTCCTGGGCGAACCACCGCCGACGGTGCCGCCGCCGAATCAGCTGCCGGAGAGCTGAGAAGACCGGCGGAAATCGGAAGCGCGCGCTCCGGCTCCCCAGACGGCGGGACGTGCCGACGAACGTCCGGGGCCGAAACCAAGCCGGCGCGGCGGCAGCATGCGACACGGGAACGCTGCTTGCATGACGTCGCGACGACACATCCGGGATCCGCAGACCGGGAACGTCCGGTGGCGAACCCCGCCGACGGCACGCCTACGCGGGCGTACCGTAGAAAGGAGACGGAAGCCCATGCGACGCTCTGCCATGTTGCTGATGGTCGCCCTGTCCCTGTCGTTCTTCGCCGGCCGAGCGCTGGCGCAGGACCCCAGTACCCAGCCGGATTCCACGGCCCAGCAGGCGGATTCCACGGCCCAGCAGGGGCTCGAGACCGCCCACGCCCTCGGGCGGGCGTTCGCCCACGTCGCCCACGAGGCCTCCAGCGCGGTCGTCTTCGTGACCGTGGAGAAGGAGATCCCCGCCCAGGCGTTGCCGAACATCCCCTTCCCGGACCTTCCCGAGGAATTCCGGCGTTTCTTCCAGCCGCCCCCGAACGAGACGCCCAACCCCGCTCCGCGGCACGCCGAGGGAGAGGGCTCCGGCTTCCTCATCACCGCGGACGGACTCATCGTCACGAACAACCACGTCGTGAGCAACGCCTCGAAGGTCACCGTGCGGCTCGAGGACGGTCGGGAGTTCGACGGCAAGGTGTTGGGGCAGGATCCGAAGTCGGATGTCGCCCTCGTGCGCATCGATGCCAAGAACCTGCCGCACCTCACGCTCGGCGACTCCAAGTCCCTGAAGGTGGGCCAGTGGGTGCTTGCGATCGGGAACCCGTTCGGCCTCCAGACGACGGTGACGGCGGGGATCGTCAGCGCCACCGGGCGCACGAGCCTCGGGATCCTCGACTACGAGGACTTCATCCAGACGGATGCCGCGATCAATCCCGGAAACTCCGGGGGACCGCTGCTCGACCTGGACGGGAAGGTGGTCGGCATGAACGCGGCCATCTACAGCCGTTCCGGCGGGAACGTCGGCGTCGGTTTCGCGATCCCCGCGGACCTGATCGACTACGTGCGCAAGAACCTCCTCGAGAACGGTGAGGTCCGCCGCGGATTCCTGGGCGTCTCCATCCAGGCGCTCACCCAGGATCTCTCCCAGTCGTTCGGTGTGAAGCCGGAGAGCGGCGTGCTCGTGAGCGCCGTCTCGGCGGATTCGCCCGCCAAGAAGGCCGGCCTCGAGCCGGGAGACGTCATCGTCTCCGTGGACGGCATCGCGACGCACGACCCCGGCATGCTCCGCAACCGCATCGCCCGCTACGCCCCCGGCCAACCGGTGACGCTCGATGTCATCCGAAGCGGCGAGAAGCGCACCGTTCAGGTGACCCTGGGCGCCTGGACCCAGCAAGAGAAGGAGTCCGGCACGGCGGCGCCCACGAGCGCGGTCGAGGAGTTCGGCCTGACGGTCGGGGCCCTGACGCCGGATCGCCGGAGTCAACTGTCGCTGCCGGAGGGGACGAAGGGCGTCGTCGTGACCAAGGTCGCCCCCGACAGCGTGGCGGCCCTCGCCGGGCTCCGCCCCGGTGCCGTGATCGTCGAGGCCGACCGACAGCCCGTGGACGACCCCGCCAAGCTGCAGGACGTCCTGGGCAAGGTCGCCAAGGGCGGCTCCGTCCTCCTGCGCGTCCGCGAAGGCGAGAACACCCTCTACGTGGTCCTGGAGCGCGGCTCCTAGGGGCCGCGCCACTTCGTCCGTTCGTGAATCATGCCGGCTCTCCCGCCGGGGGACGTGCCATGACCGACGCCGCACCTTCCGATCCGTCCGAGACCCGCGAGGGACCCCGCCACCGCGTGCAGTGGTCCCTGCGGGTCGCGACGGTGTTCGGCGTTCCGATCCGGATCCACGCCTCGTTCGGCCTGCTGCTCGTCTACCTCTGGTGGATCGCCCGCATGACCGGGCGGAGCGTGGGGATGCAGTTCGCCCTCGTGGCCGGGGTCTTCGTCTGCGTCGTGCTCCACGAGCTGGGGCACGTCCTCGTCGCCCGCTTCCACGGCATCCGGACGCGGGACATCACGCTCTACCCCATCGGGGGGCTCAGCCGCATCGAGAAGATGGGGAAGCCCCGCCAGGAGCTGACGATCGCCCTGGCGGGCCCCCTGGTCAGCCTCTTCCTGGGGGGCGTGCTCTGGGCCGCCGCCGCCGCCTCGGGAACGGGGCTCCAGTGGGCGGCGCTGGGGAGCGGGAGCGTGGGCTACCTGGGATGGCTCGCGGTCGCGAACCTGATCCTCGCGGGCTTCAACCTCCTGCCCGCGTTTCCGATGGACGGAGGGCGCGTGCTCCGGGCGACGCTGGCCCTCTCCATGGGCAGCTCGCGCGCCACGGCGGTCGCCGCGGCGATCGGGCAGGTCTTCGCCGTGGGGATCGGCTTCCTCGGTCTCCTCGGCGGAAACCTCCTCCTCCTGCTGATCGCGATCTTCCTCTTCTTCGGCGCCCGCGCCGAGGCGACCATCCAGTCGTGGAGGGATCTCGCGACCGGGCAGCACGTCCGCGACGCCATGCAGACCGGATTCGTCGCGCTCCAGGCCGACGGCACGCTGGGCGACGCCGCCGAGACGCTGGTCCACACCGACCAGACGGACTTCCCCATCCTGAACGGCCACACGCCGCCGAGGCTGCTGACCCGGTCCCGGCTCATGGAGGGGCTCGGCACGGAGGGTCGGGCCGGCCTGGTGGGGGATTTCGCCGAGCCGGCGACGGTGGAGCTTCGTCCCGACGAGGACCTCGCATCCACCATCGACTCCTTTCTCTCCCGGCGGGGCCGGCCCACCGCCGTGGTGATGCAGGACGGCCGCCTGGTCGGCCTGCTGAGCTGGCGGAACCTGACGGAGTTCCTCACCATCCGGGAGATGCAGCGCGGCGCGGGATAGGCCGCCCGAGCCTGCAGTGCCCGCGACGCGCGCGACGAGGCCGCGCGATGCAACGTCCGTTCGTGGGTCGTGCAGGCGAGCGGTGATACGCTTCCGCGCATGAGTGACGATCAACGGCAGGCCCTCAACCTGGCGGTATTCGCCGACTACGAGAACGTGGCGTTGGGCGCTGAGGAGGCCGGCTACGGCGTCTTCGACATCGGCCTCGTCTTGAAGCGGATCCTGGACAAGGGCAACGTCATCGTGAAGCGGGCCTACGCCGATTGGACGCGATTCAAGGCGGCCCGGCAGCCCATGCACGAAGCGGCCTTCGAGCTCATCGAGGTGCCCCACGTCTCCTACTCGGGCAAGAACTCGGCGGACATCCGCCTCGTGGTGGACGCGCTGGACATCTGCCACACGAAGGCCCACCTCGACGCCTTCGTCCTCGTCACCGGCGACAGCGACTTCTCGCCGCTGGTGAGCAGCCTGCGCGCCAACGGGAAGGCCGTGATCGGCGTCGGCGTGAAGCAGTCCACGAGCAACCTCCTCGTCGAGAACTGCGACGACTTCATCTACTACGACGACCTGGTCCGCGAAGCCCGAAAGGCCGTCCGCTCCCGGCGGAGGGAGAAGAAGGCGCCGGCGGGTGCGGGCGCAGGCGCGGGCGGGGAAGACCGCCGGGACGAGGCCATGGACCTGCTGGTGGAGACCGTGGACGCCCTGATGCGCGAGCGCGGCGAGTCCGTCTGGAGCTCGCACGTGAAGCAGGTCATCAAGCGCAAGCAGCCGCACTTCGCGGAGTCCTACTACGGCTACCGGAGCTTCAACGAGCTGCTGACCGAGGCCGAGGGCCGCGATCTCCTCAAACTGCGCCGGGACGAGAAGTCCGGCGGGTACGAGATCCTCGGCCTGGGGCCGGCCGTCGACGAGGCCTGACTCTTCTCTACGATCGCACGACGTAGCGGCGGAGCATGGCTCGCGCCTCCTGCGCCTGGGAGGCCACCAGTCGTCGGACCCCCCTCGGCAGCGGCTCGCCGAGCGCGTCCTCGTACTCTTCGACCGCCTCCCGCTGGGTCGCCACGATCTCCCGGACGAGCCCCTTGGCGCGCTTCGGGGCGAGCGTCCTCGTGCCTCTCCACGCGCGGGTCACCGCTTCCGAGAGCGGGGCGGACGTCTTCGGGCGCCCCCCGAGCTCCCGGATCTTGCCGTCCAGCTCCCGCGAGGCCTGCGCGCAGTCGGCCCGAGACGTGGCGAAGGCCCGCGCGAGCTCCGGGTCCTGGACGCGCCGAAGGGCGCGCTGGAAGGCCCTCTCGCCGTCGCGAGACCGCTGGAGCAGCGCGTTCAGGACTTCGACCGTCCGTTCGGTGGGGTTCATGACGGGCATCCGGGATTCCTCTTCCTCCAAGGCCGACCCCTACGTGCCCGGTCGGGGGAGCAGACGCCGTGCCCGCGGGCCCCGGGCCGGCCCGCTGGCGCCGGGAACGGCGAAGGACGCCGCGGATCGGCAGGCCCGCTTCCGATCCGGCGGCGAGGCTTCCTTCCACGGGGCGGGCGTGGTAGGTCCGCCCCGTGGAGCCGATCGTCGCCCGCCCCGGAACGACGGCCGACGCGCCGTCCCTGGCCGCTCTCCCGCCCGGCACGCTCTGGCCGCAGGGGAAGACGCCGCGCCCGGTCGAGACGACGCCCGCCGACGGGCGCTCGGCGTGGGTCGGCGCGTGGCGAGGGGGGCGCTGCGTCGGACGGCTCCGCTGGACCTGGGGGCAGGCGACCCTCGCCGTCGTGAACCGGGTCGTCGTGGCCGACGGCGAGGACGCCGACGAGGTGGCGCCGGCCCTGCTGCGGGCGATCCGCCCTGCGCTCCTCGGTCGTCGCGGCGCGCGCGTCTACGCGGGGGACGGGGACCGGGACCGCCCGCTTCGCGGGTGGCTCGATCGGGCGGGGTTCCTCGTCGCGAGACGCAAGGTCTTCGTCGAGCGGGCGCTCCCTTTCGAGGGGGCCGTGGACCTCGAGGGATGCACGCTCCACACGGTCCGGGACGAGGGCGTGGAGCGCTTCGCAAGGGCGCTGGAGCAGGCCGCCGAGGGCGATCCCTTCGAGCCGGAGGGGTGCCACGACGCCGTCGGCGAACTCGAAGAACTGGTCCGGCTGGCCGGCGACGCCTTCGACCCGGACGGGTGGTGGGTCGTCCGCGAGGACGGGCGCGCGGCGGGCGTGCTGCTTCCCCAGGTCCGGGCCGATCGCCGCGATACGGGGACGCTCTTCTACGTGGGCGTCCTGCCGGCCTGGCGGGGGCGGGGCCTCGGCCGCCGGCTCCACGCCCTGGGCCTCCGCAAGCTCGGCGAACGCGGGTGCCGCCGGTACGTCGGATCGACGGAGGCGAGAAACGTCCCGATGCTCGCGGTCTTCGCCAGGAACGGTTGCCGCGAGACGGCCCGCCAACTCTTCTACGAGCCCGCCCCGGCGGCGTCGACCCCGTAGGGTCGCCGACGACGAGCCACCGAGGCTCCCGGCGCGAGAGGCGGACCAGGGCCCGGGCGCGATCCAACGTCCGTTCGTGGATCGTCGAGGCCAGCCGGGTAGCGCTGCGGATCAGGCGACGCGGCTCCGGCGGCGGCGATCGCCCTCCTTCACGGCGCTGAGGTCGGCGAGCACGGCGACGATCATCACGATGACCCAGAACGCGCCGTGGACGCCTCCCGCCGCGTTCTGCGCCCACGCGTAGGCGAGCGTCGTGAACGGCATGAAGAAGAAGCCGAGGATCGGCCAGAGGGCCGTGTCGTACGCGGTGTGGAGGTACCTGGTGAAGATCGCCAAGATCACGATCACCACCCGCGGGGTGAGGAGGGCGAGGAGGACGAGCAGGCAACCCATGGCGCGAAGATACGGGGCGGGAGCAAGGGTGTCATCCCCCCATCCGTCCGCGACAGGGGTTTCCCTCCCGCCGACACCGATGCACAATCCGCCGCCGTGTACGACGCCTCCGGTCCCCACTACGACCGCATCTACGCGAAGAAGGACTACGAGGGCGAGGTCGGGCGCCTCCGCGGATGGATCACGGAGCGGCTCGGCGGGGGGCCGCTCCGCCTCCTCGATGTCGCGTGCGGGACCGGGCGTCACCTCGAACACCTCTCCCGGTTCTTCGAGGCGGAGGGGCTGGACCGGTCGGCCGTGCTGCTGCGGATCGCCCGCGCGCGCAACCCGGGGCTCGCCTTCCACGAGGCGGACATGGCCGACTTCGACGTGGGGCGGACCTACGACGTCCTCACCTGCCTCTTCAGCTCGATCGGCTACCTGACCACGTTGGAGGACGTCGGGCGCGCGGCGAGGGCGTTCCACCGCCATCTCGTGCCCGGCGGGCTCGCGCTGGTCGAGCCGTGGTTCACGCCCGAGGACTGGCACGCGGGGACCGTCCACGCGGCCTTCATCGACGAGCCGGACTTCAAGTTGGCTCGGGTGAACACGAGCTACCGGGAGGGGCGGCTGTCCTTCTTCGACCTCCACCACCTCGTGGGGACCCCGGAGAAGACGGAGTATTTCGTGGAGCACCACGAGATGGGTCTCTTCGAGACGGAGGAGCTCCTGCAGACCTTCGGGACGGTCGGATTCGACGTGGCGTTCGACGAGGAAGGGCTGATCGGCCGCGGGATGCTGACCGCCGTGCGCCGCGCCTGAGATGGCGGCCCCCGCGCGCGACTACTGGGCGTTCCTCTCCTACCGGCACGCGGACAACCGCGAGCTGGGCCGCCAGTGGGCGACGTGGCTCCACCAGCGCATCGAGACGTACGAGGTGCCGGCCGATCTGGTGGGGACCACGAACGCGCGCGGCGACGTCGTCCCGGAGCGGATCTTCCCGGTCTTCCGCGACGAGGACGAGCTGCCCGCGGACGCCGACCTCGCCTCGCCCATCTACCGCGCGCTCGACGCGTCCCGCTGCCTGGTCGTGCTCTGCTCGCCGCGTGCCGCCGGCTCCACGTACGTGGCGGACGAGATCACGTACTACAAGAGGCTCGGCCGAGCGGACCGCGTCCTGGCCACCCTGCTCGACGGCGAACCGAACGTCTCGTGGGACGAGGCGAAGCAGGCGCAGGGGGCCGACCCGGCCGCGGAGTGTTTTCCCGCCCCGCTCCGCCATCCGGTGGGCGAGGACGGAACGCTGCTCACCGACGAACATGCCGAGCCCATCGCGGCCGATCTCCGTCTGCCCGACGGCTCCCAGGGGTGGACGAGCCCCGAGGCCTATCGCCGCGCGCTGGAAGACGGGGGGCTCTCCCGCGCCGAGGTCGAGGCGCTGGTCCCGGCGTACCGCGAGCGGCTCGAACGGGCGGTGCTGAAGGTCATCGCGGGAATCCTCGGCATCCCGCTCGGCGAGCTGACGCAGCGGGACAAGGCCTACCAGCTCGCGCGCGAGCAGCGCCGCGCTCGGAGCTTCCGGCGCGTGGCCGGCGCGATGGCGCTCCTTGCCCTGGCCGCGGTCGTGGCGGGGGCGGTCGCCCTGCACCAGCGGCGCATCGCCCGGGAGAACGAGGCGGCGACGGTGAGGGCGCTCGCTGGAAGCGACTTCATCCGTGGAAGCACGCTCCTTCGCGACGACCGCCGCGTGGCGACCGGCCTCGCCCACCTCGCGCGTGCCGCGCGGCGGGCCGCCTACCGCCCGGCCCGCATCCGCCTGTGGACGCTCCTGCAGGAGCGCGCCTTCTGGGTGCCCGCCGAGAACGCCGCCTCCGACATCCCGCCGTTACCGCGCGACGGGGGAGGCGAATCGCCGCCGCCGGGCTTCGAGACGGTGTCGTTCGAGGGCGCCAAGGTCCAGCCTTTGAT
The DNA here is from genome assembly GCA_963772585.1 of uncultured Planctomycetota bacterium. GTDB lineage: Bacteria > Planctomycetota > PLA2 > PLA2 > JAEUHO01 > CAVVXN01. The sequence continues at coordinate 199,785 of CAVYXV010000007.1, forward strand.
CGTCGTCCGGAGCCCCGACCGTTCCCTCGTCGCCGTGGCGGTCGCGGGGCCGCCCGGCGAGGAGAAGCCGCGCGTGCGCGTCTTCGAGGCGGCGCGGGGCGGGGCGCCCCGCCCCCGGACCGGCTGGATCGAGCCGAGCTACGAGGGCGATCAGCGGATCTGGACGATCCGCGCCCTGACCTTCTCGCCCGACGGACGATTCCTCGCGGTGAACGCCGAGCGGTGGCGCGAGCCGGACAGCGTGGAGGTCTTCGACCTCGAGGCGGGCCGGGCGGTCGGCAAGCCGCTGATCGCCTCGGGCGAGGGTTCGCAATTCCAGTACGCCGCGTTCAGGGGCGTCGCCCTCGTTGCCGGCGGGGTCCGAGGCTATGACGCGGACTGGCCGCTGCTCGTCACCGCGTCGGCCCGGGGCGCCGCCGCCGTCCACGTCGTGGTGTCCGAGTGGAACGACCTGGTCCCGCTCGCGTGGGCCGGGCACGCGAGCCCCGTCGTCGTCGCCACGGTGGACCGGGAGCGCGAGTGGCTGCTCAGCGCGTCGGACGACGGTGAGGTGCGCGTGACGCGCCTGGACGGCGGCGAAGCCATCGGCAACGTGCTCCAGACCGCGCCGGCGGCGAGAGCCCTCGTGCGGACCGGGCCCCGCCGCCTGGCCGCGCGGCTCGCAGACGGGTCCACGGCCGCCTGGGATCTCCTCGAGCGGCTCGACCGCTCCCGAGCCCGAGGGCGACCCGATGTCCCGCCTTCTCCGCGCGGTTTCGACCTGGAACGCGGACTCGAGGACGCGTCCCTCGAAGGGCCGGGCGGCCTTCGCCTCGTGACCAGGGCCGACGGGACGGTCCGGACCGAGCGCGACGGCGCCCGGGTCGGCGAACGCCGCTTCCCGCCGGACCTTCGCTACGTCGGCATCGCCCGTCACGGCTTTGCGGTGGTCACGACCGACGGGCGCTTCGTCACGGAGGTCTGGAGCCCGGACCTCACGCGGCGGCTCGGGCCCGCGATCCACGAGGCCTCGCTCTTCCGGCCGAGGGAGGTGCCGGAGCGGATGCCCGCGGTGGACGTGGACGTCGCCAAGGGCCTCGTCCTGACGTGGAGCCACTACTGGGACGCGCCCAACCTCGCGCTCTACTGGCGTACGGTCTGGGATCTGGAGACGGGCGTGCCGCTCAGCGACCGCGCCGCGTTCGGCGATGACGGCTCCGATCTCGCCGAGAAGACCGCGGTGGACGCGGCGCGACTCGCCGCGGACGGCGACGCGGTGCTCCAGTTGGGCGGCCCGGCGAAGCAGGCGCGGGCCGTCCGCTCGCGGCTCGAGCTCGAGCCGCCTGCGGCCGCGCGCGCATGGCTCCCCGACCTCGCGGAGGCGATCGGCGGCGTGACCATCGACGAGCGCGGCAACGCCGTGCCCCTCCCGGAGCGCGCCGCCCGGTTGCGGTCGCTCCTGCCCGAGCGGGCCGCCTTCGAGCGAGCCCCGTGAGGCTCGCGACCCTGCGGCGTCGCACCGCGGTGCGTCGGGAGATGCCGAGCGAGGAGCGATTCGAGGCGTATCGCCGCCCCACCATCGAGCGACGCCGGGACGCGTTCCCGGGCGCCCTCGGGCGACGGGGGCCCCCGGCGTCCCTCCTGGGGCGTCGCTGTTTGGTAGTCTTTCGCGCCGGGTAGACGAAACCGACGGTGCCGGGGCGGGTACCAGGGACGGGCAAGGCGCTTTCGGCGGGAGGACGCGATGAAGAAGGCCCCCTGGATCCCCCTCCTGGCGGCCTTGTGGCTGGCCTCGTGCGGGGGAGGGGGCGGGACGGGCGGCGTCGCGGCCCCGCCGACCACGCCCCCGACGGCCCTCGCCTACGCCCGGTCCGACGTCCTCTACCGGGCCGAAGCGCCGATCCTGCCCAACGCCGCCACGGTCGAGGGCGGGGCACCGACCGGCTTCCAGGTGGCGCCGGCGCTTCCCTCCGGCCTCGCGATCGACGCCGCGACGGGCCTCATCTCCGGCACGCCCGACGGGCCCGCCGCCAAGGCCGACTACGTCGTGACCGCGGCCAACCCGGCGGGCTCGACCCAGGCGACCGTCGCCATCGAGGTGCGCTGGGCGGAGGCGAAGTCCCTCCACGCCGCGGAGACCATCGACGACGCCGACCTGCGGCACTTCCTGAGGCGGACGCACTGGGGCGTGCGCGAGATCAACCATGACGCCCTCGTCCAGGTCGGGCTGCCGGCCTATGTGGACGCGATGCTCCAGTTCCCGCCCGTCGGGAGCACTCCTCAGGAGCAGACCGCCGCGCAGATTCTCGTGAACGCCACGGATCCGCCCGGCCAGGAGGGCATGTTCCCGACCCGCCGCGAGCTCTCCATGTGGTGGCTCACGCTGATGATCACCAACCCGAACACCTTCCAGGAGGTGCTCGCCTTCTTCTGGCACGACCACTTCGCCACGTCGAGCGATCCGCTGGGAGCCGGCAACCTCTACTGGATGAAGAACCACGTGGAGATCTTCCGCGGGGGCGGCGCGGGCAACCTGAAGGACCTGCTCCTGGCGGTGAGCCGCGACCCGGCGATGCTGCGGTGGCTCGACGGCATCACCAGCACGAAGACCGCTCCGAACGAGAACTACGGTCGCGAGTTCTTCGAGCTGTTCGGCCTGGGCGCCGACAACGGCTACACCCAGGACGACATCGTCCAGGCCGCGCGCGCCTTCACGGGCTATCGCCAGGTCGTCCTCGACGCGGACACGGGGCTGCTGGGCGTCGTCTTCTCGCCCTCCCGCCACGACGACGGCGACAAGACGCTCTTCGGGGAGACGATCCCCGGGCAGAACGCCACCGACGACTACGAGGCCGTGGTGGACATCACCCTCCAGAACCGCGACGTCGCCGGGTGGATCGCGAAGTCGCTCCTCGAGTACTTCTGCATGCCCCAGCCCGCCCCGGAACTCGTGGACCAGTTCGCCCAGCGCCTCCGCGACGAGAACTACGAGTTGGCGCCTGCGCTGAAGGCCCTCTTCCTCTCCGAGGCGTTCTTCTCCGACGAGGCCCGGCGCGCCTTCGTGACGAGCCCGGTGGAGACGGCGGTCGGATTCGTGAACGCCACCGGTCTGGTCATTCGACCGAGCGAGTTCGAGAGCCGGCTCGACCAAATGGGCCAGGTCCCGACGCGGCCCCCCACGGTGGACGGCTGGCCGGGCGGGAGCCAGTGGCTCTCCGCGCAGGGCATGCTCGATCGGGCGAACCTGGTGCGGAGCTGCATCGCGAACCGCACGCTCCAGGACTCCCTGGGCATCGACGTCGCGGATCTCCTCCCGCCGGGCGGGCCCTCGGCCGGCGAGGTCGTGGACGCCCTGGCGCTCAGGCTCGGCGTCGAGCCGTCCGCGTCGGAACGCGCCGCCTACGTGGACTTCCTCGACACCGAGCGCCTCCCGAACGGCGACGTGGTCCCGAGCCCTTTCGACCCGACGAACCCCACCCACGTGGACGACCGGGTGCGCGGGCTCCTCTACGTCCTTGCCCAGCACCCGCAGGCGATGAAGCGATGAAGGGAGACGCGATGCACCCGCCCGTGTTCCACTCGCGCCGCGACGTCTTCAAGGCCATCGGCGCCACGTTCGGCATCGCCTGCCTCACCCCGCTGGGGCGCGGCCTCCTCACGGCCGCTCGCGGTGCCCCGACAGGGAGTCCCTTCCTCGTCGTCGTGAACATGATCGGCGGCAACGACGGCCTGAACATGGTCGTGCCCCGCACGCTCCAGCCGTACTACGACCGGCGGAATCTCGGCGAGCCGGGGGGCATCGCCATCCCTCCCGGCGAGGAGCTCTCCCTCGCCGGCGGACCGGGAACCACCCTCTACGGCCTCCACCCCGCCATGCCCGCGCTCCAGGCGATGTGGAACGACGGCGACCTCGCGATCTTCCCGAAGGTCGGCTACCCGCAGCACAACCTCAGCCACTTCGTTTCCCAGGACGTCTACTCCTACGGCGTCCGCGGCGAGTTCTCCGACCTCGGCATGGACGAGAGCGGCTGGGTGGCACGGTTCGCCGACCTCTATGCGGCGACCACGATGGGGGCCGTGAGCATCGGCGTGGGTCGTCCCCTCGACTTCCTCGGCGGCGACACGTCCCTGCTCCAGGCCCAGGCCCTCTCCGGCTTCCGCTACGACGTGGACGGGAAGTACCCGCAGGGCCACCAGCACCGCATCGACACGATCCGTCAGGTGCTCGAAAACTACACGGGCCCGGACGAAGACGTGGCCGCCGCGCTCCTCCAGGGGCACGAGTTCGCCGATCAGATCCAGGCCGCCGTCGCGGGCTACCAGAGCAACGTGGACTACGGCGGGCAGAATCCGCCCAATATCGCGCGCTACCTGCGCGACGTCGCCACGCTCGTGCAGCACGGCTTCGAGACGAAGGCCTTCTATACGGGTTTCGGCGGCTTCGACACGCACGCCAACCAGGGCGCCGGCACGGGGAGTCAGGCGACCCTGCTCGGCCGGCTCGACGCCGCGCTCGGCGCCTTCGCCCAGGACCTGAAGGACATGGGCGCTTGGGACGGTGCCGCGATCGTCGCGATCTCCGAATTCGGCCGCCGCAACTACCAGAACGCCTCGAGCGGCACGGACCACGGGGGCGCGAGCTTCTTCCTGGCTCTCGGCGGTGCCGTCACCGGAGGCGTCTACGGGAGCGACCTGACCGAGGCGGATCTCCTCCTGGAGTACCCGGCGTACCAGTCCGACTTCCGCGACATCTACCGCGAGGCTCTCGACGTCCACCTTGGCTTCCCCCCCGACCCCGTCTTCCCCGAGGAGCAGCCCCTCCACACGACCCTGGGCTACCTTTGAGGGCATGAAGAACGAAACCGCGATTGCGGCGTGGGAGCAGGCGCTGACCGGCCAGGCCGCGCATCCCCATCCGCTCTCCGTGCTGGAGAGCCTCGACGAGGAGATCGCCTCGCGCCGCCTGCCGGGTGCGCCGCACACCATCCTCGAACTGGTCGAGCACCTGATCGGGTGGCAGGACCTGACGATCCGCTGGCTCCGGGGCGAGGAGCCCCCCGAGTCCGCCTCCGAGGAGGATGCCTGGCCTCGGACGACGACGCTCGAGGACGCCGTGGGCCGCTTCCGTCGCGGCTTCGAGAGCCTCCGCGAGGCGCTCCTGACCGCCGATGTCGAGGCCCCGCTTCCCGGCCTCCCGGAGGCCAGCCGCCTCTCGGCCGCCCACGTGCTCGCGGCGCACAACAGCTACCACGTGGGCCAGATCGCGCTCCTGACCCGCCTGCTGCGAGACGCGCCGTCGGGGTAGCGCGCCGCGACGCGCTGGCCCGCTCGCCCGCCCAACTCGCCGCCTCGGAGCCCTCCCGGCCCCGGATACGAGGGCCGCGCGGCTAGGCGTCCGTCCAGGGCGGGCGCCGCTCCTTGTCGTTGTGGCGGAACCACTCCTGGAATCCGGCCATGTTCGCGATGGCCTGGCCCTGGTCGTCGTTCGGGGCGCCCGTGTACTTCTGGAGGACCTGGATGACGTCGTTCTTGATCTGGTCCCAGAACTGCTTCTTGGCGATGTGCGCCGTGTCGTTGACGTTCTGTTCCGCCTGCGACTCCACGCCCGTGTAGAGCGTGATCATCTTGTCCACGAGCTTGTAGCGGAGCTTCCCCGGGACCTGCTTGAAGGCCAGCAGTCCCTTGAGGGCCCCGATGAGCTCCCGGACCGCGCGGGCCGGGGAGCCGTTCGCGTGCAGTTGTTTCTCGAGGATCCAGTCGAGGGCCTTGGGCTGGTTCATGCTTCCCAGCGCCGTAAACGCCTTCTCGAGCACCACCTGGCTCACGTCGTACTTCTTCTGGTCGAGGAGGCCGTGCTGCATCGCCCGGATCAGGTGCGGGGACAGGTCCGCGGCGACCTCCGGGTCGTCGCCGAGCGTCGCGAGGATCTCCGCCGCCTTGATGTTCACGTCTTCACGGAGGTTGTTCTCGCGCTGGAGGTGGACCATGGTCAGCGCGTCGAACAGGTACGCGTGGACCTTCTTGCGGAACTTGTCGGCCTCGCGCTCGAACTTGGCCTTCTCGGCTTCGTCCTCGGGAGGCTGTAGGCCCTTGTAGGCCTCCATGACCTCGTCGAGGGCCCCCGTGATCTCCGCGTTGATGGAACTGCGCTTCTTGAGCTTGGTTTCGAGACGGACGAGGACTTCGTTCGCGGCGTCCATGTCGGTGGCCGAGGCCGCCGGGGCGAAGACGCCGGCGCCGAGAATCAGCACCAGGAGGCCGGACAGGAAGGAGTTGCAGCCGCGCATGGGCACCTCCGGGGCGAGGACGCACGAACGTTCGTCCTGACTCCACACGGATGCTACCGCCGGGGGGATGGGGGGAGTACCCGGACGAACGGCCGGGGAAGAGTCCGGGGGTGGCTCGGGGGGTGGGGTCGGGGGTATGCTCGGTCGCGCAGGCCCGAAGGGGGGCCGACGATGAAGAAGCGCGACTGCCTCCGCGATCTGTGGAGGCTGGACTTGAACGGGCACGACCGGCGCATCGAGGCGCTGATCCAGCGCCCGCCGCATCCCATGCGGCCCGAGAGCCTCGACTACGGCCGCCGGCTCTCGGCGCTCCGGGACCGCCACGCGGAGATCCGGCGCGCGCTCGCCAAGCTGGCCGAGTTGAAGGAGGAGGAGGATCTGGTCCGGGGCGAAGCCGACGTCGAAGCCCTCCTCCGCGATCTGGGCAAGGACTTGAGCGTCCTGGAGAGCCAGGTCGCCTACGCCCGGATCTGATTCCCGTTCCAGCGGGGTTCTCCTCGGGCAAGATGGGCCGGGTGTCGGGAAAGCGACGACTCCCTGCCGCCATCTGGGCGCTCGGCCTGGTCAGCCTGCTGATGGACACCTCCTCGGAGTTGATCCACAGCCTGCTGCCGGCCTTCCTCGTCACGACGGTCGGGGTGAGCGCGCTCACCGTCGGCGTGATCGAGGGGATCGCCGAGTCCACCGCCGCCATGACGAAGCTCTTCTCGGGCGTCCTCGCCGACCACTTCGGGCGGCGAAAGCCGTTGGCCGTCCTCGGCTACGGGCTCGCGGCGCTCACGAAGCCCGTCTTCCCGCTCGCCCGCACGGCCTGGGCCGTGCTCGGTGCCCGCTTCGTCGATCGCATCGGCAAGGGCATCCGCGGCGCTCCGCGCGACGCCCTCGTGGCCGACCTCGCGCCGCCCGAGAGCCGCGGCGCGGCGTACGGCCTCCGCCAGGCGCTGGACAGCGTGGGGGCCGTGGCGGGGCCGCTCGCCGCCGTCGGCTTGATGGCCCTCTTCGCCGACGACATGCGCACGGTGTTCTGGTTCGCGACCCTTCCCGCCGTTCTCGCCGTCGCCGTCCTCGTCTTCCTCGTCCACGAGCCAGCCCACGAGAAGGCCGAGGCGAAGCCGTCGCCGCTCGCCGGCTTCCGGTTCCGGACCTTCCCCCGCGAGATGTGGGCGCTCGTCGTGATCGTCGCGCTCTTCACGCTCATGCGGTTCTCCGAGGCGTTCCTCGTGCTCCGCGCGGAGGACCGCGGGTGGCCGTTGGGGGCCCTGCCGTTCGTGTTCGTCGTGATGAACGCTACCTACGCGCTCAGTGCCTATCCCTTGGGCGTGCTTTCCGACCGCGTCTCCCGCACGCTGCTCCTCGCGGTCGGGTGCGGCGTCATGGTTCTCGCCGACGCCTGCCTCGCGTTCTGGCCCGGTTGGCTCGGCGTCGGCGTGGGCGTCGCCATCTGGGGGCTCCACATGGGGCTCACCGAGGGCCTGCTCTCGGCGTTGGTGGCCGACCGCGCGCCGAAGGACACCGTGGGGACCGCGTTCGGGGTGGTGAACTTCACCCGGGGCGTCATGCTCCTGCTCGCGAGCGTCCTGGCGGGCGGTCTCTGGAAGGGGTGGGGGCCCGAAGCGACCTTCCTCGCCGGCGGCGCATTCGCCTTCCTGACGCTCGTGGCGCTGCTCTTCCTCGAGGTTCAGGGCAGGTTGACGAAGAAGAAGCCGACCGCCGAGTGACCCTGCGGCGCTCCCAGCGCCGATGCGGGGAGCCAGGTCGCGTAGGCCACGCACGCGTTCGTCGTCCCGCAGGCGACGTCCACGGCGCTCACCAGGTCGGACAGCGGCGTATCCAGGCGGAAGATCGGCCCGCGGGCGCCGAGAGGGGAGAGGCTGCAGAGTCCCGGATAGGAGTGGCAGCCGACCACTCGGACCCACGCGAGGAGGTAGTACGCCCCGTCGTAGTCGATCGCGGGCTTCTCGTCGCAGCGGAGGGTCGGGATCGTGATGGACTGCGAGAGCGTGTCCAGGGGCGTCGCCAGGATCGCGGCGTGGACGCGGGGGAGGACGACCGCGGCGGGGGCGACGCGCTCGTCCCACGCGAACGCGAAGTTGTCCTGGCGGGCGGCCGCCGTGGCCGTGTTGTCGGACCACGCGTTGCCCGCGGAATGCGAGACGAGAGGTACGGCGATCCCCACGGCTCCCTGGGGCGGCGGCGGGAGTTCGGTGGCGTAGGAGAACCGGCTCGTGACCGTCGTACCGCCCATGGGCGCCGCCGTGGCGGTGTATCCGCTGTAGGCGAGGAAGCCCCGGGTGCCCGAGTAGGAGGCGGCGAGCTTCCCGTACGCCCCGAACAGCGGGCTCGTGGAGAAGACCAGCGAGCGGGTCGTGCCGACGGAACCCGTGGGTTGGACCGTGCGGGTCCAGACCCCTTCGCCGCCGGAGATGCCCGTCGTGCGCTCGAAGACGAGGAAGTCCTGACCGTCGAAACAGAGCGCCACGCTCCTGTGATGCGCACTCACGAAATTGGGACTCGGCGTCGCCTCGACGGAGATCGGGTTCGCGTCCAGCACCTGGCCGGAGGGCGAGATGCGCCGGCCCTCGACGAAGCTCCCCGGATTCGGGTTCCCGCCGGGCTCGAAGTCGGCCCCGTTCTCCCAGACCACCAGGAACGTCCCGGCGCCGTAGGCGACGTCGAACCAGGGGTAGTAGCCGGGACCCGAGGTGACGGCGATCCCCGGGAGCGCGTCGAGCACGGTGCCGGAGGGACTGACCCGCCGGGCGCGCAGCTCGTGCTGGTACCGCTGGTCGGTCAGCTGCTTCTGCTTCGTCCAGACGACCAGGTAGTTCGTGCCGTCGAAGGCGACCTTCGGACCGCCGCCGACCGTGTCGGCCCGATACGCGTTCGCGTCGATCGAGTAGGGGCCGCCGGTGAGCATGATCGCGGGCGGCGTCATGCCGCCTGCGAACGGCACGACGGTCCACTGGCTGGCCGCCTCGTTGTTGCCTTCCTGCAGCTCGGCGATGGCACTGTCCGCGTCCAGGCGGGCGTGGACGACGTACTGGTCGAGGGTGGGCACGGGCAGACCCACCCAGAACGTCACCTCCTCGAGAGGCGGGAGGGCGGGGACGTCGACGCTGGAGAAGGGCGGCTGCTCGTCCAGGCGGATGTCGAGTCGTGTCGCAGGGGCCTCCATGTCACCGAAGTTCGCGACGTGCACCTCGAACACGCCGTTCTCCTCGCCCTGCAGGTCCGGATTCGGCGGCAGCACACGCGCGTCCGACACGGCCGGGTCCGGGCCGTCGCGTAGCGGCGCGCGTTCGCGGACGTCGGCGAGAAGGGCGAGCGCGAGGGCGGCACGGCCGGCGGCCTGCGCCGCTGTGGGGACGGCGAACCCGAGCTCGGCATGTCCGCGTCCGGCTCCCAGCGGTACGGCGTAGAGCGGGCCGTCGACGCGGAAGGTGTCGAAAACCTCGGGCGGGAGATCCGTGAGGATCGCCGCATGGGTCGAAACCCACTCGTCGAGCGGAAGGAGGCGGCCTTCGTCCACCAACTCCGGGAGGATGGGCGCGGGAACCACGACGAGATCGGGCGGCGACTCCCGGGTGAGCGCCTCGTAGGCTCCGACCGCGGCATCGGGCCCCATCCACGGCGTCGCGATCGCGCCGATCCCCGTCCTCGCCGTGAAGGCGCCGAGCGCATCGCCGAAGGGCTCCGCGAATTCGGGGAGCCACGGATCCGCGGGCCAGGCCCGCGGCACGGCGACGCGGACGGGGGCGATGACGGCGGGCTCGCCCCCGCCGCCGCACGAGATGGCCACGAGGAGGAGGGGGCCCAGGAGCGCGCCCGAGACCCACGCGCGGCCGGCGGTCCCGCGCCGCTCCTGTCCGTCCACCGTCGTCCTCGTCCTCGCCATGCCGGTCCTCCGATCCACGCGCCGCGGTGCAGGTCGCGGATTCTGCGCGCCCGGACGCTTCCACGCCAGGGCGTGTTTTGTGTCCAGTATTTTTTCTGGACATAGCCTCGGGGTAGGGCATCCTCCGTCGCGGTGGGGGCGCAGACCCTCCCTCCCCGAAGTCCCCCCCCCAATGGAGTGATCCCATGTTGCGCACTCTCGCAATCTTCTCCCTCGTCGCCGCGAGCCTCACGCTCGCCGGCAGCCTCGCCGCCGCCGGCGACTGCGGCGCCTCCTCCCCGGCGCCGAAGGCGGCGCACTCCGCAAAGGACATCGTGGACGTGGCCGCGGAGAACGGCTCCTTCGACACCCTGGTCCGCGCCGTCGAGGCCGCCGGGCTCTTGGAGACGTTGAAGGGCGACGGTCCCTTCACCGTCTTCGCGCCCTCCGACGCCGCCCTTGCGCAACTCCCCGACGGCGCGCTCGACGGACTCCTGCGCGACAAGAGTGCCCTCGCGGGCGTCTTGACCGATCACGTGATCCCGGGCCTGGTGCTGTCCAGTGACCTGCCCGAGGGGGAGACGAAGACCGTCGCCACGGTGAACGGCGCGCCGCTCCGCGTGCGCCGGGACGAACAGGGCCGCGTCTTCGTCAACGGGGCCCGCGTGACCACCGCCGACGTGATCGCCGCCGGCGGCGTGATCCACCTGATCGACCGCGTTGTCCTTCCCGATGCCGATGGTGCCTCCACCGTCACCGACTGACGGCCGCGGAGGCCGGGCATCCCGAGATGCATGACCCTGCCATGCGGGATGCCGACGGGGCCCCGGCGCGAGCCGGGGCCCCGTTCTCCTCTCCCCGTCGTTAGGATGTCCAGCCGACTCCTGGGGACGGGCCATGAGACGAACGAGTCGAAGGCGGTATCGAGGGCGCCTTGGTGCGCCGATGGGGTGGTTCCTCCTGCTCCTGGGGCTGATCGCCGCGGCCGAGGATGCGACGCTCCTCGAACGGCTCGAAGCGGCGACGGACGCGGGCGACGTCGCCGCCGCCCGGGCCGTTCTCGACCAGCTCCCCGCCGCCTGGACCGCCACGCAGGACGAGGAGGCCCGCAGCGAGATCCTCTCCGACGTGGGGTGGACCGCGCTGGTGGCGCAACGGATGGAGATCCGCGTCGCGGCGATCCACGCCCTGGGTCGCTTTCCCGCGCCGGACGCCGTGTGGGAGGAACTCGGCCGCTTCCTGCCCACCGCCGACCAGGCCGCGGGCACGCCCGCCGAGCTCGAGGCCGTCCGCACCGCGGGCGCCCTCGCCCCCGACGCGGCGCGCGCGCCGCTGCTCCTCCTCGCGCGCGAAGCCGTCGATCCGCACGTCCAGGCGGAGGCCGTGCGCGCGCTCGCCGGCTGGACGCCCGGGCGCGAGGGCGCGAGCGCGCTCGTGGAGCCGCTGCTGCGGCTCGTCCTGACCAAGGAGCCCGGCCCCGACGCCGATGCCGCGGCGCGCGAGCGATGGGCCCTCCTCGAACCCGCGCTCTCCAAGACCCTCTCCGTCCTGCTCGAGCGCGACCTCTCGGCGGTCGCGCATCTTCGCGAGTGGCAGAACGAGCACGGGCTGCTCACGGTCGAGAAGAAGGATGTCTCGCCCGGCCCGAGCGGCGACGCGAGCGACGGGACTTCGCCGGGCGCCTCCGCGCCCACCGTCCCCGCGACGCGCTGGCCCGAGCTCGCCCGCCGCCTCGCCGATCAGGAGGATCCCGCGGTCCGCCTCGCCGGCGTGGACGAGGTGTACGACAGGGGGCTCCAGGGCCCCGACGTCCTCCTCGCGCTGGAGGGCGTGGTCACGACGGCCGAGGACTGGCGCACGACGTCGATGGCGCTGCGGGCCCTGGCCAACCAGGACACCGCGACACCGGTGCCACAGGGCTTTCGCCGCGCCGCGAAGGCCCGCGAGTGGCAGGTGCGCCTGGCCCTCGCGGAAGGGCTCGTCGGCTACCGCCACGAAGACGCCGTCGCCGCGCTCGTGGACCTCCTCGGCGACAAGCGTCTCCGGGTTCGCGTCGGCGCGGCCCGCAGCCTCGAGACCCTCACCGGCGAGTCCCACGGGACCTCCCAGCACGAGTGGGCGACGTGGTTCCGCAAGCAGAAGGGCGAGATCCGCTTCCTGCCCAAGGCCTCCCGCCCCGAGGCGCCGCGCGACCGCGACTACGCCGTGGACCACAACCGCTTCTTCGACACGAGCATCCGGAGCGACCGCGTCGTGCTCGTCCTCGACAAGAGCGAGAGCATGTACTACGGCCTGTGGGACCAGGTCGTCGAGGAGGTCGGCGCATTCCTGTCCGCCGCGCTGCCCACGACGTTCTTCGGGGTCATCGAGTTCGACGCGAACCCGCGCCCGTGGAAGGACCGACTCCTGCCGGCCAACGCCGGGAACGCCGACGACGTGCTCCGGTGGCTCCAGCGCGCGAAGCCCACCGGCCCGACGAACGTGATCGATTCGCTGAAGACCGCGATGAACCTGCCCGACGTGGACAGCGTGGTGCTCCTCTCCGACGGACTCCCCAACCGCGGCGACCCGCAGACTCCCGGCGGGATCCTGGATCAGATGGCAAAGCAGAACCGCTACGCGCGGCTCTCCATCCACACGCTCCTCATGGAGAAGGGGCGCAAGTTCCCGCACGACGGTCCGAAGGGCGATGACAAGCCGCCGCTCGACGCCGCGGAGAAGGCGCGCCGCGGCCGCATCCGAAGCCTCGCGGCCGAGACCGAGCTCGGGGGCTTCATGAAGGCGCTCGCCGATCAGAACGAGGGCACGTTCGACGTCGTCTTTGCGGACTGGTACGAGCCGCCGCCCGGCACGCAGTTCAGCGAGAGCACCGACAAGTGAGGGGCACGTCGCCCGCCCCGTCTCCGGTCGTCCTCCTCGTCCTCGTGCTGCTCGCCGCGGCTCCGGCGTCGGCCGTTCCCGGCGCGGAGATCCCGCTTCCCGACGGCCGCGTCCTCCGAGGCGAGGCGATTCGCCGCACGAAGGACGCCGTCGTTCTCGACACGGCGTTCGGCCCCTTGCGCGTTGCGCGGGCGCGTCTGAAGGCGGCCGAGGGCGAGGGGACGACCGCTCCGCCCGAAGAGAAGCCGCCCGATGAGTCCCGGGAAACCCGCACGCGGTGGTGGCGGATCCAGAGCGATCTCTCCCCGGCCCGGGACACGCTCTACCGCGAGCACCTCGACGGTTTCGTCGAGTGGATGATCGGCGTCTACCATCTGGATCGCGAGCGGCTGCTGGCGTCGGCACCGTTCTCCATGCAGGTCTACCGTTCGCGGGACGACTTCAAGCGCGTCCAGGAGGCGGTCGCCCCGGGGATCGCGGCCGCGAAGGGGAACGGCTTCGCCGAGGGCGTCTCCGGCTTCTACGATCCGGGAGGGAAGGTCGTCTACCTCTGGGACGCCGAGGGGACGAGGGGGGAGGTCCACCCGTCCACCGCGCTCCACGAGACGACGCACTTCCTCAACCACGTCCTCGCCCAGGCCACGGGCGTCCACTTCCCCGTGTGGTTCGAGGAGGGGACCGCCGTCTACTTCCAGACGTGGACGCCGGGCGTGGAAGAACCCGAGCCGCAGCTGGCCTCGCTCGCCTCCGTGATCGGGTGGCTCCGGGCGGGGACGAGACGGACGAACCGCGCGCTCCGGAGCGTGTCCTACGCGGAGTACCGCAGCGACGAGTACGCGTGGGGGTGGTCGCTCGTGCGATTCCTCCGCCGCGGGAAGAAGGGGACGCTTTGGGCGCCGCTGCTGGAGCAGATGAAGGCCCTTTCCGGCAGCGCGCCGACCGACGGCGAGAACCGGCGCTTCCTGAGAGCGCTCGGCTACGGGAGCGACGAGGCGTTCGACGAGGACTGGTACGCGCACATCCTCGCGCTCGAGCCGGAGGAGAAGACGCCGCTCGGCACGTCGAAGGAGACGCTCGCCGCCGTCGCGGCGGTCAAGAAGCCCACGCCGGAGCAGGCGACGCTCCTCGCCCGCCTCGGACGCTCGTTCGCGGCGTCGGGGATGTCCGAGCCGGCCGCCGTCTACCTCGCGGCGGCCCTTCGCGGGGGAAGGGACGCCGTGGACCTCCACCTCCTGCTCGCCGAGGCGCTGGCCGCGAACGCCGGAAGAGACGAGGACGAGGCCTGGCCGGACGACGCCTTCGGCCATCTGGAGCGCGCGGCGGCGATCGACCCTCTCTCGGCCATGGTCCGGCTCGGGCTCGGCCGGCAGATGCTCCTTCGGGCGAAGTCCAAGGACGACGTCGCCGCGGCGCGGGACGTCCTGGGGCTCGGGCTGATCCTGCTCGGCCCCGCCGACGACGCGAAGGCCCTCGCGCGCTGGGCGCTGGAAGCGACGCTCAGGTCCGAGCCCGACCTCACGCCCTCGAACGCCCTGGCGCGCCTGGAGGCGGCGGCGCCCGTTGCCACGGGGGCGCTCCGGTCCGCGTGGATCGCGTCCCTCCAGGAGCGCGAGGCGTGGAATGTCCTGCTCCAGGAACTCGGAGCGCGCCTGGAGGCGGGGACGGCGGACTTCGAGGAGCGGGTCACCCTGGCGGGCCTCTTCGAGGCGAGCGACCAGGCCGAGCGGGCCGCCCCGCTCTACCGCGCGCTGCTCGACGAGCGCCCGGCCGCAACGTACCTCTGGCCGCGGCTGGTCCGCGCGCTCGTGGCGGCACGCCGTCTCGACGAGGCGAAGGCCGCGAAGGCGAGAGCCCTCCGGGTCCTGGCCGAGGCCCCCTCCCTCGCGCCGCTGCGTCGGACCGTCGAGCGGATCCGCATCCGCTGAGGCACGCGCGTCACGCGTCCTCGTCGCGAAGGACCGCGATGCCGGCACGGCGAAGGAGGGCGCTCCCCACGCGCCAGATCAGGACGCCCGCCAGCACGCAGACCACCCCCAGGGGCACCGCGAGGAGCAGCGGCGGGGCGACGGCGAACGAGAACACCCACCGTCCCAGGAAGGTCGCCACCAGGACGATGCCCGCGGCGGCGACGAGGAAGAGCAGCCGGCCCGCGAGCCGCAGGTGGGACGGCTTGTGCTCCAGCGCACCCAGAGGGCCGTTGCCGCTCGGCTGGAACCGGACCCGCACGCTGTACGCGGGTTCCAGGCCGAATCCGCGGAGGAAGGCGCTGTCGAGGATCGCGGCCAGGTCGTCGGCCGACACATGCTTCACGTTCCAGAGCGTGCGGTTCGGCTTGCCGAGGCGGCTCCGCACGGGGCGCACCTGACGGCTCAGCCTACCCCCCTGTTCGTCGCGGAGGAGCGCGTCGAGGTCCAGTTCGCGGCGGCCCAGGTTGATGAGGGTGGGCGTCACCTCGATCCAGGCGTCCTCGTTCGCGACGATGGTGAGCCAGCCCGCTTGCTCGGGGTCCGGCAGGGCGAGGTAGCGCGCGAGCGCCGCCTGCATGGCGCTGCGGGCGTCGAGATGGTCGTCCGACGGCCCGAAGACCTCGTCGAGGACCCACTCGGAGGGCGTCGTGTCCACGCCGTCAGAATCCGATTGCGCAGCCGTCGCGGCGGGGGTCGGAGCCGCCCGCGAGGACGCCGCTCTCGGCGTCGCGGACGATCACCTGGCCGCCGCCCATGTGGACGCGCTCGAAACCGTCCACTTCGCGCACGACGTAGCCGCGGTCCTGGAGCGCGCGAACGACGTGCGCCGGGAAGCCCGGCTCGAGCAGGACGCGCGCGCCGTGCCCTTCCAACTGCCAGCGCGCGGCGTCGAGCGCCTGCTGCGGGTTCCTTCCCGCCGCGAGATGCGTCACCACCTGGACGTGTCCCTGCGGCTGCATGAATCCGCCGACGACGCCGAAGCACGCGTGGAGCGCGCCGTCCACCGTTCCCATCGCGGGAATGATCGTGTGGTAGGGGCGCTTTCCGCCCTCCAGGGTGTTGGGATGGTCCGGGTCGAGCGAGAAGCCCGCGCCGCGGTTCTGCAGGCTCGCGCCGGTGCCGGGCACGACGAGCCCGGTCCCCGTCCCCATGTAGCAGGACTGGATCCACGAGCAGGCGTTCCCCTCGCCGTCCACCACGGCCGCATGGACGGTGTCGCTTCCCGTCCGTCCGAAGAGGGGACCGGCGAAGGCCCGCGAGGGATCCACCTCGGCGAGCAGTGCCCTGCCCCGTGCGGGCTCGAGGAGGCGCCCCACGTCCTCCTTCGCCCACGCCGGATCGCAGACCGCCCGCCCCGCCGCCTGGAATCCGAGGCGCATGCACTCGAGGTGACGGACGAGGATCTCGGTCTCGTTCCGCCCGTCGAGGTCCGCGGCGTTCAGGGCGTTCAGCGCCACGAGCGCGGCGAGCCCCTGTCCGTTCGGCGGGCACTCGTGGACGCGAAGTCCCCGGTAGACGGTCGAGATCGGCGTCGTCCACTCGCTCTCGTGTCGTGCGAAGTCCTCCGCATCCAGCCAACCGCCGTAGTCGCGGACGTGCGCCGCGGCGCGCGCGGCGAACGACCCCTCGTAGAGCCAGGCCGGACCCTCGGCGGCGATGTGGCGTAGCGTCGCGGCCAGGGTGGGCAGCGCCATCACCTCGCCCGGTCGGGGAGCCCGCCCGTGGAGCAACAACTCGTTCCCGCTGGGCTGCGGCGGTCCGTCGGCGTGCTCCCAGCCCGGCCCGCGCAGCAACTTCGCGACGCTGCGGCGCCAGGCATGGGCCGTCCACGCGCCGACGGGGAAGCCGCGCTCCGCCGTCTCGACGGCCGGGCGCAGCAAGTCGGCGAGCCCTCTCGTGCCGTGGCGTTCCAGCAGATCCGCCCAGGCGCGGACGGCACCGGGAACGGTCACCGTCGCGCCCGTGTACAGCGGCATCTCGCGAAGACCCCTCGCGCGCAGCGCCGCGGCGTCGCTCGATGCGGCCGAGCGGCCCGAACCGTTGAGCGCCGTGATCTCGCGGGTCTTCGCGTCGTAGTAGAGCGCGAAGGCGTCGCCTCCGATCCCGTTCGCGATCGGCTCCGTCACGACGAGCAGGGCGGCGGTCGCGATCGCCGCGTCGGCGGCGTTCCCCCCGCGGCGGAGCTCGGCGAGGCCCGCCTCCGCCGCGAGCGGTTGGCTGGTCGCCACCATCCCCCGACGCGACAGGACGCAACTGCGGCGCGAGGCGAAACGGAAGTCGATGCTCATGCGGGGGAGGGGGAGGCTCCGGGGTCACGGACCGTGCGAGAGGGTGACGTACAGGACGGGGACCAGGATCCCCAGGATCAGCAGGATACCGCCGCGGCCGATGAGCCCCTTCTTCCCCGCCAGCATGAACATCCCGGACGTCGCGAGGAAGAGCAGCAGCACGGCGTAGCTGTCGGCGAACCACGTCCACGCGGCCTTTCCGCGGTTGAGGTGCAGCCAGTTGGCCACGCGCAGGAAGAAGCGGGGTTCCTGCCCCTCGCCGTAGATGCTCCCGGTGGAGGTGTCCACGTGGATCGTCTTGTCGTCGAAGAGGATCTCGATCTGGTCGGGCGTGAGGCGGGAGACTTCCTTCGGCTTCTCGTCGAGGCCGATCGCCGCGAGCGCCTGACGGGCCACTTCCGCGTCGGTGCCCTCCAACGGATGGCCGAGGTCCTTCTCTGCTTCGTACGGGACGAAGTTCGGATCCCACTGTCCGATGTGGTTCACGGCCAGACCGCTCAGCGCGTAGACGAAGGTCAGTCCGACGATGAAGTACCCCGTGTCGCGATGCATCGCGCGCAGCCAGCGACGCCAGGGGAAGCGGGACCGACGGGGCAGTCGGCGAGGGGGCGCGTCAGGCATATCGCTCCTCCTTCCACGGATCGGCGTGGTTGTTGTAGCCGCGCCGTCTCCCAGTACCCCTTCTCGTCCTTCTCGACGAGCTTGATGCCGGTCAGCCACTTGGCGCTCTTCCAGAAGTAGAGGTCGGGGACCACGGCGCGCACCGGCCCTCCGTGGCTGCGGGGGAGCGGATGGTCGTCGAGGCGCCAGGCCACCAGGTTGTCCTCGGCGAGCGCCTCGTCGAGCCGCACGTTCGTCGTGTAGCCGTGGGCCGCCTCGAAGATCACGTGCTTGCGCCTTCGGCTTGACGCCGGCCTTCTCGACGAGGTGCTTCACCCGCACGCCCTTCCAGAGCGCGCCGAGCACCGTCCAGCGGGTGACGCAGTGGACGTCGAGCTTCTTCTCGACCTGCGGCTGCTCCAGGAGGTCGGCGAAGCCGATCTCGTAGGGCTTCTCGACCTCGCCGTGGACCTTCAGCGTCCACTTGCTGGCGCTGGGGTCTCCTTCCCGGCCGCCCATGGGCCGCAGGCGCTGGATGACCTTCTGACCCGGCGGGATGCGCGCCCGGCCGTCGGGCCGCTTCTCCTCCTCGTCGTCGGCGGTCGTTTCTACGACCGTGTAGAGCCCCCCGAGCAGGGCGACGACGGTCCCGGCGGCGACGTCCGCAGGAAGTCCCGGCGGTCGCGAAGCCGCCTGCGGACGGGGCCCGCAGCGGGGTCGTGCTCTCGTGCACTCATCATGCGTGCTCCCCGGACCGCCTCGGCCCGGTACCAGGGAACTACGCCCTCGGGGCTGCGCGGTTACGCGCCCTCCCCCGTCACCGCGTCGGGCCGGGCCGCAGACGGCGTGAAGGCGAGTGGAAGCGGTGGGCGTTGTTGACGGACAGGCCCCGGACACGAGGGCGGCGCGATTCCACGCCCGCTCGTGGGTCGGCAGGCTGGGGCATCGGGTGCCCGCCGGATCCGGGCGTGCGAGAGGTTCCCCGTGTCCCGGAGCCGGACACCACCGGACCGAGGCTCGGGGGGCCCGAGGCCGGGAATTCAGGGCGATCGCCGCGGCAGGCCTCGCGACGTCCATGCCGGGCGTCGCGCGTCGCCCGTTCGTGCCTCCCACGCCCGGTCGAGCCGAACCCACGCGTGGACGCGCAGCATCTCCCTCTCCCGCCCCGGCCACCGCCGGGGGAGACGAACGACGTGTGGGGGCTGTCCGCGACGCGGTCAGCGGTTGACGGGGATCGCGTAGGCGCTGGTCGGGTTGATCGGCTGCGGCACCGCGATGCCGTTCGCGTCGAGAAGGTAGGCCAGGACCGGAGCCGTCTGCTCCGGCGGGGTGTGGCTGCCGGGGGGCATGTTGTCCTTGATGAAGATCCCGACGTCGTGCGCGCTGTGGAACGCCATCGTCCTCAGCCGCGCGCCGGGGCGCGGGTTCGACGGAAGCGCGCCGGGCCCGATCAGGGCGGGCGCCGTGCGGCTGCCCTGCCCGGCCGCGCCGTGGCAGCGCGCGCACACGCTGGCGAAGATCGACGCCCCGCGCTGGATCTGGGCCTGCACCATGGGTGACGTCCGCATCATGGGCGCGGGGGCCGGTGAGGTGGTGGTCGGGGGAGCCGACGCGGTGGGGGGCATGTACGGCGTCGCAGGAGCCTGCTGCTGGGCGGGCGTGGGGGGCGCGGTCCGGTTGCTCCGGCAGGCGACGGGGCCGGCCAGGGCGAGGACGAGGACCAGCGCGATCGGTGCGAACACCCGGGTCGCGACGAGGACGTACCGGGAGAAGGGCGAATGACCCATGAAATGCTCCTCCGCGTGGCCGATTGGAATCGGCCCGACTCCTTATGGAAGATCCGCCGCCACGGGATTGCAAGGGGAACATTCTCGCGGCGGCCGTGCCACCCCCCACCGGGATGGCAATTCCTGCCATCCGTCAGCCGGCGTCGTGCGCTACGGGCAGGCCGAAGGGACCGGGTGTCCGGCGTGGCCCGTCAGGCGCGCGACGCGCCGGCCGATCCTCCGCGCCTCGGCGTAGCGCCGCGTGAGCTTCTCGCGCAGGTCGGGGTAGGCGCGTTGAAGAGCGGTCCACATGCGCCGCGACGCGACGTCCGCCTGCGGCCGCCCGTCGGGACGCATCTTCCAGCACTCGAGGTCCACCCGGCCGCCGCCGCGGATCACGGGATCCGACGCGCCCACCGCGAGGAAGTCCATGCGAACCTCGCCGCAGTTGCAGCCCGGCGTCAGGCAGTAGATGTCGTTGGCCCAGAGCGTCTTCGTCCCCGTCTTGGTCTGGAACAGGAAGTTCGCGTCGTCCGGAAACAGGTCGAACCAGGAGACCATGCGCCCGGGTTCCCACTCCGACCAGTCGGTGCGCTTCCATGCCTCCCGGGCCGTATCCTTCGCCGCGCGCCATCGCTTGCGGAGCTTCAGGAGGAGCGTCTGGTCCCGCTCCAACCTCTCGGCCAGCGCCGCCACCAACGCCGGGTCCGTCCGATTCGCGTCCGTGACCTCGACCGATCCCGTGTCCATCGCGACGACGACGGCCGTCCCGTTCTTCACGCGGTGCCCGTCCGCGGCCCGCACCACGAGGTGGGCGCCCGCACATCCGGCGCTTTCGCAGAACCAGGTTTCCAGCGACCAGGTCCGCTCCCCGGCAGCGTTCCCTCCGGCGGTTCGAAGCCGGACGGGCCCTCCGTCGTCGAGCAGCAGACGTACGCGTTCCGGTGCCTCGCCCATGCGATCCTCCCAGCTCGCCCGTCCTTGTAGCGGGAGGAGGGGACGCCCGTCCAGGGCGGTCCGCACCGGGGGAAGGCCCGCCCCCTTCATGGAGTCCGAACACATGGGCGCCATGGCCGCCGGCCGCGCCACCGCAGTAGGATTCGGGCCGGCGAAAGGAGTGCGTTTGCGACGATTTCTCCCCTGGGCCGGCCTGGCGCTGCTGCTCCTCGCGGCCGGGGCCGCCGCGGACGATCCCCCCGGCGAGCTCGAGGACATGGAGTTCGCGGCGAAGGTCAACGCGGCCATCGACCGCGGCGTGGCGTGGCTGAAGGAGTCCCAGCAGAAGGACGGCTCCTGGGGACCTTGCGTCGCGACCGGGACCTACGACGGCAAGGCCCTCGTCGATCCCCGGTGCTACTTCATCGGCCCCACCGCGTTCAGCGTCTTCACGCTGTCCCGCTGCGGCGTGCCCCGCAAGGACAAGGTCATCAAGCACGCTTTGAAGTGGATGGACGACCGCGCGGGCACCGCGTACGACTACACGAGCTACGAGTCCTCCGCCGTCATCCTCATGCTGACCGCGCTCTACGACGACGGCGGAGATCCGCTCGCGCCCAGCAAGAGTCCCTCCTCACCCGCCAAGGGAAGCAAGTTCAAGCGCGACGACTGGAAGTGGATGCACGAGCGCATCCTGCACCTCGTCGGCGACGAGAAGGGCGGCTGCCAGACCAAGGCCGGCGGCTGGACGTACAAACCCGGATTGGAGCGACCCGACGTCTCCGCCACCCAGTTCGCGCTCCTCGCCCTGCGCGAGGCCCGCCGCGCGGGCTATCCCATCGCCGACGTGAGCGGCAGCACGTGGAAGCGGGCCGGGGAGTACCTCCAGGCCATGCAGCTCGAGAACGGCGGCTTCCCGTACGAGCACAAGCCGCAGGGGTGGACGCTCGGGATGACCGCCGCCGGCCTCGCCAGCCTCCTCATCGTGGACGAGCAGATGAAGCTCGCGGGTTCGGAACGCCCGCCCTGGATCGCGGAGGCCGAGAAGAGAGCCTTCGACTTCCTCGGCGAGAAGTACACGCCGGTCACGAATCCGCAGCAGAACATGGGAGAGCCGCCGCTCTACCACTACTGCTACCTCTACGCCGTCGAGCGGGTGGGAGGCATCAGCCGCCGGCAGCTCCTCGGCAGGCAGCTCTGGTACCCCTACGGCGCCGAGTACCTCCTCTCCACGCAGAAGGAGGACGGGCACTGGGACGACCCGTCGTGCATGAAGCCGCAGGACGTTCTCGGAACGTGCTTCGCGCTGCTCTTCCTCAAGCGGACGACGATGCCCTCCGCGGTGGTCACCGGCAGCGACTGACGTCAGCGTTCCAGGCGGTAGACGGACGCCTCGCCGTAGGCTTTCGCCAGCTCGCGGCGGCCGACGTAGCGGCACGCGAAGGAGCGGACTCTCCGCGCGCGGCAGAGCGCGGCGAACGCCTCGCTGGCGAACGCCTGCTCGGGGGGCGCGATCGGCTCGATCCGGGCGCCGACGCTGACCTGCGAACCGAACGCCCCGAGGCGATCGGTGATCGCGTTTCGCACGAACCGGATCGGTCCCGCGTGGAGCGCCATGCGGAGGCCGAGATCGGGCGGCAGCCCCCACGAGGGCAGATCGGGGCGCGCGCGGACGAGACGCTCGGCGAGGTCCAGCGCGCAGCGCCCCGCCGCCTCGAGGTCCGGGAAGACGAGGAACAGTTGTCCCGCCCAGGTGTTCACCTCGGCGGCGTCGGCGCGGTGCTTCGCGACGACCTCCCCGATGGCGCCGAGGTAGCGCCGGACGAAGGTCTCCATCTGGGTCTCGTCCAGGGCGCCGAAGCCGCGCACGTCGCCGAAGAGCATCGCCACGATGGCGCTCCTCCCCGGCTCGACGCGCACGGGGGCGGGTTGGTAGGGCGGCGGCCGGAGGAGCACCGGCGGCTCCGGACGAGGGCCCGACCGGGGCCACCCGGCGAGCTCCTGGGGCCGCAGGATCCGCACCGCGTCGAGCGCACCGCTCGCCTGCCACTGCGACAGGGCGCTCGCCGAGCCCCCCTCCTGCCCCCCGCGTCCGTCCCAGAGCGCGAGGCCCAGGAGCGTCGTGTCGAGGCGGTCCGCCTCCAGGCGCGCGAGGCCCAGGAGCATCTCGTTCGCGTAGGCGAACGCGGCCCCTTCCTCGTCCGGGTGGTTCCGCGACGCCTGGTAGCGGCGCTCCGCGCCGGTGAGCAGGCGGTGGAAGTCGGCGACCCACCCGTAGCGTCCGCGATCCGCGACGCTGTCCTCGAGGAAGCGCGCCTCCTCGAAGGGGAGGAGGACGTGTCGGGGGACGTGCCTGCGCTCGAGCTCGTCCTGGAACACGAGGTCGAAGCCCGCCGCGAGCGACGAGAAGCCCACGCTCGCCCCCGTTTCGTCGAGGACGGCGGACACCGCCTCCCGCGCGCCGGACACCAGTCCTTCGGGGAAACGCGGCGGCGATCGACCCTCGTCGTCCACGAGATGGCCGGTCGCGACGATCACGGGCGGTGTCACGAGGAGATCGAGGACGTCGGCCGCCGCCTTCGCGCGGGGGTCGCCTGCGCCGGCCGATTGCCGGATCAACTCCACGTTCCGCCGCGCCGAGGCGAGGACCGCCCAGGCGCCCCGCGCCGCCACGCGCTCGTGCAGCCGGCGATAGGGGCCGGCCGCCTCCCACGGCGCGTCCGCGAGCAGGTGGGCCTCGCCTTCCGTCGCCGCGTGCCATGCCCCGGCCTCGGAGTCCTCCTCGGCGCGCGGCGCCTCCAGATCGAGGAGCGCGAGCACGCGGCCCGCCTCCTGCCGGGCGCCGTCGCGATCGCCGAGCACGAACGTGAGCGTCGCCACGTTGATGCCGAACCACGAGCCGCCGAACCGCGCCCAGCCCCGGGCGTAGAG
This sequence comes from uncultured Planctomycetota bacterium, assembly GCA_963772585.1. GTDB lineage: Bacteria > Planctomycetota > PLA2 > PLA2 > JAEUHO01 > CAVVXN01. The sequence goes on from CAVYXV010000007.1 coordinate 223,293, forward strand.
CCCCCGTGCCTCCGCCAGCCCGGCCTGCCGGGCGGCCGGCGTGGACGCGGCCAGGGCCCGCCGCTTCGTGATCGCTGCGAGGAGCCCCAGCGCTTCGGGGTCGCCGGTCGTCGCCACGCCGAGCGACGCGAGCAGGGACGACGCTTCCTCCGCGCGCCCGAGGCTCTCCAGCGCCCGGGCCTCGAGCGCCGCGAGAGGAGGGCTGTCGCCGCCGGCGCGGCGGATCCGGAGGATCCGGTCGTAGGCGGCGAAGACCCGCCCCGCGGCGAGCAGGCCGCGGACGGCGTCGAGGGATAGCGCTTCGGCGTCCTGCAAGGCCCGACGGACCCTCCCGAGGCGGAGACGCCGCCCCGCCCGCCACTCTACGCGGGAGGACCCGATCGTGACCGAGGGGGCGGCTCTGCGGCAGGATCCGGGGAAGATCCGGTGAATTCCGGGCGGTGGCGGTCCGCGGGGTCCGAACACCGGTCGATCCTTCGGGGCATGGGCTCCTCCCCGACCGCCCCCGAGTTGGCGACCGTCCCGAGGGAGCGTCGCCTCGTGGCGCGGCGGCGGCTCCGGGCCCGGGGCCGCCGCGTCTTCGGTCGCTCCGCCCTGATCGGGGTCGGGGCGACGGCCCTCGACGTCCTGGCGCTCCACGTCTTGATCCACTCGGCCGGGGCGAGCCCCCGCGTGGCGAACGTGCCCGCCCTGCTCCTCGGGACGGCCGCGCAGTACGTCGGCAACAAGTACTTCGCCTTCCGGGACGGCTCGAACGACCACCTTCGCCAGGGGAGCCTCTTCGCGCTGGTCGAGACGGGGGCCCTGGCGCTGAACGCGGTCGGCTTCGACCTCCTTGCGACCTACGCCGACGTGCCCTACTACGCCGCCCGGCCCGCGGTGGCGCTCGCCGTCTACCTCCTCTTCTCCTTCCCGCTCTGGGGCCGCATCTTCCGCGGTTGAGCGGTGGGCGAGGCGAACGGGGCGCGGACCCCGGTCTTGGCGCACACTCTCCCCCCGGGAGGGCGCTTGGACGATCCCCTGCTGCTTCTCGGCGTGGTCCTCGTGGCCGGCGTCGCCTCCGGCATGCTCGCGCGCCGGGTGCACCTGCCGTCGGTGACGGGCCAGATCCTCGTCGGGATCCTGCTCGGCCAGGCGCCGCACCTCCTCCACGTCCGGCTCTTCGGCCCCGACGCCATCCACGCCCTCCAGCCCGTGACCCACTTCGCGCTGGGGCTGATGGCCGTCGCCGTCGGAAGCCACCTCCACTGGCGCAAGCTCCGCCCGGCGAAACGTCGGCTGCTGCTCCTCCTCCTCGCCGAGGTGGTGGTCGTCGTCGGACTCGTCTACGTGGGCGTGACGGCGCTCTTCGACGTGTCGCGCCCCTTCGGGTTGCTCGTCGCGGTGATCTCGCTGTCCACCGCGCCCGCGACGATCCTGGCGATCGTCAAGGAGACCCGGTCGCGGGGCGTGTTCGTTCGCACGCTCGTCGCGGCCGTGGCGCTCAACAACATCGCCGCCATCGTGCTCTTCGAGGTGGCCCACACGGCGTCGCTCTTCGCCCTCGACCCCGCCCTCGGCCACGGCCTCGCCGACGTGCTGCTCCGGCCCCTGGGCAAGCTCGTGTTCTCGCTGCTGCTCGGGGGCGGTGTGGGAGCGCTCCTCGTCCTCGTGACGCGGAAGGTGGTGCGCCCGGACCGACTCACGACGATGTCGCTCCTGGCGATTCTGCTGACGGCCGGTGTCGCGGCGCAATACCACGACGCGTTCTCGACGCTCCTCGCGTGCCTCTTCCTCGGCGTCACGCTCGCGAACCTCACCCCGGAGAAGGAGGAGATCGGGCACGAGGTGTTCGTGAACTTCGAGCACGCCATCTTCGCGATCTTCTTCACGGTCGCCGGCATGGAGCTCGACTTCGGCTACCTCGCCCTCGGCGGCGGGATCGCGCTGGTGGTCTTCGCCCTGCGGCTCGTCGGGAAGAACGTGGCGGCGCGCCTCGCGATGCGTCTGGCCGGCGCCACCGACCGCGTGCGCCGCCACCTGGGGCTCGCCCTCGTCCCCCAGGCCGGGCTCGCGGTGGGCCTCATGTTGCTCGTCACGGAGGACCAGGCGTTCGCGTCGATCGCCAGCCTGTTCCTCGCCGTCGTCCTGACGCTCGTGACGCTCAACGAGATCGTGGGGCCCCTGATGACCCGCTGGGCGCTCGTCCGCTCCGGCGATTTCGGCAAGGACCGCGCCCGCCTGATCGACTTCCTCCACGAGGAGAACATCACGACGGATCTCCGTGCGCCCACGCTGACGGAGGCCATCGATCAGCTCGTCGGCCTGCTCGTCCGCTCGCACGGGCTCGACCTCGACCGCGACGAGCTGCGCCGGGCCGTGCTGGAGCGGGAGTCCGAGGCGAGCACGCTCCTCGGCGACGGCCTCGCCATTCCCCACGGCGAAATCGAGGTGGGGGAGGGCATCCTGGGCGTCATGGGCATCAGCCGCGAGGGCCTCGACTTTCCCACGCCCGACGGCCGGCCCGTCCATTGCGTGGTCCTGCTCGCCACGCCGCCCTCGCAACGGACGCGGCACCTGGAGGTCCTCGCGGCCTTCGCCCGGGCGATCGGGGCGGACCGCGCCGTGCGCGACCAGCTCTACCACGCGAGGACGCCCGCGCACGCGTACGAGATCCTCCACGCGGAGGAGGAGGCAGAGGACTTCAACGTCTTCCTGGAGGAGTGACCGAGATGATGATCCCCTCCCCCCGAACCGTCGGGCTGTGGCTCGCCCTCGCGGCGTGCGCGGGGTTGGCGGTCTGCGGGCGGCGGCCGTCCCCGCCCGCTTCGGCCGCCGCCCCCGAGACGGCCGCGGATCGCGAGGCGGCGCGCCTGCAGGCGGCGGACGCGGAGAGCGTGGGGTTTCCGTTGGAGGTCGAGGGTGTCTTCGGGATGCGCTTCCGCCTCCTGCCGCGCGGCATCCTCCTCATGGGAAGCGGCGACGGGGAGGCACGCCACACGGTCCACTTCGTCACGCCGACCTACCTCCAGGTCCACGAGGTGACGAACGCCGAGTACCGGCGCTTCCGGCCCGACCACCGCAGCGGGAGCACGCCCGAGGGCGTCTCGCTGGACGGCGACGACCGGCCCGTGGTGAACGTCTCCTACGAGGAGGCCGCCGCGTACGCCGAGTGGCTCCGCGCCCGCGACGAGCGGTGGCTCTACCGCCTCCCCACCGAAGCGGAGTGGGAGTGGGCGTGTCGCGTGGGCGGCAGCGCCACCGGGAGTTGCGCGGACCGCGCCGGACGGCCCGACGCCTGGGGCATCGCGGATCTCCCGGGCGGCGTCGCCGAGTGGTGCTTCGATCGGTACGCGTCGTACCCGGTCCAAGCCCAGGACAACCCCCAGGGATCGACGACCGGAATCGAGAGGGTGGCAAGAGGCGAATCGCCCCGCGCCGGCGAGGTCGAGGCGTGGTGCGCGCGGCGCGGGCACCATCCGCCGGGCTACCGGAGCCCGAAGCTGGGGTTCCGCCTCGCGATGTCCCTCGGCTACGCGCGCCACGGCTACGGGCGCTACGAGGTCACGTTCCGCACCGTGGATCCCACCGTGGAGGAGGGGGAGGATCCCCTCCGCCCCGGCTACGCGTTGCGCATGATCAGCGTCGTGGACCGGTTGACGGACCGCCAGAACCGGCCGTCCGAGCGGCCCATCTGGACGGACCTCCCCGGGCCGTCGCCCCAGACCGTGCACCTCGCCCCGGGTCGCTACTACGTCTATGCCCACCGCATGGACGGCGGCCGCTTCGTGCGAGGTCTCGAAGTCAAGTTCGACGTCCCGGACCGGCTGGAGATCGACGTGCCCGTCCCGCGGATCGACGAGGTCTACCCGCAATAGGGGCGCGGCGGCGTGTCACACGCGGCTCCTGGCGAGCGCGGGCCAGAACGTCGTGCCGTCGCTCCACAGGCGGTAGGCCACGCGGCGGGCGGCGCGGCCCGGCGACGGGTCGTCGTCCACCGCCCCCACGGCGTCGCCGGCGAGCACCTCGAGGGTGTCGCGGATGCAGGCGGCGAGCGCCGGGGGGTCGTAGCCGCCCTCGAGCGTCAGCACCATCCGCCCCGCGGCGTATCGCTCCGCCCAGCCCCGGAAGAGCGTGAAGAGCGCGCGGAAGCCCGGCCGTGTCACCCGGAACCCGCCGAGGGGGTCGCCCTGCCAGGCGTCGTAGCCCGCCGAGACGAGGATCAGCTCCGGTTCGAAGGACTCCACGACCGGGCCGACGATCCGCTCGTAGAGGTAGAGCAGGTCCGCGTCGCCCGCCCCCGCGGGCAGCGGCATGTTGAGCGTATAGCCGGTGCCCTTCCCCTCGCCCCACTCGTTCACGGCCCCCGTGCCGGGGAAGAACGGGTACTGGTGGCTGGAGACGTAGAGCACGTCCGAGCGCGTCCAGAAGGCGTGCTGGGTGCCGTTCCCGTGGTGGACGTCCGGATCGAGCACGAGCACGCGGGCGAGTCCCGCCTTCCCAATGGCGTGGGCGGCGGCGATGGCGACGTTGTTGAAGAAGCAGAAGCCGAAGGCTCGGGCCGCCTCCGCGTGGTGCCCGGGCGGGCGGACGAGGGCGAACGCGCTCTCGGCCTCGCCCGACACGACCAGTTCCACGCCCCGGAGCGTGGCGCCGGCGGCGGCGAGCGCCGCCTCGTAGGTGCGCGCGCTGGCCCACGTTTCGGAGTCGAGGGCCGTTTGCGCGCGCTCCGACGTCCGGGCGACGAGATCGACGAAGGCGCCGTCGTGGATGCGGGTGATCTCCGCGCGCGTGGCCGGTCGGACGGCGGGCGTGAACGTCCCCGCCACCGGCCACTCGTCGAGCAGGCGGTAGACATCGAGGAGCCGCCGCGCGGACTCGGGGTGGTCCTCCCCCGGATCGTGCCGGAGAAAGAGGTCGTCGCGGAGGATGGCGGTCGTCACCGGGTGCGTCCAGAATCCCGCATTCTATTCCCGCGTCGGTGTCCCCACGGTCCAGAATGGAGCGACGATGGCCACGGCGATGCCCCTCAAGAGCCGCACCGGCGACGCGTGGGCGCGGGCTGCGCTGCAGGACCCCATCGCGCTGCTCGACGACCACGCGCACCTGGAGAGGAAGGCCGCCCAGAACGCGCTCACGCTCATGGGCCGGCGGCCGACGGGAGACGGACCGGCGGCCCGTCGGGTCGCCGGACGGTGGACGGCGGTGCTCGCCCGCGTTGCGAAGGACGAGATCGAGCACCTCGGCCTCGTGCTGAAGCTCCTCCAGGCGCGCGGGCGCGTCATGAGCCGCGTCCACGCGAATCCCTACGCCGCGGCGCTCCGTCGCCTCGTGCGCGAAGGCGACGCGGCGAGCGCCCTCCTCGACCGCCTGCTCGTGAGCGCCCTCATCGAGGCCCGGTCGTGCGAGCGGTTCGAACGGTTGGCCGAGGCCGCCCGCGAGGACGACCTGCGGCGCCTGTACCGGGGGCTCCTTGCCTCGGAGCGCGGGCACTTCGGCCTCTTCCTCGACCTGGCGAAGGACGTCGCCGGCCCGGAAGGCCTCGAGGCGCGCTGGGAGGAACTGCGGGTCCTGGAGGCCGCGATTCTCGCGGCCCAGCCCCCGGGGCCCCGGATGCACGCCGGCCCGGGACCCCGTGGAGGTCGAAGGGTATGATCCCCGGGACCGGAGGAGCTCCGCCCATGAACGCCGACGACCTCGCGAGCCGCTTCCGGCCCCACTTCGACGGCATGAGCGCGGCGGAGCGCGGGCACGTCGCCGAGGCGCTCGTCACGCAGCACATCCCGGCCGAGACCCGGATGATGACGCAGGACGAGCTGAACGACCGCGTCTACTTCCTGGCCGACGGCGACGTGGAAGTCCACGTGGACTGTCAGGGGGCCATGCTGAAGCTCGGGATGCGCCGTGGCGGGAGCTGGGTGGGGGAGCTCGGTTTCATCGAGCCCGGTCCCGCGTCGGCCAGCGTGGACGCGACGACGGACGTCGAAGCCTGGGTCCTCACGCACGAGGCGTTCGACCGGCTTCGGGAGGAGCACCCCGGCGCCGCCGCCTCGCTGACCGAGCTGGTCTGCCGCGACGTCGCGGCGCGGCTCCGGGAGACGGACACGCTCTCCTTCCGCCGGGAGGGCGACCACATCGCCATCGCGCAGCACGTGAAGAACACGCAGAGCGGCGAGGGCCTCCTGATGATGGTGCGGAAGCTCTTCGGCCTGGGAGAACGGCGATGAACATCCAGGACTGCCTGCGGCGGCACGAGACACTCCGCGATCTCACGTCCGACGACTTCGACGCGCTCGTCAACGCCATCGAGCCCAAGAGCTACGAGGACGGCTTCGCGTTCATTCGCCAGGGCGACCACGCCGATCACGTCTACTTCCTGCTCGACGGCGAGGTCGAGGTGACGGTGGACCGCCCCGACGGCGCCGACTTCAGCGCCCGGCATGCGATGGGGCCGGGCGAGATCATCGGGCTCGTCGCGCTGGTGGACGGCGGCCCCCGGAGCGCGACCTGTACCGCTTGCGGCAACGTGCACGTGGGGGCGCTCGCCCTCGACGCCGCGCGCCTCCTGATGGAGAGCCACGCGCCGATCTCCTGCGCCTTCCAGGTCGCGCTGGCGAAGCAACTCGTCCGCGACGCCCGCGCCCTGAACCACGCCCTGGTCGCCGCGCTGCGCGAGAAGATCTGTTCGTAGGGTCCCGGGCCGGGGACCCGGAGCCGATCGCGTCCAGGGGCCGCCCGGCACGCGACCGGCGGGGACGCCGCGAATGTCGAACAAAGAAACCGGGCTCGGTACGGGTCAGGCGGGGGGCTTGGCGTTCTTCTGTTCGGCGAGCTTCCAGGCGGCACCGCCCGCCGCGACGAGCGCGGACAAGAGCGCGAGCCAGAAGAAGAACGTCTTGCCGGCGCTCACGAACTGGTTGGCCACTCCCGACGGGGCATCCCCGACCTGCGACCAGAAGTAGATGGGGCCCAGCAGGAGAGCGATGGCCGTCACGACGAGCATGAGGATCGGGTTGCCCGCCGCCTTCTGCGCGCCGGCCGCCCCCGGCCCGAAGATGCCCGTCCGGGCCAGTGCCAGCCCCGTGGCCGCCAGCGCGGCCAGGAACCCGATCCACGCGGCCTCGTGCAGACCGCCCACCGACTGCGACTGGGACATCCCTCCGAAGTTCATGGAGAAGCTGTACCAGGGCAGGAAGAACAGGATGACCAGTGCGGCCGATCCGAAGAGGACCATCTGGTCCTGGCGGGTCATCGCCTTCACGGTCTTCGAGAACTCCGCGGCCTTCTGCTCGGCGGGCGTGGGTTCCTTCTTCGCAGCCGGGGTCTCGGGCGGCGTGGTCGACTCGGGCGTGGACCCGGATTCCGGCTCGTTGGGATCGGTCATGGGGGCTCCTCCTCCCGACGTGGGCCCCCACGGATAGCACGCCGGCCTCCCGTTGCCCACCGGCCTTCGACGATTCCCCCATCCTTCACTCGGGAGGGAACGCCACCTGGATGGAGGCGGAGGGAATGAGCATCTGCCCTTCCCATTGCCCGGCCTGGCCGCGGCCCGGGCCGGGGGCGTCCTCCTCCTCGGCGGCGCCGGCCTCCGGCGCCGGTCGCGGTTCGGGTTGGACCGTACGGCTCCGGACGAGCACCTCCACCTCGCGCGGCGACCGGCGGAGGACCTCCGTGTCGAGGTCCTGCGGGTCGGAGGAGGGAACGTCGAAGAGGTGGACCTGGAAGACCCGGCGATCGAGGGTCAGCCCCTCGATCCGGAAGCGGCCCTCCTCGTCCACCGGGGTCCCCTGCATCCAGCCGAGGCCCCGCAGATCCCGCGCGGGATCGACCTGGACCCGCGTGAGCGGTCGCCCCTTCGTGTCCACGATCCGACCGACGATCGTCCTGCCGTGGCCGAAGGACAGGTCTTTCGCCACCCGTTGGCCGCGGTCGAGGGCGAGGGCGAGGGCGTGTTCGAGGACGAGCCCCTCGGCGCGGCCCCGGAGCACGAAGGAACCCGGGGGGAGGCCCTCGAAGGCGTAGCTCCCGTCGGCATCCGAGGTCGTCTCGCGGTGGTCCCACGTGACGCTGCGCGGATCGAGCCCCTCGGGAAGGAGCACGATCTGCGCGCCGCCGACCGCTTCGCCCTCCGGCCCGCGGACGACGCCACGAACCTCCGCGCCGCGCCGCAGCCGCACGTCCGCCACGGCCCACCCGTCGGGTCCGATGCGCTCGGCCCAGTCGCGGAGCACGAGCGGCTCGAAGCGCGGGTGGCGGATCTCGAGCGATGTCTCCTCGGGAGGGGCCTCCCGGGGGTCGAGCTCGGGGATCTCCAGCCGGCCGTCCTTCGACAAGGCCCGGGAGAAGCCGCTGCTCCCCCGTCCTTCGCGCAGGACGACCCCCACCTTGCCGGTGAGCGTCTCCCCGCTCTCGCCGCGGAGCACGACGCGGATCGACCACGACGGGCGCAGCTGGACGGTGACCGGTTCCTCGGGCGGACCGTCGAGACGACCCAGGTGGATCGTCACGGGCGCCGAGCCCTCGCGACGCACGACGAGATCCCACCAGCGGCCCGGGGGCACGCCCTCGAACGTCCATCGCCCGTCCGCGTCGGCGCGCGTGCGGCGGTAGTCCCTGCCCGAGGACTTGGGCCGCGGGCCGATCTGCACCTCGGCGCCCGCGGCCGGACGGCGGTCGGGTGCCCAGACGACGCCGCGGAGCGCGAACGAAGACGCCCCCGGGGGGGGCGGCGGTGCCGCCGCCCCCGGGGCGCTCCCCGCCGCTTCGCCCGCCGCCCCGCCCTCCTGTGAGGCCGCCCCCGGGCGTCCGACGAGGTGCGGGCCGCCGTCGTTGGCCGCGCGAGCGGCGACGGCCCTCCCCCCTCCGTCGCCCCCGCCCCTCGTGGAGGAGGCCGGCGACTCGCCGGTCGGGAGCACGGTGAACGCCGCCACGACGCCCGCCGCCACCACCACGACGGACACGGCGATCTTGGCGAGGAGCGACACGCCGCCGGCCGTCGCCGCGGCCGGCGCGGACGCTCCCAGGCCCGCCAGCCTCGCGATCACGTGCGCGGGCACGGCCTCGGGCGCGAACGCCTCGAGACCGCTCTCCAGGCCCGAGGCCACCGGCGCGGCGCCCGCCCGGGCGACCCCCTTCCGGAGGCGATCGAGCGCGCCGTGGAGCCGGTTCGACACGGTGCCCGCGGAGACGGCCATCACGTCGGCGATCTCCCGCTGGGGGAGTTTCTGGAAGTACTTCAGACGGACCACGAGCCGCTCTTCGTCGGGCAGGTCGTCCACCAGCGCGTGGAGCGTGTCCCGGGATTCGACGTCCATCGCGTCGCTCCTCCCCCGGACCCCGGTCGCCACGGCCTCTTCCCGGCGGCGCCGCCGGCCTCGCGAGCGGAGGCGCTTCAGCGCGCTGTTGTGGGCGACCCGGCCGAGCCACACGCGGAGTGCCGCGTCGGCCGCAAAGGGCTCTCGCCGCCCGAGCAGCGCCAGGAACGCCTCCTGGCACGCGTCCTCGGCGAGCGCCGCATCGCGCAGCACGCCGCGCGCCACGTTCCAGACGTACGCGGCATGGCGTCTCACCACGTCCTCGAACGGGACGGCTTGGGGCGGGGATCCGACGGCGACGTCGCGGCCCATGTTCGACCTCCGGTCCGTACGGGAGAGGGATCCCGCCGCCGCTGCGCCGTTCAGCGAAATCCCACGGGGCCTCCCTGATGGTAGGACAGGAGCGATGGGCATCCACCTCGGCTTCCTCGGCGGCGCGTCGGCGATCGGGGCGTCCTGCGTGCTCGTGGACGTGGACGGTTTCCGCGTCGTCGTGGACGCCGGGGTGCGGCAGGCGCGGGGGGAGACGCTGCCGGACCTGCGGGTCCTGCAGGAGCGGCTGGGCCTCGCCTCGCCCGACGCCTTCGTCCTCACGCATGCCCACCTCGACCACTCCGGGGCGCTCCCGGTGCTGTCGCGGTCGTGGCCGGACGTGCCGTGGATCGCCACCCGTGCGACCGCCGACCTCGTCCGGATCCTCCTGCTCGACTCGCTGAAGATCATGGAGTTCGATCGCGAGGAGGAGATCCCGCTCTTCTCGGCGGACGAGGTGGAGCGGACGCTCGCGCGCGTCCGGCCCGTCGGCTTCGACGACCCCGTGGAGGTGGGCGGCGGGCGCGTCCGTCTCCTGCCCGCGGGGCACATCCTCGGCGCGGGCGCCGCCGTCGTGGAGAAGGGCGCGCGGCGCGTGATCGTCACGGGGGACCTGTCGGTCGCGAACCAGCGGACCGTCCCCGGCATGCCGCCCCCCCGCGTGCGACCGGAGGCGCTGGTGGTCGAAGCCACGTACGGCGATCGTCTCCACGCCTCGCGCGACGCGGAGGAGCGACGGTTGGCCGAGCAGGTGGCGACCGCCGTGGAGGCGGGGGGACACGTGCTCGTGCCCGCCTTCGCCGTCGGGCGGGCGCAGGAGGTGCTGCTGATCCTGGAGGCCGCGATGGCGGCGAGGCGGATCCCGCGCTTTCCGGTCTGGGCCGACGGGATGGTGCGCGCCGTCTGCGACGCCTACCGCCACCATCCCCGGTTCCTCTCGCCCCGGCTCAGGAAGCGGATCCTCCGCGGCGACGACCCCTTCTTCCGCGCGAAGGGCTTCGGCCGCGTGACCTCGCCCGAGCAGCGGCGCCGCGTCATCGACGGGCCTCCGTGCTGCGTGGTGGCGAGTTCCGGGATGCTCTCGGGCGGCGCGAGCACCGTCTATGCGAAGGCCTGGGCGAAGGAACGGCAGGCCCTCATCGCGATCACCGGCTACCAGGACGAGGAGTCACCGGGCCGTGCGTTGCTCGACCTCGCGCGCGGCGAACGCCGGACGCTCGCGATCGGCGGCGTGTCCGTCGCGGTTGAGGCCCAGGTGGCCGCCTACCACCTCTCCGCCCACGCCGACGCCGACGAGATCGTGGGACTCGTCCGCGCCATGCGCCCGCGCTCCGTCTACGTCGTCCACGGCGACGGCGACGCGCGCCGCGCGCTCGCCCGGAGACTCGCGGCCGAGGGCGTCGCCGAGTGCGTCGTCCCCGAGGACGGCGACCTCCTCGAACCCGAGGCGCGGGCGTCGCCGTCCCCGGTCGCGACCGGCGGGCTGGGCATGGCCGGCGATCGCCCCCTGACCCCCGGGGCCCTGGACGAGATCCGGGATCTGCTGTTGCGCACGAGGGGCGATCGCCGCCGGCTCACCGCGGAAGATGTCGCCCGGCTCTGGTTCGGAGCGGCCTCCCGCGCCGACGACGTGGCCACGGCCCGCGCGCTCCTCTCGGGGCCGCAGGACGCGTTCGCCCCGGATCCGCGGCGCCCCTACCGGTTCCGCCCCATGCCCCGCGCCGCCGCGCGGTCGGGACCGGTCCCCGAGGCCGAGCTGTTGGCGCTCCTCGAACGGCGCGTCCCACCCGATCTCGCGGGTCCGTACGCGACGTCCGTGAAGGCGGGGGAGGCGGGCGTCGTCCTGCGCTATCCCTTCCCCGCCGCCGCGCGCCCTCGCGTCGCGCAGGCGCTGGAGGCCGTGGCGGCCGCCTCCGGCTGGACGGTCGCCGTCCATCCGCACGCGAACCAGGAGGCGCTCGTGGAGCGCGCGCGCCGGGCGGTTCCCGACGGCGTGGCGCACAGGCGCGTCTCCATCCGCTTCGAGCAGGACGTCGTCGAGGTGGAGGTGGCCTGCCGAATCGAGGACGCGTCGTCCCGCGAGGAGGCCTTCCGGGCACAGACGGGATGGGGACTCGCCTTTCGCGTGCGCGAGGAGCTGGAGGGCGGTGTCGCCGCGGTCGGTGCCGGGGCGGGCCCGCGCCCCGAGGACGTGCGCCGGGAGATCGCCCGCCTCTTCGCGGACGCGGAGGAGGCGTTCCGGCCCCTCAAGACGACCTTCCCGGCCGGCGCGGTCGTCCTGCACTTCGTCCACCCCGGCGTGGCGGCCCGTCACGGGGACCGGATCGCCGCGATCGAACGGATCGCCCGGTGTCCCGTACGCATCCATCCCCACCCGAACCACCAGCGACTGACCGATCTCGTCCGGGGGCGCCTGCCCCGCGCGTGGGAGATCCTCCGCCCTCCGGCCTGGGTACCGCAGGAGGACGCCGTCCGCGTGACCGTCTGGACGTTCCCCCCCGAGCCCGAGCGGTCCGACGTGATCCGGGGGGTCGAGACCGACCTGGGTTGTCGGGTGGTCCTCGACCGCGGCGACTGACGCCGGCGAGGCCGGCGCGCGTAGGATGGGCCCCGGCCCGCCATGACCGGTTCCACCACACCCCCCCCCGACGACGTGCCCGACCGTTTCGCCGTCGATTTCACGGGGCTCACGCTGCTCGGCGTCTACGCGATCGAGAACAAGCGCGCCGACGGGGGGATGGGGAGCGTCTACGTCGGCCGGGACACGAGCCTCGGGCGCCCCGTCGTCGTGAAGGTCCCGCACGTTCGTTTTCTCGGCGACCGGAGCTTCCGCGGCCGCTTCCGCCGCGAGATCAGCGAGCTCGTGCGGCTGGAGCACCCCCACATCGTCCGCATCCTCGCGCAGGGCGAGCACGACGGCGTGCCGTTCTTCGTCCTCCAGTACCTGGGCGGCGGCTCGCTGGACGACGTCCTCCGCGGGCACGAGGGGCCCCAGGGCCTCGACGCGCTCGCCTCCTGGTTGCCCACCATCGCCGAGACCCTCGACTTCGTGCACGAGCGCGGCACGGTGCACCGGGACGTGAAGCCGGGAAACGTCCTCTTCGACCAGGACGGCCACGTCTACCTCTCGGACTTCGGCGTCGCCAAGACGCTCGAGAGCGAGGACATGGCGTTGACCGAGGCGGGGACCGGCATCGGCTCGCCCAGGTACATGGCGCCCGAGCAGGCCGTCGGCGCCGAGCTGACGCCGGCCGCCGACCAGTACGCCCTGGCGGCGATGGCCTACGAGGCGCTCGCCGGCCGACCTCCTTTCGGGGGCCGGACCCCGGTCGAGGTCCTGGTCGCGAAGCAGACCGGAGAACCCGACCCCCTCGCCTCCGCCGCGCCGGACGTCCCCTCCGAGGCCGCGGCCGCGGTGATGCGAGGGCTCTCCCGCGATCCCGCCAATCGCTTCCCGACGTGCCGGGACTTCGCCGCGGCGGTTCTCGAGCCGACGCGACCCGCGCCGCCGCCGCCGCCGCCCCACCGGGTCGGCCCCGCCGTGTGGGCACTGGCGGGCGCGGGCGTCCTCGTGGCGGTGCTCCTCGCCGTCTCGTTCACGGGGGGCTTCCGGCGTCGGGGGAGCGCGCCGCCGCCCGCCGCCGGCGGCGCCACCGACGAGACGCCCAGCATGCGTCTCGTCCTGCTCGACCCCGGCGACGAGCCGCGAAGGGCGCTGCGCTACCGCGTCGATCCCGGCCTCGAAGAACGCGTGACGATCGATCTCGACCAGCACACGAGCTTCCTCGACGCAGGGGAATCGGCGGACGAGCCCGATGTCCGCATCCCCGCCTGGGCGCAGCCCGCGAAGGTCCTCGACGTCGTGGTGAAGGTCGCCGAGGTGGGCTCCCAGGGCGACCTCCAGGTCGAGTGGCGCGTGGAGAAGCTCCGGTTCCGCGGCGCAAAGGAGACGCCGCCCGAGTTGCTGAAGGTCCTGGAGAACCTCTCCGCTGGCTACGCCGCCTTCACCGGCACGGCCGTCCTCAGCGCGAACGGCCTGACCCGCGAGGCGTCCCTCTCCGTCGGGCCCGACGTGTCCGAGGTCCAGGAGCGCGACATGACGGGCCTCTTCCAGGGGATCCGGAGCATCGTGGTGCCCCTCCCGAAGGAGCCGGTCGGTCCCGGGGCCCGGTGGGAGATCACGGAGACCGCGGACCTCATGGGGCTCCGGGTCACCCACGCGAACACCGTCACGCTGGTCGAGCGGGACGCGGACGGCGACGAGATCAGCCTGGACGTCCAGGTCGCGCAGACGGCGCCGCGACAGCCCCTTCCGCCGGTCTTCGGGGACGTCGAGGCGACCGTGACGTCGCTCCATGCCTCGGGGTCGGCGACGAGCCACGCCGACCTCACGCACGTCGTCCCCGACCGGTTCGCCTACGACGCGACGACCGATCTCGCCGTGGCTTTCGACCTGGGCGAGAGAGTGCAGTCCGGGCGCCTCCGCATCCACCTGAAGATGCAGGCCGACCGCGAGTAGCGCGCCTCGCCCGGGCGCGGGCGACGGCCGGGGCGGCGTCGCCCCCGACGACCCGGGCGGAGCCGAGGAGGATCCGGAGGATCCTCCCGCCGAAGCGGCGTCGGACGATCGGGTCGTCGATGGAGTCGCCGAGCGGGACGATGCCGATCCTCCCGAGGAGGGGCGCCTCGCTGACGCCGGTCTCCCACCGGTAGAAGCCGTCGAGGAGGAATCGGCCGGACACCTCCGACCCGCTCGCGAAGACCGCGAGCTGCTTGCCCGTCGCCCCGGGGGCGCCGAGGCCCTCCCCCTCGTGTCGGGCCTGCATGCCCGTCGGCCCGCCGAACCACGCGCGCCGGATGGGGAGGGTCGCGAACCCGGCGATCGACGCGGACGGAACGTGCTCTGCGCGTAAGTCGCTCCATGCAAACGACTTGCGCGATCGGTATTTCCGATATCCCGCATCAGGCGGCCCGGGATACTACTCCCGGCCGCACGATCCCCGCGTGTGGAATCCGGATCCGGGAGGCCACGCATGGCGCCGATCACCGAGCCGCTCTCCATCCGTCAACTGGAGGTCTTCGTGGCCCTCGTGGACCACGGTTCCTTCACGCGCGCCGCGCAGGCGCTGGGCCTGAGCCAGTCCACGGTGAGCGGCCACATCGCCGACCTCGAGCGTCGGCTCGGGGTGATGGTCGTCGAGCGCGGCCGGCGGCGCATCCGTCCGACGGCCGCCGGCGACGCCCTCCTCGCACCCGCGCGCGAGACCCTCAAGGCCGAGCGGACCACGCGGATGGCCGTCGAGGAGCTGACGGGGCTGCTGCGCGGCCAGCTCGCCGTGGGGGGCTCGACGATCCCCGCCACCTACTTCCTGCCGCCGGTGGTCGCGAAGTTCCACGAACGCTACCCCGACATCGCGCTCCGACTCGTCACCGGCGACTCGCGCGAGATCCTCGACCGGATCGTCGCGAGCGACGTCGAGATCGGCGTGGTGGGCGTGAAGCCCGACGCGGGCCAGTTCGAAGCCACGGCGTTCGGATCCGACCGGCTCGTGCTGGTGCTCCCGCAGGGGCATCGGCTCGCCGGGCGCTCGGAGCTGATGCCGGCGGACGTCCTTCCGGAACCGATGGTCATGCGGGAGGAGGGCAGCGGCACGCGCGAGGCCGTCCTCCGCGCGTTGGGCGAGCGTCAGGAGGAGGAAGAGCCCCCGCCGCTGAACGTCGTCCTGGAAGTCGGTAGCAACGAGAGCCAGAAGGCGGCCGTGCGCGCCGGGGTCGGCATCGCGTTCGTCTCGGACCGCGCCGTCGTGGACGAGCTCGCGAGCGGCGTGCTCGTGACCGTTCCGGTGCGCGGCGTGGACGTGCGTCGCGACTTCTACCTCGTGAACCGACAGGGCGCGTACCTGGGCCCCGCCGCGCGCGCCTTCCACGAGGTCGCCAAGGAAACGCGTGCGTAGCATAATGCGCCCATGTCCGAGACCGTCGTTCCCGCGCGTCACCAGGCCGAGCTTCCCCTCGACCGCTTGATCCTCGGGGAAGCGCCCGGGGAGGAAGCCGTCCCCATGGACGTGTTGTTCGTGGGGGGAGGTCCCGCCGGTCTCGCCGGCGCGATCCGCCTCGCGCAGCTCTGTCGCGCCGAGGGGTCGGGGCTCGCCGAGCTGGAGATCGGCGTGCTGGAGAAAGCGGAGGAGCTGGGACAGCACTCGCTCTCCGGCGCCGTCGTGAATCCGCGCGCGCTCCGGCGGCTCTTTCCCGAGGCGAAGGACGGCGACCTGCCGCTCCGGCGACCCGTGACGGGCGAGCGCGTCCTCCTCCTGAAGGAGAACGGCGCGCGACGGTTGCCCACGCCGCCCACGATGAAGAACGAGGGCAACTTCACGGCGTCCATCTGCGAGATCGTGCGGTGGATGGGCGAGAGGGCCGAGGCGCTGGGCGTGAACCTCTTCACCGGGTTCCCCGCCGAGTCGCTGCTCGTCGAGGACGCGCGCGTCGTCGGCGTTCGGACGACGGCAGGGGGGCTCGACCGCGAGGGCGAGCCCACCGGGGCGTACCAGCCGCCCACCGACATCGCCGCGCGCGTGACGGCCCTCGCGGACGGCTCGCGCGGTTCGCTCTCGCAGGCGTGGACGGCCTGGCGGAAGGTCGAGCGCGACAACCCCCAGATCTACGCCCTGGGCGTCAAGGAGATCTGGGAGACGCCGAACGCGCCCGACGAGGTCATCCACACGATGGGATGGCCCCTGCCGAAGGGGGCCTTCGGCGGGTCCTGGATCTACCCGCTCGGCGAGAATCTCGTGTCGCTCGGGCTCGTGGTCGGGATGGACTACCGGCGGACGAACGTGGACACCCATCTCCTGTTGCAGCGCTTCAAGGGGCATCCCCTCGTGAAGCCCATCCTGGAGGGCGGCGAACTGCTGGAGTGGGGGGCGAAGACGATTCCCGAGGGCGGCTACCACTCGCTGCCCAAGCGCCTCGCCGGCGACGGCGTCGTGCTGCTCGGGCGACGGCGCGGGCTTCGTGGACGTGCCTTCGCTGAAGGGCATCCACTACGCCATGGAGTCGGGCATCGAAGCCGCCGAGGCGATCTTGGAGGCGCTGAAGAAGGACGACACCTCGGCGGCCGCCCTCATGCCCTACGACGAGCGGATGCGGAAGAGCTACGTCCTCCAGGATCTGGAACGGACGCGAAACGTCCGCCTCGTCTACACGAAGAAGGGGTTCTGGGGCGCCACGCTCCGGGCCGGGCTGATGACGATGACGAAGGGCGCGCTCTTCGGGAAGCGGATCGAGGTCGAAGCCGACGCCGCCGTCCCGCGCGAGGTGACGCCGGCCGAGGCCTTCGCGCCCGACGGGAAGACGACCTTCTCCAAGGTGGACGCCGTGTTCAAGTCGGGGAACCAGACCCGCGACGACATCCCCGTCCACCTCGTCGTCGGCAAGGACGTCGACGGCCCGGTGGCCGACCTCTATGCGGCGATGTGTCCGGCCGGCGTCTACGAGCGCGACGGCGACGAACTCGTCGTGAACGCGCCCAACTGCGTGGATTGCAAGGCGACGGACGTGATCGGTCCGCGCTGGCTGCCCCGCGAGGGGGGCAGCGGCCCGCACTACAGGCGGATGTAGCGCGCGCCGCGCGCGTCGACCGGCGAGCGGCGGGAGAACGGGAATCCCAATGAAGGCGCGACGCGGCTTCGTCGCTGCCGATTCGGTCGAGTGCGCGGTCGCCACCTCCGCTCGCGCCGGCTCGCGGTGGACGGTACAAGGGCGCGACGACTCCCGCTTCGGATGCACGCTCGTCTGGAGGTCGCCCCATGCGCCGTCTCGTCGCAAACCGCTTCAATCCGCTCTGCGCCCTGTTCCTTGCGCTCGTCCTCGCAGGCTGCGGGGAATCGCACCACGCGGAGGCTTCCGGCGACAACCCCCATCAAGGCGCGAACGGCAACGCGACGGCGCACGCGCCGCGCCTCGAACCCTCCGCGAGCTACCTTCTGCCCGGGGACACGCGCACGTTCACGGTGACCTACACCGCGAAGGTCAAGGACATCCCCGAAGGCACGAAGCAGCTCCGCGTCTGGGTTCCCGTCCCGAGCGACAGCACCGTGCAGTCGATCTCGGACCTGTCCTTCGACGGCCCCGTCGAGCCCACGATGACCACCGAGAAGCGATTCGGAAACAAGCTGGCGTACTTCGAGGTCGCGAACCCCGGCGCGAACTTCGAGACCGACGTCTCCTACGAGGTCACGCGCAAGGAGACGAAGATGGATCTCGACAAGCTCTCGACGGACGCGGGGGAGACCGACGCATCCGTGAGCGAGTACCTGAAGCCGGACAAGCTCGTCGTCGTCGATGATCGCATCCGCAAGATCGCTTCCGAGACGACGGAGGGAAAGACGAGCACGCTCGAAAAGGCGCGTGCCATCTACCACTACGTGGCCGACCACATGGCCTACGACAAGTCGGGCACGGGCTGGGGACGCGGCGACACGAACTTCGCCTGCGAGGTGGGCAAGGGCAACTGCACGGACTTCCACTCCCTGTTCATCTCGCTCTGCCGCGCACAGGGCATTCCGGCTGGCTTCGCCATCGGGCTGTTCCCCCCTACGAGGCGTACGACGGGCAAGCGCTCGGCGGCTACCACTGCTGGGCGTACTTCCGCGTGCCGGGCAAGAGCTGGGTGCCGGTCGACATCTCGGAGGGGTGGAAGCACGACGGCGAGCGCCTCGACTACTTCTTCGGAAACCACACGAGCAACCGCGTGACGCTCTCCATCGGACGCGATCTCGTGCTGGAGCCCGCGCAGGCCGGGCCCCCCCTGAATTACCTGCTCGCGCCGTACGCGGAGGCGGACGGCAAGCCCGCGGCGACGTCGAAGTCCTGGTCCATGGCGGACGTGCCCTAGCGCGCGCCGGACCGCGGTCGCGTTCACCGGCCATCGACCCGCGCGGGCGCGTCGGGGACGGCCGCTCAGAAGGGGAGCCGGCCCTGGCCCGACGGGTCGGGGCGGTCGTCCCCGTCTTCCCCGTGGCCCTCCTCCGAGAACCCTCCCTCTTCGTCGAAGCCATACGGGCAGTGGCGGCACCCGCTCCGGCAGCAGGTCCCGCGGCGGAGGAGGTAGCCGGCCGTGAAGACGAGGGTCTCGCCCTCCATCGTGTAGTCCACGCCCTCGACGAGGCGTTCGGGTTCGGGGTGTTGGCGGTCCGGCACGGGGAGGAGGGTACGGAACGGGGCGAGGAACCCGGTAGAATCGGGATCCGGCCCCACCGCCGTCCCCCGGGGAGAGAGCACCGCGTGCCCGCGTCGCTGGAGACCAGGATCCGCCGCTTCGTCCGCGGGGTCCGTCTCCGCTCCGCCCTCGCCGGCGCGACGGAGGGCCTGGCCGCCGCGGCGCTCGGCCTGCTCGCCGCCGTCCTCGTGGGCCGCACGCTCGGCCTCTCGCTCGCGCCGGCGGCGTGGATCGCCCTGCCCCTGGCCCTCGGGCTGCTCCTGGGCGCCGCCCGCCGGCTCCTCGGGGGCCCCTTCTCGCGCCGCGTCGGTGCCGCCTGGCTGGATCGCCGCCTCGGGATGGAGGGGCTCCTGCTCACGGCCCGGGAGTGCGATGCGTGGGCGTGGGAGGCCCGGCTGTCGGCGCGGCCTCGCCCGCGCGAAGGAGGCGACGGCGCGGCTCCGCCCCGCGCGCCTCCTCCGCCACGTCGTCCTGGCCGCGGCGGCCGATGGCGCTGCTGCTCGTGCTGCCGGTTCCGGCCCCGGCGACGGCTCGCGGCGACGCCCTCGCCGCGGACGCGCTGCAGAAACGTCGAGGAGGAGCTGGAGGCGCTCGAGGAGAACGCGGGCGTGGACGAGGAGCGGACCGACGAGCTCCGCGAGCGGATCGCCGCGATGAAGGAAGGGCCTGGAGCGCGACGGGTACGTGCCCTGGTCCGACCTCGACCAGGTGGAGCGCGCGATCGAGATCGAGCGCGAGCGTCGGGCGGGCGACCTCGCGAAGGCGATGTCCTCGCTCACCGAGTTCGCCCAAGGGGGTGTGGGCGAGGGCCCGGGGGAGGGCGAGGGGGCGGGCGCCGCCGACGCGCCGGATCGGATGGCCGGGCTCCTCGACGCCGCGAGGGATGCCGGGCTCCTGGAGAGCCTGCCTCCCGGGCTGCTCCAGAAGCTCGGCGCCTCGGGCCGCGACGGCGGGCTCGACGCCGACGGCCTCCCCGCCGATCCCGAGATGCAACGGCAGTTGGCCGCCGCGCTCGCGGCGACGGCCGCCGAGAAGCTCGCGGAGCTCGGCCGCGTGACGTCGCTGGAAGGGCTCGACCTCGACGCCATGAACCGGCGGCTCTCCGAGGCGGTCGGCGAGATGAAGAAGGGCACGCTCTGCAAGCTCTGCGAGGACGGCGACCCGTCGTGCCCCGGGTGAAAGGGCTCCGGCGTGTTCGGCCCCGGTCGGGGCCCGGACGGCGAGGATGGATCCGTCGCGGCGGGCGGGGCCGCCTCGGGTCCGGGTCGCGGCGGCGTCTCGCGAGGGCCGGGGCCGGCCTGGCTGGGCATGACGGGCGACACGCAGGGCGATACGGACGCCTTCCAGGCGAAGCGGCTGCCACCCGGCGTCCCGGTACCGAAGACCTGGGAGCGCATCGGGACGTCGCGGGGCGCGCCCGAGGTCCGGCCGATCCGGGGCGGCGGCGCCGGGGGTGCCGCCGACGACGGACCGGGCGCGGCGGCGTGGCAGCGGCGATTGGCCCCGCACCACCGGGAGGCGGTGCGCCGCTACTTCACGGACGAGGGACAGAGGGGACAGCGATGACGTCCGACGCGGTGATGACGCCCGACGAGGTGGAGGCGGGAAGGGAGGGGCTCCGGCGACTGCGCGCCGGCCTCGGCCGCGTCCTCCTCGGCCAGGACACGTTGCTGGACCTCGTCGCCATCGCGCTCGCCGCGCGCGGGCACGTGCTCCTGGAGGGCCTGCCCGGTCTCGGGAAGACCGAGCTCGTGAAGGCGCTCGCGACGCTCCTCGAACTCGACTTCCGCCGCATCCAGTTCACCCCGGACCTGCTGCCGAGCGACATCACGGGCGCACCGATCCTGGAGGAGGAGGGGGGCCGTCGCCGCCTCGTGTTCCGCCCGGGGCCGATCTTCGCGAACGTCGTCCTCGCCGACGAGATCAACCGCGCCTCGCCCAAGACGCAGTCCGCGATGCTCGAGGCGATGCAGGAGCGCTCGGTGACGGTGCTCGGCGAGACGCACGTCCTGCCCGACCCCTTCTTCGTGCTCGCCACGCAGAACCCCATCGAGCTCGAGGGCACCTACCCGCTGCCCGAGGCGCAGCTCGATCGCTTCCTCTTCAAGGCGGACGTGCCGGCGGTCGGCGCGGAGGTCCTGGAGAGGATCGTCCGCGAGCGGCGCCGCGGCGCGCCGCCCCCGCTCGAGCCCGTGCTGGACGACGAGGGGCTTCGCGCGCTCTTCCGGGCCGTGGACCGCGTCTTCCTCCCCGAGGCGGTCGCGGGGTACGTGGCGCGGATCGTCGCGGCGACGCACCCCACCTCCGAGGCCTGTCCCACGCGGCTCCGCCCGTACCTCCGCTACGGCGCGTCGCCCCGCGGCGCGATCGCCATCGCGGAGGCCGCCCGCGCCGCCGCGCTGCTCGCCGGCCGCCCGAACGTGTCCTTCGAGGACGTGGAGCGGGTCGCCGTGCCCGCCCTCGCCCACCGCCTCGTGCTCGACCACACCGCCCGGCTCGAAGGCGCGACCTCCGCCGACGTGGTCCGCGGCGTGGTGGACGCCGTGCCGGCGGTGGACGGTCCGCTGCCCCGAGACGTCGCCTGATGCTCCGCCCGGCCGCCGTCTCGCGCGGGGCGGGCGCGGTCTTCGTCGCCGCGCTGCTCCTCGCCCTCATCGGTGGGAAGGCGTTCGCCGGTCCGGTCGACTGGGTCCCGCTCGACCGGGAGGAAGGCCTGCCGACCACCCAGCGGGTGCGCGTGCAGGTGGAGAGCGCGCCCGGGGCTGCCCGTCCCGGCGCGTTCGGCTTCATGGCGCTCCGCTTCGAGAACCCCACCCGCGACGGACACGTCGTGTCGGCAGAACTCTCCAGCGGCACCGACGCCGGCCCCGTTCGGATCCGCCGCTCGCTCGCGCTGCCTGCGAACGAGGGCGCGTGGCTCTACGTGCCGCTTCCCTCCCTCGACACCTGGATCCGGCTTCAGTTCTCGCTCGATGGCGGCGCGCTCGTCTCCGCCCGCGGCACCAGCCCGACCAGCGACGCGCGGGTCGCGATCCTCGGCGTCCACGCCACGGACGACGATCCGTGGAACGACGACTGGGACCACCGCCTGGGCGCCGCCGGAAGGCCCTCCGCCGGCAGCCGGGGCGGGCCGGAGGTGGACGCGTGGCTGCCCCCCGACGCCCTGCCGGCGGACCCCGCCCTTCTCAGCGGCATCGACCTCGTGCTCCTGACGGCGCCTCCCTCCTCGCTCGACGACGCGCGCCAGGGGATGCTCGTCCGCTACGTCGCGATGGGGGGGCACCTCGCCGTCGTCGATCGCGAGCCCGCGGGCGAGGGGCCGATCGCCGACCTTCGCCAGGCGGCGGTGGACGAGCACGCCTCCAGCGTTCCCCACGGCTTCGGCAGTGCCTTCTTCTTCGGGACGTGGGATGGGAACCCCGCGTTCACCGAGTGGCTCCGGGAGACGGCGCTGGTTCCCCTGAACGACACCGGCCGCCCGTTCGGCAGCGGTGCGCCGACGCTCTTCTGGCTCCCCCTGGAGATCCCGGGACTCGGCGAGGTGCCCGCGCGGACGTTCTTCCTGCTGCTCCTCGCCTTCGCGGTGGTCGTCGGCCCGGTGAGCTACTTCGTCTTCAAGCGCCGGGGCGTGCTCGCTTGGCTCGTCGCCTGGATCCCGACGCTCGGCTTCCTGGGAGCCGCGAGCGTGCTGCTCTACGGCTTGCTCTCGGAAGGGCTCGGTGCGCGTGGCGCCATCCGGTCGCTGACCCTCCTCGATCAGCGGTCGCACCAGGCGACGACCGTCGCCGGCCGCACCCTCTACGCCGGGCTCTCCCCGGGGGCCGTGACCCCACGGGAGGGCACGTTCTTCTCGCCCTGGCTCCTGTCGAGCATCGACGTCTTCGACCCCTACATCAGCGACGCACCCGGGAGCATCGACGGAGCGGTGGTTCCCTCGCGGACGCCGACGCCCTTCCTCAGCGTGCAGGCGGGCCTCGCGCGGGAGCGCCTGCGCTTCCGCCGCCGGGACGACGGGGACTTCGAGGTGCTGGCCGCACCGGACTTCGCCCCCGTGGACGCGGAGGGGAGCGTGCTGCTTTGCACGCGTGGCGGGACGCTGTACCGGATGGACGCCACGGGTCGTCTCCGACCGGGTGGCGACCCCGACCGGAGCGCGACCGCCCTGCTCTCGCCGCTTCTCTCGATGCCCATCGACCTCACCGTCCGCAGGAACGAACGACGTTCGTTTCGCGGGCCGTACTACCCCACCCGGACGCCCGCGAAGGGCTTCTGGCTCCACGCGGGCCGGTCGCATCCGGCGGAGGACGACTTCGAGTCCTGGTGGGCCGAGGAGGTCCTTCCCCAGGGTCTGCCTCCGGGGAGCTACCTCGCCCGCATGCGGTCGGTCCCCTCGCTGGACGGCCTCGGGCTCGACGTGCGCTGGGAGGCCGAGGAGCACGTCGTGTTCGGGCGCCTCGCCGAGGAGGACATCGTCGAATGAGCGAGGCGCTGCTCGAGGTCCGCTCCCTCTCCCGCGCCTTCGGCGCCGTCCAGGCGGTGGACGACCTCTCGTTCTCCGTGGCCCGCGGTCAGGTCCACGGCTTCATCGGTCCCAACGGCGCCGGCAAGACGACCACGATGCGCGTGCTCGCCACGCTCGACCTCCCCGACAGAGGCGATGCCTTCGTGGACGGCCGCTCCGTCCTGGTCGAGCCGCGCGAGGCGTGCGCGCGCCTCGGCTTCATGGCCGACCGCTTCGAGCCGTACCCGAACCTGAACGTCGTCGAGTTCCTCGACTTCATCGCCCGCGCGCAGCGGCTGCGCGGGGACGACCGCCGCCGCCGGGTGAAGGGGGTCCTCGAGTTCTGCGGGCTGGAGCCCGTCGTCGGCCGCCCGGCGACCGGTCTCTCCAAGGGGATGGGGCAGCGGCTCCACCTCGCGAAGACCCTGCTCCACGACCCCTCGCTCCTCGTGCTCGACGAGCCCGCCGCCGGTCTCGACCCCCGCGCGCGCGTCGAGTTCCGAAACCTCGTCCGGGAGCTCGCCAAGGCGGGCAAGGGCGTGCTGATCTCGAGCCACCTCCTCGGCGAGCTGGCCGAGATCTGCGATCATGTGGTCGTGATCGAGCGCGGGAAGCTCGTCGTCGAGGGCCGCATCGACGACATCGCCCGCCGGCTCGAGACGCACCGCGTGATCCGGCTCCGGGCGCACGGCGACCCGGAGGAGGTGCAGCGCCGGCTGCTCGTCCAGCCCCTGGTCCAGAAGGTCGCGGTGTCCGAGGGCGGTCTCGCCTTCGACTTCGAGGGCGAGGACGACCAACTGGCCGACCTGCTGGCGACGCTGGTCGGCGAGGGCCTTCGCATCTACGAGTTCCGCCGCCTCGAGGCCGACCTCGAGGAGATCTTCCTGAAGACCACGGAGGGCCGTCTCCAGTGACCGCTCCCGCGCCGCCCGCCGCGTCGCCCGCCGCGCCGCCCGCCGCGCCGCCCGCCGCGGCGCGCCTCCTGCTCGAGCCGCCGAAGGGGTGGCTCCGGCGCGCGGCGGACCGCCTCTCGGAGCACCTGAATCCGATCCTCGTGCGGGAGGTCCGCCAGGCCCTGAACAGCCGCGCGTTCGCCATCACCGGCCTGCTGGCGCTCGTCGCCACGGTCCTGATCGGGCTCGGCGTCGCCTGGGACGGGCCGCAGGCCGCCGGCAAGGGCCGCGACGTCTTCGTCGTGTCGCTCCAGGTGCTGCTCCCCATCCTCCTCTTCATCGTCCCCTTCCAGGCGTTCGTCTCGATGCGCCACGAGGTGACGCAGGGCACGGTCGAGCACCTGCTGATGTCCCGCCTCCGGCCGGGACAGATCATCCGGGGGAAGCTCGGCGCGGCGGTCGTCCAGTTCGTCCTCTACCTCTCGATCTTCGCGCCGCTCCTGACGATGACCTTCCTGCTCCGCGGCGTGGACGTGCCGACGATCGCCTACCTCATCGTGATGGCGTTCCTCTTCGGCGTGGCGGCGTGCTCGATCGCCGTGGCGTGCGGCGCGCTCTCGCGCTGGCCGAACGTCTTCCGCGTCCTGCCGTTCATCGTGGTGGTCGTGGGTCTGGGCGGCGCGACGTGGGGGCTCGCCGTCGCGCTCGAGTTCCTGGCCCGCGGCATCTCCAGCCAGATCTTCGACGAGCGCTTCTGGTGGGCGAGCACCTTCATCCTGCTCGGCGTCGCCATGGGCGCCTTCCTCTTCTACCTGGTGGGGACGGCGATGCTCGCCCACCCCTACGAGAACCGCTCGACGGCGTTCCGCCTCTTCGCGTGGATCGGGACAATCCTGGGATTCGCCTGGCTCCTCTTCATGAGCACGCGACCCGGCATGGGCCGGGGGTTCGACGCGACGGTCCTCTGGGGATACGCCTTCTCGCTCGCGCCGTCCCTCGTGCTCTTCCCCCTCTTCGCCGCCACGGAGGACCTCCCGCTCTCCCCGCGCGTCCGGACGCGCGTGCCCCGCAACCGCCTCCTCGCGCTCCTCGCGGCGCCGTTCCTGCCGGGCGCCACCCGCGGGCTCCTCTTCACC
The DNA here is from genome assembly GCA_963772585.1 of uncultured Planctomycetota bacterium. Classification (GTDB taxonomy): domain Bacteria; phylum Planctomycetota; class PLA2; order PLA2; family JAEUHO01; genus CAVVXN01. The sequence goes on from CAVYXV010000007.1 coordinate 248,648, forward strand.
CTGCTGCTCGCGGCGACGGCGGTCGGCGGGGCGGCGATCCTCGTGTCCCTGTCGCTCGTGCCGTCGGGGCGGCCGCCCTACGCGGCGGGAATCCAGGTCTCCGCCTACCTCTCCTGGCTCACCGTCCTCTTCTACTGCGGCGTGGGCACGTTCGTGCGCTCGCGCCTGGGGCGGGGCCCGAAGGCCACGTGGATCGCGCGCGGGATCCCCCTGCTGCTGCTCCTCCTCGCGATCGTCGTCCCTCTCCTGGTGGAGGCGCTCGCCGGCGGCGCGCACCGCCGCGAATGGAAGGCCTACCAGCTCCTGAACCCGTTCGAGACCGTGGACGTGCACGTCTCCCCGGGCGTGCAGCGCTTCCAGCTCACCGGACTCGGCATCGCCACCGGCGTCGTCCTGCTCCTCCTCGGTGGACGGGGGATGGTCCGGGGCGTCCGCGAGGTGCTCGTCGCCTCGCGCGAGCGGCGCCGCGCCCGTGCGGAGCGTCGCCGTGCCGCCTGAGACGGTCCGGCCTGCCACCACGCCGGCCGAGGCGGAGGCCCGCCGCTGGCGCCTCGTGCTGCCGACGCACCCCCTGGCGGGGCGCGCGGGCGATCGGCTCGGCCACGGGACGGGCTCGTCGCTGGAGTTCATGGACTTCCGCGACTACGTCCCCGGCGACGACCTCCGCCACGTGGACTGGCGGGCCTACGCCCGGACCGACCAGTGGAAGGTCCGCCTCTTCCGCGAGGAGACCTCGCCCTCGCTCGACCTCGTGCTCGACGTCTCCGCGTCGATGGCCGCGACGGACGGGAAGCGCGTGGCGCTGCTCGACCTCGCCGCGGCGATCCGCGTCTGGAGCACCGCCCACGGCGGGCGGCTCCGCGTGCTGGAGGCGGGCGGGGGCGACGTGGCCGATCCCGCCCGCATCCCCTTCGACCGGTCGGACCCGGAAGGCTTCTCGCCGCGCGTGCCGCTGAGGCCGCGGGCGCTCCGCATGCTGATCTCGGACTTCCTCCGACCCGACGACCCCGCCGGGCCCATCCGTCGGCTCGCGGCGAACGCGTCGCACCTGACGGTGGTGCAGCTCCTCGACCCGTGGGAGCGCGATCCCGAGCCGGAGGGCGAGCGCACGCTGATCGACGCCGAAGACGACGCGTCGCGGCTCGACGTGGTCCTCGATCGCCGCACGGTCGCGCGCTACCGCGAGCGCCTCGCGCGTCTCACGGCATCGGTCGAGCGGGCGACGCGCCGGGTGGGGGGCACCTTCGCCGCCCTCACCGCCGCGCCGCTCGCCGCCATGTGCCGGGACGACCTCCTCCCCGCCGGCGTCGTGGAGCCCGCGTGACCTTCCTCGTGCCCGGGGCCCTGTTCGCGCTCCTCGCCGTGCCGGCGGTGATTGCGCTCCACCTCTTCCGCCGGCGCTTTCGCCAGCGGCGGATCGCCGGGCTCTTCCTCTTCGCGGCCGACGCGCTCCCCGCGCACGCGGGGCGGACGCGGACGCGGCTCCTCCGCTCGGCGTCGCTCTGGCTCGAAGTCGCGGCGGCGACGGCCCTCGCCCTCCTTCTCGGCGGCCTCGCGTTCGGCGGCGGGAAGGAGGCGGAGCACCTCGTGCTCGTGCTCGACGACAGCGCCTCCATGGCGGCGACAGCCCCCGACGGAACCTCCGCCGCGGACCGCGTCCGCGCGTGGGCGAAGGCGCGCTTGGACCGCGACGACGACGCCGTGGCGACGCTGATCCTGACGGGGCCGATCCCGGAGATCCGCGTGGGACCGCGCGCCGAGCCGTCGAGGGTGCTGGCGGCGCTCGACGACTGGACGCCGCGGGCGACCTCCTACGCGAGCGATCTCGCGCTGGAGCTCGGCCGCGAGTTGGCGGGCCGGACGGGCGAGGTCGTCTTCCTCACGGACCGCGACGTCGGCACGGGCCCCGGCGTCGGGCTCGTCGCCCGCGGGCGCCCGAGCACGAACGCGTTGGTCGCGAGCGCGACCCGATCGCCGGCGGCCGACGGCGAGCGGGTCCAGGCCGACCTGCTGCTCTTCGGGGATACGGAGGAGACGCGCGCCGTACGGCTGGAAGCGCTCGCGCCCGGGGGACCGCGGGTGATCGCGAGCCGCGAGGTGACGCTCGTGCCCGGCCGGGCGACCCGCCTCGCGTTCACGTTCGCCGCGACCGACCTCCCCGTCCGCGTGCGCCTCTCCGAGGACGCCCTGGCCCTCGACGACGCGTGGACCCTGCTCCCGCCGCCGCGGCGCGTCGTGCCCGTGGCGATCCGCCTGGGCGACGAGGCGCGCCGGCTGCTCCGGCTCGACCGCGTGCTGGAGGCCGCGGGCGGCGCGCGCGTGACGGAGGACGCGGCGGCGGCGACCCTCGTCTTCCGCTCCGAACCCGGGCGCCTGCGGGGGGACGCCGTGGAGGTGGTCGTCGGCCCCGCCGGCGAGGAGGCCGACACCTGGGCCGGCCCGTACCTCCTGGAGCGGCGCCGGGCCCTGGGCGGCGACGGCGCCCCGCCGCTGCTGGAGGGCGTGACGCTCGAAGGCGTGCTCTGGACCGCGGGCCGCGGCCCGGTCGAGGGGCTGCCGCTCGTGCTCGCGGGCGACGTGGCCCTCGCCTCCGAGGAGGCGGTGGGGCGCGCGGTCCGCCTCCGCCTGAACCTGGACCCGCACCGGAGCAACCTCGCCGCCTCCCCGGACTGGCCGATCCTCGTCTCGAACCTCGTCGGCGCCGCCCGACGGCGCCTCCCCGGGCCGGGCGCGGTGAACCTCCGCGTCGGCGAGGAGATCCGCTGGCGGCCCGCGCCCGGCGAGGAGCCTCCCGTGCTGGAAGGGCCCGCGGGGGGGCGCTTCCCGGCGCGGGGAACGCACCTCTTCGCCTGGCCCGCCCGCGAGGCGGGGCTCTACCGCGTAGCCCGGGACGACCGCACCCTCGCGCGCTTCGCCGTGAGCTTCCTCGATCCGGCCCAGTCCGACCTTCGCGGCGCGACCACGCTCGACCGCGCGCCCGAGCCCGGGGGACGGCGGGGAGACGTGCTTCCCGCGCCCGCGCGCCCCGTGCTCCGCTGGCTCGCGCTCGTGGCGCTGCTCGCGTTCGCGCTCGACGTCTGGGTACTCGGCGCGAAGGGGCGCGCGCCGTGATCGGCTTCGCCCACCCCGCGGCGCTGCTTCTCGCGCCGCTCGTCCTGCTCGCGCTCCGTCGGCGCTTCCTCGCGCGGCCGCTCGTCACGACGATCCGCGCGCTCCTCCTCCTCGCCCTCGTGGCGCTGGTGGCGGGGCCGAGGCTGGAAGGGGAGTCGCCGGGGCGCGATCTCGTGCTCTTGCTGGACCGCTCGCGGTCCATGCCGGGCGAGGGGACGGAGATCGCGCACGAGCTGTTCGACCTCGCCGCCGGCTCGGCCGAGACCGGCGACCGGATCGGCCTCGTGCTCTTCGGCCGCGACGCGGTGGTGGAGCGCGCGCCGGAGGAGCACGCGGCGTGGCGGGCGCCTTCGCGGGAGGTGGACCCCGACGCGACGGACCTCGCCGGCGGGATCGAGACGGCGATCGCCCTCGTTTCCCCCGACCGCGCCGGCTCCGTCCTCGTGATCTCCGACGGCGAGTCCACGGGGCGCGATCCCGCCGCCGCGGCCCGGCAGGCGCTCCGCCGCGGCGTCGGCGTGGACGTGCGGATCGTGCCGCGCCCCGGCGTGTTCGACCTCGCCGTGGAGGAGGTCGCCGTGCCGGGCGAGGTCGCGGAGGGCGAGCCCTTCCAGGTGACGGTGTGGATCCGCTCGGACCGCGCGCTGGAGGCCCCCGTGACGGTCCGCCGCGACGGGAAGGTCATCGCGCGCGGGACGCGGAGCCTGAGGCGGGGGCTCAACGCCGTGCGCTTCCGCGATGCGGGGCGCGAGGCCGGCGTGCACGCCTACGACGTGGAGGTCGCCGTGGAGGGCGACCGGGTGGCGCAGAACAACCGGGGGATGGCGGCCATGCGCGTCGCCGGGCCGTTCCGCGTCCTGGTGGTGACGCCCGAGGGGCGCGAGGACCGCCTGACGAGGAGTCTCCAGGCCGCGGGGATCGCCGTCGTGAACGCCGCCCCCGGCGCGGCGCCCCTGTCGGACGGCGGGCTCGACGCCTTTCGCGCGGTGATCCTGGAAGACGTGCCGCTGGAGGACCTCGTGCGCACGGCGCCCGCGGCGCTCCAGCGCTACGTCCGCGACCTCGGCGGCGGACTCCTGATGACGGGCGGGCGGGCCTCCTTCGGACCGGGGGGCTACTACCGGTCGGCGATCGAGGACGTGCTGCCCGTGACGATGGAGATCCGCAACGAGCAGCGGCGCTTCCGTCTCGCGATGTCGATCGCGCTCGACCGTTCCGGCTCCATGGCGGCGTCCGCCGGATCGGGCACCAAGATGGACCTCGCCAACCTGGGCGCCTGCGCGGCGATCGACCTTCTCGGGCGGGGCGACGGCGTCGCGGTGACGGCCGTGGACTCGACGGCCCACGAGGTCGTGCCTTTCCAGGACGCCGCCAACCGGGACGCGATCCGCCACGCCGTCCGCAGGATCGAGTCGATGGGCGGCGGGATCTTCGTGGACACGGCGATCCGCGCCGCGGCGTACCAGCTCCGAGGCGCGCCGCAGGGGACGCGCCACGTCGTGCTCTTCGCCGACGCGGCCGACGCGGAGGAACCCGGCGACTACAAGACGCTCGTACCCGACCTCGTGAAGGCCGGCGTGACGGTCTCCGTGATCGGCCTCGGCTCCGACGGGGACACGGACGCGGCGTTCCTCCGGGACGTCGCCCGCCGGGGGAACGGCCGCTGTTTCTTCGCCGCCGACGCCGCGGACCTGCCGCGCGTCTTCGCGCAGGAGACGATCCAGGTGGCGCGCTCGTCGATCGTCGAGGAGCCGACGGCGGTGGGCGTCGAGCCGGACCTCTCTTCGGTGGGGGCCTTCGCCGTCCGCGCCTTCCCCGACGTGGGCGGCTACTCGATCGCCTACTTGAAGCCCGAGGCCCGGCGCGGGCTCGTCACGAAGGACGACGTGGGTGCGCCGATGCTCGCGTTCTGGCAGCACGGGCTCGGACGGAGCGCCGCGTTCCTCGGCGAGGCCGACGGGCCGCTGTCGGGCGGGTTGGCGTCGTGGGACGGCTACGCCGACACGTTCGCCACGCTCGTCCGCTGGCTCGCCGGCACCGAGGCCTCGGACGACGTCTTCGCCACGCTGGAGCGGCGCGGGCACGAGGCGGTGCTCACCGTCGAGGTCGCGCCCGGGGACGAGTCCGCGCTCGCCGGCGCCGACGCGCGCGTCGTCGAGCCGGACGGCACGACGCGGGACGTGATGCTGGTGCAGGCCGGCGAGGGGAAGCTCGAGGGCCGCGTCCCGATGTCCCAGGAGGGCGTGTACCGGCCGGTGCTCCGCCTCGCCGGCGGGCCGGTGCTCAAGCTGGCGCCCACGGCCCTTCCCTACTCGCCGGAGTTCGAGCCCCGGACGGATCCGCAGGCCGGCGAGAAGACGCTCCGTCGGATCGCCCGGATCGCCGAGGGCCGTGTGGACCCGCCGTCGAACGCCTTGTTCGGAACGTCTCGGAGCAGCCGCGGTTCCCGTTCGCTCGCGCCGCTCTTCGCCGGGATCGCCCTGGGGTTGCTCCTCCTCGAGATCGCGACACGCCGTCTCGGCCTGCGCGTCCCCACCGACCGCCTCGCCGCCACGTGGATCGCCGCGAAGAAGACACTCCCCCGCCCGCGCCCCCGGCGCCGCCCGCGCCGCCCGTCCGCCGCGGCCCCCGACCGCCCCCCGCCCGAGGGGCCGCACGAAGAGCCCCCGCCCGCCGACGAGCCGCCCCCGGACGACACCCACCCCCCCGACATCACCGACCTCCTGGCCCGCGCCCGCCGCCGCTGATCGCCGTCGCACGGAGCCGCGTCGTCAGGCGTCGTTGGGAGCCGGGCGCCCCGACACGCGTCTCGCCGGCGCGAGGCCTTCCCGATCCCGCCGGAGGGCCGGCTTGGAACGACGCGAGGGTTCGTTCTCGGCCAGGCTCCGTGAGCGGGCGAAAGGTGTGCTTCGGAGCCCGGCTTCCAAGAGAAGGCCAGGCTTGTCAAGTGAGCCGTCCAGGCGGTCGCGTCGGACAGGGCCACCCGGTTCCCATGCTTCCATGCGCACTCTGGTGAGCCGGGTGCCGGCCCGGTGCCGGTCGGGGTCCGAGTGAGCCGGGATGCTGCCATCTCCGTAGCGGCGTCGAAGCGCCCGCCAGGCGGCCGCAGTCATCCAGACTCGGGGTGGTGTGGCGCGGCAACACCACCGCCTGGACCAAGGCCCTTTCCCTACGCCGCGTGGCGGTGCTTCTGGGCGTAGTCGGGGTCGTAGACGGCCCCCGTCTTCCAAAGGTGGTGGAGGAGAACGGCGAGCTTGCGAGCGACGGCGATCACCGCCTTGCGTTTGGCGATCTTGCCCCCGCGGGCCGCGATGCGCTCGCCGTGGCGCTTGAGATCACAGTCCTTGCCGAAGCGCCCCAGGATGTGCTGGGCGCACTGCACGAGCAGGGTGCGCAGAACCGCGTCGCCCGCCTTCGTGATGCCGAGTTGCTTGTCGATGTTGCCGGACTGGTCCAGGCGCGGCACCAAGCCGAGGAACGGCCCCACATCGCGGCTGTGCGCAAACCGGTCGGGGTCCTCGAGGGTCCGGATGTACGTCAGCGAGGTCAGGGGGCCCACGCCGTCGACCTGGCGCAGGACCGCGGTCTCCGGATACGTCTCCGTCCCCAGCTCGTCGATCTTGCGCTCGTAGTCACGGATCTCGTCGTTGAGGAACTCGATCGTGAGCACCAGCGGCGTCCGCGCCTCGCGCATCAGCGGGGGGAGCGCTCGGCAGAAGTCGTGGCGGATGGCGCTGGCGTCCTTGCGGGGAAACCGCCCGCCAGCGGACTTCCCCAAGCCCCGTAGCGTGTTCACCGGCTCCGTGCGCGTTCGCCACCAGGGTCTCGGCGCAGTGGCGCTCCAGGATCCGACTCACCCAGGGAGAGTGGGTCCCGACCTCCACCACGGCCCGGGCCCCCGTCCGCCCCCGGAAGAAGTCCTCGAACGCCGCCGGGGTCGTCACCAAGCGCCCCCGCCCCCGCTCCTCGCCCGTGCGCTGGTCCAGGACGCAGAAGGGGGAGCAACAATCGCCCAGGTCCACGCCGATCGTCTCGGTGATGGTCTTGCCCATGCCGGTCTTTCCTTCCCGGGCCTTCGAGCCCGTTGTCACGTTTGCAGCCCGGTTCACCGCGACGGCGGGACAGGGAAGACCGGCCTTCTCATCCCATCTCCGTACCGTACCGTGCCGGCATGGCGAGCGAGCGGCGGACCGAGATCTGGATCCTCGTGCTGGGGGCCGTCCTCACCCTCGCGGGGGTCGTGCTCTTCGCCGCCGCCGCGGGGACGACCACGATCGCGGGGTCGAGCGAGAAGGCCCGGGCGCTGCTCGCCACGCGTCCCCTTCCCGCCGTCGTCACCGTGACGGCGCGGCCGGACGACGCGGGCGGCGAGCGAGCCGGCCTGCCCGCGCTCGTCCGACAGTGGGTGCGGGGCTACGGCCGGGGTGCGGAGGAGCCGTTCCCGATCCCGGGGAACGCCGCCGACGAGGTCCGCGCCGCCGACGGGCTCGATGCCCGGGTCCTGGTTCGGTGGCTCGATCCCTTGACGGCCGACACCTCGCTCCGCGGTCCCCGGTTCGGCGCGAGCCCCGACGGCCTGGTCTTCGTGCCGGACGGCCCGCGGGCCGGGTGGCTGTGGGCGAATCACGAGAGGCTCGCCGCCGGCGAAGGGAATCGCCTGCCGCGGATCGGCGTGGGCCCGTCGGGACAGCCGCTCACCCTGGCCCTCTGGATGAAGACCGTCTTTCGCATCCACGACGACCCGACGAACGACGCGTGGTCCCGCGAGGAGGTAGACGAGTTCCTCTTCTGGCAGAAGAGCCAGGTCGGGGGAAGCCGCCTGCACGTCGTCGAGGGCGACGAGGGGGAAGGATGGCGTCTCGATCGGGGGGCGACGAACCTCCGCTTCGACGCCACCTCCCGGACGCGTTTCGCCCTCACCGGTGCCCGGCCCAGCGCGTCCGGCGAGGACGACCTCGGCGGCCCCATCGAGCCCGTGGCGGGCCGGGGAGTGATCCCCGGGACGCTCGCGAACGGCGCCGCGGCGCTCACGCCCTGGGGCACCATCCTGTCGCTCGAGGGCCCCTCCTCCGACGCCTACGGCCGGCTGGAGGCGTGCTGGCCGGCGAGCGGCGACGGTCCCCGCTTCGACGGCGAGGGACTCGGGTTCCGGCCCGGGGGCGGCCTCCGGCCGCCGTTCGCCACGGATCGCGCCTCGCGCCTCGGCGGCGTGTCCGACGACTACCCGTGGCAGCGCCGCCATCGCGACCTCTACGGCTGGGCGGTCGAGATCGATCCCGCCCGCGACGAGGGCGTGGCGTACGGCCAGGAGGGCGACGGCCACGGCCATCGCAAGGTCGGCGCGATGGGCCGCGGGGAGTGGGAGGGCGCGGCGTTTTGGCGCGGGCCCGACGGTCGTCCGGCGGAGGGAGCACCCGTCGTCGTCTACCTCGCTCGCAGCGGCCCGGGCGGTGCGCTCTGGAAGTTCGTCTCGCGCGGCGTCTGGCGGGCGGGGATGGACGAGGCCGCGAAGCGGGCCCTGCTGGACGAGGGCACGCTCTACGTCGCCGAGGTGGAGGATCTCGACAACCGCACGGGGCTCCACCACGCGGCCCCCGACCTCCCTCTCGACGAGCTCCGACGGCCGACGCAAGCCGACCCGCTCCAAGGGCGGTGGATCGAGATGTCGCTCGGGAGCGCGGACGTCGCTCCGAACGCCGCCGCGCTCGGCCGGCCCGACGAGACGGTCGGCGCGGCGCTCCGCGACGAGTCCTGGGGCGGGTTGGCGGGGTTCGAAGACGAGAACATCCTGCGCGCCTGCCCCGCCACCGCCTGCCTCAAGATCGGCGTCCGCGAGTGGAACCACCCGCGGGGCGTCGCCTTCGCGCCGACCGCGGGGCGCCTCTACGTCGCGCTTGCGGGCTACGAGGGGTCGCCGCGGCTGCTCGCGGACGGGCGCCTGGCCGGCGAAGGGGTGCACGTGCCCGAGCGGGGCGACCGCGAAGGTGCCCTCTGGGCCGTCGAAGAGACCGACGGGGATCGCCCCTGGGCGTCGCGGTCCTTCCGCGTCCACGAGGTGTGGCGGGGATGGGGGCCCGAAGGGTTGGAGGGCGAGCCGTCCGCGGGCGCCGACCCCCGCGTCGTGCTCGACCCGCGGTTCGCCGCCACCCACCCGTGTCGGCTCGTGGTGGACGCGGAAGGCGGGCTCTGGTTCACGACCGACGGGGCCTGGGCGCGCACCGACGGCCACTCGTCCGACGCGCTCTACTACCTCGACCAGGGCGCGAAGAGCCCGACGAGGGGCCTCGCGTTCCGTGTCGCCGCCGTGCCCGCCGACGCCGCGCCGGGCGCCCCGTGCTTCACGCCCGACGAGCGGACGCTGTTCCTCGGCGTGAAGCACCCCGGCGAACGTGTTCCCAGCGCCTGGCCGTCCCGGTAGTCGTGGAGACCGGCGATCGAACGCACCCCCTCGTCCGCCTCGTGCGCCAGGCCCGCGCCCACCGGCGGCGGATGGCGCTGGCGGCGGCGGCGTCGATCCTCAACAAGATCTTCGACCTGGCGCCGCCGTTCCTGATCGGCGCGGCGGTGGACGTCGTGGTCCGCCGCGAAGCGTCGTTCCTCGGACACGCGGGCATCGCCGACCCGAAGTCGCAGCTCCTCGTGCTGGGGGCGTTGACGCTGGTCATCTGGATGCTGGAGTCCCTCTTCGAGTACGCGCAGGCGATCCTCTGGCGGAACCTCGCCCAGACGCTCCAGCACGAGCTCCGGCTCGACGCCTACGCCCACGTCCAGGACCTCGACCTCGCGTTCTTCGAGTCGGGGTCCACGGGCCGGATGCTGGCGATCCTCGGCGAGGACGTGAACCAGCTCGAGCGCTTCCTCGACGGCGGCGCGAACGCGCTGCTGCAGGTCGCCACCACCGTGGTGATCATCGGCACGGCGTTCTTCCTGATCTCCCCCGGCGTGGCGTTTCTCGCGATGCTCCCCATGCCGTTCGTGCTGTGGGGGTCGTTCGCCTTCCAGCGCCGCATCGCGCCGCGCTACGAGGACGTCCGCGAGCGGTCGGGGCGTCTCTACGGCCAGCTCACGAACAACGTCGGCGGCATCGCGACGATCAAGAGCTTCACCGCGGAGGCCCGCGAGGTGGAGCGGATCCGCGTGGAGAGCGAGGGCTATCGCCAGAGCAACCGCCGGGCGATCGCGCTCAGCAGCGCGTTCTCGCCGCTCATCCGGATGCTGATCGTGTGCGGCTTCCTCGGCACGCTCGTGGTGGGCGGGCTCGCCGTGGTGGAGGGGCGGCTCGCGGCCGGCGCCTACACGGTGATGGTGTTCCTCACGCAGCGCCTGCTGTGGCCCCTGACGCGGCTCGGCGAGACGTTCGACCTCTACCAGCGGGCGATGGCGTCCACGAACCGCATCCTGGACCTGCTCGACACGCCCGTCGGCATCGTCGGCGGCGAGACGCGCCTGCCTCCGGGCGACGTCCGGGGCGCGGTGGCCTTCGAGCACGTGGAATTCGGCTACCACGAGGGCCTGCCGGTGCTCCACGACGTCTCGCTCGCGGCGCAGTCCGGTCGCACCACCGCCATCGTCGGGCCGACGGGCTCGGGCAAGAGCACCGTGGTGAAGCTCCTGCTCCGCTTCTACGACGTGGACGGCGGGCGCGTCGCGCTCGACGGCCACGACCTCCGGGACCTCGACCTCGGCGACCTCCGTTCGGCGATCGGCTACGTCGGACAGGACGTGTTCCTGTTCCCGGGGTCGGTCCACGAGAACATCGCCTACGCGCGCCCCGACGCCTCGCGCGAGGAGGTCGAGGCGTGTGCGCGGCTCGCCGAGGCGCATGCGTTCATCACCCGCCTGCCTTCCGGGTACGAGACGGTCGTCGGCGAGCGCGGCCAGCGGCTTTCCGGCGGGCAGCGCCAGCGCCTCTCGATCGCCCGCGCGTTGCTGAAGTCGCCCCCGATCCTCGTGCTCGACGAAGCGACCAGCGCCGTGGACAACGAGACGGAGGCGGCGATCCAGCGTTCCCTCGAGCGGCTCGCGCACGACCGGACCGTCATCGTCATCGCGCACCGCCTCTCCACGGTGCGCCACGCCGACCGGATCCACGTGCTGGAGGCCGGGCGCCTCGTCGAGGAGGGTCGCCACGCCGACCTCGTCGCCGCCGGCGGCCTCTACGCCGCCCTCTGGCGCGTCCAGACGGGCGAGGCGGCACGTTCGAACCGGACCTAGCGTGCGGTGCCGGACGTTCCCGTCCATGGGGCCGTGCGGCGCGCCGATCGGAGGCGAACGCCGCCAAGGGACACCATCAGCGGATCCCCACGGGCGTCCTCCTTGGCCCACGAACTCGCGACGCAACCAGGGGTGAGGGACGAGGCCCGGAGCGGTGGCCTGCTTCAGTGCGATGATGCGCTCCGTGGCTCGCGGCGCCGGACGTCCGGACGCCCCGGGAGCCGGAGGTCGGACATGGGAGTGCTCGGTTTCGGTCGTCGGGTCCTCGACGGTCTGGTGGGTCGCCGCGGCTACACGCTCGCGAAGACCTCCGAGATCCGCGAGATGCGTGAGCGCCACGGCCGCTACCTCTCCCTCAACGGGCCGCTCGCGCTCAAGGTCCGGGACCTGATCGGCGCGCTCGAGATCGACTGCGTCCTCGACGTCGGAGCCAATCGCGGGCAGTACTACGAGATGATCCGCCGAGAGGTCGGGTACGAGGGTCTCGTCGTCTCCTACGAGCCGATTCCCGAACTCTCGTCGGCGCTCCGGGAGAGGGCCGACGACGAGCACGATTGGTCGGTCGAGGCGTGTGCCTTGGGGCACGAGCCCGGGAGCATGCCCTTCCACGTGATGAAGCGGGAGGAGCTCAGCTCCTTTCTCCGACCCGGCGACGACCAACCCCCCCAGTTCGTCCCCACGAACGCCATCGTGAAGACGATCGAGGTGCCGGTGCGCACGCTCGAGGCGGAAATCGGCCGGATCCGGGCGCGGTACGGTGTCTCCCGGTTCTACCTGAAGCTGGACACGCAGGGCTACGACCCCACCGTATTGCGGGGTGTCGGGAGCATGGCCGATCGGATCCTCGCCATGCAGAGCGAGGTGAGCCAGATCCCGCTCTACGACGGCATGACCGACTGGATCGCGGCGCTCGGCCTCTACCGGGACGCGGGCTTCCAGGTCGTCGGCATGTACCCCGTGTCGTGCGATGAGGGTACGCGGGCGGTGATCGAGTTCGACTGCCTCCTCGTGAGGCCGGAGCGCCTCGCGACGGGTGTGCCTGTTGCTCCCGGTACCATCCCCCGTCCATGAGCGTCCACGTCGATCCCGAAGACCTGCCCCGGATCGCGGACACGCTGGGGCTGGGGCGGGCGGCTCACCACGTCTTCCTCTGCGCCGACCAGACGACGCCCAAGTGCGCGGAGCGGGAGGAGACGACCCGGGTGTGGGCGTACCTGAAGCGCCGCGTGGCCGAGCTCGGCCTCGACGGGAAGCAGGTGGCGGCCGGCGCGTCGGCGGGCCTCGGAGGCCGCTGCGTGCTGCGCAGCAAGGTGGACTGCCTCCGGGTGTGCGCGAACGGGCCCATCGCGGTCGTCTACCCGGACGGCGTCTGGTACCACTCGGTCACGGAGGACGTGATGGAGCGGATCCTCCAGGAACACGTGCGGGCCGGCCGCGTCGTGGAGGACCACGTGATCCGCCGGGCGCCGCTGCGAGGGAACGGGAAGGAGACGACGTGAAGCTCGACGAAGCGAAGGTGCTGGTGACCGGCGGGAGCGCCGGGATCGGCTTGGAGACGGCGCGCCACCTCGCCGAGCGCGGCGCGTCGGTGGCGATCTGCGGGCGCGACGCCGGGCGGCTCGAGGCGGCGGCGAAAGCCCTGGGGTGCGTCGGGATCCGGGCGGACGTTTCGCGCGAAGACGACGTGGCGCGGCTCGTCGAGGCCGTCGTCGAGCGGTTGGGCGGCTACGACGTGTTGATCAACAACGCGGCGTTCGGGTACTTCGCCCCGCTCCTCGAGATGGACCGGGCGCGCTTCGAGGACCTCCTCGCCACGAACACGGTCGGCGCCATGCTCGTGGCCCGCGATTCGGCCCGTCACTTCGTGAAGGAGCGCCGTGGGACGATCGTCAACGTGGGGTCCACGGCCGCGCGGCGCGGTTTCGCGGGCGGGACGGCGTACGTCGCGAGCAAGTTCGCGCTGTCGGGCATGACGGAGTGCTGGCGTGCGGAGCTCCGCCGTCACGACGTCCGCGTGATGCAGATCGATCCCAGCGAGGTGCAGACCGGATTCGGCGGCGGCGAGAGGCCCCCCAGCGACCGGAAGCTGAGGCCGATCGAGATCGCGCACGCCATCGCCGCGATGCTGGCGATGGACGATCGAGGCTTCGTCCCGCGGCTGGAGGTGTGGGCCACGAACCCCGACTGAGGGCCCGGTGCGCGCGGTCTACCGCTTCAGACGGCGTGCCGCCCAGCGCCTGAAGCGCAGCCACTCGTCGCGGCCCACGTGCCGGGCGGCGTTTCCGACGAAGGAGAGAGGACCGCCGTTGGTGCGGAAGTGATGCACGTAGTCACGCGCCCACTCACGGCCCGCAGGGACGCTTCGGCGGATCAGCGTGGGGCGGAGGTTGCCCGCCCAGGTGACGAAGACCCGCTCGAGCGGAGAGTCTCCCGGGCTCGCCAACTGCGCGTCGGCACGGCCGCCCCAGACGAAGACATCGGGAAGGGAGAGCGGGGGCACGCCGGTCTTCCAGACCAGGTAGTTGAGCAGGCCCTGGTCCCCCATGAACACGCCCTCGCGCGATCGGTACAGCCGGGGCTTCCCGTGGCGCTCGTTGATCGCGTTCGCGTGCTCGAAGACATCTCGTAGCGTCGGCTTGTCGACGTAGGAGCGGTGCGTCGCGAAGAAGCTCGAGTTGAACGGGCGAAAGCCCTCCGAACGCCACCCGGGGTCCAGTTCCGCCAGCAGCGCCTCGTCGCCGACCGAGTCGCGGACGATCGCCCGTCGCGCGTCCTCCCCGTCCCCTTCGTAGGCGGCGTCGAACTTCGACTCGCGGCAGGCGGCGAAGAAGGGCTCTTCGAGGCCGGCGACGTAGCGAAGGAGCGGCTCCACCGACTTCAGCGCGAGCGTGTCGGCGTCCAGGTACACGAATCGGTCGTAGGGGCCGAAGAAGACCCACATCTTCTTGAAGTAGCCCTCGAGGCGTTCCAGGAAGGGGTCGTCGAGGACCAGGGCGTTCTCGCCCCAGATCTGCGAGCGAGTGTGGCCGTCGCCCGGCACGATCGTGATCGGTACGGACCCGCTGTGTCGGCGGATGCTCGATACCAGAGCGCGGGCGAGGTGGTAGTCGCGTTCGAAGGTCTTGATGTAGATGCCGACGTTCGTCACGCGATGGGCTTCCCTCGAGGGCGCCCACGATACCAGCGGGCCCCTTCACCGCTGCGAGTCGCGTCGGGGGTGCCTGCACTCCGACGCGGTGGCGGGCCGCGGGGCGGGGGAGGTATCCTCGCCGGCGTCCAACGGTGTCGGTGCCGTTGGCCCCCGGGAGAACGCGATGAGCGGCCTTCGTCTCTTCGTCGTGCTGGTGATCGGACTCGTGATCGGGGGCGCGCTCGGCGCCATCGTGCTCGGGCCGACGACTGCGGACCACGCCGCCGTGGACCGTGCGGAGCAGGGCGCGTCGGCAGCCGACGCCGGCGAGCGGCACGGAACGGAGACGGCGCCGCCGCCGGCCCCGGACCCCACGCTCCGCGGGGCTCCCAAGGTCCGCATCGCGGAGTTGGAGGACGAGAACGCCTCGCTCCGGCAGGACAAGGCGCGCCTGGAGCAGCACGTCGCCGAGCTCGACGCGAAGGTCGAGGCGCTCGCCCCCAAGCCGCTCGACCCGCGGGCGTTCCGCTTCGGCGTGCCCGAGGCCGCGCCCAGCTTCGACAAGGCCGACTGGAAGGAGATGGCGGTCCACCTCACAGCGCTCTCGAAGCTGCTGAACGACCTTCCCGACGTCATCGGCCGGGGCGAACAGGTCCCGCCTGCGATGCTGCAGAAGATCCAGAAGCACAACATGCCGCTCGCCCAGTTCGCCATCGCATTCGGTGCGGACACGAAGGACATGGCCCCCAACGGCGCCTTCACGCACCCCGCGGTGATCGCGAACCTCATCCGCGCTTCGCTCCAGGCCGCCGACATGCCGCTCTCGCCCGAGCAGGAGATCGCGCTGAAGACGCTCGGCGAGGCGTGGCTGGCCGAGACGAGCCGCCTGGCGGAGAAGATCGCCGCCGACGCGCCGGCGCTCGCGCGCACCGTCCAGGAGGTGGACGCGAAGCTCCGCTTCCTCGATTCGGCGAAGGGCGTGCTCACGACGGAGCAGCGCGCCGTGCTCTTCCCGCCCGAGAGCGAGGGGCGGCTGAAGCTCGACCTCTTCTCGCCCGTGCTCGTCTACGTCATCACGCAGCCGGTGCGCGCGAAGGACCGCGCCGACATGGAGACCAAGCTCCTCCAGGCCCTGCTCGCGCAGGCGGGCGTCGAGGATCCCGACCTCGCTCCGTACGCGTGGGTGGGGCGCCAGTGGGTGGACGACATTCCGAACGCGACCGTGCCCATCTCGGAAACGTCGAAGGACCTGGTCTTCCCGCGCGTGGACGCGATGCAGGCGAAGGCGCGCGCGCAGGTGGCCGCGGCCGAGCGCGTCCTGGCCATGGGCAAGCTGACCCCCGAGCAGGCCCAGTCGCTCCGCGCGAGCCAGACGCTCCTCTACCCCTACATCCCCCAGTAAGGGCCCGTCCGTGAATGACGGTCGCCCTTTCCACTCGCCTCCACGCCGTCTGCGGCCCTTCCTCGGTCGCGAATTCCTCAGCGTAGCTCGCGCTACGCCTCCGGATCCGCTCCCTCGTCGTGACCACATCCGACGCGAATGCGAAGCGTCTTTCTCAACACTCACTCCCGGCCGGGCCCCAAGGGCCCGTCGTGCCGAGTCAGGACGAGAACCGCGGCTACTCCGCGCCGCACGCCGGCACCGCGCGCGCCGGGCGTCAGGACGAGAACGGCCGGTTGCTCCGCCCTCGCGGTGCCCGGCGGCGAGAGCGCTTCAACCTCCGTCCTGACTTCGTACGGAGGGTTGGAGGCGGACGGCGACGGCGAGGCCGTCCTCGATCGGGAGGAAGGTCGCGCGCCAGTTGCCGGAGCGGGCGAGGCGCTGGTTGAAGGCGTGGACCTCGTCGGCGTGCGGGCGGCCGCGGGGCTTGCGGAAGACGTTGTCGGCGAGGAGGAGGCCGCCGGGGCGCAGGTGCGCCTCCGCCCAGTCGAGGTAGGCGGGATAGGCCTCCTTGTCGGCGTCCACGAAGACGAGATCGAACGGCGCCTCGCCTTCGATGTCCGCGAGGCGTTCCCGGGCCGGGCCGACGTGGATGCGGACCTTGTCGGCGAGCCCGGCCTCCCCCAGGTTCCGGCGCGCCACGCGGGCGTGCTCCGGGTCCAGTTCGAAGGAGTGCAGCACGCCGTCCTTCGGCAGCGCGCGGGCGAGGCAGGCCGCGCTGTAGCCGCCGAGCGTGCCGATCTCGACGGCCTTTCGGACGCCGGCGGCCCGGGCGAGCACCTCCAGGTGGCGGCCGTCGAACGGACCCACGGCGATGGCGGGGAGCCCGGCCGCGAGGCTCTTCTCCCGGATCCGGGCGAGGACGGCGTCCTCGGGGTGGAGGAGCGCTTCCACGTAGGGGGCGATGCCCGGATCGTGGGCGGCGAAGGTCTTCGGCGGGTGGGTCATGGGCGGCTCCGGCGGGGGGCAGGACGGGAGGGTAGCCCCGGCGCGCGGCCCTCCACCCGGGGCTGGTGACCCCGCCGGCGATTGGCCGATGATTCCGATGGATCCCACGGGTATCATCTGGATGGGTACGGAACATCGGGGCCGACGGCAGAAAGTCGGAGCGGCATCGGGAGACCCGGCATGAAGAAGACCACCCTCGTGGCAGCGCTGACGCTGCTCCTCGGCCTGACCCTCTCGCTCGTGGGGGCGCCCCCCAGCGAAGCGGGGTGATGCAACGGCCGTTCGTCCGCCAGTCTGGCGGCGCTGCAGATCGACTGGGAGACCGTGGACTACGTCTTCAAGCCGCAGGCCGTGGTGACGGGGACGTCGGTCCAGGAAGCCAAGGACGATGCCCCGGCCTCGCCCTTCGCGACCCTGGACAAGCCCGTCGTGGTGTTCGTGAGCCATCCCGGCGGCGGCGGTGACGACTACGACAAGCTCGAGAAGATCGTCTTCAAGGACGAGAAGGTCGGGCTGAGCGTGAAGGCGTTCCGTCGGGTCATGATTTCGCCCGAAAAGCTCGAAAGAGACCCGATCCTGGCCGACGAGGGCACAGAGGTGCCGCGCCTGCTCGTGATCGATCCGATCAAGGAGAAGGTGATCGTCCTCGAGAAGAGCAAGCTCAAGGCCGGCACCTTCGTCAAGGCGATGGAGAAGGCCGCGAAGCACTTCTACGAGGAGCGGCTGGACAAGGTCGTCAAGGAGCACCTGAAGCTCCTGACCGAGCAGGACCAGCTCTCGAACGAGGAGAAGACCCTCCAGAGCAAGGAAGGCCGCCTTGCCGAAGAGGGCGACAAGAACGAGAAGAAGCTGGCGGAGGTCCGCGAGGAGCTCGCCGCGGTGCGCAAGCAGCAGGAAGAGCTCAAGCAGAAGCAGGCCGACCTCTGGAAGCTGACGCCCCGGGAGCGCGCGTCGGCCTGATGCCACCGGCCCGAAACGGGCCACTCCCCGATTCCCCGACCGAGGCGGACGCCCCGCGGCGTCCGCCTCGCGTCGTGTCCGGACCCCGGAGTGTAGGACGTTCGTCCTGATCTTCCAGGGGTTGTCCCATCGCCAAGGCCGCTGGAAGATGGGGGGGCCAGCGCGGAGGGCGATGGCTCTCCACGCCGTGGAGAACCCCATGAAGCCCTCCGTCCTGCTCGTGGTCCTGGCCATCGCCCTCGCGGTCGGCTTCGTGGGCGCGGTCCCCGCCGACGCGGGGTGATGCGGCGGCGGAAGGAGCGGCCAGAGCGGTCGCTCGCCCGCCAGTCTGGCGGAGCTGGAGGTCCGGTGGGAACAGGTCCAGTACCTGGTCAAGCCCGCCGCGGTGGTGACGGGCGAGGCGGCGGCGGAGCCGGAGCCGGCCGAGGCTCCCTCGCTCTTCGAGACCTTCGATCGTCCGCTCGTGGTCTTCGTCTACGGCGCGGCCAGCGCCGACGACGACACGATGGACAAGATCGAGGACGTGGTCTTCAAGAACGAGAAGGTCGCGCTGGGGATGAAGGCCTTCCGCGCGGTCCGGATCGCACCGGAGGACGCCGCGAAGGACCCGCTGATCGCCGGAGAAGGGAAGGACGTCCCGCGCGTGCTCGTGATCGATCCCGTCAAGGAGAAGATCACGGTCCTCGGGCCCCGCAAGATCAAGGCGTCCAAGCTCTTCGGCGCGATGAAGCACGCGGCGAAGAGCTGCTACGACGCCAACCTCGAGAGCATCGTCAAGAAGCACATCAAGATCCTCAACGAGCAGGACAAGCTCGCCGGCGAGATGAAGGTCCTCCGGGACAAGGAGACCCGCCTCGCCGAGGACGGCGACAAGAACGAGAAGAAGCTCGCCGACATCCGTGAGGAGATCGAGGCGATCGAGAAGGAGGCGCAGGAGCTGGCGACGTCGCAGCGCGAGCTCTGGAAGCTCCAACGGCCCGAGAGCGCGGCCTGAGAACGCGGGAAGACGGTCCCACGCTCGGGCGACGGCCGGCCGCGTAGGTCGGAAGTCCGAGGGGGGACGAGGTCGGGTCCGTGCGGGAGGATCCCCTCCCCCCTTCGACCTGTCGGAGGGATGGGGGACGATGGCGCCCGATGACCGGCGTCGGAGTCCCCCCATGAAGCGCGCGTTCCTCCTCGGCCTCCTCCTGCTGGTAGCGGCCTCCCCTCTTCTCGGCTGCCGCCAGGCCTGCTGCGTCTGGGACGAGACGAAGGCATCCGTCCAGGGCGTGCTGCCCAAGCACTGCTGCCCGGACGCCACGGGCACCGTCTACACGGATCCGATCTACAGCGGCGGCTGTGCCGGTGACAACCGGATCGGCCACGGCGGGACGGGCGCCTTCCGCACGCCGTAGCTCCCGGCCGGGAACAGGTGTTGGGAGAGACGCTTCGCTACGCGTCGGATGTGGCCATGACGAGGGAGCGGATCCTTCGGGCCAAGCGCCAGCGACGCGGAGGAATCCGCGACGGAGGAAGGGCCGCGGACGGCGTGAAGGCGAGTGGAGAGGGCGACAGCCATCCACGGACGGGCCCTTGGGCCGCTCTGCTACGACGGCGAGGGCTTCGGCAGGTCGTGCCAGGTGCGGCCGCTCTCGCGCACCTCCTGGCGGAAGACACGGAGGGCCTCGTCGTCCGTCCACGTCTCCACCTCGCCGAGGGCGATCGTGCGATCCGCGTAGGGCATCGTCGTCGCGACGATCACGGCGCCGCGGCGGAGCCCCGCCGCATAGCCGCGCGCCATCCGCTCGAGGAGGTGCAAGGTCATCCGCCCGCCCCGGAGCGGGTCCCAGAGGATCATCAGGTCGCGTTGGCACCGGTCGAGCAGGTAGACGCCGCGCTGGCGGCTCTCCTCCCAGGACCGGACGAGATCGCGCTCCTCCTTCTCGAGGCCCGGTGCGTCCTCGGCGAACACCGCCACGAGGGAGCGCCCGTCCGGGGGAGTCCCCCCCGAGAAGGCGAAGTCGTCGAAGGCGCGTTCGAGGTCCGCGACGGGCGTCTCCCGGAGCCGGTCGCCGAACCGCAGGACGAAGTACTCCTCCACGGCGGGGCCGTGCTCTTCGCGGACCCAGTCGCGGAGCCGGCGGAGGAGCTCGCGGGCACGCCGGCGCCAGGGGACGATCTTCGCCCGCTCCCGCGTCGTCGCGCGCTCGTCCCCGCCGGTCCCTTCCGTGTGCCGGCGCCGCCGCCTCTGTGCGCTCATCGGGCTGATCCCGCGTCCTTGCCGCCCCGCGTCCGGGGGGGCGGCTCACCCCCCACCCTACGGCAAGCGGCCCCCGCCGCATCCCGGCGGGGGCCGCTGCATGGAATCGGTCGGGTTGCCCGCGTCTACTTCGTGGGCGCGGGGAGGGGCGCGACGGGCGTCGCGGGGGCCTGGCCTTCCGCCTTCTGGGGCTCGGCCGGCGGCAGCATCGCGATCGTGAGGATCGGAGCCGTCGGGTCGTCCGGGCGAAGATCCAGCACCTGGTTCAGCCGCGTCTGCGCCGCGGAGCGCTCGCCGGCGGCGACGTGGAAGTACGCGCGCAGGAGCAGCGCATCCCCGTCGTCGGGGTGTTCGGCGATGTGCCGGTCGAGCAGCGCCAACGAACCCTCGAAGACCCGCGGATCCGGGTAGATCGGGCGCGGGTCGAAGCGGTAGCCGCGCGGGAAGGCGCCCAGCTCGGCCGCGACGGCGAGCGCGCCGGCGGCCTCCTTGTACTCGCCCTCGGCGAACGCGGCGTGCATCACGGCCATCCACGCCTCGCCGTTCGTCTCGTCGGCGTTCGCGGCGTCGCGGAAGTGGTTCAACGCGGTCTCGAAGTCGCCGGCCTTGAACGCCTCGATGCCGGCCTGGAACTCGGCCACGCCGGGCGCCTTCGGCTGGTCGAGCGGCGCGGTGGGGGCCGGCCCCTCGGCGGGCGCCGTCGGGGCCTCCGCGTCCTGGACGACGACGACGTTGCCGTTCTCGTCCACGATCACGCGCTGGCCCGGTTGGAGGACCACGTTCTGCTGCACGACGACCGGGCGCTCGACGTAGGTCGTGCTGGGAAGCCACGTGTAGTCGTTCGCGTAGTAGACGACGCCGAAGCCGAACGGCGGGAGCGACCAGCCCCAATACGGGGCGTAGCTGCTGTACCACCACGGGTTCCAGTAGACGCCCCAGAAGCCCCCGTAGGCGGCCGGCGCGTAGTAGCCGTAGTACCGGAAGCCGTACCAGTCGTGGTAGTAGGAGGTGTCGCCGTAGCTGTAGTACCAGCCACCCCGCAGCCCCGAGTAGTACGCCGGGTAGTTGCGGGCGTAGCGCACGCCGGCCCGCGCGGATCCGGAGTGGATCGCGGCGTAGCCGCCGCCGTAGCGCACGCCGGCCCGGTCCGTGCCGCGGAAGTAGTGGGAGCCGCCGTGGCGGACCCCGGCTCGGGACGCCAGCGACTCGGCGCTGCTGCGCCGGATCGCGCCGGTCGGGAACGAGCCGGAGCGGAGGGTCGTCGCCGCCCCGCTGCGGACCCCGCCCGTGCGGATGCCCCCGGAGCGTACGACCGCTCCGCGGCGGTAGTCCGGGGCGGCGCTGCCCGCCCCCGTCGTCCGGGTCGGCAGGCTGGAGCGGAGCCGGGCGATGCGGGCCGTGGCGTCGGTCCCCGTGGTGGTCGTCGCCTGGCCGCCGAAGCGGTTCGAGAGGCGCTCGCGCAGGGTGGGGGCCGTCGTCCCGGTGTTCGTCGTGCCGCGGCGGACCGTGCGGCCGGCCAGGGCCTGTCGGAGACGCCCGCTGGTGTCCCCTGGCGTGGACGCCGTTGTCCCCTGTCGGACAGTCGTCCCGATGCCCGTCGGCGTGCCGACGGTGCGGTTCCCGCTCCAGCTACGGAGGCGCTCCAGCGCCTGGCCGTCGATCCGGCGGGTCGTCGTCCGGGTCCCGGTGGTGGCCCGGGCGCGCAGCCCCGAGGCCCCGGCCGTGGGCGCCACGGAGGTCTGACCCGAGCGGAAGAAGGTGGACCGGCCGTTCTGGGTGATCACCCGGTCCCCGATCCGGGGAGCCGTCGTCCTCGTCGTCGCCCCCGAGGAGGAGGACCGCCAGCCCTGGTTGCCGAAGACGCGGCGGGTCGTGGTGGGGGCGGTGGTGGTCGTGGAGGCGCCCTGGTAGGAGCGGAACGTGCGGCTCGGCGCGGTCCTCATGACCCGGGCGGTCGCGCCGGCATGGGACGGGGGGGTGGTCGCGGAGGAGGCGAAGCCCCGGGCGAAGCCGCCGGAGCGGGCCCCCGAGAACGTGGTGGACCGGGGCGTGGAGAAGGAGCGGCTGGGCGTGCCCGACCGGGCGAACCCGCCGCTGCGGACGCCCCCGCCGTTCGATCCGCCGGAGAAGATCCGGCCGCTGCTGCCGCCGCCGCCGTGGCGGAGTCCACCGCCGCGGGCCTCGGCGACCGTGGGAACGGCGAGCGCCAGGGCCGTCATGACGGCCGCAAAACGAAGCGCCTGTTTCATGGTCTTCTCCCCTTGCTGTGGGGCGGGGCCGGTTCCCCGCGCGGGAGCGGAGCCCAAGCTAATGCGAACGGCGGGCCGGGTGGAACCGTCCCCGGTGCCTGGGTTCCTTCGGGAGACGGCCGGTGGGGGCGGGAGGTTCCCCGGGAGCAAGCCGCCGGCCCGGGCGCCCCGCCGTCGCTGCCCATCCGTACCGGAGGGGGGCTATCGCCCCGGTCCGGCCCGACGCTACGCCGGCGGGGCGGGGCGAAGGCGCGCGCCTTCCAGGCGGTCCACCACCACGGCGCCCACCGCGTCGCCCATCACGTTCGTGGAGGTGCGGAACATGTCGAGGAAGGCGTCCACGGCGAAGACCAGCGGGATGTAGTAGACCGGGAGGCCCACCGCGGTCGCGACGAGCACCATCGTGACGAGCCCCGCGTCGGGCACGGCGGCCGCCCCGATCGAGGCGAGCACCGCCGTGATGAAGATCACGAGCGTGATCGCGCCGCCGAGCGCGATGGTGACGTCGTCGAGCCCGCCGTAGATCTGGATCAGGAAGATCACCGCCACGCCCTCGTAGAGCGCGGTGCCGTCCATGTTCACCGTGGCGCCGACGGGAAGGGTGAACTCCGCCACCTTCGGCGACACGCCCAGCTTCTCGATGACGTTTCGCATCGTGACGGGCAGGGTCGCCGCGCTCGAGCGCGTCGCGAAGGCGATGGCCCACGCCTCGCGGATCCCCCGCAGGAACCGAAGCGGGTTCATGCGACCGACCAGCGCGACGATGGCGAGCAGCGCCACCACGTGGATGCCGATGCCTCCGATCACGGTGCCCACGTACCAGCCGACCGAGCCGAAGACGGACGGCCCCTTCTCCGCCAGGAGCGAGGCCACGAGGCAGAAGATCGCCAGGGGCGAGATCGCCATGATCCAGCCCGTGATGCACAGGATCACCTCGTTCGCCGCCTGGAAGAACGACGTGACCGGCGCCGCCACGCTCCCGAGCGCCACGCACGCGAGGCCGAGGACGATCGCGAAGAAGATGACCCCCAGCGAGTTCATCTCCGCCAGCGAGCGGAACGGGTTCATCAGGAGCTGGTCCACCACGCTCTCGCGGAAGATGTCCCCCGTGGTCTTCGCGCCTTCCGCCGCGACGCGGCGCAGGCGCTCGGCGTCGGTGCCGCTCCCCGCGCTCTCCTTCACGGCGAGCCAGCCACGGTAGGCGGCGCGGTTCCCCTCCGCCGTGGGATCCCGACCCGTCTCGCGGCGGTACTCCTCGCGTCGCCGGTCGAGTTCGGCCTTGCGCGAGGCGCGGATCTCCTGGCTGCTCGCCCGCTTGCCCGGCTGGATCGTCAGCACCAGACCCAAGCCGATCGCCACCGCGATGCTCGTCGTGGCGAGGTAGTAGACCAGCGCCTTCACGCCGACGCGCCCCGTCTCCGCGAAGGAGGGCATGCTCGTGACCCCGGCCACGATGCTCGCGAGGATCAGCGGCCCGATGATCATCTTGAGCGCGCCGATGAAGACGCCCTTGCCGATCAGCCCCAGCCACCAGAGGAGCGCGCCGTACCCGGCGGCGCCGTGGTCCGGGGCGGCGTGGAGGGCCAGCCCGGCGGCGGCGCCCAGGCCCATCGCGAGGAAGATCCAGACGTGAAGCGACGGGCGCCTCACGTCCCCCCCGTCCCCGAGCGCGCGCCGACGGCGAAGCGGGTGCGGGCCAGCGGCGCGCCTTCCCACTCGAACACGACCTCGAACCACCCGCCCTGGGTGACCGGGAGCTTCGGAAGGCGGATCTGGAGCGCGAGCTGCCGCCGGGCGAAGCCTTCGGGGACGTTCGACTCCAGCGGGAGCCGCGCGAACTCCGGCCCCCCGTCCGCGGCGGAGCGGATCACGAAGGCGGCCTTGGCGGGGCCCGGCGGGACATTCCTCAGGAAGGCGACGAAGGTGAGCGGCCCGGCGTCGCCCGGGAGCGCGTCGAGCGCGATCACCTCCAGCACGTTTTCGAGGGTCACCTGGCCATCCGGGCCGGGTTCGACGTTCCGACAGACGAGGAGACCATGGACGGCGATCTGGGCGGACGACGCGGCGGAATCGAGCATGGGGGGGCACCCTATCCGCGCCGGCGCCGCTTGACCACCGCCGGATCCCTCCTGCTCCTCGCCCTGCTCGCCGGCGCGTCGGTGGGCGCCCCGGGGCGGGAACTCGACGCGGACGGGACGTGGCGCACCTTCCGCATCGACGCCCCCGGTCGCACCGCGGCGTTCCTCTTCGAGGTGGTGGCCGGCTGCCGCTACCGCGTCGTCGCCGAGGGGCGCACGCTCTCGCGCGTGCTCGTCGAGGTGGGCCCCGGCGAGGCGACCCGGTGGCGGGCGGACTCGGGCCTCGACGCGCCGCCCGACGGCGGGGAGGAGGCGGCGGCCCCGGCGGCGGGGAGCGATCGCCCGCGCGCGCGGCTGACCTTCGACGCGGAGATCGACGGCGTCTACGAGGTCCGGGTCAAGGGCTTCTCCGTGCTGACCGGCCGCGGGCGCGTGAAGCTGGAGACCCTGGGCCCGGGGGACCGGCCGACCGACGCCCACCGCCGCCACCTCGTGCCCGGGGAGACGCTCGCCCGGGTCGGCTCGCTCTGGGTGGACGAGACGAACCGCTGGCGGCTCGACGTGGCGGCGGGAAAGCGCTACGAGGTCCACTCCCGCCCGGGGACCTCCGGGCCCCTCGTGCTGCGCGTGGTGGCGGCGAAGGACGGGACGGTCCTCGCCGAGGCGTCGCCCACCGGGGAGAGGCCCTGGCCCACCGTCGCCTTCGCGGCCCCCGAGGCGGCCGGCGGCGACAGCCCTCCCCTCCTCGTGCTGGAGGTCCAGGCGGTGGACGGGGCGGGCGGCACCTACGGCGTGCGTCTGGACGAGGCGGGGCGGAAGGAGCCCGACGAGGACGCGGCGGCCGGGGCGCCCGAGCCCGCGGTCGTGCGGGGGACGCTGGACGCGCCGCCGCTGGCCTTCCGGGCGAACCCCGGCGATCTCGCCGTGCTCTACCTGCCCCGGGCGCCGGCGTACGACCCGCACGCCCTGGTGGTCCTTCGCGGCGGGGACTGGCATGTCACGCAGGGCGACCCGATCTCCACGCTCGGCCGGCGGGCCAGCATGCGCACGCCCGAGAGCGCGGCGCTCGTGTGGTTCCAGCCGCACCGGAGCGGGACGTACCGCTTCCTGGAGCGGCGGCTGGAGGGCGCGAGGCTCCGCGTCTACGGCGCGGAGGCGGTCCGGGGCGCGCCGCTCCTCCTGGGCACGGGCCTCGATCCGACGGTCTCCGCCCGGGGGGAGGGCGGCTGGAAGGCGATCGGCCTGGGGGTGTGCATGCCGGGGTGGGACTACCTCTACGTGGCGGTGGGCCGCCGTCCCGCGCCGGTCTCCATGCGGGTGCGGACGGTGGGAGACGAGCGTCTCGCCTTCCGCCCCTCCCGCGGGCTGGCCCTGGCCCGGGTGGCGGGGCTCGGGCCGTCGCTCCGCTTCCGCGTCCGGGAGCCGACCGTCGTCCGGCTGGAGCTCGAGGGCAAGGGCTGGGAGGGCTACGCGCTCTTGCGCCGCGCCTCGAACTGACGGGCGGGTTCGCGGGAACCATGAAAGCGAGGAGCTTCGTTCTAGGGGACCCTCCGACTTCCGCGTTTCATACGTCGCATGTCGGGCCGACGCCTGCTGCCCTTCGCCACGGTGCTCCTCCTGCTGGTTCCCGGCGTCCGGGTCGATCCGGCGCGCGCCGACGCCCTGTCCGTGCTCGCCGACGGCGTGGCGGTGGGGGGCGAGCTCCTGGAGGGCGAGCGCGCGTGGCTGGGACGCGTGGAAGTGCCCGAGGGCGCGACGCAGCTCGGCGTGCTCGTCTCCGCGGACCGCGACGTGGACCTCTTCCTCCGCCGCGACCGACCGGCCGAGCCCGACTTCGCCGAGACCGCCGACGCGTCGGCGTTCTCCCCGTCGCGCCACGAGGTGATCGTCCTGGGCGGTGAGAAGGGGCCCGCGCTGAAGGCGGGCACGTGGTACGTCACGATCGAGAACCCGTTCCCCCAGACCGGGCCGGTCGGGTTCGAGCTGATCGCCTTCGTCGACCGGCGGGGCGGCGAACGGACGATCCTCCCCGGCGCGGAGATCCCGATCACGCTCTCGGGACCGCGTCGGACGGCCCGCCTGCGCACCTACCTCCCGGCGCGCGCGACGCGCGGCACGATCGAGCTGGTGCCCCCGCCGCCCGGGGGGCTCCAGTTCCAGATGGAGGGGCCGAACGGCTTCCGGCGCAGGGGCGACTCGCGCCAGGGCAGGCTCGTGCTCGAGTCCGACGAAGCCCCCGGGGGTACGTACATCCTCACGTTCGCGCCGCCGTCCCGGCCGTCGCGCCCCGTCCCGTGCGTCGCAAGGATGTCGATGACCTTCCCGGACGGGGGCACGCTTCCCATCCCACCGAGTCCCCATCTGGACGTGGGGACGCCGCTGCCGTTCATCCTGGGCGGCCGCGACGGTCCCGACGTGCGGCGCCTCCGGATCGAAGTCCCCAAGCCGATCCGCGGTTTCGTGCTGGAGGCCGCCAACGCGTACGGCCGCGACGTGGACATCCACGTCCGTCGCGGCATCCCGCCCCGGCACGAGGACGAGGACGCGCAGTGGCTCGCGATGTCGACCGCGCCGATCGAGCGCCTCGTCGTCGCCGGCACGGAGAACCTCCCCGCGGGGACGTACCACGCCGAGATCGTCCTGCTCGACCCGGAAACGCCGGTCGAGGTGATCATGACGCTCCGGCGTCTCACCACGGACGAGGACCTCTACACGTGGGGGAAGAAGGACCTCCCCGCCCTGACGCCCGACGCGTGGGTGCGCGGCGTGGTGCGCGTCGAGGAGAGCGGCATCACCTGGTACCAGGTGGACGTACCCGCGGGGACGGGCTCGCTGCACGCCCAGCTCCTCGGGGCGACGGGCCCGCTCGAGCTCCTCCTGGCCCGCCCCGAGGACGGCGCGATCGACGCGCGTGCTTTCACCGCGCAGGTGGACGAGTACCTGGGCGTCGAGTTCCGGCCCGCGCTGCAGAAGGCCACGTCGTTCCGCCTCGGCGTGCTCAACCGCGCCACCTGGGACAAGGAGGTGCGGTATCGCCTCGCGGTGGCGTTCGACCGCCGGCCGACGCTGCCCGACGACCTGGTCTGGCCGCCGGTCTACACGGGCGACGACCTCACCCCCGCGGAGCGCACCGCGGCGGCCACCGTCGAGATCACGATCGGGGACTGCAGCGGAGGCAGCGGCGTCTGCCTCACGCCGACCGGCCTCGTGATGTCCTGCCGCCACTGCCTCCAGTTCACCGACGGCACGGGGCGCCTGCAGCGCGACAAGATCCTCGTGGCCTTTCCGCAGACGCTCGACGTGCCGCCCGTCCAGACCTTCTTCGCCAAGATCGTGGAGGAGGACGAGGACCGGGACCTCGTCCTGCTGGCGCCCCTGAAGGACGTGTTCGGGCGGCCGGTCGGCGACGCCATGCGCTTCCCCTACGTCCCGATCGCGAAGGACCCGAAGGTCCGCGTCGGCGAGGAGCTCTACGTCGCCGGCTACCCCCAGGTCGGGAGCGACTGCATCCGCACGGCGGTCGTCCTCTCCCACGGCATCGTGGCCGGGCTCGAGCGGCAGCCCTCCGGCCCCGCCTGGATCAAGACGGACGCCTGGGTCGCCCCGGGCCACAGCGGCGGGCCGGTCGTGGACGCGGGCGGCCGCCTCGTGGGCCTCGCCGCCGCGACGCTCGGCACGACCGAGTCGCTCGGGCTCTGCGTCCCGATCGAGCGCTTTCCCAAGGGCTGGGTCCGCCGGATTCGCGACGAGATCACCAAGGCCGAGGCCCCGGAGGGCGCCGCGACGGCCCAGCCCGCCACCGGCGGCCAGGATTGAGGCCCATCGTCGCCACCCACCCCTCCCGAACGTCGTGCCCCCGTCGGCGGAGCGCTACACTCCGGCGTTTTCCCCCGACCCGGGAGGACGACGCGTCGTGAGCCAGTCGCAGGCCGAAACGCCCCACGTCGCGAGCAGCGTGCGCGAACCCCGACCGCCCGTCGTCCCTCGCAAGATCTGGATCCTGGGATTCAACCCCCCGCGGATCCAGCGGGCGGCGGCCGTCCTGGAGGCGGAGGGCCACCGGGTGCGCTCTTGCGAACCCGGCGGGGAGCTCGGCAACACCATCCGGGACTTCCGGCCGGATCTCATCGTGATCGACATGGCCGAGCAGCCGGAGCGCGGCCGCCACGCCGCCGTCCAACTCCGCGCGGACCGCGCGACCCGCCAACTCCCCATCGTCCTCGTCGGCGTGGCGAGCGAGGAGAGCCAGAAGTCGGACAAGGCCGTGACCGGTCCCACCCGGCGCTACGCCCTGCCCCTGGACGCCCCGTCGGTCCTGAACAGCCTGATCGTGGACCTCTGACGCCACCGGGTCCGCCACGGGGCCCGGCTCCCGATCCATCCCATCGCGTCGCGGGACGGGGCTCGGTCGGACCCCGGCCCTTCGGCACGCGCGGGCGAACCTCCAAACGGGAGGGGGCGGTTCCCGCCCCAGGCTCCCCTCTGTCGGATGGCGACGGGCGTGTTTCGGAGGCGGGCTCCGTACGGTTTGGGGGTGGGGGACGGGTCGAGCAGTAGATTCCAGGGGTACGAGGGCCGGTCGAGATGGAGGCCAGGATGTCGGACTCCCACCGCGTCGAGCGGGATTCCATGGGCGAGGTCGAGGTCCCCGCCGAGCGGATGTGGGGGGCGCAGACGCAGCGCGCCGCTCCAGAACTTCCAGGTGTCGGGGCGCCGGATGCGCCGGCCCTTCCTCCGCGCGCTCGCGGCGATCAAGTGGGCCGCCGCCCGCGCCAACACCGAGCTCGGGCTCCTCGATGGAGAGCTCTCCGACGCGATCGCCCGGCCGCCGACGAGGTGATCCAGGACCAGCACCCGGACGAGTTCCCGATCGACGTCTTCCAGACCGGCTCGGGCACCTCGACGAACATGAACATGAACGAGGTGCTCTGCCAACCTCGCCAACGTGCGGCTCGGCTCCGAGCCCGGCGCGAAGAAGCCCGTCCACCCGAACGATCACGTGAACATGGGGCAGTCGTAGAACGACGTCATCCCCACGGCACTCCACATCGGAATCGCCAAGCATGACCCGCGAGCGCCTGATCCCGGCGCTGGGCGCGCTCGCGGCCACGCTGCTCGACAAGGCCGAGGCGTGGGACGACATCGTCAAGGTCGGCCGCACGCACCTCCAGGACGCGACGCCGATCCGCATGGGCCAGGTCTTCCAGGGCTACGCCGCGCAGGTCGCGCACTCGTGCCAGCGCCTCTCGCTCGCCTACGACGGCCTGCTCGAGGTCGCGCTCGGCGGCACGGCCGTGGGCACCGGCATCGGCACCCATCCGCAGTTCCCCTCCCGGGCGATCGCCTTCCTCTCCGAGAAGACGCGGCCTGCCCGTCCGCGCCCGCGCGCAACTACTGCGAGCAGCTCGCCGGCCGCGAGGCGTCGTCTTCTTCGCGGGCGCGCTCGGCTCCGCCGCCTCCGCCCTCTTCAAGGTGGCGAACGACGTCCGCCTGCTCGGCAGCGGCCCGCGCTGCGGGATCGGCGAGCTGCTGCTCCCCGCCGTCCAGCCGGGCTCCTCGATCATGCCGGGCAAGGTGAACCCCGTGATGAGCGAGAGCCTGATGATGGCCTGCATGCTCGTCCAGGGCTACGTCACGACGGCGAACGCGTGCGGCGCGGCGGGCAACTTCGAGCTGAACGTCACCCTCCCGCTGCTGGCCGACACGATGCTCGACGGCATCGAGGTCCTCTCCGGCGCCGTGGACGGCTTCAACGACCGCTGCGTCCGCGGGCTGAAGCCCAACGACGAGCGGATCGCGGCGTTCGTCGAGCAGAGCCTCATGCTGGCGACGGCCTTGGCCCCCCAGATCGGCTACGACGCCGCGGCGAAGCTCGCCAAGCGCGCCTACGAGAGCGGCCGCACGATCCCCGACCTCGCCACCGAGGAGAAGCTCCTCCCCCCGGAGAAGCTGAAGGCAGCCCTCGACCTCCGCCACATGACCGAAGGCGGCCGGTAGGGGCGCGTACCGGACGTTCCCATCCCTTGGCGAGGGCGGCCCGCCGGGCGGGGGGCGGTCAGCCCCCTTCGTCCTCCTTGCGTACGATCGTCCGCGGCGTCGTCCCCCTGGGGTCTCCGTTCCCCCTCCGGCGGGGCGATCGCGGACGGACGTGCCTCGGGGGCATGCGCCGGGGAGCTCGACGGGACGCTCCTGCCGCTCGCGAACCGGAGCGACGGCACACGCGCCGCCCCCCGCCGTACGCTCAGAGGGCGTGAAGAAATGGGCCGAGGGCCCGAGGCCGAGCGAGGGGCCGCGAGGCAAGGCGTGAGGAGGAGGCGACCCCGCCGTGGGGCGCTGACGACGAGCAACGCGGCATCGTGGTTCCGCAGCCGGCCGAAGCCCCGGACTTCGATTTCTTCACGTTCTCTCAGTCGCCCTTCTTGCGCACCAACGTGACGAGAAACGCGGCGTCCTCGGTGCCGGGGTTGCTCGGGCCCGCGGGCGCCGATCCGTCGTAGGTGGCGAGATCCCCCGCGCGGAGCTCCACCTCGCCCGCGCCCGGCGTGATGCGGACGCCCCCCTTCAGGCAGTAGACGAACGCCTCGCGGCGGCGGTGCGTGAACGGCTGGAGCGCCTGCCCTGGCTTCAGGCACACGAGCGTCCAGATCGTGCGGTCCGTCTCGGCGACCTTCTTCGTGACGGGGCCGTCGTCGCGGAACTCGAGCAGGTCTTGCACGGACTTGTGCATGGGGCGTCACCTCCGAAGCGAGGAGGATAGCCGCCCCGCGATGGTCGGGGACGCGCGCTCCCTGCTCAGCGGCCGAAGCCGAGGAGGTGGAAGAGCATCGTGAGCCCCGCGAGCGAGGAGACGAGGATCAGGAGACCGACGAGCCCGGGGTGGGGGGGCTCGGTCAGTTCGCCCTCGTAGGTGAACCCGCCGACGGTCACCTGCGTGGACGAGGGGGGCGAGGGCTCGTCGGCGCCCGGCGCATCGGGAGGCGAACCGCGCGGCGGCGATGGCCCTCCCCGTGCCGTGTCGCCTCCTCTCGTCCCCTCCTCGCGACGGGGGGATCCGCCCAGCCGGTGCTCCAGCCGGCCGATCCGCTCGCCGAGGACCTCGCGGACCTGCGCGACCTGGGCCTCGACGCGGCGCGCCCGGCCCTGGGCGTCGTCGATGCCCGCGGCGAGCGAGTCGATCCGCGCGCGCGCCTCGGCGGTCATCGCCTGGAGCTCGGCGCGCGCCTCGCCGAGCCGGTTCGCGGCCTCGCCGGCCGCGCCGAGCGCCCGGAGCTTCTGCTCGAGCCCCGCGACCGTCTCCTCCAGGCCGCCCACCGACGGGAGGAGTCCCTCCTCGACGCCGCGGAGCAGCCCCTGCAGCTCGTCCACGCGCGCGCGGAGCTGCTGCGCGTCCTTCTTCTGCGTCTGCTCGAGGGAGGCGAACCGCAGATGGAGCGACTCCTGGCGGCGGTTCAGCCTCAGGTGCATGACGAGAAGGAGCGCCACGGAGACCGCCGCGGCGAGCAGGAGGAACGTGGTCGCCGTCATGGCTGCAGAGCGTACCCGCGGGGTCCTCCGGCCTCCCGCTTGCGTCCGGGGCGGTGCCCCCCGCCGATGCCGTCCGGAGGGACGCGCTCAGGCCACGCGGGCGTGGTGAGCGAGTTCTTCCGCGACGACGCGCACGACCTGCGCCGGGCGGTAGGGCTTGGGGAGGAACGCGTCCACCTCCCCGCGGGGGCCCGGCGGCGGGCGGAAGGCGCGGTTCGCCGAGACGAACAGGATGGGGATGTGCGGCCAGCGCGAGTGGGTCTCGCGCGCCAGGGCGGTGCCGTCCATCCCCGGCATGGCCACGTCGGTCAAGACGAGGTCCACGCGGCCGCACCGGGCCTCGATCGCCGCGAGCGCGGCCTCGCCGTCGTCGGCTTCGAGGACGGCGTACCCCGCGCCCTCCAGGGCCAGGCGGGTCACCTCGCGGACGGCGGGGATGTCGTCCACGACCAGGATCGTGGTCCGGGGGCCCGCGACGGGCGCCTCGGGGGACCCGGCGCTGCCCCGGCTGGGTGCCGCGCGTCCCGGGGGCGGGTGGGAGAAGGTCATGGGCTCAGTGCGCCTTCGCCAGGGTCGAGGACACCTTCGACGCCAGCTCCTTGGGGGTGAAGGGCTTGGCCAGGAAGGGGACGGGACGGCCGGCGATCCGGGCCGGCAGCGGCTCGCGGGAGTACGCCGACATGAACAGCACGGGGACCTGGGGGAAGCGCTCGGCGAAGGTCATGGCGAGCTCGGGGCCGCTCATCCCCGGCATCAGCACGTCGGTGAGCAGGAGGGAGAGATCGTTCGCGACCTCGCTCCCGGCGATCGTCAGGGCCTCCGCGCCGTCCGCCGCGACGATCACGCGGTACCCCGCCTCCTCCAGCGCCTCGCGGGCGATGTCCCGCACGCCGGCAACGTCGTCCACCACCAGCACCGTGCCCTGGGGCGGCAGGCCCTCCGCCCGGGTCGTTCCGCCCGACCGGTGGCGGCCGAGCCAGGCGGGATCCGGACGTTCGCAGCGCGGGAAGAGCACGCGGATCGTCGTGCCGCGACCGGGATACGTGTCCACGACGATCCCACCGCCGAGCTTGCGGCAGAACGCATAGAGCGTGGCCATCCCGAGGCCGCGGTCGCGGTCCCGCCCGTCCACGAGGAACGGCTCGAACAGGTGCGAGCGGGTGTCGGGATCCATGCCCGAGCCCTGGTCGGCCACCTCGATCGCCATGTAGGAGCCGGGGGGGAGGTCCGGGAGGGCCTCCGTGGTCCGGACCACCGTGGTGCCCGCCTTGACGAGCACCTCGGCGCCGTCCTCACTCGCCTCGGCCGCGTTCTCGATGAGCGTGCGAAGCCCCTGGAAGAGGCGTTCGGGCTCGATCTGGGCCCAGCACTCGGTGTCGGCCACGTCGAACACCAGCCGGATGTTCGGGGGCGCCTCGGCCCGGAGCCGAGGCTCGATCTCGCCGAGCAGGTTCGTCAGCTCATAGGGCTCGACCCCCTCGGGCTTCCCGCGGCCCAGCGCGTGGATCCGGTCCACGTACGCGAGCACCCGATCCGATGCCTCCAGCACCTGCCCGAGCATCTGTCGGGCCTTCTCCGGGTCGCGCTCCAACCGACCGAGGGCGAGCTCGGTGTAACCGGTCAGCGCCATCAGGTGGTTCTTGAGGTCGTGGCAGGTGCGGGAGGCGAATCGCCCCAGCACCTTCACGAGGTAGGCCCGGCGCTCGTGCTCCTGGCGCGCCGTCGGGGAGGCGACCTCCCGCACCGCGACGAGCAGGTCGCCGTCGGGGCTCCCGCCCCGGGCGATGGCCACCTCGAGATCCAGGGCCGTGCCGTCGCGGTCCCGGCCGCGGAGCTGGGAGAGGCGCGGAGGCTGCCCGACCTCGGGCGAGGCGAGCCGTATGTCGCTCGACGGCAAGACCTGGATCAGCGGCCGACCGACGAGTTCGCCGTCCGCGTAGCCGAAGAGGTCGCGCGAGAAGGGGTCCGCGAACTGGATCGTCAGGTCGGGTGCCACCACGAGCACGCCGTGCGGTGTCGTCTCGAACCGCGCGAGCGCCTCCGCGGCGGCTCCGCCCTCCGCTCTGCGACCTTCCATCTCGAGTGTCATCCCGCCACCTCGTTCCGTTCCCGGACGGCCTGCCGGTCGCCGCCGAGAGCCCATGCAACCCGTGATCTGAACCCCTATCGGCCGGCCGTTCAACCTGCTGCGCGCGCGTGGCAACAAGTTGACAATGCCGTCGGGAAGCCACGTCCGCGACCGCCGCCCTCGCGCGATCCCCGCGTGCCCCCGACCGGGGGGGATCCGACCGCCTCTCCACCGGTTTCCGGACCGCCGGTCCATCGGGCCCCTTCCCCCCGCGCCCCCCATCCTCCCCCCCCGGCGGCTCCCGCACCGAACAGCGGCCTATCCCGCGACGCCCCCCCTCCATGACAGGCGCGTGAACACCGGGGGGTGGAATGTGGGGTCCGGTCACCGCCGGAAGGAAGGGGTGCGC
This sequence comes from uncultured Planctomycetota bacterium, assembly GCA_963772585.1. Classification (GTDB taxonomy): domain Bacteria; phylum Planctomycetota; class PLA2; order PLA2; family JAEUHO01; genus CAVVXN01. The sequence continues at coordinate 283,019 of CAVYXV010000007.1, forward strand.
CCGCGCCGCCCCTGGGAGGATCCCGGTGAGCATCACGAACCGCCTCGGCGTCCCGACGCTCTGCTACGTGCTCTCCGCGCTGCTCATCGGTCTACCGTCCTGCGCGCAGAAGCCGGTGGACCACCCCGAGGACGTGAGCCGCCTCCTCGTGGACTACCACCCGGCACCCGGCTACCAGAGCGACTTCGAGCCCGTCCCCGAGGACGAGCTGGCCAACTTCGAACTCCCGCCGACGAAGCCCTACCAGATCGGCAACGGCGACCAGATCACCGTCCGCGTGCTCATCGCGGAGAAGGTCACCGGTTTCGAGGGCCCGATCGAGGTCAAGGTCAAGGAGGACGGCAACGTCTACCTCCCGCTGCTCGGCAAGGTGGCGGCGAGCGGCAAGACCGTGCTGGAGATGGAGAAGACCCTGACCGAGCGGCTCCAGGACTACGTCCGCGGCCCGATCGTGAGCGTCGAGGTCACGGGCTTCGGGAGCAAGAGGTTCTACGTCGTGGGCCAGGTGGGCACGCCGAGCGCGCTGCCCGTGAACGGCAAGACCACCCTCCTCGAGGCCCTGATCGCCGTGGGCGGCACCAGCTTCGAGACCGCGGACGTGGACGAGGACTACATCGTGCGCGAAGGCCAGGCGGTGCCCTTCTCCATCCGCGACATCGTGATGCGGGGCCACCCCGCCGGCCGGCTCGTCATGCAGGAGAACGACGTCGTCTACGTGCCGCACGTCAAGGACCGCACCGACTACGTCTACATCTTCGGCGAGGTCCGCAACCCCACGCGCATCGCCATGAAGCAGGACGGCCCGCGCGGGGAGCCCGGCCGCATGACGCTCGTCGCGGCCGTCGCCCAGGCGGGCGGGTTGAATCCCGGCGCCGCGGACATCAACGACATCCGGATCTACCGCGGCGGCTGGCAGCACCCCAAGCAGTTCGTCCTCGGGATCCACGAGGTCTACCGCTACGGCGAGGACATCTTCCTCAAGCCCGGCGACCGGATCGCCGTCGGCACGAGCGACATGGCCGCCTTCCAGCAGACGATCGCGCCGACGCTGACCCTGATCTCGGCCACCAGCTCGGTCTCCTCCCTCGCCCTGAGCGCCGTCGCCCTGACGCGGAAATGATCGGGGACGTCGGGCAGGAAGGGCTCGCCGGGGACGCTTCGCCGGGAGCGCCTACTCCAGTCGCACGTGGTCGATCCACAGGACCCGAGTCGTCGGGAGCCCGGGGGCAGCCAGACCCAAGGCGGCCATTCGTGAGAGATCCAGCGGCGCTCCGGGTGCCGAAGTCGCGAGGGCTTGCAGGGAGACGCGGACCGGATTGGCGCCGGTCCGGAGCCGGAGGGGGATCCGGGCGCGGGCGCCCTCTCGTCCCTTGCGAGGCAGATCGACCGCCTCGACGTCCACCTCGAACGCGGCCGGTCCGTCCACGTACGCGTCGAAGCACAGGACCGTGCGACCCCGCCAGTCCGGGGGAACCCAGGCCAGGTCCACGACCGGTTCCCGCGCGGCCTGGAAGGCCACCGCCATGCTCCAGGCGCCCTCGCTTGCATGCCGGCGCGCCCTGCTGAGGCCGACGTCCATGCCCTTCCAGCGGCTCATCTCGAGGGAGTCCTCGAACGTCGCCAGGATCGGGAACGAGAGGATCTGGCGGCGCGCGTCCAGGAGGTGGCGGGCGGGCGCCCAGCCGATCGCGAGGAAGGCAATCGCGCCGAGCGCGCACCAGGCGGCGCGACGCCGGCCCCGCCCGGTCCACGCCAGCGCCCCGGTCAATCCGATCGTGGCGCCGACGCCACCGGCCAGGAGGTCCGCCCACGAGGCCTCACGGCCAGTGAGGGGCTGGACCAGCTCCGTGAGCCCCAGGATGCCGAGGCTCGCTGCGAGGTACGCCACGGCGGGGGCAAGCCGAAGCGGCGGGCCGCCCAGCCGCCGTCCCCAGTATGCGAGACCCAAGGCGAGCGCGGCCCCGATCGGGACGTGAGCGAAGTCCCGCAGCACGTCCCAGACGCGCGTCGCGGCCTCGAGCGGCACCAGGAGCCCGCCGAGGACGACCACGACGGCGAGGGTAGCGAGAGCCGGCGAGTACGTTTTCGACAACGTGACGTCTCTCCTCTCGCACGACGGGTGGACCCACCATTGGCCGCGATGCGTAGCTGAGCATGGCCTCCCGAACGGATCGGACTGGGCTGCCCGAAGCTGGGTGTCGGGCCTCGCTATTCCGGCGCACCGGGCCCACGCGACGGCCAAGGGCGATGGCCTTCCTCCGCGCCTTCGCGCCGATCAACAGGAGCTTGGCGCCGATCCACCCGAGGGCTGCGGGGAGCGAGGCGCAGCGCGGCGGTAGGTCGTGCGCATGCAGCATCAACCGGCACCGCTCCAACCTGTATGCGTAGGACCGTTGCGCCGCCATGTTGAAGTGGATGATGGCAGGAGACATCCACTTCCCGTGCTTCAAGAACCGGGAACGACCGCGCAATACGCTCAACTTGTCCAGGTGCTCGGCCGCAGCCAGCGTGGGGACCATGTGCTCCTCGCGGGGCGCAGCATAGCCGATGCCGAGTGTGGCCATCGCGAGGCCGAACACGGGTTCGTCGTTGAGGCTCGCGTTCTTGAAGCCTACGAGGTGCTCTCGATAGCGCTCGGCGATGTCGCGGGCCGTCCTGAAGACTTCGGCTCCCCTGTCATTCCACCACAGGATTCCAGAGTTGAAGGAAGGGGAAGCGGTCCACGCCGGTCACCTCTACGAGTCTCGCCAAGTCGCGAACCGCATAGTGACCGGTCGTCGAGTCCGCGTAGCGGCTCCCAATGGCGCCGAAGCCGGTTGTGTTGCGGACAGCCGCCAATACCGCTCCAAGGGGACGGTATACCAAGCAGTCACAGTCGATGAACAGGGTCTCCGCGAAGGGAGAAAACATGTCCATGCGAAGCTTCTGCTCCACCCCCGCACCCCACTCCGGCTGCAACGGGATGACGCGATCGAAGGCCGGTCGCAGGAAAGTACCGTAATGGTCCGTCAGAACGGCCCTTGGGATGTCTGGCTCGTGGAGGTCCAGGGATCTGGCGAGCGCCAGGGCGAAGTGCGCGTAACGGCGGGGCCCCGTTGCGATGGTGAGAATGCCCCCGGCCGGGCTCCCTTCACCGTCCATGCCGTTCTCTCCGCGCAAGAGCTGCCTCCAGTCCGTCGTCAGCGTCGTGTGCCCCTCGATCTCATCCTGCGGACCCTGCTCCTGAGGCACTTCACCGGCTCATCACGAAGATACAAGCACCTCCCAGCACTTGTCGGGTTTCCACCGAGGTCGGTGTCCGAGGGCAGCCTTCCCGCGCAGGTCCGAGGCCGCGCCGACGGACAAGGCCATCGGCTTCGAGCGTATCATGGACAAGGCCACCTCAACGCGTCGCAGGATCGGGCCATCATGGATGGGAACCTGCCTCGGCGAGCTCCGCCGCAAAACGGTCCGCCGGGGACGCTCGGAGACGATCGCGGAGGTTTCGGACGGCGCCGCGCAGCGCCTCGTTGTATCCGAGGCTCGCCTGGGCGAGCCAGGGGGCGGCCCAACCCGGGGCCGTCTCCGCGGTGGCGCGCTCCATCGCGGCGGCGACCCGCTGTCGGGAGGCGGCCTCCGACTCGGGGGCGACCTTCCGCGCGGGCCGGATGGGTGCAGGGCCAGGTGCCGGGCGGTCGCGGTCCTCAGATCGCGGAGCACGCGCTCCTGGCGGTAGCCGGCGAGGCTCCCCAGGAGGACGGCCGCCCCGGCCAGGACCACCGCCCGTGTCAGCGGAGACTCTGCGGGAGGGTCGCGGGGCGGCCGGGACGCTCCAGCATGGACGCGAGGCAGCCGACCTCGACCGCGAGGATCAGCGCCGTCGCCGGAACCTGCATCGCGTAGTCGATGCCGGCGTGGAGGAGGGCGAAGAGGAGGGCGGCGAGGAGGCCGGCGGCCAGGGCCCGCTCCGCGGAGCCGCGGACGGTCGTGACGAGGGCTCGCCGGTAGCGCAGCGCGGTTGCGCCGGCGAGGGCGAGGGCGAACAGCCCGGCTTCGGCGAGGACCTGGAGCCAGGTGTTGTGGGCGAGGTAGGCGACGTAGCTCTTGCCCAGGGTGTCGCCGTGGTCCGCGAGGACCCGGAAGGCGGGGTAGCTGCCGGGGCCCGTGCCGAAGACGGGGGAGCCTTGGAAGAGGTCCAGCGCGCCGCGCCAGGGGAGGATCCGGCCCGTCAGCCAGGGCGCGGGGGCGAGGAGCGCGAGGATCACCGAGACGGCGACGACGGTGGCGGCGAGCCCCAGGGCGGCGGGGACGGGGCGGAGGGCCGGTGCCCTTCGTCGCCAGAGGACCCCGAAGGCGGCGAGGGCCACGAGCAGGGCCGCCGTGCCGCCCCACGAGCGCGCGACGGGGCCGGCGAGGTAGAGCGCCAGGGCCGTCGCGGCCAGCGCGAGGACCGGGCGGAGGCGCCGGGCACGGGCGGATGCGCCGGCCCCGGCGAGGAGGAGCCCCAGCAGCACCGGGAGCGTCACGCCGAGCAGGCCCGCGAACTGGTTCTCGTTCACGAGGGGACCGATGGGGCTCGAGAAGACGTACTCGTCCTGGACGAGATGGCTCGTGCCCACGCTCCGTTCGACAGGCACGCCGAACCCGGCGCTGTGGAGCGGGGAGAGCAGGGGGCTTCGCCACTCGTACTCGACGCGGGGGATCTCGTAGGTCCAGAGGACGCGGGTGTTGTCCCGCGGCGCGACGAGCCCCAGGGCGAGGGTCAGGAAGGCGACCAGGGCGATCGCGCCCAGGAGGATCCGGCGGAGGCGGACGTCCCGGGCGAGGTTCCGGGCGAGCAGGACGACCAGGAGGAGGAGGATCCAGCGGGGTAGGGTCTCGAGGGTCGCCGTGAGGTCGGTCGTGACGGTGTCCCTGGGGGCGAGGCCCGTGAGCCGGTGGGCCTCGTCGTGGAGCCGGGTGGGGAGGGGGGCGAGGCGGCGAGGAGGCCCTCGGGAACGGCAGCACGTAGAGCGCGAGGAGGCTCGCGCCGCCCAGCACGATCGCCGCCGCGCGCCGGTCGTGGGCCCGGGAGAGCGCACCCAGGGCGACGACGACGGCCATGGCACCCTCGAGGAGCCACGCGTGGTCGCGGCGGGTCGCCCCGAACGCGAGGACGGCCACGGGCAACAGGGCGGCCAGCGCCCACGTCGCGATGGTGGCGAGGGGGGCGGAAGAGGAGGGGGGACGGAGCGGCGGCTCGCCGCGGAGGGTGCCCCGTGATCGCTACGACCCACGGAGGGCCTCCTCGTAGACGCCCTCGAGATCGCGGGCCCGGGCGGCGGGGTCGTGGACGCGGCGGACGTGCGCCAGGGCCGCTGCGCCCATGCTGCGGACGCGGTCGGGAGTTTCGAGCAGGGGCTCGACGGCGCCGATCAGCCCGTCCTCGATGGCGGCGTAGGCTCTTCGAGTGCCCGAGCCCGCTCGGGCGAGCCGGCGGGAGGTCCATGCCCGCCCACCGGCGCGTGGGGCCTTGGGCAGGCGAGATCATGCGGCCGTTCGCGCCGTCCTCGACCATCTCGGGCATGGCGCAGAGGTCGGTCGTGAGCGCGGGGAGGCCGAGGCTCATCGCCTCGAGGACGGACCAGCCGAGCGTGTCGTCCAGCGTGGTGAGCACACCCAGGTGGCTCTCGGCGAGGGTGCGGAGCACCTCGGGGTAGGGCAACTGCTCGTGCCAGGTGACGCCGGGGGCCCTTCGGAGCGCCTCCCGGGTGCGCTCGGCCTCCTCGGGGGAGGCGTGCGTCACGTAGTCGCCGCCGAGCACGCGGCTGATCACCACGAGGCGGACGCCGGCGTCGCGCTCGTGGAGGCGGGCGACGGCCCTAGGAGCGGCAGGCCGCCCTTGCGGAAGAACTCGTGGCCCACGAGGCAGAGGACCAGGCCTTCCGGATGGGCCTCGAGGAAGGCCTCGTGGCGGGTCCGGAGGTCGTCGGGGATCTCCACCCCGCCGTAGTGGACGCGGCACTTCGCCTGGACGGCGTCGTCGAGCCGGCCCTCGTTCTGGTGGAAGAAGTAGTGGACGGCGAAGTCGGAGAGGCCGAGGAGGGCGCGGCAGGACGGGGTCGTGGAGCCGGGCCAGGGCCCGCTCGTAGAGGGCGTCCTGCGGGAAGCCGGGGAAGCGGGGGAGATGGGCCTCGAAGCTCGTGACCCAGGGGCGGCGGGTCCAGGGGATCCCGTTCCAGAGGTGGAAGAGGTCCACGGGGGGAAGGGGGGCGAAGCGGTAGAGGTTCTGCCAGCGGATGTCCTTGCGGCCGAGCCACCGCCACGGGAGGTAGGGGACCTTCCGGAAGCGGGCGTCCTCGAGGGGCAGCCCGTAGCTGACGCGGCGGTAGCTGTAGTTGCGTCGCCCGAGCCCTACGCGGATCGCCTGCGTCACTGGCATCTGCTCCTCGCACCCGGCGTGCTACCGCGCTCGGGGCACCCTCCATGCATCGGCCCGATCCTGCGACGCCCTGCGACCCACCTGGTCTGGCCCGGTCGCGCTGCGCCGAACCTCGGCGGGCCTCGGCGAAGGCGCGGAGGGCGCTCCAGGCGTCTGGATTGAGCTTCATCGGGCCTTGGTGCGGGTCGAGAGATAAGATGCCGGGCCGGACGTCGTGCCGGGACGCAACCAAGCCGGAGGCGTGTCGAGGCCGGGGCCTCGTGCTTCGACGAGGCGACGCGGCGCGTCTGCCGGGACTCGACGCGTGTCCCGGCGGCTGGACACGGCCCGGGCCGACGGTCCCGGGCCGGGCCCGTTCCCGGAAGGCCCCGTGCCGTCCGGGCGGGCCGTGCGACGATGCGGATGGTGCCCGTCGGTCGGGTCGTCCAACACTCCAGGGTGGCGCCCCGCCGGGAAGGCGGCGGGGCCCGGGCCGGCGTTCCGGGGCAGGAAGGCGAGGCGAGGGAGCGATGGCCGAACGGGGATCGCGGATGCGCCTGGTCGGAGGGGGCCTGCCCTTCCTGCTGGCGGGGAGCCTCGTCGTGCTCGGGATCGTGCTCGATCCCGGCGCCCGGGATCGGCCTCCTCTTCGTCCTCGCGCTCGCGTTCACCTGGTTCCTCGTCCCGTACGCCGAGTGGCTCGCGAAGCGGGCGGGCGCCGTGTCCTTCCCGGGAGGCCGGTCGATCCACCTGGAGGCCGTGCCGCTCCTCGGGGGCATGGCGCTCTTCCTGCCCGTGGCCGGTGCGCTGGCCACGCTCGCGGTGCAGGGCGACACCGTCGCGCTGGGGATGCTGGGCGGGGCGGCCTTGACCTTCGCGCTCGGCGTCACCGACGACATCCGCGGCGTCTCGCCCAAGACGAAGATCGTCGTCCAGATGCTCGCGGCGGCGTGCCTCGTCGCGGGCGGGATCCGGCTGGAGGTGCTCGGGATCCCCGGGCTCGGCGTCGTTCTACCCGGGGGCGTTCGGGATCCCGCTCGTCGTGATCTGGGTCGTCGTGGTCACCAACGCGATGAACCTGGTGGACGGGATGGACGGGCTCGCGGGCTCGATCACCGTCCTCGCGGCGGTGGGCGCCACGCTGGTGGGCATCATGCCCGCGGCGGCGATCGTCCTCGCCGGCGCGGCGCTGGGGTTCCTCCGCTACAACCTGCCGCCCGCGCGCATCTTCCTGGGCGACTGCGGCAGCCTGACGCTCGGGTTCGTGGTCGCGGCGCTCACGCTCCAGGCGCCCTTCGCCCGGAACGTCCCCCTGGCGCTGGCCCTGGTCGCCTATCCCCTGGGCGACACGGTGCTCGCGGTGCTCCGGCGCTTCGTGCGCGGGAAGCCCATCTTCGCCGCCGACCGCAGCCACGTGCACCACAAGGTCCGGGAGCACGTGCGCGACTCCCGGCTGGCGCTGCGTCCTCCTGATCGCCTTCGCCGCGGCCCTGATGCTGCCCGGGCTGCTTCGGCCGGGCCTCGTTCTCGCTCCTCTGGATCCTCTTCCTCTGGGGCGCGATGGCGCACGCTGCTGCTCTACCTCTCCCGGATGCGGCCGCAGATGGTGCTGCGATTCCGCCGGCCGCTCCAGCGGATGTACGTGGTCCGCGACTACGTCACGCGGAGCCTCGAGATCGCCACGTCGCCCGACGACGTGCGGCTGGCGCTCCGCCACATGGTCGAGGCGCTCCGGATGCGGACGCTCCGGATCGAGCACCGCGGCCTCACCGTGGCCGATGCCGGGCAGGGCGACCTGCCCCCGGCGGGAACGATCGACGAGACGGTCTACGTGAAGCGGGGGCGGGCTATGTGGTCGGCCGGTCCGCTCGGCGAGGGCGGGATGCTCGAGGACGAGCGCCGGGCCGTCGTCTGCGACGTGGTGCGGAGCGCCGACGACGTCCTCGAGACCATGGCTCGCGGGAAGACCCGCGAGCGGAGGGCGCCGCCGCCCGCGCCGTCGGACGCGGGCGCCGACGCGGCGCCCGGAGAGAGACTGCCGCGGCGCCTCCTCCTGATCACCGGGATCCGCTCGTTTGCCAGAGACACGGCGCGGCGCGGGCCCACCACGACATACCATTCCCGTGGCGCCTCACCGAGAGGCGCCCGTGGAAGGGGGACTTTCCAGCGTGAGCATGAACCGAATCGAGGCCGCGGGCGTCCCGCCGCCTTCCCGCGGGCCTCGGACGAAGAGGCTGGGCGAGTACCTCGCGGTCGTGCGGGGGCACATCGTCGTGGCCCTGATCGTCGGCCTCGTCGTCGGGGCGGCGATCATCGGCGTCGCGCTGTTCGAGAACCCCGGCTACACGCTCGGAGGCGCTCGTGAACGTAGCCGGACAATCGGGGGAGCAGCGCTACCTGGGCATCGACGGGCCTCGGCCCGCAACCGATGGTCGATCCGGACACGGAGAAGGAGCGTATCAAGTCGGATGTGATCCGAAAGCGGACGCTCGAGGACAACGCCTCCGAGTCTCGTCGCCGTCGTCACCGAGCGCGGGGCGCACCGCCGTATCGACGAGCTGCTCCGGTTCCTGAGGCTCCAAGGACCGCCGTGCCTGCATCGGGGCGAGTCGTGGAGACGCCCCCGGAGTGGACGCGCCGATTCCGCCTTCGCATGGGGACGAAGGCGAAGGATGCCGACGCCCCTGCCCTCTCCGTCGCCGCGCCGGAAGGCGGCTACCAGCCCGTTCCGGACTTCGCCTGGGGAAGGCCCTTCGACGTCCCGGGGACCAAGGGCAGGGTCCGCGTGACGCTCACCCGAGAAGCGCGGGCGACGCCCAGGGCCGCGAGTTCGACCTCGTGGTCCGCTCCCTCGACGACGCCAAGGACTGGATCCGCGAAGGGCTCTCCACGGAGGACACGAAGAGCCCCAACCTGATCCAGGTCCTCTTCCAGTCGGAGGAGCCCATCTCCGCCGCGAGGGTGAACCAGGCGTTGTGCCGGGCCTACTACCACCAGCGAGAGGACAGCACGAACACGGACCTCTTCCAGGCCGAGCAGGTCCTCAAGGAGCAGATCGAGGACGCTCACCGTCCAGGTCCGCAACCTCGAGGATCAGCGCGACGGGGTGGTCCGCGACGAGAACGCGACCCACATGGGCGCGCAGGTGAGCGCGCTCATGACGGAGAAGGTGCGCCTCGAAGAGCGGGTGGCGAGCCTGGAGCAGCGCAAGACCCGTCTGGAGGAGCAGCACGCCGAGACGCTGGAGTCTCAGCGAGGGCCCGATCGAGGATCAGCGCCGTGCGGTGGACGATTCGGGCATCCAGAGCATGGTCTCGCGCCGGCGCCAACTCGACCTGGAAATGCGCAAGCTCCTCGCCGACGGCCGCACGACCCGCGACGACCGGGTGCAGGATCTGGTCAACACCATCCAGGCGCTCGACACCTCGATCGCGCAGGACATCCAGTGGTACTTCCGGAAGCGGCTCGAACAGGAGGAGAAGGCGCTGGCGGACACCGGGGACGACCTGGACCGGGCGAGCAAGGCGCTGACGGAGACGCAGACGCAGCTCGCCAACTTCCCGATGATCCAGCGCAAGCTCGACCAGTTCGATCGCAAGCTCGGCGCACAGAAGGCCCAGCTCGACCGCCTCGCTCGCGCGGCAACTCGACCTCCAGATCCAGCAGGAAGCCAAGCCGGCGCCCGTCGAGCTCCTGCAGGAGCACGGTGCGGGTGCCGGAGCGCAAGGCCGCGTGGCTGAAGCCGCTCCTGCTCGCGATCATCGCGGCGGGCCTCGCCGGCGTCGGCGCGGCCCTCGCCCGCGACGCCCTCGAGAAGGGCGGGCGGAGCGCGACGGAGGTGGAGGAATTCCTCGGGGCTTCCCGTCCTCGCGTCCATCCCCGACTTCCGGACGGTCCCGCAAGGCGGATCGCCGCGGCCTGACCGGGCCGCTGGTCGCCCTGGAGCGGCCGCGTTCGCCGATCGCCGAGTCGTACCGGCTGCTGCGGACGCGCCTCCTCTACTCCAAGTCGAGCGCGGACTGCCGCGTGCTCGCGGTCACGTCGGCCTCGGGGTACGAGGGCAAGTCGATCACGACGCTCAACCTCGCCGTCACGCTCGCCCACAGCGGGAGCCCGGTGCTGGTCGTGGACGCGGACCTCCGGCGCCCCTCGGCGCACGAGTACCTGAAGCTCGCGGGCACGCCCGGCCTCGCCGACGTGCTGGCCGGCCGGCTCGGCTGGCGGAAGGTGGTCCGGCAGACCGCGCTGGCGAACCTCGCCTTCATGCCGGCGGGCGGCGCGCACGACGCGGCCGCGGCGTGGGCCCGCGGGACCGTCTTCCCCCAGCTCGTCTCGGAGCTGAGGGAGTCGTTCGAGTTCGTACTCTTCGACGCGCCCGCCCGTGCTCGCCGCCGCCGATCCGTCGGCCTTCGTCCACCAGGTGGACGGCGTCCTCTTCGTGGTGCGCTATCGCCACGCGCCGCTCGACATCGTGGAGTCCGCCATCCAGCAGATCCACGCCGTGGGTGGGAAGATCGCCGGCATCGTCTTCAACGCGTACGACGCCCGCCGCGAGGAGGAGCTGGGCCACGGCGGCTACGGCCGCGCGGGCAAGTACGGGTACATGTCGTACTACGCCGACAACCGCGTCGAGGCGCCGCCGAGCCTCCCCGAGCGGCCCAAGAAGCAGGGGTCGGCCTAGGCCGACCCCGTCCGCCGGTCCCCTCCCCCCGTGTCGTCGGCCGCGCCCCCGCTCGCATCCGCCTCGCTGGCCGCTCCTACGGGGGGGGGGCGCTCGTGGGCCCGTCCGCGCGCATCGACGCGATCGCTCTGGAACCTCTACGCCGTCACGGTCGGCGGCGTTCTGGCTCGGCGGGCTGTTCGGCACGCCCGTCCAGCACCTGTTCCACGTCGGGAAGTGGGGCTTCCTCTTCCTCCTGCTCGTCGCCGCCTTCCGGGAGCCCGTCCGCTGGAAGGTGGGCGATCCCATCCGCGCCATCCTGGTCGGGGCTCTGCTCGCCACCGGGATGCTCTCGGTGCTCGGCGGGACGGCCGACGAATCGAGCCTGCCGCAGTTCGCGAGCTGGGTCGCGCTGCCGCTCGTCTCCGCGCGCCTGGCGGCGCTCGCCGCGACGGAGGATGGGTACGCCGAATTCACGCGGGCGATGAAGCACCTCGCCCACTTCATCCTCTGGACGAGCCTGCCCTTGCTCGCGCGTCGGGATGAACCTGGGGCGTGCTGGTGGGCGTTTCAGCGGTTGGCAGTCGAATCCGAACGGGCTCGGGCTGATCCTCGTGTCCGTCTTCCCCTTCCTCTTCGCCCGGGCCATCCGCGAGCCGGGCTGGCGGCTCTTCGGACCCCGCTTCGAGACGCTCGCCCTGGTCGCCCTCGCGTTGGCGACGGGCTCCCGCGCCACGGTCCTCGCCATGGCCGGCGCCGCCGGCGTGATCCTCTACGGCACGGGGAGACTGGGCCGCTGGATCCCGATCACGGCGTGCGCCGTCGCCCTGGTGCTCTTCTTCGCCGGCCACACGCTGGGGCCGGTTCTGGAGGACGTGCCCGGCATCGGGCGCTTCTTCAAGAAGGAGGTCGTCGGCTACGTGACCGGCCAGTCGGCCTTCCACGCATCGGGACGGGAGGAAGCCTGGGCGCTGGCCGATCGCCTGATTCACGCGAACCCCTGGTACGGCTACGGCTGGGGGGCGGAGGCCAGGATCCTCGCCGAGCACAAGGACGAGTTGATCGGCCACCAGGGCGCACTGGTCCACAACTCATACCTTTCCTTGATGCTGGAGGCAGGGATCCTGGGGCTCCTGCCGGCGGGGGCCCTGTTCCTGCTGGGCCTCGGGCGCGGGTGGCGGAGCCTCGGCCGGGCGAGCGATGCGCGGGAGGCGGAGCTGCAGCTCCGGGCCGCGACGCTCGTGGCGCTCGTGCTCGGCGGGCTCATGAGCGCCTTCTTCGAATCCTGGTTGTTCTCTACCGGCAGCTACACGAGCCTCGTGTTCTGGCCGGCCCTGTTCATGTTGCTGCGAAGTCCCTGGTGGCGTCCGCTCCAGGACGAGCCACCGCGGGTCGAGACGTTTCCGGAGTTCTCGTGAAACAAGTCGTCCAGAGTCTGCGCGGCGGCGCGCCCCGCGTCGCCGACGTTCCCGCCCCCCTCGCCCGCCAGGGCCGGGTGCTGGTCGCGAACGCCTGCTCGGTGGTGTCCGCGGGCACCGAGCGGATGGTCATCGACCTCGCGAAGAAGTCGCTGCTCGGCAAGGCCCGGGAGCGGCCCGACCAGGTCCGTCGCGTGCTCCAGAAGATGCGGACCGAGGGCGTGATCGCCACGCTGAAGGCCGTCAACGCGCGGCTCGACGACCCGATGACGCTCGGCTACGCGTCGGCGGGCGTCGTCCTGGCGGTGGGCGAGGGCGTCCAGGCGTTCCGCCCGGGCGATCGCGTCGCGAGCAACGGCCCGCACGCCGGGGTCGTGAGCGTGCCCGCGAACCTCTGCGCCCGCCTGCCGGACGGGGTCCCCTACGAACAGGGGGCCTTCGCGGTGCTGGGGGCGATCGCCCTCCAGGGCGTTCGGTTGGCGGAGACCTCCCTCGGGGAGACCGCCTACGTGATCGGGCTGGGGCTCCTCGGGCAGATCGCGACCGCCCTGCTTCGCGCCGCGGGGTGCCGCGTGCTCGGCACCGACCCGGACGCCGGACGCTGCGAGCTCGCCGTCCGCATGGGCGCCGAGGCGGCCGCGCCCGATCTCGACGCGGCGCGCGTGCTCTCCGGCACGCACGGACGCGGCGCCGATGCCGTCCTCATCACGGCGGCCACGGCGTCGAGCGGCCCGGTCGCGCTGGCCGGCGAGGCGGTCCGCCAGAAGGGGAGGGTCGTCGCCGTCGGCGCCGTCGGGCTCGACCTGCCGCGGCGGCCCTACTACTTCAAGGAGGCGGCGTTCGTCGTCTCCATGTCCTACGGGCCGGGGCGGTACGACGCCGCCTACGAGGAGCGGGGGCACGACTACCCCGCCGCCTACGTCCGCTGGACCGAGCAGCGAAACCTCCAGGCCGTCCTCGACCTGATGGGGAACGGCCGCCTCGACCTCTCCCCGCTGATCTCCCACCGCTTCGACATCGCCGACGCCGAGCAGGCCTACGCGATGATCGAGAAGAGCACCGAGCCCTACCTCGGGATCGTGCTCCGCTACCCCGACGTGGACGTCGCCGAACCGGAGCGCGCCGTCCGGCTGGCGCCCGCCGCTATGAAGGACGGCGCGGTCGGCGTGGGCTTCATCGGCTCGGGGTCGTTCGCCCGCACGGTCCTCCTGCCGGCGATCGGCGCCGCCACGGGCGTGCGCCCCGTGGTGCTGTGCTCGGCGGGGGGGCTCAGCGCCGCGCTCGGCGGCGAGCGCTTCGGCTACGAGATCGCCACGAGCGACGTCGAGGCGACCGTTTCGAACCCCGACGTGGACGCCGTGTTCGTCGCGACGCGGCATGACCTTCACGCGGGGCTCGTCCTCCAGGCCCTGCGGGCCGGGAAGCACGTCTTCGTCGAGAAGCCGCTGGCGCTCTCGCTGGCGGAGATCGACGAGATCGAGCAGGCGCTCGGAGGGCCCGCCGCCGGGCGGATCCTCCTCGTCGGGTTCAACCGGCGCTTCGCGCCCGCGACCGACGCCGTGCTCGCGCACTTCCAGAACCGGTCGCAGCCGCTGACGGTGAGCATCCGGTTCAATGCAGGCGCGATTCCCGAGGACCACTGGACCCAGTCGGAGGAGGAGGGGGGTGGTCGCATCGTGGGGGAGGCCTGCCACGCGATCGACCTCGCGACGCGCCTCTCCGGCGCGCCTGTGGTCCGCGTGTTCGCCGAGGCGATCGGCGGCCCCGACGCGCCGGCCGTCCGCCACGACCAGGCCTTCCTCACCTGCCGCCACGCGGACGGCTCCGTGTCGAGCATCGCCTACCTCTCGGGCGGGGACCGCGCGCTGCCCAAGGAGCGTGTGGAGGTCTTCGGCGACGGGCGGGCCGCCGTGATCGACGACTGGCGCCGGGTGACGCTCGCGGCCGGCGGCAAGGTGAAGCGGTCCACGCCCGCGCGCGGCGACAAGGGCCATCGCGCCGAGATCCAGGCGTTTCTCGACGCCATCCGACACGGGACGCCGCCGATTCCCTGGGCCCAGATCAAGGCCACGAGCCGCGCCGCGATCCTGGCCGTCCAGAGCCTCCGCGAGGGAGTTCCCTTCGATGTCTGACGTGCTCGTCGTCGACCTGGTCGCCGGCGCCCGACCGAACTTCGTGAAGCTCGCTCCGGTGGCGAGAGCGCTCGCGACGCGCCCGGGTCTCCGGGCCCGGATCGTCCATACGGGTCAGCACTACGACGCGGCGATGAGCGAGGTCTTCTTCTCCGAGCTCGGGATCGCCGAGCCGGAGGTGAACCTCGAGGTCGGCTCCGGCACGCACGGCGCGCAGACGGCGCGGATCCTCGAGCGCTACGAGCAGCATCTGCTCGACACGAAGCCCGCGGCGACCGTCGTCTTCGGCGACGTGAACAGCACGGTCGCCTGCGCGCTGGCCGCCGCGAAGCTGGGGATCCCGATCGTCCACGTGGAGGCGGGGCTCCGCAGCTTCGACCGCACGATGCCCGAGGAGGTCAACCGCGTCCTGACCGACGCCCTCTCCGACCTCCTGCTCGTGACGGAGCGGAGCGGGCTCGAGCACCTGCGTCGCGAGGGCATCCCCGCGGGCAAGATCCAACTCGTCGGCAACACGATGATCGACACGTTGCTCCAGCAACTGCCGCGGGCGCGGGAACGCGCGCGGGCGAAGGCCCTCGGCCTGAAGCCCGGCGGCTTCGGGCTGGTGACGATGCACCGCCCGTCCAACGTGGACGACCCGAAGACGCTCAAGACCCTGTTCAACGGACTGCGGCGCCTGTCCTCCCGCCTTCCGCTCGTCTTCCCCGTGCACCCCCGGACGCGGCAGGCCCTCGAAGCCCAGGGACTCCCGTGCGAAGGCGTGCTCGACGGGACCTTCCACCTGCTCGCCCCGTTCTCCTACCTCGACAACCTCTCGCTCATGGCGGACGCGAAGGTGGTGCTCACCGACTCGGGCGGCATGCAGGAGGAGACGGCGTGCCTCGGCGTCCCCTGTGTGACCATGCGGGAGAACACCGAGCGCCCGGTCACCCTGGAGGTCGGGGCGAGCCGCCTCGTCGGAAGCGACATGGACCGGCTGGAGGAGGCGTTCCTCGACGTCGTCGAGGGGCGCTGGCCTCCCATCCGCAAGATCCCCCTCTGGGACGGACGCGCGGCGGAGCGCATCGCCGACGCCCTGGAAGGACTGCTGCTCGGGACGCCGCCGCCTCTCGCGGAGCGCTCCCCCCCGCCTTCCAGCCCCCGCCGCGCCCCGAGCCGCCGGCGAAGGCCCCCCGCCTCCGCATCCTCCTCATGAGCCACTACTTCCCCCCGGAGGTGAACGCCCCGGCCGCGCGGACCTACGACCACGCGCGCGTGTGGGCGGAGCGGGGCCACGAGGTGCACGTCGTGACGGGCTTCCCCAGCCACCCGCAGGGGAGGCTCTACCCGGGCTACACCATGCACTGGTGGACCCAGGAGGAGGTGGACGGGATCCACGTCCACCGGGTCGCGACCGTGCTGGGGCGAAATGCCGGGGTCGTGCGGCGCACGCTCAACTACCTCTCCTACGTGCCGAGCGCCCTCTGGCGCGCGATCCGGCTCGGCCGGTTCGACGTCCTGCTCGCCACGTCGCCGCAGTTCTTCTGCGGCGTCGCCGGCTGCGCCGCCGCCACGCTCAAGCGCACCCCGTGGGTGTTCGAGGTCCGCGATCTCTGGCCGGAGTCCATCCGCGAGGTCGGCGCCTTGAAGGCCTCCTGGGCGCTCCGATTCCTGGAGCGCCTCGAGACGCGTCTCTACCGGAGCGCCGACCGGATCGTCACGGTCTCGCGGGCGTTCGTCCGTCGCTTCCGCCAGGCCGGCGTGCAAGACGACCGCATCGCGTACGTCCCCAACGGCGTGGAGGTCGCCCGATGGACGGTGGGGGAGGACGTCCGCGCGGCGTGGCGCCGGCGCCTCGACCTTCCCGACGGCGCGGTCCTGGCCAGCTACGTCGGCACGGTGGGGATGGCGCACGGCGTCGGCACGGTGCTCGACGCTGCGAAGCGCCTGAAGGAGAGGGCACCGTCCGTCCACTGGGTGATCGCCGGCGACGGGGCCGAACGCGAGGCGCTCGAGGCCCGCGCGAAGGCCGAGGGCCTCTCGCGCGTGCGCTTCCTGGGGCAGGTCCCCCGCGACGACGTGCCGGGGCTGCTGGCGGCGACGGACATCTCCCTCGTCCTGCTCAGGAACGCCCCGCTGTTTCGGACCGTGCTGCCGTCCAAGATGTTCGAGGCGATGGCCGCCGCGCGGCCGATCCTCCTCGGCGTCGACGGCGAGGCCCGGCGCGTGCTCGAGGAGTCGGGCGGCGGGCGGTTCGTGCCTCCCGAGGACGCCACGGCCCTGGCCCACGAGGTGGAGTCGCTGGCCGGGGACCCGGCGGCGCGGCGCCGCCTGGGAGAGCGCGGGCGCCGTCACGTAGGGGAGGCCTTCGATCGGCGCCGCCTGGCCCTGGGGCTCCTCCAGGTGCTGGAGGCCGCTTGCGTCCACGACCCGGCGCACCCCACCGTCCGGGCTCCGGTAGGCTTGCGGCGTCGTGTGGAGCATGCCGCGGGATGAGCGAGAACAGAGGAATGAGCGACGCGCCGCCGGCCGGGCCGACGATCGCCGCGCCCTCCGGGGAGAGGCGGACGGAAGGGGCCGTGGCCGACCCGGCGACGCATCGGCGGTGGGAGCCCTGGGCGGCCTTCGCCCTGGTCGCCCTGGCCTTCGCCCCCGCCGTCGTGGGGATGGTCACGACCTGGTGGGTGGATCCGGACTACGGCCACGGATTCCTCATGCCGATCGTCGCGGCGTGGCTGCTCCGCAGCCGCCGGGACCGTCTGGAGCGGCTCCGTCCCGCGTCGAGTTGGACGGCGGTGCCGCTGATCGCCCTCTGCCTGCTCGCCCTCGTCATCAGCCAGCTCGGCTTCCTGATCTCGCTCGGGCCCTACGCCTTCGTGGGCGCCCTCGCCGGCGTCGTGCTGGCGTTCTGGGGGTGGCGCGGGCTCGGCGCGGTCCTTCCCGCCCTGATCGCGCTGCTCCTCGCCTGTCCGCTGCCCGGGCTGGTCGAGGACGCGATCACCCTGCCCCTGAAGCGCGTCTCGGCCCAGCTCGCGACCGGGCTTCTCAACGTCTCGTCGATCCCCGCGTTCCTCGACGGGAACATGATCCACCTGGAAGGCGCGGATCGCCTCTGGGTGGCCGACGCCTGTAGCGGGATCCGTTCGCTGATCTCGCTCCTGAGCCTCGCGATTGTCGCGTGCCTCGTCTGGCGCCGCCATTGGTCGCTCAAGCTCGCCGTGGTGCTCGCGTGCGTGCCGATCGCCGTGCTCGTGAACGGCCTCAGGATCTGGCTGACCGGGGTGCTGTCGGCGAGGGTCGGGCCCGAGGCCGCGGCGGGTGCCTTCCACTTCTTCGAGGGGTTCGTCGCTCTTCGCCGTGGCGGGCCTCCTGCTGCTCGCCTTCGCCGGCCTCCTGAGCGTCCTCTTCCCCCGAGGAGCGACGCGTGAAGCGGGCCGTCCCCATCCTCGTGCTCGTTCTCCTCGCGCTGGGCACCGCCCTCGGCTACGCCGCGGGCGGCTGGCGGAGCGCCCACTCGCTGTCGCCGAAGGACCACCGGACGATTCCCGAGCGACTGGCCGAGGTCCCCACAGAGTCTCGGTACGCCACCCTTCGTGGGTTCGACCGAGGCCATCGAGGACGAGATCGTCCGGCAGTCCGGCGCCCAGTACTACACCTCGATCCAGTACGAAGCGCCCGACGAGGGCTCCGTGAGGCTCTACGTCGGCGCCTCCGCGAAGAGCGGCGCGTGGTTCCACGTGCCCGTCGTCTGCATGCCCGCCGCGGGGTGGGCGGCGCGAAAGCTCGAACGCGTTGCGGTGGAAAACGTCCCCGGGCGCTCAGACGGACTCCCCGTCTGGCGCCTGGAGTTGGCGAAGGGCACCGACCAGATGCTGGTCTACTATTGGTTCCACATGGGCGATCGCGTGGTGGCGAGCCCGTTCGAGAGAGCGCGGCTCCGTTTTCAGGACCTGCTCCACGGCCGGATGGAGCAGCCCGTCCAGATCGTGATCCTCTACGCCCCCGTCGTGGGAGGCATGAAGGCCACCGAAGAGCGTGTCCAGACGCTGGCCCGACTCCTCTGGCCGCACCTGTCCTCGATCCTCGTTTCCGGAGACTAGTCGATGCGTTCCCGACCTCCCCACCGCGCCCGCCGCCGCTGGATCGTCTTCGCGGTCGTGACGGTCGTCTTTCTCGGGCTGATCGCCGGCGTCCTCTACGTCCTCGACGTCGGCCGGAAGCAGACCGACCTCTACCAGCAGGCGGTCGCCGCCCGGAAGGCCGGCGACCTCGACCGCGCGGCCGAGATCCTCCGGAACATGCTCACGGCGGATCCCAAGCAGACCGAGGCGCGAAGCCTCCTCATCCAGATCACGGCGGACCAGGGCGACCTCCCGAAGGCCGAGGAGCTCGCGCGCTACTACCTCCAGGACGAGAGCACGGAGGCCTTCGGCTACAAGGTCCTGAGCCAGCTGGCCCTCCGGAAGTTCGACCTCGACAAGGCCGAGGAGTACGCACGGATCGTCGCGGATCGGCTGCCCGAGTTCTCGCAGATGATGCTGATCCAGTTGACCGACCTGAGGGGGTCCACGGCGGACCGACTGCAGTCGGTCCAGGCCGCGCAGTCGCTGGCCACGCTGACGAACGATCCCAACGAGCGCGTGGCCGCGCTGCTCTACGCGGCCGAGACCCTACGGGATCTCGAACGCGGTGAGACGAACGCGGCGCTGCGCGAGCGATTCGCCAAGCAACGCGAGATGTACCGGGACGCCGCCCGGGACGCCCTGTTCGAGTCGCCGATCTGGAAGCGGGACGCCCCGGAGGCCAAGCCGCTCCTGGCCCGCATCGAGCTGCTCTCCGAAGACGCGAAGAAGCAGGAGGAGGCCCTCGCCGAGCTCCAGGGATACATCGCCAAGCGGCCGGGAACCGACTTCGCGGCGCGCGCCCGCTCCGTCGTGAGCCTCTACCTGATCGCGGCCGGCCGGGTGGACGAAGCCGTACCGGTCGTGGAAGAGATGGCGGACGGGCCGATGCTCCTGTTCCTGCGCTCGCTCTACGCCCTGGCCGGGCGCGGCCGCTACGAGGACGTGCTCGGTCTGATCGGGAAGGTGCCGCACCTGGAGAACGAGACCGCCCTCCAGCTCGCGCAGGCCCAGGCGTTGCTCCAGGGTGACGCGGGCGACCGCGAACGCGGCCTGCAGCTCCTGGAGAAGCTCGGCCGCAATGCGGAGGCGAATCGCGCCTTGATCGTGGCCATCACCCGTCTGATGCAGCAGGCCGGGGAGACGGAGCGCGCGCTCACGCTCCTCGAGACCTACGGCGAGAAGGACCCCGCGGCGAAGTACGAGGCCGCCCTGGACCGGGCGGTCCTCGCCTACCGGGACGGCGGCGACGTCACGGAGCGCCGGCGTCGGATCCACGAGCTGGCCGCCCTCACCAGCCGCGAGCAGTTGCCCGTGGCCGTCGCCCGGCTCCGGGCCGTGTCCGGGCCCGACCGGGACGCCGTGCTGGCGTATCTCGAGGCGGTCGAGCCCCTGGGCAAGGTCGATGCGCGGGCCGTGCGCCTGATGCGTGCCCTGGTGCTCGCGACCCGGAAGGGCGACGCCACCGACGGCACGCCCTGGGCCGACCGGGCCCGTGCAGAGCTGACCGCGTTGGCCGACGACCCCGAGGTGCCGCCCGCGGTGACCGCGGAGGCGCTCTCCGTGGCGCTGCTCGCGAAAGCTCCCGAGCTGGCCGGCCGGTTCCTCGGGCGCATCCTGCAGAGCGACGACGTAGCGCGCGACCTGTCGCTGCGTCTCGTGGGCCTCGCCTCGTTGGGCGAGGAGGAGCGCGGGGCGGTCGCCGCGGGCATGCGGGAGGCGGCTTCCGGCGGCGGCCCCGCCGCGGCGTGGATCGGTCGCGCGGCCGACGCCGTGGAGAGGGGATCCCTCGACGACCTCCGCGTGCCCGCCGAGTCCTGGACGCCCGAGGGCGGCGCTCCCCAGCCGACGGAGGCCTTCCTCCAGCTCCGATTCGCCATCCAGGACGGGAACTGGCCGGAGGCCGAGGCCTACGCCCGGGCCATGAACAGGGCCTGGCCGGACCTGCCCCAGGGCCTCGAGCGGATCGCCGAGGTCCTCCACCGCGCGAAGAAGCCGCAGGCCATCCTGGATCTCTTCCCCGCCTTCGAGGCCAAGCCCTCTCGCGAGCAATACCGCATCCAGGCGCTCGACGCGATCGGTGACAAGGAGCAGGCCCTCGCCGAGGCCCGGCGGCTCGTGCGGGAGTCCGGCGCGAGCGAGGCCAGCCTGCTGGCCTTGGCCCGGACCTACGCCGCGCAGGGCGCGACGGACCGTGCCCTGGCAGCACTCGCGGGCGGGGCCCGCGGTCGCGACGCCGCCCTGATGCGCGCCGGTCTCCTCATGGACAAGGGGGAGCGCGGCTTCGCGGCGACGCTCTACGACGCGGTCGTGGACGCCACGTCCGGCCGGGACATGGCGGCGTGGACGGGCCTGGCCGAGGCGCTGATGGCGCAGGGCCACGAGCGCGGAGCTGGTGGACAAGATCTCCGCGGCGCTGGCGATACCCCGTCCCCGGCCTGGACGTGCCGAGACTCCACTTCATCCGCGCCCAGGCCTTCGAGAAGCTCACCGACTACGACGCGGCGCTCGACGACTACCGGACGTTCCTCGAGAGCCAGCCCGACAACCCCATCGCGCTGAACAACGCGGCCTGGATCATCTTCCGCCACAAGGCCTGGCCCGCGGCCGAGAAGCAGCAGCACCGTCTGGAGGCGCTCGCCATGGCGGAACGGGCGATCCGGGCGGCCCCCGAGGCCTTCCCCGAGATCCACCACACCCGAGCCGAGATCCTGAAGGCCATGGAGCGCTGGGCGGACGCGCGCGAGGCGATCCAGACGGGCATCGGCCTCCTCGACAAGTCGATCGATCGGGCGAAGGGCGAGCCCAAGGCCGCGAAGCGCCTCGAGCGTCTGGAGGCGCAGCGGGCCGACTACCGTCTCGAGCTGGCCAGCGTCCTCGTCGAGCTCGGGGACAAGGCCGGGGCGCGCCGGATCTACGAAGACATCCGCGACCACCGCCTGGGAACCCCCGCCGCCGAGACGGCCGCACAGGAACTCCTCCGACTCAAGGAGTAGGCGGCCGATCCATCCCTCGTCCGGGTCCGTCCGGACCTTCCGAACCCGGCGCCGTCGGCCCCGCCCGCGGCCCGCGTCCCCG
Organism: uncultured Planctomycetota bacterium; assembly: GCA_963772585.1. Lineage (GTDB taxonomy): Bacteria > Planctomycetota > PLA2 > PLA2 > JAEUHO01 > CAVVXN01. The sequence continues at coordinate 304,789 of CAVYXV010000007.1, forward strand.
CAACCGCTGGAGAGACACCCCCCTTGCTCGCCACGAAACCCCGTCGTTCGACCGTCATCGAGCCCACCCGCGGTTGGGTCGGGTTGCGCCTCGGCGAGCTGTTCGAGTACCGGGATCTGCTCTACTTCCTGGTCAAGCGCGACATCAGCGTCCTGTACAAGCAGACCGTGCTGGGCTTCGCGTGGGCGATCCTCCGCCCCGTCATCAGCATGGTCATCTTCACGTTCGTCTTCGGCAACCTCGCCAAGATCCGCAGCGACGGCGTCCCCTACGCGATCTTCAGCTACGTCGCGCTCGTCCCGTGGACGTACTTCTCGGGCTCCCTCACGACGTCTTCGCTGAGCCTCGTCAGCAACTCCAGCATGCTGACGAAGGTCTACTTCTCCCGGCTCGTGTTCCCGCTCACGCCCGTCTTCGCCCAGCTCGTGGACTTCAGCCATCGCGTTCGGCGTGACCGGCGTCCTGATGGCCTGGTACGGCGTCGCGCCGACCGCTGGGCGTCGTGTTGCTCCCGCTCCTCCTGCTCATGATGATGGCGACGGTGGCGGGCTGCGGCATGTGGCTCTCCGCGCTGGCGGTGCAGTACCGCGACGTGAAGCACATGATGACGTTCCTGACGCAGATCCTGATGTACGCCGCGCCCGGTGGTCTGGCCGGTGTCCCTCATCGCGGAGCGCTTCGGGCGAGACGGCGCGCCTCCTCTACGGGCTCTACCCCATGGTCGGCGTCATCGAGGGCTTCCGGGGCGCGCTGCTCGGGACCGTCCCGATGCCGTGGGACCTGATCGCCATCGGCGCCGCCTCCGCCGCGGCGCTCCTCGTCACGGGCGCTTCTTCTTCCGGCGGACCGAGCGGTACTTCGCCGACGTGGCCTGATGCAGGAGCCTCATGAGCGGCACGTGCTATGAGCGACGCTGCCATGATCCAGCATCGAGCGGCCTCGGCAAGCGCTACCGCATCGGCTCGCTCAAGGGGCGCCCCGGACTTCGCTGAGCGGCCGACCTGTCGCATGCTGTCAGGCCGCCGCTGAAGAGCTTCCGGCGACCTCCGCGAGCTGAGCGCACTTCCGGCGCGAGGCGAGCGGACGAGGCCGCGGACGTGCTCTGGGCCCTCCGCGACGTCACGTTCGACGTGCAGAGGGCGAGGTCCTCGGGCTGGTCGGGCCCAACGGCGCGGGCAAGAGCACGCTCCTCAAGATCCTCGCCGCATCGCGGAGCCCAGCGACGGGGCGGGTCGATGCTCCAGGGCCGCGTCGGCGAGCCTCCTCGAGGTCGGCACCGGGTTCCACCCCGAGCTCACCGGCCGGGAGAACGTGTACCTGAACGGCGCGATCCTCGGGATGTCCCGGCGGCGAGATCCGGCAGAAGTTCGACGAGATCGTGGAGTTCTCCGGCATCGAGCGGTTCATCGACACGCCGGTCAAGCGCTACTCCAGCGGGATGCGCGTCCGGCTCGCGTTCAGCGTCGCCGCGCACCTGGAGCCGGAGATCCTGCTCGTGGACGAGGTGCTCGCGGTGGGGGACATGCAGTTCCAGCAGAAGTGCATCGGGAAGATGCAGGAGGTCGGCGTCGGAGGGGCGGACCGTGCTCTTCGTCAGCCACAACATGAGCGCCGTCGTGGACCTGTGCACACGCGCCCTCCTCGTCCTCGACGGTCGGATCGCCAAGGACGGCGACGTGTCGGAAGTCACGGACGCCTACAGCGCCGCGCTGTATGCCGAGCGGGAGCAGACCGGCGTCGCCAACGGGCACGCCGTCCCGCGTCCTCACGCCGAGCCTCGACGTCGGGGCGAGCCAGCCGGTGGACCGCGACCAGCCCGGCGGCCTCTCGTTCGTCATCGAGACCCGGGAAGAGGTGGTGCTCATCGCAGGCGCAAATGCAGCTCCGCGACGGTGCGGGGACCAAGGTGGTCTGGTCGACATGCGACCTCACCGAGATGTTCGGCAAGCGCCTGGCCCCGCGCCGCTACCACCTCCGGGTGGCATGGCAGCCGCTGCGAATCGCGTCGGGCGTCTACACCCTCGAGTGCAAGGTCGTCTACCAGGGGCTCGACGGGGTGACGCACAAGGTGGGCTCGAGCCCGCTCCCCGTGACCATTCGGGCATCCAGCCTGCCGATCGGCGCGGCCTCGTCCGCGTTCCCGTGGCGTGGAGCCGACCCGAGGAGTAGGCGGTGCCGTTCGTCAGCGAGGATCCGCGCGGGCGCCCCGTCCCGCAGCCGTGCGAGAACGATGGGATCTGAACAAGCCGTGTCCCGTCCCCTCGGAGTCCGCGCGCCGGTCCCGATCCCCGTCTTCGTCGTCGCCCTCGAGCGCGCCGTGGATCGCCGCGCTTTCATGGATCGGAGCTCCGCAGTCTGGGGATCCCGTGGCAGTGGTGGCCGGCGACGGACGGACGGCAGCTTCCGGCCGAAGAGGTCCTTCGCCTGCAGGGCGTGACGGACGTCGCGGCGCCCGTGGACCGTCGCCTGCTCACGGCCGGGGAGGTCGCCACCTACCGGAGCCACATGCGGCTCTGGGAGCACATCGCCGGCCTCGACGTCCCCTGCGCCCTGGCGCTGGAGGACGACGCCATTCTCACCCCGGACATCCGGCGTCTCCTCGCACGGTGGCGGTATTACCCGCGCGACATGGACGTCTGCAACCTCGTCGTCATGAATCGGCGCGTCGATCCGGGTCGGTCGTGGAGACGACGCTACCGTCTCTACGACCGCACGTGGATGGTGCGTGTCCTGGGTCACCCCTGGGGCACGGCGGCCATCCTCATCCGGCCGCGGGCGGCCGCCGCGCTGGTGGCGGCCGGCACTCCGATCCGGCACGTGATCGATGCGTTCTGGTCGCCCTGGCTGCCGCCACGGCTACGCGTTTACACGACGCGGCCGGCCATCGCGTTCCACCCACCGCACGAATTGGGCGGTTCCCTCGTGGAGCGCGAGCGGGCCCGCTCGGTGGCGGCCGACCGCGCGAACGAGCTGCGGCGGGAAGCGGCATCCCGGGACGCACTCCCTCCGCCGTCTTCCCTCCCCGCGAGGTGCCTGCAGGCGTGCCTGGGCACCAAGGGGCGGCGCACGGCGCGATCGATCGCGGGCCAAGTCTATCGGCTCGTCCAATACCTGGACTGAGAGCGAAGTCCGGGGCTCCCTAGAACCCATCGGCTCCTCCCCCCCCCCCTTCTCCCTCCCCCCTGACCGGCGCACGCACGCGTGCACGTGTCTCGTCCCCACGTTCTATTTCCCCCCCTCAACACGCCGGGGACCACGAGGATCGTGAAGGTCACGGAGGGTCTCGCCCGGCGGGGCATCCGGCTGACCGTCGTCACCGGAGCCCTGATCGAGTACGCGAGCGGAAGCCTCGCCGCCAGAGCGCGGCGACGACCGTATCCTCTCGACTTTTCCGCCGACGGTACGCATCGTTCGCACCCCAGCGATGCGGCAGGAGCCGTGGGTGCGGGCGCTCGAGCTTCGCCTTCGAGCGTCTCCTGTCGTTTTGCCGCGTGCCGGACCGCCTCGTGCGATGGCAGTCTCAGGCGCTTCGGGCCTGCGAAGCCGTCCACCGCCAGTCGGCGGTGGACGGCTTCTGGACGAGCGCGCACCCCTTGAGTTCCGCCCTGCTGGGGGAGGCCGCCTCTCGCCGCCTGTCCCGTCCCCTGGGTCGCGGAGTTCCAGGACCCCTGGACGGCGAGCCCCTTCCGGGTCTGGGAGAGCCGCCTTCACTACATGTGGGAGCGCCGTCTGCAGCGCCGGGCGCTCGGCCGCGCTGCGCACGTCATCATGAACACGCCCGCCGCGCGGCGGCAGCTCTCCAGGACGCGCCGTACCTCGCGCCGGAACGCGTCTCCGCCATCACCAACGGCTTCGACCCACGGGAAATCCGGGCCGAGGACATGGCGGCCGGACCGCCCCTGCGTCCCGGCCGGATCGTTCTGGCCCACGTCGGGTGGATGTACACCCTGGCCCCCGAGGACGAACCACGGCGCCGGCGGTCCTGGCGCAGCCGGCTCCGCCGCGGCATCGAGCAATGGGGACGGTACACCCGGACCGCCTACGAGACCCTGCACCGAAGCCCGTGGTTCCTTCTCCTCGCCCTCCGGCGCCTGAAGGAGCGACGGCCGGAGGTCGAGCGCAAGTCCGGTTCGTGCAGGTCGGCTCCCTGGGCGGTACCTCCGAGGAGTTGCAGGCGGTCGCCGATCGTCTGGGCGTGGGACGGATGGTCGAGCACGTTCCCCGCGTCGGGCGGGACGAGGCGATGGACTACGTGCGTAGAGCGGACGTGCTCGTCGTGAACCAGCTCCGGCCAGGCGACGGCAGCGATTGCCCGTGCATCGCCGCGAAGACCTTCGAGTACATCGCCACCGGGAAGCCCATCCTCGCGCTCGTTCCCCGCGGGGACATGCGCGACCTGCTCGACGCGTCCGGGCGTGCGGCCCTGGCCGAGCCCGACGATCCCGAGGGCATCGAGGCGGCCATGATCGAGCTGCTCGACGGCGCGCGACGCCAAGCGTGCCCCCCGACCCCGCCTTTCTGCACCCGTACACCTGGGAAGCGATCACCGAACAGGTACTGGACCGTCTCCGCGCCACCGCGTGGACAGCAGCCCGAGCGGACCGGCCCGGGCCGAAGCGGGACCCGCAACGGGACCGAGTCACCGCGCAACGCATGCACGTCCTCTGGGTCATTCCCCGGCTCTGCTCCCTTCCTCCGCGACGAGTTGGAAGCCACGGCCCGGTGCGTCGAGAAGCTGTCGGTCGTCTCCGCCGCGGCCCCCCGCCCCGTCCGCGGGATCACCCCGCATGTATTCGGGGGCTCGCCGCGGACGGCGGCTTCCACCGTGCGACGTCTGCGCACCCTCCGCCGCGTCTGGGCGGGAGCAGGGCATCCCCTTCGCGCATCGGCCGCGCGAGCTGATCCGCCGCGTCGCGCGCAAGAGCGAGCAACTGCACGACGTCGTCGCCGAGAACGCGGTGGACGTCGTGCACTCGCACTTCGCGGAGCCCGACGGCAGTTGCGGTGCGCTGGCCGACCTGGACTGCCCCCTGGTAGTGACGCTTCGGGGAGTCGATGTTCTGCAAGTACCCAGCGTGTCCTACGGCCACCGCATCGCCGCCGGATACAGCAACTTCTGCGGGGCGGCTTTGGCCCGCGCCGAGGTAATCACGGTCGCGAGCCGAACCAGCCACGAAGCGGCGTCGGCGCTGCTGCCGGCGGGAGCCGACCTCCGCACGGTCCCCAACGGCATCGACCGGGACGTCTTTCGCCCGTCCGGCCGGCGCGACGCCGTCCGGGCCGCTCACGCATGGGGGGACCACGTGTGCCTCCTCGGCGTCGGAAACCTCGTCCCGGGGAAGGGGTACGGCGTGCTCGTCGATGTCCTGGCGGGTCTACCGAGCGCTCGCGTCCGGCTCGTCCTGGCCGGCGACGGCCCCGAGAAGGACGTACTGCGGGAGAGAGCCCGGCAACGGGGCATCGAGGGGATCGTCTGGAACTCCTGGGGCGCGTGGCGCGCGCGGACATGCCGGGCCTCTACGAAGCCCGATCTCTTCGTGCACCCATCCCTCAGCGAGGGCTTCGGCAACGTCGTCCTCGAAGCCATGGCCATGGGGTGCGCCGTCGTCGCGACCCGAACCGGTGCCGCCGCGGATCTCGTGCGCACCGGCGAGAACGGCGTGCTGGTGCCCCCCGGCGACAGGGCCGCGATGCTCGCCGCCGTCCGGGAACTCCTCGAAGATTCTGGCCGGAGGGAAGGGATGGGGGCGCGGGGCCTCGAAGAGACCGTTCGCGTGGGCTACGACCTTTCGGAGCGGGCCCACCGCTTCCACGAGATCTACCGGGTTGCGTTGTCGGCGCGCCCGGCGAGTCATTCCCAGCTCCCGCCGCCGGGGCGGTCGTCAATCCTCCACGATCGACAGCACGCGGTCGAGATAGGTCGCGCTCGTTCCCGCGCTGGGGACCGTGTACACCTTCGCCAGATCGACAGTCACCGTCAGCGTCTGCCGGCTCTGGTCGTAGGGGTCGTAATGTTCGTGACGTCCACATTCCGGTACTCGTCCCGAATGACCCAGGACTGGCCCGGGAGTCGTACGGTCACGACGCCGTTCGTGACGTCCGTCGTGACGGTGTGGTCCGACTCGTCGTCGGAGACCGCGTAGACGGTCTCCACTGAGACGATGTGCCAGTCGTGGTCCGCGTCCGGCTCGGGCGTGATGACGCCCAGCACGTCGAGGTGGGGGGGGCTGCTCCCGTCGTCCGTGACCGTGTAGGTCTCGTCGACGACCTGGTCCACCGGCGTCGCCCGATTCCCCAGAGCCCGATACCGACCACGCCCGAGAGCTCGGCGGAGGTCGCGGTCGGCGTTCCTTCCGTCTCCATGAAGAAGACGGGCTTCTCGTGGCGGACCTGGCTGCTTCCCGCAAGGGGATAGGCTTTCATAGTCGTCGTCACCGTCGCCACATGGAGACAGTCAACGCCCGCATACGTGATTTGGCGGATCTGACCCATGATGGCGGGGGCGAGCGTGACCTGCAGATCGCCCTGCCCGATTCGAACCAGGGGACCTCCCTGGAGGAGCATCTGCTCGCCGCGCGCTTTCTGGCCATCACCCCATTCATTCGGGCTGCCGCCCCGCACGCCCTCCATGAATTCCAGCATCTCATCGTAGGTGTAGCGGCCCACGTTCTGGCGGGCGAGGACCGGTTTGCCGTCGACGGTCTGTTCGACGAGGGGGCCGGTTGAGCCGAGCGCGGATCCCGAGCCGGGAGCCATAGACGTAAACTCCGCGGCGACGATCCCCGCCGTCATCTCTCGCACGTGTCCGGCCAACGTCTCGTTGCCGGCGACCGCCGCTAGCGCGTCCGCACGCAGCGAGCGCAGCCGGGCGGTGAGATCCTGGGTCAACCATGTCGAGCGCATCGTCTCGATGCTCGTGAACTCGTCCTGGGAGTAGAGCGGGTTGCCTTCCTCATCCATGACGGCGTCGCGTAGAGCGTGGAGGTACTCAAGCACCTTGGTTCCGCCTGCGCCGCAGTAGCCGTTGCAGAATTCAGCGACGAGCTGCTCGACATCGAGGCTCGGATCCACCATAAGTCGGCTGAACACGTAGTTCTTGATGGGGGTCAGCTCACCTCCGGTCGATACGCTGCATCCCTGCGTGTAGAGCCCGGTGACGCCTAGTGGGCGTACTTCTTGATGTTCTCGGCGATCGAGTAGAGCGTGGGAAGGGGAAGCCACAGCCCGTTGGGGAAGTTCTGGCAGTAGTCCCAGACATGCACGCCACCACCCTGGTCGATGTCGCACCAGCCCTGGACCTTCTGCAGGAAGGAGTCCGTCCACGCAAGAGGCGTGGTCACGTTTTCCCTGGCGTGGGGGATCCGGATCAGCAGGTTGCGTCGAGGTTTCGTGAGCGCGGGAGGGGCATTGGTGCTGAAGTAGGCGAACGTTCCAACCCGGATGCCCGGGAACTTCTCGTCCAGCGCCTCCGCGACCTTGTTCATCATGCGTACGAGGGTCGCGGAGTATCCGGGATAGAGGTCGCCGTCGTCCGGCTCGTCCAGGTCTCCTCCTCGTAGATCGCCCGGCACCGGTCGCACTGGCAGCAGCCTCCCCACCAGTCCCCCGTGCCGACCCAATAGATTTTGCCGGCAACCTCGCCGCCGTTGTCCATGACCTCGATGGAGATGGCATCAACGAGCGCTTGGGGGAGGCCGGGGTCGGTATAGCAGAGGTGGATGTTGTTCCGAACGCGCTCGACCGAAGCGGCAGGGCCCGGTTCCGGCGCGGGGTAGATCTCCGGATGGGAGGCGGCGTAACTACCGTACTTGTCGGACTCCACCAACTCGTGGAGATTGTGGGGGCCGCCCACATAGTCGACTTCGCTGAAGCCGTAGTAGCCCCAGGTCATCCGGCGCTTGGCATAGGCGACGTTGCGGGACTCCTTGCTGCCCGCGTCGCGGAACTCGAAGGCTGGGGTGAGGTTCAGGTTCGGCGGCGCGATCCCCAGGGGGTAGGTCTCAGGGATCGTCTCGGCCCAGTCCTGGAAGTCGGGCGGCTCCAGGGCCCAGAACCGGCAGCCCAGATAGCGCTCGAGGAAGGTGCTGACGCCGAAGTGGGTGCCGCGGGAGGTACCCCCGGTGATCTGGATGCAGTCGCCGAGCGTACGGATGACGAAGGAGTCTTCACCGAGTCCGTCCGGGAACTCGTAGCCGGCGAAGGGAACGCGCCCAACGAGGATCCCCCGCTCCGGGACCGTCTCCGGGCCTTCGGTCACCCGGAAGTCGTCCTTGCCCGACACCTTCTCAAGGTAGTGCGCCAGGGTGCCTGCCGCATCGGCTTCGTCAACGCCTCCATAGTAGTAGACGGGGATCGCCGGCGTTTCGTCGTCCACGAGGACGAAGGCGCCGGCGACCGCGATGGTCAGGTCGCACGTAGCGGAGCCGAACTCATTGGCCGCCACCACCGCGTAGTGCGCGGCCGGGGACGCCTCGGGCGGCGTTCCCTGGATCACACCGGTCGTGGGATCCAGAGTCAGTCCCGTCGGCAGTGCGGGCGAGACCGAGAAACTCGTCGGCGTGCCCCCCTCCACGACAGGATTGTTCGGCGGGATGGGCAGCCCAAGGGCGTACTGGACGGGGTTCTCGGTGTACCGAAGGGTTTTGACCGGCCTGGGCGGGCCGGACGCCAGGACCTCCGTGCTTCCCGCCGGGCCGCAGGCCGGCAGCGCCGTGAGGATCGCACACAGGAGCAGGCTCATGGCGCCCCATGCTAGCGTGCTGTGCGGCTGGCCGGCGCAATGGGTTCCATGGGGATGGCGCCGATGGCAGGGAAGCGGGTCGTGCATGGGATCCTCTCACCGTGGGCATTCGTGTCGCCCGGCTTCTTGTCGAAGACCCATGCCCTCCCGCTTGAGGGCGATCGACGCTCGGCAAAGGCATTGCGAGCGTGTTCAGGGGAGCCGAATGGGCTCGTGTCCAGACGATGCGACACGTGGATCGGAGCGGTCCTCGAGCGCCGGTTCACGGGCGACCGGATCGCCGCCGCGGAGGCGGCACGCGGGTACGGTTCGGGGCCCGGAATTGCCGATAGGGAGGGCAGCGACGCGCCTGCGACCGCGTTCGGTTTCTTGGACATGAAGCGACGTCAACTGCTCGTGAACGCGGTCGGCTGTCGCACCGGCGGGGGCGTGAACGACCTCGTGAACACGCTTCCCCGTCTGGCGGCGCGGCTTCGCGACTCGGGGTGGGACGTGCGTGCCTGCGTCTCCCTGGCGGCGCGCGAGGGGCTGGCGCGGAGCGGTGACCTGTCCGTACCCCTGGACACCCCCGCGGGCACCTCGCCCGTCGGGCGGCTGCGCTGGGAGCTCTGCGGTCTGCCCGCGCGGGTCGCCGGCGAACGACCCGACGTCGTCTTCCAGTTCGCGAATTTCGTGTTGCGCCGCCTCCCCGTCCCTCAGGTCGCGGTGCTGCGCAGCCAGACCTTCTTCTCGCGCGTCTACGCGGGGCAGGCGCGCGCGGGCATCTACCCGCGCCTCCGCTACGCCGCGGGGCAGCGGCTCTCCTTGCGGACCCTTCGCCTCTCGGACGCGGCCTTCTGCATCTCGCGAACGGCCTGGAAGGATATTCGCCGTCACGCGGGTGGCGGCGCCGCGTCGGTTCGCGTCTCGTACCTCGGTGTGGAGCCGCCGCGCCTCCTCGGGGAGCGGCTCTTCGCGGACCGCGAGCGCATCCGCGGTCTCGTGCCCTCCCCCTGGTCGGATCGGCTCGCGGTCTTCCTCCGGCCAGACCAGGCTACGGTGCTCCACGTCTCGACCTACTACCGTCACAAGAACCTCGGCGACCTCTTGCGGGCGGTGGATCGGTTGACGCGCGCGGGGGCGGCGCTGCAGGTGGTCCTGACGGCCGGTCTCGCGGACCCGCGCGGCCCGGGCGACATCCGGGATCCCGCGGAGGTGGCCCTGGGCCGATCCCTCGCCGCCCGGGGCGTGCTGCTCGACCTCGGTCCCGTACCGCACGACGTCGCGTGGGAGCTCCAGGCCTTCGCCGACGTGTTCGCCTTTCCTTCGTCCGTGGAGTCGTTCGGGCACCCGCTGCTCGAGGCGATGTGGTCGGGCACGCCCGTCCTGGCGTCGGACACCGCCATCCACCGGGAGATCGGCGGCGAGGCCGCGGTCTACCACCGGGTGGGGGACGCGGAGGACCTCGCCCGCAAGCTCGCGGCCCTTCTCGCGGACCCCGACGAGCGACGTGCCCTCGCCGAGCGGGGGCCCCGCCGTGCCGCGACGTTCTCCTGGGACCGCCACGTGGAGGACCTGGCGTCGGCCATCGAACGCGTCGCCGACCGCTCGCGTCGAAGGCGCGTCTCGTGGAAGGAAGCGTGATGCGCCTGCTGCTCGTCACGAACATCCCGAGTCCCTACCAGCTCGACTTCGGGCGCGCGCTCGCCGCTACGGCCGGCCTGGACCCCTACGTCGTGTTCTGCGCCGCCACGGAACGGGACCGGTCCTTCGAGGTGCCACAGGCGCTGCCCTTCCCCGGCGTCGTCCTGGAGAGCCGACCGGACGTCCACGCTCCGAAGGACGCCCACGATCCCGCGGGCCTGGCCGCGGCCCTCGAGGCGGGCCTCCCCGCGGACTTCGCCATTCTCGGGGGCAGCTACCGGATGCCGGCGCTCGCGAAGACGAAGGAGGTGCTCCGCCGCCGCGGCGTCCCGTGGGCGTACTGGGGCGAGGATCCCTACAAGAGGAGCGGGGGGTGGCTCCGACGGCAGGCGAAAGCCCTCTGGCTCCGGGGGTTCCTGAAGGACGCCGACGGGGTCTTCGGGATCAGCCGGCGTGCGGTGCGGCACTACCAACCCCTGGTCCGTCCGCCCGCCTTCGCGCGGCCACTGCCCTACGCCTCGGACCTCTCGCCCCTCGCCGCTCCGGACGAGGCGCTGGTTGCGGACGCGCAAGCGCTGCACGCGTCGTTCGGCGTGCCCGACCCCGTCGTGGTGCTCTTCTCCGGAAGCCTGACCCCCCGCAAGGCCCCCGACACGCTTCTCGGCGCCTTCCGGCGGGTTGCGGCGCGGTGCCCGTCCCTGTGCCTGCTCTTCGCCGGCGACGGCCCGCTCCGTCCCGCGCTCGAGGCGACGGTCCGGACGGAGGGGGGGAGGCGCGCGTGCGGTTCGCGGGCTTCCTCCAGGGACGATCCCTGCTCGCCGCCTACCTCGCGGCGGACCTCTTCGTGCTGCCCACCCGCACGCACGAGGGCTGGGGCGTGGTCGTGCAGGAGGCGCTCGCCGCCGGCTGCCCCGTCGTCGCCGCCACCGGCGTCCAGAGCGGCGAGGACCTGGTCGTGGAGGGCCGGACGGGTTGGCGCGTTCCCCCCGACGACGAGCCGACCCTGGCGGAGCGCCTCGCGTGGGCGGCCGAACACCCCGGAGCGCTCCGGGAGATGGAGGCGCCGTGCCGGGAGGCGGCCCGCGCGGTGGACGCGTCCGTCGTGGCGCCGGACCTGGCCCGGTTCCTCGAGGAGCGGCTCCGCGGCCCGGCCCGCGACACGTCCGCGACCTCGGACGCCGCGCGGTAGGAGGAGGCGGATGGCTGCGGATGCTCCCCTCGTCTCGGTTCTCATCCCGTGCTTCAACGCCCGGGAGACCGTCGGCGAGGCGGTGAAAAGCGCGTTGGAGCAGACGTGGGAACGCGTCGAGGTCCGCGTCGTGGACGACGGCTCCACCGACGGATCCGGAGAGGTCCTCCGCTCCTTCGAGGGCGATCCCCGCTTCCACTGGGTCGCGACGGAGAACCGGGGCGGCAACGCCGCGCGGAACCTCTTGCTCCGCCAGGCCGAGGGCACCTTCGTCCAGTTCCTCGACGCCGACGACCTGCTCCTCCCCTCGAAGATCGAGCGCCAGGTCGCGCTGCTCCTCGAAGGCGCCGACGTCGTGTTCTGCCACTACTTCGAGCAGGCGGTCGGCCGCGCCGATCGGCGGCTGGTGACCCTGCCGCCGATCGACGAGGACCTGCTCTCCTACGTGATCCGGCACTCGATCTGGACGTCCGTGCCGCTGCACCGGACGGCCGTGCTCCGCCGGGCGGGGGGATTCGACGAGACGTTGTCCTGCTGCCAGGAGTACGAGTTGCACACCCGGCTCGCGTTTGCCGCGTGGCGGTCGGCCCGGATCGTCGAAGAGCCGCTCGCCGTGCGCCGGCGCATGGCCGGGAGCGTGTCCTCGGCGGAGAACGAGCGGCGGGTCTTTGCGTGCACGCTGGACCTCCTCGGGACGTGGCGGAACACCCTGGACGAGCAGGAGGGGTGGGGGCCGGGGCGCCGCGAGGCCGTCGCCGACACGGCCTGGACCACCGGACGCCGTCTCGCGAGGCGAGGGGCCACGCCCCAGGCGCGCGAGGCGTTCGCGCTGGCGGCGGCCGTGGCTCCCGGCCGACGGCCCCCGATGACGCGGGCGATGGGCCTCCTGAGCCGCCTGCTGGGGCCGATCGCCGCCGAGCGCGTGCGCGCCCGTCTGGCCCGCGTGCTCGGGCGCGAGTAGGGGCCCGTCCGTGAACAACTGTCGCCCTTTCCACTCGCCTTCACGCCGCCTGCGGCCCTTCCTCGGTCGCGAAATTCCTCAGCGTAGCTGGCGCTACGCCTCCGGATCCGCTCCCTCGTCATGACCCCATCCGACGCGAATCCGAGCGTCCTTCTCAACACGGATTCCCGGCCAGGCCCTAGGCCCCGTCACCGGCAGCAGGCCAGGAACCGCTCCCGCACGCGGTGATGGGCCTCGGGGCCCGAGTGCCGCTCCTCGAGGAGCGTCCACGCCCGGTCCCGGAGCGCCCGCCGGGCCTCGCGGTCGGCGAGAAGGCCCACGACCGCCTCGGCGAGGCCTCCCGCCGTGTCCGCGACCAGGGCGCCCCCGGCGTCCCCCGGCGTCCCCGTGACCGCCCCCGGCGTCGCGACCACCGGCAGGCCCCGCCACATCCAGTCGAGGATCTTCGTCTTGACCCCCGTGCCCATCCGCATGGGGGCGATGCCGAGGCTCGCGCCCTGGACGAGGGGGGCCAGGTCGTCCACGTGCCCGAGGGCGCGGACGCCGGAGGTCCGCTCGAGACGCGCGACCAGGTCGGGAGAGAGCGGCCCGCCGACGACGTCGAGGATCGCCGTGGGGCGCGCCCGGCGGATCCGGGGCCAGATCTCGTCGGTCAGCCACAGGGCGGCGTCCACGTTCGGGGCGTGTCCCAGACCGCCGACGAAGAGCACGCGCTCCCCTTCGAGCGACGGCCCCTCGGACGGCCGAGGCGGCAGGACGACGGGCAGGTAGCGCGCGTTCTCGACCCCCAGCGCCCGGAAGGTCGCTTCGTCGGCGGGCGAGAGGACGAACGCGCACCGGGCCCGCTTCGCCACGTCCACCTCGAACGCGCGGACCCGGCGGGCCAGCCGCCGGCCGCGCCGGCGCGCCCCCGCGTTCGCGGCGCGCTCCGCCTCCTGCTCCAGCGCCTCGAAGGTCGCGTCGTGCAGCAGGATGGCCGCCGGAACGTCCCCCAGGTCGGAGAGCACGAGGCCGGAGGTCCAGTACTCCAGGACCGCGAGATCGTAGGTCTCCGCGGCCAGCGTCCTGCGGATGGCGCGGCGCACCCCGCTGTCGGATCCGTAGAGCGCGCCTCGCGGCCATCCGCGGATCCGGGCGACGACCTCGTAGAGCGCCCGGTAGGCCATCCGCCGCAGCGCGCCGCCGCGGTTGCTCGGCCGGACGACCTCCACCCGCCGGAAGGGGGGGCTCAGCGTCGGCGCGAGGTCCCGCTCCGTCCCCCGAAGCTCCTGGGTGACGAGGTCGATCTCGAACGCCTCCGAGAGGCAGCGCGCGAGGTTCAGGGTGACGAAGCTGCTTCCGTCGTGCACGACCCCGGGCATGCGGGACTTGAACCAGAGCAGGCGCGGGCGGCGGGCGGTCACGAAGCGCTCCCGACCGCTTCCGCCAGGAGCGCCTCGAGCCCGTCGAGGACGTGGCGGCGCGTGAAGTGTTCGCGCACCACGCGAAGGGCCTCCGCCGAGTGGTGCCGCCACGCCTCTCGTGGTTCTGCGAGGGCCTTCTCGATCGTCGTGCCCAGCGCCGCGCGGCTCCCGGGTTCGAACGAGAACCCCACCTCGCCGCGCGCCAACGGCTCGCAGGCGGCGCCCACCCGCGAGGTCAGGACGGGCAGGCCGCGCGAGAGCGCCTCGAGCACGACGGTGGGGAAACCCTCGGCGAGGCTCGGCAGCACGAACCAGTCGGCCTCGTCGAAGAAGCGGCGGACGCGCGCGCGATCGGCCACGGGTCCGTGCCAACGGACGGCGGTCGTGCCCACGCGGGTCACCCCCGCCTGCGGAGGAGGCCCCACCACGTCGAGCGCCACCTCGGGAAGGTCGGCCTCCCGCGAGAGCCGGGCGAGGGCCCCAAGGAGGAGGGGGAGCCCCTTGCGCGGCTCGTCGCGCCCGAGGAAGAGGAGGCGCCGAGGTGCGTGGGGGGCCTCTCGTGGGGCGCCGGCGAGTTGGTCTTCCGAGACGGCGTTGGGGAGGATGCGGATCCGCTCCGGGTCCGTCCGGCAGCGCTCCACGAGGAGCCTCCCGAGCTCCCCGCCCTGCGAGATCACCCGGTCCGCCATCCGGGCGTGAGCGCGGACCAGGGGCCTCAGCGGCAGCGAGCGCAGCGTCGGGAGGATCCCCGGGAGCCGTTGTTCGGTTTCGAGACCGTGGGGATGGAAGACGACGGGCGGGCGCTCGATCCGCGGACGTTCGAGCACCGCCGCCGCGACCGGACCCTCCGCGTAGACGACGTCCGGCTTGGAGGTCCCGGACGCGCTCCCAGGCTGCCGCGGAGAACCGGCCCAGCTCCCCGGGGTACTGCCCAGGAAGCCGGCGGCGGAGGGCCCCCCCTCGGGGCCAGGGCAGGGGAACTTCCGTGAGCCCCGCTTGCGGCGGGGGTCCGGAGGGCTCGTCAGGGAGGGATCCCCGGACCAGGATCACTTCGTGGCCGCGGCGGCAGAGCCCCTCGACGTGCATCCGGGCGACGGCCTGCATGCCCCCGATGCGGAAGGGCGCGATGCTCTGGACGAGGTAGGCGACCCGCACCCGGGAATCCTATCCGGATGCCGCGACCTCGCCCTGCTTCCGAGTTGCTCTCGGGGCCGTGGGACCGGCATGTGCGGACGCCAAGGGCGCGGCCGGGGATGACTCTCGGGAAAGACGATCGCATTCGCGCCGGATGTGGTCATGACGAGCGGGCGAATCCGCAGGCGTAGCGCCAGCTACGTCGAGGAGCTCGCGCCCGAGGAGGGGCCGCAGACGGCGTGAAGGTGAGTGGAAAGGACGAGAGTCATTGACGGACAGGCCCCAAGTGGGCGGGTTCCAGCGACTGCACCTGCGGCTGCAACTCGCGGCCGCGCTGCCAACGGGCAGGGGAACGCAGGCGGTCGGTGCGCACCTCCAGGGGGGCCTCGGGGCCGCCACGGGGGCGCGCGTCGGCGCAGCCTGGTTCCCGGGCACCACATTGAGCTCGGCGGGTTTGGCGGGGCCGGCGCCAGCGACGGTCACCCGGCCCCGGTGAGCGACGCGGAACTGCCCCTCAAGCCCAGCGCCGCAGGCGACCACCACCCAGCAGGCCGAAGGGCCGAGCCGCAGCGGCTCGTCGAGCCGCGCCATCACCCCGCGGAATGTGGCGGTGAGCCCGTGGTGCTTCGCCTTGTCCCGCACCTACTTCACCGGGTGGGGCGGCGCGCGCCTTGCCGGCGTGGTCGATCACCATGCGCTCGGTGCCGGCGGTGATCCGCGAGGCCCGAGTGCGCACCATCAAGTGCCCTGCGCGAACGCGCGGGTCCGCAGGCACCGCGCGCGCGGTCAGCTTGCCCGCATGCGCGCTCTGGGCGTCCTGCTTCATGCGGCCTTCCCCTCCGCCCCGTTCGGACTGCGGACCATCGCAGCGAAGCCGCGCCGGCTCAACGCGCTGCCGCCTCGCACCCGCCAGCGATCCGGGCATCTGCCACGGTCGGCTGCGCCGCCAGCGCGCGGCACCATAGTTCGATCGCCATCAGCGCGAACAGCGTCATCGCCGCGTCGAGGCGCCCTGCGAGGAAGCGCCCCTTCAAATCGGCCACGGCCTCGACGTCGAACAGCCCGCGCGCAGCGATCACGGCACGGCCGGTCAGATCCTCCATTAGCACCCGCGCCGGCCCGCGCAGCCAAGCGCGCACCGGCACGCCGAACCCCTGTTTGGGACGCGTCAGCACCGCCTCTGGCAGGCGGCCGTACTGCGAGGCGCGCAGGATGCGCTTGGTCTCGCGCAGGCTGATCTTGGCGGCCAGCGGCAGCGCGGCCGCGAAGGCGACGAGTTGCGGCGCGCACAGCGGCACGCGGACCTCCACCCCTTCCTGCATCGCCATCTTGTCGGTGTAGTTCAGGTTGTGGTCGGGCATGAAGCCGTTGAGTTCCAGGTCCAGCAGCCGCTCCACCGGATGCCGGCCGCGCGTTGCGGCAAGCGACGCAGCGAAGGGTTCGGGTATGCCGTCGGCAGGTGCTGCGGCGCGCATCGCCGGCGCCAGAAGTGCGGTGCGCGCTGCACCAGCGACAGCGGAGAAGCTCATCGCTTCGGCCAGCATCTCATCCTCGTCGAGCGTCAGCAGCGTGCCGATGCGCCCCATTCGCCGACCGATCAGCGAGCCCGGCGGTAGGCGCGACAGTACGGCGCCGGCAAGGGCGCGCGCACCGGGCACGCGGTCCAGAAGCGCGTAGACCAGCGCCGCTGTGTGCCGGCCATAGCCGGTGAAGAGGTCGTCGCCGCCGACGCCGGACAGGAGCACTTTGATGCCGTTCTCGCGCGCGGCACGGGCGAGCAGGCGCGTCTGCAGCGCGGCGAAGTCGGCGGTGGGCTCGTCCAACGCCCAGATCATGCCGGGCAGCGCATCGACCAGTTCCGCGTCGGTCGGCACCTCGACCAGCTTCACGCCGAGCGCGTCCGCCACCATGCGCGCGTAGCCGGCATCATCGCCGAAGTTGTCCGCGGCCCCCCCGCGGCCGGTGACGGCGCAGAAAGTGGTGATGCGGGCGGGATCGGTGGTCCTGCCCATCGCCGCAACGATGGCGCTGGAATCCACCCCGCCCGAGAGCAGCGCGCCGACATCGACATCGGCCACCATCTGCTCAGCCACGGTTGCGTCGATCAGCGCGCGCAGGTCGGCGGCGGTGCTGTGCACGCGTGAAGTCACCGCCCCGGCGACCGGGGTGCGGTACCAACGCTGGGTACGCACGCCTTTGCCGTCGACGTGAAGCGCGCAGCCGGGTCGCAGCTTGCGCACGGCACGGAGCATGGTGGCCTCGCCCGCCGTCCACAGGAAGCCTAGATGGTCGGCGACCACGGCGCTGTTGATGTCGCGCGGCAGATCGGGGCAGAGCGTCAGCGCCTTGAGCTCGGAGGCGAACAGGAAGCCGTCATCGAGCGCGGCGTAGTAGAGCGGCTTGACCCCGAGATGGTCGCGGGCGAGAAAGAGCCGCCGCTCGGCCGCATCCCAGACCGCGAAGGCGAAGATGCCGTGCAGCCGCGGGAGGCATGCGGCGCCCTCGCGTGCGAACAGCTCGACCAGCATCTCGGTGTCGCTGGCGCTGCGGAAGCGGACGCCCTGTGCCGCCAGAGCCGCGCGTAGGGGCCGATAGTTGAAGATCTCGCCGTTGAAAGCGATCGTGTAGCGGCCGCAATCGCTGCTCATCGGCTGCGCCGCTGCGTCCGTCAGGTCGATGATGGAAAGCCTAGTGTGGCCGAGGGCAAGCCCGGCTGGGACATCCGTATGCCGGCCCGCCCCGTCCGGCCCGCGATGGCGGAGTGCATCGACCATCGCGTCAAGGAGCGGAGCAGACCACGGTCCGATGAATCCGACTATCCCGCACATGGCATCAGGCGCGCTTTCCCCCTCGGCATGTCCGCGGGCGGTCGCCGGTGCATTCTACACGTGGGCCGGCTCGACTCGTTCCAAGGAATTGGCGCGACGGCGTCACGCGAGGTGGTGGCGGTAGCGTACGCGCAGCGGTGAACCGTGCTCGCGCGGCGCGATCAGGTTGAGATCAGCTGAACCTACGTATAGCCCATTGAACTCCCTCTCGGGACCAGCGGGTCCTCCCCTAGAAGGCTCGCCAACCTCCTGCCCGCCGCCGTGTGGGTCCATAGGCGACCTTCTCGACGCCTGCGGCTCGGCGCGCAGGGTCCAAGGCGCCGTCGCAGACGCAGTGCTCAGGCTCTCCGTCTCCGCCGCCGACAACGACGACAGCCCTACGTCCGGGGCGCTGGGGCCGGGCTCCCTCCCCCGCCGCCAGCCGCTGCGTCGCCTCGCCCGAGAAGGCCGACCTCACCCTGGACAGGAAGTGCTTCATCCTCGGCGTCGCGGGACAACTCTGCTGCCCCTCCCGGGACGATCGGGGCGCCCGGCAAGGACTTTCGGCCGCCTGATCCGCACGAGTCGCCCGACGAGGTCGCGGCGGACGCGATCCAGATGACGGCGGGCCGTTTCGTCCTATCTCCTTCCCGCCCCGGACAGATCCGCCATGGTCGGGCCACTGAGGGCCCGGGCGAGAGTGGGCGCCGAGAACCCCGCGTCCTTTCGGGGCGCGTCCCGGAGCGCCCGGGTCAGGTCGCCGCTGGCCTCGAGGACAGGCGCCACGCCGACCAGATCCATGATCTTGAGGCTACCGAGGAGTGCACAGAGCTTGTTCACAAGAGTCTCGTGGTGAGTATCCACGAGGAGTGTGGCCCAGCCGGGGGGGGGGAGGGGCCCCGGGCGCACGCCTCCGCCCTGAGCCGTGGCAGTCAGGTCTGCGGATCGGTCCGGATCGTTGCCGCGCCGTGGTCGAGGAGCTGTGGGAGCCTCGCTGGTGACCAAGCCCTTGGCGTCACGTGCGTCTTTCTGAGGGCACGGCCACCTTACCTCTCAGGCGAAAGTGTAGGCCTTATGCCCCACAAGAGTCCCAGCCCATGGCCGGACGCCGACGCGACACGCGCCGCCGCGTGGGGAATCGATTGGACAGCCGTCCATTTTGATCCACCACGACAGGCACGCTCTGGCGTGCTTGCCGAGGACAGCGAATTCGACGCACCCGACCTCCCCCCTAACGCGAGAGAGGCCCACGCACCGGGTGCGTGGGCCTAGCTGCGAGGGCTTGGGCTTCCCGGCCCTGCGCACGTAGACGTCCGAGTCGTTTACGGCGCGATCTCGCCGCGGCGCTTCTTGCGCCGAGCCGCGATCACGGCCAAGCCGCCGCCGAAGAGCACGAGGGTCATGGGCTCCGGAACCGCGGAGATCCGGAAGACCATGTCGTCGTGGTTGTCGTCGTCACCGGCGCCGCCGTCATCCAGGAGCACATACGAGCCCCGCCTGCAGGGTCACGCCGTCGAAGTAGCCCGCGGTGGGCGTGTAGTCGCTCGCCAAGTAGGCGACCGCGAAGTTGACCATTCCCGAGGAGTCGTTGACCGGGTTCGAGCCGTTCGCCACGTCCAAGGTTCCGGAGGACTTCCCGTCGACCCAGAACCCGAAATTGACGGTAGCGCCCGCGGCGTAGGCCGTCGAGAATGCCGTCTTGCCGAACGTCTCCGGGGATCCGTTGCCGGCGTGTGTGTAGACCACGCTTCCGTCCAGCACCATGCGGTTCGTGTAGCCGGCCTCCGCGCCCACATAGTCGAAGCGCACCTGGCCCGCTGCCACGGTCTCCAGGTTGGCTCCGAAGTAGACCCAGTCGAACGGGTCCGCGGCCGGGGCCGTGATTCCGAACACGTCGTTCGTCTGGCCGCTCGAGGGGATGGATCCCGACACGGCGCCAGTAGTGTTGACGTTGATCCCGTCAACGATGAAGTCCGCTCGTGCCGGTGCAGCGAGCGCCACGAGGCCCAGCCCGATGAGGGCAACCCCCAGCAAGTAGTTGCGTGTGACCATTGGTCTCAAAATCCTCCACCCGTCCTGCGATGTTTCGGTCTTGAACAGTTTCTTCACGGACGCGGCCCGACACGGTAGGTAAGCCGCCGAGGGCTGTCAATCATGAAAGTTCCGTTAAATGTGGTGTTTCTCTGAGCCCGGTTCCTTCTTGGCCCTGCCCGGGGACACGTAGCGCAAACCAGCCAAGGATAAGCAAGTGCCGGGCCGTTTGATTGGCACGGTCCCTTCCCCAGTCTGGCGCGGGCGTGCCATTCTGCTTCTCTCAGGGCCAGGCAGCAAGCACTGGTGTTTCTGTCTTGTTTTTTGTGGGCACGGTTCGCGGCCCTGGCCCGCCGGCAGCGGAGCTTGCTGCCGGAAGCCTCGTTGGAGGGAGGCACCTCCGGGCGGATGCGCGCCCCCACGGTCTCGCGAGACCCGCCTCTCCTGCTGTGCGGGGCGGCCCCGAGGCGCTACCACCGCCTGAGGCAGCCCCTCGGCTCGACGCCCGGGAGCTGGAGATCTCCGCCGCTTCAAGGCCCACCACGATGAAGGGTCGTAAGTCCTTTTTGACGCAGTTCGGCGGCGGGCCCTGGTTGGCCGGCACGCCGCCGCGGGACCAGGCGCATTCCGAAGTCGGGACATCCCCGCTTCAACCACGCGCGGAGCGGATACCCCGGCATCGGCCCGCCGAAACCTCGATCTCCGCGCAGGCGGCTCCCGAACTGATCCGGGGCGGAGCCCCGGAACCGTCGACGAGGTCCCTCCCTGGAGGGGATCCCGACGCGCGACCGGTACCCCCGGCTGTGGCGGTGAGTTCCCTCGCCGGTGCAGGGCACCCACGTGAATCTCTGCACAAAGGGGGGCGCTTGTGGGGCCGTCCTCCATGCTCCAATCTTGGGGATGGGGGACCGGCTGAGCGCCGCCCTCTTCCCCTGCACGCCGGTTCCGCACGGAGGGTCGCGCATGCCTGCTTCGTTCGCCGCCGCGGTTGGAAGCCGCGATGGGCCGGACGCCGGTCGCGGGAGGTCCTGACGCGATGGGGAGTATCTCCGCGCGTGACGAGGGTGCACCGCAAGACGACGCCGGTCTGGCGGCATCCCCCGGGGTTGGAGTCGAGCGCGCTTCGGACTCGGGCCGGGGCCACGAGGGACCGGAACGCTGCGCAGGGGAAGATGCTCGCCGGGATAGCTCTCTCCACGGGGCAGTAACGGTCAACCTCATCGCTGGCGAGAACGCGCACGGCCTGTCCCGAGACCTGGACGTGCTGGAAGAGGTCCTGCGTCGATCACGTTGGAGCCCCCTGGTCTACGGTGCGCCCCGGTTGGCGCGGTGGCCGCGGGTAGTCGCCGGTCCTCTCCGCCGGCTCTATCGCGGAACCCTTCGCCCCCGGCGTGCTCGCTTCGACGTGAATGTCTTTCTCGAGACGATCGTTGCGGGATGGATCCCGTACGCGGACATCAACG
Source organism: uncultured Planctomycetota bacterium (assembly GCA_963772585.1). Lineage (GTDB taxonomy): Bacteria > Planctomycetota > PLA2 > PLA2 > JAEUHO01 > CAVVXN01. Next base: position 326,140 of record CAVYXV010000007.1, read on the forward strand.
TGCTCATTCCCAATCCTGAGTGCTTCCACGAAGGCGGTCTCTCACACTTGGATGCGCTCGACGGTGTCTTATGCAAGTCTCGGTCGGCCGCGCACCTGTTCCGTGGCCTGGCCTGCAGCGTGTTCGGCGTTGGATTCACCACGCCGGACATTCGGGTTCGCGGTGTGGAGTCGCATCGCGAGCGATGGTTGCACGTTGGAGGGCTGAGCGACAACAAGGGGACGGAGATCGTCTTGGAGGCATGGGCTAGTCACCCGGAGTGGCCTCTACTCACAGTCGTGGCGCGCAATGCGGCTCTTGTGGGGGACGCTCCTCGCAACATTCGGTGTATCTCCCGGCGGTTGCCGGCAGGTCGTCTCCGCCGGCTGCAGACCGAAGCTGGCGTCCACATTTGCCCGTCCAGTGCGGAAGGCTATGGCCATACGATTGCGGAGGCCATGAGCTGCGGCGCGCTGGTGCTCACCACGGACGCCCCCCCGATGAACGAGATCGTGACGGAGGAGAGGGGGATCCTCATGGGGGTCCGGCCGGGCGCGCCACATGGTCTAGTGAGGAAGATGTATACGACCCCGGAGATGCTGACGGAGGCCGTGGAACGTGCCCTGGCATTGAGCGATAGCGACTACCACCGGCTGTGCGGGCGGGCCAGAAGCTGGTTCGAGGTGAACGCGCGGTCGTTCCACGTGCGGTTCCTGGGCGCCCTGGACGCGATCCTCGCCGACGCGAGGGGACGCCCCGCGTGATGCGGAGGGGGTAAAGGAGGCAGCTCTCTCTCCAGACTCCTACAGCCCCGGGATGCGCGGCCCCGGACTGGTCCGACTCTCTTCGATGGTGCAGGATGCCCCTCTCTGATGGGAGAGCGATACCGACATGTCGAGTACCCTTCGCGCTATCCGAACGGCATGTCGCCTCCGGCCGGGTCAGATTGCGGACCGGGCGTGGCGCCCGGCAAGGCGATGGCGGGCGGGACGGGCGACGCCGCCGCGGGAGCTTCGCCTTGGCGCGGGAGAGCTGGCGCCACTGGCCTATGTCCACGCTCGGGGAGAGCCGGCGCTCGGGCTGAAGGCGCTTAACCGGAGGCTTCGCCTCGACGGCTCGGATCGCTGGGAGCCAGCGGGCGCATCTCGACTCTGGACCTATCATCTCCACTACTTCCAGTACCTTCACGAAATGGTGCGCGCCGATGCGCGGCGACTGCTCCTCGATTGGATCCCATCGAATCCAGTAGGGCGCGGACCAGGCTGGGAGCCGTACCCGCTCTCCCTTCGCATCCGGGAGTGGATCGAGTGGCTCATCGCAGGAATGACCGCGGGCGAAGAGGTCGATCCCCGGTTCCTCGATAGTGTCGGGCTTCAGGTTGAGGCGTTGCGCTGTCAGATCGAGTATCACCTGCAGGCGAACCACCTGCTCGAGAACGCGATCACGCTCTGCTGGGCCGGCGCCAGTTTCGCAGGGGAGTCGGCCACTCGGTGGCTCGTGCAGGGAGAGCGGCTCCTCCGGAAGGAGCTCGCGCGCCAGGTGAAGAGCGACGGGAGCCACGAAGAGCGCGCGCCGATGTACCAGGCGCTGCTCTCGGAGGCTCTCCTACGGTTGGCCCGCGTTGCCGTACGGTCGCCGACTCCCCGGGCGGCCCGTGTCGGGCGGTGGGCGCAGGAGGCGGGAGAGCGCATGGTGGGTGCCCTGCGCCCCCTGGTCCATCCCGACGGGGATTACGCTTTGCTCCAGGACACCGCGCTCGGCGTTGCTCCGACCGTGGCCCAACTCGACCGCGCCTTCGGGCTACGTGGTGACACGCCTTCTCCGGGACCTTGGCGCCTGCCCAAGGCCGGCTATCTGGGCATGGTGGGGCAGGCGGGAACGGCGCTCTTCTTCGACGCCGGCGCACCCTCGCCTCCACACCAGCCGGGACACGCCCACGCGGGGGCGTTGGGGGTCGAACTGTCCCACGCCGGACGACGGATCGTCACGCATACCGGAGTCCTGACCTACGAGGTCGGGCCTGAGCGGAGCTACGACCGCTCGACGGCCGCGCACAGTACCGTGGAGATCGACGGACGGGACCAGTCGGAGATGTGGGCGGCCTTCCGTGTCGCACGTCGGATCCGGGTGGAGTCGGTGAAGGAGCGTGCGGACGGGTTCCAAGCCCGCTACCGAGGTCCCGGCCGGAGCGGCCCCGTCCGTCACGCCCGGCGCGTGACCCGCACGGAGACGGGATTTCGCATCCAGGACGACGTCCTCGCGAAGGGCCGCCACGAGGTCGCCTCCCGCCTCCACTTCCATCCCGACTGCGCCGTCACGGGCGCCCGCGAGGGCTTCGACGTGCTCGTGGAGGGCCGGCGCCTCGCCACCGTCCGCCCGTCGTTCCCGTGCGTCCTGACCACGACTCCCTACCACGAGCGCTTCGGCCACGAGGTCGAGCGCCCGTGCCTCGTCCTGCGCGGGCCCTTCACGGACCGCTGGACCGCCGCCTTCGACATCCGCCTCGGCTGAAGGTCCGAGGAGGAGCCGCTGCCGGCGCCCACGCGCCGCCACGGGAGTGGCTCCGTCGCGGGACGGTGGAGCGGGACGTCGATTCCCGTGACCGCTTTCGCATCGCCTTGCGATTGAGGACGTGGGGGCGCGGCCATCGTGGCCTCCGACCTTGTGGAGGAGGCATCCGATGAGAGTTTCTGTGGTTTTGCTGACCTCCTGCCGGAGTGATCGGGCCGGGCAGATCATCACGCTCCGTGGTGCCCGGGCCTGGATCGAGAACCCGATGCCGATTCCCTTCCGCTTCGGACTCCCGCCTCCGACGCGCTTCCTGACCTTCTCCTTCCGGTGCGCCCACGACCTCTGAGCGCACCGTCGGCACCTGGCCCGCGAGCCCCTCGACCGCATCGGCCTACCGTGCCCCCGTCCGGAAGGTGCACGTGCGCTCGTGAGGCTTCCCCTCGACTCTCGCCTCGCCGTGGACGCGGTAGGTCGTTCGCAGGTGGAGGCGCTCGTGGGGGATTCGGCCGATCGCCCCCCGCCGCCCGGCAGCCGTTTGCGCTACTTCGGCAGCGCCAGCACCGTGCCGGCCTCGACCTTCTCGGGGTCGGGAACGGTTTCGCGGTTGGCGAGCCAGATGTCGGTCCAGCGCTCCGTCGTGCCGTAGGCGAGCTGCGCGATCGTCGGCAGGTCCTGCTGGCCCTTGCGGACGGTCCACTTCGCGCCGGGCTCGGGCTTCGTCCCGTCGTCCGGCTGCTGGATCGGCTTGTCGCGCAGGTTCTCGATGCCGAGGTCGGCCAGGGAGGGGATCTGGATCTCCTCGCCCACGCGGATCAGCTCGCCCTCGATGTGGTTGAAGGCCAGCAACTGCGGCCAGTACTTGGTCGTGTCGTAGTACTTGCGGGAGATGCCGCCGGGCGTCTCGCCGGGTTCCACCACGTGGACCTTGAGCGGCTTGGGGCCGGGCGTCGGCCCGGGGGCCGGATCCGGCTTGGGCGTCGGGTCCGGCTCGGGCGCGGGACCGGGCGCGGGTGCCGGTCCCGGCTCGGGATCCACCTTGGGCTGGGGCGAAGGGGGAAGCGGGTCGACCAACGAGTGGGGGCCGGGCCCGGGGTCCAGCCTCCCGCCGTTCCCGTCTTGCCTGGCCTGATTCACCGCGGCGGTCGGTTCTTCCGTCCAGGTCACGACCGCCACGATCAGGATCATGACCAGGATCACGCCGATCACCACCACCGACAGCCGCTCGAACGTTCCCATCGACACCCTCCTTCGGGCCCTCGCGGCGCGCTCTTCGCCGCGCCGCCCGAAAGCCGTCCCAGCCCACAGGGTAGGCCCGGACGCCGACGGCGCAAGGGCCCATCCCCCACGCGTGGGGGGCGAAGCGGCGAACCCCCCCAAGCCCTGCCATTTCGCGCCGCCTCCGCGCGCGACCCTCGCGCCGTGGCCCAATCGGGCGGCCGGGGCGGCGTCCGCCGGGAGCGCGATCGCGCGAACGTCGCAGGAGATCGGCGCATTCCCCCAGGGGGGGACCGGGCCGGGCCCGCCGCGGCGGGAAGGAGGGTTCCCATGAAGAGTCTCGACGACTTGCGCACCCGCGTCCGGGAGGCGATCGCCGCCACGCCCGCCGTCGCCGCCGTCCTCGAGGGCCGGGCTGACCCGGCCGTCTACCGGCGCTACCTCGAGAACGTGTGGCACTACGCCCAGCACAGCGCGATCGTGATCGGGACGGCCGGGGCGCGGTGCGTGGCCACGCATCCGCGACTCGCCGACTACCTGCTCCGCCACGCCCAGGAGGAGTTGGGCCACGACGCCTGGGCGCTCCAGGACCTGGCGGCCCTCGGCCTCTCGGAGGCCGAGGTCCGCCGCTCCCGGCCGGTCCCCGCCTGCGCCGCGATGATCGGCTACGAGTATTACCTGGCCGCCCACGCGAATCCCGTCGGGCTCTTCGGATGGCTCTTCGTGCTGGAGGCGATGGGGGACGACCTGGGCCACCTCGTGGCCTCCCACGTCCGGGCCGCCCTGGGGAAGCCCGAAGGCGTCAAGTTCGTGGAGGGCCACGGCGAGGCGGACGCCCACCACACGGTGGAGATCGTCGAGCAGATCGAGAAGAACGTCGGCGTCTCCGACATGCCCGACGTGTTCCACGCCGCCGAGGTCGTGGGCTCCCTCTACACCCGCATGTTCCAGGAGATCGGGGAGGAGGCGCCGTGAGCGGCGCCTCCGTCCGCCGCGTGGAGACGGAGGAGGACAAGGAGGCCCTCTACCGCTTCCGCTACGAGGTCTACGTGGACGAATACCGGATGACGGAGGAGGCCGACCACGAGCGGCGACGCCTCGTGGACGCCTGGGACGCGGAGGCCGTCTCCTTCGCGCTGTTCGACGACACGGGCATCGTCGGGTCGCTGCGCTGCCTCTTCTTGGAGGACCTCCACGCTCCGACGCCGCTCGTCGAGAAGTTCGCGATGGAGCGCGCGCTCGAGCGGTTCGGCCCGGCGGCGATCGCCACGACCAGCCGGTTCCTCCTCGCGCCGCACCTCCGCCACGGGAAGGCCATCTTTCGCCTGATGCGGGCCGCCTACGAGGAGGGCGATCGCCGCGGCGTGCGGCTCAACTACGGCGACTGCAGCCCGCACCTCCTGCCCTTCTACGAACAGATGGGCTATCGCCGCTACGCGAACGGTTTCAACGACGCCTCCTTCGGCTACAAGCTCCCGATCCTGATGATGGTCCGCGACCGCGAGCACCTCCGTTCGGTCCGCTCTCCCCTGGCGCGCCTGATCGACGAGAACGGGGACGACGCCGACGGCCGCGCCTGGTTCGCCGAGACCTACCCCGACTTCGTTGCTCCGCTCTCCGCGGCCTTCCTCGACACGGACGCCTTCCTCGACCTCCTGACCGAGCGCGTCGCCGGCGTCCCCGGCCACCGCGTGGCGATCATGAAGGGCCTCTCCCGCGGGGAGATGGCGACCTTCGTCGCGGCGGCCACGGTGATCCGGCTCCAGCCCGGCGACGTCGTGATCCGCGCGGGCGACCACGAGACCACCGTCTACGCGATGCTCTCCGGGCTGGCCGAGGTGCGCCCGCCCGGGCGCGACCGCCCGGTGGCGATCCTCGGGGCCGGCGACACGTTCGGCGAGATCGGCCTCCTGAACGGCGTGCCCCGCACGGCCGACGTCGTGGCCACGGAGCCCGGCGAGGCCCTGGTCCTCTCCGGCGACGCCTTCGAGCGCCTGCTCGACCAGGAGCCCCGGATCGCCGTCAAGGTGCTCCGGAACCTCGCCGGCGAGATGGGTGCCCGCCTCGCCGCGACGACCCGCCAGTTGGCGGGGTGAGGCCGGGGAGCCCGGAGCCTACCCCGCGCGGTTCCGCCTCGCCCCGCCGGGGCGGGCCGCACTCCCGGGACGGCGATGGCCCCCGATGGCGCGGAATCGCGATCAGCGCGCGATCCTGCCTTCTGGGCTGCCGGGCTCCCCCGACGAGACCGATCAGCCCCGTGCCCAGGAGCAACAGCGTGGTGGGTTCCGGCGTGGGGATCGTGGCGCTGCCGATGAGGAGGTCGTTCCCGCACTCCATCGTGAAGTGGGAGGTGAACTCGAACGGGGAACCGTGGTCGGCGACGATGGTGCCGAGGTCGAAACCCTCGATGACGGTGTGGTCGTACGAAGTCCCGAGGAAGCCCAGCGTGTTGTCCACGCTCGCCGTGAAGCTCTTTCCGGAGACCACGAGCGACCCGCCCGCGGCGCGCCGCCAGGGCGTGGACCCGCCGATGTCGGTGGGGGCCTGCGTCGTGAACGCGCCCTTGTAGAGGTCGTACGTGCCGTCGTTCCAGTCGACGTCGAAGACGTAGTCCCAACTGCCGTCGCTGCCGACGTCGATGAAGACGTCGCCGGATCGGTAGATATGGCCGCTGTGGTAGACGCCGTCCACGAAGTCCCACTGTCCGACCATGGAGAGGTCGGTGCCATCCAGCCGGAAGGCCTCGAGGTCCCAGGCCTCGCTCTGGATCGTGCCGGGCTCGGTCTCCTGGTCCTCGCTGCCTACGCCGACGCCCTTGTAGCGAACCGTCGTGGACGTGCCGACGGAGGAGCCGCTGCTCATCCCGTCGAAGACCGTGATGTTGTCGGCCCGGGCGGAGGTCGTTCCCAGGCAGAGGGCGACCATCGCGGCCGCGGCGGCAAGAAGACATTTCGTCATGGCGGTTCCTTTCGCGGCCGGGGAGGAGCAACGACCGTTCCACCGGCCGGTGGGGGACGCTGCGGCGAGGCGCGGGCCCGCCCGTCGAGGGGGAAACCGGAAGCCGCCTCCCCGGCCCGCGCAGCCCGTTCGTAGGTGCGGTCTCGCCGCGCCTTCGGACGGCGCCGTCCGGCAGCGAAGCCCTGCGATCCGGCGTCGGAGCCGTCCAGCCGGGATGGGCGGCGAGGGCGTGCGGGCCTCCTGGCGGCGAGGGAACGACCGCGGCATCCGACCCGCCCGCGGCTCGCGCCGCCGTTGGATCCCTGCGGCACCGGGGAGTCCATCCCCCTCGACCCCACGTTCAGGGATTGGGACATGGCCTCCGTGGGAGCGTGTGACGGCGCGACGTGACGGAGGGCCCGACGGGCGCGGTGTGCTCGTGGGCCGTTGCCGGCCTGGAAGCGCTCGCACGGGACGTTCGAGACGCCCCTCATCGCCGGGCGGCGCATCGACCTCCATTGGCGACGTGCGGGTCGAGAAGTCGCCTTCGGAGCGGTACTCCCCTTGCTGTCAAGGGACTCGGCACAAGCCTTAACCGTTTGTTGACACGCTCCGCCCGGGGTCGGACCATCCCGCGCTTCGCAGCAGGCACCGTCGCCGTCGGCGTCGTCACGTCTGCCGTCCTGGAGGGACCTGGAATCATGAAACTGATGCTCACCGTGGCCGCCGCCATCCTCTTCACCGTGGGGGTCGCCCGCACCGCCCGCGCCGAGTCGATCGACTGGAAGACCGGCGTTCTTCCCGACGGAGGCAGCGCGAACGTCGTGGACCAGAACGGCAACGGGATCGGCGATGCCGGTTTCGGCAGCGGAAACGCCGACATCCACGGGACGTCGCTCGAGTTCTCCTACACGGGCGGCACGCTGACCGTCGCCGGATTCACGGGCGACGGCGACACCGCCAACGAGGCGTACTACGACCGGAACGTCCAACGGCGGGGCATGGGCGTCTTCGACGGGTTCCAAGGGAACGACGAGCAGATCGACGTCACCGGCGACGATCTTCTCCGTCTCACCTTCAGCTCGGACGTCGAGCTCGTGTCGCTGGACTTCGCCAACCGGGACCACGGCACCGGGTTCAGCGCGGGGGACCAGTTCAACCTGAACGGGACGAACATCCAGCTGGCCGGGACCGTCAACTCTCACCCCCGGCGCCTGGCTGGGGACGGTGTTCTCGTTCACCGCGCCGAACGAGGACTACTACCTGAGCAGCGTCACGTTCAACGTCCGGGAGACGCCCGAGCCGGCGACCATCGCGCTCCTCGGCCTGGGTCTCGCCGGGCTCGGGGCCTCCCGCCGCCGCCGGCGTCGGGCGACGCCCGCCTGAGACCGCGATCCCACGCCCCTGGCGGAAGGGCGCGCCATCGACCCGTTCCCGAGGCGGCCTGCCGCGCGCAGGCCGCCTCGCTCGTTTCCGAGGCGGCCCACACCGTTGGACCGCGCACGCGGTCCCCTCTACTCCGGCGCCTCGAGCGTCACCAACACCGCGCCCTTGTCCACGGCGCGGCCCGCGTCCACGTGGAGGCGTTCGACCACGGCGTCGCGGGGGGCGCGGATCTCGTTCTCCATCTTCATCGCTTCGAGGATCAACAGGGGCTGGCCCTGGAGGACGGCGTCGCCCGCCGCCACGCGGACCTCCTTCACGATGCCCGGCATCACGCTCTTGATCACGGAGGGGCCCGGGGCTGCGCGGCTGCCGCCCGTGGCGAGGCGGGCGAGGCGCGTGCGTTCGTCTTCGATCCGGAGCGCGACGTCGCGGTCGTGGAACGAGAGGACCGCCTCGCCGTCGTCGAAGCGCGCGCCGTAGGCGTAGCTCCAGCCGTCCACGATCAGGCTGTAGAGCGCCGTCCCTTCGACCTGGGCGAGGTCCACGGGATGGGGCGTGCCGTCGACGAGGACCTCCAGCGCCCTCCTTCCCCTGGCGGATCTCCACCTCGTGGTCCTGGCCGGCGACCTCGACGAAGTACTTCATCGGCCGAGCGTCCATTCGCGGTCGCCGCGGACCCAGGCGGGGAGGTCGCGCGTGGGCCTGGCGCGCGGAACGACGGTCTCGGGGACGCGGCGGTGGAGCGCGAGCGCCGCCGCGACGACCGGCACCACCTCCTTGCCGTCGAGCGGCGGCGCGGGGAGGTCCTCGCCGATCGAGGTGTCGTAGTCGCCCGAGAGGAAGCGCTCGTCCCGCAGCACGCGGAGCACGAAGGGGAGGTTCGTGGTGAGGCCCGGGAGCCGCGTCTCGTAGAGGGCACGCTCGAGCCGGCGGATCGCCGCCGGGCGGTCCTCGGCGTGGGCGATGATCTTGAGGAGGAGGTTGTCGTAGTGGAGCGTGATCTGCTGGCCGGCGTAGACGTGGCCGTCGCAGCGCACGCCCGGTCCGCCGGGGAGCTGGACGGTGCCGAGCCTCCCGGTGCTCGGGAGGAAGCCGCGGTCGGCGTCCTCCGCGCAGATCCGGGCCTCGATCGCGTGGCCGCGGCTGGGGGGCTTGTTCCCGGCGAACGAGAGGCGATGGCCCTCGGCGATCCGGATCTGCTCCTTGACGAGGTCGACGCCGTAGCGCAGCTCCGTCAGCGGGTGCTCCACCTGGATGCGGGTGTTCATCTCCAGGAAGTGGAACGCCCGATCCGCACCGACCAGGAACTCGACCGTTCCCGCGCTCACGTATCCGCAGGCCTTCGCGGCCTTCACGGCCGCCGCCTCCATGCGCGCGCGGAGGTCGTCGGAGACGATCGGGGAGGGACTCTCCTCGACGACCTTCTGGTGTCGCCGTTGGACGGAGCACTCGCGCTCGCCGAGGGCTTCGGCGTTGCCGTGGGCGTCGCAGACCACCTGGATCTCGACGTGGCGCGGCTTCTCGACGAAGCGCTCGAGGTAGACCGTCCCGTCGCCGAAGGCGGTCACGGCCTCCGACGAGGCGCGCTTGACGGCCTCGAAGGCCTCGTCGGCGCCCCGGACGAGCCGCATGCCCTTCCCGCCGCCGCCGGCCGACGCCTTGACGAGCAGCGGGAAGCCGACGCCCTCGGCGGTCTTGCGCACGGCGGCCTCGTCGGTCGCGTCGTCCAGCGTCGCCCCGGGCACCACGGGGACGCCGCCCCGCGTCACGGTGGCCCGGGCCTGGACCTTGTCGCCCATCGCCCGCATCGCATCCGGGGGCGGGCCGATGAAGACGAGGCCGGCGTCGGTCACCGCCTCGGCGAAGCGGGCGTTCTCCGCGAGGAAGCCGTAGCCGGGGTGGACGGCGTCGGCGCCGCTCTTCCTTGCGGCTTCGAGGATCGCCTCGATGTCCAGGTAGGAGGCGGCGGGTTCGGCGGGGCCCAGGCGATAGGCCTCGTACGCGCCGCGGACGTGGAGGCTCGTGCGGTCCGCGTCGGAGTAGACGGCGACGGTGCGGATTCCCAGGTCGTGGGCGGCGCGGATCACGCGGATCGCGATCTCGCCGCGGTTCGCCACGAGGATCTTCTCGATGGGGCGCGGGGCCGGGCTCACAGGGGGAGGTTCCCGTGCTTCTTGGGGGGATTTCGGTCGCGCTTCGTCTCCAGCATGGCGAGCGCGGCGATCAGCCTCGGACGGGTGCGCCGCGGCTCGATCACGTCGTCGAGGAACCCCCGCTGGGCGGCGACGTAGGGGTTGGCGAAGCGGTCCTGGTACTCGGCGGTCCGCGCCGCCTCCGCCGCCTCGGGGTCGTCGCTCTTCGCGATCTCCTTCTTGAAGATGATCTCGACGGCGCCCTTGCTCCCCATGACGGCGACCTCGGCGGTCGGCCAGCCGAGGTTCAGGTCGCCGCGGATGTGCTTGGAGCTCATGACGTCGTAGGCGCCGCCGTAGGCCTTCCGCGTGATGACGGTGATCTTGGGCACGGTCGCCTCGCAGTAGGCGTAGAGCAGCTTCGCCCCGTGCTTGATGATCCCGTTCCACTCCTGGTCGGTCCCGGGAAGGAAGCCGGGCACGTCCTCGAAGGTCACGAGCGGGATGTTGAAGCAGTCGCAGAAGCGGATGAACCGCGCCCCCTTCAGGGAAGCGTGCGTGTCGAGGCAGCCCGCCAGCACCTGGGGCTGGTTCGCGACGATCCCCACCGTGCGGCCGCCGAGGTGCGCGAAGCCCACCACGATGTTCTCGGCGTAGTGCTGGTGGACCTCGAGGAAGTCGCCGTCGTCCACGATCATCCCGATCGCCTCGCGGATGTCGTACGGCTTGTTCGGGTCGTCGGGAACGAGGGCGTCCAGGCGCTCGTCCATCCGGTTGGGGTCGTCCGTGCCGGGTCCGGGAGGCGGCATCTCCTGGTTGTTCTGCGGGAGGAAGGCCAGGAGGCGCTTCAGCAGCAGGAGGCAGGAGGGGTCGTCGGGCGCGCGGAAGTGGGCGACGCCCGACTTCTCGGTGTGCGCCGAGGCGCCGCCCAGCTCCTCGTGCGTGACCACCTCGTGCGTGACCGTCTTCACGACGTTCGGGCCCGTCACGTACATGTACGACGTTCCCTCGACCATCAGGATGAAGTCCGTGATGGCAGGGGAGTAGACGGCGCCCCCCGCGCACGGCCCGAGGACGGCCGAGATCTGCGGCACGACGCCGGAGGCCAGCGTGTTTCTCAGGAAGATGTCCGCGTAGCCCCCGAGCGAGACGACGCCCTCCTGGATCCGCGCGCCGCCCGAGTCGTTGAGCCCGACGATCGGCACGCCGAGCTTCATGGCCATGTCCATGAGCTTGACGATCTTCTCGGCGTTCGCCCCCGAGAGGCTGCCCCCGAAGACGGTGAAGTCCTGCGCGAAGACCACCACCGGCCGCCCGGCGATCCGCCCCCAGCCGCCCACGACGCCGTCGCCATGGAGGATCTTCTTCTCCATCCCGAAGTCGCGGCAGCGGTGGACCTTGAAGGGATCGAACTCCTCGAAGGTGCCCGGGTCGATCAGGAGGTCGATCCGCTCGCGCGCGGTGAGCTTCCCCCGGTCGTGCTGGCGCTGGATCGCCTCGGGGCCGCCGCCCAGCAGCGCCTTCTCCCGAAGCGCGCGGAGCCGTTCCAACCGGGGATTCTCCTGCGTCACGCCCTGCCTCCCTGTTCCCGGCCTCCGTGCTGCTTCCCCCCGGGCGGCGGCTCGGAAAGCTCGACCAGGATCCCGCCCGCCTGCTTCGGGTGGAGGAACGCGACCTGGCAGCCGCCGGCCCCGGGCCGGGGGCGCCTCGCCGATCGGCTCGATCCCCTTCGCCCGGAGCCTCTCGAGCGTCGCCGCGATGTCCGCCACCCGGTAGCAGACGTGGTGGAGGCCGGGGCCGCGCCGGGCCACGTACCGGCCGATCGGGCCCTCGGGGTCGGTCGAGGCGAGCAGCTCGATCACGGGCGCCCCCGCCGTCGTAGCCCGCGACCCGCACCTTCTCGGTCGGGAACCTCCTCCTCGAAGAGGAGCCTCAGGCCGAGCACGCCGCCGTAGAGGGCCTTCCCCTCCTCCAGCGACCGCACCGCCACCCCGAGGTGGTCGATGGGGCCGAGCGCGGCGCTCCGCAACTCCGCTCCGCCCGCCTCGGTGCCTGCATCCGCCATGGCGGCCAAGGGTACGACCGTTCCCCCGGGGGGGCCACGCGGGGGGGGCGCCGGGGGCCCCGGACGGGAGGGGCCGGAGCCTGGCGGCCCCGGGGGCGGGGAGGCGAGGGTCGTCGCCGCGACCGATCTCGCCGGGGGGAAGCGCTCCCGGCGTGGCGCGGCGAATGTCGCCCAAACAGACCGGGCTCCGTACGGGTCACGGGACGCGTAGAGTCTGCATCGGCCCCATGCCCCGCCACGACCCGCTTCTCGTCGGAATCCTCGCCGCGGCGGTCACGTCGTTCCTCCTCCCGGCAGCGGCGTGGGCGGCCCGGCGGGGGGGGCTGCTCTCGCGGCCGGGGGGACGGGTGGTCCACGCCGGGGCGGTGCCTCTCCTCGGCGGCGTGGCGGTGCTCCTTCCGCCGGTGCTCGTCCTCGCCGGGCAGGCGCTCTCGGCAGGCCTCCCGTTCGCGGATATCGCGGTCCCGGCGGCCGTCGCCGTCGCATTCGCCGTCGGTCTCCTCGACGACGGGTACACCCTCGCGCCGCGGTGGAAGGTCGCGGGCCTCCTCGTCGCCGCCGTGCTGCTCGCGGCGGGCGGGGCGCGCTTCCCCGGGGTGGATGGCGTCCTGGGAAGCGGGTGCGCCGTTCTCTGGACGGTCCTGCTCGCCAACGCGATCAACGTGGTGGACGGGCAGGACGGGGTCGCCGGCGTCTCGATCGGCGTCCTGGCGCTCGGCGTCCTCCTCGCCGGGGGCCCCCCCTGGCTCGCCGCCTCCGTGCTGGGCAGCGTCCTCGCCTTCCTGCGGGTGAACCTGCCGCCCGCCCGGATCCTGCTGGGCGACGCGGGCAGCCTCGGCCTGGGGGTTCTCGCCGCCGCGCTGACGATGACCCTGCCGGCATCGGCCGGCGCGCCGCTCGTGCTCGCCCTCGGCGCCTACCCGCTGACCGACCTCGGCTTCGTGACCGTGCGCCGGATCCTCAGGGGCAAGCCCCCCTGGGTCGGAGACCGCGGGCACACCTACCACCGTCTCGCGGCGTGGCGGGGGGGGCCGGGCCGGGCGCTGGTGCCGATCGCCCTCTTCGCCCTCCTCGCCCTGGCGGCGGGGCTCTACCTCCCGCCCTCGTGGGCGTGCGTCGTGCTGGGGCTCCTTCCCCTCGCTCTCGGGCTCCTTCTCGCCCGCAAGACGGGCTCCCCGTTCCGCGACGTCCTCCGCGAACGCCCGCGCATCCGCGCCCTCCACCGCGCCCGGGCGAGGGCCCTTCGCGTGCTGGTCCGCGCGACGGGCCCGGAGGCGGTTCGCGCGGCGCTCGAGCGGGCCGCGGCGGACCTCGAGGTGGACGGCCTGGAGGTGGGGGGCCTCAGGATCGAACGACGCCTGCCGGCAGAGGGGGACGCCGAGGAACGGGTGGAGACCGCCGCCGGGACGGCCCGCTGGTGGGCGCAGGCCGAGGAGGCGCCCCGTCTCTGGGACCGAGAGCGTCGCTACGCGATGGCGGAACTGCTCCGCCGCGCCGCCGCGCGGTAGCCCCCACGGCGCGGCTCCCCGCGCGGAGACCGGGCCCGCCGTCCTCCTCCCGACGCCACTTCCGGGTTCGCGGTATCAAGCCCCGGAGCGTGGGCGACCGATAGGACAAACTGTCCGATGGTACGGTTTCCCAACGAGTCGTCGCGCGCCTCGCCGGGGAGCGGCGTGTCCGGCGACGGCCCCCCCGTCCCCATCGGCAGCGGCATCGGTGAGGTCCTCGCGGCCCTGGCCGCGATCGCCGTCCAGGACCTCACGCTCGATGCCGAGCTCGAGCGGATCCTCGACGCGGTGCGCGCGGTCCCGTGGCTCGGCCTCGCGGCCGGAGGCGCGGTCTACCTCGCAGACGCGGTCGGCGGCCACCTGAGGCCCGTGGTCGCCCGGGCGCTGCCGTCGGGCACGGACGAACCGACCGGCCTCCGCGCGGGGGCCTGCCCCTGCGGCCGACCCGCCACCCGCGGCGCGTACCGTCACGATGCGGGGGCGCATGCGGGCCCGGGGGGACCGGAGCGCTGGCCCGCCCACTTCGCCCTCCCCCTCGTCGCCCGCGGACGCATCGAGGGGCTCCTCGTGCTGGCCCTCGATCCCGATCGCCGGAACGATCCGCGCGAAGACGAGCTCCTGCGCGTGCTCCCGCCGATCGTCTCGCAGATCGCGGTGCAGAAGCGCACGCAGATCGAGCTCCAGCAGACGATGGCGCGTCTTCGTCGCACCGTGAGCAACGTCACGCGGGCGATGGGCGTGCTCTTCGAGACGCGCGACCCCTACACGGCCGGCCACCAGAACCGCGTGGCCGTGCTCGCCGCCGATATCGCCCGGCGGCTGGTGCTTCCGGCCGATCGCGTGGAAGCGACCCGCGTCGCCGCGCTCATCCACGACATCGGGAAGATCGCCGTGCCGAGCGAGATCCTGAACAAGCCGGGAAGACTCTCCTCGCCGGAGAGGGAGCTTCTCCGCGCGCACCCCGGCGTGGGCCACGGCATCCTCGCGCCCATCGAGTTCCCGTGGCCCATCGCGGACATCGTCCTCCAGCACCACGAGCGCCTGGACGGCTCCGGGTATCCCACGGGCCTCGCCGGATCGGCCATCCGTCTGGAGGCGAGGGTCCTCGCCGTGGCCGATGTGGTCGAGGCGATGTCGAACGACCGGCCGTACCGCGCGGCGGTGGGCCTGGAGCGGGCCAAGGCCGAGATCGCCGAGGGGAAGGGGACGCGGTACGACGCCGCGGTGGCCACCGCCTGCCTGGACGTGCTGGGCACGGGCGCCTACTCCTTCACGTCGCCCAACGCGTAGCATCGGGGACCGCCCGGGGGGCCTCGATCGGGGATGGCCAATCGCTCCCCGGCCGATACAAGGAACCGTCTCCCCCCCGTTCCCCCTCTCCCCCGGACCCCCTCGCCCCCGTGACCGGCCCCGCCGACAAGAACCTCACCTGGGACGCCTCCCGCGTCCCGCGCGAACGCCGCGAGGGGCGGCTGGGCCAGAAGGGCTGCGTCCTCTGGCTGACCGGGCTCTCGGGGTCGGGGAAGAGCACCCTCGCCCGCGAGTTGGAGGTCCTCCTCGTCGAGCGGGGGGCCGTCGCCTACGTCCTCGACGGCGACAACGTCCGCCACGGCCTCAGCGCCGACCTGGGGTTCTCGCCCGCCGAGCGGACGGAGAACATCCGGCGGGTGGGGGAGGTCGCCGCGCTGCTCGCCGACGCGGGGCTGGTGGTCGTGACCGCCTTCATCGCGCCCTACCGGGCGGATCGCGGGAGGGCGGGGGCGGCCGTGGAGCGCCTGCTCGGGCCGGGGCGCTTCTTCGAGGTCCACCTGGACGCCGACGCCAGGGCCTGCGAGGCCCGCGACCCCAAGGGGCTGTATGCGAAGGCGCGCCGCGGCGAGATCGCGGACTTCACCGGCGTCGATGCGCCGTACGAGGTGCCGGAGGCGCCCGCGCTTCGCCTGGACACCACCGCGGCCCCCGTGGGGGAGAGCGCGCTGGCGATGGTCCACCTGCTCGAGCGCGCGGGAATGCTCGAGGGGGACCCCTCGTGAACCGCTACGTCCTCAGCCACCTGAAGCAGCTCGAGGCGGAGAGCATCCACATCATCCGCGAGGTGGTCGCCGAGTGCGAGAACCCCGTGATGATGTACTCGGTGGGGAAGGACTCCTCCGTGATGCTGCGGCTCGCGGAGAAGGCGTTCCGGCCCGGCCGCGTCCCCTTCCCGCTGCTGCACGTGGATACCAGCTTCAAGTTCGACGAGATGTATGCGTTTCGCGACGAGACCGCCCGGGCGCTTGGCGCCGAGCTGATCGTGGTCCGCAACGAGGAGGCGCTCTCCGCACGCCCCTGCTCGCGCGACTGGACCTGCACGGAGTGCGCCGACCAGCTCAAGACGCAGGCCCTGGTCCGCGCGCTCCAGGAGCACCGCTTCGACGCCGCGTTCGGCGGGGCCCGTCGCGACGAGGAGAAGGCCCGCGCGAAGGAGCGCATCCTCTCCTTCCGCGACGAGCACATGCAGTGGGATCCGAAGAACCAGCGTCCCGAGCTCTGGAACCTCTACAACACGAACCACGCCCCGGGCGAGTCCTTCCGCGTGTTCCCGCTCAGCAACTGGACCGAGCTCGACATCTGGCACTACATCTACGCCGAGCAAATCCCGATCGTTCCCCTCTACTACGCCGCCGAACGCCCGTGCCTCCAGCGGAACGGCCTTCTCCTCATGACGGGGCAGCTGATCGAACCCGCGGCGGGCGAGACCGTCGAGACGAAGATGATCCGCTACCGCACGCTTGGTTGTCAGCTCTGCACGGGGGCCGTCGAGTCGGACGCGACGACCCTGGAGGCGATCATCGAGGAGACGATGCTGGCCCGGCAGAGCGAACGGTCGGGCCGTGCGGTGGACCAGGACCGCGAGGGCTCGATGGAGGACAAGAAACGGGAGGGTTACTTCTGATGGCGCCCGTCCCGACCCCCGCGCCTCGCGCCGGCACGAAGCCCGAGCTCCTCCGCGAGGACGAGCGGAAGGACCTGCTTCGCGTCGCCACGTCGGGCAGCGTGGACGACGGCAAGAGCACGCTGATCGGGCGGCTCCTCTACGAGTCCAAGGGCATCTACGAGGATCAGCTCCAGGCCGTCCAGCGGGCCTCGGGGCGCATGGGCTCCTCCCAGAAGGAGCTGGACCTCGCGCTGGTGACGGACGGCCTCAAGGCCGAGCGCGAGCAGGGCATCACGATCGACGTCGCCTACCGCTACTTCTCGACGCCCAAGCGCAAGTTCATCATCGCGGACACGCCCGGCCACGTGCAGTACACGCGCAACATGGCCACGGGCGCCTCCACGGCGGACCTGGCCGTCGTCCTCGTGGACGCGAAGAACGGCGTCCTCACCCAGTCGCGCCGCCACGCGTTCATCGCGGCGCTGCTCGGCATCCCGCACCTGGTCGTGACCGTCAACAAGATGGATCTCGTGGGCTACGCCCAGGAGCGCTTCGAGCAGATCGTCGACGAGTTCCGCCAGTTCGCCGCGCGCCTGGAGCTCAAGCACATCACCTTCCTCCCCATCAGCGCGCTCATCGGCGACAACGTCGTGCGCAAGAGCGACGCGATGCCGTGGTACGGCGGCCGGACGCTGCTGGACCACCTGGAGACGGTCCACGTCGCCTCCGACCGCAACATGATCGACGTCCGCTTCCCCGTGCAGGTCGTGACGCGTCCGGACAGCGACTTCCGCGGCTACATGGGGACGCCCGCCTCCGGCATCCTCCGCCCGGGCGACGCCGTCATGGCCCTGCCCTCCGGAAAGACCTCGCGCGTCAAGGCCATCCACGGCGTGGACGGCCCCGTCCAGGAGGCCTACCCGCCGCTGCCGGTGACCGTGGTGCTCGAGGACGAGATCGACGTGAGCCGCGGCGACGTGCTCGTGCCGCCGCGAAACGTCCCGCACGTCACGCGCCGCTTCGAGGCGATGATGGTGTGGATGGCCGAGGAGCCGATGCAGATCGGCCGGCCGTACGTCCTGAAGCACCTGACGCGCAGGGTGCCCGCGTCCTTCCGCTCGCTTCGCTACCGCATGGACGTGGACACGCTCCGCCAGACGCCCGCCGACGCGCTGGCCCTGAACGAGATCGGCCGCGTCGTCGTGGAGACCTCGCGCCCCGTGGCCTGGGACCCCTACCGGACGAACCGGCAGACCGGCGCCTTCGTGGTCATCGACCGCACCACCCACACGACGGTGGGGGCGGGCATGATCCTCGCGCGCGAGCCGAACGAGATGCAGGTGGACCCCGACCTCCGCGTCCAGGGGCCCGCGAGCCAGGGCGTCGAGGCGCACCAGAGCCGCATCACGCCCGAGGAGCGCCGGGCTCGCCTCGGGCACCCGCCTGCGACGATCTGGCTGACGGGCCTGACCGGCGCCGGCAAGTCCACGATCGCCTACGCGTTGGAGCGCCGCCTCCACGGCCTCGGGATGCAGGTGGGGGTGCTGGACGGCGAGAACATGCGCTTGGGCGTGAGCCGGGACCTGGGCTTCGGACCCAACGACCGCGCGGAACACAACCGCCGCGCCGCCGAGGTGGCCCGCCTGATGAACCAGGCGGGGATGCTGGCCATCTGCGCCTTCCTCTCGCCCTACCGGGAGGAGCGCCGGCGCGTGCGCGACATCGTGGGCCCGGACCGCTTCTTCGAGGTCCACCTCTCGGCGCCCGTCGCGGTCTGCCGCGAGCGCGATCGCCGCGGGCTCTACGCGCGCGCGGACAGCGGTCACATCGAGCGCTTCCCCGGCGTCTCCGCTCCCTACGAGGCCCCCGAACACCCCGAGCTGGTCCTGCCGACCCACGAGATCGACGTCGAGACCTCCGTGGACCGGATCGTGGGGCTTCTGGAGAGCGCGAGGATCCTCCCGGCGTGAGCGGGGCGCGCCCCGACCGTGGGAAGGGCTCCAGGCGCCCCGGCGCCGTTCGCGACGCGCCGGACGACGCCGGAGCGAGGGGCGGTCGCCGCCGCGGATGCGGGGCGGCGCCGTGGGATGCCCACGCACGACCTCGGGCGCCCCGCCCCGCCGGCGGGCGCCCCTCCAGGGCTCAAGCGTCCTTCGCTCGACGCCGGAGCGGGGCCACGCACCAGCGCCAGGCGGGGCCGAGCATCCGGTGCAGCCCGGGGACCGACGCCGCCCTCCGCCTTGCGGTGCGCACGATCCAGCGCGACACCGTCGGGGGGTCGCAGATCCAGCTGCGCCACCGGTACCTCGCCCGCCAGGCGGCCCTGTCGCGCCGAAGGCGCTCCCGGAACGCGGGCGCCTTCACGGTGGTGCTGTGCTCGGTCGCGACGCGGGTGCGGATGCTGCCGGTGGGGCGCACGTGGGCCGCGATCCAGTCGTCGCCGTACCAGATGCGGAGTTCGTCGGGGATCCGCGGGTAGTCCCGCCGCCGGAGGAACAGGAGGCATCCCCACCCGCGGTGGATGTGGTCTCCGCCTTCGAGCGAGGGGAACGCGCTCTCGGCCCTCCCCTGGAAGCTGTCGGGATGGATGCCGAAGCTGCCGAGGCGTTCCCGCCGGCTCCAGACGAAACCGAAGAGGTCGTCCACATCGAACGTCACGTCGTCGTTGCAGAGGCAGAGCAGGGGCCGTGTTGCGCGGCGGGCTCCCAGGTTCCAAGCGGGATTCACGAACACATTGGCCGGGGGATTCAGGACGGTGAGCTTCGCGAGCCGTGGCAAGGGGGGGCCGGACCTTCCCGCCGGTTGTCGATCAGCAGGATCTCGCCTACGAGACTGCGATCGGTCGAGGTGCTGCAGGAGAGGGACGGTCCGCGGCGATCGCCAGAGCGTGGGGATCACGACCGAGAAGGGACCCGACGCGCGGGGGAAGGTCGTCGCCCTCGTCTCCGTCGGACCTTCCTCGCGCATCGCGGGAGTGTAGCCGTCCTGGGGCACCGGGCGTAGCCGCGTGCGTCCGACCAGGAAAGCGCGCCAGATCAGGGGGCCGTACCCGGCGCGGCCGACACCACGCGGGGGGCCGGCGACCCGGCGCGCACCTCGCGGCCGCGTACCCGCCGGTAGCCTCCGGCGCACGCGCGGGTACCGTGAGGCACCCGGCGCCGCGCCGGGAGGATCCGAACGACGCGAGGGCTGATGGAGAACGCCGCCGAACCCCGAGACCCGCGCGCCGCCTCGCCCGAACCGGGCGACGCCGGCGTCCTCGTGATCGCCCACGGCGCCCCCGCGTACATCGAACTCGCACGGAACCTCGCGCGCTCGCTGGACCTGCGGGATCCCGACGTCCCCCGGGCCCTGGTCACCGACGCCGACGACCCGGAGCTACTTGCGTTCTACCCCCGCATCGTGCCCATCGATCCCTCCAAGCCCGGCGGATTGCTCCACAAGCTCGGCATGTACGAGTACTCGCCCTTCGAGAGGACGCTGTTCATCGACGCGGACTGTCTCGCCGTCCGCAGCATCCGGCCGCTGCTCGACCGGTTCCGCGGGCACGAGGTCGCCGTGCTCGGGCGACAGGAGACGTCCGGCAACCACTTCTTCGACCTGGAGCGGGCCCGGTCACGCTTCGGCGTCACGGAGTACCCGGTCTTCAACGGGGGCGTCTACTACTTCGAGAAGTCCCCCAAGGCCCAGGCAGTCTTCGAGGCGGCGCGGGATTTCGTGGACGACTACGACGCGCTCTCCATGCCCCGCTTCACGGGGAAGATGGGCGACGAACCGCTCGTGTCCCTCGCCATGGCCATTCACGGTTGCCGGGCGGTCCCCGATCCCGAGGGCCTCGGCATGAAGACCCCGGTGGGCATCCGCGGTTGCTTCCGGATCAGCGTGCTCCGCGGGGACTGCCGCTTCGACAAGGCCGGACAGAACGTGCGGCCGGCGATCGTCCACTTCGGAGGTGCCTGCCTCGGGCAGTATCACTACGCACGCGAGGCCAGGAAGCTCCGATGGCGCACCGGGCGTCTCGCGTGGGACGGAGTCCTGGATCGGGTCGTGGATCTCGTCAGCGCGCCGCCCTACGCGGCGGAGGTCGCGGCCTTCCGCCTCCTGAAACGCGTCCGCGACCGTCGGCCGTGGAAGCTGTTTCCGCTGCTCCCGGTGCATCGACACGAGTAGCCCCTGGAGCGGCCCCCCGGCGGCCCGCGCGGTGCGTGCCATGAGACGGCAGGACGACCACCGGGCCCCGCTCCACTTCCCTCTTCCTGCGGCGTCGAGTCGTTTCCGGGCCCCGTCTCCCCTCGACAGGGTGCGGGAGGCCGACGGAGTCGGATCGCGAGGGTAGCCCCACCCCTACCCTCGCTCGGGGGTATCGTCTCGCCGTGATGTTTCCGTCGACATTCCTGGACGCCGAGGGACCGGTTGTCCCTGCCTCTCGACGCTTCGGGACCGGTGCCGAGACCTATGTTCGTGCGAACGGGGGGATCGGTGCCTTCCCCCATGTCCGCGCGCCGGTCGGGCTTCCTCCCGAATGGCGGGGCTTGGATGCCATGACCTGCCGACCAGCGAGCGACGGCGAGACCGTGGCCGTTAGGTGGAACGACTCTTGCTACCGTGACGGCGCTCGCGGTATGGATCTTTCCCATGCAGCGCGCTTCCCTCCTCATGTCCATCTACATCGACATCATCCGTCATCTTGACGACTCGGATTGCTCTCATGCTCGGTCGTCGCGACGCTCGTGCTGCCGGCGTCCGCCTGGGCCGAGCCGATCGGGTGGCGGCCCGTTGGGCAGGCCGCCCTCGGTGATGCTGCCCGGCGACGTCGTCGGGGCGGTGCCCTTCCTGGGCGCGCCGTCGTCCTGGGGGCCCTCGTCGTCCGTGTCCGCCGTCGTTTCCACGGCGAGCGTCTCCTCCTCGGGCGGCGGATCGGGTTCGAACACAGGATCCTACGCCTCGTTCTCGTTGGGTTCGACACCGACCGCGATGAGCGGCTTCGGCGGAGGCGACACGGCCGGCCTCTCGAGCCCGGGCGCCCTCGGTGGCGTCGGGTCGGACGGCGCGGCGTTCGGTGCGACCGCGGGTGGGAGTTGCGACGTCTGCGCGCCCGCCGCTTCCAGCTGCAACAAGTGCTGCTTCCCCTGGTGGGTGCTGCTGCCGCTCGGCGTCATCCCCTTCTTCTTCATCGGCGGCAGCCACAACGACTACCTGCTCTGGACCGGGCACGACCGTCCGCCGCCCCCGCCGCCCCCGCCGCCGCCCGGCGTCCCGGAGCCAGGCACGCTGCTCCTCCTCGGATTGGGGCTGGCGGCGTTGGTGGTGGAAGCAGTGTCGGGCTGACCAGTTTGGGTGCCGCCGGTGACGTCGCCCTGGGCGGCGCGGCGTTCGGTGCGAGCGCGGGCGGCAACTGCGATGTGTGTGCGCCGGCTGCTGCCAGCTGCAACAAGTGCTGCTTCCCGTGGTGGGTGCTGCTGCCGCTCGGCGTCATTCCGTTCTTCTTCATCGGTGGGAAGCACAACGACTATCTCCTCTGGACCGGCAACGACCGGCCGCCGCCCCCGCCGCCTCCGCCGCCGCCCGGCGTCCCGGAGCCAGGCACGCTGATTCTCCTGGGACTCGGATTGGCGGCGTTGGTGACCATGAGGCGTCGCTACGCGGCGCGACACGCACTCGGTTCCCACGGTGGGAGGGCCAACTCGTGACAGCTCGGTTTGCTCGACGATCGTCCGTCGTCACGGCTGCGGCGATGACCCTCGCCCTGCTTCTCCCCGCCTGCGGCGGAGGATCCACGACCACCGTCTTCGCGGATGCGAACGTCCTCTTCCCGCCGCACTTCCTCGTCAGCAATACCACCGCGGACCGCATCCACGTCCGGGGACGGGCGACCGCCACGCAAGCGCTCACCGGCGTGCGCGTGAACGGCGTCCCCGCGACGACGACGAACGGGTGGCAGACGTGGACGGCCGACATCCCGTTGTCCATGGGGATCAACACCATCACGGTGGACGTGGCCGTCTCCGTCGGCGCGATCCCCGGCGTGGACACCGTTCGCGTCCAGCGGGTGGCCTCGCCCGCGGCCATGGCCGTCGGCAACGGCCCGCTCTTCGACGGCGATCTGAGAAACCCCATCTGGTACGCCGACGGGTACTACGCCTACGTGCTCGTGGAGAACCGCGGCGGCTTCACCGACGACGTGCTGATGCTCGTGACCCTGGCCTCCGGAGACCGGGAGCTCTTCTACGACCCCGAGGCCTTCCCCCCGTGGGGCTACGGACCGAACCTCATGACGGCCCGCTCCCTCGCCTGGGCCGGCCCCGAGAACTGCCTCGTCGCGGACCAGGGGTGGGACGCCGTGATCCGCCTGGAGCCGCTTTCCGGAAAGGGCGAGGACGTCACGACCCTGGCCGTCGGCGCGGCGATCGACGTGCCCTCCGGTGCCGCGGCGCTGGGCTCGCCGGATGTCTTCCTCGTCGCGAACGAGGGCAGCCACGAGCTCGTGCGCGTGAACGTCCTGGCCGGGACCCGGACGCTCGTCAGCGGCGGCGCCACGGGAAGCGGCCCCGCCTTCGAGCCGCTCACGGCGGTCGTCGCCGCCTCGGGCAACACGATGGCGTACGTGGCCGACCTGAACGTCACGGGCCGCATCCTCTCCGTGGACCTCGGGACGGGGAACCGCAGCGTTCTCTCCGGGGGAGGCGCGGGGTCGGGACCGGACCTCGGTCGCGTCTACGACCTCGTCCGCGACGACGCCCGAAACCGCCTGCTCCTGACGGACTCCAGCAGCCGCGTCTTCGCCGTGGATCTCGGCACGGGGAACCGCACCGTCCTCACGGGGCCGACGTTCCGCGGTCCCCCCGCGGACGTCCGGGGCGGCACGCTCATCGACGCCACCGGCCAGCTCATGCTGCTCGCCAGCCGCGAGGACATGCAGGTGGCGGACCTCGTCACCGGCGACCGCGTCGTGGTCTCCCGCTGAGCGGGCGGTTCTCGCCCGGTTCGCCGATGCGACCCTCGGACCTTCTCGAGACGGCCATGCTGGCCGTCCGTCGCGCGACCCACGCGTGCCGGGCGGTCCAGGCAGAGTGGACGCCCGCCGCGGCGATCGTGAAGGGCGATCGGAGCCCCGTGACCGTTGCCGACTTCGCCTCGCAGGCCTTGATCGGCCAGGCGCTCCGGGACGCGTCGCCCGACGTGCCGGTCCTCGCCGAGGAAGGCACGGACCTGCTGCGGCGCGGGGAGCACCGGGCGACCCTCGAGGCCGTCGTGCGGCAGGTGCAGGATGTGTTGGACCGCCGGGTGGATCCGGAGGACGCGCTCCGCTGGATCGATCACGGACGCACCGCGGACGGGACCGAGGGCCGCTTCTGGACGGTGGACCCGATCGACGGGACGAAGGGATTCCTCCGGGGCGACCAGTACGCCGTCGCCCTGGCCCTGGTGGAGGCCGGCCGCCCCGTCCTCGCCCTGCTCGGTTGCCCGAACTGGCCTTCCCCTTCGGCGGACCGGCCCCGCGGCAGCCTCCTCGTGGCGGAGCGCGGACGCGGCACGGTTCGCGCATCGCTCGACGGTACGCCGACCTCCGCTGCAGACCCCTTCGACGGCGCGACGCGCCTCCGCGTGGACGAGGGCCGCCAGACCGCGGCCATCCGCCTGGTGGAGTCCGTGGAGGCCGCCCACAGCGCCCATGGCGTGTCCGCGCGCATCGTGGCGCGGCTGCGCATCCAGAAGCCCCCCCTTCGCCTCGACAGCCAGGTGAAGTACGGAGCGGTCGCCGCGGGCGAGGCGTCGGTCTACCTTCGCGTCCCCACCTCCAAAGCGTATCGGGAGAACGTCTGGGACCACGCCGCCGGCGCGCTGCTCGTGGAGGAGGCGGGGGGGCGCGTCACCGACGCGTGGGGCGGCGAGTTGCCCTTCGGGAAGGGGAGGGGGCTCGCCGCGGGGCGGGGCATCCTCGCGACGAACGGCCGGGTCCACGACGACGTCGTCGTCGCCGTGCGCGCCGAGATGGATCCGCCCTGATCCCCGATCCCCGCTTTTGTGGCGACGCCGCGTGGTCACTTCGGCGGGGGGGGGTAGGCTTCCCCCATCGTTCACGTCCGTCCGGTAGGAGCGTCCCCGTGAGTGGCGAGTCGTCCTTCAAGAAGGAAATCCTCTGCATCGGCGCCGGCTACGTCGGCGGCCCGACGATGGCGGTCATCGCGGCGAAGTGCCCCGACTACAAGGTCCACGTCGTGGACATCAACGCCGACCGGATCGCCCGGTGGCAGGGCGGCACGCCGCCGATCTACGAGCCGGGGCTCGATGCCGTCGTCGCCGAGGCGCTAGGCCGGAACCTGTTCTTCTCCACCGACGTCGAGGGCGGGATCCGGAGCGCGGACATCGTCTTCGTGAGCGTCAACACCCCGACCAAGACCTTCGGCGAGGGGGCGGGCATGGCCGCCGATCTCCAGTACTGGGAGAAGACGGCGCGCCAGATCAAGCGGCACGCCACCTCCGACACGATCGTCGTGGAGAAGAGCACGCTGCCCGTCCGCACGGCCAAGGCCATGGAGCGCATCCTCCACGCCGGGCAGGACGACGTGCACTTCGAGGTTCTCTCGAACCCCGAGTTCCTGGCCGAAGGGACGGCGATCCAGGACCTCCTCGACCCGGACCGCGTGCTCATCGGCGGCGCGGAGACGCCCGAGGGCCGCCGGGCCATCCAGGACCTGGTGGACCTCTACGCCTCCTGGGTCCCGAGGGAGAGGATCCTCACGACGAACGTGTGGTCGAGCGAGCTCTCCAAGCTGACCGCCAACGCGTTCCTCGCCCAGCGGATCAGCTCCATCAACAGCATCTCCGCCCTGTGCGAGGCCACGGAGGCGAACGTGGCGGAGGTCGCCCGGGCCATCGGGATGGACTCGCGGATCGGGTCGAAGTTCCTCCAGGCGAGCGTCGGCTTCGGGGGATCCTGCTTCAAGAAGGACATCCTGAACCTGGTCTACCTGTGCCGGCACCACGGGCTTCCCGAGGTGGCCGACTACTGGGAGTCGGTCGTGCGCATGAACGACTTCCAGGAGAGCCGCTTCGTGCGGCGGATGATCGCGACGATGTTCAACACGGTGACGGACAAGCGGATCGCCCTCTTCGGCTTCGCGTTCAAGGCCAACACGGGCGACACCCGGGAGAGTCCGGCCATCGCCGTGACCCGGCAACTTCTCGAGGAGCGGGCGCAGGTCGTCGTCACGGACCCCCAGGCGCTGTCCAACGCGCGGCTGGACCTCGAGGACGTCCTCGATCGCGTCGAGTTCCAGGAGGATCCCTACGAGGCCGCCCGTGGCGCCCACGCGATCGCCGTCGTCACCGAGTGGCCTGCCTACCGCGATCTCGACTACCGGCGCATCTACGAAGCGATGGAGAAGCCGGCCTTCCTCTTCGACGGCCGGAACCTTCTCGACCATGCCGCCATCCGGGAGATCGGCTTCAACGTCTACCCGATCGGCATGCCCGCCTCGAGCGACTTCGAGTAGCCCGCGCGTGGCGAGCGCGCGGGCGCCCGGCTTCAGCGGGGCTCGACGAGACCTCGGCGCCGGCGGCGGCGGGCCGCGACGAGCGTCCCCACGCCGAAGAGGCAGAGCAGTCCCGTCGCCGGCTCGGGGACGGCCGACGGCGTGACGAAGTTGACCTGCTCGAACGCGACCGGCGAGAACGTGCCCGTCGTCGGATCGACGGCGCCGAACGCCAGCAGGTACTGGTTCGGGTCGGTCAACGCCTGGAATGTGGAGACGTGGTCCACGCTGCCCGCGTTGAGGCCGGGCACGGTGTAGATCAGGTCGGTGCCGTAGTAGTTGGCCAACGTGGCGCTGAGCTGGATGTAGAAGCCGATGTCGCTGACGGACGTCGTGAACGTGCCCTGGAGACTCGGTCCGTCGTCCAGATCGATCACGTTCCCGTTGGCGAAGTCCACGACGGCGAGCTGCGGCACGGAGCCCACACCGCCCGGATCGGGGTCCTGATCGCTCGTCTCGAAGATGGCGATCCGGTTCGCGGCTACCGAGGCATCCGTGCCCTGGAAGAAGAAGCCGAACTCGGAACCCCCGAGGCCGAACACCTCGCCGAAGTCGATCACCTCGAGGTTCAGCGTGGCGGACGCCGGGTGGAAGGTTCCCGTCCCGCCCAGCGCCGAGCCGTAGTCGGCCGGATCCGGGTTCGAGATCGGGTCCGCGCTCGCGCGGCCCGAGACGGTTACGAAGAGGGCCGCCGACAAGAGTAGGGCGACCATCAGGCGACCGCCGGACGCAAAGCGGGCGAAGGGCGACCGGGCGCCGAGCCAAGACCTTGTCTTCCCGGACATCGCCTTCCAAGACCGTGCTTCCATCGCGAAGGTACCTCCCACGGGGATCCACCACCGAGTGGCGCCTACCGAACCAGGGAGAGGGGGCTTCATCAAGTCCAAACATCTTCAGATCTGCCCGTTTTCTGCGGCCTTTCGCGCGGAATTCCGCGCACGTGGGGATTCCGTCGGCGGGATGTCGAGGGGCGTGGACACGCGCTCGGTTTCGAGGATATTCCCGACATCCCTGTCCGCAGGTCCTGTATCGCGGACCTCGTTGGGCGCGTCTCGAGAAGCCAGGATGAATTCCGCGGATTCCGCGGACGGCCGCTCGCCGTCCGCTACGCTTCCGCGGGCGGTTCGCGCCCTCGCCTTGCGTCGACGCGACGGCCGCGTGGGAGTACTTCGTGAGCCGTCGCGCGCCAGCCATGGGCCCAGGGACCGTACGTCCCGTTCCGCCGAACGCGCCGACGATCGCTTTCGATCCGAGGCGCCCGCGCACCGTTCCCGACGGCGCGGAGTGGCGCCTGATCCAGGACGCGATCACCACGCACGCCGCGTCCACCGGGCCCATCCGCATCCTGGAGGCGGGCTGCGGAAGGATGTGGCACGTCGCCCTGCCCGGCGTGGACTACTCGCTGGTCGGCGTCGACATGGACGCCGCGGCGCTCCAGGCCCGCGTCGAGTGCGTTGGGGACCTCGCGGAAGCCGTGGTCGGCGACCTCGCCACGGTGCACCTGCCACCCGCCTCGTTCGACGTGATCTACAACTCTTTCGTGCTCGAGCACGTGCCGGATGCGGGTGCCGTCCTGCGGAACTTCGCGGATTGGCTCAAGCCCGGTGGACTGATCGTCATACAGGTTCCCGACTACGACTCCGTCTTCGGCTTTGCCACCCGCCACGCGCCCTTCTGGCTGCACGTCGCCTTCTACCGCTACGTCCGCGGCGACAAGGAGGCGGGGCGGCCGGGGCACGGGCCCTACCGCACCTACTACGACCGGGCCATGTCTCTCGGCCGCATCCGGGAGTTTTGCGGGGCGCACGGACTCACCCTGCGGCACGTGGTGGGCCACTACCGATTCCAGAGCCGCTTGCTCCAGCGCGTGATCGCATTCGGCCTGCGGGTCGCCGGCTGGTTGACGCTCGGGCGCCTCGCGGGCGACCACAACAACCTGACGATGGTCATTGCCAAGAACGCGTGAGCGGAAGCGGCCGATCCGTATGCCGTGCGGCCGCGATCCGCCGATAGGATCTGCGCCGATGACGGGCAGCGCACCGACCCCGACGCAGATCCCGGCCACGGGCGATGCCCCGGTGGGTGGCGTGCCCCTGACGCGGATCGACCCGGCGCGCCGCTGGAAGGCCATCGACTTTCCCGAACTATGGCGCTATCGCGAGGTCCTCTACTTCCTGACGTGGAGGGACGTGAAGGTCCGGTACAAGCAGACCGTGTTGGGGGCCGTGTGGGCCATCCTCCAGCCGTTGCTCATGGCCGTGGCGTTCACGTTCGTCCTCGGCCGCTATGCGCGTCTCCCGTCCGGGAGCCTCCCGTACCCCCTGTTCGTCTACGCCGGCATGTTGACGTGGGTCTTCTTCTCGTCCGCGATCACGAACGCGGGCTCCAGCGTCGTGAACGCCGAACGCGTCGTGACGAAGATCTACTTCCCGAGACTGGCCCTCCCCTTCGCCGCCGCCGGGGCCTCCCTCGTGGATCTGGCTCTGGCCTCCACCGTCCTGGGGGTGCTGCTCGTCGTCTACGGCGTGGGCTTGACGTGGACCGTTCTCCTGGCTCCCGTCGTCCTCGCCCTCCTCGTACTTCTCGCCCTGGGCATCGGCTGCGTCCTCTCGGCGCTGATGGTCGCGTACCGGGACGTTCGCTACGTCCTCCCCTTCCTGATCCAGGTCCTCCTCTTCTCCACCCCCGGCATCTACATGGACACGAGCGCTGCGGCCGGGCGGCACGCCGGCCTTCGCCTGCTCGACTTCCACCCCCTCAACGGGCTCATCGCCGCCTTCCGCGCCTGCGTGACGGGCGGCGAGCCGCCCTGGCGCGCACTCGGCGTGGCGGCCGTCATCACGGTGGCCCTGTTCCTCGCAGGCTGCTTCTACTTCCGAAAGTCCGAAGATCGCTTCGCCGATATCATCTGAGCAATGCCGAAGGCCCTCACCATCGACAGGATCTCGAAGCGGTTCCGCCTGGGCGGCGCGGGGGGCCCGGCGGGCTTCGCGAACTACCGGACGCTGCGCGACGGGCTCGCCGGCATCGCGACGGCCCCCTTCCGTTGGATGCGAGGCTCCCGTCCCGGAGGCCCGAGGAAGGACGACTTCTGGGCCCTTCGCGACGTCTCGTTCGACGTGTCCGTCGGAGAGGCCATCGCCGTGGTCGGGCGAAACGGTGCAGGCAAGACGACGCTGCTCAAGGTCCTCAGCCGCATCATGCGGCCCACCTCGGGCTGCGCCCTGATCCGCGGCCGCGTGGGCAGCATGCTGGAAGTGGGGACCAGTTTCCATCCGGAGTTGACCGGGCGCGAGAACGTCTACCTGAACGGCGCCATCCTGGGGATGACCCGGCGGGAGATACGGCGGAAGTTCGACGACATCGTGGGATTCGCGGAGGTGGACCGCTTCCTGGACACCCCTGTGAAGCGGTACTCCAGCGGCATGTTCATCCGTCTGGCTTTCGCCGTCGCGGCGCATCTCGAGCCGGAGGTCCTGCTCATCGACGAAGTCCTCGCGATGGGCGACGCGGCCTTCCAGCGCAAGTGCCTCGGCAAGATGGAGCGCGAGACCGGGAAGGGCCGCACCGTGCTCTTCGTCAGCCACGACATGGCTGCCGTCCAGCGGGTGTGCTCCCGCGCCGTGTGGATCGACAAGGGAGAGGTCGTTCGCGACGGGCCGGTGGACGACGTGATCGCAGAGTACCTGCAGACCTCGTTCAGTCCCGCCACCGAGCGGGTGTGGGACGATCCCCGCGAGGCTCCCGGAAACGACGTCGTTCGCATCCACCGGGCTAGGGTGCGCCCTGCCGGGGGACGTTCGGAGGACGCCATCAGCGTCCGGACGCCGTTCCTGGTCGAGTTGGAATTCTGGGTCCTGAAGGGAGGGCAAGCGCTCGATCTCAGCCTCGACGTCTGCAACCAGCAGGGACTGGTGGCGTTCCGGACGTCCACGTTCCACGAGCCCGACTGGCACGGTCGCCCGTTCCCTTCCGGACTGTTCCGGAGCGTCTGCGAGGTTCCCGCGGATCTCTTGAACGACGGCTCGCACTTCGTCCAGCTTCTCGTACGGCGCGACGAGGGGATGCTCGTCTACCAGCACGACTCCCTGCTGACCCTGGAGGTGCGGGACGACCCGAGCACGCGTCATGCGTCCCACGGGCGCTGGCCGGGCGCGGTGCGTCCGTTCCTCGCGTGGTCCACCGAGCGGTGCGCCGACCTCCCGGCCATGGCCGTGGACGGCGCGGGGGCCCCGACGGGGCGCTGACGGACGGCGCGCGCCGGGCTCACTCGATGCGAATCGCGGTCGCTTGTTCGTTGAGTTGGCCCTACATCCGGCGGGGAAACCGCTGTGCCTGGGACCTCGCGGTGAACCTGGCGAAGGACGGCCACGACGTCCACTTCGTCTGTCCCGGGCCCGGTCACCGGGAGGTGAGGGTCGATCGCCGCGGCGTGCATGCGACCTATCTCCCGCTCCGGGAGCGGGTCACGCTCACGGCCCTCGGGATCCAAAAGCTCTCCACGTTCGCCTGGAGCTGCGCTCGCTTCCTGGATCGGGGCGACTTCGACCTCGTCCAGAGCACGTATCCGATCGACGCCTACGCGGCGCGTCTGCACCACGACCGCAAGGGCACGCCGTACGTCCACCTCCTGATCGACTGCCTCCCCTTCCATCCGGAGATCCGCCTCGGTCGCAAGATGTTCCGAGACGGCATCGCGGGTGCGTCCGCGTTGATCGCGATCAGTTCGTTCGTAGACGCGAAGCTGCGAGACGAGTATGGACGCAGCGCGGAAGTCATTCCTCTACCGGTGGACATCGACCACTTCACGCCGCGGTACGACGCACGAAGCGGGCCGCCTCGTCTCCTGTGCACGGCTTCCCTTCGTGACCCTCGGAAGCGGGTGGATCTCCTCGTTCGGGCCTTCGACCATTTGATTCGAGTCGAGCCCAATGCCGTCCTTGAGCTCGCGGGTCAAACCGACCCCGTACGAACGGGCGAGCTCCTCGGAATGGTCTCGGAGCGAGCACGCCGCTCCATCGTCGTCTCGGGGACGGGAAGCGAGGAGGAGCTTCCTGGGCGGTATCGGATGGCGACCCTGTCCGTCCTTCCTTCCCTGAGCGAGGCCTTCGGGCTGGTGGTCGTCGAATCCCTGGCCTCCGGCACGTTCGTGGCGGGAACCCGGAGCGGCGCGCTCCCCGACATCCTCGACGAACCGGGCGTAGGATTGCTGTTCGAGCCGGACGCGGGGCCGGCCCGTGTCGCGGAGGTCCTGGCCACCGCGCTCGACCGGGCCCGGGACCCCGCCACGCCCGTGAAGTGCCGCCGGCACGTGGAGGAGCGGTACACGTGGGCTTCGATCGGCCCACGGTATGCCCAGGTCTACGAGAGCGCGCTCGGGGCCGGGCGGACACGGCCCGGGACCGGTTCGGCCGGGGCACCCCCCCGTCCCACGGCGCCGGCTTCCGGCCGTGCGAGATGGGAAGAGAACCGGTTCGACGAGGCCCTCGAGTCCGCGGCGATCACGGGGGAGGAGTTCTTCGGGTGGGACTGGCATCGACCGGCGTGTCTCCACGTGCTCCGGTGGCTCCGCGGGCACGAGGTTTCGAGCGGCAGGATCCTCGTGGTGGCACCCGACCCGAGGCCCCTGGCGGGGACCCTCGAGGCCGCGGGTTTCGACGTCGAGACGAGCACGGCGGGCGGAGAGATGGCTGGGAGCGGCTTCGACGTGCTCATCAGCGAGGATTGCCCGCCGCCTCAGGACGGACTGGTCGGCTGGTCGGGGAGCCTCACGGAACGCCTGGCGGAGGGCGGTACCCTTCTCGCGCTCTGGACCCGTGCCCCCTCCCGCGCTGCCGCTGCCGGCCGCGTGGCGGGAGCGTTGGAGGCCCGCGGGATGGTGGTCTTGGCGGTGCGACACATCCAGGGCCGTGCCACCGTGCGGCGCGACTGGGGGTCCACCCCCCTCAAGACCCTCCTCCGCCGCGCGGTCCCCTCGACGCTCGCCCGCCTGAGCCCATCGCTCCGGAGCCACCGCTTCGTCGCGGCCCGCAAGCCGATTGCTACGTCCACCCGGACGGAAAGGTAGCCTGTCGGCCCATGCGACCCTTCCTTCGCTTCCGATTCCTGATTGGCTCCGTACCCGTGGTCGTTCTGCTGCTGGGCCTCGCGGCATGCGAGGACGGGGCCGGAGACCATCCCTACACGCCCGGGACCGCCGATTCGTGGGCTGCGCTCAAGACGAAGGCAATCCGAGAGGTCCGCGTCGCCGAGGGCTGGGCACCCGCGAAACTCATGTCGGGTTCCGTCAACTCGATCGGATGGGAGGACAGCGTCTGCATCTCCAACGACGGGAAGACGCTGTGGTTCTCCTACATCCCCTGCGACCTCATCAACTGGATGGTCCGGGGGAAGGCCAGCCCGGGTGTCTTCGCCACCTACAAGCGCGGTCCGGTTCGCAGCAGCGGCCCCGAGTTCTCGATCGACGTTCTTGAGTGCAGGCTCGGCAAGCAGGGATTCGGCGCTCCGGCCGTCTCCCGCTGGTCCAGCAACACCGAACCCGTCTGGCAGTCGGAGTCCGGCCTCTCACAGGCCGGAAAGGACTTCGTCTGGAACACGAACTACCCGGCGACGGCGGACGACCACGACACGGACATCTACTTCAACGGCGAACGGCTGCCGGCGCCGGTGAACACCGACAAGGGAGAAGACGACCCGTTCTATCGCGACGGAGAGCTCTTCTTCTGGAGCGCCGACAGGGTAGGCGGGCACGGGCGGAAGGAACTGTGGTCCTGCCGCCGGACCAAGACGGGGTGGACCGTCCCGAGGCTACTGCCTCCTCCAATCAACCAAGCTCGATCCGACAACTGGCAGTGCCATCTGACGGCCGACGGCTTCTTGTGTTTCGCGTCGAATCGAAGCGGCCCCCAGAGCATCTGGGGCAGCCATCGACGGGATCCGGAAGCCTGGGAAGAGCCGGTGAAACTGGTCTGGCCGGGGGTCGGAAGCAAGGCCGTGGGCATCAACGAGCCGAGCCTCACGCAGGACGGCCGGTGGATGTGCTTCGTGGTTCTCTTCCAGGACGACGCGGGGGCCTTCGACCTGGATATCGGCTACACTCACCGGAAGTGAAGCCGGGTCGCGACTCGCCGTACACACTGCCCGGTCTCGGCCGGGGACTCGTCCCGGGAGACCTCGTTCGTGAAGATCGCCATCATCGGTACGCGCGGCGTTCCCGCGAACTACGGCGGATTCGAAACCTGCGCCGAGGAACTCGCCGTCGGACTGGTGCAGCGCGGCCACGAGGTCTGGGCGTACTGCCGACCGGGTAACGCCGAGGGCGACCCGAGCACCTACAAGGGCGTACAACTCGTGTACCGCGGTTTCCTCGACTCGAAGGTGCTCGGCACGTTCTCCCACACTTTCAACTGCATGCGGCACGCGGTCGGGCAGGGCTTCGACATCCTGATGGTGTTCAACGCCGGCAACAGCCCACTGGCCATCCTTCCGCGTCTCCGCGGCGAGAAGATCGCCATCAACGTGGACGGCCTCGAGTGGCGACGAGCCAAGTGGGGGCCGCTCCCCCGACTGTACTACCGACTGGCGGAGTGGGTCAGCGCCAAGGTCGCCCACCGCGTCGTCGCGGACTCGCGGGCCATCCAGGACTACTACGAGGAGACCTTCGACGCCCCCTCGACGTTCATCGCCTATGGAGCGCACGTCGAGGGAAGCTCTCGCCCCGAGATCCTCGATCAGTACGGCTTGGCACCCGACGACTACTTCTTCGTCGCCAGCCGGCTCGAACCCGAGAACAATGCCCAGTACACCGTCGCCGCGTTCGAGAAGGTCGAAACCGACAAGAAGCTCGTGGTCGCCGGCGGCGCCAACTGGGAGAGTCCGTTCGTGCGCGAGATCAAGGAAACCAAGGATCCACGGATCCAGTTCCTCGGCCCGGTGTACACGCCCGGGCACATCAAGGAACTGCACTGCAACTGCTACGCCTACGTGCACGGAAACGAAGTGGGCGGCACGAATCCGGCGTTGCTGAAGGCCCTTGGCTACGGCAACTGTGTCCTGGCGCTCGGCGTTCCCTTCAACGCCGAGGTGGTCCAGGACGCGGGCATCCTCTACGAGAAGGACGCGGACGACCTCGCCGGCAAGATGCGATTCGTGCTCGAGAACCCGGATGCGGTCCTTCGCTTCCGGGAAGCGGCGGTGCGGCGCGTGCTCGAGGCCTACACGTGGGATCAGGTCGTGCAGGGCTACGAGCGCATGTTCGAGAACATCCTGTCGGGTCGCTACCGGGGACGGAAGGCGAGCGATTGAAGGGAGATCCACCATCATGGCGAAGTGCCTCGTCACCGGCGGCGCCGGCTTCATCGGCGCCCACGTCAGCCGCCATCTGCTCGACCAGGGCCACGAGACCGTGGTCCTCGACGACCTGAGCGGAGGGCACACCGACAATCTCGATCCCCGCGCGCGGTTCGTGAAGGGAAGCGTCGTCGACGCGGCCCTCGTGAAGAGGCTGTTCGCCGAGGAGCGGTTCGATCGCGTCTACCACCTGGCGGCCTACGCCGCCGAGGGGCTCAGCCACTTCATCAAGCGATTCAACTACGAGAACAACGTCGCCGGAAGCGTGAACATCATCAACGCGTGCGTGAACATGGACGTCGACTGCCTGGTGTTCACGTCCTCCATCGCCGTCTACGGAGACGCGGAGCCACCGGTGACCGAGCTTGTCGTGCCGCGTCCGGTAGACAGTTACGGCATCGCGAAGTACACGATCGAAATGGAGCTCGAGGCCTCGCGACGCATGTTCGGACTGGACTACGTCATCTTCCGGCCCCACAACGTCTACGGGGAGATGCAGAACATCAGCGATCCCTACCGGAACGTGCTTGGGATCTTCATGCGGCAGATCATCGACGGCGCACCCCTGTCGATCTTCGGCGACGGCGAGCAGACCCGGGCCTTCACCTATATCGGCGACATCGCCCCGATCCTCGCCCGGGCTCCGGACGTTCCCGAGGCGCGGGGCCGCGTGTTCAACATCGGCGCGGACATTCCCCATTCCGTGAACTCCCTGGCGGACGTCGTGCGCCGCGCGATGGGCGCGCCGGAGCACCCGATCCGCCACCTCGACGCGCGTGACGAGGTGAAGCACGCGTGGTCCGACCACTCCAACGTGCGGACCGTCTTCGGAGCGGCCGCCGTCACGGACCTCGAGAACGGGGTGCGGCGGATGGCGGACTGGGCGAAGGAGGCAGGGCTTCGTCCCCGGGCCGTGTTCGAGGACATCGAGATCCTCCGCGGGCTTCCGGAGAGCTGGCGCAACCTGCCGGGCGGGCCGGCCTCCCGACGGGAGTAGGCCCGGAGGCGACCTTCCGCCGAAGACAGGCGCGATCAATCGTCCCGGTACGGGCTCCCTCCATCGACGAGACGACGGTACATCGCCAGGTAGTCGTCCTTGAGGGAGTCCCAGTCGAAGCGGCGGCGCGCCGACTCGCGGTTCCGTTGGCCGAGGCGCCGCCGGAGGTCGGGGGCCCGTTGGAGCCGCCGGAGCATGGCCGACAGGGCCCCGGTTCGGCTGGCATCGACCAGCGCCGTCGGGTCCTCGACCAGCCACTGGAAGTGGGATGAGTCGTGCGTGATGACGGGGAGGCCGCTGGCCATGGCTTCGACGGCGGCGATGCCGAAGGACTCCTGCAGGGAGCCGAGAACGAAGACGTCGCTCAGCCCGTAGAGGTCGCGTACGGCGTGGCTGGGGACGCGGCTGATCCGACAGCGGTTCGGGAGCCTCGCGCGCGCGGTGGCGATCAGGGACGCATCCTCGGGCTGCCCGTCCAGCCACAGGAGGCACGGACCGTCGAGGCGGGCCGCCTCGTCGATGACGTAGTCGATGCGCTTCTGGACCCGGTTGATCGCGCTGACGGACAGGATGACGAAGCTGTCGTCCGGTACGCCGTACCGGCGTCGGAGCTCGGAGCGGGAGGCCCGCGGTTCGAACGCCGCCGTATGCACTCCGCAGGGGACGAGCGTCATGCGGTCCCCGGGGACGCCGCACTCCAAGGCCTCTTCCCAGAGCCCCTGCGCGATCTGATGGATGTGGTCCGTGGGGGGGTAGTAGCGGGGCGCGATGCGAACGCCCTGGGTGTAGAGGAGCCGGAAGCGGCCGCGTACGAGCCGTCGGATCCGATGGAGCGCCTTCGCCACGTAGAGATCGATCGTGTGCACGATGTCGTAGCGATGTCGCAAGAGGTGCGGCACCATCGCGGTCGCGAAGGTGATGCATTCGTAGAAGTAGGGAGAGCGATCCGTCAGGGCGTGCAAGGGGATCAGACCGTTCACGACGCCGTGACGGGATGCGTTCCAGACGACCCTCTCGTCGGGGCCGGCGGAGCCTCCACCCTTGAACAGCGTCATGTCGACGTCTTCGCGGAGCAGTCGGTGCAGATCCAGGGTGAGTCGCTCGAAGCCGCGCTGAACCCGCCCGAGACCGCTGCAGGCGAGCGCGACCTTCACGCGGTGTCTCCGGCGGGCTCCACGGGCCCCCCGGGCGTCGTCATCCGGGAGGACCGCCACTGCATGTACCGGATCGCCACGATCATCCCGGTGAGGATCCAGAATACACGCATGATGCCGTTCCACCAGAAGGCCCAGTCGCCCATCCCGTGGATCATCAGGGCGACGACGCCGGCAACGGCGCCTGCGTTGACGGCGAAGAGGAACGGATCGCGCTTGTCCCGCGCGTTGCGTACCCCCAACCGGAGGATCGAAAACAGCATGAGGAGGAAGATCACGAGGCCGACGGTGCCCTGTTCGGCCCACTGCTGCATGTAGATGTTGTGGATCGGCGGGATGTCTTCGTGGTCTCGGTGGCTGTCCACCACGGGGATCTGGTACTGTCGATCCCTGGCTCTCTCGAAGGCCATCGCGTTCTTGCCGAAACCGAACACGGGCCGGTCCTTGACCATCTTCCAGGCTACGTTGTTGAGCTCCCAGCGCATGGATATGTTGGTCGGATCGCTCTGCGTGAGGCGGTGGAGGAGGGCCTGCGAGAAGATGGTGCCCCCCACGACGAGCCCCGCGACCACGCTCCACCGCAGCAGGCGGTAGCGGTGTCCGATGACGCGATGGGTGCCCGTC
Source organism: uncultured Planctomycetota bacterium (assembly GCA_963772585.1). Taxonomy (GTDB): domain Bacteria; phylum Planctomycetota; class PLA2; order PLA2; family JAEUHO01; genus CAVVXN01. Next base: position 363,450 of record CAVYXV010000007.1, read on the forward strand.
ATCAAGAAGACGATCAGGAGCGCCACGCCGAAGGAAAGCCAGCCGTTGCGGGAGAGCGTGGCGACGAGGACGACGAGGCCGAGGATCACCGCCGCCGTGCATATCGTCTTCGCGAAGGCGGAAACGCGCGCGAAGAGGAGGCTCACCGCCATGGGAAGCGTCATGGCGAGGTAGCAGGACAGGATGTTCGGGTGTCCCATCAGGGCGCCGATGCGCTGGGCCTCCTCGGCGCCGACGGTCTCCTCCATCACGCCGGACTCCGCGAGGCGCTCGAGTCCCAGGTCGGCGCCCGTCTTCATCTGGATGATTCCGAACACCGCCTGGACGATGATCCCGGCCACCAGCGCCATGGCGATGTGCTTCAGTTGCCGGGGGCGCCGAACCTCGTTGGCGATCAGGAGGCACAGCAGGAGAACCTTGGTCATGCGCACGACTTCGAGTCCCGCCGCCGTGCGCCAGGTGCCGAAGATCACGGCCCCGCCCGCCATGATCAGGAGGAGGATCCAATAGACGGCCGGTCTCGGGAGACTGATTCTCCCCCGGTACCGCGTGACGATGTCCCCGAACCAATACAGGCAGAGCACGGCCAGGAACGGATCGCTGAGCTCGACTCGCAAGGCGTACTCGCCACCCATGTGGGGAATGCTGAGGAAGTACTTGCTGAACTCGATGGGAGCCGTGAGGACGAGGCCCCAGAGGCAGAAGAGGCGCGGATTGCCCGAAAGAAGTGCTCCGGCCGGCACCAGGAGGGCGACCCCGATCGTGGCGGCGATGAGGGTCTTTTCGGTGCTGACGGCGACGGCGGCGGTCGCCGCCGCGACCGCGACGAGCAGAACCAGGCCGAGCGTCCCGAAGGCGGACGCGGATCGATGGGATCTCATCTCCGTGCGCCCGTCGGCGGAGGGCGTCTCGTCAGCGCTTCCACGGCAACCAGCGCCGGCGAGCGGGTCGGGCGAGGACGACGCTCACCTGCTTCGCCCGCGCGGACTCGATGAGGTGGTGTGCCGCTGCCAGGTCATCCTGCTTCGTCTCCCCGTCCACGGCGACGAGGAGGACGCGGTCGGCCTTGGCGGCGAGCGAGAGGATCGCGGAGTCCGCGAGAACCGGCCCGCCGTGGAGCAGCACGCAGTCGAAGCGCTCGCGAGCCGTGTCGATCACGTCGGCCAGAGCGCGTCCGTGCAGGGCGGCGGCCGCGCCGTCTGCATCGGCATCCACGTGGAGCAGGGCCACCCCGGCGTGTCCCGTGTCCACGAGCGCGGCATCGAGGTCCGGCGTCGCGCCCTCGGCGAGGTCCAGGAGTCCCGCGTGGGGCCGGAGGTGCAGGATCTCTGCCGCGTCCGGTCGTGCCGTCGTCGCGTCCACGAGGAGGACCCGGCTGTCGTACTCGTCCGCCATGAAGCACGCCAACTGGACGCAGGCCTCGGCGCACGTGCGGGCGGAGCGGGGCGTGAGCAGCGCCACGCAGTGGCCCGCCGTGCATGCTTCGAGGTCGAAGCGGAGTTGCTGGGCGAGCCGGCGATATCCCTCTCGGGCCGCCTCCGCCTTGGCGGACGGCCGTCGCTTCCGGGGACGCTCTTCAGAAGTCATGGCACCTGCCCCGCCCGGCTGCCGGATCTGGACGACGGGCGCCCGCCATCAGGCGCGGGGCCCGCTCGTTGAAGACGTCTGTCGGGGTTTGACCGGCCGCCCCGGTCCGCGGCCGTTACGGGGCACGCCGGCCCCGACGTCGATGGTGGCGTACACGGGCACGGGGATGCGGCCCTCCCGGATGAAGCGCGTCCGGACCCGACTGTCGACCATGTCCTTGAGCGTCGCGAGCATCACGCCCAAGAGGAGACCCACGGCGAAACCGGCCGCAAGCAGGAGCTTCGTGTTCGGCCAGATCGGCGTCAACGGAGGGGTCGCCCGATCCAGGACCTGGAGGCTCGGGGTGACGTCGAGGGCGGCCAGCATCGACGCCTCCGCCTGCATCTGTTTGTCGAGGAAGACGCGGTACTTCGTCTCGGCGATGTCCCGATCGCGGGTGAGCGAAGCCAACCGACGTTGTTTCTCGGGGAGAGCGTCGATCTCCTGGTGCATCCGATCCGCTCCGGACTGGATGACCTCCAGCTGGGCCTTGGATCCCGCAAGGCTCGCCAGCAACGCGGCTCGACGTCCCCGCAGGGTCTCCCTGAGCGCGTTGCGCTGGGAACTCTCCGACGAGAGGATCATCTCCTTCGCGTCGGCGATCTTCCGCTTGATTTCCTCGATGATCGCTGTCTCGTCGGTGACCTCGGGGCTGTCCGGCTTGTAGCGGTTCAGCAACGCACGCAGCGTCAGCTCGTGATCGACGAGCTTGGCCTCCATCGTGCGCCGTACGGCGTTCAGCTCGTAGTTCCGGGCGCCGATGACCTCCGGGTCTTCCTTCGCCAGCTCCTTCTCGATCTCCGCGAGCTCCTCCTTGGCGTGCGAGATCGACGCCTGGAGCTCGACGATCTTGACGCGCATCTCCGTCCACTGCTGGATGGTGGCCTTCTCCTTGACGAAGTCGAGGTAGACGTGGTCGTTCTCGCGCAGGTCCTGCAGGCGCCGTTCCATCTGCTGCAGCGCGGCATACGCTTCGTCCGTGTGCGCCTTCAATGCGTCGTACGCGCGCTTCGCCTCTTCGTGGTGGCGGTTGGCTCGCTCCTCCTCGTATACGTCCACGAGCTTGTTCGCGATCTCGGCCACGCGCGGCGTCGGGCCGATCACCTCGATCTTGCCGACGTGCGTCTTCGCCACCTGGGTGAAACTCACGCTGGTCTGGAAGTCGTGGAAGGTGCGAGCGAGCGCTTCCTGTTCCGGCGTGGGATCCCACTTCGACGGCTTCGGGGGAAAGAACCGGTGCTTGAGCGCCCGATACTCGATCCCCACCGGATTCGTCCGCCACCACTGCGCGAGTTGGCTGCCCAGGGGGTGGTAGACGTCATCGTACCCGAGATCCAGCTCCTGGATCGTCCGGGCCAGCACGGACCCCTGGAGCAGCAGCTCCGGCTCGCTGGCCACGTCGTCCTTCCGGAAGACGTTCCACCGGTCGTAGAACTTGTCCCGTTGCGCGTCGCTCGTCGGTTCGCTGTAGACCTTGACCTCGGCCTTGTAGACCGCGGGGCGAATCACGATGTAGGCGACGACCAGGGCCAGGGTGGCGAGGCAGGTGGCTGCGATCAGCAGCTTGTGGTGGCCCAGGATGGAGCGAAGCCGGCGCACCGGACCGGCGATGTCGAAGGCGTCCGGGTCCGATCGCATCCTTCCATTGGTGCTGACGTCCATGGCGGGGATCCTAGTTGGCGAGCTCGAAGATCAAGCGGTATTGAAAGTACGTCTGGAGAATGGGGCTGAGGGTCGCGACCGGCGCGTTCACGTAGTCGTCGATCCAGCGACGGAACTGGGCGACTCCCGACTTGGGGACGAAAACGATGTCATCGGACTGCATCGCCACGTTCTGGAGCGTCAGGTAGGGGCCGGGCTGGCCCGCGATGCCCACCTCGACGACCTGGGCCACGAGCCGGTCGCCGACCAGCCGGATGACCGCGACGCACTGGGGGCAGGCGGAGTCCTTGAAGCCCCCGGCCCGGATGATCGCCTGGGCCGCGGTCGGGGCGTCGCGGAGGGCAATCGCCGCCGGAGCGCGGACCTCGCCGGCCACGAAGATCTCCGCCGGCCTCACGTTGGTCGCGACCACGGTGACATCCGGATCCGTCAGCGTCTTCCCGAGTCTCTCCGTGATGGAGTGGTCCAGGTCCTCGATGGTCAGCCCGGCGGCCTCGACGTCGTCCAGCAGGGGCAGGCTGATATAGCCGTCGGGCCGAACGACACACGAACGGGACACCTCCGGCGTCTGCCGGACGACGACGTCCAACTCGTCGCCGGGCGCGAGGACGTACTTCTTCCGGTACCGCTGCGTGGACTCGATGACGCGCGGTGTGGCGTCCAGGTCTCCCCCCGCCCGCGGCGCCTCGCAGCCGATCCCCGCCATGGCCGTCAAGAGACCAACGAGCGCCGGCAGACCCCTACGGAGGCCGAACCCTCTGGCGGTTCGGGCGGGGAGGGGCCGCTCGGTGCGCACGGGGAGATGCCATCGAAATCTTGCATGGCGGCGGATGTCCTCATCAGAAGGGGATACCCCACTCCAGCCTCCACCGCTACGTTCCTCTGCCTGGCCGGGCGGCCGCGGCCGAACCGCCGACTCGCCACGCGCCGCCGCCGTGCCCGGTCGCGGACAGGGCCGTCCGGATCTCTTGGGAGAGCCGGTCGACGAAGGTGGACCACCGCCATTCGTTCCGGACGAGCTCCTGGGCACGGACACCGCGTCGCGTGGCCTCTGCGGGATCATCGAGCGCCTGGCCGACGGCCGCGCCCAGCGCGTCCGCGTCCCCCGTGGGGACCAGCCATCCCGTATTCCCGGGGCGGACGAGATCCGGGAGGTTGCCCACGTCGGTCGCGGCGATGGGGGCACCTTCGGCGCACGCCCGGAGGATCACGTCGCTCTGGTAGAGCTCGCGGTACGGCAGTACGACGAGGTTGGCCGCCCGCAACCAGGCCGTCATGTCCTCCTCGGCGATCCATGCCGGCCGGAACACGACCCGGTCGGCGAGACCCATCTCCTCGGCCCGGCGGACGAACGGCGCGAGATCCACGCGCCAGGGTCGCCCGACCACGTAGAGGCGGGCTCCGGGGTGACGGTCGGCGACCCGCCCGAAGGCCTCGATCAGGAGACCCACGTCCTTGTTCTTCTTCACCTGTCCCAGGCAGAGGACCACGTCCTCGTCTTCTCGCAGGTCCAGGCGGCGCCGGGCCTCCTTCCGACCTTCCGGGGACGGGGGGGGCCCCTGCGCCACGCCGAATCGCGCATCCGCGACGCGACCGGGATCGACGCCGAAGTCCTCGACGAGCTGGCGGCGCGGGCCGCTCCCGAACGCGAGCAGTCGGTCGGCCGAACGGTACAGCCGGCCGTGGGCGCCGCGCGCGTCGAACCCCGGGCGGAGCGGGAGCACGTCGTGAACGCAGACCACGGTGGCGACCCCCCTCTTGCGGAGGTGTCGCACCAGGAGGCCGTCCAGGAACGGTTCGAGAACGTAGTACAGGACCACGATCTGGATCCCTCTCCGACGCACCTCGCGAAGGATCCGCCGACGGGCGAGGAGGAAGCTCGCCAGCTTTACGGCCCGGGATCGGTCGCCGAACACGCCGCGGTACGGAGCGATTCGGGGATAGGCGGAGTCCGACGGCTCGTGCAGGCTGCTGCCGACGGTGACGTCGAAGCCCGCAGCGTGCAGGCCGTCGCCGATCGCGCGATCGTGGGAAGCCAGCGCATGACCCACCGGGTCCAGGAACAGGACGCGGAGGGACGTGTCGTCCGGCCGCGCGCCGACGGCGGTCACGGGCGTCTCCAGGATCGATGAGTGGTGGGAATCGGCCATGGGAAGGCGGTGCCCTTCGGAGGCGGTACTCGCCGCCGTGGAGGCGGAGCGTCGGCGGGTCAGGAGCCCGGCGTCGCCTTGGGGTGAGGCTGCTGGATGTCCTGCGCGCGAATCATGCCCTGGGGGCCCAGACCGACCGCCCAATGCAGCATCACGAAGTTCCGACGGAGCGCCGCGAGGCAGGCGCTGCGCAGACGCGCGGAGGGAAAGACGCCCGCGAGAATCAAGCCGCGCCCCGCGAGCTTGGCGACACTACCGACGGCCGTCATGGCCCGGAAGGCGAGCGCCCGCAGAAGCCCGAAATTCTTGCGGAAGAAGTAGTGTTGCCCGGTCATGAGAGCCCGGATCCGCCGCGTGTCCGACATCGTCCAGCTCGCGGACCCGACGTGGACGACTCGGACGGACGGCGTGTAGTCGATTCTCCAGCCGGCCGCCTTCATCCGGTAGCACCAGTCCCACTCCTCGGCAAAGAGGAAGATCCTCTCGTCCATCAGGCCGACGGCCTGCGCGGCCTGTTTGCGGACGATCATGCACGCGCCCACGATCCAGTCGACCGACCGTTCCCGCTCGTGGGCGGCGCGCCCGAGGAACGGCTCGCCGAACGCTTCCCGGCGTCCGTGCAACAGGGTCAACAGGCGTCGCGGATGGACGCTTCCCAGGACGGGCGCCATCACGCCCGGAAAGCGGCCGCACGAAGGCTGGAGACAGCCGTCCTCGTAGAGCAGTGCGCCTCCGCCCATGCCCGTTTCCGGGTGATCGTCCATGTACGCGACGAGTCGCGATACCGCGTCCCCCTCCACGAGCGTGTCGCTGTTGAGCAGCACGAGGTAGCGCCCCCGCGCCATCCGCATGCCCTGGTTGCAGGCCACGGCGAAACCAGCGTTCGCGGCGTTTCGCCGGACCCGGACCGTCGGGAACTTCGTCTCCAACATCTCCGGGCTGCCGTCCACCGAGCCGTTGTCCACGACGATGACCTCGAAGCGGCATGCGAGGGTCGCGCCGAGGACCGACGAGAGGCAACCCTCGAGGCGGTCGCGGGTATTCCAGTTCACGATGACGATCGAAGCGTCGCAATCGCGGTCCGGCCCCACCGACGAGCGGCGTGCTCCCGAGCTTCTCGAGTCGCCGTGGACGCGGACGTCGTCGGTCGCCATCGATCTCATGCGGTCATCCGAGAGCCCGGGCGAGGCGGATGGCGGCCATCTCGGGTACGAAGCGGTACGAGCGCGAACGAACACGGTGGCGCGCGACCTTGGAGTACAGACGTGCCAGTTGCGTGACGAGGGGGCCGGCCTTGCCTTCGACGTCGATGAAGGCCGAGATGCTCTCGGCCTTCTTCAGGAACCTCTTGAACTCGGGGGAGAGGTAGCTGAGGTTCACGTGGTTGTAGTCGTAGTTGCCCCATCCCTCCAGGCTCTCCGGGAAGTCGCAGCCCATGGTCTTGGCCCGGTTGAAGTACTCGGTGCCCGGGAAGGGGACGAAGAGGTTCACCTTGTAGAGCATCGCGTTGGGGTTCTCTTCCTTGAGACGCAGCATGAAGCTCAGCGTCTCCATGACGTGCTCCTCCGACTCCTCCGGCATGCCCGCCATGAAGCTGTAGACGGCCTTGATGCCCACCTTGGCAAGACGCCGATTGACATCGAGGACCTGCTCCAGGGTGATGTCCTTCAGCATCTTCTTGAGCGACTCCGCGCTTCCGGACTCGGTCCCCACGAAGAGCGTCTTGATGCCGGCGTCCCGCATGAGCTGCAAGTACTCGTCGGTGCTTCGGAACAGGAAGTCCGCTCGGCAGTTCGCGTTGTAGAGGTCTACATGGATGTCGTTGTCGATCAGTCCCTGCAGGATGGCCGCGGCGCGCTTCCTGTCCTGGAAGAAGAAGTCGTCGAGAAGAAAGACGCCCTCCGCGCCATAGTCGTTCACCAGGCGCTTGAACTCGTCGATCACGCGGGCGGGCGACAGCCCTCTCCACGTGCGGCCGAAGAACTCGACGATGTAGCAGTAGGCGCAGCGGAACTTGCAGCCCCGGCTGGTCACGAGGGGGAGACTGGGAGCGCTGCGCAGGGCGCTCACCTTGTAGTCGGAGACGTCGAAGATCTCGTAGGGGAGGCGGGGGATCGACTCGAGGTCGGGAACGGAGCCGGCTTCGTTCTTGACGATGCTTCCGTCGGCATCCTGGTAACAGAGGCCGGGCAGTTGGTGCCAATCCCGGCCCTGCGCCAGGGCTTCGACGAGCGGCGGGAACACGGTCTCCCCTTCGCCGAACGCGACGATGTCGACCAGCGGATGAACCGCGGTCTGTTCCGGCAGGAGGCTCGGATGGACCCCCCCCCAGACGATGGGGATGTCCGGAGCGAACTCGCGGACCGCTGCGGCCATCTCGAGGCCGTACGCGATCTGGGGGCCGGTCATGGACGAGATCCCGACGCAGACCGTATCGGGGCGCTGCACGGCCTGCTTCAGCGTCCGGCGCCACTGGGGATCCTTGCGCTGGTCGAGACCCGTGACGTCGCACCCGTCGGCGACGAGGGGCGCGGCTACGTACAGGATGCCGAGCGGAAGGATCTGGGACTCGGTGTCTTTCGGCCCCGGCTCGGGGTGCAGCAGGACGACGTGGCTCATCGGCTCTTCGCCTCCATGGGAACTAGACAGTCGAAGGAGAACGGGGGAACGAACGACGGAGCTACCATCCCTTGCCCCTCATGACGGCGCCGAACGTGGCCATCAGGATGCGCACGTCCAGGGCGAGGGACCAGCGGTCGATGTACTGGAGATCCAGCTCCATCCAGCGGCTGAACGGGATTTCGCGATCCTGTTTCAGCTGCCACAGGCAGGTGAGTCCCTGCGGCATCGTCAACCGCCGCCGTTGCCAGGGCTCGTAGAGGAAGGTCTCTTCGGGAAGCGGCGGCCGCGGCCCGACGAGGCTCATGTGTCCGGCCAGCACGTTCACCAGTTGGGGCAACTCGTCCAGGTGGTAGCGCCGCAAGAACCGGCCCACCGGAGTGACGCGCGGGTCGTCACGGATCTTGAAGACCGGGCCGTCGACCTCGTTGAACGTGCGGAGCTCCTGGAGGCGGGCCTCGGCCGTGCACTCCATCGAGCGGAACTTGTACATCGTGAACGGCTTGCCGCCGAGCCCGACCCTGCGCTGGCGAAAGAGGACGGGGCCGGGCGAGCCGAGCTTGACGGCCAGGGCGATGGCCAGCAGCGCCGGGGAGGCCAGGACGAGGGCCACGGAGGACAACGCGACGTCGAGGAGGCGCTTGGCGGCGAGCGCGTGCTCGCTCGGAGGGGGGCGGACGTGGGTGACCAGCTGCTGCGCACCCAGGTCCACGACTTCCGCGCGAGTCCCGTGGCTCGGGATCGCCTGGACCGGCACCTTCACGCCGACGCCCGCGTCGATGCAGAGGCGGACGATGTCCGTGACCTCGTCGTAGAAGGACCGGAGCGGGAGGGCGACGATCACCTCGTCGAGCCCGTGATGGAGGATCTGGTGCTCGATGAAGGGGATCGGCTCTTCCGTCATCAGGGGCAGGGACGAGAGCGGGCTGCGCTCGAAGAGGCGCTGCGGGTCGCCCGCGGCCAGCGGTGCGCGGCGAGCGGCGACGTCCAGGACGCCGACGATCTGGACGCCGTAGTGGGTGTTGGCGAGGATGTCCTGGGCGATCTCCGCCGTGCGTACGTTGCGGCCCACGAGCAGCCAGCGGCGCACGTCGCGCCCCCTCTGGCGCAAGTGCCGCACCACCAGGCGGAGCAGGATGCGAGCACCGAGAAGCAGTCCGGTGGACGTGGCGCCGACGGCGGCGTAGACCGCGCCCGAGAAGCCCGCCGTCAGGGACTCCACGAGGAGGCAGCACACCCCGATCGCAAGGACCGCGGCCTCCAGCATGTGTCCGAGCTCGTGACGCAGACGGTCCGTGCGATGGGTGTGGTAGAGCCCCAGTCTCTTCGCAACGAGGACGAAGCACGCAGTGAGGGAGAGCGTCAGGAGGACGGCCGAACCGGGTTGCCTCTCCGCCCAGGCCCGGACCGGGACGTCCAGCGCCATGAGGAGGGGCGTAGCCAGCGCCACGGCGATCGCATCGAGTGCGATGAGGGCGCGCGCCGGGACGTGGGGGTTGCGGTACACCATGGGGACTTGGCGGCTCAGCGAGTCGCGTGGGCCTTGCGAGGCGGGCGGGGAAGGGAAGCGGGCGGTCGATGCATCACGGCGGCGGCGGGAGGCGCCCCGATGTGGGGAGTCGCGGCCCGCGACAGGGGAGCGGTGAGGAACGGGAGTGCGTGCGCCGCGAGGGCGAAGCCCCAGCTCTTGTAGCTGAGCGCATTCACGCGCAGCGCCGCGCGGATCTGCGAGCGAGCCGCGGCCGGCTCGCCTCGGGCCATGAGGACGCGCGCGTAGCGGCGGTGGGCGAAGCCGAGGAACTTCCGCCGGAGCCGCTCGGTAGCGCCTCCGAACCGGAACTCTTCCACGACGCGAACGAGGTTCGCGAGGATCGACGGGTCGTACCACAGACCGTTCCGGAGGGACCCCGCGTGCATCCGGAACCCAAGGAGAGTCCGATCCTCGAACCACGCCCGGCCGCCCGAGGCGCCGACGCGCAGGAGGAGGTCGAGCTCGAACGGGTAGTTGCCCCGGATCTCCGGATGGACGAACCCCGAGCGCCTCAGCTCCGCGCTGCGGAAGACCGTGCCCGAGATCGGGATGAACCCGCTGCGGAGGACGGGCTCGAGCACGTCGATGGGGCCCTGGACGTGGTTCGGGCGCCCGTGCGTGCTCCGGTAGGCGGCGGTCATCTCCTCCGAGGGCCGGCCCTCGGCGTCGAAGACATGGGGATTCGCGACGAACACCGCCAGTTCCGGATGGTCATCGAGGCGCCCGAGGGCCGTTTCCAGGTACGTCGGCTCCAGCCGATCGTCGTCGTGGAGGATCAGGAAGAAGTCCTCGCCGCGCCACCGGCCGAACAGGTAGCGCCCTTGCCCGTACTCGCGCTGCGGCGAGTCGTGCCGGACGTATTCGACCCGTGGGTCGCCCAAATCGGCGACGAACCGCTGGACGGCGGCCGACGCCTCTCGTGCGGATGCGTCGTCACTGATGACCACCCGGACCGACGGCACGGTCTGCGCCAACACGCTGCGGACCGCCTCCGGAACGAGGCCCGGTCGGTCGTGCGTGGGGATGCCGACGAGGAATCGGGGGATGGACATTCGAGGTTCAGCTCATCGCACAGGTGGGGAGGACGGTCTGGTACCACTCGATGGTCTGCTTGAGACGCGCCTGCACGTCCGCGCCGGGTTGCCACTGGAGCAGGCGGTGAGCCTTCTCCGACGAAAGGTACTGATGCGGGATCTCCGCCCGCACCTCGTCCAGGATCACCGGCTCGAGGTCGTTCCGCCCGCCGAGCTCGAGGATCCGCCGGGTAAGGTCGGCGACGGACAGGTACTCGCCGCTGCCGAGATTGAAGGCTTCGCCGTGCAGCGCGGCGTCCTCCATGCGCTCCGCGAGCACGAGGTATCCGTCGACGATGTCCTGGACGTGGACGTATTCCCTCACGGGAGAGCCGTCGCTGCGGATGATCGGCCGTTCGCCCTGCAGCATGGAGCGGATGGTCCCGGGTACGATGCGGCTGTAATTCGTGTCGCCCTCTCCGAAGAGGTTCCCGCAGCGCGTCACGCAGATCGGAAGGCCGTACGTGTGGTGGTAGCTGCGGGCGATGAGATCTGCACAGCTCTTGGAGACGTCGTAGGGATGGCAGCCCTGAAGGGGGAAGTCCTCCCGGTACGGCAACTCGTCGTGGATGCCGTAGGCCTTGTCGCTGGAGGCCACGACGATGCGCGAGGCGCGCCCCGAACGCCGACACGCCTCGAGCACGTTCCAGGTGCCCAGGATGTTGGTCTCGAACGTCGCCAGTGGGCTTCGGTTGGCCACGCCCACGATCGCCTGCGCCGCGAGATGGAACACGACGTCGACGTCGTACTCGTTGACAATGCGCTCGAGAAGCCCGAGATCCTCGACGGCGCCTCGGACCACGGTGATCCGTTCGGCGAGGCCCATGCGGGCAAACAGGTCGTCGGGCACGTGGTCGCGGACGAGGCCGACGACGCGGGCTCCACGCTGTACCAACTCGCCGGTCAACCAGGACCCGAGGAACCCGGTGCAGCCGGTCACGAAGACACTGCGATCGTGCCAGGGGCTCACGCGCGCTTCGCCTCCGCTTCCGCGATGCCGCGGCGCCAGGGCATCTTGCCCTCTGCGAGCAGCGCCTCGAACTGCTGCTGGTCCTTGTAGCTGTCCAGGGACTTGAAGAAGCCCTCGTGGCGGAAGCTGTACACGTGACCGCCTGCCGCCAGGGACGGGAAGACCTCCCGCTCGAGGTTTTCGCCCTGCCAGTGCTCGAAAACGGCCTTGTCGAAGACGAAGAAGCCGATGTTGATCCGGTGCTCCCGAAGGACAGGCTTCTCGCGGAACGAGACGACCTGGTCGCGATCGTTCAGTTCCAGCGTGCCGTACTGCGAGACGAGCGGGGCGCACGTGACCGTGGCGAGCCCATCGTGGCTCCGGTGGAACGCGACGAGATCCTCGATGTCGACGTTTGCCAGCCCGTCTGCGTACGTGGCCAGGAACGTGTCTCCCAGGAGGTGACGACATCCCGCGATGCGACCGCCCGTGTCCGTGTCCGCTCCCGTATCGACGAGTTCCACGCTCCACTCGAGGCTCTTGCCGTGGAAGTAGTCGCGGATGACCTCCTTGCGGTAGCCCACCGACAGGACGAACTCGCGGAATCCCTGCTCCGCGAACAGTCGCATCACGTGGACGAGGATGGGCGTCCCGTGGATGGGGACCATCGGCTTCGGGAGGTAGTCGGTGAAGGGGTAGGCCCGGGTCCCGCGCCCCCCGCAGAGGATGACGACCTTCACGGGTGGCCTCCCGCGCGGGCGGGACGAGCCTTCGGGCGGCTCGCATCTCGAAAACCAATGCCGGTCATGGACCCTGCCTCCGGGTGCGCCGGGCCATCGCGTCCCCCCACCGATGTGCCGGGCGCGGGTTCCCGGGTCGGTCGAGGAGCAACGGCGGCCCGGGTCGCGACGAACGTGAGAGTTGCGACGGACGAACTGCGCCGGAGATTAGGCCACGCTTCCCGGGGCTGACAAGCCCAAACTAATTTCGGGGTACGTGGCGCGAGGACGTTGGACGCGAGCCTCCTCGTTGCTTGTTGCGCGAGCACGCCGGGCGTTCACGTGGATCGACACGTCGATACCGGACAGCGCCGTTCCGACACGCGAGAGCGCTGCGTCGCGAAGGCGACTAGAGGATCGGCTGGTCGCGTTCAGGCCGGTGCGTGCCACCTACGTCGCGCCGTCTCCCGCCTCCAGCGCGCGCACTTCCGCATCCACCATCAAGGCAACGAGCTCGCCGAACCGCACGTGCGGATGCCACTCGAGCCGTTCGCGCGCCTTGGTCGCATCGCCGCGCAGCATGCGCACCTCGATGGGGCGATAGTGCCGGGCATCGATGGTCACGAGGGCCCGCCCGGTCTCTTCGTCGATGCCGCGTTCATCGGTGCCCTTCCCCTCCCACCGCACGCGCATCCCGACGCGGTCGAATGCGGTCTCCACGAACTCCCGCACCGTGTGGGACTCTCCCGTGGCCACGACGTAGTCGCCGGGCTCCGGGGCCTGCAGGATGCGCCACATCGCGTCCACGTACTCGGGCGCGTATCCCCAGTCGCGCTCCGCGTCCAGGTTGCCGAGGTGGATCGCGTCGAGCCGCCCGTGCCGTATCTCCGCGACGCTCTTCGCGATCTTGCGCGTCACGAAATTCTCGCCACGCCGAGGGGACTCGTGGTTGAAGAGGATGCCGTTCGAGACGAAGAGGCCGTACGACTCACGGTACACGCCGGACATCGTGAACGCGTACAGCTTCGCGCATCCGTAGGGGCTGACCGGGGCGAACGGCGTACTCTCCGTCTGAGGGACCTCCTCGGCGTTTCCGTACATCTCGCTCGTGGACGCCTGGTAGATCCGCGTGTCGGTGAGGCCCAGGCACCGTACAGCCTCCAGGAAGCGCAGGACGCCGACGGCATCGCACTGCGCCGTGTACTCCGGGATCTCGAAGGAGACGCGCACGTGGCTCTGGGCGGCGAGGTTGTAGATCTCGTCCGGGCGCACCTGTCCCAGCATTCGGAGCAGGCTGCTGGAGTCGGTCATGTCCCCGTAGTGGAGGAAGAACCGCCGGTGGTGCGACTGACCGGACCGATAGATGTCCTGGAGGCGGGCGCGATTGAGGGTGCTGGTCCTCCTCACGAAACCGTGGACCTCGTAGCCTTTCTGGAGCAGGAGCTCGGCCAGGTACGAGCCATCCTGTCCGGTCACCCCCGTGATGACGGCTTTCTTCACGAATCGTCCCTCCGCGGGAATCGGCGTACGAAGTCCTCGACCGTCCTGCGGATCCCCGTGCGGAGATCCGTCCGGGCGACGCGCCCGAGCGCGGCTTCCGCCCGCGTGCAGTCCACCACCATCCGCCGGGCGCCCTCCGGCTTCGACGGATCCCAGGCCACCTCGCCGCGGTAGCCGGTCTCGTGCACCACGGTTTCCACGAGCTGCCGGATGCTCGTTTCGATGCCGGACCCGAGGTTCACGGGGTCCGCGCCGTCGTAGACCCGCGCCGCGTGGACGATGGCCCGTGCCGCGTCCTCCACGTACAGGAAGTCGCGCGTGGCGCTCCCGGTGCCCCACACCGTCACCCGTTCCGCGGCGGCGCGGGTCGCCTCCACGAAGCGCCTGACCAGCGCGGGGATCACGTTGGAACCATCGACGTCGAAGCTGGCACCCGGTCCGTACAGGTTCACGGGCAGCAGATGGACCGCGCGGAAGCCGTACTGCTCGCGGTAGCACTGTCCCTGGAGGAGCAGGAGCCGCTTGGCGATCCCGTACGCGGCGGTGTCGCGGCTCGGGAAGCCGTTCCACAGGTCGTCCTCGCGCAGGGGCACGGCAGCGGCCGCGGGATAGGCGCAAGTGGTGCCCACGGAGACGAACCCGGCCACGCCCGCCAGGCGCGCCGCCTCCATGAGCTGCGTGTTCATCAGCACATTCTCGTACAAGGTGCGTGCCGGATGCCGGGCGAGGAATCCGACGCCGCCCACCGTCGCAGCCAGGTGCAGGACGAGGTCCACTCCTTCCACGACTTCGCGGCAGCTCGAGGCGTCCAGGAGGTCCGTCTCGGGCTTCTCGGGCAGGGTGAGGAACGTCGCGCCGACGCGACGGAGCTCGGCGACGACGTGCCCGCCGAGGAATCCGCCGCTGCCCGTCACGAGGATCCTGGCGGTCGACAGCTCGATCGGCCCTCCCATCCCGAAGGCATCGTGGTCCCGGGTCTCCGGCCTCGCTCGGTGCTTCGTCCCGGCTCGCGGTCCGGAGATCGCCGCGGCGGGAGCGGCCAACGGTACCGGCGGACGAGGGCCCGACGACGGCCTTTCACGCCGCGGGGGCTGCCGGCCGCACCGTGCCCGACCGGGGCACGTCGACGCGAGTCGCGCGCGAGTTGACGCCCCCGTCCGGGCAGTGGCATTCTGTGCCGCCGTCGTCCCCGCATCCCGATTCCCGGTCGAGGACGGGGACCCACGCCGCCTTGGTGCGGGCCAGGCTGCCCTCTTCCCCTGGAGCCCTTTCATGCCCGACCCCAACCCGGTGCGGTCTCGGGACCGCTTCCTGGTGTTCGGGCAGCCGGAGATCGGAGAGGCCGAGGTCGCCGAGGTGCTGGCGACCTTGCGGAGCGGCTGGTGGAGCATGGGCCCTCGCGCCGCGCGCTTCGAGGAAGCCGTCCGGCGCTACAAGCAGGCGAACAACGCCGTCGCGGTGGGATCCTGCACCGCGGCCCTTCACCTCAGCCTCCTGGCGGCCCGGCTCGCGCCGGGGGACGAGGTGATCACCACGCCGCTCACGTTCTGCGCCACGGTCAACGCCATCATCCACGCCGACGCCGTGCCGGTGCTCGCCGACGTGGACCCGGTCACGATGAACATCCACCCGCGGGAGATCGAGGCGAGGCTCACGAGGCGCACCCGAGCCATCGTGCCCGTGCACTTCGCCGGTCGGCCGTGCGACATGGACCGGATCATGGCCATCGCCGACCGCCACGACCTCTTCGTGATCGAAGACTGCGCGCACGCTTTCGAAGCCGAGTACCGGGGCAAGAAGACGGGAACGATCGGCGACATCGGCTGCTTCTCGTTCTACGTGACCAAGAACGTCTCCACCGGGGAGGGGGGAATGGTGCTCACCGGCGACCAATCCGCCGCCGACAGCATCCGAACCCTCGCGCTGCACGGAATGACGACGAGTGCCTGGAAGCGGTTCGGGGACGAGGGCTACAAGCACTACTTCGTGGTCGCCGCGGGATTCAAGTACAACATGACGGATCTCCAGGCGGCCATCGGCATCCACCAGCTGTCGCGCGTCGAGGAGAACTGGGTTCGCCGGGATGCGATCTGGCGCCGCTACGACGAGGCGTTCGCCGACCTGCCCCTCACGCTGCCCGCGCCCCCGGAGCCCGAGACGCGGCACGCGCGCCATCTCTACACGATCCTCGTCGAGGACGGCGAGGGGGGGCCGACGCGGGACGACTTCCTCGACGAGATGAAGCGCGAGGGGATCGGTACCGGCGTGCAGTACCTGAGCATCCCCGAGCACCCCTATTACCAGGAGCGCTACGGGATGCGGCCGGAGCGTTGGCCCCAAGCCATGCGGATCGGACGGCGCACCGTCAGCCTCCCCCTGTCTCCGGCTCTCACGGAGGAGGACGTCGCGGACGTCATCCGTGCGGTACGGAAGGTCCTGTTGCGTTCACGGTAGGGGCCCCGCCGGCCAGCACGCGGCCCCCCCAGGTCCGCCTCCGCAGGATGGGGAGGCGACGCGAGATCGCGTACCGGCGCCACTTTCGACGGAGCCTCGTCAGGACGCGGCCGTCGATGCCCAGCCCATCGTTGGGAAAGCCGAAGCCCGTGAACACGCCGAAACCCGCGGCGGCGTTGTGGATGACGTGGACGGGAACGCGGTCCACGCACAGGCGACCGCCGATCACCTGTGGACGCACCTTCGAGGTGATCGCGATGAAGTTGTACCGCTCCGCCATCGGCTGGAAGCCCCGCCGGTGCAGGTAGAGGTGAACGAGGCACTGATCCGGACCGACGACGTCCCGGGTTCGATCGTCCACGCGGTCGCTCACGAAGCGGCACAGGGCGAGGATCTCCTCCTGGGGACCGGAGAGGAGCCCGCTGTTGATGGTCGGTCGGCGCAGGCAGAACAACAGCTCCTCGCGGTCGAGGCAGTCCGCGCTCCGCTCCAGGTAGATGTCCCGGCTGAGCTCCCCCCGGTGCTCGCAGACGACCGCGATGCGCTCCCGTGCCTGCCGGAAGATCCCGTCCACGTCCTCCTGGAAGTAGATGTCGCTGCCGTCGGTGACCAAGACGTGCGCGTAGTCGCCCCCGGCCTCGAAGACCCGGGGGAGGTCCCTCCATCGCAGGTTGTTGACGGCGCCGTCCCGGGGCAGGGACAGGACGTGGAGGCCGGCCCGCTCGGCCTGTTCCCGTTGGTCCGGACGGATCCCGTACTCCATGAGCCACGCGTCGGTGTCCGAGAGATCCGAGGACGCCTCGAGCGACGGCCACCAGTCATCCAGCACCTTTTCGAAGTACCCGGGGTCACCCGAGCACGCCGTGATCACGGCCCTCCGACTCATGGAGCGGGACTCCGCACGGGCATGCGTCAGACCGACCCTTCCGCCCTCGGGGTCCGGTCGGCGGACGTCGCGCGGGCGCCGGGCTGCGTGCCGGTCGGGCGCCGCGCGAGCAGGCGCTCCAGCCGGGCCTCGTACCGCCCCCGGCGGGCCCGGATGCGCCGGTACGAGCGTTCCGCGGCCCGCCGGCCCGGACCTCCGACGTGCGAGCCGTTGCCGATCGCGAAGGCGATCCGGTCGCGTAGCTCTCGAGCCGCGCCGCGCTCCCGCTCCCGGGCCGCCTCCACGCGCTTGCGGGCGCGCAGGATGCGCGGATCGGAATCGTCGAGCGGTCGGCGACCCAACACCTGGTCCTCCATCCTGCCGGCGAGGTCCGCCGCGGCGCACCGCGGCGGTCGGGCTCCGCATCCTACCCTCGGCTCGCGGCGAAGTTGGCGCTCTCCGCCGCACGGGCCACGCCCTATCATCCCAAGCCCGGCAACCACGTCCCCGGCGGCGTGGGGGCGACCCACGCGGGGCGCGACAGGATGCGCATGACTCCCTCGGCCGACCCGATCCCGTCCCAGACCGCCCCCGAACCGCTCTCCGCTCTCGCGGGCCGGCGACGCCGCGGGTCGCGCTCCCCGGGGCGCCGACCGCGGGTCGACCGGGTCGCGTGACCGCTTCCCGTCCTCCGGTAGTCGCGGTGCCCGGGCCCCGCAGACCGAGCCGCAGCCAAGCCGTCCTCCTCGCTTCCTACGCGGCACGCATGGGGATCGCGCTCGTCGTGACGGCCGTGCTGGGCCGGATCCTGGACACGGAGTCGTTCGGCTTCTTCGCCTACGTGACGACGGTCTTCTTCGTGGCCCACGTGTTCCTCGACCTCGGCACAGGGTCGGTGGGGGTCCGGGCGATCGTCCACGCTCCCGACACGGAGCGTCGGACACTCGAGGGGCTGCTCGGCTGGCGGAGGGCCTGTGGATGGGTCCTCGCGGGCGCCGTCGTCGTCCTGGCGCTCCTGGAGGGCGACCCACGGCGGCGGGTCGTGCTGCTGGGGGCCGCCGGCGTCCTGACGGTCGTGGCGCCCATCGGACTGTACGTCGCCCTGCAGGTGCGACAGACGATGGGGGGCGTCGCCCTGGCGGGATTCGTGAACCAGGTTCTCGTCCTCCTGGGGACGATCGCCCTCGGCGCGCTTCGCGTTGCGGGCCCCTTCTTCGCGGGTCTCGTGGTCGTCCGGGAACTGCTCTACTCCCGTACCCTGCGGTGGCTCGGCGCGCGCGCCCTGGGATACCTGCCGCGGCCACGGCTTCGGAGCCTCGGGCCCCACGCCCGCGCGGCCGTGATCCTGGGGCTGGCCACCCTCTCCCAGACGCTGTACTTCCACGCCGACGTCTTCCTGGTGCGTCTGCTCCGCGGGGAAGCCGAGTTGGGAGCCTACGCCGCGGCGTTTCGACCCGTGAACCCGTTGCTCACGATCCCGGGCCTCCTGCTCGTTCCGATCCTCCCCGTGCTCGCCGCAACCGCCGCCGGCAACCGGCCCCGCTTCGCGCGACAGGTCCGGGGGGCTGCCACGCTGATGGTCGGCGTCGGCGTCCTGGGCGGAGTGGTCGGAGCGGGCCTCGCGCCCGAGTTGATGCGGCTCGTCTACGGCGGTCGCTACCTGGAAGGCGGGCTCGAGGCCGTCGACGCCCTGCGCTGGATGGCCGTGGCCTTCGCCGCCGTGTTCACGGCGGCCCCGTTCACGACGGCCCTGCTCGCCGACGGCCAGGAGCGCCGCCTGCTCCTGCTCGGCCTTGGCGGGTTGGTCGTCAACATCTCCGGCAACTGCCTTCTCCTGCCCCGGTACGGCTTCACTGCGGCCGCGGCGACCACTGCCGCGACGGAGATGGCGGTGGCGCTGGGGGCGATGGCGTCCTTCGTCGGACGAGCCGGGGCGCACGGTTTGGCCCGGCGCCTCCTCGCGGCCCTCGCGCCCGCCGCGCTGCTGGGTCTCGTGCTCTGGGTCGTTCCCGCTCGCGGCCTCGTGCGCACGGCGCTCGGCGTCGGCTTGGCGGGTCTGGGTGCCGCGGCACTCCTCGCGTCTCCGCTCGCGCGGCGCTTCCGCGCCGACGTGGACGCCGGCCAGTCCGTGGACCTGCACCGAGAGGGCCCGGGGTAGGATCGTGCCCCCGCGTCCCTCGGCGGGGGCGGGTTCCTTCGAGGAGACAGCTGGCTTGTCGGTGGGCATACGGATCACGTGGGGCGCCACCCAGGAGTGCCTGCGCGCGGATCGGCGTCGCCTCCGTGAGCTGGTTCGCGCCGGTCGGCGCCGCAGGCCCGCGTGCGGCCTGGTGTCCTCGTCCTACGTGTGCGTGTGGCTGCACCGCATGGCCCACTACGCCGCCGTCCGGGATCACGGCCTCGTCGCCCGGGTCCTCGCAGGGCTGAACCACTTCCTCACGGGCGCCGACATCACGCCCCGTTGCTCCTTCGGCGCGGGCCTGGTGATCCTCAACCCCGTGGGGATCACGCTCCAGGGCGCGGCGGGACGGAACCTGACCGTGTCGACGATGTGCGGGCTGGGCGGAGCGATCGGGAGGCAGGAGGACGTCGGTGGGGGGCCGGGGCTCCCATGCCTGGGCGACGACGTGGTCCTCGATCCCCACTCCGTCGTCCTCGGCCCCACCCGCATCGGCGCGGGCGTCCACGTGTCCTCGGGCTGCGTGGTCACCCGCGATCTCCCCACCGGAACGATCGTGGAGCCCCATCGGCTACGCGTGCGGCGCAAGGACCCCCGATCGTGACGTGCGCCGGGGGCGGGAAGGACGCGTGCCGCGTGCGGCGCCATCACCGGGCGGCCTCGCTCCCGCGCCTCGTCGCCCGGGACCTGCAGCGGTACCTCGATCACATGGCCGGATTTGGCGGCGGCGGGGAAGGGCTCCGCAAGCGCGTCAGCGCGATGCTCGCGGGTCCCATGCGCGCCGCTCTGCTCCATCGCGTGTCCCATTTTCTCCACGCCAACCATCGCTACTGCATGGCCGCGTTCCTGGAGGGAGCAAACCGCTTCCTGCACAGGATCCGGATCACCTCGGCTTCGTGTGTCGAGGGTGGTCTCGTGGTGCCGCACACCGGCGGCGTCGTCTTCCACGGTACGGCGGGCGGCGATCTGACGATGTACGCGGGGGCCATCTGCGGCTCGCAGCCCTCACTCGTGCACGAGCCCCTGTCCGGGTCGCCTCGTCTCGGCCGCGGCGTCACCCTGGGGACCAAGGCGGTCGTGCTCGGGGCGTTGGCGGTGGGGGACGACACCCTGATCGGATTCGCCACCGGCACGTACATCGACCTCCCCGCGTCCTCCTTGGTCGTCTCGAGGAGCATGTCGGTCCGGATCCGCGAGGAGCCGAGGACGTCGCCGGGAGACGCGGTCGGCTCCGGAGGCCCCCCCTGATGCCCGGCGCCTCGACGTCGGGGCCGCGGGTAACGGTCCTGGTGAATTGCCACAACGGGGAGCGCACCCTCGCCGAGACGCTGGACTGCGTGCGGCGGCAGTCGTTCGACGATTGGGAACTCCTCCTCTACGACGACGCGTCCACCGACCGCAGCATCGAGATTTTCGAGGGCTATCGCGATCCGCGATTCCGACTCGTGAGGAGCCCCTCGCGCGTCTCCCTGGGCGCGGCGCGCCGCGCGGCGATCCGGGAGTGCGCAGGCGAGTGGATCGCCATCCTGGACCAGGACGACCTCTGGTCACCCGACAAGCTCGAACGTCAGGTCCGGATCATCGACGAGGACGGCGGAGCGGACCTCGGCCTCGTCTACGGCCGCACCCGCTCGTTCGCCGCGAACGGACGGGAGTGGGAGTACGACGACCGATACGAGTTCCGGCCGCTGCCGGAAGGGCACATCGGGCAGGATCTCCTCCGTCGCGGGGGGATCATCTGCATGAGTTCCACGTTGATCCGCCGGGGTGCGTACGACGCGATCGGGGGGATTCCGCAGGGGCGCTACCCGGTCGCCGTGGACTACTACCTCTACGTGGCCCTGGCGCTCCGCTATCGGTTCCGGGCACTCCAGGCGAACTGCTGCCGGTACCGCGTCCACGACACGAGCCTCTTCGCGCGGAGGCGCGTCGAGGCCTACCGGGACTGTCTCGACGTGCTCGAGGCCTTCGAGGCGTCGGTTCCCCCTCGCGTGTTGCGGGCGCGCCGGCGCTTCTACCACACGCTCATCGGCTTGGAGGAGGCGCTCCACCGGCGGCAGGTGCTCACGGGGTCCTGGCGGATCCTCCGCCGGGGCGGCCTGAAGTACCTCCTGACCCGACCGCCGGCGCGCGTCCTCCGCGCCGTTCGACGGCGATGGCACCGCGCGCGCTCTCGTATCCTCCCCGAGACCCGCGCTTGACGCGCGGTCCCCGCGCCTCCTACACCACCCAACCCGAACCGCCCCCCACGGAGCCCTCCCGCATGCCTTCCATACCCCCCCGACGCAAGGGCATCGTGCTGGCCGGCGGATCCGGGACGCGGCTCCTGCCGCTCACCTCCTCGATCAGCAAGCAGCTCCTGCCCGTCTACGACAAGCCCCTCGTCTACTACCCCCTGTCCGTCCTGATGCTGGCCGGGATCCGGGAGATCCTCGTCATCTCGACGCCCCAGGACACGCCGCTGTTCGAGCGACTGCTGCACGACGGCCGCCAGTGGGGAGTCGACATCCAGTACGCCGTGCAGCCCGAGCCCGGCGGTCTGGCGCAGGCCTTCCTGATCGGCCGCGACTTCCTGGGCGCGGACGCCGTCGCCCTGGTCCTCGGCGACAACATCTTCTACGGCCAGGGCTTCACCGACCTGCTCGCCCGGGCCGCCCGCCGCGAACGGGGCGCCACGGTGTTCGCGTACGGTGTGCGGGACCCCGAGCGCTACGGCGTGGTCGAGCTCGCGGAGTCCGGCCGGGCCCTCTCGATCGAGGAGAAACCCGCTCGCCCCCGGTCCCGGCTCGCGGTGACGGGCCTCTACTTCTACGACAACGAGGTGGTCGAGATCGCGTCCCGGCTTCGGCCTTCGGCGCGAGGAGAGCTGGAGATCACCGACGTGAACCGCGCCTACCTCGCGAAGGATCTCCTTCACGTCGAGAAGCTGACGCGCGGATTCGCCTGGCTGGACACCGGGACGCACGAGTCCCTGCTCCAGGCCGGGACGTTCGTCAAGACCCTGGAGGACCGCCAGGGCACCAAGGTCGCGTGTCCCGAGGAGATCGCGTGGCGCAACGGGTTCATCGACGACGCACAGCTCCTGGATCTGGCCGCCGCGTACGACAAGAACGGATACGGAGCCTACCTCCGCGATATCGTTCGCGAGCGCGGCATCCTCGTCTGATTGGAGCCGATGGCAGGATCCCCCTCATGCCGTTCGAGTTCGTTCCCCAGTCCCTGCCTGGTGTCGTCGTGATCCGACCGCAGGTGTTCTCGGACTCTCGCGGCTTCCTCCTCGAGACCTATCGGAAGAGCGCCTTCGTGTCCGCCGGAATCCGCGAGGAGTTCGTCCAGGACAACCACAGTCACTCCAAGCGCGGGGTGCTCCGCGGCATCCACTTCCAGCGGCCCCCTTGCGCGCAGGGGAAGCTCGTTCGCGTCGTGGAGGGAACCGTGTGGGACGTGTGCGTGGATCTGCGACGCGAGTCGCCCACGTTCGGGCGGTGGTGCGGCCTCGAGCTGTCCGGGACGAACCACACGATGGTCTACGTCCCTCCGCGGTTCGGCCACGGCTTCGTGGTCGTGAGCGACGGAGCCCACTTCCTCTACCAGTGCACGGCCGAGTACGACCCCGCACGGGAGTCCGGCGTTCGCTGGGACGATCCCGTGCTGGACATCGAATGGCCTCTCCGCGACGTTCACGTCTCCGACAAGGACGCGCGACTCCCCCTCCTCGCCGATGCTCCGGTCTTCGAGGGGCCGTCGGGATGATCTGGGTCGTCGGCGGAACGGGCATGTTGGGTTCGGACGTGACCTCGGCCCTGAGCCGGCGGGGCGATGCCGTGCGTGCTACCGGGCACGAGGTGGACGTCACCGACGAGGACGCCGTCGCGCACTTCGCCCGCCGCCACCAACCGGCGTGGATCGTCAACTGTGCGGCCTACACGGACGTCGATGGTGCGGAGCGCGACGAGGAAGCGGCCTACCGTCTCAACGCCCTGGGACCGATGCATCTCGCCCTCGCCGCCCGGAGCGTCGAGGCCCGCTTGCTGCACGTCTCCACCGACTACGTCTTCGACGGGAGTCGCCCGGGACCGTATACGGAGGAGGCTCCGCGGGCTCCCCTGGGCGCCTACGGAAGGACGAAGGCGGCGGGAGAGGATCGGGTGAGGGAGGTGGCGCGCCGAGCGATCGTCCTCCGCACCGCGTGGCTGCACGGCCCGAACGGCCGGAGTTTCGTCGCCACCATG
This sequence comes from uncultured Planctomycetota bacterium, assembly GCA_963772585.1. Lineage (GTDB taxonomy): Bacteria > Planctomycetota > PLA2 > PLA2 > JAEUHO01 > CAVVXN01. The sequence continues at coordinate 387,009 of CAVYXV010000007.1, forward strand.
CTCCGACTGCTGGCGTCGGGGCACGACGTGCGCGTCGTGGACGATCAGCGGGGGAGCCCGACCTACACGGCGGACCTCGCCGAGACGGTCGCGGCGATCATCGGCACGGACGAGGATCTCCAAGGCACGTACCACTACGTCAACGCCGGCACCTGCACGTGGTACGAGTTCGCACGGGCGATCCAGGAGCAGGGCTGCGCCGCGGGGTTGCTCTCGAGCCGCGTGTCCATCCACCCCGTCTCGACGGCCGAGTACGCGTCGCCCGCCCCGCGGCCTGCCAACTCGGTCCTGTCGACGGAGCGGCTTCGCGCGGTGCTGGCCGTCGCGACGCCGCCTTGGCAGGATGGCCTCGCCCGCCATCTCAACCGTCGTCGCGGAGCCGTGCTGCGGTCATGACCTCCCGATCTCTCCGGAATGTGCTGGTGACCGGCGGTGCCGGTTTCATCGGAAGCAACTTCATCCGATATCTCGCCTCGCTACCCGACTTCCGCGGCCGTGTGATCAATGTCGATGCGCTGACCTACGCCGGGAACCCGGCCAGCCTGGCGACCGTTCCGGAGCCTCCGCGGTACACGTTCATCCACGCGGACATCCGGGACGGAGACCGCATGTCCGCCATCTTCGCGGAGCACGAGATCGACACGGTGGTCCACCTGGCGGCGGAGAGCCACGTGGACCGCTCGATCGTCGCCCCGTCCGACTTCGTGACGACCAACGTCATGGGGACCTTCCGCCTCCTGGAGGCGGCGCGCGCCGCGTGGGGAAGGCGGACCGACGTGCTCTTCCACCACGTCAGCACCGACGAGGTGTTCGGATCACTGGGAGATACGGGCGCCTTCTCCGAGACGACGCCCTACGCTCCGCGCAGCCCGTACTCGGCCTCCAAGGCCTCGTCGGATCACCTCGTGCGCGCGTACGCGCACACGTACGGCCTCCCGGCGACGATCTCGAACTGCTCCAACAACTTCGGCCCCTACCAGTTCCCGGAGAAGCTCGTCCCGCTCCTGATCCTGAACCTCCTCGAGGGACGACCGCTCCCCGTGTACGGCGACGGCGGGCAGGTCCGTGACTGGCTGTACGTGGACGACCACGCCGCCGCACTGTGGACGATCCTGCGGGATGGGGCGGCGGGAGAGACGTACAACGTCGGCGGCGGGAACGAGTGGCGCAACCTGGACCTCGTCGGACGTCTCTGCGATCTCGTCGCCGAGGAGGCCGATCTCGATCCGAAGCGCTGCCGCGACCTCATCGTCCACGTCGGCGATCGCCCCGGACACGACCGCCGCTACGCCATCGATGCCGCCAAGATCCGTCGCGAGCTGGGCTGGGCGCCCACCCACGCGTTCGACGACGCCCTACGCCGGACGGTGCGCTGGTACCGCGATCATCCCGAGTGGGTCGATGGGGTCCGAACGGGGTCGTATCGCGACTGGATGGCGAGGAATTACCGACGAGCGGCCGTGACCCGGGGCGGGGGGATGCGACGAGCTACCGCTTCGCGGCGCCCCTGCCGCGCGACCCTCCGAGGGCCAGGACCCCCCGCATCTCCGGGCGCGTGCGTCCCGAGCCCGGCCGCGTCGCGGGCCGTGTCCCTCGGTCTGCGGCTTGCGCCGATCGCGCGCCGCGGAGGCGGGGGGAGGACCCGCTCGGCTAGCCGGCTGTCCGGTGCCGATGCCACTCGTAGAGCGTCCGGAGGGGACCGCGCCGCGCGGAATGGAGGTGGCGTTCGAGATCGGGGAAGGCGTCCCAGACCCGGTCGCCGAGCATCCGGGCCGTCGCGAACAGCCCGTAGACCCGGACCAGGCGTGCGACGGCCCGGGGCTCGAACCGACCGGCGTCGATGGCGAAGCTCACCAGGTCGGGATGGAGCCGGTCCCAGATCAGGGAGGCCGAGATCCGGGCGCGGCCCGGCCCGTGACAGGGGAGGGGCCTCGCAAGGTCCTCCGCACGGACACCCAGCACCGCGGCGGCACGCAGGAGGTGGTCGCCGCGGAGGGTCGCCCGCTTCCGACGGAGCCAGAGCGAGACGGCCTGGCGGCTCACGCCGATCCGCCGGGCGAACTCCGACTGACTCAGGTCCCGTGCCCTGAGGAGCGCGCGCAAGGTCTGCGTGTCCATGCCTGGATCGTAGGCGTCTGGCCGGGATTGTCAGGCACGCTTGACAGTCAGGATCCCACCGGCGACCGCCGACGCCCGTCGTCGGATCGTGGGCCGGCGGCCTCCGGCGGGCCGCTCCGGCCCCCGCCCGTCCCATCCATGCGCTGGTCTGCCGGTCCACCGCCACCCGACCGTCCCGGGAACGAGGACGGTCGCGGCGGCGGGGGCGGGCAAACCTCAGGTCGCCGACGATGCCTCGCGGACGTTCCGGGGGCGCCGGGTGCAATCCATGGGGGCGGTTCGGAACTGGAAGGTCAGGGCCCCGTCGCGTGGCGACCGAAGGAGCCCTCCATGGCGCTCCGGATCGTCCCGGTGCTGCTGTTCGGCCGGTTCGTCGGCGGGGGGCAGGCGCCGTTCAGCACGTCCACGGGCGACGCGTTCGTCGCGGTGGATGCGGGGCCCGCTCCCGGGCAGGAGCCCGGCTCCCTCGAGCTCGTCGCAGCCGTCGCAGCCGGCGCAGCCCCGGACTTCGATTCCCTCACGGCTTCTCACGCCCGGGCGCCGGTCAGCCGGTCCGCGGCCACCAGCACCGGCTCGGTCAAGAGGTCCAGGATGCCGATGCGGACCAGGTCCTCGTCGCGGAGCGCCCCGCCCGTCTCGACCACGGCGTCGCGGATCTTCTGGTAGCGGCTGCGGTAGCCGGAGAGCACGGCGCGGATCGTGTTCGCGTCGAGGTCGTCCCGGAACACGGCGTGGAGGAGGACGATTCCCACGCACTCCCCGCTCTCGCGCTCCGGGACGAGGACGATGGGGCGGCCGTCGCTCCGGCCCACGGCGATCAGGGCCTGCTTCTCGCGGGCCACCGTGTTCTTGGTGCCGCGGAGCGCCCGGTCCTTGTCGGTCCGCGAGGGCATCTTCTCGCTGATCCCGCCGCGGCCGACGACGGAGATCCGCTTCTCGCCGTCCTCTTCTCGAATCGCATAGCGGGTCCAACCCGGGACCTCGGCGAGGGCGGGGTCGATCGCCTGGAGAACGCGGAGGTCCGGGTAGGCGAGGCGCTGCATGGTCGCGCCGGAGGCGAGGACCGCCCTCACGAGCGGCACGGCCATCAGGGCCTCGTCCGTGCGGCTGATGCCCACGGTGACCGTCTTGGCCTGGTGCTTGATCGCATCGATGGGGCGGGTCAGGACCTCGATGCCGGTCGTCAGCGCGCCGATCAACTCCTCGACCGCCGCGGCGGGGGTTCCCACCCGGCCGTAGTCGTCGGCGAAGAACTCGAGCGGGACGACGCCGGCCGCGTAGCGGAAGGCCAGCGAGAGGCGCGTCGCCTCCCGGGCGTCCAGCGCACCGTCGTAGCGGCCGTCTGCGAGGTCCTTGTGGAAGCCGTGGAAGGCGGGGAGGAGGCGGCCTCTCAGCCTCGCGAAGAGACCCTCGGGCTCCGCGTCCTTGGACGCCGTGGCCTCGATCAAGCCGCGCACCTCGCGCAGCGGGAGCGCCAGCCCGTCGATCGCCATCGCCGCGTGGTAGCCGTAGAGGTGGCCCACCATCGTCGCGAGGACGAACGTGAGCTCGGGCCCCGCGTCGGGGACCTCGAGCACGTGCGCGGCGCTCGGCCACGGGCCGCTTCCTTCGGAGGCGATCACGATCGGGCACGCCTTGTGGGCCGCGAAGATCTCGACCTCCTTGGCGACGTCCAGGGCATTGCCGCCCTGGAGACCCGCCGCGCACACGAGGATCAGCGGCTCGCTCGACAGGTCGATGTGCTTCTTGTCCTCCGTCGCGTCGCAGGCGATCGACTTGTAGCAGAGCTCGCTCAGCTTGATCCGGATCTCGGCCGCGGCGACGGTGTTCGGGCCGTTGCCGACGAGCGCCCAGTGGCGACGGTACGGCGCGGTGTCCTGGGCGGCGGCGGCGATCGACCCTTCCGTGGCCAGGACCCGGCGCATCTTCTCGGGAAGGTCCCGAAGCGCCGCGAGCACCCGCTGGCGCCGGGCGGGATCCTCCCGGCCGAACGCCTCGGCCAGGGCCTCGCCGAGCAGCGCTCCGGCGGCGATCTGGCTGTAGAAGGCCTTCGTCGAGGCGACCGACATCTCGACGTCGCGGCCGTCGCTCGTGTAGAGGACGCCGTCGGCGCGTTCGGTGAGGTCGCTGTGGCGGCGGTTCACGATTGCGAGGACCGTCGCGCCGCGGGTGCGGATGAGATCCACGGTGCGGTTCGTGTCGGTCGTCGTGCCGCTCTGGCTGATCGCGACGACGAGGTCGCCGGAGAGGTCGTCCTCGAGGTGGAAGCCGCTGAGCTCGGTGGCGGGGAGCGCCTCGATCCGGACGGGGGCGTCCTTCAGCGCCTCCTGGAGCAGGAGGGCGATGCCGCGGCCGGCGACGGCAGCCGTCCCCTGACCGATCACGCGGATCCGCCGGATGGCCCCCTCGCGGCAGCGCGCGACGACGCTCTCGGGGAGGCTCTCCTCGCCGAGTCGGACGCGGAGCCGCCCCTCGGTTTCGAACAGGCGACCGCGGAGGGTCTTGCGGAAGGAGTCGGGCGCCTCGTTCAACTCCTTCCGGAGGAAGTGGCGGTGGTGGCCTCGATCGACGTCCCGCGTCGTCAGCACGATCGTGGAGACGTCGTCTTCCGTCAGGGGGAGGGCCTCGCCCTCGTAGCTCCAGCGCTCGATGCCATCGAGGGCGCCGGCCCCTTCGGCGTCGAGGACGAGGATCTGGCCCCGGCTCTCGGGGCGCTCGGGGTCGGCCGGCGTCTCGCCGTCGAGGCGGACGTAGCGGGAGGCCTCCTCGACGATCCCGTAGGGTTCGGAGGCCACGAGGAAGAGGTCCGTACCGAGACCGACGTAGATCGCCTGGCCGCTGCCGCGGAGCGCGAGCAGGACCTTGCCGGGGGCCAGCGCGGTCTGGGCGCCGATCGCCACGGAGCCGTCCATGCGGGACACGGCCTTGCGGAAGGCCTCGACAGGGCTCTCGCCGCGCCCGATCAAGGCGCTGACGACCGCGGGAATCACCTTCGCGTCGGTCGTGATCGCGGGGGACAGGGTCAGGTCCTCCTCCTCGATCAGGCGCTGGAAGTTGTCCACGTCGCCGTTCAGGACGGCGACGGTGTAGGGCAGTTCGCCGGGGCGCTCCTGCTCCTGGTTCAACGGGTGGGCGTTCTCCTCGCTCACCACGCCGACGCTCGCCCACCGGGTGTGGCCGAGCACGTCGGCGCGGGCGCCCGGCCGCTCGAGGAGCGCGTGCAGCAGCCGGTCCGCGGCGATCGACCCCCGGATCCGACGGACGTTGTCGCCGAGCTCGCCGACCTCGGCGGCGACCTTGTAGACGAAGGACCACACCGGCCGGCCCGTAACGTCCGTCGCGCGCCGGACGGCGCCGTCCTTGAAGTCGCCGACCGTATTGCGGCGCGCGGCTTCCTCGGCGAGCTCTCGCGGCGGGGCGTCGCCCGCGCCCTGGACGAGGAGGTGGAGGCCCGCGGAGTCGCGTCCTCGGACCTCGAGGCGATCCAGCGCGTTCAGGGCCACGTTCATCTGGTAGAGGGCGCGCCGGTGATCCGTCCCGCGGGCTTCGGGGCCCAGCGCCCGGATGCGGCCCACGTTGGCGAGGCGGTCGCGCTCCAGGCGGAACGCGGCGTCCTTCAGCCGGATCAGGAGGCCGTTCAGCCGCTCCACCTCGGCGGCCCGGAGCGTGTGGGCGGAGGCGTCGAGGCGGGTCTCGAACCGGCCCGCGGCCTCCTGCAGCGCGCGGACGGGGGCTTCCAGGGCCGCCGCGTCGCCTTGCAGCAACGCGAGCATGCCGGCGAAGCCGCGGATCTCGTGGACGGCGACCTCCATCGCCTCCACAGCCGGGCGGAGGGCGTCCGCCGCGGGGACCCCCTCCCCCTCGACGGCGGCCGTGGCGCCCTCGACGGCGGGGCCGAGCGCGTCCAGGGCCGGAACGGGCCGGTCGAGGGGCCGCGCGAGGACCGAGACGATGCCGCACATGGGGGTTCGAACTCCATCCCTGGTCCATCGGACCGGCGTCCGCTCCGGCGTGAGCGCGGAACCTCCCGCCGAGGGCCGAGCCCGGACAGGGATTATGGGCCGAGGCGCGCGGGGACGGGGCCTCTGTCCGCCCGTCGGGCGTCGGGGCCGGTGCGCGGGGGGCCCGGTACACGGCAGGGGAGGACGCGTCCCCGGCGTCCAACGAGCGAACTTCCCGGGCGGGGGCGCGGCATGGGGCATGATGGGCGGATGCGCGTTCTCGCCCTGCTCGCCGCGCTGCTCGTCCTCGCCGTGGTCGGCTGGGCCCTCTTCGGACAGCCGGAGAACGCTCCGCGCTACGAGCCTCCGCCGATTCCGGAGGCGCCCTCGTCGGACGAGCCCCACCGACCGGTGATGCGGACCGGGAACCTGACGATCCGGGTGACGGCTCCCGACGGTTCGGTCCCCCAGGGCGCCGAGGTGGGCTACGTCGAGCCGGACGGCCACGTCCGACTCCTGTATGCGAGGGAGAACGGCGCCCGCCAGTTCACGGACACGCCGCTGGGCGAACTCGACATCGTCGCTCGCGCCCCCGGCTACGAGGAGGTCCGCGCCCACCGAAACCTCGTGGCCGGCGTGCCCGAGGAGGTGCGGCTCGTGGTGAAGCCGGCGTCGGACTGACGCTGCCGTCGGGGGGCTTCCCCCGCCCCGCGGCGGGTCCGGCCGCGCCCTGGGGCCCTCGGCCCACGTCGTCATGGCATGAGTCGAAAGTGCTTGGAGGCGCCGGAAGCTCCGCCCGGATCCCTCACATCGCCTTAAAGTCTTCGCCTTCGGTAAGGGGTGGACCCGGGTTTGCGCGGAACCGGTCCTGAGCCGCTGGAGGGTTGTTGATCATGAAATTCATCCTTGGCCTGCTCGCCGCGGCCTCCCTCTGGGCGGCCGGTCCCGCGCCCGCCGCCCGGGCCGATTCCATCCCCTTCGAGCGGTACTCGAACAACGGCCCGTACGACATCGCGGGCCAGCTCTCCGTCGACGTGACCGACAACGGGAACGGGACGGTGTCGTTCAAATTCCTCAACGATGTCGACAACGGGCTACCTGCCAGCGTCACCGACATCTACTTCCACGACAACCTGTCCGCCTACGTGGATCTCGGCAGCGTCGTGTCCTCGGCCTCCAGCGGGGTCTCCTTTGCCTCGCCGGCCGCTCCCGGCAGTCCCCCGTTCTGGAGCACCGGCGACCTGGCGTACTCCACGGATTCCGACTCCCCCGTCATGGCCAGCGGCATCAACGGTTCCGCGGAGTCCCTGACGCTCACTTTCGACTACATCAGCGGCGTCACCTTCGCGGACGTGCTCGCCACGGTCGCCTCCAGCGGCGTGCAGAACGCGACGATCGCCCTGCACGTCCAGTCGATCAACAACGGCTACAGCGACTGGTTCTTCAACGACCCGCCCGTCGTGCCCGAGCCGGGGACGATGCTCCTCATGGGGGCCGGCCTGGTGGGCCTCGTCGGGGCGGGGCGCCGCCGCGGTGGAGCCCCGGACGCGCACGCCTGAGGGACGGGGAGCGCGCCTCTCCCGGGCGTCGGATCGCGCCGCACAACCGCTACCGGGGACGGTAGTGCACCCGGATCGAGGCTTCCTCGACCCGTTCGACACCGAGTTTGTCGCGGATCGGCTCCGGAAGGAGCTCCCAGTGCTGCAGGGCCAACGCGGCCATGGCCGCCCCGTCGACGAGCTGTAGGGCGTGGGACGCGCCACCGCCGGCCGCCGCTCGTGCTCGCTCCGTGAAGCCTCCGATGGCCAGGATGGCTCCGCGTTCCTCCGTGCCCAGGGTCCCTCGCCGGGCGATCACCCCCTCGGCGCCGATCGGGCGGGGCGTGCGCAGGACCCATGATCGAAGCACGACCTCGGCAAGGCCGCCGGGCGAGAGGGTGCCCACCGCCTCCCAACTGTCGTCGGTCTCTCCGGGGAGGAGCATCGCGTCGTAGCCCACGGCAACGAAAAGCTGCCGGAGGAAGGCGAGGAACTGATCGATGGTGAGGTTCTGGAGCGAGTCCCGGATCCGCCCCAGAACTCGCGTCTCGCGACCGAGATCCGGCGGCTCCTCCGTGAGTGCCCGCAAGAGGGCTTCGACGTCGCGTTGTCGGCCCTCCAGACTGATCAGAGCCTTGTCCCCACCCAGGCGCTGTCGGATGCGGTACGGGACTTCGCCGTAGGCAAGATCGCCGAACCAGGCCACGGCTCTGCGCCGTGGCAGGCGACAGCCATCATGAGGCGTCGCTTCGAACGTCGCCTCACCAGCGATGCGTCCGAAGTGCACGACGCCGTCTTGGGGGTTGGGGACCAGGACGAGATCCCCTTCGGACATCTCCCGGAGGAATCGCCACAGTTGTCCCGCCTCCACACGCGCGAGGGCATCCGAGGCGCCGTACCGCTCGCCGTAGCGCGCGACGAGCTCCCGTTGGAGGGCGTCGTCGTCCGCCTTCGAGAACCCCCCCAGATCGCCCATGCGACTCCAGTCGACGGCGACGAAGTCGCCCTCCCTGCCTACCCGGGCGTACTCGTCGTTCGGGCCGACCCGAATTCGCCAACAGCGCCGCCGTACGGCCACTTCGAGCCCGCCCAAGGGCACCAGCAGATCCGTGCTCAGCGGTGCGTCCCGAACGGGGAGGGCCAGACGGGGGGGGGCAGCCCGTGCGCGCGTGCGCTCACGCTCTTCCCCGAAGGCCGTCGCGAACTCGTAGCAGGAGGCAAACCGTGCGTGGAGGTCCGGGCTCAGTGCGCGCAGGATCGCGTCCGCCCCTTCCGGGCTGATGCGCTTCTCGAGCCTCGTCCGAACGTCCGCGGGATCCTCGGGAGGGGGATCCCCCAGGAGCGCCTGCGCCACGCACGTCGCCAGGGCGTACTGGTCCGACGCCGCCAGGGGGACGGTGCCCCCCCGGGCCTCGGGCGCCGTGAAGGGGGGCCTGTCCGGGAGCACCTCCGCACGGAGAGCACCTCCCGCGCCGGCCAACGCCGACGCGAAGACGTAATCCGTCAGCTTCCACCGCCCCCCGCCGTGGAGGAGGATCGCCTCCGGCCTCACGCCGCCGTGGACCGCCTTCTTCGCGTGTACGAAGTCGAGCGCCTCGGCAATGTCATCCAGCCACGCGCCGATCTGATCCGGTGTCTGCTCCCGGGCCGTTCCCACGAGATGCTGCGCGAGGCTGGCCCCGTCCACATACTCCGTGACGACGAACGGCACGCCATCCTCGCGCCCCACATCGAGCAACGCGACCAGGTGGGGGTGCCGCGATCGGAGCATCTCGAGAGCGGTCCTCTCCAAGAGGTAGCCGAAGGACGGGTCCTCTTGAAGACGCGCGGATGGGACCCTCACGACGACGTCGTTCTCCGTGGCGATCTCGCGCGCCCACCAGGTGGTGGCGACGGCATTCTCCCCGAGGCAGGCCGTGGTCTCGTATCGGTCTCCGAAGTGCAAGGTCGCTCCCCCATGTCCTCGCCGAGGGTCCGTCAGAACTTGTGAACCCGCTGTCCCGCGAAGGTCGGGCGCCCCCGAACACTCGCTGCTCGTCTCAGGATAGGGAGATCCGTGCCGCCGTGCCTCTCCTTGGTCCGGCGTTCTGTCGAACCGCCGACCGGGTCCGGGTGGCGTCGGTCGCAGGGCCCGTCCGTGGACAGATCTCGCCCCTTCCACCCGTCTCCACCGCGGGTGCGGCCCCTCCCCCCTCGCGCATTCCCCGGCCTGGCTGGGCGTAGCCTCGCGGATTCCCTTCCCCCTCGGGACCACATCCGACGCGGATGCGAGCGTCCTCTCCACGGCGGATTCCCGCCCAGGCCATCGACCGGCACAGGGCAAGAACCGCGGCGGCGGTGGGGGGCCCACCCCGATCTCGTGGAGACGCGCCCCCTCGGAGGTGCTTTCGTTCCCTCGGGGAGGTGCGGGTGTCGCCGCCTGTGCCGTCCTCGGTCAGCGGCGCCGCCGGCCCAAGCACGCATCCTGACTGGGAGGCGGGCGTTCGGGCGCTCCGGGTCCTCGCTGCGCCCCTTACGCGATCGAGGTCGTCTTCGCCTACCAGGACGTAGATCCTCTCGGCGCAGGCTACGGCCTGGAGGACGCGGCCGGCTCGGCGCGTGCGGGCTTCTTCGCATGAGTACACGGTGCCCGTAGCCGAGGCCCGTGGCGTGGGCGATGTCGTGGAGGGAGAACGCCCGGTCCGGGTGCCCGAGAAGATGGTGGAGCATCGCGCGGCGAGCCTTGGGAGAGAGCGCGCTTCCCGTCCCCGCCCGCAGCTGAACCCACGTCGGGTTCGGTCGTCGATGGAACCGGTCCCCGCCAGCCGCCGGGTTCCCGCCGCCCGCCCTCCACCGCCGGCGAAGGCGACGGCGCGCAGGGTCCGGCGGTCAGGCGTCCCGGCCGGCGGCGATCGACCCTTGGGGTTCGGGGGCGCGCGTAGGGGGCGTCTCGCTGCGGAAGATCCGGCGGACGTCAGGGACGCTGACGCGGTCCCGCTGGGCGGCGGAGAGGGTCTCGTCGGCGTAGCGCTGCCAGATGCCGGTCGTGAGGAAGAGGTCGAACACGTCCGGGTCGAGATGTCCGTCGCGGGCCATGACCGCCATGATCCGGAGCGCCGCCGAGAGGGTCTTGCCCTGCTTGTAGGGGCGGTCGGTGGCGGTGAGCGCCTCGAAGACGTCGGCGATGGCGAGGATCCGGCCCTGGAGGGGGATCTCGTCGCGCACGAGGCCGTGGGGGAATCCCTTGCCGTCCATGCGCTCGTGGTGGCTCGCAGCGATCCGCGGGACGTTCCGGAGCCGGCGCGGGAAGGGGAGGCGGGCGAGCATCTGCATCGTCGCCTCCACGTGGCGATTGACCACCATCCGCTCCTGGTCGTTGAGCGTGCCCTTGCGGATGCAGAGGTTCTTCTGCTCGTCCGGCGTCAGGAACGAGCGCTGGCCGCCCTCGGCGTCGCGCCAGGTCCACTGCTGGGCGATGGCCTTGACGCGCTCCACGTCCTCGTCGCGCATGTACTCGGTGCCGAGGTTGGCGCGGCGCAGGAAGTCGCGGTCTTCGCGGAGTCGTTGGACGGTCTGTGCGAGCCGATCGTCGATGTCCGTGAGGTCGAGGCCGGCGCGCGCCGCCGCCCCCCGGAGATCCTCCACCTCGCGCGTGCGGACGGCCGTCTGGAAACGCTGCTCGATCAGGTGGATGCGATCGTAGATCGTCTCGAGCTTCGTCGCCTTGTCGATCACGTGGGTGGGGGTGATGATCTTGCCGCAGTCGTGGAGGAGCGCCGCCACCTGCATCTCGTAGACCTCGTGCTCGTCGAAGTGACGATGGGCGAACGGCGGAGCCTCCGAGGTCTGGATGCCGTCCAGGATCATCATCGCGAGCTGTGGGACGCGGCGGCAGTGGCTGCCCGTGTAGGGGGACTGCTCGTCCACCGCCGTCGCGAGGGTCTCGATCATCGCGTCGAACAGGACCTTGAACTCCTGGCGGAGTCGGGCGTTCGCCAGCGCCACGGCGGCCTGGCCGGCGAGGGACGCGGCGACGTCGATCGTGGCGCGGTCGAACGCCCCCGGGGCCTCCGGTGCGCCTTCGGGGTTGAAGAGGGTGAGCGCGCCCAGGACGCGACCCTCGTGGTCCGTCATCGGAAGCGTCAGGGAGGTCGTCACGTCGTAGTCGCGCGTCTCTTGCAGAAGCCCGAGGACGCGCTTCACGCGGGCCCGCATCGCCGTGGCCGCCACGGCGGGGCCGGCGTCCTCCGGGGGGCTGTCGCGCGTGACGTCGGCCAGGGCGTCCTCGCCGATGACGTCGGAGAGGGGCGCCTCGATGCCCAGCGACTTGATCGTGACCTTCTGCAGGCACGGGCCCGCGCCCGCGCCCGCGCACTGCACGAGCACGCCGTCCACGTGGAACATGGACGCCGCCCCGCGCGTCAGGCGGAGGATCAACGTCTTCGGGTCGGCCTCCACCGACAGGCTGGCCCCGAACGCGTTCGCCTCCTCCATCACGCGGCCGTGCCGCTCGAGGTCGGCGGCCATCGCGTTGAAGGCGCGCCCGAGGGTGGCGAACTCGTCGAATCCGCGCGGCTCCACGCGCGCGTCCAACTGGCGCGCCGCGACCCGCTCGCTCGCCCGGACGAGGTCGGAGACGGGGCGGAGGATCCGACGGATGTGGACGAGGCTCGCGAGCACGACGAGCGCCGCCGTGAGCAGGACCGCCAGCAGCAGGTCGCGCTTGAAGAGCGCGAGCGGCGCGAGGAGGCGCGCGCGATCCTCGTGGACGCTCACGACCAGGTCCTGGCCGAAGTGGGGGCGGAGGAACACCTGCCAGTAGCGGCCCCGGCGGACCGCCTCGCCCTCCCGCCACTCGAAGGTGCCTTGCGCGACGCGGCCGAGACCTCCCTCGAGGAGCACCGTCGCCGGCGGCGCGGCCGGCCCGAGGTGGTAGATCGCCGTGCCGTCCGGCAGGTGGATCCCGACGCCGGCGGGAGGGCGCTCGAGCCCCGACGCGTCGAAGACGAACGCGGGATCCAGGCGGGCGGCGATCGACCCTCCTCCCTCCGCGCCCGGCCGGAGCAGCCAGAAGGCGAACGCCTCCCCGTCGGGGACGACCGCGAGGCGGCTCGCGCCCGGGGTCATCGACACGCCCGCGGCGTCGCGGACGGCGTCGGCGTCTCGGCCGCGCACGACCCGCAGGTATCGTCCCGTCCGGGGATGGTCCTCGTCGCGTCCCTCGGCCGCCAGGTGCGCCAACTCGTCGGAGGCCATGGTCAGGCGCTCGAGGATCGTGAAGCCCGCGGCCTTGACGTCCTCGTGGAAGTCCTCGGCCACGGTCCGCTCCAGTTCCGCCGTGACCCGGTGCTGCGAGATCACGGCGAAGACCACCAGCGGAACGAGCGCGAAGAGCAGGAACACGCGCACGATCCGCCGCCCGACGCGGCTCGTTCCGGTGTCCCGCCTGGTCATCGTGTGCCCCTTGCCGTCAATAGTCGATCGCCAGTCCCAGGTAGTCCCCGTTCTGGGCCCGGATCACGTCGTCGCGGCTGGCCGCGGCGGTGAGCGGCGACTGGCTCTTGCCGTCCGGCCCGCAGCTGTAGAGGTCGAAGTCCGTGTTGAGAGGGACGAGGTTGTGGTCCTTGCGGACCTGGCCCTTCCCCTTCGGGCCGCCGTCGATCCGGAGGTACACGTAGGGGTGTCCCCAGGGGTCCCGGCGCCGGTCCATCCCGATGTCGGCCAGCGCGTCGGGGATCTGCCCGGTCCGCATCCGGAACAGGTCCACCTCCTGGCCGATCGTCCTCAGGTCCGAGATGCAGGCCACGTTCTGGGCGCTCAAGCGGGCGCTCTGGAAGATGGGCACCCCGATCGAGGCGAGGATGGCGATGATCGAGGTCACGATCATCATCTCGATGAGGGTGAAGCCGCATCGGCCCCTCGGCCGTAGATGGGGGGGATGGGGCCGGGGGAACAGGGGGGCGGCCGGCGCGGAACGGACGGTCCCGGCGGGCCGGGGCTCGTCGAGAAAGGCTCGCAGAAGCGGAATCGGGCGCGGAGGGCGCGGGGCCGCCATGCCCCCCCGGGGCGTCCGCGGAGCCGCCGACGTCGGTCCCGAGCGCATCCCATTCCGTCCCTGGCCCCGCCCCGTCGGGTTTCCCCCGCCCGGCGGGAGGCCGCGTCCCTGATCGGCATTTCGAAGGGTGATGTGAAGGGTATTCCACGCCTCGCCGGCGTCGGCCGAGCCCCCTGACATCCAGGGTTTCGGGCCCCGTCGGACCCCATGGGCAAGGTCCGTGTTCGCCGCCGGGCCCCGCCCGTCCCTGCCGGCCGCATCGCGCCGCCCCCGCACGCCGCGGGGCGACGCCGGGACGAGAGGACGATGGAGACGAGGCACCCCGATCGCCACGCCTCGGCCGCCGATCGGACGGAGGCGCTGCGCCGCGCCGGCGACGGGGGCGCGATCGACGAGGACCCCGCCCGCGACGCCCCCGGCGTCCCCGGGAAGGGCCGGATCGACCGGGGCGGGCTCGACGAGACGCACCGGGCGGCGGAGAGGGTCTCGCCGGCGTGGCGCTGCCGGAGGCCGGTCGTGAGGAAGAGATCGAGGACATCCGGGTCGAGGTGCCCGTCGCGGGCCATGACCATCCTGATGCGGAGCGCCGCCGAGAGCCGTGTGGCGCGACGAACCTCATGGACCCGCTGCGAAATGCGATCGCCGTACCGGATGGGGACACCATCGTGCTGCTGTCCGATGGCCTACCGAACCGGGGCGATCCATCGGAACCGGACGCGATCCTCCACGCGATCCTCCACGCGATCCGAGTCGCCAATCGCAACACACGTGTCGCCATCGACACGATCCTCGTGGCCCCCGGGAGGACCTTCCCGCACGATGGGCCGAGGGGAGACGAGCGCCCTCCCCTGAGCCCGGAGGAACGAGCCAACCGGGAGAGCTTCCGACGGTTCGCTCCCACGGGGGAGCCGGCCGATTCCTCCATGAGTCGGCCACGGCAAACGACGGTTTCTTCGAAGTCGCATTCGCGGATCCGTACGAACACCCTCCTGGGACCGTCACGCGTCCGAGCACGGACCGTTGAGGGCACGGTTGGCGTATCGGGGGCGGAAGCGCTGCCGCTCCGCTTGGCGGTCGCCCCCGGAGCCGCCGGGGGAAGGGAGAGCGGGATCCGGGGGCCGCGAAGAGGGACCGCATGCGGGCTATCGCGGCTGCTGGAAGGTGCCCCAGCGGTCTTCGAGGACGAGCATGATCTCGCCGACCGTGGCGTGGGCCTCGACGGCCGCGAGCACCGCGGGGACGAGGTTCGTCTCGGTCTTCGCGGCGTCGCGGAGCCCGGCGATGGCGGCGTCGTGTCGCCTGGGGTCCCTCCCTTCCCGAACCGCCTGTACGCGCGCCGCGGCGTGGGCTTCGCTCTCGGGATCGAGCTGGAAGGCGGGAACGGTGGCGGGCTCGTCGGTCCGGAAGGCGTTGACGCCCACCACGACGTCCTCGCCGCGGTCCACGCGCTGCTGGGCGGCGTAGGCGCTCGTCTCGATCACGCGCTGGGGGAAGCCCTCCTCGATCGCCTGGATCATCCCGCCCCTGGCGTCGATCTCGTCGATCAGGGCCGCCGCCTTGGCCTCGAGGCGGTCGGTGAGCGCTTCCACGTAGGGTGAACCGCCGAGGGGGTCGATCACGTCGGCGACGCCGCTCTCGTGGGCGATCGCCTGCTGCGTGCGGAGCGCCAGCACCGCGGCCTCCTCGCTCGGCAGCGAGAGCGCCTCGTCGCGCGCGTTCGTGTGGAGCGACTGGGTGCCGCCGAGCACGGCCGCCAGCGCCTGCAGCGTCACGCGGACCACGTTCACGTCGATCTGGCGCGAGGTCAGCGTGGAGCCGGCGGTCTGGGTGTGGAAGCGGAGCATGCGGCTCTTCGCGTCCTTCGCACCGAAGCGCTCGCGCATGATGCGCTCCCACAAGCGCCGCGCGGCGCGGAACTTCGCCACCTCCTCGAAGAGGTTGTTGTGCGCGTTGAAGAAGAAGGAGAGGCGGCGGCCGAAGGCGTCCACGTCGAGTCCGCGGGCGCGGGCCGCTTCGACGTACCCCACGGCGTCGGCGAGCGTCAGACCGAGCTCCTCGGCCGCCGTCGAGCCCGCTTCGCGGATGTGGTAGCCGCTGATCGAGATGGGGTTCCACTTCGGCATCTCGCGCGTGGCGTACTCGATCACGTCCACCACGATGCGGAGCGACGGGCGGACGGGGAGGCGTTGCGTCCCGCGGGCGACGAACTCCTTGAACATGTCGTTCTGGAGCGTGCCGCGGAGGCTCGAGGGCGCGACGCCGCGCTTCTTCGCGACGGCGATCAGGAAGGAGAGGAGGACGATCGCCGTGGAGTTGATCGTCATGGAGATCGAGACCTCGTCGAGCGGGATGCCGTCCAGCAGCGTCTCCATGTCGTCCAGGTGCGCGACGGAGACGCCGACGCGCCCCACCTCGCCGCGGGCGAGGGGATGGTCGGGGTCGTAGCCGATCTGCGTGGGGAGGTCGAAGGCAACGGAAAGCCCGGTCTGGCCCTGCTCGAGGAGCGCGCGGTAGCGTTGGTTCGACTCCTCGGCGGTGGCGAAGCCGGCGTACTGACGCATCGTCCACAGGCGCCCGCGATACATCGTGGTCTGGACGCCGCGCGTGAAGGGCGGCGCGCCGGGAACGCCCACCCGCTCGGCGAAGCCTTCGGGCTCGGGATCCGGGCCGTAGGCCGGTTCCAGCTCGATGCCCGAGGACGTGGCGAAGGCGGGCTTGCGCTCGGGCCGCTTCGCCGTCGCCTCCTTCCAGGCCGTGCCCCTCCAGCGGCGCGTGGTGGGTCCGAGCTCGTCCATCCGTCCCTCCGCGTCCGGTCCGGAGCCAGGCCCGTCGACATGCCGAGGGGAAGCCTCCGAGTCCCGCCGGCCTCCCAGTCAACCAGGGACGGCCCCAGGCACCGCCGAATCCCGATGATGGCGACCCGGATGCGCGGAGGAAGGCGCCGCCCCCTGCCGGCGACCCGCGGACCCGCGGCCCGGAGCGCGGGCGGCCGCGTAGGTGGCCTGACGGGACACGTACACGAGACCATCGTGACCTGTAGGAAGACCGCGTCCGTGAGCGACCTGAAGGCCCACCTCTCCCGCTACCGGCGGGAGGTCCGTCGGGGCGGCGAGATCCTGGTCCTCGACCGGGGCGTGCCCTCCGCACGTCTCGTAGGGGTCGATCCGAGGGATGCGGCCGGCGTCGAAGACCAGCGCCGGCGCCTGATCCGCGCCGGGATCCTGCGCCCGGGCTCCGGCGATGTCTCCGCGGTTCCGCACGCGCCTCCCCTCGCCGTGGAGGCTCGGCTGGGAGGCGGCGCCGGACGAGGGCCGGCAGGGCCGGGAGGGCCGGGAGGGCCGGGAGGGCCGGCCGTGAGGTACTGGGACACCTCCGCGCTCGTTCCCCTGGTCGCGACCGAACCGCGCTCCGAGGAGGTCCGCGGTTGGCTCGCCGAGGACCCGGACATCGTGACCGGGGCCGGGACGCCGGTGGAGGTGGCGAGCGCGATCGAGCGCCGGGTGCGGGAAGGGTCCCTGGGCTGCCGGGAACGCCGGTCGATCCTGGCGCGCGTCCGGGTGCTCGCCGAGGCCTGGGACGAGGTCGTCGGCCTGTCCGCCGTCCGCACGAGAGCCCTGGGCCTCCTCGCGCGCCACGACCCGCGCGCGGCCGACGCGGCGCGACTCGCGGCGGCACTCCTCGCCGCCGATCCGGATCCGCGCAGTCTCCCATTCGTGTGCCTCGACGACCGCCTGGCCGTCGCGGCCGAACGGGAAGGGCTCCGCGTGCTCGACCCGGCTTGAACCCCGCGATTCCCAAGTCGATGCCGCGGCGGCCGGGGAACCCGCGCGCGTAGAATCCAGAGGTCGTGGAGGGAACGCCATGGGCCGCCGGGTCGCGCTCTCGGTCGGGTTCGCGCTGCTCCTGCCGCTCGTCCTGCCGGCCGCGCTGCGGGCGGACGACGGGGATGCGCCGGGGGAGGTCGCGAAGACGGATCCGGCGTGGTGGCTCGCCCGCGCGCAGGCGAAAGCCCTCGACATCGACCCACCCGACGCGAGGGCCGCGTCGCTCGTGAGCGTGGCGGCGGGATGGATCGAGGCGGGGCACGAGAAGGAGGCGGTCGCCGCGCTCGGGCGCGCCCTGGAGTTCGCCAGCAGCTGCGACGGGTGCTTCGCGAAGGTGCAGCGGCTCGTGGACGTGGCCGAACTCCAGGCGAAGGCGGGGGACGCGGACGGGGCGTCGCGCACGCTCGGCCTGGCGATCGAGGCCGCCGAGGGTCTCGACGAGATGTTCGGCGTGTCGGGACTCGCGCTGGTGGGGTCCGCGCTCGCGGAACGCGGGGACGAGCGCGCCGGGAAGGTCCTCGCGCGCGCGGAAGCGCAGGCGGAGAAGCTCGAGGGAACGGACTGGGTGATCGTGCTGCCCGAGGTCGCCGATGCCTTCGCCTCGGCGGGGGACTTCGCGCACGCCGACGCGCTGGCGAAGCGCCTCGCGAAAGGCCGCGGGAAGACGGAAGCCGGCCTCCTCGACAGCGCCCGGCACCACGCCGACCAGGCGGAAGGGTCGATCGCGCTGCGCCAGGCGGCGAGCGGGGACGCGAAGGGGGCGATCGCCCGGGCGCGCGCGATCGAGGATCCGGAGTCGAGGGCGCGCGTGCTGGCCGACATCGCCGCGTCGATCGACGACCCCGCCGCCCGGCTCGACGCGCGCCTCGCCGCCCTCGAGGCGTCGAGGCAGGTGACCTACCCCGACGCGCGCGTCCTGCTCCTCGCGGACGTGGCCCGTGCTCTCGCGCGGAGCGGCGACCTCGCACCCGCGAAGGAGGCCATGGGGAACGCCCAGGCGGGCGTCGGCGAGATCGCCGACGGGAAGCGGCTCCTCGACGCGCTCTTCGCGATGGCCGGCGGGTGGCACGCCGTGGGCGACGCCAAGCGGACGGACGAGACGCTCGGCGCCGCGAAGCAGTTGATCGAGGAGCGTCTCCCCGTCCGGCAGGGCGACGTGGCGTGGGCCGCGCTCGCCCGCACGGCCGCCGGGGTCGGACGGTTCGACACGGCGTTCGACGCGGTCGGTCACGTGGGGGACGCGACCGGGGCGGCGCTGGCGCTCGCGTCGATCGGGGAGGCGGCGGCGAGAGCCAGCAACGCCGCCGCGCTCGGCGACGCCGCGACGAACCTCCAGGCGCTGGTGGACGCGTGGCCGGAGGACATCCGGCGGGCGAAGGACACGGCGCAAGGGCGTCTCGCGCTGCTCCTCGCGCGGCAGGGCCGGCTCGACGACGCCGCGGCGCGCCTCGACGCCATCGCCTCGCCCTACCAGACCGTGCTGGCGGCGACCGGGATCGCCCGCGCCCTCCCGCGCTGATCGCCAGCCCTATGGGTCACGTGGCCAGGGCGTCGAGGGCTTCGCGGAAGTCGTCGGGGAGGGGGGCCTCGAAGCGGACGTCCTCGTCGGTCTCGGGGTGGCGGAAGGCGAGGCGCCATGCGTGGAGGAGGAGCCGCGGAGCGTCCTTCTCGCCGACGCCGCTCCGGTAGCCGTAGAGCGCGTCGCCGACGATGGGGTGGCCGATCGCGCGGAGGTGCACGCGGATCTGGTGCGTGCGCCCCGTGACCGGGCGGCACGCGAGCAGGGCGTGGCGGGGGAGGCGGCGTTCGACCGCCCAGTGCGTGACGGCGTCGCGGCCGCCTTCCTCGACGACGGTCATCTTCGTGCGGTGGACGGGCGAGCGGCCGATGCGCCGAGCGATCGTGCCCGCGTCCTCCTTCGGCAGCCCGTGCACGCAGGCGAGGTAGGTCTTCTTCACCCGGCGCGCGGCGAAAGCCCTCGACAACCGCCGTTGGGTCACCTCCGTCTTCGCGACGACGATCACGCCGGAGGTGTCCTTGTCGAGACGGTGGACGATGCCGGGGCGATCGGACCCGAGCCGCTCGGGGAGCCCGCGGATGTGGTGGACGAGGGCGTTGGCGAGGGTCCCCGTCGGCTGCCCGCTCCCCGGGTGGACGATGAGCCCCGGCGGCTTGTCCACGACGAGGAGGTGCGCGTCCTCGTAGAGGATCCGGAGGGGGATGTCCTCCGGTTCCACCGTGGCCGGGAGCGGCGGGGGGATCCTCAGCGTCACCCGCTCGCCGCCCCGGACGGCGGCCCGCTTGGACCGCGCCCGGCCGTCCACTTCGACGCGGCCGTCCGCGATCCAGCGCGCGATCTCCGTCCGGCTGTGCTCGGGGAGCGCGCGGGCGATCGCCGCGTCGAGGCGCTGCCCCGCCGCCTCCGCGGGAAGCACCAGGCTTCGAAGGCGGTCCCCGTCGGGCGCGGGGCGCTCGGGAGTCCGGTCCGGGGGCGGTTCGCGGGCGGGGATGGGGGGCCTTCCGGGCCGCGACGGGGCCCAACGGCGTGCTCAGGGGCCGACTTTCGGGACGGTTGCGGTATTTGTACCGCCGGCCCCAAGAAGGAGGCGCGATGGCTCGCCGTGCTCCCCCCCGTCTCCCGAGAAGACCGAGCGCGTGTGGCCGCGCTACGTGGTGATCGGCGGGGTGGTGGTCGTCGTGCTCCTGGCGGCGCTCTGGTTCCTGGGGCCGTCGATCCAGATCGACCGGTGGATCGCCGACCTGCACGCCGTGAACCCGAAGACGGTGAAGGCGGCCCGGGAGGCGCTCGTCACGAGCAAGCTCCGGCAGGTGGACGAGCGGCTCGCCGACGACCTCGGCGACGACAGCCTGCCTTTCCGGGTGCGGGTGGTGCTCGGGGACGTCCTCGTCGAACGACACCGGCTCGAGCGGGTGGAGCAGGTCCTCCGCCAGGGCTCCGCCGCCGGCCGCCACGCGGCCCTGGCCACGATCTACAGCCGGATCGGGAAGCTGGGGCTCGAGTGGTTCCAGCGGGAGTACGTGGCGCGCGCCGAGTACGGCGTGCCGGACCTGCTCGTCTCCTGGCTGCAGGAGCCGCGGACGGCGTCGAGAAGCGTCGCGGCGAAGATCGCCGCCGCCGCCCACGTCCGGAAGGCGATTCCCGCTCTCCGGGCGATCGTCCGGGGGGAGGGCGATCTCGGGACGACCCGGGAGCAGCGGGCGGTCCTGTCGGAGGCGGCGCAGGCCCTGATCAGCCTCGGCGACTGCGAGGCCGTACCGCTGTTCGTGGAGCCGGCACGGCACGAGCCGACCGACCTGGCGCGCCTACGCATGATGCAGGCGCTCCACCAGGCCGTGCGCGGGGAAAAGGCGCCGTGCCCGGACGCGGTCCCCGCGGAAACGGTCCGGGACGTGGTCCTGGAGGCGCTCGACGGTCCGCCCCACACGCGGCAGGGGGCGCTGCTGATCCTCAAGGCGGAGCCCGAGTGGGCTCTCGCCGCGCAGGACGAGATCCTCCGGATTCTCGACGACTCTCCGGTCCACGAGTTCCATCGCCGCCACGCGCTCGACGCGCTCGCCTCCACGCGCGATCCGGACTTCGCCCGCCGCCTGCCGCGCTACTTCCACGACCCCGATCCGTACGTCCGCTCCGAGGCGGCGATGGCCGCGCTGGGGTACCAGAACGAGCCGAAGCCGCCGCTCCAGTACGCGGATGCGTTCGTCGGGTTGATCGAGAACGAGCACGAGAACGACAACGCCTTCTTCGCCGCGATGGGTGGGCTCAAGAGGCTCGTCGGCCGGTGGGTGGGCCTCCCCCCGGAGATCGTCGAGTCCGCCGCGAAGGGTGGGCAGGAGTGGGTGGCCTTCCGCGACCGGATGTTCCGGGAGGGGAAGAGCCACGGGCTCACGCGCGCGGAGTGGGCCCGGCTCTGGTGGGAGGCGTGGGCGAAGACGCTGGGCCTCTCCGACGAGGAGATCGACAAGGGCTGGGCCGCCCGCGAGGCCTTCTGGAAGGCCGCGGGGAAGGGCGACGCGGCCGCCGCCCGGGCCTCCCTGGAGGCCTCCCCCCGGCACGACGACGGCCTCTTCACGTACGAGGAAGGCTGGCTGGACGCCCACGGGGCCTGACGCCCGGCCGGGAGGCTCCCGAGCGAGCCGCTCGCCCTCGGACGGGGCTCCGACCGGCAGCCGCCGGAGCTATCCTCTCCCCGGGGCACGGTCCGGTGGGGACGCAGAAGCGCGATGCGGCGATGGGCCCTCCTCCTCCTCCCCCTTCTCCTCCTCGGCACCGCCGCCGTGCACGGGGAGGACCCCGATACGGCGGCCCGCTGGGCGGCGGCGAAGTCCCAGGCCGTCCGGCGGCTCGAGATGCTCGCCCGCATGGCGCACCGCGAGCGCCTCCTTGCCGTCCGCGACCGCATCGACGAGGAGATCCTCCTCGCGGACCCCGACCACGAGGAGGGGCGCACCCGCCTCGGGTACCGCAAGCAAGACGGCGAGTGGGAGCGCGCCAAGGGGTGGCGTCCCGGCCGGGACCGCGGCTCGGAGGAGGCGGCGCGGCGGCTCCAGTCCGCGCTCGAGGCCCACGACGCGTGGTGGCGCGACCAGATCCTGACCCTCGCGCCGGCCGCGCGGGAAGCGAAGGACGGGCCGACGCTGCGCGGGATCCTCGCCGTGGCCAGCGCCTCGTGGCCGGAGGATGCCGACGTACGCGCGCTCGCGGGACAGGTTCGCTACGAGGGCGGCGAGAAGCCGGTGTGGGTGCTCGAGGACACGGCGATGGGCCTTGCGAACCGCGCGCGCTACCTCGCGGCGGCGCGAGCGGCCGCGCGGGCCGTCGCACCGCCGCGGCCCGGGCAGATCGAGAGCTTCGACCGCCACGGTTCGTTCGACTGGCCGCGCGTGCTCCAGGGCGAGACGACCCGCGTGCTCGGAACGGTGCCGGAGGAGGAGCTGCGACGGCACCACGAGATCGCGGAGGCGGCTTCCGGGGTCTTCCGCGCCGTGTTCGGCACCTGCCCCTCCCTCCCCCCGGTGACCGGAAGCTACGGCCGCGGGTATCCGATCTACGTTGCCTCGAGCAAGAAGGAGGGCAACGCGTTCCTCGCCGCCGAGCCCGGCGGCACCGAGCGGACCATGGCGTTCCTGCGACCGCTCGTCGCGGCGCATCTCCAGAAGCGCCAGGGCCTGGTCGTCAAGGGCGACGCGGAGGCCACGCGCTACGAGGCGACGTCGGCGATGGTGCTCGGCGTCTACCGCGCCTTCGCGCTGAAGCAGTACATCACGGGCCACGGCGCCTGGGCGTCGGAGGGCCTGAGCTTCTACCTCCGGTGGCTCCAGGTGCGCACGCGGAGCATCGGGCTGGTGGTGGACGAGACGTCGCGGTACGGCAGGTCCCAACCGGGCGTCCCGACGTGGGAGGGCCGGGTGGCCGACCAGGGCGCCGACTGGCACGCCCTCGCCGCGGCTGCCATCCGCGATCTGGGTCTGAGGGACCTGCACGGGATGGCCGGCAGGAACGCCAACACCCTGACGACGAAGGAGATGCTCGCCGGCTACGGCCTCTCGGCGTACGTGGTCGAGGCGCACCCCGAGGTCGCCACGGCGTTCTTCACGGACGTCTCGGAGCAGCAGGAGGTCGATCTCGACGCGATCTTCGAGAAGCACCTCGGCGGCCCGCTCGACGCCGTCCTGCCGCACATCCTCCAGTGGCTGGACGAGATGGCGAAGGCCGCCCCGCCGCCCGGGCCGACGCGGTAGCCGTGCCCTCGTGGCTCACGCTCCCTCCGTGCCTCCCTCCGTAGCCACGACGATCCTCCGCAGGGTGCCCCTCCCCTCGACTTCCGCCGGGGTGCGTTCGCGCGCGTCGAACGAGCAGACCGGGCTCCGGGGGCGCGTTCGGGTCAGCGGAGGCGGACGATGTCGCCCGGGATCGTGGCGTCGTGGCTGGAGCTCGCCTGCTGGACGTCCTTCGCGTTGTTGCCCGAGGAGGTCCCGTGGGTGGCGATCGCGTGGAGCATCTCCTCCAGGGTGAAGGGCTTCTCCAGGAGGTGGTTCCCGGTCTGCTTCACCGAGGCCATGATGTCCTCGTTCGTGTAGTCGCCCGTCATGAAGACCATGCGGTTCGCCTGGTCCGGGCTCTTCTGCTGGACGATGTGGTGGAGGTCGATGCCCGAGGTCCCGGGCATACGGATGTCCACGAGCAACGCATCGTAGTCGCCCTTGCCGAGCATCTGCATCGCCTCGGGTGCGCTCGACGTCGAGTCCACCTCGCAGCCCACCCGTCCGAGCTGCGCGACGAGCGCCTCGCGGACGTCCTTCTCGTCGTCCACGACGAGGACGCGCAGGCCCAGCGGCTGGGTGAGGTCGCGCGGCTCGGGAGGCTCTTCGCCGGCGTCGGCCTTCTGCTTCGCGATGGGCAACCGCAGGACGAAGCTCGCGCCGCGTCCCTCGAGTTGCTCCAGGATCAGGTCGCCGCCGTGGTCGCGTGCGACGGTACGGGCGAGCGCGAGGCCCAGCCCCGTGCCCTGGTTCGGCCCCTTCGTGGTGAAGAAGGGCTGGAAGACGCGCGAGCGGAGCGTCTCCGGGACGCCGGGGCCCGTGTCGCTGACCGTCGCCGTCACGGTATCCGGCAGCGCGCGGAGCTCGATGTTGATGTGCCGTTCGCCGTCGTGAGCCTTGAGCGCGTGGATGCCGTTCTGGACGAGGTTCACGAAGATCTGTTGCAGGGAGTGCGGGTCGCCGAGGACCGCGGGGAGGCCGTCGGGCGCGTGGATGGCGACCTCGACGTTGGAGAGTCGCGCCTCGTAGGCGAACAGATCGACCACCTGCTGGGCGACCTCGCCTAGCTGGATCCGCGTCCGCTCCGGGTTGCGCTGGCGTGCCACGGAGAGCAGGTTCTTCACGATGCGCGTCGCTCGCAGCGCCTGTTCCTGGATCTTCTTCAGCGTCAGCCCCACCCTCGACTCGTCCACGTGGTCCGTGAGCAGGTCCGCGTAGCCCATCAGCGCCGTGAGCGGGTTGTTGAGCTCGTGGGCGACGCCCGCGAGCGTCTGCCCGACCAGCGTCATCTTCTCGCTCGTCACGAGGCGGTGCCGCGCGAGCTCCTCTTCCGTCACGTCGGCGAGCGTCACCAGCGTGCCGAGACGGTGCGGGCCGTCGAGGATGCCCACCGCGGTGCAGGCGAGCGTGCGGGTCGACGCGTCCGAGCCGACGGGGACCTCCGCCCGGAAGCGCCGGGACACGCCGGCCGGCGTCTCGGCGAGATCCGCCAGGGCGTGCTCGCCGACGGCATCCGGCAACGGGGCGTCGGCGCAGTCGCACCCCAGGGCCTTGCGCGCCGCGGGGTTGGCGAGCAGCACCCGCCCGTCGGGGCCGAGCAGGAGCACGCCTTCGCGCATCTGCCGGAGCAGCAGCGACGTGCGCTGGCTCTCCTCGTTTCCCTGGCGCTCCATGCGCTGCGTGGCTTCTCCCACGCGGCGGGCGACGTCGGCGAGGATGCCGATGCGCCGCTCTTCCACGGCGTTTCGTCGCGGGTCGCCGAGCACGAGGACGCCGGCGATGCGCCCCGCCGACCGGATCGGAACCTCGATCCGCGTGCGGAAGTCGAGCGCCTCGGGGAGGGGGCGGTTGCCGATGGACCGTGCCTGGAGGCGAGGGATCACGAGGTGGTTGCCGACGCGCGCCATCGCCTCCTGGAGGAAGGACCGGCGCCGCTCCACGTGGTCGCCCGTGAGCCGCCCGTTCTCCTCCCACAGCGCCACGCCCTCGGATCGCGTTTCGAGCACCACGGCCCGGGCGCGCAGCGCGAAGTGGCAGCGGAGGTGGTTCACGACCGCCTCGGCGAGCTCGCTGAGCCCGCTGGACGTCGCCATCGCCTGCGCGAACGTGACCAGTTCGGCCGCCTCGGCCTCGCGCTCGCGCATCTCCCGCTCGAGCCGCTCGTTGAAGTCGAGGCGGCTCGCCTCCTCCCGGCACCACCCGATCACGCGCGCCGCCTCGTAGCTGGCCGCGAGCGTCAGGAGGATCTGGTAGGCGAGAAGCTCCAGGTCGGGGGCCTGCTGCGTCATCGTCGCGAACATCGTCGTGGCGAGCGCGAGGGTCATCGCCCCCGCCATCGTGCCGAGCACCGCCGCCACGGCCGTCCCGCCGACCACCGCGACGAGCAGCGCCACCGTGTAGCCGGCGAGGAACGCGACCTGAGGCTCGAGCCCCGCGTGGAGCCAGCATCCGACCGCGCCCACGGCGAGTACGTCGCCCGCGAGCAGGAGCAGGGCCACCGGCGGACTCACGGCCCGCCGCCACGCGAGCGCCGACCCGATCAGGAAGAAGACCACCTGCCCGATCAGCACCGAGTGGAGCACCGTCTGCTGGATCGTCGCCAGGTCGGACGCGCGGTAGGCCACGAATACGCTGACGCCGAGGACGGACGCGCGGAGGAGCACGGCGCTGAGGGAGCGGCTGTGGCGCATGGTTCGATCCCGGGGGCGCGGGAGGCCGATCGACCTCCCGTCCCTCGGCCGCCCTATCGGCGCCCGCCTCCGGTCCGCTTGAGGAATCCAACGTCTTGGGGCCCGGGAGCCCCGGGGCCGACGGTGGCGGGCACGCTCTCCGGAGGGGGCCGGGGGGAGGGCCCCTGGTAGAAGACCAGGGTGATCCTGGGCGCCCCCGAACCGGCCGGCCACCTCGACGCCGTCTTCGGCCTGTCGCCGGGAGACCGGGTCCTGCTCGTCCGAAACGAGCGGACGATGGGGGGGCGGCGGGTCCTTCTCTGGGACCTCCCCGGTGGCCGGGTCGAGGCCGGCGAGGCGCTGGAGGAGGCGCTCCGGCGCGAGTGGCGCGAGGAGACGGGCCTCGCGTGCCGGGTCGGCGATCTCCTGCTGGTCGTGGACGGCGCGAAACGCCGCCGCGAGGGTGCGCCGCCGCTCTACACCTGGCGTGCGTTCTTCTGCGCCGTCGAGAGCGACGGGGACCCCGTTTGCGGACCGGGCATCGACGCCGCGGAGTGGGTGGACCGCGTGGAGGCGGCGGCCCGCCTCGACGGCCCCTACCACGGCCCGCTGCGCCGCCTGCTCGCCGGTGGGACGAAGCGCCACGACCGCGTGCAGTGGATCGACCCCGGTCCGGACGCGGGGGACGAGCCGGCCGCGGACCGCCTCCGGCGGCTCCTCGTCCTCGGCGCGACGGCCGCCCACGGCGACCTCGAGGTGGCCGCGCAGGCGCTCCGGGACGCCCTGGACGAGGGCGTGAACGTCAGCCGGCTGGAAGAGACGCTCCTCCAGGTGGTGCCGTACGCCGGCTTTCCGAGGGCCATCGCCGCGTGGACCAGACTCCGCCCGCTCCTCGGCGATCCGCCCCCCCGCGAGGAGGTCGTCGAGCCGATCGCGCCGGGCTACGAGGTCTTCGACGCCGTCTACGGCGAGGCCGCGTCCGGCATCCGCGAACGGCTCCGGGGCCTCCACCCCGAGCTCGAGCGCTGGACCCTCGCCTTCGCCTACGGGCGGGTGCTGGCCCGTCCTCCGTTGACCCTGCTGGAGCGCGAACTCCTCGCCGTCGCGATCCTGACCGCCCTGGGACGGCTGGAGGCGCCGCTCCTCGGCCACATGCGGGCGGCGCGGCGCCTTGGCGCGAGCGCCGAGGACGTCGCCGCCGCCATCCAGGCGGTCCCCGTCTCCCTCGGCCCGGGCCGCCGCGAGGCCGCCCGCGCCCTCCTCGCGCGACTCTGACGTCTCCCGACGCCCCCCGGCGTCCATCCTCGTGGACACGGCCGGCCCGGCGGCGGCGACGGCCCGCGGGCCGCCGGAGGCCACGATCCGGCCCCGGCGGGGGCCCGGCGCGTTGGCTCCCCGCGCGCGGCCCGGCCTTTGTGGTGGGGGCGGCGACGGGGGGGGGCCCGGCCCGCCCCCGTGGGACACGGTGGGTTGGAAGGACCCGGGCCCCGGCGAGCGGGGACGCGGCCATGCCCGCCTTGCGCGGGCGTCCCCGTCCAGCGACCATCAGGGGCTCGGGCGAGCGATCCCCCTCCGGCGGGGGCGACAGGGTGAGAGGACGGTGAGAATGCGAATCGGATGCATGGTCGCCGCGGCGGCCCTCGCGGGCGCCCTCTGGGCGGCGCCGGCCCGCGCGGATGCCATCACGTTCTTCGGGGAGGACGCCGGGCAGGGCGAGAGCACGCCGCTCACCTCCACGCCGAACGCGCTCTCGGCCGAGACGGACTTCCTCGCCTTCCTCGACAGCGGCGTCACCACGCAGACCTTCGAGTCCTTCACCGCGGGCCTGTCGCATATCGGCCTCTCCTTCGCCGGGTCGGGAGGGAGCACGATCCAGGCCGCGGTGAACGGCACCTTTCAGAACCACGTCTCCAGCGTCGCGAGCGGGAGCACCGACGGCTACGGCCGCTACGCGATCTCGGGCACGAAGTACTACGACGCGCTCACCACCGTCACGATCTCGATGAACGCCGACACGTCGGCCTTCGGCTTCTGGGGCGTGGACGTCGGCGACTTCGACAGGCAACTCCGCGTCGTCCTGACCGACGGCGACGGCAACGCCACCACGTACACGGTCCCGAACTCCACGGGCGTGTCCGGCGGCGGCGTGATGTTCTGGGGCCTCGTGACGGAGGACGCCTTCCGCACGATCCAGATCCAGACGATCGGTGCGACGGGCGTCACCACGTTCGACCGCTTCGCGCTCGACGACCTGACGATCGGCGAGCGCGATCAGATCGTGGTGGACATCGTCGCGCCCGTCGTCCCGGAGCCGGGTTCGCTCTTCCTGCTGGGTGCCGGCGCCCTCGGCCTCGTCGGCGTGGGGCGGCGGAATCGTCGCGCGAAGGGCCGTGTCTGAGAGCACGGCCCCACGCCCGCGCTCGCGGGGTGGGGTGCTCCCCCGACGGGGAGTGCTCCTCGCCCTGCTGATCCTCGGGATGCTCGCGCTGGGCCTCGGGCCGCCGGCGCTTCCGCGAAACGACGCGCGGATCGTCCCCGGCGAGGGCCTCGTCCTCGAAGGCCCCGGACAGGTCGTCTCGGCCCGGCCCCTGACCCTCCCCGGCGGCGCCTTCACCCTGGAGGTCTGGCTTCGCCCCAGCGTCCCGCGCCGGGACGGGGCGAACCAGGCGTTTCTCGCGCTCCTCGACGGCCCCGGCGTGGAGCGGCTCCTGCTCGGCACGTGGTCGGGCGGATGGCTGCTCCGGCTCCGGCAGGACAACCCCGAGGGCCGCCCGGCCCGCGACCGCTACGTCCGCTGGCGGGGCGACGGGCCGCGCCGCCACCTCGCCGTGGCGGCCGACGGCACCGGCACGCGTCTCTACGAGGACGGCGAGATCGCAACGACGCTCGCGACGGCGGCGCCACCGCCGGGCGATGCGCTCCGCGGCCTCCTCGTCCTGGGCGATGCCGCGCGCGGATGGCCGCGTTGGGGCGGCGTGATCGAGGGCGTCGCGATCCACGAGGGCGCGCTCGACGAGGCGACGCTTGGCCGGCACGCCTCCTGGGAGGCGCGGGCCATCGCCACGGGGCTCTCCGCGGAGCCCCCTCGTCTCGCGTGGGTCTTCGCCGAGCCCGCGGGTGCGGAGGGCGGTGGTCCGACCCGCGACGAAGACCCCCGGCCCGTCTTCCCGGAGGCCGTCCACGACCCCGCGCCGCCGCTGCTCGGCGTCCATCTCGCCCACGCCGGGCGCTGGATCCTCCGCGACGGGGCGTTGAACGTCCTCTTCTTCGCGCCGCTGGGCTTCCTCCTCGCCTGGGGGCGGGGGAGGCGGTGGCTTTTCGCCGCGGCGCTCCTCGGTCTCCTCCTGACCCTCGCGATCGAGTCGGCGCAGCACGTCATCCCCGGGCGCGACTCCTCCGCGCTGGACGTGGTCGCCAACTCCCTCGGTGCCGCCCTGGGCGCCGCCGCCGCCCTCGCCCTCGGCCGGCGGCGGACCCGGGCGTAGCCCCGCGGCGAGCCCGCGGACCGGCCGCCGGGGGGAGATGGCGTCGGCGGCGGTGCGGACGCCGTACGACGGCCTACGGGCCGGTCTCCGGCAGCGGCCAGCGGACCTGGACGACCTTGGGGTCGGAGACCTGTTCGTCGAGCCACGTGTTCGCGTTCTGCTGCGCCATGCTCTCGAGGATCCCGTCCTCGAGATCCTCGAACGTCGGCGCGGGTTCGAAGCTCTCGCGGCGGATGACGTGCACCTCGGACAGCGTCTCGAACGGGCGGCTCACCTGGCCGTCCTTCATGTCCTTCGCCTTCTCGAACAGGAGGCGTCCGGACGCGGTGTTGCGGACGAGCAGGCGGCGCGCACGGATGCTGGGGTCGGGTTTGCCGTCCTTGTTGACCCTCGCGTTCACCTCGCGGGCGAGCTGGTCGAAGGTGACGCCCGTGCCGATGCGCCGCAGGTAGTCGTTGGCGAGGCGCAGTGCCTCCTTGCGATCGCGTCCCGTGCGCTGGCCCAGCAGGGGGTTCTGGGGCGCGAAGAGGATCTCGACGTCGTAGACGCGGATCGCGTCGCCGTACCGGCCCTCGCGGTTGTCCTCCCACTGCTTGCGGACCTGCTCGGGCGTGATCTTCTGGCGCTCCTGGCGGATCAGGCCGAAGAGACCCCGGAAGTAGCGGTCGGTGCGCATCTGCTCGAGGTCGAGGTGGTAGCGCAACTTCACGTACTCCTCGTAGTCCACGTGGCGGAACGCCTCCTGCGAGGCCTTGTCGCGCCACGCGAGCCAGTTCTTCTTCTCCTGGGCGATCACCTCGGTCATTTCCTCGACCGTGAGCGCGACCTCGCGGGTCAGGGCCGCCTTGCACTCCTCGACGAGGACCTGGCGGATGTCGGAGACGGGCAGGCGGAGCAGCAGCTCCTCGCCGTACTGCCGCACCGTGATCTCCTGCCCGTTCACCGCCGCGACGACGTTTTGGGGGAGGTCGGTCTCCGACCCCTCCAACTGCGTGGCGACCTTCCAGTGGTACTTGACGTCCGTCTTCTTCAGCAGCTTCGTGATCACGACTTCGGTCTGGATGATGCGGAGGTTGTCGTCCTTGGGGATGGTGTCGCCCAGGTTCTCCGGGTGCGCGGCGATGCGCTCCTTCAGGAGCTGGTTCTTCAGGTTCGCGCGGAGCTCGCCCATGGAGGTCCGCTGCTCGCGCACGACCTGCGCGAGGTTCTTGCGTCCCAGGGTCTTCTGCTTCACCTCGGTGTCGAGCTCGTCCAGCTTGGCCTGCACCTCCTCGTCAAGGACCTCGATGCCGAGCCGCTTCGCTTCCTGGCGGACCGCCCGTTCCTCGATCATCTGGCGCAGCACCGTGGTCGGGCCGCTGCCGGCTTCCTGGAGGCGCATGCGATTCCGCTCGGCCACGACCACGGCGAGTCGGCTCCGGGGGAGCTTCAGGTCGTGGACCTTGGCGACCCACGGGTCGTTCGGATCGTCGGGCTGGTCCTCGGCGCGGGCCGCCGGCGGGGCGAACAGGCCGATCGCCAGCAGGAGCGCGGCGGCCAGAAGCGGCGCGTGGCGTCGCTCGAACCGCGCGCGCGGTCGTCGGGGAAAGCGGTCGTGCGTCATGGCGTCGTCACAACTCCTCGAACCCAGCGAGGCTATGGACGCGAATCCCGGTGGTCAACCCGGGGCCGGGGGCTTGACCCGGCCCATGGCCAGCGGCAAGGTCGCGTTCGGGGCCGTGTCCCCGGGGGAGCTTCGCATGCGGTCGTCATCCTCTCGTCCGACGCCTCGGCGCGCCCTCGTCCTCCCCGGCGCCTTCCTCGTGGCCTGGGCCATGGTCCTGCCACTCGCGGCCTGCCAGGGAACCGGGAGCCGCTCGTCCGGGAGCGGCGGGAGCGCCGCGGCCTACACCCCGCTCGGCGGGACGAACCTGGAGGTGCCCGCCCCCATCGCCGCCTCGCAGGGAACGCGAACGGCAGAGCGGCCGATGTCCTCGCCTCCGGTGGAACTCCGCGCGCCTGCGGGCACCACCGCCCCCGGCCGGACCTCGGCCGAGGAGCCGGAGCCGCTGCCGCTCGACCGCAGCGGCCCGCAGATCCGCGTGACGTGGGAGGCGCTCGCCGTCGAGAAGGAGCGGCTCGAGAACCCGTCCCGCTTCCGCGGCACGCCCAACGTGTCCTTGGCCTCCCAGCAGAAGGTGGTGCTGGTCAACAAGGGCCACGTGGACGCGCAGACGAACATGTACGGCGTCACCTCGAGGCGGAACAAGGGCGTCGCCGTGGCGGCCATCCCCGAGCGCGACATGGACCTCTTCCTCCGGACCATCGAGAAGCGGGGGTTCTTCCGCCTGGCCCGGCCGACGGCGTCGGTCCAGCAGCTCTTCACCGACCCGAACGCGCGCGGTCGGATCACGGTGGAGAGGAACGGACAGTCGTGGACGCTCGTCTCCATGCGCGGGCAGGGGCTCAGCGCCGCGACGAAGCAGATCCCGCCCCTCTACTCCGAGGTCAAGCAGACGCTGATGGTGCTCCGCAACCAGGTGTCGTGCATGACGGTGGTGGGGGTTCGCGGCGGAATCCTCACGAAGTAGGCCGCGGCGCCTTCGCCGTTCGCGCCATGCGCTACGCGATCCTGATCCCGGCCCGCTACGGCTCGACGCGACTGGAAGGGAAGTCGCTTCTTCGCGAGAGCGGGAAGTTCCTCGTCCAGCACGTACACGAGCGCGCGCTCGCGGCGCCGGGCGGACCCCGCGCGATCGTCCTGACCGACGACCCCCGGATCGAGCAGGCCGTCCAGAGCTACGGCGGGGAGGTCCTCCGGACGCGGGCCGACCACGCGTCCGGCACCGATCGCTGTGCGGAAGTCGCCCCCTCCCTCGACGCCGACGTGATCGTGAACCTCCAGGGCGACGAGCCCCTCGTCGAGCCCTCCGACCTCTTCGCCGTCGCCGAGGCGGCGGCGTGCGCGGGCGTCGATCTCGCCACCCTCGGCTACCCCTTCCCCGACGCGGCGGCCGAGGCGGATCCGAACGCCGTGAAGGCGATCGTCGGGCCCGACGGGACCGTCCGGGACTTTCGCCGTACGGTGCCCGACCCGGCCGCGCGCGAGGGCGCCCGGGTGCTCCACCACCTCGGGATCTACGCCTTCGGGCGCGAGCGGCTGCTCGCCTTCGCCCGGATGCCCCCCTCGCCTCGCGAGCGGGCCGAGCGGCTGGAGCAGCTCCGCGCCCTGGAGGCCGGGTGGCGGGTCGTGCTCGTCACGGCGTCGCGCCCGGCGCTCGGGGTGGACACCCGCGCCGACTACGACGCCTTCCTCGCCGCGCTCGGAGGGGCGTGAGCCGCGTCCCCCCGCCGCGGTAGAGGAGGGGGGACGGGAGGGCGGCCCGGGCGCGGTGTCCGGGTCCGGCCTGCGTCGGCTACACTTCGGGATTGTTCGGGGGTTTCGTGACCAAGTTCATCTTCGTGACCGGTGGGGTCGTTTCGAGCCTGGGGAAGGGGCTCACGAGCGCGGCGATGGGCCTGCTGCTCGAGGGCCACGGGTTCCGGGTCCAGCACCAGAAGCTCGACCCCTACCTGAACGTCGACCCCGGCACGATGTCGCCCTACCAGCACGGCGAGGTCTACGTGACGGAGGACGGCGCCGAGACGGACCTCGACCTCGGCCACTACGAGCGGTTCACCGAGGGCGCCGTCCTCACGAGGGACAGCAACTACACCACGGGCAAGATCTACTCCCAGGTGATCGAGAAGGAGCGCCGCGGCGACTACCTCGGGCGCACCGTGCAGGTCATCCCGCACGTCACCGACGAGATCAAGGCCGCCATCCGCCGCGGCGCGGGGGACGCGGACGTGTTGATCTGCGAGCTGGGCGGCACCGTGGGCGACATCGAGGGGCTGCCGTTCCTCGAGGCGATCCGCCAGTTCGTGCTCGACGTCGGGCCGGGCAACGCGATCGTCTGCCACCTGACGTTCATCCCGTTCCTCCGGACCAGCGGGGAGCTCAAGACCAAGCCCAGCCAGCACTCGGTGCAGAAGCTGCGCGAGATCGGCATCCTGCCGGACGTCCTGATCTGCCGCACCGAGCGGCCGATTCCCGCCGACGCGAAGGCGAAGCTCTCGCTCTTCTGCAACGTGCCGCCGGAAGCCGTGGTCGAAGAGCAGGACGTCCCCACGAGCATCTACGAACTGCCCCAGATGCTGGCCGAGCAGCGGCTCGACCGCCTCGTGCTGGAGCGCCTCCGCCTCCCGAACACCGAGCTCGAGCTGCATCGCTACCACGAGCTGCTCCAGCGGATCCACAACCCGCGCCGCCAGGTCGAGGTCGCGCTGGTCGGCAAGTACGTGGAGCTGACGGACGCCTACAAGAGCGTCTACGAGGCGATCGCCCACGGCGGGTTTGCCGCCGAGGCGAAGGTCCGCGTGCGCCGCGTCCTCTCCGACGACATCACCCCCGCTCGGCTCGAGGAGTTCGTGGGCGGCGTCCACGGCATCGTGGTCCCGGGCGGATTCGGCGACCGCGGCGTCGAGGGCAAGATCGAGGCCATCCGCTACGCCCGCGAGCAGGGGATCCCCTTCCTCGGGCTGTGCCTCGGCATGCAGTGCGCCACGGTCGAGTTCGCACGCAACGTCGTGGGTCTGGAGGGCGCGCACTCCACGGAGTTCGATCCCGATACGCCCCATCCGGTGATCGACCTGATGCCCGACCAGGAGGGGCTCCAGAAGGGGGGCACGATGCGACTGGGGGCCTATCGCTGCGCGCTGAGGGCGGGCTCCATGGCGAGGCAGTTCTACGGCGACGAGATCGTCCACGAGCGCCACCGTCACCGCTACGAGTTCAACAACGCCTACCGCGAGAAGCTGGTGAAGGCCGGCCTGTTCATCGGCGGCGTGAACCCCGAGCGCGACCTCGTCGAGATCATCGAGCTGCACGACCACCCCTACTTCGTGGCCGTCCAGTACCACCCCGAGTTCAAGAGCAAGCCCACCCGGCCGCACCCGCTCTTCCGCGAGTGGGTGAGTGCCGCGCTCCGCCACAAGGAGAACACCGTGCCGCACGAGGAGCGTGCGACCGCGTGAGACCGATGGAAGCCACCCCACGATGACCGACGAAGCAAAGAAGCCGCCGCCGCCGCCGCTGCCGACGGGGTTCATGATGCTCTGCGGATCGCTCGCCGCGCAGGTGCAGATGGCCCTGGGACTGTTCGAGGACCCCGTCCAGAAGAAGACGATCGTGGAGATGGACGCCGCGAAGCAGGGCATCGACCTGCTCGAGATGCTCGAGGAGAAGACGAGGGGCAACCTCGACGACGAGGAGAAGGCCCTCCTCTCGAATCTCCTCACCCAGCTCCGCCTCCTCTACGTCGAGGTCGCCAAGGCCCGCCGCGAGCCGTCTCCCGCAGAGAGCCAGGACGACGACGGAAGCCCCCGCGGCCGGCGGCGAGGACGTGGATCCCCCGGTCCGGATTCTTCGCCGACCGCCCCTCGATCCGGTCGATGAGGGGAGCGAGAAGCCCAGAAGGGGGACGGCGCCCATGCCCATCGTGGGGCCCCGGGCCGGACCCCCCCACGGGTCCGGTCCGGCTTTCGTCGGGGCTCGTACGCCCGGTCAGGCCTTGTAGTACCGGGGGTCGCCGGCCATGCGGCTCGTCAAGGCGTTCCGGGTGTCCACGACCAGGCGGGCGTGCTTCGCGATCCGCTCCCAGTCGAAGGCCTTGTGGTCCGTCGCGACGACCACCGCGTCCTGGGCGGCGATGTTCTCCGGCGTGAGCTCGACGGATGTCCTCCCCGAGAGGTCGTGCTCGCGCATCTTGTGGCCGCGCGGGACGTGGGGGTCGGAGTAGCCGACGTCCGCGCCCAGCTTCTCCAGGAGCTCGAGCAGCTTGATCGCGGGCGACTCCCGGATGTCGTCCACGTCGGGCTTGTAGGCGAGCCCGAGGATCAGGATCTTCGAGCCCTTGAGCGCCTTTCCCTGCTCGTTCAGCGCCAGCATGGTCTTGCGGACGACGTAGCGCGGCATGTCCGTGTTGATCTCGCCGGCCAGCTCGATGAACCGCGTCGGGCGCCCGAACTTCCGCGCGACCCACGTCAGGTAGAACGGGTCGATCGGGATGCAGTGGCCGCCCAGGCCGGGGCCGGGCGTGAACTTCATGAATCCGAACGGCTTGGTCGCCGCCGCCTCGATCACTTCCCAGACGTCGATCCCCATGGCGTCGAGGATGACCTTCATCTCGTTCACCAGGGCGATGTTGATGGCGCGGAAGGTGTTCTCCAGCACCTTGGCGGCCTCGGCGATCTCGGCCGAAGACACGAGGTGGACCGACGCGATGGCCGCCTCGTAGAGCGCGAACGCCACCTCGCCGGACTGCTGGTCGATGCCGCCGACGAGCTTCGGGATGGAGCTCGTGGTGACGCCCTGCCGGCCCGGGTCCTCGCGCTCCGGGCTGTAGGCGAGGAGGAAGTCGCGGCCGGCGACGAGCCCTCCCTGCTCGAGGATCGGGCGCATCAGGTCGCGCGTCGTGCCCGGGTACGTCGTGGATTCCAGGACGACGAGCTGCCCGGGCCTCAGCGTCGCGGCGGTCAGCCTCGTGGAGTGCTCCACGAAGGAGAGATCCGGCTCCTGGTGCTCGCCGAGCGGGGTGGGCACGCAGAGGAGGACGGCGTCCGGCTCCCCCAGGCGGGAGAAGTCGGTCGTGGCCACCATCCGGCCGCTCTCCTTCATCCGGCGCGTCATGTCCTGGCCGAGGTGCTTCAGGTAGTTCTCGCCGCGCCCGAGGGCGGCCACCTTCTCCCCGTCGGTGTCGAAACCGAGGACCCGGAACCCCGCGTCCACGAAGGCCGCGGCGAGGGGGAGCCCCACGTAGCCCAGCCCGAGGATGCCTACGACCGCCGTGCGGTCCTCGATTCGCTCCAGGAACATCCAACCCTCCCTCGCGCGGGATCATCCGTCGCAGTCGAGATCGGTTCGACCGGGGAAGCCTACCCGGCTTCTCCCGCCTCGACGCCCTGAACGCGCGCGAAGGCAAGATGGTCGCCCCGGGAGGGGCGCGGGAAAGGAATGGTCGTGGAGCGTCCCACGAGCCGGCGAACGGCGGGCGTGAAGATCCGGCGCGCCACGGCGAACGACGAGCCCGCCCTCGTCGCGGCGGCGATCTCCCTCGCGCTGGAGACGGAGCGGCGCCGCCTGGCCCCCGAGGTCGTCCTCGCCGGCATTCGCGGCGTCCTGGAGGAGCCCGTGCGCGGGTTCTACCTCGTCGCCGAACGGGACGGCCGCCTCGCCGCCTCCCTCCTCGTCACGCGCGAGTGGAGCGACTGGCGGAACGGAACCTTCTGGTGGATCCAGAGCGTCTACGTCCAGCCCGGGCACCGGGGGCAAGGGGTCTTCCGCGCCGTCTACGAGGCGCTGCGTCGCGTGGCGATCGCGAAGGCCGGCGTCTGCGGCCTCCGCCTCTACGTGGACACCGAGAACGGTACGGCGATGCGGACGTACGAGGCCCTGGGGATGACGCCGGCTCGCTACCGCTTCTACGAGGACCCCTTCTCCGACTGAGCCGAGGATGCGGGCTTCAGCGACCTTGGCGGAGGCGACCGACGTACTCGCGGACCGCGTCGGCGAAGGGGTCGAGGGCGAGCTCGCGCTCGTAGGCACGGAGCGCGCCCTCCCGGTCGCCCGCGAGGTCGAAGGCCGCGCCCAACCGGAACCACCGCTGGTCGTCGTCCGGGACGCGGCGGGCGTCCTCCTCCAGGACGGGGAGCAACGCCATGAGGAGGGGGCGATTCGCCCGCGCGCGCTCCCATCCGTCGAGGGACGTCCGCGCCGCGGCCAGCCGCACGGCCCACGACGGGTCGGAGAGGGCGTCCAGCAGGCGGGCGTTTGCCGCGGGCGAGCGGACGTCCGCCAGCGCCTTCACGGCGCTGCGCCGGATCAGGGAGTCGTCGCTGCGGCTCGCCTCGAGGATGGCCGCCGCCGCCTCGTCGGGGTAGCGCCCCAAGAGCAGCGCGGCGCTCGCCCGGGCCTCGCGGGGGGCGTCGCTCCCCAGGACCTCGACGAGGTCCCGCCACGCCCCGGGCGTCGCCGTGCGGGCTTTCGCCAGCGCCGCCATCCACGGGCGCGGCCACCCGCGTCCGGGCCACCACCCCTCGTACGCCTCGGCGAGCGCCGCCGTTTCCAGGGTCGGCACGCCCCCCGGGGCGTTCCGACCGCCCTGGTGGCACCACGTGCAGGCGTCCGTCTGGACCCGGTCGGCAACGAGGCCGATCCGCGGGATGCCGATCGTGTGATCCGCCACCGCGCCGTGCCCGCGCTCGATCGTGAGGAAGGGCATGTGGCAGGCGACGCAGGTCCCCCCGGCGTCCTCGGGGTCGTGGTGGGTGTGGCTCTGCGGCTCCTCCACGTACGCGCGGTGGCACTCGACGCAGAACGAGCCGTCTTCGTGGGGGTGGCGCAGCAGCGAGGGCTCGTCGCTGCCGTGGGGCGCGTGGCAGGTCGAGCAGGTCAGGCCCCCCGCGTTCGCGCAGGCGCTCGTCGAGAAGGGAAGGCCGTCGTAGATCAGCTCCAGCGACCGCCCCGACGGATCCGCGCGCTCCGGGTCGATCACGAGCGTCGGGTCGATGTACTCGTAGAGGTCCTGACCCATCCGGTACGGCGGGTCGAGCACCTCCCCCTCCTGGTGGCACCGCGTGCACACGTGCGTGCGGCCGTTCCGGTCCAGGGTCTCCAGCCGCCGGAGGGGACGGTCCATCTCCAGACGCGCCCACGCCTCGGCGTGGTTCCGCCCCGGTCCGTGGCACGCCTCGCAATCCACGGCGTACGCCCGCCAGGTGATCCGGGGGCCGACCCCGTCGGGGCCCGGCTCCCGGGGCACCTTGCCGCTCATGTGGCACTGCGCGCACTTCGCGTCCCAGGAGCGCACCGGGCCCGTCCAGAACGAGCGGTCGCCCGGCTTCACCACCGGCGGCGTCATGAAGTCCGGCATGGGCGCCCCGAAGATGAGGTCGGTGTAGTCGAACCACTCGCCGGTGGGCACCTCGAGCATCCCCGGCAGCACCTGCAACCGACCGTCCGGCATCTTCGTCACGAAGAACCGGATGCGCAGGTGCCCCGCCACGATCGTCATGGGGTAGCGCTGGACCTCGCCGTGCTCGTTGAGCGTCTCCACCCACCAGCCGTGCTCGACGTCGCCGCCGAACCGGCTCCACCCCGGCGGGTGGCGGACCGTCTCGCCCTCCTGGACCTCGCGCGGAAGATCCACCGCGTTGGCGAAGGTGGACGTGCGCGCGTGGCTCGACGCCGCCCAGCCCTCGTACGCCTCCAGATGGCACCGCGCGCAGGCCACCGTGCCGGCGTAGTCGCCGCGGTGGGGGACGTCGCCGTCGGCTCCCCAGGGGGGCGCGGCCGCCGCCGTCCCGGTCCCCCCGCTCTCGTCCGTCCGGAAGGCGTGCGGGGTGAGATCGCGGTCCACCGTGACGATCGCGGGCGCGCCGGGGACGTACGAGACCATCACCGCGCGGTCCGTCGGACCCTCGGCCACGAGACGCAGGTGTCCGGCGAGGTCGTAGACGCGGGCGGGCCCGCGTTCGAACGGCCGTGCGAGGACGCGGTCGCCGTCCGGCGAGAACGCGGCCGCCACGAGGGGGCTGTCGCTGCCGCCGAAATCGGCCACGGCGTGCCCGTCGGTTCCCCAGAGCCGCACCTTGCGGTCCGAGGCGGTCGTGAGAACCAGGGCACCGTCCGGCGAGAACGACACCTGGTGGACGGCGCCGCCGTGGCCTTCCAGCCGCGCCAGGGGCGCGCCGTCGGCGCTCCAGAGCCGCACCGTGGCGTCGAGGGACGCGGTCGCGAGGAGGCCGGTGGGCGAGCACGCCGCGTCGAGGACCTGCGCGCGGTGGCCCTCGAGCGTCGCCACCGTCGTTCCGTCCCGGTCGAAGAGGCGCGGAGGCCCCTCCGGCCCGTACAGCAGCAGCCGGCGGCCGTCGTTCGAGAAGAGCGCGCCTTCGGCGGACGCGGCCTCGCCCGCGAACTCGTGCACCGTCTGCCCCCGCGTGTCCACGAGGCGCGCGGCCCCCTCGGGCGCGAGGAGCAGCAGGCGTTCGCCCGAGGGCGAGGCGACGACGCCGGCGATCGGCGCGTGTTTCGCGTCGAGGCGCGCGATCTTCCGGCCGTCCGCGCTCCAGAGGCGCGCGCTTCCGTCCAGCGAGAACGTCCAGATCACCGGGTCGCCGCCGCGCGAGAGGAATCCCCCCTCCAGGACCTCCCGGCCGTGGCCGAGGAGACGCGTCGAGCGCACCACGCGGCCTTCCTCCAGCCGCCAGAGCCGCGCCGTCTCGTCCACGGAGCTCGTGAGGATCCACACCCCGTCCGCGTCGCGCTTCGACGCCACGTGGTGGATCGAGCCGACGTGTCCCTCGAGCACGGCCACCAGCGGCGGCGAGGCCACGACGTTCCAGACGCGGGCCACGCCGTCGAGGCCGGCCGTCACGACGAGGCCGTCGCCCAGCGCGTGGAGCACGGTCGTCTGGTCGTGGTGCGCCCCGAAGTGGTCGAGCGCCACGATCTCCTCGGCGAGCGCCGCCGGAGGGGGCGGGGACGGCGGGGTGGGGGCCGTGGCGGTGGTGGCGGGAGCCGACGACGGCGTCTCGGCTCCGCGGTCGCCGCAGGCGGCGAGGAGCGCGAGCAGCGCAAACGGCACCAGACGGAGGACGGCCACCTCCCGTACGGTACGAACCCCTCGGTCCGCGTCGGGACAAAAGTTGAGGCGTTCCCCGCCGGCGACCGCCCGCGGACCCGGGCCCCGACGCCGCACGACGCGCGCTAGAGCACGTCCAGCACGTCGTAGACGAGTGCGCTCGACGAGAGGTACATCGCGTCCCAGCGGACGGGCGCGAAGGTGGAGTGGAGGCCGCGCTCGCCGAGGAGCCCGAGCGCCGCGCAGGCGATCGCCCGGTTCAGATGCGGCTCCTGCGCATCCTGCAGGACGTGGACGAGGGCGGGAATCGCCCGGCCGTCGCCGATCCGCCCCAGCGTGATGGCGATCTGCCCCTTCACGTACGGGAGCGTCGCACGCCGCATGGCGGTCACCAGCGTCTCGAGCAGCCGGGCCCGCGCCCGGCGATCGCCGTCGCCCAGCAGGCCGAGGGCCGTCGCTGCGCTGGATTGCAGCACGTCGCTGCGGGGATCCCGGAGGGCGTGCTGCATCGCCTCGGACGCCTCCTTGCGCGCGTCGCCGAGGAGCCCGAGGGCCACGGCCGCGTAGGCGCGCGTCTCCGGCGCCTCGTCCTCGTCCTCGAGGACGGTGAGCAGCCGCGCGGAGCTGTTGCCGTCCCGCGCCAGGCCCAGTCCCACCGCGTACGCGGCCCGGGTCGCGACGTCGCCCTTCTCGTGCTCGAAGGCCCGGCGCAGCGCCGTGACGGCCGTGCGCCAAAACTCGTTCCAGGCCGCCGTCGGCACTTCGCGACCGATGCCGCGCACCACGAGCCCGAGGGCGATGCCCGCGAAGGGGCGTTCTTCCTGTCCCCCGTCGGCGAGGGTCTGGAGCAGCAGGTCGCCGACCTTCCGGTCGGCCAGGAGGTACTCGTCGCCCGTCCGCGCCTCGGCGGCCAGGAGGCGTCCCAGCGCGAGGACGATCAACCGGCGCGTTCCCGGTTCGCGGCACGACGGCAGGACCTCGGCGAGCTTCGAGGCGAGCACGCCGCGCGTCTCGGGGAGCCGCTCCCCGAGGATCGCCGCGGCCATCGGCGCCGCTTCGATCACCAGCGCCTGCTCGCCCTTCGTGCGCCCGAGGATCTCCGTCACGGACGCGGCGTCCCGTGCCTCGCCCACCCGCGCGAGAGCGAGCAGGGCGTGGGCGCGCACGAGTCCGGAGGGGTGGCTGGGCCAGGCGTCCCCGAGGGTGGCGCAGCCCGCGAGCACGAGCCGCGCGGTGGTTCCGACGGCCCGGGGGTCCAGGCGCTGCAGCCCGACCAGGATGCCCACCTGCGTCTCCTCCGGCAGCGCCGTCTCCGTCCACGCCTGGAAGAGGGTGCGTGCCGTCCACTTCTCGCCTTCGCCGTTGCGACGGGACGGCTGGTCGGCGAGCAGGGCCAGCGCGAGCGCGGCGTGTCCGCGGGTCTTGGGGCGGTAGTCGTCGCTCCCCAGCACGCGGAGGAGGTTCTCGCGGACGCGATCGAGGAAGACGGCGGAGAAGCGATCCTTCTCCGCGTCGCGGCGGAGGTTCGCCAGACCGAGGATGGCGCTCTCCTTCAGGTACTCCTGCGCCGTGGAGTCGGGCGCGAGCAGGGCGAAGTGCGGCTGCAGGTCCACGGGCCGCTCGGCCACCTTGCCCAGGGCGACGAGCGCGGCCGCCTCGGTGTGGATCCAGTGGTCGGCGCCCGGTTGCAGCACCGCCTGCAGCGCGCGGAGGATCTCGCGGCGCTGGTCCGACGAGAGGTTCGGCGGCGGTTGGACCGTCCCGCCCACCGCGTCGCCGACGGCGAAGATCGGACTCGAACGCGTGAACAGGTGCCGCGCTCGGAGATCCTCGTACCTCTCCCGATGCGTCGAGTACCACCGCGTCCACTGCGTGGCGCCCGGCGCCTTCTTCGCCGTGCGCCCGGGGCGCGTTCGCGTGCTGTCGCCCGGCAACGTCGTCGTCGTGGTCGGCGGCGCCGTGGTGGTCCCGCCATCGGTGGGCTGCGGGCACAGGGGTTCGAGCG
The DNA here is from genome assembly GCA_963772585.1 of uncultured Planctomycetota bacterium. Classification (GTDB taxonomy): domain Bacteria; phylum Planctomycetota; class PLA2; order PLA2; family JAEUHO01; genus CAVVXN01. The sequence continues at coordinate 429,065 of CAVYXV010000007.1, forward strand.
TCGTCGGCTCCGGGCTGGCGGGTTCCGCCTCGCCGGCGTCCTCCGTCGGCGGCGGGGACGCCTGGCCGGGGCCCCCGTATCGCCCACCCCTCGCGAAAGCCGGCGCCGCGAGGAGGAGGGGGAGGAGCGCGGCCAGACCGAGGATGCCGAGGCGTCGCATGGCAGGCCTCCTTTCCGGGCGAAAGCCGCCCGCGTGTCACGGAACAAAGGCCGTGCCGCGTGCGGAGTCCCCGAAAACGGCCCCGGAGGCGACTTCCCGGGCCGCCCTCCCTACCCCCTGGTACCCCCCGCTCCGGCGCGTGTAACGGGGTGGAAACGCCGAGGGCCGGCCGGCGACCCCGCTACGCGGCCAGGATCCGCTCTGCGAGCGCCACGCCCTTCCGAATGCAGTCGGGGACGGAGATGCCGCCGAACAGGTTCCCCCCGACGTGGAGACCGGGGTGCGCGCGCTCGAAGGCCTCCACCCACGCGACGTGACGCCCGTACCCCAGCTCGTACTGCGGGATGGCGCGCGGCCACCGGCGGATCACCATCTGGACGGGCGCGTCGCCGAGGCCGAGGGCGCGGTCGAGCTCGTCGATGACCAGGCGCCGGATCTGCGCGTCGTCGAGTCGCAGGACCTCCGGGTCGGCCCGCCCACCGAAGAACGCGGCCAGCGCGACGTGACCCGCGGGCGCACGACCGTCGAACAGCGACGAGGGGAAGAGACAGCCGAGAAGGCGGAGCTGTTCGCCGCGCGGGACGAGGAAGCCGAATCCGTCGAGCGGGTGGTGCACGTCCCTGCGGCGAAAGCCCAGCCCCACCGAGACCACCGGCGCGTACGGGATCTCCGCGAGCGGCGCGCTCCCGCCGTGGCTCATCTCGGCGAGCGAGGCGGCGAGGCTGTCGGCGGGGACGGCGAGGACCACGCGGCGCGCGGCGATCGACCCTCCGTTTCCCTGGAGCACGTATCCGTCGCCATCCGCTCGGAGCGTCGCCACCGCGACGCCGGTGCGCACGTCGCCGATTCGCTCCGCGAGCCTCCGGGGGAGCGCTTCCAGACCGTCGCGGAGGGTGACCATCCGCCCGCCCGGCGCGGGGCCCTTCTTGCGCGCGAACGCGCCGCGGATCAGGCTGCCGTGCTCCTGCTCCAGCGTCCAGAGCTTGCGGACGGCCCACCGCATCGACAGGCGCTCGGGATCGCCCGCGTAGACGCCGAACACGAACGGTCCGACCGCGTAGTCGAGGACCTCCCGGCCGAGGCGCCGGCGCACGAAGTCGGCGACGCTCTCCTCCCGGGCGCCGCGGTGGGGCCGCACCCACGGTTCGCGGACGATGCGGAGCTTCGCCTCCGTGGAGAAGAGCGACGTGCGGAGGAAGCCCAGGGGGCCCGAGGGCAACGGCACGAGACGCCCCCGACGCCAGATGAACCGCTTCTTCGCAGCGGGCGAGGCGGCGAGCTTCTCGCCCTCCAGCCCGGCGTCGGCGAGGAGGGCGTGGACGCTCGGGTCGTTCTCCACGACGGTATTCGGTCCCAGTTCGAAGCGGAATCCGTCCGCGCGCGCCGACGTGATCGCGCCGCCCACGCGGTCCGACGCCTCGAGAACCGCCACGCGTCGCCCCGCGCGGGCGAGACGGAACGCCGTCGCGAGCCCGGAGATCCCGGCTCCCACCACCGCCACGTCGAGGGGGGCGTCGGCGTCGTCCGGCATGGGGCTCCTCGATCGGGGGGGCGACGGGGGCGGCGAAGGGGCCCAAGCTACCGGCGGATCGCAGGAGGGCGGGCGGATCCCGGACGCCGGAGGGGGCCGATCCCCGCTCGCGGACGATCCGCCTTCGAGGGGGGGAACAGGTCGTGCCGGGGGCGTGGGCCGCCCCGCAACTCCCTCCGGTGGTTGGCCTGCACGGCCCGCGGGCGCCGGCCGTCGGGGCCCGGTGGGGGGGTGTCTTCCCGCGCCCTCAGACGGCGAACTGGAGCGCGAGGAGGACGACGAAGACCGTCGTCACGGCGAGCTGCCGGAAGCCCAGGCGGCGGGGCATCGCACGGGGGCGCGGGCGGAGCGCGGCGAGCCAGGCGTCGGCGAGGACGAGCACGAAGGCGAGGACGCCGAAGGGGAAGGGGGCGCGGGGGAGGGACCACGCCGCCAACGTCAGGGCCGCGGCGTGGAGCAGGAGCGTGGGGGCGGCGCGTTCGAGCCGTTCGGGGAGCGGCGGCGGGGCGGCGCGCCCGCGCCACCCGAGTCTCAGGCCCACGGTCAGGACGGCGCCCGCGGAGTGGAGCGCGAGGAGGGCCCAGAGGAGAACCGCCGCCCCTCCCTCCGCCTGCGCCTCGCCCCGCCCCACGACGTAGGCCGCCGGCGCCCACAGGGCGAGGCCGACCGCGCCGGCGAGCTGGAAGAGGAGTTGACGTCGTTCCGCCCGGCGTGCGACCAACCACAGGTGGAGGGGAAAGAGGACGAGGCCGGCGGCGACGGGCAGGAGGACGACGCGGTGGCCGCCGGCGAGGAGCCACGCGAGGCCGGCGGCGGCGAGCAGGCCGTACCCGGCGGTCCAGACGAGGGCCGGGGCGAGGTCCGTGCGGGGGGCCCGACGCGCCGCCGCCTTGACGGCGACGGTCGCGGGCTGGTGGGCCAGGAAGGCGCTCGTCGCCAGCAGCACGACGGCCGCCTCGGCGACGGGGAAGGCGCGCGCGGCCGCGGTGCCGACGATCAGGGGGCCGAGCCACCAGGACCACGCGCCGTGCTCGGTCGGGACGGCGAGGCGCTTGCGGAGGAGACCGGCGGCCGGCGGCGCCGGCCGCCGGGACCGCCTCAACTCTCCGCCGCGGCGGCCGGCTTCACGTTGTACTTCTCGATGAAGCGGCTCACCTCGTGGACCGTTTCCACCGAGCCGGCGTAGAACGGCACGCGCTGGTGGAGCGACACGGGCTGGATGTCGAGGATGGGCTCGCGGCCCGTCGTCGCCGCGCCGCCCGCCTGCTCCAGGATGAAGGCCATCGGAGCGCACTCGTAGACCAGGCGGAGCTTCCCCTTGGGGTTGTCCGGGTCCTTGCGGTCCTTGGGGTACATGAAGATCCCGCCGTAGCAGAGCGTGCGGTGGATGTCGGCCACCAGCGAGCCGATGTAGCGCGCCGTGTAGGGCCGGTCCGACGCCGGGTCGCGTTCCTTGATGTGGTTCACGAAGCGCTTCACGCCCTCGGACCAATAGGGGTAGTTGCCCTCGTTCACGGAGTAGACGTGGCCGCGCCGGGGGATGCGCATGTCGGGGTGGGAGCGGAGGAACGCACCGACGGACGGGTCGAGCGTGAAGCCGTGGACGCCGTTGCCCGTGCTGATGACCAGCATCGTGCTGCTTCCGTAGACGACGTAGCCCGCGGCCACCAGTCGGCGGCCGGACTGCAGAAGGTCTTCGACCGTCCCCTTGGTCCCCGTGCTGATACGGCGGTGGACGGCGAAGATGGTGCCGATGCTGACGTTCGCGTCGATGTTCGAAGAGCCGTCGAGCGGATCGAAAGCGATCGTGTACCGGCCCTGGCCGTACGGCTCCGGGATGTGGATGACGCCTTCCTCCTCCTCCGAGGCCATGGCGCAGAAGTGGCCCGAGTGGCCGAGGGTATGGACGAGGACGTCGTGGGCGTACTCATCGAGCTTCTTGACCTGCTCCCCCTGGATGTTCTCCTCGCCGGTGAGGCCCAGCAGCTCGACGAGGCCGGCCTTGTTCACCTCGCGCGAGATGATCTTCGCGCCCATGGCGATCTGGTTCAGGATGCCGGTGAGCTCGCCGGTCGCCTCCGGGTGCTCGCGCTGCATCTCGTAGACGTGCCGGGAGAGCGTGATTCCGTACGGGACCTTTTTCGCCATCGAGCCGCTCCGGGGGGACCCGCCCCCCCAGCCGGGGGTGGGGGGCGCATCGGAGTCTAACAATGCCTTGCCCGGGCGGCGGCCCGCCTTCGGCCCCCGCTACCCTGGACTGGCCAGGGGTGGCGCCAGGGCTTAGGATTCCCGCGTCCGATAGCGGATAGGTAGGGGTCCGGGGGGCGGGTGGACGGCAGGCGTCCGGGCCTGCCGGACTCGCGTAGGAGACAGCATGAAGCCGCGATTCACAGGGGGCCTCGCGCCCGTCCTGGCCCTCACCCTGGCCGGCGCCTCGCTCGGCGGTTGCGGCAGCAGCGGCGAGAACATCGGACCTCCGATCCCCCCGACGCCCACCATGACCCACGCCGACATCGTGCTCCGGGACCGGTGGGGAGATCCCCTGCAGTTGGGCTCCACCGAGCCCTACAGTCCGCGGCAGACCTGCGGCGAGTGCCACGACGTGGACGTGATCGCCCAGGGCTACCACTTCCAGCTCGGCCGCACCGACGCGGCGGGGAACGTGCAGACCGGCGTCGACTTCTTCGGCAACGGACAGCCCTGGCATCTCTCTCCCGGCATGTTCGGGAAGTGGTCCCCCCTCGCGATCGACAGCGCCCAGATCGCGGCGAAGCTCGCCGGCTCCATCAGCACGTTCGACGAGAGCGCGTACGACTGGAGCGGGGAGTGCGCGTCGTGCCACGCGGGCGGCGGCCCGGCCGAGAAGGACCGCGACGACCACCTCTACTACGACGTCGCCGCCGGACAGTGGGGCTACGAGGCCGAGGGCCTGATGTCGCCCAATCCCGCCGACGGCGACTACCGGGACCTCGAGGGCAACGGCGTCGGGAGTCCCGGCACCTCCCTGCGGGACGCCCCGTGGGACACGAGCGGCAGCGGCGAGCCCGACTGCCTGTTCTGCCACCGCCTCGACCGGGCCCTGGGGATCTCCGACGAGCCGCTGAACTGGATCTGGCGGACGGCGACCCTGCGCGCGCAGGACGGGCTCCAGGACTCCATGGCCCAGCCGGTCCCGGCGTACGCCGCGGCCTCCACGGCCGGGCAGGGCTGGGCGAACGTCACGATGCTCATGTCCCTCCCCGGGGCTCTGCCCAAGGCCGCGAGCGTCACGATCGACTACCAACTCGGCCTGGACGACGGCAGCCTCTACGAGGACGGCGACGGGAACCTCCGTGTCAGCCCCGACATCATCACCTCCGGCGTGCGCGACCTCGCCTGCTGGAGCTGTCACCAGAACCCCGACAACCGCCGTCGCGGCCGCACGTGGTTCGACCCGACCAAGGACGTGCACTTCGGGAAGTTCAACGGCGACATCACCGCCGCCGACGCCGACGTGACCAAGGCGAGCACCGCCTGCACGAACTGCCACATCCTGACGGGCGATCCTCTTCAGCGGGACCGCGAGCACAACATCTCGAAGGGCAGCGCGAGCCTGCTCACCGTCCGCCAGGACCAGGACTGGGTGGGGATGGAGACCTGCTCCGACTGCCACGGTACGCCTCCCGGCACCATCCACAGCTCGGCCCACCTGGCCGCGATGGCGTGCGAGTTCTGCCACATCCCCTACAAGCTCGACGCGGCCGACGTGGTCCTCGACAACGCGACCACCGGCAAGACCCTCTCCTACGACACGGACCAGTTCTACTCGAGCGACCCGCTCAGCCCGGCCGCCCTGCGGGGCGCGGGCGACCACAAGTGGTGGTCCGACGTCATCCGCAAGACGTCCAAGGACGCGACGATCCGCTTCTTCCCCGCGAAGTACGTGCTGAGCGCCTGGTGGGGCGACTGGACCGACGTCGCGCCCGCCGGCCCGGGGCCGGAGGACGTCGTCACGCCGATCCCCCTCTGGAAGATCCGCCACGCCACGGGCGACACGACCCCGCCGGGCGTCGTGGACGACAACGGCGACGGCACGCCGGAGGTGAACACCCTGGCCGAGATCGGGATCTACATCGCCTCGTCCGGCGGCCTCCTCCTCGGCGACGACGGGCACGGCCAGCCCATCGCCTCGAACCCCGTCCTCGTCAAGAGCACCAAGGTCTACTACTGGGGCGGCATGGGCGTCACCGCGTTCGACTACGAGATGCTTGGCCTCGACGTCACGTCGCGTCAGCCCTTCTCGATCACGCACGACGTGCTGCCGCTCGGCCTGTACTCGGACAGCCCCCTCGGCTCCGGCGGGTGCAGTGACTGCCACGGTACGAACACGAAGGGTTGGGACCGGCGCGTGCTGGTGGACCCGTTCGACACGGCGGCCGAGTCGTCTCCGGGCGCGGGCGACGGCGCCCAGCCCATCTACTCGACCGTGCGCAACCTGCTCGGCCTGCCGGCGAACTTCCCGACCTTCGGGCCCTGACGCGACCCATCCTCGACACGCGAAGTCCCGATTTCCCGGGCTCGGCCCGTTTCTCCGGTGGCCGTTCGCCGCGCCGTGGCCCACACTACCTTGGTCACTCGGATCCTGTTCGATGTCCGATTCCATCCAGCTCGACTCCCCGGCGGACGGGGGCGAGGCCAGGGGAGAGTCCGCGCACGGGCCCTCGCGCGAGCGTGTCCAGGTGGGGTACGCCCACTCGCCGATCGGCATGTTCCTGGCCGATCCGGACGGCGTTCTCCGGGACGTCAATCCGGCCTTCTGCGACCTCATGGGGTGCGGGGCCGACGCGCTGGTCGGGGTGAGCCTCACGACCCTCCTCGGAGCGGGCGGCACCCGTGATCGGTACCGGGAGGAGCTCGAGCAACTCCTCCAGGGCGCCACGGAGGCCGTGATGGGGGAGTGGCGGCTCGAGCACGTGCCCCCCGGGTCGTCCAGTTGGCTCCACCTCACGCTGACGCGCCTCCGCGACGAGACGGGGGGGACGCGCTACCTGCTCGGGCAGGCCTTCGACGCCAGCGACGACCACCGGCGCCGCGAGAGCCTGCTCCGAGCCGTCCACCTCGATCCCCTGACCGGGGTCGCCAACCGGGGCGCCGTGTTGGAGCGACTTCGCAGCGAGCTGGCCCGGTCGCGCCGCGCCGCCGACCGCGTGGCGCTCGCCTTCGGGGACCTCGACAACTTCAAGCTGGTGAACGACTCGCTCGGGCACGAGGCCGGCAACCGCGTGCTCCGCCTCGTGGCCGACCGGCTCCGCGAGTCGCTCCGGTCCGACGACCTCGTAGGGCGCGTCGGCGGCGACGAGTTCGTCGTGGTGCTGCGAGGCGTCTCCAGCGTCGAGGACGCCGTGCGCGTCGCCCAGAGCCTCCTCGAGATCATCCAGGTGGACGCCCGGATCAGCGGGCACCGCGTCGTGCCGGGCATCAGCCTCGGCGTCGCCCTCGCCGAGCCCGAGAGCACGCCCGAGGAGCTGCTGCGCCAGGCCGACATGGCGATGTATCGCGCGAAGGACGCCGGGGGCGGCCGCGTCGTGGTCTTCGACGAGCAGATGCAGGCGGAGTCCACCGCGCGGTTCCAACTGGAGGAGGCCATCCGCGAGGGGCTGGACGGGCAGGAGTTCACCACCTGGTACCAACCCATCCTCTCGCTGGATCAGCAGGACTTCTTCGGGGTCGAGGCCCTGGCCCGCTGGATCCGGGAGGACGGCCTCGAGGTCCCCGCGCGCGAGTTCATCGGCGTCGCCGTGGACAGCCGGACGATTCACCGCATCGGCGCGCTGGTCGTCGAAGGCGTGGCCCGCTTCATGGAGCACGCGAGCCTCCCGGGCGGACTCGTCACGATGAACGTCACCGCCGAGGAGATCCGCGCGGGCAGCACGCTCGACCGCATCGAGGCGGCGATCCGGGAGGAGCGGCTCGACCCCACGCGGCTGGGCATGGAGCTGGAGGAATCCACGACGGCGGGGCTCACGGGCGCCTGCCGGCGGCGGATCCTCGACGTGATCGACCGGGGCGCCAAGCTCCTGCTCGACAACTTCGGGACGGGCTTCTCCTCGATCGCGCACCTGAGGGACCTTCCGATCTACGCCATCAAGCTCGCCCCCACGTTCGTGGCGAACGTGGAAAGCGAGAGCGACTACAAGCTGGCGGAGGCCGTGGCCCGCTTCGCCGAGTGCCTCGGAGCGGTCCGGATCGCCGAGGGGATCGAGACGGAGGCCCAGGAACAGGCGCTCCGCCGGATGGGTTGGCCGATCGTGCAGGGCTTCCGCTACGGCCCCGCGAAGCCGCTGTCCGCCTGGATCCGGTAGAGGCCTACGCCAGGATCTCGCGGATCTTCGCGGCCACCTCGTCGGGGGAGGGGACCACGCCGCCCGCCGCGCCGTGGAAGACGAGCTCGCGCGTGCCCTCCGCGGCCAGGCGCACGTCCTCGAGCATCTGGCCCATGCTCATCTCCACGTCGAAGACCTTGCCGCCCTCGGGGAGGCGGTCCATCGCCTCGCGCAACTCGCCGTAGGGGTACGGCTTCACGGTGATGGGCCGGAAGAGCGCTACCCGCCGTCCCTCCTCGGTGACTTCGTCGATGGCCGTCTTGACGATCCGCGCCATCGTCCCGAACGCGACGACGAGGAGGTCGTAGCCTTCGGGCGCCGTACATCTCGTAGCGGACCTCGTTCTTCGTGATCTCCTCGAACTTGCGCTTGAGCTTCCAGTTGTGCTGGTTCAGATCCTCGGGGTCGAGGTAGAGCGAGTTCACGATCCGCCGCTCCCGATCCTCGGCACCGGTCAGGGCCCAGTCGTTCTCGCCCAGCGGCGGGCCCTTCCCCTCGACGGGGAAGGACACGGGCTCCATCATCTGACCGATCATCCCGTCCGCGATGATCATGACCGGGTTGCGGTACTTCTCGGCGAGATCGAACGCCAGGATCATCAGATCCACCGCTTCCTGGACGGAGGAGGGAGCCAGCACGATCAGGTGGTAGTCGCCGTGGCCGTGCCCCTTCGTCGCCTGCCAGTAGTCGCTCTGGGCGGGCAGGATGCCGCCCAGGCCGGGACCCGCCCGCATGATGTTGATGAGGACGCAGGGCAACTCGCAGGCCGCGATGTAGCGACAGGCCCTCCGCCATGAGGCTGATGCCCGGCGAGGACGAGGACGTGAGACACTTCACGCCCACGCCCGCCGCGCCGTAGATCATGTTGATCAGCCGCGACCTCGCTCTCCGCCTGGACGAACGTGCCGCCGACCTCGGGAAGGCGCTTCACGAGGTACTCGGGGACCTCGGTCTGCGGGGTGATCGGGTAGCCGAAGAAGTGCACGCAGCCGGCGCGGATGGCCGCCTCGCCCAGAGCCTCGTTGCCTTTCATCAGTACCTTGGTCATCGCGAGGACCCCGACTCGGTCGTCTGGTTCGCGGACAGGGCCAGGCCGGCGCGGAAGGCGGCGACGTTCGCCGGGACGAACTTCGCCTTGCGGCCGGAGAACTCGTCCGCGATTTCCGCCTCCACGGCCTCGGGCGGCACGACGCCGGTCGCGCCGACGTAGGCGCCCAGCATCACGAAGTTGGCGGCCCGGTCGGTGCCCGCCTTCGCCGCCAGCCCGCGGGCGTCCACCTCGACGACGGTGCAGTCGCCCCGGTCGGCGCCCTTGCTCACCAGCGAGGTGTTGATCACGATCACGCCGCCCGGCTTCACCTTCGAGGCGAACTTCTCGAGCGACGGCAGGTTCATGACGAGCAACGCCCGCGGGTTGGTGATGAGCGGCGAGCCGATCGGCTTGTCCGAGATGCAGACGGTCACGTTCGCGGTCCCGCCGCGCATCTCCGGGCCGTAGGACGGCAGCCAGGAGACCTGGAGTCCCTGCGCCATCGCCGCGTGGGCGAGGATCTTGCCGGCGAGCAGCATGCCCTGCCCGCCGAATCCCGCCATCAAGACCTCGGTGCTGTTCATGGGCTTCCCCTCGGGGTTCTACGTGCTCGCCGGCTGCGCGGCCGGCTTCCGGGCGGGCTCCTTGATCACCCCCAGCGGGTAGTAGGGAATCATGTCGCTGTCGATCCACGAGACGGACTCGCTCGGCGAGAGGCCCCAATTCGTCGGGCACGCCGAGAGGATCTCCACGAAGCTGAAGCAGCGTGTCGTCGCGTTGGTACTCGAACGCGCGTTTCACGTAGCGCTTCGTCTTGATCGTGTTCTTGGTGTCGTGGACCGCGCCCCGGGCGATGAAGGCGGGCGTCTCCAGCGAGGCCAGGAGCTCGCTCATGCGGAGCGGATACCCGGTCTCCTCCACGTCGCGGCCGTACGGCGAGGTCGTCGTCCGCTGCTGGGGGAGGGTGGTGGGCGCCATCTGGCCCCCCGTCATCCCGTAGATGGCGTTGTTGATGAAGATCACCGTGAACTTCTCGCCGCGGTTCGCGGCGTGCAGGATCTCGTTGCCGCCGATCGAGGCGAGATCGCCGTCGCCCTGGTAGGTGAAGACGATGCGGTCGGGGCGCGCGCGCTTGGCGCCGGTCGCGACCGCCGGCGCCCGGCCGTGCGCGGCCTCGAACATGTCGAAGCTGAAGTACTCGTACGCGAGCACCGAGCAACCGACCGGGGCGACGCCGATCGTCCGCCCGTGGAGCCCCAGCTCCTCGATCACCTCCGCGACGATGCGGTGGGCGACGCCGTGCGTGCAGCCCGGGCAGTAGTGGGTCATCCGCTCGGTGAGCCCGGCCGTGTTCTCGAAGGTCAGCTTGCCCTTGTGATTCCACGCCTCGATGCCCTGGTCCGGGCACGCGATGGCGCAGAGCGTGCACCCCGTGCAGTCCTCCTCCGATCCGGTGAACACGACGTATTGGTAGCCGCGCTCGTTCAGGTCGTCGGACATCTCGATCAGGCCCTTCGGGCAGGCGACGATGCATCGTCCGCAGCCCTTGCAGCGTGCGCGTTCGATCCGGATGTGCCCCATGGCGTCTCCTACTCGGGTTCCCGGCGGCGCGGGAGGGCGATGGGCCGCGGCTTCCCGATGGGAACGGGACGCGCGGCGGGGAGGGTCTCATCGGCGGGGGGGGCGTCGTCCACCGTCTCCCGGTGGAACCACGGCGGCAGCATGTGCCGGTCCATCACGAGGAGCGGGGCGGCGATGGCCCTCAGCTCCGCGGCGGCGGCGACAGCCCTCATCACCGCCACCGCCCGGACGGGGAGCCCGGAGGCCTCGCCCACGGCGCGGGCGAGCCGCCAGCCCTGCAATACGACGTCGGCCGTGGTCTCTCCGACGAGGTGGGCGTTGGCGAGCAGTCCGGTGACCCGGAGGCGGGAGGACGCCTCGATCTCGCTCCGCATGCGGAGGCAGGCCTCGACGTCGCGCGTGAACGGGCGCCTCGCGTTCACGACCTGCCAGAGCTCGTAGGGCGCGTCGCCGATCGCCGGGCGGAAGCTCGCCAGCGCCCTGGCGCCGACGTCGTCGCCGCCCACGTCGAAGATCGTGGTGGTGCCCTCGGGCGGGTGGAGCATCCCCTGGATCTCGGGAAGGATGATCGGGAGGTCGGCGAACGCCTGCGTGCCCGGAGGGACCACGACGCGGACGCCGTGCGCCTCCATGAGGTGACGGGCCTCCCGCGAGCGGAAGTACGGGTTGACGATGTCGAGGTCGGCGAGCTGGACGCGGCGGCCGCCCTCGGCCAGCTGGATCGCCAGGTTGACCGCGATCTCCGTCTTCCCGCTGCCGTAATTCCCCACGATCATGAGGAGGCGTTCGTCGTCCCTCACGAGGTCCTGGAGTGGTCGGGCGGCGGTCATTGCCGGCATTGTATCCGCCGCCGTCCCGACGACCCTCAAGAGTCCGTGCAACCAGGGGTTAGGACGCGAATGAAAGCTCTTCGCAAGTCGGGTGGAGGCCCGATGGGGGACCCGGGCGGGGGACCGCCGACGGGGCGCCGGTCCCCTCTCCCCGGGGCCCGTGCGGCATCGCGGCGTACGCGGGTTGAGGGTGAGTCTCAAGACTTCCGCCTCGCCGGTCCGCGGCCGCTCGCGGTGCCGGGCAGGGGCGCGCGATGGGGTAGGCTGTCGCCGGCTCCCAGGGAGGGTGTTCGATGGTGCGTCCCCTCGGTCTCCCGGTCGGAAGCGTCCGCGCGTTGCTCCTGCTCGCGCTGGCGTCCGCGGCGATCTTCGACCTCTACCACACGAAGCAGATCGCGCCCTGGCTGATCGCCGCGATCTTCATCGCCGGCGCGTCCTACTTCTCCTCGCGCCGGGCGGGCCCCCCCACGAAGGACGAGAAGGGGCGCGGACCGTGGTGGCTGCCGAGCGGCACGATCCGCCTGATCTTCATCGGACTCCTGGTCTACGGCGGCGTCGTCTGGTTCCGCTTCCACAGGGACACGTCCTGGGAGCAGGCGCGGGTCGCCTGGATCGTGCTGGCCTACGTGATCGGCGTCCTGACCGGGGCCCTGGAGCGGCGGGGGTACTCCGACGAGGAGGCCGGGCGCCCGTATTTCGAGCACCTGGTGGCGCTCGTGTCGCTGATCGCCGCGGCCGCGCTCGTGTGCCTCTCGATCGAGCCCGACCCGTCGATCCAGGGCTGGGTGCCGCCGCTGCTGGGCGCCGTGGTGGTCCACTACTTCGCGACGCGGTAGGCCGCGCGATGCAACGTCCGTTCGTCGGTCGTGCGGGCTCGTCCTGACTCGGACCGTCAGTCTTCGTCGTCGGACGGAGAGGCGGTCCGGACGGCCTCCTTCCAGTAGAGACGGGCCTGCTCCACCGCGCGGCCGAGGAGGCTGTCGGCGGGGTAGCGGCCGCGGTCGTCGCGCCCGCCCGCCTCGATGCCGGTGAAGAGGCCGAGCGCCTCGTGGATCGTGTCCACGGGGTAGACGTGGAAGAGACCTTCGGAGCAGGTCTTCACCACGTCCTCGCGGAGCATCAGGTCGCCGACGTTCTGGCTGGGAATCAGCACGCCCTGCGTGCCCGTGAGGCCGCCGTCGTCGTCGTGGCAGGTGTCGAAGAAGCCTTCGATCTTCTCGTTGACCGCGCCGATGGGCAGGAGGTTGCCGATCTGGTCGATGGCGCCCGTCATCGCGAGGTCCTGTCGCAGGGGCACCTCGGTCAGCGCGCTCAGCAGGCAGCACATCTCGGCGCCCGAGGCGGAGTCGCCGTCGATGCCGCCGTAGGACTGCTCGAACGCCACCGACGCTTCGAAGGCCAGCGGGTGGTCCGTGCGGAGCAGGGACCGGAGCAGGCCGCCGAGGATGTAGAAGCCCTTGTTGTGGATCGCGCCCGAGAGCTCGGCCTCGCGCTCGATGTTGATCGCGCCGGCCGTTCCCGGCCCGATCGTCGCCGTGATGCGCTGGGGGAATCCGTACGTGAGGGGACCTGCGCTGATCACGGCGAGGCCGTTGATCTGGCCGATGCGCTTCCCTCGCGTGCCGATGCGGATCGTGCCGTCGGCGATGCGTTCCCGGTAGCGGCGCGCCGGAAGATCGGCACGGTGCTTCGTCCGGCGGACCGCGTCGCTCACGTGTTCGGCGATGACGGTGCCCTGGCCGCTCTGGGTGGCCAGGTAGGAGCTCTCGCGCGCGATGTCCGCGAGGCGCCCGAGACGCATCGTGAGCTTCCCCGGTTGCGCGGCGACCCGCGCACCGTGCTCGCAGAGCTTCGCCACCGCGCTCGGTTCGAAGGGAAGGAGGTTCTCGTCGCGGCAGAGGCGGGCAAGGGCCCCCGCGTAGTAGTGCAGCGCCTCGTCCGACCGTTCGATCACGGAGTCGAAGTCGGCCAGCACCTTGAAGTAGTGGGGGAAGTCGGCGTCCACACCGTCCAGCATGTAGTAGATGTAGGCATCCCCGAGCAGCACCACCTTCACGTGCACGGGGATGGGGTCCGGTTTGACGACCGGGACCCGCCACGGAACGGGGAGGTCGGGCGGCACCATGTCGAGGCAGCCGCCCCGGAGCGTGCGGATGAGCGCCCGCCACGCGCCGGGCTCCGAGATCAGGTCCCGCGCGTCCAGGATGAGGTATCCCCCGTCGGCGTGGAGGATCGACCCGCCGCGGACCATCATGTGCGGCACGACGGTCTCGCCGTCGCCGATCGTCCGGCCGGCGAGGACGTCCACGGTGCCGACGAGCGTCTGCACGGACGGGGCGTTCTCGATGACGACGGGCGCGTGCTGCTCGTGGTCGTGGGCCTGGATCAGGTTCACGCCGTAGAAGCGCGTGAATGCGAGGTCGCCTTCGAGCTCGTGCAGGTGACGGACGACCACGTCCTCGACGACCTCGTCCAGGTAGGCCCCGACGCCCGGGTCGCCGTACTCCTTGCGGATCGGGCGCGCCACGCCCTCCAGGGCGGACCGGGCCTCCTGCTGGAGGAACTTCCGGTACGCCTCGCGGCCCTGGATCTGGATGTCCTGGATCTTCTCGCCCAGCTCCTCGAGGCGCTGGCTGAACTCGCCGATCTTCTTCTTGAGGGCCTCGATCTCCTCCTCGGTGATCTTCCCCTCGCGCTTCCTGCGCTCGATGTCCTCCGACGAGGCGGGTTCGCCGTCGAAGAGGGGGGCGATCATCGGCTTGCGCGCGGGCCCGAGCTGGACCTGGACGAGCGTGAGTCCCGCCTCGCGCAGTTCCTTGTCGAACGGTCGGCCGAGGGCCTCGGCGCGCTCGGCGGTCTCTCGCTCGATCGTCGCCCCGCGGCCCTTCACCCCCTCGGAGGTCAGGGTCCCCTTCAGGTCCTCGCGGATGAAACGGACGAACTCCTCGACGCGGTTGCGGAAGGCGCGTCCGGTGCCGCGCCTCAGCGTCAGGAGGTGCGGGCGGTCGAGCTCGTCGAAGTTGTGGACGTAGAGGCGGTCCGGGGCGCGTGGCGTGCCTGGCCGGATCGATTCCACGAGGCGCTTCACCATCGTCGAGCGTCCGGTGCCCGTCAGCCCGCGCACGAAGATGTTCTGTCCGGGCGCGCCCACCTCCAGGCCGAACCGGAGCGCCTCGATCGCGGTGTCCTGACCGGCCACGCCCTCGATCGGCTCGACATCGTTCGTGGTCTGGAAACGAAAGACGGATGGCTCGCACCGCCAACGGAGCTTCTCGCACGGAAGCGGGGCAACGAACCGATCGGAGTCCGGGGCAGAGCGGCTCATGCCCCGAGGGTAAACGGGATGGCCCGCGCTGCTCCCTTGCGTCCGCCTACACGTGGCGTTCGGGGGGCAGGCCCTTGTACGCGTCCACCCACGCCCAGTACGCGGCGACGAGGTCGTCGATGGCCTGGAAGAGGACGGCGTCGTCCGGGCCTTCGTTCGCACGGGCCCATCGTTCGAGGGCATGGCCGAACGCCGCCTTCCCGTCGAGGAACCGCTCGACGTCGCCGTCCCTCAGGTCGTGCGGGCGGTTCGCGGCGAGCAACCCGAGGGCGTACCGCGTGATCTCGGCGTTCGAGGCGCGGAGTCCCCGCGTATCGTGGGCGGCCGCCAGCGCCTCGGCCCGGAGCAGGACGGTCCGCATGCCCTGGAAGGCGGGCGTGACCGTCCCCCCGGGATCGGCTCGCGCGCCCGGTGGCGGGGCCGTCCGGCCGGCGCACGCCGCCAGCGCACCCAGCGTCAGCACGAGGACGGCGCGTCTCACCCCTCGTCCTTGCGGGTCCAGGCGGCCGCCCGCTCGGCGAGGTGGGGGATCAACGCCGCCTCGGCCATGCGGACCTGCTCCATCGAGTCGCGGTCGCGGACCGTCACGGTGCCGTCCTCGGCGGTCTGGCTGTCCACCGTGACGCACCACGGCGTGCCGATCTCGTCCAGGCGGCTGTAGCGCTTGCCCACCGTCCCGCCCTCGTCGTACTGGGCGCGGAAGACCGTCTTGAGCTTCCCGTAGACCGCCCGCGCCCGCTCCGGCATCCCGTCCTTCTTCACGAGGGGGAACACGCCGACCTGGACCGGGGCGAGCCGCGGGTGCAGGTGGAGCAGGACGCGCTTCTCGCCGTTCGGTTTCACCTCCTCCTCGTACGCGTCGCACAGCATCGTGAGGAAGCACCGGTCCACGCCCGCCGACGGCTCGATGACGTAGGGAACGACCCACTCCTTCTTCGCGTCGTCCCGGTAGGCGAGACCGCGGCCGCTTCCCTCCTGGTGGCGGCGCAAGTCGTAATCGGTCCGGTTGGCCACGCCCTCGACCTCGTCCCAGCCCCACGGGTAGAGGTACTCCACGTCGCCGCAGGCCTTCGCGTAGTGCGCGCGCTCGTCCGGCCCCTGCTCGCGGACGCGCAACCGCGAGGGGCGGATTCCGAGGGAGTTCCACCACGCGAGCCGCTCGCTCTTCCAGTACTCGAACCACTCGTCGTCGGTGCCCGGCTCGCAGAAGAACTCCAGCTCCATCTGCTCGAACTCGCGCATGCGGAACAGATGCCCGCCGGTCACGATCTCGTTGCGGAAGGCCTTGCCGATCTGGGCGATGCCGAAGGGGATCTTGACCCGGGTCGACTCCATCACGCTCTTGAAGTTGACGAAGATGCCCTGGGCCGTCTCCGGCCTCAGGTAGATCGTCGCCGCGTCTTCCTCCACGGCGCCCACCTTCGTGCGGAACATCAGGTTGAACTGGCGGGGTGCGGTCAGCTCGCCGCCGCACTCCCCCGGCGTCTTCGAGGGCTTCCTCGGACACCGGGCCTGGTCCATCTTGTCCGCTCGGAACCGCCCCTTGCAGGTCTTGCAGTCGATCAGCGGGTCGTTGAACCCCCCGACGTGCCCGCTGACCTCCCAGACGCGGGCGGCCATGAGGATCGCGGCGTCGAGGCCGACGACGTCCTCGCGCTCCAGGACGTTGCGCCGCCACCAGTCGTCCTTGATCTGGCGCTTGAGCTCGACGCCGACCGGGCCGTAGTCGTAGGTGGCCTGGAGTCCCCCGTAGATCTCCGACGAGGGAAAGACGAAGCCGCGCCGCTTCGTCAGGGCCACGATCGGGTCCAGGGATGTGGTCATGGCGTCCTCCCGCCCCCGCGCCGAGAGCGTCCGGGCGAGGGTAACGGCAGGCACCGCGCGCACGCCGCCGCGGCCCGGGCCGGGGTCGCGCGGCGTCCGCCGCCGTGACCAGGGAATGACCCCCCCGCCCATGGGGTGCTAGCAAGATGCGAACTCAAGATATAGGGGGTGTTGGGGGCCACGAGAGGCCGTGAACCCCAGCCCTTGAGCTTGGCCCCTCCGACGGCCCATCTCCTTAAGTCTTTGCAGGACAAGCATTTTCGACTTTGCACCGCACGGCAACGTCCTCCAGAATCGGAACCATGCCGCTCTCTCCGACCTGCGTGACGTTCGAGAGGGGCGGCGAGGGAGGCGTCGAGGGCGTGGGCACGCGGAGAACCCGGACGTGGCGGACGGGCGAGGTCGCCCGGGTCGTGGGCTTGTCCCGGCAGACCCTCCACCGCTGGGCGGCCCTCGGTCTGATCCGCCCCGTACGCACGACGCCGGGCGGGCACCGCCACTTCTCGGGCGGCGTCTTCCGGCGGATCGAGGCGATCCAGGCGGCGAGGGCGACCCGCACGCTGGGCGAGCTGGCGGCCCAGCGCACCGGCGGCCGCCGGGGGAGGCACGGATGAGGGCAGCGACGGCGATCCAGATCCGGGAGGAGACCGAGGCTCCCGCGGCCCCGCGACGGACGAGCCGCCTGCGGCGCGGCCCCGACATGACGGAGGTCTGGCGCGCCTTCAAGGAGACGGGCGACGTCCGGCTCCGGAACCGCCTCGTCGAGCACTACCACTACCTCGTCAAGCTGATCGGGAACCGGATCGCCGCCCGCCTTCCCCGCTCCATCGACGTCGGGGACCTGAAGAGCGCCGGCGTCTTCGGTCTCATGCGGGCGATCGAGAACTTCGACCTCGACCGGGGGACGCCGTTCGAATCGTACTGCGCCAACCGCGTGCGCGGCGCGATCCTCGATGAGCTCCGCTCGCAGGACTGGGTCCCGCGGCTCGTTCGCAACCGCGCCGTGCGATACGGCGAGGCCCTCGATGCGCTGCGGCGGGAGCTCCGCCGGGAGCCCGACATCCAGGAGGTGGCGGACCGGCTGGGCGTGCACCGCGACGAGGCCGAGAAGCTGCAGCGCGACGCCAACCTCGTGACCGTCTACAACCTCGCGCCGCAGGACGACCGGGAGGACGACAGCCGGGTCCTGCGGCGCCTGGACATCCTCCAGGACCGGGACAGCGACCTCCCCTTCGAGCGTCTGGTGGCCCACGACCTGGCCCGCGGCCTGCAGTCCGTGCTCATCGGCCCGGAGCGTACGGTGATCGCGCTCTACTACCACGAGGGCCTGACGATGAAGGAGATCGGCCGCGTGATGGGCATCTCCGAGAGCCGCGTCTGCCAGATCCACACGAAGACCCTGAAGAAGCTGAAGCAGATCCTCGACGAGCTGACGCAGGCGACGCGCCGGCGGCTGAGGACCACGGCGCCGGGCGAGGCGCGGGCGTAGGGGGGGCGGATCGCCGTCGGGGGGGGAGGCGCGGCCGGGCGGACCTCGGGGGCGGCGGGGAGCCCGCCGGGGAGGGGGGCGTGCGGGATCGCCGCCGTTCTCGTCCTGACTTCGTACGGTAGATTCGGGGGATGGATCACTTCGCGCACCGGGGCGGGCGGCTCTTCTGCGAGGACGTGTCCCTGGACCGGCTCGCGGACGCGGTCGGGACGCCGGCGTACGTCTACTCCACGGCGACCGTGCGCCATCACGTGCGGCGGATCCGGGAGGCGTTCCAAGGGCTCGATCCGCTCGTCTGCTACGCGGCGAAGGCGAACGGGAACCTCGCCTTGCTGCGCCTCTTCGTCGCCGAGGGCTGCGGCTTCGACATCGTCTCCGGCGGCGAGCTCGAGCGGGTGCTCCTCGCGGGCGCGGACGCGTCGAAGGTCGTGTTCTCCGGCGTCGGGAAGACGGAGCGCGAGATGGAGGCGGCGCTCGCCGCCGGCGTCCTGCTCTTCAACGTCGAGAGCGAGGAGGAGATGGACGTTCTCGCCGCGGTGGCCGCGCGCGCCGGCTGCATCGCGCGCGTCGCGATCCGCGTGAACCCCGACGTCGATCCCCACACGCACCGCTACATCGCGACGGGCAAGCGCGAGTCGAAGTTCGGCGTGGACCTGGAGCGGGCCGCGGCGCTGGCCCGGAAGGTCCGCGGGTACGACGCGATCGCGCTCCGCGGCATCCAGTGCCACATCGGCAGCCAGATCACGACCGTCGAGCCCTACGTGGACGCGGTCGGACGCTGCGTCGAGCTCGCCGAGCGCCTTCGCGACGAAGGCGACCGGATCGAGCTCTTCGACATGGGCGGGGGCTTCGGCATCTACTACGACGACCCGGACGTCCCCGAGCTCGACGAGTACGCCGAGGGCGTGCGGCCCCGTCTCGAGGGCCGCGGCCTCCGGCTGGTGATGGAGCCCGGGCGCGTCATCGTCGGCAACGCCGGCGTGCTCCTGACGCGCGTCGTCTTCAACAAGGTCTCGGGGGACCGGCGGTTCGTGATCGTCGATGCCGGCATGAACGACCTGATCCGGCCCAGCCTCTACGACGGCTACCACCGCATCTGGCCCGTCCGCGGCGAAACGCCGCCGCCGCTCGGCACCGAGCGCGAGGGGCCCCGGTACGACGTCGTGGGCCCGGTCTGCGAGAGCGGCGACTTCCTCGGCCACGACCGCGCGCTCCCGCCGGTGCAGCGCGGCGATCTCCTCGCCGTGATGAGCGTGGGCGCCTACGGTTACGTGATGGCCAGCAACTACAACGAGCGCCCTCGCCCGGTCGAGGTGCTCGTGGAGGGCGACCGCTACGGCATCGCCCGCCGCCGCGAGACCACCGAAGACCTCGCCCGCCTCGACGACCCGCGGCCGGCGATGATCCCCATCGCCGAAGGAGAGCCCGCGTGAGCCACGTCGCGACCTGCCGCATCGGCGGCTTCGAGGTGGGGACGGGCCAACGTCCGTTCCTGATCGCCGGCCCCTGCGTCATCGAGGGCCGGGACATGGCGCTCTCCCACGCCGAACGGATCCGGTCCATCGCGGACGCCGCCGGGTGGGACTACTGCTTCAAGTCCTCGTACGACAAGGCCAACCGCACGAGCCACGAGGCCTACCGCGGCCCGGGCCTCGAGGAGGGGCTCCGCATCCTCGAGGAGGTGCGCGGCGAGGCGGGGGTCCCCGTGCTGACCGACGTCCACTCCGTCGAGGAGGCGAAGGCCGCGGGCGAGGTGGTGGACGTCCTGCAGGTTCCGGCGTTCCTCTGCCGGCAGACGGACCTGCTGGTGGCCGCCGCCCGGACGGGCAAGGTCGTCAACGTGAAGAAGGGGCAATTCCTCGCGCCGGAGAACATGAAGCCGCTCGTCGCGAAGCTCGTCGCCGCCGGCGCCGTGGGGATCCTCCTGACGGAGCGCGGCGTGACCTTCGGCTACGGCAACCTCGTCGTGGACTTTCGCGGGCTGCCCGTGATGCGCGCCTTCGGCTGGCCCGTGATCTTCGACGCCACGCACAGCGTGCAGCGTCCCGGCGGACTCGGCACGAAGAGCGGCGGCGACCGGCGCGAGGCGCCCGGTCTCGCCCGCGCCGCCGTCGCGGTGGGGGTGGACGGCCTGTTCATGGAGGTCCACGAAGACCCCGACCGGGCGCTCTCCGACGGCCCCAACCAGATCGTGCTCGCCACGCTCCGGCCGCTGCTGGATCGCTTGCGGCGGATCCACGAGGCGGCGCGGGAGTAGTCGTCGTCTCGGGCCAGGCCAGGCCTGCAGGCTAGGGCACGCGGAGCAGCGCGAGGGCTCCGGGGAGGAGGCGGACCTCGAGGTCCGTCGTGCCGGCCGGATCGCCGTCGGCCTGGACCGGGACCGGCGCGCGGGCGACGACCCTCACCCCCCGGCACCGGACCACCGCCACCTGCCGGTCCCGGTGGAACCGCCCGAGGCCGGCGCGCAGCGCGAGGCGGACGAGGTCGCGGCGCGTGCGCGCCCGAACGGTCACGAGGTCGAGCCACCCCGAGTCGAGCCGCGCCTCGGGCGCGAGCAGGAAGAGGCCGCCGTAGTGGCGGGCGTTCTGCGCGACGGCGAGCGGCGACGCCACGCGGCGTCCGTCGTCCACCCGGAGATCGAGATCGTCGAAGGCGAATCGCCCCAGCACGCCGAGCAGCGGCGTCACCCACTTCGCGTAGCCGCCGGAGGCCTCGTCCGCTCCGCGCAGCTCGGCCACAGCCGAGACGAGCGCGCCGTCGAGACCGACCCCGACCGAGGAGATCGCGCGCTCGGGCCGCGCGCCGGCCCGCCGGACCTCCAGGAGATCGACCCGCCACCGTTCCGCCCGCTCCAGTCCGTCGGCGAGCGCCTCCGGGGTTCGGCGTGTCAGCATGTGGGTCTCGCGTGCGACCAGGTTCGCCGTGCCGATGGGGATCATCCCGATCGGCCAGGGCGGCAGCGCGTCCGACCCGTTGAGGACGCTGCGGAGCGTGCCGTCCCCGCCGGCGACGAGCAGCGCGTCGCATGCGGCGGCGTCGAGCCCGGCGGCGTGCCGCGCGAGGTCTCCCGGCTTCTCCCCGACGTACACGACGACCTCGTGGCCCCGGGCGCGAAGCGCGTCCGCGAAGCGCGCGACGAACGGGCTTCCCCGACGCCGCCCGGCCGAGGGATTCTCGAGCAGATGGTAGCGCAAGCGAGACCTTCCTCACGGTCCGGCACCGGACCCGGGATGGTAGCCGGAAACCGCGTGGAGCGCGGTTGACCGGTCTACCGGGCGACCGTAGGCTTCGACCCGGGAGGCAGGCCGACGACGCGTGACGGCGGCGATCGGCCGCGCGGGAGGCGAGAT
Organism: uncultured Planctomycetota bacterium; assembly: GCA_963772585.1. GTDB lineage: Bacteria > Planctomycetota > PLA2 > PLA2 > JAEUHO01 > CAVVXN01. The sequence continues at coordinate 450,547 of CAVYXV010000007.1, forward strand.
GCGGCACCACCACTTCGGAGACGGCCGGTACGTCGTCCGCCTCGATTCCGGCGAGGACCTGCTCGGACAGCTCCTCTCCTTCGCCGCCGGGGAGAACATCACGGCGGGGCACGTGACCGGCCTGGGGTCGATCGACAAGATCACCCTCGGCTTCCTGGACCCGGAGGCGAAGGAGTACGTCCGCCGCACGTTCGAGGAGCCGATGGAGGTGGCCCAGATCACGGCGTCGATCTCGACCGACGGCGACAAGCCCGTCATCCACGCCCATGCGGTGGTGGCGCCGCGCGAGTTGCTCGCCTACGCCGGCCACGTGCACTACGCCCGCGTGGGGGCCGTGATGGAGCTGTTCGTCACGCGCTTCGAGGCCCGGCTCCGCCGGCTGCCCCTCCCCGACCAGCCCTTCCTCGGCCTCTTCCTGCCCGGGGAGGAGCCCCCGTCGGAGGACGCCGCCTCCCGATGAAGACGCTCGTCGTCGTCACGGCCGGTGCGTCCGACCGGCCGCTGGAGGACCTCGGCGGACGCACCCCGCTCGAGGCCGCCCAGACGCCGACGCTCGATGCGATGGCCCGGGACGGCCGGCTGGGCCGGCTCGCGACGACGCCGCCGGGCCTGCGGGCCGAGGAAGGCGCCTTCGCGCTCGCGCTCTTCGGCCTCGACCCGCTCACCTACGGCGAGATCGGCGCCGTGCTCGACGCCGCGGCGTGGGACGTGGCGGTGGCCTCGCTCGACCAGGCGTTCCGCCTGGCGCTGGTCACCGCCGACTCCCACACGATCTTCGACCCCACGGCCGGCCACATCTCCCGGGACGAAGCGGCCCTGCTCCTCGACGCGTTGTCGGCCGTCTTTGCCGACCCGGATGTGACCTTCCACACCGGCGGCGGGTGGCGGAACGTCCTCGTGTGGAAGGGCGCCCGGGACATTCGCGTGAAGACGGTGCCGCCGTTCGAGGTCGTCGGCAAGTCGCTCCCCGCCGCGCTCCCGAAGGGGACGGGCATCGGGCGACTGCTCGCGGCGATCGACCGCAGCGCCGACGTCTTCGCCGCGCACGAAGTGAACGAATGCCGGCGCGACCTCGGCGAGAATCCCGCCAGCGTGGTGTGGCCGTGGGGGCCGGGGGTGACGCTCCCCCTCCCGCCGTTCAAGGAGCGCACGGGGGTGGACGCGGCGTTCGTGGGCGTCCATCCCTCCTTCGTGGGGGCGGCGCGGCTCCAGGCGATCGACGTGGTGCCCGCCCAGGGGGCGACCGGCCTCGCCGGGACGAACCTCCGCGCCAAGGCGGACGCGGCGCTCGAGGCGCTGGAGGAGCACGACCTCGTCTTCGTGCACGTGGACGCCCTCGCCGCCGTGAGCCACGCCCGCGACTTCGTGGCGAAGGTCGAGACGCTGGAGCGGATCGACGGCTTCCTCCTCCAGCCGCTCCACCGGGCCGTGGCCGAGCAGGTGGGTCTGAGGCTCGTGGTGATCGCCGGCGAGGCCGTCTCCGCGGAGACCGGGCGCCACCTCCCCGATCCGGTGCCGTTCACGCTCGTCGGACCGGGCGTGAGGGGCCATCGCCACCGCGGCCAGGCGACCGAGGTCGGCGCCCGCGACGCCGGGTTCTTCGTGGAGCGGGGCTACGAGCTCCTCGACTTCCTCCTCCACCTGCAGTAGTCCTCCCGCCGCCCCCCCTCCAGTCGTCCCACCGCCGGGGCCGATGGGGGGAGTCATGACTCGTGTTCGCCCGTACCATGCGAGGCGGTCCGGCCGGCCGCGGGCCGTCGTCCCCGCGGTCCGCGTTCCCGTCGCTCGCGAGACCCCGCCCTTGCCGCCTCCGTCGCCCACCCCGTCCGAATCCGCACCCGCGATCCGCGTCGAGGCGGGCGGGCAGGCGTGGGAGGCGTCGCTGCCCGACCGCCCGATCACGATCGGGACGGGGGCGCGCGCGGATCTGCGGCTCGAGGGGTCCGGCATCGGCGCCGAGCACTGCCGGATCGACCCGTTGCCGGAGGGGGGGCACGCGCTCCGCCACCTCGCCGCCGGTCTCGCGACGCGGGTGAACGGCTCCGAGGTCCAGCAGGTCCGGCTCCGTCCCGGGGATCGGCTCGAGATCGGCGCCGTCGCGATCGTCTACCACCCCGCGGCCGCCCCGGCCCCGCCGCCCCCGCCCCCGGTGCGGCCGCGCACCCAGACCCCCGCGAGGACGGGGGCACCGGCGCGGAGCGGCGCCCGGTCGGGCCACCACCTCCACGGGGCGCTGCTCGGCATCGGCGCGGCGGCCGTCCTCGCGATCCTCCTCGCGATCCTCCTCGGAAGCAGCGGGGACGACGAGCGCGCGGCGCTCGCCAGCCGACGCCTCGGCCGGGCGCTCGACCTCTACCGGGCGAACGCGCACCTGGAGGCGGAACGGGCCCTCGAGAGCCTCCTCGCCGACGACCCGCCGGAGGCGGTCCGCCAGAAGGCGGAGCGCTACCTCGAGACCACCCGCGCCGCGGTGAAGGAGGCCGAGGAGGCCCTGGACCGCCTGGAGGCCCACGCCCTCGACATCGCGCCCGACGCCCTCGAGCGCGAGCGCACCCGCTTCCTCGCCGAGCACGGCTCCGCGCTCGCCGAACGCCTCGACGACGTGATCATGGGCATGACCTTCCGGCGCGACCAGTGGCGGAAGGAGCGCCTCGAGAAGGCGAGCACGGCCGCCCGCTCCGCGCTCTCCGGGGGCCGGTACGCCGAGGCCCGCGCCGCCTGGATGCGCCTTCGGCAGGACGCCCGCCCCGGCATCCTCTTCGACGCCGAGGCGACGGCCGGCCTCCGCGAGGTCGAGGACGCCGCCGCCGCGTCGGCCGACCGCCTCCTGGAGGAGGTGCAGGTCGCCAACCGCACCGATGGCCCGAAGGTCGCCGCCGACCGCCTCCGCGACCGCCTCGGCGTCTACGAGGGCACGGCGGCCCACGCCAAGCTCTCCGCGGCGCTCGCCCGCTACGAGCGGGACGCGCGGGAGGCCGTCCTGGCCGCCGGTCCAGAGGCCACGGGCCCGACGCCCGCCGCCCCGACGCCCTCCTCGGAGGGTCCGGCCACACCCGCGCCCGAGACGAACGCCGTCGCCACCGCCCTCGAGGAAGCCCGGGACCGGGCCGGCGACCGCGACTACGCCGGTGCGGCCGACCGTCTCGCGGCACTCGGGGACGCCCTTCCCCCGGCGGTCGAGGGGCGGCGCGAGGACTACGCCTCCGCCGCGGCGGGGCTCCAAGCGCTGATCGCGGACATCCCCGCGCACCCGGAGCGCTACCGGCACGTCACGCTGGGCAGCGCCTTCCAGGTTTCGCTGGTGGACGCCGACGCCCAGGGCGTCACCGGCAGCATCGGCGCCGCCCGCACGCGCTACAAGTGGACGAACCTCTCCGACGAACGCGTCGGCGCCATCGCGAAGCGCATGCAGGCCGAGGGACCCGTCGCGGTCGACCTCGCGGCGATGTTCGCCGAGCTCGGCAACCACGAGGAGGCCGACCGCCTCCTCGTGAAGGCCGTCGCGGGCGGCGTGGACGAGGCCCGTGTCTTCGCTCGCATCGCGCGCTGGCGCGACGAGCCCGTGCCCGACGGCGGCTACGTCGTCTGGCAGGAGCGTTACGTCACGCCGGCGGAGCGCGACCGCCTCGCGCGCCTCCAGAAGATGGAGGAGCTCGCCAAGGACGTCCACCGCCCCGACGCGGAAACGTGGAAGAAGGCCGCCGAAGCGCTCCTGGCCATGGGGACGGACGGCAAGGAACGCCTCGGCCAGGCGCTCCAGCGGCGGCGTGCCGCCGCGCTCGAGCGGATCGCGGGCGAGAAGGATCTGAGCTCCACCAAGACGAAGCAACGGCTCTACCGCGAGCTGGAGGCCCGCCGCGCGCACGCGCTCGCCCTGATCGAGGACGCGCAGGCGTGGCCGTACCCGAACCCCGACGGTCGGAACACGGACGAGGTCGTCCGCCGCGTGGACGCCGTGCGCGAGATCTGGGAAGACCCCTTCGGCCTCGTCGTGTCGTGGAGCAAGAAGCTCCAGCCGCTGATGGCGGAGGTCGCCGAGATCGACGGCTTCCTCCAGCGGGTCGATCCGAAGTACGAGCCCGACATCGACACCATCGCCGAGCGCGTGAACCTGGCGATCGACATGCCGTCCTTCACGCCCGACGCGAAGTCCAGCTCGCTCCGGGAGTACTCGCTCCAGGTGCTCGCCTACAACGTGAAGGTGCACACGACGGCGACGCGCGAGGAGAAGGACGACGTGCGTGCGGTCAACGAGTACCGGATGATGATGGGCCGTCAGGCGCTCAAGATCAACGAGCGCCTCGTGCGGGCCGCCCGCGGACACAGCCGCCACATGCGGGAGCACGACTACTTCGCCCACGACGTCCCGCCCGCCTTCGCGGACGACACGAACCGATCGCCCGGCCACCGGGCGAAGGCGCAGGGGTACGGCGGCGGCGTCGGCGAGAACATCGCCCGTGGGACGTGGTCCGGTCGGGACGCCTTCTGGGCGTGGTTCCACTCGAGCGGCCACCACCGCAACATGGTCGCCGCGGGATGGACCGAGATGGGTGCCGGCCGCAGCGGCGGCACCTGGTGGACGCAGGTCTTCGGCGCGATGTCGGGCAAGTCGTTGAAGGAGCCCGACGAGCTCGATCCCCCCGGGCCCGCCTTCGCCCCGGAACCCGAGGACGAGCTCGGGCGCCCGGTCGGCGGCGGTCGCGGCGAGGTCCCCAACGAGACGCCGCCCCCCGGATCGCCGCCGCCGGACGAAGGCACGGACGACCCCGGAGGCCGGTAGCCTCCGTGCTCGCCCGGCCCCTTCTCGTCCCGGCGATCCGGCTCGACCGGGGGGAGACGGTCGAGGAGACGCGGCGGGCGCTCCGCCGGGCGGCCGAGCCCTGGTGCGCGGGGTTCCTGCTGTTCGGAGGCGACGCCGAGGGCGTGGCGCGCCTCACGGCCCGGCTCCGGGACGCGGCGGGCCGCGACCTCCTCGTCGCTGCGGACATGGAGCGGGGCGCGGGCCAGCAGGTTCGCGGGCTCACGACGCATCCCGAGGCGCGGATCCTCGGCCTCGGCGCGACGCCCGCCGACGTGGAGACGCTGGCGCGGCAGACGGCGCGGGAAGCCGCGAGCGTCGGCATCGACGTCCTGTTCGCGCCGGTGCTCGACGTTTCGAGCGAACCGACGAACCCGATCGTCGGGGAACGCGCCTTCGACTGGGATCCCGCGCGCGTGGCGACCCTCGGCGGCGCGTTCCTCCGGGGCGTTCGCGCGGAGGGCGCGCTCGCCGTCGCGAAGCACTATCCCGGTCACGGCGCGACGACCCTGGACAGCCACGTGGCGCGGCCCGTCGTCCGCGCGCGGCGCGCGCTGCTGGAGGCACGCGACCTCGTGCCGTTCCACCGCGCGCTCGACCGGGGCCTCCTCGACGCGGTGATGACGGCGCACGTGGCGTACCCGGCGCTCGACGCCGAGGGGCGGATCGCCACGGAGAGCCCGCCGATCATCGACGCGCTTCGCGCCCGGGCCGCGCCCTCGGGAGTCGTCGTCGTGACCGACGCGCTGACGATGGCGGGGGCGCTCGGCGACGGGGGGCCCGCCGACGCGGCGCGCCGCGCGCTCGCCGCGGGCGCCGACCTGCTCCTCTACGCGGACGACGAGGAGGCGGTGGCCGCCGCGCTGCCCGACGACGCGGGCGAGGCACAGGCCGCGCGCGTGGCCGCGTGGCTCTCGCGCCGCGGCGATAGGCCCCACCCGCCCCTCGCCGCCTCGGAGGCGATCGAGCGCGCGGCGGCCGACGCCGTCCGGCGCTCCGTGGACGGGGCCGCCCCGGACGGCGCCGTCTGGATCCTCGACGATGCGGACGACGTTCCCGACCGCGGCCTCCTGCTCGCGGCGTTCGCGCGGGGGAGCGGGCGGGTCGTGCGTCTCGTTCGCCTTTCCGAAGGGGCCCCCCCTGCGCACGAAGCGCTTCGCGGGGCGGGGGTGGTGGTCACGATGGCCTCCGTCCGCATGGCCAAGGGGCCGGGGGGATGGGGGCCGGCGTTTCGTACGTTCCTGGACGGCTGGCCCGGTGGGCCCCGGGCTCCCCGTCTCGTCGCGATGGGCGCCTGGACGCCTCTCGCCGACGCGCACGTTCCGGGCACGCACCCCGCCGTTGAGCGGGCGCTCGCGCGCGCCCTGTTCGAGACATTCCCGTGACAATCCAGGAGGGCCCGCGAGTTCCCTAAGGCGAGCGGGGAAGGGGGGATAGAACCGTCGCTTGGAGGTGACGCAACCTTGACAGTCCGAATCGCGCATGCATACACTTCCGCGACTGCAACTGCCGCCGGAGGCGGGAGTTCGTGGCGTTTCGGACGTGGCAGGATGGCAGCACACGGGATGCACGTGCTGCTGCCGAAGGGAGGGCTCGTATGAGGGCATTCCGCCTTCGTGCCGGACTCGTGGGGGTCGCGGCAGCGTTGATCGGGATCGGCGCACTCCTCGGTCCCTCGTCGGCCGTCGCGGCCGAAGAGGACCTGACGACGGCGCTCAAGGACTACGCGGCCGGACACTACGAGGATGCCCTCGTCAAGCTCCGCGAGTACGTCGCCAGCAACCCCGCCGGGGAGGAGGTCTACGCGGTCCTCCGCGACGCGGACGAGCGCCTGCTCCTCCGGATCCTGGCGCGCCAGGGCGACGATGAACGTCTGCTGAAGTACCTGCTCGACAAGGCGCGCCCGGTCGCCCGCAACGAGAGGCTCGACCCGGACAAGATCCAGGAGCTGGCCAACGCCGCGGTGAACGGCGAACACCTCGACCAGCGTCGAGCCGCGGGCCTGCGCCTCCGGTCCTCCGGCGACGTCGCGGTGCCCTACCTCTACATGTACCTGGCCCGCACCGACGCCGCCGTCGTGGTGAACACGATGTTCGCCCTGCAGCGGATCGGCGTGGCGGCCGTCCCGCCGCTGCTGCAGGTCCTCCAGAGCGACAACGCCCGGATGGCCGGCAACGCGGCCGGCGTGCTCGGCGACATCGGCGACGAGATCGCCGTCCCGGGGCTCCTTCGGCTGAAGGAGACGACCGAGGACGCGTTCGCCCGCGAGAAGGCCGAGACGGCGCTCTCGAAGATCGGCGGGCAGTTGACCACCATGGCCGCGACCGACGCATACACGGCCCTGGGACAGCGGTACTACGCCAACGATCCCACCGTGCTCTCGTCCTTCGAAGTCCTGAAGAACATCTGGCGCTGGGAGGGCGGCGACCTCGTCCGCTACGAAGTCCCGGCCTACCTATACCGGTTCCAGATGGCGGAGCAGGCGGCGACGGACGCCCTCTCGCTCTCCCCCGTGAACAAGGACGCCCAGGCCCTGCTGGTTCGCTCCCTCCTGGCCCAGAAGGCCGAGGCCGATGCGCAGCGCGAGGCCGGGATGGAGGGTGTCCCCGAGGTGCTCGGCACGGCGGCCGACATCGCCGAGAGCCAGGGCTTCGGCGCCGCCACCGAGGCGCTGCGCCAGGCGCTCAGGGACCGGGACTGGGACGTCGCGATCGAGGCGATCGACCTCGTCGCCAAGACGTACGGCAGCGAGTCGCTGGCGAACCACCCGCTCGGCGCTGCGCTGATCGCCCCGGACCGCCGCGTCAACTACTTCGCGGCGATCGCCGCGCTCCAGATGAGCCCCAAGGACGGCCTGGCCAACGCGGACAAGGTCGTCAACCTGGCCGCCCGCGCGGCCTCCGAGCGCGCGGTGCGTCAGGTGCTCGTGGTCGATGACCGCGAGGACACGCGCGGTCGCCTCGTGATGGACCTCGCCCACTCCGGGTTCGTCGCGTCGCAGGCCGCGACCGGCGCGCGCGGCGTCTCGATGGCGAAGAGCGCGCCGACGCTCGACGTGATCGTCGTCCGCGCCGACCTGGGCAACCCCGCCTACACCATCCCGAGCGACCGGCTCACGTCCGCGATCGCCGTCATCGACGACCTCAAGCACGACGTCCGCACGAAGGACATGCGGATCGTGGTGCTCCTTGCCGAGACGCGGGAGTCGAAGGTCGGCGAGTTGCAGGACTTCTTCAAGAAGAAGTACGGCGACGATATCGCGGGCTTCATCACGGTGCCGCTCGAGACCGCGAACGTGGTGGACACCGTCACCGCGGCGGCCGAAGCCGGCGACCTCAACCCTGATCGCGAGCGCGCGAACCGCATGGCCGAGCGCGCCGCGAACGCTTTCGCGACCACGGACTTCTCCTGCCGCACCTTCGACCTCTCCGCCGCCGTCGCGCCGCTCGCGAACGCGGCGCTCGAGGGGCCCACGCCCGAGTTGAGGCTCGCGGCGGTGAAGGCGCTCGGGAACATCCGCGCGGGCGGCCTCGACGCGTTGACCCAGGTCCTCCTCGAGGGCGAGGGCGACGCCATCAAGATGGCCGCGGCGGAAGCCCTCGGGAACGTGCTCGCCGTGCAGCCGTCGAGCCCCGACGCGATCCAGGCGCTCATCGACACCGCGAGCGGCGACGGCGACGTCGCCCATGCAGCGTTGCTTGCGCTCGGCCGCGCGCGCGGGCTCTCGCCCGTCCAGCGGCTGGACCTCTTCAAGGCGCACCGGCTGCCGGTCGCCCAGAAGCCCGGCATGTAGCGCTCGCGCGGGGGCGACCCCGACCCGGGGCGGCGCGGAGGCCTCGAGCCTTCGCGCCGCCTTTTTTCGTGCTCGGGCGGCCACGGGATCATCACGGGGATGTCTCGGCGGCTGCCGATTCGTAGGCCGTACACCGGCCTACGAGCGCCGGAATCCCGGGCCCGGGCCGCGACGGGCCCTTGAGGCGAGGGTCCCGCCTGCCGATGGTGATGGGGGACGGGGCGGCACCCTTGCGGGGATGCCTCCCCGCCCCGTACGATGCGCCACCCGCGAGAGGACCATGGCGAAGAAGAAGGACTGCTTCGGAAGCGAGAGCTACGTCTGCCGGACGCAGAACTGTCCGTACATGTCGGAGTGCGTGCAGATGGTCTGGGAGAAGAAGCTCCGCCGCGTCGTTGCCCGCAAGGAGAGCCGGCTCGACGCGCGAGCGGCGAAGAGCGTCCGCGTCCGTTCGCGGGAGTTCATGGCGCAGTAGGCGTCGTCACCCGACGAGGTACGCCGCCGCCGTCGCAAGGGCCGTGACGAGGATGCTCCGCGCCCACACGCCGCGCGCCCGGCGTCGCAACGCGGCCACGAGCGAGGCATCCTCGATTCGCTGGTGCCGCCCGTCTTGTTCGCGCGTCCCGCGCGCCGCCTCGACGACTCAGGTTCCGGACTGCGCCTGGAAGAAGCCGAGCGCCGCGAGGAACGCGGGCAGGGCGAGCAACGCCCTCAGCCCCGCCGGCGGATTCGACGCCGCGACCCACGCGATCCCCGCCGCGTAGAGCACGCAGCCGACCACGGCCACCGCCATGCGGTGACGACGCCCGGTGGCGTCGATGTTGGGAGGCGGCGCCGATCCGGCCACCGGCTACCTATCGAGGAGCGGACTCGAGGATCCGTACCCGGGGAGGTAGAGCCGGAAGCCGACGTCCTCGAACCGTTCCCACTTGGAGTGGAACTCCTGCGACTCGAGGTCCACGCGGCAGTCGCCGATCGACTCCCGGTAGCTGCCGCCCATGATGGCGGCGCGCTGGACGCGCAGCGGGTCCAGCACCGGAATGGCTCGCAGGTACTTGGGAGGAATCCCTGCCTTGGGATCGGCTCCCACCGGCTCGTAGGTGTCGTAGACGTTCCCGGTCCACTCCCACGCGTTGCCGGACATGGCCCACAGGTGCTCGGGCGTCTGTCCGCCGCCGCCCTCGCTGTACCGGTAGTCCACCTGCAGCAACCCGGTGCCGGAGACGCCCCGCCAGAAGTTGAGGTTGTTGCACGCGTAGACCAGCGGTTCCGTGCCCCAGGGGTAGTGGTAGTTGGGCTGCCCGTCCTGGCCGACCAGTCCGCCGCGTCCCGCGCGCATCCACTCGATCCACGTCGGGAGGCGGAAGGCTTCGTCCTCCTCCAGGCCGAGCTTCTTCGTGGCCCACTCGGCGAACGCCGCGGCGTCGTACCAGCTCACGTTCGTGACGGGGTAGTTCTCCGGGATCTCACCCTGCTCCTTCGGCAGGGACCAGTCGTCGTATTCCTCGAAGATCGTGGCCTGGATCCACGTCGGCGGCACGAGGAGGCGCTTCTGCCAGGCGGGCGAGGGCGCCATGCGGAGCCGGCGGAGGTCGATCGGTTTCTCGACGACCCGGTCCTGGGTTTCCTTCACGTGGGCGGCCAGCCGCTCCCACCAGGTGTCGATGTAGCGCGCGGCGGCGTACTGTCGCTGCTCGATGAGGGCCCGGGCCTGCTGGTATTCGCTCTCCGCTCGGTCGTTCAGGTCCTCGATCTGCTCCTTCTCGGCTTCCGAGCTCCCCTTGGGGATGGGAAGCGGCGTGGGCTCCACGGGTAGGGTCGTGGGCGGGTTCCACAGCTCCTGGAGCAGGTCGGGGATGTGCTCCGGATGCTCCTGGCAGTCCCGCACGTACTCCGCGTACATCCCGCGCGTCACCTCGTAGCGGAGGATGCGCATGTGATCGACGAGCACCAGGAACTCGGCCGTCCTGCCGCCGAACTTCAGGGTCTCCTTCCGGGCCGGTTGTCGGTCCAGGGGCACCATGTTGTGCAGGAGGCTGTCGTCCACGCGGAGGGGTGCGTCGAGGGGACGGGGAACCTCGGCCCGGGGGGTGGCCGCAACCGGCGCCGGAGGAGGCCGGAAGACGAGGAACCCCGTCGCGATCACCGCGACGACCAGAAGCCCGAAGACGAGGAGGACCAGGGCACGGAGCCACGTCCCGTTCGACCGTGGCGTCTCCAGCGGCGGCAGCGCGGACGCTTGGAGCCGGCAGGCGCAGGCCGGACAGAACTTGAACGATCGGGTTACGGGAGTCCCGCAGCGCGGGCAGATCCCGGGACGGGTCGTTTCGGTACTCATCCTGGAGGGGGGGCGGCCTGCGGTTGACTCCACCGGCACGGATTCTAGGGTACGCTGCTCCCGACGGCAGACGCCCTGGTAGCTCAGCGGTAGAGCACCGCTTTCGTAAAGCGGGGGTCGTGAGTTCGAACCTCACCCGGGGCTCCATCCGTCCGCCTGCCGGGCCCCACATTTCCGGGCTTCGAGCGCCGCGCCAGGCACCTCCGCCACCGCCTCCGCCGAGCTTCGTCGGCACCGAACGGCACGCAAGGGCAACGAACGGCGGTGGGTTTGGCCAAGAGGCTGGCCAAGCGGGGGGGCGCGGCCGAGGACCGGGTCGGCGGGGTACCCCGGAGTCCTGCCCAGGGACCGGAGGTGGCGTCTCCCGCCGAGGAAACCGCTACTCCGTGGGCTGGATCGGCAGGTGGCGGATCCGCACGCGGCTCTCTTCCACGACCACCACCGCACCGGTGTCCAGCGCGTCGCCGAGACGCGGGAGCGTAGCGGCGAGTCTGTCGATCACGTGCGGACTCGTGGCGTTGGCCAGGCGGAACACCACCACGCTCGTCCAGGAGTCCGTGCAGCGCGCCGCGATCTCGCCGAAATCGAGATCGAAGGTCAGGATGACCCGGCTCTCCGCAATGGCCTTGGCGAAGATCTCGTCATCGGGAAGACGCTGTAGCTTCTCGTCGCGCAGGTGGAGGACATCATGCCCGGAATGACGGAGGTGCTCCGTCACCCGCCGGGACACACCCATGTCCGCCAGGAACCGCACGGGTCAACCGGCGAGGATCTGCTCGGAAGCCACCCAGGCGGCGTACTGGAGGGCCTGCTCCACGTCCTCGCGTTCGAGATCGGGATAGTCCGCGAGCACCTCCTCCACGGTCGCGCCGTGAGCGATCTGTCGGACGATCAGGGACGCGGAGATGCGCATGCCGCGAATACAGGCGCGCCCGCCCATCACGTCCACGTCGAAGGTGATGCGATCAAAGGCCATGGCAGGCATTCTACGCGGAGCCTGAGTCCCGCGACGATCCCCCTGGCATGCATCGAAGTCAGGCGGCCCACACCCGCACGGAGCAGCCCACCTGCTGGCCATGCCAGGGACCGGGCAGGCTGCACCACCGCCCACATAGGCCCATCTCCTGGGCTTCCCGGCGGATCCGCCACCCCATGCAACGCGGGGGGGCGGGAGTTCGAACCTTCCCCGGGGCTCCATCCGTCCGCCCGCCGAGCCCCGCATTTCCGGGCCTCGATCGCCGCGCCAGGCGAGTCGCGCGCCGCCTCCGCCGAGCTTCGTCGGCACCGAGCGGCGGCGGGTCTGGCCAAGAGGCTGGCCGAGAGGGGGAGGACCGCGATCCCGATGCTCGTAGACTCACTCGCCGTCTGGCGTGCGTCGGCGCGCCGGGTCCAACCCGATGGCCGGGAGGTGGACATGGCTGCGGACGACTGGCCCTTCGATCAGCCTCGGAACTGCGCGACCCTGACGATGCGGCAGGTCCTGGACGGCGAGGAGCCGATCCTGCTCGTGGGTCACGACGAGGACGACCACGGGTGGCAGTTCATCGGGTCCACGGATGCCAGCGTCGAAGACGGGCGCGTTGTCTGCCTGGAGCACATGGTCGCCCTGGACCCCACTGTGGCCGAGGTGTCGGACTTGCCGCCGGGTTGGATCGCGACTCGCGACGCGCCGGGGGAGGCTTGGACGCGCACGCCTCATCCCCCCGAGGAGGAGGCGAACGGCGTCGGTCGTTGAATCGTTCTTGACCATGGCGTGCGGCGGCAGGCGGCGCCTCGGTAGCGACCGACGAAGCCCGGTACCCCACGGTACGCCCATGAAACCGGGCTTCGGCACCCACACCGGCTGGGCTCGGTACCCTCATGCCCCCTGAGGACCTTCGCCAGGCCGGGCCAGACGAAACCGGCCCTGCCTCCGTACTCCCCTTACCCTGTATGGCCATTCCCCTCGTGGGAGCACGGTTGGCGGAGATCGAGAGTGGGCGAAACCTACGAGAAGCGAGCGCGGAAGAAGCGCAAGGAGAAGAAGCGGCGCGACAAGGCCGAGCAGAAGCGCCTCCAGAAGGAACAGGGGACTGGCGAGAGCGAGTCCGAGGCTGAGATTGCGGCCCGCTATCTCGACGTCCCCGCGGAGGACGACCGTGAGTAGCGCTGTCGGGTGCATGGAGCGCCCCACCTCTCGGCCAGACACGAGCGCCACCCCGTGCCGGTCTGGAACCATGGACCGCTACCGTGACGCCGTCACGGGGCATATCGCCGATGCGATTCGGGCTTCGGGACGGCCGTGCGGGTACGCCCAGGGAGATACGAATGCGGGTCACCATGCTGGGCATGGCGGCTCTGGCCGTCGCGCTGGTGGCGTGCTCCGGGGGTGAGACACCGACGACTTCGCCAGGGTCTGGGGTATCTCCCAGGTTCTACGTGGTCAGTGGAGACCGCCTATTCGCGATCGATGTGGATGACTCGCTCCTGAAGACCCGAGACGCCGTCGTGCTTGCGGCCAGGGAGCTCTGGGAGGAGCTTCAGCCAGGGGAATCCGTGGAGTTCCGCGTAGAGGGGCGCTCGGCCCGGAGCGTGGGGACGGACCGTTCCCACGAGGAACGTGAGGGCTCCGTCGAAGAGACGGCGGCCATCTCCTGGGGGACGAAGATCACGTCCACCAGCGAGACCTACCGGATGTTCAGGGACCGCGACGGGGCTTCCGGCATCGAGGAGGCGCCGGAGAAGCCGTACGGCCTCGTGCTTCGGTCGGGGCCCGCCATCGGCTGGCCGGAAATCGAGGAGGACATTGTCGGAAAGGTGTTTCCAGCGCTGTGCCTCGACTTCCCGGCCCGCAATCGCTGGAAGGACCGACCCTCCGAACACTGACCGACCAGACCGTACGAGACCACACGACGCCCGGTACCCGCGGTACCCCCCCTCGACGCCCGTCCACGAGCGCATGCCGCGTCCGGCCGGCTCCTACCGCGCGCGGACGAAGGTGTGGGGCAAGATGCCCTCGGCGGCGAGGACGGGCTCGACCTCGGCGAGGAAGCGCAGGCCGTCCTGGTGGTAGCCGGCGGTGGGCTGGACGCCGGGGGCGCGGCCCGTGAACCAGGCGTTCAGCGCGTCCATGAAGAGCTCGCGGGTCAACTTCGCGGCCGTGGAAGCCCAGGCGACGGTGAGGTGCTTCTGGTCGCCGTGGGTCACGAAGCGAACCTCGATGCGGCGGTCGGGGAGGCGCACCTCGTAGTGGGCCTCGCCGCGGGGGGCCGGGCGGGGGAGGACGTTCGCGAAGGGGAAGAGTTGGCCCAGGTAGGCCCCGTAGTCGAGGCGTCCGCCCTGGCGGTCGAAGCGGACGGCGACGTCTCGGTCGGGCACGGTCTCCAGGAAGGCAAGGAGCGTCTCGCCGGCGGCGAGACCGAGCACGCTCGCCTTGTTCCCCGTCCGGTCGAAGCCGGCGTTCAGGTCCGCGGCGTCCACGGGCCGGACGCGGAGCGCCACCGCTTCGACCCCCCGGGCCTCGAAGCGCGCGCGGAGTGCCGGGAGGGGAGGGTGTGCGGGGACCGCCACGCTCGCGAGGTTCGCGTACCAGGGACGGGTGGCGAAGTGGGCGCAGGGCACGTCCGACGCGCCGTCGAGGAAGGGGCCGAACCGGGTGGGGAACGTGCGGTCTCTCGCGGCGGCGTGGAGCGCGGCGGCGCGAACGAGCCCTTCGCGACCGAAGCGCCGATGGATCGTCTTCGAGTCGTCCACCGGGACCGGCAAGGGGCGGCGAAGGCGCCTCGGCCGGCGGACGACGAGCCCGGAGAGCCGCCGGGCGAGGGGCTCCTCCCCCGGAGCGAGCCGGACGGCGACGAGGCCGATCACGAGCGGGCCGAGCTTCGGCCCGTACCCGGCTTCGTCGATGCCCACGACCAGCACGCGCGCGCCCTCCCGTCGCGCGCGACTGTACCGGCACGGGGCGACGGCTCGGGGCGCGTCAGGCCGTCTCGGACCCGTCGGGCACCCCCAAGGCGAGAAGGGCTTCGCGGGCGCGGGTCGCGAGCGCGCGGCGGCCGGTACTGCCCTCGAGGTCCTCCCAGTGGATCGGGGGGCCGATCCGGAGCGTCGCCGTGCCCCCCCGCCGCGGACCCCACGAGCCTTTCGGCAGGATGGGGTGGGTGCCGAGGAGCGCGACGGGCTGGAGCGGGAGGCCCGCGGCGAGGGCCAGCTCGAAGGACCCGGTCTTGAGCGCCTGGAGCCGGCCGTCGGCGCTGCGCGTCCCCTCGGGGAAGACGACCAGGCAGCGGGGAGCGCCGTGCGCCGTGGTGGCCGCCGCCCGGACCGTCTCCTTCCCCGCGCGGGTGCGCTCGCGATCCACGAAGAAGTGGCCCGCGGCCTTTGCGTACCAGCCCACGAACGGGAGCCAGGCGAGCTCGCGCTTCATCACGAAGCGCAGCCTCGTGGGCAGCCACCCGATCAGGACGGGAGGGTCGAGGATCGACGCGTGATTCGCGACGATGAGATGCTCGTGCCCGCGAAGCACGTTCTCGTGGCCCTCCACCCGCACGCGGCACCCCGCCGTCCAGACGAGACACCGGGCCCACGCGCGGGCGACGGGGTAGTCGAGCCCGAGGCGGCGGGGGAAGAGGAGCCCCACCATGGTGAACGTGAAACCGACGAGGGTGAGCGGGAGGATGAGGCCGAGGAACAGGAGGGAGCGGAGCGTGCGCATGGTGTTCGCCGGCTAGGGCCGGATGGAGGTGTTCTCCGTCTCGGAGGACAACTCCATGCCGTCCGACGCGCGGCTCACGATCGCGGTCGTCACGACGAACCCCGAGCGCGGAACGGACAGGACGCGGACGACGACTTCGAAGGTGATCTGCTCCCGGATGCCCAGTGTGAACTTGTCCGACTGCGCGAAGGTGCCGTTCCCCTCGACGCTCGCGTCGCGGTCGCTCCGCGCGGAGACGAACTCCAGCTCCGGCGGAAGCCGCCAGCTCGCCACGAGCTCGGGCGTCGGCTCCGTGCCGATGTCGTTGAGGACCGTGAGGCGGTAGAGGAAGGTCTCGCCCACGCGGAAGATGCCCGCCTCGCTGCCGTCCACGCTCTTGTCCACCATCTCCACCTGGAGGGCCGGCAGCCCCGTCACCTGGACCGCGCGCTCCTCCCGCGTCTGGCACCGTTCGCCGCACGAGGCGTCGGCCTGGATGCGGCAGGAGCCGACCTGCGTACCGACCAGGGTGAACTCCTGCGACCAGCCTTCGCCCGGCGGAAGGGTGCCCAGGACGAAGTCGCGCACCGCGCTCCCGAGACACGCACCAGCCGTTACCCGCACGGTGCACCCCTCGCCCGGACCGTCGCCGGCGTTGCGCACCGTCAGCTTGAACGTGGTCGGCTCGTTGAAGTAGACCTGCGCCGGCCCCTCCAGGGTCATCTCGAGGTCGCAGGCGACGACCCGGAACTCGCAGCTCGCCTCCTCGGCCGGCACGCCGTCCGCGGTCGCCCGGGCGCGGTTCACGTGGCGCCCCGGTTCCCGGGCGATCCCCGTGAACACGATCTCCTGACTCTCGCCCGGAAGCATCGTCCCCAGGTCCACCTCGCCCTGGCTCGCCGGCTCGATGGCATGCGGGTACAGGTCGCGGACCCGCACATGCTCCAGCGGTGCTCCTCCCCGGTTCGAGACGACCACCGAGAAGGTCACCTTGTCCCCCGTGTTCGCCACCTCGGGCCGGCAGGTCTTCGTCACGTCGAGGATGCCCTGCACGACCTGGATGCGGCAGACGTTCTCCGAGCGGGCCTCCCCCGACGTGGACGTCGCGATCACGCGGTTTGCGTACGTCCCCGGCGCGCCGGCGACCATGCGTACCGGTTGCGTATGCGACTGCCCCGGCGCCAGCGTTCCCACGCGCACGGGGAACGGGTTCGCGCCGTCGATGGCGAGGCCGCCCTGGGGGCGGTCGTCGAGGACCACGTTCTCGGCCGGCGCCTGGCCCACGTTCCGGACGGTCACGAGCGTCCGGAAGGGCTTGCCGGCGAATGCCTCCGGGCGGTCGGGATAGCGGCAGGTCACTTCCAGCACGACCTGCTGCCAGGTCTTGGCCACGATGGCGGAACGCGGGCAGGTATCGCCGTAGAAGCTGCCCAGCGCCGTGAAGCGCACGCGGTTCACTCCCGGCGCGCCCGCGACGTTCCGGAGGGTCGTCGCCGCGTCGCCGTTCGCGTCGGTGAGGAGGTGCGTCGTGCGCTCGCCCGACTCGGCGAAGACGGCGTCGGGGCCGTCGAGCACCTCGGCTTCGATCGCGACACCGGGGATGCCGGTCCCGTCGGTCCGCGTCACGCGCACCGGCATCCGGTGTTCGGTCTCGGGAAGGAGGTTCACCGAATCCTCCGGGAAGACCACGTGGTAGTCCGCCCAGATCACCTTTGCGAAGATCTTGTGCCTTTGCCCGTCGCGGATGCCGGGCACGATGATCACGAGATCGGTCACGCCTTCGCGCGTCGCCGTGACGGTCAGCCACGTCTGGCCGCGGCCCACGGCGAGATCGGGAAGGCGATGGCCGCTGCGGTCCACGACCGGGTAGTCGTTGCCGCGGTCCACCAACTCCACGCGGCTGTTCGTGACGGAGACGGCGTGGTGGTTGTCCCTCTTGCCCCCGGCGGCGCCGACCCCCGCGTCGTCCACGGCGACGATGTCGCCGACGGCTTCGGGGTAGCGGGCGAGGATCCACTCCACGCGCTGCCCCGGTACCGGGTTGCCGCCGCGGTCGTAGACGGTGACCACGAGGGTGTGCTGCGTCCGAACGGGACTGCAGTCCACGGTCGAGGCGTAGCGGGGATCGAGCCGGATGGCCGCGGCCCCCCCGGGCGCGGCGCTCGGCGGGGGCCGCGGGGTGGTCGGCGTCGGGAGCGTCGGAGGAGGGGGTGGTGGGGGGGGAGGGGACGCCGCGGAGCCGCCCGCAAGGGCCGCGGTCAAGGGGCCGAGCAGCACCAGCAGAGCGATTCCGGGGCCGGCTCGCCTCCAACGGTCCCACCGCATCGCCAAAGCCTCCGTCCCGCGCCGACGTGGATCGACCGCCCCTCCCGGCCGAGGACCGCGCCATGGTACGGGCCACCCCCCCAGGGCCCAGGATCCTCGCGGGGCGCGGGGCGGCGATCGGCCCCAGGGCCCGGAAAATGAACCGACCCCCCGGAGCCAAGGCTCGACGGGGGGCCGTCACCCGTTCACGCGACTCGAAGGCGGCAGGAGGGAGGAATGCTCGTCGCCTCGAACCGTCCGAAGCATACCTTGCGTCGCCCAGTATGGCCACCGGCTAGGTGTGAGTCCGGTATGAAGGCCCGGGAGCGCGGCCGAGGGGGCGCTACCGCCGCGGGCAGGCGCACGGCGCCTCGTGGCAGCGGGGGCACCCGGCCACGTAGCGGCCGGCGACCTCGGCCACCTCGATTCCGGCCAGGTTGGCGAGCGTCACGAGCCAGGCCAGGACGTCGGAGAACTCGACCCGGAGGTTCTCGGCATCGTCCCGCTTCAGCGCCCGGGCCAGCTCGCCCACCTCCTCCACGAACCAGAGGAAGGTCTTCTCCAGCCCCCGGGCCCGATCCCGGTCGCCGTAGAGGTGCTCGATCCGCCGCTGGAACGCCCCGAGAGTGAGGTCGTCCCGGGGGTGGGGCGCGGCGCCGTCCGTCACTTGAGGCGCTTCACGGTCGAGATCGTGATGTCGTCGTTCTGCGGGGTGTTCAAGTGGAACTGATCGATCCCTCCGCCGACGAAGTTCACGAACGCCTGGGAGTTCTTGGGCGCCTCCTTCGCGACCGCCTGGTAGAAGCGCGACTCGCCGTACTCCTCGCCTTCCTCGTTCTGCACCTTCAGGACACCGTCGGTATAGAGCACGATCCGGTCGCCGACCTCCAGCGGGATATCGCCCTCCTCGAGCGAGCGGTCGAAGAGGGGCCCCTCGTCGAGGCCGAGCGCGATGCCTTCGGGGTTGACCTTGGCGATCTTGCCTGCGGCGTGGCGGTAGACCAGGAGCGGGAGGTGTCCGGCGCTGGCCAGGGTGGCCTTGCCGTCACGCGTGTTGATGACCACGTAGAGCGCGGTGACGTGGCGCCCCGGAGGCAGTTCGCCCGCGAGGCTCTTGTTCACGGTGCGGAGGACCTTGGCAGGCGAAAGGACACCCGGCGCGGCGCTACGCACATAGGAACGCGTGCTCGCCTGGACCAGGGCCGCCGTGATGCCGCGCACGTTCGTGTCGAGAAGGATCACGCCCAGGTGGTCCTGGTCGATCGGGAAGTACTCGAAGTGGTCGCCGCCGATCTCGAAGCCCGGCTTGAAGAGCGTCTCGACCTCGTAGTCGGAGAGACGGGGCGGGTTCTTGCGCATGAGGGCGCCGTGGACCTCCTCCGCGACCGCGCGCTCCCGGTCGGCGATCTCGTCGATGTCCTCATCGCCGTGCTTGCTGCGGAACTCGAGGTTCGCGACCATCCGCTCCACCGCGCGGGCGACCGCCGACGCCTCCGGCCCCTGGACGCGGAGCGTGCGGCTCGGGTCGCCCTTCGTGCCGAGGCGATCGACCTCACGGGCGAGCGCCCGGACGTTGCCGGTGAACCCGTTCACGAGGCCGTACGCGAGGCCGCCCACGACCATGGGGCCCAGGAAGAGCATGGCGAGCCCGATACCGCTGGCGCCGCCGCCCGAACCCTCCAGGGGGGCCTTGAGCAGCGCCACGTGGGCCCGGAGCGCCGGCTTCGACGTACCGGGGACGGCGGCGCCGAAGATCCGCGCATCCCAGCGCTTGCTCCCTACCGTCACCGTGCCGTCCACCCAGTTCCCCTTCCGGGGGTCCCAGGTGTAGGCGATCGCGCTCGATGAGGGGACGCCGACGACGTACGCACCCTCCGGGTTCGTGGCCTCCCGGATCCACATTCCGAGGACGCGGTTGTCGCCCGCCTGGGCGGCTGCGTCGGCCGTGCTCTGGATCTTGCCGAGCAGCGCCTGCTGCTCCCGGTGGTCCGTGCTCTCGGTGGTGCCGCCGCTCTCCCACTTCCTGCGGGCGTCGTTCCAGCGATCCTTCTTCTTCTTGAGCTCGGCGATCTCCTCTTGATCCAGGCCCTCGAAGTCGCGCTGGGCCTCTTCCTCGTACCGGTTCCAGAAGTCGCGCCCGCGGTCGCCGAAGAGATCCACGACGATCTGCTTCGCCTGGACGATCGGGCTCTCTCCCCGGTTCGAGGACTCGCCGGCCCAGAGGGAGATGCTCGCGAGCCTCTGGGCGGCGAGCATGCCCGCATTGTTGAAGGCGCCCTCGGGGTCTCCGGTCTTCGGACGGCCCGCGAGCACCGCGATCGCCAAGACCCCGAAGGTGACCGCCGCCGACACGAGCGCCGTCTTGAGCGCCTGGGACATCCCGGGAGCGCTGCCTCGCGCCCCGCGACCGCCGCGCCCCACGCGTCCCACCTCCTGCTCGGCCATCCGCCCGCCACCGCGCGACGAGCGCGACGGCGGCTTGGCCGGGGCGGCCGGCGCCTTCGCTGGCGCGACCGGCTTCGCGACCGGTTTCGCGACCGGTTTCGCGACCGGTTTCGCGACGGGGGCGCGGGCGGGGGCCACGGGCTTGGCCGCCGGGGGCCGGCCGGGCTCGACGGGCTTGGCCGCCGGGGGCCGGCCGGGCTCGACGGGCTTGGCCGCCGGGGGAACCGGCCGGGCGACCGGCGGTTTCACGGGCGCGACCGGCTTCGCGACGGGGGGCCGGATCGGCGGGACGGGCTTGGCGACCGGCGGCTTCTTCTCCCCTTGCCGGGGGCGGCGAGGGCGGTCTCCTGCGTTCGAGTCCCGATCCGGATTCCGGCCCTCGGCCATGGGGCGCTCCTTCCGTGAGGTCGTCCGGGGGAGTATAGGACGCCGCCCCTTCCCTACGCTGCTTCGGCTACGCGAAGAGGCCCGCCAGGCCCGCGCCGAGCACGATCGCCCCGGCGATCGCTCCCGCGGCCAGGTCGTCGAGGAGCACGCCCGCACCACCCGGCACGCGTTCGAGGGGCCCGACCGGCCAGGGCTTCGCGATGTCGAAGGCGCGGAACAGCACGAAGGCGGCGGCGTGGGCCCAGGGCCCGCCGATGGCGAGCGCGGCGGCCGAGGCGATGGCCTGGCCCGCCACCTCGTCGCTCACCACCCAGCCCGGATCCCCCCGCCCGTCGGGGCGGTGGGCGCGGCCGCCGTAGAGGAGGGTCACCACCGTGCCGTAGGCGAAGCAGGCGAGCGCCGCGGCGACGCCCAGCAAAGGACGCGAGCCGGCCAGGGCGATCAGTCCCGCCGTGAGCAGCGACGCGACGGTGCCGGGAGCGAGCGGCGAGAGGCCCGCCCCGAACGCCGTGAGCAGGAGGCGGGCGAACCTGCCCGGCGGCGCCTCAGTCATGGCGTAGCAGGCGCCACGCACGGACCGCGTAGTCGATGCCGGAGACGACGGTCACCAGCGTCGCCAGCAGCACGACGAGGTGCGTCGCGCTCCAGGGCGCGTCCGGGCCGCCGACGAGCGACCGCGATACGACATCCACGCCGGCGCCGCAGAGGAACACGCCGCCCAGGGCGAAGCTCTGGAGCAGCATCTTGAGCTTTCCCAGCGGCAGGGCCTGGAACGAGACCCCCGTCCCCTCGACGGCGCCGCGGAGCGCCGTCACGATGACCTCACGGGCCATCATCAGCGCGACGGCCCAGGCGGGGAGCACGCGCGACGTCCCGGCCACGCCGAGCAGCACGACCATCGTGCCCAGGACGAGGAGCTTGTCCACGAGCGGGTCCGCGATGCGGCCGAACACGCTCACCTCGCCGAAGTGCCGCGCGACGAGGCCGTCCACGGCGTCGGAGAGGGCGGTCACCACGAAGAGCCCGAACGTCGCCCACCACATGGCCCGGCTCGGCTCCGGCGAGGCGACGGTCAGCAGCGCCCACAGGACGAGCGTCAGGGCCGCTCGCGCGATGGTGATCCGATTGGCCCAGCCCATGGCGGGGATTCTACGCACGGTCAGCCGCGGGACGGCACGCCCACGAGGTCGTAGTCGCGCCGCCCCGTCACCCTCACGGCCGCCAGGCTGCCCACCTCCAGCGCGCGGGCGTCCTGGACGTGCACCTCCCCGTCCACGTCGGGGGCGTCCCAGGCCGTGCGGCCGCGGGCCGTGCCGGAGAACGGGTCCACTTCGAGGATCAGCACGTCGAGCGTGCGGCCCACGCGGGCCTCGCTCCACGCAAAATGGACCTCCTGCTGCGCGGCCATCAGGGCGTCCCGCCGGGCCTCGGCGACCTCCAGGGGCACCTGGCCGTCCAGGTCGTGGGAGGGCGTCCCCTCCTCCCGGCTGAAGGCGAAGACCCCCAGCCGGTCGAAGAGCCCGGCGCGCACGGCGTCCAGGTTCGCCCCGTGGTCGGCGTCGGTTTCCCCGGGGAAGCCCGCGATCAGCGTGGTCCGGACGGCGACGTCGGGGACGATCCGGCGGATCCGCTCGAGGAGAGCGCGCTGCTTCTCGCCCGTCGTACCGCGCCGCATCCGGCGCAGCACCGGCGTGCTCATGTGCTGGAGCGGGAGGTCCACGTAGTTCACGATTCGCGGGTTGGCCGCGATCTCCTCCAGCAGGTCGTCGCGGAGGACCGTGGGGTAGAGGTAGAGCAGGCGCCACCAGGAGGGGCCCTCGATCCGCGTCAGCTCCCGGAGCAGTTCGACCAGGCGCGGCTTCCCGTAGAGGTCGCGTCCGTACGCCGTGGTGTCCTGCGAGACGACGTTGATCTCCCGGACCCCGAGCGCGGCGATGCGCTTCGCGTCCTCGACGTTCGCCTCGATCGTGCGGCTCGCGAGCCGTCCCCGGATGCCCGGGATCGCGCAGAAGGTGCACTTCTGGTCGCAGCCCTCGCTGACCTTGAGGTAGGCGAAGGGCGACGGCGTGAGCAGGACGCGCTCGGGCGTCCGCGGGCGCACCTGCGGGAGTCCCATCAACGACTCGGCCGCCTCGACGATCGCGCCGTAGTCCCTGAACGGCAGCCACCGGTCCACCTCGGGGATGTCCCGGGCCAGGTCGTCGAGGTAGCGCTCGACGAGGCAGCCGGCGACGAGGACGCCGCGCAGGCGCCCGTACTCCTTGTGGCGGGCCACCCGGAGGATCGTCTCGATGCTCTCCTGCTTCGCGGGTTCGATGAACCCGCAGGTGTTGACCAGGGCCAGGTCGGCCCCGTCGAGGCGGTCGGCGAGGGCGAACCCCGCCGCCTCGAGATGTCCCACCAGTCCCTCGCTGTCCACGAGGTTCTTGGCGCAGCCGAGCGACACCAGGGCGACGCGGCCGCGGACGGAGCGGGCGGGGGCGGAATCGGACATCAACCCGGCAAGGGTCGGGCCGGGGCGAGCCCTGTCAAGGCCCGACCCCTCCGGGGCCAGGGCTATCGCCGCGCGTCCCACTCCTCGCGGGAGAGGAGCAGCGGCCGGGCGCCGCTCGACGTCATGGTGCCGAGGAGGCCCTCTCGGACCAGGGCGTCCATGAGGCCCCTCGCCCGGGCGTATCCGATGCCGAGCCTGCGGCTCAGGAGCACGGACGAGGCGGCGCCCCGCTCGAAGGCGACCTCGGCAGCCTGTTCCAGGAGGTCGGCGTCCGTCGCCGGCGCCGCGCCCTTGCGGGCGACGGGCTTCTTCTTCGCCGGGGCCTTCTTCTTCGCGGCCCTCGGCGTCGTCTTCTTCGGTCGGCTCGGGCTCGGTCTTCCGGGGCTCGGTCTTCCGGGTCGCGGTCTTCTTCCTTGCCGCCGCCTTCCGGGCCGGAGCCTTCCCGCCCGCGTCCGGCTTCGGCTCGCCGGCCGGCTGACGCGTGACGGCCGTGCCGCGGCCTCCGGCCTCGGCGGCGTTCTCGACCCGGTCGATGCCCTCGCTCGCGAACGGCGGGGCCGGCGCGTCGTCGAAGAAGCCGGAGACGTCGAGCTTCGCGCGGTAGCGCGCCCGGGCGGCGTCCTCCTCGTCGGGGGCCTCGTCCTCGTCCTCGACCTCCTCCTCCTCCTCCTCTTCCTCCCCGGCTTCCTCCTCGAGCAGCGCCGCGTACTCGTCGGCGTCCGCGGCGACCGCCTGCTCGTCCTCCCATTCCTCGCCCTCGTCGCCCTCCTCCGCGACCTCCTCGTCGACCTCCTCGTCGACCTCGTCGTCGACCTCGTCGTCGACCTCCTCGTCGACCTCGTCGGCGTACCGGACCCCCGCCGGGAGGGGCCTGTCGTCCACCTCTTCTTGCTCGTCCTCGGGCTCGGGCTCCGCCTCGTCGGCGAAGCGCACGCCGGGGGACAGGCGCTCGGCCTCGGGCTCCGCTGGCTCCGCTTCGAGGGCGTCGTCCTCTTCCGCCTCGTCCTCGTCCTCCGCGTCGTCCTCGGCGTCGCTCCCGCCGTCCACCCAGCGGACGCCGTCGGGCAGCGCCCCCGCGTCGTCGACGTCGAGCTCCTCTTCGTCCTCCTCGACGGCGACGGCCCCCGGATCGTCCTCCTCCTCGTCCTCGAGGACGGCGGTCGCCGCTTCCTCCGGGAGGTAGCGGATCGGGCCGACGTCCCGGCCGTTGAAGACCATCGGGATCTCGTTGCCTTCCTCGTCGTAGCGGCGCTCCGGGTACCCGGCCTCGCCGTGGCGCGAGGCCGAGCCCTCGTAGAGCCCCGGCGGCGGGTCGAGCCCCTCGAGGCCCGAGGCCGGAGCGCCCGAGGGCGCGGCCGCGGCCTGGAGGATCGGCGTGAAGGCCAGGATGCCCGCCGGTGCCGCCATCAGGACGAGCAGGAACAGGCTCCCGACGGTCCCGAGGACGGTCTCCTGCAGGAAGCTGCCGAGCCCCGCTCCCCAGCGCCCCCCCGCGGCTTCGCCGCCGAGCAGTCCGCAGATGCCCGCCACGGCGAGGCCCAGCGCCAGCGTCCCGAAGAGCGGGATCAAGAGCCCGGCCGGGCCGGGGCGACTCGCGGGATCCCGCCCGGACCAGCCCAACAGCAGCCAGGCCAGCAGCACGAGGAGCACGAGCACGCCGCCCAGGCCGAGAAGGGTCCCGGGGGCCTCCAGGAAGCCCAGCAGGCCCGGGTGCGGGAGGTGGAACCCCCGGAACGCCTCGACCAGCTGGACCACCAGCAGGACGAACACGAGGGCGGGGACCCCCAGCGCGCTCGGGCGGTGCGTGGACCCGGTCATCACCGGGGATCCTAAACCCACCGGCCCCTGCTCGGGCGGCATGGTCGCCGCGGCCGCCGCCGAGCCCGGCCCCTCCGGCCGGCCGCCGTCGTCACTCCCAGGATTCGTCCACGCACCGATCATCGTCGTCGTCCTCGAACGCGGTCGAGGGAGCCGGGGCCTCGCCCCGCTCCTCGGCCCGCATCGCTTCCCATTCTTCGAGCGTCAGCAGCACCTCGCGGGCCTTGCTGCCCACGTGCGGTCCCACGACGCCCCGGTCGCACATCATGTCGACGAGCCGCGAAGCGCGCGTGTACCCGACGCTCAGCCGGCGCTGGAGCATGCTGGCGCTCCCGAGCCGCGTCGTCAGGACGGCGCGTACCGCGTCGTCGTAGAGGTCGTCCTCTTCCATCGGATCGCCCAGTCCCTCCCGCTTGGCCGCGAGGAGGTCCTGGTACGCCGGTTCCGGGCCGTTCGCCTTGAGCCAATCGACGACGGCCCGCACCTCGCCGTCCGTCACGAGGGCGCCCTGCGCGCGCCTCAGGTGGAGGCTTCGCGGGCTCATGTAGAGCATGTCGCCCATGCCGAGCAGCTTGTCGGCGCCGTTGGCGTCGAGAATCACCCGGCTGTCGATCTTGCTCGAGACGCAGAAGGCGATGCGCGTCGGCATGTTCGCCTTGATGAGCCCCGTGATGACGTTCGTCGAGGGGCGCTGCGTCGCGAGAATGATGTGGATGCCGACCGCGCGGCTCTTCTGGGCGAGGCGGGTGATCGCCAGTTCGACGTCCTTCCCGCTCGTCATCATGAGGTCGGCGAGCTCGTCCACGACGATCACGACCTGGGCGAGCCTCTCGGGGGCCTCCTCCTCGCTCAACACGGCTCGTTCCCGCGTCTCGGCGATCTTCTCCTTGGAGAGCGCGTTGTAGCCGCCGATGTTCCGCACGCCCGCGGCGAGGAGCAGGCTGTAGCGCTCCTCCATCTTGTCCACGGCCCACTCGAGGATCTTCGCCGCGCGCTTCATGTCGGTCACGACGGGCGTGAGCAGGTGGGGGATGCCTTCGAAGAAGGAGAGCTCGACCTGCTTCGGGTCGATCAGGATGAGGCTCACCTCGTCCGGGGTGCGCGTGTAGAGGACCGAAAGCAGGATCGAGTTGATGCAGACGCTCTTGCCCGAACCCGTCGCGCCCGCGATCAGGATGTGGGGCATCGTCGCGAGGTCCTCGACGAGCGGGCGGCCCGCCGTGTCGCGGCCGATGTAGACGGGCAAGGACTTCCGGTCCGCGACCGAGGACGCCTCCTCGGCGACGTCGCGGAAGCACACCGTCTCACGGGTGAGGTTCGGAACCTCGACCCCGACCGTGCTGCGGCCCGGGATCGGCGCCACGATGCGCACGCTCGGCGCCTTGAGGGCGATCGCCAGGTCGTCGGCGAGGGCCGTCACGCGGTTCAGCCGGATGCCCGACCCGATCGCGATCTCGAAGAAGGTGATGACCGGCCCGCGCGTGCTGGAGACGACCCGCGCCTCGACGCCGAACGAGCGGAGGGCCTCGCCGAGCACCTTGGCGTTCGTCTCGATCTCCCGCCGGAGGGTCTCCGGGTCGTGCACCTCCCCGGCGTCGAGGAGGTCGGTGGGGGGGAAGACGTACGCGCCGACCTGGCGGCGGACGGGCGGCTTCCTCTTCGCCTTCTTGGGCCGCGGCGCCGCGCGGGGCGCCGGGCGCGGCCGCGGGGCGGCCGCGTCGGGGGAGCGGGCCGGCGTGGAGCGGCGGGGCGCCGGCGGTTCGGGCGCCGCGTCCGCCGCTTCCTCCTCCTCCTCCCACTCCTCGTCCTCCTCCAGGGTCGCCGCGTCCGCCGCCTCGCCCCGCGCGATCCGCTCGCCGGCGTAGCGGACGATCGCCAGCGTCACCCGGCGGAAGGAGACGTCGGTCACGAGGCGGAGCAGGCCCAGGACGCCCCCGAGGACGACGAGGCCGGCGACGCGGCCGAAGGAGCGGTAGAGCCCGGCCGCGAACGCCACGCCGACGTAGCCGCCGGGGCCGGACCGTTCGAGGCCGGGGATCGCGGTCTCCCGGAGCAGGAGCGCACCGAAGGCGCCGAGGAGGGCGGCGAGCGGCAGGAGGAGAAGCGCCCGAACCCACCAGCGCCGCGGACTGCGACCGCGGACGCACGCGAGGCCCCAGACGATCCCCGCGGCGGGGAAGACCCACACGCCGACGCCCACCGCGCGCGTCATCGCCCCGGCGAGCCCCCTGCCGACCCCGCCGGCGACGTTCCTCAGCCCCGGTCCCGGCGGGCCGTAGCTCGCGAGCGCGGCCGCCAGCACGACGCCGCCCAGGCAGAGCGCGACGCCCAGGAGTTCCAGGCCCACGGGCTCCTCGGCCCGCGGTTCTTCCGCGCGGGCAGGAGCCAAGCGGGAGGCGGCGGGGGAGCGTGCCATGCCGTCCCCTTGGATCGGAGGCGAGGAAGGAGTTCGATAGGCGAACTGCCCACGAACGGGCCGAAAGCGGTTGGCGCGCTACATCCAGCGCGCCGCGGCTTCGAGGATGGCCTCCGGTTCGGCCATGCGTCCCGGGCCCATCTCCCCTTCGCTGAGGAATCCCGTCCCCGGCCCGACGATCTGCACACCGTCGTCGTCGAGGGTCCCCAGGTTCTCGCGCGTGCGCGCGTGCTCCCACATCCGCGTGTTCATGGCCGGCGCGACGAGCACGGGGCACGCCGCGGCCAGGTACGTGGAGGAGAGGATCTCGTCGGCGATGCCGTGTGCGAACTTCGCCATCTGGTTCGCGGTGAGCGGCGCGACGAGCAACAAAGCCGCCTCCTGCGTGGCCCGTAGGTGGTCGTGGGGGTCGGGGCCCTCGCCCCAGCCTTCGTCCAGGAACACGCGGCGGTGCGTGAGGGCCGAGAACGAGAGCGGGCCCACGAAGCGGCGCGCGGCCCGTGTCATCACGACGTCGACCCGGTGCCCCTGCTGCACGAGTTTGGAGGCCACGTCGCACGCCTTCCAGGCGGCGATGCTGCCGCTGACGCCGAGGACGACATTTGCCACGGAACCGGCTCCCGGCTACTCGGCGTCCTCGGCGACGAGCTCGATCTTCCCGGCGCGAACCTCCTCGATCGCGATGTCGATGGGGTTGTCCGACCGGATGTCCACGAGGCGCGGGGCGCCGGCGACCAGCTCGCGGATGCGCTTCTGCAGCAGCGCCGTCAGCTGGAACCGCCCGCCGACCTTCGCCTCGAGCTCGTCGATGATGCGGATCTTCTCCTCCATGGGTCTCCTCTCATTGGCGGGCGGGCGTCCAGTCGAGACCCGCCTCGCGGGCAAGCCGCCGGGTGGCGGCGTCCACGTCGTCGTTCACGATGACCAGATCGAAGTGCCGGGCCTCCTCGGCCTCCCGCGCGGCGGCTTCGAGCCGCCGCCGGATGGTTGCCTCGTCGTCCTCGCCCCGGGCCTCGAGCCGGGCGCGGAGCGCCGCCTCGCTGGGCGCCGCCACGAAGACGAAGGTGCCCTCCACGGCCATCTCGCGCAAGGTCCGGGCTCCCTGCACGTCGAGAACCAGCAGGGCCGTCCGGCCGCTCTGCTGCACGGCCTCCAGGTTCGCCCGGGGCGTGCCGTAGCGGTGCCCGTACACCTCGGCCGTCTCCAGGAAGTCGCCCCGGGCCACGCCGGCGGCGAAGGCGTCCTGGCTCAGGAAGTCGTAGGCGACGCCGGGTCGTTCCTCCCCGCGCGGCGAGCGCGTCGTGGCGGTGCGCGCCCGGCGGAACGCCGGGTCCCGGAGGAGGTTCCGGGCGATGGTCGTCTTGCCCGCGCCGCTGGGCCCGGAGAGGACGAGGAGGCGGCCCCGAGCGGTCATTCGATGTTCTGGACCTGCTCACGCAGGCGCTCCACGTCGGCCTTGAGGGCGACGACGGTTCGCGAGATCTCGAGGTCCGCGCACTTGCTCCCGATGGTGTTCGCCTCCCGGTGCATCTCCTGGACGAGGAAGTCGAGCGTACGCCCGACGGCCCCGCCCTCGGCCAGCACCTCCTCCGCGTGGACGAGGTGGGCGGCGAGCCGGGCCGTCTCCTCCCTCACGTCGGCCCGGTCGGCGAGGACGGCGGCCTCCCGGGCCACCTGCGCCTCGTCCACGGAGGCCGGGCTGTCCCGGAGCAGGTCCGTGATGCGGGCCTGGAGCCGCGCCTGGATCGCCCGGGGGACGTCATCGGCACGCTTCTCGACGACGCGGAGGCTGTCCCGGATCGCCGCCAACAGGCGGCCGATCTCCTCGGCGAGCAGCGCGCCCTCGCGGCGGCGGGTGGCGACCATGGCCTCGACGGCCTGCGTCAGGGCTTCGCTCGCCGGTGCCAGGATGCGCTTGGCGTCCGCCCGCACGGCGGCGCTGTCGCCGAGCACGCCGGGCAGTTGCAGGACGTCGCCGACGGCGGGGGACCCGAGATCGTGGCGGTCCGCCAGATCGCGGAGACGCTCGGCGCCGGCGGCGAACGCCCCTTCGTTCACCCGCACAGCGTCCGAGGAGGCGGCGGGCACGTAGCGCACGAAGACCGTGACGTGGCCGCGCGCCACCTGCTCCTTCACCGCGCGCTCGGCGACGGCGTCGATGGGCGGCAGCGGCCCCTGGCTTCGGACGGACGTCTTGAGGAAGCGGTGGTTGACCGATCGCGCCTCGGCCTCGAAGCGGCCGAGGTCGTGCTCGAGCGCCGCCGCGCCCGTACCGGTCATGGAGGCCAGCGGCGTCGGGCTCACGCGGGTCTACCCGTCGCCGTTGCCGCCGCTTCCCCCGTCGGGCGGCGTGCCGCCCCCGGGGGGCGGCGCCGGGGGCGTCTCGCCGCTGCCCTCGGCGGGCTGGCCCTTGGTCGGCTGCCCCTCCGCCGGTTGCCCCTCGGCCGGCTGGTCCGTGTCGTGCACCGCCTCTCCAGGGCCGCCCTCGAGCGCCCCGCCGGCGGGGACGGAGGGCGGCGCCAACTCGATCGAGGCGGGCGCGCCGCTTCGCGCGGTGAGCCCGGCGTAGAGGAGCGCGAGCCCGAGGAAGCCGGTCGCGAGGTAGGACGTGAACTTGTTCACGGTGCCCGCCTTCACGCCGAACGTGTCGGCCGCCGCGCCGCCGAAGGCCCCGCCGAGGCCCCCGCCTTGCCCCTCCTGGAGGAGGATCACGACCGTCATGATGAGCGCGATGAGGACGAAGACGACGTAGATCGCCCCCTTGAAGACGTCGACGACGGCGCCGAGAGTCGGGATGCTGAGGAGGAGGGTCGGTTCCACGGGTGGATGCCTCGGTCGGGGTCGGGGGCTACGGGCTCTCGGACTCGGGCGTGGCCGCGATCAACGTGGCGAAGGCGTCCGGGTCGAGCGACGCCCCCCCGATCAGGCCGCCGTCCACGTCCGGGGCCGCGAGCAAGCGACCTATGTTGCCCGGCTTCACGCTGCCGCCGTAGAGGATTCTCAGGCCTTCGGCCCGGCTCCGGGCCTTCTCCCGGACCCGCGCGCGGATCCAGCCGTGGGCCTCCTGGGCCTCCTCGGGGGCCGCGGTGACGCCCGTCCCGATGGCCCAGACCGGCTCGTAGGCGACCACGAGGGGGGCGTCGGGGCCGGGGAGGGCGTCGAGGGTGGCATCGACCTGGCGGAGGACCACCGCGTGGGCCTGCATCGCCCGCCGCTCCTCGAGGGTCTCGCCCACGCACACCACCGGCACGAGGCCTTCCTCCAGCGCCCGGACCATCTGGGCGGCCACGACGTCGTCCGTCTCCCCCCGGCCGTGGCGCCGCTCGCTGTGGCCGCAGAGCACGTAGCGGCAGCCGACGTCGGCGAGCATCGCCGCGGACACCTGGCCGGTGAAGGCGCCGTACGGTTCGGTGGCGCACGTCTGCGCGCCGAGCTGCACGGCGCCGTCGGGCGCGCCGACGACCTCTGCCACCAGGGAGAGCCAGGGGAAGGGGGGGAACAGCGCCACCTCGTTGGGCGCGCCCTCCGCCGCCTTCGCGGCCGCCTCGGCCCACCGCCGTGCGTCGGTCGCGAGGCCGTTCATCTTCCAGTTTCCGGCGATCAGGGGTGTTCGCATGCCGGTACGGTACCCAACCGGGGCGGCCGAGGGGCGCGGCGCGTCGTAAAGAGGAAGGAAGGCAGGGCCCCGGGGCGGGAGCGCGACCCCGGCGTCCGGCGCGGGTTGGAGCCGGTGGCGGCACGGCCTTCGCGGGCCGACCCCCAGAGGGCGCGACGGGGTGGGCGGGATAGGATCCGGATCCCATGCTGATCATCTTCACCCACCAGGCCACCGAGGCGGACCGCCAGCGCGTCATCGAGATGGTCGAGACGGCGGGCTGTCGGGCCGAGATGACGGTGGAAGCGGGCCGCGCGATCCTCACCGTGTTGGGCGAACTCGACCGCATCCGCGAGGTGCCCGTGCACATCTTCCGGGGCGTCCACAAGATCGTGCCCATCACGCCGCCCTACTCGCTGGCGGGTCTGGAGCACCAGAAGGAGCCGACCGTCGTGAGCGTCGGCGGCGTGAAGATCGGCGGGGGCGATTTCGCGGTGATCGCCGGGCCCTGCGCCATCGAGGACTACACGACGCTCCGCGACACGGCCCGCGCCGTGAAGGACGCCGGCGGCCACATCCTCCGGGGCGGGGCGTGGAAGCCCCGCACGAGCCCGTACTCCTTCCGGGGACTCGGCGTCGAGGGGCTCAAGATGCTCCGGCAGGTGTCGCTGGAGGTCGGGATCCCGACCGTGACGGAGGTGCTCGACCCCCGCCACATCGAGGCCGTGGTCTCGAACGCCGACATGATCCAGATCGGCACCCGGAACATGAGCAACTTCGACCTCCTCGTCGAGGTGGGCCGGTCCGGGCATCCCGTGCTGCTCAAGCGCGGGCGGTCCGCCACGGTCAGCGACTGGCTCCTCGCCGCGGAGTACATCCTGGCCCAGGGCAACCCCCACGTGGTGCTCTGCGAGCGGGGGATCCGCGGATTCGACTCCGCGACGCGGAACGTGCTCGACCTCTCCTCGGTGCCGGTCGTCCGCAGTCGCTCGCACCTCCCGGTCATCGCGGATCCGAGCCACGCCACGGGGCACGCGCGCTACGTCCCGGCGATGGCCCGCGCGGCCTGCGCGGCGGGCGCCGACGGCGTGATGGTGGAGGTGCACGTCCATCCCGAGACGGCGAAGTCCGACGCCGAGCAGGCGCTGAGGCCCGAGGGCATCCGGGAGCTCTGCGAAGACCTCCGCCTGCTCTCCCAGGTGGTGCACCGGCCGTCGTTTCGGGGAGACAGGGACGAGGCGTGACACGCGCGCGGAAGGTCCTGTTCGCTTCCCTCGCCGTCTGCCTCGCCACCGTCTTCGCCCTCGTCGCCGCGGAGTTCCTGCTTTCCTGGCAGCGCGCCCGGATCGAGCAGAGCGACGCGATGGACCCCGGGCTGATCGCCTACGACCGGATCCTGGGGTGGCGTCTCGTGCCGGGTTGGCGCGGCCGCCACCGCCACCACGACTTCGACGTCGCCTACACGGTCGGGCCGCACGGCTTCCGCGGTCCGCCCCCCGCGGCGCACGGGGCGGGACGGCGGATCGCCCTGGTCGGCGATTCGTTCACGTTCGGTCTCGGCGTCGGGGACGAGGACACCATCGCCCGCCGCCTGGCCGGCGAGTTGCCGGAAGGCGACGAGGTGCTGAACTTCGGCGTTCCCGGCTACAGCACGGACCAGGAGGTGCTCCTCGTGGAGCGCGCGGTCCTGCCGCTCCATCCGGACGTGGTGATCCTCCTCGTCTGCCTGATCAACGACGTCTTCGACAACCCCCGCCCCTTCCCCCTCCAGGCGTCCCACGCCAAGCCGCGCTTCGCGCTCCGCGGCGGCGAGCTGGTCCTGGAGCGCGTCCCCGTCCCTCGCGAGAGGAAGCCTCTGGGGGCGGGCCGGGTCGACCTCCAGATGCTGGTCCGCGGCCCCGACGCGCGCGACCCGTCGGGCATCGCGGGCTTCCTGGGAAGGCGCGAGGTCTTCCGGCGGTTGGGGATCTTCCAGGCCGACGGCCGGGTGTCCGCCGACGCCTTCCTCCGGCGAAACGACGACGCGCTCGCGCTCTTCGACGCGCTGCTCGGACGCATGGAGAAGGACCTGGTCGGCGCCGGCGCCCACTTCGTCGTGGCCCTCGTCCCGGGGCGGTCCTACGTGGAGCGGCCCGGCTCCTACGCCCACGGGTACCAGGAGGTGCTCCGCGCGCGCATCCTCGAGACGTGCCGCGCGCGCGGCCTCCGCGTCGTCGATGTCGCGTCGGCGCTCGCGAAGCGCCACGCGGAGGGGTCGGGACCCTGGTATCACCCCCACGAAGGTCACCTGGACCGGGAGGGCAGCGCGGAGGTCGCCCGCCTCCTCGACCACGCGCTTCGGGAGGGTTCGTGACGGCGATCCTCGGCATCTCGGCCTTCTACCACGACAGCGCCGCCGCCCTCGTGGTGGACGGACGCATCGTGGCCGCGGCGCAGGAAGAGCGGTTCACGCGCAAGAAGCACGACCCCGACTTCCCCGCGCGGGCGATCCGCTCCTGCCTGGACGAGGCGGGTCTCGACGCGTCCGCCCTCGACTACGTCGGCTTCTACGACAAGCCGCTCCTCAAGTTCGACCGTCTGCTCGAGACGTACCTGGCGTTCGCGCCGTCCGGGTTCCGGTCGTTCCTGAACGGCATGCCGGGGTGGCTTCGCAAGAAGCTCCACATGGCCCGCGAGATCCGCAAGGGGCTCGGCGGCGCCTACACGAAGCGCTTCGTCTTCGCCGAACACCACGAGTCGCACGCGGCAAGCGCGTTCTACCCGTCGCCCTTCGACGAAGCCGCCGTGTTGACGCTCGACGGCGTGGGGGAGTGGGCCACCGCGAGCGTCGGCGAGGGCCGGGGGCGGGGCGTGACGCTTCTCGAGGAGCTGCGCTTTCCGCACTCGCTGGGGCTGCTCTACTCCGCGTTCACGTACTTCTGCGGCTTCCGCGTGAACTTCGGCGAGTACAAGCTGATGGGGCTCGCGCCGTACGGCGAGCCGCGCTACGCGGACCTGATGCTGGAGAAGCTCGTCGACCTCAAGCCCGACGGTTCGCTGCGCCTCGATCTCTCCTACTTCCGCTACTGCCAGGGGCTCACGATGACGAGCCCTCGCATGGACCGGCTCTTCGGCCGGGGTCCGCGCCCGCCCGAGGCGCCGCTCACCGAGCAGGACATGGACATCGCCGCCTCGATCCAGAAGGTGACCGAGGAGATCATGCTCCGCATGGCCCGGCACGCGCGCGAGCGGACCGGCCTCCCGGACCTCTGCCTGGCGGGCGGCGTCGCGCTCAACTGCGTGGGCAACGGGCGGATCCTCCGCGAGAGGGTGTTCGAGCGGATCTGGATCCAGCCGGCCGCGGGCGACGCGGGCGGCGCGCTGGGCGTGGCGCTCTTCATCTGGCACCAGCTGCTCGGAAACGACCGGACGGCGCTTCCCCAGGACGCCCAGCAGGGGTCGCTGTTGGGCCCCGCCTGGACGAGGGAGGAGATCCGCGCCTTCCTCGACGCGTTGGGGGCACGCTACGAGGAAGCCCGGGACGAGGACGTGCTCCTCGATTCTGCCGCCGACGCCCTCGGCTCCGGCCGGGTCGTCGGCTTCTTCCAGGGCCGGATGGAGTTCGGCCCGCGCGCGCTCGGCTCGCGCTCGATCCTCGGCGACCCGCGGGACGAGCGATGCAGCGCACGATGAACCTGAAGATCAAGTTCCGCGAGTCGTTCCGGCCGTTCGCTCCCGCCGTCCTGGAGGAGAAGGCCTCCGACGTCTTCGATCTCCCGCCCGGCGTCGAGAGCCCCTACATGCTGCTCGTGGCGCCCTTGAAGGAGGGCCATCGCCTGCGCGTGGAAGGGAACGGCGCGACGGGGCTCGACCGCCTGAAGCAGAAGCGCTCGACCCTGCCCGCCATCACGCACGTGGACTACTCGGCGCGCGTCCAGACCGTGGACCCCGTCCGCCACGACCGCTACCGCCGGTTGCTCGAACGGTTCGAATCGCGCACCGGCTGCCCGGTGCTCGTCAACACCTCGTTCAACGTGCGCGGCGAGCCGATCGTCTGCACGCCCGAGGACGCGTGGACGTGCTTCCTCGGCACGGACATGGACGTCCTCGTCCTCGGCGACTTCGTGCTGCACAAGGACGCGCAGCCCGAGGCGATGGTGAAGGCGGCGCGCGGACACGCGGCGTCCTTCGCGTTGGACTGAGGCGAAGGGAGTCGCGGATGGCGATCCTCGAGAAGCCCAAGGACCCGAGCCCGACGATGCGGGCGTGGTTCGGCCTGCTCCTGGGTGGCGTCCTCGCGCTCCTCGCGGGAATCGTGACGCTCCGCTCGGGATTCGGCACCGTGCCGAAGCTCCTCCTCGCCGCCGGCGGATTCGTGCTCGCGATCTACTACGCGGTGCCCCCCGCGCGCCGGCCGATCTACTTCGGCTGGGCGTACCTCACCTGGCCGATCGGCGTCGCCGTCTCCTTCGTGATCCTCGCGGTGGTCTACTACCTGGTCCTGACCCCGATCGGCCTGCTCCGCCGCCTGCTGGGCCGCGACCCGATGCAGCGCCGCTTCGACCGCGAGGCAACGACCTACTGGCAGCCCCACCCCGGCCGCCCCGCGCCGGAGCGCTACTTCAAGACCTTCTGAACCACGCAGGCGACGCTGGTCGTGCCCGCCAGGGGAGACGCCGGGGGCGCTGCGGCCGGATCGGGGCCCGGAAGTCCTGGGTAGCGGCGCGCGTCCACCCCTGGCGGACGTCCGGCACCCTCGGTCGCGGGTAACGTCGCCCCGCTCGTTCGGATCGGGGGGATCCAGCATGCGGTGCGCGTTCGTCTTCTTCGGAATCGTCGGGTCGCTGGTCGCCGTCGGGTGCGGGGGCGGAGGGAGCGGCGGCGGAGGCGGGGGGAACCCGCTCGTCCGCGTGCGCTTCCCTGCGCCGGTCTGCAACACCGAGACGGAGACGCTGCACGTCCGCGGCGTCTCGACCGGGCTGTCACCCATCACGGCGGTCACGGTGGGGGGTGTTCCCGCCACGAGCCTGGACGGCTTCCAGACCTTCAGCGCCAACGTCCCCCTCACGTTCGGTCTCAACCAGGTCGCGGTCGTCGCGACGGACGGCCAAGGGCAGCAGGATCCCGACGCGCCGGTCCTGAGGATCACGCGTTCGGTGCAGGTGGGCCCCGTGACCTCGATGGACTACGACCCGGCCACGAACCGGCTGCTCATGCTGGACCCCAGTCCCCGACTCGTCATCAAGGACCTCGCGAACGGCCAGGTGAGGATCCTGTCCGGCGTGGGCGTGGGCAGCGGCGTCGCGTTCGAGAACCCCCGCCATGTCGTCTTCGACACGGGCCACGGCCGCGCGATCGTCTCCGACCAGGGCGTGGACGACCTGATCGCCGTGGACCTCTCGACGGGCAACCGGTCCAAGATCACCAATACGTTCTTCAACTCGCCGGACGCACTCGCGCTCGACGCGGCGGGGAATCGCGTCCTCGTGACCGAAACCACCATCGACGCCGTGGTCGCCGTGGACCTCACGACGGGTACGCGCACGACGCTCTCCGACGACGCCACGGGGACGGGAACCGGCTTCGAGCTTCCTGCGAGCATCGTGTACGAGGCTTCCTCGGACACGGCGTACGTGCTGGACCTCAGCCTACACACCATCTTCGCGGTGGACCTCGGCACCGGCAATCGCACCGTCCTGGCCGATGACGTGACGGGCACGGGGACGACGCTGGACAGCTCGACCGAGATCGCCCGCGATCCCTTCGCCGACCGGCTGGTCCTGACGCGCGCCGGTTTCCACCGGATCTATGCGGTGAGCCTCTCCACGGGCGACCGGACGGACCTCATGTCCGAGACGGGGAACGGTCCCTCGTTGGACTACCCGCGTCACGTCGTCGTGACCGGGGCCGACCGCGCGATCCTCGGGCAGGGGGGGCGCCCGCCGCTGCTCACCGTGGACTTCGCCACCGACACGAGGGCGACCCTCCACGACTGGCACCTGGGCACCGGGCCTGCGCTCGAGACGGCGTCCGCCGTGGGCTTCGACTTCCAGCACGGCCGGTACCTGGTCGCGAACGACTTCGGGGACGCGCTGATCGCCGTCAACGCGGGCAACGGCAATCGCTCGATCTTCCTCGAGGGGATGCAGCCGGCGGGTGGCTTCGGACGCCCGCAGCGGCTGGAGGTGGACCCCGCCCTCGGGGTCGTTCACGTCTACGGGGAGTCGCCGATCCAGGTTGCACGGGTGAATCTTCAGAACGCGTCCATGAGCGTCGTCGCCCGGCTCCCGGACGTCGGCATGGGCGAGTCGTTCCAGTTCTCGCGCGACGTCCGCTACGACGCGGGGGGCGGGCGGTACTTCGCGAGCATCGGCGGCTCGGTGAACGGGATCCTGCAGATCGACGCCCTCACCGGCGATCGTTCCATCTTCGCGGACGCCTCCACGGGCAGCGGCTTGAGCGTCACCACGGCGCTCCAGATGGCGTTCGACCCGGTGGGCGGCCGACTCTACTTCACCCTCAACAACGGCAGCGACCTGATCGGTGTCGCCGACGTCGCCACGGGGGTTCGCACCGCCGTGTCGGTGAGCGGCGATCCGGGACCGACCACCGGAGGTGCGGACGACATCCGCCTCGATGCTGCCCGGAACCGCATCGTGGCCTTCGCAGGCCTGGGGGCGGACGTCATCGCCGTGGACATCGCGACCGGGACCCGCACCGAGCTCTCCGGACCGACGGTCGGCGGAGGCCTCCTCGGGTTCTTCGCCAAGGTAGGGGATCTCCGTGCCGACCTGGATCTCGCCATCGTGACCGACTACGTCTACGACTCGCTCGTCCTGGTCGACCTGACCACCGGCGACCGCGTGACCGTGTCCCGCTGAGCGCCGCTCACGGGATCAGGAGAACGTCGTGGTCGCCGGCGCGGGCGAGGACGGCGCCCGGCGGAGACGGCTCCTTCGGAGGCCCCGCGGCGGGGGGGAGCGCGAGGAGGAGGACGGTCTCGCCCTCGCGGACGCGGTCGATCCGGAAGCGGCCCGCTTTCCCCACGAGAGCACCCGCCCACGTCTCTCCCGGGGCGGCGCGGCGCCACCAGACGCACATCGTGCTCGCAGACGTGCCGGACACCTCGCCCTCGACGCTCATCCGGTGGACCAGCCGGACGACGATGTGCGCGGGCTCCCAGGCGCGCCGCACCTCCGTCGCCAGTCCGGTGTCGTCCTCGGGCTGGACCTCCAGCTCGTAGGATCCGTCCGGCTCCAGGCCCGGGACGCGGAAGCGCCCGGCGCCGTTCGTCCGTCCGCCCACGAGGTTCTCCACCTCCGGGCCCGTCCGGACGGCGACCGTGCAGTCCCCGACGGGCCGCCCGTCGGGACCCCGTACCTCGATCCAGGCCGCGACGCCGCGGCGCAGCACGATCTCGACGTCGTTCGAAGGAGGCGAAACCCTCGTGGGTCCGTCGAGCAGGGCGTCGGGCGGCAGCGCCGGAACGAGGTCCACGGCTCCCGGGCCCAGCCCCTCCAGGAGGAAAGCGCCGTTCGCGTCCGTTCGGGTGGAGGCGAGCGCCGTGTCCCGGGACCACCGCGCGAACGGTCGATCGTAGATGCTGTCGTACCAGTCCTCGGGCTCGCTCGTCGCGGCCGGTACGGCGACGAGGCGTACTCCGGCGGCCGGCAAGCCATCCTCCCAGCGCATCCTGCCCTTCACCGCCTCCGCCGCGGGAAGCCGGACGGTCGCGTCCCCTCCTTCGAGCGGCAGGGGGTGGTCGAACAGCGCGCCCCCCACCGCATCGGGACCGGGCTGGAAGACGTCGATCACGACGCGGTCCGTCCCGGCGTGTACGGACAAGGCAGGGGAGCAGCGCCCCGCCTCGACCCGCGTCGCGTGGCCGGCGTAGAAAGCGGGCCGGGAGAGGACGTCGCCTCCGGTG
The DNA here is from genome assembly GCA_963772585.1 of uncultured Planctomycetota bacterium. Taxonomy (GTDB): domain Bacteria; phylum Planctomycetota; class PLA2; order PLA2; family JAEUHO01; genus CAVVXN01. The sequence continues at coordinate 489,513 of CAVYXV010000007.1, forward strand.
GGGTAGCGGCCGCGGAGCCTCGCCTGCGCCGTCGAGACCGGGTCGCCGTTCGCGTCCAGCACCCGGACGTTCCAGACGCGCACGGGCGCGGCCTGGGGAAACGGTTCTTCCCCTTCGGCGAGATCCAGCACGACGTCCTTCGCCGGGGCCACGATCTCCCGGCGGAGGCGTAGCTGGGGACGGGATGCGCGGCGGAGCGTGGTCTCGAGAAGCACGGGGCCGGGGCGCAGCGGACCGACGCGGAAGCGGAGGTCCTCGTCGACGCTGTTCCCCCACGACCCGCCCGCGTGCGGGAAGACGCTGACCTGCCCGCCACGGTCCTTCTCGGGGACGACGACGCGGCCCTCGATCCACGCCGCCGGGGCGAGGACGATCGCGGCGTCGCCATCGCGGCCCTCCGTCGCGGGGAGGTCCACGGAGGGCAATCGCTCCGGCGACACGTAGCCCTCGGCGCCGGCCCATAGGTAGTGCTTGCCCGGCGCGACGGGTTCGAGGTGGGCGCGGCCGTCGTCGCCGGTCGGCCACGTCCGTCCGACGCCGCCGTACCCGAATCCGACGCGGGCGCCCGGGACGGGATCTCCGGCGTCGGTCGTCACGCGCACGTCCAGGGCACAGGGGCGATCGAGAACGACGACCTGTTCCTCGGTGCCCGGCCATATGGCGCCGCCGATCTTCACGGGGTAGGCCTCGGCGTGCGCCTGGACGCGGTAGGGGAAGCCCGCAAGGAGGCTCTCGAAGCGACACCGCCCCTCCGCGTCGGTCGTCTGTTGTGGCCAGAAGCAGGGCACGCCGAAGCGTCCGAACGGGAAGCCATCCGCTGCCGGTTCGTTCCAGCTCGGCAGGCAGGCGACCGTCGCGCCCCGGATCGGCTCCCGTTCCGGTCCGACGACGCGCACGGCGAGCGAGGCCCCGGCGACGACCCGGATGTCCTGCTCCCGGTCGTCGCCGGGCGCGAGGGCGATGCGCGAGGGGAGCCACCCGCCGCGTTCGCCGATGCCTTCCAGGCCCTCCGTGACGTGACCCGACCCGCCGGCGACGAGGTAGATCTCTCCGGGCGGGAGGTCGTCCAGGCGGTAGCGTCCCCGCTCGTCGGCCGCGGTGCTTCGCGCCTCGTCGAGCGCGGCCCGGTCGGCGGGCACCGCGAAGACGGCGATGCCGGCGACGGGGGCGCCGCCGTCGCCGAGCACACGGCCGTGGACGCGCGCGGCGGGCTCCAGGGCGATCTCGATCCCGTGGGAGGCCGGCGACGGAACCGGCGCTCCCCGCCGGGGCCCCGTGGACGCGCTCGTGTTCTCGTACGACCAGTCCGCCCAGACCTCGGCGTCGCCGAACACGCGCGGGGCGTACCCGGGCGCATCCGCCCGCATCCACCGGACGGGGTGCGGCACGCGGACCCGGAAGGCGCCCGCGCCGTCGGTACGCGTCCGGACGCGCTGCACCTCGCCGCGGCGACGCCGCCCCCACACCTCGACGGTCGCACGTACGATGCCGACGCCGGTCGCCGCGTCGGTGACGCGGCCCAGCACGCCGACGGCCGCGTCGTCCACGACGAACTCGTACGCGCCGTCGTACGGCAGCCGCACGACGGCGGACGCCCGCGTCTCGCGGCCCGGCACGACGGCGACCAGGCGGGCCTCCCCCTCCGCCACGTCCCGGACGACGAAGCGACCGTCCTCGTCCGTCGGGAAGGCCCCCGTCCCGTACGAGACCTCCACGCCGAACGGATCCTGCCGGATGCGCATGCGATCCGTCGCCTGCACGCGAACGAGGCCGTGGAACGGACGGCCGTCCGCGTAGCGGGCATGCCCGCGCAACAGGGGAGGACCGCTCGGCAGGCGGAGGACGAGCGTGCGGCGCGATGTCCCGGCGGGGACCGAGACCCGGGTCGTGGCTCGTTCGCCGCCGCTCCCCACGGCTCGGAGCTCGTATTCGCCGCGGGGTACGTGGTCCAGGCGGAAGCGCCCGCCGCCGTCCGCGTGCGTCGTCGCCACCGGCGGGTCGCCGGAGAGGAGATGTTCGTAGAACCAACCGGCCTCGACCCGCCGGAGCGGCCCCTCGGGGCGGGAGGAGGGCAGGGGGTGGAGCGTCACGGGCACGCCCGCACCCCGCTCCCCGGGAACGACGCGGCCCGCCAGGACGCCGCCGGCGGGACCCTCCCGTCCCGACGACGCCGCGTCGCCACGCAGCGAGCCGGCGTCCTGCCCCGCGGCGGCCCGTTGCGAGGAGGGAGACGTGGGGGGGCCCTCGCCCGGTCCCCTCGCATGGTTGGTCCAGACGAACAGGACCGCGGCCGCCGCCACCAGCGGCACGATCCACCATCCCCGTCGCGGCATGCCCGCACTCTACGGTGCGGACGGGGGGGATCGTCGCCGGGTCGGCCCCCCAGCGGGCGCGGCGGTCGGGCGGCCGGGTCCCGGCGGCTACCGGCCCAGGGCGAGGATGGCCTGTGCGACCTGCTCCCGGCGGTGCTCGATGGCGCGGCCGTCGGGGGCGAAGGCCGTGAGGCTCTCGCTGATCGCGGCGGGGACGGACAGGAGGGGGGCGTAGCGTTCGGCGGCCGCGGTGTCGCCGCGCGCGCGGGCGGCGTCGAGGCGCCGGCGGAGCATCGCCAGGTACTCATGGTCCTCGATGCCGTCGCGGAGGTGTTCCCAGCGGATCGAATCCACCGGGCCCTCCAGCACCGGACCTTCGTGCGCGGGGTCGAAGCACGCGGGCGGGGGGTAGAGGAAGCGGCCGTCGCCGTTGCCCCAGGGGTGGTGCTCGCCCGGCGCCGCGCCGTAGCCCGACGTCCAACTCATCGGGTCCTCGTAGGGGTCCTGCGGGTGGCGGGGGTCCGGGTAGGCCGCGGTGCTGTTCCAGTAGTTCGTCTGCCAGACGAGCAGGCCGTCGAGGCGGCGCTGCCACGTCTGCCAGGCCCAGAGGCGCATCTCCGGGGCGGCGTGGTCGATGAAGAGGCCCGCGTAGGGCGCCTTGGGCGCCGTGCAGACGTACCACCAGAAGCGTTCGCCCGTGGCGCGTCGGGCCTCGATCCGGTCCGCGTCGTACTCGGGCGTGAGGCAGCACCAGATGTCGGGGGCGCCGACGAGCCCCGGCTCCACCTGCTCGGTCAGCATGCGCGCCAGGCCCGGCGCCGCCGCCTGGAGCCTCCCGAAGCGCTCGCGGACGACGTCGTACTGCTCGGGGCCGGGCTCGTCGAAGAAGTAGACGTAGGCGCGGTCGAGCCAGCCGCGCTGCGCAAGGTGGTCCTGCAACCCCTTCGCGTAGCTTCCGAGCAGTAGGGGGTATTCGGGCGTGTCCGGGCCGAACCCGAGGAGGTTCGGCTCGACCGCGTCGAAGAAGGAGCCGCCTCCGAGCCCCGGCACGGGGACGCGGAACGAATTGAAGTGGTCCTGGTCGATCGCCTTCGCCATCGCGCGGTCCCACGCGTCGAAGTCGAAGACCACGCGGAGCGCGTCCGGCGACGCGACGGGCTCCGTGCGACGCACCGGCTCGAAGTCGCCTCCGGCGACCAGTTCCTCGCCCGTCGCCGCGTCCTCGACGGACACGTCGTCGAGCCACGCGAGACCGATGCCCTCGCCGTGCTCGGTCCAGGGCGTCGGGCGCGCGAAGAATCGTACGAAGCGGGCCGCGGGCGGGAACGCGTCGATGCGGCCCTCCCAGGATTGCCAGCGGCCCGTCCCGGCGAGTTTCAGGTCGAGGTTCTTCCCCGAGAGCCAGTGGTGGTCGGCGTCGTAGTGGTTGCAGGAGAATTGGATCGTCTGGTGGGGGAGCGCGGTGCGGAACCAGAGTCGCACCACGAAGCCGCGGGGCGGGATGGCGACGAACGGGCCGTAGCCCAGGGTGACGTTCTCGTCGGGACGGTCGTCGAAGAGGACGCACGCGCCCTCGCCCGCGTGGACCTCGTTGCCGACGATCCGCAGGTTCTCCCAGTCGTCGGCCGGCGCGTGCGGCGGGCGCACCTTCGGCCACGTCACGCGAAACGGGTCGAGCGGGGCCGGGTCGTAGGGCGACACGCGGTGCTTTGCGAAATCCTCGAGGTAGAGGTCGAGGACCTTCCGCCGGTCGGCCTCCGTCGCGAGACGCTGGTAGCGGAAGACCTCGGCGGCCGAGAAGCCGAACGCGGTGGTGAGCGTCGTCTCCGCGGGCAGGTCGAAGTCCCAGACGGTGACCTCCAGCGGGACGGTCGCCGTCGCCCCGACGGCCGCGAGGCGGATCGCGCCGCGGTACGTCCCCGCCGGCTGTCCGGCCGGCGCCGTGACGCGGATCCAGAACGCCTGGGCGCGGTCGGCCGGGAGGTCCACCGGCTCCGTCAGCGGAAGCAGCGGGTCGGGCCACGGGCCCGGCGCCCCCGCGGCGTCGGTCGGGTGTTCGATCAAGACCGTTCCCACGCGGAGGACCTCCACGTGGTCGTCGCCGAGGCGCGCGCCGCCGGGACCGGCGAGCGCCGGGGCGGTGATTCGCAGCCCGTGGACCGGCGCCTCGGGACGCAGGACCAACGGGGCGGCTTCCGTTTCGCGACGGGCCAGGCGGACGCGGACGGCCTCGCCCCGCGCCTCGGGCGGGAGGGCGTCGGGTCGGACCTTCGCGGCGCTGGAGGGCGCCCACCAGACCGTTCCCAGCGGGGAGGGCACGGCGAGGCATTCGCCGCTTCGGGCGGGCGCTTCGCCCGCGTCCGGCGCCGCCGCGAAGGCGCCCGTCGCGACCACGAGGACCACGGCCCACAGAACCCGCATGCCCGCCTCCCGGCCGCGCTCGGCCGCCCATCGTCCGGCGATAGCATCGACGGCGAACGCATCGCCGAGGAGCTTCGCCATGATCCGGATCGACCGTCAGGAGGGTACGCTGCTCGTCCTGGTCGCGACGGGGAAGCTCCGCGCGGCCGACTACGACGCCGTCCTACCCGGCATCGGGAAGCAGATCGCCGACCACGGACGGCTGCGCTGCCTGCTCGACGTTCGCGGCCTCGAGGGCCTGGAGCCCAGGGCGTGGCTCGAGGAGGCGCGGTTCGACTGGGAGCACCGGCGCGACTTCGAGCGCTGCGCGGTGCTCGGGGATCGCAGCTGGGAGCGCCTCGCCACGCAACTCTCCGCCCCGCTCTTCAGCGGCGAGGTCCGGTACTACGACGCCGACCACGCGGAGGACGCCCTCCATTGGGTGGAGGGCTGACGGCCGGGGCGCATCCCGACCGCGCGGGGGCTCGTCGTCCTCGGGACGCCCGGCGACGGCGTCTACGAGGGGGCGTCCGCGGGCGCCGAGGACACCACCTGGCGTCCCGAGGCCCCGGGCCACGCGATCGGGCGCGATCTCACCGCAGGCGCGGAGGAACGGACGCCCCGTGCGAAGCACGCACCGCGACGCGGGCAGAGGGCGATCTGGGACGCCGGGGCGGCGACGGGCATGGACGGCTCCTCGCTCCGGACGGGCGCATCGTCTCCCCGACGGCGGTGGAAGTCCATGCCGCGAAGGGCGGAGCGGCGTTCCCAGGAGGGATGCGTGCGATCCTCCTTTCCGTTTCCATTTCTGCCTGGGCACTCTTCGCCCTGCCGTCGATTGCCGGCGAGGGATGGGTGTCGCTCGCGCGGGGCGTGGATCCGACCGATCCCGCCGCCGTCCACGCCGCGCGCCTGTCGGCCGAGGCTGCGGGGGAGGACTTCTGGTTCGTCGAGCAACGGGGAGGACCGCTCCTCGCCGCGTGCGCGCGGGACCTCTCCGACGCCGAGGTCGCGGCGCTCCTCGACCGGGCAGGCCGCGACGAGGAGGCCCTCGGGGGGCTTGTCGCGAACCTCGCCGCGCGCGGCGATCTGCCCTCTCGCCTGCTCCGGCGCGATCTCGTGGGGTTCCTCGCCGAGCACCTGTTGCCGACCATCACGCCCATCGCCGAGGACGCCTTGATCCACGGCGACCCCTCGTTCGCGATCGCGCTCCTCGGCCGGCCCGCGGCGACCGTCTCCTTCGCCTCCTCCCTCGCCGACCTCCCGTACGCGGCGGGTCCGCGCCTGTTGGCCGACGTCCTCCGCGGCGAGGTCGTGTCCGACGCGGCGACGCGCGCGCGGCTCGGGGAAGTCGTCCCGGACCTCTACAACCGCTACGTCGTCCGGCGCCTGGGTCGGGAACGGATCGAAGGCCTCGTGCGTGTCGCGACCACGGACGGGGACGGGGCGCTCAGGGCTCTCGCCGCCCGGCTTCTCGCCGCGTCGAGCGATCCGGACGCGGACGGCGTGCTCGTGGAGGCGTACACGGGCGCGCGCGGCTGGCGCATCGAGCCGGAGGAGTGGCAGGTGCTCGGGCGGGACCACGACGTCGTCCCGGGCCTGGAACGCATCGCGACCCGGGATCTGATCGACGTCCTCGAGGGGCTCGTGGCGCGGGGCTTCGTTCGCGCCTCGGGAGACCCCGACGGCGCGGCGTGGATGGCGGCCGGCATCCGTGGCGTCTGGAGCGCGCAGGAGGATCCGTTCACGCGCGGCCAGCTCCTCCGCCTCCTCGACGTCTACGGCGACGCGTTCGTGGCGCAAGACCGGGAGCGGCCCTGGGCGCCGGAGGCGTGGCGGGCGCTTCTCGGCGAGTGGGCGGCGGAAGGGGGCCTGGCCGCGCGGGTCGCCGCGCGTCGTCGCGCCGACCTCCTGCAGCCGCGGGGCCCGCGGGAGAGCGATCCGCCCCACACGAGCAAGGAGGTGGTCGCGCGGCTGGGGAGCAGCGTGATCCAGCACCTGCACGACGAAGGACGGACGGACGCGCTGGTGGCGATGCTCGACGACCCGCCCACGACCCATCTGCGCCACGGCCGCCCCGCCGACGACCTCGAGGGCACGGCGAACCGCGACGAGATGCTCGGATGGCTCTTCCCGCTCCCCGACGTGCGCCCGCGGCTCCTCGACGCGGCGCGCGTGCTCGCCTGGCCTCCGGAGAACCGGCGGACGTTGGGCGCGCTCGCCGCCGATGCACGGCCGCCGGTGGACCCGGATGCCGTCGCCCCGCTCCTCGCCGACGACGCCTTCGCGCTGGGTTGGGCGGAGAAGGGGCTGGAGACCGGACGCGAGGCCCCCTTCCGCTTCGGGGCGGCGCTCGTCGCCGGCACCCTCGAGCGACCTGCGCTCCGCGCCGCGTTCGCCGACCGGGACGAGTTCGGCCCGTCGACGCACCTGGCGCCCTACGAGGACGAGGACGGCCGGCCGCGCGCCGCGCCCGCGATCGAACCGGCGATCCGCGCGGCGCTGCGGACCGTTCTCGCGACGGCAACCGATCCCTACCTCGTGGACGGGGCGGCGCGCGTGCTCGCCCTCGAAGGCGGGCCCGAGGACGTCGCCGCGTTGCTCGCGAACGCCGCCCGTCTCGACGCCGGGCTCGGCGACCACCGTTCCTCCGTGGGGTACCTCGCCGCGCAGGTGGGGGACCCCACGCGCCTCGGCCTGCTCCTCGGTTTCGTGGCCTCTCCCGAAGCGCCGCCCGGCGCCGCGGTGGACGTCTTCCGCGCGCTCGTGGACGACCTCCTCCAGGACACCGCGAACGACCCGGACGAAGAAGCGCGGGTGGCCCCGTTTCGCGCGCAGCTGCTCGACGGGGCGGACGCGCGCCTCGCCGCGTTGCCCGGCGATCGCGTGGAGGCCTGCCTCCTCGCGTTGATCGATGCCGCGACCGATGCGCCCGCCATCCGCCGCCGCATCGACGCCGTGCTGGACGGCGCGCTCGCGGCGACGGACGTGCCGGGGGTGCGCGTGCGGGTGGCCGACGCGCGGTAGCTACGGTCGCGCAATCGCGGCGCCGCAGGCGGGGGTGAGAACGGCCGTCGCCGCGGGCAGGATCCAGGCGGTGGTACGGCCGATGCCGGGCATGCGGGACCTCCTCGGGAACGGAGCCCTGGATCGAAGGCCCCGCCCGGGGCCTAGGATGCGGCGGAGGAGAAGCCCATGTCGCACGACCGTGTCGCGAGGATGACGCTCCTGCCGCTCGTCCTCGCCGCTCTCGTCACGGGCCGGTGCGAGGCGAAGGACGACGCGTCCTCCTCCGACCCCGCGCCGCTCGCGCTCGCGTTCGAGGTCCCGATGCCGGGCGTGCGCGGTCGGATCGACCACCTCGCGCTCGACGCGAAGGGCCATCGCCTGTTCGTCGCCGCGCTGGGCAACGACACCGTCGAGATCGTGGACCTGGACGCGAAGCAGCGGGTCGCGAGCCTACCCGGGCTCGCCGAGCCGCAGGGCGTCGCGTGGCTGGCGGCTTCGGGGACGCTCGTCGTCACGACCGGAGGCGGCGCTTCGGCCACGATCTTCTCCGGGCCGACGTTCGGCGACCATCGCCGGGTGGCGCTCCGGGACGACCCCGACAACGTGCGCGTGGATGCGGGGGGGGCGCGGGTCTGGATCGGCGAAGGGGGCGGGAGCGGCGGCGCGCTGGCCGTCCTCGACCCGGCGAAGGGCGAGGTCGTGGCGACCATCGGCGTCGGCGGCCACCCCGAGTCCTTCCAGTTGGAGGAGAAGGGTGATCGCGCCTTCGTGAACGTGCCGTCGCGGCGCGAGGTGGTGGTCGTGGACCGCGCGAAAGCCGAGGTCGCCGCGCGCTACCGCCTCCCCGCGGGCTCCAACTTCCCGATGGCATTGGACGAGGCGGCGGCGCGCCTCTACGTGGCGAGCCGGGGGCCGTCACGCCTCTACCAGATCGACACCGCCGGCGGCGGGGTCGTTTCGACGCTGGACGGGCCGGGCGACGTGGACGAACTCTTCCTCGACGCTTCCAGGCATCGGCTCTACGCCGTGGCCGGCGCGGGGCTCGTGCGCGTCTTCCACCTGCCGGAGAAGGGCCCCCCGGAGCGGGTCGCCGACGTCGAGAGCGCGCCCGGCGCGCGGACCGGCCTCCTCGACCTGGCCGCCGGCCGGCTCTTCGTCGCCGCGCCGCGCCGGGGCGGGAAGGAGGCCCGGATCCTCGTTTTCGAAACGAAGTGATAGGATTCCCCGGATGGCGTCCGATCCGAACCCCTCCTCCGACGGCGCCGACGCGTTCGCCCGCGCCGCCTCCGAGAAGCAGCCGGGGCTGATCCGGGACTTCCTCGCTTTCCTCGCCCAGAACAAGAAGTGGTGGTTGATCCCGATCCTGGTCGTACTGCTCCTGGCCGGGATCCTCGTCGTCCTCGGCAGCACCGCGCTCGGGCCGCTGCTCTACCCGCTGGTCTGACCTCGGCCGCCCGCGCAGCCCACGCTCGCGGATCTCGTCTCCGATCGTCCGGGTCGCGGCCCGGGCTACCGGCTGTCCGTGTACATGCCGGGCTTGTGCGCGTCCTGGATGCGCTTGACGCAGCCCTTGATGATGCGCTTGTCGTCTTCCTTCGTGACGCTCTCGGCGGCGCGCTCCAGGGTCGGGATCGAGCGCTCGGCCGCGCTCCCGATGGAGGCGAGCGCCATCGCGGCCCAGACCTTCTCCTGCTCGTCGCCGGTGCTGGCGATCTGCTCCAGCTTGGGGATGCCGCCCTTGGCCTCCTTGCCCAGCCCCATCGACGTCACCTGGAGGGCGCCCCGACGGATGTCGGGATCGCCGCTCTTCAGGGCATCGAGGACCAGCGGCGTGGAGACGGGCTGCAGCGCCTTCAGGGTCTGCCGCGCAAACTCCCGCACGTGGGCGTCGGCGTGCTTCATGACCTGGATCACGGTGGGAATGGCGGGCGTGGCGGCGTCCTTGGGCTTGATCTCGCCGGTGATGATGAGACCCGCCTTCGCGATGACCGGGTCCGGGTCCTGCATGAGGACCTCCAGGTCGGGGATCGCGGCGGCGCCCTTGGCCTCCAGCTCGTCGTAGACCTTCTCGGGCAGCCGGCCGAGGAGACGGGCCCGGTAGGACCCCTCGTTCTGACGGGTGTCGCAGGCCGTGAGGAGCAGGGCCGCGGCGGCGGCGGCGAGGATCGCGCAGGGGAGAGAGGCGCGAATCGGCATGATGGACCTCCTTGGGGAGGCCGATTGTCCGCCCGACGCCCTCGAAGGGCAACCGCAGGGGCCCGCGCTATGTTCTGTTCTGGCCAGCCCGCACTGGAGGCCGCCGGGTGAGGGACGCCGCCGCCGCATGCGATTCGCCCCTTCCGGTCCTGCCGCGCGCCCCCGCCGCGCTGGATCGGATCGTGCTCCGCCTCCCATCCTGGCTCGGCGACGTGGTCATGGCGGGACCGGCGGTCCAGGCCATCGCCGCCGCGCGCCCCGGGGCCGAGGTCGTGGCGGCCGTCCGCCCACCCCTCCAGGGCCTCGCCGCGCTCCTTCCCGGCGTGGACCGGACCGTCTCGATCGGCCGGGAACGGGGGCCGGGCGGCGTCCTCCACGCCGCGCGCGCCTACGACGGCCTGGACGCCGGCGCGATCGTCCTGTTCCCCCGCGGCGCCCGCGCCATGCTGGCACCCCGCCTCGCGCGGGTGCCCGTCCGCCTGGGATTCGGGGCGCCGCTCCAGCGCCGGCTCCTCACGCACGCGATCGAGGGCTGGCGCCCCTGGCGGAAGGTCCACCGCACGCGCTGGTTCGGCCTCCTCGCGCGCCCCTTCGGCGCCGCGCCGACCGACGTGCCCGTGCTCGCGCCGCCCGCGGCCCTCCGGGAAGAGGCGCGCCGGCTGCTCCGCTCGTTGGGCCGCCGCGGCGACGGGCCCCTCGTCGCGCTCGAGCCAGGCGCGGCGTACGGCGAGGCGAAGTGCTGGCCGAGAACCTCGTTCGCGGGGCTTGCGGCCCGCCTCGTGGCGAACGGCCGCGAGGTGCTCGTCGTCGGGTCTGCGGCGACGGCGCCCATCGAGGCCGTGATCGCCCGGCGGGCCCGGATCCTCCGGGCCGCGGGACGCACGCCCGACCTGGGGCTCCTCGCCGCGTGCCTGGCCGAGGCCGACCTCGTCGTGGCGAACGACACGGGGCCCATGCACGTCGCGGCGGCCGTCGGGACGCCGGTGCTCGCGCTGTTCGGCGCGACGGACCCCGCCGTCAGCGGGCCCGCGGGGTCGGGCCCGCGCCGGATCCTCTGGCGGCCCGCGCCGTGCAGCCCCTGCTTCCTGCGGACCTGCGTGGTGGAGGGGCACCCGTGCCTCGCGGTCCTCGACGTCGCCACGGTGGAGCGCGAAGCCGAGGACCTGCTCGCGCGGACGGCGCCCGGACGCCGGTAGGCCTGGGGGCGCCTTCCGGTACAGTCCGCGGCGTGAGTCGAACGTTCACGGTTGCCGATCTGGCGGACCTCGCGGGCGTGGATCCCGCGACCGTCGCGTCCTGGGAGGAGCGAGGCTGGCTCGGGGAGGTGCCCCGGGACGCCGAGGGGCGGCCCGTGTACGCCTTCCGGCACGCCGAGCTCTGCGTGGAACTCGGCGGGCGCGCCATCCCCCGCCGCCTGGCCGTGGTGAACCAGAAGGGGGGCGTCGGCAAGACGACGACCGTCTTCACCCTGGCCGACGCCCTCGCCGCCGAGGGTCGCCGCGTGCTCGCGGTGGACCTCGACGCCCAGGCCAACCTCACGACCTCCTTCGGCTACGACCCGGACATGCTCGACCTCACCAGCGCCGACCTGCTGACGCGCGAGGAGGTGGAGGCGCAGGACGTGATCCTGGAGACCGGGATCGAAGGCGTCCACTGCATTCCGGCCGACATCAAGCTCTGCAACGTGGATACGCGCATCCAGGACAGCCTCATGCGCGAGTACATCCTCCAGACCAAGCTGGAGGACCTCTTCGACCGATACCACTTCATCGTCTTCGACTGCCCGCCGAACCTCAGCCGCGTCACGATCAACGCCCTGGTGGCCAGTCGCGAGGTGGTCGTCCCCGTCGAGACCCAGTCGTACTCGATCAAGGCCATCGCGGACCTGATGAACACGTTCCAGATCCTCCGGGAGAAGATGCAGCACGACCTGAAGGCGTGGCTGCTCCCCACGAAGGTGGATCGCAGCCTCGACCTGGCCCGCCAGATCCTGGACGCGCTCGAGGAAGCCCACCGCGGCCGGGTCCTCGACCCGGTCCAGGTCGATGCCCACCTGGTCCGGGCCCCGCTCCGCTGCGAGCCGGTGACCGCCGCCTTCCCGGCGTCGCGTGCGGCCGAGGAGTACCGGCGGCTGGCCCGCTTCCTCGCGCTGCCCGACGCGGACCGGGCGCGGTGGATGAACTTGTCGCTCCGCGAGCGCAGCGCCCTCTTCTCGGAGGGCGCGACCACGCCCGGACTGGACCTGGGGGAGACCGCCCCCGAGGCCGCCGGGGGATTCGCCGCCACCGGATGACCCGCATGCCCAGCGTGCGCCCTCCCGTTCCTCGCGTAGACTCGGCGCTGTGCCCCGCCTGATCCTGGACGAGAACCGGCGCCGCACCGTCCACGAGGTCGACAAGGACCTCCTGCGACTGGGACGCGCCCCCGACAACGATGTCCCCATCCTGGACATCCGGGCGTCGAGGCACCATTGCCAGATCGAGCGGCATGCCGGCAGCCAGTACGTGGTCGTGGACCTGGGCAGCCAGAACGGCACGCGTCTGAACGGCCAGCTGATCGACCGCGCGCCGTTGAGGGTGGGCGACCGGGTCAGCGTGGGCTCCGCCTCCATATGGTTCGAGGAGGCGCCGCCGCCGGACGCCCCGGAGGCCGAGGCGGGATACGGGGATGGGTACGAGGCCCGCCGCCGCGAGGGCCTCTCCACCCAGGCGCTCGTGGAGGCCGACCGGCTGACGCGCCTCACGCGGATCGCGAAGGCCCTGAACAGCGAGCTGCTCGTGGACCGGCTGCTCGAGATGATCATGGACCACGTGGTCGAGGTGACCGGGGCCGAGCGCGGGTTCCTCGTCCTGGGCGGCGCCGGCGACCGCCCCGAGGTCCGGGTGGCCCGCAACTTCGAGCAGGAGGACGTGCAGTCGCCCGAGGGTGCCTTCTCCGCCTCGATCGTCCGCGCCGTGATGGGGAAGGGGGAGCCGATCCTCACGGCGAACGCCGTCGAGGACGAGCGGTTCGCCGACAACCTGAGCATCAACGCCATCCGCGCCCGCAGCGTGATGGCCCTGCCGTTCCGCAGCCGGGGGCGGACCACCGGGGCGGTGTACGTGGACAACCGCCTGCAGAAGGGGGCCTTCGGCGAGCCCGAGCTCGAGACGCTTACTTCGTACCTGGACCTCGCCGGCGCCGCGATCGAGCGGGCCACCCTGTTCGAGGAGAAGGAGCGGCACGCGCACGAGGTCGAGGTGCTCAACCGCCGGCTCCGCCTCCGCGTCGAGAGCACCGAGCGCCAGCTCAGCGAGACGCGCGACCGCCTCCGCACGGTCGGGGAGCCCGAACGTTCGTACCCGCAGATCATCGGCGAAGCCCCCACGATGCGGGACGTGCTCCGCCTCCTCGACAAGCTCGTCCCGACGGAGGAGCCGGTGGTCATCATGGGCGAGTCCGGCACCGGCAAGGAGCTGATCGCCCGCGCCATCCACCGCAACGGTCCGCGGGCCCGCCGCCCCTTCCTGAGCGAGAACTGCGCGGCGCTCCCCGATACGCTTCTCGAGAGCGAGCTCTTCGGGCACGTCCGCGGCGCGTTCACGGGCGCCGAACGCGACAAGAAGGGCCTCTTCGAGCTGGCCGACAAGGGCACGCTGTTCCTCGACGAGGTCGGGGACATGAGCCCGGAGATGCAGAAGCGCCTCCTCCGCGCCCTGCAGGAGGGCGAGATCCGCCCCGTCGGGGGGAAGGCCGTTCGCAAGGTGGACGTCCGCATCATCAGCGCCAGCAACAAGGACCTGGATCGCCTGGTTCGCGCCGGCGAATTCCGCGAGGACCTCTACTACCGCCTCAAGGTGCTGACGATCCGGCTTCCTCCGCTCCGGGACCGCAAGGAGGACATCCCTCTCCTCGTCGAGCACTTCATGCGCCTCCACGGGCGTGCCGACAAGCCGGCGCAGCGGCTCGCGGCGGGCCTGCTGGAGCAGCTCGCGTCCTACGGCTGGCCCGGGAACATCCGCGAGCTGGAGAACGAGGTGAAGCGCATGCTCTCCCTCGGCGAGGAGGTGATCACCGCCGACGTCCTGAGCGAGCAGGTCCGCCTCGGGAGTGGGCTCTCCGAGCCCGGCGTCGAGGCGGAGTCCGAGGTGCACAACCTCCTCGAGTTGGTCGAGATGGTCGAGCGTCGCGAGATCCTGAAGGCCCTCAGGACCGCCCGTGGCAACAAGACGCGCGCCTCCGAGCTCCTGGGGATCAGCCGCTTCACCCTCCAGCGCAAGCTGGAGAAGTACGGCATGCTCGACCAGGCGTAGGAGTCAGGGGGTGGGAACGAACCGCCCCGGTAGCGCTGGGCTGCCCCGCAACACCCTCCGAGTGTTGGCCTGCACGACCGGCTGGCGCCGGCCGTCGCCCGAGCGTGGGACGTCTTCCCACGGTCTCAGTCCGCGTCGGGATCGAGCACGCGAAACGTCGCGGCGGCCCCCGGATGTCCCTCCAGCGCGAGGTGCAGGCGGTCGCCCGGATGGAGCGGGCCCACGCCCGCGGGCGTTCCCGTGAAGACGAGGTCGCCCGCTTGGAGGCCGAACCACGCGTCGAGGTGGGCGAGGAGAGCGGGGACGGCACGGAGCATGAGGGCCGTGTCGCCCTGCTGACGCACCTCGCCGTTCACCTCCAGACGGAAGCGGAGGCGGTCGAGGGGTCCGACCGTTTCCGCCGGAAGGAGCGGGCCCAGGGGCGCGCTTCCCCGAAAGCCCTTCGCGCTGGCCCAGGGGAGACCGCTGGCCTTCGCCTCGCCCTGGCGGGTGCGGTCCGTCAGGTCCAGCCCGAGACCCACGGCGTCCGCGCGGCCGTCCGGCCCGACGCGCACGACGATCTCCGCTTCGTGGTGGATCTCGCCGCCGCCCGGCGGCAGGCGGATGTCCTCCCCGTCGGCGACGCGCGCGCTCCACGGCTTCAAGAAGACCACCGGTTCGCCCGCGGCGGCCACCTCGTCGCCCATCTCGCGGACGTGCGCCGCGTAGTTCTTCCCGATGCAGTAGATCGTCGGCATCGCGATAGCGTACGCCCGAGGGACCGAGGTCGTACACTTCGGGCATGAACGCGCTCGTGCTCGTCATCCTGGCGTTCGCCGTCTTCTGGGTCGGCTACCGCTTCTATGCCCGCTGGCTCGAGAAATTCGTCTACGACACCGACTCCGACGACCCCACCCCGGCCCACGTGACGCCGGACGGCGTGGACTTCGTCGCGTGCAACCGACACGTCCTCTTCGGGCACCACTTCTGCTCGATCGCCGGCGCGGCGCCGATCGTGGGTCCCGCGATCGCCGTCATCTGGGGATGGGTGCCGGCCATGCTCTGGGTCGTCTTCGGGACGGTACTGATCGGGGCGGTGCACGACTTCGGTGCCCTTGCCATGTCCGCCCGGCGGGGCGGTCGCACCATCGGCGATCTGGCCGGACAGATCCTCGGTCCGCGGGCGCGGATCTACTTCCTGATGGTGCTGATCCTGCTGACGTGGATCATCATCGCGGTCTTCGCCTTCGTGATCGCCGTCCTGTTCGTGCACGTCCCGCAGTCGGTGATCCCCATCAACTTCGAAATCGTCGTGGCGCTCCTCGTCGGGTGGTGGATCTACCAGCGGGGCGGCAAGCTCCTCTGGCCATCGATCCTCGCCGTGACGGCGCTCTACGCCGCGGTGTTCGTCTGCGCGGGGCATCCCGAGTGGGGGACGCTGCCGCCGTCGCTCCACGTCCTCGGCAGTCCGAACGTCACGTGGATCCTGTTCCTGCTCCTCTACTCCTTCGTGGCTTCCGTCCTACCCGTGCGGGTCCTCCTCCAGCCGCGGGACTACATCAACAGCCACCAGCTCTTCCTGGGTCTCGCCGCGCTCGTCGCGGGCGTCGTCTGGGTGCGGCCCCCGATCGTGGCGCCCGCCTTCAACACGGGCCTCGACGCTTCCGTTCCGATGATCGTCCCCTTCCTCTTCATCACGATCGCCTGCGGGGCCATCAGCGGCTTCCACGGCCTCGTCTCGAGCGGGACCACGTCGAAGCAGCTCGACCGGTTGCGCGACGCCCGCCACGTGGGCTACGGCGGCATGCTCGGCGAAGGGGTGCTGGCAACGCTCGCCGTGGTCGCGGTCACCGCGGGTCTGGGCTCCGCCGCGCACTGGCACGAACTCTACGCCGACTGGCACGCGGTGGCGAACCAGGGGATCGCCCACTTCGTGACGGGCGCCGCGAACCTCCTCGATCCCCTCCTCGGCGACCTCGCGCTCGCGAAGACCATCATCGCCGTGATCGTGATCTCCTTCGCGGCGACCACCCTCGACACGGCGGCGAGGATCCAGCGGTTCTGCCTCGGCGAGCTGGGAGAGTCGTTCCGCCTTCCTGTGCTCGGAAACCGCTACTTCGGCGGGGCCTTCGCCGTGATCCCGGCGGCGCTTCTCGCCGTGTTCACCCAGGATCCCGCGAAGGGCCCGGGCAGCGGCGGCTTCATCCTCTGGCCGCTCTTCGGGACCACGAACCAGCTCGTGGGCGGTCTGACGCTCCTCCTCCTGGTCTTCCACCTGAGGACGCGCGGACGGCCGGTGTGGCCCGTCTTCGTCCCCATGGTGTTCCTCGTGCTCATGACGACCTACGCCGGCGTGCTGAATCTCCACGACCAGCTCGTGGCCGAGGTCCGCAACGGGCCGGTGATCGTCTTCGGGGTCTTCTTCCTGCTCTTGGAAGGGCTCATGATCGTGGAGGCGCTCCGGGCCCTTCGGACCCCTCGCCGCGCCGACCGCGGCGTGCCGGAGCGCGCCGCCGACGGTCCCGAGCGCTGACGGGACCGGGGCTATACTGGCGCGCCATGCCCAACGCCCCCGCAACCCTGGCGGAAACCCTGGCCGGAGCCGCCGTCGTCCTCCTCTTCATCCTCGCCCCCGGTGCCCCTCGCGCCGCCCTCGCCCACGAGGTCGAGACGAAGGACGGCACGGTCTACGAGGGGAAGATCGTCCTCGACACGGACGAGGAGATCGTGATCGTCACGACCTTCGAGGGACGCAAGCGCATCCCCCGGAGCGACGTCGCGCGCGTGGACGACACGACGCCGCCGCTCCGGGAGCAGTTGACGTACCGGGCGGGGCTCGCGAAGGACTCGGTGAAGGACCTGCTCGCCCTACACGTTTGGGCCGAGAAGCACGGCTTCCAGGTGGAGCTGACCGACATCTGCAACCGGATCCTCCAACTCGACCCGACGAACGCCAAGGCGCACAAGCTGCTCGGTCACGTGAAGGTGGACGGGGAGTGGATGACGCCGGAGCAGAAGGCCAGGCGAGCGGCCGCTGCGCAGGCCGAGGCCATGCGGGCGAAGGGCCTCGTCCCCTACGAGGGGCGCTGGATCACGCCGGAGGAGAAGGACGCCCTCGATCGCGGCCTGGTCAAGGACGGCGACGAGTACGTCACCGAGGAGGAGTACCACCGGCGGCGCGGCGAGACGCGGGTCGGCGACGCGTGGGTGAAGGTCGGCGAGAAGGAGGGGCGGGCGTGGATGGACTGGCTCGCCGGCGAGCGCACCGGCGCCCGCTACTTCTGGGGGCCGAACGTGGACCTCTACACGGATCTGCCCGAGGAGGACGGGAAGCAGGTCCAGGACGGGTGCGAGAAGCTCACCCTCGCCTTCTTCCGCACGCTCGCCCCCAGCCCCGACGAATTCCCCCGCGGCGCCGAGGGCCGCGCCAAGGTCCACGTTTTCGGCAAGCAACCGGTCTACGCCCGGTTCGTCCAGTCCTTCGACCGCAAGGAGAAGTGCTCCGAACTGATCCGGGGCTGGGCCACGCGGGCGCAGCGGCAGCATGCCTTCTGGTGGGTCCAGCCCATCGGCGTGGTGGGGGCGTACAAGTTCCCCAACACGACGGCGACGGTCACCAGCAACGCCGGGCACCACCTCGGCTTCGTGCTCCTGACCCAGTTCCGATTCAACTACCGCTTCCCGAAGGCCTGGCTCCTCGAGGGATTCGCCTACTACCTGGAACTGGAGGCCTACGGCTACTCGGACACGTTCAACGTCCACAGGGGGGGGACGGCGGCCGCCGACGCGAGCGGTGCGCCCGTCTGGCTCGACAGCCGCAAGTGGAAGGAGGCCGTCCGCATGCAGGTGGACCAGGGCCTCGATCCCCCCCTGGCACGCATCGTCCAGATGGAGCAGGACCAGTTGGGCTATGCGGATCTCGTGAAGTGTTGGAGTGTGGTCGATTGGATGGTCCGCCGCGACCTCGAGAAGTTCCGTGCCTTCATCGACGAGGACAAGGACCGCGACAAGACGCACGACGACGCCGTCCAGGAGACCTACGGCAAGAGTTGGCGCCTCCTGGACCAGGAGTGGCGCGAGTACGTCCGTCGCGAATACCCGGCTCCGGCGGCCGAGCCGGGGTCCGGGGGATAGACTGTAGAACGTCCATGACAGGACCCCGCCACCCGTCGGCTGCGATCCTCCTCCTCCGAACCCTTCCTCTCTTCCTCCTCCTGGGCTTCGGCGTTCCGAGGGGCGTGCGCGCCGACGTCGAGCGCGACCTCGAGCCCCCGCCGCCCTGGGTCTTCTACCCCGATCCGGACCCGCGGACGGCGGATGAGATCTCCACGCTCCTGGAGAACTCCTACGACGACCTGAACAAGGTCGTCGTCGCCCGCGATCTCTTCGTGCACCGTTACGGCCTCTGGAGCGTCCAGAAGCACTACCTGGTCCTCAAGCGGGAGGCGAACGAGAGCCGGACCTGGAACGCCGAGCTGACCGTGTCCGCGCTGCGCGACACGCTCGGAAACGCCCCCCAGCTCTGGCCCGTGCTGGAACCCCTGGTGGACCTCGCCGACCACAGCGCCGAGCCCTACCGGCGCGCCTTCGCGGCTCTCGCCATCGGGAGCTTCCACGGGCCGAGCTTCATCCCCCCGCCGCCGCGGCGGAAGGACCCCCTCATCGTCCGCCAGCCGGAGACCATGGCGCGGCGCCAGATCGACCGCGGAATCCAGGTCCTGGGACGCCTCATCCGGGACGGCAACAAGGCCGTCGAGGTCGCCGCCGCGCTCGCGCTGGCCAAGTCCGGCGCGCCGGATGCCCGGGCGCTGCTCCGCGCGACGGACCGGCTGTCGCCCAGCCCGACCGACCAGAACATCACCTCCGTCGAAGGGCGCATGGCGACGCTCGTGGCGATCGGCCTCCTGCCGAACGACCGCGACGACGCCCTCTTCGTGCAGCAGCTCCACGACGTGGATCGCCGCATCCGCGCCGCCGCCGCCCTGGCCGTGGCGCTCCAGGCGCTGGCCGAGCCGAAACCCGCGTGGGTGGAGTCCCCGGAGCGGGTCCTCCGTGCCCTCGAGGGAGCGGACATCCGGATGCAGCTCGAGGACGGCGCCGAGGCGACCTTCGCCCGGGGGACCCTCGCGCTCCGGTCCCAGGCCCGCGGCGAGTGGCGGGCTCTGTTCGACCTGGCTACGACCCCGTCCACCAAGGCAGCCACCAAGGAGGCGGCCATCCAGTGTCTCCTCTTCTGCCCGGAGCCCTGGTTGCTCGACCAGGTCGTCGAGTCGATCCGCAAGGTGGACGACGACGTCGTCATCGCCGGCTTCCTCCTCCTCCTGGGGAGCGCCGCCATGCCGCAGGGCATCGCCGCGTGCGAGGACTACCTTTCGAAACAGGGCAAGCCCCCCAAGGCCAAGGAGGACTGGGACGTCCGCTTCTACGCCTGCCTCGGCCTGTTGCGCGCGCTCGCCTCCGGGCAGATCACGGACCTGGACCTCCGTCGGCGGATCTTCGAGGCGCTGGAGCAGGGCGCGTCGCGAGGGCTCGCCCGCGGTCCCTTCCGGGACGAGTTGAAGGACCTCCTCGAGGGCGCGCGGAGGGGGATCCTCGAGTCGCCCTCCTACGTCGTGGACGAGCGGCGCGTCCAGGCGCTCGCGGACACGTTCGTGGACGTGCCCGGGTTGCTCGCCCACGACTTGAAGGACGTGGTCGTGGTCCGGCTGAACGCGCTCCTGCTGGACATGTTCAACGTCAACAACGTCCGCCCGGGAGAGCCCGGCAACCGGGACAAGTCGGAGATTCCGCGACGGTTCTTCAAGGAGTACCACCAGCGCTACCCGTACTTCTCACGCCTCGACCTGCTGGCCGATCGCGGGCGCCGGCCGTGGCCGGAGATGCCCCCGGGCGGCGACCCGAAGCGGGAGGTCCGGCGCAAGTGAGCCCCCGCAACGAGGACTTCCTGTTCGCGCAAGAGGCCCAGCGCCAGGGCTTCGTGGACGACGCGCAGATCGACCAGGGCTTCCGCCTGCAGCAGAGGATGAACGAGGAGCTCCAACTCGACGAGCGGCTCTCCGTGATCCTGGTCAAACGCGGGTGGATGGCCGAGAAGCAGGCGCGGCGCGTGTATGCCCGGCTGGAGCCGAAGGGCCGGCGCGACGAGATCGAGGGCTACGACATCATCGAGAAGCTGGGCAGCGGGTCGATGGGCACCGTCTACAAGGCGATGCACCGGGCCCTCGGCCGGCCCGTGGCGATCAAGATCCTCCGTCGCGAACTGGCGAAGGACAGCATCCACGTCGAGCGCCTGAAGGAGGAGGCGAAGCTCCTCGCGAGTCTCGACCACCCCAACATCGTGCGGGCGCTGGACGCGGGCGAGAGCGGCGGCTTCCCCTTCGTGGTCATGGAGTTCGTCCACGGCGAGTCCCTGAAGGACCGCGTGGCGCGGAGGGGGCCGCTTCCGGAGGTCGATGCGCTGAAGATCACGCGCGCGGTCGCCGACGCGCTGGAGCGCGCGCGCCGCATGGGCGTGGTCCACCGGGACGTGAAGCCGGGCAACATCGTCCTCTCGCGGCAGGGCGACCCGAAGCTCATGGACCTCGGCCTGGCCAAGGGGCCCGTGGACCTCGGCCTGACGCAGCACGGCGCGACGGTCGGGACGCCCCAGTTCATCTCCCCGGAACAGGCCCAGGACCCCCGCCGCGCCGACACCCGCAGCGACATCTACAGCCTCGGCGCCACGCTCTACGCCATGCTCTCGGGCCGCCCCCCCTTCAGCGGGAGGACCCTGGCCGAGGTCATCAGCAAGGTCCTCTACCAGGAACCCACGCCGCTGCGCGTCCTGAACCGCGACGTGAGCCCCGAGGCGGCGTACCTCGTCGAGCGCATGATGCTGAAGGACCCGGCGTTGCGCTACCGCACGCCCGCGGAGGTCGTGCGCGACATCGACGCGATCCTCGACGGCCGGTCCATCATGCCGGCCGGTTTCCGCGGCAACTGGGAGGCGCACCTCCTCCGACGCCGCTACCGCCGCTGGACGCGCATCGGGGCCGTCGGGGCCGTCGTGCTCGTCGTGGCGGCCGGAGCGCTCGTCCTCGTCCACGAGAGCCGGATGCGGAAGGAGCAGCGGCAGCGGGGTACCGAAGCCGTGGCGACCGCGCTGGCCGAGACGGAGATCCAGAGCGCCGAAGACCGGCCGCCCATCGACCGGCCGGCTCTGCTCCTCGAAGTCCTCCAGGCGAAGCGCGACAAGGCGCGCTCGGTGCTCGACCTCTGGTCCGGCGTCTCTCCCGAGCGCCTGGACGAGCTACGGGCGAGGGTCGGGACGCTCGACCGGGAGATCGCCGAGGTGCGGCGCTTTCTCGGGGAGGTCCTGCCGGAGGTGCAGAAGCTCATCCGGCCCACCATACAGAATCGCCTCTCGGTGACGCCCCGCTACGGAGCCGCGCGCCAGAAGCTCGATGCGTTCGAGAAGGAGGTGGGGCGGCCGCGCAGTCCCGCCATGTGGCTCGTCCGGGACCTGCTGGGAACGGTGATCGGGGAGTCCAGGCGCCACTTCGCCCAGGTGAGGGACCGGAAGGACCAGCAGGTACCGAACGACCTCGACGCGGACCTGGCCGGGCTTCGGGAGCACGCGACCGCGCTCGAAGGCGACTTCGTGGTCGATCCCGGCGTGACGCGGGCCCGCGAGGACGCGCGGCGGGCCCTGGCCGCGCTCCAGGCGATCCAGAGCCAGGTGGTGGAGGTGGAGAACGACTACCGTCCCACGGCGATCCGCCCGCGGCTCGACGACTTCGCGTTCGCGGCGCTGAGGCGCGAGCTCGAGGACCAGCGGCGCGCCATCCAGGAGGCCGTGAAGGACGAGTGGTCCCGCGGCGAGGCCCTGGGTTTCGGCAGCGTGGACCGCATCTGGCGGCACGCCCGGGGGAGGCTCGATGCCCTCGAGAGCGCGCTGGACGAAGCCGTCGAGGCCACGTGGCGGCAGGTCCAGACGCGCGTCAAGGAGATGGTCGCGGCCGGCGAGTACGAACCGTCGCTGAGCCGCCTGGCCCGCTTCCGGGACGCGGCCTACCAGGCGAACTACCGCGTCCTGGCCTCCCATGCCTCCGAGCTGTACACCGCGGTCGTGGGGATGCAGGAGGAGCAGCGCCAACGGATCGCCGAGGAGCGGACCCGCATCCTCCAGGACGTCCGCGAATTCCTCCGCGAGGGCGAACCGCAGAAGATCCGGGAGCGCGTGGACAAGGCGCTGGCGAGGGTGGATCCCACGTTGCCCCTCCACGCCGACCTCCAGGGATTGAAGGAGGTCGCGGACGCGCAGGCCATGCTCCTCGATCTGGCGCTCGACTACCTGAACGAACACCGCCGTATCGAAGACGTGAGCCTTCGCAACGGGACCGTCGATCGACGGTGGGTCGTGGAGGACATCCGGCGCGCCGACCGGGCCGTCCGGGTGTCCGTCCGCGGGAAGTCGCAGCTCCGCCGGATCGCCGAGGTGGCCCCCGAGCAGCTCGCCCGGTGGGCGACGAAGCCCGACAGCGAGCTCGAGCCCTCCCTCAGGGCCGTCGCCCTCCTCATGGACCTGCAGGAGGAACACGAGGGCGCGGACCTCCGGCCCCGCAGGGACGAGCTGGACGCCGCCATCGGCGCGCTCGAGAAGGCCGACTTCGGCGCGGCGTTGCGCACCTGGGCCGAGCATCAGCGAAGCGGCCTCGTCGAGCAGCAGGACCGCCGCGAGAAGGACGCCGGAGCGGCGATCAGTTCAGCCAAGTACGAGTACGACCATCGCAACTACGACGCCGCCTACTCCCACCTCCGACTGCTCCTCCGGGACCCGAGCGAGCTCAAGTTGACGGACACCTTCGAGTCGAAGGAGCTGGAGGTGCTCCAGTTGCTCGAGGCCGTGGAGGCGGAGCTGGCGAACAAGCGTCTCGCGGGCGACTTCCCCGCCGCGACCATTCGGCGCGACGGCGAGGTGACCACGATCCTCTACGACTGGGAGTCGGATCTGCAGCTCGAGATCTTCCGCAGCGGCGCCGGGCGCGCGTGCGCCGCGATCGAGTCCGTCCCCGGCCGAGGCGTGGCGACGCCGGTGAACCCCGACAACCACCGGCTGCACCTGCTCCGCGATGCCGAAGGTCTGGTGAAGGACTGCCCGCTCGTCCTGCCGTCGATCTTCGATCCCGCCCACCCGATCACGGTCTCCTTCGACCTCCTGGCCGGGACCAGCCCGTTCTTCCTTGCCGTGGACGTGGACGGTCTGCAGGTGGGGGTGCTCTCCGCCGACCCGACGTCCCGCGCCTACCGCGCGCTCTGGGCCTTTCCCCCGGACCTGCCCAAGCTCCCCGACGAGCGCGATCCTCCGGAGGTCGCCTGGTACGGGCGGGGACGCGGCGTCGCCTTCCACATGGGCCAGGGCTTCGGGGACCCCACGGACGTCGAGTCGTGGGACTGGCCGCCGGCCGGCTTCGGCCGCAACCGCGATCACTGGGGATCCTCGAAGGACCTCCAGGGGCGCCTCTTCGCGTTCGAGGCGGGGATGTCCTACAAGGTCCGGATCGAGCGTCGTCCCGGCGAGATCGCCCTCTTCGTGAACGACAAGCTCGTCGCGGAGCGCGCGGAAGAGGCGTGGAAGGGCATCGGGCACGCCACGGACGCGGACCAACCCATGCGCGGCGGGACGGGGCTCATCCAACTCTGGACGTGGACCCCGATGAGCATCGACGACCTGGCCGTTTCCGGTGTCGTCCTGGAGAAGCACCGATGATCGCTCGTGCGGATCCGCACGGGAGTCCGACGGGAAGCTCCGGCCCCTCTCCCGCGTCCGAGTTCTTGCGGGACCCGGGTTTGCTGGCAGGAAGGCCGTGGCCATGACGAAGAACACCGCGGGTACCCCGGGGTCCCCCTCGGCCGAAGAACCCTACGACGATCGTCACGTTCTCGCGCTCTGCGGGACGGGCGAGCTCGGCGAGGGGTCCCACCTTCCCATCCGCCTGGGCGAGTCCGTGGTCGTCGGAAGGAGCCGCCACTGCGACTGGTCGCTCAAGCGCACGCCCGGGTGGCTGCGCAAACCCGACGCGGAGCGCGTCCGGATCCGCAAGAGCCTGCCCTGGCGCGCGACCAGCCGGCGCCACTGCCGCATCTCCTACATCGCCCCCGACATCGTGGACGTCGAGAACCTCTCGATCAACGGCACGATCGTGGACGGTCACAAGGTGGATCGGATCGTGCTCACCGACTGCCGCCGCCATCCGCACTCGATCCGTCTCGGCCCGGACGGCGTCACGCTCCAGTTGAGGCACGCCGGCAACGGCCACGAGTAGGGGCCGTCACGCGGGACGCAGCAGGCGGATCGCCGCCGCGTGCACGCGGGCGGGGGCCATGCCCGTCATGCACACGGGATCGCCGCAGCGTCGGAGGCGGCACGGGCGGCAGGCGACGTCGCTCCGCACCCACACGTCGAGGACACCCGCGGTCCCGTCGGCGCGCCGTCCCCACGGTCCGTAGACGGCGGGGTCCTTCGGACCGAAGAGCCCCAGGACCGGGGTCCCGGCCAGGGCGGCGAGATGGAGCGGCCCCGTGTCCGCGGCCACGACGAGCCGGGCGCGCGCGAGCACCTCGGACAGCGCGGGCAGGCCGTCGGTCACCACGAGCCGCGCCGCCGTGCCCCGACCGGAGGCCTCGTCGGCCAGCGCCGCCTCCTGGGGCGGCGCGGTGACCACGACCTCCTCCCCGTCGGCGGCCAGGCGGGCGGCGAGGTCGCGGAATCGATCGGCCGGCCAGCGCTTGAAGGCGCCAAAGCGGCTCGTGCCGGGGTGGAGCACGACGAACCCACGGGGACTCGCGCCGCCCCGTGCGAGCGCCGCCTCGGCCGCCGCCGCCGCGTCCGGGTCCGTCCCGAGCCCCGGGTCCTCCCATGCCACCGCCTCCCCGAGGAGGAGGGAGAGCAGCGCCAGGTTCCTCTCCACCCGATGGACGGCGGCGGGCGGCGGAAGCCCTCGCCGCGTGGTGAAGAGGTGGTTCCCCTCGCGGCCCGCGCGGCGGTCGAGACCGAAGCGCACGGCTCCCCGGGCGAGGCGCGTGACCACCCCGCTCTTGAAGTTTCCCTGCAGGTCGAGCACGACGTCGTAGCGTTCCCGGCGGAGCGCCGTGACGAAGGCGACGAGGGCTTTCGCCCGTGCGCGCGCCCGCCCCGTCCGAAGCGCCCGCCGCGGCAGCACGAGCAGGCGACGGATCTCCGTCCGGGTGGTAACCAGGTTTTCGAACCGGTCCTCCACGACCCAGTCGATCCGAGCGTCGGGGAGGCGCCGGCGAAGCGCCGCGAGGACGGGAAACGCGTGGATCACGTCGCCCAGCGCCGAGAGACGGACGAGCAGGATCCGCGCCGGACGGTGGGCGGGCGGTCGCCAGGGCTTGGGCGGGAGCGGGCGGCCCATCACCGAAACCATCGCACGCCCCGCGGGTTTCAGCGAGATCCGGCGTGGTAGCGTGTGGCTCGCCCGGAAAGCAGGTACGCTGGGGGTGTATGCGTCCGACGGCTCTCCTGTCTTCGAAGACCCCTTTCCTGACCGCGATCGCGTTCGTCCTGGCCGCTTCGGGAACGACGAAGACGTGGGCCGAGGAACCCGTCGCGCTCGACGACTTCTTCAAGGGGCGCGTCACCTCCCTCGACGGCAAGGACGTGACCATCCGGTACGATTTCCGGACGAAGGAGCAACTCGAGGACTGGAAGCCGGGGCTCTTCTTCCGCATCGAGCACTCGAAGGAGACGAAGTGCGATTGGCTCGACCAGCGGTTGGAGCTGGTGGGGACGGTCGCCATCCGTCACGTCGCCGCCTGGCACGGGGACGTCGAGGTGAGCGCGCGCATCGTCGCGGACGCCGAGCAGGACCTCGGCGGAGCGCTCGTTCCCGAGCCGGAGTCCGAGGAGTTCGCGACGTTCACGCTGGTGGAGCGCTACTTCCACAGCTGGGACGGCAGCTCCGGCGGGATGAACAGCATCATCAAGTTCGGCGCCCGCTGGCGGGAGCGCGGTACCACCTCCGACTACCTGGGCTTCCGCTACATCGCCCGCAGGCCCCCCTCGGTGCCGCTCACCCGCGGCCAGGCGCTGACGATGACCTACGGCATCCGACGGGGCGACCTGTTCATGACCGTCGGCGACTTCGAACTGGACGGCAAGGACAAGGGCACGCGGTTCAAGGGGATGCGTCCCGCGTTCTACGCGATCGACGGGCGCATGCTCCTCGACGACATCGTCATCACGGGTCGCCTCGACGCGGACTGGCTGAAGGACCACGGTGTTCAGCTGAAGCTGGCGCATCCGCTGCCGGCCGACGGTCTGGATGCGGACACGCTGGCCCTGATCGAGGGCTACGCGGACGGCAAGACACAGGCCTCGGCCTTGTCCCGGATCATCGCGGACACGTCCCGCCCCGAGCCGGCCCGGAAGGCCGCGGCCGAAGCGCTGTCCGGGGGTACCCGGGCCGTCGTGCCGTCGCTGGTGGACCTGCTCTACAGCTCGGACGAGACGACGCGGGAACTCGGCATCGGCATCGTCAAGGCCCTGCTCGGCTCGACCTACGGATATCGGGCGTCGGCTTCGGACAAGTCCCGGAGCGCGGCGATCCGCAAGCTCAACGACGACCTGAAGGAGCACCCCGATAAGCTCCAGGACGGGGACTGACGAGGAGCATGGACATGGGACGACGGATGCGCCTCATCGGAGTGGCTCTCCTGGGAGCCTTCATCGTGGGCGGCCTGGCGCTCGACGCCGTGGCCCGTGGCGGTCGCGGCGGCGGCGGTCGCGGGGGCGGCGGTCGTGGGGGCGGGCGGGGCGGCTACGGCCGCAACCCCGGCGGCCTCGGCGGCCGGACCGGGGGCATGGGCCGCCCCGGGACCGGGCGCAACAAGAACACCGCCAAGGACTGGGATCTGCTCAAGGAGCAGGAGGACCGCCGGCAGCGGATCGAAGAGCGCCGACACCACATGATGGACGCGGCCCGCAAGGAGCAGCAGGAGGCCCGGGAGCACGCCCTCCGCATCGAGGCGGCCGCGGGTCAGGACGAATGAAGCGCGTTTCGCTCGTGATCCTCGCCGCGCTGGTGCTCGCCAGCGCGGTGGTAGCCGGCGAGACGGAGTCGAAGCCCTTCCTCGAAGGTGAGAACCACCGCGAGGCGGGCCGCTGGGAGGCCGCGGCGGACGCGTACTGGAAGGCCATCGAGGCCGACCGCGACAACTACATGGCGCACGTCCGCTACCAGGAGGTGAGCCTGAAGCAGGGCGTGAAGCTTGCCGATCTGGTCGCGGACTACAAGAGCTTCGTGACCGACTTCCCGGACGACGTGGCCATGAAGCTCCACCGCTTGCGGCTGGAGCCGCCGGACAAGCGCGTGCAGGGGCTCAAGCTGCTGCAAAAGGAGCACCCCGAAGCCCGCGACCGCGTGGAATTCGAGACCGCGCTCCTCGATAGGCAGCAGGGCGAGATCCGCGACGTGCTGAAGGACCTCCGGGGGCCGGTCAAGGCGGGCGATCCGTACGCGCTCGCGATGGAGGTGAAGCTGCTCGCGGCCGAGGGCAAGCTGCACGACGCCGAGAAGGCCGCGAAGGACGCCCTCGACCACCCCGCCGTCGCGCTGGCCGCGAGCCGGGTCGCGCTGCTCGACGGTCGCTACGACGACGCGCTGGAGCGCGTACAGACGGTCCTCACGGTGCGGCCGGAGAGCCCCGCGGCCCTCCTGGTCAAGGCCGAGGCGCTGGACGGCGCGGGCAAGCGGGACGAGGCGATCGCCACCCTCGTCGCCGCCCGGCGCCTGTCCGACGACGCCGCGCCCGTCCTGCTCGCGCTGGCCGACCTCCGGGGGCGGCCCGGGGACGAGGAAGCGCTGAAGCAGGCGGCGGCCGTCTACGACGACGTCCTGAAGAAGGACGGGGAGAACGCGCGGGCCCTCTACGGGTTGGCCTGGGTGCGCGAGCGCGAACAGAAGTACTCCGAGGCCGAGGAACTCTACCGAAAGGCGCTGGCCGTCCAGCCCACCGACGTGTCGACGATCGAGTCCGTCGGCTGGATCCTGTTCAAGGTCGGCCGGGTCACGGACGCCCAGATCCAGTTCAGGAAGGCGATCGACCTCGATTCGAACTACGCCAGCGCCTACGCGAACATGGGCGCCACGCACGACGCGAAGGCCGAGTATGCCAAGGCGATCGAGTGGTACGAGAAGCTGCTGAAGCTGCCGGGTCAGAAGGACAACATCCGCGGCCTCGTGAACTGCGCGTTCGACTACGAGCAGCTGGGGACCTTCCCCAAGGCGGAGGACTACCTGCGCCGCGCGGTGGACATCCGGCCGAAGGACCCGGACCTCAGGGTCTGGCTCGGCGACAACCTCTACTTCCAGGAGAAGTACCGAGACGCGGAGAAGAGCTACCTCGAGGCGATCGATCTCGACGCGAAGTCGTTCTACGCCTGGCGCGGCCTCGGCCTCACCTTCGGCGCCGAGGAGAAGTGGAACGATGCTGCCAATGCGTTCGAGAAGGCGCGCAAGCTCAAGGCCGAGGACAGCGACATCCTCTTCATGCTCGGGAACATCTACCTCTACGAGTTGGAGGACCTCGAGAAGGCCCTCGACGCCTTCCTCGCCTACGTGGCCGTGGGCGGGAGCGACCCCGACGTCCCCAAGACCATCGTCGAGATCCGCAAGCAATTGAAGTAGCCGGGCGGGACGCCGCTGGCACCATGACCGCGTGACGGAGTCGGCAGCGACACGGGCGGCGAGGCGGAGCTACGGCGTGCCGGACGGGATCCGGCTACGCGCCGGTGACCGCGATCTCCTCGCGTGGCTTCCCGGCTACGAGGCCGCCGTGCGCGAGGTCGCCGCCCACGCCGACGCCCTGCCGGAGAGCGCGGTGGGGGGGCGGCGGCCGCTCCGGCGACTCGACCACGGCGAACGGACTCTCCTGGTCCGGGAGTACCGCAAGGGGGGCCTCCTGCGGCGCCTGCGCGGCCGGGCGATGCACGGCACGTGGCGCCCCCTCCACGAACTCGTCCTCCACCGGCGGCTCGCCGCGCTGGGGGTCCCCGTCGCCGCGGCCGTCGGGGCCGTCGTGCTCCACCGCGCCATCGGATGGCGCGGTTTCCTCGTTCTCGAGGAGGTGGTGGGGGCCCGGGATCTGGAGGCCGTCGTCCACGGCCGGTCCGTCCCGGGTGGGCACCCGCGGCGAAGGATCTACGAGCGGGCCGGCCGCGCCGTGCGCCGGCTCCACGACGCGGGGGTTCCCCATCCCGACCTCCATCCGAAGAACCTCCTCGCGACGGAGGACGGTCGGGTCCTCCTCCTGGACCTCGACAAGGCGCGCCCCTCGGACGGGCCGCTGCCGGATGCCCTGCGGCTGCAGAACCTGCTCCGGCTCGGACGCGCGCTCGCAAAGCACCGCCTCAAGGGCATGACCGCGGGGCGCCCGGACGCCGTGCGCTTCCTCGAGGGCTACGCGGGGAGCCGACCGGCCGCCCTGCTCTGGCTCCGGCAGATCGAAGGCAGGCTCCGGAGGGGCCTGCCGCTCCGACGCCTCTGGTGGCGCCTGATCGGACAAGCACGGCCGTGGACGGGGCCGCCGGCATGAGGATCTCGGCGTGCGTCATCGCCAAGGACGAGGCCGACCGCATCGGCCCCTGCCTCGACAGCGTCGCCTTCTGCGACGAGGTGCTGGTGCTCGACTCGGGTAGCCGGGACGACACCGTGCGGATCTGTCGCGAGAAGGGCGCCCGCGTGATCGAGACCGACTGGCCGGGCTGGGTCGCGCAGAAGAACCGGGCCGTCCGGGAAGCCCGCCACGAGTGGATCCTCAGCCTCGACGCGGACGAGCGGGTGGACGAGGCCCTTCGGGCGTCGATCGAAGCGCTCCGGAGAGCCCCGGGCGAGGGCCCCGACGCTCCCGTCGCCTACGAGGTCACGCGTCTCAACCGCTACCTGGGCCGCTGGATCCGCCACGGGGGGTGGTACCCCCAGTGGCGCATCCGTCTCTTCGACCGCCGCCGCGCGCGCTGGGGGGGCATCGACCCGCACGACAGGGTCGAGGCGCGGGGGCGGGTCGAGCGGCTTGCCGAGGGAAACCTGCTCCACCGGCCCTACCGGTCGCTGGCGGATCACGTGCGGCAGATCGACCGGTTCACGGGCGTGGCCGCCGAGGAGATGCTCTCCCGCGGCCGACGGCCCGGGCTCTGGGGCCTGTGCGCCCGGCCGCCCTTCCACGCCTTCCGGATGTACGTCGTCCGGCGCGGCTTCCTCGACGGGTGGCCGGGGTTCATCGCTGCGGGGATGTACGGCTGGTACGTCTTCCTCAAGTATGCCAAGGCCTGGGAGCGGGGCCGGCGGACGGGCCGTACGGGCCGGCGCCGCGCCCTGCGCGAGGGGGTGGCCCCCGCGTTTCTCGATGCGGCGATCCGCCGGCACGACGAGGCGCTCCGCCGGAACGACGACGCGGTGCTCAAGCGCGGTCCCCGGTCCGCCGTCACGCGGCACGGCGACGTCGTCGTGAAGGAGACCCTGCCGGCGACGGGGCTCCGGCGGTGGAAGGACCGGCTCGCGCCGGGCCGCCACGCGGCGGGCTACGCGGGGGCACTCCGGCTCGAGGCGGCGGGCGTCGCCACGGCCCGGCCCCTGGCGTGGGTCCGGGAGGGTCCCCGCAGCTGGACGCTCTACGAGGACCTCTCCTCCCTGCCGCGCCTCGACCACCACGCCCGCGCCCTCTACCGCTCGGGCGACCGACCCGGCCGGCGAGCGCTCCGGGACGCCGCGGCGGAGTGGCTCGGGCGCCTGCACAAGGACGGCATCTACCACGGCGACTTGAAGGCCGTGAACGTCCTCGTGCGGACGGAGCCCGAGCGGGGATTTCCCCTCGTGGACACGGATCGCGTCCGCTTCTTCGCGCGTCCCGTGGACCGCCGGCGGCGCGTGAAGAACCTCGCCCAGCTCTCGGCCTCCATCCCCGTCTGCGTCAGCCTGAGCGAGCGCCTCCGATTCCTGCGACGATACGCGCGCGCGGGCGGATTCGACGACGAGGAGCGGGCGTTCGCCGCCGCCATCCACGCGGAGGTCTCGAAGAAGATCGTGGTCGTCGACGAACCCATCGAGTGACGTTGGCCGCCGCGTGAAGTTCCTCTGGACCGTCAGCAACTGGAAGCACACCGGGCCCGTCGAGCCGAGCCTGGACCTGGCGCGCGCGGTCCGCGAGGCGGGGCACGACGTGTCGGTGGAGGTGGGCCGACCGCCGCCGCGCGACGACTCGGAGGCCGGCGTGCTCCGTGCGATGCGGGATCTGCCTGCCGCCGGCGCCGGGGCCCGCCTCGCCAAGCACGCGTTCGTCGCCCGCGACCTCCCGGACGTGGCGCGGCTCGCCGCCTGGATCCGCCGGGAGCGCCCCGACGCCCTGGTGGCGACGCTCGCGAACGACCACCGCCTGCTCCTGGCCGCCTCGCGTCGCGCCGGGGGACCGCCCGTCACGAGACTCTGGTTCAGCGACGGCGCGGCGGCGGTGAAGAAACGGGAGACCGAAGCGCTCCGTGCCACACCGCGGATCTTCGTGTTCGGCGAGGCGCCCCGGGAACGACTGCTCGCGATGGGGGTGGCGCCCTCGGCGATCCGGCTCCTCGGCGCGCCGCTCGACGTGCGGCGCACGCGGGCGCGGGCGACGGACCCCGCGGCGGCGCGGCGCCGCCTGGGTGCCCCCCCCGACCGCTTCCTGCTGGGGATCGTCGCGCGTCTCCAGACCCACCGGCGCTACGAGCTGCTCTGGGAGGCGGCGGCGGCCCTCGCGCGGGGAGGTGCCCCTCTGAGGGTCGCCGTCCTGGGGCGCGGGACGAAGGCCGAGGAGGTCGCCTACGCCCCGGTGCGCACCCTGGGACTCGCGGACACCGTCGTCTTCGGCGGCTACCTGAAGGGCGAAGCGTACGCCTCGACCGTGGCTTCCTTCGACGCGCAGCTCCTGCTCGTCCCCGGCAGCGACCCCACCTGCCGCGCCCTCCGCGAGGGCATGGCCCTGGGCGTTGCGAGCCTCGCGACACGCCGCGGCCTCCTGCCCTCGATCGTGGACGACGGCAAGACCGGCCTCCTCGTGGACGAGGACGCGACGAGCCTCGCCGCCGCGCTCGGGCGGTGGATGGCCGACCGGGACGGTTGCCGGGCCATGGGGGCCGCGGCCCGCCGGAAGGCGGATCGCGTGTTCGACGCGCCGCGCGTCGCCGAGGCCTTCCTCGCGGCGATCCCGGGGTAGCGCCGTCCTACGGGCGGAGGTGCTCGCGGAAGAAGGCCACCGCGGCTTCGCGCACCGTCCGAAGTGCGGGCGTCGGGCCCTGGAAGGGGTGGACCGCGCCGAAGGTGTGCCCGGTGCCGGGGACCGCGAGCCGGCGCGAGCGGGGGATCCAACCCTCCAGTCGCCGTGCGTGGTCCGGGGAGACCGACTCGTCGGCCTCGCCGTGCACGAGCAGCACGGGGGTGGCGAGCGAGCGGGCTGCCGCCTCGATGGAGTGGCGCCTCGCATCGTCGAAGGCGGTTCGTGCCAGCGGCATCACCTGCTTCGTGCGGGCGTTCTCGTAGGGGTAGTAGCCGCGCTGCCTGACCACCGCCTCGAAGCCGTCCGGAACCATCGTGTCGGCCACCGCGGCGAGGGTGACGGTGCATGCCACGCGACCTTCGCGGGCCGCGAAGAGGATCGCGTCGCCGCCGCCCCGGCTGTGGCCGAGGACGCCCAGGGGGCCCGGGAAGCGCGCGGTGACCGCGTCGAGATCCTCCTGGTGGCGGGTCCACGTGTCGAGAAGGAAGAGATCCAAGCGGTCGAAGTCGTGCTTCTCCACGCCGTTGTGCGAGAAGTCGATGCGCACCGCAGCCAGTCCCGCCTCGGCGATGCCCTCCGCCAGCCAGGGGAACATTCCCCAGTCGCGAAAGCCCTTGAAGCCGTGGAGGACCAGCACGAGGGGCGCGTCGGAAGGGCCGTGCCGGGTGGCCCGGACGGGTCGGCCGCCGGAACCGGGGAACTCGATCTCCGTGGACTGCATGGGGGAAGCATACGAGACGTGGTGGCCCCTCGTGGGGCTGGGTAGAGTTGGCGCGGAACCGCTCGAAGGGAGAGCCCCCATGGCCGAGGGAATCGAACGCATCCGCGAGCTGCTGGCCGACGACGCCGCGCTCCTCGAGCACGAGTGCCGCACCGTCTCCCGAGAGCGTCTGCACCTGCCCGGCCCCGATTTCGTGGACCGGGTGTTCGCCCCGACCGACCGGTCCCCTCGCGTGCTCCGCAACATGAGTGCCCTTCTCGGCTCCGGGCGCCTGGCGGGGACGGGCTACGTCTCGATCCTGCCCGTGGACCAGGGCATCGAGCACTCCGCCGGGGCGTCCTTCGCTCCCAACCCCGCCTACTTCGACCCCGCCAACATCGTGGAGCTCGCGATCGAAGGTGGATGCAATGCCGTGGCGTCCACGCTCGGGGTGTTGGGGGCCGTGGCCCGCCGCTACGCCCACCGGATCCCCTTCATCCTGAAGATCAACCACAACGAGCTGCTGACGATTCCGGCCATCCACGACCAGACGATGTTCGCCAGCGTGGAGCAGGCCTTCGAGATGGGGTGCGTGGCGGTGGGCGCCACCATCTACTGGGGGAGCGAGGCGTCGCGCCGCCAGCTCCAGGAGGTTTCCGAGGCCTTCCGCGTCGCCCACGAGCTCGGAATGGTGACGATCCTCTGGTGCTACCTGCGCAACCCAGCCTTCAAGCACGACGGCGTGGACTACCACGCGGCGGCCGACCTCACCGGGCAGGCCAACCACCTCGGCGCCACCCTCGAAGCGGACATCGTGAAGCAGAAGCTGCCGACGAACAACGGCGGATACAAGGCGATCGGATTCGGGAAGACGAACGAGAAGGTCTACACCGAGCTCACCACCGACCACCCGATCGACCTCTGCCGCTACCAGGTGATCTCCAGCTACATGGGACGCGTCGGCCTGATCAATTCCGGCGGGGCGTCCGGAAAGAACGACCTGCATGAGGCCGTGAAGACCGCGGTGATCAACAAGCGCGCGGGCGGCATGGGGATGATCTCCGGCCGCAAGGCGTTCCAGCGGCCCATGGCCGATGGCGTCGAACTCCTGAACGCCATCCAGGACGTCTACCTCTGCGACGGGGTGACCATCGCCTGAGCGGGCGCATCGTCACGGTGTCCCACGCCCGCGTCATCGTCGCGACCTACGAGCAACTGCCGGCGCTCAGGCTGGCGCTGCGTGGGTACCTGAGGCAGACGACCGCCGACTTCTCGCTCGTCGTCGCCGATGACGGCTCCGGCGAGGACACGCGGCGCTTCCTCGAGGGCTTCGCGGAGCGGGCCCGCGAGGCCGGCATCTCCTTCGAGCACCACCGCCAGGAGGACCGAGGCTTCCGCAAGACCCGGATCCTCAACGAGTGCATCCGACGGGCGGAGGAGGAGACGCTCTTCGTCTTCAGCGACGGCGACTGCATCCCCCCCGCGCGCTTCGTCGAACGCCACCTGGCCGTCCACGAGCCGCTGTCCTTCCATGTCGGCGGGGCGGTGCGGCTGGGGCCCGAGGCGTCGGCGACCCTCGACGGGGAGGCCGTGGACCGCGGCGACCACGAGACCCTGGCCGCCCCCGCCGATCGGAGGGACCTCGCCCGGCGCGCCCGCAAGAGCCGGTGGGGGACCCTGCTGCGGCGCCGGAACCGCCCGAAGGTGCTCGGCC
Organism: uncultured Planctomycetota bacterium; assembly: GCA_963772585.1. Classification (GTDB taxonomy): domain Bacteria; phylum Planctomycetota; class PLA2; order PLA2; family JAEUHO01; genus CAVVXN01. The sequence continues at coordinate 524,421 of CAVYXV010000007.1, forward strand.
TCAACATGGCCTTCGACCGGACGCTCCTCCAAGACCTGAACGGCTTCGACGAGCGCTTCGAGGGCTACGGCTACGAGGACTCGGATCTGCGCGACCGGGCCATGCGTCACCGCCCGCGGCCGCGCGTCAAGGTCCTCTACGGCACGAACGACGTGGTCCACCTCTGGCATGGGGCCGTCCCCGGCGGCCGGGCGCCGAACCGCGCGTACTACCGCCTGGCCCGGCCGGTCCGTTGCGAACGGGGGCTCGTTCGTGCCGACGCTGGGGAGGGCGACGAATTCGACCGATGATGGGGATGACCGAACCAGGCGAGGAGCGGATGGAACCCACCGAGGACGGACCCACCGAGCCCGCCGTCGACCTGGGCGTGCTCCGCGATGCGATGGACGGCGACGAGTCCCTGGTCAGGGAGGTGACCGGACTGTACGTGGAGGACGGCGCGCGTCAGCTTGCCGATCTCGGCGACGCCCTGAGAAAGCGGGCGGTCGACGATGTCCGGATCCTGGCGCACGGTCTGAAGGGGGCGAGCGCGAGCATCGGGGCGGGGCCGGCGTCGCGCGCGTTCGCCGAGATCGAGAGCGCTGCGCGGGAGGGTCGTCTCGACGCCGTTCCCGAGGCGCTGCGCCGCGGCCGCGCGGAGTTCGAACGCGTCCGCTCCTTCCTCCAGGGTTGAGGGTCAGGAGACCTTCGTCGAGGAGAGGTCCTGCATGCGGACCAGCTCGGCGTAGAGGCCGCCTCTCGCCAGCAACTCGTCGTGGGTGCCCTGGTCCACGATGACGCCCCGGTCGAGGACCACGATCCGGTCCGCGTGGCGGACGGTGGAGAGGCGGTGGGCCACCACGAGCGTCGTTCGGCCCTCGCGGAGGTGCTCCAGCGCCTCCTGGACGGCCCGCTCGCTCGACGTGTCGAGGCTCGCCGTCGCCTCGTCGAGCACGAGGATCTCCGGATCGCGGACCAGGGCCCGGGCGATGGTCACCCGCTGCCGCTGGCCCCCGGACATGCGCACGCCGGACTCGCCGACCTCCTCCTCGTACCCGCTCGGCTGGGCGGCGATGAAGTCGTGGATCTGCGCGGCGCGGGCGGCGTCCTCGATCTCGGCGTCCGTCGCGCCGGGCTTCCCCTGCCGGATGTTGTCGGCGATCGAGGTGTGGAAGAGGAACGGCGTCTGCGTCACGACGGCCGTGCGCGCCAGAAGGCTGGGGCGCGTGTACTCCCTGACGTCGTGCCCGCCGACCGTGATCCGGCCCGCCTCCGGGTCGTAGAACCGGAGCAGGAGGTCGCAGATCGTGGACTTGCCGCCCCCGGAAGGACCGACGAGGGCCATCGTGGCGCCCTTGGGAATCGTGAACGAGATGTCGTCGAGGACGGGCGTGCCCGGCAGGTATCCGAAGGAGACGTGCTCGAAGCGGATGTCGCCGCCGAGCCCGGGGAACGGGACGGCGTCCGGCCGGTCGGGGGAACCGGAGGGAAGATGCAGGTACTCGGTCGTGCGCTCGACGCTCGCCATGGAGTCCTGGAGGTTCGTGAACTGCCGCACGACGCGCTTGACGGGCTGGTAGAGATTCCCGACCACGACGAGGAAGATCACCAGCTCGCCGGGCTGCACGCGCAGGATCCCGCGCAGGATGAGGAACCCACCCCCGACCGCGAGGAGGACGGCGAGGAAGTTGTTGATGAACGCGGTGAGGGCGTCCGCGGCGGAGCGCGCGCGCTGGACCTTCAGCCCCTGCCGGGTGACCTCCTCGTCCGTGCTCCGGAAGTCGTGGACGCGCCGCTCCTCCGTGCCGAAGGCCTTCACGGTCCGGATGCCCGAGAAGATCTGGAGGAGCATCTCGACGCGCCGGGCGGTTTGCCGCTGTCGCTTGTGGGCGCGCTTCAGCACGCGCCGCATCAACGTCCGCATCGGGACCAGGAACGGCAGCCCGAGGAAGCAGAGGAGCGTCAACTGCCACGACAGGAGCAGCATCACGACGATCGTCGACAGGATGTGGAGGATGCCGCGGATCACCCCGTCGAGCAGGAGTTGGAGCGCTGCGGCGTAACCCTGGACGTCGCCGAGCACCCGCTGCACCAGCTCGCCGCGATGCTGCCCGTCGTAGAAGCCGATGGGTTGGTCGAGGAGCTTCCGGCAGAGGCTCTCCCGCACGTCCATCAGGATCCGCAGTCGCACCTTCTCCGCGACGTAGGTCTCCCCGTACGAGGCCGCGCACATCACGGCGATGAACACCACGAAGAGGATGAGGACGGAGAGAAGCGTCGCGAACTGGTCCCGTCTCAGCGCCCGGGCCGCCGCGGCCTCCTGCGGCGTGGCGTCCGGCGGCACGGCGTCGTCGAGCCAGGCGTCGGGGACGCCGCGGCCCGTGATCGCGTTCGCCCGGTCGGTGAACCGTTCCAGGAGACCGACCAGCGAGCCCGCTCTCCTCCGGGCCGTCTCGACCATTTCCCGGGCGTCCCTGGCCTCGTCCGGTGATCCCGGCTCGGCGGGCCCGACGGCGGCGGTGGGGAGGAGGACCCGGGTGAGGATGGGGTAGAGGAGTACGAGGCGCCCGGTGTTCGCGGCGGCCTGGACGGCCATCAGCACCATGGAGAGCGCGATGCCCTTCCAGTGGGGCCGCGCGTAGGTCAGGACCGGGACCAGGCCCTCCAGGGTCTGGGCGGCGGGTTTCCTCTTCTTGCCCACGGGCGATCAGGGTAGGGCGGCCGTCCGCGATCCGCTCCTTTGTTCGTAACCCCGGCTCCGCCCAAGGTTTGCCCTCGGCCGGGAATGCGGGTATCCCACCGTGTTTCCCCTCTCGCGACCGGAGGAATCGCATGCCCCACCGCCCCGAGGACATTCGCAATGCCGCCCTCGTCGGCGCGGGCGGCGCGGGGAAGACGACGTTGGTGGAGGCGCTCCTCCACATCGCCGGGGTCACCAGCCGACGCGGTCGGATCGAGGAGAAGAACACCGTCTCCGACTGGGACGAGGACGAGAAGGAGCGCCAGCACAGCATCCTGTCCACGCCGGTGCATCTCGACTGGGAGGGCCAGAAGATCCAGTTGGTCGACGCGCCGGGCGCGATCGACTTCGTCGGCGAGGCCATCTGCGCGCTGGCGGCGGTGGATTTCGCCGTGGTCTGCGTCAACGCCCACGACGGCATCTCCGTCTCGACGCGCCGGATCTACAAGGCCGCGCGGAAGGCCGGCATCCCCTGCTGCGTTCTCGTGACGAGGATCGAGAGCGACAACGTGGACGGCATCGCGCTTCTCGAGTCGATCCAAGCGGCCTTCGGGGAGGAAGCCGTCCCCGTCAACATCCCCGACCGATTCGGGGACGGCGCCAGCGAGGTGGTGGACGTCTTCGGCTCCGAAGTCCCCGCGGATCTCCAGGAACTCGCCGACAACTACCGCCGGCAGGCCCGGGATCGCGTCGTCGAGGTGGACGACCAACTGCTCGAGAAGTACCTGGCCGAGGAGACGATCACCCAGGAGGAATTGGAACACGCCTTCCCCCGCGCACTGCGCGCGGGCAACATCGTCCCGGTCCTCCACGTCTCCGCCGAGAAGGATGTGGGGCTCAGGAAGTTCCTCACCTTCCTCGTCCACGACGGCCCCCGCCCGGTGCCGGTCGTCCTTCGCCCGGCCGTGGACGCCGAGGGCGAGCCCGTCGAACTCGACGCCGACGGCCCTTTCTCGGCGCAGGTGTGGAAGATCCAGGTGGATCCCCACGTGGGCAAGCTCGCCTACCTGCGCGTATGGACGGGCAGGGTGTCCGCCAAGACCCAGTTCGAGGTGGCGCGCACGGGGAAGGTCGAGCGGATCGGCGACGTGCTCCAGATCCAGGGGAAGGAGATGCACGCGGTGCCGGAGGCCGTTGCGGGGGATCTGGTCGCCCTGGCCAAGATCGACGACATCCGTGTCGGAGACACGGTGCGCGACGAAGGGGCGACGTGGTGTTTCGCCGACATCGAGACGCCCTACCCGAAGGTCACCCTGGCCATCGAGCCCAAGAACCGGGGCGACGAAGCGAAGCTGGGCCCCGAGCTCCACCGGCTCGCCGAGGCCGACCCCACCTTCATCGCGGAGCGCGAAGAGGCGACGGGAGAGATGGTCGTCCGCGGCACGAGCAGCCTCCACGTGGACATCATGCTCAAGCGACTGGCCCGCAAGAGGGTGGAGGTGCTGACGCGGCCGCCCCGGATTCCGTATCGCGAGACGATCGGCGCCAACGGCCAGGGGCAGTACCGCCACAAGAAGCAAACCGGCGGTCGCGGCCAGTTCGCGGAAGTCCACCTCCGCGTGTCACCGCTTGCGCGCGGCGGCGATTTCGAGTTCGTCGACGAAGTGGTCGGCGGCTCCATTCCGCGGAACTTCATCCCTGCCGTGGAGAAGGGCATCCGCGAGACGCTGGGCAAGGGGGTCGTCGCCGGCTACCCCTTCACCGACGTCCGGGTGACGGTCTACGACGGCAAGTTCCACGACGTGGACAGCGACGAGTTCTCCTTCAAGCTCGCGTCGAGCGCGGCCTTCAAGAGAGCCGTCGATTCGGCGAAGCCAATCCTCCTCGAGCCGATCATGGAGGTGGCCATCGAGGTGCCTTCGCGCTTCATGGGGGACATCACCGGCGACCTCAACAGCCGGCGCGGCCGTATCCTGGGAATGAGCCAGGAAGGCGACATGGTCGAGATCCAGGCCAACGTGCCGCTGTCGGAGATGATGCAGTATTCGACCGAGCTCCGCAGCATCACGGCGGGCGAGGGCGACTACTCCTTCCGGTTCGCCCAGTACGAGCAGGTACCCTCCCAAGTCGCCGAGCAGGTCATCGCGCGCCACAAGAAGGAGCGGGAGGAGGAGCAGGGCTGAGAGGACGTGAAGAGATCGAAGTCCGGGGCTTCGGCCGGCTGCGGGACCACGATGCCGCGTTGCTCGTCGTCAGCGACCCACGGCGGGGTCGCCTCCTCCTTGCGCCTTGCCTCGCGGCCCCTCGCTCGGCCTCGGGCCCTCGGCCCATCTCTTCACGCCCTCTGCGAGGACGTGAAGAGATCGAAGTCCGGGGCTTCGGCCGGCTGCGGGACCACGATGCCGCGTTGCTCGTCGTCAGCGACCCACGGCGGGGTCGCCTCCTCCTCGCGCCTCGCCTCGCGGCCCCTCGCTCGGCCTCGGGCCCTCGGCCCCTCTCTTCACGCCCTCTGCGAGGACGTGAAGAGATCGAAGTCCGGGGCTTCGGCCGGCTGCGGGACCACGATGCCGCGTTGCTCGTCGTCAGCGACCCACGGCGGGGTCGCCTCCTCCTCGCGCCTCGCCTCGCGGCCCCTCGCTCGGCCTCGGGCCCTCGGCCCCTCTCTTCACGCCCTCTGCGAGGACGTGAAGAGATCGAAGTCCGGGGCTTCGGCCGGCTGCGGGACCACGATGCCGCGTTGCTCGTCGTCAGCGACCCACGGCGGGGTCGCCTCCTCCTTGCGCCTTGCCTCGCGGCCCCTCGCTCGGCCTCGGGCCCTCGGCCCCTCTCTTCACGCCCTCTGCGAGGACGTGAAGAGATCGAAGTCCGGGGCTTCGGCCGGCTGCGGGACCACGATGCCGCGTTGCTCGTCGTCAGCGACCCACGGCGGGGTCGCCTCCTCCTCGCGCCTCGCCTCGCGGCCCCTCGCTCGGCCTCGGGCCCTCGGCCCCTCTCTTCACGCCCTCGGAGCCGATCCCGTCCGGGCATCCGCCGCGCGCTGGCGATCCTGCTGCTGGCGATGGTCGCGGGGGGACGGGCCTCTCTCGCGGGCGAGGACGACGGGGGGAAGGTGCCGCGCGCCGAGCGCATCGCGCAGTGGATCGAGGATCTGGGCTCCGACCGCTACGCCGTCCGCGAAGCGGCCCGCTCGCGCCTGGAACGGGAGGGCGCCGCCGCGCGCGGACCGTTGGAGGCGCGCCGCGAGGACCCCGACCCCGAGGTCCGCCGCGCCGTGGGGCTCCTGCTGGAGCGGCTCGAGGCGACGCCGGTGGATCTCCCGCCCCCGGCTCTCGGCGACCTCTCGGCCGTGGGTCGGGTGGACCTGGACCTGGCCGAGCCGCGACCCGCCCGGGAGGCGCTGCGGCTGCTGGGGGAACCCTTCGGGGCCCGGTTCGCGCTCCCGAAGAACGCCGGCGAGGTTCCCGTGCGGATGCGCGTCGAGGACGCGCCGTTCTTCGCGGCCCTGGACGCCGTCGCCGCCGCGGCCGGCGTCTCCCCCCAGGAGGGCTTTTCGCCGTCCGGCGACCTCTTCCTCGCCCCGGGACCCATGATCGAGCCGTGGGCGGCGGCCGGCCCGCTTCGCGTGCGGGTGACGGAGATCTCCGTGACCCGGTCGCTGGGCGGATCCCAGCGCCCCGTCTACTCGCTGACGTTGGCCCTGGACTGGGTGCCGGGCGTCCAGGTCGTGTCCTGGGAGACGCCGCTCGACATCCGCGGCGAGGACGCGGCCGGCGGCGGCTACGAAGCCGCGGCCGCCTCGCGGCGCCGCGTCACGCACGGCGTCGGGCGCTCCAGCCGGACGGGACGGTTCCAGGTCCACCTGCAACCGCTATCCTCCCCCGGCGAGGAGCCCGCGCCGGCGGACGAGCTGGCTTCGCTCGACTTCCGCCTCCCCGTGCGGCTCCGCTACGACCGGCGGGAGACGTCCTTCCCGGCGCCGTTCGCCGATCTGCCCGCCCGCGTGGCCGTCTCGGACGAGGAGGAGGTGTCGCTGCTCGAGGTGGTCGCTCCGACTGCGGGCTACGGTCCGTGGGTGGCCCGGGTCGCGGCGCGCCTCGCCCGGCCCGTGAGCCTGGACGGCCTCGACGTATGGTTCGAGACGGTCGAGGGCCACCGCGTCCTCGCGTTCGGCGGTACGCGCTTCCCCTCCGCGGACGGGCGCCTGGAGCTGACGGCCCGCGCCCACCTCGGCACCGACGCCCGCGCCGCGGCGGTCCTCGTCGTCTACTTCCGCGAGGAGGAGCAGGGTGCGCTCGCCTTCCACCTGCAGGGCGTTCCGCTGCGCTGACGGACGCGCCTCCGGGTATCCTCGGATCGTGGACCGACCCACGCTCCCGTCCCCCCCGCCCGGACGCTCGGCGTTGCCCGCCTTCGCCGCGGTGGAGCGAGGACTCCTCGATGCCATCCACCGCGAGGAGGCGCTCGCCGCGCGCCGCGTGGAGGAGGCCGAGGCCGAGGCGCGACGCCTCGTAGAGGAGTCCGAGCAGGCCCTGAAACAGCGGGTGATCGACGCGGAGCGCCGCCGCGTCCGCCAGGTCGAGGACGCCGCCCGCGACCGGATCAGCGCGGCCCGCGCGCGGGTGCAGGCCTGGATCGACGCGTCGGAGCGGCGCTCGGCCGAGGCCGTCGATCGGGCCCTCGACGTGCTGACGGGAGGGGCGGACGCCTCGGGAGGCGAGGCGTGAGCGAGGCCCCGTCGCTGCTCCACCTGGAGATCCTCGGGCCTCGGGCCTCCCTCGACCGCTGGCTGGCCGTGCTCCAGGAGGACGGGAGCTGCCACGTCGCCGACGCGATGGCCGGGCTCGAGGGCGAGCGCGGCATCGGCCGGCCGCACCCCACGGCCGACGAGACCGACGCACGGGCGCGCCGGGGCGAGGCGGCGCGGGTGCTCCGCGCGCTGGAGGGGATCCTCCCGCGCGAGGCGCCGGAGGCCGGGGAGGAACGCCCCGCCTTCACCGTCGGGGCCACCGGCGAGGGACGGGACGCGTTCGAGGCGGCGGTTCGCGAGGCCGAGGAGGTCGGCGCACGACTCCTCCGCGCCGTGGAAGCGGCCCGGCAGGCGAAGGGCGCCCCGACGGACGCGTTGGCGCGCGACGGCGCCCGCGCCCGGCGCCTGCTCGACGCCGTCGAGGACGCCGAGCGGCGGGAAGCCCTCCTCGACCGTCTCGCCGGCACCGCCCACGTCGTGGCGGTGCGCGCGTGGGTGCCGGCCGAAGGCGGCGAGCCGCTCCGCCGGCGTCTCGCCCGGGACGCGGGGCCGGAGGTCGTCGTGCGCGAGCTCGCACCGGCACCGGACGAGCCCGCGCTACCGCGGGAGGGGCGGTCGGGGGCCTCCGGCAGCCTCGCCGGCCTCGCGGCCCTCGCGCCGCTGGCCCTGGGCGTCGCCTGGTCCGACATCGGCGGCGGACTGATCCTGCTCCTCGGCGGCGCGATCCTCCAGGTCCGTGCCGCCGAGGGATCCCCGCGCCGCCGGACGGCGCTGCTCGCCCAACTGGCGGGGCTGTTCGCCTTCCTCGGGGGGCTCGGGGCGGGCCGGGCGTTCGGAGCCCTCGGCCGGCAGGTGTGGGGCACGGGATGGGGCCTCTTCTCCCAGGGGCCGGGACCGGTCCCGTGGCGGATCTACCTCCTGCTCCTCGGCGTCCTCGCGGTCCTCTTCGGCCTCGGCGGCGCCGTGGCATCCTCGCGCGCCGGCCGGGGGCGGGGCGACGCTTTCGAGGGCCGCGGCGTCGGCGCATCGCTCGCCCTCTTCGCCGCCGCGGGCCTCGCCGTCTTCCGGCTCGCCGCGCTGGGGACGGTCGCCCTGATGGCGGGGCCGACGGCCTTCGCCTGGCTCGCGACCCCGTCCATCGAGCGCATCGTCGCGGCCGTCGTCCTTCTCGCCGCCGCGCCGCTGGCCGCGGTCGCCGACGCCGCCCATCTCACGCGGGGCGTCCCGTACGACTTCGCGGCCCCGGATCCGCGCCCGGCCCCGCCGTACGCACCGTTGTGTCGTGCGCGCGTGGGAGGCCGGTGATGCGCGGCGAGGGCGAGCCGGACATGGAGCGCCTCGTCGACGCCGTCGTCGATCACGCGAGGCGCCACCTCGCGCACCTCGAGGACCGTACGACCAACCGTGGGCGGGAGATCCGGCGGGGCGCCGAGGATCACGTGCGCGCGCTGGAGACCGCCGCCGAGGAGTTGGGCGACGCCCGGGGCAAGGCGGTCGAGGCGTCCGTCGACCTCGCCGCGGACCGCGAGATCGCCGAGGTCGTGGACGGCGCGTTCGAGCGGCTGCTGGAGCGCTTCGTCCGGCGCGTACGACTCTCGCTCGAGGAGCTGCCCTCTCGGGAGCGGTACGCGGACGCGCTCCGCACGTGGGCGCGGCAGGCCGTCCGGTCCATGACGGGACCCGCCGAGGTCTTCACCTCGCCGAAGCAGCGGGAGGCCGTCTACGACGCCCTGCTCGCCGCGGAGGCGCGCGACTTCCGCGTAGTCGGCGACCGCCGCATCACCTCTGGTTTCGTCGTGCGCGACCTCGACGGGCGAACGCTCCTTGACCGGCGCCCCGACGCGCTGCTGGAGCAGCACGCCGGGGACCTCCGCCGTCTCCTCGAAGGGGTCGTACCCGAGGCGCCGCGGTGAACGCGAAGCGTGCGCTGGGGGCCGTGCTCCTGCTGGCGCTCGCGATCGGCCTGGTGCTGCTCGTCGGGCGCGCCGGCGTCCGGCAGCGCCTCGCACGCGTGCTCGGGCTGGTCGCGCACGACGCCTTCGCCTCGACCGAGGCCGACGCCAGGCACGCGCTCCCCGAGACGACCGGCATCCGGCGTGGCGATCCCGTCTTCCTCGACGCGAACCCGGACGGCCTGCGCCCCGTCGCCTACGTCACGGCGGTGGAGGAGGAAGGCGTGCGCCTCCGCGTCTTTCCGGACGCCTCCGTTCCCGTCGACGCGCGTCTCGTCCGCCTGGCGCCCCCTCGGGGACTCGCCGACGCCTACCGCATGGCGGTCCCCCCCGAGACGAAGGCGCGCCTGGAGAGGGAACTCGGCGATGCCGTGCGCGGCCTGCTCGCAGACGCGATCCTTCCGGAGATCAAGCGGCGGCTGCCCTCCTTCCTCGCCCGCGTGGACCCCCGCTCGGACGAAGACGCGCGCGCCGTGCTCGATGCCATCGGCGAGTCCGTGCTCCAGCGCCTGCGCCCGCTGGGCGACGACCTCGCGGAGCGCGTCGCGTCGGACGTCAAGGGTGAGTACGACCTCCTGGAACGCCTGGGCCTCCTCTGGGGCTTTCTCCGCGGGGACGCCGAGGGCCTGCGCCGTCGCCTCGCCCCCGTCGCCGCGAAGAGCGCCCGCGCATGGTGGGAGGAGCACCGCGAGGAGGTCCTCACGAGAATGGGCGAGGGCATCGCCGCGAAGTTGCCCGATCTCCAGACCTGGGTGATGGAGGACGTGCTGCCGGCGGCCCGCGACGAGATCGCCACGCCCGTCCTCGCGTCGCAGGCGCCGACGATCGAACGTACCGCGGAGCGTCTGATCCGCCGCGTGTCGGACGCCGTGATCGAGACGCCGGGCGGGGGCTTTCGCCTGCGCTTCCGCACCGTCCTGCGCACCCGCCTTCTGGAGAAGGACGAGCCCCTCCTGATCTTCGTGGGAGGCGGGGAGTGACCGACAGGGGGTCCGCGCTCCTCGCCATCGGCGCCCTGGAGATCTCCGAGCGCGGCCGGCGGCTCCTCGAACCCTGCTCGTTCACCGTCGAAGCGGGGCAGCGGGTCTTGCTGGTGGGGCCGTCGGGCGCGGGCAAGTCTCTCTTCGTGGATCTTCTGCTCGGCTTCGCCGGCCGCGAGACGCCGGGGCTCGAGGTCGGCGGGTCGATGAGACTGGAAGGCCGGGAACGGCTCGACGCGCCGCCCGACACCGCCATCGGCGCCGTCTTCCAGGTGCACCGGCCGGGCGTCTTCGACGATCTCACCGTCCGGCAGAACCTCCGCTTCGGCTCGCCGGACGCGGCCGCGCGCGAAGAAGCCGCCCGGGACCTGGGGCTCGGCGCCCTGGATCGCCCCGCCGGCACGTGCTCCGGCGGCGAGCAGGTCCGGACCGTGCTGGCCCGCACGCTGCTTTGCGGGGCCGACATCGTCGTGTTCGACGAGCCCACGGCCGGCCTCGACGCGGCGTCGAGCGCGCGCGTCGTGGAGGCGATCCGTCGGAGCCACCGTCGCCTCACGCTCGTCGTCACGCACGACTACGCCGCGTTCGAGCAATTCGCGGACGTGGTGCTCTTCCTCGATCCCGCGACCCGGACGATCCGGCGCGTCTCTTCCGAGGACCTGGGCGCCGTCCGCGAGGCGCTCCGGCGCTCGGCGCCGCCTCCGCCGCCCGCTCCGACGGCGCGCGAGCCGACGGCCCGTCGCGCGGCGCGCGCGGCGGGACGCGCCGCGGAGGCCGCCGCCGACCGGGCCGGCGATTTCGCCGTCTCCCTCGTCGCGCCGCTCGCCTGGCCGCGGGCGATCGACGCTCTGGACGGCCCCCGCGTCCGCATGGCGCTGCGGCGCTACCTGTCGCCGGGCGTCGCGCTGTTCGTCGCGGCGAGCACCGCGCTCGTCGCGGTCACGGCCACGTACTTCCTCTTCGAACGCCTCCCGAAACGGCCGTACGCGGAGGCGCTCTTCCTCGACGATCTGCTCGGCGGACTGGGCGTCGTGCTGGTTCGCGTCGTGGTGCCGGTTCTGACGTCGCTCCTGCTGGCGGCGAAGCTCGGCGCATCGGCCGCCGCCGCGCTCGGGCACATGAGCCTCACACGGCAGATCGACGCGCTGCGGTTGCTCGGCGTGTCCGTCAGGCGCCACCTCCTCCTGCCGGTCGCCGGCGGCCAGTTGCTGGCGGCGTGGGTCCATACCGTGGTCGCCCTCGCCGTCTCGTTCCTGGCGTCCGTGATGGTCTTCCTGTGGAACCATCCCGGATGGTCGGCGACGTACGTGTGGCGCGCATGGCTGAAGGAGATCCGCTTCCCCGAGGACTTCTTGTGGGTCGCGGCGAAGGTGGGCGTGAGCGCCTGCTTCGTGGCGGCGGTGGCGTTCCGCGCCGGGATTCGTACGAAGCGCCGTCCCGAGGAAGTGGTGGAGGGCATCCACGAGACGCTGCTGCAGGGACTCCTGGTGGTGCTCGCCGTCCACGCCGCGTTCGCGTTCCTCGAGTTCTCCTGATGGGCGGGGGGAGAATCGACCCTTCCCCCTTCGCCGGACCGTGGCCTGCGGGCGAGGACATCGTGGCCGTGGGCGGCGTGCTCGAGCCCGACCTCGTGCTCGACGCCTATCGCCACGGCGTCTTCCCCTTCTACGACGAGGGACACCCCGTGCTCTGGTGGTGTCCGGATCCCCGTGCTGTGCTTCCTCTCGACGCCGTCCACGTGCCCCGGCGACTCGCCCGGCGCATGCGGCGCGCGGGCTACGAGATCCGCATCGACACGGCGTTCGGCGACGTCATGCGGGCGTGCGACGCGAACCGCGCCGACGGGACCTGGATCCACGAAGCGATGATCGCGGCGTACGAGGAACTCCACCGGCGCGGGCACGCCCATGCGCTCGAGGTGTGGCAGGAGGGGCGCCTGGTGGGCGGCGTCTACGGCGTGGCGGTGGGCGGTTGCTTCGCGGCGGAATCGATGTTCCACCGCGTCCGCGACATGTCCAAGCTCGGGCTCGTCCACCTCGCCCGGCGCCTCCGGGAACGCGGATTCCGCCTCCTGGACGTCCAGTTCCTCACGCCGCACCTCTCCCGCTTCGGTTGCGTGGAACTCCCCCGCGAGACCTACCTCGCGGAGGTCCGCCGCTGGCGTGACGCCGACGTGGCCTTCGCGTAGCGGGCCGGGCCGTCATGTCTCCAGGGAGGGCCCCGGTGTGCGAAGCGGGGGGAGGCTTCCGTCGTCTCTTCGTCAACTCGGATTCGGGGCCGAGCCCACGCCAAGGCCCGATACCCTGGCACCCTGACGACCGGCGACCCTGGGGTACGCCCGGCAGGAGGAGCAGCCATGATGCACCGCATGCGGGAACGCCGTCACTACGTGGGTTGGCTCGGCGTCTTGTCGCTCTGTCTCCTGCTCGCGCCCCGGGTCCAGGCGGGCGGCGGTGTCGCGGGGGCGGTCGGTCCGGGGGCGAACCTCGCGCCGAGCGAAGCGGTGTTCTTCGACGGCTGGCACTTCAAGCTCGGGGCTCGCAAGGCCCGTGCCTCCATCACGCTGGCCGCGGACCAACTCTACGTCATCGTGAAACCCAAGGACCTCGACCCGATCTTCGACTTCTCGGAGACGCAGCTTCCTCCTCCCGTGCGGTCCGTCCTTCTCGGGAAGGATCTGGCCGTACTGGTCCGCTACGGACGGTCGACCTTCGTGGACACGAGGAGTGGTTTCGCCAGGGAGTCGGCCATCGGCGACTTCCGGGTCCTCTCCGGCAGCCAGCCCGAGCTGCGCATGCCGTGGGGGCAGTCCTACAACGATTTCATCCTCTACCGTCGGAAGGTCTGGCCGCACGGTCCGCCCGGCGTCGCCTTCTGCCGGTGGAACCGCTGGAACGAGGTCAGCGACGAGACGTGGATGGCGACGTTCGTGATGGCCGACGATCCGGGCGAACTGGAGGATCTGAGCGTGTCGGTGCGCAGGGAGGACCCCAACCTGGCGTGGGCCGAGATCTTCGGCAAGGGCACCGAGCTCCATCTCCGCATCAAGGGACAGGGGGAACGGGTTCTCAAGGCGAAGAGCGACGGTGGCGGTCGCGAGAACACGTTCAATCTCACGAAGGTGGGCATGAGCCTGGACGACGTGGAGTTCTTCTGGCTCACGACGGACGAGTCGGGGAAGAAGCGAGAACCCCGCCTCATGCCGTACCTCGCGGTCACCGCCCCCATGCCGACGTGGACGGCCGGCTCCGGGTGGTTCGGCAGCCCGAACATCGTGTCCCCCGGAGCCAAGGTCGGGGGAGCCGAGACGGCGCCCCCGGCGTCGATGACTCCGACCCCTCCCCCTCCCGCGGCCTCGAAGTTGCCGGCTCTGGCCGGCGTCTGGCGCCAACAGGCCGTCTTCCCGGCGATCCCACAGGCCGTGGTCGCCATCGGAGTGAGCAACACGAAGCCGGGCGAGTTCGCCTGCCGCATCGCGAAGATGAAGATCTTCGGGAGGGGGACGCTGCGGGCCGACGGCACCCTCGAAGCCAGCTTCGGCACCGCGAATGCGGGCCTGACCGGCATGGTCGGTGCACCGCGGAGCCGGGTCAAGGGCAAGGTTGCCGCCGTCGACGCCCAGAATCGCGCGACGCGCATCGAGTGGGCCAACGGCGTGATCTACGTCCGCATCCGATAGATGCCCTGTCTGCCGGAGGAAGCGGGGGCGCGGGAGGACGCATGACGACGAGCACGCAGACCGACCAGGGACGCTTCGACGCGCTGCAGGGCCGGTTGAAGCCGCTGTGGGCGTCCATCCGCGAACTGAACCAGGACGAGCAGACCATCGTCGTGGTGCCGTCCATCGACGTGGACATGCCCCTCAAGGGGAGCGAGATGCAGGCCTACGAGGAGCGGTACCTGTTCCTGCTTCTCCTCCTGCGCCAGCCCCGTGCCCGTCTCGTCTACGTGACGGGGCAGGCCATCCACCCGAGCATCGTCGACTACTATCTCGACCTCCTGCCCGGCGTGATCTCGAGCCACGCGAGGAAGCGGCTCTTCCTCGTCTCCCCGCTCGACGCCTCGCCCACGCCGCTGACCGACAAGCTGCTCCGCCGCCCACGCATGCTGGCGAGGCTGAGGGACCTGATCCTCGATCCCCACCGTGCCCACCTCGTCCCGTTCGCGGCGACGTGGGGGGACCGGGATCTCGCGGAACGGCTGGGCATCCCCATGTACGGCGCGGACCCGCGTCTGCTCGGCCTCGGGACGAAGAGCAGCGGGCGGCGCCTCTTCCGCGAGGAAGGGGTGTCGCTCCCGCCGGGCCGGGAGGACCTCCAGGACGAGGACGACCTCGTGGCGGCCCTCGTCGCGATGCGGAGGGCGAACCCGGCGCTCCGTCGCGTGGTCGTGAAACTGAACGAGGGGGTCTCCGGCACGGGCAACGCGGACCTGTCGCTGGAAGGGCTGCCGCCCGCGGGCGACGCGGCCGAGGCCGACGCCGTCCGGCGGCGTCTCGCCGAGATGACCTTCGAGCTCGGGGATCTCCCTTACGACACCTTCCTTGGGAAGCTGAAGGAACAGGGGGGCGTCGTGGAGGAGCGGATCGAGGCCGAGGAGATCCGGAGCCCCAGCGTGCAGCTCCGCGTGACGCCCCTGGGCGAGGTGGAACTCCTCTCGACCCACGACCAGCTCCTCGGCGGCGCCGGAGGACAGAGCTACCTCGGCTGCCGTTTTCCGGCGGCCTCCGACTACGCCGCGCTCATCAGCGAGCCGGCCGTCCGGAT
Organism: uncultured Planctomycetota bacterium; assembly: GCA_963772585.1. Taxonomy (GTDB): domain Bacteria; phylum Planctomycetota; class PLA2; order PLA2; family JAEUHO01; genus CAVVXN01. Next base: position 539,525 of record CAVYXV010000007.1, read on the forward strand.
CGGCCGGAGGCTCGAGCGCGAGGGCGTGTTGGGGCGATTCGCCATCGACTTCGTCGTCGGCCGCTCGAACGACGGGCCGTGGCGCCCCTACGCGATCGAGCTGAACCTCAGGAAGGGCGGTACGACCCATCCCTTCCTGACGCTCGAGTTCCTGACCGACGGCACGTACGATTCCGAAACCGGTCACTACACGGCGCCCAGCGGGAAGCGGAAGTTCTTCGTCGCCTCCGACCACGTCGAGGCCGAGCCCTATCGGGCACTCACGCCCGAGGACCTCCTCGACGCGGCCCTCCGCCACGGGATCCACTTCGACCAGACGCGTCAGACCGGCGTCGTCTTCCACATGATGAGCGCGCTTCCCGAGAGCGGGCGTGTGGGGTTGACCGCGGTCGGCGACAGTCACGAGGAGGCCGATCGCCTCTATGCGCGCGTCCTGGAGATGCTCGAGCAGGAGGCCGAGGCCCCGCGGTAGGATCGCGCCTCCATGAAGCGCCTGACCGATCCCCTCGAACCCGGCGGCAAGGGGCAGGGAGAGGCAACGGGCGCACGGCTCGCCCTCCTGGCAGTCACGGCCATGGGCGTCGTCTACGGCGACATCGGGACGAGTCCCCTCTACGCCCTCCGCGAGTGCTTCCACGGTTCGCACGCCATCCCCGCGGGTCGCGAGCACATCCTCGGGATCCTCTCGCTGGTGTTCTGGTCGCTGATCCTCGTGGTGTCGGTGAAGTACCTGCTCTACGTGATGCGCGCCCACAACCAGGACGAGGGCGGGATCCTGGCCCTGATGGCGCTGATCCACCCCGCACACGGCGACGGCAAGGGCGGGCGGCGGGCGCTGGTGCTCCTCGGCATCTTCGGGGCCGCCCTCCTCTACGGGGACGGCAGCATCACGCCCGCCATCTCGGTCCTCAGCGCGGTCGAGGGCCTCGAGGTGGCCGCGCCGGCGCTGGACCCCTACATCGTGCCGATCACGGTGGTCATCCTCGTGTTCCTGTTCCTGTTCCAGCGCCACGGCACGTCGGTGGTCGGTGGCGTCTTCGGCATCGCCATGACCGTCTGGTTCACCGTGTTGGCCATCCTGGGGCTCCGCGGCATCCTCGCGGATCCAGAGATCCTCCAGGCGCTGCTGCCGACGCACGCCGTGCGCTTCTTCGCCGACACCGGGTGGAGCGGATTCGCCGTCCTCGGCGCCGTCTTTCTCGTGGTCACCGGCGGCGAGGCCCTCTACGCCGACCGCGGCCACTTCGGCGCGCGGCCGATCCGGCTCGCGTGGTTCGCCTTCGTGCTCCCGGCGCTGCTCCTGAACTACTTCGGGCAGGGGGCGCTCCTTCTGGGGCAGCCCCAGACTGCGCGGAACCCCTTCTTCCTGCTCGCGCCTTCCTGGGCGACGTTCCCGCTGGTGGCGCTCTCGACTGTCGCCACGATCATCGCCTCCCAGGCCGTCATCTCGGGGGCCTTCTCGCTCACGCGCCAGGCCATCCAACTGGGCTACGCGCCGCGGATCACCGTCCGCCACACCTCCGAGGAGGAGATCGGGCAGGTCTACGTGCCGGCCGTGAATTGGCTCCTGATGCTCTTGACGATCGGCCTCGTCCTGGCCTTCCGCCGCTCCACCCACCTGGCCTCGGCGTACGGCATCGCCGTCTCGACCACCATGGTGATCACCACCATTCTCGCCTACGCCGTCGCGCGGCAACTGTGGGGCTGGCCGCGCTGGGCCGTCATGCTGCTGTCGGTCACGTTCCTGGTGATCGACCTCTCGTTCTTCGGCGCGAACCTGCTCAAGATCACCGGCGGCGGCTGGTATCCCATCGCCCTGGCCCTCGTGGTGTTCACCATCATGACGACGTGGCGCGCCGGGCGACGGTACATCGCGAAGGAACGGGCGGAGTCGCAGAAGTCCCTGGAGGCGTTCATCGCGGAGGATCTGCCCGACCAGCGGGTCCCAGGGGTCGCCGTCTTCGTCACGGGTGCGCTGCGCGCCACTCCATCCGCGCTCCAGGACCAGGTGACCTTCAACGGGGTGGCGCACGAGACCCTGCTGGTTCTCACGATCCGCATCGAGAGTGTCCCGCGCGTTCCCGCCTCCGACCGCTGCGCGATCCACCGCCTGGACAAGGGCGTCTATCGCGTGCTCGCGCGGTACGGATACCTGCAGGTGCCGCGCGTTTCGGGGCTCCTGAGGCTCTGCCAGGAGGACGGCGTCCCCGTCGATCCCTCCGAAGTCCTGTACTTCGTGGGCCGCGAAACCGCCATCCCGACGCGGGGCAAGGGGCTGACGCGCTGGCGCGCCGCCCTCTTCTCCTTCCTCACGCGCGTGGCGGTTCGCCCCTCCGACCGCTTCGGCATCCCGCACGACCGCGTGGTCGAGTTGGGCGTCGAGGTGGAGCTGTAGCGGAGAGCGGGGGCAGGATGCCTACGAGTCGGCCATGCGGAGCCGCGCGCGGGCACGGGCGAGGGCGTGTTCCTTGGCGGCGAAGGCCTCCTCGTCGGTCGGCACGAGGGCGAGCGCCGCGGCAAGGTCCGCGCGGGCCTCTTCGGCCCGGGCGACGACGACGTCCTTCCTCTCCACCTTCTCGGCCAGGATGCTCACCACGTTCTCGATCACCTGCACCACGCCGCCGTCGAGGAAGTAGCGTTCCGTGCCGGTGCCGGTCGTGACGCGCAACTCACCGGTGCCGAGCGCGCCCACGAACGGCGCGTGTCGGGGGAGGAACGCCACCTCCCCGTCGTGGGCGGGGACCACGACGCTCTGCGCCCGCCCCTCGAAGGCGGCGCCCTCCGGCGTGATCACGGCGACCTCGAGGTCGGAGCCCATGGCCTACGCCTCCATCTCCTTGGCCTTGGCCTCGGCCTCCTCGATCGCGCCGACGTACATGAAGGCGCCCTCGGGAAGGTGGTCCCACTTGCCCTCGCAGAGCTCCCTGAAGGAGCGGACCGTCTCGGCGAGCGGGACGTTCTTGCCCTCGAAGCCCGTGAAGACCTCGGCCACGAAGAACGGCTGGGAGAGGAAGCGCTCGATCCGGCGTGCCCGTTCGACGAGGACCTTGTCCTCCTCGGAGAGTTCCTCCACGCCGAGAATGGCGATGATGTCCTGGAGCTCCTTGTAGCGCTGGAGGATTCGCACGACCTCGCGCGCGACCCCGTAGTGCTCCTCGCCGACCACCTGCGGATCCAAGATGCGCGAGGATGACCGGAGAGGATCGACGGCCGGGTAGATGCCCTTCTCGGCGATGCTCCGCTCGAGGACCGTGAAGGCGTCGAGGTGGGTGAAGGCCGTCGCCGGCGCCGGGTCCGTGAGGTCGTCGGCCGGCACGTAGATGGCCTGGATCGAGGTGATGGCGCCCTGCTTCGTGGACGTGATGCGCTCCTGGAGCTCACCCATCTCCGTCGCCAGCGTCGGCTGGTAGCCCACGGCCGACGGCATGCGGCCCAGCAGCGCCGAGACCTCGCTGCCCGCCTGCGTGAAGCGGAAGATGTTGTCGATGAAGAGGAGGACGTCCGTGCCCTTGGAGTCGCGGAAGTACTCCGCCATGGTGAGCGCCGACAATCCCACGCGGAGGCGGGCACCGGGCGGCTCGTTCATCTGCCCGAACACCATGACCGTCTGGTCGAGCACCGACCGCCCCGTGTCGCCGATCTTGGCGTCCTGCATCTCGAGCCACAGGTCGTTGCCCTCGCGCGTGCGCTCTCCCACGCCCGCGAAGACCGAGAAGCCCGAGTGGAACCGGGCGATGCGGGCGATCAGCTCCTGGATGATGACCGTCTTGCCCACGCCCGCGCCGCCGAAGAGCCCCGTCTTGCCGCCTCGGACGTATGGGGTCAGGAGATCGATGACCTTGATACCCGTCTCGAACACCTGCGTCTTGGGCTCGAGGTTCTCGAAGGCCGGGGGCTCGTGGTGGATGGGGCGCCGCTCCTCGACCTGGACCGGCCCGCGCTTGTCGATGGGCTCGCCGAGAAGGTTGAACACGCGCCCGAGCGTGCTCTCGCCCACGGGGACCGTCACGGGACTGCCCGTGTCCACCGCACCCTGCCCGCGCATCAGGCCGTCTGTGGAGCCCAGGGCCACGCAGCGGACGCGCCCGCCGCCCAGATGGGTCTGGACCTCTCCGACCAGGCGCTGGATCTCGCCGCCCTCGAGCTGGATCTCGCATTCGAGGGCGTTGTGGATGTTGGGGAGCTGGTCCTGGGGGAACTCGGCGTCGAACGTAGAACCGATGACCTGCGTGATCTGGCCGGTCGTAGGCATGGGGATCTCCGGAACGCGAAGGGCGGGGGACGGATCAGCTCAAGGCTGCCGCGCCGCCGATGATCTCGCTCAACTCCGTCGTGATCTGGGCCTGGCGGCTGCGGTTGTACTTCTTGGTCAGCATCGTGATCAGGTCGTTGGCGTTGTCCGTGGCGTTCTTCATCGCCAACTTGCGGGCGGACTGCTCGCTCACGCCCGCGTCCAGGAAGGCCTGGAACACCTTCAGTCGGACGCTCCGCGGGAGGAGCTCCTTGAGAATCGTGACGGGGTCGGGGGAGAAGATCCAGTCGCGCCCCGCACCGGCGGGCTTGTTCGACGACTCCGGCGGCGACAGGGGCAGTACCTGCTCGACGACCGGCATCTGCCGGGATGCGGAGAGGAACTTCGTGTACACGACGTGGAGCGCGTCGAGCTCGCCCGAGGCGAACGCCTCCACCAGCGGGGTGATCAGGGCGTCCACGTCATCGAACGCGGGGCGGTCGTCGATGTGGGTGATGGTGCTCGTGAATTGCACGCCTCGGTAGCGCAGCATCGTCATGATGCGCTTGCCGACGACATGGACCTGGACCTCGTCCGCCTCGACTTCCAAGGTCTTCAGTACCTGGTGCGCCAAGCGGGCGATGCTCGAGTTGTATCCGCCGCAGAGCCCCCGGTTGCTGCCGACGGCCAGCACGGCGACGCGTTTCGGCGCGCGGATCTCCAGCAGGGGATGACGGATCTCCCCGGCCGCGGCGGAGAGCTCGGCAATCACGGCGCCGAGCCGGTCCGTGTACGGTCGGGCCGCCACGGCCCTCTGGAAGGCCTTCTTGAAGCGCGCCGCGGCGATCTTCTCCATCGTGCCGGTGATCTTGGCGATGTTCCGGATCGACTTGGCGCGGTTGAGGATGGCGCGGGGCTTGGCCATGGCGCTCGGTTACGCGTCTCCCTTCCCATAGGTCTCGGTGAAGTCGTGGAGGATGGCCTTCAGCGCCGCCTCGATCTCGGGTGTGAGCTCCTTCTCCGCGTCGAAACGGTCCCAGAACTCCTGGTGGCTCGCGTGCATGTGTTCCAGGAGGGCCAGTTCGTAGGCGCGCACGTGGGACGCCTCGATCGCGTCCACGTAGCCGTTGGCGGCCGCGTAGATGGCGATGACCTGGTCGATGACGTGCATGGGCTTGAACTGCTCCTGCTTGAGCGTCTCCACCATGCGCCGCCCGCGGTCGATCTGGCGCTGCGTCGCCTTGTCCAGCTCGGTTCCGAGCTGGGCGAACGCCTCGAGCTCCCGGAACGCCGCGAGGCTCAACCGGAGGCCGCCGGCGACCCGCTTGTGCTTCATCGCCTTGACTTGGGCGGCGCCACCGACGCGGCTGACCGAGATGCCGACGTCCACCGCGGGGCGGACGCCCGCGCGGAAGAGGTCGGGGATGAGGTAGATCTGGCCGTCCGTGATCGAGATGACGTTCGTCGGGATGTAGGCGGAGACCTCGCCCTCCTGCGTCTCGATGATCGGCAGGGCCGTGAGCGACCCGCCGCCGAGGTCGTCGGAGAGCTTCACCGCGCGCTCGAGCAGACGGCTGTGGAGATAGAAGACGTCGCCCGGATACGCCTCGCGGCCCGGTGGACGTCGCAGCAGCAGGGACAGTTGGCGATACGCGACGGCCTGCTTGGTGAGGTCGTCGTAGATGCACAGCGTGTGCCGGTGGTGCTTGTACATCAGGTGTTCGGCCATGGTGCAGCCGGCGTACGGCGCGATGTACTGCAGGGGGGCCGGCGCGGCGGCGGACGCCATGATCACGACCGTGTAGTCCATCGCGCCCGCGTCGCGGAGCTTGTCCACGACCTCCGCGACCGTCGACTCCTTCTGGCCGATCGCCACGTAGAAGCAGACGACGTTCGAGTGCTTCTGGTTGAGGATCGTGTCGATCGCGATCGCGGTCTTGCCGGTCTTGCGGTCGCCGATGATCAACTCGCGCTGCCCGCGGCCGATCGGCGTCATCGAGTCGATGGCCTTGATGCCCGTCTGGAGGGGCTCCTTCACGGGCTGGCGGTCGGCGATGCCGGGCGCGATCAGCTCGACGGGCCGCATGGCCTCGCCCTTGACCGGGCCCCTGCCGTCCAGGGGGTTCCCCAGCGGGTCGATCACGCGGCCGACCACCTCCATGCCGACCGGCACCGAGAGGAGCTCGCCCGTCCGCTTGACGGCCATGCCCTCCTTGAGATCGGTGGACTCCCCGAAGACCACGGCGCCGATCGATCCTTCCTCCAGGTTGAGGATCTGGGCGCGGACGCCGTTCTCGAACTCCAGCATCTCGCCCGCCACGGCCTTGTCCAGGCCGTAGATCCGCGCGATGCCATCGCCGACCTCGAGGATCGTGCCGACCTCGGCCACGTCGGCGGTGGAGCGGAACTCCTCGAGCTCCTTGCGAAGGACCGAGGTGATCTCCTCAGGCTTGAATCGCATGCTTGCCTCTCTCCTTCACTCTCTGGCGCAGGTCGGCCAGCATTCGCCTCGCGCTTCCGTCGAGCACCTGGTGCCCGACTTCGAGCCGCGCTCCCGCGATCAGCTCGGGCGCCACGACGTGCTCCATCAGGGGTTCCTTGCCCGTGGCCGTCCGGATGCGATCGACCCATTCCTGGACCTTGCCTTCGGGGACTTCGGTGGCGGTCTCGAGCCGCACGGGGACGCGGCCCAGCCGGTGATCCAACCAGGCTTCGAAGGCCACCGCGACGGCATCGATGTTCCGGCCTCTCCCGTGGCGCATGAGCACCCGGACGAAGTCGGAGACGAGGGGCGGCAGGTCGGCCAGCAGCTTCCGCAACGAGTCCCGCTTCCGTGCCTGGGGAACCATGGCGGAGAGGAAGTACGCGCGGAAGTAGCGATCCTCGGCCCACGCGGCCCCGAGCGCCGAGAGGGCATCTCCGACCTCCCGGAGCAGGGCTTCGCCGCCCCGGGCGTCCGTCACCTGGCCGAGCGCCTCGGCGTAGACGTGGGCGAGCGGGTCGACGTGGCGCGTGCTCATCCCTTCCCGCCCGTCCGTTCCGTCGTGAACTGGCTCACGACATCGTCCACCAGGGCGGCGTTGTCTTCCGCCGTGAGGTTCCTCTTGACGATCCGGGAGGCGGCCTCGGTGGCGATCGCGGTGACCTCGCCGAGGATCTCGTCGATGGCCGCCTGCTTCGCCTGCTCGATCTCGCGCCGCGAGCGCTGGATCGTGTCCTCGGCGTTCTTCCGGGCATCCTCTTCGATCCGTACCCGCACCGCCTCGGCGTTCGTCCGTGCCTCCTCGGCGATGGCCCGGGCCTCCCCCGTCGCCTCGTCGAGTTTCCGCTTGTATTCGTCGGCCATCGCCCGGGCGTCGTCGCTCGCCTTCTGGGCGTCGGCGACGGCCCGGCGGATGGTCTCCTCGCGCTTCTGGAGACCGTCCAGGATCGGCCGCCAGGCGAACTTGGTGAGCACGACCAGCAGCAGCAGGAAGACGATGATGGCCACGACGGCGGTGGCGACGTCCACGTGGATCAGGCTGGGACCCTCTTCGGCGTGCGCCTCGTCCGCGGCCCAGGCCGGCGCGCCCGCGACGAACGCGCCGACGAGCACGAGGAGAAGGGCCGGCGCCAACCAGCGACGAACTGTCATCCTAGTCCTCCGGGAATCGATGCCGCGAGGGTGGGGGAAGGGGCGGCCGGGAAGCCGCCGTGGCGCGGCTACGACGGCTTGACGAGGAGGATCACGACCAGCGCGAAGAAGGTGAACCCCTCGATCAGCGCCGCCGTGATGATCATCGACGTGAAGATGCCGGGACGGGCCTCGGGCTGGCGGGCGATCGACTCGACGGCCTTGGCGCCGATCATTCCGATGCCCTTGGCGGCGCCGAGCACGATCAGGCCGGCGCCCACGCCGAGGCCCAGCGTGCCGAAGTTCGGCATCACCGTGCTGTCGGCGGCGGCGAGGAGGAGGTTGCTGAACAGCGGGATCAGGCCCATGTCCTGGACTCCTGTTTCAGACGCGCGTGGCGCGCATTCGGGAAAAGGTCGAAACGGGGCTTCGTCGGCCGCGGGGTGCCATCTAGTGCGACTCCTCCACGGCCATGCCGACGAAGAGAATGGTCAGGTAGGTGAAGATGTAGGCCTGCAGGAACGCCACCAAGAGCTCCAGCAGGTTGAGGAAGAGCGCGCCGAGGATGGAGGCGCCGGTGATCCCGAGCGATGCGCCGCCCCGGGCGATGCCGTACGCGCCGAAGCCCATGAGGACGCCGAGCACGACGTGTCCGGCCACCATGTTCGCGAAGAGACGCATGGCCAGTGCGAAGGGCTTGACGAAGGCGCCGAGGATCTCGAGCGGCGCCATGAGGATCGCCATGTACATCGGCGCGTGCCCGAGAAGGAACTCGAAGTGGCGACCGCCCTTGGCCCGCATGCCGCCGAAGTGGATCACGAAGAAAGAGCACACCGCGAGGCCTGCCGTGATCATCAGGTTCGCCGTCGCCGTTCCCTGCATGTGGGCGAGAGCGGGGCTCGCGAACCCCAGGAAGGCCCCCAGCGGGATCATGCCCAGGAGGTTCGCCGTCAGGATGAGGAAGAACATCGTCCAGACGAACGGCATGTAGCGATCGGTGAACGTGCCCAGAGCCGGACGGGCCATCTCATCGCGGATGTACTCGCACACCGCCTCGATCAAGTTCGCGAAGCCCTTCGGGATGATGCCCCGGGAGCGCGCCCCGATGGGGAGCACGATCGCCAGCAGGACCGCACTCAGGATGAGCATCACCACGTGGTTCGTGAACGAGTAGCCGCCCACCTCGAAGAGCTTGTGGGGCAGGACATGCGCGAGCGGGTCCTCGTCCGCGGCGAGGATGGTCGGGAGGTGGGAGAGAAGAGCGGCGGCTGTCGTCATGTCCCGTCGGCTTTCTCCGGCGGCCCTGCCCGGGGCCCGGCGACACTCGCGCGGCTCAGGGAAACGAGACCCCGAACCTCCATTGCGAGCAGGGAAAGGTAGGCCAAGACGAGCCCGATGGCCAAGGGCTCCCGAGGGAAAGGAAGCGAAAACAGCGCCACGACGGCCATCGCCAGCGTGGACAGCAGGCGGATTCCCACGCCGGCCAGCGCCGCGTTCAGGACGGCGTCCTCGCTTCGGCGGAAGAACAGCAGGGGCAGGTGGCCGAGCACCGCTCCCAGCCATGCGATGCCCACGCCCACGGCCAGGGCGATCAGGCCGGATCCCCTCGCCAGCGCCCAGGCCGGCCATGCGCCCACCACGAAGGCCAGGCCTCCGGCCGTCGCGATGGCCAGCACGTAGCGGATCCCGAAGATTCCCACCGTGCGTGGGATACCCGAATCAGCGTTCCCCGTCGCCCTCCTCCCGGGGCGGACCGAGGAAGGGGCGGACGAGAAGCCACGTCCCCCCCGCGATGCCCAGGAAGGCCCCGACCACCGTCAGCCATGGCGTCGTGGCCCAGCGGGCGTCGGCGATCGACCCCAGCCACGCGAGGAGCGCCACGCTCGCGGCGAACTCCAGGCCCGCACCGGTGTAGCGAGCGGCACGGATCATGGGATGGACGCCCCGCTCGGAGGGCGGTTCCTGGCGCGCGGGCGGGGTCGGTGTCCTGGGCATGAGCGGAGGATACGCCCACTCCGTATCATCGCGTGCATGAGCAGGGCGATCGACCTCGCGGGCTACCTCGCCCTGCTGGGAATCGAGCTCCTCGTCCGATCCCTCCCTCCGCGGGCCGCCTTCGCGCTCGCCGACCTCGCGGGCCGGGCGTGGTACCGCCTCGACGGCCGACGCCGGCAGCGGGCCCGCCAGAACCTCGCTGTGGCCGCGCGTGGGGGACTGGCCGTGCCCGACCCGGAGGCCCTCGTCCGGCGCGCCTTCCGGGAGCTGATGCGCGTCCCCGTCGAGGCCCTCGCCTTCCCCCGGTGGTTCCCCTCCTCCCGAGCGGCCCTCCGGCGTTGCCGCCTCTACGGCGACTGGGCGCGGCTCGGCGAGGATCTCGCGGGCGGTCGGGGCGGCCTGTTCGTGTCGGGACACCTGGGGAGCTGGGAACTCGCCGCGTGGGTGCTCCGCTTCCTCCAGGTTCCGTCCGCCGTCGTCGCGCGGCCCATCGGCAACGCCTTCGTCCAGCGACGGGCCCTCCGCGCTCGCGGCGGTTCCGAGCGGGTCCTCGCCAAGCGCGGGGCCGCTCGGCAGGCGCGGCGCCTCCTCGCATCCGGGGGATGGGTGGGGATCCTCGCCGACCAGAACGCCGGGGCCGGGGGTGTGTTCGTGCCGTTCTTCGGACTCCCCGCGAGCACCTACGCGCTGCCCGCCGTCCTCGCGTGGCGGCTCGGCGTCCCCGTGTATGCGTGCGCCTGCCTCCGCCGGCCCGGCCCGTCCGTCGGCTACGAGCTGCACCTGAGCCGCCTCCCGGCGCCGCCGGCCGATCTCCCCGAAGCCGATGCTGTAAGGTGTCTGATCGCATCCTTCCTCGTTCGCCTCGAAGGCTGGATCCATCGGGCTCCGGCCCAATACAACTGGGTGCACCGGCGATGGCGGTCCCGTCCGGCCTCCGAGGGGCCGGAGAGCGGACGCCCGTCGTATGGCCGCGTCTGAACGATTGTGGGGCCCTTGGGCTCAAGCGAGCGGGACCCGGGGGCCGATGAGGCGACGGACCGGAGTACCGGGCTCGGGGACCGACCCGGCTGACGATTGGATACGCCGTGCGCCATCCCATCCTTCTCGCAAGCCTCGTCGGCCTGCTGCTCGTCGGCTTGGCGACCCCCGCCCTCGCCGGGGAGTGGATCGACGGCGACGGTTACCGATTCCGGCTGCCGGAGGGCTTTCGCGCCGCGAACGCGAACAGCCTGCCTGGCGGTCTCAGCATGAACGTCAACGGCGGCCCCCTCGGCGACGACGTCGAACTCGAGGTGAAGGCGTTCGCCCGGAACCCGAACGCACCCGCGGACGGCATGCTCGTCGTGATGCGCATGCTGGCGACCGGGGAACTCGGCCGGCAACTGCGCGACAACATGTCCATCGACAAGCTGGAGGCGCAGTTCGAGCACAACGCCGACGCCGCCGCCCGCATGCTGGGCAACCGCGGCATCGAGCTCGACGAGCTCAGCACCAAGACGCTCGGGGCGAGCCACCGCGCCCTCGTGATGAGTCTCGTCCAGGACCAGCCCGGGTTCGGCGAAGTTCGCGTCCGCATGGCCATTACGACGTACGAGGAGAGTGTCTACGTGTTCACGCTGGTCGGCGCGACCTCGAACGACACGCAGGACGCCGTCGCGTGGAATACCCTCACGACCAGCATCCAACTCTCCTCCCCGAACAAGCTGATGCGCCTCCTCAAGAAGAACTGGATGTTCGTGCTGGGCGGCGTGGTCGTCCTCGCGTTCCTGATCCTCTCCCTGAGGGGCCGCTCGTCGGGTGGAGCGAGGCGACCCCGGTACTCCACGACGCGCGCCGCGGGCACCGGTTTCTCGCGGGCCATGGACGGTCTGCCGACCTACGACGAGGGGCCCGGCGCGGGCGGCCCGCACGGTCCGCATGGCGCGCACGCCGGGGGGGGGCCGGCGCGCATCCCCACCTCCGCCCCGGCGCCCGAGCTCCCGCTCGTGCGCCCCGAGCCCACCGCCCCGGTCCGCCCGCCGAGGCCGGCGCCCGCCGCCCCCCTGTCGCGGGACCGGCTCAGGCGGACGATCCCCCTGTCGAAGGTCGAGGACTCGGCCCGCGGGGTCGTCGCCGAACGCGAGGCCCGGGAGCAGCGTGAGCGCGCCCAAGCGGCCCCCGACCCCTCCCACGGCGCCGAAGCGAACCCCCTCATCCAGGGCAACTGGCCGGTCTAGCCCGCCTGGGGCTCCGTTCCTTCGCCGCGCGGAGCGGCGGCGGGTAGCATCCGGCGGTTCCATGGCGCACCCGCCGGCCGATTCCCCGCCGCCGTTCGACCCCTCGCGATTCCGGCCCCGCCCCTTGCGCGGCCGCGAACACCGCGCCGAGGTGGGCCGGTTTGCCCGCCCGTCGCCCCCGACGCGCGCGGCCTTCGAGGTTCTCGACGCCCTTCCCGACTTCCTCGGCGTCCGCGCCCTCCGGGGGCTCGCGAGGGCGATCGCCCGGGCTGCCGGGCGCGGCGCCCCCGTGCTCTGGGGGCTCGGCGGCCATGTCGTGAAGGTCGGCCTCGCGCCGATCCTCCTCGACCTGGCCGAGCGGGGCTTCGCGCAGGGCTTCGTGATGAACGGCGCCGCCGCGATCCACGACGCCGAGGTCGCGCTCGCGGGGAGCACGTCCGAGGACGTGGCCGCCGGTCTCTTCGACGGGACCTACGGGACCGCCGACGAGACGGGGCGGCTCTTCGCCGAGGCGGCCGCCGACGCCGCCGGCGGTGCGGTCGGCTTCGGCCCGGCCCTCGGGCGGGCGCTCCTCGCGGCCGAGCCGGCCCACGCCGATCTCTCCATCCTCTGCCACGCCGCCCGCGAGGGGCTCCCCGTCACCGTCCACGTCGGGATCGGGACCGACACCGTGCACATGCATCCCGCGTGTCAGGGCGCCGACCTCGGCGCGGCCACCTACGGCGACTTCCTCCGCCTCGCCTCGCTCGTCGAGGGGCTGGACGGCGGCGTCTACGTGAACATGGGAAGCGCGGTGCTCCTGCCCGAGGTCTTCCTGAAGGCGGTCGCCCTGGTGCACAACGCCCGCGCCGCGGAGGGCGGCGGCGCCCCGCTCTCCATCACGACGGGAAACCTCGACATGCTCCGCCACTACCGTCCCCGGGTGAACGTGCTCGACCGTCCCGCCGTGGAGGGGTTCGACATCGCCGGCCACCACGAAATCAATGTGCCGCTGCTCCGACTCGCCATCCTGGAGGCGGCCGGCCGGGAGGAGGGGTGATGCGACCGCTCTCGCGCGTCCTCGCCGAGTTGGGCACGCCGCGGCTGGTGGTGGTGGGGGACCTCCTTCTCGATCGCTACCTGACCGGCGTCGTGCAGCGGATCAGCCCGGAGGCGCCCGTCCAGGTCCTCCGCGTGGAGGAGGAGTCGCTGCGGCTCGGCGGCGCCGGGTCGGTGGCGGTCATGGGGCGCGCGCTCGGGGCGACGACCGTGCTGATCGGCGTCCTCGGTGACGATGCCGCCGCGCGGGTGGTGGAGCACCGCGCGGCCGACGCGGGGGTCGACCTCGCCGCCGTGCCCGATCCGTCGCGCCGCACCAGCGTCAAGACGCGCCACGTGGCGCGCAGCCACACGAGCGCCCAGCAGGTCCTCCGCGTGGACGAGGAGACCCTCCGGCCGCTCGACCAGCACGTCGAGCGCGAGGTCCTCTCCCGCTTCGACGCCGCGTTGGCGGATGCCGACGCCGTCCTCGTCAGCGACTACGGCAAGGGCGTCCTCACGCCCGCGCTCCTCGCCCACGTGATCCGGGCCGCCCGCGAGAAGGGCATCCCGGTGGTCGTCGATCCCAAGGGCGACGACTTCCTCCGCTACCGCGGCGCGACGTGCGTCACGCCCAACCGCCCGGAGACGGCCGCCGCCACCGGCATCGCGGTCGCCGAGGGCGACACCGCCGCCGCCGAGCGCGCCGCCACCTGGCTCGTGCAGAACGTCGGGCTCGACTTCGCGCTCATCACGCTCGACCGCCAAGGCATGTACCTCAAGATCGGCGACCACCCCGGCGTCCGGCTTCCCACCACGCCCCGGGAGGTGTTCGACGTCACCGGTGCCGGCGACATGGTGCTGTCCACCGTGGCGGTGGCCGTCGCCTCGGGGGCCACGCCGGGCGAGGCGGCCGCGCTCGCCAACGTCGCGGCGGGGCTCGAGGTCGAGCACTTCGGCGTGCACCCCGTGACGCGCGGGGAGATCGCCGCCCGCCTCGCCATGGGCGCGGAGGCCGCGGAGGCCAAGCTCGTCCGGTCGGGCGACCTGGGTGCGCTCGTCGGACGCCTCCGCGCCGCGGGGAGGCGCATTGCGTTCACGAACGGGTGCTTCGACGTGCTCCACGCCGGGCACGTGCGCTATCTCCAGTCGGCCCGGGCCTCCGGCGACGTGCTGGTCGTAGGGCTGAACGACGACGACAGCGTGCGGCGCTTCAAGGGCGAGGGCCGCCCCGTGAACCCGCTGGCCGACCGGATCGCCGTCCTCTGTGCGCTGACCGCCGTGGACCACGTGGTCGTCTTCGGGGAGGACACGCCTCTTTGCCTGATCCAACGAATCCAACCCGACGTGCTGGTGAAGGGCGAGGACTGGCGGGAGAAGGGCGTGGTCGGCCGCGAGGTCGTGGAGAAGCGCGGCGGAAAGGTGCTGCTGCTCCCCCTGCTCGAGGGACGGAGCACGACCGACATCCTGCGCCGGGCCCGCGAGGTGCGGTGATCGGTCCGCGGGAGACTCAACGCCGGCGGAACGTGCCGCGCGTCTCCAGGCGCGCCATGCGGCGTTCGATCTGCCGGATCCACGGCCGGGCGCCGGTGAGGCTTCCGCCCAGGTAGGCCCTCAGCGCCCTCAGGAGGAAGCGGGGCGGGACCAGGTCGCGGATCGTCAGCGTGAGTGCGGCGAGGCCGCGCGCCAACTTCGCCCGCCGCACCCGCGCGCCCCCGCGTTCGAGGCGCATCAGGTCGATGAAGGTGATCGTCCGCCGGCCGCCGCTCGTCGAGCCCTCCACGAACAGGTGCCACGCCTGGAGGTCGGGCGTGAGCAGGCGGGACGTGTGGAGCGCCCTCAGCACCGAACCGAGGCCGCGCGCCGAGGCCGCGAGGTCGCGCGGGGGCAGATCCCGAACCGCGAACGCGAGGTACTGGTCGAGCGGCAGGCCCGGGGCCTCCCGCGTCACCAGCACCCCCGCCGGGGCGCCCTCGACCTTCCCCTCCAGCGCCAGCCACGGTTCCGGTGCGCGAAAGCCCGCCGCGCGGAGCAGCAGGTGGTTCTGGTGCTCGACGAGCGGGCTCCGGCGCCTCTCCAACGGACGGAGCGCCTTCGCGTAGAGCGGGATCCCCTGGATCTCGATGCGGCGGACGTGCCGCGTACTCCGCTCGTGGACGAGCGCGCCCTCCTCGGTGGTCACGAGCCGTTCCAGATCGAGCCAGCCGTTGCGCTCGAGGACGCTGCGCGCCCGGCGAAGCGCCACGCCGCGGGCGTTCTCGATCCGCACGCTCACGATGTGGTCACGGGGCTCGCGCGATCCCGCTGCCCGGGCGAGGAGCTCCGTCGAGGAGTGCTGCTTCTCGTCGCCGACGATCGCGATCTCGATCCCCAGTTCGTCGTTCGTCAACCGCTCCGGGATGGCGTCCGGCGTGTAGTCGCGACCCTTCGCGTGGATGTCGGGCCGCAGCGTGCGGAGGAGATGGTCCACGGTGTTGCCGGAGAAGATCGTGACGTAGTCGACCGACTGGAGGCCGGCCACCAGTTCCGCGCGCTCCCGCTCGGGGACGACCGGGCGGCCGGGCCCCTTGGCCGCGCGGACCGACGCGTCGTCGTTCACGGCGACGACGAGGACGCCGCCCAGCGTCGCCGCTTCCTCCAGCGCGCGCACGTGCCCGACGTGGAGAAGGTCGAAGCCGCCGTTGGTGAACACGACGCGGCGCCCCGCGCGGCGGTGCGAAGCGAGGATTTCCGTCAGCTCCTCCAGGGGTCGGATCTTGTCGGCGGCGCTCATGCGTTCAAGGGCGCGCCGGGACGATCCGGAAGCGCGCAGCCCTCCTGGTCGAGGATCCAGATGACCGCCTCGCGCATGTCGCGTCCGACGAAGTCCGGATCGTAGGGGCCGCCCACGGGGAGCGGCCACTTGTCGCGTCCGCCGGCGAGGAGGACGGCGCGCGTGCCGGCACGCTTCGCGGCGACGACGTCCCGCTCGCCGTCGCCGATGGAGGTGCAGCGCGCGAGGTCGAGGTCGAGGTCCCGGGCGGCGCGAAGCCACATGCCGGGGGAGGGCTTGCGGTCCTCGTGCTCCCGGGCGTAGGGCTCGACCGTTCCGTCGGGGTGAAAGGGGCAGAAGTAGGTGGCGTCCAGCTCGACCCCCTGGTCCGCCAGGCGGGCCTCGAGGCGGGCGGCGATCTCCCGGTAGCGCTCGACGGTGACCTTCCCCCGCGCGATGCCCGACTGGTTGGTGACCACGACGAGGAGGAATCCCTCGCGTCGGAGGCGGGCCAACGCGTCGGCGACGCCGGGCAGCACGCGGACCCCGTCCGGGTCGGCCAGATAGCCGGGATCGTGGATCAGCGTCCCGTCCCGGTCGAGGAAGATGGCGCGTGCGCCCATGAGGCGAGCATACCGGGGCGGTCGAGCAGGCCGTTGCGGCGCACGGACGAGCGGGGGGAATCCACGGGACGGAGAGCCGTCGCGGCACGCGGCGAGGCGTATGCTCGGGCGGGGGGACGCGGAGGATCGTTTGGGCGGGTCCGGGCTCACCATCGCGCCGTGCTGGCAGCGGGCGTTCGCCGAGGCGGGGATCCAAGGTCCGGCCGCCGTGCTCGCCCGGGCCGAGGTGGTCCGCGACCTGCCCGACCGCCAGAATCTCCGGCTCGCGCTCGGGCGCCACGTGGTCCACGTGAAGCGGACCAAGCCGCGCGGCGGGCGAGGGCCTTCGGCGAGCGCCGAGGCGCTCGCGGGCGAACGGGTGCGGGCGCTCGGGATCCCCGTCCCTCCGCTGATCTTCCAGGGCGGCGACGGCGAGGGCGGCGCGCTCGCCGGCACGCTCGACCTCGCGCCCGCCCGGCCGCTGGACGATTGTCTCCGGGAGGGAGCGCTGTCGAGGGTCGATCGCCGCCGCGTGCTCCACCAACTCGCCCTCGTCGCCGCCGTCCTCCACGGGGCCGGTCTCCACCACCGCGACTTCTACGCGAACCACGTGCTCGTCGAGCCGGGGCGGGACGAGCCCGTCGTCGCGGTGATCGACTGGGAGCGCCTGGGGGTGCACGCGCGCCCCTTCGGCCCGCGCGTCGTGAAGGACCTCGCCGCGCTCTCCGCCTCGTGCGCGGACGACCTCGTGACGCCGGGCGAGCGCGCGCGGTTCCTGGTCCGCTACCTCGGTCTGCGAGGCGCGCTCGGACGGCGGCGATTCGCCTTCCTCGACCGCCGGATCCGGCGCAAGGTCCGGCGCATCCGCCGGCACGTGCCGCGGACGCCGGTGGGGGAGGCCGCGCGGCCCCGGGGGACGGCGTGAAGCTCGGGATCCTCCTGGATCGCTACGATCCCGACGGCGGCGGCGCCGAGGTGCACACCGACCGGCTCGTGCGGCGCGCACTCGCCGCCGGGGACGCCGTGTGGGTCGCCGTGCTGCAGGGCGAGGCGCCGGCGCCCGCCGCGACGCTCGCGATCGACGCGCCGCGCCGGCGTCCCACCCGCGACCGCGTCTTCGCGGAGGCGGGCATCCAGCGGCTGCGGGCGGCGGGGGCCGAGGTCGTGCTCGCGTTTCGCCACGCGCCCGGCTGCGACGTCTACCTGCCGCACGGAGGGCTGATCGCCGACGCGCTCGCGGCGAAGGACGCGGCGCGGGGTGGTTCGCGGTGGTGGCGGACGCTCGGCCGCGTGCTCTCCCCGCGCGTGCGCTTCTTCCTCGAGGCCGAGCGCGCCGTCCTCGGAGCACAGGGAGGCCCGGCCGTCATCGCCGTCTCGCGGGCGCTGGCCGCGCGGATCGCCGAGGTGTACCCGTCGGCGGCGCACCGCACGGTGGTCGTCCCCAACGGCGTGGACGCGAGGCGCTTCACGCCCGAGGGCTTCGAGGACGCGGCGGCGGCGCTGCGCGAGGACCTCGCTCTCGACGACGCCTACGTCGGCCTTCTCCTCGCCCGCCAGCCGCGGCTGAAGGGGCTGGAAACGGCGCTTCGGGCCATGGCCCGGCCGGAGGTCGGAGGGCTGTCGCCGCCGTTCCACCTCGTCTTCGCGGGCGGGCCTCTCCCCCGGGACCTGGCCCGCCTCGCCCGGGCGCTCGGCCTGGCGGGGCGCCTCCACGTCGCGGGAGGCACCGAGGATCCGCGGCCTCTCTTCGCGGCCGCGGACGTCTGCCTCCATCCCACCTGGTACGACCCCTGCTCGCTCGCCTGCCTGGAGGCCCTGGCCATGGGGGTTCCCGTCATCACGACCCCGGCGAACGGGGTCGGCGAGTTGATGGGGCCGCGCGGCGGGATCGTGGTCGAGGCGGTGGGCGCTCCGGACGCCCTGGCCGTCGCGATCCGGGTCCTGGCCGACCCCGTGGTCCGGGCCGGCACCGCGGACGACGCCCGGTGGCTCGTCCGCCGCCACCGGGAGGGCCTTCGACTCGACCAGGTTCTCGACGTCTGCCGGGGCGTGGCGGAGGGGGGGCGCGGGTAGGCTCTCCTCGTGTCGCGTTCCCGCCTTCTCGCCGTGCTGACCTCCGACCCGCGGGGGCCGGTGGTCCGCCACCGGTGGCGGGCCTACGCGGACGCGCTGGAGGCGGCGGGCGTCGTCCTGGAGGTCGTCCCCTGGCCCAAGGGGTGGGGCGGGCGCCGGGCCGCCCTCCACCGCGCGGAGTCGGCCGACGGTCTCGTCGTGTCCAGCCGTCTCCTTCGCGCCCGCGACACGCGGAGGATCCGGCGGCGCGTGCCGCGGCTCGCGTTCGACTTCGACGACGCGCTCGTCTACCGGGACACGTCGAAGGGCGCCACCGTTTCGCGCACGCGCCGCCGTCGCTTCCGTGCGCTCCTGAAGCACGCGGACGCGGTCTTCGCCGGGAGCACCCATCTCGCCGAGCTCGCGCGCCGGGAGGGCGCCAACGCCCGCGTCGTCCCGACGACGGTGCGGCTCCCCCCGGACCCGTCACCGCCGAACCCCGTGAACCGCCGTTCGTGCTCGGCTGGATCGGGACGCGGAGCACGATCGGCTACCTCGAGCGCGAGTGGGTGACGCTGTCGGCGGCCGTCGCCTCGGGGCGCGCCATCCGCCTCCGCGTCGTCTCCGACGTGCCGCCCTCGATGCCGCCCGGCGTCGCGATCGAGACCGTGCCCTGGACCGAGGACGGGTGGATGGATGCGCTCTCGCGGATCCACGCCGGCTTCGCGCCGTTGCCCGACGACGCGTGGACGCGCGGGAAGTGCGGCTTGAAGGTCCTGCAGATGATGAGCCTCGCGCGGCCGGTCGTCGCGAGCGCCGTCGGCGCCCAGACCGAGCAGGTCCGTCACCGCGAGACGGGATGGCTCGCGTCCAACCGCGAAGAGCTGCTCCAGGGGCTGCTCTTCCTGCTGGAGGATCCCGAACGACGCAGGGAGATGGGGGAGGCCGCGCAGGAGGACGTCCGGGACCGTTTCTCGGTCGAGGCGTGGGCGCCGAAGATCGTGGACCTCGTGACGGCCTGGCTCGACGGCGACGAGGGCGCACTCCGAGCCGCTCCGTGACGCCGCCCCGCCGCCTGCTCGTCCGCCTGCCCAACCCGCTGGGCGACGCCGTGCTCGCCACGCCGGCCTTGAGGGCCCTTCGCCGCGCGCTGCCCGACACGCACGTCACGTGGTGCGGGCGCCGCGCGCCGCTCCAGGCGCTCGACGGCCTGGAGGATCGCGACGCCGTGATGCCCGTATCGGGGCCGCGCGCGAACGGCATCCTCGGGCCGTGGCGACTCGGTCGCTTCTGGCGCCGGCGCGGCTTCGACGCGGTGCTCCTGCTCGTCCACGCGTTCTCGGCCGCGCTCGCGGCTCGCGTCTCCGGGGCGCGGACGCGCGTGGGGAGCGGGCGCGAGGGCGGCTTCCTCCTCACGCAGCGCGTCGCGCTTCCCACGGAGAACGGGAAGCTCCTCGCCCGCCCGATGGAGGAGATGTACCTGGATCTCGTCCGGACGTTCGGTACGGAGGACGATGCCGACCCGCCGCGCGTCGCGACGACCGCGTTCGATCGTCGTCGGGCGCTGGCGCGCGTCGGCGACGCCGCGCCCGACGGCTGGTTCTGCGTGAACCCGGGCGCCGCCTTCGGCCCCACGAAGATCTATCCCCCCGACCGCCTCGGCGCCGCCGCGCGCGGCATCCGCGAGGAAACGGGGCTGGTGCCGCTCGTCGTCTGCGGACCGGGCGAGGAGGATCTGGCGCGGAAGGTCGCCAGCGTCGCCGGCGCGCCCTGCCTCGTCTCGCTTCCCGACCCGCCCGACGTCGGCGAGCTGAAGGGGCTGCTCGCCGGGGCGGCGCTCTGCGTCACGACCGACGCCGGGCCGCGCCACCTCGCCGAGGCGCTCGGCACGCCGACGGTGGTGGTGATGGGCCCCACGGACCCCGCGTGGACGGGCCGGAGCCCGGCCGCGGTCGTCCAAAACACCGCCCTCGACTGCCTGGGCTGCCACCGCACGCGCTGCCCGATCGACCACCCCTGCATGGAAGCCCTGGACCCCGCGCTCGTCGTGACGGCGGCGCGCGAGCGGCTCGCCGCGGCGCGACGGGATCCCCCGTTCGCGGGGTAGACTCCCCGGCCGTGACCGCTTCGGCCCCCTCCTCGTCCCGCGCGCTATCGCCCCGGGAGGCGGCGCAGGAGCTCCGCCGGGTGGGGGAGGACCTCCGAGCCGGCATGCGCAAGCGGATCGTCGGGCTGGACGACGTCGTCGAGCAGGTCCTGATCGCGATCTTCACCCGCCAGCACGTCCTCCTGGAGGGCGTGCCGGGTCTGGCGAAGACGCTCCTCCTCTCGACGGTGGCCGACCTCCTCGACCTCTCGTTCTCGCGGGTGCAGTTCACGCCGGACCTGATGCCTTCCGACGTGACCGGCAGCGAGTACCTCGTGCAGGATCCCCAGACCGGAGAGCGGGCCTTCCGTTTCGCGGCGGGGCCCATCTTCGCGAACGTGATCCTCGCCGACGAGATCAACCGCGCGCCGCCCAAGACGCAGGCGGCGCTGATGGAGGCCATGGAGGAGGGGCAGGTCACGAGCCTCGGCGTCTCGCGACCCCTCGACGATCCGTTCTTCGTGCTCGCGACGCAGAACCCGATCGAGCAGGAGGGCACCTACCCATTGCCCGCGGCGCAGCTCGACCGCTTCCTGTTCAAGGTGAGGCTCGACTACCCCACGCGGGAGGAGGAGGGGCGGATCGCGCGTCTCACCGTCCGCGGCGTGGAACCCGCCCTGGACCCGCTCCTGAAGAAGGACGATCTCCTCCGCCTCCAACAGGTGGTCGTCGAGACCCCCGTCCCCGATGCCATCGTGCGCTACGCCGTGCGGATCGCGCAGGCCAGCCGCCCGATGACGCCCCACGCGCCGCCGCGCGTGCGCGAGTACGTGGAGTGGGGCGCCGGACCGCGGGCGGCGCAGGCGCTCGTCATGGCCGCTCGCGCGCGGGCGCTGCTCCAGGGACGCCCCGTCCCCGACGCCGAGGACGTGGGGGCCGTCGCTGCCGGCGTCATGCGCCACCGCATGATCCTCTCCTACGCCGCGGAGGCGGACGACCTCGACGCCGACGACCTCGTGGGCCGCATCCTCGAGCACGTGCGTCGGCCGGGGGCGCCCGAGCGGCGCGAGAGCCCGCTCTGGTCCCGCCTGCTGGCCCTGATGGGGTTCCGCCGGGCGGGTTGAGCGGAGAGCGCCGTCGCGCTACACCCCGTGCTTCTTCAGGAAGCGCTCGTGCTCGTCCATCCACGCCTTGAGCTCGTCCGGCTTCGACATCTTCTCGCCGGTGAGCATCTCCACGGCTTCGACCATCTTGTCCCAGACGAGGGGACGGGCCTTCTTCTTGCGGCGGCCGTACTTGGCCTTCCACTTCGCCTTGGCTGCCGTCCGGTCCTTGTTGCCGGACGCGCCGGTGTCCACCTTCACGCCGCCGCCGGACCACGAGTAGCCGTCGGGGTAGTAGTTGAACCACTCGAGGATCATCGGCAGGGCGCGGTACTCCTTCATGCGGCCGCAGACGAGCATCATCTCCGCGGCGACATCGTCGTTGTCGTGGTCGATGAAGCTCTTGATGTCGTCCCAGCCGTCGCGGTAGCCGAGGTTGCCGATGGCGCGCAATCCCTGCACGAGGACGCGCGTTTCGAGCTTCTGCTGGATCTCCTCGTCGCCCTCCGGGTCCTCCCGCGATGCCCAGTCGTCGCGATCTTCCAGGCCTTGCACCAGGGCCTTCCCGGCCTCGCGGGCGAAAGGCGTCTGGTTGCCGAGTCCCTCCGCCGCGACGGCGAGGAGCTCGAGTTGCTTCTCCTTTCGCCAGATCTTCTTCAGCTCCCTCAGCACCTTCTTGTGTCGCCACTGGCCGAACCAACGCAGCACCTGCATGCGCTTGTCGATGTCCTTCTCCGCGTATCCCTGCTCGAACCGGTCGAAGACGTCGTACTCCTTCAGCTGCGCGTCGGTGTGCGCCTTCGGCTCCTCGTCCTTCTTCTCGTCCGGACTCTGCGCCGGGTCCCCTCCCGACTGCGGCTCCTGCGGCTGGGCCTGCTCTCCGTCTTGCGGGTCGCCCGCGAGCGCCGACGCGCCCAGGAAGGCCGGCGCGGCGAGAAGGAACGCGAGGGTGGCGAGGAGGGGGAAAGCGGTGCGCATGGGAGAGGCTCCTCGGTCGTCTGCGCCGTCGGCGGATCGTACGAAACGATGATACGCCGCGGAGGACCACGGGGAACCCCGAGGCGCGTTCGGCGTCCAACCCGAGCGGTTGCAGAGCTTTTGCACGGACTCCGAGCCCGAGGATCTAGGCTCACGGGCCCGTCGTGCCCAGGGAGAGTCCTCGATGCGTCTCCTCCTCACCTTCGCGTTCGCTCTCGTGCTCCTGACCTGGCTCCCCGCCGCGCCGCTGCTCGCCGACGACGATCCCCAGCCGCCGTCCGACGAGGCGGCGGAGGGCCCGGCGGCGGATGCGCCCGCTGCCGCCGAGGATGCCGCGTCGAGGCCCGAGGAGGAGAAGGCGCGCCCGCTGCACAAGATCTACGTCCCGTACCACGACCTGGCGAAGATCTTCGAGAAGGAGGGCCAAGGCGTCTTCCTTCCCTACGAGGAGTTCCTGAAGCTCTGGCGTCGTGCCCATCGCGTCGAGCCCGCGCGCGAGGGAGCGCCGGTTGCCGCCGCGCTCCGCGAAGCGTCGTACGTGGGGAGGGTGGAGCGCGACGTCGTCGTGCTCGACGCCGCGCTCGAGGTCGAGGTCCTCGAAGACGGCTGGCAGAGCGTGCGGCTCGACTTCGGCGGCGCCGGCATCGAGAGCGCGACGATCGGGGACCGGCCCGCGCTGGTCGTACCCGGGGAGAAGGGGCGCCCGATTCTCGTGCTCGACGGGAAGGGACGGCGCACGCTCTCGCTCCGCCTCCGCGTCCCTGCCGTCCGGAAGGGCGATCGCCGCGAGGTGGCGTTCACGATGCCTCCGGTTCCGCTGTCGCGTCTCTCCCTCGAGGTGCCGGGCGGCGCGACGGAGGTGACGATCGATCCCCAGGTCGCCTTCACGACGACGCCCGCGGACGGGAAGACGCGCATCGAGGCCTTCCTCGGACCGGTCGGGGCGATCCACCTCGGATGGCGGCCGAAGGCCGAGCAGGAGCCCGATCTGCAGCCGCTCGTGTTCGCCGAGGTGCGCCACGACGTCCGTCTTGCGCCCGGCGTGCTCCGGACGGAGACGGCGGTCGATCTGTCGGTCCTCCGCGCGCCGCTCACGCGTCTCTCCCTCGCCGTTCCGTCCGACGCGATCACGCTCTTCGTGCGCGGCGACGGGCTCCGCACGTGGCGGAGGAGCGCCGACGGAACGCGCCTCGACCTCGAGTTGCGCGAACCCGTGAAGGAACACTGGCAGGTCGTCCTCGGCCTCGAACGCCCCCTGCCGCCGCTTCCCGCCGTCGTCTCCCTGCCGCTCGCGGGCGTCGAGAACGTGGAGCGCGAGAACGGCTTCCTCCGGCTGCTCGCCGGCGAAGGCGTCAAGGCCGAGGCCGTCGAGACCCCCGGCCTGAGGCAGGTGGACACCTCCGAGCTCCCGAAGGAGCTCCAGGGCGTCGGCGGCCGGGAGGCCGCATGGCGGTTTGCGACGCGGCCCGGGGATGTGAAAGTCCGGATCGAGGCGCTGGAGCCGCGTGTGGACGTCGCGCTCGGCCAGCGCGTGACGGTGCGAACCGAGGGCACGAGCCTCAACGCCCTCGCGGCCCTGGACGTCACCCGCGCGGGCATCTTCGGCATCCGGATCGCGCTGCCGGAAGGGCTGGAGGTCTCCGAGGTGACGGTCGCCGGCGCGGCCGTGTACGACGACCACAAGACCAGCGAGGAGGACGGCCGCCGCGTCCTCGAGGTCTCCTTCCGCGACCGGCTGCTCGGCAGCGCGACGGTGACCGTTACCGGGCGCATCCCCACGCCGCTCGGGGAGGAGGGCGACAACGCGTGGACCGATCTCGACGCGCCCCTGCTCGAGGTGCTGGACGCCGATCACGTCCGCGGCTACGTCGAGTTGCGCGTCGATCCCTCCCTCGAGCACCGGGAGCAGGGCCGCGAGGGCCTCGTCGAGCTCGACGCGTCGGCCCCCGTCGCGCAGGCCCCGCCCGCACCCCGGATGCAGCCATCCCCCCTGGCCCGCCGCTACGAACACCACGCGTTCCCCATCCGGCTCGAGCTGGGCGTCCGCCGCCGCGCACCGCTCATCACGGCCGGCGTGGAGACGGGGCTACGCCTGGAGCCGGACCGCATGCGGGTGAACGTCACACTCCGCTACGACGTCCGCTACCGCGGCGTCGATACGTTCCGCTTCACGGCGCCGTTGTCCGTCGCCGACCTCCTCACGCTCGACATGGAAGGCGTGCAGCTGCTCGGCCCCGAGCCGATCCAGCAGGAGGGCCGGGAACCCGACCGCGGCACGTGGACGATCAAGCTGCCCGCCGATCGCATGGGGGCGGTGCCGATTCCCCTCGAGGTGGAGGACGTGCCCGATCGACCCTTGGAGAGCGGTGCGCCGCCACGCCGCGTGAAGGTTCCGACCTTCGTGCCCGTAGAGGCCGACGGGACGCCGGTGCCCAACGTGGTGCAGCACGTGGCCATCCAGAGGGACCCGTTGCTGGAGGTCGCGGTAGACACGCTGGAGCGGTGCGAGGAGATCGACCCGCGGGAGCTGCCCGCGTCGATCCACGGCGACGAGGACTTCCTGGCGCTTCGCGCCTACGATCCGACGTGGGGCGCCGCGCTCCTGGCCACCCGCCACGACTACGAACCGATCGCCGAGGTGGTCGTGTCGCACATGCACCTCGATACGATCGTCCAGGGCGACCGCGGCACGACGGAGGCCTACCTCCTCGTGCGCAACAACGACCGCCAGAACCTGGCACTCGCCCTGCCCCCCGGGGCGAGCATCCGCGCGCTGACCGTGGACGGCCAGACGCGGACGCCCCGGCGCGCGGAGGGGCGCGTGCTCGTGCCGCTGCCCTCCGGACTCGGCAAGTCCGAGGCGTTCGTCGTCGCCCTCTCCTACGACCACGACATCCGCACGAGCAGCCTGCTCCACGAGGAGACGTGGCACATGGACTCCCCCGTGCCGGAGAACGTGACGGCAGACCTCCTGACGTGGCGCGTGTACCTCCCCGAGGACCGGGAGGTCACGTCCACCGGCGGGACCCTCGATCCGGCCCGGCCCTACCGATCCTGGTTCGCCGGCCTCGTCCACGACCTCTTTCGTACGTTCGGACGCCGGGCCCAGGCGGCCCAGGTGGACGTCGAGAAGGCCGCTTCGGGCTTCCACAGCCCGTTCGCCCGCAACTACGAGGGACGGGTGATGCTCTTCTACAACCGCGTCGGAACCGGCAGCGTGGAGATCACCGCCGCGAAGCCGGCGTCCAGCACCGTGTACCGGCTCCTCTTCTTCGCGATCGCCCTGGGCGGCCTTCTTCTCCTGATGGCGCTCGCCCGACGCGTGCACCTGGGGGAGGCGACGGTGGCCGTTGCGGCCGTCCTCGTCGTGCTCGTGCTCCTCGTGCGCGCCGGCCCCGGCGCCGCGGGGCTCCTGAACGCGTTGCTGTTCGGCTTCCTCGTGGCGGGGTTGATCCGATTCGGCGCCGCGAGCCTCGCGGCCTCTCGCGAACGCCGACGCGCCCGCGAGACGGCCGACGCCCAACGGCGCGAGAGGGAAGCCGCGGCGGTTGCCGAGGACGCCGCCGAGGCCGAAGGCGCCGCCGACGGCGGGAAGGAGGCGTGATGTCCCGCTGCGCCTTCGCCCTCGTCGCACTCCTGCTGGCGGGGACCCTGCCCCTCGCCGCCCGCGCCGGGGAGCCCGCGCCCCCGAAGCCCGCCCCGCCGCCGTCCCCCCAGGCCGCCGACACGGATCCCGGCCCCGAAGTGATCATCTACGTGCCCATCGACGAGATGGACGTGATCCTCGAGGCCGACCGCCGCGGCGTGGTCCTCCGCTACGAGGAGTACCGGGCCCTTCTGGAAGAGGCGCGCGCGCGCGCCCGGGCCCAGGCCCGGCGCCCGCCGGCCCGGGCGGCGCTCCTCTCCGCCACGGGCGAGGTCGATCTCGAAACGGGACGCCTCGTGGCGACGTGGCGCGTCCGCGTGCTGGAGGACGGCGTCGCCTTCGTGCCGTTCCCGTTCCACGACGTCGCGCTGGAGACGATCGAGGTCGAAGGCGGGCGCTACGAGGAGCGGAACGCGATGGGCTGGCTCCGTCTGGAGGGGAAGGGCGAGAGGAGCGTGCGGGTCGTGGGGCGCGTCGGCGAGACCGAGGACGGCGAGCGCCACAGCGTCGCGTTCCGCCTACCGCCGGCGGCGGCGATGGCCCTTCGTGTCGCCGCTCCCGCCTCCGCCACCGGAGAGGTGGCGGGCGAGGGGGCCCCGATCGCCATCGAGACGGGACCGTCCGAAGGCGAGATCGTGGACGTGCGTCCGGCCCCGGACGGTCGGGTCGCGGCGTCGTGGACGCCCGCCGCGCGCGGACCGGTCGGCCCGCCCGTGCTCGACGCGGAGATCCAGGTGCTACACGTGCTGGCGGGGAACCTGGCGCGCACGCGGGCCGTGGTCCGCGTCCGCATCTCCCGCACGCCAGCGCAGTCGGTGGCGTTGTCGCTACCGGCGGCCTCGGCCGTGCGATCGGTGGGGGGGAAGGGCATGATCGGCTCGCGGCGGAGCGACGACCGAGGGACCCTCACGCTCGACTTCGACGCGCCGCACCGCGGCGTCGTCCAGGCCGTGCTCGATCTGGAGACGCCGTACGAACCCGGGCCCGACACCGCCCTCCCGCGCATCGACGTCGTGGACGCGGTCCGGCAGCGCACCGAGCTCGCCCTGAGGGTGGAGCGCGGCGTCGTCCTGGAGGACGTGCGCATCCGGGGCGGGCGCCGCCTTCCGCTCCCGAAGAAGGCACCCGACGTGCTTCGCTACGAGCTCGCCGATGCGTCGAGCGAGGTACGCGTCGATCTCGTGCCGACCGAGCTCGTGATCGAAGCCAGCTCGACCTGGTACCTGAACCTCACCGAAGCGGCGAAGACGCTTCTCGCCGCGGTGACCTACCGCGTGGACGAGGGGAACGCGTTCGTCCTCGAGCCGCACTTTCCCGAGGGCTTCCGCCTGACGGACCTCCAGATCGACGGGCAGCGGGACGGATTCCGGCACGAGATGCGCGAGGACGGCGTCCTGGAAGTGCATCTCGCGCGCGCCGTGCCGAAGAACGCCACCGTCCAACTCGCCGCGACCTTGGAGCAGGCCGGCGTCGACTGGGTGCCCGAGCACGGGCGTATCGCCGTGCCCTTCCGGGTTCCCTCCGCCGGTGCGGACCGCGAGGAGGGCTTCGTCGCCGTGGGTGCCGACGCCTCGTTCCGCGTCCTCGACCGCGACGTCACGGACCTCGCGCCCGTCGGCGCGGCCGAGTTGACCGCCCACGGCGTCTCGCCCGAGGGCCTCGTCTACGGGTACCGTCGCGACGGCGACGCGCCCCATCTGGTCCTGGAGGTCGAGCGGCGGGTCCCGCGCGTGGACGCCGACGTGATCGCGCGCGCGATCCCCCTTCCCGGACGGCTGGAGATCGTGGCGCAGGTGATCCACCGGATCGAGCGCTCGGGGCTGCGCCGTCTCGCGATCGACATCCCCGCCTGGGCGGGAGACACGGTGCGGATCGAGGGCGCCGGCGTGACGTCGTCTCACGCCGTGGACGACGCCGCGGGCGTGCCCGCCGGCTTCCGACGATGGGAGGTGACCCTTTCCCGCCGGCTGCTCGGCGCGCACCGGCTCCGCGTGCGCTACCACGAAGTGGAGGACGCCGAGACCTGGACGATCCCCGCCGATCGGCCGCTCGCCCCGCGCGTGCCCGACGTGCGCGAGACCCGCAGCGTCGTCGTGGAGCGGGCCGCGGGCCTGGAGGTGGACCTCCAGGGCGACCTGCCGATCCAGGACCTGGCCGAGCTGCCCGCCGGTGCGCAGGTGAACCCGCTGGCCGTGCGCGAAGTCGTCCGGCTCCCCGGCGACCGGGAGGGCCCCGGCATCGCCGTGACGAAGCACGAGGGCACGGAGGTCCTCGATGCGATCGGGACGAGGGTCGAAGTCGAGACCGCGGTCGCCTCCGCCGGGATCCTGCGCACCCAGGCACGCATCCACCTGGAGAACGTCGGTCTCCAGTTCCTGAGGGTCGCGCTGCCGCGCGGGAGCACCCTCGTCGGCGCGATCGTGGACGAGCAGCCGGTCAAGCCGCTCGTGGACGAGGCCGGCGTGCTGCGCGTACCGATCCCGCCGGCCCACCGCGACGGCGCCCGGACCGTGGCGCGCCTGACCTACGACACGCATCTCGGTGAGCCGCTGGGCGACGCCGTCGCCGTTCCCGCTCCACGCTTCCCCGGGCTCGAGGTGCTGGAGACCACGATCGAGGTCGCCGTCGACCCCGGGCTCGAGATCGAGGGCGTGAAGGGCGACTTCGGCGTCGCCCGGCGCGCGCCCGAGCCGCCGCTCCCGTGGATCGTCCACGCCTTGGGCGCCCTCGTTGCCGAGGGGAAGGACGCCGCCGGCGCGGGGCCCACGGCGGGGGCCGTGGGCGCGCCCTCGGCCTACACGCAACGGCCCCACGGGGAGAAGGCGCCGCAGAAGGGGCTCGTCCCCCTCGCCGAGCCGACGTTGCGGGCCAAGCCGAGGGGAGCCGAGGAAACCACCGGGAGCATGGTGGAGGACGACGAGGGCATGCCCGTTCCCGACGCATACGCGCGCCCGCGCCGTCGCCGGCGCCGACGACGCCCGCGTCGCCGGCGGAGGTCCCTCCGAGCACGCGGGTGCCTGCGGATCCGGGCGCACCTCCCTCTGCCGCCGGCGGCCGCCCGGTCCCCGGCGTCGAGGGACCCGGCCATGGCGCGCCGCCCCGGCTTCCTCCCACGGGACTCCGCAAGAAGGGGCTCCTGTCGCTGGACGTGCCCGTGCTGCTCTCGCCGAACCGCGTGCGCGGTACGAAGCTCGGCGGCGGCGGCGTGCTCGACGTGGCCGTCGCGGATCCGCGCGCCGAGGGCGTTCGCCGCGGCACGTGGACGATCCTGCTGCTGGCCGTCGGCCTCGGGGTCGCCTGGGGCAGCACCCGGCGCCTCTGGACCACGGTCCTCGCCCTCGTCGGAACGGCGGCGGCCGCCTGGATCGCGTTCGGGGCCGGGGCCTCGCTCGCCGGGTCGGCGCTCGTGGACGCGGCGACCGCCCTGCTCGCCCTCCGCTTCCTCGCGTGGGCGGCCCGACACACGATCCTCCGGCGGCCGGCGGCGACGGCCCTCCTGCTCGCGGCGCTCACTCTCGCGGGCGCGCCCCTCGCGCGGGCCGACGAGGAGCCCGCCGAGGGCTCCGGCGTCGCGCCGAGGACGGTGGTCGTCCCCTACGACCCCGCGGACCCGGCGGTGCCCCGGGCGGACGATCGCGTCTTTCTTCCGCTCGATACGTGGCTGAGGCTTCGCGGTTCGAACGGCGTCCCCGAGGAGCGGGGCGTCGCCCTGCTCGACGTCCGCCACCGGCTGCGCGTGCAAGGGGACGAGGCCGAGGTCACCACGACGTTTCGGGTCTCGAAGCGGGGGTCCGGCATGTCCCGCTTCGCGATTCCGCTCGGAGGCAGCGGTGTACGCGAGGCGCGCCTCGACGGCGAGCCCGTGCCGCTGCTCACGGAAGGGCCGTCACCGGAGGTCGTGCTGAAGAAGGCCGGCGACCACGAAATCGTGCTCGTCTACCGCGTGCCCGTGGACGTGTCGCGGGAGGCCCGGGTGGTGGCGTGGCAGGCCCCTGCCGCCGCGACGGGGATCCTCGAGGCGGACATGCCCGGCTTCGAAGGGCAGCTCCGCGTCCCCGGAGCGGCACGCGTCGAGGGCGAAGGGGAGCACTGGCGCGTCTTCCTGGGCGCGGTCGCGAAGATCGAGGTCCGGCTGGTCCACGCCGAGCCGCGCGAGCCCGAGGTGCCGCTGAGGACCCGCGCCGAGTCGCAGATCGTGCACCGGATCCGCCACGGCGGCGTCGAGACCGTGGACGAGATCACGCTCCACGTCCTCCAAGGCGACGCCGACCACGTGGACGTCGCCCTTCCGCCCGGGGCCCTGCTCCTCGACGCCGGCGGCGACGGCGTCGCCCGTTGGGAGACGGGACAGCAGAGCGTGCGGGTGGTCTTCGCCCAGCCTCGCCAGGGCGCCGTGAAGGCGACGGTGAAGGTCTTCGTGCCCGCCGCGGAGCCGAACCGCGAGACCGAGCTTCCCGCGCTGCCCGTACTCGACACGACGGGCGAGGGCGGGATCGTGGTCCTCGACAGCGAACCGTCCCTGCGCGTGGAGGCGATCGAGACCACGGGCCTCTTCCGCACGGCGACGCCCGCAAAGCCCGTGGCGCCCGAGGACGGTCTCCTGCCTTCGGACCAGCGGGTCGTCGGGGCGTGGCGGTTCGCCGCCCGTCCGACGCGCTTCCGCGTGCGGGTGGAGGAGTTGCCGTCCCGGACGCAGGCGAACAGCGTCATCGCGGCGGTGTTCGGGCAGGACCGCGTCCGCACGTTCGTCGTGCTCTCGCTCGACCCGGATGCGCGCCGTCCCGTGGGGACCTTCGTGTTCGCCCTCCCCGGCACGGACCGCGTGGCGAGCGTCCGGAGCCCGGGCCTCGACAACTGGTGGACCGAGGGCGAGGGCGACGGGCGGACGCTGAGGCTCCGCTACGGCGACCTCGTGGCGGGCGCCCGGACCGTGACCCTCGCGCTGGAGCGCCGCCTCGGCGGCAAGCGCGACGCGGTGATGGTGCCGCGGATCGCGCTCCGCGGCGCCGTCCAGGACGCCGGGCGGCTGATCCTCTACGCGCTTCCCGACGTGGAGGTCGCCCCCGGGGCGCTACCGGGGCTCAGGGCCGTGCCGGTGGAACTCGGAAGCGTCCCGCGGCCGCCCATGGCCGACGCCGTCGCGCGGCACGCCTTCCGCTACGAGGCGCCGCTCGAGGCGTCGTTGCCCGTCTCGCTCGGCTCGCCCTCGCCGGAGGCCGACGCGTTCGTCGTAACGCACGTCGAGCCGTCCGACGATGTCCACCGACTGGAGCATCTCGTCGTCTTCGACGTGCGGCGGGGGCTCACCGACCGCTTCCAGCTCTTCGTGCCCGACGGCGGACGGACCGACGACGACCTGATCCGCGCGGCGGACCTGAGGGAGATCCGGGAGACGCCCGCCACGCGCCGCGGCCCGGCCGGCGAGGAGGTCGCGGGACGCCTCTACACCGTGACGCTCCAGGCGCCGCGCGGCGACCTCGTCGAGATCACCGTGTCGCAGCGGTGGCGGGCCGGGACGCCGATCCGTGTCGTCCGGCCCGAGGGCGTCACCACCACGCGCTGGTTCGCGCTGGTGGGGAAGTTCCTCGACGGCGAGGTGCGCTTCGACACCGGTGGCGCGGAGCGCGCCGACTGGACCGACCTGCCGTTCGTGCCCGCCGGCCTCCAGCCGGCGGACGTCGTGCGGCCGGTCCTCACCGCCCGCGCGCCGTACGTCCTCGACCTCGAGGCGCGCCGCCAGGCCATCGAGCTGTCGGCCGACGCGGTCATCCGTGCCGCCGCCGCCGTGGGGGTGCTGGGACGCGACGGCGAGGTGCGGGTGGAGGCCGTCTGGCGGCTCCAGAACCGCCGGCGGCAGTTCCTCCGGCTGCGGCTCCCGCCGCACGCGCTCCTCTACGGCGTCACCGTCGCCGGTGCGCCCGTGCGGCCGCTCGAGGCCCCGGGGCGCGAGATCCTCGTGCCGGTTCCCAAGGTGCCGCTCGGACGCGCGGGGTACGACGTGAAGCTGCTCTATCGCGCGCCGGCCGGAGCGAGGCTGCCGAGCAAGGACCTCCGCTTCGACCTTCCCGAAGTCCTGGACGGTGTCGCGGTGGACCGCACGATCGTGCGCCTCTACGTGCCGAAGGACTTCGACGTCCAGTTCGAGACCGACATGGCGAATGCCAGCCGGACCGACGTCGCCGCCGACCTGGCCGAGGCGGCCGTGGACGAGGCCAACGAGCTGATCGAGGTCGCGCGCACCGGGACCTACGAGCAGCGCCTTCGAGCGGCCCAGCAGGCGCAGGTGCTGCTCCAAGCCGCGACGGTCCAGAACCGACGGGCCGAGGGCAAGCGAAAGCAGGTGGACGTCGATCTGGACCGCGCCCGCCACGCCTGGAACGAGCAGCTCTCCTCGCTGCGCCAGGACCGGGAGACGGAGGCACGGTTGCGCGCCAACCGGCAGGTGGATCTCTACGCGTCGAACTCGATGGAACTGCTCAGGACCGCGCAGGCCGACGAAACACGGACGCAGGCGACGGCGGGGCAGGGCGGCTACTGGACGCTCAACGGAGAACCGCCGATCGACAAGGCGGACGACGGGAAGAAGGACGAGCTCTCGAAGGAGGTCTCCGCCCTCAGGGCCCGCGTGGGTCAGGTGCTCCTGCTGCGGCAAACCCGCGCGAACCAGACCGCGGCCGCGCCGCAGGCGCAGACGGAGGCCGGCCGAGCCGGCGGCGCCGCCGGGGGAGACTTCGACGCGCAAGCCCAGGACCAGAACGTCCAGAAGCTCAACGAGGCGCTGCGCCGGGACCAGCAGGCCAAGCAGCAACTCGGGACGACCATCGAGGCGGGGCAACGGGCAGCGGTGCCCGGCGACATCGACGTGGAGGGCACGGCCGGCTACGGCGTCAGCGACTTCGTCCCGCCCACGGTCCGACTCGTGAGCCCGGACGAGGTTTCCGACCAGGAGGAGCCGCTCTTCGGCGCGCAGGTGGATACGGGGCTGGTCCTCCAAGGCCTCAGCGGCGCGGAGACCCCAGGACCGCTGGTGAACCTCGACGACGTGACGAACGGGGTCCGGGACGGGAGGAGGGGGTACGACCACGGCGCGGCAGGGTGGACCACCGGCGCCGCGCTCAACGGGGACCACGGCATCTTCTACGACGATTCGGGCGACGGCACCTACGCCGCCCGCGTCGAGAACCTCTTCGACCGCGCGATGGTCGAGACGGCGACGCGCAAGGGCCTGATGGGCGTGGACGTGGCGATTCCCCGCGAGGGGAGGATGGTCCAGTTCCGCGCGACCGGCCGCGGCGCCCCCATCACCATGGAGGCGCGCTCGAACGAGGTGGCGCCCGCCGCCCGCTGGGTCGTATTCCTCGTCCTCGTCGCGGGCGGGGCCGGGCTCGTCTTCGCCCTCACGCGTCGCGGCGCGCGCCTGCCGAAGGACGCAGGCTCGGAGCCGCCTACGTCCCCGGAAGCGACACCGGAAAGGAACTCTCCCGCGGCGCCGTGAACGGCGCGCCCGCGCGATCGATCGCGATGCCCCGGCTCGTGACCGTGGCGCGGATCCAGGTCGGTCCCACCACGTCCACGTCGGTCGCCGTCGAGAGCCGGCCGCCGTCGACCACCACGGACACCCGCTTGTTGCCCGAGGGCATCCTCAGCGGTGCGAGCACCACGTTCTCGACGCCCCGGGGGAACGTCACCGGGCCGTCCACGGCCTTGTGCGACCCGACGTAGACCAGGGCCCGGATCGTGCCCCCCGTGGCGGCCAGCTCGGGCGACGTCAGCCAGACGTGGACCGGCGTGTCGCGGTTCTCTACGGTCCACGAGGTCCGGCAGCCCGCGGCGACGAGGGCCGCGAGCGCGAGGAGCGGGAGCGCGGGCAGGGTCCGGCGGAGGAGTCGCATCATGAGGGGCTGTGTCCCATCGGGGGAGGACCGCGCGTGCGCCTTGGGGCGCCGCCGTGTACCGGGTAGAGTACCTTCCCGCCTGACCGGTGGGGGGGCCGAGCTACGGGGGCACCGTACGGCTCGGCCGCGGCTCCGGGAGTTCGTGGCCCTCCGGGCGGTCGGCGGGAGGATTGCCGTGGTGGAGGTGGACGCGCCGGCCCGGTTCCACGGGCGCAGCGTGGTATCGACGGAGGACTTCCGCAAGGAAGACCTGCTCTACGTCCTCGACACGGCCCGTAGGTTCGACCCCCGTCCGGACCGCGCGAGGCACGCGTACCGGCCCGCGCTCGAGGGGAAGATCCTGGGGGTCCTCTTCTACGAGCCCTCGACGCGGACCCGCCTTTCGTTCGAGAGCGCGATGCTCCGCCTCGGAGGAACCGTGCTCGGCTTCGCCGACGCGAAGATCTCGTCGTCGAGCAAGGGCGAGAGCCTCGCGGACACCATCCGCGTCGTCTCCAACTACTGCGACGCCATCGTGCTCCGCCACCCGATGGAGGGGGCGGCCCGGCTCGCCGCCGAGGTGGGCGCCGTGCCGATCATCAACGGCGGCGACGGCAGCAACCAGCACCCCACCCAGACCCTGCTCGACCTCTACACCATCCAGAAGGCCGCGGGGCGGCTCGACGGCCTGACGGTGGGCTTCATGGGCGACCTGCGCTACGGCCGCACCGTCCACAGCCTGACGAGCGCCCTGCTCCACTTCGACGTCAATCTGAAGTTCATCGGCCCCCCGAGCCTGCGGCTCCCCGCGGACCTCCGCGAGCACCTCGCCGGTCTCGGGCGGCTCGGTCCCGAGGTCACGAACCTCGACGAGGTCGGCGATCTCGACGTCCTCTACGTGACCCGCATCCAACGCGAGCGCTTCCCCGACCCCCTCGACTACGAGCGGGTACGCCACACCTACCGGGTGACCCGCTCCGCCATCGAGCGCTTCGGCCCGAACATCAAGATCCTGCACCCCCTGCCCCGGGTGAACGAAGTGGACACGGACGTCGACTCGCACCCGGGAGCCGTCTACTTCGAGCAGACGCTGAACGGCGTGACGGTGAGGATGGCGCTCCTCCACCTGATTCTCGCCGACGGAGGGGGCGCGTGAGGGGTCCGAAGGATTTTCGCCTCCAGGACGGCACGGTGATCGATCACTTGCCGGTGGGCTCCGCCATCAAGGCCGTTCTCATGCTGAAGGTGCCGCGGGACGGTCCCGTCACCATCGGGATGAACGTGCCCAGCGCGCGGTACGGCGCAAAGGACATCGTACGCGTGGAAGGGCTCGAGCTCGACCACGACGACCTGAACCGCCTCGCCCTGCTGGGGCGCCGCATCACCGTGAGCATCGTGAAGCACGGCGACGTCACGGGGAAGGTCGTGCTGGAGGTCCCCAAGCGCGTCGAGGGGATCCTCGAGTGCCCCAACCCCACGTGCATCACGAACAAGGAGGGGGTGCCCACGATCTTCCATCGCCTGGGCGACTACCCGTACCGCTTCCGGTGCCACTACTGCGAGCGGATGTCGCGGGCCGACGAGCTGCGGTCACCGGAGCCGACGACGCACCTGGCCGAGTAGCGACGCCCACGCGCGGTCGAGGCTTCCCGCGAGTGCCCTTTCGGCCGTCCGTCCCGCTCCCGGCCCCGGGCTGAAGAAGTGGTTGAGCCCCCGGAGGACCTCCAGGCGTCCCTGGGCGGGCAGGGCCGCTTCCAGCTCCGCCGGCGGGGCGACCACGTCGTTCTCGCCGACCAGACACGCCACGGGCACGGTGAGCGAGGCGAGGGCCCGGAACGCCTCGTCGTCCCTTGCCGCCTCCGCGAGGGGACGGCCGAGGAGGAGGTTTCCGAAGTCGCGCGAGGTCCGCGGGACCCGGGTCGCGGGCGCGAGGAGGAGCAGCGCCTCGAGGGACGGCGGGTTCGGATGCACCAGCGCGCGCGCGAGCATCCGCGCGCCGTAGGAGAACCCCCCGCCCAACAGGGGACCGGCGGGAAGGAGACGCCGGAGCTCCCGCGCCCCCCGGCGGACGTCCTCCAGGTGGCCGGCCGCGTCCTCGACGTCGCCGTCGCTTCCCCGGACGCCGCGGAAGTCGAACCGAAGCGCGAGCACTCCCGCCTCCCGCGCACGCTCGGCGGCGAGCATCACGACGGGGTGGTCCATGTGGCCGCCGTGTGCCGGGTGGGGGTGGCAGACCACCGCGCCCGCGATCGGCTCCCCGTCCGGCTCGTGGAGGGCGGCGTCGAGGCGGTACCCCCCGGAGACCAGGGAGGTCGGGCGGCTCACGGAGCCGCCGCGTCCCCGGGTTCGCTGCCGCCGACCTCCGGCGAGGCGCGCGTCAACTCGGCCGCCAGCGCCCGGTAGTCGGCCGCTCCCGCGGAGTTCGGGGCGTACTCGAAGATGTGCTGCCCGTGCCCCGGCGCTTCGGCCAGGCGCACGTTCTGGCGGATCCGCGTGCCGAAGACCCGGCCGCCGAAGTGCTCCTCGACCTCCTGGATCACCTCCCGGGCGAGATTCGTGACCGGGTTCACGAGCGTCGGCAGGATCCCGGTGATGGCCAGCTCGGGGTGGATGCCCTGTTTCACGAGCGAGACGATCCGCGTGAGCTGCCCGAGCCCGCGCAGCGCGAAGTACTCCGTCTGGAGCGTGATGAACACCTCGCGGCATGCGGCCATCGCGTTCAGGGTGAGCAGCCCGAGGCTCGGCGGACAGTCCACGAGGATCCAGTCCCACCGGTCCATCGGTGCCGCCTCGAACACGCGCCGGAGCAGCAGCTCGCGTCCGGGCCGCTCGGCCAGCTCCACTTCCGCCGCCGCGAGGTCCTCGTCGCCGGGCACCACCTCCAGCTTCGGGGTGGCCGTCGGCCGCACGGCATCGGCCAGGGGAACGCCCTCGATCAGGAGGTCGTAGATCGTCTTGCCACCCTCCTCGACGTCCACGCCGAGGTGGTCCGTCAGGTTCCCCTGGGGGTCGAGGTCCACCAGCAGGACCCGATCGCCCCGGAGCGCCAGCGCGGCCCCGAGGTTCACGGTCGTCGTGGTCTTCCCCACGCCGCCCTTCTGGTTGAGGATCGCGATCCGCCGCACCCGGACAGCCTACCGGTGGTGTGGGACGGGAGGTGAAGGGGCCAGGGGCGCGGGGAAGGGGGGAACGGTGGGGCGCCGTGGCGTCTCGCGGGGCGCGCCCATGTCGGCCTGTTGCTACACCGGGCGGCCGATCAGGCGTTCCAGGAGGATCGTGGCGAAGGCGCCGGGGGGGAGGACGAAGCGGACGATCACCGAGCCGTCGCCCCGGTCCTCCAGGCCCGCCTGCCAGACGGGGACGCAGAGGGGGCGGCGGGAGCCGCGGGCGCGTACGTGGTCGGCGCGGAAGCTCTCCGGGTGCGTCGCCGGGCCCTGGAGGATCTCGCGCTCGAGGGTGCCCGGACGGCCCCGGGCGAGATCCATGTCGTAGCCCAGGACGGGACCGGTCGGCACGATGCGCTCGCCGCCGGGGCGGGCGTCCGAGATGTCGCCGTCCGGATCGGTGGCGAAGCACGCCCCGGTCACCTCCAGGGCGGCCACGTCTCCGGGCAGGACGCGGTCGAAGGTGTCGTCGGCGATGCGGCGGGCGAGGACGCGGTTGAACAGGTAGGACTGCCACGCCGCGATCCACATGCGCCGCGGCCGCCTTCCCAGGGCGAGGAATGCCTGTAGCGGGCTTCCGGTCCGGAGCAGGGTCGCCGCGGCCTTCTTCTCCGAGCGATGCTTCAGGGGCAGTTGGGCGAGGCACGTCTCGATGTCGCCCCGGTCGTAGGCCTGCCGGGCGGCGATCATGCGGGGGTTCTTCTCCAGGGGCGACGGATCGCCCAGC
This sequence comes from uncultured Planctomycetota bacterium, assembly GCA_963772585.1. Taxonomy (GTDB): domain Bacteria; phylum Planctomycetota; class PLA2; order PLA2; family JAEUHO01; genus CAVVXN01. Next base: position 577,581 of record CAVYXV010000007.1, read on the forward strand.
AGGCGGTCCAGGAAGCCCGCCCAGTCCTCCTCCACGATGGAGCGCCCGAGCAGGTGACCGTCCTGGCGAACGCCGAAGCGCTGCGACCCGTACACGTTCGGGAGCCCCCGGCGGCCCATGGCCTCGAGGGCCCTCCGGGCCGCGGGGATCCGGTCGCGATCGACGCCCCGGATGCGGATGGTGAATCGGTTCCCCCGGTGGTGACCGATCCGAAGCGGCCCGGTGTGCCGCGACGCGGTCAGGACGCGGAAGTGCGGATGGCGGATGGCGAGGACGCGCTCGGTGGGGACGCGGGGGACGCTCAGGTACTGGCGCGTGACCGCGCGCGTGTCCTTCAGCCCGGCGTAGCCCACGTTCCTCTCGCTGACCTTGGCGCCCTTGCTCACCCGGAGGATCGCGTCGAACGTGGACATGCCGCGCTTCTCGATCTGGAAGTGCACGTGGTCGCCGCGGCCCGCAGGACGGTAGAGGGGGATCTCCTCCACCTGGAAGTCCTCGGGCACGTGGCGGATCTCCCCCCGAGTCGGACCGAGTCCGTCTCGGGGGGAAAGACCTCCGCAGGGGCGTCCAGCATCAGTTGTCGGTCATCTCGACCGATGCGAGGAGCTGGTTGATCGGGTCGTGCCACTTCACGTGGGCGTCCCGGGTGAGGCTGATCACCAGCATGCAGGTCAGCCGGGACGTACCCCACGTGTATCGCACCACGCGGTCCCGCCCGGCCCGAGGGTGCACGCCCTCCATGTTGGCACGGTACGCCTCGATCGTCTTCTCCGAGCCCAGGCGCTCGTTCTTGACCTTCTCGGCGACTTCGAGATCCTTGATGAGGTCGCGACCGCTGACCTCGATCGGCCGCTTGTCGGGGTCCGCGAACAGGACCTTGCGTGCCTCGTCGTCCTTGTAGTCGGGAAGGACCATGAACGTCCGTGACCGCCGCGGCCACTTCCACGTGGCGATCTCGCCATCCGGATGCGACGCCGTGAACTGCGCCCACCAACTGTCGAAGGCCCAGTGCTTCAGGTCCTCGTCCGGTAGCTGCTGGCCGTTGACCACGCGTCCGCGACGGATGACGTAGAGGATGATCTGGTAGGAGCCGACCGCGCGGTTGTCCTCGAACCACGCGACCACGAACTCGAACGCCGGGTCGGTGGTGTCCCACTGCTTGGAGACGAGGCCGACGGGTTTCACGAGCTTCCAGCCCAGGGCCCGGTTCTCGAAGACCTTCTCCTCGCTCTCGTCGCCGACCGGCTTGTCCTGCTGGGGGTCCTGCAGGACCTCCGGCGGGGGCTTCTCCGCCTCGGGCTTCTTCTGGGTCTTGTCGATGATGTCGAAGTTCTGCTCGATGACGTCGAGGTCGAATCCCATCCCCTCGTCGTCGAACTCGGTCGTCCACGCGTACATGCGGACCTTGAAGAGCTTTCCCTTCGCGACCGTGAGGATCATCATCGCCCGGGTGCGGCCCATCTTCCCGCTCAGGTTCCTCGACGTGCCCTTGGCCTCCAGCACGCGTACCGGGAGGCCTTCGTCGTAGTCCGAGGGGATGATCTCCACCTCGGGCCACGAGTCGCCGAAGCGGCCCATGAGGAAGGCCTGCACGTCCTTGTCCGCGGCGATGGCGTCGATGTCCTTCCCCTCGGGCGCGTCCGTGATCGCCAGGTGCAGCCACCCGCCCTGGCCGTCGGGCTTCTTGCCGCTATCGAGTTCCTTCAGCTCCCGCTTCGCGCCGTAGACGATGCCCAGGGACTTCCACTGGTTCTCGTACGGGAGGTCCACCCAGCCCTCGGGAACGTCCATCGTGTAGTTCTGCGACCGATCTTCCACGAGCCGGGCCCGCGCGGCGGGCGCCGGTAGAGCGACGGCCAGCAGCAGGGCGCCGACGAAGAGCCCAACGAGGCCAAGGCGGGACTGCATCGTGTTCTCTCCTCAGAAGTCCAGACAGCGCTCGAGCTTGCGGATCTCTTTCTTGAACTCGTCTTCGGCCTTGTCGCCGCCCAGTTGGATGCGAACGAGGTAGAGGTACTTCTTGTAGCGGACGGCCCACCCGATTTCCTTGAACGGGTTCCCTGCGAAGGTCCCCGTGAACTCGTACCCGAGTCCTTTTGCCCGTCCGAGCCGGTCCTTGTGAGAGACCTCGTCGCCCCGCCCCTTCGTCTGGGGCGACTCGACGAGTTGCAGCCAAGCGCCTTCGCGCTGCTCGACGAGCTGTTTCTCGGGGTCCTTCATGCCCGGGTCGTAGGGGAAGCTCTGGACGTCGTAGTAGAGGTACTTCTGCTTGTCCTTCGACCGCGCCTCCCAGGCGAGGCGGAGGTTCGGCGTTCCGTGTTGCGGGTCGAAGTCGAGGGCCGCCATGAAGTCGGGCTTCTTCGCCGTGAATCCGACCGAGGTGAGGTCCTTCTCCTCGCCCAGGCCGTCCGCGTGCACGAGATTGCTCGGCGCGACGCTCGGGATGCCCACGGGCCCCAGGACGGCCTCGACGGTGTCGAGGAACTCGATGCCCCCCATCATGTTGTCGACCGCGGGCGTGAGGGTGGCCGCCGCCGCCCGGCCGCCCTGGATGATCGTGCGGAACTCGTAGAAGAGGTTCTTGAGACGGACCCAGTAGAACCGGATGGTCACGATGTCGGCGGGCTGGTTCTCGTCCCGCCCCTGCTTCGTGCCCACCATCTCCAGGGCGGCACCCTCGTAGTTGCCGATCTTGACGTTCTCCATCACCTGCGTGCGGCCGAAGTCCACCCGGTCGAAGAACTGTTTGCCCAGTCCGTTCTGCACGTTCGCGTTGGATGCGATCTCCTTGGGCAGGGCCCGCTCCTGGGACGATCCGAGGACCAACATGACGATCGCGTGGTCGCTGCCCTCCTCCTCGCCCTTCCGGGCGACGAAACCGATCATGAGGCGGTCGCTTCCCTTCTGGGGGGGCGTCTTCGCGTCCTTCGTGACCGTGTCGATCTTGAAGGGCGATCCCGCGGGAACGGTCCAGTGGAAATTCATCGCGTCGAACTTGTAGGTGTTCCCGTCGAGCTCGGGGCCCCCCTCGGGCAACTGGGGCCCTGACCCGAGATCGCCGGCGCCCCCGGCGAAGGCGTGCGGATCGACGGGCTTCTCCTCCGGACCGGCCCCTTCCAGGAGGCGATACCCACGCTTCAGGTTCTCCGTCTCGCCCCCCAGGGTCTTCTCCGCGCCGTCGCGGAACTGGAGGAGCAACTGGTGGAACTTCCCGCCGGCTTCGATGCTGTAGATCTTGAAGAGCACGGGGGCATCGTTCGCGGCCGTTCCCTTGATCGTGACCAGGGTGCCTTCGATGCCGCTGAGCGTTCCCTTGTCCGTGCGGGTTCCCTGGACGGAGGGCAGTTGCCCCGAGATCCCGCTCGACACCTCCTGCGTCAAGTCGGCGAGGGGGAGACCGTTGGTCGGAACCACGCGGATGTCGGCGATCACCATGCCGCCCGCCGCGCGCCGCCCGAGGCGCGCCACGTAGCCGTTCTGCTCCAGGTTCGTGTCCAGGGGCATCCACTGCCAGGCGTCGTTGGGTGGCGTCAGCTCGAAGTTCTGCTCCTTGAAGACCTTCGCCTCCGGGGCGGCGGAGACGGCCGGTGCGGCGAGGAACAGGGCCAGCAGACCCAGGATGGCGAGCGAAGCGGGGCGGGGGGGACGCACCATGGAGACCTCCGGGGCGAGAGCTACCGATCATAACGCAGACGCCGTGCCCCCCGGAGCCGTCCCGCGGACGCCGGAGGCGAATCGTCGGCAGGCTCGACGAGGACGCCGGCCCCGCGTCACCGCGGGCCGACGGTGTTACCCGGCGGAATCGTCGGTGTCGTCCGGCGACCCCGCCGACGGGCGCGGCGTCGCCTCTTCCTCGCCGCCCGCTCCGCCGTCTTCCCCCACGGCGTCTTCTTCCTCGCCGTCCCCCACCTCGGGCCGCACCCAGGCCATCGACACGAGACGGTCCTTCTCGGGGAGGTCGATCGCCCGGACGCCGCTCGTGCTGCGGCCCATCGTCCGGAACTGCGCCTCGTTCACCTGCATGCGGATCGTCTGCCCGGCCTCGGTGATGAGGATGATCTCGTCGTCGTCCCGGACACCCCGGGCGGCCACGACCTCGCCGTTGCGCGCCAGCGAGGAGGGCGAGGTGTTTCGCACGCCCAGGCCGCCGCGGTTGCGGAGGGGGTACTCGGAGAAGGACGTGCGCTTCGCGTAGCCGCGCTCGAAGACGGTGAGGAGGGCGTCCTCCGGATCGGCGATCGCCATGCCCACGACGCGGTCGCCGGGCCTCAGGCTGATGCCTCGGACGCCGCTGGCGGTCCGGCCCATCGCCCGCGCGGCGAGTACCGGGAAGTGGATGGCCTGCCCCTTCGCCGTGACGATCACCACGTTGTGATCGTCCCGGACCAGCGACGTGCCGATGAGCGCGTCGCCCTCGCGCAACTGGATGGCGATGATGCCTCCGCGCCGGATGTTCTGGTAGCCGGACAAGCGCGTTCGCTTGATCCGCCCCTCCCTCGTGACGAAGAGCACGGCGCGGTCCGTGTCCTCGAGGTCCCGGATCTTCAGCATCGACGTGACGGTCTCGCCATCCTCCAACTGGAGGAAGTTCACGATGGCGCGACCGGTGGCGTAGCGCCCCATCACCGGGAGGTTGTAGACGAGGGCCTTCAGGACGCGCCCACGGTCGGTGAAGAAGAGGAGCCAGTCGTGGGTGTTGGCAACCAGGAGGTGGGCGGCGAAGTCCCCCTCCTTGGCATCGGTCCCCCGGATGCCCTTGCCGCCGCGCCGCTGCTTGCGGTAGTCGTCGAGTTGGGTGCGCTTGATGTAGCCCTCGTGCGAGAGCGTCACGACGACGTTCTCCGGGACGACGAGGTCCAACGTCGTCACCTCTTCCTGGACGTCCTCGATCCGCGTGCGGCGCGGCACGCCGTGCTGCTGCTTCAGATCGAGCATGTCCTGCCGGACGATCGCCCGCACGTTCGCCTCGTCCGAGAGGATGCGCCGGTACTCGGCGATCTGCGCCTGCAGGGCCTCGTGTTCCTGCTCCAACTCCTGACGCTGCAGCCCGGTCAGCCGCTGCAGCCGCATCTGGAGGATCGCTTCGGCCTGCACCGTCGTGAAGGCGAAGCGGCTGATCAAGCCTTCGCGCGCCGTCTTGGGGTCCGCGCTCGCCCGGATCAGGGCGACGATCTCGTCGATGAGGTCCAACGCCTTCAAGAGCCCGGCCACGACGTGGTCGCGCTCTTCGGCCTTGCGGAGAAGGTAGGTGGTGCGCCGCTGGATCACCTCGATCCGGTGGCGGACGTACTCCTCGATGAGGCGCTTGAGCGAACACTGGACCGGTCGCCCGTCGACCAGCGCGATCATGATCACGCTGAACGACTCCTTGAGCGGCGTGTACCGGTACAACTGGTTCAGGACGATGTCGGGGTCTTCACCTCGCTTCAGCTTGACGACGATCCGCGACTCGGTGTTCGAGTCGGACTCGCCGCGGATGTCGGCGATCCCCGTGATCCGCCCGCTCTTCGCGGCGTCGGCGATCTTCTTCTCGAGGGTCGCCCGGTTCACCTGGTAGGGGATCTCGCGGACGATGATGCTGGACCCGGAACGCTCGCCCTCGACCACCTCGCACGTGGCCCGCATCTCGAGGATGGACCGTCCGGTCGCGTAGGCCTGGAGGATCGCCTGGCGGCCGCAGATCCGGCCCCCCGTGGGGAAGTCCGGTCCGGGGATGTACTGCATGAGCTCGGGAAGGTCGATCGCGGGGTCGTCGAGATAGGCGACGATGGCGTCGGCAACCTCTCCCGGGTTGTGGGGCGGGATCGAGGACGCCATGGCGACCGCGATGCCGGCGCCGCCGTTCACGAGCAGGTTCGGGAAGAGGCCGGGGAGGACCTTCGGCTCCAGCCGCGCCTCGTCGTAGGTCGGCTGGAAGTCGACGGTCTCCTTGTCGAGGTCCTGGAGGAGCTGCATGGCCGCGGGGGTCAAGCGGCACTCCGTGTAGCGCATGGCCGCCGGCGGGTCGCCGTCGATCGAGCCGAAGTTGCCCTGCGGCTGGACCAGGGGGGCCCGCATGTTGAAGTCCTGGCCCATGCGGACCAGCGTCGGGTACACCACCTGGTCGCCGTGCGGGTGGTAGTTGCCGACCGTCTCGCCGGCCACCTTCGCGCATTTCTGCGTCTTCCGCGTCGGCGCGAGGCCGAGGTCGTTCATCGCGACCAGGATCCGGCGCTGCGACGGCTTGAGCCCGTCCCGCACGTCGGGCAACGCCCGGTCCACGATCACGCTCATGGCGTACCGGAGGTACGACTCCTTGAGCTCGCTCGCGATGTCGAGGTCCTGGATCCGCTCTTCGTGCTCGGCCGTCATGCGCTGGGTGTCTCGGAGAGGGCGGGTCCGCGGCGGCCATCAAGGGTGGGCGCCTGACGTCCCGAAACCCTGATTTTACGGCTCTGGAGCCGCAAGCCCGACGGATTCCCAAGCTCTCGCCGGGGGGAGCGGGGACGCCCGACTACGCGTCCCTCTTCCGGGTGCCGCCGAGGCGTCGCAACGCGGCGTGGGCGTCCCGTCGGAGCTCCGCCCAGAGCTCCCCGGAGCCCCCGGCGGCGCGCAGGACGTGGCCCCGCAAGCGGTCCCGGGCGGCGTCGACATCCCCCGCCGCGGCGTCCACCGCCGCCTCGAGAAGGGCGAGGCGGGCCCGGAGGTAGGCGCCGTCGGGCTCGGCGTCGGGCCTCTCTTCCCGGGGCCGGCTGCCTCGGGCCTTCTCGAGCTGCTCGCGGGCCCCCACGAGATCCCCCTGCCGGGCGAGGATCCGGCCCAGGTCCACGTGCGCCTGGAAGCGCAGCAGGCGGGCGTCGCCCCGGTCCGAGGAGGCTCCCTGGAGCACGTCCAGCGCCGCCGCGTAGTCCTCGCGGGCCCGGTCGAGGTCGCCCAGCCCGCGGAGCGCGGTGTCCGCCCGGTTGTAGAGCGCGAGGAGCCTCAGGTCGCGCGCCCGGGGCTCCGCAGAGCCCTCCAACTCGTCCGCCACCCGGCCGAAGCCCTGGTACGCGGCCTGCCACGCGCCCCGGACGCCGCCGCCCTTCGCGTCCGGCGCGACCCCCGTGGCGGCATGCTCGTAGGCGTCGCCCGCGTCCTCGAACTGGAGGCTCGCGCGGGCGTAGGCGAGATCCACGGGGAAGCGGAGGCCGACCGCCACCAGGGCCATCAGCGCCAGGGCCCCGGACCCCGCGAGCAGGCGCCGCTTGCGCCCCCGGAAGCGCTCGCGAACGTCCGGATCCGTGGCGTAGCCCGCGAGGAAGGTGATCCGCTGCTCGATCGTGCCGTGGCGATGGCTGCGCTCCCGTCCGGTGACCTGCCGCACGCGCTGGAGAGCGCGGATCATGCGCGCGGCGCCCGCCGGCAGCGGCGCGGCGAGTCCCGGTACGTACAGGGCCGCCGCCGCCGGGTCGAGGTCGGCGGCATGGTCGGCCCCGTAGACGTCCGCCTCGCGCTCGAGGAAGCGCGAGACCGTGCCGAGGATCACGAACCAGAGCACGGCGAGTTGCGCGATGACGACGAGCCACGGGGCGATGCCCTGGGCGATGAGCAGGTCGCCGCCGACCTCGAACAACAGGGCGGCGATGGCGAAGAGCCCGATCAGGAGCGGAAGGTGCCACTTCTTGGCGTGGCCCGCCTCGTGGCAGAAGACCGCGAGGATCTCGTCGTCGGCGAGGTGCCGCAGCAGGCCGTCCGTGAGGAAGATCGTGCGCGTGCGCGGCGCGTACCCGACGACCATCGCGTTCGTGACGGCGCCTCGCGTCTTCCACACCACGATGTCCCGGAACCGGAGCCCGATGCTCTTCGCCTGCTCTTCCAGCAGCGAGCGCAGGCGACCCTCGGCGAGAGGCTCCTGGGGGAGAACCAGCTTCAGGGCCGCCGGGAGGAAGTGGGAGAGGAGGACCAGCAGCGCCAACATCACGCCGACGCTCAAGAGCGGCAGCGCCTCGATCCAGCGCGAGAGCCAGCGGGCGCCCGGCACGCCGACCTGGCCGAGCAGCCAGAGCCCGTCGAGCACGCCGAGGAGGATGAAGAGCGGCAGCAGCGCCAGGCCGTTCTGCCGGAGACCGCGCCACACGGCCTGCAGGCCGGTCCGCGCCGGAAGCACGATGCCGTGGACGTTCGCGATCGCGGCCTCGACACGGCCCTCCGCCGACCATGCCGCCGCCCAGAGCGCTGCGGCCGGCAGGAAGAGCACGACGTACCGCCCGAGCCAGGTCTCCCGCGGCACGTCCCCCGCCACCCACGCCCCCCAGCGGAAGGCGGCGATGCAGGCCACCCACGCGAGCAGGGGCCACGTGCGGGTTCCCCACAGCGCCTGCGCCGCGACGTCGGGTCGGCCGGCCCGCGCGGCGCGTTCGCCCTTGTTTCCCGCCATCCAGCACATCGCCACGCCGATCGCGACGGACGCCAGCGTGCCGAGCAGCGTGGGGACCGGCTCCGCCGGACTCGGTTCCAGGGCGATCAATCCGAGGACGAGCGCGAGGAGGACGGAGAGATCGGGCACGGCGCCTCCCGAGGCGGGGCGGGTCGGAGGCTACTTGGCCGCTTCGTCCGCAACGACCCGATACTCGGTCGCCGCGATCGCCTTCTTCACCGCGCCGATGATCGCCGGGCGCGCCCCCGGATCCCGAACCCACACCCGGACGAGGCCGCTCTCGTGGTCGGCGCGCGCGTCGCTAACGCCGTCCACCGCCTTCAGCGCCTTCTCGACGGTGAGTTCGCACCCTTCGCAGTGCATGCCTGCGACGCGGACCTCGATCTGCACGCCGTCCTCGGCGGGGGTCGTCGCCCCGCCGACGGCCGCGGCATCCGGCGGCGCGGTTGCCACGGGCTCGCCGCCGCAGGCGACGAGGAGAAGGAGAAGGGCCGTACCGAGGGGGAGCCAGCGCGGAAGGAGGGTCATCATCCGGCTAGTGTCTCCCACGGGGACGGGGCGGTCTTCCCTGGCGATCCCCCCACGCGGCCCTACCGTGTTTGAACCGTGGTTCAAACTTCCGCTCCCGCCACCGACCGCCACGCGGCCCGCCGCCTGGAGATCCTGCGGCGCGCCGCCGCCGTGTTCCGCGACAAGGGCTACCACCGCGCGGGCATGCGGGAGATCGCCGAGGGCCTGGGGTTGCAGCCCGGCGCCCTCTACCACTACTTCGCCAGCAAGGACGACCTGCTCTTCGCCTGCCAGGACCTGTCGCTGACTCGGCTCCTCGAAGGGGGGAGGGCCATCGCCGCGCTCGCGGTCGGTCCCTCGGAGAAGCTCCGGCGGATCGTGCGGCTCCACCTCGCCCAGACCCTGGAGGCCACGGGCGCGAGCCCGGCCCACCTCGAGTTCGACGCGCTTCCCGCCCACCACCGGACGGCCCTGGTGGGGCGGCGGGACGCCTACGAGCGGGCCGTCCGGGGCGTGGTCGAGGAGGGCGTCCGCGAGGGGCTCTTCGGAGAGGTCTCCCCGAAGCTCGCGACCCTCTCGCTGCTCGGGGCCCTCAACTGGAGCGTCGTGTGGTGGCGCCCCGGGCGGGGATGGAAGGTGGAAGAGGTCGCCGACCGGATCGCCGACCTCTTCCTCGACGGCCTCCGGAAGCGATCCGACGAGGAGACGATCGCATGAGCGACGCCGACGGCACCGCGCTCCGGGCGGGAGAGACCGCGCGGGTGCGCCTGGCCATGACGGTGAACGGCGAGCGGCGAGAGGCCCTCGTCCTCCCGCACCACACGTTGCTCGAGGTGCTCCGCGAGGACCTGGGGCTCCCCGGGACGAAGCACGGTTGCGAGCTCGGCGAGTGCGGCACGTGCACCGTGCTGCTCGACGGCGAGCCCGTCCTGTCCTGTCTCGTGCTGGCTCTCGACTGCGAGGAGAGGCAGGTCGAGACGGTCGAGGGGATGGCGGGGCCGGAGGGCCTGCACCCACTCCAGCGGCGGTTCGCGGCGTTGGGGGCCGCCCAGTGCGGGTACTGCACGCCGGGCTTCCTGCTCACGGCGAAGGCGCTGCTCCTTCGCGTTCCCTCGCCCACGCGAGAGCGGCTCGAGGAGGAGCTCTCCGGCAACCTCTGCCGCTGCACGGGCTACCTCAAGATCTACGAGGCGATCGAGGAGGCGGCGGCGGACCTGCGCGGGGAGTCGGTGCGCGCGGGAGGTGGGGCATGACCGGCGAGGGCAAGGCCGTCCGCGGCGAAACGGGGCGGGCCTACCGGCACGTCGGGCGCTCGCCCGTGAAGGTGGATGGCCCCGCCAAGGTGACGGGGCAAACGCGTTTCGCCGACGATCTCTCCCTCCCGCGCATGCTCACCGCGAAGCTCCTGCGCTCCCACGTCCCCCACGCGCGCATCCTGGGGATCGACGCGTCCGAGGCCCGGGCCATGGACGGGGTCGTGCAGGTGCTCACGGGGGAGGCGCTCCCCATCCCGTTCGGCATCCTGCCGGTGTCGCAGGACGAGCACGCGCTCTGCCTCGACCGCGTGCGGTTCGTCGGGGATCCCGTGGTGGCCGTCGCGGCCGTCGACGAGGACACGGCTTTCGAAGCGATCCGTCGGATCCACGTGTCCTACGAACCGCTCGACACGGTGTTCGAGCCCGAGAAGGCCCTGAAGAACGACGTGCCTCCGCTCCACGACTACGGCGACGACGGCAACGTGCACAAGCGCGTGTCGATGCAGTTCGGGGATGTCGAGGCCGCGCTCGAGGAGGCGGACCTCGTCCTCGACGACGTGATGTCCTACGCCGGCAACACGCACCTTCCGATGGAGCAGCACGCCACGCTGGCGCTGCCCGAGCCCGACGGGCGGCTCACGATCTGGTCGTCTACGCAGACGCCGCACTACCTGCACCGCGCGCTGTCCAAGGTTCTCGAGTGGCCGCCCTCCCGCATCCGCGTGATCGCGTGTCCGAACGGGGGCGGGTTCGGCGGCAAGAGCGATCCGTTCAACCACGAGATCGTGGTCGCCAAGCTCGCGCTCCTCACCGGACGCCCCGTGAAGATCACGCTGACCCGGGAGGAGGTCTTCCAGTGCCACCGCGGGCGCCATCCCGTCAAGATGCGCATCCGAACCGGCTTCCGGCGGGACGGCCGCATCACGGGCATGCACTTCCAGAGCCTGCTCGACGGCGGGGCGTACGGCTCGTACGGCGTCGCGAGCACCTACTACACCGGAGCGCTCCAGACGGTGACGTACCGGGTTCCGACGTACCGGTTCGACGGCGTGCGGACCTTCACGAACAAGGCGCCCTGCGGGCCGAAGAGGGGGCACGGCACGCCGCAACCGCGGTTCGCCCTCGAGGTCCAGCTCGACAGGGCGGCGGAGCGCCTCGGGATCGACCCCGCGGACCTGCGCCTGGGAATGCTCCAGCCGCCGGACTCCGTGACGGCCAACTGGCTTCGCGTCTCGACGATCGGTCTCGGGCCGTGCATCGAGAAGGTCGTCGAGGGGAGCGGCTGGCGGGAGCGGCGCGGGCAGCTCCCCCGGGGACACGGCCTCGGCCTGGCCTGCTCCTCGTACCTCTCCGGCGCGGGCCTGCCCATCTACTGGAACGCCATGCCCCACAGCGGCGTGACCGTGCAGCTCGATCGCGGCGGCGGCGTCGCGGTGTTCTGCGGCGCCACGGACATCGGTCAGGGCAGCGACACGGTGCTCGCGACGTGCGTCGCGGAGGTGCTGGGGATCGCGTTGGAGGACGTGCGCCTCACCGTGAGCGACACGGCGACCACGCCCGTGGACCTCGGGTCGTACTCGAGCCGCGTCACCCTGATGGCGGGCAACGCGGCCATCCAGGCCGCCGAGCGCTGCCGGGAGGTCCTCGTGCGCGCGGCGGCGGCAGAGCTCCAGGTCCCGGCGGGCCGCCTCGTGCTGGCCGAGGGGAGGATCTTCGACGCGGAGGATCCGGATCGCGGTCTCGCGTTCGCACGCGGCGTGCAGGTTGCCGAGTCCGCGCACGGGACGATCGCGATGGCGGGGTCGTACACCCCGCCCGCCAGCCCCGGCCGCTACCGCGGCGCGGGGGTCGGCCCGTCTCCCGCCTACTCCTACAGCGCCGCGGTGGTCGAGATCCACGCCGACGAGGACACCGGTTGCATCGACGTGGACCGCGTGTGGATCGCGCACGACATCGGCCAGTGCATCAACCACAACCTCGTGCTGGGCCAGGTCGAGGGCAGCGTCTACATGGGCCTCGGCGAAGCGCTCATGGAGGAGATGACCTATCGTCCGGGCCGCCGAGGCGTCCACCGGGCGCCGTCCATGCTGGAGTACAAGAGCCCGACGACGCTGGAGATGCCTCCGGTCACCACGTACCTGATCGAGGACCCGGATCCGAACGGGCCCTTCGGCGCGAAGGAGGTCGGCCAGGGGCCCCTGTTGCCGATCATGCCGGCGGTCGCGAACGCGCTCCACGACGCGCTCGGCGTTCGCGTGGACGAGGTCCCGATCCGACCGGAGCTCGTCCTCCGCGCCCTCGGTGCCGGCGATCGTCGGGCGGGGCCACGGTCGTTCCCCGACCTGGGCATCCAGCAGACGACGCGCGTGAAGACCCTCGAGGAAGGCGGCGACGGCACCGCGCCGCGGACCCCGGGGAAGGAGGTGGCCCGCCGATGATGCGTCTTCCCCGCTTCACGTACGCGAGGCCGCGGACCGTCTCCGAGGCGGTCGCCATCCTCGCCTCCGAGGGTCCCCGGGCGGCGCTGGTGGCCGGCGGAACGGACCTGTGGCCCAACATGAAGCGCCGCCAGCGCGAGCCGGGGATCGTCGTGTCCGTCGGCCGCATCGACGCGCTTCGCGGGCTCACCTGGAATGCGGACGGCGCGCTCGTGGTCGGCGCGGGCGAGATCCTCCGCGGGCTCGAGCGCGACGGGCGTCTGGCGGACGACCTTCCCGCCCTCCACACGGCGATCCGCTCGATCAGCACGCCGTTGCTCCGCAACATGGGCACGATCGGCGGGAACGTCTGCCTCGACACGCGCTGCAACTACCTGGACCAGTCCTGGGAGTGGCGGCGGACGATCGACTTCTGCATGAAGTGCGAGGGCGAGATCTGCTGGACCGCCCCGGGCAGCGACCGCTGCCTGGCCGTCAACTCCGCCGACACCGTGCCGGTGCTGATCGCGATGGGTGCGAAGGTGCGCCTCGAAGGCCCCGACGGACGGCGCGAGATCCCCCTGGCGGACCTGTACCGGGACGACGGCATCGCGTGGCTCGCGAAGGCCCCGGAAGAGGTGCTGGTCGAGATCGAGATCCCGGCCCAGGGGGCGGCGAAGAGCGTGTACCGGAAGGTCCGCCGCCGCGGTTCCTTCGACTTCCCCGTCGCGGCCGTGGCGCTTCGCGTGACGATGGACGGCGACCGTGTCTCGGAGGCCGTGATCGTGCTGAACGCCATCGCTTCGGCACCGCGCCTGGCCGACGAGGCCGGGGGCGTCCTCCGGGGCGAGCGCCTCGACGCCGAGCGTATCGACGAAGCCGCGCGCCTCGCCGCGAAGATCGCCAAGCCGCTCGACAACACCGACCACCAGCACAGCTGGCGCCGCACGATGATCCAGGTGGAGACGAAGCGCGGTCTGGTTGCACTGAAGGCGGCGCTCGGGGGGTAGAGCCGGGGAGTGGAGGGGCGTTCCGGGCCGCCGATTCGCCACGGTCGTTCCCCGCCGCCGTCCCGCTGCGTCGGTACGGTCGTGCTCCGCTTCGAGGGCGACGTCCCTGGCCGAGGACGCGGCGACGGGGATCCGGCTACCGTCCCTCTTCCGCCATCTCCGCCTCGATCTGGGGGATCTCCTCGCGGGCCTTCTCGGCCTGCGGGCTGTCGGGGGCGTCCGCCACGATGGCGCGGTACTGCGCCAGCACGCCCTCCAGGTCGCCCGTCTGGAAGGCGAGGCTGGCGAGGAGCGAGCGCGCTTCGAGGCGGGCCGGTGCGGTGGGGGCCGCGCCGGCGATCGCCTTCCCGGCGTGATGGCTCGCGCTGTCGTAGTCGCCCTCGCGGACGTCCTGTCGTGCGAGCTTCAAGTGGGCGAGCGGGCCGAACGCGCTGTCCGCCGCGTGCTCGACGATCCACTCCAGGTGCACGCGGGCATCCTTGCGCCGGCCGGCCTTCTCGAGCATGTCCGCCATGAGCATCCGGACCTCGGCCTCCGCCGCCGGGCCGCGTTCGTCGCCGATGGACGCCCGCAGCGCATCCAGGGCCGCGAGCCGCTTGGCGAACACGGCGTCGTACTCGCTGGGCGGCGCCTTGGTGGGGATGCCCGCCACGGCGCGGGCGATCCGCCACGTCACCTCCCTCTCGTGCTCGGGCCAGGTCTCGATGAGGTGGTCCAGCGCCTTCCTCTCGGCGTCGGTCTGCCCCAGCTCCCGCGCCCAGCGTGCCAGGGCCTCGTACCGCTCCGGCGTGGGCGCCTTCTCGACGGCCATGGCGTACGTCGCGATGGCCTTCGCGCCGTTCTGACGCGCGGCGTACCGCTTGGCGAGCTCCTCGAGACTCGGCACGTCGCCCTTCGCGAGGAGCGCGTCGCGCGTCTCCTTGAAGGCTTCGGCCTGGGCCTGGGCCCGCTCCATCGCGGCCACCAGCTCACTCGCCGACTTGAGGCCCTCGTCGCCCAGCAGGTCCCCGTCGATCACCTCCCCGCCGGCCGTCATGGCCATCAGGGTAGGGAACCCCTGGACTCCGTGATCGCGCATGAAGCGCTCCGCGTCGGGCGTCATGTCGGCCCCGCCCAGGATGCGCGCCGCGATCCAGCGCCTCCCCAGCTCGGCCGCCTCCGGCTGGGAGAGCAGCCGCGTCTCCAGCCGGTGACAGGCGGGGCACAGGGGCACGTGGCGCCCGACGTAGACGAAGATCAGGTCGTCGGGGCTGTTCGCCCGTGCCACCGCCGCCTCGAATCCGTCTACGAAGGTGAGCCCTTGCGCGGCGGCTTCGTCGCCGGACGCCGCGGTCCGTGGTTCGTTCTCGTCTCCACACGCGGTGGTCGCCAGACACAGGACGAGGAGGCAGAGGACTCGGAGGTCGATCACGGCTCGGGCTCCGCAGCACGGGCGCTGTGCCCCGATGGTAGGGGCTCCGATGCTAGTGTGCCGGCTGGAGGGGGCCCCGGTTACGCAGACGCGTCACCCGCCCACGAGGGCGGGGCGGCCTCCCAGGCCAGGGGCCGGCCCGTCCGCGGGTGGGGCATGGAGACCTCGGCCACGTGGACGGCCGGCCCTGCTCCTGCGGCCGGCGAGGTCCGAAGCGGTGGCGTGCCCGCCCGCCCCAGCGCCTCGAGGAGGCCGCCGACACCCGCGGGACCCACCCTCACGCGCACGGCCGAGGCGCCTTCGGACGAGGCCACGAGACGAACCCCTTCGAGATCCGGGACCGCCGGGAGGAGGGCGAGGATCTCGACCCGGGCCCGTCCGGACGCGAACGCCGCGGTCGCGGCCTCCGACGCCTGGGCACCGAGGGCCGCCACCACGAGACCGGTGGCCCCGGGCACGTTCGGAAGCAGCACGCGGGGCTTCGGCCGCGACCCGACCCAGGCGGCCGCGGCGAGGCACGCCTCCAGGCGCCCGGCCAGGCCGTTCGGACCGCCGGCCGCGCCGCCCGAGGCCGCCCAGACGTCCACCACGAGGAGGTGGCGGTCCAGGTGGAGAATGGGCAGCGGGGAGGCGAGGCCGGGCGCGCCGGACGCGTCGGTCGGATCCGGCGGCGCGTCCGGCGCCTCCTCGGGCAGGAGATCCAGGGCCGCCCCCGCCGGGGTCCTCCGCCCCGGATCCCGGACGACCTCCCCATCCACGCGCACCCACCCGGCACGGATCCAGGCGAGGACGCGCCGGCGGGAGGGCGGGGAGCCCTCCTCGCCCAGCCCCTGGCGGAGGCCTTCGAGCAGGGAGCCCCTGGCGGGCGCGAGGATGCGGATGGCAGCGGGCTTCTCGGGCATGGGGACCGTCCCGTGTCGCCCCCTTCTACGCCCGGCCGGGGACGCGCAGAGCCCCCTCCCCCCACGCGGGTAGCAGGACTTTCGTGCCTAAGCGGATCGGGAAGATGTTCAGATCCTCGGCACGGCGGGTCGACAGGCGACCGGATGCAGGTGGAGGCCCGGAGCGCGGACCATGCCCGGAATCACGAGACCCTCGTCGCGCCGCAACGAACGCGGCACGGCCCTCCTCGTCGCGTTGATGGCCTGCCTCGTCCTCGCCGGGATGGTGCTCGCGGCCACCAGCGAGATGTCCGCCATGCGTCGCGCGACGGAGATCGAGTTCCAGTCCGAAGCCCAGGCACGGAGCCTCGCCGAGGCGGGTCTCGTGGACGCCTACGCCTGGTTCCGGCGCCAGACCATCCAGCCGGTGGCCCAGTTCACGCCCCAGCTCGACCTGGTGGCGGATCCCCCCCTCAACGAGACCGACGACCCGAGCGTCGGACTCGTGCGCGAGTTCGAGATCACGAACGGTCTGTGGGGGCAGTACATCGTGAGCCGCGGGCACGCCCCGGAGACCTTCGCCGACGCCAACCTGAACGGGGTGTGGGACGAGGGCGAGTCCTTCGTGGACCAGAACGGGGACGGGGCGTGGTCCCCCGGCTTCGGCACGCGGGACGTCACCCATGAGCGCGGACTTCCCGGGGGAGGGGCGGTCTGGCTCGTCCGCGCCCGCGGCATGATCTTCCGCCGTCCGCGCGCCGACCTGGCCCTCGGCGAGGGCCCCAACGCGCGCCTCGCCGCCGCCGAGGTCGCGACGGAGATGCGCCGGCTGACCATCGCTCCTCCCGCGAACGCCGCCATCTGCGCGAACCGCCTCGACTACGTGACCATCGGGAACCGCTCTCGGCTGCGTGGGTCCGAAACCGGCGTCGTCGCCGCGGAATACACGGGAAGCCTGCACATCTACAGCGGCGGCGAGGTCCTGGCGGACACGAGGAGCGCAACGCTTCCCGAGTACACGACTTCGTACCAGGGCATTTTCGGGGTGGACCTGAGCCAGCTCAAGTCCATGGCCGACATCTCCACCTCGGCCGGGACGGCCGGCCTCCCGACGCAGCTCCCCGACTTCAGCCTCGTCGTGATCGAGGGGGACGCCACCTTCACCGCCGAGCATCCGCTCCGTGGCACGGGCCTGCTCGTGGTCCACGGCAACCTGACCATCGAGAGCGGCTCCAACAGTTTCTTCAACGGTGTGCTCCACGTCTCCGGGGACGTGGAAATGCGCGCACCGGCCTACATCCGGGGAACGCTCATCGCGCAAGGGCGCGTGAACCTCGCCGGCACCGGCGGCGACTACGTCGAGCTCGAGCACGACCCGGACATCGTGAGCCGCCTGCTGCAGGTGATGGGGCAGTACCGTCTGAGCAAGGCGACCTACACGCCCGGCCGGCGCCTTCCCGACGGACGTCCGCTCGGGGGACTCGGCCGCTACGCCCCCGAGAAGGTGACGGCGGGGGGGCTCTGAATCGGGGCGAACGGATGCCGCATGAACGGATGGTTGGCCGACCGCGAATCGCCTACGGACGGGCACTTGGGAGCGTCGATAGCCCGTAGGCTGTCCTGGCCCGCGTGTTCCACCGTGCGCGGTGTGCCCCGGCCGGGGCGGATCCGGAGGCGCCCCGGTCATGCCTGAAGTCCAAAGAGAACGCGACGGAACCGACACCGGGGGCTCGGTCGGCGGCGGCGCCAGGACGCGGCGATGCCCTCCGAGAAGCCCGGGTGGGGAGGCCTCGTCGTCCGCGAGCCTACGGGGTCGCCCCTCGGGCCGACTCGGGGCCTCACGGCTCCCGGCCCCTCGCTCGGCCTCGGGCCCCCGCCCCGTTCCTTCCCGCCCCCTGCGACGATTGGCCGAGCGCGGCAGCGCCCTCCTGGGCGCCCTGTTCCTCCTGCTGATCGTTGCCGGGACCATCGCGGTCGGCTCCCTCTCCGACCGTGCCCTCGACCGGCTGGGTCGAGCCGAGGTCGAGGCGCCGGTCCAGGCCCAGGCCGTCGCCCATGCCGGGCTCGTGGATGCCTACGCGTGGTTCCGCCGCCAGCAGATCCAGCCCGTCGCGAGCTTCGCGCCCCAGCGCGACCTCTCGGCCGATCCGCCGATCAACGAGACCGACGATCCGTCGATCGGGCTCGTCCGCGAGTACGAGATCGGGCCGAGCCTGTGGGCCCGTTACGAGGTCCGCCGGGGATGGCCGGCCGAACCCTATTCCGACGACAACCAGAACGGCCTCCACGATTCGGGCGAGGGGTTCACGGACCTGGATGGCGACGGCACGTGGGATGCCGGCGGGGGCACCATCGATGTCTCCGAGCGGCGCGGGCAGGTCGGCACGGGGTCGGTGTGGATGCTGGTCAGCCATGGGATGGTCTACCGACGGCTGGATCCCGACGCGCCGCTCGGCACCGACCCCAACGTCCGCCTGGCCATCGCGCGGGTCGCCACCGAAATTCGTCGCCTCGCCCTGACGCCTCCGGCCGATGCGGCCCTCTGCGTCGCCTCCGGCGCGACGGCGAGGATCGGCAACCGCGCCCGGATCCTCGGCTCCGGCGGCGGCGGCGTGGTCTACGCGGGGGGGACGGGGAGCCCGACCTTCGAGGCCGGGGCGGAGGTCTCCGGATCGCCGTCGTCGACCGGCGTCCCCGGCTACGACGGATCGATCCACGGCGTGTTCGGCGTGGGCCTCGCCGAGCTCAAGTCGATGGCCGACATCTCCACCTCCGACCCGGACGGCGTGCCCGGGCGACTCGGCGACTACAGCCTCGTCGTCGTGGACGGAGACATCGAGTTCGATGCCGCCCGCCCGCTGCGGGGAACCGGCATCGTGGTGGTGCTCGGCGACTGCCGCCTCCGGGACGGGTCGAACTCCTTCTTCAACGGCCTCCTCTGGGTCGGCGGGAACCTCGAGATCCGGGCCCCCGCCTACCTGAGAGGCACCGCGATCGTGCAGGGTTCGGTGGACCTGCGCGGCCTCGGTGGCGACTACGTCGAGATCGACTACGACGCCGGCATCATCGGCGAGTTGCTCTCCGTGATGGGGCAGTACCGCCACACCAAGGCCATCTACGACCACGACCAGGACTACCTACGGGAAGGTCTGGAATCCGGGAGCTGAGAGAGAGAACCCATGACCACAACGCGCGGATTCAGCTTGATCGAGGTCCTCATCGCCGCGGCCCTGATCCTCATCGCGGCCCTGGCCGGCGTGGCGTACGTCACCCGGAGCTCGCAGCACGCGGACTGGGCCCGCGACAAGGTCTTCGCGCGCCAGAGGGCCGTCTCCATCCTGGCCGAGCTCCGCGCCTACGTGGAGGGCGGCGAGGGCGAAGTCGCGGCGGACCTCGACGGGTTCGACGACGGTCTCAGCGTCCACCCGTCTCTCACGATCACTCCGGACCCGAACGACCCGACGCAGTATCTGGAGCCCGACGACCCGGTCTCGGGCAACATCATGGACAGCGGCGTCTGGCGCTGGTTCCGCCAGATCACCGTACGGCGCTTCCCCGGTGTGGAGACGAGGGACCTTCGCATCTGCACCGTTCGCGTGTTCCGGATGCGATCCGGCGACCAGATGCCCGGCGAGCAGATGGCCGAGGTCTCCTCGGTCATCCGGACGGTGGGGGACGCGTATCCGACGACGCAGGTGTACGACGTCTACCTTCTCGCGCTCGAGAACGTCCCCGGCTGGTGGGTCTACATGGACGCCATCCAGCCCTTCGTGGAGGCCACGGTCACCGACCTCGAGTCCCGCAACCCCGGCCTGGAGTTCCGGACCCACTGGATCACGAAGCTGGGGTTCGGCCGGGACGAGGAATACGCACCCTACACGAACGAGACGCGGGACAGCCGGGCGCACACGCCCTGGACCTACGTCTACCCGGGCCGGATGCCGGACGGCGAGGCCGCCCAGCGCTATTACGTCGCCGAGCGCTTCGGCGCCCGCGTGAACGTGGACGGCGAGACGACGCCCCAGTTCGTCAACGACTACCAGCTGCCCGAGCCCTTCACCGACACCAACGGGAACGGGACCCGTGACTACGGGGAAACCTACACGGACAGCAACGGCAACGGGATCTGGGACATCAACACGCCCGTGCCCTACGCGCTCGCCGACATGCAGAACCACTGCATGCGCTACCCCGACGCGGACGCACGGTTCGAGGCGCGCGTGGCCGCAGGCCTCGACAAGCAGGAGGTGCCCACGTGGCGTCTGCTCCTGGACCGGATGATCGCGGAGCCGGACCGCTACCACAACGCGATCCTGATCAACCTCCACGGCGAGCTCCTGCCGATGCCCCCGGCACGGAACTACAGCGATGCGGCCAAGATCCCGGACACGAGGCCCGGCTGGCGCGCGGTCACCCATCCCGAGCTCCTGCGCCCGCGACGGGTGGCCGGGAACGACGCCAGTTCCGACGCACCGCGGTTCCGGGTGTACGCCTACAAGACCCAGTTCACGAACGACGAGGCGCTGACGACGCAGGAGGAGCCGTTCCTCGACACGAACAAGAACGGCGTGTGGGACACCGGCGAGGCCTACCAGGACTGGAACGGCAACGGAGTGCGCGACGCCGACCTCCCGCTCTCCGTCGTGGTCCGCGGTGGCGACTTCACCTGGGCCGTCAACGCCGCGTCCGCCCCCTCGATCACGGTTCGTCGTCTTCCCGGCGGCATCGACGGGGACGGGGACGGGACCGGCGACGACTACAAGGACTGGCAGAATGCCCCCCTCTACCCCGAGGTCTTCAAGGACCTGAACGGCGACGGCATCCGGCAGGTGGCCGAGCCCTGGCTCGATCTCGACGGGAGCGGTGCGCAGAACGACGACGAGCCCTGGATGGAGAGGGATGGGGACGGGACGTGGACGGCCGTGTCCGAGCCCCTGTCCGACGTGAACGGCAACGACCGCTTCGACCGCGCCGGACCCGCGGAGCCGTACGACGACGCGAACGGGAACGGCCGATGGGACGGTCCCGAGCCGTACTGGGACGAGAACGGAGACGGAGCCTGGACGCCTCCCACGACCCCCCTGACGCCCTGGCGCGGCTGGGACCCCGTCACGGACGGCGCGAACGGCTCGACCACGGACTTCTACATCGAGCACTACGGCGAGCCCTTCCTGGACCTGGACGGCGATCACGTCCGGGACGCCGGCGAGACGTTCTTCGACGCCAACCAGAACGGTGTCCAGGACGGCGGTTTCGAGCGCGGCGAGATGTGGTTCGAGATCGCCTACGACACGACGGTCAAGGGGACCGTCCTGAAGCTCCACGGCACGCCGCTCGAGACGCCCTACCTCGACAACGCGACCAACTACCGCAAGGGTCTGCCGGATGCGGCGCGGCTCTACGACCTCGACTACGTTCCGTGCCCCACGCCGGACTCCGCGACAGGGACCGACCGGTTTGCACGCAGCCTCTACGACAGCAGCAGCTCCGACCCGAAGAACACCGCTCGCTGGACCGTGGAGATCCCGGTGCCGGCGGCCCGGCGGGGGTTCGAGTCCGCGGGCGGCGCGAACGACGGGGACGCGGCGGACCGCACGATCGTCGTGGAGACGCGATTCGGGGACGACTTGACGACAGGCGTCATGTGGCCGAGCCGGCACTCGCCGCAGAACCTCTCGCGTACGTACGCCTACTACCACGCGAGCGTGGATACCGTGCCCTTCAGCGAGCGGTTCCAGTTCATCGGGGATCCCCGCTGTTCCCCGTACGCCGATACGGATCGTCAAGGGACGACGGCCGCCAACGGCTACAACTGGTTCTGGGACAACTTCCAGGACGGGTCGTACGACTACCGGAACCGCTGGCTCGCCTTCGACACGTCCCGTCTCAAGGACAAATGGATGGGACGGAACTGCCACGACGTTCCCCGTATCCTGCAGTGGCTGCGGAGCGCCCTCACGAAGACGGAGGCCATCTACACGACGCTCACCGGCTTCTCGTACTACTACCTCTCCGTCGGGTGCGACATCGGCTACGACGTGGACAACGGATTCGCGAACAGCATCCCGATGGACGGGACGCCGTTCGGGATCTCCGGCGGCGTGTACGAGAACACGATCACGGACGGCGCCGGCACGAGCGCGATCAAGGGGAGCCTCAAGTTCGCCCGGAGCAACAACGGGAACAGCGCCGGGATCCGGAGCTCCGGGTACTGGTGGGCCAAGCCTTGGATCGGCGAGCTCTTCGAGGACGCCGCGTACACGGGCCAATGGGCCCGGTGGGGGAACCTGCGCGCCGACACGGGAACCTCGGCCAAGGAGTACCACCTGATCCGCCGCGGCGACGTGACGAGGTACCAGCAGCCCCGGGGAACCACGCTCGTCAACGCGTACGCCCGGCTCATGGAAGAGGGCAGCACGTCCCTGTTCAACATCGGTAGCTCTTCGAGCACCTTTCACCACCAGTATGCGGACGGCGGTTCGGGCGTGCTGGTGGGCGACGGGCCGCAGCTGGCGGAGAAGTACAACTTCCCGATGCCGACGAAGGCGGCGATCAGCCGTCCCTTCGGACTGACCACCGGCGGCGCCGGAGGCGTCGGGCCGGAGTTCGGGTACACCGACACCTACCCGCGTTTCAGCGCCCAGATCGTGAGCCGCTACTACAACCACACCAACGGGCAGAACGGCAGCGCCCTGGTGCGGCTCCAGGAGGCGGGCGGCGCGCGCGCGGCGTACATCGTCGTGAGCGGCATCGACCGCACGATCGAGTCGGGGTCGGCGTTCATCGCGCGGTACGCGACGCTGTCCTTGATCCACTCGTTCTTCGCGGCCGGTACGCCCGGGTCGCCGAACCGGGTGCGCCAGTTGCCGCGGCTGCAGATCCGCAACCCCACCCTGATCACCGAGTTGGAGAACCCCTCCACCATCCAGGTGCAGTGGAGCACGGAGTGGTCGCGGTGGGACGGGCTTCCGTACACCGAGTCGTATCCCGCGAGCCACACGGAGGACGAAGCGGACCTCGTCTACGTGCTCAGCTACTCGCCCGATGGCGGTCGTACGTGGCTCAACATGCTGGACGACCAGCCGACGGAGCTCGGCGTGATCCCTTGGATCGACGGCGTGGGCCCGGATCCGGCCCGGACGCTCAAGGACGCGGCGCCCGGCGCCAACGAGTCGTGGACGTGGTCGACGCCCGCCGCCAGGTTCCCGCAGGGTTCCTACCTGATCCGCATCGAGGGCTATCGCTCATCCGAGTCGCTGCATTACAGCCACCACGTGGAGAAGATCTATGTCAACCGGTGATCGCAGGGCGATGCCCCGGCCGGAGTCCGGCTTCACCTTCCTCGAGGTGACGGTCGCGCTGGCGATCTTCTCCCTGATCGGGCTCGTCATCGAGCGCACCATCACGACGACCTACAACACGGAGCGCTACCTCTCCGCCGTGCGCAAGTCGACGGAGCGCGGTCAGAAGATCAGCTACGAGATCTTCGACTCCGTGAGCGCTTCCCGGAAGCTGTTCCAGGGCGACACCGCCGGCCGGAGGTACCTCGCCGCCCTCGACCTCTCGCGGGACCCCATCATCGGACAGGCGCGGCTTCCGCTCTTCGACGAGGTCAACAGCCTTGGCGCGGATCAGCCCAACGACCCGCGCACCGGCAACGTCCTCCTGTTCGTGCGCGAGAGCGACCCGGCCCCGTGCGTGGCCGACCCGTCGACCGGCGCCATCCGCTACATCGACACCTACCGGTTCGTGTGCATCTACCCGCACCAGTCGAATCGCGCCGTGGTCACGTTCCGGGGCACCTACGCGACGGACCTGGTCCTCTGGCGGAGCGTGCCGTATCCGAGCCGCTCGCAGATCGAGGCGATCGAGGACGCGGACCAGCGGCGGAGCGTGGCCGCCGACCTGTTCAACCGGTACGGGCACTCGAGGGCGTGGGACCCGAACGAGGACGTGGACAGCGCGTTCTACGCGATGGACTACCTGGGGACCGTCAGCGGGACTCCCGAGTTGGCACCGCTGATCGAGGAGGACGTGGATGCGTCCTCGCGCGGACGCCTCGTGTACGCGGACGTCCAACTGGCCCCGACGATCGCGGGCAACTACTCCCGCCGCGCCGTCTTCACGGTGGACGATCCCGCCGACTGGCTGCCGAACGGGTTCGAGGTGAAGATCACCGGGGCGTCCGGCTCCCGGAAGGTCTGGCTCCACCTCGTCGTGGAATGCGAGGCCCGGCGGGGAGAAGCCGCCGTCCACGCGAACACCATGATCGCCAGCACGCGCGATCTCTGATGGGATCCTCCGCCGCCGGGTAGCATCTTCGCCAATGGCCTCCCCGCTTCCGGACCGCGACCGCCCCGACCGCACGCCGCACCGCGACCTCGCCGGCGCGATCGGGTGGGGACTGCTGTTCGCGCTCGCCGCCGCGCTGCTGGTCATCCGGATGATCGGCGGCGGAGGGTGCTGAAACTGACCCGGGCTCCCGGCGGGAGCCCACGGGGATCCGGCAGCCCTCGCCCATCCGGCGGTGCTTCCGTTTCGTGCATAATCGGACCTTCGGGAGGGAGGAACCGATGAACCCCGAAGGCGATCGGCCCCACGGCGAGGCCCCGAAGCGAGCGCTCAAGGACGGCGTGTCGGACGGGCTCGTTCCGCTCGCGTCCCTGGACCTGGGGACCGTCTCCTCCATCGACGACCTCGTCCGCGGCATGTCCTCCACGGCCTTCGCCGGCCGCGCGCTGGGGGAGGCCGCCGACGTGCTGGAGGCGATGGTCCGCGACCCCGACTGCCTCGTCGTCTGCACGCTGTCCGGGGCCATGACCATCGCCAAGATGGGGCTCGTCCTCTGCGACATGATCGACCAGGGGTGGGTCCACGCGATCGTCTCCACCGGCGCGCTCATGGCCCACGGGTTCGTGGAAGCGACGGGCCGGACCCACTTCAAGCACGACCCCCGCTTCGACGACGAGGAGCTCTTCGCGCGCGGCTACGACCGGGTCTACGACACGCTGGAACTCGAGCGGAGCCTCGACGACATCGAGACGATCGTCCGAAACGTCCTCGACGAGTTCGAACCGGGGCAGCCGTTCGCCAGCCACGATCTGCACGACCGGCTCGGGGCCTGGCTCGCGGCCCACGTCCCGGGGCGGGGCATCCTGAAGTCCGCCCACGAAGCGGGCGTGCCCGTGTACGTGCCCGCTTTCACCGACTCGGAACTGGGGCTCGACGTGGCGCTCTACGCGCGGCGAGCCAGAGGCGAAGGGCGCGAGCCGCCCCGCTACGACGGCTTCGCCGACCTCGAGGCCATCGCCGGGCAGGTGATCGGAGCGCCGCGGATCGGGATCCTCACGATCGGCGGCGGGGTCCCGCGCAACTGGGCGCAGCAGATCGCCCCCTACCTCGACATCCGCAGGTCCCGGCTTGGCGAGGACGTGCCCGCCCGGCGGTTCCGCTACGGGGTCCGGATCTGCCCGGAGCCCGTGCACTGGGGGGGGCTCTCGGGGTGCACCTACTCCGAGGGGGTCTCCTGGGGGAAGTTCCTGCCGCCTTCCGAAGGGGGGCGGTACGCGGAGGTCTTCGCCGACGCGACCCTCGCCTGGCCGCTTCTCGTGAAGGCCGTGGGCGAGCGGATGGGGGGGAATCCCGCCCCTCCACGGTCCTTTCGTCGCGATGCATGAGTGTTTCTAGCTGGTATGGATAGAGGGCGCCTATCCAGGGTGCCCGGGGTCCTCATTTTTGGCTTGCCTCGGCGGACGAATCGATGACACTCCGTGCGGTCGGCGGCGCCTCCCTCCCTCTCCCCCCCGAGGCCCCTACGCCCCCCGTTGCCGGATGTTCATGCAACTGATTTTCAGGAAACACTCTCCAACCGGTGCCCGTCGAAACCCGTAGACGGCACGACGGACCCCGGGGTGCCGACCCCTGATGTCCAACTTCCTTCCTGTGCAGAGGTTCCCTCCGATGCGGCATTCCCTCCCTCCCATCTCCCGTCCCGACCTCG
Source organism: uncultured Planctomycetota bacterium (assembly GCA_963772585.1). GTDB lineage: Bacteria > Planctomycetota > PLA2 > PLA2 > JAEUHO01 > CAVVXN01. Next base: position 603,461 of record CAVYXV010000007.1, read on the forward strand.
GCCAGCCGCTGCGCCCCTTCCCGATCCTGGATCGCGCGTTCGACGCCGTCGAGCGCGCCCTCGCCCGGCTCGGCGTCGAGGACCCGGCCTCGCTCCGCTCCCCGCGTCCGGTCGAGGACGCCCTCAGCCCGACGGCCCTCCCCGCCGGGACCCTCCTCATCCTCAGTCCGGGCGAACTCCGCGCGGCCGAGGTGGATATCGAGGAGACCGTCAAGGACGAGCGCTCCGGCGGCGCCGTGTTCGTCTCGCTGCCCCACCAGGGGAACGTCGAGGCCAAGAAGCGGAGCCTGCGCGAGCTCGCGGTGTCCACCCCTACCTTCTGCCTGACCGCCACGGGTGCCCTGCCCTCCGGCTACTCGCGCCTGCATCTCGTCGCCGTCCCCGAGGGCTTCGGTGCGTACGACCTCCTCGTCGCGGACACCCCCGGCTTCCGCGTCGCCGTGGTCCGGCGGGCCCTGCCAAGCGGCGGATTCATCGCGCTCTGGACGGGCAACGAGCAGGTCATCAACGAGATCGGCGACGCCCTCCGCCGCCTCGCGCAGGAGTCCGGGCAGGACGTGCCGGAGTCCGCCCCGTCCGTGCCGACCCTGGACGGGGTCGATTCGGAGCGCGACGTCTGGGACCAGGCCGCCGATCTGCGCGCGTACCGCGTCGTTCGCGAGGCCGAGCTCCGCGAGATCGCGCGCCAGGCCGCGCTGAAGGGCGTGGCGATGCGCCGCGAGCGCGAGGCGAAGAAGCGCGCGGCCGGGTAGACCGGACCACGAATCAGAGGGCGCCGCGCGCGCTCGGCCCGCGCCCGCCAGTCGAGATGGCGTCCGTTGTCGTCCGGATACCGGACGTCAGCCGTCCATGCGGCGACGGATCGCGTCGAGGCGGCCGGCCAGTTGCTCCCGCCAGTGGGGGGCCTTCTCGGCCAGCTTCTCCAGGGCGCCGTCGGCCGCGCTGTCCAGCGAGAGACCGTAGCGCGAGGCCAGCTCCGCCACGGCGACGAGCACGTCTCCGATCTCGCCTTCGAGGGCGGACGCGTCCGCATCGCCGTACATCTCCCGATCCACGACCCACTTCATGACCTCGCCGCACTCCTCGGCGAGGGCGAGCGCGGCTCCGACGCGCGGGTGTTCGATGCCTTCGAGCAGCGTCGCCACGCGGGATTGCAGGTCGGCGAGGTTCATGCGGTTTCCTTCCGGTAGATCACGAGGCGCCGAGGGCCGGCCTCGTCCTCGAAGCACAGGGGCGGAGGCGTCGTGAATCCGAGGCGCCGCGCGGCAGCCGCCCCTGTCCGCGATTCCGCTGCCGAGAGCGTCGCGCCCTTCCAGTGGGCGATGCATCCGCCGGGCGCGATCCAGGAAGCCACGAGGGCGGTCGTCGCGTCGAGCCTCCCCACGGCCCGGACGGTCACGAGATCCACCGCCCCCGGGAGGTCGGGCCTCGCCGCCGGCACTTCCCGCGCGTCGGCCGCGAGCACGCCGGCGTTCGACAGGCCGACGCGCGCGAGGATCCCCTCCACGGCTCGCGCCTTCTTGAGGCGGCGTTCGACGAGGACCACCCGCGCGCGCGGCCAGGCCAGCGCGGCGGCGACTCCCGGCATCCCGTTCCCGGTGCCGAGATCGACGACGAGCTTCGGGGGCGCCTCGACCGCCCGGACGACGGCCAGCGCCGAGAGGACCACGTGCCGGAGAACGTCCTCGGCCGTCCGAGCGGCGGTGAGGTTCACGCGCTGCCGAGCGTCGAGCAGCGCGTCCCGGTAGGCGAGCAACGCCCCGAGCGTCCCCGCATCCGCCGGATACCCGCGCGAGCGGGCGACGCGAGCAAGCAGGGCGAGGGCGTCCTCCACCGCCCCATTCTGCGGCAGGCCCCTTCGCCATGGGGACCCGGGAGTCAGAGCGCGCGACGGGGAGGGACCCGCCTCCCACCCCGTCACCACGACACGAGCGCGATGCCCAGGACGGCGAGCGCGGCGGAGATCCACGCCCACCGGTCGTGCCGCTCCCCCAGGAACGCACGGGAGAGGGGGACGAGCCACACCGGGGTCAGGGCGTTCAGCGTCGCCGCCACGCCGACGAGCGTGGCCCAGGCGATGCCCGCCTGGTTCGTCCAGATCCCCGCGAACGTGCCGATCAGTGCCGCCAGGAGCAGGGGCCGCGCGACCCCCGGCGGGCGGAGCTCGCGGACCCAGGCCGCGAGGCGCGCGCCCGGGAGCCCGAGCAGGGCGAGCCCCGTCGTTCCGGCGAGAAGGCGGATGGCGGCGCCGGCCGTCACGGTGTAGCCGCCGTCCTGCATGCCCAGCCTCGTGAACACGAACCCGGCCGCCTGGAGCGCCGCGGCGAGGAACGCATCCCGCCACCCGACAGCGGAGGGCGCGCGGACTCCGGGCGTGCGCCGCTCCCGGATGGCCAGCACGATCGCGGCGATGCAGCAGAGCATCCCCGCCCAGGCGAGGAGGGCCGGATGCTCGTTCAGGGGCGGCAGGAACGCCAGGAAGGCCACGAGGACGGGCGAGAGGGCCATGACGATGTTCGTGCGCCGCGGACCCATCTCACGAAAGCAGCGGAAGAGGAGCACGTCGCAGAGGGCGAGCCCCGAGATGCCGCCGAGCACCAGCCAGCCCAGCGAAGCCGCCGACGCTCCCCTTCCCGGCAGCCCGTCCCCCTGGAGGAGCAGGAGCCCGAGGAAGCACACCGAGCCCACGAGGTTCTTCCCGAGATTCAGGGCGGCCGGCGAGGCCGTCCTCGGGAGGCGGGTGAAGAGGAGGGCCCCGACGGCCCACGTCAGGCTGCTGGTCGCCGCGAGGGCCTCGCCCGCGAAGGGGAAGGGCGCCTCCACGGGCGCACCTACCGTCCGGCGGTCGGGCCGAGGTCGAGCGGCAGGTCTCCGTCGCCGGCGGACCACGTAGCCCCGCCGAGTTCCCGGGGCGGCGCGACGGAGACGTCCAGGGCGCGGACGCGGACGCGGGTACCGGCCGGGACGCCGACGGGCAGGACCCAGCGGCCTTCCCCCGCCCGGGGGAGGCGTTCCCGAAACGCGGTTCCCGCCTCCGTCCACTCGGCGTGGACCTCGACGGCGGCCGCCGAAGCGACGCGTCCCCGGACGACGACGCGCGGACTCGCCGGCGGCTCGTGCGCTCCCGGCGGCGCGATGACGAGCCCCGCAACCCCGAGCAGCGCGGCGAACACGCCGATGATGACGGCCAGGCGCAGGAACAAGGGGGGGCTTCTCCATGCCATGGGGGGAAATCCTCCCATGGACGGCGAGGAAAGGGGAGCAGAAGGGAAGGAGGACGCAGGAGACGCCCGCTGCCTTCCTCGCCGCAGCGGGGCCGGTCCCTCTCCCAACGGGCGGATCCGGACGGGTCCATCGTCGCAGGGCCGGTTCCCCTTACCATCCGCAGGTCATGGGTCGCCAGGACCTCCACGTCCGCTATCGCCCGGAGGAACTCCGCCGGTTCGAGGAGCGGCTGCTCGCGGATGCGGACGCGTTCGAGCGGATGCTCGCCGATGGGGCCTTCGAGACGGGGGTCCGGAGGATCGGCGTGGAGGAGGAACTGTTCCTCGTGGACGAGGACGGGCTGCCCGCGCCCCGAGCCGTGGAAGTCCTCCAGGACCTCGGCGGGCCCGGGCCCGTCTACCAGACGGAACTCGCGCTCTACAACATCGAGGTGGCGTTCCCGCACCTTCCGTTCCGGGACCGCTGCCTCGCCGACCTCGAGCGCAACATGCAGCTCTACCTCGCACGCGTGAGACAGGCGGCCCAGAAGCACGGGATCGACGCGGTGGCCATCGGCATCCTGCCGACGCTGGGGTGGAAGCACCTCGAGCTGGACTCCATGACGCCCAATCCGCGGTACGCCGCGCTGAACCGTTCCCTGACGGCCCTGCGCGGCGGGACGTTCCGCATCCAGATCCGCGGGGCCGACACTCTCCAGGCGACCCACGACAACGTGATGCTGGAGGCGTTCAACACCTCGTTCCAGCAGCACCTCCAGATCGACCCCGGCGAGTTCGCCCGCGTCTACAACGCCATGCAACTCGCCACGGCGCTCGCCGTCGCTGCGGCCGGGAACTCGCCGCTTCTGCTGGGCCATCGGTTGTGGGAGGAGACGCGAATCGCCCTCTTCCGGCAGTCCGTGGACGAGCGCAGCGACATGCGCCAGACCCGCGGTCGGGAGGCGAGGGTCTTCTTCGGGACGGACTGGGCGCGGGGTTCCGTGCTGGACCTGATCCGCGCCGACATCGCCACCTACCGCGTGCTCCTGCCCGTGGACGAGGACGAGCCCTGGCCCATGGACGTGCTGGCCCAGGGCGGGTTCCCCCGGCTCAAGGCGTTCGGTCTCCACAACGGGACCGTGTACCGATGGAACCGGCCCTGCTACGGCCTGGTGGACGGCCGGCCGACGCTCCGCATCGAGAACCGGCCCCTTCCCGCCGGGCCCACGGTCGCCGACAACCTCGCCAACCTCGCCTACCTCTTCGGTCTCACGCTCGGACTGGTCGAGGAGTTCGGCGACGTCGCCGAGCGGATGCCCTTCCACGACTGCGAGGCGAACTTCTACAACGCGGCCTCCACGGGCCTGCGCGCCGCGCTCTCGTGGCTCGACGGACGGATGCGGCCGGCGGACGAGCTGATCCTGCAGACGATCCCCCTGGCCGCGAAGGGTCTCGCCGTGAACGGAGTCGCCGGAACCGATGCGAACCGGTTCCTCGACCTCCTGGGCGAGCGCGTCGCCTCCGGCCAGACGGGTTCGCGGTGGATGCTCGATGGCTTCAACCGCGCGCGATCCCTGGTGCCGCAGGACGAGGCGTTGCAGGGGCTCGTGCGCTCCTACATGGAGCGCCAGCGGACCAGTCGGCCCGTCCACACCTGGAGCCCGGCCCAGCCGCCGGACCGCGAACGGCGCCGCGCCGCCTACGAACGGATCGGGCAGGTCATGCGGCGCGACCCGCGCACCGTCCGCGCCGAGGACGCCGTGAGCCTGGTGGAGGCCTTGATGCGCTGGGAGGGGATCCGCCACGTCCCGGTCGAGGACGAGGAGGACCGCCTCGTGGGCATCGTGAGCGTGCGCGACCTCCTGGTGGCGGTGAAGGAGGGCCGGGTGGGGGCCGACGCGCACGTCGGCGAGATCATGGCGACGGACGTCGTGACGGTGGATCCCGAGACGCCGACCCTGGACGTGATCCGGCAGATGCGCGAACGGCGCATCGCCTGCATGCCCGTCGTCCGCGAGGGTCGCCTCGTCGGCATGGTGTCCGAGAGCGACTTCCTTCGCGTGGTCGAGCGTCTCCTCGGTTGACGTCGCCCTCCGCGGCCTACGGCCGGCGGGCGGCGAAGACGGCGCTCCAGACCTTGCCTTCCAGGGACCGGGCGAGCGTCGGGGCATCGCCCGAGGAAGGAAGATCTCCGCAGCACGACGAGGCGTCTGGGGAGCCGTGGCCGGCCAGGGCCGCCAACTGCTCGCCGTCGTAGCGGATGCGCTCGAGGACCTCGACATCCACGAGCCCGGCCCGCTCGAGGCCGGCCACGTACGCTGCCTCGGGGACCGCCCCACCGAGGCAGCAACTCACCAGCGTGGCGTTCGCGCGCGCTTCATCGCTCAGCGACTCCGCGACGATGTCACTGATCCGCAGGCGCCCGCCGGGCCGAAGCACGCGGGCGATCTCGGCGAAGACGCGCTCCTTCTGCGGCGAGAGGTTGATGACGCAGTTGGAGACCACCCAGTCGATGCTCGCATCGTCCACGGGCAATCGCTCGATCAGGCCCTTGCGGACTTCGACGTTCCCCACGCCGGCGGCTCGGGCGTTGGCTCGGGCGCGCTCGATCATGTCGTCGGTCATGTCCACACCGATCACGCGTCCCGTCGGGCCCACCTTCCGGGCCGCGATCAGGAGGTCGAGGCCGGCGCCGCTCCCCAGGTCGAGCACCACCTGCCCCTCTTCGACGTCGGAGAACGCGAGCGGGTTGCCGCAGCCGAAGGACGTTGGCGGGACGCCTCCGGGAAGCTCGCCGACGTCCTCCGGGCGGTAGCCGGCCAGGGGGGCCACGGCCCCCAGGGGATCGCCGCCCCCGCAGCACCCGCCTTCCGAGGCCTTGCGGACGGCGGCGGCGTAGTCAGCGGAGATCCGGGCGCGGATGTCCTCCGGATCGTGCTCGGTTTCGGACATCGGGGCCTCCGGATGCGAGGCGGGGGGGCGGCCGCAAAGCCACCCCCCCGCGGGAAGAACGGACCGACCGGTCAGTGGCCGGCCGACGTGAACGCCTCGACGATGTCCTTCAGGGCGCCCACGTCCATGGAGAACCCCCCGGCGTAGTAGCGGCCGCCCCCGGTCGCGTACACGACCAGGTCCAGCGGCTTGCCCTCGGGGATCTCGGGCATTCCCGAACTCTCCGCCTGCTCGGGCATCATCTTGCGCGCCAGGGCCATCGCGCCCCGGAGCAGTTGACGCCCCTCCACGTGCACGAGGAGGGTCGGCTTGCCGCCGGCCATCGCGAGGGCGTCGGCGATGGGGCCCGAGGTCGGCGGCGAGCCCGTCTCCGCCTTCTTGATCGCCGCCTCCATCGTGCTCTCGTCGCCCATCACCGCGACCAGCCGGCCGTTCACGTCGGCGACGTGCATCTTCATGCCGCCCTCGCCGAACATGGCGTTCATCATGCTCTTGCTCATCTCCGCGGCTTCGGGCGGCGCGTTCTCCGTGGCGGGATTCCACGACATCATCTTCTCGGCGTCGAAGGTCATCGTGAAGTGCTGCACCTCGTGACCCGCCACTTCCGTCGCAGGAAGGCGCGTCATGATGATGCCCATGTCCGCCATGAGCTTCGCGTAGTCGCCGTCGAGCAGCTGGTTCCACGTCTCGAAGAACTTCTTCGAGTCCGTGAGCTGGACGACCTCGGCGAAGGACATGCCGTCTGCCCCGACATCGACGGCGATGGCCATCGAGTCGCCGACGTAGTCGTACATGGAGGCCGCCTGCTTCCACTGCTTCTGGAAGGCGGACCGCTGCTCTTCCGGCATCTGCTCGAAGACCGACTCCATCATCGGCTCGAGCCAGTCCATCATCCGCTTCATGGGGACGTTCACGAGCGCGACGACGGGGTAGCCGTCCGGCAGCGCGCCGGCCATCGAGGCGAGGTCCCCGGTGGGCGCGGGCGTCTTCGCGAGCTCGGACCCCTCCTTCATGGTGAAGAGGCCCTTCAGGTGCACCTTCGTGCCGTCGATCTGGACGGAGACGTCCAGCATCTCGGCGGAGTCGAGGAGCTTCCCGAACTCCTTCTCCATCCCCTTGAACATGCCGGAGAAGTTGGGCCCGCCCTCCGGCGCCATGCGCTCGGTCTGCTCGCCGAGCTGGCTCACCTGCTCGCGGAGCTCCTTGCCGTGCGCGTCGATCAGCCGGGCGAGATTCACCCGGAGGACGAGGTCGCCCTTCGGCACCTGCTGCGCGATCGCGGGCGGCGCCTTGGGCAGCTCCGGGGCCGGACCCTGGGCGACGAGAACGTGGTTCCCGTGGTGCGGAGGCGCCTGCATCCCCCGCTCCTTGAACATCTTGTCCACCGCGGCCACGTCCTTCACGGGAAGGACGAAGGTGGGAATCGGCGCCCCCTGGTCCGGAATCGTCACGGCGATGGCCATCGGCTTCGTGCGATCGAGCTGGTCGCCGACCGGCACCCCCCGGAGCATGTCGTCCGGGTCGAATCCCGAAGCCGCTTCCTCGCCGAAGACCGCGACCACGGTCTGGATCTTGTCGATCAGCGCCTGGACGGACGGGACGTAGACGAGCGCGTCCGTGTTCTCCGGAACGAGCATCCCCACGTCGGACGCGACGGGAGCGGAGGCGATCGTCGAGACGCCGCCTCCCATGGTCGAGCCTTGCTTGCCGGTGTCGCCGCAAGCGGTGAGCGCGAGCAGGGCCGCAAGGACGAGGGCCCGGCGGGCGATGGCGTGCTGCATGATTCACTTCCTCCGAGGACTGCCGTGGTCTCGGCCGCATGGCCGTTCCGTGGGGTGGACACCGGGCTACGTCCTCCGCGTCCCACCCGGCGTCGGGAAGCCATCATGGTCGCAGGAGGCGAAGGGCCCAGAAAGTACCCTCCTGCCGGCGGCGCCCCCGGGCCGGGCGAACCCCGGAACCGGGGCCCGGCGCCGGGGGGAGACCGGCGGACAGGCGGACCGGGTCCGGACGAGGAGGGTCGGCTCTCCCGCCCCGCGGGCGGGGCCGGGCGTTTCGCGTCCGCGTCCGCGTCCGCCGTCTTTCCCCCTCAGTCCCCTCCCCGCCGGTCCCTGCCTTCGACCACGGGGGCGAGGAGCGCTTCCACCGGTGCGAAGTCGTCGGTGAGGACGAGGCATCCCTCGCGTCCACGCAGGGCATCGAGGTCGATCCGGTCCACGCGCATGGGGCCCGCGGCGGCGTCGGTGAGGCCGGCGAGATCGGCGTCGAGGTCGCGGTCGGACGCGACGACCACGAAGGTATCGCGGCTGTCGGGCACCCGCTTGCCCGTCGCGTAGACGTGGACGTCGGCGAAGGTCGTCCGGAGCGTGTTCGCGAAGGCGACGAGGAACCGCGCCGAGGCGAAGTTGTCGATCACGTTGATCATGTAGACGCCGTCCGGGGCCATGCGGGCGTGGAGGGCGCCGGCGAACTCGCGGGTCGTCAGGTGGAACGGCACGGCGAGATCGTTGAAGGCGTCGCCGAACACAAGGTCGAACGGGGGCGCGTCCTCCGGGAGCGTGTCCACGTACGTCCGGGCATCGTCGTGGACGATGTGGTGGCGGGGATCGTCTTCGAGGCCCAGGTGCTGCATGGCCATCCGAGTGACGGCGGGGTCGATCTCCGCCGTGACCACCGCGAGGCCGTCCCCCCGCCTCGCGAGCAGGTGGCGCTGGAACGCGTATCCGCCTCCGCCGAGGAACAGGCAGCGCACCGGGGCGGACGCCGGCGCCAGGCGCTGCACCATCCGCTCGTAGAGCAGCTCGTAGTCGTAGCCCAGCCAGCGCGGGTCGTCGAGGTCCACGTAGCTGTGGACGAGCCGATCGAGACGCAGCCGCCTCACGTCGTGCCGGCTGCGGCGGTAGAGCGCCTCGACGGCGCGCGGCTCGTCGACGTGCCGGGCGAGCCAGGCGCGCTGGAGGATCGTCATCCGGCCTTCCCAGTAGAGCGCGAGGCGGCCGTCGTCCCACCCGGCCTGCCTCCCGAGGATCGGGGCGTCGCGCCAGGGATCCAGGTCCGGCTCCCCCGCCAGGTGGACCCAGCGGAGCTTCGTCGGTTCGACGACGATGCGGAAGTAGCGGCTGTCCTCGACGACGGCGCGCCGTTCGGCGGGGACCAGTCCAGCGGCCGTCCGGAGCTCCTCCGCCCACGGAGCCGGGAGCAGGAGGACGGCCGCGCCCAGGAGGACGAGGTCGGCACCGGCGAGCGCCCAGGCCGGCGCGAGGCGCGCGGACGCCCCGACGAGGACCGCCGCCAGCAGCAGGAGCGTGCCGTCCCGGCCGAGCTCGGGGACCAGGAGGGTCGGGACGGCGAGGGCGGCGAGGACGGCGCCCGCCGTTCCCGCCGCGTAGAGCCGGCCCACGACGCGACCCCGGCGGGGATCCTCCCGGAGCGCGGCCCGGATGACGACCGGCGAGACGATCCCGACCAGGAGCGCGGGCAGCGCGTAGGGGAGAAGGACGCCGACGAGGATGCGGATCGGGTAGCCGACCGCCCCTCCCGCGACCTCCAGGTGGAGCGCGCTCCCCATGACCGCGGGCGCGGCGAGGGCCAGGAGCGAGGCCCCGCCGGCCGCCGCGAGCGTCGGGCCGAGCGCGCGGCGCGGGTCGGCGCGGTCGGCCAGCCACCCGCCGAGGAGGTTGCCCGCGGCGAGGGCGGCGAGCGCGACGCCGATGACCGCCGTCCACGAGTAGACCGACGTCCCGAGGAACTCCCCCGCCATCCTTCCCGCATGCACCTCCAGGACGAGAAGCGCGGCGCCTGCCAGGCCGGCGAGGAGGGGCCACGCGAGGCGCGGCGATCCCGGAGGGGGGGCCGGCGAGGCGCGCTCGGCGTCGTCCGGTCCGACGGCCTCCGCTCCCAACGTCCAGGCGGCGAGCGCCGCCAGCGCCAGGGTGGCGGCGACGGCCCCCACGAGCGCGCGCATCCCGAAGCGCGGCACGAGGACGAATCCGGCGAGAAACGTCCCGGCCACGCTGCCCGCGGACGCCGCGGCCCCGGCGCGCCCCAGGGCCCGGCCGGGCCGGGCCTCGATGGCGAGGAGACGCCTCGCCAGCGACGGCGGGGCCAGCCCCAGCGCGAAGGCGGCGGGGAGGAACACGGCCGGCACCGTCGCCAGGACGCGCGCCCCGTGCGGCAGCGCTGCGAAGAGGGAGCGGGTGCCCCCCTCCAGCGGGAGGAGAAGGGCTGTCGCCGCCGCGCCCAGCAGGAGGAGGCGTCCGACGCCCACGCCGCGATCCGACAGGCGGCCCCCGACGACGTTCCCCGAAGCGATCCCCCCGAGGAAGGTCGCGATGGTGGTCGTCCAGACCAGAGAGGTGGTCCCCAGGTGCGGCGCGACGAGGCGCGGCCCGAGGATCTCCAGCGTCATCACCGCCGCGCCCGCCACGGCGAGGAGCCCCAGGACGAGGGAGGCCGCCGCCGGCTTCCTCACGGCACTTCGATCGGGAGCACCACCGGCCCCGCAGCGCCGCCGGCCTCCACGTCGATCGTCCGTTCGGCTTCCACCGTCCCGTCCTCGCCGGCGGGGTGGACGCGCACGCTCCGCCGCCCGGGGGCGAGGGGGTCCACGCTCTCCCAGCGGGGGAGCCCCGCCACGCGGCGGCAGCGGATCCGGCCTTCGACGCCGCCCTCGTCCCAGGCCACGAAGCGGTCGCGGGAGTCGCGCCACACGCCGTCGCCCTGCGCCGCCAGCACGATCCGCCGTCCCGGGACCGGCGCGGCCTCGAACTCGAGGGTGCCCCCGGGTTGCAGCACGCCGCCCAGGAACCGGATCGCGGTCCCCTCGTCGCTCCACCGCACGCGCACGCGGACCGGGCCGGCCCGCACGTTCTCGAACACCGCCCCGGCGTCCGCGTCCGGAAGCCACGTCCGGGTGCGGCTCGGCAGCGGCTCGAGGAGCCGGAGGTTCGCGGGTGCCGCGAGCCCCGACACGACGACGCGCCCGGCCTCCACCGCCTGGAGAGCGAGCGACACGTCGCGACCGCCGGGCTTCGATACCTCGACCGACGCGCGCGCCTCGAGCGGGACCTTCCCTTCCGCGCCGCCCACGCGCACGTCGATCCGGTAGGCGCCCGGGCCGGGAAGGGCGATGCGCGCCCCGCCGGGGAGTGGTCGGGTGTACCCGCCCTTCCACGCCTCGTCCTCGGAGATGCGCGTCGCCTCGAACAGCGCCGTTCGCCCCTCGGCGTCCGTCCCGCCGAGGTGGAGGTCCAGCCAGGGCCGCGGACGCGCGACGATCGCCACCGCCGCGTCGCCACCCCGCGCGGTGACCGGCTCCGCGTCGGCGAAGTCCAGCTCGGGGGCGAGGCGATAGCGCGCCTCGGCCGTGAACGGCACCTCGAACGTGCCGTCGGGCGCGACCGTGACGTCGTAGGGCAGGCGCGTGAGGTCCCCCTCGTCGGTCACCTCGTACACGCGGATCTGACCGGCGAGGTCGGGGACGTTCCCCGATGGGAGCCGCACGCGGCCCTGGATGGGCACCGCCTTCTCGGCCACGATCTCGATCTCGCGCGTGAAGCCCGCGCTGGGCACCTCGACCATCCGGCGTCGGAGCGCGACACCCGTCGCGCCGCTCACGCGGACCTCGACCTTGTCGGGACCGTCGAAGATGCGCCACGTGGCCGGCTGCCCGGGCCGGGCGACGGCGATGCCGTCTTCCGCGACCGCGAGGCCGAGGAGGGGATCCGCGACGACGCGCGCCTTGACGTCGGGGAGCTGCGTCGGCTGGACCAGCAGGCGGAGCTGCCCGTAGGGGACCAGCACGACCTCGAGCCGCCAGCGCCGCCCCTCGGAGCCCTCCACCGGCTCGGCGGGACGGCGCTCGCCCGGCGGCGGCGCGTACGACGGCGCCTCGACCTCGACGGCACGGCCGACGGAGGTCGGGGTGGGGGCCTCGCCCATGCGGAGGAGGACGCCGCCCAGCCGGGCGCGACCGTCGCTCCCGACCCGCGCCGAGACGCCCGCGTAGCGCGCCTCGATCCGGGCATCCCGCACCGGGCGCCCGCGACGATCGACGACGTGGACCTCGACCTCCAGACCCTCTTCGCCCTTCGACGCGAGCCGGTGGCGGACGAGGAAGGCCACCGCGGCGAGCACGACCGCCGCCAGGACGAGGGGGAGCCACCGGCGCCGGGATCCAGGCGTTCGCACGGCGGCAGAGCCTACCCCGGCCGGCCGCCGCGCCGCCCCGCCGGACGGGGCGGCGGCTCAACCGGTCAGGAGGTGGAGGTAGGTGCCGGCGGCCACGTATCCCGCCTCGAAGAGGCTCCCTGCGGTGAAGAAGATCGCGAGGAAGACCACGAAGAGGGCGCCCTGGTTGTCGGGGTTGCGGATCAGACGCCGGTAGGGGGGCACGAAGGAGGCGACGACCGCCGAACCGTCCAGCGGCGGCAGGGGCAGGAGGTTGAAGAGAAGCAGCACGATGTTCCACGTGCCGAAGAGCTGGAGGAAGATCTGGAAGTTCTTCGCCGGCCCCTCCTCGGCAACGCCGCCGAAGCGGATCCAGAGCCCGAGGGCCGTCAGGCCGAGCAAGGCGAGCACGAGGTTCACGGCCGGGCCCGCGATGGAGACGAGGGCGTCGCCGTGGCGGCTCCGGAACCGCGACGGGTTCACGGGCGTGCTGCCCCACGCGATGCCCACCACGAAGAGCACCACGATCGAGACGATCCCCATGTGGGCGAGGGGGTTGAGCGTGAGGCGTCCCGCGAGACGCGGCGTGTCGTCCCCCTGGGCGATCGCGGCGTACGCGTGTCCAAGCTCGTGCAGCGTGATGCTCACGATCACCGTCGTGATGACGCTGAAGAAGAAGACGGGGGCCTTCGTCGCCTCCTCGAAGAACAGGTACATCCCGACCGTCACCGGTTCTTCCCGAGCGTCTTCGCCGCGTCCAGCACCGCCTCCACGTGCCCGGGCACCTTCACCTTCCGCCACGCCTCGGCGATTCGCCCCTTGCCGTCCACGAGGAAGGTCGAGCGTTCGATCCCCATCACCTTCCGGCCGTACATGGTCTTCTCCTTGTAGCAGCCGTATCGGATGGCGAGGTCCTTCTCGGTGTCGCAAAGCAGCGGGAACGCGACGTCGTACCGGCTATGGAAGCGTGCCTGCCGCGAGGGCGCGTCGGGGCTCACCCCGAAGACGCGGATCCCGACGCGCCGAAACGCCGCGTGGTGGTCCCGGAATCCGCACGTCTCCTTCGTACACCCCGGCGTGTTGGCCCGCGGGTAGAAGAAGAGGACGTACGGCGTCCCGGCCAGGTCCTTCGCGCGGACGGTCTTCTCCTCCTGGTCGGGGAGCGCGAAGGCGGGCGCGCGATCGCCCGGACCGACCTCGCCGGGCGCCTTCTTCGCCGTCGCAGCCGGTCGCGGCGCGGCCTTCTTCGCGGGGGTCTTCTTCTTCGTGGTCTTCTTCTTCTGGGCCATCGCTCCCTCCGGACGCGCGATTCTCCCAGGCGCCGGAGCGCGCGTCGCAGGATTCGGCGGCGCCCTTTCGTGCACGCCCCCGTACCCTGTCGCGAATCCCGCCGACGGCGGGCCGCCGGAGAGCCGATGCAGCAGCACCAGGAGACGCTCGAGATCGAGACGCCCGGGAGGGGGCTCCACGACGTGACGCGGCCGGTGAGCGACATCGTGGCGCGCTCGGGGATCCAGGCGGGCCTCTGCGTCGTCTTCTGCCGCCACACGTCGTGCAGCCTCGTGATCCAGGAGAACGCCGACCCCACCGCCGCGGAAGACCTGCTCGCGTGGCTGGAGCGGCTCGCCCCCGACGGCGATCCGCGCTATCGCCACGATGCGGAGGGCCCCGACGACATGCCGTCCCACCTCCGGTCGGCCGTCACGCGGACCGCCGAGACGATCCCCATCGCCGAGGGACGCCTCGTCCTGGGAACCTGGCAGGGGTTGTTCCTCGCCGAGCATCGCCGTCGGAGCCACCGCCGGCGGCTGGTCGTGCACCTGATGGGGACCTGAGGTGCTCCACGCCCTCGTCCTCCTCGTCGCGGGCGCCGTCGTCGCCCCCATGACCGTGCTCGAGGCGCTGGTCCTCGGCCTCGTGGAAGGCGTGACGGAGTACCTCCCGGTCAGCAGCACGGGGCACCTGATCCTCGCCCAGCGCGCGATGGGCATCGCCGCCTCCGAGGCCGCGAACGCCTTCGCGATCGCCATCCAGGCGGGGGCCATCGTGGCGGTCCTCTGGCTCTACCGCGGGCGGGTCGGCCAGGTGGCTCGCGGGGTGTTCGCGGGGGACCCGCGCGGGCGCCGCGTCGGGCTCGGGCTCGTCGTCGCGTTCGTTCCCGCGGCCGTACTCGGCCTGCTCCTCGACGATTGGATCGAGGAGCGCCTGTTCGGGCTGTGGCCGGTCGTCGGCGCGTGGTTCGTCGGGGGCGTCTTCATCCTGCTCCTCACCGGCCGCAAGGGTCGCGAGGGAGCGTCGGCCCTCCCCGTGGACGCGGTGACGCCGCGGATGGCCCTGTGGATCGGGCTGATGCAGTGCCTCGCCCTCTGGCCGGGCACGAGCCGCAGCCTCGTCACCATCGCGGGCGGCATCCTCGCCGGCTTCGGGCTCGCCTCCGCGGTCGAGTTCTCCTTCTTGCTCGGCGTGATCACGCTCGGCGCCGCGACCGCCTACAAGGCGCTGCAGTCCGGCGGGACGATGTTCGCCGCCTACGGCGCGGTCCCGCTGCTGGTCGGCTTCCTCGCCGCGGCCGTCTTCGCCGCTCTCGCGGTGCACTGGCTGATCCGCTGGATCACCCGGCACGGCCTGGGCCTCTTCGGCTGGTACCGCATCGGGCTGGCCGCCCTGGTCGCCGCGCTGCTCCTGCTGGGGGTCTTCGAGACGCCGGGCGGGCGAGCGGGCGCCGCGGCCCGCCGTGCGCCGGTTCGACCCGCGGCCGCCGCGCCCGGGGTCCCTCCAAGGTAGGTTTCGTCCCGTGGATGCCGTTGAACGCCTCGCCCGCCTCAGGACGAAGGAACATCGTCTCGCGCTGGGGTTGATGTCGGGGATGAGCGCCGACGGCCTCGACCTCGCCCTGATCCGGCTCCGGGGCACGGGGCCCCGCCCCGCGGTCTCCCTCGTCGCCTCCGGCGCGTGGCCGTACCCGCCGGCGCTGCACGCGCGGATCCGCGGCGCCATCGATGCTCGCACCGGCGAGATCTGCGCGCTCGACTTCGACCTCGCCCGCGCCTGGGCCGCGCCGGTGCGGGCCTTTCTCGACGATGCCGGCGTCTCCCCGGCCGAGATCGACGTGCTGGGTTCGCATGGGCAGACGATCCATCACGTGCCCCGGCACGCGCGACGCACCGCCTCGACGCTCCAGGTGGGCGAGGGCGACCTGCTGGCGGAAGGCACGGGCATCCTCACGGTCTCCGACTTCCGCCCGAGGGACATCGCCGCCGGCGGCGGCGGCGCGCCGCTGGTGCCCTTCGCGGACTGGGTCCTTCACGGGGCGCCCGGGGCGACCGTCGCCTGCCAGAACCTCGGCAGCATCGCCAACGTGACCGTCGTCACCGAGCGCCTGGAGGACGTCTGGGCCTTCGACACGGGACCCGCCAACGCTCTCATCGACGGTGTGCTGGAGCGCCGCACGAGACAGCCGCTGCAGATCGACACCGACGGCGCGCTCTCGGCGAGGGGCCGTCCTCTTCCCGAGGCGCTCGCCCTCCTCCACGAGGCCTCGTCCGCGTTCCTGGCCGAGCCCCCGCCGAAGAGCGCGGGCTACGACGACTTCGGCCCGGCGCTCGCGGCGACGCTGATCCAGCGGTTCCCCGACGCCCCGACCGAGGACCTGCTCCGCACCGCGGTCGAGTTCACGGCTTCCACGCTCGCCGACGCCTACCGCCGCTGGGTGAAGCCGCGCCACCCCGAACTCGCCTGCATGCGGCTCTCCGGCGGCGGCGCCCACAACCCGACGCTGGTGGGGGCGGTCGCCAGGGCGCTCTCGCCGCTCGACATCGCCGTCGAACCGCTCGAGCCCGCGTGGATCGACGCGAAGGAGGCGATCGCCTTCGCCCTGCTCGCCGACGCCGCCGTTCGCGGCATCCCGTCGGGCGTCCCGGGCGCGACAGGCGCCGTCCGATCGGCGCTCCTCGGGAAGATCTCGCTCGTGGACGGCACGGAGCGGCGGGTCCCGTGAACGCGCCCGAGATCCCGGTCGCCCTGGAGATCCTCTCGCACGGTCGCGGGCTCGACCTTCCCGCCTACGCCACGTCCGGCGCCGCCGGCATGGACCTTCGCGCCGCGGTCGAAGAACCCCTCGTGCTCGAACCGGGCGGGCGAGCCCTCGTTCCCACCGGCCTCAAGATCGCCGTGCCGCCGGGCTACGAGGCACAGGTCCGCGCGCGGAGCGGGTTGGCGCTCCGGCACGGGATCCTCCTCCCCAACGCGCCCGGGACGATCGATGCCGACTACCGCGGCGAGGTGGGGGTCATCCTGGCCAACCTGGGCGACGAGCCCTTCCGCATCCAGCGCGGCGACCGCATCGCCCAGCTCGTCCTCGCCCCCGTCGCCCGCGCCGCCTGGCGACGGGTGGACCACCTGGAGCCGACGGAGCGAGGAGGGGGGGGATTCGGCCACACCGGCATCGGGTGAGGGGGGCGCGTGGGCGGGAGGGGGCGATCGTGGCGCGGACGACACCGACCGTCCCCCTCCACGCATGCCGGCGGGGCGGGGGATCCCTCCGCCCGCCCCGCCGGGGTGTTCGTGCGGTGGAGGCCTATCGCGCCGAGGCGGCCGGCTTCTCCGCGAGGACGCGGGCCTTGTCGAACCCCGCGTGCTTGAGGGCGGCGACCATCCGCTTCTTGTCGGCCTGGTCGGGGTCGTAGGTGACTCGAGCGACCTTCTGGTCGTAGAGGCGGAGGCTCTTCACGCCCTGGACGCTGAACAAGGCCTGGCTCACGCGGTTGCTGGAGCCGCCGCCGTGCATGTCCACGGCGATCCGGCACTGCGCGGTCTTCGAGACGCGGGCGAAGTAGCCGGCACGGCGGACGGCATCGACGAGACCCTGGTCCGAGCAGATCTTCGGGTCCCGGTAGACGACCGCTTCCTGGCGGTCGGCGGTAGCGGAGGTCACGCCACGCACCCGGCGCAGCGCCGCGGCCACTTCGGCCGCGCAAGGCCCTCAGGTCAGTCCGCTGAGTTCGAGGACGACCTTCTCCGGGGCGCGGGCGCTCGTGCCTTCCGCGGCTCCGGCGGCGCCGGCCAGCCCCGCGACGAGCAGGGTGGCAGCCCAGGTGATGAAGCGGTGATGAACCATTCGGCGTTCTCCCCACAAGAGACAACAGGAAGCGCGGCACGTTACGAACACCGAGGCTGGAGCCGGCGAAAAAAGCGGCGCCTTGTTCATGGAATCCACGTGCTTTTGGTCCTCGTTTGGAGGCCGTGCACAGGTATCGGAGATCGGAAGTGCATATTCCGAACAGGCAATCCCGGGGCTCGCGGAACCCAGCGCGCGGGATCCGGCCGCCGAGGGGCGATTTCGCGGGCCGCGGGGCGAACGCGCGGGCGCGGTCGTCGCCGTGGGGCTCGCGTCAGCGAGGCGGGACGCGGGAGATCGGGATCGTCCGGCGTGGTCGCACGCTCGGCGGCGGGCGGGAGAGGTCCGCCTCGGTGGTCGGGGCCGGGTTCGCCGGGAGGGGCGCGGGCTCGTACGGCCTCCGTCCGGCCGGCTCCCTCGATCCGCGCGGCGCCCCGTCCGTTCCCCGGGTCAGCCAGAGAACCACCGGGACCACGAGCAGGCTCACGAGCAGCATCCCGAACGCGACCGCCTGGAGCGGGACGTGGAGCACGTGGAACGCGATCCGCGCGTAGTCGTTGAGCATCCCGAAGGAGCCGTTTCCGAGGTATGCCGAGCGGGCCGCGGCGGAGAGGACGAGCCCTCCAGTGAGGGCGACGTTGCGGGCCACGAGGAACCAACCGAGGCAGGCGTAGAGCGGGCGTTCCGCTTCGAGCTCCGTGGAACTGCCCGTCCGTGCCCGGACGAGGAAGATCCCGGCGAACGTGAGCTCGCCGAGGTGCCCCGAGAGAAGGAACCCCAGGTCCCGGAGGCCGTCCACGAAGGCGAGCAGCGGCCAGACGAGGATCAGGCCCGTGGCGAGTCGGCGCCAGCGGCCTTCGCGCCACGCCCAGGCGGCGAAGGCCAGCAGGAGCACCGCGACCACGAAGAGCATCAGGGCGCTCTGGGGCTTGTGGAAGGCGCCGGCGTGGCCGGCGAGGCTGATCGCCGGGAACGCGGGGCAGCCCACGTACCAGGCAAACGCGACGTGTCCCGTTTCGTGGAAGAGGGATCCGAGCAGCCAGCCCATGAAGCGGAGCGGGGGCGCCAGGGTGAAGGCGAACGCCAGCACGAGGCCGACGCCCAGCCACTGCCAGGCGATCCGCCGCTGGCTCGCGGGGGTGAACGGGGAGCCCGCCATGCCCCCCTTTCGCCCTGCCGACCCTCCCGCCTTGAGCGGCCTACGCCCGGCGGCTCGCCTTCGCCTCGGCCAGGATCGGCGCCGTCGCCGAGGTCCCGAGCCGGTCCGCCCCGGCGGCGAGCATCGAGAGGGCCCGCTCCAGGGTCCGGATGCCGCCGGCCGCCTTGACCCCCAGGCGGTCGCCCACGGCCGTACGGAGGGCCCGGACCGCGGCGACGGTGGCTCCGCCCGGCCCGAACCCGGTGGAGGTCTTGACGAACCGGGCGCCGGCCCGCTCGGCCACCTCGGCCCCGCGCCGGATCCCGGTCTCGTCGAGCAGCACCGTCTCGAGGATCGCCTTGACGGGCACGGCCCCGGCCGCCTGGACGACCTCGGCGAGGTCCCGCGCCACGGCGTCGAACCGGCCCGCCCGCAGCATCCCCAGGTGGACCACCGCGTCGATCTCGTCGGCGCCTCGACGCACCACCTCCTCCGTCTCGACCACCTTGGAACGCGTCGTGGACGAGCCGAGCGGAAAGCCGACCACCGTCACGACCTTCACCGCGGTCCCCTCGAGGAGCTCGCGAGCCACGCCGACCCAGCAGGGCGCGATGCAGGCGCCGGCCACGCCCATGGCGCGGCTCTCGGCGACGTGCCCCCGGATCTCCTCCTCCGTCGCCCCGGCCCGAAGCAACGTGTGATCCACGCGCGCGGCGAGGTCGTTCGGATCGAGCGTGGGATCCCACATGGCGAGAGCCCACGGTAGCAGGGAGGGACCTCGGGAGCCGCCCTCCGGGTGGCCGCGGGCGGTACCGAGACCCGCCGGGGCCCGACCCGCGACGTCGGAGGCGCCGGGGCGCGCACTCGCGCCTCCCCCGGACGCCCCCGCGAGCAGGTAGCCTCTGCCGGGTGGGCACAGCGCTGGATCCCGGGGCCGAGGTAGGTCACCTCCGCATCGAACGGCAGGTCGGTCGTGGTGCCTTCGCCACCGTCTACCTCGCCGAAGACAGGCAACTGGGCCGGTGGGTCGCGCTGAAGGTGCTGGAGGGGCCCCCGCGGCGCGATGCCGAGGCCGCGTTGCTTCGGAGCTTCCTCGAGGAAGCGCGCGTCATCGCGCGCCTCGAGAGCCCTCACGTGGTCACCCTCTACTCGCTGAGGGAGGGCGCCGACGGCGGGGTCATGCTGGAGATGGAGTTCGCGCCGGAGGGCACGCTCGAGGATCTCCTCCAGCAGGGCGCCCTGGCCGCGGACCGGACGGAGGCGATCCTCCGCGGCACGCTCGCCGGACTGGGCGCGGCCCACGACGGAGGCGTGCTCCATCGTGACGTGAAGCCCGGCAACATCCTCCTCGTCCGTGGCGAGGCGAAGCTCACCGACTTCGGTCTGGCCCGCGTCATGGGAGACGACGTGGAGTTGGACGAGGGCCCGATGGGGACCCCGTACTACATGGCGCCCGAGGCGTTGGGAGGCGCTGCGGCTTCCGTGCAGAGCGACCTCTGGAGCGTCGGCGTCGTCGCTCACCAGATGCTCGCGGGCCATCACCCCTTCCCGGCTCCCGACGTCGTGGGCTTCTTCGTCGCGGTCGAGAACAACGATCCCACCCCTCTGCCCGCCGCGCTCCCCGAGCGGCTCCGTCTCTTCGTGGCGCGCTGTCTGGAGAAGGATCCCGCGCGGCGGCCCGCGTCGTGCGCCGAGGCCCTCGCTCTCCTCGACGAACGACCCGGGCGATCCGAGGTGCCGAGCGTGGCTCCCCGGCCCGAGCCCGTCGAGGGGTGCTTCCAGGGCCGGGAGGACGAGCGCGCGCGCGCCGAGGCCGTGCTGCGGTCGCCGGGAAGCCACGTCGTCGTCGTCGCGGGCGCGGCCGGCATCGGCAAGACGGCCCTCTGCGAGGCGCTGGCGCAGCGAATGCGCGGCGAGGGCATGCTCTGGATGGACGCGCACCTGTCCGCCGTCGAGGGGCCGCTCGTCACGCTGGTCCGGGCCGCGCGGACCGCCGACCCTCTGGCCGAGAGTGCCGGAGCGGGCGCGTCCGGAGGTCGGCCGCCGCCGATCGAGGCGATCCTCGCGGGCGACGAGATGCCGTCGCTCGATAGCCCCCAGCAGGCGCTGTGGGCGCTGGAGCACCTGCTGGAGGGCGCGGCCGAGGAGCGCCCTCTCGTTCTGTGCGTGGACGACGCGCAGCACGCTTCCGAGGAGGACCTCGAGTTCCTCGGCCACCTCGCACGCCGTCTCTCGGGACGGCGCTTCACGCTCGTCGTCGCGACGCGGCCCGACGCCATCGCCGCGGCCGGGTTCCCCGCCGCCGAACGCATCGACCTGGACGGGCTCGACGAGGCTTCCCTCTTCGCGTTGCTCGAGGAACGCCTCGGCGCCACGCTGCCCGGGGACGTCGCCGCGCGGATCCACGCCCGTACGGAGGGGAATCCCCTCTACGCGCTCGAGCTGATCCGCCACCTCGAGGACACCGGTGCCCTGGAGCGCCGCGGTGCGCAGCTGCTTCCGACGGATTCCTGGCACCTGCAGTCGATCCCCGCGCGGCTCCGCGACCTCGTTCGCGCGCGTCTCACGACCCTGGACGACGAGGACCGTTCCCTCCTCGAGGTCGCGGCGATCGACGGGGTGGAGTTCGACGGGCGGGCGGTCGCCGCCGTGCAGGGGATGCCCGTGCTCCAGGTGTTGCGACGCCTGCAAGCGCTCTCGCGGCGGCGCACCCTGATCGGCCGGGCGCACCACGGCTACCGTTTCGCGGACCGGGTGACGCAGGAAGTCCTCTACGAGGACATGGCGCCGGAGTTGAGGGTCGAGATCCACCGATCCCTGGCGGAGCACCTCCAGACGCGGGAGGGGGATGCCGATCCGTCGCGCATCGGCCGACACTGGGAGCGCTGCGGCGAGCGCCAACGAGCGGCTCCGCACCTCCTGCGCGTCGCCGAGGGGGCGCGTCGCCGCCAGGAGTTCCGCCGGCTGATCGAGTTTGGAGAGCGGGCGGGTGTGCTGGACGATCCTCCGCTGGTCGATCTGTGCGCGCACGAGGACCTGACGCTGGGGATGGCCTCCGCCTTGCTCCGCCGGGGGGACTACGAGCGCAGCCGCGCGCTCTTCGAGCGGATGCTCGGGGCCGCGGAGGAGCGAGGAGACCCCGCCCTCGTCGAGCGCATTTCGGTGTATCGCGCCACCGCCACGCTCGTCAGCGGCCGGAGACCCGAGGGCAACCCGTCGCAGTGGGAGCGCATCGCCGACCGTTGCGGGGACACGCTGGATGGCGCGCGCGCCCGCGCCGTGGTGGGCCGTCTCGCAAAGATCGACGGACGCCTGGAGGATGCTCGACGGGCGTTCGAGGCCGCGGACCGGGTGTTCGCAGCGACCGGCAGCGACTGGCTCCACTCGATGATGCAGGACCAGCTCGGCTCCGTGGCCATGCGGGCGGAACGCCTGGAGGAGGCGCGCTCGTACTACGCCGTCGCGGCGGAGGTGGCCGATCGGCTCGGCGTCACCCACAACGCGGCTGTCAGCCGGCTGAACGCCGCGCTCGCCCACATGCTCGCCGGGCACGTCGATGGCGTGGGCCTGGAACTCCGCCGATCGATCCGCGTGCTGGAGTTGGCCGGCGCTTCCGTCTCCGCCGCGCAGGCGGGGATCTTCCTCGCGGAGGCGCTCTATGCCGGGGGGAACACGACCGGGGCCATCCAGGCGATCGAAGAGGCGCTGCCGACCCTGATCCGGGGTCGGCACGGGGGCGCGCTCACGAACGCCTGGCGCCTCCAGGCCGAGTTGCTCGCCGTCCAGGATCGACTTGGGGAGGCCCGCGCCTCGATCGAGCGCGCGCTCGAGGCCGGAGAGGCGTCCGGAGACCGGTCCCAGCGGGTCGTCGCGCGCGCCGTGGCCGCTCTGATCGCCACCGCGGAGGGTCGCACGGACGACGCCTCCCGGGCGGTGGACGCGATGGCGACCCTCGCCCCGGACGGCACGGCGGGGGCCGATGGCGCCGTGCTCGTCCTGAGCGAGGCCGTGTTGGAGGGCCTGCCGGCCGACCGGATGGAGACCGTCGGCTACCTGGCGCGGAGCGACCTGGAGCGCCACCTGCGCGAGGCGACGCTCTGCCACGCGCGAGGCGAGGCCTGCGACCGGCACGTCGAGGGCTTGAGCGCGTGCCGGATCGGTTTGCGGCGTGCCAGCTATCGGCTCCTGACCGACCGGCTGGCGGCCGCCTCCCACCAGCGGCAGGGCCACGACGCGGAAGCCGCCCGCCACCGGGATGCCGCGAGGAGGACCGCGACCCTCCTCGGGCACCGGCGGGCGCTGCGCTGGCTCTCCGGATCGTTCCCTCCGGTCCCGTAGCCCTCCCCCAGCGGGCTACACGGGGCGGGAGCCTTCCTGGGTCTGCTCCAGCTCCACGACGGCGATCGAGTAGTAGTCGTCCGATCCCGGGCCGCCGTTGCTGCCGCTGCTCTTCGCGATCGTGATCTTCGCCATGGTGCCGGGGTTGAGGCCTTCGGCGTGGACACAGACGAGCGGGATGGAGCCGTGCGACGGGTTCTGGAGCTTCACGGAGCTGTTCCCCGAACCCCGCGGCTGTCCCGCGTCGTCGTAGACGGTGATCGTCGCGCCCGCGGTGTGGTATCCGCTGCCCGAATCCGACGGTTGGACGGTGACCTGGCCCATCACGAGGATCATCCCTCCACTCGGCACCTGGAACTGGATCGGGGTGTCCTCGTACGTGGCCATGCCACCGGACCAGGGCCCCTGCTCGTTCATGACGTAGATCATCCGCGCCCTCCTTCGGGGTGGGAACGGTACCCGGGCACCGTCGCCGGATGCAAGCGGGTCCATCGAATCGGGGATCGACGAAACGCCCGTGCACGACCCCCCCGCGGTTCTCGCCTGCCCGGGGCGACCACCGGGGGCCTCGCCGCCGACCGAGACCCGGAGGCCCACCCCCTGCCCGCCCCGTCAGCGTTCCATCGGCTTCAACTCGAAGGCCGGTACCGAGTCGTCGCCGAAATGGATGCCGTAGCCGCGGCCGGGCGGCGCCTCGGGCCGAGCGACCCACGTCGTCGTGGAGGTGCGTCGGGACCACTGGAAGGGCCGGCCCATGTCCGACCCCTGGGCACTCGACACCGACGTGACCTCTCCGCGGAACACGCCGTCCGTGCCGGCCCGTCCCTCCTCGAACGTGAAGGCCACCGTGAAGTGCCCGTTGCCCGTGAGTCGGCCGCGGCTCGCGATGTCCATGGTGAGGGTGGCCTTGGAGACGGTCGCGCGGACCCCTTCCGGCGTCCTCCGGATCTCCAGGACCACCTCCGAGCCCTTCGTCGAGCCTTCGATCGGCACCATGTCGTTCCGGCGGCAGGCCTCGGTCCAAGCCGCCTGGATCGCCGCCTGGAGCCTGGGGCTCAAGCCGCCGCGGTAGCGGGCGACGTCGACGTCCGTCTCCGGCGGCGTCGGCGGCGTTGCCGGCACGTCCAGTCCGCGCTCCCGGCTTCGCAGGAGGCGCAACCGTTCCTCCGCTTCTCGTAGACCGCTCTCGCGTTCCTTCCGGAGCGCCGTGAGCAGCGCGATTCGCTGCGAGAGCCCCGCTTGGCGGAGGTCGCCCTCCTCGGCCATGCGCTCGAGGGCGTCGAGACTGGGCGCGAAGACGTCGTTCGGACGGCCGAGCGGGTACTCGGCCCAGTCGCTGGGACGCACGGGAGCGACGCGGATCCCGTTCTGGATCCGTTGCACGAAGGCATCGTCCGCGGCGTTGCGCGCCGCCCGCGCCGCCTCGAGTTCCTGGAGCGTCCGCTCGAGGTCGTCCGCGTACCAGCGGTGTTCCTCGCTCAGCCCCAACCACAGCGCGACCGACGCCAGGGTTCCGAAAACCCCGCCGTCGTGCCAGCCCGCGCGGCACTCCGTGTCGTAGCGGGCGGCCTCGGCCTCGGCGACCCGACGATCCAGGTCCGCGGCGCTCGCCCGATGCCGCTCGAGGACGATCCGCGGATGGCCCGCGGCCTCGTGCTCGATCCGCAAGGCGCCGAGCTTCCGGTCCAACGTCGCGATCTCGCTCTCGAGTCGCCCGGTCCGGGCCTCCTCGACGCGGATGTCGCTCCGTACGTCGTCGCGCTCGTCCGCACGGAGGGGGCCCGCCGGGACGAGGATCCACAGGAGCGCGCACAGGGTGCCGAGGGTCCTCATCGCTCCTCCTCCTTCGCGAGGCAGCTACGGATCGCGAGGCCCGTGACCTGCCACGCGCCCATCCCGCCTTCCTTGGCCAGCGTCAGCGTGACGAGCGCCGCGGGGTCGTCCTTCGCCGCGCGGGGCCGGGCGAGCACGACGCGGGCCTGGGCCTCCCGGGGACCGACCCGGAGAAACGCGACGCGCGCAGGGCACGGGAGCGGCGTCAGCGCCGCCGGAAGCGCCGCGGCCGCCTCGGGGGCGAGGACGGCGAGGACGGCCTCGCGGTCGCCGGCCCGCAGTCCCTCCACGAACCTCCCGACCACCTCCTCGACGTTCCGACGCTCCGTGTCGGGCCGCCGGCGTGCCATCTCCTCCAGGTAGCGCGCGAGGACGGGTGTGGAGGCGAGCTCCCGGGCCGACCTCCCCTTCGCGTCCTGGGCGTGGAGCGAGGCACCCTGCTCGAGGAGGGCCTGGACGACCTCGCCGTGGCCGCGGGAGGCCGCCAGGAGGAGCGGGGTGCGCCGGAGCGCGTCCGTGGCGTCCGCGTCGGCGCCCAAGCGGAGCAACGCGCGCACGGTGGCGACGTGCCCCTCGAACGCCGCGACGTGGAGCGGCGTGAGCCCGCGGCGGTCCCCGGCTTCCAGCAGCCCCTCCTTCGCTTCCACGAAGCGGTCGAACGACGGGATGCCCCCCTCGCCCTCGCCCAGGATGTGCTGGACGAGCAGCGCGGCGACGTCCGCTCGGTCCTGGAGCGCCGCCGCGTGCAGGGCGTTCCGCCCTTGCGCGTCCTTCGCCATCGGGTCGGCGCCCGCGGCGAGCCGCCGCGCGACCGCTTGGGCGTCCCCCTCGAACGCCGCCGCCGCGAGGAGTCCGTCGGCGGTCGCGGCGACCGCGCTCGTGTCGATGCGCGGGGCGTCCGCGAGGGACGTCGCGTCCGGCAGGCGCACGTAGCGGAGCGTGAACCGACGCCGGGAGAGATCCACGTCCTGCAACCGGGCCCGGAACACGGCGCCGACGCTCGTGCGCACGAGGAAGTCGGTGTCGGCTCGGAACTCCCGGTGCGTGAGGGACGGGCGCCACGCGATCGGCGCGGTCGGCCTCCCGTCGGGCGCGAGCGTTCCCGGCGCGAGCGGGGCGACGGCCGTCTCGTCGAGCGCGTGCCGGAAGAGGTCGCCGGTGCCGCCGAGCCCCGAGACCTCCGGATCGCCGGGCTCCACGAGCAAGTCGGCCGTCGTGGGTCTCCCCGCGTCCCGCTCGGTCACGCGCCACCACGTCCCCTCCTCGAGCGAGACGAGGGGCAGCGCGTCCTCGCCGGTCCCGAGGTCCACCTCGAGGGTCCGCGTCGCGCCCACCGGAGGCAGCGCGCGCTCCTTGAGGAGTCGTAGCACGGCCGCGTGCCCGCCATGGAGCGCGAGGTCGATCGGACGCAGCCGGTTGTAGTGGCTCTTGGATCCCGCCACGGCCACCGGACTCGCGCCGTGGTCGAGCAGGAAGCGGGCCGTCTCGGTCCATCCGCCCTCGGACGCTCGGTGGAGGCGCGTGACCGCTTGCGCCGGGAAGCCCAGCAGTTGCACGTCGTCGTCGTCGAGGAACGCGTCCACGGCGCCGCCACGTTCGACGTGCGCGCGTGCTTCGGCGAGGGCGCGCGCGTCCTCGCCGGACGACGCGACGCTCTCCGGCGGCCCGGCCCGGGCGGGCCGTGCGGCCACGAGCGCGCCTCCCATCACGACGACCAACACCGCCGACGCCAACCGGAGCACGCGCATGCGGCCTCCTCACGGTCCGTCCCACCGGGTTCGGCTGATGGCGCGAGCATAGAGCGGCGGGCCTC
Organism: uncultured Planctomycetota bacterium; assembly: GCA_963772585.1. Classification (GTDB taxonomy): domain Bacteria; phylum Planctomycetota; class PLA2; order PLA2; family JAEUHO01; genus CAVVXN01. The sequence continues at coordinate 630,022 of CAVYXV010000007.1, forward strand.
GCGGCGACGTCCGTTTTCCCGCCAAACGCGCGTGCCATCGGTCCGTTGGTAGGGTGTGGCAACGCATTCGAGCGAGGGCTCGCCCCACCCCTCTTCGTGCCGCATCCTCGCCGACCGCGGCCACTCCTCCGGCGTCCTCGCTTGCGCGCGTTGGCATGCGCGCGCCGCCGTCTCGCGGAGGGTCGGTGCCGTTCGACCGGCCCCGGGGCCGCGACATCTCCTTTTTCGAACGCGCGCTCCCGTTCCTGCTCCGGTCCGTGGGATGCCGTGGTGGCGACGACCGTTCCTTCCCCGCCATCGACCGCCCGTCCGGCGAGGAGGGCACGCCGCGATGGCCGCACGTCCGGAGACGGTGCCGTCGAGGGACCGGCGTTCGCCTTGGATCGCGAGCGAGATGCGGACCGCGGCCGCGCGATGGCGCCGCCCGTTCGTGAAGGATGCGGGTGAAACCAACGGACGGACGGCAGGTCCTGGCCGGCCGACCGCGTTTCGGCGCCCCACCAACGCGGTGGACCGGCCGAAATCGCCGCATCGCTTGCTCCCGTGCGATGAATCGGGTGTACTCCCTCCATGGTCGCGGGAGCGGGGCGGTTCGGCCCGTACCGATTGATCCGTGAACTCGGAACGGGAGCCAGCGCGACGGTCTGGCTCGCGGAGGTGATCGAGCCGCGCGCTTCGCTCGCCCCGGGCGACGTGGTGGCGTTGAAGGTCCTGCGCCCGCCGGATCAACTCGAATCGACGATGGGGGATCGATTCGAGCGCGAAGCCGCGGCCCTGGGCCGGATCCGCCACCCCAACGTCGTGGCGATCCTCGACGCGGGAGCGGTCGAGGAGGGGCCTTCGACGCGTCCCTACCTGGCGCTGGAGTACGTCGAGGGGGAGAGCCTCGCGGAGTTGCTCCGGCGGGACGGAGCCCAGACCGAGGCGTCGTGTCTCCAGATCGCCCGGCAGATCGCCCAGGGGCTTGCCGCCATCCACGCATCCGGACACGTCCACCGCGACATCAAGCCCCACAACCTGCTCATCAGCCGCGACCTGGAGACCGTCAAGGTGATGGACTTCGGAACCGTGCACGTGATCGCCAGCGTGTCCCAGAGCCTCACGCGGATGGACGCTCTCGTCGGGACGCCGCTGTACGTGGCGCCCGAGCAGATCGACGCGTCGCTCGGTCCGATCGCGGCGCCGACGGACCTGTATGCCCTCGGTCTGGTGCTCTACGAACTGGCGGCCGGCGCCCATCCCTTCGCGGACGCGACGTCGGCCTGGGAGCTTCTCGAAGCGCAGATGCATCGCGCGGCACGCCCCCTCTCCGACGTGCGTCCCGTCATCTCCCCGTTCTTCGATTCCCTCGTGGGGGCCCTCCTCGCGAAGGACCCGGCGTCCCGCATTCCGGATGCGGGAGTGCTGCTTCGGGTCCTCGAGGAAGGGCGGAGCTCGGCCTGGTGGAAGACGCGGGAGCCGGCGGGTCCGACCGCCGGCTCCGCCCCGCGGCGCCACGTGCCGGCGGCCACGGACATGCGCGGCCGCGACGCGGCAATGGAGCAATGCGACCACCTGTTCCACGAGGTGTGCCGGGGGAACGGCCGCGTGGTCCTGGCCTTCGGGGAAGGCGGCATCGGCAAGACCCGCTTGCTGGACGAGGTCCTGCGGCGCTACGGCGGGGGAGGGGCCGCGAAGACCGTCGCGTACGGCGGCTACGCGTCGGCGGGCTCCGGTACCGCGCTCGGCGGATTCGGGGACGCCCTGCGCGACATGGTGGGGGATCGGGACCTCGAAGGCGGATTGACGACCCTGCTGGCCGACACGCCCCGGCTCGGCCGCGCGCTGGCGGCGGTTCTCCGGGGCATGCCGCCGCCCGATGGCGCCGCCCCCCTCGATCCGGAGTCGATCCGCACCGCGTTCGTCCGCGCGATCCAGGAGTTCGCGGCACGCGGACCGGTGGTGCTGGCCATCGACGACCTGCAGGACGCTTCCCTCCCGGGACTGGGGCTGTTCGCCGCGGTCGCGAACGCGATCCAGGAACGCCCCGTCCTGCTGATCGCCGCGTCGACCCCGGACCTCTCGCCGGAGTGGGGGCAACACCTCGAGCACCTTCCGATCGTCCGTCGGCTCACGCTCGAGCGACTGGACGCCGACGCGGTCCGTGGCATCGTCCACGCCCGTCTGGGCGACGGGGACGCCCTCGCCCCCGTGGCCGACCACCTCGCCGTGGTGTCGGGAGGGGTCCCCCTCTACCTGTTCGCCCTGATCGACGACCTCATCGCGACGCGCGTGCTGGAGCCGAGGGAAGGAGCGTCCTACGCGCTGGTCGGCGACCTGCACGGCGTCACTCCCCCGAACGCCGTCCTCGACCTGCAGCGATCCCGGCTCCAGCGCCTGCCGTCGGACGCCCTCGAACTGCTCCAGGCCGCCTCCGTCATCGGCGCCGCGTTCGACCCCCGCCTCTTGAGCGACGTGGAAGGCCGACCGGTGATCGCCGTCCTCCGGGACCTCGCGCGCATCGAGCGCCAGCACCGCCTCGTCCGGGCGCGGGGCGAACGCTACGCGTTCGACCACCCCCTCCTTCGCGAGGCGCTCCAGGGCGATCTCCCCGTGCCCCTTCTGGAGGAGCTGCACTCCCGAGTGGGCGACGCCCTCGTCCGCCGCCACGGGGCGGCGGACGTCCCGGAGGACCGCCGCGGCGCCCTGGCCGCCCAGGCCTGCCGGCACCTGTTGCGGGCCGGCCGCGGCGAGGCGGCGCTCGCGTTCCTCGACGAGGGCCTCTCCCATCTGGAGGGGGCCCAGCGGATCACGGAGGCCACGGATCTGCTGCGGGCCGCCGTCGGCACGTCCGGCCTGCTCGACGCGGACCGCCGTGCGGCCCTGCTCGTGAGACTGGGCGAAGGGCTCGAGGTCCTCGGGCGGACGGAGGAGGCCCTCGGCGCCTACGAGGAGGCGCAAACGACGGCGGAGGCGTCGGACGCCCCGGGCGCCGCGGCCCGGGCGGCCATGCGGGTGCTGCGGATCCTCCGGCGTTCCGGTCGGTCTCCGCCCGCCCTGCTCGAGCGGGCGGCCCGCAACGCGAGGCAATCCGGGCAACGGTCCCTCGAGCTGGAACTCGAGACGATGCGGGGCGGGCTGGAGGTGGACGCCGGCCGTTGGCGGGACGCCGAGCAGCGCTTCGCCCGGGTCGCCGAGCGCGCGGAGGCGGCCGGTCTGCCCATCCTCTGCGCCTCCGCGCGGGGCATGCTCGGCCGGGTCCGCCACGCCCTCGGTCGAACCGACGAGGCCCATGCCGACCTGGAGGCCTGCCTCCGGATGCTCGAGCCGACGGGGGAGCGGCTTCGCCTGGCGCAGGCCCTCAACAACCTGGCCTGGCTCCTGATCGGGGAGGGGCGCCACGGGGAGGCGAGACCCTACCTCGAACGCTCCCTCGCCCTGTCCCGGGACCTCGGGTACCGGGCGGGAGAGGCGAAGGCGCTCGGAAACCTGAGCCTGACGTACCTGTACCAGGGACGTCTCGCGGAGGCCGTGCACTGCGCCGAACGGGACGCGGCGATCCACCTCGAGATCGGGGACACGAGGGGACGCCTGGTCGCGCTCCAGACGCTGGGAGAGGCGCTGGCCTGGGCGGGTCGCCCGGCGGACGCGTCCGCCCGGTTGGAGGAGGCCGTCGGCCTCGCGGCGGCGCTCGGACTGCCCGGGCAGGAGGCGAGCGGCCTCGACTTCCTCGCGAAGTTGGCGTCCTGGTCCGGGGACGGCGAGGCCGCGGAGCGGCTGCACGAGAGGGCCTTGGCAGCGGCGGCCGCGGCGAAGGATCCCCGGGCCCTGTCCTACGGGGAGATCGGTCGGGCGGCGACCCGCCTGCGCCTCGGCGACGTCGAGGGGGCGCGCGCGGCGCTCGCGGCCGCCGAAGGCCACGGCATCGCGGAAGACGACGCGACCGCCGTCGCGGAGTGGGCGACGTGTCGCCTGCGCGCCGGAGCGGGCGATCCCGACGAGGTGAGGCGGCGGATCGAGAACGCGGGGGACGGGCTCGCGGTCGCGACCCGCATCGAGCTCCTCCACGACCTGTGGCGCGTCACCGGGGAGCCTCGGGATCTCGATGCCGCCTGGGGCCAACTGGAGGACCTCGCGCGCCACGCCCCTTCCCCCGACGCGGTTTGGGCCGGCACTCCCATCCACCGCGCGCTCGCCAGCGCCCGGCTTCGCGGCGCGGTCGATGAAACGTCGGACGGCTGATGGAACCCAAGGACACGAAAGCAACGGAGACCGCTCCCGAGAGGAGGGACATGGCTGCGAACCTGCACAAGACCCGCAACAACCCGAGGGCCCCCGGCCCCGAGGCGCCGGCGCCCACGCCGATCCAGATCCCCCGCATGGGGCACTTCGACGACATGCTCTGCGTGAACGCCTCGCCGCAGCCGATCGTGTGGGGACGGTTCGGACTCCTACGGCTCGACGGCACGCCGCTGTGGATGGTCGAGCCGATCACCGTCGATCCCTACTCCGTGAGGAGCCTGCTCTTCGACAAGGACGTGCATGCCGCGGCCATCGAGCTGTCCCTCGCCGCTTCCGGCGACCCCGGGGCGTTCAACCTCGTCGGGTACCCGATCCCGAATCCCAAGCAGATGTGCATCTGCCGCGTCGTTGCCGGGATCGCCGCGACCAAGGAGGGGGACCTCTGGCGCCCCTTCTGCACCTTGGCCATGCTGACCGAGGACCAGAAGCAGGACACGTACCTGGACTACCACGTGGTGCCGCAGCACCTGTTGGTGTAGCGGGAGCGGGGGCGCATGCGCCCCCGTCGCTTGCGCCCCGCCCGACGGCGGGGGAGGATCCGGCATGCGCGGGCACCGGTGGATCGATCACACCGCCGACATGGCCTTCGAGGTCTGGGCGGAGGACTTCGGAGGGCTTCTCGCCGAGGGGACGCGGGCGCTCGGCCGGCTGCTCAGGGCGGCCGAGGAGGGCGAGACGCTCGAGGATCGATCGCTCGCCGTCGAGGGCGGGGACCGGGAGGACGTGCTCGTCGCCTGGCTGGGGGAGGCGGTCGTGCTCTTCGAGACGGAAGGCTGGCTCGTTCGCGATGCCCGGGTCGATCGTGCCGACGGCCAGGGCGCCCGCGGCGTCCTCCGCGGACGGACGCTCGTCGCGGGCGAAGACCCCGACCGCGTGGTGAAGGCGGTCACGTACCATGACCTCGCGATCGAGGAAGGCGACGGCGATCGACCCTGGCGCGCCACGGTCGTCCTCGACCTCTGACGGATCCCTCCCTCCTGGAGACGCCATGACATCCCCGGCCGCGGTGGAGGTGGAGCGCCTGGGGCCCTTCCGTTGGCGGATCCCGCGCCGCGGCGCCATGCGGACCGAGGGGCTCGTCTTCGCGAGCGACGCGCTGATGGAGAGGATGCGCGAGGACCGTGCCCTGGAGCAGGTGCGAAACGTCGCCTGCCTGCCGGGCATCGTGGGGCCGAGCCTGGGCATGCCGGACCTCCACTGGGGGTACGGCTTCGCCATCGGGGGCGTCGCGGCGTTCGACCCGCGAACGGGCATCCTCAGCCCGGGCGGCGTCGGCTACGACATCAACTGCGGCGTGCGGCTCCTCGCCTCGCCGACGGGCGCCGACGCGGCGCGGGACCGCATCGACGCCCTCGCGGACGCGCTCTACGAAGCCGTGCCCTGCGGGGTCGGCGCGGCGCGCGGCGATCTCGTGCTCGAGGGGAAGCGCATGGACGCCTGCCTCGAAGACGGCGCCCGGTGGGCCGTCCGACAGGGTCTCGGCGACGAAGCGGACGTGGAGCACACCGAGGAGGCGGGTCGTCTTGGCGGCGCCCGTCCGGATCTCGTGTCGCGGCGCGCGAAGGAGCGGGGTCGGAAGCAGCTGGGAACGCTGGGGAGCGGCAACCACTTCCTGGAGGTGGACCGGGTCGCCGAGATCTACGACGAGACGGCGGCGACGGCCCTCGGCCTCGCGACCGGTGGCGTGGGCCTGCTCATCCACTCGGGGAGCCGCGGCCTCGGGCATCAGGTCTGCACCGATCACCTGCCGACGATGAAGAAGGCGGCGGCGAAGTACGGGATCGACCTTCCCGACCCGCAGCTCGCCTGCGCGCCCTTCGGGAGCGAGGAGGGGCAGGCCTACTTCGGCGCCATGTGCGCGGCCGTCAACTACGCGTTCGCGAACCGGCAGGTCATGGCGGCCAAGGCCCGGGAGGCGTTTCGCCGGGTCGTCGGCCGAGGGATCTCGCTCGCCCCGGTCTACGACGTCTGCCACAACATCGCGAAGGTGGAGACGCACGAGGTGGACGGCCTCGAGCGGGACGTCGTCGTGCACCGCAAGGGCGCGACCCGCGCGTTCCCGCCGGGGCACGCGCTCACGCCGGCCGCGTACCGTGAGGTGGGGCAGCCCGTGATCGTCCCGGGCGACATGGGCCGGTACTCGTTCGTCCTCGTCGGCGGCGAGGGCGCGTGGCGCGAGTCCTTCGGATCCTCCTGCCACGGCGCCGGGCGCATGCAGAGTCGGACGCGCGCGCGGAAGCTCACCCGCGAGCGCAGCATCTCGAAGGAGCTGCTCGCGAAGGGCATCCGCATCCGCGCCGCCAGCCGCCGTACCGTGGACGAGGAGTACCCCGAGGCCTACAAGGACGTGGCCGACGTGGTCGCCGTCGTGGACGGCGCGGGGCTCGCGCGCCTCGTGGCGCGGCTGGAGCCCATGGCGGTGATCAAGGGCTGAGCGCCCGGAGCCGGAGGGCGGCGTCGGCGACGCGGTCGATCGCGGCCTCGACCTCCTCGGCCGTGGTGAACCGGCCGAGGCCGAAGCGCACGTTCGTGTCGGCCGCCGTCTTCGGAAGGCCCATCGCTTCGAGCACGTGGGACGACGTCATCGTGGCGCTCGTGCAGGCGGATCCCGTCGAGAAGGCGAGGCTCGGCACGGCCAGCACGAGCGCCTCGCCCTCCACGCCATCGAGGGTGAGGGCGCTCGCGTGGGGGAGGCGGCGGGCGACGGCCCCCAGCCGCCGGACGCCGCCGACGCGCTCCTCCAGACCCCGCTCGAGCCCGTCCCGGAGGAGGGCCAGGCGCCGCCACGACGCCACGCCCCCGGTGCGGACGAGCTCCGCGGCCTTCCCCAGGCCCACCGCGCCGGGGAGGTTCACCGTCCCGCCGCGGAAGGGCCCCTCCGTTCCGCCGCCGAAGATCCGGGGAACGAGGCGCACGCGGGGCCTTCGCCGCCGGACGTAGAGGGCGCCGATGCCCATGGGGCCGTGGAAGAGGTGGCCGGTCAGGGAGAGGAGGTGGACGCCCAGGGCCCCGACGTCGATCGGCGTCCACCCCGCCGCCGCGGTGGCGTCGGCGTGGACGAGCGCGCCCGCTTCCTCGCACGCGGCGGCGACCCCGGCGATGTCCTGGATCGTGCCGGTCTCGGCGTTCGCGACCTGGACCGAGACGAGCACCGTGTCCGGGCGGATCGCCGCGCGGACCGCTGCCGGATCGACGCGGCCCTCGCCGTCCACGTCCAGCGCCTCGACCTCCCACCCGCGGGCGGCGAGGCGCGCCAGCCCGTCGAGGACGGCCGTGCGCTCGACCCGGGAGGCGAGCACGTGGCGGCCCCGTCCCTCCATCGCCTCCGCGACGCCGAGGACGGCCAGCGCGTCGGCCTCCGCGCCCCCGGACGTGAAGACGATCTCGCGCCCCTCGGCGCCGATCCAGTCGGCCACGCGGCCCCGGGCGGTCTCCAGCGCCTTCTCGGCGTCCCAGCCGAAGGCGTGGTGGCGGCTCGCGGGGTGCCCGAAGCGCGGGCCGAGCCACGGCGCCATCTCCTCGGCCACCCGCCCGTCCAGCGGCGTCGTCGCGAGGTGATCCAGGTAGATCCGGTCGGTCGTCACGCGGGGATGCTACCCCCGGGGCCGCCGGCGGCAGGAAGAGCCGCCATCTCGCCCCGTTCGCTTGCGCCGTCCGTGGGCGGCGGTAGAAACCCCCGCGACCACGGCGGCGGACGGAGCGCGGATTGCAGTTCAACTCGATCGCCTTCGCCGTCTTCCTCTGCATCGTGTTCGCGGCGTACTGGGCGCTCGGCAGCCGTCGGCGGCAGCTCCAGAACGCGCTGGTGCTCCTCGCCAGCTACGTCTTCTACGGGTGGTGGGACTGGCGCTTCCTCTCGCTGATCCTCGTCAGCTCCTTCGTGGACTACCGGGTCGGCATCGCCCTCGGGCGGGAACGGCGGGTCCGCGCGCGCCGCCGCCTCCTCGGCCTGAGCCTCGCCGCCAACCTCGGGATGCTGGGCGTCTTCAAGTACTTCGACTTCTTCACCACCTCGTTCGCCGACCTCCTCGGCACGTTCGGCGTCGGCGTCCACCCCTTCACGCTCGCCGTCGTGCTCCCCGTCGGCATCAGCTTCTACACCTTCCAGACGCTCAGTTACACGATCGACGTCTACCGGGAGAACATCGAGCCCACCCACGACCCCGTGGCCTTCTTCGCCTTCGTCGCGTTCTTCCCCCAGCTCGTGGCAGGGCCGATCGAGCGCGCCGTCCACCTCCTGCCGCAATTTCAAGAAGAGCGCGCCTTCTCCTACGACCAGGCCGTCGCGGGTCTGCGTCTGATGGTGTGGGGCTTCTTCAAGAAGATCGTCGTGGCCGACGGCATCGCTCGCTTCGTGGAGGTGGTCTTCGCCGTCCCCGCGAGCGCGGGCGTCGAGCCCCGGGGGTGGACGGTCGTCGCGGGGGTCCTCGCCTTCTCCGTCCAGATCTACGGAGACTTCTCCGGCTACTCCGACATCGCGATCGGTTGTGCCCGTCTCTTCGGCTTCGACATCTCCGCGAACTTCCGCACGCCGTACCTGTCGAGGTCGCTCCGCGAGTTCTGGGCGCGGTGGCACATCACCCTCTACTCGTGGTTCCGCGACTATCTCTACATCCCCCTCGGCGGCAGCCGGGTCTCTCAGCGGCGGTGGCTGTTCAACGTGCTCGTGGTGTTCACCGTCTCCGGCCTCTGGCACGGAGCGGCGTGGACGTTCGTGGTCTGGGGCGTCATGCACGGCGTGGCGATGGTGGGGGAGGCCCTCGTCCGGCGCCACCGGCCGTCGTGGGCGCTGCCCGCCTGGCTCGGGCGGCCGCTGGTCTTCGGCTTCTGGACCTTCTCCATGCTCTTCTTCCGCGCCCGGACGATCGGCCAGGCGGGACACCTGCTGGCGAACGCCGTCCGGGCGCCCGGAAGGCCCTTCGCCGACTTCGTCGTGGAGGCCTTCGGCTCCACCGCGGCGGGCGCGCACGTGCTGCTCTCGGTCCTCCTGCTGTTCGTCCTCGACGCGGTCATCGGCCGCGACGACGTGAACCGGATCTTCCGTCCCCTGCCCGCGCCGCTGCGGTGGGGGCTGGCCTATGCTCTCGTGATCTGGATCGTGCTCTTCGGCCGCTTCGGCTCGGCGCCCCAGTTCCTCTACTTCCAATTCTGAGACTCCCGCACCTTCCACCTCCGATGAAGCGCTTCCTCCGAAACGTCCTGCTCTTCCTCCTCCCCTTCGTGGGGGCCGGCGCCGTGCTGGCGATGCGCCCTCTGGACCGCTCCTTCGCGTACCGCTACCTGAAAGGCGACTGCGGGGGGCAGGCGCGCTGGATCTACGACCGGATCGTCGAGAACCGGGCGCCGATCGACGTCGCCTTCCTCGGGACGTCGCGCACGATCCGCGCCGTGGACGACGCGGCGATCGAGCGGCGGCTGGCCGACCGGGGCGTTCCCGTCACGGTCGCGAATTTCGGGTACTGCCGCCCCGGGCGCGACCTCCAGCGGGCGATCGCCGACCTCCTCCTCTCCGCCCGGGCCGTCCGCCTCCTCGTCGTGGAAGTGGACGACACGGAGAACCCGAACAGCCACCCGGTGCAGGGCTACATCGCCGAAGGGGACGCGCTGGTCCCGCCCTTCGGCCTCTGGCATCGCGAGGTGCCTTCGGACCTCGTCCAGGCGTTCGAGGTGCGCTTCGAGGCGGCGCGCCAGCGCCTTCTGCTGGGCGACGCGGGTCTGAGGCCCTACGATCCGGACCCCCACGGCTTCCGCCCCGTGGGCGAGGGCACCCCGCCCCCCGCCTACCTGGCCCGGCGCCGCCGCGAGCGGCAGGCCCGCGCCCGGCGGAGCCAGGCCTACTCGCGGCGGACCCTCGCCTTCCCCCGCTACCACCTCCAGGCCATCGCGCGGCGCTGCCGGGACCAGGGCATCGTGCTGGCGTTCCTCTACCTTCAGTCGTACGGCGAGCCGTGGGCCTCGATGCGCGAGGGGGCCTTCTACCGGAGCCTGGCCCCCGTCTGGATCCCGCCGCGGGAGGTCTTCGAGGATCCGGCGATGTGGAAGGACGACGCGCACCTCAACGACCGCGGCAGTCGGACGATCGTCCCCTGGTTCGCGGACCGGATCGCCGCCGCGCTCCCCGCGCCCCGATGACGTCCCCCCGGCTCCATACCGTACAATCGCGGTCCTGAATCCCGCTTCGTTCGGAGAAGACATGGCGATCACACTCACCACCCGGGCGGTCGAGAAGGTCCGCTCGCTCATGGCGGACCCCGCGCAGAAGGACGCGACGGGCCTGAGGGTCCGCGTGATCGGCGGGGGCTGCTCGGGACTCAGCTACCAGCTCGCGCTGGAGCGGGAGCCCGCCGAAGGCGATCAGGTCCACGAGATCGAGGGCCTTCGCGTCTACGTCGACCCCAAGACCTACCTGTTCGTCAACGGCACGGAGATCGACTACCAGGAATCGATGATGGGCTCGGGCTTCGCCTTCAAGAACCCCAACGCCACGGGGTCGTGCGGCTGCGGGTCGTCGTTCAGCGCCTGACCCTTCCCTCTGGGCGCCGAGTCCCGTTTCCTGCGCCACGGGGGTAGGCTCCCCCGATCGTGAGCACCGCCCTGAAGCACTTCCTGGAGCAGGCGGCCCGCGTCAAGCTGCCCCGCTTCGAGACCTGGTTCCCGGGGTGCTTCGACTGGGCGCGGTTCTGCGCCGACGTTCCCCGCATGGCGGCGCGGGCCGGCGTGGCGTTGCCCCCGGACGAGGGCGACGAGCACGAGCTCGAGCAGCGGGCCCGGACGCTCTTCAAGGCCGGCCACCTGTTCACGCTCGCCGTTCTCGCGGCGGGCACGGGGTCCCTGCAGGACCCGGACGTCCTTCTCGAGCGGCTGACCACGCCGCCGGACGAGGACGAGGAGGAGGCCTTCGAGGCGATGGTCGGCGCGAACCTGGAAGGCGGCGAGCGGCTGCTGGCCGGAGAGGGTGAAGGTCTCCCCGCCGCCGAGGGGGTCGCGCGTCCGGTGGCGCTCGTCTCCGCCACCTGGCCGGCCGTCGAGCACCTGCTCGAGAGCGATCCCTCCCGGATGCTGGAGCGCGCGGGGCCCGCCGCCGGCGTGCTCGCGGGCGTCGCCCGGCTTGGGGCGCTCCTCGCGGCGTTCCGCTGGCTCGCCGTCGAGGCGGTGGACGAGGGCTGGCCCCGCCTGGCCTGACGCGCGGCGGGGACGCGTGATTCCCACGCCGGTTCGTGAATGTCGCGGGTTGGCCGGCACGATCCGCGAAGCGCGCGACGGGACGGCCCGAAGTCGTGGACCGTCGAGGAGCGACAGCGCCCTATGGCTCTCGTGCACGTTCCACACGGTGTCCGGGTGCGTCGCTCCGTAGGGTCGCCGACGACGGGCAACCGAGGCTCCGGGCGCGAGACGCCCGCCAGGGCCGCGCGATTCGACGCCGGTTCGTGGGTCGTGCGGGTTAGCATCCCGGGCTCCCTCTTCCGGAGACGACGGTCGATGAGCGACGCCCACATCGAGAAGGTCACCATCATCGGGAGCGGCCCGGCGGGCTGGACCGCGGCGATCTACGCCGCGCGCGCCTCTCTCGAACCGCTGGTCTTCGAGGGCGCCCCGTCGCAGGAGATGATCCCGGGCGGGCAGTTGATGTTCACGACCGAGGTCGAGAACTACCCGGGCTTCCCCGAGGGCGTGGACGGCAAGGAGATGATGGGCATGTTCCGCCGGCAGGCGGAGCGCTTCGACACGCGCATCGTCACGGACGACATCGTCGAGTGCGACTTCGACGTCCGGCCCTTCCGGCTGAAGTGCGGCGAGGGGAGCGAGATCCTCACCCACACCGTGATCATCGCGACCGGCGCGAAGGCCAAGTGGCTCGGGCTTCCCAACGAGCAGCGGCTGGCCCAGAGCGGCGGAGGCGTCTCCGCCTGCGCGGTCTGCGACGGCGCCCTTCCCGTCTTCCGCGACCAGCACCTCGTCGTCGTGGGCGGCGGCGACACCGCCATGGAGGAAGCCCACTACCTCACGAAGTTCGCGAGCAAGGTGACGATCGTGCACCGGCGCGACGAGCTCCGGGCGAGCCAGATCATGCAGGACCGCGTCGTGTCCAGCCCGAAGGTGGAGGTGGCCTGGAACTCGGTCGTCACCGACGTGCTCGGTGAGCACGTGATCTCGGGCGTGGAACTCACGGACGCCCGGAACGGCGAGAAGCGCCGGATCGACTGCAAGGGCATGTTCGTGGCGATCGGCCACCAGCCGAACACCGCCTTCCTCGCCGGCCGGATCACGACGGACGAGGCCGGGTACATCGTCCTCGAGGACCGGGCCCGGACCACCACGAACATCGACGGCGTCTTCGCCGTCGGCGACGTCACCGACAAGGTCTACCGGCAGGCCGTGACCGCGGCCGGCATGGGCTGCAAGGGCGCCCTCGACGCCGAACGCTGGCTGGCCGCCAAGGGCATCGAGTAGCCGCCCGACCCGTCGTACGGAGTCCGGACGAGAACGGAGGCTCTCTCGCCACGCGGGCGGGGGCCTGCGCTCCCGGCCGCCGCGCGCCTCGCTCCGGGCCCCGCGGGTGGATCGAGGGGGGGCCGGCGCGTCTCCGTGTGGGTGACGGGTGCCTCCGGTCGCTGGGAACGTGGTCGGCCCGCCATGGGGCGGCTGCTAGGCTCGGCGGGCATGCCCCGTTCGGGGCCTCGGGCGCGCCACACCTTGGGTTTCGACTTCGCAACCGTCCTCGTCTTCACCCTCGCGGCCGCGGGCTTCGTGGTCGTCACCCTCTTCGTGGCAAGGCTGGTCCTGCGTCCGCGGAGCACGGGCGGAGGCGGCAAGCTCCGCATCTACGAGTGCGGCGAGCCCACCGTCGGCGACGCCTGGATCCGGTTCGACATCCGCTTCTACACCGTCGCCCTGATGTTCGTCGTCTTCGACGTCGAGGTGGCGCTGCTCTTCCCGTGGGGGGTGGTCTTCCGCGATCTCACGGACGCCGGGCTGGGCTGGTTCGCGTTCGCCGAGGCCACCACCTTCATCGTGATCCTGCTCGCCGGCCTGGCCTACGTGTGGGCCCGCGGCGACATCGACTGGGCCCCGCGTCCCGGCGTGGTCTCCGCGTCGTCCGACGACAGCGATCGCCCCGGCCGGGCCGGGCGCGTCGTGGCCCGGCACCGGACGGCGGCCGTCCCGCCGGGGCCGGCCGAGGGGGCGCCGCATGCCTCCTGAGGCTCCCGCCGCGATCGATCCCGAACTCGAGTCCCAGGTCGCTCTGACCCGGCTCGACTGGATCCGCGACTGGGGCCGGCGCAACTCGCTCTGGCCGGCGTCCTTCGGGCTCGCCTGCTGCGCCATGGAGATGATGGCGACGGCCGCCACGAAGTACGACATCGACCGGTTCGGCGCGGGCGTGTTCCGGGCGTCGCCGCGCCAGAGCGACGTGATGATCACCGCCGGCACGGTGACCCACAAGATGGCCGCCCGGGTCCGGCGCCTCTACGAGCAGATGCCCGATCCCAAGTACGTGATCGCGATGGGCGCGTGCACCGTGGGCGGCGGGCCCTACGTCAAGTACGGCTACCACGTCGTGCAGGGCGTGGACCTCGTGATCCCGGTGGACATCTATCTGCCCGGCTGCCCCCCGCGCCCCGAGGCCCTCATCGACGCGTTCCGAAAGCTCCAGGACCGCATCCGCGAGCGCGGGGCGACGACGCTTCCCATGTCCCGGGTCGAGGAGAACCGAAGGCGGGCGCAGGAGCTGATCCGTACGGGGCGGATCCCCGGACAGGTGCTGCCCCCGCTCGGCGACGAGGGCGAGACGGGGGAGCGGTCGTGAGCCCGACGAAGCCCGACGCTCCGGCCCCGCCCCCGCCGGAGGACCCCGTCACGCGCCGGGCCGCGGCGCTCGTCGAGGAGGCGCTCCCCGGCGCCCTCGTGGAGGTCGTCGCGACCGGCCTCCACCCGCACCTCGTCATCGAGACCGGGCGCCTCCGCGACGTCTGCTGGCTCCTGAGGGACGACGACGCGACGCAGCTCGACTGCTGCCACCTGGTCTCCGGTGTGGACCGCCCCGCCGACGGCGTGATCGAGGTCGTCTACCACCTCGTCTCCTACGCCCGTACCCCGGACGAGGCCTACCGCCGGCGCGAAGGCAAGAACGACGCGTGGGTGGCCCTCAAGGTCCGCGTGCCTCGGGACGCGCCCGAGGTCCCGTCGGTCGCCGACATCTGGACCGGCGCCGACTGGCACGAGCGCGAGACCTGGGACCTCGTCGGCGTGGTCTTCACGGGACGGCCCGACCTGAGGCGCATCCTCCTGCCCGAGGACTGGCCGGGGCACCCCCTGCGGAAGGACTGGGAGTTCCCGGTCTCCTACCACGGCGTGCCGATCATTCCCCCGGAGGCGCAGCCGTGAGCGGGGCGCCTTCCCGCGGCGGCGATCCGGCGACCGGTGCCGAACCGGCCCACGCCCGCGCGCCTCTCGTGGACCAGGATCTCAAGACGGAGGAACTGGTCTTCAACATGGGGCCGCAGCACCCGGCCACCCACGGCGTGCTGCGCGTCGTCGTCAAGTCCGACGGGGAGGTGGTCCGCGGCCTCGAACCCCACGTGGGCAACCTCCACCGGAGCAGCGAGAAGATCGGCGAGTCCATCCCCTACGCGCAATGGCTGCCCTACGTGGACCGGTGGGACTACCTCGCGGCCATCAACAACGAGCACGTCGCCTGCATGGCGATCGAGCGTCTCGGCGACATCGAGGTCCCCGAGCGGGCGGAGTACGTGCGTGTGATCGTCGCGGAGGTGCAGCGCATCCTCAGCCACCTCATGGCGATCGGCACGTACGGTCTCGACCTCGGCGCGTTCACGCCGTTCCTCCACACCTTCCGAGAGCGCGAGCGCGGCATGGACCTGCTCGACCACATCTCGGGCGGTCGTCTCCTGTACCACTACGTCCGCATCGGCGGGGTCAAGCGCGATCTCACGCCGGAGTGGCTCGACGAGCTCGATCTGTGGATGGGGCACGTCGAGCGGCGGATGCCCGAATACAACGCGCTCCTCCTCGACAACCGGATCTTCCAGGAACGGACCTGCGGCGTCGCCGTCATCGACCGCGAGACGGCCGTGCGGTGGGGCGTCACCGGGCCCGCGCTGAGGGCCGCGGGTGTCGACTTCGACACCCGGCGCGACGCGCCCTACTCCGTCTACGACCGCGTGTCCTTCGAGGTCCCCGTCGGTCCGAGTCCCATCGCGGGCGTCGCGGGCGACTGCTTCGCGCGCCACTGGGTGCGCGTGCGCGAGGTGGAGGAGAGCCTCGCGATCATCCGCCAGTGCCTGGAGCAACTGCCGCCCGGCGAGGTCCACGGACGCGTTCCCCGCGGGTTCAAGCCCAAGCCGGGCGAGGTCTACGTCCGCGGCGAGAACCCTCGCGGCGAGCTGGCCACGTACATGGTCTCGGAAGGCAAGGACGTCGCGTACCGGATCCGTTGCCGCGGGCCGTCGTTCAGCAACATCGCCGTGATCACGGAGGTGGCGGAGGGCGTGCTTCTGGCCGACCTCGTGGCGCTGATCGGGAGCATGGACATCGTGCTCGGGGAGGTCGATCGCTGATGCGCGCGTGGCTCGACTCCCTGGTGGCGCACTACCACGCCCTGCAGTCGGTGCCCATCGAGGCGGTCTACGGCGTCGGGCTCTTCGCCCTGGCGGGCGTCCTGCTGAGCCTCGTCGCCGTGGCGGCCGGCCAGACCGTGTGGTTGGAGCGACGGGTCGCCGGGCGCATGCAGGCCCGGATCGGCCCGAACCGGGTCGGGCCCGCTGGCCTCCTGCAGTTCCTCGCCGACGCCCTGAAGCTGCTCGGCAAGGAGGACGTGATCCCCACCTCGGCTACGCGCGTGGTGTTCGTCCTGGCGCCCGTGATCGTGTTCATCGGGGCCTTCGCCGGGTTCGCGGTCATGCCCTTCGGGTACGGGGTGGTGGCCGCCGACATGAACATCGGGCTCTTCCTCGTGCTGGCCGTCGCGAGCCTCGAGGTCGTGGGCGTCATCCTCGCCGGGTGGGCGAGCAATTCGAAGTGGGCCGTCCTCGGGTCGATGCGCGAGGTCGCGCAGATGGTGAGCTACGAGATGCCGCTGGCCATCTCGGCCCTGAGCGTGGTGGTCCTGGCCGGGACGCTCAACCTCACCGACATCGTAGGCATGCAGAGCGGCGGCATCTGGAACTGGTACGTGTTCCGAGGGCCGTTCGCCTTCGCGGCCTTCTTCACCTTCGGCTGTTCCGCCCTGGCCGCGCTCAAGCGCGCCCCGTTCGACCTTCCCGAGGCGGAGTCGGAGCTCGTGGCGGGCTTCTTCACCGAGTACACGGGCTTCCGCTTCGCCGTGTTCTTCCTCGGCGAGTACGCGGGGATGATCCTCTTCTCCCTCTTCATCTCGGTCCTTTTCCTCGGCGGATGGGACCCCGGCATCGGACTCCACTTCACGGGATCGCTCACGCGATGGCTCGGCGTGCTCGTCCTCCTCGGCAAGACGATGGCGCTGCTCTTCGTGATGATCTGGCTTCGCTGGTCGCTGCCGCGCTTCCGCGTCGACAAGGTCATGTACCTCTGCTACAAGGTCCTGCTCCCATGGAGCATCGTCTGCGTCGTGGGGGCCGCCCTGCAGGTGCTTCTCGGGCATGCGCTCCCCGACGGCGCGTTCGCCGGCTGGTTGATGGGGAGGTGA
Organism: uncultured Planctomycetota bacterium; assembly: GCA_963772585.1. GTDB lineage: Bacteria > Planctomycetota > PLA2 > PLA2 > JAEUHO01 > CAVVXN01. Next base: position 646,988 of record CAVYXV010000007.1, read on the forward strand.
CCGTGGGCGTGGCGAGCTACTTCCGAAACATCTGGCGCGGAGTGGTCACGACGATCAATGGCCTCCGCGTCACGGGACGGCACCTCTTCTCGAAACCGTACACCGTCCAGTACCCCGAGCAGCAGCCCTACTTCAGCCCGCACGAGCGCGGCCTCCACGAGTTCGAGCCCGAGAAGTGCATCATCTGCGAGCTTTGCGCGAAGGCCTGCCCCGTGGACTGCATCTACATCGAGCAGGAAGGCCGGGGGAAGAGCGCCACGCTGACGCGCTACGCGATCGACTACAGCAAGTGCCTGTTCTGTTCCCTCTGCGTGGATCCCTGCCCCGTGGACTGCATCCACATGGGGCAACAGCACGACCTGACCTCCTTCGAGCGCCAGCACGGCACCATCATCGAGTTCACCCGCGGCGAAGGGCCCTGGCGGACCGCCCGGACCAGCGCCGATCCCCGCACCGGCGTGGGCGACGGCCGGCACCAGCCGGCCGTGCCGGCCGGCGACCGGAGGGTGTCGCGGGGCGGCCCACCCTCGCCGGGGGATGCGTCCACACCCTCGGAAGGCCCCCGTCGATGACGGGCGCCGCGTTCCTCCCGCTGGCCGCCTCGTGGCTCGAACCCGTGCTCTTCGGGGTCTTCGCGCTTCTGGCCGTCGGCTCGGCCCTGGGCGCGGCGCTCGCCCCGCGGGTCTTCAACGCCGCCGTCGGCCTCCTCGGCACGTTCCTCGCCGTGGCCGGCCTGTACGCGCTGCTCGGCGCCGACTTCGTGGCCGCGGCCCAGGTCCTGGTCTACGTCGGGGGGATCCTGGTCCTGCTCGTGTTCGCGGTGCTCCTGACGGGCCGCGTCCTCGGACGCGTGGGCCTGGAGCCGAAGGCGTCCGTCCTGCTGCCCGCCATCGTGGGCGGCATCGTCTTCCTGGGGCTCGCGCTCGCCATCCGGGCAACGGCCTGGCCCGGGGCGACGGCCGCCGAGCCCGACGCGCCGACGACCGCGGCGCTCGGGCGCGCCCTCCTCGACCCGCAGCGGTACCTGGTACCGTTCGAGTTGGCGTCCGTCCTGCTGCTCGCCGCCCTCGTGGGTGCGGCCTACCTCGTCCGGCGGAGGCGCGACCGATGACGGTCGGATTGGACGCCTACCTGTTCGTCGGGGCGCTGCTCTTCGCGGCGGGTGTCGTGGCCGTGCTGTCCAGGCGGAACGCCATCGCGGTCCTCATCGGCATCGAACTCATGCTCAACGCCGCGAACGTGAACCTCGTCGCCTTCGACAAGTTCGGCGGCGGAGTCCAGGGGCAGGTGTTCACGCTCTTCGTTCTCGCCATCGCCGCGGCGGAGGCGGCGATCGCCCTGGCCATCGTGATGAACGTGTTCGACGCGTTCGACCGGGTGGACGTGGACGAGGTGGACGACCTGAGGGGGTAGACGGATGCTCGAACTCGCCCTCGTCTGCCTGCTGACCCCGCTCGGCGGCTTCGTCGTCCAGTACTTCCTCGGGCGGAGGCTGCCGCGTCAGGGGGACTGGCTGACGGTCCTCACGATGGGGGCGAGCCTCGTGGCCGCCGTCTGGATCGCGGCGCGTGCGCTCGGCGGCGACGTGCCCCACCAATGGAGCGTGCCGTGGTTCGCGCCGTTCGGCGAGGACGCGGTGCCGGTCTCCCTCGGCATCCTCGTGGACGGCCTCACGGCCACGATGCTGGTCGTGGTCGGCGTGGTCTCCTTCCTGGTCCACGTTTTCAGCATGGGCTACATGAAGGGCGACCCGAAGTACGCGAACTTCTTCGCCTGGCTCCAGATGTTCTCCTTCTCGATGCTGCTCGTGGTGATGGCCGACAACCTCTTCCTGCTCTTCGTGGGATGGGAACTCGTCGGCCTCTGCTCGTACAAGCTGATCGGGTTCTGGTCCGAGAGGAAGGCGCCTGCGGACGCGGCGCGGAAGGCCTTCATCACGACGCGGATCGGCGACGTCGGGATGGTCGTGGCGTTGATGGTCGTCTTCGCCTGGACGGGCCGCTTCGACATCCCGGGGATCCGGGCCGCGGTCGAAAGCGGTGCGCTCTCCGGGACGTGGCTCGCCGTCGCCGGCTTCGGCGTGCTCGCGGCCGCGGCGGGCAAGAGCGCGCAACTCGGCTTCCACGTGTGGCTCCCCGACGCCATGGAGGGCCCCACACCGGTCAGCGCGCTGATCCACGCCGCCACCATGGTGGCCGCGGGCGTCTACCTGCTCGGCCGCACCATGTTCATGCTTCCCGCGGACGTCCTCGCCGTGACGGCCGTCCTCGGCGCCGCGACAGCCCTCGTCGCGGGGTTGATCGCCGTTGCCCAGGACGACATCAAGAAGGTGCTCGCCTACTCCACCGTGAGCCAGCTCGGTTACATGTTCCTGGGGATCGGCGTGGGGGCCTGGCACGCGGCGCTCTTCCACCTGACGACCCACGCCTTCTTCAAGGCCCTCATGTTCCTGGGATCGGGCAGCGTCATCCACGCGTGCCACCACGAGCAGGACATGCGCCGGATGGGGGGGCTGCTGAAGAAGATGCCTTGGACCGGCGCGACCTTCGCCGTGGGCGTGCTCGCGATCGCCGGGTTCCCGTTCCTCTCCGGCTTCTACTCGAAGGACGCGATCCTCTCCGGCGCGTATCACCGCTTCCCGGTGCTCTTCTGGATCGGGCTCGCCGCCGCGGTGCTGACCGCGTTCTACATGGTGCGCCTCTTCGTCATGACGTTCCTGGGCAAGCCCCGCGAGGTCCACGCCGAGGGCCACGTCCACGAGTCCGGGGCGAGCATGGTCGTGCCGCTCGTCGCGCTGGCGGCCCTCGCTCTGTCGGCGGGATGGCCGTTCCTCGCCTGGCACGCCAACGACGCGGAGACGGGACTCCTCCAGCCGCCCGAGGTGGTCGTCGGGGGCGTCGCCACCGTAGGCGACGTCCACCACTTCGAGCACAGCGGCACCGTCATGTTCCTCGCGATCCTGGCGGGTCTCGGGGGCCTCGCGCTCGGATGGCTCGTGTTCTCGACGCTCGCGGCGCGCCTCGACCGTCTGAAGCGGCCCCTCGCCTGGCTCGAGACGGCCTGCCGGAACAAGTTCTGGTTCGACGAATTCTGGCGGTACGTCCTGCTGCGGCCGGCGTACGCCCTCGCCCGCTGGGCGGGCGTCATCGACGCGGAGGGCGTGGACGGCGTCGTGAACGGCGTCGGTCGCACGGGCCGGCAGATCGCCCGGGTGGCCGGGTTGACCGACGCGCGGGGCGTGGACGGGGTCGTGAACGGCGTGGGCGACGCCGCCCAGGCCTCGGGGGCGCGCGTCTCCGCCCTCCAGAGCGGGCGCGTCCGCTTCTACCTGTCCCTGGCCGTCGGCGCCGTCGCCGTGTCCCTCATCCTCCTGCGGGTGCTCTAGCCATGCTCAGCCTGGTCGTCTTCCTGCCGCTCGTCGGAATGCTGGGGGTGCTGGTCGTGCCCTCACGCCTCGCGAAGGTCGTGAACGTGACGACGTGCCTGGCCGCGTTCGTCCTGTCCGTGCTGGTTTGGGCCCGATGCGGCGATCTCGCGTCGTACAACCTGCGCGAGACCGCGAATTGGATCCCGCTTCTCGGCATCCACTACGACGTCGGGATCGACGGCATCGGCCTCTCCCTCGTGTTGCTCACCACGTTCGTCAGTCTCGCCGCCTCGATCGCCTCCTGGAACATCGAGAGGAGCCCTCGCGGCTACCACGCCCTGTTTCTGCTCCTGCTGACCGGGATGCTCGGCGTTTTCGTGTCCCTCGACCTGTTCCTCTTCTACGTCTTCTGGGAGGTCATGCTCCTCCCCATGTACTTCCTGATCGGGGTATGGGGCGGTCCCCGGCGGCAGTACGCCGCGATCAAGTTCTTCCTGTACACGCTGTTCGGATCAGTGCTCCTCCTCGCGGGCATCCTGGTGGTGGTCCTGACGAACCGCGATCCGGGGACGGGCCTTCCCATCTGGGAGATCCCGCGGCTGGCCCAGGTGGCGGCGGCGAAGGGTTCGTTGCTGGGCGACGCCGTGCTCTCCCGCGTCGTGTTCGCCGGCATGTTCGTCGGCTTCGCCATCAAGATTCCCTGCTTCCCGTTCCACACCTGGCTGCCCGACGCCCACGTAGAGGCGCCGACGCCCATCTCCATGATCCTGGCCGGCGTGCTGCTGAAGATGGGGGGGTACGGCCTGCTCCGGATCGCCTATCCCTTCTTCCCCGACGCGTCGACGATGCTCTGGTTCCCCGTCGCGTTGATCTCGGTGATCGCCATCGTCTACGGCGCGTTCGTGGCGATGGCGCAGACCGACTTCAAGAAGCTGATCGCCTATTCCTCGGTGAGCCATATGGGGTTCGTCACACTGGGCATCGCCTCGGCCACGGCGGGGGGCCTCAACGGCGCCATGTACATGATGCTGGCCCACGGCACGATCAGCGCCATGCTCTTCATGATCGTGGGCGTCATCTACGACCGCGCCCACCACCGCGACCTCGACCGGTTCGGCGGTCTGGCCTGGGTGATGCCCCGCTACGCCGTCCTCGCGTCGTTCGCCATGTTCGCGAGTCTGGGTCTGCCCGGGCTCTCCGGGTTCATCGCCGAGGCGACGACGTTCATCGGCGCCTTCGGCAGCGCGATTCCGGGCTTCCGGACCTTCGCGCTCGTCTCGCTGGCCGGCATCGTCGTGACCGCGGGCTACTACCTCATCACGCTCCAGAAGGTCTACCTCGGCAAGACGCCCGAGGCGTACCTCGACAAGCGGAAGTTCCCCGACCTCTCGGCGCGTGAGCTCGCCGTGCTCCTTCCGCTCGCCGCGGTGACGCTCTTCATGGGGGTGTGGCCCCGGACGGCCATGGACCTCTACGGCGGCGTCGTGAACGCCATGGTGCCGGTCGTGGAGCACGCCGTCCGCACCACCCTGCTCGGCGTGGGGATCTGCCTGTTCGGGATAGGGAGCTGATGGACCATCTCGACCTCGTCCTGCCCGAGATCCTCCTCGTGCTCGGGATCCTCGGCGTGCTCGCCGTGGACCTGCTGGGACGGGGTCGTCGCCGCGGCCTCGCCACGACGCTCGCGCTCGCGACGCTCGTCCTCGCCGCATTGGCGGCGGCCTTCGGCCCGCGCGAGGACGGCGCGACGTGGCTCGGCGTCCTTCGTCCCGACGGGTTCGGCATCGCCTTCACGATTCTCTGCTGCGTGACGGGCGCCGTCACCGTGGCCGCGACCACGCGCGGCGAGGTGTTCCGGAGACCCGCCGGCGAGTACCTGGTGTTGATCTTGTCGGCCGTGCTCGGGATGTGCGTCCTCTCCAAGTCGGTCGACCTCGTCTCGCTCTACCTGGCCTTCGAGACCGTCTCCCTGCCCTCCTACGTGCTCGTCGGCATGCGCCGCGCCGATCGCTCCGCCAACGAGGCGAGCATGAAGTACGTGCTCTTCGGCGCCGTGTCCTCGGCCGTCATGCTCTATGGCCTCTCCTGGCTGGTGGGGCTCTCCGGCGGGACCTCGCTCGAGGCCCTCTCGGCGGCCGTCGCGAACGGCGTCGCCGCCCAGCCCGCGTTCGCCGTGGCGGTCGTCTTCGTGCTGGCGGGGTTCGCGTTCAAGATCTCGGCCGTCCCGTTCCACTTCTGGTCGCCCGACGTGTACGCCGGCGCCCCCGCGGCGGTCGGCGGCTTCCTTGCCGTCGCGAGCAAGGCGGCGGGCTTCGCCGCCCTCGTCCGCGTGATCGGCGCCACGCACCCCGTCGTTCCGGCGCTCGCGACCGCCTCCGAGCAACTCACGACGCTGGCCTATGCGGGGAATCCTTTCGTCCTGGGCGCGGCCGTGCTCTCGCTGCTCACGATGACGGTCGGGAACCTCGGTGCCCTGCGGCAGCGGGAGATCAAGCGGCTCCTGGCCTGGTCCAGCATCGCGCACGCCGGCTACCTGCTCCTCGCGGTCGCCGTGTGGTCCGGCTCAGGGGCGGCCGCGCTCCTCGTGTATCTCGCCGCGTACCTCTTCATGAACCTCGCGGCGTTCCTCCTCGCCGGCCTCGTCATCCGCGAACGGGGCACCGGGGATCTCTCGGCCTTCGCCGGGCTGGCCTACCGGGCGCCCGTGCTGACCGTGGCGATGGCGTTCGTGCTCTTCAGCCTGACCGGCATTCCGCCCTTCTTCGGCTTCTGGGGGAAGATGTCGGTGTTCTACGCCGTGTTCGCCAAGGGGTACCTCTGGCTGGGGCTGATCGGCCTCCTGAACGGTGTGCTGTCGCTCTACTACTACGCGCGGATCCTGATGAGCATGTGCTTCACCGAGGAGGACGAGACCCTGAGGGCACGGCCGTTCGCGTTCGGCTGGTTCGACCTCGGGCTCCTCGCCGTGCTCGTCGTGCCGATCCTCGTGCTCGGCATCCTGCCCTCGGGCATCTCCACGCTCGCCCGGTCCGTCGTGCCGGCGCTGTTCGGGGGGGGCTAGCGGGATGCATCGAGCGGGGACCCCCGAAGCGCAGGACCTCTTGCTCGGGCGGCTGCAGCGGCTGTTCACGCGGGCCTACCGGAGCGCGGCCCGCTACGTACTGGAGGCCGAGCCCTACGGCGCCGGGGATCACGCGGAGATCGTGGCGCGCCTCGAGGAGGTCGGGGAGCAGGACGAGCGGCACGCGAAGGCCCTGGCCCACCTGATCGACCGCCTCGGGGCGGTGCCGAACGCCGGCGCCTTCCCGTACTGGTACCTCGACGTCAACTACCTGACCCTCGCGTACCTCGCCGGATTCGTGACCGAGGTGCTCGACACGGACGCCCGGCTCCTCGCCGAGTTGGAGGACGCCTGGCCCGACGCCTTCTGGCTGGACGGTCGACCCCGCATCCATCACCTTCGGGAGGAACGGCTCGAGGCCGCGCGGGGGCTGGGGCCGCTGGCCGCGCGGGCGCGCGCCGCCGAGGACGCCGCCTACGCGCGCGAGCGCGAGGATGCGGCGGCCGCTCGCCGCGCGTTCCAGGCACGGGTCGCCGCGGCCCGCGGCGAGAAGCCTCCGTCGCGCCCGGCTCCCCGGGCGGCGAAGGCCGCGCCCTCGGCGCCGACCCGACCGGCCGGGGGGAGGGCAACGAGGCCGAGAGCGCGAAGGAACGCGCGCGCCGGAAGATCCTCGCGATGCGGCAGCAGAAGAGCGGGGCCGCGGCGCCCGCTCCCTCCGCGGCCCGGGCCGCGCCCGACCTGCCGGACCCCGACGAGGAGGGGATCTCGCCGAAGGAGAAGGCACGGCGGCAGATCCTGGCGATGCGGGCGAAGAAGGCGGGAGCCGCGAAGGCCTCCACCCCGTCGGCGCCCGCCGCGCCCGCCGCGCCCGGCGTCGCAAGCGACCTCCTCGACCCCGACGAGCCGGGGATCTCCGCGAAGGAGAAGGCCCGGCGGAAGGTCCTTCGAATGCGGGCGAAGAAGGCCGCTGCCGGGGCCGGCGCGACGGCCCCGACCCCGCCGCCCGCTCCGAAGGAGGAGGCGCTCCTCGATCCGGACGAACCCGGGATCTCGAGCAAGGAGAAGGCGCGCCGGAAGGTGCTCCGGATGCGCGCCGCGAAGAAGGGGGCCGCCCAGGCCGCGCCCGCGGAAGAGGCGGCCCCGGCGCCGGAGGGGCCCCCCGCCGGCGACCCGTCCTCCGCGGCCGACGACTCCGCCGAGAGCGCTCTCCCCGATCCTGACGAACCCGGCATCTCGACGAAGGAGCGCGCGCGGCGCCAGGTGCTCCGGATGCGCGCGAAGCGGGGGTAGACGCTGGCGTGCGCCGTGGGCCCCGGAGGGCGCCCGGTCGCACCGTCGCCCGCGTGCCCACGCCGGGTACGCTCGGCTCGTGGTAAGCGAGAATACCGTCGTCACGCCGCGCCCCGTCCTGCTCGTCCATTACGGCGAGTTGGGGCTCAAGGGCGGGAATCGCTCCCGGTTCCAGATGCGGCTGCGCGACCGGCTGGCGGAGGGCCTGCGGCACGCCGGGATCGATGCGAAGGTGTCGCTGGCGGAAGGCCGCTACCGCATCCGGCTCGGCGAGGGGACGCCCGGGCCGACGGCGGCGCGTGCGCTCGCCGTCGTGACGCGCATTCCCGGCGTAGCCAACGTGGCTTCCTCCTGGGAGGTCCCGACCGATCTCGACGCCATCCAGGTCGCCGCGCTGCGGGCGCTCGACAACGCACCGCCCGGTACGTTCAAGGTCGAGACGCGCCGTTCGTACAAGGCGTTCCCGCTGACGTCGATCGAGGTGTCGCAGCGGGTGGCGCCCCACCTCGCCGAGCAGACCGGTCGCCAGGCCGACGTGCGCCGTCCCGACGTGACGATTCGCATCGAGGTGACGAAGGAGCGTTCCTTCGCGAGCGGGCCGCGCCGGTCGGGCCCCGGGGGATTGCCCGTGGGGAGCGCCGGGCGGCTCCTGGCGTTCCTCTCCGGCGGCATCGACTCGCCCGTAGCGGCGTGGCTGATGATCCGGCGGGGAGCCCGCGTCACCGCCGTCCACTTCCACAACCGGACACTCCAGGGCGCCGCCGTGCTGGAAAAGCTCGAAGACATCTGCGGCGTCCTCGCGTGGTCCGCCGCTCGCATGCCGCTGCTCGTGGTGCCGTTCGAGTCGTGCCAGCGGGCGATCGTGGGGCTGGTGCCCGCCGAGGTCCGCATGATCGTCTACCGTCGGGCGATGTTCCGCATCGGGGCGCGCCTCGCCGCCCGCGAGCGCGCCCTCGGCTTCGTCACGGGCGACAGCCTGGGACAGGTGGCGAGCCAGACCGCGGAGAACCTGCGAACGATCCATGCGGCGGCATCGCTGCCCGTCTACGCGCCGCTGATCGGCCTCGACAAGCGAGAGACCGTGCAGCGCGCGCGGGAGATCGGCACGTTCGACATCTCCATCCGTCCGCACGAGGACTGCTGCTCCTTCCTGATCGCGCGCCACCCCGCGGTGGCCAGCCGCGTCGAGCCGATCCTGGAGATGGAGGCGGGCATCGACTGGGACACCCTGGTCGGGGAGGCCGTCGAGGGGACGCGCCGGCAGGTCATCCCTGCCGATCCCGCCGTCCTCGACGCCTGACCGTGCAGAAGGCGCCCCCGCCGGCGAGGAGCAGCGCGAAGGTCCCGGGCTCCGGCACCGGCGCCCCGGGGCCCACGCCGGGTGTGGGCGCGGAGAGGGCCGCGAAGTCGGTGGCGTTGTCGCCGGTGTCGCTCGCCCAGACGTCCCGCGAGAGGCTCCATCCGGCGCTCACGTCCACCGCGGGGTTCCCCTCGCCGGCGTGCCAGCCCTGCAGCGTTCCGTACTGGAGCGCATCGGCGACGTTTCCGTCGGGATTCAGGAGGAGGACCGCGTCGGGGCCGTTCTGCCAGTCCACGTTGGCCGTGACGTCGCGGGCGGACAGCACGGCCCCGGCGGCGCTGGACGTGGCGAGGACCAGGAGGCCGTCCTCCGGAAACATCGTGTCGGGGATCGAGACGGTCCGGTAGACGCTGCCGTTCGAGCCGTTCACGCCCTGGAGGCTCCACCCGATGAGTTCGGCCCCGGGCGTACCGAAGATCTCCGTGAAGGCGTCGTCCGCATCCGTGCCGTTCCCGTCGTAGCAGACCTCGAAGAGGATGGGGCCCGCCAGGGCCGGCTTCGCGGCGGCGATGCCGGTGGCGAGGCACACGGCGAGGCAGACCGCCGCGGCGGCCATCGATCGGACCCCGGCGAGGATCGAGGGCGCAGACGGGCGTCGTCTTCGCGGCTCGACGGCCTCGGGCCGGAGGATCGGGGGGAACGTCCGGACGCGTCTCGTCATCGTGGGCCTCCCGCGCGTCGTCGCGCGTCCCTACATCGCGCGAGGCCCACGGGTGGTTACACGCCCCTCGCCTCTCCCCTCGCCTCGCCGGTCTGTCCCCGGGCCATCGGCCCGACACCGGCAAGGCGAACACCTCCACCCGTTTCACCGCCGTTCGCGGCCCGCGCTTCCATCGCGAGCGCGCGCCGTCCGGTCGCCCGCCTCGGAACACGACAGGTCCGCCACCGGCCACTGCCAGGACCTCGCGACTCTCGGAGTACCGCCGCCCATTCCCCGGCGTCCCCGCCCGGGGTCCGTTCGACCGACGTAGACAACGGGTGGTCCGCGCTCCAGGCCCTGAAGGGGCTGCACGCGTACGACGGATCGTGCGCGTGTTCCTGCCGGCGGGATCTTCGTGACCACCCGGCCCTCCCGCGCGATGGGGGGCGGGGGCGCTTCGTCGCCGATCTCCCCGGAGGCACGTTCGTGGCGCGATGGCTCGTCAAGACCGATCCGCGGCTCTTCGCGTGGGAGGACCTGGCCGAGGGGCCCACGGTCTGGAACGGCGTGCGGAGTCCGCCCGCTCTCCGGTACCTGGCCGCGTTCCGGAAGGGCGACGCGGTGCTCCTCTACCACTCCGGAGGGCGCTCCGCGATCGTCGGTCTCGCCCGGGCCCTATCCGACGCCTACGCGGACCCCGAGGGCACCTCCCCTCGCCACGTCGCCGTGGATCTCGAGGCGGAAGCCCTCCTGGCGCGTCCCGTTCATCGACGGGAACTCGTCGCCCTGGCGGCGCTTGCCGGGTGGGAACTCGTCAGGGTTCCCCGGCTGACGGTCCTGCCCGTCCCCCCCGCGGCCTGGCGGGCCGTTCGTCGTCTGGGGGCCTCCGGGAAGATGTCGCCCGGGGGCCGGCGCGGGCGATAGGGTCCAGCGGGGCCGGGGGGCCCGCCATGGAGGTGGAGCGCATGTTCGAAGACGTCGCGGGGCGGTTTCGCAAGGCCATCGGCGACGTGGACTACGCGTCGTTGCGCGTGGTCGACGAGCGGACGGACTCCTACTCCGTGCGGCAGGGCGTGCTCGAGCCCTCCGAGGCGTTCGATCCGAGCGGGACGCATCGCGACACGGGCGCGATGGTCACCGTGGTGGACGGGGGGGGCCTCGGGTACGCGGCGACGAACGACCTGAGCGCCGGGGGGATCGCCGAGGCGGTTCGCCGGGCCACGAGCTGGGCGCGGCTGACGCGCGGCCAGGGGGTGTGCGACTACTCCAGGCTCTCGCGCGAGCCCGCCACGGGCGTCTACGAGACGCCGGTCCGGATCCCGTGGGAGTCCACGTCGCCGGCGGAGAAGATCGACCGGCTCCAGGCGGAGTGCGCCCGCCTCAAGACCGACGACCGCATCGTGGACTGGTGGGCCCGGCTCGACCACGTGGACACCGAGACCCGCCTCGTGGACACGCGCGACGCCGACATCCGCCAGCGCTTTCGCATGATCTTCCCGATGATGGGCGTCGTCGCCTTCGACGGCGACCGCCCGGCGACGCGGACCCTCTTCGGCCACGGCCCCGCGCGCCAGGGAGGACTGGAGATCCTCGACGACATCGGGTTCGACACCGCCGCTCCGCGCCTCGCCGAGGAGGCGCTGGAGCTCCTGGGGGCCCCCGAGTGCCCGACGGGCCGCATGAACGTCCTCCTCGCCCCCGACCAGATGATCCTCCAGATCCACGAGTCGATCGGGCACCCGCTCGAACTGGACCGCATTCTCGGCGACGAGCGCAACTACGCGGGGACGTCCTTCGTCACCCTCGACATGTTCGGGTCGTACCGGTACGGCTCCGACCTCCTCAACGTCGTGTGGGACCCCACCCGTACGGAACAGCTCGCGAGCTACGGCTTCGACGACGAGGGGACGCCCGCGTCGCGCGAATTCGTGATTCGCCAGGGCATCCTCCTCCGGCCGCTCGGCGGCTCGACCTCGCAGCAGCGGGCGGGCGTTCCGGGCGTGTCCACCACGCGCGCGAGCGGATGGAACCGTCCGCCCATCGACCGCATGGCCAACCTCAACGTGGAGCCGGGCGGGCAGAGCTTCGAGGACCTGCTCGGCCAGATGGGGCGCGGCATCTACATGGAGACGAACACCTCCTGGTCCATCGACGACTCCCGCAACAAGTTCCAGTTCGGCTGCGAGCGCGCCCGTCTGGTCGAGGACGGCGAGCTGAAGGGCGTGGTCCGGAACCCCAACTACCGCGGCATCTCCGCCACGTTCTGGCGGAGCCTCGCGGGCGTCGGCGACGAGAGCACCTTCCAGGTGCTGGGAACCCCCAACTGCGGCAAGGGCGAGCCCAACCAGTTGGTCCGGGTCGGGCACGCATCGCCCGCCTGTCTGTTCGAAGATGTGGAGGTGTTCGGTGGCGCCTGAGCGCGTGGGTGGAACTCGCACGCTCGCGCGACGGCCGGTCCCGGCCTGCCGTGCCGGCCAGCACCCGGAGGGTGTTGCGGGACGGCCCACACCTGGGAGGCGACATGTTCACACCCTCTGATTCGACGTTGACCGCCCCCGACGCGGCGCGCGCGGAGAAGGTCCGCGATGAGTTCCGCACGCTCACCGCGGAACTGGTCGGCCGGCTCACGGGCGAAGAGGTGCTGCTTGCGAGCCTGCGCGGCGAAGACTCCGATTACGTCCGCCTGAACCATGGGAAGGTCCGTCAGGCCGGCTCGGTCACGCAACGGGCCGTCTCGCTCCACCTCGTGAGGGGGAAGCGCCACGTCGAGGCCACCGTGTCGCTCACCGGCGACACCGACGCGGACCGCGCCCGTCTGAAGGACGAGCTGGAGCGCCTGCGCGAGCGGCTACCCTCCGTGCCCGAGGACCCGTACCTGAACTACGCGAGGGACGTGGAGAGCAGCCAGTCCCGGGCCGACGCCGTCCTTCCGTCGGCGGGCACGGCCCTCGCGGAGGTGCGGGAGCGCGCCGCGGGTCGCGACATGGTGGGTGTCTTCGCCTCCGGTGCCGTATACGCCGCGCACCAGAACTCCCTGGGGCAGTTCAACTGGTACGACAACCGCAGCTTCAACCTCGACTGGAGTTTCTACCACGCGAGGGACAAGGCGGTGAAGAGCAGCTATGCGGGGTTCGCCTGGGACGGCGAGGCGCTGCAGAGGAAGATCGACACCGCGGCCCGACAGCTCGAGGCGCTCCGTCGCGAACCGCGGACCGTCTCGCCGGGCACGTACCGCGTCTACCTCGCGCCCGCGGCCATGCAGGACATCCTGCAGCTCCTGAGCTGGGGCGGCTTCGGCCGGAAGGCCCTGGAGACCAGCCAGACGCCGCTCCTCAAGCTCGCCCGCGGCGACGCCACGCTCCACCCCGGTGTCCGCATCTCGGAACATACGGCCGAAGGCATCGCTCCCGACTTCCAGGCCGAGGGCTTTCGCCGTCCGCCCGAGGTGGAGCTCGTGGGGGGCGGCGTGCTCGCCGGCACGCTCGTCTCGCCCCGCTCCGCCGTGGAGTACGGTGTCCCGACGAACGGCGCCTCGGCCGCCGAGGCGCCGGAGTCGCTGGACATGGCCCCCGGCGACCTGGCCGAGCCGGACGTGCTCGGACGCCTCGAGAAGGGCATCTGGATCGGCAACGTCTGGTACCTGAACTACAGCGACCGCGCGGCCTGCCGCACCACCGGCATGACGCGATTCGCCACGTTCTGGGTCGAGAACGGCGAGATCGCCCAACCCCTGAACGTGATGCGCTTCGACGAGACCATCTACCGCGTGCTGGGCGGGAACCTCCTCTCGCTCACGAGGGAACGCGAGATGATCGTCGAAGCGGCCACCTACTTCGCACGGCAACTCGGGAGCGCGCACGTTCCCGGGGCCCTCGTGGAGGACTTCCGCCTGACGCTCTGAATCGTGGCGTCCAGCGCATAATGCGCGGCCGTGGAGGACCACCGACCGGTCGCGTCGCGCCTCGGGCGCCTGCTCGACGCCTGCGTGGCGCTGGGGCTCGGCCTGACCGCCGGCGTCCTCCTCGGCGCCCGCTTCGGCCCGGTGGCCGCGATCCTGGGCGGGCTCGCGCTGCTGCTCGTCGCCCTGCGCGTCCTGAGGCGACTCGGCTCCCGGTCGCGGCTCGCCTACCGGCTGCTGCTCCTCGCCTGGCTCGCCTTCGCCGGGGTGCAGGGGATCGAGCGGGCCGCCTTCCGGCCGCCGGGGCCGCCGCGCGCCGCGGGGGACGGGGCGGCCGCATCGCCGCGCCCCTTCGCGGCCGGGCTCGGGAGCGCCGCCTTCGAACTCCCCGCGCGGGCCACGATGGCGGGATGGGGGACGCGCCCGCGGCGGCGCGCCCTGCCGGCCTGGGCCGGCCTCGGCGGCGTGGGACGGCTCTCGCTCGCGTGGATGGGGCCGCCCGCTCCCGGCGAGGCGCCCCGCGTGCCCATCTTCCGCCGCCCCGAAGCGAAGGGGCCGCCGATCGGCGCGCGCGCCGTGGTGATCCGCCCCGAGGGGGCCCCTCCCTTCGGCCTCGTCCGTCTCGACCTGATCCTCGTCCCGCCGCGGCTCGCGCGGCGCGTCGTCGAGGCCGTCGCCGATCTCGGCTTCGAGGACGCGACGCTCCTCGTCCAGGCGAGCCACACGCACAGCGGCCCCGGGGGGGCCTTTCGGGCGCCGCTCGCGGAGGCGCTCGGCACCGATCACTTCGACGTCGCCGTCTTCGACGCCGTGGTCGCCGCGGCGGTCGGGGCGGTCCGGGAGGCGGACCGCGTCGCGGTCCCCGCGCGCGTGACCGCCCTGGAGGCGTCCGACCGGGGCGACGACGGCCTTCCCGTCCTCGCCCGCACGCGGGGTCGCCAAGCGGATCTCGACCCCGCGGGCGACGCCGAGCGGATCGACCCCCGCGTGCTCGCCCTCCGGTTGGAGGAACGCGCGTCCGGCCGGCCGATCGCCCTGATCGTCCACTACGCGGTGCAGCCGGTGATGCTGAGACCGCGTCACCTCGTGTTCGGGAGCGATCTCCCCGGCGCGATCGAAAACGCCCTGGAGGAGCGGCTCCCCGGGCATCCGCCGGTCCTCTTCCTGAACGGGCACTGCGGCGACGTGACGCCGCGGCGCGACGGCCTCTCCGGTCCCGACGGCGCCGGGGTCCTCGCGCGGCGCTTCGCGGAGAACGTCGCCGCGGACCTGGCGAAGGAGGGGGCCTTGCGCACGCGGATCGCCGTGCACGCCGCCCGCGACGTACGCGACCTCGGCACGCCCTTCGCCTTCGCCGCCCTCGGTTCGCGGTCGGCCTTCGAGCGACACGTCTTGGCGGGGCCCTTCGGCCGCGATGCGCCGCAGGCGTTCGCATCGGCCCTGTGCCTCCCGGCGAACCTCCTCGTCTGGGGACTCGGGCTGCCCGAGGTGCGCGTGGGCTTCACGTTCGGCGGCGCGGTGGGCGCCGCCGTCCGTCTCGACGATGCCGTGCCCGCCGGCGAGACCGCCGCCGGCGCGGTCGTCCTGGAGTCGGAGGCCGGCGCCGAGGCGGTCTTCCTCTGGCACCCGGCCGTCGCCACGCAGGCGCTGCTCCGCCGCTGGCGCGCGGACGTCGCCCAGCGCGATCTCCCCGCGCCGTTCGTCCTCGGTGCGACGGGCGGCGCGATCGGGTACCTGGTCACCGCGGAGGAGTACGCGGAGGGACGGTACGAGGCGCTCGCCTCGCTCCACGGCTCCGAGGGCGCCCGCCTCGTCCGCGAGATGCTCTTCGACGCGCTCGGACGGGCGCGCCGGGAACTCGGTCGCGAGTAGAGCGACCGCGCCCGCCCCCTCCAACGCGGGGGCCGTCCCGGGCGTTACTCTCTTTCGCTCGTCCGTCGCCCGAGAGGCCCTGCATGTCCGACCGTTCCGTCAGCCCCGTCCAATGGTCGGTCTGGATCACGAGGCTCATCGGGCTGTGGCTCATCGCGGGCGCCACGCTCAAGCTCCTCTGGGGGAACGAGCTCCAACTGCCGGCCGTGCTGCGCGAGTTGCCGATCGAGCCCGAGCTCACCTACCGGATCGCCGTGGCGACGGAGATGTGCGTCGGCCTCCTGGCGCTTCTGAGGCCCCGGTGGTCCTGGCTGCTCGTGATCGCCATCCTCCTGCTCTTCGACACGGTGCTCGTCATCCAGGTCGTGCAGGGTGCGGAGAGCTGCGGGTGCTTCGGAGGGCGGCTCCCGATCCCGCCCGCTGCGATGCTCGGCGTGGACAGCGCGCTGCTCCTCGCGCTCCTCATCAGCCGGCCGTGGTCCACGCCGGGGAGCGACGCGACCGGCGGCATCATCGCCATCGTCGTGGTCGTGGGCGCCGCCGTGCTCCCCTGGGCGATCGACCGCGAGGCGAGGACCCCCGCCGACCTGGAGAGCGGCCTCTTCCCCAAGAACCCGCACCTCGACGTGGACACGTGGGTGGGGAAGCCGCTGGCCGAGACGAAGCTCGCGCCTTGGGTGGACCTGAGCGCTCTTCCCCCCACGGCGCTGTGGATCTTCTACAAGGAGAGTTGCCCGGTCTGCGCGGGTCTCCTGAACCACCTCGCGAACATGGAGAACGGCGGCCGCGAGATCGTCCTCGTCCGGATCCCGGAGGAAGGGGAGGGGCACGCCCGCGAGGTGCACGACAAGCCGGAAGGCCCGTGGGTCCACGAGATCTCGCTCGCGAGCGCCCAGTGGGTCATCATCCCGCCCGCCGTCCTGAGCGTGAAGGACGGACGCGTGATGTGGGCGAAGGAGGGCGTCGAGGGCATCGACGACTTCCTGAAGCTCGACGGGCGCTGACGCGGCGAGGCGCGGAGCCCGACGGGCGCACTCGGAGGCTGCGAAGGAACGGGCCGAGGGCCCGAGGCCGAGCGAGGGACCGCGAGCAACGCCCGATCGCGGTTCCGCCGCCGGCCGAAGCCCCGGACCTCGATGGCTTCCCATCCGCTCAGTTCAGGTGCGGATCGACCACGTCCACGGCGTCGGGTGCGCCCTCGGCCGCGCGCTCCTCGATCTGCCGGATCAAGAGCTCGAAGCGGCGGAGCACGTCCACCTCCTCCAGGAGCTCGTAGCGGGTCTTGGACGGGAGGTCCACGGCGAGGGCCACGGCGTCGGCGTAGCGCCCGGGCGTCGCGTCCACGCCGCGGATCTGCTCCGCCATGCGGCGCATGCCCCACACCATCGGCTGGCGGCCGGGGATCAGGTCGAGCGTCCGCCGCATCCGTCGCGCCACGGCCTCGTCGTTGCCCGGGGGCACGACGTCGGTCAAGAGTTCCACCGTCGCCTTGCGGAACGTCCCGGACGGGATCTCGTCCACGATCCGGGCGCGGGCGATGCCGTAGAGGAAGATCTCGATGTGGCCGTTGGGCTTTCGCCGCTGGCGGAAGACCTTGCCGAGGCAGACGACGGGGTGGATCGGCGGCTTGCCCGCGTAGTCGATCTCGTATCCCGGCCGGAGGAGGGCCGTGGCGATCAGCCCATCGTCCTGGAGGGCGTCCTCGACCATCTGGACGTATCGGTCCTCGAACACGTTCAGGGGACCGATCGTGTCCGGATAGAGCACGAAGTCCGGCAGGGGGAAGAGCCGGACGCTTCCGGAGAACCCGGCCAGGATCTCGTCCACGTCCAGGGGGGGCTTGCTCATGCGCCCCGATCGTACCCTCGGCCGGACCCATGCGCCGCCCCGGCGCCGTGGTTGGATGGGCAGATGGACCTCGCCGCATTGGAGACACTGCTGTCCGGCGTGCGCGACAGGACCATCCAGGTCCCGGACGCCGCGCGCCGCCTCGCCGACGTGCTGCCGGGCGCGCCGATCTCCGTGGCGGACGGCGCGCCGCCCTGGCACCTCGACCACCACCGGGGGATCCGGTGCGGCTTCCCCGAGGTGGTCTTCGGACCGGGAAAGGCGCCGGAGGACCTCGTGCGGATCGCCGCGGAGATCCTCGAGAGGAGCGACACGCTCCTCGTGACGCGCGTGGACGAGGCCCAGGCGCGCGCGCTCGTCGCCGCCGTGCCCGACGCGGTCCACCACGAGCGTGCCCGCGCCGTCACCGTCCGCCGGGGCGAGCCGGCACCGCCGCGGCGGGGCGTGGCCGTGGTGGCCGCCGGGACCTCCGACGTCTCCGTCGCCGAGGAAGCCCGCGTGACGGCCGAGGCGATGGGGGAGGCGCCCGACGTTCTCCAGGACGTCGGGGTCGCCGGCCTCCACCGCCTTCTCCGCCACCACGAGATCCTCCGTCGGGCGCGCGTGATCGTCGTCGCCGCGGGCCTGGAAGGAGCGCTCCCGAGCGTGGTGGGGGGGCTCGTCGCCGTGCCGGTGATCGCCGTCCCCACGAGTGTGGGCTACGGCCTGAGCCTCGGCGGCATCGCCGCGGCCATGGCCATGCTCAACTCCTGCGCCCCCAACGTGGCGGTCGTGAACGTGGACAACGGCTTCGGCGCGGGCTACGTGGCCTCGCTGATCAACCGCGGTGCCGCCGCGGGCGCGTGAGTCCCGTTCGCGCGCGCGTCCAAGGACGGGGCCCTCACGACGACTACGCCGTCACGGAGAGCGGCCGGGGATCCGTGCCTGTCGGCACTGGGCCTCCGTGATCCGGCGCGGGCGGCTGCATCGCCGCTCGCGTCACACGCGCGGCGGGGAGGTTCCCGCCTACGCGGCGCGGGGCGACTTCTCACCGGTGGTGGGGGCCTCCGGTTCGGGGCCGCGCACGCCCCGTGTGCATCGGAACGAAGGGTGTGTACGTCTCCCTCGCAGTGGAACACGACGATACCCACCCCGGCACAGGGCCGTGGCTTGCTCCGCTGCGCTCCGCCCCTGGAGCCTGACTCGTATCCATCGCGTTCGCCTCGGGCCCTGCGGGGGGGCGTGGGCGGCTTTCGCGTCCCTTCGCGTGGCGGAAGGCCTCCGTGGCGAGGGTCCAGTCCGGAGGGCGGGCCCCCACGAGAACGCCCCCGCGATCGCCCACGAGACGCGAGCGCGCACTCTCCAGCGGGCAACCTGCCCCCTCGGTCCCTTCCGCCTCGCTGGGGGAGGGGTGGGGGTGCGGCTATCCTCTCCGGCCATGCCCGAACTCCGCCCCGCCATGCTGGTCCTCTCCGACGGCTCCGTCTACCGGGGCCGGGCCTTCGGGGCCTCCGGCGAACGCGTCGGCGAGGTCGTCTTCAACACCGCGATGACGGGCTACCAGGAGATCGCGACCGATCCGTCGTACGCCGGCCAGATCGTCTGCATGACCTATCCCCACATCGGCAACTACGGCGTCAACCCCGAGGACGTCGAGGCCCCGCATCCCTGGATCGAGGGGATGGTCGTCCGCGAGCTGAGCCCCGTGCGCAGCAACTTCCGCTCGACGGAAGAGCTGGGCCGCTGGTTCGAGCGGATGGGCGTCGTGGGCATCGAGGGCGTGGACACCCGGCGGCTCACGCGGCGCCTGCGAAACGGCGGCGCCACGAACGGCATCCTCTCGACCGAGGACGTGGACGAGCAGAGCCTCCTGGCCAAGGCCCGCGAGATCCCGTCGATGGAGGGGCTCGATCTCGTCGAGAGGGTCACGTGCCGCGAGCCCTACACCTGGACGGACGGGTGGCCGAAGCGCTGGGTCGAGGATCCCGCGCGGGGCGTGCCGAAGGGGCGGTTCGAGCCCGTCTACCGCATCGTCTGCATGGACTTCGGCATCAAGCGCAACATCCTCCGCTCGCTCGTCGCGTACGGCTTCGCCCCCACCGTCGTCCCCGCCACGATGCCGGCGGAGGAGATCGTGGCGATGGCGCCCGACGGGGTCTTCCTCTCGAACGGTCCCGGCGATCCCTCGGCCGTGTCCTACGCCGTGGAGACGATCCGGGCGCTTCTGGGCAAGGTGCCCATGTTCGGCATCTGCCTCGGCCACCAACTGCTGGCGCTGGCGGCCGGCGCAAGCACCTACAAGCTCAAGTTCGGCCATCGCGGGGCGAACCACCCCGTCCGCGACCACGCGACGGGAGCCATCGAGATCACCAGCCAGAACCACGGCTTCGTGGTGGACGAGGAGAGCCTCGCCGAGACCGGATTCGAGGCGACGCACACGAATCTCAACGACTTCACGAACGCCGGTGTGGGCTGCGCCGACCGGTGGGCCTTCGGTGTCCAGTACCACCCCGAAGCGGCCCCCGGCCCGCACGACGCCCACCATCTCTTCCGCCGGTTCCGCGAGGTGATCGCCGGGGTGGCGCCGGTGGCCTGACGGCGGCGCGAGGCACGAGGGCCCGCCGCCGCCGCCCCCCCTTTTCGCCGAACGCCGGCCGCTTGCCCCGGGGAGCTTCGGGGTAAGGTGGGGGTTTGCCCCGGGAGACCTCGGATGTCCGTCACGTGCATCTTCGGCATGCAGTGGGGCGACGAAGGCAAGGGCCGACTCGTCGACCTCGTCGCGCGGCGCTCGGAGGTGGTCGTCCGCTACCAGGGCGGTGCGAACGCCGGGCACACGGTCATCGTCGGCGACGAGAAGTACGTCCTCCACATGCTGCCGTCGGGTGCGATCCAGCCCCACACGACGAACGTCGTGGCAAACGGGGTCGTCGTCGATCCTTGGACGCTCCTGGAGGAGGTCGACGACCTCGCCCGCCGCGGCATCGGGCTCGACGGCCGGCTCCTCGTTTCCGACCGGGCGCACGTCGTCCTGCCCTATCACCGGCTCATGGACCGCGCCATGGAGCAACTCCGCGGCCGCCGCGCGATCGGGACCACCAGCCGCGGGATCGGCCCCGCCTACGGCGACAAGGCCATGCGGGAAGGCCTGCGGATCGCCGATCTCATGCGGCCTTCCTGGACGGAGGAGCGCTTCCGCGAGAACCTCCTGGCCCGCAACGAGATCCTCGAGAAGGCCGGGATGGACCCGCTGGACGCCGACGAGGCGTGGGCCTCGACCCGCCGCGTTGCCGAGCGGCTGGCGCCCTACGTGGCCGACACGATGGCGACCCTGCTCGACGCCTGGGACGCCGGCCGCTCGATCCTGCTGGAGGGCGCGCAGGGCTACGGCCTGGACGTGGACCAGGGCTCGTATCCCTACGTGACCTCCAGCCACACCGGGACCGCCGGCGTGGCGGCGGGGACCGGGCTCCCCCCGTGCGCGATCGACACCGCCGTCGGCGTGGTCAAGGCCTACACGACCCGCGTCGGCGCGGGTCCCTTCCCGACGAGGGACGAGGGACCGGCGGGGCGTCACATGGCGGAGCGCGGGCGGGAGTTCGGAGCGACGACCGGGCGCCCGCGCGACTGCGGTGCCTTCGACGCCGTCCTCGCCCGCCGCGCCGCGCGCACGCAGGGCGTGGACCGACTCGCCATCATGAAGCTCGACGTCCTCTCGGGACTGGAGACGCTGGCGGTCTGCGTCGCCTACGAGTTGGACGGGCGTCGGCTCGACGCCCCGCCCGCGTACGCCGCCGACTGGACGGCGTGCCGGCCGGTCTACGAGACGCTGCCCGGTTGGGGCGCCGACGTCTCGGGGGTGCGGCGCTTCGAGGATCTCCCCCCCGAGGCGCGCGGGTACGTGGAGCGCCTGCAGGAACTCGTCGGCGTGCCGGTCGGCGTGATCAGCGTCGGCGCCGAGCGCGAGCAATTCATCGAGACGGGCGAGGGTCTCCCCGTCCCGGCGTGAGAGCGCCGAAGGCGGGGCCTCCCCCTCCGCGGCGTCCGGCGGCGACGGGGGACCGTGGTAGGGTCTCGCCGTTCCCGGAACGAGCATGCCCCACTCCGACCCGCGAAACCCCGGCGGCGCGCGCCACGTCGCGATCATCATGGACGGCAACGGCCGGTGGGCCGAGGCGCGCGGACACGCACGGATCGACGGGCACCAGGCCGGTGCCGAGAGCGTGCGGGTCGTCACCCGTCACGCGGCGCGAATCGGGTTGGAGCAGCTCACGCTCTACGCGTTCTCGGCGGAGAACTGGAGGCGGCCCGCCGACGAGGTCGCCTTCCTCATGGGGCTGCTCGAGCACTACCTCGTGGACGAACAGGGCGAGCTCATGGAGAACGCCGTCCGGTTGCGGTCGATCGGGCGGATCGGCGGCCTGCCCGCCGCCGTGCAGCGGGCGCTCGCCGAGACGGAGGCACGGACGGCGGGGAACGACGGCATGGTGCTCTGCCTCGCGCTGAACTACGGGGGGCGCCAGGAGATCGCCGACGCCGCCCGGAGGTTGGCTCTCGACCTCGCCGCCGGCCGCCTGGCGCCCGATGCCCTGGAGGGCGACGCCGTGCTCGACCAGATCGAAGCCCGCCTCCACCAGCCCGACATGCCCCCTCTCGACCTCCTCGTCCGTACCTCGGGGGAACAGCGGCTCAGCAACTACCTCCTCTGGCAGGCCGCCTACGCCGAGCTCTTCCTGACCGACGTGGAATGGCCGGAGTTTCGCGAGGAGGACCTCGAGACGGCCCTCGCGGCCTTCGCCACCCGCGTCCGCCGCTACGGCGGCCTCGTGAAGGGCTAGCCCGCGCCATGGCGACGTCCGGCGCACCGCGGCGCGAGCAACGGCCCGAGGAAGCGCCCGGCCTCGACGCGCGCCGCCGGCTGTGGATCCGCCTGATCGTCTCCCCGGCGACCCTCCTGCTCGTGGTCGGGCTGCTCTGGATCCACGAGGCGACGGGGCGGGCCCTCACCACCGACCTGCTCCTCGCCCTGGTCGGCGCGGGAGGGGCGATCGAGCTGGTGCGCATGTTTCGGCAGGGCGGCACACCCGCGTCGGCCCTCGCCGCCGCGGTCGCGACGGCGGCCGTGGCCGGCGTGGGGCTGTTCGCGCCCACCTCCGCAGCGGCCCGGATGGACCTCCGCGCCTTCCTCCCCGTCGCCGCGCTCTTCGCCGTGCTGCTCGTCGGCTTGAGGGATCTCCGCCGGGAGGCGGCGGCCGGCATCGCCGCGACCCTCCTTCCCGTCGTCTACCTGGGGCTTCCCCTCTCGCTCGCGCGGGATCTCGCCCCCGACGCGACGCTGGCCCGTTGGCTCGTCTACGTGTTCGTCGTCGCGAAGGCCAGCGACATGGGGGGGTGGCTCGTGGGCAAGCCGTTCGGGCGCCACAAGCTCCTCCCCGCGGTCTCGCCGAAGAAGAGCTGGGAAGGCCTGGCGGGCGGCCTCGCCCTCTCCGTCGTCGCCGCGCTCTTCCTTCCCGCGGCGCTGGGCATCGCCGCGGGCGCGTGGCCCGCCGGCCGCCGCGCGCTGTACGGCCTGGCCCTCGGTTCGGCCTCCGTGCTGGCGGGCTTCACCCAGAGCGCCTGGAAGCGCCGGTTCGGCGTGAAGGACTCGAGCGCCCTGATTCCCGAGATCGGCGGCGTCCTCGACATGGCCGACTCCCTCCTGCTCGCCATCCCCGTCGCGTGGCTCTGGTTCCAGCTCGACCCCGGCGCCTTCTGAGCGACCGCATCCGCCGTGAGGCATAATCCTGCGGGTCCACCGGAGGTCTGCCGCCGTTGCCCGAGGAGCGCATTCCCGACACCACGCCCGAGGAGCTACGCGTCCTGTTCGGGCCGATGGACGTCCACCTCCGTGCCGTCCGCGAGCGCTACGGCGTGCGGATCAGCGCGCGGCGCGGCGCGCTGCTCCTCCAGGGCGACGACGAGCGCGCCGTGAAGGACGTGGCCGGGCGCGTCCGGAGCATCCTCGGCCAGATCCGGACGATGCGGACACCGCTCGACGACGACGTGGTGGGGGACCTCCTCCACGGCACCGGCGACCAGAAGCGGATCACGCCCCTCGGCCGCCAGGGGCCCAAGCGGGAGCGGCCGCCGGCCCAGGGACGCCGCCCCCCTTCCACCGAGAGCGGCGTGCCCGGTCTCCCCCGACCGCTCACGCCGAACCAGGAGCGCTACGTCCGGTCGATCCGGGCGCGCGACGTGGTGTTCAGCATCGGACCGGCGGGAACCGGCAAGACCTACCTCGCGGTCGCGGAGGCGGTGGCCGCCCTGCGCTCCGAGCAGGTCCGCAAGCTGGTCCTCACCCGCCCCGCCGTGGAGGCCGGCGAGAAGCTGGGATTCCTGCCCGGGGACTTCCAGGCGAAGATCAACCCGTACCTCCGTCCCCTCTACGACGCGCTGGGCGAGTTGCTCCCCTACGGGGAGGTGAAGCGCGCGCTCGCCCACGACGTGATCGAGATCGTTCCCCTCGCGTACATGCGCGGGCGAACGCTCAAGGACGCGTTCATCATCCTCGACGAAGCGCAGAACACGACGCCCTCGCAGATGAAGATGTTCCTGACGCGCATGGGCATGGGTTCGAAGATGGTCGTGAACGGAGACGTCACCCAGGTCGATCTTCCCGAGGGATCCGCCTCCGGGCTCATCGAAGCCATCCGGATCCTGGAGGGCGTGACGGGCATCGACGTCGTGCGCCTGGGGCCCCTCGACATCCTGCGCCATCCCCTGGTCCAGCGGATCGTCGACGCCTACGAGCGGCTGGAGGACCCGCGCCGCGCCACCGCGCGGCGGGATTCGCCGTGAGGCGGGGGGGCGTTCCTGCCGGCGAGGCCGAGGTCGCCGTGCTCGTCGCGCGCGTGCCGGGCGGCCGGGCCCGGCTCGGCCGCGCCCTCGATCACCTGGCCCGCCTGGCGGCCGCGCGCGCCGGGCGGCCGGTGCGACTCTCCTTCGCCCTCGTGGACGATGGCGAGATGGCGGTGCTCCACGGGCGTTTCCTCGGCCTGGAGGGGCCCACCGACGTCCTCGCCTTCCCGCTGGAGGACGAACCGCTGCTGGTCGGCGACGTCGTGATCGACGTGGACGAGGCCCGGCGACAAGCACGCGCACGGGGTCTTCCCGCGTACGATGAAGTCTTGCTGTACGCGGTCCACGGGGTCCTGCACCTCCTGGGCCACGACGACCACGATGCCCCGGAGAGGCGGCGGATGCGGCGCGCCGAGCGCGCCCTCCTCCAGCGCCTCGGGGTCGAGCCCGTCTTCCGCCGGAGGAGAGTGCGCCCATGAGCCCCGACGACCGCGTGATCGACCGACTCCTCGAGACGGGAGCCGTCACCCACGACCAGGTGGCCGAGGCGCGCGCCGCGCTGGCCGAGCTGGAGCGCGGGGGCCGCGCCGGACGACCGCTGGCGGAGCTCCTCGTGGAACGGGGGCACGTCGACGCGGAGACGCTGGCGCACGTCCGGGCCGAGGAGAACGACGCGGGCGGGAAGAAGACGATCGCCGGGTTCGAGATCCTGGAGATGGTCGGCAGCGGGTCGACGGGTGCGGTCTACAAGGCGAAGCAGCTCTCCCTGGGGCGCGTCGTGGCGCTGAAGGTGCTCGACCCGAAGCTCGCCAAGGACCCGCGGTACGTGCAGGGATTCCTGGAAGAGGCACGCTCCGTGGCGCGACTCAGCCACACCAACATCGTCTCGGGGATCGACGTCGGCGAAGAGGACGGCATTCCGTACGTCGCCATGGAGTACGCCGACGGCGTCACGCTCTCCCGTGTGCTCCGGCGCGGCGGCGCGATGGACGAGGAACGCGCGGTCCTGGTTGCGCTGCAGCTCGCTCGCGCGCTGGAGTACATCCACAAGAACGGCGTGGTCCACGGACGCGTCCGACCGGACAACGTGATCATCACCGGCGACGGCGTGACGAAGCTCGGCCACCTCGGGCAGGGCGGTCGCCATCAGCCGGCTGCGGCGCAGGGCGACCCCGGCGACTCGTCGGGCGACTACTCGAGTCCGGAGCAGCTGCGCGGCTACGACGCGTTGACGGCTGCCGCGGACCTCTACGCCCTGGGCTGCGTCCTCTACCACATGCTGACCGGCGAGGTGCCCTTCCCGGCCGTCACGCGTCAGGAGGCCGTCATGCGCCACCTGACCGAGCCCGCTCCCTCCATCGGCGACACGGACCCCGAGCTCACGGACGAGATCGACGTGATCGTGTCGCGCCTCCTGGAGAAGGAGCCCGGCGCCCGCTTCGGGTCGGCCACGGACGCCTGCCTCGCGATGGAAGAGGCGTGGAAGCGCTTGAAGGCGCGGCGCGCCGGAACCGAGTCTCCGGCTCCGCCCAAGGGAAGCCCTTCGGGCGCGCCCCGCACCCGCCGGCGGCGCCGCCGCCGCTGACGCCGGGACCGGATCGCCTCCGGTTCTCTCAGTCACCGACCGCGCGCACGTTCGCGGCGTCGATGTCCACTTCCACGGCCTGGTGGATGAACGTCACGCGGATGACGAGACCCGTGGCTCCCTTGCGGCGGACCAACTCGCCCTGGACGCCGGCGAGCGGTCCCGCGATCACCTCGACCGGTGTTCCCGGCGGGCCGACCACGTCGGCGGGCTCGAAGCTCGGCTTCGTCTCCACCGCCCGGGCCAGGTTCTCCAGGTCCACGTGGAGGGCGTCGGGGTCGTCGGGCCTGAGCACGCGCGCGACGCGGCGGGAGCCGTAGACGAGATGGCGGTCCGTCACCGAGGCGTCGAAGAAGAGATAGCCGGGGAAGAGAGGCACCCAGGACGTGCGGATGCGCCCCTCGTAGGCCCGGCGGACGCTGCTCATCGGCAGGTAGAAGCCGATGCGCTTGGATTGGAAGAAGCGCGCGACCACCTTCTCGGCGCGCGGATGCGTATGGACGGCCGCCCACTGCTCCAGCGGGGGCAGGGCCAGGGGGAAGGGGGGCGGGGCCGGTTCCCGGGCCTTCTTAGAGCGTCGTCTCGATGCCGCCATGGCGCGCGTTCCCGCGATCCGGACGCGGATGCAACCGCGTGCCATCCGCGGGGGTCCCTGGCCGACGGGGAAGCACCGGCCACGCACTCCCCCCGGGAGGATCCCCAGGGGCCGCGGTGGGGGAAGCAAATCCCGGGGGCGGCGGCGAGCCCTCCTTGCGTTCTCCGCCCCGACGTCCGCCCGCCAGGGCCCGGGACCCCGTGGTCGTCGTGGACGTGGGGGGGCGGATCCTCGGCACGGTAGCGGTGCGGCGCCTCCTCGCGCACGTCGTGGGGCGAGGTTCCGGAAGCTCCCTCCGGTAGAGTCCCCGCATCGTGGCGAGAGGCGAGGCCCCGGGCGGGACGACGCGGCGGCGCCGGCGGTGGCCGGCGCGCCTCGCGGCCGCGGCGATCGCCCTGGCCCTTCTCTGGGCCGCGCTCGTCCCCCACCGCCTCACCGATGGCGACTCGTGCCTCCACGCCGCGATGGCCCGGGCGATGGCGGACGGAGGCGGGGCCGCGTGGGTGGCCCCCCGCTGGGCCCACGACGGCGCCTGGACCTGGTACCGGGACCAGCCGCCGGGTGCCTTCTGGCCGGCGGCGGTCCTCGGATTCGTGCTCTCCGGCGAGGCGGCCGCCCGCACGGCGAACGTCCTCTGGACCGTCCTCGCCGCCTGGGCGGTGGGGGCCCTCGCCCGCACGTGGCTCTCGCCGCGGCGTGCGTGGCTCGCCGTCCTCGTCTTCCTCCTCCACGCGCCGGTGCTGCGGAGCGTCCAGCGCTTCACCCTGGAGCCCGCCCTCGTCGCGGCGACGGCCGGGGCCGTGGTCGCCGCCCTCCGGCTCCACCGGTCCCGCGGGTGGGCCGTCCTCCTCGCCCTCGCCCTCGCGGCGGCCTTCCTCGTCCGCGGCGTGTTCGGGGGGATCGCCCTGGGTCTCGTCGGCTGGATCGCCCTCGACCCGCGCACCCGGCCGTCGCCCCGGCGTCTCCTCGCCGCCGTTCTCGGCGCCGGTCTGCTGCTCCTCCTCTTCGATCGGGCGCACGCGGCGGTCACGGGCGAGGGTTTCTGGGTCGCCTACGTCGCCCGCCAGGTCGCCCCGTCGCTCGTGGCCGCGGGCGGCGCCCACGGCCGCGAGGGGCGGCAGTTCCTCTACTTCGGCAGCCGGTTCCTCCTCTACGGCCTGCCGTGGATCCTCCTCCCGGCGGCGCGGGTTCTCGCCCGCCGCCCCCTCCGCCCTCCTTCGGCGTGGCGGCTGGCAGCCGTCTGGGTGCTCGGCAC
The DNA here is from genome assembly GCA_963772585.1 of uncultured Planctomycetota bacterium. Taxonomy (GTDB): domain Bacteria; phylum Planctomycetota; class PLA2; order PLA2; family JAEUHO01; genus CAVVXN01. Next base: position 674,572 of record CAVYXV010000007.1, read on the forward strand.
GTGGGTCGGCGCCTCCCTGACCGTGCGCCCGGCCTCCCGCTACCTCTACGCCGCCTGGGCGGCGACGGCGCTTCTCGCGGCGCTGGCGTGGCCCCGGCGCCCGGCCCTCTTCCGGCGGGCCGTGCGGTGGGCACCCGCCCTGGCCGTCCTGGTGTTCCTCGGGACGCTCGCCGCCAAGACCCCGAATGTCGGCGGTCCCTGGACGAGAACGGCGAATCTCCTCCACGCCCGAGCGGCCGCGGGGCCGCTCCCCCTCCGCGTCGGCGGTCCGTTCGATCCGGAGGACTCCCGGCTCAAGAGCCTGATCCGGTGCCACCTGGGCGTCCCCGCCGTCTCGGGGCCGGCCGGGCCGGGCGGCTGGACCTGGCGGCCGGCGGGCGAAAGCCCTCCCCCCGGAGCCCACGTCGTGCTCGAGACGCCGCTGGGCCGTCTCGTCGAAGACCCGTGAGCGGGAGGCCGGCGGTCGTCCGGGCCAAGGCTGGCGCGGCGGCCCGCCGGACGTACCATGCTGCGCTTCGACCGAGGAACGCCGAACCCCGGAGGTCACCATGGCGCGCGTCTGCCAGTACAGCGGGAAGAGGACCCGAGCCGGCCGCCAGTACACCACGCGCGGTCTCGCCAAGGCCAAGGGCGGCGTGGGCAAGAAGACGACCGGCAAGACGAAGCGGGTCTTCAAGCCCAACATCCAGAAGGTGCGGGCGATGGTGGACGGACGGGTCGTGCGGGTGAAGATCGCCGCCAAGTACCTGCGCCGGGGCGTGATCGAGAAGCCGCTCCCGCGCAACTACAAGCCGGCCGCGCCCGCCGCCGAGTAGCCGCCGCCGAGGCCCGCGACCCGGGGACGCGACCCGCCGGGGCGTCCGACCCCCGCCGGGGGGCTCGGGGTCCGACGTGTCCGTCCGGCATGCCGGTCGCAGGGCCCGTGCTTGGCGGGTGCCCGGGAGGGGCGCGCGCTCCGGAATTCCGGGATCGAGCGGGCGCCGGCCGTGGAGTCCGTGCAAGGAGGACTTTACAATCCGGGCGGAAATGTCGTCGTCGCCTTACGGAACGTCCGGCCGCGAGTCCCTCCTCGCGGACCTGAATCCCGCTCAGCGGGAGGCGGTCACGCACGGCACGGGCCCGCTGCTCGTCGTCGCCGGGGCCGGCAGCGGGAAGACGCGGGTGCTGACGCGCCGGGTCGCGTGGCTGATCGCGGGGGGCCTTCCGTCGCGCTCCATCCTGGCGATCACGTTCACGAACAAGGCCGCGGGCGTCCTCAGGGAGCGCCTCACGGCGCTCCCCGGCGCGAGGGACGTGTGGGCCGGGACGTTCCACGGGTTCGGATCGTGGATCCTCCGGCGTGACGGCGAGCGCATCGGCGTCGGCACCGACTTCACCATCCTCGACCGCGAGGACCAGCACCGCCTGCTCCGCACGCTGATGGCCGACCTCGAGCTCGACCCGAAGCACCTGCGCCCCGGCGACGTCGCCGCCGAGCTCTCCTTCCGGAAGAACGGCGGCTCCGGGAGGCAGCCCCTCGATCTGTCCCTGCCCGATGACGAGGCCGACTTCGATCGCCTGGCGCGGGCCTACATGGAGCGCCTGCGCGCGTCGAACCTGCTCGACTTCGACGACCTCCTCCTCCTCCCCCTCGAGCTCCTGGAGCGGGACGAAGAGGTCCGGGGGTGGTACGCTCGCCGCTTCGCGCACGTCCTCGTCGACGAGTACCAGGACACGAACCGCGTCCAGGCGCGCCTCCTGATGACGCTGACCGGCACCGGTCGTGGGCTGACCGTCGTCGGGGACCCGGACCAGAGCATCTACCGTTGGCGCGGCGCCGCGGTCCGGAACATCCTCGACTTCGAGAGCGACTACCCCGGCGCGCGCACCATCGTCCTGGAACAGAACTACCGATCCACCGCGCGAATCCTCGCTGCCGCGGAACATGTGATCGAGCGCAACGTCGGCCGGCACGCCAAGCGCCTCTTCACCATCAAGGCGGACGGCGCCCGGCTCGTCGAGCTGCAGTGCGGCGATGCGGAGGACGAGGCCGACGCCGTCGCGGACACGATCGTCGAGTGGCAGCGCGAGGGGTTCGCCTTGGGCGACGTCGCCGTCTTCTACCGGGTGAACGCCCACTCGCGCGCGATCGAGCTCGCGCTCCGCGGCCGCGGGATTCCCTACGTCGTGGTGGCGGGCGTCGAGTTCTTCCAGCGGCGGGAGGTGAAGGACCTGCTCGCCTACGCGCGCCTGGTGGCGAACCCCGACGACGACGCCGCCTTCCATCGCATCGTGAACGTGCCCCGGCGCGGCGCCGGCGACGCGAGCCTGAAGAAGGTCCGCCGGGCCGCGTCGGAGCGGGGCGTCTCGTGCTTCGCGGCCCTCCGCGAGGGCGTGCCCGGCCTGTCCGGGCGCGCGGCCAAGGGAATGCGAGAGTTCCTGGCGATCGTGGACGACGGTCGCGCCGCCGCGGACGGCGCCGTCGGGCCGCTCCTCGAACGGCTGGCGGAGCGGTCCGGGTACCGAGCGTGGCTCGAGGAGCGGGACTCGGCGGACGGCCTCGGGCAGCGCCGCCTGGAGAACGTCCACGAGCTGATCGCCTTCGCCCACGAGTTCGACCAGGGCGAGGCGAGCGGCCTCGGCCCGTTCCTGGAGCGGGCCGCGCTCGTCACCGACCAGGACGCGTACGAGGACGGGTCCGGCCGGGTGACGCTGATGAGCGTGCACGCCGCCAAGGGCCTGGAGTTCCCGTGCGTGATCGTCGCGGGGGCGGAGGAGGACCTCTTCCCCCACGGGCGGAGCGCGGTGGACGAGGAGAGCCTCGAGGAGGAACGCCGCCTGTTCTACGTGGCCATGACCCGCGCCATGGAGCGGTTGGCCGTGGCCTGGGCGGCTCGTCGCATGACCTACCGGGGCCTGGAGCCGCGTCGGCCGAGCCCCTTCCTCGCCGACGTGCCCGAACCTCTCCGGGAGTGCCGGGCGCGCCGCGCCGCGCCGGGTTCGCTCTTCGGCTCCGGGTGGCTCGGTGAGGACCGCGGGGGTGACGAAGGAGCCGTCCGCGAGAGCGACACCCCGTTCGTCACGGGCGAGCGGGTCGTCCACCCCTACTTCGGCGAAGGAACCCTCACCGACGTCCAGGGCCGCGGCGCAGAAGCGCGGGTCACCGTCGATTTCGTGGCGCACGGGACCAAGCGTCTGCTCCTGCGCCACGCCCGTCTGGAGCGCGTGTCGTGAAGACCCAAGCGTGGTTGATCGTCGAGGGACCCCAGCCGCAGCGGTTCCGGCTGGCCACGACGCCCGTCGTGATCGGGCGGAACGCCGTCGCGGACGTGCGACTCCCCGACCGCAGCCTCTCCGCCATGCACTGCCGCATCGAGCCCGTCGCCGACGGTTGGAAGATCGTCGATCTCGACAGCAAGAACGGCACCTGGGTCGGCGAGGTCATGGTGAAGCAGCGATTGCTGCAGGACGGGGACCTCATCCGGCTCGGGCGGGTGGGGGTGCGGTTCGAGGACGCCGCCGACGACATGGCCTCGTTGAAGAAGATGACCCGCCTCGTCGAGGAGATCCACCATCGGTACGGGGCGCAGGGCCTTCGCCGGGCGGCGCGCCACGTCGGAGCCACCGCCGACCGGCTGGGCACGCACGTGGGCCTCGGAGCCGAGGAGGAGCTCGACGCGTCGCGGCGCCTCCAGACCGTGGTCTCCGCCATGATCGAGGAGCGCGATCCGAAGGCGATCTTCGAGGGTCTCCTCGACGCCGTGATCGACCTCACCGGCGCCGAACGCGGGTTCTTCATCCTGGCCGGCGAGGACCTCGACCCGAAGCGGGTGGTGGCGGCGCGGAACTTCGACCAGGAAGCCGTGAAGGACGCGCTCGCGAAGGTGAGCCACACGGTGTTGCGCCGGACCATCGAACGCCGGGACCCGATCGTCATCTACGACGCGAGCGAGGACGAGCGGTTCTCGGACATGGAGAGCATCGCCGGCCTGCGGCTCCGGTCGGTGCTGACCGTGCCCGTGCGCGGCCGCGACGGGCCGATCGGCCTCCTCTACCTCGACAACCGCTTCGAGCGGGGCGCCTTCGCCGAGGAGCAGCTTCCGTTGCTCCGCATGTTCGCCGACCAGGCGGCGATCGCGCTGAAGAACGCCGAGCTCCACGCCGAGAACGCCCGTCGCCTCGAGGACCTCCGACAGGCGAAGACCGAGGTGGACGAGCTGAACCGCATCCTCTCCGAGCGCATGGCGCGGACGAGCGCCGAGCTCAGGGAGATGAAGGACCACGTGCTGCGCGAGCAGGGCGAGGCGCCGCTCAAGTACTCCTACAACAAGATCATCGGTCGCGGCCGCCGGATGCAGGAGCTGTTCCACCTCCTCGACAAGGTCACGGACAGCGACGTGCCCGTCCTGGTCCAGGGGGAGAGCGGGACGGGAAAGGAGCTGGTCGCCCGCGCCATCCACTTCAACGGCGCACGAAAGACCGGTCCGTTCATCAGCGAGAACTGCGCCGCCATTCCCGAGACCCTGCTCGAGAGCGAGCTCTTCGGCTACATGAAGGGCGCCTTCACCGGCGCGACGTCGAACAAGAAGGGCCTCTTCGAAGCCGCCAACGGGGGCACGCTCTTTCTCGACGAAATCGGGGACATGGCTCTCAGCATGCAGAAGAAGCTGCTGCGGGTCCTGCAGGAGGGCGAGATCCGCCCGGTCGGCGGCGAGCGGAAGGTGAGGGTGGACGTCCGCATCCTCGCCGCCAGCAACCAGGACCTGCGCAAGCTCACCGAGGAGGGGCGCTTCCGCGAGGACCTCTTCTACCGGCTCAACGTGATCACCGTGAACCTGCCCCCGCTCCGCGAGCGCAAGGAGGACATCCCGCTCCTCGTCCTGCACTTCCTCGAGGAGTTCACCCGGGACGGGAAGGACGAGGGGTTGACCGTAAGCGACGACGCCATGGACCTGCTGGTCCGCCACGACTGGCCGGGCAACGTCCGGGAACTCCGAAACGAGATCCAGCGCGCGGCGGCCCTCTCGGACAAGGTGATCGTGCCGCTCGTCCTCTCCTCCACCGTCCGGCGCACCGTGGAGGAGCCCGAGGAGCACGTCGCGCTGGGCGAGAAGCCCATGAAGGACATCGTCAAGGAGGTCACCGGCGACCTGGAGCGCCGTCTGATCCGCGAGGCGCTCCGCCGCACCCACGGACGAAAGGCCGGCGCGGCCCGTCTCCTGGGCATCAGCCGCCCGACCCTGGACTCCAAGATCGAGGCCTACGGCGTCGAGGTCACCAAGCGTTGACCTCGACGCCCGAAGGCGGCCCCGCCTGGCGTCAAGCCGCCTTGACGGCGTGTGAAGCCGCACGGGCGGCGGAATTGGCCGAATCGCGCCGAGGCCGGAAGATGGGGGCTTCGGCGCCTGCGCGGGGCGGACCTCCCCGCGGCACGGCGCTTGTCATGGACCCCCAGCTCCGAAGGGAGGCCCCATGGCCTGGTTGATCATCGAGAGTCCGGATGGCGAACGTCGGGGTGTGGAACTCGGCGCCCTGCCCATCCTCCTCGGCCGGTCCGAGGACATGGACGTCCGCCTCCCCGATCCGAAGGTCTCCGGCCGCCACCTGCGGATCCGGCCGATCGGCGACGGCGAGACCTGGATCGCGCGCGACCTGGGCTCCACCCGCGGCACCCGGAAGAACGGGAAGCGGGTCCTGAGGGTGGGGATCGGGGTCGGCGACGAGCTGTTGCTCGGCGCGACGCGCGTCGTCCTCTCGAAGGACCCGCCGCCCGAGGCGGCCCCCGTGGTGGTGGGGGGCACGTTGGACCTCAAGCCGGCGGCGCCGGCGCCGGCCCCGCCTCCGCCCCCCGAGCCCGTGGCGCTGCCGCCGCGGGCGCCCGCCCCGCGCGTGCGGATCCGCGGGCTCCGGCTCGCCTTCGTCTGGCTGGCGCTCGGGGTCGTCGCTCTCGGCGGCGTCTACCTCGGCCTCGGGGCGCGCGCGCGCGAGGCGGGCGAGGAGGCCCGGGTCCGCCGCGACCTGCGCCAGGTCCTGGGTACGTCCGACCTCGGCACGGAGACCTTCGAGGCGGAGGTGGACGACTTCCTCGCGAAGCACCCCGACCTGCCCGAAGGCGACCAGCTTCGCGAGCTGCTCGCCTCGTACCGAGCTCGCGAGGCGGAGCGCGTCGCTTTCCAGCACCGGCTGCTGGGCCTCACCGAGGACCTCTACGGCCTGCCGGACAGCGAGGTGCGCGGGGAGCTGATCCAGCTTGCCGCCACCATGCCCGACGACTCGGACCTCGCGCGGCAGGTGAACGCCGCGCTGACGGCGCTCGACCGGCGCTACGCCGTGGACGAAGAGACCGCACTCGACGTGCTCGCCGCCGCGGTGGACCGGCGGACGGCCGCGGGCGACCCGGCCGGCGCGCTCCGGCGTCTCACGGCGTTCCGCCGGGCGTGGCCCGAGCCCCGTCCGACGACGCTCCGCCGCCTCCAGGGGATCGAGGACACGACCCTCGCGGCCCTGGACGCGCTCGCCAAGCACGCCGAAGAGGAGGCCGACGCCACCGCCGACCCGAGCGAGGCCCGCCGCATCCTCGCCCGGGCCTGGCGCGGGCTCGAGGGCACGCCGCAGGCGGACCGCATCGCCGAACTCCTCCGGTTCACCCGGGGAACGGGCCGCAAGCCCGGGACCGTGGAGGAACCGATCCTGCCGCCCGAGGAGACGGAACCGAAGCTCCTCGTGGACGCCGCCAAGGCGGAGGACCTCGCCGGCGCGCGCAAGTGGCACGAAGCCCTGGCCGCCTTCTCGACGCTCGTGGACAAGGCGGAACCCGGGCTGCTCAGGACCGAGTGGGAGACCCGGGTCCGCGAGATGGCGTTCGTGCTCTCGCTCGTCACGGACCTCTCGCAGCGGGCGGCGGACGGACCCGGGGTGACGGTGAAGCTCTCCGGCGGCGCGGCCCGCATCGCCAAGGCCGACGACGAGGGCGTGGTGCTCGCGAAGGGCGACGACGAGCGCCGCATCGCCTGGGAGGACGTGCCCGACGACGACCTGCTGCGGATCCTCACGCCCCCCAAGCCCGAGACGCAGGAGCGCCTGGGGCTGGCCGTCCTCGCCGCCTCGGTGAGCGACCGGAAGACCTTCGTGGACGTGCTCGTACCCCTGTTCCAGTCGGGCGAGTCGACGAAGGAGGCCGGCGGGCTCGTCGCACGCTACCTCTACGGCCGTTCGTCGCCGCCTCCCGGCGGCTATCACGTCCACGGCGGCAAGATTCTCGATGCGCCCACCTACGAGCGGCTCCTTGCCGAGGAGAAGGCGGCGAAGCTCGAGGAGAAGGCGCTGGGGATCCTCGCCCGCATCGAGAAGGTTCCCACGCTCAAGAAGCTCGAGAAGATGAAGGCGCTCCGCGCCAAGCTCGACGAGCGTCGCATGAGCGCCCTGCTCGCCATCTTCGACGAGAAGCACTACCCGTATCCGGCCAACAAGGCCAGCCGTGAGTACCAGGCCGTCCAGAAGGAGATCGACCGGCGCGTCGCCCTGGTGCGCGAGGTGTGGGACGACCCGTTCAAGTTCGATCTCGCGCGCGAGGGCCGCCTCGGACGCGTCTTCGACGAGTGGGACGAGGTCGTGGGCGAGATCCGCGCGTTGAAGGTGGACACCTCCGAGCTCGCGAAGAGGATCGCGCCGATCGCGGCGTACGTCGGACAGGGGCCGACCACCATTCGCACGTTCTGGCTGAACGACGCCGAGAAGCGGCTGTTCGCCTACAACGACTGGGTCATGCAGACGTACAACCCGGCGCGCACGGCCGAGGCGACGGCGACGGAGCGCGACCAGACGCGGGTCACGAACGAGTACCGCCGGATGATGGGCTACATGGTCGCCGTGAAGCCCGGGCCGGCCTCCTACGAGGCCATCACGGACGACACCGCCGCGCGCGTCCTGGACGAGGGACGGATCCAGGGGTCCCCCGTGCCGCTCTACGCCGTGAGGATCGACGACCGGCTCGTCCGGTCCGCGCGAGGCCACAGCCTGGACATGCAGGCGCGGGGCTACTTCAGCCACTTCGCGCCGCCCAACCCCAGGACGGGCGAGCCCGGCACCAGCCCGTTCGACCGCATCCAGGCGGCCGGGTACACGGGGCTCGGCATGTCCGAGAACATCGCAGCGGGCGCGTCGAGCCCCGAGCAGGCCCACGAGATGTGGGTCCACTCCAGCGGGCACCATCGCAACATCCTGAGCCTCTGGACGGACCAGGGCGTCGGCCAGGCCGGGAGGCTCTGGACGCAGAACTACGGTACGGGAGGCGGCGACAAGCCGGTGATCCCGGGCGAGACTCCCGCCGCGGCGGGAGGCGCCGACCACCATCGCTGACCCGGACGAGGAGACGGCGTGCCCAAGCTGACGATCGAGGAACAGGGCAAGAAGACTCTCTACGAGATCCTCGAGGACGAGGTCGGGATCGGCCGCGCCGCCCCGAACCAGATCCAGCTCGGCGACCGGCGCGCGAGCAAGCTCCACGGCCGCATCCGCAAGGTGTACGGGCGCTGGAAGTACATCGATCTCGAGAGCAAGAACGGTACGCGCGTGAACGGCCGCTTCCGCAACCAGCGGTGGTTGGAACCCGGGGACACGCTCCAGATCGGTGAGGTCCGGATCGGCTTCGAGGCTGCGATCGCGCCGGCCGTCCCCACCCCAGCCGAAGCGGCCACCCCGCCCGGGGCCGCCGGCCTGGCGACGCCGCCTCCGGTCGCGGAGGGCGCGGCGCCCGCCGCAGCCGCGCCGGCCGGCGCACCACCCGCGGGCGCCGAGGGGGCGGCCGCTCCTGCGACCGACGTCGCCGCGTCGCCGGAGGCCGCCCCGGGCGTTCCCAAGCCCAGCCGCTCCCGGCCCGGGCGCCGCCGTCGCGGCCGGAAGGACGACGGCGAGTCGAAGCGCGATCCCGCCCTCGTCCCGATGATCGCCATGATCGGCGCGGCGATCGTCTTCGGCGTGGTCATCCTGATCATCCGTCAGTCGGGCGTGGACAACGGCGAGGTCCTGATGGCCGCGCACGCGATCTACGAGAAGAAGGGCGAACCGCGCGATGCCGCCGAGTACGCGTTGCGGAACGCCGGCCAGGACGAGATCGGCTACGACGACGTGAAAGCGGCCGCCGACCGCTGGCAGCGGATCGCCAACGAGCGCGACCGGCAGAGCGCCAACGACCTGGAAGGCGCGCAGTGGTTGCCGCAGGCGCTGGCCGGGCGGGTCGCGGTTCCGGGCGAGGATCCCCCCGAGGACGCCCTCACCGACGACCAGGTCGTCGAGAAGCTGAAGGCCTTCCTGCGAGACTACGGCCGCAGCACGACGGCGGAGAAGCTGGTGGACACGGGCGAAGGGGAGCCCTGGGAGACGTACCGACGGCTGTTGAAGGAGCACGCCGCGAAGGAGGCCGACGTCGGGGCGATGCTGGAAGACCTCGCGGCGGAGGCCCGGCCGCTCGTCGTGGAGACCCGCTTTGCCGACGCGATCGACCTCTATCGAGACGCGCGGCGAAACCAGGCGTACCTGCTGGCGCCGAAGCCCTACGAGGAGTTCGCCCGGCGCGTCGATGCCGCGATCGAGAGCCTCCAGCAGGAAGCGAAGGCCGCCCTCGAACGCGACCTGATAGATGTCGACCACCTGATCCACGAAGACCGCCAGGTCGCCGCGAGAGCGAGGCTGCTCCGCATGATCGACAACTACGGGATCGAGCCCCTCGTCGAGAAGGCCCGGGAGAAGCTCGCCACCCTCACCGATTGACGTCGGATTCGGTCATCCTTCAGGAGCCGCCGAGAAGGACGCTCCTTGCGCGGGCGCCGAGCGTCGAGTCCGCGAGCTGCAGGTAGCCGAGCGAGCGCAGGAGCGCCGTGGCCGACGCCTTGCGCTCCGGGTGCTCGCGGAAGACCTGGAGCCCGACGCGCAGCGCCTCGGCGTGGAGGCGGTAGCGGTCGAGGAGGAACGCCTTCACCAGGTCGCGTTCCCAGGCGCTCCGGTCCGTCATCGTGGGATGCGCGAGGACGCGGGCGATCTGCTCGTGCGCCACGCGCGCGTCCACCGGCACGAAGTCGGCCCTGGCCGAGGCGGCCCGCCAGGACACCTCCTGGCCGAGGGCCATCGCCCGTCGGACGGAGACGGGGATCTCGAACTCGGCGAGGAGATCCTGCGGCGCGAGGGTCGTGCGGAAGATCACGTCGTTTCCATGGAGGAACTCGAGCACGAGGTCTCCCTCCCAGGAGGGGTTCACCTCGAAGGCGCAGGTGTCGAGGGCGTCCGCCGCCACGTCCCCCCGCGGCCAGAGCAGACGGACGGGCGGCGCCTCGGCGAGCGACCGCGTCGCCTTCGGCGTTTCCGCATCCGGGACGATCTCGCCGGTGTCGCGAGCGACGACCCAGAGGTCGCTTCCCGCGACGAGCCAGAGCCGGGGCTGGCCGGGCACGAGCGCCATGGCGTGGACGTCAGCGGCCGGCACGACGGCGTAGGCGCTGCCGACGCCGGTGTTCACGTCCACGTTCAGGAGGCTGGCCGTCTGGCGGTCCAGGGCGATGAGCCTCCCCACGCTCGCATCGAACACCATCGCCTCGATCGTGTCGAAACCGAGTCCGTCGCCGGTCGGGTCCACCACGGTCGCCACGCCGGTGGCCCGATCGATCGCGAGCAGGCGGTTCGAGGCGTCGTCCACGGCGTAGAGCACCTGGCCCGCCTCGTCGTAGGCGAGGGCCTTGACGTCGTAGGCGGCGAGGACCCCCGCCTCCCCCACGAGGGTGGACTGCCATCCGTCGTCGATCGCGTGGAGGCTGCCGGTGGCGCCGTCCACCGCGAGGACGACCCGGGCGGCCGGATCGTAGGTCATGCCCTCGACCGCGCTGCCTTCCCATGTGAGGAACGGCATGCCGAGTTCGAGGACGGGGTCGATCTCGATGAACGTGGCGGTGGGGGCGTCGAAGCCGATCCATCGCCCCGTGTCGGCGCGGTACACGAGGGCCCGGACGTCGTCGTAGCCGAGCGCGGGCGGCTCGGCCTCGTAGACGAGGGCCAGCGCCTTCGCCGTGGCGTCCGAGCCGTAGAGCCTGGAGGAGGCGGGTACCCAACCCAGGCCGCGGAGGTCGGTGTACGGCCCCTGCGCGACGACGCGCGGCGCGGAGGGGTTGGCGGGGTCGATGACGAGGTGCGTCTGCGTCGCGTTGGACCAGGCGTGGATCTCGCCCCGCAGGGGATCCGTGGCGAGCCCCTCGATGCCGGGCCACGCCGCCAGCGTGGTCACCACGACGGCGTTCCCCGTGGCCGTCTCGATCCGCAGGAGATCCTGGGTGGTGCGATCGCTCGCGTAGAGCGCCCCGTTCGCGTACGCGAGGGAGGACAGCCCTGTGAAGGGTGCGGGCGCGCCGACGAGCGGATGCTGCGTCCGGATCGACGCGTCGTCGGGCGACAGCTCGTAGAGCGTCTGGGTGGCCCCGGAGACGGCGAAGAGCCGGTCGCTCCCCGCGTCGAACGCGAGGCCCTCGATGCCCGCGACGGGCACGTAGCCGATTCCACGCTTCCAGCCGGTCTCCGGGTCGATGGCGACGACGAGGCCGTTCGGGGGGTAGCTACCCAGGAGCCTCTCCCGCGTCGGGTCCCACGCGAGCGCCCGGATGTCGGCGTAGGCCATCCACGCCCCGATGGGATCGAACACCCACAGGCGGGCGGGCTCCACCGAGGCGGCGACGAAGTGCTGGGCGTCCTCGTCGTACGCCAGGGCCTCGATCGCCGCATCGCCCGCGTCGGTGAGGCGGGTCGTCCGGCCCGTGGTCACGTCCACGCCGACGATGACCTTCGCGGTGGCGTCCGCGGCGAAGAGGCGCCCGCCCTCGGGATCCGGGGCCAGCCCGCGGAGGTCCGTGTAGGCGCCGAGCGAGCCGACGAGGGTCGGCTCCGCCGTCTCGGGGTCGATCCGGACGAGGACGCCCGCCGTCGTGTCGGTCGCGAACAGGCAACCGAGCGACGCGTGCCACGCGAGGCCTTCGAGGTGTCCGTAGCCGGTGATCGTTCCGATCGCCGCCACCTCCCGCGAGTGCGGATCGATCCGCAGCAGGCGGTCGTCGGGGTTCGGGTCGTCGTCCGCGATGGCGTAGAGGACGGAGCGCATCGGGTCGATGGCCAGCCCGCGGACGTCTTGCGTGTCGAGCGACCCGACCGGCAGCGGGGCCTCGTCGCCCGGCTGCCACCGGAACAGCTCACCGCCCGCCGTCGGGACGGCCCAGAGCACGTTCTCCGCCGGATCGAAGACGGCGGCGCGCATCGGAGGAAGCCCCTCGAACGACGGGAGCGCCGCCGGCGGCTTCGGCGGGGCGGGCGGCTCGGCGGGCGGGTCGGACGGTTCGTCCGACGGCGGGTTGTCCGCGGGCGGGTCCTCGGCGGACGGCTCGTCGGCCGGGGGATCCTGGGCAGGATCCTGCGTCGGATCCGGGGTGGGGGGCGAAGCGGGGTCGTCCGGCGTCGGAGCCTGCGGGAGCTGGGCGACGACGGTCTGGCCGCCCGAACCCGTGCCGCCGCCGCCGCAGGCGGCCAACGGCAACGCCGCGAGGCACGCGGCGAGGAGCAGGACGAAGGAGGTTGCGAAGGGACGACTCATGGCGAGGGCTCCACACGTCGCGCCCGGGCATCCTGGTCTCGGAGCGGGCGCGTCTCTGGTCGCCGTTCCCCTTCCGGGCGGACCCGGTCCCCACCTCACGGAATCCCCATCGGCCAGACTCGTGCCGCATCTTGACACTTCCTGAACGGAATCGAGGAGGGGCTCCCAGCCCGCATCGTTCCCGAACGGGCGTCGGCAGGAAAGGACGTCTTGCGGGCGCTGCCTCCTCGCCGACCGCGGCGTCCGCCTGTCACGGCGCGCCAAGGGCCCGTCCGTGACCAACCGTCGCCCTTCCCACTCGCCTTCACGCCGTCTGCGGCCCTTCCTCGGTCGCGAATTCCTCAGCGTAGCTGGCGCTACGCCTCCGGATCCGTTCCCTCGTCATGACCACATCCGGCGCGAATCCGAGCGTCCTCCTCAACACGCATTCCCGGCCAGGCCCCAAGTGGGAACGTCCGTCACGGCACACTAGCGCGGGCGGCCGGAGGGCCCGCGCTTTCGGGTCACGTGCCGGGCTACCCGGCGCAGGAAGGCGCGCCGGGACGGGCGGGGACGGGGATGGACGCGCCAGTAGGCCTCGAAGGCCCGGAGGCGCGTCGTCCGCGGGAGATCGAGGCTCGCGTCGAGCCGCGCGAGGTCCTTCGCGCGGCGCGTCCAGGCGACCGCGCCCCGGCGTACGCGGGCCCCCTCGAGATCCGCGATCCAGAACCGCGGCGTCCCCGCCACGGCCAGAAGGACGTTCGGCGCCTTCAGGTCGCGGTGCGAGATCTCCGCCTCGTGGAGGCTCCGCAGCCAGCGCCCCAGTCTCTCGGCGAGCCGACGTCGCTCGGCGGGCGACCGCTCCTCCCACGCGCCCCCGGCGACGAAGGCGTGGAGGTCCACGGCGTCGATCCGCTCGGAGAGCAGGATGCTCTCGTCGCCCGCCCGCCAGGCGGCGAGCCACGCCCGGGGGGCGGCGACCCCGCGGTGCTCGAGTTCCACCTGGCGGCGGAACGCGCGGACCGCGCGGGGAAGCCGCCCCTTCGCCGCGGCGTCGTAGCGCTTGAGCACCACGTCGTGCTCCCCGTCCGGACGGAACCGCATCACGCGCCCACCGGCTTTCATCGGGACGGCAGCCTCGGGGTCCGCCTCGAGCCAGCGGGCGACGGACTCCCGCCACGCCGCGGGGCCGTCGCGGCGGCGCACGCCGCGCACGCCGCCCGGACGCGCGAAGACCTCGAAGTGGCGTCCGCTGCGGGTCGCCCGCCGGTCGCGTCCGCGGCGGTAGCGGCGGGCGACCCGGCGGGCCGCCCCCTCGACCCGGGCGGCGAGGGCGCGGCGGGCCGCCGCATCGCTGGCGAGGCCGGCCGCGTCGAGGAAGGCCCGCAGGCCCCGCAGGCCCTGGGCGAGCGAGGCTCCCCCGAAGACGGCGTGGCGGGCGCGGGCGAGGACGGGGAGGAGCCGCGGCGGGCGGCGCCCCAGGCGGGCCCCCCCGGCGTCCACGAGCACGATCGCCTCGGCCGAGCGGACGAGGTTCGCCCCGTGGAGGTCCCGGTGACGGAGGCCCGCCCGCCAGGCGGTGCCCAGGAACGCGCCGACGGCGCGCGCCTGCTCCCGTCCGGCCTCGGCCCAGGGTTCGAGGGCCGTCGCGCCCGGGACCGCCTCCGTGACGAGCAGGTCGGGCTCGAAGCCCACGACGCGGGGGACCGCCACGCCGGCGTCGGCGAGGGCGAGCAGGACCCTCCCCTCGCGGGCGCCGGGACCTCCCAGGAGGCGGCGCCGGAGGCGATCGAGGCGGGTCACCGGTCGCGAACGCTTCACGTAGACGGAGCCCCCGCCCGGCCAGGGGCCGCGGGCGACGACGCGCATCGACCGGAGCGCCCCCACGCGCTCGAACCCCTCCGGGAGGGACGCCCACGCCGAGGACCGCCAGCGAAGCAGTGCCTCGCGGCCCTTCGACTCCCGGTCGGGTGCCCACCACGCCATCAGCGGTGGCGCATCGTAGCCCGCACTATTCACGAACTGGCGCCGAATCGCGCGGCCCTGCCCCGCATCTCGCGTCCGGAGCCTCGGTTGCTCGTCGTCCGCGACCCTGCGGGGTCGCCCCCCCCCTCGCACCTTGGCTTCGAACCCGAGCGATGCACCCGGACGCCGCGTCGTCGTCGCGAGAGGGCCACCGATCCACGTCGCCTCATGCCGGACAGCCACTTTCGGCGGTCACGTCGCGCGCTTCGCGCATAATGCCGGCCAATCGGTGCTCCGCCGACGGGGAGGGTCCTTCCGCCCGATGCTCCGGTTCCAGCGCGCTCTCCTCGGGGAGTTGCTCTTCATCTTCCTGGGCGTGCTGGCCGTCGTGACGACCGTCATCTTCGGCGGACTCACCATCCGGCTGGTGGCGAAGGGGCAGGGGACCGGCGTCGATCTCATGCTCGAGCTGCTGCCGAGCATGCTTCCGCTGACCCTGTCCTTCAGCATTCCCTTCTCCTTCCTCGCCTCGGTGAGCCTCGTCATCGGGCGCTGGGTGGGCGACCAGGAGATCATGGCGCTCAAGGCCGCCGGGCTCCACCTGAAGGTGGTGGCCCTGCCGGTCCTGGCCGTGGCCGCGGTCCTCTCCGTGATGACGACGGCGCTGAACGCGTACTACGTCCCGGAATCCCAGCGGGCCGTCCGCGCGGACGTCCAGCGCTACCTCCCCGTCTTCCTCACGTCGCTCCGGCGCGTCGATCGCACCGTGACGCTCAACCACGGGCGCTTCTCCTTCTCGCGCTACGCCGACGGCGCGTTCTGGAACGTGGAGCTCGACCGGCGGAATCCCGACGGCGAGCTGGACATGAAGGTGCTCGCCCGCAAGGTGACGATCTGGAGCACGTCGGAGGGGGAGGACACGGACGCCCTGGAGTTCCTCTTCGAGGAGGCGAACGTGGTCCGCGCGGCGAGCGGGAGCGACACGGTGATCGAGGGCAACCCGCGTCTCCGGCTCCAACTGGGACGCGTGGAGAAGATCGGCGCGAGCGTCCTCTTCAACGAGTTCTTCGGCACGCGGCGGTTCCTCGAGCGACCGCGCGACATGACGTTGCCCGAGCTCCTCTACGCCGAAGCCCGCGGCGGCGTGTGGCGCGGCTCGACGTACCGGATCAACCGGGCCCTCCACGGCAGCCTGGCGCTGGGCCTCGCCCCGATCGTGCTCGGGCTCTTCGCGCTCAGCGTCTCGCTGCTCCTCCCTCCCACCGGCCGGCGCGTGCGCGACTTCCTCCTGGGGTTCCTCCCACCCGTGCTCCTGTACTTCCCGATCTTCCTCGCCGGTCACTCGATGGGTGGATCCGACCAGGTGCCGCAGTGGATCGCGATGTGGGCCGCCGACGTGATCGTGGGAGGGCTCGGGTTCGTCCTGCTGCTCGTGGCGTTCAGGCGATGAGGCTCCTTCGTCGCCACGACCGCTACGTCCTGCGCTTCTACTGGAGCGCCTTCTTCGCGATCCTGCTCTTCTTCACCGTCATCGTGATGGTGATCCACCTCTCGGACCGCCTGTCCCGATTCGTGAAGTACTGGGAACCGATCCAGGAGCGGGGCTATTCGCCGCTCGCGGTCATCGCGGAGTTCTACGCGACCCTGATCCCCTTCATCTGGATGCAGATCATCCCGCTGGCGACGGTGCTCGCCGCGGCCTTCGCCCTGTCGCGCCTGACCCGCATGAACGAAATCGCCCCGCTGGTGACCGCGGGCGTCTCGACCCGCCGCATCACCTGGCCGCTCGTCTTCTCCGGCGTGCTGGTCGGCGGCGTGCTGTTCGGCGTCCAGGAGACGCTGGTTCCCACCCTCAGCCGCCGCAACATGACGCTCGACCGCCTCCTCAACAAGTCGGAGCCCGAGCGGATCACGAAGATCGGCCACTTCGACGACCCCGGCGGAGCGCGGCTCTCCGTGGCCGCGTTCCGTCCCATGGACAAGGTGCTCGAGTCGGCCATGCTCACGATCCGATCCCCGGACGGCGTCCTCGAGGAGATCCGTACCTACCCCGAGCTCCGCTGGGACGAGTCCGGCCACTGGGTGGCCGAGGCCGACGGCACGGCGTTCCGCATCCCCGTGGAGGCCGGGCCGCCACGCCGCGTCCGGATCCCGGCGTCGAAGAAGGTGCCGCTCGAGGCGAGCCTCGACCTCTTCGAGGTGAGCGTGCTCAAGGAGGCGGCGCTGGGGCTTTCCGCGCGCGAGGCCCATGCGCTCCTGGAGGCCGATCCGGACAACCCACGCCTGGCGATGCTCTATCACCAGCTCCTGTCCCGCGCGTTCGTGCCCCTCGTCCTCCTGCTGGCCAGCCTGCCCTTCTGCCTCGTGCTCGGCCGGCGGAGCGCCATCCCCGGGACCCTCGCGGCCCTCTCGAGCAGCGCCATCTTCTTCGGGGCGAGCTTTCTCACCGCGAGCCTGTCGAGCGCGGGAAGCCTGAACCCCGCCTTCCTGGCGTGGTTTCCGGTCGTGGACTTCGGCAGCATCGGCCTCGCCCTGTGGCTCACGATGCGCTCTTGAGAATCGAGGCGGCGCCATCTGTCACAATGGGGAGCATGCCGTGGCTCGAGCGCTCCTACCTCGATCTCTCCCGTCCGATCCGGACCTTCACCTTCCGCGCGGAGGCGTCCGAGGCGGGCATGAGGCTCGACGCCCTGTTGCGCGCCCACTACCCGTGGAAGAGTCGGGCCCACTTCCAGAGGCTGCTGGACGGCCGGGACGTCCTCGTGGACGGGCGCGCGGCGAAGCCCTCCCTGCGGGTCCGGACGGGGCAGACGATCGCCGTGCGGCTGCCCGTGGACCCGTCGGTGCCCGATCGGGAGACCGCCGACGACCTCGTGTTCCTCTACGAAGACGAGCATCTGGCCGCCGTGGACAAGCCGAGCGGCCTGTGCGTGCACCCGGTGGGGAGGATCCGCCACGGGACCCTCATCAACAAGCTGCACGCGCGCTATCGATGCCCCGAGGATCCGTCCCGGGACGTCGTGCCGCGCCTCGCGCACCGCCTCGACCAGGACACGAGCGGCGTCGTGCTCTTCGTGAAGCACCGGGAGGCCGACCGTGCCGTGACGGACGCCTTCACCGCGCGGCACGTGAGGAAGACCTACCTCGCGCTCGTGGAGGGCGCGCTCGACGCGCCCCGGGGCATCGTGGACGCGCCGATCGGCCCGGATCCGAACGGCTCCACCGGACTCCACAAGACCGTCCGTTCCGACGGACAGGTGGCGCGGAGCCGTTGGCGGGTGGAGGGCGCCTTCGCCCGGCACTCGCTCGTCCGGTTGCAGCCCCTGACGGGGCGCACGCACCAGCTCCGCGTGCACATGCGCCACCTCGGACACCCCATCCTCTGCGACCACCTCTACGGCGACCTCAGCCCCCTCTACGATCCGGATCCCCGACGGCCGACGCCGTCGCGCCCGCTCCTCGAGCGCCTGGCCCTCCACGCGTACCGGCTGGAGCTCGACCATCCCATCACGGGCGAGCGCCTGGTGCTCACGAGCCCTCTCCCCCCCGACATGGCGCACGCCGTCGAGCGCCTGGGCCGACGCCGCGCGTGACGGCGTCCATGACGAGGGCCGATCGCCTGCGTCTCCTCGCGATCGCGAGGGGGAGGGGGCCCGCGGACCTCTGCTTGCTCGAGGGGCCCAAGGCGGTCCGCGACGCGCTTCCGACGGGCGCCGTCGTCGAAGTGTGGATTCGCGAGGAGGCCGAGGACTCCCTGGGCCGGCTCGCGCGCGAACGGGGCCTGCCGGTGGGGACCGGCCGCGCGCGCGACTTCGAGCGGTTGGGGCGGACGGTCACGCCCCAGGGCGCCGTCGCCGTCATCCGCGACCCAGCGCGCCCGCTCGCCGACCTCGCCGCCCTCCCCGGCCTCCTGCTCTGGCTCGACGGCGTGCAGGATCCGGGCAACGTCGGCGCCCTCTTCCGCTCCGCGGCCGCCTTCGGCGCCGCCGGCGTCCTCGCGGGGGCGGGAAGCGCCGCCCCGGTGGGGGCCAAGGCGCTCAGGGCCTCGGCGGGCACCGCGCTCCGCCTCCCCTTCGCGCGGGACGACGCGGAGCGGATCGCGGCGGCCGTCGCCGGCCGTCCCGTCTGGCTCCTCGACACCGGGGGCGCGGATCTCTTCGCCGCGGGTCCCGCCCCCGAGCGCCTCGTCCTCGTCCTGGGCAGCGAGGGCCACGGCGCCGGCGCCGCGGCGCGCGCCGCGGCGGCCCGGACGGTGGCCGTCCCCATCCGCCCCGAGGTCGAGTCGCTGAACGTCGCGGTCGCCGGGAGCGTCGCCCTCGCCTGGCTGCTGCGGAGCGCCGCGTGAACGCCCCGCGCCCCGTGGAGGGAGAGCGGCTCGGCGCCCGCGTCCTGCGTCTCGACGCGCGCGGGTGCGTCGTCCGGTTGGACGAGGAACGGGACGGCCTGAAGGGCGATCGCCGAACGCTGTTCTGCGGAGTCCGCGGTCGGATCCACATGAAGGACCGCACGGGGCAGAAGTCGCCGCTCGCGGTGGGCGACGTGATCGACGTCGTGCACACGGTGGAGGACCGCGGCGTGGTCACCGGCGTCCACCCCCGCCGCAGCACCCTCTCGCGCCCGGCCGTGGGTCGCGGCCACGTCGAGCATGTGATGGTCGCGAACGTGGACCAGGTCGCCGTGGTGAGCAGCGCCGCCGCGCCGCCCTTCAACGGCGGGCTCGTGGACCGCATCCTCGCCGTGGTCGCCTTCAGCGACCTGGACGGTCTCCTCGTGGTGAACAAGATGGACCTCGCGGAGGAGCCCCCGGCACAGCTCGCGACGTATCGGGCGTTGGGCTATCCGGTCGTCGAGACGAGCGCCTCCGAGGGCACGGGCCTCGACGACCTCCGCCGGGCTCTGGAGGGCCGGCAGAGCGTCGTCTGCGGGCACAGCGGCGTCGGGAAGTCGTCGCTGCTGAACGCGCTCCAGCCCGGCCTGGGCCTCCTGGTCGGCGACGTGAACGTCGTCACGACCCGCGGTCGGCACACGACCACCGGCGCCGCGTGGATCCCCTTCGGCGAGGACGGCGCGCTCGTGGACACCGCGGGCGTCCGCGAGTTCGGCCTCTTCGGCATCCCCCGCCGCGACCTCCCCTGGCTCTTCCGCGACCTCGCGGCCGTGGCCCCCGGGTGCCGCTATCCCGACTGCCTCCACCGCGAGGAGCCCGCCTGCGCCGTCCAACGTGCCGTCGAAGAGGGCCGCATCGCGCGCTTCCGCTACGAGTCCTACCTCCGGATCCTCGAGGATCTCTGACGGGCCCGACGTACCGAGTCAGGACGAGGACCGACGCGATCTCGTCCGCGGGACGTCGGCTCGCGGTCCTGGGGCGGTCATCCCGGGGGCGGGAGGGCACTGCGGTTCCCCCGTGGCGGACCGGGCCTCCGGTTGCGTTGCCGGGGGGGGCCCTCGAAGCGGAACACGACGGTACCGACCCAGGCACAGGGTTGCCGCTGGCTCCGCTCCGCTCCGCTGCGCTTCGACGAGCGACGTCCTGAGCTGGACACGACGCCATCGCACGCGCCTCGGGCCCGGCGGGCGGGGTGGGGGGGGCGCGGGCGCGTCTCCTCCGCTAGTCTCCTGAGTCGCAACTTCGTGTGCCAGGGAAGACGCCCGTTGGCCCCCCTCCCAGGGTGTCCCTCCGCGGCGTTCGCCTCCGATCGGCGCGGTGGATGGGGAGCCGGACGCCCCATGAGGACGACGCCGCGTACGACCGTACGCACGGAGGACGAAGGGGGCCGATCGCCCCCAGGCCAGCGTGCCGCACGGCCTCATGGATAGGAACTTCCGGCACGGCACGCTAGCCCGCGTTCCCAAGCAGCGCCCCCCGTACGAATCCCGCCATGCGCAGGCTCCCCGTCGCCAGCACGTAGCCCTCCCCCGGGACGAGCGCGCGCGCCCGCGCGAGCGCGGCCTTCCTATCGGCGATGGCCTCCACGGGGACGGACGAGAGCGCGCGGGCGGTGTCGGCGAGGACTTCGGCTTCGAGGGTGCGCGGCGTGGGAAGCGTCGTCGTGACCACGGCGACGGCTCCGTCGAGGAGGGGCGCGAGGACCCGCCTCGGATCCTTCCCCTCCAGCATGCCCACCAGGAGCACCCACGGCCGGTCGGGCCACGCCGCCTTGGCGGCGCGGGCCGTCGCCCGGGCGGACGCCTCCGTGTGGGCGCCGTCGATCACGACGGGCGGGCGGCCGGGAAGGGTCTCGAGGATTCCCGGCAGGCGCGCCGCGCGCATCCCTTCGGCGATCGTCTCGGGCTCTACGCCGAGGCCGAGCGCGGCCCAGGCGGCCAGCGCCGCGTTCGTCGCGTGGTGCTCGCCGGCCACCGGGAGCGAGACGTCGATGGGGGTGGCGTCGATCCGGAGCGCGAGGTCGGTCCGGGGGCCCGGCCCCACGCGGGCGCCGAGCACCACGAGGTCTTCGCCCACGACGGCGAGCGGCGCGCCGCGCCGGCAGGCCTCGGCGCGGATCACGTCGAGGGCCACGCCTTCGGCGCCGGTGGCGGCGGGCACGCCGGCCTTCAGGATCCCGGCCTTCTCCCCGGCGATCGCCTCCAGCGTGTCTCCGAGGATCTGCGTGTGTTCGAGTTCGATCGTCGTGATCACGGTCCGCTCGGGCGCGCAGACGTTCGTGGCGTCGAGCCGCCCCCCGAGGCCGGTCTCGAGCACGACGGCGCGGCACCCACGCGCGGAGAAGATCAGCCAGGCGACCGCTGTCATGATCTCGAAGAAGGTGGGCGCGTCGCTCGTGCCGGAGGTCCGGACCACGTAGGGCAGGAACCGGTCCGCCGCGGCCGCCATCTCGGCGTCCGTCGCCGGGTGGCCGTCGACGACGACCCTCTCCGACAGGTCCTGGAGATGGGGCGAGGTGTAGAGGCCGACCGGACCCAGGCCCGCGCGCCCCAGCACGGACGCCAGCAGGCGGGTCGTGCTCCCCTTTCCCTTGCTCCCGGCCACGTGGACCGTTCGCGGGCCCCGCTGGGGGTCGCCGATCGCGGCCAGCATCCGCTCGACGCGATCGAGCTTGAACGGATCCACGCCGGCGAGCGGGGGCCGCTTCTCCTCGTAGTTCGTGGCGAGGACGAGCAGGGTCTCGAAATCCTGCCGGGTCCGGATCTTCGTGGGGATGGTCTGCGTCATGCGGGGGGCTGGCGTAGGATTGTCGCACGACGACCGTCCGGCCCGCCCCCCCAGGAACGTCCGATGCTCGATTCCTCCTCGTCGGAGCGCGCGCCGTCCCGAACGGGCGGCACGCAGACCCGGCTGCGCGTCTACATGGCCGCCCTGCTGGCGGTCGGCGCCATCGTCTTCATGATCGCGGTCCAGTCGCCGGAGCCGGGCGGCAAGGATCTGCCCAAGGCCCCCGAGAGTCCCGAGGCCGGCCCCGCCGCCCCCGCCGTGGACCGCGACCGGATTCCGACCGCCGACGACGACCTCGCCCACGCGGGGTGGCAACGCCAGGCGCTGGACTACCTTCTGCCGCTGTCGCAGGGGAAGCTCGGCATCGCTCCCGAGCGGGTGACCATCGCCGAGCTCGCGGCGCGGCCGTTCGAAGCGGCCCGCGGCGGCCTCTTCCGGCTGCAGGGGACGCTCGTGTCCCTGGCCGCCGAGGCCTGGAGCGGGAAGGCGACCTCGCCGGGCGAACCCGGCGAGGTGCTCTGGACACTCCTCCTCGAGGGCAAGGACGGCGGGCGGGTGCTCGTTCTCAAGCACGCCCTCCAGTCCGATCCGTTCGAGGGGCGACCCGAAGACGCCCTCGACTTCAGCACCGAGTATCTGAAGGAGGGCGATCGCCTCCTCGTCCGGGGGATCTACGCCCAGCGCCGTACCGGCACCTTCGGCGGCATCCTCGTTCGCGATCCCATCCCCGTGTTGGTGGCGCAGCCCCCGACCGAGGCGTTCCGGAAGGTCCTGCCGCCGGCCGCTCCGATCGACCACCCGGGCGAGGCGGACTGGGACGACGTCCACGACCGCTTCCTCTCCGAGACGAAGAACATCGAGGAGCCGGCGCTCTACGAGATGATCCAGTGGGCGAGGAAGGTCGGCCACGACGAGATCCTCGCGCGCATCAAGAGCGGCCAACTCCCCGTCGAGGTGTGGGACCAGGAGCAGTTCTCTGCGTGGTCCGACGAGGTGGAGTCCGACAAGGCCGACTCGCGGCGTCCCGTCACGGAGGGGGCACGCGGAAAGCTGTTCCGGACGCGTGGCCTCCTCGCCTACGACGTGCGGGAGGGGTGGGACGCGGTGCCGCGGAGCGGCAGCGCCTGGGGCGTCAACGAGTGGGATGTCCTCGGGATCATGAGCGACTTCTACGGGAACACCGTCTTCAAGGCGATCTCCGCGTTCCCGCTCTCCGCGTACGAGGGGGTCACCGGCGAGGACAACCAGCACGTGCGCCTCTACGGGTTCTTCCTCAAGAACCACACCTGGTACACCCAGAAGCAGCTCCGGAAGGGCGAACGCGCCGAGATCACGATGCCCCTGTTCATCGTGGTGCACGCGGAGCCCATGGAGAGCCGGCCGTCGCCCTACCGGGAGCTCATCTGGATCATCGCGGGCGCGATCGTCGTCCTGGCGATCCTCTTCTACGCGTTCCTCGTCCGGGGGGAGTCGAAGGAGGCCGCCCGGATGGAGGCCTACCGCATTTCGCTCAAGCGCCGGGTCCGCGCGGCGGAGTCGAAGCGCAGGAACTCGTCGAACGCGCTGTCCGGGGACGCAGGCGCGGCGGAGACCGAGGCAAAGGACGACGGTCCGTGACGGATCCCTGCCGGGAGCGCGTCGACCTGCCGGGGCGGCCGACCGACGTGTGGATCGGCGAGGGCATCCGCGAGCGCGTCTGGCCCGAGGTGCGTCGGCGCTTTCCCACCGCGCGTCGCCTGGGCGCGGTGGTGGACGCGGCCGTCGCGGCGCTGTGGCCGGAGGCGGGGGGCGGGGACGAACCCGACACCCTCTGTCTCCGGGCGCCCGCGGGGGAGGCGGCCAAGGAGCGGCACGTCCTCGAGACGCTCCAGGACGCCCTGCTGGAACTGCGGCGCGAGGAACCGGTGATCGCCGTGGGCGGGGGCGCGGTGCTCGACGTCGTCGGCTTCGCCGCCGCCACGGTCCGACGGGGACTGCCGTGGATCGCCGTCCCCACGACCGTCGCCGGCATGGCCGACGCGAGCGTGGGGGGGAAGGTGGCGATCAACCACCCCCGGGGGAAGAACCTGCTGGGCACGTTCCATCCCCCCTCGTTGGTCGTCAGCGACGTGGACTACCTGACCACCCTCGAAGCCCGGGAGGTGCTCTCGGGCCTGGCCGAGCTCTACAAGGTGGCCCGGATCGGCGATCCCGCCCTCCTCGCGCTTCTCGGCCGGGGCCCCCCTCGATCCCCCGCGGCGTGGATGGACGCGATCCGGCGCGCCGTGGCCGTGAAGGCCCGCCTCGTCGAGCAGGACGAGCGCGATCGGGGCCCGCGGCGGCTGCTCAACTACGGCCACACCGTCGGGCACGCCCTGGAGCGGATCCTCGGTCCCGAGCGGATGCGGCACGGGGAGGCCGTGGCCGTCGGCATGGCCGCCGCGGCCCGGCTCGCCCGCGCCCGCGGTCTCGTCGGGGACGCCTGGGTCGAGGGACAGGACGCGGACCTCCGCCGGCTGGGTCTGGATCCCGCGCGACACGAGGGCGTGGACGCCTCGGCCCTTCTCGACGTCCTGGGGCAGGACAAGAAGCGCCGGCCCGGCGTCCGGCACGTCGTCGTCCTGCCGCGCGAGTCCGGGCCTCCCGCCGTCTACGAGGACGTGGAGGACGCGGAGATCCGCGCGGCCTGGCACGCGGCCTAGTGGGCGGTGCCGGACGTTCCCATCCATGCGGCCGTGCGGCGGGCTGGCCTGGGGGCGATCGGCCCCCTTCGTCCTCCTTGCGTACGGTCGTACGCGGCGTCGTCCTCATGGGGCCTCCGCTCCCCATCCAGCGCGCCGATCGGAGGCGAACGCCTCGGGGGGACACCCTCAGGGGTCCCCACGGGCGTCTTCCCTGGCCCACGAACGTGCGACCCAGGAGACTCGCCGGCGGTGCGCCGTGGCGCGCGGGCGGGCGTCAGGAGGTGCTTCCGTGGGCTTTGAAGTCGGCCCGCCACTTCTCCTGATCCTGGACGAAGCGTGCGAGGGCCTGGCGGTCCTCGTCGCTGATCTCCTCCCAGATGGTGCGGACGGCCAGCGTTCGCGGCCCCTCGTCCTCCGCCTCGGAGAAGACGTCCACGCCGCTCACCTTGCCCGTCATCGTGAAGTACCGCCCCTTCTCCAGGAACGGCTGGCGGAACTTCAACTTCAGGACCGTGCCCGACGACAGATCCAGGGCGGCCGGATCGAGGCCGGACTTGGCGTCGTAGTGGAAGAGCAGCCCGTCGTTGTAGAGGCTTACGATGCGGCCGACCTTGTTCGGCGGCTGCTCGTCCCCCTCGACTTCGGCCCGGAAGATCAGCTTCACTTCGCCCTGGAGGTCCGGCTCGTTCGACTCGAGCTCCGGCTCCACGAGCGCGGGATTCGCCACGTTCTTCAGGTGGGCGATGGCGTCCTCGACGCTCGCGTAGAGGGGGAGGTAGTCCTCCACGCCATACATCTTCACGATCTTGCGGATGAACTTGCTCGGCCGCGCGAGGACCAACTCGCCGTTCTTCTCCGCGAGCGTCCGGTTGAGGTTCATGATGTAGCCGAACGCCGACGAGTTGACGAACGTGAGCAACCGGGTATCGAAGATGAACTTCCGGTCCCCGCTGCCCACCCACTGCTCCATGTGCTCCGTGAGCGTAGGCAGGTTGAAGGTATCGAGCTCCCCCGTGAAGGACAAGATCACGATGTCGTCGTAGCGCTTCTTCTCGAGCTTCATGCCCTGTTCGCTCCCTGGGCCCCCATGGGCCCC
The DNA here is from genome assembly GCA_963772585.1 of uncultured Planctomycetota bacterium. Taxonomy (GTDB): domain Bacteria; phylum Planctomycetota; class PLA2; order PLA2; family JAEUHO01; genus CAVVXN01. The sequence goes on from CAVYXV010000007.1 coordinate 700,047, forward strand.
GCGAGATCATAGCGTGGATCCCCTGCGGCTCCCGCGATTCGCCCGGCGCGGCCCCTCTCTGCCGCCGCCGGCCGAAGCCCCGCACTCGACGCCGTTCCGGGTCTCTCAGAGCCTCGCGACGGCGTCGAGGGCCTGCTCGATGACCTGGGGGGTCTCGATGCCCTCCGCCTCGCCCTCGAAATTCAGCACGATGCGGTGCCTCAGGGCCGCGTGCGCCACGCTCTTCAGGTCCTCGCGGGCCACGGCGGCGCGCCCGTCGGCGAGCGCCATGACCTTGCCGGACAGGGCGAGGGCCTGCGCGGCGCGCGCGCTCGCGCCGTACCGGACGTAGCGTCGGGCCAGCGGGACGGCGTCGTCCGCCTCCGGGCGGGTGACGTGGACGAGTTTCGCGATCCACTGGCGGGCCCGGTCGCCGAGGGGAACCTGCCGCGTGAGGGCCCGCATCTCGAGCACGCGCTCCGCGTCCGCCACGGGGCCGACCACGGGCAACGCCCCCGTCGTCGTGCGGTCGAGGATGGTCTCCAGTTCGGAGACGGTCGGTCCCTGGACGACGGCCTTCAGGAGAAAGCGGTCGAGCTGTGCCTCCGGGAGCGGGTAGGTGCCCTCCATCTCCACCGGGTTCTGCGTCGCGAGCAATACGAAGGGGTCAGGCAGGGGGAACGTACGGTTGCCCACCGTGACCTGGTGTTCCTCCATCGCCTCGAGCAGCGCGCTCTGCGTCTTGGGGGTCGCCCGGTTGACCTCGTCGGCGAGCAGGACGTTGGCGAACAGCGGTCCCGGGCGGAACCGGAACTCCCGCCGCCCGTCCTCCTCGTCCACGATCCACGTACCCAGCACGTCGGCCGGCATCAGGTCGGGCGTGCACTGGATGCGTCCGAACTCCAGGCTCATGGCCCGGGCGAGCGTCCGGACGAGGAGGGTCTTTCCCGTTCCGGGCACGCCTTCGAGCAGGAGGTGCCCGCCGGCGAACAGGCAGATCAGCGTGTCGCGGATCGCCTCGTCGTGCCCGACGATCACCCGGCCCACCGCCTGTGCGAGGGCGCCGAAGTCCGCCGCGTACCGGGCTACGCCCTCCGCGCCCCGCCTGACCTCGCTCGACTGCGCCATGGCGCTGTTCTACCCCACTTCGTCGAGAACGCGCCCGCGCCACTCGACCCCCAGGCCTTCTTCGGCGAGCCGGCGGCAGGCCTCCAGATCCACGCCCTCCAGCCCCTCGAGGGCCGTGGTGACCACCCTCAGGCCCTCCGCCTTCGCCGAGCGGATGAAAGCCAGCATCGGCGTGAAGCCGTCGGGCGAGAACGCCGAGGGGCAGTGCCGTTCGAAGGTCTCCCGATCGTGGGCGTTCAGGCTCACGGACACCACGTCGATCAGGCCCACGAGCTCCGCCGCGATCGGGCGCTTGTTGAGCAGGTCGCCGTGGCCGTTCGTGTTGAGGCGGGTCCGTCCCCCCGCCTCCTTGACGCGGCGGGCCACCTCTTTCACCACGTCCAGCCGGAGCGTCGGCTCTCCGAAGCCGCAGAAGACCACCTCGGAGGCGCGCGAGGGGTCTCCCAGGGCCTCGAGGATCTCGCCGGCCCGCGGGTCCTTCGGGCGCCTGAGGTCGTACCCCTTGACGACGAAGTCGTCGTACGTCCGGGGGCAGAAGTCGCAGCGGGCGTCGCACGCGTTCGTCACGTTGACGTAGACGGCGTCCCGGATCCAGTAGACGGGAGGTCCGGCCACGTCTTCCACGGGTAGGCGGAAGAGACGCCTGGCGTTGCGCGCGGTGATGCGCCGCACGTCGGCCACGGAGAGGCCCTTGAGAGGTGCAAGCGCAGCGGCGACGTGCGCGACGAAAGCCGGCTCGTTGCGCTTTCCCCGGTGGGGGACCGGCGCGAGGAAGGGCGCGTCCGTCTCGACGAGGATCCGTTCCACGGGCACGCTCCTCGCCGCCTCCCGGACGTTCTCGCCCTTCGGGAAGGTGAGGATGCCCGAGAACGAAACGTAGAAGCCGAGGTCCAGGTAGCCCCGGGCGTGTCGCGTATCGCCCGTGAAGCAATGGACGACCCCACGGACGCCCGGCGTTTCCTCGAGGATCCGCTGGACGTCGTCGTAGGCGTCCGCCCGGTCCTCCTGGTCGCGGATGTGGACGATGACCGGCAGGTCGAGGTCCCGGGCCAATGCGGCTTGGCGCCGGAACGAGCGCTGCTGGCGGTCGCGGTCCACGCGGTCGCGGTAGTAGTCGAGGCCGGTCTCGCCGACGGCGGCGAACCCTCCCTCCTTCAGGAGCGCTTCGAGTTCGGCGAGCGCTTCCTCCGCGTCCTCGGGCACGTCATTCGGATGGATGCCCGCCGTGGGGTAGAGCGCCCGGTGACGAGCGGTCAGCGTGTGCACCCGTCGCGCGTCGGCGACGCCCGTCGCGACCACCAGGGCCTGGCCGACGCCCGCCGCCTCCATCCGGCCGACCACGGCGTCCACGTCTCCGTCGAAGGAGGGCCAGGTCAGGTGGCAGTGGGAGTCCACCAGCGGCGGAAGCGGGTGCGCGTCGGGCATCGGCCCACGGTATCCGGGGCGGGAGCCCGGGGAGAGCGCGGGGGCGGGGCCGGGAGACCCGACGGCGCGCCCCGGCCGCCATCGCCCCCCCCGCGGGCGGACCGCGCCGCGCCCGGCCGGTGCGCGAGGACCGTGCTCGCGTAGACTCTCCCTCGCATCCGGACCCGACGCGGGAGCAGCGACGCCCCATGCCCACGAACGTGCAGAGACTCGGACCCGTCGTGCCGTGGGTGGCCCTGGCCGCCGTCACGGCGTTCGCGCTCGTCCTCCTCGCCGACCGGGGGGCGACGCCCTCTGCCGCGACCCCGCGCGAGGCGCCGGCGGCGTCGGCCCCCGCTCCCGCCGAGACACCGGGCGCCGTCGATCCCGTCGCCGCCGCGAACATCGCCGAGGAGAACCTCGACGAGGCGCTGGTGGCGAACGAAGCCCTGAAGGTGCAGGTGGCCGAGTTGGAGAAGGCCCGCGACGCCTCCCTCCGGCGGGCCGAGAAGGCCGAGGCCCGGATTGCCACGGAGGAGGAGCGTCTCGCCGCCTACGAGGCGACGCTCGATCAGGCGGGGACGCTCGCCGCCGAGACGCAGGATCGTCTCGACGAGATGACGAGGCGCGTCGAGGAGTTGGAGGCGCGCCGGAAGGCGGCCGAGGATCGGGTGATGCGCTGGATCCGCGACGTCGCGTCCGAGGAGAAGGACCTTCGCCAGCGGGCCCTGGACGGCGTCGGAGGCGCGGGCCCGGACGATCTCTCGCGTCTGGCCGAGCTGGTCGCCGAGGATCCGAGCCGCGCGCCGGCGGTCGCCGACCTCCTTGCCGCGGTGGAGCCGTCCGATGCGAGCGACGCGGTCGCGCTGGCCGTGCTCCGCGCCGGCGTCGAGCCGAAGGACGTTCCCGCGGCGCTCCTCGTGCGCCCCGCCGTCGTGAAGGGCGCGCTCACCGAGGGCGACGAGACGCTCGCCCGCGGCGTTCTCGCCGCGCTGGCCACGCACGCCGCCCGGCTGGACGAGGAGGGAGCCGGAGCCGTCTCCGAGGCCGTGGTCCCGCTTCTCGACGAGCCGGTGCTCGCCCCGCTCGCCGCGCGCGTGGTGGGCATCGCGCGAAGCGGGGGCGCCGCGTCGAAGCTCGCGGGCCTCCTCGCGAGCGAGGATCCCGCCGCCCGCGCCGCGGCCGCGTACGCGCTCTCGCGCGTGCCGGACCTGGGGTCCGTCGCGTCCGACGCGCGAAAGGCCCTGCCGGGCCTCCTGATGGACGACGACCTCTCGGTACGGACCGCGGGCGTCCTGCTCGCCGAGGCCGTGCTCGGGGGGCCGGTCACCTACGACCCCGCCGCGGATGCGGCCGCACGCGGGAAGGCCGTCGATCAACTGAAGCAGCGCCTCTGATCCGCGCGCACGGGCGTCCCTGGCCCGCCTCCCTCACGAACGGGGGGCATCGCGCGGCCGGTGCACGAGGACGACTTGTCGATGGTGCGTCGGACCGGACGGGCCCGTCCGGCCGTCGCGTCGCGCGCTTGGCGTGTCGTGCGGGCTAGCGACGGTCCCGGCGGCTCGGCCAGAGCAGCCAGACCAGCACGCCGGCCAGGAGGAGTCCCGCGCCGGACAGGGCGATCAGCGGCACCGCGAGCCCGGCCAGCGGGCTCTCGAACGCCAGGCCGAACGCCAGCGGCACGCCGAACACGACGATCGCCGCCCAGACGAGGCACCCGATCCGTCCCGCGAGCCAGGGGCGGAGCAACGCCCCCGTCGCGCGGCGTCGCTCGGCGGGGGAGCCGAACAGGGCCTGCAGCGGATCCAGGGGAGGCGGCGCGGATGCCGCCTCCTGGGGCGCCCCGCACTCGGGGCAGACGGCCGTCTCCTCCGGGATCGCCGTCCGGCACCGGGGGCAGACCTGGAGGCGGATCGGTTCCGGCATGCGGTCAGGCTACCCCCGCCGCACCGCTGACAGGGGGCCCCCCCGCGAGAACCTCAAGAGCGGGCGCCCGCGCCCGTCGTCTTCGGACCCTGCGCGAGCCACCAGATGGTGCCCCCGAGGAAGATGAGGCCCTCGAATCCGTAGAAGACGTTCAGCGACGTCGAGACGCCCTGGGTGAAGCCGTAGCTGTGGAGCCCGATCCCGAGAAGGTTCACGCCCCACCACGAGAAGGCGACGACGCATCCGAGCACCGTGGACGCCATCGCCAGCCCCCAGGTCTTGAGGATGCCGCCGAGGCGTCCGTGGATCATGGCCAACTGCCAGAGCACGATCATGAGCGCGCCGTTCTCCTTCGGGTCCCAGCCCCAGAAGCGGCCCCACGACTCGTTCGCCCAGATGCCGCCCAGGATCGTGCCGACGGTGGCGAACACGAGCCCGAAGGCGAGCATGCCGTAGAGCATCCGTCCGAGCGTGCGGTAGAACTCCGGGTTGCCCTTCTGCAGGCCCGTGATCTTGCCGACGATGTAGAGGTTCCCCAACCCCGCCGTGAACAGCGCCGCCATGTAGCCGATGGCGATGCAGGTCACGTGCGTGGCGAGCCAGAAGTTCGTGTCCAGGACGGCCACGAGGGGACGCATCGTGTCCTCGCGGGTGAGGTTGTCGTAGCCGACGGCGACGGTCATGCCGAGGAAGCCGAAGACCGGCGCGAGGGCCAGGGCGATCCGCCCCTTGTTCATCCACTCGATGGTGAGCGCGGCGACCGCGACCCCGGCGGTGATGAAGAGCACGGTGTCGTAGAGGTTGTTGATGGGCGGATGCCCGCGGATCAACGAGCGGATCACGACGCCGGCGATGAGCATCGCCGTGGGAATCGCCAGCGCCGGTCCGATGACGAACCAGTCATACCAGCGGCGCCGCTTCTTGAAGAGCCACGTGACGGCCACGAGCACGAACGCGAGGAGGTAGAGGTGCCGCGGCCACTTGAGGAGCCCCGAGCGGAGCAGGAAGACCTCCAGGGCGACGTGGCCCGCGCGTCCGGTCTCCTTGGCGAGGGGCTTCTGGAGCCTGGCGAAGGAGTGGGCGTGCTCCGCGAACGTCTTCATGTCGCCCCGAGCGGCGGCCATGGCTTCCAGATCGCGGAGCATGTCCACGTGCGCCGCCGACACCGGCAGGACGGGCAGCTGCGCCTGGAAGAGGACGTCGTAGGGCGACAGCCATTCGTCGCGTTGCCACTTCTCGGGGTCCAGCCTCCGGGACTCCACCAGTTGCTGGATCCGCTTCGACTGCTCGCGCGTCAGCGGGAAGATGGAGGGGAACCGGGACAGGGCGCTGTCGAAGACGGGCGCCGAGAACGCGTTCCAGATCCGTTCCCCATCCGGCCGGGCCTGGAGCCCGGTGAGGACCTTCGGCGCCCGCTCCACGATCTCGTCGAAGGACGCGGTCTCGGCGCCGCCGAAGAACTCGCGGAGCGCCTCCGGGATCGCCACCGGACCCGTTCGTGCCCAGTCCATGCTCCGAAGGACCTTCTCGAACGACATCAGGTTGTGGGCGAGGTCGAGGATCCCGCTCTGGACGGGATCGCGGTCCCGGGCCTGGACCTCGTCGTACTCGGCGGCGAGCGTCATGAGCCGGGCGCGGCCGGGGGCGAGGAAGTCGTACGAGTAGCGGTCGCGCTTCTTCTTCTGCATCCCCTCCAGGGAGAGGCCCATCGCGCCGATGACCTCGTCGTTGTCCACCATGAAGCACTCGTAGCGGCGCGCGACGTCCGGGAAGAACATCACGTCGAGCATCCACTCCATGGCGGAGAGGTCGCGCGTGTCGGCGGCGGGTCCGCTCTGCCCGTCCACGGGGACCTTGCAGGAGTCCCGGTGGTTCATGTCCTTCAAGGTGAGGACGGCGAGCTTCTCCAATGGCATGACCCGTCCGCCGTGGAGCACCGACGTGTAGGCGAAGAGGTCCACGACCTCGTCGGGCCAGTGCGGCGCCGAGGTCGTCGCGTCGGTCGGCGCGGAGCGCGTGTCCTCGGCCCTCGCCGCGGTCAGCGACCGACCGGCGAGCAGCCCTCCCGCCAGGACGAGGGCCGCAACCAGGAAAGCGCCGACGCGGCGCCGGTACGAGTTCTTCATGACCGGACCCTTCCTCCCGCTCCCTGCGGCACCGCGGACGCGCTCCCGGCCGCCGCCTCCCGGCGGAGGCGCGCGCCGCGTTGCGACTGGGCCTTCAGGTGCAGATAGAGCTTCCGTCCAAAGTGGATGATCATGCCGATGGCTATGATGACGCACGACCAGAGGGGGACGCGGTCCGATGGGTTCACCGCGACGGAGAAGACCGACGAATACCGACGTCCGTCCTGGTTCTCGTCCTGGCCCCAACTGGACTGGTAGAGGGTGTAGCCCTCCGAGCGGAGCGGCGCGTTCATCGTGATGTGGACCGGGCGCTCGACCCCGTTCTCGATCTTCGTGACGTAGCTCGAGAACTCCCGGTCCATGTGGGTGCCCGGATGTCGCTCATGGACGAACCGGTCGAGGCGGACCCGGAACGGGAGGTCCCACCGCTCGCGCCGGAGGTGGAGTTGGTAGGCCGCGTCCCCCACATTCACCTCGAAGGGCTTGCCCGCCGTCCAGAGGATCCCGGGGAGCGACTCACCGGTGTCCGGGCGCTCTAGCGTCACGATCATCCCCGGCACGTTCATGCGGTTCTTGGCCTTGTCGGCCTTGGAGATCGGCTCGAGCTCCCGGAGCGCGTAGTGGTCCACCACGGTGGCCCTCTTCTCGTCCGGCGCGGCCGGCTCGACCTTCGAGTTCGTCATGTAGTTGGAGAGCACGACGTCGAAGGGGAGGTCCGGGTGCTGGAAGCGGACGCGGTGATCGTCCGAGGCGGACTCGACCTTGTCGGACGGGATCACGTAGAGGCGCTGGCGGCCGCCGGCGTTCTCGAGGATCGCCAGCTCGTAGGTGTCGTAGCTGTAGAACTGCCCGTCCGTTTCCCCCTCTCGGAGATCGAGGAAACCGCGGGTCACGAAGCTGTGCTCGATCAAGCTGCCGAAGAGCAGGATGACGATGCCCAGGTGCACGATGAACACGCCCAGCGTGGACTTGCCCATGCGCAGCCGGAGCAGGCCGCCCACGAGCAGGTTGATCGCGAGCGCGGGGAGCAGCAGCATCCCGCCCGGCCAGGGAATCGGGAATCGGCCGCCCCAGTGGTGGACGACGAAGAGGGAGTTGAAGTAGTCGCTTTGGACCTGGTCGATCGTCGAGTACTGCTGCTCGAGCGTCCCGAACAGGGTCAGGACGCAGAGCATGACCAACAGGACGGCCGCGAGCTTGAACGAGCCCAGGAAGTCGACGGCCTTCGTGAGGAGCGTCTTCATGTCGAGAGGGTCTTCTCCGCCGCCCCCGGCGCCTGGGGAAGCGCCGATCGGCGGCGTGGGGAGTCTGTGTCGTGTTTGCGCGGGCCTACGGAGCTCGCAGCGAGCGGACGAAGGCCTCGAAGGCGCCCCGCTCCGCCGTCACCTGGTCCGTGGGTCCGACCATCTTCACGAAGACGCTGTCGCCACCCCGCATCAGGACGAAGCCCAGCATGGTCGCGTCTTCGATCTTGCCCTGGTGGCTGCTCATGCTCCCGGCGTCGTAGCTGCCGTGGATCGTCACCAGCGTTCCTTCGCGCCCGTTCGCTTCCAGTTGCGGCAAGGACCGGACCTCGGCGTCGCCCAGCGCCGACTGCCCCATCTGGCGACGCCAGCGGTTGATGTTCTCCAGCAGGCCGCCGCCGTCGCCGGCCAGGACGGAGACCCACGCTTCCGTGTCCGGATGGCCCTCGGGTACGAAGGTGGCCTCGCGGAAGGCGGTCCTGCCTCCGGTCGGTTTCCAGTCCTTCGGGACCGACCAGGACACGGCGGACGACCCCTGGGTCTCGCCGGCGGCCGGCGGGCGCATCCCGTGTCCCGGCGGCAGGCCCTCCGCGGGCGTGGGCGGTCCCATGCGGATGGAATGCCCCAGGAACAGGAACGCGTCCCGCTGGGCCTCCACGGCTTCGGCGGGGCCCGTCATCTTCAGGAAGAGCGCGGCCCGGGGCAGCTCGGCAATGAGCCCGAGCAACTTCGCGCCCTCGATCTTCGTCGGGCCGCCCATGCCCCCGTACGTTCCATCGAGATCGACGAGTATCGCGGACTGCCCCATGAGGTCGGCTCGGGGGAGGTCGGCCACGGCGGCGTCCTCGACGTGCTCGAGTCCCATCTGGTCCCGCCAACGGTTCACGTTGGCGACGAGACCGCCCCCGGTTCCGCCGAGCGCGGCGAACGTGACCTCGACACCGCCGGGCGCCTGCCACCCGAGGTCCCGCATGGGTGCGGAGGGCAATTGTTTCCATCCGTCGGGCGTCTCGAAGCCCCAGGTCGGTTTGCGGGGAGCCTCGGTGCCGTGGGGGCCGCCGCCGAAGCGGTCCTGCGAGTCGTTGGCCGTCATCGTGCGGCCGCCGGCGGGGCCGAGGTCGCGGACCCGGCCGATCTGCTCGGTGTCCTCGTGATCGCCGCACGCGGCGAGCAGGCAGAAGCAACCGGCGGCGAGGACCGCGGTGAGGGCGCTGAGCCGCCCCCGGAGGTTGGGGATCGTTCGGGACATCGGGAACCTTCGCGCAGACGGCGCCGGGGGGAGCATCCCCCCAGGGCCGGGATTCTTGGCCGATCGGCCGGGACGGAGCGCTCAACGATACCGGCACGGAAGCCGGGGACCCGAAGGGTTCCGGGAGGGGCGGGCGTCCCCAGCGGGGCCATCCGGGCGGCGTGCACGGCGGCGAATGATGGTCCCATGACCTGTGCCTGCTATCCCCGACGACCGAGGGCCTTCCTTCCGGAGGGGGGTTCGGGGCTCAGGTCCGCTCGGACGGTCGGTTCCGGAGGAACCGGCGGGGGGGCGAAAGGCCTGTTCCCCGCCACGCGGAACGCGCGCGGCCCGGGCCATGCTGGTTCAATTGATCTGCCGGTCGGGAGTTCCGGTGAACCCGACGGCCGCGGAGAGGCGCGATGCTGAGCGGGGCGGTCTGCTACGCAGCGAAGGCGCTCGCCCACCTCGCGGCCGAACCCGATCGTTCGCTGCTTGTTCGCGAGGTGGCGGAAGCCACGGGGATCCCGGGTCCGTACCTCGCGAAGATCGTGAACACCCTGGCCCGCAAGGGGTTCGTCGCCACGCAGCGCGGCGTCGGCGGAGGGGTGAGCCTGGCGCGGCCTCCGGCCGCGGTCTCCCTCTACGATCTCTGTGTCGCGCTGGACGACCCCATCGTGGAGACCCGGTGTCTGCTCGAGAACATCCCCTGTTCGGATGTCCGCGCCTGTCCGGCGCACGCGTTCTGGGTCGCCCACCGCGACTTGGAGATCGGCTTTCTCGGGCGTACCACGATCGACGACATCGCCGCCTTCGAGGCGACGCAACCCGAGCCCGAAGCAACTACAGGAGAGAGCTGACCCACGTCAGCAAGACGGCCCGGCACCCGCCGGACCACGGAGAGGAGCTATGATGCGTCACTTGAGGAAGCGTCACTGGATCACGTCGCTCGTGTTGGCGGGCGCCGCCCTCGCGATCCTCGCCATGGTGGCCGACCAGCGTTCGGTATCGGCCGAGGAGGGCACCGCGTTCATCAGCCAGAAGGGCTGCAAGAAGTGCCACTTCAAGACGCACCGCAGTTGGAAGAAGACCCTGCACGCGAACGCCATGGACGTGCTCAAGCCGGGCGAGAAGCCCGACATCAAGAAGAAGTTCAACCTCGATCCGCAGAAGGACTACACGAAGGACGCCTCGTGCCTGCCGTGCCACACGACCGGCTACGGCAAGTCCGGCGGTTACCCGGAGGTCGGCGGCACCTGGACCGACGATCAGGAGAAGCTGGCCAAGGAGAACGCCGGCGTGGGTTGCGAGATGTGTCACGGTGCCGGCGAGAAGTACGCCGAGTACAAGAAGGACCATCCGGACTACAAGCGCGCCGAACTCGCGAAGCTGGGCCTGAACGTGCCGATGACGGCCGACGTCTGCACGAAGTGCCACAAGGCCGACGGCAACCCGACGGCCCCGGAGGGGTACACCTTCAACTTCGAGGAGATGAAGAAGAACCACGAGGCCATCCACGAGCACGAAGAGCTGAAGCACGAGCACTAGCACTCGCGGCTCGCCGGGGAGGAGCCTCGTGCTCCTTCCCCGGCGGGGCCGTACCGGCGCGCGGGCGGAGGGCCGGCGCCGGTCGGTTCGCGTTCCAGGGAGGGAGGACCACCGCCGTGACCCGCATGCTGATCCTGGGGCTGCTCGCCTTGGGGCTGCTCCTGGCCGCGACCCCGGCGCGCGCCGACGACCCGCCGGCGGAGGCGTCCGGGGCTTCCTCGCCTTCGGCCGCGGTCCCGCCGGCCGAGGGGGCGACGGAAGGCGGCGCGAGGGCCGCCGACACCACGGACACCGCCGTCTCGACCCCGTACCCGGACATCACCCTCGACCAGGTGCAGCGCGCCGTGCGCCCCGCCGGTTACCGGGGTACGGCATCGCCCCTGCAGGGTGAAGTCCGTCTGCGCTATCGCTTCCGAAGCACCACCGACGAGGGGAGTCCGACGGACAACGACGTCTACGGCTACCTCAAGCTCAAGTACCGCGACGAGACGGCCCCCGGGTGGTCCGCGTCCTTTCACGGCCGGCTGACGCTCGACCTCGGGGAATTCGGCGATCACCAGGGGTACTACCCCTTCGACTCCATCACCGACACGTACCCGCACCGGATCAACGGCCGCCTCTACCACCTCTACGCCAACTACCGATGGGCCTCGGGATTCCTCGAGGAGGTGCGCATCGGGCGCCAGTACGCGGACGTGGGCGAGTACATCCTCTTCGACGGCGTGCGGGGCACCACCCGCCCGTTCGGCTGCCACTGGGTCCAGTTCTCGGCGTTCGCCGGTGTTCCCGCCTACCTCTACGACAGCACGCCCGACGACGGTCGGTTCACGGCCGGCGGGTCCGTGTCGGCGAAGCCCTGCCGGCAGACCGACCTTCGGCTCGACTACACGTTCAGCCGCGACGACAACGACTACTACGGCCGCGTGGACGACCACCTCCTCAACTTCAACATCGACCAGCGCATCGGGATGAACACCCTCGTGCGCGCCACCTACCAGCAACTCAACGCGGATCCGCGGCTCGCCCGCGTCGTCTTCGACACGTGGATTCCCGGCCCCGACGTCACCATCCGTGGCTCCTGGTACAGCCTGCTCAACTTCGCCGCAGAGGCCGTCTACGACTTCGACTACTTCTATGCCGTCGAGAAGGCGCTCGAACCGTACTGGACGGGCAACCTCGCGGTCTCCAAGGGCATCGGCGAGTACTTCGTGATCGAGGGCGGGGTCAACGTCCGGCAGGTCTACAAGGACCAGGACGAGGGCCTCTACAATCGGAACTTCGAGGAGTACTACGCCTCCCTCTCGAGCCAGGACTGGCTCCTCCGCGACCTCGAACTGACCCTGACGGGGCAGTACTGGAACGGTGACGACGACATCTGGACGGCCACGTTCGACGTCGATTGGCGCCCGAACAAGTGTTGGCGGTTCCGGATCGGCACCGACTACTCCGCGTATCGCTACGACCTCTTCTCCGATGCCGAGCGCCAGGACGTGTACGGGGCATTCGTACGGGCCACGTGGCGTCCGAGCTCCTGCTGGTCCTTCGACCTTCGTCTCCGGGTGGAGGACGACGACTACGGCACGTGGACCACGCTCGACGCGGGCGTGGCGTACAGTTTCTGACTGCGAGGGAGCCGCCGATGTCGACATCCGCCAATGAGATGCGCCTGAAGCTCCTGGGAGTGGCCATCGCCCTCGGGATCGTCAGCTGTGCCGTCGCGGTGAACGCCCCGCGACCGGTGGTCGTTCCTCGCAATGTCGTGAACCGTCCGGCTCCCGCCCCGGCCCCGGTCGCGACCGTCGTGCCGGGCCCGCGGCTTCCCCACCCCAAGCACATCGACCTCGGGCTCGCCTGCGCCGACTGCCACGAGATCGACGAGGACACGGGAGCGATGTCCTATCCCGAGGTGGACTTCTGCCTCGACTGCCACCAGGACATGCAGGAGGAGGACGAGGTCCCCGAGGCCAAGCGCATCGAGAACGTGTTCTTCCAGGACGGCAAGCCCCGTTGGCACCGCGCCCTCGTCCCGTTCCAGGGCGACGTCCACTTCTCCCACAAGCCGCACGTTGGCGAGAAGCTGGAGTGCACGGCGTGCCACGACATGTCCGGGATGCAGCGCCTCGCGAAGCCCGTCATGGACATGGCGGCCTGCACGGAGTGCCACCGGTCGCGGGGCGCGCCGCATCGCTGCGAGACCTGTCACCTGCAGACGCGGGCCGACGTGGCGCCGCCCAGCCACGCGGTGGACTGGGAGATGAGGCACGGCGGAGCCATCTACGCCGCCGAGCAGGCGGGCCAGGATCCCACCTGCCAGTACTGCCACGGGGACGCCAAGTTCTGCAACGACTGCCACCAGGGACGGAAGCCGAGTTCCCACGGCTTCGACTGGCAGCGCCGCCACGGCCAGGTCGTGTGGCAGGCGGGAGGTCCGGCCGAGGCGCGTTGCACGTTCTGCCACCGCGACCCGAACTACTGCGAGGGCTGCCACCAGACCCGGAAGCCGGATTCGCACCAGCACCTCTGGCTCCAGCGGCACGGGGCGCTGGCGCGCGCCGCAGACATGAGCGGCATGGCCCGCTGCACCTTCTGCCACCACGAGCCGGCCTGGTGCGAGAACTGTCATCGCGACACGAAACCACGCGACCACACCGCCCTCTTCCGGACGAAGACGCACGGGCTGCAGGCCGCGATGGACCGCACCCGGTGTTCCACGTGCCACGACCCGGACTTCTGCGTCCGCTGCCACGAGGGCACGGCGCCGCGCTCCCACCGCGGGCTCTGGGCGAGGTCCCAGAACACCCACTGCATGCAATGCCACTTCCCCATTCAGCGCGAACCGCAGTGCGTGGTCTGCCACAAGGAGAGTCCCGCGCACGACACGGCACCGCCGCAGCCGCCGGGCCACAACCCCGCGTCGAACTGCCGCTCTTGCCACCATCCGGTCGGCGGTGGCGGATCGGCGCCGTCGATTCCGCACGTCGATCCCGGCTTCGCCTGCCAGCACTGCCACAACTGAGAGCGTGGGGAGGAGCGCACGCTCGGGCAACCGCCGGCGTCGGCCCGCCCTGCAGGGCGGCGACTCGGGGGGTTCGGGGCCGCGCGCTGTCCGCGCGGGGATGGCGTCACACCCGCCGACGGCTGCGGCGTCGCCGCGTGTGAGAACGACTCTCAAGACCGCAACCGGACGCGGCTTTCGGCACGTACCACGTCCGTCTCGTCGGCCCGTTTCCTCTTCGCGGTTGGTACGAGTTGGCGATGATGGGCCGACGCGGTCGCCCCCGGGGTCGAACCGCGCGTCACTCACGCAATCCCGGCCGCGGCTGCCGGGCCGTCGGTTTGGGAGAGCGAAGCGTGCGCAGTCGTTGGATTTCCGGTCTCGGGCTCCTCCTCACCGTCACGTTGCTTCTCGTGGGGCACCGCGAGAAGGTCCTCGCCGACGACGAGGCGATCACCGACCAGGTGATCGAGGACCACCCGTGCCTCAGCTGCCACGGATTCCCCGACAACGAGGACGGCGCGCCCTACGTGGACCCGCGCGTGCACCTGGCGACGCCGCACGCGATGCTCGAGTGCGTCGGGTGCCACGAAGACTACGAAGACTCGCATCCCGACAAGATGGCCCAGCCGACCGCCTGCGGCGCGTGCCACGACGACGTCTACGACAAGCTCGAGAAGAGCGTGCACGCCGGCCTGTTGGGCGACGACGCCGAGGACCCCGACACCACCGAGACCTGCACCAAGTGCCACGGCGTCCACGACATCTTCCCGGCGAAGGACCGGCGATCGACCCTCTACCCCCTTCGCGTGCCGTGGACCTGCGGGCAGTGTCACGTCGAGAAGGACGCGATCCCCGAGGGCAAGACGGTCGCCGAAATGACGGCCGAGGAGATGCTCCGCACCTCGCACGCGGACGACACCCACGGCAAGGGACTCCTCCGAGCGGGGCTCATCTCCGCGCCGACCTGCGCGACGTGCCACGGCGGGCACAGCGTCATGGACCCGGCCGACCCGGGCGCGCCCGTCAACCGGAACCACGTCTCCGGGATGTGCGGGTCCTGCCACGTCGGGATCTACGAGAAGTACTCGCAGAGCATCCACGGTCTGACGCCGCGCGGCACGCCGGAAGCGAACTACAACCACGTCGAGCCCGCGACCTGCACGGACTGCCACGAGCCGCACGGCATCCGCACGCCGGACCTGCACTTCAAGCTCCAGATCGTGAAGACGTGCGCCGGATGTCACGGCGACCGCGGCAACACCTACTACGCCACGTACCACGGGAAGGTGGCGTCGATCGGCTACGGGGGAATCGCCTCCTGCGAGGACTGCCACACCGCGCACCAGATCCTACCCACGAGCAATCCGCTTTCGTCGGTGAACCCCAAGAACCGCGTCCACACGTGCGCGAAGTGCCACGAGGGGGCGACGCCGGCCTTCGCGCGATACGAGGTCCACGCGAATCCGGCCGACAAGGAGAAGTTCCCGATCCTCTACTGGGCCCGCGTCCTCATGCGGAGCGTGATCCTGGGGACGTGGGCCATCTGGGGCATCCACACGCTGCTCTGGGTCTTCCGCGCCATGAAGGAGCGCAAGAAGCACCGGGTCCTGGTCCAGCCGGTCACGGGCCGGTGGTACCGACGCTGGCCGTGGTCCTACCGCGCGATCCACCTGACCCTCGTCGTCTCCTTCCTCACCCTGGCGCTGACGGGCCTTCCCCTCCGCTACTTCCAGACGGAGTGGGCCCGCGGGGTCTTCGATGTGCTCGGCGGCGCGGAGAAGGTCCGGTGGATCCACCGGGCCGGTGCGGCCGTCACCTTCGGCTACGCCGGCGCGTTCCTCCTCATGATCGTCGTGCGCAAGCTCAAGGGCGAGAAGGGGCTCTTCCGCGGGCCGACGACCCTCATTCCCCGCCTGGAGGACGCGAAGAACCTCAAGCAGGCCCTGCGCTGGTTCGTCAAGGGCGGCGAACCCCCCCGGTTCGACCGCTGGACCTACTACGAGAAGTTCGACTTCATCGCGGAGGTCTGGGGCGTCCTGTTCATCGGGATCACGGGGCTCATCATGTGGTTCCCGATCTTCTTCACGTCGTTCCTGCCCGCGTGGGGCATCAATCTCGCCAACATCCTGCACTCGTACGAAGCCCTGCTCGCCACGAGCTTCATCTTCACGATGCACTTCTTCAACGCCAATCTCCGGCCCGGGAAGTTCCCCGTGGACACGATGTTCCTCCACGGGCGGGTCTCCGAGGAGGAACTCCGCCACGAGCGTCCGGCCGAGTACGAGCGCATGCGGCAGGAGGGACGACTGGACTCCGAGGCGCTCCCGCCTCCGAACGGCCGGGTGTTGCACCGGGCCCGCGTCCTGGGGATCACCCTGATGAGCATCGGCCTGCTCCTCCTCGCGTTCATGTTGAGCACGCTCTTCTGACGAGAGGACCCCGGACGAGGACGAGCGCCCATCGGGAACCTGGCGTCCTGGGCCGCGAGGTCGTGTGCAAGGGAAGACGCCCGTTGGGACCCCCTGAGGGTATCCCTCCGCGGCGTTCGCCTCCGATCGGCGCGGTGGATGGGGAGCGGAGGCCCCATGAGGACGACGCCGCGTACGACCGTACGCAAGGAGGACGAAGGGGGCCGATCGCCCCCCGGCCAGCGCGCCGCACGGCCTCATGGATAGGAAGGTCCGGCACTGCACACCGGCGGTGGGGGCGTTTGTTCGGCGTGCGGGTTGTTTGCGCCGGCCCCGCCGAGGCCGCCACCGATCTCGGGTTGGCGCCGACGACGAGCGACGCAGGCATCGGGCGCGAGATGCGGACCAGGGCCGCGCGATTCCAACGTCCGTTCGTCAAACATGCGGGCTAAGATCTTCGACATGGTCGCTGATGGTCCCGCCCGTCCGGGAACGCCCGGAACGCCCGGAACGCCCGTCCCGCCTGCGCGGCGGGCCGCCGTGTGGATCGGGACCTTGGCCGGGATGTTCCTCGGCGGCGTGTTCTTCTTCGCGACGTGGGGCCTGCCGCCGCTGCGTCTCGGCAAGGTCGCCGACCCGGAGGCGTTCGCGCAGGTCGTCCACATCGAAGGGCTGGACTTCGTCCTGTCCCCGTTCTCGACGGCCGTGCTCGCCCTCGGACTCGAAGCCGCCATCGCGTTCTTCCTGCTGCTCGGCGTGCGCCGCCTTTGGGTCCTCGTGCCCACGGCGCTGCTGGTCGTGTTCTTCATGTACTTGAACGGGAAGGCGTACCTCGGCTGGGTCAACGGGGAGGCCGTCGAGGAGATGTCCTGCGGTTGCTTCGGCAACCTCATGAATCGGACGCCGAAGGAGGCCTTCTGGCAGGACGTCTTCCTGCTGGTCCCCCCGCTCCTCCTGGCCTTCCTCGGAAGGCCGCGCCATCTGAGCCCCGTGCCCGTCGTGCGGATCGCCCTCGCGGGCCTCCTGACCATCGGGACCGTGGTCTTTGCGGCTTCCGCCCCGGATCTCCCGTTGTCCGATCTCGTGACGCGCCTGCGGCCCGGCGTGTCCGTGTCGGGCCTCTGCGTCGGCGACCCGAACGACCCGCCCAACCACTACTGCCTCGCGGATCCGGCGTTGGCATCCTGGCTGACAGAGGGCGAACATATCGTCGTGCTCGCCGACCTGGACGATCCCGACTTCGCGGACGAGGTCGGAGATCGCATCGACGAGTTCGCGGAGTTCGAGAGCGATCCCACCGCCCCGCGCATCCTCGTCGTGTTCGCCGGCCTGGCGGAAGACCAGTACGAGTTCGCGCTCAAGAGCCGTGCCCCGCCTTTCGACTACGTCGCCGTCCCCGAAGCGTTGATCCGTCCCCTCTACCGTCGCCTTCCGCGTACCTTCGTGGTTCGGGACGGCGTGGTCGTCAAGACCTACGAAGGTCTGCCCCCGCTGTCCAAGCTGGTCTTGAACAACGAGCCGTGAGTAGCCGCATCCGACCGGTGGAGTCCACCATGCGTCCGAGAGCGAGAGTCCCCCGAATTCCGAAGGTACGAGGCGGCGCCATCGTCGTCTTCCTGCTCCTGCTTGCCGGTGTCTTCCTCGCGCCGCCGGCTTCCGGCAACCCCGCCCACTGGCGCGGGTTCTACGAGACGGGACAGTACGAGTTCTTCCTCGGGGACAAGGCCGTGGACGGGGCGAAGATCTACCACTCCGACCCGGCCGCGGCGTACCTCGTGGTGACATCCAAGCTCGACTACGCCGTGCTGATCCTCCCGCGCACGCGTTGCGTCGAGAGCGTCAAGCCCGACGAGATGAGCCAGCGAGACGACGGGGGCTACGACATCAGCAAGGGGACCGTGCCCTGCAGCCTCGGCCGCTTCCGCATCGAAGGGCCGAACATCCTCTTCACCGTGGGCGACCAGGCCGCGTCGCTTCGGCCGAAGCCGCCGCTCCTCGGGGGGTACCTGCGGGACGGCGTGATCGCGCACTCGCCCCAGTACCTTCGCGCGTCGAAGGCCTACACGCCCGATCCGAAGGCCATCGAGGCGCTCAAGAAGTCGAACAAGCGCGCCCGCATCCAGATCTTCTTCGGATCCTGGTGTTCCTTCTGCCAGCGGTTCATCCCGCACGCACTCCGCGTGGAGGAGGAGCTGGCCGATACGGACTTCAGTTTCGAGTACTTCGGCCTGGCGCCGCCCCCCGCCTTCTACGTGGACGACATCGCCACCCAGATGGGCGTCAAGAAGCTCCCGACCGGCATCATCTTCATCGACGACCACGAGGTCGGTCGCGTCATCGGTACCGAGTGGGTCAACCCGGAACAGTCGCTTCTCCGCTACCTGAGATAGCCGTGGCTTCTCCTGCGCCCGAGTCCGGGTTCAGCCCGGCCGAGTGGGCGGCCGCGAAGCCCTGGCCCGAGTTCCTCGCCGCCGTTCGCGAGAAGCGGGACATCTGGGAGTCGGCCCTGCGCCGGGTCGTGCTCGACGAGTGGATGCTCGACCGTCTCCACGACCTTCCCGGGCCGCGGCGCGTGCTCGTGCTCACGGAGGACTGGTGCGGGGACGCCGCCCGCTCGGTCCCCGTGCTGGCCACGGCCCTCGACGCGGCCGACGGCGTGGAGCACCGTTACCTCGAGAGCGACGACCATCCCGACGCGCTCCTCCGCCACCTCACGCACGGTGGACGATCCATCCCGATCGCCATCGTCCAGGACGGGACCGGACGCCCGCTCGGGTGGTGGGGGCCTCGGCCCTCGCGGCTCCAGGCGCTGGTGAGGGCCCGCCTCCGCGATCACGGGCGACCGCCTCCGGGCGGTGTCGGTGAGTGGTATGCGCCCATCTTCGGCTGGTACGGGCAGGACCGCGGCCGGAGCGTGATCGAGGAGATCCTCATGATCCTCGAGCGGGGGGGCCGGCCGCGGTGAGTCGTGCCGCCGCGACGGCCGCCTGGCCGTAGGCGATCGCCCCGTCGTTCGGAGGCACCCGGCGGGGGACCAGGACCTCGAAGCCCTCGGCTTCCAGCCGAGGCAGGAGGCGCTGGGCGAGGAGCGTGTTGAGGAACACCCCGCCCGCGAGCGCCACCGTGCCGACGCCCGTCTCCCGGCGGGCCTGGACCGCCGCGACCGAGAGCCCCGCCGCGATCGCGTCGTGGAACAGCCACGCCGTCTCCGCCACGGGCGTTGCCGAGGCCCGGTCCGCGAGGACTCGGCGAAGAAGCGGGCGGGTATCCATCTCCCACGGGGCGGTACCGTCCGGATCCGCCCGTCCGGCGGAGGGGGTCGGCGGGAGCAGACCGTCGCCGGGAGGGTGGTGGGTGGCGCGACTCGCCGCCGCCTCCAGGAGCATGCCGCTCTGGGCCTCGTAGCGGTTCTCGGGGCACACGGCGAGGAGTGCCGCCGCGGCGTCGAAGAGGCGGCCGAGACCGCTGCTTGGGAGACACCGTACGTTCCGGGCGAGCATGGACAGCAATGCGCGCCGGCGATCCTCGTCGGGGAGGATCGCCCGAGTCGCCGGCGACGCGGCGGCCTCGTCGTCGCCGAGGAGATCCACGAGCCACGCGAGGGCCGGACGGGCCGTCTCCCGGGCGGCCGCGTCGCCTCCGGGCAGACGCAGCGGGCGCAGGCGCCCGAGGCGCCGGAAGTCGAGGAGGTCTCCGACGACGATCTCGCCGCCCCAGGCCGTGCCGTCGTCGCCCCAGCCGACGCCGTCGCAGAGAAGACCCAGACACGGGCCGCATCGCCCGTGCTCGGCGAGGACGGCGGCGAGGTGGGCGTGGTGGTGCTGGACCTCGACCAGCACGATCCCCTCCTCGGCCGCTCTCCGCCGGGCCTCGACCGTGGAGAGGTAGTCGGGGTGGCGATCGCATGCGATCCACCGCGGGCGCACGTCGAAGAGGCGCTCCAGGTCCTCGATCGTCCGAAGGAAGCGGGCGAAGGCGAGCGACCACTTGAGGTCGCCCAGGTGCTGGCCGAGCACGGCCGAGGCGCCGGACACGACCGCGACCGTGTTCTTGAGCTCGCCGCCTACGGCGAGTCCCGGCGCCGGCGCCGCGACGGGCAACGCCAGCGGCGTCGGCACGAGACCGCGGGCCCGGCGCACCGGTACGAGTCCACGCGGTCCGTCGATGAGGATCGAGTCGTCCACCGCCCGCTCGATGCCGCGGTCGTGGCGCCAGAAGGCCGTGACGAACCCTCCCAGCCGGCGGCGCGCCTCCTCGTCGTCGATGACGAGCGGATCGTCCGTCTCGTTCGCGCTCGTCATGACCAGCGGTCGGTCCAGCGCCGCCAGCAGCAGGTGCTGCATCGGCGTGCAGGGGAGCATGACGCCGAGCCGGTGGTGGCCCGGCGCGACGCCCGGTGCGATCCGGCCGGGAGCGTCCCGGCGCGTCGCCAGCAGGATGGGAGCCGCGGGCGAAACCAGGAGCGCCGCCGCCTCCTCGGAGAGGTCCACCAGGTCGCGGGCGGCGGCGAGGGTGGGGACCATCAGCGCGAAGGGCTTGTCGTCGCGGCACTTGCCGCGCCGGAGCGCGTCCACCGCCGTCGCGCTCGTGGCATCGCAGGCGAGGTGGTAGCCCCCCAGCCCCTTCATGGCGAGGAGCCCGCCGTCGGCCACGACCCGCGCCGCACCCACCGTCGGATTGCCTGGGAGGCGCGCGCCCTGCGGATCCACGAGTTCGAGCCGCGGACCGCATGCGGGGCAGCAGACGGGTTGAGCGTGGAACCGCCGGTCGCCGGGATCGCGATACTCGCGGGCACACTCCTCGCAGAGCGCGAAGGGCGCCATCGTGGTGAGGGGCCGGTCGTAGGGGAGGTCGCGGACGATCGTGTAGCGGGGCCCGCAGTTCGTGCAGTTGATCAGGCCGTGTCCGAATCGGCGGTCCGCGGGGTCGAACAGCTCGCGCCGGCAGGCCCCGCAGAGCGCGGCGTCCACGGTGACCCTCCCGCGCTCGGCGGGCGTGGCGTCGCTGGCCGCGATGCGGAACGGGCCGTCGCTCTCCGCCGGGCCCTCCGTCAGGAGCTCCACCCCATCGATGCGCGCGAGGGCCGGCGCCTGCTCCCCGATCCGACGTGCCAGCGTGTCCAGGTCCGCGGGGACGCCTTCCGCGATCAGCGTCACCCCGCGGGGGTCGTTCCACACCGTCCCACCCAGCCCCAACTCGGTCGCGAGGCGATAGACGAACGGGCGGAAGCCGACGCCCTGCACCTGCCCGGTGATGCGCCAGGTCCGCCGGCGGGCGTGGGGGGGCTCATCCTGCTACTGGCGGAAGGGCCGCCCGTCGCGGTAGAGCGCGATCCGCGACTGGAGCCCGTCGCGCAGCGCCCCCCCCTGGTCGCCGAGGAGCTCGAGCGCTTCGCGGGCGATGGCCACGGCCTCCTTCGTCCGGCCGGTCTCCGCCAGCGCGGCGGCCAGGGCGTCGAGAGGTTCCGGCCGCCGTCGTCCGCTCGCCTGGACGGCCTTCTCTGCGACGGCGACGGCCCTCTCGCCGTCCCTCACGTCGCTGCGGGGACTCGTTGCGAGGACCCACGCCAGCGTGGAGAGGGTGCGCACGTCGTCGGGGTGGTGATCGATGATCGCCTCGAGCTCGGCGATGCCCTTGCGGACCCGGCCGTCGTGCAGGTAGATGGCCGAGAGGGCCCACCTCGACTCCAGGTCGTCGGGATCCGCCTGGATGAGCGCGGCGAGGTGCGGTACCGCGCGCGCCGGATCCGAGCCGGTCAGGAGGATGCGTGCGGCGTTCTTGTGCGCCAGGAGCAGGGTGGGGTCCCTCGCCAGCGCCGCTTCGTAGTCGCCGAGAGCCTGGTCGGGATGGCCCGTGACCTCCATCGCGCGGCCGAGGTTGTTGTAGGCGTAGGTGTCGTCGGGGTTGATCCGAAGCGCCTTGCGATAGTGGCGGATCGCCTCCTCGTACCGACCTTCGACGGCGTGTGCCATCCCGAGGTTCACCTCCGCCCGACTGAAGTCCGGCTCCAGCGCGATGGCCTTCTCGAGAAGGGGGATCGCCTCCTTCGGATGGCCCTCCCGGATCAGGTCCACGCCCTCCCAGAAGAGCTTCTGGTGCTTCACGGCCGGGACGTCGATGTGCTCCAGCGCGTCGTAGGGGGCGTTCAGGAACTCCGGGAGGTTCACGGCGCGGTTCGAGGCGGTCGAGCCGGGAATCAGGATGGGCGGCGTGTCGTTCCCGTCCTCGTCGAGGTGCGTGAGGAACATCTGCGTGTACGGCCGGTTCACCTTCGAGGTGAAGACCATCCAGCGGCCGTTCGGCGAGAAGGAGTGCCAGGAGTTCATGCTGTCCGTGTTGCAGTGCATCTTGCGGGGTGTGCCGCCCGCGAACGGCACGATCCACAGACGGCCGTCCGGACGGAGGAGCTGGCCGTTCCGGCACTTCACCCACACGATCCACTTCCCGTCCGGGGAGACCTTGGGGAAGCTGTTGCTCATCCCGTTCGCGGACGCCCCCCGGACGGGCTCGGGCGTGCCGCCACGACCGCCGTCGAAGGGGATGCGGTAGAGGTCGTACTGGATGGGGGTCTCGTTCGGGTCGTTCGGGTAGGCGGCGACGGGACGGTCGTCCTCGTAGGGGTCCTTCGCCGTCGCGCGCGAGAAGATCAGCCACTTGCCGTCCGGGCTCCAGACGGCGTTGCAGTGGACGTACGCGGGATCGTCCGCGCCGGGTACCGCCTTCATCCGACCCGTGCGCCGGTCGTAGAAGGCGAGGATCCCGCGCGTGGGATAGAAGACCTGCAGGACCCGGTAGTCGAGGAAGTTCGCGACGTAGAGCGCCTCGTTGACCGTGCTGACGACGTAGCGGCCGTCCGGGGAGACCCGCGAGAGGAAGCCGATGGTCTTGTGGCCCTTGGGTTTGTCCGGAAAGGAGTTCCAGGTGATGATGTCGTCGTAGTCGATCGACATCCGAGGCTTGACCTCGGCGATGGCGTAGGTGCCCTTGTCGCCCTGGGGACCGTCCACGTCCATGCCCAGCGTCTTGCCGTCGCGGGAGAACGAGTGGCAGTTTCCGCACGACGGCATGGCCTGGAGCACCAGGCGGCTCTCGGGGCGGGACACGTCCCGGAGGCGCCAGCCGATGAGCGGGATGGCGTTCGTGCTCAGGGGTTGGATGCGACCGCGCTCGCCCTTGCCCGGCATGAGCGGGACGTCGCGATAGAAGATCGGCGCGCCCACCTCGTCCTTCGACGTGCGGATCGCCACGCTCCCGCGCGACCGTGCACGTCCGGGGTCGGACGACGAGAAGCCCGTGATCGTGACTTGCGCGGGTGCGTCCGACGACCGGCGCTTCACGACCTCCCAGAGAGCCGCCGACGGCGTCCACGCGACCGCCGACGCCTGGTACGGGGTCAGATGGTAGATCTCGTTCGTCTCGCCCACGGCTCGCTCGTCCACCGGCGCCACGGGGGGCGCCGCACGGGGCACGAGGACGTCCACGTCCCCGGCGGCCTCGTCCTGGAAGTCCACGTGGACCAACCACGTGTCGGCATCGGCGTCGGGGTCGTGCCACAGGAACGACGGCGGGATGAACTCGGGCGGGAAGACGCTGCCGTCTTCCGGGTAGTCCACGGTGACGACCGTCGTCGGTGCCGCGGCCTCCGCCGTCCGGGACAGGGCGGCGACCCGATCGGCGAGGGGCGAGGCGGGGAGGACGCCCCCGCGGTCCGCCACGGCTTCCGGCCGGGCGCCGAGCCAGGGGTGTCCGCCGGCCACGCTGCCCCCGTCTTCGCGACCGCAGGATGCGAGGGCGAAGACCGCGAGGAGGAGAGGCACGATTCGCTGCATCGCCGCACTGTATCGCCTTCCCGCGCCGTGCGCAGGGCGGGACCGCGCCGCGCGGGGCATGCCGGGGCACGGGGGGACCCCCGATCCCTCGTTCCCATCGCTTCCCGTCGAGGTCCCTCAGGGTAGGAAGCCCCCGCAGGAACCTCGTCGGCCCCCCGGGATCGACCCTCCCGGCGATCGCTGCGTAGGAATCGCGGAAAGAGGGCGGGAAAAGCCTCGCCCGCTCTCCCCACGGCCCTTAGGGACTACGCCTCGCGGTCGGAACGTGCCGATCCAGGACAGGGCCTCCGCCCTCCCGGAGGCCCGCGCCCCCCCCGAGGTCCCTCCCCGCTCCATGGAAGAGCTGCTCGCCAGGCTGGTCCACCTCCCCGCCCTCCAGGGGGCCTTGGTCGCGACGTCGGCCATGGTTTCCGAAGACGCCACCGCGCTGGCCTCCGGCGCCCTGGTCGGGGGCCGGCAGATGCCGTTCCTCACCGCCTTCCTCGGCCTGGCCGCGGGCATCGCCTTGGGCGACGTGCTCTTCTTCGCCCTGGGGCGGACGGCCGCGGCGCGGCTCGGGGGGCGCGACCTCGTCGATCCGCGCCACGCCTCGCGCATGGCCGCGCTGTTCGAGCGGTACGGGCCCTGGGTCATCCTCGGGGCGCGCTGTCTCCCCGGCACCCGGCTCCCCACCTACATGGCCGCGGGCGCCGTCCGCACGCGCTGGCGGACGTTCCTCCTCCTTTCGCTTCCAGCCGCCGTCCTGTGGTCGTACCTGCTGCTCCTGGGCCTCAGCAGCTTGAGCCACGTCCTCGAGCCCTGGGCGGCGAAGGTGCAGTGGGCGTTCCTCGGCGTGGGCGCCGTCGTGGTCCTCCTGCTCGTCCGCAACCGCCGCCGACGACGCGCGGCTCTCGCGGAGGGGTAGGCCCTACCGCGTCGCGGCGTCGAGGTCCAGGCGGCCCTCACCGAGACGGCTCGCCAGCGTCGGGTTGAGCGCCGCGACGGAGAACGAGAGGTCCTCCAGCCGCTGGAGCAGGTCGCCCGGGTCCCCGCCCGGATCCAGCTCGCGGACCAGGGCGTACGCGCCGCTCACGAGCGCCGCGCTGAACGACGTGCCCGACCAGCGCGCCGTCCCCGTCCGAAACACCTCGTGGGGGAAGGCGCCCAGCAGATCCACGCCCGGCGCGCAGAGGTCCACCTCGGTGCCGAAGGAGGCGAACGGTGCCACCACGTCGGTCGCGTCCACCGCCGTCACGGAGAACGCGCTCGCAATCGCCGAGGGGAAGTTCACGATGTCGCCGCCGCTGTTCCCGGCCGATGCGATCACCACGACGCCGCGGCTCCGGGCGTTCTGTACCGCGTCCTGGATGACGTTCACCCTCTCCGGCATCCCCGCGGAGAGGTTGATGATGTCCACGCCCTTGTCCGCCGCCATGGTGATCGCGGCGGCGAGCGTGCTCGCGTTGCCGATCGCATCGGAGTCGAGCACCCGCAGCGGGACGATGCGCGCGTCCGGCGCGACCGCCAGGATGAGGCTCGTCACGAACGTCCCGTGACCGTAGCCCTCGTCGGCAACGCCGTCGGCGTCGGAGTCCTTGAAGTCGCGCTCGTCCGTGGGATCCGGATCGCCGCCCACGAAGTCCCAGCCGTCGGGATCGATGTTCGCGTCGAGGAGCTCGTGGGGCACGACGCCCGTGTCCAGCACCGCGACCCGCACGCCGAGGCCCGTCGCCCGGCCATGCGCCTGGAGGATGCCGATCCGCACGAGATCGGGCTGCATCGGGACCTGCGACGCCAGCAGCAGGCCGCCGGCCGGCAGCGTGGACTTGTCGCCCTCCGGGGAGGAAAGCGCGACGTCGGGATCCGCGTTGACCACGCGCGCGTCGTCCTCGAGCTCCCGGATGAACTCCTGCACCGTCATGCCCGGCGGAAGCTGCACGCGCCAGTACCCGGTACCCGGCACCTGCCCCAGGACGGTCGCGCCGGTCTCGTCGGCGATCTCGCCGACCTCGTCCTCCTCGAAGACCTCGACCAGGATGTAGCCCTGGGCGGCGGGCGGGTTGCCGGAGCCCGTGTCGGTCGGCGGTCCGCCCACCTGGCCGGGTCCGGATCCACCACCGCCACAGGCCGCCAGGACGAGCAGGACCAGGAAGACGAAGGAGAGGAGGGGGAGGGGACGTGTCACGGCGTGACTCCGTGGAGAGGTGCGTCGCGGCGCGACGGGACCCCGGACAGACGGAACGGGAGGAGGGGGGCCGGGCTGCCGCGCGTCTCGTGGCACGCGCGGATGGCCTCGGCGTAGGCGAGGGGCACTGGCGAGGCCCCCAGCCTCGCATGAAAACGCTCCATCAGGTCGGCCGTGACGTCGTCCTCGACGTCGTCGGCCGTCCAGACGACGTGGCGGGCCCCGGCGGCGAGGAGGGCCATGGGGAGCCCGCCCCAGGCCAGGGCCGCCGGCGTGGACTCCCGGCCGGTGCGGCACGCGGCCAGCACCACGAGCCGGGCCGCGATCCGCCGGGGCAGGTCTTCGATCCCGAACCAGCCGTCCGCGACCCGGACGCCGGCGAGGCCCGGCGCTTCCTCCGCCTCGAAGCCGTGTCCGGCCACGTGGACCACGGCGCGGGTCGCGAGCGCCCGGGCCACCGCCCCGCGGGTCGCCGCGGCCCCCGCTTCCACGGGCGTTCCCCGGGCGACGCCGGCGGCCTCGCGGGCTACCGCGGGGAGATCGGGCTCCCCGAGCGCCACGACCGCGACCCCGTGCCCCGGACTGGGTCGCACGGGGTCGACGCGGGCGGCGGGCACGCGGCAGACCGTGGTGCCCGGCGGTGCCGCCCGCCCCTCGAGCAGCAGGATCTCCCACGGAACGTCGGGCACGCGGGGATCGAGGACGAGATGCACCTGTCGGGTCCAGGCACCCGGCCGGAGCGGCCGTGCAAGCCGCCGTCCCAGGTCGGCCAGCGCCGCGTCGAACGCGGCGCGCCCCACCCGGGACCGCGCCGCCCGCGCCGCGTGGAACCCCAGCCGCGACAGGGCCCGGGCCAGTCCGCCCCGGTCGCCGAGGGAGGCGTGGGCCACGACGTCCTCCCCCCGGCGCGCGAGCCCCAGCACCTCTTCGCCCCGCAGCCAGACGTGGAGCACGGTGCGGCCGGACGGGAGGGGGGCGCGGGAGGGGTGGGCCGTGCCGACCGATGCCGCGGGCCGGTGGCGGCGCTCCTCCCGCCGCCAGAGCTCGGCGACCTCGCGTTCGAGGCCCTTCGCCTCCAGGGCGAGCCGACCGTGCTCCCCCGGGGCGAGACCGCGCACCGGGCCGCTCCCCTTCGCCAGACGGTCGTAGATGCCCTCCAGGCGGGCCCGCAGCGCGGCGAGGCCCCGGCCGCCCCGTGTCCGCCGCCCCTCGAGGAAGCGGCGGGCCGCCAGCGCGTCGAGCAGGGCCTCCGCCTCCGCGCGGTCCCCGCGTTCGAGGAGCAGGTCCACGCGGGTGAGGTAGGGATCGAGCCGTTCGAGCACGAATGCGGTCCGCAGCCAGGGGCCGGGCAGACCCGCCCGCACGCGATCCAGGAACTCGGAAACGCGTCCGAGCCGGCGGATGGCCGCGCCGGGGTGGCCGGCGACGGCCTGGGCCCGCGCCCGCCCGGTTTCCGCGGCGGCCCAGAGCCATGGCCGCCCGGGGCGGCGGAACACGGGGTCGGCGAAGCGCGCCTCCGCCTCCCGGTGCCGCCCCGCGACCAGCGCGAGGTGGCCGGCGAAGAGGCCGCACTCCGCGGCGACCTCCGCCTGGCCGAGCGCCTCGGCCCGGCGCCGGACGCCGGCCAGCGTGCGCGCGTCCACGGGCCGGCCGCGCCGGAGCGCGAGGTCCAGGTCCAGCAGCCGGCAGCGCAGCAGGAGGCCCTCGAGCCCCGCCGCGCGGGCGGCCCGGGCGGCGCGGCGGAGGTGGCGGGCGGCCCGCGCCGGGGCGTCCACCGCCGCCGCCGCCGCGACCCAGAGGGCCTCGACGGCCTCCGCGACGGCCCCGGCCCGCCGGAAGCTCTCCGCGGCGGCGAGAGCCCTCCGTTCCGCCTCCACGCGATCCCCGGCCCGGGAGAGGGCGTCGGCGAGGTCCAGCGACGCGAGGGCCTCCCGGCGGTCGAGCCCCCGCTTCGCCGCGGTCCGGGCGATGCCCTCGAGACGCCGGAGGCCCGCGCCGAGGTGCCCGTCGCGCACCTCGGCGGCCGCCAGGTTGTTCTCGACCTCCAGCACCATGTCCGTGTGTCCTTGCGACCGGAGCGCGTCCCGTGCGCGCTCCAGCCACCGGCGGGCCCGGTGGGCGTCGCCCGCGTCGATCCACGTCGTCCCGGCGTTCGCCCACGCGATGGCGGCCGTGTGCGGGTCACCGGCCCGGACGAGCGCCCGCGCGGCCGCCTCGTAGACGCGCACGGCCTCCCCGAGCTTCCCGACGACGCGGAGCGCGTTCGCCCGGTTGATGTCCACGGCGGCGCGCCACGGTGCCCGCCCCGGGCCGGCCAACCGGCGCCGCGTCCGCTCGGCGAGCGCCAGCGCCTCCTGCGGCCTCCCCGCCACGGCCAGCGCGTCCACGAGCAGCACCTCCGCCTGGTCGGCGCGGAGGGGATCGCCCGCCCGCCTGAGTTCCTCGGCGGCCCGCGCGAGGACGCGGGCGGCGCGCGCGGGGCTCGACGCTCTCTGGAGGCCCCGGCCGGCGAGGAGGCGGAAGCGCGCCGCGGCCTGCGGGCGGCGGGCGCGGCCGGCGGCGGCGGCCAGGGCCGTCGCCGCGCACGCCTCGGCTTCCGGTCGGGTGCCGTAGACGGCGTTGAACGCCTCCAGCCAGCGGCTCCACGGGACCTCGCGGCGGACGAGGTCCCGCGCGAGCAGGGCACGGTCCTCGCCGTCGGCCCGGAGGAGGCGTCGAAACGCCGTGGCGAAGGCCTGCGTCACGGGCCTACTCCAGCGGAACCCGTGCCGTGCGGAGGAGGGCGCGCGTTCCTTCGAGGATGGTCACCCGGGCCCCGGCCGCGCCGGCGGGGATCCCGGCCTCGCCCACGCCCGCGTCGTCGAGGGCGACCGTCCGGGGACGGGCGGACCCCGGCGTCTCGACCCGGGCGGAGAGCCCGGCGACGGGGGGCTCGACGGCGATCTGGAGGTGCCACCCGCCATCGGGCCGGCGAACGAGCCGCAGGTCGAGGGCGCCCGCCTTGCCCTCGTAGCGCAGGTCCCGCGGGCGTCCCGCGCCGCGCACGGCGGGCGCCCGGGCCCGCCAGGAGTCGAAGACGAGGCGCAGGAGGGCGGCCCCACGGGCCGGCGCGTGCTCCGCGAACAACCCTTGCACGCGACGGAGCAGCGGAACGGGGCAGGGCGGGAGGGTGATCGCCGGCCGGCGAGCCTCGGCCAGACGCGCCGCGAAGTCGCGCCATCCCTCGGGCACCTCCTCCGCGTTCCCGCGACCGGCGCGGGCGTCGAGAGCGAGGAGCAGGGGATGGGACGGCCGGGGGGTCAAGGGCGCCTCCTCTTCAGATGTTCAGAGGATGTGACCCCCGCCCCTGATACGCCCGCCGGCGGAGAAAACCCCGCCGCGGTCAGCTCGCGTTCCAGCGCCTCGAGACAGCGGCGCCGGGTGGGCCCGAGCGACCCGATCGCCATCCCGAGCTCCTCGGCGATCCGGGCGTAGCTCGCCTCCTCGTCGCGGAAGAAGAGGGCGTCGAGGAGTCGCCGGCACCGCTCGGGAATCCTCGCGAAGGCCAGCCGGACCGCCTGCTCCGCCTCCAACGTCTCCAGGGTCTCGGGCGGCGCCGGGTCCGCGGCCTCCTCGGACCGTGCGCCCGCCCGCTCCCACGCCGCCGTCTTCTTCTCGCGCCCCCGCTTCCGCCACGCTTCCCGACGTGCCGTCATCGCGATCCAGCCCGCCAGGCGCTCCGTCTCGCGGATGCGGTGGAGGTTCTCGACGAGCCGCAGGAAGACCTCCTGCACCACGTCGCCCGCGTCGTTGCCCCTGAGGCCGGCCCGCCACGCGATGCCGTAGACGAAGTCGGCGTAGCGCGCGGCGAGGACCTCCCAACTCGCCGCGTCGCCGCGCCGGCACTTCTCGACCAGCTCGGCATCGGACGGCGGATCGTGGTGGGGAGGGGCGGACACGGCTTGCCCATCGGATGGTAGCGGCGCATGCCCGGAGGGTGCGTCGGAGCACGTATCAAGGCTTTCTTGGGTCCCTCCAGGGGGGTGCAGGCCGGCGGCCGGAGCACACGGAGTCCCCCGATGACGATCCCCCGGGTTTCCTGCCGGCTTCTCCTCTCCCTGGCGCTTGCCGCGACGCCCGCCTGCGGCGGCGGAGCCGATGGCGGCCTCCCCGCCGGGCCGACCGCGCCGGTGGCCACGGCGATCCTCGACGGCCAGGTCCTCGAGGTGGACGGACAGACGACCGCGCTGGCCGGCATCGCCGTCGTGCTCGCCGAGACCGCAACGACCGCCGTCACCGGCGCCGACGGCGCCTTCTCGCTGGGGGCGGTGCCCACCGGTTCGCTCACGCTCGACGTGTCGATGCCCACCGCCGGGGCGCCTTCCGTGGTCGCCTCCGGTTCCGCCGAGGGGGACGGGGGGCGCGGCGCGGCGGGGAACCCGGATCCCGGGGGAGGTCCCTCCGGCGCCGGCCCCGACGAGATCGAGGACGGCGAAGACCTGAACGGCAACGGCACGCTGGAGATCCATCGCGCCCGGGATCGCGAGAGGATCCGGGTGCAACTGCGCATCCAGGACGGCGCCGTCCTGTCGATGACCTGTTCGCGCGACGGCGACCGTGACGGCGACGGCGAATGCGACGGGGAGCGCGACGTCGAAGTGCGGATGACGCTCGCAGAGTCGAGCGACGACGACGACATCGCCGGCGAGCTGGATCTCGACGCGCGCGCCGGCCGCGAGTGCTTCCGCGTCCAGGTCGAGGGCGCGACGCCGGACCGCCTGCTCGCCGTCGTCGCGATCGATCCCGCGGGCCTCGAGGACCCGCAAGGCACGGCCACCGTCGGAGCAGACGGCGCGGCGAGTTGGGAGTTCGACGCCTTCCAGGGCGACCGCCTGCCCTTCGGCGCCACGACGGTCGCGGAGCTCGAGGGCTACCGCGCCGAGGTCCGCGACGCGTCCACGGCCCTCCTGCTGCTCTTCGCCGAGGTGCCCGAGCTTCCCCCGTTGCTCCTCTGCGACCCGGACCGGAGCGGGGATCCGTCGCCGGACGCCGAACGTCTTCGCGCGCGGGTCCGCCTGCAGGCGGAGAAGGCGGGTCTCGAGGGCTCCGTCGAGTTGAGGAGCCGCGCCGAGGACGGCACGGAGCGGTTCGAGATGCGAGCCGAGCATCTCGCCGCGGGCCGGACCGCGGTGTTCGAGATCGAGACCGCTCGGCAAAGCGAGCGGTTCTCGCGCATCGGCGCGGAGGCGGCAAACGCCTCGGGCGAGGCCCGTCTGACGATCGACACGCGAAACGGCGACACGCTCCCGAACGGCGCGCTCGGCGTCCGCCAGCTCCAACGGCTGCGCGTCCGGGTCCGCGATGCGGACACGGACGCCCTCCTCCTGACCGGCACGGTTCCCGATCTCGTGATCGAACGATAGCTTTCGTGCTGCCAGCCCTGCAGGACCGTGCCACCCCGCGCGCCCGGGCCCCTCGCCCGGGCGCGCATCTTCTGGAGGATGGGGCCGGCCCCGCGTCGGGGGGCGGGGACGCGCCCGGCTGCGACAGCCCGGAAGCCCGGGGCCGTCCGGACGCTGGTGGGCGGCTCCCCGCCGGTCTCCGGACGCAACCGACCCCGGTGGGGCGCCCGCAAGCCGCTCCCTCAGAGCACGTCGAAGTACCCGGCAAGCGTCGCAGTGAGGACCATGCAGGCGGCGTGCTCGCTGGGGCGCGTGCGGCTGGGGCGATCTGGTTCGCGTCGGCGAGGGCCCCGAGCCGCCGCGGCCGGGCGTCCTCCGCGTGCGCGAGGCCCACCCCCGCGGCGAAGCCCGCCCCGACCATGTCGTCGATCGGGAGCCGTTCCCCATGGGGCGAACCCCGCGCGATTCACCGTCCGTTCGTGGGGAGTGCGGCCACTGTGCGGCCTAGCGCCCGTAGCGGCGTTGGCGCTGCTGATACATGCGGATGATGCGAAGGAAGTCGATGCGTCGAAACGATGGGAAGTAGACGTCCGTGAAGAACAGCTCGGAGTACGCCGCCTGGTAGAGGAGGAAGTTGCTGAGTCTCGACTCGCCGCCCGTTCGGATGATCATGTCGGGGTCGTCGCCGCCGGTGTAGAGGTGCTGTCCGAAGAGCTCCTCGTCGAGGTCCTCCGCCGAGATCTCCCCGGCCGCGACGCGCGCGAGGATCTTGCGGACGGCGTCGAGGATCTCCTGCCGGCCTCCGTAGGCGATGCAGAAGTTCAGGCGGAACGCCTCGAAGTCCGCCGTGGCGGACTCGACGAGCGTGATCGCTTCGAGCACCTCCGGCGGCAGCGTCTCCGTCCGGCCGAGCACGCGGACCGCGACGCGATCGTCGTGGATCCGCGGATCCTCCGCGAGCTCCCCGAGGCGCCGAGCGAAGAGCCGCATCAGCGCATCGACCTCGGGCTCGGCGCGTTCGAAGTTTTCCGTCGAGAAGGCGTAGAGGGTCATGGTCCGCACGCCGATCTCGCGGCCCCATCCGACGAGCGCCTCCACCGCGTGGGCGCCGAGCTCGTGGCCCTCCCACGGCAGGCGTCCGAGCGCCCGCGCGTAGCGCCGGTTGCCGTCCATGATGAAGCCGACGTGACGAGGGACGGGAAGGCGCATGATCTCGCGCTGGAGATTCTTGGCGTACGTCCGGTAGAGCACGCCTCTCAGGGGGCCCGGGAGCCGGAGAGGGGGAAGCCGCCAGGCCATCGTGCGGAGGATAGCCGTGGAGGGGCTTTTGCCCCCGCCAGCGCGGGGGGGGGCCTCCTTTCGGGCGTCCGCGGCACGGGCCTCGCTGTGCCGGCCACCGCGAGGGGCGTTTCCAGGTCCGCAAGACCGGAGGGTTCCCCGTCTGCCCTGCGTCGAAGGCGCGGCGACGGCCCTCCGGTGTTTCGCCGGGAGCGTCCAGGGGGGCGCTCCGGGTAACCGCCCGTTGCGGCCCCGATACGCGAGGAGTGCCATGCCTGCGACCGTCGTGATCCTCGCCCGGCTCCAGGCGAACGACGGGGGCCAGGCGGACCCGGCCCGAGTGCGGGAGGCGGTGGTCGTCGCACGCGGGTTCCATCCGCGGCCGATCCTCGCCTACTGCCCGTCCCAGGCGGATCCCCACGTGCTGCTCGGTGGCGTCGAGGGGCTTCGCCTGCGGCCCGTGGACGGCGAGGACGAGGCGAGCTGCGCCGAGCGGGCGCTCCAGGCCGCCTACGAGGGCTATCCGCTCCTCCTGATCGGCGCCTCGGCGGGCGCCGTCCCCGCCCGGCTCGTGTCCGAGGCCCTCGACCTGCTGGCCTACGCCGACGCCACGTTCGTTCCCACGGGGGACGGGCGTTTCTCCTGCATGGCGCTCCGCCGCCCGGTGTCCGGCTTCGCCGGGGCCCTCACCCGCGGCGAGGGGCCCCCCCTCGATCGGCTCACGGCGTACCTCGAGGGCCGCGGGATGCGCGTCGCCCACACCGCGTCGTGGCAAGACGAGGACGAGGAGGAAGAGGAGGCGCCTCCCCCCGCGTGAGGGCACGAAGGAGGGCGGGCGCCTCCCGGGGGAAGCGCCCGCCCTGGTGCGCCGCGCCGGATGGGGTCGGCGTCCGGCCGGGCATCGTCGTCTCGTCCGGTGGGGTCAGGCGTCCAGGTCCACGTCCACGGTCTGGGTCGTGCTGGTCGCGTCGCCGACCACGTCCACCTCGACGGTCTTCGTCCGGACCGTGCCCGCGCCGTCGTCGTGCTCGAAGACGAGGTCGTAGGTGCGCGTCGGGACGCCGGGAAGGCTCCACGCGCCGGTGGCGTCGGTGGTCGTCTGGGCGACCGTGTCGCCCTCCTTCGAGGTCAGGGTGACCGTCGCGCCGTCCACGGCGCCGACCGTGTCGGTGAGCGTGCCCCCGAGGTCGCGGGTCATGCTCGTCAGGACGACGAGGTAGCCGGGCGAGTCGATCGCGGCGTCCACGGACGTTAGCGTGAAGGTCTCGAAGCCCGCCTTGGTGAAGGTCACGTCGTAGGTGCCGGGGCCCAGATCCGTCACGGCCCAGCCACCGCTGTCGTTGGACGTGTCGGTGCCGACCGACGCGCCGCCGCCCGCGGGGACGACGTCCACCATGACGCCGCCGACGGAGAAGTCGTCGGAGCCGTCACCGGGCGTGGCGTTGTCGCTCATGACCGTTCCGTCGATCTCGCCGCTCGCCGCGAGCG
Organism: uncultured Planctomycetota bacterium; assembly: GCA_963772585.1. Classification (GTDB taxonomy): domain Bacteria; phylum Planctomycetota; class PLA2; order PLA2; family JAEUHO01; genus CAVVXN01. The sequence continues at coordinate 734,176 of CAVYXV010000007.1, forward strand.
TCACCTCGGTCGTCGTCAGGTTGGCGACGACCACGACGAGGTCCTCGACTACCTGGTCCGTGTGGCCCGGAGCCTGGACGAGGGCGTCGTAGGTGCCGGGAACGAGGCCGGCCACGACCGCGACGCCCATGTCGTCGGCGCTGGCGGTGATCGGATACCCGTCGGGAGGGCTGCCGATGGTCCCGACGGGGTAGACCTCGAGGCTCGCGCTCGCGAGCAGACCGCCGTCCTGGGTACCGGGGTTCAGACCGTCGGAGTAGACGGTGGCCTGGATCGACCCGGTGGTGCTGTTGTTCGTGGCCCGGACGACGGGCGTGAAGATCACGCGCTTGACGCCGGGCGGGTGCGAGACCGGACCGTTGAATACGAAGTTCTTCGACAGGTCGAAGTCGAGCGTCAGGTCCGACGAGAGCTGCGTGACGACCTCGATGCCGTTCTCGATCTTCACTTTGAGGCCCGACTGGCCCGCACTCGGGAATTTCAGCGTGCCCTTGGCGGTGGTGAAGATCCGATCCCCGTCCTGGGCGAAGGCCTCTGCCGTGAGGGTGACCTCGCCGGCGTTCACCGTGACGCGGACCTGGTCGTACGTACCCGGATCGAGCGAGGCCTCCGTCAGCGGGAACACCGCTCCGCCCGTCAAGGGCACGAGGTCCACGGTCTGGGGGCCGGTGAAGACCGTCACCCAGCCCTGGTCCTCGGGGGCCGACGCGTTGCGGACGCGAATCTCCTGGATCTCGATGGTGGCCGCCTCGACGTAGTCGTACGGGAACGGGGCGTCCGTCACGTAGAGGCGGAGCGTCCCCTGCGTGCCGGCCGGGGGCGGGAACGTGCCGACGTCGGTGCCGCCGCCTCCTCCTCCGCAGGCGCCGAGCGCCAGCACGGCGATCGCCGTCAAAAGGACTGTGAATGCGCGCATGATCGTCTTCCTCCGGCCTGCCTCGGGCATGGGCGCCGGGTTGGCGCCTCCCTCCGAGAACCGTACTGCACGCCGCCAAGGCCGTCCCCCGGCGCGTTCACATGTTGGGGAGACGTTCGTCGCGCGGGGCGGCGAGGGCCCTCCCGTCGCGGTCCCTCCGCGGAGTCAGGGCCTGGCCGGGAACAAGTGTTGAGAAGGACGCTTCGCTACGCGTCGGATGGGGTCATGACGAGGGAGCGGATCCGGAGGCGCAGTGCCAACTCCGCTGAGGAATTCGCGACCGAGGAAGGGCCGCAGACGGCGTGGAGGCGAGTGGAAAGGGCGACAGTCATTCACGGACGGGCCCTCAGCTCCTCAGGCGCGTCGCCTCGGCCACGCGCGAGATGGCGAGTTGGTACGCGGCCAGACGGAGGTCTCGACTCGCCCCGGCCGTCTCCCTCAGGTTCGCCCAGGCCCTCGCCATCGCCTGTCGCAGCTCCTCGTTCACGCGGTTCTCGTCCCAGCGATACTGGGCGGTGTTCTGCATCCACTCGAAGTAGCTGACCGTCACGCCGCCGCCGTTCGCGTAGCAGTCGGGGATGACGGGGATCCCGCGTCGAAGGAACGTCTCGTCCGCCTCCGGCGTGGTGGGGCCGTTCGCGCCTTCCACGATCACCTTCGCGCGGACGTGCGCGGCGTTGTCCTGCGTCAGGACACCCTCGACCGCCGCCGGGATCAGGACGTCGCAGTCCTCGAACAGAAGCTCGTCGGCGGGGAACCCGTCGCCGCCCTCGAAGTGCGCGACGCCGCCCGTCTCGGCGACGTGTCGGGCAAGCCGGACGGTGTCGAGACCGTCGGGGGTCCGCACCGCGCCACTCACGTCGGAGACCGCGACGATCTTCGCACCGTGGGACGCGAGCAGGCGTGCCGCCCAGGAGCCGACGTTGCCGAAGCCCTGGACGGCGATGCGCTTCCCTTCGACCTTCTCGCCTTCGTCGGCCAGGAAGTTCATGAGCGCGTACAGGATGCCGCGTCCCGTGGCCGCCTCGCGCCCGCGGCTTCCGCCGAGCTCGAGGGGCTTCCCGGTCACGACCGCCGGCGACCACCCGTAGTACTTGGCGTACTGGTCCACGATCCACGCCATCGTCTGGGCGTTCGTGCCCATGTCCGGCGCGGGGATGTCGCTCCTGGGTCCGATGAACTCGTGGAGCTCGTCCACGAGGAGGCGGGTCAGGCGCTGGAGCTCCGCGCGGCTGAGCTGGCGCGGATCGCAGTCGATGCCGCCCTTCGCGCCTCCGTAGGGGAGATCCATGATCGCCGTCTTCCACGTCATGAGGGCGGCGAGGGCGTTCACTTCGTCGGGGTCCACCCGGGGGTGAAAGCGGATGCCGCCCTTCATCGGGCCGCGCGCCGTGTCGTGCTGGACCCTCAAGCCGATGAAGGTGGCCATCTGCCCGCTGTCGAGCGGGAGGGTGAGTTCGGCCCTGATCTCCCGCTTCGGCGTGAGGAGCCGCCGGACGAGCCGGGGGCCGAGGTCCAGGCGCTTGGCGGCGCGGTCGAAGTTGTACCGGGTCCCCTCGAGGAAACTCATGGCGCCCGCCCTCCACGGTCGGGGCGCACTCTACCCCGGGATTCATTTGGACTTTTGGCCAAATGACCATAGAAGCGGTGGGTCCCGATGCCGGAGACCGCCCATGGACAAGCCCACCCGGAGACGCCTCGAGGCCCGGGCGCGGGTGCTGAAGGCCCTGGCCCATCCCACGCGCCTCCATTTCGTCGAGGAGCTCGAACGCGGCGAGCGGTGCGTGTGCGAACTCGTGGGCCTGGTCGACGCCGACGTCTCGACCGTCTCGCGGCACCTCGCCGTGCTCCGCGAAGCCGGTCTGGTGGAGGACGAACGCCGCGGCAAGAAGGTCTTCTACCGCCTGCGCATGCCCTGCCTCGCGGGGTTCTTCGGGTGCATCGAAAGCATGCTGGCCGTCGACGCCGCGAGACGTCGGGCGGCAATCGCCCCTACGGCGGGCCGGGAGGCAGGTCGTGGCCAACCGGCGTGAGATCGGGATCTTCGCCGCGATGGTCGGCGCGTTCCTCGCCGCCACCTTCGTGCCCATCACCCGCCCGGAGGTCGCGAGCGCATGGGTCGAGGCGTTCCGGCTCCTCCAGTGGTACGCCCGGAACCACACGCTCGCCTGTGTGGTGCCGGCCATCTTCATTGCGGGGGCCATCACGACCTTCCTCTCCCAGGCGTCCGTGATGCGTCACCTGGGGCCGGGGGCGCCCCGGATGAAGGCCTACGGCGTCGCGTCGGTCGCCGGCGTCGTGATCGCCGTCTGCTCGTGCAGCGTGCTGCCGATCTTCGCGGGCATCTACCAGTTGGGCGCCGGCCTCGGACCGGCGTCGGCCTTCCTGTACAGCGGCCCGGCCATCAACGTCATGGCGATCCTGCTCACGGCCCGGGTCCTCGGCCTCGAGCTGGGCGCGGCGCGTGCGATCGGCGCGATCCTCTTCGCCTTCCTCGTCGGCCTGGGAATGGCGCTCGCTTTCCGGCGCGAGGAGCGGGACCGGACCGCGACCGCCGTTCGCATGCCCACCGACGACGGTCCCGGTCACCCGCTGTGGCAGACGGGGCTGTTCCTGGTCGCGATGGTCCTCTTCCTCGTCTTCAGCGACTGGTTCGATCCCGGGGACGCCGTCGTCCACCTCGACGATGGGTCTTCCCTGCGCGGGGTCGTCCTCCAGGAGACGACCGGCGACTGGACGGTCCAGCTCCAGGAAGCCGGTCCGCGAGGGGCAGCCGGCGAGAACGTCGTGCTGCCCAAGGACATCGTCCGCGCCATCGAGACGCCGCGGAGCTGGGTCATGGCCATCCACCGCCTCCGGTGGCTCCTCGCGGGCCTGATGGGCCTCGCGGTGGCCCTCATGGCCTGGCGGTGGTTCTCGCGCGACGAGCTCCGGGCGTGGATGTCCTCCTCGTGGCAGTTCGCCAAGCTCATCGTCCCCCTCCTCTTCGGCGGCGTCTTCGTGGTCGGGTTCCTCGCCGCCCTGCTCCCCAACGCCGCGGTCGCGAGCTGGGTCGGGGGGAACGACCTGGGCTCGGTCCTCGTGGGCTCCGTGGTGGGCGCGCTCTTCTACTTCGCAACGCTCACCGAGGTCCCGATCGTCCAGGCCCTCACCGAACACGGCATGGCGCAGGGACCCGCGCTGGCGCTGCTGCTGGCGGGGCCCGCGCTCTCCCTTCCCAACATCCTCGTGATCGGACGCGTGATCGGGTGGCGCAAGACGACGGTGTTCTGCCTGCTGGTGGTCTGCATGGCCACTGTGGCGGGCGTGGTCTACGGGGCGGCCGTCGGCGGCTGACCCCCGGAAAGGAGGCAAGGGTGAAACGGATCCAAGTGCTCGGCCCGGGATGCCCCAAGTGCCGGGCGCTCGTACGGAGCGCCGAGGAAGCCGTCGCGTCCCTCGGCCTGGACGGCGTGGTGGAGAAGGTCACCGACATCCGGGAGATCGTGGCCTTCGGAATCATGACCACGCCCGCGCTGGCCGTGGACGGCGACGTGAAGTCGGTCGGCAAGGTCCTGACGGTGGACCAGGTGAAGGCCCTGCTGGCGGAGGGCGACGCGTGATGATCCGTCGGGTCGTCACGGCGCTGCTTCTCGCCTTCGCCGTGTTCTCGCTCGGCTTCTTCGCCGGCAAGGAGACGGAGCGGGCCCGGGCCTCGGGCCGGAGCGCGCCGGCGTCCTCCCGGACGATGCCCCGCCAGCTCGTCGCGACGTGGTTTCACGAGACGAAGCGCTGCGAGAAGTGCCTGCTCATCGAGCAGTACGGCCGGGAGGCGATCGTGGACGGCTATCCCGCCGACATCCCATCGGGACGTGTCGTCTGGCGGGTCCTCGACATGGATCTCCCCGAGAACCGCACCTACCGCGAGCACTACGGCCTCACGGGTTCGTCGCTGATCCTCGCGGACTTCCACGACGGCGTGGAAGCCGACTTCACCAACGTCCGTCGCGTGTGGGACCTGACGGACGACCGGGAGACCTTCCTCGCGACGGTGCGCGAGGCCGCCGACTTCTACATGGACGACGACGCCGCCGCCGACGACGACGAGGACGCGGACGACGAGGGCGCATGATGGGGACGCTGCTCGCCGGCGCGACCGCCGCGCTGTGGTTCGGGATCCTGACCTCCATCAGCCCCTGCCCGCTCGCGACCAACGTCGCGGCCGTCTCCTGGCTCTCCCGCGACCTCGACCGCGGGCGCCGGGTCCTCCTGTCGGGCGTGCTCTACGCCCTTGGAAGGAGCGTCGTCTACGTCGCGCTGGGCGCCCTGATCGTCACGGGCCTCGAGCGGGCGCCGGGGATCTCCACGTTCCTGCGCACCTGGGTGAACCAGATCCTCGGCCCCGTCCTGATCGTCGTGGGCCTCGTCCTCCTGGGCTGGTTCGCGCCGGTGGGACGGGGATCCCGCCTCGGCGAGGTCCTGCAGGCACGGGCCGACCGGTGGGGGCTCCTCGGATCGCTGCTGGTCGGGGCCGCCTTCGCGCTGTCCTTCTGCCCCGTCTCGGCGGGTCTGTTCTTCGGGAGCCTCCTCACCCTGGCGGTCGAACACCACTCCCCCATTCTGCTTCCAACGCTGTACGGCATCGGCACGGCCCTCCCGGCCCTCGTCTTTGCCATCGCCGTGGCCGCCGGGGCGAAGGCCCTCGGCACCCTGTTCCGGCGGGTGACCACGTTCGCCACCTGGGCGGGACGCGTCACGGGAGCCGTCTTCGTAGGAGCCGGCCTCTACCTGACCCTCGTCTACGTCTACGGGTAGCTCGCTGCCCGCGCGGCCCACGTCTCGCGTTGCGCTGGGAAGGCCCGCTCCGTAGCGTGAGGGGCCGTGCGCCTCGTCCACAAGCTCGTCCTCGCCACCCTCGGCCCCGCGGCCCTGATCGGGACGGTAGGGATCTACGCCGGAAGCGCGAGCGAGGGGAGCTTGCGGGAGGCGATCGAGGCGAACGCACGGACGCGCGTCCGCTCCGTGATGGATGAGACCGACCGCGCGATGCGGCTGCGTATCGCCGAGATGGAGACCATGGTGCGGGCGGAGTCTGTGCAGGAGGCGCTCCGCGCCTCCAACCGGACGTTCGCGGCCTACGCATCGCCCGAGGAGGTGATCCGGCGGCGCGACGAGGCCTGGAAGGCGGGCGATCTCGACCAGGGTTCGGCGTTGCTCGCATCGCTCACGACGGGCCCCGTCGCAAAGCACCTGCGGCAAGTGGCCCGCACGCTGGGCGAGGCCGTCGGCTACGAGGTCTTCGCCGAGATCTTCGTCACGAACCGCTACGGCGCGAACGTCGCCCAGACGGGGCCCACCGAGGACTATGCCCAGGCCGACGAGGACTGGTGGACGCGTGCGTTTGCCGAGGGGCGCCATGTCGGCGACGTCTCGTGGGACCCGAGCGCAGGAGTCTACTGCGTGGACATCTGCATCCGCGTGGACGACCCCGGAGGCGCGAAGCTCGGCGTGCTCAAGGCCGTGCTCGACGTGCGCGAGGTCTTCGGCATCCTCGACGCGAGGGCGGACGCCGGGCGGGAGCGACTGGTGCTGCTCACGCGCGATGGCCGGATCATCCGGATCGCCGGCGCCGACTCGACCCCGCTCGCCGAAGGGAGCGAGTGGATCCAGGGCGTCCCCCACGACGAGGCCGCCCCCGCCTTCACGCTGGACGTGGAGCGGGGAGGCCACGAGCGGCTGCGCACCTACGCCGTGTCCCAAGGCGCCACCGACTACCGCGGCCTCGGGTGGGTGCTCGTCGGCGAGCGGGATGCGGAGGACGTGTTCGCTCCGATCGCGACCCTGCGCCGCCGTCTCCTGCCCCTCGTCGGCCTGGCGACGCTGCTCGCCGCCGTCGCGGGGGTCCTCTTCGCCGTCTCCCTCGCGCGCCGCGTCCGCCGCGTCACCGACGCCACGGTCCAACTCGCGGGCGGCCAGCTCGACGCCCGGGTCTCCGTCGACGGGGGAGACGAGGTGTTCGAGCTCGCGCGGAACTTCAACGAGATGGCCGCCGAGCTTCAACGGGCCGACGCGGAACTGAGGCGCGCCAAGGAGAGGGCCGAAGCCGCGAGCGAGGCGAAGAGCGCCTTTCTCGCGAACGTGAGCCACGAGATCCGCGCGCCGCTGGGCGGCGTCCTGGGCGTTGCCGACCTCCTCGCGAACACCCGCCTCGGTCCGCGCCAGCGCGAGCTCGTCGGACTGCTGGGGGAGAGCAGCGCGGCGCTCCTCCGCCTGATCGGTGACCTTCTCGATCTGTCGAAGGTCGAGGCCGGGCGGATCGAGCTCGAGCACGTGCCGTTCGCGCTGCGCTCCGTCGTCGGTCGGACCGTGCATGCGTTCGCCACCCAGGCCGGCGAGAAGGACCTGGAGCTATTGTGGCGGGTCGCTCCCGACGTCCCCGACGATCTGCTGGGCGACCCGACGCGGCTCCGCCAGATCCTCATGAACCTCGTCGGGAACGCGGTGAAGTTCACGCCGCGCGGCGAGGTGTCGGTGGAGGTGGTGCGCCATGCGGTGGGGGAGCGGGACGTCGAGCTGGCGGTCGCCGTACGAGACACGGGCATCGGGATCCCGGAAGAGGCACGGCCCGCGATTTTCGAGGCCTACGCGCAGGCGCGTCTCTCCACGACCCGCGAACACGGAGGCACCGGTCTGGGGCTCGCCATCGCGTCCCGGCTGGTCGCGCTGATGGGCGGGCATCTCACCGTCGAGAGCGAGGTCGGCAAGGGGTCGGTCTTCCGCTTCACGGCGAGATTCGATCGTGCGCCCCCCGCACCCCCCGGGCTGGTGCCCATCTCGCTCGAGGGCACCCGGGTCCTGCTCGCCGACGACCATCCGAAGAGCCGCGCGATCCTCACGGCGATGCTCGAGCGCCACGCCCTCGTCGTGGAAGCCGTCGGAGGGGGGCTGGAGGCGCTGCGCGCCCTGCGGGCGTCGGTCTCCGAGGAGCGGAGCCCGGCGGTGGTCCTCGCCCGAAGCCGCATGATCGACCTGGGAGGCAGGGAACTGGCCCGCCGCATCGCGTCGGACGCCACGTCCCCTCCGCCGGCCGTGATCCTGCTGTCCAGCGGTCGGCCCCCCGTCGGAGGAGACGAACGGGAAGACGGATCGGAAGCGACGACGGGCGTGGCGCGCTACCTCCTGAAACCCGTCGTCGAGGAGGACCTGCTCGAGGCCATCGCGTCCGTGGTCGCGCCGGACGCGGCATCCGAGGCGCGCCGCGAGGTCGGATCCGCGGTCTCGCGACCGCTCCGCATCCTGCTGGCCGAGGACAGCCCGGTCAGCCGGCGAGTCGTGGCGGACCTGCTTCGCCACCAGGGGCACGACGTCACGGCCGTGGCCTCCGGCCGCGACGCGGTGGAGCGAAGCGCCCGCGGCGGTTTCGACCTCGCGGTGATGGACGTCCAGATGCCCGGCATGGACGGCATCGACGCGACGCAGGCCGTGCGGGCCGCGGAGTCGGCGACGGGGCGTCACCTGCCCATCGTCGCGCTGACCGCCGCGGCGACCGACGCGGACCGCGCGCAGTGTCTCGCTGCCGGGATGGACGCGTACCTCGCCAAGCCCGTCGCGCCTTCGCTCCTGGAGACGACGATCCAGCGCTTGACGAGGAACGCCATGAAGCTCGGGCAGACCCCATGAACGAACGTGTGCGGATCGGGTCGGACACCATCGTCCTCGGCGCCCTCCTCAAGCTGGCGGGGGTCGTCGAGAGCGGCGGCCGCGCGAAGGTCCTCGTCCGGGAAGGGCTCGTGTGCGTAAACGGCGTCATCGAGCGGCGACGCGGTGCGCGGATCCGGCCGGGGGACGTCGTCCGCGTCGAGGGCGCGCAACCCGCGACGATCCACGTGTCGGCCTAGCCTGCATTGCCTGCGAACGGACGGTGAATCGCGCGGCCCTCGTGTCCGGGGCCGGGAGGACTCCAGGGAGGCGAATGCGGCCGGCGAGAGGGATCCCGCATGGCGAATCGGTCGTCCGCATCTCGCGCCCGATGCCGACCGTACGCGAGGAGGACGAAGGGGGCCGATCGCCCCCCGGCCAGCGCGCCGCACGGCCTCATGGATAGCAACGTCCGGCACCCCCTCCCACCCATGGGGGACGGGCATCGTGGCCGGCCCGGCGATCGGGGTTCTCGAAGTCGGCGGCCGCGACGTCTCGATCGATCCTTTCGTCCCGTCCCCCGCGCCCCGCCGCTTCCCCTACCCTCGCAGCCTACCCAGAGAGAGGAGACCTCATGCGCCGATCGTTCCTGACCCTGCCGGTCCTCGTGCTCGCGGCGGCCGCCTTCGCCGCGCCGAGGGCCGTCGCCGACGATGGCGGTTCCACCGCCGACGTCCGCCGTCGTCTCGAACGGCTCGAACAACAGGTCCGCCGCCTCCACGACCTCGTCCAGGGTCGGGCCGTGAAGCAGGACGGGATCCGCGCCCATGCCTCCCCGACGTGCGCGGGCGGGACGTGCAACGGCAAGGGCGCGTGCGCCGGCAAGTGCGGCGGCAAGTGCGACGGGAAGTGCGACGGGAAGTGTGACGGGAAGTGCGCGGGGAAGTGCAGCGGGAAGTGCGCCGGGATGTGCGCGGGGAAGTGACGGAAGCGGGAAGTGCGCGGGGAAGTGCAGCGGGAAGTGCGCCGGGATGTGCGCGGGGAAGTGCGACGGGAAGTGCAGCGGGAAGTGCGACGGGAAGTGCGACGGGAAGTGCAGCGGGAAGTGCAGCGGGAAGTGCAGCGGGAAGTGCAGCGGGAAGTGCGACGGGACGTGCAGCGGGAAGTGCGACGGGAAGTGCAGCGGGAAGTGCGACGGGACGTGCAGCGGCAAGAGCGCCGGAAAGTGTGACGGCAAGTGCGCGGGGAAGTGCGACGGGAAGTGCGCGGGGAAGTGCGGCGGCTGCGGCGGCGGCACCTGCCCCGGCAGGGGCCCAGGCAAGAGCAGCGCCAGGTGCGGCGGCGGGAAGTGCCCGGATGGCAAGGGCACGGGCCAGACGTGTTGCGGCGGCGGTTGCAGCACCTCCAGCCACCGCGTCGAGACGGCCTCCTCCTGCGCCGGGGGCTGCGTCACGGTGACCTGCCGGGCGGCTACCGGGACCCCGGACGCCGACGACGCGGCCGATCGGGCGGTCCGGCTCCGCCCGGCCCGCGACGCCCTCCGCCTCGTCTCGCAGCGGGTGGAGCACAAGACCCTCGGGACGCCGATGCCGGCGGCGGACTTCGCCGACATCCGCTTCGGTGCGCCGGAGAGCGATGCGCACGAGGGGAACGTCGACGAGAAGATCGCCCACTACGAGGAGATGATCATGGAGGCGCACACGGACGCCGCGGTGTCCTACTTCCTCGGGCGCATCCGGGAGCTTCGCGGCCACGCCGGCGCACGCTGACGCGGCCCTCCTCGACCGACGAGCAACGCCCTCATCGGGAGCGGGAGGCGTACCAGGGCGGCGCGATTCAACGTCCGTTCATGGGGGGTGCAGGCTCCGGCTCCGGGTGCGGGTGGGGTTGGAGATGCGGTCACAGACAGCCGCACACGCCGTCCGCGCCCTGACCTGTCTCGCACGAGCGGGCGGCGAACGGGTGGGGGTCCGCGCGGACCAGGTCGCGGAGGGTGCGGGCGTCGCGCGGCCGCTCGTCGCGAAGATCCTCGGGGCGCCCCGTTGCGCGGGCCTCGTGCGCACGAAGCGCGGGTGGCGCGGCGGCTACGCGCCCGGGCGATCCCCGGAGGCGATCCACGTCCCCGAGGTCGTGGAAGCCATCGCCTCCCGCGAACCGCCGGCTCGGCCCCTCCGAGTGCTGCGAGCATCGGCCTTGCCCCGCCCACGAACTCCGGTCCGAGAAGAAGGACCGCATCCGCGGCTGGCTGGCGGGCCTCACCCTGGCCGACGCCGCTCGCTTCGAGGACGGCCGCCGGCTTCCGGGAGAGGATGGCCGACCGGCGATGTGAGCGCTCGGGAGAAAAGAAGAGCGGCCGGGAGGTCGTGCCTCCCGGCCGCAAGGGGATGAAGTGGGGAAGGGGACGGGACCGCTACCAGCGGTCTCCGCGTCCACCGCGACCGCCGCCGCCGCCGCCACGGCCACCGCCGTAGCCACCGCGACCGCCACCGCCGCCGCCGCCGAAGCCGCGGCCACCACCGCCACCGCCGCGCGGTTCGCGCGGGCGGGCGACATTGACCTTCAAGTTGCGCCCACCGAAGTCCCGACCGTCCATGCCCTGGACGGCGGCCTGCGCCTCCGCATCGGTGCTCATCTCGACGAATGCGAAACCGCGCGGGCGGCCCGTCTCGCGATCCGTGATCACGTTCACGGACTGCACGGTCCCGAACGCCGCGAAAGCGTCAGAGATATCGTCCTCGGTGCTGTCGAACGGCAGATTGCCCACGTAGAGCTTGTTCTCCGACATGAATCCTACGTCCTTCAAGAAATGCGACCCCCGGGGGAGGCAGCGCGGCGGACCGGGGCCTGTACGCGCGCTGACGAAGCCACCAATCCGACTGCAACGGGACCGGGACAACAGCGTCCCGGTCACCGAACGGCGAGCGAACGAAGGCCTGTGCGGAGGATGGTACCGAAACCCCCCCCGGGCCGAAACGGGAAATCCGGGGCATGAACGGGGCGAAAACGGCGCATCGGCCGCGCCTCCCGGCCTGCGCTGGGAACCGGCCCCCCCCCGAGGGAGTCTCACAGGGCCGAGCCCCCGGCCCCCCCAGGCCTCCCCGGGAGATGTCCATGCCGTCGGTCCGCCTCCGCCTCCCCATCCTCTCCTTCGCGCTGGTCCTCGTGTTGCAGGCCATCCCGCCCGTCCGGGCCGGGGAGCCCGACGTCGCCCGGGCCGACCAACTCTTCGAGCAGAAGAACTACCAGGAGGCCGCCGCGGCCTACGAGCAGGTCCTGGCGGCCCGGCCCGAGCCCGCGGCCCTCCACCACGCCAGCAAGCGCCTGGTGGCGTGCCGGTTGCGGCTCCAGCTCTTCGACCCGGCCCTGGACGCGGCCGAGGCCTACGTGGGGCGCGTGAAGGGGACCCCCTACGAGGCGCGGGCGGAGCGGCTCGCCGGCAACCTCTGGCTCACCGTCCCCCACTGGGGCACGCGCGCCGGGGGGGTGTTCCACCGCGCCCAGTGGAAACAGGGCATCCAGGTCCGCTCCAATCGCCACGACAAGGAGCGGGCCGTCGGCCACCTGGAGCGTGCGCGGTCGCTCTACGCCGCGTGGGACGCCCCCGATCGCCGGCAGGCCGTGGCCGACGCCTTGCCCGAGAAGGAGGCCGCCGCCTGGCACGAGGAGCGCCTCGGCGAGTTGTTCGACCTCGCCGCGGCCTGTGCCCGGTTCGGGATCTACGAGGACTCGTGGGTGTTCTGGTGGAGCGCATGGGGCGAGCGCGACGACTTCGTCGCCGAGACGGCCGGCGAGGACGACTTCGACGAGTACTACCCCGACTGGCAGCTCAGGCGGCGACGGCCCCTGGGACTGCGCGTCGACGCGCACGGCGATCCGGTCTTTCCCACGCTGCCCGACGCCTACGCTCCCGACCTCCCCGACGACCAGAAGATCCTCCGTCTCCTCGCCGACGTCCGCGACATGGACCGGACGGGGGAGAAGCGGTTCGCGGCCGAGTCCTGGTACCGGCAGGCGATGCTCGCCCGCGCGCGGTTCGGGATGGATCGCCTGCACAGCTACGCGAGCCTCTACTGGGAGGACGGCTCGCTCCCGCTCCAGGACGAGATCGCGCGGTACGAGCCGTGGGAGCTCGCGGACGGCGAGGCGCTCCTGATCGCCGGCGGCAAGCTCCGGAAGGTGACCCTGCCGCCCGCGTGGAACGTCCTCGGCCTGCTGGCGAAGATCCCGGCGGACCTCCCGGACTCCGGCTTCGCACCGCAAGCCACCTATGCGACGGGCGTGTACCACCAGAGTCGACAACAGTACGAGCGGGCCCTCGCCGTCTACGCGGGCGAGATCGAGACCTGGCCGAAGGACAAGTGGAGCGCGGAGGCGGAGAAGCAGCGGACCAGGATCCTCGCCAGGCAGGTGCGCCTGAACCCCACCGGCGTGCAGCTTCCCGGGAAGCCCGCACGGCTCCAGCTGAGCTATCGCAACCTCACGCAGCTGTGGTTCACCGCGCGCCGCATCGACCTCGAGGGGTTCCTGCGGGAGATCCGCGACCAGGAGTTCGATCCAGAGAAGGGGCCGCGCGACGTGTGGTCGCTGCAGAACTGGCCCTGGGTCTTCACCAACGGATGGCAGAAGGACAGCTGGAGCCACCGCCTCGCCCTGAAGCACCTGGGCGACGTGGTGGCCACGTGGACGGACGAGGTCCCGGATGACGGCACGCACCGGTACGCGACGGCCACGCTGAACGCCGGCGTCTCGGCCCCCGGCGTCTACCTGGTCGAGGCCTGGGTCGACGATCCCGCCACCCGCGACGAGAACGCGGACCGGACCCTCCTGGACGAAGGCGACAGCCGCGCGATCGTCGTCCTGAGCGACCTCGCCCTCGTCGCCAAGCCCGCGGCGAAGGGCAAGCTCTACTTCGTGGCGGACGCCAGGACCGGCGCGCCGGTCGAGGGCGCGACGCTCGACGTCGTGGAATTCTGGTCGGTCTGGAACAACAAGCAGCGCAAGAGCAGGCACTTCCGCGAGAAGGTCACGCTCACCACCGACGCCGACGGCCTCGCCCTCCACGAGCGGCCCACGAACCGTCAGCTGGGGAACTACCACGTCCTCGCCCGGGCGGGGGAGGGCGACGCGGCGCGTCTCGCGTGGCAGGGCATGCGCTGGTGGGGGGGCTATTCGCCCTCGCCCGCGGAACAGGGGATGTTTGCCTACGTCGTCACGGACCGGCCGGTCTACCGGCCCACGCACACCGTCCGCTTCAAGGCGTGGATCCGCCATCGCAGGGACGGCACGTACCGTCCGCCGTCCACCGCCGACTACCTGGTGCGGATCTACGACCCGCGGGGCAACGAGGTCTACAAGCAGCAGCTCCAGACCGACGCCTTCGGCGGATTCGACAGCGAGTTCACCCTGGGAGAGGAGCCGGCGCTCGGCATGTACCGGATCCAGGTGAACGGGGCGAACTACCTCGGCGGTCAGAGCTTCCGGGTCGAGGAGTACAAGAAACCCGAATTCGAGGTGACCGTCGAGCCGGATACGACGCTCGCGAAGCTAGGCACCACGCTGAAGGCCCGCATCAAGGCCACCTACTACTTCGGAGCGCCCGTCACCGACGCCGAGGTGACCTACAAGGTCTTCCGGGAGGAGTACCGGCACACGTCCTGGCCCGGCGGCCGTTGGGGCTGGCTCTACGGCCCGGGGTACGGCCTGCCCTGGTACCCGTCCGAGTGGTTCCCGTGGTGGGGCCGTGTCGCCTGTTGCTGGGGAGCGCCGCCGTGGTGGTGGGCATCGTACGGCTCCGGCCCGTCGTCGGGCGTTCGCGAACTCGTGCAGGAGGGCAAGGCGAAGATCGGCGCCGACGGCACGCTCGCGATCGAGATCGACACCGCCGCCGCGCTCCGGGACCACGGCGACCGCGACCATCGCTACGTGATCCACGCGGAAGTCCGCGACGCCAGCCGGCGCGTGATCGAGGGCGAGGGATCGGTCAAGGTCACGCGGCAGGCCTTCTACGCCTTCGTCCAGGGCGACCGCGGCTGGTACCGCCCCGGCGAGGAGATGACCGTCCGGCTCCGCTGCGAGACGCCCGACGGGGAGCCGGTCCCGACGGAAGGGGTGATGACCGTCTCCCAGGTGACCTGGGGCGGGCCCGACAACGCCGTCTACGAGAGGAAGGAGCTCCAGAGCTTCCGGATCGCCACCGACGAGCGGGGCGTGGCCCGGACGACCTTCCGTTCCGAGGTGAGCGGGCAGTTCGAGTTCCGCTTCGAGGCCCCCGACGCCTGGGGCGGAACGGTGGCGGGATACGGCCTCGCCTGGGTGTGCGGTCCCGACTTCGAGGGGCGCTTCGAGCGCTTCAACGACCTCGAGCTGATCTCGGACAAGCGCACCTATCGCCCCGGCGAGACCGCGCACGTGATGCTGAACACGAAGCGTGCCGGCAGTCACGTCCTCTTCGCCGACGACGTCGATCGGGGGACCCTGCTCTCGTGGAAGATGCTCCGGATCGACGGGCGGAGCACGGTCGTGGACGTTCCCGTGAAGAAGGGCGACGTCCCGGACTTCTTCGTCGAGGCGACCACCGTTTCCGACCTGCGCGTGCATCAGCAGGCCGCGCGGATCTGCGTGCCGCCCGAAGACGGGATCATCGACGTGAGCGTCGCGACCGACAAGCCCGAGTACCGGCCCGGCGAGACGATGACCGTGAACGTCGAGGCGAAGACGCCCGACGGCAAGCCCGCCCACGCGCAGGTGACGCTCGCGGCCTTCGACCGGTCCGTCCTCTACATCCAGCCCGAGATCACGCCCGAGATCGCGGCCTTCTTCCACGGGCGCCTCCGCTACCACCAGCCGCAGGTGGACGCGAACGTGACCGACCAGTTCCAGTCCTGGGGCTACCTCAGCCGTCCGTTCGAGAATCTCCATCCGCTGCCGCCCTCGTGGAACGGCGTCTGGGGGGCCCAACTCGGCGACGTGCGCGAAGCCGACAAGGAGGTTCTGGAGAGCCTGTCCTCGGGAGCAGAGGCGGAGACGGCGACCCGTCGGCGGTCGCAGGGCATCGGCGGGGGTGCGGGCGCGCCGCCGCCTTCGAGCCCGGCGCCGGCCAGGGATGCCGCCATGCAGGCAGAGTCCAAGCGCGGCTTCGCCGCGGGCGCCAAGGCGGAGTCGGGTCCGGGCCAGGGCGGGGAGGCGCCCTTCGCCGAGGCCACGGTGCGGACGAAGTTCGCCGACACCGCCCTTTGGCAGACCACGCTCGAGACCGGCGAGGACGGAAGCGTTCAGGCGAAGGTCCGGATGCCCGAGAACCTGACCACCTGGAAGGTGAACGCCTGGAGCATGACGAAGGAGACGCGCGTCGGGGAAGCCTCCACGTCGGCCGTCACCACGAAGAACCTGATCGTCCGGCTCCAGGCCCCGCGCTTCTTCCTCGAGTACGACGAGGTCGTCCTCTCGGCGAACGTGCACAACTACCTGGAGACGGCGAAGACGGCGCGCGTGTCGCTCACCCTTCCCGAAGACCTCCTCGCGCTCGTCGGAGAGGCTCCCGCCACCGTGGACGTCGAGGTCCCTGCCGGCGGCGAGCGTCGCGTGGACTGGCGCGTCAAGGTGGTGGGCGAGGGCACGGCGAAGATCACGGTGCAAGCGCTCACCGACGAGGAGTCGGACGCCATGCAGATGGGCTTCCCCGTCCTCGTGCACGGGATGTCCAAGCAGGTGGCGACCACGGGCTCCGTACGCCCCGAGGAGACCGAGGGAGCGAGAACCGTCGAGCTGACGGTCCCCGAGAAGCGCCGGCCCGAGTCGACGCGACTCGAGGTCCGGTTCTCGCCGACCCTCGTCGGCGCGATGCTCGACGCCGTCCCGTACTGCCTGGACTACCCCTACGGCTGCACGGAGCAGACGATGAGCCGCTTCCTGCCCGCCGTGCTGACCCTGAAGACGCTCCGCGACGTGGGGATCCGCCTCGAGGACATCCAGAAGATCCGCCAGGGCAAGATGGAGGAGATCCGGCGCATCGAGAAGGGCGAGCGGACCAGGATCTGGAACGGTCCCTGGGCGTCGCCGGTCTTCGACACCGACGCGTTGAACCGCATCGTGAAGACCAGCCTCGAGCGCATCGCCAACATGCAACACGGCGACGGCGGATGGGGTTGGTGGACCCGCGACGGCTCCAGCCCGTATCTCACGAGCTACGTGCTCCACGCCCTCCTGCTGGCCCGGGACGCCGACGTGGCCGTCGAGGACGCGGTGATCCAGCGCGGGCTCTCGTTCCTCGAGAACGCGGCCCGCGAGCGCCTCGGGGAGGAGCACTGGGCGCCGGACGACTCCCAGGCCTTCGTCGCCTACGTCCTCTCGATGGGAGGCAAGCGGGCCGCCATCGAGCCGGGCGAGAAGGACGAGCGCCCGGGCGACCTCGTCGTGCGGCTGTGGGAGGGAAGGGACCGCCTGGGTCTCTACGGGAAGCTCCTGCTCTCGCTGGCCTGGAAGAACCTCGGCGAGGAGGAGAAGGCGCGGCTCGGCCTCCAGAACGTCCTCCAATACCTGGAGACGAACGACGAGACACAGGTCGCGTGGCTGAGGACGCCCACCTCCGGCTGGTGGTACTGGTGGAACAACGACATCGAGACCAACGCGTGGGCCGTCCGCGCGCTGGCGGCGATCGACCCCCACAGCGACGTGACGCCGAGGATCGTCAAGTGGCTGCTGAACAACCGCCGGAACGGGTACTACTGGGGGTCCACGCGCGACACGACCTTCTGCGTCGCCGCGCTCGGCGAGTTCGTCCGCATCAGCGGGGAGGGGCGTCCCGACTACACCGTCCGCTTCGACCTCGACGGGGGGAAGGTGGTCAAGGAGGTCCGGATCGACAAGGACACCCTCTTCACGCACGACAACCGCTTCGTGGTCGACGGCGTGGCCCTCGGGGGAGGGACGCACACGCTGACCATCACGAAGAAGGGGCCCGGCGCCCTGTACTTCAACACGTACCTCTCCTATTTCACCAAGGAGGAGCACATCACGGCGGCCGGGCACGAGCTGAAGGTTGCCCGCCAGCACTACCTGCTGAAGCGGATCCCCTACGAGGTCGAGGTCGAGACGGCCGACGGCTCCACCGTGAAGGAGAAGCGCCTCCGCTACGAGCGCGTACCGCTGAAGGACGGCGACGAGGTCGAGAGCGGCGATCTGATCCAGGTCGAGCTGAAGGTCGCCAGCGACAACGACTACACGTACCTCGCCTTCGAGGACATGAAACCCGCCGGCTGTGAGCCCGTGGAGGTCCGCTCGGGCGGCGAAGGCCAGGAGGGGTT
Source organism: uncultured Planctomycetota bacterium (assembly GCA_963772585.1). GTDB lineage: Bacteria > Planctomycetota > PLA2 > PLA2 > JAEUHO01 > CAVVXN01. The sequence goes on from CAVYXV010000007.1 coordinate 752,011, forward strand.
CTGGAGCTACGTCGAGTACCGGGACGAGAAGGTCGCCTTCTTCGTCAACCACCTGGATCAGGGCGAGCACCTGCTCCGCTATCGCCTGCGTGCGGAGATCCCCGGGATCTTCCACGCCCTGCCCACGCGGCTGTTCGCGATGTACGCGCCGAAGCTCCGAGCCAACTCCGAGGAGACGGTGATCCGCATCCTCGACCGATGACGGAAACGGCCGGCGGGAAGCCGGGGGCCTGGTGCGGCGACGACGCCGCACCAGGCCCCCGTGCGTCACCGGCTCAGAAAATCCCGAGGAATCCCCCCCATCCGAAGATGCCGCGGCGGCTGCAGCGCCGGCGGACCCCCCGTCGGCAGGGCGCCTGGCAGGGGTGTGCCGTCCGGCACGGCCTCGTCACGCCGCAGGGCGTGGCGCCGGCAAGGGGGCGAGCGCGCTCGACGCGCTCTTCATCGCGCGGGGCGAAGGCGCCCGGGCGCCGGGGATGCGGCGTGGCGGGCGCCCCGAGACGATTCCCTCTCGCGCCCGTCGGAGCCGCCCGCTCCGAACCACGGCGGCGGGCCGGATCCGGTCACGTAGTCCCGCCGGCTCGGGGGCGCGTACCGCGCGAGCGCGGCTTTCGCCGGAGCGGTGCAAGCGTGACCAGCGCGGCCAGGAGGACGGCCAGCGCCATCAGGGCGACGTGGACGGGCTGGATCCACGGGTCGTCCGGCCCCTCGTAGGAGCGGACGGGTCGGGGGGGCGCGAGCTCGAGGCGGAGGTCGATGTCGGGCACGTCCACGGTCCGTACGCCCCGCTCCAGGAGCAGGTCGAACGCCTCCACGACGTAGCCCCAGGGAATCGCGCCGGCCCCCCGGCCCTCCAGCGCCACGACGGCCGCGTCCCCGCTCCCGGCCGTCGCGGGGAGACGTTCGTCGAGCGCCGCCCAGACGAGGTTCGCCCGGTTCACGAGCAAGGGGTTCGAAAGCTCCGAGGCGTCGGGCCCGATCGACCAGGCGTTCTCGTCGCAACGCACCTCGACGACGAGGCCCTGGCCTCCGCGCTCGGCGGCCGTCAGGGTGATGCGGAGAGCCGTCGAGGCCGCCTCGCCCGGCGCGGTCGCCACGAGCGTCGCCTCCTGGCGCATCGAGGCGCCGCGGGCGGGCTTCTGGACGGTCCACTGGAGCCGATCTACGGGCGGACGGAGGCGTCGAACCAGGAGAGCGATCACATCGCGTACGTCGCCCCACCGCGCTTCGCGGTCCGCATTCAGCATCACGGGCACGGGCGAGTCGCGGCCCCGCACGCCGGTGGGGGACAGACGTTCGATCTCCTCGTGGAGGGCGTCGAGGGCCGCCGCCCTCTCGGCGTCTCCTCCGGCGAGCGTCCACTCTCGGTTCCTGAAGGCCAACCGGCGGTCGTGCGTCACGGTGACGACCAGGCGATGCATGCCTCTCGGGACCGTGTCGGGAACGCCGTGTCGCGCCTCCGGTGCTTCGAACGGAAACTGCCCCCGACGCTCGAGGCCCCATGGGGCGACGCGGCTCGAGGGGGACGCGTGCCAGCGCCCTCCCGGGGTCGGGTGCACGACGTACGGCTCGCCGCAACCGGCGAACATCGCCGCCAGCGTCAGGATCGCCAGCCTCCGGATCGAGTGCCATCCCCACGTGTCGCCCATGGCGGACACCTCCGCATGCCACTCTACATCGACGCGATTCGATCCCCGCGCGCTATCCTGTGGGTGTGGATGCGCGGCTCTACCGGTCGATCTACCCGACGGGCTTCGGCACGGGGACGACGGTCGTCGTGCTGATGCTGGGCACCTGCGTGGCGGCGATCACCGATGGTCCCGTCTTCCTCGGTCTCCTCGGGAGCAACTGGCAGCACCTCCTGTTGGCGCTCGTGCTGTTGGGCGTGGTCGGGGGCGCCTACGTGCCGTGGGTCGTGGCGCATGCCCGGGGCGTCGTCTCGGCCGTGAGCGGCACGGGGTTCGTCGTCGCCGGGTACGCCGTCGCGCAGCGCATCTTCTGCGAGTTCCTTCTGAGCCAACTCGGCGTGCCCTACGATCGGTTCGCGTTCGTCCCCGGCTTCGTGGACATGATCCGCCTCACACGCGCCGCGAGCTGGGTGGGATTCGCCTTCGGCCTCGCCTCGGTCGCCTTCGCCTGTTGGAGCGAGCGACGCTTGCGGCGGGAGCGCCCCGACCTCTTCGTCGGGGTCTGACGGCGGGTTCACCCCCGGTCGCCGAGCCGGCGACGGATGCGCCCGTACGCGGTTCCTGCTCGAGGGGAGAAGCGGATGGAGTACGAGCGCTACCCACCCTCGGGACGCGTCGGGAGCACGGCGATCCCCGTGGCCCTCGGCGTCGGTGCCGCAACGGCGGTGATCGGTGGATTCGCCGATCGGAAGCGGAAGGACTTGATCCCGAGAACCGTCGTCACGGTCGGGATCCGGCCCGAACGGCGGAGCTGGAGGCAGGTCGTGCCGGATGACGAGGAACGCCGCGCGCTCGCCCGGCGGTTCCCGAGGCGCCCACGACGACGCCGACGCCGGTATGAGCGTCGTGCAGCGTGGGGATCCCGGCGCACCTCGCCGGGATCAGCGCGTCGCGATCGGCGTCAGGGCGACTCGCGTCCGGGGCCCAGGAGCGGACAGAGGAGGCGGTCGTAGCCGCCTTCCCCGTCCGGCACCACCCAGCGCCCGCCCACGTAGCCGCGGTTGCCTGGGCCGTCGTCCGTCTCCGAACCGTGCGGTCCCATCTCCAGGAGCTGGAACGGACCGTGCGGCGGCAACGCCTCCGCCGACACGAAGGTGTCGAAGCCGAGCCCCTGGCTTCGCACGTGGACGACGTCCGAGGCGCCGTGTCCCCGCGCAGCGCCGGCGTCGCCGGCGGCGAGAGACGAGAGGGCCCCCCCGGCGAGGGCCAAGGACGAGAGTCATTCGCGGACGGGCCCTTGCATGCCCCGAGCGGGACGAACGCCGCGCCGGACCAGGCGGCCCGCCGCGAGGATGGCGAGGGCTCCAAGGGGAACGGTGGCGTGGCCTGCGAGGAGGTGCCCGGCCGAAACGAGCGGGCAGTGGAGCGTCAGCACGAGGTTTCCGACGAGGCCCATCGCCGCCGCGAGGAGGAGGATGCGGGACCACCCGAGGTTCGCGCGGCGCTCCACGAGGAGCAGCACGAGCAGCACCGGCAACCCCAGGGCGCAGCCGAAGAGGAAGCATGCGAGCGCTCGCGGCCAGAAGTCGGCTCCCGTCCCCTCGAACGACTCGGGATGCGCGCCCACGGCCTGGTGGAGGGGGGCGGCGACGACGAGCACGGCGGGGAGGACGAAAGCGATCCACGCGACGGTGCCCAGGGCTCCCGTGCGGAGAGGGTGCCGGTAGAGCGGGCGCAGGAGCAGCACCGCGGAGGCGAGGAGACCGGCGGCGAGCACGGCCAGGCCCGCCGCGAAGAGCCGCGGCGGCACGGCGTCCAGGTCGGGGCGCACTCGCGCCGCGGCGATCAGCCCCAGCACCAGGGCGGTGGTCACGAGGACGATCCCGATCCGGACGGGCGTCCGGGTCGAGCGAAGCCGCGCACGCAGCCCGCGCTCCCGGCCGAGGGCGTCGCGGGTCCGCGTCCAGAGGGCGTCGCATTCGTGGGGAGGTTCGCCGGTCATCGTCGCCTTTCGCCTTCGGATACGTCACGAGCACCCCTCCGGCTACATCCCGGGGCGTCTCCCGCCCGGTCCTCGAGGAACCGGCGCAAGGCGCGGTAGGCGCGATGCGCGCGGACCTTCGCGGCGCTTCGGGAGATGCCCAGGCTCTCGGCGACCTCCGCGAAGGAGAGATGCGACAGCCAGTGGAGCTCGACGACCCGCCGGAGGGAGGCCGGCAGGTGGGCGAGCGCCCCCTCGACGGCCTCGCGGGCCTCGAGGCGGGGGCCGCCGGGATCGTCGCTCGCGGGCTCCAGCCCCTCCAGACCCGCTGGGACGCCGCGGCGCCCGATCCGGCGGAGGAAGTCGTGCTTCACGTTCCGCGCGATCGTCATCAGCCAGGGGCCGAGCGGCCGGTCCGGCCGGTAGTCGAAGCGCGCCCGGTGGAGTTGGAGGAACGTCTGCTGGGCCAGGTCCTCCGCTTCGCGCCCGGTGAGGTATCCCCGCCGCATGTAGCCGAGCACGCGCGGCGCGTACCGGCGGAAGACCTCCTCGAACGCGCGCTCGTCGCCCGCGACGTACCGCACCATCAACATCTCGTCGGGGGACGCCTCGTCTTGCACGAGGCACGATCATAGGAGCAGGGGGCGCACCGCTGGCACCGAGCACCTCCACGCCCACGACCTCCACGCCCACGGCGGCCGGCACGCGACCGGCGCGAAAGCGTGCGCGAGGACGCGCTCGCCGTCGTTTCTCGAGTGCCACGCACCACGGCGGTCGCCGTCGCGAGGCCGTGCCTCGTCGACGACCTCGAACGACTTTGAGAAACATCTGCAAGTTGGATGCACGGAAGTTGCAACGTTCGTTCGCGTGCTATCCATTCAGGAACAACTTCCTTGCGGAACACTGTCGCAAAGCTCTCGGAGGCTCCGGATGCCGGGCGTACACTTCGTCGCAAGAGGGACGATTCGTCGCGACGAGGCCAGTCGATGAGTGAAACGACGTCGGCGCTGCAAACGACTACCAGGGGACATCCTGTCCCGGGTTCGTCGGCGTTCGGCATCGCGAAGCACACGACCGGTGCGTCGCGCACATCACGCGGATCGGGGGCGGATTTCCCGTTCCCGCCGCATCCCCGATCTGCCCATCGGTACCAGGAGAACGCAATGACGCCTGCGACACGGTTCCATGCAGCCTCGTGGCTCGTGGCCGCCTTCCTCTGCCTGTCGTTGGCCGCCTGCGGATCCGGAAGCGACGGCGCGCCCGGCCTGCCCGGCGCGAGCACCGGCACGTTGTCCGGTCAGGTGACCAACGCCATGAGTGGCGCCCCCATGGAGGGGGTGGCCATGACCCTCACGCCCGCCGTCAGCGGGGTGAACGTCGTGACCGACTCGACCGGCCACTACAGCGCGAAGCTGCCGGTCGGGAACTACGACGTCGTGGCCGGGCCCGGCGGCTTCACCGCCGGAACGGATGCGATCAGCATCCTCGCCGCGCAGACGACGACGTGCAACATGGACCTCATGCCGACGGCTCACGTCACCGTGGCCATCACCGGCGCGCCGTCCGGCCCCCTGCCCGGGGACACGTTCGCGTTGACCGCGACGCCGACGATCTACGACGGCTCGACCGTCACCGGCTTCGCGTGGACGCAGACGTCGCCCACGGCGCACGCCACGATCACCGACCCCGCCTCCGCGACGACCGACGTCACGCTGGCCGTGGCGGCGGCGTACAAGGCCGCCCTCGTGGACAACCTCGAGCAGCTCGAGCGCTGGCGCGTGGTGCCGATCAACCCCGAGGTCTACGACGTGGGCGCGGCGATCGAGCTCGAGTGCGAGGTCACCACGACCAGCGGCACCTACAAGGCGACCGCCTCCATCGGCGCGGACATGCCCTTCGGCGCCTGGACCACCGGCCTGCAGAACGTCCCCGTTCTCGTGCCCGTTCTGCTCGGCGGCAAGACGCAGGCCTCGTACGACTGGGCGATCATCACGGCTCCCAGCGGCTCCACGGCGTCGCTCACGGACGCGGATACCCGGTACCCGTGGTTCGTTCCGGACGTGACGGGCAAGTACACGATCAGCGTGACCGATATCGATGCGAGCCTGACGGTGAACATCGACATCTACGCCGGCAAGTGGGTCGGCGCCATCTCCGGCATGGATGCGGAGGGCTTCCCCACGACGTCGTGCGCGACGGCCTGCCACTCGTCCCTGTTCGCCGACAAGTTCGCGGACTGGGCCCAGAGCGGCCACGCCATGATCTTCGCCGACAACGTGAACACGAGCGACCACTACAGCAGCGGTTGCTTCGAGTGCCATACGGTCGGCTACAACCCGGCCGCGGCGAACGACGGTTTCGACGACGCCACCGGCTACGCGGACTTCTACGCGACGATGTGGCCCGGCGGCCACATGGTGGCGGACGCGGGCAACTGGGCCCAGATCCTGTCGAGCTGGCCGGAGGTGGCCCAGAAGGCGAACATCCAGTGCGAGAACTGCCACGGCCCGAACGGCCAGGGCAGCAGCCACATGGGTGACGACGTCTACCGGGTCACGCTCTCCGCTGACCTCTGCGGCTCCTGCCACGGCGAACCGCCGCGTCACGGGCGCTTCCAGCAGTGGGAGAACAGCCCGCACGGGAACTACGAGGTCGCCATCGGCGAGGGCACCCGGACGAGTTGCGCCAAGTGCCACTCGGCCCAGGGCTTCCTCGACTGGCTCGAGGACGGAACGGTCGACGTCGCTCCGACGGCCGACACGGTCCACCCGATCACCTGCGTGGTCTGCCACGACCCGCACAACGTCGGCACCGTCTCCGGCGACGCCGACAATGCGCCCGTCCGCATCCAGGACAACGCTTGGAACCTCGAGTCCGGCTTCGACGCGACCAACGTCGGCAAGGGTGCGATCTGCATGTCCTGCCACAACGGTCGCCGCGGGCTCCAGAACGATGCGCTCGGTCTGGACTCGCCGGACCGCGCTCCGCACCAGGGCCCCCAGACGGACGTCCTGTTCGGCCAGAACGCGTTCTTCGTGACCGTGCCGAGTCGTGGACCCCACGGGTTCATCAAGGACACCTGCGTGACCTGCCACATCCAGATGTCGTCGCCTCCGGCGGAGTACAGCCTGAATGGCGGTGGCACGAACCACGGCTTCTCGGCCGACCTGTCCATCTGCTCGAACTGCCACGGCGCCTTCGACGGCGGCACGCTACAGCACGAGTTCGAGCTCAACATGGAGAGCCTGCGGACTGCGATCGAGGCCAAGCTCATGTCCGAGATCGATGCGCTCGTGAGTGCCGGCTACCGGATCGCGATCGAGGGCTCGACCGAGGACGAGGCGACGCCTCTCACCGCCACCATCGACGGCACGTCGCTGATCGGCGGACTCGAGTTCGCCGAGTCGCATGGGCGACAGGGCATGAACATCCAGGTGGACGGCACCTGGATCTACCACATCCAGCTGAACGGTAGCACGACGATCCTCGATCCGATCGACACGGACATGGGCTCGCTCGTGCTGAACGGCCTCTTCGTGGGCGACCCCGAGGTCGTCCTCGCGAAGGCGGGGTGGAACTACTCCCTGCTCGAGGCCGATCGCAGCAAGAGCGTGCACAACCCGGGCTTCGTGTCCGACGTGCTCGTGGGCAGCTTCGGCGCGCTCCAGGGCGTGAGCTTCACGTTCCCCTAGCGATCCCGCTCGCTTCCCCACCTCGCGACCCGCGCGGCCCCGGCCGCGCGGGTCGCTTCGTTTCGGGGCGGACGCCGCCCCTCGGCCCGACGCCGGGCTGGGGATGCGTGGCCCAAAGGCGTAGGATGCGGAGCGTCGTTCCGCGGAGAGGTGCGCCATGCGGTTCGCTGTGCTGCTATTCGGTGTCGTGCTCGGAGCCGGGGGCGTCTGGATCGCCACGACGCTCGTGCCGCCGAGCGCGCACGTCGAGCCGGTGCCGGTCGTGCACGCGCCAGCGGAGGCGTCCCCCGACCTCGAACCCATCCTCCACCGGCTCGACGCGATCGAGCGGCGTCTGGCCGCGATCGTCACGCTTCCCGAGGACCTCCCGGGACCCGGGCGCCTGTCGGGCGCGCCTGCGGAGGGTCCCGGCACGGCGGCGGCGACAGCCCCCACGGACACCGGTGTCGCCATCGACCCCGACACGCTCGCCCGCGCCATGGAGGAGGTCGAGCACCGGCGCCTCGACGGCCTCACGTCCGAGCAACTTCGCCAGGAAGCGCGCCGGATGATGAACCCGGACCGCTCGCCGCTCCGCGCGCAACAGATCCTCAGGACCCTCCTCGAACGCGATCTGGAGCCGGAAGAGCGCAGCGAGGTCCTGACGCAGCTCGGTCTCGTCCAGCGGACCTCGGGCGACGCGGAGGGGGCCGAGACGACCTTCCGCAAGGCCCTGACCCTGACCGGCATCGACACTCGCGCCGGCGTCGCGGCGGCGGGACAACTTGCGTGGACGCTCGCCCAGCGGAAGGAGTACCCGGAGGCGCTCCGTCTCGCCGAGGACGTGCTGGGCTCGAAGGCCGCCGAGGGCCAGGTGATCCCGAACGCTCGCTGGGCCATCGCCGTGCTCTCCCAGGCCTCCGGCGACGACCGTCGGGCGCAGGCCGAGTACCAGCGCTTCCTGAAGGACTTCGGGTCGGATCCCCAGCAGGCGAAGCTGGTCCAGGACGTCAAGCGGCGCCTCGACGGCATGCCGTAGGCCGGTGAGGCTGCGCCGCGTGCGGCGGACGATCACCCCCCCGTCGTCGGTCCGCCCGGATTCGAGCCACCGGGCGTCACGTCGGGACCGCTCGGCGTCGTGGGGGCCGTCGGCTTGCGTTGGCCGGGGCGCCGGGGTGGCGGTCCGTCGCCCTCGGGCATCGGCCGGAAGATGAAGGTGTAGGCGACGGAGTAGTAGGTCGTCCAACCCCAACCGCTCTCGGCGTAGCGGTCCATGACGCGCCGCGCGGCGTAGATCATGTCGAGGGCGCGGTGGCGCAGGCGGGGGTCGAGGTTGTCCAGGACGAAGCCGAGCTTCCGCTTCGCGCGGTAGTTCGGATCCTCGCCGTCGATCAGCAGGATGTTCCCCTGCATCCCCGGCTGGTCCGGCAGCACCCATCGCGGGTAGAGCGCCTCGTCCGATGGCGAGAGCTCCCGCCCGTCGTACGCATCGAGGCCGTCGCTCATCTTGATGGTGGGGATGTAGACCACCCACCAGCGGTCCACCTTGCCCCGCAGGCTGTCGGGGATGAAGCGCTCGATCTCCTGCGCGTAGATCGAGAACGCCTGGAGGTGGAAGGCGCTCATGGCGAACCAGTACCGCGCCAGGAAGAGATCGGCGACGGAGCGCGGCCGGGATTGCCGGGGACCGGCGGCCTCGGCGAGGATCGCCTTGTCGAGGATGGAGATCGCGCGGTCGTAGAGCGGCAGCACGTCGTCCTCGATGCGCGCGCCCGTGCGCATGAGGGAGCGCCGGGCGTCGGCGGGATCCTCGAAGACCACCTCGAAGGGCTTTCGCCGGAGGAACCAGTCGGGCTCGTAGGCCAGGGGCGCCACGCGCCGGAACGTCCCCCAGCCCGAGGCGGTCCGGCCCATGCCGTCGTCCGTCCAGGGCGTCTCGTCCACCACCAGGCGCGTCGCCCGGACGATGGCGTCGAGCGCCGGGTCGTTCTGGAGCCGGGAGAGGTAGGCGATCCGGTTCACGAGGTCCGGCGCCAGGCGGTCGAGTAGACCGCCGTCGGCCGGGCAACGGTCGAGCCACCGCGTGTCCGGGAAGGGGTAGAAGTAGTAGCGGCCGCCGGTCTTCGCGGCGACGCGGGCGAACGGCCAGTAGCCGTACCCCGACGGCGCGTGGTTGTTGACGAGGAGCGTGCCGTCCGTACGCCGGAACCAGTACGGCGTGAAGCTCTCGAACCGCCACCCGCTGTGTTGGAGAGGCGGCGGCGGGGAGCCCGGAGGGAGCGCTCCCGGCGTCGTCGGTCCCGGGAGGCGCCCGCCGCGGGTTCCGCGCCGTTCCCGGAGTCGCCGGCGCAGGGCCTCCGCATCCAGGGGATCGACGGGCGTGGTCGGGCTGCTGCCGAGTCCGCTGCCGAAGCGCAGCACGGGAAAGATCGGTCGCGACGCCCACGGCAACTCCGGCAGCTCCACGAACGGCCGGAAGTCGCAGAAGTGGGCTTCGGGAGCGACGGCGTAGAAGAGGCAGCCGTCCCGCTGCAGCCGCGCGGCGATGGCCTCCTCGTCCCAGTACGTGCCGACCCGACGCAGCCGGTTCCGCCAGCTACCCTCCCAGAGCGGCCGGCCGCTTCTGGACACCCACCGCTCGGGCGTGAAGCTCCCCGATACCAGCACGAGCATCCGCCGCTCGTCGCCCCGGACCTCGCCCAACGCGCTCTCGGTGACGAGCAGGAGGCGGTTGATCCAGCGGGCCGCCGGCTCGAACTCCTGGAAGTCGTCGTCGTCCCACCAGGAGCGCGTGACGAGGGCGCGGAGGTCGTCCTTCCAGCCCGCTTCGCCCACGGCGATCGTCGTCTGGGCCAGCGAACTCGTCGCCCGGATCGGGCACCCGGCGTCCCGCGCATCGCTCCCGATCGCGTGAATCCAGGAGGGGAGGTCGGAGGGGTAGAGACGGTCCATCGAGAACTCGGTCTCGCCCGGCGGGGGCGCGAACGTCGCGGCGTCGAACACGAAGAGCAACTGGCCGACGCCCCGGCGCCGCGCGTCGGCGACGATCCCGTCCACGGCCTCGGCGATCCCCATCCGCCGGCGCACGTAGACGTCGGAGGCCCGCGGTTCCTCGGCCCCAACGGCCCCGGGGACCGCGCAGAGCACCCCCAGCACCGTGGCGGCGGCGAGGAGGGCGATGCGGCGCGAGCAGGGTCTTCTCATGGGTCGCTCCCTGGTGACCTCATCTTGCCAACGTCCGCGGTGGGGGCGCGGCGGCGATGGTCCTGATTCTCCGGTTCTCCGGGCCCTACGGAGCCTGCTCGGGGGCCGCTCGGAGCACGTGGACCACGATCTCGGGCCGGCAGTTGAGAGGCGGACGTCGGCGACGGACGAGCCCGTCCCGCGCGAGGTGTAGCCCACAAGGCCCCTCCACGACCATGCGCCGGACGCCAGGCGGCGGGGGCAGCGGGCGTTCGTGAGGATCGGTCCCCCCCGGGCCACGCGATCTGTCCCCCGTGGGTGTGGCCCGAGAGCACGAGGTCGATGCCGGCGGCGGCCGCCGGTTCGTGGATCTCCGGGGCGTGGGCGAGGAGCACGCGAAGGCTCCCGGGTCGAGCCCCTCGAGGGCCGCGTCCAGGTCGTCGGTTCGGTAGAGGTGCGGGTCGTCCACGCCGACGAGATGGACGCACGCTCCGTCCCGCTCGATCGCGGCGCCCTCGTTCACGAGGAGCCGGATGCCCATGGCCTCCATGGGGGAGACCATCGAGGAGTGGTCGTGGTTTCCGAGGACGGCGAAGACGTCCGCTCCGAGCGCGGGGCGCAGGCGCTCGTCCCCCGGCCCCTTCCGCGACGAGCCCCGATACCCGGGGCGGAGGGGAACCCGGCGATGGATCCGGCGGCCGTTGGACGGGCCCGCGTCGCATCGACGGTTCCAGAGGCGGGGGGCGCGGCCATCCCGATCCCCGATCGGGACGCCGTTCCTGCCTTGCCGATCGGGATGTCCCATGGACAATCCGGGCGTGATCGCCTTCTCTGCAAGTCGTTGCCAATCCTTCGCTTGCGAACGAATTGCCGCCGGCTTCCGTGGGGAGAGCGGAGACGGCACCTGCACGCGAATCCGACCCGATGCAGCGGGGATGCCGGTGGGGGGACCGCACCCCGCGGAGGAGACGCCATGAGCCTTCGACACCGACGGGCCCTGCCGATCGTGGGGGGGCTCGCGCTTGCCTGCGCGGCCTTGGTCGGCTGCGGGAGCAGCGGGGAGAACCAGGGGCTCCCGATCATCCCGTCGCCGACCGCCTCGCACGACGACCTCGTCCTGCGGGACCGTTGGGGCGACCCGCTCCAGGTGACGTCCACCGAGCCCTACAGCCCGCGGCGCACCTGCGGGGAGTGCCACGACATCGACACGATCGCCAACGGCTACCACTTCCAGCAAGGGAGGACGGACGCCGCCGGCAACCTCCAGATGCACGACGACTTCAACGGGGACGGCCAGTCGTGGTTGCTGTCGGACGGCATGTTCGGGAAGTGGTGACCGCCCGCCAGCGACAGCAGCCAGTTGGCTGCGCTCGACAACTCGTCGATCGGTCAGATGGACAAGACCTCCTTCTGGTGGACGGGCCTTTGCGCGGTCTGCCATGCGGGCGGTGGCCCCGCGGAGCTCGACCGCAAGGGGCACGAGTACTACGACGTCGTTGACGGGACCTGGGGCTACGAGGCCGAGGGGCTGACCCAGCCGAACGCGTTCGACGGGGACTACACGGAAGTCACCGGCTCCGGCGTCGGCTCCCCCGGCACGGCCATCCGGAACGCGCCCTGGGACGTGACCGGCGTCGCGGAACCGGACTGTCTCTACTGCCACCGCCAGGATCGAGCCCTCGGGCCCAACAACGAGCCCATGAACTGGATCTGGCGCGCCGCGACCCTGCGCAAGAAGGACGCGCTCCAGGACACGGGCGGAACCAGCGTTCCCGCCTTCGCCGCGGCTTCGACCGCGGCGCAGGGCTGGACCGACATCGCCCTCGGGAGCGTTCCCGCCGGCGCCCCGCCGATGGCGGCAACCGTCGATGTCGACTACCAGAAGGGCGTGGACGACGGGAGCCTCTACGAAGACGGGAACGGCAACCTCCGCGTTTCGCCGGCGGCGATCACCCCCAACCCCCGCGACCTCGCCTGCTGGACGTGCCACGCGACGCCGGACCTCAAGAAGCGCGGGCGATCCTGGTTCGATCCCGAGAAGGACGTCCACTACCGCAAGTTCAACGGCGACCTGCAGAGTTTCGACCAGGCCGTCCTGGAGTCGAGCACGGCGTGCACGTCGTGCCATCCCGTGACCGGCAGCGGTACCGACCGCGACCGCGAGCACAACATCGCGAAGGGCAACGCCACGCTCGGCTCGGTGCGCAACGACACCGACTGGGTCGGCATGGAGACGTGCTCGGACTGCCACGGAACGCCCCCGAACGCGACGATCCACTCCGCGGCGCACCTCGGCGCCATGTCCTGCGAGTTCTGCCACATTCCGTACAAGCTCGATCCCGCCGACGTCGTCGTGGACAACGCGACGACCGGCAGCACGATCGGCTACGGCACGGACACCTACTATTCGAACGATCCTCTCGTCCCCGGGTCCATGCGGCCGGCGAACGACCACCAGTGGTGGCCGGACTTCACGGAGAAGGCGTCGAAGGACGGAATGGTGCGCTACTTCCCCGTGAAGCGGCTGCTCAGTGCCTGGTGGGGGGACTGGATCGACAACGCCCCGGCCGGCCCGGGTCCCGAGGACCTCGTCCGCCCGCTCCCCCTCTGGAAGGTGCGGCACGCGACAGGGGGCTCGGCGCCGGCCGGGATCATGGACGACAACGGCGACGGCAACCCCGAGGTCAACACCCCCACCGAGATCGCCGTCTTCGTGAACCCCACCACGGGCCTCCTCGTGGACGACGACGGCCACGGGCAGCCGATCGCGGCGAACCCCGTGCTGGTCAAGGGCGGCCGCGTATGGTTCTGGGACGGCGGCGGCGTGGGTTCCTTCGTCTACGAAGACGAGGGCGTTCCCACCGAGTCGAGTCACCCGTTCTCGATCAACCACAACGTCTTGCCGCTCGGGCTCTACCCCGACAGTCCGCTCGGAAAACAGGGCTGTTCCGACTGCCACGGCACGAACACGAAGGTCTTCGACCGCCCCGTGCTGGTCGATCCCTTCGACGCCTCGGCCGAGAGCATGCCCGGCGCGGGCGACGGCGCCCAGCCCGTCTACCAGACGGTGCGCGAGCTGCTCGGCCTGCCCGCCGGCTACCCGAGCTTCTCCGGGAACTGACGTGACCGCGGCGGACGGCGGGTCCCACCGCCGTCCGCTGCCGATCCCGATCCGCGGTCTCACCACTCGCCGCCAGGCGCGGCCGGGATCCCACATCGCCGCGGCGGACGACGGGTCCGAAGCGGCCCGGACGCGGCGCGGATCGTGGTGGAGTTCGGGGGATGCTCACCCGACGACCGTTCCCAGGTACCCCCCGTCGAGACGCCACGGCTCCGCTTCGTCGGGCGAACACGGGCAGCACGGCTTGCCAGAGCCCGGGTCGCGTGGTTCAAAGCCCGGAATGCCCACGGCGATCCAGCCCCGACCGAGGGTGCTGTCCCTGCTCTCCAGGTACGGCCGCACCACCACGTCGTTCCAGGTCCTGGAGCCCGGGTTCGACTACTGGTTCGCCGCGGACGGCGACGCCTGCGTCGCCTTCTTCGACACCGGCGGCGCATGGGTGGTCGCCGGAGAGCCGCTCTGCGCCCCGGACCGGACGGTCGAGGTGTGCCGGCGCTTCGGCGACGCCGCGGCCCATGCCGGCCGTCGGGTCCGCTACTTCGGCGTGGAGCGCGACCGCTCGGACGCCCTGCACCTCCACCACCTCCCCATCGGCGAGCAGCCCGTCTGGGACCCCAGGGACTGGTCCGACATCCTGCGTAGGAAGCGGAGCCTCCGGGAGCAGCTCCGTCGCGCACGCGCGAAGGGCGTCCGCGTCCGCCGCGTCTCGCCCGAGGAACTGACGGATCCGGCGGCCGTGCTCCGTCGGGGCCTCGACGGCCTGATCGCCGCGTGGCTGGCCTCGCGCCGGATGGCGCCCATGGGCTTCCTGGTCCACCTCGATCCGTACGGACATCCCGAGGAACGCCGCTTCTTCGTCGCCGAGCGAGAGGGGAGGCCCGTCGGGCTTCTCTCCGCCGTGCCCATCTACGCCCGGGGCGGCTGGCTCTTCGAGGACATCCTGCGCGATCCCGCGGCTCCCAACGGCACGGTCGAGCTGCTCTTCGACCACGCCATGCGGGCCGTGGCGGACGAGGGATGCACCTACGCGACCTACGGCCTGGTGCCCCTGGCCAACGCGGAGCTCCACTGGCTGCGCGTGGTGCGCGACCGCACCCGCGGGCTCTACGACTTCGAGGGGCTCAGGCGCTTCAAGGCCAAGCTCGAGCCTGCCTCGTGGGAGCCTGTCTACCTCGCCTACCCGGCGGGGGAGCGCGGACCCGGCGCCGTGTTCGACACGCTTCGCGCCTTCGCCTGCGGAAGCCTTTGGCGCTTCGGCGCCGCGACCGCGAAGCACCGGGCCGCCCGACTCGTCCGCGCCTTCCGCGCGTCCTGGCGCACGCTGTGGGCCACCGCGCCGGCGGGGGGATCGTCCACGGGCTGACGCGGGGCTCCGAGAAGAGCCCGCACGACTCGTGGCTTCGGCCCCCCAGCCGCCCCCCCGCAATCGGCAGCCTGTGCCCGGCGACCGCCGCGGTTTGGCACCCTCGGCGCGCTTCGGCCCGGACGACCCCATGCGCTGGATCCTCGCCGTGGGGCTGTCTCCGTTCGCTTCGCTCATCCGCCCACGCCTTGGCCTCGAACCCGAGCTGCGCACCAGGACACCCTGTCATCGATGAACGGGGCCTACTTCTCGACGTAGCCTCCTGCCGGAGCACCACTTCCAGCTGTCACGTCGCGCGCTTTGCGCACAATGCGGGCTAGAGTTCAGCCATGGGCAAGCACAAGCGCGACCTGGACATGATGACCGTCGCCGTGCATCAGGCCGTCCGCTCCTGGGAGGAGGGGGGGATCCCCATTGGGGCGGCGCTGTTTGACAGTGACGGTCGGGTCGTTGCGTGCGGGCACAATGAGCGCGTTCAGACCGGTGATCCAACTGCTCACGCCGAGATCGTGGCGATGCGCTGCGCTGGGAGGAGACGCGACTGGTGCCAGTTGACTCTCGTCACGACTCTGAGCCCCTGCCAGATGTGCTCCGGAGCCGTTCTTCTGTACCGCATTCCGCGCGTTCTTGTCGGTGAACATCGAACCTTCCGCGGCGCAGAAGCCGCGCTTCAGGAAGCTGGTATCGAGGTCGATGTGCTCGATGATCCGCGATGCGTCTCCCTGATGGAGCGTCTCCAGGAGGAGAAGCCTGACCTCTGGGCCGAAGACATCGGCGACTAGCCTGCATTGCCCGCGAACTGGTGTTGACGCGCGCTGCCCTGGCACGCATCTCGCCCCCGATGCCGGCGTTCCTCGTCGTCGGCGACCCGTTCGAAGAGGACTGGCCTGCGATGGCCTCGATGCTCGCCGCCGCGCCCGACCTGGAGGCCAAGGCGCTCTTCGAGCATCTCCAGAGCCTGCGCCCCGGGCGCTACCAGGACGGCCACGTGCGGACGTTTCAGCGGCGGGTGAAGCACTGGCGGGCGATCCAGGGCCCGGAGAAGGAGATCTTCTTCCCCCAGGCCCACCGCCCCGGTGAGGCCTTGCAGACGGACTTCACGCACGCCAAGGAGCTCGGGATCACCATCCAGGGCCATCGGTGCCCGCGGTGGAGGCGCCGGAGGTCGACCTGAGCGGGTACGACGAGCTCACGCCCGAGGCCAGCGAGGAGGGGGCCCGATGATCCTCGACATGTTCAGCCGCTACGTGGTGGCCTGGATGGTGGCGGAGCGCGAGACGGCGAAGCTGGCAGGACGCCTGGTTCGCGAAGCATGCAAGAAGGAGGGCATCGCGAAGGAGCAGCTGACGCTGCACCAAGACCGCGGGGCGCCGATGACGGCCAAGACGTTCTCGCAACTGCTTGTGGATCTCGACGTGCTCGCCAGTTACAGCCGACCGGGTGTCTCCGACGACAACCCGTACTCCGAAAGCCACTTCAAGACCGTGAAGTACGCGCCGGCGTACCCCGGGCCACGGCCTGTGCCGCGGACCACTATGTCCGAAACTTGGCTGTTCTCCTGCCCTCACCCTGCGCTTCGTTGCACCTCGTTGCGTGAACGTAGGATCTGGCGGGGTCCGGGGCTCGGTCGCCGCAACCGTGCAATGGGGCGCAAGTTGCGGCAGGGTCGCGCAACGAAGTGTGGCGGGAGTGACGGGACTCGAACCCGCGACCTCCGGCTTGACAGGCGGAGGCGGCCCTTGCGCCCAGGTCCGATGAAATGCGCCCTGGCGGGCGATTCCGAGTTCGCGACTGTCCGCAGCAAGATCCCGATCTACCCCCGATCGATGGCGGATCCGGCGGATCTGCTGGTACGGGTGCTGGTACGGAAGAGACCCCTACGTCCCGGCGACCTCTCCGGCCTCGACCGCGCGAGTCCGGGGGTAGGATGGCCCCATGGTGACCGACCAGACCACCCCCGACTGGCGTGACCGGATCTCAGTCGATCCGAACGTCTGCCATGGACAGGCGTGCATCGCCGGCACGCGCGTACTCGTGACGGTCGTCCTCGACAACCTGGCAGCCGGGCGCACGGCGGAGGAGATCCTCGCAGACTACGCGTCGATCACGATCGAGGACGTCCGAGCCGCCATCGCCTACGCGGCCGAGCTCGCGCATGAGCGGACGGTCCATCTCTCATCGTCGTAGCGGGCCCTCGACGTGGCGCGTTTCAAGCTCGACGAGAACCTGCCCGCAGCCGCCGAGGCGCTGCTTGGCGACGCAGGTCACGACGTCGCGACGGTCCTGCAGGAGGAGTTGAGCGGCGCGAGCGACCTCGACGTGCACGCCGCCGCTCGAGCCGAGCGGCGCACGGTTGTGACCCTGGACCGGGGATTCGGGGATCCGCGGCGACATCCAACGACAGGCACCGCCGGCGTCGTGGTGCTGCGAATGCCCAGCCAGGACGCGAACTCCATCCTCGGTCTCCTCCGGCTGCTCGTGCCGCTCTTCGAGGAGCAGGAGCTCGAAGGGGCCCTCTGGGTGGTCGAACCGCACCGGGTCAGGATTCGGAGATCATGAACGTGAGGCTCCGGGCCGGAGGATCCCGCGCCGCGGCGGCGCAGAGCCACCCCCCGCGCAAGAGTCCGGTGTGGCATGGACTAGCGGCGCGGGCGGAGGTCTCCACGGAGACGAGCTCCGGCCACGGGTCGGGCATGTCACTCATTGCCTACCGCATCCGAGCACCGCGTGGCCTCGGATCGCCCGGTCCGAAGTGGCTTGCCCCGCCCGCGTCGCGGGCGCAGGATGGAAGGCATCGTGAAGCCCGTTGCCCTCGCCGCCCTGCTGCTGGCCTGCGTCGGCATGGCCTCTTGTGGCGACAACAAGCTCCCCCAGCCCGCTGCCGACTTGCACGAGAGACCCAAGGCCGCGACTGAGCAGCTCTCCGCGCGTCCGACGCATCGGTTCTCCGAGTTTGGCATCGAGGGAGACACTGCGCGGGCCCTGGATGACATGGAGTTGCTCGCATCGAGGTTAGGGTGGCCCCTCACCAGGGAGACACGCGGCGCCAAGGCGAGTGCGTCAGGGCCCGGGGATGAGTCGGTTCTCGAGCTCCACTGGAGCGCCATCGAGGGCGACGATCAGAAAGATGGCGTTTGGGTTTGGGCCACGGGACCCGAGCCGGGGGACGCGGATGCTGCAGCCGCGCTTGCCTACGCATGGTTGATGCTGAGAGGTGACTATTGGCTGCACCGTGGCGTAACCGCAGTTCAAGTCGATGGCATCCCCTACGCACGGCTCATGGAGGCCGTACCCACGGTCCTGAAATCTCGCGGGTTGCAGTTCGATGAGGAAATCGCCCAAGCTGCACGATTCTGGAAGGTGAGGCGTGGCGGCGCCCCACTCCTGGCCGTCGAACTCGATGAGTACCCCGGTGACGGGACGATTCGGGTGGTCCTGCAGGGAGGATCGGCGGCCCGGGGAGTCGCCCAGTCACTCATCGGAGAGGTTGTCTCCGCGGCTGCGCGACGTCCTGTCGAACTGGCCGAGCCAAGCGACAATTGACGCATGGGCGCACGCGGCCCAAACTCGCATGTGCTTCGATTGCGGTTCGTACCCGATCGGGCGTCGATGCAGAGCGTGTTCTGGCCCGTACCAGCACTTCTGCTGGTACGGCCCCGCCCCTACGTGCTGAGCGGTGACGTGCAGCGCGAGAGCGCGCGGTCACAAGTACGCGCGTGTTGCCAGGTTACGCGCGAGGAGAATGGCGGGAGTGACGGGACTCGAACCCGCGACCTCCGGCTTGACAGGCCGGCGCGCGTAACCGCTAAGTGCTGGAACAGCCGTAGGTTACGTCGGTCGGCGAAGTCCACTATGTCGCCTACTATGCTGCGCTCGTTGCGCGTCCTTGCGCCTATTGCGCCAAATGCGCGTCCTGGGCGGGCGTGGACACGTCTGCGAGTGCCTTGGTCGCCGCCAGGTCCGCCCTCCTCGAGAGCCCGCGCCGTGCCGCCCCAGGGCGCACGGGGGCGCGACTGAGGGCCGGTGGGGGAGCGGGCGCCCCCCCGTGCAGTGCCTCGCCTGCGATGCGCCCCGCGCAGATGGGAGGACACGGTCATGATGCGCTTCGCGGCGTCACCCGGGATGGCGTCGCGCCGAGCGGGCTCGCACGGACACCTCCAGGTCGAGAGGCTCGCACGAGATCGCCGTCGGGGGAACATGCCATCACTGGACGCATACTCTACAGCACGCCATGCGCGCGACCCGGCCGCCATCATAGGTCTCGTCACGGCGTGGGGCACCACGGTGCACGGCCTTGGAACGCGGCCCGAGACTCCGCCATCCATCAGGGAAGAGGGAGTTGCCGTGGGAAACCGGTCAGGAACAGGACCGCCAGTGAGGTATCTACCAAGTTGCTTCCCTGCTCAGGGTTGCCCTCCCTTGCCGCCGACCACCCTCCATCCTCCCGCTGTCGGCGCAGCAACCAGCGGCACGCAGACTCGAACCATGGGGTCGTCTGGAACGGAACGTCCTCCCTGTCCTTGCTAGTGGAGGCATACGCATGCGCTCTGGACAAGGCAAGAAGTGTGTAGTAGTGCCCCGTCCCCGGGTCGTCCAGCGGGAACCCGTGAACCGGCACTCGCAACGTCGCGCCCGCTCCTCCGTGCAGAACTACTGTTTGCTCTTCGCGAGCGGCTCCCGGCGTAAGTTCGCTCAGCGCGTGTAGTCCCCTCCGAATGAACCGGCTCATGTGCAATCGGGAGACTGCGGCCTTCGTCTCAGAGGCACTTAGCACCCGCTGCGCCAACAGCAGGTTGCCGATCCCGATGAAGGTGCCAAGCGGGTACCCCTCTTTGACCACCTTGCGACCAACATACGCGCGACGGGGCTCATACATCCAAGTGCCGTCTTGCAGCTGCTCCGCGCAGAGCCCACGAGCGTGGCGCGCCCACACCGCGGAGTTGGGTTCCACCCCGAGCACACAGGCTGCGTGCAAGCCCATCACAGCGAAGAGACTGGTCGATATGTTCGGTATCAGCCCAGGCGACGCTGGCAGAGCGACCGTGCGTCCTTCCTCGCCCCCTCCCGGCGTGACGTAGCCCCACCAACCTGAGCGTTTGTCGATTCCAAGGCAGAGGGACCGCGTCAACCGCGGAGCCTTGGCTTTCGGCCCCACGTCACAAGCCAGAAGGAGAAGAGCCAAGCCGCAGCAATACGTGTCGTAGTCGAAGTACGCTAACCGAGAGGGAGAATCATCGAAGACGAAGCCCGCCGCCTTGGCGACGTGATCACCCTCGTCGGACGCATCGGCACAATGGAGTGCAAGCCCGACAAGGAGGCTCGTCGCAATCTCCGGATGGGCCCCAGCCTTCGGCTCGAGGAAGGACCCATCGGCCTTCTGATGTGCCTTCAGGAAGCGGACGGCCTCCGCTACTGCGAGCGGCGCCGCCCTCGCCGAGGGGCCCACGGCGGAGTTCCCGGACTGCCCCGGATCGTCGGCACGGGCACGACTGATTGGCGCAGCGCCCAAGCTCCAAGACACAGCAACCACGAGAAGGCATGTGCAGGACTGCGCCAGCACCTGAAAGATTGCATTGATGAAATGCCTACCTCTGAAGCGGCAGATGTCCGAGGAGCCGTTCATGTCTCTCTCCTAGTATCGAACTCCTGGCGGCTCCCCGTGAGGGCCAGGGCGCCGTCGCCCGGGAATCTTGGGCATCCGGGGATTCCCAAAGGACGCAGTTTCCGGGACCGTTAGCGAGCTGCCCGTCCCTGCTGCAATCGGCGGCAAGAGCATGTCGCGGGCGATGTCCACCCCGAGTATCTGACAAGCCGGGTAGACGCCCGATACAAAGAACGACTCGTACCATGCATCCCACAGGCGAATCACACCCTCGAAGTAAACCTGCGTGATCAACTCCACGCCTCCGCCCTCCGGTCCGCGCCCCCTTTCAACCTGGCCATGTTCCTGGCGAGCCATGCGGTGCGCTGGGTCAACCCCGGGAGGTCCTCCCGGGGGCCCTCCGAGATTAGTAATGGACGGCTGGTTCGTCGTACGCGTGACCTTCCACACGCGCGCCCAGTACAGGTGGTCCGTTTTCCAGGTGTGCTCGAGGAAGTTTCCGGTCTGCTTCCACTTATCATCCTTGATCAGGCCTGTCGAACCCAGGTCCTCCACATACTCAATCTCGTACCACACCACCATCGAGCTGGCTATGTGGCGGTATCGTTCCAGCGTCACAATGCCGCCCAGATCGGTCTGGCCCTCAAGGGTGTCAAGATCTCTCTGCATCTCGAACACGGTCGGATCTGCGAGTGGCAGCTCTGTAGGTTGCGCTTCGAGCCCCATGGGATCCGATAGGGCCGTCGGCCTTGAGAGAACATACTCGTAGAGAGAGAACCCATGAGAATGGGTAATCGGATCCCGTTGGTGGAACCGACCGCTCTTGGGGTCGTAGACCCGCGCTCTATAGGAATAGAGCCCGTCCTCTGGATCGTACTCACGGTCCGTGTAGAGGTACGGGTTTGCGATGGCGCTCTGGGTTACTAGGTTCCCCTGCTGGTCACGGATCGTCGGCAGCCCGTAGACGTCATAGGTCACCCACTCGACGACCGCCCCGGTCGGCTGGGGAACACCTCCGTCACAGACCCCAATGCCTGCTGATGGTAGTGGAACCGCAACACCTCGGTGGTGTTCTGGTTCCCGTTCACGTCCGCGATGTCCGCCCGGTCCATGCAGCGCGGCCGGTCGATCCCGTCCTCGTAGACGTAGCGCGCCTGCCAGTTCCCCACCGCGTCGTACTCCTCGACAACCTCGACGCCGTCGAGCAGGTAGCGGGTCGTAGCCCCGGCGGCCAACACCTTCTCTACCCTACGCCCGAGCGCGTCGTAGTGGTAGTCGGCGATCAGGGTCAGGGTGCCGGACTACCGCCCAGGATCGACCACGCCCGCACGCAACAGAGACGCTGCCTCGTGGATGATCGCAGATCGAGTTATGTATGGCGGATAGTAGAGGTTTGGGCGCAGCTTAAACCATGGCGAGCCTGAACTCGTTGTCGGCGGGCGGAGGACCTTCGACAACTCAGGGAGGAATGGGAGTATCACGGCGACTCTCGTTACGCCCCGGTCATGTAGCAGACGAACGATGCCATCCTGCGCATCAACTACATGCGCTATGCCGTATAGCACGACGAGTCGTCGCTTAGGAACGCGATTGATCCAGTGCTCAATGAGTAAGGATGCATCATAGCTGCTCGCTTGTAGGCGATGCTGGAAGTCCCGCGTGGACAGAGGAGGGGACGGCGGAAGGACGCGCTTCCTGTCCTCGACTCCCCGGGGTGGCATCTCGCAGAGCCCCCCTCCCGAACCCAAGGCTACGACGTCACATGTCGGATTCTGCTCAAGGAGATTGGCTGTCTGGTCAATGGGCCAGGGCCACACGTAGTGAAGCAGGGTCCGCAGCCGGATTCCTCGAAGTTCGGCATCACCGCGGAGGATTCCATCGATCAACCCTTGAGTGCCCTCGGGGAACGCCTCGAGCCCGAATGCCTGCTCTCTCCCATCTGGGATCTCCGGGCAGAACACGTCTCGAACGACGTCCGCAAGACACACTCGGCAAAGGTCATCCGGATGAACGTCCGCCACGAGAAGTACTTCCACA
>CAVYXV010000008.1:0-704986 GCA_963772585.1 uncultured Planctomycetota bacterium
GTTCAGCCCCCCGCGGTCTCATCAAGGGGGTCGATGATGTCCTCGACAATCCGAAGCTACTTGAGGGAGGATTGACACCTGACGAGTTTCTCAACAGGCTTGGCGGTCGTGCCCCGGCCGGATGGAAGATCGAGCGCCTTGGGAAAGGCAGCCACGCAGGTGAGGGCTGGGTACTTCGGGAGTACACGCCTCGTGGATCTCCCACTGGGAGACAGATTCGCTGGCACCCCGGTGGTGGTCACCCTGGCGCGGATCCGTACTGGAAGGTCGTGAATAACACGACCAAGTCTGGAGAAATCCGATGACTCCCCGCGAGTGGCTCGTGTCAGCACTGGAACGTTTGGCAATGCCTGCAGAAGCGCAAGTGCGGTACCTTACCGCCAAGGGCGTCGCGCCGACGGCTGATGAACTGGCCCTGGAGTTTGAGGACGCACTCGCGGGTGCGGCCATCTCCGACCCCGAAAGGAGCGAGCTCGGTCAACTCGACCGCTACCTGTCCAGCATTAGTGGCCGCCAATTCGCATCACTGTGGACAAGTCAAGCGCTCGGAGCGAGTCCGGAATGGGCCGAGATACGTCGACTGGCTTTGCGGGCCCTCAGGGCCATGGGCGAGCGCACTTGAGGGCGGCATTTGAAAGCCTGGGATGCATCGTAGGCAGGGGCTCTGCGAGGATCGGTACGCGTTAAGGGGGGTATGGCGGGACAGTCGTCGAGCATGCGGGCTACACATACACGAAAGACGCCTCGGGACGTGTGGTCAAGGCACAGGGGCGTCTACGCGTGGATGAGGGCGCGCGGCGCTCAGCAACAGTGTCCAGGGCCGTACGGGAACGCGGGGCGGCTGGTGATGACGCGGGTCATGGGATCGCGAAGCGCTTTGGCGCGGACTTCAACCTGGACACTGCTGTCCCGCAGAATGCCAATCTGAATCGTGGCGCCTATCGGGCCATGGAGAACCGCCTTGCCAACCATGTCAAGGCCGGTCGCACGGTGGACATCGAAGTAGAGATCAGCTATAGGGGCCTGAGCACACGGCCAACCTTGGCGAAGGTCCACAGCGCGGCGCCGTACTCGCGCAGATCCTTGTAACCGTTCAGCCCTAATTGCGGCCGAACTATCAACCGATTGACGGGGTGTGGCCAAGCGCAAGTCCTCCCTCGACAAGCGGTGCGAGCAGCTCGAGGCGCGGCTGCGCAGAACGGAGCGGACACTCGAAGCCTCCGAGCAACGCAGGTGCCATCTCGATGCCAACCGCGCCAATCTCACTCGCGAGATCAAGCGGCTGCGCGAGCACAATGCGATCCTCCAAGAGAAGGTGCGCGAACTCACGGCGCGATTGAGTGCCGACTCGACGAACTCCTCGCAGCCGCCGTCGTCGGACAAGCCGTGGAAGGAGCGGCGGAGCAGGAAGCCCACGGGGCGCAATCCGGGAGGGCAGCCCGGGCACAAGGGCACGACGCGCAAGCCCTTCCCGCCCGAAGACATCGACCGCGAGATCCCGGTCTTGCCCGAGCGCTGCGGGAGCTGCCATCGTCGCCTCCGACCCCAGGATGCCATGGGCGAGGCACGGCGTCACCAGATCGTCGAGCTCCCGCCGGTCGTCGCGAAGGTCACCGAGTACCAGCTTCACGAGTCCTGCTGCCCCGGCTGCGGCGCGGTCACGACGGCGGAACTGCCCGAGGGCGTCCCCGCCGGCTGCGTCGGGCCGCGGTTCCAGGCCATCCTCGCGCTGCTGACGGGCCGCTGCCGGATCAGCCGCCGCGAGGCCCGCGAGGTGGCGATCGCGCTCTTCGGCGAGAAGGCCAAGGTGTCGGTCGGCACCGTCGCCGCCATGGAGCGCCGCACGTCCAAGGCGCTCAAGCCCGCCTACGACGAGGCACTCGACGCCGTGCAGAACGCCGAGTTCGTCCACTGCGACGAGACCTCCTGGCGGCAAACGAACAAGCTCGCGTGGCTGTGGGCCGCCGTCACCCCGATGCTCAAGGTCTTCCGTGTCGATCGTCGGCGCAACCGCGAGGCATTCCGCAAGCTGCTCTTCACCTTCGCCGGCATCCTCATCACGGATCGCTTCTCGGTGTACCGGATTCACGGCGCCCTGATGCGGCAGCTCTGCTGGGCGCACCTGAAGCGCAACTTCCTGGCGATCGCGGAGCGCGGAGGCAGGGCCCGAAGTCTCGGCACCTCCGGACTGAAGATCGTGAAGGATCTCTTCGAGGAGTGGTACCGCTTCCGACGAGGGGAGATCACGCGGCACGGCCTGCGATGCAGGATCGCGCCGCTTCGCAAGCGACTGGACCGTCTGCTCACGCGGCACATCAACAGCCCGGTCCCCAAGGCGCGCAAGATCGCGAAGGATCTGCGCGAGTACGGTGCGGCGCTGTGGGCCTTCGCCAGGGTCGAGGGCGTCGAGCCCACGAACAACGCGGCGGAGAGATCGCTGAGGAAAGCAGTCCTCTGGAGGAAGGGCTCGTACGGCTCGGCGAGCAAGGCCGGCTCCCGCTTTGCCGAGCGCATGCTCACCGTGAGCGAGAGCCTGCGCGCCCAGGACCGGTCGATCCTCGATTTCCTGGAGGCGTCGATTCGGGCGCGACTCACCCGGGAGTCCGGTCCCTCGCTCCTGCCTGTGGGCCACGTCACCACGCGGCTCAGCGCGTAGGGGGCTTCCGCAGGCGAAGCGCGACCCACCGCTCTCAGGCGCGCCCTGTGCGCAGGTGCGTGACCTGAGGTAGGCGACTGAGAAGCCCGCGCACGGTTGCTGCCCTCTGCGTTTCATTCACATACAGCAAGAACCTCGCGGTCTTGTAGTTCGGTTCCATCCACTCGTCCTCAAGGGAGTCGTAATTCTGCTGGAGTACGACGTGCTCGCCGCCAGACGCTCCTGCACGGTAGTAGTCCCCGCACCATGAACTCTCGTGACGACTCATGGAAATCCCGAGCCCCCCCTCTACAATGGCCCTTGCATCCTCGAGTGTCGGGGCCGTAACGCCAAAGAGTTCGTAGCGGGAGATCATCGGACTCCAATGCTGGGGGATCGTGCTGCGGCTTCGGCCGCATCACGATAGACCATGAAGTTTACAGGACGCCCCGCCATCTGCTCCAGTGATCGCTGCAGATCACCCAGGCCAAGCGCCTTGACTTCGACGGCAGACAGGGGCCCAGTTCGCGTGGCGCCCGACCGTAGGCCAACACCAAGCGAGGCAGCGCGGTCAAACATAGACTCGCTCGCAAGAGCAATGTCGAAATCGCTGACTCGTCCTACGTCGAATGGTGCGTGGGGAGGCCGGAACCCTTTTCCTGTTACAGAACTGCCTTGGAAGAGCGCATGCGCGTCTGAATAGCCTGCGTCGCCGAGGCCACGATTAAGTCTCTCGCCAAACGCACTGAATTCACCAGAATTCGCAAAGCCACGAGGAATCTTGGTCTCTGTGACGCTCGAAGGGGCTGAACGCGTACGGCGATCTTCACCCTCCGCGAGTGGTCAGGGGGGCCCACTACGATGGTCCTTCAGGCCATCCCTCCGCGCCCACCAGGGGGACGAAGCGGACCCCGCCGAGGTGCTCGCTCTCGAATCCCGTGTCGCGGCGCGTCAGTCGCACGATCTGCTGGGACGACCCGCCGTCGCCGATGGGGACGACCAACCGCCCGCCGACGGCCAATTGCTCCAGGAGCGGCCGCGGCGCGCGTGGCGCCGCGGCGGAGACGAGGATGCCGTCGAAGGGCGCCTCGTCCGGCCAGCCCAGCGTGCCGTCCCCGGCCCGGAGGGTGACGTTCGCGTAGCCGAGGCGGGCAAGGCGTTCGGCGGCTTCTTCGGCGAGCGGCTCGTGGCGTTCGATCGCGAAGACCTCCCGGACGAGCACCGCCAGGACCGCGGCCGCATAGCCGCTCCCCGCCCCGACCTCGAGCACCTTCGCGTCGTGGTCGGGCCTGAGCGCCTCGACCATCAGCGCCACCACGTAGGGTTGCGAGATCGTCTGCTCGCAAGCGATGGGTAGGGCCCGGTCCTCGTAGGCGAAGGGCCGGGAGACGTCGGGGACGAACGCCTCCCGCGGGACCGTACGCATGGCCTCGAGGACACGCGCATCGCGCACGCCACGTCGCTCCATCTGGACCTGGACCATCCCCGCCCGGGCGCGGTCGGCGTCGCTCACGCATCCTCGTCGGTCTTGGGCACGGGCCTGGCCGGCAGGTACGGCGCCGGCCAGGCTTGCCCATCGTATTCGTAGGCGACCGACGCCCGCATCGTGAGGTGGGGATCCAGGAGGTGCGGGCGGGCGAGGGCGCAAAGATCCGCGCGCCCGGCGGCCAGGATCGTGTTCGCGTGGTCCCAGCCGAGAATGGCGCCGACGGCCATGACGGGGACGCCCGTCTCGTGCCGGATCCGGTCCGCGAACGGGACCTGGTACATCCGCCCGTAGACGGGCCGGGAGCGAGGCGTATTGCCGCCGCTGGAGACGTCCACGACGTCGCAGCCGTGGTCCGCGAGCGCCCTCGCGATTGCCGTCGCGTCGTCGGGGGTCTGGCCCTCGCCGTCCTCGAGCCAGTCGGTGGCCGAGATCCTCACGAAGACGGGGCGATCGTCGGGCCACGCCGCGCGTACGACGTCGAGCACCTCCAGAGGGAAGCGCATTCGACCCTCGAGGGAGCCTCCGTACGCATCCTCCCGGCGGTTCGTGACGGGCGAGAGGAAGGCGGAGAGGAGGTAGCCGTGCGCCATGTGGATCTCGACGAGGTCGAACCCGGCG
Source organism: uncultured Planctomycetota bacterium (assembly GCA_963772585.1). GTDB lineage: Bacteria > Planctomycetota > PLA2 > PLA2 > JAEUHO01 > CAVVXN01. Next base: position 4,743 of record CAVYXV010000008.1, read on the forward strand.
GCGAGGGCACGCCGGGTCGCCGCCTCGTAGGCGAGCAGGAGCCGGTCCATGTCGGTGCGTCCGAGGCCGCGGGGCGCGGGCCAGCCGTCATCGAAGGGCAGGGGGGAGGGGCCGATCGCCTCCCAGGCCTCGCCGGGCGGCAACGGTTTGCCTCCCTCCCAGGGGAGGCGGCACGACGCCTTGGGTCCGGCGTGCCCGAGCTGGAGGCCGATCTTCGCGGCGCCCACCCCGTGCGCGAAGTCCACGATGCGACGCCAGGGCGCGACGTGTTCGTCGGACCAGATGCCCGCGCAGCCCCGGGTGATGCGGCCTTCCAGGCTCACGTCGGTCATCTCGGCCACGACGAGGCCGGCGCCGCCGCGGGCGAAGCTCCCGAGGTGGGCCAGGTGCCAGTCGCTCGGCTTCCCGTCCACCGCGGAGTACTGGCACATCGGCGAGACCACGATCCGGTTGACGACCTCCAAGCCGCGGATCCTCAGCGGGGCGAACATGGGCGGGGCGGGCGTCCCGTCCGATGCCGACGGCCCGCGGTTCTTCTCGGCGAACGCCCGCGTCACGCGCCGGACGAGCGCCGGATCGCGCTCCCGCAGGTTGTCGTAGGTGATCCGCTTCGACCGGGTGAGCAGGTTGAAGGTGAAGGTGAGCGGATCCTGGTCCAGGTAGCGCGCCGCGTTCTCGAACCACTCCTGGCTCGTGCGCGCCGCCTTCTGGAGCTTCAGGACGTCGATGCGGCGCTTCTTCCGGTAGAGGGCGAGCGCGCGGCCGACGTCGTCGCCGACCTGGTCGAAGGCGTCCGCGAGCGCGATCGCGTCCTCCATCGCGAGCTTGGTGCCCGATCCGATCGAGAAGTGGGCCGTGTGGGCCGCGTCGCCGACGAGGACGACGTTTTCGTGACACCAGGACTCGTTCGTGACCGTCGGGAAGGACCGCCAGATCGACTTGTTCGTGAGGAGGGGATGGCCCTCCAGGTGGTCGGCGAAGAGGCCTTCCATGTAGCGGACGGTGTCCTCTTCCGTGGCGTCGTCGAGGCCGGCCCGGCGCCACGTGTCCTCGTGGCACTCGACGATGAAGGTGCTCCGCTCGGGCTGGAAGGGGTAGGCGTGCACCACGAACAGCCCGTGCTCGTTCTCCCGGAACACGAAGGTGAAGGCTCCGAGCGGCTTGGTGGTACCGAGCCACGCGAAGCGGCAGCGACCCCACTCGAGACGGGGGCCGAACCGATCGCGGAAGGTCTCGCGCACCATGCTGTTCACCCCGTCGGCGCCGAGGACGAGGTCCGCGTCGCGGAGCGGAGCGACATCGGTCACCTCCGTCCCGAAGCACAGGTCCACGCCGAGGTCGCGGCAGCGGTCCTGGAGGATGTCCAGCATCTCGACGCGGGCCAGCCCGCAGAAGCCGTGTCCGGTGCTGGTGACCTTCTCGTCGCGGTACCACGTGTCGATGTCGTCCCAGCGGGCAAAGCGCGCGGCGATGGCCGCGTAGCTCTCGGGGTCGGCGTCGCGGATCCCGCCGAGGGTCTCCTCGGAGAAGACCACGCCCCATCCGAACGTGTCGTGGGCCCGGTTTCTCTCGTGGACCACGATCTCGTGGTCGGAACGGCGCTTCTTCATCAGGAGGGCGAAGTAGAGCGCGGCCGGGCCCCCCCCGACGGTCGCGATGCGCAAGTGGACCTCCCTTCCCGACTACCAGCGGTGAAAGGCCGGGTGGCCGGGCTGTACCGCGACGAAGACTCCACGGCACGTGGCCGTCAGGTTGCCGCCGGAGGAGAGCGTCGCCTCGACGACGGCGCGGTCCTCGGTGGACTCGATGACCTTTGCCCGGAGATGGACGGGTTCGCTCGTAGGGGTCGGTCTCAGCAGGCGTACGTGGAACTCGGCCGTCACCGTGGAGGGGAGCTGCCCGTCTCCCCGTTGCTGCATCAGGTGCCAGGCCGCGGTCCAGTTGCTGTGACAGTCGAGCAGGGTCCCGCAGATGCCGCCGTTCAGCATGTCGTCCCACGCCTCGTGATGGCGTTCGGGCTGCCACGTGCAGATCAGCTCGTCGCCCTCCGGGAAGCTCCGGATCCGCAGGCCCTTCTCGTTGGCGGGGCCGCATCCGAAGCAGCGGTTCTGGGGAGCGTAGCGCTCCTGCAGGCTCTCGGGCATGGGGGGGCTCCCTGTCTCAGCGCCGGGCAAAGCGGAACTGGATGCGAGTGGGCTCGCCGGCTTTCGTCCCTTCGAGGTTCACGAGCAGCGAGTCGGGGCCCGTTCGCCGGTAGATGATGCGGCGCGGGAACTCGAGCCCCTCGTTCAGGAAGACGGCCCGCCGGCCCTCGTTCTCCGTCAGGCGCCAGCTTTCCGGACCGGACGCCTCGGACGGCCACGGTGTGAGCCCGCCCGAGAAGTGGCGCAGGCGCATCCAGAGCGCATCGTCCGCCTCCTCCACCGCGATCATCTCGTAGAGGTGGACGTCGTCGCCCTTCAGCCAGCGGAAGACGCCTACGGTGCCGGGTCCCACGGGCTCGCCCCAGATTTCCTCGACGACGTCCTCCCCGACGCGGCCGCGCCACGTCCCGGACAGCCAGGCGAGATCCTGGATTGATGCCCTCACCGACACGGCGACGTCCTCCTCGGGGTGAGCCCGCTCCCGGCAGGGTAGCGAGCATGGCAGGCCGGGACCGTCGCCGCCAGGGTCGGGCGACCACCGGCCCGCACATTCGGGGGTGGGGGAGAGGCGAGGGGGCACAATGAGGGGGCGTCGCGCGCGACGCCCGCGCGAACTGCTTTCCAATGGGACCCGCCATGCCGACCACGACCGCCTCGCGCCGCCACGGACAGCTGGATGTGACCGATCGCTTCGCCCGCCGCCACATCGGGCCCGGGCCCGACGAGATCCGGGAGATGCTCGAGGTCCTCGGCCTCCCCTCGCTGGACGCCCTGATCGAGAAGACGCTTCCCCCCGGCATCCGCCTGGACCGGCCGCTCGACCTCCCGGAGGCCCTGAGCGAGGTCGAGACGCTGGACGAGCTGGCCCGGATCGCGGGGGAGAACGAGGTCTACCGGAGCTACATCGGTCTCGGATACCACGGGACCGTGACCCCACCGGTGATCCTGCGCAACATCATGGAGAACCCGGGCTGGTACACCCAGTACACGCCCTACCAGGCGGAGATCGCCCAGGGTCGCCTGGAGGCCCTTCTCGTCTTCCAGACGATGGTCAGCGATCTCACGGGCATGGCCATCTCGAACTCGAGCCTGCTGGACGAGGCGACGGCCGCCGCCGAGGCGATGCACCTGTGCTTCGCGGTGAATCGGCGGACCGAGAGCCGGACGGTATTCGTCGCCGAGGGTTGCCACCCGCAGACCGTGGCCGTGATGCGGACGCGGGCGAAGGCCCTGGGCATCGAGGTGGTGGTCGGGGATCCGGCGACGTACGACTTCCCGGACGGCGCGGTGGGCGTGGTCCTGCCCTACCCCACGACGGACGGGCGCATCCCGGACCACCGCGCCTTCGCCGCGAGGGCCCACGAGCAGGGGGCGCTGGTCGTCTGCGTCGCGGATCTCCTCTCGCTCGTGCTGCTCGAGCCGCCGGGTGCCTGGGGGGCGGACGTCGTGGTCGGGAACACCCAGCGCTTCGGCGTGCCCATGGGCTACGGCGGACCCCACGCCGCCTTCCTCGCGACCACGGACGCCTACAAGCGCCAGATGCCGGGTCGGATCGTCGGCGTGTCCGTGGATGCGGACGGGCAGCCGGCGCTCCGGCTCGCGCTCCAGACGCGCGAGCAGCACATCCGGCGTGACCGGGCGACCAGCAACATCTGCACGGCGCAGGTGCTGCTGGCGATCATGGCGGGGATGTACGCCGTCTACCACGGCCCGGACGGCCTCCGGAGGATCGCGGCCCGCGTCCATCGCATGACCGCGCTCCTCGCCGAGGCCCTGAAGCGGCTGGGTCACGACGTCGGGGACGCGCCCTTCTTCGACACGCTGAAGATCGGCATGGAGGGCGATTCCCGCGCGCGCGTCCTCGCCGCCGCCGAGGAGAAGCGGATCAACCTCCGACACTACGACGACGGGGCGCTCGGCGTCTCGCTCGACGAGACCGTGCTGGAGAGGGACCTCCGCGACCTGATCGACGTGTTCGCCGCGGGGAACGGGATCCGTCTCGCTGGACGATCTCCTCCAGGACGTGCCGGAGGACTCCTCGGCGCTGCCGTCGCGGCGAAAGGACGCCGTCCTGCAGCACGAGTGCTTCCGGAAGTACCGCTCGGAGACGGAGTTCCTCCGGTACGTGCACCGGCTGCAGGCCCGGGACCTGTCGCTGACCACCTCGATGATCCCCTTGGGATCCTGCACCATGAAGCTCAACGCGACGGCGGAGATGATCCCCGTCACGTGGCCGGGATTCGGTCGGATCCACCCGTTCGCCCCCGTCGCGCAGACGAAGGGGTACCAGGAGTTGTTCGAGTCGTTGCGGGCCTGGTTGGCCGAGATCACGGGCTTCGAGGCGGTCTCCCTCCAGCCGAACGCCGGCGCCCAGGGGGAGTACACCGGCATGCTGGTCATCCGGGAGTACCTCGACCAGGCGGGGCAGGGCCACCGCAAGATCTGCCTGATCCCGGAGTCGGCCCACGGCACGAACCCGGCCAGCGCCGTGATGGCGGGCATGAAGGTCGTCGTCGTCCAGTGCGACGCCGGGGGCAACGTGGACCTCGAGGACCTGCGGGCGAAGGCCGAGAAGCACGCGGACATGCTCGCCGCGATCATGGTGACCTATCCCTCGACCCACGGCGTCTTCGAGGAGGGCATCCGCGAGATCTGTCGCATCGTGCACGACGCCGGCGGTCAGGTCTACATGGACGGTGCGAACATGAACGCGCAGGTGGGGCTGTGTCGCCCTGCCGACTTCGGCGCCGACGTGTGTCACCTGAACCTCCACAAGACGTTCAGCATCCCGCACGGCGGCGGCGGGCCCGGCATGGGGCCGATCGGCGTTGCCAGGCACTTGAAGCCGTTCCTCCCGACGCACCCGGTGGTGCCGACCGGGGGCCCGGAGGCGATCGGCCCCGTGTCCGCCGCGCCCTGGGGCAGCGCGAGCATCCTCGTCATCTCGTGGGCCTACATCCGCATGATGGGGGCCGCGGGGCTGGAGAGGGCCACGCAGGTGGCGATCCTGAACGCGAACTACATGGCGAAGCGGCTGTCGGAGCGCTACCGCGTGCTCTACCGGGGCAAGCACGGCATGGTCGCGCACGAGTTCATCCTCGACATGCGCCACTTCAAGCACGACGTGGGCATCGGCGTCGAAGATGTCGCCAAGCGGCTGATGGACTACGGATTCCACGCGCCGACGGTGTCGTTTCCGGTGCTCGAGACGCTGATGGTGGAGCCGACCGAGAGCGAGTCCAAGGCGGAGTTGGACCGGATGTGCGACGCATTGTTCAGCATCCGCGACGAGATCGAGGCCGTGGAGAAGGGGCGCGCCGACCCGAAGGACAATCTCCTCCTGAACGCGCCGCACACGGCGCGTCGGGTCACCGCCGACACGTGGACCCACCCCTACAGCCGGGAGGAGGCCGCCTACCCGGCTCCGTGGCTGCGCGAGAGCAAGTTCTGGCCGCCGGTGGGTCGGATCGACAGCGTCTACGGCGATCGGCACCTGCACTGCACCTGCGCTCCCGTCGAGGAGTACGCCGAGGCGACGTAGTGTGCCGTGCCGGAGGTTCCCATCCATGAGGCCGTGCGGTGCGCTGGCCGGGGGGCGATCGGCCCCCTTCGTCCTCCTTGCGTACGGTCGTACGGGGCGTCGTCCTCATGGGGCCTCCGCTCCCGACCCAGCGCGCCGATCGGAGGCGAACGCCGCGGAGGGACACCCTCAGGGGGTCCCAACGGGCGTCTTCCTCGGCACGCGACGTTGCGACTCAGGACACTGACCTCCCGTGGGTTTGGAGAGCGTCTCCTCCGCCGCCGATCCGAGGCTCGACCCCTTTCGCGAGGTCGCCGATCCGGTTCGGGTCCGGTCCGAGGGGCGGTTCGTGGCCGAGGGTCGGCGCGTGGTCGCGGCCCTGCTCGCCGCCTGGCCGGAAACGGTGGAGGCGATCGTCCTGACCCCGCCCGCCACGGCGGCGCTCGCGGACGCGCTGGCGCGGGTGGCCGGCGCGATTCCCGTCTACGAGGTCCCGGGACCGGCCGTGCTGCGCCGGCTCACGGGCGTGCACTTCCACCAGGGCTGCCTCGCCCTGGCACGCCGCCCGGCGCCGCGCCGGGTCGAGGAGGTGGTGGGGGCGCCGACGGGGCCGGGGCTCTGGTTGGTCCTGGAAGGCGTCACCGACCCGGACAACGTGGGCACCCTCTTTCGGAGCGGGGCGGCCTTCGGAGTCCGCGCCGTCCTGATCGGGCCGGCCTCGGCGCACCCGCTCTACCGCAAGGCGCTGCGGACCTCGCTCGGGACGGTCCTGGGGGTCCCCTTCGCCGAGGCGGGCGACTGGGAGGCGGACCTCGCGCGGCTGGCGGCGGCGGGGATCGAGCGCGTGGCCCTGACACCGGACGCGACCGCGCCGAGCCTCGCGGAGGCCGTGGCGCGGGCCGGACCGCGCGTCGCGCTCCTGCTGGGAAGCGAGGAGCGCGGCCTCTCGCCCGGGACGCTGGCCACGGCGGAGATCCGGGCGCGGATCCCCCTCGCTGCGGAGGTGGATTCCCTGAACGTCGCGGCGGCCGGGGCGATCGCTCTCTACGCCTTCGCGGCCGGGGGGGACGACCCTGGTCGCGGGGCATGATGGCCCGGTGCCTGCGCCGATCGTCTCGCGCCTTCTCGACTTCTACCGGATCGGTCCCGGTCCGTCGTCGAGCCACACCGTGGGGCCGATGCGGGCGGCGGGCTTCTTCCGCGATCGCCTGATCGCGATGGACGTCGTGCCCGCGCGGGTGCGGGTGGTCCTCAAGGGCTCGCTCAGTGCGACGGGCCGTGGCCACGGGACGGACCGGGCCGTCCTCGGGGGCCTGATGGGATTCGAACCCGCGACCTGCGACATCGATCGGCTGCGGGACCTCTCCGCCGAGCTCGAGCGTGCGCCGGAGATCCCCTTCGGGCGGGGCCGGCTTCGGCTGGGCGCCGAGAACGTCGAGTTCCCTTCCTACAGCGCCTACGCGCACGAGACCCTGCCGCACCCGAACACGATGGTCATGCTCGCGCTGGACGCCGCGGGGGGCACGCTTCTCGAGGAAACGTGGTGCTCTCTCGGCGGGGGATTCGTCCGCACGGCGGACGGGAGCCGGGGCGACACCGATCTCCAACCGCCGACCCCACCGCTGCACGTCTTCCACGACGGGACATCGCTCCTGACGGCGGCCCACGCCGCGGGATGCGGCTTCGGCGACCTCGTCCTGGCGAACGAGGCGACCTGGGAGGGTCGGCCGGGCGAGACGCGGGAGGGGCTCGACCGGGTATGGGACGCGATGCGCGCCTCCATCGAGCGCGGACTGGGGGAGGAGGGCGAACTGCCGGGCGGGCTGGGCGTCAAGCGACGGGGGGCGGCGCTCTACAAGAAGGTGCGCGACGGGCGGGTGGACACGAGCTACGCCCACATCGCCCGGGGACAGGCCTACGCGTTCGCCGTGAACGAGGAGAACGCCGCGGGTGGTCGCGTCGTGACGGCGCCCACGAACGGGGCGGCGGGCATCCTCCCCGCCGTGCTCGCGGAGGCCGAGGACCGGATGGAGCTTCCGCGGCCCGCGGTGCAGAGGGCGCTCGCGACGGCCGGCGCGATCGGGATGATCATCAAGGCCCACGCGAGCCTGTCGGGAGCGGAAGTCGGCTGCCAGGGCGAGGTCGGGAGCGCGACGGCGATGGCGGCGGCGGCCTTGTGCGAGATCCTGGGTGGCAACCCGGCGCAATGCGAGTACGCGGCGGAGATCGCGATCGAGCACAACCTCGGCCTCACGTGCGACCCGCTGCGGGGACTCGTGCAGGCCCCCTGCATCGAGCGCAACGCCATGGGCGTCGCGAAGACGTGGAGCGCGGCGCAACTCGCGCGTCACAGTTTCGGGAGCCAGTTGATCTCGCTCGACCGTGTGCTGCGCGTGATGAAGCGCACCGGCGAGGACATGCGACGCGAGTACAAGGAGACCAGCGAAGGAGGACTCGCCGTCAGCCTGCCCGAGTGTTGAGCGGCCCCGCGCTGTCAAGCGAAGAGTCCGAGGCCACGGGGTCGCGCCGCGACCGCCCGAGGGGGTGCGGACTCGGGCCCTTTCCGGTACACTCTCCGGGGTGGCCCTGGCCGCACGGATGCGCCCGAGAGCGCGGCGTCCGTCCGCTCTGTTCCCCTTCCGGAGTCTCGATGCCGCCGACCCGCCTCGACCCGTCTTCGCCCCGTCTCGTCGTCCACACCGGGGAACGGTTGGCGGACCTGCTGCAGGTCGAGGGTCTTCCGGACGAGGTTCGTCGCGAGATCCGGGTGGTCGCCCAGGTCCTCCCGTTCAAGGTGAACGACTACGTCCTGGAGGAGTTGATCGACTGGTCGCGGGCTCCCGACGACCCGATCTACCGCCTGACGTTTCCCCACCGGGAGATGCTGGACGAGGCGTCCTTCGACGCCGTGGCCGCTCGCCTCGATGCGGGGGCGTCGAAGGCCGAGGTCCGCGCGCTCGCCGACGAGATCCGGCTGCGGCTGAATCCCCATCCCGCCGGGCAGCTCGAGAAGAACGTGCCGATGCTCGACGGGGAGCCGGTGCCGGGTCTCCAGCACAAGTACCGCGAAACGGTCCTCTTCTTCCCGTCCCAGGGGCAGACCTGCCACGCGTACTGCGGGTACTGCTTCCGGTGGGCGCAATTCGTCGGGATGACGTCGCTCAAGCAGGCGAACCGCGACGCCGCGCGCCTCACGGCGTACCTCAGACGGCGGCCGGAGGTGACGGACCTCCTGCTGACGGGGGGCGACCCGATGATCATGGGCACCCGCGTGCTGGAGCGCTACCTCGCTCCGCTCCTCGCGCCGGAGCTGTCCCGCGTGCAGTCCATCCGGATCGGCTCGAAGGCGCTTGCGTACTGGCCGCACCGTTTCCTCACGGACCGCGACGCGGACGACCTGCTCCGGCTGCTGGAGGCGCTGGTCCGTGCCGGCCGGCACGTGGCCCTCATGGCGCACTTCTCGCACACGCGGGAGCTGGAGACCGAAGCCGTGGAGCGCGCCATCCGCCGCATCCGGTCCACGGGAGCGGTGATCCGCACGCAGGCACCGGTCGTGCGGCACGTGAACGACGACCCCGCCGTATGGGAGTCGATGTGGCGCCGGCAGGTCCGGCTCGGACTCGTTCCGTACTACATGTTCGTGGAGCGCGACACGGGCGCGCGCCGCTACTACGAGATCCCGCTCTGGCGGGCCCACCAGATCTACCGCGAAGCCCGCAATGCGGTCTCGGGCCTGGCCAGGACGGCGCGCGGACCGAGCATGTCGGCCACGCCGGGCAAGGTGGTCATCGACGGCGTGACGGAGATCGCCGGCGAGACCGTGTACTGCCTGCGCTTCCTCCAGGCCAGAAACCCCGCCTGGGCGGGGCGCCCGTTCTTCGCGCACTTCGACCCGGAGGCGCGCTGGCTCGACGATCTTCGGCCGGCCTTCGGCAAGGAGCGGTTCTTCTTCGAGACCGACCCGATCCAGGACTGGCAGCAGGTTCGGCCCCCGGCCCGGCACGGCCGGACGCACGGAACCCGGCCGCATCACGTCCCGTCGGGCAAGATGATGCGTCGGACCTGGCGCGCGACGTTGTAGAGCGGTCGGCCGGTCAGCGTCGTCTCTCCGCCACGGCCCTCGTGGACGTGGCCCGAGATCCACACGTCGAAGTCGATCTCGCCCGCGAACGCGAGCAACGCGTGGCTGCCGACGTGACGGCCGCCGGTCACGCGGTCGAGGAGGCCGTACGGGGGAGCGTGGGAGAGTACGACGTCGAAGCGGTCGCCCCGGTACGGATCCACCATCTCCGCGATCCGCGCCTCGCTGACCTCGTGGGTCCACGCGGGGATCTTGTAGAGGATGGGGATCACCGGGATCGCGAGGATCCGGAGGTCTCGTCGGTCGTGGACGCGTACGCCTTCCCACGGGCCGTCCTCCTCCGGGTCGTGGTTCCCGGGAACGACGACGAGGTCGGGATCGAGTTCCGCCCACCGACGGACGATGGCGCGATAGGCCGGCGCGTCGTCTACCGGGCGGTTGACGAGATCGCCGCAGAAGACGGGAACGGCATCGCCGCCGAGGTGCCGCTCGAACTCGTGGCAGAGGGCGCCGAGATGGAAGTCGGAGCCGGCGAGGAGGGCCGGACGCGTCAGCTCGGCGGCCTTTCGCCCAGGGCCCGCTTGAGCAGGTCGCCGAGGGTGGGCTCGGCTTCGTCGCGCGTCCGCTCCAGTACCTCCCGGATCGTGTCGTCGTCCGCGACGTCGTCGGTCAGGCGATCGCCGCGCTCCGTGAGGAGCGAGAGTGAGATGCGGCGGCGCTCGGGTTCGATGTCCACCACGCGCACGCCGATCGTCTGGCCGGCGTGGACGATCTCCCGGGGGTGCCCGACGGGCATGGGCGAGAGCCGGCTCACGTGCGCCAGGCCCTCGATGCCGTCCGCGACCTCGACGAAGGCTCCGTAGGCCTGCAGCCGCGTGACGGTTCCCTCGACGATGCTCCCGGGCGGGTGCTCCCGGATGAAGCGGATCCAGGGATCCTCCTTGAGCTGCTTCATGCCGAGGCGGATGCGACGCCCTTCCTCTTCGATCTCGAGCACCTGCACCTTGACGACGTCGCCCGGCTTGACGACGTCCGCCGGGTCCTGGACGCGCTTCCAGTCGAGCTGGCTCACGTGCACGAGGCCCTCGACCCCCCCAATGTCCACGAAGGCGCCGAACTTCTCGACGCGGGTGACCGTGCCGTCGAGCACCTGGCCCGACGCCAGCCGCTCCACCGCGTCCTGGCGGCGCTCGTCGCGCTGGCGCGCCAGGACGGCGCGCCGGGAGACCACGAGGCGGCGGCGGTCGGGATCGGCCTCGATCACCTCGACGGGAAGGACCACGCCGACGAGCACCGACAGGTCCTCGATGCGCTCCAGCGCGGCGTGGGAGGCCGGGAGGAAACCGGAGAGGAAGCCGACCTGGACGTCGAGCCCTCCCTTGTTCACGGCGCGGATCGTGGCGTTCACGACCGCCCCGACCTCCACGGTGTCCCAGCCGGCCGCGGCCTGCAGGGCGCGCTTGAGCCCGCAGAGGTAGAGACCCTCCTTCGGGTCGTAGCGCTCCACGTAGACGCGGACCGTTTCCCCGACGTCGGGAGGGGACGAGAACTGGTCGGCGGGGATGACGCCCTGCTCGCGCGGGCCGAAGGCGACGAACACGTCCTCCGTGCCCACGCCGGCGATCGTGGCGTCGCAGAACTTGCCGGCCTCCGGCGTGTCCGCGAGCGGCTCGGGGGGGCGGGCGGAGGCCCCGCGCTTGCGGCCGATCCCGAGAAGGGACTCCTCCCCGAGCGCCTCCGCGATCTCGCGCTCGAGGTCGTCGTCGAGCGACCGGTCCTTGGGATCCGCGTCCGTCATCCGAGGCTCCGACGTCCCCGTCCGGGGAAACGCGCCCAGGGTACCCAGGCGGCGCGGCGCTTCGCGACAATGGACGGGCGGCGCCCGAGAGGCCCCGGGTAAGCCCGTATGCGGCTACGATGGCCCGGCGTGAGAGCTCTTCGGCCAGCCCCGTTCCTGATGCTGCTGCTCCTCGTCGGCGGCGCCGCGCGGCCGGCATCCGTCCGGGCCGAGGCGGAGGCGGCGAAGGACACGCTGCCGTGGATCGGGCTGGACGGGCAGGAGGTGTTCGGGGACCCCGGTCCGGCGTCGGTCGTGGCGCGCCTCGCGGGCTGTCCGCCCCTTCTCGTGCGGAGCGAACCGATTCCCTGGGGGCGCGTCGTACCCGTGGCGCCGGTGATGGGGGGGCGCCAACTCCACGACTGGGCGGCGGTGGACGCGTTCGTCGCGACGTGGCAGGCGGCGGGGCACGACGTCGTGCTCACGCTCGATCCGCAAGCCGGCTGGCTCGCCCGCGTCGAGGGGCCGAGCGCGTGGGGGGAGGCGGTGGACCGCTGGATCCCGGAGGCGATGCGACCGCGACTGAGGGAGGCGGCCGCCGGCGCCCGGCGCGCGCTGCCCCCCAAGCGGTGGGACGACTGGCAGGCCTTCGTGAGGGAGGTGGTCGAGCGCTACGACGCCGACGGCCGGGACGACGCCCCGGGCCTCCGGCGGCCCGTGCGGTGGATCCAGGTGATGGAGGCGCCCTTCCTCGCGAGCGTGTGGTGCGGCCGACCCGAGGACTACGCGCGGCTGCTTCATCACGCATGGATCGGGGCGAGAGAGGCCTCGCCGACCGCGAGGATCGTGCACGGCGGCCTCGATCTTCCGCTGCGGGCCACGGGGCGGGGAGACGGTGGGAGCGCCCTCCTGGACACATGGGAGCACCGCATGGCGCTCGCGCCGCCCCCTCAGCACCTGGAGGGGCGGTGGCGGACGGCGTTCGCCGCGCGGACGGTCGGCCTCGCGCCGGTGTTCGACGCCGTGGTCCTCGAGGGCGGGGGCAACCTGGCCGACGAAGCCGACGGACTCGCCGCGCTCGGTCGGCTCCTCCATGCCGAAGGCCGGGACGAGGTGGAGATCTGGCTGGGACGGACGCACCCGCTGAAGGTCGAGGCGTCGGCGATCGAGCGCCCGGCGGGGCCCTCCGCCGCCGAGCGACGCCTCCGGAGCCGGTGGCTTGCGGCGGGGAGGCTGACGGGGCACGGCGAGCACGACGAAGCGGTCGCGTGGCTCGAACGCGGCAAGGCCTTCGACCTCGTGCGTACGCTGGTCTTCGCGCGCCTCGCCGGAGCGCGGCGGGTGTTCGTGGGGCATCCCGGCGTCGGGAACGAGGGACGTGGGCTCGGGGGGGCGGCGGCCGCGCTCGCGCAGGCCGTCCGTCGGCTGGGTACGGCCACCGGGGCGCGGCCCGTGGACGCGGGCGCCGGTGTTCGTGCCGTGCGCTTCGACGGCACGGACGGTGCGTGGGTCCTCGCGGTCCTGGCCGATCCCGACGAGAGCTGGGCCGGCGAGCCCGGCGCGCCGCTCTCTCCGGAGCGGGAGGTCGTGTTGCGCCTGCCGCCGGGCGCCTACGCGGTGGAGCCGGTCGCGACGGGCGGGAAGGAGCCGGAACCGGCGCGCCGGGAGGCGCGGGAGGGGCTCCTCCGACTCGCGGTCGGCCCCTCTCCGCTCTACGTCCGGCCCTGGACCGGGGCGTCGTCGCCGCGGTAGGGGCGGTCCGGTCCGTCCCAGGGCGGGGGCACGAGGCGGCGCCGGCCGTCGGCGGCCCGGGCGACGGGGCCCTCGCCGTCCGGAAACACCTTGTCCCAGAGCTTGCAGGTGACCGCCCGATGCCGTTGGTCGAGGCCCTCGCAGTAGTTCGTGAACACGCAGCGGCGGACCTCGGCGCCCCGACCACTCTCGATCTTGGCCCACCAGTCGGGATCGGCGAGCGACTGGCGGGCGGAGGCGACGAGGTCGGCCTCGCCGCGTCGCAGGATGCCCTCCATCTGGTCGAAGGTGCAGAGCCCGCCCGCGGCGACCACCGGGGTCCCGAGCGACGCGCTTCGGAGGGCTCCCCGTACGGCCGCCGCCAGTCCGACGTTGCGCCCGAACGGCCCGCGGGCGTCGATCCGAACGGTCGGCATGCACTCGTGTCCGCTCGTCCCGGTGTAGGGGTAGACGGCCTCGCCGATGCGCGGTTGCTTCGCGTCCTCGAAGCGGCCACCCTTGGAAACCGAGACGAAGTCGAGCCCGGCATCGCCGAAGCGGACCGCGAACGCGCACGCGTCGTCGATGCGGCTTCCGCCGGCGATGACGTCGTCGCCGAGGAATCGCGTCCCCACGCAGTAGTCGGCGCCGACGCGGTCGCGAACCGCGCGGATCACTTCGAGGGCGAGGCGTACGCGCCCCTCCCGGGTGCGGCCGTAGCCGTCCCGCCGGTCGTTCGTCCGGCTCAGGAACGAAGCCATCGTGTAGGCGTGGGCGAAGTGGAGCTCGACGCCGTCGAAGCCCGCCCGGCGGGCACGCTCCGCCGCGTCGGCGAAGAGACCCGGCAGCACCCGGGGGAGGTCGCGGACGTGGGGGAGATGGACGTCGGTGACGCGCTCCCGGTAGCCGTAGCGGAGCGCCTCGAGGTCGCGCGCGTCGAGGACGGCCTCGCGGTCGGCGTCCGATGCGTCGGCGAGCCAGCGGCGAAGACCCTCCTCCGGCACCGTTCGGAGCTCCCTCCGTCCCGCGCGCCGCGCGACGCGCTCCCGGACCCCCGGGGTGATCCGGAGGTAGCGTTCGAAGAATCGCCGGGGTTCGGGCCGGCGACGGACGGTCAGGAAGTCGATCAACTGGATGAGGAACCGCGTGCGGCCGCCGCTCGCATCCCGGACGGCCGCGACGAGGTCGGTGAGTCCCGGGAGGAAGCGGTCGTGGCCGATGCGGAGGAGCGGACCGCTCGCGATGTCCCGGATGCCGGTCGCCTCGGCGACGAGGACGCCGGGACACCCCCGGGCGAACCGGCCGTACCACGCCAGGTTCGACGGGGTGACCGACCCGTCCTGGGTCGCGCGCCAGGGCACCATGGCGGGGACCCAGGTCCGCGTGCGGACCCGGAGCGGGCCGAGGCGGACGGGGGAGAGGAGTCGGGACGCCCGCGCCTCCTCGAGCGAGGGCCAGCGGGCCGCGGGAAGGGGCACGGGGGCGGGCACGTCTCCTATACGCTACGCACCATGAGCGCCGAGCCGGAACGCATCCGCCTGGACCCCGAGCGGAGCCTCGTCGAGATCCGCTTCACGGACGGCGTCGTCCATCGCTACGACGGCGCCTGGCTCCGCCACGCCTGTCCCTGCGCAACCTGCCGGGGGCACACGCCCGGGGAGGTGGAGGGGCCCTCGTGGGACGGCGTGAAGGACGTGCGGGTACGGGGCGCGTCCCCCGTCGGGAACTACGCGTTGCGATTCGAGTTCACCGACGGCCACGAAACCGGCATCTACTCGTTCGATTGGTTGCGCGCGCATCCTCAGGAGGGTTGAGGGGCCGCCCCTCCTACGTCGCCGAGGGGGCGGCGCCGAGGGCGACGCCCGCGCTCGACTGGTCGAAGCGGACGTACGCCCACTCGAAGGGGTTGCCGTTGATGCCCTTGGCGGGGGGGGCGATCCAGCCGGCGATCTCGCCGACGCCGAGGCACGGCTTCATCAGGCCCCGGACGAACGTCTTGTCTTCCTCGCTCACGAGCCACTCGTCCCGCTTCGCGGCGAAGGCCTCCCGCGGAATCGGGTTGCCCTCCAGGTCGAAGGCATGGCCGGCGTAGATGCCGACTTCGCGGTGGAATCGACGGTTCGGGAGGTAGAGACGCTCGGCGCGCCCGGCCTTCTCCAGGACGCGGTTCCACCGCTTGACGACGAATACGCAGTCGTCCACGTAGTCGTCGCGGAGGATCTCGTTCATGGCATTTCGAAGCGGGATCTCCTCGTGGGCGAGACGCTCCTGCTCGATGGTGGGAAGGTCGTAGACGCCCTCGAGCGCAACGTGGTCGTCGAAGCGGCTCTCCTCCTTGTAGCGGCCCTTCAGGCCGGAGGCGAAGTAGGAGGCCGCGTTGCTGGAGCGTTCTCCCCCGAACAGGTCCACCGACGAGGAGAACCACCGGTTGAGATACCGCTGGATCGTGGGGAGGTCGATGGCGCCGTGGGCGCGGATCTTGTCGGGTTCGTCCGTACCCAGCTCCTCCATCACCTCGCACGTCCGCTGGATGACCCGACCGACGCCGGTCTCCCCGACGAACATGTGGTGGGCTTCCTCGGTGAGCATGAAGCGGGTGGTGCGGGAGAGGGCGTCGAAGGCGGACTCCGCGAGCGACAGGAGCTGCCACTTGCCGTCGCGGTCCGTGAACGTGGTGAACATGAAGAAGGAGAGCCAGTCCTCGATGGGCTCGTTGAAGGTGCCGAGGATGCGGGGCGAGTCGGGGTCGCCCGCCCGCCGGCGGAGCATGTCCTCGGCCTCCTCGCGGCCGTCGCGGCCGAAGTACGTGTGGAGGAGGTAGACCATCGCCCACAGGTGGCGTCCCTCCTCGACGTTGACCTGGAACAGGTTGCGAAGGTCGTAGAGACTGGGGGCGGACCGCCCGAGGAGCCGCTGCTGCTCGACGCTCGCGGGCTCGGTATCGCCCTGGGTCACGATGATCCGGCGCAGGGCGTTGCGGTACTCGCCGGGGACCTGCTGCCAGGCCGGCTGCCCGAAGTGGTCGCCGCAGGGAACCACGCGCTGGTCCACCGGGTCGGCGAGGAAGATGCCCCAGCGGTAGTCCGGCATCTTCACGTGGTCGAAGTGCGCCCATCCGTCGCGCCCGACGTCCACGGCGGTGCGCAGGTAGATCCGGTCGGCCTGGAAGCCGTCCGGCCCCATCTCCATCCACCAGTCGAGGAACTTGGGTTGCCAGGACTCCAGGGCGCGCTGGAGTCGGCGGTCCTCGCCGAGACCGACGTTGTTGGGAATACGGGCGTTGAGGTCGACTTTCGTCATGGTTCTTCCAGCGTACGCACTACGTCCGGTTCCAGTCGAACTCCGGGCGTTCGGGACGGCCGTAGAGCGTCAGGGCGCCGGTGCGTCCCACCGCGTTCGGGCGCTGGAAGATCCAGTTCTGCCAAGCGCTGAGCCGTCCGAAGATCTTGGTCTCCATCGTCTCCGGTCCGGCGAAGCGGAGGTTCGCCTCCATCCCGGTGAGGGCGTCGGGCGAGAGGCTCAGGCGTTCCTCGATCGCGAGCCGGACCTCGTCGTCCCAGTCGATGTCGTCCGGGGCGAGCGTGATCAGGCCGAGCTCTTCGGCGTCGGCCGGATCGATGGGGCCGTCCCTTGCGAAGGCGTCGGCCACCCGCTCCGGCTCGCGCAGGAACCGCGTCTCGAGCCGGGACAGGCCGTTGCTCATCGGGTAGTCGGCCTTCTCCAGGACGGAGAGCGCGATCCGGTTGTCCCGGTCGGGGTCGTCCAGGACGTAGGACCGGTCCGAGGCGAGCGCCAGCTCGAACAGGGTGCCGCCGAAGCAGGAACCGGGCTCGATGAGGGCGAAGAGGCTCTTCGCCGTGAGATCGACCCGCTTCAGCGTCCGCTTCCAGGCGGCCAGGACCTCGAAGACGAACCAGTCGTCGCGGTGCCGGTGGAGGAACGCGTCGTGGGCGAGGACGAGGTCGAGGTCCCCCTCGGTCTTGAAGACCACGAGCCCGACCGCGGGCCGGTTGAACCGCAGGTCGAGGAGGACGTCGTCGAGCTCGCGCGCGACCCGGAGGCTCCAGAGGTCGTTCGCGCCGGCCCGGGCGGCCGCGGCGTCGGCGGGCGGCGCGCCGTCCGGCCCGCGGATGGTCACGGTGGCCAGGCGGTCCTCCAGGACCGCCTTGACGTGGCGATGCGTCACGCCGTCGGGCCCGTAGGTGCCGCCCATGGGTTCGAGGGCGACGCCCTCGGCCGAGGCGTTCCGCCCGCGCGGCCCCTCTCCCTCCGACAGGGCTTTCGCCCGGTCGGCGATCCACGCCGTGAAGCGACTGGCGGGCACGACCTCGTCCACGAGGTGCCAGGACTTGGCCCGGCGGCCCTTCACGCCTTCGGCCACGGTGCAGTAGACGTCGGCGAGGTCGCGGCGGACCTTGCGCTTGTCCACGACCCGGGTGAGGCCGCCGGTGCCGGGAAGGACGCCGAGCAGCGGCGTCTCGGGCAGGCTGACCGCGCTGTTGCCGTCGTCCTGGAGGACGATCTCGTCGCAGGCCAACGCCAATTCGTAGCCGCCCCCGGCGCAGGTGCCGTTCAGGGCGGCCAGGGTGTGGACGCCGCACTCGGCGGCCATGCCCTCCAAACCGAGCCGCGTCTCGTTGGTGAACTTGCAGAAGTTGACCTTGAAGGCGTGGGCGGAGCTCCCCAGCATGAAGATGTTGGCGCCGGAGCAGAACACCCGGTCTTTCGCCGACTCGACGACGAGGACGCGCACCTCGGGGTGTTCGAACCGGACTCGCCGGACGGCGTCGGCGAGCTCGATGTCCACGCCCAGGTCGTACGAGTTGAGCTTCAGCTCGTACCCCGGGCGCAGGCCCCCGTCTTCCCGCACGTCCATCGCCAGTCGGGCGACGGGGCCGTCGAACGACAGGTGCCAGTGGCGGTAGGAGGCGGGATCGGTCTCGAAGCGGACCGGCGCGGTCTGGGCGTCGGGCCCGGTGGCGGTGGAGGGTCCCATGGCCGGGCAGGGTATCGGCTTCGAGCGGGTGGGGCGAGTCCGCGCGGGGCCGGGGAAGCTTCCGGCCGCGGCCGTGGAGACTACTCCCGGCTGGGAGGCGGGAGTTCCACGAGGGTGATCTGGCCTCCGTCGGCCGGCACGGCCAGCAGGTCCCGCCCGACCAGCACCGGCGGAATCCGGACCTCGCCTCGCAGGTTCACGCGCACGCGATCCGTTCCCGTCTTCACGTCGTGGACCCAGAGCGTGCCGTCGCGGAGGAGGGCGATGAGATTGCCGGACTCGGTCGCCAGCAGACCGCCGACCGTCGCCTCGCCCAGCGTGACCTGGCCGAGGGGGTGACCGTCCTTCAGGCCGAAGAACAGGACGTGTCCCCGCCGGTCGGCCACGGCGACGACCTCACCGGCCACCGCGGGGTGGCCCTCGAGGTCTCCCAGGTCCTTCTGGCTCCAACGGACGGAGCCGTCCGGTTCGAGGGCCGCGAGCACGCCATCGGACTTCGTCGCCAGGACGCCCGCACCGTAGACCGCGATGTCCAGGACATCCGTGGCCCGTCCGGGGAGCATCGTGCGTTGGACCTCGCCCACCCGGTTCACACGCGCGATCTCGCCGCTGGAGAGGCCGAACCACGCCTGGTCGTGCCCGAGGACGAACCCGGCCGTCGGCCGATCACCGACGTCCTTCTCGAAGACGGTGCGCTGGCCGCGGTAGCCGACCACGTGACCGTCCAGGGTGGGGATCAGGAGCGTGTCCCCGACGCACGCGGGGTCGCCGGCCGGGCGGCCCACCCGGTCCTCGTGCTTCGGGCTGCCCGTGGTGGGGTCGAAGAACACGAGCCGGCCGTCGAGAAAGACCAGGGCCACCTCTTGCTCCATCCGTATGGGGCGGGCCCGCGTGCCCTCGAGGGTGCGGACGTGGCGCGCCCAGCGCGCGCTGCCGTCGCTTCCCGCGAGGCGCGTCAGGCGACCGTTGCGCTCGACGACGAGCAGGTCCCCGTCGTCGGCCATGGGCGCTCGAATCACGTTTTCGTCGATCGGGACGGTCCAGCGCCGCCTCGGCGACATGTCCACTTCGAGGGTCGCCAGGGGCTCCACCTTCTGCGTGCCGATCAGGCGGCGCTCGGGCGCGAACCCGAGGCCCTCCAGCCCCAGGGTCTGCTGCTTCGCCCACAGGTAGTGGACGACGCAGGGCGTGCGCCCGACGCACTCGTCGCCCAGGAACACGTCGACTCCCTCCGGGACGGTCCGCACCTGCATGGGCATCTGGATGATGTCCTCGAGGCGGATGAGCCAGTAGCGCTCGGCGAGCGTCATGTAGATGCGCACGGCTCGTTGGATGTCGCCGGCCGCTTCGGCGGACTTCGCGTTGGCCAATCCCTCGCGGATGTCCTGGATGACGGAAAGTTTCTCCTTGACGAACTCCATGTAGCGGCGCGCCTCGACCCGTTCGCGGATCGGCGCGAGCTCCGGGTCTTCCTTGGTGCGCGCGACCATCTGCTCGAGGGCGCGGTAGTAGCTCTCGGCGTCGTCGAGGCGGGCGTTCGTGAGGTACTTGACGGCCTGTACGCGGCAGAGGTCGTAGGCCTCCTCGATCTCCCGCTCGGCGAGGATCCGCTTGCAGAGCACGAGCTCGTCCACGTACTGTCCCAAGGCCTGTCGGTAGATGGGCAGGCTGCTTCGCAGGCGCCGAAGCCCCGTCTGGACCCGTTCGCCCGCGTGGAGTCCGACCAAGGTCGTCAGCGATGCCTCGGCGGTCTCGACGTGCGCGGCGAAGTCGTCCTGGAGCAGGGTTTCCGCCTTGGGGATGTACTCCCGCAGGACGCTTACGTCGGACGCGCCCTTGGCGAGGTTGGCCGAGCGGGCCAGGAGGTCGCGTCGCTCCCGGAGCCTCTCGTCCAGGTTCTTCAGGGCGTTCGTGACGTCGGTGCCCAGTCCTTCCAACGTGCGGTTGACCACGCCCTCGTACTCGGGCTCCTCCAGCAGGGCGTGGAGGGCGTTCATCGCCTCCACGGCCGCGCGCCCGGGAAAGTCGGGGAGGGCCTGCGTCACGTCGCGAACGGCCGTGCTCAGGGCGGTCCGCTGATCGGGCGTCAGCAGCGACTCCGGGGTCTGCGCGATGTGGGTGTGCTCGCTCTGGAGCCGGAACGCGACGTCCGTCTCCTGCGCGTCGGGGTACTCCTGCGCCATGCGGGCGACGAGCCGCTGGGCCGTGGTCGCATCGCCGGCGGCGTACGCGGCCTGGACCTTCTCCAGCAGGGCCCCCGCGCCGGCAGGGCGCAGCAGGAATCCCGCGGTCCCGAGCACGGCGAGAAGCGAGACGACCACGGCGATGTTCCGCGCCTGGTTCTTCGGCCGCTCCACCAGCGTGCGGAAACGCCGGAGCAGGTCGCCGCGCTCCGGAGCGAGGGTCGCGATGGCGTCCCGGAAGAAGAGGGCCGCCTCCTTCTCGTCGCGGCGGCGGGCCCGCTGGCCGAGGGCCTGCGCGGCGCTCTCGGCTTCGATCACCAGTTGGTCACCCAGCTTGAGCCGGATGAGCGCCCGGGCGCGAAGCACGCGGGCCTCCATCGGCGCGTCGGGGGCACGCGTCATCTCCTCGAGGATCTCCGCCGCCTTCTCGGCGTCGTCGGCCTCGAGAGCGGTGCGGGCGAGCTCGATCGTGCCCCGGCGGACCTGCTCTTCGTCACCGGCGGCCTCGGCCGCCTTGCAGAGGGCCTCCAGGGCGCTCTCGTCGCCCGGACGCAGCGTGAGCAACTCGCGGAAGGTGTCCTGCGCCTCGGGGGCGCGGCCCTGCCTCAGCCGCAGGTGGCCCAAGGCCTGGAGCGCGTCCGCGTGCTCCTCCGGGCTCTGGCGGCGCTTGGCCAGGTCCGTCAGGCGCAACAGCGGTTCCTCGTCGCCGGGGGCCAGCGAGGCCCACTGGAGGAGGAGCGCGCGCGCCACCTTCAACTGCTCGCCCTCGATGCGCTCGCTGACCTGCTCCGCGAGCTCCTGGGGGGTCGGCGTGCGGGCGGCACCGCAGCGCACGCACGCGAAGACCGAGCGGAGGACCGAGAAGCGCGTGAGGCCGCAGAGCATGGCGACCTCGTCGATCACACGGCGGCCGTCCAGCAGGGCGTGGACGGTCGGCGTCGGGTCACCCTCGTAGTCCACCGGCGGCGGCGCGTCCATGGGAATGAAGAGGAGCGCCTCGAGTCCGAGTTCCTCGGCGATGACGTTGTGCTCGTCGAGGCGCTGCGCGGCCCTGAGCAGCATCCCTCCGATGTCCACACCGACGCGGTTGACCAGGCCGTCCCTCTCCGGCGCCGGCTCACCCTCCTCGAATCGGAACTCGCCGTCCTGCCAGGTCAGGAGGTCGAGGATCGCGTCCTCGGCCGTCCCCCGCAGCACCGCGTCCACCTCGCTCCACGGAAGTAGCCCCTGGTCGAGCAAGGCGTCGAGCGCCGCGAGCGGCTTGAGCCCCCGGGCCATCTCGGCCTCCAGGGTGTCGGGGGCGAGGAGGCCGCGGTGCACGAACCCGTCGAGCAACACGGCCGGATCGATGGGGTCGGGCTCGATGAGGTAGAGCTGATCCGTGGCTACGTGGAGCACGGCCCGGATGGCGCCCCGCCTCAGGATCAGGTTGCCCTCGCGACCCGCCAGGGCGGTCTGGAGGACGTCGGCGAGGCCGAGTTGCCGGAGACTGCCCTGTAGCGACATACGCGACCTTCCACCGGCGGCGGACGGACCGTTCCGACCGCTCCCGGCTCCTATCGGCCGTCGCCACCCCCGCGCTGTAGGCGGGAGGCCTCGTCCATCCAGGACCGGAGCCGTGCCTCGTCGGGCCGCTCCAGAACGCCCCGATCCGAGACGAGCGCGGTGACCAGCGCCGCGGGGGTCACGTCGAAGGCCGGCCCCCACGCCGCCAGCCCCTCGGCTGGGTCGAAAGCTCCATCCCGGAGGTACCGGAGCCCGTCGGCGGGGCGCTCCTCGATGGCCACGTCCTCGCCCCGGGCGCAGGTGGGGTCGAGCGTGGAGAGCGGGGCCGCCACGAGGAAGGGCACGTCGTGGGCGCGGGCGATCAGCGCCACGCCGTAGGTGCCGATCTTGTTCGCCACGTCCCCGTTCCGGCAGACGCGATCGGCCCCGACCAACACGGCATCCACCTCACCCCGACGCATCAGCCCCGCCGCGGCCCCCTCGACGAGGACGCGGTGGGCGATCCCCGCTCGACGGAGTTCCCAGGCGGTCAGGCGCAGGCCCTGGAGCAGGGGGCGCGTCTCGTCCACCCACACGTGGAGGGGGCGACCCCTGGCGTGGAGGAGGTAGAGCGGGGCGAGGGCCGTTCCGAGACCCGCCGTGACCAGGGCGCCCGCGTTGCAGTGGGTCAGGATGCGGCACCGCTTCCCGAGCCAGGCGGCCCCGGCCGCCGCGATCCGGGCGCAGGCCTCCCGGTCCTCCCGTTCGAGCCCGCGGGCCCCGGCGAGGAGCCGCTCCCCGAATCCGGCGACCGGGCCCTCGGCCTCGGCCCGCACCCGGCGCACGGCGGAAGCGAGGTTGACGGCCGTCGGCCGGGCGGTGGCGAGCCGCCGGGCGCGCGCATCGAAGTCGGGGTGGCGCGCGGCCAGCACGAGGCCGTAGGCGCCGGCGAGGCCGATCGCCGGGGCGCCCCGGACCGCGAGCCGCCGGATGTCGTCCGCCACGTCCGCGTCGTCGGTCCGTTCGAGCCACACCTCCTCGGCCGGGAGGCGCGTCTGGTCGAGGAGCCGGAGGCGTCCCGATGTCGCGTCCCCGTCCCAGCCGAGCGCCGTGACCGGAGGCTCGGGGAGATCGCCCGGGATCTCGACGCTCATCGCTCCTCGGCGAGCCGTTCGCGGAGGGAGGCGTTGTGCTCCAGCACGCGCCGCCGCTGGTCGGCGCGGAAGCGCTGGAGACGGTCGTGCAGGGCTTCGTCCGCCAGGGCGAGGATCTCGGCGGCGAGCAGGGCGGCGTTGATCGCCCCGGCCTCCCCGATGGTCACCGTGGCCACGGGCACGCCCGCGGGCATCTGCACGACGGAGTAGAGGGAGTCCGCGCCGCCGAGGCCCTCGGTGCGGATTGGGATGCCGATCACCGGGAGGGTCGTCAGGCTGGCGATCACCCCGGCGAGGTGGGCGGCGCCGCCGGCCGCGGCGATCACCACCTTCAGTCCGCCGAGCCGAGCCGTGCTCGCGTAGTGGTGGACCTGTTCCGGCGTCTTGTGCGAGCAGAGGAGGTGCACCTCGTAGGGGATGTCGAAGTCCTCCAGCGTCTCCAGGCAGGCCTGGACCACCTCCAGGTCCTCCTCGTCGTCCATGACGACGCCGACGACGGGTCGCCGCACGTCCACCTCGACGTCGTCGGGTTCCCGGCGGCGTCGCCGTCCCTCCGCGGCCCCCGATCCGGAACCTCGTCGCCTGGAGCGGGATGCCATCAGGCCCCCAGGCCGCGGCCCGTCAGCCGTTCGTGGATGTCGCGATAGGTGGCGGAGAGGCGGGCGACGAGATCGGCGGGAAGGGTGGGGGCCGGGGGCTCGTGGTCCCATCCCTGCGCGTCGAGCCAGTTGCGCACCATCTGCTTGTCGAGCGGTTGTTGCGTCTCGCCCTCGCGGTAGGAGGCCGCCTCCCAGAAGCGGGACGAATCCGGCGTGAAGGCCTCGTCGCCGAGCACGATGCGCCCCTGTTCGTCGAGACCGAACTCCAGCTTCGTGTCGGCGATCAGGATCCCCCGTTCGGCGGCGATGTCCCGCGCCTGGGCGTAGAGGGTGAGGGAGAACGTGCGGAGGCGTTCGGCCGTGTCCTTCCCGACGATCTCGGAGACGCGGGCGAAGTCGATGTTCTCGTCGTGGCCGCTCTCTGCCTTGGTCGCCGGCGTGAAGAGTGGCTCCTCGAGCCGCACGCTCTCCGGGAGGTCGGCGGGAAGGTCGTGGCCGCAGACGGCGCCGGTCCGCCGGTAGTCCCGCCACCCGCTGCCGGTCAGGTAGCCGCGAACGACGCACTCCACGGGGAACATGCGCAGCCGCCGGACCAGGGAGGTCCGGCCCTGGAGCACGGTGCCGTACTCCTGGACGACGTCCGGCATCTCGGGGATGTCCGTCGTCACGAGATGGTGCGGGACGAGGTCGCGGAGCGTCTCGAACCAGAAGCGCGAGAGCGAGGTGAGCACCCGCCCCTTGTCGGGGATGGGCGGCGACAGGACGGCGTCGTAGGCACTGACGCGGTCCGTCACGACGATCAGGAGGTGATCGCCCAGGTCATAGATGTCGCGGACCTTCCCCCGGTGGAGGAGCTTCAGGCCGGGGAGTTCCGTCGTCTCGATCGGCGCCTTCATGGTCGCGTCCTCCTCGCCCGCGGATCATACTCCCTTGGGATCCACCGACGGAGCCTCGGCCCCTTGCACGTCTTCCTGCGCCACCGGACGCGACCGATCGAGGGCAGGATCGCGGTGCCCGCGTCGAAGTCGCTCCACCAGCGGGCACTCGCCGCGAGGGCCCTCGCGGACGGGGAGACGCGAATCGTGGCGCCGGGGCCGCCCCCCGGCGAGGACGTGCGCCGCCTCGATCGCGCCCTCGCGGCCCTCGGCCGCTGGACGCCGAAGGGCCTCGGCCCGGGACGCGAGCGCCGCGCGGTGGACCTGGGCCTCGGCGCGACGGGACTTCGCTTCGCGACCGCCCTCGCCACGCTTCGCGAGCCGGGGGCGCGGACGCTGGTCACGGGACGACCGCCCCTCCTCGCCCGGCCGCACCGGCCGCTGCGGCGCGCGCTCACGGCGCTGGGCGCGCACGTGCGGCGCCGCCCGAGCGGGGCGATGCGCGTGATCGCCGGCGGGGTGCGCGGCGGTCCCGTCGTGATCGAGGCCGACCGGTCGAGCCAGTTCGCGTCCGCGCTGCTGCTGATCGCGCCCCGGATCGGCGGCCTGGACCTGTCGCTGGCGGGACGCGTGGTGTCGCGTCCGTACCTCGAGCTGACCCTCGCGGTCCTGGAGGCGTTCGGCATCGCGTGCGAGGCCACCGGACTGGACGGGACCGCGGGACGGATCCGGGTGGCGGCGGGGGCGCCGCGGCGGGCGGTCTACGAAGTCGAGGGGGACGCGTCGAGCGCGGCGCCGTGGTGGGCGGCCGCCGTCTTGACGGGCGGATGCGTCACGGTGCGGGGGGTGCCCCGGCGAACGCGCCAGGCGGACGCCCGGCTCCTCGACGTCCTCGTCGCCATGGGCGCCCTCGTCGAGGAGACCGCCGAGGGCGATGCGCGCGTGGGCGCCGGGGCGTCCCTCCGCGGGGCCGGGACGGTGGACCTGGAGGGCGCGCCCGACCTGCTGCCGCTGGTGGGGATCCTGGGGGCCCTCGCGCCGGGTGAGACGCGGGTCGTCGGCGCCGGGCACGTGCGGTTCAAGGAGTCGGACCGGCGGGCGACCACGGTGGCGGGGCTGAGGGCTCTCGGCGGGGACGCCGAGGTGCGTCCGGACGGCATCCGGGTCCGGGGCGGGGCGCGGCTCTCGGGCGGCGAGGTGGACGCCACCGGCGACCACCGCATCGTGATGGCCTTCGGCGTGCTGGGGCTCGTCGTCCCGGGCGTCGTCATCCGGGGGGCCGAGGCGGTCGCGAAGTCCTACCCGGGCTTCCTCGCGGCCCTGGGCCACGAGCCGGGGGAGGAACCCGCGCGAGGCATCGGGCCGGGGAGCCGGTAGCATCGGCCGCGGCGTCCGGCTGGGAGGACCGCGTGGTTTCGAGCTCGAAGACACTGGCGTGCGGCGTCCTCGCCCTGCTCCTCGCGGGAACCGCGGCCCGCGCCGACGGGCGGCTCGGCCTCGGCTGGGAGGACGGGATCGAGGCGGGAATCGCCCGGCAGGAGCGCGAGCGCAAGCAGCGCCCGGCCGAGGCTCTCCTGCGCGACGCGAAGCTGGCGGCCGGGCGGCAGGTGGACGGCCCGGAGCGCATCGTCCGGCTCTACCTCCTGGCCCGCGCGTACGGCATCGCCGGCGACCCCGACTCGGCGAAGAGCGTCTACACGGAAGCGCTCCGAGCGGAGCCCCGGCTCTACTTCGCCTACCACGACCTCGCGATGCTCGCTCTCGGTCGGGACCCGCCCGACGAGCAGGGGGCGGAGCGCGATCTCCGCCGGGCGATCGGCATCAACCCCGACTTCCTCACGGCCCAGCGCAAGCTCGCCGTGCTGCTGCTGCGCATGAAGAGGACCGACGAGGCGGTCGGGTTCCTGCGCCGGATCGTGGACGGCGACCCGGGAGACCCGCAGGCCCGGTACCTCCTCGCGCACGCGCTCGTCCAGGCGGAGCGGCTGGACGCGGCGGAGGCGGAGATCGAACAACTGCTCGAGCGGGAGCCGCGGAACGACACCTACCGCATGCTGCTCGGGGCCGTCCTGATCGGCCGGGGTGATGCGAAGAAGGCGTTCTCGGTCTACCGCGGGATCGCCACGCGGAACCCGCAGTCCCGCGACGCGCTGGCCGGTTGCCTCCACGCCCTCGACCGCATGCGCGACGAGACGGGCAGCCCGGACACCGAGGACTACCTCTGGGCCCTGGAGGGCCTGCTCCGCCTGGAAACGGATTCCGCCCGGCGGGAGAAGCTCCGCGAGGCGATCGACCAGGTGCGCAAGGCCGCCGCGGGCGGCGCGACGGGCGGCGAGGGTCCTCCCTCCGATGCGGACCTGGCGAGCCGCCTCCCCCAACTCGAACCGGAGCGCCGCGTGGCGGCCCTGAAGTACGTCTACGTGCGGAAGGACGCGCCATCGCCCGATCTGCTCCGCACGGTGATCGGGCGTCTCAGCCCGTCCGCGGAACCCGATCCGCGCGCGCGGGTCTGGGCGCTGCGCATCCTCGGTCGCTTCGGGGGCTACGGCCTGGTGGGGCTCGTCCGCCACTCGCTGGCGGACCCGGCCGTGGAGGTGAGGCCGATCGCCGCGGACGCGCTCGTCGAACTCGCCGAGACCGATCCGAGCGCGCACGCCGTCGCGGTCCTGGCGCTGGGACGCGTGGCCGGCGCGGAGGACCCCCTCTTCGGTCCGGCCGCCCGGGCGAACCTCGGCAAACTCGCCGGCGCGACCTTCCCCGCCGTAGCCGACGCGAGCCCCGAGGCGAAGCGGGAGGCCTTCCTGCGGTGGTGGCAGGGCCCGAGGGGCGTGGAGGTCCGGCGCGTCGCCCTCTCGAAGGTGGGCGGGCTCCGCGATCCGGCGGCCGACAGCCTTCTCCTTCCGTATCTCCGGGACACCGATCCCGGCGTCCGGCGCGCCGCGTGGAAGGCGCTCTGGGACGAACGCACCCGGCTGCTCGGGACGACGGGTCTCGACGCCGCCCGTCGCGCCTGGCTCCAGGCGATGCCGCCCTATCGCGAAGAGGCCGACGTCGTGGCCCAGGCGCCCCGGCTCGAACAGTGGGCGGCGGCCCGACCCCGGTAGCCTCGAAGATCCGACGATGAAGCGATCCCTGCCGCTGCTCCTGCTCGCCCTGCTCGTGGTGTTCCCGCGGCGGGCGACGGCCGCCGACGAACCGTGGGAGACGGAGGTGCGTGCCGCCCTCGATGCCCAGGACCAGGAACTCGGGCAGGCGCGCCGCCAGGGAAGCCTGGGTGGCGTCGCCACCCGGTACGCGAGCCGCCTCGGGCGGCAGCCCACGGCGCTGAACCACTTCCTCCTGGGTCGGGTGCTCTACTTCAGCGGCGACAAGGACGGCGCGCGGCGTCACCTCGTCCAGAGCCTCGAGATGGAGCCGCGGTTCTGGTTCTCGCGTCTCCGCATCGCGATGCTCGAGGTCGAGGAGGGCCACACGCAGCGCGCGGAGGACGCGCTCGCCGAGGTGCTGCGGGCGAAGCCGCACGAACCCGACGCGCTGAAGCTCCTCGCCCGGATCCGCATGGCCGCGGAGGACTGGGACGGGGCGCTGCGGCCGCTGGAGATGCTCCTTTCGCTGGACTCCTCCGACGAGAACGTGCGGCGCATGATCGTCGTCTGCCACATGAAGAAGGAGGACTGGACGACCGCGCTCTCGGAGTTGCGCGTGCTGCGCGACCGCCACCGTGACGACCCCGACATCCGCTGGCTCTACGCGCGGGCCCTGTTCGAGACCGGCGACTACAAGGAGACCGTCCGGGAGCTGGAGGCGTTGAACCTCCAGCTCACCCAGCCGGACGTGCGCCTCCTCGACATGCTCCGGATCGCGTACGCCCGGCAGAAGGACTGGAAGGGAGTCGAGCGGACGATCGAGCGCATGCTGCCCCTCGTGCCCGAAGGCGACGTGAAGGAGAAGCTGCAGCGGGCCCTCGACGAGCTGCGCGCCGGGCACGTGCCGGGCGAGCAGCCGCAAGCGCCGACGGGCGAAGAGGCGGAGGCCCAGAACCGGCTCGCGAAGCTGATCGAGCAGGCGATGGACGATGCCGACGCCGAGGCCCGCCGAGAGGCCCTCCAGACGTACTACGAGGCCGCCGTCCCGATGCTCCCGTCCGCGCTCGCTCGCCGCGTCTTCTGGAAGCTCGAACCGGATGCGACCTGTCGGAAGTGGCTCCACCGCATCATGGGCCGGCTCCAGAACGGCGCGCTCGCCCAGATCGCCGCCTACGGGCTCTACGATCCCGATCCCTCCGTGCAGGTCGTCGCCGCGGAGGCGATCGGCGAGATCGGAGCGCCGAGCGGTATCCTGTACCTCCTGCCGTTCTTCCTCGGCCCCTCGCTCGACGGGACGCCGTCGGAGGTGCTCACGCGCAAGATCAACGCGGCGCGCGGAGCGCTGATCCAACTGACCGGCCGGCCCGACGCAATGGGCGGTGACGGGGTCTGGATCCCGGCGGATCGACTGGCCGCCATGCGCCTGGACTGGCAGCAGTGGCTGGCCGGCCCGGCCGGCGTGCGGGCCCGCCTGGCCGCGATCCACGACATGGGCGAGCGGGGCGAGGACCGCCCGCACGTCTACCTGATCGAGGACGTCCAGGATCCGCATGCGGAGGTCGCGCGCGCGGCGTACGGCGTGATCCTCCACCGCGCCCAGGAGGACCCCGGCAAGGACAAGGACGCCGTGGCGGCCGCGATGTGGCCGCGCTTCCCGCGGTTCGAGCCTTCGGCCCTCGAGGGCGCGGGCCTCGCGAAGATGCAGAAGGCCGTGGAGGCGTGGTGGGATGCCTGGCTCGCCGCGCGGGAGAAGCAGCGGAGCGGACGGTAGGTCGCTTGAAGACGCACGCGAAGCCGGACGGAGTGCTGGTGACGGGCGGAGCGGGCTACGTCGCCCCGCCGGTGGTCCGCAGACTCGCCGAGGCCGGGCGCCGCGTCGTCGTCCTCGACGACTTCTCGACGGGGTATCGTGCGCACGCGCGGTGGGGCACGCTCGTGGAGGGGGACGTGGGGGACGCCGACCTGCTTCGCCGCGTGTTCCGGGACGAGCGGATCGGTGCCGTCCTCCACTTCGCGGCGAAGTCCCTGGTGGGGGAGTCCGTTCGGGAGCCGAAGCTGTACGACGCCTGGAACCGGGGCAAGACGACCGTGCTCGCCTCGGTCGCGGCCGGGGAGGGCGTCGGCGCGTTCGTCTTCTCCTCCACCTGCGCGGTCTACGGCGACCCGGTGGCGCTCCCGCTCCGGGAGGATCACCCGCGCCGGCCGGTCAACCCGTACGGTCGCTCGAAGGTGGGCTGCGAGGACGCGCTCTTCGCGACGGGTGTCCCGACGGCCGCGCTGCGGTACTTCAACGCGGCGGGCGCGGAACCGGAGCACGGCCTCGGGGAACGCCACGACCCCGAGACGCACCTGATCCCGCTGGCCATGCGCGCCGCCGTCACGGGCGAGCCGATCTCTGTGTTCGGGACCGACTACGACACGCCCGACGGAACCTGCGTCCGCGACTACGTCCACGTGCGCGACCTGGCGACCGCCCACCTCCTCGCGTTGGAGCGCTTGGAGTCCGGCGGCGGCGGGGGGCGTTGGAACCTGGGCACCGGGGAGGGCGCGTCCGTCGGCGCCGTCCTCGACGCCGTGGAGGAGGCCATGGGCCGGGCCGTCCCGCGCAGGGACGCCGAACGCCGCGCGGGCGATCCCCCCGTCCTCGTCGCCGACGGCGCGAAGGCCCGGGCCGAACTCGGCTGGGCGCCGCGGTCGAGCAGCCTGGCGCGCATCGCGGAGGACGCCTGGCGCTTCCACGAGGCCCACGGTTTCGGAGGAGGGGCGTGAGCCGTCCCCTGGTCGTCGCGATCGACGGCCCGGCCGGTGGCGGGAAGAGCACCGTGGCGTCCCGACTCGCGGCGGCCCTCGGTTGGGCACACCTCGACTCCGGGGCCCTCTTCCGGGCCGTGGCGGCGATCGCCCTGGATCGGGGCGTCGATTGCTGCGACGGCCCCGCGCTGGCCCGCCTCGTTGCGACGGAGGCGATCGAGCCCGATGGGCGGGGCGGCGTCCGTGTGGGGGGACGGGACCCCGGCCGGCGCGGGCGGGACCCCGACGTCGCTGCCGTGGTCGCGCGCGTCGCCCGCCTCCCCGAGGTCCGCCGCGCCGTCGCGGCGCGCCAGCGGGCCTTCGCCAAGAACGCCGGGCGCGTCGTGGCGGAGGGGCGAGACATGGGGACGGTGGTCTTCCCCGAGGCGGCGCTCAAGGTCTTCCTGGACGCGGACCCCGTCGAGCGGGCGAGGCGCCGGTGGCGCCAGGAGCGCCCGGGGGACGCTCCCGACCCCTCGGCCCTTGCGCGGGTCCGGGCGGCGATCGAGTCCCGCGACCGGGCCGATCGGACGCGGGCCGTGGCCCCGCTGGTCCCCGCCGAGGGCGCGTGGGTGCTCGACACGACGCGAATGGCCCTGGACGAGGTTGTGGAGGCCGTCCTCCAGCGGGTACGATCGGCGATTCCTGTCCGCCGCCCGCGCGATTCCGAGGCCTAGGGGCCGCGAGCGGCCGGCAGGCCGGAACCGGCGGACGGACCGCCGGTCCCCGGGACCCCCACCCCCTTCCCAGGCCGTGCGGGATCGCCGTCGCGATTCCGTTCCTCTCCCCCGGAGTTCCATGCGCGCACGCGACAAGATCCGACGGTACGACATCGCTCCCGAAGAGCTCGACCGGCAAGTCGAGGAGATCCTCGGCAGCAAGGGCGATCTCGAAACCCGCTACGAGGAAGGCAGCGAGGACTTCACGCCGAACAAGGTCGTGACGGGCAAGATCGTCGACCTGAGAAACGACGAGGTGATCGTCGACATCGGCTACAAGTCCGAGGGCATCATCCCCGCCAACGAGTTCGAGGACATCAACGACTACGACGTCGGCGATCGCATCGAGGTGCTGCTGGAGAGCGTGGACGAGGGGGGCGGCGGCGTCCAACTGAGCAAGCGCAAGGCCGACCGGATCCGGGGTTGGGAGCGCGTGGTCTCCCAGTACGGAGAGGGCGCGACGGTGCGCGGCCGCGTGCTGAAGAAGATCAAGGGCGGCCTCCTCGTGGACATCGGCGTACCCGTGTTCCTGCCCGCGAGCCAGGTATCCATCCGCAGGACGCACGACATCAGCGACTTCATCGGCCGCGACATCGAGGCGCGTATCATCAAGATCGACCAGGAGCGGATGAACATCGTCATCTCGCGCCGGCGCCTCATCGAGGAGCAGCGCGAGGAGGCGAAGAAGACCCTCCTCAAGGAGATCAAGCCCGGACAGATCCGGGCCGGCGTGGTCAAGAACATCGCCGACTTCGGCGCCTTCGTGGATCTCGGCGGGATCGACGGCCTGCTCCACATCACGGACATGTCGTGGAGCCGGCTCACGCACCCGTCCGACATGCTCAAGATCGATGACGAGGTCGAGATCATGGTGCTGCGCGTCGATCTCGAGCGCGAGCGCATCGCCCTCGGTCTGAAGCAGAAGTTCCCCAGCCCTTGGGAGACCGTCGAGCTCAAGTACCCGGTCGGCAGCCGCGTGCAGGGATCCGTGGTGAACGTGATGCCCTACGGCGCGTTCGTGAAGCTCGAGGACGGAATCGAGGGCCTCGTCCACATCTCCGAGATGTCGTGGTCCAAGCGCATCAACCACCCCGAGGAGGTGGTCAAGGTCGGTGACGAGGTCGAGGTGGTCGTCCTCGACATCAACCGCGACAAGCAGGAGATCTCGCTGGGGATGAAGCAGGCCGACGGCGACCCCTGGGACGACGTCGAGGCCCGTTTCCCTCCCGGGACGGTGGTCGAGGGCACCGTCCGCAACCTGACCTCCTACGGCGCGTTCGTGGAGATCGACGACGGCATCGACGGCCTGCTGCACGTGTCGGACATGTCGTGGACGCGCAAGATCCAGAACCCGGCCGAGGTCCTCGACAAGGGCGCGAAGGTCCAGGCGGTGGTGCTGAGCGTCCACCCCGACAAGAAGCGGATCGCGCTCGGGCTGAAGCAACTGGAGCTCGACCCCTGGCAGCAGCCGGAGTTCACCCAGCGCTACGGCCCGGAGACGGAGCACGTCGGCGCGGTCACGAAGGTGACGAACTTCGGCATCTTCATCGGCTTGGAGGAGGGCCTGGAAGGGCTGCTCCACATCTCGGAGCTGACGCCCGCGGACAACCTCCAGCCGGGGGCCCGCGTCGCCGTGCGCGTGCTGCGGCTCGACGGGGAGGAGCGGAAGATCGGTCTCGCCCTGATCCGGGGCGACGAGGGCCGGGCGCTGATCGAGGCGGCCGGCGGCGAGGAGATCGCCCCGACGCCCGCGGCCGACGGGACGCCGGAGGAGACGGAGGGCGAGGCTCCCGCCTCGTCCGAGGCGACGGAGACCCCGGAGTCTCCCGAGGCCCCCGAGACTGCCGAGGCTCCCGAGGCCGCCGGGTCTTCCGAGACCCCCGAGACCCCCGAGACCCCCGAGACTGCAGAGGCCCCCGTGGCCCCCGAGACCCCCGAGACCCCCGAGACTGCAGAGGCCCCCGTGGCCCCCGAGTCTTCCGACGGCGCCGAAGCCTCCGAGCCGGCCGGCGGCGAAAGCCCCGAAGCCCCCGTCGCCGAGGCTTCGGAGGAGCCGGAGCCGGACACGGAGGCGGCGACCGAGGGCGCGGAAGAAGGCGAGCCCGCCGAGAAGAAGGCGGACTGACCGTCGCCGTCCCGTTCCATCCCGCGTCCTGACGCATTCGTGAAGCGCGGGGAGGAGACTCCCGGGATGCGGCAGCGATCCGTCTCCCTGCTCGCCGTCGTCCTGGCGTCCGTGGCCCTGGGGGCGGCGGGCTGCACGGGGGCCAATCCCCGGGAGCCCGACGACAACCTCCCCCGGGCCGGAGAGCCGATCGCCCCGAGCTTCGAGCCGATCGTCTTCCCGAACCCCGGGGCGAAGGGACGTGGGCTGCCCGGTCGGGTGTCGGACGACGTGTCGGTCCCCGAAGCGGAGCGCGGCTGGCAGGAGAAGCTCCGCCTCGCGTCGGGCTATGCGGAGGGCGGATACGCGGACGAGGCGCTCGAGGTGATCCGCCAGACACTGGCCATGAACCCACCCGCCGACTGGGCCGCGCGGTTCCGGGGCCTCCGGTCTTCGCTCAAGGTGCGCGAGGTGGAGATGACCCTGCTCCGCGCCGACGTCCGGGGCGATCGCGACTACGTCCCGTTCCAGACGGATGTGGACTGGGACGTCCGGATCCGCAACGTTTCCGACCACGACGTCGTCCTCGCCGCCTCGGGCGACGCGAGCCCCGCGGCGCTGGTGATGCGCATCGTCCGGCGAGACCTCGACATCTACGCCGCCGAACTCAAGCGGGAGTGGACGCAGACCGTCTTCCTGCAGGAACCGGGCGGCGCGCCGATCGTCATCCCGCCGGGCGGCATGCACGTGCAACGGGTCCGCGTTCCCGCCACTGACGTGGGGGCGCCGATCTCCGGGCTCCGCATCCTGGAGGTGGGCGGGACGCTCAGGGGTACGCTCGGAGGCAGCGAAGAGGGTCGCGCGGGTGTCATGCTGCCGCTCCGGCCCGGTCGCGTGGTGGTGCTGCCGGACGGGTTCGAGCCCCTCACCCGCGATCCCGTCGGCTCCATGGCGACCGCGCGCGAGGCGGTCGCACCGCCGCACTTCCTGGTCGCGGCCGAGTTCGTCCCGGCGGGCCGGGTGGCGGACGCCGTCCGGGAGGTCGCCACGACGCTCGAGGCGGGGGATCCGGTCCTGCGGACGGCCGCGCTCGGTGCCCTCACCCTCCTCGCCGAGCGCGCGGCCGGTCGGCCCCTCGCGCCGCTGGCCCGCCCGCTCCTGGACGCACTGGAGAGGACCCCCTCGCGGAGCCGTTCCCTCATGGAGGCGCTGACGATCCTGTCGCACACGCATCGGCCACCCGACCCGCGGTTCTGGCAGGAGTGGGGACGGCGGCTCGCGCGCGAGAACCAGACGGTGCCCGGGCGCAGCGCCGAGGAGGGCGCGGAGTGATCGCGGACCCGGAGCTCGCCCGCCGCCTGGGGTGGATCGCCCGAACCGTGGACGGGGTCGTGCCCGAGGAGGACCTCCTCCGCAAGCTCCTGAGCGGCCGGACGCTGCGCGTGAAGTTCGGCATCGACCCGACGTCGCCCACCGTGCACGTCGGCAACGCGATCTCGCTGTGGCTCCTCCGACGATTCCAGGACCTTGGCCACCAGGCCGTCCTGATCCTCGGGGACTACACGGCCACCGTCGGCGACCCGTCCGGCCGCGACAAGACGCGCCCGATGCTCTCGCCGGAGCGGATCGAGAAGAACCTGGAGACCTACCTCGAGCAGATCCACGGGATCCTCGACCCTGCGCGCATGGAGATCCGGCGGAACAGCGAGTGGTTCTCCGGCATGACCTTCCTGGAGGTCCTGGCGCTGAGCGACCGGATGACCGTCCAGCAGATGATGGAGCGCGACTCCTTCGAGGAGCGCTGGGCGGCGAAGGAGCCGATCTCCGTCCGGGAGTTCCTCTACTGCCTCATGCAGGGATGGGACTCCGTGGCGGTCCGGGCCGACGTGGAACTCGGCGGGGCGGACCAGACGTTCAACTTCATGGTCGCGCGGCGCTTCATGGCCCAGGAGGGCATGGAGCCGCAGGTGAACGTCCACACGCCGCTCCTCGAGGGAACCGACGGCCGGGCGAAGATGAGCAAGAGCCTCGGCAACGCGATCGGCGTCTCCGATCGGGCGAAAGACGTGTTCGGGATGGGCATGCGGGTCCCGGACGTCCTCCTCGGCAAGTACCTGCGGCTGGCAACGGACCTCCCCGACGAGGAAATCGGGCGGTTGGAGGCGTTGGACAACCCCCGCGACGCGAAACTCGCCATGGCCGAGGCGCTCGTGGCGCGCTATCGCGGCGGGGTCGCGGGCCGGCGCGAGCGGGAGGAGTTCCTGCGGGTCTTCAGCCGGAAGGATCTGCCCAGCGAGATCCCGGAGGTCGCGGCGGGGGCTCCGGGCGACGACGCGCGCTTCTGGATCGTGGATCTGCTCAAGCGCTGCGGGTTCGCGGGGAGCACCAGCGAGGCGCGCCAGCTGATCGAGGGCGGCGGCGTCAAGCTCGACGAGTGCCCGGTCGGCGACTGGCGGGCGCGCCTCGAGGTAGCGGGCGGGGAGATCCTCCGTGTGGGGCGACGTCGCGTCGCCCGGCTTTCGCGGTAGGTTGCCGGTCTGGCGCTCGCTCTTCCCAGGAGGTCGCCCCTTGACCCTCGCCGAGATCCCGTACCCCCGCATCAACCCGGATCTGCTCCACCTCGGCCCGCTGACGGTCCGGTGGTACGGGGTCAGCTACGTGGTGGCGTTCGGCCTCGCCTACCTCGTCCTGCACTACCTCGCGAAGCGCGATCGCTGGCCCGTGGCGCCGGACCGCGTGGCCGACGTGCTCTTCTGGGGGATCGTGGGCGTCTTCCTGGGCGGCCGCATCGGCTGGGTCCTCTTCTACGGGCTGCCGGGCGGTTCCATCCACAAGTGGTACCAGGTCTTCGAAGTGTGGAACGGCGGGATGTCCTTCCACGGCGGTCTCATCGGCGTGATCGTCGCCTACTGGATCCTGACCCGCGTGAAGCAGCTACCGCGAGGCGCCTTCTTCGACGGCCTGACCCTGGCGACGCCCCTGGGGATCCTCTGCGTGCGGACGGCGAACTTCGTGAACGCCGAGCTCTACGGCCGGGCGTGGAGCGGACCCTGGTCGATGCGCTTCCCCCGGTACTCGGAGTTCGGGGGGCCGGAGAAGTGGAAGGTCGCGTTCGACGGCGGCGCGCCGAACCTCTTCACGGGGCCCCGCCACCCCAGCCAGCTCTACGAGGCCGGCGCAGAGGGCATCCTCCTCTTCCTCGTCCTGTGGTGGTTGATGGTCAAGAAGGGCGTCGGGGGAGGGCGCATCGCCGCGAGCTTCCTCGTCGGGTACGGGTTGATCCGCTTCCTCTTGGAGTT
This sequence comes from uncultured Planctomycetota bacterium, assembly GCA_963772585.1. Classification (GTDB taxonomy): domain Bacteria; phylum Planctomycetota; class PLA2; order PLA2; family JAEUHO01; genus CAVVXN01. The sequence goes on from CAVYXV010000008.1 coordinate 41,286, forward strand.
CGTGCGCCAGCCGGACGCCGACATGGGGTACGTGCTCTTCGGATTCATCACCCAGGGACAGGTGCTGAGCATGGGCATGATGCTCGCCGGACTCGTGACCTTCGTCGTCATCGGTCGGAAGGGCCGCAAGCAGGGCGCCGCGGGAGCACTTCGATGAGCGTCACCACCAAGCCTCTGGCCCTGCTGCGGCACGTCCGGACCGTTCTCCGGGACAACGACGCCTGGCGCAGCGGCTCCGTCAACCTCATCGCCTCGGAGAACGTCCTCTCGCCGGCGGCCCGGAGCGTCCTCGACTCCGACCTCCTGCACCGCTACGCGGAGGGACACCCGGGCCTGCGCTACTACGAGGGCACCCGGTACGTGGACGAGATCGAAACGCTGGCGACGGAGGTGATGCGCCGGATCTTCCGAGCGCGCTTCGCCGACGTCCGTCCCATCGCGGGGACCGTGGCCAACGAGGCGATTTTCAGCAAGCTCGTGCCCCAGGGCGCGACGGCGGTCGCGCACACGATCGCCAGCGGCGGGCACATCTCTCACGCGAAGATCGGCAGCCTTGGGAAGCGGACGCGCAACATCCTCCCGTGGCCCATCTGCGAGGACGGCTGGAACGTGGACGTCCCGGCCGCCCGCGATCTGATCGCGAAGGAGAAGCCGCCGCTCGTCGTCTTCGGTCGGAGCCTGTTCCTCTTCCCCGAACCGGTGCGCGAACTGCGAGAGGTCTGCGAGGAGTCCGGCACGCGGATCTTCTTCGACGGCGCCCACGTTCTCGGCCTGATCGCGGGCGGGGCGTTCCAGGATCCGCTTCGCGAGGGCGCCCACGTCCTCGCCGGCAGCACGCACAAGACCTTCTTCGGCCCGCAACGCGGCGTCGTCCTCTCCGACTCGGAGGACGAGGATCTCAAGAAGCGCCTCGACAAGGGCGTCTTCCCGGGGTCCTCGTCGAACCACCACCTGTTCAGCCTTCCGGCGCTGCTGATCGCCGCCCTGGAGGTGGAGGTCTTCGGCCAAGAGTACGCGAAGGCCGTGGTCGGGAACGCCCAGGCGCTCGGCGCGGCGCTCCACCACAAGGGCCTCGCCGTCGCCGCGCCGGATCTCGGGTACACGCAATCCCACCAGGTGGCCGTGGACGTCTCCGAACACGGCGGCGGGAAGCTCGTCAGCCACCGCCTTGCCGAGCAGGACATCATCTGCAACATGAACATGTTGCCGGGCGAGCCTCCGCGGAACGCCGTGGACCCCAAGGGCATCCGCCTGGGGGTGCAGGAGATGACGCGCTACGGCATGGGCCCCCCCGAGATGGAGACGATCGCGGACCTCCTCCACGCCGCCGTGGCCGGGGCGCGGGACGTCCGAAGCGAGGTGAAGGACCTCCGGGAGCGCTTCCCCGAGGTGTCGTACGGCTTCGGCGTGGAGGAGATGGAAGGCTGACCCCTCGATGATCCGCCGGGCGACGCACCTGGGCCTGTTCCTCCTTCTCGTCGTCGTGGGCGGCGGCGGGGCGCACGCGGGCGGCGAGAAACCCATCACGATCGCGGTTCTCGGGCCGAAGGACGACGGCCACCGGCTGGAGGCGGCCGCCGACGGCGCCCGGATCGCCGCGGCCGCGGCGGGGCGACCCGTGCGGATCGAGGTTCTCGACACGGGCGGCGACGCGGAGGGCCTCGAACGCGCCGTCCGCAAGGCGAAGGCCTCCGCCACGGCGCTGGCCCTGGCGGGGGCTCCCGCCCCCGCCGACCTCTGGAAGGCCGCGCACTCCTTCCGCGGGCCCGTCTACCTGCTCTCCGGGATGACGCCCGACCTCCTCCTCAACCCGGGGAACGTCCGTCACCTGGCGCCGTCGCCCGCCGCGGAGGCCATCGCCGCGGCGGACGCCCTCCTCGCACCGCTCTCGGCGCGGCGGGTGGGCGTGCTCCACGAGGACTCCGCGTGGGGACGGGAGGTCGCCAGCGGCCTGGCGAAAAACCTCTCGCCGTGGATCACGCTGGCCGGGATCGCGCCCTGGCCCGAAGGCGACCTTGCGGAGGCGGCCCGGAAGGGGCTTGCGCGGATCCACGCCTTCGAGGCGGACTGGATCTACGTCGCGCTGCGGGGGGCCGCGTCCGACGCGCTCGTGCGCGCGCTGGAGGAGGCGGGCGAGACGAGAGCCCTCCTCTTCGCCGACGGCAACCGCCGCGCCTCGCTCCTCGCCCTCGGACCGGAGGCGCTCTCTCGCGCGGTCTTCGTGGGGGGGCCGGATCCCGAGATGGAGAGCCGTGCGGGCGAGACCCTGCTCCTCGGACTGGAGCAACAGGGGCTCTTCGACGACGCCCTGGCCGCCCGGGCCTTCGAGGCCGTGCGGAGGACCGTGGCGACCGTCGAGAGGGCGGGCCGTACGAAGCCGCGGGCGGTGACCGAGGCGCTGGCCGGGACGGATCCCGGCCCGGGGACACTCGGGCCGCTCGTGATGCAGCCGACGGGCGCCCCGCACTTCTTCCCCTTCCGGCTCTGGATGGTCCGCGAGGGACGCCTCGCCCCGTGGCCCGAGGCGCGGGTCCCCACGCCGGGCTGCGGGCCGCCGCTCGGTTTCCGCCGGCCGCCGCCCGCGGCCGTGAACGAGCGACGGGGCCGGATCGGCTTCCTCACCTGGGGCGACGAGGACATCCGGACGATCGACAAGAACCTGGAGGCGCTGGGGCTCTCGACGTCGGGCGCGGATCCCGGGCTCGACGAGCGCGTCCGGCAGGAGATCCTCGGCCGGGCGATCCGCATCGCCCACCGACTCTTCCGGCGCGAGGCGGACGGCACGCCGGTGCGCGGTTGGTCGTGGGGCATGACGTTCTCCGCGGACCCGCCCCCGGAGGACCTCCCGCACCGGATGGCGTGGCGGGCGATCATCGCGGGCGACCACCCGGCGGCGGGCGGTCAGGTGATCGGGGACGGGCTGGTCGCGGTCTACGCCACCTTCCTCGTGCGGACGATGTATGCGGATCACGCCCTCGACCCCCCGCTTTCCGCCGCCGACCGGAAGTTCCTCGACGGCACCTGGCGCTGGGCCGACGCCCCCTCGCTCCGCCTGCGCGCCGACAAGATCCGCTGCCTGCTCGACGGCTTCGCGAGCGCGATCGGCCTCACCCTCTCGCACGAATTCGGGCACCTCTGCGGCTGCGGGCACGACACGGAGAGCCCCAGCTCGATCATGAACGTGGTCGCCGGCGCGGGCGCGTCCTGGGAGAAGGCCGTGTGGATCCCCCGCCACCAGGTAGACCTGACCCGCACCCTGGGCCTCGAGGGCGAACGCTGAACACGGGCCTTCCATCCCGCTTCCCCAGCGGGGCACAAGGGGAGTAGGCTGGCGCCGTGCAGGATTGGCGGATCCGGGACCGGCGACGCTCTCCCCTCGCGGGCGCGGCCCGCTGGGAGGAGCGGTACCGCACGGGCAACACGCCGTGGGACCGCGGCCGCCCGGCCGCGGCGCTGCTCGACCTGCTGGAGCGTCTGACGGGTCGGTCGCTCGCGATCCTCGTCCCGGGCGCGGGGCACGGGCGCGATGCCGTCGCCTGGGCGGCGGCGGGACACGAAGTCACGGCCCTCGATCACGCGCCGACCGCGCTCGAGCTCTGCCACCAGCACGCCCGCGAGGCCAACGTGCGCCTGCGCGTCGTGCTGGCCGACGTCCTCCACCTGCCGCGCGACCTCGTCGGCGCCTTCGACGCCATCTGGGAACAGACGTGCTTCTGCGCGTTGCCGCCCGCGGAGCGGCGGGCCTATGCGTCGGCGATGGCGAGAGCCCTCCGGCCCGGCGGTCATCTCTACGGCCTGTTCTGGCGCCACGGCCGGCGCGGCGGACCGCCCTACGACGTGACGGAGGCGTGCGTGCGGGCCATTTTCGAAGACTGCTTCGAGGTGGTGTCGCTCCGCTCCGTCCCGCGCGGCCTCCATCGGCGCTGCGAGTTCGTGGCCGTCCTTCGCCGCAAGGGTTGGCGCGCGCGGAGCGGCGCGTCGCACTGAGCCTCCCTGCCGCGTGCGGCCCCCCGGGAGCCCGGCGTCGCCGCGGACGGCGGTCCTCGGATGGCCGGCTCAGAAGACCCCCCGGAGGCCGTCGAGGAGCGCCCGGGCGGCTTCGACGTTCATCTGGACCATCAGGGGCCACATCCCGCGCTCGGGATCCTCGAGCACGAGCAGCACCCGCCGATCCACGACCTCGTGGCCCGCCGCGTCCCGGCCCCGGTACTCGGGACGGATCACGACCGCGGCATCGGATCCGAGCTCGAGCGCCGGCGCGTTCGGATCGTAGGCCTGCAGGTAGAGACCGGCTTGGAGGCGGGGCCGGTCGCCGTCGGTCGCGTCGTCGGCGGCGCGGGCCGCGATCGCGGGCTCCAGGGCCGAGGCCAGCCCGCGCGCGTAGGACTTCGGGGCTCGGATGCTCACGATCACGTCGGCGCCGTTTCGCAACTCGAGGGCGAACGTCGCCTCCTGCCCCGCGACGGCCCAGGCGACCGTGGACGGGAGGGGGTACACGAGGCTCGGCTCGGCGGGGAGCGAGCTGCGGTCGATGGTCGCGCGGATGCGGACGGGTTCGAAGAGGAGGGGTTCCACGGCGGCGGTCACGGCCTGGGCGGCGCCGGGATCGTTCGAGAGCACGGCGATGAAGGCGTCCTCGTCGAGGTAGCGGACGAGGTTCGTGCCGTACCCGGCCACGCTTCCCGAGTGATGCGCCTTGCGGGTGCCGCGGGGCGTCCCCTCGACGAGCCAGCCGCAGGCGTAGTTCGCGAGCCGGGGCGCGAAGAGGATCCGCTTCGCCTCGGCCGAGAGGACGGCGTCTCCTCGCAGGGCCCGGTCCCACCGCTCCAGGTCGAGCACGGTGGTCACGACGCCGCCCATGCCGCGGTAGCCCCAGCCCCAGTGCCAGTCGGCCGCCGTGAAGGCGCCCGGCTCCGTGGTCCTTCGAACGGAGGCCCGCTTCGAAGCGATCAGGTCGCGGTCGCCGAGGAAGCCCGTGTCCTTCATGCCGGCGGGGCGGAAGAGGCGCTTCTCCAGGACCGTCTCGAAGGTGCGCTTCGTCACCTCCTCCACGATCGCGGCCAGCAGCGCGTAGCCGGCGTTGGCGTACTCGAAGCGCGTGCCGGGTTCGGAGGAGAGGGGGCGGGACAGCACCCTCCTGACGTACGCCCTCCGGCGGATCGGCGACGCGTACCCGACGCCGACGTCGCCGCCGATTCCCGCGGTGTGCGTGAGGAGTTGGTGGACGGTGATCCGGCGCTTGTCCTTCGGTACCCCGGGGAAGAACCGGTCCAGCGTATCGTCCAGAGCGAGCTTCTCGTGCTGGACGAGATCCAGGATCGCAGCGGCGGTGAAGCCCTTGCTCGCCGAGGCGAGCTCGAACAAGGTGGAGGGGGTGTTCGGCGTGCCCTCGTAGTCCGCGAAGCCGTAGCCCTTCGCGAGGAGGACCTCGCCGTCGCGGGCGACGAGGACGCTGCCCCAGAAGTCGGGGCCGCCGGCTCGGCGGACGGCTTCCTCCACCTTCCGTCCGAGGGCACCCGGGACGACCGGGCCGTCGGCGTCCCCGGCCCGGGCGGCAGGCCCCGCGACCAGCACCAGCACCAGGAGCAGGGCGAGGCCGAGGGGGCGCCGGGTCGTCACCGGGGGAGCTCGAAGCGTCCCTCCACGGGACGGAGGAACAGGTGGTTGCGGCGGATCCAGAGGGCGAGGCGGCCACGCGCGAGGGGATGGCGGTCGGCGCGCCCGACCACCTCGTCGCCCAGCAGCCGGCGGAGGAGCGCCGCGGCGCGGTTTCGGACCTTGCGGTCGCGGTGGTCGAGCGCCCGGACGAGGTCCAGGAGACGGAGCGGATCGGCGGCGAGGTACCCCTGGACGAGGGTCTCCAAGTCGGCCTCGGGGGCCTCGAGGTCGCGCGTCGGGGGAGGCTGCGGCGAGTCGACCTCGGGAGGCGCCTCCGCGCCGGGCGTCACGGGACCGGCCTCGGCGGGCGGCGTCACGGGCGTGAACGCGCGCGCGGGATCCGCGGCCCGCGCCAGGAAGAGGAGGGCGAAGCAGGTGGCGTAGAGCGGGTGCTCCCGGCGCCACGAGCCGTCCTTCTTCTGGGCGTCGAGCAGGAAGCGGGCGCCCTCGGCGTACCAGTCGCGGTCGGCGAGTTTCTCCCGACCGCCGAGCACCATCGCGCGCTCGACGCTCCACAGGTAGTAATGCACCCATCCGCGGCCGGCGTTTCGCTGGCGCTGACCGGCCTTGCCCTGCGCCGGGCCGAAGTTGTGGTCCACGCGAAAGCCGTTGCCGAGGCGCCCCACGGCACGTTCGAGCGCGCGGCTTGCCGGCTCCTCCTCGGGGCCCGCCATGGGGGCGCGGCCGCTCAGCGCCGCCTCGAGGATCGCCAGCGAGGCGATGCCCGCGGCCGTCATGGAGCCCGTGCTCTGGCACGCCGTGCCCCCCCTGAGGAGTACCCGAATCCGCCGTCGGACTGCTGGGCCGTGCGCCACCAGCGCCAGGCCCGCTCCAGGACCCGGGGATCGACCCGGACGCCCAGGCCGGTGGCGGCGCCGAGGGCGAGCACGGCGAACTGCGTGTTGCTGTTGTCGCCGGCGTCCGCAACGCGGTCGAGCCCGTAGGACCACTGGCCGTTGCGCGCCTGGCCGCCTTCGAGCATCCCGACGAACGTCCGGAGCTCCGAGGGCGGCACGAGCTGCGGGGCGTCGCGGCCGACCAGGACGAGCAGCGCGGCGTCGTAGGTGTCGTCCACGTCGCGGCTTCGGATGCGACGGCGTAGGCTCCGGGACGAGAAGACGTCGTGGTCGGGGGGCAGACCCGCGTCGAGGAGCGTGAAGAGGACGAGGGCGGTCGGTCCCGCGTCGCCCCAGGTGCGGTCGGGCTTCCGTTCGGCGAGAAGCCAGTCCACGCCGCGATCGATCGCGGCGTCGATCGCCTCGGGGGTGGGGGGCGGGTCCCCGGCCCGCGCGCGGACCCCGGGCCCGAGGAGGAGGAGCGCGAGGAGGAGGAGGGTGCGCGGTGCCATCGTTCTCGGAGAACGTCCGGGCTCTGGGAACGTCGGCGGCGGGGGGCCGGCCGACGCACCTGCGGATGGTACCGTGGCGGCCTCGATGACCTCGAAGCTCCGCATCGTCACGTGGAACATCCACAAGGGCATCGGCACCGACCGCCAGTACCGCCTGGACCGCACGATCGGCGTCCTCCGGGACCTGGACGCCGACGTCGTGTGCCTGCAGGAAGTGGACGACCGCGTACCCCGCTCCTCCCGCGACCGCCAGGCCCAGCGGCTGGCCGACGCCCTCGACTACCCCCACCACGTGCTCGGCCTGAACGTCCGCGTGGGGGGCGGTGCGTACGGAAACCTCACCCTCTCCCGGTACCCCCTGAGACGTCCCCACAACCACGACCTGACCATCCCGCCGAAGAAGCGCCGCAGCGGCCTCGTCGCAACCATCGCCGCGGGTCCGTCCCACGGATGGATGATCGCCAACGTGCACCTCGGTCTGCTCCACATCGAACGCCGGGTACAGATGCGCCGCCTCCTTCGTCACCTCTTCGCGCAGGCGGGGGCCGACCAGCCGCTCGTCGTCGCCGGCGATTGGAACGAGTGGGGGAGCGGGATCGTGAGGGAAGTGATGCGCGACTGGGGGTTCCACCTCGCTCGGAGCGACGCGCGGCCGAAGGGCGAGCGCACCTGGCCGAGCCGCCGTCCCCTCGTGGGGCTCGACAAGATCGCCTACCGCGAGCCCGTCCGCTGCCACCACGTCGCGTGCGTGCTGGACCGGGTGACCCGCGTGACGAGCGACCACCTGCCGTTGATGGTCGAGCTCGAAGCCCCGCTGCGTTCCCAGGCACGCCCGCTCCCGCACGCCTGAAACGACCCGCGACGCGTGGGCGGCGAGAGCGTTCCTTCACGGTCGCAAGCGGAGGGCGGCGATGCGGTCGGCGGTCCGGCGGACGTCCTCCAGCGGCGGGACGAGCGCGAAACGGACGTACCCGGCGCCGGGGTTTCGGCCGTCGGCCGTGACGTCGGAGATCCACTCGCCGGGCGTGGTCACCGCGGCGACGTCGGGTTCGAGGAACCGGCCGGCGAGGTCGATGCCGCTCATGCCCTCGGGGGCCTTCTGCCAGACGTAGAGCGTGGCGTCGGGGGTGCAGGCCACGAGCCCCGCGGAGCGCAACGCCCCGACGAGCACGTCCCGCTTCTCGCGGTAGGACGCGCGGAAGGCTTCCACGTGGGACTCGTCCTCCAGCCCGGCGATGGCGGCGTCCTGGATGAACGTCGGCGTCCCGGAGTCGATGTTCGTCTTGAGCTTGCGGAACAGGCCGACGAGGGTGGGGTCGCCGGCGACCCAGCCGATCCGCCAGCCCGTCATGGCGCTGCGCTTCGACATGGAGAAGAAGGCCAATACCCCCTGCTGGCGTGCCTGGAGGATCGAGGGCGGCGGCTCGCTCGTGAAGTAGATCTCCGAGTACGCCTCGTCGGAGAGCACGAGCCACCCGTGTTCGTCCGCCTTCGCGAGCAGCCGCTCGTAGAACGCGAGGTCGGCGACCGCCCCGGTGGGGGAGTTCGGGTAGCAGACCCAGATGGCCTTGGCGCGGTCTAGGACGCCGGCGGGAATGGCGTCGAGGTCCGGGAGGAAGCCGTGCTCGCGGTCCAGCGGGTAGAACCACGGCGTCGCCTCGGCGAAGTGGGCGCCGCGCTTGTAGGGCGGGTAGCCGGGCGACGGCACGAGGATGACGTCGCCCGGGTCGAGCAGCGCCTCGTGCACGTTGAACACGGCCTCCTTGCTTCCGATCGTGGCGCAGATCGCGCCCTGCGGATCGACGTCGATGCCGAAACGGCGGTGCATCCACGCGCCGCAGGCCGCCCGGTAGGCCGGGTCGCCCTGGTACGCCGGGTAGCCGTAGGCAGCGCGCTCGTCCACCGCCGTCTTCACCCGCTCGCGCACGACGTCGGGGGTGGGCACGGTGGGGTCGCCGACGCCGAAGTCGACGGGCTCGATCCCCTTCTCCCGGAGCGCCTCCACGCGCTGTCCCACCTCGTCGAAGGCGTAGCCCCCCAGGCTGGCGAGGCGGCGGGACGAGGGGTCGGGGCGGGTCCGGGTCATGCCTCGGAGTATGGGGCGACCCTCCCGGGGCCGCATCTTGTGGCCCGGAGCCGACGACTAGAATCGGCGGGCCCCGCCCTCCGGGAGACGATCCGATGCCCCGACGCCGCCGCGGTGCCCTCCGCAGTCCCTTCCTCGCGATGCTCCTCCTCGTGCTGGGCGCGCTGGCGCCCGTCCGCGGGGCCCTCGTCCGGGCCGAGGACGCCCTGACCGACGAGGAGGCCGAACGGCAGGAAGCGGCCGAGCGCAACGCCGAGCGGGCGTTGGAGGCCTTCCGCTCGGGGAACTACGAGGAGGTGCGGGCGCGCATCGCCCGCATTCGCCGGTACGTGCCCGACAGCCCCGTGGCGCCGCGCCTCGAGGGGCGGGTCGAGGAGCGGACGGGCCACTACGAGAAGGCGCTGGCGGCGGTCGAGAAGGGGATCGAGGCGACGCCCGACGACCGGGCCCTGGAGGGACTCCGCTACCGCCTCCTGCTGGCGCTGGGGCGGGCGGACCGGGTGCTGGAACTCGCCACGGCGGCCGGCGAGGCACGGCCCGACGACGCGACGGCGCACGGCGCGCGGGGGCTGGCCCTCGAGGCCCAGGGCCGGCGGAAGGATGCCCTCGCCGCCTACGACGAGGTGATCGCGGCCTTCAACCGCGGTGCCTCGCCCGACGCCGACCTGCCCTGGGTCGCGGAGGCGGCGATCCGCGTCACGCGGATCTCGCCGCGGCCCCAGGACGACATGCTGCCCGACGCCCTGAAGCTGCTCGGCCGGTGGATCGACGACCACCCGCACGACCAGGATGCCCTCCTGATGTACGCGGGGCTCTTCCAGGCCGACCGTGGGCCGAAAGGTCAGGGCAAGGCGACGAAGTACTACAAGCGCCTGCTGGAGGAGAACACGGAACTGCCGGCCGCCCGCGTCGGAATGGCGCGGACGATGCTCGTCTTCTACCAGCAGGACCGCGCCATGCAGCAACTCGAGCGCGCGCTGGTTACGAACCCCAAGTACGTGCCGGCGCTCACGCTCCTCGCCTCGATCCACGTCTCGAACGGCGACTACGAGGAGGCGGCGAAACTGCTCGACCGGGCCCTCGCCGTGAACCCGCGGGACGAGGACGCGCTCGCCGTTCTCGCCGCCAAGCGGTGGATCATGGGAGAGGAGGAGGCGTACCGGGGCGTCGAGAAGGACGTGATGGGGAGGGACTCGCTCGATAGCGGGTTCTACACGACGATCAGCGAGCTGGTCGGCGAGCGACAGCGTCGCTACGACGTGGCCGCGACCTTCGCGGAGAGGGCGATCGCGACGGATCCCGACGACGGCTACGCCTACACCGTGCTCGGCGAGGCGCAGATGAACCTCGGGCGCACCGACGAGGCACGCAAGACCTTCGAGGAAGGCGTCGTTCGATCGAAGCACTACTCCGACGTTCGCCGCGACAACTGGCTCGAGATCCTCCGCGTGCTCGACGGGTTCGAGACGGTGACGTCGAAGCGCTTCGTGGTGCGGATCCACCCGTCCGAGGTGGACGTGATGCAGCACTACCTGAACCCGCTGCTGGAGAAGGCGTGGGACGTGCTCTCCGCGAAGTACGGCTACACCCCGAAGGGCCCCGTGCTCGTGGACACGTTCAACCGCCAGGACGACTTCTCCGTGCGGAGCGTGGGCACGCCCGGCCTCCCGGCCCTCGGCGTCTGCTTCGGCGAGGTGATCACGCTGCTGGGCCCGACGGCGCAGCCCGTCGGGGCGTTCTCGTGGTCCCGGACGGCGTGGCACGAGTTCGCGCACACGATCACCCTCGGGCTCAGCCACGGCCAGGTGCCGCGATGGCTGACGGAGGGGCTCTCCGTCTACGAGGAGAAGATGCGCCGGCCCTACTGGGGGCGGGAAATGGAGGCCGAGCTCTACGCCCGATGGCGGAACGGCCGCCTCCTGAAGATGGACAAGATCAACCAGGCGTTCCGCGGCCCCGACATCCTCTTCGCCTACTACCAGGGAGGGCTGATCGCCGAGCAGCTCACCAAGGAGTACGGCTTCGACGTGATCCCGCAGATGCTGAAGGAGTTCGGAGAGGACCGCACGACCGCGGAGGTCTTCCAGGACGTGCTGCACATCCCGCTCGCCGACTACGACCGGAAGTTCGAGGCGTTCGTCGAGGGCATCGTCGGCGACTACAAGATGGTGCCCCGCTGGGACGACGAGAGCCTGAAGTCGTTCCTGGCGCGGACGGAGAAGGATCCGGACGACGTGGAGGCGTGGGTCCGGTTGGGCTGGGCCCGCCTGCAACGACGGCAGACGATCGACGCCGGCACGGCGCTGGAGCGTGCCCGGAAGCTGGACCCCGACCACCCCGAGGTCGTGCTCCTGGGCGCCTACCTCGCCGAGCAGAGCGGTCGGAAGGACCTGGCGAGGGAGGGCTACGACCGTTTCCTGGGCCTCGGGGAGGACGACCTCCACTGCCGGATGTTCCTGGCGGAGCAGGCCATGCGGGCCGGCGACGGCGAGGGCGCGATCCGGCACCTCGAGGCGGCGAAGACGTGCTTCCCGACCCTGATCGGAAAGGGCAGCCCCTACCTCGCCCTCGCCAAGCTCTACGAGGGGAGCGGACGGCTGGAGGACGCCATCCGCGAGTACGAGGCCTACACCCGCGTCGCCGGAGAGGACTACGCGGTCCGGAAGAAGCTCCTGAAGTGGTACGAGGACAAGGGCGACCAGGATCGGGTCGCCGAGCTCTGCCGCGAGATGATCGAGATCACCCCCTTCGGTGCCAACCCCGGGCGCCCGCCCGACCTCGAGCTCCATCGGGAGGCGGCCCGGGCCTTCGACGCGCTCGGCGACCGGGACAAGGCGTTGCGCGAGCTGGAGGTCCAGGTGGCGATCGTGGGGCTGCTCGACGAGGACGCCCGCGTCCAGGCCGGCGCGGTGGGCGACCACCTCGCGCTGGGCCGTCGCTATCTGGAGGACGGCCGCCCCCTCGACGCGCTGTCCGAGGCCGCGGCGGCGCTTCGCCTCTCCCCCGACGACGCGAAGGCGCGTATCCTCAAGGGGGAGGCCGAGGAGGCGGCAGGGTACCGGTGAGCGCAGCGTGGCGAAGCATCGAGCAGGGGATGCGCGAAGAGATCCTTCGCGAAGTGGGCCGCAACCGTTGGCGCCTCTGGTTCCGGGACACGGCGCTCGTGGACGTCGGCCGGCACGGCCTGACGCTGGGCGTCCCCACGGAGGTCCACCGCTCCTGGCTCGAGATCCTCTACGGGGAGACCCTGAAACGCGCGGCGGCGACCGTTCTCGGACCCGGGACGCGCGTTCGTCTGGAGGTGAGCCGCCGCCAAGGGCTGGTCCAGGCCGTCCGCGACCGGCTGCCGTCCCGGAACGCCGAGTGGGCCGCGCTCGTGGAGCGTCGCCGGCCGCGCCCGTCGCTCGACGGGTTCGTCGCCGAGGGCGGCGAGCGGTTCGCGCCGCTCCTGCTCCAGCAGCTCGTGCACGGCAACGGGGCGACCGATCCGCCCGCCGTGTACCTCTACGGCGAGTCGGGCGCCGGGAAGACCCACCTCCTCCAGGCCCTCCACGACACCGTCGAACGGGGGACGCCCGGCGCTTCGCTCTACCTCACGAGCCGCAAGTTCACCCAGCGCTACGTCTCCGCCGTGCGGGGACGGGAGATCGGGGCGCTCCGCGCCTTCGAGGTGGATCTCTGCCACCGCCGGCTGGTCCTGATCGACGATATGAGCGAGCTGGCCGGCCGGACGGCGACCCAGGGGGCGCTCGTCCGCCTCCGGGAGAGGTGCGTGGGCACGAAGACCCGGTTCGTCTTCGGAGGGCACCGGCATCCGCGGGAGCTGGACGGCGTGTCGGGCCGGTTCCGGTCGTGGCTCGCAGGCGGCGTGGTCCTGAGGCTGATCCGGCCCGACGGCGACCGCCTCCAGCGGATCCTCGAGGGCCGCGCCCTGGCGTTCGGGATGGCGGAGGTGCCCCAGGAGACGGTCGATTGGATCCTCGAACACACGGGAAGCACCCACGGAGCCGTGGCGGTCCTCGACCGCTGGGCCGCCGCGTCCGCCGAGATCGGCCGCCCGCTGGAGGCGGCGTGGCTTCCGGAGGTGGCGCCCTCCGTGACGGCCAGCGCGCACGAGGAGGTGGTCCGTCGCGCGAAGGAGGTCGTCGCCCAACACTACGGGATCCCGCACCGGCTTCTCGACGCCCCGACGAAGGTGCGTCGCGCCGGACGTCCCCGTCGGGTGGCGATGTACCTCGTCTACCGCGCGGCGGCCCTGCCGCTGAAGGACCTCGGGCACGCCTTCGGGCTGCGCAGCCACAGCAGCGTGAGTCGGGCGATCCAGCAGGTCCGCGAGGAGCGCGAGCGGGAGCCGGCGCTCGAGCACGAGATCGACGGTCTCCTGGCCCGGATGTGACCCGGTGAGCGCGGGAGGGCCGAGCGGGCGGGGCGTGTTCCTCGTGCTGGAGGGGATCGACGGCTGCGGGAAGAGCACGCAGGCGGTCGCGCTCAAGGAGCGCCTGGAGGCCGGTGGCCGCCGCGTCCTGCACGTGCGCGAGCCGGGTTCGACCCGCGTGGGCGAGCGCGTGCGCTCCGTCCTCCTCGACACGACGCTCGGCGAGATCGAGCCCATCACGGAGGTCTTCCTCTACCAGGCGGCGCGCGCGCAGCTCGTCGCGGAGCTGCTGCGTCCGGCGCTCGCCGACGGCATCGACATCGTCTGCGAACGGTGGCACTACGCGACGTCCGCGTACCAGGGCGTTGGCGCGGGGGCGGGCCTCGGCGCCGTCGCCACCACGTCGGCGCTGGCCACGGGAGGGCTCGAACCGGATCGCGCCGTGCTGCTCGACCTGCCGGAGAAGTCGGCGGGGGCGCGTCTCGGCGGGGACCTCGACCGGATCGAGCGGCGAGGCGCCGCGTACCGGGCGAAGGTGGCGGCGGCGCTTCGGACCCTGTTCGAGGCGGACGGGAATCGCCTGCGCGTCGTGGACGCACGCGGAGCACCCGACGAGGTCTCCGGACGCGTGTGGGAGGCGGTCCATGACCTCTTCGGCGCGTGATCTCGCCCTGCTCCGCGACGTCGGCGAGACGCTCCGTCGCACGGTGCGTTCGGGGCGCATCTCGCCGGCCTACCTCTTCGAGGCGGCCGACGCGGAGGACGCGCGCGAAGCGGCGTTGCTCTTCGCCGCCGAGATCCTCGCGGGCGGCGAGCCGCCCACCGAGCGCCTGCACCGCCGGGTGCATTCCCTCGATCACCCGGACGTGCATCTCCTCGAGCGGGACAAGCCGACGGTCATCTCGGTGGCCGCCCTCTCACAAGAGTTGGAGGCGGCGTACCAGACGCCGCTGGAGGCGGCGCGTCAGGTCTTCGTGATCGATCCGGCGGAGGCGATGGAAGCCGAGGGCGTCGCGCGCTACCTGAAGATCCTGGAGGAGCCCCCGCCCGCCACCGTCTTCGTGCTCGTCTCGACGCGGCCGGACCGCCTCCCGGCGACCGTGCTGAGCCGCGTCCGGCGGGTGCGCCTACCCCCGCACGACGCCGCAACGTTGGCCCTCCGCCTCGAGGCGGAGGGGGCCGGCGCGGACGAGGCAGCACGCCTGGCGCACTGGTGCGGCGGCTCGCTCGCGCGCGCTCGCCGCCTCCGTGACGCGGACATGGCATCCGTGGCCGAGGCCTTGGTCCATCCCTCCGACGGCGTCGCCGCCGCCGTGGATCGCGCGCTCGCGGCGCTCGGCCCCGAGGCGGCCGCCCGGGTCGATCGGGGCGAGGGCACGAACAAGCGCCAGGAGGTGCGCCATCTCCTGCAGGACCTCCTCCACGTCCTCGCGTCGGAGGCGCGGGACCGCGTGGCCGGGCGGAACGTCGCCCTGTTGGGCGACCTGTCCGAGCGGGAGGCCCTCGACCGGCTCGAGGACGTGGGGGCGCTCGCCGCCGCCGTCGCAACCAATGTGACCCCCGCGGTCCTCTTGATGGAAGTGGCCCGCCGGTTCGGTCGAGCGTAGGGAAGGCCTTCGGCAGCGCTCGGGATGTCAGGGCACCGTTCGTATGGACGAGCCGGCTTCGTCTCGTGCGCTCTTCGGCCGATAGGGAACCGGGCAAGGACGGACGACCTCGCCTTCGGCGCCGAAATGGTTGTTCGGAGCCAACGGGCGGGGCGGTACGTTGATGGGCCCTGACGGACAGGACCGCCACGTGGACAAGGACCGCATCATCCTCGCCATCCTCCAGCGCGACCCGCGCTATGCGTACGAGGCGTACGAATTCGTCTTCGAAGCACTCGACTTCACGCTACGCCGGCGGAGCGAGCCGACGAAGCACGTGACGGGTCAGGAGATCATGGAGAGCGTGCGTCTCCTCGCGCTGGAGCAGTTCGGCTATCTCGCGCGCCCGGTGCTGAAGCAATGGGGGATCCGTCGTACGAACGACTTCGGCGAAGTCGTCTTCAACCTCATCGAAGCGGATCTCCTCCAGAAGACCGCGGACGATCGCCGCGAGGACTTCTCGGACCTGTTCGACTTTCACGAGGTCCTCGACCACGAGTTCGAACGGTCGCTTGACAGCGCCCCCCTCTGACCCGGCGGAGCCGGCATCCCACCTCACCCGCGCCAGCCGGCGACGAGCGCATGCCGCCCCGTGCGGGGTCCGTCGCGGCGGTGGCTGAAGAAGCGCTCGGGATCGTCGTAGGTGCAGCCGCCGATCGTCTCGATGGCGTCCCCGGAAACGCCCGCCGCGATCGCTTGCAGGCGGAGGAAGGCGCGGAGATCCACGTCGGCCTTCCCGGGACCGCGCGGGCGCACGTGGCGCTCGCCCTCCGGGACCGCGCGGACGAGGTCGTCGGCCACGGAGGTGTCCACCTCGTAGCGGTCGGGACCGATCGCCGCCCCGAGGCCGACGCGAAGGTCCGCGGGACGGGAGCCGTCGCGTGCGAGCGCACGCGTCGCCGCCGGCAGTGCGCCGGCGACGGTCCCGCGCCACCCCGAGTGGACGAGCGCCAGCGCGTGGCGCCGGGGGTCCACGACGAGGGCGAGCCCGCAGTCCGCCCCGAGGACGAGGGCGAGGACGCCCGGTTCGTCGAGCAGGAGCACGTCCGCTTCGCCGGGATCCGTCCCGTCGGGTCGCACCCGGACCGTGCGAGCGCCGTGGACCTGGCTCGCGGCGACCACGCGCGAGAAGCCCAACGCCCGGGCGAGGCGCGCGCGGTTCTCGCGCACGCGCGAGGCGTCGTCGCCGCTGCCGAAGCCGAGGTTCAGCGAGGCCCAGGGGCCGCGGCTGGTGCCGCCGCGGCGGGTGGTGTGCGCGTGGACCAGCCCCGGCACCTCGCGGGCGAGGCGGGGGAAGAGGAGCCGGTCCAACGCAGCCGGGGCCCTACCGGGACGGCGTCCCGGCGTCCTTGGCGTCCCCATCCCCGTCCGTGGCCGCCGTGTCGCCGGCCTTCTCGGCGTCCTTCTTGGCGAGGAACTCCAGGTCCTCGACGCTGCCGAGGTCCACGCCCATCTTGCCGAAGAGCGAGCGCAGTGCCGCCTGCAGGGGCAGGTCGTCCACGACGTCGCCCACGAGCTCGCGCCCGAGGTCGTCGCCGATATGGCGCCGGACGTTGAAGCGAACGACGAACCGCACGTCCTCGGGAGAGAGCGGCGTGTCGAGGCTCTTCACGAACGCATCGAAGCCGGGGTAGAGGGACGGATCGTCCTGGTCCGAGCGGGCGAGGCGGAGCATGAGGTCCGGGTGCTCCTCGAAGAGCTTGTCCACGTAGGCGTCGATCTTGTCGCCCGCCTCGATCTCGCGCTGCTGCTGGAGGACCCAGAAATCCACCGGCTCGGGCTCGGCCTCGATGTCGGGCTTGATGCCGCCCGTCACGACGGTCTTGCCGTCCACGATCTCGGTCTTTCGCTGGAGGCGCGTACCGTCGGGCAGATAGTACGCGGCGATCGTCAGCTTGAGGTTGGCGCCCGGGTCCCAGATGCCGTTCCCGTTGCGGTCCTCGAAGGGTTCGCCGTCGTCCCACTTTCCGTTCAGGTTCTCGTCGGTGAACGACTCTCCGGGGTCGTAGACGCCGTTGCCGTTGGCATCGACGAACTTCTCGGGATCGTCGTAGACACCGTCCTTCATCGGGCGCAGCCGGACGGGTTCGCCGGGGTCGAACTTCTCGTTCCCGTTCTTGTCGTCGTACGACACGGCCACGTCGCGGACCTGGTCCTCGAACGGCTCGCCGGGCCGCGTGTGGAGCGGCCAGGGCCGCTGGACGCTGCCCTTTCCGTACGTCATCTTCCCGACGAGCGTCGCGCCCCCCTCGATCTTCAGCGCGCCGGAGAGGATTTCCGCGGCGCTCGCCGTAGCCTGGTTGGCGAGCACGACGATGGGTACGCGCGGACGCTTGTCGCCGTCGCCGGACGAGTAGTGCTTCCGCTCCTCCTGGACGCCCCTGCGGCCCTTCTCGCTCACCACCAGGGTGCCGCGAGGAAGGAACTGGCTGGCGATGCCGACCGCGGCGTGGAGGTAGCCGCCGCCGTTGAACCTCAGGTCGATGATCAGGCCGCGGATCCCCTGCTTCTGGAAGAGGTCGAGGATGCGGGACACCTCCTCGGTCGTGTCCTGCGAGAAGCTGAGGATCTGCAGGAAGCCGATCCGACCCGGAAGGATGTCGTAGGCGGTGGTGGGGATCGTGATCCGCGCGCGCGTGAGGGTGAAGGGCCGGGGCTCGTCCCAGCCGCGCCGGTAGATGGAAACCACGACGCCGGTGCCGGGCGGGCCCTTCAGGAGATGGACGGCCTCCTCGACGCTCATGCCCTCCGTGGACTTTCCCTCGATGCTCAAGACGACGTCTCCGGTCCTCAGCCCCGCCCGGTAGAGCGGGCCGCCGAAGATGGGACGGCTGATGGTGAAGCGCTCCTGGTTCTGCGGATCGTTGTAGACGTAGGCGCCGACGCCCCCGTAGGTCGGATCGAGGCCTTCCCTGAGCTTCGCGTTCTGCTCCGGAGAGAGGTAGTCCGTGAAGGGATCGAGAGCCTCGTTGATGCCCGCGGCCATGGCGTCTTCGATCTTGCGGTGGTCGATCTTCTCGGGATCCACGTAGAGCTTCTCGAGCGTGTCGAAGATCTCGTTGAGGAGCGGCCAGCGGTCCGCCTTGCCGCCGGTGAGGTCGGGGTCCGGCTCGGGAGAGGGTCCGCGGAGCGACTGCTCCTGCTGCTGCTCCAGTTCCAGGATCTTGAGGAGGAAGGCGGCGCTGCGGCCGCGCTCGGTCGGCTCGTCCCTCAGCTCCCTCAGCACGGGACGGGCGTCGGCGGCGGCTCCGATCTCCCCGAGCGCGAGCGCGCCCTCGGCCCTCAGGTCGGGATCCGTGCTCTTCAGGTAGGCCAGGAGCACGTCCTTCCCCTTCTTCTTGTTCGTGAAGTTCAGCGCCCAGAGGGCGCGAGCCATCGCCATCTTGATCCGGGGCTCGAAGGTCTTGTCGATCCGGTCCTCGAGCCACTCCGCCTCCTCGAGCTCCCCCTCCTCGCCGATCAGGCGGATGGCGGGGACCTTGAGGTCGTCCGGGACGCTCTCGTCGTCGACGAGCCCCTTCAGGAGCTCCAGGCCCTTCGTGTAGTCCTCCAGGATGATCAGCGCCCGGGCGATCGCCAGGCGGCGGGGGGGCGTCGCGGAGGGCGCGGCTTCCCGCAGGGGCTGGATGGCGGGCTTCCCGGTGGCGGCGAGGGATTCGCTGAGGCGCCAGAGGTCGCGGGGATCCGTCCCCGGGTCCTCCTGGAGCAGCGTCGTGATCGCCTGCTGCGCCGCCGACACGTCGATGTCGTCGGCGCGTGTGGGGGTCGCGGGGAGCAGGAGGGGGACGAGGAGGAGCAAGGGGAGGAGGCGTCGCAGCATGCGGTTCTCTTTCGGGGGGAGGTGGCCGGTGCAGCCGTTGCCGCATCGTACGGCCGGAATGCGGCCCGTGTCGTTCTTTGGGGTCGGGGGCGTGACCGGCAGGCCGGCCCGTGCGGTATACGCACATGCGACGCTTCGTGCGAACGGCGGGAGCGACCGTCTTCGGCGCTTCGGCGCGCCTGGTGGACGTCCAGGTGTCGGCCTGGGTGGACGACGACGCGGAAACCACCGATTGCCGCTTCACCGTCGTGGGCCTGCCGGACCACGCCCTGCGAGAGGGGCGGGAGCGTGTCCGCAGCGCCGTCCAGCACGGCGGCTGGAAGTGGCCCCCGGGCGCCGTGACCGTGAACCTCGCCCCGGCCACGGCCCGGAAGGAGGGCGCCGGGCTCGACCTCCCGATCGCGCTCGGGATCCTCGGCGCCCGCGGCTTCCTGGGGCCCGAAGCGGGCCTCGAGGACTGGCTCTTCGTGGGCGAGTTGGCGCTCGACGGGACGCTGCGACCCGTTCGGGGGGCCCTTGCCGCCGTCGAGGCGGCCCGGGCGCGCCGGCGGACGCGGGCGATGGTCCCCCAGGCCAACGCGGGGGAGGCGGCGGCCGTGCCCGGCGTCGAGGTGGCGAGCGCCGGTTCCCTCGCCGACGCCGTCGCGCAGCTCACGGGGCAAAGGCCCCTGGCCGTGGAGCGGCCGCGGCCGTGGGAGCCGGAGGCGTCCGACGACGCCTGCCCGGTGCGGGGCCAGGAGGCCGCCCTGGCCGCAGCGCGGATCGCCGCGGCGGGCGCCCACAACCTCCTGCTCGTGGGACCTCCCGGGGCGGGCAAGACCCTCGTCGCCCGCCACCTGGCGAATCTCCTTCCGGCGCTCAGCTACGAGGAGGCCCGCGAGGTCACGCGGATCCACGGGGTGGCGGGACTCCTGCCGGGCGGGCTCGTCCGTCGCCGGCCCTTCCGTGCGCCGCACCACACGACGAGCCTCGCGGGCTTGGTGGGAGGCGGCACCAGGCCGCGACCCGGCGAGGTGAGCCTCGCCCACCTCGGCGTGCTCTTCCTCGACGAGCTCCCCGAGTTCTCCCGCGGCGCCTTGGAGGCGCTTCGCCAACCGCTGGAGGACGGCTCCCTCGTCCTCGGCCGCGCCAGCGGTCGCGCGCGCCTCCCGACGGAGGTGGTGCTCGTCGCGGCGATGAACCCCTGTCCGTGCGGCTGGCTGGGCGTCGGCGAACGCTGCCGCTGCTCGCCGCGCGACGTCCAGCGCTACCAGCGGCGCATCTCGGGTCCGCTCCGGGACCGCTTCGACCTGCTCGTGCGCGTGGAACCGGTGGATCCGGGTGCGCTCGTAGGAAGCCGCGAGGGGCAGGACGCGAAGGACGGCAAGGACGCCCCCGCCGCCCGCGTGGCGAGGGCCGTCGCCGCGCAGCGGAAGCGCCAGGCGCGCTTCGGTCTCCCCCGCACCGCGAACGCCCGAATTCCCGCCGGCGCGCTGCCGCGCGCGGCGCTCCCGTCCGACGCCGCGCGAAGGCTCCTCGTCGAACGTGCCCGCGCCGTGGGCCTGACCGGTCGCGGCGTCCACCGCGTGCTCCGCGTCGCGCGAACCGTGGCCGACCTTCAGGGCAGCGACGAGGTCGAGGAGACCCACGTGATGCAGGCACTCGGCTGGCGCAGCGACTGAGCAGGACACCCCGGTGCACGGGAGCTCGCTGTGCGTTCCCCTTCGGACGGCAGCGGGAGGGCGCCTGCACCTCGCGTCCCATGGACCTCCCCCGAGGGCCGACGGGATCTACTCCCGCCGCGGCCGCCCGATCCGTCTCCCGGCTCCGCGTAGGGGTTGCCGCCCGAGCCGCGGACCGCGGTCGCGGCGCCGCCGTCTCCTCCCGCACCGCGCCCCAGACGCCATGCGGGCGCGCCGGTGGCTCCGTCTCCTCCGCCGTTGGCCGACGCGGGCGCGCGGGTGGCTGGAGAGTCGACGGGGCAAGCGGCCCGAGATCCGCGACGCCGCGCCGTCGGGGGTACCTCCCCTTCGCGAAGGTGCTCGTCGTGGTGACGCGGTGGCGCTCGGGACGTGGGGAGGCGGATCGGGGATCCCTTCGTGGAGGAGTGGATGGAAGGGGTCCGGCGTGGGCCGGCGCGTCGGACGGGGGTGCGGCGGGGGCGGGGATCTCGCCGAGCCGCGCGCTCCGCCGGCCTCGACGACGGAGAGGTGGACCTCCGGGCCAGGCGGTGGGTCCAGTTCCCTTTGACCGTCATCGGATCGACCGTCGGCATGGCCTGCCCCGTGCGCCCCCCCGTGTGGCGCCCCGTCCGCGAGACGGGATCGGGGCCACCCCGTCGTTGGGGGGACGTTAGGGCCTGGTCGGAGACAAGTCTCGCAAGAGGCGGGTGCAATGGGTGAGAGTCGTTGACGGACGGGCCCTTGGGGCCTTCGGGGAGCGTTGGCGACACCACGGGCGGGGTGGTGGGCGGAGGAGGGCACGGTAGCATCGTCCGTTCGCATGACGGAGCCGGCGTACACCCACCTCGACGACCAGGGCCGAGCCCGCATGGTGGACGTCGGGGGGAAGGAGACGACGCACCGCCTCGCCCGGGCCGAGGGGCGGATCGGGCTGTCCGCCGAGACGATGGAGGCCTTTCGCTGCGGCCGGCTGGCCAAGGGGGACGCGGCCGCGCTGGCCCGCATCGCCGGGATCCAGGGCGCGAAGCGGGCATCGGAGTGGATCCCGCTCTGCCACCCGCTCCGGCTGGATCGGGTGGAGGTGGCGGTCGAGGAGGACGGCCCGGACGCCCTCAGGGTCGTCGCCACGGTGGCGGCGCTCGACCGGACGGGCGTCGAGATGGAGGCCCTGACCGCCGTCTCGGCCGCGCTGCTCACGATCTACGACATGGTGAAGGGACAGGACCGCGGCGCGACGATCGAACGGATCCGGCTCCTCGAGAAGTCGGGCGGACGGTCCGGCACCTGGGAGAGAGGGGAACGATGAAGGACGACGGATACCGCGTGGCCGTGGTGGGGGCGACCGGCGCGGTCGGCGTGGAGATGCTCCGGGTGCTGGAGCAGCGCCGATTCCCGGTCCGGGAGCTGAGGGCCATCGCCTCGCGCCGTTCCGCCGGGGGCAAGGTGCCCTTCGGCGACCGCCACGTCCGCGTGGAGTGCCTCGACGACGCGCACTTCGACGACGTGGACATCGCCCTCTTCTCGGCGGGCGGCGAACGGAGCCGCGTCCACGGGCCCCGGGCCGCGGAGGCGGGCGCGCTGGTGATCGACAACTCCTCGGCCTTCCGGATGGACCCCGCGGTGCCGCTGGTGGTGCCGGAGGTGAACGGGGACGACGTCGCGGGCCACGGCGGGATCATCGCGAACCCGAACTGCTCGACCATCCTCCTCGTGGTGGTGCTCGCGGCGCTCGAGAGAAACGCCCGCATCGCGCGCGTCGTCTGCTCGACGTACCAGGCGGTCTCCGGAAGCGGCGCCGCCGCGCTGGCCGAGCTCGAGCACCAGGTGGAGGAGGAGCGCGACGGGAAGGACCCGACCTGCGCGGTCTATCCGCGCCCCATCCACGGCAACGTGCTGCCGTTCGTCCAGGCGTTCTCCGACGGCGGGCTGACCACCGAGGAGTGGAAGATGGTGAAGGAGACCCACCGCATCCTCGGGCGTCCGGACATGGCCATCAGCGTGACCTGCGTCCGCGTGCCCGTCCGCCGCGCGCACAGCGAAGCCGTGAACGTCGAGTTCGAACGAGCGGTGGATCCCGCCGAGGTCCGGTCGTGGCTGGCCGATGCGGCGGGGGTGAGGGTCACGGACGGGGACGACCCCATGGCCTTCCCGACGCCGCGAGACGCGGAAGGCGGGGACGACGTCCTCGTCGGAAGGATCCGGCGGGATCCGGGCCGCGAGCGCTGCATCGACCTCTGGCTCACGGGCGACCAGCTCCGCAAGGGGGCGGCCCTGAACGCCGTGCAGATCGCGGAGAGCGCCGCGTCCCTGGAAGGCCTGGGCTGGCAGGAGTCGGTCCCTAGGGGCCGCATTCCTTGACACGTTTCGAAGCCCACGCGTAAAGTCCCCCAATTGTGTCGGGGGTCGGGAGCGGCCATGGACCATCGCGAGCTCAAGCGGCTCGTCCGATTGATGAACGAGAACGGTCTGGTCGAGCTCGAAATCGAGCGCGAGGGCCTTCGCGTGAGCCTGAAGAAGGCCGGCGCGCAGCGGCCCGACTTCGGCGCTCCCGTGTGGCCGGCGACCGCGCCGGGCGCGCTCCCGCCACTCGTCCCGGCCGCGACGCCCGGCGAGCCGCCGCCTCCGGCCGAGCCCCCGGGCACGCGGGTCATCGCGTCGCCGATGGTGGGAACGTTCTACCGGCGCCCGAGCCCGGACGACGAGCCGTACGTGGACGTGGGGGACACGATCGACGGAGAGACGATCGTCTGCATCGTGGAGGCCATGAAGGTCAACAACGAGATCAAGGCCGAGATGAGCGGCCAGATCGTCGAGGTCCTGGTCGAGGACGGAGAACCGGTCGAGTACGACGAACCCCTGTTCCGGGTGAAGGTCGGCTGACGCCGCCGCGCGATGTTCGAGCGTATCCTGATCGCCAACCGCGGAGAGATCGCTCTACGGGTGATTCGCGCGTGTCGTGAGCTTGGCATCGAGACGGTCGTCGTCTATTCGCAGGCCGATGCGGATGCGCCCTACCTGGAGCAGGCCGACGAGGCGATCTGTATCGGCCCGGCGCCCAGCGCCCGTTCCTACCTGTCCATCCCGAGCATCATCTCCGCCGCCGAGATCGCCAACGTCGATGCGGTCCACCCGGGCTACGGCTTCCTGGCCGAGAACGCGCACTTCGCGGAGGTCTGCCGCGCGAACAACATCGAGTTCATCGGGCCGGACGTGGACACGATCCGCCGGGTCGGGGACAAGGCCGAGGCCCGGACCACGGCCGTGGCCGCGGGCATCCCCGTCGTGAAGGGAAGCGACGGGCCGGTCACCCAGGAGGAGGACGCGCTCGCCGTCGCCCACGACGTGGGGTATCCCGTCCTCATCAAGGCCGTGGCCGGGGGGGGGGGCCGCGGGATGCGCGTCGCGAACAACGACATCTCGCTCGTCCACAACCTATCGTCGGCCCGGGCCGAAGCCGATGCGGCCTTCGGAGACGGGTCCGTCTACATCGAGAAGTACCTCGCCGAGCCCCGGCACGTGGAGATCCAGATCCTCGGGGACCGCCAGGGCAGCGTGATCCACCTCGGCGACCGCGACTGCTCCGTCCAGCGGCGCCACCAGAAGGTCATCGAGGAGAGCCCGAGCCCCGGCATCACCCCGGACCAGCGGCGGAAGATGTGCCGCGCGGCGGTGAAGCTCGCCAAGAGCGTCGGCTACCACGGGGCCGGCACCGTCGAGTTCCTCGTCTGCGGGCGGGACTTCTACTTCATCGAGGTGAACGCCCGGATCCAGGTGGAGCACTCCGTCACGGAACTGGTGACGGGAATCGACCTCATCAAGGAGCAGATCCGCGTGGCGGCGGGGGAGTCCCTGGGGCGCCGCCAGGACGACGTGAAGGTGGAGGGGCACGCGATCGAGTGCCGCATCAACGCCGAGGACCCGGACCGGGGCTTCGCCCCCTCGCCGGGGCTCATCGAGCGCTACCACCAGCCGGGCGGGCCCGGCGTTCGCGTGGACTCCCACGTGACGGCCGGGTACCGCATCCCGCCGAACTACGACAGCATGATCGGGAAGCTCCTCGTCCGGGGCGACAACCGCGAGGAGGCGATCCTCCGGATGCAGCGGGCGCTCGACGAGTACGTGATCGAAGGCCCGAAGACGACCCTTCCCCTCCTGAAGCGCGTCCTGCGCGACGCCTACTTCGTCAAGGGCGACTACAGCACCCGCTTTCTGGACGACCTCCTGAGCGGGTGAGGACGCCCTCCCGGAACGGAGGGCGCCCCGAGGGCGGGGGGGCCCGGGGGCCCGGCGGAGCCCTGGATTCGGGCATTTGCTTGGGGCGGCGAGGACCCTTGCCGTACCTTCTTGCCCCCCTGACGGCGGGTGTTCCCTGGGGCAAGGAGCGCACATGGCGAAATACCTCGTGACCGGGGGGGCCGGGTTCATCGGCAGCAACCTCGTGGAAGCCCTCGTCGCAAGTGGCGACAAGGTGGTGGTTTACGATGACCTGCGGCGGGGGCAGAAGCGGAACCTGCTGGACTACAAGCAGACCGAGGCCCGGCTCGTCGAGGGGGACGTCCGCGATCCGAAGACGCTCCGCAAGGCGATCAAGGGCTGCGACTACGTCCTCCACCTCGCGGGCATCCCCGGCGTGGGCCGCTCCGTCCAGAGCCCCGAGGAGACCATCGACGTCATCGCCAGCGGCACCCTCCACGTGCTCGTCGCCGCCCGGGACATGAAGGTCAAGCGCGTGATCTTCGCCTCGTCGTGCGCGGTCTACGGTGAGAGCCCCGTGCTCCCCAAGGAGGAGACGATGCTGCCCACGCCGTACAGCCCGTACGGCGCCGCCATGCTCATCGGCGAAGACCTGATGCGCGTCTTCTACGCGACGTACCGTCTGGAAACGGTGAGTCTGAGGCTGTTCAACACCTACGGTCCGCGCGAGCTGGTGGACGACGACGCGAGCGGCGTGATCGCGAAGTACATCGGGGCGATCCTGCGGGCCAAGGCGCCCGCGGTCCACGGCGATGGCAAGCAGTCGCGCGACTTCGTCCACGTCTCGGACGTCGTGGAGGCGTTCCGCCTGGCCTGCACGGCGCCGAAAGCGGAGGGCGAGGTCTTCAATATCGCCTCCGGCAGCCGGGTCAGCATCACCGGGCTGCTCGCCATGCTCAATCAACTGCTCGACCTCGACGTGCAGCCCGACTACCAGGACAGCCGCCCGGCGGACGTTCGGCACAGCCTGGCCGAGACGATCAAGGCGCAGGAGGTCCTGGGATTCCGGCCGCGGATGGGGCTGGCCGAGGGCCTGACGAAGTCCCTCATCTGGTACCGCCGGGCGCTCGGCAAGAGCGTGAAGCTCCCGCGCAGCACCTCCTGACGCTCGTCGCCCCCTGCGCACGCCTCCTCGCCCGGGCATGCTGAAGGCCCCGGGTTTCGGCGCAACCCGTGCCGCCCCGGCGGGTTCAGGGACCCGGATGCCGAGGAGGCCCGATGCGGATCCTGCCCGTTCTGTTGCTTCCCCTGGCCGTGCTCCTGCCTGCACCCCGGGCGGCGCGGGCCGGGAGCGGCGGGTTGCGCGCCCTGTCCGCCGACGTCTGGAGCCGGAACAAGGCCGCCCACCTGCTCCGCCGCGCGGGGTTCGGGGGGACGCCCGAGGAGGTGGACGCCCTCTACGCCAAGGGGCTCGACGGCGCGGTGGACGCCCTCGTGGACTACGAGAAGATCCCCTGGGAGCACGCCGCGCCACTCGGGATCGACGTCCGCACCCCTCCGGGACGCAACGCGCTTGCGGCAGGGTCCGCGGACGAACGCAAGAAGCTCCAACAGGAGTTCCGGCGCCTCGACCGGAGGCAGGCCCGCGACCTCAAGGAGTGGTGGCTCCGGCGGATGATCGCGACGCCGCGCCCGCTCGAGGAGCGGATGACGCTCTTCTGGCACGGACACTTCACGTCGGCCTACCGGAGCGTCCGCAACTCCTACCGGATGTACGTCCAGAACACGACGCTCCGGGGTCTGGCCACGACGAACTTCCGCGCGCTTCTCCAGGAGATCTCGCGCGATCCGGCGATGCTGCGCTTCCTCGACGGGGACCGCAATCGCAAGGGCCAACCCAACGAGAACTTCGCACGGGAAGTGATGGAGCTCTTCACACTGGGCGAGGGCAACTACCACGAAGACGACATCAAGGAGGCCGCACGCGCATTCACGGGATGGACCGTCCGCGACGGCGACTTCGTCTACGACCCGCGCTTCCACGACGACGGCACGAAGTACGTGCTCGGTCACCGAGGCCGATTCGATGGGCAGGACGTGCTGGAGATCCTGCTGTCGAAGCGCGAGGCGTCGAAGTTCCTCGCGCGCAAGTTGATCCGGCAGTTCGTGGGAGAAGATCCCGATCCCGACCTCGTGGACGACCTCGCCCTGGTCCTGCGCCGCGAAGACTACGCGATCAAGCCCGCGCTGAAGGCGCTCTTCCGCTCGCGGGCGTTCTACGCGCCGGCGGCCATGGGGACGAAGGTGAAGAGCCCGGTGGACCTCGTGGTCGGGCTCTACCGGACCCTGGGGATCGAACCCGGACCGGAGATCCCCCTCTCGCAGGTGACGGCGTTCCTGGGGCAGGACATCCTGGACCCGCCGAACGTGAAGGGCTGGGACGGCGGCCGCGCCTGGATCACCACGTCGCACCTGCTGGGCCGCTACAACGTCGCCGTGGCGCTCGTGGGCGAGGCGGCCGACCGGCGGGCCCTGGCCGAGGAGGGGATCCGGGCGCGCGGGATGGTCGCCGGCCCTCCCTGGTACGACGCCCGGGCCGACGTCGCCGTGCGCGGTCTCGACACGACCGCGGCCGTCGTGGACCACTACGTGTTGCGGCTGCTGCCCCGCCCGATGGGGCCGGAGGCCCGGCAGACGCTGATCGACGACCTCGGCGGCGACGGGCCCTTTGCCGCCTCCTCCGCGGCGAGCGCGGAGCGGCTCCATGGCCTGCTCCGCCTGATCGTCTCCACGCCCGAGTTCCAGTTGGAGTAGGAGTGCCATGCCTTCGCACGAGATGTCCCCTCGACGGACGGTGACCCGCCGGAGCGTGCTCGTGGGCCTGGGCGGCGCCGCCTCCCTCGGGCTCGTTCCCGGAGCGGCCACCCGCCTGCTGGCCGCGGAGGAACGCCCCCGCACGATCCTCGTCGTGCTCGAGATGGCCGGTGGGAACGACGGTCTTTCGACCGTGGTGCCCCACGGGGACGACGAGTACTACCGCCTCCGCCGGACGACCGCGCTGAAGCCCGGGGAGGTCCTTCCGGTCGGGGACGGCCTCGGCCTGCACCCGAGGCTCGTGCCCCTGCACCGCCTGTGGAGGGAAGGCGATCTCGGGATCGTGCTCGGCGTGGGCTATCCGCAACCCAATCGCAGCCACTTCAAGAGCATGGACATCTGGCAGGCCGCCGACCCGGCCGGGCGCCGCGTCGGGACGGGTTGGCTCGGGCGCGCGCTGGACCACGGCGGGGACGCCCTGGACGCGGGCCCCGAGGGGGCGGTGAACGTCGGCGAGGAACTGCCCTTCGCGCTCGCGGCCCGGACGAACCAGGCCATCTCGTTTCGGCGCGCCGAGGCGTACCGCTGGATCGGGCGCGAGAAGGAGCAGGCCGCCTTCGAGGCCCTGAACGCCGCGACGGCGGGCGACCACGTCCTCCCCTGGCTCCATCGGAAGGGGGCCGACGCGCTGGCCTCGTCGGTGCGCGTACGCCGGGCCGTGGGCCGCTACCGCCCGGGCGCGGAGTACCCGCGTCGCGGGACCCTCGGACGGGACCTGTCGCTCGTGGCGGCCCTGATCGCGGGCGGGCTGCCGACGCGGATCTACACCGTCAAGACGGGCGGCTTCGACACGCACACGGGCCAGCGCGCGCGCCACGACCGGCTGATGGAGGACCTGGGCGCGGCGAGCGCCGCCTTCTTCGACGACCTGAAGGCGCACGGCGCGGCCGATCGCGTCGCGCTCGTGACCTTCAGCGAATTCGGGCGTCGGCCGAAGGAGAACGGCTCCGGCGGGACCGACCACGGCACGGCCGGACCGTGCTTCGTCCTCGGTCCCGGCGTCACGGGCGGGCTCTACGGCCGCCAGCCGAGCCTCGACCACCTCGACGGCAACGGCGACCTCGTCTTCACCACCGACTTCCGAAGTCTCTACGCCACGGTGCTCGACCGTTGGCTCGGCGTGGACCCGTCGCCGGTGCTCGGGAAGCGCTATCCCACGCTGGGGCTCTTCGCGTAGTCGAGGAGACGCCGGGCATCGCGGACGGCGTAGGCGCGGGCGCTTCACGCGGCCGGGGCCAGGGGCCCGGCGCGCCTTGCGCCACGCCGGCTGCCCGTCGAGCGTGGGGCCGGGGTGGCGAGGCCGTCGCCCGTCCCCTCGACGACGACCTTCCGGGGAATCGGGGGCGCCTGCCGACGGACCGCCCGGCCGAAGAAGCCGAGGAGGGTGACGCCCGCCCCGAGCACGGCCGCCCGGAGGAGGACCGCGCGTCGGGTGGGTCTCGTCGACCGAGCCGCATGGCCCGGGCCGTCGGCCTCAGCGGCCGGCGCCCAGCACCTGGGGGAAGAGGACGTGGTTCTCGAGGCCGGCGTGCTCCATGAGCTCGCGCTCGAAGGCCTCCAGGCGGAGATAGAGCGCCCGCCACGTGACGCACGCCTCGCCGGGCGGGACCAGGTCGTGGGTGAGGTCGCGCGTCGTGCGAAGCCCGACCGCCGCGTCCTCGTGCTCGGACTCCATCACCTGGATCGGCGCCGCGCACATGTCGCCCATGCCGCGCCGGATCATCGGAAAGAGGATCTGCTCCTCCTTCTGCATGTGGAGTTCGAGGTCGCGGGCGAACGCCTCGAGGTGTCCCGCGAGGCCTTCGGGGCACGAGGGCTTGTCGCCGTGCACCTGCTCGACCTTCTTCGCCATCGCGATCAGCTCGGGCAGGTCGCGGCGATGCTGGGCGTGGAATGTCGCCTCGATCCGGTCCACGAGCAGCGCGGGCGCCAGCGTCGTCCACTCCTCGTCGGGTGCGCCGGCGTCCGTCCCGGCCTCGATCTCGCGGGCGATCGCCTCCGGGTCGAGCGAGGCACTCCGGCAGGCCTCGGCGAGCGTCCGGCCGCCCGAACAGCAGAAGTCGAGATGGTGGCGCTGGAACACGCGGCTCGCCGCGGGCCGGGTGAGCGCGAGCTCGGCCAGCGTGTGCCGGGACAGGGACGGGGACGGGGACGGGGATGCGGTCTCGGGCATGGTGGATCTCCTTGCCCCCGGTCTTCGCACGACGGGGACCAAACTTCAGAGCCGACTTTTCCGGGCCTTGATGGCCTTCATGCGTCGATCTGACAACGGAGAGAAGTTGTCGATAGGATAGCACGTTGTGGAAACGACAACCGACTCCCTGTCCCTGCTCGCCTCCCTCGCCTCGGACCTGACGTCGTCGCTCACGGCGGCCGACCGCTACGACCGGGTCGTCCAGGCCGTCCGGCGCGTCGTCCCGTGCGACGCCGCGGTGCTGCTGCGACGCGAAGGCGAGGTGCTCGTACCCCTCGCCGCCCACGGACTCAAGGCGGAGGCCCTCGCCATCCGCTTTCCGCGCGCCGAACACCCGCGCCTCGACCGCATCTGCCGCGGCGAGGGACCCACCCGCTTTCCGCCCGACTCGCCGCTTCCGGACCCGTTCGACGGCCTGCTGACCGGCGACGCGGAGGCACTCCAACACATCCACGCCTGTCTGGGGTGTCCGTTGCGCGTCGAGGGCGAGTTGGTCGGCGCGCTGACGGCCGACGCGCTCGCGCCGCACGCCTTCGACCAGGTGGACGAGCATCTCCTCGAGGCCCTGGGAGCCCTGGCCGGTGCGGCCATCCGCACCGCCTTGCTGATCGAGGCGTTGCAGATGCGCGCCCACCGCCAGGAGAACGTCGTTCGGGACCTGATGCGGGCCGCGCGGGAGCGGCAGGGGGGGCTGCTGGTGGGGCGGAGCGCGATCCTCGAGCGCATCCGGGACGAGATCGACCTCGTCGGTGGGACGGACTACCCGGTCCTCGTCACGGGGGAGACGGGAACGGGAAAGGAACTCGTCGTCCGCGCGCTCCACCAGACCTCGGCGCGGCGCGAGGCGCCCCTCATCTACGTGAACTGCGCCGCGCTCCCCGAGTCGATCGCCGAGAGCGAGCTCTTCGGCCACGTTCCCGGTGCGTTCACCGGCGCCGATCGCGAACGCCCCGGCAAGTTCGAGGTCGCCGACGGCGGAACGCTCTTCCTCGACGAGGTGGGGGAGCTTCCGCTCGCCGTGCAACCCAAGCTCCTCCGGGCCCTGCAGCAGGGCGAGGTCCAGCGCGTGGGCAGCGACCGCCTCCACACCGTGGACGTGCGGGTGCTCGCGGCGACGAACCGCGACCTGGAGAAGGAAGTCGAGCGGGGCCGTTTCCGCGCGGATCTCTACCACCGCCTGAACGTCTACGGGCTCCACGTGCCGCCGCTTCGCGAGCGGAAGGAAGACGTCGCCGTGCTCGCGGGCATGTTCGCCGACAACGCCAGGCGCCGCCTTGGGCTCGGCCCGGTCCGCCTGACCACCGCCGCCGAGCGGGCCCTCTTTCGTTGCCCGTGGCCGGGGAACGTGCGCGAACTCGAGAACGTCATCTCGCGCGCCGTGCTGCGCGCATCGGCCTCGATTCCCCGGGGGAGCGCGGTCCTCGTCCGCCCGGGGCACCTGGGAAGGGACGTTGCCGGGGGGGACCGTGACCTCCCGGACGCGCCGGCTCCCGCGCTCGGGCCCGAGCCCACGCTCCGCGATGCGGTGGACGCGTTCCGGCGCGACCTGATCCGGGAGAGCGTCGCCCGCCACGGCGGCAACTGGGCCGCGGCCGCCCGGGCGCTGGGACTCCACCGCGGCAACCTCCACCGCCTCGCCAAGCGCCTGGGCCTGCTGGCGGACGGTGGGAAGGCGGGACGGTGAGGGCCTTCGCCCGCGCGGTCCGGCGGGGGGCGACACGCCTCGCGCTCGTCGTCGGCGCCGTCCTCCTCGCACTGCTCGTCGTGGAAGGAGGGCTCCGCCTCGTTCTCCCGAAACCCGCGATCTCCTGGGACTACCTGGTCACCTCCGACGACCACGTGGCGGACGCGCGGACGATCGTCGTCCGTCGCGCGCTCCTCGACGAAGAGACCTACCGGACGCCCGAGGCCGTCCTTTGCGTGGCCGCGCTGGGCGACTCGTTCACGCTGGGCTATCCCGTCGAGCGGGGCGCGAGCTACCCGGCCGTCCTGGAGCGGATCCTCTCGGGTCCGGGGCACCCGGCGCGCGTCGTGAACCTGGGGATGGGGAACTCGGGGCCCGACCAGCACCTGCGACTGTTCGAGGAGGTCGTGCTCCCCCGATGGAGGCCCGACGTCGTCGTGTGGGCGCTCTACGCGAACGACCTCGGCGACGACGTACGCCTCCCCACGTACGAGGTCCGGGACGGTGCCCTCCGACCGCTCGACGTGACGCGGCACTGGGTCTACCGCCGGCAACGCCTGTTCGAGCGACTCCCGCTTCCGGGCTGGGTCAAGCGCCGGAGCTGGATCGTCCGGTTGGGGCTCCAGGCGTGGGAAGCGGCGAACCGCCCGGCCGCCGAGGTCGCGGAGGCGGACTGGCGTCGGTCGGAGGCGAAGGTCCGCCTGGCCGTCGAACGGATGCGCGCGCTCGGCCGGGAGAAGGGGTTCGACGTCATCGTCGCCTCGATCCGTCCGCAGGCGGCATACCTGGCCGAGGCCGACCCCGAGGCGTGGAGCGACGCGCGGCCGCTCCGCGAGCACCGGCGCCTCGAGGCGGTGCTCCGGGCTGCCGGCCCCGTGCTCGACATCGCGAGCCCGGCCGAGGGGCCACCGCCGCTCTTCGGGATCTTCCGCGACGAGTCGCACCGCGGGAGGAAGCTCCGGGGCGGATACCACTTCGACGAGACGGGCTACCGGAGGATGGCGGAGACGGTCGCCGCCGAGCTACTTCGGCGGCTTTCGCTCGGCCAGTAGCGCGCGGATCGCCGCGATCCGACGCGGCACGAAGGGGTTCAATCGGTCGAGGACGGCCTGGCGGGTGTACGCCGCGAGCGCGCCCTCCAGGTCGCCGGCGATCTCCCGCGCCGCGGCGAGACGGAACCAGCGCAGGTCGTCGTCGGGTCCGTCGGCGGCGTCCCTCTCGAGCACCGGCAGGACGGCGTCGAGGAGCGCGCGGTTCCCCTGGACCCGCGTCCAACCCACGAGGGCCGTCCGGGCCGCGCGGCGGCGGACCGGTTTCGAGGGGTCCGCGAGGGCGCGGGTGAGCGCCGCGTCCACGTCGTCGCCCGCGAGGGGCCCGAGGGCGGCGAGCGCCTCCCGGCGGACCAGGGAATCCGCGTCGAAGGCGCGCTCGAGGAGGATCGCACGGGCCTTCACCGGGAAGCGACCGAGGAGGAGGGCGGCCGTTGCGCGGTAGAGCCGCGGGGCGGCCTCGGAGCCGAGGACGCCCGCGAGCGTGGCGATCGTCTCGTCGCTTCCCTCGTGGTCGAGGCGCGCCGCGGCGATGCCCCGCACCCACGAGGGCAGCGGTCGCGCCTGGGGCCACCAGCGCGTCCGCGCGCGGGCGAGGGCCTCGTGCGTGAGCGGCGGGACGTCGAGCGGCGCGCCGCGCTCCCCCTGGTGGCACCACGTGCAGGCGTCGGCCGCGACGCGGTCGCTCACGACGTCCAGACGGGGGATGGAGATCGTGTGATCCGTCTTCACCCCGTGGCCTCGCTCGATCACGAGCTTCGGCATGTGGCAGTCGACACAGTGCCCACCCGGTCCGCCGGCGGGATGATGGGCGTGCGTCTCGGGGTGCGCCGCGATCTCCTCGTGGCAGGACGCGCAGAGGTCCGGGGACTCGGCGGGGGCGAGGAGTTGCGTCGGGAGGTCGCTGCCGTGCGGATCGTGGCAGGTGACGCACGTCATCTCGCCCTCGGTCGCGCACCGGCTGCTGAGGAACGACACACCGTCGTAGACGAGCTCGAGCTGGCGCCCGAGGGCGTCCACGCGCTCGGGATCGTCCAGCAGCGTCGGGTCGATGTGTTCGAAGATGTCCTCGCCGGGCCGCATCTCCCGGTCGATCTTCTCGCCCTCCATGTGGCACCCGAGGCACACGCCGAGCGAGGCGTGCCGCGACAACCCCGTGAACGAGAGGATCGGATCCTCCCCACCGGCGCCGCCCTGGTGGGCGACGTGTCCCGCGCCGGGTCCGTGGCACTGCTCGCAGTCCACACCGAGGGCGCGCCAGGTGCGTGCCCCGAGGACGCCGTCGGCCGAGGGAGCCGCCACCGTCTCGCCGCTCACGTGGCAGCCCATGCAGTGCGGCCCGAAGGCGCGTACGGGGCCGGTCCAGAAGGAGCGGTCTCCGGGCTTCACGACGGGGGGCGTCCAGGGCCCGGACTCGGGCGCGCCGAACACGAGTGCGGTGTAGTCGAACCAGCGCTTCGTGGGCACCTCGCGCATGGAGGGCAGGACCTGGAGGCGCCCGTCCTCGAGCGTCGTGAGGAGCATGTTGATCCGATTCCGACCCACGACGTAGGACAGCGGGAAATCCTCCACCGCGCCCGTGGGCCCGACGGTGCGGGCGACATAGCGCAGGTCGGCGCCCTCGCCGCGGGCGATCCAGGTCGTCCGACCGGGCGGGTGGACGACGGTCTCCTCCGCCACGACGGCCGGCGGCACCGTGTCGGGGCGGGCGGGGACCAGCGTGAGGTGGTGGCTGGAGGTGGACCACGCCTGCCAGGGCATCGGGTGGCACTGCTGGCACGCGTTCGCCCCCAGGGCGCGGTCGCGTCCTCGATCGCCGCGCGCCGTGCGGTCGGAAACGGCGAGCATCCCGCCGGCGAGGAGCACGAGGAGGAGCAGCAGGCGACGTCGCATGGCCGACGAGGATAGCCCGCGGGGATCGGGATGCGCTCAGCGCGATCCGATCTCGCGGGCCAGGCGCTTCGCGCGGGGCCACGCGTGCCCACCGGGAAGCGCGTCCAGGGCCTCCCGCGCCGGCTCCACCCAGCCCGCGTCGAAGAGGATCTCGACGGCATCCAGCCGCTGGCGGGGCAGGAGGGAGGGGACCGCCAGCACCCGCTTCACGCGTTCGAGCGCCTTCTCGTCCCAGCCCTCGTCGGCGGCCGTCCGTGCCACGGCGAGGGCGGCATCGCGCCACTGGACCCGCGCGTACACGTCGTCGGGGTGCGCGTCGGCGAGGCGGCGAAAGAGACGTTCGGCCCGCGGGTCGTCGCCGTCCACCCAACTCCGCTGGGCCCGCCGGAACGTGCGGGCCTCGGCCGTCTCCTTCTCGAACGCCGTCGAGGGCGGACCGTCGAGGAGGGAGGCGGCGGGGGTGCGGTCGAGGGCGAGAAGGCCGGCCAGATGGCCGCTCTCCTCGACGTCCAGGCTGCGCCCGGCGCTGAATTCGAGCAGCAGGCGGTCGTCGGTGTTGAGCACCCCGCCGCCGCCGAAGAGGCGCAACCCGTCCGGGCCTTGCACGAGGAGGCCGAGCAGCCGCCCCGGCGCGTCCAGGCCGAACGCCGCGAGGCGACGCCCCGGCGGTCCCTCCAAGCGGCGGCGCAGCCGCGCCTCGTCGAGGTGGATCGGCTGGCGGCAGCCGATCAGGATCACGTCCTCGGCCGACAGGAAGGCGTAGGGACACGCGAACGCCGCGGCGAACGTGCGGACGACGAGGCGCACGTCCCCCACCCGCATCTGGTAGAGCGGCAGCCACTGCGCCACGACCGGCGCGCGCTGGGCGAGCGTCTGCCAGTGCTCCAGCGAGTAGAGCCACGCGCTGCCCGCCACGCCGGGGTGGATGGGGTCGCTGGTGATGACGTCGTACGGGGTCTCCGTCCGGCGGATCGCGCGGCGACCGTCCCCTTCGATCACCGTGGCGCCCTCGGGGACACCGCCCCCCTCGTCGGCGAAGCTCGCCGCCGCCGCCGCGACGGCGGGTTCGAGTTCGTAGATGTCCAGGCGCTCGGGACTCCAGCTCGCGACGGCCCGGGCGGTCATGCCCGTACCGAGCCCGATGACGGCCACGCGGCGCGGCTGCGTGGGCGACAGCGCCATCGGGAGGTGGCCGAGCAGCGCCAGGTGGAGCCGGTCGGTGGGAAACGTCGAGGCGACGATCTTCGCGTCCACCCACAGCTCGCGCTCGCCCTCCCGATCGCGGACGACGACCGTCGCGACGGGGCCCTCCTTGGCGAATCGGCGGACCGCGTCCGCGGGCGCGAACGCCCCGGGTCGCCAGGTCGCGCCCACCCCTTCGAAGGCGGCGTCGTCGGGCACGGGGCGGATCCACGGCTGCAGGAGGAGGAGCACGCCGGCGAAGACGGCCACGGCGCGCGGCGCGCGCCGGGCGAGGAGCGCCGCGGCCAGGAGGTACAGGCCCGCCGCGCCGCGCAGCGCACCCGCGCTGCCCGCCGCCGGGATCCAGAGCGTGGCGGTGAGGAGCGCGGCGGCGGCCGCCGCGCCCGCGTTCGCGGCCAGCAGCGCGCCGGTCGCCCGCCCCCCGTGGTCGGGGTCCGGCGCCGCCGCCCGGACGAGCCAAGGCAGGGCCGCGGCCCCGAACACCGTGGACGGGACGACGACGAACGCGGCGGCCGCGGCGCCGACGAGCAGACGCATGCCGGCCCCCGCCCCGGAGGCGAGGAGGCGGGAGGCGGCCCAGGCGTCGAGCCCCGCCACCGCGTCGGGCAGGAAGGCGACGGGAACCGCGGCGACGATCAGGATCCACGTCACGGTTTCGCGATTCGGCGCGCCGCGACGGGGGCCGAGCAGGAGACTTCCCAGGGCGATCCCGAGCAGCGAGGTCGCGAGGACGACGGCGAAGGACTGCGTGGAGTAGCCGACCACCGGGAGGAGGCGGCGGACCCAGGCGACCTGGACGACGAGACCCGCGGCACCGGCGAGCGCCGCGGCGGCGAGCAGGCGCCGGGGTACGGGCGCTCGCACGGCGCGCTCGGACGCGAACGGGGCGGGCAGCGACCGCCAACGACGACCGACGAGGAGCAGGGCGCCGGCGACCACCGCCTGCGCGGCCGCGGCCACGCGGATCGCGCCGCGGTTTCCGAGCGCCTCGACGAGCCACGCGGCGGCGGCGAGCACGCCGAGGACGGCCCCGAGCGTGTTCACGCCGTAGAGGAGACGGAAGGCGCTTCCCGCCGCCTCCCGCGCAGGCGCGACCACGCGGAGCGCCGCCGGCAGCGAGGCTCCGAGCGGGAGCGAGACCGCCGTCAGGGCGAGCACGGCCAGGAGCAGCGGCCACGGATCGGCGAGTGGGCCCGACAGCGCCGTCGCCACCGGCGGGAGGGCGAACGCCATCGCGGCGGCGGTTCCCTCCGCGCCGGCGAGGACGAAGAGGGGCGCGCGCGTGCGATCGGCGAGACGTCCCCCGATGGCCGCGCCCAGGCCGAGGCCGAGAAGGACGCCGGCCGACACGGCCGCGGCGGGCAGGGCGCCCGCGCCGAGCGCGGGCACGAGGCAGCGAAGCCACGCCGTCTCGTGGACGAGCGCGGCCGCCCCGGTCGCGAGAAGCGCCGGCGCGAGGAAGGCGAGCCGACGCCCGGCCGGCGTCAAGGGCTCGTCGCCGCGGCCGGGAAGGATCCGGTGAAGAGAACGGTGAAGTCGAGGTTCGAGACCTCGCCGTGTTGGATCACGGACACCACCTGGGGGTCGGTCCCGACGGGCCAGGCGCCCGAGTAGTCGCCGGACTCACCGACCTTTCCGTCGCCGTCGAAGTCGGTGCCGGCCAGGAAGAGGTAGTCGCCCGTCGGCAACACGGGAAACTGGAAGGCCAACGTGCCCGCGGGGTTGACCGTCGTCTCCTGGACGATGGCACCGGTCTCTGCGCTCACCGCCAGCACGTGGATGTCCAGGTTCGGTGGGGGGGGAGCGAGAACTCGACGGTCATGGCCACCGTGATGTGCTGGGAGCCACCGCTCGAGCTCACGTCGATCGCGCCGAGGTACGTCCCCGGCAGGAGCCCCGCCCGCGACACGGAGACGTGAAGGCCGCCGACGTCGATGGAGTCGTCGGGAGGCCCGACCGTCTGGATGGCAAGCCAGCTCCCGCCCTCCTCGGTGCTGACCACGGCGGGGTCCACGTCGAGCAGGCCTCCGCCCGCGTTGTAGAAGCCCACGTCCAGTTGCGTCAGCACGGGCCCGAAGTTGAGGACGAGCGGCGAGACGCCCAGCACGGGTGGCCCCACCGGTTCCTGCTCGCGGTACGGCGCGAGGAGGGTGGCCGCGTTCAAGAGGCCCCAGCCGAAGGTGTCGTCCCGACCCATCGCGCCCAGGTCCTCCGCGCTCTGTTCCAGCGCGATCCGGACCTGGTCGGGCGTCAGCGTGGGCGCGACCGAGAGCAGGAGCGCCGCCACGCCCGCCACGTGCGGGGAGGCCATCGAGGTGCCCTGGTAGAAGGCGTAGATGGGCGTCATCGGGAACGTCGAGTCGTCCCAGAGCGTCGACAGCACACCGTCGGCGTAGCCGTCTCCGGTCACGTCGGCGTTCAGGTTCCCCCCCGGCGCCGCGATGTCCACGGTCGGGCCGAAGTTGGAGTACGGCGCGAGCTGTTTCGTCGCGTCCACCGCGACGACGGAGATGACGCTCGAGTATGCCGCCGGATACGAGGGCGCCGAGCTCGACTCGTTGCCGGCGGCCGCGACCAGGACGACCCCGGCGGCCTTCGCCGCGTCGCACGCGTCGCGCATCGCCGTGCTGAACCCGGGGCCCGCCAGGCTCATGTTGACGATGTCGGCGCGGTTCGCGGGGAGCACCCCGCTGTTGTTCGAGAGGCGCGCCGCGTACCGGACCGCGTTGGCGATGTCGAAGACGGTCCCGCCGCCGATGCCCAGGGCCCGGACGTGCATGATCCGCGCGCCCCAGGCGATCCCCGCGACGCCCTTGCCGTTGTTCGTCGCGGCGCCGATGGTGCCCGCCACGTGCGTCCCGTGCCAGGAGTTGAAGCCGCTGCTGCCGCCGTCGCCCACGTCCGTCGGGTCGGCGTCCACGCCGTCGCCGTCGCCGGCGACGCTCGGAATCGAGATCATGTCGTAGCCGGCGATCTGCCGGCCCGCCAGGTCGGGATGGTTCGTCTGGCCGGTGTCGATCACGGCCACGATGACGTCGGAGGAGCCGGTGGTGATCTCCCACGCGGCGGGCAGGCCGATCTGGCGGTAGTGCCACTGGTAGCCGTAGTAGGTGTCGTCCGGCTCCACGCAGGCGTGGACCCAGCGGTTCGGTTCCACCGTCCCGCGGCTCCGCATGCCGAGGAGCGAGGAGCGCGAGAGGGTGAACCGCCGGCGCTCGGCGGCGTCGACCGTCTCCGGCGTGTCCACGCGGACGATCCGCCACGGCCCGTGACCCTCCTCGATCCGGCCGACGCCGCGCGGATCGGGCGCCTCGTCGGCCGAGACGATCACCTCGCCCTCGAGGATGTCGTCCCGCGTGGCGCCGTACCGGCGTTCTCCCGCGCGAAGGCCGAGCCGCCGGTCCTCGGTCGACGCGGCGGCGAGCACGCGCCGCGGAAGACGCAGGCCGTTCGTGGTCTGGACGGGCGCACCGGCCGAGAGGGTCAGGCGCCACGGCCCCTGTCCGGAGACCGCCCGGACGACGACGAGCGCCAGGGTGGGGGCGTCCAGCCCGACCGTGCCCGTCTCCGGGCTCGTCGCCGCCGTGTCGAAGGTCCGGAGGGGCTCGGGGGCCATGAGATCCGCGGTCGCGTCGAGGATGTCGATCGCGAAGTCGGTGAACGCCGGGTGCTCGAGCACGAGGTTCAGCGACAGGTCGCGGCTGGCGAGGAGGAGGAACGCGTCTTCCGCGTCGCCCGACGCATCGGCATCGCCCGCGATGCGGAGGTCGTCGCCCGGCTCGAAGGCACCGAGCCACGCGGCGGATCCGGGCGGCGCGTTCGGCTCGCCTTCGTCCACGGGATCCTGGGGCAGGTCCACGGAGATTCCGAGCTCGTACCGGGTGGCGCCCGCCTGGGCGCGCACGACGACGTGCACGGGCCCCTTGACGTACGCGTGGAGCGTCGTGGGGGAGGCCGTCGCCGAGAGGACACGGACGACCTGCATGGAGACGGGTTCGAAGAGGCTCAGGACGAGTTCGTTCGATGCCGGGTCCTGGAGCGTCAGCTCGACCGTGAGGCGCGCCCGGTGGGTACACGCGAGGGCGTAGCCGTCCATCGGATCGGCCACCGCGTCGACCTCGCCGATCACCGTCGAACGACCTCCGATGGGAATCTCTCCCAGTCCTTGGGCGGCGTCCGCGCCGTCGTTGGGCTCCTGGTCGATCACGAGGCCCGGCGCGCCGCCGAAGAAGGAGATGCGTCCGGAGGCCCCGCCCGTCGGCTGCGTGGGAGGTCCCCCTCCGCCGGGGTCGGAAGACGAGCCCCCGCCTCCGCACGAGGCAAGGAGGCAAACGACTCCGGCGAGCACGAAGCGCTTCATGGGTCCTCCTTCCCGAGCTCCAGCCATACCGCCAATGATACGGTCATCGGCCGAGGAACCCCGGATGACCACGACCCGGCCCGATGCCGCCGCCGAGGACCGCTCCGAACGCGTGGCGCGGTCCCTTCGCTTCCTGGCGGAGGCCAGCCGCATCCTGTCCTCCCTCGCCGGCGGCGAGGACGCGCTGCAGCAGGTGGTCCGGCTCGTCGTGCCCGACTTCGCCGACACCTGCACGATGGACATGCTCGACGACACGAGGCGACCGAAGCGCGTCGCCTCGGCCCCTGCCGAGAGCGAGGCGGCGGAACCCACCGAGTCGACCCCCGCCGCCGTCCGCGTCATCCAGTCGGGGAAGCCGGAGCTGGAGGCCGGAGCCGTCGCCACGGAGGGCGGGGCGGGCTCCCGGCTCTGCGTGCCGATCCCCGTGGCCGGCCGGGTGGAAGGAGCCCTGACCCTCCGTTTCGCCGGGTCCGGTCGCCGCTACGGCCGCGAGGACCTCGCGATGGCGGAGGATCTGGCGCTGCGCGTGGGGATCGCCGTCGTGAACGCCCGGCTCTACCGGGACCTCCGGGACGCGACCCGGCGCAAAGACGAATTCCTCGCCATGCTGGCCCACGAACTGCGCAACCCGCTCGCGCCGATCCGCAGCGGTCTGGACATCCTGACGCTGGAGGGCGACCCGCGCGCGCGAGACACGGTCGTGCTCATTCAGGAGCACGTCGATCACATCGTGCGCCTCGTGGACGACCTCCTGGACGTATCGCGGATCATGCGCGGGAAGATCACGTTGCGTCGGAACCGCATCGAGCTCGCGAACCTGCTCAGGCGCTCGGTGGAGGCCGTGCGCTCCTCGATCGACGCCCGCCGTCAGGAGCTCGTGGTCCGCGTCCCGGACGATCCCGTGTGGCTCGACGCCGACCCCGCCCGCCTCGTGCAGGTGATCGAGAACCTGCTGCACAACGCGTCGAAGTACACGGACGGCGAGGGACGGATCGAGCTGGTGGCCCAGCGGAGGGGCAGGGAGGTCGAGGTGGTCGTCCAGGACGACGGCATCGGGATCCACCGCGAGTTGCTCCCCCGGGTCTTCGACTTGTTCACGCAGGCGTCCCGCTCCCTCCCCCGCGCCCAGGGGGGGCTCGGGATCGGTCTCACCATCGTGAGGAACCTGACGGCGCTCCACGGGGGCACCGTATCCGCCCACAGCGACGGCCCGGGCCGTGGCAGCCGGTTCGTGGTGCGCCTTCCCCTGGCGGAACCGCCTGCGCACCGCGATACCGAGCCCCCGGCCGATTCGCACGCCCGCACGCGGAGGATCCTCGTCGTGGACGACAACGCGGGAGCGGCGCGCATGCTCGCGACGCTGCTCGGCAAGCTCGGGGCGCACGAGGTGGAGACGGTCCACGACGGCCAATCCGCGTTGGAGCAGATCGAGCGACTCCGCCCCGAGATCGTGTTGCTCGACATCGGCCTTCCCGGGATCGACGGCTACGAGGTCGCGCGGGCCGTCCGGGCCAGGCCCGAGCTCGACGACCTGCTC
This sequence comes from uncultured Planctomycetota bacterium, assembly GCA_963772585.1. Classification (GTDB taxonomy): domain Bacteria; phylum Planctomycetota; class PLA2; order PLA2; family JAEUHO01; genus CAVVXN01. The sequence goes on from CAVYXV010000008.1 coordinate 82,868, forward strand.
CTCGTCGCCGTGACCGGGTACGGTCAGGAGGACGATCGCCGCCGCTCCGCGGACGCCGGCTTCGACGAGCACGTGGTGAAGCCGCTCGCCCTGGAGCAGGTGAAGGCGCTCCTGAGACACCCCAAGCTGGCACCGCCCGGCCCGGCGGTCGTCTCGACCCCGCGCCACCGCCGGGCGACGGAGGGGCCCACCGCCCGGGCCGAGGTGCGGCACGACCTCAAGAACGCCGCGCACGTGCTGAACCTCGTCCGCCAGATGCTCGCCGAAACGAAGGGCGACGCGGCGACGGTGGAGGAGGCCGGCGAGTTCCTGAAGGTCGAGGTGGACAAGCTCAACCGGCTGGCGGAGCGGCTGGAGGACCCTCTCTTCTGACCGCGCGCAGGGGGTCGTAGGGGCCTGGGTCGCTCCCGCCTCGGAGAAGGGCCGTCGCCGCCAGACGGCCGACCGCCCAAGACGACGTCACGCCGTGCCCGCCGAGGCCCGCCACGTGGAACAGTCGGGGCTCGCGCGGATCGAAGCCGATCACCGGCAAGCGGTCCGGTGCGAACGTCCTCTGACCGACCCACCGGTACGCGATGGACGGGTCGCCGAGGCCCGGCTGGTGGTCGCGGACCAACTCGCCGAGGCGGACCAACTGCTCCTCCTCCTGCCGGTAGTCGCCGGGTTCGGCGGCGGTCTCGTCGCAGGGGGAGAGGAGGAGTCCACCGCTCTCCGGGCGGAAGTACAGGCCGTGTCCGACATCCCAGACGAACGGCCAGGACGGATCGACATCCGGCATCCGACCCGTCACGAAGAGGTGGCGGTTCGTGGTCGGGAGGTCGAGCCCGCCGACGCGCCCGGCCCACGCCCCCGCCGCGTTGACGAGGGTCCCGGCGAGGAACCGGCCGTGGTCCGTGTGGAGGAGCAGGCCGTCGGGTGCGCGCTCGAATCCACGGAGCGTGCAACCCAGTCGCACGTCGCGACCCTTGAGGTACGACGCGAGCAGCGCCGCCACGTCCACGACGCCGTCGTCGGGGCACCAGCGCCCCCGGCCCCGCGCGATGGGGACCCGATCGGACGCCTCGGTGTCGCCGAGCCCGAGCAGGAGGCTGCCCGTCGGCCGAAACCCGGCCAGTGCCTCGCCCCGGAGGAACGCCGCGCCGTCGCGCGTCAGGGGCTGCCACGCCGCCGCTTCCACGTGCTCGCGTACGAGTGCGGCGTTGCGCCCCGACGAGTGGAAGCCGGGCACCGGCTCCCTCTCGAGGAGCACCACGTCCCCTTGGCCCATGCCCGCCAGGTGCCACGCCGTCGCCGCTCCCGCGAACCCGGCTCCGACCACGACGACCGCATGCTGCTCCAAGAAGGGACTCCCGCGACGGTGCTCCGGCCAACTCTATCCCGTCGGTCCGAGAACCCAGGCGAGGATCTGATCCCGGGTCAGCAGGTCCCCGAACACCTCCCGCGCGGCCCGGCGTCCGGAGGCGAGCGCGTCGGCGTAGGCGGCGATCCGCAGGGCCTCGGCCGCGTCGTAGGCCGGGCTCTCGGGCGCTTCCCCCCGGGTGCGCATCGCCGCCGCGAGCAGGGCCTCGGCGAGCCGGCCCTTGACGGGCGCGTACTTCCGCTGGAGCGCCCGCGCCGCCGGGAGCTGTGCGGGGGTGAGCCCGGCCGCCCGGACCACCTCCTCGAGACCCTCGGCCCGCTCCTTGGCCGAGAGACGCGGGGGCCTCGCCGCGAGCGCGGCGCGCTGCTCGCTGGTGAGGATGCCCATGCCCTCGTCCCACGCGTCGGCCGCGGCGCCGGCCAGGCGCATCGCGGCCGTGAGGTCACCGCGCCCCATGGCCGCCCGGTCGGGCGCCGTCGCCGCCTGGACGCCGACGAGCAGGGATCGCAGCCGCGCGATCTGCGAGGCGTCGAGCCCCGGGAGGGTGAAGACGTGGCCGATCAGGTCGGGCGACTTCGCCACGTCGCTTGGAAGACGTCGGCGGAGCCAGGTCCGCTGGGCGCGATCCAGGGTGGCGTCCACGACGCGCCAATAGCGGTGTTCGATCGCCTGCCTCCGGACCGCGTCGTCCAGGGAGAGCAGGGCGCCCTCCACGGCCGCGCCGAGATCCGCGTGGAGGGCACGGGTCCCCGCGTCCAGACCGGGGGCCCGCGGCACCAGCCGCAGGGCCTGGCGCAGGGGGCGGAGCCGGCCCTCGGGCGCGCTGCGCACGACGGCGAGGATGTCGTCGTCCACGCCGAGTCGCGCGAGCGGCACCCGGATCCGTTCGAAGAGGTCGGCGAGATCGGCGACGGTCCGATCGACGTCCGCGCGAAGCCCCCGCGAGCCCGCGTCGGCGGGGTTCTCGCGTCGGGCCAGGTTCTCCGTCACCTTCCCGACGTGACGGGCGAGCACCAGCATCCGGCCGATCACGTCCGGGTGATCCCGGGCGAGGAGGACCCACTCCTCGTCGTGGACGGGCAGGAGTTCCAGATCGGAGGACGCGAGGCGGAAGGGTCGGTCGCGGGCGAAGGCGGGCCACGCCGGCAGCGCGACGAGGAAGGCGAGGAGAAGGAGGGTGCGGTGCTTCACGAGAGGATCTCCAACGGCGCGTGGCTTCCCACGACGGGGACGGGGTCCAGGTGCCAGGCCCCCGCCAGGACCTCGGCGACAACGCGCCGGAGGTCCGTGGTCGGGACGGGATCGCCGTCCTCGAGGGGATCCAGGACGGGAGGGCGGCCGAAGAAGCCGCCGGTGAGACCGTCGCCCACGAAGAGGACCGGACCGGCCGTTCCGTGGTCGGTTCCCGCGGAGGCGTTCTCTCCCGCGCGCCGGCCGAACTCGCTGTAGGCCACGACGACGACCCGGCGGGCGAGCCCGAGGCGGTCGGCCGCGCGCTGGAACGCGACCAGGCCGCCCGCGAGCTCTCCCAGGAGCCGGTCGTGCACGCGGGCCTGCCCGGCGTGCGTGTCGTAGCCGTCCTGGGCGAGGTGGACCGCCCGGAGCCCCGGCAGGGCCCTCGTGAGCGAGAGGGCGAGGCCGAGCGCCTTCGCCAGCGCGTCGGGCCGGCCGAGATCCACCGCCTCCAGGCGTGCGAGGCGCGACGCCGTCTCGAGCGCCGCGGCGCCGCGGCGCGCGACCGCCCCGCGGAGGTCGCCCCTCAGCGCGGTGGCCGCGTAGAGCGCGCGGAGGTCACCGGACCCCGGCGGGAGCGCGAGCGCGGCGGGGTCCAGGAAGGTCAGGGTGTCCGCGCCCGCTCCGTGGAAGAGGAGCGGCGGCTCGCGGTCCACGGCCACGCTCGAGAGACGGCCGTCGGTCGCACCCGCCGTCGCCCGCGCGACCCAGCCCTCGCCGGTCCGTTCCGACGCCGCGTGCCAGATCGCCGTCTTGCGGAAGTGGCTGAGTTCGCGGCGCGGCCAGCCGACGCCCTCGACGACGGCGAGGCGCCCTTCCCCGTAGAGTTCCGCCAGCGGCGCGAGCGACGGGTGGACCTCGCGCCCCTCACCGAGCACCGCCGCGTCGGAAAGCGCGAGCGTCGGCCTCAGGCGGCGGTAGCGGTCGCGATCGGGCGGCAGGATGGCGTTCAGCCCGTCGTTCCCGCCGCGGAGGTGCAGGAAGACGACCGTCCGCGCTCCCCGCGACGGCGCGGCGTGCAGCAGGCCGCGGGGCAGCAGCGCGGCCAGGCCGGCGGCACCGAGGGCCTCGAGCAGCGCGCGTCGGGTGGGGTGGCTCACGAGGGCGTCCTCCGTCAGGCGAGTTGGAAGGAAGGGGAGGCGAGGATCCGACCGACGCGGCCGGCGCGAGGCGTGCGCGCGAGAAGCCTCAGGAGCGCGGGCGGGACCGTCGGCCCGTAGGCTGCGTCGAGGACCGCGGGCGCCCCGTCCGCGTCCGCCGCCTCGCCGATCCAGCGCGCCGTCTCGATGCGCGCGACGACGCCCGAGGCGGTCATCCAGTCCGTGCCGGCGGGCCAACCCTTCACGCTGGGAGGCTTGAAGAGGGTCTGGCCCATCTTCGAGAGCCGGGAGGTCGCGAGCGGCGCGCGGACGGGAGCGCCGCAGGCGCGGCTGGCCGCGACCACGAAGTCCACGGGCGAGCGCACGATGCGATGCCGGCGCGCCGGGTCGCGAAACCACGGCGAGAGGAAGAGGGCACGAAGCGCCGCTCCGATCCGGCCGTCGCTCGCTTCGAGCGCGGCCTCGACGCGCCGGATCTCGGCCTCGGGCGGCTCGGGATCGGCGAGGTGGACCAGGAGCCGCGTCGCGACGAAGCGGCGGCAGGCCGGCTGTGCGCAGAGGTGCTCGACGACATCGTCCAGGTCGAAGCGGGCCGTCCGCCCGAGGACGCGCTTGTTCCCGTGGTCGTGGAGCGCGGGGTCGAAGCGGTAGCGGGAACCGCGCGTGCCGTGACCGGTGAGGGCGCGCGCGACTTCGCGGACGTCGCCCTCGCCGTAGTTGCCGACGCCGAGCGTGAAGAGCTCCATCAGCTCGCGGCCGAGATTCTCGTTGGGATGACGCTCGACGTTCGCGTCCCCGTCGAGCCACCGCAGCGTGGCGGGCTCGCGCAGCACGCGGCGAACGAGATCGGCGAACCGGCCGCCGCCGTGCGCGCGAAACACCCGCATCTGGCGCCACATGAGGCTGCCGTCGCGCACCTTGGCGTCGGAGGTCGCGAAGTGCCCGTGCCAGAAGAGGGCGAGGCGTTCGGCGAGCGGGGCGGGCGAGGCGCGCATCCGGACGAGCCACGCCTCCTGGATCCGCCCCGGGACGTAGGGGTCGAAGCCCTCCGGGTCGGGGGGCGCGGGCTCGTCGAGGCCGGCGACGAGACGCTCGACGGCGTCCTCGTAGGACAGGCCCCGCCAGGAGGGCCACCCGTCGAGATCGGGACCGAAGGCGGCGCGGCGGAGCAGGTGTCGGACGTCGGCGGGCGCCATCGTTTCCTCCGGGGGGCGACTCCAGCGAGCCGTACCGCCCGCGGGCCCGGGGGTTTCGGAGATTGCACGGACGGACGTCCCCCGGTAGTCGAAGGGGCGTGGACGACGACGCCGTCACCGTGATTCCCGCGCGCGGGCGACTCGCCCCCCTCCGCGAGGCCTGGGGACACCGGGGCGTGTTTCGAAGCCTCGCGCTGCGCGAGGTGGCGGTTCGCTACCGGCAGGCGTGGCTCGGTGCGGGTTGGGCGCTCGTCCAGCCTCTCGCGCTGATGGCCGTCGCCACCCTGGTGTTCCACCGGTTCCTGGGCGTCGGCGGGCGCGGACCCTCCTACGCGCTCTTCGCCTACACGGGGCTGTTCGCCTGGACCTTCTTCCACACCGCCGTCAGCGCGGCCGTTCCCACGTTCGTGCAGAATGCCAGCCTCGTCCGCAAGATCTGGTTTCCCCGCGAGGCCCTCGTCGTGGGGGCCATCGCCGCCGCCGCGCTCGATCTCGCGGCCGGCGCCGTGCTCTGGGTGGTCCTCGTCGCCGCCTCGGGCGGACACGTGGTGGCGGCGCTCGTCTCCCTCCTTCCGGCCGTCGGGGCCTTGGTGGTCGCCGCGACGGGGCCCGCGCTGCTCGGCGCGGCGGTGAACGTCTACTACCGCGACGTGAAGCACGCGCTGCCGCTCCTGCTCCAGGTCGTCTTCTTCGCGACGCCCATCGTCTACCCGCTCGACGTCGTGCCCGCTCCGTGGCGCGACGTCCTCGCGTTCAATCCCCTGACCGGCGTGGTCGAGGGACTGCGCGCCGCGGCGTTGGACGGCCGCGGCCCGGCGGCGGCCGTCTGGATTCCCGGAGCGGCGACGTCCCTCGCGTTCCTCCTGCTCGCCTACGCGGTCTTCGTCCGCGCGGGACGACGCTTCGCGGACGCGGTATGACGACCGCGCCCGCCCCCGCCGTGCTCGAGGTACGAAGCGTCGCGAAGACGTACCGCCGCGGCGTCGCCGCCTACGGAAGCCTCCGGGACAGCGTGCAACGCTGGTTCCGCGGGCGTCGCGAAGGGGTGCGCCGCGTCCGCGCGTTGGAGGACGTCTCCCTCGAGGTCGCTCCGGGCTGCTGCTTCGGCGTGATGGGAGCGAACGGCGCGGGCAAGAGCACGCTCCTCAAGGTCGTGGCGCGCATCACGCCGCCGGACACGGGAGAGGTCCGCGTCCGGGGCCGCCTCTCGGCGCTGATCGAGGTGGGCGCGGGGTTCCACCCCGAGTTGAACGGCCGCGAGAACGTCCTGCTGCACGGCTCGATCCTGGGGTTGAGGCGGCGCGACCTCCGGCGGCGCATGGGGGAGATCGCCGCGTTCGCGGGGCTCGAGGACGCGATGGACGCGCCGGTCAAGCAGTTCAGCACCGGCATGTACGCGCGGCTCGGTTTCGCGGTCGCCGTCCACGCCGATCCGCGCGTGCTGCTCGTGGACGAGGTGCTGTCGGTAGGCGACGAGGCCTTTCGCGAGCGCTGCTACCGGCGGGTGGAGGACCTGCGCCGCGGCGGCACGGGCATCCTCTTCGTGAGCCACGACCTGCCCGTGCTCGAACGCCTCTGCTCGGAGGCGCTCTGGCTGTGCGACGGACGCGTCGCCTTGCGGGGCGGGCCGGCGGCCGTGATCCGGGCGTACCGCGCCTCGTCGCGTTGACGTCGCGCCTCGATGCGGGTCAGAAGGGGAAGACGACGGGCAGGAGGAACGTCGCCACGATCCACAGGATCAGGGTGAGGGGAAGACCGACGCGGATGTAGTCGCCGAAGCGGTAGCCGCCGGGGCCGTACACGAGCAGGTTCGTCTGGTACCCGATGGGCGTCAGGAGGCTCACCGACGCCGCCAAGGCCACCGCCATGACGAAGGGGAGGTAGGAGGCGCCCTCCAACTCGGCCGCCTTCAGGGCGACGGGGACCATGATGCTCGCGGTCCCCGCGTTCGTGACGATCTCCGTGAGGATGGCCGTCGTCAGGTACACGGCCGAGAGCACGCCGAGCGTGCCGATGCCGTGCCCCACCTGCATGAGCGTCCGCGCGCCGATCTCGGCGATGCCGGTGATGTCCACGGCATGGCCCACGGCGAGCATGCAGCCGAGGACCACCACGATCTTCAGGTTGACGGCGCGGTAGGCCTGACCGCTGGTCAGGCAGCCGCCCGCGACCAGGGCGACGCTCGCCAGGAGCGCGGCGAGGGCGAGCGGCAGGAGGCCGAGCGCGGCCAGGGTGAGGGCGGCGAGCGTGATCCCCACGGCGTGCGGGGCTTTGTGACGCTTGACCGCCCGCGGGCGCGCGCCGCCGAGCAGGATCAGGTCGGGCGACTCCGAGAGGCGGATCAGGTCCTCCTCCTTCCCCTGGACGAGGAGGATGTCGCCGATGCGAAGCGTGATCGTTCCGAGGTGCTGGCGGAGGTGCTCGCCGCGGCGCAACACGGCCAGCACGACGGCACCGAAGCGCCGGCGGAGCGCCGCACCGTGCACCGTCTCGCCGGCGAGGCGGGAGCCGGGGGCGACCACGACCTCGCCGAGGTCGAGCGTGACGCCGGACACGCGTCCGCCGCCCTCCGAGTCCGGAGGGCCGACGAGCCCGCGTTGCTGGATCAGGGTCACGAGGTCTTCGGGCGGTCCCTTCACGAGGAGGAGGTCGCCCTCCTGCAGCGGCAGGTCGTGGAACGGCGGCCAGACCGTTTCCTCGCCGCGCACGATCTGGAGGAATCTCATCCGTTCGACGAGCGAGCCGAGGGACTGGAGGCTGCGACCGACCAGCTTGGAGTCGGCGCCCACCAGCACCTCGGTGAGGTAGTCGGATCGATAGCCGCGGTCCACCAGCGTCGTCAGCCCGATGCGGTCGGGCAGGAGCCGGTGACCGAAGGCGACGAGGTAGGCGAAGCCGATCCCGCAGAACACCAGCCCCATGGGGAGGAAGTCGAGGAAGGCGAGGCCGGGTCTTCCCGCGCCGCGGACGATGCCGTCCACGAGCAGGTTCGTCGTCGTCCCGACGAGCGTGAGCGTGCCGCCGAGGATCGCGGCGTAGGAGAGCGGGATGAGCAGGCGGCTCGCCGGGATGTCCCGGTCCTGGCTGATCGCGACGAAGGCGGGGAGCAGCAGCACGACCACCCCCGTGTTGTTCATGAGCGCCGAGAGCACCATGACGACCGGGAGCAGCAGGAGGAACAGGCGGGTCAGCCCGCGGCCCGACGCGCGGCGGGCCAGCAGGACCACCCGTTCGGAGGCGCCGGTCTGCTGGAGCGCCTCGGCGAGGATGAACATGCAGGCCACGGCGAGGAGCGTCTCGTTGCCGAAGCCCGCCGCGGCGTCGCTGGAGGTGAGCACTCCCGTGACGACGAGGAAGCCGAGCGCGAGGACGGCGACCAGATCGAGGCCGACCCGGGGGATGATCGCGCCACCGAAGACCAACGCGAGGGCGATGACGGTCTTGGTGGCGTCGTCCACGGCCCGCGTGACGGTACGTCCCGGGCACCGCCGTGCAAAGGCGCGTCTCGTCGGGGCCGCTTTTCCGCGGGCCGCCCCCGTTTCCTCCGTTACCTAGGGGCCATGCCGGAAGGGATCGAGGGCGTCTCCAATTTCTCGTGGGTGTCCGACGACCTGGCGGGGATGGCGCTTCCCCGGAAGGGGGTGTGGCCGGGGCTCGTGGAGCACGGCGTCGGGGCCGTCCTCTCCCTCACGCACGAGCCGCCGCCCGGCGATCCGGAGGCCTTCGGCCTCGCCTGGCGTCACCAGCCCATCGAGGACTTCGGTGTCCCGACGCCGGAGGAGTTCGACGCGGCCTGGGCGTGGGTGCAGGAGCAGCGGGCCGCCGGTCGCCGCGTCGTCGTCCACTGCCGCGCGGGGTGCGGCCGGACCGGCATGGTGCTCGCCGCGTTCCTGGCGGCGGACGGGATGCGCCCCGAGGAAGCGGTCGCGCTCGTGCGGCGTCGCCGCCCCGGGTCCATCGAGACGCCTGAGCAGGAGCTCTTCGTGCACACGTTCGCCGCGCGACACGCCGGCAGGAGGGGCTGAGGGATGCCCGAGATCCGCGTCGTCTTCTCGGGGGCCCGCGGGAGGATGGGGCGCGCGCTACTGCCCGGGCTCCGCGCCGCCGACGGCGTCCGCGTCGTGGGCGAGGTCGAGAAGGGCGACGACCTGCTCGCGATCGCGCGCGGCGCAGGGGCCGACGTCGTCGTGGACTTCACGGAACCCGCGGCGGCGGTCGCCAACGCGCGCGCCGTCATCGCCGCGGGCGCGCAAGGGGTGATCGGTACGACGGGGTTCTCGCCCGAGGACGTGGACGCCCTCGACGCCGAAGCGCGCGAAGCGGGCGTGGGCCTGCTCGTCGCGCCCAACTTCGCGATCGGAATGATCCTCCTGCAGCGGTTCGCCGAGGAAGCGGCGCGCCACCTGCCGGCGGCCGAGATCGTCGAGGCCCACCACGAGGGCAAGGTCGACGCGCCCAGCGGAACCGCCCTCGACACGGCGCGACGGATCGCCGCCGCGGGAGCCCGCTCCCCCGGCGACGCGACGGCGCGTTCGCGCGGCCTCGACGTGGAGGGTGTGCTCGTGCACAGCCTGCGCGTGCCCGGCGTCGTGGCCCGCCAGGAAGTGTGGTTCGGGTCCGCGGGCGAGCGGTTGCGCCTCGAGCACGACGTCGTCGGACGGGAGTGCTTCCTCCCGGGCGTGCTCGTCGGAATTCGCCGCATCGGCGGGCGCCGCGGCGTGGTCCGCGGCCTCGCGGAGCTTCTCTTCGAGGACGCGTGATGCACCCGCCCGACGCGCTCCGCCTCGTGGGCGTCGTGGACGAGGCCGCGGCGACGAGGGAGGATCGCCTCGAGGCGCTCCTCCTCGCGGGCGTCACCGCGCTCTGGCTTCGGATGTCCGACGCGACGGGCCGGGCGGTCTACCGGCGCGCCCGGGCGCTCCGGGCCCTGACGACGCGCACGGGCCGGGCGCTGCTCGTCGGCGATCGCGTGGACGTCGCCCTGGCGGTCGAGGCGGACGGCGTGCAACTCGGCCACCGGGCCCCGCCGCCCGACCGCCTCCGCCCGCATTTCGCGGGTCGCCTGGGCGTGAGCTGCCACGACGAGGAGGAGTTGGTCCGCGCCGAGCGCGCCGGCGCGGACCACGTCGTCCTCTCGCCGGTCTTCCCCGTCCCCGGGAAGGGACGGCCGCTCGGGGTCGAGCGATTCGGCCGGCTCGCCCGCGCGTGCCCGCTGCCCGTCGTCGCGCTGGGCGGGATCGACGAGGCCACGGCGGCGGCCGTCCTGGAGGCCGGGGCGGCGGGCGTCGCCGCCGTGCGGGCGCTCGCCGATCCCGACGACCCGGGGCGGACGGTCCGGGCGCTCCTGGGAGAAGTGACCTCCCGGTGAACGCGCCGGGCGAAGCTGGGGGGCCGTGTCCGGCTCCGTCCGCCGCCTTCCGCTCCCCTGGGCGCTCGTCGGCGCGCTCGCGCTCCTCGTGGCGTGCCGCGGCGGGCTGCCGCCCGAGGGGCAGGAGGGGGCGCCCCGGGCCGAGGGGACGCCCGACGAGGCGGAGGCCGGGGCGCCGCCGACCGGGAGCGTGACCCCCGGGAGCGTGACCGCCGAGACGGACCTCCCGGCCGCCCCCGGGGACGAGCGCGCGGACCGGATCGCCCGCGCGTGGCCGGACACGGTCGCCGCGGCGGTGGACCGTCTCGCGAGCACGACGGGCCTCGACGCCCGCGCGCACGGAGCGCCCCGGGTCGTGCTGCGTCCCTTCGGCGACGAGGACCGGGCGCTCGCGATCACGTACGAGATCCGCGACGGTCGCCGCCGCGAGCGCGTGGACGTGAACCTCGAGCTGCTCACGGCCGGCCGCCGGGTCCCCGTGGAACTCGTCGCGGAGGGCTTGGCGGCGGCGGTGTACGAGGCGGCCGGGGCGCGCGGGAAGACGGTGGCGCCGTGGGTCGTGGCGGCCGCCCGGATCCGGACCGGACGCGGCGTCGCGGAGGCGGTCGAGGACGTCGTGCGCGGCGACACCACCGACGCGGAGACCACTGGCATCGAAGCCCTCCTGCTGCTCCGCGAGGCGGGCGAGGAGACGACGCGACGGTTCTTCCGTTTCGTGGCCGAAGGCGACGCGCCGGACCCGATCCTCGCGCGTCTCGTCCACGACCCGCTCGGAGCGTGGCAGGGGGAGGGACGCCGCCGGCTCGAAGCGGCGAAAGCCCTCGTCGATGCCGCCCCGTACCGCCTCGTCGAAGGCGCCCGGAAGGCCCTGGCCGAGACCGGGCCCGCGGGTCTCGAGAGCGCGCTGCCCGACACGATCCCGGAGGCGGCGGCGGCCGAGGTCGCCGTGCTCCAGGCCCGCGCCGCGACCAGCGAGGGCGACCACGAACGGGCGCGCCGGCTCCTCCGGGCCCTGCCCGAGCAGGCCTGGGGGCGGCTCGCGGATCCCGCCGGAGCGCTCGCCACGTGGATCCAGGCGGAGGACCGGCCCGGCGGAGACCCGACGCTCGCCTCCCGCCTGAAGGACCGCTACGCGCGCGACTTCCCGAAGGCGGCGCGCGAGGCGGCGCGGGTGCCGGCCGGAGCCGGCCTGGACGTCGTCGCGGCGCGCTTCCGCCTCGCGAAGCTGCTGCAGGACCACCGTCCGGGCGCCGCCCGCGTCCTGCTCGCGACCCTCGGGGAGAGCGCGATGGCGCCGGAGCTCGAGGGGGTGCGGCTGCGGGTGGCGCGCGCCGAGGAGTCGCCGTCCGCCGAGGCCCTCGCGGCGAACCGGAGGCGCGTCGAGGCGTGGATCCACGCGCCGACCGACGTCACCGCGTCGGACGTCCGCGACGGCGGTGCCGCCGCCGCCGCGCCGCTCGCCGAGGCGCTCGCCGCGGGGAGGGTCGCGCCTCGGGGCGCGGGCGTGGACCTTCTCGCTTCGACGGTCGAGCCGGGCAAGGTCGTCTCCCTGCTCGCGCCTTCGTGGGAGCGCCGACCCGGCCTCCTCCGGGTGGATCTCGACCAGCTTCTCGCCCGCATCGACTACCGCGCGTTGAAGCTCTGGGTCGAGGGCCGGGCCGCCGGAGCGCTCGCGCGCGAGGACGCGGCGACGTTGTGGAGCGGGCTCCGCTACGGGCTCGACCCCGGCTACGTGGACGCGGACCCGTCGCTCCTGCGGGACCTCCGCAGCCCCGCGTTCGCCCGGCGTCGCGCCGCGTTCACGCGCGCCGTGGACGCCGAGGAGGCGACGCCCGAACTGGTCGCGAGAGCCCTCTCCGACCCGGCGATCCTGCTCCGGCGCGAGGGGGCGATCGCCGCCGGTCGCCTCGACTTCCGCGCCCTGCTGTCGATCGCGCTCCAAGACGAGGCGTGGGCCGTTCGGCAGGCGGCGGTGCCCGGCATCGCCGCGTCCTACGGCGCCGAGGCGAACCGATCGCTGTTGCCGCTGCTGGCGTCCGACCCGAGCCCGCAGGTACGGATGGCCGCGGCGAGCGCGCTCCGCGCCCGGGGACGCCCGTCGGTGGCGGACGCGCTCCTCCGCGCGTTGGACGACCCCCACCCCGGGGTCCGGCACGCCGCCCAGACGACGTTCCTCGCGCTCGGTCCCGCGGACGCGCTTCCCGCCATCCACCGGGCCCTGGTCGCGGAAGGCCGCTCGGACCAGCCGCGCGCCGCGGCCTACGCGCGGCTCTTCGCGCTGTTCGAACGCTTCTCCGGGTGGCGCGCGGCGTTCTACCCCGGCATGCCGGCGGATCGCCTCGGTGCCCTCGTGGACCATGCCGGCTCCCTCGCCGGACGCGTGGTCGCCGCCGCGGGCCGGGGGCCTCGTTGACGAGCGAGGACGAACAGGTCGCGCGGATCCTGGAGGTGGCCGGCGATACGGGACTCCTCCGGGTGCGGCCGGGCCACGACTGCGCCGCGGTGGACGTTCCCGGTGGCGTCGCGGTCGTCACCACGGACGTGCTCGTGGACGGCGTCCACTTCCGCCTCGACGAGGACGGCGCGTATGCCGCGGCGCGGAAGGCCCTGCTCGTGAACCTGAGCGACCTCGCCGCCGCCGGCGCCCGACCTCTCGCGTGCGAGGTCGGGCTCGTGTTCCCGAGCGACCGCGACCCGGCGCTGCTCGAGGACCTCGCCCGCGGTCTCGCCGACGTCGCGCGGCGCTACGGCTGTCCCCTCGCGGGGGGCGACACGAACGTCGCGGACGGCCCGCTCGTGCTGGCCGTCACCGTCATTGGGGAGCCGGGCCCGCGCGGCCTCGTCACGAGGGCGGGCGCGAAGGTCGGCGACCGGCTCGCCGTCACCGGGCCGCTCGGCGGGTCGCTCGCCGGTCGGCACCTGGCGTTCGTGCCGCGCCTCGCGGCAGGGGCGGTTCTCGCGGACCGGGGCATCGCGCACGCGATGATGGATCTCTCCGACGGGCTCGGAAGCGACCTGCCGCGTCTCTGCCGGGCCTCCGGGGTCGGGGCGCGGATCGACGCGGAGCGGGTCCCCGTGCACCCGGACGCCGCCGGCGCGGACGGACTGGAGCACGCCCTCCGGGACGGCGAGGACTTCGAGCTGCTCGTCGCGCACGGGAAGCTCGGCGCGGAGGACCCGGCTGCGCTGGCCGCTGCCGGCGTCGTGCTCCACGACATCGGGGAGGTCGTGGCGGCCGACGAGGGGATCCACCTCGTCCGCACAGGCGTGGCGGAACCCTGGAGCGCCCGGGGGTACGACCACTTCGCGCGCGCCTTCGACGCGGGGGAGACGTGGTCCGTGGTCGTCGGGCGCCCGGCCGACATGCGCGCGCTGGGTGTCGCGCTGGGTCGGGCCGCCCTGGGCGGCGTGGAAGCGCGCGGGATCGTCGTCGCGCTGGAGGGCGACCTCGGGGCGGGCAAGACGGTGTTCGTGCAGGGGGTCGCCCGCGGATTCGGCGTCCCCGCCGACGAGGATGTCGTCAGCCCCACGTTCACCATCGCGCGGTCCTACGCCGCCCCCGGCGCGCCCCCGAGGTTGCTCCACCATGTGGACGCCTATCGCCTGCTGGGGGCCGAGCAGCTCGAGCACGCCGGGTTCGAGGACATGTGCGGGAAGGGCAGCCTGACGTGCGTCGAATGGGCGGGCCGCGTCGAGGAGGGCCTCCCATCGGACCGGATCGAGATCGCCATCGCGCTGCTGCCCGGGGAGACGCCTCCCCGTCCGGGCGAGGCGCCCGAGGCGCCCCGCCGCGTCGTGGTCGCGGCGAGAGGACCGCGCGCGCGGGCGGTGGTGGCCGCGTGGCGCCGCGAAGCCGAGGTCGAGCCGTGAGCCGCCGGGGGGGAACGGCGTTGTGGCTCGGGGTGCTCGCCGGCCTCGTCCTGCTTGCGCCCCCGGCGCGGGCAGAGGGCCGTCGTCGCATGCTCGTGCTCGGTCCGGACGGCCGGAGGCTCGAGCGGGTCGTCGCCGCTCGCGCCAAAGCACGGATCCGCGACCGGCCCGTCGTGGACGCCGCGGGCGAGGGCGTGGAGATCCCGCTCCCCGACGGCGTCCTCGTGCCCGGCCGGGAGGTCGCCGGAACGGGCGACCTCGTCTTGTGGGCGCCGGGTCTCGCCGCCACCGCGCCGGGCGAGAGCGACACCGGCGTGAGGCTCCTCGCCGCCCGCGCGCTGTCCGGCCGGGTGCGATTCCCGGACGGTCGGCCGGCGGCGACGCGCCCGGTCCTCGCCGTGCCGGAGCGGCCCGGGGGCGTGGTCCACCGCGCGACGACGGACGAGGAGGGGCGGTACGCCCTGCCGAACCTCGCGCCCGGACGTTGGGAGATCGCCGTGCTCCGCGCGGGCGACCGCTGGCAGACGCTGGGCACGTTCGTCGCGGGAGAGGCCTCGCCCCAGGCGCTCGTCATCGAGGCCGGCGGCGTCTCGGGGCTCGTGCTCGACGGGGACGCGCCCCGGACGGTGGGACTCGGCGGCGTCGACCTGCTCTTCGTCGCCCTGCCGGGCGGCGCGGCGCCGGCGGGCAGCACGATTCCCGCGCGCACGGACGAGGAGGGGGCCTTCCATGTCGCGGACGTCCCTCCGGGGATCTGGGAGGTGGCGGTCCCGGCGGACTCGCCCTACCACGTCCGTCGTCCGCCGCCTCGCGTGGAGATCACCGCCTCGGTCGCCTCCGAGATGCACAACTTCTCGCTTCTCCGGCGCCAGTCCGTGGCGGGGACGGTGGTGGATCCCGACGGGAAGCCCATCGAGGGCGCGTGGCTCCGGCTGCTTCCCGCAGCCGGCCAGGACCTGCCCCCCGACATCGGGCCGGCGCCCTCGGTCACCAGCGGCGCGGACGGCGCGTTCCGCTTCGAACGCATGCGACCGGACGTCGCCTATCGGCTGGCGGCGGCGGCCCGCGGCCACGCCCCCGTCGTGCTGCCCGCGTTCGAGATCCCGCGCTCCCCCGTCGTCCTGGCCCCGGTCACGCTGACGTCCTCGTGGGTCCTGGAGGTCCGGGTCTGGGGAGAGGGCGCGGTGCGCCTCGAGGGCGTACCCGTGGACGCCGTGCCGGCGACGAGCCCCGAGCCGTTCCGGCGCGCATTCGGTCCCCTGCGCGCGACGACGGACGCGGACGGCGTCGCGCGCTTCGCCGACCTCCCGCTCGACGACGTGCGCGTGACAGCGGGCGGCGGCGCATGGCGGAGCGCCGAAGACGAGGCTCGCTGGCCGCGAACGGCCGGCGTCGTCGTGGTGAACCTGCGCGTGGATCCGGCGCCGACGCTTGCCGGACGGGTCGTCTCCGACGGCGAGGCGGCGCTCCCGGCGGTGGAGATCCACGCCGTGCCGGCGAACGGCTCGCCGCCCGTGACCGCCTCGGTCGACGCGGACGGCGCGTTCGTCGTGGAGGGGATTCCCGCCGTGCCGACGGACCTCCAGGTCATGCGGCGGGGAGCCGGCGACCTCCTCCCGTTGGCCGTCTACGAGGACGCGATGCCCGGCACGGGCGAGAGCCCCGTGATCCTCGTCCCCCCCTCGCCCGCCTCTCGGGCGTCGCGGACGGCATCGCGCCCGACGGCCCTGCGGCCGAGGTGCGGCTCGAGGCGCCCCTGCTCGATCCGTCCGACCGGGACGACCACTGGCGTCAGGTCGCCCGCGTGGGGGTCGGCGGGACGAGCCTGCCCGCCGCCTGGTCCTTCGAGGGGCTGCCGCCGGGCCCGTACGCCGTGCGCCTCGTCCAGGGACACGTGGACTCCGGTCCGGTTCCCGCGTGGATCGAGGAGGGCGATGTGGGCGGCATCGAGCTCGTCTTGCCCGCGGGCGCGGGGATCGCGGGCACCGTGCTCACGGCGGAGGGAGAGACGGCACTCGGTGCGGTGGTCGAGCTCCAGCGCATCCGGGGCGATGGCGACCGCCCCGCGTCCGGCGAGGACGCCCCGGTGCAGACGTGCGACCACGACGGCGCCTACGCGTTCGGGGGCCTCGCGCCGGGGTTGTGGCGGGTCGTCGCGAGGGACGGCGACGCAGCGCCGGACGTCGCCGAGGTCCGCGTGGAAGAGGGCGAGAACCTCGTGGTGCGCGACCTCACGGTGGGCGGCGGCGGCGCGATCAGCGGGCGCGTCGAGGACTCGCGCGGGCGCCGGCTCGACGGCGCCGCCCTCGAGCTGGACCCGTTCGCGGACGGGTTCGAGGCGCGCACCTTCACGACGCGGGCGGACGGCACCTTCCGGGAGGACGGCCTGCGGGCGGGGCTCTACCGGCTGACGCTGGTCTCCAAGGCCGGCGCCTACACGGGCGCGGAGGCGCTCGTCGAGGTGACCGACGGCGAGACGACGGCGGTGGACCTCACGGGTTCCGGGCGCGCCGAGATCGAGGGGCGCGTGCGCCGCCACGGCATGCCCGTGGCGGATGCCGTCGTCCGGCTGGTCGCGTTGGGCGAGGGCCTCGAGGAACCGCTCCGCGTCCTGGAGACGACCACGGACGCCGCGGGCACCTTCGCCTGGCGGGACCTCCCGGCCGGGGGCTACGCCGTGGACCTGCTCGACGGCATCGTCGGGACTCGCCGCCGCCTGTGGCTCGCGGACTCGGACCGTCTCGTCCTCGACCTCGTGGCCTACGAGGGCCGGATCGAGGGGCGGGTGATCTCGCCCTCCGGCCGCGGCGTGGGCGGGGCGTGGGTGCGCGCCCGGGCCACGCCCGGGGCCCTGGCGGATGTCCTCGCCTCGCGCGCGAGGACGCGCCCGGACGGTCGCTTCGTGTTCGCCGGCCTGCCGCCCGGCACGTACGACCTCTACGCCTCGTCGCCCGGGCTCCCCCCGGGGCGGTGGCGGGGTGCGATCGCCGACGTCGGCGCCGCGGTGGAGGAGGTGGAGATCCCCCTCGGCGTGGGGGGAACCCTCGCGCTCCACGTCGTGGACCGGGACGGGAAGGGTGTTCCCGAGGCGCGCGTGTGGCTCGAGACCGAAGAGGGGCGGTCCCTCACCCGGCAGCCGTACGCGCCGACGGGTTCCGGCCGACTGCGGCTCGCGGGCGTGCCGCCCGGGCGGTGGTGGGTACGCGTCGAGGCGTCGGGCTACGGCACGCCCCCGCGGAGCGCCGTCGCGGTCCACGAGCAGACCACCACCCCGCTGGAGGTCGTGCTGCCGCGCCCCGCCCGCCTCGTCGTCACCGTGCGCTCCCAGGCGGGCGTCGTGCCCCCCGCCCGGGTGGATCTCGTCCGGGAGTCCGACGGCTCGTACGCCGCCCGGCAGGAGACCGTGAGGGCCGAGGGCCTGTGGAACCTCGCGGGCCGCGTGCCCCGCGGCGGCGTGCTCCGCATCGAGGATCTCGGCCCGGGCGCCTACCGGTTGCGCGTGAGCGCGGGCGCCCGATACGAGACGGTGGAGGTTCCGGTAGCGCTCGTCGTCGGCGAGTCCGCGCGGGTGGAGGTGGTGCTGCCGTTCGCCGCGAGGTGAAGCCGCTCCTCCTTCGATCGGCGTCCCGGCCGTATCCTCGTTGGACGCACGGCGAGGGCGAGCTTGCACGACGAGGAAACCGAGCTCATGCAGCGGGTCGCCGCGGGAGACGTGCGTGCCTTCACGCCGTTGGTCGAGCGCGTGCTTCCGCGGCTCCTTGCGTACTTCCGCCGCCTCGGGGCCGACGCGAGCTTCGCCGAGGACTGCGCGCAGGAGGTGTTGCTGCGCGTCTACCGCCACCGCTCCCGATACCGGGCGAAGGCCCGCTTCGTCACCTACCTGTTTCACATCGCCCGGAACCACTGGATCGACGTCTACCGCCACCGGCGGGCGCGGCCTGCGGCGCTGTCGGCGGACGCGCCGGCCGACGGTGCGGACGCCCCCGGGCTCGCCGCCGACCTGCGCGCCCCCCCGGCGGACCCCGGCGAGCGTGCGGAGCGCCGCGAGCTTCGCGCCGCGCTCGACGACGCGGTGGGGGCGCTGGGGGAGGAGCACCGCGAGGTCTTCGTCCTGGCCCAGGTAGAGGGGCTTAGGTACCAGGAAATCGCCCAGATCCTCCAGATCCCGGTCGGAACCGTCAAGTCGCGCATGCACGCCGCCCACCACCTGATCCGGGAGGTGCTCCGCCGGAGGGGCTTCGAACCGTGACCGGCCCCATGCGTTTGCTCCCTCTGGACGCCCGATCCCCATGAAACGCCGCCCTTGCGATCCGCCGCCCTCCCGGCCCGACGACGCCGAGCTCGAGCGTCTGCTGCTCGACCGGCGTCACGGCGGGCTGGACCGGGACGGGGCGCGCCGCCTCGAGGCCCTCGTGCGGGCCGGGGAGGACGCCGCGAGGCTCCGGGTCCTGGAGGGCTTCCTCGCCCGGATCCGGGACGCGCACGTGGAAGCGGCCGACCCCGAGCAGGCGGCCGCGGTCTCCGCGAGGATCCGCTCCGCGGTGGGGGCCGAGGAGACCCGCGCCGTCCGCGCCGCGGGGGGCGGACCGCGGCGGCGCCGACTCGTCTGGGCCCGGGTCGTGGCGGTCTCGGTCGCGGTGCACGTCGTCCTGCTCGGCGTCGTGCTCGTCGAGATGCGCCGCGACGCCGAGGAGAAGGGGCCGCGTCGCATCACCGTGTCCTTCCGCGAGCCGCTGCCCCCGCTGGCCGACCGGGGCACCGAGGACCGCCCGTCCTCCCCGTGGCTGCCCTCGATCGGCGAGGACCGCGCCCCGGTGCTGCCCGCCGAGGCACCGGGGAACGCCGGCGTGGCTACGCTGCCCGAGGACCTCGATCCGATCGGGACCCACCGCTTCGACCATCCCACCGGCGTGCTGGGGCCGATGCGGAACCGTCTCGAGGAACCGAGGAAGCGCGACCGCCTGCGCCGTGCCGGATTCGACGAGAACCTGACGCTGGCCGCCGTGAGCCGGGGCCTCAGGGCGCTCTCCCACCGGCAGCACGCCGACGGCTCCTTCGCCGCGTCGCCGGAGCGGGGCCCGCTGGCCCAGACGGCGCTGGCGCTCCTCCCGTTCCTGGGCGACGGACACTCGTCGCGGCAGGGCACGTACTCGACCACGGTCGTGGCCCCCGGGATCGCGTGGCTCCGGCAGCGCGTCTTCGACGACGGCGGTGCCGTGCGCGCGGACGTCGGCGCGGAGGCGGCGGCGCTCGGCATCACCCTCAAGGCGTTGTCCGAGGACTACATGCTGAGCTACGGACGCCTCCTCCCGAAGGAGGGGCAGCGACGCGCGGGAGAGATCGCCCGGCTGACCGAACGCGTCTCGGCGCTGCAGCGCAACGACGGGAGCTTCCGCGGTACCGAGAGCGACCTCGCCCTCGCGGTCTGGCCGATGTGGGGCCTCGACGCGGCGACTCGGACCGGCGTCGTGGTACCGCCCGACGAGGTCGCCCTCCGGTTCGCCCGGTGGTTCGAGCGGGTCGAGGAGGGCACGCCCGAGGGCGACGCCGCCGGCCTCCTGCTGGCACGCCACCTCGGCCGGGCGTTCCGGGATCGGGCGGAGGCGCTCGCCAGCCGCGTGGTGGAGCGCGGCTGGGAGGGCCTCGATCGCCCCTTCGTCGTGGCGACCGCCAGCACGGGCCTCCTGCGGGAGGATCCCCAGGCCTTCCGTACCTGGAGCCAGGGCCTCGACGACAAGCTGGCGTCCCGGCTCGGCCCGAGCGGAACGGTCCGCCGGGGCGACCCGGTGGGGGATACCGCCCTCGTCCTCCTCACCCTCCAGGCGGCGTACCGGACCTTCTGAACGATTCCGGCACGTGACACTACGGAGACGGGGCGATCCGGTCGATTCCTAAGGTGCACGCTATCGGTCCAGGCGTCCTCGTGGACGCGGAAAGGGGCGTCGGATGGAGCTCGTCTTCCGCTGCCTGGATGGGGGTCGGAAACTGTACGGGGTCGTTCGCCAGGGCCGCGAGATCTTCGTCGGCACGAGGGAGGAGTGCGGCCGCTTCGTCGACCTGCACACCCGCAAGGTGCTCCGGGAGCGGGAGGACGAGGAGAAGCCCCACCGACTTCCCTCGCCCCGGCCTCGCGTGCACCGAGTGGCCGCCCCCCGCGCCGGCTGACCGCGTCCCCGGCGTATGATCCGGGCATGGGGCGGTGGGCCGCCATGCTCGGAGCGTTCCTGCTGGCCCTGCCGCTCGCGGGGGCGGGCGAGGAACCGGTGTTCGGCCCCCCGATGACGGCGCTCGCCGCCGGCGCGCTCGCGCGCAGCGACCTCGTGGTGATCGGCCGCGTCGAGACGGTCGGGCGCGTGGTCCGGGTCGGCGTCCGCGTGGCCACCGTGCGCGTCGAGCGGGCGCTCACCGGCGAAGCGCCCTCCCGCATCACCGTCACCGTCGGAGGCCCGCGTCCCACGAACGATCGGGAGGCGCCGTCCCGTCCCTATCTCGAGGCGGATCCCGAGCGGTCGTACGCCTTCTTCCTGTCCCGCCGGGGGGACGGCGGGGCCTGGAACCTCGTCACGGCGATCGCGGCGGACGGCGCCCTGGGCGAGGAGAAGGTGGCCGCGCTGGAGAAGCACATCGGGCTGGCCCGCATCCCCGACCCGGGTTCGCGCGCCCGGGCGACTCTCACGTTCCTGCTGGCGGCGCAGGGCGCGAAGGGGACGTGGACGCGCGTCCACGCGGCGCGGGAGCTGAACTACCTGGCGGGGGTGTACCCGGACGCCTTCGACGCGCGGGCCCGCGAAGCCCTGGCGCACGCCGCCCGCAAGGCCCGGGTACCCGCGCAACGGACGTGGCTCGTCCGCGTGCTGCAGCGGCTGAAGGAGACGCCGCCGCCGCCCGATCCCTCGGCGTCCGCGCCTCCGGACGTGACGCGCCTGCGGGACGCGCTGACCCGGGCCGAGAACGACGAGGCCCGCGTGGCGCTCCTGACCCGGGTTCTGGAACAGGGGGGGGCGAGGGCCCTCGCCGTCGTCTTCCTCGTCCTGCCCGAGCAGGCCGCCCCGGTTCGGCGCGACGTCGTGGACCGGCTCGCGGAGGGGGGCTGGAGCGGCGCGGTGAACGCGGTCCGCGGGCTCTACGCCCAGGAGTCGGACCCGACCGTCCAACGGGCCGTCGTCACGGCCGTGGGGCGGCTGGGGGGCGCCTCCGAAGTGCCGTGGCTGGCAGCCCGGACCCACAGTCTCCGGGTCCAGCGGGAGGCCCTCTTCGCCCTCGCCCGCATCGGCACGCCCGAGGCCCGCGCCGTCCTGGAGCGCTTCCGCGAGGAGGCCCGACGCTCCGATCACGGGGACAAAGACGTGACCGCCCTGGTGGACTATCTGCTAGGCCCCGCCTTCGCGGAGGTGGAGGGTGGGCGTATGCCCCGCTGACCCGGGGCGAGCGGGAGGAGCCGTATGCGCATCGCCGCCCTGGTCCTGGTGACCGGGATCGCCCTCGCTCCGTGGGGCGCCCTCCACGCCGAGGACGAGCCCCTGCCGCCGTCGCCGGAGGGCGTCCTCAACCGTGGCCCGGTCCGGGAGATCACCCTGCTCGAGGCGATCCAGATGGCGCTTCGGTCCAATCTCGATCTCCAGGCAGGCCGGGTGGATCCGCGGATGGCTGCGGCCGGCTACGAGGCCGAGCGGGCCGTCTTCGATCCGCTGCTGAGCGGAGAGTTCAACTACCAGCACAACGAGACGCCCTCGACGTCCTCGTTCTTCGGTCGTCCGGTCGTGACCGAGAACGTCTTCAACGCTTCGGCGGGCGTGAGCCAGATGCTCCC
This sequence comes from uncultured Planctomycetota bacterium, assembly GCA_963772585.1. Lineage (GTDB taxonomy): Bacteria > Planctomycetota > PLA2 > PLA2 > JAEUHO01 > CAVVXN01. The sequence continues at coordinate 104,805 of CAVYXV010000008.1, forward strand.
GAGCGGCGGCACGGTAGGCTTCCTCTACCGGGCCGATTTCTTCAAGACGGACAGCTCGTTCATCACGTTCAGCCCGACGCATACCAACACGGTCGGTTTCCAGGCGTCGCAGCCATTGCTTCGGGGCGCGGGCGACGTCGTCCTGTCGAACATCCGCACCGCCCACAACGACGTGGTCGCCGCCCGCGAGAACCTGCGGACGCTCCGCGAGAACACCGTCCTCCAGGTGGTGAACGCGTACTGGGACCTCGTACGCCTGCAAGAGGAGCTGAAGGCCTTCTCGAAGTCCGAGAAGACGGCGGCCGAACTTCTCCGCGACGCCGGCGCCCGCCTGGATGCGAAGGTCGGAACGCCGCTCGACGTCGCCGAAGCCGAGGCCGGGGTGGAAGCGCGCCGCGGTACGCGCATCACCGCCGAGGGCGCGTTGTCGCGCCAGCAGGATCTGCTGCGGACGCTGATCATGCCGTTCACGCCGGACGACGCAACCGGCATCCGGTTCGTCGCGACCGACGACGTCGAGAGGGCCACGACGCGCGACATCTCGCCGGCGCAGATCCAGAGCTACGTGGATCTCGCGCTGAGCCGCCGCCCGGAGATCCACGCGACGAAGGCGCAGCTCGCCAACCGCGACATCGACGTCACCGTGGCGGCGAACGCCATCCTCCCCCAACTCGACGTGGTCGGCTCCATCGGCACGACGGGCCTCGAGGGAAGCCTGGGGGGCGCCTTCACGAACATGACGCAGGCCCAGGGCGTGAACGGCGCGGTGGGCCTGAAGTTCTCGATGTTCATCGGCCAGCGCGCCGCGCGCAGCCGCTTCCGGCTCAGTCAGTGGGCGCGGCGCCAGATCGTGATCCGGTACAAGCAGCTGGAGAACGGGATCGTGCAGCAGGTCCGGGACGGCGTCCGGGTGACCGCGACGGCCCGGGCGGTGCTCGAGACCGCGAAGGCACAGGTCACGGCGGCCGAGGAGGACCTGCGCGGCGAGGGCCAGAAGCTGCTGCAGGGGAAGTCGACCCCCTTCGACGTGCTGCTGAAGGAGGATTCCCTCACGGCGGCGCGCCTGAGGCTGGCGACGGCCGGGACCGAGTTGCGCAAGGCCGAGGCGGGCCTGTGGCGGGCGGTCGGGATGCTGGGGGAGACGCTCGGGGTCGGACGGTAGGGCCGTCGCCCGGGGGCCCCCCGAGGGGGCGCGGTACAAGGGCCGCATGACGCGCCGCTGGGTCGCCCTGGGTCTGCTCCTCGTCCTGGCGTCCGCCTGCGGCGAGGACCACACCGGGCCGAGGGCGAAGGACCCCGCGACCTTGGCGCCGGTCGCCGCCGCGCCGCCCGACACGCCCGGGCCCGTGAGCGACCGGGAGCGGGCCCGATTCGCGCTCGACCGGGTGCTCCGGGGGCCCCTGCCACGCACGGCGACCTTCGCGATCCCCCACTTCCATCCCGTGACGCTGGAACTCGCCACCGAGGACCTCGTCCTCCTGCGGGACGACACGCTCGCGCTGCTCTCCGACCCCGGGCTCGTCGCACGCCTGACGACGGCGCCGGAGGGCGTCCGGAACGCGTGGCACTCCGTGCTGGAGGTGCTGTCGCGACTCGACGACGTGCCCTTCGACCTCGCTCGGCGCTGGAGCGTGCCCGCCCTCGACACGGGGGACGTCCCCCTCGTACGCCGGGCGACGGGCCTGCTCGCGAGCCACGGCGACGCCGCCGCCGGCCCGCCCCTGCTCCGGGCCCTCGAAACCTGGCCGACGGATCGCGACATCGCCCCGGTGGCCGCCTCGGCCCTGGTGCGCCTCGGCGGAACGTGGCGCGTGCGCGCCCTGCGGATCCTGCTCGAACGCGGGACGGCGAACGCGCAGCGACGAGCAGCGCCGTGGCTCCTGGAGGCGGGGAACGGAGATGGGGCGGCGGCGTGGTGGGCGACGTTCATGGAGGTGGGGGGGCCCACGCCCGTCCTGGGACTGCGGCCCACGCTGCTGCCGGGGTGGAACGTCGCGCGGATCGTCACGAGCGACGCGACGTGGCCCCGCGAACCCGCGGGCATCGACCGCGCGCTCTCGGCGTCGCGATTGCTCGCCCCCGTGGACGAGCGGGAGCGCATCGCATCCCTGCCGGTCGCGGGCGGCGAGACGGCGTGCATCCCGCTCGAGACCTTCCGGTACACGGGAGCCCTCGCCGCGGCCGAGGCCGCGTGCCGGCTGGCGATCGCGGGACACGCTCCGTGGGTGGCGACGGTCCTGGCCGATCGCGCGGGACCGGATCCCGTGCGGCAGGTGGTCGCGCGCGACTGCTCGACGGGCCGGGACGACGAAGCGACGGCCGAGCAAGCCCGACGTCTCGTCACGACCTTCCTGGACGCGATCGCCGACGGGCTCGGCGCGGATCCGGACGGCGTCGCGGCCGCCCTCCGGCGCGTCCGTCCCGCGGGGGAGGAGGACCGCCTTGCCTGGCGCCTGCTGGAGGAGGCGCGTCCGGCCGCGGCCTACGCCGGCCTGCTTCGCGCCGCCTACGACCGGTTGGCGACGTCCGACGCGGCGGCCGTGGACGCGTGGGTGGAGGAGCGGCTGCTCGACGAAGACCCCGAGAGCCGCGCGCTGGCGATCGAGATCGTCCGCACGTCGCCGAAGGCGGCGTACCTCCCCGCCTTGGAGACGCTTCTCGACCGTGCCGGGTCGCGGCGGGACCTCGACCCGATGGCCCTTCGCAAGCTCCTGGCCTGGGTCTACGGTCGCGCGACGGACGTGCCACCCGATCGGGTCCGGGCCTTCGCCCGGCGATTCGCCGCGTGGATCGACGAGACGCCGGACCCCTGGGCGGCCACGCTGGCTCCCGCGTTGCTCGACCTGGGGGACGCGGGTGCCGAGGTCTACGCCGCCGGCCTCCGCGGCGACCGTCGCGACGCCTACCTCCAGGGGCTGATCGCGCGAGGTGCCATCGTGGCGCCGGTGGTCGCCGAGGCCCTGCTCGCCCCGGTGGACGCGAGCACCAGCCGCCCGGACCGGCAGGCCGCCTGGATCGCCGCGTACCTGACCGCGCCGGCCGAGGCCGCCGGGGCGCTCGCCGCGGCTCGAGACCGCGTGGACCCCGCGAACCGGGCCGAGGTGACCGACATCCTCGAGGCGGTGCGCCACCGCGCGCCCCGGTAGCCCCTGCACGTCCCGGTGGTAGGTTGCCCCCCAGGACGGCTCGGGAGGGCAGGATGCGTCAGACCCCGTTGACCGAGGCGCACGAGCAGGCCGGCGCGCGGATGGTGGACTTCCACGGCTGGACCATGCCCGTCCAATACGAGGGGATCCTGGCCGAGACGCGACGCGTGCGTCAGGAAGGCGGCGTCTTCGACCTCTGCCACATGGGCCGCCTCGTCCTCCGGGGCCCGGAACGCGAGGCGCTGATGAACCGCGTCTTCAGCGGGAAGACGAGGAAGCTCGCCGTGGGTCGAGCGAAGTACGGCTTCCTGCTCGACGAGACCGGGTACCCGATCGACGACATCCTGGTGTACCGGGATGTCGAGGAGATCCACGTCGTGATCAACGCGACGGGTCGGGAAACGGACCCCGAGTGGGTGCGCCTCCAGCTCGACGAGGGCGGGTTCGACGCGACCGTCGAAGACGTCTCCGACGCCCAGGCCATGATCGCCATCCAGGGGCGGGTCTCCGAGATGACCCTCCAGCCGCTGTGCGGCGCCGATCTGTCGGGCGTTCGTTACTACGCGTTCGTGCACGCCCCGGTCGCGGACGTCCCCTGCCTGCTCGCGCGCACGGGATACACCGGCGAGGACGGCTTCGAGATCTTCTCGCCCAAGGAGGCGGCCCGGACCGTGTGGGACGCGCTCCTGGGCTCGGGGCGCAAGCTCGGCGTCCGGCCGATCGGGCTCGGCGCGCGGGACCTCCTCCGGCTCGAGGCGGGCATGCCCCTCTACGGTCAGGAGATCAACCGGGAGATCCACCCGCTCGAAGCGGATCTGGGCTTCGGGGTGGATCTCGAGAAGACCGACGCGATCGGCGTTCCCGCCCTCCGCGAGAAGAAGGAGGAGGGGCTGGAGCGCATGGCCGTGTCCCTGGCCGCCGAGGGAGGCCGCGTGCCCCGCAGCGGCTCGCCCGTTCTGCTGGGAGGGGAACCGGTGGGGTTCGTGACCAGCGGCGGCCACAGCCCGACGCTCGGGAAGAACATCGCCCGTGCCCTCGTGCGGATCGACGCGGCCGAGACCGAGCAACTCGACGTCGAGGTCCGCGGCAGGGCCGCGACCTACGACGTCGTCCCGTCACCCTTCTACCGCCGTTCCCGCTGATTCCAGCAAGGAGGATCCAGGATGGCTGAGCGCCCCAGCGACGTGAAGTACACGAAGACGCACGAGTGGGTTCGTGTGGCCGACGACGTCGCGACCATCGGCATCACCGATTTCGCCGTCGAGCACCTCGGCGACCTCGTGTTCGTGGACCTGCCGGATGTCGGCCGGACCGTGGACGCGGGCGAGGTGGCCGCGGAAGTCGAGAGCGTGAAGGCCGTCGGGGAGGTCGTGAGTCCCGTGGCCGGCGAGGTCGTCGAGGTCAACGAGGGGCTCGCCGACGACCAGGGAGACCTCGGGACCGACCCGTACGGCTCGGGTTGGCTGTACAAGCTCAAGCTGAGCGGTACGCCGCCGGCCGACCTGATGGACCTGACGGCCTACGAGAAGCAGTTGGAGACCGAGGACGTCTCTTGAAGCCCATCTTCTTCCAGTTCCACCTGTTCGGCCGACCGTTCGCGGTCCACGCCTTCGGTACCTTCGTCGTCCTGGCGTTCCTGGTGAGCGCCTGGTACGTGCGGCGGCGTGCGCACAAGCAGTTGGGGCTGGACAAGGAGCGGGTGTTCAACCTCTGTTTCGCGCTGCTGTTCATCGGGCTCGTCGGCGCCCGGCTCCTCTACGCCGTCGTCCGCTACGATGACTTCACCACGGAGCCGCTTTCCTTCCTGGAGATATGGAAGGGCGGACTGGTCTTCTACGGAGGCCTCCTGGCCTGCCTGCTCTGGCTGGCCTGGTACCTGCCCCGGCACGAGGAGCTCCGCGGGTGGGACCTGCTGGACGTGCTCGTCCTCGGCGCCTGCCTGGCGATCTTCGTCGGCCGGTGGGGCTCGTTCCTCTCGGGCGAGAACTACGGCAAGCCCACGGACCTCCCGTGGGGCATCGCCTTCCCGCCCGAGAGCCACGCGCGTCCCGCCAACGTCGCGCTCCATCCGACGCAGCTCTACCACAGCCTGCACGGGCTCCTGCTCTTCGTGATCCTCTGGTTCGTCGGCAGGAAGAACCTGCAGGCGGGCCGCCTCACGGGCCTGTTCTTGATGCTCTACGCGGTAGGTCGCTCGGTCATCGAGATCTGGCGGGCGGACGACGCGGCCCGGGGGATGGTCATCCCGGGCTATCTGTCCACGAGCCAGCTCATCTCGATCCCCATCTTCTTCGCGGGGCTCGCGATCCTGCTGATTCGCGCGCGGGCTCACGGGAACGAGGGCGAGGGCCTCCGCGCCACATGACGTCGGAGCGCCGCTACGCCACGGACCGTCGGCGGCGGCCGACTCCGATGCTCACGCGGTTCCTCTTCACGGGGCGCCGGCGCGGCGGCCGGCGGGTGGGGGAGAGCGAGCGGATCTACGTGGACCGGCCGGGGCCGTGGATCATCGCGGGCTTCGTCGTCCTCGTCCTGCTCTCCGGGCTGGACGCGGCCTTCACCCTCTCCCACCTCCAGCACGGCGCCACGGAGGCGAACCCCCTCATGCGGGCGGCGCTGCAGTTGGGGGATCGCGCGTTCGTGATCCTCAAGACGGTCATCACCGTCCTGGCCGTGGGGTTCCTGTGTCTCCACAAGAACTGGCCCCTGGGGCGGCTCTGTCTCGCGCTGGCGATCCTCGGCTACGCCGCGTTGACGGCGTACCACCTCTACGGACACTTCATGCTGACCTGAGAGCGTGGGAGGAAGTCCCACGCTCGAGCGACGGCCGGCGCCAGCCGGCCGTGCCGGCACAGCCCTCCGAGGGTGGAGCGAGGCAGCGCTCCGCCCGGGGAGGACTCGTCGCCCACCCACCCTCGGAGCGCGTGGGAGGAAGTCCCACGCTCGAGCGACGGCCGGCGCCAGCCGGCCGTGCCGGCACAGCCCTCCGAGGGTGGAGCGAGGCAGCGCTCCGCCCGGGGAGGACTCGTCGCCCACCCACCCTCGGAGCGCGTAGGAGGAAGTCCCACGCTCGAGCGACGGCCGGCGCCAGCCGGCCGTGCCGGCACAGCCCTCCGAGGGTGGAGCGAGGCAGCGCTCCGCCCGGGGAGGACTCGTCGCCCACCCACCCTCGGAGCGCGTGGGAGGAAGTCCCACGCTCGAGCGACGGCCGGCGCCAGCCGGCCGTGCCAGCACAACCCTCCGAGGGTGGAGCGGGGCGGGCCGCGCTCCCGGGACGGTTCCTTCCCCCCGTCGGACCGGGTCGCCGGTTGGCGGGGGGATCGTCGGGGGCTACCCGGTCGGCGGAACGGGAGCCGGTTCGGGAACCGGCTCGGGCGCCGGCTCCGGCGCCGGCATCGGCTCCGTTGCCGGGGCGACGACGCCGGTGGCCGACTGCGGCATCTCGACCGTCTGCATGGGCGGCGCATTGCACGGCTCGGCGGGGAAGGCCCACTCCCGCTTCACCACCTGCCCCGGGCGGCAGGGGCTCTGGCAGGGACTCGAGCAGGGCCCGCTTCCGGCGTAGCGGCCCTCGACGAGATCGCAGGGCTTGTACCAGCCCCACTGATCGCAACGCGTCGGCGGTTTTCCGCTGCAGGCAGCGAGCACCAGGAAGCCCACGCTGGCGACGATGACCAGGCTCTTGCTCATGGATCGGGTCCTCTCCTTGCGCGTGATTGTCGGCCGGGGTCGTCCCCGCTCTGTCACGGCGCCAGGGCCGTGGGTCCGCAGAGGGGATGGGGGGGCGGCGGGGGCTCGGGACAGAGGCCCTCGAGCCGGGGCTCCCGGCACAAGGCACGGCAGGTCGGGCCGATCCGGGGACCGGGCCAGCAGGGGGCCTCGCACGTCGCGGGGGGGCAGCCCCGGCAGCCTCCGAGGCCCGAGGCCAGGAGCGCGAAGGCCCCCAGCAACCAAAGCCGCTTCCTCACCGTGTCCTCCTACCCTCGTCCGACTCCATCGGTCGGACGCGCCTCCTTCTGGAGCATACTCTCCGGCCGGCCCGGCCCGGAACAGGCGCCAACGGGACCTTCATTCCGGCTCGATCGAGGCCGTGAGGGGAAACCCCCGGGGTCGGGCGAGGGAGTGGACCTGCTCCACGTACAGCTCCGCGCGCTCCCGGCTGGTGACGCAGACCGGGGCGAGGCCTCCCCGGTGGATCTCCCACGCCAGCATCACGGCCTCCTCGGAGGGCTTGTGGAAGAGGGTCACGAGGAGCCAGATGACGAAGTCGAACGTCGTGACGTCGTCGTTGTGCAGGATGACCTTCCACGGGGGCAGGCGATCCACCCGCTCCTCGGTCTTCTCCTCCACCTCCTTGGTGGGGACGATGGTCGGGCTTCCGTCGGCCATACGGACATCGTACGAGCCGACCGTAGCCCCCCGCAGGCGGGATCACCGACCCTCCTTCGCCCCGGCCAGCAGGGCCGCGGCCTCCTTCTTCACGTCGCCGTACCGCGCCTCCCAGTCCCCGGCGAGCACGTGTTCGCTCGCCCGCCGGGCGGCGGCGGCCTTGCCGGCCGACGCTTCCGCCCGCGCGAGGGCGAGCCACCCCGTGGGGTCGAGGGGCTCGGTCCGCACCACCTGCCGCCACTGGGCCGCCGCGTCCGCGGTGAGGCCCTGCTTCGTCCGGATCGCGGCGAGGCGTCGATGGCCCTCGGCTTCGTGCGGTTGCGCCTCCACGAGGTTCGTCCGGGCGCGTTCGGCTTCCTTTGCCCGTCCCGCCGTCTCGAGGCGTACGGCGAGATCCTCGGCGGCGTGCAGATCCTGCGGCGCGTGGGCGATCTCGTCGCGCAGCGTCTCGATCGCCGCCTCGCTCTCGCCCAGCGCGTCGTGAAGCCGGACGAGGTGCCGGTACACCTCCGCGTCCTCGGGGGAGAGCGCGCGGGCGAGTTCCAACTGCGCGATGGCTCGCGGGCGCTCGCCGCTCTTCTCGAGCACCCGCGCGAGGGCCTTGCGGACGAGGGGGGCGTCCCGGCCCTCGGTGTCGACGCGCTCGTTCCACGTGCGGATCCACGCGGCGAGGTCGGGCGCCGAGGCGAGCACGAGATCGAGCGTCTCCAACGCTCCCTTCCGACGCCGCGCGGAGTTCCCCGCCGCGACCACGGCGGCCATCGCCGCCTCGACCGCCTTCTCCGTCCGACCGAGCCTCGCGCGTGCCTTCGCCAAGGGGATCCAGACCCTCGGTAGCCGCCAGTCGGCGTGTCCGTCCTTCGCACTCCAGAGCGACGCCGCCTCCTCCAGCCAGGCGACCGCCGCTTCGGCACGGTCGACGGCCAGGGCGGTCTCCCCCAACGCGAGGGCGACGTCGCCGTGGAACGCGTCGCGTTCGCGCCACCGGCGCTCCGCCTCGCGAAGCCGCTCCAGGGCCTCGTCGGGGAGCCCCGACCCGGCGAGGGCCTTCGCGTGGAGCTCCCACGCCTCCAGGGTGTCGGGCCAGGCCGCGACGAAGTCCGCGGCAACGGGTCGGGCCTCGTCGAAGCGCCCGTCCGCGACGAGCCAACGGGCGAGGGCCCGCACGAGCGTGAAGCTCTCGACCCCCCGATGCCGGGCGGCGAGGAGGAGGTCCGCGCCGAGCTTCTCCTCCTTCAATTCGTCGCGGACGTAGTCGGCCGCCCGGACCTGGATGGCGGCGCTTCCGGGATGGCGTTCCGCTACGGACGCGGCCTGGGCGAGGAACGCGTCCTTCTCCTCGGCCCAGAAGCGCTTGTCGCTCGAACGGTAGAAGGCCTGGCCGCGCCAGGCGTCCTCCACGAGGGCGGTTTCCAGCGCGCCCAGCACGCGCGCGAGGAGCCGGGCGCGAAGCGGGTCCTCCAACCGTTGCGCGTCGTGCCGCCAGTTGGCGAGCGCCGCGTGGGCGTCGTCCCAGAGGTCGCGATCGATCCGCTCGAGGAAGGCGGGTTCGACGTCCATCCGGTCGAGCGCGTAGCGGATCGCCACCGTGGGCCCGGAGAGCGTGTCCAGCGCGTCGGCCACGTTCTTCGCCATGCCCGTGGCCTCGGGCAGGAAGCGCAGCAGGCGCGGCGCGAGGTCCTCCCGGGCGAAGCGTTCCAGGCGTTCGCCCGCGTCCGCGACGCCGCTCCCCTTCGCCGCGGCGCGGTGCATCGCGATCCACGCGTCCACGACGCCGGAGGCCCGAGCGGGCGAATCCTCGTCGAGGAAGCCAAGGACCTCCTTCCGTTCGGCCTCCAGCAGCCGTACGCCGCGCCCGAGCGCGGTGGTGCCCCCGTCCTCGAGGGCGCGGCGGTAGAGGTGCAGGAGATGCACGAAGCGCTCGTCGCGGCGCGCGGCCCACCGCTGACGCGCACGGTCGGCGCGCAGGGCCGCCTCGGCGGCGGGGAAGTGTCCGAGGTCGCCCAGGAGCGCGATCCACTGGTCGAACGCGGCGTCGGCCCAGGGGGGAGCCCGCCCGGATGGTCCTCGCGGACGCGGGCGATGGCCCTCTCCAGGACGTCGGCCGCTCGAGTCTTCTCGCCCTCGGCCGCGAGCACCGCCGCGTAGGACGCGTGGATGTCGAGATCGACGGCGGTGGGCCCCGCGTGCGCGGCGGCGATCTCCTCCAACCACGTGCGTCGGGCATCCGCCAGGGCGGGCAGGGGCAGCGCGCCCCAGCCCTCGAGGAAGTCGGCGAGGAGCCGCGCCTCGCCGGGCACGAGGGGCGTCTCCCTCGCCCGGTCGAGCGCCGCGAGAGCCCTCGCGACGTGGTCCGCGTCGGGGTCGGGGGTCTTCGTCGCGCGTGCCTCCCACATCGCTTCCAGCAGCGCGAGGGCACGGGCGGTGCCCGCGTCGGACGCGGTCGCGGCCAGCGCGCGCGCGCGCGTGGAGACCGTGTCGAGGGCGGCCTCTTCGTGGACGTCGATGCCGCGGATGTCGGCCAGGAGGGGGTAGATTCCCTCGGCCGTGTGGCCGGGCACGGCCTCCGCCATCGCCGCGAGGAGCCGCGGATCGCGGGTTCGCTCGTAGAGCCGCTGGACCCACCAAGTGTGGTACGTGGGAAACTCGGCCTTCGCGAGGAGCGCCTTCGCGAAGCGGACGCCCAAGGGGTCGAGGTCAGAGCCGTCGTACGCGTAGAGCGCGTTCTGGAGGTCCCCGACGTCCATCGCGTCGAGGCGGCGGGCCGTCGCCTCCTCGCTCGCGTCGTCCTTGCCCAGCGCGAGGTCGATGGTGGCGAGCAGCGCGTAGACCTCGGCCGGCTGGTCGCGAGAAGCCTCCAGGACGCCGGCCGCCTCCACCATGTCGCCGCGCTCCGCGAGGAGCCTGGCGAGAGGCGGACGCCAGCGGTTCGACGGCGGCGCGTCGGCCGTCCACGCGCGCAGCAGGGCCTCGGCTTCGTCGAGCCGACCCAACACGATCAGGAGACGGAAACGCTCGTAGCGCCAGTCGAGGCGCGTGTCGCCCGGGTCGGCGTCCCGCTCCGCGAGCATCCGCAGGACGCGGTCGGGGAGTCCCTCCGGAGCGGACCGCCGCGTCGCGGCGTAGTCGAGTACGAGGACGGCGCGCCGGGCCCGCACGAGGGCGGGGGCGTCGTCCGTCCCGCGGGGGACGGCGTCGAGGGCCCCTCGTGCGTCGCCCTCCACGGCCACGAGATCCCGGCCGACCTCGACGGCGTAACCGAGCCGTTCGATCTCCAGGAACGGGGCGAGCGGGTCGCCCATCTCCTGGGCCACGAGGTCGAGCACGTCGGCGACCTCCGCGCGGGCGCTCTCCGCCGCCTCGCGCTTCTCGACGCCCTCGCGCGCTACGTTCCGTTCGCGCCGCCCTTTCTCTACCCACGCGGCGAACCGCCGGGCCAGCACCGCCGCGGCCTCCTGCCGGGCGTTGTCCCGCTCGCGCGGCAGCACGACGCCCAGGAGCGAGACCACCTCCGACTCCGCCGGGCCCGACCAGTCGCCGGCCAGCAAGCGATCCACCAGCCGTGCCGCGAGGACGCGACGGTCCTCGCCGTGCTCGCGTTCGCGCCACCGCCGAAGGAGCGAGAGCGCCCCCTCGCGGTCGCTACGGGCGTCGGCCGCGGCGAGCAGGGCCTCGGCCACCGAGGTGCGGGCCGCGAGCGTCGGGAGTTCTTCCCACCGTTCGCGGACGCGATCCTCGATGCGGGACCACTCCTCCGGCCCGAGGCCGCTCGAGGACGTCCAGGGAAGCGCCTGGAGGACGGCGCACAGGGTGGACGGCGTCCTGTCCTCCCCGTGCGTCACGAGGTCCTCGCGAAGCGCGCGCACGAGATCGTCGTAGGCGGCGGTGCTCCGGAACCGGCGGTTCGCGAGGATCTGCGCCGCGAGATCGCTCGCGGGCGGTCCCGCCCGCAGGAGCCGGGCGGCGAGGTCGGCCAGGGGCGCCTGGAACGGCTCGGCCACCCGGGACGCCGAATACCACCAGCCGTCCCCGAGCGCGAGGCGGACCGCGGTCACCGTCCGCGCCCAGCCGGGCGAGAGGGGATCGGCGGGCACGGGCGCCCGCAGGACGTGAAGCACCTCGGCGTCGGCCTCGGCGGCGCGATCGAGGAGCGGCAGCACGCTCCACGCGCGCCGCCACGCCTCGCTCTCCTCCGGCACGTCGCGTGTCCACGCCCGGGTCGCCGCCCGCAGCGCCTCCGTGCGCCGGACCTTCCAGAGGAGGTCGGTCTTCTGCTCGTGGAGCCACGAACGGTCCTCCCGGCTCCAGAGGCCGGGAAGCGCGTGCCAGGCGTCGATCGCCGCCACCGCTTCGTCCACCTCGCCCCGGAGGGCGAGGCCCTGGACGTGGTCGGCCAGCGTGGGGAGGACCGGAAGCCGAGCGGGGAAGGGTTCCACCTCGTCGGCCCGCCCCGCCGTCTCCTTCAGGTGCTGTTGCTCGAGGCGCCAGGAGACCTCGGCCGGCGGACCGCCCGTCCACCAGCGCCCGCGCATGCCGTCCGTTTCGAGGAGCGCCCGGCGCTCCTCGGGACCGAGGAAGCCCGCCGCCCGGTGGTCGAGGTGCTCGGCGAGCCAGCACGCCGCGGCGTCCTGCCGATGCCAGGGCCCCGCGGCGACGGAGGCCAGGAGCGCCTTCAGCGCCTCGCCCCGCCGCGCGTTCGCCAGCAGCTCGGCCTCGATCAGGTCGAGCCCCGGCCGGTCGCCGACGACCTGGCGGGCCGCCGTCCAGGCGGCGAAGGTCCGCTCGTCGTCGCTCGCGCTCGCGCCGTCCAGGGCGAGGACCAGCCAGGCGGCGAACCCCGCGGTGCCGTCGTCCCGCGCGCGTCGGGCCTCCGCGACCGTCGGATCCGCAGCGCCGAGCCAGACCGCGTCCTCGTGCGCGCCGACGGCCTCGGCGACGGCCCGCTCCAACGCGTCCCCGGACAGCGGTGTCACCTCCCGGAAGACGCGCCGAACCGGGTCGCCGCGCGCGTCGAACGCATCTTCCCGGCGTGCGACGGCGAGACCGCCCAGATCGACGAAGTCGGAGAACGTCCGCCGCCGGATCGTCAGGCCGTCCCGCTCCTCCCACGCCTCGAGCAGCGCGTGGCGCCCGGTGTCGATCCGCAGGTGCAGGGTCGGATCGCGGAGCGCCCGCGGCTCGAAGGCGATGTGGAGGACCGCGCCCTCCCGTTCCACCACCCGCGCCGGGCGGCGCTCGAGCCGCCGCGCGAGGTCGCTCCACGCGAAGAGCGCGAGCGGGACGGGGAGCCGTCCCGCGTCCCCGTCCACGGCCGGGCGGCGGCGTCCGAGGCCGCTCCCGACGTCGAGCACGGCGCGCTCGCCCCCGGCGAGCCACGCCTCGATGGGGGAGGAGCCGGGTTGCCAGGAGCGCGCGTGCCAGCGGTCCGGTCCGACGAGGACGCGCGTGGTGGCGGCGCGCTCGAGCGCGGGACCGCGCACGGGGTGGACGCGCGCGAGGGTCTCCACCAGCCGATAGGGCTGTCCGATCCGGGGCAGGGAACGGGCGAGGTCGATCGACCGGAGCGCCCCAAGGACCTCCTTCGGCCCGTCCGGCACCGCTGGTTCCTCCTCGGCGGGAGGCTTCGGGGCGAGCGGAGGAAACCCGACGCCCGCGGGGGTCCAGGGTTCCTCCAGGGCGGGCGCGTTCTTCTTCGATGCCCGCTCGCCGACGGGGGACTCCTCGGCGAAGGTGTCAGCGAAGGTGGATGTCGCCTGGATTCCCCGGTCGTGGTTGTCCCCGTCCCCGGCCAAGAGAAGCGACTTGCCGGGGAGCAGGTCCTCGGGCGCCGGCTCCTCCGGAGGCGGCGGCGTGGGGTCCGTGGGGGCACGCTGTCCGGGTGGCGTGAAGTTCGACGGGACCAGCTCGACGTCATGGAAGGCGAGCCTGCTCACCCGTTCCGAATGCGCCTTGGCGACGGGCGGCACCCCGCCACCGGGGCCGCGATACGCGCCGCCGCGGCCGGTGAGGACCACCTTCTCCTCCTCGAAGATCCGGTCCGCGTCGGCGTAGCCGAACGCCAGGTTCCCGGTGAGGCGGATGTCCCGGCCCAGCAAGGTCCCGTGGCCGTCCCCCACCGTCAGCAGCCCGTCGGCCGAGGGGGCTTGCTCCAACCATCCCCAGCCGACCGCGCGGATCGACGCCGCCGGGACCCGATCGCGTCCGAGACCGGCGATCTCCTTGACCATGCGGCGGCGGAGACCGCGTCGCCACAGACGGGTCCGGCGGATCGCCTCGCGTCGCGCCTCGAGCTGGGCGCGGTCCTTCGCCTCCAGGAAGAAGGACTCGCCGTCGCGCATCGAGACCTGGTGCTCCACGCCGTAGCGCTCGCGGTCGGCCTCGTCCTCCAGCACGAGAAACGACGTGTAGGGCGTCATGATCCCGTAGCGCCGGCTGAAGGCGACGATCTCACCCTGCACCGCGGGCGTCCGGCCCTGCGCCAGGAGGTGGTCCAGATGCCGCCGGGCCCACAGTCGCGGCAGGAACGCGTTCCCGCCCGATGCGGCGGGAAGCACGATCGGCGCGCGGTAGACCACCTCCCGGCCTCCGAGCCGTCCCCGGATCACGACGGTCCCCCGGCGGCTCTCCTTCGTGGGCCGCAGGCGCCCGAGGACGATCTGCTGCGTGCCCACCGGCAGGTTCGGAAGGTGCTGGGGGTAGACGGCGGCCGCGTCGATCCCCTCGACCTCGACCGTCATGTCGCGGACGGGCGGACGCGCCGCCTCTTCCAGCAGGGTCCGCGCGGCGCCCAGGGCGCCCTCGTCGGCCCGGCGCACGGAACCGCCGCCGATGGCGGCCATCGCCTCCAGCACGGGCTTCTCGTACGTGTTGCTCGTCGCCACGGCGTGGACGTGGACGGCGTGCCCCTCGCCGAGCCTCCGGATCCGACTCGCCGCGGCGGCGGGGTCGGCGTCGCCCGTCGTCGGGATCCCGTCGCCCACGTACACGACGAGCGCGCCGTCGGGGGCTCCGTCGAGGCCGGCGGCGAGGAGCGCGTCCAGGTCGCTCCAACCGAGCGAGGCGCGCTGGGCGAGGAACTGCAGCGCCGCGTCCACGTTTTCGCGTGTCGCCGGGACGGCCTCGGGGCGGTAGGGCACGGCCGTCACGTCGCCGGCGAGCAGGCGGAAGCGGTCCCCCTCGCCGAGTTGCTCCAGGAGATCCCGGACGAAGTGCGACTGGGCCTCGCGTGCCGCCGGGCCCATCGAGCCCGAGGTGTCGGCGAGCACGACGACGTCGAGGCCGTCCCCCTCGGGCAGGAGGGGCCGTTGCCAGCCCTGGGCCTCGGGCTCCGGCGGGCGGATCCTCAGCAGGAAGAAGCCGTCCTCGCCGCGGCGGTGCGTCACGGCCGCGAGCGGCGCGTCTCCGGCGAGGGCGATCCGCACCTCGAGGTCGTCCCGCGGCCGGACGTCGTCCGCCCCGAACCGGAGGCGTGCGGCGTGCTCGGACTGCGTGACCTGGCAGGGATGGTTCACGCAGGCGACGCTCTCGATTTCCCCCTCGCTCGCGACGTTCACCTCGACGTCGAGGCGGCGGAGCGGATGCCGCTGCAGGAGATCGCTCCGGAGCGCCTGCCGGTAGCGGTACGTCCGGCCCTCCAGCCGCAGTACCTGCGTGTAGCGGATGCGGATCCGCTTCTCCGCGTTCCCCTCGATGGGGTAGACGCGGGCCTTGAACAGGTTTCCGCCCTGCCACTCCAGCAGCCCGGGGTCCTTCTTCCGACGGAGGATGTCCTCGTAGATCTGTCGCGCCCGGCTGCGCTCCACGATGTCGGCCTCGACGAGCCGGTCTCCGACCCACATGCCGAAGCCGCTGATCGAGGCGTCCGCGGGCAGGGGGAAGGTGAAGACCCCCTCCAGCCGCTGGTCCGTCGTGTTGACGAAGCCCTCTTGAATGGTCGTTCGCGCGATGCCGTCCCGGATCTCGACCGTGGTGCGGTAGTGGCCCACGGAGAGGGGAACGTCCCGACCGTCCACCTGCGCGACGAGCGTGCCGACCCACTCGTCGCCCGTGGACGCGCGCCATCCCGCCAGCCAGCGGGGGGCGCTGTCGAGGCGCGTCGCGTCCGTCGCCTCGCCGCGCCACCACGTCGTCCCCTCGACGTCCTGCGACCGCCCGCCCGGCGTCTCCAGCGCGACCGAGCCGCCCTCCGGGGCCTGGATCTCGATCTCGCCGAGGCGCAGCGTGACACGCCCCCTCTCGGGGAGGTCCACGAGCGCACCCGGACCGAGGACGAGTCGCCCGCCGCCGACGAGGGCCACGTCCAGCGCATTGGCGCCGCGGCTCGCCGCGCGCAGGGTGTCCCGCGGAAAGAGGGCGTCGTCCCGTTCCAGCGGCGTCCAACGCCGCCGGCCGAGCGGCCTCACGAGCGCCGCACCCGCGCTCTGGACGACCGTCGCCACCCGCGGATCGTCCGGCCCGGGGTCGTCGGCGCGGGACGGCGCGGCGGGAAGCAGGACCAGCGCCACGAGCAGGACCGCGAGCGAAACCGTGAGCCAAGCGCGCATGGTCGCCTCCTTGTACGCTTCCGGGGTGGCCATTCTCGTCGGCACCGCCGGTTGGTCCTACCTCGACTGGGAGGGCCCGGTCTACCCCCGACCGCACCCTCGGGGGTTCCACCCGCTCGCGTTCCTCGCCCGCTACCTGGACTGCGTGGAGCTGAACGCGAGCTTCTACGCCATCCCGCGCGTCGAACACGCGCGCCGCTGGGTGGATCTCGTCGCCGACCGCCCCGCCTTCCGGTTCCTGGGGAAGATCCACCGGCAGTTCACGCACGAGGGCTGGACGACCTTCCCCGAGGCGGAGGCGCGGTCGTTTCGCCACGCGCTCGCGCCGCTCACGGAGGCGGGACGGCTGTCCGCGCTCCTCGCCCAGTACCCGATCTCGTTTCACGCCTCCGACCAGAACTGGACACGGCTGGAGACGACCGTGCACGCATTCGCCGACGTGCCCGTGGTCGTGGAGGTCCGGCACCGTTCGTTCTTCACGCCGGAGTCCTTGCGCCGACTGGAGGACCTGGGCGTCTCCGTCGCCTGGATCGACCTCCCCGCCGCGAAGGACCATCCTCCGCCCGACCACGAAACGCCCGGCGCCATCGCCTACGCGCGCCTCCACGGGCAGAATGCCTCGGCGTGGTTCGACAGGAAGGCCGGCCGCGACCAGCGCTACGACTGGCTCTACGGCGAGCAGGACCTCGAGCGCATCGCCGAGCGCGTGAGACAGATGGCCGCCGGCGGCCGCCCGACGTACCTCGTCACGAACAACCACTACGGCGGGAAGGCCGTCGCGAACGCCCTGGAACTGAAGGGACTCCTGGACGGCCGACCGCCCCCGGCCCCCTGGACCGTTCGCGAGGCGTTTCCCCACCTCGCACCGAAGACCCGCGCCGAGGGCCAGCAGCGGCTGTTCTAGCCTGCACTCCCCGCGCAGGGCGCGACGGGACGGCCGGAAGTCACGGTCCACCGGGAGGCGACGTCGACAGGTGGTCCTCGTTCCCCGCCAAGAGGGTGTCCTGGTGCGTCGCTCGGGCTCGAGGCCAAGGCGCGAGTGGAAGAGGGGAGCGTCGTCGACGGACGGGCCCTACCCCGGCTCCTTCGCGCGGCAGCGATAGCCCTTGGGGAGGTCGTCCACGAAACAGTCGAGGGCGGGGATGTAGCCGATCGCGTCGGCGAGGCGGAGCAGCCCGACCTCCGTCTTCATGTCGGGGATCTCGCCGTCGCGGCAGCGGCGGATCGCCTCGGCGAGCGGCAGCACCAGCGCGCCGCCCGCCTCCTCCATGACCGATCCGTCGCCCCGCGGCTTCGTGCCGCTCTCCAGGTCCACTTCCACGCGGCGGAAGTGGACCCGCTCGTCGGTCACGCCGGGACTGGGGAACATCGACGCGCCGAGCGCATCCACGTCCTCGGATCGCACGGAGTAGCCGACCTCTTCCTCGCACTCCAGCGCGGCCCGCGCCTCGACGCCGCCCTCCTTCGCGTCCCGCTCTTCGAGAACGCCGGCGACGATCTCGGCGAGCATTGCCGGCGCGCCCTCGTCGTGCGGGAGGGCTTTCGCCGCCCGCAGCACCACGGGGGGACGAACGCCGACCTTCAGGACGACCGACACGCCCCGGGGGCCGCGAGGGCCGTGGACGACGACCGCGACCGCGTCCACCTGGCGGCGGGACACGATGTCGCAGTCGTACGCCCGGCTCTGCTCGCCGTCGGCGTAGACGTTTCGCAGCACGAGCCGCCGCACGCGGAGGAAGCCGTCGTCGCAGGCGGACGCCTTCGTCTTGTCGTCCACGACCTCGATCTTCGCGAGCGTCTTGTTCACAGGAAGGCGTCCCCGGTCGGCGTGGCCTGGATTCCGTCGAGAAGCGCCGGGTCGTCCACGAGGCCCTGCACCCACCAGTTCGCGTCGTGGTAGAGGCACGTGACCTCGCGGCACTCCTTGGACGCGTCGAAGCGATCGAGGATGGCCGCCGTCGCTCGGGTGGCCCCCTGGGCACCCTCGTCACCGGCCCAGGCGTCCTTCGGCCCGATCCGCGCCTTCGCGACCTGGCGGTGGGCCGGACAGTTCCACAGACCCAGCGGCGAGATCACCTGGCGGAACATCTGCATGTGGCAGGTCTGCGGCTGTCGCGTCCAGTCCCGCCAGGCCCCCGTCTCGAGCAGCTTCAGATTCGTGCTCTCCAGCACCCGGAAGCCGTCCGTCGCGTGGGCCCGGGCCTCGTCCAGTTTGCCGCGCAGTCGGGTCACGAGACGCACGTGCGCCTCGCGCGCGGCGTCGGGGTCCATGACCTCGGCGCCGCCGCTGGTCCGCACGAGAACGGGTTTGAACGACACGTAGTCGAAGCCCGAGTCCCGGGCCAGCCCGGCCGCCCGGGGGATCTCGTCCACGTTGTCCACCAGCGCGCTCCCCGACTCGCCGAACGCGCCGTCCCAGCAGATGACGAAGGAGAAGCCGATCCGGGGCGAAGGGTTCCGTTCCTTGAGGGGCGGGATCCCTCTGCAGATCTCCTCCAGGGTGATGGCCTTCTTCGGCCGGTGCATCGCCTGGAACGTCGCATCGGTTCCGGCGTCGAGGCTCAAGCGGACCCAGTCGCGCTCCGACAAGCGCTCCACCACGTCGAGGATGCGTTCGTTGCGGCTGCCGTTCGAGACGATGGCGACGTCGAGGCCGAGATCCTTGATCCAGCGGACGATCTCGCGGAAGCGCGGGTGCACCGTGGGTTCGCCGCCACCGATCAGGATGACCGACTGGAGACCCCGTTCGGCGAGCGTTTCGAGCGAGCGGTGCAGCCGGTCGTCGTCGTGGGAGATGCCCTGGTTCAGGGCGGACCAGTCGATGCAGTGGTCGCAGGCGTAGTTGCAGGCGGTGGTGAGATCGAGGTTGATCGAGAGCGGCGCGATCCGGGGCGGCGGCGGCTCCGCCTCCCCGCGCTCGCGTGCGTCGAGCACCGCGCGACGCCACGTCACGTAGGCCCGCACGTGGTCGAAGAAGGCCTCCTGCCGGAGCTTGGCGGCGAAATCGTGCACGGATGCCAGCTCGGCCGTCATGCCTCGGGCGCTCCCTCGATCGAAGGCCACGCCCCCGCGATCCTCGCGACGAGCCCCGTTCCGGGCCAGGCGGCGGCATCCGCGCGGGCGGCCTCGCCGGAAGATAGGCGCCGGAGGAAGGCCTGCACCAACCGTTCCAGGGGATCGGGGAACGGGTGTCGCCTCCCGACCGCGACGAACGCCATCGCGTAGTCTTCGCCGATCTCCCGGTCCACGCGGTAGCCGTCGAATGCGTACGCCGCGGGCTTCGGCGCCGTCGCGCCCTGACGCAGGCGTACCCATGCTCGGCACGACGCCGCGGTCGTGCGGTAGGCGAAGCGGACCTCCGCCCTTCGTCCCCCCTCCCCGACCTCCACCGAGACGTCGTCGAGGTCGGCCCCGTCCCCGGGCATCACGGCCCGGAGCAGGCTGAGCGCGTGGGGCACGGCGTCGGGCACCATCGCGCGGCCCCCTCGCGCGGGGGCCAGTTCCATCTCGAACCGTGTCGGCGGGCGATCGAGTACGCCCGGGTGCAGCGTGGCGTAGGCGTCCAGCGTCTGCGGCCACTGCGTAATCACGCCGACATGGCGGCCCCGGGCCACGATGTGCGACACGAGCGCCCGGGCCACCCGCTCCGGGTCCGGCACTCCCCAGACGAAGGGCTTCTCGCAGAGCACGTGGCAGCGGGCGTCGGTCGCGAGATCCAGGATCCGGTGATGGGTCTCGGCCGGCGATGCCACCACGAGCAGATCGGGATCCTCCCGGTCGAGCATCCCCGCGACATCGGTGTAGCCGCGGGCCTCGATGCCCCAGGCGCGAAGCCGCGCGCGGGCCTCGTCCAGAGAGGCCTCGGAGGTCGTGGCGACCGCCGCCACCTCGGCGCCCGCGCGGTGGAGGAAGCGGGCGATGTACGGACCGGTGCCCTGGCGGCAGCGGCGCGCTCCCACCACGGCGCAACGGAGGCCGGTCGGATCGGGGGACATGCGGGCCAGGGTAGACTGCGCCGACCAGGAGGGACATCCATGAGGTACGTCACGCTCCGCTCGTTGGCCTTCGCCCTCGGCCTGCTCGCGCTCACGGGCGGCCTTCCGTCCCGTGCGCTGGCGGACGAGGAGCCCGAGGCGGCCGCCGGCGACGCCTCCAAGGATCCGTCCTGGGACGCGAAACGCTTCTGGTTCGCCGACGTGGTTCCTCCCGCGAAGGCCTGGGAGCGCGTCCTCGCCCGCGTCCGCGAGACCGCGCCTCAGCAGCGGCGCGCGCTCCAGGGTTCCATGGTGGAGACGTACCTCGCGGCGTGGAGCGGCGAAGCCACGGCGCCCGACGACCGGCTGGCACTCGGGACCATGCTCCTCCAGGTCAAGCGGCCCGCCGACGCGCTCGCGTCGTACGGGGCCGTGCTCGCCGACGGCGACGCGAGCGCCGCCGAGCGCGCACGCGCCGCGGTCTCGACTTCTTCCGTGCTGTCGATGCTCGCCTACAGCGGCGACGTCGAACCGGAGTCGTTGACCGACCAGGCCGAGGCGGTCGAAGCCTGGCTCAGGAAGGGGGAGGGAGACGCCGCTCTTCGCGCCTCCGCCATGCTCGCGCTGGCGAACTGGGCCGCGGTCACCGACCGCGTGAACGAGGCCGTCGCGCTCGACATGGACGCGGCGCGTGCCGAACCGGGTCGCGCCGCGCAGGCCGCTCGCGGCATCGAACGCCTCCTCATGGGAACCCTGCTCGACCCGGGCGCCTACGACGCGCTCCGCGGGAAGGGGAAGGCCCTCTTCGAGGAGCTCCGTTCGCTCGGCCGGCAGAACCTCGAAGCGCTGCCCGAGGACGCTCCCGACCAGCAGAAGCGGCGAGCCGAAGCCGTCGTGAACCTCCTCGCGAAGAGCGGGAAGTCCCTGGAACTTCTCGGAAAGCCCGCGCCCGCGTGGACGCTCGACCATGCGTTCGGAGACGTGAAGGACCTCCAGAGCCTCCGGGGCAAGGTCGTCGTGCTCGACTTCTGGGCCACGTGGTGCGGGTGGTGCATCAAGAGCTTTCCCGCCGTCCGCGAGCTGGTGGCCGACTACGCGGGCAAGGACCTCGTGGTGGTCGGCGTGACGACGACCCAGCGCGTCGTCTACCCCTCCCGCTTCGACCTCGACGCCGACATGAAGGACAAGGCGACGCCCGGCGAGCACCCGCGCCCCGCCGCCGTCCTGCAGGGGGGCCGCGACCCCGGCGACGGGGTTCCCGTGCTGGAGGAGGACGCCTACCGGGCGAAGGAGAAGGAAGTCCTCCAGGGCTTCATCCAGGCCCACGAGATGTCCTGGCCGGTCGTGATGATCGACAAGGACGAGCCGGCCGCGAAGTACGCCCTGATGGGCTGGCCGCACGCCGTCATCCTCGACCGCGAGGGACGGGTACGATTCCTCGAGTCCGGCGCGCTCCTGAAGGACCGCCCCGGGCAGGTGGCCCACTTCCGCCACCTGCTCGACCAGCTGCTCGCGGAGGGGGCGGCCGATGACTGACGCCCGCGGCGAAGTCGTGATCGCCGTCTACCGGTGGAAGCCCGGCCGGCGAGACGCCCTCCTGGCCATCGTGGAGAAGCACGTCCCGACGCTGCGAACGCTCGGCCTCATCACGGACCGACCGGTCCTGCTGGTCGAAGGCAAGGACGCGTTCCTGGAGATCTTCGAGTGGACCTCGAACGAGGCGGCGGTCGAGGCGCACCACGCGCCGGACGTCGCCGAGCTCTGGAACGCGATGGAGGAGGTGGCGACGTTTCCGGCGCTGGCGGAGATCGAGGACGCCCAGAGACGGTTCCCGCACTTCCGGCCCGTGGAGGTGGGGAGGGGGTGATGCTCATGGCGGCGGTCGTGTTCGTGGCCGCAGCGGTGGGGATCCGGAGGAAGGTGGAGGCGCCGGCGGAGGGGGGCGAACGGGGGGCTTCGCGTTTCGATCCGCTCCGCCGCCACCGGCGGGAGGTGCCTCGGTAGCACCCCCTCCGTCCGCTCCTCGCCGGGGTCGGCGAGGTGGAAGGCCGTCGCGACCTCCCTGCCCGCCGACGCGGCTGCGATCGAGGGGGCGCACACGCCTTGGGCAGGCTCGTCGTCCCCGGCGATCGCGAGGCCTGCGCGCGGGGGCCCGTCGTGGCGGTCCGTGAGCAGGAGCCGGCGGAAGGGGTCGGGGAAGGGGTCGCGGGGAGCACGGGAAGGAGGACGGCGGGGGACGCTGGGCGTCTTGCTTCGCTCGACGCCCCTGGGGACGCACCTCGTGGCTCGGTCGTGGGCGGCGAAAAGCCGGGTCCGCTCACCCACCCTGGCTCGGTGGAGGCGGGGGACGGGCTGGGGGCCCGAGGGGCGGGAGACCGTTGTTGCGCCGCTCCCTGGCGCGCACGGCCCTTCCCGGTTCGGACGGCGGGGGACGCTGGGCGTCTTGCTTCGCTCGACGCCCCTGGGGACGCACCTCGTGGCTCGGTCGTGGGCGGCGAAAAGCCGGGTCCGCTCACCCACCCTGGCTCGGTGGAGGCGGGGGACGGGCTGGGGGCCCGAGGGGCGGGAGACCGTTGTTGCGCCGCTCCCTGGCGCGCACGGCCCTTCCCGGTTCGGACGGCGGGGGACGCTGGGCGTCTTGCTTCGCTCGACGCCCCTGGGGACGCACCTCGTGGCTCGGTCGTGGGCGGCGAAAAGCCGGGTCCGCTCACCCACCCTGGCTCGGTGGAGGCGGGGGACGGGCTGGGGGCCCGAGGGACGGGAGACCGTTGTTGCGCCGCTCCCTGGCGCGCACGGCCCTTCCCGGTTCGGACGGCGGGGGACGCTGGGCGTCTTGCTTCGCTCGACGCCCCTGGGGACGCACCTCGTGGCTCGGTCGTGGGCGGCGAAAAGCCGGGTCCGCTCACCCACCCTGGCTCGGTGGAGGCGGGGGACGGGCTGGGGGCCCGAGGGGCGGGAGACCGTTGTTGCGCCGCTCCCTGGCGCGCACGGCCCTTCCCGGTTCGGACGGCGGGGGACGCTGGGCGTCTTGCTTCGCTCGACGCCCCTGGGGACGCACCTCGTGGCTCGGTCGTGGGCGGCGAAAAGCCGGGTCCGCTCACCCACCCTGGCTCGGTGGAGGCGGGGGACGGTAATGCTGGTCCCCCCGCCTCCTTGGCCGACGCCTCCATGCGTTGGCGGCCTCTGTGCGTGTGGGGTCGGGCTTGATCGTTCATCCACCAAGTGGAGGCGGGGGGAATTGCACCCCCGTCCCGTGATGGGTGGGTGGGCGCCTCTACGGGCGTAGTTCGCGGTTTGGGTCTCGCCGGGAGGGACGCTTGCGAACGAGCTTCCCTAGCGGCCAGCGGGTGAAGTCTCGTCTCCCCGGCGACCCGCGGCGACGGGGAGACCAGCCCGAGCTATGACAACCGATCGCTCCTTACGGGCGCGGGAGCGGGGTCGCGCTGCTTGGATTAAGCAGCGAGAGCGTAGCCAGTGTTGGCAACTGTGGTTCCAGGGAGGTTGTTGACGGGGTATCCGACCTGGGTTCCCCGGCACGCCACGCACACCCGCCTACATCCGGTCGATTCTGTTCGCCCCCGTGATGTGGATTCGGGTCCTTGTCGGCAAGCCCGACCTGTCAAAGAGCCGGGGCATTCTACCAGTGCGCGAGCCACGCTCGCTCCACTTCGTCCGCGCTGGTCCCGAGACGGTCCTCGAACAGGGTGGGAGAGGTCGCGCCCTGGAGCATCGCGTGGAGGCTCTCCAGCGTCGCCGCGCGCGATCCGGGCAGGCCGTCCGCCATCAGGAAGGCGAAGAGCTGGCCCAACTGGTCGTAGTGACGGCCCTCCAGTTCGCCGGCGCGGAGCCGGAACACGTCGTGGAGGCGGGTCGTCTCCCCGCGCGCCCGCCTGCGCTCGAAGCGCCGCCGACGGAGTCTCGCCGTGTCCTCCCCGGGGCCGTCGCCGAGGATCTCCGTGTGGACGGCGAAGCCCTCCCAGAGCCACGGGATCCGGGCCGCGCCGGCTCGTCGTCCCGGGCTCGACAGGTCCAGGATCTGGTGCGTCATCTCGTGACGAAGGTCCGCGACGAGGGGAAGCGCTCCCGCCGGCGCCGGTTCCGTGCACACGTGCACCGTGCCCGTGGCGGCGTCGTAGAAGGCCCCCCAACCGTGCTGGCCCGGTGCGAGGGTCTGGAGCACCTGCGTGTACTCGTCTCGATGCCGGTGGGCGACCACCGTCAGCGGGCCGGACGGGAATCGCAAGTCCAGGGGCTCGCCGTACGTGGCGAACAGGCGCTCCACGTGGGCCTCGGCCTCGGCCGCCAGGTGTTCCGCCTCGTTCCACGATGCGTTCGTGCGCAGGCTCACGTGGCTCGTCCGAACGAGGTACCCGGCATCGGCCGGAAGGTCGAGCGGGCCCGCAGCGCCCCGCGGCGCCCATCGGGCCCCGTCCCAGACGCGCCCCTCCCGCCACGGACCGGCCTCCTCCGCCTCCACCCAGAACAGCCCCCTGATCTCCGCCCATCCCCGCACCGCTGGAGAGGTTCCCGCGAACGCGGGCAGGCGATCGCCCTCGGCCCGGGGCGGCGGTCGATCGATGCGCGGCGCCTCGGCCGGGGCGTTCGACGGCAAAGGAGCACGACACGAGACGCCGCCGAACATCGCCACGGCGAGCAGGAGGGCGACGCGAGGCGGGCACACGTGGGCGGTCATGAGCGGGGCCGTAGGATACGCCGGTGGGCAAGAAGAACCGCCAA
Source organism: uncultured Planctomycetota bacterium (assembly GCA_963772585.1). GTDB lineage: Bacteria > Planctomycetota > PLA2 > PLA2 > JAEUHO01 > CAVVXN01. The sequence continues at coordinate 129,594 of CAVYXV010000008.1, forward strand.
ACCCCGGGCGACGACGGTCGCCGGATCATCGCGACGAACCGCAAGGCGCGGTACGACTATGTCCTCTCCGAGAAGCTCGAGGTCGGACTCGTCCTCCGGGGCAGCGAAGTCAAGTCCCTCCGCACGAACGGCGCCGCCATCCGAGAGGGGTACGCGAAGCTCGAGCGAGGCGAGCTCTGGCTCCACGGCGTCCACATCCCCCCGCTCCAACAGGCCGCCGACCTGAACCACGAACCGACCCGCAAGCGGAAGTGCCTCGCCCACAAGCGCGAGCTGAGGAAGATCGAAGCCGAGCTCCGCGACCCGGGAACGACGCTGGTCCCTCTCTCGCTCTACTTCAAGGGGGTCCGCGCCAAGGCCGAGTTGGCCGTCGGCCGGGGCCGCCGGAAGGGCGACCGGCGGGAACGCGAGCGCGAGAAGGAAGACCGTCGGCGCATCCGGGAAGCGACGTGAGCGGCCATGCAGACCGTCGTCGTCCGTCACGGCCACGCCAAGCCGCTCTGGGCGGGGCACCCCTGGGTCCACGCCGAAGCCGTGCACCACGTCGAGGGCGACCCGGAGCCCGAGCGGAGCGACTTCGTTCGCGTTGCGGACGAACGCGGGAAGACCATCGGGCACGGCTTCCTCTCTCCCGAATCCTCCGCCCTGCGCGTGCGGATGTTCGAGACCGGACCGGAGGCGATCGACCCTGACGGCCTCCTCGCGGGTCGCATCGACGCGGCCGCCCTCCTTCGACGGCGGCTCTTCCCGCGTCCTTCGCGCACGAACGCGTATCGCCTGGTGCACGCCGAGGGCGACGGCCTGCCGGGGCTGGTGGTGGATCGCTACGGCGATCTCCTCGTCGCGCAGTTCGCAACCCGGCCGATGCACGCCCGTCGCGAGAACCTGGCCGCGCGGCTTCTCCAAGCCACCGGGGCGTCGGGGCTGGTCGCCCGCGCCGGCGGCTTCGAAAGGGAGGAGGGCATCGCACCCGACGCCATCGACTTCCGGGTGGGAGCGCCGCCGGCCGAACCGCTGTGGGTTCGGGAGGAGGGCCTGTGGTTCCTGGCGGACCCGCTCCGCGGCCAGAAGACCGGCCACTACGCGGACCAGCGCGAAAATCGTGTGCGGGTGGGGGAGTTGGCGACAGGTGCCGACGTGCTCGATCTCTACGCGGGAACCGGCGGCTTCTCACTGCAGGCACTCCATCACGGCGCCCGGGGGACCGTCGCCGTCGATGCGTCCGGACACGCGCTCGAGACGGCCCGGATCAACGCAGAACGGAACGGCCTGGACTCGGGACTCTCCGCCGTGGAGGGCGACGTGCGGGCCGTGCTCCAGGGGATGAAGGACCGGGGAGAGGTCTACGGGGTGGTGGTGCTCGACCCCCCGAACCTCTTCCCTCGACGCGGCGGCGACGGAAGGGCGCGCAAGGCCTACCGGGACCTGAACGTCCAGGCGGTCGTCCGCACGGCCCCCCGTGGCTTCCTCGCGAGCTTCTCCTGCAGCGCGCGCATGGCGCCGCCGGACCTGCGGGAGCTGTTGGTCTCCGCGGGCCGCGAGTGCCGGCGCCCGCTGCGGTTCCTGCGCTTCCTGGAGGCCGGTCCCGACCACCCGGTGCTCGGGGCGGCCCGCGAGGGGCGCTATCTCTGCGGATGGCTGGCCCAGGTCGGGTCCTAGGGCCCGCCGCCCGGGAACCATGCGGGCCCCGCCTGCGTCGCTACCGAAGGTGGGGGCCCGTTCCTTCGGTCCCCGCTATAACGACGCGCCCCTCGATGGCCGGCCTTCTGCGGCGGCCGAGGCGGGCGATCCCCGTGGGAGAGAGTGCATGCGTTTCATCCGACCCTTGTTCGTCCTCGCGTCCCTCGCGGCCCTCGCCGGGGTCGCCACCGCCGCCGGCGCCCCCAGGGAAGAGCCGCTCGCCTTCGGGGAGGTCGTCTACGACCTGGCCGGGATGGGCCCGCACGGCAACGTCGTGAGCCTGGCCGACATGGCCATCACCCGCCCGGAGGCGGAAGCGGCCGTCAAGGAGATCGCCACGGAGGAGATGGGGGACGAAGAGAACGGGGACGCGGCGGTCGCGCTCGACACCCCGCTCGCGAAGATCCCGGGACTCGCCGAGGACGGCGAGCTGGACGAGGACGCCGTCCTGGACTTCGCCGGACGCGTCGGTCAGCGCTTCGCGCTGGTCCCGAACGAGAAGAAGGTCGCGGGGTTCGAGACGCTCGCCGACGTGGTGGACTGGGTGGTGGCCAGCAAGGACGCCCCGATCCTCGTCGTGGCGTGGTCGCCCCGCTGCCCCATGTGCAAGAACGTCTACGACGAGCGCATGGTGGAGATCCTCGGCGACACGGGAGCCCGGCTGGTGGTGCTCGCCTCCAACGCGCCCGACAACGTCCAGCATGTGAACGACTACCTCGAGATGAACGACTATCACTGGAACGTGATCATGGACGGCGATCAGCGCCTCACCAATCGCCTCGGCGGCCTTCGGACGCCGCACTGCTTTCTCTTGGACTCGACCCGACACCTCCGCTACCGGGGCAGCTTCGACAACGACCCCCGCGGCAGCAAGGAAGGCGACGAGCACAAGGAGTACCTCCGAAGCGCCATCGAGGCCGTCTCCAACGGCGGGCAAGTCGCTCCGGACATGACCGAGACGGAACCGGTGGGGTGAAGCGTCAAGCGCAAGTAGTCCGCGTGACGGACTCACTTCGAACGACGCTCGATCTCATCGGCACCGGCCTCGTCGTCGGTGTCCTCGCGAGGGCCGCGCTTCTCACCCGAAGCGCGGCCCTCGCGAATTCGGCCCCTACGGTGGCTGCCAGGCGGCCCCCGGTCCGGGCTCCCGCGGAGAAGCGGGGGGGCACCGTGCGCCTCCCCGCGAGCGCGCGGATCGATCCCCATACGCTGGAGTTGGTCGGGGCGGACCCGCCGACCGGGGTGGGCATCCAGCGGCTTCCCTGGTCCACGCTGAAGCACGAGGAGTACCGGGAGGGCCTCGAGGGCGTCCCCGACGCGATCCGCTCGCGCGTCGGCCCCGCGTGTCGATGCTCGGGTTCCTGCTGCCCCTCCACGAGTTCGACGACATCTTGGAGTTCAACCTCGTCGCCAGCCACTGGTCCTGCTGCTACGGCGTCCCCCCGGGCATCACCGGGTGGGCCCGCGTCGTGCTGACGCGAGGGCAGCAAGGGCTCGAAAATGCGACCCAACCGCTGCTGGTCACCGGCACCTTCCGGCTGGAGGAGCAGGAGGAAGCCGGCTACGCGCTCTCCATCTACACCCGGGAGGACGCCGGAGCCCGCGACCTCTCCTGGTAGCGTCCGGACGCCCCGCCCTCCCCATCCCCGCCCGGGGTCGACTCACCGCTCCCGGCGGTGGAGGAGGGGGGAAGGCGTCGAGTCCGAGGCTTCGGCCGGCGGCGGAACCGCATGGCGGCGTGGCTCGTCGTCGGCGACCGCTACGGGGTCGGCCTCCTCCTCCCGCCCTGGCCTCGAACCCGAGCGACGCACCGGGACACCCCGTGGATGGGGAGTGCGCCTCGCAAGCCCCCTCGCTCCTCGACGGTCCCGGACTTCGGGTGGTCGCGCCGCGCGCTTCGCGGGGAATGCAGGCTAGAATACCGACCAGTCAGTCGGTTTTCGGGGTGACGGCTTCCCGCGCGGCTCCCTTCGCGAGGACGACATGCAGACTCGGAGCGAGGAGAAGCGACAGCGGATCCGGCAGGCGGCGGCCCGTCTCTTCGCCGAACGCCCGTACCACGAGGTGCGGCTGTCGGAGGTGGCGGCGGCAGCGGGCGTCGGCAAGGGAACGATCTACGTCTACTTCCGCAACAAGGACGCGTTGTACCTGTCCGTCCATCTGGAGGACTTCTCCAACCTGGTCGAGCGGCTCGAGAAGGAGGTGGAGGAAGACTCCGATCCGGACCGGGCCCTGGAGAGGATCGTCCGCGGGTTGGTGGGACATCTCTTCCAGAACCCGCACGTCTTCGAGGTGATCCGAACGGTAGGGCAGCCGACGAGCCATCCGCCGTTTCGCGCGCTCTACGCACGCCTCGTCGCCCTGATCGAACGGGTCGTGCGCACCGGCATCGAAGCGGGTCGCTTCGAGGACGAGTGGCCCAACCTGACCGCCGTGTACGTTCCCGGCCTGGTGCGTTCCGCGGTGCTGTACGGGGCCAGCAGTATCAGGGCGGAGGACGCGGCCACGCACCTCCTGCACTTCCTCGAGGCCGCTCTCGCCAGGAGGTAACGAACGCATGGCCCACAACGACCAGCGGGGAGGGTCCCGGAAGAGGGTCGTGATTCTCGTGATCCTCGCCGTGGTCCTCGCCGGGGCCGGCCTCTACGGCATCCCGATGATCGTCTACGCCCTCCACCACGAGTCCACGGATGACGCGTTCATCGAGGGGACCGTCGCGGCGGTGAGCTTCCGCACCCAAGGGCACGTCCAGGCGGTGCACGTGGACGACAACGAACGCGTGAAGGAGGGCGACCTGATCGCCGAGCTCGACCCGAAGCCCTACCGGATCCGCCTGCAGGACGCCGAGGCGGCCCTGGCCGCCGCCCAGGCCAAGCTGACCGGCCTCGAGACCGAAGTGGCGTTGGCGGAAGCGACGGCGGCGGCGGAGCAGGAGGCCGCGGCCGCCGGCGTCGCGGTGGCGAAGGCCGAACTCGCCGCGGCTCGAACGAGGATCTCCGTCGCCACGCAGGACATCGAGGACGCGAGGATCGGCGTGAAGGTCGCGGCGGCCGAGGAGGAGGAGGACGCAGCGGCCGCCGCCGCCGCGGAAGCCCAGGCCGACCTGGACGCGACCGATCTCGATCGCGCCCGGAGCCTCTACGAGAAGAAGACGATCACACGGTCCGATCTCGACCACGCCGAGGCGGCCGCCAACGTCTCCAAGGCCCGCCTCGGCGGCGGCCCGGAAGGCCGTGGCCGGCGCGGAGGCGCGTCTAGAGCAGGCCCGCACCCACGTCCAGGTTGCCGAAGGCGATCTCGCCCAGGCACGGGCGGGGGTCGATCGCGCCCAGGCGGCCCTCGAGGAGGCCCTTGCCAAGCAGAAGAGCGCGCAGACGAAGACGATCGAGGTGGGCGTGGCGAAGGCGGCGCGCGAGGAGCAGCGTGCGGCCGTGGACCGATCCGCGGCCGACCTCGAGAGCGCGAAGCTCGACCTCGGCTACGCGTCCCTGCTGGCGCCCGTCGCGGGGAGGGTCACCAAGAAGTCGTTGACCGTGGGCGCGTGGGTGGAGCCCGGGCAGGCCGTCCTGGCGCTCGTGCCGGACGGCGTCTGGGTCGTCGCGAACTACAAGGAGACGCAGATCCAGCACATCCGCCCCGGTCAGCGGGTGCGGATCGCGGTCGATGCCTTCCCCGATCAGGCGTTCACGGGCCGCGTGGACAGCATCCAGGCCGGAACGGGATCCCGCTTCAGCCTGCTGCCCGCCGAGAACGCGACGGGGAACTACGTGAAGGTGGTGCAGAGGATCCCCGTCAAGATCCTCTTCGATCCACTCCCGGACCTCGATCGGTTCCCCCTCTCCCCGGGCATGTCGGTCGTCCCGGACATCGCGATCCAGGACCCCTGACCGGCCCTTGAGCGCCCCGTCGGCCACCAACAAGTGGATCGTCGCCGGAACCGTGCTCTTCGGCACGTTCGTGGCGGTGATGGACATCAGCGTCGTCAACGTCGCCCTGCCGCACATGATGGGGACGTTCGGCGAGACGCTTTCCGCCATCACCTGGGTGGCCACGGCGTACAGCATCGCGGAGATCATCCTCGCGACGATGGCCGGTTGGTGGAGCACGCTCCTCGGAAGGAAGCGCCTGTACCTGCTGTCTTTCGCCGTGTTCACCATCGGGTCCATCCTCGCGGGGACCGCCCGGACCTTCCCTTGGATGATCACGTTCCGCGTGATCCAGGGCGTCGGCGGAGGCGCGCTGATTCCGGTGTCCCAGGCCATCCTCCGGGAGACCTTTCCGAAGGAGGAGCAGGGGATGGCGATGGCCATCTACAGCATGGGCGTCGTCCTGGCGCCCGCCATCGGCCCGGTCCTCGGCGGTTGGCTCACCGACGCCTACGGCTGGCCGTGGATCTTCTACATCAACGTCCCCGTCTGCGTGATCGGCATGTTCCTCGTGGGCGCCTTCGTCCACGACCCCGAGTACCTCCGGCGCGGCGTGAAGAAGGTGGACTGGTCGGGGATCGGGCTGCTCGCCGTGGGCCTGACTGGGATGCAGATCGTGCTGGAGCGGGGCGAGCAGGAGAACTGGTTCGAGTCCAACGCGGTTCTCCTCGCGACGATCGGCACGGTGGCGGCGCTCGCGCTCCTGGTCATCGTCGAGCTCAGGAAGTCGGAACCCGTGGTGGACTTCCGGATCCTCAAGAACGTGCCGCTCGCGGTCGGCTCCGGCATGGGACTCGTGTTCGGCGTGGCGCTCTTCGGTTCGACCTTCCTCCTGCCGCAGTTCACCCAGGACCTGCTCGGCTACCCCGCCTTCGACGCCGGGCTGATCCTCCTGCCGCGCGCCGTCATGCTGTTTCTGGTGATGCCTCTCGTCGGGAAGCTCTACGGGAAGGTCGACTCCCGCATCCTCGTCGGACTCGGCGTCCTGATCCTGTTCTGGTCGTTCCACGATCTCGCCGGCCTCTCGCTGCAGGTCGGCTTCTGGAACCTCGTTCCCATGCTGCTCCTGATGGGGGCCGGGATGCCGTTCATGTTCGTGACGCTGACCACCGTCTCGCTCAGCACCATCCCTCGCGAGGACATGACGCAGGCTTCCAGCCTCTACACGCTGTCCCGGCGCGTCGGTGGGAACATCGGCTACGCGGTGGTGGCGACGATCGTCGCCCACCGTATGCAGTTCCACCGCAGTCACCTGACGGCACACCTGACGGCGTTCGATCCGCACTTCGCGAGCTTCGTCGCCGAGTTGACCCACCGGTTCGGCGCGCTCGGGTACGGGCCCGTCGAGGCCGGGCGCGCCGCGCTGGGCGTGGTGGAGGGCATCGTGCGGCGGCAGGCCGCGATGCTGGCCTACAACGACACCTCCCTGATCCTCGGCGCCCTCCTCCTCGTGACGATCCCGCTGATCTTCTTCCTCCCGAGCCGGAAGGCCGCCGGGGGGAAGTGAAACCCGGCCTACCAGCCGCTCGCGCGCCGCTTCGCCCACCACGCGCGGAGTTGCTTCACGGCGGCGGCGCGGACCGGCGCCGTCGCCTGGGCGTCGTAGCCCGTCCTCGACACGTCGATGCGACGGTAGGGAAACAAGCTGCGCAGGACGTTGCCGAGGGCGAGGACGGCGGCCGATCGGACGCTCGGATCGTCGTCCAGCAGCCGATCGATCAGGGGCCCGACGACGTCGTCGTCGCGGAAGCCCCCGATCACCTGGGCCGCCTCGGCGCGCACGGTCGCGTCGCCGTCGGAGAGCGCGGCCAGGGCGACGTCCATGCCGGCGAGGTCGTCGCGACGCCGAAGGAGGTCCGCGGCCCACAGTCTCCGTTTCACGGACGCGTGCCCGAGGAGGGCGTGGAGCCGGTCTTCGGGGAGGCCGCCGCCGAACGCCCCGAGAGCGTCGAAGGCGGCGCGCGCAACGAGATCGTTCTCGTGGTCGAGGAACGAGCGGATGGCGTCCAGCGAGGCTCGATGGCGGAATCGCGCGAGCAGGCCGATCATCCTCGCGAGGACCGCCGCGTTCTGCTCCTCATCGAGCCGACCGCCGATCGCGTCGAGCACCACGGGAGGGACCTGGGCCGCCTGGCCGAGCATCTGCTCGATCCGGTACCAGACCACGAGCGAGACGCCCGTTTCGAGCGCGCTCGCGAGCGTCGCGCCGGTGTCCGGTTCGCCCATCTGGAGCAGGAAGGCGGCGGCGAGAGCCCTCACGTCCACCGCGTCGGACGCGAGCAGCGTCCGGCAGCGGGGGATGCTGCCCTCGTCGCGGCGCTGGCCCAGGAGCCCCAATGCGCTCGCGAGCACCGATAACGACGTGTCCGGGGCCAGGAGCCCACGCACGGAGGCGGTCACCGCGTCGTCCTGGACGACGTACAGGCGGCTGAGCATCCGCAGCAGCGTCGGTTCGTCGAGTCCGGGCGCGTGGAGCGCGTCGTCGATGACCTCCGCGCGGCGGCCGTCGCCCTGGCGCACGAGCCATACGGCGGCCGCGAGACGGATGTAGGCGTCCTTCGCGCGCACGAGCGAACGCATGGCGGGCCGGACGTCGTCGACGGGGAGCCCGTCGAGGAGGTAGAAGGCGTAGGGACGCGCCTCGGCCGCCATGCCGGGAAGCGCGTTCTCGAGCTTCGAGACGAGACGCGGATCCTTGACGTTCCTGAGCGCCAGGTAGGCCGGGTACCGGGTCGTGTGCTCCGGGCTCCCCAGCGCCGCGACGAGGGCGTCCAGGTCGGGTTCGGCGCGCGCCGGGGTTGCGCTCGCCACGAGCAGGGACACCAGGAAGCCGAGGACGAGCCACGACTCCCTCACCTGTCGCCTCCCGTCACCGGCCCCGTGCCCGACCCCGTGCCGGCGGGCGCCGGGGTACGGGTCGGGCGATCGGTGGGGGTGCTCGTCGAGTCCGACGTGGACGCCGTGGGCTGGCGTGGGGGCGGGGGCACGTACCGGCCGCGCACGGTCAGGTGGAAGCGCGCGATGCCGGCCCGGTAGAGCAGGTCGGCGAAGGGTGTTCCGCCCCAACGCTGGAGGAAGGGATCCACCACCTCCTGGAGCCGCCGCAACTCGGCCCGCATCGCCTCTCCACCCGGGAGGTGCAAGCGCTGGAAGGGCGCCACGCCGTGGCAGAGGCCGAGCACGGTGTGCCCGACCCCCGTGATCCGCTGGTCCTCGCCGACGGGCGGCAACTCCGGCGGGGGGAACTCCTCCGGTTGTGCCTCGACGAGGGTGGGGCCGACCTCGCGGCAATAGGCGGCGAGGTAGAGACAGTTCACCCGGGTCACGTGGAGCAGCACGCGGAACGCGTCGGCGAACCCCTCGTAGCGCGGCATGCCGCCCCGCTCGCGGGCCGCTTCGAGATCGGCCTCGTAGCGTTCCAGCAGCTTCGTGCAGTCCTCCGCGAGCCGCTCGGCCCGGGACGCCATGCTGCGCCAGCTCGTCGAGCCGCCCACGAAGCCCAGGCGGGCGGATCTCGGTCGGTCCTCGCGGAGCGTCCCGCCGCGGATGCGGACGGGGGGATACGTGCCGACGAGCCCTGCCTTCGCGGCGCTCTCCCACGCATCCAGGAGCGCCCGGAAGAAGGGGTCGTGGGCCGCCGCGTCGAATGCGTCGTCGCGCGAGGACACGATGGGCGCCAGCGCCCGCATCCGGTTCGGATCGAAGCCGCGACCGACGGGGGCGTGATCTCCCGTGCAGAAGGGGCACGTCCCCTGGGGCGTACACACGTGTTCGAGCGCGTTCGTCGGCGTGTACAGGAACGCCCGCCCGTTCGTCGCCGCGACGAGGCGCGCGAGGCCGTAGCGGGGATTCCCGCTCGCGACCGGCGTGTAGCCGCGCGCCGGCTGGAAGAGGATGGCCCACGGGAACTCGACGAACGCCCCGTCCTGTCCCGTGAACGTCGTCTTGGGCGGAGCGCGTTCGGCGCGCTCGTACCACCAGGAGTCGGCGAGGTAGGCCTCGCGCGTCAGGGTGAAGACGCGGACGCCCGCGCGATCGAGATCCTGGACGGTTCCTTCGAGATCGTCCTCCGTGTCGCCGTTCTCCAGGGTGACCAGGACCAGGTCCCGGGCGCCGCCCCGGTGGCGGAGCGCCCGCGAGACGTTCCGAGCGGCGGCGTAGACGTTGCGGATGCGATCCGTGGGCGAGGCGAGTGCCCGCTCGACGGCGGCCGCCACCGTCTTCGGATTGCCCGACGGCGTGGCGACGGGCTCGTCGGGCGCGTCCGCGGAGGAAACGGCGACCAACGTGTCCCCGAGGGAGGCGCCGGCGCGCGCCATCGCCGCCTCGAGGGCGCGCGCCAGGCCCATCTGCCCGACGGAGGAGGTGGGATCGACGAGGAACCAGAGGGTGCGTTCCCCCTCGACCTCGCCGCCGTCGGGCCGGAGCACGATGTCGAGGATCCGCGGCAGGCTCCGCCCCCTCTCGACGGTGGCGCGGACGCCCGTCGCGTCGTCCCCTCCCGCCGCGGCGGCGGCGAGGACCAGCAGCACCAGGAGAAGCGGCAACCCGACGCGCACGGGGTCAGTCTATCCCCGCGAAGCGCGCGACGGGACAGCCCGAGGTCGTGGACCGTCATGGACCCACGGAGCCATGCGGGTCTCGTTCCCCGTCCACGGGGTGTCCTGGTGCGTCGCTCGGGTTCGAGGCCAAGGCGGGAGGAGGAGGCCACCCCTTGGGGTCGCTGACGACGAGCCACACCGGCATCGGGCGCGAGGGGGTAGGACCGATTCGCGAAACGGGATCCCTCTCGCCCGCCGGCTTCGCCTCCTTCAAGCCCTCCCGGTCCCCGACACGAGGGCCGCGCGATTCACCGTGGGTTCGCGGGGAGTGCCGGCTAGCGTGCCGTGCCGGACGTCCCGATCCATGAGGCCGCGCGGGGCGCCGGCCTGGGGCGATCGGCCCCCATCGTCCTCCTTGCGCACGGTCGTACGCGGCGTCGTCCTCATGGGGCCTCCGGGCTCCCCATCCAGCGCGCCGATCGGAGGCGTACGCCGCGGAGGGGCACCCCCAGGGGGTCCCCACGGGCGTCTTCCTCTTCCCACGAACGTGCGACTCAGGACACCAGGGGCCCGTCCGTGAAGGAGTGTCGCCCTTTCCACTCGCCTTCACGCCGCCTGCGGCCCTTCCTCGGTCGCGAATTCCTCAGCGTAGCTGGCGCTACGCCTCCGGATCCGCTCCCTCGTCATGACCACATCCGACGCGAATCCGAGCGTCCTTCTCAACACTTGTTCCCGGCCAGGCCCTAGGGGGCCGCGAGGAGCTGGCGGAACCGGAAGGCACGCTTCACGGCATGCGCCACGAGGAAGAGTGACGCGGCCACGAACACGAGCATCATGACCCGGGTCACCAGTTCCGCGAGGGAGTTGGACGCGGTCTTCCCGAGTGAACCCGCCGGAAAGCGGACGATCTCGCTCCGCGTGGCGGCCAGGGCCATCGCGCCGGCGAGGACGAAGGCGGCCCCGCCGTCGATCAGCACCTCCAGGGCATGCTCGCCGCCCGTGAGGAGGATCACGATCTGGCGCACGGCGAGAAGCCCCAGGCCGACGTCCACCAGGGGCAGCACCCCGACGACCGGCGGGGCAAAGATCCCCGCGAGCCGATCGCCGTCGCGGATGGCGAAGATCTGGTCGCGGAAGGGGTGGAGGATCAGGGTGACGAGGACGAGCAGGACGAGGGCCTGCACCGCGTCGCGCCGGCTGGCGGCCTGCCGCAGCCGTGGCCGAGGGAGCTGCGTCGGCGCCTTGCCCCGGCCGAGCAGGGCGAAGAGGAGGAACAGCGCGCCGGTGTCCACCAGGAAGATGGACAGCACGCTCGAGAAGAGCGCCCCGAAGGACTGTGCGGCGAGCGGGTGCACCAGGCCGGGGATGACGCGCCCCGCCGTGCCCGCGACGGTGAGGACGACGGCGAGCAGGAGGTGCACCGCGAACGTGATGGCGACGAGACGGGAGAAGGCGCGCCGGGTCCCGAGGTCGATGGTCACGCTGGGAGCCATCAGCTCGCGCGCCAGCTTGTCGGCTGGGCCGAGGGCTTCGACGGCCCGCCGCTCGGCCTCGTCGGGGGCGGTCCGGCCCGCCGTCATCTCCGCGTCCATGCGGTCCTGGATCAGGAGATCGACCTCGCCGAGGATGCGCCCCCCCTCGCGATAGGGGAGCAGGTCCCGGAGCTGCTCCAGGTACTCCGTGCGGGCGTCCACGCGCGTGCTCATCCGTGCCCCTCCAGGAGGCCGTCGGTGGCATCGCGGACGCGGCGCCAGGCGCCGACCATGCCTTCCATGTGGCGCTGTCCCTCTTTCGAGAGCTGGTAGTACTTGCGGGGACGGGTCCCCTCGGTGTTCCACGTCGCATCGAGCAGGCCCTGCGTCTCCAGACGCCGCAGGATCGGATACAGGGTGCCTTCCTCGACCTCGAAGCCGGCATGCCCCAGGTGGCGCACCAGGTCGTAGCCGTAGCGGGGCGTCTCGAGCAGGACCAGGGTGGCGAGCTGGACGGCCCCCCGCCTCAGCTCGGCTTCCATGCGGGCGTCGAGGGACGCGGACGTGGTGATGGTCTCGCCCTCCGGGACAGGATCCACTGTCTCCAGCTTCGACCGAACGGCCCCCTGGCCTGAACCGGGCCTCCCCGGGCTTCAACGGGCGATAGCATCTGCCCGTGCGCTTCCCGGTCCCGCTCCTCCTCGCGATGCTCGTCCTCGCCGCCGTTCCCGCCCGGGCGGCCGACGAGACGGATGCGGCCCTGGAGGCGCTTTGCAGCCCCGCGGAGCGGATCCGGGCCGACGGCGTCGAGCGGCTGGTGGACCTGCTGCCCGCCTCCCGACGGCGGGTCATCGCCGCCCTGGAGGGCGCCTCCCCGGACGTGCGCCTCCACCTCGTGGAGGTCCTGGGCCGGGACGGCTCCCCGGAGGCGATCCAGGCCCTCCTCCGGGTGCTGGAGAACGCCGACGACCTCCTCGCCTCCCGGATCGAGCTCCTCCTCGCCCGGGACCGCGACGCCACGCGGGCGATTCTCGCCGCCTGGAAGGCGTCGCCGGAGACCCTCGGAGGGGCGGACGGGAAGCCGCCCCGCCGGATGGAGCAGCTCGCCCATCTGCTGCGACGGTCCGCCGCCGAAGAGATCTTCCTGTCCCGGAAGTCCAAGACCGGCGGGACCGGCTCGTACCACGGCCAGTTCGCGGTCCTCGAGCTCTATCGCGACGAGGCAATCGAGCTCTGCGTGGACATCCTCCTCGACCGCGCGCCCGCGCTGCCCGGCATCGTGCGCGCCGGGAAGTTCGACTTCCTGCGTCCGGATGTCGCGGCCTGGGACATCGACGAGATCCAGTCGATGGCCGCGAACGCCTTCGGCGAGCTCGGGCGGCCCACGGACTTCCACGCGCTCATTTCCCTGACGGGCCTCCTGAAGCGGTTGAATGTCGGCATCAACCGCCTGGGGGTGGATCGTTGGCCGGACGAGATGCAGGTCCGACGCCTCATGGGGCGGTACAGCGAGCTCCTCATCGGTCTGTACCGCGTGAATCCCCAGCAGTACGGCGCGCTGGTCGATCCGCACCTCCGGCGGATCGAGAATTGGCGGGGCAGGGGATACCTGGATCCCGGCAGCGCGGCGGCCTTCCTGCTCCGTGTCGGACGGTACCGCGAAGCCATCGACGCGTACGGCGCGGTCCTCGATCCCGACGACTACGGCCCACCGCCCTACAGCTACGCGATGACCTACTACAACCTGGCCTGCGCGTACGCTCAGTGGGGGCTCGAGCTCGAAGGCGACCCCCGGAAGGAGGCCTACAGCACGGCCCTCGACTGCCTCCGTCGATCCGTGGAGCACCATTGGAGCGACGTCGGCTGGCTCGACGAGGACCGCGACCTCGATCCGATTCGGGATCGGCCCGGCTTCAAGGAACTGCGCGAGGAGATGATCCGCGCGATCACGCCGCCCGACGACGACTGAACGTCCGACCCGCGCGTGCGTCAGGCCGCGGGTGGACGGGCCAGCGCACGCATCCAGACCTGGCTGAGGAGGACGAGGACGAAGGCCGCACCGACCGAGGCGAGGCTGGCCTCCATCGACGCGCCGTCGGCGCCGGTCGCGATGCACGCGGAGAGGAAGTAGAGCGCGAGGAGCATCTCCCGGACCTGCCGTTTCGCCGGTCCCTTCCGCGGCGTCCGGGCGAAACCGAAGCTCGTGACCACGCCCCCCGCCAACAGGACGGCGAGCGTCGGCTTCCCGGAGAGCGCCCAGGGCAGCGCTCCCGCGGCGCCGAAGGCGAGCACCCCCAACGCGCGGGCGAGGCGCCGGCGGCGCGCGGAGTCGACCTCCTCCGTGGTGCTCCACAGGGTGACCGCCGCCGCCCAGGTCCCGACGGCCAGCGGAGGGAGCAGCGCCGTCCACGGGGCCGCGCCCGCCGCGACCAGCGGCCACACGCCGATGGCTGCGTTGGCGAAGCGCACGCCGCCCATGGTGGCGACGCCGCCCGCGAGGTTCGCCTTCAGCAGCACGTCGTAGAGCAGGGCGAGGAGAAGGGCGATCGCCGTCGCGATGCGCGAACCCGCGGGACCGCCTCCCAGCGCCAGCGCCGCGGCGCCGAGGAGGACCACGAGCGCCGTCGCCCCCCGGGGCGAGAGCGCGCCGGAGGGCAGCGGCCGGTCGGGCGCGAGCACCCGGTCTCGCTCCCGGTCGGCCAGGTCGTTCAATGCCATCCCGAACGCGTAGACGCAGAGCGACGTGAGGACGAGCAGGCCCCACGCGTACCACGCCACGCTCGCGAGTTCCTGGCCGGCGGCCGTCAACGCGAGCCCCAGGCAGGCGACGGAGTCCCACGGCGCGGTGGGGGCGAGCGGAGCCCTCGTCAGTCGAAGCCAGTCGCGGAGCAAGGGCGGGCCCTAGCCTGCACGACCCACGGAAGGACGTGGAATCGCGCGGCCCTCGTGCCCGGGGCCGGGAGGGCTCCAAGGAGGCGAGTCCGGTGGGCGGGAGGGATCCCGCCTTGCGAATCGGTCGTACGCCTCTCGCGCCCGGAGCCTCGGTTGCTCGTCGTCGGCGACCCCAAGGGGCCGCCTCTTCCTCGCGCCTTGGGTTCGAACCCGAGCGACGCACGAGGGCACCCGGTGGAAGGGGGACGAGACCCGCATGGCCCTGGTGCTCCTTGACGGTCCACGACGTCGAGCGGCCACGTCGCGCGCTTCGCGGGGAATGCAGGCTAGTGCATGAGACTCAGGATGTCGTTGCGGAAGGCGAAGAACATCAGGACGAGGAGGAGCATCAGGCCGACGGTCTGGAGCTTCCCCATGGTCTCCTCCTTGAGGGGGGAGCCCTTCACCTTCTCGATCAGGATGAACATCAGGTGCCCGCCATCGAGCACCGGGATCGGCAGCACGTTCATCACGGCGAGCGTGACGCTGATGTAGGCGAGGAAGAGGAAGAACGACAGGATGCCCTGCTCGCTCCGAGCGGCGCTCGCGCGCACGATGGTCACGGGACCCGCGACGTTCTTCTGGAACGAGAGGTTCCCGGTGAAGAAGGCGCCGATCACGCGGAAGATCCCGACGATCTCCCCGCCCGTGCGGCGGATCGCCACCCCCGCCGCGTCGAGGACCCCCTCCGTCTCGAAGGGCTCCATGACCTCCTCGAGCGAGAGTCGGCCCTCTGCCAGGGGGACGAGGGCGACCGGATGGACCACCACGTCCCGCTCCTCGCCGTCCGCGCCGCGCACGACGAGCGGCAGAGGATCGGGCCCCGCGTGCTCGTGGACGGCGTCCAGGATGTCGGACCACGAGTTCACCGCGCTGCCGCCGACCCGGACGAGGCGTTCGCCGGGACGGATCCCGGCGTCGGCGGCGGGCGAGCCCGGATAGCGGCCGAAGGAGCCGCCCATCGGGCTGGTCGTGCCCGCGGGGATGGGTTCGACGGCGGTCCCCTTCGGGTTCTCCAGGTCGATGTCCTCGCCGAACGCGTAGATCGCGGCCGGCGTGGCGAGCGAGACGGGCAGGACCACCTCGTCGTCGCCCCGGCGGACGACCAGCCGCTCGATCGGGCCGTGGAACGGGAGGGTCGCGAGATCCTCCGCGCCCTGGAGGGAAATCGCGCCTCCCGGACCCTCGGCCCGGAGCAGACGATCCCCCGACTCCAGGAGGTGGCGCGTCTCGCCGCGCACCTTGGCGACGACGGGCGAACCGTAGGGGCCGATGCCGATCCGCCAGGTGGGGGAGGCGGCGGCTTCCGCGGCCGGCTCGAAGGGCACGCGGAGGGAGGCCTCCCCGGGGAGGCGCACCTCCACGCCGTCCTCGGGCGAGGCGTCCCACGCGGTCTGGAGAAGGCGGGCCGCCTCGGTGCCGCCCCGCACCGGGATGCCCGCCACCTCGGCCCTCTCGGTCCCGCCGATCTCCAGGGTCCGGTCGCCCTCGTGGAGGACGAGCTTCGCGGCGAGGCCGACCCCGAGCTGGACGGCGCCGGCCTCCGCGTCGTAGGTGGGGACGACCCTCTTGTGGATCCGCTCGCCGCCCCGCTCGATCTCCACGTCCGCGGGCTGGTTCCGCGTCAGGAAGACGGAGGCCATCCTGAGCTCGACGAACGAGCGCACGTGTTGGCCGCCGAGCGAGAGGATCCGGTCGCCCGGTTCCAAGCCCGCCTCCCACGCGGCCTTGCCGGGCGCCACCGTTCCGAGGACGGCCGGTTGCTGCGCCACGTGGTTTGCGAAGGCGAAGAAGTAGAGGAACGCCGCGGCGATCACGTTCATGATGACGCCCGCCGAGACGATGAACACCCGGGCCCACATCGGCTTCGACGGGAACTCGTCGGCGGAACCCGTCCGCTCCTCCCCGGGGTTCTCGCCGGCCATCTTCACGTAGCCGCCCAGCGGCACGAGGGCCACGCGGAAGTCCATTGCGTGGTCGGCGGGATCGAGCCGGCGGCGTCCGACGGTGAAGCGGCGGGGCTGCCCGGGGAGCGCCTCCCAACCGAAGAGCCGCGTGCCGAAGCCGATGGAGAAGGTCTCCACGCGCGTGCCCGTCAGCCGGCACGCGATGTAGTGGCCGAACTCGTGGACGAAGATGAGGAAGCCCACGCCGAGGATGGCCAGGAGGAACGACCCGGAGGCGGCGAGAACGGGAGCGAAGAGCGGGATCGACATGCGCGGGAGGATCTCGACGGGGGGCGGTTGCCGGCGGGAAGCCGCCGGCCGGGCGACCGGCCCCGGGATGCGGATAGGACGGGCCACTGTACCCGTCCCGGCGGGCACAGCGCGCATCGGTGGGGGCGGGGACCCGCGGCAGGGGGGAGTTCGGGGGGGACGGGGAGGGGGACGCGTAGGATGCGGGCCCTGGAGGACCCCATGTCGGGATTGACCTACGACGCCGCCGGCGTCGACATCGAGAAGAAGCACGGGATGATCGCCCGCATCTCGAAGCTGGTGAAGAGCACCTTCACGCCGGCCGTGCTCCACGAGCCCGGCGCGTTCGGGGGGCAGTTCTCCGCATCCTTCCCGGGTGCCGAGGAGCCCGTCCTCGTCGCCACGACCGACAGCGTGGGCACGAAGGTCCGTCTCGCCGTACGCCTGAAGCGGGCGGGGGGGCTCGGGCACGACATCGTGAACCATTGCACGAACGACATCCTGGTGCAGGGCGCGGAGCCGCTGTTCTTCCTCGACTACTTCGCCGCGAGCCATCTCGACCCCGAGGTCTTCGAACCCGTGGTGGAGGGTCTGGCGGAGGCCTGCCGCAACGTGGGGGCCGCGCTACTCGGCGGCGAGACGGCGGAGATGCCGGGCGTGTACGAGACCGGCGAGTTCGATCTCGTCGGGTTCCTGACGGGGTGGGTCGAGCGGAGCCGGACCTGGCCGAAGGGCGTCGCCGCGGGCGACGCGCTCGTCGGCCTCCGCTCGGACGGGCTTCACACGAACGGCTACTCGCTCGTGAACCGGATCGCCGACCGACCCGACGTCGACCTGGGCACCGTTCCGGACGGGTGGAGCGAGACCCTCGCCGACGCGCTGCTGAGGCCGCACCGCTCCTACCTCCGGCCGATCCGCGCGCTCGGAGACACGGTCCGGGTCCACGCCCTCGCCCACATCACGGGCGGAGGCCTCGCGGAGAATCTGCCCCGCGTCCTGCCCGAGGGACTCGGGGCGGCCATCGCCCGCTCCTCCTGGGATCCCAACCGCGTGTTCCACTGGCTGATGGCGACGGGCCCCGTCGAGCGCGAGGAGGCCTACCGGGTCTTCAACATGGGCTGCGGCATGGTCGTGGTCCTTCCCGAGGCCGACGCGGATCGCGCCGTCGCGACGCTCGCCGAAGCCGGCCAGGAGGCCTTCCGCATGGGCCGGATCGAGAGCGGCAAGGGCGTCCGCTTCACCGACTGACCCCCACGCGACAGCTCTCCCTCACCCGAGGTTTCGCCCCAACGGGCCGGCCCCTCGGTGCAACCGCGGCCGACCGCGCCACGAGAAGGCCGGTTCCGGTCGCTCCCACGACCGGCGGGGCGGGCCTGCGCCGGCCAAGCAGGGGTGCACCGGGAAGCGTTTGGCCTGCAGCCCGGTGAGTGGCATCCCGGCACGCACCACAGCGAAACGCAGTGGGCGAACAAGATGACGGACCGTGGTCGGACGCCGAAGATGGTCGATGAGGCCATCGAGGGTCGGGTGGCATTCCCAGCCGAGAACCGAGTGGATCCGGGAAACACCGCGACGCGGTACATGCACCCGATGACGGGGCTGTCTGTCGTCATCGACGACGTGACCGGCTTCGCGCCCTCCCCCCGCGCTCCTGCAGGCCGAGGCAGTTTCGGAGCAGGTGTGCCCAGCGGAGTCGACGTTTGTCCGTGTCGTGCGCCCGATACACCGAGAACCTGCCCGTGATGAGGTAGCCGTCGAAGGCGAAGAGCCGCTTGCGGGAAGCCTCCCGGTTGCGCCGCCGATCGATGCGAGACACCTTGAGCATCGGCGTGACCGCCGCCCACAGACACGCGAGGTGGTTCGACTGCCGCCGGTAGGTCTCATCTTGGTGGACGAAGTCGGCCCTCGGGATGCCATCGAGCGCCTCAGCCGAAAGCCCGGGACTGCGATCTGCTCACCTCCTCCCCGGCCGCGGGGCGCGCGGCGAGACGGCGTGTCCCGGTGACACAGGCCGCGTCGCGCCGTCACGCGTCCGCGATGCCCTCGGCGAGTTGCCAGAGGTGGGGGCGGCTGCTCAGTTGGGGCTGGGGTTCCTTGACCTGGCTCTTGGGGAGCTGGTTGCGCTCGGCGCTCTCGGGGTCCGTGACGCCTTCGTTCACGAACAGGCGGTCGTCCTCGTCCAGGTAGTACATGCGCCACCCCGTCTCCGCCGGCGCGAGCGGGCGCGCCACGAGGGAGACGTGGTCCTGGGAGAGCGTGGGGTCGCGATCCCGGGCGTCCGCCTCCGTCACGAGCCCCACGATGTTGCCGCCGACGTGGCCGTAGGGGAGGAGCACGTCGATGCGGTACCCGTCAAGGACCACGTGGGGAGGCGACGGCTCGTCCTCGACCACGAGGTCCGGAATCAGCCCGGCCTGCGCCAAGTCGCCGAGCCAGCCGTAGTGCCCGCGCTCGGCGCGGAGCACGACCTCGGCCGAACGCAGGCGGGTCAGCACGCGGACGGCCTCGTCCTCGTTCGCGACCATCCGGCGGGCCTCGTGCACGCCGCGCGCCAGCGGGAGGACGATCACCGCCAGCGCGAGGAGGAAGAGGATCACGAACGGTAGGGCCCGCTCGCGGCGGCGGCCCATGGACCCGGTTCCGGGCGAGGGGGGCGGATCGGCCACGCCCCTGCATATACTCCAGACGTGAGCAGCACGAGAGCGTCGCTCGGCCCTCGCCACGCGCCCCGGCGTCGGACGTCGACCTCCGAGGGCGACCGGAGCCTGGACATCACGCTCGAAGGGCGGCTGCTGCTCGCCCTCCTGGGGGCGTTCTCGCTCGCGGCCCTGCTCATGGGCGAGGAGCTCGTCCTCTTCGCCGGCCTGATGGCCCTGGGCGTCGGGCTCGCGAGCGGTCTCGCCGTGCGACAGAACCTCCGAGGCGTCGTCGTACGCCGGAGCGTCCCGTCCCGGGGCCGCGCCGGGCTTCCCGTCCGGGTCGCCTATGAGATCGAACACGAGGGGCGGGGCACCGCGGTCGGCCTCCAGGTCGCGGATCCGCTGGGGGGGCCGACCCAGCCGCGGCGACTCTCCGCGTCGCTGCCCGCCCTGCCGGCAGGGAGGCGGATCGAGGTCGCGCAGCCCGTCGTGTTCGGACGCCGGGGCCGGTACACGCTCCATCGCCCGCGGGTGACGACACGCTTCCCTCTGGCGCTCTTCGAGGCCTCGACGCCATGCGCCACGACCGAGGAGATCCTCGTCCGTCCGCGCGAGGGGCGCCCGACGATGCGGCTGCGCCAAGCGCTGGCCGGACGCGTCCAGGCGTTCCATCAACCCAGCCTGCGCCTCCCGGGCGACGACGTCTTCCACGGCATCCGCGAGTACCGCGACGGCGACGACCCTCGGCGGATCCACTGGCGCACCACGGCACGGCGGGGCGTGCTCACCGTGGCCGAGTGGCACCGCGAGGAGGGGCGCGAGGTCGTCGTGTTCCTCGGCCGGGGCCCCGGCATCGGCATGGGCGCGCAGGCCGACTTCGAGCGTGCCGTCAGCGTCGCGGCCACCGTGCTGCGCCTCGCCGCACGCCACGGACTGCGTACCCGGCTCGTCCTCGGCACGCCCGAGGAGCAGCGTCGCGTCGCCCCGCGAAACCCGGTCCGCGCAGCGCTCGACGCCCTCGCCCTCGTCAAGCCGCACGGCGGGCGCAAGCCTCGCTCGTCGCTGCGCGACCTCGCGCTCGTCGGCGGGAGTCGCGTCGTGTGTTACGTGACCAGCGGTCCGGAGCCCGGCATCCACCCGCGTCTCCATGCCGCCGCCGGGGCGAAAGGCACCCCCGTCCTCCTCGAGGCGCATCGACCCACGATCCGGCGCTGGGTCCGGGGGCTGCCGTGAACGCCCGTCTCGACATGGAGCGCGTGGTCGCGGTCCTGGCCGCCCTGGCCGTCCTGCCTGCGTCCCGCGTCACGGGCTTCCCCCTCGAAGCGGCCGTCACCGTCGGGCTCGTGGCGCTCTGGCGGGTGGTCCTGGGCAGCGGCGGCAAGGCGCTCCTCGGCTCTCGTCTCCAGGTGCTCTTCCGCGCCGCGGGCGCGCTCGCCACCTTCGTGCTGCTCGCCGCCCTGACGCACAGGGCGATGAGCCCCCTCGCGGGCATGCTCGTCCTGCTCGCCATCATCGAGACGCTCACCCTCGCCGATGAGCAGACGTCGTTCACGACGTTCATGACGATCCTCGCCGCCAGTGCGCAGGTAACGGGCGCTGCGTTCGTCCGCGAGGATCCCGCGGGCGTGCTCCTCACCGGCGCGGCGCTCGCCGCCCTGCTGGCCGCGGTCGTGCTCTTCGAGCGCCGGATCGCCATGGAGCGCATGGGGCCCGGATCGGCCGTCCGGCGGATCGGCATCGGCGATCCCCGGCACGTCCCGGCGGGCGTCCTCCTTCGCACCACGTTCGGTCTCTTCGGGGGCGGCCTGCTCGTGGGCGGCCTCCTGTGGCTGGCGATCCCCCGCGCGTGGCCGTTCCCGTCCGGGAAGGCGGCGGGCGCGGGCGACGCGGGCGGCGAGGCGATGGAGCGTGGGATGGGGATCCCTGCGCTGGTCGGGCCGAGCGAGGGGTCACCGGGCATCCGCCTCGGCGACATCGGGCGCGTGAAGATGCACCTGACGCCCTACCTGGAGGTCGCCACGGCGGCCGGCCGGCCGCCGCTCCTCCGGGAGAACACCTACGACCTCTACCGCGCGGGGAACTGGACGGCGACGCCGGCCCCGCCGGCCCCGGCGCCCTCGCGGCTCCAGCGACGCCGGTCCGGGGGGGGCTGGATCGCCATGGGGCTCGACGACGATCCCCGGCGCGGCTTCGACGTCCGGATGCGCATCCTCATCGGGCCCATGCGACGGCTGTACCTCGAGAGGGACGCGGTGCGCATCCGCCTGCTCCGCGCGGGGCATGTGATCGACACGGCCGTGGTCCGTAGCGACAACGAGCAGATCGACGCCGACGTGCCCCTCGCGATGGACGACATCGTCGAGGAGCGCGTCGTCCCGCCGCCGCGGGACGACGGCGTGCTGGAACGGGCGCGCTCGGACCCGGGCGTCTCGCCGCGCGCCTCCTACGTGGAACTCCCGGCGGCGTGCGCGCCGCTCGTCGGTGCGGCTCGCGAGGTCGTGGGCACGGAACAGAACCCGTGGCGACAGGCGCAGTGGCTCGTGCGCTGGTTGCGAAGCGACGTCTTCACCTACACCCTCGAGATGCCAGTGGTCGATTCGCGGCGACCCGTCGTGGACTTCGTACTGGAGGCGCGCCACGGGCACTGCGAGTACTTCGCCTCGGCCCTCACGCTGATGCTCCGCGCCCTGGGTCACCCGGCGCGCATCGTGCGCGGCTTCCGCGGCGGCGACTTCCTCGAGAGGCGGGGCGTGTGGGTCGTGCGCGGCTCCAACTACCACGCCTGGACCGAGATGTACTTCGATGGGCCGGGTTGGGTCGCCCTCGATGCGACGCCGCCGGACGAGCGCGCGTCCGACGCGGTGACCCGGACCCGCGCGGCGGACGAGACGGTGGAGGACGGTGGGGACGATCCGGGATGGCTCGCCCGGCTGCTCGGCCTCGATCCCGAACGGGTGGCCCGCATCGCGGAGACGATCCGCGATCTCCTCGAACGGTTCGTCCTGAGTCCGCTGCGGTTCCTGTTCGGCAGCGACGGCGGCTTCCTCGGACTCGTGCTCCTCATCCTCCTGCTGGCACGCTTGCAGCACCGGCGCCGGGCGGAGGCCTGGCGGCGGGAAGCGGGAGCCCGCACGCGGCGGGAGGCCGAGGCGCCCTACCTTGCCGCGCTGCGCGTGCTGCGCGGTGCCGGCGTCCGCCGTCGATCGTCGCAGACGCCACGGGAGTTCCTCCGCGACATCGTGCTCTGGGCGCCGGAGGTGGGCCCCGACATGCGCTGGCTCACGAGCGCCCACGAGCGCGTCCGCTACGGCCAGGTCCCGGAGAGCTCCGAGGTCCGCGAGGAGGCGTCCACGCGCTCGGCCCGCGTCAAGGCCGAGGTGAGGACCCACCGCCGTCGGTAGGGGCGCGGTCGGTAGGGGCGCGGTCGGAAGCGCGTCCCGAAGAGGACGAGATCCGTATGCGGGCGGCCCTACCTTTGCGGGCACCTACCTCGGCGGGGGGGGCTCCCTGCGAAGGGGCCGGACGCCGGCCCCGTGACGAGGCCGGTAGACTCTCCACCTCCATGACGCTCTCGGACCTCGACCACGAGGACGCGCGGCGCGTTGCGACGGCCGTGGCGGAACGGCTGCGGACGGCCGGGCACGAGGCCCTCTTCTGCGGAGGAGCGGTCCGGGACCGGCTGCTGGGTCGGACCCCCGACGACTACGACGTGGCGACGTCGGCCCGTCCGGAGCAGGTCCGGGACCTCTTCGAGAGGGCCGTCCTCGTGGGCGCCCGCTTCGGGGTGACCGTCGTCGTCGGCCGCCACCACGACGTCGAGGTCGCCACCTTCCGCGACGACGGGATCTACGTCGACGGGCGTCACCCCGACGCCGTGGCCTACTCGGATGCGCCCCGCGACGCCCGCCGCCGCGACTTCACGGTGAATGCACTCTTCGAGGAGCCGCGGAGCGGCGAGGTGATCGACCACGTGGGCGGCCTGCCCGACCTGGACGCTCGGCTCCTGAGGGCCATCGGCGACCCGCGCGCGCGCTTTCGCGAGGACCACCTCCGCCTGCTCCGGGCGGTGCGCCTGTCCGTGCAGCTCAACTTCGCGATCGAGCCCGCCACGATGGCGGCGATCCGCGAGCTCGCCCCGCTGGCGGAGGAAGTGAGCGTGGAGCGGACGCGGGACGAGTTGCTCAAGATCCTGCGATACGGCCGGGGACGCGGCCTCCGCCTCCTCCGGGACGCCGCGCTGCTGGCGCCGCTGCTGCCCGAGATCGCCGCCATGCAGGGCGTCCGCCAACCGGCTCGCTTCCACCCCGAAGGCGACGTCTTCGTCCACACCTGTCTGGTGCTGGACGGCGTCGATCTCTCCGGCGTGGACGATCCTCGCGAGGCGGAGGACCTCCTGCTCGCGGCCCTGCTCCACGACGTGGCGAAGCCCCCGACGTGGAGCCGCGACGAGACGGGGCGGATCCGCTTCTCCGGCCACGAGAGCCTGGGCGCGGCCCGGGCCGAAGGCCTGCTCGAACACTTGCGCATGCCGCGCCGCCAGGTCGAGCGCGTGGCCCAGTTGGTGGCCGGTCACATGCGCTTCGCCAACATGCCGGCGATGCGGCCGGCCAAGCTCCGGCGCATCCTGGGCGATCCCGACTTCCCCCTGCACCTCCGACTGCACGCCGCCGACTGCGGCGCGAGCCACGGAGACGACCGTCTGCTCCGATTCTGCGAAGACACCCTCCGCAGCTACGCGCAGGAGCCGATCCTGCCGCCGCCGCTCGTGACCGGCCACGATCTCCTCGCCCTCGGCTACGCCCAAGGGCCGCGCCTCGGCCGCATCCTCTCCTGGGTGCGCGACCTTCAACTGGAGGGCGGCACCGTAGCCAAGGACGACGCGGTACGCCGCGTGCGTCGACGTTTCCCGCTGTCGCCCCGTGAGGACTGAATGGGTACCACGCGTATCGACCGGATCACGATCTGTGTCCTGAACGTGACGGTCGCGGTGCTTCTCGGCACCGGGACCGCTCGCGCCGCCGAGCCCCAGGCCCGCGACCCGCAGGCCGCCGACCGCGCGCTGCGCCGACTGCTCGTCTCCGACGACCCCCTGGCCGAACGCCTCGCGTACGCGGCGGAAGCCCTGCGACAGGGACCGCCGTCCGACATCGAGTCGGCCGTCGAGGCGGGGCTGTCGCTGCTGGCGGAAGCGCCGCGCACCAGCCTCTGGATCCTGATCGAGACGCGGGACGCGGGCTTCCTCCCCGACGACCTGCTGGCCGACGCCAGGGCCCGCGCCGCGGACGTCCTGGCGACGACCGGGGCCGAGCCGCGGAGGGACGCCCTCGTAGGGGCGGCGGCGTTCCTTCTCGGGGACCGCAGCGACGGGGCGATCACGCCCATGGTGGGGGCCTGGCCGCCGGATCCCGCCGTCCGGGCGGTGCTCGAGCGCGACCTGCTCCTGCCGGCCGCCGCCCGGGCCGCGCTCCTCGACGGCAGCGACCCAAAGGCCGTCGCCGACGCGCTGGCCCTGTTGCGTCCGACCCTGGAGGCCCTCGACCAGGCGGAGCGCGACGACCCGGCCGTGTCCGGCGCGGGCCTCGACGCCCTCGTGGCACTCGGCCCCCGGGCGGTCGTGCCGGCGATCGAGACCGTCCGCGAAGCGCTCGGCGACACCGCGCCCGGACGGATCGGCCGCGCCGCGCGCGCCATCACGGTCCTGGGCTTCCTGGGCGATCGCAAGGCGACGCCCATCCTGCTCGCGGCCCTCGCCTCGGAGCACGGTTGGCTCAAGGCGGCCGCGGCCACGGCGCTCGGCGATCTCGGCGACCCCGCCGCTGTGTGGGGGCTCTGCCACCAGCTCTTCTACCGGGGCGACGTCCAGCGCCCGCGCGACCAGTGGACCTACCCCGGCCCGCAGGAGACGACGGTGAGCGCCGCGGACTGGCCCACCGTGCCGTACTACGCGGTCGATACCGCCGCCGCCGATGCGCTGCTCCGGTTGGGGTTTCCGGGCGCCACCGCCTACCTCATCCACCAGAAGCTGGACCCGTTGCGGGCGCGGTTCCGCATCCGCGTGCTGCAGGACGCGGTCGACGCGATCCGGAGGGCGTGGGGCGAGACCTCGCCGATCGGCGAATACAACGTCGATGCCGGCATCGGCCCGCGCACGAAAGCGTTCATCGACCTGGCCGACTGGTGGCAGTCGGGCCCGCCGATGGAAACCTATCGCTTCGCGCCGGTGGACACGAGCGACCCGGGATTCCGCAAGGCCGCGCGCGAGATGGTCGAGCAACTCCGCGGACGCAGCATCATGGTGCTCATGATCGTGCAGGACAGCGCGAGACTCATGGGCCCCACGATGACACCGACGCTCCTCGAGACGCTGGCCGCGACCGACAACAACGTGCTGCGCGTCGAGATCGCCCGCGCCCTCGGCACCGTGGACGATCCACGCGCCGTCCCGGCGCTCCTCGATCTGCTGCACGGGAACGTGGACATGGTGCGCGCGATGGCGGCGGAGTCGCTCGGCACGTACCTGAACGACACCGGGCCGGAGGCCGCGCAGGCGAAGGCCGCGCTCATCGCCGGCCTCACCGACGACTCGTCGGCCGTCTCGGTGGCGTCCATGAAAGGCCTCGTGAGCGCTCCCCCGGACCCCGACGTGCTGGAGGCCGTGCAGGAGCGGGGCTACGACGCCTTCCGCAAGCGCGTCGGGAACGAAGACGGCGAGTTCCTCCGCGCGGAGACCGTCGTCCGGCTCGTCCAGGAGGGGGCCCGACACTGGCCCACCATCCGCAAGGGGCTCGTCGACGAACACCGCTACGAACGTACCGCTTGGTGGGAACTGCTCCGGCGCGCCCTCTTCCTGAGGCCGAATCTCTACGATCCCGTGCCGATCCCCCACACGGACAAGTGGCACGAGATCGACGAAGACGCGGTGCTCGCGGCCCTGCGGTGGAGGCGCGGCGAGTGAACGGACAGCCCGTCACGTTTCGCGGCGTCACGAAGACCTATGGCGGCGCCTCCCGTCCCGCGCTCGACGGCATCGACCTCGACGTGGCCGCAGGGCGCATCCTCGTTCTGCTCGGCGCCAGCGGCGCCGGCAAGACCACCCTGCTCCGGCTCGTCGCGGGGCTCGAGTCGCCGGACGCGGGCGAGATCGCGATCGGCGAGCGCGTGGTGGGGGCGCCGGGCGTCTGCGTGCCGCCGGAGCGCCGTGGCGTCGGTCTGGTCTTCCAGCACCTCGAGCTCTGGCCGCACATGACGGTCGCGGAGAACATCGCGTTCGGGCTCCCCGGACGGCCCGGCGGCCGGCGGGCGGCGCACGACGAGCGGGTCGTCTCCCTCGCGACTCGCGTGGGCGTCGACGCCATGCTCCGGAGGATGCCCGACACCCTGAGCGGGGGCGAGCGCCAGCGGGTCGCCATCGCGCGGACCCTCGCGCCCGATCCGACCGTCGTGCTCTACGACGAGCCCCTGGCCAACCTCGATCCCGAGCGGCGCACGGACCTCCGGCGCCTGATCCGGGCGCTCTGCCGGGAGCGGGGCGCGACGTTGCTCTACGTGACCCACGACGCGGACGAGGGCATGGCCATCGGCGACGAGATCGCGGTGCTGAGCCGCGGACGCATCGTGGACCGCGGGCGGCCGGAGGACCTCTACCGGCATCCGACCACCCTGGAGGGCGCGCGCGCCCTGGGCCCCGTCACGGCGCTACCGGCGTCCGTGGGCGACGGGCAGGCCCGCACGGTCCTGGGGACGCACACCGTCTCGGGCGACCGGCCCGTGGGCGATGCCTGGATCCTGCTGCGCCCCGAAGCCCTGAGAGCCGTCGCCGGACAGGCCGCCCGGGTGGTGGAGTGCCGCCCGGCCGGCCCCGCCTGGCGGATCTTCGCGGAGCGCGAGCACCTGTTTGTGATCGCGTCCGCCGAGACGCCGTTCGAACCGGGCGACCCCGTCGACTTCGAGGTCGTCGGCCCCGCGTGCCTCGTCGGGGCGGAGGAGACCCCATGACCCACCGCGACCGTCGCCTCGTCCCGGGCGCCCTGCGCACGGCCCTCCTCCTCGGGGGCCTCGTCGCGGCTCTCGTCTCGTGCGGCGGCGAGAGCCCTCCGTCATCGGCGGCGAAGAAGGAGACCCCGGCCCCTACCCCCGCGGCCGACGCGACCGTCGAGAACCCGCACGCGGGGCCGTTCCGGACGGCGGCCCAGTGCGGCGCGTGCCACAGCGCGATCTACGAGGAGTGGAAGAGCAGCATGCACGGGGAGGCCATGACGGACTACCTGTTCCTGCAACTCTCCAACGACGCCGACAACCCCGAGGAGTGCATCCGCTGCCACGCCCCCGTGCCGATCCGCGAGGTGGACTTCGACACGCCGATCGCGCGGACCGACCGCCGCGAGGACGCCATCTCCTGCCTGAGCTGCCACAGCATGGGAGAGAACCAGGTGGCCGCCCCGCACGACGGCGTCTCCGGACCGTGCAACCCGGTCTTCGATCCTGCGCAGACGGATCCACGCAAGGTCTGCTTCGGCTGCCACAACCAGCACAACACCGGCAAGGAGTGGCTCACCGGCCCCTACGGTCCGATGGCCTCGGAGCCGCGGAAGAAGCCCCTGACGACCTGCATCGAGTGCCACATGCCGGAGGTGGAACGGCCGATCGTGGACGGCGGCGAGGTCCGCAAGGGGCGTCGCCACACCTGGTTCGGCGGCCACTCGCTCTCGCAACTGCAGAAGGCGGCCGACATCGACGTGGACGTCGGGCCGGCGCCGGGCGGCGGCTACCGCTTCACCGTCTGGGTCACGAACAAGGGGGCCGGCCACAACCTTCCGAGCGACGCCCGCCACCGATCCTTCGACACCTACGTCAAGATCTGGGACGAGAACGGCAAGGTCATCCTCGACCCCGTCGCCGAGATCGCGCCCGGCGTCGTGGACATCGACCAGCAGGAGCGGGCTCGGGCGGCGACGTACCGCCTCTTCTACCGGAACAGCGGGAAGCGCGACACGCAGATCGCGCCGTTGGAGCGCGTCTCGCAGAAGGAGGACATGAAGGGCTACGTCGACGTCCCCGAAGCGACGAAGGGGCGCGGAGAGGCGTGGCTCGTCTACCGCCTGACGCCCGACGACGCGCTCGTGAAGGAGAGCGTCACGGATCCGGAGCACCTGAAGTTCTATCGCGCTCGCGTCGTGAAGAAGGTGTCCTTCGAGTACGGCGACTGATGCACGGCGTTCGCTTCCTCCTCCCGATCCTCCTCACGGCGTGCTCCACCCCCGGACGCAACGTCCAGGTGCACCTGCCCGAGGCGGAGGGGCCGTCCCGGGAGGCGGCGATCGAGGCCGACGTGGGGCGGCTTCTCTCCGCCGACCCGGTGGCCTCGGCGGCGGCCGCGCGCCGGTTGCAGGCGCTGGACGACCAGGGCGTCGACGCGCTGCTGGTCGTCGCCGCCCGCATCCCCGACGAGCGGGATCCGCGGTGGTTGAACGTCCTCGACGAGAACCACGCCCTCGTTCCGCTCACGACGGAGGAGCAGCTCGACTTCCTCGTCTGGAAGGCGACGCGCACGGACCGGTTCGGCGTGATGAAGGCGCAGAACCGGCTCGTCGACCTTGCCCGGGCGGAGCCGGACGCCGTGCTCGCCCGCCTGCGACGGGGCGGCCCCGGCGTGCCCTCCCTCGCCGTCGCCCTGGCCCTGGCCGGGGAGCGCCGTGCGGTCGGGCCGCTGCTCGCCCGGTATCGTCGGGCTGCGGGACCCGAGGAACGGCGGGCCCTGGCCGAGGCGATCGCCGTCCTGGCCGGCGAGGATCTCCGACCCCCGACCGAAGGATCTCCGGCCGCGATCGAACGCGCCGCCCAGTCCGTCGAGACATGGATCCAGGCGCAGCAACCCAAGGAAGGAGGCCCGGGTGGCCAACCCGACGCGCTCGATCACTGACGGTTCCCTGGGGCGGGGACTCCTCGCCGTGCTCGGGTTGCTGCTCGCCCTCGGCGGCGCCGTCCGGGCGGAGGACGGCGACGCGGTCGCGAAGGCCGACGCCCTCCAGAAGCAAGGCCGGACGGACGAGGCCGCCGAGGTGCTCCGCGAAGGGCTCGACGCCGCCAAGGACGCCGCGGCCCGCGTGCCCATCGAAGACCGCCTCGCGAGCCTCCACCTCGACCGGGGGGAGCCGTATCCCGCGCTCCAGTACCTGGAGGGCCTGGAGGAGGACCGGGGCACGGCGGAGGACCACCTCCGCCTGGCCGAGGCGCTGCTGGCGGTCGCGCGGCAGAACGCCGGGGGGCCGGGCGCCTCGTCCCTGGAGGTGACGCCCTATCTGCTCGACGCCATGGACGCGGCGGCTCGCGCCGAGGGCGACGCCGGCGTGAGGGCCCGCCGGCGCCTGCTCGAAGGCGAAGTGCGGTGGTGGCAGGGCGACCCGGAGGCGTCCCTGGCGGCCTTCGACCAGGTGGACGCGTCGGCGCTCTCGCCGGAGCGCGCTCGGCAACTGGCGGAGATGCGCGCGCAGGCGCTCTACCAGCTGGAGCGGCCCGCCGAGGCGGCCGAGGCCTTCCACCAGGCGGGCAACCTCCGGGGCGAGGCGGCCGCGTGGGCGGCGGCCCGTCGACCGGAGGAGACCGTCAAGGCCTACGGCGAGGTGTTGGCCCAGGGCCCGTACGATCCGACCCTGGTCGGCGAAGCGGTGGACGCGGCCCGGTTCGCGGGGGGGGCGGCCCTCCTGCTGCCCGTCCTGGAGGGGCTGCAGCCCCCACCGCAGGAGCAGGGGAACCTCGACATGGCGCGAGCGCGCCTCCTCGAGGACGTGGGGCGGACGGATGAGGCGAAAGTCCTGCTCGCGGAGGCCGCGAAGGCGGCGCCCGACGACGCCGTGCCCCTGGTCGAGCTGGGCCGGCTGCGCTACGGCAAGGGCGACGACCCGAAGGGTGTGGACCAGGCGGTGGAGACCTGGATCCAGGCCCTCCAGCGCGATCCGACGAATCCACGGGCGTTCTCGCTCCTGTGGGACGAAGCGGGGCGCGACTACGCGGCGGGCTGGCGCTCGCCCCACCGGTTGCAGCGCTCCATCCAGGCCCAGGAGGCGCTGACCCGCGCCGCCCCCGACGACGGCCTCGCCTGGGCGAACCTGGGGAACACCCTGCGGACGGCCGGTCAGCAGGACGAAGCCGTGGCGGCCTACCGCAAGGCGATCGAGGCCGATCCGGAAGATCCGGGGATCGTGAGCGATGCGGGACTGGCCCTGTCCGGGGCGGGTCGCGAGGACGAGGCCCTGAAGGCCTTCGAGAAGGCGATCGCGATCGACCCCGACCACGATGCGGCCCAGCAGAACGCGGCGCGCGTGCTCTGGCTCCGCGGAGACGACGCGGCGGCCACCCGGCATCTGGCGCGGGCGCTCCAGACGGCGCGGCGCACCGGAAGCGGGGCCTTGCGGTACCGAAGCCTCATGGACCGCTGCTGGCGCACCGCGCACCGGGAAGCGCTACGATGACCGTCGTCACCGATCCGGCCGGGCGCTCGTCCCCGTCCGGTCGGCGGCACCCATGCCTCGTAGAATACGGTGTTTCCACCCGCCGGGATCCTCGCCTCATGACTCGTCGTCACCGCATCTTCCCCCTCCTCGGACTCCTCGTGTTCCTCCTGCCCGCTCCGGCCGCCCTCGCCGGGGCCTCCGTTGCCGACCTCGACGCGCGCAGCAAGAGGGAGCTGATCAAGGCCGCCCGGGAGTATTTCAACCCCGAGATCGAGTTCCTCTGGGAACCCAAGAAGAACTTCGAGGCCCAGCTCGACGCCCTCCGCGCGAAGGGCATGGCCCCGCTCAAGGACATCGGGTTGCTGCGCAGCATCGTGTACGAGGGGCGCCACTTCAAACTGCGTTTCGACGACAAGAAGTACCGTGACATCGAAGACGTGACGGACTGGAAGAAGACGCAGGGCGTCTACTACAACCTGAAGTCGGAGAAGCTGCGCTTCGCCTACTCCGAGCCCAGGAGCTACCCGAACGAGAGCAGCCTCGACCGGCGGCGGCCGGATCCCTTCCCGCTGCTGATGGCCTTCCACGAGGAACGGGATCTCGTGGACAAGCACGGGGGCATCGAGGAGTACCCCGGCGGAGAGGCGCTCGCGCGTCTGTATCCAAAGAGCGACTACGGCGACCTCTACGAGAAGTGGTTCCTCGTCGCTCCAATCGCCCCGCGCGCGCAGTTCCTGACCGACGACGGCAGCGTCGATCACCGGTTCTCGACGAACGTGTTGCGGGCGTTCCTCCAGCGCTACCACATCGACTTCCAGCGCATCGTCCTGGACGGGCACCTGGAGGCCGCAACGCTCGCGAGCATCTACGCGCCGATCTTCGCGGGGCTCGTGCTCCGCGGCGGGGACGTGCCCGACGCGATGGTGCCCAACCTCTCGACCATCCCCATCTACGTGGTCGGCGACAAGGAACTCGCCAAGAAGCTGCAGGCGGCCGGCCACCCGAACGTGACTCTCGGCGACGCGAAGGGCCTGCAGCCCTGGCTGCTCGAGAGAAAGAGCACCACGCCGAAGAAGTTCTCCTGGCGGGTGCTCACCGGGGAGCATCGGTTCGCGCACTGGATCTACATCGGGAGCACGCAGTTCGGTCCCGAGTACGGCATCGACGTGGAAGTGCTCGACACCGAAGAGAATCCGAACACCATCAAGATCGACGGCAAGGGCGTCGAGCAGATCGCGCTCTTCCTCAACGACGACGTCGTGGATCTCGACCGCAACGTCCGCCTCCTCCTGAACGGGCAGGTCAGGGACCTGGGGAAGGTCAAGCGCGACTTGACCGATCTCTTCCAGAACAAGATCACCGACGTGCGCAAGTCGATGATCTTCGTGTGGCTCTATCCCGCCTTCGTCCCGGACATCCGCATGCCGCCTCCGAAGAAGGAGGAGGCGAGCCCCTCGACCGCACCCGACGACGTGGTCGGTACGCCCGAGGACGAGAGCAAGGCCAGGAAGTACTGGGACAAGGCCTTGGAGGCGGAGACCGCCGGAGACGTGGAGAAGGCCCGCGCGCTCTATCAACTGGTGGTGGATGTCGGGCCGACGAGCTACCACGGCAAGGCGGTCGCGAAGCTCGAGTCCTTGAAGGACGAAGCGGCCGGCGAGACCGAGAACTGACCTTCGGCCGGAGGCCCGCGCCTTCGGCCCTCGACCTCCTGAGAGACACCGGTGAGCGAGCCCACGGACCGACGGATCCAGCTCGCCCACCTCGCGGTCGCGGCCGTCTCCGGGCTCGCCGTCACGGTCCTCGAATTCGGCGCCGTGCGGTTCATGGCCCCGTACTTCGGACAGTCGAACTACGTCTGGTCGAACGTCGTCGGCGTCATCCTCCTGGCGCTGGCGCTGGGCTATTGGGTGGGGGGGCGGGTCGCGGATCGGAGCGCGAGCGCGCGCCGCCTGTACGTCGCCTACCTCGTCGCCGCGATGTGGGCGGTCGTGGTCGCCGTGCTGGGGCCCGATCTCTGCGCGTGGCTGGTGCCGCGCGAGGTCGGCAACCAACGCATCCTTCCGCTGGCCTTCACGGGAAGCCTCGTGGCGACGGTCCTCCTGTTCGCCCCGCCCGTCCTCGTGCTCGGCATGACGAGCCCGTTCCTCATCCGCCTCGACGACGCGCCGGGCCGGAGCGGCCGGACGGCCGGGCGCATCTTCGCCCTGGGCACCGTCGGCAGTCTCGCGGGGTGCTACCTCGCGCCGCTGTGGCTCCTCCAGGCGGTGGGCAGCCGCGCGACGATCCTCTGCTGCGCCGCCGCGCTGTCCGTGCTGGGGGGGCTCGGGCTGGCCCTCGGGCGGCGGAGGGCCCCGGTCGCCGCAGGCGTCGCCGTGCTGCTGCTCCTGGGCACCGGAGGCGTCCTCGCGGCGACCTCGGGACA
Source organism: uncultured Planctomycetota bacterium (assembly GCA_963772585.1). Classification (GTDB taxonomy): domain Bacteria; phylum Planctomycetota; class PLA2; order PLA2; family JAEUHO01; genus CAVVXN01. Next base: position 162,853 of record CAVYXV010000008.1, read on the forward strand.
CCCTCTCCGGTGGGACCCGGGGCAGAGGGTGGAGATCGAGAGCGCTTACCAGGTGATCCGCGTCGTGGAGGAGCCGTCGCCGCTGGTCCGGGAAGACAAGTGGGCGATCTACGGTGATGTCGAGGAGGTCCCGACCCGCTTCCTCCGCCTCGACGAGGACGTGGACAGCTACCAGAGCGTGGTGCTCCAGCCGCCCTCCCTGACGAAGACGCTGCTGACCGGCGGTCGCTACTACGACCACATGGCCTTGGGCGCGTACTTCCGGACGGGCGCGCCGCTCGAACGCCTGCGCGTCCTGATCGTCGGGTACGCGGGTGGATCGCTCCACCGCGTCCTCCGCACGGTCCTCCCGGACGGCGTCGAGCTGTCCATCCTCGGCGTCGAGATCGACCCGGCGGTGGTGGACGTCGCGCGCCGTCACCTCGCGCTGGGGGATCTGGACGGCGACGAGGCGACGATCCTGACCGGCGAGGACGGCCGGACGGTGATCAACGCCCTCCCTCCCGAGCGCGTCTTCGACCTGATCCTCGTGGACGCCTACACGAAGACCACCTACATCCCGTTCCAGCTCGCGACCGTCGAGGCCTTCCAGACCCTCGGCGCGCACCTGGATCCCCGCGGACGGATCGGCTTGAACCTCCATGCGGAGGGGGGGCTCCGGGGCGCCGTCTACCGTTCGATTGCCACGACGCTGGACGCCGCCGAGAGCCTCGGCACCGTTTGGACGGTCCCCAATCCCAACTACCCCGGAAGCCTCCTCCTGTGGGCCGGTCCCCCCGGTAGCGGACCACCCATCGTCCGCGGGGACGTTCCGCTGCCTCGGACGCTCGTGACCCCGGCGTTCGCCCTGGAGCGGTTGATGGTTCGCCACCGCCCGGAGGTGGACGGCGGCCACGTCCTCACGGACGACAAGAGCGACGTCGATCGCCTCGCGGACCGCGAGCTGGTGCTCAGGTGAGACCTCGGATCCGCGTCGTCGCCGCCCTGGCTTTCGTGCTGGTGGGGGCCATCGCCGCGTCGCCGCTGAGCGCCGGCGAGGAGGCCTGGGACGGGCTCTCCCCGCCGACGCGCCAGGGGCTGGTCGAGGCCCTGAAGGCCTTCCTCGATCCGGACATCGAGTTCGTCTGGGAACCGAAGAGGACCCTCGAAGCGCAATTGGACCTCGTGCGCGAGGAGGGCATCCGCCCGCTTGCGGACGTGGGCTTCCTGCGTCGGATGGTCTACGAGGGCCGGCGCTTCAAGGCGCGGTTCGAGGACAAGGAATACCGCGACGCCGAAGGCGTGACCGAGTGGACGAGGACGCAGGGCGTCTACGACAACTTCCGGTCCGAGAAGCTCCACGTCGCCTACGCGGAACCCAAGCGGTACCCGAGCGAGAGTCGTCTGGAGCGGCAGCGTCCGGAACCGTTCCCGCTGCTGATGGCCTTCCACGAGAAGCGGGATCTGCTCGACGAGCACGGCCGCAACGAGCCGTATCCGGGTGCGGCGGCGCTCTCGCGGCTCTATCCCCGCCGGGAGTTCGGCCGCCTCTACCAGGACTGGTTCCTCGTCGCCCCGATCGCCCCGCGCGGGCGTTTCCTGAACGACGACGGCACCGTCGACCATCGGTTTTCGACGACGGTGCTGCGGACGTTCCTGCAGCGCTACCACATCGACTTCCAACGCATCGTCCTGGACGGACGCCTGCAAGCCGCAACGCTGGCGAGCATCTACGCCCCGATCTTCTCGGGACTCGTGCTCCGCGGCGGCGACGTGCCCGACGAGATGGTCACGGACCTCGAGACGATCCCGATCTTCGTCGTCGGCGACGACGATCTCGCCCGCCGACTGGAGGACGCGGGACACCCGGACGTGACCCTCGGAGGCGAAGCCGACCTCCAGGGCTGGCTCCTGGCGCGAAAGAAGGAGACGCCGAAGGCGCTTTCCTGGCGCGTTCTCAGCGGGGAGCACCGCTTCGCCTATTGGATCTACGTTGGGACCGCCGACGTCGGTCCCTCCTGCGGGATGGACGTGCGGGTGCTCGACACCGCAGACGACCCGAACACGATCCGGATCGACAGCCGCGGCATCGAGAAGGTCTCTCTCTTCCTCAACGACGATGTGGTGGACCTCGATCGCGACGTCCGCCTCGTGTGGAACGGTCGCGCACGGATGCTCGGTCGGCTGCCCCGTACGCTGCGGGACCTCTTCGAGAACAAGATCACCGACGTCCGCAAGTCGATGATCTTCGCGTGGCTCTATCCCGCCTTTGCGGGCGATCTCCCGTTCGAAGGCGGGGCCACGGTTGCGCCGGGCGAGGAACCCGCCGGCCCTTCCGACGAAACGGCGAAGCCTCCGAGCCCGCCCGCTGCCGATTGGCACCTGAACGCCGAGTACGCCTGGCTGTTCGGACGGCCGGATCTGCTGGAGACCCTCCTGCCCTTCCGACCCTCCGACCTCGCGCCGGCCGTCGCATCGCCCCAGCCCTCGATCGCCCCGGCCGACGTGTGGCCCTACCTGCTGCGCGATCTCTGGTGGCGCCCGGCCGACGAGGCGACGCAGTGGGCGCGCAAACAGGTGCTCGCGTGGGCCCTGCAGGGCGTGGAAGACCAGGGCCCTCCCGCGCTCGAAGCCCCCTACCGGTGGCTCCGCGATGGGGGAGACGGCCCCTACCCGGCCCCTCCCATGGACGAGGACCCGTGGCCGGTCCTCTCGACGCTGGTCCTCGACCGCCAGAAGCGGCAGGCGACGGGGGCCGCGGGCTATCCCGACGCGAGCCCGATCCTCCAGCGCCCGCCGCCCGACGCCTGGGCCCCCTGGTGGCACGACTGGCTGGAGGGGTTTGGTGCGTCCACCCTGAAGCGCGCCTACCAGGGCGACGACCGCCGGACCTGGCCGCCGGAAGAGCGCGCTCCCGAGGAGGCGCTGGACCGGGAGGCGCGGCGTGACCGTACGCGAAACGCCCTCCTGGCCGCCGGGGCCGTCCTCGTGCTGCTCCTCGGGGGGGGGCTGCTCGCCCGCCGCTCCCGGCCTCGCCCCCCTTCCAAGACAACATAACGACGATTATCGGACGTTGTAGGGGGGGCGCGGGAGGCGTGCGCCGGCGCGGGCGCGCCGTCCCGCCCTCGGGTGGACCTCCGGGAGGCGCGCTGCGAGCATCGGTCCGTGGCCTCGACCGGACGACCGATGACGCACATGGCCTGGGGCGACCGTGGCCTCGAGGGCGCGCCCTGGTCTTTGGACGTCGTCGTGGTCGTGGACGTGCTCTCGTTCTCGACGGCCGTGGACGTCGCCCTGGGGCGTGGCGCCCGCGTGTGGCCGACGTCCTGGCGGGACGACCGCGCCGCGGCGCTGGCCGAGCGCTTGGGAGCGCACCTCGCCGTGGGCCGCCTCGAGGTGGACGCGGCGCATCCCTGGTCGCTCTCGCCGGCGTCGCTTCGTCGGCTCGGGCCGGGCGAGGCGCTCGTCCTGCCGTCGCCCAACGGATCGCACCTCTCGGACCGGGCGGCCGCCGCCGGCGCCGTCGTCTTCACGGCGTGCCTGAGGAACGCCCACGCCGTGGCGGCGGCGGTGCCCGCGGACAGCCGCGTCCTCGTCCTCGCGGCCGGCGAGCGGTGGCCCGACGGGAGCCTCCGCCCGGCGCTGGAGGACGCGCTCGGCGCCGGCGCCGTGCTCCATCACCGGCACGCCCGACGCCCCGACGGCGGCGAGAGCCCCGACGCCCGCTGGGCCCGCGCCGGCTACGAGGCCCTGGCGGGGGGGCTCGCCGATCTGCTGCGCGCATGCCCCTCGGGTCGGGAGCTCCTGGACGCCGGCTTTGCGGAAGACGTCGAGATCGCCGCCCAGGGCGACGCGAGCCGCGTCGTGCCGCGCCTCGTGGACGGCTGCTTCGTGGACGCGGCCTCGGTCTGAGCGCCCCCACCGTCGCCCGAGCCCCCCTACCCGCGGATCACGAGCCGCGCGCGGGGCCCCTCAGCGTGGAACGAGGGGGATGGTCACCGGCGTCGTCTGCCCGGCGGCGACATCCACCGTGAGGTCCCGGGGCTCGACGTCCTCGCCGCGGACCTGGAGGGTCCACGGGCCCGGCTCGACGAGTCGCGAGAGGACGGGCTCGGTCTCGGAGGCATCGACCCACTCGGAGAAGGTCGGCGGGAGACGCCCCGGCGCGAACCGGACCTCGGCCGTCGGGGGCTCCGCCGCTTCACCCTGAAGGTCGGCCACGAGACGGATGCGCCCCCCGGTCCGGGACCGTGCGTGCACGTCCGTCGTCGCGTTCGGCTTCACGACCGCCTCCGCTCGCACGGCGAAGAGGTAGCCGTCGTACGCGTAGCCACCGTTGCCGTCGCCCGTGATGGAGAGCACCCATCGCCCGGGCGGAACGTCGTCGATCACCCCTTCCGCGTCGGGGCGGAGGTCGCCACCGCGGCGGCGTCGGCTCCGGGCGAGGGGCGTCAGCAGCACGACGTGCACGTCCTGCATGGGCGCACCGTCGGGACGACGGACGTCCACGCGGAGACGACCCAGAGGCAGCGTCTGCTTCGCGAGCACGAGGTCCACGTCCGTGTTCCACGGCTGCCAGGGCACCACGAGTTCCGCCTCGGCGGGAACGTAGCCGTCGAGGTGGCCCGCGACGATCACGCGGGTTCCGGGTTCGAAGAAGAAGTCCACCGAGCCGTCCGTCCGGGATACGGGTGCTCTCCCGATGGGGTCCCGACCCTGCCGGATCTCGCGGAAGCCCACGTCGCTGCCGGACAGGGGGCGGCCGGCCTCGTCGCGCACCCGGACGTGGGTGCGGTGCCTCGCGAACGCGAACGCCGCCTCCCCTGCGCCCCGCTCGGTGAGGACCCGGCTCCCGGCCGAAGACGGCAGCGCCACGCGAACCGGCCCGCGTCCGGCCTCCACCCGGAAGATCCCCTGCGCGTCGGTGAGGACCGTGGTTCGCGGTCCCGACGCCGGCTCGATCGTCACGGCCAGCGCGGCGGCGGGCGACCCGTCCGGAAACGTGACGCGCCCGCGGACGTCGGCGGCATGGCGCGACTCGTCCACGCCCGTCACGTCCCGGTAGCGCTCTTTCGACGTCGGGGTCCCTGCACCGGGCGAACCGCGCAAGGTGGCGCCGCCCGTCGAGGCGCCGGCTTGCGGCACCGCATGCCCGACCGCGGACGCCGCCTCCTCGGCCCCAAGCCCAAGGAATCCGCCGGCGGACTCCCCCACCCACAGCACTGCGAGGAGGAGGAGACAGGACGCCAGGACCAGGACGGCGACGAGACGGCGCATCGGCAAGGGACACCCCGCACCCCGCGTGCCCGTGCTCGCCATGCGCCTCGCGCCCGCTCCCGTTCGCGCACCTCGGGCCGACGGCGCCGCCGCCGCTGGGCGTTGGGGTGGGCCGCGCGCCAGGTGCGGTGCGCGGGTCTCGGGGGCGGCGTCCTGAGGGTCGGATCCCAGGGCGCCTCGGGACACGATCCCCGCCCGCACTCGCCGAGACGTCTCCGGGGCCCGACCGCTGGGCAGGTCGGTGGGCTGCCGCTCGTTCTGCCCCCCCTGCGCCGCCCCCCCACCGGAATCGGCACCCGTACACTGCTCCCCGTGCCCCCGAAGCGCTCCCACATCCTGGCCGTCACCGCGTTGGTGGCCGGCGTCGTGGTCGCCGCCTGGATGGGGCTGCCCCGCCACGTCGTCCCGCCTCTCCGGACCGGGTTGGACCGAGAGGTCGCCCCCGGACCCGCCGTCCCGTCCCCCGCAGGGACCGACGAGCGCGCTCCTCGGCTGCAAGGTCGTCCCGAGGCTCTCGAATCGCGAGAGACCGGCCGCGCCGGCGCGGCGTCCCCGGGCACGGGTCCCGTGCCGCCGGCGGCTCCCTCGCCGCCGGGCGGTGAACCTCTCCCGCCAACCGCCGACGCACCCGAGCCGATCCGCGTTGGACCGCTTCCCAGCGCGTGGGTCTCGCCCGCTGGGGAAGTGGTGTTCGGCCAGGCGACACGGACGACCGCCGCGGTACCCGAGGGGTACCAGCTCGTGTGCTACCTCGTCGGTGCAATCGCGCCCACCCCGCCACGTCCCCAGCCGGCCCTGCGGGGCCTCCTGGAGGAGTCTCCCAAGGCAGACGTCGCTCCCGATCCCTGGTGGGCACGGCTGGCCGAGGCTCTCGTGGAGGCGGTCGGCCGAGACCGCTGGCCTGCGTTGGGCACCCTGCTCGCCTGGGACTCGGAGCAGGCGGCGCTCTACGTCCAGCAGGACGCAGAGGCGCACTCGCGAGTCACGGACCTGCTGAAGCGACGCGCGGCGGGTTGCCTGGGCACGATGCAGGTCGTCCTGGAGCTCGAGCCTTCCGCTGCGGGGCCTGCGGACCTGCTCCGCGTCGACGTCGTGTGGGGCAGGACGGTCCGGGCGCATCACGGTTCGGTCTGGGCCTTCCTGGACATCCCCTTCGGCGCCGACTTCGACGTCGAGATCGCGTCCGAGCCGCTCATCGCCCTGTCGACCCCGCCGCTCGTGGCCGGCTTGGAGACCGGTACCGCCGTCCGCGCACGCCGTGTCGAGGTCGATGACGGATCCGCTGCGATCGAGGTGGAGGTGGCCGCTTCTCGGGGCGAACCCCGATTCGAGCCTGTCGAGGTCGCACCGACCTGCACGAACGACGTCCCGGTCACCATCGAGGTACCACAGATCGGCGTCGCTCGCTGGCGCGGTCGCGTACCAGCCCGGCCGGGGAAGCACCACGTCCAGTTGGACGACGGTCGGTCGGCGACACTCGTCGTCCGGGCGTCGCAACCCGGCCCGAGGCCCGATCCAGCCTTCGTGCGTCACGTCCTCGTTCCCCGACGCCTGTCTCCATCGAGATCGAACGTACGAACCCCGCGGACCCTCACGATCACGTGGCAGGCGCCTGGACCCCTGCAAGGGAGCACGATCACCGTCCCGCTCGTCGGGCGCGGTGCCTGGCGCGACGGTCCCCCCGCTACGGGAACCTGCTCCGTGGACGCGCATGGACTCGCCGTGGATCCCCAGCGCGGTTGCCCGTGGCCCTTGGCCGAAGGCGGGGTCCGCATCCATGCCGCGGTGTTCCCCGCGGGGGATGTCGACGTGCTGGACCTGCACGTCGAACGATGCGACGCGGCGTCGGACGAACGCCCGTCGGCTCCATTCCTCGGTGATGACTGGAGCCACGGCGAGTACCGCACCCGGTACGAGACCCTCTCGCTCCCCGTTTGCCGGGTACGCGTCGACATGAGGCGCTTCTACCTCCCCGTCGGAGAAGAGACCTCGGTGCACCTGGACGGCGATGCGGGAACCACATTCCGCGTCGCGCTGCCGCGCGCAGAGTAGGGAGTGCCCGACGACAGGCCTTGCGGGCGCGGCCTCCATCCGCGTGTCCCGTCCCTGCGACGAGGCGCGGGTGTGCCGTCCCGGCCCATGGATCGGGGATCCGGCGGTCGGGGAGATCCGGGCCATGCGCCACGACCCTACGCTCCAGGCCGCCGTCCTCGCCGGGGTCGGGGCCCAGGGCGCCGACGTGGTGCCCGACGGTCCCAGCGCCCCCCACCCCGGAGCGGATCCCCCGGGTCGCCCGCGTCCCGGCGCTCGACGATCACCGGCCGGCCAGCTACGCCGAGGAGTTCGCGACGGAGGAAGGCCACAGACGGCGTGAAGGCGCGTGGAGAGGGTGACCGTCTTCACGGACGGGCCCTTGCGGCCCTACCAGGTCGCGAGCGCCTTGCGCGCCGTCTTGCGAGCGTAGTCGTCCGGGTTCTCCACGGCCGCGCGCTCGAGCGCGGCGCGGGCGGCGGGCGAGTGGATCGCCACGAGCACCTTGACGAGCTGGCTGCGCGGCTCGCGCGCGTCCAACCGCGCGATGAAGACGGCCTCGTTCGCCCGGACGAGCGTCAGCACCGCGTCCCACCGCGGCGTCCACTCCTCCAGCATCCAGTAGGCCACGTGCCGGCGCATCGCATCCATGACCGGATCGCCGACCATCTCGACGAGCGCGCGCGCCACGTCGAGGGAGTGGGTCGCCCGGAGGGGATCGACCAGCTGGTGCGTCTTGAATCCGGCAGCCGCGTCGCTTCGGAGGAAGGCCAGCAGGGTCTTCACGTCCTTCTCCGTTGCGCCCGCCCACTCGATCCGACGACCGAGCGTCTGGTAGGCCAGGAGGCGGTCGGCGCGGGGCCCGTCCGCCGCGATCCGCTCGAGGAGGCGGCGGTGGGCGAGCGGCTGGGGTGACGCCGCGAGGTGGACGAGCACGGACCGCCGCCCCGGCTGCGCCGCCGCGCTCTCGATGGCGACCACGGCCTCGTCCCGTGGGTAGGCGGCCAGCGCGCGGGCCGCTTCGTCGGCGATGTCGGCGTCCGCGTCCCGGATGAGCGCAAGGACGCCATCCCACGCCTCGGGCGCGGCGAGGCCGCGCAGCGCGCGCAGGGCGACCTCGCGCGCCAGGGGAACCGGCGCCCGCAGCGCGGCCGTCAGTCCGGCCACGTGGGGGCGGGACTTGGCGGGTGTGTCGAGCTCGTCGGCACGGAACGCGACGGCGGCGCGGGCGTACACGGGATCCGGCGAGAGGAGCGTCGCCACGACCGCGGCGCGGCGCCTCTCAGCGTCTTCGAGCGCGGCGATCCGCAGGAAGGACCGGGCGACCTCCAGCGCGTGCGCGACCGAGGCGTCGTCTCCGAGATCCTGTGGGCCGAAGCGGTTGCCGTACACCCGGAGCACGTCGCCCTCGCGCGTCCCGGCGACGAGGATGCGGTCGCCCGCCCGGTACATCGACGTGCGCTCCGCTGTGGGGTCGCCCCCACACTCCTCCTCGAAGATCGGGCCCACGGTGACCGTGCCTGCATCGCCCGACGACGGCGTGCCCTTGAGCGTCTCCAGGACGCGCACCCTCATCGTGCGCTGGTCCACGGACTGGACGCGACCCAGGAACACCACGGAGGCCCTGGCGTAGAGCTCGTAGGCCGGCGGAGGCGGCATCGGGCCGGATGCGGCTGCGTGGGGCAGGCCCGCAGTGCCTGTCAGGACGGCGAGGGCGACGGCCGCGCCCGCGAGCAACCGGTGGCGAGGGACAATCATGATCGCCAGGGTAGCATCGGCGCGGCGCTCCCAGGGCGGTGGACCGGCCGTCGGGCGGGCCCGCCCGGTAGCGTCGGAGGACGGAGCCGCGGGAGACGCAAGCCGCTTCGCGGCCCTGCCCGGTCGTCATGCCGTGCGCGCACCGCGTCGGAGCTCAGTGCGGCGCATGCCTCTGCGTCGTCGGATGAAGGTCCGGACGTACTCGTTCCTCACCCAGCGCATGGACGCTGACAGCCGCCCATCGACGCTACGCACGTGCCGGTGGACGTGCATGGCGACACGACGAGGGAACGGATCCTCCAGGCGATGCGCCAGCTACGCTGAGGAATTCGCGACGGAAGAAGGGCCGCAGACGGCGTGAGGGCGACTGGAAAGGGCGACAGTCATGCACCGACGGACCCCAAGGCCCCAGGTTCGGTCCTGGGGTCGGAATGAGTCCCCCCTGGACTCGGAACGCGAAGACCGGGGGCTGACATCCTCCGGCGCTCTGCCACCGCGGCGCCACGCCGCCCGGGGACTCGCCGCCCGCGGCACGGGAGCGGGGGGTATCAACACCCTCTCCTGCCCTCGAGGGGACAGCATCGCGTCGAGGGGGACACGACATCGCCGGCGGCACGTTGCTCGTCAGGCTCCTCGACGGAGATCGGCGCCTTCCGATCCTGCGTCTCCCCGACGCGGCGTGGCTCTTCGGGTCTCCCTCGCCACGACCGGCCCCCGTTGTGAGCGTAGCGCGCCTCGAAGCGCCCTGCGGCTCGCAAGAACGTGGAGAAGTGCGTCGAAGTCCACACCCAGAACCCCAACCCATTCATCGGGACCCCGTCCACCGAAGAGATCCTGGTTTCGATCACCCAGCCATGTGAATCAACTCCCGTGACAGGATACTGGACTAGAATGCCCGCCTACGCCGCAAGGAGGGCTTCATGGATCTCGGACGCCGAAGCGTCGCGGAGTGGGCAGAGAGCGTGCCGGAAAGCCCTGCCAACTCCACACTCGCGCAGGAGAAGTTCTCGGTCGAGAGCTCCATTGGCCACGGAGGGATGGGCGAGGTCTTCCTGGTCACCGACCGGGACCTCAAGCGGCAGGTCGCAATGAAGATCCTTCGCGGCGACACGCACATGAGCCGCGAGCAGCGGTTGCACTTCGTGGCCGAGGCACAGGCGACCAGTCAGCTCGAGCACCCGGGCATCCCGCCTGTCCACGACATCGGCCTGACGGCGGACGGGCGGCCCTACTTCACGATGAAGCTGGTGCGTGGCCGGACGCTGCGCGAGGTCCTGCACGACCTTGTCCTGAAGCGGCGCCACGTTCAGCGCGAATACAGCCTGCACCGGCTGGTCACGATCATGGAGCGCATCGCCGAGGCGCTGCAGTTTGCGCACGAGCGGGGCGTCGTGCACCGGGACATCAAGCCCGAAAACGTCATGCTGGGAGACTACGGTGAGGTGCACCTCATGGACTGGGGCCTCGCGCGCGTCGGAGCCGGGTCGGCCGAGTACGAGCAGGTCGAGACGGCACGCACCGCATCCGGCCTCGACACCGAGTACGGCACGCTCAAGGGCACGCTGCCTTACATGAGCCCGGAGCAGGCGTCCGGAGAACCGGTCGACGACCGCAGCGACCTCTACGCGCTGGGCTGCCTGCTCTACGAAGCGCTGACGTTGCACCCTGCCTTTGACCAGAGGGACGAGGAGCTGTTCGCCAAGGTACGGTCCGCCGAGTTCGAGGACGTGGCCACGCGCGACTCCACGCGACCCGTGCCCGTGGCGCTCGCGAACATCTGCCGGAAGGCCATGGCCCGCGACCGCGACGGGCGCTACGCATCCGCCTTGGAACTGCGAGGGGCGTTGCGTGCATGGCTCGACGGCCGCGCCGAGCGCGAGCGACGCCACGAAGAGGCCGAGGCGCTCACGCTACGAGGCAAGGAGGCCGCCGCGAAGTACGAGCGCCGCAAGACCGACATCCGCGAAGCCGAGGCCGCTGCTGATGCCGAGGCCGCCGAGTGCGAGTCCTTCCAGCCGGTGTCCGAGAAGCGGTCGATGATCGAGGCCCGCGAGCGTGTCGCGGCCACCAAGATCGAATCGGCGCTGGCTTTCGCCGAGGCGACTCGTCTGTTCGACGCCGCGTTGACCCAGGAGCCCGACAACCCCACTGCCCGGTCCGCGTTGGCGGAGCTCTGGCGACACCGGCTTCGGGGCGCCGAGCACCGTGGCCACCCGGCCGACACGGCTCACGCGATCGCCATGGTCCAGCGCTACGCGGACAAGCCGATCCCCAGCGTCGGCTCGCTCGCGCTGACCTCGGATCCGCCCGGCGCGGACGTCGTGCTGTACCGATACGAGGAGGTCGATGGCGTCTTGACGCCGCAGCACGAGCGGCACCTGGGTCAGACACCGATCCCGTCGGTTGTCCTGGCGATGGGCAGCTATCTGTGCGTGCTGGAGAAGGAGGGCTATCGGGACACGCGCTATCCCGTTCACATCACGCGCGAGCGCGTGTGGGAGGGTGAGGTCAAGCTGCGCACCCACGAGGAGATCGGCGAGGGATTCGTGTTCGTTCCGGCCGGGCCGTTCGCGTACGGCGAAGGCAGCGAGACGGAGACCAAGGAGCTTCCCGACTTCGCGATTGCCAAACATCCGGTCACGTTCGGAGAGTACGCGGACTTTCTCGACACCCTCGACGACGAGGAGGCGAAGGAGCGTCGTCCCCACACCGAGAACGAGAGCTACATGGAGCAGGACGAGGACGGCCGTTGGCGTCCGAAGACGGATCTGTTCGACGCTGACACTTCCGCGATCTATCTGGAGCGGCACGGCGAAGGATTCGAGCGGCGACTACCCGTTGTCGCTGTGAGCTGGGAGGACGCCGTCGCCTATTGCAGCTGGAGAACGAAGCGGACCGGCCGAAACCATCGCCTGCCAACCGAGTACGAGCGCGAAAAGGCCGCGCGCGGAGTGGACGGGAGGGCATTTGCCTGGGGTGACCTGGCGGACGCCAGCCTCGGGAAGTGCCGAAATTCCCGGCCTGAGAGCACGCAACTCGAGCCCGTCGGGGCCTTCCCTACTGCGGAGTCTGTCTACGGCATGCGTGATGCCTCGGGCGGCGTCTGGGACTGGACAGACTCGTGGTTCGATGAGCGCCGCTCTTCGCACGTGTTGCGCGGCGGGTCTTGGGGTAGCGCGCTGGCGTACCTCCGCTGCACGTACCGGCACACGAACGAGCCACGGTACCGGCGCAGCTACGTCGGGTTTCGCTGCGCCGGCAGCCTCTGACTCGCTGATCCCTGCTCGATACGAATGCGAAGACCGGATACGGAATCAGGACCGCTTCCGCCTCTATCGTGACCGTGCTGCTCGTCGCCCAGGCCGGCGACAAAGGCGACGCTGGCAGGGAACCCGTCCTCGGCCTCGGCGATCACGCGCGAGAGCTCGATCAGACGTCCCGGGAAGCGATCGTCCATCGACCGGTCGCCGATCCGCCCCGTGTCGCCGTAGAGGTGCGTCAGGCGCTGGCGCCCATCGGCGATCTCGACGCCCTCCATCAGCCGGTCGGCCACCTGCGCCTTCGTCCAGTGGACGGTGGCCTTCGGCAACACGTCGTCGGACCCCGCGGCTCGCCGATGGACCCAGGTGATCGCGCCCTCGTTGCACGTGTCCACGACGCCGCGGTCACCCAAGGTCGCGAGGTAGCGCGCATACCATCGCCGCGCCAGATCCTTCGTGATCAGCACCTCGCAGAGCCGATTGAACGCACGCAGGAGAGGGGTCTCGGGCGATCGAGCCATTCCAAGAGCATACGCTTCGCGGCGATGGACCCGCAATGGGCTTCGCCAGCGAGGCCTCCGCGCCACGCCTACACCGCAGGGGTCACACAGCGACCCACGACCTATCGACACCGTGCTCCTCGAGAGCTTGCTCCGGTCGCGCACTCAGCGCCCGTTTGCGCGCGGCCACTCCGCCAGTGGAGCCCACGTCCCCGCTGCCCCGACCTCGAAGGCGAGCAGGTTGCCCGGCCGCCCGACGATGTTCAGCCCGACGCAGGGGACCCCATCGACCTCGCCGTCGACCCGCTGGTGGTGATGGCCGAAGAAGCACACGCGCGGCCGTGTGGCCCGAACGAGGTCGTCCAGTCCCGCGGCCTCGCTTGCCCAGTTCGCGCCCATCCGATGCCGAGGGAACACGACCCCCGCGGGCGCGTCGTGGGTCAGCAGGATGTCCACGTGCCCCGCCTCGATGAGCGTGTCGATGTCCTCGCGCGTGTAGTGACGCTTCGCGTAGCCCTGGAGGGACCGGGTCGGGCGACCGTAGTTCGACGGCCCGTGACAACCGCCCATGCCCCCCACCGTCACGCCGCCGAGGTCGCACGTGGCGCCGTTCGCGAGGTAGGTGAGGTTCGGGAGGACCTCGGCGGACTGCTTCTCCAGCCAGACGAAGTCCTCGTGGTTGCCCTTGATGAACAGCGTGCGTCGCGGCGCGGCACGCCCCTCGGCGTGCCAGGTCGGGAAGTCCCCTGCGCCACCGTGGTCCCTCGTGGCACGGTCCACGCGGTCCGCGTCCGGCCACACGCCGAAGTCCCCGACGTGGAGCACCCACGCGAAGCGCACCGCGAGCGCGGCCTCGAAGGCGAGGATGTCATCGTAGAAGCGGTCGAGGGCTCCGTGGATGTCGCCGGCTGCGCACAGGATCATCGCGGGTCCATGATGCCGCCATCCGGCGCGTGGGAACCATCAACGTCGGCCCGTGCGCCGATCCATGGCACTGCGCAGGGCGGGGTAGCGGCTGTACGTCGCACGAAGACCGGCGACCCAGCGCGCGGTCTCGGGCGAGGTGTCGCACGCGAGAACGGCGGCGACGAGCTGGGCCGCGTGGTCGTAGTGTCGCCTGCGCTTGTGCTCCGTGACGCCGGCCAGCCGCCGCTCGGCCGCCTTGCGCATGCAGCCCAAGAGCACGGCGCGCTCGGCGGCTCCCGTCACGGCCCCGACGCCCGCCTGGACCAGGAGACCGCCAAGGTCGGGCACCTCGAGCCTCGCCTGCGGCTCGGCGCCGTCCTCCTCCCCGGCGTAGTCGTCGTCATCCTCGAACTCGCCGAGGCTCGCCACGCTCGCGGGCAGCCGCAGCTTCGACAACGGGGCCGCCCTCCCGGAGAGCAACGCCTGGAAGAGCGGGAGGAGCAAATGCCCGGGGTGGTCGTCGGAGGACCAGCCGAGCCCCGGGGCCGCGGCGAGCAGCTTCGCGGCAGGAGCCAGATCGCCAGCGATCACGTGGAGCAGCGCGCGCTGGCGCTTCTCCTCCCGGGGGCACCCATCCAGCGCCGCGACCGCGCGCTTTCGGAGCGCCGCTGCGTTCCCCGCCGTCTCGAGCCAGCGGGCGAGCCGCAGCATCGTGGGCTCCGAGCGCCACGCCCGCTCCAGGCGCTCGGGCACGTCCCGTCGCCCCAGCTCCCTGGCAGCGAGAGCGGCGCCGTCGAGGAAGTCCCCGCGCGCGTAGTCCGAGTCCTTCACGGCCTCGGCCGCCTCCTCGAAGGCCGCGAGCGCGGCCTTCCAGTCCTTCGCTTCGACCAGCGAGCGGCACCAGGCGCGCAAGTCCTCGGCGCCGCCCGATGCGCGCGCAACCGCCGCGAGCCCTGCCGCCCCATCCATGCGCCTCGCCACCTCCCGGAGCCACGCGCCCGCACCGCCCCAAGACCGGGAGTCCTGCTCCGCGGCTTCCTTCTCGACCACCGCTCTCCAGGCGGGGAGGAACGCGTCGAGGTCCGGGAGCGGCTCCACGGCCACGCGCTCCATCTCCGCGACGGGCTCGTGGAAGTGCCCCACGCCGGAGGCCTTCTCGATGGCGTGGCGCACGGCGCGCGGTCTCTCGGCCGGGGCACTCGTCATGTACGCGGAGACGACGGCTCGGGCGGCGCACGCGTCCAGGTCCGTGCCGAGGACCTCGTAGGCCATCTCCTCCTGCCCGAGGTCGATGTCCCCGTCGCCGATGGGCTCGAGCAACGCGCCGAAGATCGACCCCGCCGCGGCGTAGTCGCGCCGGAGGAAGGCGTCCGAGGCGCGCGCGAGGTGGACGTCCACCTCCACGGGATCGGCGTGGCCGGCGCGTCTCGCCGCTCGCGCGAAGGCCATGCTCTGCTCCACCGCCCCCTCCGACACGCGCGCCGGTGCCCAACCCGATCCGGCCCGGGCCGCGTGCTCCACCAGGGCCCGGACCACCTGGGTGCGGGCCAGGGCATCCGAGCTGTCCAAGACCTCCCGCACCAGAGAACGCAGCGCGGGGGCGTCCAACGCCGCGAGCGAACCCTCGATGTCCGGGGGGTCCCCTGCCGCGCCAAGGGATCGGCGCCTTCCCATCGCTGACCTCCACAGGTTCCATGCCCACCCCGCGAACGCGCCGCGGGCAAGCATCGGCTCTACCCTCCAGCCTAGTGCATGGGGGGCCCCCTGGGGCGGCGCCCGCAGTGCGCGTACTCTCGTTGCACGCTCGCACGCTCGCACCCTCGCCGCCCCCCATCCGGATGCCCCGCTCCCCGACACTCCCCCCCCTTCGCTCCGGCCGCGTGTACCGAACACGCGGCCTCGTACGCTGGTCACCCAGCCCCAGCCGGCTCGCGGCCCGCCTCGTGGCCAGCGGCGACCTGCAGCGCCTCGCGCGTGGCCTCTACCACTGCCCGCATCGCAGTCGGTTCGGCCCCGTGCCGCCGAGCGACAAGGAAGTGCTACGCGCCCATCTGGGCGGCGCGCCCTTCGTCGTGACCGGGCCGCCCGCCTGGACGCGGTTCGCTCCCCGTTGATTTCGCACGGTCGAGCACCCTCTCCTCTCGACTGGCCCTCGGCTTGCAGTCATCTGCAGGCTTGTTCGCGCACGTGCCTGCAGAGAGTCCCCGCTCAAACCACACTGTCGAACACTCTACGCTCTCCGTGGCCCTGCAGCCTGGGGACAGTTGCGGTGCTTGAGTCTCGACCCGACAGAGGCGGCTGCCTCCTCATGGCGGTTGCTCAACGGCCCAAAGTGGAAAGCGGCAAGCGCCTGCATGCAGCGGGGCTGGTAGCGGGTGGTGGCGGCTAGGCTGCTCACCTGGCCAGCAGTCCGTCCTCCGTCGGGAACCCGGTAGCAATGAGGGTGCCATCCTCCCTGAGGTGGAACTCGACCGCCGCCGCCTTCGCCAGGTCCGCGGGCCCGTAGCGATCAGACAGGAAGTGCACGCGCTGGTTCGCCGAACCCCGCCAGGCCAGGCCGGTCGACCGCTCGACCTGGACGTAGCGTCCTGCAACCACAACGTCGGTGACCGCGAGCAGCGCCAGGTGCTCAGGGCGCGCAAGTTCGTCCAGTTCGTAGCCGGTAAACACAAACACCGACAGCCCGGCCACTCGCACCCGCTCGGCGAGCGCCGTGAGCGCGCGGGCCTGCGCGGAGGGCTCGCCCCCAGTGAAGGTCACGCCCTCTATGCCCTCGACCTCGAGGATGCTCGCGGCCACGTCCTCGATCAAACGAAGATCGCGACGCTCGAATGCCCGGGTGTCGGGGTTCCAGCAGCCAGGGCACACAAGGGGACAGCCCTGGACCCACAGGACAAACCGCTCACCCGGGCCGTTCGCGGCGCTGCGCGGAAGGGTCTGGGCGAGGTTGTGCGGACGTGCGGACGAGACCGGCTCGATTCCATCAGTTTCGGGGCCAAGCCGTTGGCTCTGCCCCGATGGGCCCACCGAGCGCACACGCGACGTGTCCCGCGAGCGCCGCCAACCTGGCCGTCCATTTGGCGTAATCGAGCCGCTCTCGGTACCCCCCTCGGTACGCCCGGTACGCCCCCGGTACGCCCCGGTACGCCCCCGCGCCCAGCATCCAAACGTGCGTACTGGGCGGGGAGGTGGAAGGAGTGGGTGCCGCGAAGGCGTTGCGCGAGGAGGCGCAGGAGGTGCTCTGGGAGCGGCAGAGGGCGACGAGACGGCCTCCGCCGCTCTCCGCGGCGTCCGTAGGGCGCTGGTCGGCGGATCCCCGCTACGCCTACGTGGGTAGGCTCGTCACCGAGGCGGCGCGTGCCCGCCTCGAGGAGCGCTGGCCAATGTCGTAGGTTTCCACCCCAACTCGGTCTCCGGCAGGGCGCCGCCGGTGCTAGCATTCTCCGCAGCAAAGCGACTGGGAGGAGAGGGACATGGCCCGGTTCCGTTCCAATGGACTACTGGCGGCGCTCTTGCTCACCTTGTGCGCTTGCGGCGGCGGGGCCCCAGGTTCCGCGGTTGAGAACGTCGCCGGCAAGTACGTCCATCACGTCGTGGTAGGAGGCATCGAGCGCGAGTTCATCGTGTTCGTGCCGGGCAGTGTTGCCGGGAACACGCACGTACCCGTCGTGTTCATGATTCACGGCACGGCGCAAGATGGAGAAGAACTGTTCATGTTTTCGGGCTGGGCGCAGGAAGCCGCCGCGGAGGGGTTCATCGCGGTCTTCCCGTCGGCGCTCACGTACTGCTTCTACGAGGACGACGACAACAGTGGCACGTTCGACGCCAACGAGCAACAGGTCGTCACGAAGTGGGCCGGCGGCGGTTTGGGCGATCCCTCCAGGCGGCCGCTGTGCACCCCGGCTGAGCTCGCGACGGTCCCAGCGGGCCCGCAGGCACTCGCCGACCACCCGCTGGCAGACGACGTGGCATTCTACGAGTTCATGTTCGACTTCCTCTCCAGCCACTACTCGATCGACGAGAAGCGCATCTACGTCTCCGGGTTCTCCAATGGTGCGGAGATGTCGTCGCGTCTGGCCGTCGAGCTCTCCACGCGCATCGCAGCCGCGGCCGTGAACTCCTCGTCCATGAGCATCGACCCCACCCCGGCGGCTCGACCGCTTTCGCTGATCCTCACGGTGGGCGCGATCGACCCCGCAATTTCTGCCAAGATCGGTGAGTATCCGATCCCCCTCACGGAGTCGCTGATCACGACGAGCGCCCCCTTCCGCATCGGGTTCATCGCCCCGTTCCTGACCGCCCTGTCGCTCAGCGACACGTACACGTGGAGTCAGCAGACCATCGCGGGGGAACTCACGAGCCAGTTCCTCTTCGAGACCAGCACCGTGGGAGCTTCGAACAGCTTCAGAGCGGTCATCGTGGAGGACCTCGAGCACGAGTACCCCAACGGGGGCGACCACCCCATCGTGATGGCGAAGGTGCTGTGGGAGTTCTTCAAGACCCAATCGTTGCCCTAGGACACCTGTACCGGTCCAGAGCGAGCCGCGGGGCCTGCATGGCATTCGCATCAACGACCAATGGCGCGGCGTGTTTCGATGGACGCCCGCCGGACCAAGCAACGTTGACATTGTCGACTATCACTGAGGAACCCCATGAGCACGCCCCACCGACGTAGAGCACCGACGAGTCCGGGCGACATGGGGCGGGAGGCGAAGGTCGTTCCCGAGAAACTGAAATGGCGTGTCGACCGTGAGCACGGCAGAGTCTGGAGTTCTGGCCCCTGCGGACGCCTCTCCGGGGCGGCGCTCTCACGACGCTCTCCGGCCTCTCTTGGGCCGTAGGGCAGAAGTGGCTCCCCACCCCTGGGTTCGAACGGGTGACCCACGGGTTGACTCTCTTGGCCTCTGGGAGCTGATTTCCGGGCCCTGCTGTCGCCGGTGGGCGTGGTCGGAGCGTCGGACGCGCCCAGGACCGTGGGGGTCGGGGAGGCGCCGAGTGGTGGGACTGGAGGCAGCCACGGGTCACGAGGTGGCGGAGGCGGGAGCGGCGGGGACCGCCGACCGTTTCCTCCCTCCCGCTCTCGGCCGCGAAGCCGCGAGGAGGCACCGCTCGTTCCAGGGCGCCGGGATGGCGACCACGCCCGGCGCACCGGCTCGGCCGTGGCCGGGAATCCGGCTGCCCCTCGGGGACGCGGCCGCACATTCTCGTGGCCGCGTGGTGGCAAGGGCGGGGGGGCGCCGGCGGCCCTCCTCTTCGCTGGTGCCTTCGGGTGGCGTCGTGGGCCGGGCGTGAGCGCTCTGCGGCCCACGCCGGCTCACCCGGGGGGTGGAGGCACGGGAGTCCGGCGTGCCGACGTCATGGACACGCCGAGCCGGGGGGTCGAGGCCGCGCGATGCTTGGGCCCGCGCCCGATGGCTGCGCGCTCCGCGGCAGACATCGCGAGGATCCGGTGCGAGGCCCGCGAAGCGCACGCGACGATCCTGGCGAGGGCCACGGGCGCGCTCCGGGAGCCACCCAGGGGCCGCCTCGTCGCTCAGTGCGGGTCCGGGGGTGCGCCGCAGAGCGCCGGCGCCCGGTCGCCCAGGGCCTTCTCCAGGGCGGCTCTCGCCTCCTCGCCGAGCCCGAGATCCTTCACCTCGGCGGCGATCTCCTCCGGTGTCCCGTAGCCGGAGAGCCAGCCGTTCACCCGGGCCGCGACCGTGCTGTCGCGAAGCCCGCGATCCGTCCAGTCCGGGCCCAGGAGCGCGCGGAGGAGGTCCTTGTCGTGGCGTAGCTGGTACTTCTGGTGGTAGTCCTCCGCGAGCCAGAAGCGGGGCGCGGGAAGGACGGGCGTCTTCGCTGTCTTGCCGCTCTCCTTCTCTTCCGCGGCGACGAAGGCTTGGGCCGTCTTCGCCTGCTCCTCGCCGTGCGTCCAGAGCACCGGTTGGTACTGGGTGTAGCCGCCGCCCCGGTACGGATCGTGGGCCTCCCAGAACACGGCCAGGAGGTCCCGGAAGGTGATGCGGTCGGGGTCGAACGTCACCTGGACCGCCTCGTGGTGGTCGCCGAGGCTGCGGTACGTCGGCTTCTCCTTGTCGCCGCCGGCGTAGCCGACGCGCGTGCGGATCACACCGGGCAGACTCCCGAACCGGGCGTCCGGACCCCAGAATCACCCCAGGGCGAACGTGGCCACCTCGACGCCCTTCTCGTGGGGCGCATCCGGTTCCACGACGAGCGGTTGGGGGCTGTCGCCCGCGGCCACCGAAGAGACGAGCCACGCGCCCGTCAGGACGCTGCCCGCCACGAGGGCGAAACCGAGGGGTAGCCATCGCGAGCCGTGCATTCCCCCAGCCTATCGGCCTTCCGTGGGGTCCCCCCTACCCGCGGGGAGACCGGTCGCGCGCAAGCCCGCTTCCAGGGGATCGACGGTACCGAGGATCGCCGCGACGCGGCGCAGCCTTGCGATGTCTGACACCCGGGGCCCCCTCTCGAGGATTCCTGCGACGTCAGGCTGCCGGGGGTTCCCCTCTGCACGTCAGGCCCGCGACGAGGGTTTCGAGGGCAGCGCTGTGGCGCCGCGCCCGAGCGCCGGGCGCGTCTCGTACCCTGGAGCCGTCGTTGGGAGCGCGAACGATGACACGCACCATCACCGCGACCGTCGCCACCCTCCTCCTGGTCCTGGCCTGGGCCGCGCCCGCTCCGGCCAAGGACAAGGACGAGCTCCCCTCCGCGCGGCAGAAGGACGAGATCGACTACGTCGACACCGAGGAGGAGGCGGAGGCTTCGAAGCTCCTGGAGAAGCTCACCCAGAAGTACGACGCCCCCAAGGAGGTCTTCAAGCTCCTGGAGATCCTGCGGGAGAAGCGGCGGTTTCCGAGACGCGTCCCCGACCGGTTGACGTTCGACGTCACCTGCACGGACGGCAAGGTCCGGCAGGTCACCTGGATCGCGCCGTCGAAACGGTCCCGGCGGAAGAAGGTCGGCGTGCTGGTCTTCCTCCACGGGGCGATCAGCCAGCCCGCGCCCGGCGGGGGCGCCAACGAGGCCGGCATGTTCGCGCCGGCCGTTCGCGACCTCGATGTCGTCATGGTCGGCCCGTCCACGTACGACCGCGTCGGGTGGGGCGACCCTGCCTGCCGGGACCTCATCGATCACGCGCTCCGCGTCGTGAAGCGGACCTTCGACGTGGACGAGGATCGCGTGTACCTCGCGGGCGACAGCGACGGAGGCCGCGGCACCTACGCTGTGCTGGAGACGGAGGCGACGTTCTTCGCGAGCGCCGTGCCCGTCATCGGAGCGCCGGGCGGCGTCACGCGCTTCGCGAACCTCCTGAACGTCCCGATCTTCGCCATCAACGGCGACAAGGACACGATCTTCACGATCGACCACGTCCACCAGCTCGTCGAGGCGATGAAGACGATCGGCGTGGACCTGACCTACAAGGAGATCGCCGGCGGCGGTCACGACCCCCGCTACTTCCTCACCTACAAGGACGAGGTCTGCCGGTTCCTCGAGGACCATCCCCGCGAGCCGTTTCCCGAGGTGGTCCGCTGGGAGCTCGATCCCGACCGCAAGGACCACGACGGCGGCTTCCCCGCCGACACCTTCCGCTGGATCCGCATCCTGGAGGCGGGGCCCACGGAGTCGAACGCGGCCTTCGACGGCCCCACCGCCGGCATCCTCCGGTCGAGTTTCCCCCGCATCGAGGCCCGCCGCGAGGGCAATCGCATCGACGTGAAGACGCGGGGTGTGAAGCGCTACGCCGTCCTCGTCTCCCCCGACATGCTCGACCTCGGGAAGAACGTCGAGATCCACACGAACGGCCACCTCTCCTGGAAGGGCAAGCCGACCCCCAGCGCGCGCGTGCTGTTGGAGGAGGCCCGACGCTTCATGGACCGCCGCCTCCTGTTCGTGGCCCGCATCGAGGTCGATGTAGACGCGATCCCCGCCGAGACTCCCGAAGCGAAGGACGACGAACCGTAGCGCCGGGCGCGCGCACCGCGCCGGGTGGCTCGGCACGGGTCGACGCGCATCCTCGGACTCGACCCGGCCGGAAAGGGGGACGCCTGGCTATCGGGCGACGTACGTGCCGCCCGTGTTCTCCGCCAACGCCTTCAGGAGCTCCGCGTCGTGGTCCCCCACGCCCACGGTGTGGATCCGGATCCTCGCCGCCTTGTTCCACTCGAGCACCTCGTGGAGGATGCGCTTCGAGTCGCGCACCTTGCCCGAGGTCGGACGGCCGTCTGTGAGGAAGTAGATCGTGTCGACGAGCGGATCGCCGGTCGCCTGGAGGGCGATCGCGAAGGCCGCCTCCAGGGCGTCGTAGATGTTCGTCGTACCGACGGGCTTCTGCTCCTCGATCCACTTGATCGCCCGCTTCTTCTTCGACTCCGTGGCTTCTTGCATGCGCGGCTGCCACTTCACGACCTCGTGGTTGAAGAAGATGATATTGAAGATGGCGTCCTCTTCGAGGTTGCCTATGGCGCCGATCAGCTCCTTCTTGGCGGTATCCATCTTCGGGGGACCGTCGGGTACGGTCCGGCCGATCTCGTCCTTCTTCTGCGGGGTCTGCTCCATGGAGCCAGAGATATCGAGAACGAACAGGATCCGGTTGCTGAAGGTCGTGATCCCGTAGAAGGTCACGCCCTTCTTCTCGTGCCCATCGGCCGCGTCTTCGTTGACGGGCGCCGCCGGCATGGTCCAGGTGTCCTTGTTCTCGTCCCACCACTTCTGCCAGGGCTGCGCGTAGGGACCGTGCTTCTGACCGGTGAGCGACTTCAAGGCCTGGTGCGCGTCCTCGCGTCCCCGCTTGATGTCGTCCCGGCCGAGGTACTCGATCAGCGGCGGGATCGACCGCTCCTCGTGGAGAAGGCGGAGCGCCTCGATGGCGGCGGTCTCCAGATCCCAGGGGGTTTCCTTCGACTGGAGGAGAGGGACCGCGATGTGGAAGGCGTTCGGGTCGTGACGCCCGCCGAGCGCTTCCAGCGCGGCCGCGCGGACCTTGAGATCGAGGGAGGCGTCCCGCGCAGCCTGGGCCAGCCGCGTCCCCGCAACGGCCCCGTCGAGGTCGCCGAGGGCGTAGACCCAGCGGAGGCGGTCCTCTTCGTCCCGACCCCCGAGCCAGACCTCGGTGACGCGGTCGAGCGCCGGGCCGATCTCTTCCGGACCGAGGTTGCCGAGCACCTTCGTCATCGCCGTCACCGCCCCGTCCAACAGCGCGCGAGAGCGGGTGAAGTCGTTCTCCAGCGACTTCTGCTGCAGGCGCAGGCGATCGAGGTTGCGCTCGATCTTCCGGACCTTCTCGTTGTACCGCTTGAGGTCGCGTTCGCTGCGACTGGATCGCTCGAACTCCGCGTCCGCCGAGAGCTTGTCGTTGAAGGCGTTCTCGTAGTCCTTCTCGAGGCCGTCCTGGTCGCGGCGGATCTTCTCCTGCTGCTTTTCGATCTTGCCGAGGCTGTGCAGGATCAGATCGACGACGCGCGGGTCGTGACTCGTGTAGAGCGTCTGGTAGGCGTGCACCCGCACGTCGGGATCGTCGGCGTCGAGCGCGGCTTCAAAGGCGCTCTCGACGTCCTTGAAGGACGGCGGAGACTCCCCGCGGGCGGTGGGGAGGAAGGCCAGGACGAGGAAGAGCAGCGGCAAGACGGCGGAGGTTCGGAGCATGCGGGTTTCCGTCGTGGGATGGGTCTTCCTCAGGGTAACGGGCCAAGCGGCCAGCCCCCCCCCCAGCCCGGCGCGGGAGGCCCGAAGCGCCGTGGATGCGGCCCGGTGCGCCGAGGCGAGCCGCCGATCCCGCTCGGGAGGCGACGGCGTCAGCCCTTCTGGACCTGTCCGTTCTCCCGGCGGATCCTCTGCCGGTCCTCCTCCGTGACGGCGTCGGGAGGGACGGTGAGGGGCCGGGTCAGGCTCTTCTTCGCCCGGATCGCCGTAACGAAGCGCTCCCAGACCAGGTCGAAGAAATCCTCCGGGCTGGTCCCGTTCGCGGGAAGCGGGATCTGGGCGCCCGCGAAGGTGTCGTGCCCGCCGCCGAAGCCCTGGCTGATCTCCTCGGCCACGCGGCCGGCGTTGATCCCCTCGGCGCGGATGGCCCGGATCGAGAGGTACATGAGGGGGCCGTTCGCCCCGGCGACCATGGCCCACTTCATCCCTTCGAGACGGAAGAGGATGTCGGCGATCTCCGCGACGGCGTCGGGGTGGTCCACCTGCCCGAGGTAGGTGGTCACGGCGAAGTCCGTGACCCGGGCGCGCCGGAGACCCCGCTCGAGCACCTGGAAGTACTCCTGCGAGAGGCGCGCCCGCTGGATTCTCGCCAGGATCCGCTTGTCGGCGAGGGAGTAGATCTCGCGGTAGACGGTCTCGTCGTGGGGGCCGCTGACGCGCGCGAGATCGAGGGTGTCGGTCTTGATGCCGTAGGTCAAGGCCGTCGCCACGCGGGCGTCCGGCTGGATCCCGTTTTCGACGAAGAGCCAGCCGACCATCGTGGACGTGGATCCGAAGGACGTGTCCAGGAACGCGAGTTTCACGCCGTCCGGCATCTCGGTGGTCGGGTGGTGGTCCACGACGACGTCGGGCACGATGCCCCGAGGGAGGCGGCACGTCCCCGATCCGGGATGCGTGTCTACCACGATCAAGAGGTTGTAGCTGTCGTACTCGACCTTGAACGAGGGGATGATCCGGATGCCCAGCCAGCGCAGCATCGCGCGGTTCTCGGCCCGCCCCACCTGCCCCGTGTGGGTGAGGACGGTCTCGTAGCCCAGCGCTCGCTTGAGGAGGAACTGCAGGGCGACGCCGCTGGCGAGCGCGTCCGGGTCGGGGTTGTGCTGGAGGTGGATCAGCGGCCGGTCTCGGCCGCGGGCCACCTCGAGGAACCGGCGCAGCAGCAGCGCCGCCGAGTGGGCCGGCTGGGCCTCCTCGGCCGTCGGGATCGACGGATCCAACGCGTTGGAGTCGGGCGAAGCCGCCATGACGCGCCCTCCGGAGCCTACGAACGCCAGCTGCGGAGCATCTGGCACAACACGCGCACTCCGAAGCCGGTGGCCCCCTTCGAGAGGTAGCCGGCGGTCTTCTCGGTCCACGCCATGCCGGCGATGTCGAGATGGGCCCAGGACATCTTGCCCACGAATTTCTCGAGGAAGGCGCCCGCCGTGATCGCGCCGGCGCCGTGCGCACCCAGGTTCGCCACGTCGGCGTACACGCTGTCGAGTTGCTTGCGGTAGCCGTCTTCGAGCGGGAGACGCCACAGGGCGTCGCCCGACGCCTCGCCGGCGTCGAAGACACGGTCGATGAGGGCATGGTCGTTCCCGAGCAGCCCCCCCGCTGGTCGCCGAGCGCGACGATGCATGCGCCCGTCAGCGTGGCGAGATCCACGACCGCCTTCGGACGGGGCCGGAGCTTCCGCGTCGCGTAGCACAGGGCGTCCGCCAGGATCAGCCGGCCCTCCGCGTCCGTGTTCTTGACCTCGATCGTGGTGCCGTTCATGGCTTGGAGGATGTCGCCCGGCTTGTAGGCGGCGCTCCCCAGAAGGTTCTCCGAGGAGGGCACGAGGCCCACGACCCGAACCGGCGCGCCGAGCCGACCGAGAGCCGACATGGTGGCGAGCACGGCGGCCCCGCCGCACATGTCGAACTTCATGTCCTCCATCTTCGGCGCCGGCTTGATGCAGATCCCTCCGGCGTCGAAGGTCAGCCCCTTGCCCACGATGGCCACCGTGTCCGTGGGCGCGCGGCGTGAGGGCTCGTAGGTGAGGATCACGAGCTTGGCGGGCTCCGCGCTGCCCCGGCTCACGCCCAGCAGCGCGCCCATCCCGAGGCGCTGCATGTCCTCCTCTTCGAGGATCTCGACGCCCAGACCGTGCTCACCGGCGATCTCCAGCGCGGTCTCCGCCAGGTACGTCGGCGTCGCCCGGTTGCCGGGCTCGTTTCCCAGGTCGCGCGCGAAACAGACCGCCTCGCCTACGACGCGCCCCCGCTCCATGCCGCGCTCGGCTTTCGGCCCCTCGCCGCGCGGGGCGAGCAGGGTGAGAGCATCCAGGGTGCGCGGGGACTTCTCGCTCTTGTGGGCTTCGAACCGGTAGAGACCCATGAGCGCGCCTTCGGTCGCCGCGGCAGCCACGACCTCCGGGCGCCAGATCGCGCCGCGCCCTGTCGGCAGCACCACGCTCGCCGAGGTGATGCCGAGGTCGCGCACGGTACGCACCGCTACGGACGCGGAGCGACGGAACGCCTCCGCCGTCTCGACCTTCCCGGTCCCGGCCACGACCACGACCGGGTAGCGGTCGCCCGCCTTCCCGCCGAGCACCTGCACCTCGCCCGCCTTGCCGGCGAAGACCTCCCGGTCCCGGAGACGCTCCCACGTGGAACGCTGGGCGTCGCCGGCCGCGGCGATCACCCTCGCCGGATCGTCGCCCGGTCCCAGCAAGAGAACGAGCGCCGCGTCCTTGTGTCCCGTCGGGGACGTCGTTCGGACACCGAGGTCCATGGATCCTCCCTCCGTCGCCCGCGCCCCTCGGGGCCGGACCTACCCCTGCTTTGCGTACCCCAGGTCGCGGAGGATCAAGACGAGCTGCTCGGCGGTCGGAAACCGGTTGTCGTGTTCGCGGCGAAACCGTGCCACGGCCTCCGCCAACTCCCGGGCCTCCTCGCTCAGCTCGTAGGCGTTGATGCTTCGCTTGCGATCCGGGCGCCGCCGGTCACTCCCGCGGCGCCGTTCCTGCCCCGACCGGCGCTCCTGGGCGACCGACGTCCTGC
This sequence comes from uncultured Planctomycetota bacterium, assembly GCA_963772585.1. Taxonomy (GTDB): domain Bacteria; phylum Planctomycetota; class PLA2; order PLA2; family JAEUHO01; genus CAVVXN01. The sequence continues at coordinate 189,289 of CAVYXV010000008.1, forward strand.
CTTGTCGCCGGTCCCCGCCGCTCCGCCGTTCCTTCCGGACGCGACTGTCGATGGGGATCACCCCCGGGCCCTCATCCGGCGACCGGCCTCCCGATCCGCTCGCCTCGCGATGCGCACCCGCTCCCGTCTCCGCCGCCCCACTCTCGCCGCCCTCGGGCGGTTCGGGCGGGGCGTCGGCGGCGGCGGGCGAGCAGGTCATCGGCCCAGGCAGCCTACGGGCGCCCCCCCGCCGGCTCAACCTGCGAGGTGGGCTCGGAACCGGCCTTCCTTCACCGGAGCTCCACGGCCACCGGGAGGGTCTCCCCCTCGGCGACCTGGAAGGTCTCCTCGTAGGACAGCCCCTTCGAGGACTCGGCCCGCACCGTGATCGACCCGGGGCGGATCGCCACGGGATGCCCCGTCAGCGGTGGAAGGGGACGGAAGTCCCCCTTCTCCCCCTCACGCAGCGAGATCGAGACGACCCCCACGGCGGTCCCGGGACGGTCGGCCACGACGACCTCCTTGATCCGCAGCCAGGCTCGCTGGAGGAGTTGGATCGCCCCGAGATCCGTCGTCTTCGCGTCCACGATCTCGAACGGCTCCGACGCGTAGGGGACGAACTCGGTGGCCACCACGCGCAGGCGGTAGCGCCCGGGCGCGATGGCCTGGGCGTCGAGCCGGCCCCGCCGCGTCACGAACGACCCCAGCGTCGGGCCGTCCGCGTCCCCCTCCACCCGGACGAGTTGGACCTGGGCCGGATCCACCACCCGACCTCGGCTGTCGAGGACGCGGAGCGCGAGCCCCCCTCCGCCGCCCAGTTCGAAGACCACGGGCTCGGTCTGGTGGGCCTCGACGCGGACGCGCTTCGGGATGCTGCTCTGTCCGGCCGCCTGCACCCAGACCTCGTACCAGCCGGGCAGGAGGTCGGGCACCGTGAACCGGGCGTCGGCATCGAGGGCGGCGCGGAACACGCTGTGCCGCCCTTCCGACGTGTCCTGCGTGGGCGTCTCGAGGATGACCGCGACCTCCGTGCCCTTCGGCTGGACGAGGCCGTCGATGCGCCCGCGTAGCGCGCCGCGGTGCTTGATCTCCCACACCACGTCCTTCGCGTCCTCGGGGATGCCGGGGATGAACTCGACGCCGCCCGTCGGCGGCCGGAGCGTCGCGACGTACGGGCCGTCGGAGAGCCCGCCCACGCGGAAGCGACCGTCCTTGCCGGACCGCGTCGTGCGCTTCTTCACGCGGTACCACCAGTGCTGCAGGCTCTGATTGACGTGCTCGATCTCGACGAGGACGTCCGCGACGCCCTTGTCGTCCTCGGCGTCCACCACGCGGCCCGTGATCGAGTGGCCCTTGACGAGTGCGAACGTCCGCTCGACGGTCTCGCCGGGCCGTACGACCGTGCGGACCGTCTCCCCGTCCGGCTGGGTGTCGAAGTCCGTCCACATGTAGTCGGGGTGGGTGACGACGAACTCGAGTTGGACCTTGTCGCCGACGGGGCCGAAGCGGAAGTCCCCGTCGGCGTCCGTCAACACGTCGAATCCGGGCTCGCCGCTGGACGTGAGCCCCCACACGCGCTGCCCGAGAGCCTCGACCACCCAGCGCTGGGCGATGGCGAACGGGGAGAGAGCCACACTCTCGGGCGCCCCCCCCTCGAACGAGCCGGGAGCGCTCGTGGGCTTCAGGGCGCGCTGCTGGAGATAGATCGTCACGCGCGCGCCGGGCACGGGACGCTTCGTCTCGGCGTCCACGACGTGCCCCACGAACTGCCCGGCCTCCTCGAGGGTGAGGACGAGATCCTCCCGCGGCCCGGTCACGGCGAAGAGGTCGGGCATGTAGCCCTGCCGGTAGGCCGCCACGATGCGGATCGCGCTGTCGGCGTCCGCGGCGACGCGGAACCGACCCTCCGCATCCGCCTTGCCTTCGGCGGCGGTCTCGTGGCCGATCCGGGCCACCTGGCTGAAGTCGAACCCCTCCGCGGAGGGGGACGTGCCGACGACGCCGGGTCCCGCGTGCTGGCCGGTCTCGAAGGCTACCAGCAGCACGGTCGCTCCGGGGATCGGGACCCCCTTCGCGTCCTGGACGATGCCGGCGTACACCCCGCCGCGCGGCAGATCGGCCGAGGGCCGCTCGACCGACGGGGCCTCGCGGGCCTCCTTCACCACGATGGGGATCTCGGGGACCGTGCGTTCGGTCGGTCGCCCGAGGAAGAGGGCGACCGCCACGGCGCCCACGACGACGGCGAACAGGCCGAGGAGCAGGAGGACTCGTCTCATGGGACACCTTTCGCCCTCGTGCCCGGCCCCGAAGCCCCCATGCTACGACGACTCCGGAGGGCTTCCCCTTCCCGCGGCGAGACCGAAGGGGGCGAGATCCTCCCGCGCGAAGGCTCCCGAGGTCTCGAGACGGTAGCTGTCGCCCTCGTCGTGGTGGGTCGAGAACTCGATGATCTCGCTGTCCTCGAGCCCCCAGAACCGGTGGATCGTGCCCGGAGGAATCCGCTGGGCGTGCCCGGTCTCCATGACCGTGAACCCCCCCGCGTGCTCGAGGAGGACCCGGCCCGCGATCACGTAGAACACCTCGTCCTTGTCCTGGTGGTAGTGAAGCGAGCATCGCCAACCCTCCCGGAGGACGAGCTTCTTCCCGCAGTAGTCGCGGTTGACGATCCAGTGCTCCTCCCCCCACACCTTGGCATGACGCGGGATCTCCAGCGGATCGAGGGGCGACGACTCCATGAGCGGGGATGCTCCTTGGAGCGGCAGGCCGCGTCCAGCCTCGGAAGGGGCGCGGCGGCCGGCGCGGGGCCTGGGGCAGGGAGGGTCACCCCGCCGCGGAGGCCGTGCGCACGAGCCGTTCGATGAGCGCCGGAAAGGAAATGCCGCAGGCCTTCGCGGCGAGCGGCACGAGGCCCCGCTCGGTCATGCCGGGAAGCGTGTTCACCTCGAGGACCTGCAGGGCCCCGGTGCCGTCGAGGATCAGGTCGGTGCGGCTGAGGCCCCGCAGACCGAGCAGCCGGTGCACGGCGAGCCCCAGGTTCCTCGCTGCGCGCTCCTGGGCCTCCTCCAGCGGCGCGGGGCAGAGCTCCTGCGCGCCCTCGGCGCTGTACTTCTCGTGATAGTCGAAGGACCGCCCCCGGCGGGGCCGGATCTCGACGATGGGGAGGGCTCTCGCCTCGCCCGCATCGCGATCCTCCAGCACGCCGGACGTGAGCTCGCGCCCCGGCACGTGGGCCTCGACGAGGATCCGCCGCCTTCCCGGCCCCAGCCGCTCGAGGGCCGCAGCCACCTCGCCCTCGTCGTCCGCGATGTGCACCTCCAGGCTGCTCCCCCCGCAGGGGTCCTTGAGGACGAGCGGGGCGCCGTAGCGGTCGAGGAGGCGGCGGGCGGTCTCGATCACGCCGCGCCCCGCCGTGGGCGCATCCAACACCTCGAAGCGAGGCGTGGGCACGCCGTGGAAGGAGAGGATCTCCTTCGTACGGATCTTGTCGTTGGCCAGGGCGCTCGCGAGGCTCCCGGATCCCACGAAAGGCAGCCCCGCGGCCGCGAGGCACGCCTGCAACGTGCCGTCCTCCCCGAATCTCCCGTGCAGGACCGGCATGACCACGTCGGCCGGCCAGTCGGCGAGGTGGGCCAGGGCATGCATCGGGCCGGCAAACGGTTTCCCGCCGTCGGCCGCCCGCGGATCGAAGGTCCCCTTCCCGCGGGAAACGATCCGCCAGTGGCCGTCGCGCGAAAGGAGCACGGGACGCACGTCGTAGCGATGGGGATCGAGCGCCGCAACGACGTTCGCGCCCCCGTCCAGCGACACCTCGTGCTCGCTGCTGGCGCCGCCCATCAGGACCGCGACCCTCAGACGTTCGCCGCGCGCCGCACCCCGTCCCTGCGCCATGGCCCGAGTATAGAACCGCGCGCGAGCGGAGAGCGGTTCCTTCGCCGCCGACGACTTCGGACCCGAGCCGGTCCCGCGACGGCGCACTCCTCCGGCCCGACGCCGCGGTTCGGACGATGCGTCAGTCCGTCATCGCCAGCGGTTGTAGGGACGGAGGATCCGGTGGCGTCCGGCCGCGCTCCTCGTACCAGCGGCGTACCTCCGCCGCCACGAGGGCGCGGGCGGTTTCCGGGCTGTCCACCCCGCTCGCGTTCTTGACGGGGGCGAACTCGCGTTCGCGCACCACCTCGTGCACCTCCACGCGGTCAGCGAGGGGAAAGAGGTCGAAGATGAAGCGCTCGAACTTGGTCGCGTTGGGCGCCTCGGGCACCACGATCCCGCCCGGCGTCCAGTACGGCACCTTCTTGTGCGCCCGGTGGAGCGGCAACTCGAGGCCCTGCGCGAGGAGGCTTCTCAGCCACGGCAGGGAGAACGCGTGGAGCGCGATCGACCCCATGTCGAGGTCGTCGGGCATCCCGCCTTCGGGGAACTCGCTGTACTCGACGACCCGTGTCCGCCCCTGGATGTCGCGGGCGAACACCCCGACCTTCTCCTCCGGGCCGCGGGCGACGGCCTTTCCCACCGCCTGGGCGTGCCGCTCGCCCATCCAGCCGAGCATCACCGGGTCGAGCGGGCGGGCGAGGGGGTTATCCACCTGGAAGGTGGTCAATACCTCGACGCCCCGCGCGGCGAGCCGGTCGAGGGTGCCGGCGGCGACCAGGGCGCCGACGGCCCCGCCGTGGCCGTCGGGGGCGGTGGCCAGCACGCCGGGGGCGGCGGGAAACGCCCGGCCGTCCTCGTCGAGGGCGGGAAGCTGCCGTTGGGTCACGATCTCGAGGAGCGAGGGGTCGAGCCCCCATGCCTCCACGGGGGCCAGCGCCTCGCGGGTGGCGGTCTCCGTCGCCTCGCTCACGAGTACGACGAGCGGGACGGGCCGACCGGCCCTCCGCCCCGTCGCCACGACGTGCTCCACCTGGATCCGGTAGAGGGAACGATCTTCCTCCGGACCGAAGACGAACGTGCCCTTGGGGCCGTCGAAGCCCAGGCGGGTGCCCTGCCCCCCCGCCAGGAGCACCGTCGCCGCGCCGCCCCGCGCCAGGAGGGCCCGGCCGACGTCCGCCAGCTGCGGACGCAGGCGCCCCTCGTGCCTCTGCCGCTTGAGCGTCAACGCCTGGGGGGGCCGGAGGACGGGCGGGGGCGGCACCGGAGGACTCCGCCAGGTGGCGAGCAGCGTCTCCCAGGGCTGGGCGGCGGCCGCCTCCAGGAACGCCCGGCCGTCCTCCTCGCCCAGGGTGGCGGCGTGATCGACCAGGTGCCCCTGGCCCACGTCGTGGAGACGGTCGGCGGGCTTCGTCGCGGCGTCGTTCATGGCTTCGCGGGACTGTAGCCCACCGCGCGGGGCGTCGTGACGCGGCGCGGAGGCCGAGGGGCCGCGAGCGGCGGTGCCGCCCCAGCGGCCGAGCCGCCTCGGGCGGGGGCCGGACGGCCGGCCGGCCGGGAGGTTCGTCGCCGCGGCAACGCCGTCCCGCCGCCGGCCGGCGCCCCGGACTTGGTGCCCTCTTGTGCGCTCTACCCGTCGAAGCGGCCGAAGGCCAGCGCGACGTTGTGGCCTCCGAACCCCAGGGCGTTCGACAGGGCGTAGCGGATCACGAGCTCCCGGGAGGTGTTCGGCACGTAATCCAGGTCGCACTCGGGATCCGGCTCCTCCTGGTTGATCGTGGGGTGCACGGCCTTGTCGAGAATGCTCATCACCGTGAACACGCCCTCGACGCCGCCCGCCCCGCCGAGGAGGTGTCCCACCATGGACTTCGAGGAGGAGATGGCGACCTTGTGGGCCGCCTCGGCGCCGAAGGCCATCTTGATCGCCTGGGTCTCCGCCACGTCATTGAGCTGCGTGCTCGTGCCGTGGGCGTTGATGTACTGCACGTCCTCGGGGGCGATCCGGGCGTCCTTCATGGCCAGCGCCATGGCCCGCGCGGGTCCGGACCCGCCGGGCGCGGGGGCGGTGATGTGGTAGGCGTCGGCCGACTGCCCGAGCCCCAGCACCTCGGCCAGGATCACGGCGCCGCGCTTCTTCGCGTGGTCCAGGTCCTCGAAGATGAGGATGCCGGCGCCCTCCCCCATCACGAAGCCGTCGCGGTTCTTGTCGAAGGGCCGGCTGGCCTTCGTCGGCTCGTCGTTCCGGGTGGACATAGCCCGCATCGAGTTGAACCCCGCCATCCCCATGGAGGTGATGGTGGCCTCCGCGCCCCCGGTCATCACGATGTCGCTCTCGCCGCAGCGGATGCTGCGAAGGGCCATCCCCATGGCGTGATTGCTCGACGCACACGCCGAAGCGGTGATGAAGCTCGGGCCCTGGAGATTGAATCGGATGCTCAGGTTGCCGGCGATCGAGTTCGCCATCATGCGGGGCACGAAGTAGGGGCTGACGCGCTGGGGCCCCTTCTCCATGATCGTCGTGTGGGTGTTCTCGATGCTGTCGAGACCCCCGATGCCGGTGCCGAGGATGGCGCCCGCGCGCGTCGGATCGTAGCCATCGGCTCCCTGGAGGCCGGCCTGCGCCCACGCCTGCTTCGCCGCGGCAATGCCGTACAGCGTCATCAGGTCGAGCTTGCGGAGGTCGCGCTTCTCGATCACGTCGAGGGGGTCGAAGCCCTTCAACTCCGCCGCGATCAGGCACGGCATGTCCAGGAAGTCGGGATCGAAGCGGGTGATGCGGCCTACACCGCTCTCCCCGGCCAGAACCCGCTGCCACGACGAAGCCACGTCGTTGCCGCAAGCGTTGACCGTCCCGAGTCCGGTGACGACGACTCGTCGGGTCATGGAGAATCAGTCTTTCGGCTTCTCGTTGACCGCTTTCTGGATGTGCTTGATCGCGTCGCCGACCGTCTTGATCTTCTCGGCCGACTCGTCCGGGATACTCAGGTCGAATTCGTCCTCGAGTTCCATGACCAGTTCGACGGTGTCGAGGCTGTCCGCGCCGAGGTCGTTGATGAACGAGGTCTCTTCCGTGACCTTGTCCTTGCTCTGACCCATCTGCTCGCAGACGATCTCGATCACGCGGTCCCTGACGTTGGTGTCCACGCTGCCTCCTCTGCACGAAGTACCTGCCGCCCGGCGCGCCGGGACGACCTCTTTTCCTACATGACCATTCCGCCGTCCACAGGAATCACCTGACCGGTGACGTATCCGGCCGCCTCGGACGCCAGGAAGGCGACGACGTCGGCCACGTCCTCGGCGGTCCCCAGCCGGCCCAGCGGAATCCGGCTGCCCAACTCGCCCGCGGCCTTCTCGGTCAGGCCCGCGGTCATGTCGGTCTGGATGAACCCGGGGGCGACGGCGTTCACCGTGACGCCGCGGGCCGCGAGTTCCTTGGCGACCGCCTTCGTGAAGGCGATCACACCGCCCTTGCTGGCGGCGTAGTTGGCCTGCCCGGCGTTGCCCATCAGGCCCACCACCGACGCGATGTTGATCACCCGGCCCCGGGGGCTCTTCATCAGACGCCGCGCGGCGGTGCGCGTCATCCGAAAGGTGCCCGTGAGGTTCACGGCGATCACCGTGTCCCAGTCCTCGTCGCTCATCCGCAGGAGCAGACCGTCGCGGGTGATCCCCGCGTTGTTGACGAGCACGTCGAGGCCGCCGCCGTGCTCGACGGCGGCCTCGACAGCGTCCTGGCATCCCTGGGCCGTGGTGATGTCCGCCTTCACGAAGCGGCAGCGCTCCGGCCCGCCGGCCAGGGCGATCGTCTCCTCGGCGGGGGCGTCGAGCAGGTCCACGAAGGTCACGCGTCCGCCCTCGGCGGCGAGTCGCGTCACGATGCTGCGGCCGATGCCGCGCGCACCGCCCGTGACCAGCGCCGAGAAAGCCGGGGTCTCGCTCGCCCGTTCCGTCATGCTCCCTGCTCCGCTCCTCCCTGGGCAAATCCGGGCGCCAGGGCCTCCACGTCGTCCGCCGTCCCGGCGCCCTGCGTGACGAGCTCCGGGCAGATCCGGCGGACGAGCCCGGAGAGCACCCGGCCCGGACCGACTTCGAGGGTCGCTTCGACGCCGAGGTCCCGCGCCGCTCGGACGCAGTCGACGAAGCGTACCGGACTGGTGACCTGGGCCACGAGGTTCTGCCGAAGGATGGCCGGATCGCGGGTGGGCTCGGCCGTCACGTTGCTGATGACCGGGACCCGGGGCTCGCGGATCTCCACGCCGTCGAGCGCCCCCCGGAGGCGCTCCGCTCCGGCCTCCATGAGCGCGCTGTGGAACGCGCCGGCGACCGGGAGGCGCGTCGGGCGCCGCACGCCCCGCCCCCGGGCCGCCGCCTCCGCGACGTCGAGGGAGGCGAGGTCGCCGCTGATGACCATCTGGTCCGGGGCGTTGATGTTGGCGACGTCGCAGACCCCCCCGGTGGCGGCGCGGGCGGCCTCGCAGATCGCCTGGGCCGTCGCCAGCTCGCACCGAAGCGCCACGAGGCCCGACGGATGCGCCTCGCTGGCCTCCTGCATCCCGAGGCCACGCTCGCGGACCAGGCGCAGGCCGTCCTCGAGGGTCAGCGCCTCGGCCGCGACCAGCGCGGTGAACTCGCCCAGCGACAACCCGAACGCGGCCGTCGCGCCGTCGGAGGCGATGCGACCGCTCTCCACCAGGGCCGCGTAGGTCGCGATCCCGACCGCCAGGATCGCCGGCTGCTGGAGGTCGGTCCGGACGAGGGCCTCCGCCGGTCCGTCCCGGCAGATGCCCAGCAGATCGAGGCCCAACACGGACGAGGCCCGGTCGAACACGGCGCGAGCGCTGTCCCAGCGCTCGGCGAGGTCCACCCCCATGCCGACCTTCTGCGCGCCCTGGCCCGGGCAGAGGAGGGCCCACCCCATCAGGCCCCCTCCCCCTGGGCCGTCCGGGCCAGCTCGCGCACGGTGTCCTCGGCGACGTGGTGCAGGACGCAGGAGCGGACCGTCTTCACGCCGTTCACGAAGGCGCGCGCGTCGCTGCGGCCGTGGCCGATCAGGTAGGCGCCCTTCACGCCGAGGAGCGGCGCACCGCCGTACTCGGCGTAGTCCACGCGCGCAGCCAGCTGGGCCGCCAGGCGCCGGGCCTGGTCCGGATCGGGGTGCAGCTCCAGCACGCCCTGGAGGATGTACTCCGCCATCCCCTCGACGGCCTTCAGGATCAGGTTGCCGGAGAAGCCGTCGGACACGACCACGTCCGCGCGGTCGGCGAAGAGCTCGCGCGGCTCGACGTTGCCCACGAACCGGGCGACGCGGTGGCGGCGAAAGACCTCCCACGTCTCCTTGACCAGTTGGTTGCCCTTGTGCTCCTCCTCGCCGATCGACAGGATGCCGACCCGCGGTTCGGCCACGCCCATGGCACCCTTCGCGTAGAGACACGCCATCACGGCGAACTGGTGGAGGTCCTCGGGGCGTGCCTCGGGGTTCGCGCCGCCGTCGATCACGAAGGTGAATCCCTTCTTGCGCGGGAAGGGCACGGCGATCCCCGGGCGCCGTACGCCGGCGAGCCGGCCGAGGTAGAGCTGCGCGGCCGCGACCGCGGCGCCCGTCGAACCCATGTTGACCACGCCGTCGACGTCGCCCGCCCGCAGCAGCTCGGCGGCGCGCCGGGCGGAGTTCCCAGCGTGGGCCCGGACGGTGCGCACGGGATCGTCGCCCATGCCGCAGACGTGGTCCGCAGGGGCGATGTCGAGGCGGGCCCGCTCGGCGTCGGTCGGCTGGTGACGGGCCAGCTCCGCTTCGACGACCTCCGGCACGCCCACGAGGACGATCTCCACGTCCGCAAACTCACGGAGCGCATCCACGGCGCCCTTCACCGGCGCCGCCGGAGCCCGATCTCCGCCCATGGCGTCGAGTGCGATCCGCATCGAGGGGAAGGCGCGCCCCGCGGGCTGCTAGTCTTCCTTCCGGAGGACGTCGCGGTCGTGGTAGTAGCCGCACTTGGGGCACACCCGGTGCGCGGGCCGGTTCTGCATGCACCGGGGACAGGGCTGGATGTTCCGGGGGCGGATCGCGTGGTGGGCGGCCCGCATCCGGGTCCTCCGCTTGCTGAGCTTCCGCATCGGTACGGCCATGACGGTCTCCTCCGGTCGGGCTCCGCCCCGCGGGCGGACGGCGGCCGTACCCCATGGACTCGGTACGCGTTCGCCTCCGGTGAGCCCAGGAGGGTAGACGCCTCCCCGCGGGCGGTCAAGAACGGTCGAATGCCGCGGATGGCGCCTGGTGTCGCCGCGCAGGGTAGCCAGTCCGTCTGCCAAGGAAGACGCCCGTGGGGCCCCGCTGAGGGTGTCCCTCCGCGGCGTTCGCCTCCGATCGGCGCGCTGGATGGGGAGCCGGAGGCCCCATGAGGACGACGCCGCGTACGACCGTGCGCAGGGAGGACGAAGGGGGCCCATCGCCCCCAGGCCAGCGTGCCGCACGGCCTCATGGACCGGAACGTCCGGCACGGCACACGAGCCTGCCCCTACGACCCGGTCTAAACCAGTGCGTCGCGGGCCGCGGTCCGGATGCGCTCGAGCGCCTCGTCGATGCGGCCGCGGTCCTCGCCCCGGCCCTGGGCGAGGTCGGACCGTCCGCCCCCGCCGCCGCCGAGGACCTCCGTCGCCTCGCGGAGCAGGGTCTTCGCGTCGAGACCGCGCCCGAGGGCCGTCTTGGACAGCCCGACGAGGAGCGGGGCCTTGCCCCCCGCCTCGCCCACCAGGATCGCGACGTCCACACCGCCCTGGCGAAGCCCGTCCCAGACCCCCCGCAGCGCCTTCCCGTCCACGCCGGGCAGGGAGGCGGCCTGGAGTCGCAGGCCGTCCACGTCGAGGGCCTCCTCGACGAGGCGGCCGACGGCCGCGAGGCCCGCCTCGCGGCGCGCCTTCTCGTCGGCCTTGCGGACCGCCTTGAGCTCGTCGATCAGGGCCTCGACCCGACCGACGATCTCCTCGCGGCCGGCCTTGAGCATGGAGGCGAGGCCCTGGACGACCTCGCGGTCCTCGCCGGCACGCTCGACGGCTCCCCGCCCGGTGACGGCCTCGATCCGGCGGATCCCCGCCGCGATGCTCGTCTCGTGGGTGATGCGGAACGACCCGATGTCGCCCGTGAGGCGGCAGTGCGTGCCGCCGCAGAGTTCGCGGGAGCCGCTGGCGATCGAGACGACGCGCACGACGTCGCCGTACTTCTCGCCGAAGAGGCTGACGGCACCGGAGGCCTTCGCCTTGTCGAGTTCCATGACCGCCGTGTCCAGCGGGTCGTTGCGCAGGATCCAGGCGTTCGCGAGGCGTTCGACCTCGTGGATCTCGTCGGACGTGAGCGCGCGCGGGTGGCTGAAGTCGAAGCGCAGCGCGTCGGGCGCCACCAGCGACCCCTCCTGGCGCACGTGGTCGCCGAGCACGCACTTGAGCGCGGCGTGGAGGAGGTGCGTGGCGGTGTGGTTGCGCCGCGTCGCGTCGCGGCGTTCCTCGTCCACCTCGGCGACCACCCGGTGGCCGGTCTCGGCACGCCCGGACGCGACGCGCCCCCGGTGGAGCGTGTAGCCCTCCTGGGCCTGCGTGTCGAGGATCTCGATCCGCAGTCCCTCGGCTGCGAGGACGCCGCGGTCCCCCACCTGGCCGCCCGACTCCGCGTAGAAGGGCGTGCGGTCGAGCACCACGCGCACGTCGTCGCCCGCCTCGACCGATGCCACCAGCGCGTCGCCGCGGATCAGGCCCACGATGTCGGCCTCGGCGCGGACGCCCCGGCCGTCGGGCGTGTCCAGCCCCGCCTCCGGCCGGTCGTACCCGAGGAAGACGGTCTCGGGGACGCCCTGCTGACGCAGGGCGCTCAGCGGGCCTTCCACGAAGATCGCGTCCTGGATCTTGCTTCCGCGCCGGGCACGCTCGCGCTGCTGCTCCATCGCGCTCTCGAAGCCATCGAGGTCCACGTCGATGCCGCGCTCCTCGAGGATGCGGGCGGCGAGATCGACGGGGAAGCCGTACGTGTCGTGGAGCTTGAAGGCGGCCTCACCGCCGAGCACGTCGCCCCGCGAGAGGTGCCGGGCGGCGTCGTCGAGGAATCGCATGCCCTGCTCGTAGGTCGCGCGGAAGCGCTCCTCCTCCCCCGAGAGCACCGATGCGAGCACCGTCGCGCCCTCGATCAGTGCGGGGTGCGCGCGCCCCATCGTGGACACGACGGTCGGCACGACGCGGTCGAGGAAGGGTTCGTCCACGCCGAGTTGGATGCCGTCGCGGATCGCGAGACGGAGGATCCGCCGGAGCACGTACCCGCGCCCCTCGTTCGACGGTTTGACGCCCGCTGCGACCAGGAAGCAGGCCGCCCGGACGTGGTCGGCGATCCGGCGCATGCGGCGCATGTCCTCCCCGGCCGGCAGGTCGCCGTTTTCCAGGAAGGGGTACGCCACGCCCGAGATCGCCGAGAGCCGCTCGAGCAGCGGCCGGAAGAGGGAGGTGCTGAAGACCGAGTATTGGCCCTCCACCGCGGCCAGCACCCGCTCGAAGCCCACGCCGCAGTCGATGTTCCTCTGCGGCAGCTCGACGAGGTTTCCGCGGCCGCGGCGCTCGTACTGCGTGAAGACGCTGTTCCAGATCTCGATGTAGCGTCCGGAGTCGTACTGGCCGGGGCCGCCGTCGCCCACGGCGTGCGAAGCGCCGTAGTCGAAGAACACCTCCGAGCACGGCCCGCAGACGCCGTCGGGCCCCTTCTCGGGGGCGTCGGCCGGCCAGAAGTTCTCCTTGGCGTCGAACCGGGCGATGCGGTCGGCCGGCACCCCTACGGCGCGCCACGCCTCGAACGCCTGCTCGTCCTCGCGGTAGATCGAGACGAGCAGTCGCTCTGCGGGGATCCCGAGGACGCGGGTCATGAACGTCCACGCCCAGGCGACGGCATCCTTCTTGAAGTAGTCCCCGAACGAGAAGTGGCCCATCATCTCGAAGAAGGTCAGGTGCCGGGGCGTACGGCCGACGTTCTCCAGGTCGCCCTGGCGGAAGCAGGGCTGCACGGTCGCCGCGCGCCGGAAGGGCGGCTCGACCTTCCCGAGGAAGTACTCCTTGAACTGGTTCATCCCCGCGCCGGTGAAGAGCAGGGTCGGGTCGTTCTCGGGCACCAGCGACGCCGCCGCCGGCAGGGCGTGGCCGCGCTCGGCGAAGAAGCCGAGCCACAGTTCGCGGAGCTCGTCGGCGGTGGGCGTGCGGGACATGACGGACCTTCCGGGGATCGCGGGACGGAACCGCGCACGGTAGCACGGGCGGGACGCACCCGCCCGCCCGTGCTCCGGTCCGTGGTCGATCGGTCGGCGGGCCGGCCGGCTACCCGCCCGGGCGGGTAGACCGGCTCCGACGGCCGCGGGTCTTGGCGCCGTCGCCGTTCCCCGTCACGTCCGTCGTCGCCGCGGCCGCGGCCGTCGCCGGCACCGCTTCGGGCGTCGTCGCAGCCTCGTCCTCGGCCGACGCGACCATGCCCAGCGCACGCCGGGTCTCCGTCTCGACCTGCGCGAGGAGGTCCGCGTTCGCCTGGAGGAACTCGACGGTCTTGTCGCGACCCTGGCCCAGGCGCGTCTCGCCGAAGGAGTACCAGGAGCCGCTCTTCTCGACGGCGCCGCCGTTCACGCCGAGGTCGAGCAGATCGCCGACCCAGGAGATACCCTTGCCGAAGAGCACGTCGAACTCCGCCGTTCGGAACGGCGGGGCGATCTTGTTCTTGACGACCTTCACCCGCGTGCGGTTGCCGAGCACGACGTCGCCCGCGCCCTTGATGCTGCCGATCCGCCGCATGTCGAGCCGGACGGAGGCGTAGAACTTGAGCGCGTTGCCGCCGGTGGTCGTCTCCGGGTTGCCGAACATCACGCCGATCTTCATGCGGATCTGGTTCGTGAAGATCATCGCGGCGTTCGACGAACGGATCGCGCCGGAGAGCTTGCGCAGCGCCTGGCTCATCAGCCGGGCGTGGAGGCCGACGTGCGAGTCGCCCATCTCGCCGAGGATCTCCGCCTTGGGCACGAGCGCCGCCACCGAGTCGATGACGACCACGTCCACCGCGTTGCTGCGGATCAGCGTCTCGGCGATCTCGAGGGCCTGCTCGCCGGTATCGGGCTGCGACACCAGCAACTCGTCGAGGTTGACGCCGAGGCTCTTCGCGTAGGCCGCGTCGAACGCGTGCTCCGCGTCGATGAACGCGCACACGCCGCCCTGCTTCTGCGCGTTCGCGATGACGTGGCTGCAGAGCGTCGTCTTGCCGGAGGACTCCGGTCCGAACACCTCGGTGATGCGCCCGCGCGGGAGCCCGGCGCCGCCGAGCGCCAGGTCGAGCGACAGGCTGCCCGTCGAGATGCCGTCCACCTTGGCCGTGGTGTTGCTGCCGAGGGTCATGATCGACCCCTTGCCGTACTGCTTCTCGATCTGGCCGAGCGCCGCCTTGAGGGCCTGGTTCCTGGCCTTCTCGTCTCGTGTCGGCTGATGGCCGTTTTCGCCCACGTGGCTCACCATGTCGGTCGTTCCTCCTGCTCCGGCCGGCGTCGATCGCGTCGTTTCACGCGCGGCCGAGCGCGACGGTTGTTAGGTCTATGTAACGATACCCGCGGTCACCCGGCTCGGAAAGGATAAGTTTCAGGTCCGACACTCCCTCGTGCCCCAGTTCGCGGTCGCGCCCGGCCCGGACGGCCTCGACCAGGGCTGGCGAGGGGCGTCGCCGGACCCGACCGAGCGTCACGTGAGGATGGAAGCGCCGGCTCTCGGGCGGGTAGCCGAGCGGGGCCAGGCCTTGGCCCACCGCCCCGGCGAGCCGCTCCAGCGCATCGGGGGCGTCGGGGGCTTCGGCACCGACCCAGACGATCCGCGCCCGCTCGGGCTCCGGGAAGGCGCCCAGCCCCCGGTAGACGAGATCGAGCGGCGCCACCGTCCGCGCGGCCTCCTCCAGCGCGCGGCCGATGCCGGCGAGATCGTCCTCGTCCGTGTCGCCCAGGAACTGGACGGTCACGTGGAAGTCGTCCGTCGTCGGCGCGCGGAAGGCGGCGTCCGTCTCCGCGAGGTGTTCGCACACCCGGCGCAGCCGCCGGGCGAGGGACGCGGAGCAGCGGAGCGCGACGAACGTGCGGCGGACGCGGGACACGCGGCCAGTCTCGCGCCGGGGTCCGACGCCGCCGGCCCCTCCGGGGTGGCGTCAGACCCCGGTGGCCCCGGCTTCCTCGGCCTCCTCCGCCGCCGTCTCCCGGGCCTCCAACCGCTCCTCGGCCTCCTCCACCGCGTGGCCGATGTCCGCGCGCGGCGGCCGCCCCCGCCAGAACAGCCAGAGCCCGCCGCCGGGAAGGCCCGCCGCCAGCATCCCCAGCCGGTAGACGATGGACAGGCTCACCGCCTCGGTGGCCGGAACGCCCACGAGGCCGAACAGGTAGGCGAAGGCCACCTCGCCGACGCCCCAGCCGCCGGGCAGCAACGGGATCGCGCCGAAGAGGTTCGCGATCGGGACGAGGGCGAGCGCCACGGGGAGTTCCAGCGCGGTGACGCCGAGCCCCCGCGCAAGGAGGAAGACGCAGAACCCCGCGATGGCGTGGTTCCCAAGCGAGATGCCGAGCCCGGCAAGGAGGGCCCTCGGCCGCTCGCGATAGACCCTCAGCGCCGCCCCGGCCTCGGTCATCACGCCGCGGAACGGCAGGCGTCGGGCCAGCCGGCCGAGGCCGAGCCAGCGCCTCAGCCGCGCGCTCAGGAGCACGAGGCTCCCCCCGCCCAGCGCGACCACGGCGGCCGCCACGATGAGCCGTGGGGAGGAGAGCCCCTCCCGAGGCCCCAGCGCCACGAGCGCACCGGTCGCGAAGAGCGCGAGCCCGACGAGGCCCGTGACGCGGTCGGCGAACACCGCGAGCACGGCCCGCACCCCCCGTCCCGTCTCGCGGGCGGCGTACCAGGCCTTGACGACATCGCCGCCCGTGGATCCGGGCACGGCCGTGTTGAAGAACGCGCCGATCAGGTTCAGGCGGATCGCCTCGCCGAGCGAGAGCGACACGCCCACGGCCCGGCAGAGGATCCACCACCGCCAGGCGGTCAGCAGGTAGGTGACGAAGAGGAGCAGCAGGACCTCGAGCGCGCGTCCCGGCCGCTGGGCGAGACGCGCGCCGAGGGAGAGCAGCCCCCAACTCACCGCCGGCACGCGGCTCTCTCCGGCGGTTCGGCGCTTCACCTCGGTATCGGGAACCCGGACGGTCGTGTCCGGGCGATCGACCGGCCGGACCTCCCAGTCGCCGCCGTCCACCCGGGTCACGCGCCCCTCGAGCGTGCGCTCCGTGCCGCCCTGGATCACGACGAGCCGGTCGCGGAGCTTCAGTTGCGTCGCGAGGACGACGGCGACGAGCGCGAGGCCCAGGACTCGCAGCACGAGCCGCCGTCCGGCGCTGGATCTCCCGGCGGCGGCCACTCCGCGCCTCCGATCAGCGTCCCGGGAGCGAGCCGGCGCCGTCCTCGCCGCCCTCTCCTTCGAACACGATCGTCGGGTCCTTCCGGCGCGCCCACCACTTCCAGTTGACGGCCCGCGTGCCGAAGTCCTCACCGGCCAGCGTGCTCAGCGACTCCCTCGCCTTGTGCCGCACGCTGGCGTTCGCGTCGCCGAGCAGCCCGATCAACATCTTCACGCCCGTGCGCGTACCGACGCGGCCGAAGTACTCGGCCGCCTCCAGCCGGACGAGCCAGTGCGCCTCGAGCCGGATCTGCTCGGCGATCGTCTCCACCGCGTCGGCGTCCTCCAGGGTCTTCAGCCCGCGGATCGCGTCCTCCCGGACGGAGGCCTCCCGGTCGAGCACCGCGCTGGCGAGCGTGACGTGGACGAGCGCCTGGATGCGCTTGGTGAGCGCCGTGTCGATCGCCTGCCGTAGCTGCGGGTCCTGCTCGTCGACGAGGTAGGGGCGCCCGTAGAAGAACCGGATCGCCTGCCAGTAGAAACGCAGGTCCGTGGAGGCGAAGGCGAGATCGCCGATCCGACCGATGCGGTCGATGACGAGCGCTCGCGACGCCGGGGGGCACGTCCGCCGCGTCGAGGGCACCGGCGTGGCCCCTCGCGCCGCGCTCGGCGGCGGGACCGCAGCCCCGAGATAGGCGCGATCGACATCCTGCATGTAGCGGAGCAGCTTGCCGCCGTCGTCGGGGACCGGGCGTCCCTCGTAGCGGGGGAGGCGCAGCGCGATCTTCGTCATCGAGGTGGCGGCCTGCGCCCGGGCGAGCGCCGAGCGGTCGCCCGTCACGACCTCGCTCATCAACTCCACGACCTCTCCCACCCCCTCCAGACGTCCGAAGTCCGCGTGGCCGAGCCGTTCGAGGGCGTCGATGTTCTTGTCCACGAGGAACGGGTCGCCGGACGCGCACTCGTAGCAGAAGTCCTTCTCGCGGTGGCTCTTGCGGACGAAGTCGTAGTACTGCTCGGGCGAGCGGTCCCGGCCGAGGACGTCGTAGAAGAGGACGTCGGTCATCGACCCGCCCTGGGACAGCTTCTTGTAGCGGCTGGAGCAACCCGGGCCGGCGAGGAGGAGAAGCCCGAGGCCGAGCAGGAGCCCGCCCCGCCCCCACTCGTGGGGAAAAGCCTGACCGCCCGCGCCCATGCGTCCTCCCGGTGCGCCCCGCCGGCGGGGCCGCCCGCGAGGGTAGCAGCGCCCACCCCCGCCGCCGCCGATGGGCTTCGTGGGGTTCCTCGGGGCCCTGGACCGGGCCGAAAGTCCGATCCCGTGAAGGCCGCGTGAACGGCGAACGGGTCCCCGGGGATGGCACCCTCCTCGGCGAGCCCTACATTGCTTCGGGGCTGGTGGTCGACGAGGACGGTAGGTCCCAGGGAGCCTCGTATGCGCCGATCGACCCTGCCCCCCGCGCCCCGCTGGAGACCCCTTCCCGGGCTGCTGGCCGTCCTGCTGGGCCTCGTGCTCGCGGCGTGCGGCGGCGGCGGGTCGTCCGCGGCCCCGTCCAGGACGCCTCTCGTGGACCTCGGGACCGTCGCGTCCACCACGCCCTCGGTCATCGAGGCGTCGTTCCCGAACCCGCTCGACGGGACCGCGTCGGTGACCGCGGCGGAGACCACGGGCCCCTTCGGGGTGGACGATGCGGCGCTCCCCCTCGAGGTCGCCCGCGGCGGGCGGGCCATGCTCGACGTCGAGGTCGATCCGACCGGCGCGGGGCTCGCCCAGGGGAGCCTCACCCTCCGCTGGGACGGTCCCGGCGGCCCGCTCTTCAAGACGTACGACCTGCGCGCGAACGGCGAGCTGGTCACGTGGTCCCTGCTCACGGCCAATCTCGACTTCGGTGCCGTCGAGGTCGGCTCCTCGAAGGATCTCACGGCGCAGCTCCTGAACCTGAGTGCGCTCAGCACGGTGACGATCAGCGGCGCGACGGTCCCGGGCGCGGAGTTCTCCGTGGTCGGCTCGCCGTTCCCCTACGCGGTCGGCCCCGGCGAGACGGCGGACGTCACCGTCCGCTACGCGCCGGTATCCGAAGGCGTGGACGACGGCAAGCTCGTGGTCGGCCCGAACGACCCCGGCGCCGCCGTGTCCGTTCCGATCGTCGCCTCGACGGCCGCCGCCCAGCTCGAGCAGATCGTGGACTTCGGCCTCCAGTCCCTCGACGGCAGCGGCCGCACCACCCTGCTGAGCGTCGGCGTTCCCGCGGATGCCATCTCCTTGACCGTCGAGGGCTGGATCCCCTCCGGCGGCTTCTCCAGCGCCTACATCGGTCTGGAGACGCTCACGGGCCCCGGCGGCAAGGTCTACGAGAACGCCTCCTCCACGGGCGCGTACGTGTGGTATCCGGGGTCGGAGATCCTCTCCGCGACCGTGCCCAACACGGATCGCACGGACGTCCAACTCGTGCCGGGCGGCGGCACGTACCGCTTCCAGCTCCAGAAGCTCTTCGGGAGCGGGAGCCTGATGCGCGTCCGTGCCATCGTGGAGCGGCGCCCCGCCGAGATCGCGAGCCTCGGCACGCTCGACCTGAACGTCTGGCTCGCCGACGGCATCGCCCCCACCGCGGCGACGGCCGCCGACGACACCCGCCTGAAGGCGGTGCTCGCCCGGATCGACCAGATCCTCTCCCAACAGGGCATCCGGCTCGGCGACATCGACTACTACGACGTCACGGACTCCGCCTACGACGAGGTCGGCACCGACAGCGAGTTCGCCGACCTCCTCCGCACCACCTCCGCCGGGACCGAGGTGCGCCTCAACCTCTTCTTCGTGCAGGTGGCCTTCGGCAACGGCGTCGTCGGCGTCGCGGCGACGGTCGGCGGCCCCAAGCGCAACGGGACGCCGGCCTCCGGCGTGATGAGCATCTACGATGGCTACAGCACGAGCACGATCGGGCTGATCGCCGCGCACGAGATCGGACACTTCCTCGGGCTCTACCACACCGTCGAGCAGGACGGCACCCACGACTTCATGGACGACACCGCGGAGTGCCCGGCGACCGGCCAGGACGACGTCTGCCCGATCGTGGGCGGCGGCTACCTCATGCACTGGCAGGCCGTCGGCGGCACCGACATCACGGACGGGCAGGGCCTCGTGATCCGCGGCCACCCGCTCGTGGGTCCCGGCACCCTGACGGCGGTGCCCCTCTCCCTCGGTCCGCTCCTGACGGTGGACGACCTCGGCGACCTGTTGTCGCTCCCCGAGCATTGGTGCGGCACCTGCGCGGCGAACGCCGCGGACGCCAAGCCCCGGTAGCCCGGGGGTCGGCGCGGCGGTCCCCGTCCCGGGCCGGCCCCCGGGGACGGTCCGCTCTTGACCGCACCCCCGCGCCCACTACGATTCCCCACGCCCCGGCCGAAGTGGCGGAACTGGCAGACGCGCTAGGTTCAGGACCTAGTGGGATTAACTTCCCTTGCGGGTTCGAGTCCCGCCTTCGGCACCACACCTCCCCCCTTCGGACCCGCTCCTCCTCCACGACCGCTCGCGCGCCACGCCTGGTCGAAGCGGCCCGACCGCTCGGGGAAGATGGGGTACGGCCCGCGCCGCACTCCTCCCCCCACCGTTCCGCGCTGCCGCGCGGGGGTTCGAGTCCCGCCTTCGGCACCACACCTCCCCCCTTCGGACCCGCTCCTCCTCCACGACCGCTCGCGCACCACGCCTGGTCGAAGCGGCCCGACCGCTCGGGGAAGATGGGGTACGGCCCGCGCCGCACTCCTCCCCCCACCGTTCCGCGCTGCCGCCGTGCGCAGGGGTTTCCCTCCCCCTCCCCTCCGTTCCTGCGTCCAATGGGTCGGCCTCGCTGGGGGTGCCGCCGGCCACGGGTCGCGGCTGAGATCACACCCCTGGCACCTGATCCGGTTCGAACCGGCGGAGGGAAGCGAGGGGGCCCCGCGCCCGACGCCGGGAAGGGACCCCCGCCGATGAGCCACCGCGCCCCTGCCGATCGCGACCGCCTGCCGGACGCCTCCCGGATCACCCGGGATCCCTTCCCCGGTTCGACGAAACGCTACGTCCCCGGACGGATCCACCCCGACGTCCGCGTCGCCATGCGCGAGGTTGCCCTCGGGCCGTCCCCCGCCACGACGCCCGACGGGGCGCCCGAGGCCAACGCGCCGGTCACGATCTACGACACGTCGGGTCCGTACACGGACCCTGCCTGCGCGGTCGACCTCGCAAGGGGCCTTCCGCCGCTTCGCGCGCCGTGGATCGAGGCGCGCGCCGACGTGGACCGGCTCGAGGGGCCGCGCCCCGCGGGGCGCGGCGAGGCGGAGGCGCAAGCCCGCGGCGAGGGAATCGCCTTCCCCACCCCCCGGAGGCCGGTCCGCGCGAAGGCCGGACGGCACGTGACGCAGATGGCCTACGCCCGTCGCGGCGAGATCACGCCCGAGATGGAGTACGTCGCGATCCGCGAGAACCAGCGCCGCCAGGAGGCGGAAGAACTCGGCCGGCCGCACCCCGGCGAGTCGTTCGGCGCGGCCACCCCGCGACGCATCACCCCCGAGTTCGTCCGTGACGAGGTCGCCCGCGGTCGCGCCATCATCCCGGCCAACGTCAACCATCCCGAGACGGAGCCCATGGCGATCGGCCGGAACTTCCTCGTGAAGATCAACGCGAACATCGGCAACTCGGCCGTCGCGTCCTCGATCGAGGAGGAGGTCGAGAAGATGGTGTGGGCCATCCGCTGGGGCGCCGACACCGTCATGGACCTCTCCACGGGCGCCGACATCCACGAGACGCGCGAGTGGATCCTCCGGAACAGCCCCGTCCCGATCGGCACCGTCCCCATCTACCAGGCGCTGGAGAAGGTCGGCGGGCGTCCGGAGGAGCTGACGTGGGACGTGTTCCGCGACACGCTGATCGAGCAGGCCGAGCAGGGGGTGGACTACTTCACGATCCACGCGGGGGTGCTGCTCCGCTTCGTCCCCCTCACCGCCCGGCGGCGGACCGGGATCGTCTCGCGGGGCGGTTCGATCCTCGCGAAGTGGTGCCTGGCCCACCACCAGGAGAACTTCCTCTACACGCACTGGGACGAGATCTGCGAGATCATGGCGGCGTACGACGTCGCCTTCTCGATCGGGGACGGGCTCCGGCCGGGGTCGATCGCCGACGCGAACGACGAGGCGCAGTTCGGCGAGCTGAAGGTCCAGGGCGAGCTCACGCGCCGCGCTTGGGCGCAGGACGTGCAGGTCATGAACGAGGGCCCGGGGCACGTCCCGATGCAGATGATCAAGGAGAACATGGACAAGCAGCTCGCCTGGTGCGAGGAGGCGCCGTTCTACACGCTCGGGCCGCTCACGACGGACATCGCCCCGGGCTACGACCACATCACCTCGGCGATCGGCGCCGCGATGATCGGCTGGTACGGCACGGCGATGCTCTGCTACGTCACGCCGAAGGAGCACCTCGGTCTCCCCGACCGCGACGACGTCCGCGAAGGCGTCGTGACCTACAAGATCGCCGCCCACGCGGCGGACCTCGCGAAGGGCCACCCCGGCGCGCAGCTCCGCGACGACGCGCTCTCGAAGGCGCGCTTCGAGTTCCGCTGGGAGGACCAGTTCAACCTCGCGCTCGACCCCGAACGCGCCCGGGCCTTCCACGACGCGACGCTGCCCGCCCAGGCCGCCAAGGTCGCCCACTTCTGCTCGATGTGCGGGCCTCGGTTCTGCTCGATGGAGATCACGCAGCAGGTACGGGATTACGCGCGCGCGAAGGGCATCGGCGAGGAGGACGCCCTACGGGACGGCATGCGCGAGAAGAGCGAGGCGTTCCGCGAAGAGGGCGGCGAGATCTACGTGGCCCCCTGAGGGACGCCTCGCGCGGAGTGTCCCGGTCGCGGCGGCGATCGACCCTCACCACGCGTAGGCCTTCGGTGCGGGTCCCGGGCCCGGGAAGAGCTCGTCGAGCCGGGAGAGGTGCGCCGGCGTCAGCCGGATCTCCAAGGCTCCCAGCGCGCTCTCGAGTTGCGCGACCGTGCGCGGACCGATGACGGGCGCCGTGACGCCGTCCTGGTGGAGCAGCCAGGCGAGGGCGACCTGGGCGGGCTCGGCGCCGAGGTCGGCGCAGAACGCCTCCCACTCCCGTCGGCGGGGGGCGAGACGCTCCGCTCTCGCGGCGGCGAACGACGTGTCCGCACGACGTACGCCGTCGCCGCCGCCCGCGAGCATGCCGCCCGCCAGCGGACTCCACGCGAGGAAGCCGACCCCGTAGGCGCGGCACGCGGGTAGCACCTCCAGTTCGACGGTCCGCTCCAGGAGGTGGTAGAGGCTCTGCTCGCTCGCGAGACCGAGGAAGCCGCGGGCGCGCGCCCTCTCCTGGGCCTCGGCGATGTGCCACCCCGCGAAGTTCGAGGAGCCGGCGTAGATCACCTTGCCTTGCGCCACGAGCCGTTCGAAGGCGGCCCAGATCTCGTCCCACGGCGCTTCCCGCCAGACGTGGTGCATCTGGTAGAGGTCCACGTGGTCGGTACGGAGCCGCCGGAGGCTGTCCTCGCAGGCGCGGCGGATGTGGACGGCGGAGAGCCGGCCCTCGTTCGGCCGCTCCCCCATCTTCCCGAACACCTTCGTGGCGAGGACCACCGCCTCGCGACGCCCCCCGCCCTGGGCGAACCAGCGGCCGAGGATCGCCTCCGTCGCCCCCTTGCCCGCCGAGCGACCGTAGACGTTCGCGGTGTCCACGAAGTCCACGCCGGCCTCGAGCGCCCGGTCGAGGATCCGGTGGGCGTCCTTCTCCTCCGTGTAGGGCCCGAAATTCATGGTTCCCAGGCACAGGCGGCCGACCCGGCAGCCCGTGCGGCCGAGATGGACGGGTTCCTTCGACATCGTCACCTCCGCCCCGACGATCGCATGCGCCGCGAGGGGCAACCGGGGGGGTGCGCCGGATCGCAACCGAAGCCATAATGCGCGACAACGGGCCGGAGGTCCCACGAGCGTTCGTGGGGCGACCCGCCGCCTGGAGGTCGCCATCCGTCGCGTCCCGCCGCTCCTCGCCGCCCTCCTCGCCGCCCTCCCTCTCGCCTTCGGGGCCTGCGGCGGCGGACAGGGCGAGGGCGTCCCCGCCTTCGTGGTGACCTCCGTCTCCCCGGCGACGCTGGATCGCGATCTCGGCGGGACGGTGATGATCCGCGGCCAGGGCCTGGTCGGGCCGGTCTCGGTCGTGCTCATGGACGGGAAGGGCCACGCGCTCTCCAGCCCGATGCCCGCCGGGATCGCGATGGGCGGGCGGATGGCGAGGATCAGCGTCCCGCCGATGCCCACCCTCGGCCCGGCCGCGCCCTGTCCCCTCCGGGTCGTGAACGGGGACGGCGTGATGTCGGACGGCGCGGTGAGCCTCGTGCTCACCTGCGAGTACCGGACCATCGACGGCTCGCGAAACCACGCGGCCGACCCGGACCGGGGGCGCGCCGCCAACCCCCTCGTCCGGGCCATGCCGTCCGAGTACGCCGACGGGGACGCGGCGATGGCCGGGCCCACGCGTCTCGGCGCGCGCGCCATCTCCAACGCCGTCCTGAAACAGGACTACGACCTCCCGGACCCCGGTGGCGCGAGCGGCTTCTTCTGGCAGTGGGGCCAGTTCGTCGACCACGACATCGACATGACCCCCGAGGCCTCACCGCTCGAGCCTCTGCCGATCCCCGTTCCCGCCGGCGACGCCGCGTTCGATCCGACGGGAACCGGCACCGTCGTCCTCGCGTTCAACCGGTCCGCCTGGCTGGCGGGCTCGTCGCCACGCGAACAGATGAACGCGATCACGTGCTGGATCGACGCCTCGAACGTGTACGGCTCGGACGAGGCACGGGCCCGCGCGCTCCGCACGCTCGACGGTACCGGGAGGCTCCGCACGAGCGCGGGCGACCTCCTGCCGTTCAATACGGAGGGCTTCCCCAATGCCGGGGGAACGGACGCGTCCCTCTTCCTCGCGGGAGACGTGCGTGCGAACGAACAGGCCTGCCTCACGGCCATGCACACGCTGTTCGTCCGCGAGCACAACCGCCTGGCCGATGCGATCCGCCTCGCCGCCCCGGATCTCTCCGGCGACGACGTCTACGAGGAGGCCCGCCGCAAGGTGGGCGCGCTGCTCCAGGCGATCACCTACCAGGAGTTCCTGCCGCTGTTGATCGGGCCCGACGCCATCCCGCCGTATGCGGGTTACGACCCGGGCGTGCAGGCGGCGATCACGAACGGCTTCGCCGCGGCGGCCTACCGGGTGGGCCACACGCTCCTGCCTTCGACCATGCTCCGGCTCGACGCCTCCGGCGGAGTGATCGCGCAGGGGAACCTCGCACTCCGCGACGCCTTCTTCGACCCGTCGCTCCTCGCGGACGAGGGCGGCATCGAGCCCCTCTTGAGGGGCCTCGCCGCCGCGCCGTCCCAGGCGTTGGACGTCTACATGGTCGAGGACGTCCGCTCCTTCCTCTTCGGCCCGCCCGGCGCCGGGGGTCTCGACCTGGGCGCGCTCAACATCCAGCGCGGCCGCGACCACGGCCTCCCCTCCTACGCCGGCGCCCGCGTCGCGGAAGGGCTCTCGCGCCCGCTCTCCTTTGCCGCGGTCACGTCGGACCCGGTCGTGCAGGAGCGCCTCCAGGCGGCGTACAGCGAGGTGGGCGACATCGACCTGTGGATCGGGGAGCTGGCGGAGGACCCCGCCCCCGGCGCGATGGTCGGACCGCTGCTCCGGCGGATGCTCGCCGACCAGTTCCGCCGGCTCCGCGACGGCGACCGCTTCTACTACGAGCGCATCTTCTCCGGCGATGCGCTGGCCGAGCTTCGCGCCACGCGCCTCTCCGACGTGATCCGCCGCAACACACCGATCGGCAGCGAGCTCCCCGACGACGTCTTCCGCGTCGCCACGCCCCCCCCGCCGCTGGTCCAGCCGACGGCCCGCCCGCTCACCCCCGAGCGCGAGACCCGCCTCCGGCACGCCTTCCCGTGACGCCTACGGAGACGGGGTCGCTCGCTCGAGGATTCCGCGCGCCTGACCTCGGCCGAGTCGGGACTCGCCGCCCATCGACTTCGCCGTGAGGCCAGCGACCCCGCGTGCACCGTGCAGGAACCCACGGAGGTCCGAGGACCGTCGTGCGAACCCGGTGCTCGGACGCGTCGGGGTGACGATGGCCGAAGCCGGCCGGGAGCTCGCGTGTCGCCTCGGTCCGGCCCCGCCGAGGTGGACCCGTGTGCCGCGGGGCCCCCCGCCTTCACCCAGGCCTTCACCCGGCGTGCGAAGGCGATGCTCGAGACCCGCGCTGGCACCGGCCGAGAAGTCGGGTCACGGCGGAATCCGCAGCGGGCACCTTCCGGTCGCCACGGCCCTCCAACCCGACCGTACGGCCATGGAGGTGCTCCGCGACTGCGGCGCCTCCCCGGATCGCCTTCTCGCGATCCTGCGAGGGCCGCCTCGCCCCGGCCCCGCCACGGCGCTCCTGGACGCGAGGGCCCGCGGCCTGGCTCGGGTCGTCCGTCGTTGGCGTCCACACACGGGACACCTTCGGCGCGCGATCCTCGACGTCGACGACGGCGCCGTCCTCGAGGCCCGCGAAGACAAACGTGTCGATGTCGGTCCCCTCCGGCCATCGATCCTTCGGCGACCAAGAGGCCGTGAAGAAATCGAAGTCCGGGGCTTCGGCCGGCTGCGAAACCACGATGCGGCGTTGTTCGTCGTCCGCGACCCGCTGCGGGGTCGCCTCCTCCGTAGCGCCTTGCCTCGCGGCTTCTCGCTCGGCCTCGGGCCCTCGGCCCATTTCTCCACGGCCGCGAGAGGCCGTGAAGAAATCGAAGTCCGGGGCTTCGGCCGGCTGCGAAACCACGATGCGGCGTTGTTCGTCGTCCGCGACCCGCTGCGGGGTCGCCTCCTCCGTAGCGCCTTGCCTCGCGGCTTCTCGCTCGGCCTCGGGCCCTCGGCCCATTTCTCCACGGCCTCTGCTGACGGGCCCGCCTCCCATGCGGGGCAGCGGGGATCGAGGTTGACGGCGACGCGGGAGTGCGAGTACCCAAGGCTGGCGGCCTGCGCCCGCTCGCGCGTACGCCGCTCCGCCCGCTGTCGGTCCCTGGTTCTCGCTGCTCGCCACGCACGATTGGAGCCGCACTCCGGATGAGCCACTACGCCCCCCACGCGCCCGGCCTTCGGCCGGACGGGCTGCGGTATGACACGAACCGTGTCCGCCAGGCAGGGGCCCGCGACGTCCCCGCCATCGCCCGCATCCACGCCGAGCGCGAGGGAGGCGATCCCACGGAGGCGGAGCTGCGGATCCGCGCCGAGATCGAGGGGACGGCGACGGGTCGGCCGTGGCGCGTCTTCGTGGCGGAAGCGGACGGGTCGGTGGTGGCCTACGGCCGCGCGCGGTGCCTGACCCACGCCGAGGACGACCTGCCCGAGGCGTTGCCGGAGGGCTGGTACCTGACTGGAGTGGTCGTCGCTGCGCCGTTTCGACGTCGCGGGATCGGCGCCGCCCTGACGGAGGCACGACTGCGGTGGCTGCGGCGACGCGCGGAGGCGGTCCATTACGTCGCGAATCTCGCCAACGCTGCCTCGATCGATCTCCACGGCCGCTACGGGTTCGAGGAGATCACCCGCGACTTCGAGTATCCGCGTGCGGGGCTTCGCCGCGGTGCGGGTGCCGCCTTCCGTCTCCGGTTCGGATGACCGCGGCCCGGGGGTCGAGGCTCTCCGGAGGGCGGAAGCCACCGCGCGAGCCGCCTCCGGGGAATCGGGAGGGGCAGGGGATCGGCTCGAGGCGGTACGGCTCGGGTCCGGTGCAGCGTCGCGGAGGGGACGGCTTATCTCCTTGGTCAGCAAGAACTTGTGCTGGCGGTCGGGGAGTGTCGTCGTTGTTTGATAGGTTGCTGTGCGTGCATACAGCAACGGAACAAGAAGGCGGGGCGGACGCCGCGCTGACGGCGGAGGACGTCGACCGGGAGCTGGTCCGCCTCGCGCGGGGGCGGGGGGCGCTCGACCTCGCGATCGGCGAGACGCTGCGGCAGCTGGAGGTCGGCGAGCGGCTCGCGTCGCTGGGCTACTCCCGGGTCGTGGACTACGCCCGCGAGGTGCTGGGGCTCCCGGCGCGGACGTCGTACTTCTTCGTGAGCCTCGCCCGCCTGCTGGCGGAGAGGTCGCTGCTGCGATCGGCCGTCCGGGCCGGCCTGGTGAGCCCGCGCAAGGCGCTGGTCGTGGCGGCCATCGCCGTCGAGGACGCGGAGGTGGCGTGGACGATCGAGGCGGCCCGGAGCACGGAGGCGGCGCTGCGCCGGAAGGTCGCGTCGGCAGGTCGGGAGGTGCCCGAGCTGGCCTTCGACCTGGAGACCGTGCGACTTCGGATGACCGCGGCGCAGCAGGATCGCCTGGCGCGGGGGATCGCGTTCGCGCGGATGTTGCTCGGGCTGGGGGTGCACGAGTGGCAGGCCGTCGAGGCGCTGTGCCAGGAGGCGCTCTCGAGCCTGGGAGTGGGGAAGGAGCCCGAGGAGGGGGAGGAGGCGGCGGGCGGGTCGCTCTCGGAGTCCGAGCGGGAGGATCTCTACCGGGCGTGGTGCGCGGAGCGGGCGAAGGACCGCGGGGCGCTGGAGCGGCAGATCCGTGCACAGGCGGAGGCGATGGCGGTCTGCGCCGGTGCGGAGCCGGATCCCGAGCTGCCGCCGGAGGCTGCCGCGGCGGTGCTCCAGGACCGGCTGCGGACGCTGCTGGCGGCGCGCCACGGCTACGACGAGCCGTTCGGCCGGCTCGCAGCGCTGGCCGTCCGCCATCGGGTGTGGCGGTCCGCCGGTTGCTACACGCTGGAGGAGTACTCCCGGGAGCGGCTCGGGATCTCCCCGCGGACGCTGAGGCAGCGGGTGTGGCTGGAGAAGCGGCTCGGCGCGCTGCCCGCGCTGCGGGAGGCGCTGCGCTCGGGGCGTCTCTCCTTCTCGAAGACCCTCGTGGTGGCCAAGCGGGCGACGCCGCAGGACGTGGCGCGGCGGATCGAGGACGCGGCGGGGACGACGGCGAAGAAGGCGCAGGCCGAGGAGCGCTCGGAGGACGAGCGGCAGAATCGTGCGGAGGGGGTCCGGGAGGTCTGGAGCCCGAAGGACGCGGCGGAGATGATCGCGCTGGCGATCGGCGCGGTGATGGAGCGCTACCGGGACGAGGGCGACAAGGACCAGGAGGACGCGGAGGGCGAGGCGGGGAGGGGGATCGACGAGGGGGAGGCGCTGGCGAGGATCGCGGACCACTTCGTGGAGGTGTGGATGGAGGAGGTCCGTCGCCGGCTCGCGCGGGTGTCGGGGGAGCGGTGGGAGATCTTCATGGAGTACGGGGGGATCTGCGCGAACCCGGTGTGCACGCGGCCGGCGACGGAGATCCACCACGTGGTGTTCCGGTCGCGAGGCGGCGGGGAGGAGGCCGTGAACAAGCTGCCCCTGTGCACGCCCTGCCACCAGCGCGCGATCCACCGCGGCACCATCCTCGTGACGGGGAAGGCGGGGCAGCGCCTGATCTGGATCCTGGGCCGGGGCGAGCTGGTGCCGGCCGAGATGTGGGAGGTGAGGGGCGTGGACGACGTGCGGCGGCTGGGAGGGGAGGCTGCGGACGCGCAGGGCGCCGGATCGTCACGACCCGCAAGGGTCCCTCCGGCCGCGCGGGGTCGGGAAGAGAGGAGCGGACGGCGCGCGTCCGCGGGCGGCGATCGGCCTTCCACAGAGCAATGAGGTCGACCCCGGGCCCTCGGGGGCGACGATCGCCCGCGCCTGCGCGTCGCCCCCCGGCTCCGAGCACCAGGAGGTCGATCCGCAGTCAGCGATCCTGGGGGCGAATGCCCATGCCGCTACGATCGGGGTAGGCGGGGCGATGGGGTTCCGGGGGCGGGTTCTTCTCCAGGGCTTCGAGCATCAGC
The DNA here is from genome assembly GCA_963772585.1 of uncultured Planctomycetota bacterium. Lineage (GTDB taxonomy): Bacteria > Planctomycetota > PLA2 > PLA2 > JAEUHO01 > CAVVXN01. Next base: position 218,446 of record CAVYXV010000008.1, read on the forward strand.
GTCACCGCGCGTTCCAGTTGCGGGTCGCCGCCGTCCTGCATCCGCGCCGGATCGTCGATCACCTCGACGTCGGGGTCCACGCCGTGGCCCTCGATCCCCCAGGTGCCGTCCGTCTCGTAGAAGGCGAAGGTCGGGGAGCTCACCCAAGAGCCGTCCACGAGGCCGGGATTGCCGCTCATGCCGACGAGCCCCCCCACGTCCGCATCCCGACCAACGGACCGAGCCTGGACTGCCGGAAGTACCAGGGGAAGGCGTCTCCGCCGGAGCCCGCGTCTCCGTTGATCAGCATGCACTTCGGCCCGTGGTGCGCGAACCACGCCGACTCCCAGTCGCGCCCGTCGCGGCGCGCCCAGTAATTCCTCAACGGGCGGCTCAGCAGCTCGATGAAGCGCGTCGGGATCTGCCCCCCTCCGTTCCAGCGCTCGTCCACGATCAGCGCGGACTTCTCGTGTTGACCGACGAACTGGCGCCAGAGCTCGTTCTGGCCGTCCCAGCCCGTGTTGGGAACATGGATGTAGCCCACCTTGCCGTCACTGAGCTTCGCGACGCGGCGACGATTGGCCTCCACCCACTCGCGGTAGCGGAGCGACATCTCGCTCCGCAACGGCTCGATCAGCACGTCGCGCGTCTCGTCGGCGAGGGAAGGGGTTGTGCCGACGGTGATCCAGGTCGGGTTGCCTGCCGTCCCATCGAGGGCCGCCCACGGCGACCGGGCGGGATCGACCGGCACGCCGTTGACGGCCAGCAAGAACGCACCCTCGGACACGTCGATGCCGGGCTTGTCGAGCGGTCCCCGGGCGTCCACGTCCCAGGGCGCACCGTGCACGATGTGTACGATCCGGTAGGCGCCCTGTTCCAGAGCGAAGTCGCAGCCGAGGAGGCCGACGCCGCCCCCCTCGCCTCCGCCGCCGCCCCGGTGACGGCGCCGGCCGCCCGGCGGAAAGTAGTTCGCGTGGCCGACGTTCAGTTCGCCGATCATCTCGCGAATCACGTGGTCCACGTCGGAGTGCACGACGGCGTCGGCCACCATGGCCCGCGCCCGCCCGTGCACGGCGTCCCAGTCGATGCCGTGCATGCCGGGGTCGTAGAAGTAGTCGCCGAGGATGCGCCAGGTGTCGTCGATCATCTGGCGCCATTCCTCGCGCGGGTCGATCCACGCCCGCATGCCGCGGGTCGGCACCGCGTCGCCCTTCGCACCGGCGGCCGTCCGGTGGATGGTGGCCTTGCCCCCGTCGCGAACGACAACGACGTGCCTTCCGTCCGCCGCGAGCGCGAACCGGGAGGAGCCGGCCGTGATCGTCTCCTCCTTCGGCTCGTCGGCGCCCGGATCGAAGCGACAGATCTTCCCCGGCTCCCGATCGCCGCGGGGGGAGCGGCGGCCGTAGATCAGCGCACCGTCCGCGGCGACGGCGAGACCGGTGATCTCGCCGGGGGCCACCGGGAGGAGCACCGCACGGGCCTCGAGCCCCTCGAGGTCGATGTCGACGCGCTCCGGCCGCTTGCCCTCGCCCCTACCGGCGCTCTTCCCCTCGGCCTTCCCGTTCCCGGGCGGCGCCGTCCACGTCGCCGTGAAGTCGAGGTCGAGACCCAGCGACGAGAGCGTCGCGGTCCCCTTCACCTCGTTCCCCTTCACGGCGGCGCGGATGCGCCACGTGAGGCCGTCCTCGTCTCGCAGCGCGAGGACGAGCGCGCCCGTGGAGGAATCGAAGCGTCCGTCCTGGACGGTGGCGTCGCCCTGGGGCGTGGTCAGCGTGCCGGTCAGGCTCTCGTCCTCCTCGCGGTGCAGGACGAGGGTGAAGGGGATGTGGTCCACGCCGAGGATCGGACTCCCCTCGGCCTCGCCCTTCCACGTGCCGCTGATGCCGTCGGCGGGCCCCTCGCCGTCCTTTGCCCCCCGTGAAGTCCGGTCCTTCTCCTCGTCCCCGTCGATCTCCACCTCGTCGCTCTTCGGAAGACCGGGCGCCGCCACGTCGCGGCGGAGCGGAAGGGCCAGCAGCACGTCGCTGTTCGTGTAGACGAACGTGTCGTCCACGTCGGCGTAGATCGGTGCGAAGTGGCGCCTCGAGACCACGTAGAGGAACTTCCCCTCGGGGTCGAACGCGGGCGCATCCTCCTCGAACATGCCGCTCGTCGCCGGCTGGTGGCTGCCCGTGGCCGTGTCGTAGAGGAAGAGCGAACGGTGGTCCCGGCCGTCGGGAGCGCGCACGTACGCGAGCCAGCGGCTGTCCGGCGACCAGGCCATGGCCTGGATGCCGTCCTCCTCGACGATCGGATCGTGGTCCACCTCCACGGTCGTCGCGGTCTCGACCGTCGTGACGAAGAGCCCCGCGGCCTTGTCCGTGAAGGCGATGCGCTCCGAGTCGGGCGACCACGTGGGGTGGAAACGCCAGGCCTTCCCGTCGGCGGTCAATGGCCGCGTCACGGGCTTCCCGTCCGCCGCGCGGATCCATAACTCGTACGCGCCCGACTCGTCGGAGAAGTAGGCGATCCACCGCCCGTCCGGGCTCCAGGCGGGCTCCCGTTCCGCCACGCCGCTGGTGCGCGTCAGGTCGCGCGGCGGCCCCTTCTCGGCGGGGAGGGTCCACAGGTCGCCGCGGGCCTCGACCACCACCCGGTGGGCCTTCGGCGACGGTTGCCAGCCGTGGATGTCGCCCGACACGTCCACCGCGTGCGGCCTCAGAGCCGGCCGCTCTCCGGGGATCCGGACGTCCACCGCCCGCACCGTCTCCGTCGCGAGGTCGAGGAGGTGGAGCCCGTCTCCCTTCTGGAAGACGATCTCTCCCCCGCCACCGGGGCCCGGGCCCATGGCCGGCCAGCGCACGTCGCTATCCGCATACCGGGTCAGCGGCCGGTGGGTCCCCTTCGCCGGATCGGCCACCCAGAGGTTCAGGCGGTGGGCCTCGCCCTGGTCCGACGTGTAGTAGACGAGCCCGCCGTGCCACATCGGCCGCGCGTCCGTGCCCTCCCAGTCGGTGAGGCGCTGCGAGCCCTTCGTCTCGAGGTCGAACAGCCAGACGTCGGCCGCACGTCCGCCCCGGTAGCGCTTCCAGCTCGGCGGTTCCGCCCCATGGGGGTCGTAGGCGAGGCGTCGGCTCTCGGCATCGATCGCCCCGTGCGATCCGTAGGGGACGGGCAGGGCCACCGGCAGGCCGCCCTCGGGAGAGACGCGGTAGAGGCGCGTCTGGCGGAAGAGGCCCTCCCGACCGCGTGCGGTGAAGAGGAGCGACCCGTCGGCGAGCCAGTCATCGAGCATCTCCTCGCCGGGATGCCAGGTGACGCGGTGGACCACGCCGCCCTTCGTCGGAAGCACGTAGATGTCGTCGCCCCCGTCGTAGTCCGCCACGAAGGCGACGCGCGAGCCGTCGGGGCTGAACCGGGGCGAGGACGGCTCGCCATCGGGCGCCGCGAGGGGCGCCGCCACGCCGCCCGCGCGATCCACGAGCCAGAGCTTCCCCCCGTAGACGAAGGCGATCTGGGTCGTGCTCACGTCCGGGTCGCGGAAGAGACCGCCGTGGGGTCGCGTATCGGCTCGCGCGGCGTCCGGGAGGAGCGCGAAGGCGACGCCGACCGACGCGAGGAGCAAGAAGCACGGACCAGCCTTGGGCATGACGCCTCCCTCGACGAGGACACGGAGCGCCCCTCTTACCCGATCCATGGGGGAGGGAGCAATCGTCCTCTAGCCTGCACTCCCCGCGAACGGACGTGGAATCGCGCGGCCCTGGTACGCCTCTCGCGGCCGAGGCCCGGTTGCCGGCCGCCGCCGGTGCCCAGGGCCGGGGTACGCGCTCAGGGCCCGTCCGTGAATGAGTGTCGCCCTTTCCACTCGCCTTCACGCCGCCTGCGGCCCTTCCTCGGTCGCGAATTCCCTCAGCGTAGCTGGCGCTACGCCTCCGGATCCGCTCCCTCGTCATGACCACATCCGACGCGAATCCGAGCGTCCTTCTCAACACGTATTCCCGGCCAGGCCCTCAGGCCGCGGAACCCAGCCGCCTCAGCCAGCGATAGTGCGATCGGATGGCGCCGAACATCGACGGGAAGGTCCGGTAGCGGACGCCGTGTCGATCGCAGACCGCGGCCACGATCGGGCTGATGGCCGGATAGTGCACGTGGCTCACGTGGGGAAACAGGTGGTGGATGGCCTGGTAGTTCAGCCCGCCGAGGAAGAACGTGAGGAACGGATTCCCACGCGCGAAGTCCACCGACGTGCGCAATTGGTGGGTCGCCCACTCCACGTCGCCACCGGCCGGCGTGGGGACCACGGGAAACTCCGCCTCGTCCACGCAATGCGCGAGCTGGAAGACCACCGACAGCGTCACGCCAGCGACGACGTGTCCGACGACGTGGAAGAGGATGCCGACCCACAGGCCGTGCACGAGCACGGGCACGACCACCGCCCAGCCGATCGCCAGCGCCTTTCCCAGGAAGAAGACCCCCCACTCCCAGCCCCGCGGGCGCGGCAGCCGGTGCGGCCCGAGCCGCCCGATGGCGACGTTCACGAAGTCGTCCACCCACATCCACTTGATCGTCAGCAGGCCGTAGAGCATCCAGACGTAGATGTGCTGGAAGCGGTGGAAGCGGTGGCGGGCGATGCCCGGGGCGAACCGCGCGAAGACCCCCGCCTCCAGGTCCTGGTCCACGCCCGCGAGATTCGGGTAGGTGTGGTGAACCACGTTGTGCTTCGTGCGCCAGACGTGGGAGCTGCCGCCGATCAGGTCGAGCATCCGGGCCATCCAGCGGTTGGTCCGGCGGCTCGACGAGTAGGCCCCGTGGCTGGCGTCGTGCTGGATGCAGAACCCGATGCCCGCGATGCCGAGCCCCACGCCGACGCCCGCCAGGACCGCCTGCCACCAGAGCCCCTGCCCCAGGATGAACAGCGTCCAGACCCCGGCCGTGTAGAGCAGCAGGAGGATCGACTTCACGACGATCCGCCGGCCGCCGTCCGGTGCCCGGCCCGTTCGCTCGAAGTAGGCGTCCACCTCGCGACGCAGGTCGGTGAGGAGGGGACTCGGGGTCTTGAATCGAACGCGGGCGTCGCGCAAGCGGGCCAATCCAGGGGGCGCGCGGGCCGCGCGCGGGCGGTCCCATGGGGACCATAGGGGTTCATCGCCGCCCGGGGGCCGGCGGCGCAAAGCGTATCACCGCACAGGCGCATCGGGAGGTTTCCGTTTCCGCGCACCGGGCCGCCCCGGAAGCGGTCGTCCCTCCTCGCTACCGTCCTCCCGTGCCCCTCGCCGCCCTGCCCATGGCCGCCGTCCCCTCCCCTTTCCCCTCGCCCCTCCTCCTCGCGCTCCTCGCCCTGCTGCTCCTCGTCGTGGGCTTCGCGGCCGGCATCCGGCTGGCACGCCGGGTCCTCCGTCACCGGGCCGCACGGACCCGTCGCATCGGTCGCCGGGGAGAACGCCGAGCGCTCGCGCTCCTGGAGGCGGAGGGCTATCGCCTGCTCGAGCGCGAGGTGGTCGGTCGGGGACGCATCGAGGTGGACGGGGAGGAGCGGGCGTTCCTCGTACGCGCCGACGCCCTCGTCCGGCGGCGGCGGCGCACGTATGTCGCCGAGCTCAAAGGCGGGATCGAGGCCTCCCGGATCACCCACCGCGCCACCCGGCGGCAGCTCCTCGAGTACGCCGCCGTCTTCCCCGTGGACGGCGTCCTCCTCGTCGATGCGCGCCGCCGCCGCATCCACCGCGTGCGCTTCCCGGAGCGCGCCCCCGTGAAGGGGCGTCAGTCGCCGTAGACGCCGGTCGCGACGTCCACGCCGACGGGGCAGTGGTCCGAGCCGAGCACGGTCGGGTGCAGGTGGGCGGCTTCGACGTGGCGCATCGCCGACGGGCTCGCGAGCACGTAGTCGATCCGCCAGCCGACGTTCTTCTCGCGGACGCCCCGCCGCTGGCTCCACCAGGAGTAGTGCCCGCCCTCCGGCTGCCAACGTCGGAAGGTGTCGATCCAGCCGCCCTGGATCCAGCGGTCCAGCTCCGCCCGCTCCTCCCGAAGGAACCCCGAGGTCTTGACGTTCGCCTTGGGGCGGGCCAGGTCGATCTCGCGGTGCGCCGTGTTGAAGTCGCCCAGCACGAGCACCCGGAGGCCGCCCCGCCGAAGACGCTGCACCTTCTCGTGCAGGGCCCGGTAGAAGGCGAGCTTGAAGGGGACCCGGTCGTTCGACCGGTTCTTCCCGCTCCCGTTGGGGAAGTAGACGTTGGCGACCACCAGCCGCGAGAAGCGGGCGATCTGGAGGCGGCCCTCGCGGTCGAACGCGTCCACGCCGAGGCGCGTGTCGACGCGGTCGGGAGGCTGGCGGGAGTAGAGGCCGACCCCGCTGTAGCCGGGCCGCTCGGCGGCGGCGAAGCACGCGTGCCAGCCCGGTGGCTCGCGCAGGGCGGCCGGCAGGTCCGCCGTCCGCGCCCGCACCTCCTGCACGGCGACGATCTCGGCTCCGCAGGTCTCCAGCCAGCGTGCGAACCCGCGCGCGCCGCAGGCCCGAAGCCCGTTCACGTTCCAGGACAGCACGCGGTGCGTCCCGGACGCGGGACCCGCCCCGGGTGTGCGTGCCGGACTCAGCGGAGCACCTCGCGCACCTCGAACTGGAGGTGGCGACTCCGCTTCGCGACGGCGTCCACGTCGTCGCTCCCCCGCGCGAAGGGCAGGTGTGCGGCCGTGACGCGGGCGAGCCCGAGCGTCGGATCCACTTCCACCCACCGACCGTCCAGCAGGACGTCGCACCACGCGTGCGGCTCGAAGGCCTTGCCCTCGTCGCCGACGTAGACGAGGCCGGCGACGGGGCGGGCGACGAGCCCCGCCGCGTCGGCCAGTGCCACGAACGCGCGGACGTGCTCCGTCGCGTCGCCCGCGGGCTCGTCGAGGAGCGCGGCAAGAGAGGGCTCTTCCGGCGCGAAGGCGTCCGCGATCCAGGCGCGGGTGAAGCCGAGGAGCCGCTGGAGGCGCTCGCCGTCGCTCGGCGCATCCCCCACCGCCCGGGCGGCGAGGCGGGCCACCGGCGCGCGGAGCGCCGCGGGAAGGGCGGCGGCGGCGCGCGCCGTCCGGGTCTCCTCGTCCGTCGCGGGGGTGCCCTCCGGGGACGCGGGCGTCGAGACGACGTCCGCCTCAAGGAGGTCCTCCTGCCAGGTGACCGTCACGCGACGGTCCGGCGGGAAGTCCTTTGCGCCGCGGCCGAACGCGGCGATGGCGAGACGAACGATGCTTCTCGTGTCGCCGATCGGATCGACCACGGGCGCGCGACCGAACCGGAAGAGATCACTCGCGAGCATCCGGTCCTTGGCCTGGGTCTCGCTCTCGAGGCGCATCTCCAGATCCGGTCCGAGCGGCGCCACGAGCGGCCGGCCCCACCGGTCGAACCACCCCTCGCCGAGACCGCCGAGGTCCCGGGCGCCGAGCGAGAGTCTCGTCCCCTCCACCGTGACCGCACCGGCCCGAAGGCCCTTGCGCTCGAGCACCTCGTAGACGAAGACCCGGGGGCGGCCGCGCGAGATGTCGAGTTCGCTGGTGGCGATGCGGGCCCCGACCGCGGGGCGCCGGCGGACCCACTCGACCTGCGTCAGCCGATCCACCAGCGTGTAGTCCAGCGAGACCCGCGACGCCTGCGCGCCGAGCGCACCGACCGTCAGGAACCGGTAGTCGCCGCCGTCCCGGAGGACCTCCACCCGCGCCACGGCGGGGCCGTCGTCCCGGCGCTCCCAGGCGTGCAGCAGCGGGTACGGCGGCGTGCCCTGGAAAACGTCCACGCTCTCGAAGTCGAGGTCGTCGCGGAGTCCGAGGCCGCCCGTATCGGCCCGGAACACGCTCCGGCTGACGTAGAGCGGGTCGCCGTCGCCGGGCCGCTCGCGGAGGATGGACAGCACGCCCCACCCGAGCTTGCGGCGGCCCTCGTAGACCCCGTAGTAGTCCACCTGGTCCGGGACCGGCTCGACGAAGGGCACCCGCACGATCGGCGTCTCGTCCTCGGCGCCGGCCCGGGGCGGGACGAGGAGAAGCAGCGGGAGGAAGAGGAGGAGCACGGCGCGCCGCATTCCCCGACCGTACCCGGGACCCTTCGCCCTTCCCCGGATGACCCCACAGTGACGGCGAGGTGAGGACCGAGTGACCCCGGGAGCGCACCCTCGGTGCCCCGCCGGAGCCTGCCTGCCATGACCGCCCTCCATCCGCCTCGCCTCGCCGTCGCCCTCGCCGTCGCCGTCGTCGTCGTCCTGGGGATCGTCGCCACGGAGGGCCTCGCCCGCGCCGACGACGTCGCAGAGCGCGTGCTCGACGTCCGCGTGCGGCGGCTCGCCGGCCCCGTCGAGACCCTCCGCGCCCTGCTCCCCGACGCGCCCGCGAACCGTTTCGTACGGCTCGCGAAGACGCAGGTGGTCGATCTCCTGCAGGCCGCGCGGGCGCAGCGGCTCGCCGTCGAGGCGTCGCCGCGCGTCTCCGTCGTGGACGGCCGCGAGGGTTCCATCGAGCTCTACACCTCCCACTCGTACGTGAGCGGATACGCCGTCCGGCGCCACCGGGACGGGGTGGTCGTGGATCCGACCGTGGACATCTGGCGCGACGGCTGGACCGTGACGGTCACGCCCGAGCTGACGCGCGACGGGCGCCACGTGACGCTTGCCGGCCGCTACGTGGTCGAGGGGGCGCGCCAACCGGTCGCGATCGAGACGCAGGACGTCGAGGGCGTGACCGGACCGTTGCGCGTCGAGAAGCCGGTCTTCATCGTCTCCTCCGGCCGGTTCGACACCACGGTGCCGCTCGGCGCCTATGGTGCCGTGGCCCACCTCCCCGACCCCCGCTCGGCAGAGCGAGGCGTCGTCCTGCTCTTCGACGTCTCGACGGTCCCGTCGCCGGCGAGCGATGCGTCGGGCGAGGAGTCGCTCCTCTCGGTGGACGTCCGCCTGCTGGAGATCGACCCCGACCACGCGATGGACCTGAGGGGAAAGGGCGCGCTCGCCGCGCTACATCCCCTGCGCCCCGTGGCCGACGTCGTCGTCGAGGCGATCCTCGGAGCCCCGCAGGACATCGTGCGGACGGTGACGGCGCCGAGGCTCACGGTGGCGGGCGGGCAGGAGGCCAACCTCGAGGTCCTCCACGAGACGCGATACGTGCGCGACTACGAGGTGAAGACCACCCCGACCGGCGAGACGATCGCCTCGCCGGTGGTGGACCTGGTGAAGGACGGCTTCCTGCTCGACCTGACGGTCTCGGATACCCCGAAGGGCGTTGCGCTCGAGGCCACGGCGCGGATCGCGGACCTCGAGCGACCCGTCGAGACCCGCACGATCGAGCGGGGCGGACGCCGGCTGGAGGTGGGCGTGCCCGCGGTGCACGTCGTCCGCCAACACGGCGCGGTCGTCCTCCCGGCGGGGCACTGGGCCGTGCTCGGGCCGATCGGCGAGGCCTACGGCCGGGAGCGCTACGTGCTCCTCCGGCCCGACCGCGTACCCTTGCCCCGCTGATCCGGCCCCAGCCGAGGTCCGGCCCCGGCGTCGTTCCGTGCCCTCACTCCGTGGAGAGGGTGGCCCGCTCGATCCGCGGCGCTCCGGCCGGGGCCCCCGACGGGCTCCCCTTGCCCTCGAGCGCCTCCAGGACGCCCTGTCCCTCCACGACCTCGCCGAAGACGGTGTGCTTGCCGTCCAGCCACGGGGTCTCCTTGAACGTGAGGAAGAACTGGCTGCCGTCCGTGCCGGGGCCCGCGTTCGCCATGCTGAGGCGCCCCGGCACGTCGTGCTTCACGTCGGCCGAGAACTCGCCCTCGTACGTGTAGCCGGGCCCGCCGCGACCGTCGCCGGTGGGGCATCCGCCCTGCGCCATGAAACCGGGGATGATCCGGTGGAAGACGAGCCCGTCGTAGAAGCCCAGGCGCGTCAGGTACGCCGTGCTCGTCACGTGCATGGGCGCGACGTCCGGCATCAGGCGCACCCGGATCGGCCCCTCGGACGTCTCGAGGTTCCAGAAGAGGGTCTCGCCCGGCTCGAAGTCCGCCTGCGGAGGCTTGGGGAGCTTGCGGCGCCAGTCCTTCCGGGTCGTGTCGATCTTCTTGTCGCGGATGAAGGCGTCGATGGCATCGAGCGGCATGAGGGCGTGTGCTCCTGGACGTCGAAGGGGAGGAAACCCCGAGGGTAGGCGGGGCGCGAGGGGTACGGAACGGGTCGAGGCATGCGCGAATCGCGCGTCGGGACCGCCGCACCTCGCCGTCCGCCGAGAGGCACGGTCGATGACTCGTCCTCGGTCCCCGCCTACGAGGTGCCCTGGTGCGTGCCTCTCGCGACGCCAACGCCCGTTCGGGGAGGATGCGCGCTGGCGTGAACGGCTCACACCCCGCCCGGTTCCCAGGTGCGGAAGCGCCATCCGAGGACGACGACGAGGCCGACGACCACGAGGACGTGCACGCCCACGCCCACGAGGACGGCGGCGTCCACGCGGCCCGTGAGGTCGTAGGCCAGCGCGCCGCCGACGGCGGCGGGGATCACGGTGGTCACGATGCCGAGCATCTGCAGCATCGCCCAGAGGAAGCCCGCCTGACGCGGGTCCCTCCCGAGTTGGAACGTCTCCACGACGGCGACCACCCCCAGATCGAGAAGCGGCAATCCGCCGGCGCCGATCCCCGCCCACAGGGGGGAGAGCTTCCCGATGCCCAGGAACGCGACGAGGGCGAGAAGCTGCGCGCCGTAGATCAAGAGTACGGGCACGAACACCTGGGCGAGGGCGAGGCGCCTCGGGGAGGTGGGAAGCGTCTTCAGGAGTTCCAGGTGCTCGCGATACCCGCGGAAGCCGAGCGGGATGTTCGCGATGACGGGGAAGAACGCGAGGACCCCCAGCATCGGCGGGAGCGTGCCCTCGGGGCTTCCTCCCCGGCGCGCGCCGGACACGAGCAGGATGACCAGCAGCATCGCCACGAGCGCCACGACCACCCGAAGGCGCCGCCGCAGCATGAGCGTGTTCAGCCAGGTGACGGCCGCCGCGCCACGAAAGCGCCGCCCGGGGTCTTGGGAACCGCGCGAGCCCCCCGCCCCGGCGGAGCGCGTCTTGATCGCCTGCCGCCGGGCCACCGCGGTGACGTAGGTGGTCTCGACGACGTCGAAGGGGAACGCGAGGACGAGGAGGAAGCTCCCGGCGACGAGCCCGGCGAGCACCAGGAGCGGCCCGAGCGCCGCAGCGGGCGTGAGGGCCGTCGCCGCCCGGCCCGCCATGAGCGCGGGGAAGAGGAGGATCCGTGCCGGCCCCGAGGCGAGGACCCGCTGGAGCAGGCCCGTCAGGTCGCCCGTGCCCGCCAGGCCCGCGAAGGCGAAGACGGCGGCGACGACGAGCACCGCGATCACGGCGACTCGCGACGCGCGGCGCATGCGCCGGAACACGCGGTCGCCGACGTGACCGGCCACGAGCGTGGACGCGACCTGGAGGTGCGCCGCGAGGGCGAGGCAGAGGACGGTGCCCGCGTAGGCGAGCCCCGGTTGCGGCAGCGCGGCCGCCCCGAGGAAGACCACGTACACGAGGCCGAGGATGAGGATCTGCCCGTACTGGCGCGCCAGGTGGTACGCCAGCACCTCCCGCCTGCGAAACGGCCCCGGGAGGACGTAGTCGAGGTCGGCGGGCAGGAAGCCCAGGCCGGGCTCTCCGATGCCGCCGAGCACGGCGAGCAGGACGTAGAGCGCGAGGACGGCGACGAGGATCGTTCCGCGGAGCGCGGGATCGTTCGGGTCCTGGACCGCGGATTCCCGCCGGGAGATCACCATCGCTGCGAAGAGGACGAGGAGGAGCAGCACCCCGATCAGGCGTCCCGGCCGGCGGAGTCGGCCGAACACGGTGTGCTTCAGGCGGATGGCGAGCAGGTAGACGAGCGCGCGGTTCACGCGCCGGTCCCCGCGTCGTCGTGCCCGGCTTCGCCGTCCCGCTCCGTGATCGCGAAGAACGCCTCTTCCAGGGTGCCACCGCCGCCGGGAACCACACCCTCGCGAATCTCCTCGAGGCTCCCGAGCGCCACTCCCCGGCCGCGGTGCAGCACGAGGATCCGTCCGCAGAGCCGCTCCACGACGTCGAGGAGGTGGGACGACACGATGACCGCGGCGCCTTCCTCGGCGCGCTGCCGGATCGAGGTGCGTACCTCGCGGATCGCCTTCGGGTCGAGCCCGGTCAGCGGTTCGTCCAGCAGGAGCAGCGAGGGATGCCGCAGGAACGCGCAGGCGAACGCGAGCTTCTGGCGCATGCCGCGGGAGAGCGTGCTGCCGAGCGCGTCGCGCTTCTCCACGAGCGTCATCTCCTCCAGCACGGACTCGATGCGGGGGCCGGCGTCCGGGATCCGCCACGCCATGGCCGTGAAGCGGAGATGCTCCGTGACCGTCACGTTCTCGAACGGTTGCGGCGTGTCGGGGACGAAGGCCAGCGCGCGCTTCGCCGCGACGGGCGAGCGATGCACGTCGTGACCGTCCACGAGGATCCGGCCCGTCGTCGGTCGCAGGATCCCGGCGATGGCCCGGAGCGCCGTGGTCTTGCCCGCACCGTTCGGTCCGACGAGCCCCAGCAACTCCCCCGGGCCCACGTCGAAGGAGAGGTCGTCCACGGCCATGAGTTCGCCGTACCGCTTGCCCACGTGCTCCACGGCGAGCGGCCGCGGCCCGCTTCCGTTCCCGTCCCTGCTCATGCGCGAACGTCCAGTCCCACGGCCTGCATCAGCGCGACCGCGTTGCTATGGCGAACCACGCCGCCCTGGAGCCGGTAGTCGAACACCATGCGACCGTCTTCGAGCCGGTCTTCGAAGTGTACGTTCGCCGCGCGGGCGTCGCGCTCGGCGATACCCGCCAGGGCGAGGTCGTGCGTGGAGACGAGCCCCAGCGCGTGCCGGTCGAGAAGCGTGTGGATCACCGCATCCGCGCCGAGGAGGCGGTCGTGCGAGTTCGTCCCACCGAGCATCTCGTCGAGCAGGAACAGGGCCGGCGGCGCGTCGCGCGCGAGATCCACGATCTCCTTCAACCGCCGGATCTCCGCGTAGAAGCGCGAGGCGCCGCCCTGGAGGGAGTCCTGGATCCGGATCGACGCGCCCAGCGCGAGCCGGCCGATCCTCAGCGTCCCGGCCCGGACGGGGCAACCCATGAGGGCCATGACGGTCGCGACCCCCACCGAGCGCAGGAGCGTGCTCTTCCCCGACATGTTCGAGCCGCTGACGAGCAGGCACTGGACGGCGCCGCCCTCGAGGTGGACGTCGTTCCTCACGTTCTCCGCCGTCGGGAGAAGCGGATGGCCGAGCTCCCGGGCGACGAACACGCCGTCCTCCACGACTTCGGGGAAGGGATCGGTCGGATGCTCGTACGCGTACGCGGAGAGGGCGAGGAGCGCCTCCAGCTCGGCAAGGACGTCCATCCAGCGCACGAGATCGCGGCCGTAGCGGGCGCGCCACGCCTCGATGCCGTACGCCAACTGGGTCCCGAGGGCGAGGAGCCACGAGAGGGGCAGGAAGATCTGGTTCCGCCGCGCCTCCACGAAGTCCATCAGCCGGACGAGGCGCCGGATGCGCCGCGAGGGCCGCGCCCCCCCGCCGTCGAGCCGCCCGGCGAGCTCTCCGAGGAGCCCCTCCTCGAACGCCTCGGCCTCGAAGCGCTCGAGCAGACGGGCGATCAGCGACAGGTCCTGCGCGGGCCGGTCGGCGTCGGCGAGCACCGCGTTCACGCGCCGACCGACGGGCAGGACGAACAGGAACTGGAAGACGGCGAGCGCGCCAAACGGAAGGAACGGCCACGAGGCGAGCGCCCACCCCGCGCACGCCGCGGTCGTGAGCAGTCCCAGGACGCCGACGGCGCGGGGGTACGCGCGGCCCGCGAGCCGGGGCGCCTCGGCCGCCCAGGCCTCCGCAGCGTGGCGGTCGAGGGCCGAACGGACCTCGTCGCCGGCCAGCGCGACGTCCTCGCGAAGGTCGAGGCGTCCCCGCAGCGCCTCGACGGCCGCCTGGCGGCGTCGGACCGCGGCGGGACCGGCGCCCTCGAGCATCCAGCGCGCGAGTCGGGCCTGGCCCACCCGGGTCCTCGCCGTGGAGAGGAGCTGGAAGAGGGAGCCCTCGCCGAAGAGGTCGAGGTCGTCGGCGTACACGTGCGAGGCCGGCCGGAACGCTTCGCCCGGGCTCCCCTGCCCGGCCCAGCGGTCCTCCATCCTCGCGATCGCGGACTCGTAGAGGCGGGCCCGGCGCTCCGCCTGCAGGCGCCGTGACCGGGATCGGCCGTGGACCGCGACGAGGCCGGCGAAGGCGGCGAGCGGGAGCAGGATCCACCCCCAGCTCCAGGTGCCCGCGGCGGCGGCGATCGAGACGCCCGCGGCGAGGAGGAAGGCGACGACGCGGGCCCGCCCCAGGCGCTCGTCGGCCCTCCGGGCCGCGGCGGCCGCCTCCCGGTGGGCGTCCAGGCGGCGGGCGACCTCGGCGTGCGGGTCGTACGGCGGGGCGGTGAGGGAGGCCATCCGGGGCGCCGATGTACCCCGGCCCACACGATTTGCCAACGGAAGCGGCCCGCGGACCGACCCGGGTCCGCATGCGCCCCTATCATCGGGGGTCCGAGGCCCAGGAGACCCGCTTCCCCATGCGACACCCCGCCCTCTTCCTGCCCGCACTCCTCGTTCTCGCCGCCTGCGGGGGCGGCGGAGGGGGCGGCGGGTCCACCCCCTCGGTCCTGGGCATCCACACGAACGAGGTCCAGCCCATGAGCGCGACCTACCGGGCGGTCTTCGACTGCACGGCCCAGGTCCAGGTGACCGGCGCGCCGACGCCCATCGGCCTCAGCGGCACGTACACCATCGAGAACACCGGCGACACGGTCGTCTCCCCCCTCGACGCCTTGCAGGTCGGCACGAAGGTCGCGAACACCCTCGTGCTGGACGTGCCTCTGGCCGTGCGCACACAGGTGCCCCAACTGCCGCCCCAGGTGACGGGGACCTTCACGGAGTACATCCGGTTCGCGCCGGACGGGTCGTGGTACTCCCTGGGCTACGACGGGACGGACATCTGGTCCGGGTCGAACCAGACGTACTACGCCTGGGCGTCCCCGCCCGTGAAGCTCCGCGAGCCGGAGATGGCCGCCGGTCAGGTCATCCAGAACCCGACGGTGGACATGCTCGCCGACGACCTGACCACCGTGCTGCTCCAACGGCAGCTCACCCGCGCGACGGCGAACGCCACCGAGGTCCTGCACACGCCGATGGGCATGCTGGAGTGCTACGTCGTCACGGACACGGAAACGCTGACGATCGACACCGCGGGCGCGCCGCCTCCCCCGATCGTCTACCGCCGATGGGAGCGCCCCGACTACGGCGTGCTCCGCCTGGAGCTCGACGCGATCTCCTACACGACGGAGTACAACATGCAGCCGCTCACGGTGACGCTCAGGAACGTCGTCTGCGTGCTCCGGAGCCTGACCCCGTGACGAGGGAGACGGCGAGCCGCCGTCACTCCTCGCGCGGAATGTCGAAGCGCTGGTGGTAGCCGGCGGCGAGGGCGTCCACCTCGCCGGCCGTCACGCCGAAGTCCTCCAGGCGGTAGCGGTGGATGCCGGCCTTGTGCCGGGGGTGGCTCCGGAGCCACGCTTCGACGCGCGCGCGCATCTCCGGGGTCACCCCCCGGCCGGCCGCCGTCTGGACGCGCTCGACCATCGCGATCGGGTCGGCGACCAGGTCCGCGTAGCGCACGTCCACCACGCGCCCGGCGGCCTCCGGCGGCAGCGGACGCAGCATCCGCTCGTAGAGGTCGCTCGCCGTGCGTAGGACGTCCCGCCCCAGTGCGCGGGCGTCGACGCGCCCCTCGAGCAACGCGCGCGACGCGCGGAACAGGCTGCAGGTCGACGGCAGCACCTTCCGCGCGTCGCGGTGCGTGCGGACGACGACGGCGTCCGGGTAGGCGTCGAGCAACGCCGGCAGGGCCAGCAGGTGGGCCGGCGACTTGAGCAGCCAGGCGCCTCCGCCGCGCCGCTGCCACTGGAGCAACCGCAGGTGGTCGCGGTGCAGGTGGTAGGCGGCGAGGTGGTCCTCGTGCGGGCGCGAGCGGACCCACGCCTCGTAGGTCGGCACCCGAGCCAGCATGATCCAGGCCGAACTCACGAAGGTCCGCATGAGGAGGGGGATGCACTCCTCGGGGCCGTCCGCTTCGACGGGGTGGATCCGTTGCAGATCGGGGGCCAGCCAGCCGAACGCCCGGATGTTCCAGCGGTGCCGGGCGATCCGGCGGTCCTCCCTCCCCCTCCGGCCCGAGGGCGGCAGCGGGTCGAACGCCTCCCAGCCGAGCAGCGGCCGGGCTGCCGGGTCCTGCGCCAACAGGTTGTAGAGAAGCGTGGTTCCCGTCCGCGGAGGCGCCACGATGAAGAGCGGCCGGCGGATCTCCTGCGCGCGGATCTCGGGCGTCCGCCCCACGATGTCCACCACCTGGAGCCGCCGCGTGAGCGAGCGGAGCATCGTCTCGCTCGCGACATGCCGCCCGACGAAGGGCAGCCCCGCTTCGTTCTCCAGCGAGGCGGCGAGGATGCCCAGTCCCTCCTCGGTGGGGCCCTCGCCGAGGTCGTGAAGGCCGGTGCGGCGGCGCGCCACCTCCAGCAGGCGCCGGCCGCTGATCGGCCGGGGCGCAAAGCCCGCCCTCTCGCCGACGCGTCCCAGCGCGTCGGCGAGGTCCAGGAGCATCGGCCGCTTCGGCTTGCCCCCGACCACGCGGCTCACGAGGGCGTCCTCTCCCGCTCGGCGCTTCGCTTGGCGAGGGCGATCACCCGGTCCCCGGAGAGGGTCGTGTGGACGACGAGCGTCTCGCCCGGCCGGGGCCCCTGGACGACGAAGTGTCCGTCGGGGTGGATCTCCGTGGCCTCCAGCGAGCGCGGTCGCCCGTCGAGGCCGCGCCCGAGGGCCTTCCCCGCCGCCTCCTTCGCCGCCCAGAGCCGGGTCGCCCCGTCGGATCCCGTCGCACCGCGAGCCTCCGAAGAAGCGATCGCCTGGAGGCGCGCGCGCTCGCCGGCCGTCGCGAAGGCGGCCGGGTCGAGCGACGCCGCGGCCAGCGCCGGTTCGATGTCGATCCCCACCCGCGTGGCGGAGGCGACGGCGATCGCGACGTCGCCCGTGTGCGCGATCGAGAGGTACGGCGCACCCCCCACCTCGACACGCGGCGGGCCGTCCGACACGATCGGCAGCCGCGCCGGGTGCGTGAACGAAGCCGTTCCGCTGCGCCGGGCCTGCCACGCGCGCACGGCGTCCTTGGCCGCGACTCGCCCCAGGAGCCAGACGCGCCGCCGATCCCCCGCGGCGGGAAGCGACTGCCACGTCTCCCATTCGTCCGCGTCGAGGACCGTCCGCGCGAGCCACGCCCACGGCAGGTCGCGGAAGTCGCGCCGCTCCACGAGGACGGCCACGTCCCCGGGCGCCGCGCCGGGGAGGTCGACGCGCCGCCCGAAGAGCGAGCCCTCGGGACGTGCGTACGCCTCGCGCGTCGCCTGGGTCCACCAGAGGGCCCGGTCCGTCCATCCCGCGATGCGGAACCAGACGCGACCCTCCCCGTCCTGGACCTCGGCGTCCGCGACGGTGCGTCGGCCCTCGCGGTCGATCTCGCGGAATTCGATGCGCACCGGAAGCGCCGTCCCCGCGGGCGGGCTCGGACGGTAGAGCTCGATTCTCTCCACCGCTACCGGGAGCATGTAGCCGTCCTCGTCCGCGAAGTAACAGCCGACCAGCTGTCCGACGCCGTCGAGGACGAGCGGGTCGAGCAGCAGGCCCGGCGCGTCCGTGGAGGCGAAGAGGTCCGCGTGCGTCCGGACCGCGAGCGTCCCCTCGATCCCGCGGCCCGCGCGGCGCCCGAGCGCGGCGAGGACGCGGAAGCGCGGACCGTGGAAGAGCACGCCGCGCGCGTAGAGATCGGCGGCCGTCGGGGCGAGCGGGCGTTCGTCGCCATCGGCGGTGAACGCGAGGTCCAGCGTGCACGCGTAGCGCGGCGCGAACACGAGATCCGCGGAGGTCTGTCGCTCCTCCCCGCGCCGGATCTCGGCGTGGACGACGACGCGGTCGGCCTCGCGCCGGACGACGTGGGCCGCGACCTCCACGTCGATCCGGTCGGTCTCCTCGAAGGCGAGCCAGCGGATCGCGCGGAGGTCCTCCACGGCGACGAGTCCCAACCCGGGCGCGAGGTAGGCGGCGTGCTCGGCGAGCATCTCCAGCGCCATCGTCATCGGCACGACGGCGAACCGGTGGGAGAGCGGCTTCACGCCGCGCGTGCTGGAGAACGCGTGGTCCTCCAGGTAGCGGTGCTCGGCGAGATCGAGCGACGCGAGGGCGAGGAGCCGCTCGCCCGGCACGTGGTCCACCACCCGTCCCAGGAGCGGCAGCGCCGGAGCGCGCGCGGCGGGGGCACCGGAGGGGCGCTCGGGGGAAGGGGGCGAGGGGGCGCGGGGGGGGGTGAAGGGGGGCCGGTAGAGCGAGAGCGGCACGACCGAAGCGTCCGGCGCACAAGGCGCCTCCCCCACCAGGGGGCGCGGCTGCCGGCCGGCGAAGAGACCGCGGGCGTCGAAGGGGATGCCCTTCTCGAACAACCGCGCTCCGAGCACCTGGAGCTGGGTCAGCGGATGGCGGTGCTCCACGTCCATGGCCTCGCAGACGACGTCGTCGCGCTCGAGGACGGAGCGGCTGTTCGCGGCGAGCGTCCCGGAACCGATCTGGACGAGGAACCGCACGCCCTCGTCGGCCATGCGGCGGAGCGTCTGCCAGAACCGGATGGGACGCGCCATGTTCTTGCGCAGGACCGCCTCCACTTCGTGGGGATCCTCGGGCATGGGCGCGGCGAGCACGGACGACCAGAGGGGGATCCTCGCCGGACGCAGGCCGCCGGACGGGCCGAGTTTGGACTGGACGATCTCCTCGAGCTCGAGGAGCTGCGCGGTGTGGACGGGCGGGATCGGCAGGGGCTGCACGAGCACGCGCTCCTCGCGCAGCCGCGCGGCGAAAGCCCTCACCGCCTCCTCCGGCCCCCCCACCAGCAGCGCCTCGGGCGAGAAGTGGAGCCCGATCTCCACGTCGGGGAACGCCCGGAGGAACGGGCGGATCGCCTCCTCCGACGCCCCCACCATGGCAACGATGCCCCCGCCCTCCGGCGCGACCTCGATGTCGAGGATCGCCCACAGTCGCGAGACGTTGTCCTCGAAGTCCGTCATGCCCGCCGCGAGCACGGCCGACAGGTCGCCCAGGCTCTGACCGAGGAGCACGTCCACGCGAACGCCCAGGCCCTCGAGGATGCGCCAGCTCGCGTGGTTTCCGGCGAGCATCCCCAGGTGCGACAGGTTGCGCCCGCTCGGGCCCTCGGGGCGCTCCCCGGCCCACGCCTTGGGCGGCGCGAAGCGCGCGACGAGCCCGGCCCGGACGGCGGGATCGAGGTGCGGCGGCGGCACCAGCACGAAGCTCGTCGGAAGCGGATCGCCCTCCCGGGGCTCGCGCCGCTCGACGAGGTCGAACACGCGGCGGGCCGCGGGAAAGTGGAGCGCGTTCTGGAGGAGGTGACGCGGGAACTCCCCCACGAGGCCCGGGAAGCCCATGCCGGGAAAGATCGCGGCCAGCCGGCCGGTGTCTCCCGGCGCCGTGCGGACGACGAACGCGGTCCCGTCCCGGCGGCCCGGGTCGTCCCCCTCCTCGACGGTCTGGGCCAGCCGCCCGAGGCGCGCGCGCACGTCGTCGCCCCGGCCCGCGACGAGGGCCGCGCGCCGGGGGGCGCCGGCGTCCGCCTCCCCCGCGAGCGCGTGGGCGACGTCCTCGAGGTCGGGGGCGCCGTCGTCGGGCTCGTCGCCGAGGGAAGGGAGGGCCGCCGCCGCCTGCCGGATCTTCCGGGCGAGCGTGGCGTCGTCGGGAGCGCCGAAGACGAGGAGCTCCGACGGCCGGGGAACGCCCGTGTCGATCGGTCGAACGACGACGCCCGCCGCGTCTGCCTCCTCCAGCACGACGTGCGCGTCGATCCCTCCGAAGCCGAAGGCGTTCACGCCGGCTCGTCGCGGCTCGCCGGGCGGGTGGAGCCAGGGGCGCGTTTCGCCCGCGACCCAGAAGGCGGTGTCGGCGAGCGCGGGATGAGGCTCCTCGCAGTGGAGGCTCGGGGGGAGGATCTTGTTCGAGAGCGCGAGCGCCACCTTGATCAGGGAGGCGATCCCCGCCGCGGGCATCGCGTGGCCGATCATCGACTTCACCGAGCCCAGCACGCGCCAGGGGTGCGGCGCCCGCGGCGAACCGAAGAAGCGCCGGATCGTCTCGATCTCGACCTCGTCGCCCGTCGGGGTCCCGGTGCCATGCGCTTCGAGGAAGGTGATCGTCTCGGGGGCCACGCCGGCGTCGGCGTAGGCGCGCTCCAGCGCCCGCACCTGCCCGCGGCTCGACGGGGCGAGCACGCCGCGGCCGCGACCGTCGCTCGCGCTCCCCGCTCCACGCACGACGGCCCACACGCGGTCGCCGTCGGCCACGGCGTCCTCGAGGCGCTTCAGCACGACGGCGCCCGCGCCCTCGGCGATCAACATGCCGTCGGCGCGCCGGTCGAAGGGCCGGATGCGCTCCGTCGGCGACACCGCGAGGATCCGCGTGAAGAGCCACCAGAACGCGGGGATCTGCGCGAAGTTCACCCCGGCGGCGACGGCCGCACGGCAACGCCCGGAGCGCAGCCGCATCAGGGCGTCCTCCACCGCGAGCAGCGAGGAGGCGCACGCGCCGTCCACCGTGTAGGCCGCGCCGCCGAGGTCGAGCCGGTTCGCGGCGCGGCTGGGGACGAGGTTCGGAATGGAGGAGACGAGCGAGTCGACGTCCACGGGCGCGAGGGCGTCGCGGAGCCGCTTCCCGAGCCCCTCGCGTTCCCGCCCCGGCGCGCCGTCGTCCAGGACGTCGAGCACGCGCTCGATGCCGTCCGCGCGGAGGTAGATCTCCATCATCAGGTTGCTGGCGTAGCCGCCGCGCCCGACGATCAGGTCCGTGTCGCCGCGGACCGGGTCGTCCGACGCGATGTCGGCGTCGGCCAAGGCGTCGGCCACGACGTCGAGGAGGAGGAACTGGTCGGGATCGCCGTCGCGGGCCACGCGAGGCATCACGCCGTGGCCGCGCGCATCGAAGCGGTGCGGTGTCGGGATGAAGCCGCCCCGCGAGAGCGGGATCCGCGCCTCGGCGCCTTCGGGGAGATCGGCGTTCCGGGCGCCGGCCCAGCGACCCTCGGGCAACGGCGTGATCGCGTCGACGCCGCCCGCGAGGTTCCGCCAGTAGCGCCGGAGATTCGCGGCCCGGGGGAAGACGCAGGCCATCCCGACGATGGCCGCCGCCCCATCCGTCATCGCCGGGCGACCTCGCTCGCTGCCTCGACGAGCGCCTGCGGATTCACCGCGAGCACCACCTCGGCCGCGCGGTCCTCGCGGGCGAGCTCCTCCAGGAACGCACGCGCGCCCTGCTCGCGGCGGATCAGGCCGATCCCCCGGTCGCGGTACGCCCGGCGGAGGGCCGCCGAGGGCATCCCCGCATCCCAGGGGCCCCAGTTGATGCTCACGACGCGCCCGGACCACGCGCGCTGGAGCCCGTCGGCGAGCTTGTTCAGCACCTCGTTCGCCGCGCTGTAGTCGGCCTGGCCCGCGTTGCCGAACCGCCCGGACACGGAGGAGAAGAAGACGAGGAACTTCAGCGTCTCCGGGTCCAGCGCACGCGAGAAGAGCAGCGCGGGACGCACCTTCGTCTCGAAGACACGCGCCAACGACTCCGGCGTCTTGTCCCGGATGCGCTTGTCCTCGACGACGCCCGCCGCGTGGACCACGCCGTCGATCCGGCCATGTCGCTCTCTCGTCTCGGCGAGCACGCGGGCGAGCGCCTCGTCGTCGCGGACGTCCACGCACCGGTAGGTCACCTCCGAACCCCTCGCCCGGAAGTCCTCGAGGTTGCGCCGCGCTTCGCGGCGGGCGAGGACGGCGCGGAGGGCGGCCTCGACCGACGCGGGCGTCGGATGGTTTCCGCCGGCGAGGAGCGCCCGCCTCGAGCCGGCCTCGTCGAGGCCGGCGAGGGCCTCGGGCTCGACTGCGTCCACGTCGGTCCGGCCGAGCACCACGAGCCGGAGCCGGCGGCGCACGCAGAGCGCGCGGAGCACATCGGCCGCGATCCCGCGCGCGCCGCCCGTCGCGAGGACGACGTCGCCGTCCTCGACGGGCAGCGCGCCGATCGGCACCGCGCCGTCCGCCTCCAGGTCGAGGCGCCACCGTCCGGCACCGTCCAGGCCCACCTCCACGAGATCGTCCGCCTGGGCCGCCTCGCGCGCGAGCGCGGCGAGCAGGACTTCGCGCGGCGCGTCCGGGTCGAGGTCGATCGACTTGACCCGCGTGCCCGGCCACTCCCGGGCGAGCGTCTTGAAGAAACCGAGCGTCGCCGCCTGGTCGACGCGGGGCGCGGCCCCCTCGCCGAGGCCGAAGCGACCGTCGAGCGCCGTGACGTTGAGGAGCAGCCCGCCACCGAGCGTCGCGGCCCGGCGCAGGTCCTCCTCGAACGTCTGCGTGGTCGCGAGAAGCATCCGGAGCAGCGCCAACGCGCGGTCCGCCTCGTCGGTCCCGTCCCCCTCGCCCGCGGCGAGCCCCAGCAGATTCACGATGGCGCCGCAGGCCTGGCCGTGGTCGCCGGCGATCGCCTTGCGGACCCGCTGGAGCGCCGCGCGGTCTCCGAGATCGAGGGCGAATCGCCGCGGGCCGAGCCGTTCGAAGCCCTCGCCCGGGAGCAGTTGGACCCACCGCGCTCCGCCCTGCTCCAGCGCCGCGCTCATGACCCCCTCCGCCCCGGGAAGGTCCCCGAGCACGAGCGCGGTGAAGCCTTCGGGCAGATCGAGGGCGAACGCCGCCTCGTCGGTGGCGTCGTCGCCGGCACTCGCGCGGGTGCGGAGCACCCACCGTTCGACGGGACCCTCGGCGACCGGAAGGTCGCCGCGCCGCGCCGCGTCCGCGTGCTCGTCCGCCGCGGCCGCGGGCGCGCCGGGGCCGGGGTCCCCCTCGCCGTCGGCGCGCGCGGCGGGATCCACCGGCGCGGCGCTCCCGACGCGCTCGCGCTGCGCCGCGTAGTGTTCGACGATCGCGCGGAGCGACTTGAGGCGCGTGAACGCCTGGAGCACGTCCTCGTCGTCCTGGTCGGGATCGGCCAGCCAGCGGTGGTACGGCTTGAGCGCGCTGAAGATCTCCATCAACTTGATGGAGTCGATGCCGAGCCCCGCCTCCAACGGCAGGTCCGGATCGAGGGTCTCCTCGGGATAGCCCGTCCGCCGGCTCACCTCCCCGACCAGGTCCCGCCGGAACGTCTCCACGGAGGGGGCTTCGCCCGCGGCCGTCGTCTCCGGGGCGATCGGCCCCGGGGCGATCGTTCGCGCGTCGGGCTCCGGCGCGGGCGCGGCGGACGCCGCGGCGGATGTCGGCGCCCCCGGCCGGGGGCGCGCAACGGCCGGCAGCGGCGGCAGCACGGGCGCGGGCGCGACGCCCGCCGCGTGGCCCGCGGCGAGGGTCGTCGCCGGCGGCGGCGGCGAACGCCCTTCCGTCGTCCCGCCCAACAGGCGCTCCTGCAGCGCGAGGAATCGCTCGAAGAGGCGCTGCTGCTCGCGCTGGAGGGTCACCCACTGCGTCATCGTCTCCTGTACGGCGCGGGCGAGGTCGGTCGGGTCCGGGGGCCGGGGCGCGCTGGGCATGATGGGAGGTTCTACCTCCCGGGGGCCCTGCTGCCTCGTCGGCTCCGCCTTCCCTCCGGCGGCCGGGCGCGAGCCGACGGGGTCGAGGATCCACTCCGCGGGGCCGATCCGGGCCTCGGCCCGCCGGCGCGCCAGCGCCTCGGCGAGGGTCTCGTTGCGCGCGGTGCGCCGGGCGTAGAAGGGCCGCGCATCGACGCCGAGACCCGCCGCGTGGACGCGGGCGAGGAGCCGCGCGAGGCCCAGCCAGGGCGACGCGCCGGGCGCGTCGAGCGACACGGCGACGTGCTCGCGACCGCGCAGGATCCGCTCCACGAGCGCGGTCAGGATGCGGCCGGGACCGGCCTCCACGAACAGGCGGGCGCCCGCGTCGTGCATGGCCTCGACCTGTTCCACGAAGCGGACGGGCGAGGCGAGATGGCGGCCGAGGATCTCCTTCACCTTCGCGACGTCGGCGGGGTACGGCGCGGCCGTGACGTTGCTGTAGACGGGGAAGGAGGGCGGGTGCACCTCGATCCGGTCGAGTTCCCCGACGAGGCTCGACGACGCCGCCGCCATCGCCGGCGTGTGGAAGGCCGCGGAGACCGCGACCCGGCGCACAGCCATCCCGCGACCCTGGAGCGCGCGGATCGCCGCGTCCACGTCCTCGCGCGGCCCCGCGACGATCGTCTGCCGGGGAGCATTGCGGTTGGCGATCCCGACGCCCAGGCCGAGCGCGCGGATCGCGCCTTCGACCTCGTCGGCGCCGGCGGCCACCGCGGCCATCCCCCCCGTCCCCGCCGCGGCGATCTCGTGCACGGCGTGCCCGCGCCGGGCGGAGAGGACGAGGAGGTCGCGACGGCCGTAGACGCCGGCCGCGTGGAGCGCGACGTACTCCCCGTAGCTGTGGCCCGCGGCCATGCCCGGCCGGATGCCGAACGACCCGAGGACGTCCATGGCCAGGAGATCGGCGACGCCCATCGCCGGTTGCGCGAACCGGGTGTCGCACAGCCGCGCCTCCTGGGCCGAGGCCCGGGCCTCGTCCGTCGCGGGCGGCGGAAAGAGCACGTCGGAGAGCCGCGCGTCGAGGAGATCCTCCAGCCACGCGTCGGCCTCCTCGAGGGCGCGCGTCGCCGCGGGGCCGCCGGTCGCGAGGTCGCCGAGCATCCCGACGCGCTGCGCACCCTGCCCGGGGAAGAGGAACGCCACCTGTTCCGCCCGCAGCGCCGGCCCCTCGCCGAGGTGGATGCCGCGCGGGTCGTCCACGGGATCGCCCGTCGCCAGGGCCTCGCGCACTCGCCTCAGCTTCGCACGGAGGTCCGCCACCGAGGAGGCGAGCAGGGCCAGGCGCACGTCGCCCGCGGGCGGTCGGGCGGCCTCGTCCCGGGCGAGGGCCGCGGCGAGGTCCGTGACGCCTTCTCCTTCCACGCCCTCGAGGCCGTCGAGGACGCGCGCCAACGCAGCCGCGAGCGCGTCGCGACGCTCCCTCCGCCACGCGAACACCTCGACGGGGCGCGGCGAGAGATCCGGCGCGGCGCCCTCGCGCCACGGCGCTTCCGCCTCCTCCAGCACGAGGTGGAAATTCGTTCCGCCGAAGCCGAACGCGCTCACGCCGGCACGCCGGGGCGTGTCCGGCGCCGGGCGGACCCACGGCCGGGTCCGCGTGTTCGCGTAGAAGCGGCCGGCGTCGTCGGCGAGCTCCTCGTTGGGCTGCTCCACCCCCAGCGTCGGCGGAAGCGTCGCGTGGCGCAGCGCGAGCACCGCCTTGACGATGCCGGCGACGCCCGCCGCGGTCTTCGCGTGGCCGATCTGGCTCTTCACGCTTCCGACGGCGCAGCGGCGCGTGCCCGTGCCGACCACCTCCTTCAGGGCGCGGATCTCGGCGGCGTCGCCGACCGACGTGCCGGTCGCGTGCGCCTCGACGAGCGTGACGGAGGCCGGATCGACACCGGCGTCCTCGTACGCGCGCCGGAGGGCGAGGACCTGGCCGCCGGGGTGGGGCGCGGTGAGGCTGCGGTTGCGGCCGTCGCTCGAGACCCCGACGCCGCGGATCACGGCGTAGACGTCGTCGCCGTCGCGGACGGCGTCGGAGAGCCGCTTCAGGACGAGCGCCCCCACGCCTTCGCCCAGGCTGATGCCGTCGGCGCTCTTGTCGAAGGGCCGGGCCGCGTCCCCCGGCGTGAGCGCCTGCGTCTTCGCGAAGCTCATGAAGGTGAAGGCGTTGTTCGACCAGTCCACGCCGCCGGCGAGGGCGACGTCGCACGTCCCGTCCCTCAGTTGCTGCATCGCGGCGTACACCGCGGCCAGCGAGGACGAGCAGGCGGCGTCCACGACGAAGTTCGCGCCCTTGAGGTCGAGCCGGTTGGCGATGCGGCCGGCGGTGACGTTGGGCAGGAAGCCGGGGAAGGAGTCCTCGGACCACGATGGCAGGACGTCGCGGAGCGCGCCCACGATCTCGTCGCGTTGGCGAGGGTCGATCGCCGGGGCCGCCGCCAGGTAGTGGCCGAGCAGCGTGCGGAACGCGTAGGCGATCCCGAGATCGTGGATCCCGCTGGTGCCGAACACGACACTCGTGCGTTCCTTCGGGAAGAGGCCGTCGTCGTAGCCCGCGTCGGCGAGCGCGCGCCGCGCGGTGTCGAGCGCGAGGAGTTGGGCCGGCTCGATGTGGGCGACCGTGGCCGGAGGGATCCCGTAGCGGAGCGGATCGAAGCGGACGTTCGCGAGGAAGCCGCCACGCCGGGCGTAGAGCCGGTCGGGCGCGCGGCGATCGAGGTCGAAGTAGAGGGCCGGGTCCCACCGTCCCTCCGGGACGTCGCGGATCGCGCTCTCGCCGCGGACGACGAGCGACCAGTAGCGCTCGAGGTCGGGCGCGCCGGGGAAGGAGCAGGCCATCCCCACGATGGCGATCGGCTCGCGCGGTTCCCGCGGCGCGGCGGGGGGCTCCTCGGAGGCGGGCACGCTGGCGAGCCGCTGCACGGCCCCCGACGTGACCGAGGCGACGAGCGCCGCCATGGACGTGCGCTCGCTGCGCAGCGTGGCCACGTCGCCGATCATGAAGAGCCCGGCCTTCTTCTGGCGCTCGGGCCCGACGCGGCGCTTCTCGCCCTTGCCGCCGTCCGGCGTCGGCTCCCGCTCCACGCCTTTCGCCGCGAGCCTCAGCCGACCGACGTTCATGAGCTCGAGCGTCGTGCGGACCTCGTCGGGCGGCGCGCCGCGCGCGAGAAGGTCGCGCCGACGGTGGCGGAACTCGTCGGCGAAGGGCGTGGGGATCGCGCGCGTGGCCTGACCCGGCCCGGACTCCAGCAGCGTCGTGCGCCGGCAGGCGAGGACCTCGTCCTGGAACGCGGGCGTGATGGCGCCGGTCTCCACGGCCTCCGGCGTGAGGAGCCACGCGGTGCCCATGAGGACGCCGATCCCGGTCCCCCGCTCGACGAGGCCGGACGCGATGGTGGCGACCATCGCCGCGGAGAGCGCGTCGTGGATCCCGCCGGCGAAGAGGAGCCGCACGCGGCCGACCACGTCGTCCCGCTGTCGCTCCAGCACGTCGATCCCCGCCTGCCAGAGCGCGAAGCTCGACCGCGGGCCCACGTGCCCGCCGCACTCGCGCCCCTCGAGGACGAAGCGGCGATGGCCCTCGTCCAGGTAGCTCGCGAAGAGGGCGGGCGACGGCACGTGCAGCCACGTCGGGATCCCGGCCTCTTCCAGCGCGCGCGCCTGCGCCGGGCGACCGCCGGCCACGAGGGCGACATCGGGCTTCGCCTCCCGGACGGCCCGGAGCTGCTCCTCGCGGAGCGCCGGCGGGACGAAGCCGAGGATGCCCGCGCCCCAGGGCCGCGTTCCCAGCGCGCGCCGCGTCTCCATCAGGAGGGCCCTCGCCTCGTCGCCGCGCAGCAGCGCCAGGGCGACGAAGGGGAGCGCACCGTGTCCGGCCACGCAGGCGGCGAAGGGCGCGACGTCGCTGACGCGCGTCATGGGGCCCTGGACGACGGGCGCCGCCGTCCCCATCTCGCGCGCGAGCGCGGAGCCCTCCCCCAGCGCGCCCTGCGCGGCCGCCCGCGCGCGGGCCCGGGCCGTCGTGGCTCCGAGCGACGCGAGGAAGCGCCCCGTCGAACGCGTCCGGGCCGCGAGCGCGGCGGCGAGCCCGGCGCCCTGGCCGAGCGGCCGGGGCAGACGCGACACGTCGCCCTCCGCGAGCCGCTCCAGGAAGCGGGCGGGCACGTCGGAGGGCGCCGCGGCGGCGAGGCGGGCGACCTCGTCCCGCGCGTGGGCCGCGTAGAAGCGCGCGGCGTGGTCGCCGAACGCGAGCGGGGTCGTCTCGCTGCCGTCCAGCGCCTCCAGGCGCCGGCGCGTTGCCGCACCGAGCCCGCTCTCGGCGAAGAGCCAGGCCTCCTCGGCGAAGACGACGCCCCGCGCGCCGGCGAGGAGCGCCGCGGCCGCCGTGTCCGGGCCGAACGCGCCGCGCACCCACCACGGTCCCTCGAGCGAGGCGGCGGCCTCCTGCAGCAGCGTGTAGGCCGTGCGCTCGCCGACGCGGCCGCCCGCCTCGTTGCCCACGAGCACGACCCCGTCGGAGCCGGCTCCCGCCGCCGCGAGCGCCCCCCCGACGTCGAGCGCCTCGACGAGGACGCGGTCGGCGAGGGGGCGAGCCCGCGCCACGGCGGCCCCTTCGGCACCGGGCCCGGGCGCTCCGAGGAGCAGCACCGGGACGCGCCCGATCCGCTCGACGCCCTCCAGGAGCCGCGCGGCACGCGCCGCGTCGCCCCAGGCCTCGAGCCTCAGCCCCCACGCGCCCCGCGCCCGGTCGGCGAGGCGCGCCGCCTCGCCCGCCGCCTCCGCCACGTCCCGGCAGAGCGCGAGGTCGAGGATCCCGATTCCCCCGGCGCGGGCCGCTGCGATCGCGAGCCCCGCGTCGACGTGATGGGGCGGCGTCTGGACGATCCAGGCGGCGGTCAAGCGTCGAGGTCCTCCTTGGCGCCCGCGGGAAATGGGGAATCCCCCCGGTCCGGCCGCGGCCGGCCCCCCGAGCCCCCCGCGAGTCTACCCGCCGATCCGCTTCCGGGGGGGTCGTGACGTTCGTGCGAGGCCCCACCGAACGGACGGATACTGGGGCGCCGAACGCGGGAGGACCCCATGACGGCGCGCACCGGACAGCGGAAGATCGACCGGATCGACGCGGTGGTGGAACACCTGAGGGAGCGCTGGGGCGACGAGCCCGAGGCCGCCCCCGAGGCCTTCGTCCGCCACTTCTACCGCGGCGTCCCCCCCCAGGACATCGCCCCGACCCCGCTCGAGAACCTCTACGGGGCGGTCGTGTCGGCCTGGCGGTTCATGGCCGTCCGCAAGCCGGGCCGGGCGAAGATCCGTATCTACGCCCCCCACCTGGAGGAGCACGGCTGGGAAGAGCCCCAGACGATCCTCGAGATCCTCAACGACGACATGCCCTTCCTTGTGGACTCCGTCACCGCGGAGCTGCGGGAGATGGGGATCGGGATCCTGCTCGTGGTTCACCCCGTCTTCGGGGTCGTGCGCGACGACGAGGGCCGGCTGGCGGAGGTGCTGCCCACGGCCGACCGCGACCGGCAGGCGCACGCCGAGTCGTTGATGCAGATCCACGTCGCGCCGCAGGCCCCCGAGCGCATGGACGAGATCCGCGACCGCCTGGAGCGCGTGCTCGTCAAGGTCGGGCTGGCCGTGAGCGACTGGCCGGCGATGACCACGCGCTGTCGCGAACTCGCCGAGGACCTGCGCGAGGGAGGCGGCCCCGAAGGAGACGAGGCGGCGGACTTCCTCGAGTGGCTCCTCGAGGACCACTTCACGTTCGTCGGCTACCGCGAGTACGTGTGGCGCGGCCGGGGATCCGAGACGCGCGGCGCCGTCCGGAGGGGATCGGGTCTCGGTATCCTGCACGACCGGTCGGTCCACGTCTTCGACGGCCTGCTAACGCGCGGGAAGCTCGCGCCCGACGTCATCCACTACATCTCCGAACCGCAGGCGCTCAAGGTGACGAAGGCGAACCTCCGCTCGCCCGTGCACCGGCCGGTCCTCCTCGACGCCATCGCCGTGAAGCAACGCGACGAAGCGGGCAACCCGGTCTCCTCGTCCCTGTTCGTCGGCCTGTTCACGTCCCGCGCCTACGCGGCGATGCCCATGGAGATCCCGGCCCTGCGCTGGAAGGTGATGCGGGTCCTGGCCAAGGCCGACGTGGCGCCGACCACCCACGACGGCCGGGCGCTCCAACACATCCTGACGGCGTTCCCGCGCGACGCCCTCTTCCAGATCGACGAGGCCGCGCTGGTCTCGACGGCGCTGGGCATCCTCGACCTGCAGGAACGCCCGCGCACGGCGCTCTTCGCCCAGGTGGACCCGTTCGAACGGTGGGTGTCGTGTCTCGTCTACACGCCGCGCGATCGCTTCGACACGGAGCTCCGGCAGCGGATGCAGAGCATCCTCACCAAGGCGTGGAACGGCCGGCTTGCCGCCTACACGACGCGGATCGACGAGGTGCCGCTGGCCCGGCTCCACGTCTCCATCCGCACGACCCCCGGCGAGGTGCCCCGGGTCGACCCGGCGGAGGTCGAGAAGGCGCTCGTCGATGCGGGACGGACCTGGGAGGACCGGCTCAGCGACGTGCTGATCGCCGAGCACGGGGAGCCGGAGGGCGCCGCGCTCCTCCGGCGCTACGGCACCGCGTTCCCCGCCGCCTACCGCGACTTCTTCCACGAGTTGGAGGCCGTCGCCGACATCCACTACGTGGAGAGGGCCATCGCCGGCCGGGGCCTCGACCTGAACCTGTACCGGCCCCTCGAAGCCCCGTCGAACGCTCTGCGGTTCAAGGTCTACGCCACCGGCCCGCTGCGGCCGTTGTCAGACGTCCTGCCCATGCTCGAGAACATGGGCTTCCGGATCGTCGCCGAGGAGCCCTTCCGGCTCCGCCTGCCCGACGTCACCGACCCGGTCTGGATCCGCGACCTCAACCTCGAGAGCCGCACCTCGGCCCCGATCGACCTCCCGAGGATCCGCGACCGCTTCCACGAGGCGTTCCAGCTCGTGTGGAAGGGAGAGCTAGAGAGCGACGGATTCAACCGGCTCGTCGTCGCGGCGGGACTGAGCGCCCGCCAGGTGACCGTACTGAGGGCCTACTGCCGCTACCTGCAGCAGGCGCGGATGCCGTTCAGCCAGGCCTACGTGGAGCAGACGCTCGAGAGCCAGCCGGAAATCGCGCACAAGCTCGTGGAGCTCTTCGAGACCCGGTTCGACCCCGCCGCCCAGGAGGGCGCCGACGCGCGGGCCGACGGGATCATCGCGGAGATTCGCGCGCTGCTCGACGCGGTCTCCAACCTCGACATGGACCGCATCATCCGCCGTTACATGGTGGTGATCGGCGCCACGCTCCGCACCAACTACTACCAGCGCGACGCGGACGGGTGTCCGAAGCCCTACCTGTCGTTGAAGCTCGACTCCTCGGGAATCCGGAGCCTCCCGCTGCCGCGTCCGTTCCGGGAGATCTTCGTCCACAGCGCCCGCATGGAGGGCGTCCACCTCCGCGGCGGCAAGGTCGCCCGCGGGGGGATCCGGTGGAGCGACCGGCCCGAGGACTTCCGCACGGAGGTCCTCGGGCTGATGAAGGCCCAGATGGTCAAGAACACCGTCATCGTACCGGTGGGGTCGAAGGGAGGGTTCATCGTCAAGCGCCTGCCGCCGGCGACCGCGGGCCGCGAGGCGGTGCAGAAGGCGGTCGTCGCCGGCTACAAGACCCTGATCCGGGGCCTGCTCGACCTCACCGACAACCTGGACGGCGGGGTGGTGAAGCCCCCCGAGCGGGTCGTCCGGCGGGACGAGGACGATCCGTACCTCGTGGTCGCGGCCGACAAGGGGACGGCGACGTTCTCCGACATCGCGAACGGCGTCGCGGGCGAATACGGCTTCTGGCTGGGCGACGCGTTCGCTTCGGGCGGGTCGGCCGGATACGACCACAAGAAGATGGCGATCACCGCGCGCGGCACGTGGGAATGCGTCAAGCGCCACTTCCGCGAGATCGGGAAGGACATCCAGACGGAGCCGTTCACGGTGGTGGGTGTCGGCGACATGGCGGGCGACGTCTTCGGGAACGGCATGCTCCTGTCGGAGAAGATCCGTCTGGTGGCGGCGTTCAACCATCAGCATGTGTTCCTGGATCCCGACCCGGATCTCGCCGCCAGCTTCACCGAGCGCAAGCGGCTCTTCGACCTGCCCCGGTCCACATGGGACGACTACGACCGTTCCCTCCTGTCGGAGGGCGGCGGCATCTACTCCCGCGACCTGAAGGCGATCCGCGTCTCGCCGCGCGTCCGCGAGATCCTGCATCTCGAGGGCGAGGAGCTGACGCCCAACGAGCTCATCCACGCGATGCTCCAGGCGCCCGTGGAGCTCCTGTGGTTCGGCGGAATCGGCACGTACGTCAAGGCGTCCACGGAGAGGAACGGGGAGGTCGGCGACCGCGCGAACGACGCCCTGAGGATCGACGGTTTCGAGCTCCGCGCCCAAGTCGTGGGTGAAGGGGCGAATCTCGGGCTCACCCAGCAGGGACGCATCGAGGCGGCCATCGGCGGCGTCCGCCTGAACACGGACGCGCTCGACAACTCCGCCGGAGTGGACTGCTCGGACCACGAGGTGAACATCAAGGTCCTGCTCGGCGAGGCGGAGCGCGCGGGGGACCTCACCCGCAAGCGCCGGGACCACATCCTCGTGGAGATGACCGACGAGGTCGGGCGACTCGTGCTCCGCGACAACTACCTGCAGTCCCAGGCCATCACCGTCGCCCAGCAGAAGGGCCTGAGCCGCCTGGATCGCCTGGGCCGCTTCATGCGGGCCCTGGAGAAGGAAGGACGGCTGGACCGCGAGATCGAGTACCTGCCCGACGACGCGACGCTGGTCCGCCGGATGAAGGACCGGGTGGGCCTGACGCGCCCCGAGTTGGCCGTGCTCCTCGCCTACGCCAAGATCGCCGTCTACGACGAGCTCCTGCCCTCGGATCTGCCGGAGGAGGAGTGGACGGGCGCGGAACTCCGTCGCTACTTCCCCGAACCGCTCCGGGAGACGTTCGCGGAGCGCATCGCCGAGCACCGCCTGCACCGCGAGATCCTGGCCACGATGGTCACGAACGCGATGCTGAACCGCGTGGGCATCACCTTCGTACACGAGATGAAGGAACGGACGGGCCTTCCCGCGGACGAGGTCGCCCGGGCCTTCCTCGCCGCGCGCGACGTCCTCCAGCTCCCCCCGCTGTACGCCTCGATCGAGGAGCTGGACAACCGGGTGCCCGCCGCGCTCCAGGCGGAGATGCTCGCGGAGGCCTCGGGCGCCGTGGAGCAGGTGGTCGCGTGGATGCTCCGCGAGCTGCCGCGTCCCATCGACGTGGTGGGCACGGTGGAGCGCTTCGGGTCCGGCGTGGCCGAACTCACGGGGGGGCTCGACACCTTGCTCCCGAGGAGCCACCACATCGCCTGCGAGCGCCAAGCGGCGGCCTACGTTTCGCGGGGCGCCCCCGCGCCGCTGGCCATGCGCGTCGCTCAACTCGAGGCCCTCGTTCCGGCTTGCCAGATCGTACGGATCGCGGACGAGGCCGGGGTCGCCTCCCTGCGCGCGGCCGAGGTCTACTACGCCGTGGGCGAGGCGTTCGGGTTCGACTGGCTCCACGGCATCGCCGCGGAGCTCCCGGTGGACTCGGCCTGGGACAAGCTCGCCGTGACGTCGGTCGTGGACGACCTCTACGGCCACCAGGCCACGATCGCCGCCCACGCCCTCGCCGTCGCGCCCGCCGGCGCCTCGGCCATGGAGGCGATGGCGTCGTGGAGCGAGAGCCTCGCTCCGCTGGTGGACCGCACGAAGCGTCTGTTCGCCGAGCTCGCGAGCGTCCCCCGCCCCGACCTCGCCATGCTGACCGTCGCCGTGCAACAGCTCAAGGCCCTGACCCTCTGACCCGCAGGGCTCCCTCCCGTCGTTCCCCGGAGGTTCCTCGACGCCTGTCGAAGGGCCGGGCTTCCACGATCGACGTTCGCGGGCTCGTCGGGGGCGGCGCGCGGCGGAGCCCATCCGCGTGCCTTCGTGCTGCGGGGCCAAGCCCGCATCGTGCTACGGCGTGGGGGGCTCCCACGCCTCCCGCGAATAGACGGCGGGAGGGTCGGCGAACCAGCCCTCGGCCAGCGCCGACAACGCGTCCGGAGGGATCTCGCGTCGCCAGCGGTCCACCATGTCGCGGCTCCGTCGCTCGAGATCGTAGGCCCCCACCCGGTAGGGCTCCGCCGACGTGCTGGTGGCGTCCACGGCTCGCTCGACGGCGTCCGACCACGGGAGCCCCGCGAATCGGTAGAGGCTCCGGAAGCCCTCGCTCGGCGCGAGGCAGAGGTCCTCGTAGCGCACCACGGTGGCGTCTTCGCGCCCGGCGAGGAAGGAGAGGGCATGGCGGATGCGATCCGCCTGTCGCTCTCCCTCCTGACGCCACGCGTCGAGTTCGCCCGCGTCGGGGACCGGCCGCCACGCCATCGCCCGCAGGCTCAAGGCGACCGCCGCCGGGTGACGGATGAGGTAGACGACGCGGAACGGGTGCACCCGGAGGAACCACGGGAGGGCCTGGGGACGAACCTCCTTCACGACGAGCCGCCGCTCCCGGCGTCCCGAGAGCCTCCACCGGTGCGGGTCCTCGACGACGTGGCCGTGGAACCGCGGCAGCCCGCACCGGACGTCTCCGGCAACCGCCTCCCAGGAAGGGGGGATCCCGTCGCCGAATGTCCCCGCGGGCACGACGTCCCCGCTCTCGAGCCCGGTCTGGGTGAAGGGTTCGCGGAGATACAGGGCGCCCGGGGAGCACCCCAGGATGTGCCCGACCCAGCTCGAACCGCTGCGGGGAAGCGACAGCACGAGGACATAGGGGCGCGCACAAGGAAACGCGCCGGCCAGCAGCCTGCTCACCGGCCCCCAGCGCGCCCAACGGACGGGGCCCACTCCCCGACCGAGGTGCCATCGCGCCAGGGATCGCGTCCATGCTCCCGCCATGGGGGCGACAGCGTACCGCGGAGGCAGGTTCGCGTATCCTCCCGGTCACGCATGCTCGAAACGAGGGTCTACGGCGAGTCCGGTCCGCGTGTCGTCCTCCTGCACGGGGGGCCCGGGGCACCCGGCCACATGGCACCGCTCGCACGCGACCTCGCGGACCGGTTCGTGGTCGCGGAACCCATGCAGCGGGCGAGCGGCGGCGAGCCTCTCGGCGTGGACCGCCACGTCCGGGATCTCGACGCGTTCCTGGACGCGGGTGCGGCGGGCGGGCCGCTCGCGGTGGTGGGATCCTCCTGGGGGGCGATGCTCGCCCTCGCCTACGCGGCGGCCCATCCGGAGCCGAGGCGGCCCCTGGTATTGATCGGCTGCGGCACGTTCGAGGAGGCCTCCCGCACTCGCATGCGCCACATCCTCGAGGAGCGGCTCTCCGGCGAGGTCGCGGAGGCCCTCGCGCGATCGGAGGAGAACGAGCCCGATCCCGACCGGCGTCTGGCCGCCCGCGCCCGCCTCGTCGAAGAGGCGTACATCGTCGATCCCGTCACCGTGGGGGAGCCCGGCGACGAGCTCGCCGTGGACGCGCGCGGCCATCAGGAGACCTGGGAGGACATGGTGCGGCTGCAGCAGGAAGGGGTGTACCCGGCTGCGTTCAGCCGGATCCGCGCCCCCGTCCTCATGCTCCACGGCGAGCAGGATCCGCACCCCGGTGCGATGATCCGGGACTCGTTGCTGCCCCACCTGCCGCAGTTGGAGTACGTGGCCTTCGCCCGCTGCGGCCACTACCCGTGGCGGGAGCGGTCGGTGCGCGCCTCGTTCCTGGGCGTGCTCAGGGCCTGGCTCGCGGACCGCCTCCAGGACTGACGCGCAGCCGGGCCCCCCGGGGCCGGAATCCGGCGGGGACGCGCGAGGGACGAACCGGGGAACGGTCCCCTCGGCAGGCCCTTCGACGGGGCCCTTCCACCGGCTCCGGGGACCCGCCGGGGCACGACGGGGCACCTGGGCGCTGGCATGAAGGGGGGTTCAAGGCGGGGCGGAGCGGGGCTACGACCCGGCCGGCCCTCGGGCCGATGGTGCCCCGGCGGAGGAGGTCGCGGCCTCCCCGCCTGCCGCCCCCGCCCCTCCCATCGGCTCGCCATGCGTCAGGTCGTGTTCTTCCGTACCCGTACCGCCCTCCTGAGGCTCGTCGCCGCGGCGGCGCTCGTGGCGAGCGCCATGCTGACGGCGGACCACCTCCACCCGGAGCGTTCGTTCTGCCCGCTCGAGGCGGCCTGCCACGCGGCGGCATCGAGCGCGTTGGGGAGCGTCCTGGGCGTGCCCACGTCCGTCCTGGGCCTGGCGGCCTTCGGGCTCCTCTTCACCCTGACGCTCCTCCCCGTCGAGTGGAGCCGTCCGTGGCTCCGGCCCGCCGGGTTCGTGGCCTCCGTCTCCGGCCTCGGGTTTCTCGCCTTCCAGGCCGCCGTCCTCGGGACCTTCTGTCCGCTCTGCCTCGTGGCCGACGCCGCGGCCATCGCCGCCGGCGTGATCACGCTCACCTGGCCGACGCCCCCCATTCGCCTGAGCGGGCGGCGTCTCGAAGGCGAGAGCCTGTTCCGCCGCGCGACCTGGACGGCGCTGGGGATCGGCGCCGTGGCGCTGCCCCTCGTCTGGCCGCGGAGCGCGGAGCCCTCCTGGGTCGAGATCGAACCCCCCGCCGCCGCCTTGTTCGAGGCGGCCGGACCCATCGCCGACGGCTCCGCCGTCGCGGAGGAGGAGGCGCCCGAACCCATCCCCGAGCCGGACCTGTTCTACGCCGAGGCGCCCGCTCCGCCCGCGCCGCGACGGCACGCCGTCGCCCCCGCCGCGAGCCGGGTCGCGCCGGCGGTACGGGCGCCCGCGATCCCGCCGGCCGATGGCGACCCCGGGCTCGCACCGTCCCCCGATCCCTCGGCCGCCCCGCGGCCGGACCCCACCCCGCGCCCCGCCGGGACCGCCGCGCCCCCCCGGATCCCCGCCGTCGCCGGCGGGCGCGCCCCGACCTCCACCGTCCCGGCGTCCGTCGCGGCACCCCGTCCGGCGCGGACCACGCCCACGGCCGAGCCGCCGCCCGCTGCGTCCGACCCGCCGGTCCTCATCGTGGTGTACCTGAACGCCTACTGCCCGCACTGCCGCGCGACGCACGAGCGCTTGAAGCACCTGCTCGCCGAGCGCGCGGGCACCTACCGGGTTCGCCGGGTCTACGCCTGGGGCGGCTCCACCTACCCGACATGGGTCCGCGCCTGCGCGGTCGCCCGGACCCGCGGCCTGGAGCAGCGGCTGTTCGAGGAGCTCCTCAAGTCCCGCGACGACTCCGTGCGGGAGCTCTACGCCGCGGCGACCCGCGCGGGCCTCGACGCCCAGGCCCTGCAGCAGGCCCTCCGGCAATCCACCGTTCCCGAGTGGCTCGTGCGGGACACGAAGATCATGCGCAGCGCCGGTCTCCGGGGACTGCCGACCATCGACGTGGGGCACCGTCGCCTCGTGGGCGAGCAGTCCGAGCGCGAGCTCGAGGCCGCGCTCGATGCCGCGCTCTGACCGGAATCCGTTCCGGGACCTCGGCCGGCCGGGCGCGCGAATCGAGGCGTCCGGGTGGCCACCCTCACTGCAGTTGCTCTTCGTACGGGCGGACCGACAGGCCGAGGACGCGCGCGGAACCCGGCGAGGCCAGCCGGAGCGCCAGCTTCATGCGCGCCGGGGGAACGAGCGCGCTGGTGAGCGTCACCCGCCGGTTGTCGAGCGGGCGCATCTCGACGCTCCCGATCCACTGCGGCTCGGTGGCGAAGTTGGTCTCGTCGAGGGCGGGCAGGATGCCCACCTCGATCACCACGGGCGCCACGCCGTCCGCATTCGCCCGGACCTCGACCGCCAGGTAGCGATGCCGGGCCGCGCCCGCGTTCTCCACGATCGACGAGGAGGTGAAGAGGTCGCCCGGGCCGAGGTCGATGCCGGTCGCCACCAGCACGGTCGGCCCGAACGGCGTCCACTTCATGGCGCTCGGTGTCGATAGGGAGGGGGACGCAGCCGGACTCGCGCCATCGCCGTTGCTTCCGCAGGCGGCGAGGAACGCGGCTCCGAGCAGGAACCCCAGGAAAGTGCCGATGACGATGGTCTTCATGGTGCGGGCCTCCGCGGTCATGGTCCCGGGCCCGGCACCGCGCCGCAACCGCCCGTCCCCGGCCTTCGGCCGCGGCGCCCCCCGTGGCAGCGTGGACCGCGCATCCACCGTCCGGACGGGCTGACCCCCGGGGCCGGAATGAGCGACGACGAGCACGTCAAGGAGCTGATGGAGAGCGGGCGGCACCTGGCGTTCGAGGGCCGTCTGGAGGAGGCCGAGGCCGCGCTGAGGGAGGCCCTCCGACTCACCCGCGGCGTGGGCTCGGCCGCCGAGAGCCGGGCGTGCGGGAATCTCGGGACCTTCTACGGCATCCACGGTCGCAACTTCGAGGCCCTGCTGCTCTATCGCCGCGCCCTCGCGATCGACCGCGGCCGGGGCGATTGGCGCCTCGTCGTCCTGCACCTGGCGAACATGGCGTCGATCTACTGCCAACTCGACCTGCACTCACGTCTGCGGGACCTCATCCGCGAGATGGACGAGGCCCTGGGGCGCCTGGGCGAGGAGGCGCCCCCGTACCCGGCGACCCGGGACCGCAGCCTCTACGCGCGGTTCGAGGCCGCGTGCTGGCTCAGCGACCTGGACGGCGCGCGCCGCTGGCTGGACGCCATCGACCAGGCCCCCCGGGTGGACGTCGATCCGCGCCTCGAAGCGATGATCCACTACCTCCGCGCGGAACTCTGCCAGAAGGCCGGCGAACCCAAGGCCGCGGTCCAGGCGATCGACGAGGGGCTGGCGGTCCCCGGGGTCCCCCTTTCCGCTCAGCTCGACCTGCTGGCCGCGCGCGTCCGGGTCCTGGAGAAGGCGGGCGACGCGGAGGCCGTCCTCCGTGGGGCGGCCGACGCGCTGGAACGCCTCGAGGCGGTGCGATCCGATCCCCACCTGACCGAGAACGCCATCCAGTGCGGAGGCGTCCTCGCCGGCGCCGTCGAACGCGCGGGCGGCCCCCCCGAGCTGGCGCGCCGCGCCTACGACGTCGCGGCCTCCGCCACCCTCGAGCGCATCCGGCAGCTCGACGCGCTCATGCGCGATCTTCCGGAGCTCTCCACGGCGACCCGCGAGGACTACACGTGGTTCGCCACGCTCCGCGCCGGCTTCGCGCACGAGCAGAAGGCCTTGCTCGACCGCGTTGCGGCCCTCCTGGAGGCCGCGCGCCACGAGGGTCGATCGCCCTTCTACGAGCGAGAGGAAGAGGGCCTCATCCGGCTCTGCGCCTGGTGTTCCCGGGTGCGAACGCGCGAGGACCACTGGATCCCCGTTGCTCACTTCATCCCGCAAGAACCGAACGTCCGGGTCACCCACTCCATCTGCCCCTCTTGCGTGACGCGTCTTCGCCGGCAACAGCGCCCCGGCCGCGATCCCGTGCCGGGCCGGGCGACCGACGCCGAGTGACGGAGAACGGGCGCCGCCGCACGCGGCTCCCTCCCCCGTACCGCCGCCCGGACCAACATCCCGCGCGGCAGGGACGTAGGTTGCCCCGAAGAACGTCCCGCGGGCCCGACGCTTCCACGCGGCCCGCGGGGGACGACGGCGCCGGGCTCCTCCGCCCGGTGCCGCCCAGAAAGGAGTTCGAAGGTGAAGGTCTGTCTGCCCCGCGGCATCGCACCCCGACTCGCGGTCCTCCTGCTCGTCGCCGGATCCGCGGGCCTCCTCCTCTCCCCGCTCGCGCGCGGCCAGCAACCGGGCGATCGCGCATCGCCGGCGGTGGCCTCCGCCAAGGAGCTCGGCCGCGCGGTCGCCGACGTCGCCGAGAAGGCGCGGCCCGCCGTCGTGTTCATCGAAGTGGACGCGCACGTCCAGGCGAGCCAGGAGCTGCCGTTCCTGATCCCGTTCGCGGGGCCCGGCCGGTCGATGCCCCGCCACGGCCAGGGCTCCGGCTTCGTCATGTCCGAGGACGGGCTCATTCTCACGAACGCCCACGTCGTGCAGGATGCCGAACGCATCACGGTGCGCATGCAGGACGGTCGCGAATACCAGGCCCGCCTCGTCGGCGCCGACAAGAACTCCGACGTGGCCTTGATCCGCGTCGAGGCCCAAGGGCTGCCCCACCTCGACCTCGCCGACTCCGACCTGATCCGCGTGGGCGACTGGGTAATCGCCATTGGTAATCCTTTCGGGCTCACGCAGACCGTCACGGCCGGCGTGGTCAGCGCGAAGGGCCGCAACGAGGTCGGCATCAACGCGCTCGAGGACTTCATCCAGACCGACGCGGCGATCAACCCCGGGAACTCCGGCGGCCCCTTGCTCGACCTGGACGGCCGGGTCGTCGGCATCACGAGCGCGATCTTCAGCCGCAGCGGCGGCTACATGGGGATCGGCTTCGCGGTGCCCGCGAACATCGTCCGGGACATCTCCCGCCAGCTCCGTGAGACCGGCAAGGTCTCCCGAGGCTTCCTGGGCGTCGGCATCCAGGATCTCACCCCCGACCTGGCCCAGGCCTTCCACATCGGCCGGCCCGGCGGCGCGTTGATCAACGAGGTCCAGCCGGACGGCGCCGCCGCGAAGGCCGGCGTGACCACCGGGGACGTGGTCGTCGCGGTGGATGGCCACCCCGTGGACAACGGCGGGGCGCTCAGGAACGCCATCGCGCTCGCGCGCCCGGGGACGGAGGTCCGAATCACCCTCTACCGCGACGGGGCGAGCCGCGAGGTCCGGGTGCGTCTCGGAAGCCGCAAGGACGACGCGCCGTCCACCCCCACCCCCGCGACGCCGACGTCCCGTGCGGAGGGACTCGGTTTGCAGCTCGCGCCGCTCGACGACGCGCTTCGCGCCCGGCTGCCTTTCGACGTGGATCGCGGGGTCGTCGTCACCGGCGTGGCGCCCGGATCGACGGCCGCGCTGGCCGGTCTCGCGCCCGGCGACGTCGTCGAGAGCGTGGATCGCGAACCCGTGACGTCGGTGGACGCCTTCGAGAAGGCGCTCTCTTCCGACGAGGACGGCGGCGTCCTCCTTCGCGTCCGCGGAGAACGCGGCGCGCGCTGGGTGGTCCTGCGCCTCCGCTGAGCACGCACCCCGCGGAACGAACGGGGGGCCCCACCCCGGTCTGCCTCCGGGGGGCTCCCGTGCGCGCTCGGGGCTCCGTCCCCGGGCGCGCCGACCGTGCGGCGCAGCCAGGGCTATCGCCGTCGCGCCTCCTCCCGTAGCCTTCAGGCCGGTGCGGAGGAGCGACGTCGGCGATGCAGCAAAGCCCTCTACTCACGCTCTTCAAGGCCCTGGCGTTCCTGGCGCTGGCCTTCCTCGTGGGGGTCTCGACCTGTCAGAAGGCGAACGTCGAGGACAAGCTCACGAGTCTCGAGCGAAGCGTGTCGGATCAGTCTCGCGCGGTCGAGGATCTCGCGCGGGCCATCCGCATGGGAGGGGGGGCGCAGGGCCCCTCCCGGCCCGCCGAGACGGGACCGTCCGACGCCGAGCTCGACCGGCACGCCGACCCCTCACGGCCTCTCGGCACGCCCGGCCGGTACGTCAACTACCTGAGCGAGGACCCGTTCCCGGAGATCCCCCCCGAGTCAGCCGACCACGTGGACGGCGTCACCGGCCAGTGGTACGGGCCGGAGCCGAAGGGCTTCAACTTCGTCACCGAGAACGAAGGCGGCCTGACGCAGGACATCGAGACCTACGTCGGCGGCACCGCGGCGGTCCGCCACGTCGAGGATCCTTCGCGCTGGGCTCCCTCCCTCTGCCGCCGCATCGAGGTGAGCCCGGACTTCAAGGAGTACACCCTCTTCTTCCGGCGCGACGCCGTCTGGCACGAGCCGCCCGTGGACCTGGGGCGCTACCCCCACCTCGCCGGCCGCCACATGGTGACGGCGAAGGACTACGCCTTCACGCTGGCCGTCATCCTGAACCCGCAGACGGACTGCGCGCCCCTGCGTGGCTACTATCGCGACGTCGAGGACGTGACCGTCGTGGACGACTACACGGTCGTCGTCAAGTGGAAGAAGACGCTTTTCCACTCGATCTCCTACACGCTCGGCATGACGGTCATGCCCGAGTTCGTGTACGCGTACGGCGAGGACGGCCGCCGCTTCCCGGACGCCACGCTGGGCCAGTCGTTCAACGACCACTTCCTGAACCGCGTCGGCGTCGTGGGCTGCGGCCCCTACCGCTTCGTCTCGTTCGAGTCCGGCCAACGGATCGTCCTCGAACGGTTCGAGGAGTGGTACGGGATCCGGGACGGCAAGCACTATCCGATCCGACGCCGGCGGCTGCTGGTGTTCCCGGACCCGGTGACGAACCTGCTCAAGATCGAGGGGGGGAGATCAACCTGGGGCGCCTGAACGCCCCCCAGTACAAGGACAAGATCCTCGACAACAACGACGCGAACAGCCCGTTCGTGAACGGCGACATCGTCCACTGGATCAGCCATCGCCCCGCCTATCTCTACTTCGGGTGGAAGAACACCCATCCCCTCTTCACCGACAAGCGGGTCCGGACGGCGCTGACCTACGCGTGCAACCGTTTCGAAATGTGCGAGAAGATCTTCCTCGGGCTCTACCGGCCCATGTCGAGCCCCGTCTACCCCGACAGCCCCGAGGCCGACCCGACCCTCGAGCCGCTCCCCTTCGACCTCCACAAGGCCGCCCGCCTCCTCGACGAGGCCGGTTGGAAGCTGAACGACGCAACGGGGCTCCGGGAGAAGGTCGTGAACGGCGAGAGGATGCCCTTCACGTTCACCCTCTCGTGGCCCGGCCCCTCCCCCGACTTCGAGGCCGCGGTCAACCAGTACGCGAACGACCTGCTGACGATCGGGGTCCGGATGAAACCCCAGTCGTTCGAGTGGGCGGTCTACCAGAAGAAGCTGGAGGACCGCGAATTCGAGGCGTGCAGCCTGCTCTGGGTGACCAACGGCTGGGAACACGACTTCGACCAGATCTGGCACAGCCGCGGGATCAAGGACCCCGGATCGTCCAACTTCATCGAGTTCAGCAACGAGAAGGTGGACCGGCTCTCCGACGAGCTCCGTGAGACGGTGGACCACGAGCGCCGCATCCAGATCGTCCGCGAGATCGGACGGACCCTCTACGAGGAGCAGCCCTATACCTTCTTCGGGTGGCGGAGCCGCCTCATGGTGGCGCGGAAGGAACTCAAGAACGCGCAGTTCACCTACAAGATCAGCCCGTTCCTGAGGACCTTCCCGATGTGGATCGAGCGCTAGGGAGCCGCCTTCGTGAGGACGTACATCCTCAAGCGCCTCCTTCTCATGATCCCGACCCTCTTCGGGATCACGCTCATCGTCTGGCTCCTGATGGTGGCGGCGCCGGGCCGCCCCGGCGAGAAGACGAAGGCCTTCGGGTCCGACACCGGTCTGGCAAGCGATCCCACCAAGGAGCGGGAGAAGGGGGAGTCGCAGCGTCTCTTCCGCCGGCAGTTCGCCCTCGACCGCCCCGTTTTCTACAACACCTGGACGTCCCTGGATCCGGAGGAGGTGCGGCAGGCCGTCCGTGCGGAGACGAGCGACGGCGCCACCATCAAGGAGAAACGAAAGGCCAAGGAGCGCCTGGAAGACTGGGGCTACTACGCCGTCCCCGCGCTGGTGCAGCTCCTGGGGAGGACGACGGACACGGAGCAGGACCGCATCCTCTACTGGCTCCGGCTCAACGCGTACCGCCCGCCCGAGAAGCCGTACGGCCGCGAGCTCGACGAGGCCACCATCGCCCGGAACGAGCGGTGGATGACGGAGAACATCGAACTCGCCAAGTGGAAGTGGCAGGAGGGGGACCCTGCCTCCGCACGCGCGCCCGTCGTCGAGAAGTGGAAGCAGTGGTTCGAGGACCATGCGGACCGCTGGCGCTGGAGCTTCTGGCAGCGGCTGAAGATCGGGTTCAGCGACACCCAGTTCGCCACGTACTGGGGCAACGTGCTCCGCCTCGACCTCGGGGTCAGCCACGTCTACAAGCGCCCGGTCGTCGGGCTGATCCTCGAACGCCTGCCGGTGACGCTGACGATCTCGGGGCTCGGGATCCTGATCTCCTACTTCCTCGCCATCCCCCTCGGCATCTTCAGCGCCGTCAAGCCCTACACGCGGACCGACCGCACCCTGACCGTCGTCCTCTTCCTCCTGTACAGCCTTCCCCAGTTCTTCGTCGGAACCGTCTTCCTCCAGGCCCTGACCGTCGGCGACCCCTTCGACTGGTTCCCGAACTCGAGCTTCCACAGCGAGCATTTCGACCAGCTCAACACCTGGGCCCAGCTAGGCGACACGATCTGGCACATGACCCTCCCGATCATCGTCATGAGCTACGTCGGCCTCGCCGCCCTCTCCCGGTACGCGCGGACGGGCATGCTCGACGTCATCCGATCCGACTACATCCGGACGGCCCGCGCGAAGGGCCTCGGCGAGCAGGCCGTGATCTTCCGCCATGCGGCGCGAAACGGCATGATGCCGGTGGTCACGCTCCTGGGCACGGTCCTGCCCACACTCATCGGCGGCTCGGTCGTCGTGGAGTACATCTTCAACCTGAAGGGGATGGGGCTCCTCGTCATCGACGCGATCAACAACCGCGACTACAACATCGTCGCGGGCGAGATCCTGATCGTCGCCGTGCTCACGCTCGTGGGGATCCTGATCTCCGACATCCTGTACGCCGTGCTCGACCCGAGGATCTCCTACTCGTGAGCACGGCGAACTCCGCCCCCGCGCCGCCCCGGGCGACCGTGTCGTACTGGGCGGTGGTGGGCTCGCAGCTCGCCAAGAACCACATCGCGATGGGCGCCGGACGAACCGCGCTCGCCCTCTTCGTGATCGCGGTGGGCGC
Organism: uncultured Planctomycetota bacterium; assembly: GCA_963772585.1. Lineage (GTDB taxonomy): Bacteria > Planctomycetota > PLA2 > PLA2 > JAEUHO01 > CAVVXN01. The sequence continues at coordinate 262,970 of CAVYXV010000008.1, forward strand.
GCCGCTCGTAGCGATGAACATCCCCCTGGTCGCCTGGATCGGCGGGAGGCTCGAGACGCCCCTTCTGGCGGATCTGTTCGACCGCTTCGTCTACGCCAGCGGGGTGGACGTCTTCTTCAACCTCCTGCTCGTCGTCGGGGCGATCTGGCTCGTGGCGGCGAGGGTGCCCGCCGTCCTCGACCGGCGCGCGCGCGGCGAGCGGATCGTCACGTGGTTCGCGCCCTTCCGTCGCGCGGACGTCCTGGCCGTCGCAGCGGGCCTCGGTCTCCTCCTCTCGGCGAAGCTCATGGAGCCCGGGGGGATGGCGACGGACGTCGTCCGGGGGGTCTGCTGGACGTTCCTGCTGCCCTCGCTCCCGTGGACGGGGTCCGTGGCCCGGCTCGCCGCCGGCGCCTTCATCCTCGCGGCCGGCCCCGCCTTCGTGGGGTGGATCCTCCTCGCACTGGCCTTCCCGACCCTCACCGCCGTCCTCGTCACGCTGTATCTCGCCCTCGGGGTCGGGGCTTCGGCCGGATGGAATCTCCTGGGGCTCTCGCTCCTCCTCACCGCCGTCCTCGCCGCGCTCCTGGCGGCCTATCTCGTCGGGCTGTGGCGGTTCGGCAGGCGAACCACCCCCGCCGTCACCCTGCTCGCGGGCGCGGCCGGTTGGGCGGGTTTCGTCGGCTTCTACGCGGTCTTCTGCCTCCTGCTCGGCGGGTTCTCGACCCTGGGGTGGATGCTCGTCCTCTTCGGCATTCCCGGGGCGGGTCTCTCCGTCTACGCCGCCCGGCGTCCGGACGAGGCCGCCGGCGACCTGCGCCGCTCGCGCCGCCAGCGGATCGCCCGCATGGGGGTCGCCGTCCTCTTCGTGACGGCCTTCGTCCTCCTCATGGGCCCCTGGCGCTCCACCCAGACGGTGGTGGACTGGCGGCGGCGGATGGATGCGGCGAGCGCGACCGCCCCGGAGCGCCTGGCCCTGGCCCGCTCCATCCGGCAGCGTATCGAGACCTCGCGACCGACGCCGGCCCAGGCGGCGGAGCTCACGACGGACCTCGCGTTCGCCGAGGGGCGCGCGGCCGCCACGATGCCGCCGATCCCCTTTCATCCCAACAACGTGGGCGAGACGGGCATGGCGCCGATCCAGCGCTCGCTCGACAAGCCGAACGGGGAAAACGCACTCGGCTGCGACATGAACGGGCGGGACGTCGCGGCGCGCCTCCTCTACGGCGCCCGGATCTCGCTCACGATCGGCCTGGTGGCCGTTTCCATCTACGTCACGATCGGGGTCTTCCTCGGGAGCCTCGCCGGCTACTACGGCGGCTGGGTGGACATCGTGATCTCCCGCCTCATCGAGATCATGCTGTGCTTCCCCGTGCTCTTCCTCCTCCTCACGATCGTGGCCGTCTTCGAGACCCGGAGCATCTTCCTGATCATGGCCGGGATCGGAATCGTGGGATGGCCGGGCGTGAGCCGATTGGTCCGCGGCGAGTTCCTCCGCCAGCGCGGCCTCGACTACGTGACCGCGGCGCAGGCGCAGGGCCTGCCCCAGCGGAGGGTGATCTTCGGGCACGTCCTCCCCAACTGCCTCGGCCCGGTTCTCGTCGCAGCGACGTTCGGGATCGCGGCGGCCATCCTCGTCGAGTCGGCGCTGGCCTTCCTCGGCCTGGGCGACACGACGGCTCCCTCCTGGGGGCAGATCCTGACGAACGGACGCGACCAGGGTCAATGGCACATGATCCTCGCGCCGGGCTTCGCCATCTTCTTCGTGGTGACCGTCTTCAACCTTCTCGGCGAGGGTCTCCGCGATGCTCTCGACCCGAAACTGAGGAGGTAGCGCATGGCGGAGGGAAGCGGTGACGTCCTGCTGTCCGTCCAGAGCCTCCAGACCTGGTTCTTCACGGACGCGGGCGTCGTGAAGGCCGTGGACGGCGTGTCCTACGACATCCACCGCGGACGGACGCTGGGCGTGGTCGGCGAGTCGGGGTGCGGCAAGAGCGTGACCGCTCTCTCGATCATGCGGTTGATCCCGGATCCGCCGGGACGGATCGTCGGCGGTCGGATCCAGTTCTGCGGGAAGGACCTCGCCTCGCTCACGATGCGAGAGATGCAGCGCATCCGGGGCAAGGACATCGGCATGATCTTCCAGGAGCCGATGACGTCGCTGAATCCGGTGTTCACGGTGGGCTACCAGATCATGGAACCGGCGGTGCTGCACCTCGGCGTCTCCGTGGCGGAGGCGCGCCGGCTGGCGATCGAGGTCCTCGACAAGGTCGGGATCCCCTCGCCCGAGAAGCGCGTCGACGAGTACCCCCACCAGCTCTCCGGCGGCATGCGACAGCGCGTGATGATCGCCATGTCCCTCGTCTGCAACCCGAAGCTGCTCATCGCCGACGAACCGACGACGGCGCTGGACGTGACGATCCAGGCCCAGATCCTGGACTTGATCGGAAGCCTCCAGGAGGAGTTCGGGATGTCCGTGCTGATCATCACGCACGACCTCGGCGTGGTGGCCGAGGTGGCGGACGAGGTGGCGGTCATGTACGCGGGCAAGATCGTCGAGTACGCCGACGTGAACACCCTGTTCGAGAAGCCCACGCACCCCTACACGATCGGCCTCTTCCACGCGCTCCCGCGGCTCGGAGCCCGCAAGGAGAAGCTCGACACGATCGCGGGCGAGGTCCCGAATCCGCTGGAATTCCCCACCGGCTGCAAGTTCCATCCCCGCTGCCCCTACGCGTTCGACCGGTGCCGGACCGAAGAACCCCCGGACTTCGACCTCGGCGGCGGCCAGCGGGCGGCCTGTTGGCTGATCCCGGAGGGTCGGCCCGCCCGACTCGAGGACGACGAGGTCTGGGAGAACCGCTCGTGACCGCCATGCCCCGACTCCTGGAGGTGAAGAACCTCGAGAAGTGGTTCCCCGTGAAGCAGGGGCTCTTCTCGCGGACGGTCGGGAACGTGAAGGCGGTGGACGACGTGGATCTCGCCGTCGGCCGCGGCGAGACGCTCGGCCTCGTCGGCGAGTCGGGCTGCGGCAAGACGACGGCCGGTCGGTCGATCCTGCGGCTGATCGAACCCACGGGCGGGACGATCCTCTTCGACGGGACGGACGTCCGCGCGGCGAACGGCCCCGACCTCAGGCGACTCCGACGCCGCATGCAGATCATCTTTCAGGACCCCTACTCGTCCCTGAATCCGCGCAAGACCGTGCTCGACATCGTCGGCGAGGCCATGCGCGTCCACGGGCTGGCGAGGGGATCGGATGTCCAGGACCGCGTGGAGGACCTGCTGGAGCAGGTCGGGCTCTTCCGCCGGCACGTGACGCGCTACCCCCACGAATTCTCGGGTGGCCAGCGGCAGCGCATCGGCATCGCCCGGGCTCTGGCGCTGTCGCCCGACTTCATCGTCTGCGACGAGGCGATCTCCGCGCTCGACGTGTCCGTCCAGGCGCAGGTGATCAACCTGTTGCGGGACCTGCAGGAGCGGCACGACCTGGCCTATCTGTTCATCGCCCACGATCTCTCCGTGGTGGAGTTCCTCGCGGACCGGGTCGCGGTGATGTACCTGGGGCGCATCGTCGAGACGGCGCCTTCCGTGGACCTCTTCAAGGACCCCGTGCACCCGTACACGCGCGCGCTCTTCAGCGCCGTACCCGTGGCCGACCCACGGCACAAGAAGTCGCGCATCATCCTGCCGGGGGATCCGCCGAGCCCGCTGAACCCGCCGACGGGGTGCCGGTTCCACCCGCGTTGCCCCGTGGCCGAACTCCCGATCTGCGCCGAGGCGGATCCCCCGGCGGCCCTCGCCGGCGACGGCCACCGCGTCCACTGCCACGTGGAGCAGCGCGAGCGGAACCTCCCCCTCGCGTGACCCCGCCCGCGCCGGGGCGCCGGCCCGGTCGAACGGCGCGCGGCGCCCCTTCTCGCCCCCTACCTCGCGGCGGCCCGGATCTCGGCGATCTGGAGGACGTCCCGATCGAAGAAGTAGACGTCGGGGACGTCGTCGTCCCGGAGGGTGGAGGCGCGGCCGTAGCAGCCGACGACCGCCGTGTCCCGTCCCGCGACGCAGAGCGTGTCGGCGGCGCCGTCGATCCGCTGCTCCCCCACGGTCGGCGGGCCGAGCACCACGTCGGGCAGGGCGAACAACGGGACGGTCCCGTCCAGATCGAAGCCCACCACTGCAATCGGAGACACCAGGTAGACGCCTCCCGTGAAGAACCGGTCCCCCAGACGGACCATGGCGTTCGGCGCGGGGAACACGTCCGAGGGGCCGCCCAACTCCACGCGCGGGACGCTCGCGGCCGTCAGCGCGGCCGGATCGGCGTACACCCACACGGACCCGATGAAGCCCACGTGGAGCTCGCCGGCCCCCAGGTGGACCTCGAGCCCGCTGCCGGTGAAGCCGAGGTCGCCTGCCTGCGTGAGCGTGCGATCGGGGGCCTGTGCGCCGGTGAGACCCGGGGGGTCGAGAGCGACGAAGAGCGAGTCGTGGTTCAGCGCGACCAGCGAGTCGTCGTCCACGGCCAGGCCGTACGAGCCCTGGAAGATGCCGCCCGACGTGTACTGCGCCAGCGTGAGCGTCGCGTCCGGCGAGGACGCGTTGGTGGAAGCGTCGATGCCCCGGTACACCTGGATCTCGTCCCAGTACGTCCGCGGGAAGGCGTTGTCGTCGTACGAGGTGTAGAGGTAGGCGTCACCGCCCTGGACGACGAGGTCCCGGAAACGCGCGTTCACGGCGCCGGCCGGTGCCGGAACGGTGAGGATCGCGGTCGGGGTGGGCGAGGGCGTCGAGAGATCCGCCGCGCGGTAGACGCGGAGCTTCTGTTGCCCGGCCGTGCCGATGTCGTCGGCCACGACGAGCTCCGTCCCCGTGAAGGCGATGCCTGCGGCGTCGGGGGACACGGCGACCCGCACGTCGGGGGGCGTGCCGGTGGTCGGTCGGTGCAGCACGTCCCGGTAGAGGTGCACCCACGCCCCGTTCTGCCCGATCCCGCGGACGGCGACGTCCACGACCGGCAGCGGCGGGGGCGGACTCGCGCCAGCGCCCCCGCCCCCGCCGCCCCCGCAGCCGGCGAGCAGCGCCGATGCGAGCGCGACGGACGCGAGACACGCGACGAGCCGCGGTCCGTGACCGGTATGGGGCATGTGCATGTGCGCGACCTCCCTCTTCGTGACGCTTGGTGACCGGGCCTCGGATCGCGGCAGAATGTAGCGGACCTTTCCGGGTCACCGTCCCCCACCCCTCGCGAGCGGCCGCTCCCATGCTTCGACGGCCCGTCCTTCTCCTCCTCTGCTCGCTGCTTCCGGCCCTCCCGGTGGCCGCGGGGGAGGACGCACCGTCCACGCCGCCCTCCCTGGGAACGCTCCCCGCGCCGGACGAGGCCCACGCCTTCCACACGCGGCTCGCGGTCCTGGCGGAGGGCCGGTCCGTCGGGAAGGCCACCCTCTCGGCCGAGGCGGCCCCGCTCGCGGATGCGCCGGCCGCTCCCGCCCACTGGCACGTGCGCGAGGTCCTCGAGGTCGGTCGCGGCCCCGAGCGGATCCGGGGGCGTACGGAAATCGACGCTTGGCTGGACCGCCAACTCGTCCCCGTGCGGGGACGCTGGGTGGAGGGCGTCGGTCCCGATGCGCTGGTCTACGCCTTCCACCGGGACGGCGACGCGTACGCCGTCGAGGTCACCGGCGCGGGCCGCCAGCCGATGACGAAGCGCGCCGTGAGGGAGGGCCCGTGCTTCCTCGGCGTGTCCTCCCTCGTGCTCCTCGCGCGCGAGGTCCCCCGGAAGGAGGCGACGTGGAGCACGCGTCTCTTCCGGCCGGACTGGGAGTACCTCCGCGCCGAGAAGCCGTTCGTCGGCGTCCGGATCCACCTGTCCGGGTCCACGGAGGAGGAGCACGCCGCGTGGCGGCTCGATCTGGAGGGGGAGACCGACGCGCGGAAGACGACCGTCGTCCTGGACGCCACGACGCGGGACGTCCTCCGCATCCGCCTCGTCGGTCCCGGCGCCCCCGCGTTCGAGCTGCGCCCGGCGGAGGGCGGGGAGGGGGATCCCGAACCGTCCGCGGAGGACGTGCCCCTCGATGAGCCGGCCACGACCCCGCTGGCCGCGGCCATGCGGACGACCCTCGCCTTCCTGACGGCCGATGCCGACCTGTTCGAGCGGGTGGTGTACTGGCCCACCCTCCGCGAACGCGAGAAGGGCCTCGTCAAGGGCAACGTCTCGGATGCGGCGTTCCGCAAAGCCGTCCTCGAGCAGTTCCGGAAGAACGTCCCCCCGCCCCTGGAAGGCGACGCGGCGCGGAGGCGGATCCAGGAAGCGGCGGGCGGCTTCGAGGTCGAACCCCGCGGCGACGACGAGGCCGTGGTGACGCTCCCCCCGTCCATCGCTCCGATGCACGTGACCGTGGCCCGGGTGGACGGGACCTGGTACCTGGTCGAACTGCCCCGGGGGTGACGAAGCCGGTACCCTGGAGGCGGATCCCGCCATGCCGCCTGCCGCCGCCCCCCGTTTCCGCGCACGCCTGCCGGGCGGGGCCTTCCTCCTCGTCCTCGCCGGGGCCCTCGCGGTCGTGGCACCGGCCCCGGCGCGCGCCCGGGACCGGGACGAGGCGGTCGAACGGGCGCTGAAGCAGTGGGACGCCGTGGCTCGGCTGGAGGCGCTCGCCCCGCGCGTGGACGCGGCTCGCGCCCTCGCGGGGACCGGGAGCCCGGAGGCCCTCGACAAGCTGCTGGACGTCTACCGCCACCCCGGAGCCCATCCCGAGCACCTGCGCGAGCTCCTCGCGCCGATCCTCGCCCGGGCCTTCGGCGGACCCACCCACGCGCGCGAGTTGCTCTCGATCCTCCGCAAGGAGCTCTCTCGTCCCGAGGATGCGTGGCTCGCCTGGCACGTGTTCCACCGCTGGGCCGGGACGGATCGGCAGATCTACGTGCAACTCGCGGCGCGCGCGTTCGTGGACGAGCCCTTCCACCGGGCGGCGGCCCTGGAGGCGCTCGCGATCGCGCCGAGCCCGAAGAGCCTCGACATCGCCCGCTCCGTGCTGGACAACCTGCCCGAGGACGAGCCGGAACGAACCGTTCTCGCTCAGTCCGCGGCCCGGCTCTGGCTCGCCGGCCTCGAGGGAAAGAGCGATGTCCGTGCGACGGACGTCGAACCCGCCCTGACCGTCCTGGAGAGCGAGTGGTCGAGCCCCCGCACGAAGCTCGTGATCGCGCGCCGCCTCGCCCGCCTCCTCGACAGCGACGCCGTCTGGCTCGACGCCGGCGCGTGGCGCCGTCTCCTGGAGGAGCGACGGGCCGCGAAGGCGCTGCGACGCGGCGGCTACGCCACGGAGAGCAAGACCACGCCCAGTTTCCTGGGGATCCGCGCCCGGGGTCGCAACATCTGCTACGTGATCGACGTCTCGGGCTCCATGAACATGCCCATCGGCGACCTGCGCCTCCCGAGGGCCATCGCACCGCGACCCCGCAGGGGGCCCGCGACGGGGGGCGCGTCTCCCGGCGTCGTTCCCCCGGGACCGGAGGACGACCCGGACGCGTGGAAGGGAATCGACGACCTGCCCTGGCACGCCATCCGGACGCGGCTCGACCTCGTCCGGGAAGCGCTCAAGGCTTCGCTCCGGAGCCTCGACGAAGACCAGCGTTTCGCGATCGTGGCCTTCTCGTCGGATGCCAGCCCGCTTCCCGCCACGCGCAGTCCGCTACGCGCGACCAAGCGGAATGTGGAGAAGGGCTGCCGAGCCGTGGACGGTCTCTCGGCGGCCGGATCCACGAATCTCCACCGCGGGCTCGAGCTCGCCTTCGCCTTCGACGATCACGGCGTGGACGAGAAGGACGCCTTCGTGGACCTCCGCCACCTGCAGAACGGATTCGACACGATCTTCGTCTTGAGCGACGGCGTCCCCAACATGGACAGCTACGGCTCCGGAACCGGTCCCCGCGCCACGCGCGCCGTCTACGCGATGGCCGCCAACATCGTCCTCTCCGCGCAGCGCCAGAACCTCTTCCGCCACGCCGAGATCCACTGCATCGGGATGGGGAGCTCTCCCCGTGACCTGTTGCGGGACCTCGCCGACGCGGGCGGCGGGGAGGCCCGCTTCCTGGGTCGCTGAGGGACCGCCGTCGGGGGGGCGGGATGACGGTCGGTGAACACGACTCCTGGGACTTCCTCACCGGGGACGCGGTGACGGACCACAGGAACGTCCGCCTGATCATGCAGACGCTCCAGAGCCTGTACGTGGAGACGGACGAGAAGCGACAGGTCCGGGAGGCCGTCGGCCGGGCCGTCGCCGTCACCGGCGCGGACGAGGGCCTTCTCCTCGAACCGCACGGCGACGGCTTCCGCGCGGTCGTCGTGGTCGAGGCGGAACCGGGCGGCCGTCGGCGCTTCGCCTACAGCCGCAAGGTGGCCCGTACCGTCTGGGAGACCGGCACCCCGACCGTGTGGACGGGCTTCCCGCCGGACGTCGATCCCGGGCAAAGCCTCCCGGCCATCCGGATGCAGTCGGGCATGGCCGTACGCCTGGCCTTCCAGTCGAAGCCCGTCGGTGTCCTGTACGTCCACGCCCACCGGGAGCGACGGGAGTTCGGCGACACGGAGCTCCGCGTGTTCCGTGCTCTCGCCGCGCTGATCGGCACCGCCCTCGAGGCACGCCACCTGCTCGACGAGAGCAGCCTGCGACGGCGGATCGAGGAGCAGATCGCCCTCGCCCGGCAGGTGCAGGAACGGTTCACGCCCCACGAGACGTCCATGCCGGCCTCCCTCGACATCGCCGCCCACGCGAGCGTGTGCCTCCATCTCAGCGGCGACTACTACGACGTCATCCGTCGTCCTGACGGACGGATCGCGCTGGTGATCGGCGACGTCAGCGGAAAAGGCATCCGGACCGCCCTCTACTCCTCGGAGACCCGCGCTCTCGTGCGGCGGCACATGCGTGACGGGGATCCCCCGGAAGTCGCGCTGACCTCCGTCAACCGATTCCTGACCGAAGACATGGAGCCCTACGACTTCATGACCCTGTTCATCGGGCTCGTGGACCCGACGACGCGCGAGGTGGTCTACGCCAGCGCGGCGCACAACCCGCCCCTGCTCCGGCGGAGCGACGGCGAACTGTCGGAGCTGACCCGCACCGGGCCCGCGCTGGGGTGGTGGACGGACGCCGCCTTCCGCGTGGCCGACCCGCTTCGAGCGGATCCCGGCGACGTGCTTGTGCTCTACACGGACGGCATCTACGAGTGCCACGATGCCCGGGGCGAGATGTACGGCGAGGAGCGACTCCGCGCCTCCCTCGACCGGCACGCCACCACCGCCCTACGGGCCGAGGGCATCCAGCGGGGACTGATCGCCGACCTGGACGCCTTCCGGGGCGAGCGCCCGCCCGATGACGACGTCACGTGTGTCGTCCTGCGTTTCGCCGGAAGCTGAGACAGCACGACACGAGCCGCCGGGCCCTCGGGCTCCCGTCAGGCTCGCCGTGGCGGGGTGGGCCGGGTCGGTCATCTCGCCGCGCTCGAAGAGCTCGAGGAACACGGCCACCAGCCGCGCGTCGAGCTGCGTGCCGGCGACCTCCCGCAGCAGCGCGGCGCCTTCCTCGGGGCTCAACGCGCTGTGGTAGGGCCGTTCGTGGGTGACGGCGTCGTACGTGTCGGCCACGGCCAGGATCCGCGCCGCGAGCGGGATGGCCTCGCCCGCGAGCCGGGCGGGGTACCCGTCGCCGTCCCACCGCTCGTGGTGGTGGCGGATCGTCGAGGTGATCTCGTCCACGTCCACGAGGCGTTCGATCCGGGGAATCCGGCTCACGATCCGCGCCCCCGCCTCGGGGTGCTTGCGGATCTCCGCCATCTCCTCCTCGTCGAGGCGCCCCTCCTTGAGGAGGATGGCCCGGGGCACGCCGATCTTGCCGATGTCGTGAAGCATGCTGCCCAGCCGCAGCACCATGAGGTCGTGGTGCGGCAGATCGAGGGCCTTCCCCATGCGTTCCGCGAAGACGCCGACGTTCCTCGCGTGGCTCTCCAGGTACGGGTCCTTCGCCTCGATCGCCGCGACGAGCGTCTCCAACGTGCCGAAGAAGAGACGCTCGAGATCGGCCACGAGGCTCACGCGATCGAGAGCCAGACCGGCCTGGTAGCCGACGGCGGCCAGGAGCGACAGGTCGGCTTCCGTGAACGCGCCGCCGTAGGCCGAGCCTTCCACGTAGATCGCCCCCAGGACCCGTTCGTCCGCCTTGAGCGGCACGCACATGACGCTCTGGGTCCCCTGCAGGACGATGGAACGGTTGCTCGAGAAGCGCGCGTCCGCATTGCCGTCGCCGGTCAACACCGAGTACCCCTTTTGGGTCGCCTCGTCCAGGATGGTGCGGCTGACGGAGAAGTCCGCCTCGGCGCCCCCTTCCACGCGCGTCCGGGTGACCGCGGTCTCCATCTCGCCCGTTCGGGGGCTCTTCATGATGATCGCGCCGCGCATCGCGCCCGACACGGTGAGGACGGTCTCCGCGACGACGTCCACGATGCGGTCCAGATCCGAGAGACCGTGCACGGTGTTCGACATCTGGCAGATCGCGGCGAGTCGTTGGCGCAACCGCGCGGTGCGCGGCCCGTCCGACGGCTCCGGCGAGGCGGGGACCGCGCTCTGGTTGAAGCGGCGGCGAACGCCCTTCCACGTGCGGCTCTCGATGAGGAGCTGCGCATCGCTCGTCTCGCCGCCGTCCGCGGGCGCGGACTCCGAGCCGCAGGCGGCGACCGGCGCGAACCGCAACTGCGACGCGCCGATGCGGATGACGTCGCCGGGTTCCAGGGGTTGCGACTGGACCCGGCGGTCGTTCACGAAGGTACCGGTCGCGGAGCCGAGGTCGGTGATCTCCGCCCGGTGACCACGCATCGCCACGGAACAGTGCGTATCCGTGACGGTCAGGTCGAGGAGACGGATGTCGGCCTCGTCACCGCGTCCGACGAGCAACGCACGCCCTTCGGACAACGCGAACCGCGACCCGACGAGCGGCCCGGCATCGACGATCAGCTCGGCGGCGACCATGCTCCCCTCCGCAGCGCGATGCCCGCGGGAGGCGAACCTCCCGCGGGCGGTTGGTTGTCGGGGGACGGGCGTCAGTCCTGGATGCCCAGGCTCCGCCTCGCCTCCACCCAGGCCTTGAGCGCGTCGGCCGCGGCCCGGTTCTGCGCGTCGATGTCCTGTTCCGCCTGGGCCAGCGCCTCGGCGGTCTCCTGGTAGTGCTCCTCGGCACCCTCCTGGCCTTCGTCCACGGCCTGCTGGGCCTCCTGGAGCTCGGTGCGCAGGGTCTCGACCTGATCGCGCGCCTCGCGGGCGATCGTCTCGAGCTCCTCGGCCTTCGTCTGCAGGTCAGCCACGTGCTGGAGTTGGTCCGCGGTGGGCGCCCCGTTCTTCACCAGCGGCTTGTCGCCGCCCGGCACCGACGGGATCCCCATGGCCGCAAGCTGGCTCCGGAGCTTCTGGAGATCGCTCTCCATCCGCTGGGTTCGCGCAACGGCCTCGTCGGCCGCGCGCTCCGCCGCTTCCTGCTCCTGCCGGGCCTTGGCGGCTTCGTCCGCCCGCTGCTGCAGGGTCTTCTCGGCCGCGGCCTGCTCGGTCCGCGCCTCTTCGAGGGCCTGCTGGTTTTCCGGGGACGGATCCTCGGCGAACGCGTCCTCGGCGGCCTGGAGCTGCTGGTTCGCGGTCTCGATCGCGAGGGAGGCCTCGGTCTCGGACTGTTGCGCGGCCTCGAGGGCGCCTCGCGCATCCTCGACGTGCTGCAGGGCATCGTCCCGCGCGGTCCGCGCGTCGTCCACCTGTTGCGTCAGCTTGTCGATCCGCTGCTGCAGTTCCTGGGCCCGCGGGTCCGTGCTGGGGGGCGTCTTGCCGTTCGAGGGCTCACCCTGACCGGGGATCGTGGCGGGATCGTCGTTCGTCGCGCCGTCCTCGCCGTCCTCGCCGGCCGTCGTGGGACGCGTCAGGTCGGGCGCAGGCGTTCCGTCGTTGCGGTGGAAGCCCGTGGCGTTGTCACCGGACTTCGCCACGACCGGAGCGGCCATGGGGCCGACCGGGATGCGCACGGACGGGAGCGCGGTCGGCGCCGAGCCGCTGCGGTTCCCGGTGCTGCCGGCGGGAAGCCCGCCGCTGCCGCCGCCACCGCCGCCCGCGCCGCCACCAATGGCGGACGAGGCACCGGCCGTCGAAACCGACATGCGGCCGCCGCCCCCCACGAACTGCGACGCGATCGCCCACAGGCGGGAGTCTTCGTCGTCGAGCCGACGGAGCGTCGTCACGACGCCGCGGTACGGCTCGGACAGGGTCGGCTGGTCTTCGGCCAGCTCGAGGTACCCCACCAGCGCTTCGCTGTAGAGCCGGTAGTTCTGCAGGACCTGCGCGACGAGGAGCCGGCTCGCGACCGCACCCTTCGCCTGGACGCGCGGATCGTCGAGGATCTTCTCGATCTTGTTCTCGGCCTTGGGGTGACGGATGACCTTCACCTGTGCGGTGAGCGGCTTCCGCCGGCTCTCGAACCGGAGTCCCCAGGTAATGCGGTCGCCGACGGCGATCTGCTCGATCACCTCGAGCGGGATCACGCTGACGGTCGTCAACGTCTCGGGCTCGAACTCCTGGCTGTACAGCACGTCACGGCCCCGGCGGAATTCCAGGGTCGCCTTCTCGTCGAACTCTTCGCTGACCTCGACCGAGAACGACCGGAGCCCGTCGAGGCGGATGTCGCCCTTGGGCCACAGGAGGATGGCGTCGGGCTGCCTGCGACTGCCGCGCGTGGCGGCGGGCAGCTCGAACTCGGGAATCTGGATCCCGTGGGCGGCCGCGAGCTCGGCCAGGGTGGCGTCTCCCGTCGCCGGCGCTTCGGCGGAAGCGCTTCCGTCGGCGACCGGGCGGGGCGCCTCGGCGCCGCAACCGACCAGCAGGCCGAGCAAGGCGAACAGGATGGCGGTCCGCCACCCCGTTCCAAAAAGACTCGTGGTCATTGCGCTCTCTCCCCTTCCGTGTGCCCCGGCCACCTTCCGCGCCCATCATCGACACCCCCCGCGAGACCTCTTGAGCGAAATGTTCAGGATTGGCCCGTCCGGAAATCGCGCGGAATGAGATGCCAACATGTTGGGAACCCATGAACATATGGGCTATGTTCAGGCCGTGGTGGATGCGGGGCACGGAGCGCCGCGGTGTCGTCGTTCTCTCGCCTGTCCTGGCTGGTTCTCGCCCTCGCGCTGGTGCCGGCCGCCCGTGGTCTTGGCGCCCACGGCCCGGAGCGCTCCGATCCGACGGCCGCGCCCACGGGGGACGCGGCCCTCCAACGCGACCTGTTCGCGCTGCCCCAGCGCCTCTGGGAGAGCGGCGCCTCCCCCCACGTCGCCGCCCACGCGCTCGCCGCAGGCCGTGCGTGGATCCAGGGGCACCGCGGCGAGGCGCTCGCGGAACTCCGCCACGCGGCCGTCGCGCTCCGCGACGTGCTGGGTCGCGAGGGCGACGCCGGGTGGCTGCGGGCCTGCCGGGCGCAGGCCGACGTCCTCCGGCTGGGAACGCGGGCGGCGCTCGCCGCGGGGCACGTCGATGACCTCGTCTTCTTCCTGGAGACCGCCCGCGGCAGCGCGCTCTTCACCCACCTCGTCGCCGAGGAGGGCGGATACATCAGCGAAGGGCCCGACATCAAGAGTCTGCGCGCGAAGGAGTCCTGGATCCGGGCCCGCGAGGCCCGGGCCTTCGCGAACTGGCGGGAGGCGCACGCCGACGGATCCCTCACGGCGATCCGGAAGGCACGGAGCGAGCTCGAGCGCATCGGAGACCAGGCGGGGGACGCCCGGCACGAGATCGAACGCGCATCCTGGTGCCTGGGGGACCAGCCCCTTCCCGAGGCCGCGACCATCCGCGACCTGCAACGGGCCCTGGATCCCGACCAGGTGCTCGTGCAGTACGCTCTCTTGTCTCGCGGCGCCTGGGCCCTGGTCATCCGGGCGCGTCGCGTCCGGCTGGTGCGCCTCGCTCCGACGAACCGCATCCTCGCGGCGGCCCGGCGCCTCGACGTCACGGCCCCGGAAGCGGTAGTCGAAGCCGCGGCCGCCACGTTGCGCCGGCTTCTCGTCGAACCGCTGGGCCTCGAGAAGAGCGATCGCCGGCTGGTCCTCGTCCCCGACGGTCGCACGGCCGCGCTCCCCTACGTCCTGCTGATGCCCGGGCGCCGGATCCTCCTCCAGCCGTCGGGCTCGGTCTGGCTCAGGATGCACGCCGACCTGAACCGGCGCGGCATGGAGACCCTCGCCGTCGGCGGCCCCGACTACGGCCGGGGCGCCAACGGCCTCCCGCTCCCGATCGAGGCCTCCGGCCAGCCCCCCATGCCGCTGGAGGCCGCGGCGCGCGAAGTCCGCCGCGTGGGCGACGAGGTGAAGGTCGGAAGCGGGGCGACGGAAACGGCGCTGCGGCAGGCGCTGGCGAGCACCCGGCCCTGGTCCGCCATCCACCTCGCGTGCCACGGCCTCGTTTCGCCCGATCCGGAGCGATGCGCCCTCGCGCTGACGCCGAGCGGGAAGGACGACGGCATCCTCACGGTTCCCGAGATCGAGCAGCTCGACGTGAATGCCGATCTCGTGGTCCTCTCCGCCTGCCACTCGGGGGAAGGGCCCATCATCGATCCCGAGGGCTGCGTGAGCCTCGCCCGCGCGTTCCTGGTCGCGGGTGCGCCCTGCGTGCTCGCGAGCCTCGGCAGCGTGGACGACGAAGCAACCGAGGCGATGATGCTCCGCTTCCACGCTTGGTACCGTCAGGAGGTTCCGGCCGACGAGGCGCTCCGCCGGGCGCAGGCGCACGTCCGAGCCCAGCCGAAGTGGCGCCATCCGCGCTACTGGGCGTGCTGGACGCTCTGGGGGGTCACGGAGTAGGCGCCGCGGCCACCATCCGGTGGAGCGGCACGTTCTCGACCATCGACGAGCGGTACTCCTCGGGAGCGAGACCGACGGCCTCTTCGAGCAGCCCGCGCGCCTCGTCGGCGTAGGCACCCTCTCCCGTCAGGCGCCACAGCCGCACGTCGGCCTCGATCCGGTCGAAGCACCCGGTCCGGCCGGCGCACTCCACCGAGGTTTCCCGCGCGTCCTCGACCGGAGCGGCGCCGACCCACGCCGCGCATACCGCGGCTCGGAGCCTCAGCGCCGCCTCGCCGGTCATCGCGGCCATCTCCGTCGCCTCCGCGGCCATCTCCGTCGCCAACCGGCGCTCGCCTCGCTCGTGGTGCAGCGCCGAGAGGCCGAGGAGCGCGCCGGCGATGCCGCGCCGGTGCCCCATCCGACGACAGAGGGCCAGGGCCTCGCGGTACCGGTCGGCCGCCTCCTCCCACGCGCCGGCGTCCGCGAGCAAGGCGGCCAGACCCGCGAGCCCCGCCGCCTCGACGGCCCTCAGCTCCGCGGTGCGGGCCGCAGCCAGGGCCCACTCGAACCGGGAGCGCGCCACGGCGGAGTCCCCCAACCGGTGCGCCGCCCCGGCCAGGCCCACGAGCGCCAACGCTTCCCCCTCGCGGTAGCGCCCGCGGCGGGACAGCTCGAGGTTCTCGTGGCCGTACGCGAGCGCCGCCCCCAGGTCGCCCCGGGCGGCCACGACCTCGGTCAGGTTGCTCAGCGCGTTGGACTGGCCCCTGAGGTCCCCCACCTCCCGGCTGAGATCCAGGGATCGCTTGAGCAGCGCGTGGGCTTCGGCGAAGCGGCCCTCCGCTTCGAAGACCGCCCCCATGTTTCCCAGGATCCGGGCCTCGCCCCGCCGATCGCCGATCTCCTGGGTCGTCGCGAGTGCACGGCCGAGGAACTCGCGCGCGCGCTCCAGCCGGCCTTGCAGGTAGAGCACGTTGCCCACGTTCCCGAGAGCGGCGGCTTCGCTGCGCCGGTCGCCCCCCTCCTTGGCGATCTCCAGGAGAGCCTCGTAGCGGGCCCTCGCTTCGTCCGGGCATCCCTGGGTCTGGTAGACGTTGCCCAGGTCGAGCAACGCGCGGGACTCCTGGGCGCGATCGCCGAGCTCGCGGGCCAGTGCGAGGTGCCGCTCGTGGTACTCACGGGCCTTCGTGATGCGGCCCGTTGCCCAATGGAGGTTGCCGAGCTCCCCCGTCGCGGCCGCCTCTTCGCGAGGCACGCCGCTCTTGACCGCGACGTTTCGCGCCTCCTCGAGCCATTTCTTCGCAATCTCGTAGTCGGAGAGCCGCGAGTAGGCCACGCCGAGGGAACGGCAGGCCCGGGCGTAGAGGGAGGCGTCGGCGCAGTCGCGCGCCACGGTCTCCAGTTCCCGGCAGACTTCCAGTTGGCGCTCGCGATGCCCCAGGAGGTCGAGGCGCGATGCGAGGCGGAGCAGGGTCCGGGCCCGCGACGTACCGCGAAGGAGGTCGGGCACGGCGAGGACGCGTTCGGCAAGCGCGGGGGCCTCGGCGTGGAGATAGCCGGACTCCAGGTGCGCCAGGGCCGCGTCCACGTAGCGGAGCGCCCGCTCGGGCGCCCGGCTACGCAGGAAGTGGTCGGAGAGATCCACCACGAGGGCGCCGTCGAGCTCGCGCGGCTCCTTCTCCGCCGCTTTCGTACGGGTTTCGAGGGCCTCGGCGAGGGCGGTGTGGTAGCGCGTGCGGACCTCGGGGAGCAGCGCCTCGTACAGACTCTCCCGAACCTGGTGGTGATCGAACACGAACTGGGGCCCCTTCGCCCGCACCAGGCGGCGCCGGGCCTCGATCCGCGCGTAGTGACGGAGCGCCTGGAGCGGCGGGACGCCGAGGGCGTCCGCGACCAGCCGGGGGTCGAACTCGAAGCCCCAGCAGGCCGCTACGTCGAGGAGCTCCCGCTCGTCGGGCGTCAGGTCTTCCATGCGGGCGTCCACCACCTCGCGGACGGACGACGGGATCTCGATGTGATCCAGGGCCCCGGTGAGCGTCCACTCGGAGTCGCCGTCGCGGTTCACGAGACCGGTCTCGAGCAGGCCGTGCACGATCTCGAAGACGAAGAAGGGGTTGCCGTCGCTCTGGCGGGTGACGGTCTCGGCGAGTGTCGCGGCGATCCGCTCGGAGCGGAACGTGTCGTGCAGGAGTCGGAACACGTCCTGCATGCCCAAGCGGGGGAGTTCAAGGTGCGTCGCGTGCCCGAGGGCCGTGACCTCCCCCAACCACTCCGGCGGGACGCCAGGTTGCATGGTTCCCACCAGGAGGACCGGGTGGGCGGCCACGCCGCGGGCCACGGCGGTGAACAACCGCCGCCCCTCCTCGGGGGCCAGGTGCAGGTCGTCGATCAGGACGATCGTGGGCCGCTCCTTGGCCAGGGAGCGGGTCACTCCCAGGAAGCAGGTGGCCAGGGAGGTGGGCGTGAGCGTCTCTCCACGGGCGGGGAGGGCCTCGCCGCGGAGCAGCGCCTCGAACGCCTCGACGAGGAGCGGCGTGTCCGCGAGGTGGGCTTCGACCCCCCCATCGCCCAGGTGCTCGCGGTACGCCGTGGAGAAGGCCCCGGCCCCGGTGGCGGCTCCGCTCTGCGGGTAGGCCCCGATCAGGACGTGCATCTCCTCGCCGTCGGCCTGGAGGCGGGAGACGAACTCGTCCACCAGTCGGCTCTTGCCGATCCCCGCTTCGCCCTCCACGAGCAGGACCTGGCCCTGTCCGCCCCGCGCCCGCCGGTAGAGCGAAAGCAGCGCTTCCACCTCGGCCTCGCGGCCCACGAGCGCCGCCTCGCGCGGTAGCTGGATGCGACGGGGAGGCTCCTGCGTCGCCGAGCGGATCTCCCGGGCGCGTTGCCGCCACCACGCCGATCGCTCGCCCTCCAGCAGCACCTGCTCCAGCGCCCGGGCGTTGGGAAACCGACCCTGCCGGTCCTTCGACAGCAACGTGTGCACGACCTCCTCGAAGAAGGGCGTGAGGTGGGGCTGGATCTCGCCGAGCGGGCGCGGCGGCTCGTTCAGCACCCGGCCGATCAGCTCGGGCATGTCGTCGGCGTCGTACGGGTGCACGCCCGAGGCGAGCTCGTAGAGGAGGAGGCCCAGCCCGTGCAGGTCGACGCGGTGGTCGAGGTCGGCGCCGCCGTTCAGGAACTGCTCGGGCGCCGCGTAGCGCACGCTGCCGACGAAGGCCCCGGCGACGCTCAGGCGAAAGGCCTCGTCCGCCACGCGGGCCAGGCCGAGGTCCATGATCTTGACGGAGCGCTGGTCCGGCGCGATCACCACGTTCTCGGGCTTCAGGTCGCGATGGATCACGCCGGCGTCGTGAATGGCAACGAGGCCCCGGCAGATTTCCCGGGCGATCATCCGGCAGAGGGCCTCCGGGAGCGGTCCCAGCTCCTCCAGCAGCGCCCGGAGGGTCTTCCCTTCCGCGTACTCCATGACGAGGATGTGGGAACCCCCGACCTCGGTCGAGCCCAGGGTTCGCACGACGTTCGCGTGACGGACGGACCGTCCGATCTCCCCCTCCCGGCGGAAGCGATCGAGGAACGCGCCTTCCGCCAGCAGGTGCGGGTGGACGATCTTGATCGCCACCGACCGCCCGGCCTCGTACGACGCGAACGGCACCTCGAGTGCCGCCCGATAGACCGTTCCCATGCCGCCCGAGCCGAGCTCGGTCTCGATGCGGAACGGTCCGAGGGTGTCGCCAGCCTTCACGACGCGGTCCTCCTTCGTCCTGTCTATCGACGCGGCGAGCCCCTGGGAGAAGGGCGCTCCTCACGGGCCCTGGATGTCTGCGTTCCGGGTGCCGTGGGGCCTTCGGCCGGGCGCGGCATCTGGCCGATAGGACGCCAGCGTCCCCCGGGGAGTGTGATGCCCGCAGGCCACCGCAAGACCGCCCCGCCTCCCGCCGGCCGATCGGCCGCGTCTTGGGGGGTCCCCGCGTTCGCCTCGAGTACCGCTCCGCCGCCCGTCGCCCTGATCGGCGAGCCCCGCCGGCCCATGGGGTTCCTGGTCCGCAAGCCCTGGCACGCGGTAGCGCTCCTCCGCCTCCTCGTTCTCGTGGCCCTGGTCATGATCGGCAAGGACACGCCGGGCGAGCACCACGCCGTCTACTGGGCGCTCGTCGGGGGCTACGGCTTCACGGTCCTCACGCACGTCCTGTGGCACATGCTCCGGCGGCGCCGTTGGAGCGACCCCGGGGGCGGGCGGATCCTCTTCCTGTGCGACACCCTCCTCGTCACCTCTGCCATCGTGCTCCGGGGTCAGGGCGTCCCGACCTTCCTCGCGGCCTACTTCACGTTGGTTCTCATGGCCGCCGTGATCAACGGCCTGGGCAACGCGTTGCTGAACGCGGTCGTGGTCAGCGTCGTCTACGGCGCGGTCACCCAGTGGGGCAAGCCGCCCGAGGTGCTCCTGAGCTTCCCCATGGTGAGTCAGTTCATCTTCTTCTTCATCGCCGGCGTGTTCATGAGCCACCTCGCCCAGGAGGCGAGGGCCGACCGAAACGAGCAGGCGACGATGAAGGCTGCGCTGGCCGAAAGCACGGAGGAGCTCAGGGCGGTAAGGGAAGCCCTCCACGCGAACGAGCGCGTGGTGACGCTGGGCATGCTGTCGGCCGGCATCGCGCACGAGATCAGGAACCCGCTCGCCGCGATCATGAGCAGCCTGGACCCCGCCACCGAGATCCTCGATGAACTGGGGGAGAGCGTGGCCAAGGGGGAGGACTCCAAACCCCAGTCGGAGGAGCTTCGGGACATCTTCCGGGATTGCGACCTCGCCTGCCGGCAGCTGAAGCGGCTGGCCCTCGACCTCACATCCATCGCGAGAGGCGGCAACGCGGTCCCCATCGCGGTCGATCCCGGCGAGTCCATCCAGGCAGCCGCGCGGATCCTGAAGAGTCGCGTGAAGCCGCCTCTCCGCTTCGAGGCGGTGACGGAGACGGCCCGCACGATCCTCGCGGATCCCGGTCGCGTGCTCCAGATCCTCCTCAACCTCGCGAGCAACGCCCTCGACGCGCTGGGCAAGCAGAAGGACGGCGTCATCACGCTCCGGGCCGAGGACGCGGGACCGTTCCAGATCGCATTCGTGGTCCAGGACAACGGCCCGGGGATCCCCGATGAGTTACGGGAGAAGGTCTTCGAGCCCTTCTTCACCACCAAGGGTCCCGGAAAGGGGACAGGTCTCGGACTGCACCTCGTGCGCGAGATCACGAGTTCACTGAGCGGCACGATTCGCTTGGAGTCGCCGGAGGGCGGTGGGACGCAGTTCCGCGTGGAACTTCCCGTCTACATCCGACGAACCACCATGGAGAAGATCGATGAACACGGAGAAGCAGGTTCTCTTGATCGTGGACGACGAGGACGCGATCCACAGGGCACTCGAGCGCACCTTTCGGCGGGAGCCGTATGAGATCGTGCACGCCTACGACGCATCGGAGGCGTGGGAGATCATCGAACACGGCCCCGACATCACGGCGATCATCTGTGACCAGTACATGGACGGGACCCAGGGTCTCGACCTGCTGAAGCAGATCCGCGCCAAGTACGACGACATCCTGACGATCCTCTTGACCGGTCAAGCGGATCTCCGCCTCGTGATCCAGGCCATCAACGAGGGCCACGTCCACCGCTTCTTCACGAAGCCCTGGGAGCCCGACGCTCTCCGACGCGATCTGCGCCAGATGATCCGCGTGGGTCCCGCGGCGGCCGGGAGCGCCGCCAGCCAGGAAGACACCGAGCGCGAGATGGCGGAGCACCTCCTTCCGAAGCGTGATGAGGAGACGGGCGCCTTCATCATCGACGCCCCCGACCTCGAGTGACCCCCAACACTGGATCCCAAGCCCCATGGCCCACATCCTGGTCGTCGACGACGAATCTGCCGTGCGGGAGGCGCTCTCGGGTCTCCTCGTCCAACTCGGTCACACCGTCACCGAGGCCGCGGACGGGCAGGAAGCCCTCGAGTGCTTCGAGCGCGGCGAGTTCGATCTCATCCTGACGGACGTGATCATGCCGCGCATGAACGGCTTCGAGCTCATCCAGCAGGTACAGATGCGCATCCATCACCGCATCCCTCTGGTCGTGCTCAGCAGCCACTCGGACAACGACGGCATCCGCGGCGCGATCTACGCAGGTGCCTTCGACTACATCATGAAGCCCGCCCAGCCGAGCCGTGTCGCCGCGGTGCTGGAGCGCGCGTTGGCCCAGGGACGGGTATGGGCGGCGCAGGGCACGCCGCCTCCCGCTCCCGTGCCGGTGGTCACCGACACCGCCGAAGCGGGGTTCGAGACGTCCGGATGCGCGGCCATGGCCCCGAAGCAGAAGACGGTGACGGTGCCCAAGCCGGGACGCGCGCCGAGCCCCTCCTCGCCGAGCGCCCGCGGCCCCTGGGGGCGCATCTTCGACGCGATCCGCCGCCGCTGACGCGCTCCCCGCAGCCGGCCGAAGCCCCGGACTTCGATTTCTTCCCGTCCTCTCACAGGGCGTGAAGAAATGGGCCGAGGGCCCGAGGCCGAGCGAGGGGCCGCGAGGCAAGGCGCGAGGAGGAGGCGACCCCACCGTGGGTCGCTGACGACGAGCAACGCAGCATCGTGGTCCCGCAGCCGGCCGAAGCCCCGGACTTCGATTTCTTCACGTCCTCTTGGGGCCTGGCCGAGAATGAGTCTTGGAAAGGGCGACCGTCACTCAAGGACGGGCCGTTAGGAGAAGGCGAAGCCCTGCTCGCGGAAGAGGCGGGTGCAGGCGCCAACGACTCGTTCGTCGTACCGCGTGCCCGATCCGCCTTCGATCTCCCCCAGCGCAGCGTCCTCGCCCAGGCTCGGACGGTACGGGCGATGGGAGACCATCGACTCCATGACGTCGGCGACGGCGAGGATCCTCGCCTCGAGACAGATCGCGTCGCCGGAAAGACCCCGCGGGTACCCGCTCCCGTCCATGCGCTCGTGGTGCTGCAATACGACTTCGGCCACCGCCCAGGGGAACTCTACGGTGTGCAGGATGTCGTGGCCCACCTCGGGATGCTGCCGCACGATCTCCTGCTCGAACTCCGTGAGGGGGCCCGGCTTGGAGAGAATCTCGGCCGGCACGACGATCTTGCCGATGTCGTGCACGTACCCCGTCACGCGCAGGCCGCGGCAGGTTTCCTCGTCGAGGCCCATCTCGGTCCCGATCGCCGCGGCGAGGTCCCCCACCCGGCGCTCGTGGCCGGCCGTGTACGGGTCCCTGAGCTCCACCATCCGGTAGATGGTCTCGATGGTCCCCATGACGGCCCGGTTGAGCGCGGTGAGGTCCGCCGCCATGCTGACGACGGAGCGCGGCCCGCCGTTGAGGGAGGCGCCGAGCGGTGAAGATCGCATCTTCCACATCCGCTCGGAGCCGTCGCGGCAGTGGATGGTGTGCAGGCCCTCTTCGACGGGTTCCGCGAGGTCGTAGAGCCGGGCGACTTGCTTCGCCGCCTCCTCGCGCCGCCTCCCGAACGCCTTCTCCAGCCAGGCCGCCATCGTGGGGATGTCCTCGCGGGTGTAGCCGGTGATCTCGCGCCACGCGCGGCTGACGAGGAGGATGGTGCCGGTCTCATCGTGGATCATGACCGGGAACGGCGCCTCTTCGAGCGTCGTCCGGAAGCGACGCTCGCGACTCTCCAGTTGCCGCTCCGCCTGGACCCGGGGGGTCACGTCGTGGATCGTCGCGACACACTGATCCAGCTGGCCGTCCTCGCCGCGCGTGCACTTCACGTCGACGGCGACGTGGATCACCTCGCCGTCTCGACGAACGAACCGCTTGTCCCGCACGTAGCCGCCGGTCTCGCCGCGCTCGACGCGGGCGAGTTGCTCCCGCTCCCGGTCGACGTCTTCCGGGTGCGTCAACTCCATCCACGTCCGGGAGAGCAGTTCCTCGCGCGAGTAGCCCGTCATCTCGCAGAACCGGTCCGTCACACGGACCCAGTTCCCCGTCTTGGGTGCGAACGTGGCGAGCCCGAGGAACGGCAGATCGGAGAGGAACCGCGTGATGGCCGCCTCGGTCGCCGCGCTGCGCACGATGCGGGCCTGGAACGTGCCATGGCGTCTCCGCAGAAGGACGTAGAGGGCGACGGCCGTCACGGCGACGAATCCGAGCCCCTTGCCCAGGCCGACCCAGAAGCTGTCTCCGAGGTTCCGGGCCACGTGGTAGAGCAGCCAGTCCGACAGGAGGATGTAGGCGGCCGCGACCACGGCATAGCCCGCCGAGATGCCGGCGTCTCCCCGGCGGAGGTCCCTGAGCAAGGTCCTCTCATCCATGAAGCAGAGCGTACCATCCCGTACACCCCTGCAACGCATCCTCGCTACTTTCGGTAGGCGTTGCGCCGAGCGACGTCGATCCGACAGGCCGCGAACCACCGGGGGACCAGGCTGTCGTACCGGTACCCCTCGACCCAGTCGTGCAGGGCGTCGAAGCGGACGCGCCGGTAGCGGAAGTGCCAGGGGCAATCCCGGCCGATCATCTCCTGGAGCTCCCGGTAGGTCTCGCGCCGCTCGTCCGGATCGGCGGTGGCCAGGGACGACTCGTAGAGCTCGTCGAACGCGGGATTCGAGTAGCCCCCGGCGATCGGATCCGGGTTCCCCGGCGCGTAGAAGACCTCGAGGAAGGTGCGCGCCGAGGGGTAGTCGGCCGCCCAGCTCAGCGCCCACATGCGGGACTCCCCCGCGGCGATCCGCCGGCGCATCGTCGGCCAGTCCACGAACACCGGCGCGAGCTCGAGCCCGACGTCGGCCATCTGGGCGCGCAGGCGTTCGAACGCCTGCCGGGTCGCGGGGTAGTCGAGGACGTCCATCTCGAGGCCCTTCACCCCGTCCCCCAGGCCCGCCTCCTGGAGCACCTCGCGCGCGGCCACCTTCACGTCGTCGAGGCTCTCGCCGGGTCGGCGCGACCACGGCGCGAGCCATGTCGGATCCGACTCCGGGAATTCGTCGAGCAGCGGCCCCGCCACCGGGATCACCGTGCCCCGGTAGAGGTTCTGGATCTCCCAGCGGACGTCGTCCACGAGGCAGATCGCACGGCGGATCGCCAAGCCCTTCTCGCCGGCCGGGCTCCCGAGTACCGGGTCTTTCATGTTGAAGGCGAGGAAGTACACCTCGAGGTACGGCGAGGTCACCAGCTTCAGGCCCTTCGAGGCGTACGCGGGCGCCAACGCCAGCGGGGAGCCCTGAAGGACGACGGACGCCATCGAGGGCGCGACCTCGCAGACGTCGGCGTCGCCGCGGAGGAACGCGTTCCACCCGGCGGCGGGATCGGAATGGAAGGTGATCACGACGCGGTCGTTCTGGACGCCATCCCCGTCCCGGTAGCCCGGGTTGAGCCCGAGAATCATGCTCCGGCCCGGGAGGAACATCTCCACCCGGTAGGGTCCCGTCCCGACGGGGTGGGCGCCCACGTCGTCT
The DNA here is from genome assembly GCA_963772585.1 of uncultured Planctomycetota bacterium. Taxonomy (GTDB): domain Bacteria; phylum Planctomycetota; class PLA2; order PLA2; family JAEUHO01; genus CAVVXN01. Next base: position 287,242 of record CAVYXV010000008.1, read on the forward strand.
CCGTAGCGCGCCACGGCTTCCGGAGGGTAGACGCTCGCGAACGTCGAAGCCAGGAGGTGGGCGAGGTCGGGGAAGGGTCGCGGAAGACGGATCCGCAGCGTGAGCGCATCGACGACTTCCAGGCCCTTCACCGGCGGGTAGCCACTCGCCTCGTCGTAGGACACGCGCCGCGGGTCCGCCTTGGCCTTCGCCGAGCGCTCCGAGAACTCCCCGAGGCCCACGATCCGGTCGAGGAAGACCCACCGCGCCGAGCTGTCCACGTGCACGTCCACGAGGCGCTTCAGGCAGAACACGACGTCCGAAGCCGTCACGGCGCGCCCCTTCCCATCCGGGAAGCAGGGGTCGTCCACGAAGCGCACGTCGGGCCGCAGCTCGAACGTCCACGTGAGACCGTCCTCGGACACTTCGGGCGGGGCGGCGGCGAGGCACGGCAGGACCTCGTGGTCCGGACCGTATGCGTAGAGGCGCTCGAAGAGATTCGCGGCGAGCGTGCGCGTGGCGGGGGTTCCCGCCTGCGGTGGGTCGATCCCCTTCACCTCCTCCAGGAGGACGACCTGGAGGGTTCCCTTCACGTCGGCCGCCCGGGCCCCGAGCCCCGGGAGGAACACGACACCGAGGAGGAGGAGGCTCGCGGTGCGACTCCGCCAGGACGGCACGTCGTCTCCCTTCGTCATGCCAGCGCCCGGGCGGCCCGCTCGCGGGACGCGTTCCAGCGGCGCAGCAGGGTCGACCACCGTCCGGCCTGCTGCGGACTGTCCATCAGGATCGTCTCGCCGTCCAGTCTTCGATCCCGCGCCGCCTCCAGGACCGGCCGCGCGCGCCCGGCGACCTCGGGCGGCGCGGCGGCGGCCAGCGCCGCCAGCCGGCGCTCCTCGGCCTCCTGCAACCGCGCCGTCAGATCCTGGAGGGTCCGAAGGTGCGCCGCCAGGACCTCGCGCATCCCGGCCCAGCCGTCGAGCACCAGCGTCATCGTCTCCCGGTAGCGCTTCCTCTCACGGGCGCGTTCGTCCTCCAGGCGCTTCTCGGCGTCCTTCTTCTGCTTGTCGAGCGCCTTCCGGGTACCGACGGGCGCGTTCCTTCCCCGGACGGCACCGAGGCGCATGGTCTCGCGCCAACGGAGCCCGATCGTCTCGTATTGACGTCGGGCGCCCGCGAGGGCCACCGCCACGTCGGTCAGGGCGTCGCGAATGGCGCGCCGCCAGTGGGACGGTTCGAGCGCCGTCCCGTGCCCCTTCTCGTCCAGACGCCACCTCTCGGCGCGCAGCAGGTCCTCCAACCGCCGGCGCACGCGCGGAAGGCGGTCCTTCAAGGCAACGCGCCACCCGTCGTAGAGCGCGGTCTGGCGGGCGTCGCGGGCGGGGGCCCGTCCGAGCTCGAGCGCGATCGCGTCGCGGAGCGCCCGAAGCTCGGCGCGGAGGTCGCCATCGGGCGCGCTCTTCGCCTGGGTCGGGGACTTCGCCTTCCCCTTGCTCGTGGATGTCTTCTTGCCCGCCTTCGTCGTCCGCGTCGCCGCCACCGCCTCGTCCTCCCGGGTTCACGGGTCTTCATACCCCGGAGAAGGCCCGCGCCCAAGCCCCCGGGTCACGTCTTCGGCGCGTGCCGCCGCTCGTGCACCACCGCCACGATCGCCCCGAGCAGTCCGGCGATGGCCGCCGCGTAGAAGGAGATCAACAGGCCCACGACGGAGCTCGCGGCGCCGTAGGCGACGTTTCTCCACGAGTACCCCAGGTCAACCACGACCCCTTCCTTGAGCAGGACGATGGCGAGAGCGGAGAAGAGCGCGCCCGCGGCGAGGCCGGTTCGGCGAGCCGCGCCGGAAGGGGCCCCTCCCGCGTCTCCCCTCCCCCCCGTGGACGCCCCGACGGCGGCGAGCGCCGCCAGGAGGAGTGCCGACGACCGGAGGAGCAGGACGTTCATGGCACGGGACTCCCATGGCCGCGCCGAAGGAACGCCGGGCCGCCGTGTCCAGCGGACGCCCCATCCCGACCTCGACTCTCCCCCGCGCGGTCAGTCGTGGCAGGACTCGCCCTCGAGGCCTTCGCGCCCTTCCTTCACCAGCCAGGGCACCATGGCCAGCGCCGCGACCGGGTCGGCCCACCACCAGCCGGCCGCCGCGTTGCCGACCAGCCCCAGGAGCAAGGTGAGCGAGAGCCAGGAGCAGGCCAGCGTCTCCTTCGCCTCGGCGCGGAGCGCCGCGCTCCCGATCGCCCGGGCCGCGCGGAGCTTGCCCCACGCGACGATCGGCATGACGACGAGGCTGACCGCCGCCAGCACGATGCCGACGGCGCTCTCCCCGGGCGCGGCGCCCTTCCAGAGCGTCCAGCCCGCCTCCGCCGTGACGTAGAGGGCGAGGAGAAGGAAGGTCCCCCCCACGACGCGGTGGACCCTCCGCTCACCGCGTTCCAGACGCTCGCCGTCCACCCCCCGGGCCTCCATGCCCAGCCGCCAGAGCAATGCCGCGGCCGCGACGCACTCGATGACGCTGTCCAGGCCGAAGCCGAGGAGCGCGACGCTCCCCGCCGCGATGCCGCTGGCCAACGCGACCCCGGCCTCGATCACGTTGTAGGCCATCGTCGCGACAACCAACCGGAGGGCCCGTCGCATCCAGCGGCTCCGGTCCGGCACCGCCGTCTCGACGGTCCCCTCCACCGAACGTGCGTCACCTTCGCTCGTCACTCGTCGTCTCCCGCTCCGCCACGGCCCCCGGTGACGCGTCGGAGGTCTTGCCCACCGGCTGACACCTCGCTTGCGCCCGGCCGGGACAGATCGTACTCGCCGCGCTGCCCCGCCGCCCAAGCGGCATGCTGATGCGGAGTCGCTCCGCCATGCGCCCCCTGCGGCTCGTGGTCGGCCGGCCTCGCCGCTCGGACTTCCCCATGCGAACGCGGAGGAACCGGGGGAAGGAGCGTCGGAGCCCGCTCCTCTCGTACGCCGACGCGCCGATGGCCCGGCCTCTCCATCGCATCGGGAAGATCCACGAGTCGTGGCGCAAGCTGGAGAAGCCGAGCGCGCCACAGGACCGCGCCGGCCGGATGCACGCGGCATGAGGACACCTCTTCCGCCGGGCCCTGCCGGGCGCCGACGTCTCGCTCGCAGAGACCGCGCAGGGCGTCGCGATCCGTGTCGCCGGCCGGGACGAGCCGACCCGCAAGAGACGTCCGGCCCTCGCGGAGCCGACGAAGGCGGCCCACGACCTCGACGGGCTCGACGCCGGGTCTTCGTGCCGGAACGCGTCCGGGACCGGACTGCCGGGGCGAACCGGGACGTCGGCGTCACAGGGGAGGCACGCCCGTCGGGTCCGTCCCCTCTCCTCCGTATTGCTTCACCAGACAGGAGAGGCAGAAGGAGTGACGAACCTCCGCCTCGGAGTGGGCCTGGAGGTACTCGTCCATCGTGACCCAACCGTCGCGATCGCGAACCCTCCCGCAGAAGCCGCACACGTGCATGCGCCCCTCCAGAAGGCGCACGTGACGCAAGAGTCGTGCGGTGAGAAGGAGCGCGCCCGCGCCCAGGAGCAGGACCAGGGAGGACTCGAGGAGCACCTCGCCCACGTTGGTCGGCGTCGGTCCGCTTCCGAACAACACATCGGGAAGGTCGAACAACTCGTCCGCCCAGAGCAGCACCAAGAGGAGACCGAACCCACCCGCCTCGTAGGCGAGGATCCGCCGGCTCGTCGTGACCATGGCTGGCTCCGCACACGCGGCACGCACCCTCGATGCTACGACACCGCGCGCTCGGCCTCACGCGGGATTTCGCCGCTCGCGACACGCCGCGTGGGCTCCGGCCCGCCGGATCCGGCCGGCCGGAGCCCCATCCGCGGGGCCTCGCGGTATCCTGGGGCGCCCCCGCTGACGGGGGAAGCCCCACCATGGAATCCGGCCGCTCCTCCCGATCCTGCTTCACCCTGGCCCTCCTCCTCCTCGTGGGAGGCCCCGCCGTCGCCGGGGATGCGCCCGACGGGGAGCACCCGCCGGAGGGCTTGCCCGTGGCCAGGACCGTCGCGTCCCTGACGAACACGCTCGAGGCCCTCCGCGAGAAGCCGGCGGACCCCGGGCACGACGACGCCGTCGAAGACGTGTGGAAGTCGACGCTCAAGTCCCGCGTCCCGCGCGCCCTCCGCCGCGTCCGAGAGATCGCCCGTGACTCGAAGTGGAGCGAGACCCCGGACGGGAAGGCCGTCCAGCAGCTGGAACCCAAGGCGTGGGCGTCCTTCACGCGGGCCCTCGCCTCGCTCCACACGGGTCTCGGCGAGTGCGCCGACGGCCTGCGACACGAACGCGTCAACCCCGACCGCGCGATCGCCGCCTGGATCCACGACCACCCCGGCCCGCTGCTCCAGGGCCGCCCGGCGAGCGAGCCGTCGCTCCAGTCGGTCGAGAACACGATCGCCCTGCTGGTGGCGCAGAACCAATCCGTGCCGACCTACCTGGTCACGGAACGGGACCGCCTCAAGCGACAGGTCGAGGACGAGCTCGCGGCCCTGTGGGAGGAGGCCCGGCAGCGCTACGCCCGGGAGAAGGAGGCGGCGGTCCAGGCCATCGAGCAGAGCGTGGCCGTCACGCGCGCTCGTCTGGAGCAGGCGGCGAAGGCCCTGACGGACCGACAGCGGGAGCTCCGGCAACTGATGGCCGAGGCGCAACGCGTCGAGGAGGAACGCCTCCAGGCGCGCGTCGCCCTGCTGGACGACGTGGCCGCGCGTGCGCGCGCGGCCGACCTGCTGCAGCAGATGGCCCAGGGTCGCAAGAAGGCCCTCGCGTTCTCCGACAGCCGTTGGTCGCGCTACGGGAGGGAGCTCGCCCAGCGCTGGTCGGTCGTGCGCGTGAAGCTGCTGGGCATGCTGGGGCACGCGGAGGAGGCCGCGGACGAACCGGAGGCCGAGGCCCCCGACACCGACGAGGCGGATGCGGACGCGCCGGACGAGGGGGACGATCCCGACGGCCCGGGGCCCGACGACGAGGGCCGCAACGGCGACGGCCCTTGACGGGTCGCGCGGTTCGCGGCGAGGCCGATGCAAGGCACCCCGCGCACCGCCCTTCCCGGCTTCCGGTGCGCCCGACCGCGCGAAGGAGGAGCGGCACCCTGCCATGAGCGGCGCCCGGTGGACGCGGTCGACCGATGGGACCTCCGCGCGCACGCCGCCGAGCCGGGGACGGCCACCGTCTTCGTGCGCCGCCACCGTTTCGAGGTCGGCGTGCCGCTGCCGTTCGACGAGGACGACGCCGACGTGACGGCCCTGGAGCTCGCCCTCGGGGCGATCGCCGCCGACGTCGGGGTGAGGCGCCGACTCCTCGCGCGCAAGCGGCGCAACGAACCACCACCGGGCCTCCCACACCTCGGCGTAGGATGGGGCGGGTCGCATGCTCCGGGTAGCCCTCTCCCTGACGCTCCTGCTCGGGCTGGTGTCCGCCTGCGGGAGGGAGCCCGCGCCCGCGTCCGGCACGCCCGTGCTCGACGAGACCGCCTTCATCGACGCGACCGGCGGTGTCACCATCGATCGGGACGGGATCCGCATCGAGATCGCGGGCGCTCGCTACCGGCTCCGCCCCTCCAGCGCCGTGGCAGGGGGATCGCGGGCCCGGGAGACGATCGAAGGCTTCCCCTTCGGAGTCCGGGACGGGGTCTTCTTCGTGGGGAACCGCGAGTACGGTCCGGCCCCCGGAGGTTCGATCATCCGGGTCACGGCCACGCGTGTCACCGTCGACGACGAGGATCGGGGTCCCCTCCCCCTCCCCGCGGAGGCGCCCGACGAGGACGGCGGGTAGCGTCGGGCCCGGAGATCCCGACACGCCAAAGTCGACGTGCACCCCTGCTTCCTCGCGTAGTCTCGGAGGTTTCCTACCTCGATCCTGGAACTTGGACACACCCACGTGACGTCAAATACGGTGGTTTCGCCGCTTCTGAGGATGTCCCGAAGACCGGCAATCTGCGTTCGCTCGAACGCGACGCTCCGCGAGGCTGCCCGCGTGATGGTCGAAGAGAAGGTCGGCGCCGTGGCCGTGCTCGAACACGGCGTGCTCGTCGGTCTGCTGACGGAACGCGATCTCATGAGAAGGGTCATGGATCCGGAGTTGGACAACGACGCCATCACGGCCGCGGACGTGATGACCACGTCCCTTCCGAAGATCGCCCCCGAGGCCAAGCGCGGGACGGCTCTCAAGTTGATGCTGACGGGGCATCGCCGGCATCTCCCCGTGACCGACGCGACAGGCAAGGTCCTTGGAATGCTCTCGATCCGCCATCTCCTCCGGGAACGGCTTCGAAGCCTCCAGGGGCAGGTGGAGTCTCTCGTGTCCTACATGGCGGCCGACGGTCCCGGAGGGTAGCCCCGGACTCGCGGCCTCCATGGGCTCCCGCGAAGGGTGGGACGCCATCGCCCCGCGGGGGCGTCGGCTGTCCCCGAACGCCCTCTGCTCGCCGGCCGTCGCCCCATCGCGGGACGTCTTCCCACGCTCTCAGCGGACGCAGCGGACGTCGTCGAGGATCCGGAGTTCGTCGCCCTGGGGGCCGAAGCCGAGGGGGTCGTCGGCCGGATCGCCGCTCCTGGGGTCGCTGCGCTGGGCACGGGCTCCGTGGACGTCCATCCACTGGCCGTTCCGGAACCCCCACGCGCGGCCGGCACACACGTAGACGGCCTGGCCGCTGAGTTCGGCGCCGGCCACCGCCTCGGGGAAGGTGGGTCTGGTCACGAGGTCGGGACTCCGTTGCCCCATGAGCCCGGTCCTCCGGTCGGTCGCCGTCCCGTCGCCGTTGTTCGGGTACGCGGGGGATGTCCCGAGATGCGGGGCGTCCCGACCAGCGAACGGCTCGCCCGCGGCGGGCCGTTCGACGGCGTCGGAGTCGTCGTAGCCGGTGATCTGCCCCGTCTCGACGACGACCGTGAGGCCCGCCCCTGCGGCGCATCGGACACGTCCTGCGGATCCCCCGCGTCGGCGGCCGGTCCAACGCCCCCTCCGCACGCGAGAAGGGCGGCAAGGAGGACGATCCCGGTGCCGATCCGACGACGACGTGGGGGGGGCATCCGCAAATCTCCCGGATCGAGGCGGCCGTCGCCGTCCCCGTTCCCGACACCCTCCTGCTGCCCCCCGGACCTATCGCACGTCTGTCGCCGCCTCGAAACGGTCTGCGACGGCGGCCGGAAGGGGCGAACGGGCGACTCGCCACCGCAGGCGCGCGGCAGGAGAGCCTCGAACGGGGCGTTTGCTGTCGATGAAGTTCGTAGACGGTTCGGGTGCCCGACCGGCCGCATCCGGGCATGATCGGGGGGATCGCGCCGGAGACGTCGGCGGCGCCGGAGGGATGCATGACGAAGGCGTGGACAGCGAGGGTCCCCGAGACGAGGAGCCGGCTGGGGGTGCGCAGCGCCACGGCCGCGGACGCGCGGTCGATCGCCGCCCTGTCGGAAGTGCTGGGCTACCCGCTCACGCTCCGCACGGCCAGGGAACGTCTCATCCTGCTGCGCGGGGCCGAACACGAGGTCGCCATCGCCACGCGCCCGCCGCACGGGGTCGTCGGCTGGGTCGAGGTGCGCGTCGAGGAGAGCCTGACGTCCGGTCGGCGCTGCCGGGTCCTGGGCGTCGTGGTGGCGCCCGACGCCCGGCGGTCGGGCGTCGGTGCCGCTCTTCTCGAGTGGGCCGAGGGCTGGGCCCGCCGGCGCGGCTGCCGGGAGCTCTATCTCACCTCCAACGCGGCCCGGAAGGAGGCGCAGGCCTTCTATCCCGCCTGCGGGTGGAGCCACCGCAAGACCTCGCACGTCTACTTCCGGAGCACGGGGCGCACGAACCCCGGCCGGGTCTGACCCCGGCGACCGCACCGCCTGCGGCCCCTCCTCGGGCGCGAGTTCCTCGGCGTAGCACTGGCTACGCCTCCGGATCCGCTTCCTCGTCGTGACCCCATCCGACGCGAATGCGAGCGTCTCTCACAAGAGTCGCTTCCGGCCAGGCTCCTACCCGGCGTAGCCACAGCCCTGTTGCGGGAGCTCCACCCGACGCCCGCGCTCGCGGCGTGCCTTCTTCCGCCGCCGGTGCGCCATGACCTCCCCCACGAGGAAACCCGGCAGTCTCGCGATCACCTGCGCCGGAGGGCCCCCGTTCCGGATGCCCTTCCTGGCGATCTTCAGGACCTGGCCCGGCCCGTAGAACTGGCGGTGGATCCGGCGGCGGATCCCCCGAAGGTAGTCGAACGAGTACTTGTCCGAGAACACCAGCCCGTTCGGAGCGATGTGGTAGCCGGGACTCGAAGCCACCAGTTGATCGAGGCCGGAGTACCGCTCGTTTCGGAGCATCGTCAACTGGATGATGTCGAGCCCCAGTTCGCGGGCGAAGGGAGCGATCTCGAGCATCTCCTCCTCCGTCTCGCCGATGTTCCCGACGATGAAGTACCCGAAGAGAAGCATCGGGCTCTTGCCCAGCACGCGGAACAACTCCCGGAGCTTCTCGGTGTTGAAGCCCTTTCTCATCGAGCGCAGCGTCCTGTCCTGCGCCGACTCGATGCCCAGAAGCAACATCGAGAACCCCGCGCGCTCCATCTTCCGGAGGACGTCGGGCCTGCGCGCGATCTCGACCCTCGCGTTCACGCCGTACCGCTTGCGGACGCCGCGCGCGATCAGGAGATCGCAGATCGCCGCCACGCGATCCATGTCGTGGGTGAAGTTGTCGTCCACGAAACCGACGACGTCGGCGTCGATCTGCTCGATCTCCTCGACGACCGACTCCGGCGACCGGGCGGACCACGCACGTTTCCCGCCCCAGGGGTTTCGGCTGAACGAGCAGAACGTGCAGTTGAAGGGGCAGCCCCGGGAGGAGGTCACGGTGTCGAACGACCCCCCCTTCAGCCCGCCTTGGTCGAAGGTGTAGGCGTAGCGTCGGAGGCTCCTGTCCGGGTAGAGATCGTCCCGTACGGGGCCGCACTCACGCACGGGATTGTGTACGAGGCGCCCCGGGGTCTCCCTTCCCCCGGTTGCCCGATGGTGCACGGAGGCGGGATCGGCCACGCGGTAGCTGATCCCGGCGATCTCCTCCAGCGGCCGGCCCTTCAGGATCTCCTCGACGACCTCTTCGCCATCCCCACGGACGAGGATGTCGATGTTCGGAAACCGTGAGAGCCACGACTCCGGATTCTGCGTCACCTGCCGGCCGCCCACGATGGTGCGGATCCCCGGGGGGATCGACCGGATCTGCTCGTGCACGAAGCCGGCCTCACGGTCCCAGTTCACGGAGAAGCACACGAGGTCCGTGTCGGGCCTCAGGAAGTCGACGGCGGTCCCGGTCTCGTGGCGCAGATCCACCACGTCGATGTCGCGAACATGCGGCCGGAGCACGCGGGCGATGATCTCGAGCCCGAGGGGCGGATAGAAACCGTTTCGGCGTCCGAGTTCGGAGCGATACGGATAGACGCACAGTGCGTGTCGGTACACCAGGGAACCCGCCTTCCTCCCCCTTGAAGACGTGGCGCCCCACACGCCCTCCCCTGTCCGTCAATCGCCGCGAACCAAGAGCGCCGGCTTCGGCGGGAGGCTATCACCGGGAACGGACCCGGTCAAGATGGAGAACGCGGCTTCCCGCGGATCCACGGCCGCACGAGAGCACCGGCACCTCGAACCGGCTCGACGGAGATCGATCGCCGGCTCGGCGCCATCGAGCGGATGGCAGAGATGGACGACTCGCGGATGCCGCACGTCGGGAGGGATCCACGGTGGGACGTCTCGCGACGGGGACCCCGGGACCGAACCCTCCATGCCCGCCGGCTCGGCGGTGGCTCCCGACGCCTCGTCCTCGTGGAGGAAGGCCGGTGCCTCGCAACATCGTTGCCTCGGAACGTGCCGGCACCCGTCGGGCGTTCGCCGTCCCCGGGCCTGGGAGCATCGAGCGCGAGGGGCAGCGGCACCCGCCGGGGCTGCGCGGGATCGACGTCGCCCGATCCGCCGGGACGCGACCGGACTCGTGCCGCCCACGGTCGAGAGCCGCATCCCGCGGCGCCCCGTCAAACGGACGGCACCGCTCGCCCGTCCCGGGTCCGGGTCGAGGCGGGAGCCGCCAGGGGGGACCGGGTACCGCCATCTCGTCGGGCGGCGTCTCCACCGGGTTCGGCGCCGTCGGCTCGAAGCCCCTCTGCGTGAGACGCCGGTCGCGGGGATCGCGAGGAGGACCGGACCCGTGTCGGACGGGGAACGGTGCGCTTCCTCTCCGCCCCATCGAAGGAGGCCGTGCGGGTACGGCAAGGTCCGATTCCCCCCCCCGCGCTACGGACAGGCCCGGCCTACGGGGTCCGGGGTTTGCGCACGGCGGTCCATGCACATCGACACGACGCCGACCGGTACCGCCGGGGACCCGACGCCCCAGGCCTTTCGTCGGGGGCTCGTCGCGACGGCGGCTGCCGCGACGATCGTCCTTCTGGGAGGGCTGCCCCTCCTCGCCGGCGGCTCGGACGGCCCGCGGCCCCTCTCCCCCCCGTCGCGCCCACGTCGCCTGCGGGCGAGCTCGCAACCCGCAGCCGCGCCTGCGCGGAGTGCCATCCCGTCATCTACGCCGAGCACATGCAGAACACGCACGGCGCCGCCTTCGTGGACGAGGAGGCGCGACTGGCGACGCGTGGATTCCGACGCGAGAACTGCGTCCGTTGCCACACGCCGCGGCCGGTCTTCGAGACCGGCTTCGAGATGACGCCGGTCGAGCGGCGGCACGACCTCGAGGAGGGGAACACGTGCATGTCGTGCCACGGCAAGGCCGGATACGACTACCGCCACTTCCACGGCGGCGCGGAGTGCAAGGTCGCCTTCGACGACCGCGTCGGAACGGCAAGGGCGTGCGCCACGTGCCACCGGATCGCGGGGACGCCCGGGCAGTGGGCACACGCGGCCAACGGCAAGCTCGCCGGCAACCGGTGCGTGGACTGCCACATGCCCCTCGTGGAGAGGCCCGTGGCGGTCGGCACCGCGCCTCGACTCGTTCGGGCCCACGTCTTCCCCGCCTCGCGGAGCGAGTCGCAACTGAGGAGCGCGTACGGATACGACGTGCGCCTGGAGGGGGACGAGGTCGTCGCGACGATCACGAACCGCGGGGCCGGGCACAACTTCTCCACCGGTTCCGTGCAGCGTTCCATCGAGTCGCTCATCGTCGTGCGCGACGCCGAGGGCAAGGCGGTCGTCACGGATCGGGAAGTGATGAGGCTCCCCTACGCGAAGCCGTACGGCACCATGTTCCCCCGTTCGACCCAGCTCCCCTCGGGCGCGTCGAGGGAGCACCGGGTTCCGATCCCGGTGGCCGGCGGCACGGTCGAGTGCGAGCTCTTCTTCAAGCGCTACTACCCGGTTCGCGACGGCCATCCGACCCTCTCGCGGCGACTCGAGTGGCGGAAGATCCCGTTCGAGGGCCGATCGCCCTCCCTGCACGTCGTCGTTCCGCTCCCCGGCCACTACCCCGGGCTGCCCGAGGTGACGCCTGCCCAGGCGGCCCGTCCGGACGGCCTGGCCAAGTACGCCTATCCGGCCCCGGGCACGGCCCGAGTCGCGCTCCCGAGCGGCGATAGCCCTCAGGACGTCGCGCGCCTCGTCGCCCTGCTCCAGTACCCCCTGCCAGGAGCGCGCGCCGAAGCGCGAAGCTATCTCCTCGCGCTCGGCCCCCGCGTCGTCCCGCCGCTCGTCGAGGGTCTCGGACACTGGAGCGACGAGACGCGGAACGAGTGCGCCGCGCTGCTCCGCAAGATCGGCACGCCCGCGGCCCTTCCGCTCCTCGACGCGCTGGATGCGGACCGTCTCTACCCACGCTACGAGGCCCGCGGGATCCTCGCCACGTTGACGCTGTCGCCGGGCCTGCACGCCCGGCTCCTGGACCACCTGGTTGCGGACGTCGCGCGGCGCCACCCGCTGGACCGCCGCAGTGCCGCCGACGCCCTCGGCGAGCTCGGGGATCCTGCGGCGGCGCCGGCGTTGCGCGGTCTGCTCGCGGACCCCGACCCGGACGTCGTCACGGCCGCCGCCCACGCGCTCGCTCGCCTCGACGACCGGGCCAGCGTCCTCGCCATGGAGGCGGCGTTCGAGCGCGCGCACTTCGTCGAGACGCGTCGCGACCTCGCCTCCGCGCTCGCGTCGCTGGGATCCGCCGCCGGCGTCCCGATGCTCCTCGATACGTTGGATTACCGCGACGACGTGATCCGGCGAACCTGCTTCGACGCGCTCTTCGCGGCGACGGGGCTGTACGAGAGCTACGATCCGGGCGCGCCCCGTGCCGACCGCCGGGAGGCGATGGCACGACTCCAGAGCGCGTGGGCGCAGGCGGGCGGGTCGTCGCGCCTGCGGCCGGTGGACCGCGAGGACCCCGCCGCGTACGAACGGGCGTGGCCCATGGTCGAGGCGCTGGGCGGCGGCAGCGACACCAAGCCCGGCGGCGACGACACGGTGCTCCTCCACGACCTGGTCGCCATGGGCCCGTCCGCCGTCCCGGCCCTGATCGAGGGCCTCACCTTCCCGGTGGGCTGGGTGAACAAGCGGGCGCTGGTCTGCGAAGCGCTGGCACACATCGGGGACCCGCGGGCGGCCCCCTACCTCATCCGGGTGCTGCGCGACCCCGATCTCCGCGCCGGCACGTGGGCGTGCTACGCGCTCTCGAGCACCGCAGACGCCGCCGCGATTCCCGCGCTGCGTCGGTGGTCGCGCCGGTTGCGCGGGCTCATCGACGACCAGCGGCCGGCGCCGGCCCCCGAGGACCTGATGGTCCGTCTCGCTCGCGCGGCGTGGACGAGGAGCCGCCTCGGCGACCCGACCGGCGCGAGGGAACTGGAGACGCTCGGGGTACCGGCCGACGTGGCCTCATCCCCGCCGCCATCTCTTGCGGTCTCGACGGTCCCCACCGCCGAGGCGCCCCCCGTCCCCGTCCCCACCTCCCCCGAAGACGCCGTGGCGAAGGCGCGGGTCCTGCGGGCCAAGGACTTCTACGAGGACGCCGTCCGCGTCCTATACGAGGCCGATCGCCGCTTTGGAACCACGCCGGAGGTGCGCCTCGAGACGGCGTGGAACCTCCTCATGATCGGCGAAGAGGATGTCACGCGAGACGCGGATCCCGAGAAGATCGCGGCGGAGGTCGCTGAGGCCCGCACGGTTTTCGACGAGGTCCACGCAACGGATCCCGACCTGCCGGGCGAGAGCGTCCTCGAGGCGAAGATCCTCCGGTACGAGGGACACGGCGGCCAGGCACGGGCGCTGCTGGAGACGACGGTTGCGGCCCACCCGGACGATGCCGCGGCCCATCGCGCTTTCGGGGACTTCGCCGCCGCGCAGTCGGATTGGGCGACGGCCGCCCGGGAGTACGCGGCGCTCGCGACGCTGCATCCCGAGGATCCCTGGGCGAGTCTCTACGCGACGATCGCGCGGCACTGGACGGGGGACACCGAAGACCTCGAGGCCGCCTACCTCGATGCCGTCCGTCGGCTCCCGGAGGAGCGGGTGCCGCTGGACCGCCTCGCCGCTCTCTACGACGACGTCACGAAGGACGTGGCCCTCCTCGAGCGTGTGGTCGCCCAGCGGCCCGGATCCGTGGAGGCCCGGGTCGTGCTGGCCGGCCTGCTCCTCCGACGGGACCCGCCCGACCGGGAGGAGGCGGGGCGCCGCTTGCGCGAAGCGCTGGCCCTCGATCGCCGGGCGCCGGCTCCCCACCTCGGCTATGCGAGCCTGCTTGCCACGGACGGCCGCTACGAGGAGGCGATCCGCCACGACCTGGACGCCCTCGTGCTCGTGGACCGCTTCGGCATCGGCGAACCCTCCGCCGCGCTCGACGGCTTGCTTCGGGATCCGCGCGTGGTGGACGCCGTACCGGAGGCGCTGCGCCGCCGCGCATGGGACGTCCTGGTCGCGCGCCGCTCCGACGACGCCCGCTACGCGCGGGACGCCGGGCTCTGGTATCTGGACGTGGCGGGAGACTCCGCCACGGGCGCCCACTTCCTGGCGATGGCGGTGGCGTACGATCCGACCGACACGGCGGCCCGGGACGCGCTCGCGCGTGCCCGGTCGGGCCCCTCGTCCGAAGCGCACGACGCGGAGGCACATGCGCCGTCCTCGGCGCAGCCACCGCCGTCCGACACGGGCCCCGCCGACCGGCAAGCGGCGTCGGTTACCCGGCCGGGCGGCGGCGCCGCGCCCGCTCCTCGTTGAGCGCCCGGAACCGCCGGCCCATCGTGCGGCCCCCGGAGCCGACCCAGGAGGCCATCGTCCCCGGCGCGGCCGGCACCTCGACCTGGACCATCCGTCGACGCACGGTCGGTTCGATCGCTCGCACGGCCCCGCTGCGGGGCTCGCGCGTGCGGATGGCGATCTTTCTGAACGGGTCGCCCGGTTCCCTGACGGCGGTGACGCCCGGGGAACCGAAGCGTGCACCACGCGGTTCTTCCCGTCGCGACGGATGCGGCTTCGTCCGAGCCATGGCGCGTGTGGCGCGCACGGGGTGACACCCCCGTTCGCCGGGTGACCCTGGCGTGACGGCCGGCCCGGAGGGTGGGGACCATGCGCGCGTTGGGTGCCCTCCTGATTGCCGCCTTGCTGACCGCGCCCTGTGCCGTGGCCGGTGGGTTGCTCGTGGCGGCCCTCGAGGAGGAGATCGACCCTGGACCTCCGGCAACGGCGTCGGATCGTCTCCTCCCGACCGACAAGCCCGTCCGAAGCGAAGTGTCCCCTTCCGAGCCCGCCGCCGGGGTACCGATCCTGCGGGGCCGCGCCCTGCCCGACGGGGACCCGTGGCTCGAATCGGATCCGGATGGTGCACGGCGTACGTCGACGCGGGAGGCGCATGAGACCCCCATCCCCGACACGGACTCCTCGCTTCCCCCGGGTGCGGATCGGGAACTCAGCAGATGGGGCTGCCTCGTCACCGTCGGCGGAAGCGGCGATCTCTCCTTCGACAGCAGGTGGTGGAGCGCTTCCTACGGCCGGGAGGGCTACCAACTCGTCGTCTACGACCTGGCACCGCTGGAACCCACCGCCAGGGACCTGTGCGAAGCGCTGCGCGGCTGTCGCCAGGAGGGACGCGCGGCCGCGGCAGGCTCTCCTCGGTGGGATGGACGTGCGGCCGCGGCCGGCTCTCCTTGGTGGCGCTCCCTTTGCGAGAACATCGTCCGGGCCGTCGGCCGAAACGGCTGGCCGACCCCGGCGACCCTGCTCGCGTGGGACTCGCGTAGCGCGATGCTGTACGTACGGCAGGATGCCGACGGGCAGTGTCGCGTGGAGGAGTACCTCGAGACCCTGGCACGAGCGCGCCTCGGCACGATCGGTCTCGAGGTGCAACTGGATGCGCCACCGGAGGGAGTCGGCGCCCTCGCCCTGCAGGTGCCCTGGGGGCGATCGGTCCGCGCGCACCAGGGTTCCACGTACCTGTACGTGCAGGACTTCGACATCGAGGTCGCGCAGGACACCTTCATCCCCGACCCGATCGTCGAGCACGTGGATACTGGATTCGCGGTCAGCGCGCGCCGGCTCGAAGGACGCGAGTACGCGGGCGACCTCGACGTGGAAATCGCCTACTCGGACGCGCCCCCGAGATTCACCCGCTTCGAAACCACGCTGGCCAACCCATCCCTACCCGTTTGCATCGAGATCCCGACGACCTACCGGGCGTGCTGGCGTGGCCTGGTCTCGGCAGCGCCGGGCGCCCACGCGATTCGACTCGACGACGGTCGTCTGGTGACTTTGACGGTCCGCGGCGACGGCGGGAGCGCCCCGGCGGTGGGCGGCTTGGTTCGTCGCGAGTTGCACGCCGCCTCGGCGGAGCAGGGCGCAGGCTCAAGGGCGGAACACTACCTGCACATCGCGTGGGAGGTCCCCGGCGAGCAATTCACGTACGACATGGAACTCGTGCCGAGAGACCGAGCGCTGGGGTCCTCACGCGGTGACGGATGGGTCGTGGCGACGGGCGGCGCCGTGACGGCGTCGACGGCCACCGGTATCTGGCCCCCGCCCGACGGCGGGCTGCGGATCCACGCCGCCGTGCTCCATACGGGGGATGTGGACGTCGTGGACCTCGATCTCGAACGGGCCTGGTCGGCCGCCGACGTCCGGTTCCCCGGTGGCGCCCCCCTCGGCACCGTCCCATCCGAGCCGAGGTGGCCCCGCCTTACCGCGAACGAGGTTCGCGCGGATGCGTTTCGCGTGCTGCTGCACCTCGGAGATGAGGCGTGCGTCGCCGTGCGCGGCGCCAGCGGTCGCACCGGGCTCTTGCGGCTGACGCGCTTCACCTTCGCTCACAATCCGTAGGCGGGTCTTTCCGGCGCTCGCTCTCTGACGGGCCTCGGGGTCACCTGTCTTCGCCGCCGCGGCAGCCCGGCCCCCGCCGGCTTTCTCCGCGCCCTCCGGCTCCTCGAGGTCGTGCGACATGCCCAGGGGTGCCGGAGGCATCTCGCTCTCGCCGTCCTGAGGGCACGTCCGGGAGCAGCGGTCATCCTGTCCGCTCGCGTTCCCACCATCGGCGGCCCGTCCTGTGTCGCGCATGTCTCGGCCTCGCCGAGGCGACGACGATCATCGTTCCGTCCGTCGTACTCGGAGCGGTCCCCTACTGGTAGGGAAGGAACACGGCGGCCAGGACCGCGAAGCGCCCGGCTGGGGGCAGTGCCACACGGATCCGATCGCGGTGGGCTCCGAGTCTCCGCCCCAGGCGCTCTGCCGCGCCCTCCGCCAGTTCCCCGAGGTGCTTGAAGTCGAGGACGAGACGCTCGCGGCGCTTCCTCAGGGCCGCGATGAGCCGCTCTGCCAGGCGATCCGCGCCCTCTCCGTCCAGGACGCCGTCGACCCGCACCCAGACGACCCGCTCGGGCCGCAACTCCACCTCGACGCCGTGACGGGACGGGCCCGGTCGGCGAAGAGCGCGCCACGCCCTGGGGGGGCGCGTGGCATTCGGCATGCGGAAGGTGTGCCGAACGAGTTTGGGATGCTGGAATCGATCGACCTTCAGGGTCAACCAGGTTCGCGCCGCCAAGCCGATCGTGGCCACGGCGAGGCAGCGCTCCCGCAGCGTGGGCCGGCCCAGGACGGCGTGGACACGCCGCTGGAGATCGCGCACGCGGCGGCGCACCGCGGGATTCGGTCCGAGCAGCCGACCCGGCAGGAAGATCGGATAGGCTTCACGGAGCACACGCGCGAAGAAGGATGCCTTGCGCCGGAGGATCGGCGTGGGCGAGCGGGCAAGCGTCTGGTAGCCCCGCAACCAGTCCTCCATCGTGCGATAGATGGAAGGACCCAGGCGCTGGTAGTCCTCCTCGAAACAGGTCCGCTGGGCCGACTCGATCGCCTCCGCCGTCATCGACGGGTGGTCGACCATCGCGTTGAACCCCGTGCACGCGTGGTAGTACCGCTCGTTGTCGGCCGCCAGCGTCTCGTCGAGGAGGCCTTCCTCCATGACCTTCCGATAGAAGGGCGTCCCGGGGGTGGGCCCGTAGATCAAGAACTGATTGAACGTCGGACGCAGGGCCAGCAACTCGCCCAGTTCGCGCTCGATCACCGCTGGCGTCTGGTAGGGAAACCCGACGATCATCGACGTCAGGATGGAGATCCCGTGCTCGCGGAACTCCGCGAAGAGTTCCGGGAGAGGGCGCCCCTCTTGCTTCGCGTACCCGGACTCGGTGCCCTCGTAGCCGATCCAGAAGCCGTCGAGCCCCATCTCCAGCAGTTCCTGGACCGTGTATCGGCTGAGGGCGCGCACGCTGGCGAAAGCGAAGATCGAGAGCGGGACGCCACCCTCCACCACGCAATCCCGGAAGGCCAGCGCCCGCTTCCGATCGAGCAGGAAGTCCTCGTCCAGGATCACGATGCCCATGCCCGGCTCGGCTTCCTGGTAGCGCATGATCACGTTGTAGATGTCGCGGCCGGTGGGAAGCAACTTGATGTGGCGGCGCTTGAAGAAGTGCGATGTGCAACAGAAGTCACAGCCGTTGGGGCAACCCAGGCCTGCGAACACGACGCCGGTGCGTGACACCTCCTTGCCGAACACGCGCATCCGAGTGACCACGAGAGGGTGGCGGAACGGTCGTTCGATCTCGGGCTCTTCGAGGAGGCGCCGCATGAACGCGACGCCCTCCTCGCGACAGATGTGGTCGGCATAGGGAGACAGCACGTCGTCCGAGATCACCGTACCGTATCCGCCGAGCACGATTTCCGCCTCAGGGCAGTGTTCCCGAACGAGTGCGACGCACTCCTTCATCCGGTGGAACGTCGCGAGGATGAAGGCGATGCCGACGACGTCGTACCCCTTGCGAAGTTCGCGAATGAGCTCCGCCTTCGACGGGTACTGCATCACCGTGGCCGGGGCGTCGATGTTCTCAGCGAGGTACTCGAGCCCGAAGTGGACGTGTGTGGATCGAGGGCTGAAGATTCCCTGTGCGCGCGTCACCTGCCCGTAGAGCAACTCGTATCCGACGCCCACCCCGTCGCCGTGGCGGGGACCCAGGGGACGGCAGACGCTGGTGAACAGGACCCGCTTCATGCCGCCCTGCCGTCGTTCGGTGCGCAACCAAACCGGCGGGTTGCCGGGGCGCGCCCGGGTGCGTGACGTAGGTGGAGGTCCGAGGAGGTATGGCGGGACGGGTTCACGTGCGCTTCGATGACATCTCCATCCTCGAAGGCCCCGGCCAGCGACCAAGCCGACTCCGAGGTCGCCCCAACCGTAGCGGCAAGAGGAGGACCGGGGTCCGTTTCTCCGTGCGACCTTTCCCCGGTCCCTCCCTCGGATGTCGGGAGGTGCGCGGCGTGCAGGATCCGCGAGGCCCGCAGTGCCTGCTCTGCGTGGCAGCCCCGCACTCCTCCCCGGCATGTTCCGTGCGTTGAGCGGGCGGTCGCGTAGAGAGTCGCGCGACGAAGGCGACCGCCGCGAAGCCGGGAGTTCTGGCCCCTGACGGCGACGCCGCGGTGAGCCCCGCCGGCCTGCTCTCGGCCCTCTCGCCTGGCCTCGGCGGTGTGTGGCTCCCCATTCGATACCCATGTACGAAACACTCTCTCCGGCCGGAGAGGTTGGACTTCTGGGCTGCTCGATAGAGAAGCACTGGTGCGCGGGGGGCCCCTGAGGCCGCCGCTCAGCTCCGACCGCCCGATCGCGCCCCGGGGCCGTGCCAACGTGCTGCCTGGCGCGGCCGCCGGTGGTCGCCGAGAGCTCGACTGGACCCTGGACACGACCCGCCCCCCGGCCCCGTTCCACGACGCGGTCGCCTCCCCAGAGGTCGCCCTCGATGGAAGAACGCCGCCTCGCTCAAGTCCGACGCCCGCCGGCGCCCAGCACCTCGCCCACCGCGCGGGCTCGGGCCGCTCCGCATACTCTCTGGAACCTGTGCCCCCTACGTGTTCTCGCCATGGACACCTCCAGGGCGAGAGGCTCCCACGAGATCGCCAACGGGGGAACATGCCATCACCGGACGCGTACTCAAGCACGACAACGCCCCGGCATTCCGGGCCGAGGCGACGCACGACTTCCTCGAACGAAGCCGGGTGCTCTCGTTGGCCTTGCCGATCTACCGCCCGCGATACAACGGCTCGATCGAGCGAAGCCTCGGTTGGACCGCAGTTCCCAGAAGGTGCGCCAAGACGCCGAGCCGCGAGGGCCACGCGGCCGAGTTGAAGCTCCAGCACATCGCCGGCCGCTGAGCGGGGGAAGCTACGCCCGCGCCGGGCCGCGGGAGCGGGCGGCCAAGATCGTGGCGTTCGAAGGTGGCCGACTTCCTCGGCGCCGCGGTCACGCCTACGTGGAGAAGGAGCAGAAGTACCTGCGCCGCGGCCGTCCCCGGCCGGGGGATCCCACGCGCACGGTGCGACACACCCGGATGCGCTTCGCTGGCGGCGGGACAAGGCGGACTTGCGCGCGGAGGCGCGGGTCGATGGGTGTTCCCCTGGTGACCAACCAGACCGACCAGAGCGCGAGGTCTGGAGATCTACAAGTTCCTGCCGTACCTCGAGAGGCGCTTCTCCCTGACCAAGTCCGAGTTCGCCATCGCGCCGATCTCGTCAGGGAACAGCGACGCGTCGCCGGCCTGCTGCACCTGTACATTCATCGCGATCATGTGTTCGGCCCTCAACGAGCGACAGGTGCGCCGGCCATGCAGACCCAGGACCACAAGGCGCTCCCCACTCCCGAGGGCCGCCCCACCACGAAACCCACCACGCCGCGGGTCCTGGAGAACTTCCAGAATGTCGGCTGGCAGGAGTCACAGTGCGGGAGCACACCATCGCGTTCCCCGTTGAACTCACCCCGTGCAGGAGACCTTCGCCTCCCGGCGTCCCCAAGGAACGTACGCCTGAGACCGCCCCGAGCAGCTAGAAAATACTCAGCACCACCTTCGAGGACTGCGGAATGTAGGGTCTATGCACAGCGAGAATCAGATTCTCTGGTAGTTCGCATGCCAGTTTCTCGACGGCCTTGGCGACCTTTGGGTCGCTGCATGCGTCGGATAGAGCCAAGTAGATCATCCTCAAGGAAGCTGCGGCCTGCGGCTCGTCCTGTGGGCGTAGGATTCGCTCCACGGCGAGCAGAACGGAAAGTTCACAATGCGAGATCAACTCGTCCGCAAGGGATTGGGTAGTCGCCTCCGCGCCTGACTCGGGCAGGGGGACTTGTCGGATTCTCTCAAGGACCAAGCCGGTCTTCTCTGCCAAGCTCTTGCCTTCAAGGGACCTAATGAACTCGTAGTGCTGTCCCTCCTGGGGCATCGTGTCGCAGTGAGCCTGCCCGCCGCTCCGATCGCCGCAGGCCACGCATGTCAGCATGAGTAGCGCTACTAGGAGTGCCGTGGTGCTCGATTGCACGCATCGCAACAACTTAACCCCTCTCCGCGGCAGTTTCGATTCGTCTATGCGCTTGTGTGACGTGACAACTGCGGGCTTGGTCTTATCACGTCGCTTGTCCTCAAGGTACTTCAGGATGCGAAGCACAGGATCTGCATGCCAACAAGACGCCCAGACGGCGTGGTATTCTGCGCGCACGTCGAGCGTTCATCGCCAGGGCCTAATCACTCCGCGGGGCGGAACAGCAGAGCGCGCGCATCCCAACGGAGAGCGCCGCTTTCGACCTCCTGCAAGAATGTGCGGACGCTGCGGGGCGGGCCCGCGGACTTGTGCAACAGCGTGGCCAAGTCATACGCTGGCAACTCCGGCCGCATGCGCAAGAGGGCAGGGAGCGCAGGCACCCCCTGCTCGGCATCGTGTTCAAGGGCCTCGCGCACACACAGGATGAAGGTCGTGCCCGAGACCCTTGGCTCCGCTGCCATCGATTCAAGCCTGCCCAGAATGGCGTACCAATCCTCTCCACGAGATATCCGTAGAATGAAAGCCGCCCGCGTAAGGGAGGGAAGACCACACCCCTCGATCCTCTCGATCAGTGCAGAGTCGGCTCGGTCACACCGACGAAGTAGGTCCAGGATCGACCTGTACTTGAGCAACCCTGACAATTCGAGTTCTTCACACGTCTTGCTCTTGAGTGCGGACAGCAGGGCATCGCTTACCACGCCCTGCGCGACGCCGAGGTCTGCCAGCAAGTGCAGCACGCGCAGGTCCCGCGCGTCGAGCAGCGGCTTGGCCGCCTCAAGGATCACGCCCGTCCACTGCCCCGCAGAGTAGCGGTCCCGCCGCCCACCAAGACGGCCCAGCCATTCCATCGCAGCGAGTCGTTGGTCCGCGGATAGCCCCTTCGGTGCTTCCAGCCTCCGAAAAACGAAATATTGGAGTTGGTCCCGTTCGTCACCCCTTCGGGCCATTGTCGACAGATAGCGCTTTACAGCGCCGCACGCATAGCGAAACACGGCTGGGCGCGGCGGGGGAGTGGCGAGACACAGATCGATGATCGCTGCCGCCCCGCCCGGCGCGGCCAGAACGATCTCGCTCGCAGCGAGAGGGTTCGACACACCCGGGTGCTTTGCGACTTCCTGCTCCAGATACTCTGTCAAACCGGTTCTGTTCACCGGTCCAGCACCGTCCCTAGCCCCTTCGGCGCGTGGTGAAGTTGGACCTGCCCCAACCAGGGTCGAGCGGTCGTCCTGTGAAGGCGACTCCACGGTATTGGCCTTCCCACCCTCATGGAACGCGCTCCTAGAACAGGCTGTCCACACGCCGTAGCCGGCTGCGGCTGCGAGCGCAGCCGACAGCACTACGAGCGGCAAGTAGGTTCTATTGAGGGTCAGGGTGCGGTTCACAATCCGGGGTCGGAGGCGGCCTATCAGGGGCCGGCCCTCCGAAGGGCCGGCCCTCATGTGGGCCGAATCCCTCACCATTATGGGGTTGCGTCAGGGGCGTGCCGGGATGGAACGGGTCCTCTCGTGGCCGACCGTCAGGGTCGGGAGGCGGCCCCCACAGGGGGTCACCCTGCGGATCCACCAGCGGTTCCCCGGTCGCTGGATTGGTGAGGGGGTTCCCATCGCCGTCTTTCAACTCAACGGGCGGCTGCTTGGGATCCGCCGGATGCCGTGGCAGCTTGGCTTTCCCCCCATTGTCCAGGTCACCAGGTTGGACGACTTCCGGTGGTACAGGCACGGTCGTCGTACCATTGGGCACCGGTGGCCCTGGATCCGGCTTTACCGTTGGAGGGAAGCGATGCCAGCCGCCTTCGGGGTTCGGGTTGGCCGGAGGGGAAGGGTCGTGACTGCCTGTTGGCTCCTCGGGGTGAGGCTGGCTATAGGGTGCACCTGTTGGCCACGGCGGGTCATAGTCCGGGAACCAGATCCTACCTAGCGGCCCATATACGGGCGCCCCCGCTTCTCCGGCCACGACTCCTGCTGGATAATAATCAGTCACCGGTTCATCCGCGGCCCAACACCACCCGAAGACAACATGCCCTCCTCCAGCCATGATATGGCGTAGTGCTTGCCCTAGGGCCTTCCAGTAGGCCTTCACCATGGCCGGGATGCTCGTGCTGAAGCCCGCTATCGGGTTGCCATGGGTAGCACCATGCCCGTAGATCTCTACATGAGTAAACGGGCATTGACAGTCAGCGGGTAGGCCGATCTTGACAGCGGTGGCCCACTTGCTGAACTCCTCTAGGTTGGAGAAGTAGAGCAGATTGGCGTCGTATCCCTCCTCCTGGAGCTCCGCGACGCGCTGCTGGCAGCTTCGCGTAACGTTGCCGTTCGGACCGGTGCCATCTTGGGCAGCAGGAGGATTCTCCCCCGGATCCTGGCTGGTAGGAGTGCCTTCGGCGCCATCGGGAAAGGGTATGGCCCCGATGATCGCTATCTGCGCCTTGGGGCGGTAGTCTACGCAAGGATCACATCCTCCGGGACCATCTGCGAACGACGGGCTGACCCCGATCGGCGCGGGGACGGTGACCACCGCCACGGGCAATAGCAGTGCAAGGGCTACCAGACACCTGATCCCGGATATCCCATCTGGCGGATCCTGAGCCTTCGATTTGGGCCGCTGGCAGGCGAATCTCGTGCTCCGGCATGTTCGATCCTCGAGTCGCTGGCGTTGCAGAGGGACGAACACGGGTCGCCGCGGCCTTGCGAGGGCGCCAAGTGCGTGCCACGGGAGCGCGCAGCCGCCGTGTAGACAGACTTCGGCCTGGGGCGGGGATGCGCAGAGCCTGCGGGAAGGCTTGTCGCTTACCCGCTGGGAGCCGGGACCCAGGCTGTGGTCGCGGCGACGCGTCGCTCCAGCGCGGCAAGGAACCGGGCGTGCTTCGGGCTCGCGCTCAGGCGCAGCACGAGGCCGCGGGCGTGACGCACGAAGGAGGCAGCGATCGTGAGGACGCGCATGCGCACCGTGGCCGGGCGCGTCACGGGGTTGGAGCCTCGGCTGGCCTCCTCGAAGGCGATCATCAGGTTGAGGGAGATCGCCGTCAGCCAGGCGCGAACCTGGTTGTCCACGAAGCGGTGGTGGCTCATCAACGCGCCGTGCATCTCGTTCTTGAACATGTCGTGCACCTGCTCGCTCTGGCCGCGCTTGAGGTAGGCCCGGACGACGTGCTTGCGGGACTCGGCGGTGGGGAGATGCACGCAGATGAACGTCCAATCCGGTAGCAGCTCGCCGGGAGCGAACTCGCTTCGCGCCACGATGCGTCGGCTCTTCTCCCACGAATCAGCGCGGTACGAGAAGCCGTAGTTGCGGAACACGCTTCGATCTTCGGGCGGGCGTCCGGGACGGCGCCGACGAATGCGTGCGCATGCGCTCAGCAGGCGGTCGTTTTCGCGCATGCGGATGAGGTAGTAGAAGCCGTGCTGTTCGAGTTTGCGAAAGATGTAAGGCGAGGCGTATCCGCTGTCGGCCCGCAGCACGATCTCGACGCCGGCGCCCACGCGATCGCGCAGCAGGTGCAGCAGGGGAAGCACGAAAGCGACAGCGTGGTGGGCCGTGTGGACATGGCCCGGACGCAGGTGAAAGCCCAGGGTTGTGTTGAAGGGAGCCAGGGAGAGCGAGAGCGCGTGGTAGCAGACCGTCCTGAAGTGGCCGTTGTTCACGCCGCGCTCCTGGTCGCCGTGGACCTCGATCTCGGTGGAGTCCAGATCGACGTACAGGCGCTTGGGCATGCGCTTGCGGCCCAGGAGGGGATGGAGCGCGGAGTCGAGCAGGCCGCGCCAGAGGACGCGCCGGTTGGGGCGCAAGGTGAGGACCCGCGTCAGGAATCGGTGGAGGGTGGACTTGCCCGGGAGCAGGTCTCCCAGGCGGTCCTGCGTCCCCGGGGCGAGGCAGGTGCGCAGGACCGGATCGTGGCGCAGTCGCTCCGCGTCCATCACGTCGGGCAAGCCGAGCACGATGCGGTAGACCGCGAACCGCAGCAGGGTCGCCAGGCTGTGGAGGCTGTGGGAGGCTCGCCGCGGGTCGAACAGCGAGCCGATCAGGCCGGCGAGGAAGGCCGCGCGCTCCTCGAACTCCCGAAGGAGGACCATGCCCCCAAAGGGGGAGAGGGCGTCATCCCGAACTTCTACGCGCAACGACTTGCGGAACGTGGTACCGTCACCCATGAGGCGCACGTGCTTGCCCTCCCTGGAACGCTTCAGACACGCTCCTGGAGTGCAAACCGTGCGCCTATCTTCGTGCCCTGCTCAGGGCTTCGTGGGATATCCGGGCTGATTCTCACCTCGAACCTCCCTTCTGCCCGCGAAGACTACCCGGTGAAACGCCGAGCCGCCAGTTCTCTGGTCGGCGGAAGCCTGGGCAAGACAGGGCCGTTGCTCATCTGTCGAGCGGAGTTCTCCTCCGGTTCGCACCGCAGAGTGGACCCCATTCGATACGGGACCGTTAAGTCGCCGGGGACTCTCACCGCGCAACCGAGAGTCTGAGAGGAGAGCGTAGAGTCGGGCTGTTCAGCGGCGGGTCACCGCGGCGCGAGTGCCATCGCGGCGCCGCTCGCCGGACCCCGAAGTTCTGGCCCCTGCGGGCGACGTGTGGCGCGGGGCCTCTCGGCATGCTCTCGGCCGCCAAAGCGGCTTCTGCGAAGAGGTGGCTCCCCGTTCGCAACTCACCGTCGAACACTCTCTCCTCCAATCCAGCTGACGATGGCCTGTTCGAAACTCCAACCGATGCGCCGAGTCCCTACCTCTGGACATCTCGTTGAGACGCGAAGAACCGGCTGCAGACCCTCCGTCCGCCCCCCCTACCCGCGTCCGCGATCCGCCGATCCCCCCTACGGCCGGGGCGAAGACTGCTGCATCACCCCAGTATGTTCGCGTGAGCGAGTGTGGTCACCGCCGCCACATCGCAGTCGGCACAGCACGCGATTGTATCCAACACCTCCATTACCCCAGGGTACGCGTGGTAAGCCTGCGGGCTTTGCCCCCCAACCCGGGCATTCGAGCTGATGATGCCAATCAACTGGAGGACTTGATGTGCGGCAACGCTGGCACTGAACGCGACAACGTTCCGTCGGCCATATCGCTCCCGCTCTGACTGACTCAGCCCTTTGAGGTAGTCGGGATCGTCCAAGAGCCCTTCGCGGTCCAACGCCACGTCGCTGCGCAGTAGTGCGCCCAGGCAGTACAGACAGGCTCGCTCTGGCCCCACGGCATGAATCCGCCAATCCACGTGAAGGAGATGACCATCCTCGCGGACACGTGCGAGAATGCCCCCATCGATCACCGGAATGAGGTGCGAGTAGGAGATGACATTTAAGATGTGTCTGGGCCACGGCCTATCTACGCAGCACAGGAGCACATCGCAATCCAGGACTGCCGCCATCCCGGCCGGACTCTCGATCCGATCCTCGATGATGACCGCCGAGAATCCCTCCGCAGTATGTGACAATTCGGCCTGGCGCCGCGCGATCTCCACCTTCGCTGCCTTCCTTGACACATCATTTGCATACGCCCCGATGGTTCGATCTAGATTCCGCTCCTCGATGTGGTCGTGGTCGATCAACGTCACTACCTGCACACCGGTCCGGCTGAGTATCTCGCAGGCGATCGAGCCAACGCTCCCGAGGCCCACGATGCCCACACGGGCACGCGCGAGGTCCTGCTGTGCTCGTTGGCCCCAGACGGAGACCGTGGCTACTTGCGAGGCCGCGGGCCGCGGAGGCGAACGCAGCCGGGGGTGGAAGCTGACCCGCAGATCACGCCCCACGGATCGGACGGTGCTCGCCCACTTCCGCTCATAGCGGTGACGCCCAGATCGAAGCCAGAAACGTGCGCTCCACGTGCCATCGGTCCCCCAGGTCAGCCCTAGGACGGGAAGCTGCGTGATGCTCGCGACCAATCCCCCCAGTCGATCGCGCTCAGCGACGACATCATCCTCGCTCATGTCTTGCCACCCGGGCCCTAGGTGACTGTGAAGCAGCGCCACACCACAGTCCAGCGGACGTTCCTCGAGTACACGACCAAGGTACTCGGATGTGAACGCTACGTTGCCACTGAGAAGGCGCTCACCGTTCTGGGGGAGATTTGCCTGCTGGAGAATTGCGGTGTAGCGACGCTTCCCGCGACTCGGCTTCCAGTACGCGAAGGTGAGATCCTCCTGAAGGGGCCCCTTATTCAGGTGCCTAGCCAGCAATCGATCAAGGTCAGCCGTCATCGCAACGGAGAAGTCTGCGTCCGCGTAATCTCGGAGCTGGTAGCCGTGCATGCTCACTAGGTTTCACCAAGAATCGTCAGGATGTGCGCCGTGAATGCCTGCGGGGTGGGAGACTTGTCGAAGCGTCGGCTTAGATACTGCCACTCCGATCCAAGAGGGCTAGCCTGCGAGCATGCCTTCCCCATCGGCACTAAATGCGGACGCACGTGAACAGCAGCTTGGGGGACCCATGGATTCGCCGCCGAACGCAGAATCCCCACATCACACTGCTTACCCTCGTTTGCGCCGCCCGTGATGATCAGCCCGCGAATTATGACGAAGGTGCTCCCATTCACAGCCTGTTCCTCAGTATCGTGCCCGGTGGCTCGGAGGTGCAAAATGAACTCGCTGTCAGTCATCGCCCGCTCGGATCCTAGGATGTCGGCGTCGGGCCCTTGAACTTAGCCTGGAACCGTTGGTTCGGGTGAATCTTGACTTCTTCTTCGTAGTGGCTGTCGTAGTCCCTGGGCGGGTTCTCGCTCGCAAGTGTGTAGTCGCTTGCCGGCGTGAAGCCCGCCCCTTCCAGAATCTGTGCCACGGTCAGCTCACTGCTGTCCGTGGTTTCCTCTTCACCATTGACGTAGTACACGATGTCGTGCTTCGCGTCCGACTGCGAATCAGGCTTGGTCATGGTTGGTTCCCATAGGGCCGAGTCTCCCGTGATCTCCCCGCACAGGACTCCCAGCCCAGTTCTCGTGCGGAGGGCGAGTTTGGCAGATAGCCCTCGCGAACTCGAGCGTGGGCGAGCAGACAGGAAGGCGGGGGCCTCGACACACTCCAGTTCATTGGGTGCTGAGTATAGGCGAGCCGGGGGACAGACCAGGTGGAGCCCACCTGAAGGAGTGAGCGTAACCAACTGCTGGATAGCTGGTTACAGGCCGCAGAGGCGACGAGATGCGACATGCGCGAATCCGCCAGGAGGTGCCCGATCGTGTTCTTTCTAGCCTTCGCTGCCGCCCGCGGCGGAGCCAGCTCGCCCAGCGACCCACCCGGTGGCAGCGGGACTTGGGTCCGAGGGGGCACCACCTCGAAGCGCAGGGGGACGCACTCTCGCGCGCAGAACTGTCGGAGCTCGCCGCCGAGGCCGTCGCCCGGAAGCGCGTGCGGCCACGCCTCGAGACAAAGCCAGGGGCCCCCGGGACGGCGGTCGAGGGACCAGCCAACCTGACGACCCAGGCGCCGCGCCTCGGCGAGGATCCGGGCCAGGTCCGGGGCAGGTCGGCCTCGGTGTCCCACATGTCGTCGTTCATGCCCATGCCCATGCATCCACTCGGGGATGAGGGTAGCTCCGAGCGCTTCCCCGTCCCACCCCGCGGGTGCGGGAGACCGGCGAGGCCACGCCGATCAGTCCTTCGGCCGGAGCACCTTCCTGTACCGGAGCACCATCGCCTGCAACTGGTCGCCGTCCAGGCCGATTGGATCGAAGCGAGGGCCACTCGAGCCGCCCGCCGAAGTCAATCCCTCGGGACGAGTGGCCGTCGCAGGAGTCCAGCGGAACTGCCGCGCACGGAAGCGGACGTAGCGCTGGAACTCCGGCGCCCCCATGTAGAGCGGATCCTGGGCGTCGATCCGATCCAGCTCCGCGCGCAGCGTCTGCAGGGTGATGAACCCTAGAAGATCCGCGCCGATGAGCATGAAGCCCTCGCGCTCTTCGATGCGGGCCACGTGGCGTGTGACGCCAAGCTCGCCCAAGAGGCGCACCCAGCGGCCCCGGGGCGGGGCGTCCTCGGGCGAGGCCTCGAGCGGAATCACGACATGCGGCAGGCACTCGGGTTTCCGCGGCAGCGGCGGGGCGTCGGATTTGGGCCCCCGCATCACAAAGGTCCCGAATTCGACGCGACCGGTGATCGGGTCCACCTGGGGCGAAGGTAGTGGCGTGGGCGCGCCCGGCTCGGGATCCCCCCGCCACGCCTCCCGCTCCTCCTCCTCCGGCTGCCACATGACCGTGGAGGCCTCGGACGGCGGAGCCGGCTCGCGAAGCTCCGGCGGGATCTCGCCCCGCTTGATCAGGTTGCCCTCGTCGTCGTAGTCGTCCTTGGCCGTCTGGATCTCGTGCTTGGGCTCCGGGAAGGACCGGGCGACCTCCGCGGCGTAGGCCGCGAGCGCCTCCTCGCGCGTGGCCCCGGCGCCGATGGCGGTGCCGGCGAGTCCGTCGGCGACGGCGAAGCGCGCCTCTGGCCCCACCCGCCCATCAAAGAGCGCGCGGCGACACGCCATGAGCCCGGTCCGCCAAGCTCCTCCCACACCGCCAGGTGAGTGCACGGGGTAGTGGACCCTGCCCGGGCCGTGCTGCGCGTCGCCCAGGCCCGCGACGAAGGCAACGCTTGCCGAAAGCCCGTCCTCGGCCTCGGCGATCACGCGCGAGAGCTCGACCAGGCGTCCCGGATACCGATCGTCCATCGACCGGTCGCCGATCCGCCCCGTGTCGTCGTAGAGGAGCGTCAGCCGCTGACGCCCGGCGCCGATTTCGACTCCCTCCATGAGCCGGTCAGCCACCTGCGCCTTCATCCAGCGGACGGTCGCCCGCGGCAACACCTCATTGGACCCCGTGGCTCGCCGATGGACCCAGGTCAGCGCGCCCTCGTTGCAGGTGTCCACGACGCCGCGGTCACCCAAGGTCGAGAGGTAGCGCTCATACCAGCGCCGCGCCAGCTCCTTCGTGCTCAACACATCACAGAGCCGGTGGAAGGCACGCAGGAGCGGGGTCTCGGGCGATCGAGCCATACCGAGAGCATACGCATCGCGGCGATGGATTCGCAATGGCCTCCATCCTCAAAGGCGAGAAGACAGATCCAACTCCTGCGCAACTGAACCTACGCCCAAAGCTCTCCCCGATCGAGCGTGGTGTCCAGTACGGCCCCGATCACGACCCCTGCCGCGCCCTTACGCCACGTCGATCTCCTGTCCCTACCTCCCGGCACACCGCCCACGCTCCCCCGCCATCGTGGGGGAAGCCTGCGCTCGTCCGTTCACCTCCGCGGCGGTGCCAGCCGCGCACCGGGTCCGGAGGCCGGAGGCCCCCTGAGGCCATGAACCGCGACGACGCAACCGTGCTGGAAGAGGTCCTGCGTAGCCTGGCGGAGAAGATCCGATCGCTCCTCGAGGATACGAACCTTGCCATCGAGATCATCGCTGCCCGGAAACGCCGGGATGCGGAGGCCCCGGGCTTCCGCGGTCGGGTCGACGACATCATCGACGACGGCCGCTTCGCCGTCCGGTGGAACGGATGCGAGTGCCTGCTGGGCCAGACAATCCTCTTCCGGCTCCTCCGCCGCCTGATCGCCTCCCGGAACCGGTATGTCTCCTACGAGCGGCTCCTGGACGAGGTGTGGGGTGGCACCCGGTCGGCAACCGCGATCCGGAGCGCCGTCCGGGATCTGCGCCGCAAGCTCGTGGCCAGCGGCATGCAGGATCTCGCGGGCGCGATCGACGGCGAGAACCCTGGCTACTACGGCATCCGGATCGACGACATCCACCGGCGAAACGGACCCCACAGAGATCCCACGCAGATCCCACGCTGAGCGCACAGCCTCGATGCAGCATCCCCGCCAGGCCCCCCCCTCTGGAGGGGGAGCGGACCGTCCTGAACTCAAAGGTGCCCCCCACGCCATGACCTCCGCCGGACCGACGACGCCTCTCGCTCCCCCACTCGTGCGCGCCGCGCAGTACGTGCGGATGTCGACCGAGCACCAGCAGTACTCGACCGAGAACCAGGGCGACGTGATCCGCGACTACGCGCTCGCCCGGGGCTACGAGATCGTCAAGACCTACGCCGACGACGGCAAGAGCGGGCTGCGCATCGAGGGCCGCGCCGCGCTCAACGCTGCTGCTCGAGGACGTCACAGCGGGCCAGGCGGACTTCGAGGCCGTGCTCGTCTACGACATCAGCCGCTGGGGCCGCTTCCAGGACTCCGACGAGAGCGCCTACTACGAGCACACCTGCAAGCGCGCCGGCATCCGCGTCGTGTACTGCGCCGAGCAGTTCGAGAACGACGGCAGCCCCGTCTCGACGATCATCAAGGGCGTCAAGCGCGCCATGGCCGGGCGAGTACAGCCGCGAGCTCTCCGCCAAGGTCTTCAAGGGCCAGTGCCAGCTGATCGAGCTGGGCTACCGCCAGGGCGGCCCCGCTGGCTTCGGCCTGCGGCGGATGCTGCTGGACCAGAACGGGCGAGCCCAAGGGCGTGCTCGACCGCGGCGAGCACAAGAGCCTCCAGACCGACCGGGTCGTCCTCGTCGAGGGCCCCACGGACGAGGTCGAGGTCGTCGGTGAGATCTACCGGCGGTTCATCGACGAGGGGCTGAGCGAGCGCCAGATCGCCGACTCCTCAACGACCGCGGGCATCGTCGACCGACCGAGGACGCCGCCTGGACCCGGGGCGCGTCCACTCGATCCTCACCAACGAGAAGTACATCGGCAACAACGTCTGGAACCGCACCTCGTTCAAGCTCAAGCAGGAGCGCGTCGTGAACCCGCCCGACGACTGGGTGCGCGCCGACGGGGTCTTCGAGCGCTGGTCGAGCCCGAGCAGTTCTACATGGCGCGCGGCATCATCCAGGAGCGCGGGCGCCGGCTCTCCCCCGAGGAGATGATCGAGCGCCTGCGAACGCTCCACGAGGCGCACCGGCGTACCTCTCCGGCGCCCTGATCGACGACGCCGAGGGCATGCCCTCCAGCACCGCCTACCGCCTCCGGTTCGGCGGCCTGGTCGAGGCCTACCGCCTGGCGGGCTACACCCCGGACCGATCCTACGAGTACGTCGAGATCAACCGCCGGCTGCGCACGACCTACCCCCACCTGCTCGACGACCTGATGCAGGACCTCGAGTCCGTCGGCGCCACCGTCGAGCACGACGGCGACTCCAACATCCTGTCGATCAACGGGATCTACACGGCCTCTATGCTGCTCTCCCGCTGCAGCCAGACGCCGGCCGGGTCCCCCCGCTGGACCGCGACGGACCGCTCCGCGGCCGACGTCGTCATCGTCGTGCGCATGGACCCCGCCAACGAGCAGCCGTCGGACTACTACCTGCTCCCCCGCCTGGGGGTCGACCTCGAAGCGCTCAAGCTCTGCGAGCACAACGGGGCCCGCATCGACACCTACCGCTTCGACACGCTCTCCTTCTTCCTGAGCATGGCGACGCTGCTGCCGATCGAGGGGGCCGCATGAGCAACGAACGCGCCACCGAGATCGAGATGATCCCGATCGAGCAGATCGCGCGTCGTGAACCCCCGCGCCCGGGGCCGGGTGAAGTTCAAGCAGATCGTGGACAACATCGCCAACATCGGGCTGAAGAAGCCCATCACCGTGACGCCGCGCCGCCCCAAGAACGGCACGCCCCAGTACGACCTCGTCTGCGGCCAGGGCCGGCTGGAGGCGTTCCAGGCCCTGGGCCAGACGCGAGGTCCCTGCCTTCGTCGTCGAGGCAAGCCGAAGGACGAGCTGATGCTGATGAGCCTGGCCGAGAACCTGGCCCGGCGCGTACGCAGCGCGCCCGAGCTCATGACCGCCATCGCTGCCCTCAAGGAACGGGGCTACACGTACGCGCGAGATCGCGAAGAAGACCGACCTCACCTCCACGTACGTGAAGGGGCATTCTCCGTCTCCTGAGCAAGGGCGAGGAGCGCCTGCTCCGCGCCGTCGAGAAGGAAGAGATCCCCCTGTCCATCGCCGTCGACGATCGCCAGCGCAGACGAGCCCGACGTCCAGCGCGCGCTCGCCGATGCCTATACCCAGAACACCCTGCGCGGCAAGGACCTGCTCAAGGCGCGTCGCCTCATCGAGCAACGCCGTGCCCGAGGCAAGCGCCTCAAGGGGGGCCCGCGCAAGCGCTCGGCGCTCAACGGCGACACCCTGCTCAGGGAGTACGAGAAGGAGACCACACGCCAACGGCTGCTGATCAAGCAGGCCAAGCTCTGCGAGACCAGGCTCCTGTTCGTGATCGCCAGCCTCCGTCAGCTGCTGGGTGACGCGGAGTTCGTCTCGGTCCTGCGCGAGCAGACGCTGGACGAGGTACCTGCGCACCTCGCCGAGCAGATCTTCGGCAAGCGAAAGACCGGCTGATGGCCAAGGTGAAGCTCGCCTTCGAGAAGCAGGCCCGGCGCGTGCCGCTCGACGCGATCCTCCCGTTGCGCGCCGTGCCCGACAGCGTGCGCAAGTCGAAGAAGTTCCGGCGCATCGAGTCCTCGCTCCGCGAGATCGGCGTGATCGAGCCCCTGGTCGTCCACCCGCAGAAGCGCGTCCGAGGCAAGCCCCAGCAGTACCTCCTGCTCGACGGCCACCTGCGCCTGACCTGCTCCGCGCGATGGGCGAGACCGACGTGCTGTGCCTTGTCGCAACGGACGACGAAGCCTTCACCTACAACCACAAGGTCAACCAGATCTCCGCCATCCAGGAGCACTTCATGATCCTCAAGGCCCTGGAGAGCGGGGTCTCCGAGGAGCGCATGGCCAGCGCGCTCAGCCTGGACATCGCCGCGGTCCGGAAGAAGCGCGACCTCCTGGAAGGCATCTGCGCGAGGCCGTGGAGGTCCTAAAAACCTGCGTGGCCAGCCGGGCGCCATCCGGGAGATCCGCCGCGTGAAGCCCATGCGCCAGATCGAGATGGCCGAGCTCATGGTGGCCTCGCGCAACTTCACGGTGGCGTACGCGAAGTGTCTCGTCGCCGCCACCGCCCAGGAGCAGTTGCTCGAGCCCGAGACCCCCAAGGAGATCGGCCTCACACCCGAGGACATCGCCCGCATGGAGCGGGAGATGCGGGCCCTGGAGGGCGACTTC
This sequence comes from uncultured Planctomycetota bacterium, assembly GCA_963772585.1. GTDB lineage: Bacteria > Planctomycetota > PLA2 > PLA2 > JAEUHO01 > CAVVXN01. Next base: position 321,003 of record CAVYXV010000008.1, read on the forward strand.
CGCCGCATCGAGGAGTCCCACGGGCAGAACGTGCTGAACTTGGTCGTGGCCGTCGCGTACGTGCGACGACTCTGGAGAGCGCCGCGGTCGTGAAGTTCCTCTCGCCGGCACCCCGACCTGCTGGCCGAGTTCGAGCGGCTGGTGGAGAGCACGGACCTGAGCGCCGTATCCGCCGTCGGAAGGCGAGCCGGCACCTCCGCGGTGACAAGGCATCACCCTTGGAGGCACAACCCGTTGACTTCCCAAGGCCCCAGCGGCACCATGCGGGCGGTCGCGTGGATTCGCGAGGAGGGCACGGGTGACCGCGGGCACCGAGCCGTACATCGCTGTCACGAACCCCGAGTGGTACGCCTTCCTGAGGAGGCGGACCGGGCCATCAGGCGTGCTCGACGAGGTCAACTTCTGGAACCCCAGCGGCAAGCCACTGAAGCACTTCCGGCCCGGCGAGCCCTTCTTCTTGCGCCTCAAGGCGCCCTACCACGTCCTTGGAGGCTTCGGGTTCTTCGCGACGTTTCGAGCGCTGCCTCTGATGCGCGCCTGGGAGTACTTCCGCGAACTCAACGGCTGCACTGACCCGCTTGAGCTCTCGCACTTGACGAAGCGCCCGCTCGATGCCCCCATCGGCTGCACCGTCCTCCGCGACCTGACGCTCTGGCCCGACGGGCTCCACGTCCCGTGGACCTCCCGTGAGGGCTGGCGCGGCAACGGCCCTAACCGCGGCAAGACTGAGACGGACCCAGAGCGCGTCCAGCAACTCCTGGACTACATCGGCCGCGACAATCGCGCCGTGCCCGAGGACCTGAGCGCAGACGCGTTCCGGCCGCTCGAGATCGACGACCGCGAGATCGTGCTCGCAAGGACGCGCCTACGCTCCGGACAGGGCACGTTTCGAACGCGCCTGCTCGGAGCTTACAACGGCCGGTGCGCCGTCACCGGCGAGCACACGGAGGTGGTGCTGGATGCAGCCCACATCCAGCCCTACGTGGGCCCGCGCTCGAACCACCTGCAGAACGGCATACTTCTCACCAAGGAGTTCCATGCCCTGTTCGACGAGGGTTATGCCACGATCACTCCGGACCTTCGGGTTCGCATCAGTCCGCGACTCCGGGACGAGTGGGACAATGGCCATCGCTACTACCCCTTTGACGGGAGGCCGCTGGAGGTCCAGCCGAGAAGCACCATCGAGCAGCCCTCGGCGGCAGTGCTCGCCTGGCACGGCGAGCGGATCTTCAAGTCGTAGCGAGGTTCAGTGGACGGGGGCCGCGCCGACCATGGCATCTCTGGCATCGGAGAGTAGCCCCTTCGATGAGAGTGCCGCATCCGCGCGAGACCCACAAGTGCTTGCCGGATCTGCGTTGCCGTACCGATCCCCCCGACGCGCAAGAGCCGTGTCGAAGCATGCGGCGACAACTGCGTTCGTCCAACTCGTTGAGAACCCGTCTTCGCGGATTCATCCGCGCTCCGCCGTCCAGCCGGGGGTCAAGCAAGTTTCTGAACGAACACTTCCGTCCGGGCGCCCGAGGCCACTCGCCATGTCCACGTGCCGACTTTGGTGTGTGAAGAAGAGCACCTGCGTCTTGCGTGAGAGGTCTGCCAGGGCATCGAGGATCGCCCGCGACCTCTCGTCGTCCGAGCGGAGCAGGATGTCGTCCACGATCAGAGGAATCCGATCTCCCGACTCTAAGTGCTGCTCCAGAGACGCCAGGCGGAGCGCGAGATAGAGTTGCTCGCGCGTCCCATCGCTCATCGCCTGCACGGCGACCTGGCCCCCGCCCGGCCTCACGCCCAGCAGGATTGGCGTCCCGTCCTCCGTCTCGTCGGACTCCAGGCCGGCGAATGCGCCGCAGGTGATCCGCTGGAAGATCTCGCGGGCGCGCGCCAGGAGGGGCGCCTGATGCGCCGCCCGGTAGCGCTCAATCTCGGCCTGCAGAATCGCCCGCGCGAGCTTGAGGCGGACGTAGCGCCCGGCGAGAGCTTGGATCTCGGCAGCGATCTCCTCTGCTTCCTCCGCGTGGCGCGCCGCATCCGCAGTGGGCTTCACGTCGTCCAAGACCTTCCGCGCCTCCCCCAAACGCTCCCGCGCCTCTCCCCGCCGCTTGTCCAGGCCCTCGATCTCGCCGGCGAGTTGTTCAATGTCGGCCGCCAATGTGTCGCCGTCAATCCCTGCGGCCTGGGCCTCGATGAGTTCCAACGTAAGGCCCTTGCCGTCCTGGAGCAGCTCCGACTCGATCTCTGCGACGCGTTTGCCCACCACTTCCGCCTCGCGGGCACGACGCTCCTGCGCCTCCAGCTCGTCGGCAGCCTGGACCCCGGCCGCGACGCACAGTCGCGCGAGCATCGCCTCTGCCTCCCGCGCCGATGCCTCGTGCTTTGCGACCTCCACCCGCCAACGGGCGAGGTCACGCTCGATCCGCTCGCCTCGGTCCGCAGCCTTCCGCACAGCGGCGAGGCGGGCGTAGAGTGCCAGGACCAGCTCCTCCGGAGGCTTCTCGATGAGGTCTGGAGCCACCTTCCTGGCCAGCGTCGTCGCGCTCTCGGCGAACTGCTTCGCATCCCTATCGATCCCAGTGATACGGCCCACGTAGCTCAGACCGGCCTCGCGACGCTTCTGGAGTTCGTCGTGAAGATCCCGGACATGGCGAGCCGTGGCGGGCGTCGTGTCGGCTCCCAATCCGAGCGGGGCGACGGCCGTGGCCCACTGCTCGGCCCACACGGCCTCGGCAGCCTGCGCCGCTTTCCGTTCGGCGGTCGCGTCCTCGACGGCTCGCGCAAGCTCCGCGCGTTTCGCCCGGAGCTCGGCAAGAGACCGGACCTCATCCTCGATCGCCGCGGCGCGGGTCTCGGCTCCATCAAGGACGTGGGCGAGCGTGGCCCCCCCTGGCGGGTCATCCCCCACTCGTGCCAGCTCGGCGGCAAGGCCCTCCCGCAGGGTCTCGACCTCGACCCGGAGCGCGGCTTCGTCCGCGGCCTGCTCACGCAGGCTCTCGAGGAGGGAGACGAGACTCGCGTGGCTCTCAAGCCATGTGCGCATGGCGCGGGGCCTCCGGGGCTGGACCCCGGCTGGGGCCCAGGTCTTGCGCCAGGCCCTCTCGATGGCTTCGGCCTCGGTGTCGATGGCGCCCCGCTCGGCATCGAGCCCTACCTGGGCCCCCTGATCGCGCTCCTGTTGCTTTAGCAGCTCCGCCTTCCTCGCCACGCTTTGCGCATCGACCCGGAGGTGGTCCACGACGTCGTCTGCGGCCCGGACCGCGATCTCGTACGCCTCGGCAAGGGGATGGTTGGGATCGTAAGACGCCTCGTCGACCGGCGTCCCGTCCACCCAGGCCTGCCGCACCAGCCGCCAACCCGTCTCCCGCCGACAGCGGGCCGCTTCAAGATCGTTCTCGGTCGGGATCCTCCGGCCTCGCTCGAGGCCGTCGAGCTCGGCCGCATGCCGTTGGCGCGCCTCGGCGAGCACGGCCGCTTGCTTGTCCAGGTCGCGTCGTCGCTGCTCGTGCACGGCCCATCGAGCCTCGAAGTCCTCGATGGTCGCCAGTTCCGGAACGGGAAGCGCCGGTATGGCGTCGGGCGGAACCGCAGCGGTGCCAAGCGCTGACCGGCGGTCCTCTGCCACCTGCTCACGCGCTCCGCGCTTTCGCGTCGCCTCCGAGAGGCGCGCCTCCAGATCGCCGCGACGGCGCGCATCGAGCACGAGGCGGCGGAGGGGCGCGGGATCCGGAGGGTCGCTCCGACCGGCGAGATCCACGTCGACGCGCTGGAGCTGTCGCTTACGGGCCTCCACAGCGCGCCCCTTCTCCGCGACGTCTGCGGCCAACGGGGCGTGCGCGTCAGCGAGTTCCTGGACGAGCATCCTCGCGGCGGAGGTTAGGACGGGCAGTTCGTCCGTCACGGGGTCGAGGTCGGGGTGGAGCTCGCGGAGGAGAAAGGCCATCTCCCTCTCGTGCGCCTGGCGCTTGGCCTCCAATTGGATGCGGTCCGAGGCGGCCTTCCGGAACGTGGACAGATTCCCGTGAGCTTCCTCGATCGCGGAGCCGCGCTCAAGGATGCCGGCCGGGGCCTCGATCCCGCCGCGCTCTGCCTCGAGGCCGTCGATCTCCTGAAGCGCGCGGCTCTCTAGGCGGTGGCCCTCTGAGAGGCTCTGCTGGGCCTGACGGCGTTCGTCCTCGAAGCCAGCCGGCAGGACCGGGAGCAGACCGGCGTCGAGGAGCGCGCAGCGGCGGTCGAGCAGCGCCTTACGCTGAGCCAGGCGCGGGAGCGCCCGCTCGATCCGCCGGAGTCGCTCGTGCTCGACCTTCTTCGCGGACCAGGCCTTGTCGAGATCGACCAGCGCGGCCTCAGCTCCGCTGAGGACCCTGCGGCTCTGCGTGAAGGTTGAGCCCGCCAGCGAGGTCTCCCTAACGAGCCTCTGCCTCTCTCCGTAGGCGGCGATCCGCTCGTTGATCATCGGCTTGGAGGCGCCACGCTTGAACAGCTCGTCCAGCTCCCGGCCCAGGTCGGTGAGGAGGCTGCGGAGGCGGTCACTTCCGAGGCCGGCGGCGAAGAGGCTCTCTCCGGCCTTCCCTCCACCCGCGAGCAGGGCCTCGCCGCCCTGGACGAGCCGATCATGGTCGAGGCCGAATGCGTCGGTGAAGACCGTGTCCGTGACCCCGCCCAGGAGTTGGGCCAGCACGTGCTCTTCGACCGGCTGGTCGTCGGCATCGCGGAGGGCGTCCTTGTTGCGCTTGATGCGCCAGAAGGTGCGCTCGGTTCCATTTCCGTCGCTGATGCGCGCGCCGATTCTGAGGTCGCCGTAAGGGTGGACGAAGTTGTCGGTCGTGCGGCCGTGGATCCCGAAGAGGAGGGCGTGGATCGCGCGCAGCGCGCTGCTCTTTCCGGCCTCGTTCGGCCCGTAGAGGACGTGGAGGCCCTCCTTGCCCCGCGAGAGGTCGAGAACCACGCCCGTGAACGGGCCATAGGCCGCGAGGTGGAACTCGAGGAATCTCATCGTCGTCCCCCTCCACGAGCCTGGAGACGAGGATCTGCTTGGCGTCGTCGAGCGCGGCGCACAGCGCGGCGGTGTCGCCCGCGGGCGGAACCTCGGGGGCGACGACGAGGTGACCGGGGAGCCTCTGGCGCAGGTCTTCGAGCTCCGTCGCGTAGGCCGCGGCGACCGCGGGGTCCTGGTCCAGTCCGTCAAGGGCACGCACGAGGGCTCCCACGGCGTCGTCTCGCTGGCGAAGGCGCCCGATGTCGAGAACCGTGCGCGTACGCAAACGCACCTTCTCGATCCAGACGTCGCCGAGGTCCGTGGCTATTGCGCGGATCTGGCTCGTCCAGCGCTCGGCTTCCCGGACGAGGGCCGCGTGGGCCTTCGTCGCGCCCTGGACGACCACGCGCGCCGCGAGAAGGCGGCCGTCGCTCTCGTCCCGCGCACGGGCAAGGGAGGTCCGGACCAACTCAAGGACGGCGTCCGGGCGCTCGGCCCGCGCCGCGTCGATCTCAATCACCGCCCAACGCAGGACGTCGACGGGGACGGCCTCGACACCCTGGATCTCGCTGCCCTCGTAGGCGACCAGCGTGGCCCCCTTGGGCCCGGTCTCCCGCGCGTGGCGGCCCTGGAGATCACCAGGAAAGACGACCCACGGATCGGTGGAGAGGACCTCGCGCGCGTGGACGTGGCCGAGCGCCCAGTACTGGTAGCCATGGGTCCTCAGCGCAGTAAGGCTGCAGGGAGCGTACGGCTCGTGGCCCTCGCGACCGTCGACGCTCGTGTGCAGCACGCCGACATTGAGCAGACCTCGGATGGGAGCCGGGTAGGCGAGGGTGAGGTCCTCGGTGACAGCCCGCGTGGAGTAGCCCTGGCCGTGGAGGGCAACGCCGGCCGCCTCGTCGGTAAACGTCTGCGGGGCCTTGGTCGAGAAGACGTGAACGTTCTCGGGCGGCCTCAAGTGCTTCGTGAGCTGGCTCTGGGCATCGTGGTTTCCGGCGAGGAGATACACGGAGATGCCCGATTGCCGGAGCTTGGACATCTGCGCAGTGAAGAAGAGCCCAGTGCGGTAGTCCTTCCAGTCACCGTCGTAGAGGTCGCCTGCCAGAACGACAAACGCAACGTCGCGCTCGATGGCGAGGTCGACGAGGTTCTCAAACGCGCGCCGGGTCGCCTCGCGGATCTCGTCCACCGGGGCGCCCTCGTAGCGCTCCAATCCCCGCAGCGGGCTGTCCAAATGAATGTCAGCCGCGTGGAGGAACAGGGGCATTAGAACTCCGGCAACGGAGTTCGACCGCCCTCTCGGGCACACGTCGGGCGGCCACCGCGTTGCCTGGGGAATCTAGGCCCCGGGGGGGACGGGCTCTGGAGCCGCGGCCACGGGGCGGGGCGTCGCGGCCTCTGGACAGAGCACCTAGGGCGGCGTGCCGTCGAGGGGGCCGCAGCCGCAGCCCCCCCTGGCCGCCGGATCGCCGCCCTCGACGCGGCGCCGATAGTACCGCATGTGGGTCCCTCGTTCGACGTGAGCGCCTCGACGGCCCGTGCCTCCTCGGCGCGGCCGCGGGACTGGACGATGGACGACGGCGCGCGTCACCATGGAGCCGACAAGCGGTCGATGATGTCCCTGCGTGCCAGCACCCGTGAGCAGAGTTCCCACCGGTCGCGGTCCGGATCCACCTTGCGTTCGTAGCGGATCTCGAAGGCATCGCGGGCCTTCTTCCTCAGGTGCATGTACTGGTCCATCATCTCCTCGAGCTTCTCGACGTCTCTCGATCCAGTCGTCGTCGATCGTGTCCGGGAGGCTGCCGAAGATGTCGTAGCGATCCTTCATGCGCCGCGACAGGAGCTGCGTAGACCTTCTCGTCCTGGGTGTCGTGGTAGACGAGGTTGAGCATGTCGACGGTCTGGCGCCCTGGCCGAAGCGCTTGATGCGCCCGAGCCGCTGCTCGAGCCGCGACGGATTCCATGGCAGGTCCACGTTGATCAGCGTGCCGAGCGTCTGGAGGTTCAGTCCCTCGCAGGCAGCGTCGGTCGCGACCACGAGGCGGACCTCGCGCTCTTGACTGCCGCCTTGATCTCCTCGCGCTCCACCGTCGCGAAGTCGCCGTCGCGGTAGATGCCGCTCTTGCCGGCTCCGGCGTAGATCGCGATCGGCTCGCCGAGGAGAGCCGCGGCGAGGTCCGCGGCGAGAGCGCGGACAGTGTCGTAGTACTGGCTGAAGACGATGCAGCCGTGCTCGAGCCAGGTCTTGCCCTCGGTGCGGTGCTCGGTGAGGAAGTACCTCACGGCCGCAGTCTTGGGGTCGCGCGCCTCCGGGCGGGAAAGCTCCGCGACGATCGTGTCGAGGAAGCCGCCTCCTCGCCGGTCAGCCCGCTCGAGGATCTCCTCGATCTGCGTGCGGCTGCTCCTCGTCCTCCAGCGGCTCCCGCTGGCAGCATCTTCTCGGCCGTCGCCCGGCCGGAGGCGAAGCTGGAGCAGATGCGCTGCAGGAGCAGGCGTCTTCATGAACCCGGCTGCCTTGGAGCGCTTGCTGCAAGGCCTCCGTGAATGCCTCGGCGGCCCGGTAGGCGAGATCGAAAGGGTGGTTCGTCAGCAGGCCAAGCCCGTCGAATGCCGACACCCCGGTACGTCGCCGGCGGGGCGTCCGGATCCGGATGGACGTCGACGCCGACGCGCTCCAGCAGACCCGCGTCCTCCAGCGTCTGCCGACGGCGCAGCACCGTGTGGCGCACGACCGGGTTGTGCTCGCTGCAGGAATCCGGGTGCGAGCGCCTCGCCGAGCGCCTGCTGCTCCAGGAAGCCGAGCGAGCCGAAGCCCGCGGTCGGTGAAGAAGCGGTCGTCGGCCATGCCGAGCTGAAGCCGCAAGTTCGCGAACAGCGGATCCTCGCTCGCCGGGCGGCAGTGGGTTGCGCAGCCACTCCCAGGCCTCGCGCTCGTCGGCTGGGATCTCGTCGCCCTTGACCATCGGGCAGCGCCCTCTCGCCAGTCCGCCCAGCGCCCGAAGAGCTCGCGCCCCAGCACGAAGTCGGCGCCGGTGTTCAGGATCCGCAGCAGGTCCCACAGCTCGTGGACCTCGGTCTGGATCGGCGTGGCGGTGCCGAGCAGGAGATTCGTCGTGCGCGGCCCAATCGCGCAGCATGAAGTCGAGCAGGTTGTTCGGCTCCTTCTCGTGCTTGCCGAGCCCAGCCCCGCGCGTGCGCGCCTTGTGCGCCTCGTCCAGGATCACCGTGCCGTAACTTGCGCTCGAGCAGGTGCTGGCGCTCCTCCGAGTCGTGGAAGATCAGACCCGTCGAGACGATGGCGATCTGCGCAGCGGGCAGCGCGCGATGTCCTCCGCGCCGCGGGTGCGGATCATCGTGCCCGTCGGGGTCGAGCCAGACCTTCTTGGTCGACGACCAGACCGCGCTCGGGATGCCGAGCTTGTCCGTCAGTTCCACCTGCCATTGCAGCGTGAGCGTTGACGGGCAGAGGATCAGAACCGGCCCGTCGTCCGAGCAAGGCGGAGATCATGGCGCTCGCCGCGAGCGACAGCGTCTTGCCGACGCCGACCTCGTCGGCCAGCAGCAGGCGCGCCTTGCCGTAGGTCTCCCGGTGCTGCGAGGAACATGGTGACGAAGGAGCGCTGCCAGGGCTGGAGCTGCTCGCCGCCGCGATAGATCGGGCTCTCGGCCAGGGCGGCAGCCGGCAGTCCGGCGGCCGCGGCGTCGTCGAAGCGGATCTCGACGCGCTTCGGCGACCCGCTCGATTTCCTCGACGATGGCGTCGGGCAGCGGAAAGGCATCCGTCCCACAGCGCCTCGAACTCCTCCTCCACCCAGGCGACCCCTTCGGGCGACGGGTCCTCCCAGAGGATCTCGTAGTTGTGCGCGAAGGCGCTCTTCGTCTCGTTGATCGAGCCGAGGAAGCAGGTCTTCGTGCCGTCCGCCGCCTCGATCACGCCGGCCTTGCCGTGGATGAAGACGCGATCCTTCGGCACGACCCGGATCTCGACCCGGCCACTGGTCAGCAGCTCATGAAGCCGCCGGTAGCGCTCGCGGTGCAGCAGCGCCTCGACCTCGGGCGCGCGCCTCGTTCCAGCGCTCCTTGAGTGCGGTCTCGCGCACGTGCTTGGAGACGACCACGTCGGCGGCATCCAGCTCGCTGTTGCAGACAATCTGCACCTTCGGGATCGCGCGCGATCTCCTCGCCCACCAGCTCGAAGATGGAGCTGCGGAAGTAGCCGGCGATGCGCTTGTAGGACTTGGCGCCCTTGAGCTTCTCGTTCAGGAAGGCGTGATCGAGCGCGTTGGCGGCGGGAGGAGAAACGGCGCAGGTCGCGTCCATCTCATCCGACCCGCTGGTTGCGTACCAGCTCGCGCAGCACGCGCGCGGCGCTCGCCTCGTCCGGGCGCAGCGTCTTCGAGCCGCTTGGCGAGGTAGTCCGGCAATCGCGATCACGCAAGCTCGCGCTGGGTCATGTCGCCGTAGTAGTCGGGCACGTTGAGGGTGAGGTGCGCCAGCACCTCGGCCCATCGACATTCTTGCCTGCAGCTCCATCAGCGCGTAGAGCACGGCGCGCAGCAGCGAGATGATGGAGCTCCGAGCCCTCGCCCATCTCGGCGCGGCCGAACTCGATCGCGCTCTTCAGGCGCGCGTCGTTGGCCTTGCGGCTCGCCAGCAGGGCGTGGAAGTCGCGCACCTTGAATGCCTTGGCGAAGTTCTGGTAGTTGTCGAGTGTCTTCGCGCCGCGCGCCTCCAGGTCGAGCATCTTGAGATAGAAGCGCTCGGCGCCGGAGAGCTTGTCCCAGTGCGCCTGCTCGAGATGCCCTGCGGCACCAGGCACTGGTTGGCGGTGTCCACGGCGAAGGCGATCAGGCCGTCGACGAAGGTGGTCTCGCCCTTGACGCGCGGGCGGATCGCCTCGGCGGTCATGTCCCGCCCGTCGATGACCGGCGTAGCGGGTTAGCACCCGCAGCGCCGCGGCGTAGCCGGCCATCTGGATGTCGGCGTCCTCGAAGACGTTCTCGTCGCGGTACAGGCCTCGCGCCTCCTGGTTGAGGCCGGTGAGCGCCTCGACCTGGGCCTCGACCTCCTCCTGGATCTCCCAGGCGAGATCGTCGCGTGTGGTCTTGAGTCGCCCGTGCGCTTGCGCAGACCAGCAGCACCGTGCCCTTGACGTAGCTGCCTTCGCGCAGCGCGCTGTCGGTCTCGGTGACGACGTACCAGGCAGCCGTCACCTGCAGGCCCGCGGCCCAGACGATGTTGGCCATGTCCGCCCAGATGCGCCCGGACTGGTGCGTGAACATGATGACCTGGATGCCGTTGTCGGGCATGCACTCGGCCATGCGCTTGTAGGCGGCCACCATGCCGCGGCGGAAGTCCTCGTCTTCGCCCTTGATCGCGAGTGACGCGGCGGCTGTCCCAGACCCAGTCGGCAAACTCCGGCGGCGGATTCTTGCGCAGCCAGGCGATGAAGAACTCAAGGATCTCCTCGTACTTGACCGCATCGCCATAAGGAGGATCAGTGACGAAAACGTCCGCTGCATGGCGCCAAGCGCTCATCGCCGATGTGCATCGGACGACGTACGACTTCACGGCCCGGAAGATGTCGGAAAACTCTATAGCTGGAAGTACTGAAGCAAGCTCAATGGCGCACTAGGCCGCGACAGCCGTAGTTGAAAAGCGTGTTAAGCGCTTGATTGTAGAAGACGTCTTGGGCAACCGGCCACCGCCGCCACTGCCATGGGTTCCACGATGCCAGACGCGCTATTCCAGTTGAATAGCTTGCGCAGAGTCCGAACTTCAGTCGCGCATCGCTATCCCGGCTTGATCTGAGGCCGCCAAGCAGCAACTGCCGCGGATTAAACAGATGGTGCCAGTACGTCCACCGCGCTCGCGAATCAGGCTCGATCGGTGGTGGCCCCCGGCTCGATGCGCATGTCGGGCACCCAGCCCTTCGCCTGCCACTCGGCTAGGTGTTTCCCAACGAACTCCTCGACGATGCGTTCGCGATCAGGTCCTCCGCTCGTCACAGAGCGGAACTCGTACTCGTCACGCTCTTGCCCTTACCTCTTTGGGCCGCATCCACTGAACACAGTAGAGGCGCTCCTGGAAGAGGTCGTCCGCGCGCGGCATGAAATCGTGCTGCTCCCACAGGCGCAGCCGTTGCCAGTCGTGCCGTCCGGCTTACTGATAGTCGCCGCGCAGGGTCGAGATCTTCGTGCGAGTACTCGTGCCCATCCACCTTGTGGATCAGATACGGGTCTTGCCGCACGGCCGTCGCGCCGCACGGTGCCGCGCTCGGCGCGCCTTCAGCTCGCCGCTCGCTGACCCCGATCGGATCGCGATCGTCGTAGCGCTTGCGCTCCGGAGTCGGGCACCAGCTCAGCGATGACACTGTGTCGCCCTTGCTGATCACCCGGCTCGGCAGCAGCGGCACCATCCAGCCGGTCTGCGGGACACGTGCCTCGACGCAGTAGAGGAAGACCTTGGCGCGCCAGCCCTTGCCGTCGGTCTCGACGCCGAGGTCGTCGATCTCGGCCTGCACCGTCTCGACCAGCTCCTGCTGGCCGCGTGCGAGCCGCTCGCGCTCTCCGGCGAGCCGCCCGACGATGTGGAATGCACCCCAGGTGAGCATGCAGGCGATGGGGTTCAGGTCCGAGGCGTAGACGTCGCAGCCGAGCCGCGCCGCCTCGAAGGGGATCTGGCCTGAGCCGCAGAAGGTGTCGGCCACCCGGGGGCGGTGGCCGAAGCGCATGATGCCGAGCTGCTCGACCAGCTCCGGGAAGGAGCGCGCGCTCGTGCCGAGGTGTGCGTTGACCTCGTCCCAGATGTGGTCGTGGACCGTCCAGGCACTTCTTCCGGCCGGCGGCTCTCGCCGACACGCTCCCGGTAGGGCGCGGCGGGGAGCAGCTGCGCCTCCAGCCGCGGCGCTCTCGCTCGGGGAGGTCGGCGCGCCAGGCTGACCTTGACCTTCTCGTAGGCTCGGGTTTGACCAGTCCACCGGCGCGGAGGCGGCAGACGTCGTCCGGCTTGACCTCGAAGTAGTCGCGAATGCGCGCAAGCGACAGCGCGGCGAGGATCTCCTTCGGCTTCGGGCGGCGCTTCCAGCGCGCGACGAAGGACTCGTCGTCCATCCCCATCAGCATCTCGAAGATCTCGAGGTCGCGCGTCGGCGTCATCCGTCGCCGGCAGCAGGCACCCAGGATGCAGGCCTTGTTGAGGATCAGCGGCTTGCGGCCCTTCCAGTAGCTGCCGAGCGCGGTGAGGGTCTTGCCAGCGCCGGCCATCTGCTCCTTGTAGACCTCGGCCGAGAGCTTCTGCACCGGCAGCAGGCGCTCGATCAGCGCGGGCGCTTCTTGAGGGAGAGCGGCACGATCCGGCGTCTCGGTGCGGGAGCGCGGTCATTCCGCCTCCTCGAAGAGCGGCAAGCTGAACAGGTCCGTTCCGGCGGGCGCCGGCGGCGCTTGCTGGGCTTCGGCGCTCGCCGTCGGACAGCGCCAGGTGAAAGCGCCCGCCGCCAGCCGCGTTGCGTGTCTTCGGGCAAGCCCGGCCTCGGCCACGGTCATCGAGAAGAGCCACCAGCGTTCCTCCGGCCGAAGCGCCGCCCACTTGCTGCCGATCACAGGCAGCTCGTCGTCGCTGGCCTTCTCGGCCGCCCAGGCCAGCACGCAGAGCTCCTTGCCGAGCAGGCGCTCGACCAGGTTCGTGCCGCTGTGCCAGCGGCCGGTCTTGAGCTTCGCGGCCTTGAGGCGGTCATTGAACTCGCGCCGCGCGACGTCGGAGATCTGCGACCAGACGCGGCGCTCGAGCACCACGCGCTCCTCGTCGCGCGGGATGCCGGCCTCGCTGCCGCGGTAGCCGTAGTCCTCGACGATCAGGATTTCGCCCGTGCGCGCGGCCGGGATCTCGACGCGGAAGACATGCGCGCCGAAGCCATCGGGCGCGCCGAAATCCACGGTGGCTGGCTTCTCGCTCACTGCTCGACGCTCCCCTGGGCGAGCTCGATCCCGAGCTTCTCGCAGAAGTGCTTCAGGTCGTGGCCGGAGGCGAAGTGCGCCTTGCGGAAGGTCATGGTGACCGGCGTGTCGGGCTGGAACTTGTCCAGACCTTCTCGAGCAGCTGAGTGAGGAACGCGGCGTCCACGCGCAGCTCGCCGACCATGACGCGGGCAGTCTTGGCGCCCTGGCCGACTGTCGAGGGTCACGATCTCGAAGGTCGACGCCTTTGTCGCCTGCCTGCTTGAGCCCTTCGAAGGTCGAGGCGCGCGAATCGAGCTTGTGGCCCGTGCGCGAGACGAAGCGCGCGGGCTTCGTCTCGTCGATCTGCACGCCCTTCTTGCCTTTGGCCGGGAAGCGGAAGTCGGCTTTGGCCTCGAGGCCGTCAGCCGTGGCGAAGGCGCGGAGCAGCACATCGCCGTCGCCGATGGCGACCGGGCCGTCGTAGGGCGTTCCGTTGCGGGGCTCGCTGCCGTCGAGCGTGTAGCGGATCTCGCCGCGCGGGGCGACGAACAGCTCGACCTGCGCTTGCCACCCTGCTCGCTAAGCCGGTTGCGCAGCACGAGCTGGTTGGTCCAGACCACCGGGTCGCCGGTCTCGTACTGGCCCGAGGGGTCGCAGACGAGGAAGCTCACGCGCAAGCGCCGTCGTCGAGTAGGGGTTCTCCTTGAGCAGCGGGCTCGACTCGGAAACCGCCGCGTCCTCCGCGTAGTGGATGCGCGGCGCCGGGCCGGCATTCACCGGGTTGACCTTGAGGCGCACGCGCCCCTCGTCGTCCGGGCCCTGCTCGGCGACGACCTGGGCCGAGGTGCGCTTCTTCTTGGGGTTCTTCGTGACGTAGCCGTTGCCGAGGTCTTCCCACAGTCCGCGGTTGCAGGCGATGGCCTTGAGCGTGATCGAGCCCCCGCGGCGGCAGCCAGGGCATGCCCGCCTGCTCCGCGTAGCGGTCGGCCGCGTCGGCCCAGCGCGTCTCGTCCTGGTTCTCGGGCCAGAGCAGGTCCTCGGCCTTGTCGCGGATCGCGTCGAACTCCTTCTCGACGTCGAGGTAGAGCTTGAGCGGATTCGAGACGAGGGTCTTCTCGATCTGCGCCTCGCCGTCGAAGGGCTTGGTCGCATCGCGGGTCATGTCGAGCGGCTTGGCCGCGAGCTGCGCCTGCCTTGCCCGGCGCGCTGGATCGGGAAGAGGACCTTGTCGAAGAGGCCCGAGCACGGTGGAGTTGAAGTCCTGCTCGTAGGTCTGCCTGCTTGCGTTCGAGGTCCTCGCGCTGCGGGTGGCCCTTCGGGATACGGCCGTCGGCCTTCTGGGCGGCGTAGAGCTGGCGGGCCGCCTTCTCAACGCTGCCCATCGCGGTCTTGTCGCCGGTCAGGACGCAGAGGTTGTTCTTCTGGCTCAGGCCCTCGAAGAAGCGTCTGCACGTCCTCGGGCGGGATCTTCGAGTCGGGACTCACGATCAGCAGCACGCGGCCGCGTGCGCACGCGGTCGGCCACCTCGTCGAGCTGCGGCAGCGGCAGGACCTCCTCGTAGACGGTCTTGCGGGTTGGCTTGAACATGTCGCGCAAGCCGGTGGCGGATCAGGTCGTCGATCTGGTTCTCCGGCGCATCGTGGGCGAGGCTCTGCAGGAGCTTGGTCAGGTTCTCCTGGCGGTCGAAGTAGAAGCGGCCCTCTGGCGTGTGGTGCAGATACCAGGCGACCTTCTCCAGCTCGTCGAAGGCGGCCAGGAACTCGGACGGCTCGCGCAGCGGCGAGACGAGACACTCGACCATCTCTTCGCGCGTCAGGCCCTTCACCGCGTTGACCGCGGTGGAGAGGCTCGCGGTGAGCAGCAGCGCGCCGACCTGGGTTGCGGCATCCTTGCCCGTTCGAGATCGATCACCTGCGCGTGTGCGGATTGCTGGGCGTCCCAGAGGTCCTTGGCGATGACGTCGCGCATCCCGGAGATTTCGGTGAGCTTGTCGCGCACTTCCGCGATGGAGAGGTCGAAGTGCTGCGGGCCGATCAGGAAGACGTCGTTGGCCTTGCGCTCCCAGACGGACTTGAGCAGGCGCGAGACGAGCTCGATCAGGCCGCGGGTCTGCTTGAACTGCTCGTTCTCCTTGAACAGCGCGACGACGTTCTTCAGCCGCGGATGAAACGGATAGGTGGCCGCGATCTCGTCGGCGATGGCCTCGGCGCCGCGGTTGGCGGTCTTGGACTTGGCGGCCTCCGCGAGCTTGCGCCCGATAGGCGCTCGCGATGTCGTCGATCTCGGCCTTGTCGGGCAGCGACTTGAAGAGCCGCTTGCGCAGGATGTCGTAGATCTCGTTGGCCGCCAGGTCTACCGGCGTGATGTTGCGCTCCTGGCGGCCGAGCTCGGCGCGCGCATCCTGCAGAGCGCGGTTGATGAGCTTGCCGCCTGTGTCGTAGGCCGCGGCGAGGTCGGAGACGACGACGCAGACGTTCTTCTTCTTGCCGGCCGCGGTCAGCAGGTTGGCGAAGGCGCGGGTCGCAATGTCGGCCACGGTGCCGTTGCCGACCTTCTGCGTGTCCAGGTAGTGGAAGTACGGCGGCATCTCGTCCAGCAGGATCAGGACGGGCCGGTCGCCGTCGAACAGCTTGAGCCAGTCCTTCTCGTCCGGCGCCTTCGGGCCCGCCGTCCAGAATGACCGGAATTGCTCGCCCTTGCCGAGCTGCTTGGCGATCTCGCCCCAGAAGAAGTGGTCCGGGATTGTTGCGGCCGTTGAATGCCGCGATGGCGGCGCTCTCAAAGGCATCGGCATGGCGTGACGCCCGCGCAGTACTCTTGCCGCAGCGCCGGGTGCTTCGCCAGCAGGCCGAAGCCCACGAGCAGGTGCGTCTTGCCGCCGCCCATGGCCTGCTTGAGGTGGAAGACTGCCTGCGACGACGCGCCCGCCAAGCCGTGCGATGCCCTCGGCGATCAGGTCCTGCATGCCCTGGGTGATGAGCGTCTTCTCGAAGAAGCGCTGAGCCGTCCCCCTCATCGCCGATCAGCTCATCGAGCTGCTCGATCTGGTCACTGAGCTTGATGGAGAGGGCGTTCGGCCTGCAGCTGGCAGGCGTCGCGAACGGTCTTCATTCCTGCTCCCCCATCGCGACGGCCGCGGTAGCGCCCGCTCTCCGAAACTGCTCGATCCTACCGGGCGCCCTTGCACGCCGGCGATCGATGCGACTGAGCTCACGGCCGGACGGCTCACACCTCGGTGAGCCGGGAGCCCAACCGCGCCGGAGCAATGTCCCGCCCCTCACCATTCCGGTCGATCTCTCCCTCCCTCGGGGCGGCGTCCGACTCATCTTGTTGGCTTCCTTCTGCGGGCGGCGCGAACCTGTTCCTCTGCCCACGCGTCGATGTCCCGGCGACGGAACCTCCACGTGCCCCCCGCCTTGAAGCCGGGCAGATCCCCCTTCTGCGCGAGCCGATAGACCGACTTCGCGGAGAGCTTCAGCAGCTCCGCGACCTCGGGGACTGTCAGGTACTCTTCCAGGGCACACCGCTCGCAGTCGGAGCCGGGCAGCATGGCAAACCTGGGCACAGATGTCCAACGCCGACTTCTGGGGGCCTCGCCAGCGAGGGCCCAAGCCTGCGCCGCGCGTGCGCGGCCACCGCGGGGGGAGGCTACTGGAGCCCCAGACGCGCCCGGGCCATCGGGCTCATTCCCAGCCGGTCCCCCAGGCGGAGGAGCTTGCGGTTGAGGCGCAGGAGCTCCTTCAGCCCCCTCATGCGCCGGGGCGACTCCATCCCCTCCGCCTCGCCCTGCGTCCGCACGTGGATCTCGCGCCACTCCACGGAGAGCCGGCAGTACTCGGCGAGAAGCCCGGCGCCCTCGCCGTGGATCAGGCCGAGCCGCGCGACCTCGGGTGCGAGCTCCTGCCACATCTCCAGGGCTTCCGGGACGAGGTCGGCGGGCGGCAGGATGTGCCCGGGGCCGGGAATGAGGCCTCGCCCACTCACGCCTTCTTCCCCATGCCGAAGTAGTGGTCGAAGCTGCTGGGCGCCTCGGCGTAGGGCTCGCGGGCCGCGAGCCCGGCCCGCGCCGCGGGCGTGAGGCCGAACTCGCGCTCGAGCTGCAGGAGGACGTTGGCGAGCTGGAGGAGCCGCTTCGCCTGCGGGTAGGTCTTGAAGCCGGTCGGCAGACCCTCCTCCCCCTGGGGCCCACGGCGTCCGCGGACCACGTAGGCGTCGCCGTGCTTCGCGACGAACTCCGACGCACGGCGGTACTGGACGCACAGGTCCGCGTACCGGGCGAGCGCGAGCTCATCGACCTCGGTCAGGACGCCCGCGGCGTGCAGGCGCCTGGCGCACCGGTCGAAGACCTTCTGCGCGACGTCCGAGAGCCACGCGGGGGCCTCCGGCAGCGCGACCTCGGGCTGCGGCTCGGTGGGGTTGCGCTTCGCGCGCCACGATCCGCGCAGGCGTAGGACCTGCGTAGGCGTCGGGCGGGGGCCGGGCTTGGCCATGACTCGTTCCTCTCGCCGCCCACGCGGCGGGTGCTGGAGGAGCCCGGCGGGGGTGACGCTTCCTTTCTACCCGTGCCCAGGGACGTCCGGACGGTCGGAAGCGCCCGGCGAACCCGTGGCGGAGCCCGCCTCCGGGGCCACGTCGGGGGCCGCGGTCGCCAGGTCGTGGACGTCCGCTGCGGCGGCTTGGCCCCGCTCCGCGAGGGGGTCGGCGACGGCACGGAGGAGATCGAGGACCCCTACCGGGACCACGGCGGCGACGGCCTCGCCCCGGCGCGTGACGACGATGTAGGTGCCGTCATCACGCACCCGGCCGAGGACAGACGCCAGGTCGGCTCTGAGGCGGTGGACGGAGATCTGAGAGGGGGTCAGAGCGGGGGTCATGAGAGCGAGTTGTACAACTCAGAGCCGACAGAATGGCCCTCCGGGGCCATTTCGCGTTTGCCCCCCGATCCCGTGAAAAAAGAGGCATCCCCACGCGCCCGCTCTGGGGCAGACCCGATCCAGAGTCGGCCTCCCCCCCTCCCGCCGCACCGTACCCGAGGGGGCCGGCGACGAAACCTCGACCGCGACGTGGAGTAGTGGCCTCCGCTGGGTTTCGGTTCCGTCGCCACCCAGTGTCGGTGACAGCGACGACCATGGGGTCGGCGGGTCCAGCCGCGGGATTGATCCCCCGCGGTCGGCCCTCGCTCGTCCAGCCGGGGGCCCGCCGTACACCCCTCGCGGACGGGCACGACGGACGAGCCGTGGTCACGAGAAGCCCGCACTCCCGAGATGAGCACAGCGCCGGTCCCCCGACGCCGGGACCGGAAGCGGATGGGCACCTCGAACGCCTCGTGCGCGCGGTCGAGGGGCTGCTCGACCGTAGCGGTGGCCGTCCATCCCCCCTCGATCTGCGACTGGTGCGCGAGGAGGTGGCCGTGGCGCGCGACTTGGACAGCCGGAACCACGCGTGGACCGACGGTGTCCTCGCGGCCACGGTCGCCGGCACGGCTCTAGAGGAGTCGATCCCCGACGTGCCGGAAGCCTCGGTTGCGCGACGCGCGCTCTCCGCGCTGCTCGACAGCCTGCGGTACGAGGTCGACCTGGATCAGCTTCGCGACGCCTGGCCCCAAGTGCGTACCGATCTCCGGTGCTACGTCCTGGGTATCGTGCGTGAGGACGCGCCCGAGAACCTCGATGTCCTCGCAGGCGTGCTCCGCGCCTGCGGCATCCGACCGCTACACCAACCCGAGCCCGTGGTTGCCGCCGCAGGACTTCGCACGATCATCCGGGCGCTGCTGGCGACGAGAGAGACCGATCGGGCGCGGTTCGAGCTGCGCGCCGCCCTCGCCGGTGTGAGTGCCCGGGGTGCCACGCCATTGCTCGGCCGCTATCTCCTCGCGCGGATGCTCGCCGAGCGAGAGCCGCTCCATGGCGATGAAGTCGCACGGCGCCCCGATGCCCAAGCAGCCGCACTCGTCCACGAACCCGACCCGAATCGACGCCTGAGCTACCCCACAACGCTCGTCGGACCGGCACTCATCCTCCTCGCCACACTGGATGTGCTCGAGGCGCGGGCATCGCCCGACCTGCCGTGGCGAGGGCAATCCGCATACAACGTGCTCCGTGTGAGCTCCCCCGAGGCGCGCTGGCCGGAGGGACTCCGCACTGTCATGGACGCCGTGCTCGACGGCACCGTCCTTGCGGACGGGGAGCTTCAGCGGCTGGTTCGGGGCGCCATCGATGCGGTGCGCGAGGATATGGGTGCGGTGGCGTCCCCCATGGGCGGCGACGGAACCGAAACCTCCAAGGCCCCATTCGCTGCGTCCCCGCTGGAGGATTCGTCGCCGGCGGCATCAGACGGCGAGGACTCCGTGGGGACTCGTGTCGGGCGCACCCCCGGGGATGGCGACGGAACCGAAACCTCGGGAGCCCGGTTCCGTGCGGACCACGGCGAGGTTTCGTCGCCCGAACCCGCCGCCAAGCAAGCCCCGGCGTCGCAGCGCCCCGAGGATCTCGCGATCGCCTACCTCATGCGCGCCATCCGCGAGGAAGAGGCTGTGCCATCGCTCAGTGAGTGCGCCCGCGCCGCCGGAGTCACGAAGCAGGCAACGGCCAACTGGACGCACTTCAGGCGGGTATGGAAGAACGCGAAGGCGACTCGCGGAGGCCGCATCCGTCGCGGGTATCGAAGCGCCCGGACCGGCGACATCGAGGCCGAGGCGGACGATGATTGACGCGAGGAATTGACGCTCGAACACACCGAGCCCAGGAATCGGGCCTCTCGGGCTGATTGACGGTTGACGCCCGGTTGACGGGTTGCGTGGGTCATGACGACCCACTCGAAACACCCCGGCCCCGAACCGGATCCCCAGTCCCTCGATAGCGGTGACCGCGCCGTGCTCCTGGCACTGCTCGAAGGCGCGCTGGATCGTGGCGAGCACGAGCGCGCCGAGGAGTTGCGCCGCCGTCTTGCCGAGCTCGGCGTGACGGTCCAACTCGGCGTGGTCCGGCCGCGGCGCCGCCGGAAGGGGAGGCGGTCGTGACCGCGTCCACCCCCACCGGTGCGGCTGCGCTACGACAGGCGTTCCTTGAGACGCTCCTCGGCCCGAAGCCGTGCCCGGACGCCGTCGTCCGCGTGGCCGTCAACCGTCCGCCGAGCGACGGGGACCGTCGCGGGCGCTGGAGCGAGCGCGCAGCGTCCGACATCGAGGAGGTCGCCGATCACCTCGCCCAACACGCCGATGACGCGGAGACCTACACGGCACTCGCGTGGAGCGTCGGCGGCAAGGGCGCAGAGCACGTCGTCGCGCGCCGCTGGCTGTCGGCGGACGTGGACGACAAGGCCATGCCGGGCGAGACCGCCGAGGAGCGTCACCGGCAGGCCCGGAGCCTCGCCGGCTCGCTCCCGTGCCCGTCGGTCGTGGTCGACTCAGGCCGCGGGATCCATGTGCACATCCTCCTCCCGGAGGGCGAGCACCTGGACGCATCGGAGGATGGACGGCGACACTTCGCCATCCTCGGTCGCGCGCTTCGGCTCTTCCTCGAGCAGCAGGCCGGGGAGCTCTTCGGCAGCACCGTGTCGCTCGACCACTGCCACGGCCCCGAACGCGTGTGGCGCGTGCCGGGCGGCTGGAACTGCAAGAGCGGCGAAGCGGCGAAGACCCTGACCGCCGACCGCTCCGCCTGGCGTGCGGTGAGCCTCCTCCACCCCGGGCGCCCCGAGGGCCTCGCATCGATCGCCCCGGCCGAGCTCATGTTCCTGCTCCCGCACCTCGCGGCCGCGACTCAGGAGCAGGACGGCACCGAGCCTGGTCGCAACGGATCGACGGCTCCCCCCACCGGTGCGGGCCCCGCGCGCGGCGCTCCCCCGTTCGACCACCACGTGCTCCCTCCGCGCCTGCGAGACCACTGGCCGCTCGCTCGCATGAACCCTTCCGAGGCCGACTACGCCGTCGCGTTCGAGCTCGGGCGGAAGAGAACCCCGCGCGAGGTCGCGGAGGATGCAATCCGCTGCCGCCGCGCCGCGGTGGGAGATCCCGGCGCGAAGGGAGAACGCGTCGACTACGTCGCCCGCACGGTGACTCGCGCATACAAGGCCGCTGGCGCCCATACCGATCCCGCCAAGACGCCCGGACGCCCCGCGCCGCCGCCCCGACAGCCGTTCCCGCTCGACGCCCTCCCTCCCGTGGTTCGACGCTACGTCACGGAGGCTGCGCATTGCCTCGGGTGCTGCCCCAGCATGATCGTGCTCCCTGTGATGGTCGTGCTCGGGGCCGCCATCGGGACGACGCGTCGGCTGCGCCTGCGCGGCGGATCCCGACCCTGGCGCGAGACTCCGATCTTCTGGGGCGTGATCGTCGCCGAGAGCGGCTCGCTCAAGTCGCCCGCCCTCGATCAGGCGCTGGACCTCATCCACCGGCACGAGTCAGAGGCGGCGAAGGAGAACGAGGAACTCCGACGCGAGTACCAGCGGGAGATGGAGATCTACAACCGCGACCTCCTCCGCTTCCGGCGCAGCAAGGGGAAGGGCATCCCTCCCGACCAGCCGGAGCGCCCCGCCTACCGGCGACACGTGGTTGGCGACATCACGATCGAGGCCCTCGCCGATCGGCTCCAGGACAACCCGCGGGGGCTGCTCGTGGCCCGCGACGAGCTGAGCGCCTGGCTCAAGAGCTTCGACGCGTACCGCGCCGGCAGCCGCGGGGGCGATGCGGCGAAGTGGCTGGAGCTGCACAGCGGATCGCGGCCGCTGACCGTGGACCGGAAGACGGGCGACCGCGCCACCATCCGGGTGGAGCATGCCGCCGCCAGCGTGATCGGCGGAGCCCAGCCCAGAACGCTCTCTCGCATGCTCACGCCGGACTTCTTCGACAACGGATTCACCGCGAGGCTCCTGCTCAACATGCCGCCTCGCATGCCGCGCCGGTGGATCGAGGCCGAGGTGTCCCGTGAAGCTCTCGACGGCATCGAACGGGTGCTCGAGCGCCTCCTCGCCCTCAAGCACGAGCCCGGTCCCGACGTGGAGCCCGTCGACCTCGTGTTCACCCCCGACGGCAAGGCCGCCTGGATCCAGTTCTTCAACGAGCACGCGCGAGAGGGCGAGTGCCTCGACGGGAACCTCGCCGCCGCGTGGTCCAAGGCGGAGGGGTACGCCGCGCGCTTCGCTCTCCTGGTGAGTCTGATCCGACAGGCCGCCGGGAACGCGACGAGCGCCGAGGGCACCATCGACGCGCATGCCGTCCACGCGGGTGTCGCCCTGGCCCGGTGGTTCGCAGCCGAGGCCGAGCGGGTGTACGCGGTCCTCCGGGAGTCGCCCGAGGAGAGCGAACGTCGCAGGCTCTCGGACTGGGTCCGAGGACGCGGCGGCAAGGTGACGGCACGCGACCTGGCTCGCGGCCCGCGCACCTATCGCGGGAACAACGCCGCCGCCGAGCAGGCCCTGCAGGACCTCGTCGATTCCGGGTGGGGTGCATGGGAGGAGGTGCCGCCGTCGAAGCGGGGCGGGCGTCCCACGCGTCGCTTCGTGCTGCGCGGCGAGCCCGCTCGCGGGTGCGAGCCCGCCTGCGCCGCTCCCAACCCGACGAACCCGAACCCTCCCAGGAGCGCGTCGAGGACCCGGCGCCGGGCGCGCCGGAGGTCCACGAGTACGACTTCCAGGGCGAGCGCCGCGAGAGGGGGACGCTGTGATCGTCGCCCTGCGTCTCTTCGGAGAACTCCGCGCCCAGGGGATCTGGCTCTCCGTCAAGGACGGCGAGCTGACCTACGACGCCCCGAGTGGCGCCCTCACCCCCGCGCTCCGACACCGGGTGCTCTGCGTGAAGGCGGACCTGATCCGTCTGTTCTCCGAGCTGTGCCCGTGCCCCGAGTGCGCATCGCGTCGGCGAGAGCCGTCGCGTCATCCGTCTCTTCTGCGCGTCCGGGCTCGATGCGGACCCGCAGTGGGAGGCGCTGCGACGCGAGCTCGATGCGCTGGACGAGGCCGACGAGCGCGCGGCGATCCAGGAGGAAGGCTGCACTGCGGCCGAACTCGCGGCGCTCAGGGCCGCGAAGAAGGAGAACGTCTCGTGAGGCTCAAGCGCGAACGCAGCGTTTCCGTGGAACTGGTCTGCATTCAAGGTTGGCGGGCTCTTGCCGTACGGGGCCACTCCCAGTTGTGCCGCGGTGTCTTCTTGCCGCGGGAGGAGGTCCCCTGGCTCGTCAGCGAAATGAGGCCGCTCCTCCTTGCACCCACAGGCCCGATCCCGGCGCACATCGCCAGGGCGTGGGGTCCCCTCCGCGTGCTCGTGTCGCCGAAGGGCGTACGGCTCTGGCGCCACTCGGGGTCGTGGCCCGTGGAAGGCGTCGCGATCGCCGCCACTGAGGCGCGTGATGTCGCAGCGCTGCTCGATGGAGCCTCGTGGCCTCGTGGACTACCCCATCGCCTACGCCGTCCTCGTCCCGCCTACGCGCCGCGGTGACCCGTGGACCTGGGTCGTTCCCCGGTGCCCCCATTGCGCCGGCCGCCACGTCCACGGTGCTGGCATGACACAGGAACGCGCCCGCGAGCTGCTCGGTCACCGGTGCGCGCACTGCGTCGGCCGCAGCCCTCTTGACGGGTACGTGCTCGTGGAGGCGCGTGAACACGAGGCGGTCCAGTCGGACGATGCGCCGTGAACGCCTCCGACCCCCGCCACCTCACCGCCGAGGAGATCCAGTGCGAGGTCGCGCAAGATCCTCGCCACGGGCTACCTGCGCCTCTGCGAGGAGGCCCGACAGGGCGACGGAGGGCGCTCCCTCACAACAGCGAAGCGGCGCCCCCGAGGGCCAGGAATCCGCCTCTGCGGGCCCGGGAGAACGACCTTGAGGTGTCCCCGCGCACGAGCCCTGATCCGACCGAACGGCGGGAGTCCCCCGCCGCAAGGAGCTACCACCATGGCAACCCCCAAGAAGAAGACGACGCGCAAGAAGGCGGCGAAGAAGAAGGCCGCATCACGCAAGACGACGCGGAAGCGCACGGCGAAGCCGAAGGCCTCGGCCGCCCGAGGCCCCAGCGTCCCGCGAAGCCGCGCGACCCGCGCCTGCCCCCCGCGGGCACCGTGATCGAGAAGACCTACAAGGGCAAGACCCTCAAGGTCGAGGTGCTCGAGGTCGGGTTCCGCTTCGAGAGGAAGGTGTGGCGGTCCCTCACCGCGATCGCGATGGCGGTCACCGGGGCCAAGTCGATCAACGGCCCGCTGTTCTTCGGGATCGCGAAGCGCACGCCGAAGGCCTCGGACGAGGGGAGGTCTTCGATGACCGCGACCTCTCCCCGGCGTGCTGCGCGAGCAGGACCTCTACATGGGCGACAACGGCCGCGTGTTCTGCGGGCGCCTCGCCTGCGCGGGGAGCACCGCGCACGCAACCGGTCACACGATCGCGGGGCAGCCGGTCGTACGCATGACGGTCGCCGACGCCCGCGCGTGGCACCAGGAGCTCGGCCGCTGGCCCCGCTGCGAGGGCTGCGGGCGCGAGTTCCAGATCCTCACCGGGAGGGAAGCACGATGAGCACCGACGAAGGAGAAGACGATCGCCGCGCAGGTCATGGCGCTGCAGAAGATGCGCGTCGCCGAGCTGCGCGAGCGCTACCTCGAGCTCTACGGCGAGGAGACCAAGTCGCGAAACAAGACCTGGCTCTTCCGTGCCTGCGCGTGGCGGCTCCAGGAGCTGGCGTTCGGGGGCCTCTCCGAGCGGGCGAAGCAGCGCGCGAAGGAGATCGTGCGCGAGAGCGACGTCCGACCCCGGCGGCGCGACGTGGTCCCGCCGCTCCCGGGCACGAACGCGAAGGTGATCGCCTTCCAGCCGGAGCCGGTCTCGAACGACCCGCTCCCCGGCACCGTGCTCACGCGCAGTACAAGGACCGCGAGATCCGCGTGCGGGTGCTGGAGGAGGGGTACGAGTACGAGGGTCAGCCGTACCGATCGCTCAGCGCCGTCGCGAAGGCGGTAACGGGCAGCCACTGGAACTTATGGTGAGACCCGAGTTATGGGGAGTGCATCGCGGGAAATGCGATCGGTGGCCGGCTACGGCGACGAACTCGCCACATAACCCGGAGGAAGGGACCGCAGGCCGACTGTCGTCCAAGGCGAGGAGGCCTTGGCCATCATGGGAACGCCTCGCTCAGGCCCTCTGGCAGGTGGACGGTCGCCCGCCTTGGAACGGTTCGCTCGATACCTCGAGCGCGTCGGCTACACGGCATCGACGCGCGAGGCTTATCTCCGCATCGGCCGAGCGTTCGACGCCTACCTCGAGAGACAGGGCAATCCGGTCGACGCGCTGCGCGAGCAGGAGATCGAAGACTTCCTTTCCGCCGCGTGCTCCGCTCCCGGCCTGAGGGAGGACGGACGCCTCAAGCGACGCAACTGGCGGAGCCCCCTGACTCTCTTGCTTGAGTTCCTACGGGCTGAGGGAATCGTCCCACCTGCAGAGCGTGCGGCCGAGAGTCATGGTCCCTGCGTGAGAGAGTACATCGCCTTTCTCGATGAACACCGCGGGATGTGCGCGTCTACGATTGAGCGACAGCGCAGACACGTCGAGCGCTTCCTCGCTGACATCCATGCGCGCACCGAGGAGGATCTTCCCCGCATCGGCGTCGAGCAGATCGACCGTCATCTCATCCAGGCCTCCGGTCGACTTGCACGGGAGTCGATCGGGTCACTCGCATCCTCGTTGCGCGGGTTCCTCGGCTATCTGCACATGCGTGGCCTTATGGAGACGGATCTTCGCTCGCACGTCGTGACTCCTCATCTCTACCCCCTGGAAGCGATGCCACGCTCAGCCCCTTGGCCTGACATCCAGAGGACGCTGGCCAGCGTGGATCTCACGACGCCGCTCGGTTGCCGCGACTACGCCATCATGGTCCTTCTTGCGTACTGCGGCTTGCGAGCGTGCGACGTCGCGGCGCTTCGCCTACCGGACTTGGACTGGCGCCATGACGTCATCCACGCCCGGCGTCCAAAGGGGGGCACCCGTGAGGACGTGCCGCTGGTCCCGGTCGTGGGCGAAGCGCTGATCGCCTACCTGCGCCAACGCGCGGTGTTCCCGCACGATGCCGTATTCCTGACACTGAAGGCTCCGGTGCGCCCCCTGCTGGGCCCACGGATCAGCCGAAGGGTGGGTGGCTACCTCCGCCGCGCGGGCGTGACGGGTGTCAAGCTCGGGGCACACACGCTGCGCCATTCCTTCGCGGTGGAGCTTCAGCGTCGCGGACGTACCCTGAAGGAGATCGGCGACGCACTGGGTCACACGCATCCCCGATCCACCTTTCTCTACGCGAAGGCCGATGTCGAAGGCCTGCGTGATGCGGCGCTCCACATCGATGCGGTGCTCCCATGAAGGCTTTCGTCAGCCCGCTCGGTCCCTCCATTCTCGCCTTTCTGGCGCTCAAGCGGGCGATGGGCCGACACTATCAGGCCAACGAGGGCGAGCTCAGCCGCTTCGACCGCTATATCGCCACGCTCGACCCGCCGGTGCAGTCCGTTACCCGCGAGGTCGTCCATGGGTGGCTCGCAGCCCAGCCCAATCTGGCCCCGCGAACCCTGTGCGGGAAGGCCAGCATTCTGAGGCAGTTCTGCCGCTACCTGGCTCGACTCGACCCATGCACCTACATCCCTGAGCGCACCTTCCTGCCAGTGACGCTGCCCCTCTTCCGGCCTCACATCTACTCGGAGGAAGAGGTGAGGGCGCTCGTGCGCATGGCGCTGGCCTCTTCGGCGCACGGCTGGAAGCTGCGACCGCAGATGCTCTCCACCGTACTGCTCGTCCTCTATGCCACGGGCCTGCGCCGTGCTGAGGTCTGCCGGCTGCGACTCGAAGACATCGACCTCGAAGCCAACACGCTCTTCGTACGAAGGACCAAGTTCTTCAAGTCGCGCCTTGTGCCGTTCTCATGCGATCTGGAGCGGCAGTTACGCACCTACCTCACGCTCCGCGCATCGCAGTCACCCACGGACCGCGATGCGCCTCTGTTCCTAAACCGCTCTCGGCGGGCTCTCCGTCCGGCCAAGCTCTCGGGGATCTTCCACGGACTGGTCGAAGCGGCCGGTATCGCGGCGGCCCCAGGCCGGCGCACACCTCGCCTCCACGACATGAGGCACACCTATGCAGTGCATCGGCTCCTGCGTTGGTACCGCGAGGGGGTCAATGTGGAGGCCAAGCTGCCACTGCTCGCCACGTACATGGGACACGGCAATCCACTTTCAACCCTCACCTACCTACATGCCACCGCCGAACTGCTCCGCGAGGCCAGCCAGCGATTCGAGCACGCCTACGGAAACTTGATCAGCGACAGGATGGAGATGAGCCATGCTCTCGAATGAGTCGTTGGGACGACACCTTCACTCCTTTTTCCACGAGTACCTGCCGTGCCAGCGCAATGTCAGTCCACACACTATCCTCGCCTATCGCGACGCGCTCAAGCTTCTCCTGCAGTTCGCAGCGGCGCACCATGGTAAGACGGCCGATGCGCTCCTGCTCGAGGATCTGAGCGCCGAAACGGTGCTCGGATTCTTGGAGCACTTGGAGCGGGACCGCGGAAACAGTGTCGCGACGAGGAATGCGCGTCTGGCCGCCGTCCATTCGTTCTTCCGACACATGGCCGCCCACGACCCAGCGAGCCTGCACCACTGCCAATGCGTCCTCGGGATTCCCATCAAGCGTGCTCCACGTCCTGTCACCCACTATCTCGAGCGCGAAGAGCTGGAGAGCATCCTCGACCGCATCGACCGAACCACGCCGGGCGGGCGACGCGACTACGCGCTCCTGTGCTTCGCGTACCAGAGTGGCGCCCGTGTCGGCGAGATCCTGTCCCTCCGGGCCTGCGATCTTCAGCTCGATGTCCTCCCGCAGGTTCGGATCTGGGGTAAGGGCCGCAAGGAGCGGCTCATCCCCCTTTGGGCCAGTACGGCCTCGGTTCTCCGGGCCTTGCTCGGCGAACGGGAGATCGACCCGCGAAGCACCGCCGTCGTTTTCGTGAACCTACGCGGCCGTCCCCTGACCAGGTGGGGCGTGAACTACATCCTCAGGAAGTACGTCCGGGCCGTTGCGGATACCGTGCCGACGGTGGCCGCCAAGCGCGTCCACCCGCATGTCCTGAGGCACACGACTGCCGTACACATGCTCGACGCGGGCGCCGACCCCAGCGCGATCCGGGATCTACTTGGCCACGCCAGTGCGGAGACGACTTGGCGCTACACCCGCATCCGCATGGAGAGGAAGCGGAAGCTCATCGAGGCGTGCGTGCCGCCCAACTCGAGCACCTCGCCCGGGGTGCCCAGCTGGCGCCGGGATCCAGGCGTCCTGGCCGAACTGGAGGCCATCGGACGACGTCCGGGTTATGTGGCGAGTTCGTCGCCGTAGCCGGCCACCGATCGCATTTCCCGCGATGCACTCCCCATAACTCGGGTCTCACCATAAGTTCCATTATGGAGAGCTCTCCATAATGGAACGGCAGGGCGTTCTTCGGCCTCAAGAAGGGCGAGCGCGTGATCTCGAAGGCCGCCACGAACGGGAAGGTGAAGGCGCAGCGGGCCGCCGAGGTCCGCTGCGCCATCTACACCCGCCAATCCGTCACCGACGGGAGCGAGGAGTTCTCCAGCCTCGATGCCCAGCGCGAGGCCGGGGAGGCGTACGTCCTGAGCCAACGCGCCAGCGGCTGGAGGGTACTCCCCGAGCGCTACGACGACGGCGGGGTCTCGGGTGCCACGGCCGAGCGGCCGGCGCTGCAGCGACTCGTGGCCGACATGGAGGCCGGCAGCGTCGATGTGATCGTGGTCTACAAGCTCGACAGGCTCTCGCGCTCGATCGCCGACTTCGTCAACCTCATGGCGAAGTTCGACAAGCACGGCGTCGCCTTCGCGGCCGTGACGCAGCAGTTCGACACCTCGACGCCGGTCGGGCGCCTGACGCTGAACCTACTGACCTGCTTCGCCCAGTTCGAACGCGAGACGATCGCCGAGCGCACGCGCGACAAGGTCCACGCCGCACGCCGCCGCGGGCGGTGGACAGGTGGCCCGCCGCCGCTCGGCTACGACGTGGTGCCCGAGGGCGGGCGGATCGTGGTGAACGAGGCCGAGGCGAAGCGCGTGCGCAAGATCTTCGTGCTACACGCTAAGCACGAGACCGTGACCCAGACCGTCGAGGCGCTCAAACGTCTCGGCTGGAAGACAAAGGCCTGGACCACGCGCGCGGGGCGCGAACGTCCTGGCGGTCCATGGACGACGGCTACGCTCGGGAAGCTCCTGAGGAACCCGACCTACGTCGGGCGCGTGGGCCTCCAGGGCGAGGACTTCGAGGGCGAGCACCCGGCAATCGTGGATCCCGAGGTGTTCGCGCACGCGCAGGAGCTCCTCGCCCAGAGGGCGCACAAGCCGGGGAAGCGCCGGGGCGGGAGGCGCGGCACCGCGCTCCTCTCGGGGCTGCTGCGGTGCGCGCCGTGCGACGCGGCGATGGGCATGACGTGGACGCGGCGGGGCGCGCGCGTTCACCGCTACTACCTCTGCCGGCGCACGCAGAAGGACGGATGGAAGGCCTGCCCGCATCCGTCCGTCCCCGCGCACGAGATCGAGTCGCTGGTCGTCGGGCAGATCCGGGCGGTAGGGCGAGACGCGGGGCTCCAGGCCCGTGTGCTCGACGCCGTCCGCGAGCAGGGCGCCGCGGTCGATCCCGCGGACCTGCGCCGCGCGCTCACGCTCTTCGAGCCGGTGTGGGAGGTCCTCCACGCCGAGGAGCAGGCCCGGGTCATGCGACTCCTGGTCGAGGGGATCGACTACGACGGCGCCGCTGGCACGGCGGTCGTGGTATTCCGGGCGACCGGGATCCAGGGCCTCGCCGCGGAGCTCGCACCGTGAGCGGTCGGGTGACCATCCGCCTGCCGGCCCGGCGCGGGGAGCGGCGTGGGCACGCCGTGGGCGGCGACCTGGCGCCCGGCGCCCGCGATGGGGCCCTGTCCCCCGCTCCGGAGCGGATCCCCCGCGTGGCCCGCGTGCTGGCCCTCGCGCACCATTGGCAGGGCCTCATCCGCTCAGGCGCCGTCCGCGACCAGGCCGACCTCGCGCGGCTGGTCGGGGTGGGCCGGGCGAGGGTGTCGCAGGTCATGAAATTGCTGTGGCTGGCGCCGGACATCCAGGAGGCCGTGCTGGACGGCAACGTGGAACTGCCCGGCATTGAAGGGGCGCTCAGGATGATCGCCGAGCAGGCGAGATGGGCCGAACAGCACGAGGCCTTCGACTCCGCGCGTAGCCCTCACGCAGATCGCTGCCCCTCACCGTTCTGACGTTCACGGGGAGCGGCCAGCCCCTGACCTTCGCGGGGCTACTTCCGCAGCTCGATCTCCGCTCGCACCGTCTCCCCCGCTGCGACATCGACGACAGTTTCGCCAACGCCTGCACGTGCCCTGCCCTTCAGAGTCCAAGTTCCCGGCGGCACGCTTTCGAACCGATAGACACCGGCGGAATCGGGTTCCGTGGGCGGCCCCATGTGCCACGATTGAGGAACGTCAACCCAGCCCCTCCGCTGGGGCTCGCGGGACGCATCGACCAGGACCACGGAAACGGTGGCCCCCCGGACCAGGCTCAGGTCCAAGGTGGGCGCGATCTCACCGGCACGTACGGTTACGGTGGTCTCGGCGGCTGTGACGAACGGCCCAATGCGCGCCGCGACCCGGTACTCCCCCGGCGGCAGCCGACGTTCGAAGTAGAACGAAGCGCCGTTGCGTTGCAGTTGCTCGCTGGTGGACAGGCGGCCCTCAGGCAGGCCAAGGATGTGCGCGAATCCCTGGGGCAGATCCTCGTCGCCCCAGCCGCCGGAGAGCGTCCCGCGCACGAGCCCGTGCTCCGTGAACCGCAGCTCAACGTCTCCGCTTCCCGCCGACACGGTCCTGTGCGCAACCTGCCCGCGGTCGTCGCTGGCACTGAGCTCGTAGTTACCGACTGCCAGATCCTCAATCTCGAACGTGCCGTCAGAGGCCGTCTTGGCCCTTCCGGGCCGCGACCCGATCGACAGCGGTCGTGGTCGTGCATCGACCTCCAGCCCGACAACCGGCCGTGCTGCGGCATCGAGCACCACGCCCCGGATCGACACGCCGCGCTCAGGAGCGCGCAGGTCGTTGACCTCAATCGTCTGGTTCGCGGTGACCGTGACCTCGATCTCGTTCTCGTGCCGCCAGCCGCGGCGACAGAACAAGGTCCACGCGCCGACAGGGATCCGTTCGAGACGGAATCGACCGTCCGGGCCGACGGACATCTGTTGTCTCGGTGTGTCGTCGACCGTGTGCGTAACGCCACCCACTCGGAGGTCCTTCGTCCGACTGGGTCCTTGTGCAACCACGTGGGTTCCGCCGAACTCGCCGTCAGCGGCGATCACCCGGCCGTGGATCGTCCCCGTCTCGGGTGGAATCGATGGCGTCGACTCCACCGGAGCCTCTTCGCCTTCCGTCCCCCCCGGGCGCGTCCGGATGAGCTCTGTGGACCGAGCAGGAGTACCCGCTGCCACGTCGACCGGAACGTCGAGCACCCACTTCCCCGCGACCGGATCGACCCGCACTGCCGCCGTCTCCCAGCCACCCCCCTTCAGGATGTACTCGTAGGTCTTCGCGCCGTGCATGAGGTCGTGCACGACGGCACCGTTCACCACGGAGCTTCCTCCGCCAGACCAACCTTCCTGACCGGGCTCGCGGAACCAGACCATGGCCGAGGAACCGGATGGCGGCACCTCGCCGTTCAAGATGAATCGCACTCGCACGCACCGCCGCAGCGTGATCGTGACCGGCTCCTCCGTGACTGTGAAGTCACCATGCCAAAGCCGGTACCCGGGGGATGTCACGTGCAGCCTGACCTTGTAGCCCGACATGGCTACGATCCGGAAGCCACCGTCTCTGTCGGCGGTCACCGGCGGTCGTGGATCTTCTCCGTACGTCGATAGGTCGGCGTACGGCACGGCCCGGCCATCGCTGTCGACGACACGCCCGTGCAAGACGCGACCGGATGGCATCCGAATCTCGATGCCCCGTATTGGTTTTCCGGGTTGCACTTCGACCGTCGCTTTGGCAGGCCGCACGTTCTGCCCTGTGCCGGCGGACGCCTGCAACTCGTACGTACCTGCGGGTAGCCCCACGAGACGGAAGGCGCCGTCGGGCCCGATGGCGTGAGGCCCGTTGAGGCGCAGGGCAGCGAGCACAACACCTCGAGTCGCCGCGTTCTCCCCCCCGCCGGGCTGGATTCGCAACAGCGCCCCAGCGGCTGGCTCTCCCGACTCCATGATCACCCGGCCCTCTATGGCCGCCGGTCGTCCCAGCCTCAGCGTGATCTCCTCGCCAGGTTTGGGCGGCTCCACGACAGCAGGCGTCGCATCCCCAGCTTGTGCCACGAGCGCGCCGACGGGCTCCCCGGGGCCCGTCCAACAGAGGTGACGAAAGCGCCCCTGCGCGTCGGTGTGCGTGCGCTGTCGGGCATCCGGCGTCAGCACGAGCGCGTTGGCAACGGGCTCATCTTCCGCGCTAACGACGAGTCCGCGGAGTTCGTGCCCCACCATGGGCTCCAACGCGAGGTCCGCCCGGGCCACGCCCCCGGCGAACGCAAGCTGAGCCTGGCCTGACTGGTAGCCGTCGGCGCTCGCCGTGATCTGGTCGATCTCGCGCGTAGCGCGGTAGCGGAATCGACCCTCGGAATCCGTCATCGGCACCGGACCGTAGCGCTCGTAGCTTCCAAGCGTCGCCCCGGTGATGCCTGACCCGGTCTTGGCGTCCGTAACCCGTCCTTCGATCCAGTAGCCCGGGCGCAGCACCAGGTCGACTTGCGCGTGCCCCTCAGCATCGAACCCGGGGATCCCAGCCGCGACTACGAGGAAGCCGGGGGCCCATGCATCGATGTAGGACTCCGCTCCGGTGACGAAGGGAACGGAGTATCGGCCCTGTTGATCGGAGTGCCCCGTGCTGTCGGCCTGTGTCCCGTACGCCGCGCCCACGTGCACGAGCGCGTTGGCCACCGGGTTCCCGTCGGTATCGCGCAGCGTCCCATCGACCCGGGCGTTCGTGCGGCGCAGTACCAGCACCACGGGCGCGCTGCCCCCGATCCAGTAGTCGGAGTCCGACACGTATCCGTCCGCGACGGCACGCACGCGGTCTGCCGGTTCCTTTGGCGCGAACCTGAATCGGCCCTCGGTGTCCGAAGTGGTTTGGTGCACACCGTGGAGCATGGAGGCAACCGAACGCGGCGCTCTGGTCGAACCCACCCAGACACGTGCGCCCGCCACAGCTCGACCATGGGCGTCGGTGACGACGCCGTGGACGACGCCGAACGGTGCCACCTCGACGATCGGTGCGGTTGCATCAGCCTCGACCGCGCCCTTGAGCTGCGGACCCACGTCCGACGAGGAAGCGCCTTCATCGCCGTGAGCCAGTGAATCCCCGGTGCTCTCCTGTACGCCTGCACGGTCAGAGAAGAGCCCCATTCGGTCGCTCGCCCACCACCCGCCAACCAGGAGAGCAATGGTGCATACAACCAACAGGAACTTCTTCATCGCGATCACTCCAATCGTCGTCGCCGCTCCGGCTCCCAATCCACGGAGTCCCCCTGCAGGAACGACGCTGAGGGCCCATGTGCGCCAATCCTGCGAATCGTCTTCATCGAGTGCGGTGCGCAGCTGTGCCAGAGCCCGTTTCGCGCGCGTGCGTACGGTCTCCACAGGAATCGAAAGGCGGGTAGCAATGACACGCGGCGGCAGTTCCTCGTAGTACCGGAGCAACAGCACCTCGCGGTACTTGTCCGGCAGCGAGAGCACGGCCCTCACGACACGCTGCCGGAGCGCTTCGCGATCCAGGATCTCCGCGGGGGTCGGCGTGGCCCCCGTCCCCATCTTGCGGAGCCAGCGAGCCTGCTTCTGCGGTAGCTGCGCCTCCCGCTGTCGCAGGCGAAGCGCCGTGTTGCGAGCGATCGTGCTCAGCCAGCCCCGCGGCGAGTGCCCGTGGTGCGGCGGATGGCGTACGGCCTTGAGGTACGTCTCTTGGACGACGTCGTCAGCGAGGTCGTCGCGCCCCAGGAGGCCGCGGGCGAGTGCGCGCAGGAATTCCTGGTGCACGAGCAGTGCTTCGATGGCGGTCGGCTTGGCGTCCATGGTTCCACAGATCTAAACACACATGCGCCCAGAATCGGTTCAGGCCCCGCGAAGGCGGCCGGGCCGGCCAGTCCTCCCGGCCCAGGAGAGGGCGCCCGTGGCCCACATCTGCCCCACGATCTCTTCTCGTCAGCCGGGACGCCGCCGCACCCCCTGGGCCCAGCCGTAGCAGATGTCATGCGCCGCCTCCGACTACCGGAGGTCGGGGACCCAGCTGAAGAGCGACCGCCAGGCGATCGCATCGTACACGCGGCCAAGCACCGTCGGCGCAGTGAGCATCGACTGCGAGAAGCCACCAACCGCAACGCCTCCTCGCACCTCCTGGATCCGATACGCCGTCGTGGCGGCGGGGACGACGGCTTCGCACGTCAGCGCGATCTCTTCTGCGCCCGGCTCCTCCACGCGCGTCTCGGCCACCTGCGCCCAGATCGAGTCGTCACCCTCGCCACTCCAGTCGCTGGCGCTGGTCACCAAGAGTCGCACTGCCTCGAGGTCACGAGCGTGGTTCATGGCGCACGATACGCTGAACTTGAACGTCCCGGCTTCGCGGTCCAGCGGCCCACGCGCCACCCAGTACGAGGCCCTCGTCGCGTCCGGCGGTGCCTCGCGCGCGCCCTCCCAAGTCTCGACTGTCCAGTGCTTCGTGTATCCGTGGGAGAACAAGAAGAACTTCGGCTCCGCTTCGAGGAGCCCCCCCGGAAGGCCCGGTGGCCTGGTCTGATCCGGCTCCGGAGGTGAGGACGGGTCGTAGAGGGAGACGAAGACCGCGGGCACAAGCCATAGGCCCACAATGACGCCGAGCACGATCCACAACGTCCGCTTCCGCATGGCCCCCATCATAGAGGGCCGAACGCTGCACTCGCCGCGGGGCAGTGCGAGGCAGCCCCATCAGCCTCGTCAGCGGGCACAATGGGCACCCAATCGCGACTGGCTGTTAACCAACCGGGCCCTCTCTCCCCCCGACCGAGAGTTTGAGAGGATCGCGTAGAGTCCGTGAGTTCAACGCCGGGGCGGTCCGTCGCGGCACCCCGAGACCCGCATCCCGCGAGCCCCGAAGTTCTGGCCCCTGCGGGCGCCTCCCTGTGCGGTCCTCTCGGCGTGCTCTCCGGCCTCTCGCGGGCCTAAGCGCGATAGTGGCTCCCCGTCGGCAACATCGAACTCCGACCCGCCGCTTAACACGAGTTTGAGCTGCAGAACGGGGGTCCGCTGCACCCTGAGTGTCGAACCGGGCTCGGCTGTGCCCGCAAAGCCCAAGAATCAGGGGCTGGGTGGGGTCCGCCTGTTGGCCGGCTCCCGGGCGCTGCAGCGGGGGTCCGCTCGATCCACAGGGTCGAACAGGGCCCTCTCCACGGCATCGAGGGACGAACCGGGCCCATCGGCAAGCGGCTCTCCACAGGCGACGTAGAGTCCGTGAGTTCAACGCCGGGTCGTCTTGGCGTGCCGAGACGCCCGTGCGGAAAGCCCCAAAGTCCTTGCCCATGGGCGGCGACACAGCCCCCGCCGGCCACCCGCCGGCAGGGGGTGCGCTCGGTGTGACCACCTCGGCCAGCCTCGGAGGACCGCCCTCCCTCGACACGACCGTCCGGCGGCGCTATGATTGCATGACAGCCCGGCAACCATGCAACGGGGAACCTCTGCCCGTGATCGTCTCCTTCGGTGACCGGCGGACTGAGGAGCTCTACCACGGACTTGCATCGGCTCGAGTCCGACGCCTGCCGTCGGACCTGAGCCGGACCGCCCTTCGGAAACTCGACATGCTCAACGCCGCCCAGACCCTCCAGGATCTTCGCAGCCCCCCTGCCAACCGCCTCGAGTCCCTGCGGGGCGACCTCTCCGGCCACCACAGCATCCGCGTCAACGACCAGTGGCGCGTCGTCTTCCGCTGGGCTCCGGACGGCGCGCACGAGGTCCGCCTGATGGACTACCACTAGGAGGTCCGCCATGCTTCCCACCCACCGCGTCCCGACCCACCCTGGCGAGATACTCTTGGAGGAGTATCTCAAGCCGCTGGGCATCACGCAGGTCGCCCTGGCCCAACATCTGGGGATCCCCGTCCAGCGCGTCAACGAGATCGTGAATGGCAAGCGTGGCATCACGCCGGAAACGGCCTGGCTGCTAGCCCACGCGTTCGAAACGTCGCCCGAGTTCTGGACTGACCTCCAGGTCACCTACGATCTCGCACGCGCGCGTCCCGCGAAGCGAACGCCCGCCCTGCGACAGCTCCGATAGGAGCCGGCTCTCGACAAGGGTCTCCAGTCACCAAGCGGACGAGATCACGTCGAGGGGCACAGACCACGACTACCAGCACGGCTGGACGCAGTTGCTGTCGTCGCCCACGCTACGCTGCAGTGGATTGCTCACGCATTTCTGCAGTAAGCGTGCAGGGCACGAAGGGGAGGGGGCCGAGCAGGGGGCCTTCAGACCTCGCGTTGGGCGAGGTCTGCGTCGCGTCGGCTGTCGAGGGAACGCCGATACGCCGGAAGCAGGAGTCGGACGCATTCGAGGAGAGGCAGGAGGGTGGCCACGACGAGCCGACGCATGTCGGGAGGGTCCGATGCCGGCGTCATGGCGCCGTCAGCGAAGCCGGCGCCTCCGGCCGCCGGCGCCGACCACCCGCCCCCGAAGTGCCCGGAAGCTCGAGTCGTCACCGAGGTGGAGGAAGATCCGACCCTCCATCGCCTCGCCCTCCACGACGGCCCATCCACGCCCACTGGCGGGGTGGTTCTCGTCCTGCCCGTCCCACGAGAACTCCACGAGCGGCTTGCCATCTCGGGTTCCGAAGCGGCAGTCCATCCAGCCCTCGACGGCGATGAAGCGGAACCGCCCTGACCCTTTCCCTTCGAACTCGAAGAAGGCAGGGCCAAGGAGCTCGAAGGCGTCGCGATCCCAGACCTCCATCTCCGTGATCGTCCAGGTCCCGCGGAAGGCCTCCTCGGTCTTCATCGGAGGAGCAGTTCCTTGATCCGCTCCACCATCAGGATGTCCTCGGCGTCCCGCACCGGGTCCTCTTCGCCAAACATCCCGCCGGCCCTCATCTCGGCGATCTCCTCCTCCGAACCGATGTGCGCGAAGGGGCCCACGCGGCGGATGCGCCCGAGGTAGGCCTCGATCGCTTCTACCCCGAAGAGCCGGCGGACTTCGGCGAGGAAGGCCGGTAGCTCTGCCGCGAACTCCGGGCGCGTGTCCGATGCCTGCACGAAGCTCACGAGCTTCTCTCCGATGAGGTACCCAAGGGCCTTCTCCGCGCCGAACCGGTCACGGGTGTCCTCGGCCGCCTCGCACTGCTGCCTCCAGATCTCGTGGAACCCGGTCATCGCGATCGCCCCCCACCTTGGCACCGCCCAGTCAGCTTGGCCCAGCCATCCCGGGCACGGGCTGTCCTTGAGTGCCCCCGACCACAGGCGCACGAACTCAGGGCATGTGTATCGGCCACGGCGGGGTAGTTTAACGGCCATGGGCGTCCCGTGGCCGATAGCAGAGCCCAGACATCCTAGCTTGGGCGGGCCGCGGCGCCCCGCCCTCCCCTTCGAAGGGCGACGCGAGCCCCACTCGCAACCGTCCCGCCGCGGGAGGCGTAGAGACCGTGAGTTCAACGCCGGGTCGGTGATCGGCGCGAGTGGCGGGCCCGCCGCGCTGGGGCGGTGCCCGTAGACTGCTCGCCGTGCGCCCCACTCGCCTTCCTGCTCCTGTCGTCGCCGTCTTGGTCGTCGGCGTCGTGGTAGCCGCCTGGTTCGGACTCCGTGGCCCATCTGGCCAGCCGGCGCACCCCCAGCCGGGTTCGGCGGCCGCCCCTGGACCCGGCGTCCTACCTGCAGGAGAGTACGACGAACGGGTCATACGGCTTCAGGGTCGCCCTGAGACCCCGAGGCCGAACGAACTGCGCGGCGCTGGTCCGGCGTCCTCAGGCACGGAGCCATCACCGCCGCCGGACCCCTGGGTGCCGGGTGGCGAGTCTCCCGCGTCAACCTCCAACGAATCCCAGCCGGACCGCTTCGGTCCGTTCCCCAGCGCGGGCGTATCGCCCGCTGGGGAGGTGGTGTTCGGCCAGGCGACATGGACGACGACCGCGGTGCCCGAGGGGTACCAGCTCGTGTGCTACCTGATCGGTGCACTCGCGCCTACAGCCTCAGAACTCGCCCCCGCCCTCCAAGGGCTCGCAGACGAGACCGCCGAGCCGCAAGTCGGCCAGGCAGCGTTGGAGGCGCCTGACCCGCCAGCCGGGCCCGACCCCTGGTGGACACATCTCGCCGAGGCGCTCGTGGACGCGGTCGGCCGCGACCGATGGCCGGCCCTGGACACCGTGCTCGCGTGGGACTCGAAGCAGGCGGCGCTGTACGTACAGCAGGATGCAGAAGGGCACTCGCGGGTCACCGAACTCCTGTCGCGGCGCGCGGCTGGTCGACTTGGCGTCATCCAGATCTCCCTTGAGCTCGAGGTGAAGCCTACGGAACCTCGAGAGCTACTGGTAGTCGACGTGCCGTGGGGCGAGTCGGTCCGCGCACATCAGGGATCGGCGTGGGCCTACATCGCGGACTACGACATCGAGGTCGGGCAAAGCATCTTCTACGTCCTTCCCCTCGTGTGGCCTCTGGATACGGGCCTTGGCATCTCCGCTCGCCGCGTCGAGGACGGTTCCGACCTCGGAGCGCTCGAGCTGGACATCGCCGTCTCGCTCGGCTCACCCCGCTTCGAGCGTTTCGAGACGACGCTGCCATACGCCTACGCACCCGTGACGATCGAGCTCCCACGCCTCGGCTTCGCGCGTTGGCGTGGGAAGATCCCCGCAGAACTCGGGAAGCACCGCGTCGAGTTGGACGACGGTCGGGCGGTGACGCTCGTCGTAGGGGCGTCCCAGCCACGCTCGACGCCCGATCCGGCCTTCGTGCGTCACGTCCTTGCCCCGGAGAGCGCGTCTGCTTCGCCCCCGAAATCACGCTTGCCTGGGCGTCTCGTGGTCACATGGCTTGCGCCTGGGCCCCTTCAGGGAAAGACGGTCGAGGTTCCGCTCGTTGGCGGTGGCGACTGGCGGGACGGCCCCCCGTCCACGGGAATCCGCGCGCTGACCAACCAGGGGCTCATCGTGGACTGGTCGGACCTCCTGAATCGCGAATGTCCTTGGCCAATGCCAGAGGGCGGAGTCCTCATCCAGGCCAGCGTGTACCCCGCGGGGGATGTCGACGTGGTAGACCTGCGGGTCGAGCAGTGCGAAGCGGCGTCAGAGAACCGCGAGTCGGCTCCCTGCTTGCGCCAGGACTGGATGGGCGGCGAGTACCGCACATGGTCCGAATCTCTTTCGCTACCAATCTGCCGAGCGCGCGTCGACACGCGGCGCCTGTATGTGGCCGCGGGGCAGGAGGCGTCTGTACGCCTAGACGACGAGGCCGGTGCCACATTTCGCATCGCGCTGCCGCGCGACAACAAGTAGCCTGGGCCTGACCGCGAGTCCCGCGTGAGCGGCGTTCCTTTCGCGTGTCGCGCGCCCGCAACGACGTGCCCAAGCGCCTCGTGTTTCGAACACGGAATGGACCCCATTCGAAACTCTGTTGTTAACCGACCGAGGACTCTCTCGCTCTACCGAGAGGATGAGAGGAAGGCGTAGAGTCCGTGCGTTGAGTGGGCGGTCGCGTAGAGAGTCGGGTGACGACAGCGCCCGCTGCGAAGACCGGAGTTCTGGCCCCCGGAGGCGACGCCTCGGGGGGACTCCCGCGGCCTGCTCTCGGCCCTCTCGCCGGGCGTCAGCGGTGTGTGGCTCCCCACACGCACGCTCGAACTCCTGACCCGCCGGTTGACAGGGTTTCGGTCTTCGGAACGGGGGTCCCCCCCTCCCTGAAGGGCGAGCCAGGCCCGGATGTGCCCGCAAATCCCGAGAATCGGGGGCTGGCGGCGGCCCGGCGGTCACAGACGGCCGGGGGGCGGAGCGGGAGTCCGTTCCATCCCCAAGGTCGAACCGGAGACCCTGCTGGATGGACGGCGGCCGCCTCCCGGTACGCTCGGGAACTGCTGGTCGTACCCGCAGAAGATCCCCTGACCGTGCGCTCCGGACGCGAAAGGGCCAGGGGGGAGCGGGGGGGCGAGAGCCCCTCCGTCTCATGCGAACCAGGCCCGGAGGCAGGCGGGGTGGATCCCGAAGGTCTCGTGGAGGGTGTCCACGGGGGCGGCGCCGAGGTCGCGGCTCTGGGTGCCGTCGGGGGTCAGGGTCTCCAGGACGCCGTGGGCCTCGCGGTAGCGGTGGATCGTGTCGCCCCGGCGGCGCGCGAGAACGAGGGGGCGTCGGCGGCCGCGGTCGAACGCCGCGATCCACGCCTGGCGGAAGCGGTGCGGCGGGGCCGGGGCGGGAAGGAGGACGTAGGCGTGCCGGGCGCCCGTGGCGCCCCGCTTCTCCAGGGTGACGGTGAGCGACGGACCGCCGGCGCTCTCCAGGCGGACGGTGCCCAGGGCGTCCAGGAGCTCACTTCCGGGGTAGACGGCGACGACGCCGGGGGAGAGGAGCGTCGCGTCGAAGAGGAGGGTCTCGCCGTCCACGAAGGCGAGGGCGGCCGCGTGGCCCTGCTCCGTCACGAGGTTCCGCCCGAGGCAGAGGTGGGCGTTCGCGCCGACGCCGTGGAGGAGATCCCGGAGGACGTAGGCGAGCGAGAAGCTCGTTCCCCCGAGGCCGCGGAAGCGGTGGTCGCGGAGCACGCGGTCCGTAGCGCGGGGCCAGCGCCTGGGCTCCTGGGGCTCGTTCCGGCACGCCTCGTGGTCCGAGAGGTTCTCGTAGGGCAGGTGTTCGACCACGGCACGGTGGACCGCCTCGAGACGGCAGAGGAGCGGCTCGCACTCGAGCTTCGACGCGTCGAGCCCCAGGCTTTCCAGCCGGTGCCTCGTGATGGCGTCCACGCGCTTTCGCGCCCTCCTGGCCCCGACGATTCTACTCGTGGCGCCCGGGAGGACGGGGCCGCGGGTCGGCCCCCGGTTCAGATCCCGAATCGGACCCGGATGCGGGTCCCCCGGCCGGGGGCGCTGTCCAGGACCACGTCGGCGTCGTGCGCCTCGGCGTAGCGCTTCACCAGCGCGAGGCCGATGCCGATGCCGGGGCGCTCCCGGGTCAACTCGTCGCCGGCCCGGAGAAACGGGGCGAACGGCGTCTTCAGGACGGAGGGCGCCATGCCCGGGCCGTCGTCGGCCACTTCCAGCACGACCCGACCGGGCTCGCGACGGAGGGCGACGCGAACGTCCCCCCCGCCGTCTCCGACCCCGTACTTCACGGCGTTGTCCACGAGGTTCATGACCATCGGGCGGACCAGGCGCGGATCGAAGGGGACCGGGGGCAGGTCCTCCGGCAGGTCGAGGACGAGGCGGGCACGGGCCTCGGCGGCGGCCGGCTCGAGCATCGCGACGGCGCTTCGGACGGACTCGGCGAGGTCCCCCGGGGCGGCGTGGGCCCTCGCCACGCCCCGCTCCAGGGCGGCCAGGTCGAGAACCTGGTCCACGAGGTGGCCGAGGCGGTCCGTCTCGTCGAGGATCCGCGTGGCGTAGCGCCGGCTCGCCTCGGCGTCGTCCACCCACCCCTCGCGCAGCATGTCCGCGTGCATGCGGATCCCGGCGAGCGGGGTCTTGAGCTCGTGGGTGACGGCCGCGAGGAAGTCCTCCTTGCGGCGCGCGAGCGCCACCTCGCGCCGGAGCCCCCGCGTCAACACGTACAGCCCGACCGCGATCACGGCGAGCACGCCGGAGAGCAGCCACACGAAACGCATCCGCGCGTCGTGGGCGAAGGCGTCGAGCGCCGCGGCGTCGGGCACCGCGACGAGCGAGAGCCGAGGGTCGGCGCGGGCCGGGAAGTCGGTCGCGCGCACGAGCTCCGCGTCCAGCGCATCGACGAGCGAGGCTTCGCGGGCAGGGGGGAGCGTCGCCGCGAGGGGAGCGAGGTCGGCGCGGATCGTCCGGGCGGCGCCCACCGACTCCCACGCCACGGGCAGGACGGCGCCGGGGTCCAGCGCGTAGCCCTGGAGGAGCCAGCGGTCCCGGGTGACCTCGCGCTGCTCGAGGAAGGCGGCGGGGATCCAGACGATGCGCCACGCGACGAGGGGCGGGCCGGGTTGGCCCGCGCGCCGCGCGACGTACCGGAAGCGGCCGTAGCGAACCGGCACGGGCGCGTCGCTCGTCCGCTCGAAGAACGACTGGAGGTAGAGCGTGGCCTCGGGGCGCGTCGGGGCGTCCGCGGCCTGCTTCGCCCCCTGTCGCTCCGCGATGTTGCGGGCGATCTGGATCTCCTCCATGAGCTGCCCGCGTTCCTCGTTCGCCTGGACGACGCGGAGGGGATGCTCCACGAGGCGCGCGGCCGTCGCGTCGAACGTGGTCGGCGCGCCGGCGAGACGCCGCCGAAGCGTCGGCCCGTACGTCTCGGTGAACGTGTCCCGCCACGCCTCGCTCCCGGGGCCGAAGGTGTCCGGGTGATCGAAGACGCCCTTCGCCCCCAGCTCCCACTGGAACCACCCGCGGATGCGGGGGTCGTCGGATCGCTTCGTCAACGGGCTGGGCTGGAAGTCGAGCTGCTTGAAGACCGTCTCTTCGGGCGCGTATTGGAGCTGGTAGACGGTGTAGGGCCGCTCGCCCTCGCGGTCCGCCAGCTCCTCCAGGTCCCGCGCGGCGCGCTCGACGCCCCGCCGGACGATGTCGCGGCTCTCGCTCGCGGCCTCCCGCCGCTGCGCGGCGATCTCCCTCTCCAGGCTGCGGTAGCCCAGGGCGCCGAAGGCGAGCGCGGGAAGCAGCATGAGGAGGGCGAAGAGGAGGAACGGGCGCTCGGTGAGCCCGTGGGAGGCGCGGAGGCGGAGGGTCTCCTTCAGGCGCCCCACCGGTAGCCCTTCCCGCGCACCGTCTGGACGATCCGTGGATCCGTGGGGTCGCGCTCGATCTTGCGCCTCAGCGCTGCGAGCGTGTTGTCCACGGTGCGTGTCTGCACGTTGGCCGTCGGGTAGCGCCAGACCTCGAGGAGGAACTCGTCGCGCGTGACCACGTTGCCGCCACGGGCGCGCAGGTAGGCGAGGATGTCGCCCTCGCGCGGCGTGAGCTGGATCGTCGCGTCCTCGCGCTGGACGACGAGCTTGCCCAGGTCGAAGCGCATGCCGTCCACGTCGAAGGTCTCTCCGTCGCCGCGGTCGAGGCGGGCGCGGCGGACCTGGGCGCCGACCCGAGCGACGAGCTCGGCGACGGCGAACGGCTTGGCCACGTAGTCGTCCGCGCCGAGCTCCAGCCCGCGGATGCGGTCCTCCTCCTTGCCACGGGCGGTCAGGATGATCGTCGGGACCTTGTTGCCCTCGCTCCGGAGGGTGGCGATGACGTCGAAGCCGCTCACGTGGGGCAGCATGATGTCGAGGAGCATGACGTCGTAGTGGCGGCGGCGGGCCCGCTGCAGGGCGTCCCGGCCGTCCGGCGCCACGTCGCACACGTACCCCTGGAAGGCCAGGGCCTCGGAGAGGCCCGCCGCGAGCGTCTTCTCGTCCTCCACGATGAGGACGCGGGGGGGGTCGGTCTGGGTCACGGGGCTGGGGGCCGAAGGGGCTACCCCTCCACGATACGCACGATCTTCCCCTGGACCTCCAGGACGAGCGAGCCCGCCTGGCTCAGCCGGGCGTTCTCGTCGGGCGTCGTGCTCCGGAGCAGCTCGAAGAACCGGGGCGACCAGCGAGCGATCGTCTCGTCCACGTGGCCGAGGTCGGAGACCTCCGCGTCCACCCAGCCGCCGGTGCGCCGGTAGAAGGTGCGATTCCCCACCTGCCGCACGCCGGCCAGGGTCCGCTCGGCCACGTCGCGGTCGCCCTCGTCGGCGAGCCACAGGTTCGGCGCCTCGGGGGCGCGGTCGGCGCCGCGCCGTGCGACCTGGTTCTTGGACTGGGCGACGCCGACGGCCCCGACTTCCTGACCGGCCAGGCGGTCGAGGATCCGGCCGGCGGTGATCGTGTTGTCGCGAACCCTCGTGTGGTCGCCCTCTTCGGCGGCGAGGAAGGCGGTGTACTCGGTCAGGATCCCGAAGCGCGTGGAGAGCCGCACGATCTCGTTCACGAGCTCGGGGTCCGCGCGCTTCTGCAGCCGGATCGCGTCCACGAGCTCGCCGATCCGGCGCGTCGCCCAGACGCGGGCCGGGAAGTCGCTGCGCAGGCCCTTCCCCTTCTCCGCCGCGTCGAGGATGGCGTGGTACTCCCGCGTGACGTGCCCGTCGCGACCGGAGAGGATCGCCTCGACGCGTCCGCCGCGACCGTAGCGCCCGGCGAGGATCACCTGACCGCCCTTGAAGAGATCGGGCAGGACTTGCGGCAGGAGCTCGCTCGGCTCGAGGCCCCGCGCCTGGAAGGTGAGGTCGGTGAGGACGGGATAGCGCACCTTGTCGTAGAGGGAGGCCACCTTCGGCTCGACGTCCTCGCCCGGGCGCACGAACGAGGGCGCACCGTGGTTCTCGAGGGCGAGGCGGTCGAGCAGGACGGTGTTCACGTCCACGCCCACGCCGAA
Organism: uncultured Planctomycetota bacterium; assembly: GCA_963772585.1. Taxonomy (GTDB): domain Bacteria; phylum Planctomycetota; class PLA2; order PLA2; family JAEUHO01; genus CAVVXN01. The sequence continues at coordinate 365,490 of CAVYXV010000008.1, forward strand.
CGAGAAGAGGCGGACGTGCCCGCCTTCGTTGGCACCCTTCACCGAGGCGAGGATCGCGTCGGCGTCGATGGTGCCGACGGTGGGGCGCCCGTCCGTGAGGAAGAGGATGACGGAGGCGGTGTCGCTCTTGCCCGTCCCGGCGAGCGCGGCCGTGAGCGCGGCCTCGATGTTCGTGCCGCCCTCGGCCCGGAGCGAGGCGACGAAATCGTAGGCCTCCCTGCGCGCGGCGTCGTCCACCGGGCGGACCTCCGGCCAGAGCGGCATCACGGCCGTGTGGTAGGCGATCACGTTGAAACGGTCGCGCGGGTTCAGCCCGCCGATCACCTGTCGCAGCGCGGCCCGCACCTGGTCGATCTTGTCGCCGGCCATGGAACCGGAGGTGTCCACGACGAGCGTGATCTCCTTCGGCTTGGCGGCGTCTTCCGCGGTGCCGACGACGGGCGAGGCGAGATAGAGGAAGTAGCCGCGATCGTCCTGTCGCGGCCAGTACGCGAGGAGCGTCCCGCCGATCGGGCTCTTCGTGGTCGTCCAGTAGAGGAGGAAGTCGTCCTTGGGCAGGACGTTCGACGCCTCGTAGCTGATCGCTGCCGACGTGGGCGCAGGACGGACGAGGGCGATGTCGTGGCTGGGGCTGTAGATGGGGCCGAGCGGCCCGTCCGCCTGGATGTCCACCGTGACCACGACCTGCTGGAGCGCGCGGGCCGAGAACTTCTCGGTGTTCAAGGGATAGCGCAACTCGACCGTTCCCGCATCCGACTCGAGGAGCTCGTCGTACTTGAGCACCACCCGCCGACGCTGTCCGGGCGGGATGGGGAAGACCTTCACGCGGAAGAAGTCGTTGCCGAGGTACTCGAGCAGCGCCGGGTCTCTCTGGCGGCGGACGATCTCCTCGTAGGCGCGCCTCGCCTCCTCGGCGCGGAGGATCCTCCCCTCGAGCCCCTTGCCGTTCTCGAAGAGGGTCACGGAGGACACCATCGCACCGTGCGGGAGCGGGAAGACGTACTCCGCCTCGAGCGTCGTCGCGCCGACGTTCACGAACTCCTCGTCCACGCTGACGCGCGCGTGGGGACCTCGGACGACGACGTCCACCTTGTGGTAGCTGACCGCCCACTCGCCGCGCACGGGTCGGTTCGGCCGCGTGGGCACGAGGAAGCCGTCCGCCCGCGCCGCGGGCGCGACCAGGACCACGAGGGCCAGGCCGAGGAGGGAGGCGAGGGCGGTCGAGCGGTAGCGCATGACGGATCTCCGATCGTCGGTGTACCCCCTTCGATCCCCGCCCGCGGCAAAAGTTCTGCAATCGTGACGCGAACGCCCCCCAGGCCGCCCGCGGGGATCGGTGCTCTTCGGCGCTCTCGTCGCTCCTGCCGAGCAGCGGGCGCCCCTGCGAGGTCCCAGCCGTCCCGCACGAGGGGGACCTTCGCGCCGACGGTGGGTGCACCGGCGCGGATGGTCAGCGCACGTGGCCCTCCTTCGCCTCGAGGACGAACGTGACGGGGCCGTCGTTGACGAAGTCCACCTCCATCATCGCGCCGAAGACCCCCGTCTCGACGGGGAGGCCGTAGCTCCGCAGCGCTTCGACGAACTGGAGGTAGAGCGCCTCCGCGCGCTGTGGTTGCTCCGCGCGGTCGAAGCCGGGGCGGTTCCCCTTGTCGATCGCGGCGAGCAGCGTGAACTGGCTGACGACGAGGCACTCGGCCCCGACGTCGGCGAGCGTGTGGTCCATCGGCGTACGACCGGGGAAGATCCTCAGGTTGGCGACCTTCCGCGCCGTCGCCTCGATCTCCGCGTCGCCGTCGCCCTTCGCTACGCCAAGCAGCAACACGACGCCCCGGCCGATCGAGGCCACGACGTCTCCGTCGACGCGCACCTCGGCGCGCGAGACGCGCTGCAGGACGGTCCTCACCGCGAGCGGCCTTCGGTGCGGGAGCGGAAGTGGAGGCCGATGCTCACCAGGAACGCGCGACGGATCTCCTCGTCCTCCAGGTCCCGCTCCTCGACGATCTGGATGTCCGGCCACTGCGCGCGAACCGCCCAGGCGAAGAACCCGGCGTTCTCGTCGATCACCGCGCCGGAGGTGTCGTGCACGGGAACGGCCTTGCGACCGCACGAGGGCGAGCCCGCCTTGAAGACGTAGCCGTCGAGCTCCTGCAGATCGGCCAGGCGGGAGCGACCCCAGGCCTCGAGCTCGTCCGTCACGTCCGCCCGCGAATCCACCCGCCGGATGCGGATCGCGTCGTCCTCGCGCTCCAGCCGGATGGCCTCGCGGGGAACCCCGTACCCCGCCTCGAACTCCGGGCAGACGGGGACGTAGTGCACGCGCGGACCGAGCACGTCCGCGAGCCAGTCGTGTCGCTTGTGGCGTCCGTCGTAGCGGACCTCCCTGCCCAGGAGACAGGCGGAGATGCCGACCACCGGACGGTCCGCAGTGCTCATTGGGACCAGTGTAGCCGGCATCATTCACGAACGGGCGTTGAATCGCGCGGCCCGGATGCGCGTCTCGCGCCCGATGCCTGCGTTGCTCGTCGCCAGCGACCCTACGGGGTCGCTTCCTCCTCGCGCCTCGGCCTCGAACCCGAGCGACGCACCAGGACACCCCGTTGGCGGTGAGCGAGGACCACCGGTCGACGTAGCCTCCGAGCGGACAGCGACTTCCGGCTGTCACGTCGCGCGCTTCGCGCATGATGCAGGCGGGTACGAACGGACGCTCCGGATCGACCGTACGATCCCAAACGGCCCTCCTCCCCGTCCCGCGGAGGCGACGAATGGAACGCACCCCCCTCCACGCGTCCCGCGAGACGGGCCCCGCGCGCCGGATCGTCTGCCTGACGGAGGAACCCACCGAGATCCTCTACGGGCTCGGCGAGGGCGATCGCGTGGTGGGGATCAGCGCGTGGACCGAGCGGCCCCCCGAGGCGAAGGCGACGAAGCCGATCGTCTCGGCGTTCACCGGAGGGAGCGTCGAGACGATCGTGGCCCTGGAACCCGACCTCGTCATCGGCTTCTCCGACGTCCAGGCGGACCTCGCCGCGAAGCTGATCCGACGCAACCTGCCGGTCCTCGTGCTGAACCAGCGCTCGATTCGCGAGATTCTCGACGTCGTGCGCCTGCTCGGGCGCATCGTCGGCGCCGCGGACCGCGCCGAGCGGTGGGCGCGAGAACTCGGCGCGCGCGTCGAGGCCGCGCGCGTCCGAAGCCACGCCGTCGCCCGCCGGCCGCGGGTCTACTTCGAGGAGTGGTACGACCCCCTCCTCTGCGGGAGCCGCTGGATCAGCGAGCTGATCGAGGCGGCGGGCGGGGACGACGTGTTCGCCGACCGCAGTCCGCACCGCGCGGCGATAGACCGGGTCGTGCGTCCCGAGGAAGTGGTGGACGCGGCGCCGGACCTGATCCTCGCCTCGTGGTGCGGCGAGCCCTTCGACGCGGCCTCGGTCGCCGCGCGCGAGGGCTGGGAGGCGGTCCCCGCGGTGGCCCGGGGCCGCGTCTTCGGGATCGAGAGCGCCCTGATCCTCCAGCCCGGTCCGGCGGCCCTGACGGACGGCCTCGACCGGCTCGAAGAACGGATCCGGAACGGATAGCGCCATCCTGCGGCATACTCGGTCGCCGAAGAAGCCCCCATGCGTGTCCGCCTCGCCCTCGCTCTGCTCCTCCCCGGCTTCGTGCTCCTCGCCTCGCTGGCGACCGCACGCGGCGAGCCGGCGCCCCCGGTCCGACCGGTGGCGGAGGTCGTGGCGGCGGTGGACGAAGGGTTGATCGCCGCGTGGACGGAGGAGGGCCGCGAACCCGGTCCCCCCGCCACGGACGCCGCGTTCTGCCGCCGCGCGACGCTGGACCTCGCGGGCCGTCTCCCCGCCGCCGGCGAGGTCCGCGCCTTCCTGGCGGACACGAGCCCGGACAAGGACGCGGCGCTGGTGGACCGCCTGCTCGACGACCCGACGGCGGCGATCCACCATGGCGAGCTCGCGGCCCGCCGCCTCCTCGGGCGCGACGACGTGCCCCTCGAGCACCGCCGCGCCTTGGAGGACTGGCTGGCCGAGCAGTGGCGGAAGGACCGCGGCTGGGACGCCGTCGCCTTCGACCTCGTGACGGCGACGGGCGAGATCCCCGAGAACGGCGCCGCGGCGTACGCCTACCAGTTCGCGACCGACGTACCCGCGCTAGCCGGCCGCACCGCGCGGCTCTTCCTCGGCGTGCGGATCGAGTGCGCCCAGTGCCACGACCACCCGTTCGACCGCTGGAAGGAGAGCGACTTCCACGCCTTCGCTTCCTTCTTCACACAGGTGCGCCGGCAGAAGGTCCCCACGCCGGTGGACACCGCGAACGGCCTGCTCGCCCGCGCGAAACGACAGGAGGGGAAGGACGGCCAGGCCCTCCAGGCGCTGGAGAAGGAGCTGGCCGCCGCCGAGGCGTCGGCGAAGAAGACGGCGAAGACCCGGGCGGACGCGGAGAAGGCCGCCGGGCCGGTACGGCAGGCGATCCAGAAGCTCGAGAAGCCGTGGAAGGCGGCGGTGGAGCGCGCGAAGGAGATGGACGCGGTCGCGGCCCGCGCGGCGGCCCTGCGGAAGACGCTCGAGGCGCGGCTCGCCGGGCCGCTCTCCGACCGCGCGAAGCGGACGGCCGGGGAGCAGGCGAAGCTCGCCGCCGACCTCGCCGTGCTGTCGGCCGAGCAGGCGAAGTCGGCGGCGACCTCCCGCGACGAGTGGAAGAAGCGGCTCGACGCCGAGAGCGCGCGCGCCAAGCCCCTGCTGGACCGTCTCCAGGCGGCGACGACGGCGGACGAAGCCGCCAAGCGGCGCGTCGGCGAGGCGAAGGCCGCGCTCGAGGCGGCGCGGCAGGCGAAAGCCCTCGACGACGAGATCCGCGGCGTGGCCCACGATCTCGCCGGGATCGAGCCGGCGGTCTACGCCGACGCGTACGCATCGAAGAAGGAACGCGTTCCGCCGCCCGTCTACCGCGTCCTCGACGCGGGGGAAGGTGCGGCCGCACCCCGACAAGGCGGAGCCCGAGAAGGGCGACGGCCTGCCCCGGACGCTCGGCGGCGCGCCCGTGAAGGCCGGGAGCGACGCGGCGAAGCTCCGGGGAACGCTCGCGACGTGGATGACCGCGCACGCGAATCCCTGGCTCGCGAAGGCGGCGGTGAACCGCGCGGCCGCGCGGCTCCTGGGGCGCGCGTTCATCACGCCCGCGGACGACCTGACCGGTCCGGGCGAGCGATTCGCCGAGCCGGTGCTCGATCTCCTGGCGCAGGACTTCGAGGCGTCCGGCTACGACCTCCACCGCCTGGAGAGGATCCTCGCGCGGACGCGCGCCTACCGGCTCGCGTCGGCGGACGGCGAGGAGAAGGCCGACCTCGTCACGATGCCGGTGCGGGAACTCCCCCCCACCGTGGCGTTCCGCGCACTCGTCCAGGCGGCGCTCCCCGGGCTCGCCGACGCGAAGGAGGGCGGCCCCCGCGGGCTCCGCGAGAACAACGTCCGGCGGTTCGCCGTGTACTTCGACGACGGGCTCGACCGCCCGCGGACCCAGTCGCAAGGGGGGATCCAGCGCGCGCTCTGGATGCTCAACGGCGAGCCGGCGGGCGACCTGCTCCGGGATCGCAAGGAAGGCCTCGCCCGGCGGATCGTGGGCGCGAACCTGTCCACGGAGAAGGCCGTCGAGGAGGTCTACCTGACCGTCCTCGGCCGCCTCCCCGACGACGGCGAGGAACGGATCGCCCGCGCGGCGCTGCCCGCGCAGCCCGAGAAGGCGCGCGTGGAGGCGATCGAGGATCTCGAGTGGGCGCTGATGAACGGCGGCGAATTCCTGGTGAACCGCTGACGGATGGAGCCGGCATGACGACCAAGCGGAGCCCCTACCACGCGATGACGCGACGGCACTTCCTCGAGGGAAGCGCCGCGGTACTCGGCGCGCTCGCCTGCGAGGCGCACCTGCCGCTGCTCTTCGCCGAGCCGTCGCCGGCGCCCCTCCGGCACCTCATCGTGCTCTGGATGGCCGGCGGGCCGTCGCACCTCGACACGTTCGACCCCAAGCCCGGCCGCAAGACGAGCGGCCCCTTCCAGGCGCTCGACACGGACGTGGACGGTCTTCGCATGAGCGAGCACCTGCCGGCGATGGCGAAGGCGGTGGGCGATCTCGCGGTGCTCCGCGGCCTCACGTCCAAGGAGGGGGCGCACGAGCGGGCGATCCGGCTGCTCCAGACGGGCTATCCCCCGAGCGCGACCGTGCGCAACCCGCACGTCGGCGCCTGGATCGCGAAGGCGTTGCCCGAACCCGAGAACGGGCTGCCGCCCTTCGTGGCGATCGGCCCGAGCGAGGGGAGCGGGTTCCTCGGGCCGCGCTACGAGCCGTTCCTCGTGCGCGACGTGAACCACCCCGTGACGAACCTCGAGCCGCCCGTGCCGGCGAAGCGCGCGGCGCGGCGCGAGGCGCTGCTCGACGCCCTGGGCGGGGACGGCGGCGGCGATCCCGTCGTGGAGGCGCAGCGCGCGGCGCGGGAGCGCGCGCGGCGGCTGATGGCCTCGCCGGCGGTCGAGGCGTTCGACTGGACGAAGGAGAAGGACGCGCTGAAACGCTACGGCGACAGCCCGTTCGGCCGCGGTTGCCTGCTGGCCCGCCGCCTCGTGGAGCAGGGCGTTCGCGTCGTCCACGTGACGCTTGGCGGCTGGGACAACCACCGCCAGGCATTCCCCGCGCTGAAGCGGCTGATGGGCCAGGTGGATCCCGCGTTCGCGGCGCTGGTCGCGGACCTGCGCGAGCGGGACCTGCTCGGAAAGACGTGCGTGTGGTGGGCCGGCGAGTTCGGCCGGACGCCCGTCATCAACGCGACCCAGGGTCGGGACCACTGGCCGAAGGCGTTCTGCTCGGTCCTCGCCGGGGGCGGCGTGCCGGGCGGACAGGCCGTCGGCCGGACGGACGACGACGGACGCGAGGTCGTGGAAGGCGCCGTCACGCCCCCCGAGGTGCTGGCGACGATCCTCACCCTCGCCGGCGTGGACCTTGCGGCGTATGAGACGACGGGCAAGGGGCGTCCGATCTGGCCCGTGCCGAAGGGCACGCAGCCCGTCCCGGCGCTCCTGCCGCCGGCGCTGAAGAAGGAGGTCGGCGTCTCTTGAGCCGTTGGCTCGTTCCCCTGGTGGCCGTCGCCGTCGTGGGGGTGGTCCTCGTCCTCCTCCTCGGCGTGGGGCCCGGGGGGACGGACCCCGCGGAGGTCCGCCGCGAGGACCAATCCACGAACACCCCGCCGGAGCTCCGCGGGCTGCCCGAGGGCTACCGCCAGGGTCCGGGGCGGGAGGCGCCGCCCGAGCGACAGCCGCCCGAGCACGGAGACGGGCACAGGGGCGCCCACGAGGTCGTGCTCCTGCGGGGGCGGGTCGTCGCGGACGAGTCGGGGGAGGCTATCGCAGGCGCGCGCGTCCAGCTCCTCCCTCGTCGCGCCCCCTGTCCGCGACTGCCGCAGCCCGCCGAGTTGGACCCGTGGACCAATCTGTCGGGGGAGAGCGGCGAGGACGGACGATTCGTGCTCCGTGCGCAGCAGGCGGCGGAGTCGCCCGCGCTGCCCGAAGCGGACGTGATCGTCTACGCCCCGGGACGCGTCGCCACGATGCTCTGCGCGCCGCCACGGGAGCAGGAGGTCGAGGTGCGCCTCTCGAAGGGGCTCTCCATCCAGGGCAAGGCGATGCGGGCGGACCAGCGGCCGATTCCCGGCGTCTCGATCCGCGCGCGCCCCGGTCCCGAGACGCCGGCCGTGCCCGGGCACGCCTCCGTGTTCCCGGTCGCGTCGGGCGAGACGGGCGCCTACGCGATCGACGGACTCCTCCCCGGCGACGTCCTCGTGGAGGCCGACCACCCCGACTTCATGCCCGCGACCTGGGGCCCCCTCGATCCGGCCACGCAGAAGACCCTCGACCTCGTGCTGCAGCCGGCGCTTCGCGCCCGCTTCGCCGTGAGCACGGACGACGGCCGAGAGGCGAAGAACGCGACCCTCACCTGGGAGGTGGTGCAGGGCGCACGGGATCCGCAGGTGCTCTTGCTGCCGCCGGCGCCGAAGAAGGAGGGACAGCCGGCGGCGGACCAGGCCCAGCACTACGGCCCGGTTCGCCTGCCGGCGACGGAGGGCGCGGTGCTGCTCCGCGTGCGCGCGGACGGCTACGCGGAGTGGACGTACGGGCCCTTCCGCCCGCGGCCCGAGGGGGGCGAGCAGGACTTCGACGTGCGGCTCACGGGCGACCTCAGCACGGGGTCGGTGCGGATCGCGCTGGAAGACGAGAACGGCGAAAGGATCGACGCCGCCAAGGCGGACGTGAAGGTCGCGGTCGCCGTGCTCGACCCCGGCTCGGTCCCCGCTGCGTTCGTGGTGATGCCGCGCGAGGACCTGCGGATCACGGCGCTGCCGGCCGGGCGGTACCGCGTCCAGCTCTACTCGCCCACCTTCGCGCCGGTCGAGACGGAGCTGGCGGTGGTCGCGGGCCAGGAGCAGACGGCGACGCTTCGGACGATGCCGCCGGCGAAGCTGCGGGTGCGCTTCCTCGCGCCCCGCCGGATGCTCGTCCGCTTCCGCGTCCTGAAGGACGGCAAGCAGGCCGTGGCCATTCCCGAGGGGGCCACGGTCACGGCGCAGGGCGACGTGCTGGCCGCGGGCGAGGACGGCCTCCTGCTCTCGGGGCTCGGGGGCGGGACCTACCAGGTGGAGGTCACGAGCGACGAGGTCGCCGCCCCCCTGACCACGGTCCGTCTCGCGACCGGCGACACCGAGGAGGTCGAGATCGCCGTCAGCGATCGTTGACGCGGCCGAGGAACGCGACGACCCAGCCCAGGAGGGCGATCGCCCAGAGCAGCCAGGGCAGGCGATAGCCGAAGCGCACGTAGACGGTCGGGCCGCGGTGGATCAACGGCACGTCGCGGACGAGCGCGCCCGCCTCGCCGACGCCCAGCGTCGAGTCCACGTCCCCCGTGATCGAGACGAAGGCGCTGATGCCGGTGTTCGTGGCGCGCACCATGGGGGCGCGGTGCTCGACGCAGCGGAATCGCGTGAAGTTGAGGTGCTGCCGGGGCTCCCACGTGTCGCCGAACCAGGAGTCGTTCGTGAGGCTCACCAGCACGTCGGGACGCTTCCCGTCGACGTACTCGCGGACGTGGTCGGCGAGGATGCCCTCGTAGCAGATGAACGGCGCGAAGGTCACCTCCTGGTCCCCGCGCCGAAGCGAGAGGAGCGGCTGGGGCAGCGTGGCCGCCTGGATCTTGTGCGACTGCGGCAGGCGGTCCTCCATGATCCCGAAGGGCATCGCCTCCCCGAAGGGGATCGGGTGGACCTTGCGCACGACGCTCCACGAGGCCTCGGGTCCGCCCGGGGGACGAAGGCCCGCGGCGTTGAAGCGCACGTCGGGCGCGATGCCCGTCCGGATGTTCGTCGGGGTGGGAATCCGCTCGTAGAGCCCGACGAGCAGCGCGTGGGTCTCGCCGGCCTTCAGGAGGAAGTCCCATCCCTCGCGGCGGAGGTACTCGTACGTCTGGAACGGCTCCTTGAGGGGAACGGACGCGTTGATCGCCGTCTCCGGCCAGACGATCAGATCCGGGTCCTTCTCGAGCGCTTCGTCCGTGGCGCGACGGTAGGCCGCGAGGCTGTGCTGCCGCCAGACACCCCCTTCGACGCCGGCGCGGCGCTTGTCGAGCGACCCGATGTCGGGCTGGACGATCCCCACGCGGATGTGGTCCGAAGCGTCCCTCTCGACGGTGCGGGCCTCGCCGTAGCGGTGGAGCCCGAAGCCGTAGAGGACCACGCCGAGCACGAACACGGCGAGGGCGCTCCCGGGCCGGGCGGGCGGCCCCTCCCGACGGAAGGCCCAGTGCAGCCACTCGTGGAGCGGGACGATCAGGCAGCAGAGGACGAAGGAGACGCCGACGACGCCACCCCACTCCGCGGCCTGCACGAGCGGCGGGACGTCCACCGCCCCGTGCCCGCTCATCCACCCGAACATCCGGATCGGAAGCGCCTCGGCGCCCACGAACATCGCCACCGTCACCAGGACGTGGGGCCGCCGGGGGCCCTTGAGCAGCCCGCGGTAGAAGAAGGCGAAGAACCAGCCGTGGATCGTGTTCCAGATCCCGAAGAGTACGACGGCCGCCCACGAGGCGGCGACGCCCACGCCGCCGAACCGCTGCACGGTCGGCGCGAGCCAGCGGTAGCCGATTCCCGTGGCGACGGCCCCGAAGAGGGTCGTCCACAGGATGACCTCCTTCAGGGTCCGGCACCGCTCGACCAGCGCGAGCCAGCCCACGATGCCGGGGATCGCCGCCCAGACCAGCGGGTGGGGCGTGTAGGAGAGCACCCACGTGCACATGAGCACGGCGAGCGCCGCCGTGCCCCAGCGGCTGGGCGGCGCCTCGGGGGGCGCGGGGTGGCGCGGCGGTCGCATCCGGCCGTTGCTGGAGGGCGGTCGGGGGGCGTCCGGCACGGGCATCTCCCAGAGGCGCGCACGCCGCGCGCCCCCAGAAGGTAGCGTTCAGGCGGGCCGCGAGCGCATCAAGCCTCGTGGAGCCGAGGTCGATAGGGGCTCCAGCATGTCCGTCACCCACCCGTCGCCCTTCAAGGTCCGGGCCCTCGAGCGGCGCTGGGAGGGCCAGGAGTCGCGTCTGGAGGCCATCGCGCGGGACTTGCGCGCGGGCCGCGACTGGACCGTGCACCTCCGCGGCCTCCCCTTCGTGGAGGAGGTCCCCCCGCTGGAGGGCGAGGCGTGCGGCCGGGACCTGCGGGGAGCGGACCTCGGGCGCTGGCTTCGGCCGCCGGTCGAGATCGGCCTCGCCCGCGAGCACGAGGCCCCGCTCGTCGCGGCGATCAGCCTCGAGGCGCTGCGCAACAACACCCCGCTGCCCGACGTCTCGCCCTTCCCGGTCGAGGTCGAGGGAGCGGGCGAGGTCGCGCTGGCCATCCGCCGGGGGGAGCGCTTCCTACTCGCGCGCTGCGACGGCGATCCGGTGGGCGTGGTCCGTTGCACCCGCCGGCAGGAGTTCTGCGACTACACGCAGCGCGAGGCGTACATGGAGCTGTCCGGCCTCGCCGTCCTCTGGCGCTGGCGGCGCCGGGGCATCGGTCGCCGGCTGGTCGAGATCGCGGAGAGCCTCGCGTCGGAGGACGGCCTGAAGCACGCCCTCCTGCGCACCACCCGCGAGGTGGGCCTCGTGCCCTGGTACGAGTCCCAGGGCTACGAGGTGAAGCTCGTCCGCCAGCTCACCTATCCCGACGCGCCGACCTACCTGGACGTCGTCATGACGAAGCCCATGCGGGTCCAGACCATGGTGCGGCCCCCGCTCTGGGGCGTGGCGACCCGGGTCGGCGGCCGCGCGGCGCCGCCGAAGGCCGCCTACGACGAGTCCGACGTCTCGGGCTGAGCGATCTCGGGCAGGACGTCCTCCTCGAGCCAGGCCCGCCACGGGTGCCAGGGCGCGCGCTCGAGCCCCCGCTCGATGAGGAGCGCCGCCTCGCGGTCGTTCCCCAGGCGCTGGTGGCAGAGAAGCCCGAGCCGGAGCAGGGCGTCCGGGTTGTCCGGCATGAGGAGCAGGGCGCCCAGATACGCCTTCCGCGCCTCCTCCGCGTCGCCCCACTGGCGGTGGTGGTCGCCCAGGGAGAACAGGGGATGGGGATCGCCCGGGTCCACCTCCAGGGCGCGCTCCAGGAGCTCGAGGGCCCGGTCCCGGTCCCCCTGCGCCTCGGCCAGGTGCGAGAGGTAGACGAGCGGCCGGGCGGTGGGGTCCACGCGGACGGCCCGCTCCAGCACGGGCTCCGCCTCGTCGTAGGCCGCCAGCATGAGGAGGGCGAAGCCGAGCCCCGTCGTGGCCTCGGCGTGGGTGGCGCGCGAGGCCAGGGCGCGTTCGAAGTACCGCCGGGCGCGCTCCGGAGACGTCCAGACGTGCCACTGGCCGAGGGCGGCCAGGGAGTCGGCGTGGCGGCGGTCCAGGCGCAGGGCCCTCAGGTAGCACGCGCGGGCCTCCCGGAGGCGGCCCTCCGCCTCGACGAGGTGGCCGTAGGCGAGCCAGGCGTCGGCGCTGGGTTCCCGGTCGAGCGCGCGGCGGTACTCGGCCTCCGCCTCGTCGGCGCGTCCCGCCCCCCGGAGGGCGGAGGCGAGGGCGAGGCGAATCTCCGACTCGGGCGGCGCCTCGCACCCGCAGGCCAGCCGGAGTCGCGCGCGGGGGGAGGCCATCCGGCCGAGACCCTCGCGGTAGCTCTCGATCGCCTGTGCGAACAGGTCCTGCTTGTGGAGCTGGTCCGCCAGCATCAGGTGGAAGAGGACGATGTTCGGCTGCTGGTGCGCGAGCCGGCGCAGGAGCTTGGTGGCCATGGGGAGATCGCCGTGGGCGACGGCGCGGAGGGCCCGTTCGAATCGTTGGATCACGGTCTTCATGCCCCCCCATCGCGCGGGGGGCCCGACCGGTTACGCGGAGGTTGGGGAATTCCCGGGGGGGCCGACGGGCCGCGCCGGCTTCCAGGCGGTGACGCCGACGGGCACGGGCAGGCGCTCGGGGTCCGCCAGGCCGGCGGCGAGAGCCCACCCCCGCACCTCCTCCCCTGTGTGGTGGCTCTGCAGCCCCGGCGCCAACCAGTCGTGGACCACCTGGGCGCACTCGGCCCACGTCGAGCGCCCCAGCCGGGTCCCGCTGTAGGACCGCACGGCCAGCGTCAGGGGCGCGAGGAAGAAGGCCGCTCCACGCATCAGGGGAGAGGGAAGACGGGTGGTCACGGCTCGAGCCGCTCCGAAGAAGGCCTCCCGGAGCCGCCCCTCGCGCGGATAGACCCACACGTAGAGAGCCCCGCCGGGACGGACCACGCGCGCGAGCTCGCGATAGGCCCCCTCGGGATCGGACGTGTGGTGGAGGACGCCGTCGCAGAAGACGAGGTCGAAGGTCTCGTCCCGAAAGGGCAGCGCGAGCACGCTCCCCTGGACGACGGCGATCCCCTCCTCGTCGAGCGGAACGCCGGCCGCCTCCGGTCCTCGCCCGGCGTCGAGGCCGACCACGCGGGCCCCCATCGCCCGAAACAGCCCGAGGTAGCGCCCGTGACCGCAGCCCGCGTCCAGTACGCGCTTCCCCCGGTACCACGCCCGGTCGATTCGCCGGCTCAGCCGATCCCCGACCAGGTTCGCCGCCATCCCTCCGCGGTCCTTGCCGAAGAGACGGGGCAAGGCGCTGTATGCACGCCATTGATGCTCGAAGGTGCGAATCGTCTTCAAATCGGTAGTGGAGGTTCCGGGCAGAAGGCGGGGAACGCCGTGGGTGACGCGCCAATCCCGACCGCAGTTCTCGCACCGCAGCACGTCGAGGCTTCGTACCAGCCCGCCGCGGCATTCCGGGCAGGCGAAATGTCGGACGACTTCGGTCCACATGGTGCGCCTACTGCCGCACATCCGCGCAAATCCGGGGCTTCCGTCGTAAAGGGATCTCACGGAAAATTGGAAAAAATGGCTATTGCGCTGGCTTGGGGGTGGGGCCTACCATACGAGCGTTGGTGGCCGCTTGCGGCCCAATTTTGTTGCTGCACTCATCCGTCGGGTGCTTCGAGAACAGCCGCCGAGGCCCGAGAAAACCTCAACCGCGTCCTCTCGACCCGCCCCCCCCACAAGCCAGACCCTTGGAGAACGAAGCGCCGAGACGAGGTTCCGCGGACCCGGGTCACGTTGGATGACCCACATCTGAAAAGACAGGGTTCGCGAGACCCCGACCCGGTCGCTTCCGGCTACGCGCCCCCGCGGTAGCTCCTTTCCGGAGGACGATCGATGATCACCCCCACCCAAGACCGCACCAGCCGCATCATCCAGACGGGCATCCTGATCGAGCAGAACGTCGAGGCCAGGTACCTGCGCGTCGGAAGGGCGTTCACGTACGGTCCGATCCGCCGGCTCTTCGAGGAGTACGCGGCCGAGGTTCGCGACCACGCTCGCATCCTGTCCCGCCACCTCCGCGACCGCGAAGGCGGGAAGAACCTGATCCGCCAGTCGGGTCGCCGCCGCCGGCCGCGCGCCGCCGAGGGCCCCCCGATCCTCAACCCGGTCTCGCTCTACGGCGCCTTCGACGAGGCGTTCCGGGCGGCCGAGCGGGCGATCATCTTCCACCGCCGCGCGACGGACCAGGTGGACGACCGATACCTCCGCAAGTTCATGGAGGTCCTCGCGGGCGACCACTCGTTCCACCTGGACATCCTGGGGCACCTCCTCGCCGACATCCGCGACCGTCCGATGCACCTGACCCCGGGCCGCAAGCTCGCCCCGGTCGAGGTGCCGTGGGTCGCCGCGATGTTCGAGGGCGTCGTCCCCCCGTGGCGCCGCGAGCTCGAGGGCGAAACCGGCGCGCGTCACTGGTTCATCAACTACATGTAGGCGTCAAGCCTATTCGCAACGTCCAGGAGCCCGGCAGATGGGAAGCCCCCATCTTCCGGGCTCTCGGTCTTTTCGGGGTGGTCATGGATCCACGGATGGCCCGCCGAGATTCCCCCCCGATTCCCCCGATAGGAGGTCGGGGCGAATCGCGACCGCGTGCGACAAGCCGAACGCAGTGAATGCCGGAACCACGGCTCATGACGGAGGGGTGAACGGCGGAATCCACTCTGAGACGCGCCCCAGCAGCCATCGAGGAAAGGACGCCCACCATGGCGACGGGTCGTCAGACCTTGGCGGTCGTGTTCCTCCTCGCGGTCCTCATCGCCGGGCTTGCGATCTGGAGTCCATGGTCCACGACGCCGCAGAAGTCCCATGGCGGCGAGGGTTTGGGCCGGAACGGCGCCTCCCCGATGCAGGAGGAGACACCGCCGGTGCTCCTGGGCAACGCGCCCCCGCAAGCACCTGCTCCTCCGGCCCGCCCTACGGCCCCATCCCTCGAGGTCGATGAAGGCCGGGGCGCGCTGGAAGTGTTCGTCGTGAACTCGAGTGGCACCCCCGTTCCCGACGCGCAAGTCCGCGTCACCAGTGACGTTCCCCCGGGACACCAGATACCCGAGGCCAAGTCCGGGAGCGACGGATCAGCCCGGTTCGAGGACCTCGCGGTCGGCGGGTACTGGGTGCGGGTGCGGAAGCAGGGCTTGTCGGAGGCAACGAAGCCGACCGACATCTCCATGGATCGTACGGCCCGGGTGAACGTCACCCTTGCGCGAGCCGTGGTCGTTCGCGGCCAGGTCCTGCGCACACGGACCAACGAACCCGTCGCAGGGGCTCAGGTCACGGCCCTCGCAGGTGGAAGTGCGGCGGGCAGGACGGTCATCTCCGTGGGAACGAAGCTACTGGCTGAGGCCACGAGCGACAGGGACGGTCGGTTCGTGGTGGAAGTGCCTGCAAAGCAGATCGTCACGCTGCGCGCCATCGTACGCGTTCAGGGGGTGCGGGGGGCTATCCGGCGCGCCCGGAGGCGACCGCAGGACTGGACACCGGACGAGGCGGCGCGGCGAGTAGAGGAACTTCAGGCTCAAGGGCACGGGCCGCAGAGGCACGAAGGCCAAGTGACAGGTCCGCAGCATGACCGGCGCGTGCTGTTAGGCATGGATCCGGAGACGGGCGTACCTGCGGTGCATCGCACCGGGAAGAAGGCCGGCCTGCTCAGGAAGCCCCCGGACAGTTCCTCCTCATTTCGCTCCAACGAGGCCTACGCGCAGGCGGAATATGCGGCACGCAATAGCCCCGAGTTCCTCAAGGGGGCCATGGCGGGCAAGGGCGAGATCAAGGTCAAGAGCTTGGCGCTACGGGATGCCCTTGGCGATGGGTATCTGAGGCACGTGGAAGGTCGCACTACGATCGGATTGAGTGAGGGGACACGTGCCGTCGATTTCGCTGACGGCACCGTTACAGCAATCTACCGGCGCAACGCGAGCGGCGGCTACGATCTCCGCACGATGTTCCCGGGTGGGAGGTAGCCGTGGGACGCGATGTGCCTTGGCTCGACGATCACATCGAGGACTTCGTAAGTTGCTACTGGGACACTGATGTCCGCGAAGATGGCCCGAGTTCATTTGCACGCAGGAGCATGCGGGAGCAGGGGATCTACGACGCCGTCCGCCGCTTCCTGCTCGACGTGATCCTGCGCGATGCCGTGACGCCGGAGGAGTGGGCACGCCTGTGCAATGTGCACGTACGCACGCCAGCAGAGGTCCGCGATGATGCCAACGACTTTTGGGAGTGGCTCTTCGACGGAGAGCCGCTTCCCGGTGTTCGCGGTCAGCGTGGCCCGATCGGACCTCCGCAAGCATGACGCCTGGTCGTGCTGATGGCCGGGTCCCTCGCCGTGGGGCCTGCTCAGGCGCTGAGCCGGGCGGCGACGTGGGCAGAGGGCAGGAGCGAGGGTCGAGAACTCCCCGTGAGCCGCGCCCGGATCGACGCTTCGAGGAAGTCGAGGATCGAACGGTCCTGCGCCCGGAGGCTCTCGCTCATGGTGAGCATCCGCTCGGCGAAGCGGGAGCCGGCCCTGCTCGCCGAGCCGTACGAGCCCTTGCGCCAGAGGACCGCCTTCCTCAGCGAACGCTCCGCGGCGTTGTTCGTGGGCTCGACGCCCTCGACTCTGGCGAACGTCCACAGCGCCTCGCCGTACTCGCGCAGATCCTTCGCGATCTTGCGCGCCTTCGGGACCGGGCTGTTGATGTGCCGCGTGAGCAGACGGTCCAGTCGCTTGCGCAGCGGCGCGATCCTGCATCGCAGCCCGTGCCGCGTGATCTCCCCTCGTCGGAAGCGGTACCACTCCTCGAAGACCGCCTTCACGATCTTCAGTCCGGAGGTGCCAAGGCTCCGGGCCTTGCCTCCTCGCTCCTCGAGCGCCACGGAAGTTCCGTTTCAGATGCGCCCAGCAGAGTTGGCGCATGAGGATGCCGTGGATGCGGTACACCGAGAAGCGATCCGTGATGAGGATCCCGACGAAGGCGAAGAGCAGCTTGCGGAACGCCTCTCGGTTGCGCCGCCGATCGACGCGGAACACCTTGAGCTTCGGGGTGACCGCGGCCCAGAGCCACGCGAGCTTGTTGGCCTGCCGCCAGGAGGTCTCGTCGCAGTGGACGAACTCGGCGTTCTGCACGGCGTCGAGCGCCTCGTCGTAGGCGGGCTTGAGTGCCTTGGCCGTACGCCGCTCCAGCGCGGCGACGGTGCCGACCGAGATCCTCGCCTTCTCGCCGAAGAGCGCCACGGAGACATCGGCGGCTTCGCGGCGACTGATGCGGCAGCGTCCCGTGAGCAGCGCGAGGATCGCCTGGAAGCGCGGACCGACACAGCCGGCGGGCACACCCGCGGGCAGGTCCGCCGTCGTGACCTCGCCGCAGCCGGGGCAGCAGGACTCGTGGAGCACGTACTCGAGCACCTCCGCGACGACCGGCGGGATCTCGACGACCTGGTGACGCCGTGCCTCGCCCATGGCATCCTGCGGTCGGAGGCGACGATGGCAGTTCCCGCAGCGCTCGGGCACGACCGGGACCCGGTGATTACTGCTCCGGGCGGGAAGGGCTTGCGCGTCGTGCCCTTGTGCCCGGGCTGGCCTCCCGGCTTGCGCCCCGTGGGCTTGCGACTCCGCCGCTCCTTCCACGGCTTGTCCGCCGACGGCGGCTGCGAGGAGTTCGTCGAGTCGGCGTTCAATCGCGCCGTGAGTTCGCGGACCTTCTCTTGGAGGATCGCATTGTGCTCGCGCAGCCGCTTGATCTCGCGAGTGAGATTGGCGCGGTTGGCCTCGAGATGGCACCTGCGTTGCTCGGAGGCTTCGAGTGTCCGCTCCGTTCTGCGCAGCCGCGCCTCGAGCTGCTCGCACCGCTTGTCGAGGGAGGACTTGCGCTTGGCCACACCCCGTCAATCGGTTGATAGTTCGGCCGCAATTAGGGCTGAACGGTTACGATCGCACATGGAATGGCCGAGGCGCATTCCTGCATGCTCCCGGCGGGAGAAGCAGTGGAACTCGTGCTTCGCCTGGAGCCGGGGGGAACGATCTCCGGTCGAGTGCTCGCACCGACGGGAAGCCGGGCGCCGGAGCACGGATCTTCGGCGTCCCTGCCGACCAACAGGAGATGATCGCGAATCCACGGCTTGTCCTCGGCCAAACGGGAGTTCCTTCTACAGCAACACGGACGACAGCGGAGGCATGGCGGAGTTCGAGGGCGAGGGCGCGATCCACCTCGCATGCGGGCATCGCAGATGCGAAGGGCAGGTACGAGTAGACGAACATCCGTCTGCAGCCGCATCTGTGTCTCGCCGAAGGAGTCGATGGATCGCGTGGAGGCACCGAACCGATCGTCCTCACGGAGGCGAACGCCAGGGTGCTGGGGATGTCGGGCTGGAGCCTCGAGCCGTCGTAGTCGTGCGCGTGTTGGATCCAGAGGACACGGTCGTGCCGTCCGCCACCGTCACGATCGAGGGCGTCTCTGGAGACGATGAGGGCATTCACTTCCTCCGCCCGAGGAGATGGCAGTTGGGCGGACTACCTGGGGGCTCACGAAGGGGCGTTCCGGTTCCCAGGGCTAGGAGTCGGCACGTACACGGTCGTCACCGAGGGAACCGCCGGAGACGAAGTGCGCATGGCCGTCGAAGTCACGGCGGGTGACGAGCAGGAGGTCACGGTACACGTCAAGAAAGCATCCGCGATCAGAGGTGTCGTCGTTGACGAGGCCGGTCTGCCGATCGAGAAGGCGTCCGTTCGGTGGTGTGGCGTCCCCCAGCAGACGGCTGCTGATGGACGGTTCGAGATCACGGGTGCCGCGACCGAGGGCCCCGTGCTGGAAGCCTCCTCGCAGTGGTACCTGACCACCCGCATTGAGGGACCAGACGTAGGGAAGCCGGTTCGTGTCGTGCTGAAAGCACGCCTATCGTGACGGGCGTGCTTCACCCGCAGAGGGGGGCGAGTCCCTGCGTGACCACATCTGGATCGCGGAGCACACAGGGCAGTCCACCGCGTACAAGACGGCGACGGTCGATCCCGAGGGCGGTCCGGTATCCGCTCCAGACGACTGATGCGGAGGTGCTACTCCTGCTCCTCCCACGAGGTGCCGCTGACGTGCTCCTGGGTCCCCTCAACCTGTCGGCCGGAGCCGAGCGCGACCTAGGCGAAGTGCAACTCGACCTGGGCCGCACGGTCCGAGGAACGGTCGTGGATGAGCATGGCCGCCCGTGGTGGGTGCCGTCGTCAGGGCAGGGCGCCCTGGGCTTCTCGATCTGCGCGATGGGATGTTCGTGAGCGCTCCAGAAGCCACGACGACAACGGACGGCACGTTCGAGATAGCCCAGGTCCACCGTGGCAGGCTGTCGATCCGTCGCCACCAGGACCATGCGCCGACCGTCTTGGAGGATCCGCCCGAGCACGGCTTGAGGATCGTCCTGGCTCCTGCGTCATTCTTGGAGGGCACGGTTCGCGGTCCCGAGGGGAAGCGAAGCCTGGGCTGGCGATCGTGGCACGACACGAGATGCCCCTTCGCCTCGTACCGGGGATCTCGGCACGCACGGATGACGAGGGCCGTTTCCGCCTCGGACCGCTGGCCGCTGGCGAGTGTCCACTCACCGCCTATCGGGGCCGAGAGCGTGTTGATCTCGGCAACGTCGTCCTGCGCAAGGGAGAGACCAGCGTCCACGATCTGACGCTTCGCTAGGTCATCCCCCGCGTACGGGCGTGCTCCGATCGCGACCCGGCAGCAACCTGCTCGTGCTGTTCTCGTGCGAGAGCGGGAGCCACCCCTGTGGGCACGGATTCCAGGACACGGTTGACGGACGGGTCAGCGGGACTCCAGGACGCGGCCCCAACGGGGTCCACCTGCGCCCATGGTAGATGGTTGATCTGGCGACTTCCCGACGCACGCGGGTGGAGGCGGCGCGATCTCCCGCCCTCGAGGCCCTCGTTCCGCCGCCGGGGGACAAGCCGCAGCATCTGGATCCGCAAAGGGCGTGTCGGTTCGTACGCGTTCAGGGGGTGGCCCGGGGCGCTGGGGGATTGGCGACGCCGCTGGAGTCAGGGCGGAACTCTCACAGCTCTCGAAGGGCAAGCACTACCCGGTTGTGCGATCTGAGGCAGAACTCAATGACCTGTTCGGTCGCCTGACGCAGAGCGGTCGTTCCGCTCCACATCCGACATACGCTGGGAGGCGGGTCGAGCTTCCCGATGGCACGATCGTGGGTCTCCGGGGCCGTTCAGGGTCGGGCGGGGCGGCGATTGACGTGAGGTATCCGGACGGGATCTGGACGAAGGTGCACATTCAGCCATGAGCTACCAAGCATGCATCGAGGAACTGCTCGTTCTGGGGACCGAGGACTGGATCCCCGCCGGTGAGGTCGCTTCGGTATGCATGACAGTGGGTGGCGCGGCGTCGGAATCGGACGTGCGCGAGCTGTCGCTGCGGGTGATTGCCAATCTCCTCAAGCGAGGTTTGATGGAGGCGGGGGACGTCACCTCATCAGGATTCCGAGTGTGGCCCACGTCCGCAACGGCAGCGATTTCCCGGATCGAGCAGGAGTGGCGCGCACTCGGGCACAATCCGAGCCTCGGCGACATCTGTTGGCTCCAAAGCACGAACGAGGGGCGTGTCCTCGGCACTCGACTGGATGAACAGCGCAGGTAGGATGCTGCGGGGGCGCCTTACACGATGGCTGTCGGGCACCCAGGGACGTCAGGCGCTCAGGCGGGTGGCGACCTGCGCCGCAGCTAGGAGGGACGGATGCTGACCGCCGGTCAGCGGCGCCCGGATCGACGCCACCAGGAAGTCGAGGATGGATCGCTCCTGCGCCCGCAGGCTCTCGCTCACAGTGAGCATGCGCTCGGCGAAGCGGGAGCCGGCCTTGCTCGCGGAGCCGAAGGACCCCTTCCTCCAGAGGACGGCCTTCCTCAGGGAGCGCTCAGCGGCGTTGTTCGTGGGCTCGACCCCTTCGACCCTGGCGAACGTCCAAAGCGCCTCGCCGTGCTCGCGCAGGTCCCTCGCGATCTTGCGCGCCTTCGGGACCGGGCTGTTGATGTGCCGCGTGAGCAGGCGGTCCAGTCGCTTGCGCAACGGCGCGATCCGGCATCGCACTCCGTGCCGCGTGATCTCTCCTCGTCGGAAGCGGTACCACTCCTCGAAGACCGCCTTCACGATCTTCAGCCCGGAGGTGCCGAGGCTTCGGGCCTTCCCTCCCCGCTCCGCGATCGCCCGGAAGTTCCTCTTCAGATGCGCCCAGCAGAGCTGCCGCATCAGAGCGCCATGAATCCGGTACACCGAGAATCGGTCCGTGATGAGGATCCCGACGAACGCGAAGAGCAGCTTGCGAAACGCCTCTCGATTCCGCCGGCGATCGACGCGGAACACCTTGAGCTTCGGCGTGACGGCCGCCCACAGCCAAGCGAGCTTGTTCGCCTGCCGCCACGAGGTCTCGTCGCAATGGACAAACGCGGCGTTCTGCACGGCGTCGAGCGCCTCGTCGTAAGCGGGCTTGAGGGCCTTGGCCGTCCGACGCTCCATGGCGGCGACGGTGCCGACCGACACCTTGGCCCTTTCGCCGCAGAGGGCGATGGCAACCTCGCGGGCCTCGCGGCGGCTGATCCGGCAGCGGCCCGTCAGCAGCGCGAGGATGGCCTGGAAGCGCGGCCCGACGCAGCCGGCGGGGACGCCCTCGGGCAGTTCCGCCGTCGTGACCGCGCCGCAGCCGGGGCAGCAGGACTCGTGAAGCTGGTACTCGGTGACCTACGCGACGACCGGCGGGATCTCGACCACCTGGTGACGCCGAACCCGGCCCGTGGCATCCTGGGGTCGGAGGCGACGATGGCATTTCCCGCAGCGCTCGGGCACGACCGGGAGCGGGTAGTCGACCTGCTCCGGCGGGAAGGGCTTTCGCGTCGTGCCCTTGTGCCCGGGCTGCCCGCCCGGGCGGCGCCCCGTGGGCTTGCGGCTCCGCCTCTCCTTCCACGGCTTGTCCGCGGAAGGCGGTTGCGAGGAGTTCGTCGAGTCGGCGTTGAGTCTCGCCGTGAGCTCGCGGACCTTCTCCTGCAGGACGGCGACGTGCTCGCGAAGCTCCCGGTTCTCGCGCACCAGCTTGGCGCGGTACGCCTCGACGTGCCGGAGGCGGGTCTCGAGCCTCTCGATCTTCCTCTCGCACCCAGCATGCCGGGGAGAGGATCGAGTCGCGACGGCCACGAAACCGTGGATCGGCTCGATCCGAGCCGCCCTCCACCCCAGCACCCCACCTGAACGGTTACGTCGGTTCGTACCCGCCCATACCCCTTGGACCTGAGGGCATGAGCACTACTGTCGGAAAGTGGAGGAACCGACATCCTGCCGCTCGATGCCCACCTGCCGTCCCTCGAGGAGGTCCGCGCCGTCGCCGGAGCCTGTAGCCGCCGGGCTCCGACCGGCGTCCGCAACAGGACGCTGGTGCTCGTGCTCGCCGCAACAGGCTTGCGTTGCGAAGCCCGGCCGAAGCCCGGTTTCTTTGTTCGACATTCGGCCGCGTAGGCGCCCACTCGACGAGCGGGCCCGTTCCCCACGGGACCACAGGTCCGAGAACGCCCCGGGTTCCACGGCGCGCCCATCGGAATGCGCGGGCGACGCCCATGGCGGCAGGGAAGGCCGATCGCCGAACGTCAGGCGGGGCCGGCGTTGCGGGATGTCGCCCGCGGGGGCGGCGACGAGTCCCGGCAGTGTCGCCGGTCGCCAAGAAGGGCACACCGCGCGATGCCGCGGCTCATCCCCGGGTGCCTACGACCGGGAGCATCCGCACGAGCGCGCGGAGCCATCGCGGCCTCCCCGCACGTCGCCCGAAAGACCCCGCGGGTCACGCGAATCTCGAACAAAGAAACCGGTCTCCGTACCCTGGATTTGGGAGGCTGAAGATGAGCAGACGCAGCCTGATCACAGGCTTGGCCGCTGGATGGTTCCTGGCAGCGCTGGTCGGCTTGTCGCCCCTCGGCCTGTTGCGGCTTAGCGCAGACGAGCCCCAGGGCGAGAAGGAGGCTGGGGTGAGCGATTCCGAGAACGATCTGGCTAGCATCCCGATCGGGCTCCCCGAACCGCGGCGCTTCGCGAAGCGAGCAGCCGTGCGCATGCGTGGCGCCATCGAGTGCGAGGCGGCCGGCTACTTCGGCGGTCCGAGCGACGACCCGAAGCACGACCACTTCAACTTGTCGTCTCTCGAGCTTGTAGGACCACGTGCACACCCTTCGTGGGAGGTGCAGATCCAACGCGAGGGTAACGCTGTCTCTCGCGTGATCTTCAACCGCCAGGATGCGCCCTACATGGATGGCATCCGGTCGGTGGGGAAGCCGGGCGACAAGGGATGGTCGGCAACCCTCGCTGATGAGGGGCGCCTGCTGAAGCTACGCGCAGTCCTGCAGGCTTCACCAGGCGAACAGCCCCTGGAGTTCGAATGCCGGGTCGAGTGGCCCGCCACGCGCGAGCCCGTCCCTGTGCCCGGCGAGATCAGGGCGCTCTTTGAGAAGCACACGGGAATGGTCGCGCGCAAGTTCTCGACGTGGGAGTTCGGCCGCGCGAGAGACCGCGCGTGCGCCTCGGTGATCCTCGACACCGAGGAGCAAGCGCGCGCGGCTCTCACTGCACTGCGAGGCGCCCTCCCGAAGGGCTGGGTCGCGTTCCTCGGCAGCTACCGCTGGCTCGACAACCCCGAGATCAAAGGCGTTGAGTTGGTCGTTGCGCCAGGCAACGGATGGGCGGACATGCTGCGCACTGCGCGTCTCGACCCAGTGAACAGCGGTCTCACGACCGAGTCCGTCGTGCGATGGCTCACAGAGTACGACCGCACGATGGGGATCGATGTGATCGGCGTGTCTACCGATTCGCTGGATTTCGACCTTCGCGGCGGACCGTACTACACCGCTCGATTCGTGGACGACCTGACGCACCTCTGCGGCGACCTGCTCAACAACTCCCGCAGTGACGTCGAGGAGATGGTAGAGAGTGGGAAAATCAGCCTCTGGTGGGATTGAGGGCACCCAGCCGCGCCAGGGCGTTCCCGAACCTCTCCCTCGAGCAGCACCCGTCCAGCCGGATCGTGCAGCGTCACCCCCACGACCACGCCGCCTCGCCCCTCACCTGTCCGCGGCTCCCGCTGTGCTCGGTTGCGCGACAGCCAGCACGTTCCCATCCAGATCTGAGAAGTACGCGACGGAGTCTCCCCAGTCGCGCGGGGCGGCCGCCGAGAGGAGCCGCGCGCCCGCGTCGGTGAGCCGTCTCGCGGCCTCAGGGAGGTCATCCACGCGCAGGTAGAGCTCCGCGGGTGCGATCGCCCCTGGCGGCATCGCGGCCGGGACCACGCCCGTGTTCCGCGCGAAGCCCTCCCGCGCATAGAGACCTATCCGCTGGTCACCCGGCAGCACGTACTCGACGTAGACCGGAAGGTCCACGTCGGTAGGCCAGCCGAACGCAGCGTCGTAGAGTCCGCGCGCGCGGGGTACGTCCTGGACCGCCAGGATCGTCAGGATGTGCCGTGCATGCATCATGTCGTCTCCCGGCCGTCGCTGCAATTCCCGCTGCGGGTCATCGGTCGCGAGCTACGGCGATGATAGCCGGCTCACGAAGCCTGGTTTTTCTGTTCGACATTCGGCCGCGTAGGCGCCCACTCGACGAGCGGGCCCGTTCCCCACGGGACCACAGGTCCGAGAACGCCCCGGGTTCCACGGCGCGCCCATCGGAATGCGCGGGCGACGCCCATGGCGGCAGGGAAGGCCGATCGCCGAACGTCAGGCGGAGCCGGCGTTGCGGGATGTTGCCCGCGGGGGCGGCGACGAGTCCCGGCAGTGTCGCCGGTCGCCAAGAAGGGCACACCGCGCGATGCCGCGGCTCATCCCCGGGTGCCTACGACCGGGAGCATCCGCACGAGCGCGCGGAGCCATCGCGGCCTCCCCGCACGTCGCCCGAAAGACCCCGCGGGTCACGCGAATCTCGAACAAAGAAACCGGTCTCCGTACCGCGCGGGTCACGCGAATCTCGAACAAAGAAACCGGTCTCCGTACCGCCCGGCGATCGGCCCTCGGGCGAGCGGCTTTCGTGCGAATGAGTCGCATGGTCGGCGGTGCTCTTCGGGGGCGGGGAATCGCGCCCGCGTCGTCGGTGTCGCGGGGCCGCGCACGGCGGTACCGTGGGCGTGGACGTCCCCCTTCGGAGCCCGCCATGAGCGATTCCCACGAGCGCGACTACCACGCCTTCACGCGCTTCATTCACGGTCGGATGCACAGCGAACACTGGCAATACAACGACCACATCGTCCCCCCCATCAGCAGCAGCTCGGCGTACCGGCTGGAGTCGAGCCGGCGGGGGGCCGAGGGGTTCGTCGAGTTCGCCAACCCCGAGTTCAACGACTACCACCACGCCCCGAAGTACATCTACGACCGCCTCGACGAGCCGGTCCGCGGGATGCTGGAGGAGAACCTGGCCCTCGCGGAACAGGGCAAGCGCTGCGTGTGCTTCTCGAGCGGCATGGGCGCGATCAGCGCGGCGCTCGGGGTCTTGTTGAAGGGGGGGGATCGGCTGGTCGCCCACAAGACGCTCTACGGGTGCACCTATTCCCTCTTTGCGAACTGGTACCCGCGGTTGGGCATCACCGTCGATTTCGTGGACATGACGGACTACGACGCGCTGGCGGAGGCGATCCGCGCGCCCGACACCATGGCGGTGTACTTCGAGACGCCGGTGAACCCGACGCTGGATCTGATCGACATCCGGCGCGTGGCGGACCTGGTCAAGGCCGAGAACGCCAAGCGTGGGGAGAGTCGGCGTCGCATCTTCACCGTCGTGGACAACACGTTCGCCACGCCGTTCTCCCAGCGCCCCCTCTCGCTCGGCGCGAACGTGGTGGCCGAGAGCTTGACGAAGAACCTCAACGGCTTCGGGACCGACATGGGTGGCGCCGTCACGTGCGGGAAGCTCCTCTATCCCGACCTCCTCCTCTACCGGAAGGACTTCGGCGCCGTCCTCGCGCCCAAGGCCGCGTGGCCGGTGCTGGTCCACGGCCTGCCGACGCTGGCGCTTCGGACGCGGCGGCAGCAGGAGACCGCGATGAAGGTCGCCCGGTTCCTCGAGGACCATCCCGCCGTCGATCGCGTGATGTACCCGGGGCTGGATTCGCACCCCCACCACGACGTCGCGCGACGGCAGATGGTGGACGTGACGGGGCAGTTCGCGCCGGGGATCCTCGTCTACTTCGTGCTCAAGGGTACGCCCGAGGAAGGCCGGGCCCTGGGCGCGCGCGTGATCGACCAGATCGCCTCGGAGTCGCTGGCGATCACCCTGGCCGTGAGCCTCGGACAGCCGCGCACCCTGATCGAGCATCCGGCGTCGATGACGCACGCGCCCCTGCCGGTCGAGGCGCAACTCGCGGCCGGGATCGACCCGGGGGGCGTTCGGCTCTCGATGGGACTGGAAGAGGCCGAGGACATCCTCGCGGATCTGGACGTGGCGCTCCAGAAGGCCCTGCCAACCCGGGCCGCGCCCCCATCCCCTTGAGGGGGGCCGCGGCCCCGCGCGGTCGCCCGTGCGTCCTTCCCGGCTCCACGCGAACCCCGGAGGGCCCGGCCTCCCGGCCGAGGGAGGCGAACCGCCTCCCCGGACGGGAGTTCTTCCACCCTCTAGAGCGGAGTCCGCCGCCCGAACCGGACGCGAAAGCCCGATCCCGATCCGGGAATTTGCGAATTCGCTTCGACGAGCGTAGAAGCGGAGGCTGGATGGGCGACGAGAAGGACGACGACTTCCAGACCGGGGAGCCGGCAGACGAGGAGAGCGACGACACCCTCCTCGAGCGGATGCGGCGAGGCGACGAACGTGCCGCCCGGGCACTCTTCGACCGGTACGCGCCGCTGCTCTACGAGCGGGCCGACCGCAAGCTTCCCAAGCGCATCCAGGCCAAGGTCAGCGCCTCGGATGTCGTCCAGGACGCCCTGCTCTCGGCCTTCCTCGCCGTCACCCGGTTCACCCCCCGCGACAAGCAGGCCTTCAAGCGCTGGCTCCTGAAGCTCCTCGGGAATCGCCTGACCGACGCCATCCGACGCTACAAGGCGGCGATGCGGGATCCCAATCGGGAGGAGCCCTACGTCGCGCGCCCGGACGGCGACGAGACCCCCAGCCGGATCCTGATGGCCCGGGAGGAGCGCGCCGCGCTCGAGGCGGCGATGGACAGGCTGCCGGCGGATCAGGGGCGGGTGCTCCGACTCCTGCACTTCGAGGGATTGACACTGGGGCAGGCCGGGGAGCGGCTGGACCGTACCCAGGACGCGGCGCGCAAGCTCTACAGCCGCGCGCTCGCCAACCTCGCGCGGTTGCTCGGGCGAGAGGGGGAAGGCAACCGGGATGGGCGACGGGCACGATGACCTGGCGGATCACGACGTCGAGGCGAGGATCGAGCGGATCCTCGCAGAACTGCTCGCGGCGATCGAGCGGGGCGAAGCTCCGCCCGTCCGGGAGACGCTGGCACGGCACCCGGACCTGACCGACGACTTGGCCCCGCGGCTGGCCGTGCTGGGCATGCTCCACGCCGCGGGTCGGGCCGAAGAGGACCTGCCGGCCCCGGCCCCCGTACGACTCTCCGAAGGTTCTTGCGTGGGGGCCTATCGCGTCGGGCGGCGCCTGGGAGGGGGGGAATGGGAACGGTCTACCTGGCCGGGACCGTCGAAGGGCCTTCCCCCGCCGGCTTCGAGGGGCCCGTCGCGCTGAAGGTCGTCCACGCCGGTCTGCTCGCCGACCCCGACATGCTTCGGCGCTTCCAGAGGGAGGCGGCCGCGGGCCACCGCGTACGCCATCCGAACGTCGTGCCGACGCTCGACGAGGGGCGCGTCGAGGTCGATGGCGAAGCGCGGTACTTCCTGGCGATGGAGTACGTGGAGGGCCGCACGCTGCGCGAGCTGCTCGTCGAAGAGGGACCGTTCCCGGAGGCGCGTCTCCGCCCGATCGGCGCGCAGGTGGCGGCGGGCCTCGAGGCCGTGCACGCGGCCGGACTCGTCCATCGCGACCTGAAGCCGGAGAACCTGATGGCCGCGTCGGACGGCCGCGTGCGGATCATGGATCTCGGCATGGCGCTGGTGGTGGATGCGTCGATCACCCTCACACAGGAAGGGCAGATCGCCGGTTCCCTCCTCTACGCGGCCCCCGAGCAGCTCCGCGGTGCCGAGGTCACGCCGGCGACCGATCTCTACGCGCTGGGCCTCGTGCTCTACGAGTTGGTCACCGGCTGTTGCCCGTACACGGTGATGGAGATCGCGGCCGACGTGGAAGCCGATGTGCAGCGAAAGCCCCCGCGCCTCCGAGACGAGATCGAGGAGGTGACACCGTTCTTCGACGCCGTCGTGACGACGCTCCTCGCCCCCGATCCGACGCGGCGTTTCGCCTCGGCCGCCGCGTTGCAGCGGGCGCTGGAAGAGGGCGAGAGTTCCTCCTGGTGGCGGTCCCGGGTCAGGGAGGCGCTGGAGGGCCTTCGCCCGCGCGCCGGTCCGCCCGGCACCGGCGAACGCGACGTCCTGGAGGTGGCCGCGGTCTGCGGTGCGTCGTTCGATCCGTACCTGCTCGCCGAGACGTTGGAACGCCCACCGGTGGGGATCCTGCGCACGCTGACCGACATCGCGCGTCGGACGGGACTGGTGGGGGTCGAGGGGCGCACGCACCGCTTCGAAAGCACCGCCGTGCGCGACGTGCTCTACGAGGAGATCGACCCGGCTCTCCGCCGCCGGCACCACGGTGCCCTGGCGCGAGCCGCCGAGCGGCGATGGCGCGCGGACGGCCGAACGCCCTCCGGCGTCCCGGCCTCCGACGTCGTCTTCCTCGCGCATCACCACCTCCACGGCGATCGGCCGGCGACCGCCCTTCCGTGGCTCCCCCGCGCGATCGACCTCCTCTGTCACGAGGGCCGCACGCCGGAAGCGATGGCATTGGCGAACGGGGCCCTCGCCGAACCCCGCCTCCTCCGGGGAACCGAGGGTCTCGCCCTGGCCCGGCAGGCCGCGCGCCTGCTGGCTTCGGAAGGCCGCCGCGACGAGGCGCGTCGCCGCCTGGAGAGGACGCACCGGGAGATGGCGCCCGACGATGCCGCCGCCCCAGGCTGGGACGCCCTCCTCGCGGAACTGCGGCCGTAGCGTCGCGCCGATGCCGGGTCCGTCGCTCCCGCGCGTGGCGGTCCCGCTGCCGGGCCCCCTCCTCCCGATCGGGCCGGCCTTCCTCGCAGGGTGGCCTCCGGGCGCCTCGCCCGCACTTCGGAGGGCGCGCGGATCGAGGGCTCCCGTCGCGACCCCGACGGAAGGGTGATCGCGTCGCGGGAGGCACTCCGCCACCAGGGACGGGCGGTGGGCGGCGCCTTCGCCGTCGCCGGCCTGCCCCCCGGTCGCCGGCCGCCGCACGGGGCCGGGAGACGAGGGGCTGCCGCCGAGGGGAGGGCCTGGGCAGTTCGGGCCTCCGCGATGGCCCGGACCGATCGCGGAGGCCGAAGCCGGCGACCGGGGGCGTCGTCCCGCGCGGACGCGCGCGGAGGCCGGAATTCGGCGGCGGCGAGAGCCCTGAACCGTTCGGCAACCGGAGCCGGGGCGGGCGTCCGTTGACCCGTCGGGGGGGCGGGAGGACAATCGTCCGAGGTTTGGGCCGGTGGGGGAAGGTATGCGGTTGGAGGAGGTGCCCCGTGGTGCACTCGATCCGGGTCCGAAACGTCCTTTGGGGCGCGGTGTGGGTGGCGCTCGGCCTGCTGCCGGTCGCGTGCGGCGGCGGAAGCAGCGGCGACGGCCCTTCGACCTCCACGCTCCCGCCGGTGTCGGTCACCGCGCATCTCACGTCGGTCGGGGACTGCGCGGATCTCGACGCCTGGCTGGTGGACGTAGGCGTCGAACGCTTCGTCAACCTGTGGGCCCTCGGCGGGGTCGGCGGAACGCCGGCGCCCATGCCCGATCCGGGAATGCCCCCCCGGGACGGAAGCGGGCAGGCCCTGCCCGCCGAGGACGGCGCCGCGGGCAGCGTGCCGTCGGACTACACCACGACGAACGTGCAGGAGACGGGCGTCGACGAGCTCGACCTCGTCGAGACGGACGGCGAGACGATCTACTACCTGCGCGGGGACACCGTGCACGTCATCGACGCGTGGCCGCCGGAGGACGCACAGGAGATCGCGAGCCTGACCCTCGACGGGTGGGGTAGCGGGATCTTCCTCTTGGGCGACCGCCTGATCGTGCTCTCGGCGATCTACGAGGGCGGTCCCGATCCGATGGAGCCGGGGATGCCGGCGCCGATGGGGCCGGGGATCGGCACCGGCGAGCCCCGCCCGCCGACCACGGGAGAGTGGGTGGAGCCGTTCGTCGCGGTGCGTGTGAGTGTCTTCGACGTCACGGACCCGTCGGCGCCCTCCGAGGTACGGAGCTTCGACATCGAGGGGTATCTCGTTGCGGCGAGGCTCGTCGAGGGGAAGGTCTATCTCGTCTGCCAGCACTCCCCCACGCTCTACGATCCGCAGTTGATGGAAGACCTCGCGGGGCTCAGCCTGCCGAACCCGTGGAATCTCGGCGATGCCGCGCGCGCCCAGGCGGAGCAGGTCGTGCGCACGCGCGTCCGGCCCGTCATCGCGGCCTACGTCGCCCGCGCCGGTCGCGAGCGGTTCCTGCCGGACCTCAGGATCGGCGACACGAAGACCGATCTGCTCGACTGCGCGGATCTCTACCGCCCGGAGCGGGCCGGCGACCTCTCGGTCCTCTCCGTCGTGGGCTTCGATCCGTCCGACGACAGCCGGCCCTCGGGGGTGGGCGTCGTCGCGAACGGCTGGAACGTCTACGCGTCTCCGTCGGCGCTCTACGTCGCCCAGGATTCGCGGTGGTGGATGTGGTCGGAGAAGGAGACCCGCTACGCCGAGACGCACATCCACCGGTTCGACCTCAACGACGGCGATCCGTCGTATCGCGCGTCCGGCAAGGTGCCCGGCTGGGTGCTGAACCAGTTCTCCATGTCCGAGTACGAGGGCGACCTGCGCATCGCCACGACCGACCAGGCGCTCGGCGGCTGGTGGTGGGCGCCCGTTCCCGGCGGCGGCACCGTCGCGCCCCCGCCCATGGACGGACGGGTCGAGCCGCTGGCCGCGGCCGCCCCGCCGCCCGTGGACGCGAACAACGTCTTCGTGCTGGCGCCCGACGGGACGGATCTCGCGATGGTCGGCGCGCTTCGCGGCATCGCGCCGGGCGAGCAGATCCAGGCCGTCCGCTTCCTCGAGGACACGGGGTACGTGGTCACGTTCCGCCAGACGGATCCCCTGTTCGTGGTGAGGCTCGACGATCGGACGGCCCCGGAGATCGCCGGCGAACTGCACATGACCGGGTTCTCGAGCTACCTCCACCCGTTCGACGCCGACCACCTGATCGGGATCGGCCGCGAGGGCACGGAGGACGGGCGGGTACTCGGCTTGAGCCTCCAGCTCTTCGACGTGTCGGATCCGACGGACCCGACGCGGGCCTTCCAGACGGAGCTCGGGACGGGCGACGGGGCGTGGTCCTGGTCGGAGGCCGAGCACGATCATCACGCATTCACCTTCCAGCCCGAACGCGGACTGCTCGCGATTCCCGTGACGCTCGTCGATCCGGCGTGGAACGACGCCGACTACGAGCACTTCTCGGGCCTCGTCGTCTACCACGTGACCGCCACGGACGGCTTCGAGGAGGTGGGCCGGGTCTCGCACACCGGCCTCGTGCGCGACGTGGTGTGCTCGCCCGAGGAGCGGGGCGATCCCGACGCGCGCCGCGGACTGCGACGCGTGGATGTACCCCTGGTTCGCCGAGATGCGCCGATCGATCTTCATCGAGGACGTGCTCTACGCGTTCTCGGACGTGGGTGTGACGGCGTCGCGCCTCGACGCGATCGGCGAACCCGTCGCGACGATCCCCCTGCCCTGACCGCAGGGATCTCTCAGGGAACCGCGAGGACGACATCGGCGGTCTCCCCCTCCTGGAGGGAGACCGTGACGGTCTCGCGGCTTTCCTGGTCGATGAACCGCCAGGTGCCGACGGGAAGGCCGACGGCGGTGCCGGTCCGGTCTCCCAGGTAGAGGACCTGCTGGGGGTCGTCCGTCTCGCTTTCGGCGGCGACGACGCGCACCGTGCGCCCCGGAAGGGGTTCCCCGGCATCGTTGCGGACGCGGAGCGAAACCGTACCGCCGGCTGCGAGGACGATCCGCACGGGCCCCGGAGCCGTCGGAAGCGCCCGGACCTGGTCGACGAATCCGGTGGCGACGACGGCGACGTCCCTCACGTCGCGCGGCACTTCGTCGGCCCGGAAGCGGCCTTGCGAGTCGGTGCGCCCGCTGAGGAGGACGCCGTAGGACGCGGGACCGAACGCGAGACGCGCCCCGGCAACCGCGCGGCCCTGCGCATCGAGGACCACGCCCTCCACGTGGCGCGCCGCTTCGAGCCTCACGGTGGGCGTGCCGTCGCGCAGGACCCGGGGAGGGATCTGGACGATCGCCCATCCCGGGCCGCGAAGGCCGAGCGTGCGCGTGCCCCCGAAGCTGTCGCGGTACTCGAGGACGTCGTCGGGGACGTCGAAGCGGAACCAGGCCACGTTGGAGAGTCCTCCGCCGGCCCTCTCCCACACGTCGTCTCCGTGGAGTTCCCGGAAGGTGCCCGCGACGCTCGTCGGGAAGGGCCACAGACCGACCGCGACCGTGGCCGGCATCGGGGCGTCCTCGGGGAAGATCATGCGGATCGGGATCCGACCGCGCGACGTCCCCCTCGGCGGCCCCATCCGCACGACCACTTCCTCGGATGGAATGTGGACGTCCGTCGCGGTGTCCGAGCCGTCCGGACCCGCCTTGCGGACGGTGAGTCGCGCCTCGCCGGACCCGAGCCCGCCGAACGAATAGCGACCGCTCTCGCCGCGCACGCCGTGGTGGGGTCGACCGTCCTGCCACACGGTGGCGAAGACTCCATCGACAGGCGAGGGTCGACCGTCCTGCGTGAGCACCCGCACGGTCAGGTGCTCCGCCTCCTCGAGGACCACGTCGAGCGCCCGCGTTTCTCCCGGCGAAAGCCGGATCTCCCTCTTCCAGGGGGCCCAGTCGGGATGATGGACCCGTACGTCCTGTGGCTGGGCCGGCAGGTCGCAGACGACGCGGCCGTTCTCGTCGACGGTACGCTCCGGCAGGGTACGCGCGTCCTGGAACGCGACGCGGGCACCGACGCACGGCCGGCCCGTAGCGTCGTGGACGGTGACGACCACCTTCGCCCGTCCCAGCAACCGTAGATCCGCGCGCGCGTCCCGCCGCTCGGTGGAGATGGCGACGGGCACTGCGGTAGAACCCAGGAGCCCCTCCGCGTTCCGGGGAGACGGATACGCCTGGAGCAGGAGCCGGTGCTCGAGGACGGCCCCCTCGAGGAGGTAGTCGCCGTCCCCGTCCGCGCGGGTCGCGAGCACCCACGGCGGGCGCACCGTGTCCACCTCGCCGTTCTGGGGATCGCAGTCGAAGAGGACGCGCGTCGTCCCGGGAGGGTCCCGGAGCAGGCGATCGGCCCACGGCTCCGGCAACCAGGCACGCATCTCTCCGTTGGTCGGGGGCACCGCGAACACCAGGGCGTCGCGGGCGGGGGAACCGTCGGGGAGGAGAACCCGGCCGCGAATCGTGCCGCCGGGCGCGAGAAGCACGAGAACGTCTCCTCGCGCGTCGGGGCGAACCAACCCATCGCCGGCCGCGTGCTCCGCCGCCGTCGTGACGAGCACGAGGTCTCGCGACGACGGCACGCCCTCGAGCCGGAACCGCCCTTCCGGGTCGCTCGTCGCGTGCCACGGCGACGCCGTCCGCCCCTCGTAGGCCGGGTAGTCGTCGCCCACGAGGGCCCGTACGTCGGCTCCGGGGATGGGCATCCGCGTACGCGCATCGAGCACGCGTCCGCTCACGCGACCGGCCGGCTCCCACACGATCTCGAGGACCGACGCCTGACCGGCGCGGACGACGGCCGCCGCCTCGCCGCCCACGTAGCGATCCGCAGGGCGGGGCACCGCGTCCACTCGCCCGGGAGGAAGACCGTCCAGGTCCGTCGCCTCCTGCTGAGACAGGGTCACCCGTCGCTGCGAACCGTCCGCGAGCAGGAGATCGACCACGCAGGGCGGTGCGTCGTCGCCCCTCACGTGGAGGGGCAGCCTCAAGGCGCCCGTCGTGGGAGCGGGGGCCGGAGGCGACGGCGGAGGAACCGGACGAGGCGGCAGGTTCTCCTTCCGGGAACGCCCGCGCAGCCGGGGGGACGCGTGCTCGTTGCCGTCCCTCGCCAGCAGCGGCGATCCACCCCCCGATCCGTCGGAAGAGCGCCGATGGCGAGACGCTCCGAGCCACCCGCCGGAAAGGAGCACGAGCGCCGCGACGGCGGCAACCCCCGCCACCGCGATCCACTGGAGAGCGGGTGCCGCCCACGCCAGCGGCGCCAGGGCGGCCATCCACCGGCGGCGGTCACCGTCCGCGTCGGCGTCGAGGCGCTCCCGCATCCGGACGAGCGCGCGTCGCAAGCGCGTCTTCACCGTGGGCACGGGGAGGTGCAGGCGGCGCGCGATGCGGCGGGGAGGGATACCCGCGAAGTAGCGAAGCGTCAGGACCTCCCGCTGTCCCGCGGGCAGATCCTCCACGAGGCGCAGCAACCGGCGGCGCTGCTCGAGGAGGGACGCGGCGTCGTCCACGGCGGGCCGTGCATCGCCCTTGGCGGCCCGCGTTTCGCGGACCCGGCGGCGTGCCTCGGCCCGCTGCCGGGTCCGCACCACGTTTCGGAGGACGCCCGCGAGCCACGCCCGCTCGTGTCGGACGGCGACGCCCTGCTGCTTCAACGCGGCGAGCCAGGTCTCCTGCAGGACGTCGTCGACGTCCGCCTCCCCTCGGACGAGCCCGCGCGCGAGGCGGCGGAGCCCCTTCTCGTGGGTGACGAGGGTCTCGGCGGGCATCGTGGCGCGTCGGTCCATGGTTCCGGGCCTCCGTCCCGGAGTTGCCGCGGATCGTGGATCGGCGTCACCCCTGTTGCCCTTCGCCTCGGAGGAGGCCGAGGAGCTCGTCGTGGACGACGCCGTTCGTCGAGAGCGCGCTGCCGCCGCGGATGGTCCGCTCGCCGCCGAGGGTCGAGAACCGCCCGCCCGCCTCCTCGAGGATCGGCAGGAGGGCCGCGTTGTCCCACGGCGCCGTGCCGGGATCGATCGCCGCCTCGATGCGACCGGTGGCGGCGAGGAGGTGCTGGTAGCAGTCCGACCAGCCCCGGACGCTCTTCGCGGCGAAGAACACGCGCTCCACGGCGGCCATCGACGTGTGCTGGGCGAGGTAGCGCGCCGAGGTCGTGGAGACGAGACCGTCGGCGAGGCGGGTGGCCGAGACCCGCGCCGGCCGGGGCGGCCCCCCGTCCCACGCGTGGTACGCCCCGAGGCCGCGGCCCGCCCACACCGTCTCCCGTGCCGCCGGGCAGTGGATCACGCCGATCACGGGCGCCCCCGGCGCCTCGGCGGACTCGACGGCGACCAGCGTCCCCCAGAGCGGCACGCCCCGGGTGAACGAACGCGTGCCGTCGACGGGGTCGAGGATCCAGGTGAAGCCGCTCGTCCCCGGCCGGGCGGCCTCCTCCTCGCCTTCGATCCCGTCGTCGGGAAACGCGGCGGCAATGCGTTCGCGCATGACGCGCTCGGCGCCACGGTCCGCGACGGTGACGGGCGACCCGTCGCCCTTGCGCTCCACGGCCAGGGCGTCGGCGCGGAAGTGCCCCAGGGCGAAGTCCCCGCCCGCCCGGGCGACGGCGAGGGCGTGATCGAGACGGGAGGCCAGGTCCGGGTTCATGCCCACCGACTCTAGCCCGCCCGCCCGCCGAAAGAAGCAGCTGACCACAGCGTATGCTTGGTTCCCCTTCAACCTGCTCAACACTCCGATCTGAGCATTGAACGCGGAGGCCGATTGCTGATAGGCATGTTGGAGTCGAGTGCCGCGCCCAAGGCCTCGAGAAGGCTCAGGCCCTTCCCCGCCTCTACGAGTACGACGCGCCTCGCCTGGCTGCGGCCCTTCTTCAACAGCCCCCTCACGGGCTCGAGCCGGGCCAGGAGGGGGATGTCGGTCACCCGCAGCAGCAACTCTGGAGGTAACTTCTGGAGGAAGCCGGGCGTGGTGACGCGGGCCGTGTGCTCCGCGAAGCGCCCCAGGGTGCGGGGCGAGATCTCCAAGGCCTCGGCCACGGATTCACGGCTCGCCGCTTCTTCGCGGATCACATGCCCCGCGCGCGCGGGCTCAGCCCACACACCATCCGCAGCTACCGCGACGCCTTCGCGATGCTGCTGCGGTTCCTTGCTGCACGACTTGACCGGGACGTGGTCGATCTCGACCTCTGCGACATCGACCCCGACGGCGTCATCGCGTTCCTCGAGCATCTCGAGACCGGCCGCGGAAACTGCGCCGCGACCGGACTCGATGCCTCATCTCCCGAGCCGCTCTTCCGAAGTCGCCGCGGCGCACCGCTCACCCGGTTCGGCGTCCGCTACCTCCTGCGGAAGTACTCCGCACTTGCTCAGTCCGCGGCGCCTGGTCTCGCATGCAAACGAGTCCACCCGCACACGATGCGTCACACCGCAGCAGTCCACCTCCTCCAGTCCGGGGTCGACATGGTCACGATCAGCCATTGGCTCGGCCACGCGAGCGTCGAGACGACCAACCGCTACGCCGTCGTGGACCTCGAGACCAAGCGAGCGGCGCTCGCCAAGGCCGGCCCCGTCGTCGACGACGACGACCTCGCGCTCGCAGCGTGGCGTTCGGACACATCCATCCTCACATGGATTGAGGCGCTTTGAGGCGGCGGCGGTTATGTGGAGTCCGGCGCCCTGGAAAGCGATCCACTTGGGTCTCACGACCGCGACTCTACATAACCAGGCGCTGCACATGAGTCCAGAGCCGTGTAGAGGTAGAAGTACCGGCCGCGCACGTCCGTGAGCAGGTACGTGATGTCCCAGCTCCAGACCTGGTTGGGGCCTGTCGCCACGCACGCCATCGGCCGATGCGGCTTGCGGGGTGCCCGCGAGGGCTCGCGATGCCGCATCTGGCATTCCTCCCGCAGGATCCGGTAGATCGTCGCCTCCGACGCCAGGTACGTGCCCTGGTCGGCCAGACGCGGCACGATCTGCTTGGGGCTGAGATCGCGGTGCCGCTCCTCGTTGACCACGGCGAGGACGCGGGCCCGCTCGGCCGCCGAGAGCTTGTTCGCGGGCGCGTGCCTCGGGCCGGCCCGGCGGTCCTCTCCGACGCCCTGCGCCCGCCAGCGCTGGAGCGTCCGCGCCGCCAGGCCCAGGGTCTCGCAGGCCTTCTCCAGCCGCGCTCCGGCCTCCACGGCCTCCTGGACGAGCCCCAGGATCATGTCCCTCTCCTCGTGGGCGTAGCGTCGTCCTCGTCCCCCCAGATCGCCTGGAGTTTTTTTTTCAGCGCGAGCAACGCCGTCACTTCGGCCAGGGCCTTGTCCTTGCGGTGGAGCTCCCGCTCGAGCTCCCGGATCCTGCGGGCCTCGGGCGTGCGGTCGCTGCGCTTGGCGTGCGGCGCCTTGAGCGCGCCGACGCCGGCCTCCAGGACCTTGGCCCGCCACTCCTTCAGCTGCGCCTCGTGGATGCCTTCGCGGCGCAGGAACGCGCCCAGGGCCTCCTCGGAGAGCCCGGACGCATCGAGGACGATCCGGAGCTTGTCCTCGGCCGTGCGGCCGCGGCGCGGCTGGGAACGGGGAGTCGACGGGTTCTGCTTCTTCTTCGCCATGGGCGGCACGGTAGGGCTCGGCACGGACGCCGCG
The DNA here is from genome assembly GCA_963772585.1 of uncultured Planctomycetota bacterium. GTDB lineage: Bacteria > Planctomycetota > PLA2 > PLA2 > JAEUHO01 > CAVVXN01. Next base: position 403,167 of record CAVYXV010000008.1, read on the forward strand.
CGCAGCCAGCGTGACAGGGTGCTCTGGGCCACGCCGACCTCGTCGGCGAGAGCCGAGGCACTGATGGCCTCCCGGCCCACCATCCGCTGGACCATGCGAGCCTTGAAACCGGGGGTGTACGACGACATGCGACGTCTCCACCGCCCCCTGAGAATCATTCTCAAGATCTCACCCCCCATGGGGGGCGCCCGCCCTGCGGGCGGGCCGACGGGAGTCGTGCCCTACCAAGGCTTCGCCTTGGCAGGGGCCCCACGACTCCCTACACCCGGGCGACAACTACGCTGACACAGGGGGGAACCGAGACCACGGGGACGTGTCTCATCCCGAAGGAGGCAATCATGCATCGGATCTTGAGCCCGTTCCTGCTCGTTCTCGTTCTTCTCGTCGTCCCTGCGGCCGCCGACCGTGGCGTGACGCCGGAGCGGGCCGTGGCCGGCGCGAACAACGCGTTTGCCGTGGACCTCTACCGGAAGGTCGCGAGCAAGCCCGGCAACGTACTCTTGTCGCCCTGGTCGATCTCGTCGGCCCTCGCGATGGTCTCGGAGGGGGCGCGGGGCGACACGAGGGAGCAGATGCGGGACGTCCTCCATCTGCCACGGAGCGTTCCCGCGCGCGGCATACCGGCCGTCGCAAAGGCACTCGAGCCGGGCAGGGTCCCCGAGCGGACCGACGGCGGGCAGCGGATGGTACCGGCCTACGAGATCTCGATCGCGAACCGAGTCTGGGTGCAGGAGAGGCTCCGGCTCGTCGATGACTACGTGGCGACGCTCGAGGGAGCGTGGGCGGCGCCCGTCGGGCGAATCGACTTCCGGCGGACGGCGGCGGCGAGGACGGCGATCAACGACTGGGTGGCCGAGCGGACGAAGAACCGCATCGAGGGCATCGTGCCGGAGCAACTCCCGACCCCCGACACGCTCCTGGCGCTCGCAAATGCGATCTACTTCCGGGCGGCCTGGAAACACCCCTTCCGCGAATCGATGACGGGCCCCGGGACGTTCACGAGGTCGGACGGGAGTGAGGTCGAGTGCGACTTCATGCGACGGGTGGGCGGGTACCCGTACGTCAAGACGGACACGCTCGAGGCCGTGGCGATTCCGTATCGCGACGAGGCTGCCATGGTCCTCCTCCTCCCGAAGAGGGGCGTCGGCATCGCGGGGATCGAGAAGGACCTCTCCTGGCCCGCTCTCAATTCGATCCTCGGGCGCCTGAGCGGGGCGCAGGTCGAGCTGCGGCTCCCGAAGTTCACCTTCACGTGGGCCGCGAATCTCGAGGACGTCCTCCCGGAGATGGGGATGGAGAGCGCGTTCTCGCCCGTTCGCGCCGACTTCACCGGCATCACGACGGAGAAGCCGCTGGTCGTCGGCCCCGTGCTCCACAAGGCGTTCGTCGCCGTGGACGAGGCGGGAACGGAAGCCTCGGCGGCGACGGTGGTCTTGGTCAAGCCCGGCGGCGCGTCGCCGCAGGAGCCCGTCGAGTTCCACGCGGACCGGCCGTTCCTCTTCCTGATCCGCCACGCCGACACGGGAACGATCCTCTTCCTCGGAAGGGTCAGCGACCCGACGGCGGACTGAGAGGCCCGGAAGGAGACCCCAACCTGCTTCCCATCGCGCCGCATCCCGCCGACGCGACGCCTTTCGTCGCCTCCTGCCCCGTCCCTCGTGTCAGTCCGAGCGCTCGGCCCTCTCCGGGGAATGGCCCGTCGAGGCAGCGATCCTCGACGTTCGACCTTGGTGAGGTCCGGTTTCGCAGGAGGATGCCGGTCCATCGTGTCTACGATGGCAAGCCTGCTGACTCGGTGGAGGAGAGGAACCGGATGGAAGCGGCGGAGCAAGGGCAGCAAGGGAATCTGATTGGGAAGCTCGTCCTGCGGGTTGCGCCCAGGCCCTTCCGACCGGTCGATGGAGCCAACAAGTTACGGCAATAGAGGCCTACACCCATGGCAGGACTCGGAAGGCAGGATGGGAACCAGACGAATCGCCCGCTCGTGCTTCTCGCGCTCGTGATGTGCACGGGCCCTGCCGTTGGCGCGTACTACCTCCTGCGCCCCCAGACCATCGTCGAACCGGCCCCAAACATCTGCGGAGGATAGGGGATTGGTAAGCGTTCACCCCCCTGTGGGATGAGACGCCATCAGCCGATTCCAGGGTTGTGGGCAAGAAGAGCGAATGCCGTGGCTGCCGAGAGATGCGGGGGGAGTTGGCTGCGCTTCGACTTGTCGTCCTGCAGCAGCAAGAGAAGATCCGCGAGCTCGAGGCGCGACTCAACCTCTCCTCGCGAAACTCCTCCAAGCCCCCGCCCTCGGATCCTCCCGGAGCCCCGCGACCTCCTCGATCCAAGGGCACGGGCCGCAAGCAGGGTGGGCAACCGGGTCACAAGGGCAAGACGCGCCCCTGGTTCCCCTGGGACGACGTGGACGAATTCGTGGACGTGCGGCCGTCGCATTGCGGTTGCTGTGCGCGTCCGCTGGGGCCCGCAGCCTTTGCCGGCCTCGACCCATGGCGCCACCAGGTCGTTGAGATCCCACCGGTTTCTGCCTTTGTCACCGAGTACCTGATGCACGGCGCTGTCTGCGATGCGTGTGGTGAGAGGACTCAGGGCTCGCTTCCGGAAGGAGTCATGCCCTGGGCTGTAGGGCCGCGACTGCAGGCCGTGCTCTCTACCCTCAGCGGTCGCTTCCGGCTCTCCCGGCGCGAGGTGCTCGAAGCCGCCGAGGCACTCTTCGGTCCCAAGGCTCGCCTGGGCCTGGGAACGCTCGCGGCCTTGGAGGAGCGTACGCGCCGTGCCCTCACCGCTGCCTACGAAGAGGCCGCACGAGCGGTGCAGAAGTCCGCCATCGGCTTGAAGCTCGCGAGCCGGGCGTTCTGGCGCTGACGCTCCAGGCTGCGTCTTGCACGCTCGGCCTCCTCGAGCGCGAGCAACGACTCCAGCCAGGGCTCGTCCTTCACCTCCTCGAGTCGCGTGAGCAGGCCGTGAAGGCCGAGGGCGTGGGCACGTTCACGCAGGCCGGGGATCTCGGCGAGTTCGGCCGCCGTGAAGTCGCGGGCCGGAGATCGAGCGGGGATTGACTCACCTGCATACGGACCGGGCTCAAACGTCGGATGAGCGGCGCGACTTCCCGGAATGGCTGAACGCGTACTTCGGACGGTAACCGCTCACCCCTAATTCCGGCCGAACTATCAACCGATTGACGGGGTATGGGCCCGCGCAACCTCTCTCTGGAAGGACGATTCGAGCGGCTGGAGGCGCGCCTCAGTTCCACAGAGCGGAAGTTGGCGATCGCCGAGCGCAAGTTGGAAGCCAGTGAGCGTCGCAGGCGCCATCTCGAGGCCAACCGCGCCAATCTCACACGCGAGATCAAGCGGCTGCGCGAGCACAACGGAATCCTCCAGGAGAAGGTCCGCGAACTCACGGCGCGCCTGAACCAGGACTCGTCGAACTCCTCCAAGCCGCCGTCCTCCGATGTGCCCTGGAAGGAACGCCGCAAGCAGAAGCCCACGGGCCGCAAGTCCGGCGGGCAGCCCGGTCGAGAGGGCAAGACGCGCAAGCCGCTACCTCCCGAGCAGGTGGATCGCACGATCCCGGTCATGCCGGAGCGGTGCGCTGGGTGTCGCTCGACGCTTCGGCCCGAGGACGTGGCCGGGGATCCGTATCGTCATCAGGTCATCGAGATCCCTCCCGTCGTCGCCGAGGTCGTCGAGTACGTCCTGCACTCGCTGAAGTGTAGCCGCTGCGGTGAGATCACGACGGCTGACCTGCCCGAGGGCGTGCCCAACCAGTGCGCCGGTCCTAGGCTCCAGGCGATCCTCTCGTTGCTTACGGCTCGCTTCCGCGTCACGCGGCGCGAAGCACGGGACCTCGTCGTGGCGCTCTTCGGCGAGAAGGCCACGGTGTCCGAGGGCACCATCTCCAACCTGGAGCGGCGCACGAGCGAGGCGATCAAGCCCGCCTACGATGAGGCGCTGGATGCCATCCAGAACGCCGAGTTCGTCCACTGCGATGAAACGGGATGGTCGGAGGGCAATGATCGAGCCTGGCTCTGGGCTGCGGTCACCCCGATGCTCAAGGTGTTCCGCATCGACCCCCGCCGCAACCGCGAGGCGTTCCGCAAGCTCCTGTTCGCCTTCGTGGGCTTCCTCATCACGGATCGGTTCTCTGTCTACCGGATCCACGACACGAAGAAACGACAACTCTGCTGGGCGCACCTGCTGCGGAACTTCCTGGGGCTGGAAGAGCGAGGAGGCCAGGCCCGAAGCCTCGGGGTCCCGGGGCAGAAGATCGTGAAGGACGTGTTCCGAGAGTGGTATCGCTTCCGAGAAGGAGAGATCACGAGGCGGGCGCTTCTGCGCAGGTTGAAACCGATCCGCAGGCGGCTCGAACGGTTGCTGCGTCGTCACGTCAGCAATCCCATCCCGGCTGCTCGCAAGATCGCCAAGGATCTGCTGGAGTACGGCGAGGCGCTGTGGACGTTCGCCCGGGTCGAGGGCATCGAGCCCACGAACAACGCCGCCGAGCGCGCCGTGCGCAAGGGCGTCCTGTGGCGCAAGGGGTCGTTCGGGTCGCACAGCGCCGAGGGCTCGCGCTTCGCCGAGCGGATGCTCACCGTCAGCGAGAGCCTGCGGGCGCAGGGCCGGGCGATCCTCGACTTCTTCGAAGGGTCAGTCAGAGCGTCGTTGGTCGAGGCCCAGGGCCCATCCCTGCTGCCAGCCCGATGACAGCCTCTACGTGAGCGAATCCCCGTGGTTACTGGAGAGTTCAAGGGCGGATCCACCTATCGGGCCACGACTCCAACTCCATCGCTTCGCGACCGTCGATGAGCAGCGTGTACATGTAGGGGTCGTCTGGCCAGTCGTTGATTCGGATGAGCCAGCGCTGGCCACCTACCCAAGCCTCCGCCGGGAACTCTGCATCCGTCGTTTCTGACCAGGCAACACGCTGAAGGTCGTAGCGGGGTGACTCCATCTCAGTCGCCTCCGAGCACGCCGCGATTAACACCAGGGTCAGATCTCTGAGCGGCCTCGATAACTTCTTCGTAGGCTGCGTCGCCACTCAGGCCCTTCGCCCGGGCCTTCGCGACGGCCTCCTCGAACGTTGGCCCATCCGGGTGACCGTACCTCTTCATGTCACGAGCCTCGGCCCACTTCACTCCTTCGGGTCCCATCTCAGCCCGAGCCCGCAGCCTAGCGTCCTTTCGGAGCCCATGCGCACCACGCGCTCTCCACTCGGCGGAACGACCCTCACGAATCCACCGCCGATTGCGCTCGCCGATTGCGGCGAGGTCGTCCAGATAGCGCTGCCGTATCGCTCTCGCGGCCTCGCTGCGGGCGCCAGCGGGCAGTTCCCCTCGGCCAGGGGCTGAGCGCTTACTTCGGACGTCACGTCTTCAGCACGGACAGCGTTCGAGGAGCGAGTCGTGCGCCTGCCCGAGGGTGGGGTCTTGGAGGGGTGGCGCGGGTCCCGGCAAGGACGCTTTCCCGGCTGATAGCAGTCCGACCAGCCGCGCACGCTCTTCGCGGCGAAGAACACGCGCTCCACGGCGGCCATCGACGTGTGGTGGGCCAGGTAGCGCGCCGAGGTCGTGGAGACGAGACCGTCGGCGAGGCGGGTGGCCGAGACCCGCGCCGGCCGGGGCGGCCCCCCGTCCCCCGCGTGGTGCGCCCCGAGGCCGCGGCCCGCCCACACCGTCTCCCGCGCCGCCGGGCAGTGGATCACGCCGATCACCGGCGCCCCGGGCGCCTCGGCGGACTCGACGGCGACCAGCGTCCCCCAGAGCGGCACGCCCCGGGTGAACGAACGTGTGCCGTCGACGGGGTCGAGGATCCAGGTGAAGCCGCTGGTCCCGGGCCGGGCGGCCTCCTCCTCGCCTTCGATCCCGTCGTCGGGAAACGCGGCGGCGATGCGTTCGCGCATGACGCGCTCGGCGCCGCGGTCCGCGACGGTGACGGGCGACCCGTCGCCCTTGCGCTCCACGGCCAGGGCGCCAGCGCGGAAGTGCCCCAGGGCGAAGTCCCCCCCCGCCCGGACGACGGCGAGGGCGTGATCGAGACGGGAGGCCAGGTCCGGGTTCATGCCCGCCGACTCGAGCTCGCCCATCCCCCGAGACCCGCCTCCGCCGGGTGCGCGGTTCAGGGCGCGTCGTAGCAGGAGCGGCCGGGGGCGTTGCAGCGGCGGCGTTCGGCGGCGCTGCCGTCGGGACCGAGGGGCTCGGCGGTCTTCTCGCACCACCAGATCGCGGTGTCGAGGTCGTTCTCGACGTCGGCGGGATCGGGCAGGCCGAGGAAGGCGGCCTTCGTCTTGAGATGGCGACAGCGGGTGCGCAGCTCGGACAGGACCTTCTCGCGGTAGTTCATCAGGACCTCCCCCACGCCTTCTCGAGCGCGCGGCGAACGGCGGCGCGAACCAGTTGGACCTTGTAGCGCGTGCCCGGGAGCGGCGTCGCGCCCTGGGTGGCGGCCTCGGCGGCCTTCTTCGCGAGGTCGGCCGTGAACTCGTGACCGACCAGCGCCTGCTCCGCGGTCGTGGCGCGCCAGGGCGTGGGCGACACGGCGCCCAGCCAGATCGATGCGTCCGACACCTTCCGACCCTCGCGCATGAGACGCACGCCGCAGGAGGCCAGCGCCCAGTCGAAGGCCGCGCGCTGGCGGATCTCCTCGTAGGCGGTCACCTCGCCGCGGCCGACGTCCTGGACGGGGAAGCTCACAGCCGCGATCACGGCGCCCTCGGGGAGCGCGAGATCCTCCTCGCGGCCACGGACGCGTTCGGGGTACCAGAGGTCCTGAAGCGCGCCCTCGGCCTCCTTCCCGTCGGCCCCGACCCAGTGAAGCGTCGCGCCGAGCGCCGACAGCGGCGGCGCGAGGCTCGAGGGGTGCGAGGACGCGCAGGGGTCGATGTCGAAGATGCCGGCCATGTCCTGCACGGCGCCCTCCTGGTGCGTCGAACAGATGGTGGCCCCCCGCCGGAAGCAGCGGAACGAGGTGTGGCGGAAGTAGCGGCAGCGGTTGCGCTGCGCGAGGTTGCCCGCGACGGTGGCGAGATTGCGGATCTGGGGGCTGGCCGCCTCGGCCGCCGCCTCCGCGACGCCGAGGGCGGCCTGCCGCACGTCGGCGGACTCGGCGAGCTGCGCGAGCGTGACCAGCGCGCCCACCCTGACGCGGCCGCCGTCCACGTGGATCTCGCGGGCGCCGTCCCCCTCCACGTCCACCAGCCCCACGACGACGTCCGGCTCGCTCACGCGCTCCTTCATGCGGTCGAGCAGATCGATGCCGCCGGCCTTGAGGGTGCTCGCCTCCACGTCCCCCAGCGAGCGGGCCGCCGCGGCGAGGGATGTCGGCCGGTCGAAGCGGAACGCCTTCATGAACCCACCTTTCCGAGCGCGGCGAGGACCCGCGCCGGGGTCATCGGAAGCTCCCGGAGCTGCACGCCGAGCGCATTGAAGACCGCGTTCGCCACGGCGGCGGACGTCGGCACCGTGGTGGGTTCACCCAGGCCCATCACGCCGGCGTTGTTGAAGCCGCTCGCGACGGAGGTGAGGACGACGTCGATCTCCGGCACGTCCTCCATGCCCGTGATGCGGTACGTGTCGAGATCGGCGTTGACCATGTCCCCGGTCGGGATGTCGAGCCGTTTCTCCTCGTAGAGCGCGTACCCGATGCCCTGGATGACGCCGCCGTTCACCTGGCTCCGGGCGGTCAGGGTGTCGATGATGCGGCCGGCGTCGTGCACGGCGACGACCTTCTCGACGCGGATCACGCCGGTTTCCGTGTCCACGGCGACCTGGGCGAACTGGCAGCCGGCCGTGTCGCCGATGCCGGCGTAGTTCGGTCGTCGCTGGCCCCGCACCTCGAGGCCCTCGTCGCCGACGAGCTTGCACGCCTCGTCGAAGGTGGCCTGGTGGGTGCCGCCGTCGCCCGGCGCACGGAAGACGCCCTTCTCGGCGGTGACCTGCGAGGGATCCACCCCCCACGACTCGGACACGAGCCGGGCGAGCCCTTCGCGCGCGCGGAGTCCCGCTTCGCGGGCGGCGGGCGCCAGGGAGGGCGTCGTCTTGCTGCCGCCGCTCGGCGGACCGGGCGGGTAATCGGTATCGCCGATCCGCACCTGGATGCGCGCCGGCGCGATGCCCAGTTCCTCGGCGACCATCAGCGCCAGGACGGTGCGGGTGCCCGTGCCGATGTCCTGCGCGCCGTTCATCACCGTGACCGTGCCGTCCTTCTCCACGCGCACGATCACGTTCCAACGGCCGCCGCCCCGCTGGTACCAGATCGAGGCGGCGCAGCCTACGCCCCGCTGCACGATGCCCGGATCGGAGCCCGGCACCTTGCGCCGGTTCCGCGCCCAGCCGATGCGCTCGGCGCCGAGGCCCCACTGGATCTTGCGGATCGGGTGCGGATCGTTCTTCCGGCGCACCGTCAGGGGATCGAGCTTCCCCTCGTGGCAGAAGAGATCGATCAGGCCCTCCAGGGCGAAGACGCCCTGCGGATGGCCGGGCGCGCGAAACGCCGCGCCGCGCATCGTGAAGGTGGGCACCGTCGCCTGCTTCATGGCGATGGCGGGAATGTCGTACACCTTGGTGTTCGCGCAGCCCGCGCCCCCGGCCCCGTTCCCGGCGGTTCCGTAGGTCTCGCCCACCAACGCCCGGAACGTGCCGTCCGCCGCGCCGGCGAGTTTCAGTCGTTGGATGGAGTCGGGGCGGTTGCCGCCCACCAGGTGCTCCTGACGGCGAGGCAGCATCCCGTGTACGGGCCGGTTCAGTTCCTTCGCGAACTCGGCCACCACGACGTCCCAGGGCTGCGCGCCGAACTTCGAACCGAACCCGCCGCCCATGTGCGGCGTGAGCACGCGCACGCGGCCGCCCACGCCGAGCGGGCGCCCCAGCGACTTCATCGTCGAGGTGCCCTGTGTGCTGGCCCAGACGGTGGCGCTGCCGTCGCCATCGAGGCGACACACCACCCCGTGGGGCTCGAGACACGAGTGCGTCTGGATCTGCGTGCGCCAGGTGCCGCCGACGACCAGGGGAGCCTGCTCCACGAGCCGGCGCGCCTCGTCGGGATTGCGGCTCGCGCCCTCGTCGAAGGACGGCACGGTCGAGCGGGGGTCGACCTTCGGCGCCCCCTCCTTCAGCGCGTCCTCCGTCGTCACGGCGTGCGGAAGGACCTCGTAGGTCACCCGGACCGCGGCGAGGGCGTCGTCGAGGACCGGGCGCGTCTCGGCGCAGACCGCGGCGACGGCCTGTCCCGCGTAGGTGACACGACGACCGGGCCACGCCTTCACGGCGAGGACGCCGGGGAGGGCCTCCGCCTTGGACGTATCCACGGCGGTCACCTTCGCGTGGGCGTGCGGCGAGATCACGAAGCCCGCGACCGCCATCCCCTCGGGTTGGACGTCCATCGTGTACTTCGCGGCGCCGGTGACCTTGGCGAGACCGTCCAGACGGGGCACGTCGGTGCCGACGCTCTGCAACTCGGCATCCAGCCCCCAGGGGAGGGCGTCCTGATCGTGGATCTCGACCGTGATGTCCCTCTCCGCACCCTCCATGCCGGCGCGGAACGTGACGCGACGAGGCATGGTCAGTCCTCCTTCGCGGCGCGCAGGGCGGCCGCCACGACGTGCGGGTGCGTGCCGCACCGGCAGAGATTCCCGACCGTCGCGGCGCGCGCCTGCTGGGGCGTCAACGACGAGCCGTGCTCTTCGACGGCGGCGGCGACCGCCATCACCATCCCCGGCGTGCAGAAGCCGCACTGCACGGCGTCCTCCGCCACGAAGGCGCGCTGCACCTTGTGGGGGTTCGCCGGCGTGCCGAGGCCCTCCACGGTCGTGACCTCGCGGCCCTCCGCCTCGACGGCGAGCATCGTGCAGGAGGGAACCACGCGTCCGTCCACCCAGACCGTGCACGCGCCGCACTGCGCGCGATCGCAGACGGGCTTCGCCCCGGTGAGTCCGAGGGGCGGACGGCGAAGCGCCTCGAGAAGCGTTTCGCGCGGCTGGGCCTTCACCTCGACGTCGCGCCCGTTCAGGCGCATGCGGAACGTGACCTCGCCGGGTCCCTGGGCGCGCGTCTCGCCGGCGGCGCCGTCGGCAAGCGCTTCGAAGGGACGCAGCAACGCGCCCGAGGCGGCCGCGAGCCCCGCGCCGCGAAACAGGCTCCGGCGGGACAACCCGCGCCTCCGTCGGTTTCCGGCCATCGACAGCCTCCTCGGGGGACGAGGCGTCGAACCTACGGGTGCGGCGTGGCGCGGTCAACGGGCCTTGAGTTGGAGGTGGAGTTGCGCGCCGGGCCGCGTCGCGTCGAGCGGGTGGTCCCGACGCCGGATGCCCCGGTCGGAGGCGACCTCGACGTCGTACGTGCCGGCGGGCACGTCGAAGGAGAAGTCGCCCCCCGACCCCAGTCGGCGTGTCCACAGGTGGCCGGTCACCCGGGCCTCGCCCTCGTGACGGTAGAGCCGGACGATCCCGCTCCTCGGGGCCCCGGAAACCGTCCCCTGGATGCGGGCCGGCTCCTCGTAGACGTACGGCAGGGGCGGCGGACCCTCGGCGGGCACCTCGACGCGCGCCCACTGTCGCCCCCGGCGGAGCAGGAGCACGGTCGGGACGGCGGGGAGCCGGATCCGGAGGGCGAGGTCCCCGTCCGTCGCCGGCTCCGGGGGCACGAGCGCGAAGGCCCCTGCGGACGCAGGGCGGGCCAGGACGAGATCCGGGGGCCCGGGCAGGTCCACGGTGCGGGCGCCGTCGGGGCGGACCACGAAGAGGTAGATCGCTTCCAGGCCGAGGGCCGTCGCCTCGGGGACCAGGGCCAGGGCCTTTCGTCCTGTGATCCCGACCGCGAGGGGCGGTCCCAGGCGGGCGATCCGGGGAAATCGGGCGATCCGATCCACCGGGACGGCCCGCCAGGAGAGATCCAGGGGCAGGCCGCCCTCGCGAAGCTCGACCGACGGGTCGTCGGGGAAGGGATCGTCGGACTCGGAGATCAGCGCCACGACCACGGGCATGGTCCCGGCCGGCCGGGCGTACTGCAGCTGGGCGCCGCCGCCTTCGGGCGCCTGGACGAGGATCAGCGCCGCCGGCGGCCCCTTCCCGGCGTTCTCGGGCTTCACCGGTCCCGCTGCCACGGGGGCCAGGTAGCCCTGGATCTCGATGCGCCCCCGCCAGTCCTCCGGCCGGAAGCGCAGCGCCGCCAGGCGCCCCGTCGGGTCCATGGCGACCTCCACGGGCAGCCTTCGCGGCGGCGCATCGCCGTCCTCGGGCGCCGCCTCGCGGGCGGCCCAGGTGCGCCCCGGTTGGAGCGACATGTCGCCGCTCAGCACGAAGAGGCGCGCCGGCGGCGCCAGGTAGACCGGCGAGGGCACCTCCAGACCGTGGATCTCCGGGCGCGCGCCGGCCATCGGCAGGGTCCGCCACCCGCCCGGGCCCTCGACGGTGAACACGCCCTCCGGCGCTCCCGGCGCCTCGTACCGGTCGCCCCCCACGGGGCGGAGCGGGATCCGGCGCTCGGGGTGGGCCGTCGGGACGAGGACGAGCCCCTCGGGCAGGGGGCCCTCCGTCGGCATCGGCAGGATCTCCACGCGGGGGGCGGAGGACGAATCGCCGCCGCACGCGGCGAGGAGGAGGAGCAGCGAGAGGGCGAGGAGGGATCTCGGGATCAGCACGGGGGTCCTTTCGCCGTCACCCGCCGAAGGATAGCGCTTCCTCCGCGAGCGCGGTGAGTCTCTCGCGCAGCGTCGCGCCCGCGCGCCCCTCCCCTTCGAACGCCGCCCGGAAGCCGGTCGCCGCCATCCGGGCGAGCCCGGCCACCGACACCCCCGCCTCGACGTGGAGCCGCTCGTGCTCGCGGAGGAGGTCCGTGGCGAAGAGCGTCGGGTCGTCCGTGGAGAGCGTGCAGGGAATGCCCGATGCGAGGAACAGGGGCAGGGGGTGGTCGGCGAGGCACCCCACCACGCCGAGGGCCACGTTGCTCGTGGGGCAGACCTCCAGCACCACGCCTTCCTCGGCCAGACGGGCGAGGAGGGCGGGCGATTCGGCCGCGCGCGTCCCGTGGCCGATCCGCCGGACGCCGTAGAGATCGAGGGCGTCCCGGACGCTCGCCCAGCCCGCGCCCTCGCCCGCGTGGGCCGTCCCCCCCAGTCCTCCCCGGCGCGCGCGGCGGAACACGCTCGCGAACCGCGGATCCGCCGCCGTCGCCGTCTCGTCGCCGGCGATGTCGAGGCCGACGACGCCGGAGGTCCTTCGCCGCAGCGCGACGGCGAGCGTCGTCTCGGCCACCGCGTCCGGGAGCGTTCGCGGGAACGTGAGCACGACGCGCGACGTCACGTCGAGCGCGCGCTCCGCCTCGCGGCGACCCGCCGCGACCCCCTCGAACATGGCCTCCTCGTCGACGCCGCGGCTGAGGTGGCTCCAGGCCGACCACCGCATCTCGACGTGGCGGGCCCCGGCGCGCGCGGCATCCTCCAACGCCTCGTAGGTCACGCGCGCGAAGTCCTCCTTCTCCACGACGAGCGGGAAGAGCCCGATGAAGAACGCCACGAATGCGGCGAGGTTCTCGAACGCGTAGCCCTCCTCCAGGGCGCGCTCGGCGAGCGGGAGGAGCGGGGCGTCGGCCCGGCGCGCGAGCTCCACGATCGTGGCGGGCCGGAGCGCCCCGAGCACGTGGAGATGGAGCTCGGGCTTGGGGAGGCGCCGGAGCGTCTCCCGCACCTCCGGGGGGGCGCGGCCTCGTCAGGCACGCTGGAACAGTTCCTCGAGGTAGCGGCCGGTGTGGCTGCGGCGATGGGCCCTCGCCACCTGACGAGGCGTCCCCCGGGCGACGACGCGACCGCCGTGCTCGCCGCCCTCGGGTCCGAGGTCCACGACGTGGTCGGCGCGGGCGACGAAGGCGAGGTCGTGTTCGATGACCACCACCGTGTCGCCCCGGTCCACGAGGCGCCGGAGGACCGCGAGGAGCCGGTCCACGTCTTCGCCGTGGAGGCCCGTGGTCGGTTCGTCGAGGACGTAGAGCGTGCGCCCGCCCCGCGGCGTGCGGCCGAGCTCCGTCACCAGCTTCAACCGCTGGGCCTCCCCGCCGGAGAGGGTCGTGGAGGGCTGTCCGAGGGTGAGGTAGCCGAGACCCACCTCGCCCATCAGGTCCACGAAGGGCGCCACCTTCGGGAAGTCGCGGAAGACGCGGCGCGCCTCCTCGAACGTGAGGTCGAGCAGCGCGGCGGCGTCGTGGCCCTGCCAGGCGATCTCCAGCGTCTCCTCGGTGAACCGCCGGCCCCGACAGGTCTCGCAGGGCACCTCCACGTCCGGGAGGAAGGACATCTCGACCGTGATCCGCCCCCGGCCCTCGCAGGCCGGACAGCGCCCCTGCTTGACGTTGAAGGAGAACCGCCCGGGGCCGTACCCCCGCGTCCGCGCCTCGCGCGTGCGGGCCAGCGCGCGCCGGATCTCGTCCCAGATCCCGAGGTACGTGGCGGGCACGGACCGGGGCGTCTTGCCGATCGGCGTCGCGTCCACCTCCAGCGCGCGGCCGAAGCCCTCCAGGCCCGTCACCGTCCGGCAGTGCGGCGGTCGGGTGCGCGCTCCGCCGAGGACGTGGCGGACCGCTCCGAAGAGGACCTCCTTGACGAGGGTGGACTTCCCCGAACCGCTGACGCCGGTGACGGCCACGAGCCGCCCCACGGGGATCTCGACGTCCACGTCGTGGAGGTTGTGGAGCGTCGCGCCCTTCACCGCCAGCGTCCCGTTCCGGGGCCGGCGCGTCGCGGGCGGCGGCGCCGGCGGGCGAGCGAGGATGCGGCCGGTGGGTGACGACGGGTCGCGGGCGAGATCCGCGGGCGTGCCCTCCGCGACGATCCGGCCACCGTGGCGCCCCCCGCCGGGCCCCAGGTCCACGACGTGGTCGGCGCGGCGGATCGTCGCGGCGTCGTGTTCCACCACCAGCAGCGAGTTGCCGCGGTCGCGGAGGCCGACGAGGGCGTCCAGCAACCGGTCGTTGTCGCGGGCATGCAGCCCGATGGTCGGCTCGTCGAGGACGTAGCACACGCCGCGGAGGTTGCTCCCCAGTTGCGCCGCCAGGCGGATGCGCTGCGTCTCGCCACCGGAGAGCGTGGTGGCGGCGCGGTCGAGCGTCAGGTAGCCGAGACCCAGCGCCTCCAGGAACCCCACGCGTCCCCGGATCTCCTTGAGGATCGGCTGGGCGACGGCGGCGTCGCGCCCGTCGAGGTCGAGCGCCTCCAACGCCGGCACGAAGCGCTCCACCGCGAGGGCGAGCAGCCCGGGGAGCGTCCGCCCCCCCACGCGTACGGCGGCGGCCTCGGGCCTCAGCCGGGTGCCGCCGCACGCGCCGCAGGGGCCCACGGGCTCCTCGGGCGGGACCACGCCCAGTCCGCGGCACTCCGCGCACCAGCCCCGGTGGCTGTTGTGGCTGAAGAAGCGCGGGTCCAGTTCCGGCACCGTCGCGCCGTCCCGCGGGCAGGTCCGGTGGAGGCTGAGGGTCCTCTCGCGGCCGTCGTCGCCGAGGAGCGCGATCGTGCCGCGTCCGCGCTCCAGGGCCCGGTCGAGGAGGGCCCGTCGCCCGCGCCGATCGCCGTCCGAGGGATCCAGGACGCCGACCACCGCCTCGACGTCGTGCTCGCGGTAGCGAGCGAGGGTGGGCGTCGGATCCGTCGCGCAGATCGCCCCGTCCACCCGCGCCTCGGCGATCCCGTCGCGGGCCAGGCGCTCGAAGACGTCCTTGTGGAAGCCCTTCCGCCCGAGCACCACGGGGGCGAGCACGCGCAGGCGCCGGCCGGAGGCTTCCGCCAGCGCGCGGTCGTGGATCCGCGAGGGATCGAGCGCCTCCAGCGGCCGGTCGCACACGGGGCAGTGTGGAACGCCCGCCTTCGCGTAGAGCAGGCGGAGGAAGTGCGCCACCTCCGTGATCGTCGCGACCGTGGACCGGCGGCCGCCGCGGGTCCGGCGCTGTTCGATCGCCACGGTCGGGGGGATGCCGCCCACGTGATCCACGTCGGGGCGGGAGAGCTGGCCGACGAACTGGCGCGCGTAGGCGGAGAGCGTCTCGATGTAGCGACGCTGTCCCTCCGCGAACACGATGTCGAAGGCCAGCGTGGACTTCCCGGATCCGCTCGGTCCGCTCACCACGACGAAGCGGTCGCGGGGAAGGCTCAGCTGCACGTCCTTCAGGTTGTGCTCGCGGGCGCCGGCGATGTCGATCCGTGGGGGCGGCCGGGCCGGACGCTTCCGCCGCCGGGTGACGGGGTCCATGGCCGCGCGGAGGAACCGCGCCGTGTGGCCGTCGCCCCGGGCGACCTCTTCGGGCGTACCGTCGGCGACGACGCGCCCCCCGGCGTCGCCGCCTTCGGGGCCGAGGTCGATCAGGCGGTCCGCGGCGCGCATGACGTCGAGGTGGTGCTCGACCACGAGCACGACGTGGCCGCGGTCCGCGAGGCGGTGTAGCGCGTCCACGAGAACCGCCACGTCGTCGAGGTGAAGACCGGTCGTCGGCTCGTCGAAGACGTAGAGCCGGCGATCCTCGGGCCCCTCGCGGGCGAGCGCCTCGGCGAGGCGGAGGCGCTGCGCCTCGCCGCTCGAGAGCGTGGCCAGCGACTGCCCGAGGCGGAGGTAGCCCAGGCCGACCTCGCCCAGCGGTTCCAGCGCCCGGCGGATCTTCCGCACGCCGCCGAGCCGCTCGAGCGCCTCGGTGACGGTCAGCCGGAGCACGTCGGCGATGCCGAGCCCGTGCACGCGGACCTCCCGCACCTCCGGCCGGAACCGCGTACCCCCGCAATCCGGGCAGACGACCTCCACGTCGGAGAGGAACTGCATCTCGACGCGTTCGACGCCCTCTCCCTGGCAGCGCTCGCAGCGCCCGCCGGGCACGTTGAACGAGAAGGTCGAGGGCGTGAAGCCGCGCTCCTTCGCCCCTTCGGACCGGCCGAAGAGCGCGCGCACGGCGTCCCAGGCTCCGCAGTAGGTGGCGACGTTGGCGCGACGGGAGCGCTGGACGGCGCCCTGATCGACCAGCACGACGTCGCTCAGGTGCCGCGCCCCGACGACGGCGTCGTGGGGGCCCGGCGTGCCCTCGGGGCGGCCCAGCTCGCGGGCCATGGCGAGGTAGAGCACCTCGTGGGCGAGGCTCGACTTGCCGCTGCCGGAGACCCCGGAGAGGACGGTCAGCTCGCCGGGTCGCAGGAGCAGGTCGATGCCCTGGAGATTGTGCGCCCGCGCGCCGCGAACGCCGATCCGCGGCGTTCGCCGGGGGAGCTTCCGGGGCGGGCGGGAGGCGAATCGCCGCCGGCCGGCGAGCCACGCGCCCGTGACGGAGGACCGCGTGCGACGGATGGCCGCCGCCGTCCCCTGGGCGACCACCCGGCCGCCGTGCTCGCCGGCGCCCGGGCCGAGGTCCACCACGTGGTCGGCGGCGCGCAGGATCACGGGATCGTGCTCGACCACCACGACGGTGTTCCCCTGGTCCACGAGACGACGGAGCATGCGGACGAGGCGGTCGCCGTCGCGCGCATGGAGGCCCACCGACGGTTCGTCGAGCACGAAGAGCGTCCCCACCAGGTTCGTGCCGATGGCCGCGGTGAGGTTGACCCGCTGCACCTCGCCGCCGGAGAGCGTGCGGGCCTGGCGATCCAGGGTCAGGTAGGAGAGCCCCACGGCGTCCAGGCAGTCCAGCCGCGAGCGGATCTCCCGCAGGAGGAGCCCGGCGACGTCCTCGTCCGCCCCCCTGGGCTCGAGGTCGCCGAAGAAGGCGAGCGCGCGGGCGACGTCGAGCGCCAGCACCTCCGGCAGGGTGCGCCCACCGACCCGCCAGGCGCGCCCCTCGGGGCCGATGCGCGCGCCGTGGCAGTCGGGGCACGGCGGATAACCCCGGTAGCGCGCGAGGAACACGCGCACGTGGACCTTGTACATCTTCCGGCGGAGCTTCTGGAACACGCCCTGGACGCCGCGCCAGTCGCCCCGGCCGAGGAGAACGGCGCGCCTCGCGTCCTCGTCGAGGTCGCGCCACGGCACGTCCGTGGGCACGCCCGCGCCGTGGGCCCAGGCAACGAGCCGGCGCTGGTGGCGTCGCTTGGAGGGCGTCTGGAACGGCCGGATCGCGCCCCGCTCCAGCGTCCGGGCGGGATCGGGGACGACGAGGTCCCAGTCGATGCCGGAGATCCTCCCGAACCCGTGGCAGGTCTCGCAGGCGCCGATCGGGCTGTTGAAGGAGAAGAGATTGGGGGTGGGCACGGAGAACGCGCGGTCGCACCAGGCGCAGTGGAGGCCCTCGGAGAACCGCAGGTCCCGGGCGGGCTCGCCGCCGCGGCCGAGGACGCGCAACCGGGCCCGCCCCGCCCCGGCGCGGAAGGCGGTCTCGAGCGAGTCCACCAGGCGGGACCGGCCCGTGCGGCCCGTGATGATGCGATCCACCACCACGAAGGCCGATGCCGCGCCGTCCAGAGCGCTCGCCGCGGCGTCCAGGTCGCGCACGGCGTCGTCCGCGTCCAGCACCCGGGTGAAGCCCGCGGCGCGGAGGTCCTCGGCCGCCTCCGTGGGCCTCCGGAGGGGCCCCAGGGCGAGCTCGAACCCAAGGACGGCCCGGAGGCCGGAGGGGAGCCGCGCGATGCGGTCCGCAGCCCGCTCCGGCGTCTCGGAAGCCACCTCCCTCCCGCAGCCCGGACAGACCAACGTCGCGATCTTGGCCCACAAGAGCTTCATGTGGTCCAGGAGCTCGGACATGGTTCCGACCGTCGAGCGGCTGCCTCGGATGGGGCGGGTGCGTTCGATCGCCACGGCCGGGGGGATCCCCTCGATCCGCTCGACGTCCGGGGGGTCCATCCGCTCGAGGAACTGCCGCGCGTAGGCCGAGAAGGTCTCGACGTACCGACGCTGGCCCTCGGCGTAGAGCGTGTCGAACGCGAGGGAGGACTTCCCGGAGCCCGAGACGCCCGTGATGACCGTGAGGGCGCCGAGCGGGATGTCTACGTCGACGGCCTGCAGGTTGTGTTGGCGGGCCCCGCGGATCCGAATGACGTCGCGGGCGGGCATCCCGGCATGTTAGCAGGTTGTCCGGGAGGCCCGCAGTCTTCCCCAAGAAGATGCCCCGGCGTTCGGACTCGACGCCGGGGCGGGAGGAGGCAGGACAAGATCCCGTCGGTCCGCGCTTGAGGGCAGGGACGGACGCGACGGGGCGCCCGACTCACGCCGGACGCCCCCAGCGTAGCGACCTCGGCGTGGCGCGCAATGGGGTGCCGGGAAAGGCCGGAAAATCAGGGGGAGGAGCGTCGAGGGCGGGTGCGACGCCGAGGCGCCCCGGGGCGTCGGGCGCCCCGTCCCCCGCCGAGCGGCGAACGCCGCCCCCCCGGGCGGGGGCCGGGACCGAGCGGCAGGCCCCCACGAGCAGGCCCCCCCACGAAGAAGCCCCGGCCCCTTGGGGGGGGGCCGGGGCGCCGGTGGTCGTCGGAAGCGGGGCGGTCGCTACAGAGCGAGCTGCCACTGGAAGCGGACGAGGAAGTGGCTGCCGTCCGAGCCGAAGCCCAGCGGCACGCCCGGGTAGGCGTCGAAGTAGCCGCCACCCGCGAACCCGTCCGCGGTCGCGCTGATCCACGTGAAGTCGAGCTGCAGCTTGTTGCCGTGCCCGTTCAGGTAGTAGTTGATCACCGCCGCGATCTCGGTCGTCGTCGGCTTCTGGTCCACGTCGTACTGGACGCCGTCGGCCTTGATGTCCCGGCTCCAGTAGCTCCAACGCGCCGCGATCTCCCACGCCGTGTCGGGGAACAGGTATCCGGCCTGCACCAGGACCAGGATGTCCGTCTCCTCCTGCGCCGGGAGACCGAAGAGCGTCGCGTCGGCGTTGGAGAAGTCGAAGTACGTGAAGCCCGCCGTGAAGGAGAACCCGCCGTACCCGAGCGCGACGTCGTAGCCGGCCATGAGCCGGTCGCCCAGCGACGTGTGCGGCATGTCGATGCGATCGGCGTAGTAGCTGCCCCACACGCCCATCTCGCCGTACCACTTGCAGCTGTCGAACCGCGTGGCGCCTTCCGTGTAGCCGATCGGGGCCAGGAAGGTCCAGTTCAGGCGGCCGCTGTACATCAGGTTGTCCGACGTCAGCGGGTTGAGCACGTTGCGGATCGAGTCTCCGCCGTCGCCGTTCGTGACCGCCAGCATGTACTGCCACTCGTTGTTGCAGCCGAACACGCCGTGAACCATCGCGCCGTGGTCGCGGTTGCGATCCGTGTAGCCGGGCTGCAGAAGCCCCGTCACGGACGACGCCATCGAGATGTCGACGAACTGCTGCAGTTCCGGCGCCACCATCAACTGGCGGGCGTTCGGGTACATGATCTGACCCATCCGGAAGTTGAACGCGTCCGACATCCCCCACTCGATCCAGGCCTCGCGGGTGTTGTCGTACTGGTACCAGTTCGTCATGAACACGGCCGGGTTGACCGCCGTGCCGATCGTGTACAGCCCCGGAAGCGGAATCCCGTAGGGGGTCGCCCCGTGGTGGCCGAAGTCCATCTCGACGTAGTAGCGGATGTTGCACGGCGCCGTGCCGCTGAACTTCAGGATCGACCGCGGCAGCGAGAACCCGGAGAGGTCCCCGCCCGGCCAGTTGAAGTCCTGCAGCAGCGCGCCTTGCGGAGCCGGCGCGGCCGTAAGGCCGTCCCTGCCGCCGGGCACCACGCGCTGCCGCTGCTCGTCCTTGTCGAACTTGAAGTATTCGTAGCGAGCCTGCAGCGTCAGGTTGATCCGCAGCGTGAAGTCCCCACCCCGGATCCAGAATCCGGAGTCGTACCCCGCGCTGCCCTGGCCACCGACCAGGCTGGCGTCCTGCTGCGACGTCGCCAGATAGTTGTTCACCGCGGCCTCGAGTTCACGAGCCGTGGGCTGTTCGCCGGCCAGGGCCGGCACCGCCGTCAGGACCATCACGCCCAAGACGGCGAACGTGATCGCAATGCGCCTCATCGGCACCTCCCTCCCTGGACCGGCACGAACCCTTCCGCGCTATCGGTCCACCCAGGGGATCGGTCCCCCGGCGTGGGCTCCGTACACGGCGTTCCTGCCGCCCGTCACCTCGTTGGCAACAGTAAGCCTCCCGGCCGTCACCTTTCCGTCACGGCTCGGGACGCATCACCGCGCCCCTGAAAACGAAAACGCCCCGGCCTCCCTCCCGGAGCCGGGGCGTGGGGAATCCGGGGGCGCCCTCCGCGCCCCCGGTCCCGATGATCAGAAGATCGCTACAGAGCGAGCTGCCACTGGAAGCGGACGAGGAAGTGGCTGCCGTCCGAGCCGAAGCCCAGCGGCACGCCCGGGTAGGCGTCGAAGTAGCCGCCACCCGCGAACCCGTCCGCGGTCGCGCTGATCCACGTGAAGTCGAGCTGCAGCTTGTTGCCGTGCCCGTTCAGGTAGTAGTTGATCACCGCCGCGATCTCGGTCGTCGTCGGCTTCTGGTCCACGTCGTACTGGACGCCGTCGGCCTTGATGTCCCGGCTCCAGTAGCTCCAACGCGCCGCGATCTCCCACGCCGTGTCGGGGAACAGGTATCCGGCCTGCACCAGGACCAGGATGTCCGTCTCCTCCTGCGCCGGGAGACCGAAGAGCGTCGCGTCGGCGTTGGAGAAGTCGAAGTACGTGAAGCCCGCCGTGAAGGAGAACCCGCCGTACCCGAGCGCGACGTCGTAGCCGGCCATGAGCCGGTCGCCCAGCGACGTGTGCGGCATGTCGATGCGATCGGCGTAGTAGCTGCCCCACACGCCCATCTCGCCGTACCACTTGCAGCTGTCGAACCGCGTGGCGCCTTCCGTGTAGCCGATCGGCTCCAGGAAGGTCCAGTTCAGGCGGCCGCTGTACATCAGGTTGTCCGACGTCAGCGGGTTGAGCACGTTGCGGATCGAGTCTCCGCCGTCGCCGTTCGTGACCGCCAGCATGTACTGCCACTCGTTGTTGCAGCCGAACACGCCGTGAACCATCGCGCCGTGGTCGCGGTTGCGATCCGTGTAGCCGGGCTGCAGAAGCCCCGTCACGGACGACGCCATCGAGATGTCGACGAACTGCTGCAGTTCCGGCGCCACCATCAACTGGCGGGCGTTCGGGTACATGATCTGACCCATCCGGAAGTTGAACGCGTCCGACATCCCCCACTCGATCCAGGCCTCGCGGGTGTTGTCGTACTGGTACCAGTTCGTCATGAACACGGCCGGGTTGACCGCCGTGCCGATCGTGTACAGCCCCGGAAGCGGAATCCCGTAGGGGGTCGCCCCGTGGTGGCCGAAGTCCATCTCGACGTAGTAGCGGATGTTGCACGGCGCCGTGCCGCTGAACTTCAGGATCGACCGCGGCAGCGAGAACCCGGAGAGGTCCCCACCCGGCCAGTTGAAGTCCTGCAGCAGACCGCCCTGCGGGAACTGGGTGTCCACGCCGCCGGGCACCACGCGCTGCCGCTGCTCGTCCTTGTCGAACTTGAAGTACTCGTAGCGAGCCTGCAGCGTCAGGTTGATCCGCAGCGTGAAGTCCCCACCCCGGATCCAGAATCCGGAGTCGTACCCCGCGCTGCCCTGGCCACCGACCAGGCTGGCGTCCTGCTGCGACGTCGCCAGATAGTTGTTCACCGCGGCCTCGAGTTCACGGGCCGTGGGCTGCTCGTTGGCGAAGGCCGGTACCGCCACCAGGGCGAGCGAGCCGACCACGACCGCCATCCACGCAATGCGCCTCATCTGCCATGCCTCCTGTGTGCTTGCCCCGGCGCCTCCTGCCACCCCCCGGGGCGCCAACTTGCCGGAGCTTGTACCGATCCGTCCGGATGGGACCTCTCGTGCACGACGGGAAGGATCGGAGGAGGGGGCGCCGCGCTCCAGAGGGGGCGGGGTCCCGAAAGCCGGTTTTAAGTGCTATGTTAGGTATCCGGCCGTCATGCGGGGGTCATCGCAGCGATCAGCTGGACGCGGTGCCCAGCCGGTACCCCACTCCCCAGACCGTCGAGACCAGCCAGGAGAACTTGCCCAGCTTCCGGCGGATCGAGAGCACGTGGACGTCCACGGTCCGATCCACGCCCTCTCCGTCCCCACCCCCTCGATCCAGCAGTTCGCGGCGCGTGAGGGCCCGTTCGGGGTTCATCGCCAGCTTGTGCAGGATGTCGAACTCCGTGGGGGTCAGGTTGATGGGTTGGCCGTCCACGAGAACCTCGCGACGCCCCGGGTGGATCGTGAGGTGCTCCGTCTGGACCACCTCGGTCGCGGTCTGGCGCGTCCGCCGGAGCACGGCGTTGATCCGCCCGATCAGGAGGTTCGCCTTGAAGTTCTTCTTGCGGATGTAGTCGTCCGCACCGGCATCGAAGAACTGCTCCTCGAGCTGGTCGTCGATCTGCGCGGTCAACACGATGACCGGGAGATTCGACGTCGCGGGTTCCTTGCGGAGGCGCCGACACAGGTCCAGCCCGCTCGGGGAGCCTTCCGGGAGGCTGTAGTCGAGCAGCGCCAGGTCGGGCGCCCAGGAGCGGATCAGGTCGAGGCCGGCATTGCCGTCCGCGGCGCCCCGGGCGTCCATGCCTGCGTCGGTCAATACCACCGACAGCAGATTACGAACCTGTTCCTCGTCCTCGATGACGGCGATCTTCGGGTGGTCGGTCATGGGGATCCTCTTGACAGAATCAAGTCAAGCGTAACACCCATCCCTCGCCCGCCCCGCACCGGCCGCGCCCATACAGGTTCTTCATGTCCCCCCCGCCGGGGAGGATGGCGCCCATGCGACGGGTGGCAGATTTCCTGGCGGACCTGGACCTACCGGCGGCAACGGGGGCGGACGTGCCGGCGGAGTGGAACGCCGATTTCCTTCACGACCTGGGGGCCGACCTCCCGGCGGGGCACCTGCACCTATGGGCGGGCCCGCGGGGCGTCGGCAAGACCGCCTTCCTGCTCTCGCTTCTCGGCGGCGCGGCGATGCGCGGCCGGCGGGTGCTCTACGCGACCTATCACCTATCGGCCCAGACCCTGGCGCGACGGCTCCTGGCCATGGTCGCCGGCGTGGATCCGAGGGCTCTCGCCGTGGGGCGACTCGCCCCGGCGGAGGCCGAAGCCGCCGCCGCGGCCCGCGAGACGCTGGCCGGGCGGGAGATGTGGGTCCTGGAGGCCCGCGGCTTCTCCGCCACCTCCCTGGAGGACCGGCTCGTCCGGATGCCCTTCCGCGCGGACGTCATGGGCGTGGACTACCTCCAGGCGGTCATCCGGCCCCCGGGCCAGGACCTGGGCGGGCTCGTCCGGACCCTGTCGGGGCTCGCCTCCCGGCGGCACGTGACCGTGGTGGGCGCCCTCGAGGCCAACGAGGAGCCCCGCGAGGTGGGCCGGCTGGCCGACCGGGCCGGATGGATCGTCCCGGCGGAGCCGCCCGGCTCGCGTCGGGCCGAGATCATCGAGAACCGGTACGGGCCGCGCGCCTCCGTCCGCGTCTACGTCGACGAGGCGACCGGCATCCTCCGCCGGCTCGCGGCGGCCGGAGCGCCGGCACCGACGTAGCGGCTCGCGTCAGGCGGGGTTGGGCCTCGGAAACAGCCGATCGAGCTCGGCCGCGAGGGCCTCGTCGATCTCGACGTCGACCGCCGCGGCGTTCTCCGCGACCTGGTCCGGCCGGGTCGCGCCGACGATCACGGCGTCCACGGTGGGCTGCGCGAGGCACCACGCGAGGGCCAGGCGTGCCGGCGTGGTCCCGCTCTCCTTGGCCAGGGCGACGAAGCGCTCCACGCGTCGTCTCGCCTCCTCGGTCAGGTACCGCTGCATGAACGCGTTTCGCTTCTCGTCGGCCAGCCGGCTGCCTCCGGGCCTCGCCCCTCCGACGTACTTGCCCGTGAGCACCCCCTGCGCGAGGGGCGAGAACACGATCTGCCCCACCCCGAGGCGACGACAGGCGGGCACGACCTCGTCCTCGATGCCCCGCTCGAGGAGGTTGTACGGCGGCTGGTTCGAGATCGGACCGTACCCCCCCGTCTCGCGCGCGATCCCGAGCGCCTCCTCGATCAGCGATCCGCTCCAGACGGAGACGCCCCAGTACAGGATCTTCCCCTGGCGGACGAGGTCCTCCAGGGCGCGCACCGTCTCCTCCAAGGGCACCTCGGGATCGGCCCGGTGGCACTGGTACAGGTCGAGGTAGTCGGTCCGCAGTCGCCCGAGGCTCGCCTCGACCGACTCGACGATGTGCTTGCGGGACAGCCCGCGGTCGTTCGGGCCGTCGCCCACCGGCCAGAAGCACTTGCTGGCCAGCACGAGGTCGGAACGGCGGGTCCCCTCCAGCACCGCCCCGAGAACCCGCTCCGCCTCGCCCAGGGCGTACACGTCGGCCGTGTCGAACGTCCGGATCCCGGCGTCGAGCGCCGCCCGCACGCAGGCGCCCGTCGCCTCCTCGTCCACGCTCGACCCGAAGGTCAGCCACGAGCCGAGGATCACCCGGCTCACCTTCATCCCGCTGCGACCAAGACGGGCGACCTGCATGGGGAACCTCCGGCGGCACCATACGGGTGGGTAGGGGGAAGGGACGCCCCCTACGTGGGAGGCGCCAAGGAGATCCCCCGCCCCGCCCGCCGGGCCCGAGGCGCGCGCGAGGGCGGCGGCCCCGGTACGGTCGTGTTCCGCTCCATGGGCGACGAGCCCGGCCAGGCATCGGAGGCGCCCCCCGCCCCGAGGGAAGACGGAGCGGCATCCGCCAGGAGGCTTCGCCCACGAGACGTCCTCTCCGGCCGCCCACCGGGTGTCAGGGTGCGGAGCTCGGGCTCGAGGCCAAGGCAACGCCGGCATCGGGCGCGAGATGCGTACCAGGGCCGCGCGATGCAACGCCCATACGTGGGCCGTGCAGGCTCGTGTGCCGTGCCGCGAGTTCCCATCCATGAGGCCGTGCGGCGCGCTGGCCGGGGGCGATCGGCCCCCTTCGTCCTCCTTGCGTACGGTCGTACGCGGCGTCGTCCTCATGGGGCCTCCGGCTCCCCATCCAGCGCGCCGATCGGAGGCGAACGCCGCGGAGGGACACCCTCAGGGGGCTCCACGGGCGCCTTCCTTGGCACGGGAACTCGCGACCCAGGACGCTAGGGGGTCTTGGCGAACGTCGGGGCCAGGACCTTCTCCAGGGTGGGGCGAAGCTGCTTCGCCTTCTCGCCGGAGATCGTGATGTGGAGGATGCGGCGGCGGCTATGGACGAAGAGCTCCTGGGTCACGGCGGCGATGCCGCGGAAGCGGGCCGGCTGGCCGGCGAAGGTGTCGTCGAGTCCGCCGATGGCGTCGAGTCGGTAGCCCTGATCGGCCATGACATCGATCTCGACCCGGAGTCCGGCGGCGCGGAAGGCCATCCCGGTCGCCCCCTGGACGCGAACCACCCAGTCGCGCGGGACGTCCTTCGCCTCGATGCCGGCCAGCACATTCACGTAGCGCCCCTTCTCGCGGTCCTCGACGCGCCACGTCTCCGGGTCCCGGAGGTCCCACGTCTCGCTGCCCTCCCGGATCTCCGTGGCCACGAACCGCATGCGGCCGCTCGCCCGGGCCGACACGAGACCGGGGCTGCTCTCCGGGTCGTCCGAGTAGCCGAAGAAGAGGTAGCGGGCGGCCGTCCCGATCTCCCCGGTCGTGGGATCCGCCCCGATCCACTTGCCCACCCAGACCTCCGCCCAGGCGTGCGCTCCCCAGACGCTCCCGACGTTCACGTAGCCGGAGCACCGCCGGGCCGGGATGCCGGCGGCGCGGCACAGCGCGACGAAGAGCAGCGCGTGCTCCGAACAGTCGCCCTGCCGTGAATCCAGGATCTCCAGCGCGCTCGCCTGGCCGACTTCCGGGCTCGCCTTCTGGAGATTCTCGAAGACCCACCGCGAGAGCCGCCTCGCGGCCTCGCGGGCGCTCTTCTCCTCGCCGACCACCTCCGCGGCGACGGCCTTGACCGTCGCGTCCGCGCACTGCATGAGCACGGTCGGTTCGAGGTCGCGCTCGAAGCCCGCGGGATCCACGGGAAGCGTGGTGTCGGCCTTCGGGTCGTCGTACCGGGTCAGGATCAGGTGGTAGACCCAGCCCGCCTCGTCGCTCCCCTCCACGGACTGCGCGCGGCTCCAGGGGGAGTCCGGGAACGCCGGGCGCTTGCGGTCGGGATCCCCCTGGAGGTGGAGGTCCACGAGCAGACGGTCGGCGCTCATCACACGCTCGAGCTGCGGCGTGGACGGGGTGGTGATCCGGGACTCGGCGGGGTGGACCGGCTTCTTCTCGGCCGTTGCCTGCGGAACGCGCACCCAGGCGGTCCCCGTGTCGTCCGTCACCTTCACCAAGGCCCCGTCGTCGTCGATCCAGAAGGTCGTCTCGGCGCCGGTCCGGGGATCCGTCTGCACGACCTTGAAGGTCGGGGTCTTCGCGTCCTCCCCCGCGGAAGGATCGTCGATCTCCTCCCGGGCCGCCACCGTCAGCGGGAAGATCCGCACCTTGCGGGCCCGCACGTCGAGAAGCGGCAGTTCGACGCGGTCGCCGACGTGGATCTCCTCGTCCCGGATCCGCTGCCCCAGCCAGGACTCGGCGTCCACGGCCACCGGCTCCTCCGTGGGGATCTCGACCTTGCGGGGCTCGTCGTCGCCCAGTCGGGTCACGTCGACGTAGCCTTCGCCGGTCCAGGTCTGTTCCTCGACGGTACGCCGGCCCGCCTCCTCGACGACGGCGCGATACCACCAGAGCCTGCCGTCCTCCCCGCGCTCGAGGTCGGTGACCATGGACGTCTCGAAGACGTCCTTCATCCCCATCATGTCGCGGACGCTCCGCTGCACGCTCGTCGTCGTGTCGTGGACCGTCTTGCGCCCCTCCCAGGTGGACGGCGCCCAGACGACGCGGGCGTGGCCGAGCTTCTCGCCCCGCAGGCGGATCTCGTACCAGCGCTCGGTCCGCGGCCCCTCGGCCTCGGGCTCGGCGCGGGTCGTTCGAGCGCCGGGCAGCGCCCCCAGGACGGTGAGGAGGACGAAGGGAACGAGGCGGAATCGGCGCATGGAGACGCGATGCTACCCGTGAGAATGGCGGCGCGGCGTTCCCAGTTCCGATGCGTGCTTCCCGACTCCTCGTCCTGCTCCTCCTCGCGGCCCCCGCGGTCGGGACGGGGGCGGTCGCCGGGGAGGAGACGCTGGTCCCGCGCGTGGACCCCCGGGTCGCGCCGCTCCTCCCGTGGCTGGGCGGCGAGGACCCCGTCCTGAGGGCTCTGGCCGCCTTCGAGCTCCGCCGCCACGCCGAGGACGGGACGGTCCGACTCGCGGCCGACGCCCTGGCGAGCGAGACGGACCCCATCGTGCTCGCCTGCCTGCTCGGCAGCCTCCAGGGCCGCGCCCGGGCCGACCTCGTCGCGGAGGGAGGGGCCCTCCTCCCGGGTCTCCTGCTCCGCCTGGTCGAGGATCCCTTCGAGCCCGTACGCGAGCGGGCGTGGGCGGTCATGGAGGGCCTCCGCCCCGACACGGCCGGGAAGGACCCGGACGCCTGGCGCCGCTGGTGGATCGGGGCCCGCGCGGCGCTCGAGGAGGAGCAGCAGGCGGTCCTCCGGGCCCGGCGGGAGGCCCGCGCCGCAGCACCGAGGGCCGTCGCGGACGAGACGGGCGAGACCACGCCGCCTCCCGAGGACGACCTCTACGGCCACGTCGAGAAGCTCCGCCGCGAAGGCCTGGACCTGGTCGTGGCCATCGACAAGACGGGGTCGATGCTCCCCTGGATCGCCGCGGCGAAGGCGCGGGCCGCCGTCCTGGTCGAACGCCTGTCCTGGCTCGTGCCGCGGTTCCGCGCGGGTCTGATCACCTACGACGACGGGGCCCGGCTGCGGATCGCGCTGACGACCGACGCGGCGGCACTCGCCAAGGTGTTCGGAAAGGTCGGCGCCGGGGGAGGCGCGGACTGGGAAGAGGGCGTGGACAAGGCGATCCTCCTCGCGCTCCGCCAGGACCAGGTCGGATGGAGCCGCAAGGCCTGGCGCGTGATCGTCGTGATCGGGGACGCGCCGCCGCACGCGCAGGACGTGGCGGGCATGCTCCGGGCGATCGAGGCGGCGCGCGACGACGTGCTCTACGACCACGGCGTCGTCGTCCACACGGTGTCCACGTCGTCCATGGGCGTCCCCCACTTCGGGCAGATCGCCCGGGCCGGGGCGGGCGTGCACGTGACCCTCTCCGACGCGGGCCGCCTCGTGCCGGAGCTGGTGGCCCTCGCCTTCGGCGACCGCTGGCGCGATCGGGTGGGACCGTGGCTCGACGAGATCCAGGCGCTGCGGAAGGCGGCCCGGCGGCGGGAGTAGGCTCTCCCGCGGAGGGCCCCATGACCGACCCCCTGATCGCCGTGGTGGGAAGCATCGTCCGGGATCGCATCTGCCGCGTAGACGCGCTCCCGATGCCGGGCGAGACCGTCGTGACCTCGGATGTCGTCTACGCGCTGGGCGGCAAGGGGGCCAACCAGGCCTTCACGGCGGCCCGGCTCGGCCCGCCGACCTTCCTCCTCGCGCGCGTCGGCGACGACGCGACCGGCCGCGACGCGGCCGGGGCCCTGGCCACCCCCTCGTTGACGCCCGTCCTGCTCTCCACCCCGGGCGCCGCCAGTGGGGAGGCCACCGTCCTCGTCGACGAGGGCGGTGAGAACCTGATCGTGGTGGACCTCGGGGCGAACCTCCGCCTCGACGCGGCGGACGTCGAGGCGCATCGGGAGACCCTGGCCAAGGCCCGCGTGCTCGTCACGCAGCTCGAGGTATCCGACGGCGCGGTCCGCGCCGTCGCCGACCTGGGCGAGGAAACCGAGGAGACCACGATCCTCAACGCCGCGCCCCTGCGCGAGGGCACCCCGGACCTCATGCGGGGCTTCGACGTCGCGGTGGTGAACCGGGCCGAGGCCGAGGTGCTGGCCGGAGTCGGTGTCGCCACGGTGGAGGACGCCTTCGCCGCGGTCCGCGCCATGCGGGAGTTCGGCGTCCGGCACCCGATCGTGACGCTGGGAGCGGCCGGCGCGGCCTACTTCGTCGACGGCCGCGTGCTCCACGCGCGCGCGCCGAAGGTGGACGTCGTCGACACCACGGGCGCCGGCGACGCGTTCGTGGGAGCCCTCGCCGCGTTCCTCGCGGCCCGGGCGGACTTCGAGGAGGCCGTGACCCGGGCCTGCCGCGTGGCCGCCCTCGCCGCGACGCGGCTCGGCGCTCGGGCCGGCTGTCCCGATCGGGACGCGCTCGATGCCTTCGAACGCGAGAGAGACCTCGGTATGCTCGGATGACGATGAACCTCCTCCAGCGCCTGAACGAGCTCCAGAAACGACACGGCTGGCTTCCGGAGGACGCGCTTCGCACGTTCTCCGCCGACGAGGGCGTCCCCCTCTACCGCCTGCAGGAGGTGGCCAGCTTCTACCCGCACTACCGCCTGTCCCCGCCGCCGCCGCGCACGGTCGCGGTCTGCCGCGACGCCGCCTGCCACCTCCAGGACGCCGAGGGTCTGGCGGCCGACCTCGGGCGGGCGCTCGGCGGCGAGGCCGGCGTCGAGATCCAACACGTGTCGTGCCTGGGCCGCTGCGAGCACGCCCCCGCGGCGTGCGTGGACGACGTTCCGGTACCGGGGGCGAGCGCCGAGGACCTGGTCGAGATCGCGCTGGGCCGGCGACCGCTGCCCCCGGACGAGCCCACGGAATCGCCGCGGCGATGGCCCTCCGATCCCTACGCCGGCCCCGACGAGCACTACGGCATGCTCGGCCGCCTCCTCGCGGACCGCGAGGAGGCCCGCTCGCGGGTCCCCGAGCTCCTCCAGGAGGCGGGGCTGCGCGGGATGGGCGGCGCGGGCTTCCCGACCGGTTTGAAGTGGCGCCTCGTGCGGGACGCCACGGGCGATGAGAAGTTCGCCGTCGTCAACGCGGACGAGTCGGAGCCCGGGACGTTCAAGGACCGGGTCGTCCTGGAGGAACTCCCCCATCTGGTGCTCGAGGGGTTGCTCGCCGGCTGCGTCGTGACCGGGGCGACGCGCGCCGTGATCTACGTGCGCCACGAATACGCGAAGGAAACGAAGGCCGTCGAGCGGGAGATCCAGCGGGCGCGCGAGGCGGGCTGGCTCGAGCGCGCGGGCGTCGAGGTGGAGGTCTTCGTCTCGCCGGGCGGATACATCCTCGGCGAGGAGACGGCGCTGCTCGAGGCCCTGGAGGGGAAGCGGGGCGAGCCGCGCAACAAGCCCCCCTACCCGACGGACCACGGGCTGTTCGGCAAGCCCACGCTGATGAACAACGTAGAGACGCTCTCCTTCGTCCCGGCGATCCTCGCGAAGGGGGCCGAGGCGTGGAAAGCCCACGGGGTGAACGGCGGCACGGGGTGGAAGTTCTTCTCCGTGTGCGGAGACGTGGCGAAGCCGGGCGTGGTCTGCGTGCCGATGGGCACCACGGTGCGGACCGTCGTGGAGGAGCACGCCGGCGGCATGCGGGAGGGCCGGCGGATGAAGGCGTTCTCCCCGGGCGGTGCGAGCGCGCCCTTCCTCCCGGCGGACCTCGCCGACACGCCCCTCGACTTCGAGCCCATGGCGAAGGCCGGCAGCATGCTCGGCAGCGGGGCGGTCCTGGTCGTGGACGAGACGCGGGACCTGCTGGCGCTCGCTACGAACGTCGTCCGGTTCTTCCGGAACGAATCCTGCGGGAAGTGCGTGCCCTGCCGCGTGGGGACGGAGAAGGCCGTGGCCCTGCTCGACCGGGCTCTCGGCGGCCGCGCCGAGGGAGACGAGACGCGGTTGCTCGAGGAGTTGGACGAAACCCTCCGCCTGACGTCGATCTGCGGCCTCGGCCAGGTGGCGATCGGCCCCGCGCTCAGCGTGATCCGCCGCTTCCCCGACGAGGTGGCGGGCCGCCTCGGTTGATGCCGTGACCCGGGACGGCCCCGGCGACGTCCGGATGCGCGGCTTCCGCGACCGCGCGCCCGTCGAGGCGTTCCAGGAGTGGGTCGATCGCCTGGAGGCGGTCCTCCCGTGCGAGGAGGTGGGTCTGGAGGCGGCGTCGGGACGCGTCCTCGCGGAGGACCTCGTGAGCGACGTGGACGTGCCCGCGTTCGCACGGGCCGCCATGGACGGCTGGGCGGTCCGGGGCGAGGACACCTTCGGTGCGAGCGAGACGGATCCGCTGACGCTCGCCGTCGTGGGAATCGCCCTGCCGGGCCGCGGGCACCCCGGACGCCTCGGCCGGGGGGAGGTCGTCCGCATCATGACCGGCGCGCCCGTTCCCGACGGCGCGGACGCCGTCCTCCCCGCCGAAGAGGGCGCGGAGGAGGACGGATCGCTCGCGGTCCGGGGGAGCGTCCCCCCGCGCCGTCACGTGGGCGCCGCGGGCGAGGACGTGCGAGCGGGAACGCGTCTCCTCTCCGCCGGCCGGCGACTCCGGCCGCAGGACGTCGGCCTCGCCGCTTCCGTGGGCCGGGGGCGCCTCGCCGTGCGCGCCCGGCCGCGCGTCGCCGTCCTCGCGACGGGCGACGAGCTGCTCGCACCCGGCGAAGCCCCGCGCGGCGAACGGATCGTGGACTCGAACTCCCCCATGCTGCGCGCGCTCGTCGAGCGGGACGGCGGCGTCGTCGCCGGCTCCCGGCGGCTCGGCGACGCGCGCGATGCGTTGGCCAAGGCCCTCCACGAGGCGGACGCCGACCTCGTGCTCGTCTCCGGCGGCTCGAGCGTCGGCCAGGAGGACCACGCCCCGCGGATCCTCGCGGAGGACGGGGAGCTCGCCTTCCACGGGATGGCCCTGCGCCCCGCCTCGCCCGCCGGAGGGGGGCGCCTGGGGGGCCGACCCGTCTTCCTGCTGCCGGGGAACCCCGTCTCGTGCCTCTGCGCGTACGACCTCTTCGCCGGCCGCCTCGTGCGCCGCCTCGCCGGCCGCCCGCCGGATCTCCCCTACCGCGTCGTCCGCGTCCGCCTCGCGCGCCGGATCACGAGCGCGCTCGGTCGCGAGGACTACGTCCGCGTCCTCCTGGGAGAGAACGGCGCCGAACCGGTGATGAGCCGCGGCGCATCGATCCTCTCCTCGACCACCCGCGCCGACGGCTTCGTCCTGGTCCCGCGCGACCTCGAAGGACACGCGGAAGGAAGGGACGTGGACGTGTATCGGTACGAGGGATGAGGCGGGCGCCCTCCCGTCTCGGAAGGCAGGCCGGTCAGTCGGGGGTCCGCTTCAGCGCCAGCAGGGTCAGGTCGTCCGCGAAGGAAGGACTGCCGGTCCAGGTCACCAGGGCCTCGCGGATGCCCTCCAGGATCGCCGGCGGGTCGCGGCCCTCCAGCGTGAGCAGAACGTCGGCCAGGCCGTCCTCGTCGAGCATCTCCTCCACGGCGTTCGTCGCCTCGGTCGCGCCGTCCGTGTAGAGGAGCAGCACGTCGCCCGGGTCGAGGCGCACGGGGTCGGGGGCGCCGTAGTCGTGGCCCTCGAGGATTCCCAGCACCATGCCCTGGGGCTCGAGACGCTCGATGATCCGGGAAGCGGACCGGACCAGGAGGGCCGGCGGGTGTCCGGCACTGCTCCAACGGAGCGCCCCGGTGGCCGGATCGGCGACGCCCACGAAGAGCGAGAGGAATCGACCCTCGACGAGGTCGCGCGCGAGGAAGTGGTTCAGCGTGGCGAGGAACTGCCCGAGGTCCGCCGCCATCGGGAGGAGCACATGGAGGAGGGCGCGAGCCTGCGCCATCACGAGGGCCGCGCCCAGGCCGTGGCCCGAAACGTCCCCCACCGTGAAGACCACCCGTCCGTCGTCCAGCTCGAACACATCGTAGTAGTCCCCGCTCGCGTGCTCGCAGAGGAGGTTCATGCCCGCGAAGGAGAGGACGCCCTCCGCGCGGTCGAGTCGCTCCGGTTGATAGGCGCGCTGGACGTTCTGGGCGAGCTTGATCTCGCGGTCCTGGCGCTCCTTCTCCAGCGCCGCGCGGTGGAGGCGGGCGTTCTCGACGGCGAGGGCGGCGTGGACGCTCAACAGCTCCAGGAACTCCTCGTCCTCGGGTCCGAAGCGGCCGGATCCGCGCCCCAGGAGCTGGAAGACGCCGACGATCTCTCCGGACCGGTTCCGGATGGGGGCCGTGAGGAGCTGCTTCGTCCGGTACCCGGTGTGCTGGTCCCACGAGCGGTCGAAGCGGGGATCGGCGTAGGCGTCGTCCAGGTTCACGGGCACGCCGTCGGCCGCGACGGTTCCCGCGATGCCCTGCCCCACGGGAAGGCGGATCTCCACCGGCTCCCCTCCCGCGCTGACGCGCGACCAGAGCTCCTTGCCGTCCTCCGTCAGGAGGAAGACCGTCCCCCGATCCGCGGAGACGCCGGCCTTGGCGGCCTCCAGGATCAGGCCGAGGAGTTCGTCGAGATCCAGGCTGGTGTGCAGGGCGTAGCTGGCATCGACCAGGCGCCGCATCCGCTCGACCTGGCGTTGCTGGTCACCGGCATCCGTCACGCGCCGCCTCCGGGATCCGGGTGTCGAGCGACCACGACCGTCGAAATGCCGCCCCGCCCGCTGAACTCCCCCCGCACCTCGAGGCGTCGCGGCGCCATGTCCCGCACGAGCCGTCCGAGGATCTCGTTCACCAGGGCCTCGTAGAAGACGCCCCGGTCGCGGAACGACTGCAGGTACACCTTGAGGCTCTTGAGCTCCACGCACCGGCGGTCCGGCACGTACGTCAGGACGATGCGGCCGAAGTCGGGGTGCCCGGTCTTGGGGCAGAGCGAGGTGAACTCGTGCGCCGTGTGCACGATCTCGTAGTCGTGCCCCGGGGCGGGATTCTCGAAGAACTCGAGCACGTCGCCGGTCAAGCGAGCCTCTCCTCCGTCTCGATGGGATGATCGAGCAGACGGTGGACGGGGCACCGACCGGCGATCTGGCGCAGGCGTTCCCGCTGCTCGGCGTCGAGCTCGCCCTCGAGCGCGATCTCCTGCACGATGCGTGCGGGGTCCTTCCCGGTCGCCGGCTGCAGGCGCGCCACGACCCGGGCGCCCGTCAGGTCCCATTCCTTGCGCCGGGCGTACATGCGGATCGTGATGACCGCGCACGCCCCGAGGGACATGAGGAAGAGCTCGGTCGGTCGCGGGCCGAGGTCCGTGCCGCCCGCGTCCTCCGGCTCGTCCAGGTCCACCACGTGCGCGCGCGTGCGCGCTTCCACATGGAAGTCTTCGAGCAGCTCGATCCTCGCCTCGCGCCGACCCTCCGCCATGCCGATGCCTCCTGCCGGGGTCCCGGAAGCTACACCCTACCGGTCCTCGGGGAAGACGGCGGCGTGGCGCGGAGGGCCGTCGGCCGCGGCGACCCGCACGCCCACCCCCAGGTCCAGCACCCGCTCGGGTTCGCAGGCGGTGCCACGGCACGGCTGGAGGCGTAGGCGGAGAGGGACCCGGCGCGGCCCGTCGGGGGCGTCGGCCCGGACCTCCAGGTGGCCGCGGATCCAGAAGACGCCCTCGAGGACCCGCAGGGGCCCCGTCCCGGGAGCGAGGACGCGCGCCTCGCCCTCGGGATAGCGGACGTCTCCCAGGCGGACCGGCGCATCGCCGGGCAGTTCCAGGGCGGTCGGGACGAGGTGGGGCTCGGCGGGATCGGACGCGTTCACGTGCGTACCGGGGGGAACCTCGACCCGCAGAGCGACGGCGACCGTCCCCCCCGGTCGGACGGCGTCCCGCTCCAGGTAGAGCGCCGCGGTGAGGCCCCCGCTCTCCACGCGCAGGTCCGGTGGGGCATCGTCGCCGTGCGTCCGCGGGGACAGCGCTCGTCCAAGGGCGATCGCGCGGTAGAGCGCCACCGTCCCGCGTGCCGCGCGTTCGTTGGCGAGGAGGGGCCGCCACGCGGCGAGGGCTCGCTCCGCCGCGCGGAGGAACCGGTCGCCGCCCTCGCGGGACCCCAGGCGGAGGAGGGCCCGGGCCGCCACCCCGTTGTCCGAGGGAATCGGGGAATCGAAGCTCTCCTTGCGCCGGGCGAGGAGCGGTTCGTGCTGGTCCGCGGCGGTGGTGAAGAAACCCCCGGCCGCCGCGTCCTCGAAGCCGTCGAGGAGCCGGTCGGCGAGCCGCTCGGCCTCGTGCCCCCACCGCGCCTCGCCCCCGGCCTCTTCCAGATCGAGCAAGCCCTCGACCACGTGGACGTGGTCTTCCGCGAACCCGGGGATCTCGGGCCCGCCGCCGCGCGGGAACCGCAGGAGGGCTCCCTCCTTCGTCTGGCAGCGATCCAGGAGGAAGGCGGCGAGCGCGCGCCCCTCCTCCAGGGCTCGCGGATCGTCCAGGTGCCGCCCGACGTGGGCGAACGCGGAGAGGAGAAGGCCGTTCCACGCCGTGATGACCTTGTCGTCGAGATTCGGCTGCTGCCGGCGGCCGCGCGCGGCGAGCAGACCCTCCCGGATCCGCGCGATGCGTTCGGCGAGCTCCGGGCCCTCCAGCCCCTCGTCCTCGGCGACGGTCTCGAGCGGCCGCGGCAGGTGGAGGATGTTCCGGCCCGTGCGCGTCCCCGACGCCTCGTCGCGGAAATTTCCGCCCGCCGTCACCCCGTAGAGCCGGATCGCGAGGTCCGCATCGCGCGGCGGGAGCTGACGGCGCACCTCCTGTTCCGTCCAGGTGTAGGTCAGCCCCTCCTCGCCGTCGGTGTCCGCGTCCAGGCTCGATGCGTACCCGCCGCCGGGAATCGCCATCTCGCGCCGGGCCCAGGCGAGCACGTCCTGCGCGACCTGGGCGAAGCGGGGCTCGCCGGTCGAAGCGGACAGCCGTGCGTAGGCCGTCGCGAGCAAAGCGTTGTCGTAGAGCATCTTCTCGAAGTGCGGCAGGAGCCACTCGCCATCGGTGCTGTAGCGATGGAACCCGCCGCCGACCTGGTCGTGGATGCCGCCGGCGGCCATGGCCTCGAGCGTCCGCCGGGCCTGGGCCAGGCGCCACGCGCCGTCGGGCCGGCGGGCGCCGTCGAGCAGATAGAGCAACTCGGCGTGGGGCGGGAACTTCGGCCGCTGTCCGTAGCCGCCGCGACGGGCGTCGAATTCCTCCTGCAGCACGCCGTCCAGCACGCGGAGGAGGTCGTCGTCGGTGCCCTCGAAGGGGGGAAGCGTCTGGGGACCCCGGGCCAGATCGCGGACGCGCTCGGCAACCATCTGTCCCTGGCGCCGCAATCGCTCGGGGTCGGAGCCCCACAGCGCGTGGACCTTGCGGGTCAGGTCCTCGAGGTGCAGACGCGGCAGGTAGGTCCCCGCCCAGAAGGGATCGCCTTCGGGCGTGAGGAGGACCGTCATCGGCCACCCTCCCCGCCCCGACGTCAGGTGGACGGCCTGCATGTAGAGGGCATCGATGTCGGGCCGCTCCTCCCGGTCCACCTTCACGCACACGAACGCCTCGTTGAGGAGCGCCGCCGTGTTTCCCTCCTCGAAGGACTCATGGGCCATCACGTGGCACCAGTGACACGCCGCGTACCCGACCGAGAGCAGGATCGGCTTGTCCTCCCGCCGCGCCAGGGAGAGGGCGTCCTTGCCCCACGGATGCCAGTCCACGGGGTTGGTGGCGTGTTGGCGCAGGTAGGGGCTGCGGGCCCCGGCGAGGTGGTTTTGGCGCACGGCGGGGAGGCTAGCAGCCGATCGGGGCCGCCGGGGCCGTCAACGAAACGGGCCGCGCACCGGGAGGGTGCGCGGCCCGTGGGGATCGTCGATGAGAGGCGGATCAGCGAGGAGCGAAGGGATCCGCGGGCGGAAGCTCGTCGGTACCCGGGTAGGTGTCCGGCGAACCCTCAGGGGCCATCGACTCGGGAGCCGGCAGCGGCTGCGGTTCCGCGTCGGGCGACCCGTACGCCCCGGCGGCGGGGGGCATGGTCTCCGCGCCGGCCGGCGGTGTCTCCCCGGGCATCCCGTCCGAAGGCACCATGTCCGAAGGCCCGGTGTTCGGGGGCATCGTGTCGGAAGGCATCGTGTCGGAGGGCATCATGTCGGAGGGCATGCCCTCGGCGGGGGCCGTGTCCTCGGGCACCTCGCACTCGGTCGTGCGGCGCCACTCCCAGCGGGCGGGGCACACCTCGACCTCGCGGCAACGGGTCTCGTAGACCGGCGGCACGTCCACCTTCTTGTAGTGGCCCGGCTCGACGACGACCTCGCGGCACTGCGTCTCGTACTGCGCAGGAACGACTTCCTGGCGGCAGCTCGCCTCGTGCACGCAGACCTTCTTCTCGCGGGTCTCGTAGACGGGCGGGATCTCGACGAGGGTCCAGCACTCGCCGAGCTGCTCGCCCTCGCTGAGGCTCTTCGGCTCGCAGTTCACCCGCTGCCACTCCGTGCGGGAGGGGCAGACGAGGACCTGTTCGCAGACGGTCTTGTATTCCGCCGGCACGGGGATGTTGTTCACCTGCTCGGGCTTCACGCAGACCTGCTCCTGCACGGACTTCGTGACCGGCGGCACCCACTCCTGGGTGCAGGTCGCGGGCTGGATGCAGACCTGGTCCTGGACGGTCTTCTTGACGCCGGGGATGCGCACGTAGCACCACACCTCGCCCGGGTTGGCCTGGGGAGGCGGCTGGTTGCCGGGCGCGGGGTTCGCAGCCACGGCGCACGGGTTCGGGGCCGCGCAGGGATCGCAGGGCGCCGGAGCGCACGGGTTGGCGGGCGGTGCGGCACAAGGGTCGCACGCGGCCGTCGAACCGCTCCAAGGCGCCTGTGGAGCCCCGGAACAGCCCGCGAGCACCAACGCGGCGACGAGCCCGATGGCCACGGCCGTCAGACGCGCAGTCGTCATGGAATTTCCTCCGTCAACAGCTTCAGGGACGGGACTTCGATGGCCGGGCCGGCCGGGCCAGGCATACGTCCACAAACAAGAGATCGGACCGGGGAGGCCATCCCTCCACCCCCAACCGGCACGCGGCATGGGGAACGTGAGCGGCGACGGCCATCCCTCCGCCTGCGCCGCCCCCTGGCGACGCGGCCACCACCCTACTTCGGCCCCCGGGGGGGGCCGAGAGACGGATGGTGCCGGGAGTGGGACTTGAACCCACAAGGGCCGTTGGGCCCACTAGGCCCTCAACCTAGCGCGTCTGCCAATTCCGCCATCCCGGCTGGAACGGGCAGAAGCCTAGTCCTCCCCCCCCGGCTGTCAAGCGGGGCCCCTCGGCGGCGAGGGGCGAAGGGGCGCCAGGGCGTCTCGTGGGCAAGCGCGGGGGCGTGGGGGTCGTCGTGTCCGCCCACCGCCGATCGGAGCCCGGGGAGGGAAGGGCTTTCGCCACTCGGCGGGGGGAGGCGTCCCGGGTCGGTGGGTCCCGGCCGGTGTTCCGCGGGGATCGGCCCCTCCCGCCGGATGCGGAGCGCCGTCCCGAGGGGATCGGGCCCTCCCGCCGTCCTGCGTCGGTCCGGTCGGGGTCCGCTTCGAGGGCCACGAGCCTGGCCAGGAACCGGCGGCCCCCTCCGCCACGAGGAACGACGGAGCGCCCCCCCCGAGGAGACCTCCCCCGGTCGTCCTCCGCATGCAGGGGGGGCCCCGCCCGCGGGGCGAGATGGCCTCGACGTCGGTCCTGACTCCGTGCGTCCCGTACGTGCCTACAGGGATCCGAGGAAGTCGGCCACGCGGGCGGTGCCCTTGCGGATGTCGTCCTCGGCGCAGGCGTAGGAGAAGCGGATGGTCATCGGGGCCTCGAAGACCGAACCGGGGACCACGGCGGCGTGCGCGTGTTCGATCAGCAGCTCCGCGAGCGTGGCCACGCTGTCGATCGTCTGGTCCCCGGAGCGGCGGCCCAGGAACGGGGCGGCGTCGGGCAGCATGTAGAAGGCGCCATCCGGCATCCGACAGGTCAGGCCCTCGATCCCGCACAGGCAGTCGTACATGACCTGACGGCGCATCTGGAAGATGGCGCGCATGCGTTCCAGATCGTCCTTGGGCCCCTCCAGCGCCGCGAGGGTGGCGATCTGGCAGAACTCCGGCGTCCCGCTGGAGGCGTGGCTCTGGAGCCGCGTCATTCGTTGGATCAGTTCCTGGGGGCCGCCGCCGTAGCCGATCCGCCATCCGGTCATGGCGTAGGCCTTGGACGGGCCGTTGACGAGCAGCGTGACATCCTTCGCCTCCGGGGCGCACGCGGCGAACGAACGGAAGCGCGCGGGCTCGTAGACGAGGTGTTCGTAGATCTCGTCGCTGATGACCATGATGCCGCGCTCGGCGGCGATCCGCCCGATCTCGGCCTGCACCGAGTCGGGCTGGAGGGCGCCCGTAGGGTTGCCCGGCGAGTTGAGGATGATCGCCCGCGTGCGCGGCGTGAGCGCGGCACGGATCCGATCCGGGTCGATGACGTAGGCGTCCTCGCTCGACGTCTCGACGAAGACCGATCGCCCTCCCGCGGCCTGGACCATCTTCGGGTACGACAGCCAGGCCGGCGTCGGGATGAGGACCTCGTCGCCGTCGCCCACGAGCACCTGGAGCGCGAGGAAGAGAACGCCCTTCGCCCCCGTGCTGACCAGGGTCCGTTCCGCGCTCGCGTCCCCGAGTCCGTTCCCGCGGAAGTGCTCCGCAACGGCCTCGCGGAGCTTCTGGATCCCCGCCGCGGGCGCGTACTTCGTCCGTCCGTCCCGGATGGCCCGGATCGCTGCCTCCTTGACGTGAACCGGGGTGTCGAAGTCCGGTTCGCCCGCGGCGAACGGCGCCACGTCGATGCCGCGCGCGCGCATCTGGTTCGCCCGAGCGGTGATCGCCAGCGTCTCGGAGGCGGGCAGCGCCCCCGCGGCTTGGGTGAAGGACAACATGATCGGAGGCTACCATTCGGCGGCCCGGAGGCTACGCAGGGTCGCGGTCGTCCAAGGGGCGGTCTCCGCCCCGGGCGGTCCCCGAACCGGCCTGTCGGACCGGACGACGTCCCTTACGCTGGGGGGCCGGGCCGCGAGTTTTCCCCCCCGACCTCTGGAGTCCGCCCCCGGTGCGCAGAATCCGTCGCCTCCTCACGATCTTCCTCGTCGTCGTGGTCGCGCTCGGCGCGCTCGGCGTCATTGGCTTCACGTGGTTCGCCTACTGGCCTCTGGAGGGGAAGGTGGGGCGGGTCGAGGCCCTCGTCCCGGGCGACGTGGACTTCGTGATGCGCGCCTCGTGGGCGGGGCTCAAGGACACGGGCTGGATCCAGGAAAACGTCCTCGAGAATCCGGTGATCGCTCCGGACGCCCTCGCCGAGTTCCAGGGCCAGCGGTCGGACTCCTCCGCCACGCGGTCGGGCGGTCCCCGGGAAGCCATCGACGGTCTTCTCGCGCAGCTCGAGACGATGGAGGCCCAGATCAACCGCCAGATCCCGCTCGGGATCACGACGTTCTCGTTCGAGAAGGACGTCATGCCGGGCGAGATCGTGGTCGCGGGCAAGTGGTGCGACGGCCTCGACCCCACGGAGAAGCCCCCGAGTTGGTACGAGATCCTCGTCCTCACGCGGGTGAGCTGGAAGCCCAAGCTCTTCGCCGCGCTGAAGCACGGCTTCGTCCGAAAGCAGTTCGGCGCGCAGATGACGGTCGAAGAGGCCGCCGACGACATCTACAAGTTCACGTTGCCCGGGGTGCGCGTCACCTCGGAAAGGGCCCGCACGTGCGGGCAGGGCCAGGTGATGCCGCCAGAGAACGCCTGGTACGGCACGCGGGTCCGCGACGTCCTCGCGTTCACGAACTCCCTCGACCTCGCGCGGGGCGTCCAGAACCTGGCGGAGTTCCCCGACAGCGGTCGCGCCTACATCAACCGGCCCCACGTGGATCTGGAGTCGATTCCGTCCGGCATCTCCGCCTCGATGGACATCACACCGCTCCACAACTACCTCGTGCGTACGCTCAACCTGGTGGGGCCCCCGGTCACGATCCTCAAGCGGTACCTCACGATCCCGTCGCTGCACCGGCTGAATGGCTATCTCGTCTTCCCCAGCCTGGACCAGGTCGAGGCCCACGCGACCATCCGCTACCAGGAGGGCCTGCTCGGAACGAGCGTCCAGGACGTGTACGGTCTCCAGCCGGAGGAGCCGGGCAGCCTCGTCGCGAACTACGTTCCCGCGAAGGACACCTTCGGCGCCCTTCTGCTCAAGACCCCGGCCCTCCACCTCCTGCGTGGGATCTACTGGGACGTCCTGGACGACGGCGCGCGGAAGCTGTGGAAGGACAACCTCGCCCGCATGGGCGGGTACCACGATCCCGACGAGTTCTTCCAGGAGTTCGCGGGAAAGCTCGGCGATACCGCGGGCATCGCCGTCGCGCGCATGAGCGACATCTTCGACAACCTCGAATATCAGGGCTTCCTCCTCACGCAGGACGTGATGGACCAGCCGGACCCCGAGGTCCCCGCCCTGGCGATGATCGCCCGTCTCCGTCGCGACACGCTCCCCGCGGAGCTGGACGCGTACCTCGCCGAGAAGATCCCTCTCCTCGGCGCCAGTCCGGACCTCGAACGCAAGGAGTACAAGGGACTCACCTACACGCGTGCGCACCTCCAGCAGGAAGCGGCCGACTTCCGGCTCTTCACTCCGTGCTGGATCCTCGCCCAGAACCACCTGATCTTCGCGAGCAACGAGTCCTACTTCCTCAAGATCCTGGACACCCTGAGCGACCCGAAGAAGTTCCCCCCCCTGGCGGACGATCCGACGTTCCGCGCGTCGATGGAGCAACTGCCCGAGAAGGTGCACGTCGCGCTCTACCTCGACCTGTCCAAGCTCTTCCGCGTGCCGCCGCGCGCGGAGCCGGGCGCGGAACCGAGGGGCTTCCTCTACGACCGCCGGCACTGGTGGGTGTTCCGCCACCGCAACTCGTTCTCGGCGGTGCGGAAGTACCGCGCCGACATCACCGCGGCCTACAAGGCGCGCACGGAGGGGCCGATCAGCATCCAGCAGCAACTGGAGCTCGATCGCAAGGTCGACGAGTACGCCGAGCGCTACGAGTCCCGGTACCACGAGTTCGAGGAGGAGTACCGCTCCATCCTCGCGAAGTTCTCGAGACTCCGCG
Source organism: uncultured Planctomycetota bacterium (assembly GCA_963772585.1). Lineage (GTDB taxonomy): Bacteria > Planctomycetota > PLA2 > PLA2 > JAEUHO01 > CAVVXN01. The sequence goes on from CAVYXV010000008.1 coordinate 444,994, forward strand.
CCTTCGGCGTCGGCATCGTCGCCAACGACGAGCACCTGATCAGCGACCTCTCGCTCCTGTTCGAGGACGACAAGAAGTAGTCGTACGGAGATCGGGACGAGAGCCGAGGCTTCCTCGACCCGCGGGCCCGGGCTCCGGATCGTGGGCAGGGGGGCCGCCTCGATGCGGAGCGCCTCCCCCCGTCGAAGGGCGATGGCCCTCCCCCGTTCCCCCTCCCCCGTTCCCCCTCCCCCCTTCAGACGATGCGCTTCAACTCCGCCGCGGCCGTCTCCCTCGCTTCCGGGTCCGGGTGGAGCCGAGCCGCGAACTCCAGCGGCGCGCGGGCCGCTTCCGGGCGACCCAGGGCCCGGGAACGCATGAGGCCCAACAGGAGGGCGAGGTCGGGGGAGCGGGGGTCGTGGGCGTGCGCCGCGAGCGCGCTTTCGAGCACGTGATCCGCCGCCGCGTAGCGGCGGGCCGAGGCGAGACGATGGGCCTCGGCCAACGCGCGTGCGACCGCGCCGGGCTCCGCCCCGGCAGGGGCCCGACGGCGGGAGGTGGACGTGAAGTGCAGGGTGGCGGCCATGCCCAGTCCCGCCACGAACCCTCCCACGTGCGCGGCGTACGCGACACCTCCCGTTCCGGTCCCGCCGTACGCGTCGAAGGTCTGGATGAGGTTCAGCAGGAAGGAGAGGCCGAGCATGACCCTCGCGGGGATCCAGACCACGAACACGAGCAGGATCCAGATCAGCACCTTCACCTGGTTGCGGGGGAATGCGAAGAAGTAGAACCCCTCCACGCCGAAGATCGCGCCCGACGCGCCCACCAGAGGGATGGTGGACATCGGGGAGAGGAACTGGAACATCAGGACGGCCGCCATCCCGCACGCCAGGTAGAAGAGGAGATACCCGGCGTGACCGAGGCGGCGCTCCACGTTGTCGCCGAAGACGTAGAGGAAGAGCATGTTGCCGGCCACGTGCAGGAAGCCGGCGTGCATGAACATGTGGGTGAAAAGCGTCTCCGGCCGCGGTACGAGCGGGACGTAGCCCCACGACTGCACCCACCGCGAGTACGCGACCCCGCCGCCATGGGTGAACATCGCGCCCAGGTACACCAGGACGTTGACGGCGATGAGCCCGTAGTTGACCCACGGCGTACGGTGCGAATCGTTCGGGGCGTCGCCGAGGGGGATGAACATGAAGCGGGATCAGCCCTGCGCGGCGAGCGCCTCCAGGACGATGTCGCCCACCTCGTCCGTCGCGTGCGCGCCGGCCGAGAGGCTCTTGATGCGCCCGCTCTCGAGCACGCCGCGCACGGCGCTGCCGATGCGCGCGGCGGCCTCGGTCTCGCCGACGTGGTCGAGCAGCATGCGCCCCGCCTCGATGGTGGCGATGGGGTTCGCGGTGTTCTTGCCCCGGTACTTCGGAGCGGACCCGTGGATGGGCTCGAACATGCTCACCTTGCCCGGGTGGATGTTGCCCGAGGCCGCGATGCCCATGCCTCCCTGGACCATCGCCCCCAGGTCCGTGAGGATGTCGCCGAAGAGATTCGGGGTGACGACGACGTCGAACCACTCCGGGTTCTTGACCATCCACATGCAGGCCGCGTCGATGTAGGCGTGGTCGGTGGCGACGCCGGGGTATTCCTCGGCGACCTCGGCGAACGTGCGCGTCCAGAGATCCTGGGCCCGGATCGCGTTGGCCTTGTCCACCAACGTGACCTTGGGCGTCCCGCCCTTGTTGCGATGCGCCGCCGTCTCGAACGCGTAGCGGATCACGCGCTCGACGCCGTTGCGGGTGTACAGCATGACGGCGGCGGCGACCTCGTGCGGCGTGCCCGGCCGGAGCAGCCCGCCGACGCCCGCGTAGGCGTCCTCGGTGTTCTCGCGGACCACGATCATGTCCACGTCGGCCGGCTTCTTGCCCTTGAGCGGGCAGAGGTGCTCGGCGTAGAGGTTCACCGGCCGGAGGTTCACGTACAGGTCGAAGTGCTGGCGGACGCCCCAGATGATGGCGCGCTCGAGGAGGCCCGTCTCGACGCGCGGATCCCCGATCGCGCCGAGGAGGATGGCCTCCTTCTTCTCCATCTCCTCGAAGGCGGAGGCGGGCATCGTCTCGCCGGTCTCGAGGTAGAGGTCCGCCCCGTACGGGTAGGTGGTCAGGTCCAGTTCGAACCCGCCCGTCCGAGCGACCTCGGCCATGACGCGGAGCGCCTCGCGGACGACCTCCTCGCCGATTCCGTCGCCGGGCAGCACCGCGATTTCGTGACGTCGCATGGGCGTCCCTCCTGATCCCGACGGCCCGGCGCAAGACGGCGCCGTCGGCCCGGGGTCCAGCGGGATAGCGGACGGAAGGGCCAAGGGGCAAGGGATTCCCCGGCCCTTGCCCGCCGCGAGGCGCCGCGGGCCCCCGGGGTGCGGGGGACGGCGCGCGGGCTCCGTCTCCCCGCCCGACCATCCACGTGCGGAGTCGGGAGCGGACTCGGGGCTTCGCCGCCCCGTGGACGAGGCCTCCGATTCGTGGGCAGGGACGTCGCCCTCGAAACGGAACACGGCCGTACCGACGCAGGCACGGGCCGGCACACGGTTGCCGCTGCTTCCGCTGCGCTCCGACCGGCGGCGACCCTGGAGTCCTGCAGCAGGCGCTCGCACTCGCGTCGGACGGGGTCGCCGCGAGGAAGCGGATCCGGAGGCGTAGCCACAGCTACGCGGGAGAATTCGCGCCCGAGGAGGGGCCGCAGGCGGCGTGAAGGGCGAGAGTCGTGGACGCACAGGCCCTGAGCCCGGGCCGACCCCAACGGGTTCGGCGAAAGGGGGCGCTCTCGACGGGGCGCCTCGCCCCGCCGGGCGGCGATGGGCCTCCCTACGCCGGTACCGCCGACCACATTCCCGCGCGCCACGCCACGATCCTTCCTTCGACGGCGGAGGCCGCGACGGTGCAGGGCGAGGCGAGGTAGAGCCGGCCCGGGCCGGAGCGGCCCTTGAAGTTCCGGTTGATGGCGGAGACCGTGACCTGGTCCGGTCGGTCGGACACGCCGGGGCCGCAGCCGATGCAGGCCCCGCAACCGGGGCTGATCACCTGGACGCCCGTCGCCTCGAACAGGTCGAGGTAGCCGCGGTTCCGGGCCTGGCGCTCGACCGACTCCGACCCGAACTGGATGTAGAAGCGCACGCCGTCGGCCACGCGTCGCCCGGCCTCCCGGGCTTCGGCCATCACCGCCGCGTACATGTCGAGGTCGTCTTCCTTCCCGGCCGTGCACGAACCGCCGTAGGCGATGTCGATCGCCACCTCGCCCAGATCCGATACGAGCCGGCCGTTCGTGGGGTCGGAGGGGATGCCGCGGTCGGGATCCCCCGGGTCGGCCACCATCGGCTCGAGCGCCGAGAGGTCGATCTCGTGGACCCCGCCGTCGTAGACCGCTCCGGGATCCGGCCGCACGATCCCGGCCCGGAGCGCGTCCTCGTCGGCGTCCGGGCGCCGCTCGCGGATCCACCGGATCGTCTCGTCGTCGGCCTCGCAGATCCCGGTCCGCGCGCTGCACTCCGTGGCCATGTTGGCAAGCGTCGCGCGCTCGTCCATGGACAGGGAACCGAGCCCCTCGCCGCCGAACTCCAGGATGCGGTCGAGCGTCTTCTGCGGGCGCGCGTAGTGGAGGAGGATGTAGAGCATCACGTCCTTGGCGGTCACGCCGGGACGGAGCCGGCCCTTCAGCTCGAAGCGGATCGACTCGGGCACCCGCACCACGGTGAACCCGCTGTGGACGAGGCTGGCGTACTCCGTCGCGCCGACTCCGTACGCCAGCGCACCCGCCCCGCCGCCCATGCAGGTGTGGCTGTCCGTCGCCTGGATGAAGTCGCCCGGGTCGATGATCTTCTCTCGCGCCACCTGGTGGCAGATGCCGGGGCTCCGGCCGTCGCGCGCGCTGTAGTCCCGGACGCCCGTGTGCTGCTGGAAGACGCGCTGCAGGTCGCGGAGCGTCTGGATCTCCTGGGCGAAGGGCGCCATCCTCGCAACGCCGTCGGCGTAGATCAGGTGGTCCTCGAAGACCGCGAACTTGGCCGGGTTCCTGACCTCGTAGTCGTCGCCGTAGGTCTCGACGAGGAACTCGTGCACCTGCGCGGTCGTGAACTCGTGGCTGTAGCCGCCGTCCACCGTGGCGACGATGGCATCGCCGGGCTTCACGGCATCGAGGTCCCCCGTCTTCAGGTGGGCGTGGAGGATCTTCTCCCCCATCGTCATCGGCCGGGCGACCGTGTCGGGGCGGGGGATGGCGATCCGACCCTCGGCGAGCGCGCGGGCGAAGTTGAACAGACCGCCGCACCGCACGATCTGCTGCGTGATCGCGTCGTATCGCTCCAGGAAGGCCTCGAGCGGCACCTCTTCCCCGGCCTGGAGGCGGCGAAGCACGTCGTGCCCGGCCATGAGCACGCCCTGGTTGATGTTGTTGCGGGCGTGGATCGGGGCGAACGAGGCGGCGATCGCGATCCGGATCCCGGACCACTTCTCCGCCTGGACCGCGGTCTCCCGGGAGGAGCCGGTGCCCTTGCGCTTCCCCGAGACGACGACCTCGAAGTTCCCCTCCTTCAGCGCGTCGGTCGCCAGGAGGCGCTCGCCCTCCACGACCAGTCCGGCGTACGCGTCACGGGCGATGTCGGCGGGGCGATGACGGAAACAGACCCACGCCGGGGTCATGACGTCGGTATTGATGTCGTCGAGCAGGTCCTCGACGGTGACGTCGTCCATCGTCAGGTCGAGGTCGCCCGCGATCTGGCGGCGGATCCGGTCGGGGTCCTTCGTCAGGAAGAGGACGCGCTTCCCCGGGGTCAGGGCGATGCGTTCGGGAGGGGCGCCGGGCAGGTCCGCGTACGGAGAGGAATCGCTCATGATCGAAGGGTAGGGCGAGCCGGCGGAATCAGGCGCCCGTGTAGGAGGGCTTGCGCTTCTCCAGGAAGGCGGTGAGGCCCTCGCGCATGTCCTTCGTGGAGGCGATGATGCCGAAGAGGTCGGCCTCGATGCGCAAGCCCTCCTCCTGGGTGGTCTCCGTGCCGCGCAGGACGGACTCCAGGGCGAACTGGAGCGCCAGGGGACCCCGCGAGAGGAGCTTCCGGGCCAGCTCGTCGGTCTCGGCGGCCAGGTCCGCCGCCGGGGCGACCCGGTTCACCAGCCCGTGGGCCAGGGCCGTCGGGGCGTCCACGGGGTCGCCCGTCAGGATCATCTCCAGGGCCCGCCCGCGGCCGATCAGCCGAGGCAGGCGCTGCGTGCCGCCGTAGCCCGGGAAGATCGCGAGCCCCACCTCGGGCAGACCGATCTTCGCCTCTGCGGCCATCGTCCTCAGGTGGCAGGCCAGCGCCATCTCCAGCCCGCCGCCGAAGGCGTAGCCCCCGATCCGGGCGATCACGGGCTTGCCGAGGCCCTCGATCCGGTCGAGCACCCCCTGGCCGTAGACGGACTTCGCCTTGCCGCCCCGGACGTCCATCCGGGCCAATTCCCCGATGTCGGCGCCGGCCACGAACGCCTTCTGCCCCGCGCCGGTCAGGACGACGACGCCGCAGTCGTCATCGGCCTTCGCCCGGGCGAAGGCCTCATCGATCTCGCCCATGACCTCGTCGTTGAGCGCGTTCAGCTTGTCCGGGCGATTGACGGTGATGGTGACGAGACGGGCGTCGTCGGCCCTCTCGTAGAGAACGTGTTCCCAGGACATTCGAGCCTCCTCCCTCACCTACTTGCGGTAGTCGTAGAAGCCGCGGCCACTCTTGCGCCCGTACCGCCCGGCCGCCACGAGCCGACGCAGCATCGGCGGTGCCTGGTACCGAATGTCCTTGAACTCGTGGAACATGATGTCCGCGATGTAGAGCGTGGTGTCGAGGCCCACGAAATCGAGGAGTTCGAAGGGCCCCATCGGGTACCCGCAACCGAGCTTCATGCCGCTGTCGATGTCCTCCGCGGTGGCGACGTCGTTCTGGAGGGCGCGGATGGAGTCGAGCAGGTACGGCACCAGCAGCAGGTTCACGACGAAGCCGGGCGTGTCCTTGGCCCTGACGACGGTCTTGCCGACCTTCTCGCCGAAGGCGCATGCGTCGGCAAACACCTCGTCGGTGGTCTCCAGGGTGCGCACGACCTCGACCAGCTTCATGACGGGGACCGGGTTGAAGAAGTGGAGTCCGACGAACCGCTCGGGCCGCTTCGTCGCGGCCGCCATGTCCCCCACGGGAAGCGACGACGTGTTGCTGGCGAAGATGGCGTGCGGGGGGCAGATCCCGTCGAGGGCGCCGAAGAGCTCGCGCTTGGCGTCCATGTCCTCGACGATCGCCTCGACGACCAGGTCCCGGTCGGCGAGGTCCTGCCGCGACGTGGTGGTCCGGACGCGCCCGAGAATCGCGTCTCGCGCGGCCGTCTCGAGCTTGCCCTTCTCCACCGCGCGGCCGAGGGACTTCTCGATCCGGCCCTTGCCCTTCTGGCAGAGTTCCTCGGTCACCTCGAGCACGAGGACGTCGAGCCCGGCCTTGGCCGAGATCTCGGCGATCCCCGAGCCCATCAAACCGCATCCGACGATGCCCACCTTCGAAATCGCCATGCTGCTCCACTCCTCGCGAGACCGGAGATCCGGCCGAGCCTCTTGGGGCGGCCGATCCTAGCGCCGCACGCGCAGGCCGTCGCGTCGGGCCGGAGGCTTGGCCTGCACGACCCACGAACCGGCGTTGAATCGCGCGGCCCTGCTACGCATCTCGCGCCCGATGGCTGCGTTGCTCGTCGTCGGCGACCCTACGGGGTCGCCTCCTCCTCGCGCCTTGCCCTCGAACCCGAGCTACGCACCAGGACACCCTGTGGACGGGGAACGAGACCCGCATCGCCCCGTAGCTCCTTGACGGACCACGACTTCGGGCTGTCACGTCGCGCGCTTCGCGGGTCGTGCAGGCTGGCCTGCACGACCCGCGAACGGACGTTGAATCGCGCGGCCCTGCTACGCATCTCGCGCCCGATGCCGGCTAGGGCAGGCTCTCGCGAGCGAGGTCCTCGAATTCGCGCTTCGAGAGCTCGGCGTACGACTTGCCGCGACGCTTCAAGCGCTCGTTCATGCGAATCACGACATCCTGCATGCGCTCGTGCGTCTCCTGGCTCCCGCCGAGCAGAAGGAAGTCCTTGCCCGTGGTGACCCGCGTCTCGCCGTCGCTGTCGAGACCGATGCCCAGAAGGCCGCCTTGGGCCTTCCTTCGATCGCGGGGACGTCGCTCCGGCACCATGGATGGAGCATAGCGTTTCGGCGGGCGCAGGCCAGGGGGCGGGCCCCCGTTCCTTCACCAGCCGCGGCGTTCGGCAGAGGGAAGGGCAATCAATGGGCTTCCGCCCAGTTCGCGCCCCATCCGCACTCCACGAGGATGGGAACGTCGAGGTCCATCGCGCGCGACATCTCGCCGCGGACCATGTCCTCGACGACCGCCTTCTCGCTCTCCGGCGTCTCCACGACGAGCTCGTCGTGGATCTGCAGGAGCATGCGCGCCCTGAGCCCCTCCTCGCGGAGGCGTCGGTCGATCCGGATCATCGCGAGCTTGATCAGATCGGCCGCCGTCCCCTGCATGGGCGTGTTGACCGCGACGTTCTCCGCCTGCGCGCGCACGCGCTTGTCCTTGCTCAGCAGCTCCGGCAACCACCGTTTGCGGCCGAGCAGGGTCGAGACGTACCCGCACGCGCGGGCCTCTTCGACCGTTCGCTCCAGGAAGCCGCGCACGTCCGGATAGGTGTCGAAGTACTGGTCGATGAACGCGCGCGCCTCCTCGAGCGTCACCTTCGTCTCGCGGGCGAGGCGCTGGGGGCCCATTCCGTAGATGACGCCGAAGTTCACGGCCTTCGCGCGGCTACGCAGGCCGGAATCCACGTCCTCGGGGTCCACCTTGAATACGCGCGCCGCCGTGGCGCGGTGGATGTCCTCCCCGGAGCGGAATGCGGCGATCAGCCCCTCGTCGCCCGAGAGATGAGCGAGGAGGCGGAGCTCGATCTGGCTGTAATCGGCGCTCAGGAACAGGCAGCCGTCCCCGGGAACGAACGCGCGACGGATCGCGCGCCCGGCCTCGCTGCGGATCGGGATGTTCTGCAGGTTCGGATCGCTGGAGGAGAGGCGGCCCGTGGCCGTGCCCGTCTGGTGGAACGTGGTGTGGATGCGACCCGTGTCCGGATTCACGTACGCGGGCAGCGCGTCCACGTACGTGTTCTTGAGCTTCGTGAGACTGCGGTATTCGAGCACGAGCGCAGGAAGCTCGTGGTACGCGGCCAGCTCGAGAAGCGTCTGCTCGTCCGTCGCGTAGCCGGTCCCCTTCGCGGTCCGCTTCGGGCGCTTGCGACCGAGGTGCTCGTGGAGCTTCAGGTCCTCGAACAGGAGCTTCCCCAGGTGAGCGGTGGACCGGATGTTGAACGCTTCGCCGGCGACTTCGTGGATCCGGGCTTCGGCCGTCTCGGCGCGCGTCCCGAGATCCTCGGAGATGGCTCCGAGGAGCGAGACGTCGAGTCGCACACCCGCGTGCTCCATCCGGGTCAACACGGGGACGAGGGGCATCTCGACGTCGTGGAAGAGGTCAGCCACCTCCTTCTCGCGGAGTTCCTCCTTCAGTTCCGCCTCCAGCCGCAGCGCGACGTCGGCGTCCTCGCAGGCGTAGCGGGAGACGTCCTCGATGGGCACCTCGGCCATCGTGATCTGGTTCTTCCCCTTGCCGAGGAGGTCCGTCGTGGGGATCTTCCGGATGCCGAGACGGCGCATCGCCATCTCGTCGATGTTGTGCACGCGCCCGCCGGGGTCCACGCACCAGTCGGCGACCATCGTGTCGAAGGCGACGCCCCGTACGCTCACGCCGTGCCGCTCCAGCACGTGCAGGTCGTACTTGAGGTTCTGTCCGGCCTTGGGGATGGCCTCGTCCTCGAGCACGCCCCGGAGCCGATCGAGGACCGCGTCCCCGTCGGCGCCCGTGCCCCGGTCGAACAGCCGCCCCTGCCCCGACCCCTTCTTCACGGAGCCGCCGCCGAACATGGGCGGGTCGAGGTTGACGGGGACGTAGAAGGCCTCCCGGGGCTTCCAGGCGAAGGACAGGCCGACCAGGTCAGCCCGCATGGGATCCACGGAGGTCGTCTCCGTGTCGAAGACGAACCCTTCCCGCTTCTTCGTCGCGGCGAGCGCCTGGACGAGGGCATCGAGCTTCGCCGGCGTGTCCACGAGGGTGTAGTGGATCTCGCCCAGGCCGTCGCCCGCGTGCTCCAGGGCGTCGAGACGTGCCTGGAACTCGATCTCCAGGTAGAGGGCGCGTAGCGCCTCCTCGTCGCGCTCGCCGCGTTCCAGGGTGGCGAGGTCGACGGGGACCGCCGTGTCGATGGTGACCAGGTACTTGCTGAGCCGCGCCTCCTCCTGGTGCTCCAGGAGGTTCTCGCGGAGCTTCTTCTGCTTCAGCTCGCCGGCGTGGGCGAGCACGGCCTCCAGGTCGCCCCAGGTCTCGATCAGTTCCTTCGCGCGCTTGGGCCCGACGCCGGGCACGCCCGGCACGTTGTCCGAGGTGTCGCCCATCAGGGAGAGGAGGTCGATGACCTTCTCGGGCGGCACGCCGAGCTTCTCCTCCACGCCGGACGCGTCGAGGAGCTCCACCTCGGTCTGATTGGGCTTCTGGACGTTGTAGAGACGCACGTGGTCCGTCACGAGCTGACACATGTCCTTGTCGCCCGAGACGATCCAGACGTCCCGCGCGGCCGCCTCGCCCTGGCGCGCGAGCGTACCGATCACGTCGTCGGCCTCGTAGCCGGGGACCCTCAGGAAGGGGAGGCCCTCCGCCTCCACCGCCCGGCGGATCCACTCGAGTTGCGGCACCATCTCTTCCGGCATCTTCTCGCGCGTGGCCTTGTAGGCGGCGTAGGCGCGGTGCCGGAAGGTCGGCTCCTTGGCGTCGAAGATCACGACGATCTCGTCGGGCTTCTCGTGCTGCCGGATCCGGTCGAGCGCCGCGAGGAAGCCGAACACCGCGCTGGTGGGCTGCCCCTTGCTCGTCACCAGGGGACTCCGCATCAACGCGAAGTGCGCCCGATACGCGAGCGCCATCCCGTCCAGCAGGAACAAGCGCTTCCGTTCGGAGTCGGAACTGGAATCCACGCTCTCTGGCCTCCCGCCTCGGGGGAGGGGTCACCGTACCCGAGCCCGGGCCGGGGAACCGGCTACGATTCCCTCCGTGGACGACAAGCCGGAATTCTTCGTGGCGCGGGACCGGGCCCGGCGGCTGGGGTTCCGACTGGAGAAGGTGCTGCAGGAGCGGCGCCTCGCCTGGCGCGGCGAGGACGTCGGGATGTCGACGCTGCGCGACGAGGCGGACCTGGACCTCCTCGCGATCGCGCGCGACGCGCGGGAGAGTGCGGCGGCGGTGCTGGCGGGCCGGCTTCGCGACCGCGAGCGGGGGTACATGGAGATGCCCTTCGTGGTCGCCGTCACGGGGGTGGCTCACCGCCTGGAGGAGGCGGCGGCCCTGGAGGCCGATCGCCGCGGCGGACGAGGGGGCGAAGAGGAGACGCGGGCCGCCATCCTGGACCGCCTCACCGCGGCGGCGGAGCGCCTGGAGGCCTTCCAGGCGGCGTACGACGCGAAGCGCATCCTCGGCGAGCCCGGCCCCGTGGACGTCGCGCGGCTGCTCGGGGCGCTCGCGCGGCCGGGAGCGGCCCCCTACGACCGCGCGCCCCCCGTGCTGACCAGCGACCGGGCCGGCCTGGGCGACCTGCTCCTCGCGATCCGGACGGCCCTCGGCGAGACCGTCGGGGGGTGGCACGTGGCCCTCCACGAGGGCGACCGGGCCGTGCGCCTCGTGCTGGGCGACGTCGGCGGCGAGACCCGTCCGGGGCCGCTCCCCGAGGAGGTGGAGCGCGCCGCCGACGTGCTTGCGTGGCTGCATCCCGTGGAGGTCGCCGCGCGGGTGCGGCCCCGGGCGCTCGGCGGGGACGAGTTGGCCGGCGTCGCGGTGGGACTGGAGGATCCGGCGGCGAAGAGCCTCGACCTCTCCCTGGAAGCCCTGTCGGGCGGTCGTCCGGCGCTGACGCCGCAGGAGGAGGCGGCGGTCCGCCGCCTCCTCCAGTCGCCCGCCCACCCCGAGAGCGGTCCCCCCTCCCCGCCGCGACTCGTCGCGCTGCTGGGCCTGCTCCAGGCGTTCGACGCGGCGTTGAGCGAGGGCCTGCTCCCCCGCCTCACGGCGCGCGCCGTGAGGCGCGCCGCGGCCGAGCTACCGCGCGAGGCGACCCGCAAGGCGCCGCTGAAGCGCAGCCTGCTGGCGGCCCTCGCCGCGGAGTTGCCCGGGGTCGCCTTCGATCGCGCGGGCGACCTCGCCCGGGGGATCGAGCGGGCGCAGAAGGGCCCCCGGATCGGCCCGGGCGAGGCGGCGGCGCTGCTCGCCCTCTTCGGGCGGAGCTGGTCCCACGCGGGCACGCGCGGCACGGCCCCGCTCCCCCGCGGAACCCTCGACGACGCCGACGTGGAGCGCCTGATCGGCGACCTCGCCTCGATCGCGGCGATCCGCCCCCGGCTGGACGCCGGACAGGACGTGTCGCCCCACGAGATCACGAGGCTCGAGGCCGCGGCGATCGGCGCCCTGGGGCGCATCCGCCGCATGTGAGGCGCGGCCCGCGGCGGCGCTACGGCAGATCGCTCTCCCGGGTGACGATCTTGTCCACGAGGCCGTAGTCCACGGACTCCTGCGCATTCAGCCAGTAGTCCCGCTGCATGTCCGTCTGGATGCGGTCCAGCGGCTGCTTCGTGGCCTGGACGAAGAGATCGTTCGCCTTCTCGCGCAAGCGGATGATCTCCTTGGCGGTGATGGCGATGTCGCTGGCCGTGCCCCGGGCGCCGCTGCTCGGCTGGTGGAGCATCCAGCGGGAGTTCGGGAGCGTGTACCGGTGGCCCTCGTTGGCGCCCATCATGACGATCGTCGCGGCGCTCGCGGCCAGACCGGTGCAGATCGCGTGGACCGGCGCGTCGACGAAGCGCATCACGTCGTAGATCGCGAACCCGTCGTCCGCCCAGCCCCCGGGGCTGTTCACGTACATGCGGATCGGCTTCTGGCGGCTGATCTCGTTGAGGACCACCAATTCCTTGATCACCTGCTGGGTCAGCTTGGGCTCGATGGGGCCGAACAGGAGCACGCTCCGCGCCTTGAGCAGCTTGCGCACGATCGGGCTGGAGGGCGGGCGCTTCGGCCTTTCCTTGTCGTCAGGCATCGTCGGGGGGTCTCCGGTCCAGGCGGCGACGGTACCCCGATGCCCCGGGCGGGTCACCAAAGGTCAGCCCCGCCCTCCGCCTCGATCGCCTCCCGGAAGGCCGCGTGCGCCCGGCTCAGGCGGCTCTTGACGGTCCCCAGGGAGCAGGCCAGCACGGACGCCAGGTCCTCGTAGCTGAGGCCCTCGAGGTAGCGCAGGACCAGGATGGCGCGCAATTTCGGACTCAACCGCCGAAGGGCCCGGTGGACGGCACCCTTTTCGCCCTCCCGCTCCAGCGGGTCCTCGGGCACCTCGCTGGCGTCCCCACCCCGCGGCCGCCGTGCGGTCTCGTCGAGGGGGCCGTCGCCCATGCGCCACGCCGGGCGCCGCCGCTCGCGGCGGCGGTGGTCGATCGCGCGGTTGACCGCGAGACGGTAGAGCCACGACCCGAGGCTCGCCTCGCCCCGCCAGGAGCCCACGCGATCCCGCAGGGTGAGGAATACGTCCTGGGTGACGTCCTGGGCCCGGTTCCAGTCGCCGGTCACCCGCCACGCCACGTTGAAGACGCGGCGACTGTAGCGCTCGTAGAGCTTCCCGAGCGCCGCCCGTCGCTGCGGGCCGTTGCCGGCCGTCAGGTCGCGGACCAGTTGCGAATCCGGGTCCCTGACCGCCAATGCGAGAATGCCCTCCGCGGACGGCCGGGATCCTACCAGCGGCCCGAGCCGCTCCCCGCCCGCATGCACGCTCCCACCACCCCCCTACGATTGGTCCTTCTGGCGCCGCCGGACGCGCCCGGCGCGGACGCGATGCTCGCTCTCGCGGGAGACGCGCCGTCCGTCTCCCTCCTTCTGTCCGGCAGCGGTCTGGCGTGGCTCTCCGACCCGCGGACGGCCCGGCTCGCGGCCCGCGCGGGCAGCGAGGTCGTCGTGTGCAGCCGGAGCGCGCGCGAGCGCGGGCTGCCGGCCGCGGACCTCCCGCCGTGGGTGCGGCCGTCGAGCCTCGTCGCATGGCTGCGCGGGCACGGCCGCGGGGAGCGCTTGTGGGGCCTCCTCCCGTGAGCGTGCCCGTCGTCCTCGCGGTCGTCGCGACCGCGGACCCGGATCCCGACGATCTCCGGGAGTTCCTGCGCCTCGTCGTGGCGCTGCTCGCCACGGGCGCCGAGGTCCGACTGCTCGCGGACGGGGCCGATGCCTGGGCGGACGGCGGGGCGCCCGAAGCGGTGCAGGACCTGCTCGACGGCCTGGCGTCGTTCGACGTGGTCGCCGTACCCCTGGAGCAACGCGCGCTGGCCGCCGGGCTGGGCGCCGCGGACCACGTCCTGCGTCTGGGCGCCGGGCGGCGCGAGGCGCGACCTTCCGTGCTGGCGATCGGCGGAGCGGGGGCGGCGATCGACCTCTTCCGCCGTGCCGGCCAGGTGCTCAAGTCCGGATGAAAAGATGGCCCCGGTGGGGCGGACCCACCGGGGCCGGGCGTCTCGTCCGAGGGGACTTGTGAGATAAGGGATGTGGTGGAAGGTTACCTTGCAGGGCGATTTCCTCGGACTCGACGGGCTCCCGGGCGAGGGAACCCACCGGCTCTCGCCGGCGCTGCCCTATCGGCGTGCCTGCTCCCCCACCGGAACGATTCGCACGGCCAAAAGGCCGTCCGGATCGCGTCGAGATTTTCGGACAGGCGCGCCGGTCGGAGGGGCCGGCGGCGCGTTCGGGACGGAGGGCGTAAACAGCGGATGGACAGCACGTTCCGTCATCGCGTCCTCCGGATCGACGCGCCGTGGCGACGGACCGCGACGCGAGCGGCGACGTGGCTGCTGCTCGGCGGCCTGGCCCTGGGGGCGAGCGCCTGCCGGGTGGAGCGCGAACCCGCCACGAACGCGCGGGGCCCGTCGCTGAGGATCATCCAGCCGCGGGAGGGTCGGCGCTTCCCCGTCACGGACGACCTCCGGGGTCTCGGGCGGGTCGAGGTCCTCTTCGACCTGGACGACGTGGGCGGGAGCCACCGCATCCGGTTCCGGATCGGCGGCGACGTGCCGACGGAGGTGCGGGACCCGCACCGCCGGCTGGTCCGGAAGGTCCCGCGCGGCACCCACGTCCTGGAAGCCTGGCTCCTGGACGCCGACGGGCGTCCGGTCGAGGCGCCGGGCGCGAAGGCGGCGGTCACGATCCACGTGGGCGGGTCGCCGGGCGCCGCCGCCGGGGATTGACCCTCCTCGCGCGCGCTCCCTCGGCCTCAGGGCTGCTTCTCGAGGATCTCCTCGAGGTCCTGCCAGCCCATCGACTGCCAGAACGCCACCGCCCCGGGGTTCGCGGTCACGGCGCGGCAGCGGACCGTGTCCGCGCCCTTGTCGTAGAGCAGGTCGAGGAGACGCCCGACCAGGCGTCGCCCGACGCCGCTCCGCCGGCGGGGCGGGACGACGAAGACGTCCGTGATCTCCCCGAGGCGCGTCGGCTTGTGCCATCCCGTACCCGCTGTGATGCGCGATGCGGCGAATCCCACGAGCAGGCGACGCCTCTCCTCGGCGACCACCACCTCCCGGTCGGAGTCCTGCAACCACGACGCGAACTGACCGGCCATGTGCTCGCGCGCGTGGGGATGGAGCGAAAGCCGGGCGTCGAGGCGGGCGTTCTCCTCGACCATCGCCGCCCAGAGCAGCAGGAGGGCCGGGATGTCGCCGCGGCGCGCGGCGCGGATCGGCGTGCCTTCCATCAGAGGTCCTCCAGGCTCTTCTGGAGCACCATCTGCAGCGTCGTGTACCCCTGCGCCCGGAACCGGGCGAGGCTGTCCTCGTTCTGCGCGGCGACGGGCGCACGCAGGACGAAGGCGCCGGCCGCGACGAGGGCGTCGCTCAGGGTCGCGAGCAGCCGCCGGCCGTGCCCCTTGCCCCGGTCGGCGGGCCGGACGTAGACCTCGGAGACCTCGCCCACGTGCTGATTGCGGAAGACGGGCGGCCAGACCACCGCGATCCCGGTGGCGTAGCCGACCAGCTCCGGCGGCTGCTCGCCCTCGGCGGGCACCTCCGCGACGAGCAGGATCCGTCCTTCCTGTTCCAGCCAGATCGGGATGGCGTGCTCGGTCCGCTCCCGCACATCGGGCAAGAGTTGCAGCCTGGGCTCCAGCCTGGCCATCTCCGCCAGGTACTGGACCCTCAGATCGGCCAGCGCGTGGGTGTCCACGCGCCGCGCCGTACGCACGTTGGATTCGACCGTCATGCCCCCATCCCGGACCGCCTCCGATCATACGACCGGGGCCTTCCGACCGGGAGCGTCCGTTTCCCACGGCCCCTCGACCCCGCGCCCCTGCGACCCCGCGGGGCGATGCGACGGTGGCCGCGTACCATCGACGCGTCGAGTTCTGGAGCTTCCGATGCCCTTCTCCTCCGTGCCCGAGATCCTGGATGAGCTCCGGGCAGGACGCATGGTGATCCTGGTCGACGACCCGGATCGCGAGAACGAGGGCGACCTGGTTCTCGCGGCCGAGATGGCCGACGCGGAGAAGATCGCGTTCATGCTCCGCCACACGAGCGGCATCGTGTGCGTGACGATGCCCACGGAGAAGGCGGACTCCCTCGAGTTGCCGCTCCAGGTGGAGGCATCCGTGAACTCCTCCCGCTACGGGACCCAGTTCACGGTGTCCGTGGAGGCGAAGGAGGGCGTGACGACCGGCGTCAGCGCGGCCGATCGCGCCACGACGATCCGAACGATCGCCCGGGACGAGTGCCGACCCGAGCACCTCGCGCGCCCCGGTCACATCTATCCCATCCGCGGCCACCCCGACGGCGCGCTCCGCCGGGCCGGTCAGACCGAAGGCTCCATCGACCTCTGCCGCATGGCGGGCCTGAAGCCGCTGGGGGTCATCAGCGAGATCATGATGCCGGACGGCACGATGGCGCGCATGCCCCAGCTGGAGGTGTTCGCCGCGGAACACCGGCTGAAGATCTGCAGCGTGCGCGACGTCATCGAGTGGCGGCGACGCCACGAGCGGCTGATCACGCTGGAGACGACGGCGGAGCTCCCGACGCGCTTCGGGGACTTCCACGTCCTCGTCTACTCCGCGCGGGCCGATCCGGAGCCCCACCTCGTCCTGACGCACGGCATCCCCGTGCCCCAGCCGGGCGCTCCCAACGAGCCGTTTCCGGATCCCGTGCTCGTGCGGGCGCACAGCGAGTGCCTGACGGGCGACGTCTTCGGCTCGGTCCGTTGCGACTGCGGCGACCAGTTGCGAGCGGCGCAACAGAAGATCGCCGACGCCGGCCGGGGGGCGATCCTCTACATGCGGCAGGAGGGCCGCGGCATCGGCCTCGTCAACAAGATCCGCGCGTACCGCCTCCAGGACGAGGACGGTCTCGACACCGTCGAGGCGAACGTCCACCTGGGCTTCAAGGCCGACCACCGCGACTACGGCGTCGGCGCCCAGATCCTCTACGACCTGGGGATCCGGCACATCCGCCTGCTGACGAACAACCCGGTCAAGTACCGCGCGCTCAAGGGGTACGGCCTCGACATCGTCGAGCGGATCCCGATCGAGATCCCGCCGAACCGTCGTAGTCTTCGCTACTTGCGGACGAAGGCGGAGAAGATGGGGCACCTCCTGACCTTCCCGCCGGAGGAGTAGCCCGCTTCTCCGCTACTCGCTGAAGTCGAGGTAGGTGTAGCCCTCGAGCGCCTCGCGGTACTCCGCGAGGATCTCGTTCGCCGCGCCCCGCGTCAGGCGATGGTCGCGCGTCTCGGTCCGGACCTGCTCCTGGATGGACTTGACCATCGACTCGGGGTCGTGGCCGAAGAGCCGGAGGACGTCGTCGCTGTCGTCTCCCGGGAGGACGCGGGTGACGCGAGCGCCGCTCTTCCCCACCACGATGTCGGCCTCGTCTACGCGCCCGAAGAGGTTGTGGTAGTCGCCGAGCACGTCCTGGTAGGCGCCGATCAGGAAGACGCCGAGGTAGTACGGCTTCCCCGGCCGGAGTTCGTGGAGCTCCAGCGCGTCCTTGACGTCCCGGAGGTCGGGGAAGCGGTCCACCTCGCCGTCGGAGTCGCAGGTGACGTCGCAGAGGGTGGCCCGCACGGTCGGAGGCTCGTTCAGCCGGTGCAGCGGCATCGTCGGGAACAGCTGGTCGAGGGCCCATGCGTCGGGGATGGATTGGAAGACGCTGAAATTCGCGATGTACTTCGTGATCAGGCGCTTCTTGAGGGCCTCCACCTCTTCGGGCACGTACCGCTCCGTGCGGGCGTAGGAGAGCGTCTTGACCACGATGGCCTGGACGATCCGCTCGGCGAGAGCGCGGTCGCGGAGCGAGAGGTAGCCCAGGTCGAAGTGGCCCATCAGGACATTGCGGAGCTCTTCGGCGTCGTGGAGGGACTCGCGGTGGTTCTTCCGGTTGATGCCGGCGTGGATCTCGTGCAGCTCCTTCAGGTTCTCGTGGGCGTCCTCGGGCATCTCGCCGTCGTACTCGGCATCGCCGTGGTTCCGGCCGCGAACCTCGACGAGGAGCATGGCGTGATAGGCGACCAGCGCGCGCCCCGACTCGCTGACGAGGGTGGGAACGGGCACGCCCTCGGCCTCGCACACGGCCTGGACGTTGTAGACCACGTCGCGGGCGTACTCCGCGACGGAGTAGTTCATGCTGGCCTCGAAGGCGGTGCCGCTGCCGTCGTAGTCCACGCCCAGGCCGCCGCCGACGTCGAGCACGTCCACGTCGCACCCCTCCGCCCGGAGCTTGGCGTAGATGCGCGCCCCCTCCTTCACCGCGTTCTTGATCCGCATGATCTCGGGAATCTGGCTGCCGACGTGGAAATGCAGCAGCCGGAAGCAGTCGAGGAGGTCGGCCTGCTCCAGTAGCCGGACGGCGTCCAGGAGCTCCTGCGTGCTCAGGCCGAACTTGGCCTCCGCCCCCCCCGACTTCTCCCACTTGCCCGAGCCGCGGGCGCGCAGCCGGATCCTCATTCCCAGGATGGGCTTCACGCCCGTCTCGCGGTACAGCTCGACGATCAGCGGGATCTCCTGCGGCTTCTCGACGATCAGGACGACCCGCTTCCCCAGCGCGACGCCCCGAAGAGCGAGCCGCACGTAGGGCTTGTCCTTGTAGCCGTTGCAGACGATGACGCTGTCCGGGTCGAGCCGGTAGCTGAGGGCCACGGCGAGTTCGGCCTTGCTACCGGCCTCGAGACCAAGCCCGTGGCCGCGGCCCGCGCGGACCAGCTCGTCGATCACGGTCCGCTGCTGGTTGACCTTGATCGGGTACACGCCGCGGTAGACGCCCGGGTAGTCGAACTCCTCGATCGCGGACTGGAAAGCGCCGAGGATTTCGCGGACGCGGGCGTGGAGGATCTGGGGGAAGCGCAGCAGGACGGGGAATCGGATGCGCCGACGGTGAAGGCGGCCGACGAGCTGGTACAGGTCGATCTCCCGTTCGCCCTGGGTGGGCAGGACGCAGAGGTGGCCTTGCTCATTGATCCGGAAGTAGCCGCGGCCCCAGGAGTCCACACCGTAGAGGCGCTCGGCATCGGAAACGGTGAAGGCCATCCTCGGATCTCCACGTCGGCGTGTCGGCGGCGGGGCAAGGGGGGAAACGTGGGAATCTAAGGCCGAGAGCAGGTCGGCGGTGCAGGAAACGGGCCGCCGCGACCGCGGGAGGTCACTTCGGAGGCGGCGGCTCGGGAGCCGGCCCCCCGGCGACGGTGTCGGGACGGTAGCTCACGCCGGCGCGAAGATTCGTGGCCTCGGCGGCGACGATCCCGTCCCCTCGGGCGAGGCGGTCCACCACGTCCTGGCCCTCCACCACCCGACCGAAGACGACGAACTCGCCCTCCAGGTGGAGCGCCGTACCGGTGAGGACGAGGAAGGCGGCGGCCTCCGTGTCGAGCGCATCGCCCCCCATGACGAGCGCGCCGCGGAGAGGCGCCCGCTGGCGACGGGCTTCGCGCTCGGTGGGGATGGCGTAGCCGGGGGAGGCGGCGCCGAGCAGCACACCGAAATAGGGCACCGTGCCGTCCACCCCACGCCCGTCGAAGAAGCCCTTCTGGGCGAGCCATACGAGGTTGTGCGCGGTGTTGGGGTGGTCGTCCTCGTAGAGCTCGACCGTGAAGGACCCCCGGCTCGTCTCGAAGCGGACGCGTGGCAGGTCGTGGTCCTGGCGACGGTACTGCATCTCTCGCGACGCACGGTCCTGCGCGTCCCGGGCCCGGCGGGCGGCCCGAACCACGGCCGCGCGGCTTGGATAGCGACGGGCGAGGGGATCCAGGAGGGACATCGCCGCGTCGGCGTCGCCGTGGCGATAGCGGAGCAGGCCCTCGGCGAAGCGTACGCCGTCGAGCGCGAAGGGATCGTCGGCGGCGGCCTTCGCGGCCTCGGCGACGCGCGCGAACGCGGCGTCGTAGTCCGACGGTTCGCCCACGGGAGCGCTCGCGAGGGCCGGCCCCTCGACGTCGAGCGCGCGAGACGCCCGCGCTTCGCGCAGGCCCGGCACGGCCGCCTCGGCGCGGTCGAGCGCGGCGCGCGCACCGTCGTCGTCGCCGAGGCCGGCGAGGATCTCCGCCCGCTGGACGTGGGCCATGGCCAGGTCCGGACGGATCCCGAGGACCGTGTCGAGCGGCCCGAGCAGCGCCCGCCGAGCCGCCTCGCGCACCGCCACCGGGTCGCCTTCGCCCTGGAGAGCGTCGCTGTCCTCCGGGAGCATGTCCTCGAGGGCGAGCTGGGTCGCCGCGACGAACCGCCGCCACGCCTGGACGCACCGGGCATCCTCGGCGTCTTCCTTCGCGAGCGCGTCGCCGTCGGGAAGTGCGCCCTCCAACGGCCAGCCGCCCGTGGGTTCGAGGAGGGTCCAGGCCGGCGGGTCGGCGAAGGCGGCGTCGGGCGGGGCCCAGGTGATCACGCGGGGATCGCGGGTCCGGACGGCCACCGCGAGCCGGAGGCGGGCGTCGGGGGTCGCGACGCCGAGGTCGGCCAGGGGGATGGCGGCCTCGACCGACCACGCCCCGGGGCTGGCGAGATCGGCGGCGGCGACGATCCGCACCGCGCCGCGACCGGCGCCCTTCGGACCGCGCGCGACGTAGCGGGGCGCCCGCGGGTCCTGGGGCGTGTACGCGAGGGACACGGCGTCGGCCGCATCGGCGGCGCCCTTCGCCGCGACCATCGCCACGAAGCCGATGCCCGGCCCGGCGTCCTCGGAGGCCTCGATGCCCAGCCAGAGGCGACCGCCCGCGGCGAGGACGCGCACCGCGGGCGCGATCTCCTGCGGCTCTCCCGCCGGGCTGCGGACGGTCACGGGGGCGACGGCCAGGCTCGCGGCGTGATCCCACGCCGGCTCGTCGAGGCGGCCGTCGAGGGTAGGCGGCGCCTCCCGCCGCGGAACGGCCAACGCGGTCGCGGGCCCGGCGTCGACCCCGGCCGGCGCGAGGAACAGTACGGCGAGGATCGCCGGCAGGGCGCGCGGGCCAAGGGATCGGATGCGCACGAGCAGTGCTCCTCGGTGGCCGTCGGTCTCAGGCGGCGAGGCCCCCCACGCCCCGGCTCAGCACCAGGGCCAGACCCGCGGCCGCCGCGGCTGGGAGGTTGTCGTCGGGGGGGACGTCCACCAGATCCGATGCCGCCGCCGCCGCGGCCGCCAGCAGGCACCGTACCAGTCCCGGCGGCGGCGCGCCCGCGCCCCCCGCGCCCGCGAGCGCATCGACCCCGGCGGCGAGGAGCGCGGCGGCGATCGCCCCCACCACGAGGTAGGCCCCCGACCCCGCCCAGGTCGCTTTCGGGTGACCCAGGAGAGCCGGCGAGGGAACGAGCCGGCCCACCACTGCGGCCGCGGCGTCGCCGAAGGCGAGCACGCCCCAGGCCGCCGCCGCCTCCGCGGGAGGCAGCAGGAGCACGAGCCCCAGGACGGCGAGGGGATACGTGCGCAGTCCCCCCAGATACGGCTCGCCCGGGCGGCGGAGCTTCGCCTCCAGGGTGAGCGGGAGCACCACCCACCCGACGACGACGCCGAGCGCGGCGGCGGCGATCGCGAGGGGCCGCGAGAGGACGCCGAGGAGCAGCGCCAGGAAACCCGTCGCGGCGTGGAGCCCGGGCCGGAACAGGGGCAGGCGACCGCGTCCAGTCATGGGGCCGTCCTCGGAAGCGTCACCGTGGACGACGATACAGGAGGAAAGGCCCCGCGGCGCCCAGCCGCTCGTAGCCCCGACCGACCTCGAACGAGGTCGCGGCGGCGAGAAGCCCCGCTGGCGCGAGGACCCGCCCCGCCTCGGCGAGCACGCGGGCACCGTCTTCCCACGGCCCCCGCCCATCGCCCGCGCGGAGACAGACGACGTCGAAGCAGTCGTCCGCGAACGGGAGGACGCACGCGTCGGCGACGAGGAAGTCCACGCCCGAGCGATCGAGCTGGCCGAGGTCGAGAGGCAGTTCCTTCAGGCCGCTGCCCGGCGGCGCGGGGAGAAAGAACGCCGAAGCGGTCGCCGCGACGTTCCGCGCGCGGCGGATGCGGGCGATGCTCCGGTCGAGGCCGGCGACGCGGTCCAGGAAGGGGCGGAGGACGAAGGCGCCGCGACCGACGCCCGTCCCGATGTCCAGCCCCCGTCCGGCGTTCGGGGGGTGCTCGGCGAGGAGCCGCGCGAGCGCCACGTCCTCCGGAGCGGGCGGCGGCACGTCGTCCAGGACCCCCGGTGGGACGAGGTCGGCGTACCGCCGCACGACCTCCTCGATCGGGACGTGGTCCTCGGCCGTCCGGCCGGCGCGCCCCAGGACGCAGCGGGCGACCCTCGAGTCCCCGAGCGGGATCCGGCGATACACCCCGCCCTCGCGGCGGAGGTGGGACGCGAGGTCGAGCAGCAGCACGCCGACGCCGCCCACGACGAGGCCCAGGCCGCGGCCCGCCCCGGCGACGAGGAACCCCTCGACGACGTCCTCCCCCTCCTCCCGGGTCGCGTCGAGCGTGAGAGGAAGACGGGGGTCGGGGTACCGGAGGACGTCCAGCCAGTGTCGGTTCAGGAGAGTCCCTCGATCTGGACCAACGGGGCGCCCGGCGTCGCGAGCACGTGCATGCTGACCTGCTGGGCGAGGCGCTGCGCCGCTTGGCGGAACGCCTCGCGCACCTCTTCCGGCGCCTCGTCATCGAGGAGCGCCGGAAGACCGCAATCGCCGCCTGCTCGGACCCGCGCGTGGAGCGGAATCGCGCCGAGGAACGGGATCCTCTCCTTCTCCGCCCAGGCCTCGGCGCCGCCGTGCCCGAAGATCTCGTCGCGGTTCCCGCAGGACGGGCAGGTGTAGAACGACATGTTCTCGACGAGCCCCAGCACCGGGACCTTGAGCGTCCGGAACATGTTCACCGCCTTCTGCACGTCGATCAGGGAGACGTCCTGCGGCGTGGAGACGACGACGGCGCCGGTGACGGGTACGAACTGCGCGAGGCTGAGCGCGACGTCGCCGGTCCCGGGCGGCAGGTCCACGACGAGGTAGTCCAGGTCGCCCCACTCCACGTCGCCGAGAAACTGGCGGATCGCCGTGTGGACGATCGGCCCGCGAACGACCATGGGCTTCTCGGGATCGAGCACGAACCCGATGGACATCACGCGGAGTCCGTGGCCGAGGTTCGGGAGGATCCGTTGCCGCTGGGGATCCACGCGGGCGCGGTCCTTCACACCGAGCATCGTGGGGATCGACGGTCCGTAGACGTCCGCGTCGAGCAGGCCGACTTGCGCCCCGCTCTGGAGGAGGGCGAGGGCGAGGTTCACGGCGACCGTGGACTTGCCGACGCCACCCTTGCCGGCTCCCACCGCGATGATGGTGCGTACGCTGGGGATGGGATTCTCGTCCGGCGTGCCGGTGCCCCCGGCCCTCGGCACGTTCGCGGTCATCGTGACGTCCACCGCCGAGACGCCGGGAAGGGCGGACACGACCTCGCGGGCCTGCCGCTCGAGTTGGGCCTTCACCGGGCAGGCCGGCGTCGTGAGTTCGATCTCGAAGGCCACCTTGTCGCCCTCGATGCGGATGTTCTTCACGAACCCCAGGGTGACGATGTCCTTGTGGAGGTCGGGGTCCTGGACGACCTTCAACGCTTCGAGGATGGTGTTCTCGTTGATGGACACAGCGTCCTCCTTCGGGCCGAGACGGCCGATCGTACCGTCGGCGCGCGGCGGGGCGGACCAGGGGTCAGGAGACGGGGGCCTGGGCAGCCATTCGGAGGACCTCCGTCACGCAGCGCTCGATGCCCGCCGCCACGTGCCGGATGGAGGGCCCGAGCATGTAGGCGGGAGTGGTCACGATGCGGTTCCCGCGGTCCACCACGATGTCCTCCACGGGGCAGGCTTCGTGCTCGGCGCCCATGCGGGAGATCGCCTTCGCCACGCCCTGGTCCTTCCCGATGGTCAGCGTGGGATGGACGCTCTTCAGCGCCGCCGCTACGACCGTCGGCGCGATGCAGATCGCACCGATGGGCTTGCCGGCACCGTGCATCGCGGCCAGGAGTCGCGCCAGGTCCGGATGCGCGCGGGCGTCGGCGCCCTTCGTGGCGAAGTCGCTCAGGTTGCACGCCGCGCCGAACCCGCCCGGCAGAATCAGCGCATCGAGGTCCTCGGCCCGCGCATCGGCGAGATCGCGGATGTCGCCGCGGGCGATCCGCGCCGCCTCGACGAGAACGTTGCGCTCCTCGCGCATCGTCTCGCCCGTCCGGTGGTTCACCACCTTCGCCTGTGCGGCGTCGGGGGCGAAGCACGCGGTCTCCGCGCCCGCGCGATCCAGGGCCAGGAGCGTCAGGACGCTCTCTTGGATCTCCGCGCCGTCCTGAAACCCGCAACCGCTGAGAACCACGCCGACTCGTGCCATCGTCTCTCTCCTTCCGACCATGCCGCTAGCCCGCATCCTGCGCGAAGCGCGCGACGTGACAGCGGGATGCGGCGCTCCGGCAGGAGGCTACGTCGACAAGCGGGCCCCGTTCATCGATGACAGGGTGTCCTGGTGCGCAACTCGGGTTCGAGGCCGAGGCGCGAGGAGAAGGCGACCCCTTGGGGTCGCGGACGACGAGCGACCGGGGCTCCGGGCGCGAGAGGCGTACGACCGACTCGCCATGCGGGATCCCTCTCGCCCGCCGGACTCGCCTCCTTGGAGTCCTCCCGGCCCCGGACACGAGGGCCGCGCGATTCAACGCCAGTTCGTAGATGGTGCGGGCTGGGGGCCGCCCCGGGCCGTCTACGACGAGGCGGTTCGGGGGTGGGGCGCCATGAAGACGAGGAGGCGCAGGTCGCCGTCCCCGTCGTTCCGCACGCCGTGGGGCTCTCCGGCGGGGCAGAAGACGAGGTGTCCCTCCCGTACCCCGATCTCCTCGGTCCCGACCGTGACCACGCCCTCGCCGGAGAGGACGTGGTAGCACTTGTCCTCGGCGGCGTGCGTGTGGACCTTCGAAGCCTGGCCGGGTCGCAGCACGTGGACATCCGCGAAGCACCGCGCGGTCTCGAACAGGTTCACCTTCCGGGGCTTGTCCTCGCCCCCCTCCCGGATCGACCGGGTGTCGAAACGTCGCTCCATGCCGGCAGTCTACCCCACCGGGGCGCGCCCCCGGTCGCCGCCGGGGTGCATCGCGGGCCTCCCCGCGCTACACTCCGGGCATGACCGTCCTCCACGGCCATCCCGTGGCGATCGTGCTCGCCGCCGGTCGGAGCCGGCGCTTCGGACGGAACAAGCTCGTCGAGCCCGTGGACGGGCTCTCGCTCATCGAGCGCGTCGTGAGTGCGTTCGTCAAGGCGCGCAAGGTCCGCGAAGTGGTCGTCGTGCACGGCCCCGAGCAGGAGAGGGAGTACTCCTGGCTCGCCGGCCCGCACGTGCACCTCGTGGAGAACCCCGCGCCCGAGAACGGCATGATCACGTCCATCCGCGCCGCGCTCCGCTCTCCCCACCTCGACGGCAAGGACTTCCTGATCCACCCGGCGGACGTCCCGTTCGTCCCCGACGACCTGATCGATCGGCTGGTCTCGACGTTCCTCGCCCGACCGTGCCGGATCGTGATCCCGACCTACCGCGGCCTCGGCGGGCATCCCGGCATGTACGCCGCAGACCTCGCCCAGGAGTTCTTCCTCCGGGGGGATCGCCAGGGAGCGCGGGAGATCCTGCTGCGCCACCAACGCGACACCGTCCGGCTCGCCGTCCACGACCCCGACGTCTGCTTCGACGTGGACGCGCCGGAGGACCTGAAGATCGCGGCGGACGCCGGCGCCCGATGGGCGAGGGTCGAAGCGAAGGTGGAGGCGAGGAGGCCGGCGTAGCGTCCCCGCGCGGTCGATCCCGGCCGCCGTCTCGGGGGCGGGCGAGCCCTGCCGCCGGACACGCGGCGTTCCGCCCGCTGCGGTCGCCCCCTCCCGCCGGACGCGGATCGTGTTCCGCTTCGAGGGCGATGCACGAGGCCGCGAACCGGGAGGCCCCCTCCCCCACGGAGAGAACCGGAACGACGTCCCCCGGTAGGCGGGTTCCCTCGCCCCGGAGCCGGACGCATGTCGCGGACCCCATCGGGGCAGCCCCCCCGCCCGCGGGGCGAGAGAGCCTCGACGCTCGTCCCGACTGTGAACGCGCACCGTACGCAGGTCCAGGATCACGACGGGCGGGTATGGTGTCCCGATGATCGAATCTTCCTCCCCCCCGGATCCCACGCCTCCTCTGCTGGTGGAGACGAGGGCGGAGTTGGAGAGGCTGGCGGAGGCGGTACGGCAGGCGTCGCGGATCGCGCTCGACGTCGAGGCGAACAGCCTCTTCGCCTACCGGGAGAGGGTCTGTGTCGTCCAGGTGACGGTCGGGACGCGGAACTTCATCGTGGACCCGCTCGCCGTGGAGGACCTATCGCCCCTCGCGCGGGCGATCGACCGCGAGGACGTGGAGGTCCTCTTCCACGGCGGCGACTACGACATCGCACTGCTTTCGCGGGAACACGCCTTCCGCTTCCACCGGGTCTTCGACACGATGATCGCGGCGACGATCCTGGGCGAGGAGAAGGTGGGGCTCGCGGACCTCGTCCGGGAGGCGACGGGCGTGGAACTGGACAAGAAGTTCCAGAAGGCCGACTGGGGCAAACGGCCGCTGACGGCCGAGCAGTTGGATTACCTCCACCGGGACACGGCGTACCTGCCGCTGCTCCGGGATCGGCTCGGCGCGCGCCTGGCGGAGGAGGATCTCGTCGAGGAAGGGGACATCGAATTCCGGCGGCTGGCGGGCCGGCAGGGCATGGAACCGGTGTTCGACCCCGAAGGGTGGCGGGGGCTCAAGGGGGCGAACCGTCTCGATGCGGCGGGCCGGGCGATCCTGCGTCGCCTCTGGGTGTGGCGCGACGCGGAGGCGGCCCGCCTCGACCGTCCGCCGTTCAAGGTGCTCCCGCCGCGGATGATGGTCGATCTCGCACTTCGTCCGCCGCGCGATCCGCGCCGTCCGGAGGACCTGCGGGTCGTGCCCGCCGGCATCCGGCGGCGGTTCGGCTCGCCCATCCTCGGCGCGGTCCGCGACGGACTCGCCGATGCCGACGGCGGACGCGAACCGCCGAAGGGCGAGCGCGTGCGCGTCGACGCGGCCGAGGCGGCGCGGAGGAAGGTCGTCCGCGCGAGGGAGGATGCGCTGCGTGCGTGGCGTCGCAAGGAGGCTCGCGCGCGCGGCGTCCCGAACCTGGTCGTGCTCCCCAACCGGGCCCTGGGGCGCATCGCGCACGAGATCCCGGGAGGGACGGAACAACTGGCGGCGGATCCCGACGTGGGGCCGAAGCGCGCCGAACGGTATGGCGAGGCGATCCTGGAGGTCGCGAGACGCGCCCAGGACGCGAAGCGACGGAGCCGGGAGCCCGCTGCAGGGAAGTCAGAGGACCCGGGCTAAGGGCCCGTCCGTGAATGAGTGTCGCCCTTTCCACTCGCCTTCACGCCGCCTGCGGCCCTTCCTCGGTCGCGAATTCCTCAGCGTAGCTGGCGCTACGCCTCCGGATCCGCTCCCTCGTCATGACCACATCCGACGCGAATCCGAGCGTCCTTCTCAACACTTGTTCCCGGCCAGGCCCTAAGGGCCTGTCCGTCAACGACTCTCACCCTCTGCACGCGCCTCTTGCAAGACGTGTTTCCGGCCAGGCCCTGACCTCATCGTTCGCGAACGGGCGTTGAAGTCGCGCGGCCCTCGTGTCCGGGGCCGGGAGGACTCCGAGGAGGCGAGTCCGGCGGGCGAGGGGGATCCCGCATGGCGAATCGGTCGTACGCCTCTCCCGCCTTGCCCTCGAACGCGAGCTCCGCACCACGGCACCCTGTGGAACGGGAACGAGACCCGCACGACCCTGTAGCCCCCTGACGGCCCACGACTTCGGGCCGTCACGTCGCGCGCTTCGCGGGCATCGAGGCTAGTCGTCGTCGTCCCAGTCCTCGTCGTCGTCGTCGTCGTCCCAGTCCTCGTCGTCATCCCAGTCTTCGTCGTCGTCTTCGAGGTCGTCGAGGTCGTCGTCATCCTCGTCGTCGTCATCCTCGTCGTCGTCGTCGTCGTCTTCTTCTTCGTCCTCGTCCTCGTCGTCGTCCTCGTCGTCGTCCAGATCCTCGTCGTCGAGGTCGTCGTCGAGGTCGTCATCGAGATCCTCGTCGTCCTCTTCGTCCCCGTCGTCCTCGTCGTCCTCGTCGTCGAGATCCTCGTCGTCGTCCTCCTTCGCGAACGCGGCGAGAGGGGCCGGGAAGAGGCGGTCGAGGAGTTCCTCGAAGAAGCTTTCGTTCAGACCGGACGCCATGGAAGTAGCCTCCCAGCGACCGTTGGAGACACGCTCCAACAGCGGGGGTACCTATACCCCTGCCCCAACCCACGTCAAGTGGCACTCCGCCGGGGATTCGGGGGGTCCGGAGGGCCGCTCGGGGTGCCGGACGGGGCCGGTCCTCGTAGACTTCGAGGCCGGCCCCGGAGGTGCCCGTGAAGCTCGCCCTGGCGCAGATCGACACCACGGCCGGCGATGTCGGCGGCAACGCCGGGCGCATCGCCGCGGCCTGGGAGCGCGCCCGGTCCGAGGGGGCCGACCTCCTCGTCGTGCCCGAGTTGGCCGTCGTCGGCTACCCCCCGCGGGATCTCCTGCTCCGGCCGGCTCTCGTAGAACGCGCCGGCGAGGCCGTCGGTGACCTGGCCCGTCGCTTCGCGGACGGCCCGCCGGCAATCCTCGGCTCCGTGGTTCCCAACCCCGAACCCGTGGGGCGCCCGCTGCTCAACGCCGCCCTCCTGGTCGAGGCGGGCGGCGTCCGGGCGACCTACGCCAAACGGCTCCTGCCCACCTACGACGTCTTCGACGAGCACCGCTACTTCGAACCGGGACGCCGGCCCGGCGTCGTCGAGGTGGCGGGCCGGCGGGTGGGCCTCCTCGTCTGCGAAGACCTCTGGGTGAAGGATCTCGTCCGGGGACGGCGCCTCTACGCGGCCGACCCGCCGGCCGACCTGGCGAGCGCGGGCATCGACCTCGCGGTCGCGATCGCCGCGTCGCCCTACCACCAGGGCAAGGACGCCCACCGCCGCTCCCTCTTCTCGGCCGAGGCACGCCGGATGGGGGTCCCCCTGATCGCGTGCCAGCAAGTAGGTGCGAACGACGAAGTCCTCTTCGACGGGTGCAGCCGCGTGTTCGCCGCGGACGGGAGCGACGTGCTCCGTCTCGCCGCCTTCGAGGAGGACTTCTGCACCGTCGATCCCTTCGCGCCCGGGGAGGGAAGGGATCGAGAGGATCTCGCTCCCGGCGACCCGGAAGGCGCCGAGGAGTTGCGGCGCGCCCTGGTGATGGGCATCCGCGGCTACTTCCGCAAGACGGGGTTCTCGCGGGCGATCGTGGGACTCTCGGGCGGGGTGGACTCGGGCGTGACCGTCGGCCTCGCCGCCGACGCCCTGGGCGCGGAGAACGTGACCGCGGTGGCCATGCCGGGCCCCTTCTCCGCCGCGATGAGCCTCGAGGACGCTCGGGAACAGGCGGGGGTCCTGGGCGTGGCGTTCCGTTCGATCCCCATCGGCGGGCCGTACGAGGGCCTGCTCCGGCTGCTGGCTCCCTCGTTCGGCGGGCGACCGTTCGACGCGACGGAAGAGAATCTCCAGTCGCGCATCCGCGGCACGATCTTGATGGCGCTCTCGAACAAGTGGGGAGCGTTGGTCCTCGCCACCGGGAACAAGAGCGAGATGGCCGTGGGCTACGCCACGCTCTACGGCGACATGAACGGAGGCCTCGCCGTCCTCTCCGACGTCTGGAAGACGAAGGTCTACGGCCTGGCCCGGCTGTACCTCGCCCGGGGGCGGATTCCGGAACGAACGGTCACGCGCCCGCCGTCCGCGGAACTGAGGCCGGATCAGAAGGACGAGGACAGCCTCCCCCCCTACCCCGTTCTCGACCGGATCCTGAGGGCGCGCGTCGAACAGGGTTGCAGCCTGGACGACCTCGTGGCGGCCGGTGAGGACCGCGCGACCGCCGAGCGGGTGCTGCGGATGGTCGAGCTCGCCGAGTACAAGCGCCGGCAGATGGCCCCGGGACTGAAGGTGACCCCCACCGCGTTCGGCGTCGGATGGCGGATGCCGATCGCCCGCCCCGTCAGCCTGCTGTAGACGAGAGGCAGAGGAGACGCGCATGAAGACGCTGGTCCTGCTTCGACACGGCGAGAGCACGTGGAACAAGGAGAATCGCTTCACGGGATGGACCGACGTGGACCTGAACGAGAAGGGAGTCCGGGAAGCCCACGAGGCGGCGAAGCTGCTCCGGGAAGAGGGACTCACCTTCGACGTGGCCTACACGTCCGTCCTCAAGCGCGCCATCCGGACCTTGTGGATCGTGCTGGAGGACATGGACCTCATGTGGCTTCCCGTCCACCGCCGATGGCGCCTGAACGAGCGGCACTACGGCGCGCTCCAGGGGCTCGACAAGGCGGAGACCGCAGAGAAGCACGGCGCCGAGCAGGTCCACATCTGGCGCCGCAGCTACGACGTCCAACCGCCCGCCCTCACCCGCGACGACGAGCGCTGGCCGGGGCACGACCGGCGGTACGCGAGCCTCGATCCCGCGGAGATCCCGCTGACCGAGTGCCTGAAGGACACGGTCCACCGGTTCCTGCCGGCGTGGAACGACGAGATCGCCCCCGCCGTCCGCCGGGGCGAGCGCGTGCTCATCGCGGCGCACGGCAACAGCCTGCGCGCCCTCGTGAAGCATCTCGACGGCATCTCCAACGAGGAGATCGTCGGGCTGAACATTCCGACCGGGATTCCTCTCGTCTACGAGCTGAAGGACGATCTGACGCCGACCGGGCACCGCTACCTCGGAGATCCCGAGGCCGCCAAGCGCGCCGCCGCCGCCGTCGCGAACCAGGCGAAGCGCCGCTGAGGCAAGAGGTCCGCAGTCGGCGGAATCCCCGGATTCGATTCCCTTCGGTGCTCTCCTGTCGGCGGCTGAGGCGATCAGCGGCGGAGCACGAGGTAGGCGAGGAAACCCACGTAGCACGTCAGCAGAACCAAGCCGTCGCGGCGGCGCACGGCGGCGTTGCGCCACAGGAAGAAGAGCGGCAGGGCGCTCGTGCCGAGCATGACCAGCCCGTCCACGAGCATCCCGCTCTCGACGAAGCCCCCCGGGATGGCGATCGGCCTCACCACGGACGCCAGCCCGAGGACGCCGAGCAGGTTGAACACGTTGCTGCCCACGAGGTTTCCGACGGAAATGTCCATCTCCTTGCGCATCGCCGCCACGACCGAGGTGGCCAGCTCGGGGAGGGACGTGCCGAACGCCACGATGGTCAACCCGACGAACTTCTCGCTCACGCCGAGCAAGCTCATCACGCTCCGGGCGCTGTCCACCACCACGTCCGCACCCTCGACGACGCCGTAGATCCCCGCGACCACGACCAGGACCATGAGGAAGCGCGAGCGCGCGCGGAGGCGAAAGCCCTGCTGCGCCACGACGACGACCAGCACGCACAGGGCGAGGCCGCCCGCGACGACGACCGTCGTGGGGTTGGCGCGCCCCAGCGTCCCGATGCCGCCCGCGCAGAGGAGCACGAGGGCGGCGGCCCGGAGCGACACGAGGCCCTCGTCGGCGGGTTCCTCCGTGGGGATCTCGAAGTCGCGGGACGTCCCTTTCCTGATGAACAGGTAGTTCAGGAGCATGTAGCCGATGAGACCGCCGAAGAGCGCGGCCCCCTCGACCTGGGTCAGGACGTCGTCCATGCACAGCAGGAGGACGACTACGCTGACTCCGAGCATGATGGGGATGTCGCGGCGCACGACGACGCGGTGGCAGGTGATCGGCTGCACGACCGCAGCGATCCCCAGCACGAGGGCGATGTTGCAGATGTTGCTTCCGAACACGTTCCCGACCGCGATCATGCTGTTCCCCTCGATCGAGGAGATGAAGCTGACCACGAACTCCGGCGCGGACGTGCCGAACGCCACGACGGTCAGCCCGATGACCACCGGCGGGATGTCGAAGCTCCGCGCCAGGTAGGACGCGCCCTTCACGAGCCACTCGGCACCGAAGTAGAGGAGCAGGAAGCCCAGGCCGAGCAGCAGGAGATCGAGCGCCACCAGCGGGATGCTACCGGCTCCGCTCCCGCTCCCCCAGGAATCCGCCTCGTGCCGATGGGAACGCCCCACTCCATGCCCGGAGGCGATTCCCTCCGCGGGTGGGGCGTTCCCAGCCTCTCCACAGGCCGCACTTCGTGGCACGGTCGCCGGACCGGGGAATCGAGTTCGTCCCGGCCGGGAGGTCATGGTGATGCATCGCAGCCATCTCGTCTTCATCCTGTCGATTCTGGGCGTCCTGCTCGCGGCACCCTTCTCCGCCGCGAAGGACAAGGACCCGGAACCGGTGGAGTGCGTGCGCCTGTCGCGCACGTGGGACGACGCCGTCGCCGAAGCCAAGCTCCGAAACGTGCCGATCGTCGTGCACAGCCACGGCTTCTACTGCGGACCGTGCTGGAGCATGCACAAGTCGGTCATGTGCAGCCGCAAGTACATCGAGTTCGCGGCCGAGAACACGGTGGAAGTGATCTCCCTGAGCCGACTCGAGGAAGGGATCGAGAAGAAGGAGGACCGTGCCGCTACCTACGAGGGCACGCGACGCGGCGAGAAGGGACGGTTCATGTGCGAGTTCCCGGGCCTCACCTCGGACGAGATGCTCGCCCTGAACCACAGCAAGGCGGGCACCTACAACGACACGGGGAAGGTCCCGTTCACCTGTCTGGTGGATCCCTACACGCTGCAGGAGATCCGTCGCTGGCAGGGCGGGACGCCCGCCGGCGAGATCATGGATGCGGCGAAGGATGCCCGGGAGACGCTCGCGGAGGCGCACGGCGAGGGCTTCTCGGGGAAGGAGTGGGTGAAGCTCCTCGGCGCGGAGAAGGAAGCCTGGGAGAAGCGGGCCGACGGCGAGTACGCGAAGGCCCTCAAGGAGCTCGACAAGGTCGCGAAGAAGAGCGGAGACTGGCCCGACGCGGCGAAGGCCCGCCTCGAGGCCACGCGGACCGAGGTCCTCGACGGCGCGAAGGCGGCCATCGCGGACCTCGAGTCGCGTCTCGAGTCGGAAGGCGTCAAGGTCAAGGGCGACGTCCGCAAGCTGATCTCGAAGCTGAAGGGGACGGGACTCGAGGACCAGGCCGAGGCGCTGCTCGAACGCTCGTAGGCGCTCACGCGGACGCGACCGACGCGAGCACGCACTTGAGGTATCGGCCCTCGGGGAAGGTCGTCGCGACGGGATGGTCGGGCGCGGCGCCGGAGAGGGCCAGGATCCGGACGGCACGGCCCGCGTCGAGGGAGGCGCCGCGGATCACGTCGAGCAGGGCGCTCTCCGAGACCAGACCGGAACAGGAGCACGTGCAGAGGAGACCGCCCGGCCGGACGGCCTGGATGGCCAGCCGGTTCAGGTCGCGGTAGCGGTGGAGCGCCGCGCCGAGACCCGCGCGGTCCCGGGCCCACTTCGGAGGGTCCACGATCACCACCTCGGGCTGTCGCGACGCCTCCGAGGCGGCGAGGCCCCGCAGCGCGTCGAAGACGTCGCCGTGCTCGAACCCCACCTCGAGACCGCCGGCGGCCGCGTTCTCCCGGGCGCGGGCGATCGCCTCCTCGTCGAGGTCCATGCCCCGGACCGACGCGGCGCCCGCGGCGGCGCACGCGAGGGCGAAGCCGCCCGTGTAGGTCATGCCGTCGAAGACGCTCCGGCCGGCGCTCACCGACGCCACCCAGGCTCGGTTGTCGCGCTGGTCGAGGAAGAAGCCCGTCTTGTGGCCCCCGGCCGGATCGACGCGGTAGATCACGCCGTTCTCGCGGATGTCCACGATCCCGACCGGTTCCGGTTCCGGGAGGCGGAACCCTTCGTGGCGAACGGCTTTCGGGTCGGCGCGCACGACCAGACGTTCGAGACCGGCCTCCCGGCGGAGGACTTCCCGCAGTTCATCCAGCCGCCGCTCCCAGCCGAGCGAGAAGAGCGCCACGCTGCCGACCTCGCCGAAGCGGTCCACCACCAGACCGGACAGACCATCCCCCTCGGCGTGGACCACGCGCCAGGCGTTCGTCACGGCCGGCAGGCGGAGGAGGTCCCGCCGGAGGCGATCCGCCTCGCGGACGCGCGCCCGGAGCCAGGCCTCGTCCGGAGGGACGGCGGGATCGGTGGACAGGACGCGAATGGCGACGAGCGAACGCCCGTTGTAGAACCCGTAGCCGACCGCGCGGCCCTCGCGGGTGAGGAGGCGGACGACGTCACCGTCCGCGGTCCCGCGCTCGGGGCGCAGCACGCGCTTGGAGTAGACGAAGGGGTGGACCGGGGGACCGCCGCGCAGGCGTACGCTCTTCACGCCATCCCCTCGAACGACTCCGCCATCCGTCGGGCGGAGGGCCGTCGCCGCGGGTCCGCTTCGAGCCCCTGGAACAACAGCTTCTCCAGCGGCGCCGGCACGTCGATCCCGAGCTCGGCGGGCGTCGGCGGGCGCGACGCGGAGCGGGCCAGGGCGGCGAGCACGTCCTCGCCGGCCGCCGGCGAGCGCCCGCAGAGCAGCGCGTATCCGACCGCCGCCAGCCCGTAGACGTCGGCGGAGCGCGTCGGAGGCGGGCCGCCGGCGAGAACCGCCTCGGGCGCGACGAACCCCGGCGTGCCGACCACGGCTGGGATCCGCCGCGCCTCCGAGGAGGCGATCCGCGCGTGCCCGGGGTCGATGAGGGCGGCGCTCGCATCCTCGCGGATCACGACGTTCGCCGGCGAGACATCGCGGTGGACCACGCCGCGGGCGTGGAGGTGGGCGAGCGCCCGGGCGATGCTCGAGAGCACGCGCATCACCACCGCGACCGGTGGCGGCCCGGCGGGCGCCATCCGCTCCTTCGCGGTCCGCCCTTCGACCCAGCGCGTGACCAGCCACCGCCGATTGCCGTCGCCGGTCCGCACGATGCCCCCGTCCACCACGGTGGCGAGGTCCGGGTGCGGCGAGCCGGCGAGGAGGCTCACGAGCCGGAGGTGGTGGTCGGCGTCCTCCGGGTTCCGCACGGGACCGAGGATCTTGACGACGAGCGGCGGATCGCCGCCGGGGTCTTCCACGACGCGCGCACTCCCCTCGCTCCCGTTGCCGAGCGGCCGGCCCGCCCCGTAGGCGAAGGGGCCCCGGGCGGTGGAGAACGCGGCATCCCGCAGCCAGGCCGTCGCCAGCGGCACGTCGGGACGGATCGTGCCGACGCCGATCCGTTGCTGGAAGCGAAGCCGCGGGCCGTCGTCCGCCAACATCACCACATCGTCGGTGCGAAGCGACCAGAGCGGCGCGACGAGGCCGTTCACGAAGATGTGCGCGTTGTCCGTCGCGGAGAGCATCGGTTCGCCGCGAACGAGCTTCACCTTGGCGTGGCGGGGAAGCACCGACGGATGGTCCAGCACGAGGTCGGCAGAGGGATCGCTACCGATCCAGAAGGGTAGGCGGGCGATCGGGATCCGGGCCTTCGACGGCATCGAACGGATGAACGCGAGCGGCATGGATCCTCTCTCAGGCCGTGCGGTAGACCAGACGCGCGTCGCCGACGTCGATCCGGTCCCCGTCCACCAGGTGGTGCTCCGTGCGGACCCGGACGCCGCCCACCGCGGTTCCGTTGCTGGACCCGAGATCCACGAGGACGTGGCCCGAGCCCCGCGCCTCGATGCGGCAGTGCCGGCGGCTGGCCCGCTCGGAGGTGAGCGGGAGGTCGGCGGCCGGGCTGCGTCCGATCGCCAGGGTCTCTCCGATCTCCAGGTCGACCAGGAGGTGGCGCTCCCCCTCGTCCAGGAACAACTTGGGCATCGGTCCTCCTCGCCGGATTCTACGCCGCGAAGGCCCGGCTAGCATGGAGGGATGGAGGCTCCGAAGCGGCTCGTCTGGCTCTGCGTCGTGGGACTCACGCCGCGGCTCCTCGCGCATGCGCCGCGGCTCGCGGCGCTCGGCGAACGGGGCAGCCGGCGGGCGCTGGGTGGTGTGATTCCCGCCGTCACGGCCACGGCGCAGGCGACGGCCCTCACCGGGCTCGACCCGTCGGGGCACGGCGTGGTCGGAAACGGCTGGTTTCACCGCGACACGGGGGAGATCCGCTTCTGGCTCCAGTCCAACGGGCTGATCCGGGGCGAAACCGTGTACGCCGCCGCGCGCCGGATCGCCGCGGAGCGCGGCGTGCCCTTTCGCGCGGCGAAGCTCTTCTGGTGGTTCAACCAGGGCGCACCCGTGGACCTCTCCGTCACGCCCAAACCCTGGTACGGATCGGACGGGTCGAAGGTCTTCGGCATCCACGGGCGCCCGGCGGACCTCGCCCCGGGCCTGGAACGGGCCCTCGGCGCGTTCCCCTTCCACGCCTTCTGGGGTCCGCGCGCGGGTCTCGCGTCCACCGACTGGATCGCCCGCGCCGCAGCGCACGTCCTGCGACGGGACCGCCCGACCTTCACGCTGGTCTACCTCCCGCACCTCGACTACGACCTCCAGCGCCTCGGACCGAGCCACGCGGGGACGCCGGCACGCGTGGCGGAGGTGGACGAGGCGGCGGGACGGGTCCTCGACGCGGCGACCGAGATCGGCGCCGAGGTCGTCGCCTTCTCCGAGTACGGGCTCCGCGCGGTTGGGCGGGCGGTGCTCCCCAACCGGCGGCTGCGGGAGGAGGGGCTCCTCGCCGTCCGGGACGGCCCGTTCGGCGAGGGGCTCGACGTCTTCGAGAGCCGCGCCTTTGCCGTGGCGGACCACCAGGTCGCCCACGTCCACGTCCGCGACCCCGCCGACCGCATACGCGTCCGCGCGCTGATGGAGGGCACCGCGGGCGTGGCACGGGTGCTCGAGGGCGACGGCCGCCGCCTGGCCGGCCTCGACCACCCGCGGGCCGGCGACCTGGTGCTGCTGGCCGAGCCAGACGCCTGGTTCGCCTACCCGTACTGGCTCGACGACGCGAAGGCCCCCGACTTCGCGCGCACCGTGGATATCCACCGCAAGCCCGGGTACGACCCGTTGGAACTCTTCGTGGATCCGGCCCTGGCCCTGCCGGCGCTGCGGGTCGCCCGGCGCCTGCTGCAGAAGAAGCTCGGCTTCCGCTACCGCATGGACGTGGTCCCGCTCGACACGGGCCTCGTCCGGGGCAGCCACGGAGTGGAGCCGGACGGGGCCGACGACGGCCCCGTCCTGGTCTCGGGCGACCCCGAGGCCGCGAGCCGTGTGACGCGGCTCCACGACCTCAAGGACCACGCGCTGCGATGGATGTTCGGCCAAGCGAGCTAGCCTGCACTACCCGCGAACGGACGTGGAATCGCGCGGCCCTCGTGTCCGGGGCCGGGAGGACTCCAAGGAGGCGAACCCGGCGGGCGAGAGGGGTTCCGTATGGCGAATCGGTCGTACGCCTCTCGCGTCCGATGCCGGCGTTGCTCGTCGTCGGCGACCCTACGGGGTCGCCTCCTCCTCGCGCCTTGCCCTCGAACCCGAGCGACGCACCAGGACACCCCGTGGACGGGAAACGGGGACCACCTGTCGGCGTAGCCCCCGAGGGGACCGTGACTTCGGGCTGTCCCGTCGCGCGCTTCGCGGGCAGTGCAGGCGAGCCTGCACTGCCCGCGAACGGACGTGGAATCGCGCGGCCCTGCTACGCCTCTCGCGTCCGATGCCGGCGTTGCTCGTCGTCGGCGACCCTACGGGGTCGCCTCCTCCTCGCGCCTTGGCCTCGAACCCGAGCGACGCACCAGGACACCCCGTGGACGGGGAACGGGGACCACCTGTCGGCGTAGCCCCCGAATGGACCGTGACTTCGGGCTGTCCCGTCGCGCGCTTCGCGGGCAGTGCAGGCGAGCCTGCACTACCCGCGAACGGACGTGGAATCGCGCGGCCCTGCTACGCCTCTCGCGTCCGATGCCGGCGTTGCTCGTCGTCGGCGACCCTACGGGGTCGCCTCCTCCTCGCGCCTTGGCCTCGAACCCGAGCGACGCACCAGGACACCCCGTGGACGGGGAACGGGGACCACCTGTCGGCGTAGCCCCCGAATGGACCGTGACTTCGGGCTGTCCCGTCGCGCGCTTCGCGGGCAGTGCAGGCTAGAAGCCGCCCATGCCGCCCATTCCGCCCATTCCGCCCATTCCGCCCATGCCTCCCATGCCGCCGCCGGGCGCGGCGGGCGCGGGCTTCTTCTCCTCGGGCACCTCCGTGATGACCGCCTCCGTGGTGAGGAGGAGCGTCGAGATCGAGGCCGCGTTCTGGAGCGCGGTGCGAACCACCTTCGTCGGATCGATGACGCCGACCTGTACGAGATCCTCGTACTTGTCGGTGGCCGCGTTGTAGCCCTGCGTCTCGGTCTTCGCGTCGCGCACGTTCTGCACGACGATCGAGCCGTCCACGCCGGCGTTGGCGGCGATCTGGCGCAGCGGCGCTTCGAGAGCCCGCCGCACGATCTGGATGCCGACGCGGATGTCGCCCTCGTTCTTCTTGGTCAGGTCGTCCAGCACCTTCTGGCAGCGCAGGAGCGCGACGCCGCCGCCGGGCAGGATCCCCTCGTCCACCGCGGCGCGCGTGGCGTGCAGGGCGTCCTCGACGCGGGCCTTCTTCTCCTTCATCTCGGCCTCGGTCGCGGCGCCGACGTTGATCTGCGCCACGCCTCCGGCGAGCTTGGCCAGCCGCTCCTCGAGCTTCTCGCGGTCGTAGTCGGAGGTGGTCTTCTCCAGCTCGGACTTGATCTGCTCGATCCGGGCTTGGATGTCCTGCCTCTTGCCGCCGCCCTCGATGATCGTCGTGCTCTCCTTGTCGACGACGACGCGCTTGCGCCTGCCCGAGGTCCTTGAGGTCGAGGTTCTGGACGTCGATCCCCAGGTCCTCCATGACCGGCGTCGCGCCGGTGAGCGCGGCGATGTCCTGGAGCATGGCCTTGCGGCGGTCGCCGAAGCCCGGGGCCTTCACGGCGCAGCACTGGAAGATGCCCCGGAGGCGGTTGACGACCAGCGTCGCGAGCGCCTCGCCGTCTACGTCCTCCGCGACGATCAGCAGGCCCTTGCCGCTCTTGGCGACCTTCTCGAGGAGCGGAAGCATGTCGCGCACGTTCGAGAGCTTCTTCTCGTGCACGAGGACGTAGCGGCCCTCGAGCTCGCAGCTCAT
Organism: uncultured Planctomycetota bacterium; assembly: GCA_963772585.1. Classification (GTDB taxonomy): domain Bacteria; phylum Planctomycetota; class PLA2; order PLA2; family JAEUHO01; genus CAVVXN01. The sequence continues at coordinate 483,692 of CAVYXV010000008.1, forward strand.
GGTCTCGGGCTTCGTGATGAAGTGGGGCGACAGGTAGCCCTTGTCGAACTGCATGCCCTCGACCCAGTCGACGGTGTTCTCGAGGCCCTTGCCCTCTTCGACGGTGATGACGCCGTCCTTGCCGACACGGTCCATGGCCTCGGCGATCTGATCACCGATGGCCTGGTCGTTGTTCGCGGCGATCGCGCCGACCTGCGCGATCTCCTTGCTCGTCTTGACGGCCGTGGACATCTTGCCGAGGCGCGCCACGATGGCGTCCACCGCGGCCTGGATGCCGTTCTTGATCGCGATCGGGCTGGCGCCGGCCGCGACGTTCTTGAGGCCCTCCTCGAAGATGGCCTCCGCGAGCACGGTCGCGGTGGTCGTCCCGTCGCCCGCGATGTCGGAGGTCTTCGAGGCGACCTCCTTCACCATCTGGGCTCCGATGTTCTCGTACGGGTCCTTGACCTCGATCTCCTTGGCGACCGTGACACCGTCCTTCGTGACGGTCGGCGTGCCGAAGGACTTCTGGATCACGACGGTGCGGCCTCGGGGGCCGAGGGTGACCTTCACGGCACGGGCGAGTTGGCGCACGCCCGCACGCATGCGCTCACGCGCGTCCTGGTCGTAGACGATCTGCTTGGCGGTCATCGTTGGCTCCGATTCCTTCCTCTGCGCGCAGGCAAGAGTTACTTGCTGCCCTTCTTGGCACGGCCCCACGGCTTGTCATCGACGACGGCGAGGATCTCGCTCTCGTCGAGGATCATGTACTCCTTGCCATCGGACTTGATTTCGGTCCCGGCGTAGGAACCGAAGAGAACGCGGTCGCCCGCCTTCACCGACGGGGGGATCTTGTCGCCGTCCTTGGTGAGACGGCCGTCGCCGGTGGCGACGACGAGGCCCTCGGTGGGCTTCTCCTTCGCGGTGTCCGGGAGCACGATCCCTCCGGCCGTCTTGTCCTCGGCCTTCAGGCGCTCCACGAGCACCTTGTCGTACAGCGGCTTGATCTTGGGCTTCGCCATGGGGGGGCTCCCCTCCTCGGTCTGTGCAGTCGCTTCCTGGATGGACGTATGGGTCAAAACCGGCGTGCCGGTCCGCCGGGGGGCCTCCAGCCCTTCCCGGTCGCGGCCGAGAGCGCGGCGCGCACCATGGGCTCGCGGGGCGGGAGGGGGAGCACGGCGCCCACCCCCTCGCTCAGCGCCTCGAACCAGAGGTCCCGGCGGGGTTCCCGTGCCATGAGCACGAGGCGCCGCCCGAGCACCCGGTGGATCGCGCGCCAGGCCGCGGTGCCGCCGCCGCCTTCCGTCCGCCAGTCGAACAGGGAGGCGGCGAAGGGGCGCTCCCGAACCCACGTCACGGCAACGCAGCCGTCGGGGGCGACCTCGGGCGAGAAGCCCAGATGGTGCACCTGGTCCACGAGCCGGCGCTCGAGCTCGTCGCCGAGACGGAGCTCCTGACGCAGGCTGATGAGGACGGCCGGATTCGGAGTCATGGTGCTCGCGGCCGGGGGGCAAGCCCGGTGCCAGAGCCCGGCCGACCCCGCCACGTGGCCTCAAGAGCCTGGGGCGAAGCCACTTACGGCGACGCGCACGCGCGAGGGGCGGGGCGGCGCCGCGGGAAGGCCTGTCAGGTTGTCAGCCACCGGGGACCGCCGGGCGCCCACGGCTGCCTCGTTGTCAGTGGACGACGACGGGGATGACGCCGGTCGTGCGGACGCGGATGACTTCGAGCTCGGGCAGCTGGATCTTGACGGGGGCGTTGCCGATGTTGCTGCCCAGGCTGGTCTGGAACTCCTGGATGGGCCGCTTGAGCCGGCTGAGCGTGGCGCGGATCTCGCCGAGGACGCTGCCCGTCCCCGGCCCGAGCGGCGTCCCGGCCGCGTAGGCGGCGGCTTCCTGGCGGCGCATCTCGTCGAGCGCCTCCACGTAGGCGTCCACGCGGCGGGCCAGCGCCGCGAGGCTCGGGTCGTCGTACTCCTTCGCGAGGGACGCGAGGGTCTTGCGTCCGCGCTCGCGGAGCCTGGGGTCGGGGCTCAACATCAGCCGCACGGCGGTGTTGACCTCGTGGCCCACGCGTTCCTGCCAGGCCCTGCGCTCGGCCGCCACCGCCTTCTCGCGCTCCTCGGCCTTCGTGTTCGCCCACTCGGCCGGCGTGTACCAGGCGTCCCCGTGCTTCTCCAGGCCTTCGGCCCGCTTGGCTTCCTCGGGCGTGCACCAGACGCCGTGGTGGCGGATGTGGCCGAGCACCCCGTGGGCCACGGCGTTCTCGGGATCCTCCTCGAGTACGGCCTCGGCCATGGCCTTCCCCTCCTCCTCGCGGCCGACCCCCACGAGCCACTTCGCGAGCAGGGCCCGGTTCGCCATGTCGTCGGGGTCCAGCGCGGCCACGTGCTCCTGGATCTGGGCGTCCAGGTCGCGGGCCTCGTGGCGCGCCTTGACCCGATCGGCGGGGATCTCGGCCACGCCGAAGCGGCTGTGGACGACGTAGACGTCGCCCGAGCGCACGACGATCCCCTCGACCAGGCGGCCGTCCTTCAGCTCGAGGACGTCCGCCGCGGCCGGGGCGGCAGCCCCGACGATCAGGGCCAGGAGGAGCAGGAGGGGCAGAACGATGGGTCGCATGGCAGGGGTTCCACGGGGTCCGGCGGCGCCGCCGCCCCTCCATGAGAACGTCCGCGGCGTCCGCCTGCACGCCCCCGCCGGCAATGCCGGCTCGTCCCCTGGAGCGCCAGGTCGTGTGCCAGGGAAGACGCCCGTGGGGACCCCCGAGGGTGTCCCCCAGAGGCGTTCGCCTCCGATCGGCGCGCTGGATGGGGAGCGACGCCGCCTACGACCGTACGCCAGGAGGACGAACGGAGGCGATCGCCCCCAGGCCAGCGTGCCGCACGGCCTCATGGATGGGCACGTCCGACACGGCCGGCTAGCTTCCGAAGGCGGTGGCCCCGATCCGCCACCCCCGTCCCGGAACCTGGATCCAGCGGAGCCGCTCGCGGCCACGTCCCATCCCCCGGCGGTCGAACCAGTCGAGGATCACGTCGCCCTCGGTCCCGTCGCCGGCAGCCCGGACGGCCGTGATCTGGGCGAACCAGCCTCGCGCGTCCGCGAGCCGCGGCACGTCGACGGCGGGTCCCACGTGAAACGCGCGCGCGCGCTCCACGTCCGAGGCGGTGATCGCGCCGACGTAGGCGCGCGTCGCCCGATACAACGCGGCTTCGGGCCGGGTCGCGGTGCTCGCGACCACGACGAGGCCCGTGAGAAGGAGCACGCCGAACCCGACGGCCGGAAGCAGGGTCTGTCGCGGCAGGCGACCGGTCACGACGGGAGTGTACGGGCGTTCGTCCGGGGCAGGCACACCACGGGCCGGTGCCTCCCCCATAATGGGTGGCCGTCCCCTCCCCGGAGGTCTCGTGCCCCGAAACGCCCGCCTCGCGCTTCTTTTCCTCGTTCCGCTGGTCCTCGCCGGGGCTCCTCCCGCCCGGGCCGACGCGGATGCCTGGCGCGAGAAGCTGTCGAGGGGCGACCCGGCCGAGATCTACAAGACGATCGAGGCGGCCGCGGACGCGAAGGCGATCGACGCGGGGCTCCCGATTCTCGAGGCGGCCCCCCGGTTCGAGTACCCGCACCTGGCCATCGCGGCCGGGGAGGCGCTGAAGGCGATGGGCTTCCCGGGGGAGGACAAGAAGATCGTCCGCGACTTCAAGAAGTGGGCGAAGAAGGCCCTGAACGCCAAGGACGACGCGGAGCTCATGAACATCGCCCGGGTCTACGCCGCGTGGGGCGACCCCGCGGTGGACGGCGAGTTGGCGCACTTCGCCTCGGGTCGTCGCAGCCCGGAGCTCCAGGCGGAGGCCCTGCAGCTTTGCGCGATCCTTCCCCGTCCCACCGAGGACGCCCCGTGGAAGGAGGTCCGGGAGGCCGTCCTCGACGGGATCGACGGTCGCACGGACGACGTCAAGGCCGCCGCCTGCTCCGCGGCCGCCGTGCTGGGGGACGAGACGTTCTTCGAAGATCTCGTCGCCATGGTCAAGAAGGACCGCGGCGACTACGCGGGGCTCTACGGCGTCTGGGCGCTGAAACGCCTCGGGTATGCCGGAGGTCTGAAGCCGTTCCTCCACGTGCTGGACTCCAATCCCAAGAAGGCGACCCGACAGGCCAACCTGAAAGCGATCACCGAACTGGCCACCAAGGCCGACATCCCCGAACTGCTGTCCATGACCCGCGCGTCGAAGCAGGACTACCGCGACGCCGCTGCGCTCGCGCTCGGCCGGATGTCCTGGCGCGGGAAGTACGGAGGGAAGGTCGTCACCGGAGAGGGGCAACACGATTCGCAGCTCCCCGCCGTGCCCCAGGAGATCATCGATCGCTTCATCCAGATGATCGAGGACGAGAGCTCCTGGGAGGTCCGGGACGCCGCCCGGCAGGGGCTCATCCGGTTCGGGGAGACCGCCGCAAAGGCCGTGAAGGCCGCGATGCCGGCGATGATCGGCCACTCGGACGAAGACGTCCGGCTGACCGCGATGGAGCTCTGCGGCCTCTTTCACGTGGACGACGCATACGACACGCTGCTGAAGACGGCCGTCCACGACAAGTCGCGCACGATCCGCATGTTCGCGGCCCGGGCGCTCGAGGGCGTGAAGCCCCACGAGGCCATCGCCGCGCTCCTGAAGATGGCGAACGCGGCGAGTCCCACCCGGAAGCCCCGCGACTACGAGGTCGAGGCGGTGCGCGCACTGGGCTACGTCCGCGAGAAGGAGGCGATCACCGGGCTGTTGGACTTGATCACCACCCACTTCGAGAGCGAACCGCTGATGCGCGAAGTGGAGTTCGCCCTGGAGCGCCTGACGGGCCACCGCTTCGGGAGGAAGCCGGACCGCTGGAAGGAGTGGCTCGAGAAGAGCACGCACCCGCTGCACCCCATGATCGCCAAGTTCGATCGTTCCAAGAACCGCAGGGAGGCGATGGCGAAGGGGCTGTACGGCCTGGACGCGACCACGGAGAGGTCGGTGGAGAACGGGCTCCGATGGTTGGAGAGGCAACAGCACGCCATCGGCTTCTGGGACGGCAACGAGAAGGGCTTCGGAGGCGTGGTGGGCTGCGAACCCGCGTACACGGGCCTCTCGCTCCTGGCGTTCCTCGGGGCGGGCTATCACGCCGAAGGCGGCAAGTACCGGGAGACCGTGCGGCGTGCCTCGGAATTCCTCGCCGCGACCCAGTTCTACGACGGGGGCTTCCCGGTGACGGGCGGCGGCGACGACTCGTGGATCTTCGCGTACCTCATCTCCATGGGCGTCTGGGGCGTGACGGAGAGCTACGCCCTGTCCGGGCTGGACGAGCTTCGGGAACCCGCGCAGTGGGGTATCGACTACCTCGTACGCGTCCAGACCCCGGGTGCGGGGTGGCGATATGGCCCCCGGTACCTCCAGAGCGACACCTCGTGCACCTCCTGGGTCCTGATGACTCTCAAGGCGGGCGCTCTGGTCGATCTGGACATCGCGCAACGGAGCCTCGACGGGATCGATTCCTGGCTCGAGCGCTGTTCGTTCGACATCACGGGGCAGGAGGAGATCCCGGAGGACCTCTCCACCGACTACGACTACGAGGTCGGTTCACGCCGCTTCTTCAAGGCCTTCACGAGCTACTTCGAGCTGTCCGGCTCGGAAACCAAACCGCCGCAGCAGACGTCCATGACGGCGGTCGGCATGGTGTGCCGCTTCTTCATGGGGTGGAAGAGAAGCCATCCCTACATGATCGGGTGCGCCAACTACCTCATGGACTATCTTCCGACGTGGATGAAGGGCCTGGAGAAGGGGCAGTCCGTCGCGTGGTATCACTACTTCTGGTACTACGGCACGCTCGCGATGTACCAGATGGGCGGTCGCTACTGGCGGGCGTGGAACGACAAGATCAAGCGCATGTATCCCGAGCATCAGCGCCTGTCGCCGCCGGAGCTCCACGGATCCTGGGATCCCGACACCGCCATCCTGAACGGCGGACGCCTGTTCAGCACGGCGATGTCGATCCTGTCGCTCGAGACGTACTACCGGTTCTCTCCGCTGCTCGGAGAGGGTTGACGGGCGGACAGCGCGGGACCACGTCCTGCGCTGTCAGAGGGTGCGAGGGGATCGCCCCCCGCCGAGCGCCGGTCCCCCCGCGGCACCCTCTGCCTGTTCGCCGGCACGGCCGGCCGAGGCCGGCCGTCGCCCGAGCGCGGGTCCACGTCCCGCGCTGTCAGAGGGTGCGAGGGCATCGCCCCCCGCCGAGCGCCGGTCCCCCCGCGGCACCCTCTGCCTGTTCGCCGGCACGGCCGGCCGAGGCCGGCCGTCGCCCGAGCGCGGGACCACGTCCCGCGCTCTCAGAGGATCGCGGATGTGGGCCGGCGGCGGGAACGCAGCCAGTCGGGCCCCGACAGGACGTTGTGGAAGTCCCCCTCGACCTGACCGTTCGTCGGGATCCTTCCGCCGTTCTCCCGCCAGGCGCGCTCCAGACGGGGGAACACCCGCGCCTCGAACACGCCGACCAGATGCGGGTCGAATTGGGTGCGGACGCAGCGCTGGATCTCCGCGAGCGCCTCCCGCGGGGTCTTGGGCTCCTTGTACCGCCGGTGCTCGTCCACCATGCAGTCGTAGGCATCGATGATCTGGAAGACGCGGGCTTCGAGCGGGATCTCGTCCCCACGGAGGCCGTACGGATAGCCGGACCCGTCGTACTTCTCGTGGTGGTGGAGGATGATCGTGGCCGCTCCCGCCAGGCGCGGGACGCGCTCGACGATCTGGGACCCCAGTTCCGGGTGCTTGCGGATCTCGACCCAGTCCTCGGCCGTAAGCGGCTCGTCGGGGCCCTTGCGCCAGATGGTGGCGTCGATCCTCAACTTGCCGATGTCGTGGAGCATGGCGCCGAGGTTGATGTCCTTCAGGCGCTGGTCGTCGTCGATGCCGATCGCCCTGGCGAGATCGACCGTGGCCCGGGCGACCCGCCGGCAGTGGTCCTTGGCGGAGGCCGTGTTCTCGAGCTGCTCGCCGAAAGCGGAGAGGACCACGAGGAGCGTGTCGTGGACCTCCCGCTCCAGACGGAGCCGCTCCTGCTCCAGCCACTGCTGGTGCTCCTCCCGGGTGCGCCAGCCCTGGCGGAGGTCCAACGCCTTCTCGACGACGTCGTGAAGCTCCCGGATCTGGAAGGGCTTCACGAGGAAGTCGCGCACGCCGAGCCGGGTCGCCTCGATGGCGCACTGCGCCTCCTCGTAGGCGGTGACGATGACGCACGGGGTCCGGCCCTCGGTCTGATCGCGGATGCTCCGGAGCAGCTCGAGACCGTCCATCCCGGGCATCCGGATGTCGGTCAGGACGAGGTCGTACTCCCGGTGCTGGACGAGTTCCTGCGCCTGACCGCCGTTCGACGCGAGGTCGGCGGTATGCCCTTTCAATTCCAGGGCACGCCGGAGAAGCTCCCGGATGTCTCTCTCGTCGTCGACGATAAGGATGTGCGCCATAGCCTGCCAACCCGCGGGCGCTCGCGCCCTCCCGTCCGTAGGGTCGGCCGGCGACCCACGGGCATTGACCCTCCGGGGGGGATTCTGTCTGGAATTCAATGCGCCGGCTACTGCTTCGACCGTCCGGTCGGCCGGCCTTTAACCGCTTGTGAGGAATTGGGCCGATGCCTGAACAAACCGTGATGAAACGTTAGGGAAAGTCCTAACCCAGGGAGCCGGAAGAGGCCCTCGTCACGGTCGTCGCGCGAAGACGGGCAGCCGCAGGGCGAACAGGGGGCTCGCGGGAGCCCCCGCCTCGGCGAGTTCCCCGCGCCGCTTGAGCGCCAGGGCGCGGAGCGTGGCCCCCCCCATGAGGAAGAGGCCGAGGGCCAGGAACAGGGTCATGCCGGCCCCGCCGCCGGCGGCCTGCCACTGCACGAGCCCGATCTGGACGTAGTAGACCCCGAGCAGGATCTCGAACACGGCCTGGAGGAAGTCGCGTCCTCCGGTGTAGATCCGCTCGCGCTTGCGGACCAGCCCCCGGTCCCCGCCGAGGACGCCGAGCTTCGGCGTTCGGACGAACTCCGTCTTCAGGCCGGTCAACGCCTCCAGGACGCCGCGGGCGTTGTTCACGGCGAGCCCGATCCCCACCAAGGGGAAGAAGGGCAGCCATCGCATCCGTTTCAGCCAGTCGTCGTGCAGTTCCCGCGTGGCGACGACGTAGAAGACCACCTGCGTCCCGGAGGAGAGCAGGAAGACCATCGTGTCCACCACGGTGGCGACCGGCCCCTGCGCCGCGCCGTTCATGCGCAGCAACATCACGGGAAGCGCCGCGACGACCAGGAAGAAGGATGCGGGGTACGCGAGGTTGCCACCGAGATGGAACATGGCTTCGAGCTTCTTGCGGAGCGGGAGGTCGCTCTGCCAGATGCGGGGCCAGAGCTTGAGGAAGCACTCGGTGAGGCCCTTGGCCCAGCGGTGCTGCTGGCTCTTGAGCGCCGTGATCTGCACCGGCAACTCGGACGGCACGGGCAGGTCCTTGAGGTAGACGCCCCGGTACCCGGCGAGGTAGGCCCGGTAGGAGAGGTCGGTGTCCTCGCAGATGGAGTCGGAGTGCCATCCGCCGGCGGCATCGATGGCCGCCCGCCGCCACACGCCGGCGGTTCCGTTGAAGTTGAAGATGTAGCCGCCGCGACAGCGGGTGGTCTGGTCGAGCACGAAGTGCCCGTCCATGAGCATGCCCATGCCCTGGGTCAGCCAGCTGTAGTCGCGGTTGAGGTAGGCCCAGCGGCCCTGGACGAAGCCGACGGTGGCGTCCGTGAAGTGGTCGATCGTGCGTCGCAGGAATTCCGGCGTCGGCACGAAGTCGGCGTCGAAGATCGCGACGAACTCGCCCCGGGCCCGGGGCAGCGCGGCGGCGAGGGCCCCCGCCTTGTAGCCGCTGCGGTCGGCGCGGTGGATGTGCTTGACGTCGAAGCCGCGTCGCCTCAGTTCCGCGGTCTTTCGCGCGGCGATCTCCACCGTCTCGTCGGTGCTGTCGTCGAGGACCTGGATCTCCAGCCGGTCCTTCGGCCAGTCGAGCGCGCAGGCCGTCTCGAGGAGCCGTTCGACCACGAACTGCTCGTTGAACAACGGTAGCTGCACCGTCACCACGGGGGGCTCGGGAAAGCGGACCTCGGGCTCCGGGTCGCGGCGGTCGCGGCGGAAGTACCGGACGATCAACAGCGCCCGGTAGAGCATGAACACGCACACCAGCGCCATCAGCGCGTAGTAGACCGTCAGCAACAGGTTCTGGGCGAACGGCAAGGCGGCTCCCACCCCTCGTACCGGGCCGAAGAGCGCGATGGTACGGGCCGCCTCCTCGACCGACAAGGGGGGGCGGCGCCGTCCCGGGCCGGTAGGATCGGCGCATGACCGGGGCTTCGGTAAAGAGCCGCATCGAGGCGCTACGCGCGAAGATCCGCCAGGCGGACTACGAGTACTACGTCCTCGACCGCCCCACCCTGACCGACACCGGGTACGACGAGCTCTATCGCGAACTGGTCCGGCTCGAGGAGGCGCACCCGGAGCTCGTCGATCCGTCGAGTCCCACGCAGCGGGTCCCCGGCCGGGTCGCGGAGGGATTCGAGCCCTTCGAGCACCCCACGCCGATGGTCTCCCTCGAGAACGTCGCCTCCGAGGAGGAGTTCGCGGAGTGGGTGGACGGCCTCGACCGCTACCTCCGGAGCGAAGGCGAGCGGCGCTACAGCCTCGAGCCGAAGATCGACGGGGTCAGCCTGGAGCTGATCTACCGGGACGGACGGCTCGAGGCGGCCGCGACGAGAGGCGACGGGACGCGGGGCGAGAACGTCACCTCCAACGCCCGCACGATCCGCCAGATCCCCGCCCGGCTCCGCGGCGACGACCCTCCGTCCGTCGTCGCCGTCCGCGGGGAGGCCTACATCCGCAAGGACGACTTCCAACGCCTGAACCGGCAGTTGGAGGAGGCGGGCGAGGAGCCCTACGCCAACCCCCGGAACCTGTGCGCGGGGTCCCTCCGGCAGCTCGACCCCTCCATCCCGGCGGCGCGGCCTCTCCGCTTCTTCGCCTACGCGCTCGGAGCGATGGAGGGGCTTCCCTTCGCATCGCAGGCCGGGATCCTCGCCCGCTTCCGCGAGTGGGGGCTGCCCACGGCCCGGGAGACCCGGTCGGTCCAGGGGCGGGGGGCGGCGGCGCAGCGCTTCGCAGAGCTGCTCGCGGCGCGCGACGACCTGTCCTACGAGCTCGACGGCATGGTCGTGAAGGTGGACGACCTCGCCCTCCAGGAGCGGCTGGGGCTGAGGAACCGCTCCCCCCGGTGGGCGGTGGCCTGGAAGTTCCCGGCCCAGCGCGCCACGACGCGCCTCGAACGGGTCTCGTGGAGCGTCGGGCGCACCGGGACGATCACGCCCAAGGCCGAACTCCAGCCCGTGTACCTCGCCGGCGTGACGGTCTCGAGCGCGACGCTGCACAACGCGGACGAGTTGGGGCGCCTCGGGGTCCGGGAGGGGGACGTGGTGGTCGTCGAGCGCGCGGGCGACGTCATCCCCCGGGTCGTGCGGGTCGTGGAGGAGGAGCGGACCGGCGCCGAGAGGGCGGTGCGCGTCCCCGAGCGCTGCCCCGAGTGCGATACCGAGGTCGAGCGGGTGGAGGGGCGCGTGGCGATCCGGTGCCCCAACTTCGCCTGCCCGGCCCAGATCGTCCGCCACCTGCAACACTTCGCGAGCCGGCTCGGCATGGACATCCGGGGTCTCGGCGAGAAGCAGTCGCAGCAACTCTGGCGGGAGGGCAAGCTGAAGGACGCGGCGGATCTCTACCGCCTCGAGGTCTCGGATCTCGAGGGTCTGGAGCGCTGGGGCAGGAAGAGCGCGGAGAACCTCGTCGCCCAGATCGCGGCGAGCCGCACCCGGCCCCTCGACCGGTTCCTCTACGCGCTCGGCATCCCGGAGGTCGGCGAACGGGGGGCGCGGATGCTCGCCCGCGCGTTCCACACGCTCCAGGGCGTCGTCGAGGCGACGAAGGAGGATCTCCTGGAGATCGACGAGGTGGGCGAGGCGATGGCCGAGGCCGTGACGCGCTGGTTCTCCGAACCCCGCAACCGCCGGATGCTGGACCGCATGGAGGCCGCGGGCCTCGCGCCCGAGCCCGTCACCGCGGCCGCCGGGGGGCGCCTGGAGGGCCTGACCGTGGTCTTCACGGGGAAGCTGGAGGCCATGAGCCGGGATGAGTCGAAAGCCCTTGTCGAAGCCCAGGGCGGGCGGGCGGCGTCCTCGATCTCCGCGCGGACCCATCTCGTGGTGGCGGGACCCGGTGCGGGGAGCAAGCGGAAGAAAGCCGAGGAATTGGGGATCGAGATCGTGGACGAAGAGGAGTTCCTCCGCCGGGCGGGCCGGCGCTGAAAATCGCGCCCCGGTCCCGGGGACCCGGCTTGCGGACCCCCGGAACGGATCGACCCTCGAACGGGTCGAAAGGAAAGACATGCGATACGCGACGCGCCGAATCGTGCCCTTCCTCGGCCTGGCCGCCCTCCTGCTGATCCAGCCGGCGGCGAGGGCGGGAACCCACCTGGATCCCCGGCCCTACCGGGACCGCGTCTACAAGTTCTCGCTCAAGATCTTCAAGGACTGGAGCCAGGTTCCGATCGAAGCGGACGAGAAGGTGATCGTCGCGCGCTTCGGCGAGGAGGGCGAGCGCGGCGGTTGGCTTCCGTCGCCCGAGATGATGGTGGTCCGGGTCAACAGGCGGAAGGGCGGCGACGCGCCCGCGATCACGCCCTCCAACCTCCCGCCCGAGATCGCCCGCCGGCTCCGGGACGCCGAGCCGAAGTCCGCCTGGGACGCCACGGTCGGACGCCTCCGCCTGAAGGAGGAGTACCAGCCCGACCGGGACGACTTCGACGAGGTCGAGTCGAGGGACGACGTCAAGGGACGCATCTACCGCTTCGAATACCCGTTCGGGGGAGGGATGTACCCGACGCAGGGCGACCGGGAGCCGCCGGAGATGTTCGCGGGGCTCGCCACCTTCGAGAAGGACGACATCGAGTACGGGATCCTCCTCGTCGCGCCCGCCAGCCGCCGGAAGGACTTCGACCGCAACATCAAGTACGTCGCCCGGAGCTTCCGCTTCTACGACGACAAGGCCAAGGACGTCGAGTCGATCGACGCGCTCGACGGCGTGAACATCTCGGCCGCGCGCCGCCAGGAGATCGAGAAGGGCAAGATCGACGGCTGGGACGTCATCGTGAGCTCGAAGAAGCAGTACGTGGTGCTGTACAACACGGACAACGGGCGGAACAAGGTCCTGGCGCAGGAGATCGCCCGACAGATCGAGCTGATCCGCGAACAGCTCTACGAGAAACAGTTTCCGCCGTCCAAGCCCATCACGGCGGTCTCCGTCGTCCGCGTCTGCGGCGACGCCAAGGAGTACCACCGCTACGGGGGACCCGGCGGCTCCGCCGGCTACTGGAACAGCGCGGCCGAGGAGTTGGTGTTCTACGACGCCAGCCGGGCGAAGAAGATCGACTCCGACACGCTCGCGGTGCTCTACCACGAGGCGTTCCACCAGTACATCTACTACAGCGCCGGCGACATCGCACCGCACTCGTGGTTCAACGAGGGGCACGGCGACTACTACTCCGGCGCCCAGCTCCACGGCCGGACGTTCAAGATCGAGCCCTTCCGTTGGCGCACGGGCATCATCAAGAATGCCGTGGCCCACGGCCCCCGGGAGAAGATGGAGGTCGAGGGCCCGGACGGGAAGAAGCACGTCCAGTACGCCGCCGACGGCGGCTACACGCCGCTCGCCGACTTCGTGAAGTTCACGCAGCGCCAGTACTACAGCTACCCGGGCATCTGCTACGCCCAGGGCTGGAGCTTCATCTACTTCCTGCGGGAGATCGTCCCCAAGAAGCGTGCCTACCGCGAGAAGTGGGGCCACATCCTGGACCGCTACTTCGACACGCTCAAGGCCGCAGCCGTCGAGCAGAAGGCCGGCCACCCGGGCGGGCTTCCGCCCGGCTACCGGCCCGTCGGCCCGGACGGGGGCGGCGACGACGGCGGCGCGAAGAAAGGCGGCGACGGCGAAGAGGGCGGCAAGGCGGGCGGGGAGGACGGCGGCGACGACGGGGGAGACGGCGGCGAGGAGGGCGAGGATCCGCAGACCTTCCTGCCCCCGCCCTCGATGGGCCGCTTCGGCGGCGACGCCGCGTTGCAGAAGGCCCTGAAGGCCGCGTTCGACGGCGTGGACATGGACGAACTGGAGAAGGCCTGGTTGGAGTCCGTCTGATCCGGGCCGGTGCCCTGGAGGAATCGTGCGTCGCCTGTCGATCCTGCTGGTCGCTCTCTCGATCGCGGCCGGGCTGCCCCGAGCCGGGTGGGCCCGCGCGGAGGAAGAAGCGGCGGCGATCGACCCCCAGGAAGTGGGGCGCCTCCTCCTCTCCCCCGACGAGGCGGAGCGCGCCCGGGGCGAAGCGATGCTCCTCGAGCGGATCGAGAGGGGCGGGCCCCTCGCGGACTTCGTCCACCGCATGGCCGCCGCGCAGGCCCTGTGGGCCGACGAGCACGCCCGCCGCCTGGAGAGGCTGAAGGGGCTCCGCGACCGCCTGGAGGCGCTCCGGGAGAGGTGGCAGGCCGAAGGAGAGGCTCGCGCCGAGGCCGTCCGGCCGGAGGCGCCGGCGTCGTCCCTACCGTCCGCGTACGAACCGCCGGAAGCGGTCGCGGCCGCGCCCGCCGAAGAGAGCGCCCTCGCGGTGCGGGTTCGGGCGCGTGTCGTCGAGGTCGATTCCGCGGCGCTGGCGACGTGGGTCGCCGCGCTCGAGGACGGCCCGCGGCTCGCCGCGCGCCTGAGCGACGGCGAGCCCCTCGCGCTGGAGGGGGCGAACGCCCGCAGGGCCTTCGAGGAGATGCCGGCCCTCGTGGACGCGCACACGCTCTTCGACGGACGGCGCTCCCTCGCCCATCCGCTCGTCGAGGGCGAGGCCGTGCGATGGCGGCGAGGGCTTTCGCCGGTGCAGGGCCGGGCCTGGGCCGTCGAAGGGGGCGAGCTTCCCCGCGGCGTCCGGGTGACGGCGCGTCTGGAGCCCGGCGAACCGGAGATGCTGGTGGTCGAGGCTACGCGCAGCGAGGTCACGCTGCCGCTGTCCACCCAGGAGGTCCGCCCTGCCCCCGGCGTCGAACCGGTCGAGCTCGACCGGCCGGAGTGGGAGGTCGTCCGTGTCCGCGCTCGCGCCCCGCGGAGCGGGGGGAGCACACCTTCCTCCTGCCCGGACTCTTCCCGGGCCGGGTCCTGGTGGTGGGCCTCCGCGTCCTCGATTGATCCCGGATCTCGTCCCGCAGGGGCGCTACCCTCGCCCCCGGTGCGGCGGTTCCTCTCTTCCTGGCCGATTCTCCTGGCGGTCCTTCTCGTCGCCTGGCTCCTCTTCGGCGAGTTCCAGGCGGGCGGTGGGTGGGCCGCCCTGCGGGGGCGGGAGCGAACGCCGCCCGACGGCCCCCCGAGCCGGCTGCAGGCGGATCTCGAGAGGCGGGCGCAGCTCCGCGGCCTTCCCGGCATCGAACGTGGAGACCCGGGCGAGGGCCGCATGGTGGGCCACGTACACGTGGTCGTGGCCGACCGCGCCACGGCGCCGCTCCCCGGGGTCGAGGTCGCCGTACTCGCCGTCGAGGGCGACCGGCGCGTGCACCGCACGGCGAAGACCGACGAGGAGGGCGCCTTCGCGTTCGACCGCCTGCCCGCACTCGTGGGCTACGCGCTCGTCGTACGGCGGCCGCCGTGGCGCGAGATCGTCTTCCGCGGCGTGAACGTCGCCCGCAACCGCACGACGGATGCGGGGACGCTCCTCCTCGGCGCGCCGACGATCGTCCGCGGCGAGGTCGTCGACGCAGCGGGGCGCCCGATCGCCGGCGCGAAGGCCGGCCTCTTCCTCAACCGCCGCCGCAAGGGGAGCTTCGACCTGAGGGCGAGCCTCCGCGAGCTCGAGAGCGCCGTCGATCCCCTGGCGGACGCCGAGACGGCGCGCGACGGCACGTTCGTGCTCGCCGACGTGCCGCCCGGACGCTACGTGCTCCGCGTCTCGGCGCCGGGCTACGCGACGGCGTTCCGCGACGACGTCTGGGTGTCGCTCGACGAGCACGCCTCGGCCATCCGCGTCGTGCTCGATCCGGGCGCGGGGTTCTTCGGGGTGGTCCGGGACGGGCACGGGCACGGCATCGGCGGAGCGCGCGTGATCGCGGTCGCCCTCTCCGGCGATGGCGCCCAGGGGCTGGATCGCACCGAGACGCGAAGCGCCCCCGACGGCTCCTACCGCCTCGACTCGCTCGTCTCGGGCAAGCGGACCTTCCTCGAGGCGTGGGCCGAGGGCTTCGCCCCCCGGGGTTGGTTCGCCGTGCCGCAGGGTTCCACGGAGAAGGACCTCGTCCTGGAGGAGGCGGGACGCGTGGAGGGCCGCATCACGGTGGACGGCGGCACCGAGCCCGTCGCCGGCGCCGAGGTCTTCCTCGTGGCGGGGAAGGCGACCGGCATCTCCCCGCTGACGGCCGTTTCCGACGCGTCGGGACGGTTCGTCTTCGAGAGCGTGGTGCCGGGGCCGGTCCTCCTCTGCGGAGCCGACGCGGAGGGCTACGTCGCCGACAGCTTCTCGTTCGGGCCCGAGCACGACCACCGGGTCGCCGCCGGCAAGACGACGACCATCGACTTCCGTCTCGTCCGCGGGGTCGAAGCCGAGGGGAGCGTGCTCGACGACCGCGGGCGCGGCGTGCCCTACGCCACGGTGGCCTTCCTCGATCCCCACCGCCGCTCGGAGGGAGAGGAGAGCGCCCTGACCGACGACCGCGGGCGCTGGCACCTGGCGGGGTTGCGGGAGGCCACCTACGAGGTCCGCGTCCAGGCGGCGGGCTTCGCCCCGCTCGTCACCGACGAGGAGGCGAGGGTCGAGGTGCGGGGACCGGGCGTCTGGCGGCGCGACTTCACGCTCGACCCCGGCGCCACCGTCCACGGCCGCGTGCTCGATCCGGACGGCGCGGGCGTGGCGGGCGCGCGGCTGCACGTCGTCGCCGCGGGCGGAGGGCGCGTCCGCGAACGGGTGCAGGACCTGCTCGCGGTCTCCGGCGCGACCGGCGCGTGGCGGATCCAGGGCGTCCCTCCGCACACCGAGGTCCGCGTCGAAGCGCGGCACGACGGATGGGCGCGAGGGCGATCGCCGCCGCTTCGCCTCGCGCCCGGCGAGGACCGCGAACTGGACCTCGCGCTGGGCGAAGGCGTGAGCGTGCGCGGTCACGTCTCCGACGGGCGCGGGCACGCCGTCGACGGGGCGCACGTCCGCTGGGGGCCGCTGGAGGGCGAGAACGACCGCGCGGCCCGAGACGCCTTCCGGGCCGACCAGCGCCTCCTCTCCCGCGCGGTCGAGACCGACGCGGCCGGCGGCTTCGTGATCCCGCGACTCGAGCCGGGGCGCTGGCTGGTGAAGGTCGAGCGCGAGGGATACGCACCGACCTACCGCCGCGATCTCCTGGTCACGGAGGAGAACACCCCGTTCCTCGCGGTCACCCTCGAGCCTTCGCACGACGTCCAGGGCCGCGTGACGGACGCGCGAAGCGGACGGCCGATCGAGGGCGCGTGGGTCTACGCCCGCGAGATGGACGGCGAGGAGCAGACTCCGGATCCCGGCCGGGTTCCGGGGCTCGCCTCCTCCCAGACCGACGAGCAGGGGCGCTACCGCATCGTCGGCCTGGCCCCGGACCGCGCGGTGGAGGTCGTGGCGTGGCTCGCGCCGGGCTACCGCGGGGCCGTCCAGACCCGCGACGCCCCCGAGGTCCGCCGGAAGGACGTCGCCCCCGGTTCGAGGGGCGTGGACTTCGCCCTGCTCCCCGACGACGGCCGCTGAGAGCGCGGCCGGCGGGAGGGAACGCCCGGACGGGTCAGGACAGGGATTCCAGGGCGGGGCGACGCAAGAGCGGGGCCGCGTCCGGGTGGCTGCGGATCGCGCGCTTCGCCCAGTCAGGGAGGCGCGGCCAGGTCTCGAGCGTCACCGTCTCGGCCTCGTCCCAGCGTTCGCGGCGGGCGAGGAAGAGGGCGAGGCTCATCGGCCCGAGGGGATAGCCGGGGTTCGCCTCCGGAATCTCCCGGAAGAGTTCCTCGGCCCGGTCCAGCCGCCCCTGACGCTCCAGGAGCTTGGCGAGATCGCGACGGGCCCCGGCGAAGCTGGGCTTCGCGCCAATGGCCCGCGCGTACCAGTGCGCGGCCCGCTCCGTGTCGCCCTTCTTCTCGAAGGCCTGGGCGCGCATCTGCAGGATCGTCTCCTCGTCCGGGAAGCGGGCGAGGGCCTCGCTCGTCGCGGCGAGGACGCCGTCGTGGTCCTCCTCCGCCTCGAGCATCTGGATCTTCAACGTGTAACCGGTGACCTCGTCGGGGTGCTGGGCGATCTTCGCCTCGGCCAGCGGGAGACCGGCTTCGTGGAGGTCGTAGTCGTCGCGCCCCATGCGCCGGGCGACGAGCGTCGTCCCGCCGAGGATGTCGCGCACGTGGGTGTCGTCGGGATGCGCCTCGTGAAGCGCTCGGATGCGGTCGAGGGCGGCCACGTCGCCTCGCCGGAGGTCCAGGGCCTCGAGCTCCGCCTTCACGGCCGGGCCCCCCGAGGCGCGAAGCCGCTCCAGCAGCATGGTCTTCTCGTCGCCGTCCTCGAGGAAGTTGGCGAGGGCGGACCGCACGAGGTCGGAGCCGGTCGCCTCGGCACCGCGGCGGAGCGTGTCGAGACCCTCGTCCGAGCGGAAGTCGCGAAAGTGGCTGTAGGCGAGGAACACCCACGCGTCGTCCGAGACCTTCGGATCGAGCTCGACCGCCCGCTCGAGCACCGCGACGGCCGGGGCGAGGCGGTTGCGTTCGTGGAGCTGGCGACCGATGCGCGCGAGCCGGGCGGCGTCGTCCCAGTGGGCGCGCGCCTCCCACAGGAGGTCGTGGAGCGGCACGGGGGCCGGCGTCACGGTCAGCGCCCCCCCCTGTTGCCGCCGCCGCGTCCGGGGAATCCGCCGCCGCCGGCGTCGACGGCGGCTTCGAGGCGGAACTCCACGTTCTTCGTCGCCGCGCCCACGTTCCGCTTGATGGCCTTCTCGTTGCGCTCGCGCCCCCACGTCTGGTACCCGGGAGCGAACCACACCACGACGGAGTACTCGCCCGGCGGGACGTGCTCGATCTCGAACTTGCCGTCGCGGTCCGTGCGGCTCGTGAGGCGCGGTTCGATCTCGTCGTCCGCCTCGCTCGAGCTCCCGTCGTCCTGCTGCTGGCCGTCGGCCTGGCCCGGGAGGGACCCCTTGGTGAGCGCCACGAGCGCCCCGGAGACGGCCCCTCCGGAGGCGCCCTTCACCACGCCCGCCATCGTCTCGCCGCGCGACAACGTCACGACGTAGTCCGACGTGGTCTCGTCGGCGCGGATCTCCGCGTTTCGCTTGTAGTAGGTGACGAAGCCATCGCTCTCCACCTTCACGACGGCGCGCCCGGGCGGAAGGCCGCGGGCGAGGAACTTGCCGTCCGCATCCGTGAAGTAGACGGTCGGTTCGAGGTAGCGGTCCACCTGCCAGGCGTTGAGCCGCCCCTGCGACGCGACGCGGTCGTCGGGGATGTGCCCGACGCGGACACGGGCGCTTTCGACGAAGCGCCCGCGGTCGTCCACCACGCGCCCGGCGAGGTTCCCGCCGCCGAGGAGGACGACGTTCATCTCCTTGGTCTCGCCCACCTCGACCTCGAACGGTTCGCTCTCCGAGGGCACGTACTCGTCGGCCTCGGCGGTGACGATCCACGGCCGGTCCGGGGAGACGTTCTGGATCACGTACCGGCCGTCCTGGTCGGTCAGGTCCGATCCGCTGCCGCCGGGAAGCAACGCCGCGAAGCGGCTGGTGCCTCGCCCGCGACCGCGGCCGTTCTCTCCGCGATCCGGAGCCACGCGGGTGCGCACGCGCGCGCCCGCCACCGGCTCGCCCTTGGAGTCGGTCACGAGGCCCGTGACGGCGGACGCGCGCTGCAGCACGACGTCGAGGGTCACCGAGCCTCCAGCGTCGCCGACGGTCACGGCGTTCGTCTCGGCCGCGGCGTCCGACGCCGCGTAGCCGGGGGCGGACGCCACGACGCCGTAGTCGCCGGGAGGAACGCCGGTGACCACGTACTCGCCCTTGTCGTTCGCCTGCGTCTGGGGCGCGCCCGCGAACAGCACCTGCCAGATGCGCTGCGGAGGCACGACCATCACACGGGCCCGGGGGAGCGCCTCCCCCGTCTTGGCGTCGGCGACGACGCCCTGGATCGTGCCGCCTTCGGCGAGTTGGATCGGCGGGACCTCGAGGGCGCCGCCGGCCTCGACCTCGCCCCAGGTGTTGCCCGTCCGGAGGGAGGCCTCGTAGGGCACGTAGCCGTCGGCCCTCACCTGCGCGCTCATGACCGGCCCCGGGAGGACGTTCTGCAGGACGAATCGCCCCTCGGCGTCGGTGCGGGTGCTCTGGGTGGAGATGTCGTTCGCGTCGCCGCTCCCGCTCCCGCCCCCACGGCGGCCCCCGAAGAGGTGACCCACCGCGACCAGCACGGTCGCGTCGGCGACCGGCAGGTCGTCCGCCTGCCGCACGACCTGTCCGGTGATGCTCCCGCCCTCGACGAGGGTGAAGTCGTGCGTCTGGATCTCGCGCTCGATCTCGACGGGGTTCATCTCGTAGACCGTCGAGTACCCGTCGGCGAGCACACCGAAACGGTACGAGATGCCGCGCATGAGCGTGTCGATGGCGTAGGTACCGTCGTCGGCGGTGGTCGCGAAATCGCGCTCGAGCGTCGCGCTGTTCGCCATGAACCGCCGTCCGCCCGTGTCCTTGACAGCGACGACGCGCGCGCCGGCGACGGGCTTGCCCCCGTCGTCCATGACCTTGCCCTTCATGGTGGCGCCGTCGCCGAGCACGATCGTGAGATCGCGCGCGGGGCGATCCTCGGACACGACGACGTCGTCCTCGAACCGTGTGGCGTAGCCGCCGTGGCGGGCGACGACGCGGTACGTACCCGCGCCCAGCGACTGGAGGGCGAACCAGCCATCGCCGTCGGTCGTCTGCGCCTCCAGCGCGGGCGGGAAGCTCGACACCTGCTTGCTCATGGACGCCATGAAGCCTTCCGCGAGCAGTCCGTCGTGCGGCGTGAACACGGAGACGGTCGAGCCGGGGACCGGGCGTCCCGATGGGTCGATGACGCGGCCCCGGACGACCACGTTCAGCCCGACCAGGATGTCTCCCAGGTCCGTGGTCTCGCCGCGAACGACCTTCACGCCCTGGATCCTCAGCGGCGCGTGGTCGGGGACCTCGATCTGGATGCGATAGGAGCGGTCGGGGACGAGACGGGAGAACACCGCGACGCCGTCCTCGCCCGAAACCGCCGTCTCCTCGCTGCCGCGTCGTCCGGTGAGGAGCAGGGACTGGCCGGCGATGGGACTCTTGTCCGCAACCTCCAGCAGGCGCAGCCGCACCGCGCCGAGGTCCCCCTCGCCGTAGCGACCCTGCAGCGCCGTGCCCCGTCCCCCGTCCGGCGCCTTCTTCGAGCCGGGGAGCGCGGCGGGATCGATGTCCTCGTAGGCGGTGTCGGATTGCTTCCGGTGGACCCCGAGGCCCAGCCCGAGGGGATCGGCGACGACGAGGAAGTACGCGAGCGCGGCGACGACGAGGAGGAGCAGGATCGTGACGCCGACGCGACCGGACGGTCGGGCTCGATGGGGCATGGAGTTCTCCGGCACGGAACCGGGCGTCCACCCTACGGCAAGGCCGGCGGTCGCCCCCCTCGGGCCGATGCCGCCAGCCTGCACGACCCACGAACGGACGCCCGATCGCGCGGCCCTCGCGTCCGGGGCCGGGAGGGCTCCAAGGAGGCGAACCCGGCGGGCGAGAGAGATCCCTCATGGCGAACCGGTCGACCGCGTCTGGCGCCCGGAGCCTCCGTTGCTCGTCGTCGGCGACCCCAAGGGGTCGCCTCCTCCTCCCGCCTTGGCCTCGGACCCGAGCGACGCACCAGGACACCCGGGAAAACGGGGAGCGGGAACCGCTGGGCCCTGGTGCTCCTTCACGGCCCACGACCCAGGGCTGTCCCGCCGCGACGTTCGCGTGCGATCGGCGCGCTGGATGGGGAGCGGAGGCCCCATGAGGACGACGCCGCGTACGACCGTACGCAAGGAGGACGAAGGGGGTCGATCGCCCCCAGGCCAGCGCGCCGCACGGCCTCACGGGTGGGGACTCCCGGCACGCCCGGCATGCCACTAGCGCCGAAGCAGCACCCAGGCAAGGAAGGGGGCCCCCAGCGCCGCCGTCACCACCCCCGTCGGAATCACGAGCGGGGGGTGGACGGTCCGAGCGAGGGCGTCGGCCATGACCAGCAGCCCGGCGCCCAGCGCCGCCGCCGCGGGCAGGAGCCGGCGGTGGCCGGGCCCGACCCACGCCCGGGCCAGGTGGGGCACGAGCAGGCCGACGAAGCCGATCAGGCCCGCCCCGGCGACGGCGAAGGCCGCCAGGGCGGAGGCGGCGAGACCGAGGACGAGGGTCGATCGCCTCACGTCCACGCCGACCAGCCAGGCGCCCTCCTCGCCGAGCGCCACGGCGTCGAGATCGCGGGCGCGGACGAAGGCGTAGACCCCGGCGAGGAGGAGGACCGCCGCCATGGCGACGATCTCGCCCGTGGGCCGCGGCCCGAGGCTGCCGAGAAGCCACACGACCACCCGCTGCCAGTCGGGCACGGCGACGTAGAGCACGGCCGTCGCCACGGCGGAGACGAAGGCGCCCAGCGCGACGCCCGCGAGCAGCAGCCCCGGGCCCGCCCCCCGACCCGACCGGCGGGCGAACGCGAAGATCGTCGCGCTCACGAGCACCGCCCCCAGCAGCGCGAAGACGTTCCTCACCATCGCGACGGGCAGGCTCCCCGCCACGTGCGCGAGCAGCGCGGCCGCGGTGACCCCGAGGTAGGCGCCGGGGCCGACGCCGACGAGGTAGGGCTCGGCGAGATCGTTCCTGAGCAGCGCCTGGAGGAGGACGCCGGCGAGGGCCAGCGACGCGCCGACGAGCAGCCCCAGGACCACGGGCGGCCAGCGGTCCTGGAGGATGACCGCGCGCGCCGCCTCGCTGCCCTTTCCCAGGACGACGTCGAGGAGGTCGCCGAAGCCGACGCCGGACGGCCCCAGCCCGAGCGCCAGCACGGCGGCGATGGCCGCGAAGAGCACGGTGAGGAGGACGCGCCCGCTCACGGCCCGCCCTGCAGCCGCGAGGCGGGATCCCGCCCGGCCAGCACGGCCGCCAGCCGACGCAGCGCGCCGGGCGTCCGCGGCCCCGCCCGGACGAAGCGGTCGGCGTCCACCCGCGCGACGCGCCCGTCGCGGACCGCGGGCAGATCGCGCCAGCGCACGCGCAGCGCGTCGGGGAACGCGCCGGCGGCCACGAGGATCCAGTCGGGCCGCCGCACGCGGACCAGCTCCGCGGCGAACGGCCCCGAGGCGCGACCGAGGTCGCACGCGACGTCCACGGCACCGCATGCGGCGAGCATGTCGTCGAGGAGCGATCCCGGGCCGAGCGCGTAGACGGGCTCCGCGCCCGCGAGCAGCAACACGCGACGCCCCTTTGCCGCATCGCGCGCCGCGTCCACGGCCGCCCGCATCTCCTCGCCGAACGCCCGGGCCTTCGCGCGCGCCTCCTCCGTGTCGAGCACCCGGGCGAGCAGCGTGACGCTCCTCTCGAGGTGCCCCAGCGATCGGCTCTCCAGCGGCAGGACGGCGGGAAGCCGGCGCCGCATTTCCGTCAGATCCCCGGCGAGGAGGACGCGGTCGGTCAGCACCAGGTCGGGGCGGAGCGTCGTGAGCGTCTCGTAGGCCAGCGGCATGACGGAGAGCCGGACCGCGTCCCCGGTGCCCGGGGGTGGATCGCCGTGATCGGGGAGGTCGGGCACGCCGACCAGCCGCTCCGCCGCCCCCAGCATGACGACGATCTCCGTGAGCCCGGGCAGCGTCGTCACGATCCGCCGCGGCCCGCGGGGCACGCGAAAGGCCTCGCCGTCCTTCGTCTCGATCCGGATGCCGTCGTCCCCTTCGTCCACACGAGCGACCCAGTCGCCCGCCGCGCGCGCGTGCGCTCGCGCGAGACAGCCGTCGCCCGGGCCGCCGCAGGAGGGCGCCGCCGCCGCGGCGATCGCCGCGGCGAGCAGGAGCACCCGAAGGAGGGGCGCCCCCTCACGCATCGGCGGCCTCGCCGTCGGGCTCCGAGACGAGGGAGGGTCGATCGCCACCCACGATCCGGACGGCCGCTCCGAAGGCGCGCGCCACGCGCTCGGCCGTCAACACCTCCCGCGGCGTGCCGGCGGCCTCGATCCGCCCGTCCACGAGCAGCAGCACGCGGTCGGCGAAGGCCCCCGCGAGGTTGAGGTCGTGGAGGACGGCGAGGACGCCGGCGCCGTCCCGCCGCGCGTGTCGGCGGAACGTGCGCAGGACGCGCTGGGCGTGGCCGAGGTCGAGGTAGGCGGTGGGTTCGTCGAGCAGCACGATCTCGCCGCCCTGGGCGAGGCAGCGGGCGATGCGCGCGCGCTGGCGCTCGCCGCTGCTGAGGCCGGGAAGCGGCCGGTCCTCGAGCCCGTGCAGATCCGCGTCGTGGATGGCCGTCGCGACCCTCGCTTCGTCCTCCGGCGTCGGCCGGCCGAACGCGCCGCGCCAGGGGTGGCGCCCCAGCGCGACCGTATCGCGGACGGTGAACGGAAACGCGGCATCCTCCTCGGCGGCGACCCCCGCGATCCGTCGCGCGGCCGCGCGGCGGTCCATCCCGTGGAGGTCCGTCCCGTCCAGTCGGACGCTTCCCCGCTCGGGGGCGAGCCGGCCGGAGAGCACCCCGAGCAGCGTGGACTTCCCCGCGCCGTTGGGGCCGACGACCGCGACCAGCTCGCCGCCCTCGAGCGCGAAGGAGACGCCCCGGAGCACGGGCCTCCCCGGCCAGGCGAACGCGACGTCCTGGACCTCGAGGCGTGCCACTCATCCCATCCAGCGGGTCCACGGGAGGGCGCCGCGGCGGCGCAGCCATCCGTCCAGACCGACGACCCGCCCCGCCGCGGTGAGGGCCAGCGCGAGGAGGATCACGGTCAGGGGCCAGTTCGCGCTGTGCACCGTGAAGAGGAAGACGCCGACGGGCTCGCCGGGGTCCGCCAACGGTTGCGGCTTCCCCACGGAGAAGACGAGCATCAACAGGAAGCCGAGCGTCGCGAAGAGGCGCACGCCGAAGCCGAGGACCAGCGAAATCCCCAGGACCGCCTCGAAGAAGAGGACGGCGGGGGCGCCGACGGAGGCGAGGGGCCGGGCGACGCCCTGGAGGAGGTCGGCGAAGAAGCGCAGCTCGACGCCGAACACCACGGGTGGGTGCTGCGTGGCGGCGGCGATGAAGTTCGCGTACTCGTTCGCGCGGAAGTGGGCGATCTTCTCGCCGACGGTGAAGCCCGGCTCGATCAGCTTCCACCACGCCGTCACCAGGAAGAACGCGCCGGCGTAGACCCGCATCGCGAGCAGCGCCAGCCCCGCGGCGAACGGCCCCGCGCGGTCGGGCCCCTTCGGCCCGCGGCGGCGTCGCGTCCGGGCGGCCACGGACTACCTGCCGACCGCGGCGGGCGCGGTCCTCGACAGCGTGTCGCGAGCCGGCGGCGCGGACGACCCGCCCTGCTCCTGCGGGGGCCTCAGGATGCGGCCGCTGTAACGCTTCGCGACCGCGACGCCGCGCGCGTCGAAGTCGAGGACGAGCGTCTGCCCGTGGCTGGAGGGATCCGTGACGCGATAGCTCACGCGGCGCGGCTGCCCGTCGGGCCAACGGTCCAGCACGCGCCCCTGGGGGTATTCCTGGAGCAGCCACTGGGCGGTCAGGCCGGGGTTCATCGCCTGCACCTCGGCGAGCGTCAGCGTGCGGGGCCCCAGCCCGAGCCCGCAGCCGGCGCCGAGGAGGAGGGGCGCGAGGACGAGGAGGGGGAACGGCGTCCTGGACATGCGGGCGATGCTACCCGGGCCCCCACCCGACGATGCGGCCCGCCCCCCCCATCCAGCGGCCCCGTCGGTGCGATCCCCTCCCGGCGTCCCGTGTGCCGTATCCTGCGTCCATGCCCGATGCGCCCCGCACGGAGGCCCCGACGACGTTCCGTGGGCTGAAGCTGTTCCCGTTCCAGCGCGAGGCGATCGGCGCGATCTTCTCCGGCCGCAGCGTCGTCGTGGCGGCGCCGACGGGCGCCGGCAAGACGCTGATCGCCGACTACGCGATGGAGCGGGCGCTCGGAAGCCGATCGTCGGGTCGTCTACACGAGCCCGATCAAGGCCCTCTCGAACCAGAAGTTCCGCGACTTCCGCGCGCAGTACGGGGACGAGAAGGTGGGGATCATGACCGGAGACGTCACGATCCAGCCGGACGCGCCGCTGCTCGTCATGACGACGGAGATCTTCCGTAACACCATCTTCGAGGCGCCCGAGCGGCTCGATGGCTTCGACTTCGTCATCTTCGACGAGGTCCACTACCTCGACGACCGCGAGCGCGGCACCGTGTGGGAGGAGTCGCTCATCTACGCTCCCGCCCACATCCGCGTGGTCGCGCTCTCGGCCACGGTCCCAACGTGCAGGAGTTCGCGGACGTGGATCGACGAGGTGCGCGGCACCGCCGTGGAGGTCATCGACGGAGGAACGGCGGCCCGTGCCGCTGACCCACAAGGTCTGGATTCCGGGACGCGGCCCGCGCTCCCTCCCCGAGGTGCGCGAGCACTTCCAGCGAGATGGGGCGGCTCGTGCGCGAGCGACCGCGGCCACGGCGGGCGGCGGCGCGTCACCCGCCGCAGCCGCCGGGCGACGGCGCGAGATCCTCGAAGGCGCAGGCGTCGAAGCTGGTCGACTACCTGGTGCAGCGGCGGCTCCTCCCGTGCATCTACTTCGCCTTCAGCCGCATGGACTGCGAGCGCCTCGCACAGGCCAACGCGGGACGGGACCTGCTCGAACCGGAGGAGCGCCGACGCATGCTCGACGCTCTTCGACGAGCTCGCCGATCGCTACGAGGTGGCGACGGCCTACGACACGCGCCAGATCCGCGGCCTCGCCGCGCGCGGCGTCCTCTACCACCACGCGGGCATGCTGCCGATCGACAAGGAGATCGTCGAGCGCCTGTTCACGACGGGCCTGGTCAAGCTCCTCTTCGCAACGGAGACGTTCTCGCTGGGCGTCAACATGCCGGCGCGCACGGTCGCCTTCCACACCCTCTGCAAGTTCGACGGCGTCGTGCTACGGGCGGATCCTCGCGCGCGAGTACTGGCAGATGGCGGGCCGCGCGGGACGGCAGGGCATCGACGAGAAGGGCTGGGTCTTCTCGCTCCTCGACGAGTCGCGGATCGCCTACCCCGACCTGGAGCGCCTCCAGTCCGGCCGGATCGAGCCGGTCATCAGCCGCTTCAACCTGAGCTACAGCGGCATCCTGAATCTGTACCGCCGCGTCGGCGAGGGCGTCATGGACGCCTGGGCCCGCTCCTTCGCCCGCTACCAGGGCCGGCGGCCGAAGGGCGGTCGCCGGGCGGCGCAGATCCGCGCCCGGCTCGACGTGCTCGAGAAGCACCACTACCTGACCTCGCAGGGTCTGACCCGGCGGGGACGGCTCTGCGCGCGCATCAACGGGTACGAGATCGCCGTCACCGAGGCCTACGAACAGGGCTGGCTGCTGCGCTGCGATCCCGTGCAGATGGCCATGGTCTTCGCGGGGATCGTCTACGAGGCACGCCCTCACGACAGCTCGGCTCCCGCCACGCGATCCCTCAAGGGGATCGCGGCCCCTCTGACGCGGCACCTCCAGGCCTTCGCGGCGGACGAGATCGCCCAGCACGTGGAGACGCCCGTCCGGCCTCCGGACTTCGGGATCGCGGGCCCCGTGCAAGCGTGGGCCGAAGGTCGCGACTTCGAGCGGGTGCTCGCGACGACCTCGCTCGCGCCGGGCGACCTGGTCCGTATCCTCCGCATGACGATCCAGATGTTGCGCCAGACCGCCCACGCCCTGCCTCACGGGGATCCGACGGTGGCGGTGCTCCACGAAGCGAAGGAACGGATCGACCGCGACGTGGTGGACGCGCGGCGTCAACTGGAGTTGGGGTAGACGTCCGTCGAGGGCGACGCCCCTCCCGGGGGGGGGCGACGCCGCACCGCCCCCCTACAATCCCCGGAATGGCACGCCGCCCGGGTCGACGACGTCCGCGCAAACGCATTCCGCCGCCGCCCGCGGCGAAGACCCCGCCTGCCGTCCCCATGCCGACCGCTCCGGGCCGCCCGGTGCGGCCGACGGCCGTCAAGCCGGGCAGCGCGGACCCGCTGATCGGCCGGGTCCTCGGCCGTTGCCGCCTCCTGGAGCGGATCGGGCACGGCCGCACGGCGGTCGTGTACCGCGCGCACCACGAGGCGCTCGACGCCACCGTCGCCGTGAAGATCCTGCTTTCGGCCGCGGCGAACAACCCCGAGCTCGTCGGGAACTTCGAGTCCGAGGCGCGGGCGATCGCGCGCATCGACAACGAGAACGTGCTCAAGATCTACGACGTGGGAAGCGAAGGTTCGCTCCACTACCTCGTGATGGAGCTGCTCGAGGGGGACAGCATCCTGGATCTCGTGGAGCGCGAGGGCCGCTTCGACGTCATGGACGCGCTCCGGGTGACGCGGCAGGCCGCCTCCGGGCTCGGGGCGGCCCACTCCAGCGACATCCTCCACCGCGATGTCAAGCCGCAGAACCTCGTCGTCCTGGAGGACGGGACGGTCAAGCTCGTGGACTTCGGTCTGGCCGCGGAGAGCGGCGAGGCCGACATCCGGCGCGTCGGCACCCCGCACTTCATGGCCCCGGAGACCTGCCAGTCGGGCGTGGCGGAGCCCCGCAGCGACGTCTACGCCCTGGGGATCACCCTCTACCACATGCTCGTCGGGACGCCCCCGTACAAGGGGAAGGACGTCGCCGGGATCATGAAGGCCCACATCGAGGGCGTGCCGCTCCGGCCCGAGCGACACCGCCCCGGCCTCCCTCGCGAGGTCTCCGAGCTGATCCGGCGGATGACGAACCGGGTGGCCACCGAGCGGCCGTCGGCGGCGGAACTCGTGGACCAGCTCGACGCGATCGGCGGCACGACCCTCAAGGAGAAGACGACGCTGAGGCGCCGCCGGGCCCGGATGCGCGGCCGCATCCACGCCCGATCCTCGTCCGGCAGCGGCGTCTGGCTGCTGGTGCTGGTGGGCCTGGCCGTGGCCGGCCTCGTCATCTACGCCCTCGCCCGGCATTGAGAAACTGCGGCTTCCCGGGCCGCCCCCCGCATCGCGCTTGACCGGACGTGCCGGATTCGTAGCATCGGGCACCCTTGCGGCCGTAGCTCAGTTGGTAGAGCACCACCTTGCCAAGGTGGCTGTCGTCGGTTCGAATCCGATCGGCCGCTCCACTTCGGGACGCCCGGCGGGGTCCGCTCCGCCGGGCGTCTTTTCGTGCGTGGGTTTTCCTCCGGCGCTGTCGGGGCAAGCGGGACGACGCGCGAACCCGTAGAATCCGGGCGTGTCGCTCGCCGCCGCGCTGGCCTTGACCGTGTTCCTCTCCGCCCCGGATCCCGCGGCGGTCCGACGCGCCGCGCAGCAGGTCGCCCAGGATGGGGCGATGCAGACGACCCGGCCGCGCTTGCGCCCGCTCCTGCCGCCCCCGCCGAGCCGCGGCGGCGCGGACGACGGAGGCAGAGGGGGGGCCGATCGCCACGCGACGGGGGGGCTCCCCGACCGCACCCGGGAGCCGCCCGGGAGGCGGGGGTCTTCCGGCCACGGACTCGCCGGCCTGGTGACCGCGTTGATGTGGGCCGCGATCGTCGTCGTCGTCGCGCTCCTCCTCGTCTCGATCGTCACCGCCTGGCGAGACCGCGGCGCCCGGCCTCCACCGAGGGCCCGCGCCCCGATCGTCGCCCCCCAGAGCCCGGAAGAGGTGGACCTCAAGGAGCCCCTCGACAGGGCGACCGCGCTCGCGTCGGCGGGCCGATACGCGGAGGCGGCGCACACCCTCCTGCTCGACACCATGTCCCTCCTGGCGGCCACGAGCCATCTACCGGACTCGTGGACGAGCCGCGAGGTGCTCGGGCGGCTCGACCTCGGCGCGGAGGCGCACGGTGCGCTCCAGAACCTGATCCAGGTCGCGGAGAACTCGCTCTTCGGCGGTCGCGACGTGGACGCGGAAGTCTACGGCGGCTGCGTGCAGGCCTTCCGCCGGTTCAAGAAGGCCCTCGCGGCGTGAGCGACGGCCCCTTCCGGACGAAGACGGTCACCTGGGTGGCGATCATCGCGACCGCGTCGTTCGCGGTCGCGATGGCGCTGGTGATCTTCGGTCCGGACTTCGCCGCGCCCGGCAAGCCATACGAACCCACGGGGTACAGCGTCTCGGCGGTCGGGTACGCGGGGCTGGTGGCCACGCTGGAGGACCTGCACGTCCCCGTGGTGCTGAGTCGGTACGACTCCACGGGAAGAGCCCGGCCCACGGGCGTCCTGGTGGTCGCCGAGCCACGCGTGAATCGGGACGATCCCTCGAACGACCTCGAGAGTCTGATCGACAAGTCCGACTTCACATTGCTCGTCCTTCCGAAGCGCCTGCCGGTGCCAGCGTCGGATCACGAGGGGTGGGTGTCGTTCGCCGAGGTTGCGGACGTCGGGATCCCGGAAGCCGTGCTACGGGACGCGGGGATCGATGCGAACGTGCGGCGGATCCAGCCCACGGCCGTCCAGCCGATCCAGAGCCGCATCGGCGCGGTCCCCACGTTCGACGAAGCCGAGCCGGTCCAGGTCGTGGAAGGTCCCGGGCTCTGGCCGCTCGTGACGACGCGGGACGGGGGCGTGATCCTCGCCGGTCTGGACCGCAAGCCGGGGCTGTTCATCCTCGCGGATCCCGACCCGCTCTCGAACGCCGGCTTCCACCTCGGGGACAACGTCACGTTCTTCCTTCGGGTATTGAACCACGTCCGGGACGGCTACGAATCGGTCGTATTCGACGAGACCGTCCACGGCTTCGCGACCCAGCCCACGATCTGGCGGGAGCTCTTCGCGTTTCCGCTGGTCCTCATCCCCATCCACCTGGTCCTCCTGATGGGTCTCGCCCTGTGGGCGGGGATGGATCGGTTCGGCCCCCCTCTCCCCACCAAGCCACCCCTCGGGGCGGGTACGCCCTTCCTCGTCGATCGCACCGCGGCGCTGCTGCGCTATGGCCGGACCTCCCGCCACGCGCTCCCCCGCTACCTGGACGTGGCGATCCGGGACGCCCGATCCACGCTCGACGCGCCGAGCCACCTGGAGCAGGACGCGCTGGACGCGTGGCTCGACCGGGTCGCCGAACACCGCGGCGCGCAGGACCGGGTGAGCGGGCTGCGGGAGGCCGTGGACTCGACACGCCGGCAACCGCACGAGATCCTCGTGGTTGCGGCACGCATCCACCGATGGAAGAGGGAGATTCTCCATGGACCTCAGTGAAGTCCGCATCCTCCGCGAGGGGCTCCACCAACAGGTGCACCGCGTGGTGGTGGGGCAAGGCCGCGCGGTGGACCTGATGCTCCTGGCGCTGCTCTGCCGCGGCCACGTCCTGCTCGAAGGGGTACCGGGAACCGCGAAGACCCTGCTGGCGCGGGCGTTCGCCGCGAGTCTGAGGCTGCACTACCAGCGCATCCAGTTCACGCCGGACCTCATGCCCGGCGACGTCCTGGGCACGAACCTCTTCGACTTCCGCTCGAGCGCCTTCCACCTCACGAAGGGACCGATCTTCACCGAGCTCCTCCTCGCGGACGAGCTGAACCGAACGCCGCCGAAGACGCAGGCCGCCCTGCTGCAGGCGATGCAGGAGCGAACGGTCACGATCGACGGGACCACGCACACGCTGGGCACGGGCTTCATGGTCCTCGCGACCCAGAACCCGATCGAGCAGGAGGGCACCTATCCCCTGCCCGAGGCGCAGCTCGACCGCTTCCTGTTCAAGGCGAGCGTGGGGTATCCCACTCGCGACCAGGAGCGGGAGATCGTGACGCTGCACGGGCGGGGATCCGGCATGCCCGACCTCGACCGGTTCCAATTGTGTCCGGTCGGCGACCTGGAGGCGATCGAGAAGACGCGCGCCGTGGTGGAGCAGATCCGGATCGCGCCGGAGATCGTGGACTACGTGGTGGACATCGTGCGGGGGACGCGCGAGCGCACGTCCCTGGTCTGCGGGGCCTCGCCCCGCGCCGCGGCCGTCCTGGCGGGCGCGGCGGCCGCGCTGGCGGCCATGAACGGCCGCGACTTCGCCATTCCGGACGATGTCAAGAGCCTGGCGGTTCCGACGCTCGCCCACCGCGTCCTCCTCTCGCCGAGTGCGGAGATCGAGGGTCTGGACGCCCCCACCATCATCCGCCAGGTCGTGGACGAGACGAAGGCGCCTCGCTGACGGCCGACGACCCGCCCCCTTGAAGCCGACGCCGCACCTCCTCCTGCTCTTCCTCGTCGCCCTCGTGACGGCCGTGCTCCCCGTCTTCCTCGGTCCGCGCCTCGTGTCGATCTGGCTCGTGACCGTCGCGACGCTCTTCCTGCTCGGGGGGCTCGACGCGATCCTCGCCCTGCCGCCTCGCCGCCTGGGCGTCACCTTGCAGGTCCCGCCGCGGATCCCGATCGGTGAACGCGACGAGGCCACGCTGGCCCTTCGCGCGAGAAGCCGCTTCCGGCACACGCGGATCCGGGTGGCGGCGGAGACGGAAGGGGGCATCGAGCCGCTGGGGATCCGCGTCTTCGGGCTGGCGGACGGAGGCGCCGTCGACGCCGCCCTTCCGCTCGTACCGACGCGCCGCGGTCGCACTCGCATCCGACGGATCTGGCTGGACTGGACGGGCCCCCTGGGGCTGGTGCGGCGCCGCAAGCGGGTGCCCGTGGAGGCGGAGACCGCCATCGTGCCCAACGTGGGAGTTTCACGGAGCCGGGCGTTGCGGCTGTTCCGACGCCAGGAAACGTGGATCGGACTGAAGGCGATCCGGCACGTGGGCGAGGGCAGCGAGTTCGAGTCGCTCCGCGAGTACGTCCCGGGCCTCGACAGCCGCTCGATGAACTGGAAGGCATCCGCGCGACACCGTCAACTCATCAGCACGGAGTACCGCGACGAGCGCAACCACCAGATCGTCGTCGCCCTGGACACGGGGCACCTGATGCAGGGTCCGGTGCAAGGCATCCCCAAGCTGGACCACGCCGCGACCGCCGCCATGGTCCTCGCCTACGCCGGACTTCGCCACGGCGACCGGGTCGGCGCCTTCGCCTTCGACCAGGAGGTGAAGCAGTGGGTGGAGCCTCGGGGAGGCCTCCGCTCGCTGGCCCGTCTCCAGCAGTTCGCGGCGGAAGTGGAGTACACGACCGCGGAGACGAACTACACGCTGGGCCTCGCGGAGCTTTCCGCCCGGCTTCACCGCCGTTCCTTCGTGGTCGTGTTCACGGACTTCGTGGACACGGTGACGGCAGAGCTCATGATCGAGAACGCCGGGCGGCTCGCCGCGAAGCACCTCGTGACCTTCGTGACGTTTCGGGACCGTTTCCTGCGCGATCGCATCGACCGTGTCCCGTACGAACTGGGCGACGTCTATGGCGCGATCGTGGCATACGACTTCGCCCGCGAGAGGGAGCTCGTCCTGCATCGGCTGCGCCGCATGGGCATCTTCTGCATCGACGCCGATGTCCAGGACGTCTCGACGGACCTGATCAACCGGTATCTGGATGTCAAGCGCAGGGAGCTCGTCGGATGACGCTTCGGCTCAAGTCCTACGAGTTCCGGCGGGAGCGCGAGCGGAGCTGGCGCGAACTGGAGTCCGTCGTCACGCGGGCGGAACGGCTCGGTCTGCCCGCCCTGGCCGAGGCGGACCGCCTGCGGTTGCCCACGCTCTACCGGGCGGCGCTGTCCTCGCTCAGCGTGGCGCGATCGATCTCGCTGGACCGCGCCCTGCTCGAGTACCTCGAAACCCTCTGCCAGCGCGCCTACTTCGTCGTGTACGGACCTCGCCAACCCCTGCGGGTGGTCGTCGAGGACTTCTTCGTCCGTCGCTTTCCGGCCACCGTGCGCGCCTACGCTGGACCGTTCGTACTGGCCCTCGTGACGCTCCTCGGGGGCATCGCCGCGGGGTACTTCCTCGTGGACGCCCAGCCCGAGCGTTACTACGCCTTCGTACCCGATGCGATGGCCAACGGTCGCGGTCCCATGGCGACCACCGAGTTCCTCCGTTCGACCCTCTACGACACCGAGGCCCAGGGGGGCGCCCTCGCCGCATTCTCCTCGCTCCTGTTCACGCACAACGCCCGCATCGGGATGTTCTGCTTCGCCCTCGGATTCGCCGCGGGCGTGCCCGTGATCCTGATGCTCCTCACGACGGGCTTCATGCTCGGCGCGATGAGCTGGGTCTTCATCAGCCGGGGCCTCGGCGTGGACTGGTGGGGGTGGCTCCTTCCACACGGCGTCACCGAGATGCTCGCGTTGCTCGTGTGCGCGGCCGCCGGCTTCGCGGTGGCCAAAGGGCTCCTGTTTCCCGGAGCCAGGCGCCGAATGGATGCGCTGGCCGAGGCGGGCAAGGACGCTGGCGTCCTCGTGGTCGGGGCCGTCCTCATGTTCCTCGTGGCCGGCCTGATCGAAGGTATCTTCCGCCAGGTCGTGGTGGATCCGGGCGCCCGCTACACGTTGGTCGTGCTGAGCGCCGCGTTCTGGATCGTGTACCTCGGACTGGCGGGGCGGGGGAGGACCGCGCCGTGACACCCGCCGCCACCCGGCCCCGCGCTCACCGACCCTACGAGTTGAGGAACCTGCGGGGGTTGCCTCGCGAGATCGTGACCCCCGAAGGCGTCGCCCTCGATTTCCGGGTGGCGCCGGTCGGGGACCGGGTCGCCGCGTTCCTCCTCGACCTCTTCTATCAGGCGATGGCCCTGCTTCTCCTCGGCCTCGCCATGTCGGTGCTTCTGATGGGCGCCGGGGGGTTTTTCGGAGGCGTGGCCGCAGCCGCGGGGGCGTTGTTCCTCTTCTTCGTCCAGAATCTCTACTTCATCGTCTTCGAGGCGCGGACGCGGGGACAGACACCCGGGAAGCGGCAGCTCGGCATCCGCGTGATGGACGCGAATGGGGGACCGCTCACGACCGAGGCCGTGATCGTCCGCAACGTGATGCGAAGCCTCGAATTCTGGTTCCCCCTGCTCATCCTTCTCGCCCCGGAGCGGGTACTTCCCGGCATCCCCGGCTGGGCGACCCTGCTCGCGATCCTCTGGGTCGTGATCCTGGGTGCCCTCCCGCTCTTCAACCAGTGGAACCTCCGGGCCGGAGACCTCGTCGCGGGAACGCTGGTCGTGGTGGCTCCGCGGTCCATCCTCCTCGACGACATCGGCAAGTACGCCGTCGAGAAACGCGCCGACCCCGAGGACGCCTACGTCTTCAACCAGGCGCAGCTCGACGCATACGGCATCTACGAGCTGCAGGTCCTCGAGGAAGTCCTTCGCCGCGAGAGCGCCAGTCTCGACCAGCAGCGAACCGCGCGAGCCGTGGCCGATCGGATCGCTCGCAAGATCCGGTGGCCGGTCCCGATCCCCCACGCGGAGACGCGCCGCTTCCTGCGCGAGTACTACGCCGCGCTCCGCCTCCGACTCGAGCAACGCATGCTCTTCGGCAAGCGCAAGGAGGACAAGCACGACCGCTGACGGGGCGGGGTGAGGGGCGCGGACGAGTCCGCCTCATCGCTTGTCCCGATTGCGTACGGCGGACAGGTAACGGTGGGTGGCGCCTCGCCAGGGGAGGGGGACGTCCTGGAGGAGGTCGCCGGATTCGGCGATGAGCTCGCGGAGGACGTCGGCACCGTGTTCGAGGGGAAGCCAGAAGGCGACGTGGGCTCCGGGCGGGGCGTCCTGCCAGGCGGCACGCAGGTCGTGGCGGATGCGCACGCGGTCGCCCAGGTAGGCGAGGACCTGGGGCGGGGTCCACTCCGTGACGGTGATCGGCGTCCCGGCCGGCGTTCGCGCGAGCATGGCCTCGCACATCGGCCTCGGCGAGTAGGCGGCGTTTCGCGCGGGAACGTAGGCGCGCAGGAACGCCGCCTGGGCGGGGATGGCCGCGAGCAGCGCCAGGAGCAGGGCCGCCTCCAGCCGCCGCGCGAGGACCGCGAGGAGGACGCCCACGCCGACGAGCGAGACGAGACCTCCCTCCACCCACGCCTCGGCGGCGCCGAGGCCGCCCATCGTGACGAGCACGCGGCCGAGCACGACGCCCGCCAGGACGAGCGCGACGGCGGCGATGGTGGCGGCGGCGCGCGCGGCGCTTCGACGGCCCGCCCTCCGGAAGTCGTCCCGGAAGCGCACGCCCGCGTAGCCCGCAAGGAGCGCGAGAGCCGGGTAGGCGGGCAGGAGGTAGCGGTCGTCCTTCCCTTCGAAGAACGAGAAGAGGATCAACGGGACGGCCACGCTCGTCGCGAGGAAGGCCACGAACGACCGGTCCTGCCGCTTCAGGCCGAACAGCCACGGCAGCGGGACGAGCGCGGGAGCGGCCCCCGCGGGCAGGACGGCGAGGTAGTACCAGACGGGCGCGGCGTTGTGGATGTCCTCCGAAACGACGCGCTCCACCGCCTCGTGCACGAAGGTGTCCCAGACCGGGGCGACGCCCGTCTGGAGCAGCATCGGCACCATCCACGCGGCGAAGATCCCGAAGGCGAGGGCGCCGCCCAGGAGGTGGTCGGAGACTCGGAGTCCCCTTCCCTTCCGGGCGAGGTGGTAGAGGGCCATGGGCGGCACCACGAACACGAGTGCGGGGGGCCCCTTGTCCAGGAGGGCGAACCCGAGGGCGGCCCAGCCGAGGAGGGCCCATCGCCGTCCCGCGCGGCGGTCCGTCGCCACCGCCGACTCGTAGAGGGCGGCGAGGGAGGCGAAGACGAGGAGCGCGAGACTCGCCTCGATCTCGGCCCGGCGGCCCTTCTCGAGGACCAGCGGGAGGACGAGGTAGAAGAACGCGGCCGCCATGCCGGCGCCGCCCCGCCCGCGTCGCCGCGCGAAGCCCCAGATCAGGAGGGCCGTCGCGAGCACGGAGAGGGCCGAGGGGAGACGGGCCGGGAAGGGTGCGACCCCGCCGGCCATCCAGGACGAGACCGCGATGGTCCAGGGGCAGAGCGGAGGCTTGCGGTAGTAGGGCCGGTCGGCGAGGTGGGGCACGACCCAATCGCCGGTCGAGATCATGCGCTCGGCCGCGGCGACCCGGAAGCCTTCGAGGCTCGTGTCCACGTCGGTGGCCCCGAGCCCCGTGAGGTAGAGGAACCCCCAGAACGCGATCAGCAGGGCGACCAGGGCGGGCTTCTTCGTACGCATGACCCTCCGCAGGCCCCGAGTGTTACGCGAACACCTCCAGGATGTCGCGGCTGGTCACGCCCTCCTTGCCATGCCGGAGGTCGTGGTAGACGACGGCCGCGGCCGTCGCGAGCAGGAGGTCGGGGACGAGGAGGAACGCGCTGCCCACCAGGAGGCGGCTCACGTCTCCGGAAGGTGGCCACCAACGCTCGAGGCCGAGGCTCCAGCACGCGTGGGGCGCGACGTAGAGGATGAAGAAGATCGCGACGATCGGCGCGCGGGTACCTCTCGTGAGCCAACCGCTGCGCGAGAGGGCCCGAAAGGGCCCGCTGCGCTCCACGATGGCGACCTGCGCGGCCACGAAACAGTCGCCGACGACGAGCGCGATCACCGCGACGCCGGCGAGGAAGAAGGCGAGCAGGACCAGGGCGCCGTGGGCGCCCATGACTCCGACCATGGGCGCCACGGTCAGCGCGATGAAAACGAGTCCCGCGAGGAGCATCAGCAGGACGAGAACGCCGACGACGAGGACCGAGAAGACGCTTCGGAGACCGCGCAAACCGGCGACCCACCCCACCCGCGATCCGCTCAGATCGGCGTAGACCGTCCGGGAGACGAAACACTGGAGCATGCCGGCGGCGACGAAGCTGCCGGCGAGGTCGATCCAGTCCGCCGTGTTCGACGGGGGGGCGGCCCACCACCCCTCGGCGAAACCCAGGCGACGGACGACGAGCGGCGCCTCGACGAGCAGCCCGAACGTCGCGAACAGCGGCGCCTGTCGTGCGAAGACACGGCCCGTGACGCCCAGCACGCGTCCCGCCCCGAGGCGGACGCGGGGGTTCTCCAAGGACCACCGTCGCGTCCGCGTGGGCACGGGGGCCCGGACGGGGTGGCGGCCCCTGGGATCCGGCGGCAGCTCGTTCACGAGCCTTCCCCTCCGTTCCCTACTGTCCTGCGTCGCACGTTCGTGTGCAATCGTGTGTCAGGGAAGACGCCCGTGGGGACCCCGGACGGTGTCCCTTGGCGGCGTTCGCCTCCGATCGGCGCGCTGGATGGGGAGCGGAGGCCCCATGAGGACGACGCCGCGTACGACCGTACGCAAGGAGGACGAAGGGGGCCGATCGCCCCCAGGCCAGCGCGCCGCACGGCCTCATGGATGGGAACTCCCGGCACGCGGCCCACTACCAGCCGCCGCCTCCCCCGCCGCCAAAGCCGCCGCCGGAAAACCCTCCGCCGGAGAAGCCGCTGCCGCCGCTCCAACCGCCGCCCCACGAGTGGCCGCCCGTGCCGCTCGAGGAAGACCGCGGCGCGGCGAGCAGGTTCTGCCCGACGCCGCGCCCGAAGCCACGCAGCCCGGAGGTGAGGGCGAAGGCGTCCAGAGGCCCGCCGGAGCGCGAGTGGTACCAGTCGGGCGCCTGCTCGTAGAGCCCGGCGAACGCCTCGGCCCAGCGGTCGGAGAGCCCCAGTGCGATCGCGAGCGGGAGGACGCGATCGAAGTGGTCCGCGGGTTGGTGCGCCAGCCGCTCGCGCTCGGCCGTGGTGATGTACTCCTCGATCCCCTTGACGCGCGCCAGCGTGTCGAGCCCCTTCCCGGTGCGCTGGGGCATGGCCCCCGCGATGACGAGATAGCCGCCGGCCGAAAGCACGAGGATCACCCAGTAGAGCCAGGTGGTGTCGGCCCAGAGGCCGAACACCGCGAGGAGGATGAAGGCGAGGACGGCGTAGCCGGTCCAACTCGTCGCGACGTCCTCGGGAGACTTGCGGAAGAGCTTCTTTTTCACGAGGCCGCTCATCACCGCCTTGCGGATCCCGGGGAGCTTCGCGTGGAACTTGTACTTCAAGGACTTCATCTTCACCGTCGTCGCCTCGCCCTTGAAGAGGCCTTCGAGGAGGTCCTTCTCGAAGGGCGCGAGCCGGGCCCCGTCCTTCGCCTCGGGCACGAGTTCGATCTTCCAGTCGCCCTTGACCTCCTCGATCCTCAGGACGCCCCGCACGGCGAGATCCACGATGGACGCCGTGAGGTCACGGTGGTCGAAGGAATCGTCGGCGATGACCCCGATCTCGGCGGGACGCAGGTCGTCGGGGGCGCGCCAGTCGGGAACGATCGTGCGGTCCGAGAGCGGATCGCGTCCCCACGCCCTCCACGCCAGGAAGAAGAGGACGAGCACGAGCAGCGGGATGAGCACGTGCCAGTTGGCAAGCGCCCACCAGCCGAGCCGCTGGAGGAACGCGGGGCGGGCCACGTATCCCGGCGGAAAGCTCACGGCCACGGTCAGGCCGGACCCGGGCGACAGGGTATCCGTGGTCACGAACCGCAGGGTGTGTGCCTCCCGATCGACCTTCCAGTTCCCGCCCGTGCTGCCGTACCGCCCCGTGAAGGCCGTCGCCCGGATCCGGTCCTCGGGCACCGCTTCGGGCAGGGTCACCATGGCCGACGCCTCGTGGATCGGGGCCTCCCAGTCGTTCCCCGTCACGTTCCAGTAGAGCTCGTCGTAGGCCCCGTACGCCTCGTCCTCCCCGGCCCATCCCCGGACCACGTCCCAGGCGCGGTAGCGGAGGACCACGACGCGCGTGGCGTCCTGGGCCCCGGGCACGCGGATCTTCACCTCGAGACGCCCCGACTTCCGCTTCGTCCAGTGTTCCAGCTCCCGCCCCCGGTCGTCTTCGACCGCGTCCAGGCGAAGGCGGAGTTGGTTCCGGGTGCCGTTGCGATACGTGTAGCCGTAGGGGATCCACCGGAAGATCCCGTTCCACGTCCCGTGGAAGGCGACCGCGATGCGCTCCTCCACCCGGACCGTCCCGTCGGCGGCCACGTCGATTCGCGCCCCGAACGTCTCGATCTCCAGCGACCGCGCCTGCGCGGTTCGCGCCGAGACGGCGGCGAGCGCCCCCACGAGCAGCAGGGCGGAGAGGATCCGACGCATCATCCCTGTCCCTCCTCCCGGTCGTCCCGGGTTGGACGTTCCACGTCCCAGTCCACGCGGACGGCGTGGCGTTCGGCCGCGTCGTCGAGCTCGAAGAACTCCGCCTCCTTCACGCTGGCGGCCGCGGCGATCATGTTCGACGGAAACTGCTGGACGCGGGTGTTCAGGTCGCGGACGGTGCCGTTGTAGTAGCGGCGCGCGTACTGGAGGTCGTCTTCGATCCGGACGAGGTCGCCGTGGAGCTGGCGGAAGTTCGCGTCCGCCTTGAGCTCGGGATAGCGCTCGACGAGCGCGATCAACCGGTCCAGCGAACGACCGAGCCCCTCCTCCCGCCTGGCCCGCTCGCCCACGCCCTCCGCCCCGGCGGCCCGGGTCCGGGCTTCCACGACCTCCTCGAGCGTCTCGCGCTCGTGTCGGGCGTAGGCCCCCACGACCTTGACGAGGTTCGGCACCAGGTCGCTGCGGCGCTTCAACTGCACGTCCACACCGCTGAAGGCTTCCCGGACCTTCTGTCGCAACCGGATGAAGCGGTTGAAGGTCAGCACGGTGTAGAGAAGGACGAGGGCGCCGACGACGACGGCGCCGGTCCAGGCGGGCGTGAGGGCGATCGGCATGGGGACGGTTTGTAGCGCGGGGCCCCCACGGCGGCAAGCCGCACGATGCACCGCGTCTCGCCGCCGGGTGGTGCGGCCCGATCCTGTGGACGTACCCCGCGAGCGGGACGGCGGCGCACACGCCCTGCGTGCAGACGCCCACCCGCCTCCGTCGGCGTCTTCGCCAGGTCGTCGTACGGACCGCCCGCTCCGTTTCCGACCGTCGCCGGGCCGCCATCGGCGACGCGCTGTGCGTGGACGACGCCGCCATCTCTTGCCGGCACGACGAGGTGGCGGGACCGCCGTCGCTCGCGTAGGCTCGCTCCCCGCCCCGGAGGGCCCCGACATGCGAAGAACCGCGTTCTGGCTCGCCCTGCTGCTGCTCCTCGGATGGGGCTCTTCGCCGCCCGCCTCCGCGGGGGAGGGCGCGGCGGACCCCGCACCGCCCGCGAATCTCGACGGCACGCTCACGGTCCGGGACGGGATCCCCGTGCTGCGGCTCTGGGGCGAACCCCGCGAGCGGGGCTTCGCCCACGGGTGGCTGCTCGCCCGCGCGATCGTCTCCGGCGCCGACAAGAGCCTGTCGATGTTCCTCCGCGGCCGCGAAGCCCTCTACGCGTCGATGATGCTCCCGCTGGCGA
The DNA here is from genome assembly GCA_963772585.1 of uncultured Planctomycetota bacterium. GTDB lineage: Bacteria > Planctomycetota > PLA2 > PLA2 > JAEUHO01 > CAVVXN01. Next base: position 524,136 of record CAVYXV010000008.1, read on the forward strand.
AGAATGCGTTTCGCTTCTCGGACGACGAGATGGCGGAGATCGAAGGGATCCTTGCCGGCATCGAGGCGCGACTGCCCGACGAGGCGGACCGCACCATCGATGCGCTCGGGCGTCCGCCCGAACTGGCCGACCTCCTGCTCATGAACGTCTTCGGCGACGTCTACGCGCTCGGCTGCTCCTCCGTCGCGGTCTGGGGCGAGAGGACCGCGGACGGAACGCCGCTCGTGGCCCGCAACTTCGACTTTCCCGCGCTCGACATCGTCGTCGCGCACCAGCACGTCCGGATCGTGGCGCCGCGCGAAGGGGCGAAGGGCTACGTGGGGATCTCCTATCCGGGCGGCATCGGCATGCTGACCGCACTCAACGAGGACGGCGTGTTCGCCGCGATCCACGACGTCCACGTCATGCCGAGCATCATGGACATCGCGCAGAAGAACGTGCCCCGGCTCGTGGCGCTGAGGCGTCTCATGGAGCAACTGTCCGCCGGGGGCGCCGTGGAGAAGGCGATGGCGCTCTGCCGCGGCTGGAACACGCTCTACGGCAACAACCTCATGGTCGCGACCCCCGAGGCGGGCCAGGGCGCTCCCGCCGGCGTCCTCGAGTACGACACGCGCGAGAAGAAGGATCACGGCGTCGATGTGCGCGAGGCCCAAGACGGCCAGCCGTTCGTCATCTGCACGAACCACTTCCGCCTCCGCGGTGAAGGGACCTGCTGGCGGTACGACGATCTCGCGAAGTCGGAGGGCAAGGACGACGAGACGAAGGTGACGGTGGACACGCTGTTCTCGTGGATGGGGCGCGTGTCCTTCCCCGAACCCGACGAGAAGATCGTCCCCGGCCGCCTCGGCACGCTCCACCAGGTCGTCGCCGAGACGGGCGCGAAACGCCTCCACGTGCGCGTGGCCCGCGTCGGCGAGAACATCCGCGACGCGAAAACGGTCACGTTCGACGTCGCCGCCGAGGTCGCCGGCTTCGCCGAGCCTCCCGCCGTGGGCGCGGGCAAGGAGACCACGCCGGCCGGTTCCTGAACCTCACGGGAGTACGAGACGCGCGGTGCTGCCGTCGGGTCCGCCGCGGACCTCCAGCCGGACGTCGATCCGCTCGGCGAGCTCGGGCACGTGGGAGACGATCCCCACCAGGCGCCCGCCCTCCCTCAAGGAGAAGAGGGTCGCGAGAGCGAGGTCGAGCGCGTCGGGATCGAGACTTCCGAACCCCTCGTCCACGAAGAGGGCGTCCAGGCGGATGCCGCCGGCGTGGCGCTGCACGACGTCGGCGAGCCCGAGCGCCAAGGCGAGCGCGGCCTGGAACCCTTCGCCGCCCGACAGCGTCGAAGCGTGCCGCTCCGTGTTCGTCCAGGCGTCTTCGACGTCGAGGTCGAGACCGGCCAGGCGCCTCAGGTCCTCGCCCTCGCGGCGGCGCCGGAGGCGGTACCGCCCACGCGTCATCGAGGCCAGGCGGCGCGAAGCGACCTCGAGGACTTCGTCGAGGAGCGCGGCGAGCACGAAGCGCTGGAAGCTCAGGCGCTTCGCGTTCGTGCCGACGGCGAGCTCCGCGAGGCGGCCGACGACGCCGTAGCGCCGTTCCTTCTCGCCGGCTTCGGCCTCGGCCCGGGCGAGCCGCTCGTACAGGGATCCGGCCGACGTCCGCCGCTGCGAGAGCGTGCCCGTGCGGCGCCGGAGGTCCGCAAGGGCCCGCTCGGCCCGCTCGCGCGCCTCGAGCCGCGCGTCGAGGTCGGGCGGTTCGACGCCCTCCGCCGCCTTCGCGGCGCGCGCCGCCCGGTCGCGGGCGGCGGCGCGTTGGTCGGCGAACGCCTGGACGTCGCGGTCCATGGCGGCGATCCGCTCCTCGGTCGCGCGGGCCTCCTCGAAGGCCTCCCGGCTCTCGAAGCCCGCCTCGGCGAGCGCGGCGGCGAAGGCCTCCCGGCGGCGCGTCGCCTCGGCCGCGGCCTCGACGGCGGCATCCTCCGCCGCCCGGCGGGCCGTCTCGGACCGCGCGGCGTCTTCCCGCGCGGTCGCCAGGGCGCCCCTGGCGCGCGTCTCGGCGGCGAGGAGGTCGTCCCGGCGGCGCGTGGCGGCGGCCAGCGCTTCCTCCAACGCGCCGGTTCCGAGATCGACGCCGGCGAGGTCCCTCTCCCGTACCTCGAGTTGGGCGCGGAGATCGGCGAGGGCGCGGGCGTGCTTCTCCGCCCGGCGGGCGGCGGCGTCGCGGTCGCGGAGCGCCGAGGCCTCCCGCTGCTCCGCCTGCCGGAGAGCCTCCTCGGTCGGCACGTCCTCGGGGGCGTGCGCCGGCGCGGGGTGCTCCGTCGCGCCGCAGACCGGGCAGGGCCGGCCCGGGGAGAGCACGCGGGCGAGCACCCCCGCCTGCCCCTCCTCCCACGCGCGGCGAAGCGCCTGGAGCACCGCCCGGGCCGTCTCGTGGGCGTCCTTCGCCCGGACCTCGACCCTCCGCGCGTCCGCGAGCACGGCATCGCCCTTCGCGACGCGCGCTTGGAGGACGCCCCGCTCGGTCACCTTGGGCTTCAGGGCCTGAAGCCGTTGGACCTCGGCGCGCGCCGCCTCGCGGGCGCCCCGCGCCTCCTCGCCCGACACCTCGCCCCAGGCGCGCTCGGCGGCGTCCTTCGCCGCGACGGCCTTCTTCGCAGCCTCGACCGTCTCGGCCGCCTGCCGCGTCGTGGTCTCCCGCCGCGCGTCCGCGCGCAGGGCGGCGGCGGCCACCTCCCCCACCGGGGCCGCGGATCGCGCGCGGCGGAGCCGCTCCCTGGTCTCGGCCACGCCCGGCGCCTTCGCCTCGACCACGCCGAGCGCCTCGGCGCTCCGGGCCGCCTCGCGGAGCCGTTCCCCGGCACGCTTCGCCGCCTCGTGCGCCTCGACGGCCGCCTTCTCCGCCGCGGCCGCCTCGCGTTCCTCCTGGCCGAGCCGGGTGCAGTCCTCGTCCAGGGCCTTGAGCCGCGCGCGAAGCGCCGCCGCGTCCGCCACGGACTCGACCTCGACGAGCGCGGCGGCCTGGCCGCAGAGGGTCTCCCGCTCGGTCCCGAGCCGCTCCAGGTCGCGGGCGAGGGCCGCCGCCCGGGTCTTGAGCGCCGCCTGGATCGCCTCCTGGCGGTCGGTGCGAAAGAGCGTGCGGAGGATCGCCTCGCGCGTCCTGGAGTCGGCGGTCAGCACCTCCCGGAAGCGGCCCTGGGGCAGCACGACGACCTGGCGGAACTGCGCGCTGTCGAAGCCGAGGCGGTCCTTCACGGCGTCGGTCACGTCGCGCCAACCGGTCGCGACGACGCGCGGCGCGTCCTCGGCCTCGAGCCGCTCGAGCGTCGCCTCGGCCGGCGACGTCGTCGTGCCGCTGCCGCGACGCTTCGGGCGTTCCTGGGCCGGCCGGCGCGTCACGCGGTAGCGCTCGGTGCCGAGCGCGAACTCGAGCGACGACCTCGGTCAGCGCGATCCTGGGCGGCGAGGTGGCTGCGGACGTCGGAGGCCTCGCGCTCGCCGCCCGACGTGTCGCCGTAGAGCGCGAAGCAGAGGCCGTCCAGCACGGTGGTCTTGCCGGAGCCGGTGGGGCCCTCGAGGAGGAAGAGCGTCCCGTGGTCGAGCCGCTCGAACGGGATCCTCGCCTCGGCCGCGAAGGGGCCGAACGCGCGCAGCGTGAGATCGAGCGGCCTCACGCCTCGCGTCCCGCGCGATCGAGGTCCGCCAGCACCTCCGCGAACGCGGCCGCCTCCGCCTCGTCGAGCCCCTCCCCCGTCACCTCCCGCACGAAAGCGTCGAAGAGGTCGCGGTCGGCCATCGTACGGCGGCGATCGGCCTCCCCCGGCGACTCCCGCGAGGTCCAGCGCGTGGATGCGCTCGACCTGCATCACGTTGGGGTAGACGCGGCGGAGCTTCCCGAGCGGATCGTAGAGGGCCTGCCGGTCGGTGAGGCGCACGAGCAGGTAGTCGTCGCGGGGGGCCCGGGAGATCGGGCCGCTCGATGAGGTCGGTGAGCGTCCCTTCCAGGATCCGCACGTCGTGGCGGGGAGGAAGGGCGCCGGGCTCGACGGTGACGTCGCCCGCGCGGCCCATCTCCACGACCAGCACCCCCTTCCGGTGGTCCGCCTCCGAGAACGAGTACTTGAGGAGGCTCCCGGCGTAGCGGGCGCACTCGCTCCCCGCCCGCTGCGGCCGGTGGAGGTGTCCGAGCGCGACGTAGTCGAAGCCCGCCAGCGCGTCGGCCCCCACCGCGCCGGATCCGCCCACCGAGAGGGGGCGCTCGGAGTCGCTCTCCGTGGCGCCGGCGACGAACGCGTGCGCGACGAGGACGTGCCGCGCGCCCCCGTCGCGCCGCGCCCGGGCGAGCACCTCGCGGAAGGCCGCGTCGTGGGTGTGGACCTCCTCGTTCCCGGTCGCCTCCCTCACCAGCGCGGGCTCGGCGTAGGGAAGCGCGTGGAAGCGGACGGGACCGTGCCCGTCGCGCAGATCGACCGCGCCGGGCGCCTCGCCCGGCCGGCCGAAGACGTGCAGGCCCTCCCCCGCGAGCAACCGGGCGCCGAAGCCGATCCGGTCGGGCGCGTCGTGGTTCCCCGCGATCAGGATCACCGGGATGCCGACGTCCCGCCGCACCCGGGTCAGCACGTCGTCGAGCAGTCGCACCGCCTCGACAGGCGGCACGGCGCGGTCGTAGACGTCGCCGGCGATCACGAGCGCCTCGGCCTTCGCGTCGCGGAGCAGGTCCACGAGCCGCTCCAGGACCACGGCCTGGTCCTCGGTGAGGTGGCGGCCGTGGAACAGCCGTCCCAGGTGCCAGTCGGCGGTGTGGACGAAGCGCATGGCGACCTCGAGGAGGCTCGAAGAGGGAAGAGTAGCGAGCGCCCCCTACATCGCGCGGGCGCGGCCGCCGGTCACCGCCAGCGCGGTTTCCCGCCCCGGATCACGAACGGCCGTTCCAGCCGCCGCCCCTCCTCCGCCACGAGCCAGTAGAGGCCGTCGGCCGCCAGGCCCTCGGTCTCTCCGGGGCTCTCGCCCGCCGCGTACGTCCGGACGTCCTCCCAGGCCCCGGCGCGCCAGGCGCGGAGCACCAAGGGCCCCTCCTCCTTCGGCGCGTCCAACGTGACCGCCGCGGGCGCGGCCTTCCCTTCGAGCGGGACGACCGTTCCGTCGGCCTCCACCAGGAGGGGCGCGCCCGCCGCAACCAGCACCTTCCCGTCGTGGATCGCGGGCAGGTAGAGGAGGTCCCGCCCCATCCGCTCGAAGGTGGCGCGGCCGTCGTGGATCCCGCTCCAGGCGATGGCGGTCCACTCCCCTCCGTTGAAGACACAGAGGTAGGCGAAGGACTCCTCCGCGGCGACCGCCGGATCGAGGGCCACCGTCACGTCGGAGGTCTCCCCGTACTGATCCGTGACGTCGCGGATGGTCTTGCTCGCGAGGAACCGGTTCGGCGCCTCCCGCCCCTCGGGCAGGCGAAACGCCAGGGCGTCCCGCTGGATCGAGAAGGTCTTCCGGTACACCTTGGCGGCGCGGCGACCGACGGGGTCCGACCCCCGGCCCTCGGCGTCGAGCAGCACGTTCCATGCGTGGTTGTTGTCGCGGTGGCCCCAGGCCGGCGTGAAGTCCGCCGCGGTGGCGAGGCCGACGCTCCGCGCCGCGTAGGTCGTCATGTTGGTGATGTCCTCGCAGCGCCCCAGGCCCGACCGGCTCATCTCCGTGTACCCCTGGTCGGTCGGGTGCAGGTAGTAGCGCTCGTCGAAACGCACGCGCTGCCCGGCCTCCTTGGCGATCCGCTTGTAGACCGCGGCCGGATCGACCTCGTCGCCCTTCTTCCAGATCGCGGCGTAGCGTCGCATGAGGGGATCGAGCCACTCGTCCACCGGCTCCTGGCTTCCGCGGTAGGGAAGGACGTACTCCAGGAACGCCGCGAACCCGATCCGGTGCGAAGCGGGGACCCGCTCCCACACCGTGAAGGCCTCCTCGACGTGACGGTTCAGGTCGTCGGAGGAGACGGTCTCGACATCCTTGACGATCCGATCCCGGTCGAAGGAGAGCTCGCCGTGCTCCTTCTCCAGGTCGTCCAGCGCGGCGAGGGCGTCCTTGAAGTCCGGGTAGTCCGTGGGGTCGTACGGAACGGCCTCCTCGTCGGCCCCCCGGAGCACCGTCACCACGTAGCCCTTGCCGGGCATGTTCGCGACGAGAAAGCGGATGGCGACCCTCTTCCTCGGATCCGGGTCGTCGGCGAAGCGCGCGATCGCCGCCTCCAACTCCCCGCGATTCTCCCCCGCGGCCTGGAGGGCCTCCTCCACCCACGCGTCCTCGACGACGGGCAACGCGCCCTCCTCCTCCCCGCCGACCGCCGAGGGAACGGGCACGAGAAGGACCAGCAACAGAAGCGAAGACAGGGCGAAGCAGCGCATGGCGAGGCCTCCGCGGCGCGGGCGGGAAGGGTGAGGACGGACCGCGACGGGCCATCATTCCCCGAGATCCACGCCCCCCCCTGCTTTGACGCCGCCCCCCCGCAGCGACCGATCCCCGCGCCCTTCGCGCAGCATGCGGGCTTCGCCCTCCTTCGTGCGCATCGTGTGGACGCCGGTCCCGCCCTCGCGGGGCGGCGCCTGGCGGTCGCGTTCGGAGCGGGCGATCAGGACGCGGGCCGGGCCGTCGCCGGGGTGGAGCGCGCGGGCCTCCTCGAGGGCGGCGAGCGTCTCGTCGAAACATCGGGCGAGGTACAGGCCCAGGGCGCGCTCGTACGTCTCGACGAGGCGGAGCGTCTCGGGCAGGCCCCCACCGCGGGAGACCACGGCGAGAAGGGCCTGTGCGCGCGGGTCGTCCACGGCCTCGGCGGGGAGCGCCTCGCGCCCGTCGTCCGCCGCGCCCCCCTGCACCGGCCGCAGCCGGTCGGGCGCGCCGGCGGCCTGGTCGAGAAGCTGGCGCCCGAGGTGGCCCACGGCGAACGTCGCGTTCACCCTCGCGCTGCCGCCAACGAAGAGCGTGGTGAGGACCAGCACCACGACGAGGATCGGGACTTCGGCGCTACGGAAGCGGACCCGCGCCGGCCTATCCCACCCGCTCGTAGGCCCGGCGCCGGTCGCGCCGCCGCCCGACCTCGTTCGCGTAGTGCAGACCCAGGCCGTCGCCGTGGGTGCGAAGCCAGTCCCCGAGCGCCGTGCGGCCGGTCGGCGGGGCCTCCACGGCGAGGAGGTCGTCCCTCAGGGCGTCCAGCTCTTCCGAGGTGAGCAGGACGTCCCCGAGCCAGGCTCCCAGGGCTCGAGCGAGGAGGAGGACCGTCCAGCGGGGCATCCGGAGGATGGGACGCGGATGCCCGACGGCCCGGCCGATCGCCTCGACCAGGTCGCGGTAGGCCCAGGTCTCGGGGCCGATCGCCGGCAGGATCCGGTCCCCCTCGGCGAGGGTCTCCGCCTCGACCAATGCGGCGAAGTCCTCGACGTGGATCGGCTGCAGACGGTAGGAGCCGTCCCCGGCGAGGCCGAACACCGGGAAGTGACGGAGCAGCCAGGCGATGTTGTTGAGGAGGACGTCCGGGCCGCCGAAGAAGACGGCGGGACGGAGGATCGAGTGCGGCAGCGAGGTCGCACGAAGGGCGTCCTCCACGGCGGCCTTGCCGCGGAAGTACTCGTAGGGACTGTCGGGCGAGGGGTTCGTGATGCTCACGTGGACCACGCGCGACACGCCGGCGGCCGCGGCGGCGGCAAGGAGCCGCTTCGAGTTCTCGACCGCCTCGGTCTGGGAGAAGCCGGCCTTGGAGAAGCGGACCCAGTACGTGTTCACGAGCACGTCGACGCCCTGGAGAGCACGGTCGAGGGCGGCGGGGTCGTCGAAGACGAGATCGTAGGCCTTCACCCGCTCGCCGAAGGGGGACTCGCGGTGGACGGAACGGGTGAGCGTCCGCACGTCGTCGCCGCGATCCAGCAGCCGACGGGCGATGGCGCGTCCGGAGTAGCCGAAGGCCCCCGTGACGCAGGCGAGGGTCATCGCCCGGCGTCGCTTCCACCACCCGAGAGCGGCGCCTCGCCGAGCAGGAGGAACCAGCGCCCGTCGGCTTCCTTCTTCATGCGAAGCGGCACGCCGGTGCGCCCGCGGGCCGTCGCGTGGTCGCCGTCCACCTGGAGCGTGCTCCGATCGGGCTGGTACACGCGGAGAGCCGCGAGGAGGGACGGCGCCTTCCCCGCGCCCCCCGCGTCCATGTCGCGGAGAAGGGCGTCGAGATCGCGGAGCAGGCCGAGGCTGTCCCCCTTCGCCTGGATCGGAAGGGGCGTCGTGCCGGTGGCGCCTCCGAGCGCGTGGGAGAGTGCGGACTGGGCCTCGGTGCCCATCGCGCCGGCGATCGACCCTTCGTATCCGTTGCGCTGGAGCACCTCGCGCCACCGCTCCCCCCACCCGGAGGCGTCGGTCTCCCCGCCGTTTCGGAACCGGGCGGCGACCATGCCCATGGTCATCATTCCCTGGACGGTGACCGCGAGTTGTTCGCGACTGCGCTCGTCGAGGAGGGTCGCGAAGTCGCCGAGGTCGACGTGATCGCCCGCGGTCGCACGGTCGAGCCGAGCGAGGAGATCCGCGGGCGAGGACGCCCCGGGGCGTGAAGGGGGCGCGTCCTCGCCGCACGCGGCGAGCAGCATCGCCGCCCCGATGAGGACCACCATGACCAGAATGGACGGGGTTCGCATGGGTCCGAGGGTATCGCCAGGGCGGGGCGAGTCCCATGGGGCGGCCGGCTACAATGCGCGCGGCCGGGGGCGAGGGAGCGGCCAGGGCATGCGCATCGCAAACGTCCGGAGGGAAGGAGGCGCCGGCGTCGTCCGCAGCGTCGCCGACGTCGCGTTCGAGGAGGCCGATCGCCCGGGGCTGTCCGTCTACTTCGAGGTGGACGAGCAGGACGCCGACGCGCTCTGGAGGGGCGCGGAGCCCTTCGCCGTCGCCCTGTTCCCGGCGGCCTCGTGGCACGGAGAGCGCCGCGTGGCGGTCGATGGCCCCCTCTGCGGCGAGCTTCGCACCTCGCTGGAGGACCACGCCCGGGTCCTGACCCGATGGTACGGGCGGTGCGCGGAGCCGAGGATGGAGGCCACGGGAGGGTTCACGGCCTCGCGCCCCGCCGAGCCGACCCGGACGGCCATGATGCTCACCGGCGGCATCGACGCCCTCGCCAGCCTGCGCCGGAACCGGCTCGATGTCCCGCCGGACCACCCCCACGCGATCCGCACCGGCATCTGGGTGTTCGGCTTGAGCGCCCGCCACGCGCCCGGCGGGGTCGAGGACCCGGAGCGCCGGCGTGGGTACGAGCGGCACCTCGAACGCCTGCGGGTCTTCGGCCGCGGCGTCGGCCTCGACGTGGTGTCGGTCCGCACGAACCTGCTCCACGCCTACGAGGGGTGGGAAAGCTGGCGGGACGCCGGGTTCGGCGCCGGGACGGCGGCCGCGGGTCACGCCCTGGGGCGGCGCTACTCCCGGATCGTGTTCAACTCCTCGGGCGCGGGGCTCGATACGTCACCCCACGCCTCCCACCCGCTGCTCGACGACCGACTCTCCTCCGGCGCCGTCCGCGTGGTGTCGGGCCTTCCCTACCGCAGCCGACTCGAGAAGGTCGCTCTCGTGGCCGCGTGGCCGGAGGCACTGGAGATCCTCCGTCCGTGTCTCGTCCCCGGAGGCACGCCGCCCGAGACGCTCAACTGCGGCCATTGCGAGAAGTGCGTACGCACGATGCTGGAGCTGGCGGCCGTCGGCGCGCTCGAGCGCGCGCCGGCGTTTCGCCGCCACCGCCTCACGGCGGCGGACCTCCACGCCAATCCCCCGCGCGGCCGGCGCGCCATCTACTACGACGACGTCCTGGTCGAGGCGCTCGAGGCGCACGGACGACCGGACCTCGCCGACGCGGTGCGCTATGCCCTGGAACGCCTCCGGCTGACGCCGTGGCAGCGACGGATCCGGAAGTGGCGGCGGTCCCTGGAGAAGCGGCTACCCTCGCGTCGGCGCATGGTCCCGGCGTCGCGCCGCCGATGATGCACGCCCCCTCTCCGCCGACCGCAGGAGCCTCCCATGCCCCCGATCGATCTCCATGACTTCGAGACGCGGATCCGCGTCCGACGCACCCGTATCGAGGACTTCGACGCCCTGGTCGAGCTCCAGAAGCTGTGTTTCGCTGGCATGGAGAACTGGCAACCGGAGCAGGTCGAGAGCCAGATCCACCACTTCCCCGAAGGCCAGATCGTGGTCGAGTACGAAGGCGAAGTGGTGGCATCGGCCAGCGCCCTGATCGTCGACTTCGACCGCTACTCCGAGTGGCACAACTGGAAGGAAATCGCCGACAGCGGCTACATCCGGAACCATACGCCGGACGGCGACACGCTCTACGGCATCGAGATCATGGTCCATCCGGAGTGCCGGGGCATGCGGCTCAGCCGGCGGCTCTACGACGAGCGCAAGCGGATCGCGCGCGACCGGAACCTCGCCCGCATCATCATCGCGGGCCGGATCCCCGGCTTCGCCGCCCGCGCGGACGACCTGAGCGCCCGGGAGTACGTGGAAGCCGTGATGCGGAAGGAGTTGTTCGACCCCGTCCTGACGGCGCAGACCTCCAACGGGTTCGTCCTCAAGGGCCTGATTCCCAACTACCTGCCGTCCGACGAGGACTCGCGGGGCTACGCCACGTTCCTGGAGTGGGTCAACCTGGACTACGACCCGCCCCGCCAGCGTCGCTATCGCGCGGTTTCGCTCGTGCGAATCGCCGTCGTGCAGTACCAGCTCCGGGCGATCGGGTCGTTCGAGGAGTTCGAGCGACAGTGCGAGTACTTCGTCGATACCGCCGCGGACTACAAGTCGGATTTCGCGGTCTTCCCCGAGCTCATCAGCACCCAGCTCCTGTCGTTCTCCGATACCGTGCGCCCGGGGTTGGCCGCCCGGCAACTCGCCGACTACACGCCCCGTTACATCGACATGTTCCGCGACCTCGCGATCAAGTACAACGTGAACATCGTCGCGGGCTCGCAGTTCGACGCGGAGGAGGGGCGGCTGTTCAACGTCGAGCTACCTCTGCCGCCGGGACGGCACGATCGAGAAGCAGCACAAGCTCCACGTGACCCAGAGCGAGCGGCGCTGGTGGGGGGTCGAGGCGGGCGATCGGGTGCACGTCTTCGAAACGGACTGCGGGCGTGTCGCGGTCCTCATCTGCTACGACGTCGAGTTCCCCGAGGTCGCACGGATCGCGGCGGGCAAGGGCGCGGACATCCTCTTCGTCCCGTTCAACACGGACGAGCGCGCCGCCTACCTGCGCGTCAGCACCTGCGCCCGCGCCCGGGCCATCGAGAACCAGGTCTACGTCGCCATCGCGGGCTGCGTCGGCAACCTCCCCTTCGTCCCGAACGCCGACGTCCACTACGCCCAGTCCGGGATCTACACCCCTTCGGACATCTCGTTCGAGCGCGACGGCATCGCGGCGGAGTGCCACCCGAACATCGAGACCATCGTGATCAGCGACGTGGATCTGGAGATCCTCCGACGGGCGCGCTACGACGGGACCGTGCAGTCCTGGAAGGACCGCCGCACCGACCTCTACCGCGTGACCTATCGCGAGGAGGGACGCGACCTGGCGGTCTGACCGGGCGGGCGCGCCTGCATTGCCCGCGAGGCGCGCGACGTGACAGCCCGAAGTCGTGGACCGTCAAGGAGCTACGGGGCGATGCAGGTCTCGTTCCTCTTCCCCAGGGTGTCCTGGTGCAACGCTCGGGTTCGAGGCCAAGGCGGGGGGAGGAGGCGACCCCGTAGGGTCGCCGACGACGAGCAACGCCGGCATCGGGCGCGAGATACGCGCCAGGGCCGCGCGATTCAACGCCGGTTCGCGGGTACTGCAGGCTAGGGCGCCCCGCTGGAGCGATCGCCGGACCAGGAGAAGGTTTCCAGGTACTTCCGCAGATGCCGGGCCGAGGGGAAGGCCTTCCGGATCAGCCCGCGGCGAAGACCCTTGCAGATACGCTTGATCTCCGGAGGCTGGGACGCGTAGCGCCCGCGGCCCCCCGTCGCGTCGTAGAGGAGCCGCACGAGATCCAGGACGTCGTCGCGCTGCTGCTGCTTCGTCGTGGGTCCGTAGTGGTAGAAGTCCACGAGGCGCAGGCGGAAGCGGATCCCCGCGCGACGGACGAGGACGTTCTCGGCGTGGAGATCGCCGTGGTAGTGCCGGGCCGCGTGGATCTCCTCCAGACCCTGCGCGAGCTGGTGCGTGAGCACGAGCGCGTCGTAGGGGGGGAGGGCACCTCCGGGCTGCCGCGCCACGAGGGCGCTCAGGAGCTCGCCCTCGACGAATTCGCTGAGGAGACAGGTCACGGCGGTGCGGCGGAACCGGATCGTCTCCGAGTGGTGGTACTGGGTGACGATCGAGCAGTGCTTCAACGCGTCGAGCTTCTTCGCGTACAGGAGGACTGCGCGGTCCTTGACGTTTCGCTGCGGGAAGAAGAGCTTCGCCGCGCGGACGATGCCGGTCCTGCGCTCGCGAACCTTGTAGACCTCCCCCTCCCAGCCACCGCCGAGCTTCTGGATCACCTCGTACCGGCTGGCAAGGATGTGCCCCGGCTCGAAGTCGAAGGCGTCGATGCGCGGCGCCGGGCTGCCCGTGGACCGCTTCACGTCCGTCCTCCTCCTTCGCGGGCCGGCGGACGCGGGACGCACCGCCGGTAGAGCACGAAACTCAAGTCGTCGGGCTTCGAGGGGGCGTCCTCCTCGACGCCCGCCATGCGCCGCCCCACGAGCGAAACGAGGCTCGCCGCGGCCCCCGCCAGCGGACCCTTCCGGACGAGCCCGACGATCTCCTCCCCTCGCAGGTTGTCGAACAGCCCGTCGCTCGCGAGCAGCACGGTGTCCCGCACGCCGAGCCGGATCCCGGAACCCATCTCGATCCGCATGTCCGGGGCGCCCACGACGTTGGAGACCAGATGCCGGTCCTCGTGGCCGATGGCCTCGTCCTCCCCGAGCAGGCCCGCCTCCACGGCGTACCCCGTCGGCGAGTGGGGGACGATCTGCAGGCGCACGCGGCCCCGCTGGCCCACGACCAGGATCTCCGCGTCTCCCACGTGGTAGGGCCGAACGGTGCCCCCGTCGATCTCCACGACGGCCAGGGTGGCGGCCGCCCCGGTTCCGAGCGCCTTGACGCCGTCGTTCGCCGCCTCGATGCCGTCGAGGAGCGACACGCGCATCGCCTGCCCCTCGGGGGCCGACCGAACCTGCTCCGCGAGCGCCGTGAGCGCGACCCGCGCGGCCACGGCCCCTCCGGCGTGTCCCCCCGCGCCATCGGCCACCGCCAGGATGGCGCGCTCATCGTCGAGATCGATCACGCAGATCGCGTCCTCGTTGTCGGCCTCCTGCCCCGGCTTGCCGCGCGAGTAGGCGACGACGCGTCCCCCCGCCAAGTCGAAGACGTGGGCCACGTCCATGACCTGGCGGGTCAGCAGGTGGACCGGAGGCTCCTGGGGAGGCATCGCCTACTTCTACACCCGGCCCGGATGGCGGGCACGAAAGCCCCCCTCGCCGGCCCCCCCGCCGGTCGCGGTCCTCCCGGGCCCCCCCCACCCCGGAGGGCGCGCTCGGAGCGGCGAAGCGGGTAGCGGCCGCACGCCGGCGGCCGCCCTCGCTCGCGACGCGCGCACCTACGAGGATGCGAATCGTTCGATTGCGCGCAGGTGCATCCACGCACGCTGTAAAGAGACCTTCGTAAAGCCTCGCTGCACGGAGGAACGGTGGCGCCCCATGAACACGCTCGCGCTTGGCGCGGAGAAGCGCGCGCAATCCGCTTGCGATCCCCTTCTCCGTCCCCACGCACGGGGGAAATGCCCCCCGCTTCGCGGTGGAGCCGGCGGGATCGCACGGGGCCTTCGTTCGCGCGCGAAAGCGATCGGCCGAATGGTCTGGTCCTTGCGTTACCACTCCCGTCGCGCGTGGCACCCCACGCGGTTTCCGGTGTGTGCCGCTTGTGCGCGACGACACGGACAAGGCCCTGGAGACAGTATGTCCATCGCACGCCGCGTCATCCGACATCTCGCCCTGGTCGTCTCGGTCCCCACGCTGCTCGCGCTCACCGCTTGCGGTGGAGGGAGTGGAGGTGGAGGAGGTGGCGGCGGCGCGCCCAACGACCTCGTCGTCCGATCGACGGCGCTGACGCCCATGCTGTCGGGGCAGGCGTTCGATCATCCGATCGAGGTATCCGGCGGTTGCAAAGGCCCCTACCGCCTGGATCTGTTGTCGGGAGATCTCCCGCCGGGGCTTCGCCTGGACGACGACACGCGCAGCATCGTCGGCACGTTGCTCGAGGACGGCCGGTTCGACTTCGCCGTCCGCGTGACCGACACGGGCTGCCAACCGTTCCTCTCGGGGACCGCCCGGTTCACGTTGTCCGTCGGCGTCGGCGACCTCGTGGTGGTGGACGTGTACCAGGACGGCAACCCGGGCCTCGTCCCGGCCGGGAGCACGCCGCAGAACCCCGACTACCCCATGCTTCCCGATGTCGTCTACAACGACTTCACGTCCCTCGCGTTCCTCCTCGCCGGCGGTCAGGGCCCCTACAGCATGGAGATCGTGGACGACCCCAACGTGTCGGGTGACGGCCCGCTGCCGCTCGGCGTGAGCGTCGTCGGTTCCTCCACGAGCCTGGTCGGCGCCCCGGTCGAGACGAAGGCCGGCGGCTTCCTGATGACCTTCCAGGTGGAGGACAGCATCGGGAACACGACGAACTTCACGACGCGCTGGCGCATCGACACGCCGCCGATCGTCACGGTCACGGAGGCCCTTCCGGGCGCGCGCGCGGGCGACGACTACGGCACCGACATCGTCGTCGCGGAGGGCGTTCCTCCGTTCGAATACGAACTCGTGGCCGCGGGCCTTCCCGCCGACTACACGTTCGCCCAGGCGCCGGACGACGCGGACGTCGTGTACGACCCGGCCGGCGAAGACCCGCCCACGGTCTCGGTGCCCGGGGCGCTCGACAAGATCGACGCCTCCGTCTACCCGCCCGCCGACGCCGCGGGCCCGTCGTACGACGGAGCCTACGCGGGCGCGCCTCCGGAAGGCCTTCGCCTGGACGAGGCGACGGGCCACTGGGCCGGGGTCCCGCGACGTCGCGGCTCGTTCCTGGTCCACATCCACGTGCACAGCACGCTGGTCGCCAACTCGTTCGGCCAGCACTCGTGGCGCTCGTACCCGATCCAGGTCGACGTCGCTCCGCCGCTCGCCCAGGATCCCGCCTACCTCGTGGACGCCGCCGCCGGCTTCTCGTCCGGGGCTCCGTTCGCCCGCATCCCCCCCGCCGAGAAGCCCCTCCCGTACTCCCTCCAGCTGCTCGCCGGCGGCGGCGTGTCCAAGGACGGCTGGACCGACGCTCCGCACCAGGGGCAGGCGGTCGAGATCACGGGAGACGGCCCCGCCCAGGAGGCCGTCGGCGCCTACGAGTGGGCCGTGGACTGGGACCCGCAGGGAGACGGCGGCAGCGACCCCGTCCCGGGAATGAGCCTCGTCGCGCAGACGGGCGAGTTCTACGCGCCGGTCCCCGCGGATCTCGTGCCCCAGTACCCCCAGGAGATCGCCTTCACCTGCACCGACGAGGCCCTACCCCTCCAGGTACGGCAGAGCGCGAGCGAGACGGTGTCGTTCGGCATCGGCCCCGACGTCGCCATCATCACGGAGTCGACGACCGGCTTCACGGCGTCGAGCAACAATCGCCCTCTCAACGATCCCGCGATGACGCTCAAGCGCATGGTGCTCGGGAGCTCCGGGACGTCCATCGGGAACCTCGGCAACGACGACCTCCCGGGCCGCGGACCGAACCGCATCGGGCTCCCGGCGGAAGCCGGAACGGCGACGATCACCTCGATGCTCAGCGCCTCCGCGTCCCTGGACCTTCTCCGCGTGTCGGTGAACCCCACGGTCTGGTGGGACGACGTGAACGCCCTGAACCCCCGCGCCGCGCGCCCGTTCCAGCACGCCTCGCGGAACAGCTACAGCTACTACCCGGGCATCGGCTACAACGGGACCACGGCCTACACGTCGCGGTCCACGTCGTACAACGTCCAACCCGAGTCGACCGCGGTCCACCTTCCGCAGTGCACGAACCTGACCGTGTCGGGCGATCCCGCGCTCGGCGTATACACGGACGGTGGCCAGCTGTACGCGTTCGACAGCAGCACGCACTTCGGGATCTTCATCATCCGGGAGGACGGCCGCGTCTACGTTCCGGCCGCCTTCGACAAGTCCTCGTCCGGATTCCAGAGCTTCGGCGACAACTGGGTCTCGGGATACAGCGCCACCGCCGATCAGGTGAGCCTGACGAAGATCCCGCAGATGACCGTGAGTCCCGACGGCCGGTTCGCGAGCTTCAAGCTCCGGACGCGGACCGACTTCTCCATGTACGAGGAGGCCACCAACTCGCGCATCCTCCTCATCTCGCTCACCGGCGAGCGGATCGCCGCGTGGGGAGGCGCAGTCTACAAGATCATCGGCACCGGTTCGTCCGGCGCCTCTACCGGCCGCTACCAGTTCGCATCGAGCCTCACGCTCACGAACCGCTACCTCTACTACCTGATCGGAAGCGGCTCGACGGACCAGCTCCACTGGAAGGACCACTGGATCTACCGGTACCACCTCCTGTCGGGCGCGAGCGCCGGCGCGCTCCTCCACTCCGACTTCAACGCGAACTGGACGAACGCCCCGGGCAAGGGGATGCAGACGCCCTTCCAGTGCTTCGATCGCTCGTTCGGGTCGAGCACGTCGGGCGCGGACCAGCAGATGATCTCCTCGCACGGCTACAACGCCTTCGAGGCGTCCCTCGCCCGCTCGCCGTTCCGCGTGAACGCGGACGGCAACGCCTGCGCGATCCTGGCGGCGCCGACGACGGCCAACACGGTCGGCAACGACGTGATGAACTTCTTCGCCTGGGTCGACTACCAGGGGGCCCTCGCGCAACTGAGCACCCAGGCCCGCCACCACATCAACGCCGGAGGCCGCGGCACGGCTCTCCGCCACGGCCCGAACGTCTACCCCTGCGCGGGCCTCTGGGGCGCGTACAACGGCCCGACGACGGGCTTCGAGATCAGCGACGACGGTCTCCTCGTGGGGGCGACCTGCAGCCGCGAGGACTCGGTGACGGCGAACCCCTCGGCCACCAGCCAGGACGACTGGGGCTACCGGGAGGACATTTATCTCTGGAAGAGCACGGGCGGCACGCCGTGGTCTTCCTCCACGGAGACGAACGTCACCGGCGCCGCGGGCTACGAGGGCACGTCCAACTCTCCGACGAACGCGGTCTTCGAGACCCAGACCTGGAAGTTCGGAGCTCTCGCGTTCACCCGGGCCGGCGACGGCCTCGTCTTCTGGGCGGGGTACCACAACAACGCGCCGACCTCGACCAGCGCCTACTACCGTTACGGCGAGTTCAAGGCCAAGTGGTTCGTCGGCAGCCTCTACTCCTACAGCGTGCAGGACGGAGCGGTTCGCAACATCCTGCCGTCCTCGGCCGGAGGCTGCAGCAAGACCGTCGGCAGCGCGCTGTCCACCGTCTCGTTCTCCACGTCCGCTCTCGGTACGGACGGCGGCGTGATCAAGCCCTGGGGCGGCTTCTACTCGATGAACGGGGATTTCCTGTACATCGTGAACAAGGGCGCCCTGTCGTCGTCCCTCTCGGCGAACGCCCAGCTCGTCGGCGTCAACCTGCGGAGCCTCGACACGGACGACTCGGATCCGGACCGGTCCCTCAACGGCCACCCGGACGGACGCGCGTTCCACGTCACCGGGCTTCCCAGCCGGAGGGGTTTCTACGTCGCCGCGTACTACCTGGCCGACCGCGGCATCGGCGACTACGACTACGACGACAACTACCAGCAGTACTACAGCACCCCCATGAGCGGGTTCCACGTGGCCGCCACGAACAACGGCCGCGTGTTCTTCCTCGACGACGAACAGGTTTCGGGCACGAGCTCCAGCACCTACTACAAGTACGGCGGTCCGATCCTCGGCACGACGTACGGCTACGGGTACGACAACGCCCACGTCTGGTGCTTCGACCCGAACGTCGGAGGCGCGATCCAGGCGGTGACGGGTACCGAGTTCGGGCCGCTCTCCGGCGGACAGAACCGGGGCTGCGTCTCGCTGGAGGTCTCGCCGGACGGCCGCGACGTCGCCGTGGTCTACACGAGCAGCAGCAGCTCCTACACCTGGCAGTACGAGCGACTCGCCGTCTACAGCAACATCCAACTCGATCCCGCGACCGGCGCCATGCTGCCGGGCACGACCCACGACTTCTTCGAGCCGAGCAGCGGCCGGATCAGCGCCTCCTTGAGCTTCGACCCTCTCGGCCAGCACCTGTACTACGCGCGCGGGAGCACGAACGAGGCCTCGAAGATCCTCCGCCGCGGCACGCTCGGGAGCGGCGGGTCCACCTCGGACCTGAGCCCGACCCCGAAGCGCTACAACGTCCTCCACGTCGGCCGCTGAGCCACGTCCCGGAGGGTCGGCTCGCGCTCACGGCGCGTGCCGCACCACCCGTAGGACCCACGCCACCACGAACAACGCCTCGACCAACCCGATCAGGTCGCAAACGACGGCCCAGGCTCGATGACGACGGCCCCTCTCGCTGAGGGGGCCGTCGTCCTGTTCGTCGATCGCCGCGAGGGTGTAGAGCGAGTAGAGGTGCAGGAGAAGCGGGAAGAGGAAGAAACCGAACACCGCCTGGTGCAGGGCCCGTAGTGCCCGCTGGTCGGAAGCCGAGATGTCCTCGTCGGCCTCGAGGTCCGCCGCGGCCGCGGGAGACGGGGCCGTCGCGGCGGGCGCGCCGATCTCGTCCTCGTCTCCGTCCTCGGGGGCAATCCCATCGGTCGGGGTCGAGGCCGGCTCGAACGACGCGTCGCGATGGCCCTCCCGGTCGCTGCCGCAGGACCAGCAGATCGCGAGATCGCCCTCGACCGCCGTGCCGCAGTTCGGACACGTCCAGCGCTCCTGCTCCTTGTCACCGAAGACCTCTCCCACCCAGGGTTCGGCCGCGCCCTCGCCCAGGATCGCCTCCGCTCGTTCCACGTCCTCCGCTCGGACCCGGAGGCGGATGCCGCCGATCGCGGGGCCGTATCCGCCCAGCACGGATCCGGCCGTCTCGTTCTCGAGCCCCGCGGGAATGCCCGCCACCTCCAAGAGCCCCTGGTGCATGGCCGCCGCCGCAAGCGTCGCATACTCGCCCACGACCACGCTCTTGTCGCCCATCCGTCGCCGCCCCCCCCCCGACCGCCGGGTTCAAGACAGTGTACGCAGGGCTTTCGCCGCCGCGCCAGCCCCGGTCCCGCCGAGGACGTGGAGGCGGATCGGTTCGGACTTTCCCCGAAGGAGCACCTCGTGCTCGCCCTCCCACGCGAAGCCGTCTCCCGCGGCACGCCGCGTGGTCTCCGAGGCGAGGACGCGCACGCGCAGATCCTTGGTCTTCGACTCGATGCGGGAGGCGGTGTTCACGGTGTCACCGACCGCCGTGTACTCCAAGCGATTCTCCGTCCCCACGTCCCCGATCACGGCGCGGCCCGTGTGGAGGCCGATCCCGATCCTCAGCATCGGCTCGCCGCGAAGCACCCGCTCGGCGTTCACGTCGTCGAGCACGGCGCACATCGCCGTCGCGCAGGCGACCGCGGCGGCCGCGTGGTCCGGGAGGTCCTGCGGGGCGCCGAACCACGCCATGAGACCGTCGCCCAGGAACTTGTCGAGCGTCCCCTCGTGGCGGAACAGGACGGCGACGAACCGGCGGTGGAGGTCGTTCAGCATCGCAACGACCTCCTTCGGGTGGAGCTTCTCCGTCAGCTCCGTGAAGCCGCGGATGTCGAGGAAGAGCACCGTCACCTCACGGAGTTCGCCCTCCGTGGAAGCCCGTCCTCCATCCATCACCTGGGTGCGGACGGCCGGCGACAGGTAGCGCCCGAGCCGCTCCTTCCTCCGGCTCTCCGCCACGACGTCGCGAACGAGCCCGTGCACCTGTCCCACGACGAGGGTGCAAGCGAGGCCGGCGAGCCCCAGGATGAGGACCGCGCCGACGGCGGTGGAGGCGTCGAGCCCGATGGCGACCATGAACGCGCTGCCCATCAGCGCGCCCACGGCGGCGACGCCCAGCGTCTGCTTCCGAGCCAACCACAGCTCCGAGACCACGACGAGCAGGCCGAGCATCGCGGTGGTCAGGCCCGCCACCACGCCGGGGGACGGCGAGTCGAACAGGATCATCGACTGCACGGCGACGACGGCGGGCATGTCGAGCAGGACGATGCCGAGCCAGGAGCGCTCGAGCCAGGCGGGGCGGAGCCGGACGACGCCCCACAGCAGCCACGCGAGCGCGGCGTAGGCGACCAGGATGGGGAGCGTGCGGACGTACTCGGGGCGGGAACCGAGGTAGCCGAAGGCCGCGTGGTCGAGGATCCACAGCAGGACGGCGACCGCGCGGATCCTGAGGATCCACCGGGCGTTGCGCGCCCGGTGCCGGGCGAAGATCTCCAGGAAGGCGTCCCCGGACGGGGCGTCTCGACTCGGGGGCATGCGGGCTCCGCGCGTCGGCCGATGGGCCCGAGGGGCCCCGCGTCCGCGCGCGTTCTACCCCGAGGGCCAGCCGTGCGTCGGATCCCCTACTCGTCCCGGTAGCGATCGACGAACAGGACCTTCAGGTCGTGGCGGTGCTCGCGGATCATGGCCATCCAGTCGTCCATGGTGCGGAATTCCTGGCCCGTCAACTCGTTCAGGCCCTTCGGGATGGCGACGCTCAAGATGCCCCAACGCGCATTTCCCGCGCTCCCCTCCTTCGCGGGGATGTACGACCCGGAGGTGGGATCGCTGTGGCCCCGGGACGGGCCTCCCGGCATGTCCTTGACGAGGGTGTCGCCGAGTGTCTCCAGGATCCGCTTGTGACTCGCCCAGCGGACCTCCTTGAACTTCCCGAGGGCCGCGACGGCCTGGGCCGCCACGGTGTAGTTCTCGGAGTCCTCCACGATGTCGAGGAGCGGACGCACGAGACGGTCGTCGGCCACGCCCCCCGCCGCTGCGATCGCCGGCAGGAGCGTGGTCGGAACCTCGTCGTCCTCGTCCTTCACCGGCCGGAGGAAGGGCTTGAGGTAGCGCGCGCACGCCTCGTGTCCCATCGCCTCCATCGCGTGGAGGGCGGCGACGCGGATCCGGTCCTCGTGACAACGCCGGCAGGTGGCGCCCACGAGCTTCGCGAGGCGTTCCTGCGCCTCCTCCTGGTCGTCGGCGCCCTCGGCCTGTCTGTACAGCGCCACCGCCTTCTCGATGTCGGCGAGCAGCGCGTCGTCTTCGCCGTGCCGTCGGTGGTCTTCCAGGACGTCCTCGTACGCCTTCACCTCGACGAGGACGGTGTGTGCGTCGTCCTCTCCCGCGTACGCGATCGATGTCGCTTGCGACACGGCCGCCATCGCGATCGCCGCGAGAAGAACCCGCGAATCCCTTGTTCCTGCGATGCAACGCATGCGGAAGTCCCCCACGATGCGCGGCAAGCCCCCGAGAGAAGGACACACCGCTCCCTGTTCGTGCTTCGGCGCCCGGGAGCGACGCTACGACGTGGGCCCCACACCCACGGCGCGCCCCCCGTCCCGGGGCATCCCCTCGTGTGTCGCAGGCTTGGACGCCGCGGCCGTCCGCAGGTTTCCGCCCACGTCAAGAAGAACGCGCGATGGTCTCGTTTGTTTGGCGCGTCTTGGGTCTTCGGGCCCTCCGAAGGATGCCACGGGGGCGCAACCGTCGCAGGAACGCGGGGATACCCGGCCGCGCCTTCGGGCGATCAGTCGGTGACGAAGTTCACCAACCGCTCGAGCACCACGACCGTCTTGCGGATCGTCTTGCCCTCGAGCCACCGCGCGGCCGCCTCGCGGGCCTGCGCTTCGACGTCCTCGCGCGACGCGCGACGCGAGACCCGGATGCGGGCGCGGAGCTTGCCGCGGATCTGGACGGCCAACTCGACCTCGTCTTCCTCGAGATAGCGCCGATCCACCGCGGGCCATGGCGCCGTCGCAACGGATCCCCCGAACCCCATGCGGTGGTGGATCTCCTCGGCGAAGTGGGGCGCGAACGGCGCCAGGGCACCGACGAACCGGACCGCCTGGCTCCGGGTCATGGACCCCAGCCGCTTCATCGCCTCGTTCACGAAGGTCATGAACGCCGCGATCGCCGTGTTGAAGTTGAAGTGCTCGAAGGAGTCGTCCACCCTCTGGAGGCATCGGTTGAGCGCCCGCTCCAATTCCAGCGCGTCGCCGGTCGGCTCCAAGGCGGTCTGGTCGGCCAGCTCGGGCCGCACGGGATCGGTCCCCTCGGGATCGACCAGCACGCGCCACGCCCGCTCCAGGAACCGGCGGCACCCGGGGATGTCGCGCGGGTTCCAGGGCGCGGACTCGGCGAGCGGCCCCATGAACATCTCGTAGAGCCGGAACGTGTCCACGCCGTACTCGGCGCAGACGTCGTCGGGGTTCTCGACGTTCTTCAGCGTCTTCGACATCTTCGCGACGATCCGCTCGACCGGCTCTCCCGTGGACTTGAGCACCGGCGGGTCGCGGGCCTCGTCCACCTCGTCGACGGCCACCGTGCGGCCGGACGGGTCGCGGTAGGCAAAGGCCGTCAGCATTCCCTGGTTGAACAGGTGCTGGAAGGGCTCCTTCGTGGGGACGAGCCCCTCGTCGTAGAGGACCTTGTGCCAGAACCGCGCGTAGAGCAGGTGCAGGACGGCGTGCTCGGTGCCGCCGATGTAGAGGTCCACGTTCTTCCAGTAGCCCACGGCGTCCTCTCCGAAGGGCGCCTCGTCGTTCTTCGGGTCCATGAACCGAAGGTAGTACCAGCAGGAGCCCGCCCACCCCGGCATGGTGTCCGTGTCGCGCGCGACGGGCTCGCCGGTCTCCGGGTGGGTGGTGTGGACCCAGTCCGTCGCCTTGGAGAGCGGCGGGGAGCCGTCCTCCGGCGGACGGAAGTCGTCCATGGGGGGCAGCGTGACGGGGAGCCCGTCGTCGGGCACGCGGCAGTGCGTCCCGTCCACCTTGTGGAGCACGGGGAACGGCTCCCCCCAGTAACGCTGTCGCGAGAACAGCCAGTCGCGCAGGCGGTAGTGGACGCGGCGCTCTCCCAGACCGCGCTCCTCCAGGACACCCGTCGCCCTCTCCTTCGCCTCGGCGCTCAAGAGATCGTTCCACGCGGGCGAGTTCACGGCCACGCCGTCGCCGGAGGTGCACCCGTCGGTCGGGACGGGCCCCCCCACGGGCTTCACCACCCAGCGCACGGGCAGGTCGAAGGTGCGGGCGAACTCGTAGTCGCGCTCGTCGTGTCCGGGCACGCACATGATGGCGCCCGTGCCGTACGACATCAGCACGTAGTCGGCCACCCAGATCGGGATCCGCGCGTCGGGGTCGCTCGCATCGAGCAGGGGGTTTCGAGCGTAGGAACCCGTGAAGACGCCTGTCTTCTCCTTGGCCAGGTCGGTGCGCTGGAGCTCGGATTTCCGGGCGGCATCGCGGCGATAGCCCTCCACCTCCGCGCGGTGCTCGTCGGTGGTCAGTCGGTCCACCAGCGGGTGTTCCGGCGCCACCACCATGAACGTGGCCCCGTAGAGCGTGTCGGGACGCGTGGTGTAGACGCGGAGCGTCTCCGCGTGGTCCACCAGCGGGAAGTCGATCTCCGCGCCCTCCGAGCGGCCGATCCACTCGCGTTGCATGGCCTTGACCGACTCCGGCCAGTCCACCTCGTCGAGGTCCGCCAGGAGGCGGTCGGCGTAGGCGGTGATGCGCAGCATCCACTGGCGCAGGGGCTTGCGGACGCAGGGGTGGTCGCCGCGCTCCGAGCGGCCGTCGATGACCTCCTCGTTGGAGAGGACCGTCTTCAAGGCCTCGCACCACCACACCGGCACTTCGGCCTGGTAGACCAACCCACGGTCGTACAGACGCGTGAAGATCCACTGCGTCCAGCGGTAGTAGGCGGGGTCGCTGGTGGCGAACTCGCGGCCCCAGTCGTACGACAGGCCCAGCAAATGCAACTGCCGGCGGTAGGTGGCGATGTTCTCGGCGGTGGTCTCGGCGGGGTGCTTGCCGTGCTGGATGGCGTACTGCTCGGCCGGCAGCCCGAAGGCGTCGAAGCCCATGGGGTGCAGGACGTTCATCCCCTCCATGCGCTTTCGCCGCGCCACGATGTCGCTGCCGATGTAGCCCACCGGGTGCCCGACGTGAAGGCCGGCACCCGACGGGTAGGGGAACATGTCGAGGACGTAGTACTTCGGCTTCGACGCGTCGAAGGCCGCCTCCCCCGGGTTTGGCGAGCGGAAGGTCTGGTGCTCCTCCCACCACGCCTGCCAGCGGGTCTCGATTGCGCGGGGGTCGTAGGCGTTGCTCACGGTTCGGGCTCGAACGGGGAATCGGAACGGGGCATCGTACCCGTCCTCCGCCCCGGGGCGACTCCTGCGGCGCTTCCGGCCGGGTGCGCGCGCCCTCGGGCCCGCCGCCCCCGCGGCGACGCGCACGAATCGGCCTCCGCCGGACCGGGGACCGCGCGACGGGGGCCCCGGGTCTGCGGCCCCCCGAGGGGCGCCGCAGCGCGTATCCTCCCGCCATGCTCCGCTCCCGCACCTCCCGCCTCCTTCTCGGCCTCCTGGCCGTCGCGCTCCTCGCGGGGGGCGCGCTGGTCTGGTGGCACAAGACATCGCCCTACCACTTCCGCGTCGTCACGCCCGGCGTCCTCTACCGCAGCGGGTTCCTCCACCGGGAGAACCTCCGGCACGTCATCGAGAAGTACGGCATCCGGACGGTCGTGAATCTCTCCACGGCGCGCGAGAAGGACAAGGGGGACTGGGACCCCGAAGGCGAGATCGAAGTGTGCCGGGAGGAGGGCGTTCGCCTGATCCAGATGCCCATCGAGGACGAGACGCCTCCCTCCGCCGACCAGCTCGCCGCCTGGCTCGCCCTCCTCGACGAGGCGAAGTCCCAGCCGATCCTCGTCCACTGCGACCACGGCGTCGTTCGCACGGGCATGCTCGTCGCCGTCTACGAGATGGAGAGGCTGGGCAAGACCAACCAGCAGGCGTTCGACGATCTGCCCCGCTTCGGCCACACCTTCTACAAGCCGGGCCGCGAGCACGTACGCGCGTTCGTCCTCGGCTACGTCCCCCGAAGCCGCGGGTAGGAGCCGCCCCCCCCATGCCGGGTTGGCGGAGACGGGTCGATCGGAGCGGTTCGCAGCCGTTCGGGCCCGCGACGTTCGACCCTCCATCATCGTTGTCCCGGAAGCCGTCGTACGAGTTGCGGCTGAAGTAGATCCGGTACCTCTTCCACTCCTCCGGAAGGGTCTCGAACCCCCGCCTTCCCATGGTCCTGTCGTGGGGCAACCACTTGCGCGTCCACTACCGCACGAAGATCAGGTCGCCATGCTCGAGGGATCCGCCCCTCTCGACCTGGCCAACCTCGATTGCCGCGACGTCCCGACGCACCTGCCAACTCCCCTCCCGTCGATCCCGCACGCATCCGGCGGAAGCTCCGCTACCTCGAGCACCATCGCAGCACCCGAGCGTGCCTTCCCCGCGAAGCGCGCGACGGGACAGCCGAAAGCCACGGTCCCCTCGGAGGCTACGCCGACCGGTGGTTTTCGTTCCCCGTCCACGGGGTGTCCTGGTGCGTCGCTCGGGTTCGAGGCCAAGGCGCGAGGAGGAGGCGCGGGGGTGCGGCAGCGACTCCGAGGTGCGTCGAGGTCAAGATCGGGACGGAGGACAGCCGGGCCCCCTCTACGCGATTGCATACAATCGAGTCGTGAACCGCAGGACCGTTCTACTCGGCTGCCTCGTCGTCGTGGGCGCATGCGCGGCGTGGCTCTGGCTGGAGACCGGCCTCTACGTGGAGGTCGTCAATGCGGGCACCACACCGATCCACGACGTGGTCGTACACACCACCGGTCACTCGTACGACATCGGCACGATCGGGCCCGGGAAGCACGCGAGTCGGCGGGTGACCTGCGATGAGGAGTCCCACGTCGCGTTGACGTGGAGAACCCCCGACGGGACGTCGCGTCGGGCCGCGATCGACTGCTACTTCGAGGGCGGTTGGCCCGGCTATTCGGGAGTCGTCCTCGGAGAGATCGATAGCGGGGCAGTGGTGCGGAGCGAAGTCGACATCCGTCTGGGCTGGTGACGATGCTCCGCATCGCAGCCTTGGGGCCTGCCCGGATACCCCCCGATGGACGGACGGCGAGATGATCGCTGCACTCCCGCCTCCGCGCGCGGAGCAGCGCGCTTCGCGTGCCGGAATCGTGCGTCCTCAGCGCCTCGAGCGGCGCTTGGGGGGAGGCGGCGGCTCGGTCCCCGGCTTCCAGGTGATCGACCGGAGGAAGGCGAAGAGGTCGTCGGCGATGGGCGTCGCATCGGCCGCTCCCTTCGGACGAAGGTAGACGGCCCCGTGGTCCTGCTCATCGACGACCAGGGCGATGATGCCGTCGTCCGTCGTGACGGCGATCGGCAGGAGGCGGGGACCGTCCCGCCCTGCCGCGTGGCTAGCGGCTTCGAACATGGCATCCAGGTCCCCTGGTTCGCCGGTACCCAGTGGGCAGAACGCGCGCACGTGGGACCCGCCACAGCCGTACGCGAACCAGTCGGGCTTCAGCACGCCTCCGTTGTGACGGAGGAGGAAGCGCTGGTAGGGGACGGGGAGGCGCAGGGAGTGACGGGCCTCGAACCGGGCCAGGTCTCCCTCCTCGAGCGGGTGGGCCGTGCCGACGAGGTCGCGGATGGGCGGGAACGACGTGTCGCGGCCCTGCGCCAGCGAGGGGATGACGGTGCCGCCGGGCCGGCCCCCGGTCCTGCGTGCGGGATCCACCGAGGCGACGAGATCGAGGAGATGCTGGGCGAGCTTCCTGTGGGTCACGTCGTGCGCGCGTAGCCAGCGCAGGCGCTGTGCGCGGCCGGGCTCGCTTCGGTACAGTCCGTCCAGGAGACGCAGGTAGTCACGTTGCAGACGGGCGCCCTCGCGGCGTCCCCGAGCCTCGCGGCTGGATGCCGCCAGGCCACTCACGAGGAGTCCGGCGCCGGTGACGAAGAGGAAGATCGAGGCGCCCCAGATCCACCCCGCGTTCCAGAGAACGACCGTCGCGATCGCCCCTGCTGCGAGGACCAGTGTGCCGATGACGATCGTGCGCGAGGAACCCTCGTCCACGAGCCGGCGGACCGCCGGATCGTCGGGCGGAGAGGGCCAGAAGCGGGCCATGGGGGCGGAGCGTAGCCGAAGCCGGTGGCAGAAGTCGCCCGAGTCCAACCAAACACCGGAAACCCCACCGCTCCTCTCGCGCGTTTCCACGCCAGTCGGGCCCGCAGGGCTTGTCCCTGCCCCGAGATTCTCCGGAAGCTGCGTCGGTTCGTCCGGATGCGCCCTTCTTCCTGGCTGCTCCCTTCGGGGATGACGCCGTCGGGCGGCGGGTTCCCCTCCCCCGACCTACTCCAAGCAGAAGACGCGGCCCTCGTCCAGGACGTGGAAGCCCTCGGGGAGGGCGGGGCGGCGGGCGGGGTCGGGGTGGAGGAGGGGGTTGCTGTGGTTCAGGTGGGTGAACCAGACGCGGCCGCGCCCACCGGCGAGCGTCCGCACGCTCTCGGCGACGAACGGGTGCGGAATCGCGGCGAGGACGCGGCCGGGGAGCTCGGAGGGGTCGTGGAAGGTGCCGTCCACGAGGGCGTCGTCGGCGCGGCGGATCCTCGCGACGAGGTCCACAGTGAAGGCGTCGGCGTCGGGGAGGTAGACGAGGCGACAGCCGTTCGCACGCACCTCGAAGCCCACGGTGTCGGTGTCCTCGGCGCGGTGGGGCGAGGCGAACGGCTCGATCTCGACGCCGTCGAAGCGGAACGGCCGGTCCGGTTCGATGGGCTGGAAACGGATGCGGCCGTCCTCCGAGAGGTGCGACCAAGGGCGGTTCTTCTCGATCCATGCCCGCATCGACGCCGTGGCGTGGACGGGCAGGTCCCGGACGGCCATGCCCTCCCGTCCTAGCAGGGCGAGGCCCAGCACGTGCCCCACGTGGGCGTGGGTCAACGCGAGGGCGTCGAGGGCGGGGCCCCTGCGGCCGAGCGCGCGTCCGAGGATCGCGCTCTGGCGCGCGAGGTCGGGCGTCGCGTCCACGACGAGCACCCGCCCGCTCTCCCCCACGACGGCGATCGAGGCGACGTGCCGGCGCGGGGCGGCGTCGGCCAGGGCTGCGGCGCAGGCCGGGCAGGCGCAGCCCGGGTGCGGGAGTCCCGCGTCCTGGACCGTGCCGAGGACGTGGACCGCGACGGTCATCGGCTCAGCGCCTCCACCGAAAGGCCCGGGCGGCACCGGTCAGGTGGGCGGAGGCGATGCGCCAGCCCTCGGCAATGCGCTGGAAGCCGACGTGGAGGCTCGCCGCCCCCGGCCGTCCGAGGAGGCTCCCACCGATCTTCACGACCCCCTGGGCCTCGTCCCCCTGGACCGAGAGGTCGAGCAGGTCGGCGTGGAGGTTCTCCCCGCCGAGGTCCTCCCACCCCCGGCGGGCCCGCCCTACCGCCCCCTCCGCGTCCCCGCCCTCGCCCTCGTAGTCGTCGGCGAGGAGGGCGCGGAGGGCCTTGAAGTCGCCTTTGCGGACCGCGGCGGCGGCCTGGTCCACGACCGCCTCGATGGCCTCCTCGTCGGTCACGACGAGGGCGTCCACGAGGACCACCACGCCCACGGCGAGCACGGCGAGCAGGCCGAGAAGGAGAGCGGGACGGCGCATCGGGACCCTAGCCTCGCGGGCGCCCGCCGGAGCCCTGCGTCCGGGGCCCCCCCGGACGGCCGCTGGTCGAATTCGCACGATGTCCGAGGACAGCGAGCGCTACTACGAGCTCGGCGAGCAACACCTCCGCCGGGACGAACCGGAAGAGGCGCTCCAATGGTACGAGCGCGCCGTGCGGGAGGACCCGCAGAACGCCCAGGCATGGGGCGGGCGGGCCAAGGCGTGCTACCACCTCGGCCAGCTCGAGCGCGCCGACCGCTACTTCCGCCGCGCCATCCGCGTGCTGGAACCGAGGCTGGAGGGACGCGCGCCCGGGCGCGGCTACTGGAGCGACGATCTCGGCCGCGACTACCTCCGGCTGCTGCACTGGCGCGGGCTCTGTCGCTTTTGGATGGGGCTCTACGAGCAGGCTGCGAAGCTCTTCCGCAAGGTCCTGAAGCTCGCGCCGTCGGATCCGCTGGAGGTGCAGTTCCTCCTCGGCGAGACCTTCTTCCGCATGGGCGAGCTCGAGCGAGCCGCCGAGGTGTTCGAGGCCGCGGGCGACGATCCCGACGCCGTCTACAACCTGGGTCTCACGTACTTCTACCAGGCCGACTACGTCGCCTCGGTCGGCGCGTTCCGCCGAGCGATCTTCGAGAACGTCCACCTGGCGTGCCGCCTCGCGGGCGAACCGGCCCCCCGCGACATCCCCTCCTACCGCGGAACCCACCCCAAGGAGTTGGACAGCGACGATGCCGCCGCCGAGTACATCGACCGCTGCGGCGACCTGTGGATGGGACGCGTCCTCCTCCAGCGGTGGATCCGCGCGATCTACCGCCACCCCCGCGTCCAGGACGATCTACGCCGCCACCTGGAGCAGGTGCGCGCGCTGGCGACGCTCGAGCTGACCCCCGGCGAGGTGGCCCGCCTGGAGGGGGAGAACGCCGTCCTGCGCGATGCAAAGCGCCTCGAGGCGACGAACCGCCCGATCGCCGAGGACGCGATGCGCCTCGTCTTCACGCTGTAGCCGCGCCGCCCACTCGCGCGATCAACCGCGCAGGAGATCGCTGATCTGCTTGCGCAGGCGCTCCGTGTCGGGCGGGAGCGATGCCGCGCCGCTACGCTTGGTCGGTGGCGGGCGGGAGGCCTCGTCGTCGCCGGCGACTTCGTCCTCCGCGGCGGCGATCTCCTCGATCTCCTCGATGTCCGCGACGTCCGTGGCCTCGCCCTCCGGAGGCGAGGGCCGATCGCCGCCGTCCTCCTCGGGCTTCAACGCCTCTGGGGCCGGCTCCGCGGATGCCTCCCCCTCCCCGCTGCCGCCATGGGAGCGGTTTCGCCATTCGTCGTAGCGTCGGAGGCCTTCCACGGCGAGCTCCATCGGGGGGATCTTGCAGCGGGGCAGGTCGCCCAGGTCGGGCTCCCCGTCCACCAGAACGTAGTGCGCATGGGGCATGAAGTAGAGACCGGCGGCGATCTCCCAGACGCGCCGCTCCAGGCCCCACTGCGCGGCGTCGGGAGACAGGCGCGCGACCGCGCCGGCAACGCCCTCCTGCTCCTCGATCTCGCCGAGGTCGCGGGCGACGTCCTTCTCCAGGATGCCGGCGCGGCCGAGCACGCGTCCGAGTCGTTCGAAGAGCACGTTGCTGTCGGCGCCGATCACGGTCCCCTGCTGGAAGTAGAGGATCCGCGTCACGTCGCGCTCGACCATGATCAGCGCGGCGTCGATCTCCTGGTTGCGGGCGTAGGTGAGCAGATCGCCCGCGATGTGGCCGGAGAACCGGCCGGCGGCGAGCACGCGGAATCGCCGCCCCTCGCCCCGGCGGGGTATGGCTTCGCCCAGTGTCTCCTCGAGGAACCGCTCCAAGGCCTCGGGGAGCAGACGCTCGAAAAACGTGGCGATCTCGTCTCGCAACCTCGGCTCCGGGACCCCTACGAAGGCCGAACGGGGAGCCGCGGGGCGCTCCCCGCTACCCGCCTCATTGATTCACATCGGCCACTTTCGCGCAACAGTTGTAGGGAATGTTGGCCCGATCGTAGGGCCGGCAGCGCGGCCCGGCGGCGGGAGGCGCCGCCGAGGAGGGACTTTCGGCGGGCGGCGATCAAGCCTCGACCAGCCGGCCGTCCCTCAGATGGAGCACCCGGGTAGCGCCCTCGAGCATCGTCGGGTCGTGGGTCACCGCCAGCAGCGCCGATGTCTCGACGTGCTCGCGCAGCAGGCCCATGACCCTCCGGCCGGTCGTCGAGTCGAGGTTCGCCGTGGGCTCGTCGGCCAGGATCAGGTCCGGCGCAGCGGCGAGAGCCCTCAAGATCCCGGCGCGCTGGCGCTCGCCGCCGCTCAGCCGGTGCGGGCGTTCGTCGAGGAGGGCCCCCATCCCGACCCGATCGGCCAGGGTCTCGACGCGGGCGGGGCCCGCCGGGTCGGCCACGTGGGTCAGGGCGTTCTCGCGGATGCTGAGGTAGGGCACGAGGAAGGGCTCCTGGAAGAGGAACCCCACGTGGCGGCGGCGGACGTCGGCACTCTTCTGGGGGTCCGGCGGAAGGGGCCGGCCCAGGAGGCGGACCAATCCCCGGTCGGGCGCGCGCAAGCCTGCGAGGAGGAAGAGGAGGCTGGACTTCCCCGAGCCCGAAGGCCCCACGAGGCCGACGAACTCGCCGCGGTGGAGGGTCAGGTCGATCCCGTCCACGGCCTGGACGTCGCGCCGGCCGCTGCGGTAGGCCAGCGCGAGGCCGGCGGCCTCGAGGACGGGCGCGGAGACCGGGGCGGCGTCCCGCATCGTCAGGCCCCCCGTCGCTGGATCACGGCGACCGGGTCCATGCGGCGGAGCCGCGCGGCCAGGGCGGCGGCGCTCGCCAGCGCGGACAGGACCGGCGTCAGGACGGAGTAGAGGAGCGGCGCAGGGTCCACGACCTCCATGACGAGCGCCCTCGGCCGGAGCAGCAGGCGGTCGTAGCCCCAGACGATCGCGAGACCGAGGAGGACGCCGCCGATCCACCCGCAGCACGCCGTCCACGTGGTCTCGGTTGCCAGCTTCCGGATCAACCGGGCGCGGCGGTGCCCCACCGCCAAAAACAGGGCGAACTCGTCGGTGCGGGACTGGAAGCCGATCACGCTGATCAGCATGACCACGAAGGCGACGATGACGGCGGCCGCGGCCGTGATGAAGCCGATCACGAGGGGGAGGTTCCTCAGGTTCTTCGCGGTGAGCCGGCGCGCCCACTGCTCGTCCACCACGCGGAACAACGCGTGCCCTTCGTCGTCCTTCGCCTCGCGCAGGTACCGGTCGCTCTCCTCCTTCTCGCCCGTCTTCGCGTAGACGACCTGGAAGGCCGGCCGCCGGGCGAGGACGAAGTCGGGGATCGACGCGTAGGCGAAATCCACGATGCCCAGCCGGGGCCCGCCGTCGAGGAGGCCGACCAGGACGAAGCGGCCCGGCGTCGAGTCGTCGGGGTTCACGATCCGACCGAACTCGTCGCCGAGCGACATGCCCCGGGCGCGGGCGAGATCGACGTGGAGGACGGCCCCCGGAGCCCCCTCCTTCGGCATCGCGCCCGCGACGAGATGGAGGCCGAGGCGCCGCATGAGGTCCTCCCGATCGTCGGGCGTGAGCGCGAGGAGGGGCGACGCGAGCTCGCCGATGATGGCGGGCGTGTCGATCCAGAGCATCTTCGCCTTGGTTCGACGCTCCATGTGCGGGTTCTCGTCGAGAACGCGGGAGAGATCGTCGTCGATGTCGTGGCGGGTCAACGCCGTCACGATGGTGAGCGACTCGAGCGGACGGATGTACGCCTCGGCCGTCTTCTCGAAGACGTTCGTCGGAGTGATGACGGCGATCTCGAGCGCCACCACGAGGGCGATCACGAGCGTGATCGGGATGACGCGCCGGGGATTGCGGAGGAAGTACGTGCGCGCGGCGAGCGCCCGGGACGCGATCGTGCTCACGCGCGCTCGATCGCCACCTTCACGACGTGGCCGCCCGGCAGCTTCAGGGGCACGAGGCCGCCCTCGTCGTCCACCTCCCGCATCTCCGCCGCGAGCACCTCGCCCGCGATCCAGTCGGACCACTCCCGCACGGCCTCCGCGGCGTGACCCTCGGCGTAGAAGCGGAGCCGGATGCGGTCCTCCACCTCCAACCCGAGATCCTGCCGCATGCGGTTGACCATCCGGCTGACCTCGCGGGCAATGCCCTCGCGCTCGAGCGCCGGCGTGAGGCGCGTGTCGAGGGCCACCAGGACCCCGCCCTGGAATTGCGCCTCGAAGCCGTCGCCCGCCTCCACGGCCACCCGCACGTCGCCGCGCTCCAAGGGCACCTCGCCGGCGTCCGTCGTGACCGCGAGGTTGGAGCCCTCGACCAGTGCGAGCACCGCCTCCGAGTCGAGGGCCTGGAGCGCGGCGGCGACCGCCGGCGTCCGCGGCCCCAGGCGCCGCGCAGCCTCGCGCTTGTCGAGGCTTGCGAGGAAGCGCACGTCCTCGGGGGGGCGTTCGGCGAAGGCGATCTCCTTGACGTTCAGTTCGGCCGTGGCGACCTCCGCGTTGGCCTCCAGGAAGGCCCGCTGGTCGGCGGTCAGCCCGAAGACCTCCAACCGCGCCAGCGGCTGGCGGACCCGGATACCCGCCTCGTCGCGGGCGGCGTGGCCCAGCGAGACGATGCGGCGGACGGCCGCCATGCCGCCTTCGAGCTCCGGATCCACGAGCCCCTCGACGCTCCGGGGCCAGGAGGCGAGATGGACGGACGTCGCGGCGCCCACGAACCCGTCGGCGAGGGCGCGGTAGAGCGCGTCCGTGACGAACGGGATGAACGGTGCGGCCATCTGCGTGACGGAGAGGAGGGCGGCGTGGAGCGTCTGGTAGGCGCTCAGCTTGTCGCGCGTCATCTCCGCGCGGAAGAAGCGCCTTCGGTTCCGCCGCACGTACCAGTTGCTGAGGTCCTCCACGACGAAGTCCGCGATCCGCTGGCCGGCGTGGGCGGTGTCCCAGCCCTCCAGGTCGTCGCCGACCTCCGCGAAGAGGGAGTTCAATCTCGAGATCAGCCACCGGTCGATCACGGGGCGCTCGCCGAGCGGCACCTGCTCCTCGGCGCCGCCGTAGCCGTCCACGTTGGCGTAGGTCGCGAAGAAGGTGTAGGTGTTCAAGAGCGTGCCGAAGAAGCGGTTGCGGATCTCGACGAGGTCCTTCTGGTCGTATCGCATCGGCGCGCCCAACGGGCGGACGAGGAGGTGCCAGCGAACGACGTCCGCGCCGAACTTCTCGATCATCTCGAACGGATCGACCACGTTTCCGCGCGACTTGGACATCTTCTTGCCCTTCGCGTCCTGGATGTGCCCGAGCGAGATGCAGGTCTTGTAGGCGGGCTTGCCCGTGAGCATCGTGCTCACCGCGAGCAGCGTGTAGAACCAGCCGCGGGTCTGGTCCACGGCCTCGGCGATGAAGTCTGCGGGGTGTTCCCGTTCGACCTTTTCCGCGTTCTCGAAGGGGTAGTGCCCCTGCGCGAAGGGCATCGATCCGCTGTCGAACCAGGCGTCGGCGACCTCCGGCGTGCGGTGCATCGTGCCGCCGCAGCCTTCGTTCGGGCACGGCCACGTGAACGCGTCCACGTAGGGGCGATGGGGGTCGTCGAGCGTTCGGCCGGCGATCTCTTCGAGCTCGGCGAAGCTCTTGACGGAGCGGACGGCCTCGCAGCCCTCCCGGTCGCAGAGCCAGACCGGGAGCGGCGTCCCCCAGTAGCGGTCGCGGGACAGCGCCCAGTCGACGTTGCCCTCGAGCCACTGGCCGAACCGCCCCGTCCCCACGGAGGCGGGGACCCATGCCACGTGCGCGTTGTTCGCGAGCATCTTCTCGCGGAAGCGGGTCGTCTCCAGGTACCAGGAGTCGCGGGCGTAGTAGAGGAGCGGCGTGTCGCAGCGCCAGCAGTGGGGGTAGGCGTGCTCGATCGTGGCGCGATCCCACAGCTTCCCCTCGTCCTGGAGCATCCGGAGGATGGTCTTGTCCGCGTCCTTCACGAACGTCCCCTCCACCGGGGAGCCGGGGCGGAAGCGGCCGCTCTCGTCCACGGGGTGGAGGATCGGGAGTCCCATCTGGCGGCCGAGGTCGGCGTCCTCCTGACCGTAGGCGGGCGCGATGTGGACGAAGCCCGTGCCCTCGTCGGTCGTGACGAAGTCGGCCTCGACCACCGTGAAGGCGGGCGCCGACTCGTCCACGGGATACCAGTCCAGGAGCCGGCGGTAGCGCCGGCCGACCAGTTCCCGCCCGGGTTCCGTGCGGAGGATCTCGTAGGGCTCCTTCAGCACCTCCAGCCGGGCGCGCGCCAGCCACACCCTCTGGCCGGCGCGCTCGCCCTCGCAGATCTCGACCAGGGCGTAGTCGAGGTGCGGGTGGGCGGCGACGGCGACGTTCGAGGGGAGCGTCCACGGCGTGGTCGTCCAGACGAGCAGCGCCTCATCCGAGCCCTCGAGCGCGAAGCGGGCGGTGACGGACGGATCCTGGACGTCCCGGAACCCCAGCCCCACCTCGTGGCTGGACAGCGGCGTGCTGCACCGCGGGCAGTACGGCAGGACCTTGTAGCCCCGGTAGAGGAGACCCCGCTCGTGCAGGGTCCCCAGGATCCACCAGAGGGTCTCCACGTAGTCGCGCTCGCAGGTGATGTAGGGGTGCTCCTGGTCCACCCAGTAGCCCATGCGACGCGTGAGGGCGTTCCAGTCCTCGAGGTAGCGGAACACCGACGCGCGGCACTCCGCGTTGAATCGCTCGATCCCGTACTCCTCGATCTGGCGCTTGCCCTCGATCCGCAGCCGCCGCTCCGCCTCGATCTCGACGGGCAGGCCGTGCGTGTCCCAGCCCGCCCGCCGCTCCACGTAGAAGCCCTGCATGGTCTTCAAGCGGCAGGCGAAGTCCTTCACGGCGCGGGCGAGCACGTGGTGGACGCCGGGGCGTCCGTTCGCGGTGGGCGGCCCCTCGTAGAAGATCCAGCGCGGCTGGTCCTTGTGGCGGGCCAGGGAGGCGGCGAACGTCTTCTCCTCGCCCCACGCGGCCAGGATCTCCTCCTCCAGGGCGAGCAGGCGATCCGGCTTCAGGTCCTTTCGGAAGGGCATGGGCGCTCCACGAGGCGGTCCGAGGGTCGAATCCCGGAGGATACCCGCTCCGCCGCGTCCTCCGGCCCCTTTGGCCCGCCGGACGGGCGGGGGAAGAGGGGAAGGAGGGCGGACCGGGGTCGCGGCGCTACTGCCGCCTCACGGCCACGAGCGTCTGGTCGTCGGCCTGGGGCTGGGCGCCGGTGTAGCGGACGACCTCGGTGAGGAGGTGGTCGACGAGCCGACCGGGCTCGTCCGGCCCCGCGGCGATCGCCGCCTCGACCCGCTCGGCTCCGAAGCGCTCGCCGGCGGCGTTCGCAGCGTCGGCCAGACCGTCGGTGAGGAGGACGATCACGTCGCCCACGCCGAGCGTCGCCTCCCCCGTCTCGTAGCGGGTGTCGGGGAGGATCCCGAGGGGAAGGCCGGACGGGCGTTCGAGCCGACCGAGCGCGGCGGCCCCCGGGCGCCGCACGAGCGCGGCTGGGTGGCCGGCGTTGGCGAAGGCGAGGCGCCCCGAAGGGACGTGCAGCACGGCGAGGAACGCCGTGACGAACATTCCCCGTGTCGCTCGGCGGTGGACCGTCCGACCGAGGTCGGCCAGGACGTCGCCGGGAGGCGCGTCGAGGCGGATCGCCTGCCGCGAGTCCGTGAGGAGCCGGGCGCCGAACAGCGCTCCCGGGACGCCCTTGCCGGAGACGTCGCCCACGAGGAGCGCGAGGCGGTCGCCATCGAGGGGCCGGACGTCGAAGACGTCGCCGCCGACCTCGCGGGCGGGAATCGCCCGGACCGCGCCGTCCACGCCGGGAACGGCCGGGAACGCCGAGGGCAGGAAGGTGCGCTGGATGTCGGCGGCCACCTCCAGTTCCCGGCGCATGCGATCCCGCTCCAACTCCGCCTGCTGCAGCCGGACGCGCTCGATCGCGGCGCCCGCCTGGGCGGCGAACGCCTCGACGAGGGGCACGTCTTCGGGCGTGAAGCGGCGGGTGATGGCGCGGCTGTCCACATAGACCACGCCCACGATGCCGCGCGTGGTCCAGAGCGGCGCGCAGAGGATCGTGCGGAGGTTGAGATGGATCACGCTCTGCCGGCCCTGCAGAACGTCCGTGTTGGCCGCGTCGTCGATCAGCCGCGTCGTGCCCGACTCGGCGACCTCGTTCACGACGCCCCGGCTGATCTGGAACGTGTCTTCCGAGAGCGAGTTCCCCTCGCGGTCCCGGGCGATGGTGAACTCCAGGTCCCCGTCGGCGCTCTCCAGCAGCAGAAAGCCCCGGTCCGCCCGGGTGATCTGCACGAGGCTGTCGACCACGGTCTCCAGCACGGCGCGGGGGTCGACCTCGGCGTGGATCCGCCGGGAGACATCGAGCAACCGGCGGACGGCGTCGGGCTCGAGTCCGCCCGCGGGCGGAACGCTGGCGTCGGCATCGCCCATCCGGCTCCCCGGCGTCCGGACGTCCGGACGCGCCTCGCGCATTATGCCGCCGGGTCCCGGGCCCCCGCGTCGCGGCCGTCGCCGTGGCGCGACCGTGGGCCGCCCGCTATGGTCCCTCGATTCCCAGATCGGTCGGAGGCCCCATGAAACCGCTCCTCGTCGCTTCCTCCCTCCTCGCGCTCTTCCTGGCTCTCGGCGGCGCGGCCGTCGCGGGGGAGCCGACTCCGGCGGAGCGGTTCGCCCAGCACCTCGGCGCGATGCCCGCCCCCTCGGAGGCGGGCGCCCTCCACTTCGAAGGCGATCTCCTCGCCGGAGGCCAGGCGATCGGTTCGTTGACCATGGAGGGCACACCCACCGCCCTGCCGTCCGGGCAGCCCGGATGGCGGGTCGCGGAGACGATGGAGATGATGGGCGGTTCGATGCGGCAGCACGCGGAGGCGACCCTCGATCGCCGTCTGCAGCCTCTCGAGGGCACGATCGCGAAGAAGGACCCGCAGCACCCCGGGACGACCTGGAGCTGGCACGCGAGCGACGGGGGCTTCGCCGTCACGACCACCGCGAAGGACGGCAAGAGCGAGACCCGGACGGTCGCGCACCAGGGCGCCGCGATGACCACGCTCACCGCGCTCCTGCTCTTCAGTCGGTCCGCGCTCCCCGCGAAGGGCGACTGCGCCGTGGACGTGTTCGATCCCAGTGCCGACGAGGCCGAGAAGACGTTCGTGAAGGGGACGCTCACCCTCCAGGGCGAGGGGACGTGGGACGATGCGCCGGCCCTGACCATCCGGGCCACCAAACCCGACGGCATCGTCGAGGCGGGCTTCGCTCCGAAGGGCGGGGGCCTCCTCGGCCTGGCCCTCACGGCCGGGCCGGGAAGGCGCCTCGAGGTCCGCCCGGCCTCCGGAGGGGAGAAGGAGGCGTCGGAGGAGGTGCCCTTCGCGGCGCCGGCGGCCTCGGCCGAGGACGCGGCGCTGGCGGCGGCGCTCGGCTTCGCCACGGCCGATCTCGACCTCATCGACCGGATCGTGGACTGGTCGGCGGTCTACGCACGCGAACGCGCGAAGCACGAGGCGGCCCACGCGGGGGACGAGGAGGCCGAGCCCTTCCCGGAGGAGAAGGCGTTCCACGCCGCGATGCTGGCGAGTCTGCGCCAGAAGCTCACGGAGCGACCGAAGGCCGTGATCCAGACGGCCCTGAAGATGGCGAAGCCCCAACTCACCACGACGCCGCAGGAGGATGGAAGCGTGCGGGTCACCTTCCCCGCGTCGTTCAGGAATCTCGTCCTGGACGTGGGGTCGCACGACGGCCGGTGGTACCTGGTCCGCTTCCCCGGCAAGTAGCCTTGGCGCCCGCCGCGTAAGTCGGGGCTCGTCGCCGCCGCGCCGAGCGGGTACCCTCCCTCCCGTGATCCAAGGCCGCGATGTCGTCACCCTCGATACCTTCAGCCCGGAGGAAATCCGCTGGGTGGTCGCCCGCGCGCGGGCGATGAAGAAGGACGGGCACGGGCAGCCCCTCCAAGGCCGTTCGCTGGTCATGGTCTTCTTCGACCCGTCGCTAAGGACCCGGGCTTCCTTCTCGATCGCCTTCGCGAGCCTCGGCGGCACGGTCATCGACATGACGGCCACCCAGGACATCTGGTCGCTGGAAATGCGGGATGGGGCCGTCATGGACGGCCTGGCAGAGGAGCACGTCCGGGACGCCGCGGCGGTGCTCGGCGAGTACGCCGACGTCATCGCGATCCGGGCCCTCGCCCGGCACGACGACTGGGCCCGCGAACGCCGCGACCAGGTCATCGTCTCGTTCCAGAAGTACGCCGCGGTCCCGATCTTCAACATGGAGAGCGTGCTGGACCACCCGTGCCAGGCCTGGGGCGACGCCCTCACCCTGGAAGAGAGCTGCGGCGAGACGAAGGGTCTCAAGCTCTCCCTCGTCTGGACCTATCACCCCCAGGCGCGCCCGCTGGCCGTGCCCCACGGCGTGGGCGTCATGGCCACGAAGCTCGGCATGCACGTCACCGTGGCCCAGCCCGAGGGCTACGAGCTCGATACCGCCGTCCGCGATGCCATGGAGCGCTCGGCCGAGGCGTCCGGCGGTTCGGTCCGGTGGGTGGAGAACCTCGGCTCGGGCGTCGAGGGGGCGGACGTCGTCTACGCCGCGGCCTGGGGATCCACGGTGTTCCACGGCCGCCCCGACGAAGAGCGGGATCTCCGGCGCCAGCACCGGGACTGGCGTCTCACCCGCGAGTTGATGGCGAAGACGAACGACGGTCACTTCATGCACGCCATGCCGATCCGGCGGAACGTGGAGGCCGACGACGCGGTGATCGACAGCCCGCAGAGCCTCGTCCGCCAGCAGGCGGGGAACCGACTGCACGTCCAGCGGGCGCTCTTCCGTTCCGTCCTGGCGGAGTCGGGTTGAGAGGACGGCAAGGAGGCGAAGTC
The DNA here is from genome assembly GCA_963772585.1 of uncultured Planctomycetota bacterium. Taxonomy (GTDB): domain Bacteria; phylum Planctomycetota; class PLA2; order PLA2; family JAEUHO01; genus CAVVXN01. Next base: position 563,747 of record CAVYXV010000008.1, read on the forward strand.
CGGGGCTTCGGCCGGCTGCGGCGCCGCGTGGCGGCGTTGCTCGTCCTCACCGACCCTGGAGGGTCGCCTCCTCCTCCCGCCTTGCCTCACGGCCCCTCGCTCGGCCTCGGGCCCTCGGCCCCCTCCTTCCCGCCCTCTGCGAGGACGGCAAGGAGGCGAAGTCCGGGGCTTCGGCCGGCTACGGCGCCGCGTGGCGGCGTTGCTCGTCCTCACCGACCCTGGAGGGTCGCCTCCTCCTCCCGCCTTGCCTCACGGCCCCTCGCTCGGCCTCGGGCCCTCGGCCCCCTCCTTCCCGCCCTCTGCGAGGACGGCAAGGAGGCGAAGTCCGGGGCTTCGGCCGGCTGCGGCGCCGCGTGGCGGCGTTGCTCGTCCTCACCGACCCTGGAGGGTCGCCTCCTCCTCCCGCCTTGCCTCACGGCCCCTCGCTCGGCCTCGGGCCCTCGGCCCCCTCCTTCCCGCCCTCTGCGAGGACGGCAAGGAGGCGAAGTCCGGGGCTTCGGCCGGCTGCGGCGCCGCGTGGCGGCGTTGCTCGTCCTCACCGACCCTGGGGGGTCGCCTCCTCCTCCCGCCTTGCCCCACGGCCCCTCGCTCGGCCTCGGGCCCTCGGCCGATTCTGGCGGCTGACGGCTGACGGCTGACGTCCCCCGCGGTCCGGGACCCCGCGGGGGACGTCGTGCATAATCCACACGAGACCGCATGCCCGAGCGAACGAGGATCCCCATGGCGGACAAGGACAACCGGCTTCCCGAGAACGCCCCGGGGAAGTTCTACGTGGACGACCAGTGCATCGACTGCGACGCCTGCCGGGAAACCGCCCCCGACTTCTTCACGCGCAGCGACGACAAGGGCTACTCGTACGTCTACAAGCAGCCGGAGTCGCCGGCCGACGAGGATCTGTGCATGGAGGCCCTGGAGGGCTGCCCCGTCGAGGCGATCGGCAACGACGGGTAGCCCGGCATGCCGGGCTGGGGCCGATCGCCCCCTTCGTCGTCCTCGCGTACCGTCGTATGCGGCGTCGTCCTCATGGGGCTTCCGGCTCCCATCCAGCGCGCCGTTCGCCGCGGGACGTGCCTCAGGCCCAGCCAGTACGGATTGCAGAGGGCGTCTCGGATCGCACCCGAGCTCGCGACTCGCGAGGGCAGGGGCCTGTCCTAGGGCCTGGCCGGGAACAGGTGTTGGGAAGGACGCTTCGCTACGCGTCGGATGGGGTCATGACGACGGAGCGGACCGGAAGCGTAGCGCCAGCTACGCTGAGGAATTCGCGACGGAGGAAGGGCCGCAGACGGCGTGAAGGCGAGAGGAAAGGGTGACCGTCACTCGCGGACGGGCCCCTAGTCCAACTCGTCGGCCTGCGCCTTCTGGACCCTCGCCTTGTCGTCGAGCGCCTTCTTGGCGGCCGCGACCTCGTCGGCGTGTTCCTTGGCCCAGTTCTCCGCCTCCTCCCGGCTCGAGAACTCCTGGCCGGTCAGGCCCTTCATGGCCTCCAGGAGGATCGGGCGGAGGTCGCGCATCGCACGGCCGGCACTGCGGGCCTTGTGGGCCTTGTTGCCGTACTTGTCCTTGTAGATCTTCTCGGCCATCTTCTGGTCGTGGTCGCCCGAGGCGCCGGAGTCGTAGCGGACCTCGTGGCCCTCCTCCTTCCAGCCCTTGTCGATCTTGAGTTCGCTAGCGAGGTCGAGCAGGTCCTGGAACATCCGCGTTTCGACCATGTCGCCGATGGTGATGATCACGAGCTTGCGAACCGTGTCGTCCTTGTGGTGGAGCAGCTCGCGGAAGAGGTCCACCTGGACTCGGTAGTCGAGGTCCGCGATCGCATCGATGCCGAACATGACGAGGACGGGGTCGCTCGAGTACTTGTCGATCGCCTTGAGAATCATCTCGCCGGCGTAGCCCGGCAGGCGGCGCTGGCGCCCCAGGTACATCACCGCGAGGGTTCTGAGGTCCGCGTCGCGGTTGCGGGTGAGTTTGCTCAACTCCTCGGTGACCTCGGGGTGCTGCACCTCCGCGAGGGTGCGCATCGCCAGCTCGCGCATCGCCGTCTTCTCGTCGCCCTTGTAGCCCCTCGCCTTCCAGGCGTCCTTGAAGGCGTCGAGCGCCGCCTCGGCCTGTTCGTCGGTGGCCATCGGCGGGATGGGGTCTTCCTTGGGCTGCGCGTCGCCTTGCGGGTCGTCGGCGCGCGCGGGGACGGCGAACAGCAGGAGGGCGAGGGGCACCATCCAGACGAGGGGGCGCAGGGCTCGGCGGATCATGGGGAGCCTCCCGGAATGGGCGTTCCCTTCCATCCTAACGCCGCGGCGGGCGACGTCGCGAGGCGCGATATCCGGGCCGTGGTCGCGAATCCGCCCGGGGGCTACTTCACGAGGCTTACGTACTCCCCACCGGAGAGCGCGGCGATCCGCCGGCACATGTCGTAGGGATGGAAGTGGATGCCGACCGCGTGGATCGGCACGAGCCGCAAGCGTGCCACGAGGCCGACGGCCGCGGCGACGACGTCGGCCTCCTTGACCTCGCCGGCGGTCGGAAAGTTCACCGTGATGAAGAGGATCTCGTCGGGGCCGTTCCGCCAGGCGGACTTCTCCTTGGCCCCCCCCATGTTCAGCGCGGTCATGAGCGCGTCGTAGGAGTCGATCCCGTCGTCCGGGAGGAGTCCGTCGAGCGTGTCGTCCGTCCGCTTCTCCGCTGCCCCCCCCGCGGGGATGAACCCCTCGAAGACGTTGTTGACCAGGGTGTTGAAGATGACCAGCCCGAACTTGGAGCCTCTCGGCAGGTTCCCGACGAGGTGCTTCACGTACCCGTGGGCGAACTGGTCGTTCGTCTTCATCCGGTACCACGGCACGGGAGGCGGATCCGGCGTCGTGCAGAGCTCACGCAGGCGCGCCGCGTCGAAGGGATGGGGGTCGCTCATGCGCAGGCTGTTGTCGAGGACGACGACGACGCGCTGGCCGTAGATCGGGATGCCGAACGCCGTGGGCACCTGCACGGGAGTGCGGGGGATCGAGGCGGGGTCCTCGCCCTTGGCCAGGCGGATCCACGCCTTCGGGTCGTAGCCGAACGTCTCGCCGGTCGTCTTTTCGAGCGCCGCCACGAGGTCGCGGCGGTCGCGGCCTTCCGCCTCCTCGAGGGCCTTCGCCAGGGCGGGCACGGCGGCCTTGTCCGGATGGCGGAGGAGCGTGCGGGCCGCGGCGGAGCGGACCTGCCAGTCCTTGTGGCCGAGCAGATCGATCAAGACGGGGACCGCGCCCGAGGGGAGCGTCTCTCGCGAGCCGAGCACGAGGGCCGCCTGGGCCGCGACCATCGGATCGCGATCCTTCGCGGCCGCGAGGAGCACGGCATCGACGTCGCTCCCCTTCTGCTGCTCGAGCGCGTAGAGCACGAGGCGCTGCACGCGGCCCTTCTCCTTCTTCGCGGCCGCGAGGAGGGCGTCGTGGGCGCCCGGCGAGACGAGGAGACCGAGGGTCTCGATGCCCGCCAGGACGACCGCCCCGTTCTCCTCGTCATCCAGGACGTCGAGCAGCTCCTCGACGGCTCCCGCCCCGTCGTAGGGGGTCAGGAGGACGAAGGCGTCCCGCCGCTCGTGCCACTTCTCGGACTTCATCCGCTCGCGGAAGTCCTTCTTCACGTCGCCCCAGTCGTCGGCCGAGGCGGGACGGAGGCCGGGTTGGCCGACGAGGAGGAGCGCCAGCGCCAGGGCGGCGGCGAGCGACGGGCGGCGCACGGACATCCTCCGAATCCTACATCCGTCCTTGCCGCCGCCCCCCGTCCAGGGAAGACTGGAGCCCATGGTGGAGCTGGAGGCGGCACGGAGGGCCTACGTGCGGGTGCTCGGGCGCGCGACGAAGCGCGCGGTCCCGGTGCTCGCCCGCGAGACCGGGCTGTCGCGACGCGACGCGGGCCGCACGTTCGCGGCCGTCGCGGCCCTCGTCCCCGCGGGCCTCGCGCGGCGCACACGACGCCGGCCCAACAACCCGCGCGCGGCGGTGGAAGTGGCGCGCAAGTTCGGCCGGCCGGCCGACGTCTTCGCGCCGGACCTCGGTCTGGTCGCGCACCTCTCCCGCTGCGACCTCTCGCCCCGCCTCGGCGGTCTTCTCGGCGACGCAGGACCTCGCGTGGTGGCCTGGATCGCCGGAGCGGGACGCGCCGAGGAAGCGACCGTTGCGAAAGCGCTGGCGGCGAGCGCCCCGCTCGCCCTCGGCGCCCTGACCGTCGGCCTGGAATCCCGGGACCTGGGCGACTGGATCGCGACGGTCCGGGACGACGTGCTCGACGACCCGAGCGGGCTGCCTTCGGACGGGGGCGACGCGGGGTGGATCTACCGCAAGCTCCGCCGCCGGGCCCGACCCTGGTGGCGGCGCTGGCGCCGGGCCGCGTAGGAGCCAGCGGTCGCCTCCGGAGGGCCGGGGCGGCGCGACCGTGGTAGACCACGGGCTCGGTCCCATCGACGCGAACGGTCGCGGGAGGTCCCATGATCACGACGGTACGGAAGTCGCTCCAGGGCGAGCTCGAGAGCATCGAGGAAGCCGGTCTCATCAAGCGGGAGCGGGTCATCACCAGTCCGCAGGACGCGCGCATCCAGGTGGGTGGCTCCAAGGAGGTCCTCAACTTCTGCGCGAACAACTACCTGGGCCTCGCGAACCACCCCAAGCTGATCGAGTCGGCGCACGCGGCCCTGGACGAGCGCGGCTTCGGTCTCGCCTCCGTCCGCTTCATCTGCGGTACGCAGGACATCCACAAGCAGTTGGAGGAGCGAATCGCCGAGTTCCTCGGGATGGAGGCCTCCATCCTGTACGCGTCGTGCTTCGACGCGAACGGCGGCCTCTTCGAGGTCCTGCTCGGCGCGGAAGACGCCATCGTCAGCGACGAGTTGAACCACGCCTCGATCATCGACGGCATTCGTCTGTGCAAGGCGAAGCGGTACCGCTACAAGCACCTGGACATGGCCGATCTGGACGCGCAACTGAAGCAGGCGCGGGCGGACGGCGCGCGGCGCATCATGATCGCGACGGACGGCGTCTTCTCCATGGACGGCGACATCGCGCCCCTCGAAGGCATCTGCGACCTCGCCGAGAACCACGATGCCATGGTCATGGTGGACGACTGCCACGCGACCGGGTTCATCGGCAAGACGGGACGCGGGACCTGGGAGCACTGCGGCGTGGGCGGGCGTGTGGACATCATCACCTCCACGCTCGGGAAGGCCCTGGGCGGCGCGACCGGCGGGTTCACCGCGGCGAAGAAGGAGGTGGTCGAGCTGCTGCGCCAGCGCTCCCGGCCGTACCTGTTCAGCAACAGCGTCGCGCCGACGCTCGTGGCGGCCTCCATCACCTGCCTGGAGATGCTCTCGCAAACGACGGAACTGAGGGACCGGCTCGAGGGGAATACGATCCGGTTCCGCGAGGGCATGTCGGCGGCGGGCTTCGCCATCCGGCCGGGCGTGACGCCGATCGTCCCCATCATGCTCGGCGACGCGCGCCTCTCGATGGAGATGGCCGACGCGCTCCTCGGGGAGGGGATCTACGTGATCGGCTTCTCCTATCCCGTCGTCCCCAAGGGCAAGGCCCGCATCCGCGTCCAGCTCTCGGCGGCGCACCGCGCGGAGGACGTGGAGCACGCGATCGAGGCGTTCACGAAGATCGGCAAGCGGCTGGGCGTCATCTGACCGCGGACGCGTCGATCGCGACGACCTCCGAGACCACGGGGACGGCCACCGCCGCGCTCTCGCCCACCCGGACCCGCAGGGTTCCCTGCGCGCGCCCGGGCGCGGGGGGAGGCGAAGGTCGAGGTCCACGTGGAAGCGCCCCTGGATGACGGGCGGCCGGACGATCGCTCGCCCGGCGAGCCCCTCGAGCCGCGCCGCGAGGGGCGCGGCGGCGAGAGCCTCCACCACCCGGACGTCCACGCTGCGCTCGACGTGGCGCCCCGGCGTGGAGCGGCCGAGATCGAGCACCGGCGGATCGGCGGCGATGGGCGTGTCCACCCAGCCCTCCACGGGCACGCGGAACAGGGCCGCGCCCCCGTGACGGCGCCCGTCCGTCACCCCCCGGATCGCGAAGCGGAACGGCCCAGGGCGGGACGGCGCCCGGAAGCGGACCCGGAGCCGCCCCGTACTCGCCTCCGATAGGTCCCTGGGGATCCCCTCCGCGCCGAGGCACCCGCAGGTGGGCACCAGGGCGTGGAGGCGGAGGGGGCCGCGCCCCGTCCGGCGCCAGCCGACCTCGACGGCGCGTTCGGCCTCCGGGGACAGGCGGCCGAGGTCGATCCGGGCGGGTCGGAAGGAGAGCCCCGGGGGACCCGCAGGGGGCGCGCGCCGGAAGGTCGTCCAGACGACGAGGACGGCGGCGGCGGCGAGGAAGAGCAGGATCGGGAGACGTCGCATGGCATCCCCACACCGCGCGGGATGCTCCCCCGGTCACGCGAATTCCGGGCGTCGCGACGGAGCCGCCTAGGCGAAGGCGGGTGCGCTGTCGGGAGGGATGAAGCGGAAGCGCTTCGCCTCCTCGAAGAACTGCAGGATCGCCTGGCGACCCCGCTCGGCGTAGTCGAGGGCGAGCTCGTTCACGTACATCTCGACATAGCGGTCCACCAGCGGCCGCGGGAGGCCCTTCGCGTAGCGCATGGCGTAGTCGAGCGCCTCCTCCCGGTGGCCGAGGGCGTAGGCGATCGAGCGCTTGACGTCGAGGGCGATCTTCTCGCGGTCCTCCTCGGGAATGTCGCGGCGGATGGCGTTTGCGCCCAAAGGGAGCGGCAGTCCCTCGGTGTGCTCGGCCCACCACTGTCCGAGGTCCTTGACGAGCACGAGGTTGTCCTCGCGCCAGGTGAGCTGCCGCTCGTGGATGAGGACGCCGGCGCGCGCCTTGCCGGTGCGGAGCGCGGGGATCACGTCGTCGAAGGGCACCTCGACGAGGTCGAGGTCCGCGTGCGGAAGCCAGAGGCGGAGCGCCAGGGTGGCCGTCGTCATCAGCCCCGGCACCGCGACGCGAAGCCCGTTGACCTCGTTCGTCTTGATGGGCGACCGGGCGACGAGGGTCGGGCCCTGGCCGTCGCCGAAGGACGCGCCGCAGGTGAGAAGGAGGTAGCGATCGGCCAGGTGGGGGTAGGCGGCGAAGGAGATCGCCGTCACGTCGTAGATCCCCTCGCGGGCCCTCTCGTTGAGCGACTGGATCTCGTCGCGGACGAGTTCGTAGCGACGGTCCTCCGTCTCCACCTTGTGCTCGGCGAGCGCGTAGAACATGAAGGCGTCGTCGGCGTCGGGGCTGAAGCCGACGGTGATCGTCCCGTCCTCGCGACGGGGAGGAAGCGGCTTGCGCCGGGGAGCGCGGGCCGGGGGGGCCCCGGGGGTGAGGGCGGGGGTGGCGGCGGGCGCGGCCGCGTCCTGCGCCGGGGTCGTCGTCTCCGCGGCGGGCGTCTTCCCGCCGGCGGGCTTCTTCGCGGGGGCCTTCTTCTTCGCCGCGACCTTCTTCTTCGTGGACGCCTTCCTCGCCGCGGCCTTCTTCGTCGCGGGGCTCTTCCTGCCCGCGGCCTTCTTCGTGCCCGCGGCCTTCTTGCGCATCGACTTCTTGGCGGCCATCGGGCCTCCTCCACGATCTCGGCGCAAGCCTACCCGCCTCCGCAGAGACGCCAACTCCCCCCCGGACGCCCCCCGCGGTGACGACGCCGGTAGGATCCGGGGCCGATACCGACGGAGGCGCTCCCCATGCAGGACATCTACCTCGCCGGCGCCGTCCGCACGCCGATCGGGCGGTTCGGAGGCTCCCTCGCCCACGTCTCCGCGGTGGAATTGGGCACGCACGCGGCGCAGGCGGCGCTGGAACGCGCCGGCCTCGACCCGGCGGCAGTCGATCGGACGATGTTCGGCCACGGCCGGCAGGCGGGCTGCGGACCGAACCCCGGCCGCCAGGTCTCGATCCGGGCCGGCGTGCCGGCGGAGCGCACGGGGTGGACCGTGAACATGGCCTGCGCGAGCGGCCTCAAGACCGCGATGCTCGGCGCGGACGCGATCCGCCTCGGACAGGCGGAGGTGATCCTGGCGGGCGGCATGGAGAGCATGTCGAACACGCCGTACATGCTTCCCCGGGCGCGCTGGGGCTATCGACTCGGAAGCGCCGCCGTCGTGGACGGGATGTACCGCGACGGCTTCTTCTGCCCCCTGGCGGAGCAGGTCATGGGCGCCACGGCCGAGAACCTCGTGGACCGCTACGGGATCTCCCGCGCGGAGCAGGACGCCTACGCGGCCCGCAGCCAGCAGCGCTGCGAGGCCGCACGCAAGATGGGCGGCTTCGACGCCGAGAAGGCGCCCATCGAGATCGAGGATCGGAAGCGCGGCCGCATCGCCTTCAACGAGGACGAGCACGCGCGCGACGGAGTCACCCCGGAGAAGCTCGCGAAGCTCCCCGCGGTCTTCCGGGAGAACGGTACGGTCCACGCCGGCAACTCCAGCGGCATCACCGACGGCGCCGCGGCGATCGTGGTGCTGTCGCGGGGACGCCGTGGAGCGGTACGGCGTGAAGCCCTTGGCGAAGCTCCTGGCGTACACCGAGGCCGGCGTGGATCCGAAGTTCATGGGCCTGGGGCCGGTCCCCGCCGTCCGGGCGCTGCTGGAGCAGACCGGACTCGACAAGGACGACATCGACCTCTGGGAGCTGAACGAGGCCTTCGCCGCCCAGGTGATCGCCTGCAATCGGGAGCTGGCGCTCGACGAGGACCGGCTGAACGTCAAGGGCGGCGCCATCGCGCTCGGCCACCCGATCGGCGCGACCGGCACCCGCATCCTCGTCACCCTGCTCCACGCGATGGCCGAACGCGAGGCGCGCCTCGGCGTGGCCACGCTCTGCGTCAGCGGCGGGCTCGGCGTGGCGGCGCTCGTCGAGCGGATCGCCTGATCCCCTCGCTGGTCAGATCCCGTCGAGGGGGCTGGTGCCGACGCCCTTCGTCACGCGCTCGATGACGGCCTGGTAACAGGGCTTGCCCCGGATGTTGTCGAGGTCGTTGTCGCGCATCACGGTGCCGTTCAGGTACCCCTGGAAGCCGACGGGGCCGAGACGCTTCTTGGCGAGCTCCAGTGCCGTCTCCAGCCGCCCGCACGCGTCCTCGACGCGCTTCAGCCGGCTGAGCGCGCAGGCGAGGTTGTAGTAGATCGCGAAGACCTGCTCCTTGCCCTCGAGGACGCCCGCGGTGGCGATCGCCTGCTCGAGGGCCTCCACCGCCCGCTTGTCGGCGCCCTCGTCCTTCTTCTGGAGCAGCGCGTAGCCGTACGTTCGCCACGCCCGGTGGGCCAGCTCGCCCTCCGGAGGCATGACGGCGGACTTCGCGAAGGCCTTCTCGAAGGCCGTGATCGCCGCGTCCCAGTCCTCGGCCTTTCCGGCCACGAGCCCCAGCACCGCCTGGGGCCTGCCCGCCTTGGGCTCGATCGCCAGCGCGCCCTTCGCGTACGCTTCCGCGCCGATGCGGCTGCCGGCTTCCTTGCGCTCGTAGGCGAGTCGCGTCAGCGTGTCGATCGATACCTTCATCTGCAGGTCGAGGACCGTTTTGCGAATCGACTCGGGGGCGGCGACGACGAGGATCCGGGAGGGATGCCCCATCACGCGAGAGGTCCACCCCTCCGTCTGGGCGGCCTTGGCGATCACCTGGGGCAGCGTGCCGGCATCCCCGTCCACCTCGATCAAGAGCAGGGTGGCGTGCGCGCCCTGGGGCGACTCGAGCACGCGGATCTCCGTGGAGAGCGCGTCCTCGGAGACGCCCGCGCGTCCCGCGACCGCCTTCGCCCAGGTCTCCATGGCGTCCTCGCCCGGGGTGTCGGGGAACTCGTCGTAGACGATCGTCCACCCCTCGGGGAGGGTCTCCTCTTCCACGGCGAGATCGGAGGCGCTGTAGGCGGGGGCGGAGGAGTCCTCGGCGTACGCGCCGGCGAGGGCGAGTCCGAGGGCGAGCGTGACCAGCCAGGGAAGGGAACGGCGCATCGGGAGGCCCTCCACTCGGTCGGGCATGGGAGACGACGGGAAGGTATCGGATCCTGGGCTTGGGCCGGCGGCGGAACCGCGACGCGGCGTTGTTCGTCGTCGGCGACCCGCTGGAGGGTCGCCTCCTTCTCGCGCCTTGCCTCGCGGCCCCCCGCTCGGCTTGGGGCCCTCGGCCCATGCCGCCACTGCCGCCCAGGGTACCCCTGGCGGCGGAGGGCGTCGAAGGCCGGCCGGGCGCTCGGCGGCCGGCGCCGCCGGGCGCCCGGGCGGGGGGATCACCCGATCAGCGAGAGAACGGTGATCGCCGTTACCGCGAGGACCAGCAACTGCCCGGCTCCGACCCGCAGGAAGTCCATGGTCCGATAGCCCCCGGGCGACATCACCAGCAGGTTCGCCTGGTTGATGGGCAGGAGGAAGCCGGACGAGCAGCCGTAGGCGACGGCGAGGAAGGCGATCCAGGGGTCGATGCCGGCGGCGTGCGCCGCTCGAAGCGCCACCGGGGCCACGATCACCGCGGCCGCGGCGTTCGTGGAGAACGTGGCGAGGAGCGCGGCGAGGATGAACAGGGCGGCCACCACGCCCGTGACGCCAAGGCTCGGCGCGATGCCGACGACCACCTCGGCCACGGCGTCGGCGACCCCGCGCTGGTCGAGGGCGGCGCCCAGGGGGATCGTCCCGACGATGAGGGCGATGACCTTCCAGGAGATGGCGCGCGAGAGGCCCGCCCAGGACAGGCACCCCGTCCCCACCATCAGGAGCGCGGCGGCGAGCGCGCTGATGGAGATGGGCACGAAGTCGAAGATGGGTGGGAGGACGGCGACGAGCAGGAACACGATGGCCAGAGGCGCCCGCGAGACGTCCTCGATGGCGCTCTGGTCGGTCAGGACGGTGAAGTCCGGATTCCGGGACAGGGCGCGGATCCCCTTCTGGCTACCCGAGACGAGCAGCGCGTCACCGACGTCGAGCGGCGTCTGCATGGCGTCCCGGCGCAGCGGCTTGCCGCGTCGCCAGAGGGACAGGACGTTGCCCTGATAGCGACGCCGGAACGCGAGGTCGCGGACCGTCTCGCCGACGGCGTGGGAGCGCGGCGGCACCGTCACCTCGGCGAGCGTCATGCCGCGGCCCAGCATCCGCTCGATCGTGCTGGGTCCGGCCAGCCCGAACTGCAGCACCTCCTCCTCGGCGCAGGCCCACGCCTGGACCTCCTCGCCTTCCAGGTAGAGGCGGTCCTCGGCGAGGAGCACGAGGTCGGCATGCGGATGGATGTAGCGATGGGACCCCATCGCCCCCGGGCGAACGACCATCACCAGCGAGAGCCCGTAGCGGCTGCGGAGCGCGGCTTCGGCGACGGACTTGTCGTGGATGCGCGACTGGGGGACGACCCGCATCTGGAAGAGGTTCTGGAGCAGGCCGTAGCTCTGCGCCACCTCCTCCGGCAGGCGCGCCTCCCGCAAGCGGTCCTCCGCATGGCGGGAGGGGAGCAGCCGGCGGCCGAAGAGCACCATGTAGGCGATGCCGCTCAACACGATCGGTAGGCCTCCGACCGCGAAGTCGAACACGCCCAGGTGCCCCCCCCCAGCATGCGGGCCTGGTCCGCGACCAGGAGGTTGCCCGCGGTGCCGATCATCGTGACCGTGCCGCCCAGCAGCGCCCCGTACGAGAGGGGAATGAGCAGGCGGGACGCCGGAAGCAGGGAACGACGTGCCAGGGTGACGACCGCGGGGAGCAGGAGCGCCACGGCGGCGGCGTTGTTCATGATGGACGACAGGCACGCCGTGGCGACCATCACGGAGGTGACGAGCCAGGCCTCGGACGGACCCGCCATGCGCTGGAGTCCGCGGGCCACGAGCGTCGTCACCCCGCTCTCCTGGAGCGCCTGCCCCACCACGAAGATCGAGCCGATCGCCACCACCGCGTGGCTTCCGAATCCAAGGAGGCCGTCGTCCGGGTTCGGGAGCGTCCCCGTGGCCACCAGGACGACGGGGATCCCCAGCGCGGTGATGCCGAACGGCAGCCACTTCGTCAGGAACAGGACCATCGCGGCGGCCAGCGTCGCAATGGCGATCCACCCATGGACGTCCATCCGCAGATGGTAGCGCCTCCCCCTCCCCAGCCTGCACTGCCCGCGAAGCGCGCGACGGGACAGCCCGAAGTCACGGTCCACTCGGGGGCTACGCCGACAGCTGGTCCCCGTTCCCCGTCCACGGGGTGTCCTGGTGCGTCGCTCGGGTTCGAGGCCAAGGCGCGAGGAGGAGGCGACCCCGTAGGGTCGCCGACGACGAGCAACGCCGGCATCGGACGCGAGAGGCGTGCCAGGGCCGCGCGATTCCACGTCCGTTCGTGGGCAGTGCAGGCTCGCCTGCACTGCCCGCGAAGCGCGCGACGGGACAGCCCGAAGTCACGGTCCATTCGGGGGCTACGCCGACGGTGGTCCCCGTTCCCCGTCCACGGGGTGTCCTGGTGCGTCGCTCGGGTTCGAGGCCAAGGCGCGAGGAGGAGGCGACCCCGTAGGGTCGCCGACGACGAGCAACGCCGGCATCGGACGCGAGAGGCGTGCCAGGGCCGCGCGATTCCACGTCCGTTCGCGGGTAGTGCAGGCTCGCCTGCACTGCCCGCGAAGCGCGCGACGGGACAGCCCGAAGTCACGGTCCATTCGGGGGCTACGCCGACAGGTGGTCCCCGTTCCCCGTCCACGGGGTGTCCTGGTGCGTCGCTCGGGTTCGAGGCCAAGGCGCGAGGAGGAGGCGACCCCGTAGGGTCGCCGACGACGAGCAACGCCGGCATCGGACGCGAGAGGCGTACGACCGATTCGCCATACGGAACCCCTCTCGCCCGCCGGGTTCGCCTCCTTGGAGTCCTCCCGGCCCCGGACACGAGGGCCGCGCGACTCACCGTCCGTTCGCGGGTCGTACGGGCTGGCAAGGGCTCGAGGGCGGAAGGGCCGGGCTTCACGGACTCCCAAGGTTTGAGCGGGGAGGGCTCACCGGGTGGCCGACCGGCCGGAACTGGGCTCGACTCGCGACCACGAGGACGTGAGGCCCCGTGGACCCGGAGAGCCCGGGTCGGCGCCCGAGGTGTCGCCGCGGGGCGGTCCGCGTCCGCTTGGAGGCCGCCCGTGATGCCGTCCCCCCGAGCCCCCCTGCTTCCGGCCCTCCTCGCCCTCGCCCTCGCCGCCTGCGGCGGCGGCGGGGGCTCCGACGTCGGCGCCTCGCCGCCGACGTCGGCCTACGGCTCGATGGCGGTCAAGGGCGCATACACGGCGACGGACGTGCGGCACTTCCTGCGCCGGACCCACTGGGCCGTGACGGACGACAAACGGCAGCGCATCGCCGAGGTGGGCCTCGGCAACTTCCTCGACGAGATGCTCGACTTCCCGCCCGTGGGGTCCACGCCCTGGGAGCAGGACGCGGACCGCCTGCTCGCGGACCCGGACGACCCGCCGGGCCAGGAGGGGCTCTTCCCCAGCCGGCAGGACCTCATGGACTGGGCGGTCGAGTTGATGTGCACGAACCCCAACCCCTTCCAGGAGGTCCTGGCCTTCTTCTGGCACGACCACTTCGCCACGTCGTCGGAGGTGCTGGACGGCGGTTCGCTCCACTGGATGAAGGACCACATCGACCTGTTCCGCGCCGAGGGAGCGGGGAACGTGAAACAGATGGTGCTCGACGTGTCCCGCGACCCGGCGATGCTCCAGTGGCTGGACGGCGTCTCCAGCACGCGGCGCGCTCCGAACGAGAACTACGCCCGCGAGTTCCTGGAGTTGTTCTGCCTGGGCGTGGACAACGGCTACACCCAGGAGGACATCGTGGAGGCCTCGCGCGCCTTCACGGGCTATCGCCGCGTCACGCTCGACCAGGACACGGGCCTGAGGGGCGTCGTCTTCGACCCCGAGCGGCACGACACGGAGGACAAGGTCGTCTTCGGCGCGACGATCCCCGGCCAGGACCAGACCGACGACTACCAGGCGATGGTGGACGCCACCTTCGACAACCGGCCCGCCGCGGAGTGGTTCGCGCGGTCGCTCCTCGCGTACTTCTGCTACGAGGACCCGCCCCAAAGCGTCATCGACCAGCTCGCCCAACTGCTGCGCGACTCCGACTACGAGCTCCGGCCGGTCCTCCGGCGCCTGTTCCTCTCCGAGGCCTTCTACTCGCCCCGCGCCGAGGAGGGCTTCGTCAAGAGCCCGGTGGAGTTCCTCGTCGGCTTCATCCGCGCGACCGGCCTGCCCCCGGTGGACCGGGAGACGGGCAAGATCTCGGCCCGGTCGATCCGCGTGGAGCTCGACGGCCTGGCGCAGGTGCCGACCGCGCCGCCCAACGTGAGCGGCTGGCCGACGGGCGTCCTCTGGCTCTCGGCCCAGGGCATGGTGAACCGGGCCAACGCCGTCCGGACGCTGATCGTGGACCGCGCGGACCAGGAGGCGGCCGGCTACTTCGCCGGGGCGTTGATCCCGTCCGGCACGCCCACGACCGGAGAGATCATCGACGCCGTCGCGGCCCGGCTCAGCGTGGAGCTTTCCTCCGAGGAGCGGGACACGCTCGTCCACTACCTGGACACCGAGCGGCAAGGAGACGGCACCGACGTCGACGATCCGTTCGATCCCGCGAACGAGCGCCACGTAGACGAACGGCTGCGCGGACTCCTCTACATCCTCGCCCAGCACCCCACGGCCATGATCCGTTAGGAGCGCCCCGATGGCCCACGGCAGACAGCGATCGCATTCCCTTTGCGGCGTCACGCGCCGCGATATCCTCGCCTCCGCCGCGGCGGGCTTCGGCATCGCCGCGCTCGGCCCGGTCGGCGGCGTCTTCCTCGGGGAGGCGCGCGGCGCCCCCACGGGGTCGCCGTTCCTCGTGGTGGTGAACCAGTTGGGCGGAAACGACGGCCTGAACATGGTCGTCCCCGTCGGGCTCGCCCGCTACTACGACCGCCGCGAGACGCTGGCCATTCCCGAGGCGGAGGCCCTCTCCCTCGCGGGCGGGCCGGGCACGACGGCGTATCGGCTCCACCCCGCCATGGTCGGCCTGCAGGCCCTCTGGGACGAGGGGCACCTCGCCGTGGTCAACAAGGTCGGCTATCCGCAGGCGAACCTCAGCCACTTCGAGAGCGAGGACATCTACTCGTACGCGGTCCGGGGCGGCTTCGCCGACCTGGGCCTCTCCCCGAGCGGATGGATCGCCCGGTTCGCCGACCTCTACGCCCCCACCGCGATGGGCGCGGTCAGCGTCGGCGTCGGCCGCCGCCGAGACTTCGTCGGCGGGACGACGACCCCCTTCCTCGTGAACCAGCTCCAGGGCTTCGAGTACGAGGTGGACGGGGCCTACCGCAACGACCACGCCCGGCGCCTGGAGACGATTCGCGGCATGCTCGCGAACGTCCCCCGGAGCGGGTTGAAGGGGGACATCGCCGACGCGCTGGCCCAGGGCCACGACCTGGCCGACCGCATCCAGGCGGCGGTGGACGCCTACGAGGCGTTCGGCAGCACCGCGAACTACCAGGGGAACGAGTCCGGCCTGCGGACGGTCCAGCGCGGTCTCCGCGACGTCGCGACGCTCGTGAACTACGGCTTCGAGACGCGCGTCTTCTACACCGGGCACGGCGGCTTCGACACCCACGGCGACCAGGGGACGGGCACGGGGCGCCACGCCACGCTGCTCCACCGCCTGGACAGCGCGATCGCCGCCTTCGCCGAAGACATGAAGGCCATGGGCGTCTGGGACAAGACGGCCATCGTGGTCATCAGCGAGTTCGGCCGCCGGACCTACATCAACGCTTCCGGCGGCACCGACCACGGCCACGGAAGCTGCTTCCTCGTCGTCGGCGGCGCCGTGCAGGGGGGCGTCTACGGACCCGACCTCACGACGGAGGATCTCGACGAGGACTACCTTTCCTACGAGGTAGACTTCCGCGACATCTACCGGGCGGTCCTGGAGGACCACCTGGGGGTCTTGGCGACCGAGGTCTTCCCGGAGTCGCAGCCGGTCTCGAACGATCTCCCCCTGTTCTGATCCCCCGGTCGTCGCCCGGGCCCCGGAGGAAGCCGCCGACATGCCCAGTCCCGTCCGACGGTCCGCGTTGGCGCTCGCCCTCGTCTTCCTCTTCGCGGCGTGCGGCGGCGGGGGCGGGGGGACCGGCCCCGGCCCCGCGACGCCGGCCCCGACGAACCTCGTCTACGCGTCGCCCACGGCGATCTACCCTCCCCAGAGCGTCGTCACCCCCAACGCCCCCACCTGGGGCGGGGGCGACCCGACGCTCTTCTCGGTGACCCCGGCGCTTCCGCCGGGTGTCACCCTGGACCCGGCCACGGGCATCGTCGCCGGCACGACGACGAAGGTGCTGGCGGCCCGTCGCACGTACACCGTGACCGCGGCCAACGCGGGCGGCGCGACCACGGCCCCGATCGAGATCACCGTGGGGCCGTTCGACACCCTGTCCGCTGGGTTCACCGCGGAGCTCGTCGCCGACGGGCTCGCCACGCCGGTACGGATCGCCGAGCTCCCCGACGGCCGGATCCTCTTCAACGAGTTGGAGACGGGCGACACCCGCGTGATGGGAGCCGACGGCACGCTGCAGGCGGAGGCGTTCTCCCACACGGACGTCCTGATCGGCGGGCACCGCGGCCTCCTCGGGCTCGTGCTCCATCCCGACTACGCCACGAACGGCTGGGTCTACCTGTCGGCGTGCGTGGCCGGCACGTTGGGCCTCGAGGACCGGCAGGTGGTGAAGCGCTACACCGCGGTGGAGACGATGCCCGGCGTGCTCCAGGGCAGCAACGAGACCACGGTCGTGGACACGCTCCCCGTCGCGACGATCGACAACGGCGGCGACCTCGCCTTCGACCACAGCACGCCCTCGCCGCGGCTGTTCATGAGCATCGGGGACGCCGAGGACGAGACGAACTCGCAGGAGGTCGGGGGGTTGGCGGGACGGATCCTCCGCTTGACCGACGAGGGCGCGATCCCGGCGGACAACCCCTCGAGCAGCGACCCCACCTGGTGCCTCGGCCTGAGGAACACCTTCGCCATCGCCGTGCAGCCCACGGAGGGCGACCTCTGGGGCGCCGACAACGGTCCCGCCGCCAACGACGAGCTGAACTTCCTCCGCGACGGCAAGAACTTCGAGTGGGGCGGACTTCCGCCGGGCACACCGGCCGCGGACATCGGGATCCAGGTCGCGACCTGGGCCGACGTGATCGTCCCGACCGCGATGGCCTGGCACGACGGCACGGGATGGGGCGCCGAGTACGCGAACGACCTCTTCCTGACCTCCTACGGCGACGAGGCGATCCGACGGTTCCGCCTGTCCGGTCTCTCCTTCCTCGACGTGGACGAGGAGATCCTCTTCGCCACGTTCCGGCCGCAGGGGATCGCCAACAAGCCGCTGGACGTGGAGGTGGCGGGCGACGGTTCGCTCCTGGTATCGACCTTCACGGCCGTCTACCGCGTCCGCAAGGACCCTTGACGGACGAGCGCCCCGGCCGCGCCGGTATCCTCCTCGGGATGCCGAAGAAGCACCTCGCGCTGATCTCGACCGGCGGGACCGTCGAGAAGACGTACAACGAGATGGAGGGAGTGCTCCACAACGTCTACAGCGTGCTCGACGTGATGCTCGCCTCGCTGCTCCTCGAAGGCGTCGAGATCTCACGCGTCCCGTTGATGAACAAGGACAGCCTCCAGATGAGCGACGAGGACCACACGCTCATCGCGCGGACGGCCCACGCGATGTCGCACCAGCACGACGGCATCGTCATCGTCCACGGAACGGACCGCCTGGCGGATACCGGCGAACGCATCTGCGAAGTGGTGCCGACCCCGCGGGTGCCCATCGTCCTCACGGGGGCCATGCGCCCCTACATGCTCCGCAACACGGACGCCGTGCAAAACCTCACGGAGGCGCTGTTGGCGGCGCAGATCCTGGAACCCGGCGTCTGGTGCGTCATGCACGACAAGGTGCTTCGCTTCCCGGGCGTCTTGAAGGACTACGACCGGATGACCTTCCGGACCCGATCCGAGCCGGAGGCCGCGGAGCCCTCCTGACGCCCAGCCGGGCGCGGGGCTCCCCTCTCATATCCCCAGCGCGCGGCAGGCTTCGTCCAGGTCCCCCGGCCGCACGTAGATGACGTAGCCGTAGCCGCCCCGACCGTCCGTGACGCCGTTGGAGGCGAAGACGTTGACGCCGCTCTCCGCGAGCCGTCGGTGGATGCCGGCGAGGGCGCCCAACTCGTCGTCGCCCTGCACCAGCAGGGCGTGCTGGGGGCCGACGAGGTTCGTGCCGCTCGCGGCGGCGATGTTCTTCAATCGCTCGGCGTCTTCGGCGAAGAGGACCAGTTGGGTGTGCTCGGGCCCCACGGGGATCGCGCTGAAAGCGAGCAGGTTCACGCCCGCCTCCGCCAGCGCGATCAGGAAGCGATACCCCTCGCCGGGGACGTCCCGCGCCGTGGCGTGGAAGTACTCGGCCTTGCGGATGTGGACGGCCATGGCAGGTCTCCGGACGCCGACGGGGCCGATTCCACCGCGGGGGGACCGGCCGTGTCAACCACGGGCAGCGGAGAGGCGACAGGGTGTCAGGAGCCGGAGCGCCCGACGAGATGCAGGTCGAGGAACTGGAGGATCCCCTCCGCGGGCCGGGCGCCGCTGGTCCGCCCGACCTCCCGGCCCCCGGACACGAGAACCATGGTGGGGATGGAGGCGATCCGGAAGGCCTGCGCCGGTCCCGGCAGGTCGTCCGTATTCACCTTGGCGATCAGAAGGCGCCCCGCGACGCGCTTCGCCACCTTCTCCAGCTCCGGGGCGACCATCGCGCACGGCCCGCACCACGCCGCCCAGAAGTCGATCAGCACGGGCACGGGGCTCTCCGCGAGGAGCGAGCCGAACGAGTCGTCGCCCGCGATCTCGATCGGGCGGTCGAGCGTCGGAAGCGCCTCCTTGCACGCCCCGCACCGTCCCGAGACGGGAACGCGACCCCACGCGACACGGTTCTTGCGTCCGCAAGCGGGGCAACGCAGCACCACGCCGCGTGCTTCGGTGCCGAGTGCGCTCATGGTCGGGCTCCACGGGGAGGACCCGTGCAGCCTACCCAGCCGATCGCGCGGACCAAGGAGCGCGTCCGGTCGCCGAAGATGGACGGCGGTCCCCGGTCACCGGGATGGAAGAAGGCGCAACGCGTTCGACGAGACGATCTTCTCGATCGCCTCCTCCGACAACGGCAACGCGCGGACCGCCGCGAGGTTCTTCGAGACCGCGGGCACGCCCGGGCTCGGCCAATCCGTACCGAACAAGACCCGATTCGCGATCTCGCCGAGCCGCGGGAACCACTCCAGGAGACGGCGCGGCGGGATGCCGGAGATGTCCAGGTGGAAGCGGGGGAAACGCCGGAGGAGAAACCAGCAAGCGTCGGTCCAGAGCGGTCGTCCGCCGTGGGCGACGACGACGTCGAGAGTCGGGAAGTCGGTTCCGACGTCGTCGAGGGGCAGGGGATCTCCGTACTTGCTGCGCGCCCCGGGGAAGATGCTCGTACCCGTGTGGAACATGACGGGCGTTGCGGTTTCCTGGGCGACGCCGTAGAGGTCGGCGAGGCTCGGGAGCGCGTCCAGGTAGGCGTTCGCACGGAGCAACATGTGGGGCCCGTGGATCTTGAACATGCGGGCGCCGGCGTCCACCAGCCGACGGGCCTCCCCCGCCACGTCCCGCTCGAAGCGGGGGTTGATCCCCACGCAGGGGAGCAGCCGCGCGGGGGCCGCCTCGCAGTAGCGGAGCACCCAGTCGTTGGTGCCCTGGTCGAACCCCATGACGTCCGGGCTCTCGTAGTTGATGAGGACCATCCGCTCGACGCCCCACGCATCCATCGTCGCGAGCAGCGCCGCGGGGTCCTCGTGGCAGGCGGGATCGACGTCGAGGCTCTGGCGGTGGAAGACGTCCCGGACGGCGGGACGGATCATCGCCTGGGGTTGGATATGGACGTGGACGTCGGTGACGGGACCGCTCACGCGCCCTCCGCGCTCCAGTCGTAGAAGCCCTCGCCGGACTTCTTCCCGAGCTTCCCCTCCGCCACCATGCGGCGGAGGAGGGCGGGCGGCTCGAACCGGCGATCGTCGAGGACGGCGGCGAGGTGCTCGGCGATGCCGAGACGCACGTCGAGCCCCACGAGGTCGGTCAGGCGCAGCGGCCCCATGGGGTGGCGATAGCCCAGCGTCATCGCCGTGTCGATGTCCACGGGGCTTGCGACGCCCTCCTCGACCATCCGGATCGCCTCGAGGCCGAGCGCCAGGCCCAGGCGGCTGGTGGCGAAGCCGGGGGCGTCTCTCACGACGATCACGGTCTTGCCCATCTGCGCGCCGAGAGCCCGGGCGTCGTCCAGGACGGCGGGGTCCGTGGCGTCGGTCCGCACGAGCTCGAGCAGCGGCATGATGTGCACGGGATTGAAGAAGTGCATGCCGACGACGCGGTCGGGCCTCCCGCTTGCCCGGGCGATCTCGGCGACCGAGAGCGAGGAGGTGTTCGTGGCGAGGATGGCGCCGGCGGGCGCCGCCTGCCCCAGCGTCCGGAACACCTCCTCCTTCAGCTCCCGCCGCTCCGGGACGGCCTCGACGACGAGATCGGCGTCGGCCGCCTCCAGCGCGAGGTCGCCCCCGGCGACCGCGAGGCGGGAGAGCGTCCCTTCGCGGGCCTCGGGCGTGACCTTCTGGCGGGCCACCCCCTTGTCGAGGTTGGCGCGGATCGCCTCCATCGCGGAGGCGACGGCGTCGGGGAAGGGGTCGAACAGGCGGGCTTCGCGGCCGGAGGCGGCCGCCACCTGGGCGATGCCGCGCCCCATGGTGCCGGCCCCGACGACCAGGACTCTTCCGTACTTCATGGCGGCGGAGCCTACCCGCGGTGCCTGCACGCGGCCACCGCCGGGCGGGCGACGGCCCTTCGCGCCCACCGGCCCGATGGCGGGCTACGGCTCCCCGTAGCCGAACTGGACGTCCGAGGGTTCCTCGACGACCGCAGGTTCCACGACCTCCTCGGCCGGACGACGGACGCCGTTGTCCACGATGATGACCTTCCGGCGGACCACCGTGCGTCGGGGCACCGGACAGGGGACGACGCGGGCCCGGCGGCCGCAGGTCGGGCACGCGTCGCACTCCTGGTCGGAGGCGATGGCGTCGCCGGCGAGCGTGCCACCGATGAGGCCGAGCGTCGCGCCGACGAGGGCGCCCCCGCCGCGGTTGCAGGGGGAGGCGGCGGCGCCCAGTACCGCGCCGACCGCCGTGCCGCCGGCGGTCCCGAGCGCGCGGGTGTGCCCGGGGCCTTGGGCGCAGGCGGCGAGCGCCGCGACACCGGCGAAGAGGAGAGCCCGTTGAAACCAGCGCATGCGTCCCTCCGGGAGGTCCGCCGGGAGGCCCTCCCGGCCGCAAGGATACCGCCCCCCGGCGCGAACGCGCGGCCCCGGGTGCGGGGCGGGGCGGAGAGCCCTCATCGACGCCGGCGACGGGCGAGGAAGGCGTCCATCCGGGCGGCCTTGTCGGGGTGCTCGAAGAGACCGGCCTGGAGCTCGTTGTCCAGCCGCTGGAGGGCGCCTTCGTCCGCGCCGTGGAGCCAGGCGAGGAGGGCCTGCTTGGTGCGCCTCACGGCCTCCGGCGCCTGGGCGAGGATCGGGGCGAGGAGGGAGCGCGTGGCGACCCCCACCTCCTCGTCGGGGACGACCTTGTCCACGAGGCCGATCCGCTCGGCGTCCTCCGCCCCGACGATGGTGCCCGCAAACAACAGGCGGCGCGCGGCCGAAAGCCCCACCAGCGCCGGGAGCCGGCGCGTGCCGCCCGCCGCCGCCATGATGCCGAGCCCCACCTCGGGCTGGCCGAACCGGGAGGTGACCCCGGCCACGCGGAAGTCGCAGGCGAGCGCGAGCTCCAACCCGCCGCCGAGGCACCAGCCCACGATCGCGGCGACGGTGGGGCGTGGGAAGGCCTCGACGCGGGCGAAGAGCGTGGCGTTGATGCCCTGCAACGCGTCTTCGCGGCCGCGGTCCCTCAGCTCGGCGATGTCCGCGCCCGCGACGAACGCCTTCCCGCCGGTGGACGTGATCACGAGGGCGCGGAGGGCGTCGTCGCCTTCCAGGCCCCCCAACCCGTCGTGGATCTCGTCCACCATCCGTCGGTCGATGGCGTTTCGCACCTCCGGTCGGTCGATGGTGAGGGTGGCCACCCCCTCGTCGTCGCGCTCCAGCCGGATGGTCTCGTAGGGCATCGTTCCCTCCCCGGGGATGCGTCCCCTCACACTTCGAGCACCAGCTTGCCGAAGACCTCCCGGCCCTCCAGGCGGCGGTGGGCCTCCGCGACCTCGGCGAGCGGGAGGACGTCGTCGATGACGGGGGCGAGCTGTCCGGAGGCGACGAGATCGAGACAGTGGTGGACATCGCCCAGGCTGCCCATCGTCGTTCCCAGGATCGAGAGCGACTTGAAGAAGACGAGATTCAGGTGCACTTCGGCGGTGGGTCCGGTCGTCGCGCCGCAGGTGACCAGGCGGCCGCCCTTCCCCAGGCACCGGAGCGACCCGGCGAGGGTGGCGGGCCCCACGTGGTCCACGACGACGTCCACGCCGCCGTCGCTGAGCTTCCGCACCTGGCGGGGCCAGTCGTCCTCGGTGTAGTCGAGGATCTCGTCGACGCCGAGGCCGCGGGCGCGCTCCGCCTTGATCGGGCTGGACGTCGTCGCCAGGATCCGCGAGGCGCCGAGCAGGCGGGCGATCTGGATCGCCGCCGTCGAGACGCCGCTGCCGGCCGCGTGGACGAGGATCTTCTCGCCCGGCACGAGTCGCGCCCGGTGCGCGAGCATGTTCCACGCGGTGAGCGTGGCGAGCGGGAAGGCCGCCGCCACGTCGAAGGACACCTGGGGCGGGAGGGGGATCACGTTCTCGCGCGGAGCCACGACGTACTCGGCGCAGGTCCCGTCGCGCATCTCCCCGAAGATCCCGTAGGTGGGCGAGAGGTGGTCGAGGCCCTGCGCGCTGAACCGGTCGGGCGCATCGACGTATCCGGGAGCGACGAGCACCCGCTGGCCCACCTCGAGGTTCTGGACGCCCGGGCCGATCAGGTCCACGACGCCCGCCCCGTCGCAACCCAGGACCATCGGCAACGGGAAGCTGTGCCCGGGGACGCCCCGGCGCACCCAGATGTCGAGGTGGTTCAGGCCGACGCGCTGGATCCGGACGCGGACCTCGCACGGACCGGGCTCGGGAACGGGCCGGTCCTCGATGAGCAGCTTGTCGGTTCCCCCGTGCTCTCGAACGACGACTGCGCGCATCGGTCCTCCCGAGGGTGCTCCCCCGTGCCGGAGTCTACAGAGCAACCGGAGGAGGTCCGGGAATCCGGGGGCGCGGGGATTCGGGCTGCGCGGGGGCACGGCTCCGCGTTAGGATCCCTCGCCCCATGGCGGTCCCCGAGACGATGCTCGCTTGTGTCTACCGCGGTCGGGGTGACCTGTGCGTCGAGCAGGTCCCCGTGCCCGAGATCGGCCCGGGCGAACTCCTCGTGAAGGTGGGCGCCTGCGGCGTCTGCTCGACGGACGTGAAGCACGTCCGGCTGGGCCTCGGGGAGCCCCCGCGGATCTTCGGCCACGAGACGGCGGGGACGGTCGTGGAGGTCGGCGAAGGCGTGGGCATGTGGGCGCCGGGCGACCGTGTCGCGCTCCTCCCCCACGTCCCGGATCGCACGTCGTGGTACAGCCAGCGGGGGCTCTACGCCCAGTGCGAGCAGTACAAGCGCTTCGGCGTCACGGCGGGTTTCGAAGCGGCCGGCGGCGGCTACGCCGAGTACGTGCGCGTGCTCCCCTGGGTCGTCGAGGGCGAGGGCGTCGTGGAAGTGCCGGCCGACGTGAGCTTCGTCGAGGCGACGTTCGTGGAGCCGGTCAACACCTGCTTGAAGGGCATTCGCCGCCTCGATCTCGACGAGGAGCACGTCGTGCTCGTGGCGGGCGTAGGGAGCATCGGCCTCCTGCTCATGCAGATCGCCATCCGCGAGGGGGCGTCGGTGGTGGCGGCGGACCCGATCGAGGAGCGGCTGGCGGTCGCCGAGGGCCTCGGCGCGCTCCGGACGGTCGATCCGACCCAGGAGAGCCTGGTCGAGGTGTGCCGCTCCGTGACGTCCGGCCGCGGCGCCGACCGGGCGATCGTGGCGGCGGTCGGGGGGGGGCCGGTTCGGGACGCGATCCGGGCCACGCGACCGGGAGCGACGATCCTCCTCTTCGCGCAGACGCACCGCGGGGACGAGGTCCAGGTGGACGTGGGCGACCTCTGCCTCGACGAGAAGCAGGTGGTCGGCTCCTACTCGGCCTCGCCGGAGGAGACGGACGAGGCGGCCGAGATCGTCTTCGGCGAGGAGATCGAGGTGAGTCGCCTGGTGACGGACGTCATCCCGCTGAGCGAGGCGCCGCGCGCCTTCGAGATCGCTGCCGAGGCGAGCGGCGGCAGCATCAAGGTCGTCGTCGTCCCCGACGGGGAGGCGTGAGCCTCCCCCCACGGCGGCCCGGAGGCGATCGATCCTTCGAGATCCAGGGCGTCCCTCGCCTCGCAGAACCCGCCGTAGGCGAGGACCTGCTCCCGGGTGCACGGCCCGGGGCCGGGGGCAGGACCGCCACGGGGCCCGCGGCGCCCAGGGCCTCCGGGCCGAGGGGGAGGGCCGCCCGTCGCACGATGCCCCGGCGAACGAGGGGCTCCAACCGGACCTCGCCCGGCGCCTCCTCGGCGCCGCGGACGGGCTCCAGCCGCGCGACGGGGCGCCCCCGGGAGAGGATCCGGACGCTCTCGCCCCTGCTGGACCAGGTCCAGCCACCGGCGGAGGCGGGCCGCGGCCTCGGAGACCGACACGGCACGCACCCTGCCCTCCCAGGACCTGGCTTCGTGATCCTTCCCGTCCTGACCGGGCCGGCGGCCAGGCTCTCAGCCGCGCCTGCCCACCCGGACGAGTCGCCGGCCGCGGATGATGGCCTGGAGGATCAGGAAGATCGCCCCGTAGGTCAGGAGCTCCCAGTGCAGCGCCTCCCAGGGCTCCCGGGTGCCCCAGATGAGCCGAGCGCCGAGGTAGGCCGCGAACCCGCAGCCGATGTCGATGAGCCGGGACTTCCAACCGTATGTCATCGCCGCCGGTCCTCCGCCGAACCGCCTCACGCCCCATGGTAGCCCCCCGCCCCCGCTACAACCCCCCGGATGAGCACGGACCAGGTCATCCAGCTTCAGCAGGTCGCCCGCACCTTCGACGGGAAGACGGTCCTGGAGCCGACCAGCCTCGCGTTCCTCCGCGGCGCGCGGATCGGCGTGATCGGGCACAACGGCAGCGGCAAGAGCACCCTGCTTCGGATCATGGCCGGGGTCGATCCCGACCACGACGGGATCCGCCACGTCGGGGAGGGGCTCCGCATCGGCTATCTGCCGCAGGAGCCCGAACTCGACCCCGGCACCGTCCGCGGGAACCTGGAAGCCGCGGTCGGCGAGGTGCGTGCCCTTCTCCAGCGGTTCGAGGCGCTCAACGAGACGCTCGCCACGGACCTCGACGCCGACGGCATGCAGCAGGCGCTCGACGACCTGGAGAAGGTCCAGACGGAGATCGAGGCGCGCGGCGCCTGGGACCTGGACCGCCGGCTCGACCAGGCGAGCCACGCCCTCGGCCTCCCGGAGCCCGACGCGGACGTGGCCAACCTCTCGGGCGGCGAACGCCGCCGGGTGGCGCTCTGCCGCCTCCTGCTGGAGCACCCCGACATCCTCCTCCTGGACGAACCTACGAACCACCTCGACGCCGATGCGGTGCAGTGGCTCGAGCGCCACCTGAAGGAGTACGAGGGCACGGTCGTCGCGATCACGCACGACCGCTACTTCCTCGACAACGTCGCCGAGTGGATGCTCGAGATGGAGCGCGGCCGAAGCACCCCGTACAGGGGCAACTACTCGGCCTACCTGGAGCAGCGGGCCGGCCGCGAGGCCGCCTCGGAGCAGCAGAAGAAGGCCCGCGGGAAGCTGCTGGAGCGCGAGCTGGAGTGGATCCGGCAGAGTCCCCGCGCCCGCACCGCGAAGAGCAAGGCCCGCATCAAGAACTTCGAACGGCTCTGGGAACAGCAACAGGACGAGGTCAGCGACGAGACGGTCACCATCACCATCCCCTCGGGCGGGAAGCTCGGAGACCAGGTGCTGCGCGTCGATGCGCTCGTCAAGCGCTTCGGCGACCGGGCGGTCCTCGACGACCTCGCCTTCGAGCTGCCTCCCGGCGCCATCCTCGGGGTGATCGGCCCGAACGGCACGGGCAAGACGACGCTCCTGAAGCTCGTGGCGGGGCAGCTCGAACCGGACGCGGGTCGCATCGTTCTGGGAGCGACCGTCGAGCCCTGCTACGTGGATCAGGACCGCGCCGACCTCGACCCCGAGCAGACGGTCTGGCAGGAGATCTCCGACGGACAGGACGAACTGAAGCTCGGAAGCCGACGGATGAACAGCCGCGCCTACGTGGCGAACTTCAACTTCCGCGGCACGGACCAGCAACAGAAGGTGGGAACGCTCTCCGGCGGACAACGAAACCGCGTCCAGCTCGCCAAGATGCTCCGGCAGGGTGGGAATCTCCTCCTGGTGGACGAGCCGACGAACGACCTCGACCTCGGCACCATCCGCGTCCTGGAAGACGCCCTCGCCGCCTTCCCCGGCTGCGCGATCGTCGTCTCCCACGACCGCTTCTTCCTCGACCGCATCGCCACCCACATCCTCCAATTCGAGGAAGGCGGCAAGGCCCGCTTCTGGGAGGGCAACTACCAGACCTACCGCGAGCGCGTCGCCGCCGAACGCGAGGCCGCCGGCCTGGGCGCCGAGACTCCCGGCACCCACCGCCGCTTCGCGTGACCGAAGCGCGGCCCCTGTCCACTCGGCGGCC
Source organism: uncultured Planctomycetota bacterium (assembly GCA_963772585.1). Lineage (GTDB taxonomy): Bacteria > Planctomycetota > PLA2 > PLA2 > JAEUHO01 > CAVVXN01. The sequence goes on from CAVYXV010000008.1 coordinate 590,584, forward strand.
CGCGGCGCCGAGCCCGACTGCGCCCCCAGTCGAGACGAGCCAAGGGGCCCGATCGTGTCGGCCCTTCATCCCCAATCGTCGCGAACGCACACCGAGAACCGGTCGGTGATGAGGTAGCCCACGATGGCGAACAGCAATCTGCGGAACGCTTCCCGGTTTCGCCGCAAGTCGATGCGGAACACCTTGAGCATCGGTGTGACCGCGCCCCAGAGCCAGGCCTTCTCGTTGTTCTCGCGCCATCCGGTCTCGTCGCAGTTCACGAACTCGGCGCTCTGGATGGCGTCCAGCGCCTCGTCATGGGCGGGCTTCTGCTTGCGGCGCTCCCGCCACGGCACGTCCGAAGACGGCGGCTTCGAGGAGTTGGACGAGGTCTGGTTCAGGCGGGCCGTGAGTTCGCGGACCTTCTCCTGGAGGATGGCGTTGTGCTCGCGCAGCCGCTTGTTCTCGCGGTTGAGGTTGGCGCGGTTGGCCTCCAGATGGCGCGTGCGCGTCTCGGACGCGTCCAGCCTGCGCTCGGTGGCGCGCAACCGCGCCTCCATCTCCTCGAACCGCTCTTCCAGGGAGGACTTGGGCTTGGCCACACCCCGTCAATCGGTTGATGGTTCCGCCAGAATTGGGGCTGAACGGTTACCCCTACCTCCATGGACCCCGTTCGAGGTTTGGACAGAGGCTGACCATCAGATGGAGTGTTCCAGCTTTGGGGATGTAAGGGCCCGTCCGTGGATACGTGTCGCCCTTTCGACTCGCCTTCACGCCGCCTGCGGCCCTTCCTCGGTCGCGAATTCCTCAGCGTAGCTGGCGCTACGCCTCCGGATCCGCTCCCTCGTCATGACCACATCCGACGCGAATCCGAGCGTCCTTCTCAACACGTATTCTCGGCCAGGCCCTAAGCATGTCGGCCCACCGGCGAGGGTTGGGACTCATACAACATATCGAGGAGTCGCGCCCGTGCGAAATGCTGTACTCCAGCTGGAATTGCGCCGCAATTGCCTACTCCGTGGATTGGACAATCGACGGCGTCGGCCTTGTCTTGCCCGGTGTCACATCTTGAGGGGACAGTTCGGCTCAGTCGCTCTCAGGCGGAGTGTGCCTGGAGGGTTACGCGTCGAGTCTCCTTCAGGGAGCGCATGGGCATGGACGTGAACCCCTTCAATCAGTCGGCACCCCCCGAGCACGTCGTTGTCGAAAGCGGAATGGCGGATCCGGTGGAGTACCTGACTCATCTATGTGACGCGGCGCAGGTCGAAGAGATGGGGCCACCCAGGGGCGAGCAGGACCATCCTCTCCGGCCGGGACAAGCCGTGCAGAACACGTCCCTGCGTGGCGCGGACGTTGTCACCGATCGTTGATGGCGGTGAGTCGTGCAAGCGGCGCCACTTTGCCCCTCTTCATTCTGTCTGCGGTCCTTGTCGCGGGATGTGGATTCCCTAGCTCCCCACGTGGATTCACAACGTACCACTTCGATCCGCCAAGAACTCGGCGTGCACTGGTCAATGCGCTGTTGGAGGCAGCCCCCAACTGGGCCGTGGCAAAGACGGAAGAGGAACAGGATAGGATTCGGAAGCATGCGGTTGAATTCGCGGACTTGCGCCTCGGGCAGTTCGAGGACGCCGCGCTGAGTCTGCACATAGACGGGAAGTGTATTCTGCACTGTTCATCGGAGGCGATCCGTCGTTGGCGAGAAGAACTCGGGTTTGCAACGACGGCGAAGGACAGAGGATCGTTCAGTCGAGCGGGACGTCTTGTCCCAAGTGCCGATGCACTACTTCTAGAGTTCCCCGCGACGGAATTTGAGTCTGCGATGCGTCTTCGATGCAAGGTGCAGGGGGATTCTCTATCTTGCCACAGCGATGTCTCGCCATCCGGCCCTGGCCCTGCTCCGATTCGACTACTCTGGTGGAGGAGGGAGTAGAGGCGGCCACTGGACGTTCATCGGTCTTCCGGAGGGAGGCTTGGCAGGGGACCAATCGGTGGCAAGCGCGTCCTGCAACCGTTCGCTGAACCGCAGGTAGCGCGTGGCGGGATTCGGTCGATCCTCCTGGGCCGGAGGGCGACGCGATGGCATCGAGACGACGCGAGAATCCGAGGGAGACCCGGGAGGAGAGGGTCCCTGGCCCTATTCCTCCGGGTGCCCCGGGAAGGGAATCTGGCCGGTCTTCGCCCCAGGCAGGACTTCCAGCACTTTTTCGATCTTCCGTGTGCCTTCGGCAAGCGTGCCTGGGCCCGGTTTTTCGGACGCCGGCCGAACCGAGACGCACCGCAACAGCGGTGGGGCCCGGATCCACGGGGGCGACACGCGCATCAACGCCCGGAACTTCCGACTAGCGCTTGTCCTGACTCTGCACTTCGTCCAGGAAGGTCCAGACCTCGTTGCGGCAGGCGGAGTGGGCCACGCCGGGGAGCATCGTGCGGGTCACGTGGGTGAAGCCGTGCTCCTTCAGGGCGGCCTCGGCCCCGTCGGCCTGCTCCTCGATCCCGGGAGGCGTCTTGCCGTGGGTGAGGTAGCGGTTCGGGTCCTTCTCGCCGGTCATGATGTGGACCGGCGGCCCGCCGTCCTCCACCTTCGGAGCACCGCTTTCGAGGGCCTTGGTGAAGTTCGCGCAGGCCGGCGCCGCGCCGGCCACGCGGTCGGGGTGCTGGAGCGTGAAGCCGTAGCAGAGGATTCCACCACCGGAGAAGCCCGTGATGTAGACCTTCTGCTCGGCGCCGAATTGCTCGTGGAGGTAGTCGAGGAGCGCGAGGAGGCCCGGGATGTCGAAGCTCGGGCGGTCGTTGTTGTACTTCTCGACCAACTCGCGGGAGTACGCCGGGTACTTGTCCAGCATCACCACATTCGTGCAGGAGAGGGCGTGCGCGCCGACGATGATCCAGTCGCGCGAACCACGCCCGTTCTCGAAGCCCTGGGCGGCTCCCCGGTGGTTGGCGCCGGCACCGTCCACCACCACGAGCACCGGCCACTCGTGCCCGGGCTTCCACGCCTTCGGAAAGGAGACCCAGGCCGCGAAGGGATGCGTCGGAGCCTGCATCAGGAGCAGGTCCTTCTTCGCGAGGTCGGCCACGGCGACCAGGCGTCGCTTCGACGGGTCCAGGGCCAGGGCCTTCAGCATCGAGCCGGCCAGACGCGGGTCGTTGGGCTCGTCCTCGAAGACCTTGGCCAGCTTGTCGTACCCCTTGGCCGCCTTGCCCCGGGCCTTCTCGACCCGCTTCTCTGCGGCGGCATCGAGAGGCGCGTCCTCCGTCATCGCCTCGATCCGCGCGGCGAGCTTCTTCAGCGGTTCGTCCTCGCTGGCGAGCGGGTTCGCCCTCTCCAGGGCCGAGAGGGCCTCGGACTTGTGGCCGTGGTCCGCCAGCCAGTCGGCGAGATCGGACCAGACCTCGGCGATGTCGTCCTGGTGCTTCGCGGCCGCCTTCTCGAGCCGGGCCATGTCCTCGGCGGCGGCGATCCCCGCCGCGACCAGCGCGGCGAGGAGGACCAGGAGCGGCAGGAGTCGGGTACGCATCGTGCACCTCCTGGGAGTCGAGGCTACACCTGCCCGCCTCCGTCGGAGGGGGGCGGGAAGAACGCCGAGGCGAGGAAGCCGCCGTCGAGAGGGAGGCACGTCCCGTTGATCCAGCCCGCCTCGGCCCCGAGGAGGAAGGAGACGGCGGCGGCGACGTCCTCCACGCGGCCGATCCGCCCGGTCGGGGTCGAACGCAGCACGGCCTCGAAGTAGGGCTCGCTGGAGAGGACACCTTCGGTCAAGGGCGTCCGCACGTACCAGGGCGCCACGGCGTTCACCGTGATGCCGTGCGGCCCCCACTCGCGGGCGAGACTCCGGGTGAGTTGCACCATCCCCGCCTTCGCGGCCGCGTAGGGCGCGCCCGTCGGCAGCGCGCGGATGCCGGCGACGCTGGCGATGTTGACGATTCGCCCGAATCCCGCCTCTCGCATGCCGCTCACGACGTAGCGCGCCCAGACGAACGGAGCCGTCAGCCCGACGGCGAGGAGGTCGTCCCACTCGTCGAGCGTGTACGCCTCGGCGGGCTTTCGGACGTTCGTGCCGGCGTTGTTGACCAGGGCGTGGACCGGCCCCTCGGCGGCCAGGAACGCCTGGACGGCCTGGGCGGAGGCGTGGCGATCGGTCACGTCGCAGGAGAGCGGCCGCGCGTGCCCGCCCGCGTCTTCGACGGCCTGGGCGACCTCCTGCAGCGCCTCCGCATCGCGTGCGACGAGGCCCACGTGCCAGCCCTCCGCCGCGAGGCGCGTGGCGATGCCGCGCCCGATCCCGCGCGACGCGCCCGTCACGATCGCCCGCCGCAGGTGGGGAACCGACACATCGCTCACGGACCCTCGCCCTCCACCACCCGGGCCTCGCCGCCCCCCTCGACCTCGAGCGCCGTCGGCTCGGCGACCAGGGTGTACTTCACGAAGGCCATGGCGTTCGGCTCGTCGTGCTCCGGCCACCTCCCGACGGTCGTGATCCGTCCGACCTTCCGGCCCTCGAAGAGGAGCGCCGCGCCGGCCGTGGCGCCCTTGGCGCGCACGCGGACCAGGAGCGTCGGCGGGTGGCCACGGTGGCGGGCCATCACGATCGGTTCCTGGCCGGGGTAGCAGCCCTTGGAGAAGCTGATCGCATCCCTCTCGAGGCGCGCTTCGAGCGGGAGGATGTCGCCGGAGAGCTCGGGGCCCCAGACGGGGAAGCGATGAAGCACGCGCCACGCGTCCCAGGAGTTGTCGGCGACCAGCGACGCGAAGGGCAGGATGCGGGGCTGGGTCTCGAGGGAGAAGGGGCCGGCACTCAGCGTGTCGCGCGGGACGAGCATCCGGTACGGGGGGCGATCGTCCGCCGCGAGTCCGCCCACGTACCGCGGCGTCGCCTCGCGGCCGGACGGCACCCACTCGCCGGCACGGGGAGGCGCCGGGGCGGCGTTCGGGAAGATCTTCGCGACGCGGGGGCCGGCGGCCCACCACGCCGTAGCCGGGCGCTCCGTGAAGGAGACGTCTTCGGCGATGACGAAGCGTTCGAGGTGCGCCTTCACCGCATCCGCGTTCTCCGGCTCGAGGTCGAGCAGGAAGGCGTCCTCGGTCGCCCAGACCCACGGAGCGCCGATCATGCGTCCCTCGGGCGTGAGCACGAGAGTCCGGCTCCAGTGGCCGGGTTCGAGCGCGGCGATGTCCTGGCTCGTCATGCGGTGCAGGTAGTCGCGGGCATCGCGGCCGCGCACCTCGAGGATGCGGCGCTCCTCTTCATAGCGCCCCGCGCCGTCGCGGAGGATTTGGAGGCCGATCCGACCGTCCGTGACGTAGTACCGGCTCAACGCTCCCTCCGGGGCGCCCACGGGACGTCTCCCACCCCGGCGTTGGCGTTGGCCGACCGCGCGAGAACGAAGAGCAGGTCCGACAAGCGGTTCAGCCAGGCGAGGCACGCGGGCTCCACCGTCTCGACGGCGGCGAGCTCGACGAGGACGCGCTCGGCCCGACGGGCCACCGTGCGGGCGACGTGGAGCCGCGCGGCGCCCTCGCTCCCGCCGGGAAGGATGAAGTTCGCCAGCGCGGGGAGGTTGGCGTCCACGGCGTCGATCGTCGCCTCGAGATCCCGCACGTCCTCCGCGTCGATCGGGCGTACGCCGGGATCGGCATCGGCCGTCGAAGCCAGCCACGCCCCGAGCCGGAAGCAGGCCTCCTGGATGCGGGCGAGCACCGCGTCGATCTCGTCCGGGAGGTCCGTGGCGCGGGCCCATCCCACCACGGCCGACGCCTCGTCCACGGTCCCGTACGCCTCCACCCGGAGGACCGACTTTCCGACCCGGCGCCCGCCGAGCAGCCCGGTGGACCCGTCATCGCCTTGTCGCGTGTAGATTTTCATCTGCGGCCAATGATGCCACGGCCGGGGGCGGCGCGATCCTCCCGGTGCTCGAACCCGAGGATGCCCCCACCGTGGATCCGACGCCCCCCGCTCCGCATCGCCCCAGCATCGCCCCCGTCTTCGTGACGATCGTCATCGACCTGCTGGGCTTCGGGATGATCCTCCCCCTCCTGCCCCTCTACGCCCGCGACTACGGGGCGTCGCGGCCCATGGTCGGGCTGATCCTCGCCTCCTTCAGCGCGATGCAGTTCCTGGTCGCTCCGCTCTGGGGGCGCCTCTCCGACCGCATCGGCCGTCGGCCCATCATCCGGATCGGCCTCACGGGCTCGGTCCTCTCGTACCTCCTGTTCGCCTCGGCGGAGCTGTTCCCGGACACGCAGACCCGGGTGATGATCCTGCTCGCGTCGAGGATCGCCGCCGGCGTCTTCGGCGGCACGATCACGGCGGCGCTGGGCTACATCGCCGACGTCACCAGCCGGGAGGAACGGGGGCGCGGAATGGCGCTGGTGGGCGCGGCGTTCGGCGTCGGCTTCCTCATCGGACCGTCCCTGGGAGGCGTCGGTCACCAACTCCTCGGCCCGCTGGCTCCGGGGCTGATCGCCGCCGCGCTCTCGGCGGGCGCCTTCGTCTTCGCAACGCTCCGGCTCGAGGAGCCGGCGCGCCATACCCAGGAGGCGCATCGAGGCGATCGCCTACGCACCCTGCGCCGTTCCCTGACCCGACCGGGCATCCGGGTGATTCTCTCGATGACCTTCCTCACCGTGTTCCCGTTCGGCATCCTGGAGAGCACGCTGGCCCTCCTCGCGCTCGAGCGGTTCCCCGGATGGACGCCCGAGAAGAACGGGTGGCTGTTCTCCTACTTCGGGCTGTGGCTCGCCTTGAGCCAGGGCTGGCTCGTCCGGCGCCTGATGCGCCACTTCCACGAGGCCCGCCTCGTCGCGGCGGGTTGCACCGGCCTCGGCGCGGGGCTTCTCGCCATCGCCTACGTGCGCCAGCCCCTGGTGCTGGCAGCGCTGGTCCCCGTCGCCGTCTGCGGATCGGCGATGATCATGCCCTCGCTGATCAGTCTTCTCTCCAAGCGGGCCGACCCCGAGGCACAGGGGGAGATCCTGGGCGCCAACGAGTCTGCCCGGAGCCTCGGGCGGATCGCGAGCCACGGCGCCGGCCCCAGCCTGCTCGCCCTCGGCACGCGCGTGCCCTTCTGGATCGGGGTCGCCGTGATCGGCGGCGCGCTCCTCGTCTCGTTCCGGCTGCGTGCCGACCCCCCGGACCTCTCGGGCTGAGCATCCGAGGGTGTTGCGGGGCGGCCCACGCGACCGGGACGATTCGTTCCCATCCGCGGATCGGGGGCGCACTCAGCGCGCGAGCTTGAGGGCGCGCCGCTCGGCGGGCTCGAGCTCACGGGCGTACTCGAAGCCGACCACCAGCTCGCCGGGCCGGCGCGGCTCCACCTCCACGCGCGTCAACCGGGCCTCCCCGCGGAACAGGCAGGCGCCGCCCTCACGGATCTCGAGGTTCGCCCGGGGGCCGTAGACGTCGGAGAAGGCGACCGTGAGGGAACGGGCGTCGTCCTCCGATGGATCCAGTCCCAGACGCGTCCGGTCGCGGAAGCGGATGACCAGGCCCGTGCGGTCCATGCTCTCCGGAGCGCCCGTCCACTCCTTGGAGGGATCCCCGTCGCGCGCCCGGACCACGACATCGAGGTCCCGCCGCTTTCTCGGAGGGACCCCTTCCTGGTTTCGCGGCTGGTACGGGTGGCGGGCGCCCTCCTCCTGGGGCGAATGACCCTCCCTGGGCACCTCGAGCTCGAGGGCGGCGGCCTCGATGTCGCCGAGGCGGCCGTCCATCGCGCACCCCAACTCCACCTCGGCGTCGCTGTCGTCCGGGAGCCCGATGCGTATGATCGCCAACTCCCGGTTGATCAGGTTCCCCAGGCGATCGGGGTTGAACTGCCCCGTCATGCGCCGGGGCACGACCCGCACGAGATAGGCGGCCACGACCGCGAGGTTCGTCCCGGGCTCGAAGCCGAAGGACGGGAGAGGCACGCGGAGCCGGACGCCGTTCCGGCTGATGTCGAGGATGCGGACGGCGTGCCACGCGCCGTCCACGAAGATCCGCATCGGGACGTCACAAGGGACGCGGGCGGCGCTTCGCAGGTCCGAATCGCTCACGAAGGGGTTCCCCCAGAGGGCTACTGCGAAATCGACCATCGGAGCCCCCGCACTTGACTCGGGCGCCTCTGGAAAAGACGCGGATTCGCCTGTTGTTCGTCCGCTAGAGGGGCGGGAGCCGGGCCTTCAGCCGCTGGAGCAATCCGGGCGGGAGCTTCACCGGGCGCAGGCGGCGGAGGATCTCGATCACCTCGTCGTAGGAGGCGAGGAGATCCAGGCAGGGGGGGCACATGTGGAGGTGCCGCCGGAGGTACTCCGTCTCGTTCTCGTCGAGCTCACCGTCCTTGAACAGGAGCAGTTTCTCGGCGACCTCGCGGCAGGGGCTCCCCCGGTGCGTCATCCGCGGGCCCCTCCGTCCGTACCGGACCGGCCCTCGTCCACGGAGCGCCAGAACTCCTGCAGGCGTCGCCTCAGGTGCAGCCGGGCCCGGTGGAGCCGGGTCTTGAACGCGCCGACGGTCAGGCCGAGGACCTCCGCGGCGGCCTTGTAGCTCAGCCCCTCGAGGTCCATGAGCACGACCGGCTCCCGATACCCGTCGGGCAGTTCCTGGATCGCCTGCCGGACCACCTCGTCGATCTCGGCCGCCATGGCCCGCCGTTCGGGCCGCACGCTGAAGTCCGTGACCCCCACGAGGTGGTCGTCGTGGACCTCCGCGGACAGCGCATCCAGGCTGACGGCGGGGCGCCGGCCGCGGCGACGGTGGTGCTCGCGGGCCTCGTTCACCGTGATCCGGTAGATCCAGCCCATGGGATCCGAGTCGCCCCGGAACGCGTCGGCCTTCTCGAACACCTTCATCAGCACGTTCTGCGTGACGTCCTCCGCATCGGCGTCGTTGTGGGTCATGCGCCGCGCGAGACGAAAGACCCTCTCGCCGTAGCGGTCCACCAGGGCCTCCGGCGCGAGCGGGTTGCCGGAGGGCGGGTCCCCCGTCACGGGAGACCCCCTGGTACGACGGTCGGGGAAGGGCGGGGTTTCATCGTTTCCTCAAGGGAAGCGCGGGACCACGTCGAGGCCCGCGATGGGGTCCCTCGGACGCGCATCCACGACCGTCGCGTCTGCCTCCGACGTCCCTCCATACCATCCGCACGCGTCGCCGGTCTGGCAGAAGAACCCGTTGCCGTCGAGGTCCTGGCCCGCCTGGATCTTCCAGGAGCCGCTGGTCACCACGGGCAGCCAGTACCGGTAGCCGAAGCTGGCCGAGGCGACGCCCACCACGCCGGGAATGCCGGTGCCCGCGTCGATGGTGTGCAGCCGGATCTGCTGCCCCGCGTACGACCGCTTCTGCACGTAGACGACCACCCGGAGGTCGCGGAGGACCGTGCCCGAGGGGTCGCGCAAGCGAACGGTCCCGCCGTGGCATCCCGGAGCGAGGCCGGCGCGGTCCACCGAGACGGCGATCGACACCACGTTGGAGGGCCCACCGCCGGTCAGGTCGGGGGCCTGGTCCGCGTGGAGCCAGAGCCCGCCGTCGTCCGTCTCGACGAGGGGATCGCCGAGCAACAGCCGTCCCCCGCCGCCGTTGTCGACGGGAACGACCTCCAGGCTGTCGAAGCCCAGGAACGGGACCGAGGCGCAGGGCAGCCAGAGCGCCGGGGGATCCGTCAGGGGCGTTCCCGCGTCGTCGAGGAGCAGCCGGAGCGCCGCGTGCGCTTGCACGACGCCCCACCCGTAGGCGACGTCCTTGCCGGGGTCGCCCCGGTCCCTGGCCGAGCCGAAGAGCAGCGTCTTCACCTGGGCGGGCGTGAGCGTGGGGTCCACGGAAAGCAGGAGCGCCGCCACGGCGGAGACGTGCGGCGCGGCCTGGCTGGTGCCCTCCAGGTACCCGTGCGACGGGACCGCGGGATGGACCGTGTCGTCCAGGAGGCACGAGAGGACGCCGTCCGGCCATCCGTCGAGGTGGTCGTCCAAGGTCAGGTCGCCCCCGGGCGCCGACAGATCGACCTCGGACCCGAAGTTGGAGTAGCCGAGCGTCCGGAGCGACCCGTCCACGGCGCCGACGGCGACCACGGAAGCATAGGCCGCCGGATAGAGGACGGCCCGGCCGTCGTTCCCGGTGGCGCCCACGAGGAGGACGCCCGCGTTCGAGGCACGCTCGCAGGCCGTCCTCAGGACCTGGCTGTCCGTGGTGAGACCGAAGGAGAGGTTCACCACGGCCACCGGTTTGCTCAGCCGGCGGCCGTCGGCGGTCGTGAGGAGACCGGCGCCATAGAGGATGGCGTCAGCGACGTCGCTCACGTAGCCGCCCGTGCGGCCGATCGCCCGGAGCGGCAGCACGCGACAGTGGGGAGCGATCCCGGCGATGCCGTACGCGTCGTCGGCGTGACCGGCGATGATCCCGGCCACGTGCGTACCGTGCCACTCCGAGCGTCCGCCGGGATACTCCCGGGCGCCGGTGTCCGTCGGGACCGGGTCCCGCCCGTTTCCGTCCCCCGCGATGGAGGGATCCGAGATGAAGTCGTAGCCGCCCGGCGCGATCTGCCCCACCAGGTCGGGGTGCTCCACGATGCCGGTGTCCACCACCCCGACGACGACGGACGGATCTCCCATCGTCACGTCCCAGGCCGCGAGCGCCTGGATGGCGCGCAGGTTCCACTGCCGGGCCAACTCGGTGTCGTTCGTCGCGCCCTGCGGCTGCACGATCCAGTCCGGTTCGGCGAAGGCCACGTCTTCGTCACGAGCGAGCCGCTCGCACCACGCGCGCACCCGCGCGAGCCGCCGCTCCCGGATGGGCTCCGGGAACCGGAGGCGAATCGCGCCCCCGCCGAGGCGGTCGCCGAGCGCGAGACCGTGGCGCCGGGCGACGGCGTCGGCGAGGCGGCCGGGCTTCAGGCCCACCAGGACGTGGGTGCCGGCGCAGGCGGCCGGCTCGGGCGACGGCGCCACCTCGGTCGCCGCGACGGGACCCGCTCCCCCGACGCCGGCGGGTGCGGCGAGGGAGGTCCCGGGATCGGACGCCTGGATCTCCAGCACGTAGGCGGCGCGGTCCCCGGTGGCCGTGAGGACGACGTCGTAGACCGTGCCCGCCGCGGCGGCGAAGACGAGCGTCCGCGGCGCGCCGCCCGGCCCGGAGTCGGCGAGGGCCGTCGCCGCCCCGGACTCGTAGGCCTGGACGCGCGCGCCGGCCGCGCCGCCGGGCTGGGTCCAGTCGAGCGTCAGGCGGAGAGCCTGGTCGGCGAGGACGTCGATGCGGAATGCGTCCACGGGGTCGCCCGAGGCATCGAGGGTCCCGGTGACCTCGAGCCGCGCGTCCGCCGCCATGGGCGGCAGGCGGTGCGATTGAGCGCGCGTCTCGTTCGGGGAGTGCTCGACGAGGCGCCCCAGGTCGAATCCCTGGCAGCGGATGGTCCCGGCGAAGCCCGGAGGGGGCGGCGAAGCGGGGATCACCGGGGTCGAGGAGCCGCCCCCTCCACAACCGTCCGCGCCGAGCGCGAGGAACAGCCCGACCCCCGCGAGGAGGACGACTCGGATGGATCGGGCCACGGACATGTCGGGTTCCTTCGGGGGGATTCTCGTCGGTCGAGGCCCGGAATACCAGGGCGGCAGGCGCCCGCCGATCGTCGGCGCGGACCCAGGGGACGGGGGGCCTACGCCCCGGAGAGGACCTCCGCCCACTGGGCAGTGATGCCTTCCTCCAGGTCCACGGAGGGAGCGTAGCCCAACGCCTCGGCGGCGCGGTCGATCCGGGCGGAGGTGACGCGCACGTCGCCTGCCTCCCGCGCGACCTCGACGACGTCGAGGTCCCGGCCGGTGACCCGCCGGATCGTGTCGAGCACGGCCGCGAGGGGAACGGTGTGGCCGCGGGCGACGTTCGCGAGGAGCCCCACGTGGCGGGGGTCGAGCGCCGCGACCGTGGCGTCCACGACGTCGCCGACGTACGTGAAGTCGCGCTGCTGCGTCCCGTCCCCGTAGACCTGGATCCGCCCCCCGTCCCGCGCGGCCGTGAGGAACTTCTGGATCGCCTTGTCGGGGCGCTCGCGGGGGCCGTACACGGAGAAGTAGCGGAGCGCGAGCGTGGGCACCCCGTGAACTTCGCGGTAGAGACCGGCGAGGTGCTCGCCGGCGAGTTTCGTCACGCCGTAGGGGTTGTAGGGGGCCGGCAGGCGCGTCTCGTCCACGGCGCCGGTCGCGCGGTCCCCGTACACGCTGGCGCTCGAGCCGTAGAGCCAGGCGGCGACGTCCGTTCCCCTCGACGCCTCCAGGAGCCGTTGGGTGGCGAGCACGTTGGCGTCCAGGTAGCCCTGGAACGAGTCGCCCCACGAGGCGCGGACGCCCGCCTGGGCGGCGAGGTGGACCACCGCCTCGATGCCGTCCACGGCTGCGGCGAGATCGTCCTTGGCGAGGTCGATCTCCAGGAAGCGGCACCGGGGGTTCGCGAACAGCGCCGCGGCGTTGCGCTCCTTGATGCGGCGGTCGTAGTACGGGTGGAACGAGTCCACGGCGGTGACGCCGTGCCCCAGCGCGAGCAGGCGCTCGGCGACGTGGGAACCGATGAATCCGGCGGCGCCGGTGACGAGGACGTGCACGGGTCGACCTCCAGGGCGGAAGGGGAAACTACCGTTCGGGAAGGGCATCCTCGGCGGCGTGCGCCGGCGCCGCAGGCGGCGCCTTCGCACGGTAGAGGAGCACGAGGTTCCTCACGTAGGGAAGGGGGTTCAGCGTGAAGGCCACCATCATGACCCAGTCGACGCGGTAGACCGCCCACGCGAACAGGAAGGGCGCGCCGATCAGGCTGATCCAGAAGAAGACCGGCGGAAGGACGCTCTCGCCGCGCCGCTCGCTGATCACCCACTGGACCAGGAACCGGCTCGTCCAGAGGAACTGGCCGGTGAAGCCGACGAGGAGCCACGGGAGCGGGTGGTCGTACGAGACGATGTCCGTCTTGTGGGCCACCGACCAGACCGTGACGCCGCCGAAGACGGCGAGCCCCAGGACGAGCGGCAGGAGCGGACTGCCCCGCCGGCCCGGGCGCACGTGCCGGCCGCCGAGCACGAGGTTTCTCAGGTAGAGGAACCCGTTGACCAGGAACCCGACGATGAAGACCGGGTCCTGGCGGTGCACGACGTAGACGAGGCTCGCGGCCGTCCCCGCCAGCGAGTACCACCAGAAGATGGGCGTCACGTGGCTGCGCTTCGCCCGCTCCGAGAAGTACCACTGGTGGAGAACGCGCAGGGAGAAGAAGGCCTGGCCGAGCCAACCGAATCCGTCCCAGGCCTGCAGGGCGAGAGGCAGGAGAAGGGTCAACCCTCCCTCCGGCGTTCGGTGGCCTTCCAGCCGAGGTGGTTCTTCCACATCCAGCGGACGACCTTGACGTCGTGGAGACCCTTCCAGAGGCGGTTCCAGACGCCGTAGTGGCTGCGGCCGCTGCTCCGCGGCCGGTGCTGGACGGCCACCTCCGCCACGCGGAAGCCCTCCATCCGCGCGAGGGTCGGCAGGAAGCGGTGCATCCCGTCGAAGAGCTTGATCTTCTCGAGCACCTCGCGGCGGAACACCTTGAGCCCGCACCCCGTGTCGTGGACGTGCTCGTGCGTCCGGCGGTTGCGGTACGCGTTGGCGACCCGCGAGGAGACGAGCTTGAGCCACGGATCGTCCCGGTCGCGGCGCCAGCCGATCACCACGTCGGCCTCCGGCAAGCGCTCGATCAGCTTGGCGATCTCCCCCGGCGGGTTCTGGAGGTCGGCGTCCATCATCCCGACCACCGCCCCTCGGGCGTGGTGGAAGCCGCAATCGAGCGCCGCCGTGAGCCCGTGGTTCCGGTCGTGGTCGAGGACCCGGACGCGCGGATCGGCGGCCATGAGCTCGTCGAGGATCCCGCTGCTGCCGTCCGTCGAGCCGTCGTTGACGAAGAGGACCTCGGAGCGGAGGGAGAGACCGTCGATGAGGGCGCGGATCTCGTCCCAGAGCGGGCGGAGGTTCCCCTCCTCGTCGTGGACGGGCACGACGAGGGAGAGATCCGGCGCTGTGGGCGCGGTGTCCGGCTCCTGCATCGGCAGGAGCGTACCGCCGGGCATCCCCGTTGCACGCGGTGGGTCACGGCGTTCGGCGCGCGATCCCGCGGGCCGGGGCGGCGCGAGGCTCTCGGCCGGAGGGGGCCCCCGCTCGGGGGCCTCTCAGAGGAGGATCCAGGCGAGGAGGCCGGCGGCGATCAGCCCCACCGCGGTCCCCACCAGCCCCCGGCGCTTGTCGAGCTCGAACTGGACGCTGTGGCGATGCGAGCGCGCGCCGAAGCGGCCGCGTCCCCCGTCGTCGCCGGGGACCGGCTCGAAGAGGTTGTCGGGGCGGTCCTCGGGGAGGGGCTCGTCGGTCTGCTGGCTGGCGAAGCCCGTGCGCGCGAGGTAGCGGTCGATGTAGGCGGGCGCGAGCTTGTTGCCGAGGATCACCTTCACCGCCGGCCAACCCACGAAGTACTCCCGGCGGTGGTGGAGCACGGCGTGGATGACGGCGTCCGCGGCGACCTGGGGCTCGAAGATGGGCGGGACGGGTTGCGGGCGACGGGGCAGCCGGCTGCGGCACCACTCGAACGGCGGCGTGTCCAGGCCCGGCAGGTGCACCATCGTGAGGCGGATGGGGCTCTTCTCGTGGAGCAGCTCCGAGCGGAGCGAGTCGGTGAAGGCGCGCAGCGCGTGCTTGGCCCCGCAGTAGGGCGCTTGGAGCGGGATCGCCCGGTAGGCCAGCGCGGAACCCACCTGCACGATCGTGCCTTGCCCGCGTTCACGCATCCTCCTCAGCGCCGCCATCGTGCCCCAGACGGCGCCGAGGTAGGTGACCTCGGTCGCCCGGCGGTACTCGTCGGGGCGGATCTCACGAATGGGCGCGAAGATGGTGGTCATCGCGTGGTTGACCCAGACGTCGATCGGACCGAGCGCCTCTTCGACGCGGCGGGCGCCCTCGAGGCGTTGCTCGCCGCGGGCGAGGAGCCCGATCGCGGCGTGCTGCCGGGCGAAGGCCCGCGCGGTCGCGCGACCGACGCCGGCGCCGGCACCGGTCACGACCACCCCCTTGCCGTCCAATGCCTGCATGCCGCCGCCTCCCCCGCAGGGCTCAGCGGTCCTCCAGGCTCAGAACGGCCTGTACGAGTCCGAGGTGCGTGAACGCCTGCGGGTAGTTGCCGAGAAAGTCGCCGCTCCCGATCTCGACCTCTTCCGCGAAGAGTCCGGTCGGCCCCGGGAGCGCCACGATGCGGTCCAGCAGCTCCCGGGCCTCGTCCTTGCGTCCCATGGACGCCAGGACGGTCACGAGCCAGAAGTTGGCCAGCAGGAAGGCACCCTCGTCGCCCTCGCAGCCGTCCGCGGCGTCGTAGCGTTGGAGGAACCCGTCGATCGTCAGCTCGCGCCGGAGGACGTCCACCGTCGAGGCGATGCGTGGGTCGTCCGGAGGGAGCATGCCGGTCAGCGCCACGAAGAGGACGGAGGCGTCCAGATCGCGCCCGTCCAGCGTGCGCATGAAACACCCCCGCTCCGGCGACCAGGCACGCGTGAGGACGGCTTCGCGGATCTGCCTCCGGGTCCGCTCCCAGCGCTCGATCGAAACGTCGAGCCGATCGCGCCGGGCGAGGGTGATCGCCCGGTCGAGACCGGCCCAGCACCAGATCTCCGAGGCCGTGAAGCGGTCGTCGCCGTTTCGCTGCTCCCACATTCCGCGGCCCGGCGTGCGCCACTCGCGCACGATCAGGTTCGCCAGGCGGATCACCGTCGGCCAGAGCTCCTCCGGCAGCGGTCGCATGTCGGGCATGCCCTTGGAGGAGCGGAAGATGCCGTCGATGGTCGTCCCGTAGACGTCCAGTTGGCGCTGCGTGCGGGCCGCATTCCCGACCCGCACCGGCCGTGAGCCCTGGTACCCCGCCAGGTGCCGGAGATCCATCTCCTCGGGGACCTCGTGCCCGTTGGACCGGTACACGATACCCAGGTTCTCGGCCTCGCCGTGCACGTGCCGGCCGAGCCAACGCCAGAAGGCCATCGCCTCCTCGTGGTAGCCGAGCCGCATGAGGGCGTCGAGGCTCCAGACGGCATCGCGGATCCACGTGTATCGATAGTCCCAGTTCCGACTTCCACCGATCTCCTCCGGCAGGGACGTCGTGCCGGCGGCCACGAGGGCGCCGGTGCCGGAGTCGGTCAACAGTTGGAGGGCGAGGGCGCTCCGGCGGAGCAGTGCGGGTCGTTCGCTCCCGTAGCGCCCGCGCGCGCACCACGCCTCCCAGTCACTCCGCGTCCTCTCGAGCAGGCGCTCGGCCTCGTCGGGTTCCACGGGATCGGGCAGGCCCGAGGCGCCGTGGAGGAGGTTCACCCAACGCACGTCGCCCGCGACAAGCCGTCCGGCGGCGGCGAGTACGCCCCCCTCGTGCCTCGTGGGAAACGGACAGAGAAGGCGCAGCAGGCTGCCGTCCTCGGAGGTCGCGACCCCGCCCTCGGACGTGGCCTCGAGCGACGCGCGGTGGCGCGCGAAACCGAAGGTGGGCTTCAGCGTCACGGCGACCTCGACGGATCCCTCGACGCCCTCGAGCCGCCGGAGGATCCTCGCGGGCTCATGCGTCCTCCGGAGCGGCATGAACTCGGTGAGGCGGAAGACGCCGCCGTTCACGCGGTACTCCGACACGAGGACGTTGGAATCGCCGAGCCAGCCGCGGCGAAGCGAGAAGCGTCCGGCCGGCCCGACCCGGAACGTCCCTCCGTGCTCGACGTCGAGCAGGCGGCAGAACACGGCGTCGTCGTCGAAGCGCGGGAGACAGCAGAAGTCGATCCCGCCGTCCGGTGCGACCAGCGCGATCGACGCCTTGTCGCCGATCGCCCCGTAGTCCTTGATGGGCCACGGTCTGTGTCTGTCGGGCTCGTGGTCCCGTTCCCGCGCCATCGCCCGATTGTAGGGGCACGGTCCGGCACGCGCTTCGCGGCGGACCGCCCGGGAGCGCGTAGGCGCGCTCGACGCACGACAGGGATGACGGGAGGGCGATGGGCTCGAGAGGCTCGGGAGGCTCGAGCCGCCCGACGGCCAACAGGGGGGACTCCGAACCCGGGGCGATGGGGCAACCCTCCTCGGAGGAGCGGTACGCGCGGCTCCGGCGCGACCGCCGCCAGACGCCGTGGATCCCGTGCGTGCGTGGCTCCGCGCCGCGCCGGTTCTCCTCTGGGCGCCGACGGCCGCCGCCTACGCGAACGACACGCTCGTCGGCATGCTCGGGATCGGTCTCACGATCCTCGCTGGATCATGATCGCCACGGCCCTGCGGGGGCTGTTCGCGTCCCGCTACGTGGCGATGTTCCCGTTCGGCTACGCGATCGACGCGTGGGATCCACTCTTCGGGGAGGGGAGCCGGCGTGCCCTGAACGCCTCGATTCTCCACGCGCGACCGATCTTTGCCGGGGGCCCATCGAGCAGGGTCCTGGCGCTTTCCGTATGCTGCGGGCGCGGCCGGTTCGACCGCGCGAGGAGAGAGCCCATGGAACAAGGCCCGAGCGGGACGCATTGTTCCACCTTCTGGCTCCTGGCGGCGGCGGGGTTCCTGTTGGGGCTGGTACCCGGGATCTTCGCGGCCGTCCGGGCGGAGGATCCGCCGGCCGCCTCCGACGAGAAGGAGGAGGAGCCGGAGCTGGAGGGCGAGGCGAAGGAAGAGCACGACATCGCCGTGCACGAGCTCGTCAAGTACCTGAAGACCGAGAAGAACCAGGAGCTCGTCCGCGGAAAGATCGAGGAGTTGGGCATCCGGAAGACGCGGGTCGCGCGCGATGCGCTCATGGAATACGCGACCGACAACAAGAACCAGGAATTCGTCGGCTACGCGTTCCGGTCGCTCGCGAGGATCGGCAAGAAGAAGGCGGTGGAGTTCCTCTGCGGGAAGGAGGCGCTCCAGTCGCGAGAGTTCCTCATCCAGCGCTCGGCGGCCGAGGCCCTGCAGGAGGCCAAGGACCCCCGGGCGCGCGACGCACTGCTCGACGTCATGGGCGGCCGGCGGACCAAGATCCAGGTCGTCGGCGCCTGCGCCAAGGCCCTCGCCCTCTGCGCCCCGAAGGACGAACTCGTCGTGGAGACGCTCTTCCACTTCACGAAGAACCGCAAGGACACCATCCGCGCGAGCGTCGTCGAGGCCATCGGCTTCCTCGCAACCGACGAGGCCGTGGACCGCCTGAAGGAAGTCCTCTTCGAGGACAAGAACGCGCGGGTGAGGGCGGCCGCCGCCACCGGCATGGGCCACACCAAGCGGGCCGAGACCATCCCCTTCCTGGAGAAGGCTCTCGAGGAGGAGAAGGCCTTCACCGTGCGCAACGCGTGCATGATGGCGATGCGGGTGATCCGCGGTTCCTGAGCCGCGGCCGGTCGCCGACGGATGCGGCACTGCGATCCCCCGGGGGACGCGGCCGTGGGAGCGGTAGGCTTGGGGCATGCGCCGAAGCCTCGCCGTCTCCTTCGTCCTCGTCCTCGTCCTCGTGCTCGCGGTCGTGCTCTCCGACGTCGGCGTGCGGGCCGAGGACACGCCGCCGTCTCCCTACCCTCCGGGCCCTTCCAGCCAACCGATCGAAGGCCTCCAGGTCGAGTTGGTCGTCCCGCGCGACCTGGAGACCGGCAAGAAGGCCTCGCTGATCGTGATCCTCCACGGCGCGGGCGGGACGGCGACCGGCATGGCCGGCGCCTTCCGGGCCTGGGCGGACGACGGCTACGTCGTCTGCGCGCCGAAGTCCGTGGGGCAGACCTGGTCGAAGAGCGACCTGGACGCCGTCCTGAAGATCGCCCGGCACCTGGAGGACGTCCTCCCGATCGATCCCGACAAGGTGCACGTGGTCGGGTTTTCGAACGGGGGATGGAATCTCGCGCCCATCGCCTTCGACGACGACCTCCACCCGTGCAGCGCCAGCTGGATCGCCGCCGGCTTCCAGGGCCACTCCATCCCCAAGTGGGCGCGCGAGCACCTCGGCGCGCTCGCCCTCGCGGGATCGGACGATCCCAACAAGGCCGCCGCCCGGGCCACGGTGGACGCGCTGATGGACAAGGTGCGAAGCGTGGAGGTCCGCGTCCAGCCGGGCATCGGTCACGCGTTGCCCGAGAAGCTCCTCCCCTACATGCACTGGTGGACGAACGTGATGGAGGGCCGGTTCGAGGCGGGCGACGACCAGAACTTCGATTGGGGCGACAGCCTCGCCGGCGCGCTCGCGAAGATCGAGAGCGATAAGAAAGGGGGCGTGTTCGTCTACGTCTTCGACCCGGAGGCGAAGGACGAGGAGACGAAGGAACTCCAGGGCGAGACCTTCATGGACCCGATCGTCCGCTTCTACGGGAACCAGCTCCAGGCGGTGAAGCTCGACAAGAAGGCGGCCGAGGAGCAGCTTGCCGACTACCGCGTGAAGCTCGACGAGTTGCCGGCGGTAATCGTATTGAGTCGCACGGCGAAGTCCCACAAGCTCCTGTCGGGCCGCATCAGCGCACGGAAGCTCCAGAGCGCGCTCAAGAAGGTCGCGCCGGAGAAGAAGCACCCGTACCGGTAGCGAGCGGGCGGGGTAGAGTCCCCCCATGCCGCCCGTCGTCGCCGCCGTCCTGCTCCTCCTGACCGGCTGGCTGCTCCTCTCCTGGACGATCGAGGCGCTGGCGTGGGCGGGATGGCGTCTCGGGAACGGCGAAGCGCCGGCGTCCTTCCGGGCGCCTCCGCGCCGGCTCCGGGAGGGCGTCGCGCGCCTCGCCTTCCTCGGCGACCTCCAGCGGGGCGTCGCCGATGTCGCGCGTCCGTTGGCCCGCACGCTCGCCGAGGATCCCGTGGACCTCCTCGTCTCCAGCGGCGACCTGGTCGCGCACGGCGAGGCGCCCTACTACGGCGTGCTCTTCGACGCCTTCGAAGCCGCGGGCATCGACACGCCCGCGCGCGTCGTGCCCGGGAACCACGACCTCCAGCCCCGCGGCGTGCGCGACGCCGCCGCCGGACGCGACCTCTTCGGACGGGCGTTCGGGGGCGGCGCGTTCCTCGAGACCGTGGGCCCGGTGCTCGTGGCGGGGCTCGACACCGCCCTCGGCCCGGTCGGCGACGCTTCGCTCGAGGCGCTGGACCGCGCGTTGGCCGAGGATCCCGCACGCCCCTGGATCCTGGTCTGCCACCGGCCGCTGAGGCGTCTCCAGCATGCGGACGCGCCGGCCGAGCCGGATCTCGCATCCGTCGTCGAGCGGGTCGAGGCGCGCCCCCCCTCCTCGTCGTGATGGGACACGACCACGAGTACGTCGAGCGCGAGGTGAACGGCGTCCGGTACGTCGTGAACGCCCACGGCGGCGACGTCCACGGCCTCGCGCTTCGACGCGGACCGTTCGAGCTGCTGCGGGTGGAGGTCCGGGCCGACGGCACCTGGTCGAAGGCGATCGTCCCGCACCGCCGCCGACCGTGGCTCCGCGTCTACCTCCGGCAGCTCGCGGTCCGGGCCTGGTGGGCGCGGCGGCGGGGGCTCGGCCGCGTCCTCGCCGCCCCGGCGGGGCTGGTCCTCGCGGGGTTCGCCCTGCGGGCGCCGCTCGTTCAGCGGCTCCTCCCGAAGCCGAATCCTCCCGGCGGCGGGGCCGCGGACCGACGCCAGGACGGCACATCCACGCCCATGCGATAGACCCCCTCGGCCGCGCCCGGGCCGCGCCTCGGCCTCAGCAACCCGGCTCCCCTCGCCATCCAGTACGCGAAGAGCCAGTCGGCCCTCGTGAAGGTGACGCGCGGGTTGGGAGGGGCCGTCACGGGCTGGGCGTGCCGGCGGAGGGGATCGTCCTTCCACGCCCACCCGGTGATGCGGGATCGGTAGCGGATCGGGACGATGTCCTCTTCGTGGAGCACGGTCGCGCCCGGCGGCGGCGAGGCCTCCTCCGGCATCTCGTGAAGGGTGGCCCTCAGCTCTCCCAGCACGTCCGCGTCGCGCATGCCTCCGACGAGGCAGCAGGCGCAGATGCCGCCGTTCCACCAGCCGACCGTGGCCTTCCTCAGCTTCGTGAGCGCGCGGAAGGCCTGGGCGCGGGTCGCCTCGTTGGGCACGCGCGTGAGAACGAGCAGGGAGATCACCGTCATGAAGACGTTGGAGCTGGTAATGGCGCTCGGCAGCCAGGTGTGCTGGTCGTCGAGCGCTCCCAGCCAGCCGTCGTGGATCATCTGCAGGCCGAGCGTCCGCAGCGGAACGTCCCCGGGGTCGAGGGTGGCCGCGCCGAGGACGGTGGCGAGGGCGATCGCCGCGTGCACGCCGTTGCCGAGCAGCGGCATGAACCCGAGCTTCTTGTCGAGCTCGCCGTGTTCCGTCTTGCCCCCGTTGCAGTCGCGGAGGCAGAAGCCGTCGAGCGAGAGCCGCTTGGCGATGTCGGTCAGGTGCCGCCGGGCGAGCGCCTTCAGGTCGGGATCGTCCATGTACATCCCGATCCAGAACCAGCCGAAGGTGACGCCCGCGAGCTGGTCGCGGCTGACGTCCGGCCGAACCCAGCGCCCGTCGCGGATCGGGGCGGGCACCGCCCCGCGCGGAGGCCGCTGCCCCGGAAGCGGGCGACCCACGGAGCGAACGAGCCGCCCGCGCACGCCGGTGACGTCCGAGAGCGCGGCGAGCCCGCGGGCAAGGTGACGGACCTGGTCGAGCGCGTCGGGATCGTGCGTGACCCGCCAACGCATCACCTGCGCGGCGGCGTAGCAGCCCGTCCAGATGGCGGCGTCGGAGACGGCGAGGACGTCGTGGTCGAGCTCGGCGGCGTTCGCCCCCTGGCGGTGGCGCTCCACGAGGAGGCCGCCGGGCGAGAGGTGGTGCCACATCCCGCTCTGGATGCGTTCGGCCTTCGCGAAGAGCTGCGCGTCCGTCATGCCGGGCCGGGGCCACACGGGCTTGCCGGGGCCCGGGCCGTCGTTCGCGCGGGCGGGCACGGCCGCGCCCAGGAGGAACAACGGGAGCGCCAGGAGCAACCTCGTCCGCATCCGCCCACTGTAGGCGGACGGGAGCCGGTCGGGCTGCCCCGCGGGGGTCGTACCCTTGGGAGCCGTGAAACAGGAGCAGTTCCTCCAGGTACTGCCCGCCGACGAAGCCCGCCGGCGGTGGTTCGATGCGCTCGGTCCGCGCCCGCTGGCCCCGGAGGCGGTCGGCCTCGCCGACGCCCTGGGCCGGGTGCTCGCCGAGGACGTTTCCGCGCCGGGAAACGTGCCGGCCTTCGACCGCTCCAACGTGGACGGTTTCGCCGTCCGGGCCAAGGACACGTACGGCGCCTCGGAGGCCGAGCCGGTGCGGCTCGCCGTGGCCGGCACGCCGCTCGACGCCGGGCGCGCGCCGGACGCCGAACTCGGACCGGGCGAGGCGCGGCCCATCGCCACGGGCGGCGTGCTCCCGCGCGGGGCGGACGCGGTGGTGATGGTCGAAGACACGGAGATGGAGGGCGCGTCGGTCGTCCGGATCGCCCGGCCGGCGGTCCCGGGGGAGCGGATCAGCGCCGCGGCGAGCGACCTCACCGGCGGCGAGCTCGTCGTGCGCCGCGGGACGCGACTCACGGCGCGCGAGACGGGGACGCTCGCCGCCTGCGGCATCGACCGCGTGGTGGTCCGCCGGCGCCCGCGGGTCGCCGTGATCTCGACCGGGGACGAGGTGGTGGCGCCGGGGACCCTGCTCGGCCCCGGGCAGGTCCACGACGCGAACGCGACGCTCATCGGCGACGCGGCCCGCGAGATCGGCGCGGAGGTCCTCCCGTTCGGCATCGTGAAGGACGACGAACGGGCGCTGGAAGAGGCCTTTCGCCGGGCGCTCGCGGGCGCCGACGTGGTGCTGCTCTCGGGGGGCACGAGCAAGGGGAGCGGCGACGTATCGCAACGGGTCGTCTCGCGGTTGGCGGACGTGGTGGCGCACGGCGTGGCGCTCAAGCCCGGGAAGCCCCTCTGCCTCGCCACGAAGGATGGGAAGGCGATCGCCATCCTCCCCGGATTCCCCACCTCGGCGATCTTCACCTTCCACGCGTTCGTCGCGCCCGTCCTGACGAGGCTCCTCGGACTCCGCGTCCCTCCACGGAGGACGCTCCCGGCGCGCCTCGCGCGGCGTTGGAAGAGCGAGGTCGGCCGCGCGGACTTCACCCTCGTCTGCCTCGTCGGGAGTCCCGAAGGGCTCGTCGCCTTCCCCCTCGGATCCGGTTCGGGATCCGTGACGACCTTCGCGCGCGCCGACGCCTTTCTCGAGGTGCCCGCCTCCGTGGCGTGGGTCGACGCGGGCGACGAAGTGGAGGTGACCCTCCTGGGCCGCGAGCTGGAGCCCGCGGACCTCGTCGTCGTGGGGAGCCACTGCACGGGACTCGACGTCATCCTCGGCGCCGTCGCGGACCGGGGCTTCGCGGTCAAGACGCTGTCCGTCGGAAGCCGCGGCGGTCTGGAAGCGGCGCGGCTCGGGGGCGCCGACGTCGCGCCGATCCACCTCTACGACCCGAAGACGGGCGCGTACAACGAGCCGTTCGTCGAGCCGGGGACGAGGCTCCTTCGCGGGTACGGCCGCCGGCAGGGCCTGGCCTGCCGCGCCGACACGGACCTCGGCCCCGACGGGCAGGAGGAGGGCGCGGCCGCGGCGCTCCGGGCGGCGGCCCGCCGCACGGACCTCCGGCTCGCCAACCGCAACCCGGCCAGCGGTACCTACGCCCTTCTCGTGGACCTCCTGGGCGACGACGCTCCGCGCCCTCCCGGCTGGGAAACACCCTACCGGACGCATCACGCGGTCGCCGCGGCGATCGCGAGCGGGCGGGCGGACTGGGGCGTCTGCCTGGAGGCCGCGGCGCGCGAGGCGGGGCTGTGCTGGCGACCGCTCAAGGACGAGCGCTACGACTTCCTGGTGCCCGACGCGCGCTGGGACGCACCGGGCGTCGTGGCGTTCCGAGCGGCGCTCGCCGACCCGGCCGTCCGCCGCGCGCTCGAGGCCCGGGGCTTCTCGCCGTGACGCGCCCGGATCGAAGGGGAGCGCTGGTCCTGTGCGGCGGGCGCAGCACGCGCATGGGCCGCGACAAGGCGAGCCTCCCCTTCGGTGAGGAGACGATGCTCGAGCGCGTGGTCCACCGGCTGGAGGACCACGTGGCCGAGATCGTCGTGGTCGCCCGCCCGGGGCAGGACCTCCCCCCCTCCCGCCTTCCGTCCGGGTCGCGCTCGACGAGGTGACCGATCGCGGCCCGCTCGTGGGCCTGCTGTCCGGGCTGGAGGCGGCGCGCGCCGAGGCGGCCTTCGCCACCGCCGTGGACGCGCCGTTCCTCGTGCCCGCGGTGGTAAACCTGCTCTTCTCGCGGATGGAGGCCGAGGGAGCCGCTGCGGCGGTGGCACGGGCCCAGGGGTATCTCCATCCCCTCACGTGCGTCTACCGGCGGAGCGTCGTGCCCGCCCTGAGGGAGCTTCTCGAAGAGGATCGCCTGCGCCCCGCCTTCCTCTTCGACCGCGTCCCCACGGTGCGCGTGGGCGAGGACGAGCTACGAGCCGCGGACCCCGACCTCGACAGCCTCGCGAACTGCAACACGCCGGAGGCGTACGAAGCGGCCCTGGCGCGGCGACGCGCCCGCACGGTCACGATCGAGCTCTACGAGATGGCCCGGCGACTGGCCGGACGCGAGCGCGTGGAGGTGGAAGCCCGCGACCTGGGCGAGGCGCTCCGCGCGCTGGGCCGCCGCCACCCCCCGCTCGTGGGCCCGGTCCTCGCCGCGGACGGCCTCGCCCCCCACTGGCGCGCGAGCGTCGGCGGCGGCCGCTTCACGACCGACCCGGCCACCCCCCTCGCCCCGGGCGACGCGGTGATCCTGCTGAGCGCGCTGGCGGGGGGTTGAGGGCAGGGGGAGCCGCCGCCGCCTGGCCGTCGGCACCTTCCTCCCCGCCGCCGCTCGGCACGGAGGCGGGGCGGCAAGGCCCGAGAGACTCCGTCCCGGCGTGGCGCCCGGACGGGGGGACGAACGCCACGGTCCCGGCGGTTCGGAACGGCGAGGAACCTCGAATTCACCCCCATGAATCCGGGCTTTGCGGCCGATCACCCCGCCCCGGCGTCGGGTCGAAGGCCATGGGGCACGGTATCGCGGTCCGACGAGCGATCGCCGTCGGGCCATCCAGGGAACGAGCCCTCGCCGGTCGTTCGCCGGCCGGGCGGCCCCGCGCCGTGGCCTGGTTCGGCGCTCGGTCCTACCGCCGTCGGCACCGGGGCGAGATCCGGCGCGGATGCCACCGCGTCCGGTGCGCGATCAGGAGGGGTACCGGAGCATCCGCACGTCCTGGAGCGTGACGGTGGCCTGGGCGACCACCTCGTCGAGGAACGGCAGGAACGCCTCGATGTTCTCCGGCGTGTCGAGGATCTCGACGACGATCGGGAGGTTCGTCGAGAGCGCAAGGAGGTGCGTCGTGTGCATGCTGCTGTGCGCGCCAAAACCCATCGAGGCCCGGAAGACGGTGGCGCCGGCGAGCCCGCGCGACAACGCCTCCGCCACCACGACCTCGTAGAGCGGCTTCCCCCCCGCGTGGTCGCCCTCGCAGGTGTAGAGGCGCAGCCGCACCGCCTCGACCGACGTCGCCATGGTCATCCTCCGGGCCACCCGAGCGCCAGCTTCCACCCGACCCACACCGCGACCAGGCCGAGGCCGTTGGAGAGGAGCACGTTCAGGAGGGCCACGCCGGCGTGGCCACCGGTCAGCAGCCCGAGCGTCTCCCACCCGAAGGTGGAAAACGTGGTGAATCCCCCCATGAACCCCACGAGGATCGCGAGGCGGTACTCCTCGCGGAGCAGCACCGCCCCGGACAGCCGCTCGGCGAGGAAACCCACCAGGAGGCACCCCAGCACGTTGACCGCCATCGTGCCGAGCGGGAAGGTGGTCCCGGCCATCTCCTGGATGCCCCGGCTGGCCGCGAAGCGCGTCACGGCGCCGACGCCCCCTCCGATCGCGATCCATACGAGCAAGACGGGGCTCATGCGCCCTCCCGCGACGCCCCTGTGGGCGATGACATCATGCCCCGAAGAAGCGGGGCCACTATCCTGGGGCGGTCCGCTCCCCTCCCCCGCCGGAGAATCCGTGTCCCGTGCGTTGTTCGACTCGCTCGGCGAGGTCCACCGGTACGACGACCTCGAGGACCTCCTCGACTACGTCGCGGGCGTCCTCGTCGGGGCGGCCGGATTCACGACGGCTCTGATCACCTTCTACTTCGGAGAGGACGTCTCCTACGGGGCGGCCGGCTGCCCCCCGGACGTGAAGGAGCGCTTCCGGGAAGCCTATCGCCACTCGCTGGCCCGAAGGCGGCTGGAGAAGCGGGCGCTCGTCCTCGAGTACGGACGACCGGGGACGAACATCTGTTTCATCCCGGCGGGGGAGGGCCCCGAGCCGGCGTCGGCCTACGTCCCCGCGCGGCGCTCGGAGGGTACGTGGCAGCCGGACGACCGCCTGCTGGTGTTCATGCGCGACTGGCGGGACGAGATCCTCGGCGTGCTCTCGCTCGACAACCCAGCGAGCGGGAACCGACCGAACGAGGCCGATTTCCGTCGGCTGAAGGACGTGGACCGGTACGTGAACGTGGTCGCGAAGATCGCGGAGAACCGGTTCTGGTCGCTTCGGCTCGGCGAGAGCGAGCAGGCCTACCGGAGCGTCTTCCACGCCACCACGGACGCCCTCTTGATCCTGGAACGCGAAGGGAGGATCGTCGAGACCAACCCCGCCGCGAGCCGCCTCTACGGCCTCGCGTACGAGGATCTGGTGGGTAGCGACGTCAAGCGGCTCCTGCCGCCCGCGGAACACGACCGCTGCGACGCCCTTCTCTCGCGACTCGCCGAGGGATTCGCCTTCCGGATCGATGCGAGGCAGCTCCGCGCGGACGGAAGGGCGTTCCAGGCAGAGGTCCACGGAACCGCCCTCCACTTCCGCGGGAAGTTGCGGCTGTTGACGTTCAGCCAGGACGTGACGGAGAAGAAGCAACTGTTCCGCCGTCTCCTCGAGGAGCAGAAGGAGGAGAGCGTCGTCGCGATCGCCGGCGGCGTGGCCCACGACTTCAACAACATCCTCATGGGCATCACCGGCTCGACCGCGCTGCTGCTCCCGCTCTTGAGGAGGGGCAGCGAAGCCACGCGACACGCCGAGCGCATCGCCGCCTCGGCGGACCGCCTCGCGCACCTCACCGGACAGTTGTTGGCCATCGCCCGGGGCGTCCACTCCGAACCACACCCCGTGACGCTCGTACAGATCGTCCGGGACAACCTCGCGCTGATCAAGGGGATGACCGGTGCGCACTACGAGCTGGAGATCGTGTTCCCGGACCGGCCGTGGACCGTCGTGGGCGATCGCGTCCAGCTCGGGCAGGTCCTGCTCAACCTGACGCAGAACGCCTGCGAGGCGATGGAACGGGGAGGCCGGCTGCGACTGGACGTCCAGAACGTGACGCGGCGGGAGGGATGGTCCACGCCGCGCACGGGGACCCATCCCCCCGGCTCGTACGTGGCCCTGGTCGTGGAAGACGCCGGGTCGGGGATGGACGAGACCGCGCTGGAGCACCTCTTCGAGCCGTACTTCTCGACGAAGGTGACCGGAAGCGGCCTCGGTCTCGCAGCGGTTCTGGGGATCGTCCGGCGCCACCAGGGGAGCCTCGGGATCCGGAGCCGTCCCGGCCAAGGCACGCGCATCGAGATCCTTCTCCCGAGGTCCGAGGTGGAGGCGGAGGCGGATCCCTCTCCCACCCCGCCCCAGCGCATGGTCATCGCGCGTCCGCGGATCCTCCTCGTCGAGGACGAGGACCTGGTGCGGCAGGTCACGCGGGAGATGCTCGAGGACCTGGGAAGCCGCGTGGTGACGGTCAGCTCCGGCGCGGAGGCCCTCGAGACCTACCGGGCCGATCCCAAGGGCTTCGACCTCGTCCTGCTCGACGTGACGATGCCCGGGATGTCGGGGGTGGAGGTCAGCGAGGCGCTGCTGGAGATGGATCCCACGGTGCGCGTCGTGCTCTCCAGCGGCCACACGGAACGACTCGTCCGCGAGCACCTGCCCCCCGGCGGCGCGATCGCGGGCTTCCTCCACAAGCCGTACCAGATGCACAACCTCGAGGAAGCCGTGGTGAACGCGTTGCGCCGGCCCCGGGAGACCTCGGCGGGGCCGGGATGAGACGGGGCGGCCATCACGGACGGAGCCTGCACGTGGATCTCGGGCGCGGGACCTCGTCGTTCGTTCCGCTATCGGACGATCGGCTTCGCCGCTTCCTCGGCGGCGTGGGCCTGGGAACCCGGCTGCTCCACGAGGCGATGCCGGCGGACCTCGATCCATGCGACGAGGACGCCGCGGTCGTGTTCGCGCTCTCGCCGCTCGTGGGGACGCCGCTCACGACGAGCGCCAAGTTCGCCGTCGTGGCGAAGTCGCCGCTCACGGACCGCATCACGGACGCCCTGGCGAGCGACCGCTTCGCCACCTCGCTCAAGGCGTGCGGCATCGACGCGCTCGTCCTCTCGGGCCGGTGCTCCGCGTGGTCGCTCCTCGTGGTGGAGGACGACCACGTCCGCCTCGAACCGGCCGGCGATCTGGTGGGGCTCTCCTCCTTGGAGGCGGAGGGGCGCGTCCGCGAGCGCCTGGGCCCCGACCACGCGTTCTTCGGCATCGGTCCGGCCGGCGAGAACCTCGTCCGCTTCGCGACGATCTCGGGCGACAACCGCCACGCGGGTCGGGGCGGGTTGGGCGCCGTGCTCGGGTCGAAGCGCCTGAAGGGCCTCGCCGTCCGCGGGACGCGCCGCACGCCGCTCGCCGACCCTCCCACGACGATCGCCCTGGCCCGGGATCTGTCGCGTCGCTCCATCGGCCCCGGCACCGCGAAGTACCGCGAGCTCGGCACCGTGGCCAACGTGCTCGCCTTCAACCGACTGGGGACCCTCCCGACGCGCAACTTCCGCGAGGGCTCGTTCGAGGCGGCCGAGGCGCTCTCCGGGGAGGCCCTGCACGAGGCACGCGGGAGCATGCGGAAGCACTGCGTCGCCTGCACCATCGGGTGCGAGCACGTGTTCCGCACGAAACGCGGCAAGGGGGTGCGGCTCGAGTACGAGGGGCTCTTCGCCCTGGGGCCGCTCTGCGGCATCGGCGACCCGGACGTCGTGCTCGAGGCCGCGTCGCTCTGCGACCACCTCGGGTTGGACGTGATCTCGGCCGGGGGCACCGCCGCCTTCGCCATGGAGTGCCGGGAGCGCGGGCTGCTGGACGGCGTCCCCGCCTTCGGCGACGGTCCCGGTCTCCTCCGGCTCCTCCGCGACATCGCCACCCGCTCGGGAGCCGGCGACCTCCTCGCCGAGGGATCGCGGCGCGCGGCGGAGACCATCGGAGGGGCGGCGCCCGACTTCGCCTGCCACGTGAAGGGGATGGAGCTACCCGGCTACGAGCCCCGGGCCCTCAAGGCGATGGCCCTCGGTCTGGCTGTCGGCACCCGGGGCGCCGACCACAACCGCAGCGGCGCGTACGAGGAGGACTTCCGGCCGGGGGGGGATCGGCTCCACGCCGACGAGGCGAAGGGCCCGGCGGCCGCCCGCAGCGAGGATCGGGCGGCGCTGCTCGACAGCCTGATCCTGTGCAAGTTCCTGCGCGGGGTCTTCGACGACCTCGTGGGGGAGTCGGCCGCGATGCTCGGGGCCGTGACGGGGTGGGACGTGGACGCGGGGGAGCTCGAGACGACGGCCGCGCGGATCGTCACGGCGAAGAAGCTCTTCAACGTCCGCGAGGGCTGGACCCGCGAGGAGGACACCCTGCCCCGGCGCTTCCTGGAGGAGACGATCGAGGGCGGCACCTCGGGCCCGGCCGCGTTGAGCCGCCGCGACCTCGACCGTATGATCGCAAGCTACTACCAGGCCCGGAGTTGGACCGCCGAGGGCGCCGTTCCCCCCTCGGAGGTCCGACGGCTCGGACTCGAGGAGCTGTCGCCACGATCCGAGACGGCCCCCCGAGGGAACGAGGAGCGATGACCCTGCCCACGACCCGCCCCCCCGCATCCACCGCCCGCGAGACGGTCCACCTGACCATCGACGGCAAGGCGGTGGAGGTTCCGCGGCACACGACCCTCTGGGAGGCGGCCCGCCGGCTGCGGATCGAGATCCCCGTGCTCTGCCACGAGCCGAGCCTCCGGCCCGTCGGCGTCTGTCGGATGTGCGTCGTCGAGGTCGAGGGCCAGCGCACGCTGCAGGCCTCCTGCGTGCGGGAGGCCGACGAGGGCATGGTCGTCCACACGCAATCGCCCCTGGTCCGCAAGCAGCGCCGCAACCTCGCCGAGCTCATGATGGCCGACCAGCCGGCCGAGAGCCGGCGCCAGGAACGCACCGGCGACGACGCCCTCTTCGACCTCGCCCGGGAACTCGACGCGGAGCCCGGCCGCTGGCCCGGCGGGAACTCCCGGCCAGAGGACGCGTCCTCCGCCGTCATCCACGTGGAGCACCAGGCGTGCATCCTGTGCGACCGCTGCATCCGCGCCTGCGACGAGGTCCAGCACAACGACGTGATCGGACGGACGGGCAAGGGCTACCGCGCCCGCATCGCCTTCGACCTCGACGGACCGATGGGCTCGTCCACCTGCGTCGAGTGCGGTGAGTGCGTCTCCGAGTGCCCGACCGGCGCGCTCACGAACAAGACGATCACCGTGGATCCCCACGCCAACAAGCCGCTCGACGAGGTGGCATCGGTCTGCCCCTACTGCGGCGTCGGGTGCGCCATCACCTACCACGTGGACCGGGAGCAGAACCGCGTCGTCTACACGTCGGGGCGGACGCCGAGCGCCAACGACGGCCGCCTCTGCGTGAAGGGACGCTACGGGTTCGACTACGCGACGCACCCTCACCGGCTCACGAAGCCCCTCATCCGGAAGCCGGGCCGGTACCCCAAGCAGCCCCTCTCCGAGCACATGAAGGGCCACACCGACGGCACCCGCCACGCCGGCGGCATCTACCCCGACTACGGGCGGACGCTGGAGGCGTTCCGGGAGGCCACCTGGGACGAGGCCCTCGACCTCGTGGCCTCCCGGCTCCGCGCCATCCGCGACGAACACGGATCGCGGGCCTTGGCGGGCTTCGGCAGCGCCAAGTGCTCCAACGAGGAGGCCTATCTCTTCCAGAAGATGGTGCGGGCCGTCTTCGGAACGAACAACGTGGACCACTGCACCCGCCTCTGCCACGCATCCAGCGTGGCGGCGCTCCTCGAGATGATCGGGTCGGGAGCGGTCACGACGGTCTACCGGGACGTGCTGAACTCCGACGTCGCGCTCGTGACGGGATCCAACACGACGGGGAACCACCCCGTAGCGGCGACCTTCTTCAAGGAGGCCGCGCGCCAGGGCACGAAGCTGATCGTCGTGAACCCCCACCGCCCGCAGCTCGCGGATCACGCGTGGCGATACGTGAGGCTGAAGCCGGGCGCGGACGTTTCCTTCTACAACGCGCTGATGCACGTGATCCTGGAGGAGGGCCTGGAAGACCGCGCGTACGTCGAGCGGTTCACGGAGGGCTTCGAGGGCCTGACCGAGGTCGTGGAGCGGTACACGCCGGAGGTGGCGGCCCCCATCTGCGGCGTCGAGCCGGACCGCATCCGGGAGATCGCCCGGACGATCGGCAACGCCCGGGCGATGATCGTGTTCTGGGGGATGGGCATCTCCCAGCACATCCACGGAACGGACAACGCCCGCAGCCTCATCAACCTGTGCCTGCTCACCGGCAACGTGGGGCGTCCGGGCACCGGACTCCACCCGCTGCGCGGTCAGAACAACGTCCAGGGCGCGAGCGACGCCGGACTCATCCCGATGGTCTACCCCGACTACCAGTCGGTGGCCGACCCGGACGTACGCCGGAAGTTCGAGGAGGCCTGGGGCGCGAAGCTGGACCCCGAACCGGGCATGACGGTGGTCGAGATCGCCCACGCCGCGGAAAAGCGCACGCTCAAGGGGATGTACGTCCTGGGCGAGAATCCCTTCCTCTCCGACCCGAACGTGGCGCGCGTGCGTGAGGCCTTTTGCGCCCTCGACTTCCTCGTCGTCCAGGACATCTTCCTGACCGAGACCGCCGAGGTCGCCGACGTGGTCCTGCCCGCGACGAGCTACTTCGAGAAGCGGGGCACCTACACGAACACGGACCGACGCGTGCAGCTCGGCGACGCGGTCCTGACGCCGCCCGGCGAGGCGCGACTCGACTGGGAGATCCTCTGCGACGTCATGACGCGCATGGGCTACGAGCAGCACTTCGAGAACGCCGAGGAGATCTTCCTCGAGTTCTCCGGGCTCACGAAGAACTACGACGGCCTGCGCTATCGACACCTCGGGGGAGCGGGCAAGCTCTGGCCCTGCCCCGATCCCGAGCGGGGCGACGGCACGGTCGTGCTCTTCGGGGACGGGTTCCCCACCGCCACCGGACGCGGCAGGTTCTCGCCCGCGGAGGTGATCCCGCCGGTGGAGCTTCCGACACCGGCCTACCCCTTCGTCCTGAACACGGGACGCGCCCTCCAGCACTGGCACACGGGAAGCATGACGCGTCGCGCGAAGGTGCTCGACGAGCTCGCGCCCGAGGCCTACTGCGAGATGCACCCGGACGACCTTTGCGCCCTGGGCGTCGAGGCGGGCGGGCTGGTCCGACTCACGACGCGCCGAGGCTCGATCGAGATCAAGGCCCGGTCGAGCACGAACGTGTCCAAGGGCAGCGTCTTCGTGCCCTTCCACTTCCGGGAGGCCGCGGCGAACCTCCTCACCCACGACGCCCTCGACCCCTACGGGAAGATCCCCTCGTTCAAGTTCTGCGCGCTGCGCGCGGAGAAGGTGGCGGGAGAGGCGGCGAGCGGCGCCCGGACGAACGGCCGGCGGCGCGGGTGACGGGCCGCTCCCACGCCGCTATCCTCCGCGCCGTGAAGAGTGGCACCGTTCTCCTCCTCGCCTCGCTCTTCCTCTTCGCCTGCGGCGGAGAGGGCGAGCCCTCCCGGCTCCGGCTGGCCACGACGACCAGCACCGAGGACTCGGGCCTGCTCGACGCGATCCTGCCGCCCTTCGAGGCGGCGAACGACATCTCCGTGGAGGTCCACGGCGTGGGGACCGGGGAGGCCCTGGCGATCGCCCGGCGCGGCGACGCGGACATCGTCCTTGTCCACGCGCGGAAGCTCGAGGACGGGTTCGTCGCCGACGGCGACGGCATCGACCGGCACGACCTCATGTACAACGACTTCGTGATCGCCGGCCCCAAGGGCGACCCGGCCGGCGTGAAGGGGATGAAGGACGCGAGCAAGGCACTGGCGAAGATCCGCGAGGCGGGGGCGACCTTCGTGTCCCGCGCGGACAACTCGGGCACGCACGTCCGCGAGAAGGCCCTCTGGGAGATAGCCGGGGGTTTCGAGCCTTGGGGCGGCTACCTCGAGACCGGCCAGGGCATGGGGGCCACGCTGACCGTCGCCGACGAGAAGCGGGGATACGTGCTGGTGGACCGGGGGACCTGGTTGGCCCGCCAGGACAGGCTGGACCTCGTCGTCCTCGTCGAGGGCGACCCGGATCTGAGGAATCCGTACGGCGTCATCCTCGTGAACCCGGAGAAGCACCCCCACGTGAACGCGGCCGACGCGCACAAGCTCCTCGACTACCTCGTCTCGCCGGAGGGACAGAAGCGCATCGGCGACTACCGGGTCGGCGGCGAGCAACTCTTCCACCCGACGGCGAACCCCGAGTAGCCCGCGTGGACTTCCTCCGGGACGGCTTCGCGGAGGCCTGGCGCCTGGTCAGGACCGGGGACGCCGAGGTCCTCCACGCCGTGCAGGTGACGCTGATCTGCAGCCTCGGAGCCGTCACGCTCGCGGCGGTCTTCGGCTTCGCCTACGGTGCCTGGCTCGGCCTCCGCCGCCGGGATGGCAGCGGCGTGCAGGTCTTCCTCATGCGGGTCGGCATGTTCACGCCGACCGTGGTCGTAGGCCTGCTCGTGTACAGCCTCCTCTCGCGCCGGGGCGTCCTCGGCAGCCTCGATCTGCTCTACACGAAGACCGCCATCGTGGTCGGCGAGTTCCTCCTCGCCTTCCCGCTCCTGGTGGTCATCGTCCACGGCGCCGCCGCGGGCCTGGACCGCCGCGCGGAGGAGACGGCGGTGACCCTGGGCGCCGGTCGCCTCCGGACCCTGGGCGCGATCCTCGGGGAGATCCGGGTCGGCCTCGTGGCCGCGTACCTGGCGGGGCTCGCCCGCTGCCTCTCCGAGTTGGGGGTGTCGCTGACGGTGGGAGGGAACCTCCGCTTCCGGACGCGGACCCTCGCCTCGACGATCACCGTGGAGGTCCGGAAGGGCGAGTTCGGTCAGGCGCTGGCGTGCGGACTCGTGCTCCTGGTGCTGGCCGTGACGGCGGCCCTGCTCGCCCACCGGCTCGGACGGGAGGGACGGCGATGATCGTCCTCGACGGCGTCCGGGTCTTCTTCGGAGCCGTGGAGGCGCTGCGCCTCGACCGCGCTGGAGATCGCGCCGGGCGAACGGCTCGGGGTGGAAGGCGCGAACGGCTCGGGGAAGTCCACGCTGCTGCGTGTGCTCGCGGGTCTGCTCGCTCCCACCGAGGGCAGGGCGACGGGCCGGCTCCGGCCCGGGCGCGTGGTCCTCGTCCACCAGCGTCCCTACCTGTTCCACGGGACCGCCGAAGAGAACGTCGCGTGGGCCGCCCGGGCGGCGCATCGCCCCCGGCGCGAGGCGCCGCCGTGGCTGGAGCGCCTCGGGGCCTCGCACCTGGCCCGCCGCGCGGCGCGGGACCTCTCGGGGGGGGAACGCAGGCGGGTCGCCCTCGCGCGGGCCCTGGTGGTCCGTCCGGACATGCTGCTGCTCGACGAGCCGTTCGCCGCGCTCGACGAGGGCGGCGCGAACGCGCTGCTGGAGGCTCTCGCCGCCTTCGAGGGAACCCTCGTCGTGGCCGCGCCCCATCTCGGCCCCGCCCCCGTGGACCGCATCCACCCGCTCGAACGACCCGGGACCCGCCGGAGCGGGTGACCCGGGGCGGCCGCGGCCGCACGTTCGCGCACGAAGGACTCCCACTGCCGACGCCGTGGGCTTCTCTTGGGGGGATCAGGGGGCGCGTTAGGCTCCCCCGATACCCGCGTCGGGACCCCACCAAAGGGAGACACGAACCCATGATCGTCGGAGTCGTCAAAGAGACGTTCCCTGGGGAGCGACGGGTCGCGCTGGTCCCCGACATCGTGCCGCCTCTCAAGAAGAAGGGGTTCGTCACGGTCGTCGAGGCAGGCGCCGGGGTCGCCGCCGGATACTTCGACGAGGCGTACGAGGCCAAGGGTGCGAAGGTCGTCCCGACCCGCAAGGAGGTCTTCGACGAAGCCGACATCATCGTGCAGGTGCGCACCTACGGCGCGAACCCGGATCACGGGGGCGGCGACCTCGACCTCATGCGCGAGGGCCAGATCGTCGTCGGCGCGAGCGAACCGCTCTCGAATCCCGACCGCATCGCCGAGATGGCGAAGAAGGGCGTGAACGCGTTCGGCCTCGAGTTGATCCCCCGGACGACGCGGGCCCAGAACATGGACATCCTGTCCTCCATGGCGACGGTCGCCGGCTACCGGGCCTCCCTCTGGGCCGCTGACCGGTTGCCGAAGTTCTTCCCCATGTTCATGACCGCGGCCGGCACGGTCGCGCCCGCCAAGGTCTTCGTGATCGGCGCCGGCGTCGCCGGGCTCCAGGCCATCGCCACGGCCAAGCGCCTCGGCGCGGTGGTGAGCGCCTACGACGTGCGCGCCGCCGTGAAGGAGGAGGTCCAGAGCCTCGGCGCGAAGTTCGTCGAGATGGAGCTCGAAACCGGCGAGGGCGAGGGTGGCTACGCCCGAGAGATGGACGATGACTTCTACCGCAAACAGCGGGAGCTGATGACGCGGGTGATCGCCGAGAGCGACGTCGTCATCACGACCGCCGCCGTACCGGGCAAGAAGGCCCCGATCCTGGTCACGAAGGAGATGGTCGAGGGCATGGCCCCCGGCTCGGTGATCGTCGATCTGGCCGCGGAGCGCGGAGGGAACTGCGAGCTCACGAAGGTGGACGAGGTGGTCGAGGCGCACGGCGTCACGATCCTCGGGCCGTCCAACGTGCCCTCGTCCCTGCCCTTCCACGCGTCGCAGATGTACTCGAAGAACGTCTTCAACTTCCTCTCGAACATGCTCACCAAGGACAAGGAGAAGAAGTTCGACCTCGAGCAGGAGGACGACATCCTCGCGGGCACCTGGATGACCCGCGGCGGAGAGGTCGTCCACGAGGCCGTCAAGGAGGCCCTGGGGCGGAACCCGGGCGGCACGGCTCCGAACGAAGGAGGACAGAACTGATGTCTGGTCCTGCTGCTGACCATCTTCGTCCTGGCGATCTACGTCGGGATTCGAGATCATCACGAAGGTCCCCCCGACGCTCCACACGCCCCTGATGTCCGGCTCGAACGCGATCAGCGGGATCACGATCATCGGCGCGCTGTTGGGCGCGGGCATGATCGGGAAGGACTACCCGGCCCTCGCCAGCGTGCTCGGCACGGTGGCCGTCGTCTTCGCGACCATCAACGTGGTCGGTGGCTTCCTGGTCACCGGCCGCATGTTGAAGATGTTCCAGCGGAAGTAGGACCGACGCCATGCTCGACCAGAACATCGTCAACGTCGCCTATGTCGTCGCGGCGATCCTCTTCATCCTCGACCTCAAGTGGATGGCCCACCCGCGCACGGCCGTCCGCGGCAACCGGACGGGCGCCCTCGGCATGCTGCTCGCCGTGGTCGTCACGCTCCTGAGCCCGGAGTACGCGAAGTACGCGGGCCACTGGACCTCAGTTGGAGCCACGTCCTGATCGGCCTGGCCGTCGGCACCGCCATCGGAGGCTTCGCCGCGCTACGCGTCAAGATGACCGCCATGCCGGAGATGGTCGGGCTCTTCAACGGCTTCGGCGGCGCGGCGTCGATCCTGGTGGCCGCCGCGGCGATCATCGAGGCGGTCAAGACCGACTACAAGGAGCTCGTGATCCACCTCGGGAGCGTCGCGATCCCGGTGGACCCGACCCAGATGAAGATCGCGACGGCGGCGTCCGCCCTCATCGGATCCGTGACGCTCTTCGGAAGCTACGTGGCGTTCGGGAAGCTCGCCGAGTTCCTCGCGGTGAAGTGGAAGCTCCATCCCTGGCAGCGCGTCGTCAAGTACGGCTTCAACCTCGTCCTGGTGGCCGGCGCCGTCGTCTACGCCGTCGCCGCGGGGTTCGATCCCTGGACCGTCGTGGTCATCGCCTCCGCCGTCGCCATGGCGGCGGTCATGATGGCGAAGAAGGACCGTTTCCCGGGCATGAACGCCGTGAAGCTCCTGAGCGTGGCCGCCTCGCTCCTGCTGTGCGTCCTGGTGGTCCATGAACCCCGAGGACCAGCACATGTTCTGGGCCCTGGTGGGCGTCAGCGGCGTCCTCGGCGTGACCTTGACCTTCTCGATCGGCGGCGCCGACATGCCCGTCGTGATCGCGCTCCTCAACTCGTACTCCGGTCTGGCCGCGGCGGCGACCGGCTTCGTGATCACCAACACCGTGTTGATCATCGCGGGCTCGCTCGTCGGCGCATCGGGCATCATCCTGACCAGCATCATGTGCAAGGCGATGAACCGGTCGCTGGCCAACGTCATGTTCGCGGCGATGGGTCCCACGGCCGACACCCCGGACGCCGACGAGGTCTACAAGTCCGTCAAGTCCACGAGCGCCGAAGAGATCGCGATGATGCTGGAGACCGCGCAGCGCGTCATCATCGTCCCGGGCTACGGGATGGCGGTGTCCCAGGCGCAGCACGCCGTGCGCGACCTCGCAAACCTCGTGGAGCAGAAGTACGGCTGCGAGGTGGAGTACGGCGTACACCCCGTGGCCGGCCGCATGCCGGGTCACATGAACGTCCTCCTCGCCGAGGCGAACGTCGACTACGAGAAGCTGAAGGAGATGGAAGAGATCAACTCGACCATGGACACGGTCGATCTCGCCATCGTGATCGGCGCGAACGACGTGGTGAACCCCGTCGCGCGCACCGATCCCAAGAGCCCCATCGCCGGCATGCCGATCATCGACGTGGACAAGGCTCGCCAGGTGGTCGTGATCAAGCGGTCGCTGAGCCCCGGCTTCGCCGGCATCCCCAACCCGCTCTTCTCGATGGACAACGCCGTCATGTTCTTCAACGACGGCAAGAAGGCGTTCACGGAGATCATCGAGGCGGTCAAGGAAAGCTGACGGACCGAGAGGTCGGCAGGAGAACGGAGCCTGCCTTCGGGCCTAGCCTGCACTGCCCGCGAAGCGCGCGACGGGACAGCCCGAAGTCGTGGACCTGCAGGGGCTGCAGGGCCATGAGGGTCCTCGTTCAGCTCCCTCAGGGTGTCCTGGTGCGTCGCTCGGGTTCGAGGCCAAGGCGCGAGGAGGAGGCGACCCCGTAGGGTCGCCGACGACGAGCAACGCCGGCATCGGACGCGAGAGGCGTGCCAGGGCCGCGCGATTCCACGTCCGTTCGTGGGCAGTGCAGGCTCGCCTGCACTGCCCGCGAAGCGCGCGACGGGACAGCCCGAAGTCGTGGACCTGCAAGGAGCTGCAGGGCCATGAGGGTCTCGCTCAGCTCCCTCAGGGTGTCCTGGTGCGTCGCTCGGGTTCGAGGCCAAGGCGCGAGGAGGAGGCGACCCCGTAGGGTCGCCGACGACGAGCAACGCCGGCATCGGACGCGAGAGGCGTGCCAGGGCCGCGCGATTCCACGTCCGTTCGTGGGTAGTGCAGGCTAGCGGCCCTCGTCGCCCGCCGGGTCGTCCCCGGCCGGTTCCCTCTCTTCGGCGTCCTCGTCCTCGGCGGCGGCGTCCTCGGAGGTGAGATCCTCGTGGGCGACGTCCATCACCTCGACGGCCGCGCGCTGGGCGCGGAGCCACTTGCGGAGCAGCGTCCCGTAGGCCGCCGAGGAGTCGCCGCGGTAGCGCTCCGCCTCGAGGCGGCTGTCGGCCATCGCCCGGAGCGCCGTTTCGCCCATCGCGCGCAGCGTCTCGTCGTCCGTCCGGCAGGACTCGCATAGACCGAGCAGACGTTCCTCCTCCGCGTTCTGGAGCGCGGCCAGGAAGGCCTGGAGGCCGAGAAGGGACTGGCCCAGGACGTCGCGCGTCCCGGCGAGGTCCGATCGGAGGCTCTCGAAGAGGTCGTCCGTGGCCTCCTGGCGCTTGCGCCAGTGCTCGTACCAGGCGGCACGACGGTACCAACTCCAGTCCCAGGCGTAGCGGAAGCGGTCGAGGAGGTGCCAGTACGACCCGGACGCCCAGCGCCCCAGCAACGAGCCCGCCGCCTGCCGGTCCAGGATGCTTCCGTACAGGGAGGGATAGGGATAGCCGAGGTAGACCTGCGGCGGGCGGATCTGCGGCGCGTAGCCGGCCTGGCGCCGCTTCGGCTTGAGCTCCACGCTTCCGTACTGCTTGTACGCGCCGTGGATCTCCGTCGCCAGTCGCGCCATGTCCCGGGTGAACCCGCTCCACTGGTCGGGCTTCAGCGAGGTCGGCATGGTCTCGCCGTCCTCCCACAGCCAACGCTTGGGATCCTGCCACTTCTCGATGCGGCGGAGCATCGGGTGAACGCGCGGTCTCAGGATCGCCTTCCACGCGTCGTAGAGCGCCGTCACGTCCTCGGTGTGCGGCGGCGACGACTCGAACTGGGCGATCTGCTTCTGCAAGGCCGCCAGGTAGTCGATCAGGTTGGGTCGCCGCATGGGTTCGAGGAAGGCGTCCCGGCCGGTCGGCAGCGCGGGCGGGGGCGCGTCGAGGGTGACCTCGTCATCCTTCTCGGGCGGGTCCTCGGCGCGGGCCCCCGCAGCGGGGAGCCAGAGCGGCCCCGTCACGAGCAAGGCGAGGGGGAGCAGGGCGAGGCGACGCATGACGGACCCTCCGGGTAGCCCCGGGTCACGATACGCGTTCGAGACGGGGGTGGAGGGCACCGCCGGCCGCCTCCCGGACGATCGCCTCGAGGGCGTCGAGAAGGGCGTCGGAGGCGTTCGGACAGGGGATCCGGGTGTAGGCCTCCCCGCCGGCTTCCCGGAACACCCGGCGGGACTCCCGACCGACTTCGTCGATCGTCTCCAGACAGTCGGCCACGAAGGACGGCGTGGCGACGGCGACGCGCTTCGTCCCCTCCCGCGGCAACGCCGCGAGGACCTCGTCCAGGTACGGCGAAAGCCAGGGCTCCCGGCCGAACCGGGACTGGAAGCAGACGCGCCAGGCCCCTTCCTCGAGGGCCAACGCCCGTGCCAGGGCACTCGCCGTGGCCCGGCACTCGTCCCCGTACGGGTCCCCCGTCTCGGCGTAGCGGCGGGGGATCCCGTGGAAGGAGAGCAGGAGCGGGGCGTCCGGCGTGGGCCGCACGCCCGCCTGCTCCACCTCCGCAGCGAGACTCCGGATCCAGGCCGGGTGATCGGCGAACGAGCGCACGAAGGTCAGGGCGGGCACGTCCCGCGTCCCCCGGGCCCACGCCGCGACCGCGTCCAGCACGGAGGCGGTGGTGGCGCTGGCGTACTGCGGGAACAGGGGGAGCACCAGGACGGCGCGGCATCCCGCCGACGCGAGCCGGTCCAGCGCATCCGCGACGGACGGGCTTCCGTACCGCATGCCCATCTCCACGCGGACATCGCTCCCGAGCCGATGTTGAAGGCCCCGCTGCTGGGCGAGCGTCGTCGCGAGCAGGGGGGAGCCCTCGTCGGTCCACACGTTCCGGTAGAGCGCCGCCGAATGTCGGGGCCTCGTCCTGAGGACGATGCCGTGCAGGATCAACCACCACAGGAGCCGCGGCGCGTCCACTACGCGACGGTCCGAGAGGAACGCCGCCAGGTAGCGCCGCACGGCCGGCGGCGTCGGCGCGTCGGGCGTCCCGAGTTGGACCAGCAGGACGGCGTCGGGGGGAGCCGCCCGGGGGGCGCGTCCTTCGCTCAGCGCAGGTCCCCGAGCGCCTTCTGGACGCGATCGAATTCCCGCCGTCCCTCCAGCATGAGAGCGCGGATGTCGTCGAAGTCGCCGGCGGCGGCGGCCTTCTCCAGACGAGCGAAGATCCGGTAGGACGGCCCGGCCCCCACGCCCTCGCTCGCGTCCCTCAGGTCCCGGCCGATCCGGCGCAGCCGGTCCACCTCCTTGTTCTCCAAGGCGTCCCCGAGGCCCCGCAACATGAGCTCGGTGTTGCCCAGGTAGAGCTCGGCCAGCTCCTGCATCAGGTCACGATCCCCGCCGGTGGCCGTCCGGAGCACCTCCAGGTCCACCGCTGCTTCCGGGCTCCCGTCGGCCTGGCGCATGCCTCCACTCCCGCTCGTCCGGGCCGACGCGAACCGACCCGTTGACCGAAGCCGCGATTGTAGAGATGGCCCGACCAGCGCGCCACCGCACTCGCCCCCGGGTCAGGAGGAGGGGGCGGGGCTGCCTTCGGTCGTCCGACGGAAGACCGCCGTCACGCGCTCCACGAGGCCCCCGAGCGCCTTCGCCGGGATGCGAAGGATGCCCCCGCCCACGGTCCGCACGACGTCCGCGACCAGACCCGCGGAATGGCGCCCCGCCTCGACGAGCGCGTCCCGCGTGGCGCTCGCGGCCGTCCGTTCCGTCCACGCCTGGAACGCGCGGCAACGGCGCTTCGCGAGGTAGCCGATCCGGAGCGTCGCCACCGCGTTCAGACAGCCTTCCATCAACGGGCCGGCGAAGAAGCCCGCGGTCTTGCCGGCGAGCGAGCCGACGAACTCCCCGGCCAGCTCGCCGAGGTTGTCCATGTAGGCGCCGGCCGCCGTCGCGAGCGAAACGTCCCGGAGGATGGCGAACGTCCCCCGCGGGCTCGGCCGACCGTAGTAGATGCAGGCGATCCGCGCGATCAGGTTGCAGTTGCGCCAGAGCACGATGAAGGCGTCGAGCATGCCGTAGGGCGATACCGCCGTGGCGACCCCGATGCGGAAGGCCTCGGCGCGGATGGCGTCGGCGGTCTTCCGGTCCAGGGGTTCGAGGAGGCGCCCGATCCGGCCGTCCTCGAGCCGCCGCACCTCCGCCGTCAGCCGCCCCATGTCCGCGGCGGGGACCCGGCCGGCCTCGGCTTCGAGGGCCCGGCAGGCGGCGACGGTCTCGCGAACGAGCGCGTCGTCCCCGGACCACTCCGGGTTCTCTGGAAGGGCCTCCACGTACCGCCCGAGGTACCGGAGGTGTCGCACCACGTGGGTCGGCTTCCGATCCGCCACGGGCGGGAGCTTCGGCGGACGCATGACGACCGGGACCCGGAAGAAGCGGTAGAGCGGCCGCCCGACGAACCACGCGAGGACCAGCCCCAGCGCCAGGAGGAAGGCGATCCCGAGGAAGGGGTGGATCGCCCAGAACCAGCGGGCGATGTCCGCCACGCGGAATCCGAGGAGGAGGCCCACCACCGCGATCAGGCCGAGGGAGGCGTAGCGGACGGCGCGCAGGAGCCGCCTCAGGACGGTGCCGAACTCCTCGATGCGCAGGGGCATGCGAACCCGCCTACTCCCTCCAGTCGGCCACGAACACGTTCGTCTCGTTGGGTATGTCGTTGAACCGGTTCGAGCAGAAGACCAGCCGCTTCGCGTCGGACGTGAACATCGGGAAGCCGTCGAAGTCGTCGGGGCCGTGGGCCCCCGGGCGGGTCCTCTCGAAATAGGTGATCCGCTCCACGTCTCCCGTCTGGGTGTCCACCATGTAGAGATCGAAGTTCCGGCGCCGCGGATCGTCCTTGTTGGAGGCGAAGATGACACGGCGGTCGTCTGGATGCCAGAAGGGCCCGAAGTTGGCCGCCCCGTTGTTCGTCACCATCTTCTTGTTCGACCCGTCGGCGTCCATGACCCAGATCTCGAGCCGGTTGGGTCGGACCAACTGCCTCGCGAGCAGCGCCTTCGTCTCCTCGACGTCCACGTCGCCGGGGGCCGGCGCCCGCCACACGATCTTCTTGCCGTCCCAGGAGAAGAACGCGCCGCCGTCGTAGCCCGGCGCGTTCGTCAGGCGCTTCACGTCCGTGCCGTCCATGGTCATCGTGTAGATGTCGAGATCGCCGTCCCGGTCCGAGGTGAACACGATGCGATCGCCCTTGGGCGAAACGGTCCCCTCCGCGTCGTACCCGGGGCTGTGCGTCAGGTTCACGAGCTCGTCGCCGCCCAGGGGGCCCGTGAAGATGTCGTAGCTGTCGAACACCGACCAGACGTAGCCGAGCTTCGGATCGAAGGGCGGCTCCACGGGCGGCGCGTCGCCGGCGAGGTGCGTCGAGGCGTAGAGAATGCGCCGGTCGCCGGGAAGGAAGTACGAGCAGGTCGTACGGCCCTTGCCCGTGCTGACGAGGGTCAGGTCCGACCCGTCGGCATTCATGGTGAAGATCTGGTCCGCCTTCAGCCGGCCGCGCGTGGCCTGGAAGATCAGCTTCTTCTCGTCGAACGACCAGTACGCCTCCGCGTTCTGCCCCCCGAAGGTGAGCTGCCGGAGCGAGGCGAAGTGGCGCTCGTTCGCGAAGGGCTTCCGGAGCACGGAGGGGTGGTTCGGCGTGTCGGGGGCGGCGTCGGGAGCCGGCGTGCTCGGAACGATCCGAGGGGTCGGAGCGTCCTCGTCCGATGCGCGGGCCAGGGGGAGGACGGCGGCGAGGCACAGGAGAAGGGGAAACGTGCGTCTCAAGACGGTCCTCCAGGGGAGGGAAAGAGGATGCCGGAGACCATCGGGGTTGCAAACCGGGCCGGACGGCCTCGCGAGGGTATCCTCCCGTCGCCGTGATGGACTTCGACGCCTTCGCCCGCCGGGCCCGGGAACTCGCCGCGTCCTACCCGGAGGCGTTCATGACGGGCATCGACACGGTGGACGTCCACCGGGACGCGAGGAGGCACCCCCACGTCCCGGGCGTCTTCACCCTCGGGGAATGCGAGACCTCGCCGCTCTCCGAGCCCACGGGGCAGGACCCCTTCCGGTCGATCGTCCACCTGTACTACGGATCGTTCGCGTCCCTGGCGGAGGAGGACCCCTCCTTCGACGCGGAGGGCGAGCTCGAGGAGACGCTCGCCCACGAGATCCAGCACCACCTGGAGGACCGGGCGGGCGTCGGGACGCTCCGGGTCGAGGACGCCTTGTTCGAGGCCCACGCCCGCTTCCGGGCGGGGCTGGACACGGCCGCGGGATGGTACCGCTTCGGCGA
Source organism: uncultured Planctomycetota bacterium (assembly GCA_963772585.1). Lineage (GTDB taxonomy): Bacteria > Planctomycetota > PLA2 > PLA2 > JAEUHO01 > CAVVXN01. The sequence goes on from CAVYXV010000008.1 coordinate 634,642, forward strand.
TCCCGTCGAACCCGGGCTCTGGGCGGTGGACCTGGACCTCTTCCTGGAGCTGCCGCTGAGGCGGAAGGACTGGGAGCGTCTGCCCGGGACCACGCTCTCGCTCGCGCTCATGGACGGCACGCTCGAGCTGGTGGTGCCCGAGGACGCCGACCCGTCCGAGATCTGGACGTTCGCCGGCGAGGGGTTGCTCGACGAGGACGCGGAGGAGGAGACGGGCCCCGTCGGGGACCTGCACGTGATCCCGCTCGTCCGCTGAGGCCAACCATCAGAGGCTGCTGCGGGCGGCCCACGCTACCGGCGGGGTTCGTTCCCACCCTGGGCCTGCTCCTGCAGCGCGGCCACGCCGTCTCCGACGCTGTCGTAGAGCCGGAAGACGTCCAGCACGCCGAGCGTGCTCAGGGTGGAGCGTGCGAGCTTCCCGGCGCGGGCGAGCGCCATCCGACCGCCGAGGGCCTGCAGACGGCGCCCCGCCTGGAGGAGGAAGCCGACGCCCGAGGACGGCAGGATGCCGACCTGGCCGAGGTCCCAGAGCATCGAACGGTCGCCGTCCCGGAGCAGGGCGGCGAAGCGGTTCTCGAAGGACGGGAGCGTGCTCGAGTCCATGTCGCCCGAGGGCGTCAGGACGACGACGCTCCCACGCTTTTCGACGCGGATCTCCATCGCGGCGAGTCTACCCCTCGAGTCGTAGACTCTCACGGATGAACGCCATCGAGGTCGTCTTCTTCGACGCTGGAGGCACCCTCGTCCGACCCCGGGAAGACGTCGGGAGGGTCTACGCCCGCGCGGCCGCACGCCAGGGTCTCGCGGCGGATCCCGAGGCCGTCCTCGCCGCCTTCGTCGAGGTCTTCCGCCGAAAGAAGCTCGACGGTCGCGTGCAAGACCGCGCGTGGTGGCGGGAGGTCGTCGACGGCACCTTCGCGCGCATCGGCAGAGCGCCGGATCCGGACGCCCTCTTCGAGGAGGTCTACGCGGCCTTCACCGACCCGGCATCCTGGGTTCTCGCGGACCGCGCCCGCGAGACGCTCGCGTCCCTTCGTGCCCGGGGCTACCGCACGGGGCTGATCTCGAACTGGGACGACCGCCTGCCGGGGATCCTCGAGGGGCTGGGTCTCGCCCCGCTCCTCGACCCCGTCGTCGTGTCGTTCCGGGTCGGAGCCGAGAAGCCCGATCCGCGGATCTACCGGACGGCCCTCGCCGAGGCCCGTGTGCCCCCGCACCGGGCCCTGATGGTGGGCGACGACGACGAGGCGGACGTCGCCGGTGCGATGGCGGTGGGGATGCGGGCCGTGCGCCTGGGCGGCGACCGCCCCGGGCCGGACGGAACGCTCGTCATCCACCGCCTCGAGGAGCTCCTGGGGGCGCTCACGGACGGAGGGGCCGAAGCGTGGCGCGGGCCTGGGGGTCGAGGGCGTCCCGCATGGCGCCCAGGGAGCGGCCGGTGAGGGGATGCCGCCACGCGGGCGCCACGTCCGCGGCGGGCACCAGCGCGAAGGGACGCATGGCGAGGTCGGGATCGGGCAGCCGCCACGTCCCGAAGTCGGCGATCCGGTCGTCGAAGAGGAGCACGTCGAGGTCCAGGGTCCGCGGGGCGTAGCGGTCCGCGCCGCGTCGGCGGCCGCGCTGCTCCTCGATCCGCCGGCAGGCCTCCCGAAGCGCGCGGGGGCCGCAGTCCGTTCGGAGCCGCACCACCAGGTTGAGGTACGCCGGCTGGGGCGCCGACGCGCCGACGGCGGAGCAGCGATACGTCGGCGAGGCGCCCGTGACCCCGAAGCGGGCGGCGAGCAGGGCCATCGCCGCGCGCACGTTCGCCTCGGGCTCGATGTTGGAGCCGAGGGCAATCAGGGCCTCGTGCACCCTCCGACCGCTCATCGGTCGCCGCGCACCACCTCCACGCCGACGTTCTCGCTGAAGCGAATCGCCCCCGGCTTGCTCGCGCGAAGCCGGATCCACCGGACCCCGTGCTCCCTCCGGATCATCTCGGCCAGTCGATGGGCGAGCGTCTCCAGGAGCAGGGGTTGGTTCTCTTCGACGTAGCGGAAGATCGCCTTCGCGACCGCCCGGTAGTTGATCGTCTCGGCGATGTCGTCGTTCGTCGCCGCGGCGGCCGCGTCGCACGCCATCTCGAGGTCGATCCGGATGGTCTGGGGCTTCTCGCGCTCCCACGCCTCCAGCCCGATGATGCCCCGCACCTCCAGGCCCTCGAGGAAGATGGTGTCGGACATCACGAGGGCGTCTTCCGGCGCTCGCGCAACCACGCCGCCGCCTCCCCTACCGTCGTGAAGTGCGGCAGGACGCGGTCCAGGCCGACGGTCTTGAGCAGCTTGAGGACCGTGCGGTTCGCCCCGGCGAGGACGAGGACGGCCTCGTGCTCCCACAGGCTCCGCCCCAGCGTCACGAGGTGGCCGAGGCCGGCGCTGGTGATCGCCCGGACCTCGCGGAGATCGAGCACCACCCCGCCCTGGCTGCCGTCGGCGTACGCCCGCGTCACCCGCTCGAACAGGGGCAGGGACTGCGCGCTGAGCCGGACCGGCGGGCGGAGGACGGGAACTCCGTGCTCGTACACGGCGGAGAGTGTAGCCGAGCGGGGGCGAAGCCGCCCGTGGCCCGCCCGGGACGGGGCCAGCCTGCGGGCTAGAGGGAGAACGACGCCACGTACCAGCCACTCGGGCGCTGGACGAGCAGGGCCTCCACCTCCTTCACCTGGTCGCCGGAGGGCGAATCGTAGCGGATCCGGACCTGCTTCCCGTCGGAGGAGACGACGAGGGCGCGCTGCTTGGGTTTCGCGGGCCGGGGATCGGCCTCCATCATCAGGCGGAAGACGTCCCGGAGGCTGCCCTTGGCCGCCAGCTCGAAGCGGTCCTCGCCGATGGGCCCCAGGCGCCGGCGGATCTCCTCGCGGAGGAAGGCCCCCGTGTCCGGATCCGAGAACTGCTTCTGCCAGTAGGCGAGCTGCTTCTCGACCCCCGCCCGGGCGGGCTCGGTGAGGAGCGGCCAGAGGGCGTCCAGGTCCGCGGCGGCGACGGCTGCCATCGAGGCGTCGAAGACGGCCTGCGCGCTTCGTTGCGGATCGTCGCCCCGGGGCCCGCCGCACGCGGCGAGAAGCAGGAGCAGGCCGGGAAGGACGACGGGGACGCGCATCATGGAGGAGTGTAGGTCGAAGTGTGTGGGACGCCTGCCGTAGAGTCGACGCACCGTGCTGGCGCCGCGCGACATCCGAGAGAGGACGCGGGAGGCCTACCGCGCCGTGGCCGGGGTGCTCGGCATCCCGGTCTGGCCCGACGTGCCCGTCGCGTGGAACCGTCGGCTGCGGCGCGCCGGCCGCGCCGTCATCCACGGGTCGGGGCGCACCTTCCTGGCCGCGACGATCGAGCTCTCCCCCGCCTACTTCGAGGTCTACCCCCAGGATCTCGCGGGGATCCTGGTCCACGAGGCCGTCCACGTCGGGCTGGCCGTGATGGGAAGGGACTTCGGCCACACGCCGGAGTTCCGGCGCGTGTGCCGGACCGCGGGCGGCCTGCAACACGGCCGGGCGCTGCCGGGACGCGTCTTCCACTACCGCTGCCCCGTCTGTGGGGACACCCTGGAGCGCCGACGGCGGCTCACCTCGGACCGGTGGTGTGCGCGCTGCGCCGCGGCCGCGACGCGGGATCCGACGGTGGATCCGTATGCCGCCGACCGCTGCCTGGTCCTGGTCGGCACGGCCTTCTCCGGTACCGAGTAGGTCGGAGTCGTCCTATCCTTCACGGGCCGCCTCGCGCGGCGAAGCGGCCTCGGGAGACGCGCGATGATCGGCATGCGGTGGATGCTGGCCCCCTTCGCCCTCACCTTGCTGGTGACGGTGGCGCCGGGGGCGCGGGCGGACGAGGCGGAAGTGCCCGGGGTCGTAGGCATGACCCTGGAGGCAGCGCGGACCCGGATCGAGGCGGCCGGGTTCACCCCGGCGGTCACGTGGAGCGACGAGGGGGAGGCGGGAACGGTCCTGCGCCAGGATCCCGCGGCCCAGGCCCGCCGCCCCGAGGGCAGCATCGTGGAACTCGTGGTCGCCCGCACGCCGCCCCCCGAGATGGGCGAGGGGGAGGGCGAGCCGCCCGTCGAGACCCCGCCCCCCGCCCCGGTCCAGCCGGCCCCGGACGCGCCCGGCCGAGACGCCGCCGCCGCCCCTCGTCGATCTCTCCAAGCTGGAACCGGGCCGCCGGCCCGACACGGCGGGGCCGCCGCTCCCGTCCGTCCTCGGGCTCCAGATCGAGGAGGCGCGGGACGCGCTCGACGGCTGGACGCTGCGCGTCGAGCGGACCGTGGGCATTCCGGACCTCGAGGGCCGGATCGTGAACCAGGTCCCGTTCCCGGGCACGACGCTCGCGAAGGGCCAGACCGCCACCGTGGTGGTGGCGGTCCGGGACATGCCCGAAGGGCACCAGGGCATGCCGTCCGTGGTCGGCGCGCCGGTGGACGCCGCGGCGGCACGCCTCCGCAAGGCGGGTCTCGCCCCGAAGATGTGGGCGCTGCCGAGCGCCCCCAGCAAGCGTGGGGTCGTCCTGACCCAGCTGCCGCTCGCGGACTCCATCGTGGGGCCGAAGGACGAGGTCCACCTGTTCGTGGGCGTCGGAGGACGCCCGGAGACGACGGAGGGCTCCGAGGCAACCCCGGGGCCCGAGGAGCCGGCCCTCGAGCCGACCCCGCCGGAGACGTCCGCCGCGCTGGGGGTGCCGACGCTCATCTCCCCCTCCGAAGGGCAGAGCTTCCCCGAGGACTACGGGGCGACCTTCCAGTGGACCGCGGTGCGGGGCGCCCAGGGCTACGAGTGGGTCCTGGAGCGGGAGGCCCAGGGGGGGGCGTTCGGACCGGCGACCTCGCACCGGGTCACGGCGCCCCGCTACCGCCCGCCCCGCGTGGCGCGCGGCCGCTACCGCTGGCGGGTCCGGGCGCTCCGGGGCGATCAGGCCGGGCCGTGGAGCGTCTGGTTCCGCCTCTTCATGTACTGAGACGCGGGCCGTTCCAGGCCGGCGCGAGGGTGGGTCTCCTTCCCACGCTCTCAGGCCACGATCGAGTAGCCGCCGTCCACGACCAGGGTGTGCCCGACCACCATGGAGGCGAGCGGCCCCAGCAGGAAGAGGACGGCGTCGGCGACGTCGGCGGGCTCCACGAGGTGGCCCGCGGGGGTGCGCCGCGCGCTCTCGGTCAGCATCTCCTCCCGGTTGGGGAAGTGCCGCAGGGCCTCCGTGTCCACGACGCCCGCGGAGACGGCGTTCACGCGGATCCCCTGGCACGCCAGCTCGACGGCGAGGTGGCGCACGAGGCTCTCCAGGGCCGCCTTGCTGGCCCCCACGGCGGCGTAGTTGGGGATCGCGCGGATCGCGCCGAGGCTCGAGACGGCGACGATCGAGCCGCCCCCCTCGCGCATCATCGGCAGCGAGTGCTGGGCCAGGGAGAGGAGGGCGGCGGCGTTGATGTCCATCGTCCACTGCCAGTGGCGCGGGGTGAGCTCCAGCGCCGGCTTGATGACGCCGGAGGCCGCGTTGCTGATGAGGAAGTCCAGGCCTCCGAACTCGTCGTGGATCCGCTGGAAGAGCTCCGCGTGGGCGGCCACGGCGGCGACGTTCCCCTTGATCAGGAGCGCGCGCCGTCCGAGCGCCTGGACGGCCTCGCTCGTTTCCATGGCGGGCTTCTGGTTGCGAAGGTAGTTGATCGCCACGTCGCAGCCGCTCTCGGCGAGGCGGATGGCGATGGCGCGGCCGATTCCCCGGCTCCCGCCGGTGACGAGAGCCTTCTTGCCCGTGAAGTCCAGGTTCATCGTGGTCATGGGCGTCTCCCTCGCACGCTACTCCCGCGTGGCGTACTCTACGCGTGATGGTGGGGAGGACTCCCATGGCCCGGCGCACTGCCCGACTCCTGCTCGCGACCGTCCTGTCGGTCGTCCTGGCCGCCTGCGCCCTGGCGGACCCCAAGGGGAGGCGCCCGGGGCCGGAGACGGCGAACACGCCCGCGGGGCCGTCGGCGACCCCGGCGGCCGTGACGCAGGTGCGGCCGACGCCCCCGCCTCCCCCCGCGCCTCCCACCACCTCGGACCCGGGCTCCCGGTACCTGGCGTCGCCCGTCACGGGGGCCCTCGCCGTGGAGACCGTCCCCCCGGCGCCGGCGTCCGAGACGCCGTAGCCGCGAACCCGAGGGTCCCGCCGTCGTCCAAGGAGGGGACCGCGACGATGCGGTCGAGGGGTTCGGGCTACAGTGACGGACCGCCATGAACGCTCGGACTCCCGCTCCCCCGGCCTTCGTCGTCGTCCTCCTCCTCGCCGCCCTCGGGCCCGGTGGCTGCGGCAGGGGCGAGGCCGGCCACCTGGTGGCGCGGCCCGCGAAGCTCGACTTCGGGCGGGTGGTGTGGAAGGACGTCGTGGACCGGACGCTGGTGCTGGAGAACCGGGGCCCCTCGCCCGTTCTCGTGACCGACGTGGTGCCGAACTGCGTCTGCTTCCAGGTGCTGCCCTTCCGGCAGAACATCGGGCCCTCGGAGAAGCGGGAGGTCACGATCCGCTTCGCTTCGGGTCACGTGCCGCCGATGCCGATGCGCGGCAAGAAGCTCGACGTGCTGAGCGACGACCCCGAGGCCGGCCATCTCGTGGTGCCGATGGAGGGCGAGCCCTTCGCACCGTACGAGATCGTGCCGCCGAAGCTGGACGTGCACACGCTCGACGTCGAGGGGCGGGCCGCGTCGTGGACCGTCCAGGTGCGGTCGATCGGGCGAAGCTCGGTCGAGGTCGGCACGCCGAAGACGTACCCGGCCGACGTCCTGGAGGCGAGGGTCGCCCCGCAGGAGTCGGGCGCCGACATCGTGGTCCGCATCCCGGAAGGCGCGCCGATCGGGCACGGCCGGCTGAAGGGCTGGATCTCGATTCCCCTGGCCCTCACGCTCCCCGACGGGGCGAAGCGAGAGGTCCAGGAGACGGTCCGGGTGGCGGGAGACTGGCCTTGACGGGGAACGCGCCCCGCGTCTTCGAAGGGGGGACGTCGCCATGCAGCGAAGACTCAGCCTGCTCCTGATCCTCGCGACCGTCGGGGCGGTCGGCGCCGTGGGCTGGTTCGTGGCCGAGGGCTCGCTCTCGGGCCCGCCCGCCTACCTGGACCGGGGCAGCGAGGGAGTCGGCCTTGGGGACGGGGGCTCCGCCGGCCCCGAGGGGGGCGTGCTCCGGGCCGCTCCGGGGGCGAAGGCGCCGCCCACCGTGGAAGAGCTCGAGGCGATGCGCGAGGCGGCCAGGAAGCCGGCGTTCGACCGGAGCGAAGGCGTGTTCGGCCGCGTCGTGGACGGCAGCGGCGACCCCGTGGAGGGCGCGATCGTGAAGCTCCTGCCCCGGGACGCCTCGACCCGGTGGGCGAGGATCCAGGCGGATCCCCCGGCGATGGCGACCGCGCTGACGGAGGAGGACGGGACCTACCTCGTCGGGCCGGCGCCCGAAGGCGCGCGCCTCCGCATGAGGGTGGAGGCGTCGGGGTATGCGCCCAGCGTCAAGATGATCAGCACCCGGGGCTATCGCGTGGACGTCGTCCTCGACCGGGGCGGCGCCCTGGAGGTGACCGTCAAGGACGGCGAGGGCGCCGTCGTCGCGGGCGCGAAGGTCCTCCACAGCATCGGCAACTACGTCGAGGTCGTGGTCACCGAGGCGACGACGAACGAGAACGGGGTCGCCTCGTTCCCCTCGGTCCCGACGGGAACCGGGAACGTGCTGGTGACCGCCGACGGCAAGGCCGGCATCCAGCAGGGGGGCGTGGGCGTCGCCCCGGGCCAGACCGAGAAGCTCACGATCGTCCTCCCGGAGCCCCTCCGGATCGAGGGTCGCGTGCTGACGGAGGGGGTCGATCTCCCGATCGCCGGGGCCTCGATCCGTCTCGCCTACCCCAATCAACCCTGGCTCCAGCCGTCGGAGCCCGTCACGAGCGACGACGCGGGGCACTACGAGATCGAGGCGCTCGCGCCCCAGGGCCAGTGGGTGTCGATGGAGGTCTCGGCTCCGGATCGACCGGACGTGACCCTCTGGCCGCAGCTCCAGGACGCGGGCGATCGGCGGATGACCTACGACGTGCACGTGCCCACCGAGCGGGGTGTCTTCGAGGGGCGGGTCTACGGATCCACCGGGCAGCCGGTCTCGGGGGCGAGGGTGACCTATCCGTACGTCCGGACGGGCCAGGACCGGATCGAGGTGACCACCGGGTCGGACGGCCGGTTCGAGCTCCCGGCCGCCTCCTGGATCACAGGGAAGAACCAGGCCACCCAGATCGTGGCGTTGGCCGAGGGCGAGGGCATCGGCAGCGCCTACGGCCACATGCCCAAGGAAGGGGAGGGCCCCAAGCCCGTCGAGATCCGGCTGGGCGGCACGGGTCGGGTGGGCGGCACGGTGACGGACGGCGGTGGTTCGCCCGTCGCGGGCGCCCTGGTCCGCCTGGAGGTGGACTGGCAACTGATGCAGTCGAGTTCGGGCCGCATGGACTGGGGCCTCGTGCAGATGCTCCAGGACCCGACACTCACCGACCTCGAGGCGGTCACGGGCGAGGACGGGAGCTTCCTGATCGCCGACGCCCCGGCGATGACGTATCGCCTCACCGTGAGTTCGGGCCTCGACACGGTCATCGACCCGGACCCCGTGACGGTGAGCGGTGCGGCGCAACTGAATCGCCAGGTGGTCCTCGGCGAGGGTCTCACCGTCGAGGGGTGGGTGCGCGACACCGATGGCCAGGGCATCCCCGGGGCGCTCGTGAGCGCCAACCCGTCGCGGCAGCCGGGCGGACCCGGGACGAGCAAGGGCCTGTCGGGGCGGAGCCAGAGCGACGGACGCTTCGTCCTCCACGGCGCCACCGACGGGACCTACCGCGTCTACGCGCAGGCGGCGGGTTACCGCTCCGAGAGCGAGAACGGCGTGACCGGCGGCCGGACCGACCTGGTGCTCACGCTCGTCCCGCTCGGCTGGATCGACGGTCGGGTCGAGTACGCGGGCCGGGGCTACGCGGGGACCTTCACGGTCACGGCGACGCCGGTGAAGGAGCAGCCCCAGCGGGCCCGCTCCGTGCGCTACATCCAGGGCGTCGGCTACGTCAGCGGCGGCGGAAGCTCGGGCACGTTCAGCCCCGACGACGGCACCTTCCACCTGGAGAGCCTGTCCGGCGGCGAGTACGACCTGATCGTGCGGACGCCCGAGGGCTACATCTCGACCCAGGCGGTCCGCGTGCGCGTCACCGACGGCCGGGGCAGCGAGGCCGCCGTGACGCTGTCCGAGGGGTCCGTCATCAAGGGACGGCTGGTCTCCGACGAGACGAACCAGCCGATCGCCGGCGCGCACATCTGGGCGTCCGGACACTCGGCCGACGGCGCCCTTCCGTCGGCCTCCGCCCGGACGGACGACCAGGGCCACTACGTGCTGAGGGGGCTGGGCACGGGCGCCTACGTGGTGAGGGTGCAGCCCCCGAGCGGCGTGAACTTCGAGGAGGCGGTGGACCTCCAGGTCGGCGAGCAGCGACTCCTCGACTTGCGGGAGCGGCCGCCCGGGGCCATCCGGACGCTCGTCGTGGACGAGAGCGGCGCGGTGGTGCCCTACGCGCAGATCGTGGTGCAGACGGAGGGCGGCCAGCCGGTGTGGCCGAACTGGCAGGCGCTCCAGCGAGAGGGCGTGAAGTTCACGGCGAACACCTGGAACGAACTCCGTCAGACGGACGGGTCGGGGGTGAACCTGTGGCGGCACCTCGCGCCGGGTCCCTACCGGCTGCAGGTGACGCCGTCGCCGCGCACGACCCAGGACGGCCACAGTTACCGGACGCTGGAGCCTACGACCGTCGTGGTGAAGGCGGGGCGCACGACCGACGTCACGCTGGCGGTCCAGGAGATCTCGAGTCCGAAAGCGCCGGTGTCGGCGCCGCCGCGCTGAGGCGCGAAGCGGTGGAGATGCGGCAACTCCTCTCCTTCCGGACGGTGGTGACGGAGGGCTCCTTCACGGCGGCGGCGAAGGTGCTTCGCATGACCCAGCCGGCGGTGAGCCTCCACATCAAGTCCCTGGAGAAGGAGACGGGCTGCCGCCTGATGGAGCGGGACGCCCGCGGCGTCCGGCTGACGCCGGCGGGCAAGATCCTCCTCGAGGCCGCGGAGGTGGCCCTGGGCGCGACGGAGGACGCCACGCGGCGGATCCGGGAGATGGCGTCGCCGGAGCGGGGCACCCTGACCCTGGCCTGCGGGGACACGGTCGCGCTGAGCCTGCTGCCCCCGGTCCTGGGGCAGTTCCGGCGCGTGCGCCCCCTGGCCGAGGTGGTCATCCACAACCACGGGTCGCGCCGCATCCTGGAACTCGTCCTGCGGAGGGAGGCGGACCTCGGGATCGTGACCCGCCCCCCGTGGCTGGACGCGGCGCTGTGGGCGCGCACCCTCTTCCTCGAGGACTTCTTCCTCGCCCTGCCGCTCGACCATCCCCTCGCGTCGGCCGAACGGGCCGCGCCGGCCTCGCTGGACCGGGAACCCGCCGTCTTCCTGGCCCGGCCCTCGGAGACCAGGGCCCTGATCGACCGGGGCCTGGCCGACGCGGGGGTGCGCCCCTCGATCGTGATGGAGTCGGGAAACCTGGAGGTGGTCAAGGCCTACGTGGCCGACGGTCTGGGATTCTCCATCCTGCCGCAGATGGCCGTGCGGCTGGACGACCACGGGCGCATGCGGATCCGGCGGTTCGACGGGAGCTTCCCCCAGCGCCCCATCGCGGTCGTCCGGCGCAAGGACCGCCTGCCGAGTCTCCTGGCGGGCGACCTGCTCCGCATCCTGGCCCATCGCTACCGTGCGAAGGACGCGTGAGGGGGCGAGGGAATCACCCGGAAAAGGGGTTACCAGCGTTCCGCCGCTCTCCGATCATGGCGCCATGAGGATTCTCGTGACGGGTGCGGCCGGGCAGGTGGGGACGGATCTCCTTCCGCTCCTCGTGGAGAAGGGAGGGCGCGTCGTCGCCTTCGACGTCGCCCCGCGCCCGGAAAGTTGCCCGGCCGCGGTGGAGTGGATCCGCGGCGACGTGACGCTCGCGCCCGAGGTGAACGACGTCTTCGAGGAGACCCGCCCGGAACGCGTGTACCACCTCGCCGCGGTCCTCTCCGCGAAGGGCGAGCACGCCCCGCACCATGCGTACCGCGTGAACATGGCGGGCACGCACAACGTCCTCGAGGCGGCCCGACTGTTCGAGGCGCCGCAGGTCTTCTACGCGAGCACGATCGCGGCCTTCGGCCCCGGGCTCCCCGACCCGGTGCCGAACGAGATCTCGATGCGGCCGACGACGATGTACGGCCTCACCAAGGTGGCCGGCGAGTTGCTCGGCGAGTACTACCAGGAAAAGTACGGCATCGACTTCCGCGGCGTCCGCTTCCCCGGACTCATCAACGCGGGCATCCCCGGCGGCGGCACGAGCGACTACGCGCTCTTCATGTTCGTCGAAGGCATCCGTTCCGGCAGCTACGAGGCGTTCTGCGAGCCGCAGGCGCGCATCCCGTTCATGTACATGCCGGACGCCCTGCGCGCGATGGTCGAGTTGATGGCCGCGCCGAAGAGGAAGCTGCGGCGCTGCATCTACAACATCGCCGCCATCAGCCCCACCGCGGAGGAGTTTGCCGACGCCGTGCGCGCGAGGGTGCCCGGCGTCGAGATCTCGTTCGACCCCGTCAGCGAGCTCCAGGCCATCCTCGACTCCTGGCCCCGCGCGCTCGACGACTCCGCCGCCCGCGAGGAGTGGGGTTGGCGGCACGAGTACGACCTCGACCGGATGAGCGACGACCTCGTCGCGAAGATCCGCGCCCTGCTCCAGCCGGTCTGAGCCCGCCGCGGAGGGCGTTCGCCGCGGGGTCGAGGCCCCAGGAGGAGGGCCCTCCCGTCCTCGAAGGGCCCCCGAGGCGTAGCGGTACCCTGGGCGCGCGGACCCGAAGAGGAGGAAGCCATGCGAACCGTCGTCGCGTCCCTCGTCATTCTCGGACTGGCCGCGCTGGCCCTGCCGGAGCACGCCGTCGCGGGAGACGGTATCGGCCGCCGGCGCCAGGCGTTCTGCCGCGGCGGCGAGCCAGGGCGCAGCGCCCGTCCCCTCGGCGATCGCGGGTGCGCGTGCGCCCACGTGCGCCGGTTCCACGAGCGGGGGCAGGGCTGGGCGCTGCTGCGCCACTACCTCGATCGCGACGGCGTACCGTCGCACCACCGCCACGCCCGGCACTGGTTCTTCGATCGCTGGCCCTGCGCGTCGAACGTCGAGCGCCCCGTGTTCGAGGGCCTCGTCTGTCCCGGCACCGACCGACCCTTCACGGAGTGCCCGATCGCCGAAGCGGCGCTGGACACGGAGGGCGCGGCGGCGATCGACCCCGCGACACTGGCTCCCGAGGCTCGCCTCACGTTGGCGATGGAGCGCTTCCGCCACGGCGCGTTCGAAGACGCGGCCACCGACTTCGGGGCGGTCGAGAGCGCCACGCCGGACGACGCCCGCGCCGTCCTCGGCCTCCTGATGTGCGCCGTCATGCAGAGTGACCACGGCGCCGCGGCCCGCCGTCTCCGCCGTCTTCACGAACTGGGTCGAGTATCGGGACGCGACCGCCTCCTGCTCGACGAGTGCTTCGCCGAACCGAAGCGCTTCCTCTCGGCCCGGGACGGTCTGGCCGCCTACGGAAGGTGGCACTTCCAGGACGCCGAGACGCTCGTCGTGGCCGCCTGGACGCACGCCGTGACCGGCGACAGGGACGCCGCGAGGAAGGAGCTCCGAGCGGCGCTCCGCTTCCGGCCCGATCACCCGGTGGCCCTGCGCCTCCGGGCGACGCTCGACGAGGAGCCCGTCAGCGCGACGACTCCCAACTCGCGAGCGCAGCCCGGAGCGTCGCCGCGAACTCGCGCGGAGGCTGGAATCCCGGAGGACCGGAACACGTCTGCGTCCGCCCCTCCCCGTCGGGAATCTTGATCTCGAGCGGGCTGCCGTCCGGCCGGAGGAAGATGAGGAAGGGCAGGCCCTTCCCGCCGAGTCGCTGGTAGTCGCCGCTGAAGTGGAACTCGTTGTTGATCTTGACGAGCACGAAGCGGCGGAGCAGTTCGGCGACTTCCTGGTCGCCGTAGACGTAGTAGTCGAAGCGCTTGCACCACGCGCACCAGTCCGCCTCGAAGTCCGCGAGGACGGGCTTGTTCTCCCGCCGGGCCTGGGCGAGCGCGGCGGCGAGATCGACGTCGTGGTGCCAGGGCACGGCCGCGGCGGCCTTCGGACGAGCGGGGTCGATGCCGTGCTCGCGCCGGAAGTCCGCCTCCTCCGCACGGAAGGTCGGCCACCACCGCTCGCGGTTCACGCGCTCGCTCCGGCGTTCGAAGTACGCGTCCACGGTCCCCGCGTTCGGATCGACCATCAGCACCGCGGCTCCGCCCCGGTCCACGGAGACGATCCGCCACGCGCGGCCTCCGATGAAGATGGGCTCGTCCGCCTCGACCATCGAGTCGGGAACGAGGCGGCGCACCTGCTGGAGATGCTCCGTCGGCCCGAACCACCAGAGGTCGCCGCTCGTGGCGTACCGGCCGTCGAGATCGGCATCGAGCAGGTGGAGGTGGAACGTGCGACCGTCCACCTGGGCTCGCCCGCGCCGGGCGCCGCTCGGACGCAGGTACCCGACGGCGGAGCCCGGGATCTCCTGGAAGGCAATGCTCGCCGCCCCCGAGGGGAGCGGGATCCCCTGGACCTGCCAGTAGGTGGTATCGCCGTCGCGTCCGGCGACCGGCATCGGAATGACCTCGCCGGACTCGCCGACGACGCCGTTCTCGTTCTCGTCGAGGAGGAGCGTCAACCGATCGCCGTCGCCGCGGACGAAGGCGAGCGGGAGGCCGCCGGCCTCGCCGAAGGCCACGGGGGAGGCCTTCACGTCGAAGAGGCGCGTCCCCTCGGGGAGGGCGTCGCCGAGGGCGATCGGCGCGGGCTCGCTCCGGACGAGGACGGCCTGGCGGTCGGGCAGCGTCCGGTGGACCGCCACGTCCACCCGGGCGTCGCCCACGGGAACGCCGGAGAAGGTCCACCGGACGACGGCCCGCCCCTGGCTCTTGCCGGGCCGCCCCTCGGACCGCGCTTCCGCGCCGGGCCCGCCGATCGATCCGTCGCCCTCGGGGTCGAAGGCCAGGATCGCCTCGTTCCCGTCGCGGACGGCGAGGACGAAGGGCACCTTCCGGCCCGTGATCTCGAAGGCCCCGTAGAGGCGCTCTCGTCCCTCGGGCACGCTCGCGGTGCCCGGGGGAGGCGTCGGCTCCATGGGGACCTGGAGGGGCTGCGAGGCCGCGAGGCGGTCGGCGGGGTCGTCCGCCGCGGGGTGGTGGCCCGCCGTGACGACGTATTCCGTCTCGATGCGGAGGAGCTCGTCGTCGGCCCGCGCGGCCACGAAAAGCCCCGGTAGGGCGGCCAGGGCCGCGGTGGCGAGGAGGATCCGCAAGGCATGCTGCTGCATCGACGCTGCTCCTGCCCCTCCCCGATCGGAAGAGGCTACGCTTGGACGCCGCGGGCGTTGGGGATCGCGCGAGGGCTTGCCGCGGGCGCTCCGTCCCGTAACCTACCGGGCTCGCTGGTGCTCCGGGCGATCCGGCCCGGAGCCACGTTCGGCCGGGCCGATGGTCCGCGCCCCGGACGTGCCCGTGGAGGGTCCAGTCGTTCGGAGCTCCGAGTCATGGGTCGCTATACCGGACCGAAGGTTCGCCAGAGCCGCCGCGTCAAGGCGCCGATCGCCGAGACGCCGAAGCACATGAAGGCCGACGTCGAGCGTGGCCCCGGCATGCACGGCTTCAAGCGCCGCCGCCGGACCTCGGCGTACGCGGATCGCCTGACCGAGAAGCAGAAGCTCTGCTTCTTCTACCACATCGGCAACAAGCAGTTCCTCCGCTACATGAAGGAGGCGTCCCGCACCCGCGCGAACACGATCGAGCGGTTGAACGAGCTTCTCGAGCGCCGGCTCGACAACGTGATCCGCCGCGCCGCCTTCGCCCGCACGATCTGGCAGTCCCGCCAGATGGTGGTGCACGGCCACATCCGCGTGAACGACCACAGGGTGGACCGCCCCTCCTTCCAGGTCCGTCCCGGCGACGTCGTCACCGTCCGCGACAAGAGCAAGAAGGCGATGGGCTCGATCGTGGAGAGCGCCGACGCCGGCTCGATCGTACCGCAGTGGCTCGACGTCAACCGCGACGAGATGACCATCAAGGTCCAGCGCATGCCCGCCTCCGAAGAGGTCTTCCGCCCCTTCGAGACGAACATGCAGTACGTCGTCGAGTTCGCGGGCTAGCCGGCACCACCCATGAACGGACGTTGAATCGCGCGGCCCTGGTACGCTTCTCGCGCGCCGATCGGAGGCGAACGCCGCGGAGGGACACCCTCGGGGGGTCCCCACGGGCGGTCTTCCTTGGCACCCGAACGTGCGACCCCGGACACCAGTCCCCCGTCACAGGTGGCGGTCGAAGAAGGCGGCGGTCTCGCGGATCGCGTCGCGGTAGTGGCGGCCCATGCCGTGGCCGACCGCGGGGTAGAGCCGCATCTCGACCGCGTCGCACCCGGCCGCTCCCGCGGCGGCGGCGAAGCGGAGCGTGTTCGCGACGTGCACGTTGTCGTCCGCCCCGCCGTGGACGAGAAGCAGGGGGCCCTCGAGGTCCGCCGCGTAGGTCGCGGGCGACGAGCGGCGATAGCCCTCCCCGTCCACGTCGGGCAACCCCAGGTAGCGCTCCGTGTAGATCGTGTCGTAGAGCCGCCAGTCCGTGACGGGGGCGATCGCGACGCCCGCCCGGAACACGTCGGGGTAGAGCGTCATGCCCAGGCAGGCCATCGTGCCGCCGAAGGACCACCCGACGATCCCGACGCGGCTCGCGTCGATCTCGGGGCGCTTCGCGATCCGGCGGACGGCGCGGACCTGGTCCTCGATCTGGGGCAGGCCGAGGCGTCCCCCGACCACCCGCACGACGTCGCGGCCGAAGCCGCTGGCGCCGCGACCGTCCGCCTCCAGCACGTACCACCCGCGCCGGAGGTAGCGATCGGCTTCGCCCTGGAGGCCGGGCGACCAGCGGTCCTCGACGCGCCGCGCCCCGGGACCGCCGTAGACGAGGAGCACGAGGGGCCGGGGGCCGTCGCCGCCGCCCGGCGGGTGCCACAACCGCCAGCGCACGGGACCGTCGAACCGTCCGACCTCGACCTCGGGCGTCGCGCGCCGCGTCCGCCGGACCCGCTCGGGGAGGGCGATCTCCAGCACCGCCCGGCCGTCGTCCACGCGCCGGACCCGGCTGCGGGGCGGCTCCGTCGTGCGGCTCCACTCCACGACGGCGAACGTGCCGGTGTCGTCGATCGAGAGCGCCGTGTCGAAGCCCGGGGGAGGGGCGTAGGGCGCTTCGCCACCGCCCGGTCCCACCCGCGGCCGGCGGCGGAGACCGTCGTCCACCTCCGCCAGGTAGTGCGCCTCCCCGGTCCGCCGGTCGTAGTACGGCGGCGCGGGCACGTCGGCGTCCGGCGCCGTCAGCCGCTCGAAGCGGGCGGGGGCGCTCCCGTCGCCGGTGACGAGGTACCAGGCGACGCGGCCGCCCGGGTCGAAGCGGCGCCAGAGGAAGCGGTTCTCGCCCACGAATCGCGGCGCGGGGGGCGCGTCCAGCCACGCGTCGTCCGTATCGCGGAGGATCTCCGACGGAGAGCCTCCGTCCGCGGGACAGGCGAGGAGGCACAGGGTCTGCTGCGCGCGGTCCATCACGGCGACGGCGACGCGCCGGCCGTCGGGGAACCACGCGAGGCGCACGACGTACTCCCAGGGGTTCGAACCCAGATCGAGCCACGTCGTCGGCCCGCCCGCCGCCGCTACGACGCCCACGCGGACACGGGGATTCTGCTCGCCCGCGCGCGGGTAGCGCATCGTGCGCGTCCGGCCCGCTTCGACGGGGATCTCGATCCGGCGGACGCCGCGCTCGTCCATGGCGAGGTAGGCGATCCTCCCGGCGTCGGGCGACCACCACGCCGCGGTCTGGAGGCCGAGTTCCTCGGGGTAGACCCAGTCGAGGGTGGCGTTCCGCCGCTCCTCGCTGCCGCCGTGCGTCAGGCGCCGGGGCCGGCCCTCGTCGGTCGCGACCACCCAGAGGTCGTCGTCCCGCGCGAACGACACGTGGCGGCCGTCGGGCGCCACGCGGATGTCGGTCAGCGGCGCCGTCGTCGTGGTGAGCCGCCGGGTGAAGCCGGTCCGGAGGTCGCGCCAGACGAGGTCGCCGTTCGCCACCACCACCACGGCGTTCCCGTCCGGAGCCCAGACGAGCTTCGGGACCCCGGCCCGCCCGATGGGCCGGACGGGCATCGGCACCCGCCTGACCGCGGCGCGGATCCGACCGACGGGCGCCAGCTCGCCGATCCTCCCCGTCGCGGGATCCAGGGCCTGGAGCACGGCCGCGCCGCCCGCGTCGATGCCCTCCCGGACCAGCTCGGCGTGCGCCGGACGCCACGCCCAGGGCGGCCCGGCCGCCACGACGGGCCACGCCGCCCCCGCCGGGTCGTCCGGCGCGGCGACCGGCGCGAGGAGGCCGACGAGGAGGAGGAGCAGGACCACGGACGGGAGGCGGAGGCGTCTCGAAGGCATCGCGCCGGATTGTAGGGGCGGGGCGCCGCGGTTCCGTCGTAGGCTTCCGTTAGCGTGATCGCATGGCCTCCTCCCCGCCTTCCGGCCCGCCGCCCGTCCGCCTCGTCGCCGCGACCCGGCGCTCGACCTTCGCCCCGGGGCGCGGCGTGACCCTGGCCCGGGTCGAGGGTGACGGGCTTCGCGCCTTCGACCTGCGCCACGGCGACCACGTCGTGCTGGAGCGGCGGAGCGACGCCGACCACGGGGACCTCGCCCTCGTCCTGGAGGGCGGCGGGCCGGCCGCCCTCTGGAAGGTCTTCCCCGAGGCCGAGGGCCTTCGCCTCTCCATGGGCCACCCGGCCCTGGAGCGTCGCGCCGCCGCGAACGCGCAGGTCCAGGGGGTGGTGCTGGCCGTGCTGCGTGGACTCGCCCCTACAGGATCGGCGCCGTCAGGCGGGCGACTCGCACGGCGAGCTTGAAGGGGAACGAGCGCCGCTCCAGGTCCTCGGGCACGGCGGCTTCGCACTGCGTGAAGTCCCGCTCGAGCATGGCCGCGACCTTCGCCACGAACGCCTCGTCCGCGAAGAGCAGGCTGATCTCGAAGTTCAGGCGGAACGAGCGGTTGTCGAGGTTCGCCGTGCCGACGACGGCGTGATCGTCCGCGACGAGCACCTTGTGGTGCATGAACCCCTCCTTGTAGCGGAAGACGTGGACGCCGGCCTTGTCGATCTCCTCGAGGAACGAGAACGCGGACAGGTAGACCAGACGGTGGTCGGGATTCTTCGGGAGCATCACGCGCACGTCCACGCCGCGCAGCGCCGCAAGCTGGAGCGCGCCGATGACCTCGCGTTCGGGAACGAAGTACGGGCTCGCGATCCACAGCCGGCGCGTCGCCGCGTGGATGAGCTGCACGTACATCAAGGCGCAGGTCTCGTACGGATCCGCCGGACCGCTGGGGAGGACGAGGACCTCGCCGCCCCGGTCGGGCACGGGCGGCAGCGTCCAGTCGAGGTCGGGGGGGAGGCTCCGGACCGCCCACCACCAGTCCTCGCAGAAGGCGAGCTGGATGGCCTTCACGGCGGGACCGCGGATCTCGACGCTGGTGTCGCGCCAGGAGCCGTAGCGCGGGTCCTTCCCCAGGTACTCCACGCCGACGTTGTGGCCGCCGACGAAGCCGACCTCCCCGTCCACGACCACGATCTTGCGGTGGTTTCGGAAGTTGACCTGGAAGCGATTCGCACGCCCACGTGTCGAGCCGAACCGGTGGACCTCGATGCCGGCCTCGCGCATCCGGTCCAGGTAGCGGCGCGGCAGGTTGTGCGAGCCGATCTCGTCGTACAGCATGCAGACGTGGACGCCGGCGGCGGTCCGGGCCGCCAGCAGGTCGAGCAGCCGACGGCCCAGGGCGTCGTCGCGCACGACGTAGTACTGGACGAGGACGTAGCGCTCGGCCGATTCGATGGCGCCGAAGATGCGCGCGAAGGTCTCGTTGCCGTCGATCAGCAGGCGCGCGTCGTTCCCGCGGGTGAAGGGCATGTCCGCGAGGGTCTCCAGGGCGCGGACGGCACCCCGCGGATCCGGGAGCCGGGCGACGACGCTCGGCGCCTGCTTCGCCACCGTCTCCGCCAGGTGCGAGAGCTGTTCGTCCACCTCCCGGCGCGCCCCGACGTAGCCGTGGAACTTCGAGCGCCCGAAGACCCACCAGAGCGGCAGCGTCACGTACGGGACGAGGACGAGCAGCACGATCCACGCCACGGCGCCCTGGGGCGTCCGCGCCTCCATCAGCGCCTGGGCGGCGGCGATCAGCCCCAGCACGTGGATCAGGCTCAGGGCGAGGCCCCAGGTGACGGGCAGCGACAGGGCGAGGAGGGGCGTCGTCGGCATGCAGAGCTCAGTCGTCGCGATCCGGGGTGGCGGGCTCGGCGAGGGACCGCAGCCGACCGATCTCGGCGCGGGGCCAGGTCACCTCGGGACGGAGGCGAAGCGCCCGTTCGTAGGCGGCCAACGCCTGCTCGATCTCCCCCCGTCGTTCGTGGACGTGGGCGAGGTCCACCTCGACGCGCCAGGGATCGGGACAGGCCTCGATCGCGCGCACGAGCTCGCTCGTCGCGGCCTCGATCGACCGGCGCGGTCCGGGCGGAAGGGCGGCGGGGTCGATGCCGAGGAGCGCGCCGGCCGCCCGGATCCGGACGAGACGAAAGCGGTCGCCGAGGGCGCCGAGGAGCCCGACGACGACGCCCGGTTCGTCGAGGAAGGGCTCGAGGGCGGCCGCGGCGGAGGAACGCACGAGCGGCGAGGGGTCCCCGAGGGAGGCGACGAGCACGGGCACCTTCTTCGGCGACGGGCAGGGCACGAGGAGACGGATCAGGGAGGCGGCCGGGACCTCTTCCCGCCCGGGGCCGGCGACCGCGGCGAGCATCGCGTCGAGGCCGGACCAGTCCCTCGCCCGCGCGCGGGCGATCGCGTCGGCCGCCCGGAGGGCCGGGGCCGGATCGTGGTCGGGGAACCACGCGCGGAGGCTCTCCTCGGCCCACGCGGGGCCCCTCTCCGCGTGGCAGCCGTTGCAGGCGTTGGGCGAGCCCACGGCCACACTCAGGGCGGGCGCGGGCGGGCGCATGGAGTGGTCGCTCCGCCGCATCCGGGCGAAGGTCGTCGTGGGCATGTGGCAGGAGACGCAGAGGCTTGCGGGGCCGCCGGCCGGGTGGTGCGTGTGCCGAGGACCGTCCGCCACGCGGTCCTCGTGGCAGGGAAGGCACGCGTCGTTCGAGCCGGGGAAGCGGTAGCGGCCGCTCGAGGTGTGGCAGTGGACGCAACCGAGGCGCCCCTGCCGGACGCATGGGCTCATCCGCCAGGCGGCGAAGGTGTAGGTCTCGCCCCGGTCGCGGCCGTCGGGGAAGAAGTCCGGATCCTCCAGCGCGGCGGGGTCGAAGCAGTCGTAGAAGCGGTCGCCCGGTGCGAAGCGGTCGGCGATGACCCGGGCCTTCGCGTGACAGGAGAGGCAGAGGTCGTCCTGCTCGGCCGCGGTGAGGTCGCCCCAGCGGGTGATGGCGAGGTCCCGGGGCGGCGGCGCGCCCGACGCCCGGGCCTCGCGGCAGACGCGCACGTGCTCGCCGGCGGGACCGTGGCAGGTCTCGCAGTCGATGCCGCCGCGGTCCCAGCGGCTGTCGTAGGTGTCGGTCGCGGGGTCGTAGCCGCGCGTGAGGCGGCTGACGTGGCAGCTCCAGCAGGACGTGTTGAACGTGAGGCGCGGATCCGTCCAGTCGAGCGGCTCGTCCCCCCGGCCCGCGTGCCGGACCATGCTCGCCGTCGTGTCGTACCACGTCCGCGCCCGCACGTCGTACGCGATGGGGAGGACCTGGAGGCGCCCCCGCTCCCGCGGCGTCAGGAGGAAGAGGACGTTCTTCCCGCCCATCACCCAGGGCGCTTCGTACGTCCGGGTCTCGCCCGCGCTCGCCCCCGTCACGACCCCGCGACCGCCGCTCCGGCGGGCGGACCACGCGCTCTCCCCGATCCTCACGGGGGAAACCGTGTCGGGTAGGTCGGTCGCGTCGGCGTAGGGCTGGAGCGCCCGGCCGTGGTGGGACGACGCCCACAGGTCGTGGAAGGGCGCATGACACCCGCGGCAGGAGTCCGCCCCGGCGATGACGGGCGCCGCGCCGGGCCCGCCCCCCCGCGCGGCGATCGCCCCCCCCACCCCCAGGGCCAGCGCGAGGACCGCCGCCACCCGGCCGCGCATCGGCGCGCGCCGGGTCTCCTCGACCGTGACGGTATCCTTCCGCATCCGCCGTCCATCCTGCCGGAACGCCCCCCGCGGGGAAAGGCGCCGCAGCCCGTGCAACCCGAGATCACCTGGCCCGAGATCCTACGACGCGCCCGACCGCGGATCGTGGCGCACCGCGGCTATTCGGGGCGGGCTCCCGAGAACACGCTGCCGGCGTTCGAAGCGGCCGTGGCGGCCGGCGCGGACGCCGTGGAGTTCGACGTCGAGGGCACGCAAGACGGCGTCGCGGTGGTGATCCACGACGAGACCGTGGACCGCACGACCGACGGGCGCGGCGCCGTCGCCGACCTCGACGCGGCGGACCTCGCGGGGCTCGACGCCGGTTCGTCCTTCGGCCCCGCCTTCGCCGGCACGCGGATCCCGACCCTGGCGGAGGTGCTGGGGGCGCTCGCCGGGCGCATCGCGGTGAACGTGGAGATCAAGGCGGGGGCGGATCCCGCGGTCGTCACCCGGGTCCTCGCCGCAGCCGGGCTCGGCGCGCAAGCGCTGGTCTCGAGCTTCGACGTCGATCTCCTCCGCCGCGTGCGCGCGCGGGACGGTTCGGTGCCGCTCGCCGTCGCGGTGGATCGGGTGTCGTCGCCCGAGGCGATCCTCGACCTCGCGCGGGAACTGGGTCTCCTCTTCGTCGCGCCCGACGCGGACCTGCTCGAGGACGGCGAGCTCCGGGCGCTCCAGGCCGCGGGTCTCCCGGTGCTGCCCTGGACGATCGACGACGCCCCGGCGATGCGGCGCTGGCTCGCCGCGGGCGTGCGCGGGTTCTTCACGAACGAGATCGACGTCGCCCTCGGCGTCGTCGGCCGAACGGCGGAGACGTCGTGATGCGCCGCGAGGAGATGGTCGCCAGGCTCCGCGCCGAGGACGGCCCGTGGGACCTTCTCGTGGTGGGCGGGGGCGCGACAGGCGTGGGCGTCGCGCTGGACGCGGCGGCACGCGGCCATCGCGTCGCCCTGGTGGAACAGCACGACCTCGGCAAGGGGACGTCGAGCCGCAGCACGAAGCTCATCCACGGCGGCGTGCGCTACCTGCAGCAGGGGAACCTCTCGCTCGTCATGGAGGCGCTCCACGAACGGGGGCTCCTCCGCCAGAACGCCCCCCACCTCGTCCACGATCTCGCCTTCGTGGTGCCCAACTACGAGTGGTGGGAGGCGCCGTTCTACGGCGTGGGGATGAAGGTCTACGACGTCCTGGCCGGGCGCTACGGCTTCGGGCCGAGCCGCCTGCTGTCCAAGGAGGCGGTCCGCGAGCGCATCCCCGCCATCGAGACCGAGGGGCTTCGCGGCGGCGTGCTCTACCACGACGGCCAGTTCGACGACAGCCGCCTCCTGATCCACCTCGCGTGGACGGCCGCGTCGAAGGGCGCGGTGATCGCGAACTACGTGAGGGCGACGGAGGTCCTCCACGGGACGGACGGCGCGGTTCGCGGCGTCCGGGCGCGCGACGAGGAGACCGGCGAGGTCTTCGACGTGGAGGCGCGCGCGGTGGTGAACGCGACGGGGCCGTTCGCCGACGCCGTCCGACGGCTCGACGATCCCGACGCCGCGCCGATGATCTGCCCGAGCCAGGGCGTCCACCTCGTCCTCGACGCGTCCTTCCTCGCGGGCGACGCCGCGATCATGGTGCCGCGCACCGAGGACAAGCGGGTGATGTTCGCCATTCCGTGGCACGGGCGGACCCTCGTGGGAACGACGGACACACCGATCGACGAGGTGACGCTCGAGCCGCGACCGCGCGCGGAGGAGATCGAGTTCCTGCTGCGGACGGCGGGGCGCTACCTCGCCAGGGACCCCGGCCCGGAGGACGTGCTCTCCGTGTTCGCCGGGATCCGTCCGCTGGTGGGTGCCGACGAAGCGGACACCGCCGGGATCTCCCGCGACCACGTGATCCGGGTGTCGCCCCACGGGCTGCTGACCATCGCCGGCGGCAAGTGGACCACCTACCGCAAGATGGCGAAGGACACGGTGGACCAGGCCCAGGTGCTGGCCGACCTGCCTCCGCGCCCCTCCGTCACGCGGGACCTCAAGATCCACGGCACGACGATGGAGACCGACTCGCTCGGCCACCTCGCCGTCTACGGGTCGGACGCGCGCGGGATCCGCACGCTCGCCGAGGGCGACCCCGCGCTCGCCGGGACGATCCACCCGCGCCTCCCCATCCTCGCGGCGGAGGTCGTGTGGGCGGCGCGGATGGAGATGGCGAGGACGCTGGAAGACGTGCTCGCCCGCCGCACGCGCGCACTCCTCCTCGACGCGCGCGCCGCCGCCGAGGCCGCCGAGCGCACGGCGGCCCTCCTCGCGGGCGAGCTCGGGCGGGACGAGGCCTGGCAGCGGGAGCAGGTCACGGCGTTCCGGGAGCTGGCGAAAGCCCACGTGCTCGCGTGGCCGTGGCAGGAGGAAGGCTCGTGAAGCACGTGCTTGCGCTCGACCAGGGCACCACCAGCAGCCGCGCGATCCTCTTCGACGAGGAGGGAGGGATCCGCGCCGTCTCGCAGCAGGAGTTCGAGCAGAGCTTCCCGCACCCGGGCGAGGTCGAGCACGACCCGGAGGACATCTGGCAGAGCCAGTTCGACGTCGCCCGAGCGGTGCTCGACGAGGCGGGCCTGGGGCCCCGCGAGGTCGCGGCGATCGGCATCACGAACCAGCGCGAGACGACCGTCGTGTGGGACCGCGAGTCCGGCTACGCGATCCACCCGGCGATCGTCTGGCAGGACCGGCGAACGGCCGACGTCTGCCGCAAGCTGGAGGAGGGCGGGCACGGGCCGGCAATCGCCCAGCGCACGGGGCTCGTGATCGACCCCTACTTCTCCGCCACGAAGGTCGCCTGGATCCTCGACCACGTGCAGGGGGCCCGACAGCGCGCCGAGCGGGGCGAGCTCGCCTTCGGCACGGTGGACGCCTGGCTGCTCTGGCACCTGACCGGCGGGCGTCTCCACGCGACGGACGCCAGCAACGCGTCGCGGACGCTCCTCTACGACATCCGCGAGCAGCGCTGGAGCGACGAGCTCTGCGACCTCCTGCGCGTACCGCCCTCCCTCCTCCCCGAGGTTCGCGACTCCAGCGGCGTCCTCGCCGAAGCCTCCTGCGAGGGCCTGGAGGGCATCCCGATCGCCGGCGTCGCCGGCGATCAGCAGGCCGCCCTGTTCGGCGAGGCCTGCTTCGAGCGGGGCCAGGCGAAGAACACGTACGGGACGGGCTGCTTCCTCCTCCAGAACACGGGCGAGGCCGCACCCGCCTCGAAGAGGCGCCTCCTCACCACCGTCGCCTGGCGGCTCGGCGGCCGCACGGAGTACGCCCTGGAGGGCAGCGTCTTCGTCGCCGGCGCCCTGGTGCAGTGGCTCCGCGACGGGCTGGGCATCCTCCGGAGCGCGTCGGAGGTGGAGGCGCTCGCCCGAACGGTGGACGACACGGGCGATGTGATCGTCGTTCCCGCGTTCGCGGGCCTCGGCGCGCCCTGGTGGGACCCCCGCGCCCGGGGCCTCGTCATCGGCCTCACCCGCGGCACCACGAAGGCCCACCTCGCCCGGGCGGCGCTCGAGGCGATCGCCTTCCAGGTCGCCGACGTCGCGGAGGCCATGGTCGCCGACACCGACGTGCGCCTGGACGAGCTCCGCGTGGACGGCGGCGCCGCGAGGAACGACCTGCTCCTCCAGATGCAGGCCGACCTCCTCCAGATCCCGGTGGTCCGCCCGAAGGTGACGGAGACGACGGCGCTGGGTGCCGCCTTCCTCGCCGGCCTCGCCACCGGCGTCTGGAAGGACCGGAAGGCCATCGCCGCCCGCTGGGAAGCCGAGAAGACCTTCGAGCCCGCCGCCTCCGCCGACGCCGCCGCCGGCCGCCGCGCCCGCTGGCGCGAGGCCGTCACCCGCGCCCGCGCCTGGGCCCGGTAGCCCCCCTCGGACCGCGGGGCCGACGCCCCGTCCCCGTTGTCCCTGTTCCGGACGGACGCGGCCAGCCTTCCCGTCCGGGCCGCGGCGGGAGGCCCGCGAGACCCCGACAGGCCCCGCGAAGCGTGGGGACGCGGGGTCGGGGCGTCAGTCCGAAGCCTGCTCCCGCTCGGTCAGCCACGCGGCGAGCGCCTCGTGGTGGCCCGCGCGGGCAAGCGCGGCGGGGGTCGCCCCCGCCTTCGTCTTCTTCCGCACGTCCGCGCCGTGCGCCACGAGCGCGTGCGCCACGGCGTCGTCCCCGGCGGCCGCGGCGTCGTGGAGGGCGGTCCAGCCTTCCTCGTCCACCGCGTCGACCGGCGCCCCGGCCTCCATCAGGATCCCGAGGACGGGCACGCCGCCACCGTGCACCGTCCGGTGCAGGGGCGTCCGGCCCTTCGCATCCTTCGAGGCGACGTCGACGCCCGACGCGAGCAGGAAGCGGATGACCGGGATCGGGGGGGCGTCCTGCCGCGCGACGGCCACGTGCAGCGGCGTCTGCTTTCCGTCGTCCCGCGCCTCGAGGTCGGCACCCGCCTCGCGGAGGGCGCGCAGGGCCTCGAGCGACCCGGCGCGCGCCGCCGCGTGGGCGGGCGTGCGGCCCGCCTCGTCGCGGGCCTCGACGGGGGCGCCGAGGGCCACCAGCGCCCGGACGACCTCGACGGCGTCGCGCTCGGCGGCGAGGTGGAGCGGCGTGCGCCCGGCCGCGTCCCGCGTCTCCAGGTTGGCACCGGCCTTCGCGAGGGCGGCGAGAGCCGGGAGCCGACCGGTGCGCGCGGCCCGGGCCAGCGGCGTCTCGGCGAGGACCCCCTGGGAACTGTGGATCTCGAGATCGGCGCCGGCGCCGACGAGAAGCGCGACGGTCGCCTCGGGGTGCGGCAGGTACAGGATCTCGTGGAGCGGCGTGAGCCCCGCCAGGCTCCTGGCGTTCGCATCGGCACCGCGCTCGAGCAAGAGGCGCACGACCGCGGGCCGGCCCGCCGCGACGGCCCAGTGCAGGGGCGTCCGGCCGTCCCGCGTCCTCACCGACGGGCCGCCGGCGGCGTCGAGGAGCACGCCCACCGCATCCGGCTTCCCCCGCTGGATCGCCTCGACGAGCGCCGTGTGGCCCAACGGGTCTTCCAGGGACGGGTCGGCGCCGGCGGCGAGCAACGCCTGGATCGCTGCGGTCCGTCCGTACGCCGCACCACGTTGGAGGGGCGTCTTGCCGTGAGCCCCCCGCCCGTTCGCATCCGCCCCCGCCGCCAGAAGGGCGGCGATCGCCTCGACGCGGCCGGACGCCGCCGCTTCTTCGAGCGGCGTCTCTCCGAACCCGTCCTGCGCGACGAGCGATGCCCCCGCCCGCACGAGGAGCGGAATCACGCCGGCCTTGCCGGCGGCGGCCGCGAGATGGAGGGCGGTCTCTCCCCCCTCGCCCACCGCGTCGGGATCCGCACCGGCGGCGAGGAACCGGGCCACGCCGGCCTCCGAGCCGGCGAACGCCGCGAGGTGCAACACGGTGCGGCCCTTCGGGGTCCGGGCGGCGAGATCCGCGCCGGCCTCGAGCAGCGCGTCGATCGCGGCGACCTCCGTCCGTTCCTCGAAATGGAGACGAAACCCGGACGCGGCGGCCCGCAGCAGCGGGGTCCAGCCTTCCGCGTCCCGGGCCTCGAGGGGCCTTCCCAGCGCGACGAGGTGACGGATCATCGCGGCGCGTCCCTCCCCCGCGGCGAGGTGGAGGGCCCCGCTCCCCTGGGCGTCGGTGGCCGTCACGTCCGCGCCCGCCGACCGGAGGGCGTCGAGGTTCGCGACGGCGCCCGCCGCGGCGGCGAGCAGCAGCGGCGTCTTCCCGTCCTTCGCGCGCGCCTCGCGGTCCGCGCCGGCGTCGAGGAGCAGGACGAGGATCGCCGTGGCGTCGGGATCCGCCGCGGCCACGTGCAGCGGCGTTCGACCGTACTCGTCGTGGAACTCGAGGGGGGCCCCGACGTCGAGGAGGTACCGGACCTCCTCCACGTTCCCCGCGGTCACGGCGGCGTGGAGCGGCGTGGTCTTGCCCTCCACGGGTCGAACCGCCTTCTTCTCCCTCGCCTCGATCGCCTCGAGGGACGCCAGTTGTCGCCGGAGCACGCGGAGCACGGTGCGGTACCCGCGCTCGGCGAGGTCGTACTTCCCCCGCCGCAGCATCTCGTCGGTGCTGGCGAGGTCGCTCGAGGGATCCAGCGCGGCGACGACGCGCGCCTGCGCGGCCTTCCGCGCCTCGAGACGACGCACGAGCGCCGCCTGGTCGGGACCCGCGGGGAGGTCGCGGGCCTCCTCGAGCGCGCGATCGACGGCGGCCCGCATGCCGTCGCGCCGCGCGATGGCATCGTGGGCGGCCTTCTTCACCGCGAGCAGCGCCTCGCGCCGCGCCGGCTCCTGCGCCGCGGTGAGGGACGCCAGGCGCTCGAGTTGGGCCTCGACGTCGGCCTGCAGACCTTCGAAGGCGAGCCGCGCCCGGTCCCAGTCCTGCTCGCCGAGATACCCCCGTGCGGACTTCACGCGCGCGTCGTAGAGGTCGAGGTGCACGTCGGCGAAGGCCTCGTCCTGGGCGGCCTTCTGCGCCTCCAACTGCTGGAGGCGCGCCGTGCGCTCCGGTCCTTCCGCCGCCGCGCGCACCTCGGCCAGCCGGCGGTCCACGTCGCCCAACGTGCGGCGCAGGCGAGCGATGGCATCGACCGCGCGGTCGCGCGCGCCCTCGGCCGCACCCCGCGGGTTCGCCTCCCGGGCCAGGGTCTTCATCCGATCCAGGCGGCCCGCGAGGACCCTCCCGGAGGCCTCGTACACCCCCCGGGCCCGATCGAAGGCGCGCCGGTCGAGGAACTTGTCGCCGATGGCGAGGAAGGTCTCCAGGCTCCGGGGCCCGTACCGCAGCGCGTCGAGCTGCGCGGTCTCGAGCGCCTCGAGGCGACGCACGTCGTCGTCCCGCTCGGGGCCGGCGGGGTGGGCCTGGGCCTCGGCCACCTTCTCGTCGGTCTCGGCGAGGACGCCCCGGACCTCCCGGATCACCGTCTCGAGCTCGGCGCGCGCCGCTCGGGCGGCGGCCTCCTCCTCGGCCTCGCCGGCGTGGAGGACGGGCGAGAAGAGCAGGAGCGCCCCCAGCAGCGCGCCCAGCATCCGCGGACCCCGGAACGATCCGGTCATGGCACCTCTCCGGAAAGGACCCACGTCGTCGCGAGCCCTCCCATTCGGGGCCGGCGACGTCGTGCGGGTCGAAGCTCCCCCTTGTGATACCCCATTCCGGCCCGGGCACCCGCGCCCCTGCCCGCGCCCGGCCCCGCGCCCGTGCCCGTGCCCGTGGTGAACGGGCGTGGTTTCGGGCGTGGGACGCTCATCCGACAACGGAGGGCCTGTGCTTCGGACCCGGGCCGCCACCCATGCGCATCGGAAGGTGAGTCGGCCCCACGCCCGGCCCCACCCCTGGGCGGCCCCCTCTCTGGTCTCGACCGACCCCGATGTTGCGGGGGCCCTCCGGCGGAACCGCTCAGGGGCGCGCAGAGGGTCCGCATCCCACGGGCGGGACGTGAACCGGGGATGGACGACGCGGCGGCCTCCGACCACCAACCACCAACGGCGGGCGGCCGACCACCACGGGGCCGCGCAGCGGCCCTACTTCCAGACGATGTCCGTGAAGCGCAGCGTGCAGTTGTCGAGGCAGACGCCCAGCTTGTGGCCCTCGAGCTCGAAGCGTCCCAGTTCGGTGTCGTTGGCGGTCAGCGTGATCTTGCCTCCGTCGCGCGCGGCCTTCAGCCGGTACAGGCCGTCCTCCGCCGGGGGGGCGGCGCCGCGCTCGAGCACCTTCCAGTTGTCGCCCACGCGCTGATTGATCGAGAAACCGCCTTCGCTGTTGAGCAGCGCCACCGCGTAGCTGTTGGCATCCGTGAAGCCGACCAGCAGGCCGCCCTTCCAGTTGCCGCGCGGCACGTGCAGCGTGGCGGACAGCTCGGTCGCGTCCTCGCGGGCGCGGCAGGCGCTCGTGACGTTGCTGGTGCCGATCACGGCGTGGGCTCCCTGGCCCTGCCACTCGTTCCAGACCGGCACGAACGGCTCCTGCTTGGTCCTCAGCCACTCGACGATCTTCGGAAGCAGCTTGGCCGGGTCGCCGTACAGGCGCCTGAACACCTTGCGCGCGGTCTGCCCGCCGTCGAGCTTCTTGCGCAGTATCTGCCACTGCCTGTCGCCGCCTTCCTCGAGCAACCAGCGGGTCAGGGCCCACTGCTCCTGCCGCTGGCTGGCGCGGTCCCCGTCGATCATGCCGGCGAGGTCGTAGTCGCTGGCCTGCATCCGCTCCAACGCGGCCTTGGAGTAGTTCGCCAGCGAGCAGAAGGGGATGACGCCCAGGGTCAGCTTGTCGCCGTCCCAGTAGTGGCGGGAGAGGCTCTCGACGATCCCCTCCACGTACCAGGTGTCCTTGGGGCTGACGTTGCCGCAGCGCGAGAGGTAGTGGAACTGGTGCATGCACTCGTGCAGCAGCAACTGGCGGGAGTTGTAGAGCGTCGGCTGCTTCCACAGGTAGACCGTCTTGTTTCCGGGCCAGTAGTATCCGCCCGCACCGGAAGGCACGGTCACGCCGTCGTCCTGCATCCTGGTCTGCCACTCCTGCTGCGTGGCGAGGTAGCAGACGTCCAGCCGATCGCCCTTCTTCAGGCGCGGCTCGGCGCCGAAGAACTCCTCGAGCTGCGGCCACGCGGTTTCGATCACGCGCAGGTATTCCCGCGCAGTGGCGGCGTCGATGTCCGTTTGCAGGCGGTAGTGCGCGGACCCATACGCCTCGAGGGCGATCGAGCCGCCCTTCGGCGCGTCGTCGGCCCGCACGGGCACAACGGCCAGCAGCAGCAGCGTCGCCACGAGGACGAGGGAAGTACGCAAGGGAATGCTCCGGAAGGGCCGGACCCGGCCTCGTGGTGCCGATGATGGTTGATGGTTGGCCGTTGATCGTCAACGGCAAACGCCACGACCACCGGCCCACTGTCAACGGTCAACGACCGTCCGTCAACGGTGGCTCACCATCCCATGTACTTCGCACCACGCCTTCGGCGGAGCTACTTCTCTCTGCAATTCCGGGTTGACGGTCGGTCCTCGTCCTGGAGCACATGGGCCGCGGGCCCAAGGGCATCCACGCCCCCCTGCTCGACGACGTCCTCCGGGTACGCCTTCAGGGCGTCCTGACCGCCGCCGAGCAACACCTGGTCAGATCGCTGCCGTCCGAGAAGGGGCGGGACCTGCTCAAGCAGGTGAGGACCCACCTGATCGAGACCGCCCGCCCCCTGATGGAGGCCATGATCCTGGACGTCACGGGCGTCGAGGTGCGGAGCCTGCACCACGACATCAGCACGGTCACCGGCGAGGAGGTCGTGATCTTCACGCTGGCCGCCCCCCCCGCGCTGCGCGCGCTGAAGCGTCCCTGACGCCGGGGCCCGTGCCGCCACAGAGGCACGACGACCGGGAACCACCGCGCGAGAGGACGCTCGAGGCGAGGGGGCCGCGGTTCGGGGGCCCGGGTCTGCGCTTGGGGCCCCCGCCTACCCGCTCTTCGGAGGGGCGCCCGCCGTGATCGCGAAGCGCAGCGCCTGCTCCACGCCCATGTGCACCGGCGTGAGCGCGGAGCGCCGTACCAGCACGGTGTAGCCGCCGATGCCGTAGCTCATGGGGACGTAGACGGCGGCGCACGGATCCTCCTCACCCCCCGCGTCCAGCTCGGGCACCTCGGATCGCGTCACGAGCCCGAGCATGCGGACCGGCGGGTCGGCGAGCGTGATGAGCACCACGTGATCGATGTGGCTGGTCCCCTTCTTGGAGAAGAGCGAGAGCAGATCGCCGACGGAGCCGTAGATGGTCTTCACGAGCGGGATCCGGGCCATCAGGCGGTCGACGAACCGCTCGAACCTCCGCGCCACCACCGCGCGCATGACGAGCCCCACGCCGATGAGCAGCACGAAGCCCAGAACGAGTCCCGCGCCCGGCACGTACAGACTCTCGGGAAGGACCCGGCGCAGGAGCCCCCCCAGAAAGGCCTCGGCTCCGGACCCCAGCCACCAGAAGACGTAGAGGGTGAGGGCGACCGGCAGCACCGTCGCGAGACCGCTCAGAGCCAGCGTTCCGATGGTCCTCATGGCGTCCTCCTCGCCCACCGCTCGGTGATCGAGGCCATTCTCGCGCGCGGGTCGGGGTGCCGAGCGGGCCCGGCGGCGTCTACGGATCGGAGGAGACTTCCCGCTTCACGGACTCGTAGGCTTGGACGAACGCCTCACGGGCCTGCTCCCACTTGTCGGCGCTGGCGGCCTTCAGTTCCGCGAGCTTCACCGAAACGTCGTCCCACTTCGAGTCGAGGGCCGTCGCTGCTTCCCCGCCGGCCGCCCGGGCCTTCGCCTTTGCGGCCTCGAAGCCCTTGGAAAGGTCATCCACGCTCTTCGAGAAGAAGCTCTCGGCGTCGCCGCGTTTTGCGACACTCCAGGTCTTCACGGCGTCCCAGGTCTCACCGGCATGCATCTTGACGTTTCTCCACTCCTCGCTGTCGCCGCAGCGGGCGAGGGCCACGAGACCGAGGACGACGACGAACCAGCTAGCAAGACGCATGGGAATCTCCTCCATCGCGGGGTTCGCGAGAGACCGGCACTTCAACGGGCTCGACACACGCCCGCCGTCGGGGCCTGGGCGGGAACGAGTCTTGGAAAGGATGCTCGCATTCGCGTCGGATGGGGTCACGACGAGGAAGCGAATCCGCGGGCGTAGCCCACCTACGCCGAGGAATTCGCGACCGAGAAGGGGGGCACTGAGGGCGCGAATGCGAGTGGAGAGAGGACGAGAGTCATCGACGGACGAACCCTCGGGGTCGAGAGGCTTCGAAGGGCGCCGGCGACGGGAGCCCGCGCCCCCGCCGCCCGCGTCCGGACCGACTACGGCCGCTTCGGACAGCGCGCCGGCGACGAGGAGGGGGGGACCACCGACTCGGAGGTCGGACCGGCCTGCGCCGGCACGTCGGAGGCCTCGGCGCCGATCGAGTCGTCGTCTTCCTCCGCCAAGGCGGCGGCCGCGTCGCGCAGCGTATCGTCCTCGACCTCGCGCCACGACGGGTCGGGGTCGAAGGTCAGGATGGTCGCGGCGACCTTCAGCGTCTCGGGCCCGAGGTCCTTCTCGTAGACCTTGCCCTGGTTGCTGACGAGGAACGACATGACCCCCGTCTTGCGGTGCTCCGCGGGAACGGCGAGCAGCGCGAAGCCTGCGATCATGCGGCCATTGATGACGTACGAGTACGAACCACCCGGCGCGTCCGGGCCCTGGGCCGTGAGGATCCGCCAGTAGTAGCCGCCATGGGGCGCGCGCGGGGCGTTCTCGGTCTCCAGTGCCTGCAGCAGGGGCGTCAGGCCCGGGCCGGCGGGGCTGGGATCCTGGGCTGCATCGGAGTCCCAGTACAGGCCGTCCTTCGCGCCCGGCGTGCTGACGAGCCGCTGCGCGTACTCCTTCACGCTGTCGCCGTTGCGGTCCTCCGACGCGTACTGGACCTGGGCGTCCGCATAGGCGAGGCAGATGCACACGGCGTCCATCTCGTTCTCGCCGATTCGCCGCGCCAGCAACTCTCGGCGACCGGCTTCGGCGTCGATGTTCCACTTGCCGGCCTTCGAGACCAGGGACAGAGGGAGCGGGTACTGTGTGGGCCCGACGACCAGCAGCACGCGCCCGTCGGTCTGCTTCTCGAGGGACAGCTTCTCCTTGGCGGCCGCCGCCAGCGCGGTGCGATGCAGGTGCACGACCGGGTCCTTGCCGTCCTGCACGAGGTCGTCGTTGCCGGGGCCCAACAGGGCCTCCAGCGCCGCGTCGTCGTTCTTCTCGTAGGCATCGCACAAGGCCTTGGCCGCCGCCTCGGGCGTGTCGAAGGTCTGCCCGATGGAGGAGGGATGGGCGAGGGGGGCGAGAGGCCCCTGAGCCGCCGGCTCGGCCGGCGGCTCCTCGGCCGTGGCCGGGGAGCAGAAGCAGATCGCGGCGAGCAGGGCGAGCGCGACCAGCGCGACCCGTGGAGCGGAGCGACCAGCACGGGTCGCGGCGCCGGTGAAGCAGAAGAAGGGGGACATCGGATACCTCCGAGGGGCTGATGGGTATGGAGGACGCAGGGACGGGTCGTTCAGGATGCGGCCAGGACCCGGTGACCGCGCCGGTCGTGAGCGCGCACGCGCCGTCCGTCCGGAACTACCGGCTCGACAGCGCGACGCGGCGGAAACGACCGGATCTGGGGCTGGCGGACGCGCGGCGTGGGCTGCTGCGTCGGGGCCGTCCGTTGCTGGCGAGAGGCGGGTGTCACCCTCGGGGTCTCGCCCGACCCGTGTTCGAGGCTCTGGTTGCCGCGGCGGCTCCATCGCAGCACAGGGGCGCGCTGGATGACGCGGGGCGTCGGCCGGAGTGGGATCGGGGGGATGGCGCGCCGAACGGGCCTCGGCGACGTCCGAACGGGCGTCGGCTGCCGGGTGCGCGGGGTCGTCCGCGTGGGCGTGCTGCGCGACCAGCGGGTGATCGGGGCCGCCGGCGCTGTGGGCTGCCTCAGCGCGGGCGTCCGGAGCCGCGAGGACGTCCTCGACCTCGGGAGCGCCACGTTCACCCGAAGGGTGGTCGTTCCGCTCGTCCTGGCGCGCGGGGCGGTGAGGCGTGTGCCCCAACCGGAGGTCCTCCAGCCTGCGCGCGTCCAGGGCTGGTTGCTGTGGCGAGAGGCACTCCAGCGGGCCGGCCGGCCCACGCGCCAGTCCACCGCGGGACTCCGCCAGCGTCCCCACCACCACGGCTCACCGTAGTCGTAGATCCCTGTGCCCCAGAAGATGTGGTAGCGGCCCCAGTAACCCTGCGTCCCGAACGAGAATGAGAACCACCTCAGGTAGAAGGGGCGCCCGGGCACCCAGGAATCGAGCGCCCAAGGGTCGTAGACGGGCACGTAGACGACCCGCGGGGAGAGGGTGTAGATGACGATCTGCGGCCCGGACTGGACGAGGATGTGCTCGTTGGAGCTCAGGACGCCGGCGGCCTGCGCCCTCGCGCGGTAGCGCTGGATCGCAGCGAGCACGTCGCCCTGCTGCATCGCCACCGCGAACCCGATCCGTTCCACCCAGAGGGGGTTGTCCCCCATCCACTGGAGGACGTCCGGAAACTGCAGCAGGGCCACGAGGCCCACGTCCCACGTGGCGCCCTCCGGCGCGCCCTGGACGTCTCCACCCCGCGACGCGACGAACCGGGCTGCCGCCGCGACGTCGTCCGGGGCGACGGTAGCCGGGAGCAGGGAGTCGAGGACGACATCGGGGTAGAGCGCGACGGGAGCGACGAGTTCGTCGATTTGAGCCGCGGTGAGCGCCGGCGGGAAGAACACGTCGTCCGGCTCAGCGACGGCCGTCGCCGCGCCGAGAGCCACAAGAGCCAGTGAGGTGAACAGGAAAATCCGGACAGTGACGCGCATGGCGGGCTCCAGGACGAACCGAGACAGCTACCTCTTGGATGCCGCCGCTGGCCCGGTCGTCGGGCCATTCCTCCGAGCGATCACGAAGGAGGAGACGATCTACGACACGAGCCGCGCCCCGGGGCGATCCCCTGGGGCGCGGCTGCCGTGACATCCTGCATCCATTCCCGCGCGAGGGGCTAGCGGACGGCCGCCTCGGCCAGCGCGGCGTCGTACTCGATCGAGGAAAGGACTTCCGTCGTTCCGGGAAGGGGCTTCACCTGCTCCACCGGCGCGCCGGTTGCCACCGTCACACGACGTGCGGGGATCACGATGCGCTCGGTGACCACGTCGGTGCGCGCCGGCCGAAGGACCTTCTCCTCATTGGTGTAGCCCGTGCAGCGACGCTCGGTGCGCACACCCGTCTGGACCACATCGGTTCGATTGCGCAGGAATACCTGCTTGGTGCTCCAGCCGGCATGGTAGCGCTCCTGGCGCGTGCCGCACTCGTACTGCTCGGTCGTGTAGCCGGCGAGACGCTGACGCGTCTCCGTGCCGTCCTGATACCGCTCGCAGCGCGTCCCGCATTGTACCTGCTCGTCGTCGTAGCCGGCGAGCCGACGCTCGGTCCGTGTGCCGCTCTGGTAGGTTTCCGTGCGACAGCCGCAGACCACGGTGCGGTACTCACCCGTGCACGGGTCGCAGATCTCCTTCGTGACATTCACCGTGCGGCGGGCGTAGCACGGGACATCGACGTCCTCGTACCGAGGGACCCTTCGGGAGACGTACGTGGGCACCTGGCGCGTGCGGTAGATGGGCACCTCGACGCCGACGTAGCGCGCCACGCGTCGCTGGGCGTAGACCGGGACGGGACGCGTCTCGTAGACCGGTACCTGGACGTCGCGGTACTCGGGGGTGCACTTCGTCTCGTAGACCGGGATCTCCACGTTTTCGTAGCGGGGAACGCGGACCTGACAGGTCACCCGAGGACACTCCACCGTGCGCGTACGGACCTCGCAGCGAGCAGGGATGGTCTGGCAGACGCAAGGGGCGGCTACCGGAGCCTCGGCGACGACACACGGGGCCGGCGCCGGTGCGCACACCGGCGCGCAGGGAGCAGGCGTGCAGGGAGCGGGCGGGCAGGCACCCCGCTCCCAAGGCCACCTCAAGCCCCCGGCCTCCGCCGGCGCGGCGAGTGCGAGCATGCAAGCGCAGAGCGCGGCCAGGATGAGAAGGGTTCGTTGCATGATACGGTTCTCCACGAGCCGCCGGGGAGCCGTGGGACACGCTGTGTTCGACAGCGCGTGAGTCCACGAGCCAACCGCCGAGGGGTGTGCTCTTTGGATGCCACACCCGCGAAGGAAGCTGCCCTATTCCGGGGCGGATTCCGTCCCGAAGGCCGTCGATGGTACGCCTTGGCGCTCGCGGGACGCGCCCCCCTCCGTGCGTCCGGTTCCAGCTCTCGACGCCCGGGACAAACGGACCGACGCACGGAAGCGTGAGTACCCCGCAACCGACCGGCTTGCGCGGCGACTAACCCGGCCCCTGTGCGATTCCGCCCGCCACCGCACGCTCCGTGGCATCCAAGAGACAGGCTGTGCGAGAAACATGGCATCGCGCCCCCCGCACGCATGCACCCTCCCAGAGGAGTTCCCATGACGATCACGCCCATCCAACCCGACAGCACGTCCGGCTCCCAGGCCGGCAAGGGGGCCACCCCGTTGGTCCCGACGAGCGCACGCGACGAGGATGCCCACACCGTCCGCTACGGCCTCGCGGTCATGACGCCGACGCACTCCCTGTACCCAGCCCCGGGCGAGACGCTGCGCCTGTTGGCCAAGATCGAGGAACACGAACGCAAGGCGAGCACGGCCCCGGAGGCAGAAGGCCCCCCAGGCTCGAACCCAGCGTCCGACAGCCCGATCCACGACCCGATGGCGCTCTAGCGGGCCGTGCCGGAAGCTCCCATCCAGGAGGCCGTGCGGCACGCCGGCCAGGGGGCGATCGGCCCCCTTCGTCCTCCTTGCGTACGGTGCTACGCGGCGTCGTCCTCACGGGGCCTGCTCCCCATCCAACGCGCCGACCGGAGGCGAACGCCGCTGAGGGACACCCTCAGGGGGGCCCCACGGGCGTCTTCCCTTGCACACGAACTTGCGACTCGCGACACCAGCCTGCACTACCCGCGAAGCGCGCGACGTGACATTGGGCCGTCGCCACGCCTGGAGGACATGGGTAGGATGGCGACGTGCTCCGCGAGCGCCGCCATCGACCGCAAGCCCACGCAGCAGCAATTGCTCGAACCTGCACACATGGACGCTCGGAGAGGACCGATGTCGGTCCCGCTTCAGGCGTGGTGAGCGCGCTTCGAAGCGTGGGGGGCACGAGCCAACCGCATGCACCCCGCGCCCGTCGATCACACGCTCTCCATCGAGAAGCACACCGGGGACCTGCCGGAGACCGGCCCGTCGAAACGGGGTAATCCCAAGTGCATGCGCAAGAGGTCGCGGTCTCCGCGAGGATCCGAAGCCCCAGAACCCACGAGGAGCCCCCGCATGCGCAACGCGACTAGCCCATCGAACGTTGGCGCGGTGGTCTCGGTGCGTGGCGGTGTCGTCGACGTGCGCTTCGACGCGGAGTTGCCCCCCGTCTACTCCCTCCTGAGCGCGAGCGAGGGGAAGATTGCCATCGAGGTCCTTTCGCAACTCGACGCTCATCACGTGCGGGGCATCGCGCTGACGCCCACCCAAGGCCTGTCCCGCGGCAACGCGGTCGAAGACACGGGCGGCCCGCTGAAGGCGCCGGTCGGCAAGGGAACTCTCTCGCGGATGTTCGACGTCCTCGGCAACGCCATCGACCGCCGAGAACCGCCGGTGGATGTGCAAATGCGGACCGTCCATCGCGACCCGCCTGCGCTGGCACGACGTTCCACCAAGTCCGAGGTCTTCGAAACCGGCATCAAGGTCATCGATGTGCTCGTGCCGCTCGAACGCGGCGGCAAGGCGGGCCTGTTCGGTGGAGCCGGGGTGGGCAAGACGGTGCTGCTCACCGAGATGATCCACAACATGATCGGCCACCACGAGGGCGTGAGCATCTTTTGCGGTATCGGCGAACGTTGCCGCGAGGGAGAGGAGCTCTACCGCGAGATGAAGGCGGCCGGCGTCCTGCCCAACATGGTGATGGTGTTCGGGCAGATGAACGAGCCTCCGGGCAGCCGATTTCGCGTCGGGCACGCAGCACTGACGATGGCGGAGTACTTTCGCGACGATGAGCACCGCGATGTCCTGCTCCTGATCGACAACATCTTCCGGTTCATCCAGGCCGGCATGGAGGTATCCGGCTTGATGGGACAGATGCCGTCGCGTCTGGGCTACCAGCCGACCATGGGC
This sequence comes from uncultured Planctomycetota bacterium, assembly GCA_963772585.1. GTDB lineage: Bacteria > Planctomycetota > PLA2 > PLA2 > JAEUHO01 > CAVVXN01. Next base: position 672,720 of record CAVYXV010000008.1, read on the forward strand.
ACCGAGTTGTCCCGCCTGGAGGAGCGGATCGCCAACACGGATACCGGAGCGATCACGTCCATCCAGGCGGTGTACGTGCCGGCGGACGATCTGACCGACCCGGCGGCGGTGCACACGTTTTCCCACCTCTCGGCATCCATCGCGCTCTCGCGCAAGCGGGCGAGCCAAGGCCTGTACCCGGCCATCGACCCGCTACAGTCCAGCTCCAAGATGGCGTCCCCAGGCATCGTGGGCGAACGTCACTATCTGTTGGCCCAGGAGATCCGGCGAACGCTCGCGCAGTACGAGGACCTCAAGGACATCATTGCCATGCTCGGCTTGGAGCAACTGTCTCCCCAGGACCGCGGCGTCGTCGCTCGCGCCCGACGGTTGGAGCGCTTCCTCACGCAGCCGTTCTTCGCGACGGAGCCCTTCAGCGGAATCAAGGGGACGATCGTCAGCCTGTCGGACTCGCTCGACGGCTGCGAGCGTATTCTCCGCGATGAGTTCAAGGACTACCCCGAGAGCGCACTCTACATGATCGGGGCCATCGAGGAGGCGAAGCACAAAGCCACCCGGCCCGTCGCGGCGCGTCCCCCGAGGCCCCATCCGGAGGTCCGCGATGCCGCCGCCGACACTCATGCACCTTGAACTGCTGCTCCCGTTTCGGATTTTCGCGGATGAGACCCGGGTGTCGCGCATCGTCGCGGAGACCCAGCAGGGCTCGTTTGGAATTCTGCCGCACCGACTCGACTGCGTCGCGGCTCTCGTACCGGGGATCCTGATCTACGAGACCGAGTCAGCGGGTGAGGTCTACGTAGCCGTCGATGGAGGCGTCCTGCTCAAGAGCAATCTGGAGGTGCTCGTCTCCGTGCGCAACGCCATCGGCGGAACGGATCTCGGCCGACTGCGCGAAGCGGTGGAGCGGGAGTTCCTGACCCTGAGCGAGCGTGACGAGAACATCCACTCGGTGCTCGCTAGAATGGAGAGCGGTTTCATCAGCCGCCTCGCGGAGTTCCAGCGTGAGTGACGCCTCGAAGAACAAACGCGTTGGAGATCCGACGGCCTTCGGTCGCGAGGTCGGTGCGAAGGCGGCGCGCAAGCTCAAGGCGAGGCGCAGCCCTGCGCCCGGGGTCTGGTTTGGCCTCGGCATGATGGGGCTCGTCGGTTGGTCGGTGGTCGTCCCGACACTGCTCGGAGCAGGGTTGGGCATCTGGCTGGACAACCGGCATCCCGGCACCCACTCATGGACGCTCTCGCTGCTGGTCACCGGACTGGTCATCGGCTGCGTGAATGCCTGGTATTGGGTGCGCAAGGAAGACGATGCCATGCGCGACGAGCAGGAGAATCGTGATGAGTGATACGCTCACCCTGATGGGTGCCTTGGGCACGGGCCTTTCGCTCGGCGCGCTCTTCTTCGGCGGTCTGTGGTGGACGGTTCGCACGGTCACTACATGCCGACACCCGGCGCTCCTTCTCCTGACCAGCTTCGCGTTGCGCGCGAGCATCGCCCTGGTCGGCATCTACTTCGCCTTCGGCGGTCACTGGGATCGTCTTCTCGCGTGCATGCTCGGCTTCGTCATCGCGCGTTTCGTCGTCACGCGCCTGACCGCACCGTCCTATGCCCCGCACCCGTCAGCGGTGGAGAGGCCCCCCAATGCATCTCAGTCCGGATGAGATCCTCTACTGGCAATACGGGCCCCTGAAGCTGAACGCCACCATCGTGTTCACGTGGGCGTTGATGCTCCTGCTGGCCGTGGCGGCGAAGCTGATCACGCGCAAGCTTTCCACGGAACTCACTCGAGCCCCGTGGCAGAACTTCCTGGAAATGATCGTAACGGCCATCGAGAAGCAGATCGGAGACGTGGGTATTCCTCACCCAAGGCGGTACATCGCCTTCCTGGGCACGCTCTTCTTGTTCCTTGCCATAGCGAGTCTCTGCACCGTCATCCCCGGCTACGAACCACCGACCGGATCTCTCTCGACCACGGTTGCCCTCGCGCTCTGCGTCTTCGTGGCCGTACCGTTCTTCGGCATCAAGGAGCAAGGGCTGGGAGGCTACTTCGAATCCTATGTCAAGCCGACGTTCATCATGCTGCCGTTCAACGTCATCAGCGAGCTTTCGCGCACGATGGCCCTCGCCGTCCGCTTGTTCGGCAACATGATGAGCGGAGCGATGATCCTCGCCATTCTCCTCACCATCGCACCCTTCGTCTTTCCGGTCCTCATGACGGCGCTCGGTCTGCTCACCGGAATGGTGCAGGCGTACATCTTCAGTATCCTGGCAGCGGTCTACATCGCGGCCGCCATTCGCATTCGCAAGCCGATGTCCGCGCCCGAAGCGGTGCCGAACCCCCGAAACAGCATCACTCACGACCAAGGGAGAGATCATTGTGGATAGCACGACCATCATCGCGGTGGCGTCCATCGTCGTCGCCGGCGTCACCACCGCCTTCGGCACCATGGGGCCGGCACTGGCCGAGGGTCGGGCGGTCGCGATGGCCCTGGGCTCGCTGGCCCAGCAGCCGGATGCCTCCGCCACCATCACCCGCACGCTGTTCGTAGGTCTGGCGATGATCGAGTCCACGGCCATCTACTGTTTCGTGGTCTCGATGATTCTCATCTTCGCCAATCCCTTCTGGAACCACGTCATCGCCTGAGCGACAGGGAAGTAGGCCATGCTTTTCGATTGGTTCACCGTCAGTGCGCAGGTGCTCAACTTCCTCATCTTGTTGTTCTTGATGTGGCGCTTCCTCTACCGGCCCATCCTTCATGCCATCGACGAGCGGGAAAAGCGGATCGCAGCGGAGCTTGCGGACGCCGACGCACGCAGGACTGAAGCGCAAGAGGAACGCGACGCGTACCGGCACAAGAACGAGGAGTTCGACCACCAACGCGCGGCGCTCCTGAGCCGGGCAACGGACGAAGCAACAGCCGAACGGCAGCGGCTCCTCGAGGAGGCCCGGAAGGCCGCAGACGACCTCAGCGCGAAGCAACGAGAGTCGCGGAGAAGCGAGGCGCGCCACCTGAAGCAATCCATCGGTCGCCGGACCCAGAGGGAGGTATTCGCCATCGCGCGCAAGGCGCTGACTGATCTCGCCACGGCCAGCTTGGAGGAGCGCCTGAGCGAGGTGTTCGCTCGCCGGCTCCACGCGATGCCGGACCAGGCGAAGGCGACCCTCGCTGACGCCCTCGCGACGGCGACCGACCCGGCGCTCGTCCGTAGCGCGTTCGACCTGCCGCCCGAGCAGCGAGCGGCGATACAAAATGCCATCAACGAAACCTTCTCGGCGGACGTCCCCCTTCGCTTCGAGACCGCCCCGGACTTGGTCGGGGGGATCGAACTCACCACGAGCGGACTGAAGGTGGGCTGGAGCATCGCGGCCTACATCGGGTCGCTGGAAAGGGGCGTCGACGAGCTGTTGAAGGAAGAGGACGGGCATGCGGGGGGCGGCGCCCTGGCCCCGGTAGCCGGGGTCGATCCGCAACCTCTAGAGGGCACGCCGGATGCCGGGCACGCATGAAGCCGGAGCCCGAGCCCCTCCAGAGCGTCTTCGACCGCGTGTTTGCGGGAATGGGGGAAGTGCGCAAGGCGTTCACGCCCCGACTGGAACCGCGCGAGGTGGGCACGGTCCTCAGTGTCGCCACGGGCATCGCCAAGGTGTCGGGGCTGCCCGGCGTGGGCTTCGATGAGCTGGTAGCGTTCCCCGGAGATGTACTCGGCATCGCGTTCAATTTGGATGCCGACGAGATCGGCGTCGTTCTGCTCGGCGACTATTGGGACATCCACGCTGGGGATGAAGTCCGACGCACCGGCCGGGTCATGGACGTGGCCGTGGGGGATGAACTGCTCGGGCGCGTCATTGACCCGCTCGGTCGGCCACTCGATGGCGATGGGGTGCCGGGCACCGCCAAGCACCTACCTGTCGAGCGGCCGTCCGCGTCCATCATGGACCGCGCCCCGGTGACAGTGCCTCTCCAGACCGGCCTCAAGGTCATCGACGCCCTCATTCCCGTCGGGCGCGGTCAGCGCGAGTTGATCCTCGGGGACCGTCACACGGGCAAGACCGCCATTGCGATCGATACCATCCTCAACCAACGCGGCCAGCACGTGGCATGTGTCTACTGTGCCATCGGTCAGGCGGCATCCGCAGTCGCGAAGGCCGTGGCCACCATGCGAGAGCACGGCGCGATGGACTACACCGTCGCCGTCGTGGCCGAGGGCAACGATCCGCCGGGTCTCACCTACGTCGCCCCTTACGCCGCGACCACCATCGCCGAGTACTTCATGGAAGCGGGGCGCGATGTCTTGATCGTGTACGACGATCTCACCCATCACGCGCGTGCCTACCGTGAGCTTTCCCTCCTGCTGCGACGGCCCCCCGGCCGCGAGGCGTTTCCTGGCGACATCTTCTACATTCACTCCCGGTTGCTCGAGCGTGCGACACATCTTCGCGAGGAGCGCGGTGGTGGCTCACTTACCGCGCTGCCCATCATCGAGACCGAAGCCCAGGACATCTCCGCCTACATTCCGACGAACTTGATCTCCATCACGGATGGTCAGATCTACCTCTCGCCGTCACTGTTCGAGTTGGGCGTACTCCCTGCAGTCGACGTCGGCAAGTCCGTCTCCCGGGTTGGGGGAAAGGCGCAGCGGGCTGCCTACCGCGCAGTGACGGGCAGCCTCAAGCTTGGGTATGCGCAGTTCGAGGAACTCGAGTCCTTCTCCCGGTTCGGGGCCCGCATGGACGAAGGCACCCGCAAGATCATCGAGCACGGACGGCGCATTCGCGCCTGCCTCAAGCAGCCGGAGTTGGCCCCGGTCCCCGTCCCGGCGCAAATCGCCGTTCTTCTGGCGTTGACCGAGGGGCTCTTCGATTCCGTGCCGCAAGACCGGATGACGGCGGCAGAGCGCGCCGTGAGGGAGGCGGCGAAGGAGATCCCGGAAGCGGTGCGTGGGCGTCTGGGCAGCGCCGACGAACTGAGCGACGATGATCGAGAGGTGATTCTCCGTCTCGCCCGCGAGGCGCTTGATCCCTTCCACGAAAGGCCCGACGCCAAGGGCGAGCCGCCGCCGGAGGCGGAGCGCGAGACGGCGGGTCCAACGAGGAGCACGCGGGAAGGTCGGGCGGAACCCATGGACTCTCCGGCGCCCGTGCAGGAACCATGAGCGACACCACGGCGAGTCTGCGGCGGAAGATCGAGCAGGCCGGAGATCTCCAATCCGTCGTCCGCACCATGAAGGCCGTGGCGGCTTCGAGCATCGGACAGTATGAGAAGTCAGTACACGCCTTGGCCGACTACTACCGAACCGTGGAACTCGGGTTGGGTGCGTGCTTCCGGGAGGGCGGGTTGGCGCCCTTGCTGCCGGAACGGAAGAGGCAAGTGGCGACCGGCGCGGTCGTGTTCGGCTCGGCCCAGGGCCTCGTGGGGCGGTTCAACGACGTGGTGGCCGATCACGCCGTTGCGACGCTGTCGTCCCTGCAGACGAGGCCCATGGTGTGGGCCGTGGGCCAGCGGGTTCATGCGCGCCTTGCGGACGCGGGGTTGGTCCCGGTGGGGCTCTTCACCGTGCCGAACTCCGTCAAGGCCATCACGCCGCTCGTGGGCCAGATTCTCGTGGACAGCGAGGAGCGCCAAGGTCTGGGTGAAGTCGCGGAGTTCTACCTCTTCTACAACCGTCCCATGTCCGGCGCGATCTATGGCCCCGTCCGTCAGCGACTGCTTCCGCTCGACGAGAAGTGGCGGCGCGAATTGGCCGAACGGCCCTGGCCGGCAAAGAGCCTGCCCGAGGTCATGGGTAGCGGAATCGGGACCCTGCGTGCACTCATCCGGGAGTATCTATTCGTCTCGCTCTTCCGTGCGTGTGCCGAGTCGCTCTCGAGCGAGAATGCCAGCCGTTTGGCGGCGATGCAACGCGCCGACAAGAGCATCGACGGATTGCTCGATGACCTGAACCGGTCATTTCATCGTCTGCGCCAGAGCGGGATCGACGCGGAACTCTTCGACGTCATCTCCGGCTTCGAGGCCCTCTCGAGCAATCCCCGCGGACGAGCCCCGGAGAGATGAAGCGGCGAACGGGGCGGATCGCCTCGGCGTCCACGATGGCGTGGACGATTCCGCGCCGGGCCGGATCCATCTTGCGCGTGCGACCCCGTGATCATGGAACCAATTCCACGATCGGAGACGCCGCCCGTGGATCTCCTCCGCCACCGCCTTGCCGCGGGCATCTTGCCCCCGCCGGTCGAGAAGGAAGCCGGGTCGCCGAATCACAGGCGTCGAGTACGGCGCGCCCGCTGCGAGGAGGCGACCCTCCAGGGCCGGTGACGACGAGCGACGCCCGGTCCGAGCGCTTGCAGCCGGCCGAAGCCCCGGATTCGACTCCTTCCCCTCCTCTCAGAGGAGTGCCTTGCCCCCCATCAGGACCGCGACCGCGAGGAGGAACCACCCGAACGCCGTCTTCACCTTGCGGCGGTCCAGCGTCACCGAGCGCCGGGCGCCGATCCGACCGCCGACGAAGACGGCCACGGCGAGGAGGAGCGACGTCATCCAGTCCCAGTGGCCGGACGCGACGTGACCCGCGAAACCTCCGAACGCGGTCAGCCCGATCATGAGCGCGCTGCTTCCGATCGCGATCTCCATCGGGACTCCGAACAACAGCACCATCATCGGGACCTTCAGGATGCCGCCGCCGACGCCGACGAGCCCGCTCACGGCCCCCGCCACGAAACTGATCGACAGGGCGAGCGGCATGTTGACGCAGTAGACGTGCTCTCCGACCGACCGCCGCCAGGTGAACGGGCCCCCGCCTGCCCGGCCTCCGGGCTCTCCCACCACCCTCCGGATCATGAAGAACGCGGCGACGGCCACGACGACCGCGAAGAGCAGGCTCAGCGTCGGGCCCGCGAACCGACCCGACACCAGGCCGCCGCCGACGGCCCCCAGCATCGTGACGGACTCCAGCACGAAGGCCAGGGGCCAGTCCACGCGCCCCGCGCGTCGAAAGACGAGCGTCGAGGAGAGCGACGTAGCCATGATCAGGAACAGACTGGTCGTCGCGGCGACGTGGAAGTCGATCCCCGCGAAGACCTGGATGGGTGTGTAGAGGACACCCCCGCCCTGGCCGAGCATGGAGAACCCGATGGAGACTCCGAAGAAGAGCACGGCGAGGACGCCGAGCAGGACTGTCACGTGATGGACGCCTCCCCCGCGGCGGCATCGCGGCACGGGATGCAGACGCGCTCGTCGCCCAGCAGCCGACCGTAGCCTTCGACCGTCATCTCGCCGCACCGGTCGCACCGGAAGCTGGAGAAGGTGTGGGGCCTGTCCTTCCAGGCGCGCTCGAACACCTCGCCGACGGCGAGGAGTTTCTCCTCCGGAGCGTACATCACGCGCTCCACGAGCGGATCGACCACCGCGGGCGGAACCTGCGAGGCCGGCACCCCCTTCTCGCGGTACTCCTTGAAGAACGGCGTCTGCTTGTTCGCCTCCATGGCCTCGGCCCGTGGGACGACGCGCACGGCGCGTCCGCTCGCCTTGTCGATCAGCGTGAGGCCCCACTTCCCGAGGTGGAGTTTCTCGATGTTGCCCTTCCCGAACGTGCAGCCGGTGATCATCTGGATCCCGTCGGCAAAGCACGTCGCGCAGTGCCGGTCGCCGATTTCGACCAGTGCCACGAGTTGCCCGTCCGGCGCACGCTCGACGCCGAGCCGGTTCATGGCGGCCGCGCCCGCGCGCAGGCCCAGCGGCATGGCCGGGCACCGATGTCCGTGGAGAGTCAGGCCGGCTTCGAGGTACGCCTGGGGGTCGATCATGGTTGGAATCTCCGGTCGTCGATGCTTCTGGATCGTTCATCCCCAGGATGGGAGGGGCACGCCACCCCTCTTGGACGTCGGTCAAGAACCCCTGTCGCCCCGGAGACGCAGGCCCTCCGCCCTCGGAACGTGGCCGAAGCGGCCAGCGCGCCCCGCCGCGAACTGCCGAGCGCTCACCGGGAGGGCCACCGCGAAGGGGCGCGACGGGTCGCGGAGCGCGAGCAGGGCGGCGGCCACACGGGGCAGGACGCCCTGGAAGGCCGGACGGGTGAAGTTCTCCATGCTGGCACGGAGCCGGGTGGCCCGTTGGGGGACGAGGGACGGCGCGGCGTCAGGATTCGCGGCGAAGACCGACCGGAGCGCACCGCGCGCAATGGCGTCCGCCTCCACCTCCGTCCGCGCCTCGGCGCTCGAGGGGGACGATCCCCCGTCGAGAGAGGGCATGAAGCCGAAGGTCGGCCCCGGGCCGAACCGGAACAGCGTCACCTCCCCGCCGGCGGGCGAGACCCAAAAGATCCCCACCTGTCCGTGGACAAGGGAGACGAGCGGACCATCTTCGTCGCCCTCCCGCCAGAGCAGCGCGCCGCGCCGAAAGCGCCGCCGCGCTCGGCAACGCTACGTGGTGGGCCGGGCCCAGGAACCACATGAGGTCATCGACGAACCCGGTGGCCGTGGTTCCAAGCGCGGGAGAGTGTGAGAAGGTGCTCGGGTCATTGGTCGATGAAGCGCTCCTGCAAGTCCTTGACCAGATCTTGAGAGCACACCACGTAGACCTCGTCGTGCTCCTGGATCCGAGTCTCGTCGGTGGCCAACTCGACCTCCTGAAGACGCGTGACGGCCAGCGCCTTGGCGCCCTCGGGGAGCTGGAGATCGGCGACCGTGCCCTCCTCGCTCCTTCGCGCGGCGAACGAGATAAACCGGATGCCCGTGTTCATGAGCGGCGCCAGGTCCACGCTCTCGATGCCCGCGACGCGATCGTTCACCGCGTTGGCCGTCTCCTGATTCGGGATGAGGACATCCTCCAGACCCAGCTCGGCGCAGAGTCCACTGAAGTCGGGATCCTCGATCATGGCCACCACCCGATCGAAGCCGAGATGCTTGCCCGCCAAGGCAGCCAGGATGTTGTCCTGATCGCTCTCGGTCATGCAGAACAGGAAGTCCGTGTTCCCGGGGCCGAGCTCGGACAACACGGCGGGCCGACTGCCGTCCCCGTGGACGAGACCACAGTCGAGGCCGGTATCCTCGAGCGTCTTCAACCGGTCATCGTCCGCATCAACGATCACTACGTCGTGTCCGCTCTCGAGCACGGAACGGGCCGCCTCGACGGCCTGAGCGCTGGCTCCGATGAAGACGATACGCATCAGAGTCTCCTCCTGCGCCCGAGCCACGTGGTGGGACGCAGGAGGACGATGAACGCCACCACCTCCACGCGTCCCATGAGCATGTCGAGCGACAGAACACCCTTCAGCAAGGCCGGAAGATGGGTATTGGTGATTCCCGTCGAGAGTCCGACGGTCCCCGCCGCCGACACGACCTCGAAGAGGCTGTCGAGCGGCGGGTAGCCGTAGATGAGGAAGATGAGCCACGAGAGCGTGACGAGGAAGCCGAACGCGGCCACGACGCCCACCACCCAAAAGACCTCATCCGGCCCGACGGAGTCGCCGCCTAGCCGGAGACTCGCACGACCGGAGCGGAGGATGGACGTTCGGTCGAGAAGGAGCCTCAGGATCCCCAGGAAGATGAGGAACCGGAAGATCTTGATGCCTCCGGAAGTCGAGCCCAGCCCGCCGCCGACGAACATGGAGATGATCAGGACGAGTTTCGATGCCGGTTCGAGCGCGGACGTCGGGACGCTGGAGAAGCCCGCCGTCGTCTGGGCCGAGACCGCCGTGAGCGCGAGGTCCGGGACCGGGATGTGCCCCTTGGCCGAGAGCCCCTGGATCAGGGCGAGGGCGCCGAAGCTCAGCGCGCAGAAGAGAAGCAGGCTGCGAAACTGCGGATCCGCAATGAGCTGCCGAGGGTGACGGTAGAGAGTTGGGGAATAGCAAGAGAACGGCACTGCCCCCGCAAGGCAAAGCGCCAGGATCCCTACCTGGACCCGGCCCGAGAAGATGGCGAGGCTGCCGTCATGACTTGCGAAGCCTCCGGTCGAGATCGAGGCGAATGCGTGGAGGACGGCATCGAAGGCGCCTGCGCCGAGCGCCAACAGTGCGCCGATCCCGAGCAGCGTCAGCGACACGTACAGCACCAGCATCCGACGAGCGTTTGCGCGCGTTCCTCCGGCCACGTCGTCGACCTCTCGAGCGTCGAAGCCCATGCGCCGGGCCGAGGCGCCGGGCGTCACGATGAGCGCAAGCGCCAGCACGAGGACGCCGAGTCCGCCGATCCACTGGAGCCAGGCGCGGGCAAACAGCAGGCCCGCCGGCGCGTCCTTCACGGAGGCCAGCATGCTCAGACCCGTTGTCGTCGCTCCCGATACCGATTCGACCCAGGCGTCCAGCGGGGTCAACCCATAGGCAGTGAACGGGATCGCCCCGGCGAGCGAGGCGCCCCCGAACGCGAGCGCGGCGAGGACGAGGGCTTCGTTGCGCTGGAGATCCGCGCGGCAGCCGAACTTCCTGCCGAGCATCCCAAGCCCGAAGAGCCCCGCGCCTACGGCGACGTTGTAGAGGGCTACGTCCGACCGACCGGTTGCCCACGCAACCGCCGCGGGCACGCAGGTCAGGACCCCCAGCGGGCCCAGCAACAGGCCCAGGTAGTGGGCGAGGACCGGAATGCGCACGGCAAAGCGCAGACTCTCGAAGCTGCGGGAACTGGTGAGCATGGCGTGGAGGAACCCGGGGCGTCGTCGAGGCCTGCGGTCTCTGGGTTGGACATGCTATCCCACGGCGTGCGCTCCGAAGAGAAGCCGGCGCCAGCGGGCTCCGTCGTCCGTTCGTGGATCCTGCGGGCTGACCTGCACGACCCACGAACGGGCGTTGCATCGCGCGGCCCTCGTGTCCGGGGCCGGGAGGGCTCCAAGGAGGCGAGTCCGGCGGGCGAGAGGGATCCCGCACTGCGAATCGGTGGCATGCCGCTCGCGCCCGGAGCCTCGGTCGCTCGTCGTCGGCGCCCCTACGGGGTCATCTCCGCACGGCGCGTCGCAACAGCCCCACCACCAGGAGGAGCAGGAACGAGCCGGCGATCGTCCAGATGATGGGAACCGCCGCGTCGCCGACTTTCAGGACGTACAGTTCGGGCAAGCCCGTCTCGCGCGCCACCCAGGTCCCCACGAACGCGCCCACCCATCCGATGACGACCGAGCCGAGGAACCCTGCGCGAACGCCGAGGAGCGACCCCGCGATCACCGCGCAAATGGCCCCTGCGATCAGGTAGATGACGATCTCGAGGACGGTCATGGGAAGTCCCCCTAGTCACCGCGGGCCGAAGAGCCAGCGTCCCGCACGGCGAGTTCGACGGCCTCCCGGGACGCACCGGTCCGCCTCTGGATGCGGCCCAGCAGCTCCTCGCTCTTCCCGTCGACGTGCATGAGATCGTCGTCGGTGAGCTTGGCCCACTTCTGCTTCAGCTTGCCCTTGATGATGTTCCAATCGCCCTTGATCTCGAGCTTGGACATGGAAGGTCCTTTCGCGGCGCGTCCTGGATCCAGGATGGCCCTGTTGGCTGTGTTCGTGGACATCGCAAGAGACATGCGGCCCCGAGCGTGATGCGCACCACATGATCGATGTTGCCGGGAACGGCACGCGGGGCTGGCCCCGGACCGAGGTTCGAGCTCCGGGCTGCTCCCGGCTCCGTCGTGGTGCACGAGACCCGGCGCGCGGGGGGGCTGGGGCCGGACCGCTCCGCCAAGCCCTACCCCGTGCCGTGCCCGTCGTCCTTCTTGCCGTGGCCCTTCTGGCCATCGCCCTCTTTGTCGTCGTCCTTCTTGCCGTGGCCTTTCCGGCCATCGTCCTTCTTGCCGTGGTCCTTCTGGCCGTGGCCGTTCTGGCCGTCGTCCTTCTTGCCGTGGCCCTCGTCGTCCGTGCCGGGAGACGGAGGCTGCCGCGGGTGTTCGGCCTGTTCTCTCTCGCGGCGCTTCCGCTGCCGCTCGAAGAGGCTCTCGAGCCGTTTCCTCTCGTCCTCCAATCCCTTGAGGGCCGCCTCGCGTCGCTTCGCGGCGTCCTCACGAGGGGTGGTCGTGCCCGGTTGCGGCCGGCCCGATTCGACGGGGACGGCGTCCGGCTGTTCGAGGGCCTTCCGCTGCGCCTCGAGGTGGGCTCTCAGGGCCGCCTGGCGTTGCGCGGTCCACCGTTCGAGATTCACGGGTGTGGCTGCGTGGCCGTCGCCCCTGACCCGCGGAGGCGGCGGCTGCGCGGGTGCCCTGGGCGCGATGCGCGGGCGGTAGGTGACCACGGCATCGCCCTCGACGCGGGCGCCGGCGCCGTGCCCGGGATCCTGGGCCTCCCGCAGGTGCCGCCGCGGGAGTCGCTCACCTCGCGCTCTTTCGACATCCGCCAGGTCGATGCTCTGGTTCGCGTACCCGCCCGCGACCGTCGCGTAGCGAGTGGACCACTGGGTATGCTGTACCAGGTAGGGGTTGTAGGCGTTCACGTACACACGGGATCGCATGTCCGGGGCGGCGAAGTTCTGCAGCGACACGAAGGTCCAGAAGAACGATCGGAGGCTGACGGTCGCGTTGATGCTTGTGAGGTCAGGAGCAGCGTCGAATCGCCAGCCGGACCCGGGCGGCAGCGGCGCCCACCCGACCCACGGACCGCCATGGCGGAACGCGACCCACGCCGGCCCCCACGTCGTGCCGGGCACCCAGGCCCAGCCGTAGTCGTCGGCGTACGTCCAGCGCCCGTAGTGGTAGGTCGCCCACCCCCACGGCTCCTCGGAAACCCACATCCACCCGTGGCGTTCGACCCAGCTCCACTGCCCGACTGTGTAGGGACGCCAGCCGTAGTCGACGTTCTCAGGGACCCAGGCCCACCCGTAGGCCTCGAGGGGGACCCACTCCCCGTACGGAGCGAGAGCGGTGTAGAAGACCGAGATGTCGATCTCGTCGTCCGCCGCGGCCTGGCGAAGGGTGACCTCGGGCCCAAGGGAGCCCGCGAGCAGCAACGCGGCGGCGGCGAGAGCGATCTTCACCCAGCTAGTCATCGTGGCCTCCAAGACGGCATGTCGCCATCAGTTGGATGCCGGACGAGGGCGGAACGTAGGGGGGAAGATCCCGGCCGGAAACAGGTCGTGCAGGAAGCGCTCGCATTCGCCTCGGATGGGATCCCGACGAGGAGGGGGATCCGGAGGCGTAGCCGCAGCTACGCCGAGGAATCCGCGCCCGAGGAGGGGCCGCAGGCGGCGTACAACCGTGAGAAGCTTGCCTGCCTCCCTGCGCTAGTGGAGATGGAAGACCACGCCGTCCTGGTCCTCTCGGATCTGCCCGAGATCGATCTCCGCGTCGCGCTCGCCACCGAGGGTACGGAGGTGCAGTCGCCAGCGACCGGGGAGGAGCAGGAGCGCGAAGTCACTGCCGCAGCGGATCCGGGGCTGGAGCGCGGTCGGCAGGTCGTCCGAGGTCGCCTGGAGCACGGCGGGGCGGCGCGAGGGGCGCTCCGTCCCGTCTGCCTGCTCGACGACGGTGCCGCGCACCTGGACGAGCGCGCGAACGGGGATCTCCACTTCCACCTCGTCTCGCCGGTGGACGAGGCCGCCGAGGCTGCGAGCGGCCGCGTGGGGCCGGGCGGTCGCGACGAGCGTGAAGGCCTCGTCGGGCACACCTGGGAACGCGAAGCGTCCCGCGGCGTCGAGCGACCGGAGCACGGTGAAGCCCCGGCCGTACGCCGCGACCTGCCCGGTCCACGCGTCGACGTATTGCAGCGCGGTGACGCGACCCGTGAGCGGCCTTCCGGGGCGGAGCAGGACCTCGACGGGTGCCCGGGCGAGCCGGACGTGTTCCAGACGCGCGAATCGACCGTCGTCGAGGGGCCCCACAACGACTTCGGCGTCGAGGTCGTCCGCCAGGGCGGGCGCGGTCCACGTCCCATCCTCGATCTTCGGGCACTCCGGGGGGAACGCCGGCCGGTCCGTCCGCATGTCGAGGACCGAGATCGGGACGCACGTCGGAGCCGTCAGCCCGGGGAACGAGAGCCTGAGCCTCGGGGCCGTGGTGACCATGACCTCGATCTCCGCTCCATCCGCGGTCGCGCGTTGCCAACTCCTCGAGTCCATGATCGCGTCCGAGGACAGACCGCGCGGTCCCGCACGGAACTCGAGCAAGGCACCGCGAGGGAAGGGGCCGAGGGTGAGACGGGCCTCGGCGTCGCTCGTCGCGCCCCACCAGCCGCCGGGCTCCCGGCCCTCGGTGCGGGAGCGGAAGAGAATGCGTTCGCCCGGCCGCGGCGCGCGCCACGGATCGACCGTGAGGACGGGCACGTAGATGAGGTCCCCCAGCGGGATCTCGTCGAGCCCCGTGAGGTCGACGCCCTGGTCGTCCTCTCGCACGACGATCTCGAAGCTCTCTCCGTAGGCCGAGACATCCACCTCGAGCGAGGTCACCTTGCCGTCGGGCCACGCGAGGTCCACCCGGCCCTCTTCGTCGGTCTCGAGGTTCACCTGCAGGGGGCCGTCGAGCCGCTGCACCGAGAGCACGACCCGCGCGCGAGCGACTGGATGTCCTACGGCGTCGAGGATGCGCGTGGGCCTGACGTGCACCTCGTGCGAGGTCGTGGGAGCGTGGGGCGGGGGGGACGAAGGCGCCGCGTGCGGCCCCGTGGGAGATGCCCCGACGTCCCGCCGGGGGGCGCTCCGGGCCCGGCCGACGAGGCGGGCGCCGGGCGCGGGCAACACCGTGGGGTCTTCCATCCCCTCAGGGCGCTCGACGGCGCCCCCGGACGGTCGCGACCGGGCCTGAATCCGAAGGAGGGAGAAGACCAGCGCAGCCCCGATCAGGAGGGCCGGGATCAGGAGGCGCGGCCGTCGGTCACGAGAGGCGCGCACGACAAGAACCTCGGACCATGGGCGGGCCACGGTCCAGGCCTCCCGAGGCTGCGCGGAGGACCCGGTCCCGGCGATGACCGCGCCCGGGACGGTGCGTCTCCGCCCCCGCGCGCGTGGTCCCTGAGAGTGGTAGGGGTCGACGATCGGCCGAGGTGCAGGCCCTCACGTGCTTCATCTCCCGTCGGGGTTCCCGATGGCGATGATACTCCTCGCGGCTGCGACGCGTAGGTGCCCAGATTGCGCGTGCGGTCGGATCCGCCACGGCCCTCGTCCCCGTCGCCTGTTCGACGCGTCCACCCGCAGGTCGGGGGTGCGGCGCCGGGGGGGAGGTGGCGGTGTCCGAATTCCGGACGGGATCCGCGGGGGGAGATGCCCGCCCCCGACCCGGAGCCGCGAGGATGGGCCGAACGGGCCTCGAGCCCGCTGCGCCACGCCCTTCCTCCACGCCCGCCCTCACGGCATCCGCACCTCTCCCATGACTCGGGAAAGGTACGAAATCGGCCCTGACTCCGTACCCCCGCCCCGTCCGCGGCCACGCCCGACGAGCGCGTCGGGACGACTCGCCCTTTCGTCCGAGGGCTCCGACTGGTAGCGTCCCGCGACATGTCCATGCTCGCCGTTCTCGCTGCGGTCCTCGTCGCCGTCTATGCGCTCTGGAGCCTGCGCCGCCCGGCCGACGCAGTTGCGAGGCCGCCGGCGACGAAGCGAGCGGTTGCCCGCTCAGCGCTCGCGGCCTTGGCCCTCGCCCTGGTCGGCGCGGCCGGCGCGGCACTCGAGATCGTCACCGACGTGATGCGCGACTCGACGACCTCGGCGAAGGGCCCCTGGGGCGTGCTTCCCGGTTGGGAGCCCCTGGTGGTGGTCGTGGGGGGCGCGCTCCTCCTCGGCCTCGTCTCGCTCGTGCGCACGACCGGCGGCAGCGCCCCGGCACGCGGCCGAGGCATCGCGCTCGCGGCCGTCCTGCTCGGCGCCGTGGCGGTCCTGCTGCTCCTCAGGGGCTGATCGCCGGCGCGAGTCGTGCGACAGGGAAGCGCCGCGCTACGGGCAGTACGGCCGGAGGCGTCGCCAACGATGCGCTCTCCGAGGTCCACACGATCGACCATGTCGTCCACCGCTTCGGCCGCCGGCGGATGGAGCCGGCAGTCTTGAAGGTGCGCTACCGCATCGACAAGGCGCTCAACGATCAAAACGCTGGCTTCTGCGACCAGTGCGGGGCCGCGCACGCCTGATTGGCCGCGCTCCGGGCCGAAGCTACGTACGGTCAGCGGCCGGCGTGCAAACGCACCACGAGTCGCAGGTCCGTGGTCGAAGGCGACCTCGTCGGAGACCTACGTCTTCTCGCACGACTTCGAGAACCGGCTCGTCCAGGTCCGCCAGGCCGGCACCCTGACCCTGATCGCCGACTACCACTACGACGCCCTCGGACGTAGGGTGGAGAAGGTGCTGGCCGCCGGGGCTACGACCCGCTACCTGCTCGACGGCGTCGAGGTCGTCGAGGAGTACGACGCGGTGGGGAACTCGCAGGCGCGCTACGTCTACGAGGACGGGATCGACCACCCGCGGTGCATGGACCGGGCGGACATCGCCGACGTGAACGGGAACCAGAACACCACCGAGGTGTTGCGGTTCCACTACCACCAGCAGGCGCTGGGATCGGTGACGGAGGTGACGCAGCCCACGGGGGCGGTCGTCGAGTGGGTCACCTACGACGTCTACGGGCATCCGGCGATCCGCGACCAGCAGGGGAACGTGATCACGCAAAGCGCGATCGGGAATCCGTACCTCTACACGGGGCGCGAGTATGACGCTGAGGACGGCGACTACGACAAAATCACTGACCATGGACTGAAGTCACGAGACGAGCTGACGGATGAAGAAAAGAGGAGGCTCAGGGGCATGGGCGTGAACCCAGACAGGCACGTGAAGCCGTGAAGGTGGTGCGTTGTTTCTGTTTCGCGCTGCTGGCGTCGGTCGCGTTGGCGCCCGGCCCAAACGCGTACTGCGATCCTCCGAAGCCGTCGGGGGCAATGGCGCGACTCTCGGAGTTGCGCGAAGCGCAGGATGCAGTTCTGGAGAGTATGCTCCACTCGACCGACCTTCGTGACGTAGCTTGGGCGGCATACGTGGTAGGCCAGGAACGGCGAGACAAGCTGGGTGGGGCCGTCCTACAGGCGCTTGAATCTGTCAAGAGGCTGACCCCCGCGGATGCTTCCGACGCTGAACGCCAAGGTCTGGCGGGGGCACTTCTCGCTGCGGCAGTCGCTGCTGATGCGCCGGCGCCTGTGGAACTTGTAGGAGAGTATCTTCGAGGACCCTTCCAACTCAAGGGCGCCGCGGCCTTACTGACTCTTCGAGCACCGGACGCCGACGTGCTATGGGCCTGGGATCAGGAGGAGACTCGTGCAGTGAGCGCAGAGCAGCTGGCGTTCGGAAGTCGTCTCGCAGAGCACCGAGTGGCGGGCTTCTGCTATCGTCTCTTGGAAACCACCGAATTGACGCTTCATGTCCAGCTGCTTGATGAAGACGCAGTAGCGGCACCAGCGACACGGGGATTCAACCGGATAGCAGCAGACTGCTACGTTCGGCGCGAGGATGGTTTCCCTCCTGTCGTGTTCTACGAAGTCAAGATTGGCATTAGCCGTGGCGCGCGTGTCTTGGCTGAGGCCCCGATTCCGGTGTACGTTAGCCGGGTCACCGCGGATGGCATGGCGGGTAGCGGTTGCAGTGACTTCGTGGACGACGGCATCGCGCGCCACGCGCTACTAGCAACCGTCCTGCAGCGGGATCTTGCCGCATTCGCGTTGCCGCTCGACAGGGTTCTTGCTCTGCATCTGACATCCGGAGCGCAATTCCAGGCTGCTGTGCTCCGGGCGCTACGCGAGTACGAGGGCCTCTACTGGGCGACAGTGCGCGAGGCCATCGAGAGCGGCGTGCTGCGTCTGGACGAGGCAATCCTCCTGCGCCCGATCATCACAGTGACCGTGGAGGATTGCAGGTCGGAGGACCTTCCCATTCCGAGCCTCCCAGAGTTTGAACCGACGAATCCGTACCGGTAGGCGGGCCGCCGCGTCACCGTTCGTCCCGTGGAGACAGTGCGCTCTTGGCCGGGCTCCGACGCGGGCAGTGCCACCTCGCTCGAGCAGGGGCGCGGAAAGGGCCGTCCTCGTCTCCCGCCTACCCCTGAGTCTCGCCTTGTGCGCCATGGCCGGGCGCGACGCCGGGGACCATCATCCGGGTCGCCCGCCGGGGCCTCGACCGACGCCTTGACAGGACGGGTCCGACCAGCCCCCACGCGCAACAAGCGCAATAGGCGCAGGGTCGCTACCGCGTTGTCGACTCGCGTAGCGGACGGCACTCCGATGAGGCTTGGCTCCCGGTGGGACATCCCCCGGCAGTCGTCACTCTGGATCTCAGCCCCGCGGCCGAGATCAGGGGCACGGTCGTGGTGCCGCCCGGCTACGACGCGGGGTTGTGCATCGTCGTGGCCACCGTCGGCGAGACGAGGTCGGCGACCCGCGTGGATAGGAAGGGGCGGTTCGCCCTGCCCTGGCCCGGCGACACGGAATCGGTTGAGCTGGTGGTGCGACATCCACTGCTGAGGCCGGACCCGAAGACTGGACGGATGCGACTTCGCGATCGCGACGCTCCCGGCGCAGGTCCAGACGTTCCTGAACGGCCGGAACACCAAGGGCGACGTCTACGCCCATGACTGGGCCTACCGGTTGGTAGACGCCCGCTACGACGTCACGAACCCGCTCCAGGAGGTCCAGACCCCCGGGAGCCAGCCGTTCGTGAAGAACGTGGCCTACACGCTGGACGGCTTGGGCAACCGGAGCCAGGTCCTGACCACGCCGCCCACGCCCCCCTCGACGGTGACCTACGCCGCCGACGTGGTGAACCAGTACACGGCCGTGGGAGGCGTGGCCCGAACCCACGACAACAACGGGAACCTGAAGGACGACGGGACCTGGGTCTTCTCGTACGACTTCGAGAACCGACTCGTCCAGGTCCGCCAGTCCGGCACCCTGACCCTGATCGCCGACTACCACTACGACGCCCTCGGGCGTAGGGTGGAGAAGGTGCTGGCCGCCGGGACCACGACCCGCTACCTGCTCGACGGCGTCGAGGTCGTCGAGGAGTACGACGCGGTAGGCAACTGGCAGGCGCGCTACGTCTACGAGGACGGGATCGACCATCCGCGGTGCATGGACCGGGCGGACATCGCCGACGTGAACGGGAACCAGAACACCACCGAGGTGCTCCGGTTCCACTACCACCAGCAGGCGCTGGGGTCGGTGACGGAGGTGACGCAGCCCACGGGGGCGGTCGTGGAATGGGTCACCTACGACGTCTACGGTCAGCCCACGATCCGCGACCAGCAGGGGAATGTGATCGCGAAGAGTGCGATTGGCAGTCCATACCTCTATACGGGGCGCGAGTACGACGCAGAGTCAAACCTCTACTATTACAGGGCCAGACACTACGACACTGCCGTTGGTAGGTTTCTAGAGCGCGACCCCCTTGGACAGAGAGCTTGCATTGGCTTCTACGAGATGTGTAACAGTCGTCCGAGTGTGCAGACGGATGCCATGGGTCTCCTGCCCCCCGCGGACAACGTCGGGCCAGATGGGCATGCCATACCGGGCACAGACGAGTCTGACCCACCGGCAAGCATAACGAACCACCCAGAAGTCGAAGAGCGCATGACCCCTAAGGAGCGCAATGCGGAGGAAAAGGGGCATGGGCCCATGCAAAGCCGGTACCCGCAACCAGGGTCAGAGTGTACTGCTATCGTACAGATAGTGGCCACCGTGACCAACGGAGGAGCGTGGGCGTGGTTTCAGTATGTCAAGACGACGATCCGGTGGAACGGACCAGACGGTCCCGATGAATGGAGCAGCGGGTGGGGATACGACAGTGAAGGCGGCTACGACGAGAACGGCGAGGCGTCTGCCACGGGTGAGTACGGCGAGGAGGGTGCATCTGGCGGACGGAAGAACCCGAATCACCCCTACTATGGTCCTCGGGCACGTGTAGGGGATAAGATTGGCATGAGCGACAATCCAGGGTGGGACATGCCGACCGGGCCGTACCGCGACGAAGAGGATAAGGAAGCCACACGGGTTGCATTTGTCAACGAGGCCAACAAGAAGTTCGGCGCGAGAGTCCCGGCGAATGCAACGTGGGTACAAATCAGGCAGGATTTCAGGACCTATCTAATCGACACTACGAATCACAAGGTGATACTCGGCTACAAGTGGAGTCTTATAACTACGATGGACGCAAATGGCGTGACCTCAAAACTCGACCCACCGCCTACTCGCACGGTCCACGCGGATTAGGAAAGCACCGAGCATGTCCAGAGGAACTCACAGTCTGCTGCGTGGGCGCCTAGGCGAGCGTAGGCGCGTTGGACTGATCCTCGTGGTGCTGATCGGGGCGACGGGGTGCGGCAAGTGCGCCCCGCCGACGAAGAGCCCATCGCAGGGCAGAGAAGTGGGGGTTGCACTGGTCATCCAGGGCCTCGATCGGTGCGCGCATGGTTCCTTCTTCGCGCGCTCCGGCGAGACCGGATGGTCCAACGAGGATGAGCTTCAGATCTGCGATTGGCTCGCAGGGCTGCGTCGGTCGCTTAGCAGCGATCCTACGACCCGGCCCGAATGGTCCCGTGCCGCCGAGTTGCCGCTTAGCGCAAGGCTCACTCTACTCGGCCGCTTTCGATGCTCAGATGATCTGGGCTTTCTGGTGTTGCTGGGCGCCCTCTTGGATCATGACAGTAGCGTCGTCGTTCGCGCGCGGCTTGAACTAGCGAACGCCCAGGGCCATGGATTCGACGCCCTTGCCGCGTTGGCGCAACACGCGAACAGCGCTCCGTTACGGCGGGAGGTAGTCCGTGTCTTGGTGGGAATGAACTGTGGGGACAAGGTCGCGAAGGCGCTCGTGTCGGCTACTGCTGACTCTGACCCCGACGTTCAGATCGAGGCACTAAGGGGTCTTGGGGCATGTGCACTCCCGGGTAGAGGTATGGAGCCAGTGTTCCTCAACGCCATCGAAGCGTCAAGGGGCAATTCCGCAGTCCGAGAAGAAGCTGCCCTCGCCATGCTACGGAGTGACTGCTGTGTGGAGGCGGCCTCGGATGTTCTGAGGGGATATATGATGGCCATGGACCGGATGCGGCCAGGCCTGCGTGAGATACGTCTGGAGGAGTTGCTGCATAGACTCCTGGAGTTGGGTCCGATGGCGGACACACTTTGCGATGAGGTGCTTGGCCTTTGCACGGAGGAGAGAGAACGTACTGCTCGTAATCTAGTTGAGAGTGACGAATCCGTTTGCTGGGAGGCCGTCCAGGTCGTCATCGGCATGGGAGGTGATGCGGCATGCAGGAGAAGAGTGAGAGACGCCTATTCTCAGGCGGCGGGCCGATCGCGGGTCGCCACGGGGTTGATACTGCTCAGTTGGGGAGAGAGCCTTGAGGACTCGACAAGCCTCCTCTCTAGTGCAATCCACATGGCTCGACTTCAGACCATGCGTATCGTAGTTGATGTACTTACGCGCCATCGAGATGTGGGGGCAGAAGTCAGTCAGCCGGTCATCCGGGCCCTGGGAGACGTACTTGTAGGGAGCCGAGGGGGATTCGATGTCATGGACTTGGCTGTTCGGGGGTTGCTGTTGTCGGGAGCCGGCGGTGTGAGTCGCCTTAGGTGTGTGCTACGGACGTCGCCGCCGGACCGGGTGCTCCTTGTCCTCCACGCGTTTGAGGATGCGCCCCGTGCAAGGCAGGCACTTCGTGCCGATCTGATGTGGCTTCTGAGCAGTCCCGACTGGAGGGTCCGACAGCTTGCATCGTCCCTGATGTCTCGCGACGAAGGAGGGGGGGGAGGGAGGTAGACCCTTTCACGGGTTGCGGGAGCCGACCAGGGGTAGTCGTCTCATGTGTTCTTGGTGCCGGAATCATCGGGGGATCGGCTGGCGAGCTGGACCCTCCACGGCAGTGCGGCCGGAGCCTACCAGGGCCGACCTCAGCGATGCGGTTCAGCGCCGTGCACCGGTCGGCTTCGTCGCCCGACCGTAGCCCGGCACGCAAGTCCTCAGTACGCGTCCGGTGAGGGTATGTTCCCCGGTTGGCGATCCGTGTCCTCCCATCTGCGCGGGGGCACATCGCAGGCGAGGCACGGCACGGGGGGGGGCGCCCTGCTCCCCCACCGGCCCTCAGTCGCGCCCCGGTGCGCCCTGGGGGGCACCGCGCGGGCGGTCGATAAGGGCGGACCTGGCCGGCGACCAAGGCACTCGCGGACGTGCCCGCGGCCGCCCAACGCGGTTTCGCGATCCGCTGGGGCTGGAGTCAGAAGAACATGCTCGCCTTGGTGAGGCCTATGTGGAGGCAGCAACGCCCAGTTCGAGTACATCAACGCGCAGGCCATACGATTCCTCAAGACAGGCCGACCGGTGATCTCCGTGGACACCAAGAAGAAGGAGAACGTGGGCGATTTCGCCAACAGGGGTCGAGAATGGCGGCGTCGGGGCAAGCCGCCCGCCGTACGTGTCCACGACTTCATCGACAAGGAGCTGGGCAAGGTGCGGCACCCTACGGGGTCTACGACTTGGCAGAGAATGTGGGCTGGGTCGGAGTGGGCATCAGCCACGACACGGCTGAGTTCGCGGTCAACACGATCCGGACCTGGTGGAAGCGACTCGGTCGTCGTCGCTACCCCCGCGCGCGATCCCTGCTCATCGCAGCAGACGGCGGCGGCAGCAATGGCACTCGGGTTCGCCTCTGGAAGTGGGAGCTGCAGAAATTCGCCAACCGGACGGGCCTCACCATCACGGTATGCCACCTGCCTCCCGGCACGTCGAAGTGGAACAAGATCGAGCACCGGCTCTTCTCGTTCCGCATCGTGGCCGGGCGCTACGATGTGGAGCATCCGCGTCGGTTCGAGCCCTACGAAGGATCGACCCTGCCCGAGCATCGGGCGCGGCAGCTGGCCGAGGCGGCCGCCCGCTACGTCCAACCTCACGTGCCGATCGTGGACGAACTGGGCTACCTCGCCTACGGCACCGACGCCGCCAACGTCCTCTTCCATGTGGTCAATGAGCGCCACCGCCGCAAGCCGCCCATGGTCGTGACCACGAACAAGTCACCCCTCACCCAGTGGGGTGACGCCCTCCACGACGTAGATCTGGCCGAGGCCATCGCCGACCGCATCCTCGAGCGAGGACGCCTGATCCTCCTGGACGGCCCCTCGTACCGCACCCGACACCTCGACCTCGACCCCGCTCGGAAGCCGGGGTCCCGTGAACCGGCCAGAATTTCCGGAACCCACAGCAAAACAGGGACGTAATTTACGGACGCATCCTAAGGGACAACATGAAAGATGATGTCGATGAGAATGGAGCGAACGCCTACGAGAAGGAGATGGAGCGTGACGAACAGAGAAGGAAGGATGAGCAGGAGCAGCGCCACGAGCATGACTACCGTGGCAAGGCGCCAGTTCCCCCGGGTCCTGTCACGCCGTCCGAGCGCCAGGCACATGCGTGGGTTGCATTGCGGGTGCCTGCTGCTGAGGTGTCTGGTGCTATTGGCATGGTCAGTGGCCTTTTGCCCGGGCGTAGCGGGCGCTGCCGAAGACACACTGCCATTCTTCGGGCTTAGGCTGGTTTGGAGCGAGGGAAGTGATCTGCGTTGGATCACCGTCTTGGAGGTTCGCTTCCGGAACGCACGTTCGGACATAGCCACGCGCACGGTGGCCGCAGTACCGGACCCCTGTGCATTCCACGAAAACGAGATTGGTTTGGACTACGCAACACTGGAGAGCGTCCTTGAGCGGTCATACCTACACCAGGATCCCCTGGGGCGCGTGGATCGCGGGCCCATCGAGAAGGTGTTGGTCGAAGTGGGCAATTCGAAGCTCAAGCGCCCGGACGACGCGCCCGTGGCGTTCGGCTATCTCTCAATTCAGTGGCGCATGATGTGCGGCGACTCAGAGAGTCACGGTGCACTAGCGGTGCCCTACAGTGGAAGAGCGAGTATGACGCATCTGTCGCCATGTGTGACAGAACTCGTGAGCTCCACGCTTCTACAGTTCTACGATGGCGAGCGCGTCAATCGCCTGCTCTCAGTTCCGCGTGGACCATGCGATCCGCGCCGGCTGCGGCGCCTGCTAGATCCGATAGCTGCTTCCTCCGCATTCGACGAGAGTCGAGCCCACGCACTGCGGGCGTGCTGGGCGCTTGGCGGAAGACCCGAACTCTCCGCGCTGCTGGATTCTCGGTCTGAGGCCGTTCGGGCCTCGGCGGTCTACCTGCGTGCGAGGAACCGTGGTACGGGAGACACTGGGTTAGAGCTGGCGAGAATCCTCTACGGGGATGCGTCCGAGCGCGTGCGGTGGGCCTGCGTGCGGTGCCTGACTGCGATCGCGTATCCGTACTGCGGGGCCACACGCGATGCACTTGAGAGCGGGCTGCCAATGACCATTGGCTATAGCTTTGAGGCGATTGCCAGCGGATTGGCCAGTTGCGGTAGCCGGCGGGGCATAGAGTGGTTTCGCCGTGCGGCGGAGAGTCTCGGTGCCGAAACGCCCGTGTGGGTCTTGAGCGACGTCCCTCATTTCATGGACCTGAGACTACCGAAGGGCACATGGAAGGAGGCGAATCGCTCCGAGTCACGATCTGTTGTGTTGGAGGCTTTCAGTCGAGCTGCGGACTGGCAGTGGGACAGTGAGCGGCGGAGGTGGCTGCTTCAGCAGTAGGGGCTGCCAGGGCGTCGGCTGTGCGCGTTCCGAGGCTTTTTGGCGAGAATGACGGTAAAGCAGATGCAGGTACGCAGCCTGAGGGCCTCTGGCCGAAGGGCCGGGGAAAGGCGAAGCGAGGGCGAGTCGCGTGCGTTCCCTGGACAGGACGCTCCTAACGAAGGAGGCCACGCGCTCCCGGCCGGGTTCGGCGAAGGAGGCGTAGCCGACCGATGCGAAGCGGTCCTGGGGCCCGCGCACCGCCGCCGGGGGCCGCGTCAGGCGGTGGCGGCCGAGGAGGGCGGACCTGGCGGTACGCCGCGTGCGCGAGCTCGAACCGCGGCAGGGCGCGCTCGCCTCCCACGAGGTGGACCTCGAGGTGCTCTAACTGGACGCCCTCCGGAAGCGACGTGTGGTCACCGGTGTACGCGCCCACGTCGTCGTGTGCATGCTGGCCTACCACGTCGAATGGCACCTACGCCGACGCTGGACACGCTAGCCGGCCTGGGGAACCGGAGCCAGGTCCTGACCACGCCGCCCACGCCCCCCTCGACGGTGACCTACGCCGCCGACGTGGTGAACCAGTACACGGCCGTGGGAGGGGTGGCCCGGACCCACGACAACAACGGGAACCTGAAGGACGACGGGACCTGGGTCTTCTCGTACGACTTCGAGAACCGGCTCGTCCAGGTCCGCCAGTCCGGCACCCTGACCCTGATCGCCGACTACCACTACGACGCCCTCGGGCGTAGGGTGGAGAAGGTGCTGGCCGCCGGGACCACGACCCGCTACCTGCTCGACGGCGTCGAGGTCGTCGAGGAGTACGACGCCGTGGGCACGTGGCAGGCGCGCTACGTCTACGAGGACGGGATCGACCACCCCCGGTGCATGGACCGGGCGGACATCGCCGACGTGAACGGGAACCAGAACACCACGGAGGTGCTGCGGTTCCACTACCACCGGCAGGCGCCGGGATCGGTGACGGAGGTGACGCAGCCGACGGGCGCCCCTGTCGAGTGGGTCACCTACGACGTGTACGGGCAGGCAACCATTCGCGACCAGCAGGGGAACGTCGTCGCGCAGAGCGCCATTGGGAATCCGTACCTCTACACGGGGCGGGAGTTTGATGGAGAGAATGGACTCTACTACTATCGAGCGAGGATGTACGACGCTGTTACCGGCAGGTTCCTCCAGAGGGACCCCGCGGGGTACGTTGATGGGCCGAACGCCCTAGCCTACGCTCAGTCGGCCCCTACACGCTATACAGATGCACTGGGCTTGGAGTCTGGGTCCGTCAGGAGGGCGCGTCAGCTGGCTGAGAAGGCTCAGAAGAAAGCCGATGAGGCGACTGCGCATGCTGAGGAGGTGCGGGCGCAGCACAGCGCCGAGATCAGCAAGCGAAGGCAGGAGTTCGACGACCTCAAGAAAAGGCTCGACGAGTTGCGGGCGCGCGGCCCGAGGACACGCTGTGTAAACGGGCGGCGGTTGTGGCGGGAGGAAATCGAGGACCTGGAAAAGCAACTCAGGAATGCGGGAGTTGCAGTGGCAAACACCCTCGCACCGGTCGAGGAAGCTGACGCGGCTGCCCGGCATGCCCAAGAGTTCGCCAATCAGCTTAGTCACACGTACGCGGAGCTTGCAGCCCAGGAGAGGAGTGACAACTCCGGTGTACTTGGTATGGCCCGAAATGCGGTTCGGGAATCGGCGCTGCGCCAACTTCCATTCCTGGGCACACTTTTCCTAGCACACGACTTCGGGTTGCCAACGCCCGATGCGGTGGGGTTCAACGCGCAGGCCAGCGTCTGCGTTCATGTCATTGGACTCCACCTCCACTTGGACATGGCAAATCCCGCGAACACTGGTCTCTACACGATAAACGGGCCGGCGCTAATTGCCGGTACTCCGGGCGCCTCCCTCACATACTACGTAGCCGAGGGCACCGCGGGTGAGGATTGGGGGGAAGGTCCCTTTTTCTGCGTTGAGGGAACCGCCGGTACGTATGCTGCCGGAGGCTTCTATAGTCCCGACAGTCATATCAGTGGAGTGGAGGGTGGGGTTGCCACGCCAGGCGTGTCTGGGGGAATGTCAATTTCAGAATTTCCGGAGGATCGGTCATTGAGCCCCAAGGGTTGGTTGCTCGTGGGAGTCGTCGCTGCGGCCTGCGTTGGACTGGGAGCGCTGCTGCTTGGTGGAGCAGTTGGTGACGCCGGTGCTGCTACGGAGGCGTGGTTTCGCGCCCTAGCGGCCGGTGACGCAGCTCAACTCGAGGCAATGAGGCATCCAGCATGGGAGTACGGTGACGTAGACAAGAGGAGGCTCGCCGAGAGCGTCCGTGCGTTGAGATCCCACTTGGGTAGCTTTCTTCGTGTAGAGGGCTGCGTCACTTCGCAGAGCACGCACAGGGGGGGAACCCAGGTACGGTGTTCGCTACGGTTCGCGAAGGGGTCTGCCAACGGGGCTGTGGTCTTGCAGGATAGCAGGGTCGTGCAGTATTCACTTTCTTCTACTCTACTGCCACGAGATTGGCTGCCCAAGCCAATGGACACGGAAGCGTGGCAGGCGCAGGGATCGAGAATCCTGAAGGAGTGCTGTTGGGGCGAGGTGAAGGATGCGTACTCTCATATGGGACCGCTCTTTCAAAAGGACGTCTCGTTCCAGGCGTTCTCCGGGAACCTGGCAGCAGTACGCGAGGCCCTCGTCGAGGGCGGTAAGGTGGAGATTATCTCCGAGTCATGGGACCGCGACACGGACTCGCTCAGACTCATTTACGATATTGATGCGTCGCCGCATAAGGTAGAAGCTGAACTCACGTTCTGGATCGGCATGGCCTTCAGTAGTCCCACTAGTCTCAGCTTCTCGGCTGGGCCTCCGTGATTCACGTTCGACTCACCGATCGCCTCCGCCGGCGCGGGGGAACCCCATCGGCTCTCCACGAGAGAGGAGTGTGGTGCTACAGCGGTCCCTGGATGGTGGAGGGAGAGTATCAGTCGCCGTTGCGTGTGCGTCGGTGCAGCCCGGCCGTGGCCCCCCGGCGATGGAGAGCCCGTAGCGACGGCCGTCGCTGCTTTTTCTCGCCATCGGCACCGCTAGATCGGAGCGCTCCCAGGAGAACGCGAACTGTGCCGCCTGCCATTGCCAGACGCGTGCGGTGGAGCAGGGGCCAGCGTTGCGGGAGGCCATTGTCACTCCGTTGCTTTTTCGCGGAGCCGCGACTTGAATCACCTCGCGTGCGCATAAGCGCTACCCTCGCCTGCGCGACGGGACTCTGCATGTGGGTGCTCCTGGTAGCGGGGTGTGGGACCGAGGGAGTGCATGAGCGCCCTGATCAGGAAGCACTCAGGAGCATCGCGACCAACATTGTCACCGGCGAGGTTAGGACCATCTACATTCGGGACCGGCGGGAGGGGAGTTGGCAGATGCGCCGGTACGTCGCTGAGGTAAAGGTGGAGAGGGTGGACAAGGGCGTCGGGTTGAAAGTCGGTGACCTCGTATTCGTGCGATATTGGCAACGAGAGTGGCTGCGCCATGATAGGCCCAGTGAACCCGACGGGTTTGAAGTTCTGCCCAGGGAGTGGAGCAGGTATCGGATTCTCCTAAGCCGCAACTCCTTCGACGGCTTTCGTTTCAACGGTGATGGAGGATGGAATGTGGTTGGGCCTAGCGGCTTTGAGCCCCCCTAAGAGTCTCGACATGTCAGCGATAGGCGAACGGCGGGCGGAGTGCACTGAGAGGGACTCTATTGTAGATGGTCGTGTCAATTGACCCCCTGATGGTCGCCGAATGTGACCCCCTTGGAGCCTGCGTCGTCATGCGCTCTTCTCGGCGCGGCCACCTCCTCCCTTGCGGTCCTTGAGGTCCTTCATCCTGAAGGACTCTCCCACGATGGGGATCAAGTGGGCGTGGTGCACCAGGCGGTCGAGGATCGCACTCGCGATCACGGCGTCGGGGAACACCTCCACCCAGCTCTCGAAGCTCCTGTTGCTCGTCACGATCACACTGCCGCGCTCGTAGCGGCTCGCGATGATCCGGTAGAACGAGTCGGCCAGCAGCTGGTCCAGCGGGGTGCCTGCTCGACGGCGTCGAGGTCGTCGAGGGGTACGACGCCGTGGGGACCTGGCAGGCCCGCTACCTCTACGAGGACGGGATCGATCGGCCGCGCTCCATGGACCGGGCGGACATCGCCGACGTGAACGGGAACCAGAACACGACGGAGGCGCTGCGGTTCCACTACCACCAGCAGGCGCTTGGTTCGGTGACGGAAGTGACGCAGCCCACGGGGGCGATCGTCGAGTGGGTGAACTAGTACACGGCCGTGGGAGGCGTGGCTCGGACCCACGACAACAACGGGAACCTGAAGGACGACGGGACCTGGGTCTTCTCGTACGACTTCGAGGACCGGCTCGTCCAGGTCCGCCAGTCCGGCACCCTGACCCTGATCGCCGACTACCACTACGACGCCCTCGGGCGTAGGGTGGAGAAGGTGCTGGCCGCCGGGACCACGACCCGCTACCTGCTCGACGGCGTCGAGGTCGTCGAGGAGTACGACGCGGTGGGGAACTGGCAGGCGCGCTACATCTACGAGGACGGGATCGATCGGCCGCGCAGCATGGACCGGGCGGACATCGCCGACGTGAACGGGAACCAGAACACCACCGAGGTGCTGCGGTTCCACTATCACCAGCAGGCGCTGGGGTCCGTGACGGAGGTGACGCAGCCCACCGGAGCGGTGGTCGAGTGGGTGACCTACGACGTCTACGGACTGCCTGCGATCCGCGACCAGCAGGGGAATGGGATCACGCAAAGCGCGATCGGGAATGCGTACCTCTACACGGGTCGTGAATACGATGCCGAATCTAGCCTCTACTTCTGCCGTGCCAGGCACCTAGACCCGAGTTCAGGTCGGTTCGTGCAGAGGGACCCACTTGGGTACACAGACAGTCTGAACGCCCACGAATACGCCGGATCCGATCCAGCGTCCGAGACAGATCCTACTGGACAATACAGTTTCCGGACCTCGCCGAGCCAACTGCCTCCATCACAGAGAGCGGCGGAGGAGAAGTTGAAGAAGGAGTTCATGGAGGCGGCAGCCGTAGCTCAGGAGCTCCTAGCCTGGCTACTCGGCCTTCAGAACACGGATGCGAAGTTCAAGGCTAGAATCTGCAAGCACTGGGATGCTCAGAGAGGACGAAAGAGCTTGGGCGACTTCTTCGAGGAGCCTAGTAGCCCCAACAACCAGGGGACGCCGCAGGTCTGGCTGCAAGCTGCAATCCCAGGGGCCAAGATGGCGTATGATCCTCGCACAGACAGACTCTACGTTTCTAGCTCGATAATGCGCTCCAACTTCTGGAATAGAGTCATGAGCATCATGCACGAATTCATGCACTATGCGGTGCACAGGATGGGCCACACTGGCGAAAATGGGAAGAAGCGTGATAATGCTGATGGCTCAGAGATGGAGGACGGCGACGAGAAGAAGGACCTTGGAGACGTCTTCGAGAAGGTAGCGAAAGAAATCGCAGACGATCTTGAAATGAAGGAAGGCCGTTTGCCGCCGCCGCCACCGGAAGACAAAGAGGATCCAAGGAGCTCGCGCCCCGATACCGACCGTGAGTCGGTCACGGCGGAGCGACTGTACCGACTAATGAAGCGCCAGAAGGAAGCAGCGAAGGGGAGGCGTTGAGTGAGCATTGGCCATCGAGTCCTGCACCGAAGAAGGAGACATCCACTGCTGCGAAGCTTCCATGGAATCGATCTTTGGTTTGTCATTCTGCTGATCTGCGTCCAGGCTCTAGGATGCGGGGGAGGGACTACATCTGGGATCCAGCGAGAGCCGCCGGGACCGTCAGGAGCGTCCACTGGTGAAAGCGCAAGCCGCGGCAAGGGTCACGTGCGTGCAGCGCTAGCAGCCTGGGGTTCTGCCTCTGGATCGGGCGCACGGAACGTGGAATACGTTGTCGCGGAAGTGGTGGCGGCAGCGGGGTCACCAGATCCGGTCATCGAGGAGGCGCTTCCGCTCATTGACTGCGGGGATGACGACACGAGTTTCCGTGCATTGGGCATGCTCAAGGTCTTGGCGCGGGATCCGCGCCTATCCAGCGAGAGTGCCACTCCAACTGTGGAGGTGTTGGTTGGTCACTTGAGGAGGCCGTCTCGGACCACACCCGCAGCCGAGAACGTCGCAGCGACGCTCGCGGCTTTCGGCCGCTTCTTCGGTGCGAATCGTGGTGCGATTCTCGATGTAGTGCAGTCCGCGGACCCACGAGTCGGAATCGAGCTTCTTCCTAGCCTGGTTACAGCTGGGGTCGGCGACGAGGAGGTCATCCCCTTGCTGACGGCTTGGCTTCGGGAAGGTGGCCCGGAAACGCGGGAAAGCGCCCTTGATCTGATGGCGACTCTGCCACTGGTACTCACAAGGCCTGCCCGAGACGCAGCGCTCGCCGCGCTTAGTGATGAAGCGCTAGACGTGCCTTGCGCAGCCATGCGCGTGTTGGCCCGCTGCGAAGACTTGAGCAGGGTAGAAACCGCTGCCATCCTAGGCGTGACAGACCCACTTGAGATTTCCACCTGCTTAACTGCGCCAGCAATCGACGCCTTGTCCCGCGCGGAAGCGGGTCCTGCCACTCGGTTGCTCGTGTCAGGATGGTCGGAGGCAGGCAGTGAGGGCAAGACCATCAGAATCAGTGCCCTGTCGCTCCGCGGTATCGCAGATGGGCCTGCGGTGGACATGGTGAGGGTCCTGACACAGGACGAGGACCGCTGGGTTGGCCTCTGTGCTGGCCGAGCCCTATGGTCGTTGACTGGAGATCAGGCTGAGCTTCTAGGGTGTTTGAGACGCTTCTCGGACTCCGATCTCCCCGCTTCGGGGCTGCAGGTCGTCGTCTCGCAGCTCCGCGGCTTGTCTTTGACTCCAGAGTTGGTTGGATTCCTTGAGCGAGCTGCAAGGCATCCGGATGAGGCTGTCAGAGGCGAGGTGGCTCGCGTGGTGTGCACCCTGCAGGGTGATGTCCGAGGGTTGATACGCGCTTGGGCAGAGCATGCCGACCCACGAGTGCGCGGGACTTCTGCCATGGCCGCAGCCGGGCTGAGGCAGTAGTGCGCAACGCCCGATGCTTGCGCCGCTGCTTGACGGAGGTCCAGGCGCGGCAGACGAGCTTGCACTGCCGTGCGGGTTGTGATCGGTCTCAGGATGGACCATTCTGTCAGAGCTGGAGTGCAGCCGGGACGCCGCGGGCTCCGCGTCCGGGGGCGCTCCATGGAATTCACAATGAGTGTGTGCGTGGGAGTACCGGCCTTGCGACCTCCTTGTCACGGCGTCCCGGACAACTGCGCGGCGACCCCTGCGGCAGTAGGGCCGCAGGACGAAAGGCCGTCACAAGCGGGCCTTTCGGCTCGTCTCAACTGGGGTCACAGTCGGTTTTAGCGATTGACGTAAGTGTGGGCAGGTTCGCCACTTGAAGTTCCGGAGCGTCAGCTTCCCAAGCTGAATGTCGACGGTTCGAACCCGTTCGGGCACTCCATCCCCCCTGCACCTCGCTGCACCAACCTGCGCGTCCTTGCACCGTTACCGCGATCCCGCGACGACCTGCCAACCAGGCCCCCGATCCTTACAAGGTGCAGCGTGGTGCAAGGAAGTGCCGGGAGAGCGTCTCAACCGTGCTCCAAGGCGCTCAGCTTTTGGGGTACCTCCAGACGGTGACGCGAGACCCAGCGGGGCTCGCGCTCACGACCACGTTCGGCTACGACCAATACGGCAACGTCACGAGCATCCAGG
>CAVYXV010000009.1:0-305000 GCA_963772585.1 uncultured Planctomycetota bacterium
TGAAGCCAACCGAGCCTACGTTGAGCAGGGCTCCACGCTCCGTACAAGGGCAAGGTGCGTGAGGCGGTGCTTGCGGAACCTGAGGCTGGCTGGGTCCGTGTATACGTAGAGGGACGCAACAAGCAGGGAGACTGGTTCCTACGCGCAGACGACATCCGCGGTCTGTCGCCCGAGCAGATTCGAGATCGTTGGTCACTGAAGTACACGCCTGATAGCATGGTCGAAGTGCGCTTGGAGGCAGGTGTAAGCCTCCGCGAGGGGACTGCGGCTGGCATCACGGATGCCAAATGGGCAGTTGGCGGTGCCGGTCCGACGAGGCCCGGGGGTGGCCTTCAGCGCGAGTTGCGCCCTAGGATCGGGGTGACGTATGGGGCGTCTCGGCCCCTTCCGCGAGGAGGTGTCCGATGAGATTCCGCGTGCTAAGAGACGCCATCGAGTTCGCCAGTGGACAGCGTGCTCAATTCAGCGCGCCGGTGTTGCATACGCTCGACCTCGGAGACCTTCTGATTGTGATCCTCGATCCCGGCCCCTCTGGCCAGTTTCCAGAGAACGTGTACGCGATCGATGGCGAGGGCCGTGTTGTGTGGCGCGTGCAGGAGTATGAGTTCCCGCACGGTCGCACGCCCTACACGGGGGCGTATGTCGCGCCCGCCGGGCTTGCTCTCTACAATCGGTCCGGCGTGGAGGCCATTGTCGATCCATCAAATGGACGTATCGTGAGTACGGATCTTGTCCGGTAGCAGGGGAACAGGCTCGTGCTACCCCGCCTTGAGTCGCATGGCTGCGGTGACCGCGGGCAGAAGCGAGGGACGGGACGCGCCGGTGAGCCGCGCCCGGATCGACGCCTCGAGGAAGTCGGGGATCGACCGGTCCTGGGCCCGCAGGCTCTCGCTCACGGTGAGCATGCGCTCGGCGAAGCGGGAGCCGGCCTTGCTCGCCGAGCCGAACGAGCCTTTTCTCCAGAGGACCGCCTTCCTCAGGGAGCGCTCCGCGGCGTTGTTCGTGGGCTCCACGCCCTCCACCCTGGTGAAGGTCCACAGCGCCTCGCCGTACTCGCGCAGGTCCCTCGCGATCTTGCGCGCCTTCGGGACCGGGCTGTTGATGTGCCGCGTGAGCAGACGGTCCAGTTGCTTGCGGATCGGCGCGATCCTACAACGCAGCCCGTGACGCGTGATCTCCCCTCTTCGGAAGCGGTACCACTCCTCGAAGACCGCCTTCACGATCTTCAATCCGGAGGTACCGAGACTCCGTCCTTTGCCGCCGCGTTCGGCGAGCGCTCGGAAGTTGCGTTTCAGATGCGCCCAGCAGAGCTGGCGCAATAGGATGCCGTGGATGCGGTACACGGAGTAGCGATCGGTGATGAGGATCCCGGCGAATGCGAAGAGGAGCTTCCGGAAGGCCTCGCGGTTGCGGCGGCGGTCGATGCGGAAGACCTTGAGCTTCGGCGTCACCGCGGCCCAGAGCCAAGCGAGCTTGTTCGACTGCCGCCAGGAGGTCTCGTCGCAGTGGACGAAGTCGGCGTTCTGCACCGCGTCGAGCGCCTCGTCGTAGGCGGACTTGAGCGCCCTGGCCGTCCGCCGCTCCGACGCGACGACGGTGCCGACCGACACCGTCGCCTTCTCGCCGAAGAGAGCGATCGCGACCTCGCGGGCCTCGCGACGGCTGATGCGGCAGCGGCCGGTGAGCAGCGCGAGGATCGCCTGGAAGCGTGGCCCGACACAGCCGGCCGGCACGCCCTCCGGAAGTTCGGCGGCCGTGACCGCGCCGCACCCGGGGCAGCAGCACTCGTGGAGCAGATACTCCCAGACCTCGGCGAGAACGGGCGGGATCTCGACGACCTGGTGACGCCGGGCCCCGCCGACGATATCCTCGGGGCGGAGGCGTCGATGGCAGTTCCCGCAACGCTCGGGCACCACAGGAATTCGGTGCTTGACGTCCTCGGGCGGGAAGGGTTTGCGCGTCGTGCCCTTGTGCCCGGGCTGCCCTCCCGGCTTGCGCCCCGTGGGCTTGCGGCTCCGGCGCTCCTTCCACGGCTTGTCCGTGGACGGCGGCTTCGAGGAGTTCGTCGAGTCGGCCTGCAAACGCGCCGTGAGATCGCGCACCTTCTCCTGGAGCACGGCGATGTGCTCGCGGAGTTCCCGGCTCTCGCGCACGAGCTTGGCGCGGTAGGCCTCGACGTGCTTGAGCCTGGCCTCGAGCTTCGCAATCCTCCTCTCACACCCAGCGTGCCGGGGAGAGGATCGAGTCGCGACGGCCACGAGACCGTAGGTCGGCTCAATCGCAATCGCTCTCCACCCCTCAGAACCGGGGCTTTACCCCCTGAACGGTTACAAGGGATGGTACGCGTTCAGCCCCTCAGGCGCCGCGGAATGCACATCTGGCCGGGAAGCGCCACCCGGTGACGGACATCCCGTTCGACAGGAATGGGTACCCGGACTTCTCGGGGGTCGCTCGCGAGACGGTCACAATCAAGTACGCCAATCCCCCCAACCGACGCCTCGACTTCAGGGCTGCGAACGAGGCGGCCGGGCTCAAGCGGACTCCCGAGGGGTGGACTTGGCATCATCACCAGGATGGACGGACAATGCAGCTGGTCCCAACTGACATCCACCGCAAGACCGGACATACCGGCGGGTTCGCCGGTCAGCGATGAGAGGAGGTGCCGTGACGGCGCGCATCGAAAGCACGGGGCCGACGCTGGCGGCAGGTGATGTCGAGTCGTTCGAAGCCCGCCTCGGCCGTCGCCTACCCGACGACTACAGGGCGTTCCTTCTCCGCACGAACGGGGGGGTACCGAGAGCCCCAGGACATTGAGGCTGCCGACGGCAGCAACCAGTGGTCCATCAACGTCCTGCTGGGCCTGAGCCGTCACATCCAGAGCAGCAACATCGAATCTGTACTGGAAGATGTTCGCGAGACCATTCCCGCGGGTTACATGCCGATCGCGGTTGGAGACGGGGGCGAGATCGATCCTGCTCGCGATTGACGGTCCGAGTACGGGCAACGTTGTGCTCTGGCAATGGGACGAAGACGACTTGAGCAGGCGTGGTCGTACGCTGTACCCTCTGGGGCGGTCGTTCTCTGACTTCCTCCAGCGGATCCGCCGACTCTGGAAGTGCGTCGTAATAAGCGTACCATGTCGGCAACTGCGCTGGCCACTCGACCCTCCTGCGGGAGGATGTCACGCGCTGATGCGTGCCGCAGCCTGCGCGGTGGGCAAGAGCGAGGGACGAGACCTGCCCGTGAGCCGCGCCCGGATCGACGCCTCGAGAAACTCGAGAATCGAGCGGTCCTGCGCCCGAAGGCTCTCGCTCACAGTGAGCATGCGCTCGGCGAAGCGAGAGCCGGCCTTGCTCGCGGAGCCGTAGGAGCCCTTGCGCCAAAGGACCGCCTTCCTCAGCGACCTCTCCGCGGCGTTGTTTGTAGGCTCCACACCCGCGACTCTGGTGAAGGTCCACAGCGCGGCGCCGTACTCGCGCAGGTCCTTCGCGATCTTGCGCGCCTTCGGAACCGGGCTGTTGATGTGTCGCGTGAGCAGACGGTCCAGTCGCTTGCGAAGTGGCGCGATCCTGCATTGCAGCCCGTGCCTCGTGATCTCCCCTCGTCGGAAGCGGTACCACTCCTCGAACACAGCCTTCACGATCTTCAATCCGGAGGTGCCGAGGCTTCGGGCCTTGCCTCCGTGCTCGGCGAGTGCCTGGAAGTTCCGTTTCAAGTGGGCCCAGCAGAGTTGCCGCAGCAGGATGCCGTGAATCCGGTAGACCGAGAAGCGGTCGGTGATGAGGACTCCGGCGAAGGCGAAGAGCAGCTTGCGGAACGCCTCGCGGTTGCGCCGGCGGTCCACGCGGAAGACCTTGAGCATCGGGGTGACGGCGGCCCACAGCCACGCGAGCTTGTTGGTCTGCCGCCAGGAAGTCTCGTCGCAGTGGACGAACTCGGCGCTCTGCACGGCGTCGAGCGCCTCGTCGTAGGCGGGCTTGAGGGCCTTGGCCGTGCGGCGCTCCATCGCGGCGACGGTGCCGACCGACACCTTGGCCTTCTCGCCGAAGAGCGCGATCGCGACCTCGCGGGCCTCGCGGCGGCTGATCCGGCAGCGGCCCGTCAAGAGCGCGAGGATCGCCTGGAAGCGGGGGCCGACACAGCCGGCCGGCACGTCCTCGGGCAGGTCCGCCGTCGTGACCTCGCCGCAGCCGGGGCAACAGGACTCGTGAAGCTGGTACTCCCAGACCTTCGCGACGACCGGCGGGATCTCGACGACCTGGTGACGGCGCGCCTCGCCCGTGGCATCCTGGGGCTGGAGGCGGCGATGGCACTTCCCGCAACGCTCTGGCAGGACCGGGACCGGGTAGTCCACCTGCCCTGGCGGGAAGGGCTTGCGCGTCGTGCCCTTGTGCCCAGGCTGCCCGCCCGCACGCCGGCCCGTTGGCTTGCGGCTCCGCCGCTCCCTCCACGGCTTGTCCGTCGACGGCGGCTGCGAGGTGTCACAGACCGCCCTATGAAGGCCACCGCGAGTTCGGCCAAGCTGGGCCACCTCGCGGAGGTCTGATCGGGCGCGCAGTTCGGCCAAGCTGGGCCAGGTCGGTTCGGCCAAGCTAGGCCAGGCCAGTTCGGCCAAGCTGGGCCACCCCGGCCCCCTCCGCGAGCGGAGTCCTTCCGGGCCCGCCAAGCCACCCTCCTGGGTTCATCCACGACCCAGGAGGCGCTTGATGGCAGCGAGGAGGACGGACGTGCACCGGTTGCAGGAGGTGGTGCGGCTGCACCGGATGGGGCTGAGCGGGCGCAAGATCGCGCGGCGGCTGCGGATGGGGCGGGACACGGTCGGGCGGGTGCTGGAGGCCTTCGGTCGGGCGGGGCTCCTGGCGGGCGATGCCGGCGATCTGCCCGAGGCGCCGGCGCTGCGCGCTGCCCTGGAAGCCGCCCATCCGCCGCGTCCGGCGCCGCAGCAGACCTCGAGCATCGAGCGCTGGCGCCAGGCGATCGAGCACCAGTGGAAGGAGAAGCACGCCAAGCCGACGGCCATCCACGACTGGCTCCGCCTTCGCGATCCGGACTACACCGGGAGCCTCTCGGCCGTGAAGCGCTTCTGCCTGCGACTGGCCCGCGAGGCGGGTCCCTCGCCCGAGGACGTGGCGATCCCCGTGGAGACCGCCCCCGGGGAGGTGGCCCAGGTCGACTTCGTGCACGCCGGCCGGGTCTACGACCCGGATCGGGGCGTGCCGCGCCGCGCGTGGATCTTCGTGATGACGCTGGGCTACAGCCGGCACATGTTCGTGGACCTGGTGTTCGACCAGAAGGTCGACACCTGGCTCCGCCTCCACGTGCGGGCGTTCGAGGCCCTGAGGGGCGTCCCGGCCGTCCTCGTGCCCGACAACCTCAAGAGCGCGGTGATCCGCGCCGCCTTCGGTGTCGACGACGAGCTGACGCTGAACCGGAGCTACCGCGAGCTCGCCCGCCACTACGGTTTCCAGATCGACCCGACCCCTCCGCGAAGTCCGCAGAAGAAGGGGAAGGTCGAGCGGTCCGGCCGGTACGTGAAGGGCAGCTTCTGGCAAACGCACACCTCCGTCGACATCGAGACCGATCGCCGGGCGCTGAGGACGTGGAACACGGAGGTGGCCGACAAGCGCATCCACGGCACGACGGCGCGCCGCCCGGGCGAGGTCTTCGAGACGGAGGAACGGGCGGCGCTCGGGCCCCTGCCGCCCGAACCGTTCCAGATGGTGATCTGGAAGCGCGCCACGCTCCATCGCGACGCCCACGTCCAGGTCGACGGTGCCTTCTACTCCGCGCCCTGGAAGCTGATCGGCTCACGCCTCGAGGTGCGGATCGCGGGCCCGTCGGTGACGCTCTACCTGGGCGACGACCACCTGTGGACGCACGCGAAGGCTCGGCGGGGTCAACGCCGGACGGTGGAGGCCCACCTTCCCGAGCACCGGGCACCGCTTCGACGGCGCAGTCGCTCCTTCTGGCTCCACAAGGCGGCCGGGCTGGGAGAGGACTGCCGGCGGCTGGCCGAGGCGATCTTCGAGGCCGACGACGTCCTGCTCCAACTGCGCAAGGTCCAGGCGGTGGTGACCTACCTCGAGGACTTCCCGGCCTGCCGGGCCAACGCCGCCGCGCGCCGGGCGCTCCACTACCGGTGCCTCACCTACGGAGGCCTGAAGAACATCCTGACCAAGGGGTTGGACCTCGAGCCGCTCGACGACGAGGGCCCGAAGCGGGACTGGGCCAGCGGCTCCCGCTACGCGAGGGATCCGGCCCAGTTGCTGCTGGCGTTGAAGGAGAACGAGGATGCCGACCCCGAATGAACTCGTGCCCGTGCTCAAGCGCCTGCGCCTCTCCGGCCTGTTGGAGACGCTGGACCTGCGAACGCGCGAGGCCGTCGACGGCGACCTCACCCACGGCGAGTTCCTGCTGCGTCTCTTCACGGACGAGGTCGAGCGCCGGGAGAACAAGCAGCTGGAGATGCGCCTTCGGCGCGCGAACTTCGACGGCGTCAAGCGGTTGGACGACTTCGATTGGTCGTTCAACCCGAAGATCCCCAAGGCCAAGATCATCGACCTGGGCACCTGCCACTTCGTGGCGCGCCACGAGAGCGTGCTGCTGCTCGGGCCCACGGGCGTGGGGAAGAGCCACGTCGCCAAGGCGTTGGGGGAGCGGGCCTGCCGAGCGGGCTACCGCACGCTCTGCATCTCGGCCCACCGCATGCTGGGAGACCTGCGGGCGGCCCGGGGCGACCGCACCTACGACAAGAAACTGCTGCGCTACACGAGCCCGGACCTCCTCCTCGTGGACGACCTGGGCCTTCGGCCATTGGAGGGGGACGAGCCCATCGACCTCTACGAGATCATCCGGGCACGCTACGAGCGGGGGGCGATGATCGTGACCTCCAACCGTGCCCTCGAGGAGTGGTACGGCCTCTTCCGCGACGACCTCATGGCGTCGGCGGCCATGGACCGCCTCCTCCATCACGCCCACGTCGTGGCGATGGAGGGCGACTCCTACCGCAACCCGCCCCGGGGACGGCGAGCGGCGTGAGGAGCGCTGCGGGCCGCCCACCCCTCCACGGAACCCCGGATCCGTGCCGCGAGGGCGGGCCTCACGAGGGGGATCCGACCATCGAGAGGGACGATCCAGACGCGGATCGGGTGTGTCGAGGCGTACGACGCCTCCCCGCCCGGCCCCCGAGGCCGGGTGCCGGGCCGGGCGGGGAGGCTCGAAACGTGTCGGGGGGGACCCAGTGGCCCAGCTTGGCCGAACTGTGCAGGATGCCCGGGACCGGCTTTTCCGAGCGCCTCTCCCTCGCCATTCCAGACGGGGGGGCCGTTCCTCCAGCCCGGTTCAGGGTGGCCTTGCTTGGCCGAACTGAGGGTGGCCTCGTTTGGCCGAACCTTGACACGAGGAGTTCGTGG
This sequence comes from uncultured Planctomycetota bacterium, assembly GCA_963772585.1. Classification (GTDB taxonomy): domain Bacteria; phylum Planctomycetota; class PLA2; order PLA2; family JAEUHO01; genus CAVVXN01. The sequence continues at coordinate 7,413 of CAVYXV010000009.1, forward strand.
AGTCGGCCTGCAAGCGCGCCGTGAGCTCGCGGACCTTCTCCTCAAGGACGCCCACGTGCTCCCGCAGCTCCCGGTTCTCGCGCACCAGCTTGGCGCGGTAGGCTTCGAGATGACGATTGCGGGCCTCGAGGTCTGCGATCCGCCTCTCAAACCCGGTATGCCGGGGAGAGGATCGAGTTGCGACGGCCACGAAGCTGTAGGTCGGATCAATCGAAACCGCTCTCCACCCGCGCGACACCCCCTGAACGGTTACAAGGGATGGTACGCGTTCAGGGGGGTATGGCGGGACAGTCGTCGAGCATGCGGGCTACGCATACACGAAGGATGCATCGGGACGTGTGGTCAAGGCACAGGGGCGTCTACGCCTGGATGAGGGCGCCCGTCGCTCAGGAACAGTGTCCAGGGCCGTACGGGAAGGTGGTGCGGCTGGTGATGACGCGGGTCATGTGATCGCGAAGCGCTTTGGCGCGGACTTCAACCTGGACACTGCTGTTCCGCAGAATGCCAATCTGAATCGTGGCGCCTACCGAGCCATGGAGAACAGCCTTGCCAACCAGGTCAAGGCCGGTCGCACGGTAGACATCGAAGTCGAGATCCGCTATAGGGGACTGAGTACGCGGCCAAGTGAATTCACAGTGCGAGCCCGGATCGACGGTAGGCTTGAGAAGTGGGTGTTTCAGAACGCCCCAGGAGGTCGCTAGACATGTCGACGGATGATCCCTATCCGGAAATCGGGCAGTTGCTCGTGGCGGCTACGACGCGTCCCTGGGACCGCATTGTGCTTGAGGCGGAGGTAGGCGACGACTGGGGGAGATTCTATGCGACGAGCTTCTCCGCTGGAACCACCTCAGAGAGCTTGGACGTTAGGCCGGAGACCCGCTTGATCGAGTTGCTCCAAGCGGTGCGGCGAGTCACGAGCAGAGAGGTCGCTCCTGGGAGGGAGACCTGGCGGACCCTAGTATTCACACTTCGTCGAGACGGGGAGTTCGAAGTCGACTTCGGCTACTGATGGCGTGTGGACGTCAGGCACTACGCCGCACGACGGCCTCTGCCGGCGGCAGCAGCGATGGACGACAGGCGCCCGTGATCCGCGCCCTAATCGACGCCTCAAGAAAGTCGAGAATCGACCGCCCCTGCGCCCGCAGGCTCTCGCTCACGGTGAGCATCCGCTCGGCGAAGCGCGATCCCTCGGCGCTGTGCGAGCCGAAAGACCCCTTGCGCCAGAGGACACCCTTGCGCACCGCACGCTCCGCGGCGTTGTTCGTGGGCTCGACGCCCTCGACCGTGGCGAAGGTCCACAGCGCCTCGCCGTACTCGCGCAGGTCGCTTACGAGAGCCCGCGCATTGCGCACAGGGCTGTTGCGATGCCGGCGCAACAGGTTGGCCAGCCGTGTTCGATGCGGCGCCAGCTTGCGTCGGAATCCCAGTCGGGTGATCTCACCCTCGCGGAAGCGATACCACTCCCGGAACAGGGCCTTGGCGATTCGCTGCCCCGAGACACCGAGGCTCCTCGCCTTGCCTCCCAGTTCTTCCAGGCCCCGGATGTTCCGGAGCAGGTGGGCCCAGCACAGTTGGCGTTTTCTCGTGTCATGCACCCGGTAGACCGAGAACCGGTCCGTCACAAGGTAGCCGTCGACGGTGAAGAGCAGTTTGCGAAAGGCCTTCCGGTTGCGGCGGCGGTCGATACGAAACACCTTGACCTTCGGGGTGACCGCAGCCCAGAGCCAAGCCTTGTCGTTTCCTTCGCGCCATCCGGTCTCGTCGCAGTTGACGACCTCGGCGCCCTGGATGGCGTCGTGCGCCTCGTCGTAGACGGACCCGAGCGCCTCGCTCGTGCGCTGCTCCAGGTTGGCGATCGTGCCCAGCGAGACCTCGGCCTTCTCGCCGAAGAGCGCCACGGCGAGATCTCCGGCCTCGCGCCGCGACAGGCGGCAGCGGCCGGTGAAGAGCGCGAGCGTGGCCTGGAGCCTGGGGCCGACGCAGCCCGCGGGCACGCCCTCGGGCAGGTCGGCGGCCGTGATGTTTCCGCATCGGCCACACTCGACGTCGTGCAGGACGTACCCGAACACCTTGGCGACGACGGGAGGAATCTCGATGACCTGATGACGATGCGGATCGCCAACGACGTCGCCGGGACGCAGCTTCGAGCGACACCAGGCACAGTCATCGGGCACGACCGGAATGGTGTGATCGACCTGTTCGGGCGGGAAGAGCTTGCGCGTCTTCCCCTCGTGTCCCGGCTGACCTCCCGGCTTTCGACCCGTTGGCTTCTGCTTGCGCCGCTCCTTCCAGGGCTTGTCCGTGGACGGCGGCTTGGAGGAGTTCGTCGAGTCCTGGTTCAGGCAGGCCGTGAGTTCGCGAACCTTCTCTTGGCGGATCGCGTTGTGCTCCTCAAGCCTGACGATCTCGCGGCGGAGGTTGGCCCGGTAGGCTTCGAGGTGTGCGACACGCGCCTCCAACTCCGCAATCCGCCTCTCCGAGCCACGTCGGCGGGAGGTGGAAGCGCTCGCAACGGCCACATACCAGTAGGTCGGCACGATCCGCCGGGCTCTCCACCCCCTGAACGGTTACGACAGACGGTACGCGTTCAGAGGGGCCGTACTCGCATCTCGAAGATCATCCGTCCGTCGGACCGAAGAAGGACTTCACGCAAGCTCAGAAGCGGAGGATCCTCGCGGAGAACGAAGCGCGCAACGGCGGCGTGATCCGCGACGACAGGACTGGGGAGGCGCTCGTCCGGCCACAGAGGCATGAGAAGGGTGTGCGACCGCCTGACAATGAGGCGCACGTTGACCACGTCGTTCCGAAGTCCAAGGGCGGCGAGAACAGCTTCAGTAACGCCGAAGTGCGTTCCCGTGCTGGGAACCTCGCCAAGGGTGATAAGATGCCCGAACTTCCGCCGGACTCTACTCCTACCACTCCTCCACCTGGAGAGCCGAAGTGAACTGGCCGTTCGTCGATCCCCCGAACGTCGCCGTGCTGACGAGCGCAGACATCGTCGATCGCGGATTGCCGATTGTCTACGTATCACACGATGCCGACGACGGCGCTTGGCAGTTCCACAGCCGGAACGGCGCCCCTGGGCAAGAGCTTGATGCGCGTGTCGTCGGACTCCAGACGATTCTCGAACTGGACCCGTCGATCGGATCGCTAGCGGATCTGCCGCTGGGGTGGCGCGCTACGCGAGCGACGGTTGGAGAGGCGTGGAACCGCCAGCGCTGTTAGGCGGGACTCTCGCTCTCAAGCAGAGTCGGCAGGCAACAGCGACGGCGGGTAGTGGCCGGATGCCTTCGAGTGAATCGCCGCAGCAAGGAACTCCAGGATCGACCGCCCCTGCGCTCGCAGGCTCTCGCTGACCGTGAGCATCCGCTCGGCGAAGCGGGAGCCCGCAGCGCTCTGCGAGCCGAACGATCCCTTGCGCCAGAGCACGCCCTTCCGCACCGCACGCTCAGCCGCGTTGTTCGTGGGCTCGACGCCTTCGACCCGGGCGAACGTCCACAGCGCCTCGCCGTACTCCAGCAGGTCCTTCGCGATCTTGCGGGCGGCGGGAACGGGGTTGCTGACGTGACGACGCAGCAGCCGCTCAAGCCGCTTGCGGATCGGTTTCAACCTGCGCCGAAGGACCCGCCGCGTGATCTCGCCCTGGCGGACGCGATACCATTCTCGGAACACGGCCTTCACGATGCGTTGTCCGGCAACGCCGAGGCTTCGGGCCGATCCTCCGCGCTCCTCCAGGCCCAGGAAGTTCCGGAGCAGGTGCGCCCAGCAGAGTTGACGTTTGTTCAGATCGTGAATGCGGTACACGGAAAACCTGTCCGTGATGAGGTAGCCCACGAAGGTGAAGAGCAGTTTGCGGAACGCCTCCCGGTTGCGCCGTGGGTCGATGCGGAACACCTTGAGCATCGGCGTGACCGCGCCCCAGAGCCACGCTTTCCTGTTGTTCTCACGCCATTCGGTCTCGTCGCAGTGGACGAACTCGGCGTTCTGGATGGCGTCCAGCGCCTCGTCGTAGGCGGGCTTGAGGGCCTCGCTCGTGCGCTGCTCCAGGTTGGCGATCGTACCGAGCGACACCTCCGCCTTCTCGCCGAAGAGCGCCACCGCCAGGTCACCGGCCTCGCGGCGCGACAGGCGGCAGCGTCCGGTGAAGAGCGCGAGGATCGCCTGGAGCCGGGGGCCGACGCAGCCCGTGGGCACGCCGTCGGGCAGGTCGGCCGTCGTGATCGTGCCGCAGCGGCTACACTTGAGCGCGTGCAGGACGTACTCCACGACCTCGGCGATGACGGGAGGTACATCGATGACCTGATGGCGCAGCGGATCGCCCATGGCGTCCTCGGGCTTGAGGGCTGCGCGACACCCGGAGCATCGCTCAGGCAGGAGGGCCACGGTGCGATCCACCTGCTCGGGCGGCAGCGGTTCGCGGGTCGTACCCTCGTGTCCCGGCTGGCCGCCGGGCTTTCGCCCCGTGGGCTTCTGCTTGCGGCGCTCCCGCCACGGCACGTCCGAGGACGGGGGCTTCGACGAGTTGGACGAGTTCTGGTTCAGGCGGGCCGTGAGTTCGCGGACCTTCTCTTGGAGGATGGCGTTGTGCTCGCGCAGCCGCTTGATCTTTCGGTTCAGATTGGCGCGGTGGGCCGCTGTGACGGCGGCCCGGCATCCACAGCCAGAAGAACAGCACGCCGGTGACTCCCAGCGGCGGCGTGAGGAGGATCGCGCGGACGACCTACCGCCGCCGTCTGGAGGTCACGCCTCCTTCTCGAGCTTCTCCGCCAGGGACAGCGCCTTCTTTCCCGCGGCCGTGTCCTCGTACTTCCTGGAGAGCATCGGCTTCAGCAGCTTCAGGGCCTTCTTCGGCGACTCGCCCCGGATCTTCTCCAGGATCTTCGCGAGCTTCTCGCCGGCCTTGACCTCGAGCTTGCGGTCCTTGTCGGACAGGAGTTCGTCGAGCTTCTTCCCGGCCTGGTCGGCCAGGTCGTGGTGCTTGTAGAGGTCCTGGACCTCCTCCAACGCGACGGAGGCCTCGTAGAAGCGCCCGCCGTCCACGTCGGCCTGGGCGGCTTCGAGACGCGCCGTGCCGTACCAGAGGAGCCAGTCACGGATCTTCTCGGCCGTGGCTCGCAGCCCCTCCTCGAGGTCGTCCTTCTCGAGGGCCTTCTCGGTCTTCTCCAGGGCCTTCGTGTAGTCGAGCTTCTCGAACTCGTGGTGCGCGTCCTTCAGGTCGTCCGGCCAGTCCGGCAGGATCTTCGCGTTGGCGAGGAGGTCGTCGATCGCGCTCTCCTGCAGCTCCCCGGGGTGGCCGGCCCACGTGATGCGTCCGCCCGTGTCGATCAGGAACGCCGAGGGGTAGCTGTTGCAGTCGTAGGCCTCCATGCTGTCGGAGGATTCGCTGATCGTGGGGTACTTCGCTCCGAACTCCTCCACGAAGCCGGATACCGCCGTCTTGTCCTGCCCGCTGATCGCGAGGACGGTCAGCCCCTTGTCCTTGTACTTCTCCTGCAGCTCGTTCAGGTGACCCACCTGACCCTGGCAGGGCTTTCAGGTGGTGCTGAAGAGCTCGAGGAACACGAGCCGGCCACGGAGGTCCCGCAGGCTGGTCGGCTCGGTGTTGAACCAATCCTTGCCCTCGAAGTCGGGGGCCACGACCCCGGGGGCGAGCCTCGCCCGGGCGGGCGCGGCGAGCAGGAGCAGGGTCGAGAGGGCGAACCCTCCGGCGAGGAGGGCCGGCCAGGGGCGTCGGCGGGGCGTCTTCATCGTCGCTTCTCCACGGCAGCGGACCCGTGGAGTGTACCCTCCACCCTCCTCGCCCGCCCGGGCCTCGGAGGGTGCCCGCCATGCGTCCCCGTTCCCGATGCCTCGCCCTCGCCCTCCTGCTGGCCCCGGCGCTCGGCGGGGGATGCGGGAGCCGGGCCGCGGAAAGCGAGATCTGGATCTACACCTCCATCTACCCCAGCGTCCTCGAGCGCATGGAACCGGCCCTGGCCCAGGCCTTCCCCGGTGTTCGCGTCCGCTGGTACCAGAAGGGGAGCGAGCAGGTGGCGCAGCGCCTCTCGACCGAGCTGGCGGCGGGGGCGACCCCCTGCGACTTGCTCATGACCTCCGACCCCTTCTACTACGCGGAGCTCGCCCAGCACGGCCTGCTGATGCCGTACGAGAGCCCCGCGGCGGCCGCGGTCCCCGCCGCCTTCCGGCATCCGGAGCACGCCTACGCGACCGTCCGCATCCCCCTGATGGTCCTGGGCGTGAACACCCGGGCCCTGACACCAGCGGCCCGTCCCCACCGTTTCAGGGATCTCGGCGGGAAGGCGTTCGCGAACCAGGTCTCCATGGGCGATCCGCTGAAATCGGGCACGAACTTCACCACGGTCGCCGCGCTGTCGAAGCTCGACGGCTGGTCGCTCATCGAAGGGTGGAACGCCAACGGGTTGATGGCGAACGGCGGGAACAGCGCGGTGATCCGACGGCTCGAGACCGGGGAGCGTCCGGTGGGCATCGTCCTCCTGGAGAATCTCCTTCCGCGGATCGAAGCGGGGGCGCCCCTGGCCGTCGTCTACCCCGAGGACGGTGCGGTTCCCGTCCCGTCGCCCATCGCGATCATGGCCTCCACCGACCAGCCCGAACTGGCGAAGCGGATCTACGACTTCATGTTCGGCGACGCGATACAGACGGCCATCGTCGAAGGCTACATGTACTCGCCGCTGCCCGATCACGCACCGCCCGCGGGCGCGCAGCCCTGGGCCGACCTGCATCTCGTGTCCTGGACGGCCGACTTCGCGTCGTGGGTGGTGGGGCGACGGGACGAGATCAAGAGACGGTTCCGCGAGATCACGCGAGGGAGCTGAGGGTCTCCGGGAGGACATGCGGCGCACGCTTCCCAGCCCCTGGTCGATCGCGACGTTCGTCGTCGTCCTCGTGCTCGGGATCCTTCCCCTCGCGCTCGTGGTGCGCCAGGCCCTGCTCGAGCCCCACACGCTGCGGCGCGTGCTCGGTTCGGGCTGGGCCTGGGTGGCCGCCCGGAACACGGTCGTCCTCGCGCTCGGGACGACCGCGCTCGCCGTCGCCATCGGGATGCCCCTGGCGTGGCTCACCACCCGGACGGACCTCCCCACGCGGCGCGCGCTCCACCCGCTGTTGACCATCCCCTACGTCGTGCCGCCCTACATCGCCGCGGTCGCCTGGATCAACCTCGCGAACCCCCGCGTGGGCCTCCTGAACGCCCTGCTCGGCGAGGGAACGCTCGACATCTACGGCATGGGCGGGCTCACGTGGGTCATGGGGCTGAGCTTCTACCCCTACGTCTTCCTCACCGTCCGCTCCGCGCTGGAGAACGCCGACCCGTCGCTCGAGGACGCGGCGCGCATGAGCGGCGCCGGCACGTGGCGCCTGTTCCGCGACGTCTCCCTCCCCCTGATGCGACCCGCGCTCCTCACCAGCGGCATCCTCGTGTTCCTCGTGACGGCCTCCGCGTTCGGCGCCCCGGTCCTGATCGGCGGTCCCGCGAAGCTCGACTTCCTCTCCACGCGCATCTTCGAGTCCTTGAGCAGCGGCCTGGGCGGGACGGCCGAAGCGGCGAGCCTCTCCTGCCTCCTCCTCGCCTTCGTCCTGCTTCCGATGGCCGTGCGGGCCCGGTCGCACGCGGTCGTCACGGGGAAGCCGGCGCGCCCGACGCGCGTCGGCCTCGGGCGCGCCGGGCCCGTCGTGGCCCTCCTGCTGTGGCTGTTCGCTGCCCTCGCCATCCTGCTCCCCGCCTTCGCCGTGGCGATCACCGCGTTCCTGAAGGTCGCCGGGGACTACCGCATCTCGAACCTGACCCTCGGCAACTTCGCCCTCCTCGAGCGCACGCACGCGGGCGAGGCGATCCGGACGTCCCTGTTCCTCGCCGTCGCCGCCGCCACCGCGGCCTGCCTGCTCGGAGGGTCGATCGCCTACGTCCAGGTCGTGACCCGTCGGGTGGGCGGCCGACTGCTCGCGGCGCTCGCGGCCCTGCCGCTCGCCGCGCCCGGTACGGTCCTGGCCCTCGGGCTGATCCTGCTGTGGACGCGACCGTTCGGGATGGCGTTCTCCCTGGCCAGCACGGCGTGGGTGCTCGGGATCGCGTACGTGGCGAAGTACCTCTCGCTGGCCCAGCGCGCGCTCGCCGAGGGTTTCGGATCGATCGACGCCGTCCTCCCCGAAGCCGCGCGGATGAGCGGCGCACGCCCCTTCTTCCTCGTGCGTACGATCTGGTTCCCGCTCCTGGCGCCCGCGCTCGCGGCCGGTTGGTTCCTCGTCTTCATGCCCGCATTCAGCGAGCTCACGATGTCCATCCTCCTGGTGCGGCCGGGCCTCGAGACCGTGGGCACGAAGATGTTCGAGCTCCAGGAGTACGAGGGCCCGGCGGCGGCGAGCGTCCTGGCGACCGTCGTCCTGGCGTTCGTCGTGGCGTCGAACGTGCTCTTGCGTGTCGGCTCGAAAGGTAGGTACGGCATCTGATGAGCCGCATCGCGCTCGAAGGCGTCGCCAAGGCCTACGACGGCAGTCCCGTCCTCTCCTCCTTCGACCTCGCCGTCGCCCCCGGGACCATCGTGTCCCTGCTCGGCCCGTCCGGCTGCGGCAAGACCACGGCACTGAGGCTCGTGGCCGGTCTGGAACGTCCCGACGCGGGGCGCATCACGGTGGGGGAGCGCGTGGTCGCCGACGTCGCCGCCCGCGCCTGGGTCCCGCCGGAAGCGCGGCGCATCGGGATGGTCTTCCAGTCCTACGCCGTCTGGCCGCACATGACCGTCGAGCAGAACGTGGCCTACCCCCTCCGCGTGCAGCGGGTGCCTCGCGAGGAGCGATCCCGCCGGACGGCGGCGATCCTCGATCTCGTGGGGCTCGGGGGTCTCGCGCGCCGACGCCCCTCCCAGCTCTCGGGGGGACAGCAGCAGCGGGTGGCCTTGGCGCGCGGTCTCGTGATGCAGCCCGACGTCCTCCTCCTCGACGAACCGCTCTCGAACCTGGACGCGAAGCTGAGGCTGCGGATGCGCCAGGACATCCGACGGATCCAGCGCGAGACCGGCTTCACCGCCCTCTACGTCACGCACGACCGCGAAGAGGCGCTCGCCCTCTCCGATCGCCTCGCGATCCTGGAGGAGGGGCGCATCCTGCTCGAGGGGACGCCCGACGAGGTCCGCACGCATCCGTTCTTGACGGCTTCCGACGACGTGTGACGCCGCTCACGCTTCGACCCACTCGACGATCCGCTCCGTGGCCTCGAGCATCCGTCCGCAGCACGCCTGGAGGAAGGCCTCCTCGACGGCGCGGCCGTTCCGAGGCGGCGCCTCGGCGAGGGCGCGGGCGCCGTCGAAGTCCACGTAGGCGAGGCGGGCGGTCAGTTCGGAACCGGGGCGCCCGAAGACCGTGCCGGGGAGCAGGGCGACGCCCGTGTCCTGCAGCAGGGACTCCGCGAGCTTCTCCGCCGAGTCGATGCCGCGCAGGGCGAGCCGATCGCGGTAGACCTGGAAGTCCGGGAACAGGTAGAAGCCGCCGGTGGGCTCCGGGGCGTCGATGCCCGCGCTCCCGAGCCGCCGCCAGATCCAGCGACCGAGCGCCCGCAGCACGCGGCGGGAGCGGCGAAGGTAGCGGTCGATCTCCTCGCCGCCCTGGAAGGCGGTCACGGCGGCGTACTGGATGGGGGAGCTGGTGGACGTGTAGGTCTCGCTGGCCGCGGAGGCCATCGCCTCGAGCAGCCACTTGAGCGCGGGGGGGAACACGAAGGTGCCGAGACGCCAGCCGCCCGCGCCGCACCACTTGCTGAGACCGGCCGAGATGATCGTCCCCTCGGGGTAGAACCGGGCGATGCTCACGTGCTGGCCGCGGTGGTGGAGCTCGCCGTAGATCTCGTCGGAGAGGAGGACGACGCGGTGGCGACGCGCGATCCGCGCGATCTCCTTCAGCTCGTCCAGCTTGAACGTCGCGCCCGTCGGGTTGCTGGGGTAGTTCAGGACGAGGATGCGCGGCCGGTCCTCGTCCTCGTGGCAGAGCGCCTCCAGGTTGTCCGGCGTGAGCATCCAGTCGTCGCGGCGGTGCGTCGGCACCAGTCGCACCGTCCGGCCGATGATGCGGGCTTGCGGCGCGTACGACACCCAGGCCGGCGTGGGGACGACGAGGTCGCCGTAGTAGACGAGCTGCAGCAGGAACATCAGCTCCTTGCTGCCCGGGCCCACGAGCACGCACTCCGCGGCGCGATCGACGCCCGCCGAACGCCGCGTGTAGCGGGCGATGGCGTCCCGCAGCGCGGGGAGCCCCTGCACGGGTAGGTAGTCCTTCTGCGGGGCGGCTTCCCGGAGCGCCTCCACGACGGGGTCGGGCACCGGAAACGGCGACTGGCCGAGCCCCAGGCGGTAGACGCTCCGCCCGGCCGCCTTCAGCGCGTTCGAGCGGTCGTTGATGGCGATCGTGGCCGAGTGGCCCATGCCCCGCACGTTCAGGTTCAGGTTCTTGTCCGGCGGGTGGGCGCCTCGAGGGGCGCGGGTCTGCGGCATGAAGGCCAACCCTACCTCCGCCCTCCGCCAGGCCTTCACGCGTCCGCCGCGGCGCGCGGACCGGGCCAGTCGGCGAGGTCGGGGAGGCCCGCGCGCGTGCCCACGGCCTCGGCGACCCGCGCCGCCGCCCACGCGCCAAGCTCCAGCGCGGACGGGGGCGTGTCGCCTCGCAGCAGCCCTTCGACGAGCCCCGCGTGGAACACGTCGCCACAACCCGTCGTGTCCACCACGCGGGCCGGCCACGCGGGGCGGCGCAGCAGTCGCCCCCGCACGAGGGCGACGTAGCCGGCGTCGCCGAGGGTCACGCCGGCGAGCCATGCACCGCCCTCGGCGACGAGCCGGCAGGCGGTCTCGGGGTCGTCCCTACCCACGAGATCCCGCGCGAAGCGGCGCGAGGCGACGAAGACGTGGGCCCGGTCGAGCATCGCCCGTGTGCCGTCGCGCAGCGTCCCTGCGTCGACGACGACGAGCGGGGCCGCGCGCGCGGCCCGGACCGACGCCTCGGCGTACAGCCCGTCCGTGAGGAAGACCCGTGCGGCCGGGAGGTCCGCGCCGTCCGGTGGCGCGCCCGTCGGACGGCGCCACGCGATCTGTCGTTCGCCCGTGGAGGCGTCGATGGCGATGAAGGCCTCCTGGGACGCGGCGCCCCGCCGCCAGGCCAGGCGAGAGAGGTCCACGCCTTCGGCCTCGAGGTCGGCCGCGAGGCGTCGGCCGCCGTCGTCGTCGCCCACGACGCCCGCGAAGGCCGTCCGGCGGCCCCAGCGGGCGAGCGCCACGCAGGCCGTCGCCGCCGGCCCCCCGGCGTGCCGGGCGAGGCCCCGACCCTCGAGTTTCTCGTCGGGAGCGAGCGCGTGGGGCAGGACCAGCAGGTGGTCCAGGGCGCATTGGCCGAGCCCGACGAGGTCGAACGGTACGGAAGCGGACGCGCTCACGACTCCCGGGCAGGCAGTGGGCGGTCGATCGACGTGACGATCTGGCCCCCGCGGAACACGGTGACGGTGCCCGTGGACTCGCTGATGGTCACGGCGACGGCGTCGGAGACGGACGTGATGCCTGCCGCGGCGTGGTGGCGGGCGCCGAGCCCCTTCGGCATCTCGAACTCGTCCTGGCTGGCGGTCTTGAGGTAGGTGCCGGCGGAGAGGATGACGCCGTCGCGCCGGACGACGAAGGCGCCGTCCACCGTCGCCAGCTCCTTGACCGTCTCCTCGACGGCCGGGTCGAGGATGTTGCGCGACTCCTCCGGATACCCGGTGAAAGGGTTCAGGATGAGCTGGCGGGAGAGGGAGATCACGCGGTCGCTGTCGCCCACCACGAAGAGGGCGCCCACGGCCCGGCCCTCCCTCCCCTCGCTGCCGAGCGCCACCGCGATCTCGATGACGCGCTCCAGCACGGCCGGATCCACCGTCAGGTCGGCCCCCTCGCCCGGAATCAGGAACGACTCGAACCGGCTTCCGATCTCCGTCACGACGAGCGTGTCGAGAAAGCCGCTGCCGGGGGCGCCGGCCAGGAAGACGACCACGTCCCCGCGCTCGATCTCCCCGCGGGAGAGGGCCACGAGCAGCGCGATCTGGATCTGGCCGACGCGCGACAGGGCGACGTTGGGTACGCGGATGTGCCGGACGTGGCGTTCCTCCTGAAGCCGGTTCTCGTCGAGCGTCTTGGCCACGTAGAAGACGCGGTCCCGGAGGTGCTCGGGGAACTCGATCGCGTGGCCCGCGAGGGCGTCCACGTGGACGAACAGCGCCTTCGCGCCGCACTCCTCCACGATCGCCGCCACGTGGGACGTGAGGCTCAGCGTGATCTTCCGCCGGGCCGGGGAAGACGGCTCGGAGTCGTCGACGGGAGAAGGGGGCATGGCGCGCTCCGGACGGGGACGGCGACTCTACCGCAGGACCGCGAGGGGCTCCGACCCGGTGCGTGCAGAATGTGGGGAACATGCCCGACCGCCGACGACACCGCGGCCGCCATCCCCAGGACGACGACCTGTTCGCCCCCGGGGCGGTGGAGCGCCTTCGGGCCGCCTCGGAGGACCTCGCCTGGTTGCTCGGGCGCGGCTACGTGGTGCCGTCCGCGCTCAAGCTCGTCGGCGACCGCTTCGGCCTGCGCGAGCGGCAGCGGCTCGCGGTGCTCCGGTCCACGGCGAGCGACGAGGCCGTCCGGGACCGGCGGGGGCGCGAGGTCTCCCTCCGGGCGGCGCAGGGGCGTCCCCTCGCGATCGACGGCTACAACGTCCTCATCACGGTCGAGGCGGCGTTGGCCGGCGGCGTCCTGCTCGTGGGCCGCGACGGCTGCCTCCGGGACCTCGCGAGCGTCCACGGCTCGTTCAAGCGGGTGGAGGAGACCGTCCCGGCGATTCGAGCCATCGGGCGTTGGCTCGCGGCGCGGGCGATCGGCCCCTGTCGGGTGCTCCTCGACGCCCCCGTCTCGAACAGCGGCCGGCTCGCCACGCGGATGAGGGCCATCGCCGCGAGCGAGGGCTGGGCCTGGGAGGTCGAGCCGATCCGCAACCCGGACCGGGCCCTCGCACGTTCGGGCGGGCTCGTCGCGACATCGGACAGCGTCGTGCTCGACGCCGGGGTGTCCTGGCTCTCGCTCGCGCGCCACGTCGCCGGGGAGGCGGCTCCGGAGACGCCGCGCCTCGACTTCGCCGCCGGCGCCCCGACCGACGGGGCTTGAGGGCCCCTCGCCGTGGCAGACTCGGCCCCATGGCGGGACGGACGATCCTCGTCGGCGACGTGGGCGGCACGAAGACCGTGCTCGCCCTGATGGACGAGGGCGAAGCGCTACGCACGGTCCAACGCTACGTGAGCGGCGATCATCCCTCCCTCCAGGCGATCGTCGGCCGCTACCTCGCGGACACGGGGGCATCGCCCTCCGCCGCCTGCTTCGGCGTCGCCGGCCCCGTGCTCGGCGGCTCCTCGCGGATCACGAACCTCCCCTGGGTGCTCGACGAGGCCTCCCTCGCCCGCGCGTTCCACCTCGACCGCGTGCGGCTCCTGAACGACCTCGAGGCCCTGGCGCACGCGCTGCCGCACCTGTCCGCCTCCGGCGTGGAGACCCTCCACGAGGGGCGCGCGGACCCCGACGGGGTCGTCGCCGTGATCGCGCCGGGCACCGGGCTCGGCATGGCCTTCGTGGTCCGGCCCGCCTCCGGCGCGGTCGTGCTCCCCACGGAGGGAGGGCACACGGCCTTCGCGCCGCGAAGCCCCCTCCAGGACGAGCTCCTCGCCTGGATGCGCCCGCGCTTCGGCCACGTGAGCGTCGAGCGCGTGTGCTCGGGTAGCGGCATCGTCAACCTCTACGCCTTCCTGGAAGAGAGCGGGCGGCACACGGAAGACGACGGGATCGCCCGGGCGCTGCAGAGGGCCCCCGACCCGACGCCGGTCATCGTGGATGCCGCTCTCGGTAGGCGGAGCGACCTCTGCGCGGCGACGCTCGACCTCTTCCTCGCCATCCTCGGCGGCGTGGTCGGCGACGTGGCGGTGCAGTTGCTGACTCGCGGCGGGATCTACCTCGCGGGCGGCATCCCGCCCCGGCTGCTCGAGCGTCTCCGCGGCCCTGCCTTCCTGGACGCCGCCTTCGACAAGGGGCGGTTCCGCCCGTTCGTCGAGACCCTCCCGATCCGCGTCGTGCTGGATCCGCTCGCGCCGCTGGTGGGCGCGGCGCACGCGGTGTAGGGCCGCTCCTCAGCGTCAGGGGCGTTCGAGCAGCACGATGAAGAACTGCTCGACCTCGGACCGGTCGGTCACGCTGCCGCTGCCCGACGCGATCGTGGTGATGATCGGGCGCTGCGATGGGCTCACGTTCGCGACGTGGTACCCCTCCGAGGAGAACTTGTCGAGCGCGTCCTGGACGGCGACGCCGGCGGGAGGGGCGCCCCGGTACCAGGCCTTCGCCGTGGGCCCCTCCCCCGTGATGTTCAGGAAGACGATGTGGGGCTCGTCCTCCGCCCGGGCCCCGGGGAGCCGGTCGATCACGAGGAAACCCGCCGCCGGTACGGCCGCCAGCAGGGCGAGAACGAGGAGAAAGCGCTTGGACATGGGATCTCCAGGGAGGTCGCTCCGGCGACGGGGAAGGCGATGCGGCCACGATACCAAGGCGGGCGTATGCTGGCCGCCATGGACGGCGGGACGAACGAGGTCCGCGGCTCCCTGGCGAAGATCGTCATGCCCGGCCAGACGAACAGCCAGGGCAACCTCTACGGCGGCGTGCTCCTCGCGATGATGGACGAGGCGGCGGCGATCGTTGCGCGTCGCTACTCGCGCCTGGACGTCGTGACCGCTCACATCGACTCGGTCGACTTCCAGGCGCCGATCCTCCTCGGACAGCTCGTCGAGCTCTCCTCGCGGGTCGTGCGCACGGGGCGTACGTCGATGGTCATCGAGGTCAAGGCCGAAGGGGAGAACCTCAGGACCGGCGAGCGCTGGCCGTGTACGTCGGCGCGCTTCGTCATGGTCGCCGTGGACGCGAACCACAGACCGACCCCGGTGCCGCCGCGCGGGGAGGGACCGTAGCCCCGGGGCTGTCGGCTGTCGATCCTGCACGCCGTCCACGGAGCCCGGCCACGCCGCGTGGAGTCGGATCCACCCCCGATTGGGCTATCATCGACGCCAACATGCCCCGATCCCGCCCCCCCGTTCTGTTCCTCCTCCCGCTCCTCTCCACGCTCGCCGTCCTCGTCCTCTCGGCCTGCGGCGACAAGGCCCCTGCCCGCTCGCTCCTCCAGCCGGCGGGTTCGCACCCCGTCCTCGGGGTCTTCGACGAGGTCGTCCTCGATGAGGCGGGGGGGAGGGGCCCGACGCCGGGATCGCGCATCGACGTCGCGCTGAAGGCGGTCCGGGCCGCGACCGTTCCGGAAGGCGCCGCGGCGCTCGTCGTGGACTACCCGTTCGACGGGACGGTCTTTCCGCCCGGGTTCGTCTCGCCGACCTTCTTGTGGCACGACGACAGCGGCGCCGACACCTGGTGGATCGAGGTCGCGCCGAGCGACGGGGAACCGGCTCTCGAGATCCTGGTCCCCGGCGACCCGCCGCCCCAGGCCGAGGTCGACGAACGCGCGATCGGCAAGACGAACGAGATCTACGAGCCCACGCCCTACCAGGCCTCGGCGCGCTCCTGGACACCCGAGCGCGAGGTATGGACGAAGATCCAGACCCGGTCGAAGGCGCCGGCGACGATCGCGATCCGCGGGTTCGCCGCCGGCCATCCCTCGGCGCTCCTCTCCCAGGGCTCCATCGAGGTGACCACGTCCGTCGACGAAGTGGGCGCGCCGATCTTCTACCGCGACGTCCCGCTGATGCCTTCGGTCGGGGAGAAGGGCAAGATCCAGCCCTTGGGGAAGGCGGCGATCCCCCTGATCCAGTGGCGCCTGAAGGACGTGACGCGCGAGGACAGCCGCGTGGTCCTGACGGACATGCCGTCGTGCGCGAACTGCCACTCCTTCTCGCGCGACGGACGCACGCTGGGGATGGACATCGACGGACCCGACGGCGACAAGGGGACGTACGCCATCGCGCCCATCCAACCGTCGATGAGCCTCGATTACGACGACCTCATCACGTGGAACTCGTTCGAGGACAAGCCTACGGGCCACAAGACGATCGGCTTCCTCTCCCGTGTCTCGCCGGACGGCCGCTACGCCATCACGACGTTGAACGAGGAGCTCTACGTCTCGAACTTCCCGGACTACAAGTTCATCCAGGTCTTCTATCCCACCCGCGGGATCCTTGCCGTCTACGACACCAGGACGAAGACCATGCGGGCCCTGCCCGGCGCCGACGACACGGAGTACGTCCAGTGCGACCCCGCCTGGTCCCCGGACGGCAAGACGATCGTGTTCGCGCGCGCCAAGGCCCGCGACCCCTACACCGCGGACATCCCCCGCGCGACGTACCCGAACGACCCCAACGAGCCGCAGGTCCACTACGACCTGTACCGCATCCCCTTCGACGGCGGCCGGGGCGGAACCCCCGTCGCGATCGAGGGCGCCGGCGACAACGGGATGAGCAACACCTTCCCGAAGGTCTCGCCCGACGGGAAGTGGGTCGTCTACGCGAAGTGCAGGAACGGCCAGCTCCTTCGGCCGGACAGCCGGCTATGGATCGTGCCCCTGGAGGGCGGCGAGGCCCGCGAACTCGAGTCCAACCTCGAAGTCATGAACTCCTGGCACTCCTTCTCACCGAATGGCCGCTGGCTCGTCTTCAGCTCGAAGACGTTCACGCCGTACACGCAGATGTTCCTGACCCACCTCGACGAGGGGGGCCACGCGACGCCGGCCGTCCTCGTCCCCAACGCCACGGCCGCCAATCGCGCCGTGAACCTGCCGGAGTTCCTGAACGCCCCGTATGACGCCCTGAAGAAGATCGACGTGCCGGCCGTGAAGCACCGGCGCTACTTCCTCATGGGGACGCGCTCGCTGGAGCACGGTGACGCGAAGGGCGCCCTCGCCAACCTGAAGAAGGCCCTCGAGCTCGAGCCCGACTTCGCCCGCGCCCACGTGAACTACGGATTCGCGCTGATGCGGATGGGCCGGAGGGAAGAGGCGTTCCAGCACTTCGAAAAGGCCGTCGAGATCAGCCCGAGCGACGCCTTCGCCCTCACGAACTACGCCGCGGCCATGCTCGAGGTCGATCGCGTGGACGACGCGCTCCACTACGCCCGCCGCGCCCTCGACCGCGGCGAGGACAACGCGTCGGCGAACTACACGTACGGTCAGGCCCTGATCCGCGCCGGGAACACCGAGGAGGCGATCGTCCACCTGCGCCGCGCGCTCCAGACGAACCCCGACCTCTGGCAGGCCCGCCGCACGCTCGCCTTCGCCCTGCGCGAGTCCGGCCAGAGCGACGCGGCCCGGCACGAGTTCGAAGCCGTTCTCGCGGTCCGCCCGAAGGACGAGCAGGTCCAGAAGGCCCTGGACGGGATGCGCGAGCCCTAGACTGCATACGGGCCGCAAAGCGCGGTGACGGAGACGGACACGAAACGCGCTCGGAAGCAACCGGCGCGTTCGGCCGATTCCCCCGGAGGGCGGAGGCTACTTCGCGTCCGCCGGCCCTTCCGAGGGACGGATCTTCAGCATCGGATCCCCGAAGAGGTGGATGGCCTGCAGGGGATAGAGGGCGTCATCGGCGCTGTATGCGCCGCCGATCGGCTCGGGATTGAGCATCCACGTGTGCATCGTGTACTTCCCCGCCCGTACGGCGTCGCCCAGGTACTCGAAGGCATGCCGGGTGCCGGGGCCCATCAGGATCGCGCCTTCGAAGTAGTCTCCGTAGAAGGCGCTGAGGAGGCCGTCGACCAGTCGATCGTTCTTGCCGCCGTCCAGGCCCCGGGAGCCCCCGATGGCGGCAATGCCCCCGCCGCCGGGCTCGCGGAGCACCTGCTCGCAGAAGGACACGTCGTGGGTGCCGTAACCGGTGGTACCGGTGGTTTCCACGATGTCGACCACGCCCGTGGTGGCGTTCCACACGCGCACGCGGTCCGTCTCCGAGTCGAAGAACCCCGAGTGGCAGCAAATGCTCAGCACGATGGGATACCACGGCCCGCCGGACACCCCGCCGAGGTCGCCCTTCCCGAAGCGCGGGTCCAGCCAACGGGTCGGGCTTCCGTGACCGCAGTACAGGACGATCCCGTCGATTCCCCGCTGCCACCGCGTGCTGATCTGGTTCGCGTCCCCGTCCCATGCGTACCCGGTCAGGTCGGAGGCCAGCGGCTCGCCATCGAAGCCGCGTACCGGCGTCGGGACGGTAGGCGGGTTCTCGTTGCGGACGTAGCCGAATTCGACCTCCACGCCGCGCCCTCGGAGGAAGCGGCGAACCCGCTCCGTCGCCTTCACGAGCTCCCAGTCGTCCTGACCGTCCTGGAACCCCACCTGCAGTCCTCCCGTGTGGGTGATGGTTTCGTTCGGCCACGGATCCACCAGCTCCAGGATGTCGTCGGCGACCACCGCGGCGACGCGCGCGGGCCACTCGCCGCTGCGCGCCGCCCTGCCCTCTGCGGGCCGGACGACGTCACCCGGCTGGATCTGTCCCAACCAGTGCGTGCCGGTGCCCCTTACGCGGGTCTCTTCGCTCAGGAACCGCACGGTGCCGGGGAGAACCGCGCGCTCCTCGGGGCGATCGTCGAAGAGGCCCCACACGGACGCACTGTGCGGGCGCTCGGCGTCCGGGATGCTCTCGTACGCCTCGATCTTGGCCACGACCGCATCGCCCTCGACGGCGTCATCGACCGAGATTCGTCCCATCGCCACGTCGGAGACCCAGTCGAGCCCGCGCAGCGTCGAGTAGGGAAGATCGGTGCCGACGATCGGCACTGGGCCGTCCCCGGGCCCCGGGGCGGCGGCGTTGCGCTGGTTCAGTCCTTCCCACGTGGGGATGTGTTCGACGTCGCCGAACAGGCAGATCGCCCTCATGGCGTGCGGGCGGAAGCCGCCCGTTGCGTCCAGGCGGTTCAATTCGTCGAGGTCCTGGATCACCGCGAGGAGCGATGCGGCGTCCGGGAACTTCGCCGGATCACAGACGGCGAGCCATACGCGAGTGCCCCGGGACTGCCGCCACTCGGCGAGGCGGTGAGCCGGGACCTCCAACTCCGGCCGCGTGAGGATGAGCAGGTCGAAGGGAAGATCCTTGATGCCGGTCGTGTCGAGAGGCGGAAGCGTGGCGAGGAGGTCCCCCGCCTCGATAGGCGCGACGAGTTCGCGGTTCTGGATCACCTCCGTGATGAACGAGTCCGCGCTCATCTCGTTGGTGCCTTTGTAGTCCCCGAGCGGGCGCGGCATGCGGAGCTGACCCGTTCCCTGGAACGCCACGTGGACGCGCGTGGATCGGTAGAGGACGAGTCTCTGCGTTGCCGGGGTGTACTGGGCGGGAACGACCATGACCTCGACGATGGGAAGATTGCCCACCGTCAGTGCGCGCGCCGAGTAGGAGATCTCGGGCCACGCCGTCGAGGACTCGTAGAAGGCCTCGTCCACGGTGAAGGGGGGATCCGCTTCGACCGATGCCGGGTCCTCGGGCGTCCCCCGCGGCGGTTGGTGCGGCCACGGGCGCATGCCCTCGTAGGTCCGGGGGGACTCCCGTGTGACCGAGACGGACCACGAGGCGGGTTCGAACGTCTGGGCATCGACGGGAACCGCGAAGCGCAGCGTGTAGAACGGGAGCTCCGGACGGCCGAGGGCGGACAGGGACCCGGACTGCGGCAGCTTCAGGCGGTGGTAGGGCCGGTGGTTTTCGGACCGGACGGTCGCGGCCAGTCCCTCCAGATCGAGCGTCACATCGCAACTCGGGACCGAGCACTCGCGATCGAGCTTCGGGGCGAGCTGCCCGTCCTCCTCGGGCAGGCTGCGATTGAACGTGGGATCGGAGACGACGCGGAGGTCGATGAAGCCCCAATCGGGAGCCGGTCCCCTCACGGTGACGCGGACGGATCCCTTCTTGCAGCCCAGGACACCACCCTCTGCGTCCACGCAGGCCACGCGCGTGTCGCTGCTGATCCATGTGAGCGGTCCCACCTTGGTGTCGGCCGTGAGGGCGAGCGTCTCGCCCTCCGTGACCTCCGTCGCGGGGGCGCGAATCGGGATCGTGCCCTCGAGGCCGTCGCCAGAACCGCCGCCGCCGCAGGCTCCCAGGGCGAGTATGGCGATGGCCATGAGGACCATGAACGGAAGGAGCGGGCGAGCGGGGTGCATGGTGGTCTCCAGGCGCCTCCGTTGGCAGGGGCCGGGAGGCGCTGCGTGGATCTATCTCCAGACTGCGCATGCCCGCGTCGTGGAGACACCCCGCCCGCGCCGGGGAGCGTGGTCCCCTGCTGACCCGCACCTCGGCCCGGCGATCCGGGAGTCCCGGAGGGGGATGGGGTGACCAATGGGGATCGAACCCGCGACCTCCGGAACCACGATCCGGCGCTCAATCCTCACAGGGCCCATGAAATGAGGGCCGAAGCGGCTGCCCGCGCCCTGCATGTGCAGAATCGTGGCATGGAGGATGGCGACGATCCCCTCGCCCTCGTCATCTCCCTCCTCAGGATCGCCGAGACCGTTGCCGACCCGCTCCCCCTCGTGGCGGCTGCCCGATCCCTCCTGGAGGAGCTTGCGCCCCGCTGGGCGGAGGCGGGCCCGAAACCGCTGTCGAGGCGCGAGTGGGGGTAGGCCCGTGCCTGGGGCGCTGGAAGCCGCCCGGCGCGCCGACGCCCCGGGGGCTCTCGCGGCCCCGCGATCGCCCTCCGGAGGGCCGGGAGAGGCTCTGGCGAGGGCCTGGGCGGGAGGACCCGGAGCGAGCGGGGGTAGGGGGATGTCCCACTCAACAGCGCCAGGCGCGAGCGTGACCGGTTGCGCGCGCGGCCGCCCCCGTGCGGTCCGGTTGCGAGGTCCACCCGGGCGTGACCGCCCGGGCCCCGCATGCGGTGAAGGTTCGTGGCCCCGCTCGCCGCCGAGGCCCCGCCCCGCGCTTCCGACGCGCCGGTCTACCGTCCCCGTCATCCGGAGCGGACGGCGCTCTACCGCCTCGTGGACCGGCACTTCGAGACCTACCGCCGCGTCCATCCCGAACGGTTCGAGCCCACGTCGGGCCCGCTGCGTCCCGAGGTCGAGGCCGCGGTGACGGCGTTTTTGGACTGCGGGCGGCTCCACGGGGGCTTCGCGCGCATCCGTTGTCCGGGCTGCGGCGGGGAGCACCTGCTGGCCTTCTCATGTCGGACGCGCAACCTGTGCCCGTCCTGCCAGGCGAAGCGCTCGGCCCTCTTCGCCGAGTGGATCGCGAGCGAGGTCCTGCTGGACGTGGCCCATCGCCATGTGGTGTTCACGATTCCCAAGGCGCTGCGGGGTCTGCTCGAGCGGGAACTGCGCCTGCACGGGCTGATGGCGCGGGTCGCCGGGCGGGTACTCGCCGAGAGCCTGTCCGCGGCGGCCGTGGAGCCCGAGGGCGTGCCGGGGGCGGTCGTCTCGCTGCAGACGTTCGGGTCGTACGGCGCGAACTTCCATCCCCATCTCCACGCCATCGTCACCGAAGGGGTGTTCACGAAGGACGGCCGCTTCCATCCGGTGATCTGGCCGGAGGCGGGCGCCCTGGCGGAGCGCTTCCGTCGGGCGTTCCTCGAAGCGCTGGAGAAGGCGGGCCGGCTCCGGAAGGCGACCCGGGAGCGCTTCCTCACCTGGACGCACTCGGGCTTCTCGGTCGAGGCGACGCAGCGGGTGGCGGCCGGGGAGCGGGCGCGGGCCGAGCGTCTGGCGCGGTATGCGACGCGGGTCGTCGTGGCGTCGGCGAAGGTGAAGCCGGTGGGGGAGGGACGCGTGCGGATCGAGACGCCGCCGGATCCCCGCACCGGCGCGATGTCGGTGGGGATGGACGCGCTCGAGGCCGTGCACGCGATTGTCCAGCACGTCCCGCCGAGGGGCATGCACCTCGTCCGCTACTACGGGGCCTACGCGAATCGCCGTCGCAGAGACCTTCGCGAGGCGCGGGCGCGGCTGGCGGGCGAGGTCCCGCCGGCTGAGGAGGCCGGGGCCGAGGAGGTCAGGGCCGTCGAGGCCCCGGCGGGCGCCCTCGCCCCGTCCCGATCTCCCGCCCCCCCGGATTCGGCCGAGGCCCGTCGTCGGCAGGCGTGGGCGCAGCTGCTTCGCAAGGTCTTCGAGGTGGAGCCGCTCGTCTGTCCGCGCTGCCGCGCAGACTGCCTATTGCGATCGTGATCGACCGGCGAACATACGTGTCATCCATCGACCCAGTCCGCTTTTCGGTGCGACGCTTCCGGTGCTCTCCCCGCGACGGGAACGCGCCGAGCACTACTGGGTGTGCCGTCTGCCGGACGGCTCGCGCATCCGGATTCCGACATCGTGGACGGACCATCCCACGCGACGCGTCGGGGTCACGAGATTGCGTGTCGGAGGCCGAGCCGATGCGCAGGCGCTGAGGAACCTGCTTGCCATCCTCCAGCCGCTTGTCGCCGATCGCGTCGATGCGGATGCTCGCTTCATGGAGGTTGAGCATGAGCGAGCAGCGCCTTCTCTTCGACGTCGTTCCCCCGACGCTGGCCACACGCCTGTGGCGGAGCATCCCGCCACGAGCGCGCGCGCGGGTCCTCGTGATCCTGGCCGAGATGGTGCGGGCCGGACTGAAGCAACGCATGGAAGATGCCAGGGAGGTGCGCGATGAGGATTGAGGAGATCACCGCGCACCATCGAGCTCGCTTGGCCCTGGTGTACGTGCGCCAGTCCACGCTCCAGCAGGTGCGCGAGCACCGTGAGAGCCTTCGCCGGCAACGCGCCCTCGTCGGCCGTGCCGAGACTCTGGGCTGGCCTGCCGAGCGCGTGGTGCAGATCGACGAGGATCTCGGGGAAAGCGCATCGCGCAGCCAGGAGCGTACGGGCTTCACGAAGGTGGTGTCCGAAACGGCCCTGGGCAAGGTGGGGCTGATCGTGGCCCTGGAGGCCTCTCGCCTCTGCCGGGCGAATCGTGACTGGTACCATCTGCTCGACGTGTGCGCGGTCACGCGGACCTTGATCGCGGACGCGGAGGGACTCTACGATCCTCGCCAGTACAACGACCGCCTGTTGTTGGGACTCAAGGGCACGATGAGCGAAGCGGAGCTGCACGTGATGAAGCAGCGGCTGGTCGAAGCGGTGAGGGAGCGCGCCCGCCGCGGCGAGCATCGCGTCGCACTTCCTCCCGGCTACGTGTGGGACGAGGCCGGGCGGATCGTGAAGAGCCCGGATGATGAGGAACGCGCCGCCATCGAGGCGGTCTTCGGGCGCTTCGAGCGCCTGGGTAGCATCCACCAAGTTCACCTCGCCTTGGCCGAAGCAGGAGTGAAGCTGCCGGTGCGCAAAGGCCCCGGCGGCCGGATCCGATTCCGCGTGCCCAGCGAAGGGCACGTGCGTCGCATCCTGACCAACCCGCAGTACGCCGGGAGCTACGTGTACGGGCGACGGCAGGTGGAAGAGGTTCTCGACGCCTCGCAGCGCTCGCGAAAGCGCATGCGGAGCTGTCCCCAGGAGGAGTGGCACGCCTTCATCCCCGATCATCACGATGGCTATGTCTCCCGCGAGACGTTCGATCGCATCCAGCGCCAGATTACCGCGAACCGCCGCGGGGCGCCCGGCCCGGGCGCTCCCCGTGAAGGGACCTCGTTGATGGCCGGGCTCGTGCTGTGCGGCCGGTGCGGGCGGAAGATGAGCGTGCGCTACGCCAAGCAGGGTCGCGTCCTGCGCTACGTGTGCACGAACCGACGCCGGCAGACGGGGCAGGCTCTCTGCCAGAGCTTCGGAGCCCGGCGCTTGGAGCGCGCCATCGAGGGGCTGCTGCTCGAGGCACTCTCTCCGCTGGGCATGGAAGCGATGCTCGAAGGCGCGCGGGCGCACGAAGCGGCGGTGGAAGAGCGGCGCCAACGCGAGCGCCACCGGGTGGAGCGGGCGCGCTACGAGGTCGATCTCTCGCGCCGGCAATACGAGGCCGTGGACCCGTCCAACCGCCTCGTGGCCGCCGAACTGGAGCGCCGCTGGGAGCGGGCGCTGAGCGAACTCGCTCGTGCGGAGAACGAGTCCGAGGAGCGCATGGCAGCGCTGGCCCGGCCGCTGGGGCAACAGGAGGAGGCGTGGCTGCAAGACTGCGCGAAGGATCTGTCGCAGCTCTGGAAGGCGGACTGCACCCGACCGCAGGATCGCAAGCGCATTGCCCGGGCCCTGATCGAGAACGTCGTGGTCAGCGTGCCCGAGCAGGGCCGGAAGCTGCGTGCCGACCTCCACTGGGCCGGAGGCGAGGTGACGACGCTGGAAGTGCGACGCGGCCGCACGGGCGAGCACCGTTATGTGACGGAACCCGAACTGATCGAGCTGGTGGCGAGCCTGGCTGGGGAGTTCACCGACGAGCAGATTGCCCGCATCCTGCACCGCAAGGGACTCAAGACGGCCAAGGGGCTGGCGTTCCGAGCTCGACACGTCACGAACCTCCGTGTGCGTCGAGGCATCGCGGGATCGTCTGCACGCACGATGCGGGGCAGCGATGTCTACACGGCCTCGCAGGCGGCCGAGATCCTGGAGGTGACCCCCAGCACCGTCGTGCGCTGGGTCTCTGCTGGCCTGCTTCAGGGGTCGCAGGTGACCTCCGGGGCCCCGTGGAAGGTCAAGGTGACCGACGCGGATCGGACACGCTTTACGGCATGCGACGCGCCCGAGGGATGGCTTCCCCTGAAGGGGGCGGCCACAGCCCTTGGCATGAGCCAGCAGGCGGTCTTGCAGAAGCTCAAGTCCGGCGACCTGGAGGGGAAACGTGTCCGCGTCGGGCGCCGCATTGGGTGGCGCATCCGTGTGCCTGCAACGACTTACGACGATTCGCCCACGCTCTTCGACGACACCGATATTCCAGGGGACGCATTGTGAGCCGCACCACCCGCGCTGCCGCGCAGACTGCCTATTGCGATCGTGATCGACCGGCGAACATACGTGTCATCCATCGACCCAGTCCGCTTTTCGGTGCGACGCTTCCGGTGCTCTCCCCGCGACGGGAACGCGCCGAGCACTACTGAACATGCGGAGCCCGGCTTCGTTGTTCGACATCTGCAACTCGCCACCCTCAGCGGGCCCGAGTCGTGACACCCTCCTTCACCCCGGATGACCGTGCAACGGGAAGACCGGGCTCGGTATCCGCGCGGAGGTGAACGGCAGACCCGCGGCTCCGGGATCGAAGCGGCCTTGGCGACGTCGTCATCTCTCCCACGCCCACTCCGGCTCGGTATCGATCCGATCTCCGACCTCCACTTCGAGCGTGGCGCTGCCGGGCTTCGTGCCTCCGGGGCCGGACAAGGCCGCGCGCAGCGACAACGTCCAGCGACCAGGGGGAAGGCCCCCGCAACGGAAGGTGTTGTCCCCGAGATCGACGTGTGCCCACTTCCGAATCGTGGGGCGACGGAGCTCGGCGTGCGTCAGCGAGGCTCCCTCCGGCAGCCGGATCCGGCCCTCGACGACCCCTCCGGGACGAATCTCCACGTCCAGGGGCGAGTCCCCGGCGCGGATGCCGTGCTCGAGTACGTAGTCCTCCTCGAGGGGAATCCAGAGCAGGTAGGACCGCCCGGTTCTCACCCCGGGAATCACGACGACGCCGTCCGTACCGATCGTCTTCAGGAGGACTTGGGAAGGGTCGGCTTCGTCCACGAGAGAGGCTTTCACGTTCGCAACCGTCGGCCAGTCGCGGACCCGGACGACGAGGTCGCTCCCTCGCACGAGGACCAGGCGGACGTCGGCCGCGCCGGCCTCCATGGACGTCGTCGGGTGCGTGAAGGCGCTTCCCGGCGCTTCCGGCAGCGCCGCGACCAGTTCGACGGGGCCCTCGCGGAGCGGCGCGATGCGAAACGCTCCCGTTTCGTCGACATCGAACCCGCGGGCGCTTCGCTCCCCGGATTCGTCCTCGGCGGCGAGGGCCCAGACCATCGCGCCGGGAACCGGCCTCCCCTGCGAATCCACCACGCCGCCCGTCACGCTGAAGGCTCGTTCCAACTGCACGACCTGGTCCCTGGGCGTCCAGCCTTTCTCCTCGTACGGGAAGCCTCGCTCCACGCTCTCCTTCGGCGGCAGGACGTTCAGCGTGAGGTGCTCGTCGTCGGGATCCATGCGGGACAGCTCGGCGAGGCCGCGGGCATCCGCCTCCGTCTTCCGGATGCGCGTTCCCCCGCTCCATACTTCAACCCGCGCGTCCCCGACGGGGAGACCCTGCCAATCGATCACCTCCAGCGTGGCGCGAACGGAGCCACGAAGGCGGACCACGACGTCCTCCATCCCGGGATCGACGTTCATCCGGGTGTCCAGGAAGGCGTCCCGCGGTCGAGCCCACAGGGCGTACCGCGCGGCCGCTACCGACGCGAAGCGGAAACGACCTTCGGTGTCGCTGTGGGTGGTCGCCAGGGGGGTGTGGTGGTGCGACACCACGGTCCCGCTCTCGTCCAGCGTCCCTTCGGCGCGGACGAGGTCGAGGGCGACCCCGGCTACGGGCGCACCGTCCGGCCCGAGGACCCGACCCGCGAGGTCCATCGTGGCCTTCCCAGACGCACCGGGCGCCACCGGCGACGCGGCATCGCGCAATGGGGGGATCGCCGCCGCGCCTTCGAGGCGGCCCGCGACCGCGCCACCGGGCGACGGCGGCTCCGGCGCTGCGCGGCGTGAGACCGTGGCCTTCTCGACGGACCGTTCGCCCAGCCCCGACAGGGACAGCAGGCCTGCGACGATCGCCGTCAAGAGCAGGAGCGGAATGCCGTACTTTCTCACCGGTGTCGCACTCTAGCCCGGACTATTCACGAACGAGGGTCTTCGGAGCAGGATTTCGGTCGATCGGGCCTCCGTCGCCCCGCCACGACGTACCTTGCCCACCTCAGGGCTGCGTCGGGGACGTTGTCTTCCTCCATCGAGGGCGATCGGAGCCCGTTTCGGGTCGCTCGGGCCCAGTCGGCGGCTGGTAGGGGCAGACCGCCCCCAGGGTCTGGACATGTGAACGGCGAAGCCGGTGCCTCCGGCGCGTGCTACCCCGAGCCCACCGTGTGCAGCTGGCGGGCGAGCTTGCACCAGAGCGGCGCACTCGGACACGATCGCGGCATCCGCAGGACGATCCTGCGAACGGAGCGCACGACCTGCGTGCTGATCTTTACGAGCTTCAACCGCAGGGTGTGTACTTGCGCGCGTGCTAGTTCGCTCGCTGCCATGTGCCCGCGCAGTTCCTGGTAGAGCACGTACGCGGCCGACGTCATCAGCACGCGCAGCTGGTTGGCCGTGAACGACGAGCAGCTCGTCCGGTCCATCTGCAGGTCGTTCTTCAACTCCTTGATCCGGTTCTCCGAGTCCCCGCGGCCGCAGTAGACGCCCTCGTACACGTGCCGGGGCGTCGTCTTCAGGTTCGTGACGACATAGCGCATGTTGACCTTGGTGCCGCGCTTCTTGGCCGTGGGAGGGGGCGGAAGGACCTCCGCCTTCACCACGACGCGCCGCTCGCGGCTCCACTTGCGTGCCTTGTAGCTGAGCGAACCGTAGCGGCGTGCGGCCGCCTTGCTCTTTCGCACGGAGCCACGTAGACCGCGGAGAAACCGCTTGGAACGGCGTGTCAGGACAGAATTCGAGGGCAACCCGAGCAGGTACTGCACCCGCAGATCCTCCAAGGCGTCGAGCAGGCCGGGGCTGACGAAGCCCCCGTCCAGGCGCACGAGGATCTTGGCCCCGGGCAGTACCCGGCGCAGGTGCCGGATCGATCTGCGCAGAAGCGGGATGAGCCCGCGACGTCCGGCGCCGATGCCGGGCCGCAGCCGCGCCGAGAACAGATGCTGCTCGGGGTGCCCGTCCACCGTGAGGAAGCCGAGCAGGGGGAGGAAGCAGTGGGCGTCGTAGAAGGCATTGAAGAAGCAGAACGACTGTTGCCCGTGGGCCTCATCGACGGTGGCGTCGACGTCGATCACGACACGGCGGGCCTCGGGGTGTCGCTGAGCCAGGCGCTCGATGGCGCCCTGCTCGAAGGCCCGCAGGGCGCGAACGACCTCGCGGGGCCCGACAGCGTTCTCGAAGCGCGAGAGCGTGGGCTGCGACGCCAGGGCCTCGCCCGTCTCCGGATCCCGGTCGCAGAGCATCTTGAACACGGGATCGTGGCGCAGGATGGTAGCGTCGTTCCCATCCGCGTACCCCGCAGCGATGGCGTAGATCCGCTGGCGGAACATGTCGGACAGTTCGTGGTCCACCTTTCCACGTTGGCGGCGATCGGAGAACTCGGCGCAGATCGCGTCGGTGAGTCCGACCTGGCGATCACACGCGCCCAGCAGCAGAAGGCCTCCGTCCGAGGACTGCGTCGCGGCGTCGAACTGGGCCACGACGGGCTTGAGGAACACGTCAGGCAAGAGGACGGACTGTCGAGTAGAATGGGACACGCGGGCACGGCTCCTTGGCGTCTCTTCGTCGTTGAACAAACGATTAGACGGCAAGCGCCGTGCCCGCTTCTCCCTCTTCACGAATAATCCGGGCTAGACGGCACTACTCACGAACTCACGTTGAATCGCGCGGCCCTGATACGCATCTCGCGCCCGATGCCCGCGTTGCTCGTCGTCAGCGACCCTACGGGGTCGCTTCCTCCTCGCGCCTTGGCCTCGAACCCGAGCTACGCACCAGGACACCCTGTGGACGGTGAACGAGGGCCACCTGTTGACATGGCCTGCGAGTGGACGCGACTTCGGGCTGTCCCGTCCCGCGCTTCGCGCATCGTGCAGGCTAGCCCGACGGGGACCATCCCGGCGACGGCCGCCTCGGGCGTGCGCGCGGATGAGACGGGACCGAAGTCGGCGGCGGCGATCAGCCCTCGGCCTTGACGGCCAGGAGCTTCCTGACCGTCGTGACGTCGCGGGCGCTCGTGACCTCCACACGGGCGGGCTTGCCCTCGGAGTAGGCCGTCGCCTCCTCGATCGCTCGGACGAGCGCCTTGGGTAGCTTCGCCTTGCGCACGGCGTCCAGGGCCGACTCGCGGAGGGCGAGCCCGGCGAGGAAGCTCCTTTCGTGGGGGATGAGGTAGAGGAGGGCGCGGCCCTTGCACAGCAGCTTCATCTGCCAGCCGTGCTTCTTCCCGTAGAACTTCCACTCGGGCTTCACACCGTCGAAGGCGTCGATTCCGTGGGCGACGATCGCGTCCCAATGGGCCTTCGCGGGGCCGAGGGCCGTCCGGAGCGCCTTCTCGTCGGGCGGCTGGGCCTTGTCGTCGAACACGCTCCCGGCCATTTCGTCCTCCCGGTGGAGACGCTACGTCCGGGAGCGGCGGCGCCGGCGGCAATTCAGAACGGGCACCCTCCTGGGACCAGGGTTGCCGCGGCGCCGAGAGCGGTGGCATTCTCCCCTGGCAAGAGGTCAGCGTGGACGACGGTGAGGCGAAGGCGGCCTGGGATGCCTACGAGCGGGGCGACCCCGCGCTCGCGCTCTCCCTCTGGGAGCGGCTTCTCGCGTCCGCCACGGACGAGGCGGATCGGGACGCCGTCCGCCACGCGATGGCCTACGCGCTGGTCGGGCTCGGTCGGTTCGACGAGGCGCGTGCCATCTACCACCAGCTCTTCGAGAAGACGGGCTCGCACGTCCATCTCCACCAGCTCGGCATGGTCGAGCGGGAGGCCGGAGACCTTCGGCGGGCCGCCGCGATCTTCGAGAAGGAGGAGGGGATCCTGCCGTCCGGCGACCGCCTCGCCCTGGCGGCGAACCTGTACGAACGGGCCCTCGTGGCAAGCCTCCGGGAGGACCGGATGGAGGCCCGAACCTTGGCGCGTCGCTGCCTGGCGATCGGGCTCGAGACCACCGACCCGGTCATGCACGGATGTGCCTTCCGTCTGCTGGCGGACGTGACGCGCGAAGCCGACCCGGAGAGGGCCCGGCGCCTCTACCACCGAGCGCGCGCCGCCTTCGCGCAAGCGGGCGACGCGATCGCATGCGACGAGATCGACGAGCGGCTCGCCGGTTTGGCCTGACGAGACGGTCACCCTCGGCGTCGAGGCAAGGGAGGGCGGCCCACCGGATGCCGAGCGCCGCGCCGACCGCGGACGCGGGGAGCGCTACAATCGCCCCGTCGACCTTGCATCACTCGCTCATGCGTCGCCGTACCGTCCTCCTGACCCTGCTTCTCCTCGTGTTCGCCGCGCTGGCGTGGTGGCTCGTGGCTTCGCTCCGGGGGACGCCGTCCGAGCGAGCCACGCCGGTGGCGGGTGCAGCGGGGCCGGGGGAGCAGGTCCTGGTGCTCCGCGGGCGAGCGGGCCCGGTCGCGCCGGAGGCCGAGGCGGTCGCTCCGGAGAGCGAGTCGGGAGGCGTCCGCATCGTCGGTCGCGTCTTCGTCGAGGCGGGCGGCTCCCCGGCGGTGGGTGCGCGGGTCCTGGCGCGCGCCGAGGGCCGCGATGTCGCCGAAGGTGTCACGAACGACGAAGGGCGCCTCGCCGTCCCGTACGGGCCCCGCCCCCCGTACGAGGTGGGGGTCTCGTTGACGGTCACGGCGGCCGACGGGATGGCGACCACGGCCGTCGTCCCTCTCCACCCGCAGAGCCCGGACGTCGTGGATGCGGGCGTCCTCCTCCTACGCCCCACGACGGCGCTGACGATTCGGACGCTTCACGACGGGAAGCCGGTCGCCGGCGCGCACGTCTACGCGTGTTCCGTGCCCCTTTCCGACCGTCCCCGCACCGACGTCTCGACCGGATCCTCGGACGGCGAGCCGACCTTCCCCTTCCAGACCGTCAGCAATGCCGCGGGCCGCGCGCGCTTCGAGCGGCTTCCCGTCGGCGCCGTGCGGGTGCTCGCTCTCGCCGACGGCCCCCTCCGTGGGGAGACCTTGGTGTCCACCGACCGTGCCGAAGCGCCGGTCGAGGTCCGACTCGTGACCGCGCGCGACCTGCGGGTCCAGGTCGTGTGGCAAGGGGATGGTGCGCCGATTCCGGAGTGCGTGCTGCTCGTTCGGGGCCCGCCGGGCCGTCCACTCGGCGGGCCGGGCCCGCTCCCCGTCACGAACGAGATGGGCATCGCGGTGATCCCGGCGGTTCGGGACGACGAGGCCGTGGACGTCGTCGTCAACCACCCGGACTGGTGCTCGGCCTACATGAGCGGTTTGGCAGCCACCGCGGAGGCCGGGACGTCCCGGCTCAGGATCGAGGTCCCCCGACCCCTCACGCTGCGCGTTCCCATCCGGGTCGCGGACGGTCCGCACCCGGCGGACGGAACGAGGGTGGAACTGATCCAGGACGACTGGGGATTCTGGCCCGGGAATCGGATCGGGCTCGCGCGCTTCGGGTCGATCGTGGAGTCACACCTGGTCGTGGACCTGTACCGCGTGAGCTACGAGCGAGCGACGGCGCGCCTTCCGGACGGGCGCGTGGGGGGGCTTCTTCTCGCCGTGGACTACGACCAGCAGGTGAAGCAGAGCCGTCCCCGCCTCCCCCTCGAGGAGGTCGTGTTCACGCGCCCACGGCACGTGTCCGTGGAGGTGCGGGAGCGAGGAACCGGCCACCCGGCGGTCGGCGTCGCCGCGCGCGCGTTCCTGAGCGGTGCGGAGCGCGAGATGCCCTCCGTCTTCACCGACGGGAGCGGCGAGGCGCGCATCGAGGGGATTCCGTCCGTCCGGGGATGGGTGTCCATCTGCGCCAATCCGGAGCTGGTGCTTCCGCATCGCCAAGGCATCTTCTCCCAGCGCCGGGACATCGACCTTCGAGACGGCGATGCGCATCTGGTGTTCGAGGTGCAGCCCGTACAGGAGGCGGTGGTGCGGGTGACGACCGAAGGTCGGTCCGTGCTTCCCGCCGGGTTCGAGGCGGCGGTGTGGCTCCTACCGGAGGGCCTGACGCCGCGCAGGTCCGACGATCTCGTCGTGGATCGCGAGCGCTCGGAGGTCCGTTTCCGCTTCCGGCCTCCGATGGCCGACGCGCCACCGCCCGTCCGCATCTACCAGCGCTGGGAGGCTCTGCTCCGCCTGACCAGCGACACGTGCGCGACCGAGTACGTCTCCTTGGATCCGGGGAAGCCTCTCCGCGCGGCGATCGACCTGCAACCGGCGGGGGCGCTCCTGACGAAGATCGTGGCGCCTGAGGATCTGCCCCTGCAAGCGAGGCTGCAGGTCCGGCGAGAGGGCGAGGTCTGGAAACGTGTGTGGGAGGGTCCCGTGGAGCCGTTTCCCGGCGAAGCCTCGGAGGGAAAGCTCTACGTGGCCCTCCGCCCCGGTGCCTACCGGCTCTACGACGAGAACCTGCGAGAGTCGAGCGACGAGGTGGAGGTGCATCCCGGCCCCGACCCCGCGACGCTGGTGTGGGACTTGACGCCGAAGGCCTACGCGGAAGGCGAGGTGATTCTCCCTCCCGGCATCGATCCGATGGGACTCCGTATCTTCGTGCACGAGCCCGGGGACCCGACCGCCATCGTCGGTTTCACGTCGGTTCTCGACAGCACGCACTTCCGCGTGCGCGTACCTACCGACCGTCCCGTGGATCTGAGAGCCGTCCATCCGGGCTGCCGACCTGACGATCAGGAGGGCTCGGCGACGGTGACTGGCGCGACGACGGGCCTGATCTTGAGGCTCGTGCCCCGCCCGCGTTGACCGGGAAGGCGCCCTCGGTGGCGGTTCCGGCCTGTTCGACCTTCGCCGCCGGGCGCGATAGCATGCGCCGCGTGACTTCGGGACGCCGCGTGGCCGTTGTCCTCGTCGCCTTCGTCGGCGTCGGCCTGCTGGTCTGGCTCTCTCGACCGCCGGCGTCGGAGCCGACCGGCAGGGCCGCGGTCACGGGAGGGCGCAAGAAGGAGACGCGCGCGGAGGTTCCGGAGCTTCGCGGCGACGCGACGCCCTCCCGACCCTCCGCGTCGTCCTCCCTCGATTCCGCCGAGGAGGAGTCGCCGTCGGATCCGGCGACGTGGCGACTCGAGGTGCGGGTGTACGACGGGTACGGACAGCTCCTTCGGAGCGTGCCCCACCCGGGCGGCGGGACGAGCGTTCCCGTCACCTTGCGATTCGTATCGGACGGCGGCGACCCGGCCGTGCGGGGAGATCCGGACGAGGACGGCGTGACCCGCCTCGTCGTACGCGGGTCGGGGCGCATCGCCGCGTTTCCCGAACCTCCGTGGCGACCGGTCCCCTCGGAAGGGCTGTCGCCGCCGGCCTCCGGCCGACGCGAGCTGTCGATCCGGTTGATGGAGGGCCTCGAGATCTCCGGCATGGTCCTGGATCCTCGCGGCGACCCCCTGGCCGACGTGGAGATCGACGCCACCCTGGCCACGCTGGCGTCCTGGGGCAAGGGCCGTCGCCGCGACTGGACGAGGGCGGACGGCACGTTCCGCCTCCAAGGCCTCGCCGAGGGCGTGTATCGTCTGGAAGGCCGCATCCACCTCCGGGGGAAGCGGGAGGACGTCGGCCGCTTCCCACCCGCGACCGAGGTCCAAGCCGGAACCGAGGGCGTCGTGATCCGCCTGCTGCCCCCGTCGGCGTTCCTGCTCCGATTCGTGGACGAGAGCACCGGGGAGCCCGCGGGAGGGTGGGTGAACCTCTACGTTCGGAGCGGAGAGGACGAAACGTGGCTCGGGGGCGTCAGCGGAGCAACGGAGTACAAGGTCGAGACACCTCCGCCCGAGGGATCCGTCTTGCGGGTCGAGGCGGAGGGGTACTCCCCACGCGATGTCCCACACACCGCGTTCCTCGTCCATGCCGACGATCGCACGTTGGATGTCCCCCTGCATGCGGACCCGGAGAGCATGGTCCCCGTGGTCCTCACGCTCCGTGACGAGGCCGGACGCGCGGTCGAGGAGGTCGGACTCTCCCGCCTGATGGCCCTGGGGCGGGATTCGGACACGGGCACCTGGGCGGGAGACACCGTCGCCGCGCCCGGAGGCAAGCTCGCGCTCCGCTACGGGGTCGGGCCCTGCCGGCTGGAGATCGACCCTTTCCCGTCCTCTCCGCGCCCCGAGACCCCGCCCCGGAAGGAGTGGCTCCGCTTCCTGCTGCCACGATCCCTCGGAATCGATCTGGCACGCGGCGAGCCCGTGGAGAAGGCGATCGTCTTCCAGACCGGCGGTGCCGTGCTCGCCCACGGCCCCGCGTCGTCGTCCTTCGGCTTCACCCTCCAGGACGGCGAGGGTGGGCGCGTTCCGAACGGCACGAAGCTCAGGACGCTCCAGAACGGCGCCCGCGAGATCTTCCCCGTCCCTCCGGGCGCGTGGAAGCTCACCTGGTGGATCGGGAGCGAGAAGATCCCCGCCCCGGACGACGTCGTGGTGAAGAAGGGCGCCGTCACGGAGGTTCGCTGGGATCCCCACCTCCTCGACCGCTGATCCACCCTCCGCCCCACGGGCCCCGCGCGCGGGCTGTGCCGCGACCATCCCAGACCGCTCCGGTCTCCAGGGAAGGGTCGTCGAGGATGGCATACGCGCGGGGTGGGCGGAGGCGATCCCTGCCGTGGACGCCGACTCCCTCCGACAGCGCCTGGCGCCGGCGCGACGTGTCGAGACGACGACGGCGAATGTGCCCCGCCGGCGGACCTGCGACTTGGAATGCGACTCCAACCGGAGCGCTTGAAGGCGGAGAGGAAGCACCACCGACCGCCGGGGTCGAGGGAGCCTCGCCGACGGTCCTCCCGCGGCGGCGCAACCCGGCGCTGTCGGACATGGACCCTGCGACGGCGGTCTCCGCCGGGATCGAGTACCGGATCTCCCGCGTCTTCCCCATCGGGCTCGGCTACGCGAACCTCCGCTTCCGCCGCGACCTGACGGATACGGACCGGCGGCTCGACCGGAACCTCCGGTTGAGCGGTCCCACCCTGACGGTGGGCGCCCGCTTCCGACCGCGACGACGCTCCAGCCTCCCGCGGCGGATACGAACCGGGGCCGCGCCCCCTCGCCCCCTCGAGGGGGCGAGGGGGCGCGGCCGTCGCGGCGGCGACCTGTCCTCCCCTGGGCCTACGGATGTGGGCCTCCGCCGGGCAGACAGCCGGGACAGAACTGATGCCCCCCATGACCCGCGAGGTCTCGGGGGGGACGCGTTCGCCCGGCTGCCTCCCCGGGCCCAGAGGGCTGTTCAGAAGTCGCGCTGCGAGCGCTGGTACAGGGGCGCCCGCGGCCTGGGGTGTCCAGCGGGGGGAAAGGAGGGCCCGATGAAGTTCATCGGGATCGACTGGGCCAGTCGCGCACACGACGCCGCGCTCCTCGACGACGAGGGCCGCGTGGTGACCCGCTGGCGCTTCTCGCACGACGCGGCCGGTGTGAGGGATTTCCTCGACCGCCTGGCCGCTCAGGGTGGACCGGAGCACGTGCTCCTCGCCATGGAGAGCGGGGTGCCCTTGCTGCTCGATCAGCTCCTCGGAGCTGGCTATACGATCTACACGATCAACCCCAAGCAAGCCGACCGCTACCGCGATCGCCACACACCAGCGGGCGCCAAGGACGATCGGCTCGACGCCGTCGTCCTGGCCGACGCGATCCGTACGGATCGGCACCGCATGGAACCACTCGAGCGGGACTCCGAGCTCGCGGAGGAGATCCGCCTCCGCGACCGAGCCCGCTCGCGCAAGCTCAACCACCGAACGCGGCTGGCGAACCAGCTCCGGCAGGTTCTGGGGCGCTACTACCCCTCGCTCCTGGAGCTGAAACGGGAGATGCACGATCCGTTCCTGCTCGATCTCCTACGGGCCTACCCGGATCCTGAAGCGGCACGGACAGGTCGCAGGCCGCGCATGGAGCGGATCCTCTCAACGCACCGCATCCGAGCCATCTCGGCGGCCGATCTCACGCAGCGCCTTCGAGGACCGGCTCTCAAGGCCCCGCGGTACGTACGTGAAGCCTGCCGCGATGAAGCCCTCGATCTCGCGGCGCAGATCGCGCTGCTCAACG
This sequence comes from uncultured Planctomycetota bacterium, assembly GCA_963772585.1. GTDB lineage: Bacteria > Planctomycetota > PLA2 > PLA2 > JAEUHO01 > CAVVXN01. The sequence goes on from CAVYXV010000009.1 coordinate 43,239, forward strand.
AGCAGATCAACGCAAGCGAGAAGTGCCTGGACGACCTGCTCGAAAGGCACCCGGACCGAGAGCTCCTTCTGAGCCTACCGGGGCTGGCGAATCGCCTCTCGGTCCGGGTCGTGGCCGAACTCGGTGACCGCCGAGATCGGTACGCGGATCGTAGCATCGCCCAGGCCTTCTCCGGCACCGCCCCCGTCACGCGTCGCTCCGGCAAGCGTGGCGTGATCTCGATCTCGATGCGCAAGGGGTGCAACCGCACCCTCCAGGCGGCGCTCTTCACGATGGCCCGATGCAGCCTCGCCCGTGGCGGCTGGGCTCGCGCCTACTACGACCACGCCCGGGCTCATGGGAAGAGCCACGCGACGGCCGTCCGAGCCCTCTCGAACAAGTGGGCCAAGATCCTCGCTGCCGTCCTGCGCACCCGCGAGCCCTACGACGAGGCCAGGCACGTCGCCCGGCTGAAGGACCGCGGGGTCCCCTGGGCTGGGGACCTCTCCGGGAGGGCCGCCGCATGAGACCCTTGACGGATCTTCAGAAGTCCCCCCCTGGAAGGTCACGAATGGAGTAAGAAGAGGCGTTCTCCTCTGCCGAGCGGCCGTCGGCGGGAGCGGCCGGAGCCCCGCGGACCTGCGTTCCCGAACCGATCGATCTGCGGAGCGGACCAGACTTGGGAAGGCGAGCGCGATGCGGCGAACAGTTCTGTGGCTTTGCGGTTGTGTGGGCATCATCACGCTGGCCGGTCTAGCCAGCGCTACGCCGGCTCCCGGCGGCGCAGGGGGTCAAGGCGGCGACTTCTGGAAGAAGGACGGCGGCAAGGGCGTTGCCGGGACGGATGGCGAGAGCCAGCCCGGCGCGGCCGGCGGCGCGAAGGGGGCAGCCGGCGCCCTTGGCGCTCACGATTGGCAGACGGGCGGAGACGACACGTGGGTCCTGGCGGAGGGGCTGGACGGTGGGGACGGCCAGTCCGGGCAGGATGGCCAGAACGGCGGCGAGGGTCCCGCTGGCGGTGGTGGTGGCGGTGGTGGTGGCGGCGGGGGTGGATTCGCCTACGCTGAGACGGGCGATGACACAGCAGCCCCAGGCGCGGCGGTAGCGACGGCTCTCAGCGGTATAGGAGGAGATGGGGGCGCTGGTGGCAACGGGGGTACCGGCTCCCCTGGTGGGGATGGCGGCTGTGGTGGCTCCGGCGGCGGCGGGGGAGACGCCCTTGCAGTTTGCGGGTCAGAGGCTGTCGCCAATGCAAATGCGTTCGGCGGGGGTGACGCAGGCGATGGCGGCGCTGGCGGTGACACCGGAGGTGCTGGAGGAGATGGTGGCGATGGTGGCGATGGGGGGCACGCGACTGCGGTATACGGACAGGGTGGCTCACCTTCCACGGACCAGGGCGCTGGCGGCCTCGGTGGTACCGGAGGCACGGGCAACCCAGCCGGGAGCAACGGCAGTGATGGGAGTGACGGCTAGGAGCGAGCCCATGCGAGTTACTCGATCTTGGCTCCCCGTGAGCCTCATGGCTACATTTGCGATCTTGGCGTTGGTGTGGTGGGCCGCGTACCGCCCAGCGCCAAGTCGCTCAGCCATACTCGTCAGGCCCTCGACGCGAATCCCAGGAAACCCGAAGCTACGCGGGTACACGGACGGGTCGTCCCCTTCCAATGTCCCTGAGGACGATGATGCGGACGCTCCAAGTGCCCTCATGACGGTCCAGATCCGGGATCGCAGCACTGGTGAGGCCGTCCCGGGAGTCCTTCTGAAGTCAGCGCGGGAAGAGTTCACCTCCGATGAATCTGGAAAGGTGACAGTTCCTGCCAGAGTTCTTGAATCACTCACGCCTGCAAGTGACGTTTGGCGCGCGGTTCCACCAGAGGTTGATGAGAAGGGAGTACTCTGGATGGTGGGCAGACTCCTTGTGCGCGCACATTGCACCCGGGCAGGGGAGCCCATCTCGCCCAGCGAAGAATGTGTGGCTCGCGTAAGACTCCTTCGCCCAATCGGCGTCAGCGTTGCTGACTTGGCGGAGAAACCACAGATTGGCGAACGCGATCGCTGGATCTCCGGGAGCGATTTGGCCCGCGAGAGGCATCGGCTCCCAGTCCTACCTGATGGGATCGTTGAGATTCTGACTTGGGAGACTCCGAGTCAAGCAGTGACGATCTCGGTCGGGGGTGTCTCCAGTGCTCCAGTGGTCATACCAAGATCCGCCGCTCGGTTCCGAGGATCAGTACCGCCAGTCGTGGAGGTCGACGTTCCTCTGGAGGATAGGGTGTTTCACGTGTCGGGCAAGGTCGCTTCTGACGAGGGCCAGCCAATCGTTGGCGTGGAAGTCGTCCTGGTCCTTCTTCGCCGCATGGATGCCAGCAAGGCCGACCCTAGCCTGCTGAAGCCTGATGGACACACGCTGGGCATCATCAAGCGGGGTGACGAAGACATGGCCTTGGTCTCCAACAAGCTCACCGCGACAACGCGCCATGACGGCTCCTTCCACTTTACGACGCCCATTGATGCGCATGAGTCCCTGCTAGTGGTTCACCAGAAGGGGTATATGCGTGGTAGCCAGCGCCTTCCGCAACTCTCAAGTGCAAACACATCAGACGTTGAGATCCGATTGGCTCCTGCTCTGCCCCATGAGCCGTGCGTTCTACGGATCGGCGACAGCGACGCTCCGGCTGGCCGCCTCACGTTTATCGACGCTCGCTCCGAGCCGCAATTCCACTTCAGTGTCGAGGTGACGTCCGAAGGTCGCTTTGACGCAATCTGGCTGGAGCCGGGGCGTACCTACCATCTCGTGTACATGGCTAGGGAAGACAATGGGTTCATTAGTGGTAACTTCATGTGGGATGGCGCCAGTGTGCTCGACACGAATCAACTGGAGAGGCACCACTCTACCATGGCAAACGGAACCGATGGAACGACCAGGGGAGACTAGTCTCGACTTTGGCCGTTCTCAGGCTGCATACGCGAGGCCCTGGACGAGGTTCAGGATTTTCGCGCGATGCGGTCTGAGAGACGGATACCGAGAAACCCTCGCGGCCCACAAGCTTCGGCGTAGCGCCGCCAACATGTCGACGTAGGCCGGCTCACACTTCAAGCCGTACCAGGGCTTGGCCCGGCGCTGGCGAGCCACGGCCGCGGCTACGTCTCCGTGCTTGAAGAACCACACGGCAGCGAGGGCATAGACCAGGAAGATGAAAGGCACCGTACGCTCCCCGGCCTTGCGGCCCCGCGCGCCTCTCGGCTTCGGGCCCGCCTTCGTCCCATCACCGCGTCGTCCGTGGACCCGACGCCACCATCCGTTGCGCGGATCCTCGAGACCCAGCACCTGCTTCGACGCCTGGAACGTCACCTCCAGGTTCCAGCGATGTGCATAGCGGGCGAGGATCTGCTCGGTTGAGCGCTGCGGGTCCGTGCAGAAGTACGCCCGGTCCTGCCAGCGCCCTCTCGGGTCCCGCGTGAGCACCACGCGTACCTCGCGCGTGCCCGTCACCGTGTACCAGAGACAGGTCCACGTCTGGATCAGGATCGCCACGTCACGACCGTAGAGGCGGATCCAGTGCTTCGTCCAGGTCCCCTTCTCGGCCCGAGCCTTGGGAGAGCGAAGCCGCCGCCCCTTGACCCTCGGCCGCCCCTGGCCTGCGTACCGGGGCGGCTCAGCGTACAGGGCCGCATCCATCGCCATGGGCCCCGTGAACACGACCGCATCGGGGAGGCCGCGAAGCAGTGTCTGGCAGGCGTACTCGCCGTCTCCCGCAAGATCCAGCACTTGACCCTCGGGAAGCCAGGAGACCAGGATGCGAAGCATCTCCTCCGCCAAGGCGGCCTTCGTGGTGACGACGGTGATCGACGCCAAGAGGAAGGAGGCGGAGGACGCGAAGCACGCGACCGAGGCGGCGCTCTCGGAGAAGGCCGATGCGCTCGTCGAGGTCGGCAAGGAGCGTGATGCGAAGGGCAAGGCGCTCCAGCAGGCACCCGCCGCTACGAGCAGAACAAGTCCATGGTGGTGACGACGAACCGCCCATTCTCGGAGTGGAACCAGGTCTTCCCCAACGCCAGCTGCGTGGTGGCGCTCGTGGACCGGCTCGTGCACCGGGCGCAGGTGCTCATGATCCAGGGCGAGTCCTACCGCCTCAAGGAAGCCAAGGAGCGCGAAGCCCGCCGCACTACGAAGCGCAAGCGCGTCCGCGCTACCCGGCGCAAAGGCTCGTGAGCCGTCCTCGGCCCCCGCACCCCGAGTTCGTTCGCCGCCCCTCGGGCTCGTTCGGCTGGCTCGAGGACCGCCTGCTCCACGACGGCTGGCTTGCGCGTCTGGGCCCCGAGGGCACCTGCGTCCTCGCGCTTTTGAGCCTGGCAGCCGACCGCCACGGCGCCTCCTTCTTCGGGCGTGACCGCATGGCTCGCCGCCTGGGCCTTGCCCGCCGCGACGTCGATCGTGGACTCGACCGCCTGCTCGAGCTCGGCCTCGTGGCGCATCGACCGTGGCGACCGGGACAGCCCGACGGCGTCTGGCAACTCCTCCCGGTGCCCCACGCCGACGCACACCCTACGACGCGCACCGGGCAACCGATGAGCGCCGCTGCCCTCCTCGCCCAACTCGGCCTTGCGCCGAGAAGCGCGTGACGCAGCCAGAATCAGGCGCCTCCTGGCAGCCGTCTACAGGGCCTTCCTCTGCGCCGGCGTCGAGGTCCGTGCGGGCGCACGGAGCCTCTCCCGGGCTTGGTAGTAGGCCTGCTTCGAGAGGCACATGGCCTGGCACAGCTGCCGCACCGTGGCGGGTCCCCGGGAGGTCTGGCGGCTCATCGAGACGACCTCCCGGGCGGCGTAGGGCGGTCCTTGATGGCCCTCTCACGCAGCTCATGGCGGATGGCCAGGTCGGTGAAGGCCTCGCGCAGCGCCTTGAGTTCCTTCTCCAGCTCCCGCTCCCGGCCCGAGCGTGCGTCTCCCTGGCGCATGGCTTGCTGCACGCTCTCCAGGGTCTGCTCGCGCCACTTCTCGATCGTGCTCTCCCGGACGCCGAAGCGGCGCGCCAGCGCGCCGAGGCTTGCCTTGCCGCCCAAGAGCTCCAGGACGGCCCTGGTGCGCTCCTCGGCCGTGCGGCGGCCGGGGCGCCCGATGCGTTCCGCCGCAAGCTCTGCTTCGCTACGCTCAGGAGAGCTTGCGGCGGAACGCCCTGCATTGGATCGCTTCCTCTGTGTCACGTCGTCCTCCGTTGTACGGGTAGGATTCCATGCCCGCCAGACAGTCAACGCTCAGACCGGGGACGGGGTAGGCAGGCCGTGCTCCAGGGCAAGCCGCTCGCGGAAGTCCGGGCGCGTGAGCAAGCGCTCGACGCCGCGCGTGCACGCGTCGAACACGCGCTGGGCCGCATCCAGCGGCTCCGAAGGCGTAAGGCGCAGGTCTACGTTCGCAGCCAGGAGAAGTGGAAGCAACCGTACTACTGGGCCGCCTGGGTGCTCTGGGGACTGCTCTGGCCCGAGACCTTCGCCTGCTCCCAGAAGTAGAGGGCGTTGCCGTCGGGGTCGTGGAAGCGGGCGAACTTGCCCACACCGTCGTCCTCGACGATCGGGCCCTCGAAGGAAACTCCCTTGCCCTTCAGGTCGTCGACCAGTTCGTGAAGCGAACCGGTCACGTTGAGGCCGATCTGGATCGAGCCTTGGGTGCCCGGTATCGCGGCGTTTTCAGATTCCGGATGGATGCCGATGACCAGGTCCCTTCCCGCGACGACCTCGGCCCAGAAGTTCTCCGCGCGCATGCGCAGGGGCATGCCGAGGATCTCCGTGTAGAAGTGAATCGCCCGCTCGAAGTCGGAAACGAAGATGGTCGCGTTGCCGCCGTCGATCATGAGTGCCTCCTGTGTGGGCTCAACATCCACGCGGCGGCAAGCAGGATCAAGCCAAACCGGTCGCGCAAACCTGCAACAACGAGTAACTTGACCGCATGGACCGGGAGAAGCGCATCAAGGCGGGCGAACTGTTCGCGAACGGAAGCACGCGTGCCGAAGTCGCCCGGCAACTCGGCATCCCGCGCGCCACGGCCGGGCGCTGGTACCGGTTCTGGTCCGGGGGCGGCTCGCTGACCCAGGAGCGCCGCGGGCGCTCGCCCCGACTGCCGCCGCAGGCGCGCGCGCAACTCAACGTCGCCCTCCACGACAGTCCGCGAGCCCACGGCTTCGAACTCGACCAGTGGAGCCAGGATGCCGTCGTCGCGCTCATCGAGAAGCGCTGGGGCGTGCGCTACCACCCGCGCCACGTCGGCCGACTGCTGCGCCGCAACGGCTGGATGCTGCCTCCTGTCGGCGCGGCCGCAAAGGCCGGCGTCCGCAGGGTGCCGTTCGTCGATCCGGACGGGACACCGCTCGCGCTCCTGGCGTGGCGTGGCATTTGGGCTACGGAGATGGGATGAGAAGGCCGGTCTTCCCTGTCCCGCAGTCCCGGTAAACCGGGCTGCAAACCTGACAACGGGCTCGAGGGCCCGGGAAGGAAAGACCGGCATGGGCAAGACTATCACCGAGACGATCGGCGTGGACCTGGGCGACCGCTACTCCACCTTCTGCGTCCTGGACCAGCGCACGGGCGAGGAGCGGGGGCGGGGGCGCTTGGTGACGACCCCGGCGGCGTTCGAGGACTTCTTCCGGGGTCGGACGGGGGCCCGGGCCGTGGTGGAGGTCGGGACCCATTCTCCCTGGGTGAGTCGGATCCTGGAGCGCCACTGCGCCGAGACCCTGGTGGCGAACGCGAGGGAGCTGCACTTCATCTTCCGCAACGACCGCAAGAGCGACGAGAGCGATCCTGAACGCCTGGCCCGGGTCGGGCGGATGGATCCGAAACTGCTCCGCGCCGTGACGCACCGCAGCGAGGAAGCGCAGAGCCGCTCTGGATCCTGCTTGCGGCCTACGACACGCTCGACGACCTCTCCGACCGTTCGCCAGGAGATCCCCATCAGCCGTGTGACCTGCGTCTTGTCGGTGACCCGGGTCAGGTAGGCCACCATCTCCTCGAAGTCCCTCGTGAAACGGCTGCCGGCCTCCGCCCAGGGAACCTGCTCGGTCCGGACCCCACAAGCCGGGCACTCCACCCGCCGCGGGGCGTAGCACAGGTGGAGCCTGATCTCGCCCAGGCCCAGGTGGCGCCACCGGCGCTCAGGAGCCTGATCGTAGCCCAAAGCTGGCCGCCTACAGCGACCACAGCGGCGCTTGCGCCACCTGGGAGCCACCTCGAGGAGCAGATCTCGGCCTTCGAAGTTCACGGATCGCACGAACAGGTCAGGGATGCCGACGAGCCGGCGCAGTAGCGTAGTGGAGCGCACGGGGTTCCTCTGCTTTTCGGTTGCGTGTCACAACCAGCAGGGAAGCACGGATCCCGTGCGCCTTCATGCCTTGGACGGGCTCAGTCCTCGTGCCCGTCGAATCTCCACAGATCAGATTCCTTCCTTTCCGCCCCGCACCCCCCTGCGGGGGCGGGAAGGAAGGAATCCGCTCCGCAGGTCACCCACTCAAACTGCAGGAGAGCCCAACTTTGCCCCTTGTGTGTCTCTACCAGGTTTGCGATCTCGCGGTCCCGAGATCGTTGGAACGCGGCGGGTGTCAAGGTAGTTGTCGCCTCGAGTCATCTGGCTATGCGACCTCTGTCGCGTACGGGGTTGCGCTCGGAGCGGGGTTGAGGAGGACCTCCTCGACGGGTGTCCAGTCGCGGATCGCGCGGCTCCAGCGCCGCGGATGGCGCGCCCTGGCCTTCTCGTAGACGGCGGTGCGGCGGGCGAGGATGGCGACGTCCTCGCCGGCGTGTCGCTGCTGTGGCGTCACGAACTTCAGCGCGCTGTGCCGGTGCTCGGTGTTGTACCAGGTGACGAACCACGTCACCCAGGCGCGGGCCTGCTCCATGGACGCGAAGTGCTCCGGGTACTCAGGGCGGTACTTCGCGGTGCGGAACAGGGATTCAGAGTAGGGGTTGTCGTTGCTCATGCGCGCCTACACGGACCTGCGGGCCGTGGACCTGCATGGCGCCGTGGAGGCCGCCGGGGCTGCTTGCGCTCCTGCTTGCGCTGCGGGTGACGGAACGGAGCGTTTCGATGCGGTCCGTTGCGGTTCCGAGGGGGCCGGAGCCGCGCCATCGGAACCGGCGAGAACGGGGCGCAATCCGCCGCTGGAGGCCGCTTTCTGCGGCGCGGGGGATGGGGTGACCAGCGGGGTTCGAACCCGCGACCTCCGGAACCACAATCCGGCGCTCTAACCAGCTGAGCTATGGTCACCGTGCGGATGTCGGGGCGAGAGTATCCACGCCCCCGGCGGGAGGTCAACCGGGGGGCGGCGTCGGGCCGGGGGGGGCGGCCTCGGTGTCGCCCGGGGGCGCATCGGGGCCCTCGCCCTGCGTCTCGCCCCGTTCCTCGGCGAGACGGTGGAAGATGGCTTCCAGGCGTTGCGCCCGTTCCAGGGAGGGGTCGAAGCGCAGCGTGAGGATGGGGGTCGTGCGGGTGCGGACCTGCTCGGCGACGCGGCCCTGCAGGAGGCCACGGGCGCTCTCGAGCGCGGCCGCGACGCGACGGCGGGCGCCTTCTTCTTCCAGGCAGGACCAGTAGACCGTGCCCGACGAGAGGTCGTTGCTCAGCTTGACCCGCGTGATCGAGACGAGGCCGATCCGCGGGTCCCGGACCTCGCGCTGGATGGTCTCGGCGATGACCTCGAGGATCAGCCTCTCCAGACGCTTGATCCGGCGTTCCGTCGCCATGGTTGGCTCGTTTCGGAGGCCGATCCGCCGGCGGGCTAGCCGTCGAGCGTCCGGGCCACTTCCTCGACCGTGTAGCATTCGAGAACGTCGCCCTCTTCGAAGGCGTCCCAGCCCTCGAGGCGGACACCGCACTCGAAACCGTCCTTCACCTCGCGGGCTTCGTCCTTCTCCCGCCTCAGGCTCGCGACGCCCGCGGTGTGGATCAGCTCGCCGCCCCGCAGGATCCGGATCTTGCCATCGCGGCGGAGGAAGCCGTCCTTCACGCGGCAGCCGGCGATCTTGCCCAGCTTGGAGGACTGGAAGATCGCCAGGACTTCGGCGTGACCCAGGACGACCTCGCGCTCCTCGGGAGCCAGCTTGCCCTCGAGGGCCAGCTTCACGTCCCGCTCGATCTCGTAGATCACGCGGTAGGTGCGCGTCTCGACGCCGAGCATCTTTGCGCGCTCGCGGGCGCGTTCGTCCACGTTGACGTTGAAGCCGATGATCCAAGCCGTCGAAGCGCTCGCGAGGATCACGTCGGAGTCGTTCACGGCGCCGACGGCGCTGTGGATGACCTTGACGCGGACCTCGTCGGTTCCCATGCGGTCGAGGAGCCCCTGGACGGGGGCCAGGGAGCCCTTCACGTCGGCCTTGAGGACGACGTTGACCTCCGCGATCTTGCCTTCCTCGATGGCGCCGAAGAGGGACTCGATGGTGGTGGGCTTGCTCTGCGCGGCCAGCTCGAGTTCGCGGCGCTTCAGGCGGCGCGCCTCGGCGATGTCGCGGGCCTTGTCCTTGTCGACGAGGACGTAGAACTTGCTACCGGCCTCGGGAGGCGTGTCGAGCCCGATGATCTCGATCGGGTCGCCCGGCGCGGCCTCCTGCACCTGCTCGCCGCGGTAGTTGAAGAGGCCGCGGACGGTGCCCCATGCCTCGCCCGCGAGAATGGCGTCGCCCGTCTTCAGGGTGCCGTTCTGGACGATGGCCTCGGTCAGCACGCCACGGCGGGGGCTGTTCTCCGATTCGATGACCGTACCGATCGCGTGGCGCTTGGGGTTCGCGCGGAAACGCTCCGCTTCGACCTCGGCGAACAGCGCGAGGTGATCGAGCAGTTCGGGGACGCCCTGTCCGGACAGGCCCGACACCTCCAGGGCGGTCACGTCGCCGCCGTAGCCCTCGACGAACACGTCGTGCTCGGTGAGCTGCTGCTTCACGCGCGTGACCTGCGCGTTGTCCTTGTCCACCTTGGTGATGGCGACGATCATCGGCACGCCGGCAGCGCGGACGTGGCTGATCGCCTCGATGGTCTGCGGCATCACGCCGTCGTCGGCCGCCACGATGAGGACGACGATGTCGGTCACCTGCGCGCCCCGCGCGCGCATCTCCGTGAAGGCCTCGTGCCCGGGCGTGTCGATGAACGTCACACGCCGCCCGTCGGGCAGGGTGATCTGGCTCGCGCTGATGTGCTGCGTGATCCCCCCGGCTTCCCGGGACGCCACGTCGCTCTTGCGGACGGAGTCGAGGAGGGTCGTCTTGCCGTGGTCCACGTGGCCGAGAATGGCCACGACGGGGGGACGGGGTTCGAGGTCGGGTTCGTCGGCGGCGTCGGCCTGCTTGACCTGCGCGAGAAGGGCCTCCTCGGCGGTCTCCTTCTTGACGAACTGGATGTCGATCTCCATCTCGACGCCCAGCAGGGTGAGCTGGTCTTCGTCGAGGTTGGAGTTGACGTTGACCACCATGCTGAGCTTGGTGAAGAACGTCTTGACGATCTCCGCGGCCCGGATGCCCGAGAGCTCGGAGAGGCGCTTCACCGAGACGGGCGGCTCCACCTCGATCCTCGACGGGCGCGGCCGGGCGGGCTCCGCCCGCTTCGGGCGCGACCGGCGCCGCATGGAGAAGGTCTCCTTGCCGCGCTTGCCGCGGTAGCGGTCGGGCACCGTGCTCCGGCGGTGGCTGTCGCGGCGCTGGCCGGGGGCGCGCTCCGACTGAGGGATCGTGGGGTTGAGGTCCTGGATACGGAGATCGCCGCCTCGGCCGCCGCGGGGAGGCGCGGTCACGCCGGGGATGCCGCCGCGCGGCGCTTCCTTCAAGAGCCGGCCCGCGCGCGGATCGATGGTGGGAACCAGGTCCCTGGGCTTGGGCGGATCGCCCGCCGTGGTCTCCTTCAGCTCGCCGCCGTCCTCCTCGCCGGGCGCGGGGGGGTCGTCGGTCGGCGTCCCGTCGCCCGACGCGGACGCGAGCGCGGGTTCGGGCTCCTCGGTCGCCTCGACCGTCTCCGCCGGGGTTGCCTCCTCGGGGGCAGCGGGCGGCTCCTCCGCCACGGTGGGCGGCGGGGCCTCGGCCTCCGCCACGTCGGCGGGCTCCGTCGGGGCGGGCTCCACCTCGGCGACGGCCGTTTCCACCGGGGCTTCGGCCGGGGCCGCCTCGGGCTCCGGCTCCGGCGCATGGAGGTCGGACCACACCTCGCGGATCCGGCTCTCCAGATCCTCGGAGATGGTCACCATCTGGTTCCCGACGGATAGGCCGGCTCCAGATAGATCCCGGATGAAGGCGCGCGGCGGGACGCCGAGCTCGAAGGCGATTTGATAGAAGCGCTTGGACAAGGGAATCGGAAGTCCTCGAAGGGAAACCTGACGCCCGCAAGGGCATGAATCGGGCATGGTACCGGAGCCGGCCCGGGGTGTCCCGGTTCGACCCGGCGCGAGATCAGAGCCGGGGGGTGGCCTCGCGGTCCGCGCCGTTCTCGGGAAGCGGCTCGGACTCCGGAGACGGCTCCGCAGAGGTCTCCGGCGCGGCGTCGGGGGCGGGGGAGGGCGTCTCGCCGGCGGGGGCGGGGGAGGGGGTCTCGCCGGCGGGGGAGGGGGTCTCGCCGGCGGGGGAGGGGGTCTCGCCGTCGCCGGAGGAGAGCTCGCCGTCGGGGGCGGGGGCCTCGGCCGTGGCGCTCTCGGTGCTCTTCCCCTCCGCGGCCTCCTCTTCCTCCTCGGGGAACTTCTCGCCGGAGATGTTGATCTCCCAGCCGGAGAGGCGGGACGCGAGACGGACATTCGCGCCGCGGCGTCCGATCGCCAGGGAGAGCTGATCCTCGTCCACGAGGACATCCGCCTTGCGCTCGTCCCAGTTGAGCGTGATCTCGTTGATCTGTGCGGGCTTGAGCGCCGTGGCGATCATCACCTCCGGCTGCTCCTCCCACTTGAGGATGTCCACCTTCTCGCCGTTCAGCTCGTCGATGATGTTGCGGATGCGGCTGCCCCGCACCCCGACGCAGGCGCCGATCGGATCGACCTTGCGGTCCGTGGACTCCACGGCGAGCTTCGTCTTGTAGCCCGCCTCGCGCTCGATCGCCTTCACCTGGATGACGGCGTCGGCGATCTCCGGGACCTCCAACTCGAAGAGCTTCTTCACGAAGTCGGGGCGGCTCCGCGAGAGGACGATCCGCACGCGCTGCCCCTGGGGGCGGACCTCGAAGAGGTAGGCGCGGATCCGGTCACCGACCTTGAAGGTCTCACCGCGGATCTGCTCGGAGCGGGGGACGATGCCCTCGACCCGGCCCATGTTCACGATCAGGTTCCCGCTCTCGATGCGCTGGATGGAGCCCGTGACGATGCTGCCGAGGCGGCGGTTGTACTCCTCGAGATTCTTGTCCCGCTCGGCCTCCCGGATCTTCTGGTTCATCACCTGCCGGGCCGTCTGGGCGGCGATGCGACCAAACTCCATCTGCTTGGACGAGCCGTTCACCTCGCACTTGATGGCCCCCGTCCGCCGGTCCAGGTGGACCTCGATCACGGCGTCCTCTCCGAACTTCTTCCGGGCGGCTGTCAACAGCCCCTGCTCGATCGCGCTGAACACGATCTCCTTGTCGATGCCGCGATCGCGGTGGACGACGTCGGCGAAGCGCAGGATGTCGGCGGGATCCATGACCATGTCCTCGGGGCCTGATCCGCACACGAAAAGAGGCGGGCCGCGTGCCCGCCCCTCCCTGGGTGTACGGAGTCGGTGTGCAACCCGCATTGTGCGGACCGGGCCTGGGGCGTCAAGCAGGGCACGGTCGTACGGCGGCGGCCCCGCGATCCCCGCCCCGACTCGCGCCCGGGACGGGCGAGGGGTAGCCTCTCGCCCATGAAACCGCGCCTCCAACTCGCCCTCGACCAGGTGGATCTCCACCGCGCCCTCCTCGCCGCCCGGGAGGCGGTCGAGGGAGGGGTCGATCTCCTCGAGGTCGGGACCCCGCTTCTCAAGGCCGAGGGGCTCGGGGCGGTGAGGGCGCTCCGCGGGGCGTTCCCCGCCCACGAGATCGTCTGCGACGGCAAGACGATGGACGCGGGCCGCCTCGAGTTGGAGGCGGCGGCCAAGGCCGGCGCGAACTGGGGCACCGTCCTCGGGGTGGCCTCGGACAGCACCATCCGCGAGTGCGTCGAGGCGGGCGCCAACTACGGGATCCGCGTACTGGTGGACCTCCTCGGGTGCCCGGATCCCGCCGCCCGGGCCCGCGAAGCGGAGGCGCTGGGCGCCGACGCGGTCAACGTCCACTGCCCGATCGACGAGCAGGTCCGGGGGGGCGACCCCTTCGACGCGCTGCGGGCGGTCCGCGCGGCGGTCGCGATCGACGTGACCGTCGCCGGGGGAATCACCGCCCGCACGGCGCCCCTTGCGGCCGAGGCGGGCGCGAACGTCGTCATCGTCGGCGGCGCCATCACGAAGGCCCGCGACGCGACCGCCGCCACCCGCGCGATCAAGGAAGCCCTCGAGAGCGGGAAGGCCGGCGAGAGCGAGGTCGCGGTCCGGGGCAGCGCCGAGGCCGACGTCCGGCGCATCCTGACGCAGGTCTCGACGCCGAACCTGACCGACGCGATGCACCGCGCGCCCTGCTGGACGGGGTTCGTCGCCACGCAGCCCGACGTCCGCATCGCCGGTCGGGCCGTCACGGTCCGGACGATGCCCGGGGACTGGGCGAAGCCCGTCGAGGCCATCGACCGCGCGGGCGAGGGCGACGTCCTGGTCATCGACGCGGGGGGGCGGCCGCCCGCGGTCTGGGGCGAGCTCGCCACGCACTCGGCAAGGAACCGCAAGGTTGCCGGCGTCGTCGTGCTCGGCGCCATCCGCGATACGTCCGACATCCGGCGCATCGGCGTGCCCGTGTTCGCGAAGGCCGTTGCGGCCAACGCCGGCGAGCCGAAGGGCTTCGGCGAGATCGGCGTGGTCCTCCGTTGGGAGGGCATCGACTGCCGCCCCGGCGACTGGGTGGTCGCCGACGCCGACGGCGTGGTGATCGTCCCCGCGCCCCGCGCCGTCGAGATCGCGAACCGGGCGATGTACTGCCTGGAGGCGGAGAACCGCATCCGCGCCGAGATCCAGGGCGGGAACTCGACCCTCGCCCGCGTCGCCGACCTCTACAAGTGGGAGAAGAAGGTCGTGGGCGGGTAGGGATCGCCCTCCGTCTCCGCCGCGCGTCCGCGGGAAACCACCCCCGGGGCCCGGCCGCGGCGTACCTTGCCGCGATGGAATCCACGCGCATCCGGATCACGGTCAACGGGGCGCCCATGGAGCTCGACGCGGCGGGCGAAGCGCCCACGGTGAAGACGCTCCTCGAGCGCCTCGATCTCGAGGGCCAGCGCGTCGCCGTGGAGCGAAACCGCGCCGTCGTCCCGCGACACCGCCACGGGGAGGAGTCCCTCGCCGACGGCGACGTGCTGGAGGTCGTCTCCTTCGTCGGGGGCGGCGATCCCGCCCGGGAGGACGACGTGCTCGAAGTGGGGGGGCACCGCTTCCACAGCCGCCTCCTCGTGGGCACCGGGAAGTATGGGAGCCACGAGCAGACGGTCCAGGCCCTGGAGGCCAGCGGCACCGAGGTCGTGACGGTGGCGCTGCGGCGGGTGGACCTGAAGCGCGAGGCGGGGCCGAACCTGCTCGACGCCCTCGGCGACCGCTGGACGCTGCTGCCCAACACGGCGGGGTGCTTCACCGGTGAGGACGCCGTGCGGACGCTGCGCCTCGCCCGCGAGCTCGGGATCGCCGACCTCGTGAAGCTCGAGGTCCTCGCCGACCCCGACACGCTCCTCCCCGACGTGGTCGAGACGCTGAAGGCGCTCGACACGCTCGTGGGCGAGGGTTTCAAGGTGCTCGTCTACACGAGCGACGATCCCGTCGTCGCGAAGAAGATCGAAGACGCCGGCGCCTCGGCGGTGATGCCCCTGGGCAGCGCCATCGGCTCCGGCCTCGGCATCCTCAATCCCCTCAACATCGAGCTGATCGTGGCCCGCGCGAACATCCCCGTCATCGTGGACGCGGGCGTGGGGACGGCCTCCGACGTCGCGGTCGCCCTCGAGCTCGGCTGCGACGGGGTGCTGCTCAACACCGGCATCGCGAAGGCGCAGGATCCCGTCCGCATGGCGAAGGCGATGCGTCTCGCCTGCGAGGCCGGGCGCGAGGCCTATCTCGCCGGGCGGATCGCCAAGGGGCGGCCCCGCCCGTCGAGCCCGACGACGGGCGTGATCCACGCGCAAGGGACGACGGGCGCATGAGGCTCCGTCGGTTCGCGGTCCTCTTGATCGTGGCGGTCGGCGTGGGAGTGGGGGCCGTCGCCCGCGCCCACGCCGAGGGGGGAACGCCCGCGCCGCCCGCGCCTGCGCCCGCTCCCGCCGCGGCCCCGGGCCACGAGGCGCCGGCGGGGGCGGCCGGAAGGGACGGGGGCCCGGCGGTGGCTCCGCTCACCCAGGAGGAGCTGGAGCGACGGATCCTGAAGCACCCGTGGCTCGCCGCGTTCAAGTGGCTGCCGCTGCTGTTCGGACTGGGATTCCTGGCCTGGCTCGGCTGGACGCGGAGGGGGACGGGGCTTCGGATCGCGCCGCCTCCCGACCACGGGAGCGCGTTCCGCCCCCTCGCGCTTCCCCAGGCGCTCGGCCTGGTCCTGATCGTCTACGTCTTCGCGATCTTCGTCCACCAGATGGTCGTGCTCGCGTTCCCGTGGCTTCGCCAGGGCATCGTGCTCCAGTTCGCGGTCGCCGCCCTGGCGCTGCTCCCCACCGCGGGCGTCGTCCTCTGGCGGCGCCACGTCGCGGGCGCCGGTCGGGACGTGCCCGCCGGCCGTGCCGTCGGGAGCGGCGTCGTGGCGTTCTGCATCGGATCGGCCCTCGCCCTGCCCCTCGCGATCGCCGCCGCGGCGGTGATGCACGAGCTCGGCCAGGCGCCCGAGCTCCAGGAGCCCGTCCGGCAGGCGCTCGATCCGACGCGGCCGTACCAGCTCTGGATCACGGTCGTCTTCGGCGTCTTCATTGCGCCCATCACCGAGGAGTCGGTCTTCCGCGGGCTGCTCTACCCGGCCGTCCGCGACGCCGCGGGCGGGCGCCGGCGCGGATTCTGGGTGGGGGTGATCGTCGTCTCGGCCCTCTTCGCCGCGATCCACGCGAACCTCGCCGCCGCGCTCCCGCTCCTGGGGCTCGCGCTGGTGCTCACCATCGTGTTCGAGTACACGAACTCGCTCGTCCCGGGGATGGTCGCCCACGCCCTCTTCAACGCCTCGTCGATGCTCCCCCTCGTCCTGCTCCGCTATCTGGAGAGCGGCGGATGAGCGCCGATCGCGATCTCGATGCCCCGCCCGGCGCCCTCCGCCCGCGCATGCTCCGCGTCGGCGAGGCCTTCGTCGCGCACAACGCCGCGGTGTCCGGGCGGGTCGTGCTGGGCGAGGGCGTGAGCATCTGGTACGGCGCGAGCGTGCGCGGGGACGACGCCGAGATCCGGATCGGGGACCGCACGAACGTCCAGGACGGGGTGGTGATCCACGCCGACCCCGGCGAGCCCAATGTCATCGGCGCCGACGTGACGATCGGCCACGGCGCGATCCTCCACGGCGTCGAGGTCCGCGACCGCGCGTTGATCGGCATGGGGGCCGTGCTGCTGGCCGGGAGCATCGTGGGCGAAGGGGCCGTGGTGGGGGCCGGATGCGTCGTCGGCGAGGGGATGGAGGTCCCGCCCTGCGCGCTGGCGGTGGGGGTGCCGGCTCGGATCGTCAAGACGTTCGAGGCCCACGCGCGGCACGAGAACGCGCTGGAGAGCGCCCGCGACTACGTCGTGCAGGCCGAGCGCCATGCGGAAGGGGCGTGGGACGGTGCGCGGGAAGGCAAGGGCGACGGCGGCGTCAGACCCACATCCCGGTGATCGCGGCCTCGAAGGCGAGCTTCCCCTCGACCCAGCCCTGGGTCGCGAACACCGCGCGGCGCGGCCTCACCTCGGTGCGCTTCCCCAGCAGCAGCAGGTGCTGGCCGGGGAAGATCGTGCCGCGAAATTTCACGCCGTCGATGCCCCCGAAGCCGAAGAAGCGGTCGCCGTAGCTCTGGGGGTCGTACACCTGTCGGACGGCCCAGGAGCAGAGCTGCGCGGCGGCCTCCAGCATCATCACGCCCGGCATGAGCGGGCGGCCCGGGATGTGCCCGCGGGCCCAGAAGGGCTCCTCGGGCACTTCGAACACCCCGGCGACGTCTCCCGACTCGGCGTCGAAGTGGCAGATCCGGGAGAGAGACTCCATCTCGTAGCGCTGGGGATTGACCCTCCGGATGGCCTCGATGTCGGCGACCACCGCCTCCGGATCGACCGTCTCCAGCGCAATCAGGGCCCTCGGCGGCATGGCGTCCTCCCTCGGAGGGCGGGAGAATAGCCCCGTTTGGAGAGAGGGGATAGGTTCCCGCGCGTGCGCTTCGTCGTCCACCGTTCCCGCAACACCGCCTGCGGCCTCGTGGCCGCGTGTCTCCTCGCCGCCTGCGGGGGAACGCCCGCGCCGGCCGGTGGCGGCGGCGATGCCCCCTTCGATCCGCCGCTCGCCCACGACGTGCGGCTCGACACGGACCCCCCGGGCGCCGCGCTCTCGGTCTTCCCGCGGATCGCGGCCGCCGGCGATCGCTGCTACGTCGTCTGGTACGACCGGCGGGACGGCCGGACGGACATCTACCTCAACCGCTCGCTCGACGCGGGGGCCCACTGGCTCGCCGCGGACCGCCGTCTCGACACGGACGCCCCGGGGGCCGCCTCGTCGAACGTGCCCGCCCTCGCCGCCGCGGGGGACCGGGTGTACGTGGCGTGGGAGGATACCCGCGACGGGCTCTCGTCCATCCGGTTCAACCGCTCGCTGGACGCCGGGGCGACGTGGCTCGCCGCCGACGTGCGGCTCGACCGCGGGTCTCCCGACGGCTCCTCCTTCGAGGTGGACGTCGCCGCGGTGGAGGACCGCGTGCTCGTCGTCTGGGAGGACGATCGCGACGGCGAAGCCCGACGTGTACCTGAACCGCAGCGAGGACGCCGGGACGACCTGGCTCGCCGAGGAGATCCGCCTCGACACGGACGCTCCGGGCGCGGGCGCCTCCCTCTCCCCCCGGATCGCCGCGGAGGGCGACCGCGTGCTGGTCGTGTGGCAGGACGCGCGCGACGGCGCCGCCGACGTCCGGCTCAACGCTTCCCGGGACGGAGGCGCGACGTGGTTCGCCACCGATCGACGCCTCGACACCGACGTCTCCGGGGACGCGGCCTCGCTCGCGCCGCGGATCGCCCTCTCGGGCTCGATCGCCGTCGCGGTCTGGCAGGACGAGCGCTCGGGCGTGTTCGAGATCCGCGGCAACCGGTCGATCGACGGCGGGCTCACCTGGTCGGCCGTCGACGTCGGGATCGACCGCGACCCGGCCCGCACGACGGACGCCCGCCGGCCGGCGCTGGCCCTCCTCGGGTCCCGGGTCCTCGTGGCGTGGGAGGACGAACGGAACGGATTCCCGGACGTCTACGCGAACCGCTCGCTCGACGGGGGCGCCACCTGGCTCGACGAGGACCGGCGGCTCGACACCGATCCGCCGGGCACGGGCACGAGCCTCGCCCCCGCGGCGGCCCTGACCCCCGCGAGGGCGTTCGTCGCCTTCGCCGACGACCGGAAGGGCCGCTTCGACGCGCTGCTCCGGATCTCGGCGGACGGCGGCGACACCTGGCGGGCGAAGGAGATCCGCCTGGACGCGGGCGAGCCCGGGGCGGCGAACGCCCTGGCGCCGGATCTCGTCGGAGCGGGCGAGGAGGCGCGGGTCGTCACCTACGACGACCGCGACGGGGAACCGGACGTCTATTTCAACCGGGCCCGCTGATACTCTTGCGGCCACGGAGGTACGACCATGCGTACGCGCCTTGTCCCCTGGGGCGCCCTCGCGGTCGCCGCGGCTCTCTTCCTGCTCTCGCTCCCGGTCCGGGCCGGGGACGACCCGTCCGGGGAAGCCGGGCAGGACGACGAGGAGGCCGTCGAGACCGTCTCCGACGCCGAAGCCGCCGACCTCGTGCGCGCGCTGAAGAAGGTCGCGAAGAAGCGGAAGGTCCAACCGCTTCTCGAGGTCCTCGACCGGATCGGGCTCCGGTCCCACGAGGAGTTCCAGGCCCCCCTCCTGAAGCTCCTCACCCACGACAACTCGACCGCCGCCGTGCGCGCGGCTCAGATCCTCGCCGTGCAGAGGGTAGAGGACGAGAAGGACCGCGAGAAACTCGTCGGCAAGATCTGGAAGGAGGGCTGGAGCGACCGGGACAACGAGCGGCGGATGTCCGTTCGCGGGGCGGCGCTGCTCGCCGTGACGGGTATCGAGAAGAAGCCCCTGGAAAAGGACCGGTTCGCCGAGGTCGAGCGGCTCTGGAAGTGGTGCGTCGAGAACCCGGACAAGGCCTGGGCGCCGCTGCTCGTCTCGGTCGCGACCTACGTCGGCCGCACCGGCGACAAGCGGATGTGCCGGTGGCTGGCCGAGGAGATCGACAACCCCGCCGACGGCCAGGGAAGCGTGGACGATCCCAACAACCCTCCCGCGGAGTGGTGGAAGCGACGTTGGGAGATGTGGCACGAGGCCAAGGGGGCCGTCGTGGACGCCTTGGACGAGCTGACCGGCGAACGCTTCAAGACGACGGCCGACGCGAAGGCCTGGTTCGAAGCCCACGTCGACGACTTCGGCTTCCACTGGGCGTAGCCGCGCGGCAGCACGTCACGAGTTCGCAGGCCGTGCAGATCTCCTCCACCCATCGGTGGCGGCAGCGACCGGCGATCCCCGGCCGGGCGAGCGCGAAGTCGTAGCGCGTCGGGTCTTCCGGGGCGAACGCGCGAAGCGCCGCGGTGACCTCCTCGGCGGCTCGCCAGTCGGCCTGCTTCCGGCGGGTCAATCCGAGATCCAGCGCGGTGCGATGGACGTGTACGTCGAGCGGGACGAGAAGGTCGGCGGGGCCGAGCCGGGGACTCTTCCAGAGGCCGAGGTCCACGCCGTCGTCGGGGCGCACGCACCACCGGGCGAGGAGGAGGAGACGCTTGCACGCCGCCCCGCCGCGCGGGTCGGGTACGAGAAAGGCGCGCGCGCGCCGGCGATCCGCCGGGATGCGGCCGCCGTCGGCGAGGAGGGCGTCGCGAAGCGCCGCGAGGCCGTTCCGGAGCGGCTCGGGCGAGACGGCGGCGCCGGCGACCACGGCGCCCAGGCTCCCGTGGCGGCGGCGGATGCGGGCCGCGGCGGCGAGGAGCCACGCGAGGTCTTCGCCCCGGGTCCAGCGGTGCGAGACGTCGGCGAGCCGTCGGGCCAGGGCGGCGGGGAGGGCCATCGCCGCCCGCGCGGGGTGGGGGCCGAGCGCCTCGAAGACCTTCGCCAGTGCGCGGTGGATCGAGGCCACGCGACCGTACGCCAGGCAAGCGGCCAGGAGGGCGGCCACCTCGCGATCCCCGGGGTCGGGGTACCGCCGCGGCCAGCGGAGCGGATCCGCGTGGAGCCAACCCAGGTCGTAGCGCGCGCGTAGGACGTCTAGCCGGGCGTGGAGTTCGGTACGGACCACCGACGGATTCAGCCCGCTCTCCCCGTCGAGGTCAAGCACGGGCCCGACGACCCACGTCCCGGTGGTCCGTGCCACGCCCCCGGGATACGGGCCCGGATGCTATAAGATGGGGTCCAGTTCCGCCCCGGAAACGCAGGATTCCTCCATGAAACTCCAGGCTTGCCACCAGTGCGGCGCGCAGTTCGACGTCTCCCAGTTCGCGCCCGGGCAGAAGTTCACCTGCGGCTCGTGCGGTGCCGTGCTGACGGCGCACGTGGCGCCCGCCGCCCACAAGGCGCCCGCGGCCCGACCCTCCCGGCCGGAGCCCCGGGGACCGGCGCGGGCCGCCCCGTCGCGCCAGGCGGCGCAGCCGAAGCGGCGCGCGGCGGCCGCCGCGGGCGGCGGCCGGAGGGGGCCGCAGTACCGTCCCCCGGAGCGGCACCAGGAGGCGAAGACGGCCCGGCGGCCTGCGAAGCCGAAGGCGGCGGCGCGCTCCGCGCGCCCGGCGGCGCGGTCCCGCGGCGAGGCCCGGGCGAAGAAGGGCGTGAACCCCGCGCTGATCTACGGCGCGGGCGGCCTCCTGGTCGCCGCGGTGCTCCTCTTCCTCGTCTTCGCGAACTCCGGCAAGAAGGCCGACGACACCGCCGCGACGAACCCCGGGGCCACGACCGTCGCGGACACCCACCCGGGGAACGGCGCGACCGGGACGACCCCCTCCGGGACCGGGACGCCTGAGAAGGCCGACACGCTCGCGTCGCTCCAGGCCGAGGTCGCCAAGGCGGATCTCCGGGATGCGTCCGACTACACGAGCCTCGCGAAGCGGTTCCTCGCGCTGGGAACCGACGAGGCGAAGGAGGAGGCCCGTTCCCTCTACGAGACGCTGATCAAGCAGGTCGCCCCGAACAACGCGGAAGCGCGGGCGTTCCTGGGCTACACGGACTTCCAGAAGGACATCCTGGGCAAGGTGGTCGACAACGGGGACCCGATCCCCGAGGCGATCAACAACCGCCGGGGCTACCCCTTCCTCGACGCGGTCGTCAAGTTCAACGAGAGGCGCTGGCTCGACGACGACGACGAGATCCAGCTCGCGCGCGAGGCCGTCGCCAAGATGCGCGAGCACCAGAAGCGGCTCGAGACGGATCGCGCCTACCACCTCGGCGACATCGTCCGGGCGAACATCGCGCTCGACCCGATGCTGGGCGACCTGAACTACGAGATGTACTGGAAGGCGCCCTACCTCGTCGTCTACTCCACCAGCGAGGCCCTCTCCGACTTCGACCTCCTCGACAAGACGAAGTACCCGGACAAGAAGGCGCGCGAAAAGGCGAAGGCCGCCCTCGCCGAGAAGCGGAAGGGGTGGAGCAGCGTCCTCAAGGAGAAGGCGGCGATCTTCCAGAGCGTCTACAAGGAGTTCATGCGCCGCTTCGGGGAGAAGTTCGACCTGAAGCCCCTCGACGCCCCGTGGGGAGGACGACCCGACTACGAAGGAGGCGACCGCCGCTTCGAGTACGGCGTCCCGATGGTGATCTGGATCTTCAACAACGCCGACGAATTCCACAAGTACCACGAGAAGCGTCTCGGACAGAAGCTCCCCCCGGCGTCGCCGGCTACTTCACGCCGACGACCGGGTGGATCTTCCTCTACGACGAGGGCGGCTCCGGCGACGACCGCATCTTCGAGATCAACAAGACGGTCCACGAAGGGACGCACCAGCTCGAGTACTGGTTCACGCGCCAGAAGAACAAGTGGCGGGACCCGAAGCCCACCCAGGACGCCTTCTCCGAGGGCCTCGCGGAGTACCTCGGTTCCGTCCAGATGCAGAAGGGCGACCGGAGCCTCAAGTTCATCGAGGTGAACGTTCCGCGCCTCATGGAGCTCCGGCAGATCGCCAAGACGATCAAGGATCAGACCGGGAAGACCTACATGGACTACCTCATCCCGGCGAAGGACCTGCTCTCCTTCAGTTCCTACTTCGAAGCGAACACCTATGCGCAGAAGACATGGGGCAAGCCCGGGCTGGGCATGCCTCTCCTCTACGAGCAGGGATGGGCGTTCACGTACTTCCTCAACCACTACGACGGCGGGAAGTACCGGGACAACTGGCTCAAGTACTTCGACTCCGTCTTCCACCGCCAGGTGAGTCGCCAGACGAATCTGGCCGTGTGGAAGCGGGCTTTCGGGATCAAGTACGAGGACGAGTGGAAGCCACTCGAGGCCGACTGGGAGAAGTACTTCAAGGAGGTCATCCTGCCGATGTCGGAGGATCTCTCGAAGTGGTCGTACACGCCGCCCACCCGCGAGGACCCCTGGCCGGACGAGGCGAACGAGAAGAACCAGGAGAACGTGCGGCGCGAGACCGTCCCGGTGATCGGCCGGGAGCACGAGGCGCCGACGCCGGCTCGCTAGCTCGCATGCGTCAGGGACGCGTTCCCCTCTGGGCGCTGCTGGTGGTCTTCGCGGCCGCCTGGCTCGCCCAGGCGCCCGTGCTCCGGGCCGACTGGGGGCCCCACGGGCGGAGCCTCGTCCGGGACAACCCCGTCGTCCGCGGCGGGCCGGGGAGCGCGATCCGGGGGCTCTTCCGGGCCGACGCCTGGTCCGCCGGCGCGGACCGCGGCGCCTGGCGGCCCCTGCCGCTGGCCACCTACGCGCTGGAGGAGGGCCTCTGGGAGCGGCCCGACGGTTCCCTCTCTCCCGTGGGCTTCCGCGTGACCACGCTGCTGCTCCACGCCCTGGCGTGCGTGCTGCTCGGCATCGTGCTCGCGCGCGCCCTCGCCGGCGTCCAAGGTGGCGCGTGGATCGCGGCGGCGGCAGCCCTCCTCTTCGCCGTCCATCCCGTCGTCGTGCCGACGCTGGCTTCCATGGCCGGGCGGGCCGACGTGCTCGCCCTGCTTCTCGCCCTCGCCGCCGCCTGGCTCTACCAGGAGGGCGTCCGGCGCCAGCCGGCGTGGCTTCCGCTCGCCGCGCTCGTCTTCTTCTTCGCGCTCGCCTCGAAGGAGGCGGCGATCGGGCTCCCGCTCGTCCTGCTCGCGCTGGAGGGGCCGGACCGCGGACCCGCGGTCCGCCGGTTCGGGGGGCTCCTCGCCATGGCGGCGGCGGCCCTGGCGTGGGTGGTCCTCGCTCCGGGCGCGCCCACCGGGCCGGTCGCCTCCGCGTTCGAGGGGGTCGCCCGGAGCGCGGTGTCGGTGCTCGTACCCCTGGGCTTCGTCCGCGACTCGATGGAGGTGTGGCCGTTCGCGGGATGGTCGGTGGGGGCGTTCGCGGGACTCGCCATCGTCCTGGCCGGAGTCCTGGCCGGGCTCGCGCGGGGGACCGGGGGCCGGGGGGGCGTCGCCGGCGCGGGGCTGGCCGCCTTCGTCCTGGCGGCGCTTCCGGCCGCCCTGCTCGCTCCCCTTGGGCACGCGCTCGAGGCGCGGTTCTCGTACGTGGTCGCCGTCGGGCTCTTCCTGCTGCTCGGGCGCCTCGTGGTGGCGGTGGCCCGGCCCGTGGGCGGAGCGCGCCTGGCCCGCGCGGCCGGCGTGGCGGGGACGGTCCTGCTCGTGCCCGCGCTGGGGGCGCTGTCCTGGCACGAGGCCTCGGCCTGGGCGTCCGAGGACACGTGGCTCGCCGAACTCGTCACGGGCCATCCTCGCGACGTGCGCCTCCAGTTGCTCGCGGCGCGTACGCTCCGCGAGGACGCCGAGGCCGAGCGGGCCTACCTGCGCGTGCTCCCGACCGCGTCCCCCTCGTACCGGGCGGGGCAGACGGTCCTCCGGCGCCACCTGACGGACGCCCTGCACTTGCTCCAGGGACTCTCCGGACGGCATCCGGAGAATCCGACCATCCTGCGCGAGCTCGGCATGGTGCAGCTCTCGCTCGGGCAGCCGGCCGAGGCCGAGCGGGTGCTCCGCCGCTCCCTCCGGCACGACCCTGCCGTCGTGGTCGAGGAAGGCGCCGACATGCGCGCCCGTCCCGAGGCGCGCGGGCACGCCGTGGAGACCGCCCGGGCCGCCCTGGCGCTGGGCAAGGCGCAGGCCGGACAGGGGCGCCAGGACGAAGCGGTTCCCGCCTACCGCCTGGCGGCGGACCTGGGCCGCGACGATCCGGAGATCCTGGGAGAGGCGGGGGCGGGCCTGGTACGGGCACGCCGCACGGCCGAGGCGCTCCCCCTGCTCGAACGGGCGCTCCGGCTCGCTCCCTCGTCATCGCAGAGCGCGGATCTGCGTCGCCTCTTCGACGATCTCCAGTCCCGCGTGCAGGGGGGTGCCGACGCGCTCCTGCGCCGCGCGCAGCGCAGCGAGAGCGAGCGCAACTACCGGGAGGCGGCCGTGGCCTACGAGGAGGCCCTGGCGACCGACCCCACACGCATCCAGGCCTACATCCGCCTGGCGTGGATCCGCGGCTACCAGGGTCGGTACCCGGCCGCGAACGAGATGCTCGACCGCGCCCTCGCGGTGGTGGAGAACACGGGCGGGCCGGGGGCGGACGACGCCCGGCGCGACATCGAGCGGGAGCGCCGGGCCCTGGCCGAGGCGCAGGCCCGCGACGAGGCGGAGGAGCGCCGGATGCTGGGCGAGACCACGGCGCCCGACGGACACTAGCCGGCACGACCCACGAACGGCGGGTGCCTGCCGGAAGTTCCCATCCATGAGGCCGTGCGGCCCGCGGGCCTGGGGGCGATCGACCCCCTTCGTCCTCCTTGCGTACGGTCGTACGCGGCGTCGTCCTCATGGGGCCTCCGCTCCTCATCCAGCGCGCCGATCGGAGGCGAACGCCGCTGGGGGACACCCTCTGGTGGTCCCCACGGGCGTCTTCCCTGGCCCACGGATTGGCGACTCAGGACACTAGTCCTGCGCGGGGGCGTCCTCCCCGTCGCCCCCCTCGGGCGGGGGCTCGGGCCGCAGGGGCTCGGGGAGATGCTCCGCGATCCGGCGGATCTCGTCCTCCTCGTCCAGGGCCTGCCAGGCGAGCCGGGCTTCGAGCCAGCGGCCGGCCGCCTCCGCGTGGCCGGCCGCCGCGCGGAGGTCCCCGGGCGGGATCTCCTTGCGCAGGCGCCGGAGGGAGAGGAGGTGGAAGACCCGGCCCTCGGCGACGGCCTGGCGGCGCTCCTCCTCCAGGAAGGGGTGGTCCGGGCGCCCCTCGTAGAGGAGGATCGCCTCGCTGCGGCGGCCCTGGGCCATCAGGGCCTCGGCCACCGCGTCCCGTTCGGCCTCCGAGCGGTCCCCGTACTTGAGGGCACGCATCTCCAGGGCGTTCGGGATCCGGGTCATGGGGCTCTCCGCAGCCGGCCCGGACAAGGTACCCGGCCTCGCGGGCGGGGGGGAATTCCCGAACCCCTCCTTTGACACGTCGGGGCGCCGGTCATAAAACCTTGCTTGGCAAAGACCTAGGGTGATCTGTTCCACTGGAGGGGAGGAGCCCGAAGCCCATGGACGGCCCGTCGGCGGAGCGCACGAACCTGCGCGACCATCGCACCATCACGAAGAAGGAACTGGTCGCGCGGATCGCGGAGCACACCAACCAGACGAAGGTGGTCGCGAAGGACATCATCCAGTCGTTCCTCGACGAGATCATCGAGGAACTCGGTCACGGCAACCGCTTGGAGTTCCGGGAGTTCGGCGTGTTCGAGATCCAGGAGCGAGCCGCGCGCAGGGCGCTGAACCCGCGGACGCGCGAGAAGGTGGGCGTTCCCGCTCGCTACGTCGTCAAGTTCAAGGTCGGCCGGCTGATGAAGGAGCGGGTGGCCCGGATCGGCGCGCCGGACGACGCGGACCACCCGGTTTGAGGGCTCCCCGGGGCGCGGGCATTCCACCGGCCCGGCTTGGCGTTTGAACCAAGAGGAACGACCCCAAGTCCCGTACCATCCGGTGGTTTGGCGGGTGCGGACCGCGCCCCCGCCGGGATCCGCCGGACGACCGAACCCATGGACGACGACCCCATGGAAATCCGATTCTGCGACCGCTGTTCCGAGAGCATCCCCGACGTCGACTTCGACGCGGGGAAGGCCGTGAGCGTCTCCGGACGTCACTACCACGCGTCCTGCGCGCTCGCGAAGAGCCTCGCCATCGCCGGGCCGCGTTCCTGGCTGACCTTCGTCCTCGCGCTGCTGGGGGCCGGCGCCGCCGTCTTCCTGCTCGTCTCGCGCCTCGGGCGGGAGGAGCCGCCCGCGGTGACGACGGCCGTGCGCGCCGCCATCTCGGACAGCGCCCAGGGTGTCGAGGCGCGCCTCGCGGACCGGATCGACCGGGGGCTCGAACACGGGGGCAAGGTGGCCGGCGAGGCCGCGCGCAGCGCGGCGGATGCGGTGCGCGGCGACCTCGGGGCGCAGCTCGACCAGCTCAAGGGCCGCCTGGAGGAGGAGCAGCGCGGCGACGCCGATCACCTCGCGGGGCAGCGGCGACGCTTGGACGAGATGGAGAAGCAGATGGCCGCCGTGGAGGCGTTGCTCCGCGAGGTGCGCGAGCAGGCGGACCGGCTGGAGGCGCAGCGCGTCGCCGCCGTGCCGCCGCCGCCGCCGACCGAACCCCCGCCCGAGCCGGTGACGCCTCCGACGCCCGGCACGACGCCCACGCCCGAACCCGGGACGCCGCCGCCGTCCACGGCCCCGTCGGCCGAGGTCGACCGGTGGATCGCGCGCCTGAAGGACCCCAACGAGAACATCCGCTTCACGGCGACGCTGCAACTCGGCCTGCTCAAGGACCTCCGCGCCACCCAGCCGCTCATCGAGGTGCTGCAGAAGGATCGCGACTACTACGTGCGCCTCGGTGCGGCGACGGCCCTCGGCGACGTCCAGGCGGTGGACGCGATCCCCGCGTTGATCGAAGCGCTGGAGGACGACGACGGGCTCGTCCGCACGGCCGCGAACGACGCCCTGAGGGCCATCACGGACCAGCCGTTCGAGTTCGTCCCCGGCATGAGCCGATCGGAGCGGCGCAAGCTCCAGCGCCGCTGGAAGGACTGGTACGACCAGAACGAGGCGGCGTTGAGGACGCGGTACGGGCAGCCCAAGGCCTCGTAGCGGTTCCGGCCGACGCGTCTCGCGCCCCGCCCGTCGTCAGGACGCGGTGGGGGCTTCGTAGACGCGGTAGCGCTTCTCGACCGCGCCGCCGACGGCGAGGATCGGGGCTTGCATGAGGCGGTTGTCCTCGAGGATCCAACTGGCTTCGCCGTAGGTGTAGCCGTGTTCGAGGCCGGCGTCGACGGACCGGAGGAACATCGACTCCGAGATGCCGCGGCCGCGGACCTCGGGGACCACCCCGAGGGCGATGATGCGCATCCGCCGGAGTTTCTTCAGGCCGAAGAGGAGCTTCGGCAAGGCCCGCCACAGCCGTCCGTCCGTGCCGGCGAGCAGCGCATTGACGTCGCGGAGGATGAGGCTCATGCCCACCGGCTTCCCCTCGACCTCCGCGACGCACGACATGTCGCGTTCGAGGATGGGGGCCATGTCCTTGGCGGCGTGGCGGAACTCGGCCTCCGTTGCCGGCACGAAACCCCAGTTGTCCGCCCAGCACCGGTTGTAGACGTCGAGCAACCGGCCGATCTCCCCGTCGAGGTGATCGAGATCCACGGGGCGGAGGACGAATCGGCCACGGTCGGCCCGGCGTTCGACGGCGCGCCGAAAGCGCGGCGGGACCTCGCCTTCGCGGGTGATCCGGAAGGCGAGGAGGTCCTTCGCCTTCTCCAGCCCCGCCTGTTGACAGAGGGTGTCGTAGTACGGGCGGTTCCAGGGCATCATCACGGTCGGCGGCTCTTCGAAGCCATCGATCAACGTGCCGACGACGTCGTTCGTGCTGTAGCTCACGGGACCCCGACAGCGATCCAGGTCGCGCGCGGCGAGCCACGCGCGCGCCGCGTCGACCAGGCCCCGGCAGGCGTCCGCGTCCTCCTCGAAGTCGAAGAACCCGAAGAAGCCCAGGCGGTCCCCGTACGTCTCGTTGTGGAGGCGGTTTTCGACCGCGGCGATTCGCCCCACCACCCGGGATCCCCGCCGCGCGAGGAAGTGCTGGACTTCGGCGTGGGCGAAGAAGGGGTTCTTCGCCCGGTCCATCGTCGCCTTCTCGGCGGCCCTGAGCGGCGGAATCCACCCGCGCTGCCCCCGGTTCAGGCCGTACGGGAAGGCGACGAACGCCTTGCGGTCGCGCGACCCGGCCTCCCTTTCGATCCGAAGCGTGTCGCCCACGGCCGCGCCGCCCCTCAGCGCGCGATCCGGAGCTGGTGGCTCACGGACTTGAAGGCCTCGAGGATCCGGTCGAGATCCTCGCGCGTGTGGGTGGCCATGTACGAGGTCCGCAGGAGGCTCATGCCCTCCGGGACGGCCGGGGGCATGACGGGGTTCACGAACACCCCCTGCTCGTACAGCAGGCGGTTGAACTCGAGGGTCGGGATCTCGTCTCCGATCACGACCGAGAGGATGGGGCTGCCGCCGTCGATCACGTCGAGGCCGAGGTCCTCGAAGCCGCGCTTCATGTAGGCGACGTTGTCCCAGAGCCGCTCGCGACGCTCGGGTTCCTCCTCGATGATGTCGAGGCACGCGAGCACGGTGGCCACGCTGGCGGGGGTCATGCTGGCCGAGAAGATGACCGAGCGACTGACGTGCTTGATGAAGTGGATGACCTGTCGGGGGCCGGCGACGAACCCGCCCAGGCAGGCGAAGGACTTGGAGAAGGTGCCGACGACGAGGTCGACCTCGTCCTCCACGCCGAAGTGCTCTCCCGTTCCCCGACCGTGGGCGCCGAGGACGCCGATGGCGTGCGCGTCGTCCACCATGATGCGCGCGTTGCACGCCCGGGCGACGCGGACGAGTTCATCGAGCGGGGCGATGTCTCCGAGCATGGAGAACACGCCATCCGTCACGATCAGGCGCGCGCCCTCCCCGTTGGCGGGCGTCGCGGCGAGCATGCGCTCCAGGTCCTCGACGTCGCTGTGGCGGTACTTCAGGAGGCGGGCGAACGAGAGGCGGCAGCCGTCGATGATCGAGGCATGGTTGTCCCGGTCGCCGAAGATCAGGTCTTCCCGGCCGGTCAGGGCCGCAATGGCGCCCACGTTCGTCTGGTAGCCCGTCCCGGACGTGATGCAGGCCTCCTTGCCGAAGAAGGCCGCCAGGCGCTCCTCCATCTCCTCGTGGACGGTGAGCGTGCCGTTCAGGAAGCGGGAGCCCGTGCAACCCGTCCCGAAGTCGCGCACGGCCTTCCGCGCCGCCTCGATCACCCTGGGGTGGTGGGTCAGCCCGAGGTAGTTGTTGGAGCCCGCCATGACGACCTCGCGGCCGTCGATGGTGACGCGGGTCCCGGTTCCGGAAGCGTCGATGGCCCGGAAGTACGGATAGACCCCTGCTTCGATGAAGTCATCGGCCCTGTGCCACCGGGCGAGCTTGGCGAAGAGATCCAATCCGTCGTCCTCGCGCCCGGCAAACGCGGCTCCGGGCGAACGCATCCACTCCGCTTGCCGCGTGCTCCGCGGTCCGGAGCGGGTCTAGCCCTGCCTCGGTCGCCGGGTTCGGTTTCCCTCGGCCGGCACGAAGCGCCTCCCTCCGGCGGCAAGGTCCGGAGGAAGGCGTGCCCATCCTAGGCAGGCCCCCGTAGGCGTCAACCGTTCCACGCCCTATCCTCCGGGGCATGCGCGTGCTCGTGACCGGCGGCCACGGCTTCGTCGGAAGCCACCTCGTCGACCGTCTCCTGGGGGCCGGCGACAAGGTCCGGGTCCTCTACCGCCGCGAAGGGCTCCCGGCTTCGTTGGCGGGCCGTAAGGTCGAGGTGGCGCGGGGGGACGCACGGGATCCCCTCGCCGTCCGCCGTGCGGTGGACGGCGTGGACGAGGTCCACCACCTCGCGGCGCTGACCCGGAGCCGCACGCGGGGCGAGATGCTCCGGACGAACGTCGGGGCCACGCGCGTCCTCGCCGACGCCCTGATCGGAGCCGGAAGCCGCGCCCGACTGGTGTTCTGCTCCAGCGTGGCGGCCGTCGGACCGTCACCGGACGGTCACGATCTGGACGAGGATGCGCCGCCGCGACCCGTGACCTGGTACGGCGAGAGCAAGCGGATGGCGGAGGCCCTCGTGCGGGAGCGCGCGGGCGTGCTCGCGGGGGTCATCCTTCGCCCGCCGGCGGTCTACGGGCCGCGAGACCGCGATCTCCTCGCCGTGTTCCGTGCGGCCTCCCGGGGGCTCCTCCCGATCCTCGGCGAGGGCGAGCACGTGTACAACTTCGTCTACGCGGCGGACCTGGCCGACGCCTTCGTCGTGGCGGCGCGCCACCCCGCCACCGAAGGGCGCACCTTCTTCGTGCACCACCCGGCGCGGGTGGAGATGCGGGCGTTCCTCCGCCAGGTGGCCGCGGCGGTCGAGCGGCGGGCTCGGTGGCTGGCCATCCCGGACAGCGCGCTGAGGGTCGCCGCCGCCGTTTCCGAGATCCTGGGGCAGGTCACGCCTCGTCCGCCGCTCCTCGGCCGCCAACGCCTCCTCGAGCTCGCGGGCGCCGCCTACGTGACCAGCCCGGCGGCGTTCGAACGCGAAACGGGGTGGCGCGCGGCCGTGGACCTGGCCGAGGGAACACGGCGCACCGCGCGGTGGTACCGGGAGCACGGCTGGCTCCCCCGGCGTGGGGGGCCGCGCGTTGACGACTCCCGCCCACAGGTCGAGAATCCCCCCGAGGGGGGGACCTAGCCACGAGTCCCGGCCGGAGCGTTCACCACGCCTCCGACGGGGCACGGGAGGGCCTTGGAGACGCAAGCGCCGACACCTCGACGGCACCGCCTCGGCGCGGCGCCCTGCCTGCTCGTCCTGCTCGCCGCGTGCGGCAGCACGGGGACCCGTCCCGTGAACGTCGAGCGGGATCTGCAGGATCCGTACGCCGGCCGGCGCGTGACCGCCATTGCGACGGTCGAGGCCCGCGGCGACCGGGAACAGGTCCCGGCGCTCATCGAGCTGCTCGACGACCGCGACCCGGGCGTCCGTCTCGCCGCCTACTCCGCCCTCCAGGACCTCACCGGCCGCGATACGGGGTACCGGCCGTGGGCCGACGAGGCGGAACGCCGGGCGGCCGTCCTGGCGTGGCGCGCCTGGTGGAAGGAGACGCACCCGGAGGGGGTGTCCGCGCCGCCCGAGGGGGGTCCGTGACGGTCGCGGCCGGGTCACGTCCCCGGGGCCTCCCGCGTAGGATGGGCCGCCGGGCGACGCCGCGGGGCGCCGCGGCCCGGCTCGTGGATCGTCGATGAACGTCGAGCGCAGAGAGCAACAGGACGCCGTCCTCTTCACCGTGGAGGGGCAGGTGGACATGCACACCAGCCCGGACCTGAGGAAGCAGCTCCGGCGCGCCATCGACCAGAAGAAGCCGCTGTTGGTCGTCGACCTGACCAACGTCTCCTTCATCGACTCGAGCGGGCTGGCGACCCTGATCGAGGCCCTCCAGGGCGTGGGCCGGTACGATGGCAAGCTCCGACTCGTGGGGCTCTCTCCGTCGGTCATGAACCTCTTCAAGCTCTCGAACCTGGTTTCGATCTTCGACATTCGCGACACCCGCGAGGAAGCGCTTGCCTAGCCTGCGTTCCCCGCGAGGCGCGCGCCGTGACGGCCCGACCTCGTGGACCGTGAAGGAGCCACAGGGCCATGCGGGTCTCGTTCCCCTTCCCCCGGGTGTCCTGGCGGGTCGCCCGGGTTCGAGGCCGAAGCGCGAGGAGGAGGCGACCCCAAGGGGGCGCCGGCGTCGAGCAACCGAGGCTCCGGGCGCGAGAGGCGGACGACCGATGCGCAAGACGGGATCCCTCCCGCCCGCCGGATTCGCCTCCTGGGAGCCGTCGCGGCCCCGGACGCGAGGGCCGCGCGATGCAACGTCCGTTCGTGGGTCGTGCAAGCTAGCGTGCATGGGCCCGCACGACGGAGGGAGGCCATGGCCGGCAGGAAGAAGGCCCGCGGGGGCCCCGTGACGGGCCTCGGGGGCCGTACCTTGGGGCTGATCTCCTTCATCGGCGGCGCCGCGCTCGTCGCACGATCGACCCTCTACTGGGCGTTCGTCGGGCCCTTTCGCGGCCGGCCCGTCCGGCGGAGCGACTTCGTCGCCCAAGCCCTGCGCGTGGGGCCCGAATCCCTCGGTGTCGTGTTCCTGGTGAACGTCTTCGTCGGGATGATCCTCGCGCTGATCGGCGGCAACATCCTCGTGACGCTGGGGTTCACCCGCTACATCGGCAACCTCATGGGGACCGGGGTGGTCGTCGAGCTCGGACCGCTCCTCACCGGCGTCATCATGACGGGCTACATCGGGGCCGCCTTCGCCGCGGAGATCGCCACGATGGTGGTCAGCGAGGAGACCGTTGCCATGCAGACCATGGCGCTGGACCCCGTCCGCTACATCGTCGCTCCCCGGGTCCTGGCCACGATGCTCATGATCCCGTGCGTGACCCTGCTCGGGGACCTCGTGGGCATCCTGGGCGGCCTGTTCGTGGCGGTGGCGGTCCTGCACCTGCCCGCCGTCACCTACTTCGACCAGGCCTGGCAGCAACTGGGCACCGAGGACGTTTGGCGGGGCCTGTTCAAGGCCGCCGTGTTCGGCACGATCATCGGATCGGTCGGCTGCTATCAGGGCTTCCAGGTCCACGGAGGGGCCGAGGGCGTCGGCCGCGTCACCACCCGGGCCGTGGTCACCTCGATCATCGCGATCATCGTCACGGACGCGATCCTCAACTACCTCCTGCTCTTCGTGCTCTGAACCGCGTCCCCTCCGGGGGGGCTGCTACCATTGGGGCGGTCCGCGTCGGGGCGGGAGGGTCATGCAGAGCAAGGCGGCCGAACTGAAGGCGGGCATCGTCGTCATCGCGGCCAGCGTCGCGCTCCTCGCCCTCATCTACTACGCCGGCGGGGGCAAGCTCTTCGCCCCCTCCGACTACCTGGGGCTCCGCTTGGAGCGGGGGCGCCTCGCCCCCCGCGAGGGCGACCCCATCCTGATGAACGGCCGACCCATCGGGTCGGCGGCGCGCGTCGAGTTCCGTACCGAGGTCCGGAAGGGCGATCAGCTCACGTCCGCCGATCGCGCCCGCCTGCGGCAGACGAGCGGCCTGGCTCCCGACGCGGAACTCCCCCCGGACGCGGAGGTGCGGGAGATCTACGTCTACGTGCTCGCGAAGATCGACGCGGGACAGGTCGTCCCCCTCGGCACGCATGGATTGATCGCCGAGAGCATCACGGGTCAGCGCGCGCTCCACCTCGAGCCCGGACCATCGCTGGAGAATCTCCACCTCGCCGACTCGGCCGACGGGGACGTCCCCGTCCTGGAGGTCGCCCAGGCTCCCGACGTCACCGACATCATGCACGGGCTGCAAGGACAACTCGACTCTGTCGGCTCGGAGCTGACGCTCACGCTCGGCGACGTGCGGGAGACGCTGGGGAAGGCCGGCCGGACGCTCGACAAGGCCCACGAGACCATCGCCACGTTCGAGGAGCGCGTGATCGACGGGGGGCAGATCGAGCGCACCCTCGGCCACGTGGAGG
Source organism: uncultured Planctomycetota bacterium (assembly GCA_963772585.1). GTDB lineage: Bacteria > Planctomycetota > PLA2 > PLA2 > JAEUHO01 > CAVVXN01. The sequence continues at coordinate 77,167 of CAVYXV010000009.1, forward strand.
CCGCGGCGGCGAGCCTCGAGACGTCGATGAAGACCATCGAGGCGCGGATCGGGCCGATCGCCGAGACCCTCCAGGGGGCCGTGGACGACTTCCGCAAGCTCGCCGCCTCGGGGGCGCGCCTGGCGGGGGACGCCGAGACGAAGTTCGGAGGGATCCTCGGCGACGTGAAGGCCGTCTCGGCGCAACTGAAGACGATGGTCGCGAAGATCGACCCCGAGATCGGCGCCGTGCTCGCCGATGCGAAGAAGGTGAGCGGGAACCTCGCCGCCCTGTCGGAGGAGCTCGCCGCCGCGGGCCCGCGGGTCCGCGCCACCCTCGAGTCGGCCGGTCAGGACGTCGACACGCTGATGGAGTCGCTGATCGAGACGGGGCAGAACCTGGCCAACGCCTCCGAGGACATCGAGGCCCACCCCTGGAAGATCTTCAAGGAGCCCGGCCCCGAGGAGGTCGCCTTCGACAACCTCCGCATCGCGGTCTCCAACTACGTCCGCGCCATGCAGCGCGTGGACCAGGCGAGTTCCACGATCCGGGAACTGCTCCCGAAGGCCGGGGACGACCCCGCGATGCAGGCGCTGCTCCGCCGGGCCTCGAACCAGCTCGACAAGAGCCTCGAGCGCTACCGCTACTTCGAGAACCGGCTCATGGAGCTCCTGCGAGAGAACCGCGCGCCCGCCGCCGCGGGCGGGACGACGCCCGAGGCGCCGCGGCCCGTCAAGCCCCGCTGACACCGCCGGCGCCGGAGGACCCTCCCGACGCCGGAAGGGGGTCCGGCGTCCCGGCGGGGCCGAGGAGCGCGGCGATCGGTCGCGTGGACGGGCTGTGCTCGAGCAGGATCTTGAGCACCATGGTCAACGGGACGGAGAGCAGCATCCCGACAGGGCCCCAGATCCAGGCCCAGACGACCAGGGAGAGGAACACCACGAAGGCGGAGAGGCCGAGGCGATCGCCCGTCACCTTCGGCTCGACCACGTTGCCGATGACCTGGTTGACCGCGAGGTTCGCCGCGAGCGCGCCCAGGGCGAGACCCGGGCCGCCGTCCGGTTGCACCATGGCGATGAAGATGGGGGGAATCGCCGCGAGCACCGACCCGATGTTCGGGATGAAATTGAAGACGAAGGCGAGGAACCCCCACAACACGAAGGAGTCGACGCCGATGATCCCGAGGGCGGCTCCGAACAGGACGCCGGTCAGGAGGCTCAGCACGGTCTTGATGGCGATGTAGCCGTACACCTTCCGCAGCAGCTCCTGGCCGCCGGACAGATCGACGTCGTTTCGCCCGAGCGCGCGCCGGATCTTGTTGGGGAGGCCGAGCGACTCGAAGAGCGTGAAGATGGTCAGGAGGAGCGTGAGGAAGACGGTGGAGAACGCGCCGGCGGCCGTGCCCGCCACGGACGCGGCCACCTCGAGGACCCGCTTGGGGTCCAGGGGCTCCGGGGCGTCGGGCGGCGCGAGATCGAGGCCCTTGGACCGGGCCCATGCCAGGGCATCGTGCCAGTAGCCTTCGAGTCGTTCCTGGTACCGGGGCGCGGACCGGGCGAACTCGCTGAACGAGTCCACCACGACGAAGGCCAGCCCGAGGACGAGGGCGAGGACGAGGACGATCGTGACGGCGACCGCGACCCCGGGCGGCAGGCCGCGCCGCCGGAGGAATCGGACGAGGGGGATGCAGGCCATCGCGAGGAAGGCGGCGAGGACGATCGGCACGAGGAGATCGCTCGCGAGCTTCAACCCCGCGACGACGAGCACGACGGTCGCCGCGGTCGCGAGCGGCCCCATCCCCCGCGCGCGCTCCGGTGTCGCCTCGGCACCCATGGTCCGTCCTCCCGTTGCCCAACGCCCTGGATACCACAAACGGCGTGTGCATTCAGCCCGCCTGCCCCGCCCAGAGTGGGGCCCCCGGCCGCGCGGGACTATCCTCGGACGCGGACCCGCTGGTGGGTCCGGCCAAGGAGGGGCCATGCACAAGATCGGCATCCTGGGCGGCGGCAACGTCGGGGCTACGGCGGCATTCGTGGCGGCGACGCGCGACCTCGGTGACGTCGCCCTCTACGACATCGTGGAGGGCATGCCCGCGGGCAAGGCCCTCGACATGACCCAGACCGGCCCGGTGCTCGCCTACGACGCCCGGGTGACGGGCTCGCACGAACCGTCCGTACTGGCGGAGAGCGAGGTGGTGATCGTCGCGGCGGGCTTCCCGCGCAAGCCCGGCATGGACCGGATGGACCTTCTGCGCAAGAACGTGGAGATCGCTCGGTCGGCCGGCAAGATCCTGCGCGAGAACGCGCCCGACGCGGTCGTCGTCACGATCACGAATCCGCTGGACGTCATGACCTGGGTCGTGCAGCAGGAGAGCGGCTTCGAGACGAATCGCGTCGTCGGCATGGCGGGCATGCTGGATTCCGCGCGCTTCGCCGCGTTCATCGCGATGGAGATCGGCTGCTCGCCGAAGGACGTCAAGGCCATGGTGCTCGGCGGCCACGGCGACAGCATGGTGCCGCTGCCGCGGTTCAGCACCGTCAACGGCATCACCGTCACCGAGCTCATTCCGGCGGACCGGCTCGACGCGATCGTGGAGCGCACCCGCAAGGGTGGCGGCGAGATCGTGAAGCTCCTCGGCACGGGGAGCGCGTACTTCGCGCCCGGATCGAGCGCCGTGCTGATGGCGGAGGCCATCCTCGGCGACACGGGGCGGATCCTTCCCTGCAGCACGTGGACGAACGGTGCCTACGGCCTCGACGACGTCTACGTCGGACTTCCGGTAGCGCTCGGCCGGTCCGGCGTGCGCAAGGTCATCGAGCTGCCGCTCGACAAGACCGAGCTCGAGGCGCTGAAGAAGTCCGCGGCCACCGTGGCCAAGGGCATTGCGGACGTGAAGTCGCTCGACGCTTGAGCGTCCGTGTCGCCATCCTCGGGGGCACGGGCTATGGGGGGATGGAACTCCTCCGTCTCCTTCACGGGCACCCGGACGTCGAGGTGACCGCGGTCACGAGCCGGAGCCGCTCCGGCCCGGTGGCCGCGGTCCACCCGCACCTCGAGGGCTTCGTCTCCCTCTCCTTCGTCTGCGACGACGAGGAGACCCGCGCGCGCCTCGCCCGCGAGAACGACGTCCTCTTCCAGGCGAAGCCCCATGGGGCGAGCGCCCGGCAGACGCCCGCCCTGCTCGAGGCCTCGCCCGACGTTCGCGTCGTGGATCTGTCGGGCGACTTCCGATTGCGGGACGCGTCCGCCTATCCCGCCTGGTACGGCTTCGAGCACCCGGCGCCGTCGCTTCTCGCCGACGCCGTCTACGGTCTCCCCGAGTGCGGCGGGCGGGCCGGCATGCGCGGGCGCCGGCTCGTGGCCAATCCCGGCTGCCACGCTTCGGCCACGATCCTGGCGCTCTGGCCCCTCGCGCGCGCCGGTCGGATCCGCGGGACGGCCGCCGTCACGAGCGTGACGGGATCCTCCGGGTCGGGGGCGACCCCGACCGCCGGGACCCACCACCCCGAGCGCTTCACCAACTTCAAGGCGTACAAGCCGCTCGGGCACCAGCACCTGCCGGAGATCCTCGCGGCGTTGCCGCGAGGCGTGGACGTGGCCTTCGTGCCTTGCTCGGCGCCGCTCGCGCGCGGCATCTACGCAACGGCGCTCGTCCCCGTGGGCGACCTCGACGCGGCGGCCGTGCGGGCGATCTACGAGGACGCCTACGGCGCCGAGCCGTTCGTCCGGATCCGCTCCGCGCCGCCACAGCTCCGCAGCGTCGTCGGGACGAACCTCGTCGATCTCTCGACGACCGCGAAGGACGGGACGGCCTGCGTGACCGTCGCGCTCGACAACCTCGTCAAGGGCATGACCGGCACGGCCGTCCAGAACATGAACCTGCTCCTGGGGATCGAGGAGACCCGCGGTCTGCTCCGTCCGGGGTGCGGGCTGTGAGCGATCCGCTCCGGGATCTCGAGGCGGCGATCGGCCCCCTTCCCCGCGGGGACGCCGAGATCCGCGCCGAAGAGGACCGCTGGCAGGTGCCGACGTACGCGAAGGCGCCGATCGCGCTGGTCGGCGGCGAGGGATGCCGGGTCCTCGACGCGAACGGGAAGGCCTACCTCGACCTCTACGGGGGCCACGCCGTCGCGTTGCTCGGCCACTGCCCGCCGCGCCTCATCCAGGCGATCCGGGCGCAGGCCGAGCGCCTCGTCTTCTACAGCAACCTCGTCTACGTGGACGTGCGCGCCGCCGCCGTGAGGGCTCTCGCCCGGCTCGCGCCGGAAGGTCTGCAGAAGGTCTTCCTCTGCAACAGCGGCGCGGAGGCGAACGAGACGGCGCTGAAGATCGCCCGCAAGCACACGGGGCGGCGGCGGATCGTCGCGATGAAGGAGGGGTTCCACGGCCGCACGCTGGGGGCGCTCTCGGCCACGGGGCTTGCCGCCTACCGCGACCCGGCCTACCCGCTCATCCCCGGCCACGCCTTCGTCCCCTTCGGCGACGCCGACGCGCTCGCCGGCGCCATGAAGGACGACGTGGCGGCGATCCTGCTCGAGCCGATCCCGTCGATGGGGGGGATTCGCACCGCGCCCGACGCGTACTACCGCGCGCTTCGCGAGGCGGCCGACGAGCACGGCGCGCTGCTCGTCTTCGACGAGGTCCAGACCGGCTTCGGCCGCACCGGCCGCACGTTCTTCGGCGAGCACGTCGGCGTGGTGCCCGACCTCATCAGCGCCGCGAAGGGGATCGCCGGCGGGTTCCCGGCCGGGTGCGTGTTCGTCCGTGAGGACATCGCGGAGGGCATCGCTCCGGGGGAGCAGGGCACCACCTTCGGCGGCGGCCCGCTCGCCTGCGCCGCCATCGCCGCGGTGGCGAGGGAGATCGCCGAGGCGGACCTTCCCGCGCGGGCCGCCCGGGTCGGGGCGGCGCTCGCCGAGGCCTTGCGGGAGGTCCCCGCGGTGACGGAGGTGAGCGGCCGCGGCCTCCTCCTCGGCATCGACCTCGACCGCCCCGCGAAGCCGTTGGTGGGGGCCCTTCGCGAAGACGGCTTCCTGGTCGGCGGCTCCAGCCTCCCGCACCAGCTCCGCCTGATGCCCCCGCTCATCCTGACGGAGGAGGAGGCGCTGAGCTTCCCTCCGGCCCTGGCCCGCCGGACCGGCGCCTAGCCGGATCGCCGCCGCCGCGCGCCGCCCTCGCCGCCCGACGCCGAGCGCGCCTACCCCGACGTCACCCTGGACGTGGTCACGGTGCGCGGCTCCTCCGCCGGGACCGGTTCATCGCCACCTTCCCCTTTGCCGTCACATCGCGACCGCCGCCGAAGTTCGTGGTGAGGGCACGCACGGTGTAGATCGGCCCCCAGGGGAAGCCCCACCAGCCCGCCAGGAGCGTCAGCAGGGTGTACCCGAAGCTCTTCCCGAGGGTCCCCCCACCCGCCGGAACGAAGTAGACGTCCGACGTCCGCTGGTAGGTGATCACGAGGAGCGAAATACAGTACTCGAAGACCACCAGTCTGCCGCCGGCCTCCAATTCACGCCTCAACGCCTCCTCGCTCATCCGCTCGGCACCGAGGATGCGCATGGTCCTCTCCCGGCGAACGCGGGGACTCCTCTCGCGCGACGCCCGGCCCTTCTACCCCCGTCGCAGCTCGGCGTCGATGGTCCCGCTGGGGAGCGGCCGAGCGGCGGCCCCTACGACCGGGCGAAGGCGGCCCTCAGATCGTCGAGGACCTGCTGCTCGCTCGGAGAAACCCGGCTCATGAGGCCCAGGAAGCCGCCGGCCGCCTCGGCCACGCGACGGGCGCGGCCCAGCAGGCCCTCCTGGAGCTTCGCGGCGGCCTCGGGGGAGAGGCGATCCAGGAGCGCGCGGACGTACTCGTACCAGGCGGCATGGAGCTCGGGGCCGGGGCGCTCGGCCAGCCACCCGTCCAGAAGGGCGTGCGCCGGCTCGCCCTCGTGGACGCCTTCCTCGGCCGCGGCCTTCCTCACCGCCGCGCGTTCCTTCTCGTCGAGCGTCCCGTCGGCCCAGGCGACCTCGACGAGCGGGACGAGCGCGAGGGCCACGAACGTGTCGGCGCCGATGTCGAGGTCGTGGAGCTGGGCCAGGACGTCGTCGTCGCCCACGCCCGACGCGGCGGCCAGCTCCGCGAGCTGGGCCTGCCTGGCCAGGTCCGCCTTGAAGCGGGCCAGCTTCACGCGGTCGCGTTCCGCGAAGAACGCGTCCTCCAACGCCTTGCCCGATGCGCTGACAGGGTCCAACATCCGGAGTGCTCCCGGGGAAGAGGCGGCGCCCGTGGCGCCCCGCTGGATCGTGGGGGGAAGAGTTCGAAGGGCCCCGGCGGGACCCTCCGACCGAGCATACCCGTGGCCGCGAGGGATTCGCACCGACCCGTTCGGGCCCCCGTGGGATCTCCGTCGTGGAGGGTACCGCCCGCGCGACCGCGCCGCCGGGCGCCACCGAGGCCGCGGCCGCCGCCCGCGAGACCACCGGCCGCCTCCGGCGGGCCGTCGGCGCCCACCCCGAGTGGCGCGCGGACGCCGCCGCCACGGCCGCGACGGACGACGCGGTCTTCCTGCACTGCCTACCCATCCGGCGCGGCGTGATGGCGACGGACGAGGTGCCCGACGGTCCGGCGAGCGTGGTGGTGGAGCGGGCGGGCGCGCGCCTCGACGTGCCGAAGGCCACGCCGTGCCGCGCGTTCGGCGCGGAGGTGGGATCGTGAGGGACGTCTCGCCGCTCAAGGAAGGCCCTGCCCTACCTCCGCCGTCACCGCCGCCGGATCGTGGTGGTGACGCTCGGCGGGGAGATCGCGGCCGATGCGCGCGCTGGAGTCTCTCGCCCCGGAGATCTCCCTTCTCGCCCACGGGAACATCCGCAGGGTGGTGGGGCACGGCGGCGGCCCGCAGGCCTCGGCCCTCAGCCGCCGGTTGGGCCTCGAGCCGAAGCGGATCCAGGGGCGGCGGGTCACGGACGAGGAGACCCCGGCCGTCGCCAAGATGGTCGCCAAGATGGTCGCCGCCGGGAGCATCCATCTCGACATCCTGTCGGTGCTCCGCCGGCACGGCGTCCAGGCCGTGGGGCGGAGCGGCGTGGACGGCGGGATCCTCCACGCGACGCGCCGCCCGCCCACGGAGGTGCGCGTCGCGCGCCGAAGGAACCGCGCGTCCGCTGGTGGTACCGTCTTGCGCCATGCATGGCTCCCCCTGGCACCTCCTGGGCCTCCGCGACCTCGACGACACCACCTGGCAGCGGCTCCTGGTCGACGCCGAGACGCTCGCGGGCAAGCGCGGGCGCGAGCCCCTGCTGGCAGGCCGGCGGGCCGGGATGCTCTTCTTCCAGTCCTCGCTGCGCACGCGCGTGGCGTTCGAGGTCGCCTGCCACGACCTGGGCGCCCACGCCCTCCACCTCCAGGTCGGCGGCGGGCTCTGGGCGCTCGAGCACCGCGACCGCGTGATCATGGACGGCGCCGCGGCGGAGCACGTCCGGGAGGGCATCCCCGTCCTGGGTCGCATGCTGGACCTCCTGGGCGTACGGAGCTTCGCCGCGCTCCGGGACCGGGCCGAGGATCGCGAGGACGCCGTCATCCGCAGCATCGCCCGCGCGTCCACGGTGCCCGTGCTCAGCCTCGAGTCGGCGATGGACCATCCCCACCAGGGGCTCGCCGATGCGCTCACCGTCCGCCGCCGCCTCGGAGGGGAGCGCGTGAAGATCGCGATCACGTGGGCGCCCCACGTGAAGCCGCTGCCTCTCGCCGTGCCGCACGCCGCACTCGTCGCCTTCGCCCGCGACGGGCACGAGGTGGTCGTGGCGCGCCCCGCCGGGTTCGACCTCGACGAGGACGTGGTGGGGGAGGCGGACGAGCTCGCGCGGGCCGCGGGGGGGCGCGTGGCGACGACCGCCGATCGGCGCGAGGCGTTCGAGGGCGCGCGGGTCGTCTACGCGAAGTCCTGGGGGCCCCGCGGCGCCTACGGTGACGAGGGGGCCGGACGGGAAGCCGTCGGCGCCCACCCCGAGTGGCGCGTGGACGCCGCCGCCATGGCCGCGACGGACAACGCGGTCTTCATGCACTGCCTACCCATCCGGCGCGGCGTGGTGGCGACGGACGAGGTGCTCGACGGTCCGGCGAGCGTGGTGGGGGAGCAGGCGGGCGCGCGCCTCGACGTGCAGAAGGCCACGCTGTGCCGTGCGTTCGGCGTGGAGGTGGGATCGTGAGGGACGTCTCGCTGCTCAAGGAGGCCCTGCCGTACCTCCGCCGTCACCGCCGCCGGATCATGGTGGTGAAGCTCGGCGGGGAGATCGCGGCCGACGAGCGCGCGCTCGACTCCCTCGCCCAGGAGATCTCCCTCCTCGCCCACGTGAACATCCGCATGGTGGTGGTGCACGGCGGCGGCCCGCAGGCGACGGCGCTGAGCCGCCGGCTGGGCCTCGAGCCGAAGATGATCCAGGGGCGGCGGGTCACGGACGAGGAGACCCTGGCCGTCGCCAAGATGGTCTTCGCCGGGAGCATCAATCTCGACATCCTGTCGGTGCTCCGCCGGCACGGCGTCCAGGCCGTGGGGCTGAGCGGCGTGGACGGCGGGATCCTCCACGCGACGCGCCGCCCGCCCACGGAGGTGCGCGACGAGGCGACGGGGGAGACGCAGCTCGTGGACTTCGGCCACGTGGGCGATGTCACCGCCGTGGACACGACGCTGCTCTCGCTGCTGGTCGAACACTCCTACGTGCCGGTGGTATCGAGCCTCGGGAGCGACACCGACGGCGGCGTGCTCAACATCAACGCGGATACCGTCGCCGGGGTCATCGCCCGCGACCTCGGCGCGGCGAAGCTCCTGAGCCTGACGGCCGTCCCCGGCCTCCTGCGCGACCCCTCCGACCCCGCGACCCTCGTCTCGCGATTGACCGTCGAGGAGGCGAAGGAGGCGATCCGCGAAGGATGGATCGCCGGGGGCATGATCCCGAAGGTGCAAACGATCATGGAGGCCGTGGACGGCGGCGTCGAGGCCGGCCACATCCTGAGCGGCGTCGAGCAGAACTCCCTTCTCCTCGAGCTCTTCACCGACGCGGGCGTCGGCACGCTCATCGAGCGCGGGGAGACCCCGTGAGCCCGGTCGACCTGCTGCGCGCGCTGGTGCGGATCCCCTCCGTCTCCGGGGAGGAGGACGCCTGCCGGGACGCCCTTCACGCCTGGCTCGGCGCGCACGGGATCGAGGCGCGCGTCCTGGGGCGGAACGTCGTCGCGACCGTGGAAGGGCGCGACCCGGACGGCCCCGGCCTGCTCCTGTGCTCGCACATCGACGTGGTGCCGGCGGGGAGCGGGTGGACGCGCGACCCCTGGGACGCGGCGCTCGAGGACGGGAAGGTGCACGGCCGGGGCAGCAACGACGCGAAGTCGAGCGTGGCGGCGATGGCCTGGGCCGCGACGCGCGTCCGAAGGGGTACGCTCCGAGGCCGCCTCGTGCTCGCCTTCGTCTGCGACGAGGAGACGGGCGGGGAAGGCCTGGAGGCGGTGGCCCCCGAGCTTCCGTCCTTCACGGCGGCTGTCGTGGGGGAGCCCACGGAGTTGGAGGTCTGCCGCGGTCAACGGGGGCTGCTGCGGGCCACGCTCCTCGCCCGAGGGCGGAGCGCGCACGCCTCGCGCCCCTGGGAGGGCGAGAACGCGCTGCTGCTCGCGGCGCGCGACGTCCTCGCCGTCGAGGCGCTGGACCTCGGGGAGCCCGACCCGGCGCTCGGCCCCGCCACGCTCGTCCCCACGGTCATCGGGGGCGGCACGCGGTCGAACGTCGTCCCCGGCGAGTGCCGCGTCGAGCTCGATGGCCGGACCACCCCGGTCTGCGACAACGACGCGATGCTCGATCGCCTCCGCGCGGCCGTGTCGAGCGAGGTGGTCGTCAAGAGCCGGCGGCTCACCCCCGTGCTCACGCCCGAGGACGCCGCGATCGTGCGCCACGCGCTGGCCGCCAGCCCGTCGGGGCGCACGCGGGTCTTCTACGGCGTGTCGGATCTCTTCCACGTCCGGCACGTCCCGGGCGTCGTGATGGGGCCGGGGACGAGCGCGGCGAGCCACGCCCCCGACGAGTGGGTGGCCGTGGTGCAGGTGGAAGCGGCGGCCGCAGCGTACGAGGCGATCGCGCGGTCCTGGTTGGGGGGAGAGGCATGAGCGGGCCCAGGAGAGGTAAACGGGGCGGGAAAGCGCGCCGGAGCGGCGCGCGCGGCCTCGTCTCGGGCCGCTTCGCCGAGGACGTCCACCCGGCACTCGACCGGGTGAACCGGTCCATCGACGTGGACCGGCGCCTCTGGCCGCAGGACCTCGAAGCGTCCCGCGCCCACGTCCGCATGCTGGGCGGGTGCGGCATCCTCCCCGCGGCCGCCGTGAAGCGTCTGCTCCGGGGGCTCGACACGATCGAGGCGGAGTGGCGCGAAGGGTGTTTCGACGTCCGCTCCGGCGACGAGGACGTGCACATGGCCGTGGAGCGCCGGCTGACCGAGCTGGTGGGGGAGGACGGGGGGCGCGTCCACACGGCCCGCAGCCGGAACGACCAGGTGGCGACGGACCTCCTCCTGTACGTGGCCGACGCGTCCATCCGGATCCGCGAGGGCGTCCGCCGCCTGCAGCGCGCCCTCGTGACGCTGGCCCAGCGGGACGGCGAGGCGATCCTGCCCTTCTACACGCACCTCCAGCGCGCCCAGCCGGTGCTCCTGGGGCACGTCCTCCTCGCCTGGGTGGAGATGCTGGAGCGCGACCACCGGGCCCTCGCCTTCGAGAAGGAGGACTGTCCGCTCGGAAGCGGCGCGGGGGCGGGCGTCGCCCATGCCGTGGACCGCCGTCAGGTGGCGCGCGAGCTCGGCTTCCGACGGCCCGCGCCGAACAGCCTCGCCGCCGTGTCGTCCCGGCAGGAGGTGACGGGCTTCTGTGGCGCGATGGCGCTCGCGGCGACGACCCTCTCCCGATTCGGCGCCGATCTCGTGCTGTGGACCTCGCGCGAGTTCGGCTTCGCCCGCCTCGGCGACGCGGTCTCGACCGGATCCAGCATCATGCCGCAGAAGCGCAACCCCGACGGGGCGGAGCTCTTGAGGGCTTTCGCCGTCCGCGTGGCCGGCGGGCACGCCGCGCTCCTCGCGATCCAGCGGGGTCTGCCGCTCGGCTACTTCAAGGACCTGCAGGAAGACAAGGTCCACCTCTTCGCGGCCGAGGATGCGCTGCTCGCCATGCTGGAGGTGGCCACGGCGATGGCGCAGGACCTCTCGTTCGACACGGCGCGCATGCGGCAGGCGGTGGAGGACCCGTCCGGCCACCTCCTCGCGACGGAGGTGGCCGACTGGCTCGCGGCGAGGGGCGTGCCGTTCCGGGAGGCGCACGACGCCGTCGGCCGGCTCGTTCGCGAGGCGGAGACCCGCGGCGTGGGGCTCGCGGATCTGCCCGACAGCGTGCTGCGGGACGCCCATCCGCGCCTCGATGGGTCCGTCGCGGCCGTACTCACGCCCGAGGCCTCGGTCCGGGCGCGGCGCGCGCCCGGCGGTACCGCGCCCGCGAACGTGCGCCGCGAGATCCGCCGCTGGCTCAAGCGCCTTGCGTGAGCGGCATCGCGCGGGCGAGGCGACGGGCCAGGGCGGCCCAGGGAGAGCGTTCGCGCCGGGCCCGTCGGAGCCGGTTTCCGAGCGTTCGCACCCAGGCCTCCCCCTCCCGGCCGTTGGCGCTCGCGTGGTCGAAGACCTCCTCCAGGAAGGCGTACTGGGCCACCGTCTCGATGGGAAGGTCGCGGAGGCGGTCCTCGTCCACATCCCGGTCGAAACAGGCCGGGAGGGGCAGGCCCTGGGCCCGGAAGCCGAGGATGGTCAGGACGCACTTGGCGCAACGTCCGCAGTTGCGATCGTGCTCGCTTCCCTCCCAGCAGACGCGCAGGCCTTCGGTCGCGGCCGGCCAGCGCGCGACGGCCTGGACCTTCTGCATCCGGGTGTACGAGGCGCCGTCGTGGTGCATCGCGAACTGGTCGGAGGACAGGAGGGCATCGGTCCGGGGGTTCGATCCGATCCGCGTGAAGTGGCCCCGGTCGTAGGTGCTGGCGATGAGCCCCCGGTCGAAGCGGCCCCCGAACAGGTGGAGGCAGGCGGCCGCGGCGGCTCCGTGCTGGTCCAGCCACCGGCGGGAGCGCTCCCGCCAGTTCGTCCGCACGGGGACGAGCGGGAGATCGACCGTCCCGAGGATCTTTCGACCGCGGGCAAGGGCCCGCTCGAACCCCGCTTCGTCGTCCAGGGGAATGTCGAACCCGTGCACCATGACGCACGCCGCCAGGGGCGAGTCCCTCCGACCGTCGCGGTCGAGGGTGTGCCGGTAGACGGTGAAGCAGGAGTCGAGACCGCCGGAGAAGGCGGCGACGGAGCGCCCTTTGCCGCGGGCCTTCGGCTCCCGGGTGCCGTCCACGCGGAGGTCCACCACCTGGAAGCGCCGGGGCTTCCACGCATGCCAGACGGCCTGGAACGCCCGCAGGTTCTCCAGCAGCGACGCGGACGAGCGGCCGTGGAGGTGGAGGTCGCGGCCCTCGTGCATGGCGATCATGACCATCGCGACGAGCAGGGCGTCGCTCCAGTCGTCCTCGACGGGACGCTGGTCGGCAGGCACGTCGTAGGCGAGTTCCCAGCGCTTGTCCCCCCGGACCTCGACGATCGCCGGCAGGCGCACGCGCCCCGCCGCCTCGCGAGGCGTCTCCGGCCAGAGGTGCATCGTCTCGCGCATCCCGCCCCTTCCTCGAACGCCGTGCGGCGTCCGGGCTGAACGCCCGGCATTCTCCCGCGGACGCCGGGCTTCGGCCGCCGCTTGCGCCCGGGCGTTCCCGCCCCTGTGACGCCCTCGCGGCTGCAGTGACCTTTCGTAGGATGGGGGGGACGGCGGGAGGCGCGATCGTGACGAGGGCGGCCAGCGGCGGGGGCCGGATCCGGCGGACCGCGCTGGTCGTCGTGCCCGCGGCCGCCGTCCTGCTCGGGGTCTTCGGGGACCTCGATCCGGCGCGGCCGGAGATCACGCGCATGGCCGCCGTGGCCCTCTTGATGGCGGCCTGGTGGATCACCGAGGCGATCCCCATTCCCGCCACCGCGCTGCTCCCGGTCGCGCTCTTCCCCCTCCTCGGACTCCTCGACGCCGGGGAGGTGGCGAAGGCGTACTTCAACGACACGATCTTCCTCTTCATCGGCGGGTTCCTGTTCGCCCTTGCCATGCAGCGCTGGAACCTCCACCGTCGGATCGCCCTGCGCATCATCCTCACGATCGGGACGGGGCCCCGGCGACTCCTGCTCGGCTTCATGGTCGCGACGTGGTTCCTCTCCATGTGGATCTCGAACACGGCCACCACGATGATGATGGTGCCCATGGCCACGGCGCTCGTGCTCCAACTCCGGGAGGCCGTGGGCCGAAGCGTCGTCGGTCGCTACCCCGTGGGGCTGTTCCTCGGCATCGCCTACGGGGCTTCGCTCGGCGGTCTCGCGACGCTCATCGGGACGCCTCCCAACCTGGCCTTCGTGCAGATCCTGTCGGAGACGTTCCCGGACGCGCCGGGCATCTCCTTCACCCACTGGCTGTTGTTCGCGCTCCCCCTCTCCGTCGTGTTCCTCCTCCTCACCTGGTTGCTGCTCGGGCGTCTCTTTCCCACCCCGCAGCGCGGCCTCGTCGCCGACAACGAAGTCTTCAGGAAGGCGCACGCGGAGCTGGGGCCCGTGCGCCCCGAGGAGCGGATCATCCTCGTCCTGTTCGGCCTCCTCGTCCTCCTGTGGATGTTCCGCGTCCCCCTCGACATCGGGGGGGCGAAGATCGGCTGGACGCTGCTCATCCCCGGCGCCGCGAAGATCGGGGACGGGACGGTCGCGATCCTCGTGGCTTCCCTGCTCTTCGTGCTTCCGGGTCGCGGGGGCCGGGAGCGGCTCATGGACTGGAAGACGGCACACGGGATCAACTGGGGCATCGTGCTGCTCTTCGGCGGGGGGTTCGCCCTCGCCAGGGGGTTCACGGCCAGCGGCCTGTCCGGGTGGCTCGCTACCCGGCTCGAAGGGCTCTCCACGGCCCCGCCCCTGCTGCTCGTCGCGGCGGTCTGCCTGCTGATGACGTTCCTGACCGAGCTGACCTCGAACACGGCGACGACGCAGATGGCGCTTCCGATCCTCGGGGCGCTCGCGGTGGGCATCGGGGTCCATCCCCTCCTCCTGATGATTCCCGCGACGCTTTCGGCCTCCTGCGCGTTCATGCTGCCCGTGGCGACCCCGCCGAACGCCATCGTGTTCGCCTCCGACGAGGTGCGGATGAGCGACATGGTGCGCGGTGGTGTCCTGCTCAACTTCCTGGGCGTGGTGTTGGTGACGGCCACCGTCTACCTGCTCGGCCCGGCGATCCTGGGCATCGACCTGGGCGCGATGCCGGCGTGGGCGCATTGAGCGGACGATCGGCAACCTCCTTGCCACCAAGGGGCCCCGCCGCGAACCCCGGAACATCGGGTCTGGTTGCGCATTCGAGGCGTCGTTTCGGCAACGATGTTTCCTCGAACTGGAAAGCTCCGCGTCGCCCCACGGCCAGCGCGGGGGCCGCCCCGGACGGCGTCGGGAACCGTTCGGACGGGTCCTGCATCGGCACGCGTGAACGGAAACGATCGTGCGGCCGCGGGTTGCGATCGGGGACCGATCCGGTCCTCGAGGCCCGGCGACGGCAAGGCGCACCGGGGGAACGGCCGTTGCATTGCGACGGCTCGGAGGGAGCCCGTGCTTCCTCTGCCCGGCGGCGTGCCGGGAGATCGCGAGGGTCACGATGCGATACCGCGGATCCTGGTTGGCGATCCTGGCTCTGGGTGCCCTGGCGGGTTGCGGGGGCGGGGGCGGCGCGCCGTCGTTCGTACCCAAGCTGCCCGACCTCGCCCAACCGTCGTCCGTCGCCATGACCGTGGGGACGGAGCAACTCACCGTCTCGTGGGAAGCGGTCGAGGGCGCGCAGGGCTACCACGTCTATCTCGCCGGCGCGGCCGGCATCACGGTCGAGGACATCGACACGATGCCCGGCGGTCGCGTCGAGACCGTGACGGACGCCACCGACCTGGCCATCGAGGACCTCGAGCCCGGCACCGCCTGGTGCGCACGGGTGGACGCCTTCGACAAGAAGCGCCAGTCGGTCCTCTCCGAGGAGGTCGCGGGCCTGCTCCCGCCGGCGGCCCCGGCCGGTCTCGCGGCGACCCCCGCGGACGAGGCGATTCGCCTCGAGTGGAGTCCCGCGCCGGGCGCCACGGCCTACGACGTGTACCTCGCGGCGAGTGGGGACCTGGACAGCCAGGCGTGGGCGACGCTGCCCCGGGGGCAGTGCCTCACGGAGGTCTCGAGCCCGTTGGACCTCACCGGGCTCGAGCCCGGCGTCGAGCTGTTCTTCCGCGTGGTCGCACGGAACGACTCCGGCCCAAGCCCCGACTCCGCGCTCGTGTCCGCGATCCCCAAAGCACCGATGATGGTCGGGGACCTCTCGGGCGAGGAGGGCCCGGGCGAGGTGACGATCACCTGGTCGGACGTGTACGAGGGCGCGGTCTACGTCCTCTACATCGCGACCGAGCCGGGCGTCACGAGCGAAAACTGGGAGAGCCTCGAAGGCGGCCGCCGCTACGACCACGCGACCAGCCCGTTCGTCGTCGCGGATCTCGAGGCCGGCACCACGGTCTACTTCGTCGTGACCGTGATGGAGGACGGCGGCGAGGGACCCGACTCGCCGGAGGTGTGCGCGACCGCCAACGGGCGGGGCACCTTCTCCGTGGGAGTCGCCGTGTCGGTGGGCACGGAGCCGACCGACCTCGTCGTCGCCGATCTCGATGGGGACGGAGCGGCGGACGTGGTGACTGCCAACCTGGCGGAGGGGACGATCAGCATCCTCGCCGGCGCGGGCGACGGCACCTTCGACGATGCCGAGACGGTGGCCGTGGGCGCCGGTCCCTGCTCGATCGAGGCGGGAGACGTGGACGGGGACGGAAACCTCGACCTCGTGGTGTCCCTGGCCGAGGACGGGGCCGTGGTGGTTCTCTCCGGGGACGGCGCGCTCGGCTTCGAGGAGTCCCTCCGGATCGAGCCGAGCGACCTGCCGGGGCGCATCTGCCTCGCGGACGTCGACGACGACGGCGCGGTCGATCTGCTGGTCGGCCTCGCCGGGGGATCGGAGATCGAGGTGTGGATCGGCGATGGCGAGGGCTCGTTCGACCTCATCGACAGCGTGGAGGTCGGGGATCGTCCCGCGGGGATGGCGCTGGCCGATCTGGACGGGGACGGCGCCCTGGACCTCGTGGTGGCGATCCAGGGAGACAGCAGCGTCGCGGTCCTGACCGGGCAGGGAGACGGGACCTTCTCGGTCTCGGCCACGATCCAGACGGCTCCGGATCCCGTGGAGGTGGTCGTCTCCGACCTGGACGCGGATGGTGCCCCGGAGATCACGGTCATCGCGACGGCCGTGGGCTTCGTCGAGTGCTTCACGCCCGACGGGGCGGGCGGCTACGCGAGCCTGATGGCGGCGCCTGCCGGCATGAAGCCGCTCGGATGCGGCACCGGGGACTTCGACGGCGACGGGAGGGGGGACCTCCTGGTCCTCGACGGCGCCGAAGGGTCGATCGCCGTCCTCAGGGGCGACCCCGTCTACGTCCTCAAGACGCGTCAGCGTCTCGACGGCCTCGAGAACCGCGGCGGCCGCGTCTGGGTCCAGGATCTGGACGGCGACGGCCTGCCGGACGCGGCGTACGCCAGCGCGACGACGGACACCGTGCAGATTCTCCTCGGGAATCCCTGAGCCCGGGCCCGGTCAGAGAGGGTCGTCGGAGGGCTTCGCCAGGGCGAGGAGCTCGCCGGCGGAGCGCAGCGCGTGCAGGTCGCTCTCCGCGAGAGGATCGGAGCTCAGCGACAGCATCAGCACGAGCACGGCGGCGACCCGGTCGGCCACGAACATCGGGAAGGCGAATACGTCGATCACGCCGAGCGTGCGCTGCAGGAAGCTCTCGACGTCCTCACGGTTCTCGAGGTCGAGGGCGCTCAGGCGCTTCTGCTCGCGGAACACCGCCTGGACCAGTTGCGCCTCCATCGTCTCGCGCCGTGCCCGGTCGAGCGCCCGCATCCGCTTCACGGCGCGGATCGGCTCGGCGGAGGCGGTCGGCCAGCCGCTCTGATCGGCGTGGATCGAGCAGGTGATGGCCCCGTAGTGGTTCGCGATGGCCGTGCACAGGCGGCCCATGAGGGCGTCGCGATCGAGGGACGGGGCCCGGGCGGCGATGCGGAAGAGGGTCTGCAGGAGCACCGGCTGGGGCGGCCGCGGCGCGGGAGGAGGGGGGGCGGCGGCGTTCGGCATCTCCGCATCGCCCGTCCGCTCGGCCTGTTCCAGTGCATAGCCCATGCGTCCGACTCCGACCTTCCCATCGGCCGCGGAGCCGGTCCGGCCGCAACCGAAGTGTGGGGGTTCTGTTGGGGGCGGGCGCGGGCGCTACCATTCACCCTTCCGGTGCGAAGGGAGGCCGAACATGCTCGTCGAACGGATCCGGGAGCGGATGGTCGAGGCCATGAAGGCCCGGGACGCGGCCACCCGGGGGATTCTCAAGGTCGCCCTCGGCGAGATCCAGGCCCGTGCCGTCCGCGACGGGCGCGACCTCACGGACGACGAGGCCGTCGCCGTCGTCCGGAAGATCGTGAAGGCCAACGAGGAGTCCATCGCGGCGGCGCCCGACACCGGGACGAAGGAGCGGCTCGGGCGGGAGAACGAGATCCTGGGGACGCTCGTGCCCCGCACGCTGGACGAGGACGAGACGTCGGCGGCGCTGGGACCCGTCGCCGATGACCTCAGGGCCGCGGCGAGTGAGGGCCAGGCGACGGGGCTCGCCATGAAGCACCTGAAGGCCCAGGGCGCCTCGGTGGACGGCCGGACCGTCGCCGCCGCCGTGCGCCGCCTCCGAGCCTGATCGACGGTATCGTCCGGGGACGCGGACGGCGGCAGGAGGACGGCGATGGCCCACGAGCGGCGGGAGGCGGCGTGGAAGGCCCTCCGGGAGCACCACACGGTGGTCGCGCCGCGACGGGTCCGCGACCTGTTCGGGGAGGATCCGTCCCGCGCGGAGCGGCTGACCTTCGAGGCCTGCGGCCTGCTTCTCGACGCCTCCAAGCATCGCGTCGTGCCGGAGACGCTCCCTCTCCTGGTGGACCTGGCCGAGGCGTGCGACGTCGAAGGCCGCCGGGACCGGATGTTCGCGGGCGCCGTCGTCAACGAGACGGAGGGCAGGGCGGCGCTCCACACGGCGTTGAGGAACCGGAGCGAGACCCCGGTGGTCGTGGAGGGTGAGGATGTGATGCCCGCCGTCCGGGGCGTGCTGGCCCGCATGCGCGCGTTCACGGAGGAGGTGCGCACGGGCGCCTGGCGGGGCTTCACCGGCAAGCGCATCCATGACGTGGTGGCCATCGGCATCGGCGGCTCGGACCTGGGTCCGGCGATGGCCGCCACCGCGCTCGACCCCTGGCGGGACCCGGCCGTCCGCGGGCACTTCGTCTCGAACCTCGACGGGGCCCACCTCGAGGGCGTGCTCCGCGATCTGGACCCCGAGACGACGCTCTTCGTCGTCGCGTCGAAGACGTTCTCGACCCAGGAGACGCTGGCCAACGCGACGAGCGCCCGGCGCTGGCTCACCGAGGCGCTCGGCGACGGATCCGCCGTCGCGCGTCACTTCGTAGCCGTCTCGACCCACCGGGAGCGGGTCCAGGCATTCGGGATCGACCCCGAGAACATGTTCGGATTCTGGGAGTGGGTGGGGGGGCGCTTCTCGCTCTGGTCGGCGATCGGCCTGAGCGTGGCGCTGCTCGTCGGCATGGACGCGTTCGAGCAGATGCTCGCGGGCGCCCACGAGATGGACGAGCACTTCCGCCTCGCCCCCCTCGACCGTTCCCTTCCCGTCGTGATGGCGTTGCTCGGCGTGTGGTACACGGACTTCTTCGACACGAAGGCCCACGCGGTGCTCACCTACGACTGGGCCTTGAGGCTCCTTCCGGCGCATCTCCAGCAGCTGGCGATGGAGAGCAACGGCAAGAGTGTCCGGCGCGACGGCTCCCCCGTGGGTGTTCCGACCTGTCCCGTGGTCTTCGGCGGTCCGGGCAACAACGCGCAGCACGCCTACTACCAGCTCCTTCACCAGGGCACCCAACTGGTTCCCTGCGACCTGATCGTGGCCGGCGAGTCCTCGTCGTCCCTGCCGGGCCACCAGCGGGGGGTGCTGGCGAACGCCCTCGCGCAGGCGGAGGCCTTCATGCGGGGCCGGACCGAGGAGGAGGCCTTCCTGGATCTCGTCTCCGGCGGCGCGACCGAGGAGGAGGCCCGTCGGCTCGCCCCGCACAAGGCGATGCCGGGCGACCGTCCGACGACCATGCTGCTCTACCGCCGGCTCACGCCGACGACGCTGGGCGCGCTCGTCGCGCTCTACGAGCACAAGGTCTTCGTCCAGAGCGTGATCTGGGACGTGAATCCCTTCGACCAGTGGGGGGTCGAATTGGGCAAGACCCTGGCCCGCCGACTGGAGGGGGAGTTGGGCGGGGGGCACCCCGGCGACCACGACGCCTCCACGCTCGCCCTGATCCGCCGGTTGCGCGCCTGGACCGAGTGAGGGCCGACGCCAAGGGGGTCAATCCGCCTCGTGGTTGCGGTAGGGGCGCTCGGCCTCGGGTCGCTCGGGCGTGAGCGCGATCTCCTCGTCGTGGTGGTGGATCGTGAGCGCCGGCCCGTGCTCCAGCCGGTAGCGCACGCTCCGGGGATCCATCGCCACACGCAGGAGCGACCCCTTGATCGTCAAGGGAAACCGGATCCGCTGGAAGCGGAGGGGGCGTCGCGGTTCGAAGCCGATGCGTCCGTTCCAGTCGCGAAGGCCGGCCAGTCCGTACGTGATGACCATCCACGTGCCCCCCATGGAGGCGATGTGGCAGCCGTCCACCACGTTGCGGCCAAGGTCGCCCAGGTCCATGTGGAGGGCGTACATCGCGTAGCGGTACGCCTTGTCCCGGTCCCCGGTCTCGGCGGCTCCGACGGCCTGGATCGCCGCGGAGAGGCTGCTGTCGCCCGTGGTGAGCGGATCGTAGAACTCGAAGTTCCGGCGCACCTGATCCCCGTCGAACTCGTGCGAGAGCAAGAACATCGCCAGCACCACGTCGGCCTGCTTGATGACCTGGTGCCGGTAGATCACCAGGGGGTGGAAGTGCAGCAGGAGCGGGTACTTGTCGGAAGGGGTGTTCTCGAAGTCCCAGGGCTCGCGCCGGAGAAAGGTCTCGTCCTGGAGGTGGATCCCCTTCTCCTCGTCGTACGGGACGAACATGGCGTCGGCGGCCTGTCGCCAGCGTTCCAGCTCGGTCTCATGGAGCCGGGTGGCGTGCACGAGGGCCGTGTAGCGCTCCCCCTCGCTCTCCTTCATCGTGGTGACCGTATCCACCGCGTACCGGAGGTTCAGCTGCGCCATGAGGTTCGTGTAGGCGTTGTTGTCTACGACCGTGTTGTACTCGTCTGGTCCCGTGACGCCCTGGATGCAGAACCTACCGTCGTGGCTTGGCGAGTAGAAGCCTAGGTCCTCCCAGAGGCGGGCCGTCTCCACGACGATCTCCGCGCCGTAGTCGTACAGGAACTCCGTGTCGCCGGTGATGTCGACGTACTTCTTGAGCGCGTAGACGATGTCCGCGTTGATGTGGTACTGGGCGGTTCCCGCCGCGTAGTAGGCGCTGGCCTCCTCGCCGCTGATCGTGCGCCAGGGGTAGAGGGCACCGCGTTGGTTCACCTCCATGGCCCGTCGCCGCGCGAGGTCGAGTCGTCGGTACCGCCACTTCAGGAGATTCCTCGCGATACGCGGCGAGGTGTAGACGAGGAACGGGAAGACGTAGATCTCGATGTCCCAGAAGTAGTGCCCCTCGTAGCCCTGCCCCGTCAGCCCCTTGGCCGGGACCCCGATCCCCTCCGCGCGACCGGAGGCCTGGAGGACGTGGAAGAGGTTGAATCGCATCGCCTGCTGGGCGGCCGGGTCGCCGCCGATCTCCACGTCGGCGCGGTTCCAGAAGCGTTCCAGGTAGCGCCGCTGCTCCTCGACGAGATGGGGCGCGCGCTGCTGCATGGCCCGGTCCAACGTCCGCGTAACCCGCCGCGACAGCTCCTGCGCGGAGGCCGTGCGCGAGACGTGGTAGGAGACGTATTTCACGATGCGGATGGGCACGTCCTTGCGGCCCCCGACCGTGAGCGTCCACGTCGCTTCGCCCGGCGACGCCTCGACGCCCTCGTTCGCGACGGCGTCCGTCTCGACCTCGTGGTCCGCCCCGCAGGCGATCGTCTGGAGGCTGTTGGGCGTCTGGTGGACCAGCAGGAGGCGCCGCCCCGAGGCGTCGTGGATCCGGGGATCGAGGACGGGCTCGCTGAAACGGCGGGTCCGGCGCGGATCCTCGCTCTGGGCGCCCGGTCCGCGCTCGGCCACCAGCGCGGACTCGATGACGATCGGCGCGTCCTCGTTGAGCAGGCGGACCGTGTACTCGATCACGGCGAGGTGGCGCTGCGAGAACGAGACCATGCGGCGGGAAGAGATTGCCACGCGCTTGCCGGACGCCATCTCCCAAACGAGCGTGCGGTCGAGCGTCCCGCTCCGCATGTCGAGCGCCCGCTCGTAGTCGAGGAGGTCGGCACGTGGCAGGGTGAACGCCTCGTCGTCCACGTGGAGGCGGATCTGCGTCGCGTCGGTGACGTTCAGCATGGTCTGGCCCGTCCGGGCGAACCCGAAGGCGTCCTCTCCGTGGACGATCGGCCAGGTCTCGAAGAACCCGTTCACGAAGGTGCCGGGCTGGAAGACGGGCTGGCCTTCCTCGAACGTCCCGCGGATCCCGAAGAAGCCGTTGGCGACGCTGAACAGCGTCTCGTTCTTCGCGATGTCGTGGGGGTAGTAGCGGCGCTCCACCATGCGCCACGGCTCGGGCGGGTAGATGTACTCGGGGCGTTCTTCGGGCGTGCGCGGGATCATCCAGCTACAGCGTACGCTGGAACGCGCTACGACCCGGGTAGATCGCGGAGTCGCCCAGTTCCTCTTCGATCCGAAGAAGCTGGTTGTACTTCGCGACCCGCTCGCTCCGCGCGGGCGCTCCCGTCTTGATCTGGCGCGTGTCGAGGGCCACGGCGAGGTCGGCGATCGTGGCGTCCGCGGTCTCTCCGGAGCGGTGGCTCACCACCACGGTCCACGCTGCGCGGTGGCTGAGGTCCACGGCCGCGATGCTCTCCGAGAGCGTGCCGATCTGGTTCACCTTGCAGAGCAGCGAGTTGCACGCCTTCTCCTGGATCGCGCGGCGGATCCGCTGCACGTTGGTGACGAGGAGGTCGTCGCCGACGAGTTGGAGGCGGTCGCCGACACGCTCGTGGAGCAGGCGCCAGCCCTCCCAGTCGTCCTCCGCCATGCCGTCCTCCAGGCTGATGATGGGGAAGCGCTCGTACCAGTCCGCCCAGAGGTCCACGAGATCCCGGCTCGTCAACTCGCCTCCCTCGATCGCCAGGACGTAGCGGGCCTTCTCGGCGTCGTAGATCTCGGAGACGGCCGGATCGAGCGCCAGCATGAACTGGTCGGGCGTCGAGTACCCCGCCTTCCCGATCGCCTCCAGGATCAGCTCCACCGCCTTCACGTTGCTCCCGATCGCGGGGGCGAAGCCGCCCTCGTCGCCCACCGTCGTGGCGTAGCCGGCGGCGCCGAGCAGCTTCTTCAGCGCGTGGTAGACCTCCGAGCACCAGCGCAGGGCCTCGGTGAAGGTGGTGGCGCCCACGGGGACGATCATGTACTCCTGGAAGTCCGTGCTGCCCGCGGCATGCTTGCCGCCGTTCATGATGTTCATCATGGGGACCGGAAGCTGGCACGCGCTCACGCCCCCGACGTAGCGGTAGAGGGGGAGCCCCACGGCCGCTGCGGCGGCCTTCGCCGTGGCCAGGCTGACCCCGAGGATCGCGTTGGCGCCGAGGCGCGCCTTGTTCGGCGTGCCGTCGAGCTCGATCAGGCGGCGGTCCAGTCCCGTCTGGTCGAGGCCGTCGAGGCCCAGCACCGCTTCGGCGATCTCCTCGACGACATGCTGGACGGCCTTCTGGACACCCTTGCCGCCGTAGCGCGCGGGGTCGCCGTCGCGCAGTTCCACCGCTTCGTGGATCCCCGTGCTCGCGCCGCTCGGGACGGCCACTCGCCCCCGCGAGAAATCCTCGAGCTCGACCTCCACCTCGACGGTCGGGTTGCCCCGGCTGTCGAGGATCTCGCGGGCCGCGATCTCCTGGATGCTCAGCACGCTTCCTCCCCGACCGGCGTCGTTCGGCCGCGCCCGGGTCATCCGGGGCGGAGGTCGCCGGCCTCGTCCGGATTATGCACCCCGCCCGGCGCGGCGGGCGGCGCCGGACGGCCCCGATCTTGCTGGCGTCCGGGCCCCGGGACACCCGCGCCAAACCCGAAGGGGGTCCCGTTCGTTCCCATCCGTGGAGGCGGCCGCCCGGCGGTGCCTCCACCGCGCCCCGTCCCCGGCCTTCGTCTCCTGCCGTTCCGGTGGGAGGATGGGGGGCCGCACCGGAGACCTCGATGCCTCGCCCCTCCCCCAACCCGCGCCTCCGCCGCGAAGTCCTCGCCTTCGTCCTCGCCGGCATCCTCGCGCTCGTGATCGTCCTCGTCCTGGGAGGCGGCCGGGGAGCGGGCGACGGGCAGGGCGCAGGGACCCCCGTGGGCACGCCGCCCCCGGCGGAGCACGGCGTGCAGCCGTAGCCGTGCGGGACCGGACGCTCGCCTGCACGACCCGCGAACGGGCGTCGAATCGCGCGGCCCAAGTGTCCGGGGTCGGGAGGACTCCAAGGAGGCGGGACCGGCGGGATCGGCGGGCGCGAGGGATCCCGCATGGCGATTCGGTCGTCCGCCCCTCGCGTCCGATGCCGGCGTTGCTCGTCGTCGGCGACCCTGAGGGCGCGCCTTCTCCTCGCGCCTCGGCCTCGGACCCGAGTAGCGCACCAGGACACCCCGTGGACGGGGAACGAAACCCGCATCGCCCTGTCGCTCCTTGACGGGCCACGACGTCCGGGCGGCGACCCCGCCACCGTCGCCGGAGGTCGCCTCGCGCCGGCAGCCCCAACCGCAGGGCGAGATAGAAGAGGGGAGGCACGCTCGCGACGAGGTGTTCGCTCTGAGGCACCGCTCCGCCGCTCTCGTGCGGTTGGCGGGGCCGCACGACCTCGACGGCGTGGCCGCGTCCGGCGAGACCCGACGCGAGGCGCTCCAGCGTCGTGGCGACGCCGTTGATCTCGGGGGGATAGGTCTCGGTGACGAGGCTGAGTCGCACGCGGGGGCTCTACCCCGCCGGATCGGCCGCGTCGGCGCGCGGCGAAGGGGGTTCGTCGACACTTCACCGCCCCTTTGCCGTTCGTCTCGGCGTCTGCTCGGCCTCTTCACGCGCCGCGGCGAGGCGCTCCTCGCACGCGGCGACCTTCGCCGCGAGGCGATCGGGTGCGTCCGCCGCCCAGGCCGGCAACCGATCCGCCGCCGCGAGTGCCTCGTACGCGTCGCGGCTTGCGCCAAAGTGCTCCGCCGCCTCTTGCAGCAGCGCCGTCCCCTCCGGCGTGTCCTCCTGCCCGGCCGCCATCCACCGCGCTTGGCCGAGACCGTCGAGGGCCTCGGCCCATGCGAGCCCCACCGCGGGGTGGTCGGGGAGCGCCTCGTGGAGCCGCCGGGCCAGATCGTGTTCCCGCTCGTAGACATCGATCGCCTCGGCCTCCTCGCCGGCGCGGGCGAGGAGCCC
Organism: uncultured Planctomycetota bacterium; assembly: GCA_963772585.1. Classification (GTDB taxonomy): domain Bacteria; phylum Planctomycetota; class PLA2; order PLA2; family JAEUHO01; genus CAVVXN01. The sequence continues at coordinate 101,908 of CAVYXV010000009.1, forward strand.
GGCGAGCCGGTGCCAGGTGATGCGCAGGTCCAGGTTCGGATCGAGGTACTCGGACTGCTCCTTCGCGGCCTGCTCGGCCAGACGCGCGGCCTGCCGTTGCTCCGCGACGGCCTCCTTCACCCGACCGGCGGCCTCCAGGACCTCCGCCAGCTTCGCGTGGTCCACTTGCACGGCCTGCCGGGCAAGTCGGTCCTCCGGCTCCGCGGCCGCCGCGTGCTGGTCGTGCTCGAGGGCCGACCGGTAGTGCTCCAGCGCCTCCGCCGCCCGGTCTTGCTGCATCGAGAGGTCGCCGAGATGCGTCTGGACGAGCGCAAGCTTGCGGAGGGCTTCGCCCTGGTCCTTCGTCACCCGCGCGTAGGCCTGGAAGGTGGCGCGCGCCGTCGCCAGCGGCGCCTTCGCCCGGTCGGGACGACCTTCGAGGAGTTCCAACTCGCCGAGGAGGTCGGCGATGTGGCCGCGTGCGCGGAGGAGCCCGGGGTCGGCATCCTCGAATTCGGACGGCGCCTCGTCGAGGGCGGCCGAGAGGAGGGTGATCGCCCGCTCCTTCTCCTCGCGCGCGTCGAGCAGGCGCGCCCGGCGGAGCACGAGGTTCAAGGCGTTGTCCCGGATGACGGGATCGGAGGGCCATCGCCGCCGCAGCGCGTCGAGGATCCGCTGCGCCTCCTCGTAGCGGGCGAGCGCCGCGTCGAGGTCGCCCCGGTGCTGGGCGATCTCGCCGAGGCCGGACGCGGCGCTTGCGGCGGCGAGGCGGTCGTCCCGGTGCTGCGGGGCGCTCGCTTCGCCCCTCGCGTCGAGTCGCGAGAGGAGGTCGAACGCCTCGCCGTACGCCGCCGCCGCGGCGTCGGGGCGTCCGAGGTGAGACGCGCCGAGGTCGAAGTCCAACCGAGCCAGCCGCAGGTTCAACTGCGCCAGCGCGCGGAGGAGGTCGGGATCGTCGCCGGCGTCGGCCCTCAGCTCGCGGGCGCCTTCCTCGATCCGCTCGACCAGCGCGAGGCGGGCCGGGAGCGTGCCCTCCACGCCGGCCAGGGCCCCGTACGGCTCCGCCAGGAGGTCCCGCACCATCCGCTGGCTGGCGGCGAGGAGCCCCCGCGCCCGCGCCTCCTCCTCCCGGGCGCGCCGGCCCGCCGCCACGCTCCACCACGTGGCGGCGGCGAGGCCCAGCAGCAGGAGGGTCGCGGCGAGGACGGGGACGCGGTGTCGGCGGACGAAGAGCCGCAGCAGGTGGTGCCACGAGGGGGCCCTCGCGTTCACCGGGCGGGCGTCGAGGAAGGCGCGGACGTCGTCCGCGAAGGCGTCCACCGTTGGATACCGGCCTTCGGGGTCCTTCTCCAGCGCCTTGGCGAGGACCAGCACGAGGTCCGCGGGCAGTCCCGGGACGTGGCGCGACGCGGGTGTGGCGGGCGTCTCCATCACGGCGCGCATGGAACGCAGGACGTCCAGGCCGCCGAGGTCCACGGGGGGGCGGCCGGTGAGCAGCTCGTAGGCGATCACCCCCAGGGCGTAGACGTCCACGCGCACGTCGTCCGCGGCCCCGCCCTCCAGGAGCTGCTCCGGCGCGACGTAGCCCAGCGTGCCGACCAGCGCGCCGGGGCGGGTCAGGGTCGTCCGCGCGCCGCCGTCCGTCATGCGCGCAATGCCGAAGTCGACGAGCTTCACGCGACCGTGCGCGTCCACGAGGACGTTGTCCGGCTTCAGGTCGCGGTGGATGACGCCCCGCCGGTGTCCCGCGGCGACCGCGTCGGCGGCCTGGAGGAGGAGGCCGAGCCGCGCCTCGCGGTCGAGGTGCGCCTCCGCGGCATGGACCGTGAGCGGACGCGCCCCCTCGACGAGCTCCATCACGAGGTAGGGGACCGCGTCGCCGTCCGCCGTCTCGTGGGCCCCTACGTCGTAGAGGGTGGCGATGCCCGGGTGCTGGAGCCGGGCGAGGACCAGGCCCTCCCGCCGGAACCGCCGGACGGCGTCCTCGCCGCCGGGTCCCCTACGCAGCATCTTCAGGGCGACGGTGCGTTCGGGATCGACCTGCTTCGCCTCGTAGACGACGCCCATGCCGCCGCGAGCGATCAGGCGCACGAGCTCGAACGGACCGACCCGCCGGCCGGCGACGGGCTCGGCCTCGCCGTGGGCCGCGGTGAACCACCCTTGCACCGTCCCTGCGCTGGGGGCGGGTAGCGCGGAGGCCGCCTCCTCGCTGGCGCGGACCAGGGTCCGCGCCTCGTCCCGGAGCGCCTCGTCGTCGGGAAGGAGCTCGAGGAGGCGTGCCTCCCGCTTGGAGGCGGGCAACGGGAGCAACACTTCCAGCACGCGCTCGAGGCGCTCCCACGTCCGGCGCACGTCCTGCGTCACGCCGTCTCCCCGCCCAGCGCCCGGTGCAACCATCCGCGCGCGAGCGCCCAGGTGCGCTCGACGCTGCGCTCGGAGATGCCGAGGCTCGCGGCGATGCGCTCGTGGGTCAGTCCGGCGAAGTACTTGAGCTCCACGACACGCGCCGCCCTCGGATGCACGCGGGCCAACTCGTCGAGCGCCTCGTCCAGCGCCAGGAGGTCGAGCCGCCGCTCCTCGAACCAGGCCACCGCCTCGTCGAACGGATCCCGCCGGGCGCCCCCGCCCCGCTTGGCGGCGCGCCGCCGGCGAGCGTGGTCCACGAGGATCGAGCGCATGGCCTGCGCGGCGACGGCCAGGAAGTGGCCGCGGCTCTCCCAGGGGTCCGCGCGGCCGACGAGGCGCAGGAAGGCCTCGTGCACCAGCGCGGTCGGCTGGAGGGTGTGGCGGGGGGCGCGGGCGCCCATGCGGCGCGCGGCGATGACCCTCAACTCGTCGTAGAGCAACTCCAGGGCGGCCCGCATGGCCTCCGCGTCGCCGGCGCGCGCTCGTTCCAGCAGTCTCGTCACGTCGGGGCTCGCCGGGGCGCTCATCGCGGGCCGCATCATGCCGCGACCCGCGGCGGGGCGCCACCTCTCTCGAGTGCTCAGTGGTCGTAGGTCACGGTGACCTTGCACTCGAATCCGTCGAAGCGGGAGTGGTAGTAGGCGAGCCCGTCGGCCTCGCCGTGGGCCGGTCCCTGTCCGCCGGAGAGGAACCAGAAGGCATCGGGGTACTCCCCTTCCTCGATGAGTCCGACGGGCTCCGAGGTCTCGAGGGCGCCGTCGCCGAGATCGATCTCGCTTCCCCAGTAGTAGGGATCGTCGCCTCCGGTCGCGTGGAGCGTGTAGCTCTTCGCTCCGGGCTCGAAGGTGATTCGCACGATGACGGCGATGGCCACGCGCGCGTTGCCGGACTCGTCGCTGAACTCCTTGGTGTGGAAGATCAGGTCGCCGAAGATGATGCTCTTCTTCTCCTCGACGTGGACGGTGGCCGTGGCCTCGCCCAGCGGCATCTGGGTGCCGTCCTCGCTCGTGAGCACCTGGACGCGGATCGTCTCGTCTGCGGGCGTGTCCACGTCGGGGTCGGCGCGATAGGTGCACGTCCGCTCCGTGGTGAAGCCTCCGTTGGGCACACCCTCGAGGTGGCCGTGCACCTCGTCCGAGGACCAGACGAAGTAGAGCGGACTCGGCCACGTGGAGGGGTCGCCGGGGAAGCGGACCTCGAACGCATCGGACGCCTCCCCCGGGTGGACCGAGACTTCGTCGGGGAGGAGTTCGGGCTGGAACTCGACCACTTCCACCGTGGCCTGTGCGCGACCGACGACGACGCGGTCCGGGGCCTCGCCGTAGCTCACCTCCACCAGGACGTCGTCGGTCCCGGTCTTGCCGGCATCCGCCGTGTAGAGCGCGAAGGGCGTGGTGCCTTCGACCGTGTCGTCCATCCCGCTGCTGGTCTCGCCGTCCGTGCTGAGGTGTCCGGCGTTGCCCTCGATCGTCCAGGCGTAGTGATAGAACTGCCCCGGTGGCGGCGGTTCCTGGACCGAGACCTCGAGCGTGACCTCGGGAGCGGGCGTTCCCTCCACCCGTTGCGTGTAGCGCGGGGAGACGTTGACGTTCGGGCTCGTCACCTCCACGGTCCACTCGTCGGCCATGTCGGACGCCGCCCACGAGGCGATCTGGGCGAGGCTGTCCACGGACGTTCCCGCCGCGTCGGCGATCTGCGTGACGCTCAGGAGCGCGTCGGCCGTCACCTGGAAGCCTGCCTTCGCGCCGTGCGCCCGGAGGTAGTCCTCGAAGGCCTTGTAGAGGGCGTCCTTGATCTTCGTGTTCTCCAGGACGAGCTTCACGGTGTCGAGGAGCAGGCCGCGGATGTCGCCCGCGTCGATCTTGGCCCTCAGGTCGAGCTCGCCCACGATCACGCTCGCGCCCGTGAGGACGGTGGCGACGACGTCGGGGTCGCCGATCGCGGACTGCACCCAACTCTTCCCGAAGGGGAGGATCGTGTTCGCGATCAGGGGGAGCGCGAAGTCCAGGAGCACGGACCGGGCGTAGAGGCGCGCGAGCTCGTCCTTCTGCTCGAACGTCAGGTCCGAGTAGGCCTCCCCGAAGGAGAAGCCGGGGCCGACGGCGACGACCTGGTACTCCGTCGCCGTGGCGTCGGAGGGGTCGAACGGCACCTCGAGATGCTTCGTGGTGGGGGTGTACAAGCCCGATCCCGAGAGGAAGGCCAGGACGGTCCCGACGAGCGAGCTGAAGCCCGTCGTGGGCTCGAGCGAGTAGTGCGTCCAGTGGCCGTCCACGTCCACGAAGCCCTGTCCACTCGCCGGGACGTAGCCGGTGGTCCTGAGGTATGCCGTCGCGCGACGGCGCAGGAAGTTGGTGATCTCGATCTCCTCCGGGACGGGGCTTTGGACGCGCAGGCCGCTCACCGAGTCCTGAGGTCCCGGGTCCACGGTCGTCGCCTGCGTCTGGACGCGTTCGATGACGGCCCGGGCGGCGTCTTCGAGCGCCGCGCCGTAGGCGTTCCTTGCCGCCTCGAGGTTCGCCGCGCCGCCGGCGTAGGCGTCTCCAATCGCCTGGACGAGCTCGTCCAGGAGGGGCTCGTCGGCGAGGGCGTCCGGCGCCCCGACGTCCTGGTCGGGCGGCAGGGCGAACGCCGCGGTCGCGAGGTAGAGCAGCGCCACCGCGGTCGTCCGTGGCGTGAGGGTGTCCGTGTGGGGGCCCAGGAAGCCCAGGAGGACAACCTTGCCGTCGGGATCCAGCGCCGCCGTCAGCAACGGCGCCCCTTCCCAGATCGTGCAGGCACCGTCGCCCGAGGCGTGCACGCGTACCGTCCCGAGGGCGTTGGCGAGCCGGAGATCCCCCGGGGCCCACGGGGAGCCCGCGGGAAGGTCCACGTGCGCGGACTGCTGGACCTCGGTGAAGGAGACGTCCGACTTCGGCGACGGGGGCGGGGTGAAGGCGGTCGAGGCGCCGCCGCCGCACGCGCCGAGGGCGAGCAGGCAGGCCGCAGGGACGAGGAGCAGGAAGGCATGGGGGCGGGTCATCACAGGTCCTCCACCCCCCTCCACGCACTCGGCCGCCGGAAGCCGACAGGATTCCCGCCGGGTTCGCGGACCCTGCCCGCGGGGGGCTACGTCCCCGCGATCACCGAGAAGAGAGCGGCGTGCGGGTCGGGGTTGAGCGCGCACCGTCCGACCTCGGGAGTGTCGGTCGGAGGGATCGTGTCCACCCCCCCGAGTTCCACGCCCCGGGCCGTCGCGGCATCCGCGTCATCCACCCCGACGTACGGCATCCCGTGCGGCGGGTGGGGGGCGTCGTCGGGAAGGACCGGCATGCCGCCGAGGCTCCTCTCGCCCCGCCGGATCAGGGTGTCGCTCGCACCGAACGGCTGCTACTCCCCGCCCAGCACCGCCCGGAAGAACGCCTTTTCTGCTTCGACGTCCTTGCCGTTCCTGCTCGTCCCAGCCGAACCGTCCCGCACCTGCGGACCCCACCTCGTTCCCGGGTTCGGGATGCGCGGAGGGGAACGCCGCGAGCGGCGCGCCCTCCGGGTCGCCGAGCAGGCCGAATTGGCCGACGTTCTCCATGTCGCCGGCGGGCCGGATCACCGTGCCGCCGTGCTCCCCGGCCATCGCGAGCGTCCGGTCCACGTCGTCGACCGAGACGTAGCCGAGCCGGAACGGCCGAAGGTCGGGAACCGGCGGTAGGTCCATGATCCCGCCGAGCGAACGAGTACCGGGGCGGATCATCCGGTAGGGACCAAGGGACGAGTGCGACTCGTACGTCCACCCTCGGAGCCCCCGCAGATCCTTGCGGCCGCCGCCGGATCCGCGGTCGTCAGGTCGTGCCAGACGAACGTCTTCGACGTCTCGCGCATGCGCCTCCTCCTTCGGGGGGCGGATCCCATCCCCGTCGGCACCGAGGGAGCCCTCGGAGCGGCCGCGGCCCGGTTCCGGAACGCGGGCTGGCCGCGCGCATCCGGTCGCCGTAGCCTGCTCGGGATGTCGACGCCGGCCGGCCCGAACCGCGTGCACGTGCTCCTCCTCGCGACGGGCATCGCGGCGCTCGTCGTCTCGGGCTGGTCGCCCACGAACCGCTTCAACTGGATCTCCGAGACGTTTCCCGCCATCGTCGGCGGGGCGGTCCTCGTGCTCACCTACCGCCGCTTCCGGTTCAGCACGATCACCTACGTTCTCGTGTGGATCTTCTCGCTGATCCTCCTGGCCGGCGGGCACTGGACCTACGCCCGCGTGCCCTTGGGCGAGTGGGCCCGCGGCGTCTTCCACCTGTCCCGCAACCACTTCGATCGCCTCGGCCACTTCTTCCAGGGCGTCGTCCCGGCGCTGCTGGCCCGCGAGTTGCTCGTGCGCACGACACCGCTCCGATCGCGACGCTGGATCTTCTTCCTCTGCGTGTCGGTCGCCCTCGCCATCAGCGCCGCGTACGAGCTGTTCGAGTGGTGGTACGCGATCTCCTTCGGCGGCCAACACGCGACGGACTTCCTCGGCAGCCAGGGCGACGTCTGGGACGCCCAGCAGGACATGGCGATGGCGTTGCTGGGCGCCGTCGTGAGCCTCCTCGTCTTCGCCCGCTTCCAGCAGCAACCGACCGAGGCGGGGGAGGACGGCGGCTGAGAACGAAAAGGGCCCCCGCCGGTCGGGCGACGCCCGGTTCGGGTATCATCCTCCCGCCCCCCCGGCCGCCTCTTGGCGTAGACGGGTCCCGCGGACGGGACTTCGGCGTCTCGAGCCTTCCCCCGCGGAGACCGCATGGACAGCGACCGCCTCGCGATGATGGTCGAGCTCGAACCCGTCGTCGAGCAGTTGCTCCCGCAGGTTCGCCCCGTCGAGGACTGCTGGCAACCGGCGGATCTCCTCCCGGACCTCCAGTCCGAGGGATGGCGTGACGACGTCCAGGCGCTCCGCGACGACGCGGCGGGCCTCTCCGACGCGATGCTGGTCGTGCTCGTCGGCAACATCGTCACCGAAGAGGCGCTGCCGTCGTACCAGACGGCCCTGAATCGCTTCGGAGGTCTGACGGATGCGACCGGCAAGGACGAGCACGCATGGGCTCGCTGGAGTCGCGCGTGGACGGCCGAGGAGAAGCGGCACGGCGACGTGACGCGGGCCTACCTCTACCTCTCCGGCCGTGTCGACATGAAGGCGGTCGAGAAGACGATCCAGTACCTGCTGCGCGGCGGCTTCGACTCGGGCGCCGGAGGCGATCCCTACCGGGGGCTCGCCTACGTCTCCTTCCAGGAGCACGCCACCAAGACCGCATGGTCCCAGCTCGGCAAGATCGTCGGCAACGCCGGCGCCCCGCATCTCCACAAGGTGTGCGGCATGGTCGCTGCCGATGAAGCCCGCCACGAACGCGTCTACGCCACGCTGATGCGCGAGATCGTCGCCCGCGACCCCGTGGGGGCGCTCGAGGCCCTGGCGGACACGCTCGCCCACGCCGTCGTGATGCCGGCCCGAGAGATGACGGACGGCCGGGATCGGCGCCTCTTCGCCCACTTCGCCGACGTGGGGCAGCGGATCGGGGTCTACACCCTCGCCGACTACGCGGCGAACCTCGCGCAGCTCATCGCGTCCCTGGGGCTGGAGGACCTGACGGACCTCCCCGGGGAGGCCGGCCGCGCGCGCGACGCGCTCTGCGCTCTACCGGCCCGCTACGCGAAGGTGGGGGAGACTCGCGCGCGAAACCACCCCCGGCCCGTGCCCTTCCAGTGGATCCACGGCCGGCGCGCCTGAATCCGACGGCCTCTCCCGTTCGCTACGCCCCCGCCGCCGTATGGAGGTAGCCCTGCGCCTCGAAGTGGGCGAGCGCCTCCTCCACGGAGCCGAAGACCTTCGTCGCCGTCTCGGTGACGAAGGGACTGGGGTGCCGGCTGGGCTTCCACACCACGTAGACCTCCTTGCCGTGCTCGAAGGCGTGGTGGAGCTCGCGCTCGACGCCGCTGGAGAGGCCGGGGAGGCCCCCGGGAAGCTCCGGGATGTAGGAGCAGATCATGTCCGACTGGTCCACGAGCATGAAGTCGCGGGCGTAGATCTGCCCGTCGATGTCGCGGGCGCAGTCGAGCACCTGCTTCACGGAGACCGGGAAGCGCTCGACCTGGCCGTCCTCCCGGACCAAGGTGCCGTCGATGAAGTCCACCCCCTCCTTGACGGCGGCGAGGGCCCTCTCCAGGAGGAGCTTCTCGTCCACGTCCCCGGGGTCGAACGCGATGAAGTGCTTCGCCAGGGCCCGCCGGAAGGCGTCGATCTCGGCGAGCACGTCGGGCATGTCCGCGACGTGGCTCATGGGGAAGGACGGGTAGACCTTGCGGGTATCCGGCCGGGTCACCAGGCGCCGGCAGGTCTCCGCGGTTGCGTGCTCCCGGCCGCGAGAGATCACGTAGAACGCGTTCCCGCAGCCCACCGCGCGGGCGAGGAGCTCCGTCGCCATGATCTCCTCCTCGCGCCAGACCATCGAGTCCTTGAGCGTCGCGTCGATGTTGTGCTCCGTGACCAGTCGCTGGTGGACGCACTCGGCGTTGTCCACGAGGCAGACGAAGAGGTCGGGCTGGAGCATCTCGATCTGGTCGAAGTCGTAGGCCCGGAAGAGCCCGTGCCGCCACCGGAAGGTGGCGTGGGTGTTCACGATGATGTGCGGCCGGTCCCGGGACTCCGCGATGATGTCCTTGAACACGCTGCGCCGGAGCGCGTGGAGGCGGCTCAGGGGCAGGTCGAGGATCCGGCCGGGTGCGAGGTCGGGCGCCTCGGCGTACATCCGGTCGCCCACGTGGAAGAGCTCGATTCGCCCGCCGGCCTCCGCCTCGAGGCGGGCCACCGCCTCCAGGTAGCTCTGTTTGTGGATGCCGACCTGGCCGGTCATGATGACGCGCATGTCGTTCTCCCGGCGGCTCCCTGTATGACGAGGGGGGCCGCCTGGCAAACTCCGCGCGAAGCCCCCTCCCGGTCACGGATGAGGCGCGCGAGGTTCGCCTTCGTAGCGGGTCGGATCCGTGACCCCGGCCTCCGAGAAGCCGCGGCGGCGCAGGCGGCACGCGTCGCAGCGACCGCAGTGGAGGCTCTCGCCGCCCCGCTCCACCGCGTCGTAGCAGGACCAGGTCGCCGCGAAGGGAACGCCCAACGAGAGTCCTCGGCGCACGATGTCCGCCTTGGAGAGACGAAGGAGCGGGGCGAGGACCCGGAGGGGCTTCCCCTCGGCGCCGCGGCGCGTGCCGAGCCGGGCCGTCGCCTCGAACGCCTCGAGGAACGCGGGGCGGCAGTCCGGATACCCCGAGTAGTCCACCGCGGTCGCGCCGATGACGAGCGCCTCGGCGTCCCTCACCTCCGCGGCGCCCAGCGCCAGGGCGAGCAGCACGGTGTTGCGGGCTGGGACGTAGGTGACCGGGACGTCCGTGCCGATCTGCGCCGCGTCGCGGTCCTTGGGGACGGCGAGGTCGGCCGTCAGCGCGCTGCCGCCGATCGCGGAGAGGTCCACCGCGAGGCGGGTGAAGGACGCGAGGCCCAGCGCGTTGGCCACCCGGCGGGCGGCCTCCAGCTCGGGACGGTGGCGCTGGCCGTAGTCCACGGAGAGGGCGTGGACCTCGAAGCCCTCCGACCGGACCCCGGCCGCGGCGACCGCCGAGTCCATCCCCCCGGAGAGGAGCGCTACGGCTCGTCGGGACGCAGCGGCCACGTCTCGTCCTCGTCGAGTTCGTGCTGCGGCGTGCTCTTCATCGCGATCCGCAAGCAGAAGAAGAAGCCTCCCCACAGGAGGAGGGCGGAGAAGATGCCCATGAGCCACCCCCCCGACGGGACGTGGTCCATCTCGAGCGCCATCGCCACGTCGGCCTGGATGACGTCGTAGGCCTGCTGGGCCTCCTCGGCCTCCGCCTTCTTCCTGGCGTCCTTCTTCCCCTGCTTCCCGGCGTCGTCGATCGCCGTCTTGGCCACCTGGTAGCGGTGGTAGACCTCCTCCTGGGGCATCTCCTCCCGGACCGCCTGCTCCAGGTTCGCGACGGCCCTGGGAGCCGAGAGCTTCTTCTCCTCGCCGGCCCGGGCGGAGCGCGCAGGGAGGCTCGCGGCGAAGAGCGCCAGGAGCCCCGCGGCCAAGATCCTGGGGAGCGGATCACGCCTCGTCATCGGGTACCCCCTTCCAGCACGCGAGCACGATCGAGACGACGATCAGGAAGAGGGCGGGGATGGCCCCCGCCCAGTAGATGGGCCCCGTGGCGTAGTCGCCGTATCCGCTCTTTGCGAGATCCATGAGCGACAGGACCAGGATCCAGCCGAGGACGAGCGGCGTGATGAGCTTCACGGAGAGGGTCCAGAAGAACCCGGCTTGCAGCTCGCTCCGCCCGTTCAGGTCGTCCTGGATCTCCTTGAAGCGCTTCGACCCGATCAGCCACCCGAAGACCAGGGCCTGCAAGAGGGCGACGACGGGCAAGCTGAAGTCGCCGAGAAAGTGGTCGTTGATGTCCAGCCAGTAGAGGCCGGCCCCGAAGCAGTACACGAAGCCCAGGGCGCAGCACATCGCGCAGAGCCCGATCACCAGCCACTTTCGCTTCACGCGGAACTTGTCGTGGAACGCCGTGGCCACCGCCTCGATGATCGAGAAGGCCGAGTCGATGCCCAGGGTCAGGAGCATCACGAAGAAGCCGAGACCCAGGAGAGCCTGGAGCCTCCCTCCTCCCGGGAAGAGCTCGATGGCCGTCGGGTAGCTCGTGAAGGCGAGCCCGAAGCTCGAGGACTCGATGTCGGGGATGGGTTTCCCGAGCGAGAGCGCGATGTAGCCGACCGTGCTGAAGACGGCGAAGCCCGCGAGGAACGAGAAGCCGCAGTTCGCGAACGACGTGATGAAGGCGTTGTTGACGACATCGCTCTTCTTCGATTGATAGGAAGCGTAGGCGATCAGGATGCCCCAGCCCACGGAGAGCGAGAAGAAGACCTGCCCGTAGGCCGCGAGCCACGTGTGGCTGTCGAGGAGCTTCTCCCAGTGCGGGGTGAGATAGTAGGCGAGCCCGTTCACGGCGCCGGGGAGCGTCAGCCCGCGAACGGCGAGCGCGATCAGGAGCACGAGGGGCAGCGGCACCGTGATCATGACGATCTTGCCGACGCGGTGGACGCCCTTGGCGATCGACCACCAGACCACGAACCACGTGAGCACCAGCCCCGCGGCGACGGACCCGTTGAAGAGGCCGGGTGTCCCTGCGTTCTTGCTGAGCTCGAGGACGTTTTCGTGGAAGTACTGCCTCGCGTGGTGCGCCTGCCAGGGGAGATGTCCGGTGAACACCCCCTTCAGGCAGACCCAGGCGTAGTCCCAGCTCCACGCCAGGATCACGCAGTAGTAGATCGAGATGCCGAGCCCGACCAGCACCGCCCACCAGCCGATCCACTCGTAGGGCTTGCCGAGGGCGCGGTACGACTTCGGTGCGCCGCCCTGGAAGCGGGAGCCGATCCCGTACTCGACGATCATCAGCGGGATGCCCGCCGTCAGCAGCGCGATGAAGTAGGGGATGAAGAAGGCCCCGCCGCCGTTGTTGAAGGCCGTGCCCGGAAACCGCCAGACGTTGCCGAGCCCCACGGCGCTTCCCACCGCCGCCATGATGAAGGCGGGCCGGCTGGCCCATCGCTCGCGCGCCTCTGCCATGCGTTCCTCCCGGATGGGCGGCCGAGTCTACCGGACAGGGCCCCCTCCGCGTCACCCGCCGACGAGGACGGCGAGGTAGCCGAGCGCGAAGAGGAGGGAGAACAGGATCCCCGCCCAGGACCACGCCACGAGCACGCGGCCGGGCCGGGCCTCGGGCGGGACCTCGTCGCCCAGGATGGCGCGGTGGTTCAGCCAGGCCAGCGCGGGGGCGGTGAGGAACGAGAGCGTGGTCGCCACGTCCACGAGGCCCTGGAGCGAGGCGAGGAAGAGGCCGGCGATCGCGACGGCGCCCAGGCCGAGAACCGCCATGGCGCCCCAGTAGAACCGGGGGTCGATCGCCGCCTCGCCCCCGGGGTCCTCGGGCTCGCGGAGGCGGGCCACGAGGGTGGCGATCGCCCGCGGGAAGCCGTCCACCACCGTCAGCGTGGTCGAGAACATCACCGTGAAGGCCGAGACGGCGATCAGCGGCCGGCTCCAGGCGCCGAGATTGCGGGTGTAGAGCTCGATCACCTGGGCGGCGAAGCCCGCGGCCTTCGTCGAGAAGGTCTCGCCGCGGCCGTACATGACGCCGGCCCCCAGCACGAGGAAGCAGAGCGCGAGGAGCGCGGTGCCGAGGTAGCCCACGTTGAAGTCGAGAAGCGATTCCCGGACGGTCGGGGCGTGTCGGCTGTCCCGCCGGCGGGCCAGCGTCCAAAGCGAGTGCCAGATCGAGATGTCGAAGGCGGAGGGCATCCAGCCGACCAGCGCCACGACGAACGCCAGCTCCGCCGTCCGGGGCCAGATGCCGATGCTCGAGAAGTCCACGAGCGGGAGGGCGCGGACCGCGGCGGCGAGCGTGGAGACGGTGAGGACCGCCACGACGATCTTCACGATCCGGTCGAGCCAGCGGTAGCGCCCGACCGCCAGCAGGGCCGTGCAGACGAGCGTCAGCGCCGCGGTGAGCACGACGACGTTCGAGGTGAAGGGGAGGATCGGCTCCTTCCAGCTCAGCAGCACCACCCCGAGCGCCGCCGTGACGATGGTCACGCCGGCCTGGACGGTGAACATCGTCCCCGCCGTCAGGACGGCGTAGAGGAGGAGAGCGAAGCGGCCGCGGCGGCGATAGCCCTCCAGCAGGCTCGTCCCCGTGGCCGCGGCGTAGCGGGGGCCGAAGCTGAACGCCGGGTACTTGAAGACGTTGGCCAGGACGACGACGCCGAGGAGGCCCAGCCCGAAGCGCGCGCCGGCCCGGGTGGACTGGACGAGGTGGGAGACCCCGATCGCGGCGCCCGCCCACAGGAGTCCCGGGCCGAAGGCCTTCCAGAAACCGCCCCGCCGCTCGCCGCCCATGCGGCCCGATTCTGGCGCCGGGGTCCGACGGCCTGGCGGGGAGCCCGGCAATTGCGGCCTGCTGGCGGCCGTGCGAGGATCGTAGCCTTCCCCCGAGGTACCCCGATGAAGCGCTCCCTGCCCCTACTCGCCCTCGTGCTCGTCCTTCCCGCGCTCCTGCCCGCGGCGCTCGCTCCGTCGGCCCGGGCCGCGGACGACCCGGCGGACAACCGCAATTTCGTGCAGAAGGCCTTGGCGCACGTGCGGCTCGGCGAGGGCATCCACGCGAACCAGGTGACCATCTTCCCGCTCGTCTCGGACGAGGCGCCCCCGGATCTCGCGGTCGTCCCGAACACGAAAACCGACAAGCTGCGCATCGCGGAACCGGAGTTCTCCCGCCATCGCTACTCGTTGGAGGTGATGAACGGGGAGGCCGACCCCGTGCTGCTCCTCGGGGGGACCGTCTTCGAGGGTGGGGAGCGGGATCGTCTCATCCCGCGCGACTACCTGCTGCCCCCGGGGCAGACCCTCGAGATCGAGACCATGCCGGCGGCCAGTTCCTCCGACCGCCGCAAGGAGCCGACCCCCTTCGAGACGTCGAACGTGCTCGCGCCCCCGTTCCTCCAGGAGGAGGCCCTGTTCGGCGCCTCGGCGCGGCTCGTCCCCGTGTTCGTCTCGGACTACCTGGAGTTCCGCAACGAGGGAGACGAGCGCAAGTCGCTCGTGGCGCTGAACGAGTCGAGCCTGCTCACACAGTACTGCCTCGTCTGCCAGCGCACGCTCGCCGCCTTCCCCCAGGCGAAGGAGCCGCGCCAGTTCGTCGTGGGCGGCGTCTCCGCCGTGCGGGGCCGCATCCAGTCGCTCGTCCTCTTCGGACAGAACCGGCTGCTGCGGGCGTGGTTCGAGCCGATGCTGAAGGGGCACTCCTTCGCCGCCGCCGCCATCGAGATCCAGGCGGAGCGCAAGGGCGTGCCGATCCCCGGGAAGGACGACCCGGAGAAGACGCTGGAGACGGTCCAGGAGCAGGCGAAGGAGTTGTTGGAGAACCTCCTCCTCGCGCGCTACGACGAGGATCCGGTCTCGGCCGGCGAACTCGGGCAGGCGCTGATCATCCGCACGCGTGGCCGCGCGCGCGGCCGCGCCATCGCGTTGGACGGCCACCTGGTGCACCTGGTCGTCTTCCCGCACGACCCCTTCGAGCGCGCTCTCTTCAAGAGCCGGCTGGACGTGCCGGACCCGGACCTCCTCTCCGACCCGGAGCGGGCGGGGACCACGGAGCTCGAGCGACGCGCCGCGGCCGGCCGCCCGCTGACCGAGGCTGAGAAGCGCCTGCTGGAGCGCCTCCGGGGCCGCAACAACGGCAACCTGCCCCGCGGCGGGGGCGGCGCCTCGCCGATCCCCGGGCGCTGACCTCGCGTCGCCCAGGGGGAACTCCCGCCGTGGCCGAGGTCCGCTGGGACACGGAGAACCCGCTCCTCCTCGTGGGCTGGGTGGAGGCCGCGGGCCTCGCGTGCGGCCCGGCCGGGGAGGCGCTCGAGGCCCGGGTCGAGGCGGGCGTGGCCCGGCGGCTCGCCGCGCCCGTCCCCGAAGCGCTTCGCCACGCCGTCCGCGACGCGCTGCGCTGGGGGGGGTACAAGCCGGCCGGGCGCGGGAAGCCCGCGTCGGAGTACCTCGTGAAGGCGGCGGCGACGGGCTTCCCGCGGATCAATGCCGTGGTGGACGCGGCGAACCTCCTCTCCCTCGACACGGGGCTCCCGATCTCGCTGCTCGACCTGGACCGGGCGACGGAGGGCGGCACCGCCCTGGCTCTGCGGGAGGGACGGGAGGGCGAGGCCTACGTGTTCAATCCCGCAGGCCAGGTGATGGACGTTGCGGGGTTGATCGGCGTCGCGCGCGTGGACGGGCCGCTCCTCGCGAACCCCGTGAAGGACTCCATGGCCACCAAGACCGGCCCGGAGACGACGCGGGTCGCCGCCTCCCTCTACGCGCCCCGGTCGCTCGTCGATCCCGACGCGCTCCGGGCTCACGCGGAGCGGCTCGTGGCCTGGTTCCGGGAGCACGCCGGCGCGACGGATGCGTCCGTCCGCGTCCTACCCGGGTGACGGCGCCCGCCGGCCCGGGAGCACGCGCGGCAGCGCCCCAGCCCACGAGCAAGGCCGCGGGGAAGGCGACGGTGAGTTCGTAGGAGATCCACGGCCACCACGACGGCGCGGGCATCGGGCGCGAGGAGGGGGCGGAGGCGGCGTGAAGGCGAGTGGAAGAGGGGAGCGTCGTTGCCGGACAGGCCCTCAGGGACGACGGCGGTCGGCGGCGCCCGCGATCCTCGAAACGAGCGTCGAGGTCCCCGTCGCGTGCCGGGAAGACCGAGGCGAAGCGGTCGCCGATCGTGACGTCCCCGGAGGCATCCGTCCCGCGGCGGAGGCGCCGAGCCCGTCCGACGACCATGGACCGTTTGGCGACGACGTGGCCCGGGATGAACCAGACGGCCGCGACGCCGTACGTCCACGCCGGCACGGCCACGCCCAGGAGCAGCCACGCTCGGCGGCCGCTCGCCACCGCCGAGAGCGCCACGACCCCGGAAGGGAGCGAGCGACCCGCGAGGAAGAACGCCGTCTCGTTCCTCCCCGCGGTCCGCGACGCCAGGACGGCGAGGTCGGTCCCGAACCCGATCCAGACCCCGGTCATCGCCCCTCCCGGGGCGGGCGAGCCAGACCGCGAGGGCGAGGATGGCCGCCGGGAGGATCCACAGGACGAGGACCGCGCCGGCGTGTCCCAGGGGCCCATCTTGGCGGAAGGCCCGCTTTCGTCGAAGGCGTTCCCTTTCGAGCGGGGCAAAGTCCTTGGCGCTTCCCGGGGGCGTGGGTATGAACGGGGGCTTGCGCGCCGCGTCCGCCCTCGTCCTGTTCGCCGTGCTCCTCGCCCAGGTGCCGTGGTTCACGTGCGACTGCGGGAGCGACTGCGCGCCCGTGGCGGCCATCCAGGCGCCCACGTCTGCCGCCGCCGCGGCCGGCGCGCGGGCCTGCTCGGCGTGTTCGTGCCACCGCGCGGCGGATGCCGCGACGCCCGGACCGGCCGACGCGCCCGGCGAGCGCCCCACGCCGCTGCGTGGACGGCACGGGATCGAGACGGCCCGCCTGTGGTCGGGCGCCTCGACCGCGGCGCCCTCCGGTGCGCACGCTGCGCCCTCCGCCGTGGCGCGCCCCGTGGACGCCCGAGCGATGCGCGCCTGCGTCGCCGCATGGCATGAGGCGCCGCCCGTCGCGAGCGGCCCGCCCGCCGCCCTGACGGCCGTCCGCCTGCTCCTCTAGGCCGCACGACACCGCGTTCGTCGTCCCGTCGTGTCCGTGCCCGAGGAGCACCGTCATGTCCCGTGTCCCGCCCGCGTCGTACGCGCCCTTGGGCGCGGTGCTGGCGCTCGTCCCCCTGCTGGCAGCCTGCCGAGGCCCCCGCGTCCCTTCCCGCCCGCTCGTCCCCGAAGCCGTCCTCGCCGAGGTAAAGCGCTTGCGGGAGGCGCCGCGCGAGAACGGGGTGTCGCTGCTGTCGCTGGAGGAGGCCGCGGCGCGGCTTCGCACCCGGGACCCCTCGGTGCGGGACGCCCGCGCGCGCTGGCGCACGGAACAGGCCCTCGCCGACGTGCCGACGCCGCTTGCAAACCCGGCGATCGGCGCGGGTCCGCTCCTCCTGGGCGGCCCGGCCCTCACGCGCATCGCCGACGTCGGCTTCGAGCTCGGCCTCGGGTGGGCGATCCAACTCACCCCCAAGCGCGCGCTCCAAGACGACCTCAACGCGGTCACGGCAGCGGCCGCCTTCACCAACGCCGTCGCCGTCGAACGCGAGGCCTACCTGGCGCTGAGGCGCGAGCAGGTGCGGGCGGTCTTCGCCGCAAAGCTCCGCGACGCTCACCTCGGGCTCGAGGACACGGCCCGCGAGACCGCGCGGCTCATGGAGCGGGCCGTCCAGGCGGGCGAGACCTCCGAGATCGATGCGAGCCTCCTGCGCCTGGAGGCCGACGAGTTCGAGACGGAGGGCATCGTCCTCGAGCGCGATCGGGACGACGTGCTGGACCGCTGGCGCGCGCGCCTCGCCCTGGGCACGGATGCGCGCCCCGACCCCTCGGAAGTGCCCGCGCTGCCGGAAGCGGTTCCCCCCGAAGACGACCTCGGCCGGCTCGTCGTTCGCGACCATCCGGAGCTGTCGCGCCTTCGCGCCGAGTACGTGGTGGCCGAGAAGGCGCTGCGCCTCGAAGCCGCGCGCGCCGTGCCGGACCTCGCCTTCGAGCCCGCCGTCGAGGACGAGGTCGAGGTCCAGAAGCTCGGCCTGCCCTTGGGCATCGAGATCCCGCTCTTCGACCGCAACCAGGGGCCCATCGCCCGAGCCTGCGCGCACCGCGACGAGGTACGCGAGCGCTACGCGGCCGCGCTCGACCGAGCGTTGTCCGAGGTGGCGCGTGCGCGGCGGCGGATCCTCCACCAGCGACGCATCCTCGCCCGGTACGACCACCAGCACGAGATGGGCATGACCATGGCGGACCAGGCCGAGCGCGCGCTCGAAGCCGCCGGCGGCGTGGATCTCGCGCGCTACCTCGAGATCCTGCGCACCGGGCGACGTGTCGAGGTCGATCGCCTCCTTGCGCGCGCGGACCTCTACGACGCGTGGCTCGACCTCGAAGGCGCCTGCGGGGCGCCGTTGCTGCGGTTCCGACCCCTTGCCCCTCCCTCGAATGACGACCTCGCGGAGACCTCGCGATGAACCATCTGGCAGCGATCCTGTTCGGCGTGCTCCTGACGGCTCTCGGGCTCGTCGTGGGGCGCGGCCTGGCATCCTCGGGCACTTCTCCCGGGGCGGCGGAAGAAGAGGCATCGGCGCCGCACGGCGCCGAGGACGAGGGCCGGCTCTCGCCCCAGACCCTGCGGGGCCTCGGGGTGGTGGTGGAGCCGGTCCGACGCGAGGAGTTCCTGCGGACGCGGCCCGTGCAGGCCGTGGTCGTCGCTCGGCCTCTCGGGTCCCGCCCGGTGACCGCGCCGCTGGGGGGCATCGTCGTGGGGCTCGACGTGGACGTGGGGCACCTCGTCCGTCCGGGCGCCGTCCTCGCCACCATCGCCCGGGACCCGATTCCCCGGCCGAAGCCCGAACTCACCGCGGAGGTGCTGACGCCCCTCAACGAGTCCGTGCACGACATCTCGGCCCGGCTTCGCACCGCGGCGGGACACGTCGAGCTGACCCGGCGCGAGCTCGGGCGGATCCAGCCGTTCCTCCAGGACCACACCATCCCGCTCAAGACGGAGATCGACCTCCGCTACGAGTTGGAGCGCCAGGAGAAGGAAGTCGCGAACGCCAGCGCCGACCTCGCGCTCCACGGCCTGACCGGGGAGGAGATCGCCCTGGTGGAGAGCGGTGGCGCGCCGCCGGCGAGTCGGCGGCTCTGGCAGCGGGTCCTGGAGCAGAACGGCCTCTGGACGGATCAGTCGGAGGCGATCCACGCCGAGCTCACGAAGGGGCCGTGCCTGTGCGACCTGCCGTGGTGCGTCACCGCCATCGGCGAGCTGACCTCCACCGGTCTCGCGACGGACGCGCTGGTCGACGCGCTCCGGGAGAGCGAGCCGATGCGCATCCACTTCCCCGACGTCGCGGGCCTTCTCCTCGACGGCATGCCGCTCCAGACGGTGCGGACGCTGGCCGAGGGAGGGGCGCTCGAGCCGCGCATCGTGCTCCGGGCGCCCGACGGCGCCGCGATCGGCTGGGACGTGGAGACCGTTCCCGTGCGCCGGGGCCAGCGTGTGGAGCCCGGCGACGTGCTCGTGGATCTTCACGATGCACAGCGCATGTGGCTCCGCCTCCAGCCGGTCGGTGCCGAGATCCCCTTGGTCGTCCGGGCGGTCGAGGAGGGGACGCCTCTCCTCGCGCGGCCTCTCGTCGAGGGGGCCGGGGTCGTGCTGAAGGGCGTGGTGCTCCAGCGCATGCTGACGCACGCCGGGGCGGAGGATCGGGGCGGAGGTGCGATCGCCGAGGTCGAGAACCGCGTCCTCGGGAGCCCGGGTGGCGACAGCCTTCGCAGCTGGGCCCTGCGTGTCGGCCTGCGCTACCTCGTGGAAGTGCCGATCGCGCGCATGCCGGACCGCTTCGTCCTGCCGTTCGATGCGGTGACCGACCACGGACCGGACCGGGTCGTGTTCCTGGCCGACGGCTCGACTTTCCGACCGCAGCCGGTGCACGTCGAGTACGAGGACGACCGGATCGTGGTCATCGCCGACGACGGCAGCCTCTTCGATGGCGATCCCGTCGTCGTGCACGGCGCGTTCGCGCTCGGGCTCGCCCTGAAGCGCGGACCGGCGGTCGCCGACCCGCACGCCGGGCACTCGCACAACTGAGTCGAGGACAGCCGAGACAGGGGGGTCGCCGTGCTGGACCGCATCATCGCCTTCTCGCTCAGGAATCGCGCGCTCGTGGCGGGCCTCGCGCTCCTCGTGGGGGTGGTCGGGCTCGTCGCTGCCGAGCGGCTTCCCATCGACGTGCTTCCGGACCTCAACCGCCCGACCGTGACGATCCTCACGGAGGCGCACGGCCTCGTCCCCCTCGACGTCGAGCGGTTCGTGACGCGGTACGTCGAGCAGTCCGTGAACGGCGCGACGGGTGTCGAACGCGTGCGGTCGTCCTCGGGCATGGGGCTGTCGGTGGTGTGGGTCGAGTTCGCCTGGAGCACGGACATCTACCGGAACCGGCAGATCGTGCAGGAGAAGCTCCAGCTCGCCGTCTCCCACCTGCCGCCCGGCGTCGTGCCGCACATGGCGCCGATCTCCAGCATCATGGGGCAGGTGCTGCAGGTCGGCGTCCGGAGCCGGTCGGGCAAGACGAAGACCAGCGAGATCCGCGCGCTCGTGGACCAGGAGCTCAAGCTGCGGCTCCTCGCCGTGCCGGGCGTCGCGCAGGTCGTGTCGTCCGGGGGCGCCCCACGCCAGCTTCAGGTGACGGCCTCCACGGAGAAGATGCGCGCGCACGACGTCACGCTCGCCGAGTTGGCCGAGGCCGTCGAGCGTGCGAACCTGCGGGCCTCGGGCGGCTTCCTGAACATCGGGCCCCGGGGCCCGCTGGTGACCGTGACCGGTCTCGTGGGAGGCGCCCGGGACCTCGAACAGGCGGTGGTGCGGCACGATCCCGTGCGACCCGTCCTCGTCGCGGACGTGGCGCGCGTGGACTTCGCGCCCGCCGCCATCCGGACGGGGGATGCGGGGATCGCGGGAGGCGACGGCGTCATCCTGACCGTGCAGAAGCAGCCCGACGTGGACACCGTGAAGCTCACGGAGCGCATCGATCGCGAGCTGGCCGAGATCCAGCGAGCGCTCCCCGAGGACCTGGAGGTGCTCCCCGCGCTCTACCGCCAGTCCGACTTCATCGAGCGGGCGGTCGGCAACGTCGTGGAGGCCGTCCGCGACGGCGCGGTGCTCGTCCTGCTCGTCCTCTTCCTCTTCCTGCTCAACGTCCGGACGACCTTCATCACCCTCACGGCGATCCCGTTGTCCATCGCCGTGACTGGCCTGGTCTTCCACCTCACGGGCTCGTCGATCAACACGATGACCCTGGGCGGGATCGCCGTGGCGGTCGGGGCGTTGGTCGACGACGCGATCGTGGGTGTCGAGAACGTCTTCCGACGACTCAAGCAGAACGTTGCCGCCGGAGCGCCGCGGTCCGCCATGAGTGTCATCTTCCGGGCGTCCAGCGAGGTGCGGAGCCCCATCCTGGTCGGAACGGTGGTCGTCACGGCCGTCTACCTGCCCCTGTTCGCCCTGGGCGGGATGGAGGGACGGCTCTTCCGCCCGGTCGGCGTGGCCTACATCGTCAGCATCCTCGCCTCGCTTCTCGTCGCCGTGACGGTGACGCCGGTGCTGTGCGCGTGGCTCCTTCCTTCGTCGTCGGCGGTCCGTCGCCAGCGGGACGGGCTCGTCGTGCGCGGCCTGAAGGCCGGGGCCGAGCGTCTGATCCGGCTGTCGCTCGCCCGCCCCCGGGCCGTCATCTCCCTTTTCGGCGCCCTGCTCGTCGTGGGGTTCGCCATGCTGGCGACGCGGGGGACCGAGTTCCTGCCGCCCTTCAACGAGGGATCGGCGATCGTGAACCTCGTGCTTCCGCCGGGGACGAGTCTCGAGACGTCCGCGGACTTCGGCCGCCGGCTCGAACGGATCGCGAAGGACGTGCCCGGCGTCCTGCAGGCAAGCCGGCAGACGGGACGGGCGGAGGGCGACGAGCACGCCCACGACGTCAGCTTCAGCCTGGTGGTGCTGAGCTTCGATCCCTCCTCGGGCCGGTCGCGGGACGACGTGCTCGCGGACATCCGGGCGCGGGTCGAGCGGGAGATGCCCGGCGTGCCCACCTCCGTCGAGCAGCCGATCGCCCACACGCTCTCCCACATGCTCTCCGGCGTGAACGCGCAGGTGGCGATCAAGATCTTCGGCCCCGACCTGGACGAGCTGCGCGGGGTCGCGAAGCGGGTCGAGGAGGCCGTGCGGTCGGTGCCCGGGGTGACGGATCTCTACGGCGAGCCCCAGGTCCTGATCGACCAGGTGGAGGTGGCGCCCGACCGGATCGCGCTCGCACGCTACGGGCTCGGGGTGAATGACGTCGCGGAGACCGTGGAGCTCGCCCTGGAAGGCGAGCGGATCTCCGACCTGATCAGCGGCCCGTACACGTACCCCATCGTGCTGCGGTTGGAGGAAAAGGATCGGCGGACGGTGGAGGACATCGGCCGACTGCTGCTCCGCGCCCCGACGGGGGAAGCGCTGGCGCTCGACGACGTGGCCCGCGTGCGGGTCGCGAAGACGTCGAACAACATCAACCACGAAAACGCGATCCGGCGCATCGCCGTGCAGCACAACGTGCAGGGTCGCTCCCTCGGCGAGGTCGCGGCGGACGTGGATCGCGTGCTCGACGGCATCCGCCGGGATCTTCCGGCGGGGTACGCGATCCGGATCGGGGGGCAGTTCGAGGCGCAGGAATCGGCTACCCAGGTGATGGGGTGGCTGGGACTCGTTTCGTTCGTGGTGATCTTCCTCGTGCTCGCGGGCCACTTCCGATCGACGAACATGGCGCTGCAGACGCTCCTCGGCATCCCCATGGCGTTCCTCGGCGCGATCGCGATGATCTACCTCACCGAGCAGAACCTCTCGGTGGCGACCCTCGTGGGGCTGGTGGCGCTCGCTGGAATCGCGGCGAGGAACAACCTGCTGCTTCGCGACCACTACCTCCACCTGATGCGGGAGGAGGGGATGCCGTTCTCGAAGGCCATGATCGTGCAGGCCGGGCGCGAGCGGATCGTCCCGGTGCTGATGACCGCCTTGACGAGCGGCATCGCCCTGATCCCGATCGTGCTGTCGCCCGGCGAGGCCGGCCGGGAACTGCTCTACCCCGTCGCCAGCGTCATTGCGGGAGGGCTCGTCACGAGCACCCTGTTGGACGTGCTGGTGACACCGGCCGCGTTCCATCTCTTCGGACGCCGACCCGCCGAAGCGCACGCTCGGCGGGAGAGCGCCGCCGACGAGGCGGTCGAACGGTTGGCCCGATCCTTCGAAACGACTCCCTCGTCGAAAGGACAGGACGCATGACGACGCTTCGATATCTCGGGCTCGCAGGCCTGCTGGCGGCGACTGCCCTGTTCGCCGCGTGCGGCGGCGATCGCCCCTCCAGCCCGGCCGGGGAGGGGGGAGGGGAGGGCCACGAAGAGGCCGCCCACGACGACGGGGCCCACGACCACGCGGTGGGGCCGCACGGGGGCGCGATGGTGGTTCTCGGCGACCACGAGGTCCACCTGGAGGCGCTCCACCACGAGGCCGAGCACGCCGTCGAGGTGTACGCCTACGACGCCGACCTCGGGCCGTTGGCGTTCGACGCGGCGCCGATGCTGAAGGTGGCCGGCCCCGGGGGTCAGGTATCCCTGACCGGAACGGCCGTGGACGGCGGTGGCTGGCGGTTCGAGGACGACGCGCTCGCGTCGGAGCCGGAACGCGCGCGGTTCCAGATCCGGATCGGCGGCATGACCTTCGTGCCCGACCTGCCCGCGCACGCGCACGGCGAGGACGAGTACGACTGACAGCGGCCCGGGCGGCGGGGAGGTACCCTCGTGGACGACTGGTTCTACTACGACGTTCTCCATCGCCTGCACCGCTACTGCAACCCGGTGTCGGACGACGCGGTCGACGAACTCGTGACCGTCGTCGCTCCCCGACCGGGGATGCGGGTGCTCGACATCGCGTGCGGGCACGGCGCGCTACTGCTCGCCCTCGCCGAACGGGGGGCGATCGGCGTGGGTGTCGATGCCTCGCCGTTCGCGCAAGCGAGGGCGGTCGCGGCGCTGGAGGAGCGGGGCGGCGGTCTCGACGTGACGTTCCGGCACGGGCGCGGGGAAGCGTTCGCCGCGGAGGAGCCGTTCGACGTGGCGATGTGCATCGGTGCGAGCTGGATCTGGGACGGGTGGGGGGGGACGCTCGATGCGCTGTGCGGGTTCGTGCGGCCGGGCGGGCTGTTGGTCAGCGGCGAGCCGTACTGGATCCGCGAGCCACCGGCCTCCTACCTGGCGCTCGAGGGACTCCGCGCCGACGAGTTCCCGTCGTTCGACGAGTACGTGCGAGGGGCGCGCGATCGCGGGTTGGCGCTGGTGTGGATGCGCCGCTCGACCAGCGCGGACTGGGATCGCTACGAGATGCTCCAGACGGCGTCGCTCGACCACTTCCTCCGCGAGCATCCCGAGCACCCGGATCTCGCGGGCATCCGCGAGCGCTTGGCGCCGTCGAAGGAGGCCTACCTCGCCTGGGGCAAGGACGGCCTCGGGTTCGCCACGTGGGTGTGGCGCGTGCCTGGCTCGTGAACGCGGCTCAGTCGCGGGCGCCCAGGAAGAGGATCAGCACGTAGTAGAACATGATGGCGACCGACGCGAAGAGGGAGAGGGCGGCGGCGACGTGCCGATCCTCGGGGTAGTGGTGGAGCACGTTGGACGTCTCGTACAGGATCGAGGCGCCGGCGAGGCCGACCATGCCGATGCTGAACCACGTTCCGAGTTGGAAGCCGAAGAGGACGCCCGCCACGATGGCGACGAGGGCGATTACGAAGCCGTAGACGACGACCCCCCGCAGGAAGGAGAAGTCCTGTCCCGTGATGAACACCGTGGCCGTGAGCCCGGCGAAGGCGGCGAGCGTGACGAAGGCGGCGGATTGGATGACGCCGCCATCCGCGTAGGAGTTCGCCACGAGGAGGAGCGGGAGGAAGATCAGCCCTTCGATGACGACGTAACCTGCGAGGCCGAGGACCTGCGTCGTGCGGCTGCGGGCTGCGAGGGCCACGCGGCTCATCAGGCCGCCGAGGACGACGAACCCGCCCAGGAAGAGAAGCCAGCGGTACCGTCCTCCGGCCAGGAACTGGAACATGGCCTCGGGCACGGAGGTCTGGAAGAGGGCGATCTCCAGCAGCACGAAGCCGCCGACCGCAGCGAAGAGCGTGAGGTACGTGCGCCGGAGGAACCCCGCGCGGGCGCTCTCCCCGATCCGGAAGACCTCGTCCTGGGAGCGCGCGTAGGGGTTCATGGGGCTCATCCGGGCCTCCTGGGGACGTCGGGGCGCATGATACGGGGCGGGGCCGGGCCGTCGCGGCGGGGGGGGGCCCGGGCCGCCTTCGTCGTGGTGTTCCGGGGCGGCGGCCTGCTGCTAGCCGTGCTCTCCCCCTTGAACGGCCGCGCAACGTCGACGCGAGGCAGGGCCGCACGCACCGGCTGGTCGTGGCCGTCATCCGGTGCCTGGTCGTCCCTCTCGGGACCATCTTCGGCGTGTTGTCGCGGACGGTGCGCACCCGCCCCTTCGTCGGGGTCCTCTGCGGCGACGCGGCGCGCAGCCCATCAGCCGGACGCCTGGCGCATACGGCCGGCCGGGCGCCGGGGCCGGAGTTTCGGGCTCGTCGGACTGTCGGAGCGCCGGGCTAGCCTCGCGTTCGTCATGGAATTCCGGGTCGACAGGCGCACGATCGAGGCCGAACCCGACGAGGAGGCCATCGAGGCCCTGCGCGGGATGCGCGAGGGTTGGCTCGAGCAGACCCTCTCCCTCGCCCGCCTCCTCCAGCGCATCGACCGCAAGCACGCCTACCGCCTGCACTCCGCGGTGAGCGTGCAGGAACTCGCCGGTCGGATGGGATACGACCGGGAACGGGCCCGCCTCCACATGCTGCTGGGCTGGGCTCTCGGGGGGGATCCGCGGATCGAGAAGGCCTTGCGCGAGAACACCATGTCCTTCTCGTCCGCCTACGTCGTCGGCGAGGTCTTCCGCCGCCCGGAGCTGAAGAAGGAAGGCGAGGACTGGTTCGAGATGGCGGATCAGACCCGGGTGTCCGACTTGCGCAGACTCGTGCGTCGGCGCAAGGAGGAGATCCGGCAGGGGGACCCACTGATCCGAACCCACTCCGCCGAGGTGACCGCGGCGGCGAAGGAGAAGCTCGACCGCTGCCAGGAAGTCGCCTCGCAGCGCGCGAAGGAGATGCTGACGCAGGGGCAGACCCTGGACGTCGTGGCCACGTCGTATCTCCTGCTGGCCGATCCCCTCTACTCCGCCGAGGGAATCCGGCGCATGGAGGACACGGCCCGCAACCTCAGCGGGCGGGGTGTCCCCGAAGCGACCACCCGTGCGGTCCTCTGTCGATCCGGCGGTCTCTGCGAGGTCGGGCAGTGCGATCGACCCGCGGTCGAGCTGTGCCACATCCGCCCCCACCGAGACGGCAGCCCTCGGGAGAAGGAGGACCTCTTCGGGGGGTGTTACGGTCACCACACGACGTTCGACCTCGGGTGGCTGGTGCACGCCGGATGGAGCGCCACGCAGCTGCCCCGTTTCGCCGTCAGCGCCACAGGAGAGATCCTCGAGCCGAAGCCCCGCCCGTGGCCGCTGGTGCCCGGAGAGGGCCCGGCGTGGTTGCGCAGGGCCCTTCCGCGGGGCGGTCGCCGGGTCCTGAGACGCCTGGCGAAGGTGCTCGAGGCCGTGGGTGGGCCGGCGCCTCCCGCCGACGGGGGTCGGTCTCCGCCGCCGTCTGACGAGGGAGGCGGTGGGGCGGGTCTCGTCGCGGATCGCGGGTCGGGGTTCGGCAAGGGGTCTCCCCCCCGCTGTCCCCCGCCCCGGCGGGGACCACCGCGCTCGCGTACGTCGGTCCGGGAGCACCTCCCGTAGGCTGTCGGGATGCTTGAAGATCCCATGCCCGGCTACCGGTGGGGATACGACCTCGACGGGGGGCGTGTGCTCGAAGTCTCCGTGCGCGGTGAGCGGTTGATCGAGCGGGCCATGTTCAACAAGGGCACCGCCTTCTCCATGGAGGAGCGGGATGCCCTCGACCTCCACGGCCTGCTGCCCCCGCGCGTGGTGACGCTCGCGCAGCAGGTCGAACGGGTTCGGTGGACCTACGACCACCAGGAGAGCGACCTCGAGCGCTATCTCCACATGATGGGCGTCCTCGATCGCAACGAGACGCTGTTCTACCGGATGCTGGCGGACCATTTCGGAGCTCTGCTTCCCATCGTCTACACGCCGACAGTCGGTCTCGCCTGCCAGCACTTCGGCCGGATCTACCGGCGCACGCGGGGCCTGTACTTGCGGCCCGAGGACCATGGCCGCATGGACGCCATCCTCGGCCGCTGGCGCTTTCCCAACGTCCGCGTGATCGTCGTCACGGACGGAGAGCGCGTCCTGGGGCTCGGCGACCTGGGCGCCGGCGGCATGGGCATCGCGATCGGAAAGTGTTCATTGTACGTGGCCGCGGCCGGGATCCACCCCGCCCACGTGCTCCCGGTCTGCCTGGACGTGGGCACGGAGAACACCGCACTGCGGGGTGACCCTCTCTATCTCGGTGTGGACCGCCCCCGTCTTCGCGGCCCGGCCTACGACGAATTCGTCGACGCCTTCCTTGACGCCGTGGCCCGGAGGTTTCCGGCCGCGATGGTCCAGTTCGAAGACTTCGCCTCGCCGGTCGCGATGCACCTGCTCCGACGTCATCGGGACCGACTGTGCTGCTTCAACGACGACATCCAAGGTACCGGCGCGGTCACGAGGGCCGTGGTGGTCGCGGCCCAGCGGGACACGGGCCGCTGCCTGCAGGATCTCCGTGTCGTCGTCGCTGGCGCAGGCAGCGCGGGAATCGGCATCGCCCGCGCCCTCGCCGGCGCCGAAGTCTGGGTCGTGGACGATCGCGGGCTGCTGACTCCCGGACGCCCGGATCTCGGCCCGGTCCAGCGTTCTGTCGCGCGCGACGAAGAGGCGGCCGGTCTGGCGGACATCGTGCGGCGCGTCCGTCCGCACGTCCTCGTCGGTGTCACGGGGGTCCCGGGGCTGTTCACACGCGAGATGATCCAGGCCATGGAGGGCCCGAGGCCGCTCGTGCTCCCGCTCTCCAACCCGACATCCATGGCGGAGTGCACGCCCGGCCAGGTCCGGGAGTGGAGCGGGGGCCTCGCGCAGGTCGCCACCGGCAGTCCCTTCCCCGCCACCGCGCAATGCAACAACGCATACGTCTTCCCGGGCGTAGGGCTCGGGGTGATGATCGCCGAGGCCTCGCGGGTGACGAACGGCATGCTCGGCGCCGCCGCCGACGCGTTGGCCGCGGTCGCGCCCCCGGCGGCCCTGCTGCCCCCCCTGGCCCGCATCCGCGACGTCTCGCGGGCCGTCGCCCTCGCCGTCGCCCGTCGGGCTCTGGAAGAGGGCGTGGCGAGGGTCGCGCCGGACGCCGATCTTGAGGCCGCGCTGGCCGCCCGCGTGTGGGACCCGACCTACGTGCCCTACCGGGCGGTGGGACCGGCGCGGGCATCGTAGGCTCTCGCGGATGGATGCCGACGCTCCTGTCGTCCGAGCCCGGTCCCTCACCCGTCGCTACGGCCGACTGGTGGCGGTCGACGGCATCGACTTCGACGTCGCCAAGGGCGAGTGCGTAGGGTTCCTGGGTCCGAACGGGGCGGGCAAGACGACTACCGTGCGCATGGTCTCGGCCTTCACCCCGATCGATGAAGGATCGGTCACGGTGTTCGGACTCGATGTCGCCAGCCACCCGCGCGACGTCAAGCGCCGGTTGGGCGTGTGTCCTCAGGAGGACAACCTCGACCCCGACCTCCGCGTCGAGAGGAACCTCCTCGTGTTCGCACGATACTTCGACCTGCCACGCACCCAGGCCCGCGAGCGGTCGAGGGCGTTGTTGCGCATGATGCAACTCGAGGAGAAGCGCGACGCGCGCGTCTCCGACCTATCCGGCGGGATGAAGCGACGGCTGGTCCTGGCCCGTGCCCTTCTCAACGACCCGGCGCTTCTCCTTCTCGACGAGCCGACGACCGGCCTCGACCCGCAGGCCCGTCACATGATCTGGCAGCGTGTCCGGCATCTGAAGGAGGCGGGCACCACGATCGTCCTGACGACGCACTACATGGAAGAGGCTTCGACACTCTGCGACCGGGTCGTCCTCATGGACCGTGGGAAGATCCTCCTGGAGGGACGTCCCGTCGATTTGATCGCCAACGAGGTGGGCGCGGAGGTCATGGAGATCTGGAACCACGACGCGGCGGTGCTGGCCTGGGTCCGCGAGCACGCCTGGCCGCACGAGACCCACGATGGACACCTCTACATCTACCTGCCCGCCAGCAGCGACGGCGGAAGGGAGTTCGGACACCGGTTTCCCCACCAGGAACGATCGCTTCGCCCGGCGTCGCTCGAGGACGTGTTCCTTCGCCGGGCGGGCCGGGCGCTGCGCGACGGGGGATGACGCCGGAGGGCCATGAAGGAAGCTCTGGCCAACGTCTCGAGCCTCGCCTGGAAGGTCTGGCATCGTGACTTCGACGTCTATCGGACCACGTGGAAGACGAACCTCCTTCCCCCGCTGCTGGAACCCATCTTCTACGTGCTTGCCTTCGGCCTTGGCCTCGGCTCCCTCATCGGCCAACTGACGTATCAAGGCCGTGAGATCGCCTACCTTCCGTTCATGGCGCCGGGCGTCGTCTCCGTCGCCATCATGTTCTGGGCCTACTTCGAGAACACCTACGCTTCGTACATCCGGATGTACTACCAGAGGACGTTCGACGCGATGATCTCGACGCCGCTGCTCGTCGAGGACGTCATCGTGGGAGAAATCCTGTGGGGAGCCACGAAGAGCCTGTTGGCGGCCGGCCTGATGCTGATCGTGCTGTCGTGCTTCGGCCTGGTGGCGTGGCCAACGGGGCTGCTCGTCCTTCCGATCGCCGTCGTGGGCGGACTGCTCTTCGCTTCCCTCGGACTCCTCACCACCGCTCTCGTACCGAACATCGACTCCTTCAACCTCCCCATCTTCGTCGTGATCTTCCCGATGTTCATGTTCAGCGGCACGTTCTTTCCCGTGGACATCCTGCCTGGCTGGGCGTCCGCGATCGCATGGGCCCTGCCCCTCACCCACGTGTCGCTGCTCGTCCGCGCCTCGTTCCTCGGGTGGTTCCCGCCGAACTGGCCGTGGAGCATCCTCTATCTCGGCGCCGCGGCGGCGCTTGCCTTCGTCGTCGCGCTGATGCGAATGAAGCGGCGACTCGTGGATTGACCCGGAGGCCCCATGGCCGAGCGCGAACTGTGGCTGCTGAGACACGCGAAGTCCTCCCACCGGGGGGACGCGCCGAGTGACTTCGACCGTCCCCTGGCCCGTCGGGGCCGCGAGGACGCCCCGCGCCTCGGTGCCTGGATGGTGGCCGAGGGACTCGTACCGGATCTCGTCGTGGCCTCCCCCGCGCGCCGGGTCCGCGAGACGATGGACGGGGTGGTGACGCCGTGGGGGGAGGGACGACTGGTCCGGCCCATCCGATGGGAGCCACGCGTCTACGGCGCTCGCGTGGAGGACCTCCTCGCTGTCCTTCGCGACCTGCCCGGAGAGGCCGTCCGGGTGCTGCTCGCGGGGCATAATCCCGGGCTCGAAGACCTGCTCGATCGACTGCTGGGGGCGTCGGCGCCCACCACGCGGAGCGGTAAGGAGGTGACCACTTGCGGGTTCTTTCGCCTCGTGGCGCCCGCGGCCACATGGGTCGAGTTCATAGGTCGGAAGACCCGGCTCGCCGCCTTCTGGCGGCCGCGGGACCGCTAACCGTCGCCGTGCGCCTGCGCTCGGGGTCGACTCCCTGCCGCCGCCCAGCTCCCGGGAGCAGTAGCCCCTGGCGGCGGCCCGGGGTTTGCGGATACGCTTCGCACTATGGCCTATCCGCGCGCGCGCCCGCTCGTCGTCCTTCTCGCGGTGGCTGTGGCGTCCGTCACGGCCTGTGGTGGAGGCGGAGGGACGTCGGCCACGACCACCTATCCCTCGTCCTTCCGGGCGGTTACCAGCATCCCCACGGACGGGGCCCAGGGCGTGGCCGTCGACTCGCCGGTCCAGGTGACCTTCAACAAGGCCATCGATCCCGCCTCCGTGACCGCAGACTCGCTCCGCGTCGGCGTCGTCGGTAGCGGAGAGATCCCCGGCAGCACGACGCTGGTCGAGGACGGCGCGGGCCGCACACTCGCATGGCTCGGGGAGACCCATCTCGCCCCCATCGCGACGCACGCCGTCCGGATCCAGGGCGGCCTGCGCGCCACCGACGGCGATCTCCTCATGGGCGGCACCGAACTGACCTTCCGCACGGGCGCAGGGATGCCCCCGGTTCCCCTGCCGGGGGCGGACCAACTGCGGAGCGCCGGCGGCACGCTCAACATCGGTCGGCGCTCCCACACCGCCACGCTCCTCGCCGACGGAAGGGTGCTGATCGCGGGCGGCTTCGTCCAGAGCACCGCCATCACCGACCGTGCCGAGATGTTCTACCCGGGCAGCGAGACCTTCAACCTCCTCACCCCGTCGATGCACCAGGAGCGCGCCGGACACACGGCCACGCGCCTCGCCGACGGTCGGGTGCTGCTGGCCGGTGGGTGGTACGAGACCTCGCCCGGCCAGCTGGCCTCGACCGCGCGTGCCGAGACGTTCGATCCCGTCACGGGCCTCTTCACGGAGGTCGGGGACATGAACGTCGAGCGCGTGGACCACGCCGCCGTTCGTCTTGCCGACGGGCGCGTGCTGCTCACCGGGGGGAGCCGCTACCAAGCCGGCTTCCTCGAGGATCTCGACACCGCCGAAATCTTCGATCCGAACACGAACACGTTCACGCTCCTCCCCGCGCACATGGCCCACACCCACGCGACCCACGTGATGGCGGACCTAGGCACCGGCAAGATCGGCATCGTCGGGGGGAGCGACATCGACCTCCGCCCCGAGTACTTCGACGTGTCCAGCGGGCAATTCGTCGCGTTGCTTCCCGCCGCGGACGACGCCGTGCGTTTCGGCGCAATGGGAGCGTCCTTTGCCAGCGGGTCCCTCAGCGTCGCGGGCGGCGATACCCGCGGCACCGTCCTGTACCTCGACACCTCGACCACCACGCTGCGAAACAGCGGTAGCGGGCTGGCGAAGGCCCGCGCCTACGGCACCGCGACGCGGATCGCGAACGACCGGATCCTCGTGGGGGGGGGGGTCGACGCCGGAGGCTACGCCAACGGCAGCTACATCATCCTCCACTCCCTCGATCTCGTGATCGAAGGAGGGGTGGGGGGCAGCCGCTCGTACGCGACCGAGTTGCTCTTCCCCACGCCGCTCGCCTTCCACACCGCGACACAACTCGGCGACGGGCGCGTGCTGTTCTGCGGCGGACTGAACGAGAACGGTGGCCAGCCGGAACTGAGTGTGGCCTTCATCTTCGAGCCCTAGACGGCATTGCCCGCGAAGCGCGCACGGGACAGCCGGACGTCACGGTCCACTCGGAGGCGACGCCGACAGTGGTCCCCGTTCCCCGCCAGCAGGGTGTCCTGGTGCGTCGCTCGGGTTCGAGGCCAAGACGCGAGGAGGAGGCGACCTCTTGGGGTCGCCGACGACGAGCAACGCCGGCATCGGACGCGAGAGGCCGACGACCGATTCGCCACACGGGATCCCTCTCGCCCGCCGGCCTCGCCTCCTTGGAGTCCTCCCGGCTCCGGACACGAGGGCCGCGCGATTCAACGTCCGTTCGTGGATAGTGCAGCTAGCCGACGTGGGTGCGGCGGACGACCCGCCTCGCAAGGCGCATCGAGCGCCCTACGTGTGCTTCCTCCCGGCGTACCGGCGGGCGTTGACGAGCGCGATCGCCGCCATCCGCGCGAACACCCCGAGGCGGTGGAAGACCTCGGCCCGTAGCCGCTCCCGACCGAAGACGGCGAGCACGCCGAGCAACTCCTCGCCGGCCACGAGGGGGAACCCCGCGAAGCAGCGCAGGCGCTCTTGGCGGGCCCACTCCTTGTCCGCGACGCGCGGATCCTGGAGGACCGCGTTCGTCCAGTGCCCCTCGCGGCGATCACCGATCTCACCGATCTTGAGGTTGGCGAAGGGGACGCGCTGGTACGCGCCGTCCAAGCGGTCCGAGATCCCCGCGCTCCCGGCGAGGTGGAGGCAGGAGCTCCGGTCCGTGCATTGGGCGGCCATCGCGCACTCGTGGCACAGGTCGCCGGGACCGACCAGCCAGATCCGGGCGAACGCGGCGCCGAAGTCGTCCACGAGCCCGCGGACCGCTTCGTCGATGACGCGGTCGCGGTCGAGCATCGACACCACGCGCAGGCTCAGTCGTTCCAGCGGGTCGAGCGCGGCCTCGGTTCCGGCACCTTCGGAGATGGGCATCAAGGTCCTCCCCGTGCATCCGCCCCGAGGCTAGCCGGGGCGGGCCCGCAGGCAAGCGCGGCCCCGGTCCTGGTGCGGAGCGGCCCGGGGCCCCCGCGCGGGATCAGCCATTCAGGATGTGGATCGCCTGGTTGTGGACGGCTTCCGCGGCCTCCATCATCGACTCCGGCCACGTCGGATGCGCGTGCACCGTCAGGGCGATGTCCTCGCTCGTCGCGCCCATCTCGATCGCGAGCGCGGCCTCCGCGATCAGGTCCGAGGCCTGGTAGCCGACGGCCGAGACCCCGAGCACCTCGTCCGTCGAGGCGTCCGCGATCATCTTGACGAAGCCCTCGGGCGCGTTCACCGAGAGGGCGCGCCCCAGAGCGGTCATGGGGAACTTGCCGACCTTGACGTCCAGACCCTTCTCGCGGGCCTGGTGCTCCTGGATGCCCACCGTCGCGACCTCCGGGTGCGTGTAGACGGCATTCGGCATGGCCCGCACGTCGTAGGCGCTGGGTCGGCCCGCGGCGTGCTCGGCGGCGACGATCCCCTCGCGGCTCGCCTTGTGCGCGAGCCACGGGAGCCCCGCCACGTCGCCGATGGCGTAGATGTGCGGGACGTTCGTCTGCCGGTGCTCGTTCACCCGGAAGTGCCCCGCCTCGTCGATCGCGAGACCGGCCTTCTCCGCGCCCACGCGATCCGAGTTCGGCTTGAACCCCACAGCCACGAGGATCACCTCGGAGGGGATCTCCAGTTCCTTGTCACCGGTCTTCGCCTGCAGGACCTGCTTGCCGTCCTTGGTCGCGACACCGGTGGCGAACGTCTCCAGGTGGACCTTCGCCTTCTTCTTCTTGAACTCGCGTTCCAGGACCTTGACGATCTCCGGATCGGTGCCCGGGAGGAGTTGATCCGTCAGCTCGACGACCGTGAGCCGGGAGCCCAGACGCATGAACACGCTGCCGAGCTCCAAGCCGATCACCCCGCCACCCACGACGGTGAAGGTTTCCGGAACCCAGTCGATGTCGAGCGCACCCCGGTAGTCCACGATCCGGTCGCCGATCGGCAGGAACGGCAGGTTGGCCGCGCGGGCGCCCGTGGCGACGATGCACTTCTCGAATCGGATCTCCTTGGTCTCCCCGTCCGCCCCCTCCACGCGAACCGCGTTCGGTCCGGTGAACTCGGCGTGGCCCCGGACGACCGTCGCTCCATTCTTGTCCAGGAGGAACCCCACGCCCGTGGTGAGGCGCTTGACGATTCCCTCCTTCCACGCCTGCAGCTTCTTTCCGTCGATGCCAACGTCCTTCGCGACGATCCCCATGACGTCGCCGTGGCGGATCTTCTCCACTAGCCCTGACGCGTAGATCAGGCTCTTGGAAGGGATGCAGCCGACGTTGAGGCAGACGCCGCCGATGCGGTCCTCCTCGATGACGGCGACCTTCAGGCCGAGCTGGGCCGCCCGGATCCCGGCGACGTAGCCCCCCGGGCCGGACCCGATGACGACGAGCTGATACGACTCGCTGGCCATGCGTTCTCCTGTTGCGGGGCCTCGTCGAAGCGGCCTACACCGCTTCCCCCCGGAGCAGGCGGTCCCGCTGGTCTTCCAACTCCGGGGGCATTGTCGCGTACACGTCCTCGAACAGACTCTCCGTGGGGACGGCGGGCGCGCGCTCGACGGCGGCGATCGCCTCGCTGATCCGCCGCCCCGCGTCGGCGAGGAAGGCCTCTTCGCGATCCTCGTCCCACAGACCCGCGCGGCGGCACCACTGGAGGTGGCGCTGGAGCGGATCCCGGTCCTCCCAGACCTTGGCCTCGCTCTCGTCGCGATACCTCGACGGATCGTCCGACGAGGAGTGGCCGCCCAGCCGGTAGGTGAGGCACTCGACGAACGTAGGGCCATCGCCGCGGCGCGCGCGATCCACCGCCGCGCGAGTGGCGACATAGCACGCCAGGACGTCGTTGCCGTCCACGCGGATCCCCGGCACGCCGTAGGCGCGGGCCTTCACGGCGAACGTCTCGCTCGCCGTCTGCCGCGACGACGGCACCGAGATCGCCCACTGGTTGTTCTGGCAGACGAACACCACGGGAGCCTTCCACACCCCCGCGAAATTCAGCCCGGCGTGGAAGTCGTTCCCCGAGGTCGCGCCGTCGCCGAGCCATGCGCCGACCACCACGCCCTCGTCGCCTCGGATCTGCGCCGCACGCGCCGCCCCCGCGGCGTGCGTGATCTGCGTGCCTATGGGGGAGGACAGCGAGACGTAGCGGGCCTCGCGATCGGAGTAGTGGCAGGGCATCTGGCGACCCCGGCAGACG
The DNA here is from genome assembly GCA_963772585.1 of uncultured Planctomycetota bacterium. Classification (GTDB taxonomy): domain Bacteria; phylum Planctomycetota; class PLA2; order PLA2; family JAEUHO01; genus CAVVXN01. The sequence goes on from CAVYXV010000009.1 coordinate 137,175, forward strand.
TCCGCCTCGTTGCCGAAACACTGCCCCACGTACCGCTCGAGCGCCATGCCGCGCCAGAGGGCGATCGCCCCCTCGCGCAACGCCGGGAAGAGCCAGTCCCCGGGCTCGAAGGCCGCGCCGGAGCCCAACGTGGCGCCCTCCTGCCCCTTGGCGGTTCCGTAGAAGCCGATCCGCCCCTGGCGCTGGAGGTTCAGCATGCGCTGGTCGAGCGCCCGCTGGAACAGCATCGCTTCCAGGAGACGCTCCGCCAGGCCCTCGGGGAGCGGGGGTACGGGCGCGAGCGCCTCGCCGTCCTCGCCGACCAGCCGGAACAGTCCGGTCGGCCCCATCCCGTACGGGTCGGGTGCCCCCTCCGAAGGCTTCCTCTTCCGGGGCGTCGCCCGAGCCTTGGCCATCGGCTAGGCGTCCTCGAGAAGCATGAGCCCCGGCGACTCCAACAGGCGGATGACGTCGTTCAGGAAGCGTGCGGCCGTGGCGCCGTCGACGATCCGGTGATCGAGCGTGATGGTGAGGTTCGTCATCTTGCGGATCACGATCTCGCCGTCCCGGACGACGGGCTTCTCCTTCACCCGGTAGACGCCCAGGATCGCCACCTCCGGGTAGTTCAGGATCGGCGTCGCCAGGATGCCGCCGATCGACCCCGCGCTCGTGATGGTGATCGTGCTTCCCTTGAGGTCCTCCAACTCGATCTTCCGCGCCCGCGCCAGGGCCGTGAGACTCTCGAGCTCCGCCGCGATGTCGAGGAGGGAACGCCGGTCGGCGTGCTTGATGACCGGCACCATCAGTCCGGCTTCGGTGTCCGTCGCGATCCCGATGTTGTACTCCTTGCGGAGCACGTACTCCTTGGCGTCGTCGTCCACCAGGGCGTTCACGATCGGGTGGCGCTTCAGCGCGCTCACCAGCGCCTTGATGATGAACGGCAGGTAGGTGAGACGGATGCCCCGCTCCTCCGCCAACGGCTTGGCCTTCTCGCGTAGGGCGGCGACCTCCGTCATGTCGCACTCGTCCGCGTAGGTGAAGTGCGGCGCATGCTGCTTCGACCGCACCATCTGATCCGCGATCTTCGCGCGCATGCCGCGAAGCGGGATGCGCTCGTCGCGGGCGGTCGCGCCGGCGGCGGGGGCGGGCGGTCGCACGGGCATGCGGCCTTCCGCGCCGGCTTGGGCTCCCGGCGCAGGGACGGCGCCCCCGGCCGGCGCCGGTGCCGCCGCGGGGCGCCGGGCGAAGCGCTCCACGTCCTCGCGCGTCACGCGATCGTTCGGCCCGCTCGCCGGTACCGCGTCGAGATCGACGCCCAACTCGCGGGCTAGCTTCCGAGTCGCCGGCGCCGCGAGCGTCCGCTCCCGGAGCTTCTCCCCGCCGGCGGGGCGGCGCGGCTCGCGTTCGCGCGGCGCGGCCGGGGGTGCGCCGGCGCGGCGCGGGGGCGGCGGCGCGGGCCGGCCCGCAGCCTCGGGCTCGCGCGCGGGCGCCTCCCTGGCCGGCGCCTTCTCTTCCCGGGGCTCGGCCTCGGCAGGCGGCTCCTCGGTCGCCCCCTTCGGGGGGGCCGCCGTGGCGCCACCTCCCTCGGAGCCGTCGTCGATCACCACCATCACGTCGCCGACGGGGATCGTCGCCCCCTCCTTCGCCCGGATCTCGGCGATGCGCCCCGCCTTCGGCGCGGTGATCTCCACCGTCGCCTTGTCCGTCATCACCTCCACCATCGGCTGGTCGTCCTCGACGATGTCGCCCTCCTTGACGAGCCACTTGACGACCTCGCCTTCGGTGAGGCCTTCGCCGATGTCGGGGAGCTTGAACTCGAATGCCATGGTTCCCTCCCGCTACGCCCAGCGCGCCACGTACTCGATCGCGTTGAGGACCCGCTTCTTGTCCGGCTTGTAGACGTGCTCCAGGGCATAGGGGAACGGCGTGTCGAACCCCGCCACCCGGCCGATGGGCGCTTCGATGTGGTCGATCGCCTTCTCGGCGATCGTCGCGGCGATCTCCGAGCCGAACCCCCCGGTTCGCGGCGCTTCCTGTACGGTCACCACCCGCCCCGTCTTCCGCACGCTCTGAAGGACGGCGTCGACGTCCCAGGGGTAGATCGTGCGCAGATCGATGATCTCCGCCTGGATGTCCTTTTCCTCGGCGGCGCGGGCGGCGTCCTCGCAGATCGGCACCATCGCGCCCCACGTCACGACCGTGAGATCGCGGCCTTCCCGGACGAGCCGGGCCTTGTCCAACTCGACCGTGAACCGGCCTTCCTCGACCTCCTCCTTCATGTGCCGGTAGAGGGCCTTCGGCTCCAGGAAGACGACGGGATCCTCGGAGAAGATCGAGGCGAGCAACAGCCCCTTGGCGTCCCGCGGGGTGCTCGGCATGACCACCCGCAGGCCCGCCGTGTGGGCGAAATACGCCTCGGAGGACTGCGAGTGGTAGTGCCCCCCGCGGATGCCGCCCCCGGAAGGGGAGCGGATCGTCACGGGCGCCGTCCACTGTCCGCCCGAGCGGTAGCGCATCTTGGCCGCCTCCGACACGATCTGGTCGAAGCCGGGGTAGATGAAGTCCAGGAACTGGATCTCGGGCACGGCCTTCAGGCCGTAGAGCGCCATGCCGATGGCCGTGCCCAGGATTCCGCACTCGCTGAGCGGCGTGTCCATGACGCGCCGGTCGCCGTACTTGTCGAACAGCCCGGCGGTGGCGCCAAATACGCCGCCCTTCTTGCCCACGTCCTCGCCGAGGACCACGACGTCGTCGTCCTCCGCCATGGCGACGTGGAGCGCGTCGTTGATCGCCTGGATCATGGTCATCTTCGGCATCGTTCGATGTCCTCCCCGACGCTCGCGCCCGCTAGAGCGGGAACGCCCCGCCGGTGTTCTCGATGTCGCCGCTCTGGCGGATCTGCTCGAGCAGCGCATCCCGCTGCTCCGCGAGGATGGGCGGTACCTCGGCGTACACGTCGTCGAAGAGCGTCTCGATGGGCGGGGGCGGAGTCGACTCCGCCTCCTCGATGGCGGCCGCTACCGTTTCCTGGAATGCCTTCGTGATCTCCTCTTCCCAGCCCTTCGTCCAGATGCGCTTCGACTTGAGGAAGGCCCGGTAGCGGTCGATCGGGTCCTTCTTCTGCCACGCCTCGAACAACTCGGGCGACTGGTAGCGCTTCGGATCGTCGGAAGAGGAGTGGGGGCCCATGCGGAACGTGACCGTCTCCAGGAGGGTAGGGCCTTCGCCCGCGGCCGCCCGCTCCCGCGCCTCCTTCGCTGCCTCGTAGACGGCGAGGACGTCGTTTCCGTCCACTCGGACCCCCCGCATGCCGTAGGCCTGGGCCTTGGCCGCGAAGGACTCGCTCGCGGTCTGCTTCGTCTCGGGGACGGAGATGGCCCAGTGGTTGTTCTCGCACACGAAGACGCACGGCGCCTTCCAGACGCCGGCGAAGTTCATCCCGGCGTGGAAGTCGTTCGACGACGTGCCGCCGTCGCCGAAGAAGGCCCAGGAGACGGTCCCGTCGCCCCGGATCTGTGCCGCCCGAGCGGCGCCCGCCGCATGGCTGATCTGCGTACCGATGGGGGAGGAGATGGAGAGCCAGCGGATCTTCCGGAACGTGAAGTGGTTCGGCATCTGCCGGCCCTTGGCGAGGTCGGCCCGGTTCCCCCACATCTGGTCGAGCAGCACCCTCGGCTCGATCCCCTTGAGCAGCGCCACGGAGTGCATGCGGTAGGAGGGGAAGATCCAGTCGTCGGGGCGGATGGCGTAGCCCACGCCGATCTGGCTGGCCTCCTGCCCGGCGCCGGGGACGAAGAAGCCGATGCGCCCCTGGCGCTGGAGGTTCAGGCCGCGCTGGTCGAAGAGCCGCGTGCGCACCATCGCCTCGAACAGGACCTTCAGGTCGTCCTTGCCCAGGTCCGCCGGCGTCTTCTTCGTGGCCTTGCCGTTGGCATCGAGGATCTGGTGCAGGGGAGGAGCTTCGGGCATGGCACGCTCCGACGGCCGGGGACGAGAGGAGGAGGCGGGAGAATACGGGCCGCGCCCGGCGTCCACAAGCGGCCGCCGAGCGCTGGGCACCGAATGCTTGTGTATAGCAATCAATCGGCGCGCGCGGCGGTGTGCCCGTCCCTACTCCAGCGGCACCACGAGCCGGAAGCCGGCGTCCACCACGGCGTCCGCCGCGGCGTCTTCGCCCGCGGCCAGCGCCTCCCGGCTCCAGATGCCCTCCCGCCCCTTCACCCGGAACGCATCGCCCTCGCGGACCAACTCCGCGGGGGCTCCGCCCAGATTCTCGACGTCGAAGGGGGACCGGTCCACCTGGCCCGAGGCGGCGTCCGCCGCCCGGAAGAGGCGCCGGTAGCGGGGCGCGGCGTAGGCGAGGCCCGCGGCGCGCGCCCACTCCGTCGCGCTCGGCAGGCGTTCGCCGCGCCCGAAGACCTCCCGGCGCCACGTCGCGAACGCCGCCGCGTCCGCGGGGCGGATGCCCCGGACGGGCCGGCTTTCGTAGCCGGGCGAGACGAGGAAGGTGCCCAGCTGGGCGGGGTCGGGCGTGAAGCCCTCGGCGGGCAGGTGCGCCTGGCGCTGCGCGTCCGGGAGCGCGTCGATCCAGTCGGCGTACTCCAGGTGGGTCACCTCCCGCTGGCTGACGAAGAACGCCGCGCCGCCGCCGGGTCCAGGCGGCACGTAGACCGTACCGGGGGGTGCGCGCGCCGGCAGGTCGACGGCGAGCACGACGGGGTCCACGTGCCCGCCGTCCGGATTCCACCCCAGTTCGAATGGCAGGGACAGCCAGCCCTGGTCGGCGAGATGCAGCACATAGAGGCCGGGCGGCATCTCGTTGGGCCCCGGCTTCACCTCGAACCGACGCTGGTCCCACAGGCGTACGGCCGCGAACGTCCGTTTCGCGGGACCGCCCACGCGCAGGTCGAGCCGCGCACTCCCGAGCCGCGCGTCCGCCTTGCGGATGGCGTCCAGGGCGGCCGTCTTCTCCGGGCCGTCGGGCAACGAGCCGACCTCCGCCCGGGCGAGCGACAACCGGCTCTCGAGCCATCCGTGCCGGAGGCTCGTTCCCGCGGGCGTGAGCGCACGGGGATCCACCGCGCCGATCTCGCGCCCGAGGCGGGCGACGCGCTCCCGGGCGACCTCGCCGCGTTCCAGCGTGGTCTCGGGTGGACCGGAGAGGAACCCCGCTCCCACGGCGAGACCGAGGAGGAGCCCGCCGACGGTCAGGAGCGCGGGGACGAGCGTCCGGCGCAGCGTCCGCTGCGCCGCCGCCATCGCCGCCCCGCGGGCGTCACGCTCCTCCTGCGCCTGCACGCGCCCTCCCGAGCTCCACGCGCGCACGTCGGCCGCGAACGCCGCCGCGCTCTCGTAGCGCTCCCCGGGGGCCTTCGCCATGGCCTTCTCGCAGATGGCGCGCGCGGCCGCAGGCATGCTCTCCGGCAGCGGGGGGTAGCGACCGTCCCGCGCGTCGTCGAGCATGTCGTCGAGTGACCGGAAGTCGGGCGCCTCCAAGGACCGTCGTCGCGCTGCCAACTCCTCGGCGCGGGCCTCGTCCCCGGCGGATCGCGCCTTCGCCTCCGCCTTGAGCAGGTCCTGCGCCCGCTGGTCGCGCTCCTGGCGGCGGAGCGGCGACGATTCCCGGATCGGCGGCGCCGCCGTGAAGAGGAAGCGCAGCAGCGCCCCCAGCCCCCACACGTCGGTCTGGGAGACGAGCTTCCCGCGGGCCTGCTCGGGTGAGAGGAACCGCGGCGTGCCCACGATCTTCCCCTCCTCCAGCGGCTGGCCGTCCCCGTGGCAGATGCCGAAGTCGATCAGGTAGGGGCGCCGCGTACGGACGTCGATCAGGACGTTGTCCGGCTTGAGATCGCGATGGAGGATCCCGTACTCGCGGTTCGCCGCACCTACCCCCTCGGCGATGGGCACGAGGACGTCGGCCGCGAGCCGCGCCGGGGACGCCCAGTGGCGAAGCCTCGGCCACGTCTTGCCGAGCGCCCCCTTGTGCGTGGTCGCCACGATGTCCGTCAGCGTGATCGGCTCGTAGAGGAGCTCCATCACGAAGTAGAGGCGATCCCCCTCGAACCGTCCGCGGTCGTACACCGGCATCACGTGGGGGTGGCGGATCTTCGCCTCCGCCTCGCACTCCGCCAGGAAGCGCTGCTGGAGCGACTCCGGCAGGCCCGGCAGGAGCACCTTCGTGGCGACCTCCCGACGCGTCTCCTCGTCGAACGTGCGGTAGACGGTCCCCATCCCGCCCCGTCCGACGATGGACTCCAGGCGATACCGCCCGATGTGCGTACCGGGGGCGAACTCGCCCTTCCGCAGGTCCTCCTGCCTCTTCGCGCCACCGACCATGGACGTGGACTCCCGGGGAGGGCCCAGCCTACCCCATGACGGCCGGGACGCGGAGCGGTCGGGCGCGGGATCGCGACGGGGACCGCCGAAGCCGCGGCTTGCACACCGGGCCCGCTTCCCCCACGCTGGCGCACGAGCCGGTCCCCGTGGGAGAGAGCGATGGCGGCGGCGATCGACCGTGGTGACGGCCCGCCCCCGCCGGCCGCCTCCGCTCCGGCGCGTCCCCGCTACCGCACCCTCCTCGACGAGGACGACCTTCGCCGGGACCGCCCTGTCCTCGGCCCATTTCCGACCCCCGAACCTCTCCCGGAAGGAGACCCCGGACCATGACGCGCACGGCGGGCACCCTCTTCGGCCTGGCGATCGTCGCCCTGGCCGTCGGCTTCCTCCTCGGTTTCCTTCAGGTCCGCTTCGCGCTCCAGGACGTCGTCTCCTCGGACGCGAGGCTCGCCCCCGAGGCCCTGGCCCGTCTCCTCCACGCCGCCGCTTCCCGTGCGGTCGTCGGCGCGTTGATCGCCGTCGTGCTCGCGGCGGCGGGTCTCTTCGCGGGGATGCGTCCGGGACACGAAGCCGACGCGGAGGCCTGACGCGCTCCCCCCACGCCCCGCCCGCCATGCGGTCGATGCGCCGCCCCTCTCGAGGGCGCCCGTCCGCCGAGAAAGACGAGCGCCGTCGAGGCGGTCCCCCTATCCTCGGCCCGACGACGTGGACGCGCCCCGTGCGAGAGTGGCGGAACTGGCATACGCGCAGGATTTAGGATCCTGTCCCGAAAGGGTTGCGGGTTCGAGTCCCGCCTCTCGCACCATCCCCCGGAGCGGTCGCGACCCGGCCCGTCCCTGACGAACGGCTGACCGGCCCGGGCGCGTCCGCCGTACCTTGATCCCGTGCGCGCCAGGGCGGAATGGCTGCTGCTGCCCCTCTTCCTGCTGCCGTTCGTGGTGGCGGGGGCGCTGGTCGTCTTCGCGGTGGACGCGCGCAAGGCGGAACTGGCCGCCGTCCGCCGCGACGCCCCGGCCCGCGTCCGCGCGTGGCTCACGGGGCCCCGCGGTCCCGCCGCGTGGATGCCCGAGCGCGTCGCGCGGGCCTACCAGCCCGGCGGGTCGGCGCTCGGCGACGAGACCACGACCGTTCCCGTCCGCCATCCGCTGGGGACGCCGCGCGTCCGGCTGGGCAAGCAGGGGCTCGGCGCCGACCCCTGGCGCTTCGCGGGTGCGCTACCCGCCGGCCTCCCCGGCGCCACCCTCGCCGATCCCACGACCCGCCTGGACCTCTCGACGGGGAAGCCCGCGGCCCGGATCGGCGGCCTCGACCCGGCGACCGATGCGCTGATCGGCCTCCTGGACACGCCCGACCTCGCGCGTCTCCGAGACGCGCCGCTCGCGGCCGCGACGAAGGGCTGGCTGCTTCGCCGCTGGCGCCGCGCGGGTGCGACCCTCCCCGGGCTCGTCGACGCGGCCGCGCTGGTCCAGGCCGTCCGCACGTGGGAGCGGGCCGTCGAGCCACAGGGGGGGGCGCTGACGCCGGGCTGCCACGTCCTCGGCGGCCTTCTCGTCGTCGCGACCGGCACCGGTTCTCCCCTGCTGCTTCCCGACGGTCCCGACGCGCTCCCCGTCGAGGTGTTCACGGAGACCGGTCCACAGGACGGCGGGTTCCGCCTCCACTGGATCTTCCCGCCCGACGCGTCGTCGGGCATGCACGAGGTCTGGCGCGGGCACGTCGCCGCCCCGCTCGCGGGCACGTTCGTCTGGAGCGCCCCGCACGGCACCGGGTGGTGGGAGGCCCCGGTCGTGAGGCGGTGGGGGCCGATCGCCGCCGCGCTGCTCGTGGCCTTCCTCCTCCTCCCGGCGCTCCTCCTCGTCGCGATGCGCCGGCGCCGCCGGCTCGACGAGGCGCGCGTGCGCTTCGTGAACGAGATGGCGCACGACCTCCGCACCCCGCTCGCCTCGCTCCGCCTCCAGGCGGACCTCCTCGCCGAAGGCAAGGGGAAGCCCGGCCGGGAGCGCACGTACGTGGACCGGATCGCCCGCGAGACGGCGCGGCTGGGATCGCTCCTCGAGAACCTCCTCGACGTCTCGCGCCTGGAGGGCGCGCGCCGCGCCTTCGATCTCGACACCGTCCGCGTCGCCGACCTCGCCGCGGATGTGACGCGCGCGCTCTCCGTGCTCGTACCCGGACGGCGCGCGGACGTGCGCGTGGACGGAGACGACGGCGTCTGCGCCCGCGCCGACCGCACGGCCCTCGCCCGCGTGCTGGCGAACCTGCTGGACAACGCCGCGAAGTTCACGGCGCCTGGGACGCCCGTTCGCCTGGCCTGGCGAAGAGAGGGCGAGAACGTCCAGATCGACGTGACCGACGACGGGGACGGCATCCCCCGCGCCGAGCGCGGCCGCGTCTTCGAGCGCTACGCCCGCGGCACGCGCGCGAGGCGGGACGGCCTCCCGGGCTCGGGGCTCGGCCTCGCGCTCGTCCGGGAGCTGACCGAAGGCATGGGCGGGACGGTCCGCCTGCTGGAGGGCGCGCGCGGCGCCGCCTTCCGCGTCGAGCTCCCCGCCGCGCCCCAGCCGACGCCCGCCGCCCCGGAATCGGGACCCGGGGGCGACACGCCGGCCGACCGCGCGACCCGGGCGGGCGGAGGGAGCCATGCCTGAAGCGGGCACCTCCATCCTGCTCGTCGAGGACGACCCGGGCATCCGCGAGAGCCTCAAGGACGTGCTGGAGGGCGAGGGCTATCGCGTCACGACGGCCGTGGACGGCGTGCGCGCCTTCGAACTCGGCACCACCGAGGATCCCGACCTCGTCGTGCTCGACGTGATGCTCCCGGGGATGGACGGCTTCGAGGTGCTGCGGCGCCTGCGGGAGGACGGCGTCGAGACGCCCGTGATCCTCTTGACGGCCCGGGCGTTGGAGCGGGACCGCGTCCGCGGGCTCGACCTCGGCGCCGACGACTACGTGGTGAAGCCCTTCGCGCTGAAGGAGCTCCTCGCGCGCATCCGGTCGAGGCTCCGGGCCTGGGACCGGGAACGCGCCATCGAGCGGGGGGAAGCGGTGCGGATCGGGGACCTCGTCGTGGACTTCCGCGCGCGCACCGCCGCCCGCGACGGCGAGGCCGTCCACCTGACGCCCAAGGAGTACGACCTGCTCCGGTTCCTCGTCCGAAACGACGGCCGCGCGCTCTCCCGCGGCGAGCTCCTCGCCGGCGTCTGGGACGACGAGGACGTCCACTCCCGCGTGATCGACACCGCGATCCTGGGCCTTCGCAAGAAGATCGAGACCGATCCGTCCCGCCCGCGCTTCCTCCGAAGCGTGCGCGGTCTGGGCTACCGCTTCTCTCGCCGCGGCGGACCCTGACCCTTCGCTGACGGTCGCTGACCGTCGGCTGACCCGGGCAGTCGTCGGAGGGGTAGCTTGCCGTCGTCCGTTGGAGATCCGTGATGAGCACCACCCTTCGCCTCGCCCTCTTCCCCGCCTTCCTGGCGGTGCTGGCGCTCGCCTCTTCGCGCGCCTTCGCCGGCGACGAGGACGCCGCCACCTCCGCCGCCGACCGCTACCACGACGCCTACGTCGCCGAGGTGATCGACGGCGACGTCGCCAAGGCCGCCAAGGGCTACCTCGCCCTGATCGACGACCCTGCGACCCCGCCCGACATCCGCGCCGAGGCGAGGCTGCGCTTCGCCATCGTCGCGGTCCTGCTCGGCCGCGCGGACGAGGCGCGGCTGCGCCTCGGTGGTCTGGTGGCCGACGCCGACGTGCCCGACGCGGTGAAGGAGCGCGCCCGGGCGGTGCTCGCCTCGATCGCCGACGTCGCGGCGGGGAGCGAGCTGGACAAGAAGCTCCAGTCGCTGGTCTTCGATCTGGCCCGGGTGTCGCCCTACGAACCGTCGCCGGCGGTCTACCGCGACTTCGAGGTGCTGGGCGCTCGTGCCCTGCCCTTTCTCCGCAAGCTCCTCCACCACGAGGACCCGGGGCTCAGGCGCCACGCGTTCCGCCTGCTCGTCCGCATGGGGGAGCCGGGCATGGGCGAGGCGTGGACCGCGTCGATCCGCGTGTACGGCCCCGCCTGGTGGTCCGAGTGGATCTCCTACCTCGCAAAGCGGCCGGACGAGGTGCGCGCATGGGAGGCGTCGCTGCTCGCGTTGGACGACGACGGTGTTCGCACCCAACTCGAGGACGCCATGAAGCAGGGCTGGTGGCCGGCCTACCCCCCGTTCTCGCTCGCCTTCGTCGAGGCGCTGGCCGCCCGGCCGGCGCTCCGAGACCTCGCGTTCCACCACCTCGTGGGCGTCCGGGACGAGACGTCGAAGTGGGCGACCGTCGATCGCTGGCTCGCTTCGGAGGATCAGGACCTCGCCTCGGAGACGGCCTCGTGGATCCTCGAGCACAGCACCGGAGGGCCCACCGACGAAGGCGCCCGCGCCCGCTGGCCGAAGGTCTTCGCGTCCACCCTCGCGCGAGGCGAAGGCTTCAGCCCCACGACGGCGCCGGCGGGGTCCACGAGCGGGAACCTCCTCGCCTATCTCCGGAGGCTTCCGACCGACACCCTCCTCGCGGACCTCGAGCAGCTGACGAAGCCCGGCGGCACGCAAGGCCCGAACCCCCTGAACGACGGCTTCGCCTCCAGCATCGCCCGCGTGCTCGACGAACGCGACATGGACGGGAAGGCGCTCGCCCGATACGGCCTGGTGCTCCGCAACTGGCTCGACGCCTGGGCCGCGGGGATGGCCGGACCGGCGGACGCGCGGACGGCGTGGAAGCAGGCGCTCCCCTGGCTCCAGGGTCACGTGCGGCGCTACCTGGAGCAGGCGAAGCCGGACGAGGCGGCGGCGTTCCTCGATCACCTCTTCCAGGGCCCCGCGAACGGCAGGGCCCAGGACTTCGCGCCGGTCCTCGCGATCCGGTCGCCGGACGACATGGAGCGGTTCATGGCGGTGCTGCACGTCGTCGGCGCCGCTGAGCGAAGCGCGCTCGTGCCGGAGCTCCCGGACCTCGACGACAGCGGCGCCGAGCTTCGGCTCGCGATCCTGGAACGCCTCCCGGAGATGGTCCGGCTCGTCGGACCGGGGAATCTGCTGTCGCAACTGCAGGACGTGCCCCATGCCTCGCGCGGGCTCTCGCCCGACGCCTCGCGCGGCCTCGCCGCCGAGATCCTCGGCGCCCTCCTGTCGAGCGGGCGGGGGTCGGGCAAGTGGGTGACCGAGCAACTCCACCGGTGGATCACCAACGGACAGGTCACCCAGCGACAGATCGGCGCCGACTACGTGGCGTCGATGGCGCTGCCCGGTCTCGACGCGCAGTGGACGGCGATCGCCCCCGAGGACCGGACCGCGATTCTCGACTGGCTGTGGCATGCCCTGGACGACTACGTGGGCGCCGTCGTCTGGACGGACCGCCTGTCGGTCGAGAGCCGCGCCGCGCTTCGCGCCTTCCTGCTGGAGCACCTCGACGACATCTCCGACGCCACCTGGAAGGTGGTCGGTAGGTTTCCCCAGCTCGTGCCGCCCGAAGCCTGGCTTCGAACCGCGCCGGAGCGGATGATCTCCTACCTGCAGGTGACGTCCGACGAGGCCGACCGGATCGCCCGCGAGGTCGCCCGTCGCTTCGCCGCCGGCGAGGACCGCCCCACGGCGACGATCCTCGCCTTCGTCCAGACGAAGGCCTCCGAGGCCGTCGGCCGCGACGTCTTCGACGCGTTGCTCCGGTCCCCCGACCCCGCCGTCCGAAATCTCGCCATCGCGCGGCTGTCGAGGGGTGGAACCCCGGCGAGTCCGGAGGCCATGAAGGACGCGCAGGACCTGCTTCTCGCCGAGACGTCCCCCGATCTCTGGGTGGGCCTGATGCTGGCGCGACGGCGGATCGAGGCGCACCCGACGAAGGACCTCTTCCCGCTCATCCGGCGCCTCTTGAGCGCCGAAGACCCCGGGATCCTGAAGCCGACGATCGGTCTGGCGAAGGATCTCGGCCAGCCGGAGCTGATCCCCGCCCTCGTCCCCTTCCTCGAATCCCTGGACAGGAGCCTGCGCCAGGCGGCACGCGAGGCGATCCAGGCGATCCGCGAAGTGGTGACCCTCGAGCACGAGGAGAAGCTCCGCGCCGCGGGCTTCCTCCCGCAAGGCGAGAGCACGGGCGGGCGATAGCCCTCCGTGACCTCTCCGCCTAGGATGCCCCCCGCGGGTCGCCCGGTCGGCCCGCAGGGGAGAGCTTCGTGGCGAAGGCCCTGCTCCTCGCGCTGGCGCTGCTCGCGGCGGCCGCCGTGGCGTGGTTCGTGGTCCAAGGCCGCGGCGGCGAACCCCCGCCGCCCGTCGGTGCGCGGGCCCGCGGCACGGATCCCTCGCCGGCGCCGAGCGGGGGGCTGCGGGGCCGTGGCGAAGCCCCCACGACGAGTCGCTCCGGCGCGAGCGAAGGGCGCTTCGTGCTCCGCGGCCGGGTCGAGGACGCGCACGACCTTCCCTTGGCCGGCGTGTCCGTGCGCGTGGTCCACGCGACCGGCCCGGCCTTCTCGACCGACGCCTACCGGCGCGTCCAGGAGGCCATGGGCGCCACGCACGTCGAGCGCGCCGGACGCGACGGCGACGTCACGCTTCGAGGGCGGTGAGCAGGACGGGGAGGATCTCGCCGGCCCGGGCCTCCAGGCGGTGGTGCGCGAGGGGGCTCAGGGGGGTCGGGGTGGGGTTCACCTCGACGAGGGTCGCGCCGGCCCGGTGCGCGACCTGGGGAATCGCGGCCGCGGGATGGACGAGGGAGGAGGTGCCCACGCTCAGGAAGACGTCGGCGGCCTGGGCCGCTTCGAGGGCCCGGGCGAGCTCGCGGTGGGGGAGCGGCTCGCCGAACCAGACCACGTCGGGGCGGAGCAGGCCGCCGCACGCCGGGCAGCGCGGGGGAACCGGACCGGACTCGTCGGAGGAGGCGGCCACCCTCTCGCACGCGTGGCAGCGGGTGCGGAGGAGGTTTCCGTGGAGCTCCAGCACGTCCTCGCTGCCCGCCCTCCGGTGGAGCGCGTCCACGTTCTGGGTGATCAGGGTGAACGCCTCGTAGTGCCGCGCCATGGCGGCGAGCGCGTGGTGGGCGGGATTCGGGGCCGCGCGGGAGACCAGCTCCCGGCGCCAGGCGTACCAGTTCCAGACGAGCGCCGGGTTCCTCTCGAACGCCTCGGGGGTCGCGAGCTCCAGGGGGTCGTAGCGTGCCCAGAGCCCGGTCATCGCGTCCCGGAAGGTCGGGACGCCGGACTCCGCGGAGACCCCGGCCCCGGTCAGGACGGCCACCTGGCGCGCCGCCCGCAGCGCCTCGAGGAGGCCTTGCGGGATCCGGACGGTCCCCTCGCTCACCGCTCCAGCCGGCCCAGGTGCACCACCGCGTCGCCCCGCTGCACGATCGCGGTGTTCGACTTCCCGATGACGAGGCCGGCGAAGGGTGCCCGCAGGTCGCTCGGGCCGTGGCCGTACGGGTCCGCCACGACGCCGAGGGGTTGGTTCTTGTTCACCCGGGCGCCCAGCCGGACGCCGAGCCGGAGCATCCCCGCCCGGCGTGCGCGGATCCACGAGGAGGAGCGGAGGACCTCGCCGTGCGACTTCGGCGCGATCGCCCCCTTTCGTCCGGTCATGTCCAGCGCGCGCATGACGCGCAGGACGCCGCGCACGCCGACGTCCACGGCCTCGCCGCCGAGCCGCCGCGGCTCGCCGGCTTCGTAGACGAAGGCCGGGATGCCGAGCTTGGCGGCGGCGGCGCGGAGCGTGCCGTCCGACGGGACCGTGTGGAGCAGCGCGGGGGCGCCGAACAGGTGCGCGAGGCGCTCGACCTCCGGATCGTCGAGGTTCGCGCGCACCTGCGGCATGTTCTCGCGTTCGAGGGAACCGGTGTGGAGGTCGATCCCGTGCGTCGCGCGCTCGACGACCTCCTTCCGGAAGAAGTGGGCGATCCGGGCCGCGAGGCTCCCGCCGGGAGAACCCGGGAAGCTGCGGTTCAGGTCGCGCCGATCCGGCAGGTAGCGCGACTGCTGGATGAAGCCGAACACGTTGACGACGTGGGCGGCCAGGAGCGTCCCGCGGAGGGGCTTCGTCCGGAGGAACTCCAGCACCCTCCGGATGATCTCGATGCCGTTCAGCTCGTCGCCGTGCAGCGCGGCGCTCAACCAGAGACGAGGGCCGGGCTTGCGGCCGTGGACCACCGTGACCGGGACGTCGAGGGGTGTTCCGGTGGGAAGACTGGCGACGCGGAGATCCACCCGCGTGCTCGTTCCCGGGGGAACGACCCGGCCGGCGATCGTGAACGGTTCAGCCCTTGATGCGGTCACGCGTCTTCCCGGGGGCGGCATTCTTCTCGATGTGCTCGATGATCGCACCGGCCACGTCCACGCCGGTGGACTTCTCGATGCCTTCGAGGCCCGGCGAGGCGTTGACCTCCATGACCACGGGGCCGTGGTTGGAGCGGAGCAGGTCCACGCCCGAGACCCTGAGCCCCATCGACTTCGAGGCGCGGACGGCCGTGCTCCGCTCCTCCGGCGTCAACCTCACCTTCGCCGCCGTGCCGCCCCGGTGGAGATTGGAGCGGAACTCCCCGGGGGCGCCCTGGCGGAGCATGGACGCCACGATCTTGTCCCCGACGACGAAGGCGCGGATGTCGGCCCCCTTGGCCTCCTTGATGAACTCCTGGACGAGGATGTTCGCGTCGAGGCCGCGGAAGGCCTCGATGACCGACTCGGCCGCCTTGTCCGTTTCGCAGAGCACCACGCCGATGCCCTGCGTGCCCTCGGTGAGCTTCACCACCAGCGGCGCGCCGCCGACCAGGTCGATCACGCCGCGCACATCCTTCGTGGAGTGGGCGAAGCCGGTGACGGGCAGGCCGATTCCCTTGCGCGCCAGGAGTTGCATGCACCTGAGCTTGTCGCGCGAGCGCGCGAGCGCCTGCGACTCGTTCACCGCGAAGACCCCCATCATCTCGAATTGCCGGACGACGGCGTTTCCGTAGAAGCTGTAGGAGGCGCCGATGCGCGGGATCACCGCATCGACGTGCTCGATCTCGTCGCCCGCGTAGACGATCGCGGGTCGGTGGGAGGTGATGTTCATGTAGCAGCGCAGGTAGTCGATCACCCGCGCGTCGTGTCCACGTTCCTGGGCGGCTTCGAGGAGGCGCCGCGTGCTGTAGAGTGACCGGTTGCGCGAGAGGATCATGATCTTCATCGGTCGTTCTCCGGGCCCGCCTACGTGGCGAGCGGGGGCATCTCGGGTTTCCCGCCGTAGTAGGAGCGCGCGGGATCGACGTGGAAGCGACGGCGGAGCGCACGCCGGCCCAGCAGCATGCGAAATCCCATCGCGTCGCGCCGCGTCAAGGTGATCTCGATCGGAAACGCGCCCCCCAGGACCTCGACCATGGCCAGGATCACCGGCCGATGTTGCTGTTCCCCCGTGGAGCTGCGGACGTGCCGTTCACCGACGAGGGGGGCCTCGGCCGTCACCGTCGTGCGGGTGTCCCGTTGGATCGGGTGGACCTTGAACCGGGCGAAGCGCTCCCCGTCTCGTTCGAAGACGCGGACGTCGTACGCGTGGAGCACGGAGGTCCGGGCCCCGGTATCCACCTTCGCCTTGATGAAGGCGATGCCGAGGTCGGGCAGCGAGACCCACTCTCGCCACCCCACGATGGGACGGGGCAAGGGATTCTTCCTCACGAGTCGCAGAGACTAAACGGCGCCCCAGCGGGACCGAAGGGCGAGGTCGCGATCAAGGCCGGCGCCGCAGCACGACGATGGAGCCGCCCCAGCCGGCCCCCTGGATGCGCGCGCCGAGGACGTCGTCTTCGCCCGAGAGTGCCTGGACCTGGGCGTCGATCGCCGGGGTGGAGCACTCGAAGTCGTCGCGAAGACTCGCGTGGCTCTCCAGCAGGAGGGCACCCAGCGCCGCGCCGTCGCCCCGCCGGAGCGCTTCGACGCCCCCGTGGACGCGGGCCTGTTCGGTCACGACGTGCCGCGCCCGGCGGAGCGCGGCACCCCCGAGGACGTCCTCCAGCCAAGGCCGGTCCTCCCCGGTGAGGTCGGTCAGCCGTTCGAGGCCGGGGCGGGCCGCCCGGAGCCGCGCCAGCGCCGCGGCCAGCTCGCGTTGCCGCTCGGTGTACGGCGTACGGTCGAGCCGGCGGGTGATTCTGGTGGAGACCGGCTCGAAGACGAGACCGTTCGGGATCGGCAGGGCCTCGTGCGCGAGCGTTCTCGTCTCGAGCCGGACGACCACGCCGGGCCGGCCCACGAGGACCACGGTGGGGTCCATGAGGCCGCACGCGACGCCTCCCCACTCGCGCTCGACGGCCGCGACGAGGCGGACGAGGCGCCCGGTGTCTTCCTCGCCGCCGGTGATCGCCGCGACGGCCCTGAAGATCGCCGCGACGTAGGCCGCGGACGACGCGAGCCCCGCGCCGGCGGGCAGATCGCCCAGGACCGCGAGGTTCAGGCCGGGCAGGCGCTGGCCTTCGGCGCCGAGCCGGGCGAACGCCCCGCGGACCAGGTCCGCCCAGCGGCGCCCGGAGCGCTGGGGCGTGTCCACGTCGAAGGTGTCGGTCTCCCGCGCGTTCAGCGCGTGGAGGACCACGCGGCGGTCCGGGCGGATCCCGTAGGCGACGTACACGCCCTGGCCGAGCGTCGTCGCGAGGACCTCGCCTCCCTGGTGGTCCAGGTGCTCGCCCAGCACCACCAGCCGACCGGGCACGTAGGCCACGCCGCGAGGCTCCGACTCGAATCGGGCCGAGTAGTAGAGCTCGATGCGGGTCCTGGCCGACGGCATGGTCGGGGCCCGAGGGTAGCCGCGAACGGCCTCGGGGTCGACCGGCAGGCCGGTCCGGGCGATCCGCGCGTCGTCGGCGGCGCCCTGCTGCGTCTCCGGGATGGGTGGGAGGGGGCGGCGCGGGGAGGTAGCCTCTGGCCGGCCCGCCACTTCCGGCTGTCCCGTCGCGCATTGCGCGCCCAACGAGGGCTGGTTTCGTCGAATGGACTCCGACCTCCGCCACGACCCCATGATCCTCCCCGAGGCGCCGCCGGCCGAGGGCGACGACCTCGATCTCGCGCACCTGGAGCAACTGGCGGCGGGGGTGGTCGGGATGCTCCGGGGGATCGGCGAGGATCCGGCGCGGGAAGGCCTCCTTCTCACGCCCCGTCGCGTGGCGAAGAGCCTCGCCTTCATGACGCGCGGGTACCGCATGGATCCCGAGGAGATCCTCCGCAACGCCGTCTTCCACAGCGACACCGACGAGATGGTCGTCGTGAAGGACATCGAGCTCTACAGCATGTGCGAACACCACATGCTGCCGTTCTTCGGTCGCGCCCACGTCGCGTACATCCCGCGCGGCAAGATCGTCGGGCTCTCGAAGCTGGCGCGCGTCGTGGACGTCTACGCCTGCCGCCTCCAGGTGCAGGAGCGACTCACCACGCAGGTCGCCCAGGCCATCCAGGACACGCTCGAGCCCCGGGGCGTGGGCGTCCTCATCGAGGCGCAGCACCTCTGCATGATGATGCGCGGCGTCGCGAAGCAGAACAGCAGCACCGTGACCTCGTGCATGCTGGGCGGCTTCCGCAGCGACCCCAAGACCCGCACCGAGTTCATGGAGATCCTCAGGCAGGGTCGGTGACCGCGCGCGGCGGGGCCACGTCGCCTGCGGGCTCTCAGCGGGACCGGGCGGGCGTCCCGTCCTCCACGGGCCGCCGGTCGGCGAACCCCTGGGAGGCCGTGTGCCACCAGCGGATGTCCTCGTCCCCCGGCTTCCAGCTGTAGAAGGCCGGCTCCCCGCACAGGAGGGTGGGGAAGTCCACGAGGCCCGTCTCCAGGTCCCTCAGCTCCAGCCCCAGTCCCTCCAGCTCCCGGAGGTAGCGCTCGATCCGCGTGGACGAGACGCCGACGTCCGCCCGCAGGCGCCGGAGATCGCCGCGCTCGGCCGACTCCAGGAGCGGCTTCGCCTCGAGCTCGCGCTGTCGGCGGCCGCTGTCGCGGAGCGTGTGGAACTCCTCGACCACGTCCCGCACGATGGACCGGACGAGGGGGAGCACCCGGTTCGCCGCCTCGATCTCGTAGAGCCGTCGCGTCATCGCCACCCTCCTGCCACCGATCGCCTCCTCAGGGGTAATCGGGTGGAGGGACGCCCATCGTGAGCCACGTCTCGGGGCAAAGGCGGCGATCACGCCACGTGGACGATGACCGCGGGGTGCACCGTGTCCCGCAAGAGGCGCTGCACGAGGGCCGCGGCGCTGTACGGCGTCAGCACGGCGCCCTCGATGGCGCTTCCGAGCTTGAGCGCGACGGTGTCCCCCGTCACGCACACGTCATGGAGGGGGAGGCCGTACGCCCGGAGCGGGGGCGAGGCCAGCGCGAGGGTGATGCGGGCCAGCGGCGGAAGGTGCGGCGGTGGGACGGACGCCCCGTTCGTCGTCTCCTCGTCGATGATCGTCAGCACGTCCGAGCGGCACGACCCGCATCCACTCCCCGCGCGGGTCGCGTCGCGCACGGCCTCGGGCGTGCGGGCGCCCTCCCGCACCGCGCGGCGGATGGCCCGGTCTCCGACCGTCAGGCAGCGGCACACGAGCAGTCCGTCGCCCTCGGGATCCGCCGGCCGGAAGCCCGGCAACCCCAGTGCGCAGTGGAGCGCCCGGACGGCGCACTCCGCCCCGTGACAAACGGGCGCCGGCAGGCGTTCGACCCACCGCCGCCCGACGAGTCCCTCGAGCAGGTCCCCCGCCTGGAGCTCTTGCGCGGCCTCCGGTGTCTGGCCGACGACGTACTCCGACAGGTAGGACGCCGGGGCGCGCGCCGCCACGCTCGCGAAGGCGCGCACGCCGGCGGCGCGGATCAGCGGCTGGCCGTCCTGTCCGGGCCGCCACGAGAGCGTCACGCGGACGCCCATGCCGCCCACGATGCTGCCGTGGTGGCCTTCCGCCTCCGGCTGCACGAGATCGTGCTGCCCACGCGGTTCGACCAGGTGATCGACGTACAGGGGCGGTAGATCGAGGTCCACGGCAGCACGGTTCCAGCGCCAGCACGGAACGCGCCGCCGGGCTCCCCGGGCCTCCGTTCCGTCCTACGGAGCAGAGTCTAAGACCGCCGCTCCGCGGGTAGCATTCCTGCCGGAGGGGAGGTCCCCCCAAGCAGCCCGAGGAGTGGCCATGAACCGTGTCTACAAGAAGATCGAGGTCGTCGGTACGAGCGACGAGTCGGTCTCCGACGCCATCCGCATCGCCGTCGAGCGCGCCGCCGAGACGGTCTCGAACATCACCTGGTACGAGGTCGACGAGATCCGCGGCGCCGTCAAGGACGACAAGACCCTCCAACACCAGGTCACCCTGAAGATCGGCTTCCGCGTCGGCGACTGAAGCGACGGGGCGATGCGGGTCTCGTTCCCCGTCCACGCGGAGGCCTGCTGCGTCGCTCGGGTTCGAGGCCAAGGCGCGAGGAGGAGGCGACCCCTTGGGGTCGCCGACGACGAGCAACACCGGCATCGGGCGCGAGAGGCGTACGACCGATTCGCCAAACGGGATCCCTCTCGCCCGCCGGCTTCGCCTCCTTGACTCCCTCCCGGTCCCCGACACGAGGGCCGCGCGATTCACCGTCCGTTCGCGGGGAGTGCCGGCTAGCCGCGCCGCCTAGGCGGGGTGCGCGGCGGGATCCCCCGGACGCCAGGGACGATCCGGTCCTTCGTCCGGCTCTTCGAGGATCTTGCCGGGATTGAGAAGTCCGCGCGGATCGAGCGCCTGCTTGATCGCCCGCATCCACGCGAGCGCCACCGGATCGCGGCAGAGCTCCAGGTACCGACTCTGCACGCAGCCGACGCCGTGCTCTCCCGTGATCGTCCCGCCGAGCGCGGCCGCCCGGTGGAACAGCGCGGCCGCCGCGCCGGCAAGGCGCCCGCTCCGCGCGCGGACGTCGTCCGTGTCGTCGAGCAGGTTCACGTGGATGTTCCCGTCCCCGGCGTGGCCGTAGGAGATCTCCCGCACGCCGTGCGCTCCTGCCGTCTCCGCGGCGGCCGCGAACAGCTTCGGGGCCTCGCCGGGCGGGACGGCAACGTCGCACTCGACGTGCGCCGCGCTCTTCTTCACCGCCTCGCCGAGGCAGCGCCGGTGGGCCCAGATCTCCCGCTCCCTTGCGGGCGTGTCGGCGAGGAGCACATCCGTCGCGCCGGCGTCGAGGAGCACTGCACCGACGCGCTCCGCCGCGCGGTCAAGGGCGTCGTCGTCGTCTCCGTCGAGCTCGAGGATCCACTGCGCCGCCTGGGCGCCGCCAGGGACGGGACGACCCAGGTGGGCCGCCGCGAGGTCCAGCGCGGCCCGCCCGACCACCTCCAGGACCGCCGGCACCACCCGCGCCCGATAGAGGAGGGGAACCGCGCGTGCCGCCCCCTCCAGGTCCGGGAAGGGCGCGAGCAGGAGCCGACGCCCCGGCGGGAAGGGGATCAGGCGAAGCGTCGCCTCCGTCGTCACGGCGAGCGTCCCCTCGCTCCCCACGAGGAGGTGGGTCAGGTCGTAGCCCGCGACGTCCTTCCTGAGCTTCCCGCCGGTGCGGAACACCTCGCCCTGCGCGGTCACGGCCTCGAGCGCGAGCACCCAGTCCCTCGTCACCCCGTACTTCACGCAATGGGGGCCGCCCGCGTTCTCGGCGATGTTGCCGCCGATGCAGCAGGACCCGCGACTCGCCGGATCCGGCGGGTAGTAGAGGCCCCGCGCCTCGAGCGCCGTCTGTAGCGTCTCCGTCACGACGCCGGGCTGGACCACGCAGCACAGGTTCGTCTCGTCGATCTCGAGGATCGCGTCCGTGCGGTCCACGGACAGGACGATGCCGCCCGCGACGGGCACGGCGCCGCCGGAGAGCCCGGTGCCGCCCGCCCGCGCGGTCGTGGGGACGCCCGCCGCCGTCGCGAGGGCGAGGACGGCGGTCACCTCGGCGGTGGAGGACGGCCGGACCACCACCTCCGGGCGCCCGGCGAGCCCCTGCGTCTCGTCGCGGCCGTAGGGCTGGGTATCGGCAGGACGGGACAGGACGTACGAAGGGCCCACGACCTCGGCGAGGGCGTGGAGAAGCGCGGTGTCCACCGGTGCGTGCGTGCGCATGCCCGGATCTTCCCGGCGGGCGGTTTGGCCCGCGAATCCCGCCGGGACCGGGCGCCTCGGCCGCCCGGCCGCCGCTGCGCTTGCGATCTCCACGGCCCCGGGCCTAGGATTCGGCACGGCGGCGGTCGCTCGCGGGCGTTGGAAGACGGGGGCGGCTCGGATGGTGTGCCGCCCCGGGGAGCCGCCATGCCGAAGCTCGTTCGCGTCCTTTTCGTGCTCGTCCTCGTCGGGGCGTCCTGGCCGCTCGTCACGAGGGCCGACGGGGATCCCTCCCGCCTCGAGTCGCGGATCGTGCCCGTGGCCACGCTCACGATGGGGTACCGGTCGTTCCTGCGTGAGCAGGGTCCCCCGATGTCACCCGACGACCTCAACGACGAGTCGCGTCCGCTCTTCGGAGCCGAGTCCGAGGAGGCCTTCCTCCCGGTCGGCACGATCGACGAGCTCGTGGAGCTGGTCAAGGCGGGCGTCGAGCCGGGGTTCTGGGAGGAGACGGAAGGTGCCGACGTCCAGGCGATCGACGAGGACCGCCTCCTCGTCCTCGCGCCCCCCGCGATGCAGACGAAGGTGGCGTCCTTCCTCCAAGACCTCCAGGAGGACTTCGGGCGGACCGCCACGGTGGACCTCCGTTGGATCGCGATGGCGCCCGACGCGGCCGCGGGCTTCCTGCCCTCCGGTCACGACCCCCTCGTCCTGGGCGCCGAGCAGGCCGCTCTGCTCTTCGCGCGCGGCCACCGCGGACCGGCCGTCTCGGTCTGCTGCTTCTCCGGTCAGCTCGCCGCCGTCACCGGTGGCCGCCAGGTGGCGTGGATCCAGGACGCCGACGTCGAGGTCGCCCAGGACTCGCAGACCACCGACCCCATCGTCACGGTCTCCAACCTCGGTTTCCTCGCCCAGGTGCGCCCGGTCCTCGGTGAGAACGCCGTGATGCTCGGCGTCGACGCGACGCTCGCGCGGCAGACGGACGAGCGCACGGCCCCGACGAGAAGGAACGGCCGGATCGAGGTGCCCGCATTCCAGGTGACGTTCGTACGCCCGGTGCTGCGCCTTCCCTATGGGGCGTGGGCAGTGGCCGAGGGGCGGCGTCTGGAGGAGGGCGGGCCGTGGTGGCTGCTCCTGGCCCGCGTGACGGCGCATCCGTACGCGACGGAGCAGGGACACGACGCGACGGTCTCCCTCGGTGTGCCGATGGCGCCGGACGAGGGCAGCCCGATGACGTTCCGCCGTTTCTCCGTGATGGACCTCGCCTCGAGCGTCAGCCATCGCCGCGGGAGGGCCATCTTCCTCTGGCCGTCCAACTACTCGCCGCCCGCTCGGCCGCAGCTCTCCGACCCGACGCCGACCTTCTCCACCGACCAGCTCGTGGAGCTTCTGGAGATGGGCCTCGGAGAGGCCGCGTGGGAAGACCCGGCGTCGGTGGAGGCTCGGGGCGGCACCCTCTACGTCCGGAACACCCCCGCGGCCCTCGCCCGGGCGGAGCGGGCCATCGGCGACCTGCGCAAACAGGCGACATGGTCGCTCGTGACCACGGCAGAGATCGTGGAGCTCCCCGAGGATCTCGATTTCGACGTCGGCGCCGGCGTCCTCGACGACGCCGCCCGTCGCACGCTCGCCGAGGCGCGCGCCTCGGGCCGCGTCCGGACGGTGGACTCCCTGCGGCTCACGAATTACCGCACGGCGAGAAACACGGTCCGCTCCGGAGAGAGCATCCAGTACCTGCAGGACTTCGAGGTCGAGATCGCCCAGAGTGCCGAGATCGGCAATCCCGTCTTCCACAGCGCCTTCTCCGGCGCCCAGCTCGACCTCCAGGCCGGCCGCAGTCCCGACGGAGGCTCGCTCCAGCTCGACGTGGACTTCATGGGCACACGCGTCCACCGGCCCATCCGCACGCTGAGCACCACCCAGGGCGACGTCGAACTCCCCGTGATGGACGTGCTGCGCCTGCGCACGGGCGTCCAGACGCCCGTCGGCCGGACCGTGCTCGCCGGCTCCTGGAGCGAGGACGGCGTCCGCCGCCTGCTGCTCCTGACCCCGCGCCTCTGGTAGCCCTGCGGTCCGCGCCCCGGGGTGGCGGACGTCGCTTCCCCGTCCCGGGCCGCGCGAACCGGAGGGCTATCGCCCTCGCGCCTTCCTGCCCGTCGGGCAGAGGTCCTGGACCGGACACGCCTCGCAGCGGGGCTTCCGCGCCGGGCAGAGGCTGCGTCCGTGGTGGATCAGGAGGTGGGCGACCTCCACCCAGTTCTCGCGGGGATGGAGCGCCATCAGGTCCTTCTCCACGTGCACGGGATTCGTCGCGCGCGTCCAGCCGAGGCGGTTCGAGATCCGCTTCACGTGCGTATCCACGACGACGCCCTCGGCGAGATTCCAGATCACGCCGCGGACGACGTTCGCGGTCTTCCTCGCCACGCCCGGAAGCGTGAGCAGGTCGTCCATGTCCGAGGGGACGTCGCCGCCGTAGGTCTGTACGAGCCGGGCGGCCATGGCCTGCAGGTTCTTCGCCTTGTTGCGGAAGAACCCCGTGGAGTGGATGGCCTCCTCCAACTCGCCGCGGTCCGCGCGGGCGAGGGCGGCCGGCGTCGGCCACGTCGCGAAGAGCTCCGGCGTGACCATGTTCACGCGCTCGTCCGTGCACTGGGCCGAGAGGATCGTCGCGACCAGCAGCTCGTAGGCGTCCTCGTGCTCCAGGGCGCAACGCGCCTCCGGGTAGGTCCTGCGCAGACGCCGGACGATCTCGGCGGCCTCCTCCCTCTTCTTCGCGGGAAAGCGCCGTGCCGTGTACCCGCGGCTCTTCCCCGCGCGTGTTTTCGCCGGCACCTTCCGGTGGGTGGGGGCCTTCTTCCCGCCGGCCTTTTTCGCGCGGCCCTTCGTCTTCGCGCCCTTGCCCGTTCCGCTTCCCCGACCGCCCATCAGTCCCTCCGCCGGTCCCGACGCCACGCCACGAACGCGTCGGCGTCCAGCGCCGTCAATACACGACGGCGGGGCCATCCGCCCCGCCGGGCGTCCGCGAGGGCCCAGAGCGCCTGGTCCACGCCTTCCGAATCGTGCGCGTCGACCCACGGAAGGAGCCGGAGGCCTCTCGCCCGCGCCGATCCGTGCCACGCGAGGTCCAGGGTCCGCCGGTGGGGGAGGCCGCTCGGGGCGGCGGCCACGCCGTGGGCGACGCAGGCGTCGAGCACCCGATCGGCGTCGTACGAGGGCCCTCGGCGTCCGAGCAGGACGGTGTCGCCGGGCGGGAAGCGGAGCGCGTCCACGCGGGGGTCGGCGGCGAGGGCGAGCAGGGAGGCCGTGACGTCCTCGCCCGCGGCCGCGCCCTCGACGTGCCCGAGGACCAGGTCGGCCGACTCCGGATCGCCCGCCGCCCGGACGCCGCCGCCCGGCGTCGCGACGAGCAGGGCGCCCGCGAAGCGGCGAAAGCCCTCCGGTCCGGCTTGGGCCCTCCCGGGCCCTCCTCCAACGACGACCGCCCACCCATAGCCCTCCGCCGCGGCGCGGGCGGCCATCGCGTCGGCGGCCGCGGCGCCCGCGAGGAGCCCCGCGACGCCCCGGACGTCGGCCGCTGCGACGAGGTCGGCGGCGTCCTCCCCCAGCGCCTCGGGCGCCTCGCGGCGTTCCGGCGCGACCCACGGGAGGTCCAGGGCGCGGTAGAGGGCCGTCTCGTCGTCGAGGGCGACGGGCGCGCCGTCGCGGCACAGGCCGTCCTCGTCGAGCGTGAGGCCGCGCGCGGCGGCCGCGGCGACGACCGCCGCGACGTGCGCGGGGGGGCCCGTGCGGAAGAGGTGCCGGGCGGCGAAGGCCTCCTCCGCCACGACCTCCAGGCGCACGGGCACGCCCGTCTCCCACCGGGTGGTGGCCGAACCGGCGTCCCGCGACAGGAGGCGCCCGGTGCACGGGAGGGTCACGAAGGCCTCCAGGAGCGCCGCGTCGTCGTGGGCCGTCGCCAGCAGGTCCACCCGCTCGACGAGGGGCGCCATCCGTCGGACGTCGCCGACGACGCTCAGCCGCAGGGCCGAGGGTTCGCGCTGGAGCCGGTCGAGAACGCGGGTGGCGGCCCGGCGCCCCGCGTCGAGGAGCCGCGGGGGCACCCAGCCCACGCCGCGGGCGAGCCGCCCGCGCACCGTCTCCTCGCGCCGGGCCCCCTCCGGACCCGTGGTCGCCCCGTCGTCCGCCGGCACGGCCCGGAGGCGCTTCGTGCGGGCGGCGAGATCGAGCTCGCTCACGGTGGCGAGGTCCAGCGTCTCGACGGCACGTGCCGCCCACGGGCGATCGACCTCCCCCAGGATCGAGACGAGCAACTCCACGAGGTGGGGCGGGGGCAGGGGCATGGCCGGGGATCGTACGCCCGGTCCCCTCCCGTCGCGCCCGGTCGGGCGGGTGCCGGCCCGGGGCGGATCCTCGGCGGGGCTCCCACCGGCGCTATGGTTCGTCCATGCGTCGTGCCGATCTCCTCGTCGCCGTGGTCGTCCTGGGGCTCGCCGGCTGGGCCGTCGCGGCCCGGCTGAGCGCTCCGCCCCCGCCGCGTGCGCCCGCGAGCCCGGTCCTGGCCATCGGCGGCGCCGTGCCGGCCGACCTCGTGCTCGGCAGCGTGGACGGTGAGCGCCACCGCCTCGGCGACCTCTTCGGACCCAAGGCGACGGTCCTCTACTCGTGGAGCACCACCTGCCCGTGCATCCCGTGGTGCGAGGACGAGCTGACGGACATCGCGGGCCGCTACGACGCGGCGAAAGGCGTCACGTGGGTCGCCATCGACGGCGAGCCTACGGACACCGTCGAGGGGATCCACGTGCGCATGAAGGAGGTCGGCGCCTTCTACGACGTGCTGCTCGACCCCACGCAGGCCCTCAGCCGCCGCATGGGCTTCGACCGCGCGGCGATCGTCGCGGTGCTCGACGCCGAGGGTCGTCTTCGCTTCCGCGGGAACCCGAGCGACCGCCTGAAGGATCCCAAGCGCTGGTTCCTGAACGAGGTGCTGGCCGACGTCGTCGCGGGCAAGGAACCGTCCATCACGCACGCGGAACCGACCTACGGGTGCGAGTTCTCCCCGCCCCCTCGCGCCGGCCGCGGCGGTGGCACCCCCCAAGGGGCGAACCCGTAGGCGTCGGATCGCGGTCGCGCGGAGTCCGGTCGCTCCGAGGCAGCGTGCACCTCGGAACCGAACGGCCCTCGGACACGGAGGGGGGAGACCGACGAACCGACACCCGACGGCGGGCGTGGGCGTGGCCGTGGCGAGCGGCCAGGGGGCGCTCGCCGCCGGGGTCACCCTGCTCACGGTGGTCGTCCTCGGTCCGGGCGGGCGGCTCGAGCACCGGTGGCGGCACGCCCATGGCCGCGCGAGCGACGACCCGCCGGAGTCCGGGGGGGGACGGGGACGAGGACGAGGAGGATTCCGGCCAGGACGCGTGAGCCGCTCGCGTCCCTTCCCGGGGCTGCTCCCCGAGCCCCCGGGGACCACTCCGCTCGACGCTTGGCGGCCGGATGCCCATGCGGTACCGTCCTCCCCTGGCACGTGCCTGCCTAGCTCAATTCGGTAGAGCAGCGGACTCTTAATCCGTAGGTTCGGGGTTCAAGTCCCTGGGCAGGCACCATCCTTCCATCGAGGCATGCTGCTGGAACGCGCGCGCGTGCGCCGTGTCGCCCCCTCTCCCGGTGGGGACGTTCGATCTCCTCGTCGCGCGGTACGGGGGACGCGCATGGACGCTCGCAAGCGGTCTTCGACGGCCGGCTGGTGGTCCGGGATCGGCGCGTTGTTCCTGCTGCCGTGGTGTGCGGGGTTCGGGGGGACGCGCGGGCAGGCCATGCCGTCCGCCGTGGTGGAGGGGCCGTGGGTGATTCCCTTCGAAACCCTCGTCGTCGGCGCGAGGGCCTGTGTGGAGCGCACACCGGCGGGCCCTTGGCACGGTCCGTCCTGCTCCGAGTGCGCCGACGCGCCGGGCTGCTCCGGCGGGCTGCGCCCGGGGGCCGCCATGCTCGGTGCGTGGCTCCTCGTGCACTTCCGCCAGATCGTCCGCGTCGAGGGCTACTGCTGTCGGGACGTGTGCGCGGATCCACCCAGCGGCGAGATGTCCGTCCACGGAACGGGTCGCGCCATCGACCTGAGGATTCCGCTCGTCGCGGGCGACGCCGACAACGGCAAGGGCGACCCGATCGCCGCCTGGCTCGTCGAACACGCCGAGACGGTCGGCGTCCAACTGCTCATCTGGGACGGCCGCATCTGGGATGCGGGCGAGCGGCCCGGCGCGAGAAGCCACCTCTACCGGGGACGCCACGCCCACAAGGACCACCTGCACGTTGAGCTCTCCGTGGACGGGGCGGAATGTCGCTCCGCCTGGTACCACGCGGCTCGCGTCGTCGCCCGTCGCTGAGCCCGCACGCCGCGCGCGCCTCGACGCGTCGTTTCCGCGAACGCGCTTCGCTCGGGACCGTCGTTCGAGGTCGAGGCGTCGCCCTCTCCCGCGTCCTCGATCGCCCGGGACGGGCGGCATCGTGCGCGGGAACGGCCGGAGAGGTTCCCGTCGGCCGGGACGCCGGACGCCGTCCCGATCGGCGTCGAGCTCGCTCGTCGCGACCGAAGGAGACAGCGGCACGTTGGATGCAAGTGAGAGTCGTTTGCATTCAATGGAAGAACACAAGGCCGTGTTGGACCGTGTGCCCGAGTGACGAAGAGGGGGTAGGATCGCGTTCGGGGACGGAGAGGGACACGCCATGCGACACATGCTTGGAGGAGCGATCGCGGTGGCGGTCGTCCTCGTGGCATCGGTCGTGGGTGCGTGCGGCGGCGGTGGAGACGGTCCCGCGGCCGATCCCACCTTGCGTACCGGGCAGCTCGTCGCTACGCCGGTCCAAGGCCTGCGCTTCGACACGGCGACCCTGTCGGGCACGACCGACGCACAGGGTCGGTTCGTCTTCCGGGTCGGTGAGACGGTGCGGTTCTTCCTCGGGGACACGCTGCTCGGCGCGGCCGCCGGCAAGGCATGCGTCTCCCCCTTCGACCTCGTGGACGGCGCGGATCCCGTCGTCGGTTGCGAAAGCACCGCGAAGCGCCTCCGGGGGGAGGGCGACCCGTACAACGAGGTCTTGAACCTGGCCACGCTGCTCCAGACCTTCGACTGGGACGGGGACGCCTCCAATGGCGTCCAGATCACTGCCGACGTGGCGGCTCTCTTCAACGGAACGAGCATCGACTTCGGCGGGGAGACGTGGCAGTTCGAGCACCGCCCCGCCTTTCGCGACCGCCTCAACGCGGCCAACGCGCAAGGACTCCTGGCCGACCACCGCCAGGTCTGCCGACCGTGGATCGTGGCGTCGAACCTGTACGCGGGTCTCGACGTCTCGCCCGCGCTCACGGCTTGCACGCGACGGGAGTACGACGCGGGGGCGAACGGGTCCGTCGACGCCATCCAGATGTACGCGTACAGCGCGGACGGGTGCATGACCCGGCAGCGGCGGGACGACGACGGGGACGCGACGCTCGACGCCATCACGAAGTGCTTCTACGACGCGCACGGAAGGGAGACGCGGCGCGAGGAGGACCAGAATGGTCTCGGCATTCCGGACGACATCACGACGAGCGAGTACGACCCCGACGGGAACCGCTCCCGGGTCGTGTTCGACACGGACGGCGACGGCTCCGCGGATCGCATCGAGACGATGGCGTACAACGCGTGGGGTCAGGAGACCCGGCGCGAGTCGGACAAGGATGCAAATGGGGTCGTGGACGACGTCACGACGACCCGGTACGACCTGGGGGGGCGCGTCACGCGCACGGAGTACGACGCCGACGCCGACGGCACTCCGAACGCGGTGTACCTCTACGAGTACGATGCCTGT
The DNA here is from genome assembly GCA_963772585.1 of uncultured Planctomycetota bacterium. Taxonomy (GTDB): domain Bacteria; phylum Planctomycetota; class PLA2; order PLA2; family JAEUHO01; genus CAVVXN01. Next base: position 166,372 of record CAVYXV010000009.1, read on the forward strand.
GGTCGACAGACCGTGTCGAGCGCGGACACGGACGGCGACGGGGTCCTGGACGTGATCGACCGGAACCACTACGACGCACAGGGGCGCAAGATCCGCGAGGATTACGATACGGATGCTGACGGCTCCACGGACGCGATCCGCCTCTACGAGTACGACCTCGATGGGCACCGGAGGCGCGAGGAGTGGGACGGCGACGCCGACGGCGTCGCGGACAGCATCACGACCTGGGCGTACGACCACGACGGCCATTGCACCAGTACCACCCACGACGCCGACGCGGACGGTGTTCCCGACGAGCGGAGTACGCGCACCTACGACGCGTTGGGGCGGCCCGTCCGCTACGAATACGACGACGGCGCGGACGGCACGCCGGACAGCATTACCACGAGGGAGTACGACGCGAGCGGGAGCATGAGCCGCCGCCTCGAGGACTACGACGGCGACGGCACGCTGGACGAAATCGTCACCTACGAGCACGCCGGCGACGGCTGGTGGTCCATGTTCTGGGATTGACGGCCGGGGATCCAGGGCCCGAGAGCCCGGGCGGGCGGTCCGGGGAAAGCGCCTCCGGGGTGGGAAGCCGGGAGGCCCGGGACCGGGCGAGCAAGGACGCCGCGGCGAGGGCCGTCCGCGTTTCCGCCGTCCCGGGAGCGATCCGAAGGGGGGGACCCGGGGCGGCCTCGGCGGGGGGCGGGCCGACCCGGACGTGACCCGTGGCGCCGGCATCGATCGAGGCAGGGGCGCCATCGTCGGGCCGATGGCCTACGCTGTTCGCGTGGCGAGTTGGGACGAACTGCTGTCTCGCACCGAGCCGTGGGTGATCGCGCACCGAGGCTTCTCGGCGGACTTCCCGGAGAACACCCTGGCGGCCTTCCGGGCGGCCATCGCGGCGGGAGCCGACGCCGTGGCGCTCGACGTGACCCTGACCGGGGACGGCGTTCCGGTCGTCCTCCACCACGAGCAGCTGGATCGCACTACGGACGGGAAGGGCCTCGTCTGCTACGCCTCCGCCGACACCATCGCAGCCCTCGACGCCGGCTCCTGGTTCGATGTCCGGTTCGCCGGGGAACGGGTGCCGACATTGGCTCGCGTGCTGGAGGAAGTGGGCGGGCAGACGGTCCTCGTTCTCGAGCTCCGCACTCCGGCCTTCGATGAGTCGGACGAAGGCGTCCACCTCGAGAGCATCGTGGCGGACCTGATCCGACGGTTCGGGCTGGAGGCGTCGGTCGTGCTCTCGAGCTTCCAGCCGCGGTTCTTCGCCCGCATCGAACGGAGTGCCGCGTCGGTTCCCCGCATCCTGCTCTGCGATCAGCGTCCCGCCGAGACGGATCTGGTGACCACCTGCCGCCGATGGGGGGCGATGGGCGTGGGGCCGGACGCGGACCTCGTCGAGCAGGGGGACCTTCTTCGGTTGAGAGCGGCGGGACTCCGCGTTTTTCCCTGGACGATCAACCGGGAGGAGCGGATGCGGCGTTTCCTGGCGTGGGGCGTGGACGGCATCATCACGGATCGGCCCGACGTCCTTCGCAGGGTCATCGGCCCAACGGCGCGTCCGAGCTCCATGTCGGCGCCGACGTAGGATCCGTCGGGTTCGGCTCCCGGGCCCGCGCTACCGGCAGGCGCCGCTCGCGCGAAGTTCCGGCGGCCGCACGCCGCGCATGAGCTCATGCACGTCGGGATACGCCCAGAGGCGGGCCTTGTTCGTGGGCTGTCGCTCGACCACCGGGTGGACGACGATCACGAGCTGGACTTCGTCGCCATCGCGACTGTAGTTGTCGAAGAGCCCCCCGATCAGGGGCAGGTCCGAGATGCCCGGCGTGCCGTCCTTGGTCGATTGCATGTTGCGCGACAGGATGCCCCCGATGAGCAGTGCCTGCCCGTCGTCCAGAAGGGCGGTCGTCCGCAGGTACCGGGTGCGGAAGGCCGTCGTCTCCTGCGTCCGACCGGTGGAGGAGCGGATGGCCGCCGTGAGCTGGGCGTCCGGAAGGCTGATCTCCGGGAGCACGTCCATCGTGATGCGCCCGTTCTCGCCGACGAGGGGACGCACGGACAACTGCACGCCGAACTGCTTGAAGGTGACGGAATTCAAGATGCCGTCCGTCACGATGTTCGTGTTGAAGGACTCGGGGACGGGGATCTCGCCGCCGACCTGGAAGAACGCACGTTCGCCCGACAGCACCGTGAGCGAGGGCCGGGACAGGCTCCTTGCCCATCCCTTCGACTCGAGCAGGGACAGAACGGAGTCGACGGCGAAGTCGTCGCCGCTCAACTGGAACCGGTTCGAGAGGGTCCCGGCGAGGAATCCGAACACGTTCTGCACGTCGGGGTCGTTGCCCTGGGCCCCGACGTTCGCGGCGCGGTTCCCTTGGACCGCGCTCGCGACCGCGCCGGCCTCGATCGACGGCTGGGTGAAGTTCGAGAGGAGGAGGCCGAAGTTGCTGCGGTACTGACGGAGCTTCGAGGAGTTCACTTCGTAGAGCCGGATGTCCACGCGAACCTGGGGGAGGTCGCGCACCTCGACGAAGGAGAGCAGCCGTCCGTTGGCCGCCTGGACGACCTTGGCCCGGCCGAGGTTCGCCTCGATGAGGTTCTTCAGCTGGGTGGTGGATCCCGATCCTCCGAAGAGCTGCGTCATGCCCCTCGATCCGACGGCGCCCTGGCCGCCGCCGGCCTGGTCCACCCGATCCATGAGGGCCCCGGATTCGTCCGCCCGCACCTCGATGTCGTTCTTGTTGGCGTCGCCCAGCATGCTCTGCGCCACGCTGATCGCGCGGACGAGATCGACCTGGGTAGAGAGCCACCCCTCGAGGACGAAGATGTCCACGTCGTCGTCGGGAATGCGTCCCCGGACGAGGCGGCGCACGCGGACGGTCTTGGTGCCGATCATCCCCAGGGCCTCTTCCATGCGGTCTTCGAGGCGGCCGGGAAGGGTCTCGACGCGGATGAGGTTGATGACCGTGCCGCTCGCGCGCGTCGCCTCGACGGCCTCCACGTGCGGCGCCTGCCCCCCCGTGGCGGCCTCGCCCGCGGGGGCGACCGCCGGGGCCCGCTGCCGCGTCTCGCGGCGCGCGTCCAGGTAGCGCTGGGAGGCCTCTTCCGCGGCGTTGGAGTAGGAGACGTCCGGCACGAGTCCGCGCAGGACCACCGCGTCGCGATCGGGGGCGGACTGTACGGTGATGCTGGGGTAGATCTCCTTCAGGGCCTCTTCGAGGAGCCCCAGGTCCCGCTTCACCTGGACGAGGTAGAAGTCGGTGGAGTCGTCGTCGAACCAGACGAAGACGGTCGTGCGCCCCGGCTTCTGGCCGAGCAGCAGCACCTCCCGGGGGGTCAGGATCTCGTCGCCCAGGATCTCGGGGTCCGCCACGGCCACCCGCGCGACGTCCCTCTCGAAGGAGAGCCGCTTGTACGTCGAGACGAGCACCTCGAACTGGGGGTGCTCCTCGTCGTCGGCTCTCGCCGCGGGCAGCGCCAGGGCCACGACGATGGCCGTGGCCACGACGGCCGCGATCCGGCGCGCAAGTCTGGTGTGCTCGTGCTTCACGGCGACCTCCCGTGTCGACCGCCGGTCGACGTCGCTGGCAGCTGCCTCGCGGCTCCACTCTCGGATGCGATTCACGTTTGCGCTCCCGGTCGTCCTGGCCTGCCTCCGAGTCCGTTCTGCCTGGTGGGGGCATCAGCCCCGCGTGTCGCAGGGATCGCAGGGATCCCCGCAGGGGGCACAGTCGTTGCCGCACGGCTTCCACCACTTCCTCGAGTCCTGGCAGCAGTGGTGACAGCACCCGCTGAACATCCCTGCGAGGACGAGCAGCAGGACGGCGAGGCCGAGCTTGTGCAGGTGCTTCATGTCCGGCGTCCCTCTCTCATTCGTCAGCGCGTGCCCACGGGGGGGTACGCGACGGTCTGGGTGTCGGTGACGAGCCCCGTGTCGAGCGCTTCGAGGCGTATCTTCGGCTGCGGCCAGTGGGGAAGGAGGGTGAGCGAGGTCTTGTAGTGCCCGGTCGCCTCGGCCGTGTTGCCCCGGGCCTCCTCGATGACTCCGCGGTTGTACTCGATGCGCCCCCGCAGCCCGCCGAGGCGTTCGGCGATGTCCAGTTCCCCCATGGCGTCGTCGAAGGCGTCATCCAGGAAGTAGGCGGAGGACATCGTCTCGTGCAGCAGGGCGTCGTTCGGGACCAGGGCGATCTGGTCCTTCAGGATGCGCTTGGCCAGCCCGGCGTTTCCTGCCTCCATCGCGATCCTTGCGCGAAGGACCACGGCCTCGGGTTGGACCGGTTGGATCTCGAGCGCGGTGTCCAGGTGCTCGGTCGCGCGGACGGGATCGCCGGCCTCGTAGGCGAGCAGCCCCGCCATCAACCTCGTGGGGGCGTGGCGCGGGAAGCGATAGAGGAGATTCTCCGTCTGCCGGCGGATCATCTCCTTCGACCGCACCCCGGTCTCGCAGTCGCTGCAGGTGCTCTTCTCGTAGAGCCCGTGGTAGGGCGCCCGTTGCCAGGCGTCGCGAAGCTCCATCACGGCGGCATCGGGGTCGCCGGGGCAGTCCGGCGGCGGTCCCAGTGCGCTGCGACAAGCGGACAGGGCGAGCACGGCGATGCCGAGCACCCATGCGAGGCGACAGCCAGCCAACATGCGGCTCCTCCTTCCCGGGGACGGTTCGGGCCGGACCCTCGGCACGAGCGCCCCCTCCTGTCGAGAAACCCAGCCTCCGCCCGTGGAGAGCCTCTCCCTACCGCGTCACGAATGCGTCTCCGGGACGCGTGCCCTGAAGAAGCCGTGAAGGATCGGGCGCGCTTCGGCGGGCGCTCCGAAGGCTTCCGGGTGCACTCGCCCCCGTCCGCCGGGAGGTCAGATGGGCGGCCCGGCCTGGCGCACGACGCCGTCGATCACCCGGAGGAACTCGTACAGCGCCGGCCCCAACGTCCAGACGAAGACCGCCGGGAGGAAGCAGAGGACCAGGGGGAAGACCAGCTTGACCGGCAGGCCCTGCGCCTGCACCAACGCCTGCTCGCGACGCCGCCCCTGCACGTCGTCCGCCTGGTGCTCCAGGACCCCGGAGAGGCCCCCGCCGACCTGCTCGGAGTGGACCATCGCCGAGACGAAGATGTTCATGGAGGTGACGTCGATGCGGGCCGCGAGGCGCCGCCAGGCCTGCACCCGAGGGACGCCGGCGAGGAGCTCGGCGCGGAAGGTGGCCAACTCCTGCGAGAGGGGGCGGGTGGGGTCGCTGGACTCCAGCACGCGCATGAGGGCCTGGTCGAGGCCGAGCCCTGCCCGCGCCAGGGTGGCGAGGATCTGGAGCGTCAGGGGAAGGTCCTCCTCGACCTCCCGGACGCGGCGTCGTCGAGACGCCCGCACCCTCAGCCACGGAAGGCTGGCGAGGACCACCAGAAGGACCCACGGGGCGGCCAGGAGGACCGGCGAGAGGATGCCGCCCAGCTCGCCCGGAAGGGTGTCGAGCCAGACGACCGCGGCGGCCAGGAGCGCCGATTGGCGAATCGTGATCGCTACCAGACCTCCCAGCAGGAGCGCCGTGAGCGCGAAGAGGAAGAAGAGCTTCGCGGCCTCGCGGCGTCGGTAGCCCGCGAGGAAGAGCCACTTGCGGAGCCGCCCCATGCGCTCGTCGGGGACGGCCTCCACCTCGGGCTCGAAGGCGGCCCGGTGCTCTTCGGCGAGGCGGTCACGCACGCGCCGGAGGCGGATCGACTGCATGACCGCGAGGTAGAGCGCGGTGATGATCGCGAGCCATGCGACGACGAGGAGGATGGTGCTGAGTGCCGGCATCAGAAGCGGATCCTCGACATGCGGGCGACCCAGACCGCGCCCAGGGCCTGGAGGATGATCCCGACGGCGGCCGCGGTCTTCCCGATCTCGGTCGAGAGGAAGCCCTCCATGCGCTCCGGCGTGAGGTGCCACATGAGGAGGGCGAGGACGTACGTGAGGCCGAGGACGAAGAGCACGGAGACGCGGGCCTCGGTGCTCTGGGCGCGGACCCTCCGGCTGACTTCGACCCGGTCACGGATGAACCGGCCCGTGGTCGCCAGCGTGGGGGCGAGGTTCCCGCCGCCCTCCCACTGCACGGCGAGCGCGTAGTAGAAGAGCCGGAACGACTCCAGCGGCATCACGTCCGCCAACTCCTTGCACACCTCGACCGGGTCGTCCCCGAGCCGGATGCGCGCCGTCAGTGTCAGGAGGTGGGGTTTCAGGAGCCTCCGCGAGTCCCGCTCCGCCCCCTGGAGGGCGTCGAGCACGCCGACGCCGGCGTGGAGGGAGGTCACGACGTGGTCGATGGCCTCGGCGAGCTGGACCTCCAGGGCCAATGTGCGGCGCGAGACGAGGGTCGCGCGGATGAGGTAGCCGACCACGAAGAAGAGGATGCCGACGGCGATCGTCAGTAGTCCTCCCAACGTGGTGAAGAAGAGCATCAGCGCCATGCCCGCGATGCCGAGCAGCCATGGAAGGATCTGCTCGAGGGGCGTGACGACGCTGCCCACGTTCAGGATGCGCACGTGCGGGTCCCGGTGGACAGTGGGGATGCGGCTCACGGCGACCTGGTGCCGGTGCAACCTCCGCTGCACGAACACGAAGAGGCTCACGAGCCCGACACCGCCCGCGGCAAAGGCCCAACTAGGCACGACGGTACGCCTTCGCTTCCATGAACAGCGCCGGAGGGAGCGGATGTCCGCGTTCCCGGAAGACCTCGGCCACGCGCGGCACGACGCCCGTGGCGCGGAAGTCGCCCTGCACGCGCCGACCCTCGCGGCCCCTTCGCTTGAACGAGTAGATCTCGTTCAGCAAGGGCGTGTCGCCCTCGAGGCCCGTGATCTCGGCCACGCTCTCGATGCGCCGGACTCCGTCTTCGTAGCGGCGGACGTGGACGACGATCTCCAGGGCGCTCACGATCTGCTCCCGGATCGCCCGGGACGGGAGATCCACACCGGACATGAGCACCATGGTCTCGAGGCGCGCCAGGGCGTCCCGCGGAGAATTTGCGTGGATCGTGCACAAACCGCCGTCGTGGCCCGTGTTCATGGCCTGGAGCATGTCGAGGGACTCGCCGCCGCGGACCTCGCCGACGATGATGCGATCCGGCCGCATGCGCAGTGCGTTCACCACGAGATCCCTCGCGGTGATCTTGCCGCGCCCCTCGATGTTCGGAGGTCGCGTCTCGAGGCGCACCGTGTGCTCCTGGTCCAACAGGAGCTCGGCCGTGTCCTCGATGGTGATGATCCGCTCCGTGGGGGGGATGACCTCGGCCAGGGCTCCGAGCAAGGTGGACTTGCCCGCTCCCGTGCCGCCCGAGATGAGCATGTTCTGTCGGCCGACCACGCACCGCTGGAGGAAGTCGAGCATCTGCCCCGAGAGCTCTCCGACGTCCGTGAGTTCCCGGCTGCGCATGCGGCGGCGGCCGAAACGCCGGATGGAGATCGTCGGGCCGTCGATGGAGACGGGGGGAATCGTCGCGTTGACGCGGCTCCCGTCCGCCAGCCGCGCGTCCAGCATGGGGGAGGCCATGTCGATCCGGCGCCCCACGCGCGCGGCGATGCGCTCGATCACGCGATGGATGTGGTCGTCGTCGCGGAAGCGGACCTTGGTCTTCTCGAGCTGTCCGAACCGCTCCACGTAGATCTGGTCCGGGGCGTTCACGAGGATGTCGCTGACCGCCGGATCGGCCATGAGCTGGGCCAGGGGGCCCACGCCGAGCGTCTCGTCGGCGAGATCGTCGGCGAGACGTTCCCGCTCCGCTGCGTTGAGCGGGAGTTCCTCCTCGGTGAGGACCCGGGCCACGAAGTCGCGGACGACCCGCTTGACGCCCTCCTCGTCCTCGGCGAGGAGCTTGCGGTCGCCGAATTCGTCGAGCAGGCGGGCGAGCAGGGAAGCCTTGACGGTGACGTAGTCGGCCCGTCCGGCGCGGACGTCCATGCTGGTCCCGCTCGTCGATCCCCGCTTGATGCGGGAGCTCGGGGCCGTGGAGACGGAGGCGGCGAACCGCTTGCGCAGCGCCTCGATGCGATCTCGGTCGCGAGATGCGCTCATGCGGTGGCCTCCTCGTAGTGGGTGCCGTGATCCTGTGGCTCCTGGTTTTCCTCGGGCGCGGGGGCCAGGATGCCGTCCGCGCTGGTGGGCGTGGCGGGCGCGTGCTCCACGATGTCGTCGACGATTCGGCGGATCGCCCGCCGGAAGCGCGACCAGCGGCCCGCGGAGAGCACCAGGGGTTGGCCCATGTTGACCGCCTGCGGAACGCGCTTGTCGTACGCGACTTCGTGCCGCAAGCGGATGCCGAGATGGTCCTCGATGTCGGTGGGCTTGAGCTGGGCGCCGAAGGGCGGCTGACCCCGGTTCAGGATCATCCAGATCCGGTGCTGCTCCAGGCCGAGCTCCTTGAGCGTCTCCAAGAGCCCCGCCGTTCCGTTGAGCACCGGCACCATGACCTGCGTCACGATGCAGACGATGTTGCTGAGGTCCAGGATGGACATGACGACGCCGTCGAGGACCGGGAACGTGTCCACCACCACGTAGTCGTAGGATCGGCGCGCCAGGGCGATGACCCGCGAGAGGACCCGGTCGTCTACCTCCGAGGCCGCGAGGACCGTTGGGGGCGCCGCGATCACGCGAAGCCCCGACTCGTGGGGCAGGGTCATCTGCTGCAGCAGCGTCGTGTCGAGTCGGTCCAGCTGCTGCGCGGCGTCGGTGATCGTCTGCGTCGGCTCGAGGTCCAGCATGGACGCGCAGATGCCCAGTTGGAGGGAGGCATCCACGAGGAGGACGCGGCCCGGGAACCGCCGCGCGAGCTCGCAGGCGACGTTCGCGGAGATCGTGGACTTCCCCACGCCTCCCTTGTTGGAGATGAAGGAGATCACCTTGCCCACCGGTCCCGCGGCGCGGATGGGCTGGCGGAACAGCCGATCCACCGTCTGTTGCAGCTCGCCGATCGAGATGGGGCGTCGGAGGAAGTCCTGCACGCGCGCGCGCAGCACCTCGATGATCGCGCTCGTCTCCGCGTCGGGGTCGTTGAACATCTGGCGGCGGTAGACGGCCACGATCGCCGCGTCGGGAGCGACGAGGCCGAGCTCCTCGGTGAAGGCGCGGACCTGCCCGAGACCGCCGCGGAGGTCCACGATGACCACGTCCGGGAGCTGGATGCGGGCGCTTTCCAGACCCGTTCGCTCGTCGCGCGCATAGGTGGCGACGCAGCGGAAGCCCTTGATGGCTTCGAGCGCGGCCTCGAACTCGTCTTCGAGCGAGGCGTCGGGCGAGACGACGAGGAACCGGACGGAGGTGTCTCTACTCACGGTGATTCCCTTCCGGGTCCAACCTTCGACCTGGCTTGGAGACGCGGCGAGTGGCGAGGCGTGGTTCGGGGGGGCATGGGGTTCGGTCCGGGGATCATCAGTGGGCCAGAGCGGCGGCGCGCACGGGGCCGTCGAGCTGCCGGTAGAGGTCCATGATCACGCTCGGCAAGCCCGTCGCGAGCCCCGGGGCCTCCACCGCGGAGGCGTTCAGCGGCGCCACGTAGCTGGGGAGCTTGACGATCTCGATCTCGAGATCGTGGTACTCGTCTTCCTCGTCGAAGCCATCGATGTCCGCGTCCTGGATCGCGATGGTCCCGAAGCCGACGACCCGGGCGTTCCCCTCTTTGAAGGCTTCGCCGGGCTGGCGTCCCGGCCTGCCGTCCCAGGCGACGACGCCGTCGTAGATCGGCACGTAGAAGTAGACGCGTCCCGCGACGTAGCCGGCGGCCTGCGGGTTGCCGAGCCAGTCGAGGATCGTCGCGTCGCTCCGACGCGCGCCCTGGATCACCTCGTCTCCGATGGACCATGCGTGGCGTTGGTAGGCCGAGCCCAGGCGGTCGGCGAGGACCCCGACGGGGACGCTCCCCCCGTTGATCTGACCGGGCGGAATGATGGGCGGGCCGCCCCGGTCGGCGTAGGGGAAGTAGGGGTTGGGTTGCGGGGGGCCGCCCGTGGGGCCGGCATTCCTTCCGGATCCCACCATCTCGCCGTTCGCCGCGAATCGGAGGCGGAGCGTCTGCCCTTGCGGCAGGCTGTTCCAGTAGTCGTACTCCAGGAGGAACGGCGGGTAGCCGGGAAGCCCGAACTGCGGATCGGGCACGCCGACCAGCGTCGCCCGGCGCGCGATGGCGATGGACGTGGCGCGGACGTTGATCCCGCGCTCCTTCGCCTCCGGCGCCATCGTCGATCCCCTGGCGAAGAGGTAGGGCAGCTCGGGCCCGTGGGACGAGATGCCGGGCTGCGCGTCCAGCGGATTGGTCGACCGCGTGCGGCGGAGACGTACGAGGTAGGCGTCGCGAGGGTCGGCACCCGCCGGCACCGGCTCGGTGGGCGAGAAGAAGTCGGTCCGCGCGTAGGTACTCGACTCCTGGTGGGCGAGGTCGGAGACATCGAACGTGCCCGGTAGCTGGTCGCCGTAGCGGGCGTCGGCGAGGTTGAGCTGGAGCGAGGGTTTGAAGACCGGGGCGTTCGGGTCGACGAGGATCGGACGGCCCGCCCCCGTCGAGCCGATGCCGGGCCCCAGTCCCACCAACGGGCCCGCGCCGTACTGCATCCGGTCCGTCGCCGTGGCCCCGAAGTCGTCGTCGAAGTGGTCCTCGAGGATCCGCTCGACGGCCTGGCGGCGAACGAGTTCGTCGCCGGGATCCGTGCCGACCGTGTCCTGGAGCCGCACGCCTTCCATGGCCGCGGCGTCCGTCGCCACCCACATCTGGCGCTGGGTCAGCCGGGCGAATCCGACGTCCACGATCACGCCGCCCAGGGCGAAGAACGCGAACACCAGGAGACCGATCAGCGCGTGGATCACGGATTTCCTCCTCCGGGGAAGGCGCTTGCGTCGGGCGCTATTCCGACGCGTTGGCCGACTTCAGCGGCACCGCCTGAAGCTTCTTCTCGCCGCCCTTGATGCTCTCGACGATCTTGGTCGAGCCGACCCGCTTGGTTCCGTTCTCGAGGGTCTCCTCCTCCTCCTCGAACACCACCTTGTAGTCGGGAATGCAGGAACCGTCCTCGCAGCCGTCCTTCGCGGGCTGGCCCGAGCGCATGGCGACTTGCAACTGTGCGTCCAGGGCGAGCGCCATGTTGACCTCCGTCACCTCTTCCGGGTCCACCGCGATGATGATCTCCTCCACGGGCGTCACCGTCAGCGACGTCCCGCGCACGAGGCTCGTTGCCTGACCGATCTCGTTCCTCTTCGTGACCGGTTGCACGACGATCCCGTCGTTCACGATCGTCTTCACCTCGGCGTGCTTTCGCTTGACGCGCACGCGGCTCCTCTGCTCCGGCATGCTCTCGCGCTCGTGGAGCTTGGCGTAGGGCCCCACGACGTCCAACCCGTCGCCCGAAGGCGTCCTGGTGCGGGGAGCGTTCTCCTCGACCTCGACCACCTGGGTCATCACGATGTCGAAGTGGTCGCCCTGCTCGAGGCCGTGCAGCCCGGGAACGTCGTCGGCCTTGAGGCGCATCGCGCGCTTGCCGACCGGCACGCCGGCGGTCGGACCGGGTCGCGTACCCTCCGGGTAGAAGTCCTTCTGCGTGAACACGTATCCCTGGGGCTTCTCATGCCTGAGAACACGGCCGGTGATCTCGGTGAGGTCCCCGATCATCCCCTCGGCCTCGGACGTGGGGAACCAGTAGACGGCAAGCTGGCCGGTCTTCGGATCGACGAGATCGTTGGACGTGACCTTCGCATAGGCCTGGATGGTCCGGCCCGCGTAGTAGACCCTCGTCTTGCCCGTGTGGTCGGGCGGCTTCGACGCGGCCGGTCGCTTCGACAGCAGGGGGATCGTGACCACGCCCAGCGCCTGCAGGATCAACGCGCCGCCCACGAGGCCCAGGAGCATGATGCCGATGGCGACGACCGGGAAGGGTGCGCCGCTGCGCTTTCGTTGACTACCGTATTGCTTTGCCATGAAGGAACCTTCCGGGAACGACCCGTAGGGGAACGGGACGAAGAGGGGCGCCGGGGGGCACCATCAGTCGAAGACCTCCCGGCGGCAGATGGCTTGGGCAGACAGGAGCTTTCGGAACGGGCGGACGGCCTCGGCGTGCGAGTAGAGGCGGCCGAGACCGTAGGCGCCGGCGTAGGGACCGGCCTGGGAGCCTCCGGTGAGTCCGCCCGGCGCGGCGTTCAGCTGGGTGACGCCGGCGTCGTTGGCCTGGATCCGGTAGGCGACGTTCGAGGCGCCGGGTCCGAGCGGCGACTCGCGGAAGCCACCGAGCATGGCCGCCTGGTAGGGGTAGTTGATGCGGATCGCCACGAGGCCGCGCTCGGGCATGCCCGCAGGCGTGTCGAGCCGGTAGGGGCTGACGCCCGGGAAGTCGGGGTTCTTGATCTCCTCGACGACCGGCACCCAGCGCACGATCTCCGTGCCGTCCGGCGCCCGTCCCTCCACGAAGGGGATGCCCACGGTGTAGCCGCTCGGCGTGGTGGGATCGGTGAGGAGGGCTCCGGGGTAGCGCAGCAGACGCTTGCCGCCGACGGCGTCGAAGATCATGAGCGGCTGGAGCATCTTGTTGAGCACCGGCAACGAGTCGAGGAACGTCTGGAGCGGGACGCCGCCGGGGATGTTGTCGAGGTCGATGACGAGGTGCTCGGGCTGGAAGACCCGTTGACGCGCAACGGGATCGGCCAGGGCCTGGTCGAGCGACATCCCGGCCGGGAGCGGCAGGACCGCGAGCTCGCGCGCCGTGACCCTCGCCACGTCGTTCACGACGGCCGCGGTGTAGAACAGGCGGCCGAAGTCCACCGTCACGGCGATCAGGAGGTACATGAGGAAGGCGACGAACGCGAACTCGACGAGGACGGAACCGCCCTCGCGGCCGCAACGCGTCGTTCGAGCCGGCTCGGTCCCGTCCATCGCTCCTGCTCCTCGTCGCGCGGTCGCGACGCGCCCTACGTCAGCAACACGGCCAACGCGTATCCGAGCGCGATCGCCGGTGCGTAGACCACCCTACGATGTCGGCGCCACCGCGCAACGAGCGCCAACATCCCACCAACAAGTGCCGTCCAAGCGAGGACGACCAGCAGCGCCAGCGGGCCGACGGCCGCACCGAGCGCTGCGATCAACTTCCCGTCGCCGCCCCCGAGGGCGCGGTAGCGGAACGCGAGCAGACCCACGCCGAGGCCCAGCGCCAGACCGAGCGCGCACGCGCCCCAACGCGCCTCCTGGAAACCCACCGCCCTGGACGTCGCGGCCCACGCGAGCAGGAGGACGGGAATCGCGTCGGGGATCTCGCGGGTTCGAAGGTCGAAGACGCTTGCGATGAGGAGGATCACCCCCGGAACCGCGAGCGCGAGGGGAATGGGCACGATGTGGTCGCCCCGTCGGGTCGTCCGTATCGGAAGTGCACCTCCCCGGAATCGAGGAGGCGCACTTCCGTGCCTTGCCGAAGCGCGACGCGAGGGCGCCGCGACGACGACTACGGGTTCGACTGCTTGACGAGCGTCGGCAGTTCGCCCGAGTTGTAGCCCAGGTTGTCACCGAGCCGCTCGGTGCCGGCATTGTTCACGATCGCCTGCACGTCGGTGGCCAGCGCGCCCTGTCCGTTGAGGCCCGTCTCGATCAACTCGCCCGAGGAGATGGGCTGGTTGTCGTCGGTGTTCACGCCGGGGATCACCGCGGCCGCGGTTCCGATCAAATCGCTGGTCTTGTGACCGAGCACGGAGACCGCCGCGACGGCGACCACGGCAATGCCCGTGACGAGAAGGGCATACTCGATCATGGCGGCGCCCTTCTTGTTGCGTAGGAACGAACGAATGAAACGCATTGGGGAATCCCTCCTGGGCTTGGTTTGCGCCGGAGAAGCATGGCGTGGATTGCACCGGGCAGCCACCGCCCGCGGAACGAAGTCTGAATGGCGAGTATCCTAGCCGTGTCCATGGCCCGGGTTCAAGCCGGTGTTCACCGCCGGGTCCGCGACCGGTGCATCCCCCCTCCGTGGTGCCTTCAAACCTTGAATCGCGGCCCGTCGGGCCGCGCACGTCGGTCCGACCCAGCACGTCCCGGGCTTCGGGTTGTTCAGATTCGTGAACAGCCCCGGCGCTGCGCCGGGCCACGGATCGTGCGTCCGCGCTCCGCCGGGCCCTTCGACCGAGGTCCAACGGACGTGCCGGGGTTGTGCCTTCGGATGCGGCTGGATTGAATGGTCCGGGGGCGCGCGCCCCCTGGGCCGGAGGCAGTTCTGGTGAATCCGGGCATCACGTGGCGCTGGGGCAGCATCCTCCTGTTCCTCGCCGGGATCCTCACCATCGGGCTCTACTTCTTCCTCGTGTTCGTACCCGGCGAACGGGAGGCGGTCCTCCGGGGGATCCAGGTCCGGCTCCGCGAGACGGTCGGCGAACGGACAGGGGTCCTCGAGACCTGGCTCCGGGACGGGCTGGCAACCACGGAAGTGGTGGCCTCGAGCGCCACGGTCGGCCACCTGCTCGTCGAGGGCGGGGACGGGCCCGCGCCCCGGATCGAGCACCTGCACCGGGACCTCCGGGTCCTTCTCCAACCCCTGCTCGCGGGGGGGCGGTTCTGCGATGCCGCCGTCCTGGACCCCCGGGGCCGGAGGGTCGTCGCGGCCGTCGGTGCGCCGCCTTGCGTCATCACCGACGCGGCCGCCGCGGCACGCGTCGGCAGCGGGGGGGCTCGGTCGCGCTCGAAGCCCACGAGGGCGGCGGCGGCACCGTGACGTTCGCGGCACCGGTCCGGCGTGAGGGCGAGGTCCTCGGTGCCGTCCTGCTCGCGTCGGCGCCCGAGGCCCTCTTCCGACGGCTGCTCGCCGGCGCGCCCTCCCAGCTTCCCTCGTGCGAGGTCGCCCTGGTGGCCTGCGCCGCCGAGACGGACGAGTGCTCGGTGGTCACGGCTCCGAACCAGGGGAGGGTCGCGACACGCTTCCTGGACGTGGGGGAACGGCTCGCAGAGCGGCTGGCGCCGCGCACCGAACACGAAACGGCCGTTGCCGTCGGCCGCTTCCCGCTCGAGCACGGCGGGGCGGTGCTGGCCGCCAGCCAGGGCGTCCGCGGCACGGCCTGGCGTCTGGTGGCGATGCTCGACGAGGACCAGGCGCTCACCGTCTTTCACCGACGGATGTTGGAGCTCGGAACGGCCTTCGGGATCCTGGCCAGTGCCCTCCTTGGCATGGCGCTCGGGTACCTTTGGACGCAGCGGCGGTCCTACACGCGGCTGCTCGCGCTGAGCGAGGCACGCGAGACGGCACGCGTCGCGGAACTGGCGACGACCCTCGACCTCGTGCCGGCCGCCGTACTCATGGCGCGGGATAGGGAATGCCGCAACGTCGTCGGCAACCGCGCCGCCCAGGAGTTGCTGCGGATGCCGTCGAACACGCCCATCTCCCTGGTGGATCGGGAGAACGGCACGAAGCCGGTCTTCCAGGTGTTTCGCAACGGGAAACCGATTCCGACGGATTGGCTGCCCGTCGTCCAGGCCGCACGCGCGGGCGTAGAGCTGCGCGGCGTACCCAGCGAACTGGTCTTCGCCGACGGCAAGACGGTACACATCGTCGGGAACGCCGCCCCTCTCATGGGCGAGGACGGCGAGCCGCGGGGCGCCGTGGCGGCGTACCTCGACGTCACGGAGATGAACCGAAAGGACGAGGAACTCCAGCGGTCCTTGTCGCTGCTCGAGTCCACCCTGGAGGCGAGCGACTACGCCGTTCTCGTCCTCGACCTCAGGGGAAACGTGGTCCTGCACAACCGGCGGCTCGCGGACCTGTGGGAGATCCCCAACTACGTCATCGCGGAAGGGCGCGCCGAGAGGATCTTCGACTACCTCCACCGTCGCACGAAGGACGCCGAACCCCTGGACGCCCTGCTGCGCGAGGACGCCCGGAGCTTCGAAGGCGAGTTGTCGGGCGAAGTGGAACTGATCCGCGGCGAGATCTGCGAGATCAGCGTTCGGCCCCAACGGATCCAGGACCGGGTCATCGGTCGGGTGTGGACCTTCCGTGACGTCAGCCAGCGCCGCCGGGCGGAGGCGACCCTTCGCATCGCCGAGCAGCAGATCCACCAGTCCCAGAAACTGGACGCCGTCGGGCGCCTGGCGGGCGGCGTGGCGCACGACCTGAACAACGTCCTCAGCGTGGTTCTCGGCTACAGCGACATGCTGCTCACGAGTCCGCGATCCCAATCCATCACGGACAAGGTGCGGGCGATCCGGGAGGCGGCCGAGCGGGCCTCCCGCCTGACGGGCCAGCTCCTCACCTTCAGCCGTCGCCAGTCGCTGATGCCGAGCGTCGTCGACCTGAACGACGTGCTCCGGGGTATGCACGAGATGCTGCGCTCCCTGATGGGCGACTCGGTGACGGTCGAGACGTACCTCCAGTCGGACCTGTGGCGGATCCGCGCGGACCGCGGGCAGATCGAGCAGGTGATCATGAACCTCGCCGTGAACGCCCGCGACGCCATGCCCGAGGGCGGCACCTTGATGATCGCGTCCACCAACGTGGACCTCACCGAGGATGCCGCCCAGTGGTACGACGTGCCGCCCGGGCGCTACGTGCGCATGACCGTCCAGGACACGGGGCACGGCATGACGCCCGAGGTGCGCCGGAAGGTCTTCGATCCCTTCTTCACCACGAAGGGTCCGGGGAAGGGCACGGGCCTGGGGTTGGCCACGGTCTACGGCGTGGTGAACCAGACGGGGGGCGCGGTCACGGTCGACAGCGAACCCGGCAAGGGCACCGTGTTCCAGTTCATCCTGCCGGTGGTGGACGCACCGGCCGAGGCGCCTACACCAAAGGAGGCCCCGGCGACTCTCCTCAAGGGCTCGGAGACCATCCTGCTGGTCGAGGACGACCCGGCCGTCCGCGCCCTCACCCTCGAAGTCCTCGGCGAGGCGGGGTATCGCGTCCTCGCCGCATCCGGCGCGAACGAGGCCGTCGGCTTCGCGCGGGACGAAGACGGCCCCATTCACCTGCTCCTGACGGACGTGGTCATGCCCGACATGCCCGGTCCGAAGCTCGCGCAGCGGATCCGCGAACTGCGCCCGAAGGTCCGCGTGGTCTTCATGTCCGGGTATACGAACGGCGCCGAGTCGGGCATCGAGTTCGCGGCCGACGTGCCTTTCCTCCAGAAGCCCTTCGCCCCCTCTGCCCTCACGCACAAGGTGCGCGAGGTCCTGGAGGCCTCTCCGACGTTCCCGGCGCGGCGCCCCTGACCGCGCTCCCCTCGGAGGGCGCCCGGGGACGGACGGGCGGAGGGGATCGGAAACCCCCTGCCCCTTCCGCCTTCAGGGCTCGCGCCGACGGCAGCCGAGGATGGCGAGGGTCCGGTCCGCCTCCGTCTGTAGCGCTTCCCCCACGGCGAAGAGACGGACGCTCCGGATCGTATCCGCCTCGTCCGCGAGGCGGAGTGCGCCGACGAGTCGGCAGGCGAACCGCCGCCGCGGTTCCGTCGCCGAGGTGGACCACTCGTGGACGAAGCGCCGGATCCGGGGAAGGTCGAGCCACGCATCGCGCGCGATGTCCCCGAGCAGCGCTTCGACGTCTCCGGATTCCGGAGACTCGTCGATGCGGAGGAGGGCGGTCTCGAGCCGGGCGTCCGCCCGGCGCCCGAGCACGCGGCAGTGCCAGGCCCACCGGGCGACCTCGTACGGGATCCTGGCGCCGGTCAGGCGGCCGAGAGCGCGAAAGGCCTCTCGCCGTACGCGCGCATCCGGACCCTCGGCCAGCGCGAGCAGGAAGTCGAGGTCGCGACCGTCGCCCACCACCCCCAGGGCGGTGATCGCCGCGAGTTGCTCCGGCCCCCGCCGGTCCCTTGCGAACTCGACCGCTGCTTCGCGCACGCGCTCTCCGCGCAGCCCCACACGGACGGCGGCGTCGAGCGCCGTGATGCGGACCGTCTCGTCGCGGGCGCGGACCAGCTGCGAGAGGCCGTCGAGCGCGGCGGCGCCGCCTGCGTAGCCCAGAACCTGGGCGAGCAGCACCGGAGGCTGCTCTCGGCGGTCCGCTTCGCGAAGCGCGTCCTTCACGGCCCGCGGATCGGCCGGCGAGCCGATCCGCTCCAGCAACGAGGTCGCGGGGCCGGCCTCGGGGATCACCGACTCGGCGCGGAGGGGGCGAGGGCCGGCGACCGTCGAGAGCGCGAGCAACGCGATGGCGATGAGGAGCGGTCGGATCGGGGGGGCGGGGAGGGGCCGCATCGTCACCGCCTCAGCGTGCCCAACTCGCGCCAGTACAGGCGTTCGATGAGGACCTCGTTGACGCCCTCGATGTCCCCGAGCGCCTCGTCGTAGTGGAAGGAGGTGTTGCCGTGGACCCGGATCTGCTGCGCGACGAGCGCGCCGAAGAGGTCGCCGTTCCCTCCGAGGGTCGCGTCGCGGTAGGGGGCGTAGATGGCCATGGAGGCCAGGGCGCCGCCGTGCAGCGCGATTTCGCCGCTCGCGGGATTGAAGCCGGGCGGCAGCGGGTAGGGGTGAGCGAAGATCCGGCAGTCGGACGGTCGCCCGCCGTCGTTCAGGATGCCGCCGCCCCCGAGGTCCAGGTTGCCCGTCACGTAGATCTTGCAGGGACCCTGGATCTCGAGGCTCGCGCCGCCCGTCAGCTCGAGGTCGCTGAAGAAGTAGGTCCCGCCGGGCAGGACGAGGCGGGTCTGGCCCGTGGCCTTGAGCGAGAGGTCCCCCCGGTCGTAGCCGACCTGGCTCCAGCTGGAGGGAGAGACGAGGCCTTCGTCGCCACCGTCGTCTTCGCAACCGTCGCCGCCGTCGTCGCCACTCTCGTCCTTCGTGCCCCCCTTTCCGTTGCCGTTCCCATTCCCGTTCCCGTTCCCGTTCCCGTTCCCGCACCCGCCGCTGGCACGGACGAGCATGTTCTCGTTTGCGGGGTCCTGGTAGGCGGCGAGGAAGTCCTCCAGCCGCGGGGCCTGGATCTCCAGCTCGCCCGTGCGCGGGACGGTGTCCCCCACGTCGGGATGGCCGTGGATCGTCGTCTCCCGATTCGGTCCGGGGATCGCGTTCCCCCGCACGCACGCCGCGGTGCCGCCGAGGTCGATGTCGCCATTGCTGCCGACGTGGCCGTGCCGGCGGGCGTAGAGCCCCCCGCCGTCCATGTTGACCGCCTGGGAACTCCAATTCCCGTCCCGCGAGTCGAAGGAGTCCGTCGAGATCGAGCCCTTCAGGTCCAGGTCGTCGCGGGCGAAGAGCCCCTCGACCCAGTACCCGGAGTCGCGTCGCCGGATCCCGACGCCGATGCGGCGGACACTGGGGCCGAACTCGCCGCGAGCGACCAGATCCCAGCGGTCGGGCAGATCGGGGTCCTGGGTGGCCGTGACCTCGTACCGGCCGCCGGAGAGTTCGCCCTGGACGACGCCGACACCGTCCCCGTTGGCGTCGGCGAGCGCGTAGATCTCCATCTCGGAGGCGACGAGCCCCGCCTCGGCGATCTCGAGGGCCTTGGCAGCCGTCTCCCGGTGATGGATGGCCTTTCGGTCGGCCAGGCCGCTCTGGAGCGCGGCGGCCGACAGCCCTCCCAACGCGAGGACGAGAAAGAGAACGCTGAGGAGGATGTGCCCCCGTTCGCGCTCTCCCTGCCGGGTGTTGGAACGAATCACCTTGTCCCCTTCAGGGCCCGTCCGTGAACCACTGTCGGCCTTTCCAACCGTGGTTCCCGGCCAGGCTCTCAGTTGCGGAGCGAGACGGCCGTCTCGCTCGTGACTCTTGCGACGTGGCTCGTGCTCCTGGCGTAGTAGGTGGTCAGCCGGATCGCGAGGACGTTGCCCTCGCGCCGGACCTGGAAGCCCCCCTGAGGGACCCGGTCCGCGAGGATCTCCTCGTTCGAGCCGTCCACGAGCCAGAGCGCACCAGGGCTTTCGACGCCCGACACGGGCCGCGAGGACGCGCGCCACTCGACGCGCTGCGGTTCCGTCAACTCCCGGTCGCGGAGGTCCACCCCGGTCACCCGCTGGAAGAGGGGGGCCGTGGAGATCCCTTCCTCGTCGAAGCCTTCCAGCGTCGAGCCGGAGACGCCCCGGAGCACGCTGGCGACGTAGGTGAGGTTGCGGCGGTGCTCCGCGTGCGCAAGCGTGTGGACGTCCGACTCCTTCGTCATTTCGGACGTCGTCCCCAGCAGCGATGTCGCCACGCCGAGGATGACGACGCCGAGAAAGGAGGAGACCGTGACCTCCAGGAGCGTGAACCCCCGCTGGCCGAGCCGTGTCATCGTCGTCCCCCCAGCCACGTCGAGAAGCGGAGCTCGCAGGCCGGCCGGCCCGGAGGGGTCCAGTGGAAGGTCAACGAGAGCGGCAGGGCCCGGTAGTCGTCGTCCCGCGCCTCGGCGTCGATGTCGCCGTCGCCGTCGAGATCCCGGGGAAGGCCGAACCAGGGCTCGTCCAGGTCCTCCCGGAGGCTCTTCGTGGTCGGGTCGAGGGGGACCTCCACTCGCACGACCATCGAGTCCAACTCGGAAGGGAGAACGAAGTCGGGGTAGTAGGTGTCGGGCGCGTACGCCCGCCGTCCGTTGGCGAGCGCGACCCCTCCCGGGAGGTTCGTGGCGATCTGGACCGTGCGGATGCGGCCGAGGAGGCCGGCGAAGTCCTCGTCGCCGCGCATGCGCTCGATGAACTGGCGCGCGAGCTGGAGCGCCTCGCTCCGGTACTGGCCGTCCGCGGCCATCTGGTGCTCGCTGAGGGTGCTGGCCACGTGTCCCAGCATGGCGATCGAGATCACCACGCCGCCGCACAGCACTTCCAACATCGTGAAGCCGCCTTGTCGCATGCGTCGGGGAGCGCGAGGGGTGGTCGCCGTTGCCATGTCGGCCTGCCTATTGCCGCGTCGGAACTGCCGAGGCGGCCGGACGATTTCTTGGGACTTCATGATCGACATGCCGCATGGGAGGTCTTGACATCGCCTTTATCGACCGGGGCGCCTTCCGGGGGCCCCGTGCTGGAGACGCCGGATCTGGGCCGCCAGGCGGGTGGACGTCTACGAAGGTCGACGCGGATCGCCCCGGATTGTTCGTGCGTCCGGGGCCCGGGCTGGAGGGGGGGGGCTTTCGCCTGGGGGGGCCTCACCACGGGAAGCGCCCGTGATCCTCGGGCCCCGGCGGCCGTGCCGCGGGGCCCCTCCCGGCGTTTGCACCTCCAAGGAGGATCCATGCGGCCCGGGCTCGCGCTCCTGCTCCTACCGGTCCTGTGCCTCCCCACCTGGGCCGACGGGTACGCGGAGACGGAGTACCGGCAGAAGACGACCGGCATCGAGCCGGCGCTGAGGCTGAGCATCCACGAGGCGATCCGCCTCGGCGTCCGGCGCCTCCGCGCCCGCCAGGACCCTCGAGGGTGGGTCGCAGAGCGTCCGGAGTCCGTCCGGGGCACCGGCGAGACCGCGGTCGCAGCCCTCGCGCTCCGCCACGCGGGCATCCCCGACGCCCTCGACGGCGTGGGGCCCGCCATCCGTTGGCTCCTGGACCGCCGCGGGAAGACCTGCCTCGCCGACACCTACTCCGCGGGCCTCGTGAGCCTGCTGCTCGCCGCCGACGAGACCCAGCCCCGCTTCCGGGAGTAGATCCACGAGCGCCGGGCGCAGGGCCCGCGGACCCGTGGCGGCTACGGGAGCCACGCGACCTCGAGCGCGCTGGGACCGGAGGACCTCTCCACGGCCCCGTGCGGCGCGCTGGGGACGGGGGCAGCCGAACGATGCGGCGCCGATCCGGCCACGAAGGGCTGGAGGGAGCCTCGGGAGGCCCTGCTTCGCGTACAGCCGATCGACGGCTCCCGGGCGTGCCTGTCGCCGGGACGACGCCCGGGCCGGGGGGCGTCCGGCGCCGCCGTACGCCGGGCGGGCGGCGACTCCTGCGGGACCTTCCTGGACCTCGCCCACCTCGTGTTCGCCGAGCGCTGCTGGACCGACGAACCCGAGCACCAGGGACGATCCGCGGCGGCTCCGACCGCGCTCTCGGTCCTGGCGCCCGTGCTGTCCGCCGCCGAGCGCCGCGTCGCATGTCTCGCGCTGCCCGGTCGGCGCCCGGCGTTGGAACGGCGCTGTGACCGGGTGGTGCGCCGGCGAGCGCTGATGGTCAACGCCCGCGTCTGCCGGACCCGTCTCGCCGGGCCGCCGGCGTATCGGACGTTGCCCTCGTGTCCGGGATCGAAACCCGCCGACGCGTTGAGCGTTCCGCACGCCTGGTGCGGCGCCCACGCGGCGGCCGACGACCCGATCTGGAAGCAGCGCGCACCCACACCAACGTCGGAGCCCGGGTCCGGCGGTACGGTCGCCGCATGATCAAGCTGCGCCGCGTCTACGAGAAGCCATCGCGGCAGGACGGGCTCCGCATCCTCGTCGAGAGGCTCTGGCCGCGTGGCGTGAAGAAGGACGATGCGGCGATCGACCTCTGGCTGAAGGATCTGGCGCCCGGCACGGGGCTGAGGAAGTGGTTCGCCCACGACCCGGACAAGTGGGACGAGTTTCGCAGACGCTACGCCAAGGAGCTGTCCGAGAGGCAGGATCTGCTCACGCTGCTCGCCTATCGCGCCACCGAGGGGAACGTGACCCTCGTCTACGCGGCGCGCGACGAGGAGCACAACAGCGCGCGCGCTCTCGCCGACATCTTGCGGCGATCGAGCAGCATGTGAGACGCGAGAGGCCCGGGCGCACAGTGGACTCTCACGGCGGGTACGACCGCGGCCCTCAGATCTTCCTGAGATCCGCGACGAGGTTGCCGCCGCCGAAGAGCTGGAACCAGCGCTGCGGGGAGACGTCGATCATGACCACCTGCGAGGTGTCGCCCGGGTGCGCCTTCCCGTTCGCCGCGGCGGTGGCCGTGGCGAAGAGCTTGTTCGCGTTGTTGCTCTTGGCGGCCCGCGAGACGCGGCGGCCCCGTCCGCTCAGCTTGTAGGCGACGGTCTGGTCGACCACCGTGGCGGAGGGTGCCGATCCGTTGGCACCGCAGCCGGGCAGCGCCCCGGCGGCGAGCACGGCCGCCGCGGAGGCGAGGAAGATGCGCCGGGTGACGACCGGGCCCCGGGGGGACACGGTCCGCCGCCCGGCGGAAGAGGGGCAGGGGGAGCTCCGGCCACTCCCCGCCGGTTCGACGCGCTTGCGCGCGCCAGCCCGACTTCGACGTGCGGCTCTCTGTTGCCGGAGGCGGCTGACGCGCGTTCTCTCCGCTCGCCATTCACACGGTACGGTCGCCGCAGCAGTTGTCTGCCCGAGCATCCTCACCCGTGGTTTCCTCGAAGGCCGCCCTGTGGACATCGGTTCTTTCCGCACACCTACTGCGGGCGAGACGGTAAACGACTCTGCGAATCGGCGTCAAGATGCAGGATGGTCGCGTGGGCCGAAAGCCCCTCACACCCCGGCCGCGCGGGGCGCCCTCCCACGCCCGGGAGGCCCTGCGCTCCGCCGGCCCGCCGCGCGACGGGCGCGCGTGCCGGCTCCGCGGGAGACCGCGACGCGCGGGGGCTCCCGCTTCTCGCGCCCTCGATTCCGGGCCGGCGGGCACCCTTGGTCGGAGGCCGATGGCGCACGAAACCCGTCCCCCCGAGATGGACGCCCTGCTGGAGCATGCCGAGGGGCTCCGCCGCGTGGCGCGCGGGCTGGTCCGGGACGCCGGGGATGCGGACGACCTCGTCCAGGAGGCGGCGTTGCTGGCTCTCCGCGGGCGGGCCACTGCGAAGGCTCCCGGGTTCGGATTCTGGGCGGGCGTTCTTCGCAACCTCTCCCGGCGCGAGCGACGTGGATCGGCCCGCCGGGAGCAATGGGAGCGGGGCGCCGCACGTTCCGAGCGCGTGGCGGACGCCGGCGAGGCCGTCGCGCGGCTGGAGATCCACCACCGGATCCTCGACGCCGTGCGCGCGTTGCCGGAGCCCTCGCGCACCGCGATCGCGCTCCGCTACTACGAAGGACTGCCGCCGCGCGCGATCGCGCGCCGGCTCGGGATCCCGCTGGAGACCGTGAAGTCGCGATTGAAGCGCGGGTTGTCGGCGCTGCGTCGCGATCTCGACCGGCTCCACGGCGGGAACCGACGCCCCTGGCTGGGAGCCCTCGTCGCGCCGGTCGGCACGGTGGGACGGGGGGTGTCGGCGGGGGGGCTTCTGGGAGGCGCCATGAAGGTCGAGATGCTGCGAAGGACCATCGTGATTCCCGTCGTGCTCCTGCTTCTCGGGGCTGGGGCGTGGGGGCTCTCGGCCGTGCTCCATCGCGGCGCCGCCTCGCCCCTGCCCCTTCCCGGCGAGCGCCCGCTCGCGCGAGTCCCCGCCGAGACCCCGGACGCCACCGACGGGACGACGCTCCGCGGCGCGGCGACCCGCGAGACGCGGGGCCCGTCCGCCGGAGAGGACTCCGAGGCGAACGGGTCGGTCGCGGACGCGTCCACGGACACGTCCGCCGGGACGGCGTTCGTGCCCACCGTGCTCGAGGCTCGGGCCTTCGCCTCGGCGCCGCCCGCCCAGGTGGCGAGTCCCATTGGGCTCCCGCGGCCCGCCGGCCGCGCCGTGGGGCTCGGCCCGGCCGGGGGCGCCGGTCCGACCGGGCATTGGACACGGTTCTTCGGGCTGCCGCCCCGGGGCGGCCCGGCGGCGCTGTCCGTCCTGGTGCTCGACGAGGCCGGTCACGCCGTCGCGAATGCCGTCGTGTACCTCGCGCCCCGATCCGCGCTCGACGTGGACGCGCAGTCCTTCGGCGACTTGCGCACGCTCGGGACCACGGACGACGACGGGCGTCTCGACGTCGGGGGGCTCCCCGAAGGCGCCGGGGCCGTGTGCGCGAACCTCTTCGGCCGCCTGAACACGCCGCGCGGGCTCGACGTCCGTCACGCCGCGGGCGTGTTGCTCTCCCGCGAGACGCCCTTCGCCGTGAGGATCGAGCTCCCGCTGGACGTCGGTGCCATGGGCACCGTCCTCGGCCGCGTGCTGGACGCGCACGGTGCGCCGATCCGCGCGGCCGCGGTCGCCACGGCGCACCGCCGCGAGTGGTCCGACGCGGACGGCTCCTTCCGGCTCGAGGGCATTCCCGCCGGAGCGGCGTCCCTCACGGTGGGGGCCACGGGGCGGCGCACGACGAGCGTGGAGGTCACGGTGCCTCCCGCCGGAACGGCCGAGACCACCGTCACGTTGGCCTTCGCGGACAGCGGCAGCGTCAGGATCGAGGGCTCGGCCCGCCTCCCGGACGGCACGCCGGTGCCGCATGCCGCGGTGTACCTGATGGAGACCGGCGCCCGCGGCACGCTTCGAAGCACCGCCACGGACGCGGCCGGTGGCTTCGTCCTGGAGGACCTGCCGGACCGCGTGCGCGACCACGCCGTGACGATCCAGGTCAGCGGCTTCCCGCGCTACCGCACCGGCCTTCTCGACCTCGAGCGCGGCATCGAGGCCGAGACGGTCGAGGTGGAGGTGCCCGGGGCCTATACCCGGATCGCCCTGACGCTGCGCGACGACGCCACCGGAGCGCTCCTCCGCGTGGCCGATGTCCACTACGAGGCGGAGGACGGGAACGGAGGGGCGGGACGCGTCTCGCCGCTGGTGCTCGACCGCGACACCGGCGTCTGGAAGGCGTTCGTCGAGGGAACCCGCGGGCGCCTGGTGGTGGACACGTTGAGCCACGGGGCATGGTCGCGGTCCGTGGCGGTCCCGCAGGAGGGAGCCGCGCTCGACATCGAGGCGAAGCTCCGCCGCGTCGCCCCGGATCCCGTGGAGGTGGCCCTCGAACTGACGCTCCTCGGCGCGGTGGACGACGAATCCGTGCCGAGCGCGAAGATCGTGGTCCTTCCCGCCGACGGCGGGGAGCCGCTCGCCCGCTTCGAAGGATCGCGCGCCGACGGCCGCTATCGCCTGCCCGTTCCCTCGGGGAGCCGGCGCGTTCGCGTGACGGCCGACGGCTACGAACCGTACGAAGAGTCGGTCGAGCTCGACGCCGCCGCCCCGGAGGCGCAGCGTACGTTCCACCTCCGCCCGAAGTAGCCTGGTGCTTCCGATGGGCCCCGGGGGCGGGAGGCCCACGTGACGCTTCGACTCAGGAACGCCGTGATCCTCGCGGAGGACTACGGGGCGCTGCGCGACTGGACCGTGGACGCCCTGGGGCTCGAGTGGGCCCGGGAGTGGACCGAGCACGACCACGACGCGGAGCTCGTCCGGGACGGGCGCCTGGTCGTCGGCATCCCGTCGGCCGCCGAGATGGGGGTCCGTCCCGGCGCCCGGAAGGACGCCGCGGTCGTCGCGCAGTCTTCCACCGACGACGTGAGGGGCTTCCTGTCCCGCGTGAAGGAGAGGGGGCGGCGCCCCCTTCGGTCCCTCCCACGACGAGCACGAGCCCTTCTGGTTCGGAGCCTTCACCGACATCGAGGGGAACCCCTCGTGGGTCGTCGGGCACCCGGAGCCACGCTCGGGGTCCGTCCCGCAGTGAGCCCGGACGCTCCCGCGCGCCCTCGCGCGCCGGGGGCTCCTCCCCGGTCGCGCGTTCCACGACGCGGGCGGCGCTCGACCTCATGGACTCGTTCCCCGGCCGCGACCCGCGGCCGGCGCGACGCGAGGAGGCTCCGGCGGGACGCGCTCGCGACCCGGTCGCCGCCGCGAGCCTCGACCGTCAGCCCAGCAGGAAGTCGAGGTCCTCGGGCGTCAACCCGGAGAGGATCGTGCCGTCCGCCTCGCTGAGAAGGGTCTCGGCGAGCTTCCGTTTCTCGGCCTGGAGCTCCAGCACCTTCTCCTCGACGGTGTTGCGGCAGACGAGGCGGTAGACGTGCACGGGCTTCGTCTGTCCGATGCGATGGCTGCGGTCCACCGCCTGTCGCTCGACCGCCGGGTTCCACCACGGGTCGAGAAGGAAGACGTAATCGGCCGCGGTGAGGTTCAACCCCGTGCCCCCGGCCTTGAGGCTGACGAGGAAGACGGGCAGTTCCGGCGTGTTCTGGAACGCGTCCACGCGGGCGGCGCGGTCGCGAGTCTTGCCGTCCAGGTAGACGTAGGGGACGTTCGCCGCGTCGAGGCGCGCCTTCACGAGGGCGAGGAACCGCGTGAACTGCGAGAACACGAGCGCCTTGTGGCCGCGGCCGGCGAGCTCCTGGAGGTGATCGAGGAGGACGTCGAGCTTCGCGGAAGGCTCCTTCTCCCGAGCGGGGTCCACGAGCCCCGGATGGCAGGCCACCTGTCGGAGGCGGAGGAGCGCCTCCAGGACGTGGAGCTTCGAGCGGGCGAGCCCCTTCTCCTTCACGGAGCCCAGGACCTGCGATCGCCACGCGTCGCGGATCTCCTCGTAGGCGCGCCGTTGGGATGCGGGGAGATCCAGCATCAGCACCTGCTCGCTCTTCTCGGGGAGGTCCGCGAGCACCTGCTCCTTCGTGCGGCGGAGCAGGAAGGGACGCAGGGCGCGCGAGAGGCGAGCCAGCGTCTCCGCGTTGCCCGCCTTGGCGAGCCGGCGGAATCCCGACGAGCTGCCGAGCAAGCCGGGATTGAGGAACTCGAAGATGGACCAGAGCTCCTCCGTGCGGTTCTCCACGGGCGTGCCCGTCAAGGCGAGTCGCTGGCGCGCCTGGAGCACGCGGGCCGCCTTCGCGGTCTGGCTCCGGGGATTCTTCATCGCCTGGGCCTCGTCGAGGGCGACCACGTCGAACGCGACCTCGTGCAGGTGCACGGCGTCACGCCGGAGCAGGCCGTAGGTCGTGACCACGAGGTCGGCGTCCGGGAACCGCCGGCGGAGGGCCTTCCGGCCGGTGCCCGTGTAGTCGAGGACGCGGAGCGACGGCGCGAAGCGCTCGGCCTCCCGGAGCCAGTTGAACACGACGGAGCGCGGCGCGACGACGAGGGACGGCCCCGTGCGCTCCCGCGCGAGGAGGAAGGCCAGGAACTGGATCGTCTTTCCGAGACCCATGTCGTCGGCGAGGCAGCCCCCGACGCCGAGGTCCTCCAGGAAGGAGAGCCACGCCAGGCCCAGTTGCTGATAGGGCCTCAGCTCGCCCCGGAAGCCCGACGGGGCTTCCTGGGGTCGGACCGTCCCCGCGCGGCCGAGGCGGGACCGGAGGGTCTCGAAGTCGGGGTCCGCCGTGACGGTTCCGTTCGCAGCGAGCAGCGCGTCGAGGAGCAACCCCTGCACGTTGGAGAAGCGCAGCGCCTCGCCCTCCAGCCGGCCGAGGGCGGCGGGAAGGTCCAAACGCGCGAGCCAGTCCTCGGGCAGGACGCCCACGCTCCCGTCGCCGAGCGCCACCGTCCGGGCCCCGTGGCGCGCCGCCTCCAGGATGGCGGGGAGGGTGGACGGCTGACCGTCGAAGTCGAACGTGCCCTCCAGGTCGAACCAGTCGCGACCGGACCGGATGGCGAGCGAGACGCCCGTCGATGGGCGCTGCAACCGGCCTTCGGCGTGGACCGTGAAACCGGCATCGAGGAGCGTCATCACACAGGGCGCCAGCTGCCCCTTCTGCACCACGAACTCGGCATGCTCCTCTCGCCCCCGCAACGTGCCGCCGCTTTCGAGCACGGTCTCGAGCAGCTTCCGTTCGGCCGCGACGTCGCGCCGGATCAGGGCGTCCTCCGTTCGCAGGTAGCCCACCCGGGAGCTCGCGCCGATCTCCGCCTCCTCGTAGCGGAAGAAGACGTGCAGGGTCAGGAGGCGCTTCCGCCCCACGGGCGCGTCCACGCGGACGTGACCGCGTGGGGCGCCCGCCCGGACCTCGATGCCTGGGACGTCGAGCAGGGGCAGCCCGGGCATGGCCAGCAGGCGCCGGAGGGCCTCCTCGGCGTCGGCGGCCGGCACTTCGATGGGACCCTCCACGCGAAGCTCTTCGATCCACCCCCCGGCGCCGCCGTCCTCCAGTGGTGCGAGTTCGCCGCCCACGATCGTCAACCCGCAGGGCGACGGGAGGCAGAGAGGTGCGTCCTCCAGGGGGACGGGCCGCTCCCCCCGCTCCAGGAAGCCGTGGATCCGCGCGTCCCCCGACCGGCCGTCCTCGCCAAGGCGCTCGTAGCGGATCCCCAGGATCCATGGCTCGGGCCCGTACCGCAGGAGGTCGACCGGGGTGGCCCCCCTTCCGTCCGAGGCGTCGTAGTCCGCCGCGTAGACGGACGCCGCCTCGAAGAGCGTCGACGCGATGTTCCGGCAGGCCTCGGGCTCCAGGACGAGCGCCGACGCCTCCCCCCAGACTCGGAAGCCGCGGTAGGAGTAGCGGTCGGGTGCGGTCGCACCGAGGATCTCGCGGAGGAGGCGCGCGGTCGGGCCCCCGCCCCGTCCCCGGGCGTGCACGGCGCCCGTTCGTAGGACACGGTGCGTCCGGCCGTCCTTCCGCGTGCGACCAAGCGGCTCCAGGACCTCCAGGACGAGCGTGTTCTCGTCGGCCGACCGCTCCAGATCGATGGCGATCGCGAGGTCGGCGGCGCGCTCGGGAAGGACCAGGGCGGGAGGCGTGGCCTCGGCGATCAGGGCCTCGACGTCGTGGAGACGGGCGCGCCACGGATCGCCCGCTTCCGGGAACTCGTTTGCGGCGGGACCCGACGCCGCGGCCTGGAGGAGGCTCGCGGAGACCCCCGCGTCGTCCGCGGCGAGGAGCAGCGCATAGAGGTGCGCGCACCGCCCGTCCTCGAGGAACGCGCGACAGGTGCAGGCGGCTCGGGCGCCGTCCCGCTGGATCGAGATCGACATCTTCGTGGGCGTGCCGATCATCTGCCCCCGGAGGACGCTTCCGGCGACCTCGAAGGCGACCTCGCCCTCCCGGTCCAGCGCGTGCGCCTGCCAGCGGAGGGTGGGCGGGAAGGCGTGCTCGAAACGCGGGCTCAGTCGGACCATGATGGCTCTCGATCGCGGTCGGGGCAGGAAGAGCGGGAGGGTAGCGGAAGCGGTGGACGCCCCCGCCCCTCCGGTTTTCCGGCCTCGCGGCCGTTGCCGGGCCGGCCGGGGAGTGAGGTCGGTCCGTCCCCACGGGCGCCCCTTCACGGAGGGCGATGCGACCACGGCGACCGCGAGGGCGAGCCTCCCGAGGCCCACCGGCCGCTGCCGGAGCACCCGGCGTGGCGGGCTGTCGCCACCGCACGCGTTCGGCCCGGGTGGCGACCCGCGATGGGTGGTCGGCCCGCGGGCCGATTCCGCGGTCAGTCGCGGTCCTTCGCCTTCTTCTGCACGTCCTTGATCGTCTGCTCGATCCAGGAGAAGACGCTCTCGAGCTCCTTGCGGGGAAGGCTGTGGCCCCCGGAGTGCTCGTGCACCAAGACCTCGTACCCTTTCTCCTTCAGGAGCTTCTCCGCTTCCACGCGGTGTTCCCCGAAGTTCGGGTCGTTCGGGTCGCCGACGAGGATCACGGTCGGCGCGCGCTCGGGCTTGTCCGGCGGGTCGAAGCTCTGCTTCGCCGACCCGACGAGGATCACGCCCCGGAACTTCGGCAGTTCCTTCGCCTGGCAGACGATGTCGTCCCAGAGCCGGAAGCCGCCGCCCGAGAAGCCCAGGGCGTAGACGTTGTTCTCGTCGATCGAGAACTGCTTCTTCAGCTCCTCGAGGTAGAGCGGCACGTAGCCGACGGCGTCCTGGTGGTTGTCGCAGCGCTCGAGGCTCACGAGCAGCGGCGGCCGCTTGCCCGCCGCCGCCTTGATCGACATGAGGAAGTTCCGGGCCGTGCCGCCGTTGCCGTGGGCGAGGAGGACGACCGGCCACGCCTTCCTCGTCGTGTAGCCCCGGGGCACGAGGGCCACGAAGGCCTCCTTCTTCCCGGCGATCTCGACCTCGCCTTCCTGGACGCCCTTCTTCCAGCGCGGGAGCTTCGCCTCCGCCCCGTCCTTCGCGGTCGCGGGAGGGACGGCGAAGGCGAACAGCGCGAGCGCCAGGAGGGCGAACGGAACGGGAGCGAGGCGGTTGATACGCATGGCCGCGCCATGATACCGCTCGGGCCGTTCAGGGCAGATGGAGGGTGCCCCGGATCACCGTCACCGCGTCGCCGCCGACGAGCGTCCGGTCGCCCTCGGGGCGGACGTGGAGGACGCCGCCCCGCGCGCTCACCTGGTGGGCGAGCAGATTCCGCCGGCCGAGCCGCTCCGCCCAGTACGGCCCGAGCGTGCAGTGCGCGGAGCCGGTCACCGGGTCCTCGGGAACGCCGACCCTGGGGCCGAAGAAGCGGGAGACGAAGTCCACGCCTTCGACGTCGCCCGGGGCCGTCGCGATCACGGCGCCGCGCTCCACCTCGTGGAGCAGCGCGCCCATGTCGGGGGTCAGGTCCCGGACGACCTGGGCGTCGTCGAACACGGCGACCCAGGACCACGCCTCGACCACCTCCCGCGGCCGTGCGCCCAGCGCCTTCTCGATGGTCGGGGGTGTCGGAATCGGATGCGGCGGATCGGAGGGGAAGTCGAGGGTGATCCGACCGTTCTCCTCGCGGGCGACCGGCAACTCGCCCGAGCGCGACTGGAAGACCAGGGCGTCGGCGCCGCGCTTCCGGATCTCCGTCGCGAGCACGTGCATGCTCGCGAGCGTCGCGTGTCCGCAGAGCGACACCTCCGTCGTCGGCGTCATCCAGCGGATGTGGTAGCGGTCGTCGCCCGTCGCTACGAAGAACGCCGTTTCGGACAGGTTGTTCTCCCGCGCGATCCGCTGGAGCAGGTCGTCGTCGAGCCACGTCTCGAGCGGCACGACCGCCGCGGGGTTTCCCGCGAGCGGCGTCGAGGTGAATGCGTCCACCTGGTAGAACGGAAGTTCCATCGCGGAAGTCCCTCCTCGGTCGCGTGGCCCGGACGATACCCGGCGCGAACCCGTTCTCCCTCCTCCGCGCGACGTTCCCAGAGTCCCGTCCCCACCCGGAGGCCGTCCATGCCGCGCACCGTGACCCTGGCGATCCTCGCGCTCGCTCTCCTCCCCCTGTCCCCGGGCCGGGGTGGCGCCCGTGCGGACGAGGGGGCCGGGGGGTCCGCCCCCTCCGTGCGGCTCTACCCCGTGGGGACCCTGCTCGAGACGGCGACGCCCGATCGTCCGCTCCATCTCGGGATCGAACGCCGCTCGCCGTTCGGCCTTCCCGTCCCCGAGGTCGACCCCACGCCGCGGACCCTGTGCCTCGACGGGAACACCCTGACCTCCCTGCTCGTCGCGTCCCTGGACGCGGCGGGGCCGGACGCGGCCGCCACGGAGTTCGACGTTCGCGGCGAGACGCTGCTCGTGCTCTCGACGGACGCCGGCCAGCGCGTCGTCCGGGAGGTCCTGGACGGCCTGCGATCGAACGCGGGTCGGCGGGTGGGCCTCACGATCCACCGGTTGACCTTCGACGCGGAGGTCCGGGCGAGACTCCAGGCCGGAGGCTGGGAGGAGAAGCTCGACCGCGGCCGGCTGACCGCCGAGGAGGTGCCGGCGCTCCTGTCCCTCGCCGAGGGGGCCGGGGTTCGTCGCTCCTCGGCCTCCACCCGGGTCCCCGAGGGCGTGGCCTCGCGGTTCGGCCGGGTGACGTCGATCACCTACGTGGGCGACTACGACATCGAGATCGCGCAGGACTCGCGTGTCGGCAATCCCGTCGTGCAGGTGCTCCACACCGGGACCGACGCGTGCCTCGCCGCCTTCCCGCTTCGCGACGGCCGGGTCGGTCTCGAGGGGACGGTGCAGTTGGCCTCTCCCAAGGGTCGCATGCGGCGCCTGCCCCTCGACGTGGAGCCGCTGGGCGCCGTCGAACTGCCCCGGTGCGACGTGCTCCGCTTCTCCACGGCGGCGTCCGTGGCGCCCGGAGAAGCCGCCGTGTGGACGAGCGGGGGGGACGCCCCGGATCCGCTCGAGATCCTCCTCGTCGTTGCGCAGCCGGACGCGTCGGCGGAGGCGGGACCCGGCGTGCGCTTCTATCCGGCGCCGGCGCTCGCCCTGCCGCGCTGGGGTTGGCGGCTGGCTCGTCCCGAGGACGACGACACGGGCTTCGTGCCGCCGGTCCTCGCTTTGGCGGTCGAGGACGACGAAGCCTGGGACCTGTTCGATCTGGTCGGTCCGCTCGTGTCCGGTCCCGACTGGGAGGGGCCGGACAACCTCTTCGAGGCGCTGCCTTCGGGGATCGTCGCGCGAAACGCCCCCGCCGTCCTCGACGCCCTGTCCCGGAAGCTCGCCGCCCTGGAGACCGAGCGGCGGCCGTGCGTGCCCGTGCGGTTCCGGGTGCTGCGGGTGGGGGAGGACGGGAGCGAACGCGTGGCGCACGCCATCACGACGCACGTGCCGTTGGGGGCCGACGCGGCGTGGATGGCCGGGACGGAGGTCGCCTACCTCGCCGACTGGTCCGTGGAGGTGGCCCAGGAGGCCCGCGCGGGCGATCCCACGGTGGACGTCGCGTTCACGGGGACGGCCGTGTCGCTTCGCCTGGACACGACCGCGCCGTCGTCGCGCTACGCACTCCGGCTCTCGGTCTCGTACGCGACGCCCGGAGATTGGGTCACGCGGAACCCGGGAAACGACGAGACGGGGCCGATCGACAGCCCGCAGGTGCACACGGTCGTGGGGCGGTTGGACACCGTGGTGGCTGCGGGTCGCGCAACGCGCATCCCGGTCGGCCGGGAAGAGGACGGCACGCGTGTCGTCGCCGAAGTCCGCGTGGGGCCCTGACGTGGTCCGATTCGCCGCGCTCCTCGTCTGCGCGCTCGCGCTGGGCCCTGCCGGGGCGGCGGCCGAAGGCCCCTCCCCGTCGGCGACCGCGCTCCTTCCGCCGGAGCCGGGACCGCCCACGCCGTGGCTGGGGCTGGTCGCCTACGACGTCCAGGGTGGCGACCTTCTCGACGCCAGGGCCGCTGCCACGTCGTCGGCCGAGCCCCCCGCCGATCGCGTGAGGCCGCTGGACCTCGCGCAGTGGCTCGCCGCGCGGACCGACGCCGCGGACGTCGCCGCGCTCGCGGACGACACCCTCCGCCCCGTGTCGATCGACGTGGCGGTGGAGGGCGACCTCGGACGCGACGAGGCCACCCTGTCCGTCCGCAGCGGAAGCGCCGCGGCGACGAGCCGCACGCGGGCCGTCCGGGTGATCGCGGACTACGCCGCCGAGCTTGCGTGCGACAACAGCGGCGGCAAGCACCCGTCCGCGGTGGGGGATCCCGTCCCGCGGAGGCTCGTGGACGGCGTGAGCGTCCTCGTCGCCCCCTCGTTCGTGGACGGCGGACGGCGCGTGGCGTTGGAGGTCGTCCTGCAGGTCTCGCGGCTCGACGATCCCGTCGCCGTCAGACCCACCGGCGCGCGCTTCCTCGGCGATCTCGACTTCCCGGCCGCCGACGGCGCGCTCCTCGCGTTCGATGGGTGCGTCGCCAACGGGGAGGCGCTGCGGGCCCGTGTGGATGCGCCCGGGGGGCGGGTGGAGGTGACGCTCACCCCGCACTGGCGCGCGGACGCGCCGGCGCCCGGGCGGGTCCGGCGCCTCGATGCCGGGTTGCTCCTGCGGCCCGTCGTCGGTTTCACGATCGCGCCCCCGCAGGGGTGGGGGCTCGACCCGGCGCCCGCCCTGCAACCCGTGTTCGTAGCGACCGGGAGCGTGGTGGGCGGGGCGACGCTCGCGCACGCGCTCGACGCGGCCGTGCCCGGGTGCGCCCGCTTCCTCGACGGGAGCGGCGGCCTCTTCGTGGCCGGGGACCCGGCCGCCGTGGCGCGGGCCGCCGGGGTGGTGGAGGCTCTCACCGCGACCGTCGCCCGCACGGTCCTTCTCGAGGGCGCGGCGAGGGCGGGGGACCGCTCGCTCCTCGCCTGGTCCCTTCCCGCGCTCGTCGATCGACCCGCCTTCGTCCGCATCGGGCGCGACCGCGCCTGCCTCGTGGACGCCGACACCGAAGTCGGGTGAAGCATCGCCATCGCCGACCCCCAGGTGGGGGTGCTGTTCTCCGGATGGGTCCTCGAGATGACGCCGCGAGCCGTCTCTCCCGACGGTCCCCTGTGCCTGGACCTCGACGCGCGCCGCCGCGAGGTCTCCAGGGAACCACGGCCCTTCCGCACGGGGGAGCCGATCGGCCCCTTCCTCCACCGACTCTCGTGGCGAGACGCCGCGGCCCGGATGGATCGGGTGCCCGCCGACGGTCGGCCGCGACCGCTCCACCTGGGAGAGGCGCCGGACGGGCAACCCGTGACGACGACCGTCACGGCGCGCCCCCTGCCCTGATCCCCGCGCGTGGCTTGCGTGCGGATGCCCACTTCGGGGGCCGGATCGGCCGTAGGCTGAGGCGGTGAGAAGGACGCGGACGGCCGAGCCGCTCCCCCTCCCCGCCCGGGGGCTGGTCGGTGCGGCTCTCTCGCGTGTCCGTCCTGGATGCTCGAGGGGAGTGCGGCGTGCGACGCGGCGCGGGTCGCCGGGGTGCCCGCAAAGAAACGGGCGGTTCGGACGTATGGGAGGGCGACAGCCCAGGAGACGACGCACGCGGATGGGTGACCAAGCAGGCCAGGACTGGCTGCACGGGGTGCTCCTCGAGTACGAGCAGCCCCTGATCGGTTACGCGATCAAGCTGGTGGGCGACGAAGACGCCGCCCGCGACCTGGCCCAGGACGCCTTCCTCGCGCTCTGCCGCCATCCCCTGGAGCCGGGGGACCCGAAGCTCGGGCCCTGGCTCTACCGGGTGCTGAGAAACCGCGCCATCGACCGCCTGCGGAAGGAACGTCGCATGCACCGCCTCGAGACGCCCGACGCCGCGCCGACCCCGGCGATTCCCCCCGGCCTCGCCGCCGAACGCCGGGACGAGGTGAGGCAGCTCGCCGCCGCACTCTCCGAGCTGCCGCCCCGGCAGCAGGAGGTGGTGTGGCTCCGGTTCCGCAGCGGCCTCTCGTATCGGGAGATCGCCGAGGTCACGCGGACGACGACCGGCAGCGTCGGCTCGCTCCTGCACACGGCGCTTGCGCGCCTCCGGGAACGACTGGGCGAGACGGGCTGGGCTTCGGCCACGGGAGAGATGTCATGACGCACGCGAAGGACGACCCGCGGGTGACCGCCTACGCGCTCGGCGAGATGCGCGCCGAGGAGCGGGGGGCGTTCGAGAAGGAGATCGCCGGCGATCCCGCGATGTCGGCGGAGGTCGAGGCGGTCCGGGCGCTGGGCACGCGGCTCGAGCGCGCCCTGGAGGACCTTCCCGTCCCGCGCCTCGACGCCGACCAGCGGTCGGATCTCGCCGGCGCGGCCGGCCCTTCGGGCCGAGGCGCCCGGGCGTCCTCCGCGTGGGTCTGGCGCGTGGCCGCGCTTCTCGTGATCGCCGTCGGCGCCGGCGCCGTCCTGGTCGGGACCGGGGTGTTCCGCCCCCTCGCGGAGCACGACGCCGCCGTCGTGCGCACGGAGAAGGCCGTGCACTCCGGCACGCGCGAACCGGTGCGGAGCGAGGACAGGGAGGAGATCGCGTTGCGCGAGACCGGCGGGTCCGCACCGGCCGGGTCCGCCGGCGCGTCCGCGTCGCTCGAGAGGCCGCCGAGCGGCAAGCCCGACCACGAGGAAGCGAAGACGGACCTCCCCGACGCCCCGTACTCCGGTCCGTCGGCGCAGGCGGGTGTGGGCGTCGGCGGCGGCGCGGGGACGGTCGCCGGCCGCGGCGGCTCCTATCGCGGGCCCGGCGACCAGGTCGCCCCGGGGCTGCGCGAACCCTCGGACCCCACGCCGCCGGCGCCCCTGTCGGGACCGGTCGGGGTGACGCTGCCTCCGATCCTCACGACGCCGTCGGTCCCCACGTTCCGGACGCCCCTCGGAGCGCCGCAGGCCGGGACTGGCGCGGGATCGGTGACGGTCTCCATCCCCGAGCTCCGGCCCGCCGACGCGCCCTTCTCGACGGAGGGGTACGACGCCATCGCCGAGAACCCCTTCTACACGGTCGCCGACAAGGACGCCTCCACCTTCAGCATCGACGTGGACACGGCGTCCTACGCCAACGTGCGGCGGTTCCTCCGCCAGGGCGTGCGCCCGCCGCCGGGTGCCGTGCGCATCGAGGAGCTGATCAACTACTTCCCGTACGACTACGCGCCGCCGGCGGCGGACGCGAAGCACCCGTTCGCGTGGCGGGCGGCGGTGGCCACCTGCCCCTGGGCCCCCGAGCACCGCCTCGTCCGGGTGGCGCTCAAGGGCAGGGTGCTCGACGCCTCGACGCGCCCGGCCGCGAACCTCGTCTTCCTCCTCGACGTGTCGGGGTCCATGCGCCCCGCGAACAAGCTGCCCCTCGTCAAGGAGGCGATGAAGCTCCTCCTGGACCAGCTCGAGGAACGCGACCAGATCTCGATCGTGGTCTACGCCGGCGCCGCCGGGCTGGTGCTGCCGCCGACCTCCGGCGACCGGAAGGAGACGATCCTCGCCGCGCTGGACCGCCTGCAGGCCGGCGGCTCGACGAACGGCGGCCAGGGGATCCAGCTCGCATACGACACGGCCGTCTCCTCGTTCATCCAAGGCGGCGTCAACCGCGTGATCCTCTGCACCGACGGCGACTTCAACGTGGGCGTCAGCGACCGGAGCTCGCTCGACCGCATGATCGGGGACAAGGCGAAGACGGGCGTCTTCCTGACCGTGGCCGGCTTCGGCATGGGCAACCTCAAGGACGACCGCATGGAGGACCTGTCCAACCGCGGGAACGGGAACTACGCCTACGTGGACACGCTGCGCGAGGCGCGCAAGGTCTTCGTCGAGGAGGGCCTGGGCACGCTCGTCACGATCGCGAAGGACGTGAAGATCCAGGTCTTCTTCAACCCGAAGACGGTCGGGAGCTGGCGCCTCATCGGCTACGAGAACCGCGTGCTCCGGCGCCAGGACTTCAACGACGACACGAAGGACGCCGGCGAGATCGGCGCCGGCCACGCCGTGACCGCGCTCTACGAGATCGTTCCGGCGGGCGGCGACGAGCCTTCGCCGAAGGTGGACGCGAACCCCTTCCTCGCGCCGCGGACGCCGAGCGACGCCGCCGACGACAAGGCCCTGTTGCAGCTGAGACTCCGCTACAAGCTCCCCGACGCCGACACGAGCACGCTGCTCGAAGAGACCGTCCTCGACGACGGGGCGGCGTTCGACGCGGGCGACCGGGACTTCCAGTGGGCGGCCGCGGTCGCGGGGTTCGGCATGCTGCTGAGGGGCTCGGACTACCGCGGGCTCGCGACCTGGCCGTTGGTCGAGGAGATGGCGAGCGCGGCGAAGGGGGAGGACCCCCAGGGCTACCGCGCGGAGTTCCTCGACCTCGCGAAGCGCGCCGCCGCCGTCGCGCCCGTGCCGGAACGGCGCGAAACGCCGGCGACGGACGGTGCCGCATCACCCGCCGAGACG
Source organism: uncultured Planctomycetota bacterium (assembly GCA_963772585.1). GTDB lineage: Bacteria > Planctomycetota > PLA2 > PLA2 > JAEUHO01 > CAVVXN01. Next base: position 204,483 of record CAVYXV010000009.1, read on the forward strand.
ACTCTGGCCGGGAAGGTCCTCGCGGTCGAAGGCGACGTCGTCGTCCTCTCCGTGGGGAGCGATGCCGGTGTCCGCGTCGGCGACCTGTTCGTCGTGCAAGGCGACGACGCGCTCGTCGGCCTCGTGACGGTGACCGATGTCCATCCGAAGCAGGCGGCCGGTCGCATCGTCCCGACACCGGGTGTCCGTCCCGTCCGCACGGGCGACGCCGTCCGCCGGCGCTAGCCCCGTCGGCGGATCCCCTCGGCGGGAGCCGGCCCCGACCGGTCGGGTAGGATCGGGGCCCTGTACCGACGGATGGAGATGCGCCATGCTCTGGACGATCCTCGTGATCCTCGTGGTGCTCTGGCTGCTGGGGATGGTGACGGCGACCCTCTTCGGTGGCCTGATCCACCTGCTGCTGGTGGTCGCCGTGATCGTCCTGATCGTGAGGCTCGTCCAGGGACGGCGCGTCCTGTAGCGGAGAAGCGGCACCGCGTGGGGCCGCCCCCTACCCGCGCCGCCGCGCCTTCCGGCCGGCGGCGGGCACGTGCGCGACGACGTAGCCGCTGCCCGGAGCCGCCTCGGACGCGCGGTAGGACGGGCGGACGAATCCCGCGGCCGCGAGCCACGCCTTCGTCTCCCGGACCGAGTACGTGCGGCCCTTGCCGTGGACGAGCATGTTCAGCGCGAAGAGCGCCGCCGAGGGCGGCTTCGTGCGATCGGGCGACGTGAAGAAGTCGCGGACGACGAACGTCGCGCCCGGGACGAGCGCGCGGCGGACCCGCCGGAAGAGCGCGCGGATCTCGTCCTCGCCCTGACTGTGGATCACGTGGGAGAGGAACGCCGCGTCGGCGTCCGGCGGCAACGGGTCGCGGTCGAGGTCCGCCGCGTGGTAGGCGATCCGGTCGCGGACGTCGGCCTCCTCGGCGAGAAGCTCTCGTCCCGTGCGGCAGACCGCGGGAAGGTCCACGATCAGGACGCGGACGGAGGGACTCCGGCGGGCGAACGCGGCGGCGTAGACGCCCGGTCCTCCGCCCAGGTCGAGGAGCAACCGGGCGCCGTCGAGGCCCGCCTCCTCGGCCACCGCGGGCGCCAGCTGACGGGCGCCGCTCTGCATGGCGAGCGTGAAGGCCCTCGCCTGTTCCTCGTCGCCGCGGAATCCCTCGCGGCGCGGCCGCGCGCCCTGGCGCACGCGGTCCGTCAGACCGTCCCACGCGCGCCAGAGACGGACGTGGTGACGGAGCATCTCAAGGGCGGAGTCCTCGCCCGCGCTCAGGAGCGGGAGCAGGGCGCGAGGAATGCCGTACGCGCCGTCGCGCTTGGACAGGGCGCCGATTCCCACCAGGGCGTCGAGGAGAAGGGTCGTCGCCCGCGCATCCGCGGCCAGGCGCTTCGCCAGCGTCCTCCCCGTCAGACGCCGCCGGCCGAGGGCCTCGAACACGCCGACCTCGACCCCCGTCAGCAACGCGCGCGCGGGCCAGAACCCGCGGCTGGTCTGGAACAGGTCCTGGCGGGTCTTCATCCTTCGGCCTCCGGTGTCCGGCTCGCTCGAGGAGCCGGACGGACGGGTCAAACGGGAGCGATCAGATCGACGGTACCGTCCCCCGAGATCACCAGGGCGAGGCACGGATGCCGGCCTTCGTCCACGTAGCGTACGGCCGAGTTGAAGCGTGCGCCGCGAGCCGGATCCCCGCGGTTCGAGGCGCTCCCGTCGAGGATCACCCCGATGGCGTGGCAGACGCCCTCGGGGTCGACGAGGAGCGCACCGTCGATCCCGCTCACGAGACCGACCGTGCGCGTGGTGAGCTCGAGCGGGTGGATGCGGAGCGACTGGGCGCCCAGGCGGAGCGCCTCCTGCCGGGCTCCGCCGGTGATGACCACCGTCGTGCCGTGGCGCTGGCGCGCCGCCTCCAGCGCGATGCGGAGCAGGCGTTCGAATGCCTCGATCGCCACGCCCCCGAAGGTCCGCTGGAGCGCGTCGCCGAACTCCTCCTCGTCGATGGGATCCTCCGCCAATTCCGGCAGGCCGTTCACGACGCGCATGAGGCGCGCGTCCCCGTGGGCGAGTTCCCAGGCGGAGCGGCCGAGGAAGGCGATCTCGAAGCGGCTTTCGCTCGGCGGGTCGTACGAGTCGAGCGCGCGGCCGAGTCCGAACACGACGGACGCGTCGGTCAGCAGGCAGAGGTCGTCCTCCGCGAGCTCGAGAACCTTGCGCACGCCGCGGCGGTCGAGAAGGTCCAACGGCTCGTGGAACAGCAGGACCGTCTCGACGTCGGGATGTCCCCGCGCCGCCACGAGGATCCGCCCCAGGCCCTCGTCGCCCTCGTACGGCAACGTCGCGAGCGCATCGCACGCCGCCGAGAAGAGCGGCCCGTCTTCGCCCCCTGCCGCCGTGGCCGGTACGGCCATCAGCCGCCTTCCTGCGGCGCGCAGGATCTCGTCGGCGCCATCCGTTCCGATCCCCGGGGGCCTGCGTGGGTCGTAGTCGGAGACGGCCGTCGCCGCGGCCTGCAGCAGCTCCATGACGGCGGCGTCGAGAAGCGACGTCGGGAGGGTGGCAGTCTCCTCCCCGCGGTTGCGGAGTTGGTAGTGCGTGTGGTAGAGCGCGGCCTCGAGCCGGAGGATCGGAAGGACCTCCCATCCCCCGAGCGTCCGCACGGGACCGACCGTTCCGAGACGGCCGTCGCCGGCCGCGAAGAGGTCCTGGAGCGCGCCCCTCAGGGCTTTCGCCGCCAGCCACCGCGCCTCGACGACGTCGGCCAGGCCTTCGCCGCCGGCCTTGCGAAACCGTTTCGCCCCTCGCGACGCCGCCTTGGCCACGACCTCCGGGTCGCGTTCGACGCCCTCCGGGGTCACGAGCAGGGTGCGCTCGTCGCCATCCCCGTGCGAGACGGCGGCGAGCAGCGCCGTCGCCTGGAGCCGGGGGTCGAGCTCGTCGAAGACCTCCTGCGTGAGGCGGTGGATCGCGGCCTCGAGCGTCCGGAGGTGCTGCTCCATCGGCTCCGAAGGTAGCCCGGGGCGGCGACGCCGCAGGCCGCGGCCTCGGCGTAGCGGCCCTACCCGCCGCTCGTGAGCACCTCCGCCTCGGGCGGGGGGGAGGCGTCGTCCTCCAGGTCGTCGAGGTAGCCCTCCGGCAACGAGACCTTCTGGCGCCCCCCGGACTTGCCGCGCTTGACCCTCAGCCCCTCGAGAGGGAAGGGCTCGGTGGGGTCGATGCCGTGGAGCGCCCGCTCCAGGTCGGCGAGCGTCGTGGCGCGCACCAGCTCCTTGCGCCGCCGGGCACCACCGGGGAACGCCTTCGTGTACCACGTGCAGAACCGGCGCATCGTGCGCACGCCCCGCTCCTCGCCGAACCACTCCGCGGCGACCCTCGCGTGCCGCAGCAGGATCCGGCAGACCCCCCCGAAGTCGGGCGGCGTGGCGGGTTCGCGCCCGTCGAACACGTCCGCGAGATCGCGGAAGAGCCACGGACGCCCGAGGCAGCCGCGGCCGACAATCACGCCGTCGCACCCCGTCTCGCGCATCATCCGCAGGGCGTCCCAGGCCTCCCACACGTCCCCGTTCCCGAGGACCGGGATGCTCCGGATCCGGGCCTTGAGGTCCGCGATCGCCGACCAGTCGGCCTCCCCGCTGTAGAGATCGGCCGCCGTCCGGGCGTGGAGCGCGACGGCCCGGCAGCCTTCCTCCTCCCCGATCCGCCCCGCCTCGCGGTACGTGAGGAGGTCGTCGTCGATGCCCTTGCGGAACTTGATCGTCACCGGCACCTCGCCCGCCGCGCCGACGACGGCCCGGACCAGGCGCCGGAGCAGGCGGGGCTTCGCGGGGATCGCCGCCCCGCCGCCCCGCGACGTGACCTTGCGCACGGGGCAGCCGAAATTCAGGTCCACGTGATCCACGCGGCCCTCCTCCACGAGCCGTCGGGTCGCGCGGGCGAGCACGTCCGGATCCACCCCGTAGAGCTGGATCGAGCGGGGGCTCTCGCCCGGGCCGAACCGGGCCAGGCGGAGCGTCTTGGGGTGCTCGGTGAGGATGCCCCGGGCCGTGATCATCTCGCTCACGGTCAGCCCGGCTCCCTGCTCGCGGCAGAGGCGCCGGAAGGGCACGTTCGTGACCCCGGCCATGGGCGCGAGCACCACGGGCGGCCACGTCGAGAAGGGGCCGATCCGGAGCGGGGAGAACTCCCCGGGCCGGGCCGGGGCGACGTCGCGGTTCGGGGCGCTTCGGGGCGCGTACATTCCGGCCGAGTGTACGGATCGGCGCCGGAGGAGCCGCGAAGGAAGGGCCCGGGGCCGGAGAGGCGCCTCGCCCCGGACGGAGCTTGGCGCCCCCTGACATTTCAGCTTTTCTAGAAACGTCGAAGCGATGGTCGCGGGGCCGTCGCCCGGAGGATCGCCGTGACGAAGCCGACCGTGCTCGTCCTCTGTACGGGGAACAGCGCGCGCAGCCAGATGGCCGAGGGGCTCCTGAGGAGCCTGGGCGGCGGTCGCTTCGAGGCGGCCTCCGCCGGGATCGAGCCCAAGGGGCTCCACCCGCTGGCGATCCGCGCGATGGAGGAGATCGGGATCGACATCCGCGGCCAGCGGTCCAAGGGCGTGGAGGAGGTGCTCGGGCGCCTGCGGGTGGACCACCTGATCACGGTCTGCGACGACGCCGCGCGCCGCTGCCCGAGCCGCTGGCCGGGACTCGACGCGCGCATCCACTGGCCGATCCCCGACCCCGCGGCCGTCGAGGGAACCGAGGAGGAGCGTCTCACCGCGTTTCGGGCGGCGCGCGATCGGCTCCGGGCGCGGATCGAAGCGTGGCTCGCCCAGGCGTCGGTGGACGACGGGCGCGACCCCGGGCGCGCGACCGACGAGCGCGAGGAGGTGCGGCGATGACGGCGACGCAGGAGCGGAACGAGACGAACGCGGGCGGCGGGCGGCGACTCGCCACGCGCGACCGCTACCTCACCGCCTGGATCTTCCTCGCGATGGCGTTCGGCGTCGGCCTGGGCCACTTCGTCCCCGGAGTCGTGGGGGTGCTGGACCGCTTGCGCGTCGGCACGACGAACCTTCCCATCGCCATCGGCCTGATCCTGATGATGTACCCGCCGCTCGCGAAGGTCCGCTACGAGGATCTCGGGAAGGTGTTCCGCCGTCCGCGGGTCCTCGTGCTCTCGCTCGTCCAGAACTGGGTCGTCGGGCCGATCCTGATGTTCCTGCTGGCGGTGCTGCTCCTCCCGGATCGCCCCGACTACATGATCGGGCTGATCCTGATCGGCCTCGCCCGCTGCATCGCCATGGTGATCGTCTGGAACGACCTCGCCGAGGGCGACCGCGAGTACGCCGCGGGGCTGGTGGCGCTGAACAGCCTGTTCCAGATCCTCCTCTACAGCGCGTACGCCTACTTCTTCATCACGGTGTTGCCGCCGCTCCTGGGCCTCGAGGGATCGGTCGTGGACGTCTCCATGGGGCAGATCGCGAAGAGCGTGGCCGTCTACCTGGGCATCCCGTTCGCCGCGGGCCTGCTCACCCGCTTCGGGATGCTCCGCCTCCGGGGCCGTGAGTGGTACGAGAGCGTCTTCGTTCCCAAGATCGGTCCGCTGACACTCGTCGCGCTGCTCTTCACGATCGTGGTGATGTTCTCCTACAAGGGGGACCAGATCGTCGAGCTGCCGCTCGACGTGGTGCGCGTCGCCATCCCCCTCCTTCTCTACTTCGTCCTGATGTTCTTCTCGAGCTTCTGGATGTCGAAGAAGGCGGGCGCCCGCTATCCCGAGGCAGCGAGCCTCTCCTTCACGGCCGCGAGCAACAACTTCGAACTGGCCATCGCGGTGGCCGTGGCGGTCTACGGCATCGATTCGGGTGTCGCCTTCGCCGCCGTGATCGGCCCCCTCGTCGAGGTGCCGGTCCTGATCCTCCTGGTGAGCGTCGCCTTCGTGCTGCGTCGCCGGTGGTTCGCGGAGGGGGAGGCGGGCGAGGGAGCGGGCCAGTCGCCGGCGCCGGCGGCGGGAGAGGCGCCCCCGCCTCGCGGCTGAGCCGTGCGGGGCCCGGCCGCGCGCGGCGGCGACAACCCTCACCTCCCACCCCGTCGAGGACGGCCGCGGCGGGTATCGTCGGGTGGACCATGCCCGATGCCACCGTCTACCGGCCGCGCGCGGGGGTCCGGGCCCTGGGCAGCAGGGACCCGCGCCTCGCCACCCTCCTCGCGGAGGTGGGACCCGTCGTCATCGCGCAACAGCCCTCGAGCTTCGAGACGATCGCACGGTCGATCGCGTACCAGCAGTTGACGGGAAAGGCCGCGCGGACGATCTGGAGCCGCGTGCTCGCCCGCTTCGACGGGCGCGGGTTCAGCCCGGAGGGCGTGCTCGCGACGCGGGCCGACACGCTTCGCCGGGCGGGGCTCTCGCGGTCCAAGGTCGCGAGCCTGAAGGACCTGGCGCGCCACGTCGCCGACGGCCGCCTCCAACCGGAGACGCTCCGTCGGCTCGACGACGACGCCGTGATGGAGCGGATGGTCCGGGTGCGCGGCATTGGCCCCTGGAGCGTGCACATGCACCTGATCTTCGCGCTGGCCCGCCCCGACGTCTGGCCGACGGGCGACCTGGGCGTCCGCAAGGGGCTGGCGCGCTTCCTGGGGCTCGACGAGGTTCCGGGGCCGCGCGAGGCCGAGGCGATCGGGGAGGCGTGGCGGCCTTGGCGCACGATCGCGGCCTGGGCGATGTGGCGGATCCACGACGTGGACGGGTGGGCCTGACGGATCCCCGCGCCGGCCGGGAGGAGAGGTCCGATCGCCCGCGGCCCTGTTCGCTCAGGCGCGTCGGCCCGCGAGGCCCAGTTCGTCGGCGTGGGGCTCGAGGGCCTCGATGACGAAGGTGACGTGCTCCGAGAGCTCCACACCGAGCAACCCGACGCCCTTGTTCACCTCCTCGCGATCCACCTTCGCGGCGAAGCTCTTGTCCTTGAGCTTCTTCTTCACCGACTTCGCCGTCAGGGTGTGGATCCCCTCGGGACGCACGAGGCAGCAGGCGCCCACGAAGCCCGTCAGCTCGTCGCAGGCGATCAGCGCCTTGTCGAGCGGCGTCTCCCAGGCGACGCCCCACCGGGAGTAGTGGGCGGAGACGGCGTGGGCGGCTTCCTCCTCGCCCCGTTCCCTCAGCCACGCGACGATCCGCCGGGGGTGGTCTTCCGGCCACTTCTCGTAGTCGGCGTCGTGCAGCATCCCGGCGATGCCCCAGCGTTCCTCGTCGGCCTCGCCCGCGCCGTACCGATGGGCGGCGGCCCGCATGACGATCTCCACCGCGCGCGCATGCCGCCGGAGCGCGTCCGTCTCCGTCCACGCCCGCAGGAGCTCCCAGGCCTCGTCGCGCGTCAGGGCCATCACTTCCCCGAGATGATGGGGGCGCCGGACTCGGCCACGGCCTGGTTGTAGGCGGTGATGATGTCGCCGCGGCTGAGGGTCGCGACGGGCTTCCGGTCGTCGTCCGGATCGACGACGACCACCGTGCCGCGCCCAGCGCGGACCATCGTGTTGATCGCGGCCAGGACGGTCTCCCCGGGCGTGACGGTCGCCGCCGCGACCTCGAGGTCGCCCGCGATCACGAGGTTCGACATCGCGGTCTCGGTGATCAACACGCGGATGTCGTCCACCTCGATCAGCCCGGTCATGGCCCCCGCTTCGTCGACGACCGGGAAGCACGACTGGCTGCTTCGCGTGTACGCGGCGACCACCTGGTCGAAGGTCGCGTTCTCGGGAACGACCGTCAGCGGCTGGGGCGGTTGCAGGGCGATGGCATCCCCGACGGTCACGCGACGGAGGATGGCACGCGCCATGTGGCCCACCTTGCTCGGCGCGTCGAGGCGGCCCGGGAGCTGCTTCTCGTAGAGCGTGAAGTCTCGGCAGAGGAGGAAGGAGATGAGACAGACGAGCATGGCGGGGACGAGAAGGTCGTAGTTCCCCGTCATCTCGCTCACCATGATGATCGTGGAGATCGGGGTGTGCGCCGCTCCGGCGAAGAACCCCGCCATGCCCACCAGGGCGTACGCGCCGGGAAGGAGGGGAATTCCCGGGAAGAAGTGGGCCACGAGGAGGCCGAAGGCGCCGCCGAACGCGCCGCCGATGACGACGGCGGGCCCGAAGACGCCGCCGCTGCCGCCGCTCCCGATCGAGAAGGCGGTCGTCGCGATCTTGGCCAGCCCGATGACGAGCAGGAGGACGGCGGCGACGAGGATGGGCTCCATGCCCGCCGGGACCGCTCCCAGGAGGACGTGGCCGCTGGGGAGCGAGAAGAGGTCCGGTGAGGTGCCCGCGTCCATGTTGAAGCACGCCTGGAGTACGCCGTAGCCGGTGCCCAGGGCCTCGGGGAGGAAGAACCCGACCATGCCCGTGAGCAGGCCGCCGATCGCGGGCTTGATGTGGTTGGGCAGCTTGCGGAGGCGGTGGAAGAAGATGTGCCGCGCGCCGTAGAACGACTTGACGTAGAGCCGGGCGCCGAGGGCGCAGACGACGCCGAGCGCGGCGAACGGGATCAACGACGCCGCGTTCGTGAAGGAGTAGCCGGGCCCGTTCAACAGGAAGAGGGGGTGGAAACCGAAGGCGCTGCCGAACACGCTGTAGGCGACGACCGACGTGACGAACGCCGGGAGCAGGACCTCGTGCTCCATGTCGGGGCCGCGGTAGAGCACCTCCGCCCCGAAGAGCGCGCCGGCCAGCGGCGCATGGAAGATGGCGCCGACGCCCGCCGCCATGCCCGCGTCCATCAGGATGCGACGTTCCTCGGGCCGGACCTTCAGCCAGCCGCCCAGGATGGAGCCGAACCCCGAGCCGATCTGGGCGATCGGCCCCTCGCGGCCGCCGGACCCGCCCGTGCCGATCGTGAGGGCCGAGCTGATGGCCTTGATCCATGGGACCCGGGCGCGGACCTTGCCGTCCTTGAAGTGGTAGGCCTCGATGGCGGCGTCGGTGCCGTGGCCCTCCGCTTCCGGGGCGTAGCGGAACACGATCCACCCGCTCAGGAGGCCACCGGCCGCCGGGAGGACCAGGAGCAGCCACCGGATCGGTTCGATCGGCGTCGCGGGCTCCTCCTCCTCTTCGGCGGAGAACGGGTTCTTCTCCAGGCCGGGGGGCGCCGCGTGGTAGTGCGCGAGCTCTCCCAGGACGTAGTGGGTGCCGGCCTCCAGCGCGATGAAGAAGATGGTCGCCCCGAGGCCCGCGACGACCCCGGTGGCGATGCACATGAGGAGCAGGCGCCGGAGGCTGGGGGCTCCGAGAGGCTCGACGGCACCGCGTTTGGATCTGGTCATCCGGCTGTCGTGTCCCGGGGCGTTGGGGAAGCCATGAAGATCAGGACCTTACCGCTACCTGATGTCGTGCCAAGCCTCGCGATGCCCGCGTGCCGAAAGGACCGGGAAGCGTAGAATGCCGATTCCGACGACCGACCGGACGGGCACCCCGACACCCATGACCTTCCTCACGACCCTCGCCGACGCCCTGCGCGCGGCCCACCCCGACTGGCAGGTGGCGCTGGACCCCGACGGGCGGCGGCTGGTCCTGGACGCCGGGCAGGAGCCTGCGGTCAACACGACCCCCCGGTTCGTCCTCGGCGAGGACGACGGGGTCGTGTTCCTGGAGGGGCTCTGGCGCCTGCCCGTCACCGAGGAGAGCGAGGAGGGCATCCGGGAGCTCCTCCTGGAGGTCCTCGGGGACGGCATGGAGAACCGCGGCTGGGAGGTCCCGATCCTCCTCTACGGGGGGCCGCTCTCCGGACGGCGGATCACGAAGCCCTGGGACGACCTCGTCGGGCGTCTCCTCTTCGCCACGCAGGCCGGCCACGCCGGCCACGAGCCGCGGGCGTACCTCTACAAGTGGCACCTGCGACGCAACGACGAGGGCGACTACGTCTGTCACTACGAACGGACCCTGCGGGGCGACGAGGTGGACGACTTCCTCCGCCGGGGCGTCGCGGAAACCGGGCCCTACGTCATCTCCCACGTCTGAGAGGACGGGAAGGAGTCGAACCCCGGGGCGTCGGTCGGCGGCGGGGCCGGGGGAGGAGGGGGGCCTTCGCCGGCCGCGGGGCCCCTCCCCCCGAGCCCCCTCCTTTCTCAGGCCCCGGTCGGGCCCTCGAGCGCCGCTTCCAACGCCTCGCAGACCGTCCGAAGGACCTCGACGCGGGCGTGCCGCTTGTCGTTTCCCGCGATCAGGTGCCACGGGGCGATCCGGGTGCTCGTGCGCTCGACCATGTCGTGCACGGCGATCTCGTAGTCCCGCCAGCGAGCGCGGTTCCGCCAGTCCTCCGGCGTCAGCTTCCAGCGCTTGTAGGGGATTCCCTGGCGGCGCTCGAAGCGTCGCTCCTGCTCGTCCGGGTCCATGTGGATCCAGAACTTCGTGAGCACGAGGCCGTGGCGCACGAGCTGGCGTTCGAAGTCGTTGATCTCGCCGTAGGCGCGCCGCCAGTCCCGCTCCGTGGCGAATCCCTCGATGCGCTCGACCAGCACGCGCCCGTACCAGCTCCGGTCGAAGATCGCGAACCGGCCCGCTCGCGGGAGGCGGCGCCAGAACCGCCACAGGTAGTGGTGGGCCAGCTCCTCGTCGCTCGGCGCGCCCGTCGTGATGACCTCGACGTCCCGCGCGTCGAGCGGGGCGATGAGGCGGCGGATGACGCCCCCCTTGCCCGCCGCGTCCCACCCCTCCAGGACGACGATCGTCGAGATGCCCCGTTCGCGCGCCGTGCGCTGGAGCAGGCTCAGGCGGGCCTGGTACTTGGGCTTGAGCTTCTGGTAGGCGTCCTTCTCGAGGGCCTGGGAGAGGTCGAGCTTGTCGAGCACCGTCACGGTGGCAGCCACGGCCTCCGGCGGCGGCTCCGGGGCCGCCGGCTCCCCGTCGCCCGCGACTTCGGCCGTCGGCTTCCGGTCCTCGGCCGCGCGGATTGCGCGCTTCATCCCCGCCAGGACGAAGGTGGCGACCGTGAGGCTCCGGTACCGGTGGTTGGCACCATCGACGATCTTCCACGGCGATCCGCCCCGGCTCGTGTAGGCGATCATCCGTTCGGCCACGTCCACGAAGGACTCGTACAGTTTGTAGTGCCGCCAGTCCTGCTTGGTGACGCGCCACCTCTGGAGCGGGTCGGCTTCCAGCGCCTCGAGCCGGCGCTTCTGGGCCCGCTTGCCCAGGTGCATCCAGAACTTGAGGACGAGCACGCCGTCCTGGCGAAGGGTGCGCTCGAGGGCGGCGATCTCGTGGAGTTGGTCCTCGAACTCCCGGTCCGAGATCCGTCCGTGGACGCGGTCGAGAAGGGGGGCGGAATACCACGCGCTGAGGAAGATCCCGAGGTGGCCGCGCGGGGGGAAGTCGCGCCAGAAGCGCCAGAGGTCCGGACGTTCGCGCTCCTCGGCGGAGGCGCGGCCGTACGCCCGGGTGGCGATCATGTGGGGGTCCATCCACTCCGTCAGGAGGTTTGCCGTCTCGCCCTTGCCCGCGCCGTCCACCCCGGCGAACAGGACGAAGACCCTGATGCCCAGCTCGCGGAGGCGGACCTGCGCCTCGAGCAGTTCCGCGCGCAGCGGGGGGACGCGTTCCTGGTACTCCTCCTTCCCGGTCTTGTGGTCCAACTCGGCCGTCTCGAACATCGGCGTCTCCCCGGCGTCGGCGACCCCCGGCCGCCACCCGGGCGGGGCCTCAGGCGACGACGCGCTTCACCGTAGCATGGTCCCTGCGCCCTCGGGTCCACATCGAGCGCGCGAGGACGGCGCGGGAGCCCACGTGCACGACTACCCCGGCGAGACCTCGGGATGGGCGCGGCTGGTCCGGGCGCTGTCCGCATCCTTCCGCGTCGGCCGCTTCTTCGGCGTGGAGGTCCGGCTCTTCTGGCTCGCGGTGGTGGTGCTCCCACTCTTCTCGTGGATCGAAATGGCCCGGTGGGATCTGGCCGGCCCGGAGCTCGTCTTCCGCGTCGCCTTCTTCACCGTCGCGTTGCTCGTCCTCGTCTGGACGCACGAGATGGGGCACATCCTGGCGGCCCGACGCTACGGCGTCTTCACGCCGTTGATCACCATCTCGCCCCTGGGCGGCCTGGCGCACCTCTCGACGGGTGTCCCCTCGCCCCGGGCGGACGTGGTCGTCTCGCTCGCCGGACCGGCCACCCACCTCCTGCAGTTGGCCGTGCTCTGGCCGCTCACGCGGCTGATCGGCGATGGATGGCTCCGGCCCGAGGGCTGGTGGCAGGGAGCGCCCTCCATCGCGGTCGAGCAGCTGTTCCACATGAACCTCGTCCTGATGCTGTTCAACCTCCTGCCCGTCTTCCCGCTGGACGGCGGGCGCGTCCTCCGCGCGTTGCTCACCTTCCGCATGAACGCCAACCGCGCGACGCGGATCAGCGCCCGGGTGGGGCAGGTCGGAGGCGTCGCCCTCGTGGTCTACGGGCTCTTCCAGGAGGGGCTCTGGGCGTCGATCCTCGTGGTCATCGGCATCACCGTCTTCCTCGCCTGCATGCAGGAGATCCGCGCCGCGAGGTACCACGCCGGGCCCTACGCCGCGGCCGCCCGGGAGCCCTGGGAGGACGATCCCGACGCCTGGAGGCGCCCCGCGAGGGGAGGGGAAGGCGGCGCCGCGAAGCCGGGGTTCTTCGCCCGTCTCGGTGCGCGCCGTCGTGCCGCGCGCGCCTCGCGGGAGCGCGCCGCCGCCGCCGACCTGGCCGCCCAGGTGGATCGCGTCCTCGACCGCCTGAACGAAGTGGGTCTCGACGGCCTGACGCGCGAGGAGCGCCGGGTCCTCGAGCGCGCCTCCAAGGTGCGGCGGGAGTAGCGGGGCCCCGCGCTCGAGGGAGGGCGGTGCGGCGTCGCAGGGGGCGAGGCCGTGTTCCGGCCTCAGGCGACGGCGGCCATCAGCACCCAGGCCAGCGCGGCGGCGACCGCGCTCCCCATCAGGTTCACGACGTCGTTGTCGATCCATCCGACGCCCGAGAGGGTGGCCGCGCCGGGCTCTCGGCGCTCCGTGAGGCGTCCCGTCGCGGCGGATCGCCCGTGCCACTGGAGCGTCGCCCCGAGCATGCTGTCGGCGACCTGGGCGGCGAAGCCGGCGAAGAGGAAGAGGCCTGCGGGGCGGGGGGCGAGGGCCCCCGCGAGAGCGAGGGCGAGCGGCGCCAGCGCCGCGCCCGCGACGGCGGCGAGGGTCCCGGCGACGGTGATGCCGCCGCTCTGACCGCGCGGTACGGGGCGTCCCGTCAAGGCGTGCCTCGGCGGGCCGCCGTAGCGCACGCCGATCTCCGTCGCGCACGTGTCGGCGCCCAGGAAGGCGAGCCCGCCCATCCAGAGGGCGAAGCCGGTTCCGGTGTGGCCCCCGAGCGCCACGAGCGCGCCGGCCAGCGGCACGACGCCGTTCGCCACGACCTGTCGCCACGTGCGCGCAAGATGGCGATGGCCGGGGAGGCGGCCCACGAGCGTCGCGACGAGGAACGGCGCGAACAGCGCCGCGAGACCCGGACCGGAGAAGGCCAGGAGCGTGGCGAGGCCGAGGAGCAACGCGGCAAGGGACGCGCCCGCATCCAGCCACCGGAGCGGCCGGACGCCGATCACGGCGAAGCAGGCCAGCAGACCGGCTCCGATCCAGGGAAAGGTGGGGGGGCGGGCGGGGGCATGGACCGGGGCGGATCGTACTCCTCGCCCGCCCCCGACCAGGGGCTCATGACGCGGGCCCCCCCGGGAAGGAGATCCACCCGCAGCGCCCCCTCGGCGGCCGTGGCCCGGGTTCCGGGGGGGAGGGCCCGCAGGTCCTCGGGCCCGCAGGACGCCAGCCGGAGGGCCGCGTCGGAGGCGACGAGCCGGCTCCGGCCCTCGGCGCCCGTCCTCGCCGTGGGGGGGAGCACGAGGGCGAGCCGCCCCCGCCGCGGGCGCGTCGCGGGGCCCGGGGGAGGCGCGCTCCCCTCGCCCGCCGCGGGTAGGAGGACGGCCGGGCCGTCCTGGCGCGCGAGAAGGAGCGTGAGGCCGGCGGGTGCTTCGTTGCCTCCCCCGTCCCCGGGATCCGTCACGACGAGTCGGCCCCACGGGCCGCCCAGCAGCACGTCGCCGCCGACGGCGGCCCGGACCGGCGGCCCGTCCGCGCCTCCGCGTCGCCGGGTGCCATCGAGCGCCGCGGGCGCCGTCACCACCCGGCCGACGGGGAGGGCGGCCAGCACGTCCTCGAGCCCTCCGGCGTCCTCCGCATCGCGGCCGGTCAGGACGAGGAGGTCGAGACGTTCCACGCCGAGCGCGGCGAGCGCGGGAACGAGGACCCGGCGTCCCACCCCGCCCTGCGCGCGGCGCCCGACGTCGAGGAGCGCGACGCGCCCGTCGGGCACGAAGAGGACGGCCGCACGCCCCCGGCCCCCTTCCAGGAACACGAGCCGGGGATCGGGGGGAGTCGTCCGGGCGCGGGGCGTGAAGAGCAGCACGAGCAGCACGACCAGGAGCACCGCGGCGCGCCGCGTGCCCGCCGCGAGGGCGAGCAGGCCCAGCACCCAGGCGGCGACCCAGACGACACCCGGCGGATCCACCCGGCCCGCGCTGCCGCCGAGGCGGATCACCAGGTCGAGGAGCCCGCGCAGGAGGAAGGCGAGCGTCGTAAACGGGAGCGCCAGAACGCCGCCCGCGACGAGGGCGAGGGCGCCGCTGGCGAGCAGGCCCGCGGTGAGCGGCACGGTCAAGACCGAGAGCGGCGCCGCGACGAGCGCCACCCGTCCGAAGGCCGAGGCCAGGAGGGGTGTCGTGGCCAGCCACGCCGCCAGGGCGACGGCGAACGAGCGGCGGAGGAACGCACGCGGCGGCGCGACCACGTCCGGGACGGTGACGGACGGTCCGACGAACCACCGCGACAACACGGGCGCCAACACGAGAATGCCGACCACCGCCGCGACGCTCAGGGCGAACGCGGCGCTGGACGCCGAGGGCGGATCCAGGAGCAGCACCCACAGGACGACCGTCGCGAGCGCGCTTCCCGCGCGCGCGTCGCGCAGGACCAATCGTCCCGCGGCGTACAGCGCCGCCGCTCCGCCCGCCCGTACCGCCGAGGGCGGCGCCCCCGTGAGCGGCACGTACACCGCGAGGAGCAGGAGCACCACGACGGCGCGCCCCGTGAGGCCGACCCCGAGGGGACGGAGCACCACCAGCGCTCCGGCGAGGACGAGCCCCACGTGGAGCCCCGACACGGCCAGGAGGTGCCCCTGCCCCGTCCGCCGGAAGCGCGCGCGCTCCCGCGGGCGCAGCGCGGAGCGGTCTCCCAGCAGGAGCGCGTGGGCGAGGGCCGCATCCGGGCGGGCGAGGTGCCGGTCGAGGGCGGCCCCCGCCGCCCAGCGCAGGCGCTCGACGGTCGCCGCGGGACCGTCGGCGGGCCGGACGATCGTGATCGCGCCCGCCGTCCGGACCTGGAAGCGCCACGACGGCGGACCCCGCGGGGATCCCGGGTTCCGGAGGCGGGTGCGGCGCGACAGCCGGCCTACGGCCCGCAGTCGGGTTCCCGCGTGCAGGGCGAGGCCGCGCGCCGCGGGCGCTTGGAGGCGCACCACGAGTCGACACGCCCGGGGAAGGCGCGCGTCGCCGATCGCTTCGATCCGGAAGTCGGCGTCGAGGCCCGTGTCGCCGGGCGGCGGCGCCTCCAGCACGGTCCCCTCGACGCGGTGGATCCCTTCGGGCACGTCCGGTCCGCTC
The DNA here is from genome assembly GCA_963772585.1 of uncultured Planctomycetota bacterium. Classification (GTDB taxonomy): domain Bacteria; phylum Planctomycetota; class PLA2; order PLA2; family JAEUHO01; genus CAVVXN01. The sequence continues at coordinate 220,121 of CAVYXV010000009.1, forward strand.
GCCGGGGACGCGGTGAGGACGAAGCCGAGGAAGAGGCCGGCCAGCAGCGCCGTGGCCACGGGCCGGGCGGCGCCCGCGTGCTGCCGCCACGCGAGGAGGGGAGCGAGGAGAAGTGCGGCCGCGTCCCACCCGGAAGCCACGAGACCGAGGGAGAGTCCCAGGGCTGCCTTGGACGTGGGAGTGGAGGAGTCGTGGAACGCGGCCACGCCCCCACACCGCGCGGGGCGACTCCGTGGTCACGCGAAATCGCGGGCCCGCCCGTCCGGAGCGCGGGGCGCCGGTCCGGGGCGCCGGGGCCGCGCGGGGACGAGGCGCCCCGCCCTCGTATCCTCGCCGGGATGGGAGCACGACCCCACGAGACCGCCCGCGAGGTGATCCGCCTCGAGCGCGATGCGCTGGACCGGCTCGCCCTCTCGCTCGGGCCGGCTTTCGACGACGTCGTGGCGGCGATCCTGGAGCGCACGTCCGCGGGCGGCCGGCTGATCGTGTGCGGGATGGGGAAGTCCGGGCAGATCGGCCGGAAGATCTCGAGCACGCTCGTCTCCACCGGCGTGCACAGCCGCTTCCTCCACCCCGCCGAGGGGTTCCACGGCGACGTGGGGATGGTCACGTCCCAGGACGTCGCGCTCGTGATCAGCAACTCGGGCAGCACGCAGGAGGTGCTGGATCTCGCGCCGATCCTCCAGCGCCTGGGCGCGCTCATCGTGGCCTTCACGGGGTCGCCGCACTCGCCTCTCGGGAAGGTGGCGCGGTTCACGCTCTGCTGGGGGGACCTGCGCGAGGCCGACCCGCTCGGCCTGGTCCCGACCACCTCCACCGCGGTGACCCTCGCGTTGGGCGATGCCCTGACCGTCGCCCTCATGCACGAGCGCATGGCCCGGGGGCTCTTCGATCCGGAGAGCTACCGGCTGTTCCACCCGAGCGGCACCATCGGGAAGAAGCTGCGCATCCGCGTGGCGGACCTCCTGCGCGGGCCGCACACGAATCCGTGCGTGGGGGAGCGCGCGACCTTCGCCGAGGCGCTGGACGAGGTGACGCGCAAGACCCTGGGCGGCGTCAGCGTCGTCGACGGCCACGGCCACCTCGTCGGCATCCTCACCGACGGCGACATCCGCCGGTGCCTCCAGGGCGCGCAGGGTTCCGCCGAGGCGCTGCTCACCCGGCCCGTCTCGGAGCTGATGACGCGCGCGCCGACGCGCGTCTCCCCGGAGGCGCGGGCCGTCGAAGCCCTGGATGTCATGGAAAACCACCAGCCCCGGCCGATCTTCCTCCTGCCCGTGACCGACGCCGACGGCCGGGCGGTGGGCATGATCCACCTCCACATGCTCGTGCAGGCGGGGTTGGCCCACGATCGCGACAGCGACTGACGGCCGGAGGATGGGTGTGGCCCTCTCGAAAACGATGTTCAGGGAGTACGACCTCCGCGGACGCGTCCCGGAGGTCTTCCCCGACGCCACGGACGAGCTGACCGACGAGAACGTCGAGACGCTCGGCCGTGCGTTCGGGACGCTCGCCGCCCGGCGCGGCCTGGGCCGCGTCGTGGTCGGCTACGATCTGCGGACATACAGCGAGCGCCTCGCGGCGGCCTTCCGCGAGGGGCTCGTCCGCGCCGGGCGTCACGTCCTCGACATCGGGTGCGGGCTGTCGCCGACGCTCTACTTCGCCCAGGTGCACACGGACACGGCCGCGGGCGTGATGATCACGGCGAGCCACAATCCGCAAGGGTGGAGCGGGCTCAAGATGTCGCTCGACTACGTCCGGACGCTGCTGCGTCCCGACATCGAGGAGCTCCTGGCGATCGCCGAGTCCGGCGACTTCGCGGCGGGCCCCGGGCACGTCGAGACCCTCGACCTCCGCGAGGCCTACATCGCCGACCTCGTCTCCCGCGTGCGCCTCGAGCGTCCCCTCCACGTCGTGCTGGACCCGGGCAACGGCACCGCGGCGCTCTTCTGCGAGGAGGTCTTCCGGCGCGCCGGCGCGCGCGTGTCGCCGCTGTTCTGCGAGCCGGACCCGACGTTCCCCAACCACTTCCCCAACCCCAGCGACGTCGCGGCCCGGACGGCGATCCGTGCGGCGGTCGTGGCCGAGGGCGCCGACCTCGGGCTCTCCTTCGACGGCGACGGCGACCGCCTCGGCGTGCAGGACCACGAGGGGCACGATGTCCTCGCGGACCGCGTGTTGATGCTTCTCGCCCGCCCGGTGCTCGCGAGGCACCCCGGGGCGCCCGTCGTGTTCGACGTCAAGTGCAGCCAGGCCCTGGTGGAGGACGTCGAGGCGCACGGCGGCCGCCCCGTCATGTGGAAGACCGGGCACTCGTGGATCAAGTCGAAGGCCGCCGAGCTGGACGCCCCGATCGCCGGCGAGCGCAGCGGCCACTTCTTCATCCGCGACGGCTTCCACGGCTACGACGACGGGCTGTTCGCGGGGCTGAGGCTCGCGGAGCTGATCGCATCGGGTCCGCAAACCCTCGCCGACCTCCTCGCCGAGGCGCCGCCGTACGTGACCAGCCCGGAGATCCAGGCCGATTGCGCGGACGACGTCAAGTACGACGTCGTCGAGCGGCTCGTCGCCGAGCTCGAGCGCGACTTCCCCGGTCGCGTGAACACCATCAACGGCGCGCGCGTCCGCTTCGACGACGGGTGGGGGCTCGTCCGTCCCTCCTCGAACCTCCCCGAGCTGGTGCTCGTCTTCGAGGGGCGCACGGGGGACGCGATGCGCCGCATCAAGGAGCTCTTCCGCGAACGCCTTGCGCGCCACCCGGAGATCTCCCGGACGTGGCACAATGAGTGACGGACCGCGGAGGGAGGGGACGGCGGAGGGGAGGGAGTGACGGCGAGGGGACGGGTGTTTCGGCGCGCGGCGCGGGCCGGACTCGGGCCCGCCCTCGCGGCGGCGTCGAGGAGGGCGATCCTCCCCGCCCGGGGCCGGGAAAGGGTGCGCGGGATCGCCGCGCCCGTCCTGGTCCACACGGACGGCCACGGGATCCCGCACGTGAGGGCCCGGACCGACGCCGACGCCTTCTTCGCCCAGGGCTGGGTCCACGCGCGCGACCGCTTCTTCCAGATGGACATGCTGCGCCGCGTGCTGCGCGGGCGGCTCGCCGAGACCGTCGGCGAGAAGCCCCTGCCCGACCCCGGCCTGCCCCCGCTGGGTCTCCAGAAGACCACGACCGACGCGGACCGTCTGATGCGCGCCCTCGACGTGGTGGGGGCCTCGCGGCGCTACCTCGCCGGCGCGGGGGAGGAGGATCGCCATCTCCTCGATGCGTACGTCGCCGGCGTCAACGAGGCGCTCGGCCGGCAGCGGCGACACCCCCCCCTCGAACACCGGCTGCTCCGTCTTCCCCTGGTGCCCTGGTCGCCGGTGGACTCCCTGGTGATCGCGAAGGGCATGGCGCTCGGGCTTTCCTTCAAGTGGCGCACCGCACCCGTCTTCGGGGCCATCGCCGCGCGACTCGCGGATCGCCCCGACCTGCTCGCCGCGCTCCTGCCCGCGTCGCCGCGGGCCGACGAGCGGGCGATGTTCACGGTGGTGGCGGAGGGGATCGGCGAGGCGCTCGCGTTCCTCCCGTCCACGACGCCTCCGGCGGGGAGCAACGCCTTCGTCGTCGGCCGAGCGAGGAGCCGGAGCGGCGCACCGCTGCTCGCGAGCGATCCGCACCTCGAGCTGTCGCTTCCCGCCATCTGGTACCTCGCGAGCATCCGCGGTCGTCGATTCTCGGCGGTGGGTTGCTCCCTCGTCGGCCTTCCGGGAATCGTCATCGGACGCACCGGCTCGCTCGCCTGGGGCCTCACGAACGGGATGATCGACGACGCGGACTACTGGGAGGAGGAGGTCGATCCCGTCGGAGACCGCTACCGCGTGGACGGGACCTGGCGCCCCCTGCGCGTCGAGACCCACGAGATCCGACGGCGGGGCAAGGGTCCGGTGGTGCTGCGCCTGAGACGCACGCACCGCGGCCCGCTGGTGACCGACGCCTTCGCCGGCTACGAGGGGCCGCCGCTCTCCCTCCGCTTCTCCTTCCACGAACCGGCCTCCGACCTGGAGGCGTTCCTCTCGCTGGGGCGCGCGACGGACGGGAGCGTCGCGACGGCCGTCGCCGAGGGCTTCGGTGCCCCGGTGCAGAACCTCCTCTGGGCCGACACGCGGGGCCGGGCCGGGTACACGATGATCGGCCGCGTGCCCCGTCGGCCGGACGCCCTCGGCGACCCGGTGACCCCGCTCGACGGGAGGACGAGCGCGACCGACTGGCTGGGGTGGGTCGATCGCGCCCGCCTCCCTTCCTTGGAGATCGCGCCGGACGCCGTCCTGGTCAGCGCGAACGACGCGCACGCCGCGGGCCCCGACGCGCCGTACCTGAGCCACCTCTACGAGCCCTCCTACCGAGCCGAACGGCTGCGCGCCCTGCTTGCGGGGCGTTTCGACCTCACCGCCGCCGACTGCGTCCGCTTCCAGATGGACGTCGAGGACCGGGCGGTCGCGTGGTTCCGGGAACGCGTGCTCCTGCCGCACGCCGAGGAGGTGCGGCGCACGCGTCCCATCCTCGGCCACGCGATCGACCGCCTGCTCGCCTGGGACGGTCGCGAGACTCCGGACGCTCCGGGCGCCGCGCTCTGGCACCTGACCTACCACCACCTGCTTCGCCGGGTCTTCGGCGGGGCGCTCGGCGAGCGACTCGACGGCTGGCTCGGCTGCGTGAACCACGTGGACGCGCCGCTGCGACGCGCGTTCACCGATGCCGAGAGCCCGTGGGCGCCGCCCGCCTCGCGCGGCGCGCTGCTCCAACGCGCGCTCGGCGACGCCGTACTCGACCTCGAAGCCCGGGGGCTCGACGCGGATGCCCCGTGGGGGCGGATCCACCGCGTCCGCCTCCGCCATCCCCTGAGCGCGGCGCCCGTCGTCGGAGCGGTGTTCGACCGCGGGCCGTACCCCGCCGCAGGAGGCCCCTACACGCCGCTCTCGGGGCAGTACGGCCACCCGCGGCCCGCCGACGTGACGTCCGGTCCCTCCTATCGCCAGGTCGTGGACCTCGCGGACGGGGAGGGGCGGTCGCGCATGGTGAGCTTCGCGGGCCAGTCCGGCCACGTGGGCTCGCCGCACTACGACGACCTGCTCCCGCTCTGGCTCGCGGGCGAGGGCGTCCCCATGCGGATCGAGACCCTCCCACGGACGCGCGACGTGCTCTGGCTCGAGCCGTGAGCACCGCCCGCGGCCGCCGGCCGTCCGATCCCACGGAGCCTGCTCAATCGAGAAGGCCGTCCGCCTCGATCCGCGCCGCCTTCGCCCGGGCCGCGTCCCGCGCCGACGCCAGCGGCTCGCCGGTCTCGTCCCGGAGGCCGTTCGCGCAGCGCAGCGCCAACTCGTGGAGTTCCTTCCACCGCCCCTGGTCCTCGAGCAGCTTCGAGAGATAGGTCCACGAGTCCAGGTATCCCCACTCGGTCCACGCGAGCGACTGCCGGTAGCAGAACTCCGCGCGCACGAGGTCCTTCACGGGCTCGAAGTTCTGCCGGAGCACGCCCGCGTCGCACACCATCTGGGCGTAGGCGTAGCGTCCGGCCCAGGGGATCGACCGCGCGCGCTCGGCGGTCCACCGGCCGACGATCGCGACGGCGGCGTCGTAGTGCTTCGCCGAGAGCTGGATGGCGTCGGTCCACGCGGGATCGTCCCGATGCGCGCTCCACGCCTCCCGCAGGAGGAAGGCGAGGTTGTTCCGGACGTAGGGGTTTTGCGGCGCCGCGGCGATCAACCGTTCGTACTCCGACACCACCGCGCTCAGACCCTCGCGCGACTGCTTCGCCAGCGCCAGGCCGCGCGCCCGGATGGCCGCGTCGAGGGCCTCGGCCGCGCCGAGGTGGCGGGGATCCGCCGCCAGCGCGCTCCAGAAGTGCGCCTGGGCCTCCTCGACGTCGCCGCGATCCCGGAGGATCCGCCCCAGCAGGAAGTTCGCGTCCGCGTCGTCGGGGACCTGCGACGCAAAGAGCTCGAGCAGGCGCTCCGCCTCGTCGGTCTCGCCCGCGTCGAGCTTGCGCCACGCCTGGAACACGATCACCTTCCCGGCCTCGGGATGCGCCGCGATCAACGTCTTCAGGCAGGCGTCGAACGCCGCCTCGTTCCCCGCGTAGAGGGCGTAGAGGCCGCGCAGCGGCAGGGCGCCGTCCTGTCCGAGGACGAGCGCGCGTTCGTAGCCGAGGCGCGCGTCCTCGAACTCCCCGATGCGCTGCGCCGCCCACGCCAGGTGGATCCACGCATCGACGTCGCCCGGCGACGCGACGGTGGCGGCATAGAAGAGATCGCGCGCCCGGGAGAGGTCCCGTCGCACGTCGGGGGGCAGGGGATAGGCGCCGCCCGCGTCTGCGTGACGCTTCACGGCGTCGTCGTAGAGGATGCGCCCCTTCTCGTAGATCAACGAGGGCGGCGCCTCGTGTCCCTTGCCGAGCCAGTCGTCGATCGTCTGGACGGCCAGGGCGGGCTCGCCGCAGCGGTCGATCGCCCGGGCCAGGAGCCGCACGGCCTTCGCGCCGTCCGCTCCCGCGTCCACCGCGGCCTGGAGGTGGCCGCGCGCGCGGAAGGCGAGGACCTTTGCGAGGTTGGCGGAGTCGGCCTCCCGGGCCTCCACGAGCAGGATCTCGCCGATGGCCGTGAGCAGATCCCCGTCCCCGGGCGCGGCGTGCAGGAGGCCGGCGAGCGCCACCTCGGCCCGGCGGTAGAGCGCCGACCGCTCGGCCGCGATCGCCGTGCGTGCGAGCCCGAGGCCGGCTTCCTTCGAGCCGGGCGCGCCGTTCCAGGCCTCGAGCCAGGCGTCCGCGGCCGCGGCGACGTCCCCGCGGTCCTCCAGGGCCCGCGCGGTCGCGATGGCGTCGGCGGCGACCGCGTGGCCCGCGATCGCGAAGAGGAGGGCGAGGACCCGCGGCCAGGCGCGGAGCGAGACGCCGCCGCGCCGCCGCGTCGCCGTCCCGGCCCGCGGGCGCACCCACCGGGCGATGGCCCCGGGTTTCGGCCTCCGCCCCTGGTCCGCGTGCCTCGGCATCGACGCCACCCCCGGTCCCCTCAGGGAGCCGGGCTTCCCGGGACGGGGCCGCGCGCCACCTGCGGCACCTCGGGCAGCAGGAACCGGACCCAGCGCTTCGTGTTCGTCGCCGCCTCGTCGATCTCGAGGAGCCCCCGGCGCTGGACCCGCGCCACCGCCAGGCGAACGTCGGAGAGCATGCGACCCGTGTCGCTGCTGATGCGCGTGAGATCCAACCAGCCGTCCCCTTCCCCCGCGTGGGCGAGCACGTATCGGAGCGTGGCGTCCTCGAGGGGCGTGAGCGGCTTCATGGGGAGTCTCCTCGGCGAGCGCGGTGCGGAGAGGGCGGGGAGGATTCGAGTCCGGGGCTTCGGCCGGCGGCAAGACCGCGATGCGGCGTTGCCCTTCGACGAGCCCAGGGCGGCTGCGCCGCTCCGGGGAAGGCCTCGCCTCGCGGTCCCGTGCTCGGCCTCGGGTCCTCGGCCCGGTCCTTCACGCCCTCAGAGGATAGCGAGGGTGGGCCTCCGACCCAATGGGGTGGCGGCGCGCCGCGCCGTCCCCGCCGGGCGGCCGTCGCGTCACGCTTCCTCGATCCGGAGGCCCTCGGCGGTGAGCGCAAGCGGGAGCGGCTGGCCCGGCCCGGCCGCCAGCGCGTCGTCGAAGCCGGCGGGGGTCGGCTCGGGAAGCACGACGAGCACGCACCCGCCGCCCCCCGCGCCCAGGATCTTCGTGCCCAGGGCGCCCGCTTGCCGCGCCGCCCGATCGACGGCCCGGGTCGCCGGGCCGTCCACGCCCGGAGCGAGCTTCCTCCGAAGCGCCCCTTCCCGCAGGACCGCCGCGAGCGCCGGCTCGAGATCGCCGCGGCGAAAGCCCTCCCGCGCCGCCGCCGCCTCCCGCCGGACGCCTTCCAGCCCCTCGACGGCGGACGGTTCGCCGCGGAGCCACGCCGCGAGCACCGCGCCGTTGGGCCCGGTCGAGACGTGGGGCGCCGCCGTCCAGACGAGGCGCAGCCGCCGGGACAGCGCCTCCAGGTCCACGGGAAGGCGTTCGACGCGGGGGCCGCCGATGCCTCCCTCCAGCGCGAGGCACCCGCCGAGGAGCGGGGGGTAGTAGTCCTGGTACCCGGTCGGCCCCGCCAGGACGGACGTCTCGATCTCCTGCGCGAGGCCGAGCAGCGCCTCGGCGGGACGGGCGCGCCCGGCCAGCGCGTCCAACGCCGCGAGCAGGGCGACGAGGAGGGCGGAGGAGCCGCCCAGGCCCGCGCCCGCGGGCGCCGTCGTCCGGGTCTCGATCGCGAGGCCCGACGGCTCGTTCCCGGCCACCGCCACGGCCCGTAGGAGCAGGCCCAGCGCCGGCCGGCCGGCCGCGAGACTCCGCTCCAACCCGGCCCGGGAGGCGAAGCGCGCCTCCTCGCCGCGATCGATGCTCCGTACGACGATCCCCCCGTCCGTCCGGCGTCGGGCTGTCACGGTGCTCGGCAGGGCGAGGGCCGCGTTCACCGTCACGACGGGGCGGGGCAAGGCCAGCGGAAGCGGCCAGACGTCGATCGTCCCGCCGGCGAGATCGATCCGAAGGGGGACGGTCGCCCGCACCGCGTCCATCCCCCCAGTATCCGCACGCCTCGGACCTTGCCCGTACGATTCGGAGGATGGAGCACGAACGAGCCTCGATTCCCGCCGGCGGCCATCCGGCCGTCGGGGTCACCTGCACGTGCGTGGTGACCACGCGGCGCGAGCCCCGCGGACCGCACTCGGCCTCGCCGCAGACCTACGTGGAGGGCGTGCTCCACGCGGGCGGGCTTCCGGTGCTGCTGCCGATCGTCGAGGCGGGGACCGCCGCGGCGTACCTCTCGCGCATCGACGCCCTCGTGCTCACCGGTGGCGTGGACGTGGACCCCGTCCACTACGGACAGGAACCGGCGCTCGCCCTCGGCCGCATCGACCCGAAGCGGGACGCCATCGAGATCGCGCTCGCCCGGGGCGCCCACGCCCAGGGGATCCCGATCCTCGCGATCTGCCGCGGCCAGCAGGTCCTGAACGTGGCGCTCGGGGGGACGCTCCACCAGCACCTGCCCGAAGCCGTGGCGAAGGCCATCCGCCACGACCAGGAGGCCCTGCAGCCGGACGCGCTGGCCCATCACGTGGACGTGGTCGCCGGGAGCCGGCTCCACGCGCTCGTCGGCGCCGACCGGATCCGGGTGAACACGTTCCACCACCAGGCCGTGGACCGCCTGGCCGAGGGATTCGTGGTCTCCGCCCGCGCGCCGGACGGCGTGATCGAGGGGATCGAGGATCCCGACCACCCGTTCTGCGTCGCGGTACAGTGGCATCCGGAGCGCCGGCCCGACGATCCCGTCACGCGAGCGCTCTTCGGGGCGGTGGTCGCGGGGGCCCGACGGGCGGCGGACGCGGGGCGGACGCGTGAGGCCGGATCCCGATGAAGCTGCGCACCCTCCTCCCCTATCTCGCGCTGGGCGTCGCCATGGCGCTGGTCGCCTGGGTGCTCACGCGACCGCCGCCGCCGCGCGGCGACGCCGGCGCGGACCTCGCGAATCTCCAGCCGAGGTCCACCGGATCCTCGGCAGGTACGTCCCCGGCCGGCGGCACCCTCCCCGGTCGCGCGGGGAGCACGCAGGAGACGCCCGCCTCCCCGGCTGCGAACGCGCACCCCGGCGGCCACACGACGGTCGTGGGCTCGAGGGAGCCCTTCGGCATCGACCTCTCCGACCCCCGGGCGGTGCACGGGGCCCTGGTGGCCGCGCTCGGCAAGGCGCCGCGCGACTGGTCCGCCGTCCGGCGGTTGCTCGAGCTCTACAAGGAGCCGCTCGATTCCGACGTGCGCGAGACGCTGCTCCAGGCGCTCCGGGGCCCGGACCGCGAGCCCGCGCGGGAAGCCCTCGCGAACGCCCAGGACCCCACCCTGGTCGGCGATCTCTTCGCTCTCTTCGACGACCCGGAGGCGGCGGGCGACCTCCGTACCGCCGTGCTCGACGTGCTCGCCCGCATGCCGGGCGCCCCGGCGAGCGACGTCGTGCTCGGCCTCGAGTCGCGGTTGAGAAACGACCCCATGGCCGACGCGCCGCTGCTGCGCGCGATCGCGCGGCGCGGGGGCGAGGAGGCCGCCCGGGCGGTCGTGGAGTACCTCCAGCGGTCGTCCGATCCGCTACGCGTTCCCGGTCGTCTCGCCATGGGGCAGGCGCTCCGCAAGGACCCGAAGGCCATGGCCGTCGTCGCGCGCGGTCTGGAGGACGCCACGCGCTCCGACGTGGTGGTGGCGCTCACCGGCATCGCCGCCGTCCCCGGCGCGGACGCTCTCGTCCCCGCCCTGATCCACCTCGATACCTCGGATCGCCCCGACGAGCTCCGGCGCGCCGCGCTCGACGCGCTCGCGCAGATCGGATCGCCGGAGGCGCTGGACCACCTGCTGCAGGCGTCGCGCGAGTCCGGGCCCACCGGCGAAGACGCGCTGCGGGCGATCGGCCGGATGGACAGCGCCGGCCCCAAGACCCGGGAGATGCTCATGGCCGCGCTCGAGGACGCGGCGCGCCAACCGCGTCCGATCCAGGCGAAGCGCGAGCTCCTGAGCGCGCTCGCCAACCTGGGCCACGAAGCCGCCGCGCCCGCCTTCCGCGACGCGCTCACCGATCCCGACGACCGCATCCGCCAGTCGGCGGCCCTCGGCATCGGCCGGCTCGGGCGCCGGGGCCGTCCGTACGTGGAGGATCTCGTCCGGGCCTACGCGAGCAGCGAGCGGCGCGTGCAGCGGATCCTCGTGCAGGCGCTCGGGATGGTCGGCGGCGACGAGGCCCGGAGCGTCCTGGAGCAGATGAAGAGCGACGAGGGCCTTTCCCCCGACATCCAGCGGGCCGTCGTCGCAGCGCTCCAGCGCCTGCCCGTGGGCGGCGAGCCGCCCTCGACGGCGGAAGAGAAGCTCCGCGGGGCGGGCGGACGTTAGCAAGGAACGTGCGACCGCGCGCCCTCCCCGGCCTGCTGATCCTGCTCGCGCCCCTCCTCCTCGCCACGGCGGCGAGGGGCGCGCGGGCGGAGGACGACGGCCGCGCGGCGGTCAAGGCGCTTCGGAAGGGCCTCCGGGAGGACGACCCCTCGTTGCGGATCGCGGCGCTCCGCGACATCGAGCGGGCGGCGCGGCGCCTCCCCGATGCGCGGCGGCGTTCCGCGGCCGTCGCCGTCAAGAAGGCGCTCCCGGACGAACCGGTCGCTTCCGTCCGGGGGGCGATGATCCGCGCGCTCGCGTCCGTGGGGGGGGCAACCGGCTGGGTGCCGGTGATCCTCGCGTCGCGGGACGCCCGCGACGACGCGGTCCGGCGCGAGGCCCGGCAGGCCGTGCTCTGGGGCGGCGGCGACTACCTCGACGTCGTCCAGCGGCTGCTCCACGAGGACGAGGACCCCACGTTCCGCGCTCGCCTGCTCCTGATGCTGGGCGACCGGCGAAAGCCCGACGCGGTCGGGATCCTGCTCGACCACCTCGACGGGAAGACGCACCCGCGCGTCCGAAGCGCCGCGGCCGAGGCGTTGGAGGCAATTACCGGGGGAGGCCTTCGGCTACGACGAGGCCGCGTGGAGGCAGTGGTGGGAGGAGAAGGGCAAGGCCGAGGCGACGACGGCCCCCGCCTCGGGCGACGGGGAGACCGTCAGCGCCACGGGCGAGCGCCCCGAGGCGATTCCCGAACCGCCGGTCCACGTGAACCGTGACCTCCACCCGCACTTCTTCAGTCTGCCGCTGACGTCGAAGGACATCGTCTTCGTCCTCGACATCTCCAGCTCCGTCGGTTCCGGCGGCGTCTCGCGCGGGAAGCGCGAGCTGGTCGAGGCCGTGGAACTGCTCGGAACCGACGTCCACGTGACCGCGCTCTTCTTCGACGAGGAGGTGCACATGTGGAAGCCGGAGATGGTGCCGGCCACGCCGGAGAACAAGGCCGACCTCGCCCTCTTCCTCCGGGCGATCGAGCCGGGGAAGAAGACCGACGTCTTCACGCCCCTGAACGCGGGGCTCCAGATCGTGAGGCGGCGCGTCCTGGAGAAGGTGAAGGCCGGCGAGCCCATCCGCGAAGCGGTGACGATGATCGTCGTGAGCGACGGCAGGGAGACGAGTTCGAGTACGCCCCCGCGCGTCGTGGAAGACAAGCTCGCCCGGCTCGACCCGCGAAACACCGTGGTCGACGTGGTGGACATCGGGAAGGGGAGCCGCCTGCTGATGGAGCTCGCCCGCCGGACCGGTGGGTTCTACGTCACGGGGCGGTAGGGCAGCAGGGACGGCGCGATGCGGGCTACCGGTAGTCGCGGATCAGCTCCAGGAGCGTGCGGTCGGGGACGTCGGAGCCGTCGAATTTCACACCCCAGCCGAGGAGCACGTCGAGCGCCATCAGGCGGAGGTGGAGCGCGCGTTCCGGATCCTTGGCGAGGTCGAGGAGCGCCCGCCTGCTCTCGGGCGAGAGGCCGAAGCGCCCCAGGAAGACGATGGCCGCGGGCGCCGTTTCGTCGCCTGCGAGGCCGGGGCCGCGCGCGGCCTTCAGCAGGGCGTCGGCGCCCGCGGGGTCGCCGCGCGTGATCGTGAGCGCCGCGTCGAGCGCCTCGGCCGTCATCCACGGCTGGGACGCGGCCTCGGCGAGCGTGGCCAGCACGAATGCCCGCGTCGCCTTCCGTTCCGCCCCCTCCGGGGCGGCGGCCACCACGTCCGCAAGGTGGCGGAGGGCGTCCACCACGCGAGGCGGCGAGCGGAGCTCGCTGAGCGTGATGCGAAGGGCTCTCTTCGTTTCCGGGCCGATCTCGGCGGGGATTGCCAGGTCGCTGCCGGGCGTCGGCATGGGAAGCTCCAAGCCCTCGTCTCCGGGCCCCGGCGCGGGCACCGTCGGCGGCGTGCGTCCCTCGCCCGGTCGGGGCGCCCCGGTCGGCGCGCCCTCCCCCGACGGCGTGGCGCTTTCGCCGGGGGAGGCGCCCTCGTTCGCCGTGGGCCTCTCCGGGTGGTTCTTCTCGATGGCCTTGCCGGCGCCCATGCCGGTGGCGAATTGCCAGACCACCGCGACGACCACCACGAGGGAGAGGACGAGCATGGCGATGCCCTTGCCGGGCGGGTCCACCTTCTGCGAGGCGAGGCGGCCGATCCTCTCGCCGAGTCCCCGCGGCTCGGGGAGGCGGCGCTCCGGGCTCTTCTCGGTTCTCATGATCGAAGCGTGTCCTCGAGGGCGGCGTCGGAAGGCCTCCTCCATCGTACGATCCTGCCATGGAGATCCGTCTGGAGACCGCCGGAGAAAGCCACGGACCGCGCCTCGTGGCGGTGCTCTTCGGGATTCCGGCCGGTTCGCCGGTGACCGAGGCCTACGCGAACCGGCGGCTCGCGGCCCGGCAGGGGGGCCTCGGCGCGAGCGCGCGGCAGAAGAAGGAGCGGGACGGGATCGTCCTCCTCGCCGGCGTGCGGGACGGCCGGGCGACCGGCAATCCCATCGCGATCGAAGTCGAGAACCGGGATACCCGCTACCGCGATCTCCCCCCGATCCACGCCCCCCGACCGGGACACGCCGATCTGGCCGGGGCGCTCAACCGCGGCCTCCGCGACGCCCGCGACGTGGTGGAGCGCGCGAGTGCCCGAGAGACGGCGGCGAGGACGGCGGGAGGGGCCATCGCCGCCGAGTTGCTGGAAGCACTCGGCATCCATGTGCTCGGCCGTCTCGTCGAGTTGGGCGGCGTCGGCCTGGAGGGCGACCCCGGCGAAGACCTGGAGGCGGCCCGCGCGCGCCGCGACGCGTCGAACCTCCACGCGCTGGGGAGCGAGGAGGCGCACGCCGAGGCGGCGCGCCTCGTGGAGGAGGCCCACAAGGGCGGCGACACGCTCGGCGGCGTGGTCGAGGTGCTCGCCGACGGCGTGCCGCCGGGTCTCGGCGGCCACGAGCGACCGGAGACGAAGCTCTCGACGGGGCTCGCGGCCGCCGTGATGGGCATCCAGGCGGTCAAGGGCGTGGAGATCGGACGCGGTTTCGAGAACGCCCGGCGGCGCGGTAGCGAAGTCCACGACCCGATCCTCCCGCCCGAACGCCGGCCCGGACCGCCGCGGCGTCCCACGAACCGCGCGGGCGGCATCGAGGGCGGGACGAGCAACGGGGAGCGCATCGTCGTGCGCGCGGCGATGAAGCCGTTGGCGACGCTGCGCAACGCGCTGCCTTCCGTGGATCTTCGAACGGGCGAGGCCGCCCCCGCGCGGATCGAGCGCAGCGACGTCACCGCCGTCCCGCGGCTCGCGATCGTCACCGAGGCGGTCGTCGCGCTGGAGCTCGCGCGCCACGTGATGCGCCGCTTCGGCGGCGCGAGCCTCGCCGAGGTCCAGGACGCCCTCGCCCGCCACCGCGAACGCGTTGCGAACCTCCTGGGCGGCGTCGAGGGCTGAGAGGACGGGATGCGCGCGGGCGCTCCTCCCGGCCCGGCCGCCGTCGCGGCCCGAGGACCGGCTGTCAAGCCATGCGCGCCCGCGCCCGACCCAGGCCGGTGGGGGGGCGGTGCACCCGGGAGGTCCACGATGGCGGAGGGCAGGTCGCGGTTCCTTCCGGGTGGCGTCCTCCTGCTGGTGCTCGCCTTCGGGCTCGGGCCCGTGGCGGACGCGCGGGGGGACTCGTTCCTCACGCAGACGCGCTTCCTGCACGACGCGACCGCGGATCCCGCCTCCGGCGCCAGGGCGGGCGACCTCGCGGGACTCGTCGCGATCCTCGACCGGGAGACGTCGCCGTTGGAGCGGGCGGCGGCGATCGTCGAGGCGGACGGCTTCCGGTACGAGGGCCGCATGCTCGAGAGGCTCTCCCGGCGCCCGCGGACCGCGGCGGCCCGGATCGATCTCGCCTTCGCCCGGCTGTACTGCCACGGCGGGGACGCCGACCGCCGTCTCTGGAGGCCCTCGCTTCGGACGCTCCGACGGCTCGCCCGCCGCACCGCCGATCCGCGCGTGCGCTACCTGTTGGCGCTGTCGCTGGCCCAGGTGGACGCCTTCGGCGCCGCCCGGGCGCCGTGGGAGGAGACGACGGTTCGGAAGGCCGCCGCCGCGCGCCATCTCTGCCGTGCCGCGCGCGACCTTCGCGGAGCCGGCACCGACGACGCCCGCCGCGTGCTGGCAGCCATGAGGGTCGCCGTCACCTACGTCCTCCGCTATCCCGGCTACGCGCCGTTTCGCAGCGCGTTGGAGGCGGCTCTCGGCGGGGGCGGGACGCGGATCGGGCCGAGGGGCGTCGGTGAGGACGGCGATCGCCGTACGGACCGCGCTCCCGGGAGCCCGGCGGGCGCGCCCTGCCACCGACGGGGCGCGACGGGCGACCCCGCTTCCCGCAACCGCCGGAGGGGCTGACGCCGCCGGCCGCCGCGAGCCGCGGGATGGGAGGGGGCCCGACCTTGGCGCCCGGGGACGCGGCTCGTGCGGGTCTCACCGTCGGGGGCGGAACGTTCCGAAGGGCTACACCCGGCTACCGCGGGGCCACACGGCGAGTGGGGGCGGCGAGGGGCGGCGGGGCGCGACGCGTGGCCCGCGTGGGAGAAACGGGGGCGGGGCGTTCCCTGGGGTCGGGGAACGACCTTTGCGTCGGAGCGTGCGGTACCCGGAGCGCAGCCATGCACGGTTCCCCGCGCCTTCCCGGAAGGGACGTCGTGTCCGAAGGGGACGCGGTCGGGCAGGCGATCCGCGAGTACTGGAGCCGGCGCGCTGCGCACGTTGGCCCCACGCCCTGGAACCCGAACCGGTCCGACGAAGCCCGGCGGCATTGGGGCGACACGTACCGATGGGGCCTCGGAGCGCCCCCGGCCCGCCTCCTCGACGTGGGGAGCGGCGCCGGCGAAGTGGTGTTCCTTCTGCGCCGGATGGGCTACGACGCGGAGGGCGTGGACTTCGCCCCCGGCATGCTGGCCAGAGCGCGCAAGGCCGCGCTGAAGCGCGCACCCGGCGCGCGCTTCACCGAGGGTGACGCCCGGCACCTGCCGTTCCCCGATGCGTCCTTCGACGCGGTCACGGCCCGGCTCGTCCTCTGGACGCAGCCCGATCCGGAACGCACGCTCCGCGAGTGGCAACGCGTGCTCAAGCCCGGCGGCCGGTTGCTCGTCATCGAAGGCACCCGGTATCCGCCGGGCCCGGGTCGGCGGCTCGGCCGGTGGGTGGGGGCCCGCGTGGACGACGCCATGCATCTCCTCCGGCGCCGGGAGCGTCCGACGCGTCCCCTGCCGTTCCACAAGGAGGTCGCGCGGGGTCGGCATCCGGGTCTCGACGCGTTGCCCCATCTCTGGGGGTTCCGGCGCATCGAGCTGCACGCCATGTTCGAGCGCGCGGGACTGACGTCGGTCGCCTCGCGCGGGCTGCCCGAGTTGGCCGCGTGGATCCGTCGCCAGGCGCCGCGGTACGGCAAGCTCGGCGGCGCCTCCGTGGAGCAGGTCCACATGGTCTACGGCACGACGACGGCCAGGGTCTCCTCCCGCGCCCCACGCGTCCGTGCCCCCCGTCGGACGCTCGCCCAGCCGTCCCGCTGAGGCCGCGACGGGAAACCGTCCGCACGCGGGAACGCGGCGGCTTGACGCGCACGACCGGCCTCCCTACGGTTCCCGCGTCTCCGTCGCCGGTGTAGCTCAGCGGTAGAGCAACGGTTTTGTAAACCGTAGGTCGTGAGTTCGATCCTCACCACCGGCTCCATCGTCCGGCCCCCCTTCATCATCCCCACGACGGCCAGGATTGGCGGCAAGCCGTGGGTTCAGCGGCCGCTCGCTGCTTCCCGTAGGGTCGCCGACGACGAGCAACGCCGGCATCGGGCGCGGGATGCGTACGACCGATTCGCCATGCGGGATCCCCCTCGCCGGCCGGATTCGCCACCTTGGAGCCCTCGCGGCCGCGGACACGAGGGCCGCGCGATTCGACGCCGGTTCGTGGGTACGGCAGCCTAGTGTGCCGTGCCGGACGTTCCTATCCATGAGGCCGTGCGGCACGCTGGCCTGGGGCGATCGGCCCCCTTCGTCCTCCTTGCGCACGGTCGTACGCGGTGTCGTCCTCATGGGGCCTCCGCTCCCCATCCAGCGCGCCGATCGGAGGCGAACGCCGCCAAGGGACACCCTCGGGGGTCCCAACGGGTGTCTTCCTTTGCACACGAAGTTGCGACCCAGGACACCAGGTCGGCGGATCGAGGCGGCGACGCCGTCGGTCCCGCGACCCGCGCAGCCCTTGGCATGCATCGGCGGACGCCGAGGCGGTTTGCGGCAGCATCCTCCCCGCCGTGGCTTCCGCTCTCCGGCCTCCGGCGCGGACTCCTCCTCTTCGATGGCGTGCACCCGCGCCCTCGAGGCCGCCGTGGTCCTCTGCCCCCCCGCGGCGCGGCGGTCCGGTGCGCCGTGGGCGCAGCGCCCGCGGGGAATGTGCTTCAGCGCCGGAGACCGCCCGGTATGATCCGCGCCCCTCACCGGGTCCGACGCCGGGCCGTCCGGGAGACGAGGAGCCGCGGGACGCTATCCTGGGCGCTTCGCCCCTCCGGGAGACGCATTCGGCGCCGCCCGGTGGCGGCGCGGCCTGCCGGGCCGGTGCGGTCTCTGACAGCGTGGCGGGATACTCAAGCGGTCAACGAGGGCAGACTGTAAATCTGCTGGCTATGCCTTCGGTGGTTCGAATCCACCTCCCGCCACCACCTCTCCTCCCCCCGCGCCCCCCTCCTCGGGTGCCTCCTTCCCGCTGCGGCCTTCCCGGCGTTGCCGGCGCCGCGTTCTTGCTGGCGCCGTCCTGGCCCGCTCCCATCCCCGCCCCGGTCGCGTCCTCCGACCCCGCCCCGGGCTACCCTTCGCGCATGCCGTCGCGGGCCGAAACCATCCTCGGGGAAGCGGGCATCGAGCCCGCGGACGCGCGTCGGCTCGTAGCGGCGTCGTCCGACGCCGAGGCGTTCCTGCCGGGGGACGGGGAAGCCGCCGTGCTGCTCCGGGCCGCCTCGGCAGCGAGGGCCGAGCCCGAGCTTGGCGCCCGGGTCGAGGCGGCGCTGCTCGATGCCGTGGCGGCGCGGGGCGGCGAGCTCGGCGCGGTCGAGCGCGCGGTGTTCCGGCACCTGGGCCTGGAGCGCCATCTGGGCCCGGGGGACGTCCCGGGGAACCGCCCTCGCCGGCTCCGGGCGCTCCTCACCTGTCTCGACGAGCTCGACGGTGCGGGGACCCGCGAGGCCGGGCGCTACCGCGGCCGCGTCCTCGACACGTTGGGGCGCTTCCTCCAGGGCGTCGGGCAGCTCGGCGACGCGCGGATCGCCTACGAGCGCGCGCTGGTGGCGAAGGAGGCGGCGGGGGACGACGCGGGCGTGGCCCTTACGCACGGGAGCCTCGGCCGGCTCTGCCTGGAGCTCGGCGCGTTCGCGGACGCGCGCCGCTACCTGGAGCGGGACCTCGCCTGGGTCGAGAGGAACGCGCCCGAGGCCACGCACGTGCGGCGGCAACTCGCGACGGAGATCGGGGTCTGTCAGATGGAGATGGGCGACTTCGCCGCCGCGCGCGCCGCGCTCGGGGCATGCCTGGAGGAGGCGCGGGAGGCGGGCGCGGCGGTCGGCGCCGCGTTCGCCGCGGCCTGGCTCGGGCGCGTGCTCGTGCGCGCGGGCGACGCGGGGGCGGCGGCGGAGTTGGCGGACGAGGTGGTCGGCGCGGTGGCGGACGCGCCGCTCCGTGGCGTGCCCGAGCTCCGGGGGCTGGCGTTCTTCCTCGCGGCGGAGGTCCACGCGGCCCGGGACCGCATCGAGGACGCGCTCGCGGCGTTCGGGGAGGCGAAGCAGGCCTTCGACGAGGCACGGCGGGTCTCTCCCGTCGTCCGCGCGGAGCTGCTGCAGAGCGAGGCGGCGGTGCTGGAGCGCGCGGGGCGGGACCGGGATGCCATCCTCCGGCTGAAGGAGGCGCTCCGCCTGGTGGACGCGACGTCCGCCGAGGGCCTGCGCGAGCGGCTCGACGGACGGCTCCGCGAGCGGGACGAGAACGCGTGGTTGCTCCACGGGAGCGGACGCTTCCTCGGGCACGACCAGATCCGCTTCCTCCTCGACGAGGCGGGGCAGGGCGGGTTCCGCGGGCGGGACGAGTCGGTCTGCGTCCTGTTCTCCGACGTGCGCGACTTCACGTCGATCAGCGAGGGGCTGTCGCCGGACCGGCTCGTCGCGCTGCTCAATCGCTACCTCGCGAGCATGACGCGGTGCATCGAGCACTTCGGCGGCATGGTCGACAAGTTCATCGGCGACGCGATCATGGCGTTGTTCTCGTTGCCGTCGGTGCGCGAGGACGACGCCGACCGCGCGCTGGATGCCGCGTGGTACATGCAGGCGGAGCTGGACCGCTTGAACCGCGCGCTGGAAGCCGACCTGCCGCGGCTCCGCGCCGGCATCGGTCTGCACCACGGTCCCGTCGTCGCGGGCCTGATCGGTTCGCCGCAGAAGCGTTCCTACACGGTGATCGGCGACGCCGCGAACACCGCGTCCCGCCTGGAGGGGATGACGAAGCTCCTCGGCGCCCCCGTGCTCGCGACGGGCGCGCTCGTCCGGCGGCTCCGGGCGCCCGAGCGGTGGGTTCTCGTCCCCCTCGGGCGGTGGTCCCCGAAGGGTCGGGCCGCCGCGGTCGACGTCTTCCACCTCGCCGCCGAAGCGGACGGGAGCGCGGGGGCCCGCGCCCACGCCGAGCGGGCGGGGCGCTCCCAAGACGCCCTGGCGCTCTTCGCCTCGGGCGCGTTCGAGGCCGCAGCGGACGCCTTCGCGACGCTTCGGGCCGAGACGGGCGCCGAGACGGGCGCCCTGGGGTACGCTCGCCTCGGGCGGGAGGCCTCGCGACTCGCCCGGGACGGCGCCGGGGACCGCTGGGACGGAGCCGTTCCGCTCCGGGAGAAGTAGCCCGGGGAGGCGCCGGCTTCGAGAAGGCTGTCCGCGAACGGAGGAGGACCCATGCTCCAGCCCGACACGATCGCCCCCCTCGTCACGGACGCCCTCGGCCGCGTCCTCGTCCGGCTGGGGGAGGACCCCGCGGCGCTCCCGCCCGACCTCGCCGAGCGGGTCCGGCGCTACGGTCGCGTCAAGGGAGAGCGCGGCCGGGCGGAGGTGGCCCGCGCGCTCGGTCTCCACGAGGCCGAGCTCGCGGCGTTCGACCCCGTGGTACGGGACGTCGAACGGACGTTCGCCCGGCGCGACGGCTCCGCCCCGGCCGACCGGAACGCGACGATCGCCGGCGTCCGCTTCCTCTCGTGGATGGAGACGCTGGGACAGCGCGTGCCGGCGTTGGCGCCGGGGAGCGATCTCGATGCCCTGGCGAGCGAGGATCTCGGGCGGAAGAAGGTCCGCGCGCTCGAGCTGATCGTCCGCAGCCTGATCACGGAGAGCTACGCCGACCAGGGGCGCCTGCTCGCGCGGTTGCGGCAGGCGCTGAGCGAGAAGGTCGTGGGGCGGTGGGAGGCGGCCGCCGATCCGGGCGACATCCTGAGCGGTTGCACGTTCAGCGAGCTCGCGAGCCTCTTCGTGGACAAGGAGGAGTTCGCCCGCTACGAGCGGCTCTACGAGGACACGCCGTTCCTCACGCTGCTCCGCGAGCGGCGACGGACCCTCCAGGCTTTCCTGGACGACGTACGGCGCGTGCGGAACCGGATCGCCCACAACAAGGCGATCACGCCCACGCAGCTCACGCTGCTCGACCTCTACTACGAGGAGATCGTCGCGCCCGTGCAGACCGCGCACGACGAAGGCCGGACGAGGGTGGACCCGAGCGCGTACCTGGAGATCGGCCGGGAGGAGCTGGACGGCTGGTTCGACCGGCTCCGCGAGGACGTGGTCGGCGTTCGGAGCGATCTGGCGGACCTTCGGGCCTCCCTGGAGGGGCGGCTCGACGAGGTCGCCGCGGCCACGGGGGAGATCCGTTCGCGGACGCGGGGGCTCGACCGCAAGGTGGTCGGCATCGCCGCCGGGGTCGCCGTCCTGCTCTTGATCGGCCTGTTCCTGGCGTTCCAGGGCCGCGGAACCGGCGAGGACGCGACGGCGGCCCGGAAGGCGAGCGAGCGGACGGAGACGACCGTCGCCCGAACGGCCGACGACGCGCGGGCGGCGCGCGAGGCGGGCGAGGCGACGGCCCGGCGGACGGAGGCGATCGCCGCGGGCGTCGAGGAGACCGCGGCCTCGGCGCGGGACACGGCCGAGGCGGCGGCCGGCACGCAGGCGGCCGCCGAGGAAGCGGCCGCCCAGGCCGAGGACGCCGGGCGCGCCGCGAAGGAGGCCGGCGATCGGATCGAGGGCGCCGCCGGAGAGGTCTCGCGATCCGCCGAGGCGATGGCCCACGCCGCCGGGGACACGCAAAGGGCGGCGGGCGAGATGAAGGAGACCGGCGAACGCGTCGCCCAGACGTTGGAGGAACTCCGTGACGGGTTCGCGGCGCTCGTGAAGCAGGGCGGGATCATCCCCGATGCGACGCGACCGCAGGAGCTCTACCACAACGCCCGGATCCTGGAGCAGCGCGGCGACATCGGGCGCGCCATGCAGAGCTACCGGGCCTACTTCGCGTTCGGCGACCTGGACTTCGTGGATCCGCACCTGCGGTTCCTCGCGTTCCTGAAGCTCCAGAACGGCCTCGCCGGAGCCCGCGAGGTGTACTACGACCTGAAGAAGGACGCGGCGGCGCCCGTCTTCGCGTTCGCCTGGAACCTCTTGTTGGAAGGGGAGACGCGCGTGAAGGGTCTGGAGGCGTTCCTGGACGCGCACCCGGACTTCGCTCCCGCGTGGTACGCGCTCAGCCGGGACTTCTCCGTGGCGAGGCTCGGGACGCAGACGTTGGAGGACAAGCGGCGGGAGAAGGATGCCTTGAAACGGTTCCTGGCGTTGCAGGACGAGGGATCGGCGCTGAAGTACTACCTCGACCAGGCCGTCGCCGTGGAGCAGGTCGAGGACGCCCGCGAACGCCTCGCCGCCGTGTCCGCGGTGCCGGAAGCGGTGCTGGAAAACCCCGTCTCCGCCAGCGGCATGCGGTCGAACGCCGGGTGGTCCGTGACGCTGTCGATCGCGGACACCGTGAAGGAGATCCTCTACCGGGTCGGCAGGGAGGGGGAGTTCCGGAGCACCGGGTTCCTGCCGGGCATCCGCACCCAGGCGGGCCTTCCCATGGCGAAGCCCTCCATCGAGCTGCCGCCCGACGCCGCGCGCGCGGTCATCCAGGTCAAGTACAAGGACCCGCGCGATCGGGAACACGGGCCGTACGAGGTCGTGTTCGACCCGGAGGTCATGCTGCTGGAGAGCACGAAGAGCGCGCTGGAGTTGACCCGGAACAGTTGGCTCTCCTTCCGGGACTACGACGGCAAGGTGCTGCTCTACTTCACGCCGCTCCTCTCGTACCGCTCGGCCCTCTCGGAGATCCGCTACGGCCTCGATACGGACACGCCGGACAAGACGTTCGCCTTCTCGCCGGCCGATCCCCGGCAGCCGTACGCGGTGGATCCCGACGATCCCCTGTGGCTGACCGTGCCCGAGACCACGCGCTACGCGGTCGTCCAACTCACCTACAAGGACGGAACCCGGTCGGAGGTGGTGACGATTCGGCGGTGAGAGGCGGCGGGAGGGCGGGGGAGGGGCCATCGCCGCTGCGTGCCGCCGATCCCGGCGACGCGGCACCCGGCACGCCGCCGGGCCCGCGTCCGCTACCGCCCCGTAACGGGCGGGAAGCGGGGGTGGCGTGTGGGGCGCGGGGCGGCCTGCCGCGGCCCGTGGGCCGGGGCGGAGTCCGGGCACCACGCTTGCGAAGGGCTCTCTCACGTCCCGGAGACCGGCCATGGAACGCATATCCCGCCTCCTCGCGGGTGCCCGCGCTCCTCCTGCTCTTCGCCGCGCCCGCGCGGGCGAGCGGGATCGTGCTCGCGACCACGGCCACGGGCGGCGGCCCGATGGATTCGCGAGCGGCGATCGCCCTCCAGAGCCACCGGGTCCACGCGGTCGTGAACGGGCCGATCGCCGATGTGACCGTCGATCAGACGTTTCGCAACGAGACGGACCGGCGCCTCGAAGGGACCTATCTCTTCCCGCTTCCCGAAGGCGCAGCGGTGTCGAAGTTCGCCATGACGCTCGGCGGGCGCATGGTCGAGGGCGAGGTGATGGACGCCGTGCGGGCGCGCGAGATCTACGAGAGCGTCGTGCGGCGGCGGCGGGACCCCGGGCTGCTCGAGTACGTCGGACGTGGGCTGTTCCGCGCCCGGGTCTTTCCGATCGAGCCTCGGGGGCGGGTCGACATCCGGCTCTCGTTCCAGCAGGTGTTGCCGGACGACGCGGGCACGCTGGAGTTCCGCTACCCGCTGGCCACGGCGCGGATGCACGGGCAGCCGGTGGAAGAGACCGTGGTGACGGTGGACGTCGAGAGCGACGTTCCGATCCGCGCGGTCTACAGCCCTTCGCACCCGGTGGCGTTGGTGCGGGAGGAGGCGGACGCGGACGGGACGAAGAAGCCGGTGCGGATCGCGTTCCTGTCGGACGACTGGCGGGCCCTGTCGCGGCGGGATCCGAAGGTCGCGCGGTTCCTCGCGCTGGGACCGCGGGTCGTCTTCCGCTGGGAGGGGAGGGTCTACGAGGTCGTGCCGCCGGAGCGGGCCGACGACGCGGGGGCGGACCGGGGCGGGAAGTGACCGTCGGCGCGACGTCGGGGACGCGCGGCCCACGGCCAGCGATCCGCGGCCCGGCGGCCCGGCCGATCGCCCACCCTGTACGCCTCGCGCGCACGGGTGGTACCTTCTCGCGCCTTCGAACGGGAGGACGCCCCATGCGCGAACGGTGGTTCCTGCTGATCGCGGCCCTCGCGCTCTTCGTCGGCTGCGGCGGAGGCGGCGGCGGCGGTCCGACCCAGCGTCCCCAGATCGGTCGGATCCTGCCCGACTTCGTGCTGCCGGATGTCAATCCGAACTCCGCCACCGACGGCATGGACGTGTCGCCGTCCGACTTCCGCGGCACGATCAGCGTCTTCTATTTCGCGCACGCGACCTGAAGCTACTGCCGGGCCCAGTTCGGTGCCCTCGACCAGATGCAAGGCGAGCTCGCAACGATGAGCCTTCCGCTGGACGTCCACCTTCTGGGCGTGAACGGGATCGGCTACGAGAGCGGCAATGCAGCCGCCGTCGCTGGCCGGACGATTCCGTGGCTGCAGGACGTGCCCTCCGAGGAGGCATGGCAGCTCTGGCAGGTCCAGTACCGCGACCTCTTCGTGCTCGACGAGGACGGCCGCGTGCTGTTCATCGAGAGCCTGAACGACCGGGACCTCACGTTGAGCTTCGACTACAACGAGCTGAAGACGCGGCTGGTGCAGAGCGCCGGCGGGTAGGCCTCTCCGGCTGCCGAGGGCGAAGCCGGGGTCGGCCTCATCCGTGCCATGCCCCGTATTTCAGGGATTTCAGGGCTGTCGGTGTCATTTCCTAGGGTGTTGTTCGTCATGGACGAGCCCGTGGACCGTCGCTGCCTGCGCTACGAGCCGGACCCCGAGGCCCTGGCGACGGCCGCGCGCCTGCAGCCGGGCTGGCGGCGGCGCAAATTCCGCCTCGCGCGCCTCTTCGTGCGCATCGACCGCAAGGCCGCCTACCTGGAGACGCGGGCGGCGTCGTTCCGGGAGTTCGCCGCACGGGCGGGCTACGACCCCGAGGAGGCGCAGCAGACCATGTTGCTGGGCTACGCCTTCGAGGAGCCGGGGCTGGAGGAGGCGCTGATGCAGGGCGAGATCACCTGGTCGGCGGCCTGCGCGATCGGGCAGATCCACCGGGGGCCGGACTTGTGGCGCGAGGAGGACACCTGGCTGGCGTGGGCGACGACGGAGCCGTTCACCGCGTTCTCGCGGCGGGTGCGGGAGCGGCGGGAGGCGGTGCGCCAGCGGTCGCGGATCCGGTGGTGGATGGCGGGGATCGCGGCGGAGACGAAGGACCTGCTGGCGCGGTGCCGGACGCTGGCGTCGGGGCGCGCCAAGCGGGCGCTGACGAACGGGCAGTTGCTCCGGATCCTGGCCACGGCGTTCGTGCTGGACGCCGATCCGTCGATGCTGCCGCCGGGGCTGCGGCGCATGCGGCCGACGGTCCTCGACCCGGACCGGCGGGGCGTTGCGGCGGAGACGCTGGCGGGGGTCTTCCGGCGCAGCGGGGGCCTTTGCGAGTTCGGGCAATGCGATCGGCCGGCGGTGCACCTCTGCCACGTGCGGCCGCATCGGGAGGGAAGCGCCCGCGAGGCCGAGGACCTGGTGCACGGCTGCGCGGTCCACCACAAGCTCTACGACCTGGGGCGGATCCGGCTGGTGGGATGGACGGCGGACGGTCGCCCGATCTTCGAGGTGCGCCACCCGGACGGACGGGTGGAGCGCCTGGAGCCCAAGCCGCGGCCGGAGGACCGTCGCAGGGCCTGGCTGCCGCGTTGGGTGACGCTGGGGCTGGGGCCCCGGATGCGGCGGGTGGCGTCCAAGGTGCTGGCCGCGGTGGGCGCGAAGGAGGCGGCCCGCGCGGGGGCGGAGGAGGCGAGGAAGCGGCCGGAGAAGCCCCCCGGCGACCCGCCCGGGGGACCGCCGCCCGCGGCTGCCGGGGCGCCCCCGGCGGAGCCCCGGTCGAACGGCGCGGCCGCGACGGCGTGCGACGAGATGCCGCCGTTGGCGAGGAGCGTGGCGTCGGCCGCAGGGGCCGCGTCCGCGCGCTCCGCGCCCCCGCGGGACCGGGCCGAGGCGGAGGAACCGAACGCGCCCCCGCCGCCTCCGGAAGTTCCCCACGCTCCCGACGCGCCCGGGCCGCGGATGCCGCCGGGTCCGCCGCCAGCGCCGCCAGCGCCGCCAGCGCTCCCCATCGTCGGCGACCCCGACCGCGACCCCGATCCACCCCCGTGGGAGGGCACGGTCCGCGACCGTGCCCCGACGGGGGACGTCTCGCCCCGCTCCCTCTCGCCGTCAGAAGGACACGGCCTCCATGGGGCGAGCACCCTGCGCGACCGGTCTCGGCGGGCGCCGTGCCCGGCCGGACGCGCGCACCCGACTCCGGCCCGTGCGACGCCGCCGCGCGTGCGCCGGCCCCGACCGGCGGGACGGGAACGCGCCCCCCCACGCGCCGGGGCGCCGGAGGGAGACGGCCCTCCGTCCTCCCGCGCACCGACCGCCGGGACCCGGTAGGGTTCCGGGGCGGAGGGAGCCGGTGCGCTGACCGGTCGCGCCCGGGCATCGATCCAGGAGGGCCCGCCATGGCCACGGAGCCGGGGATCCAGGACCTCTTCGCCGAGATCGTCGAGAAGCAGGGCCGCCTCCCGGACCCCTTCGACGGGCCCGACGACCGGATCGTGGTCCACAACGTGGGGCGCACCTGCAACATGGGGCGTGCCTGCCCCTCCTGCACCCTCTGGGGGGACGGCTTCCACGGGGTCCTGCCTGCCGTCGAGAACCGGGCGGCGTCGGGGGATGGCAGCCGCGGTTCCGCTACGACGCTTGACCGAGGGGCCGCCCGTGTCCGGCGCGACGGTGCGGGGGGGGCGGGCCCGGTGAATCGGAGAGTACGATCATGCAAGCACACCAGCGCGCGTTCCTGGACTTCCTGCTGGAGGCCGATGCGCTTCTCTTCGGCGAGTTCACGCTGAAGAGCGGGCGGACCTCGCCGCTGTTCTTCAACGCCGGGCGCCTCGACTCCGGGCCGCACCTCAAGCGGGTCGGCCGGGCCTACGCCGAGACCCTCCTCGAGCGCCTCGGCGCGGACGGGTTCGACGTCGTGTTCGGCCCGGCCTACAAGGGCATCCCGCTCGCCGTGGCGACGGTCATGGGCCTCGCCGACCGGGGCGTGGACAAGCCCTACCTGGCGGACCGCAAGGAGGCCAAGGGGCACGGGGCCGAAGCCCGCGGCGGCGTCGCGCGGCGCCTGCTCGGAAGGGTGCCGGACGACGGAAGCCGCTTCGTGCTGGTCGACGACGTGCTCACGACCGGCGGCACGAAGGACGAGGCCGTCGCTCTCCTCCGGGAGGTCTGCGCCGGGGCCCGCTTCGAGGCCCTCGCCGTGGCGCTCGACCGGCAGGAGGTCACGCTCGACGGCGAGGACGCCGTCCAGTCCTTCACCGACCGGACCGGCGTGCCGGTGGTTCCCATCCTCCGGCTGACCGACGTGGTCGACGACCTGGACGAGCGCGGCCGGATCGACGCGGCCACGCTGGCGCGATGCCGGGCGTACTGGGGGCAGCACGGAACGGCTGGGGCGCGGGCCTGGGCGGTGCGATGACCCCGGGGTGACGGGGGGGACGGACCCAGACGGCGTTTGCGCGGCGTCTGCCGCGACAGCGGCATGGTTGGGACTTGCTCCGGCCCTCTCGATACCCCACAACCGGGACGTTCCGGAGGACGCTCCATGCAGAGGATCCAGCGAACCGTCGGGGCCCTCGTCTTCCTCGGCTTCCTGGGGTCGATCGCGGGCACGGGTACGGGCTGCGCGGGCCTGGGCAATGCGTGCGGATCGCTCCTGACCCTGGCGCTCGGCCTCGGGGTCGCGGTCGGCACCTACTACCTCACCAAGGAGATCATCAAGTAGGGCTCGTGCGATACGGCGGGCCCCACCCGCGGGCGGGCCCGCTGAGCGAACACCGGGCGAACGGCGGCGGCGCGCTCGCGGTTTTCCCGGCCGAGGCCTTTGTTGACCCCGGCCCGGAGAGCCGTAAGATCCCCCGACCTCAGGGGCTACCCTGACGTGTCGTTCCTGGGGAGCCGGGAGCACTCGGGCGGGCGTAGCTCAATGGTAGAGCTCCGGCCTTCCAAGCCGGTGACGTGGGTTCGATTCCCATCGCCCGCTCCACGTCCGCCGGGAGAGAGGTCGAGAGACCATGGTACCGGCGTGCCGCGGCACCCGGTCCCCTGAGCAATGGTCGCCCGAAGGACCGTCCGGAGGGCAAGTCGAATCGAGGTCAGGAGCGCTCGTTTTCGGAAGGCCCGCTGGTGTAGCTCAGTGGTAGAGCACCTCCTTGGTAAGGAGGAGGTCGTGGGTTCAATCCCCACCACCAGCTCCATCCCCGTCGAGCCGTCGGAGTGAGGACAGGAGGGCGCCAAGAGGCCCCCGGAGGATTGCCATCCCATGGCCAAGGAAACCTACCAGCGTACCAAGCCGCACGTAAACGTGGGCACCATCGGCCACGTGGATCACGGCAAGACCACCCTTACGGCCGCCATGACCGCCGTCATGGAGGCGAAGGGTCTCTCGAAGGCGAAGGCGTACGCCGACATCGCCAAGGGCGGCACCGTCCGCGACGAGACAAAGACCGTGACCATTGCCGCCGCCCACGTGGAATACGCGAGCGAAAACCGCCACTACGCCCACGTCGACTGCCCCGGTCACGCGGACTACGTCAAGAACATGATCACGGGCGCCGCCCAGATGGACGGTGCGATTCTCGTCGTCTCGGCCTCCGACGGCCCCATGCCCCAGACGCGCGAGCACATCCTCCTGGCCCGCCAGGTCGGCGTTCCCGCGATCGTCGTCTGGATCAACGCGATCGACCTCGTGGACGACCCCGAGTTGCTCGAGTTGATCGAGCTCGAGGTTCGCGAGCTGCTGAGCGAGTACAACTTCCCGGGCGACGAGATCCCGATCGTGAAGGGCTCGGCCCTGAAGGCGCTGCAGCATCCCGCCGACTTCGACGACGAGGTCGGCGCCGGCGCGATCCTCAAGCTGATCGACGCGATCGACGCCTACATCCCCGAGCCGGTCCGCGACACCGACAAGCCGTTCCTGATGCCCGTCGAGGACGTGTTCTCGATCAAGGGGCGCGGCACGGTCGGCACGGGCCGCATCGAGCGCGGGCGGATCAAGGTCGGCGAACCCGTGGAGATCGTGGGGCTCCAGGAGCTGCCGATGAAGAGCACCTGCACCGGTGTCGAGATGTTCAACAAGACGCTCGATGAGGGACAGGCGGGCGACAACGTCGGCATCCTCCTCCGCGGCATCGACAAGGAGGTGCTCCAGCGCGGCATGGTCCTGGCGAAGCCCGGTACGGTGAACCCGCACACCGAGTTCGAAGGCGAGGTCTACGTCCTCACGAAGGAGGAGGGGGGGCGCCACACGCCCTTCTTCAACAACTACCGCCCGCAGTTCTACATCCGGACCACGGATGTCACGGGCTCGATCGAGCTCCTCGGAGGCGCCGAGATGTGCATGCCGGGTGACAACGTCACCGTGAAGGTGGCGCTCGGCACCCCGATCGCCATCGAGGAGAAGATGCGGTTCGCCATCCGCGAGGGCGGCCGAACCGTCGGCGCAGGAACGGTCGCCAAGATCCTCAAGTAGAGTTCCCCTTCCGGGCACGCCCGGGCGAGCGAGGAGTCGAGCCATGGCCAAGTCCCAGGACGCACGCGGGTACGTCTGGCTCCAGTGCACCGAGACCGGGGACCTGAACTACCGGGTCCAGAAGCGGATCAAGGGCAACCCGTACAAGCTAGAGCTGAAGAAGTACTCGCCTCGGCTCAAGCGCCACACCCTCCACAAGGAGAGCAAGAAAAGGTAGGCTCGTTCTGCCGGGCGGCCCCGCCGCCCGGTCCGAGCCGTTCCCGCACGGCCGTAGCTCAACTGGTAGAGCACCTGATTCCAAATCAGGGGGTTGAGGGTTCGATTCCTTCCGGCCGTGCCAGTCATCGCCCCCGGTGGGGGCGTCTGGTGCTCCATGGAAACCACCTCGAAATCATCCTCTGGCAAGTCGGGGTCCGGCACGTCCGGGCTCGAGATCTACAAGTCCGGCCAGGGGAAGATCGCCCGCATCGGCGCCTACGTGCTGGGCGGGATCCTGGTGATCTCCGGGGCGGTGAGTCTCTACCGGTTCATCAACGTGCCGGGGCGGGAGTGGGTCACCGGGTTGCCCATCATCGGGCATGTCTCGATCTTCAACACGATCGCCTTTGGCGTGGCCCTGCTCGGTCTGCTGGCGTTGCACCTCGTCCTGAACCGGCCGGGTACCGCGAATGCGCTGATCGACACGGAGACCGAGCTCAAGAAGGTGTCCTGGCCATCGCGGCGCGAGGTCAAGAACGCCACGATCGTGGTGTCGCTGGTCACTCTCGTCATGGCGCTGCTGCTGTTCGGTTTCGACCGATTCCTGCAGTGGCTCTTCCGGCTCGTGTACTAGGGGGGAACGACGTGGCGAGGCGATGGTACGTCGTGCGGGTCCAGTCGGGGCGGGAGAACACCGTCCAGACCGCGCTCACCCGCCGCTTGAAGGTGGCGGGCAAGCAGGACATCGTGCCGCGCGTGCTCGTGCCCGTCGAGACGATCACGGAGGTGAAGGGCGGGAAGAAGCGGACGCGCAAGCGCAAGCTCTACCCCGGCTACGTCCTCATCGAGATCGAGGAGGACAAGGGCAAGGTGCCGCGCGACGTGTGGTTCCTCGTCCGGGAGACCGCCGGCGTGGGCGACTTCGTCGGGCCGCACGGCCAGCCGGACGCCCTCGACGAGAAGGAGGTGAGCCGCCTCCTCGCCGAGATGGAACGGGGACAGGAGAAGACGCCCCAGGTGGCGATCTCTCTCAAGAAGGGCGACTCGGTGAAGATCAAGGAGGGCCCTCTCGAGTCGTTCGAGGGAGCCGTGGACGAGGTCATTCCGGCGAAGGGCATGGTGCGGGTCATCGTGACGATCTTCGGGCGCGCCACCCCCGTCGAGCTGGAGTACTGGCAGGTCGAGCCCGTCTAGGGCTCCGCCCGAAAGGACCGGAACGTCATGGCGAAGGAAGTGAAGGCCAGGATCAAGCTGCAGTGTCCGGCGGGCGCCGCGACCCCTGCGCCCCCCGTGGGCCCCGCGCTGGGCCAGCACGGCGTCAACATCGGCGAGTTCGTGAAGCGGTTCAACGACGCCACCGCCAAGGACCGCGGCACGATCATCCCGGTCATCCTCACCGTTTACGCAGACCGGTCGTTCGACTTCGTGCTGAAGAGCCCGCCGGCCGCGGTCCTGCTCAAGCAGGCGGCCGGAGTGGAGAAGGGCTCGGGAACGCCCCACACGGAGAAGGTGGCCAAGGTGACGCGGGACCAGGTCCTCGAGATCGCCCGCCGCAAGATGGACGACCTGAACGCCAACGACGAGGACGCGGCGGCCCGGATCATCATGGGCACGGCTCGTTCCATGGGGATCGAGGTCCAGGACTGAGCCCCGCCGTCCCGGGAGCCGCCCGCCTCCTTGGAGGCCTGCGCCCTCCGGCTGTCCCCCCCGGCCGCGCTGGATCCGGCAACCCGCGTGAATTTCGTAGGGAGGCCGCAGCGGATCCGTACCCTCTTGGACTCTCCGGCTCCAGCCGGAGGAAAACTCGATCACCGCCTCCGGGGGCCGCGCCCGCTGGCGGGAGAGTGAGGAGACCGGCGGATGACCAGACTTTCCAGGCGGTTCAAGGCCGCCCTGGGGACCCCCGGGTACGACAAGCTGAAGCGGTACCCGATGTCCGAGGGGCTCCAGGTCCTGCAGGCCTTCCCCAAGCCCAAGTTCGACGAGACCGTCGAGCTCTGCGTGCGCCTCGGCGTGGATCCGAAGCGCACCGATCAGACCGTGCGCGGGAGCGTCTCGCTACCCAAGGGCCTCGGCAAGACCCGCAGCGTGGTGGTGTTCGCCGAGGGCGAGATGGCCGAGGAGGCCGCGGCCGCCGGAGCCGACGTGGTCGGCTCCGAGGATCTCGCCCAGCGGATCCAGGAGGGATGGACCGACTTCGACGTCTGCATCGCGCATCCTTCGATGATGCGCCACGTGGGCAAGCTCGGAAAGATCCTCGGGCCGCAGGGAAAGATGCCGAGCCCCAAGGCGGGGACCGTCACGGACCGGGTCGGCGAGGCCGTGCGCGACTTCAAGGCGGGCAAGGTCGAGTTCCGTGCCGACCAGGGCGGAAACGTCCACGTCCCCGTAGGGAAGCGGAGCTTCGCCGCGGAAGATCTGGAAGCGAACATCAGCCACTTCCTCGATCACTTGCGGACCATGAAGCCCGCCGCGGTGAAGGGGGCGTTCGTGCGCAAGGTCACCGTTTCCGCGTCCATGAGTCCCGGCGTGACGCTGGACGTGATCTGAGGGAGGTAGTCATGGCGAAAGCCCTCAAGCGCATGATGGTCGCGGAATACACGCGGGATCTCGAATCCTCGGACGCCGTGATCATTCTGGATCCGGGTCCGATGAGCGTCGAGAACGCCGAGGCGTTCCGCAGGGACCTCCACGAGGACGCCGGAGGCGCCCGCTTCAAGCTCATCCACAACCGCACCGCGCGCCGAGCCCTGGAGCAGACCTTCTACGGCGAGAACCCCGAGGCCCTGAAGGACATCCTGCGAGGCACCTCCGGCATCGTGTACGGAGGCGAGAGCCCGATCGCGATCGCGAAGGTGCTCCGCGAGTGGAAGAGGAAGTTCAAGCCCCTCACCGTGAAGGGCGGCGTCGCCGACGGCGAGTTCCTGGGTGCGCAGGACGTGCAGGAGCTGGCGGACCTTCCCGGGCTGCCGGAGCTCCGTGGGATGCTGCTTGCCGCGGTCATCGGGAGCGCGCGCGGCATCGCCGCGTCGCTCCAGGGCGTCTACGGCGGCCTTGCGCGCGTGATCCAGGCCCGCATCGACGAGGAGGGCGGCGCGACGGACGAGGGGGGCGAGGCCGAGGAAGCCTAGAGCGGCCCGCCCCTGGACAGCGAGGCGCATCCGACAGGGTGCGCGAATCGAGTTGCATTGGGACGAAGGAGTTCGAGTCATGTCCGAGAACGAACAGAGCGTCGTGCTCGATGAGGATCTCGAGGGCATTTTCAAGACCCTCGACGGTCTCACCATCGCGAAGGCGGCGAAGCTGGTGAAGGCGCTCGAAGAGCGCTGGGGTGTGTCCGCGGCCGCGCCGGCGGCCGTGATCCAGGCTGGGCCGAGCGCGGGCCCCGGAGCCGCCGAGGAAGAGGAGAAGACGGCGTTCGACGTCGTCCTCAAGGGCGCCGGCCAGAAGAAGATCCAGGTGATCAAGGTCGTGCGTGCCGCGACCGGCCTCGGCCTCAAGGAGGCCAAGGAGTTGGTCGACGCGGCGCCGAAGGCGGTCAAGACCGGTCTCTCCAAGGAAGACGCGACGAAGCTCCAGACGGAGCTCAGCGAAGCCGGGGCCGAGGTCGAGGTGAAGTAGTCCGGGCCACGGCTCGATCTTGTGACCTTCGTCCTAAATTCCGACGGCCGGCTCCTCCGGGGGCCGGCCGTCGGCGACGTCCGTCGGGCCCGGTTCTTGCTCGACCCCCGCGGGCGTACTACCTTCTCCGGTCCGGGATCGAGTCCCGGATCGTCCGGTGCCGCCTCGTCAATGTCCTTCCAGGGCCGGGAGGGATCACAGCCTGAGGCGCGGTCCGGTGTGGCGGCCAGAGCCCAATCCGGGGAGCGGACCGCTCCCGTTTCTCCAACCCGCTACGACGGCGGTCGGGATCGTCCTTCCCTTCCGGCCCAAAGGGTCACGCCCGCGTCCCAGGGGAGGGCGCGCGACCCGCGGTGCCGGCGGCGACGGCGTCCCGACGAGTGAGGTCTCGGGATGAACAACCAAGGCGGCAACGGAAACGTCAGCGAGAGCGGGCGCGTGGCACTGGACGACCGTCCGATCGTCCGCTTCGGGGGCCAGAACGCACATCCGATTCCGAATCTCGCGGAGTTGCAGACGGCCTCCTTCGCGGAGTTCCTGCAGGAGGAGGTGCCCGCGGAGCACCGGGAGGCGAAGGGCCTCGAGGCCATCCTCCGCGAGGTCTTCCCGATCCCGTCCTACGACGGGACGATGGAACTCCAGTACCTGGGGTACGACCTCGGAAGTCCCCGCTACACCCCGGCGGAGTGCCGGGAGCTCAAGGTCTCCTACGGCCGCCCCTTCAAGGTGCGGGTGCGTCTGCAGAAGGAGAGCCCCGTCGAGGAGGACGTATACCTCGGCGAGATGCCGATCATGGTCGGTGGCGGTGAGTTCATCGTGAACGGGACGGAACGCGTGATCGTCACGCAGCTCCACCGGTCTCCCGGCGTGGACTTCTCCGTCGAGATCCACTCTTCCGACAAGAAACTCCACTCCTGCTGGCTGATCCCGGAGCGCGGATCCTGGATCGAATTCAACGTCACGAAGAAGGACGTCCTCGCCGTCCGGATCGACCAGTCCGGGAAGTTCCCGGCTACGGCCCTGCTCCGAGCGATGAGCGAGGACTTCTCCACGGACCAGGATCTGGTCCGGCTCTTCTACTCCACGAAGACCGTCGCCACGTCGAACCGCAACTTCAAGAAGAACGTCACGGGCAAGCACGCCGTTCACGCCGTCGCGGACGAGGAGACGGGGGAGGTCATTCTCGACGCCCTGGAGATCGTGAGCGAGGAGGCAGCCGAGCGAGCCGCGAAGTGCGGCGTGGCGTCCATCGAGATCATCGAGGAGGTGGACGACCCGCTGGTCCTGAACACGCTCCTCGAGGACACGACCGAGTCGCACGAAGAGGCTCTGCTCAAGATCTATGGGCGGCTCCGCCCGGGCAACCCGCCGCAGGTCGAGAAGGCCAAGGAGCTGTTCCGCGAGAAGTTCTTCGACGACTCGCGCTACCGCCTCGGCCGGGTCGGCCGGTTCCGGCTGAACCGCAAGTTCGGTACGCAGTTCCCCGAGGAGCAGCAGACGCTCACCAAGGAGGACCTGGTCCAGGCCGTCCGCTACATCGTCACCCTCCGCGGAGGCAAGGGCGAGATCGACGACATCGACCATCTCGGCAACCGACGCATCCGCACGATCGCCGAGCTGGCCGGGGACGAATTGCGCAAGGGGTTTTTGAAGCTCCGCCGGACGGCCCAGGAGCGCATGAACATCGAAGACGCGGACACGATCACGCCGCGCAGCGTCATCAACTCGAAGACGATCTCCTCCGCCATCGACTACTTCTTCGGTCGTGGTGAGCTCTCGCAGGTCGTGGACCAGACCAACCCGCTGTCGCAGTTCACGCACGAGCGGCGCCTGTCCGCCCTGGGGCCCGGCGGACTCAACCGCAAGCGCGCGGGGTTCGAGGTGCGCGACGTCCACATCAGCCACTACGGCCGCATCTGCCCGATCGAGACCCCGGAGGGCACGAACATCGGTCTCATCTCGTCGCTATCGATCTACAGCGGCGTGGACGACTACGGCTTCCTCACGACCCCGTACTACGTCGTCCGCGACGGCCGGGTGACGCAACGAGATCGTGGAGTTGCGGGCCGACGAGGAGCTGGACGCCGTCATGGCGCCGGCCGACACGAGTCATCGAGAACACGGGTCAAGATCGCACGGAGAGATCGATTCTCGGCCGCAAGAACGACGACTTCCTTCTCGTCAAGCGCGAGGAGGTCCGACTACATGGACGTGAGCCCGATGCAGCTCGTCGGGGTCTCCGCCGCGTTGATCCCCTTCCTCGAGCACGACGACGCGAACCGTGCGCTCATGGGTTCGAACATGCATGCGCCAGGCCGTGCCGCTCATGATCACGCGTCCTCCTCTCGTCGGGTACGGGCATGGAGAACGTCGTCGCCGAGAATTCGAGCATGGTCGTGAGGGCGCGAACCGCGGGCACGGTCCGCTACGTGGATGCCCAGCGCATCGTCGTGGGCGAGGAGATGTACGAACTCCGCAAGTACGTCGGCCTGAACGAGCGGACCTGCCTCAATCAGCGTCCCATCGTGAGTCTCGGCGACGAAATCAAGGCGGGACAGGTCATCGCCGACGGCGCCGCCACGCACAACGGCGAGCTGGCCCTCGGTCACAACGCGCTCGTGGCGTTCATGCCCTGGGATGGATACAACTACGAGGACGCGATCCTGGTGAGCGAGTCGCTCGTTCGTGAGGACACGTACACTTCGATCCACATCGACATGTTCGAGATCGAGATTCGCGAGACGAAGCTGGGTCGCGAGGAGTTCACGAACGACATTCCGAACGTCTCGGAGCGCGCGCTTCGCAACCTCGACGAGGACGGGA
This sequence comes from uncultured Planctomycetota bacterium, assembly GCA_963772585.1. Classification (GTDB taxonomy): domain Bacteria; phylum Planctomycetota; class PLA2; order PLA2; family JAEUHO01; genus CAVVXN01. Next base: position 256,017 of record CAVYXV010000009.1, read on the forward strand.
TCGTCCGCGATTGGGACGCGCGTACGACCCGGTGACATCCTCGTAGGCAAGGTGGCGCCCAAGTCGAAGAGCGAGCTCAGCCCGGAGGAGAAGCTGCTGCACGCGATCTTCGGTCGTGCCGGCGAGGACGTGAAGAACGACTCCCTGAACGTCCCGCCGGGCGTCGAGGGGATCATGATCGACACGAAGAAGTTCTCGCGGAAGGTGAACATCTCCGAGGAGGAGCGCGCACGACAACCAGCGGCAGATCAGGGAGGCCGAGAAGCGGTTCCAGCAGGCCTTCCGGGAGGAGCTGGACGGTCTCGTGGGGGAGATGCACGACATGCTGGGGCGGACCCTCGTGGACCCCGCGACCAGCAAGCCCTTCTCCGCGAACGGGGTCGAGGCCCTGCCCGAGCTCCGCGAAGTGCGGGAGCGTCTCGTCGTGGCGGTGCGCGGCGCCGGCCTGCGGCGGGACGGACCGCTTCCACGCGGTGATGCGCCGACACATCACGGCGATCGACGACGCCGAGGCGGTCAAGAACAAGACCGTAAACCGGCTTTCCCGCGGCGACGAGCTGCCGACGGGCGTGTTGGAGGTCGTGAAGGTCTACATCGCGACGAAGCGGCAATCTCTCCGTGGGCGACAAGATGGCCGGTCGCCACGGCAACAAGGGCGTGATCAGCCGGATCCTTCCCGTGGAGGACATGCCGTTCCTCGAGGACGGCACCCCGGTGCGAGATCGTCTTGAATCCCCTCGGTGTGCCCAGCCGCATGAACGTCGGGCAGATCCTGGAGACGCACATCGGCTACGCGGCGCACATCCTTGGGTGCCGCGTCAAGACCAGCGTGTTCGACGGCGCGCAGGAGTCCGACATCGAGCGGATGCTGGCCGAGGCCGGCCTTCCTATCGACGGGAAGGTAACCCTCTACGACGGGCGTACGGGCGAAGCCTTCGACCAGAAGGTCACCGTCGGCTACCTGTACATGTTGAAGTTGCACCACCTCGTGGACGAGAAGATCCACGCGAGGGCGACGGGCCCCTACAGCCTCATCACCCAGCAGCCGTTGGGCGGGAAGGCGCGGTTCGGCGGGCCAGCGTTTCGGGGAGATGGAGGTGTGGGCGCTCGAGGCGTACGGCGCCGCCAACATCCTGCAGGAGCTCCTCACCGTCAAGTCCGACGACGTCGACGGCCGCATGAAGATCTACGAGTCCATGGTCAAGGGGGAGAACGTCCTCGAGGCCGGGACGCCCGTGTCGTTCGAGGTCCTCTGCAACGAGATCCGCGGTCTCGCCCTGAACATCGAGCTCGAGAAGAGCAGTCTCTAGGAACGTCCGGAAGGCCCGCGAAGAGCGGAAGGGAAGCGCGATGATCGAGAGCATGTTCAACCGCGTGAACGACTACACGGCGGTGAAGATCAGCCTGGCCTCGCCGGAGACGATCCGTTCCTGGTCGTACGGTGAGGTGAAGAAGCCCGAGACCATCAACTACCGGACCTACCGGTCGGAGAAGGACGGTCTCTTCTGCGAGAAGATCTTCGGCCCCGAACGGGACTGGGAGTGTTTCTGCGGGAAGTACAAGGGCATCAAGCACAAGGGCATCATCTGCGACCGGTGCGGCGTGAAGGTGACGCACAGCCGCGTCCGCCGGAAGCGAATGGGGCACATCGCCCTCGCCGCGCCCGTGGTCCACATCTGGTTCTTCAAGGCGATGCCGTCCCGCATCGGGACGCTGCTCGACATGAAGACGTCGAGCCTGGAACGGGTCATCTACTTCCAGGACTACGTGGTCATCGACCACGGCGACACGCCCCTGGAAGACGCCCAGCTCCTGACGGAGGAGCAGTTCCGGGAGGCCCGGGAGAAGTACGGCGACTCCTTCGACGCGGGCATGGGCGCCGAGGCGATCAAGGCGATGCTCCAGAGCGATCGACCTCGACAAGCTGTCCCAGGAACTCCGAGCCGACCTCGAGGAGACGCGCAGCAAGCAGCGTCGGAAGGACCTCCTCAAGCGCCTCCGCACCGTGGAAGCACTCCGCGACTCGGGGAACCGCCCGGACTGGATGGTTCTGGACGTGGTTCCCGTGATTCCGCCGGACCTCCGCCCGCTCGTCCTGCTCGACTCGGGCAACTTCGCGACGTCGGACCTGAACGATCTCTACCGTCGCCTCATCAACCGGAACAACCGGCTGAAGAAGCTGCTCGACCTCAATGCCCCGGAGGTGATCATCCGCAACGAGAAGCGGATGCTGCAGCAGTCGGTGGACGCGCTCTTCGACAACGCGCGGTGCCGCCGCAGCGTTCTGGGTTCGAGCAACCGGCCGCTCAAATCGCTCACGGACATGATCAAGGGCAAGCAGGGCCGATTCCGCGAGAACCTGCTCGGCAAGCGTGTCGACTACAGCGCGCGCTCGGTGATCGTGGTGGGCCCGGACCTCAAGCTGCACCAGTGCGGGCTGCCCAAGAAGATCGCCCTCGAGCTGTACCAGCCGTTCATCATCCGGCGGCTCAAGGAGCTGGGCTACGCCGACACGATCAAGTCGGCGAAGAAGATGCTCGAGCGGAAGGACGAGGAGGTCTGGGACATCCTCGACGAGGTCACGCAGCAGCACCCCGTGCTGCTGAACCGCGCGCCGACGCTGCACCGGATGGGCATCCAGGCCTTCGAGCCGACCCTGATCGAGGGCAACGCGATCCGCCTGCACCCGCTGGTCTGCACGGGGTTCAACGCCGACTTCGACGGCGACCAGATGGCCGTCCACCTGCCCCTCTCCTACGAGGCGCAGATCGAGGCCACGACGCTGATGCTGGCGACCAACAACATCTTCTCGCCCTCGCACGGCGGACCGATCATCTCCCCGTCGCAGGACATCGTCCTGGGGATCTACTACCTGACCGTCGACCACCCGACGCAGCAGTCGAAGGTGCCGTTTTGCGCCCACGCGAACGAGGTCTTCCTCGGTTACGCCGAGGGGAAGTTCGTGATCCACGACAAGGTGAAGGTCAAGCTGGACGCCGGGGCATTTGTCGCGTCGGCTCCCGGTCGCCGCGAACCCGCCGCCCAGGTGGAGACGACCGTGGGCCGCGTTCTCTTCAACGACATCCTCCCCGCCGGGATGCCCTTCTACAACTACACGTTGGACAAGAAGAAGCTCAACAGCCTGATCAGCGACTGCCACAAGCTGCTCGGAAAGGGTGCGACGCTCCGGCTCCTGGACGACATCAAGGACATCGGGTACAAGTTCGGCGACCCGTGCGGGCCTGTCGTTCGCGAAGAACGACATGGTCGTGCCGCTGGCGAAGGTCGGCATTCTCGGTGCCGCCGAGGATGAGGTCACGGAGATCCGCACGCACCTGAGGCGGGGCGAGATCACCCGCGGCGAGTGCTACAGCAAGATCATCGACACTTGGACGCGCGCGCGCGAAGAGGTCGGGGCCGAGATGATGCTGGCGCTCCGCACGGACACCCGCGACGAGAAGCCGTACCTCAACCCGATCTTCGCCATGGCGGACTCGGGCGCGCGGGGCTCCGTCGAGCAGATCCGGCAGCTGGCGGGGATGCGCGGTCTCATGGCCAAGCCTTCGGGCCGCATCATCGAGACCCCGATCAAGTCGAACTTCCGAGAGGGCTTGCTCGTGCTCGAGTACTTCAGCTCGACGCACGGTGCGCGGAAGGGCCTGGCGGACACGGCCCTCAAGACCGCGGACTCGGGGTACCTGACGCGGAAGCTCTCCGACGTCGCTCAGAACGTGGTGATCCAGCAGCACGACTGCGGGACCCTGAACGGGATCAGCAAGGGTGTCGTCTACAAGGGCGACAAGCTGGAGGTCTCCCTCGCGCAGGCCATCCACGGCCGGACGGCGCGCGACACGATCATCGACGTCGTGACGGACGAGGTCGTCGTCCGCGAGAACGAACTGGTGACCGAGGAGATCGCCCGCCGGATCGAGGCGATGGGGTACGAGAAGGTGCGCGTGCGCAGCCCGCTCACCTGCGAGGCGCCGATCGGAATCTGTCAGTGCTGCTATGGGATGGACCTGTCCCGGGGGCGGCTCGTGGAGCAAGGCCTCGCGGTGGGGATCATCGCCGCGCAGTCGATCGGCGAGCCCGGCACCCAGCTCACGATGCGGACGTTCCACATCGGTGGGACCGCCACGCGTGGCGTCGAGGAGAGCGAGATCCGCGCCACCCACGCGGGCAAGGTCATCTATCACAACTTGAGCGCGGTGGAAGGCCTTGGGGGCCGCCCCGTATCCATCACGCGAAACGGCGAGCTGATCCTGGTCGACACCAAGGACCGCGAGATCGACCGCTACGCGGTTCCGCTGGGCGGCGTGCTCAAGGTGGGGGATGGCGAGACGGTCAAGGAGAAGAAGCCGCTCTTCACCTGGGACCCCTTCAACGTGCCCGTCCTCGCCGAGCGTGAGGGTGTCGTGCGCTTCGACGACATCGTCGAGGGCAAGACGATGCGCGAAGAGATCGACCCGGGGTCGGGCGTCCGCCGGCGGGTCATCATGGAGCACAAGGGCGACCTGCACCCCCAGATCGTCATCGAAGACGACAAGGGCACGCCCATCGCGCTCTACCCGATCCCCGAGAAGGCCCACCTGGAGGTCACGCAGGGCCAGAAGGTGGCCTCGGGTACGCTCCTCGCCAAGACGCCGCGCGAGATCACGGGAACGCAGGACATCGTTGGCGGTCTGCCGCGCGTCACCGAGGTGTACGAGGCGCGCCGACCGAAGGATCCCGCCGTGCTCGCGGAGATCGACGGTGTGATCGAGCTCGGCGAGAAGCGCCGCGGCAAGCGTACGATCCTGGTCAAGGCCGAGGGCGGCCAGATGGTCGAGCACCTCGTCGCCCACGGCAAGCACCTCCGCGTGCACTCGGGGGACCGGGTGAGGGCGGGGGAGGCGCTCGTGGACGGGCCGCTGGTTCCGCACGACATCCTGCGAATCTCGGGTCTCGAGTCGCTCCAGGAGTACCTGCTGCGCGAGGTGCAGAACGTCTACCGGAGCCAGAACGTCACGATCGACGACAAGCACCACGAGATCATCATCTCGCAGATGCTGCGCAAGGTCCGGGTGGAGGATCCGGGGGACACCGACCTCCTCCCCGGCGCGGTGGTCGACAAGTTCCGCTTCCGCCGGAAGAACCGCAAGGTCATGGAGACCGGTGGCAAGCCCGCGAAGGCCGAGCCGCTGCTGCTGGGGATCACGAAGGCGGCGCTACAGAGCGAGTCCTTCATCTCGGCGGCCTCCTTCCAGGAGACGACGAAGGTCCTCACGCAGGCGGCCCTTGCCGGGCGGGTGGACCACCTCGTGGGCCTCAAGGAGAACGTGATCCTGGGGCACCTCATCCCGGCGGGGACGGGCTACCGGAGTTACGTCCGGACGCGGGTACGGAAGAACATCCCGCTCGAGGAAAGCATGGCCGGCTTCGCGGAGATGCCGGAGGATCTCGAGGCGCTCAAGGAGCTCAAGGACCTGCTCGCCGAGGACGAGGCGGCCCCGGCCGAGGAGCTCGGGGGCCTCTAGACGGGCCGCCGTCGGCCCGGGGGCCGCGCCCCGGGCCGGGCCGGCCCCGGGAATGTGCTACGGGGCCGGGCCGGGGGGCATTAAGGTACGCGGCTCAGCAACGACCGACGGGAAGCATCGATGCCGACGATCAACCAGCTGGTTCGCAAGGGCCGGAAGAAGATCCGGGCGCGCAGCAAGGCGCCCGTACTGGAGGCCTGCCCGCAGAAGCGTGGGGTCTGCCTCGCGGTGAAGACCCAGACCCCGAAGAAGCCGAACTCGGCTCTCCGGAAGATCGCCAGGGTCCGCCTGTCGAACAACCGGGAGATCACGGCGTACATCCCCGGGGAAGGGCACAACCTGCAGGAGCACAGCATCGTCCTCGTGCGCGGCGGCCGCGTACGCGATCTTCCCGGCGTCCGCTACCACATCATCCGAGGCACGCTGGACGCGGCCGGGGTCGATGGCCGCCGTCAGCAGCGCTCGAAGTACGGCGTGAAGCGAGGGAAGTAGGACCAGCCATGGCCGGAAAGTACTACCGCAGCTTCGAGCCCCTCCTGAAGCCCGATCCCGTCTACCAGGATCTCAACGTCGCGAAGTTCATCTCCTGCATCATGCACGACGGAAAGCGCTCCAAGGCGGAGGGGATCCTCTACGACGCGCTGGAGATGATCCGCAAGCGCGTCCCGGAACGCGAGCCCCTCGATGTGTTCAAGCAGGCCGTCGAGAACGTGAAGCCGCTCGTCGAGGTCCGGAGCCGCCGCGTGGGCGGTGCGAACTACCAGGTCCCCGTGGAGGTGAGCGGCAAGCGCCAGCGGGCGCTGGCCTTTCGCTGGATCCTCGAAGCGTGCCGCGGAAGGAAGGGGAAACCCCTCGCCGCGTCCCTCGCGCAGGAACTGGTGAGCGCCTACAACCGCGAGGGGACGGCGATGCTCAAGCGGGAAAACACCCACAAGCAGGCCGAGGCCAACAAGGCCTTCGCCCACTTCGCCTGGTAGTCGCCCTTCGACGGGCTTCCCTGCAGGCCGCGGTCCCTCGAGGCCTCGGCCTGCTTGTCATCATGCCCGGGGACACCCCGGACCCCGGGTCCGGCCTTCGGCCAACAAGGCCTTCGCCCCCTTCGCCTGGTCGTCGCCCTTCGACGGGCTTCCCTGCAGGCCGCGGTCCCTCGAGGCCTCGGCCTGCTTGTCATCATGCCCGGGGACACCCCGGACCCCGGGTCCGGCCTTCGGCCAACAAGGCCTTCGCCCCCTTCGCCTGGTCGTCGCCCTTCGACGGGCTTCCCTGCAGGCCGCGGTCCCTCGAGGCCTCGGCCTGCTTGTCATCATGCCCGGGGACACCCCGGACCCCGGGTCCGGCCTTCGGCCAACAAGGCCTTCGCCCCCTTCGCCTGGTCGTCGCCCTTCGACGGGCTTCCCTGCAGGCCGCGGTCCCTCGAGGCCTCGGCCTGCTTGTCATCATGCCCGGGGACACCCCGGACCCCGGGTCCGGCCTTCGGCCAACAAGGCCTTCGCCCCCTTCGCCTGGTCGTCGCCCTTCGACGGGCTTCCCTGCAGGCCGCGGTCCCTCGAGGCCTCGGCCTGCTTGTCATCATGCCCGGGGACACCCCGGACCCCGGGCTTGCTGACGCGCGTGAACCGGGCTCGCGACGGCCGGGGGGGGCGAGTATCCTCGTTGCCCGTTTGCCGAGGACTCCCATGCCAAAGAACCCTCTGAAGAGACTGCGCAACTTCGGGATCGTCGCGCACATCGACGCCGGCAAGACGACCGTTTCGGAGCGCGTCCTCTTCTACACGGGGAAGGAGCACGCGATCGGCGAGGTGCACGACGGCACCGCCAAGATGGACTACCTCGCCGAAGAGCAGCAGCGGGGCATCACGATTACCGCCGCCGCCACGCGCATCCGCTGGCTGGATCACGACCTGAACCTCATCGACACCCCGGGCCACGTCGACTTCACCGCCGAAGTGGAGCGCAGCCTCCGCGTCCTCGACGGCGCCGTCGTGGTGTTCGACGGCGTCCACGGGGTCGAGGCGCAGTCCGAGACCGTCTGGCACCAGGCCGACCGCTACCGCGTCCCGCGGATCTGCTTCATCAACAAGATGGATCGAGGGGGCGCCGACTTCGACCGTTCCTGCCAGACGATCCAGGAGCGTTTGGGCGCCAGGACGGCCGTCCTGACGGCCCCCATCGGTGCAGGCCCGGAGTACGAGGGCATCGTGGACCTGCGGACCCGCGAGGCGCTTCACTTCCGTGGGGACCAGGGAGCGGAGGTCGTGAGAGGGCCCATTCCCGAGGCCCTGCGGGAGGAGATGGAGGTTCGTCGCGCCGAGTTGCTCGAGACGCTGGCTGACATCTCCGAGGCCGTGATGGTCAAGGTGCTGGAGGAGGAAGAGCCCACCCTCGAGGAAATCGACGAGGCGATCCGCGCGGGCACGCGGGCGGCCCGGATCTTCCCTGTGCTGGGAGGCTCGGCGCTCAAGAACAGCGGCATCCAGCCCCTGCTCGACGCCGTGGTCGCCTACCTGCCGAGCCCGCTGGAGGCGGAGCCGATCCGCGGCCACGACCCCGCGGACCCGGAGAGCGCCCTGGTGCGCCGCCCGGACGCGACGGAGCCGCTGTGCGCCCTCGCCTTCAAGATCGTGACCGACGCGCATGGCGACCTCACCTTCGTGCGCGTCTACTCCGGCACGTTCAAGCAGGGCGGGGGTCTGTACAACCCCCGCCTGAAGCGACATGAGAGGGCGATGCGCATCCTCCGGATGCACGCGAACGAGCGGGAGGCGCTGCCCAACGCCGTCGCGGGCGACATCGTTGCCCTGGTGGGGCCGAAACTCACGGCCACGGGCGACACCCTCTGCGAGAAGGCTCACCCCATCGCCCTCGAGTCGATCGTCTTCCCCGAGCCCGTGATCTCGATGGCCATCGAACCCCGCAGCGCCGCCGATCGCGAGCGGCTCGAGGAGGTGCTTACCCGCCTCGCGCGGGAGGATCCGACGTTTCGCACGCGGACCGACGAGGAGACCGACCAGACGATCATCTCGGGCATGGGGGAACTGCACCTGGAGGTCCTCCGGCACCGCCTGGTGACGGACTTCGGCGTGCAGGCGAACGTCGGCAGGCCCCGGGTCTCCTACCGCCAGACCGTGCGCGGTCCCGGGGAGGGCACGGCGAACTTCGAACACCTCATCCAGGGCAAGGAGCAGAGGGCCACCGTACGGCTCCGAGTCGAGCCCGGACCGGCCGGCAGCGGCCTCCGGTTCCACATCGATCCCGCCGCCGGTACGGACGTACCGAAGGGCTTCTATCCCGCGGTGGAGGAGGGGGTCCTGTTCTCGGCCCAGGGAGGTCTGGATCTCGGGTTTCCGGTCATCGACACCGTCGTGACCCTGACGGGAGGAGTGGCCCACGACGCGGAGTCCACCGAGCTCGCCTTCTCCGCCGCCGCGGGCGATGCCTTCCGGGCCGCGGCGGAGACTGCGGGCCTGGCCATCCTCCAGCCGATCATGCGGATCGAGGTCTCCACGCCGGCGGAGTTCGTGGGCCCCATCCAGTCGGACCTCGCCCGGCGCGGGGCCCTCGTGGAGGGCGACGATCTGCGCGGCGAGATGCGGGTGATCCGGGGGCGGGTGGCCCTGAGCGAGATGTTCGGCTACAGCACCGCTGTCCGGAGCCTGTCGCAGGGCCGGGCGAGCTACAGCATGGAGCCGGCCGGCTTCGCGGAGGTGGCGCCGGAACTGGCCCGGCGCCTGAGTTTCCTCGAGTAGCCGGCAGCCTTACAACCGACGAATCCGCCGCAGACGGGTGCCGAAGCGAGGGGGAAAGGCAGCGGTTTGTGTTGGGGCGTCGGGGCCCGGCGCATACCATCGCCGCTTCGCCTTCGTTTCCCCGTCGCGTGCTCTCGGCTCCCCCACAGGCGCCAGTGGAGAGCAGACCCTCGGGGAGTCCCGGGCGAGCACCAGCAACCAACCCCTGCCGGGGCGGCGCGATGCGTCCGTACCGGTTCGGGGCGGAACCGCATCCATGATCCAGCAAGACATCAAGATCCGCATGGAGGCCTACGACCACGAGGCGCTCGACAAGAGCGCCGCCGAACTGGTCGACACGGCCAAGCGCACGGGTGCTCGCATCCAGGGACCCGATGCCGCTGCCGACGCGCATCGAGCGCTACACCGTTCTGCGTTCGCCGCACATCGACAAGAAGTCGCGCGAGCAGTTCGAGATCCGCACGCACAAGCGGATCCTCTACATCTCGCGACTACACGCCGAAGACGATCGACTCCATCTCGAAGCTGAATCTGCCCGCCGGCGTCGACATCCGGATCAAGGTCTGACCCCGGGACCGCCAGGGAAAGGGACGAGCATGATCATGGCCACCATCAAGACGCTCCAGGGCGGCACGGTCGGCGAGCGCGACGAGGACGACGACGCTTCGCGTTCGGCGAAGCGACTCGAATCCCGTCGTCCTCCGCGAGGCGGTCCTCATGTACGAGGCGCGCCGACGGGTGGGGACGGCCTCGACCGCTGACGCGGAGCGAGGTCAACGGCTCCACGAAGAAGATCTACCGCCAGAAGGGCACCGGGCGCGCGCGTCACGGCGACCGAAGGCGCCGATCTTGCGGGGCGGTGGCGTCGCGCACGGTCCGAAGCCGCGCGACTACTGGTACTCCATGCCGCGCAAGGCCCTGCTCAAGGCGCTGCGGATCGCGCTGGCCGGCAAGCTCCGCGACGGCGAGGTGCTCCGGTGGGAGGGCGCGCCTCTCCCCGGCGAGGAACCCTCGACGCGCACGGTCCGCAGGGTCTGCAGGCGCTCGGGGCGGCCGGCCGCGCCTTGATCGTGGCCTCGGGCCCGGTGGATCGGACCTGCTGCTGTCGGTCCGGAACCTCCCCCGTGTCGCAGCCTGCCGGCCGCGGAGGTCACGGCGTACGACATCGTGCGCTACCGCGGGTCGTGCTGCTCGACGGGGCGCTACGAAGCACTGCGCGCTCGGCTTGGTCTCGACGGGGCCGGGGCCGAGAAGGGCGCCGCGCCGGCGACCGCCGGCGGAGAAGGGATGCGTCGATGAAGGAGCTCGCCCACCAGGACATCGTGCTGAGGCCCGTTCGTGACGGAGAAGACCCTCCGCGCGGCGGAGCGCCGAACACGTACACGTTTCGGTCCGCGAGGATGCCAACAAGGTCCAGATCCGCGACGCCATCGAGCGGATCTTCAAGGTCCCCGTGATCGGCGTGAGCACGCTCCGCTACCGGGCAAGCGTCGTCGCCAGGGGCGCTACGTGGGCTTCACGAAGGACTGGAAGAAGGCCATCGTCAACGTCAAGGAAGGCGACACGATCGACTTCTATTGATCCCGCGCGCCGACCCGGCCTCGCCACCAGGATCGAAGGAACAAAGCAGAAGCCATGCCCATTCGCCGCGTAAAGCCCACCACGAACGCCCGCCGGGGCATCAGCTACCTCGACACGAGCGATCTCACCCAGAAGCGTCCCGAGAAGCGCCTGACCGTCGGGCTGCGCAAGTCCGGCGGGTCGCAACAACCACGGCCGGACGACGGTGCGTCACCGCGGCGGCGGCCACAAGCGCCTCTACCGGATCAGGTCGACTGGAAGCGCGCGGACAAGGACGGGATTCCGGCCAAGGTCGCGTCGCTCGAGTACGACCCGAACCGCAACGCGCGCATCCACCTGCTCGCAGTACGCGGACGGCGAGAAGCGCTACGTCCTCGCCGCCCACAAGGTCGGCGGTGGGCCAGGCCGTGATGAACGGGCGCAAGGCGGAGCCGAAGCCCGGCAACTCGATGCGAGCTCGAGCACATCCCTACGGGCCTGCGGGTGCACGCCGTGGAGATCATGCCCGGGCGCGGCGCGCAGTTGGCGCGCGGCGCGGGCGCGGCCTGTGTTCTCGGCGCGAAGGAGGGCGGCTACGCGCTGCTCACGCTGCCCTCTGGCGAGATGCGCCGCGTCCGCATGCGCGTGCCGCGCCACGATCGGCCAGGTCGGCAACATCGACTGCGAGCCTCGTCAAGATCGGCAAGGCCGGCCGCACGCGCCACATGGGCCGCCGCCCGACGGTTCGCGGCTCGGCCATGAACCCGGTGGCCCACCCGATGGGGGGCGGCGAGGGCCGTCGCTCCGGCGGTCGCCATCCGCGCTCGCCGTGGGGGCAAGTTCGCCAAGGGCGGGAACACCCGCAATCCGCGCAAGGCGTCCGACCGTCTCATCGTCCGCGGCCGCAAGCGCGGCAAGCACGTCGGGAGGTAACCCGATGTGCTCGCAGTCTGAAGAAGGGCCCGTACGTCGACGAGCGGCTCTTCGATCGCGTCATGGCGATGGAGGGGAGCGGTCGGAAGGACGCGGTCTGGACATGGTCCCGGCAGTGCGACATCGTCCCGAGTTCGTCGGGCACACGTTCATGGTCCACAACGGCAAGACCTTCCTCCGGGTGTACGTGACCGAGGACATGGTCGGGCACAAGCTGGGCGAGTTCGCGCCCACCCGGCTGTTCCGCTCGCACGCGGGCGGAAGGAAGTAGAGGGTGGCCATGGCCAAGAGAGACCCTTTCGTCGGCGACTGCACCGCCACGCTGCCGCATCAGCCCCTACAAGGCGCGTCCGGTGATCGACCTCGTGCGCGGGCAAGTCCCGTCAACGAGGCGCTGGACGATCCTGGAGTTCGAGCCCCGGCGGGCGCGCTCCCATGATCCAGAAGGTGATCCGTCGGCGATGGCCAACGCGTCCAACGACCTCGACGTCAACCTCGCGCTCTGATCGTCGTGGAGGCCCGCATCGATGGCGCGGGCCTGCTCCTCGGCCGGTCGTCCGCGCTGGCGTCCGCGCGCGCAGGGTCGCGCGTTTCCCGATCCGCAAGCGCACGAGCCACATCAGCCGTGCGGAGCGGTCGCGGCCGAAGCCGCGAGCGAGGAGGAGATAGCCGTGGGCCAGAAGACACACCCCGTCGGCTTCCGCACGGGGATCTACCTCGACTGGGACTCCCGCTGGTACGCCCGCAAGAAGGACTTCGCCCGTCTGCTGAAGGAGGATCGCAAGATCCGCAGCTTCATCAAGAAGGAGTTCTACGGCGCGGGCATCCCCAAGATCGAGATCGAGCGCAAAGCCGACGCCCTCCGCGTCATCGTCCACACCGCCAAACCCGGCGTGCTGATCGGCCGCAAGGGCGTCAAGGCGGAGGAGCTCAAGAAGCGCCTGGAGGCGCTGACCGGGCGTCGGGTGGGCCTGGACATCATCGAAATCCCGCGCCCGGAACTCAACGGCACCCTCGTGGCCCAGAACGTCGCCGAGCAACTCATGAAGCGCGCCGTCGCTACCGGCGGACGCTGAAGCGCGCCATCCAGCACACGATGGAGCGCGGCGCGAAGGGCGTGAAGATCCTCATCGCGGGCCGCCTGGGCGGCCACGAGATCGCGCGCACCGAGAAGCAGGCGCAGGGGTCGATCCCGCTGTCCACGTTGAAGGCCAACATCAGCTACGGCGAGGCCGTGGCGCGGACCAACTACGGGGTCATCGGCGTGAAGGTCTGGATCTACCTCGGTACGCTCCAGTCCGCCCTTCCGAAGCAGGCGCAGGAGGTTCTCTGACATGTTGATGCCCAAGCGTGTCAAGTACCGGAAGTCCCAACGGGGTCGTGTGAAGGGCGTGGCGGCTCGGGGCAACAGCGTAGCCTTCGGGGACTACGGCCTGCAGGCCCTGGAGCCCGCTTGGCTGCGCGCGAACGTCATCGAGGCGGGGCGCGTCGCCGCCGTGCGCGCGTCGCAGGACGCACGCGTCTACATCCGAATCTTCCCCCACAAGTCGGTCACCTCGACCCCCGAGGAAACGAGGATGGGCACCGGCAAGGGCGAGCCGGACTACTGGGCCGCCGTCGTGAGGCCGGGCACGATCCTGTTCGAGATCGGCGGGGGGATCGGCGAGACCATCGCCCGTCAGGCCCTCAACAAGGTGGCGCACAAGATGCCCATCAAGACGCGCTTCGTGAAGCGAGGGGGGGGCGATGAGGCCGCGCGACATCCGACGGCGCGACGACGCCGACCTCAACCAGGAGATCCGCCGGCTGCGCGAAGAAGTGTTCCAGCAGCGGTTCCGCGGGCAGAGCGAAGAGAAGGTGGATCGAGGTCAGGTCCGCAAGCACCGTCGCGACATGGCCCGGATCAAGACCATCCTGCGGGCGCGCGACCTCGGCATCGAGAACGCGCCGGAGGCCAAGTAGCCATGACCACCGAGAGGAAGTCGATGAGGACGGTCGTCGGGACCGTCGTCTCGGACAAGATGCAGAAGACGATCACGGTCCGCGAGGAGCGTCTCGTCAAGCACCCCCTGTACGGGAAGTACGTCCGCCGGGCCACGCGCTACAAGGCCCACGACGAGGCGAACGACGCGAACGAGGGCGACCTTGTCGAGATCGTATCGACGCGGCCGCTCAGCAAGACCAAGAGCTACCGCCTGCTGCGGGTCGTCCGTCGTTTCGGCGGCGGCATGCTCCCGTCCGCCGCCGTCGAGGAGAGCACCCTCGACGAGGGCGCCGACGCCACGCCGGTCGCCGAGCGCGGACCGGCGGCGAAGCCTGCCGCGGCTCCCGAGGCGTCACAGGCGTCCGACGAGCCCCCGTCCGTCTCGCCTCCCTCCCCGGGCACGACCGAGGAAGGAACCGCGTCATGATCCAGCTACGTACCTGGCTGGACGTCGCCGACAACTCCGGCGCGAAGCGCGTCCACGCGATCAAGGTCGTGGGACGAGGCAACGCGAAGTACGCGGAGATCGGCGACATCGTGGTCGGTTCGGTCCGCAAGGCTCTTCCTTCCTCGCCGATCAAGCCGGGGACGGTGGTCCGGGGCGTCGTGGTCCGTACGCGGAACCCGTATCGCCGGCGCGACGGCACCTACGTCCGGTTCGACTCGAACGCCGTGGTGCTCATCGGCGACGACAAGAGCCCGCGGGGCACGCGTGTGTTCGGCGCGGTGGCGAGGGAGCTCAGGCGCAAGGGTTTCACCAAGATCGTGAACCTGGCCTCGGAGGTGGTGTGATGGGATTCCGCGTGCGAAAGGGCGACGTGGTCGCCGTGACCAGCGGGAACGACCGCGGGAAGCGCGGCCGCGTGCTGCGGGTCCTGCCGGAGGAGAACCGAGTCATCGTCGAGGGGGTGAACCTGCTCTACAAGCACATGCGGCGCAGCCAGAAGAACCCCCAGGGCGGGCGCGTGCGCCGCGAGGGGCCGATCCACATGAGCAACGTCATGCCCATCGACCCGGACACCAACAAGGCCACGCGCGTCAGTTGGAAGGTCGAGGGCGGCAAGAAGGTCCGCGTCGGCCGGAAGACCGGCGCCGTCGTCGGCGTGACGCCGGGGGGCCGGAAGGCCTCGAAGAGCGAGGAGTGAGCATGCGACCCCGCCTTCGCGAGATCTACGACAAGGAAGTCAGGGCGCGGCTGCGCGAGCGTCTCGGCACCCAGAACGACATGGCTCTCCCCAAGCTGGAGAAGATCACGGTCTCGGCGGGCGTCGGCAAGGCGAAGGAGAACAAGAAGCTCCTGAGCGACGCCGTGGAGGTCCTGACGCGGGCGACCGGCCAGAAGGCCGTCATCACCAAGGCCCGCAAGCCCATCGCCCAGTTCAAACTGCGCGCTGGAATGCCCGTCGGCGCGATGGTTACCCTCCGGGGCGACATGGCGTACGAGTTTCTCGATCGCCTGATCTCGGTGGTGATCCCCCGGATTCGCGACTTCCGCGGGCTTTCGCGGACGTTCGACGCGCAGGGCAACTACAACATGGGGCTCCAAGAGCAATCGGTGTTCCCGGAGATCGAAGGCGATCTGCTGGAGAACCAGCAGGGTATGAACATCGCCATCACGATCCGGAATGCCGCCGGCGGGGCCGGCGGCGTGTTGCTCGAGGAATTCGGCTTCCCGTTCAAACGGGAGGAGGTGTCCGTTGGCTAGGACCTGCCTGATCAACAAGCAGCGGCAGAAGCCCAAGTTCAAGACGCGCGGCTACACGCGTTGTCAGTTCTGCGGGCGGGCCCGGGCGATCTACCGCAAGTTCGGCATCTGCCGCATCTGCTTCCGCATGATGGCCATCCGGGGTGAGATCCCCGGGGTCCGCAAGGCTTCTTGGTAGGGGAGGGCCGACATGTCGATGTCCGATCCCATCGCCGACATGCTGACCGTTATCCGCAACGGCCTTCAAGCTCGACGGGCGTCCGTCGACGTGGACGCCTCGCGGGTGAAGCAGTCCATCGGCCTGGTCCTCCAGCGGGAGGGCTTCGTCCGCGAGATCCAGCAGATCGTGGGTCGCCGGGGGTTCCCGGCGCTCCGGATCTTCCTCAAGTACGACGACGACGGCTCGCCGGTCATCCAGAAGATCGGCCGCGTGTCCCGCCCTGGGCGCCGCGTGTACCGCGGCGTTCGCGAGATTCCTCGCGTGCTCGATGGGCTGGGCATCGCCGTGCTCACCACGTCGCGAGGGATCCTCTCCGACCGCGAGGCGCGCAGGGAAGGCGTTGGCGGCGAGGTTCTCTGCGAGGTCTGGTAACAGGCCGGCGGGAAGCGAGGTACAGATGTCCCGAATCGGCAAGACTCCCGTCGCCATGCCCGAAGGGGTGAGCGCATCCACCGAAGGCGCCTGCCTGACGGTCAAGGGGCCCAAGGGCGAGCTCTCGCTCGACCTGCGCCAGGGCCTGAGTGCGACGCGTCGACGGAAACCGGCTGGTCATCGAGCGGCCCGACGACGAGGCGCGGTCCCGGGCGCTGCACGGCCTCTACCGGGCGCTCAGCCAGAACATGGTGGACGGCGTGACGAAGGGCTTCGAGAAGAAGCTGGATGTCGTCGGCGTGTCCTACCAGGCCTCGGTGGAGGGGGACCGGCTGAGGCTGAGGTCGGCTTCAGCCACCCGGTGTGGGTCGCCATCCCGAAGGGCCTCACGGTGACGACGCCCAATCCGACGTCCATCGTCGTCCAGGGAATCGACAAGCAGATGGTGGGGCAGTTCGCCGCCATGGTTCGCCGCGCCCGTCCGCCGGAGCCTTACAAGGGCAAGGGCGTGCGGTACGCGGGCGAGCACGTCATCCAGAAGGCGGGCAAGTCCTTCGTCGGCGGAGAGAAGTAGTGGCCACCCGGAAAGCCTTGAATCGGACCCGCCTGAGGCGAGCACTCAGGGCTCGCAAGGGGGTCCGCGGCACGCGCCGAACGGCCGCGCCTCTCCGTGCACCGGACGGGGAAGCACCTCTACGCCCAGATCATCGACGACGAAAGCGGGCGCACGCTGTGCTCGACCTCCAGCCTCTTGTTGAAGCTCCCGTACGGGGGCAACGTCGAGGCGGCGAAGGTGGTCGGAGAGGCGCTCGGGAAGAAGGCCCGCGAGATGAAGATCGAGCGTGCGGATTCGACCGCGGCCGCTGCAGGTACCACGGGCGGGTGAAGGCGCTCGCCGACGCCGTGCGCGAAGCCGGCGTGAAGTTCTAGGAGAGGCGATGCGCCAGGAGCTCGACTACATCGATTCCGAGGAGGTCGAGGGGCTCGACCTCGCCGAACGCATGATCCAGATGAACCGGTCCGCGAAGGTCATGAAGGGCGGACGGCGCTTCGGCTTCGGCGCCCTCGTGGTGGTCGGCGACGGCCGCGGGGTCGTGGGCCTCGGCTTCGGCAAGGCCCGCGAGGTCCCCCCGGCCATCGAGAAGGCCGTGGCGGATGCGAAGAAGCACCTCGTCCGCGATCTCGCTCGTGGGGTCCGACGTTCCCCCACCCGGTGGTCAGCCGGTTCCGCTCGAGCATCGTCAAGCTGCATCCCGGCATCGCCCGGCACGGGCATCCTCGCGGGCAAGGCGGTCCGCGCCGTGCTCGAGGCCGCCGGCGTGACGGACGCCCTGACGAAGGCGCTCGGCAGCAAGAACGACATCAATCTGGCCAAGGCCACCTTCCATGGGTTGGCGCCAGATGCGGACCCGCGAGCGAGATCGCCGCGGTCCGCGGAGTGGAGCTCTGATGAACCTCGAGCGACGTTTACAAGATCAAGCGTCAGGCGCAAGAAGCGCCATCGCGTCGGCCGCGGTCAGGGCTCCGGATGGGGCACGACTTCCGGTCGCGGCAACAAGGGCGCGGGGCAGCGGTCCGGCAACGTGCATCCGCCTGCACTTCGAGGGCGGCCAGATGCCCATCTACCGCCGGCTGCCGAAGAAGGGGTTCTCCAACGCGCCGTTCAAGCTCGACTACCACGTCGTCAACGTGGGGGACCTGGAGAAGGTCTGCGAGGCGGGCGCCACCGTCGATCTCGATGCCCTCAAGAAGGTCGGGTAGGCCCCCAAGAGGGCCAAGTTCCTGAAGGTGCTCGGGTGGGGCGAGATCTCGAAGGCGCTACCAGATCCGCGCGCACGCGGTCAGCGAGGGCGCTCGCGCGAAGATCGAGGCCGCGTCCGGTTCGCATCGAATGATCCTGCCGGCCGCAGCGGCCCGAGTCACCGACCCAGGCGGCGTGCAAGAAGCGCCGCGCCGACACCTCGGAGCGACCCGGGAGCCCAGTCGTGATCGGCGGGAATGCATCAACGTCTTCCGGGTCGCCGAGATCCGGACGAAGCTCCTGATCACGCTGGCGTTCCTGCTCGTCTACCGCATCGGGTGGAACATCCCGATTCCCGGGCATCGACCTCGCCGTGCTGCGCGGGCCTGGGGACGCGAGACCAGGGCAAGACGTTCGCCGCCACTGTACAGGCTGATCTCCGGCGGCGGCGTGTACTCGTTCGCCCTGTTCAGCCTGGGCATCATGCCCTACATCAGCTCGAGCATCATCTTCAGCCTGCTCACGAAGGTGGTGCCCTCGCTGGAGGCCATCGCCAAGGAGGGCGCGGCCGGGCCAGCGGAAGATCAACCAGTGGACCCGCTTGGCGACCGTGCCGATCGCGATGCTGCAGGCGGTGATCCTCGTGATGAACGTCTACACGCAGCCCGATCGGCAAGTGGCAGGGACACGATCCTCCAGCCGGGGGCTTCGTCCTGTCGGTGGGCGCCATCCTCGCGCTGACGGCGGGGCTGCATCTTCTTATGTGGATCGGCGAGCAGATCACCGAGTACGGCGTCGGCAACGGCGTCTCCCTCCTGATCATGGCTGGCATCATCGCTCGCGTCCCGCACGCGCTCGTGTCGAACCTCATCAAGACGCAGGCGGAGACGGCTGTCCTGCCGTTCACCCTGCTCGTGCTCTTCTTCATCATCGTGGTGGCCGTCGTGTACATCACGAAGGGGATGCGCAAGATCCCCGTCCAGTACGCGAAGCTGACGCGTGGTCGGCAAGCGTCTACGGCGGCCAGCGGCACTTCCTCCCGATCAAGGTCAACCAGTCGGGCGTGATGCCCGTGATCTTCGCTTCGGCGCTGCTGTCGTTCCCGCATGCTCCTCGGCCAGGCGCTCGGACTGGCGTGCGCTGCAGAGCGGCGATGCTGCCCGCGGGCGTGGTTCTACACGGTCTTCGACATCGGGCTGATCTTCTTCTTCTCGTTCTTCTGGAACTCCCTGATGTTCAATCCGGTGGAGATGTCGAAGAACATGAAGGAGTACGGCTCCTTCATGCCCGGCATCCGACCGGGCAAGCGACGGCGGAGTTCCTCAGAAGGTGATGAGCCGCATCAGCCTCGCGGACGCGACCTTCCTGGCGCTCATCGCCATCATCCCGCAGTGGCAGCCCATCGAGCTCGGGGAGAAGTCCCGACCCGATCGTGGCCTACTTCCTGGGCGGCACGTCGATCCTGATCGTCGTGTCCGTGGCCCTCGACCTCGTGGACAAGCTCAACAGCGCGCTGCTCATGCGCAACCACGACGGGTTCATGAGGACCGGCGGCGCGCGGCGGGGCCTCGGCGGAAGGCGTGATGGTGGGCGATGCACTCGATCCTCCTCGGTCCGCCCGGCGCCGGCAAGGGCACCCAGGCTGCGCGGCGTCTCGCCGCGGCGCATCGACCTCGTCCACCTCTAGCACGGGCGACCTGCTGCGGGCGGCCGTGGGCGCGGGCAAAGGAACTCGGCGACGGGCCAAGGGCTACATGGACGCGGGCGAGTTCGTGCCGGACGATCTGGTGCTGGCCCGTCCTGGAGGAGCGGCTGGCCGACCCGGGGGCCACGCGGGGTTCCTGCTCGACGGGTTCCCCCGGAACGTGGCGCAGGCGAAAGCCCTCGAGACGCGGTGGGCGGCAAGGAGCATCGCCACGTCGTCTACATGCAGCTGGACGACGCGGAGATCCTCACGCCGGCTGCTCGGCGCGCGGGCGCAAGGACGATACCGAGGAGGTGATCGCAACCGCCTCGAGGTCTACCGGGGCGAGACCGAACCGCTAGTGGCGTACTACCGGGACGCGGGGCTTGCTCCGGGCCGTGGACGGCTCGGGCACGATGGAGGCGGTCCGCTCCGCGTCCTGGGCGCCGTGTCCGAGCCGGATCGCCAGGCTGCGGATCGTGGGGGAATGCACCGGATGGCGCGAGAGGACAACCTCGGCTCGAAGCGAAGGTGGTCGAGGCCCGACCGAACGCGATGTTCGTGTGCGAGCTCGAGAACGGCCACCGGATCCTGGCGCACATGTCCGGCAAGATGCGGATGCACTGGATCCGCATCCTGCCCGGCGACAAGGTCACCGTGGAAATGAGTCCCTACGACCTGACCAAGGGCCGGATCGTCTACCGCGAGTAGGTTCGCCGAACCCCGAAATCTCCCCGAATGCCCCCGTCCCGCCCCGTCGCCCATCCCACCCCTGTCCGCCGCCGAGGAGGACCCATGAAGGTCAGATCGAGCATCCGGCGCATCTGCGAGGACTGCCGGATCATCCGTCGCCACGGAAAGGTCCGTGTGATCTGCAAGAACCCGCGCCACAAGCAGGTCCAGGGGTAGCGAGCGCCGCGCCCCCGCGGGCCGCTCCGGAGAGGAACCCATGCCGCGTATCGTCGGTGTCGACATCCCGAACAACAAGGTGACCTGGGTGGCGCTGCAGTACATCCACGGCATCGGCAAGACGACCTCGCTCGAGATCTGCGAGACCTGGGCTCGGACCCGACGCGCCGGGCGAAGGACCTGACGGACGAGGAGCTCGCGCGGATCGCCAGCCGAGATCGAGCGGGGCTACGTGGTGGAGGGCAACCTCCGCCGTCAGACGCAGCAGAACGTCTCGCGGCTCAAGGAGATCGCGTGCTACCGGGGCATCCGCCACCGCCGCGGACTTCCCGTCGCGGGGACAGCGGACCCAGACCAATGCCCGGACCCGGAAGGGCCCGCGCAAGACCGTGGCCGGCAAGAAGAGCGTGAAGCAGCTGCGGTAAGTTCTGAATTCCCAAGGGTTTCGATGGGACCGCGGCTCGTGCGGGGCGCGCTGGGTCGGCCAGAAAGTTGCAGGGCGCTGGGCGCCGGGCTACTCTAGCCCGTTCCCCTCGCGCACCCGCGGGCAACCGCGGTGGAGGATCCATGGCAGGCAAGAAGAAGATCCGGCGGAACGTCCCCAAAGCGGTGG
Organism: uncultured Planctomycetota bacterium; assembly: GCA_963772585.1. Taxonomy (GTDB): domain Bacteria; phylum Planctomycetota; class PLA2; order PLA2; family JAEUHO01; genus CAVVXN01. The sequence goes on from CAVYXV010000009.1 coordinate 277,000, forward strand.
TGCACGTCCTCGCTTCCTTCAACAACACCATCGTGACGTTCGCGGCGCCGAACGGGGAGACGATCTGCTGGGACTCGGCCGGCACCATCGGCTTCAAGGGATCCCGCAAATCCACGCCGTTCGCCGCCCAGAAGGCGGCGGAGCGGGCGGCCGAGAAGGCCGTGAAGATGGGGGTGCGCGAGGTCGAGGTGCGGGTGAAGGGGCCGGGATGCTGGGCGCGAGTGTGCGGTCCGGAGCCTGCAGTCGCGGGGGCTCAAGATCCGGGCCGTCGAGGACGTCACACCCCTTCCGCACAACGGGTGCCGCCCGCCCAAGCGGCCGCCAGGGATGTAGCGTGGGCGCATGCGCGGCGGACGGGCATCGATCCGGACGCAGGTGAGTGGAACGCGGCATGCGCAGGCCGGACCGGATCAAGAACGAACCATCCAGCGGCGTCCCGGAACAGGGCGGGCCCTTCCCGCGCCCCTGGAATGTTTGAGACGGAGGATCGGCATGAGGATCCGCTGGCGGAATCTCGAGCTTCCGACGAAGGTCGTCGCCGATTCGGCGACGCGTACGGACACGTATGCGAAGTTCACGGCCGAACCCTTCGAGCGGGGCTACGGCGTAACGGTGGGCAACGGGCTGAGGCGCGTGCTCCTCTCTTCCATCGAGGGGACCGCGGTCACCTCGGTCAAGATCCCGGGCGTGAAGCACGAGTTCTCGTAGATCGAGGGCGTGAAGGAGGACGTGACCGACATCATCCTCGCCCTCAAGCGGCTGCGCGTGCAGTTCTTCACGGACGACCCGAAGGTCCTCCGGATCGAGAAGCAGGGGCCGGGCGCGGTCACCGGGCGCCGACGTCGATGACGAGCTCGGATTGCGAGGTCGTCAACCCCGACCTCGTGATCTGCACGATCACCGACCGAGAACGCACCTTCGACTGCGAGATCGAGGTCCGCAAGGGCCGCGGCTACATCACGGCGGAGGAGAACGCCCGCGAGGAGATGGAGATCGGGGTCATCCCCGACCGACTCGATCTTCTCCCCGTCCAGCGCGTCCGCTACCGGACGGAGAACACGCGCGTCGGGCAAGATGACGAACTACGACCGGCTGATCCTCGAGCTCTGGACGGACGGGACGATCACGCCGGAGATGGCGCTCGTCGAGGCGAGCAAGATCTACCGCAAGCACCTCAATCCGTTCATCCAGTTCTTCGACGTCGGGAAGGAACTGGCGGTCGAGCCGCCGGCGCGGGAGGCGCCTCCGGCCGCCGCTCCGGTCGGGCCCGAACCGGCCGTCGTCGCCCATGCGAGCATCCCCGAGCCCGTCGCTCCCCCGCCCGCCGCTGCGGGCGAGGAGGACGAGTTGGTCCAGAAGCTCGAGCTGCCGATCGGGAAGATGGATCTCTCCGTCCGTGCCAGCAACTGCCTCGAGTCGGAGGGGATCCAGACGATCGGGGACCTCGTCGGGCACACCGAGGACGAGCTCTTGAAGTTCAAGAACTTCGGCCGCACCTCGATGAAGGAGGTGAAGAAGAAGCTCGACGATCTCGGGTTGTCCCTCGGGATGGACCTCGCCGCCGTTCGCGGTCGGAAGGGATAGGAGCCATGCGTCACCTCCGAGCCGGCAAGAAGCTCACCATCGATTCCCAGCACCGCCTGGCGCTCCGGCGCAACCTGGCGCGGGCCCTGTTCATCAACGGGCGCATCACGACGACGATGGCGAAAGCGAAGTCCACCCGCCCGTTCGTCGAGAAGCTCGTCACCCGGGCCAAGCGCGCGCGGACCCTGAAGGACACGGATCCGAGCGGCTACGTGCACCAGCTCCGCGTCCTCCGCCGCGACGTGCCGGACCGCAAGGTGCTGAAGCTGCTCGTGGAGAGGATCGCGGCCATCTGCATGGATCGGCCGGGTGGGTACACGCGCATCATGCGCGACGCCAAGAACCAGCTGGGCGACAACGCGCCCCGCGCGATCTGGGAGTTCGTGGACCGCCCGGATGTAACCGACGAGGGGGAGGGCGAGGGGAAGTAGCTCCACGGGGGCTCCCTCGCTTTCCTCGGGACCATGGGGCCGTCCAAACCCGGCCGGCGGCTGGAGACACTGACGCGCGACGAGGGTTCCGCCGCGGTCCGGCCTCCGGTGCCTCCGACCCGGGACGCCGCCCGCGGCGCGCTGCTGTGGGACTTCATGGTCAGCTTCGTCGCGGCGCGCCGGACCTTCCTCGCGATCTTCGAGCGCTACGAACGGAGGGTTCTGCAGGCCTCCCGCCGTATGGGGGTCGGACGCGAGGTTCTCGTGCTACCCCCGCGCGAGCTCTTCGAGCTGTTCAACCTGCGGCGGTTGAAGTTCCTGAAGGAGCAGCGGCTGCGGGGCCTGAGAGATCTCGCCGGGCACATCTTCGCCGAGAGCGAGGACGAGGAGCTGCTCGACGTCTACTGCAGCCACATCTACCACGAGCTCTCCATCCTCGCGGAGGAGCACCGCTCGGTCGGACGCTTCCTGCGCATCCACGACCGCCGGCGGTACCGCCAGCTCTTCGACGAGGTGTCGGGCTACTACCCCAAGCGGTTGCAGCGCATCCGGCGCCTGTTCACCGGCGGGCTGCGGCGCATCGAGACCGTGCTCCCCGATTGGGCCGGCCACCGGGAGATCGTCCGAGGCGTGTACCTCTTCGGCGAGCGCCTCGGACGGTTGACGTACGGCCGCGGTGTCGCTTCCGTGTACCGGCGGATGTACCCGAACGGGGGCGAGACCCTCGGCTGTCTCGAGGCGGCCCGGAGCTTCCTCGACTCGTCCTTCATGATCCTCGCGCGCGAGGCCGCCACGAAGAGCGTCGAGGCGGGAAACCGCCTCGCTGCCCGCCGACACCTCGAGCGCGCGGAGGAGCGGGCCCTGGAGGAGGCGATCACCCTCCTTCGCCGGCTCGACCGCGAGGCCGGGGTCCCGGCGGGAGCAGGCGACACTCCCGGGGGGCCCGATCGTCCCTGATGCGGGCGGCCCCGTTCTGTCCTCGCGTCGTCGGTCGGCGTACCCTCCTCGACCGACGATGAGCCGGACGTCCGTGAGTTTCGACCCCGCCACCGAGGCGCCCGACGCCGCGCGCGTCTACATGGTGAGCTTCGGTTGCCAGATGAACCTGCTGGATTCCGAGCTGGTCCTCGGTGACCTGGCTCGCCGCGGGTACGCACGGACGGACGCCCTCGAGGAGGCGGACGTGGTGCTCGTGAACACCTGCGCCATCCGCGACCACGCCGAGGCAAAGGTGTGGAGCCTGCTCGGGCGGGCCGGGCGGTTGAAGGCGCGCCGGCCGCACGTGCGGATCGGCGTCCTGGGCTGCATGGCGCAGCGCGTGAAGGACGAGCTGATCCGGCGCGCGCCCTACGTGGACCTCGTTCTCGGCACCTCCAACTTCCGGTCGGCGGTCACCGACCTGGAGGACGTCGCGCTCCGCGGCGGCCGGGTCTGCCGGACGGATCGCCGGCCTCCGCCGGACCTTCCGACCGATGCGGGTCGCGACGTGACGGTACGGCCCGAGCGCCACCGCGCCTGGGTGACCGTGATGCGCGGGTGCGACCACGTCTGCGCCTACTGCATCGTGCCATTCACCCGCGGTCGGGAGGTGTCCCGGCCGATGGACGAGGTCCTCGACGAAACGCGGCGCCTCGTGGACGCCGGCGTGCGCGAGGTCTGCTTCCTCGGTCAGAACATCAACACCTACGGGAAGCAGCGGGACGAGGGCGGCCTCTGTGGCCTCCTCGAACGCGCGTCGGCCATCGATGGTCTCGACCGGATCCGCTTCCTGACCTCGAATCCGTTCGACATGACCGAGGACATGATGCGCCGCTTCGGTCAGACGCCGAAGGTGATGCCCTGGCTGCACATCCCCGCCCAGTCCGGCTCGGATGCCGTGCTCCGTCGGATGAAGCGCACCTACACCGTCGCCCAATACGAGGAGGTCGTGGGCTGGGCGCGGGAGCATATCGTGGACGCCGAGATCACCTCGGACTTCATCGTCGGGTTCCCCGGCGAGAGCGATGAGGACTTCGAGGGCACGCGGCGACTCGTCGAGCGCATGGACTTCGTCCAGTGCTACATCTTCAAGTACAGCCTCCGTCCGCGGACGCTGTCCGCGCGCCGCATGGAGGACGACGTGCCCGAGTCCGTGAAGCAGGAGCGGAACGTACGACTCCACGCGGCACAGGACGCCGTGAGCGAGCGAAGGAACGCCTCCATGATCGGACGAGAGGTCGAAGTGCTCGTAGACGGCCCGAGCAAGACCCGGCAGGACATGCTCTCCGGACGCGAGCCCGGGAACCGGCTCGTGCACTTCCCCGGGGCCGCCTCGCTGTCCGGCGAGATGGTCCAGGTCCGCGTCACCGCCTGCGGGAAGCACTCGCTGGTCGGTGAGCAGGTCGAGTGAGCCGGAGTCGGGACGCCCTCGCCCAGGGCTAGAGTTCCACGCGTGCGTCGAAGAGGAGCCCCTCGTCCACCGCCGGGAGGGTCAGCAGCAGCGTGGACAGCCGGCGCTCGGCCTTCCCGCGGAAGCGCTCCTCGCCGTTCACCCGGATGACGATCTCACCGTCCGGATCGAAGAGCGGGGGCCCGACCAGCACGGAGAGCCCCGACAGGTCGTCGGCGCCCTCGTGGACCGTGATGTCGCAGACATTGCCCTCCCGGGCGCGCACCTCGAGAAGCGCCCCGATCTCGGGCCGCTCCCAGCGGACCCAGTAGAACTGCCGCTTCCAGCCTAGCGCCGGCTGCCATAGGAAGGCGGGGGGCCGCGGATCGCGGGGGCGCTCGGCCAGCCACTCGAGGCTCGGGCGATAGCCCTCGGCGGGCGCCGCGTGTCCCCGGCCGTGGACGTGTTCGTAGCGGAAGTCGAAGCCGTCCGGGTACGTCGGCTTCCAGACCTCGCGGAGCATGGTCACCGCGAAGTCGTTGGTGGCCGGCGGGACGTTCTTGTCGTCGTCGCTCTGGTAGACGAAGAGCCGGAGTCCGAAGACGTTGGGGAGGATGCCCGGCTGGATCGCTTCCACCACGCCCTCCTCGCCCGTGCGCCAGATGGGGATCGGTGCGCCGGCGTAGGCCCCGATGCCGGCGAACAGGTCGGCGTGGTGGGCGCCGATGGTCCACGCTCCGAAGCCGCCCATCGAGTGGCCGGCGATGTAGATGCGGTCCGGGTCCACCTTGCCCGTGCGCTTGGCCGCCCGGATCAGATCGACCACGAACGCCTCGGTGCCGCTGTCCGTCCAGCCCCGGGCCGTCTTCTCGAGGACCTCCGGATAGAGCCACCACCAGCCGCCGCCGCCCATGGCGCTCTGGGCGCTGCTCGCATCGCCCTCGCCCTCGCCCCCCCCGTGCAGACCGAGAAACAGGGTCTTCGAGGGCTTGCCCGAGACGAGCACCCTCCCCCGACCGTCTCCCAGGAACGAGTCGGTGCTCGTCCGGATCACCGGTCCGACCTTCCGTGCCGCCTCGATCAGGCGCCTCGAGAGCTTCCCGGACGCGGCTTCGGAGAGCGGCGCGTACGCCTGATCCACCGCGCGGCGCATCGCCGCGCGCTCGGCGAAATCCGCCCCGAGGTAGCGCTGGACGAGGTGCTTCAGCGCCGGGCCGGAGGGGGGCGCGCGTCGCCAGCGGCCGAGGGCCGCGCGGCCAGGAGGGGCAGGAGCAGGACGAGGACCGGGAGGAGGGCCGACGCGCGGCGGGTGAGGGCGATTCGGGCACGCATCCGGGGCCGAGTGTACGCAGGGTTGCCCCGAGCGGCGCGCCGTAGGATGGACCCATGGGGGTTACCGCCCGCGATCTCGAGCGACTGCGCCGCGCGATGGCCCTCGGGCCGAAGGGGCGCCACCGCGTGGAGCCGAACCCGATGGTGGGGTGCGTCCTCGCGCGGGGCGACGCCGTCGTCGGGGAGGGGTGGCACGCAGCCTACGGCGGCCCCCACGCCGAAGTCGTCGCCCTGGCGGCCGCGGGGGCGGATGCGCGCGGCGCCACGGCGTACGTGTCACTCGAGCCCTGCAGCCGGATGGCGAAGACGCCGCCTTGCGCCGGCGCGCTCGCAGACGCCGGCGTCGAGCGGGTGGTCTTCGCTGCGGCCGACCCCACCGAGGACGGTGGGGGGAGCCGGCGCCTCCGCGAGCGGGGCATCGCGGTGGAGGGGCCGGTGCTGGAGGAGGAGGGAGCGCGTCTGCTCGCCCCCTTCCTCCGCGCCCTCGACCGGCCTCGTCCCTGGGTCGCGCTCAAGTGGGCCATGACGCTCGACGGCCGGATCGCCGAGGCGGAGGGCCGGGGCGGTGGGATCACCGGCGAGCCGGCGCGGGTGCTCGTCCACCGGCTTCGCGCCCACGCCGACGCCGTGGCCGTGGGCGTCGGAACCGTCCTCGCCGACGACTGTCGCCTGACGGCGCGCCTCGACGACCTCGACCGCCCCCAACCCACGAGGGTCGTGTTCGACTCGACGCTCCGCACCCCGCCGACGGCCCGGCTCTTCGCGGACGTCTCGCGCGCCCCCGTCCTCCTCGTGGCGGCCCGGGGGGAGGGGCATCGCCGCCGCGCGCTCCAGGCCGCCGGCGCCAAGGTGCTCGTGGCGCCGGGACACGACGGCCGGGTGGACCTCGCCGTCGCGCTTGCGGCCCTGCGGGAGCGCGGGGTCGGACGCCTCCTCGTGGAAGGCGGCGCCCGCCTGAACGGGGCGCTGCTGGACGCCGGGCTCGTCGACCAGGTGAGCGCCTTCGTCGCGCCCCGGATCCTCGGGGCCGCCGGCGCGCCCGGACCGGTCGCGGGGCACGGCACCCTCGCCGGGGCGGCCCGGCTCACGGACGTCGTCTGGCGGAGCGTGGGGGAGGACCTCCTCCTGGAGGGCGGCCTGGTGGCTTGAGAGCCGGGGAGGGAGTCCGGCGCCGGGCAAGGTGCCTCCCCCCCTCCGCGGATCGAGCCGCGAGCGCGAATGCCTCGCTCGACGGGCCTCACGACGCCCTCCGCGTTCTCGGGGTCGTGGAGCGAGGGCCTCCCCCTCCCCCCCGGCGGCGGAGACCTTCTCGCGCCGAGCGGCGAGGGCCCCCACGCACCCCCGGCCCCACCCTGCCGCGAGCCCCCACGAGGTCGCCCCCGCGCTTGCCCCAGCGGACCGGCCTCGGCCTGCCGTAGAGGCCGGCCATCCGAGGGTGCTCGCGGGCCGCCGACGCCTGCGGGTCGATGGGTCTCCCACCTCCCGACAGACCCCGCTACCTCGCGCCGCGCACGATCGGCCGCGCGTTCGTCACGTCGCTCAGCCGGTAACGGATCCGTGCGTCCCGGAGCATCTCCCTCAACATCAGCAGGTCGGGGTGGACCGGATCGATGAAGGAGGCGCGGGCCGCGAATTCCTCGGCTTTCGAGTACACACGCTGATCCCAGAAGAAGGACGCCGTCTCGAAGAGCAGCCGGAACTGGAGGCGGTCGAGCTCGTTCAGCCCCGCCAGGACCTCGCGGTAGCGCGGGTCCTCGCGTCCCAGCACGCGGCGGAGCCGCCCGTAGTGACGGCGGGCATCCATGAACGCGTCGTCGGCGGCCTCCGCGTACTTTCGGGCACGCGTGACGTTGCCGATTCCCCGCGCCTTCTCCGCGTCCTTGGCGACGTCCTTGCCTTTCTGGATGAGCCCCGACGCCTCCGTCATGCGGCGGAGGATTTCCTTCTCCCGGCGCGCTTCGACCTCGATCTTCTCGAGCTCGGCCGCATCCTCGTCGGCCGCCTTCTCGAGCTTGGAGACGTCGGCCAGGAGTTTCGCGATGAGGTGCTCCACGGCCCCGGCGTTCGAGGCGTCGGCGAAGTGGAGCTTCAACTCGCGCGCGGTCTCGAGCGCGCTCTCGAAGTCCCCGGCCTCGGCGAGCATCCGCGCCTTCTGCACGCCGGTCTCGACCGCCTCCTGCTCGGCCTTCCCGACAACCGCGTCGAAGGTCTTGCGGTCGAGGGCGCCGAGCGCCAGCGCCTTCTCGTACTCCACGCGCGCCTCCTGGTAGAGGCCGAGCTCGACGGCCAGCTCCGCGAGCGCGAGGCGCGCCTCGCCGTCGGCGGGCGGCGCGAGCGCGGCCTTGGCCCGATACACGCCGACGGGCAGGAGTTGCTGCCAGGGGACCCGACGGACCGATGCGGGGCCGAGGCGCAACACCACTTCCCGCTCGTCGGCGGACACCACGACGCCCTCGAGGACCGCTCCGGAGGCCAGGGGAAGCGCGACCGGACGCTGGTCGGCGGCCCGGGCTCCGCCCGCCAGCGGGCCGGCGAGGGCGAAGGCCCCTCCGATCCCCAGGACCAGGAGGAGCAGCCCCGGCGATCGCGCCGCCGGCACCCAGGAGCAGCAGAGCAATCGGGGGGAGCGGGCCATGAGCACCTCCGGGTCCGATCCTACGAACGTCGGCCGGTGGTCCGGCGCACGGAGGGGAGGGCTTTCGCCACCCGCCGCCCGGGTCCGCTCCAGGGGCGCGGGACGCGTCGCCCGGGCCGCGCGCAGCGCGGGCGGGGCGCCGCTACCGCGCGACGCCGGGGGCGGCAGCCGGACCCGACGGGACCGTACCCCGCGTCGGCTGTACCGGGCGCATGCTCGTGATCCTGCGGTAGCGGTCCAGGAGGTCCGCCGCGCTGATCCGCTCCTCGCGCTGCGTCCGGGCGTCGGTGAGCTTCAGATACTCCTCGAGGTCCACGACGGCCCGCTGGTAGAGGCCCAGACCGGCGTAGGCCTGCGCACGCTCGACGAGCGCGGCGACGCGGGCCGGATCCCGGTCGAGGATCTCGTCGTACTGATCCACGGCCTTCTGGAACTCCTCGCGGCGCATGTGGACGGAGCCGAGCAGGAGGAGCATCCCCATCTCCTTCTCGCGGGCGCCGCGGATCTTCTCGCGGTAGCGCTGGACGACTTCCGGCTTCACGTCGCCCTTCATCTTCTTGGTCCAGGCGGCGAGGCTCTGCTTCCATCCCTCCTGGCTCTGTCGGGTGAGCGCGACGTAGCGCTCGGCGTAGGCGATGCCCGCCGCCTCGTCGCCCGAAACGAGATTCGCCTTGGCCAGGCCGGCGAGGGCGTAGGGGTTGTCGGGGGAGCCGGCGAGCACGGCGTTCCAGAGGGGCACCGAGCGATTCAGGAGGTCGTCGCGCACCTGCTGCTGTCGGGTGAGCTGCTCCTCCACGACGGGGGCGTCCGCGCTGGCGTCGTCCTTCAACCGCTTTTCGAGGGCGCGCACGTCCCGGTCGTAGAAGTCGGAGAGGTCGGAGTAGACCGTGGCCAGGGCGGTCTGGACCTCGAACCGGACGTCGCCACGCTGCGGGTGGGTCCAGTCGAGGTTCACGATGCCCTCGAGGACGTTCTGCGCGCGGCGCAGGCTCTGGAGGGTGCCGAGCATCTGGAGCGACTTGCCGAGCCCGAACTTCGCCCACTGGTCGTCCGGCCGGGTCGCGAGCACCTTGTCCCACATGGCGACGGCCTGGCGGTACTTCCCGCCGTCGAAGTACGTCTTCGCCGCCTCCTGGTAGTACTGGTTGCGGGCCAGCTCGTCCTGGGCGGAGTCCTGCTGTCCGGTCGTGAGCCCGCTGGAGCAGCCCGTGAGGACCGCCGCGACGAGCAGCAGGGCGAGGCGGTCGGTTCCGTGGGTCATGCCTTCCTCCCGGGCGGGGACCGACCCTCCACGATGGTCGAAACCCGTCACCCCGTCGTCATTTACGGTGCCCGCGGGCCGGTTGTGAGGAGACGGTCCCGACGCGCCGGGTCGGACTCCAGGAGGAGGGTCTTCGCCTGCTGGAGGACTACCGTCCCGGGCGGGGCCTTCCGTGGCTTTGCGACGTGGCGGCGCTCCACGTGGTCCACCTCCGCCCGCGGGGCGCCGCGGCGGTCGCTGAAGTGGACGGCCAACTCGGCGGCGTCCAGGAGGGTCCCGAGCGGCACGGTCTTCCCGGGCGGGGTCGGGACCACCACGTGACTCCCGGCGGCGCCCCGGACGTGGAGCCAGCGGTCGTGGGGCCGGGCCTCGCGGGTGGTCAGCCGGTCGTTCCCCTTCGCGTCCCGGCCGACGAGGATCCGCCACCCGTCGATCGACCGGTACTCGCGCCACGGCCGCGCGCGGGACGGACGGCGGGCTTCGCGCGGCACGGGCGGGGCGACCCCCTCGGCGCGGGCGGCCGCCTCGAACGTCTCGAGGGGACCGTCGGTGAGGCCCTCCAGCCGGCGGAGGGCGTCGCGGCGGGCCGCGAGATCCTCCAGCCGTCGTCCCGCCTCCTCGACGCCCCGGAGGAGTTTCCGTCCGCGGCGGAAGCGGGCCGCGATCTGCTCCCCGGGGGGCGGTGGGGGTCGAGCGCGACCTCCACCTCCCGGCCGTCCGCCTCGTGGTCCTCCAGGGTGACCGACGCGAGGCCCGGGCGGAGGCGGTGGAAGGACGCCTGGAGGAGGCGTGCTTCGTGGAGGAGACGCTCGGCCTCCTCGGCGCGTCCCCGGGCCTCCTCCAGGCGACGGACGGCCCGCTCCACCTTCTGCCCCGCCTTGGCGAGGGCCCGCCTCAGCGCCGCGCGCCGCGATGCCTCCGCGCGAAGCCGCGTGTCACAGGCCGCTTCCTCGCGGACGGCGCGGCTCGGCTCGGCGTCCCCCTTCGGCTCGGTCGGCCGGGCGGGCCCGGCCCGGGGCGGCCGCGCCGTGAACACCTGGCCGACCGCCGCGTCCCGCCGGCGCGCGACCTCGCCTCGCGGTGTGAGCCTGACGACGCCGTCCGGGTCCACGAGGTAGAGATTCGCCCCGCGCCCGAAGGCCTCGAACCAGACCGTCCACCGGTTGCCGCCGCGGACGACGGCGATTCCCACCGCCCGCTCCCCCCGGACGGCGCGTGCCCCCTCCAGGCGCGAGGAGGCGATCTGCCGCCGAAGCCCCGAGGCGAGGGGCGTGGGTCGGGCCGGGGCGCGCCGGGGCGCCTCCAGGTGGATCCGCGGCCACGCACGGTCCACGTCCAGCACGAGATCCTCGCGCCGACCCTTGTGTTCCAGGACGAGGCGGAAGCGGGAGCGCGTGTCCTGGTGGACGGTGACCACGCGGGCGCCGCGGCGCCGGGCGAGCTCCCGGGCGACGCCCAGGACCTGCGCCGCCGTCATGCCCTTGCGGGAAGGGGGCGGCGGGGGGGCGGCGTCCTGCGGCGTCGTCACTCGGTGTCTTGGACCCACCGGAGGCGGTCGGGCTGCCAGTCGACCAGACCCTCGGGGAACCACAGGCCCAGCTCGAAGGCGGCGGTGTCGGCGCCGTCCGAGCCGTGGACGATGTTGAACGACTTGCTCATGCCGAAGTCGCCGCGGATGGTGCCGGCCGGCGCCTGACGCCCGTCCGTCGGCCCCATCATGGCGCGCACGACCTCGATGGCGCCGTCACCGCGAAGCGCGATCGCCACGACCGGTCCGGAGGACATGAACCGGAGCAGGCTCTCGAAGAACGGCCGCTCCTTGTGGACAGCGTAGTGACGTTCGAGCAACGTCCGGTCCGGCGCCAGGAACGTGAGGCCCACGATCTGGAGCCCCTTCGTCTCCAGGCGCCGCAGGACCTCGCCGGCGAGCCCGCGCTGGACGCCGTCGGGTTTCACGAGGACGAGGGTCGTTTCCGTGGCCATGCTCCGTCGCTCCGCGAGGGGATGAAACCCCGGATTGTGGACGGGAGCCGGAGGGCGTCCACCCCACGCCCGACCCGATTCCCCCGGTACCGGACCGGGACGGGAGCCGGAGGGCCGTCCGGGGCCCGGCCGTTTCGGGGGGGACCGGCCCGGCGTGCCGGCCGGGGCGGACCGCGCGGGGCCCGCTTGACCGGTCCGAGCGGCGTCCGTACGGTCCTGCCATGACGACGCTGCTCGCTCTCCGCCGTGACGGACACGCCGTGATGGGCGGCGACGGCCAGGTCACGCTCGGCGAGGGCATCCAGAAGCACGGCGCCGTGAAGGTCCGCCGCATCGAGAACAGCCGGGTGCTCGCCGGCTTCGCGGGGGGCGCGGCCGACGCGCTCGCCCTGCTCGAGCGCTTCGAGGCGAAGCTCGAGGAGCACGGCGGCCAGCTCGTCAAGGCCGCCGTGGAGCTGGCGAAGGACTGGCGGAAGGACCGCGTGCTGCGACGCCTCGAGGCGATGCTGCTGCTCGCCGACCCCGAGCACATGCTCCTCGTGTCCGGCACCGGCGACGTCATCGCCCCGGACGACGACATCCTCTACGCCGGCAGCGGAGGGGCGGTCGCCGGCGCGGCCGCTCGGGCGCTGCTCCGGCACGCCGACATGCCGCTCGCCGAGGCCTGCCGCTCGGCGCTCGGGATCGCGTCCGAGATGGACCTCTACACGAACGACCGGATCACGGTCCTGGAGTCCCGGGACTGAGCGCGTCGGAAGCAGGCCCACGCTCGGGCGACGGCCGGGCGTGGCCGGCCGCGTAGGCCTGCCGCCGGAGGGTGTTCGGGGACGGGCCACGCCGGCGGGACGACGGCCGCCCAGCCTCCGAGGGCCCGTCCCGGAGCCACGGTCGTCTTCCGCTCTCCGACACCCGTTCTCGGCCAGGCCCTGGACGACCTTCGGCAGGAGCCCCGCGGCTCCGTACGCTCGGGGCATGGTGAAGGACCCCGACCGCGAACTGACGCCCGCCCGCATCGTCGAGGCGCTCGATCGCCACGTCGTGGGGCAGGCGGCCGCGAAGCGCGCCGTCGCCGTCGCGATCCGGAACCGCTGGCGGCGCCTGCAGCTCGGCGACGATCTCCGCGAGGAGGTCACCCCCCGCAACATCCTCCTGATCGGTCCCACGGGCATCGGGAAGACGGAGATCGCGCGGCGGATCGCCACGCTCATCGGCGCCCCCTTCACGAAGGTCGAGGCGTCCAAGTACACGGAGGTGGGCTACGTCGGTCGGGACGTCGAGTCGATCGTCCGCGACCTCGTGGAAGGGGCCATCGCCATGGTTCGCGAGAAGGCGCGCCACGAAGTCATTGCCCGCGCGCGGTCGGCGGCCGAGGAGCGGGTGCTCGATGCGCTGCTCGCCGAGGTCCGCTCCGGCGATCCCGATCTCGACCCGCTCGGCCTGCGCCGGGACGACACGCGGGCCGTCCCGATGACCGACATGAAGGCCGAGCGCGTACGTCTGAGGGAGCTCCTTCGCGCGGGCGCGCTGGACAAGCGCGAGGTGGCCGTCCAGGTGAAGGAGAACGCCGGCCAGGCGCTCGGCAGCATCTTCCCCCAGGAGATGATGTCCCAGATGGGGATCGACTCCGACGCGTTCCTGAAGCTGCTCAATCGACAGCGCCCCCCGCAGCTCGAAACCCGGCGTGTGACGGTGCGCGAGGCCATGACCGTGCTCACGGAGGAGGAGTCCGAGGGCCTCGTGGACAAGGAGAACGTCGGGGAGGAGGCCGTCCGCCTCGTCGAGAACAGCGGAATCGTCTTCCTGGACGAGATCGACAAGATCGCCATGGGCGAGGCGAAGGGCAGCGGACCCGACGTCTCGCGTCAGGGCGTCCAGCGCGATCTGCTCCCCCTGGTGGAGGGCACGACGGTCTCCACGCGCCACGGCATGGTGAAGACGGACCACATCCTCTTCATGGCTGCGGGCGCCTTCCACGTGAGCAAACCGTCCGACCTGCTGCCGGAGCTCCAGGGCCGTTTCCCCATCCGCGTGAGGATGGACAGCCTGGACGAGGCGGATTTCGTCCGCATCCTCGTCGAGCCGAAGGGCGCGCTCACGAAGCAGTACACGGCCCTGCTCGGCGCCGAGGGGGTGCGCCTGGCGTTCACCGAGGACGGAATCGCCGAGGTGGCCCGGGTGGCGGCCCGCGCGAACAACCAGCATGAGAACATCGGCGCCCGCCGGCTGGGCACCGTGCTGGAGCGCGTGCTGGAGGACATCTCGTTCGACGCGCCGGCCCGGAAGGGCGACCATGTGCGGGTGGACCGCGCCTACGTCTACGAGCGCATGGGCGACCTCCTCGAGGACCGCGACCTCGGCCGCTACGTGCTGTGAGTCGTGCCGTCGTACCGATCAGGACCAGCGTCGAAGCGTTCTCGCCCCGCGGACGAGGCCTCCGATTCGGGAGTCGGGAGGGTTCCTCTGGGTGGATCCTCCTCCCGTCTGTTCTCGGGGCGGAGGGGGCCTCCGGCTCCTGGCCAGGGTCGTCGCCCTCGAAGCGGAACACGACCCGTTCGGAATCGCGTTCGCCTCGGGCCCTGCCGTCGGGATGCGCCCGTTAACAAAGTCCCTGATTTCTTCTACCGATCTACCGGTGTATGGCGGACGTCGAGGCGATCGGTGAGCGATACGCAGCGGTGCGCGACACGCTCACCGAGCGCAGCCTTCGACGGTGGGCAGGCGCGGAGGCCCTCGCTGCCGGTTGGGGAGGCATCGCTGCCGTCCACCGCGTCACGGGGTTGGCTCACAAGACGATCAGGCGTGGAGTGAGAGAAGCCCTGGATCCTCCGGCGCTCGATCCAGGCCGGATCCGTGCGCCCGGTGCGGGCAGGAAGCGCCAAGAGGATGTGGATCCCGACCTGTGGTCCGTTCTCCAGGCCCTGGTGGAGCCGCTGTCGAGAGGGGATCCCATGTCCCCCCTGCGCTGGACGCTCAAGAGCACACGCCGGCTCTCCCAGGAGCTCGCCGCGGAGGGACACGTTGCGGGCCGGACGGTGGTAGGGCAGTTGCTCCATGCCTTGGGGTACAGTCTCCAGGGAACCCGCAAGACCCGGGAAGGTGCTGCTCACGTGGATCGCAACGCCCGGTTCGAGTACATCAACGCGCAGGCCATACGATTCCTCAAGACAGGCCGACCGGTGATCTCCGTGGACACCAAGAAGAAGGAGAACGTGGGCGATTTCGCCAACAGGGGTCGAGAATGGCGGCGTCGGGGCAAGCCGCCCGCCGTACGTGTCCACGACTTCATCGACAAGGAGCTGGGCAAGGTGGCACCCTACGGGGTCTACGACTTGGCAGAGAATGTGGGCTGGGTCGGAGTGGGCATCAGCCACGACACGGCTGAGTTCGCGGTCAACACGATCCGGACCTGGTGGAAGCGACTCGGTCGTCGTCGCTACCCCCGCGCGCGATCCCTGCTCATCACAGCAGACGGCGGCGGCGGCAATGGCACTCGGGTTCGCCTCTGGAAGTGGGAGCTGCAGAAGTTCGCCAACCGGACGGGCCTCACCATCATGGTATGCCACCTGCCTCCCGGCACGTCGAAGTGGAACAAGATCGAGCACCGGCTCTTCTCGTTCATCACCCGGAACTGGCGCGGCAAGCCACTTGAGTCCCACGCCGCCATCGTCAACCTCGTCGCCTCCACGACGACATCCACCGGCTTGAAGGTCTACTGCGAGCTCGACGACCGGGAGTACGAGAAGGGGCTCGAGGTCAGCGACGAGCAGATGGCGATGCTCGACATCAAGCGGCACGAGTTCCATGGCGACTGGAACTACACGCTCCGCCCTGCGCGGCAGGGAGCGAAGCGCAAAACAGGGACGTAATTTACGGACGCATTCTCGGGGCGACGGATCGCTTCTGCGTTCCCTTCCTTGCGGCCGGCCGACGACGCCGAACGCGCGGTTCTAGGAGTCCGGCGCGGAACGGATGCTCGAGCGGAGCCATCGCGTCCGTTCGGTTGCCCGCGTCCGTATCGTGCGCTCGGCGGGAGGGCGCGACCGCGGCGGGAAGTGCGCGTTTCCCGCCCGCGCGGCCGGGTTCCTCATTCCGGGGCCGCGGCGCGGCGAGTACCCTCGGCCGCTTCCCCGTCCCCGAAACGGAATCCTCCGATGCAGACCTCGTACCGGACGCACACCTGCGGAGCGCTTCGCCGCGAGCACGTGGGACAGGACGTGGCCGTGGCCGGCTGGGTGCACACCGTGCGCAGCCAGGGCGGCGTCCTGTTCGTGCTCGTGCGCGATCGCTACGGCCTGACCCAGGCCACGTTCCGCGGCGACGTGGATCCGGCGCTCCACGAGGCGGCCCAGGCGCTGCGGCCCGAGTGGGTCGTCCGCGTCGAGGGTCGGGTGCTGGAGCGCCCGCCCGAAGCCCGCAACCCGAAGATGGAGACGGGGGACGTCGAGGTGGAAGTCCGCCATCTGGAGGTCCTCTCCGCGAGCGAAGTGCCGCCGTTCCACCCCGCCGAGCACGTCGAGGCGGGGACCGAGGTGCGCCTCCGGCACCGCTACCTCGACCTGAGGCGCCCGCGGATGCAGGAGATCCTCCGGGAGCGCGCCCGCATCCTCGCGCGGTTCCGGGCCCACCTGGACGGGCACGGCTTCACGGAGGTGGAGACGCCGTATCTCACGCGGTCCACGCCCGAGGGAGCCCGCGACTACCTGGTGCCGAGCCGGGTGCGTCCCGGGCGGTTCTACGCCCTCCCCCAGAGCCCCCAGCTGTTCAAGCAGATCCTGATGGTGGGGGGGGTGGACCGCTACTACCAGATCGCCCGCTGCTTCCGCGACGAGGACCTTCGCGCGGACCGGCAGCCGGAGTTCACGCAGGTGGACGTGGAGGCCTCCTTCGTCCGCGAGGAGGACATCTACGCCATTCTCGAGCCCCTGATCGTGGACCTGGTCCGCGAGTACCGCGGCCACGCCGTCGAGACGCCCGTCCCCCGCCTGACGTGGGAGGAGGCGACGGGGCGCTTCGGCATCGACCGCCCCGACCTGAGAAACCCGCTGGAGCTCTCGGACGTGACCGAGGCGGCCGCGGCGACGGGCTTCGCCCCGTTCGTGGAGGCCGCCGCGTCGGGTGGCGTCGTGAAGGCGATCGCCGCGCCCGGCGGGGCGGCCCTCTCCCGCAAGCAGGTGGAAGGCCTGGACCGGGAGGCGAAGGCCCAGGGCGCCGCGGGCCTCGCGTGGGCCAAGATCTCCGAGGAGGGCGCCAGCGGTCCGCTCGGACGCTTCCTCGCCGACGGCGCCGGCCCGGGGCTGCTTCGCGCCGCGGGGGCCGACGCGGGCGACCTGCTCGTGGTCGCCGCCGGCGCGGCGACGCTCGTCCACCGGGTGCTCCACATGGCCCGGACGGAGCTCGGCCGCCTGCTCGGGCTGGTGGACGAGGGACGGAGCGCCCTGCTCTGGGTCCACCACATGCCGCTCGTCGAGTGGAACGAGGAGGAGGCGCGCTACGACGCCCTCCACCACCCCTTCACCAACCTCGTGCCCGCGGACGTGCCGATTCTGAGGGAGGTGGTCGGGGGCGGCGTCGCCGCGGCTCCGCGGGAGCGTGTCCTCGGCCTGCGGGCCGAGGCCTACGATCTCGTGCTCGACGGCTGGGAGATCGTCGGTGGGAGCATCCGCATCCACCGCGAGGACCTCCAGTCGGACGTCTTCCGGCTCATCGGGATCGATCCCGCGCGCGCGGAGCAGCGTTTCGGCTGGTTCCTCCGCGCGCTCCGCTACGGCACGCCCCCCCACGGAGGCTTCGCCGTGGGCTTCGACCGCCTGGTGGCGAGCCTGCTCGGCGAGCCGACCATCCGGGAGGTGATCGCCTTCCCCAAGACGACCCAGGCCGTCTGCCTGATGAGCGAGGCCCCGTCCGTCGTGGACGAGGCCCAGCTCGGCGAGCTTGGCCTCTCCCTGGACGAGGCGTCCCCGGGCGACGCCTGACCCGCGGCGGGGCCGCGTCGGGGCGCGCCAGCGGCCGTCCCATCCCGTACGATGCGGGGCTCGCCGGCCGCGCCGCGTGGCCGGCGCCCGGCCCTGCCTCCGACGAAAGGACGCTTCCGATGTCCCCGGCGCTCGTGCTCCGCCTTCCCGACGGCTCCACCAGGCAGGTGGCGCCGGGGACGACGGTGCGCCAGGTGGCCGAGGGGATCGGAAGCGGCCTCGCGCGCGCGGCCGTGGCTGGCGAGGTGGACGGCGACGTCGTCGAGGTGGACCGCCCGATCCGGCGCTCCGGCCCCTTCCGCGTCCTGACCGCCCGCGACCCCGAGGCCCTGCACGTGCTTCGCCACAGCGCGGCACACCTGCTCGCCATGGCCGTGCTCGACCTCCACCCCGGGACCGACCTGGGATTCGGGCCGGCGACCGACGACGGCTTCTACTACGACTTCCGCACCCCCCGCCCCCTCACCGAGGACGACCTCCCCGCCATCGAGGCGCGCATGAGGGAGATCGTCGCGGAGAGGCGCCCGTACCACCGCGAGGAGTTCGACCGCTCGGCGGCGAAGGCACGACTGGAGGAGCGGGGGTACGCCCTCAAGATCCCCCACGTGGACGAGATCCCCGAGGACACGATCAGCTTCTACGATTCCGGGGCCTTCACCGACATGTGCGAGGGACCGCACGTTCCCGATACCTCCTGGATCCAGCACTTCAAGCTGCTCGCCGTGTCGGGGGCCTACTGGCGTGGCGACGCCACCGGGATCCCGATGCAGCGGGTGCGGGGCACCGCCTTCTTCACCCGCGAGGAGCTGGACACCCACCTCCGGATGCTGGAGGAGGCGAAGAAGCGCGACCACCGCCGGATCGGCCGGGAATTCGGATCTCTTCTCCTTCCACGAGGAGGCGCCCGGCTTTCCCTTCTGGCACCGCAAGGGGCTGGTCGTCTGGAAGGAGATCGAGTCCCTCGTCCGCGGCGAACTCGAGCGGCGCGGCTACCAGGAGATCCGCACCCCCCTGATCCTCACCGACGAGCTGTGGCGGCAGTCCGGCCACTACGACCACTACCGGGAGAACATGTACTTCGTCGAGAAGGAGGATCGGTCGTACGCGGTCAAGCCGATGAACTGCCCCGGCGCGTGCATCGTGTACCGCACCGCCATGCGGTCCTACCGCGATCTGCCGCTCCGGCTCGGCGAGTTCGGGCTCGTGCACCGCTACGAGCTCTCCGGTGTGCTCCACGGCCTCTTCCGCGTGCGCGGATTCGTCCAGGACGACGCCCACGTCTACTGCACCCCGGACCAGATCGAGGACGAGGTCATCGACTGCATCGACATGCTCGAGGTGGTCTACGGCGTCCTCGGCTTCGACCGGATCGACGTCAAGCTCTCGACCCGTCCGGAGGACCGGATGGGGGAAGAATCCGTCTGGGACAAGGCCGAGGCGGCCCTGGCCGCCGCCCTCGACCGCCACGGGAAGCCCTACGTCGTGGCCCCGGGGGAGGGCAACTTCTACGGCCCGAAGATCGACTTCGACCTGACCGACTCCCTCGGTCGCAAGTGGCAGTGCGGGACCATCCAGCTCGACTTCCAGATGCCGGAGCGGTTCGGCTTGGAGTACGTCGCC
The DNA here is from genome assembly GCA_963772585.1 of uncultured Planctomycetota bacterium. Taxonomy (GTDB): domain Bacteria; phylum Planctomycetota; class PLA2; order PLA2; family JAEUHO01; genus CAVVXN01. The sequence goes on from CAVYXV010000009.1 coordinate 296,186, forward strand.
TCCGACGGGAGCCGTCCCCGTCCGGTGATGATCCACCGGGCGATCGTGGGCTCCATGGAGCGCATGATCGGGGTCCTCCTGGAGCACCACGCCGGCAAGCTCCCCACCTGGCTCTCGCCCGTGCAGGCCCGCGTGTTGCCGATCACGGACGCCCAGGCGCCCTACGCCGACACCGTGGTGGAGCGCCTCCGCGGGGAGGGGCTCCGGGCGGACGCGGACCGGAGGGGCGACAAGATCGGGGCCAAGATCCGGGACGCCACCCTGGAGCGCGTGCCCTACCTGCTGGTCGTCGGCGGGCGGGAGGCGGCGGCGGGCAAGGTTGCGGTTCGGCGCCGCTCGGGCGAAGATCTAGGCCCGATGGATGTCGAGGCATTCCTGGCGTTGGCCCACGAGTCGATCCGTGCTCGTTCCTGAGCGGCTTGATCGCCGCCGCGACCCTGCGCCCTTCGCAGTCGCGGTACGTCCATCGCCGCCGCCCCCCGGGCGGCGCTCTTCCCGTGACCGGCGTGCGGTCCGGGAACGTCCGTGAAAGGAGGAGATCCCAATCCGTCGTCGTTTCGATCGAAGCATGCCCCGGGAAATGGGGCCGAGGGTCAACGAACGCATCACGATCCGACAGGTGATGCTGATCGACCACGAAGGGAAGCGCATCGGCGTGGTCGACACCCCGCAGGCGTTGGAGATGGCGCGGGAGGTGGGCATGGACCTCGTCGAGGTCGCCCCGAACTCCCGGCCCCCGGTCGCCCGCATCCTGGACTACGGCAAGTACAAGTACGAGCAGAGCAAGAAGGCGCACGAGTCGAAGAAGAAGCAGCACCAGTCCAAGCTGAAGACGGTGCGCCTGAGGCCGAAGACCGATCCGCACATGCTGGAGATCCGCGTCGAGAAGGCGCGGGAGTTCATCTCCCGCGGCGACAAGGTCCAGGTGATGATCCTGTTCCGCGGCCGCGAGATGGTGCACCAGGAACTCGGCATGAAGCACTGTCGGGAGGTAGCCCAGCGGCTCGCCGACATGGCCAAGGTGGAGCAGGAGCCCCGGATGGAGGGGCGCCGCATGACGATGCTGATGTCCCGGCGGTGAGCCTCCAGGCGAGGACGCCGGGGACGACGTCGGAGATCGGGGGGCGACCTGCGCGCCGGCCCGCGCCCCGGGCGGGCCCCGGGAGGGGACCGTCCCGGGGGAAGCGGGGGGCCCCGCGGATCGCTTGACCGCCTCCTCCCGCGGGCTACGATCCCGGCTTCCCCTCGATTTCCGGCGGACATCGCCGATCCCGGGAAGGAACCATGCCCAAGCTCAAGACCCGCAAGGCGATCGTCAAGCGCTTCAAGCTCACGAAGCGGGGCAAGGTCGTTCCGTTGGGATGCGCGAACACCAGCCACATCATGAGCAAGATGAAGGCGAAGCGTCGCCGGCGGCTGCGCCACCCGGAGGTCGTGACCAGCGCCCAGGCGCGGATGATCCGGGCGCAGCTCCACAATCACGGCTGATCCGGCACGACGGAGTTGGCACGACGGACTTGACAGGACGGACCCGGCACGACGCCGGCACGACGGACCCCGCCGCCACGGAGGATCCTGGGGGCCGGGAAGGAACCACCGAGCATGGCACGCGTCACGAACACTCCCGCCCGTCTCGCCCGCAAGCGTCGGCTGCTCAAGGCCGCGAAGGGGTTCTGGGGCGCCCGCCATCGCCAGTACAAGGTGATGAAGGAGTCCGTCCACCGGGCTTGGCAGTACGCCTATATCGGGCGGCGCCGCAAGAAGCGCGACTTCCGCCGCCTCTGGATCCTCCGGATCAACGCTGCGACCCGCGCCCGCGGGATGATGTACAGCCGATTCGTCCACGGCCTGGGCGAGGCGGGCGTCGAGCTCAATCGCAAGGTCCTCTCCGAGATCGCCATCCGGGACCCGAAGGCGTTCGACGCGATCGTGGAGGTGGCGCGCCGGGCATGAGGCGTGCCCCGCGACGTGGCGACACGTCGCGGAAGGTCCTGCCGTCGCCTCGACCGGGCCGAGCGGCCGCGGCCGACGTCCCCGCCGAGGGGGCCGTTGCCGTGGCGGCGCGGGAACCGGCCGCCCGCTTCCCGCCGGTCGGCCCGTCCCGCCGCGGCGGCGACGGCCCCGGGACGGGCGGATGGGCGCCGCGTCGGTAGACTTCCCGCTTCCGCTCGGGAGGCGCGGCCGGGGAGCGGGAGGCCAGGACCCCATGGAGGTGAAGCGATGATCGACCGGATCCATGCCCTCCGGGACGAGGGCCTCGAGGCCATCCGCCGGGCCGGCGGCGCCGAGGGCGTCACGGCCGCTCTCCAGGCCGTCCTTGGCCGCAAGGGCCGCCTCCAGGAGGTCCTCCGGACGATCGGGACGCTGCCCAAGGAGGAGCGGGGCCCGGTCGGCAAGGCGGCCAACGAGGCGAAGGACGCGCTGGAAGCGGCCGCCGAGGAGCGGCGGGACGCGCTCACCCGCGAGCGGGAGGCCGACCTCGCCTCGACGGAATGGGTCGACGTGACCCTGCCGGGAACGGTGCGCCCGTTGGGGTCGCTCCACCCGCTCACCCAGACCTGCCTGGAGATCGAGGACATCTTCCTCGGGATGGGGTTCGAGCTTGCCGACGGCCCCTGGGTCGAGGACGACTGGCACAACTTCGAGGCCCTGAACGTGCCGGCCGACCACCCGGCCCGGGATCTCCAGGACACGTTCTGGACGAAGCAGGGACACGTGTTGAGGACCCACACCAGCCCGGTCCAATTGCGGCTGATGCAGCGCGGGCGCCTCCCCATCCGCAGCGTCGCCATCGGTCGCGTCTTCCGCAACGAGGCCGCGGACGCGACGCACGAACACACGTTCCACCAGCTCGAGGGGCTGATGGTCGATCGGGACGTCAGCGTCGGGCACATGCTCTACGTGATGAAGTCGTTCCTGTCCGAGCTCTTCGAGGGCGAGGCGGAAGTGAGGCTCCGTCCGAGCTACTTCCCCTTCGTCGAACCGGGCTTCGAGATGGACGTGCGCTGGGGCGGGTCCTGGCTCGAGCTGGTGGGGTGCGGCCTCGTGCACCCGCGCGTGCTCGAGATGGGGGGATCGATCCCACGGCCTACTCCGGGTTCGCGTTCGGCTTCGGGATCGAGCGCCTCGTGCTGCTTCGCTACGGCGTCGAGGACCTCAGGCACTTCATGAGCGGGGACCTGCGGTTCCTGAGGCAGTTTCGCCGGGGAGTCGAACGATGAAGCTCTCCTACCATTGGCTGAAGGAACTCGCGGACCTGGGCGGGACCTCGCCCGAGGAGCTCGCACACCGCTTGACGTTCCACACGGTCGGCGTCGAGAGCGTCACGCGGCGGGGCGACGAACTCGACGGCGTGGTCACGGCCCGCGTCACGAGGGTCCGGCCCCATCCGGGCGCGGACCGGCTCCGCCTCTGCACCGTGGACGCGGGACAGGGCGCGGACCCGATCGAGGTGGTCTGCGGCGCCCCGAACGTCGCCGAGGGGCAGACCGTGCTCTTCGCGCCCGAGGGCGTCGTCCTGCCGAACGGCCTGAAGCTCACCCGCCGCGCGATCCGCGGCGTGGAAAGCGCGGGGATGATCTGCGCGGAGGACGAGCTGGGCCTCGGCGAGGACCACGCGGGGATCGTCGTCCTGGAGGAGGGCACGGCCCTCGGCGTGCCGGCCGCGGATGCGCTCGCGGTCCGCGACGCGGTTCTCGAGATCGAGAACCCGGACTTGACGCACCGCCCGGACCTCTGGGGCCACGTCGGCTTCGCGCGCGAGGCCGCGGCGCTCCTGGGGGCCGCCTTCGAGCCCCCCGGCGCGCCCCGGGCGGACGCGGCGTTCGAGGCGGCCCGGGGCGAGGGCTTCCCGGTCGGAATCGAGGACGAGGAGGGCTGTCGCCGCTACGTCGCCGTGGTGCTGGAAGGCGTGCAGAACGGGCCGTCCCCCCGGTGGCTCCGCTCGCGTCTGGAGGCGCTGGGCGTGCGGAGCCTCGGTCTCCTCGTCGATCTGACGAACCTGGTCATGCTGGAGCAGGGCCAACCGATCCACGCCTTCGACATCCGGGATCTGGCGGGCGGGCGGATCGTCGTCCGGCGGGCCACGGACGGCGAGCCGATGACCACGCTCGACGGCGTCGAGCGGCGCCTCACGGCGGAGGACCTCGTCATCGCCGACGGGTCGCGCCCGGTCGCCCTCGCCGGCGTCATGGGGGGCGAGAACAGCGAAGTGCGGCCCGACACCACGACCCTGCTGCTGGAGTCGGCCAATTTCGACCCGGTTCGCGTGCGGCGATCGGCCCAGCGCCACAAGCTGCGGACCGAGGCGAGCACCCGTTTCGAGAAGCACCTCGACCCCGAGCGCGCCCTCGCGGCCGCGCGGCGGTTCACCGAGCTCGTGCTCGACCTCTGCCCGGGAGCGAGGGTCGTCCGGCGGGTGACGGACGTCTTCCCGCGTCCCCCGGTGCCGCGCGTGGTGGACCTCCCCTACGTGATGGTGGGCCGTCGGCTGGGCATGAAGATCTCCGACGCGGAGATCCGGCAGAACCTCCTCGCCCTGGGGTTCGAGGTCGAGGAGGAGGAGGACGTCCTCCACGTCAGGGTGCCGTCGTGGCGCGCCACCAAGGACGTCGAGTGCGACGCCGACCTCGTGGAGGAGGTGGGGCGGATTCGCGGGTACGCGACGGTGCCGAGCACGCCCCCCGTGGGTGCGCTCACGCCCACCCGTCCGTCGCCCCTGCGACGGCTTTCGCGGCGCGTGGCCGTGCGCCTGAGCGACGATCTCGGGCTGAACGAGGTCATGTCGTATGCCTACTACGGCCCGCGGGACGTCGAGCGACTGGGCATGTCGCGCGAGCCGCACGTGGAGCTCGCCAACCCCCTGACGGAGGACCAGGACCGCATGGCGAAGACGACCGCCGCGGCGCTCCTGGCCGTGGCGGCGGCGAACGCGACGCGCGAGCCGCGGGGCCGCGTGTGGGAGGAGAGCCGGCTCGTTCTCGTGCCCGAGGCGGACGCGCTGCCCGCCGAGATCCGCGTTGTCGGGCTCCTCGCCTGGGACGCGGAGCTCGCCGAGGATCCCGAGGGGACGCTCGTTCGCGACCTCCTGGAGGACGTGAAGCGAACCCTGGAGGCCGTGCCCGTGGACGCGGTCCGCGTACGCGAAGCCCGCGGAGACGCGCTGGCGGTGGGGCTCCCCGCTCCGGTGTGGCTTCATCCGGGGCGGGCCGCGGTGGTGGAGGGGGGGGGCACATCCTGGCCGTCGCCGGCGAGGTGACCCCGGGCGTGGGGCGAGCCTTCGGCCTCGCGGGTCGTGCGGCCGTGGCGGAGATCTCGCTGGACGCCTGTCTGGCGGCCCGGGGCGAGCGCGGTGGGGGCTACCGACCCATCCACCGCTATCCCGTCGTGCCGTTCGACGTGGCCGTCGTCGTGCCGCGGCGCACGCCGTCGAGCGAGGTCGCCGCCGCCATCGAGGGTGTGGACGGGGACCGGGTGCGGGACGTGCAGGTGTTCGACGTGTACGAGGGCCCGGGGATTCCGGAAGGACACCGGAGCCTCGCATTCCGACTGGACCTCCTCGATCCCGAAGGGACCCTCACGCCCCGGAAGGCGGACCGCCTGCGGCGCCGCATCGTCGCGTCGATCGAGCAGCGAGGGTGGACCGTCCGAAGCGGGTCGTGACGAAAGCCCGAGCCGACCCCGACGCACCGAGGTGCTAGACTTGGGGTCACCGCTCGAGCGGCCGTCGGCGCGTAATCCCTGAGCCGATATCACAATCCCAGGATTCCCCTTTGTCGGTGAACCAGAGCCCGCTCCGCCGAAAGGCGCCTGCAGGCTCGAATGCGCCACAGGCGAGCCCACCTACGTGGAGGGCTCAGCAGGATCCAGACTGCCGGCGACGCTCGAGCGGGTTTCGCGCCGCCGCCGCTCCGGGGAGACGCGGGGCCCAAACGGCCCCTCGGGGGAGCGTCCCCCTGCGCCCCTATGCTGCTTGCGATCGCCCGGGCGGATTGCGCGGGATGCAACCCCTCGTAGGATGAAGCCCGTTCCTCCACGATGGATGGGGGGGACCCCGGAGGGAGGTCGGATGAGGCCGAACGGTACCTGGCAGACGGCATGGCTGCTCGTGGGGCTCCTTGCGCTCGGGGCTTGCGGCCGAAGCGGCGAGGAAGGCCCGGCCTCCGGCCCGGCGCCCGGCCGCCCCCCCCTCTCCAAGCCAGGCGACGGACCTCCGGCGGTGCCGCCCGGCGAGGAGGAGGCCGGGGCGACCCCGGATGCGGCCGAGCAGCACGCGCAGGAGATCCTGGGCGAGATCGCGCGCGCACATCGGGCGCGCGACCGGGCCGCCTACGACGTGGCGGTCTCCAAGCTCCAGAAGGAAGCGGGCGATGCGCCCTCGGCGCGACGCTTCGAAGTGAAGCTGGGGCTCGCCCAGGCGGCGCGCGCCGAGAAGGCGCAGGGTGCCGAGCGGATGCGAGGTTTCGATGCCGCCCGGCGTCTGCTCTCGCGAGGGATCTGGCTCCCCGAGTTCTTCGGAAGGGACGGTCGTCCGACGGAGGAACGTGGCAAGCTCGTGGCGAAGATCCAGGACCTCAATCGGAGTGTGATGACCTTCGCGAAGCAGGACGGCGGCGGTCTCGAGGGGCTGACGCGGCCGTACCGCGTGCCGCCGGGAGAGGCGCCGCTCAGCACGGTATCGAGGAACCGCCTTCCCTACGGCCCGAACGCGCTACTCTTCTGGAACAAGGGCCGGCTCGACCCGCGGCGCGTCCAGGCCGGCGAGATCCTGCTCCTGCCGGTGGAGCCCCTCCACGTCGTGGTCAACCAGAAGTACAAGCGGCTCGCCCTCTTCCTCGGCGACTGGTTCGTGAAGGGGTTCGCCGTGGGCGTCGGAAAGCCCGACAAGCCGACGCCGTCGGGGACCTTTCACGTGGGCAAGAAGCGCAGCGAGAATCCGGACTGGTGGAGCCCGGAAGGCCCCGTTCCCTACGGCGACCCGCGAAACGAGCTGGGTTCGATGTGGATCGGGATCGCGAGCGAGCGGATCCCCGAGGATGCGGGCATCGGCATCCACGGCACGAACAAGCCGGAGACCGTCGGGACGGCCTGCAGCAACGGCTGCATCCGGCTCGCGAACGACGACGCCACGGAGCTCTACCGGTGGTTGCGCGGACGCGACGCCGCGGGCGGGGAGCCGACGCGGATCGAGATCCTTCCGTTCGGGGACTGAGAGGGCGCAAGGGAACCGAGGTCCGGGGCTTCGGCCGGCTGCGGCCCCGCGATCGGGCGTGCCTCGTCGTCTGCGACCGTGGAGGGGCGCCCCCTCCTCTCGCCCCCTCCTCGCGCCCTCCCACGCTCGGCCTCGCGCCCTCGGCGCTTCCTTCACAGCCTCTGGGTCAGCCCTCCCCGCACCCGCCGTCCCCCGGAGACAGGCCCCCGTCGGCGAGCCGGCGGGGGCCGTGGACCGTTCCCGGCAGGCCGATGTCGATCTCGACGACGTGCCCCGCGTACGCGGCGCCGGCTCTCGGTGCGAGGATGCCCGTCTTGGGACCGGCCATGGTCGCGGTGACGTGGGCCCGGACGGCCACCGGGCGCGGCTGGCCGGCGTCGGCGTCGAGGCCGGAGGGGATGTCCACCGCGAGGCGGAGCGCGTTGGCGGCGTTCACGGCGCGGATCCACTCCGGGTAGGGGGCCTCCAGGTCGCGCGCGAGGCCGACCCCGAAGAGGGCGTCCACCACGAGCTCGGCCGACGCAAGGGCCCCCGCAAGCGTCCTGGGGCGGTGCCACAGGTCCTCTACGGCGACCTCCCGGGCGGCGAGGGCCGCCTCGCGCCCCGCGTCGCCCGCGGGATCGGGAGGACGCCGGGCGGCTCGGAGGAGTCGCACGGGCCGGCCCCAGGAGGCCAGGAAGCGGGCGGCCCCGTACCCGTCCCCGCCGTTGTTCCCCGGGCCGGCGAGGACGACCACGGTCCGCCCGGGCGCGACCATCTGGGCGGCCAGCGCGGCGACCCCGAGGGAGGCGTGCTCCATCAGGACGAAGGAGGGCACCCCGGCCGCTTCGGCATCCCGGTCCAGGCCGCGGGCCTCGTCCGCGGAGGCCGGGCCGTGGCGCGGGTAGGGCGTCGGCCACGTCGGCGGCAGGGGAGGGACGGGGCGATTCATGGCGGCCTCGCTTTGGCGGAAGATCTTGATGGGCCCGCCGTACGTGGTACTCTGTGGGGCCCTCAGGGGTATCCCCGGAAGTTTCTGCACCCGATGTCCGAGAGGGGATACCGCGCAGGGAGGACGGAAGCGATCCGTTCCGTGCTCTTTTCCACGTAGGGATTCGGAGAGGTTCGCGAGCCGGATGGCCACCGCGGCGAGACCGAGCACGGACGGACCGTGCGGTCTCTGCCGACGGCGGAACCCGCCCGGCTGCGCCGACGACGGCGCGGGGCTCGAGAGCGGATCGCACCATCGACGGGGCCGAGGAATTCGGGTCGCCGAAACGTGCGAATTCCGCGGATCGGTGGGCCCGGCGCGCGGCTGTCGGAAAAAAGTGGGTGCGGCCCCGGGCCGGGGTAACCTCCCGAACTTCGCGCTGCGAATTGCGGTGCGACACGTTCCTTGACATCACGAGACGGCCTCGAGATGCGGGGAGGCGAAGGCCTCCTCGCCAAGGATTCCTTTCGTGCGTTTCCACGCCGGTCGTGACGCTCCTTCGGGAGGGTCGGACCGGTCCACGAAACGCGCGTGTCCCGGGAATCCTTTGAGGAAGCCAATGACGACACGAGAGCACCGCGTGCACGTTCTCGCCTTCGGGCGGGGGCAAGTCGCGCGAGGCTCACACAGGACAC
>CAVYXV010000009.1:307500-579204 GCA_963772585.1 uncultured Planctomycetota bacterium
GCCCTATGCCGGCCTTGGCCGGAATGGGTGACCGCGTACCTTTTGCATAATGGGCCCGCGAGTTAATCCATGCGGCAAGGTTAAGAACTTAAGGTTCGGAGCCGAAGCGAAAGCGAGTGCGAATAGCGCGATTCAAGTCGTCTGGATTAGACCCGAAGAGAGGTGATCTCTCCATGGCCAGGGTGAAGCGCTTGTAACAGGGCGTGAAGGCCCGAACCCGTGGGCGGTGAAAAGTCCTGGGATGAGCTGTGGATAGGAGTAAAAGTCTTATCAAACCTCTCGATATCTGGTTCTCGCCGAAATGCCTTTAGGGGCAGCGTCGCGTGAAGATCGGCGGGGGTAGAGCTACTGATTGGGATGGGGGGGTGCAAACCTACTCCACCTAACCAAACTGCGAATACCGCCGTTTGTTTCGCGGCAGTGAGTCGTTGGGGGATAAGCTCCTTCGACAAAAGGGAAACAGCCCAGACCGCCAGCTAAGGTCCCCAATGCATGCTAAGTGCATAAGGAAGTGGAAGTGCTAAGACAGCCGGGATGTTGGCTTAGAAGCAGCCATCATTTAAAGAGTGCGTAATAGCTCACCGGTCGAGCATTTCTGCGCCGATAATAACCGGGACTAAGCATGCAACCGAAGCTGCGGCTGGTCGGGATCCGAGGATCCCGGCCGGGGTAGGCGAGCGTCGAACCGCGATTGAAGCCAGACAGTGATGACTGGTGGACGTTGTTCGAGTGAGTATGCGGGCACGAGTAACGATAAATGTGGTGAGAATCCACATCGCCGTAAACCCAAGGTTTCCTGGGCAAGGCAAATCCTCCCAGGGTCAGTCGGATCCTAAGGCGAGGCCGAAAGGCGTAGTCGATGGACAACGGGTCAACATTCCCGTACCGGTCGGTATCTGGGCAACCAGGCCGAGGAGGGGTGAAGAAGGCTAGGCGGGCCGGGGGCTAGCAGTCCCGGTCCAAGGCCGTAGGGTGAAGCGTAGGAAAATCCGCGCTTCGTGAAGCCCGAGAGCTGATGGCGAGACCGATTTAATGCGTCGAAGCCGTCGATGCCATGCTTCCGAGAAAAGCTTCGCGGCATTGAGCCGACCGTCCGTACCGCAAACCGACACAGGTGGGTGGGGTGAATATCCTAAGGCGCTCGAGAGAACCGTCGCTAAGGAACTCGGCAAATTAGCTCCGTAACTTCGGGAGAAGGAGTGCCTCTGGAGGTGAAGAACCTGCGTTTGGAGCTTCCGGAGGTCGCAGTGAAAGGTGGGCTGCAACTGTTTACCAAAAACACAGGTCTGTGCCAAGGCCTAAAGCCGATGTATACAGACTGACGCTTGCTCAGTGACGGAAGGTTAAAGTGAGAGGTTAGACTTCGGTCAAAGCTTCGAGCCCAAGCCCCGTTAAACAGCGGCCGTAACTATGACGGTCCTAAGGTAGCGAAGTTCCTTGTCGGGTAAGTTCCGACCCGCATGAATAGCGTAATGACAGCCCAACTGTCTCAGCGACGGACTCGGTGAAACTGTAGTTGCGGTGAAAATACCGTGAACCCGCGGCCAGACGGAAAGACCCCGTGAACCTTTACTGTAGCCTAGTATTGGCGTTAGGCATCTCATGTGTAGCATAGCTGGGAGGCGTTATTACCGAGGGGCGCCAGCCCCGAGGGAGTCATCAGTGAAATACCAGCCTTGTGGTGTTTGACCTCTAACCTCAAGCCGTGAATCCGGCTGAGGGACAGTGCTAGGTGGGCAGTTTGACTGGGGAGGTCTCCTCCCAAAGAGTAACGGAGGAGCCCAAAGGTACCCTCAGCACGGTTGGCAATCGTGCGTCGAGCGCAAAGGTAGAAGGGTGCTTGACTGTGAGACCGATGGGTCGAGCAGATGCGAAAGCAGGGCTTAGTGATCCGGCGCTTCCGCGTGGAAGGGGCGTCGCTCATCAGACAAAAGGTACTCCGGGGATAACAGGCTGATCCCCTCCAAGAGTCCATATCGACGAGGGGGTTTGGCACCTCGATGTCGGCTCATCACATCCTGGGGCTGTAGGAGGTCCCAAGGGTTCGGCTGTTCGCCGATTAAAGTGGTACGTGAGCTGGGTTCAGACCGACGTGAGTCAGGTCGGTCCCTATCTGCCGTGGGTGTAGGAGAACTGAGGAGGTCTGACCTTAGTACGAGAGGATTTGGTTGGACGGACCTCTGGTGTGCCGGTTATCGCGCTAGCGGTAGTGCCGGGTAGCTATGTCCGGAACGGATAAACGCTGAAAGCATATAAGCGTGAAGCCCTCTCCGAAACGAGTTCTCCCTACCAGACCCCTTGAAGACCACGAGGTTGATAGGCCAGGCGTGTAAGCACAGCAATGTGTTCAGCGGACTGGTACTAATCGGTCGATCGGCTTGACCACTTTCTCTCCCGCTCGCCTTCGGGTTGGGCGGAAGAGAAATGCTTCGGCATTCCCCAGTGGTCGCTTCGCAACGTCGCCATTCCAAGGGCCACGATGTCCGTCGGTTTCGTCTGGGGACCCTGTTCACACCATCTTTCGCCCGGTATCCATACCCGGAGGGCCACACCCGATCCCATCCCGAACTCGGCCGTTAAGCCTCTGGGGCCGATGATACTGACTCCTGTCGGGAAAGTAGGTCAATGCCGGGCATATCCATCGACGCCGTTGGTCCCTGCGGGGGACCGGCGGCGTCGTTCGTTTTCGGGGGGCCCGTTCCGCCGGCGGGACACGGGCGCCCCGGTTTGCGTTGGGGCGGGGACGACCGTAGGCTGTCGACGCCCGATTCTGTTCCGGGCGCATAGCTCAGTCGGCTAGAGCGCCGCCCTGATAAGGCGGAGGTCCGTGGTTCGAGTCCACGTGCGCCCACCACCTCGGTGGGGTGGGGCCGTCTTCGCCCGGAGGGTCGATCACGGGGGCGTAGCTCAACGGGCCAGAGCGCCGGCTTTGCAAGCCGGAGGTTACGGGTTCGAGTCCCGTCGCCTCCACCATCCGGACCGCATGGAATCTGCTAGGGTGGGCGTCCAAGTCGGGTTGCGCCTTGCCGGGGGTGCAATTCGAGGGTCGACCCGCCGGATCGAGTGGCGGGGGAAGGATGGAATCATGGGACGCATGGGACGCTTCGCCCTGATCGGGCTGGTCCTGGCGGCGGTGGGCGCCCTGGCGCCCCGGGCGATCGAAGCCCGGACCTACGAGATCGACTATGCCACCTGGGACGTCAAGGTGACCGACACCAAGGGCGTCACGACGGAGGCCACGGAGTTCGGCTTCTACAACGGACCGAACATCCTGAACGCCCGGCGCGGGGAGGGGTACGTCGAGATCCCCTTCCGGAAGATCCGGACGATCGAGATCGAGGCCTACATTCCCTCGAAGGGCTACCACCCGGCGACGGTCACGAGCCGACGGGGCAAGTCGATCCAGGTGGAGATCGAGCGCTCCGATGCGGAGCGCTTCCTGGGCGGCGACACGGAGGTGGGAACGTTCCGCATCCGTCTCGGACAGATGTCGCGGCTCGAGTTGGTGGGCCTCTCGCGAGCCGAGGATCTGTAGGTCGCCAGCCGGGGACTCCCTCGGTACGCGGGGACCCTTCGCGCGGCCGAGAGGCGCGGTCTGCCCGGACCCGGGGTATCGTAGGCGCCCCATGGACGGGGTCGTCCCTCGCTATCTCGTCTCGTTCGACACCTTCCGGCTGCCGCACCACTTCACCGACGTGCTGGTGGTCGGAACGGGAGTCGCCGGATACCGGGCCGCACTGGCGGCGGCCGGTGAGGGGCGTCGTGTCATCCTGATCTGCAAGGGGGCTGCCGAGGACAGCAACACGGGCGCGGCCCAGGGCGGCGTCGCGGCGGCCATGAGCGGGCACGGGGACTCGCCGGAACGGCACGCCGAGGACACGATTCGCGTGGGCCAGGGTCTGTGCGACGAGACGCTGGTGCGTCGGATCACGGAGGGGGGCGAGGAGGCCGTCCGGGCGATGGTGGACCTGGGCGCGGTCTTCGACGGCGCGGTCGGGGACCCCGACCAGGGCTTGGAGGGCGGCCACTCGGCCCCACGGATCCTGCACGCGCGGGGCGATGCCACCGGCGCCGAGATCCGCGACACGCTGGCGACCGCCGTCGAGGGCGAGGCCCGGATCGACCGGTGGGAGAACGCCTTCCTCGTGGACCTCCTGACCGCGGAGGGGGTGTGTCGGGGCGCGCTCGTCCTCAATCGCGGTCGCCTCCGCGCCATATGGGCGTCCTCGACCGTCCTGTCCAGCGGCGGCTACAGTCAGGTCTACCGCGAGAGCACCAACGTGCCGGGCGCGACGGGGGACGGGATTGCGGCGGCCTTTCGGGCCGGCGCCTCCATTCGCGACCTGGAGTTCGTGCAGTTTCACCCGACGACCCTCTATCTCGCGGGCGTCCCCCGCTTGCTGTTGACGGAGGCCATCCGGGGCGAGGGTGCCCATATCCTGGACGACCATGGCCGGCGGTTCCTCTGCGACGATCTCGAGGAGGCGGAGCTCTCGCCCCGGGACGAGGTCTCACGAGCGATCATGCGGCACCTGCACAAGCCCGGCGTCGGGGGGGTGTACCTCTACCTCGGTCACCTCGATGCCGATCGCATCAGCGCGCGCTTTCCCGGCGTGGCCGCCTCCTGCCGGGCGCACGGGCTGGATCTGGCCCGGGACCGGATCCCGATCCGACCGGCCGCCCACTACACGATCGGCGGCGTCGCCACCGACGCGGATGGCCACACGGACGTTCCGGGGTTGTACGCGTCGGGCGAGGCGTCCTCCTCCGGGCTCCACGGCGCGAACCGGCTCGCCAGCAACTCGCTGCTGGAAGGGCTCGTCGCGGGGCGTTGGGCGGGTCTGGCCGCGGCGCGCGAGGCGAACGGACGAGGCCAGACGCCCGTGCCGCTGTCCGGGACGGGCACGGGCGCGGCATCGGGCTACATGGACGAGGACGACCTGCGCAGCTCGCTGAAGGCCCTGATGTGGCGGGCTGTCGGGATCGGGCGCAACGGGGGGAACCTGACGGGGGCGCTCGGCGCCGTCCGGGGCTGGGAGTCGTTCGCGTTGCGCGTGGGCAACGATCGACGCGAGCGCCTGTCCCTCCTGAACATGCTGCTCGTCGCGCGTCTCGTAACGGAGTCGGCGCTGGTGCGGGAGGAGAGCCGGGGAACGCACTTCCGGATGGACTACCCCTCCCGCGACCCGGGTTGGAGAGTGCACATCGTGCATCGTCGGGGCGAGGCGATACGCCGCATGCCCGTCGGTCCGGGCGTCCCCGCCGAACCCGATGTCCGGGGAGGCTCGGATTGAAGGTCGATCCCCTGGGGAAGGTCCGCGAGCACGAGGGCCGCCGCGAGCGGGCGATCCTGGTGGGCCTCGTGCTTCCGGAGACCGCGCCGAGTTACGCCGAGCCGCTGGACGAACTACGCCGGCTGGCCGACACGGCCGGCGCCGAGACCGTGGATACGGTGATCCAGAAGCGGTCCGCGCCCGCTCCGGCCACGTACCTGGGCAAGGGGAAGGCGATGGCCATCGCCGAACGCGTGAAGGAGACAGGCGCCGACCTCGTGATCGTGGATCACGACCTATCGCCCTCGCAGTCCCGCAACCTGGAGCGACTCCTCCACGCGCGCGTCATCGACCGCACGGAGCTCATCCTCGACATCTTCGTGCGTCACGCCCACACCCGGCTCGCGAAGACGCAGGTCGATCTGGCGCAGATGGAGTACAGCCTTCCGCGCCTCAAGCGCCTGTGGACCCACCTGAACCGCGAGGTCGGCACCGGCCGGGCCGGCATCGGGCTGCGCGGGCCCGGCGAGAAGCAGATCGAGGTGGATCGCCGGCTCGTCCGCACGCGCATCCGGGACCTCCGCCGGGAGCTGGACGAGATGGAGTTGCACCGGGCGCGTCAGACGCGGGCCCGACGCCGGTTCTTCACCGTCTGCCTCGTGGGATACACGAATGCCGGGAAGAGCACTCTGCTCCGGGCGCTGACCGGTGCCGACGTCTTCGTCCAGGACCAGTTGTTCGCGACGCTCGACACCACGACGCGCGCCTGGGAGGTCCAGCCGGGGAAGCGGGTGTTCCTGTCCGACACGGTGGGCTTCATCCGCGATCTGCCCCACCATCTGGTCTCGTCGTTCCTGGCCACGCTGGAAGAGGCCCGTCAAGCCGACCTCCTGCTCCACGTGGTGGATGCGGCGGACCCGGACGACCTCGACCACGTGGACGTCGTCGAGGAGACCCTCCACCGGATCGGGGCGGGCGGGGTCCCTCGCATCGCCGTCCTGAACCAGGTGGATCGCGTGCGCGATCCGCTGGTGCTCCGCCACCTGGAGGACCGCCTTCCCGAGGGCGTGCGGACGAGCGCCGTGACGGGGGCGGGGCTCGACGAGCTCTCGCGCACCGTCTACGAGTACGTCACCCGCCGAGACCTGGACCTCGTCGTGGAGGCGGATGCCGGAGACGGCCGACTTCTCGCGAGGCTCAGGGACTGGGGAGAGGTGGAGGAGGTGACCTACGACGGGGGCAAGGCGCTCGTGGCCGTGCGGATCCCGCTCCGCTACGTGGAGCAGATCCGCCGGGCGGGCGCGAGAATCGTCTCGGGGGAGCCCCCCGACCTGGAGCCTCCGGACGATCTCGTGGACGCGTGAGCGCGATCGCAGGCAGGGCCCCTGGGCGGAGGGGCCGGCGGGCGTGTGCGCCTACCGGCCCGGCGGTGGCCGAGACGCGTCAGGCGGGAATCGCCGATCCCTCCTCGACGGTCTCTCTCTCGTCGCCGACCTTCTCCACCATCGTCCAGACGGGGAAGAGGATGAGGCCGACCACGAAGGCCCCGGCGCCGTAGGCGATCGTCCACAAGAGCCAGGCGAGGGCGAGCAGGGGCAGGATCGGGAGGGCATACCACCGCGCGGCCGGTCGGGTCACGATGGCCCCCCGGGGCCGGTACGCACGGATCCGCACGCCCAGCCAGGGTAGGAAGAGCAGCAGAGGCGACGCGATCGCGATCGTCGAGTACGTGCCGATGATCGAGCCGAGGATCAGGATGAAGGAGAAGCCCTCCAGGACGTTGCGCTGCCCCAGGTTCAGGACGAACAGGGCCACGGCGGCGAGCAGGAAGGTGGCCGACGTCTTGATCGTCCGGGACAAGGTCTGGTTGATCGACAGATCGATCATCGCCGGCGTGATCACCCGCTTCTTCCCTCGGTTCTCGCGGATGCGGTCGAAGATCACGACCGTGTCGTTCACGGAGTAGCCGACCAGGGTGAGGAACGCCGCGACCATCGGCAGGCTGATCTTGGCGTTCACGATGCCGAAGACGTTCGCCACGGCCACGAAGCCCAGGGTGAAGGCGACGTCGTGGAAGAGGCACAGGACCGCCGAAAGGCCCATCGACCGGCTGCTGAACCGCAGCGCGATGTAGACGATGATGCCGAGGAGGGAGAGGACGAGGGCGATGAGGGCGTCGTTCCGAAGGCGCTCCGCGACGCTGGAGCCGATCACGTCCACCGACGGGAAGGGCATGCTCAGGGAGACGTCGAGAGCCGCGTCCTTCGAGACGCCCTGGCTTACGAGGGAATTCCGCAGACCGTCGCCGCCGAGGAACTTCGCGAGATCGGTCCGGACGAGGTCGTGGGACTGCTCGACCTGCTTGCCCTCCTTGTTCTCCGATCGCATCCAGAGATCGTAGGTCTTGAGGGTCGGGTCCTCTGTCTCGCGCGGCTTCACGACCACCGTGCGACTCACGGTGGAGGCCTTGAGGACCTTCCGCTGGCCCGCGGAAACGCTCCAGAACGGCATGTCCTGCTTGATGGCCGTCTGGAGGCCATCCGGTGTGAGCACGTCCCCCTGGTCGATCAGGTTGACCGCCAGGTGGATGCCGCCATCGACGGCCTTCATGGTCTCGTCGGCGTCCTCCGGGGCCGCGTAGGTCTCGAGGGGCGTCGCGAGCCAGTCCGGGAGTAGGTCCTTCGCGAAGGCGTCGCGGACGTAGCCCTCGAACGCCTTCTCCTGGATCTCGATCGAGGGGATCTTCCCCGCAGCGTCTTCCTCCTGGATGCCCCGTTGGACCGTGATCTCGACGGACTCGCCGTGTGTGCCCACCGCCACCACGTCGCTGTTGTCGTAGGGGCCCGCCACGACCGCGTGCTCGACGGTCTGGAGATCCCCCTTCTTGTCGTACTCCTCGGTCTCGACGGTGAGGTTCTTCGAGCCGCTCGAGAGGGCCTTCCGCACCTGGTCGATCGTCTTCGGCTCCTTGAACTGGGCTTGGAGCTTCAAGCCGCCCGTGAAGTCCACGTCGTAGAAGGTGTACTTGTCCTCGGATGCGAAAACGATGAGCCCGAAGAGGATGCCGAGGACCGAAATGGGGGCGAACACGCGCCGCAGGCGGACCCACGGGATCTTCGGCGGAAGCCCCGTTCCCACCATGCTCCACTTCTTCAGGGTGTTGTGCTTGAGCATCCACTCGAAGACCGTCCTTGTGACGTAGATGGCCGTGAACATCGAAACCACCAGACCGACGGCGAGCGTGACGGCGAAGCCTCGCACGGGGCCCGAGCCGTAGACGTAGAGGAAGATCGCGGTGATGAGGCTGGTCACGTTGGCGTCCACGATCGTGGTGAACGCGCGGTTGTAGCCCTCCGTGACCGCTCGTCTCAGCGATCGGCCGGCGAGCAACTCCTCGCGGATGCGCTCGTTGATGAGGATGTTCGCGTCCACCGCCATGCCGAGGGTGAGCACGATGCCGGCGATGCCGGGCAAGGTGAGCACCGCCTTGAAGAACGCGAGCGTGCCCAGCAACAGCAGCACGTTCAGCAGGAGCGCGAGGTCCGCGACCAGTCCCGACAACCGGTAGTAGTACAGCATGAACAGGAGCACGAGGATGAAGGCGACGATCACGGCCAGGACGCCCCGGTCTCGGGACTCGCCCGCGAGGCGCGCCCCGGTCTTGTTGCGCGACTCGAGCTGAGGGCGGACCTTGAGCGAGCCGGTCTGGAGGACCGTCGCGATCTGGTCGGCCTCCTGGTCCATCTCCTTGAACGTCTTTCCGCCGCCGAGCGTGATCTGGACGTTGTCCGTCAACTTGCTCTGGATGACGGGATCGCTGAAGAACCGCTCGTTCAGCACGATCGCCATGGGCAAGCCGCGGTTGGCCTCCGTCCACTCGCCGAAGACGTGCTGGTAGTCGCCCTTCACCTCGTAATTGACGACCGGCATGCTCGTCCGGGGGTTGACCGCCTTGACGGGATTCTTCAGGATCCGGCCGTCGAACCGGTAGATCTCCTGCGCCGGTTCCTCGAGGACGACGAAGTCCTTCGGCTCTGTCGTCGTCGCCTCGTCCTTCAGGACGACGAAGTAGCGGGGGTCGCTGGGAATGTAGGCCGTGCCCGTCGCCTCGGCCTCGTTCCAGCGGGCCACCTCCGCCTCCTTGAACTTGTTGAATCCGTCGGCGGTGGGCTCGTACCCCTCGGACCCGGCCCACGGGTAGTCGCCGGGCTGGCGGAGGCGCGGGGGCAGCTCGTTGTCGTCCATCCGGCCGTACTGGTCGAATGGCCGGACCGTGATCCGGAACTTGAGGTCGCCGAGGGCCGTCACGAGGTCGATGATGCTGTCGGTGTCGCCCTCGGAGTCCGCCGGGAGCGAGATCTCGAACTTGTCGTCGCCGACCGGCGTGATCCCCGTCTCGGCGAGGCCGAACTTGTTGATGCGCTGATCGATGACCTTGATCGTGTCGTCCACGACCTGCTCGCGGTGGCCGGGCTCGATCCGCCCGGTCTTTTCGGCGCGGTCGAGGTCCAGCGAGAATCGCAGACGCGTGCCGCCCTTCAGGTCCTGCCCCAGGCGGATTCCCTGGCCGAGAAAGATGACGAGGAGCAGGGCACTCACCACGAGGGTGACGAGGAACCGACTCCGGACGTTGATCTGTTCCATGAGGACTCCGACTCCGCCGGCGGCTCCGCGACGGGCGCGGCGGAAGAAGCCTCGTCGCGCACGGCGCGACGAGGCGGCGCTAGATGCGCAGGGGAAGACGAACCGGGAGGACCGGGATCCCGTCCGACGGGCCCGCGGTCTCCCGCGCGCGATCACCAGGGCCGACCGCCTCGTGGCCGATCGTCGCCGGCATCAGGGCGGTCAGCAGCGGGAGGGGCAGGCGGTCCACCGCCGCGCGGGAAGGACCGGTCGCGGCGGCGGGACCCACGCCCGCCGGTGCGACGCCCACGCCGGCGGCGACGAGGAGCAGCACCAACGGGGCCAGCGCGCACGCCGCGCCGAGGAGCACGGCGAGGGCGCGCGGAGCCCGGCGACCGATGGTCACGAGGCGCTCTCCGTGGGTTCGGGGCGCTCGGGGACCGGCTTCTTCTCCTCGTCCCCGGTCAGGACCTGCCAGATGGCCGACTTGGAGAAGCGCATCCGCACGTTGTTCTTCT
The DNA here is from genome assembly GCA_963772585.1 of uncultured Planctomycetota bacterium. Lineage (GTDB taxonomy): Bacteria > Planctomycetota > PLA2 > PLA2 > JAEUHO01 > CAVVXN01. The sequence goes on from CAVYXV010000009.1 coordinate 317,915, forward strand.
CGTCCACACGCAGGACGATGACGTCGCCCTGTGCCTCGACGACCGTGCCGTGGATCCCCGCGTTCGTGACCACCTTGTCGTGCTTCTTCAGGGCCGCCAGCTGCGCCTCGCGGTGCTTGCGCTCGCGCGACTGCGGACGGATCACGATGAAGTAGAAAACGAGCATCACCAGGACCAGCGGGACCACGATTCCGCCCATGCCGCCGCCCGGAGGGGTGTCCGCGGCGAGGAGGAAGGCAACGATCGGCACGCGCAGGTCTCCGGTGGGGCGGGGCGGTCCTTGCGCCCCGAAGCCCCGTATCGTAGGGGGCTTTCGCAGCCCGCCGGTCGAAATCCGCCGAGCCGGCGGGGACCCGCCTTCCCGAAAGGCCACGATGCGCATCCTCTGTGCCCTGTCCGGCGGCGTCGACAGCGCCGTGGCTGCGGCCCGCCTCCAGGGGGACGGGGCCGAGGTGGTCGCCGTGCACTTGCGAACGGGGGTCGAGGCCGCCGGAGCGGCGGCGGGGGGCGGGCGCTCCTGCTGCGGCGCGGACGACGCGCGTGATGCCCGGCGCGTGGCCGGCGTCCTCGGCGTGCCGTTCTACGTGGTGGACGTCGCCGCGGCGTTCGGGCGCATCCTCGACGACTTCGTCGCGAGCTACGCCGCCGGCCGGACGCCGAATCCCTGCATCCTCTGCAACCGGGACGTGAAGTTCGGCCGCCTGCTCGACCTGGCCGGCGACCTGGGTTGCGCGGCCGTCGCGACGGGACACTACGCCCGGTGCGCGGCCGGGCCCGATGGTCGGTGGCGGCTCCTCCGCGCGCGGGATGTCGCCAAGGACCAGAGCTACGTCCTGCATTCCCTCGCCCAGCACCAGCTCGCGCGCGCCCGCTTTCCGCTCGGGGACGTGCGCTCGAAGGAGGACGTGCGGCGCGAGGCCGGGGCGTTGGGCCTGGAGGTCGCGGGAAAGCCCGACAGCCAGGACCTCTGCTTCCTGCCAGGGGGCGATCCCCGAAGCCTGCTGGCGGAGCGGGCGCCGGAGGCGCTCGCGCCGGGTGACGTGTTCGACCGCGAGACCGGTCGCGTGGTGGGCCGCCACGAAGGCGCGGCGGCCTACACGCTGGGGCAGCGAAAGGGCCTCCCTCCGGTCGGCCGGCCGCGCTACGTGGCGGCGATCGACGTGGCCTTAGGCCGGCTGGAGGTCGCTTCGCGGGAGGGCGTCACGAGGAAGACGGTGCGCGCCCGCGGCCTGAACTGGATCGAGATCGCCCCGCCCGCGCCCGGATACCGGGCCCGGGTCGCGGCTCGCGTACGCCACGCCTCGACGCCCCGGGGCGGGACGCTCGCCGTGGAGGGCGACGCGAGCGAGGTGTGCGTCTGCTTCGACGAGCCCGTCTTCGCGCCGGCCCCGGGGCAGGCGCTCGTCGCCTACGTGGGCGAGGCGGTCCTCTGCGGAGGCACGATCGCCGCGGAGCCCGCCGCGACCACGAAGGCCCCGTAGCGAGCCATCCCCGCGAACGAGCACGCGCCGAGGCCGCACGGACCGGTGCCGCACGAGCCCGACCCCGGACCCATGCCGCGACCGGCCTGCTCCAGGGCCGGCCGCCAACGCCGGCCTCCGAAGCGGACGAGGCGCCGAGGGCGCCTCCGTCGCTTCAGTCCAAGCGGTCCTTCAGGGCCTTGCCCGCGCGGAAGGCGACGCCCACGGAGGCGGGGATGTGCATCGGCTCCTTCGTCTGGGGGTTGCGCCCCATCCGCGCCTTGCGCCGCGAGATCCGGAAGGTGCCGAAGCCGAGGATGGCCACGTCGCCGTCGGCGACCAGCCCTTCGGCCACCGTTTCGGTGAACGCGCCGAGTGCGCGCTCCGCCTCGGCCTTGCTCGATCCCAGATGACGCGCCATGGCGTCGATGACTTCAGCCTTGTTCATGGCAACTCCCGCCGGACGTTCAGGCCCTCCGCGGGCCGAATCCTAGCCAAACCCCCGAGGGTCGCAAAGCGTACACTCGCCGGCATGAACACCCGCGCCGGGATCTTCAGGGCCTTGGTGGTCATGGCTGCCGCCGTGGGCGTGGTGAATCCGAGGCTACCGTCGCTGGGACCGCCGCCCCCTCCCGTTCTCGTGGTGGACGTGTCCGCGAGCGTGTCGGGCGGGGCTTTCGGCCCCCCTGCGTGGGACTGGGACGCCGTCGCGCTGCCCTGGTACGCCGTGGCCGACGGCGTCGTCGCCCGGGACGCCCGGGGCGGCGCTCCGGGCCTGGGACGGGACGCGACCCGGCTCGGCGCCGGGCTCGCCGAGGTGGTCCAACGGCACCCGGGGCGGGTCGTCTGGCTGGTCACCGACGGGCGCGCCACGGACCAGGGAGCCGAGGATGCGGCCCGGCGCCTGCGCGCGTCCGGCGGTCGTCTCGACGTCTCGCCACCGGATCCGGCTCCCGCCGACGTCGCCCTCGTCCTGGCGCGGGCTCGCCGCCGGGCCGCGGGCGGCGCCGTCGTCCACGTGCGGCTCGGCGCGAGCACGGGCGGCGAAGGGCGCGTGGCCCTGTCGAGGGACGGCCGGTCGATCGTGCAGCGCGACGTCCGGGTCGAGAGCGGTGCCTACGAGGACATCGACCTGGAGGACGCCGACGCGCCGGCCGGCCCCCTGGCCTACCGGGTGCGCTGGACGCCGGCGCCGGGCACGCCCGACGATCAGCCCGGGAACGACGAACTGGCGCTCGGACTGCGTCCGGAGCGGTCGGCGGTGCTCGTCTGGGGCGACCTGCCGCCGGGGGCCTGGTCGGGGCCCGACGTGCCGTTCCGCCTCCGGCGGATGCCCTCCTTCGAGCCGGGGGCCCTGGAGGCCGCCGATCTCGTGGTGTTGAGCGACCTCTCCTGGCCGGCGGTCGGCGCGGCGCACGCGGAGGACGTCCTCCGGTTCGCGGCGGGCGGCGGACACGTGCTGCTGCTCGGCGGGCCGCACGCCTGGCGGGCGGGAGGCTGGGGGGGACACTGCTGGAGGACGAGCTCTCGCCGCTCCTCTCGCCGACGCCGGACGGGACCGACCTCGCCATCGTCTTCGCCCTCGACCACAGCGGCAGCACCGCCGACGGGGCCCTCGCGCCGCTCACCCATGCGGTGGCGGAAGCGCTGGGGACCCTCCAGCCGGGCGAGCGGATGGCGGTGCTCCCGTTCGCCGCCGCACCGGCGCCGGCGCTGCTGGCCCCGGGATGGGTGGCGGGGGGAGAGAACGCGAAGCGGGACGCGCTCGTCCGCGCCGTGGGGGCGCTGGAGGCCGGAGGGTCCACGGATCTCGTCGCCGCGCTCGCTGCGGCCGGACGGCACGTGGCGACGGCTCCGGCCCGCCGGCGGCGGGTCCTGCTGCTGACGGACGGCGACCCGGATCGCGAGCCGGACCCCGTGGCCCTCGGCCGGCTCGCGCGCGGGCTCGAAGCCCAGGGGGTGCGGTTCCGGGCGGTCGTCTCCGGAAGCGCCGCCCTGGCCAAACGGCTGTCCGACGGCCTCGGTGCAAAACCAGGGGAGGTCGTGGAGCTGCCCGACGCGGGGCGCATCCCCAGGGCCCTGCTGCGCGTGCTGGCCGAGGCGCGGAGCCGAGGCGAGCGGCTGGGTCCCCCCGCGTCGATCACGTGGGTGGGGGGGGCGCCGGGGCCGCTGGCCGGGCTCGCACCCGCGTGGGTGCACGCCGTGGACGCGGCCCCCTCCGCCCAGGTCCTCGCGGTGGCGGCCTGGGCCGACGGGCAGACGGCCCGGCCCTTCGCCGCCCGCCGTGATGTCGGGGCCGGGGCGGTCTTCGCGCTCGCCTGGGGGCCGGCCGCGGAACCGACGCGCCGGGAGGCGTCGGCGTCCCTCGCCCGCCTCGTGCCGTGGATCAGCGATCTGGCCGGGTCGGCCGACCGCGGGCTCTTCGCGCGGATCCAAGGGGACCAGTTGGTGGTGGAGATCCCGGAGGCACGGGCCGCGGGCCGGGTTCGGGTGGACGCGCTCGGGCAGACGGCCTGGCTGGTCGAGGAGGCCCCGGGCCGGTTCCGGGGACCGCTCCCGTGCGAGTGCCGGCGCGGCGTGCGCGTGCGGGTCTCGGCCGATCCACCCCGGTGGCGCGCGGTGGACCTGCCCGCCCTCGCCGCTGCGGAGCTCCGCGGCGCGGGCGTGGACGTCACCGCGCTCGACGCGCTCGCCCGGGCCGGGGGGGGCGCGTGCTCGCCGCGGGCGAGGCCCCGGCCCGCTTGCCGGCGCCCTCCGGCCCGCCGTTGGGGCCGGCCTTCCTCGTGCTGGCCGTCGTCGTGCTGGTCCTGGAACGCGCGCGAGCGGGGCGGCGGCCGGCGGCGCGGAGCGCGACGTGACGCGGGTCGGCCCGGACCAGGCAGGCCTCTCGCCGCGGGCATTCCGACCGATCCAGGGAGCGGGAGGAGAACGAACGGTGCGAACCAGACGGTGGCGGGTGGCGGGATGGATCGGGGGCGGCCTCTGCGTCGCCGTCGCGCTGCTGGCGGGCTGCCGGAGCGCGGGGCACCGCGTCGCGCCCCCTGCCCCGGACACGGTGGATGCCGGGGAGGGCAACCGGGCCTACTACGCGGGGACGCCCGCCATGCGGGGGGCGCTGGACGGGCTGATCGCCCACCTGCCGGACACCGAGGGCGAGGCCCGGATGGCCCTCGGACGACGGATCGTCGCCTACGGGGAGCCGGCGATTCCCGCGTTGGTGAGAGCGCTCGACTCGCCCGATGCGGAGGCGCGCGGCGCAGCCGCGTGGCTCCTCGGCTTCCTGCACGATCCGCGGAGCGCGGATCCGCTGGGCCGCCACCTCCAGGACGCCGCGCCGCTGGTCCGCTACGAGGCGGCCGCATCGCTCCTGAAGCTGGGCGACGACCGCGGGACCGCCACGATCGTCGCCGGCCTGGAGGACCCGGATCCCCTGATCCGCGCGAAGTGCATCATCCTGCTCGAGGAGGTGACGGGACGCGACCTCGGCTACCGCCCGGACCTCGCCCCCGACGAGCGCGCCGCCGCCGTCGCGCGGTGGCGGGCGTGGGCCGCCTCGCGGGCCGGGGCGCACGAGTGAGCGGCCGCGCCCTCCCTCTCCGCGGGCGGTTCTGGGCCGCGCTCGGTGCGGCGCTGGCGGCGGCGCTCGCGGCGGCGCTCGCGGGATGCGCCGAGGGCACGTCGCTGCGGCCCGTGGGCGATGCCCCGCGGGTGCCTTCGTCGGCGCCGCAGGCGCCGGCCGCTCCCCGTCCCGTGAGGGTGCCGCCTCCGGACAGCGTGGAGGCAGGCGACCTCTATCGGCGGGAAGGACGGTCCGAGGAGGCGCTGGACGCCTACCGGGCGGCGCGCGAGAAGCGCCCCGCCTCGCCCCGGGCACACCTGCGCATCGTCTCCCTGCTCCTCGCGCTCGGGCGACGGAGCCTGGCCGCCGAGGAGTACGCGGCCCGGGCTGCGCGTCCGGACGCCACCGTGGCCGATCGGACGATGGCGCGGCGGCTGGAGACGGACGGGTCCTCGTCGGCGCTCCGCGGCGTCTACGCCGCGGCCCAGCGCGTGGACCCCGGCGATCCGTGGTGGTGGCTGGCCACCGCCGAGGTCGAGATCGCGGAGGCGGACGCCTGGGGACGGCGAGCCTCGGAGGCGGCGGATCGCGGGGACGGGAAGGCCCGGCGCCACGCCCGCCGCCAGGTGCAGGGTGCCTTGGCGCGCGCCGGCGAGGCGGTGGAGGATGCGTCGCGGCGGGGGCCGGGCTGGCCGGCGGTGGATCTCTACCGCGGGCTCCTCCGGGCCGTCGAGGGCGATCTGCTGGAGGGCGAGGCCGAGAAGCAGGCCGCGTACGGGGCGGCCGAGGCGGCCTTCGCGCGGGCGACGCGCCGGGAGCCCTCGATGGTGGAGGCGTGGGAGGGGCTCGGGGACGTCCGGCTCCGGGCGGGGGACCTCGCGGGCAGCCTCGTCGCGTGGCTGGAGGCCGCGCGCCTCGCGCCACGGGATCCGACCCTGCGGATCGCGCTGGGGGGCGTGTTGCAACGGATCGGACGGTTCGACGATGCCGCCGAGCAGTACGTCGAGGCGACGGTCCTCCGCCCGAACGACGGGGCCGCCTGGGTCCACCTCGGCGACGCGCGAGCCGACGCCGAGCGGTGGCCCCAGGCCCTGGCCGCGTACGACGAGGCCCTTCGTCGCGGCGGGGCGGCGGCCGAGGCGCACTACAAGCGCGGCCTGATCCTGGAGCACGTCGGGCGCTACGGCGAGGCGATCGAGAGCTACCGGCGCGCGATCGCGCGCGGCGGCGAGCGGTCGGCGGCGGCTCGCCGCCGCATGGAGCGGTTGCTTCGGTCGGAGCGGGCGCCGTGAGGGGCGGGGCGACGGCCCTCGCCTGCCTCCTCGCGTTGGGAGCCTGCGGCCGTACGGAGCAGGCGGCGAGGACGCCCGAGGCCCTGGCGCGACAGGCGGAGCGGCTCGCCGGGGACGGTCGCGACGTCGAGGCCGCCGACCTCTACCGCCGCGCCTTCGCCCTGCTCGACCCGCGGCCGGAGGAGGCCGCGGCCCGGAGCGCGCTGGCGTTGGCGCGGGCGCAGAGCCTCGCCGCGAGCGGCCGGCCGCTCGACGCGCTTGCGTGGCTCCGGTGGTCCGAGCGCCTCGACCCCACGCGGCGAAGGGTGTTCTACGAGCGCGCGCGGATCCTCGATGGCACCTCCCCGGCCACCGTCGATCCGGAGGGGGCGGCCGAGGCGTACCGGCGGTACCTGGACGCGTACGAGGCCGCGGGTTCGCCGGCCGCTGAACAGCCCTCGGCGGCGTTCGCGCGCATGCGCCTCCGCGCCCTGGAGGACCGGTAGCCGGCCCTCCTACTCGGCCAGGATGGTCGCGCCCTGGTGGACGTCCCCTTGCGCGATCGTCCACCCCTTCACGACGAGCCCCGCGCGGTCCACGTCCTCGGGGACCCGGAAATGCACGCGGGCGTGCCCCTTTGCGAGCGTCGCGTCCTGGGCCGCGATCCCGAGATCGTTCACGCGATCGTGGTTTTCGCGGATCGTGGCGAACGAGGAGGGATCCGTCGGATCCGCGACGGGCTTCGGCTCGTGGATGGGGCGGTTGCGCGGCGACTCGACCGACACGTGGAGCACCGTGCCGTCGGGAAGAGGCGCGGCGAGGTCCGCCACGAGGGCGCCGTCCTCCGTCCAGGCCGCTTCGACGGTCACGTCGTTTCGGGGGAAGGCCACGGAGGTCGCCGGGTCGCCGAGGAGCTCGTACATCCACGACGCCTCCAGGTTCAGTCGGTCCGCATCGGCGCCGTGGGAGAGCAGGTTCGCCGCCAGGCGGACGAGCTGGTCCATGCCGGCCGGTTCCTTCTCGGGAGCGAGGACGGCGCGGTGGGCGCGGTCGATGATTTCTCCGAGGCGCCAGCGGCCCTCGTCCTCGGCCATCGTGCGGGCCAGCGCCTGGCCGAGCATCGCGTTCGCCGCCGGGTGGCAGATCCGCGTCGCGCCCCAGTAGGCGATCGGCCCCGCGGGATCGGCGAGAAGGCGTTCGCCGATGCCCTCCTGGCCGGGCATGTCGAAGATGGCCGTGGTACACGCGAACACGAAGACCGCCGGCGGCGTGTGCCGGCACGCCACGTCGGGAATGTCCTCTACGCCGAGGATGCGGTAGCGGTGGCCGGCGACGCGCAGGCTGTCGAAGCCCTCCGCGTAGCCGTGGCCGACGTACGTGTAGAAGAGGCAGCCGTCGTTGAATCCCTCGATGACCTTCTCGTTCAACTGCGGCGGCGGCCAGAGGCGGGCCGAGCTCGGGCTGGCGAACGTCACTTCGATGTCGTAGGCGGCCGGAACGTCGTTCGTGACGACCGTCTGGAACTGACGTTCGAGGAGGCCGTCGATGAACGGGCCGAATCGGCCCTCGCTCGTGATGAAGCGCATCCGTCGGCGCGACGGGTCCGCGGGGGGCGAGGTCTCGTAGGGGATCAAGCGGTCCACCCACGCGTCCATGGACGCCGCGTCGTCGAAGGGCAGGCGGCCGATGGCGGGTCCGCTGGCCGGTGGTCCGCCGGCCGGCGCCACGTACAGGCGGTCCGCCGCGGTGGCCCCGTTGTAGAGCGTGCGCGCCATCGGCGAGGGGATCACGACCTCCGGGCGCATGTCGGTACGGTCGAGCGTGGCGTCGCCGGCGAGCGCGACGTACCGCAGGGGCGGGGACCGGTGCCCGCGGTCGGCGAGGAAGGCGGCGATTGCGTCGAGGTCGGGCTCACCGCCGCCGTAGTGCGCGTAGACATCGGTTACGGGCACGACGGCCGAGGGCGTGCCGGTCCGGGTGCGGTGCGCGGCGAGGCGGCGGGCCGGCTCGAGAAGGGACGGCACCGCGAGGATCAGGTGGATCGCGTCCCCGGCGGTTTCGAGCGGCGGCGGCGCTTCGCGGGCGGGCGTCGCCTCGACGGGCCGCGCGCCGACCTGGGCGAAGAGCCGCGTGCCCGCGGGCACGGCGAGCGCCGGGAGGACGAGGCGGTCGCCCCGGCGCACCGCGGCGGGTACCGGGAGTTCTCGGCCCCCGGGTTCCACGAGGGCGAGGTGGACATCTCCCGCGCCGTGGACCTCCAGCGCGAACGGGCGGCCCACGGGGGCGGCGAAGACCCTCACGCGGTCGTCGATCCGCGCCGCGACCGGCCCCTGCAGCGTGATCCGGTCGACCCAGAGCGTCCCCCGGCCGTGGGAGACGTCCTGCGGGACGGCCGGGGGCAGCGGCGGCGAGACATCGTCGAGGCGGAGGGCGGCGCTTCGGGAGGGCACCTGGTTCGCGGGGACGGCCCACGCGAGCGTTGCGCCGCCGGCGGCGGCCTCGACGCGAGCGACGCCGAGGTCCTTGCCGCCCCACGTGGCGCGGAGCGCGACCTCGCCCACGTGGGTGCTCCAGAGGTCCACGCCCAGCACCTGGTCTTCGCCGGCGGCCGCGCCGGCGGGGTCGATGTTGGCGTCCAGGCCCCGCCCGGGAAGGATCGAACCGTAGAACCAGGTCGGTGCCACGGCGGGCGCGTAGACGGCGGGGCGTGCTCCGGCGAGCGCGCCGAAGACGGTGTCGCGATCGACGACCCGGGTCGCCTCCAGCGGTGTCGCCGGCGGCGCGGTCCCCTCCGCGTCCCCCGCGTCGGGCGGCGGCGGCGCGGCCGGCACATCGGTCGCGCGCACCTCGTAGACGGCCCACGCGGAGGTCGGGCGGGCGACATCGTGGGCGAGGAAGACGAGTCCGTCCCGCCGGGAGCCCCGCGCGAGGACGGCGTGACCGCGACGGGTCACGGAGAGGCCCTGCCCCGGCGGAAGGGCCGTGAGGGTGTCGGGCGACACGGCCACGAACCCCTCTTCGCGAACGGCGACGCGGAGCAACTCGGCCGCGTCCCCGGCCCGGACGTCGGGACCCGGCGCAGCCACGAGGAGGAGGAGGAGGAGGGGGAGGAGGGGGACGCCCGAGCGCAGGATGGCACGCATGGGGCACAATCCTACGCGGGGTAGGATGCCCCGCGCCCGGTCCGCCACGGACCGGGCTGGGAGGCCCCGATGACGCGTCCGAACGCGACGTTCGAGCTGCGGATGATCGTCGTCTATCTGGTCCGGCTCATCCTTCTCGCCCTGGCGGGCTGGTTCGTCCTGGCCCCCGCGTCGCTCCCCGGGGCGCACCCGATCACGCGCGGCGGCCTCGCCGCGTCGCTGCTGGTGCTCTCCATCCTGATTGGGGAGGTGGACCGGCTCCGCACGCAGTTCGACGCCCTCCTCCGTGCGCTCCGACAGGCCACCGGCAAGGCGGCGGGCACGGCCGGGGGGGAGGAGGCGGTCCCCATCCTGATCCGCGCGCTGGGCAGCCGGGACGCCGAGGTGCGCGAGAAGGCGCATCGGAACCTGGTGCGGCTGACCGGTCGGAAGGACCTCCCTCCTCGTCGGGAGGCGTGGGAGCAATGGTGGTCGTCGCGTTCGACGGGCGGGGAGGAGGAGGCAGACCATCCCTCCTAGCCCGCGCTCCGCGCGATTCACCGTGGGTTCGCGGGGAGTGCAGGCTCGGCCTGCACGCCCCCCGAGGCGCGCGATGGGACAGCCGGACGTCACGGTTCGCTCGGAGGCGACGCCGACAGGTGGTCCCCGTTCCCGGTCCCCGGGGTGTCCTGGGGCGTCGCTCGGGTCCGAGGCCAAGGCGGGAGGAGGAGGTGACCCTGTAGGGTCGCCGACGACGAGCAACGCCGGCATCGGGCGCGAGAGGCGTACGACCGATTCGCCCCACGGGATCCCTCTCGCCCGCCGGATTCGCCTCCTTGGAGCCCTCCCGGCCCCGGGCACCAGGGCCGCGCGATTCCAACGCCCGTTCCTGAAGCGTGCGGGCTGGAGAGGCCGTCCGGCGGCCATTCGACCCCGTCAGGTCCGGGCCGTGCTATACCGCCGACGATGACGCATGTGATCGGTCCGGTGGCGACCCACCTCCCCGCGGTCCTCGCTCCGCTTCAGGCGGACCTCGACCTGGTTGGTGCGTGCTATGCGGAGATCGTCAAGGGGGTCTCGCGCCGCACGAAGGAGATGCTCAGCCAGGCCGCCCGGTTCAACGGCAAGCGGCTCCGGCCGGGGCTGACCTGCATCGGGGCCCGCATGGCCGGCGGGGGCGTGAACCGCGACGTCGCGACCGTCGCCGCCATCGTGGAGTTGATCCACACCGCGACGCTCGTCCACGACGACGTGCTCGACGACGCGGCCGTCCGGCGCCGGGTGGCCACCATCAACGTCCGCTGGGGCAACGGGGTGGCGGTGCTCGTGGGGGACGTGCTCTTCAGCAAGGCGTACCGGGCCGCCGCGCGTCTCGACGACCGCTTTGCGTCCCGCTACCTCTCCGAGATCGTCGGCGAGATCCTGGAGGGCGAGATCCATCAGGACGTGGTGTCCCGCAATCCGCTCATCCACGAGAAGGAGTACCGGGCGATCATTCGTGGCAAGACGGCCGTCCTGTACGAGGCGGCCCTCGTGGTGGGGGCGCACTACGGCGGGGGGACCGACACGGTGGGCGAACACCTGGGTCGGTTCGGGCACCACCTCGGCATGGCCTTCCAGATCATCGACGACCGCCTCGACCTGACGGGGGACGAGGACGTGGTGGGCAAGACGCTCGGACGGGACCTGGGCGAGGGGAAGACGACCCTGCCCATCATCGCCTGGCTCGACGCCCGCGCCGCCGAGGAGCGGCCCGACGCGATGGCCCTCGTCGAGCGCGCCTGGGACGACGAGGAGGCGCAGCGGGAGCTCGCCGTGCGGCTGCACCGCGACGGCGCCCTCGAGGCCGCCGACCGCGCGGCGGAGAGGGAGATCGCCCTCGCGCTCGATGTCCTCGACTCGCTGCCGGCGGGCGAGGAGCGCGACCTCTTGCGCGGCATCGCCAACTACGTGCTGCGCCGCCGTCGCTAGTCTGCATTTCCCGCGATTCACCGTGGGTTCGCGGGGAGTGCAGGCTCGGCCTGCATTCCTCGCGAAGCGCGCGACGACAGGCTCGCCGCTCGACGCACACGATCTCTTTTTCGTCCCTTTACGCGGGTCCCGACGCGTCCGCCGGTATCATCCGGGCGCGGCGTCGTGAGGCCGGCGATGGTCGGCCGGGACGTGGAGCAGGGGCGCCCCGTCGCGGCCCAGGGGTGGGCGGAGGATCCGACTTGGCCAAGGAGCGCATCCTCGTCATCGAAGACGAGGAGGACCTCGTCGAGGTGATGAGCTACAACCTGAAGCGCGAGGGCTTCGACGTACGTGTCGCGCGGTGCGGCATCGAGGGTCTGAAGCGCGCGCGTCAGGACGGGGCGGACCTCGTCCTGCTCGACCTGATGCTCCCGGACGTGGACGGGATCGAAGTGTGCCGGCGGCTTCGGCGCGACCCGTTGACGGCCCGGCTCCCTGTGATCATGGTGACGGCGAAGGGCGAGGAGAGCGACATCGTGCTGGGCCTTGGCGTCGGCGCCGACGACTACATCCCGAAGCCGTTCAGCCCGAAGGAGATGGTCGCCCGGGTTCGCGCGGTGCTCCGCCGCGGACCGCCGCGGGGAGAGGAGGGGCCCCCGGAGCGCGTCGTCCGCGGCTCCCTCGTCGTGGACGCGTCCCGGCACGAGGTGCTGCTCGAGTCCGAGCCGGTGACGCTCACCGCGACGGAGTTCAAGCTCCTTCACTTCCTGGCGGCGCACCCGGGGCGCGTCTTCACACGCGATCTGCTCCTGCGACGGGTGATGGGCGAGCACGTGGTCCTCGTGGACCGGAACATCGACGTGCACGTGCGGGCGATCCGCCAGAAGCTCGGCTCCTCGCGCGACCTGATCCAGACCGTGCGCGGCGTGGGCTACCGCTTCAAGGACCTGTAGGTTCGGGGACGTCGTGCGCAAGTGGGGCCTGTTCTGGAAGCTGTTCCTGGCGTTTGCCCTCCTATCCGTCGTGACGGCCGTTCTCTACGGCGTGCTCGCCATTCCCGGCCTGGCGGACGACGAGGAGCGCGAGGCGGAACGGGCTCTGACCGCCGCGGCGGGCATGCTCGCCGAGTGGGCCCGGCCCGTGCTCGCGGGGACCACGGCGCCGGAGCAACTCCAAGAGCGGCTCGCGGCCCTCGGCCCGGACCGGACGTTGCGGCTGACCGTCGTCGATCCCTCGGGAGTGGTGCTTGCGGACACCCACTACGACCCTGTCTCGATGGGCAACCACGCCGGACGCCCCGAGCTGGTCGAGGCGCGGAAGGTCGGGCGGGGTCGGGCGGCGCGTCCGAGCGCCACGCTGGGCCTCCGCCTGCTCTACGTCGCTCGACGCGTGGACGAGGATGGAAAGGTGCTCGGGTACGCCCGCGCCTCGCAGAGCCTCGCCGCGGTGGACGAGCGCAAGACGCGCCTCGTCGCCGTGCTCGCGACGTCCGCCATCGGGGCGACGTTGGCGAGCGTCGTGCTCGCCTTCTTTGTCTCCCGTCGCCTGACGAAGCCGCTGCGTTCGATCGCCGAGGCGGCGGTCGCGGTGGCCCACGGCAAGTACGACCGCCGGATCCCGATGGAGGGGCAGGACGAGATCGGGCGGCTCGCGGCCACCTTCAACCGCATGGCGCGCGAACTCCGCGACCGTATCGAGACGATCTCCCGGGACCGGACGGAGCTCCTCGCGATGCTCTCGGCGATGGCGGAGGGGGTCGTGGCCGTGGACGCGGACGAACGCGTGGTCCTCATGAACGATGCCGCCGGTCGCCTGCTCGGCGTGGAGCCGGACAAGGCCGTGGGGCGCCGGATCTGGGAGGTGACCCGCGTGAGCGCGGTGGGCGAGGTCCTCGTGAGCGCCATCGGGCGCGGCGAGAGCGAGGCCCGCGAGGCCACGCTCGCGAGCCAGGCGCGGGAGCGCCACCTGCAACTCCTCGCCGCCCCCGTCCGCATGAGGGACGGCACGGTCCAGGGGGCGGTGCTCGTCCTCCACGACATCACGGAGCTCCGTCACCTGGAGAAGGTCCGCCGCGACTTCGTCGCCAACGTCTCCCACGAGCTGAAGACGCCGCTGGCGGCGATCCGCGGGTTCGCGGAGACGATCCTCGAGGACCCGGAGATGGATCCCGAGGTCCGGCGGCGGTTCGTGGACCGGATCCGCCACCAGACCGTCCGGCTCGGCCAGCTCGTGGAGGAGGTGCTGGCCCTCTCGCGGCTGGAGTCCGAGGCGGACGCGGTCGCCCGGGTGCCCGTGGACCCGCGCCCGGTGGTGGCCGAGGTGATCCAGAACTTCCAGCCCCTGGCCGCCGAGCGGGGCATCCACCTCGAGGTCCACGTGGATCCGGAGCCCTTGGCCATCCGGGGTGACGCCGAGGGGCTTCGCCGGGTCGCCTCGAACCTGATCGACAATGCGGTGAAGTACACGCCCTCAGGGGGAACCGTGAAACTCCGTCTGGAGGGCCGGGGAGAGAGGGTCCGGCTCCAGGTGGACGACACGGGCGGCGGCATTCCGCCCGAGGCCCGCGAGCGCGTCTTCGAACGGTTCTACCGCGTGGACCCCGGGCGCTCCCGCCAGGCGGGCGGCACGGGGCTCGGGTTGAGCATCGTGAAACACCTGGTCCTCGCCATGCGCGGCCGGGTCTGGGCGGAGGCCGCACCGAGCGGGGGAAGCCGTTTCATCGTGGAGTTGCCGAGCGGCCGCGCGAGCCCCGGCCAACGTGACGGCGGGGTGACCCGAAAGACGACCTGAGAGTCGCTTGCGTGGTACGGCGTTGCAACGGTCCGGGGATTTCGGCCGAGGGCGCCGTACCGAGCGGGAGGCTCGGCATGGGAGGCGGCCGGCACCGCTTCCACGTCGCGCCGGCGTCTCCCGGGAGGTCCCTCGGGATGCGTCGAATCGCGTTCTTCGTGCTCGTTGTCCTCGGTGGTCTCGGCGCCCTCGTCGTCGGGGAGGCCGCGGCGTTCGCCGAGGGCGCCGAGGAAGGAGGGCGTCTCCTGACGCGCGACCTGGTCCGGCAGGAGATCGCCGCGTGGCAGGCCGAGCACGACGGGGAAGGCCGCGTCTACTGGAAAGGGGGGGGACCCGTCTTCGAGGCGTGCGGGGGGGACGTCAAGGTCGTGTTCGGCGGCCGGATCATGGGCGACTTCACCTTCTTCGACGACGCCGACCCCGACCTGGAGGACGCGCTGGCCGACCCGTTCGCCTCCGGCTTCCAGTTCCGCCGCGTGTGGCTACGGATGAACGGTCAGGTCACGCCCTACGTCGGGTGGATGGTCCAACTGGCCATGGAGAGCCCGGACGCGCTGGCCGTCCCCTTCCTCGACGTCTGGGTGCGCCTGCAGAACCTGGACAAGTGCCTCGGGTGCTTGGCGCCGGACCTCAAGGTCGGTCACTACCAGGAGCCCATCGGGCTCGCCTGGCTGACCTCCAGCAAGCACTTCCAGCTCACCGCATGGCCCCTCCCCACGACGACGTTCACGCCCGGCTACAACACGGGCGCGACGCTCCACTCGACCGGATGGGACAAGCACGCAACGGCGCAGCTCGGCTGGTTCCTCGCGGCCGCGGACATCAAGGGGACCGGCTTCTTCAAGGAAGGCCAGGCCCTGACCGGGCGTGTGACGGGGCTTCCGTGGGCGGCTTGCGACAGCGCGTGCCGTTTCCTGCACGTGGGCGCCGGGGCGAGCTACCGATTCGACCTCGGGACCGTCCGCTTCCGCTCGCGACCGGACCTGGATCTCGGCCCCTTCGTCGTGGACACGGGGGCCATCGAGGCGAGCGACGAGCTCCTGGTGGATGCCGAGACGGCCTTCGTGTGGGACCGCTTCAGCGTGCAGGCCGAAGGGATGTGGGTCCGCGTGGACGCGGACCAGGGGACGGACCCCCGGTACTGGGGCTGGTACGTGCAGGCCTCGTGGCTGATCGGGGCGCCCTGCCGCAAGTACGACCGCGCCTACGGCGTGTTCTCCGGGATCGCGCCGTGCGCCGACTTCGACTGCCGGGGCGGCACGTGGGGTGCCGTGGAGCTCGCGGTCCGCGTGGACGGCGTGAACCTCGACGACGGTGACAAGCGGGGCGGCCGCTGCCGGGACGTGGTCCTGGGCGCCAACTGGTGGTTCAACGCCAACGCACGGGTCATGGTGAATCTGGTGCATGCCGAGGTCCGGGGGGCCCTCGGCGCCACGGGGACGCCGAGCGGAGACGGGGCCGTGAACGCGCTCGTCGTGCGCTTCCAGGTCCACTGGTGATCGCCGCCGGTGGTCGGCTCCGACCGTGATGGAGCGATGACCGGATCGTCTCGCGCTATCCAAGTTGCGTTCATCAGCCCTTTATGGGGGCTTCCTAGAGTCCTGCCACCACGTTCAGGAGGAGGTAGGACCCCCATGGGACGACTGTTCATACTCGCGTTCGGCGCGGCGACGATCCTGGCCGGCGCGCTGGCCCGACCGGCGTTGGCCGCCGACGGCATGGACCCGCAGCGGGACATGATCCGCAGCGAGATCGAAGCCTACATGAAGGAGCAGAAGCACGACTTCCAGGTGTACTGGAAGGAAGGGCTGAACCTCAAGAGCCGCGACGGCGACTTCAAGATGAAGATCGGCGGGCGCATCCAGCTGGACGCCTGGTTCTACGCCGACAACGACGACCGGGACACCTTCAACGAGAACGGCGGCGGCTTCTACGCCGGCACCGAGTTCCGTCGGGTCCGGATCTTCTTCGAAGGAGACGTGTACAAGTACGTCCAGTTCAAGGCGCAGTTCGACTTCGCGCCCATCAAGGAGGACGACTTCTCGTGCCTCCAGGGGGAGTGCGAGGGCACCTTCCTGAGCGACGCCTTCCAGCTCAAGGACGTCTGGATCGGCTTCCACAACCTCGACGAGTGCTGGGGGTGCTGGTTCCCGGACATCCAGATCGGCCACTTCAAGGAGTACTTCTGCCTCGAGGAGCTGACGTCCTCGAAGACCATCACCTTCATGGAGCGGGCGATGCCCTGCGAGGCGTTCGCCCCCAGCCGCAACATCGGCATCGGGCTGCATCACACCCTCTACGGCGATCGCTTCTACTACGGGCTCGGCTGGTGGGCCAACACGGACAGCTTCGGGGCGCGGGTCCCGCGCTTCCGTGACGAGCCGCAGCACTTCACGGGTCGCATGGTCTTCATGCCCTGGGCGCCGTGCGACTGCGATACCCGGTTCTGGACCCTCGGAGGGTCCGTGAGCTACCAGTTCGACAACCCGGGCAGCTTCCGCTACCGCACGCGGCCGGAGATCCACCTGGCCAACCGGGTGGCCGACGTCCGCGTCGACGCGGACACCGCGCTGGTGTGGGGCGTCGAGTCGGCGTTCGTCTTCGACCGCTTCAAGGTCCAGGGCGAGTACCTGTCGGCGAGCCCCGACGCGCGCACCGGCGACAGCCCCACCTTCTCCGGCTACTACGTGTCCGCGTCGTACCTGCTCGGTGGGAAGGGCTTCGCCTACAAGCGCTCGAGCCAGTCGTTCGACAAGATCAAGCCCTGCAACGACTTCGACTGCACGGAGTGTGGCCACCTGGGCGCCCTGGAGCTGGCCGTCCGGTACTCGTCGATCGACCTGACCGACGCGGGCTACGTCGGCGGCGAGGCCAACGACATCACCGTGGGCCTCAACTGGTACCTGAACCCGAACACGCGGATCATGCTCAACTACGTCTACTCGGACGTGACCGATCTCCGCGGCCGCGAGGGGCTGGACGGGACCATCAGCGCCTTCGGCGTCCGCTTCCAGGTCTTCTGGTAGGCGCCGGTCCGCGGAGGCTTCGTCCCCGCGTGCTCGACGGGGGAGGGGGCGTCGGAGGACTCCCCCCTCCCCCGGACTGGTGCTCGGCCGCCCCGGGCGGGGGCCCCGCCGGAGGTGACGCAGTCGTGAACTCCCCCGGCGCCGCGGATTCCGACCGCCCTCCCGGCGGGCGATGCCCGGAGAGCCCCGTTTCATCGGGGTTTGGAGATGTCGCGCGACGGCGGGTCGAAGAGCCGTGGATGACTTGCGGACGCACGGACGGGGGGCCGGCCCGCCGGCCGATGAGGGAGTCCTTCGCCCCGCGCCTCTACACTCCGGTCACCACCATCCGGAGGAGGTAGGACCCCCATGGGACGCACGTTCGTACTCGCGTTCGGCGCGGCCGCCATCCTGGCGGGCGTGCTGGCCCGACCGGCGTTGGCCGCCGACGACATGATGGATCCGCAGCGGAGCATGATCCGCAGCGAGATCGAGGCGTACATGAACGAACAGCCGCAGGACTTCCAGGTGTACTGGAAGGAAGGGCTGAACCTCAAGAGCCGCGACGGCGACTTCAAGATGAAGATCGGCGGGCGCATCCAGCTCGACGCCTGGTTCTACAACGACAACGGCGACCGGGACCTGTTCAACGACAACGGCGGCGGGTTCTACTCCGGGACCGAATTCCGCCGCGTCCGCATCTTCTTCGAAGGCGACATGTACAAGTACGTCCAGTTCAAGGTGCAGTTCGACTTCGCGCCCATCAAGGAGGACGACTTCTCGTGCCTCCAGGGGGAGTGCGAGGGCACCTTCCTGAGCGACGCCTTCCAGCTCAAGGACGTATGGATCGGCTTCCACGACCTCGACAAGTGCTGGGGTTGCTGGTTCCCGGACATCCAGATCGGCCACTTCAAGGAGTACTTCTCGCTGGAGGAGGAGACCTCCTCGAAGACCATCACCTTCATGGAGAGGGCGATGCCCGTCGAGGCGTTCGCGCCCAGCCGCAACATCGGCATCGGGCTGCACCACACCCTCTACGGCGAGCGCTTCTACTACGGGCTCGGTTGGTGGGCGAACACCAACGAGTTCGGGGCTCGGGTGCCGCGCTTCCGCGACGAGCCGCAGCACTTCACGGGCCGCGCGGTCTTCATGCCCTGGGCGCCGTGCGACTGCGAGACCCACTTCTGGACCCTCGGCGGCTCGGTGAGCTACCAGTTCGACAACCCCGGCGAGTTCCGCTACCGCACGCGGCCCGAGATCCACCTGGCGAACCGGGTGGCCGACGTCCGGGTGGACGCGGACAGCGCGCTGGTCTGGGGCGTCGAGTCGGCGTTCGTGTACGACCGCTTCAAGGTCCAGGGCGAGTACCTGACGGCGACCCCCAACGCCCGCACGGGCAGCGACCCGACCTTCTCCGGATACTACGTCTACGCGTCGTACCTGCTCGGAGGGAAGGGCTTCGCCTACAAGCGGTCGAGCCAGTCGTTCGACAAGATCAGGCCCTGCAACGACTTCGACTGCACCCAGTGCGGCCACCTGGGCGCCTGGGAACTCGCGGTCCGGTGGTCGTCGATCGACCTGACCGACTCGGGCTACGTCGGCGGCGAGGTGAACGACATCACCGTGGGCCTCAACTGGTACCTGAACCCGAACACGCGGATCATGCTCGATTACGTCTACTCGGACGTGACCGACCTCCGCGGCCGCACGGGGCTCGACGGCACGATCAGCGCCTTCGGCGTCCGCTTCCAGGTCTTCTGGTAGACCGCGGCGACCCACGGCCAGGACCTTCCGAGAGGGAGGGGCGCCCGCGAGGGTTCCCCTCCCTCTCCTTTCGGGGAGGATGGAGGGGCATGCCGATCCATTTCCACCGCGACCTCCAGACGATCCGTCGGGAGGTCCTCCGCATCGGGGGCCTCGTCGAGGACCAGGTCGATCGGGCCCTCCTCGCCCTCCTGGAGAGGCGCACGGACCTCGTGGCCTCCGTCCTCGAGGGCGACAACCAGGTCGACATGGACGAGGTCCGGCTGGAGGAGAGCGCGCTGCGCACGCTGGCGCTCCATCAGCCGGTGGCGACCGACCTGCGATTCCTCGTGACGGTGATCAAGCTGAACAGCGATCTCGAGCGGATGAGCGACCTCGCGGTGAACGTCGCCGAGCGCGCCGCTTACCTCATCCAACGCCCACCGTTGCCGCTCGCGCTCGACTTCGAGGGCCTCGGCGTGAAGGTCCGCGAGCAGCTGCGCCTGTCCCTGGACGCGTTGGTGAACACCGACGGTCCCCTGGCGCGCAAGGTGATCCAGGGCGACGACGAGGTGGATGCGAAGACGCGCGACATCATCGAGAAGCTCGAGGACCACATGGAGGTCGAACCCACGGCCGTGCGCCGGGGCATCCACTTGATCGCCACGGCCCGGCACCTCGAGCGCATCGCGGACCTCTGCGAGCACGTCGCCGAGGACATCGTCTTCCTCGTGGACGGCGACGTGATCCGCCATCACGGCGAGGACTACGATCGCCGCGAGAAGGACCAGGCGAAGTACACGAAGTAGGGCGGCCTGGGCCCGTCGCTGCGGCCGGCCGGCTTCGCCGTCCTCATCCGAAGAGCGGGAGCGGCCTCGCGTCGTCGGTCGGTCCCCCCGCGGCGGCGACGAGGTTCACGAGGACGGTGGCGGAGGACGGCGGGCCGATGGCGCCCGGGGCCCGGGTGACGGCGCCGGCCCAGCCATCGAGGGCCTCGAAGTCCGCGTCGCCCACGAGCCCGCCGTCGGGGCCCACGTGGACGCCGAGATCCACCACGATGGCGCCCTTCCGGGCGACGGACCGGTCGATCGTCCGGGGGCGGCCGAGGTCGCTGACGAGGACGTCCGCGTCGAGGGCGTGCGGGGCGGCGCCCCTCGGCAGCCATCGAAGCGCGGCGCCCCCCCGCACCATCGCCGCGGCGAGGGCGAGGACGGCGAACCCGGCGCCGCCGAGAATCGCCACGGTGCCTCCGTCGGGCGTCCAGCCGGCCGCGTCGAGGAGGGCCTCCACGGCACCCGCGAGCGGGGGGCGGAGGCGGGACGTGCCGCGCAGGACGGCGTCGCGCGTCGCCGGGTGATCCACGCCGACGTCCTTCGCGGGCGCGAGCGCGCGGCAGAGCCGGGCGTCGTCGAGATCGCGCGGGAGCGGGCGCAGGAGGACCACGCCCGCGACGGTGGGATCCCGGCCGGCCTCCACGACGGCGGACCGGACGTCGGCGGCGCGACCGCCCGGGACGGTGCGCGTTTCGCAGGGGACGCCCCACTGCCGGGCCTCCCGCGCGAGGACCTCGCCGGAGGTGACCGCGGCGGCGTCGGCCCCCGCACGCACCAGGACGAGGCTCGTGGCCGAGGCGCGGTCGCGCAAGGAGGACAGCCGCGTCGCCGCCCGCCGCCGGAGGCGATCGGCCACCGCTCGTCCCTCGATCACCCGCGTCATGGGCAGGGAGCTACCACGATCGGACGCGGGCCACAAGGGGGAAGGAACGGGCGAGGCGCCGCCTCCGGGGACGCGTGGTAGCGTGCGCGAATGGGTCTGTACGACCGCGACTACGCCCGCGACAGGCAGCCTGCCTTCGGCGGCTCCGGCACGCTGTCCATGACGACCCGCCTGATCGTGGCCAACGTCGTGATCTGGTTCGTCTTCGCGGGGGCGCTCCGCTACGGAGGAACGTACGGGTCCTTCTTCGGGTTCCTCTCCGAGACCTTCCTGCTCCACACGGACCAGGTCTTCGGGCACTTCAAGATCTGGCAGCCGTTCACCGCCATCTGGTTCCACGACCCGAACGGCCTCGGCCACATCTTCTTCAACATGCTGTTCCTGTTCTTCTTCGGGCGCGTGGCCGAGGGGATGCTCGGCCCCCGGGGGCTGCTCCGCCTCTTCATCGCGGGCGGGTTGGCCTCGACGCTGGTGATGATCCCCCTCGCGGCCCTGTTGGGGCACCCCATCGTCGGACTCGGCGCGTCGGGCGCGATCTACGCCATCGGCGTCTACGCCGCCCTCAAGGTCCCGCACCTCCCGGTGCTCCTGCTCTTCGTGCCGATGCCCCTGTGGGTCATGGTCGGCGTGTTCATGGTCGGGCGGGAGGTCGCGAACCTCGTCCTCGTGGGCTCCGGCGTCGGGACCAGCGTGGGGCACCTGTCGGGCGCGGTCGCGGGCTGGGCCTACCACCGGGTCCGTCTCGGGCGGGCGCCCGGAAAGGGGAGCGACCTCTTCGCGGCCATGCGCCGGCGCGTCGCGAAGGCGGCGGAGGAGCGCCGAGCCGAGGTCGAGGAGCACGACCGGGCGCGCGTCGATCGCCTGCTGGAGAAGATCCACGCCGAGGGGATGCACGCGCTCACGGAGGAGGAGAAGGACTTCCTCGAGCGCGCCTCCGCCCGGATGCGGCGCTCCTGAGGACCCGCGTGCGTGACGGGGCGAGGGCGCCCTGCGAGCCGCCGCAGGGGTCGCTACGCGGGTTCGCCGGGGCCTTCCGGCTGGAGGCCGCTCACGCGAATCGCCTTCGTCGCGGCCAGCTGGCCGTTCGCGAGGAGCTGGAACTCGTAGAGACCGGGGCGGGGGAGGCCGATGCCCTTGAGCTGCGCGGAGAGCTCCGTCGTCTGGCGGGGGTCCGCGATCGTGATGGCGGGCGGCTCGCCGCTGCCGAGCACCCGTCCGGACTCGATGTCGATGATCCGGATCTGGAAGGTGTAGCGACCCCGCGCGTCGGTGAGGTTCGCGTAGATCCAGAGCTCGGGATGCACGGTCGGGAAGCGCGCGGCCTTGATCTCGTGGAAGAGACCCACCAGCGTCTTCTTTCCCGACTGCGCATCCTGGATGACCAGGTCGCACACGAGGAAGGCCTTCACGACGGGGGGCGGGGAGACGGCCACCCGCAGAGCGTACCGGCGGGGGGGCCCCAGGCTCGGAAGGGGCGTGACGCTGGCGGGGTTTCGGCCGACGATGGGGCCCATCGCCCGCGCGCGATGCCACCCCTCCTTGGAGACCTCCCCATGCGCCACGCTTCCGGCGTGCTCCTGCTCCTCCTCCTGCTCGGCATCCTCGGCGTCCCGGGTCGGGCCGCGGACGAGGAGGCGACGCCGCTCGAGAGCGCGGTGGGGCGGCTGTGGTCCGCGATCGGCGACGCCGAGGCGGAGGCGGCGATCGCCGAGATCCTCGCGCTTGCGCCGGCGCCGGACGACCTGCTGGAGGCCCTGGGCGATCCCCGTCCGCAATCGGCGGCGCCCGCGGAGTCGGGCTGGAGCATCCGGCGGCATGTCTGGCGCGACGGCGTCGAGCGGGCCTACCACCTCTACGTCCCCGAGAGCTACGCCCGCAGCGCGGGGACACCCGGCGGCGACGAGCCCGCGCCCCTCCTCTTCCACCTCCACGGCGGGCGTCTCCCGGCCCGAGCCCATCGCGACCGACGACGAGGGGTTCCTCCAGTACCGGGACTGGTGGAAGGACGTGGCCGAGGCCCGGCGGATGTTCGTGGTCTTCCCCCTGGGGGAGGCCGCCGCGCCGTGGTGGACCGAGGGCGCCGCCGCCGCGCTGGAGGCCATCGCCCGGGATCTCCGGCGCCGCTACGCGATCGACGAGAACCGCGTGTTCGTCACCGGCTTCTCCGACGGCGGCTCCGGCTCGTGGTACCTGGCGATGAGCCACCCCACGGTCTGGGCGGGGTTCATCCCCCTCAACGGGCATCCGGCCGTGGCCTCGGCGGCCAGCGGACGGCAGCTCTACCCCGTGAACGTCGGCCTCCGCCCCCTCTACGTCGTGAACACGCAGGACGACCCCCTGTATCCGACGGTCTCCGTCCTGCCCTTCATCGAGCGCATGATGCGGTCGGGGGCGCAGATCCGCTTCACGAGCTACCCGGGCATCGGACACACGCCCGCCTACCGCGACGAGCAGGACCGCCTGATCGGCGACTGGATCGACGCCACGGAGCGCGATCCCCTGCCCGCCGACGTGGACTTCGAGACCGCCGACCTGGACGCCGCGCGCGCCGTCTGGGTGACGATCCTCGCGCTGGGCCCGGGCGCGGACGACGCGGATCTTCCCGACGTGAACGTGATGAGCACCCCCGGGCGCGTGCTCGTCGGCATCACGATCGACCCGGCGTTCGAGGGCGAGGGCGTGCGGGTGGAGGAGGTGCGCGACGGGTCGCTCGCCCAGACCCTGGGCCTGTTGCCCGGGGACGTGATCGTGGGGGCGGAGGGCCGACCCGTGGCGAGCCTCGGCGACCTGCGCGCCGTCCTGCAGGAGAAGGACTGGGGCGACGCGATGCAACTCGCGTGGACGCGAGGCGACGAAAGGCACGAGGCGGACGGCATGTTCCCCCCCTTCACGCCCGAGCCGACCTTCCTCCGGGACCGTGCTTCCGGACGAATCGAGGTCCGAACGGAGGGAAACCGCGTCGACGTCCGCACGCGGGGCGTCCGGCGCTACGCCCTCGACCTCTCCCCGGACCTCTTCGACCTGGACCAGCCCGTGACCGTCACGACGAACGGAACGACCTCGTTCGAAGGCGTGCCGAAGACCGACCTCGCCCACCTCCTCCACGCCTTCGCCCGCGACCGCGACCCCTCGATGCTCTTCCCCGCCCGCATCGAAATCGAGATCCCTGCGCCCGAGCCCCCCGGGGACGGCCCCAAGTAGCCCGCGGCGATCGACCCCCAGCACGCCGGACCCCGCAGGGGGGAGTCGCGCGCCATGGCCGGAGGGTCTTCGGCAACGGCCTCACCGCGTCGGTCACCCTCGCGATCAATGGAAGACGACAGATACCATCGCCTGTTGGCGCCTCTGGCGGCGGGCCGCGCGTTCGGCACCGAGGAGGAGCGCGGTCGCGGCCACGACCCTCACGGCCAGGGGAATCACGCCGATGGGCGGCAACGCGTCCACCCGCAAGACCCCGGCGGTGGCCCGTTCCGAACCGCCCGCGATCAGGTCGTGTGTGAAGCGGGCGGCGTCCGGCACGGTACGGAGCAGGAGGACCAGGGCGACGAAGCGGCTCGCGAGCCAGAGGGGAGGTCGGAGTCTTTGGCGGTCCGAGATCGCGGGGACCACCAGGAGGACAGCCGCCGCGGCCGGCACGAGGACCCATGCCGACAGCAGCGCGAACCGGTCGGAGGAGTGCTCCGCAAAGGGGAGCACGGCTCCGCGCACGATCGCCTCGGCGCCGAGGAACGCACCCAGACCGAATCGCGCCGCGCCCTCGAGCGCTCCGCGGGTGATCGGCCTCGGTTCCTCCCTTGGCGGCGGTTCGGGCAAGCCACGGATCCGGCGCAGGATGCGACGGGGCCCCAGGCCGCCGACGAGCGCCAGGAGCAGGAATCCTGCTCCCTCGAGCGCCACCACCGAGGTGGGCGAGGATTGCTGGAGCGCTGCTCCCAGGAGCATCCGCAGTCCGGACAGGAGGGCGATCGCCGCCACCGCGGCCCACGCGAACGTCTCGACGTTCTCGGCGTGCACCCGGCTTCGACCGGTAGGGCCGTCCCACCGACCGCGGCGCCTCAGCCACCGGGCGACCCGGAAGGCCTGCCGCCAGAGGAGCAAGCCAAGCGCGCCCTGGATCAGCGCCGCGCCGATCCACAGCCAGATGCCGGAGTCGGGGGACCCCCCGGCGGTCTCGAACGCCATCCACGCGGTCCACACGAGACCCCGCAGGCCCTCGACGAGGAGCAGGACCGCGACGAGACGAAGCCCCGTCGCGAGGAGGCCGCGACCGGTCACGCGGCACCCCTCCCCGTCGCCCGTCGCACGCGCATCCGCCTCCATAGCGACGGTGCGACGGCCAGAAGGAGACCGAGCAACGCCTGCGCCGCGGCGGGAACGGCCGGGTCGGGGTGGAGGACGGCGAGGGTCCATCCAAGCGTGGAGGACAAGGGCACCAGCAGCCAGGCGGCCCACTCCGAGCTCGCCTGGACGAAGACGAGGATCCCCGCCACCACGAACGCGGCGGCGACCCACGGTCCGCGGCTGCCGTTCTCGGACGGCACGAGCACGCGGGCGAGGGCGGGCGCCCACAGGACCACGATGACGCTCTGCGCGGTGGCGAGCGCGACGGCGGTCAGCGTGTGCAAGCGGATCGCGCCGCCGCTCCAGCCGGGAGGCAGCCCCGCCACCCACGCCACCGAAAACGCGGACCGGGCGATCCACAAGAACGCGACGCAGACGAGCGTCGCGGTGGCGACACGGCGGGGAAGCATGCAGGGGACTCTACCGAGAGGCGCACGGCATTCCCGAGGGCGAAATCCCACGGCCGGCGGAGACCCACGTTCCGCTCGGAGCGCGCGGGCGTACACTCGTGGTCGTGACGGACCTGGAACGAAGGCGGCGCCGCGGGCGGCCCTGGGTCGCGGGCGTGGTCGTCGTTCTCGTCGTCGTCGTCGTGTGGCTCTTGGCCGTCGTCGTCCTGCCGAGGAGCCGCGGCGAGGTCACCGGCTACGGCCTGATCGTCATGGTTGCGTTCATCGTCGCGTTCCTCGTCCTGGAGCGCCGCGACGTGCAGCGCTCCGACCGCGAACGCACCCAGCGAAGGCGCAGCCGCCGTCGCCAGGCGCCCCACCCCATGCGCACGGACCCGGAGGCCCCCTCGCCGCGTCGCGGACGGACGAAATCCGGCGTGGACGAGGTCTTCGAGTAGCCACCGCCCACGCCCCGTCCACTCGTCGTCGCGGGGACGTGTGCGGTCGGACGTCCGCCGATACGGCACGAAACCTCCGGAAACGGAGGTTCGAGTCCGGCGGTGGCGCGACCGTGGGCGGTCGGCTCGGCCCCTGGCGGGGATCGTCGGATGGTGGGCGCATGAGGATTCGAACTACGCGCCGGCGCGTGAGCGCCGGGGCCAGGAAGCACGGACCGCTTTGGTCTGAGGTTCGAATCCGGGGGCGGTGCGTGCTTCGACGGGCGGCGGGACCCGTGGCGGGGGTCTCTGGATGGTGGGCGCATGAGGATTCGAACCACGCGCCGGCGCGCGAGCGCCGGGGCCAGGAAGCACGGACCGCTTTGGTCTGAGGTTCGAATCCGGGGGCGGTGCGTGCTTCGACGGGCGGCGGGACCCGTGGCGGGGGTCTCTGGATGGTGGGCGCATGAGGATTCGAACCACGCGCCGGCGCGCGAGCGCCGGGGCCAGGAAGCACGGACCGCTTTGGTCTGAGGTTCGAATCCGGGGGCGGTGCGTGCTTCGACGGGCGGCGGGACCCGTGGCGGGGGTCTCTGGATGGTGGGCGCATGAGGATTCGAACCTCAGACCTCGTGCGTGTGAAGCACGCGCTCTAACCAACTGAGCTATGCGCCCTCGGGGGCCGGGAGCCTAGCACCGGGGATGCCCCCCCTCAAGCCGCGGTGGCCGAGGTACGGACGGGCCTCCCCGTGCCCGGGGACCGCTTGCTGGTCCTCGCTTGGGGGGCCGGATAGGCTGGACGCACCCGGGTGGAGACGGACATGGATGCCCGACTCGAAGACGAACTCCACGAACTGACGCGGATCGCCGTGCGGGTCATGGAGGAGGACCGTCCGCCGACCGACGAGGAGCGGGCGCGGTTCCGGGAACTTCGCGACCATCTCGAGGAGCAGCCGTCTTCGTGGCGGAGCCGGTTGCGGGACGAGATCGACCGGTTCGCCGCCGCCCTGGAGGGGATGGGGATCTGACGCGCGCCCGGGGGCCGGCGGAAGCCACGTTGCGAGGGCCGCTCGGGGCCACGGGAGGGACGACGCATGCCCGATGTCTGGTTCCAGCCCTTCGGAGCGGCGCGCACGGTCACGGGAAGCCGCCACGTGATCCACGCGGGCCGGCACAGCATCCTTCTCGACTGCGGCCTCCACCAGGGGCCGCGGCGCGAGGCGGAGGAACGCAATCGCCATCTTCCCTTCCCGCACGAGATCGATGCGGTTCTCCTCTCCCACGCCCACATCGACCACAGCGGGGCGCTTCCCGCGCTGACCCGCAGCGGGTTCGGGGGCCGCGTCCACAGCACGGCGGCGACCCGCGATCTCTGCCGCAGCATGCTGCTGGACTCGGCCCACCTCCAGGAGGCCGACGCGCGGTACTTGAACAAGCGCCGGGAGAGGGGCCGACCGCCGATCCGGCCCCTCTACACCGCGGAGGACGTGGCGGAGACGCTCCGGGGGTTTCGGACGCACCCCCTGGACGAACCGTTCCAGGTGGTCGAGGGCATTCGCGCGACGTTCCGGGAGGCCGGCCACATCCTCGGCTCGGCCGGGATCCTCGTGGAGATCACGGACGGCCCGCGGATCTACTTCACGGGCGATCTCGGCCGGCGGGCCTACCCGATCCTGGAGGACCCCGCTCCGCTTCCCCGGGCCGACGTGATCCTCTCCGAGTGCACGTACGGGACGCGAGAGCATGGAACCGTCGAGGGCGCGGAAGAGACGACCCTGCAGGTCCTGCGCCGGGCCGTCGAGGTGGATGGACGCGTGTTCGTGCCGGCGTTCAGCGTCGGGCGCACCCAGAACCTGGTCTACGGCCTCGCGCAGCTACGGCAACGCGGCCTGATTCCCGACATTCCGGTGTTCGTCGATTCCCCTCTGGCCCTTCAGGCCACGCGGGCCTTCGTCGAGCACCCCGAGTGCTACGACGCGGAGATCAAGGCCTTCATCGGCGACGGAGGGCGGCCGTTCCTTCCGGAGAACGTGCAGTACATCGAGAACCGTGTCGACTCCAAGGCCCTGAACGCGCGCGAGGGCCCGTTCGTGGTCATCGCGGGCAGCGGGATGTGCGAAGGAGGGCGCATCCTCCACCACCTGCTGCACGGCATCGAGGATCCCCGCAACACCATCCTGTTCGTGGGCTACGCCGCGCCCAGCACGCTCGCGCGGCGGATCATGGACGGCGATCGCCGCGTCCGCGTCCTCGGGCAGTGGTTGAACGTCGAGGCGCAGATCGCCCGCATCGACGCATATTCCGCGCACGCCGACGGGCCGGCCCTTCGCCGGTACCTTGCGCCGGCCAAGGCGTGGGGAAGCACGATCTACCTCGTCCACGGCGACGAGGACGTGGCCCTCGATTTCGCCGAGATCCTCCGGAAGGACGGACACGGGGACGTGGTGGTTCCGGAGACGTTCGCGCGCTACCGGCTCGGCGCCAAGCCCCGCGTTCCCTGACCGGGCCCCCATCCGCTCCTCCCGGGGGCCCGCGGTAGGATCCGGTCATGGCGTCCGAAGTCGAAGTCCACGTCGTTCCTCCCTCCGCGCCCGACGAGGGCCCTTTGCGGCGGACGTACCCCGTGGTCGCGCTGCGGGGCATCATCCCGATGCCGGGCATGCCGATGCCGCTGGCCATCGGCCGGCCGTTCTCCCTGGCGGCGGTCGGTGCGGCGCGCGAGCGGGAGAGCGAGGTGCTCCTGCTCATGCAGCGGGAACCCCAGCGGGAGGATCTGGACATCGCCGGGCTCTACGACGTGGGGGTCGTTGCCCGTCTCTCGAAGGCGGTTCGGACCGCGGAGTCGTCCGTCACGCTGGTGGCCCAGGCGTCGGACCGCGCGAGAGTCCTGGAGCTGCGGCAGAACGACACCTACTACGAGGCCGACGTGGAGATCGTTCGGCCGGAGAGCCCGACCGGCGACGTCGAGATCGACGCGCTCGTGCAGACGGCCCGCTCGCTGGTCCGGCAGATCGTGGAGGCCACGCCGGGCGGCAACAACGAGCTCGCCGCCTTCGTGGACACCGTGGAGGACCCGGGCATCCTCGCCGACGTCGTGTCCTTCCACCTCCAACTCTCGGCGGCGGAGCGGCAACTGAACCTGGAGACCTTCGACGTGAAGCTCCGGCTCCAGGAAGTCGTGCAGCAGGCCGGCCACGCGCTGGATGTCGCCCAGCTCGGTCAGAAGATCCAACAGGAGGTCCAGGGGCAGCTGGAGGAGGCCCGGAGGCAGGCCTACCTGCGGGAGCAGCTCAAGGCCATCCGCAAGGAGATGGGGGAGGACGATGACCCCGACGTCACGCGGATCCGCAAGGAGATCGCCAAAGGCGTGTTGGGGCCCGAGGCGCGGGAGGCGGCCGAGCGCGAGCTCCACCGGCTGGAGGGCATGAGCTCGGCGAGCCCGGAGCGGGGGTGGATCGTCAACTACCTGGACTGGCTCGTCGCGCTTCCCTGGACGAATCTCCACGCGTTGCGCGAGGACCTGGACGAGGCCGCGGAGATCCTCGACCGCGAGCACTACGGGATGGAAAAGGCCAAGGAACGCATCCTGGAGACGCTCGCCGTCCGGATGCGAAACCCCGAGGGTCGCGCGCCGATCCTCTGCTTCGTCGGGCCGCCCGGGACCGGGAAGACGAGCCTGGCCCAGGCCGTGGCCGAGGCCACGGGCCGGGAGCTCGTTCGGATCAGCGTGGGTGGCGTGAGCGACGAGAGCGAGATCCGGGGCCACCGGCGGACCTACGTGGGCGCGATGCCCGGCCGCATCATCGCCGCGTTGCGCAAGACCGCATCCAGGAACCCCGTCTTCGTCGTGGACGAGATCGACAAGATGTCCGCGTCGTTCCACGGAGACCCCGCGGCCGCGCTCCTCGAGGTGCTCGACCCCGAGCAGAACGCCACGTTCGTGGATCGCTACATCGAGATCCCCTTCGACCTCTCGAAGGTCCTCTTCATCACCACCGCGAACACCCTGGCGACGCTGCCCCGGCCGCTCCTGGATCGCCTGGAAGTGATCGAAGTACCCGGGTACACGCGCGAGGAGAAGATCGAGATCGCGCACCGGCACCTCGTGCCTCGCCAGCGAAAGGCCATCGGGATGGCGAGCCGGGAGGTACGGCTCTCGAAGCGCACCCTCGCCGCGATCATCGAGGGATGGACGCGCGAGGCCGGCGTTCGGAATCTCGAGCGGTCCATCGGGACGATCATGCGCAAGCTCGCCCTGGAGGCCGCTCGGGGTGGGAAGGGGCCCTGGACGATCCGGCCCGAGGACCTGCCCCGCTACCTCGGCCCGCACCGGCACTTCCGGGAGGCCGCGGAACGGATGCGTGTGCCCGGTGTGGCGATGGGCCTCGCCTGGACGCCCGTCGGCGGCGAGATCCTCTTCATCGAAGCCGCGCGGCTCCCCGGTGACGGCCGCCTCCAACTCACGGGAAGCCTCGGCGACGTGATGAAGGAGTCCGCCGTCGCCGCGCTCACGTGGTTGAGGAGCCACGACCTGGTCCCCGAGGAGGAGGGGCGGTCGAGCTTCCACGTCCACGTGCCGGCCGGCGCCGTTCCGAAGGACGGCCCAAGCGCCGGGGTGACGATCGTCGTCGCGCTGGCCAGTGCGATCACCGGGCGCCTCGTGCGCTCCGACCTCGCGATGACGGGAGAGATCTCCCTCCGCGGTCAGGTGCTTCCGGTCGGGGGGATCCGCGACAAGGTGCTCGGGGCGGCTCGTGCCGGGGTCAAGCAGATCATCCTCCCGAAGCGGAACCTGGTGGACCTGGACGAGGTCCCGGACGAGGTGCGGAAGAAGATCCGGTTCCACCCCGTCGAGCGGATCGACGAGGTGCTCGACCTCGCGTTGACGCACAGGCACGCGTCGTTGGAGACCGTCCCGGCGAAGCGTGCGAAGGCGAAGAAGAAGCGTCCTCCCAAGAAGCCGGGGAAACGCCCTCACGCCGCCCAGGCTTCCCCCGCCGGGAGCCCCCGGCGTGCCGCGCGGGGCCGCGACGAGTGAAGATCCTGCGGACCCTCGCCTTCGTCCTGCTGCTTCTCGTGAACGCGGTGGCGGCCGCCGAGATCCTGGGGGCCTTCCGCGCCGCGCCGTCCTTCCTGCCGGCCTCCGACGCCGCGACCCACCCCCGGACGGTCGTGGTCGGCCTGGACGGGATCGACTTCCGCTGGCTCCGCCGCTACCTGGAGGAGGATGCGCTGCGCCCGGCGGGCGAGCGTCGTCTCCCGAACTTCGCCCGGCTCCGCGATCGCAGCGGTCTCCACGTCCTACGTTCGGAGATCCCCCCGGAGTCGCCGGTGGCCTGGGCGAGCGTGCTGACCGGCGTGAACCCGGCGCGCCACCGCATCTTCGACTTCGTGCAGCCGGGAAGCGGCTACCGGCCCGTGAACGGCATGGTGTACGTCCGGCGCATGCGTCTCTTCGGGGGGAAGGTCCCCGTCCGGCCCCCCCAGGTGCGCTCGCGCCTGGCGTCCCCGACCTTCCTCGAGCGCGTCCGGGAGGCGGGGTACCCCGTCCTGGCCCTCCGCCAGCCGATGCTCTTTCCCGCTCCCCAGGTAGGCGGCGCGCGGATGCTCTCGGGGCTGGGGACTCCCGACATCGCCGGCGGCGCGGGCTTCTACGCGGTCTGGTCCTCCCGCGTGCGCTTCCCCTCGGGCGACACGATGTTCGGCGGCGTCCAGATCCCGCTGGACCCGGACCGGACGGACCGCTGGGAGACCTGGTTGCCGGGTCCGGTCGATCCCACCCTCCCCCGAAACGAGAACGGCACGCTCGCGCGGGCGCGGGCCCCGCTCGTCTTCGAGGTCGTCGAGCAGGCCGGCCAGCCGGCCGTCGCGATCGAACTCGCCGGGCGCCGCGAGGTCGTCCGGGTGGGGGACCGATCGCCCTTCATGGTCGTTCCGTTCGACCTGGGGACCGTGCCGCGGATCCGCTTGCGAGGGCACGTGCGCTTCGAACCCAAGGGGACCGCCCCGCTCGTCGTCCTCGCCGACCCCGTGAACCTCTACGCGCCGAACACCCCCCTGCCCGTGACGACGCCCGCCGCGTGGGCCCGGGTGCTGTGGCGACGGTACGGGCCGTTCGAGACCGTGGGTTGGACGGAGCAGACCTTCTCCCTGAACGACCTGTACCAGGACGACGAAGGCTTCCAGCGCGACCTCGAGGAGGACATGGACCGCGGCGGCGCCATGCTCCTCGGCGAGATCGACCGTGGATCGCGCTGCGCCTTCGCGCTCTTCACGGCGACCGACCGCGCCATGCACTGCTTCTACCGGTACTACGACGAGGGGCACCCGGGGTACGTGGCGGGCCGACGCGAGGCGCTGGGCGATCCCCTGCTCCGCCTGCTGGAGAAGGCCGACGCCATCCTCGGCCGCGTGCTCGATCGGCTCGACCCGCAGGACCTCCTGCTGGTCTGCTCCGACCACGGGTTCGCGTCGTTCCGCTGGGGCGTCAACCTGAACCGCTGGCTGCTCGAGCAGGGCTACCTCGTCTTGCGCCGCGACGTCATGGAGCAGAACCTGGCGCTGTTCATGCTGGATGGCGACATCGGGGCGGACGCGATCGATTGGTCGAAGACGCGCGCCTACGCGATGGGGCTCGGGCAGATCTACCTCAATCGCAGGGGTCGCGAGGAGAACGGCATCGTCGAGGACGGGGACGCGCCCGCGCTCGTGGAGGAGATCGCGACGAAGCTCCAGGGGCTCCGCAACCCCTTCCGACCCGACGACGTCCCGATCCTCGCGGTCTACCGGCTGCACGATCTCTACCACGGCAGCGGGCTCGACATCGCGGCCGAGCTCCAGGTCGGGTTCAACGACCACTACCGCGTGTCGTGGCAGACCGCGCTCCTCGGGGGCATGGGGAAGAGCGTCTTCGAGGCGAACGGAAGGCCGTGGTCGGGGGACCACTGCAGCAACGACGTGACGACCGTGCCCGGCATCCTCCTCTCCAACCGCTCCATCCCGCCGGCCTCCGAGGACCGCCCCTACGGCGTCCGGGACGTGGCGGCGACCGTCTGCGCCTGGTTCGGCCTGGATACGTCGGGTCTCGACGGGAAGCCCATCCCCGTCGAGGGACGACCGCCGACGGACGGCGCCGAGCCCCGTTGAGGGCGTCGCGCGCCGTGACGATCACTCGTCCGAGGACTCCCCCCAGCCGAGCTCCGCCTGGTCGATCAGCTCCAGACCCGCGGCGGTCAACACGTGCTCGGCGACGTCGGGGTCCTCGACGCTCATGGCCAGGACGGCGCGCTCGTCCACGCGGGTCGCCAGCGCGTAGACGTAGTTCACCTTGATCTCGGCGCTCAAGAGCGCGTGCAGCACGTCGTGGATGCCGACGTCCCTGTCCTCCCGACGGGGGAGGGCCACGCCGAGCACGTCGTGGTGGTGGACGGCATACCCCTCCTCCTCGAGAAGCGCCCGCGCCGTCGCGGGTCGATCCACCACGAGGCGGACCACCGCGTGGTCGGTCGCCTCCGACATGGAGACGGCGCAGATCCGGATCCGGTCCGGGGTGAGGAGCTGGAACGCGGAGAGCAGCGC
This sequence comes from uncultured Planctomycetota bacterium, assembly GCA_963772585.1. GTDB lineage: Bacteria > Planctomycetota > PLA2 > PLA2 > JAEUHO01 > CAVVXN01. The sequence continues at coordinate 351,279 of CAVYXV010000009.1, forward strand.
CCCCAGGCGGTCGCCCAGGAAGAGCGTCAGTTGCTCGATGCGGAGGCCGGAGAGGTCGCTGCCGGTTTCGGTCTTGATCGGGTAGGGGCTCATCGCCGCGGCGTCCTCGGGGTCGAGCGTCCACCCTACCGCCGCGCCGAGGCAGGGGCCCGGCGCCCCGCACCGGGCGCCGGCTCACTCCGGGAGGTCCCGCAGCTTCTCGTAGAGCGTGCGCTCCTCGTCCGTCGGCTCCTTCGGGACCGTCACGACGACGCGGGCGAGATGGTCGCCGCCCTGGATGCCCTGCCCGCGCAGCCGCAGTTTCGTGCCGCTTGACGTCCCGGGCGGGATGGTGACCGTGCCGCGCTTCCCGTGGATGGTGGTGACCTCCACCTTCCCCCCGAGGACCGCGATCGGGGCGGAGACGGGAAGATCGGCCACGAGGTCGTCGCCCTCGAGGTGGTACTGGTCGTCGCTCTCCACGTGGACGCGGAGGAACAGGTCGCCCGCGGGCCCGTGCCCACGGCCCTTCTCGCCCTGCTCCTTCAAGCGGAGGGTCGCGCCGTCGCTGGTCCCCGGGGGGAGGCGGACGGAGAGGGTGCGCATTCCCTCGGACGTCCGCAGGGTGACGTCGATCTTCTCGCCCAGCGCGGCGGCGCGGAACGGCACCGCGACGGAGGCTTCGACGTCGCGCCCGCGCCGCGCGCGGGGCGCGCCGCGGACGAACGGGCCGTAGCCCTCGACGCCGCCCCCGCCGAAGAGGTCGCCGAAGAGCCCGCCGAAGCGGCGGAGGATCTCGTCCGTCGAAATCGACTCCCACCCGCCGCCGAGGCCCCCCGGCACGCCCCCGGAAGGAAAGCCCATCCGGAGTTGTTGGTCGTACTGGGCCCGCTTGCCCGCGTCGGAGAGGACGTCGTAGGCCTGCCCGAGCTCCTTGAACTTCTCCTCGGCCTGGGTGTCGCCGGGGTTCTTGTCGGGGTGGTACTTCACCGCGAGCTTGCGGTAGGCGTCCCGGATCTGCTCCTGCGTGGCGTCCTCGGGCACGCCGAGCACCTCGTAGAAGTTCTTCGTGGTCGGGCTCATCGACGGCGACTCCCTCCCGGGGGGCACGCGGCCCCTCAAGGTACCGGGACCATCCGCCTCGGACAGCCGCTGGCCGAGCGGTCGCGTACCCTTGCCGCGTGCGACCGCCTTCTCCCCGCCTCCAACCCGCCGGTTCGCTTCCCGTTCCGCTCGACCTGGGCCCCATGGAGCCGCCGGTGACCGTGATCGGCGACCTCCACCTCTCGGAGGAGCGTCCGGACGTGTTCGAGCGGTTTGGACGCTTCCTCCAGCGGCTGCCCGCCGGGGGCACGTGCGTGCTCCTCGGTGACGTCTTCGACTGGTGGGTCGGCCGGGCGCAGGCCGGGGAGCCCTTCTCCGGCCGGGTCGTGGAAGCGCTCTCCGACGCGGTCGACCGCGGGACCCGACTCGGCTTCATCCAGGGGAACCGCGACTTCGCCTTCGACGGAGTGGAGGGCCTTCGGATGGCGCTCTGGCCGGACGTGGTCCGGGCGCGGTGGGGAGGGAAGACGGTCGTCCTGAGCCACGGCGACCTGCTCTGCACCGCGGACCTGGCGTACCTCGCCATGCGGCGTGTGCTCCGCTCCGTCCCGATGACGGCGCTTCGCAGGGCCCTGCCGACGAACGTGCTGTACGCGCTCGCCCGCCGGCTCCGGCGGGCCTCGACGAGGGCGCAGGCGGACGATCCGGCGACCCGGCGGGGCATCGACTACCGGGAGGCACGCCGGTGGCTCGAGGCCTACGACGCCGACGCGCTGGTCCTCGGGCACGTCCACACCGGCGTCCACGATCGCCTGCCCGGTCCGCGTCCCCGGGACGTGTACGTGCTGAAGGACTGGGACGCCTACGCGAGCGCCGTCCGATGGGACGGCGAGGCGATCCGCCTCCAGCGCGACCCGGCGTAGCTCCGGCGGGGGCGGTACCATTGGGAGATGCGCTACCAGGAGCCCGTCTACCGTCCGCCGTCCGAGGCGACCTCGTACCTGCTCCACGTCACGTACGGCTGCAGCCACAACGAGTGCACGTACTGCGCGATGTACCGCACGAAGCGGTTCGAGGTGCGCAAGGAGTCCGAGGTCTTCGAGGACGTGGCGGCGGCGGCGAAAGCCCTGCCCGGCACCCGCCGCGTCTTCCTGCTCGACGGGGACGCCCTCACGCTTTCGACGAAACGGCTCCTGCCCGTCCTGGAGGCGCTGCGCGAGGCCTTTCCTCACCTCCAGCGGGTGGGGGCCTACGCGAACGCCGTCTCCATCGCGAGCAAGAGCGACGAGGAGCTTCGAGCACTCCGGGAGAGGGGGCTCGGCATCGCCTACCTGGGCCTGGAGACGGGCGACAGGGTCGTGAACGAGCGGATCCGCAAGGGTGCGACGATCGAGGAGCAGGTGGAGGCGGTCCGCCGAGCGCAGGCGGCGGGCATCAAGATGAGCGTCATGGCGCTGCTCGGCATGGGGGGGCGCGAGAGGAGCCGCGAGCACGCCGTGGCCACCGGGAAGGTCCTGAGCGCGATGGACCCCCGATTCGCCTCGTGCCTCTGCGTGACGCCGGTCCCGGGGACGCCCCTCTTCGACGACTGGCAGGCGGGGCGCTTCTCCCTCCTGGAGCCGGAGGAGACGCTGGACGAGCTCCGGCTCCTGGTCGAGAACCTCGACGTGACCGCCACGGTCTTCCGCAGCAATCACGCCAGCAACTACCTGCCGCTCGGCGGGCGCCTCCCCGCCGACAAGAAACGCCTCCTCGAGGCCATCGACGAGGCCCGAAGCGGTCGCCTTCCGCTCCGCCCGGAGTGGGCCCGCGGCCTCTGAGACGCCGCGGGCCGGCGCGCGGGACGGGCTCGAACCCTCCCGGCGCTGAAGGGCCGGCGTCCCGCGTCCGACCCCAAGAGGGGCGGGCGGTCTCCTCCTCGGCGTCCCCGTCCCTCCGTACCCTCCCCCCCTGGTCCCTCCCATGGTTCGATCCCTCCTCCTCGTCCCCCTCTCGCTCCTCCTCTTCGCCCTGCCCGCGCCCGCCGGCACCTCGACGCGGGAGGACCTGGCCCGGCGGCTGGGCGCACGGCTCGACCGCGCGCACCTGCCGGAGGGCCGGTACGGCATCGCCGTCCTCGAGCGGGGGAGGCGTCCGCGGGTGGTCTTCGCGCGGGGGCACACGGCCGCGCTCCGGCCCGCCTCCGTGGCGAAGGTGCTCACCTCCGCGGCCGCCCTCGACCTCCTCGGCCCCGCGTACGTGTTCACGACGACCGTGACGGCCCGGGGCGATCTCGACGCGAGGGGGACCTTCCACGGCGACCTCGTCGTGCACGGCACGGGGGACCCGAACCTCTCCGGCCGACTCTACGGCGGCGTTCCTACGCACGTCCTCGACGAGTTCGCCAAGGCCGTCCACGACGCGGGCATCCGCGCGGTGGAAGGCGCGCTCGTCCTCGACGACGGACGGTTCGATCGCGAGTACTTCCATCCGTCCTGGTCCGCGGCGGACCGGGAACGCTGGTACGGGGCGGGCGTCACGGGCCTCTTCTACAACGACGGGTGCGCGGACGTACGGGTGCGGGGCGCGGCGTCGGCCGGCCGGGCCGGGAGCGTGGACGCGCCGTCCACCCTCGGACCCTGGGAGCTGGTCGGCGATGTCAAGACGCAGCCCGGAAAGCGGACGCTCGTCGGCGGGATCTGGATGGACGACGGGCACCGTCTGCTCGTGCGCGGCTCCATCCCGCCCAAGATCACGTACGAGTTCTCCAAGCCCGTGCCGGATCCCCTGCTGTTCTTCGGCGGCGCGTTCGAGAAGCGCCTCGCCCGCTACGGCATCCGCTTCTCCGGGGGCGTGCGCGCCGCGAGGGATGCCGCGGACCGCGCCCCCGGCAAGGCGACCATCGCCCGTCACGGAACGGCGATCGGCCCCACGCTGAAGATCATGAACCGCCGGAGCCAGAACGCGTACGCCGCCCTTCTCTTCAAGGCCGGCGGTGCCGCGCTGACGGGCACGGGCAGTTGGGAGAGCGGTCGGCAGGCGGTGGACGAGGTGCTCAGGCGCCGCGGTCTGGACCCCGAGAACCAGACCCGCATCGTGGACGGATCGGGCCTCTCGCTGGAGAACCGTACGACCGCCGCCACCGTGGCCCGCCTGCTGGTGATGTTCGAGGCGGACCTGCTGCGCGGCCCGCTGCTCTACGGATCCCTTGCCGTTCCGGGCGAAGACGGAACCCTCGAGCGCCGCCTGACCGACCACGAGCTACCGGAGCGCCTCCACGCCAAGACGGGCACCCTCTCGCGCGCGGGGGTCCACGCCCTCGCCGGCTACCTCGACGGGCTCCGCGGAGAGCCCGACTACGCCTTCGCCATCCTGCTGAACACCTCGAAGGCCGGCCGCGCCCTGATCGACGACCTCGTGCGGGAGATCGCGAAACGATGAGCGGGGGCGACGAGGGTTCGGTAGCCGGTCGGCCCCTCGCCGACCGGCTGCGTCCCCGGCGCCCCGAAGACGTCGTGGGCCAGGGTGCCGTCCTCGCCCCCGGAACGCTTCTCGCCACCGCCTTCGCGACGGGTGGGCTCCCCAGCCTCGTGCTCTGGGGCCCGCCGGGCAGCGGCAAGACGACGATCGCGCGCCTCCTCGCCGAGCACACGGGGCTTGCCTTCGAGCCCCTCTCCGCGGTGACCTCGGGCGTGAAGGACGTCCGGGAGGTCGTTGCCCGCGCGAGGGTCCGGCGCGAGGAGGGCGAGCGCACGCTCCTCTTCGTGGACGAGATCCACCGCTTCAACAAGGCGCAGCAGGACGCCTTCCTGCCGCACGTCGAAGACGGCACGATCGTGTTGGTGGGGGCGACGACGGAGAATCCGGGGTTCTCGCTCGTGGGCGCCCTCCAGTCCCGGCTGCGGATCGTGCGCCTGGAGGCGCTCGACGAAGCCGCCCTCCTCACGCTCGTCGAGCGGGCGCTCGCGGACCCCGACCACGGCCTGGGTGGCGCGTACCGCCTGGAGGAGGACGCCCGGTCGGCGCTGGTCGAGGTGGCTGGCGGCGACGCCCGCCGCCTCTTGAACGCGATCGAGAGCGCGGCGCTGCTCGCTCGGGAACGCGAGGTGGAGGCGATCGACCGCGCCATGGTCGAAGAAGCTGCGCAGACGCGGCTCGTGGCCTACGACCGCTCGGGCGACGGCCGCTACGACTTTCTCAGCGCCTTCCACAAGTCCCTGCGGGGCAGTGACGCCGACGCCGCGCTCTTCTGGATGGCGCGCATGCTGGAGGCGGGCGAGGACCCGCTCGTGATCGCCCGGCGGATGGTGGCGATGGCGTCGGAGGACATCGGCCTGGCCGACCCCCAGGCCCTGCACCTCGCGCTCGCCGCGCGGGAGGCGGTGTCCGTGATGGGGCTCCCGGAAGGCGCGCTCGCTCTGACGCACGCCTGCTGCTACCTCGCCACCGCGCCCAAGTCGAACACCGTGGTGAGGGCCCTCGCCGCCGCGAAGAAGGCCGCGCGGGACCACGCCGACGCGGGCGTGCCGCTCCCCATCCGCAACGCCCCGACCCGCCTCGCGAAGCAGCTCGGCCACGGGAAGGGCTATCGCTATCCCCACGACCATCCCCACGGTTTCGTGAAGCAGGCGTACCTGCCGGACGCGCTCCGGGATCTGCGGATCTTCGACCCCCGCGAGATCGGCGACGAGCGGGAGGTCGTGAAGCGCCACGCCTGGTGGGCGCGGAAGCGACGGGAGTAGGACCGCCCGCCCCCGATTGGACGAACCCCCGTCCTCCGGGACCATGCCCGGATGCCCGACGACCCGAGGACGTTCCGAGGCTCCGCCACCTATGTGGCCACGGAGGACCTGATCGTGGCGGTGAACGCCGCGGTCCGCCTCCAGCGCCCCCTGCTGGTCAAGGGGGAGCCCGGGACCGGCAAGACCGTCCTCGCCCGCGAGGTCGCCCGCGCGCTGGACCGTCCGCTCGTCGAGTGGCACGTGAAGTCCTCGACGAAGGCGCAGCACGGGCTCTACGAGTACGACGCCGTGGCCCGGCTCCGCGACTCCCAGCTCGGCAGCGACCGGGTCCACGACATCGCGAACTACATCGTCCGGGGGAAGCTCTGGGAGGCGTTCGAGGAGCCCGAAGGTGCCGTCCTGCTGATCGACGAGATCGACAAGGCCGACATCGAGTTCCCCAACGACCTCCTCCAGGAACTCGACCGGATGGAGTTCTTCGTCTACGAGACGAAGCAGACGGTCACGGCGCACCATCGTCCGGCGGTGATCATCACCTCCAACAACGAGAAGGAGCTCCCCGACGCGTTCCTCCGCCGCTGCTTCTTCCACTACATCCGCTTCCCCGACCGCGAGACGATGGCCGCGATCGTCGACGCGCACTTCCCGGACCTCAAGAAGAGGCTCCTGAGCGAGGCGCTGGAGGCCTTCTACGGCCTCCGCGAGGTGGCAGGCCTCAAGAAGCGCCCGTCCACGTCGGAGCTGCTCGACTGGCTGAAGCTCCTCCTCGCCGAGGACGTCCCGCCGGAGGCGCTGCGCAGCCGCGACCGCCGCCGCTTCCTCCCGCCGCTCTTCGGCGCGCTGCTCAAGAACGAGCAGGACGTCGCGCTGGTCGGCGGCCTCGACCGGGACGTGCGGGGCCTCTACAACTGAGCGTCAGAGGTGCCACTCGAGGCCGAGCACCCAGCCCACCTGCGTGGCCATGTTCAGCATGGCCACCGCGACGGCGGCCGCCACGAAGAGCACGTCGCGCCTTCCCGGCCGCCGCGCGTGTTCGTAGGCGGTCTCGCCGGGCCACCGGACCTTGACGAGCGTGTGGATCCCGGCCCCGACCGCACACGCGGCCAGCACGCCCGAGATCGGGAGCGTCTCCAAGGCGAGCATGAGACCGAGCCCTCTCACCCAGAGCCACATCAGGCCGAGCCCGATCTGGACCAGCACGCCGGCCGCGGCGCAGGCGATGGACGCCAGCGTGTACGGATGGAGGTGACGGACGGCCCCGTGCTCGCCTTCCCCGGGTGTTCCCTGTCCCATGCGGACGATCCTATCGCCGAGGCCGTCGGGCGGCGAGCACCCGGGGGACGCCGCACCTCGCTTGCCCACCGCCGCGGGGCGTGGTGTGCTGGTCGCCGTCCACGATCGTCCCCTGCGCGCTTCGGGTGACGTCGACGAACGGAGGCGGGGCAACACGTGTTCGCCGGTTTCTTCCACGACCTGCGCCGCGCGGGCGTGCCCGTCACGCTCCGCGAGTACCTGACGCTTCTCGAGGCGCTGCAGGAGCGGGTCGCGGCCTACGACGCCGAGCACTTCTACTACCTCGCCCGGTCCTGCCTCGTGAAGGACGAGCGCTACCTCGACCGGTTCGACCTCGTCTTCAAGAAGACCTTCGAGGGGATGGAAGGGCTCGACCTGGACGTCGCGGACCTCCCCGAGGAGTGGCTGCGGCGGATCGCCGAGCGCCACTTCAGCGAGGAGGAGATGCGCCGCATCACGGCGCGGGGCGGGTTCGAGGCGCTCATGGAGGAGCTCCGGCGGCGGCTGGCGGAGCAGGAGACGCGGCACCAGGGCGGGAGCAAGTGGATCGGGACCGCCGGAACCTCGCCCTTCGGCGCCTGGGGCTTCAACCCGGAGGGCGTGCGGATCGGCCAGGACCGCTCGCGGCAAGGACGCGCCGTGAAGGTGTGGGACCGGCGGGAGTTTTCCGACTTCGACGACACCGTCGAGCTCGGCACGCGCAACCTCAAGGTCGCCCTCAGGCGCCTGCGGAAGCTCGTCCGCGAGGGCGCGGAGGAGGAGCTCGACCTCCCGGAGACGATCCGGCAGACCGCGAAGAACGCGGGCCTCCTCGACCTGAAGATGGCGCGGGCCCGCGAGAACAAGGTCAAGGTCCTCCTCTTCCTCGACGTGGGCGGATCCATGGACCGGCACGTCCGGCGCGTGGAGGAGCTCTTCTCGGCCGCCCGCTCCGAGCTGAAGCACCTGGAGCACGTCTACTTCCACAACTGTCTCTACGAGCGGGTGTGGAGGGACAACCGCCGCCGCTTCGACGAGACGATCCCCACGGACGAGCTGTTGCGGACGTGGGGCGCGGACGGGAAGGTGATCTTCGTCGGCGACGCGAGCATGAGCCCCTACGAGATCCTCGAGCCCGGCGGATCCGTGGAGCACGTGAACGCCGAGAGCGGCCGCACCTGGATGCAGCGCGCGCTGCGCCACTGGCCCCACGTGGTCTGGCTGAACCCGGTCCCCGAGGCGTGGTGGCGCCACACCTCGTCCACCGTCCTGATCCACGACCTCCTGGGGGGCCGCATGTTCCCGCTCACCGTCGAGGGCGTCGAGTCCGCCCTCCGGCGCCTGCGCGGGGCCTCCGGACGGGACGCCGCGACCTCCGCGCGTGCCTCGCGATCGCGCCGGGCCCCCTGACGGCCCCGGAGGTATCCTCCGGGCGTGCGGAGGACGTCGTCCGTCGGCCGGATCGCGGGAGTCGCCGCCCTCCTCGTGCTCGGCGTGCTCGCCCTTCCCGTCCGCGCGCGGGAGGACGTGGGGGAGATTCGGAGCCGGTTCGACGCCGCCGTCGCCTCGGCGGACGAGGGCGAGGCGCGCGCGGCGGCGAAAGCCCTCCTCGCCCGCTTCCCCGACGACCCTTCCGCGCTCCACGTGCTCCGCGTGCTCCTCGAGCAGGGGTGGAAGTGGCCGCGGTTCAAGACCTCGCTCGAGACGCTGAAACGTTGGGAGCGGGAGGAGGTGGACGACCGCGCGGAGCCCGACCTCCGCCTAGCTCTCGTCGAGGAGATCGAGCGTCGATTCCCGCGCGAAGAGGTCGTGAAGAACGGCGGGACGCTCTACGAGAGGCTCTGGTGCCACCTCCAGGCGAAGCGCTACGAGGAGGCGATCGACCTCGGGAGGACGTTCCTCCGCAAGTACCGCGACAGCCTCACGCAGGACAAGGTGCGTTGGGCCATGACGGTCGCCTACCTGGCGCTCTCGCCGCCGGACACCGAAGAGGCGACGGCGCTGCTCGAGTGGCTGGCCACCGACGAGGCGTCGCGGTACCACAAGCGGGCGGCGCGCAAGCTCGACGACCTGAGGACGGGCTCGACCTGGATCCCGGTCGAGGAGGGGCTGCCGAAGGCGGAGGGCCTGGGGCGCGTCGCCCTCGTGACGGATCTCCCGGAGTCGAGCGCGCTCCTGCGGGCGCTCGCGACGTGGCGAGAGCGGCGCGACGCCCGGGTCGTCCGGTTCCGCAAGGGCCGCCTCGACGACATCGTGGACGATCTCCGCCGCCTGGGGCCGGAATTCGTGGCGTTCGCCGTCGCCCCGCAGACGGTGGACGTCAACTTCCATTGGCACGTGCTGGAGATCTGCCGGGCGCTCGACGAGGATCCGATGCCGGACTTCGCCTTCGGCTACCTCACGGCGCGCGACGGTGCGGATCTCGAAGCACTCGCCGAGCGGTCGCTGGCGTCACCCGTCCACGATGCTCCCCGCCTCCGCGTCGTGGGCGTGCCGGCTTCCGTCGGCGCGGTGGAGGGGCTCGACGCCTTCCTCCACTACGGCCACGGGACCCCGACCGCGATCCAGGGCGGCCTCGGCGCCTCCGCGCTGGCCGACGCGAGCCTCTCCCGCCATCCCGTGGTGGTCTCCGGGGCGTGCTTCAACGGCGTCCTCTCCCGGAGCTACCACGCGAGCGCGATGCTCCCCGTGGTCCGACGCCCCGAGGCGTACGCGCCCCACGACGTCCTGGCCCTGGCGTGGATCCACGCGGGCGCGTCCGGGGTGATCGCCGCGCTCGAGGGCGACCGCGGCGAGATGGCGGGCGCGGAGTGGGCGTTCTTCCGGGAGGCGGCCCCGACGCTCGGGGAGACGACGCTCTTCTCCTACCGGTTGGCGTTCACGAGCCTTCCCGAGACCTGGGACGGCTTCCCGCGCTACCGCGTCGGCGGTCCGCGGAGCCAGGCCCTCTACGAGGTGATGCTCCGCGGGCTCACCTCGCGGATCCTCGTGGGGGACCCCGCCCATCGGCCGTGCGCCGCGCCGACGAGCCGGGCGGCCACGGAGAGCGAGGCCGCCGTGGACGAGGCGGGCGGCCTTCGGATCACGGTCCGGATCGCGGACGACGCGCCCATGCGGGAGGCCCAGTTCCTCTTCCTCAACACGCTCACGCTCGGGGGGATGGAGGGGAGCGGCTTTACGGAACGCCGCCTCTTCGCGCGCGTGCCCCTTCCCGAGAGCGTCACGGAACACCCCGGTCGTCCCGAGGCGACCGTCCTCCTGGGCGGCAAGGCGATCGATCCCTCCCGCGTCGTCGTGCGCCACGAGGTCTGGGGTGGGCGGCGCTGGGCCTGCGTGCAGATCGAGTCGAAGGACGGGGCGCTCGCCACGCCCGGGGCCACGGCGACCTTCCGGTTCCGGCGGTAGCTCCTCGGCGAGCAGGTGGCCCCTACCGGAAGCCGTACACGCGCAGGATGCCGTCCACGATGATGGTGTAGGGATCGCCCAGGGTGACGTTCTCGCCTGTCACCTCGAGCGTCATCCGGGTGATCGTGGCGCCGGCGAAGTCGGGGCCCCCGAGCCCGGACGCCTTGGCCAGGATCTCGTTGGACTCGTTGCCGCCGATGGAGGACCACGAGTTCGATGGCAGCTGGTACAGGCCGTAGCGGACGATGTCGTCGTCTCCGTTCATGAGCACGGAGAGGTGGTGGTCGAAGTCCAGGTTGTCCCCGCGGTGCAGTTGGAACACCGAGCCGACGTCCCCTCCGGTCAGCGGGGGCGAGAACTGGTAGTCGGCGTCCTCCATGCCCGTGTCGTAGCCGACCGCCAGGATGAACCCGTTCGTCGTGGATCCCGACCCTACGACACTGGTGTGATAGGCGAATCCCCCGAGCAGGATCTCGCCGCCCCCGCTCCCCCCGTTCCCGCCGCAGCCTCCCAGGGGGATCGTCGTCGCGACGACCATCAGGACGATCGAACACCATTCTCGCATGCCTCGCTCCTCGGGCGCCGCGGCGGTTCGCGCGGCGCGAGCCTGAGCGAAGCGCTGCGAGAAGGCAACGTCCCCGTCGCGCAACTGCGCGGCCGTTCCCCTGCGGCCCGCATTCCGGGGACGATGGACCCAGTACGCCTTCGCGTGGCGGGGCCGGCTCCGCGCCATCCGTCGCGAGGGGACGCACGATGAGGACGCCGCCCCGTGCCGGACGACGTTCCGCCCGTGGGTCGCGCGGCCGGCGTCACCGATCGCGCGCGGACGGAGGTTTCGGGGGGAGCGCCTTGCGTTCGCGTTCCGCGTCGGCTTCGTCGGGAACGTGGAGGACCGGTTCTCCGTCTTCACTGGCGACGTAGGTGGGGGGGATCGGGGGACCGCCGGCGGACGGTTCCGTGCCGGATGCGGGGTGCTGCGGGTCCGCGAGGAGGTCCCTGACGTCGTAGAAGCGGAGCAGCATCGGTGGGGCCTGGTCGCCCGCGGGCCGCAGCACGAGGCAGCGCGGATTGGCCGTCCAGGTGAGGTCCTGGTCCGGCGCCGCGGTCTCGACCACCCGGTCCATGACCTCGCGGAGCGTTCTCCCCACGACCGAGAACCGCGGGACCGTCCGGCGGTCGAGGTTCCAGGCGTCGGCAGGGCGGTAGACGATCTGCACGAAGGTCTGGATCTGGATCTCGCGGAGGATCTCGTAGACCGACGCGTGCTCCGTCTCCACCGTGATGCTCCCGCGCTCCAGGAGTTCGCGCAGCGCGTCGCCCCGGCATCGGAGGCGATCACGACCCAGCCGGTCGAGGGGACCCGCGATCGATGCGAAGGCGCGCGGCGCCGGCACCTGCCACAGCCACTCGTCGACGCGCGTCGCCCTGCGCCACCGCGCCTGGACCTCCCGGGCGGCGACCCCGATGCTCGTCGCGCGTTCGGGGTGCTCGAGGAGCGCTTCCTTCCAGGACGCGGCGAGCTCGCTCTCCGGTTCCCGGACGAGGTAGGCATCGAGGAGGCTCGTGGCCTGCTCTGGATCGTCGCCCAGGAGCGCCCGGACGATCGCGCCGAGCTCCCTGTCGCGGCGAAGGAGGTCGCCTGCCCCCGCTCGCAGCGCCCGTACGGCGGCGCGGGTCTCCTCCTCCGTGCTCGTGCGGTCGGGGGAAGGCCCGGTGGGGAGCGCGGCGTCGAGCGCGGCGTGTCGCCGCTCCTCCAGGTACTCCCCGATCGCGTCGTGGACGTCGGAGGAAGCGCGCGCGATGACGACGCCGTTTCGTTGCGCGAGCGTGGCGTCCCCTGGAGGGTCCGCCCAGAAGTCCGGCGCCGCGTTCCTACGGATCGCCGCCAGGAGCGCCTCGCCGGCTTCGGCGAGGCCGGATCGCTCGCCCTCCGGAGGGGTCCCATCGTTCGTCCGGGAGGGCGTCCCGGGCGGTGGAAGCACGGCCCCGGCCCCGCCGGCGGGGTGCGCGCTGCCGACGAGCGTCGGAGGGGGGGAGGTCGAGTCGGCCCGCGGCGACAGCCCTCCCCCCTGTTCGTCGGAAGCACGGTACCGGCCCGCTGCGTCCAGTCCCCACCACGCGCCGAGCGCCAGCAACAGCGCCGCGCCGGCGACGGCGGCGGTCTTCGTGAGCGTTCCCATGCCGATCCCTCCGGTTGCGGCGAGGAGCCCGCCGGGCTTCGGGGCGCCGTGGGTCGCCGCCGCGATCCACCGGGCGCCCTCGGGGGGTGCCCGGAGCGGGAGCGCGGCGAGGAGGACCGGCGCGTTCGCACCCAGCGAGGCGCGGAGCCTCGCCGTCGCGCGGTGGACGCGCACGCGGCAGGCGTTCTCGGTGACGCCCAGGATCGCGGCCACCTCGCGGTACTCGAGGTCGTAGACGTGGCGCAGCAGGAGTACGAGGCGGTCGTCGGGCGGCAGGCCCGCGAGCGCCCGTTCGATGCCCTCGCCGTCTCCCGCGGGGGGATGGGCGGGCCGCCCCTCGCGGCGGGCCGCGGCGACCCCCTCGTGGCGGGTGCGCCGGGCGGCGCCCCGCTCGAGCGTGCGCAGACGCAGACGGACGCTCCGGAAGAGCCACGGGGCGATCCCCACCTCGGCGGGCCGCGCGTCGTGGCGGCGGGCGAGGTCGAGCAGCGCGTCCTGCACGGCGTCCTCCGCGTGCCGGGGGCTCTCGCGGCGGGCGAGGTCCAGCAGGGCGGGGAGCCAGGGCCGAACGAGCGCCTCGAAGGCGTCGCCCTCGCGCCGCTGGCGCCAGGCGTCCCAGAGCGTGGTCGCGGGAACCGTCATGCCGGTCCTTCTCGCCGGTCGTCCCCTTCTTGTTACCGGCGATGCCCACGCTTCCGTCACGTGCCTCCGGCGGAGGCGGGTACGTTGGGGCGCCCTTCGGAGCCGGTTCCATGCTCGATGCCATGCGGGAGATCGCCGAGGAAGCCGGCGCCGGGCTGCTGGAGCGCTTCGGCCGGCTCACGGGCGCGGAGATCGAGCGCCACGGCCGCCGCGACGTCGTGACGGAAGCCGACCGGGAGGCGGAGGCCCTGATCCGCCGGCGGCTCGAGCGGGCGTTCCCGGGCGTGCCCGTCTTGGGGGAGGAGGGGAGCCGGGCCGCCCGCCTGCGGGAGGAGGGATCCCACGGCCCCGTCTGGATCGTGGACCCGCTGGACGGCACCGTGAACTTCGTCCAGGGCATCCCCGTCTTCGCCGTGAGCCTGGGCTACGTCGAGGAGGGGCGGCCGCTCGCGGGCGTCGTCCACCTGCCCGTCCTCGGCCAGACCTTCCTCGGCGCGCCGGGGAGCGGCGCCTTCGAGGGCGACCGGCCGATCGCCGTCGGCGTGACGCCCCGGCTCGAGGACGCGATCGTGGCGACGGGGTTCGCCTACGCGCGGAACGACCTCGAGGACGACAACTTCTCCAACGTGCGCCGGGTCGGCCTGGCCGCCCGCGGCATCCGGCGCATGGGCTCGGCCGCCGTGGACCTGGCCTACGTGGCCTCCGGGCGGCTGGACGGCTTCTGGGAGCTCCATCTCAAGCCCTGGGACGTCGCCGGAGGAGGGGCGATCGTCCTGGCGGCGGGCGGCACGGTCACCGACCAGCGGGGGGGCGAGGACTGGGTGTTCGGCGGGCACGTCGTGGCCGCGAACGGCCTGCTCCACGAGGAACTCCGGAGCACCCTCGAGCCGCTCCGGGCGCTCTGAGGAGGGAGCCCTCCGACGGCGGGGGAATGCTTGACCGGTCCCCGGGGGGATCTACCTTCGACGGCTTGCCCTCGCAGTTTCCGGCCTGCAATCCGACCGAGGTCCCGACCGGGCTCGGGGGGCCGGGAGCCCGGGCCGAATCCCGATGACCACCGCGCCTGACCGACCGCTCATCGTCCAGAGCGACCGCTCCGTCCTGCTCGAGGTCGGCGGTCCGGCCTACGAGGCCGCCCGGGATGCCGTCAGCCCGTTCTGCGAGCTCCTCAAGTCGCCCGAGCACGTCCACACCTACCGGGTGACCCCCCTTTCCATCTGGAACGCGGCGGCGGCCGGGATGGGCGCCGCGGCCATGGTCGGGGCCCTGGAGGGCTACTCCCGCTTCCCCGTGCCGGGCAGCCTCAAGCGCGACATCGAGGATCTCCACGGCCGCTACGGCCGGCTGCGCCTGGTGCCCCGGGAGGGCACGGGCCCGTCCTTCCGTCTGATCGCCTCGGACCCGGACCTCCTGGCGCTCGTCACGAGCAGCCCGCTCACCCGCGAGTTGGTGGGGGAACCCGAGGGGGGGGGCCTGCCGGTCGAGGCCCGCTACCGCGGCGAGATCAAGCGGGCCCTCATCCGGCTCGGCTGGCCCGTCGAGGACGTGGGGGGCTACGTCGAGGGGGGGCCGCTCGCCGTCCGCCTGCTCGATCGGGACGGCGACGGGCAGCCCTTCCACCTGCGCGACTACCAGCACGAGGCCGTCGAGGTCTTCTACCGCGACGGGAGCGCCCTCGGGGGCAGCGGGGTGGTCGTCCTCCCCTGTGGCGCGGGAAAGACGATCGTGGGGCTGGGGGCGATGGCCCGCGTCGGCCGAAAGACCCTCGTGCTGACCACGAACCACACCGCCGTCGCCCAGTGGCGGCGCGAACTCCTCTCGAAGACCGACCTCGAGGCGGACGAGATCGGCGAGTACACGGGCCAGGCGAAGGAGATCCGACCGGTCACGATCAGCACCTACCAGATCCTCACCTGGCGCCGGAAGAAGACGGATCCGTTCGTCCACTTCGAGATCTTCCAGAAGAACGACTGGGGCCTGGTCGTCTACGACGAGGTCCACCTCCTTCCCGCGCCGGTGTTCCGGGTGACCGCCGACCTCCAGGCGACGAGGCGGCTCGGCCTCACGGCGACCCTCGTCCGCGAAGATGGCCACGAGGACGACGTGTTCACCCTGATCGGGCCGAAGCGCTACGACGTGCCGTGGAAGGTGCTCGAGCGGCAGGGGTGGATCGCCGAGGCCGTCTGCCGCGAGGTTCGCGTGCCCATGGCGGCCGCGCTCAAGAAGCGCTACGCGCAGTCGGACCCGCGCCAGCGCTTCCGCCTCGCGGCGGAGAACCCCGGCAAGCAGGGGATCCTCGACGACCTGGTCGGCCGGCACGACGACGACAAGATCCTCGTCATCGGGCAATACCTCGACCAACTCGATCGGGTGGCCCATCACCTGGATGCGCCGCTCATCACGGGCCGCACGCCCAAGGACCAGCGCCTCGAGCTCTACGACCGCTTTCGCGACGGCGACCTGCGCGTCCTCGTCGTGAGCAAGGTCGGCAACTTCGCGGTGGACCTCCCTGCCGCGAGCGTGATCATCCAGATCTCCGGGACGTTCGGGTCCCGGCAGGAAGAGGCGCAGCGCCTCGGGCGCGTCCTGCGCCCCAAGGAGGACGGTCGTCGGGCCGTCTTCTACAGCCTCGTCAGCGACGAGACCGTCGAACAGGACTTCGGGCAACATCGCCAGCTCTTCCTCACGGAACAAGGCTACGCCTACGAGATCCTCGACGCCTCGGATCTGAAGAACGGGAAGTGTGCATGACTCACTCGGGCAACGGCAGCGCGCGAAAGAACCACAACAGCCGCATCACGCTGAGGAAGCACCTGGAATCGATGCGGGCGGTCGATCTCCGCGACGTCTACGCGTTCTGGCGTCCGGACGAGCCCACGAACGGCCTCCACAAGCCGGATCTCGTGTCGAATCTGCACGAGACGATGGCGCAGGAGGGAACCGTCTACCGCCGCGTCCGCACGCTCACGCGAAAGGTCCTCGACGTCCTGCTCCTCATGCTCCGACGGCCCGGCTACGCGTCGGACCTGCCCGGGATGTTCCAGCGACTCCCCGGCGAGGAGCCCCTCGCGCTCGAGTACCACGAGGCCGAAGCCGGCATCCGCGCACTGGTCCGTCGCGGCTTCCTCGCGCAGATCAGCGACCGGAAGATGGCCACCAACGGCCGGGTCGTCTTCAGCGTCCCGGAGGAGCTGGGGACGATGTTGACGGCCCTCTTCCGCGAGGAGACGCGGACCGTCCACAGCGTGTTCACCTTGCGGGGCCACGCGGCCGCCATCACCGCGGCCGAGCGGGAGAGGCTCCGGGGCGCCTTTCCCGCGCTGGGAGAGCAGCCGGGCGAGGACGACGCGCGCATCCTCCTGAAGGACGGCCCCGAGGCCCTCCTCGAACGCCTCGAGGAACGGATGCAGCGGGTCATGAACTACGTCGTCGAGCGCGGAGGCGGGTTCATGACCCGTGCGCTGTGGTCGGCACGGAAGAACGTCCGCGACGTCCGCTGGAACCGCGAGAGGTGGGCACGGGAACTCGAGGGCGCCGGCATCGGAACGGTGGCTCGCCTCTCCCTCAAGCCCTACGGCGTCAACTGCGAGGACGAGTGCGTCGTCGTCTTCCAAGAGGTGCTGGAGGAGCTTCTCCGGCGCCGCAATCAGGGCGAGCCGCCGATGGACGAGACGCTGCGGTCCGGCGGCGACCTCGTCGCCGACCTCTGCGCGTTTCTCCAGCACGTCGGCCGCCACCCCGTCAAGGTGGGGCGGAAGGGCGAGGTCCACAAGGCGAGCCGCCGCCGGCTGCAGGACGGCTTCGTCTACCGGGAGACCTTCCTCGCCGGCCCCGCCGAGGTCTGGGGCGAGATCATCGCCGCGGCGGAGTCGCTGGGGCTGGTCCGGACCGACAAGGAGGGCTTCCTCGAGCTGACCGACGAGGCCCAGCAGTTCCTCGCCGAACCGCTCGAGGCGAAGGCGCAGGCGCTCTACCGCGTGGCCCTCGACCACGCCGGGACGCACAACGGCCGCAGCCTCCATCTCCACGAGATCCGCAAGCTCGTCACGGAGTGCCTGCGGGAGGAGCCGCAACGTTGGTGGTCGGCGCGGGCGCTCTCGGCGGTGAGCCGTCACCGGCACCTGGCGACGCTGGATGAACGGGGCATCAAGGACCGCCACCGCGATCGCCACTTCTCCGCGTGGTTCTCCGGGAAGGAGAGCCCGCGGGATCTCCTCAGCGGCACCGAGCACCGCTGGCTGAAGCGGCTCCACATGCTGGGGCTGCTCGATGTCGCGGCGAAGGAGGAGCGCGCGATCGCGTGGCGGCTCTCGCCGCTGGGCGCCCGCGTGCTCGGGGCCACGGCGCCGGGCCTGGACACGGGGCTCCGGCCCCTGCTCGTGAATCCGGACTTCGAGATCGTGGTTCTCCCCGAGGGCGATGTCTCGGACGTGGTTCACACGCTCGATGGGTGGGCGCAACGGGTGAAGAGCGGCGACGTGGTGCACTTCCGGCTGACGCGCGAGTCCGTGCAGACCGCCGTGGGGACCGGGCACGAGGTCGAGGACCTCCTCGGCTTCCTCGCCGCGCGGGCGCGCGGCGCGATCCCCCAGAACGTCGGCTACACGGTCCGGGACTGGGCATCGCGGGTCTCCTTCGCGAGCCTGGAACGCGGCGTGGTCCTGAGGGTGGACGACGAGGCGGCCCTGGAGACCATCCTCCAGATCCCCGAAATGGAGCGACTGCTCCACCGCCGCTTGACGCCGCAGGAGGCGCTGCTCAAGGAGGCGCCGAGCGATCGGAGGCTGGTGTCGGCGCTCCGGGGCCTCGGCGTCTACCTCCAGGGCCCCTGATCCGGGCCCCTGATCTCCCATTCCGCCCCGCGATCGGCTTGCGTCCCCCGCCTCTCGGGGCAAAATCCCTGGTTCGTCCTCGCGTCGGGCGCGAACCGGACGAGTCCCCTTACCAGCAGGTACGACCCCGGAGCAGGCCAGCATGAGCGGCAGCGGCGGCTACAAGCACCGGTTGCGGGCCCTCCGCAACCGTCAGAACCAGCGGAAGAAGAAGGCGAAGGCGAACATCGCCAAGGCGCGCGGTCTCTTCGAGTCCAAGGGCCAGACCTGGGACCCGGAGAACAACACGGCCCAACTCGCGGCGCTCAACCACGCCGGGCGCCGCCTGATCCAGAAGAGCGAATACGCGAAGCGGTAGCGCACCGCGCCTGCCAGGGGCCGGACGGCCCCGATCGCCCGACGCGGAGGCCGGCCCGACGGACTTCTCCTCCCGTGCGCAACCTCGTTGCCTCCCCCTTGGTGCTCTTGCTCCTGGCCGCCTGCGGCGGCGAGAAGGCAGCGACCGAGGTCCGCGGGCCCAGGCCTCCCGATCCGGACCGGGTGGCGGCCATCCTGGTGGGGCTCGGGGCCTCGACCATCGCGAAGCGGCGGGCGGCGGCGCAGGAGGCGGCCGCGAATCCGGCGCTCGCCCGGGCCCTGGTGCGGCCGCTGGCGAAGGCGCTCGAGGACGAGAGCCGCTGGGTGTCCTCGCCGGCGAGCGAAGCCCTGGTCCTGGCCGGGCCGGCGGCGATCGAGGCCCTGCCCGAACTCATGGCGGCCCTGTCCGACGAGGACGACTACGTGCGCTGGCGGGCGGCGAAGATCCTGGCGGGCCTCGGTCCCGCCGCGAGGGAGGCCCTCCCGCTCCTGGAGCGCAACGCGAACGCGCCGTCCGAGACCGAGATGGGCCACTACTGGGCCGGCGTCGCGGTCGAACGCGTGCAGGGGAAGTAGCGACGGGACGGGCCCACGGGGTAGATTGCCGCTTCCGGGAGGACTCGCGATGCCGCACGCCGTGACGCCGGTTCCGACGCCCAACCCGAACGCGATACGCTTCACGTTCGCGGAGCCGACGCTCGGGACCCGAAGCCGGACCTTCCCCAACGCGGATGCGGCCCGAGGGGTGCCGTGGGCGGAGCGGATCTTCGGCGTGCCCGGCGTCGTCAGCCTCTTCGGCGTGAACGACTTCCTGACCGTGACGAAGACGAACGACGCCACCTGGGAGGCCGTCGTGCCTCACGTCCTCGACATCCTGCGCGAGGCGGAGTTCTAGCCGGCACGACCCACGCACGGACGCTGCATCGCGCGGCCCTGGCCCGCATCTCGCGCCCGATGCCGGCGTTGGGGGAAGCCCGCCGGGCGACCAAGTCCGGCGCTAGTCGGCGCCGAAGCGCTTCGCGACGATGCCCTTGTAGCCCTGGACGGCGCTTCGCTGGAGGTAGAGGGCCAGGCCGCGCAGGCCCCCGAGTTCCTCGCCACCGCCGGCGCGTCCGGGGCCGCCGTGGATCATCTGCGGGAGGACGGTGCCCGGCGGCACGCTCTGCTCGGCGCCCTTGTCGCTCCCCACCCAGATGCGCCCGTTCCAGGGCGCGAGCTCGAGCACGGTCCTCTCGATCCAGTCGGCGTCGTTCGCGTAGACGCTCGAGACGAGACAGCCGTCCCCGCGGCGGACCAGGGCGGCGGCCTGCTCCGGGGAGCCGTCGTACGTCAGGAGCGTCTGGACGGGGCCGAACACCTCGAGTTCGTGGACGATCGCCGCGTCGGCGGACCCGGCTTCGAGAAGCGTCGGGTGGACGAAGAAGCCCTTCTCGCGGACGGGGTCGGAGCCCCCGGCCACGGTCTTCGCGTGGGCGGCCAGGCGCCCGATGCCCTCCCGCACGTCGTCGAGCTGGGCGCGGCTCGCCAGCGGCCCCATCCGCGTCGTCTCCTCGGCCGGATCGCCCGTCACGATCCGGGCCATTTGCTCGAGAAGGGCCGCGCGCGCCTCCCCGAGGCGGTCCTTCGGCACGAGGATGCGGCGTACGGCGGTGCACTTCTGGCCCGTCTTCTGGCGCATGTCGAGGATGACGTTCATCGCGAACAGCTTGAACGCCTCCGTGGAGGGGTCCGCGTCCGGGGCGAGCACCGCGGCGTTGAGGGAGTCCGCCTCGATGTTCGCGGCCACGCTGTGCCGGAGCAGGTTCGGGTTGCTGCGGAGCTTCATGCCCGTAGCGGCCGAGCCGGTGAAGGCGAGCGCGTCCTGCGGCCCGAGGTGGTCGAGCAGGTCGCCGGCGCTCCCGCAGAGAAGCTGGAAGGCACCCGGGGGGAGGACGCCGCTCTCCACCGCCTTCTTCGCCATGAGGTAGGCGACCAGCGCGGTGGGGGTGCCCGGCTTCTCGATCACGGGGACGCCGGCCAGGAGGGCGCAGGCCGCCTTCTCCCACATGTTCCAGGCGGGGAAGTTGAACGCGTTGACGTGGACGGCCACGCCGCGGCGGGGCACGAACACGTGCTGGCCCCAGAAGCGGGCGGTGCGCCCGAGCTGGACCCCGTCGCCGTCGGAGAGGAAACGCCGATCGCCCAGCGACGCGCCGCAGGCCCCGTACCAGGCCAGGGTCCCCGTAGCCCCGTCGATGTCGAACTTGGCGTCCCCGCGGGTCGTCCCGGCGTTCGCGATGGAGACCGCCAGCAGCTCCTCGCGGTGTTCGTGGAGGGCCTTCGCAAGGTCCTTCAGCATCGCGCCCCGCTCGGCGAAGGTGAGGCTCCTCAGCGCCGGGCCGCCCACCTCGCGGGCGTGGCGCACGACCGCGGCGAAGTCGATGCCGCCCGTCGAACCCTCGGCCATGGGCTCTTCCGTCGTGGCGTTGACCAGCGTCGCGGCGGGGCCCCGCCCCTTTACCCATCGGTCCGTCACGTAGCTCTCGAGCTGGATCATGTGGCCTCCCGCGCCGCCCTTCGGGCCGCACACTCTATCCGCCCCACGGGCGCGAGGCCCGCCGACGGGGGAGCGCCGGGTAGGGTGGAGAGGTGGATCCGACGTACGACGCGCCCCGCAACGCATCCGGCCGCCCAGCGGAAGACGAAGGGCCGATCGCCGGCCTCGTGGCCTGGGCCCGTCGGCACCGCGGCGCCGCGACGATCGCCGCGTCCCTATTGGCGCTCCTCGTCTACGGGCTCCTGCGCTGGAACGAGGGGCGCGGGGAGGAGGTGACGCGGCTCCGCCACGCGGAGACCGTGCTCCGGGAGCGCCTGGCGCGCACCGAGGCGGCACGGCGCCGCGAGGAGGGCGGGGCGCTCCTCGCCCTGGCCCACGTCGAGCTCGAACGACGACCCGCGCTGGCGCTCCAGTTGGCGCTGCGCGGGAGCGCCCAGCGGCCGGGGCGGGCTGCGAGCGCGACGCTCGCGGGCGTCCTGACCCACCACCGCGAGGTCCACCGCTTCTACGCGCACGACGGTCCGGTTCGCGGCCTCTGCCTCGTGCCCGGCCGGCAACGGGTGCTCACGTGGGACCGGACCGGCCTCCTGCTGCTCGGCGACCTGGACACGGGCGCGGTGGTGGCGCGCCACGTCGTGCCCGGAGGGACGGTGTCGGATGCGCTCGTCCTCGACGGCGGGGCGGTGGTCGTCGCGACGCCTGCCGGCTCGCTCCACGTGTGGCGTCCGGGCAGCGACGGCG
Organism: uncultured Planctomycetota bacterium; assembly: GCA_963772585.1. Lineage (GTDB taxonomy): Bacteria > Planctomycetota > PLA2 > PLA2 > JAEUHO01 > CAVVXN01. The sequence continues at coordinate 372,988 of CAVYXV010000009.1, forward strand.
ACGACGAGGCGTTCGACGTGCCCGTCGCCGAGGCCGCGCTGACCGCGCTGGCGGCGACCGGCGAGGGCGTGGCGGTCGGTGGATCCGACGGCCGGCTCCTCCTCGTGGACGCCGTCGGCGCGCGGTCCGTCGTCCGGGAGATCGAGCCCTCGGACGCGCCGATCGTGGCGCTCGCCGCGTCGGCCGACGGCGAGCTCGCGAGCCTCGACGGTGCCGGACGCGTGCGCCGGATCGACCCCGCCGACGGCACGGTGCGCTGGCGGGGGACGCTCCCGGGGGCGGACGCGGCTCGGGGGGACGACGGGGAGCCTCCCCGCGGGCGGCTCGCCTGGATCGGTCCGGACGGCGCGCTCGGCGCCTCCCTCGGCGTGGGACGCCTGCGCGTGTGGACGGCCGAGGGACATCCGGACGACATCGGCGGAGGGCAGGCGTCGTGCGTGGGCTGGGCCGCGGCCCGCGAGGCGGCGCGCGTGGCCGTCGATCTCCAGCCGGCGGACCCCTCGCATCGGGGGCCGGGCGCCGTGCTCGTCTGGGACGTGGGCCGCCCGGAGCCGGTCGCGCGCTTCGTCGGCCTGCCGAGGGTGCGCGGCGCGGCGGCGATGGCCCTCTCCCGGGACGGCGGGCGGATCGCGTGGACCCTCGGCGAGGGAGGGCTCGTCGCCGCCCGCGAGATCGCGAGGGACGGTGCGTTCACGCGCCTCGCGGGCCACCAGGGGAGGGTCGCCGCCGTGGCGTTCCTGGACGCGGCGGGCGACGGCCTGGTGACGATCGGCGCGGATCGGACCGCGCGGGCGTGGCGCGTCGACGGAGCGGACGGCGCCACGGGGCGCGCGTGGCCGGGCGGTGCGTGGAACGCCGGGTTCTGGCGAGCGACGAGCGGGTCCTCCGACGAGACGGTCGGCGGCGCGCCGGCGTGGGTGGGCGAGGCGGGCGCCCGGCCTGGGGCGCTGGCCCTCTCGCCGGACGGAACGCGCGCGGCCCTGGTCGGAGTCGGGGGAGACCTCCGCGTCGTCGCGCGGGACGGCGACGGGGCGCGATCCGTGTTCGAGGCCGACGCGGCGGAGCACGAGGCGCCGGCGGTGGCGGTCGCCCTGGGGGACGCGAAGGAGCCGGAGCGACCGGCCACCGGCCTGCTCGTGCGCCTCGCCGAGGACGGGACGTTGGAGGCCTTCGACCTGGGCACCGGCGGTCGCATGCGGACGAAGGAGGACGTGCCCGACGGCGCCTTCGCACTGGTCGTCTCTCCCGACGGCGCTTCCGTGGCGGTCGTGGCACCCACGCTCGTGCAGGTCCGTCGCGGCGTCGATCTCGACGTCCTCCAGGAACACCGCGTCGAGGGAGGGCCGATCGCCCGCGCGCGGATCGGGGCGCACGGCGAGGGCGTGGTATTGGTCGCCGAGGACGGTCGCACGCAGACGTGGCCGTTCGACGTGGCCGCGCTCGCGCGCGAGCGCCTCCCCGCGCCGATCCACCCCGAGGACATGGTCCGGCTGGAGATCGGAACGCCGCCGGAGATCCACGACGCCGGCGACCGCTACGTGGACCATCAACCCTCGGCGCGCGACGCCTACGGGCTGGGTCGTGGCCGGCTCGCGAACGGCCGTCTCGAAGAAGCTCGCGCGAGGTTCGAGGAGGCGATGTCCCTTCGCCCGGACCTTCCCCTCGGCGACTACGGGCTCGCGCTGATCGATACCACCGTGATGGCTTCGAGCCTCCCCGGCACGCCGGAGCACGACCACGCCCTCCACGAGGCCGTCACGCATCTGGGCAAGGCGCTCGACGTGGCGCCGATCCCCGAGGCGGAGCTCCGAGCGGATCCACTTCTGGCACCGCTCCGCGAATGCGCCGAGTTCCAGCAGGTCCTCGAGGCGGGCCGGTAGGGTGGGGACGGGCGGGGGGGCCCCCGGGGGGGCGTTCGCCCGTTGTCGAGCCCGTCCTCGTAGGGATACCCTCTCGCGCCGCGCCGGACGTCCGCCCGGCGCTCCTCGGGAGGAGGATCCATGCCGACACTCCATGCCACGCTCGCCGCGTGCCTGCTCGCGATCCTGGCGGTGGGGGCCGCCGCGGGCGACGCCCCCGACGACGCGGCGCCGGCCCACGATGCGCCGGCGGTCGAGCGCAAGGCCCTGGTCGCCTTCTACGAGGCCCTGGACGGCGCGAACTGGATCCAGCGCGACAACTGGGCGACCGAGAAGCCGGTTTCGACGTGGCACGGCATCGAGCTGGACGACGAGGGCCACGTCGTCCGCATCACCGTCTACGACGACAACCTGTCGGGCACGCTCTCGCCCGAGCTTCGCCACCTGACGCACCTGCAGACGCTCCACCTCTCGTTCAACCGCATCACGGGCCCGATCCCCGAGGAACTGGGCGAGTGCAAGGCGCTCGTGAACCTCTGGCTCAAGGGGAACATGATCACCGGGACAATTCCGGATTCGATCGCCCTCCTCCCCGATCTCGACTACCTCGACGTGCACGTGAACCACCTCGACGGACCGCTTCCGCGCGTGTGGAAGACGCCCAAGCTCCGCGTCTTTCGGGCGGAGTGCAACAACATCAACGGCGAGCTGCCCCCGCAGCTGTTCCAGCAACCCATGCTGAGCGAGGTCTACTTCTTCAACAACGGCTTCGAGGGTCCGATTCCCGAAACCATCGTGAACTGCCGGACCCTGAAGTACCTCCTGCTCGCGAACAACCGTCTCTCCGGCGCGATTCCCTCCGCGCTCGGTGCTCTCCCGAACCTGGTGGACCTCCGCCTCGATCGCAACGACCTCCACGGCGCGATCCCGCCGAGCCTCGGTCGCGCGAAGGCCCTCCAGGTGCTGCGCCTCGACGACAACCGGCTGAGCGGCCCGGTCCCGGCGGGCCTTCCGGGTGACCTCGTCGTCTTCGACGCCTCCGGCAACCCCGACCTCGTGGGCGCGGACGCCGTCCGGTAGGGATGCGGTATGCTGGAGGCCGTTGCGAGCCGTCGCGTCCTTCACCGTCCTGCTGGTGATCGTCCTCGCGCTCTGGTGGCTGCGGGGCCGAGACGGGCGCGCCCGTGCCGGGCGTGCGGGTGGAGTACCGTCGCGTCGGGGGAGGCGCCGTGGGCGATGTGACGGATGCCCGGGGCGGCGCGATGCTCCGGGATCTTGACCCCGAGTCGCCGGGGACCCTGTCGATCGTGCTGCCGGTCGAGTGTCCTTTTCTCCCGAAGACCGTGAGGGCATGGACACCCGCCGACGCGCGGATCACGCTCGCGCGGGCCTACGCGATCGCCGGGCGAGTGCTGGACGAAGGTCGGAAGGCGATCCCGTATGCGAGCGTTCGGCTCCGAGGCGAGCGGCGGTTGAGCGTGCTGGCCGCGGACGTCGAGGGCCGCTTCCGGGCCGAGGTCCTACCCGCCGGGACCTACGAACTCCGGGCCACGTGGGCGGGCGGCACGGAGGGAGAAGCGGTCGCCTGGACGACCGTGAACGCTGGAACGGAGGACGTGGAGCTTCGCGTGAAGCGAGGCGTGGTGCTCAAGGTCCACGTGAGCGGGTGGCCGGACTCGCGACGGGGGACCCTGACGGTGACCTCCATCCGGGATCCCGCGACGGGTAGGAGCGCTCGGATCGGCGATGGCGGCGACGCCTGGATCGAGGGACTGGACCCGGTGGACACATACGTGGTCTGGTGCGGTGGGCCCTCGCTTGCCGACGCCCATTACGCCTACGCCACGGGCGTGCAGGTTCGCGAGGATCCGCTGGAGGTGACGCTCGTCGAAGGCGAGACCATCCGAGGTCGGATGATCCTCCCCAAGATCGCGGGCAGCTTCGCCACGGACGTGACGGCCACGGGCCTCGGCGTCTTGCGGCGCGCCATGGTCCTTGGCGACGGCACCTTCCGGGTCCAGGGGCTCCCGCCAGGGCGCTGGGAGATCCAGGCCCGGACCGTGCACCGCTGGGCGGGTACGGAACAGGCGATCTACGCGACGAACACCACGGCGGCCACGGGCGAGCGCGATCTGGTTCTCGAGCCCGAGCCGTCCGAGGAGCCGGCCGGTGGATGAGCGCCCTCCCTCCCGGCCTGCTCGGGCACCGCCGTCCGTCGGATCCAGGGCCCCAAACCGTGACACGCCACCCGGGCCCGGCTTGAATACGGGCCCGACTCACGCCGAAGTGGCGGAATTGGCAGACGCAGGGGATTCAAAATCCCCCGGTGGCAACACCTTCCGGGTTCGAGTCCCGGCTTCGGCACCACCAGAAAATGGCCCCACGGGGCCAGTCGTGGCCCACGGCACGCCATCGCGCCCCCCGGCCCGAGAACCCCGGATGGTGCAGGGAGGTGCAGGGAAGTGCAGGGAAGTGACCCTGGCACGTCAAACATTCCCCCACACCGGCTCTCTGCCTGTGGCACGGGGTCGAAGGGCGCCGTCGGCGTGCCTCGCGATGTTCACGCGTGGCTCGAGGCCGTCCGCCTCTCGGGCCTCACGAACATGCTCGACCGCCCGGCGGTGGCCCAGATCGCCGCCGCCATGGGCTACGACGGCTGCGCGCGCTGGGTCCGCGAGCACCGGGCCCTGTATGCGCGCGGCGTCTTCCACGGCTTTGAGACCGACGGCGGCCGGGCGGAGACGTGATGAGGATCGACGCCTCGACGCCGCTGTGGTGCGTGACGGACCCCGCACCTACAGATCGCGTGGAACTTCACCGAGTGGGGAGGGTCCAACAAAGGCGGACAGCGGCGATACACTCGACCGCTCGGCGGAGGACCACCCATGCGCATCAAGAGCCTCCTTGGATTCACGGCCGGGCCCGCGGTCCTCTTGGCTTTTGCGTTGCTGCCCGCGACTGCCGAGCCGCCCGCAGACGGGTTCTACCGCCCCCAGCCCGCTGAAGGTGCGGCCACTCAGGAGACGCCTCCCCTGGGGCAGGCCCTGCCGCTCCGCATAGATCACGCGCTCATGGCGGCACAAGACAACAGGAACGAAGATTTCTCACTCGATCTCCGCGTGCCCTACGACCCTGCACTCTCGCAACAGGGGAGCCTCCTGCTTGCCGTGGGCGGTCAGGTCTACGTCTCCGCCGGGGCTGGGTCCTCCGGGACCACGTGGAGTCACCCATCGTTCGCGCTGCGAGGGCGGGAGTCGGCTGCGGCCGTCGCGAAGTTCCTCGGTATCACTCCACACCTTCGGCGCCATCCCGGCCACCGCCTTGAAATCGCATTCGTCCCCGAGAAGCCCAAGATCCCGATGGGGAAGGCCCCGAAGGTCACCTTTCGCATGAAGAACGTCGGCGAGGCGCCCGTAGCCTTCGTCAACGGCGGCCGCAATCGCGCTCCGCGCGACAACCAATATGACTTCATGGCGCGCCTGGCGGGTCATCTCGTCCCCGACATCGGCATCCAAGCTAACTTCGGCGGCAGATCCCAGCGCCAGGTGCTGCAGCCCGGAGAGACCTTCGAGGAGGAGATCGACCTCGCGAGGTGGTTCAACTTCGAGATGTCCGGCCTCTACGAGATCCTGGGAACCTATGCACTGACGCTCCTCGACCCCGCGACCGACGACCATGTACCGCTCTGGGAGGACTACGCGGCGGCGAGTTGCCTCATCGAAGTTGCGCCGGGCGCGACGGACCAAGAGGCGCGCGCGACGCCGAGGTTCCCGGATCGCGAGGGGGCGATGGTCGGCGATTGGACGGATGCGGTCCGGGGGATTCGCGCTCGCCTGGTGACGTCGTTGGACGACCTCGATCGAGGAGGAGCATTCGTCTCTGTGTACGTGGAGTTGGAGCACGTCCACCCCTACTCGTCCCAAATCGAGATCGGGGCAGACCGGCAGGTGGAGATCGAACTGCTCGACGACGCGATGAGGCCGGTACCCCCCCAGGGTTTCCCGTACGACGGTCCCGTGGAAGCGCCCGCCAGCATCGTGCTGCCGAATCACAGCAGGATCCGATACAAGGTGTCGAGTGGTGGTTGCGGAACCCCGCCTGGCGGGGTGATGGTCTGCTTCCTACACGCGAACTGGTTCATCCCGGACAAGGACCAGCGCACCTTCTACGTCCGAGGCACTTTGCGCAGCGAGGGGAAGGGCGAGGGTGGGAACCGGTGGACAGGGCGGCTGGTCCTGCCCCCAACGCCACTCGATCGTCAGCCGAACTAGGCAGTTCTTCGGATCGACCGCCGGCTCCCCGAGGGGGAGGTCGTGCGGGTGACGCTGCACGACCGGGACGGGCGGGTGCTCTTCCAGGGGGAGGTGCGGTCGTAGCACAACCGCCTCCGAACTGAGCGACGCCCGCACGCGGGGGTCCTGCTTCGCCGGTTCGGTCGTCGGCGCTCGACGACTCAGCGTTCCACCGGCTGCAGGGGGTAGCAGATTCCCCTCTAGTGGCCGTGGCCGCTCCCCGCGGTAATCGTGTTGTGGAGTCCCTCCACGTAGTGGGTGAAGGCGACGTAGGCCTCCACGTACTTGCGCCCGGCTTCAATCGACTCGTCCTTGTGCCTCCGTGCCTCCATCAGGTGTGTGAACCGCCCCTTGACGCCGTTCGCTGCTGCCTGGCCGATCCTCCGTACAAGCTCGTCCACGTTTCCACCCTCGATCGCAGCATCGGCGGCAGCCACCGGCGGCTCGACTTGCCCAGCGGGCTTCAGACCATTGAAGGGCGCGCCCTCGCTCGCGCGATGCACCCTGACCAGCGTCTCGAAGAAGTACATGTCAGCTAGAGCCCTCGCCTCGCCACCACCGGCCCGCACTGTGAGGGTGCGTGCGAATGCCGCCCGGATCTCGTCCTCATCCTGCTCCCGAACCCACTTGAGGACCGGCGTTACGTCGCTCTTCTCCAGCGCAGCTCGCGCCTCGGCGACTACCGGACCGTCCAGCGTATCGCAGTGGGCGTACACCACGGGCGGCGTGCCCGGCCAGGCAACGAACGCTGCGAGTGCAAGGAGGACCCCCACGACTAACACGGTGCTTGTTCGCACGGGTCGCCTCTCTTCCTTGGCTTGCTCTCGTTGCTCGTTGTGTTCCATGACAGACCTCCTTGTGTGACTACTGCAATGCTCTACCCCCACGCCATGCCCGTCAACGCCGGGAGCGGTCGTTCCTCGTAGCTTGGCTGCTTGCGGCGCAGCGACGTGATATGCTTTCCGCGTGGCGCACGGCGGGCGAGAGCCCTGCCGGTGCCCAGCCGTCCCCCCACGCACGCCCAGCTCCTCCGCCGCGCCCGTGGCCGCAGGCAGGGGGACCGCGAGTACGACCAGCGGCGGCGTGAGCGGGACCCCCGCCTTGCGTTCGCCGCGCGCGTCTACCGGTCGAAGCGCTGGCAGAACCTCCGCGCGCTCCAGCTGAGGCGCGAGCCGCTCTGCGAGGACTGCCGCCGCCACGGCGTGGTCCAGCCCGCCACGCAGGTGGACCACGTCGTCCTCCTGGCGAGAACACCGTCGGTCAGCGCCGCACCGGAGGCGTCGCGCAAGGGCCCGCGGGAGGGGGCGCCTCAGGTCCCCGGGGACAGGTCAGGGCCCCCGGCCCACCCGGCGCGGGCCCTCGGCGGTGAGGTCGATCCGCGCCACCGCCGCGTGTCCGTCGTCCAGACGCAGCCGCGTGTAGATGTTGGCCGTGAGCTTGGGGTCCGAGTGCCGCATGAGGCGCTGGGCCTGTACGAGGGAGACCCCGGCACGGGCGAGGAGCGTGGCGTAGGTGACCCGCAGGGCGTGGAGGTCGGCAACCCCCTCGGCGGTCCGGTAGGGGATCTTCGCGGCGGCGAGGTCCTTGCGCAGCGTGGGCGTGCCCGGAACCGCGGCGAAGACGGGCGCGGCGGGGATCTGGCCTCCGTTTCGAGCGGCGCCAAGCGCCGTCACCGTCCCCTCGGGCAGGGGCTGGACGGCCTCGCGGCGGTTCTTGGACGTCGAGGCCCGGACCCGGAGCGTTGCCGCCTCCAGGTCCACGTCCGCCCACCGAAGCGCGGCGAGTTCGCCTCGCCGAAGGCCCGTGGTGGCCGCGACCCGGTAGAGGAGGGCACGGTGGGGGGGCGCGGCATCGAGCAGGCGCCCGAGCTCCTCGGCCGTGAGGGCACGCCGCTCCCGGCTCTTCTCGCCCGGCTGGACGGGGGCCACCTGCTTGACGGGGTTCGTGGGCCAGCGTCCCTCCCGGACGAGCCAGGTGTAGAAGCCCGAGAGGGCGAGGCGGTAGCCGTTGATCGTCCGGGCCGAGACGCCCTTGGCGACCACGCGGTCGAGCGCGCTACGGATGGCGCCGGGGCTCACCTCGCCCAGGCGCCTGGCCTTCCCGATCAGGTCGGTCACGCGCTGGATCGTGCGTCGCACGTGCACGGGCGAGGAGCGACGACGCTGGAGCTCGCGCTCGTACTCGATGATCAGGGGCTTGGGGCTGGCGTCGGAGATGTCGTCCTCGACGGGCAGGCCGGCGGCCTGGCGTTCGAGGCGCCGGACCAGATCGGACTCCCGCATCCGGGCGGCGCGTTGGTCGCGCACGCCCAGGGACTGGCGGTGGCGCGTGCCGGCCACGACCACGTCGGACCACCAGAGCGAGCAGTCCACGAGCTCGCCTGCGCGGTTTCGGCGCTTGGGCTTGTAGAGGCTCACGCAGGCCCCCCGGCAGCCTTCGAGTCCCGGGATCGGCCCGTGAGGCCGAACCAGAGCAGCCCGTTCCAATGCGCGCCGGTGACCTCCCTGGCGATGGCCGAGAGCGAGGGGTAGAGGCGGCCCTCGAACCGGAAGCCGTCGCGGACGACATTGACCTCGACGATGCGGTCGCCGTGCTCACGTCGGAGGACGCTTCCGATGGGGGGGATCCGCGGATCGTGCGTCTGCGCCGGGCGCCTCCTGGGTTGCAGCGCCGCGTGGAGGGCCCGGGCGAGGGCGCGGCGGGCGTTTCGACCCTCCACGTCCTCGCCCTCGACCATGCGGCGGTAGATCGCGCCGACGAGCCACGGCCGGTTGTCGGTCTTGGTCGTGCGGCCCGAGAGTTCCTCGTAGCGCCGACGCAAGTCGGGCACGGAGAGGGTGCGCAGGGCGCGGATCCGGGCCGGGAGATCCTGGCCGCTCATCCGACGTCCCCCTTCCAGACGACGTTCCCGGCCTCGTCGTGGAAGGTGACGCGGACGACCTCGATGAGGGGCAGGCCCCGTTCGGCGCGGATCCTGCCGGCGATCCGCCAGACGACCAGCCGGTTCTTCGCCTCCTCGTGGGCTTCCTCCTGCGACGTGAAGATCGTCGCGTTCTCGGCGGCGACGTCGAGGCCCCCGCGAAACTGGAGGGCCAGTCCCGCGAGGTCCGTCTCGTGGCAGATGTCGGGGAGCGTGCTGTAGGGACCGGGGTCCGACACGACCCAGATTCGGTGCTCAGGCCCGATCCGCATCGTCGCCTCCCTTCGAGAGCGGCCACCCGTCCGGCCCGGCGACCGTAGAGAGCGTCGTGCAGCCCGCCTCGCACGCGAGTGGACCGAGGTCCTCGGGCCACGCGCGGACGTCGTCGAGGGTCACGCGCTCGCCGGGCTGGCCGGAGAGGTCGTGGCCCGTGTAGAGGGCACTGGCGCCCGCGCACTTCGCGCAGATGCGCCGGCCGTTGTCGGCCCAGTACACGGCGCCCTCGGCGAGGACGGGTTCGGGCGCGGTCACGCCCGGCGCCCTCACTTCGCACCGCCCTTCTCGTCGGCGCCGAGCCAGAAGCGAGGGCCGGAGACCGCGGCGTACTTCGTCACCGCCTTCGCGGCGGCCGTGAGGGTGCGGAACGCGACGTCGCCCAGTTGGAATCCGTCGGCCGTCACCTTCAGCGTGTACGTCTTGCCCTTGAACTCGCGGGTGATCGTCTTCCCGACCGCGGGCAGGCGGGGGTCGCGGGCCCTCGCGGCACGCGCCGGCTTCGCCTTGCGCTTCGACGCGGTCTTCCTGCGCGGGGCCTTCTTCTTCGTGCTGGTCTTCTTCTTCTGGGCCATGGTGGCCTCCTTCCGGACGGGGCCGATTCCCCGCCGTCGGGACGCATGAGGGCTCGGGTGGCCGGGAGGATCCAGCTCTTCCGACCGCCCGGGGGCCTGAAACTGGGGTTCTGCCGACCACCGGACCCTCTCGTGCGAGGCCGTCAGGGAGATCGAAGGCGAACTGGGTTGCCCCAGGCCCGGCGCCGCGTCGCGCCGGGCGTGGCACGGCGCGCGACGGACCATCGACGCCGCATGGGGCGCGCGCCGTCGATGGTCGCCATCCGCCCCTGTTTTCTGGGCGGGACCATCGACGCCGGCCCCTGCGGTGGTTTCCAGGGCGCTGGTACGGAGCCTTCGAGGAGTCGCCGCCGTGTGGGCGGGGGGGGCTTCGCCCCCCCGCCCCGCGCGGCTGCGAGGACTGGCGAAGACCATCAACGTCGACGCCCAGATCCTATAGGCGTCGTCGATGGTCGCGCTCACAGCGACGCCTCCTTGCCGGAGGGCCCAGCAGGCTCCGCAGCAGCGGCGGCGTCCTCCGCCGGCGACACGGGGGGGGATGACTGCCCTGGCGCGAGGTCCGCCGGGAGTTCCCACACGTCGTGCTTCGCGACCACGCCGAGCACGTCGGCAGCCTCTCGCAGGATCTTCTCCGCGTGCCCCTGCGACTTCCCGCCGGCCAGGACAGCACGGCGCTTTCTGGGGCCGTCCCTCAGCGCCGCTCGCACGCAGCTCTGGGCCGCCTCGAGCTCCCGGCGATAGCGAGTTGCCGGATCCTCGACCGGTGGTGCCGTGACGGCGATGGCGGCACCGTCCTCCCCGTGCACGATGGGATCCCGCCCTTCCCCGAGAGGCTTCGGCAGGTACCTCGCCAAGCCCCATCCACCGACCCGACCATTGCCGGGGTACGAGCCGAGGGCTACGTGGACGACGTCGGGCATGCCTTCCAGGGTGCGTCGCAGGATGACGCGGCCCGGAGGCTCCTCCGTCGTCCCGTGCTGCTCGGTCCAGACGACGCTGACGGCGGGCAGGATCCTCCTCTCGACCCCGAAGGCCCGGGGCTCGCCGGTGCGGGCGGCGGCCACGGTGAGACGTTCCATGACGCGCTGAACCGAGGCGACGACCGCCTGGCTCTCGTGCCGGGCCGGGGCGCCTTCCGCACCGCCGGGGAGTAGGTGCGGCTCGGCCAACACGTACCTGAGGAGCCCGTCGTTGTAGTCAAGCCGGACGTACCACCGGCGGTTCGCACCGCCCAGGGGAGGGGGCTCGCGCGCCTCCGCCAGCGCGGTGGCGCGTCGCGCCAGGGCGATCACGTGCTCCGGGTTGCGCCCCTCGAGGAACAGCTCCACGACCGTCGTATCCGGGTTGTGGAGGATCGCTCCGACGTTCGTGCTGGTCGCGCCGCGGATGGCCTGCGACCCCAAGATGTCGTCGAAGCTCAATCCCTCGCCGTTCCCCTTCCGCGCGTGCGCCACGATGAGTCCCACGATGCCGCGCTCGCTGCACAGCCGCCGGAGCGGATCGAAGAAGCGTACGGCGGGACCCATGTCGTTGAGGTGCTCGCCGCCCTCCGCCATCGCCCACTTCGTGAGCGTGTCCACGATGATCATGTCCGCGCCCCCCATCTCCTCCGTCGCCGCCCGCACGGTCTCGATGAGCGAGCGGCTCCCTTGCGATACCAGCGACTCGGCCTCGTAGGTGAGGAAGCGCACGCGGCCTGCCAGCACCCGGTGTGGATCGAAGAAGGTCGTGAAGTACCGCTTCGCCTCCCGTGGCGTCATCTCCGTGAGGATGAGGACGCGCTGCGCCTGCCACCCTCTACCCAACGTCCAGGCGCCCGGGATGGGGTGCCACCCTCGAAGCGCACAGGAGGCGATGTACATGGCCAGGATGGACTTGCCGGCTTTGGGGAAGGCGAAGAGCGTCGTCAGCTCACCCATCTGGAGGACGGGGTGGACGGCCCAACGCGGCGCGATCTCTTCCTCGTCGTCGTAGGAGTACGTGAGCGGCTCCCCGGGGCGCATCGCACGCGACGGCCCCGCGCCGGCCCGGACGTCCCGGATGGCGGCCTCCAGGGCGGAAGCCACCTCCTTGGACGGTCGCCCCTCCCCGATGCTCCGCGCCGCCACTTCCTGGGCGTAGTAGAGCCGTCGCAGGTTCGTCTGCTCCAGCACGACCTTCGCGTACTGCTCCGCCAGCGCCGGGCTGAAGCCGGCCTGCGCGAGCACCGTGATGTACGCCTCCCCACCCGCGGCAACGAGCCGGCCTTGCTGCCGGAGGTAATTGCGGAGCAGGAGGGGTTGTGGGGGCGCGTTCTCGATCGCGAGCGCGACGATCCCCTCCCAGATCACTCGGTGGCGCTTGTCCGTGAAGTCATTCGCCACGAGGCCCATTGCCGCCGTGCGCTCGATCGCGGACGTGTCCTCCGAGAGCAGAAGGGACCCGAGTAGCGCCATTTCGGCTTCCGGATCCGAGGGCGGGGAGCGCTCCGTCCAGGCGGGCGGGCCGCACGGGGGGGACGTCATCGGGCAACCCTCCAGGCGTCTTCCCCTACTCGCGGCGCTGGCGAGCGATGTAGGCGTCGAGGTCGTCGGGGTGGATGGCGACGCGGCCGGGGCTCACCCGAACGACCGGAATCGCCCCCGCCGCGAGGAGGGCCTTGAGGGTGCGGACGCCGATCGATAGTTGCGCGGCCGCCTCGGCAACGGTCCGGAGCGGACGCTGGGCGGTGGACCCCGTTGTGTTCGTGCGATCGGGCATGCCCGGGCCTCCTGGTGCCCCCTCGTGCATGAGGGGGCGACGAGGGGCCAGCATGGGGGGGCGGATCGGGCGCTCCGTTGGCCCAATGGGCCATTTGGGCCCCCTGGTCCGTCAGCGTTACATGCGCGGTCGGCAGCGAAGGAGGCGCTCGGTCACTCTGGCGTGGTCGGAGAGGAAGTACACGCCGCCCTCCCGAGAAACTGTGAGCGCGTTCCCGGTGGCCCGCTCGAGTCCGCGCCGCAGGTCTCGAAGGGTGTCTCGTTGGATCCTCGGGAGGCTATCACCGGAGGCCAGCTTCAGCAGGATTGGGAACGCGCTGTGCCGCACCGTCATCTGTCCTCCCCGGCTCGGGCTCCCATACGGCAACGGCTCGCCGTTGAGGACGACCTGCCGCTCACGGAGGTCGAAGATCCACTGCTCGGTCGCCTGGGCCTTGCTGTTGGGAGTCGTCTCCGCTTCGCCGTCCGACGGGACCCCTCTCGCCTCTGCATCTGCGGACCGCCCGCGAAGGACCGCATGGCCCTCGCGCACGAGATCGCTCTCCGGGAGGTCGTCTTGGAGGAAGCGCTCGACGATAGCGGTCGTCGCGGTGGGAAGCGCTCCCTCTGCTCTCGCCGCCGCCAACACCCCGCGCGCTGACAGACCGGACCTTCGCGGGCCGCCACGCTCCACGTCCCGGATCCGAGCCAGGGCGCCCAGGGCGACGGCCGCCCTGGCTCGAGCCTCCTCCGGCGTTCCCGACGCGACCTGGAGGCGATCTTGGAGGGCGTGGACCACGCGCTCGAGGTCGCGCGTCATGCACGCGGTCAGCAAGAGCGCGTAGAGCGGGTGGTCGGGTCCCACGCCGTCGAAGGCACTGCGGATCGCCTCGGCTAGCAGACGGGAGAGGGGCCGCATGCCCTCGTAGGGGGGCGCGCCGAAGCCGAGTTCCTCCGTGACGAACTCGCCGAAGGGTCGTCGCAGGGAAGCCGGACCGCGGAAGCAGCGTGCCTCCGCCCGCGACCTCGTCGCCTCGTAGGTGCTGTTCCACTCGTGGATGTACGTCTCGAACATCCCCGCGGCATCGGCCTCGATGCGCGCGACGATCTCCTTCAGGAGAGCCCGCACGCGCTGCGGCGTGGAGCGGTCGTCGGACGCGACCGTGCTGAGGAAGTACCCCACGTCCGAGGACGCGTGCTCTCTCAGGGAGGCCTCGCGCAGCAGGTCGGCCATGTGCGCACTGGACGGATCGTCCTGCTGTGCCAAGCACGCCAACGCCCCTGCGAGCGTCAGTGCGAGATCCCAGAATGTGCTTCCGCCGGCACCGCTCCGCGCGTGCGAGGGCCGCCCGCGCGAGAGCGAATCGCGCGACCGAGGCGGGACGCGTGCGTGCAACCTCCTCGAGCGCCCGACGGGACAGGTCGTCGCAGTGGTAGTCGTGGGACGGATCGTGCCACTCGCCCCCGGCGCCCGGGTACCACACGTTCCACGCCAACTTTACGGCCAAGGACACGAGGCGGGTCCGGGACCGCTCCGAGAGACCGCAGGCCTGCGCCACGGCCCGGTCGAACAGGTCGGTCCAGGTCCCCGGGCCACGCGGAAGGCTCGGCAGCGTGGAGGGCAAGGAGAGTGCGAAGAGCCCGGCCGGCCCCGCGGGGCTCGGACCCTGCCCCCGGGCCTCTTGCGGAGCGGTCTGTTTGCCGGCGGGGCGCGTGCGGGTCATGGGGGAGCTCCTCGGAGTGCGTGGCGGAGGGGCTCAGCGGCCGTGCGGGAGCCTACCCATCCGCCGCTCACCCGGAGTGTAGTCGTCGGCTCCCCCACGTCCCCGGTGCGAGGAGGGGCGAGGAGGGGCGATGACGACGCGGCTGACGAACGTGACGGACCGCCCATAGGGTTCGTCAGCCTGGCGGCCGTCCTCCTAGCCCGTCGCGGCCCTTCCTCGCCCTTCTACGCCCCACGCGCTGGCCCTCGCTGACGGACTGACGAACATGACGAACCTCTGGAACCGCTTCCTACGCGCGCGCGATACGGACTTTGGAGAGTCCGTCAGGTCCGTCAGGCTCGTCATCCATGTCGGGGCGCGTTGTGCTGGAGAGGCGTGGGTCCATCGACGTCGACCGCAGCGGCCTTGCCTCGAAACTCCGACGCTCACATGGAAGACGCGCGTACGCCATCTGCCCGAAGCGATGCCCCCTGGGGCGCGCACGTGCAACAAGATGCGCGGACGTGCATCCTGGGGCGAGGAGGTGCAAGGTGGACCATCCATGCACACAACCATAGTCTGAGCAGATCTCGTCGGCGCGTGATCAACGACGTGGCGTGTAGAATGGACGCGTGCCGCAGAAGCCGCCCACCTTCCGTCCCCACGCGCGCGACCGGTCCGTTTCGGATCGCACCTACAAGGCCCATCGGATGCGATCGGAAGACGGCGCATGGCTCGTCCGCGTCCGCAGCGGGAGACGTTGGCGACGGCTCCGGCGGTGGATCCTCGCGCACCATCCGATGTGCGAGGACTGCAAGCGCCACGGCGTCACGCGTGCGGCGGAACAGGTCGATCACATCGTGCCGCTCAAGGACCGGCCGGACCTCGCGTTCGAGCCGTCGAACCTGCAGGCTTTGTGCGTGCCTTGCCACGCGAGGAAAAGTGCCAAGGAACGCAGCGAATGAGGGGTTTGGAGGCCAAATCCGAGGGGGGGGATAGGCTCATCTCTAGGCGCGCGACGCACGCGAGCGCGCGCCAAGGCGAGCGGGAAAACTCACGGGTTTCGGGAAAACGCGCGAAACCCCGCCCCGAGCCCGGATCCATGCGGGTCGGACCGGGGCCGTTCGGGGCCCGCCAGGAGGGCGCCAAGGCCATGATCCGGGTCCCCCTCACCCGCGCGAAGGCGACGCTCTGGGCCTGGGTCCGCGGCGTGGAGCGGGGCGGCGACGTGGTCGTCCTGACCCGCCGCGGTCGTGACGTGGCCGCCCTCGTGCCGCTCTCGACGGCGCGGGCGGCCGAGCGGATCCGCCGCGACGGAGCCCGCCTCGCCGAGGCCGCCGAGGGATTGACCGATCCCGCGGAGACGGCCGACTCCCTGCCCGCCGCCCCGGGGGGGACATAGCCGTGGTGGGCCGTTCGCCCCGGCCGACGGCGCGCCGGCGACCGCCATCGAGCGCTTCGGCCCCGGCCTGGAGGCGCTGGCCCGGCCCGTCGCGGACCTGCGCGAAGACCCCGAGAACGCCCGCGCGCACGACGAGCGGAACCTCGCCTCGATCCAGCGCTCGCTGACGGCCTTCGGGCAGCGGAAGCCGATCGTCGTCCGGGAGGGGGTCGTGGTGGCCGGCAACGGGACGCTACGGGCCGCGGTCTCGATGGGGTGGGCTCGCGTCGCCGCCGTGGACGCGGGCGACCTCTCCCCGGCCGAGGCCCGCGCGTACGGGCTGGCCGACAACCGCACGGCCGAGCTCGCGGGCTGGGACATCGAGGCACTCCGTGCCGCCGTCTCGGACCTGGAGGGCACGTGGGGGCGGATGCAGGATCTGGACCTGGGACCGGCGGACCTGGACCGCATCGCCCGGGAGCTCAACCGCCGGGCCCGGTCGGGCTTCGGCGGCGACCAGCCCATCACCGTGGCCGCACGGCCCGAGGCGGTGGACTCCGAGCCCGGCCGCCTCTACGAGTTGGGGCCGCATCGGCTCCTGTGCGCCGACAGCACGGATTCCGTGCAGGTCGCGCGCCTCTTCGAGGACGGGGCGAGGGCGGTGCTCTTCGCGACCGACCCGCCCTACCTGATCGGCTACCGCGGCGGCGTCGGCACCTCGCCGGGCGGCCGGAAGGACTGGTCCGAGCTCACGCCCGACCCGACGGCGCTCGACCCCGAGCGGGCCGCGTCGGTCCGGTCCGGCATGCGCCGGGGCAAGGACTGGGGCGACGTCTACCACGAGGCGGGCGAGGACGGCGATCCCGCCGGCTTCCACGTCCGCTACGGCCGTGCCGTCCAGCCGCACCTCCGGGACGACGCCGCGTGGTACTGCTTCCATGCCGACGCGCGGGCCGAGTACCTGGCGCGGGCCTGGGCCGACCTCGGCGTGTACTGGCACCAGACGATCGTGTGGACGAAGCCCACCTTCGTGCTCGGGGGCACGCTCTACCACTACCAGCACGAGCCCTGCGCCGTCGGGTGGGTGCGCCCGCACATGCCGCGGCGCCTGGGCGAGGGAAACGAGTCGTCGGTCTGGGCGCTGGGCTGGGGTCCGGACGGGACGGCAGCCGAAGAACGTGGACTGCCCGGACCATCCGACGGCGAAGCCGCTCGGTGTGTGGCGCATCCCGATGCTCAAGCACACGGAGCCCGGCGACATCTGCTACGAGCCGTTCGGGGGATCGGGGTCGCAACTGATCGCCGCGGCGACGCTGGGCCGCGTGTGCCGGGCCGTCGAGATCGAGCCGGTCTTCTGCGACGTCATCCGCCGGCGGTGGACCGCGTACGCGCGTGCCGAGGGGATCGACCCGGGCCCGGGCGCGCTGGAGCCCGTCGAGGAAGAGGCGGGAGGGGAGTCCTCGCCGTGATCTACCTCGCGTCGCCCTACAGCCACCCCGATCCGCACGTCCGGGAGGAGCGCTTCCGCGAGGCGTGCCGGCACGCGGCCCGGCTCATCGAGGAGGGCCACGACGTGTTCAGCGCGATCGCGCACTCGCATCCCGTCGCGACCCACGCGGACGACCCGCTCCCGAGCGGGTGGTCCTTCTGGCGCCACGTCGACCTCCCGTTCCTCGCGCGGGCATCGGAGCTTCGCGTGCTCAGGCTCGACGGCTGGCAGGCCTCCGAAGGCGTCCGGGCCGAGATCGCCTGGGCCGAGCGGATGGGCACGCCCGTCACGTACGAGGATCCCATCCCCTTGCCGGCGCGCGACGCGGTCCACGGCCACGACCCGGGGGGCCTCGAGGACGCACTCGTGCGGGCGACCGGCTCGTACCGCCCACCGCTCACGGTCTACGGGACGCAGGCGGAGCCCGACGATGGGTAGGCGCGGCCCGGCCCGTACGCCCACGAAGGTGCTCCAGCTCCGCGGGAGCTGGCGCGCGAAGCGTCGCGAGGGCGAGCCCGAACCGGATGCCGTGGCCCCCGAGCCGCCGCCGGGCCTCTCCGAGAAGGCCCGCGCCACCTGGGACGAGCTGATGCCCCGGCTCGCGGCGATCGGCGTCGCCACCGAGGTCGACGGGCGTGCGTTCGGCCGCTACTGCGAGACGTGGGCGCTGTGGACGGAGCTCTCGGCCTTCGTGCAGAAGTCCGGCCACGCCCATCCGGTGAAGAACAAGAGGGGAGACATCGTGGGCGTGAAGGCCTACCCGCAGGTGCGGCTCCTGCTCCAGACCTCCGAGCACCTGCTCCGGCTCGAGCAGCAGTTCGGCCTCACGCCGGCCGCGCGCGCCCACCTGGCCGTGGACGAGGGCCCCCGGGACGAGAGCGATGCGAGCCCGTTCGCCCGCCGAATTGGCTGAGGCCGCGGGGGACCTGGCCGCGCTGGTGCGCTCGATTCCCGGGTACGACCCGTGGGGGCTCCAGCCCGAGGACGGCTCCTTCGACGTGGAGGCCGCCCGGGCCGCGCTCGCGTGGATCCCGACCTACTGCCGGCACGTCAAGGGCCCGCTCGCCGGGAAGCCCTTCGTCCTCGCCCCCTACCAGGCCGCGATCGTGGCCTGCGTGTGGGGGTTCCGAAACGCCGACGGGACGCGGCGCTTCCGCGTCGTCTTCCTCTACGTGGGCAAGAAGAACGGGAAGAGCTCCTTCTCGGCGGCGCTGATCCTCCTCGTGATGGCCACAGACGGGGAGCAGGGGGCCGAGGTCTACAGCGTGGCCTCCACGCAGAAGCAGGCCGGGCTGGTCTTCGACCACGCGGCGGGGATGGTCCGCCAGGAGCCCCGGCTCAAGGAGCGGCTCCAGGTCTATGGCGACCGCGGCGGGTCGGTCGCGAAGTCGATCGTGGACTACGAGACGATGTCGGCCTACAAGTGCCTCGCCTCGGACGCCGACTCGGCCGACGGCGTGAACCCGCACCTGAACGTGATCGACGAGGTCCACCGCCACAGGACGGGCGAGCTGATGGACGTGCTCGTGCGCTCGACCTCGACCCGCCGCCAGCCGCTCACGATCTACACGACGACGGCGGACTACCACCGCCCCAGTCCCTGCAACGACCTTCGGAAGTACGCGCTTTCCGTCCAGGCCAACCCCGCGGATGCGGCGAGGCCGGGCTACGACCCCGCCTTCCTGCCCGTGATCTACGAGGCGTCGGCGGAGGACGATCCGGGCGACCCGGCCACGTGGCGCAAGGCCAACCCCGGCCTGGGGACGATCAAGTCCGAGCGGGCCATGGCGGACGCGTGGCGGGAGGCCCGGGAGATCCCCTCGAAACTCAATTCGTTCCTCCGGCTGGACCTGAACATCGTGACCGACGCCGACGAGGCGTGGCTGGACCTTCACGCCTGGGACCAGTGCGTGGGCGAGGCCGAGATCGAGCCGGGTGGGCTGGAGGACTGGATCCACGAACTCGGGCTCCTCGGCCAGGAGTGCTACGCCGCCCTCGACCTCTCCAAGACCACCGACCTGACCGCGCTCGCGTTCTGGTTCCCGAAGCAACGGGTGGTCCTTCCCTTCGCCTGGATCCCCCGGGACACCGCACGAAAGGCCGAGGAGCGCGACCGCGTCCCTTACTCGACCTGGATCCGCCAGGGATTCCTGGAGGTGACGGAGGGAAACGTCGTCGACTACGCCCACGTCCGCCAGCGGATCCTCCAGGAGGTTGCGCGGTTCGACGTCCGCTGGTTCGGCTACGACCCCTGGAACGCGACGCAGATGGCCCTCTCGCTCCAGGAGGAGGGGATCCCGGTCGAGGAGTTCCGCCAGGGCTACGCCTCGATCAGCGAGCCGTCCAAGGACCTGGAGCGGATGGTGCTCTCCGGCGACCTCTGCCACGGCGGCCACCCGGTGCTTCGCTGGTGCGCGGGGAACGCGACGCTCAAGCGGGATCCGGCCGGGAACATCAAGCCCGACAAGTCCCGGTCCACGGGGCGGATCGATCTGCTCGTCGCGCTGATCATGGCCATCGGAGGGGCGATCGCGCGACCGGCCAAGAAGGAACTCTCGATCAACGACATCCTCACGGCACCGGACATGGTCGAGCCCCTGGGGCTGTGATGGGAGCTGCGGCGCGCGTTTCGGCAGGGGCCGACTGGATGTGGACGAGGGCGAGGGGATCGTCGTCGCGGGCCAGGGAACTGCGCGCAGAAGGGTTGTCGCTGCGAGCCATCGGGCGGGCCCTCCTCGACAAGGGGCACACGCCACGGACCGGGACGCGGTGGCATGTGCAGGTGGTGACGAGGATGACGGGCTAGTCGTCCATCGGTTCCGTCAGGTGGGCCCGCCAGGGGACCGGAGCCTGGGAGCGCGCTGTCGTCCAGTACTCCGTCCCTCGGACGACCAAGCCCTCGCGAACGTCGTAGAACCCGGTCGCGAAACACACCTCACCTTCGTTGTCCACGCGCACCTCGGCAGCCACCTTCTCGGCCCCGGCGCACACCGAGGGGACCGCAACGTGCCAGATGCCCGGGTAGTCGCGTTGCATGGCGACGTAGCTCTCGCGGCCGCGAATGCGCTCGCCCGAATGCGGCCAGTCGATGACCACGTCCTCCCGGAGCAGTGCGCCCACACCGGGCCAGTCGCGGGCCTCGATGCGCTCCCAGAGTTCCCGGACGACTGACGCTGACACGGCCACCCGCGACCTCTCGTTCCTGGACGCCGTGACGCTCTCCGTCGTGGCCGTCGAGTGGGACGTCGAGCGCTCCGTGACGACCGTCTACGCGGGCACGAAAGCCTCAGGCCGCTTCAACCTGGACGGGCTCCGCCGCGCGCTCATGGCGAAGCACCGGGCCGACAAGGAGAAGACGGCCACGACCCGGCTCGAGGAGCTGATGGCGTGCCTCACGTCGCAGACCCAGGCCCTCGGGCAGGATCCGCCGACGCCCGTCTGCGCCGAAGCGGGTCGTGTTCCCGCAGCCCAAGCGCCCTGGCGGTGGGGGTGGCGGGACGACCACGCTCAAGGTCGAGATCGACATCCTCTTCATCCTCCTGATCCTGCTCTTCGACCTGATCGAGTTTCAGAAGGGCGGGGACTTCTCGGTCGACCCGGACACCGGGGACGTCACGTACGTCGATCCCCACGGGACCACCTGGACCTACGACCCCGACACCGTCCTTTGGGGCGACGGGTTCGGCGGGTTCACGGCGACGCCTTGGGACACGACCGGCGGCCTGGGCGGCGGGCCCGACGGCGTCGCCGACGGCGGCTCCGACGCGATCCTCCTCTCGCTGATCCAAGCCCTCGCGCAGCAGCTGGGCAAGACCCTCCTCGTGGACGCCGACGGCATGCTCACGGGCGAGATCGGCGTTCCCGGCGCCCCGCTCCCCAACGGCGGGATCTACTTCCCGCCGGGCGGCTCGGGGCCCGTGGACCTGCCGCCGGGGAGCACGGTGCCGCCCACCGTCCTCGGCCAGAAGCACGCCACGGACGGCGCGCTCGGGATCCATCCCTTCGACCTCGAGGACCCGGGCGGCGAGGTGCACCAGGACGGTGCCGGCGAGCTCTACCGCCCCGCGCCCGTGGCGCCGGGTAGCTACGACGGAGGCCACACCTGGGAGCACGTCCAGCCCGCCGCGGGGGGGCCGGGGACGGGCACGAACGGGGGCGACTACGAGCCCCACCCCATGCCCATGGACTTCGTTCCGGCGCGGGCGGAGCAGCTTGACGATGGGTCAAACCAGCTCGCGGCCAGCCACATGGTGGACGGGGCCAATCCAGGGGTCGCCGACCACGTCCAGCCTGGCGGCGCGGTCCTCCACAACGTCGGTGCGGGGCCCATCCCCGCCGGGTGGGCTCCCGACCCGATGCTGCAGATGGGGATCCCGCCGCCCCCCGGCTACGAGTGGATCCGCAAGGAGTGACACTCGGGATCCGCCGCGCGCCCGGGCCAGCCTCGAAGTCCAAGAGCCAGACGGACCGCTTCAGCAGATACGGGCCTCACACGAGGATCTGACCGCGGGACATGCTGGCGGTGGCCGCTCTACGGCCTTGCCCCCTGGGACTGCGTCTCCCTTGCTATTCCGAGGACGCGCTGGAGCTGCGCCTTCAATCTCGAGCGGCGCTTCTCATAGAAGTCCATGAACGCCGTGATTTGCTCCGGCAGGTCGTCGATGTAGTTCCGTTCCTTCCACTGCGCCTGCGCAGCTGGCGTAGCGAAGTGCGCGCGCATCCACTCCGCAGGGAGCTTGGCGGACTTCTCCTGGTTGGGCACCCCCTCGAGTAGCTGCAAGTTCGCTACACGATCCATACGCTCGCGGAACAGGTCAATCTGATCCTCGGAAACGCCCGCCTCGCGAAGCCGCTTGCGTGAGAAACGGTTCTTCGGGAAGATGTGGTCCTCGTGGAATCGGTTGTTGAAATCCACTGATGGGTAGAGCAGTGAAAGGATTGAGAACGTCGTCCTTCGACCGTAGCTCTCATCGAGAAGATCCTCGATCTCCTCCTCCTCAAACCGGACGCCACGCCCGATCCTCGCAAAGGCAGTGTCGAGTCCATCAGCTGGGAAGGTAGTCGGATCCGCGCCTATCGTCGTCCGCGCTGTGCGGAGCGTGGTGTCGAGCCCCGCTCCGAACGTGCCCCTCTTCAGAAGTGCCCGGGTAAGCCAAAGGCGAACGCGCTCGCGATCCTCAGCGTGTTCGCGTCGCTCAAGGAAGCCTTGCGGTGATCCACGCCGCAACAGGTAGTACGCGATAGGCACGAGAGCATTCGTGGCAGTCAGAGTGAAGCCGTTGTACCCGAGACGACTCACCAGCCCCACGGCCATCCTCAGCGCTTCGGAGATTCGTGGCCAAGCAGCCTCGATCTTGCGCGTGTTGTCTCTCGTGAAGTTCTCGACCTTGAATCCAACATCGAGGTCGGCAAGCACGAGCGCCGACTTCAGGACGAAGTCCTTGTCGAAGGTGAAACCCTCGCCTGTGCGGTTCAGATCGTCGACGAGTTCGTGGATGGCCTGGCGCGCGTCGACGTCTTCCCACTGTGCGGTAGCGATACTGAGCAGCAGATCAGAGTAGCTCAGCGTTGTTCCGCCGCTGTTCACGCGGACGAAGATGTTCAAGACCTTGCCGAGATCCTGGCTGTCCTCTTGGTAGTGATTGATCAGTGCCTTCTCGGACACGACCTCGTAAAGCGCGAAGAGGCACTGCTCGGGGTACTCGGGACCCAGTAGATCCTGGGCACGAAGATACGAGTTGATGTCACGGAGGCTGGTGAAGTTGAGGACCTCGCTCACGGGAAACCAGAAGACGTCCGGCGAGGTCTTGGTTGCCTCTGCCTCCGTGAGGAACCGGAGATCGTACTTCAACTCGACGCCTTCATCTCGAACGGGGCTCCTCAAGTTCAGATGGAGCCGCCGCCGCGGGAATGCCAGCGCATTGCTCCACCGCTTGTGTGGGAGCTTCGTCGCGTGGCTGCCGCGCAGGCCGATGTGCAGGGAGGTCAGGCGCTGCTGGCCGTCCAGGATAGCGATGACACCTTCGTCGCCGGTCAGGTCGATCTGGGGGTTATGGCGCCCGTCGCGCTCGTGGTAGTCGCTGAGGAACCCGTAGAACGTGTACTGGCGGCAACTTTCGCGATCGACCTTCCAGAACAGGAAGCTGCCAATCGGGTAGCCGCGCATCAGGGAGTCGAATGGGAGGCAGATCTTGTCCGGCCCCCAGACGAATTCGCGCTGGATAGCAGGCAGCACGTACTCGTTGCGACGGATAGCGTCGATGGCCTTGCGGATCGTGACGGGCGTCTGGAATGCCATTGCGGCACGGTATCACCAGGCACGCCTGGGCTGCCGCCCGAATCGTGGCCCGCGGGGTTGTCACCGTGTATGCTGGGGGGATCAAGCTCGAGGGCAGTCCTCTCCAGCGGGCCGCCCCTCCTTACGGAGGCTCCTCATGCGCCCGCTGGTCGTTCTCCTCGCGCTCTGCGCGCTCCTCTTCTTCTGCGCCTGCCAGTCCGAGTCCGGCCCGTCGAGCGCGCTCGACCTGCAGCCCGGCGTCGGCGGAGGCGCCCGCGTCTTCGCCGGCCCGGAGGACGGGGTCGGCTGTGCCGCCCGGGTGGACCTGGGCCGATACGCGCTCCGGACGGGCAAGGCGGCCGAGCCTGCCCCCGTCGCCGCGCCCGCCCTGGCACCCCAGGGCGCCCAGGAGGGGGCCTGCGCGGGCGGGGCCTGCCGGGTGGGGGAGGCCCCCCCGCCACCCTGCCGGCCGCGCCCGAGGCGCCCACGTTGGACGCCGGGGGGCGGCCGTGAGCGCGCTCCGGACGGCCCTGGGATCCCGCTACGCAGGGATCGCCGCCGTCGTCCTGGCCGGGCTTGCCGCCTGCCAGGGGGTTGAGCTGGGCGTCGGGGTGAAGCCCGCGGTCCCGCCGCCCGACCCCGCGATCGCACAGCAGATCGAAGCCGCGAAGAGCGACGTCGCCGCCGCCGAGCAGAAGACGAAGGAGGCCGAGCAGATCGCGGCCGACGCGGAGGCGGCGCGCGCCGCGGCGCAGACTGCGGTCGCGGACCTCGAGCGGAGGGTCGCAGCCGGCGAGGCCACGCAGGCCGACCTCGACGCGGCGCGGCAGCGCGCCACTAAGGCCGCGACGGAGGCCACCCAGGCCCGCGACCGCGCCGACAAGGCGCGTCTGCTCCGGGCCGTCGACCGGTCCCGCGGCGTGGTCCGAATCCGGCGATTGCTCAAGCTGATCAGCCTCTCGCCCGCGAGGCTGGCGGCATGGCGCCGCGCCGCGCTCTCCTGCGACCTCGACGATCGCTCCTCCTGCCCCCGCTCCTCGCCCCACGAGCTCACACCCGCGGAGGTCGCCGCGATCCGCGACCTGGTGACGTCGCCGGACTACCGCCACGTTCCCACCGGCCGCCTCGCGGTCCTGGCGCAGCGCCTGGGACTCGTCTTCGTGTCGGCGACGACGTGGTATCGGCTGGTGCGCGAGCGGGGCTGGCGGCGGTCCCGCCTGCGGGTGCATCCCCAGGGCCCCAAGATCGGGATCCGGGCGACGAAGCCTCACGAGATCTGGCACATCGACACCACGGCGATCCGTCTTCTGAACGGAACGCGTGTGTATCTCCACGCGGTCATCGACAACTTTTCCCGCCGCATCCTCGCGTGGAAGGTCCTCGATCACCTCGACCCCGGCAGTGCCGTCGAGGTGCTGGTCGCCGCGGGCCGCCAGCTCGCGGAGGGGGCGGCCGCGCCGCGCCTCCTCGCCGACGCGGGCATCGAGAACAAGAACCGCTCGATCGACGAGCTGATCGCCACGGGCCTCTTCCAGCGCGTGATCGCGATGACCGAGATCCGCTTCTCGAACTCGATGATCGAGGCTTGGTGGCGCGTGCTGAAGCACAACTGGCTCTTCCTCCACCCCTTGGACTCGGTGGGGAAGGTCAGTCGGTTGGTCGAGTTCTACGTGCAGGAGCACAACACCCGCGTGCCACACGCCGCCTTCGAGGGCCAGACGCCGGACGAGATGTACTTCGGGACCGGGGAGGCGGTCCCCGAGGCGCTGGCCGAAGCCCGGCGAGCGGCGCGGCAGGCCCGGCTGGAGACGAACCGGGCCGTAGCGTGTTCGGTGTGCGCCTGAGGAGGATCGCAGTCGCACCCCGGTGGGGGAGGTCAGGAGGATCCGCGAGAGAGACTGGCCCCCGGGGAGCACCCATGGAGGGGGCATGCCCAAGCCCCGCGACCGAGAACCCGCGGACTGGCCAGTGGGCCAAGGGGGGGGCACGATGGGCGTGTCGAGTACTCGTCAGGAATCGCTAGAATGTCCTGGTGTTCAGCTCGGGAGAACCCGCCTGAGGCCCTTGTCCGGTCTCCCGAGCGCGGGAGGGTTCAGCGCCCGGTGCGGGGCGGGGGAGCAGGCTCCTGCGAACTCGGGGGCGCGGCGCCTGGTTGCGGCGGGGGCGGCGGGGGCGGCGGTGGCGGCCAAACGAGGCGTCTGCCGGTAAGGCCTCGCAGGGCCGCCTCCAGCTGCCCTACCCTAGCACTCGCTCCGTCTGGGTGGGTGCTAGTAAGTTCGATGTGCCGGCGCACTATGGCTCCTGCCGCCTCGTGGCCAGCAATGCCTATCAGCACGTCGGCAAGATAGGCGTAGTCCGCATCGGCTGGATTGCCATCAATCACGTGCTGGAGAACAGCGGACGCGCCGGCCAAGCCGGCACGTTCAAGCGTTTCAGCAGGCACGTAGGCTACCCGTGGATCCCCCCGAATTGCCAAGGGAAAGGTCATGCGGATATTCCGGGCGCACCAGACGAGTCCCACTTCGCTCTTAAGGACCCCCAGCAAGCGGATGGCGCGTACACGCAGAGGCCAGGGGCGGTCGCCACCGCCAATCTCCATGAGCTTGACGGTCGCAGCCTCTACCTCTCCTGTCAACTTCGTCGCGGCGATCTCAAGTTCTTCCGGCGTATGTGCCGCCGCGAGTTCGGCTGCTGCGCCCGCACCGGGGGCCTCGTCTTCCCCGTCGCCATTGGCGCTTCCCGGCATCAGCCCCATGAGCAACGCGAAGGCGAAGACCAACACAGGTCCGATAACGACGAGCCCTGGCCGACGGATCCCAATCCCGAGTGTAGCTTGCGTAAGATGCGGCATCACTGCGCTCCCAGAAGATACGTGTGTATGCCAAGTGCGATGTTCTGCACCTTCGTCCCGGCGGGTGTGCCGGGAGATGCCGGTCGTTGGGAGTTGAAGACTGAGAAGATCAGCCATGCCCCGTGGGGTACTCCGGTGGCGCCGGTGATCGCGACTGTTGTGCCGTGC
The DNA here is from genome assembly GCA_963772585.1 of uncultured Planctomycetota bacterium. Lineage (GTDB taxonomy): Bacteria > Planctomycetota > PLA2 > PLA2 > JAEUHO01 > CAVVXN01. The sequence goes on from CAVYXV010000009.1 coordinate 399,493, forward strand.
GAGGTTAGACTCGGTGTGCCAGAAGACGACCATGCGCTGGTTCCGTCAAGGCTGTTTACCATCACCCAGTAGGGGCTGGCGTCGTAGGCGCCGTTGCCGTTGTGATCGGTGTACGGCTCTCCGGAATCCCAGGTGCCATTGCCGTTCTGATCCGTGAACGGCTCCAAGTTGTAGTGGAACACGGTGAATCCACACGTGGTGTTGCCGGCAGTGATCGTAACCGTGCGAGGTCCGGTCCAGCTGTAGCTCGGCTCGCAATAGCTGGGGCTGGCGGTATCCGGGGCGAGCCATCCATTCAAGCCGCAGCGGCTGTACTGCTCGGTGTGCCACAAGGCGTGGTTCGACGCACGGCTGCCGGACGAGCCGTTCCCGCCGGAGCTTCCGTCCAGGGTCACGCGGACAAAGGCTCGCGCATTCATGCGGTCAACGGCGAAAGCCGTGAACGGTCCCGTGGCGCTAGCGCCGAAAGGGTGTTGCGCTTCGCCAATGGGTATCCCAGGCGTGTCGTAGTTGTAGACGTATGCGTCGGTCGTGAGTTCATCGTCTTCCCAGGCTGGGTCACCAGTGGTAGAATCATCATTCGCCTCATCTAGATCCGTGGGGAAATTCCTCAACGTGTTCGGATCCACTTGAAAGGCGTGCGCTCCCTTGAACATGAACCAAGTGCGCGATTCGACTTGACGCGTGGTGTCGGCCCTCAGGTTAGGCCAGACAGACAGCACGTCGGCTGGCGACAGCGTCCAACGCTCGAGGATACGGCCACCGATATATGAGTCTCCGTGAGCCGGTGATCCGGTGCTCCAGTCAGCCCCGAAAAGGCCAGAGCCGTAGTACGCCCCCCCATTTGAGCGCCATGCCTCTAGAAAGTTATCAAGAGCCGTCGAGATCGGCGACGGTTTGGTGGTCTGCGTTGATTGGTACCAAACGTCCCCGGTGGCAGCCTGTGTGAACCAGACTGCGGTCGCCCGAACCCGGTCGAGCTGCATCCAGACGTTAGAATTGACGACGTGACCTTCATATCGGATATCGATGTCTCGGGCCGATGCGCTCGCGGCGCGCGCCTCGAGCCACCAAGTCTTCTCTGTGCTGCCAGCTTCATTGAAGCCGTTGATCCCCAGCGTCAGCGGGTCGATGCGCGTCTGCTTCTCTGAGTTGTTGTACGCGCGGATGTCGCCCGCCTCGATGCGGACCCGAACCTCAGAAAACACGTCGGTCACGGGGTCGGGCTTGACCATCACGAAGCGCATCAGGTCCCTCTCTCCGGTCACGGAACCTATGTCGTCGCGATCGAGCGTCCCGTTCTCATCCGTGTCGTTGAGATTCGCTACAGTAACGGCCCCGCCGGATTCTTCAGTGGGCTCCAGAATCGACTGACCTCCGCTCCAGTTCTCTAGGCCATTGCTGATCCTAGCGTCTACGGCGACGACGGCCAGGCGGAGCCAGTCGAGCGCCAGCGTGCGGCCATCCGACGTGAGCCGAAGCTTGAGCGTCACCTCGCCCTTCGTTTGCGGGAGGATCTTGTAGGAGAGGAATCCTGACCCCGTGACGTCGGCTACGTCAAAGTCCGTTGACGTGTCGCTGGCGCCGAGGAACTCTGCGCCGCCGTCCGTGAGGATCCGGATCGTGCCCGCCCCCTCCTTCAGTAGTGTGACCGCCTTCGGGCTCCGCACGTCGGCGAGGTTGGGGTGCTTCGTGATGTGCAGGTCGTAGCCGTTCGTCTTGGCAGGCTCGCTGAGCAAGGTGACGAGTCCCGGCTTGATCTCCTCGGCCATGTCGTCGTCATCGTTGATCGTGCCGCTGTTATCACTGTCCACGTCGATCCCGAACTTCGTGAACGTCACGTACAGTTCGTCGAGCGCCTCGGGCACGTCCTCGTCCGTGTCGAGATGGTGCAGGAGGAAGAACTGGAGCGTCGTTGCCGGGCCGCCCAAGACGCATCCAAGATAGATGTCCACATCCGCACCACCCGCGTCGAGCGTCACCACCCAGCCGTCGAGCGACGGTTCGTATTCCCACCGTGCCTGATGGCGCACGTCCTTCCAGAAGTTCAGGTTGGCAGCAAGCGCGCCCTCACTCCGGATGACGACCTTGTAGTCGGTGTAGTCGGCGCCGGCGACCGTTCGGGAGAGCAGTAGCCGGACCTTGCGCGCGTTCGCGTCGTCGACTGCGAGGTTGGGTGTGTTGCCCATTATGTCACAGTTCACGAGCATCCCCGGCGCGTTGTCGCCCTCTTCGCAGTCTTCGTCCTCGTCGTCGGCGTCCCACAGGCCATCGTTGTTGACGTCGCCGACGACGTTGATGAAGTGGACGGGGACCTTCTTGGTGATCGGCGTATTCGCGTCGGGGGGAGCCCCTTGCGCCGGCTTGTCTTCGTACTCGCGGATCTCATCGTCGAAGTCGATGGCGGCTGGCGTCCTCTGGATGACGCCGACGTAACCCCGGTACTTCAGGCAAACCGACTCCGGCTTGGTCGTGCTGCCGTCGGTGGCGAGCCAATGCCCCCGGGCGTCCTCGGGCCAGCGTGCCTCAGTCCAGTGGGACCAGGGGAAGGGGTCTGCGGCCCCGACCAGCTTTTGGTTGACGGTACTGACGTTGATCTCCTTGAAGTAGGGTTCCGCGTAGGGAGGCATCGGAACGGGCGGAGGAGCAGCAGGCGTTCCCGTGCCGTCCGCCTTAACCTCGATGCGCGCGGGATCATCGGTGCGGTCCGTCGTGCCCGCCACGGCCTTGGCGGCAAAGGCGAGCGTGCATTCATCGGGATCGCAGACAGGGTACTTCAACTCGTACTGCACCCGGCGATACCAGTACTGCTTGAGGTTGGCTTCGGTCTCCGGTGCCTCGGGCCGGACCTCGATCTTCTTGAGCCCGATCACCGTACCCCAGCGAAACTGCATCACGCCCTCATCGGGCCAGTTCGGATCGCCGTAGATGAACGCCACGTTGGCCTGCGTGGGGATCCGCGCTTCAATCTCGATGTCCGCATAGCTACCGGAGAGCAGGGGGCCGCCGGTCCCGGACTTGCCCTTGAGCGGCACGGTCAGGATCCAGTTGCGCTGGATCCGGGTTGCGCCTGGGAACGGAGGCGGATCACGGAAACTGTGCCTCTTGACGGCCAGATCCTCTGAGGGAGCAGGATCGTGAGACACGCCGCCCGGCCACTGCCATTGGCCGGGGGCGCCAGGAGGCTGCCCCTGGATGTACAGGTCGGGTGGTATGAAGCCGCCTACGCCTCCTCCCCACGGCACGTAGCTGATGTCGTACCGGTTCGGATCCGGGTAGGGACCGGGCCTACCCGGCTCGACCTCGCCGGACGCGATGCTGTAGCAGTGGACGTGAATCGGTACCGTAACGGATGAGTCGCTGGGGCCATGGAGCCAGAGGCGGAGGTGCTGGCAGTCCCGACCGTTCGCCATGATGGAGTCGGTCTGGAGCGCTGAACTTGGAAGGAGTTGCGACTGAGGCATCCACCGCGCGACGCGGACAGGCGGATTGAGGACCGAGGGCTGTCCGGTCCATGCCGTTCCCGCGCCCTCGTAGCGATCGTCGAATCCGAACATGGACTCGGCAGGAGGCTCTGAGAGACCCTGGAAGTAGTAGAAGCCGCCCTCTTCCAGGAAGTCTGGGCCTAGCCACCCATACCGAGGGTCGTATCCTTTGTACTGCGTGTTAGGGGGGACGGTCCCGCCCTTTTGGTCCTCGATCGTCGCAATGTCGTAGAGGGCATAGTACGCCCAGTCCTTGAGAACGCCGTTCTGCCAGACCTCGACCTTGACCCACCCCGCCTGCGTCCCCTTGATCTTCGCGAAGTGCCCCTTGCCGGTGACGTAGCCGATCGGCTGTAGGATCGCATTCCCGACCATCGGGTCGCGAACGCCTGGAGGGGCCTGAGGAAGGAGAAGCCAGACTGGGGTCGGGTACTGCGGGATTGCGCTCAGCAGGTAGTAGAAGCCGCCGAGGGGGTGCTGGTACGTTCCGCCGCCGTGAAGCGGGGCGTTGTCTTGTTGCGGGACGCCCAGCGCTGTGCGATCCCCCGGCTGCAGGGCGAACGCCGAGCGCTGGCCAAGGAACGAGAATACCGCGCTGACCGCCAAGGTGACCGCCGCACCGCGGCACAACTGCAACGCGCCTGCAGACCAAGCGAAGACGGCACTGCCGATGCGATTCTTCATCTGCCACCTCCCTCGTCACCGGGCCTCAGGCCAAACGAAGCGCGCAAACGCTCCCGAGCCCCTAGAGCGACTCTCGCATCCTTGGCGAGAGCTGTCGCATACGCAGCGAGAACCCGGAGCTCACGGGCGTCCGGATCCCCCCGCTCCTTCCGGTCAATGATCCACCAGGCCCATGCGGTCACCTGGACGGCCGAGCCTCGCTCTGCGATCGCTTGACCGATCATCGAGAGGGCGCTGACGTCCTTGCGAGAACGTAACGAGCCTCCGAGGCGGATCCGCGCGATGTCCCAGTGGTCGAGTAGCCGCAGCAGTGCGTCCAGTGTGTCCGCATCGCCGATGCTCAGCACTAGGACGAGGGCGGCGTCGTCACCGGCATACGAACCGTTGGGCGACCAAGCCGTCTCGAGTTGTGTCTCGAGGATGGTCCTGATCGCCTCGATGTCGTCTTGCGCCTCGGGGAGAGAGAGGAACCCAGGCACCGCGACGCACCACTTCTCCCCGATCTGGCGACGGAGTGCCGCCCAAGAACCGCGATCTGTATCACGACCGGTCGCCACAATGAGTTCGCGGTGCATCGCCAGCGCCGCGAGGCACGCTTCCTTCACCCTCTCCGCCAACTCACGGTCTCCGTCCACAACTTTCGCGCGCGCAGCGAGAGCGGTGCTCGAGAGCGCGCGGGTGTAGGCACCGATCTGGAACGTCGTCCGAGGGACCGCAGCGCGCGCGGAGAGAAGCGGATCGAGCATCTCAGGCCGTGGATGCATGTGCAGGTAGTGGAGGAGGGCTTGCTGCTCTCCGTTGGGAATGCGCGCGAACTGTGCTAGGTAGCCCGCGACTTCGTCCGAGGGCGGGTTCGATCGCAGGTGCCATGCCAGGTTCCCGCCGGTGTACTGCGGCGGCGGCGGCGGGTCCTTCCAAGCGGCGGCGTCGTAGGGCAACTCCGCTTCCACCGACGCCAGCGGGGTAATCCGCACGCGGTCCCGTGGTTCGCGGCCCACCAACACCGGCCCTTGTCCATCAGCGGCTGGCCGCGGAGCACTTTGTTCTTGCGGTGACCGCGTAGGAGTGGCCACGCGATCATCTCCGAGCGCTAGCGGCAGTGCGCTGGGTTCATCACCGCCTCGATCCATCTTGCCAGGAGGATCGATGAGCGCCGGCGTCGAGGCCTTGAGAAGCGCAACGGCTCCGCCGACGCCGGCACCAACGAGAGCGATCAGCAGGACGTATCTCGACGTCCCCCGCCCTCGACCCGGAGCCCGGGCTGCATCGTCCTCTGCGGCCCTCATCGGACCTCACGCCCTGCGGCGCGACGGGCAGGTATCGCCCTGCCCGCGCGGCAACACCAAGATCTCTACCACGACGCCGCGTAGCTGGTCAAGCCGGAGACAGGTCGCGCTCAGGTCGCGCCGACGATGGCCCTGGCGGCGCTGACGCAAGTGCTGGACAGCTGGCTACTTCAGGCGCGCCGGACGGCCTTCCCGACCGCCTCCGCCGCCCGCCGCAGCCGCTCGTCGTCAGTATGGAGATACCGCAGCGTGACCACGCTCCCCGGCCGGTGCCCGAGCATGCGGCCGATCGTGGCCACGTCGACCCCCGCGGCGGCGAGGAGGGTGGCTGCGCTGTGGCGAAGGCGGTGCCAGCCGCCCCGTGGGACGCCGGCCTTGTCGCAGAGGCGGTGGAGGGCCTTCCCGAGCGAGGAATCAGACTTCGGGAGCCTCGGGCAGACGAGCCCGGAGCGGCGGCGGTGACGCCCGAGGACCTCGGCGAGCGACGGCGAGATCGGGAGGCGCAGCGCCCGGCCGGTCTTGTGCCGGGGGCGCGTGACGAGGCCGGCGTCCAGGTCGACCTCCTTCCAGGTCAGCGCCCGGAGGTCGGCCCGGGAGAGCCCGGCGAAGAGGGCCAGGGCCACGGGGACCTCCAGGTAGTGACCGCGGGCGGCGTCGAGGAGGTTCCGGGCCTGCTCGGCCGTGAGCGCCTCGGGCTCGTCGGGGGGGCGGAGGCGCGGGGGCTTGTAGCCGGCGACGAAGTCCCCGCAGGCGATCCCGACCTGGTCGCACCAGGACACGAAGCGGCGGTAGACGCCGACCGCGTTCCGCACCCGCGTGGTCGCCCAGCCGCGTTCGGCGAGGAGCGTCTCGAGGTGTGGGCGGGCCCACTCCGAGAGCGGTCGGTGGCCCCAGGCGTCGAGGAGGGGCTTCAGCTTGTCGCGGTCGTGGGCGACGGTGCCGTCGCGCCGGCCTGAGGCCTTCAGGTGTCGCAGGTAGTCCTCGACGGCGCGCGTGGGCGTGACGATGCGCTTCTCGCGGCGCGTGCGCTTCCCCGCGTTCATGGCGGCGAGCTCGTACTGCGCCTCGTCCTCGGTGACGGCGCCGAGCTGGCGCGCGCGGACCTTGCCCTTGCGCCCGCCCTCCCGCCACTCGATGGCCCAGGTGGTGATGCCTGAAGAGCGTTCGGTACGGGATCGGAGCCAGGGCACGAGAGACGACCTCCGGTGTGGAACCCGGACAGTACCTCGGGCCGGGGACAGCCTGGAATAGGCGTCTGCGGGCGGAATGACCCTCGGTCTCGTGGGCCCGGCTGCGCTCTTCAGTCCACCTTGTCCAGGTCGACGGTCCTGAGCCCGATCCCCAGATTCGCCAGCTGGCCGCCCAGGCGCTCGATCAACGAGAGGTCGGGCCCGTCCGGAGGGCCGGCGTGCGCGATCTCGATGTAGGGGACGTGCTGCGCGAGGTTGGGGTGCTGGCGCCCGAGCTGGCCGGACTTCACGAACCGGACGTACGCGTTGACCTTCGCGGTCAACGCCTTGATCAGGTCCGGTTCCCGCTGGAACGGCCCGGGGATCACCAGGCCCAGGTAGACCTTCCGCGCGCCGTCGTCGGTGGTGATCCGGTCGATCGTGTCTGCGTCGTAGACGGTCATGGCACTCCGGAGCTGGTGGGGGGGGCACGCGTCCTCGAGCCCCAGAGCAAGCTGGCCACCACGCGCTGGTGGCACACCACGACCCTGCCCACGCTCATGGGAGTCGGCGATGCCACGGAGGACGATCTCTACGCCGCCATGGACTGGCTGCTCGGGCGACAGGAGGCGATCGAATCCAAGCTGGCAGGCCGCCACCTCGAACCGGGCGGCCAGGTGCTGTACGACCTGTCCTCGAGCTACGTCGAGGGCTCGCATTGCCCCCTGGCTGCGCTCGGCCACAGCCGGGACGGCAAGAAGGGCAAGCCGCAGGTCAACTACGGCCTGGTCGTCAACCGCGAAGGCTGTCCCGTGTCGGTCCCCGGTCGTCGTGCTTGCCGATCCGGCCCTCGCATCCGCACGGGCACGCCGGGTCCTCGTCGATGGCGAAGCCGTGGAACACGCCCCCCGCGTAGAGAGCCCGGTGCTCCCGGAACCGGCTCGTGGTCTGGAAGATCGCGCGGCAGATCCGGATCGACCGCCGCCTGCCGGAGGGCGAGGTCGTTCGGGTGACCTTGCACGACCGGGACGGGCGGGTGCTGTTCGAGGGGGAGGTCAGGTAGTGGACCTGGCTTGGCACGACACCACCCGCCCGCCGGCTCCGCTGCCCGCGGCGTCCCAATTAGCAGCGAGCTTACCCCAACCAGGGAAGCGCCCTACCGACTCTCCGCGTATGATCATTGGCACTGTGGAAGGAGCTCGTATGCGCCTCACCATTCTGTTTGCCCTGTTGGTCCTGCTTGGAGCAGCGGGGTGCGTAGCACCACGTCCCCAGTCTGAGGACCCGACCAGTCCCCCGCTTCGCGTCAGCAGCTCGCCGCCGGCGCAGCAGCGACCGCCTGGCATCCCCTAGGGCCAACCCTGGGTGATGCCCTGCGCGGGGGCCGTCCGCGCTCCCCGCTCTGCCGGATCCCTGGGTGGCTGCCTGAGCGTCCAAAGCGAACGCCGAAGTTCGAGCATGACAGCCCCCCCCTTGAGGAAGGCCCGGACCACGAGCCCGCGCCTTCCGAGCCGAGGCTTGTACCAATCGACCAGTGTGGCCTCCGCCTCCGAGGCGACGGTGTTGCGTGGGAGGAATCGCTCCACGGGAGCGTGTAGTGATGTACGGGAGGGGAAACGGGATGGTGGCAACGGCCCGGGAGGCAAACCCCCTTGGATGAGATTAAGAGACTGTTCAGGCCCCGAGATCCATGACAGAGCTGTGACAGGGGGGGGATTCTGCCATGGCGGCTGAACGAGGTCTGCCCGTGTGGGGGAGGCTCGACGGCCGGAGAAGGAGAAGACCAGATGCGAAGAAGAGTGTGGATTGGTGTTTTTGCGGTCTCACTGGCCGCGATTCTGGCCGTAGTTCCTGCGGCTTCCGCCAAGGTCTGGACAAGTGTGCCGGACTGGGTGGGCAGCAAGAGGAACCTCAAGATCTATGTTCCTCCCAACAGCCCTCCCGGCTTCGTTCAAGCAGTCCAGGCGGCCATCGCAGCTTGGAACGGGAACGCGGGTGGCTGGAGCCTGAGTACCACGTCCGATCCTGGAGCGGCGGACGTGGACGTCAACTCAGCGGATCCTGGGGACGGCAACGACGGGCTCACGACGGTGACCGGTACCACGGTGGGTGGTGCGAACACGACTCACATGACGGTGAAGATCAACCCGAACATCTCTGGCAACCGCCTGTTGTCGGTGATCATGCACGAACTTGGGCATTGCATGCGCATGGCGCACACGGTCGCCGTTGGTGACCTCATGGAGCCAAGCGCGAGTGGCAAGCCCACCACGCCATCCAACGAGGACAAGAAGGAGGCGGAGGCGTCGAACAAGACTCCTGGTCGCGTCTACCGCGCCCCGAGCTACCTTGTGCAGGGGGTCGCGAATCAGACACTGCACTTGTACCCGGACAGCACGCTCTCGTTCGCCAACCTCGACTCTGTGGCTGTCAGTCCGACTACCGGGACTGCGGTGAGCTACTCCGTGGTCGGATTCAACAGCACCTCCATCGGGTTGTCCGTGAGCGTGGGGATGGGTGCGCGCCATAACGAGGGATTCGAAGTCGAGCTGACCTACCAGGACCACAGCGTCATCGTCACGCACGGTCTGCTTGTGACCGCAGCAACGGCGCTAGACCCTGGGGATGGGCCGCACGCCGTGGCGGGGGACAACATCACGGCAGACGCATACGAGGACATCCTTCTCGACGGCACGTCCTCCTACCACGACGTCTCGTCTCTCACATCCGAGATGGCCCTCTGCTGGTTCGTGGAGGTGGATGGTGGCGATGACTTCTGGGTATTGGATGGTTACTCCACGATCCAGTTGCCCGCCGGGTCCCACACTGCCACGCTTTTCGCCCTCGACTACTACGGACTCGAGGCCTCTGACACCATCACGATCACCGTCAACTGATCGCGCATGCGCTGCGCGTGCCGGGGCAACGACCTCAGTGCACGCGCAGCGCTGCTCGGAGGAGATTAGCGATGCCTCATCTCAGAGCTATGATTTGGAAGGTCTGTGTCATGCCTCTACTGCTAGGCGTTCTCGCGGCCTGCGCCAAGCCTGACGACTCACCCGAGGGATCTCTACATGATGGACCAACGCTGTACGTCTGCATTGCAAACCTCAGTCCGCTGAATCGCGCAGTACATATCGACGTCTACGTTGATGGGAAGCTTGTGGTTCAGCGCGACGCCAGGACTATGGAGGCCGGGGCCGTGGCGGCAGGTGCGAGCCAGGTGAAGGCAATTCGGCCGGATGCTATCGGAGTGCACGTCTCTCCTGGCCAACACGACGTTCGCGTGGTAGCGAATGGTGGAGCGGTTTCTGCGGAGCAATCTGTAAGCGTCCAAGCCCGTCCAGTTTGGTGTGTCATCTACTACGACTTCTCCCCCGGCGGAGAGTTCGGCGCGGAGATTCCCGAGACGGTAACGATGCGGTTCCAGCAGGAGCCGCCGCGGTGGGCATGAGCGGTCGATTGCGGCGGCCTCACGCGGCGAATGACACCCTGAGTTTCATTGCCTGAGCCATGGTGGCCCCTCCGGGTGCCACCCCGAGATTACGCCGGTCCCCCGGTGGGCGGCCCTTGGCAAGGACGCTGAAGCGTGGTAGATCACTATCGCGCTGATCCCAGCCGGCGCGCCCCGAGGCACCGATGCCGTCGAAGCCGCGCACGCTTGCTGGGATCCTCCGTAGCCGCCGCCACGCGGACCGGGAGTACAACCGCACCCGTCGCGACCCGGTCGTGGCCCGGATCCACGGGTCCGCACGCTGGCAGGCCCTGCGCGCCCGCGTGCTCCGCGACGAGCCGCTCTGCCGGGAGTGCGCGCGCCGGGGGCTGACCCAGCCCGCCACGCAGGTGGACCACGTCGTCCTCCTAGCGAGAACACCGCCGGTCAGCGCCGCACCGGAGGCGTCGCGCAAGGGCCCGCGGGAGGGGGCGCCTCAGGTCCCCGGGGACAGGTCAGGGCCCCCGGCCCACCCGGCGCGGGCCCTCGGCGGTGAGGTCGATCCGCGCCACCGCCGCGTGTCCGTCGTCCAGACGCAGCCGCGGCGTGCGGCGCCGTTCTTCCCTGTGCGCCTTGTGGTTGCCAAGTTGCCGCGCAGGTCGGGCACGCTACGGGAAGGTGAATCTGAGGGTTCGCGTCTGGAGATCTGGATGGTTGGCGATGCTCAAGACGGCAGGAGACCTCCCGCTTCGACGTGCTCTGGTTCGGCTACGACCCGTGGAACGCCACCCAGATGGCCCTCTCGCTCCAGGAGGAGGGGATCCCGGTCGAGGAGTTCCGCCAGGGCTACGCCTCGATCAGCGAGCCGTCCAAGGACCTGGAGCGGATGGTGCTCTCCCGGGACCTCGCCCACGGCGGCCACCCGGTGCTTCGCTGGTGCGCCGGCAACGCGACGCTCAAGCGGGATCCGGCCGGGAACATCCAGCCCGACAAGTCCCGGTCCACCGGCAGGATCGATCTCCTCGTGGCCCTGGTCATGGCTACCCACCCCAGACGTAGAGCACCTCGTCACGTTCTACGAGAGTCAGCTGGAGTGCCTGGTCCGGGACCTCGATCGCATCCCGCGGGACGCTTTCACGAACCCCGTCCACGTCCTCGGCGAGCTGAGCTACTGGGCGTGGTGCTGGACGGCGGGGACGGAGTGGCCGGGCACGGGCGAGGTGCCCAACGGTGGGGCACCCGCCCTCCGCCGCGCCGTCATCCGGCTGCCGTGGCCCTCAGCGGTCTCGGAGGTTCCTTCACGATTTTCCTGACCTCCTGCGCATCGAAACAGCGTGTATGAGGGCGGAGGGCCGTTTTGTCTTGCGGCCCTCGGAGAGGAGGTAACGAAGTGACCAGAAGAAGCCGCAAGGGCGGCCCGTGCCCGGATTGTCTCGGGGGGTGCCCCAGCATTCGTCGGACCGCGACGCCGCGCTCTTGGCGGAGGCCGGGTGCCGACGCCGATCGGACGCGCACGCATGGCACCCGACGACGACCCTGAACCCTGGCGGGAGATCCACCGCCTTGCCCGCCGATACGCCAGCAGCCGGTGTCACCGCCATCACGTCCCGCAGGACTGGGCCGAGGATCTCGCTCAGGAAGCCTGCCTGGCCGCCTGGCTCCGACCCGGAGACCTGCCGCCGCCCCCGGTGCTTCGCGCCTTCCTGTTCCATGTGATCCAGAACGACATGCAGGCCGCGCTGCGCAAGCTCGACCGCGAGCGACGGGCCCGGGAGGCGTACGTGGACGCCCTGTCGGACCGGGCGCTCTTGGATGCCCTCCGTCTCAGCCTGGAGCCGCCAGAGATTGAGGCCCGCCTCAAGACCCTCACGAGGACCCAGGCCGACGTTGCCCTCCTCGTGCTCGAGGGGCTGTCCGCGGAAGAAATCTCGGATTTTCTCGGAATCACGAAAGGCGCTGTCCTGAAACGGGTTAGGAACGCCATCCGGAGATTGTCGAGCTCGTGAGCCGGGAAAAACGTCCTCGCCGATCACATATGTATGTCGGGACGCTCGTTCGAGGCGGATGGCGTCTTACCCGCAGCGGCCCGACGCTGGTGGACGCGAGACGGACCGACGGGGAGGAACAAGCCATGGTTGGACCTGATTGGGCGCCGCTCTAGCAGGCGCCCCACGGATCTGCGGAGCCTCGCCCAGCCGGAGTAGGGCTTCGCCACGACAACGCTGCGCCCGTCCAGCGGCGCGGTGCCACCCACGCGTGTGCCCCGTGAGGAGGGGCCCACCGGAAGAAACCCTGTCCTCGCCCCGCCCTTGAAATCCCGCGTGGTGGTGGGCACGGGCTTCGGATGGAGAGAGACAACAGTATCGCACAAGGGCCTGCTGAGGCGGGCCTGGTACTAGCCGAGGCAAAGTGCCTAGCAGAACTCAACATGAGAGACGCAGGAGAGAACAAAGATGGCTAAGTCAACATACTTGTGGGGCGTGGTTACCCTTGCACTGATCGCGCTGGTAGTGACCACGACCATTGCTGCAGTCACCGGACAGGGTACTGCTCAGAAGGCCACCAAGACGCTTACACTCGGAGGCATCTCTGGACCCCTGGGGTTCCTGGGCAACGCAAAGGGCGGTGACGGCATGTCATGCAGCGCCGACTACGGGCATCACATCACAGGCTCCGCATGCCAGGGGAATGACAACGACACGTGCACGAACAACCTGGAGGTGAAGCTCACATCTGACGGTGCCAGCGAGACACTACTCGTATCGGCCTCATCCAAGATGACAGGCAAACAGTACAGTGAAGTCATGCAGGAACACAACTGTCCCCAGGGACCACCGAGCTTCGCCGGGACGAGTACCACAACTCTGAATCGCCCCGTTGGAGGAACGTCAGGAGGGAGCGCGCCCGGGGCGGCTTTCGCAGTGTCTCTGGGGGGTGGAGGCAGTGCGGGGTCGTCCCAGACGGCTGTGCTCGATCCACCGATCACATGGACTATCGACCCAGAGAATCCGGATTCTCAGGTCAAATATGTGTCCGCGAAGGTAACGTGTGCGTTCAATGGGTCCGTGATCGAAGAGAGGGACCTGGACAGCATGAGTAGGTGCAACTGCGCGCTTGAAGTTGAGGTCACTGTGCCTCCTCCTCCTCCCGAGGACGAGTGAGCTTCCCGGTCGCCGGATCGCGTGCATGGCGCCCGCAAGGATGGAGGAAGCTGTGGGACTGCCAGGTCCTTGACCGTCATGAGGGCGTCCGAGGATGAGCATTAGGCGGACTCTCGGCACACTGGTCGCGGTGCTCACGCTGACCGCCGTGTGTCTCCTGCTTGTGCTCGCTTTCTCTCGTGAAGGCGAGCACAAGCACCCGGATGCCACTGCGCTGCGCACCTCGGCTGACTCAGGCAACGCTGTAGGGCCGGCAGCTCTGCGAGGCCCGGCCGGCAGCCAAGGGGAAGAGTGGCGCGCCGCCGTGGAGCCTACCGCGCGCGACGTTAGACCGGATGATGCGCGCACGCTGTGGCTTGACGTCGTCGCGTCGAGTGGCCAGCCGGCTCGTGGGGCTGTCGTGAGAGCGCTACCCCATAGTTCTCTAAGGAGAAGTCGGAGGGTGCTCCGATTGCCGTATGTCTGCACGGAGACGGACGATGCTGGCAAAGCAATCCTGCAGGTACCAGAGGACTGGGGCGACGGGAGCCCGGACGTGGTCGCAGAGGACGCTCGGCTGTGCGAGGTGACGACGTCTCCCCGCCCATGTGAGATCGGAGGGCATGCAAGACTACAACTGCGCCGGGCACAGAGAATCGAGGGTCGTGTCCTGGGTATCATTGCGGGCAAGGAATCTGAGGCCAAGGTCAGGGCCTTCTCGCCGTCCTGGCCGGATGCGCCATGCAGCCGCGTCATCGATGTCTCGTCCGATGGCACCTTCAGCCTGCTAACGTCGCCTAGTTGGGTGAGACTCTACGCGGTGTCTCCAGGACGGGTGCCGTCGGGTTCTTGGACTGGTTCGGTCCGGCAGGGGGATTCGCCCAACGTTACTCTGATACTCGGTCCGCTTGGCGAACAGGGAAGTCTGTGGATTCGTGTGGGCCAGAATGGCCTGAATCTGCCAGAAGGATCGCTTGTGTATGCCGGATCGTCCGGCGGGATGCTACAACCCACTCCTGTAGATGCGGGGGGGTGGATTACGCTAAATGGGTTGGGGGGCGCGGACGAGGTCGCTGTGCTCGTCTATCCCACTCAGGCGTCTGACGGAAGTTGGTTGAATGAGCGCGCGCTGCTCCGAGTACCGATGGCAGATGTCGTGCGGGGCACGTCGGTTGAGATCCCGCAGGCGGCGGATGCAGTCTTCCGATTCTCCGATCCAGAAGGCGGGGCACTGCCACTGATGAGTGTGGCACTGGACAAGTGGGATCCTAGCTCGGCCGGGTGGAAACAGCGCGCGGAAGGGGTGACCAGTGAACTGGGACGATGGAGCCCCATGCGGGACAAACCCATGAACTCTGGGCGATTCCGGGTCCGCTGCTCCTGGGGCTATGCAGTGTGGGAAGGGGATCTGCACCCCGGCTCAGGGCTCGTGTCGGTTCAGTGCCCAGATGCACGGTGGACCGAGGTAGTGCTTCAGGACTGGACGGGACGCGATGTCGCGACGCCGAACGTATCCGTGGCAGTACGCGATAGTACTGCCCCCGGGACGAGTTCCTCCAGAAGTACTCTCTTCAGGGACTTCAAGCATGCACACAGTGTGCGCATGTACTACCCAGGTAGCTGGCGCCACCCAGTTCTCGTGGAGAGGGAGAACTGGCTGGGGCGGACGATGGTGGAGCTTGGCCCAGGTTCAGTGGGCGGGACGATTCGGATCGGCCTTTCGCGCAACGGCGGCTGCGTCCGGCTGCACCTTGAAGACGCCGAAGGGCTTCCACTACGCACCGCCTTCGTCTTGCAGCACCCAGACCGGGAGGAGCGATATGCAGGAACTACAGGCGGTGACGGAAATGCAATATTGTACTGTGTCGCCCCGGGCACCTATCGAATCTACGTGACCTTCGCCGGCACCACACTCCGAGCCGAGCGCAGTGTTGAAGTACTAGAAGGCGAGTGGGTTGAGGTCGCAAGTGCTGTACTCACACAGGCAAGTGCTCCAAAGTAGGTGCTCTGCTCGCTTCGTACGTGCGGCGGTCGTGATGAGTTGCTCAGCGCCACTCTTGCTCGGCGCGTTTGAGAAGCTGCTGGACGAACGCGCAGCCGACGCATACTTGCGGGCGCTGTGCAGTGCCATGGGGGTAGATCTGAGCTCTGCTTTGGTGGCTGGGATCAGAAGCGCGGTAATCGTGATGGAAGTCTCTCTTGGAGTAGGTCTGCTTGTCCCCCGCGTCAGACAAGCAGCTGCATTGGGCAGCCTGATGCTCCTGGCACTGTACGTTCTCGCAGCCCTTTGGCTGCCTTCCACTGAATGCCCCTGCCTGCGTTCTCTGTCGTTCCTGGGCCCACAGACCATATGGTGGGTTCGTGGTTGTCTCGCCGGGGGACTGGCCGCTCTTGCGTTGACACCGTGGGGTACGGCGAGTTGCCGTTCTTCCAGGGACTAGTGCCGCAAACGAAGGGTCTTGATACATTTGATAGTCACGCCGCATCCAGTGATGGCATGTTCCCCCGTTGGCGATCTCGTGGGAGCCTCTCGACCTGGACGTGTCCATGGCGAGAACGCGTAGCGTAGAGAAGTTCCAGAGGCTACGCGGAGCGACCCGTGCCCGCGCGGTGGGCGAGGTGCTGGGCGCCGGCGGGCGTCGGACTTGAGCGAGGCGGCGTTCTTCCATCGAGGGCGACCTCTGGGGAGGCGACCGCGTCGTGGAACGGGGCCGGGGGGCGGGTCGTGTCAAGGGTCCGGTCACGCTCTGGCGGCACCGGCGGCCGCGCCAGGTGGCACGGTTGGCACGGCCCCCGGGGGCCGGGCGGTCGGAACTTTGGGGCAGGCCTCAGGGGCCCCTCACGCACCAGCGCTTCTCTGTTAAGCAGCCCAGAAATCCAACCTCTCCGGCCGGAGAGAGTGTTTCGAACTTGGGTATCGAATGGGGAGCCACCTCTTCGCAGAAGGCGTCTTGGCGGCTGAGATGCCCCGCGCCACACGTCACCCGCAGGGGCCAGAACTTCCGGGTCTGGCGGCCAGTGCCGCGACGGCGCCCGTGGCGGGGTGACCCGCCGCTGAACAGCTCGACTCTACGCGCTCCTCTCAGACTCTCGGTCGCGGGGGGAGAGTCCCCGGCGACTTAACGGTCCCGTATCGAATGGGGTCCACCGTGGGTGCGAAATGAGACTAGCCCTGCTGGTGCGGGACGCTAGCAGGTAAGGGGCGAGAACGTCACCGCTCCCTTGGGAGAAGTGCGAGCCGACCTGTCGCGCGATCCGCGACATAGACGCGGTCGAAGTCGTAGTGCCAGTCACGAGCTATGAGGGATTCAAATCCCGCTAACGAGGAGACGAAGGCGTAGCGGCCGGGCGGCTCCCCCCGTAGGAAACCGGGCGCGACAATGAGCAGCCAGCACTCCCGAAACCGCTCCCTGTAGTCGTTGAGCCCACACGTCTTGGCCTGGATCCTCTCCGCCACGCCTTCATGCTCGCCGAGAGCGCCCCCCTGCTGGACGCACCACACACGATGCTGCGCATCGCTGTAGACGGCGATCCAGTGCACGTACTTGCGACAGCTGGCGCAGAGTTCCTCCTCGGTAATCGTGACTGCGGGGCTGGCGTCCTTGTAGCGGTGTCCGACCAGGGCGGCGATCTCCATGGCCACCCTTGGTACGGCATCTGCGGGGATCGGCCCTTCCTTGAAGTAGGGCTGGACCACGAGTGGTACGTCCGACACAGTGCCGAATGCCTGCTCAGCCTCGTGCACGACTCTCCACCACGCCCTCTCCCAACCCACCCGGGGCGATCCCCCGTTGGGCAGTCTGCCTCTATGGAACTCCGTATGTTCCACGGAGACATCGCCGAACCGACCGTCGGGAGCCACATTCGCCTCGCCCATCTCGAGTGCATAGTCGGCCAGTTCAGGACACCTCGCCTGGAACCACAGGAGGTCGTCACGCTCCCTGGAAGTCTGAGTCGGTCGCGTCATGACTGGATGCCCTCGGGTCGGCGGACTCCGGTCCGGATGATCTCACGCTGGAGCGACAGCCAACCTGCGACGCCCTCGAGGCGCATGGAGGCGGTTGGGAAGGAGGGGGGGCACTACTCGCGCCTCCGACACCCCGACGAGCCGCGCGAGCTCGGCCTGATCGCGGACGGCGCCCGACTGGATGAGCTCCCGCCAGTGGTGGGCGAGGGCCAACACGCGGGCCACCAGGGGGATCTTCTCGTGCGCCGGGGCGGGCACAGACGGGGCCTCGGGGGCGGACCCCGACCGCAGCCACTCTGCGCCTGTTCTGCCCGTGGCGACGCGCGCAGGGCGCCGTTATCGGGCCAGGGTCGGGTCGATCGCGGACCCCGGGAACAGTAGGGGGGCGGCGCGCACGCGGCGCCGGTCACGGGAACTGGGCGCGCCCTGTGCGGGGTGTGCGAGTCGCTGCGCGGGACCCACGTTGGCGCCCCGTGGGACGCCAGCGGAGGGGATTCACAGCCTTCACGCAAACGGGCAGGGGCGGTCTGCCGCAGGTGGCGGGAAATGGCCCCTTGGAGGCGCAGACGCAGGGGATTCAAAATCCCCCGGTGGCAACACCTTCCGGGTTCGAGTCCCGGCTTCGGCACCACCAGAAAATGGCCCCACGGGGCCAGTCGTGGCCCACGGCACGCCATCGCGCCCCCCGGCCCGAGAACCCCGGATGGTGCAGGGAGGTGCAGGGAAGTGCAGGGAAGTGACCCTGGCACGTCAAACATTCCCCCACACCGGCTCTCTGCCTGTGGCACGGGGTCGAAGGGCGCCGTCGGCGTGCCTCGCGATGTCCACGCGTGGCTCGAGGCCGTCCGGCTCTCGGGCCTCACGAACATGCTCGACAGACCCGCCGTGGCGCGGATCGCTGCCGTCATGGGCTACGACGACTGCGCGCAGTGGGTGCAGGGCCACCGGGCCCTCTACGCGCGCGGCGTGTTCCACGGGTTCGAGGCCGACGACGGCCGGGAGGGGACGCGATGAGGATCGACGCGAAGATCCCGTTCTGGGTCGTGACGGATCCCATCGGGCCCCAGTCGACGCTCCCGGACGTCTGCTTCGAGACGGACCTCGCCGGCCTGCGCCTGCAGTTCGCCGGCGGGCTCTCCATGGACCAACGGCCCACGCTCTTCACCACCCAGGAGGAGGCCCAGGAGGACGCGAGGAACCGGCTCACCGTATGGCGCATCGCCCGGCAGATCCGGATCGACCGGCGGCTCCCTGAGGGCGAGGTCGTGCGGGTCACGCTGCACGACCAAGCAGGCCAAGTCCTCTACGAGGGAGACGTGAAGTAGCCCCTCCCAAACCGTGGTCGGTACGGAGGGTCGCGCCCGCAGGGGACCTCCCTGCGGGTGCGCTGGCTTCCAGATGGTCGCGGAGACCTGCGGGATCTATGCTCGTGCACGTGACGGACTTGTACGGCCAGATCATGCTGCCTGGGAGGGACCTCGGTGCGCTCGCGCAGATGCTTGCCACCGGAGAGGTGGCCGCGGAACTTCGTGCGTCTGCCCACTACGCGGGGAACAGATACTTGGTGGCCAGGGTCGGCGACACCGAGGTTCGTATCGAGCGGGTCGCAGACGGCGAGTTCTTGATGGACGCGGATCAGGGTGAGCCGCAGCTCAGCAGAGTCGCAGAGGCAGTCTCGGCGGCGCTCGCGGCGCGCGGTGTGAGGCACCGGATTGAACTCTACGAAGGGGAGAGCCTACTCCGCTACCTTCACCATGACTGGAGCAACGTCCGGCGATGACGCGCGTGTGGGACCAAGACATCATTCCGTTTCGCGGGATCGGGCCGCTGCTGTTCGGCATGACGAAAGAGGATGTGCGAGCGCTCCTCGGGTCCGCGGAGAGGGAGTTCGTTCGCAATCCCGAGTTCGCTCCTGACCGAAGCGAGTGGATCTACGACGAGGGGCGCGGGTTCGTTGCGTTCGATGGCAGGGGCATGTGTGACGAGATCATGCTCTGCCCCCCGGCGGATCCGCGCCTGGAAGGCGTGCAGCTACTGGGCATCCCGGCCGGAGATGCGTGGTCCGAGCTACGTCGTCTCGACGGAAGTGCCTTCGTCGATGAGACGGGTTGCCTCACGTCACGGGCCTACGGGGTCAACGTGTACGCCCCTGACGTAGGTACCGAGTTCGAGGAACCCGGAGCGCGAGCGTGGAGCGTGCTGCTCTTCAGCGACCCAGGCGACGAGCGGCTTGTGGCTCAAGCCCAATGAAGGGGTCGCGATGTCGCAAGCCGCATCCCAAGCTGCCGCCTTCTACCGTGATGTCGCGAAGAGCCGAGTGCTCTGGACGATTCGGGATCGCGGCGGCTACCCGGCGCCGATGACATCACAGGGCCGAGCGCAGCCCTTCTGGTCATCACGTTCGCGAGCGGAGAAGATCATCGCGACCGTGCCGGCGTACGCGGGGTTCGAGCCCGAGGAAGTGGCCTGGGATGAGTTCTGTGGGAGGTGGCTCTCCGAGCTTGCATCGGATAGGTTGCGCGTGGGTGTGAACTGGAGCGGGCCACGGGCGGTGGGCTACGACCTGACTCCCGCCGAGGTTCGTCGGAACGTCGAGGCGGCGATCGACCGGCTTCGGAAGGAACCTGAGGCGTAGTACGAGATGAAGATTTACCGGCATGGGCAATCGTGGCGGGCGACGTTCCAGAGCAGCCTGCGGAACGTGCTCCTTGGTCTTGTAGGCGGAGATCCGGGTGGTGTACCCGAGCTACGAGCCTTGCCGCAGCACGACGTGAGCCGGTCTGACGGCGTGGATCCTGCTCAAGTCCGCACGTCTGTGATGGAGGGAATACGAGACGCGGAAGGCGTTGTGGGGTCGCCGATCCCCATTGCAGCGATCGAGTACGTTCCTGACGACTCTCCCTACTACGAGAAGTACAGGAGCCTAGCCGCCTACCTCGCAATGTGCATCGCAGGTGCGGCCATGGCGTCGGGGCGTGACGATGTCGCGACCCGCGGTGTCGAGGACCACTTCGCGGCACTGGGTGAGCAGTCGATCCTGGCTGTCAAAGCGGCTGAGATCGAGGATGCCATCCGATCCACGGGGCGTTGGACACATCGGGAGGAGTGGAGGATCTGCACGGAGACGGAGTACTGCGTCGAGCCCGCGCAGTTGGACGATGGCTCCGGCCCGGGGTTCAGGGCAGAGGCCTTCTGCTCGTTTCGGTTCTCCAGCGTGTCGCCCACAGTTGATCGCGCCCTTCAGTTCCTGCGCGCGTACGACGTGTTAATCCGAAACCTCTTCTACTGGTCCCATCTCGGCTGGCCCTCCTGGACGGGTCCGAAGGAACCGTAGGGAGTGCCGTTCGGGAGCTGGCGTGGTAGCATGGCCCCTGCGCTGATCCCAGCCGGCGCGCCCCGAGGCACCGATGCCGTCGAAGCCGCGCACGCTTGCTGGGATCCTCCGTAGCCGCCGCCACGCGGACCGGGAGTACAACCGCACCCGTCGCGACCCGGTCGTGGCCCGGATCCACGGGTCCGCACGCTGGCAGGCCCTGCGCGCCCGCGTGCTCCGCGACGAGCCGCTCTGCCGGGAAGTGCGCGCGCCGGGGGCTGACCCAGCCCGCCACGCAGGTGGACCACGTCGTCCTCCTGGCGAGAACACCGTCGGTCAGCGCCGCACCGGAGGCGTCGCGCAAGGGCCCGCGGGAGGGGGCGCCTCAGGTCCCCGGGGACAGGTCAGGGCCCCCGGCCCACCCGGCGCGGGCCCTCGGCGGTGAGGTCGATCCGCGCCACCGCCGCGTGTCCGTCGTCCAGACGCAGCCGCGTGTAGATGTTGGCCGTGAGCTTGGGGTCCGAGTGCCGCATGAGGCGCTGGGCCTGTACGAGGGAGACCCCGGCACGGGCGAGGAGCGTGGCGTAGGTGAGCCATGCGGTCACGCCCGAAGAAGGAGGCGCCGTGGCGGTCGGCTGCCAGGCTCAAAAGCGCGAGGACGCAGGTGCCCTCGGGGCCCAGACGCGCAAGCCAGCCGTCGTGGAGCAGGCGGTCCTCGAGCCAGCCGAACGAGCCCGAGGGGCGGCGAACGAACTCGGGGTGCGGGGGCCGAGGACGGCGCACGAGCCTTTGCGCCGGGTAGCGCGGACGCGCTTGCGCTTCGTAGTGCGGCGGGCTTCGCGCTCCTTGGCTTCCTTGAGGCGGTAGGACTCGCCCTGGATCATGAGCACCTGCGCCCGGTGCACGAGCCGGTCCACGAGCGCCACCACGCAGCTGGTGTCACAGACCGCCCTATGAAGGCCACCGCGAGTTCGGCCAAGCTGGGCCACCTCGCGGAGGTCTGATCGGGCCCGCAGTTCGGCCAAGCTGGGCCAGGTCGGTTCGGCCAAGCTAGGCCAGGCCAGTTCGGCCAAGCTGGGCCACCCCGGCCCCCTCCGCGAGCGGAGTCCTTCCGGGCCCGCCAAGCCACCCTCCTGGGTTCATCCACGACCCAGGAGGCGCTTGATGGCAGCGAGGAGGACGGACGTGCACCGGTTGCAGGAGGTGGTGCGGCTGCACCGGATGGGGCTGAGCGGGCGCAAGATCGCGCGGCGGCTGCGGATGGGGCGGGACACGATCGGGCGGGTGCTGGAGGCCTTCGGTCGGGCGGGGCTCCTGGCGGGCGATGCCGGCGATCTGCCCGAGGCGCCGGCGCTGCGCGCTGCCCTGGAAGCCGCCCATCCGCCGCGTCCGGCGCCGCAGCAGACCTCGAGCATCGAGCGCTGGCGCCAGGCGATCGAGCACCAGTGGAAGGAGAAGCACGCCCAGCCGACGGCCATCCACGACTGGCTCCGCCTTCGCGATCCGGACTACACCGGGAGCCTCTCGGCCGTGAAGCGCTTCTGCCTGCGACTGGCCCGCGAGGCGGGTCCCTCGCCCGAGGACGTGGCGATCCCCGTGGAGACCGCCCCCGGGGAGGTGGCCCAGGTCGACTTCGTGCACGCCGGCCGGGTCTACGACCCGGATCGGGGCGTGCCGCGCCGCGCGTGGATCTTCGTGATGACGCTGGGCTACAGCCGGCACATGTTCGTGGACCTGGTGTTCGACCAGAAGGTCGACACCTGGCTCCGCCTCCACGTGCGGGCGTTCGAGGCCCTGAGGGGCGTCCCGGCCGTCCTCGTGCCCGACAACCTCAAGAGCGCGGTGATCCGCGCCGCCTTCGGTGTCGACGACGAGCTGACGCTGAACCGGAGCTACCGCGAGCTCGCCCGCCACTATGGTTTCCAGATCGACCCGACCCCTCCGCGAAGTCCGCAGAAGAAGGGGAAGGTCGAGCGGTCCGGCCGGTACGTGAAGGGCAGCTTCTGGCAAACGCACACCTCCGTCGACATCGAGACCGATCGCCGGGCGCTGAGGACGTGGAACACGGAGGTGGCCGACAAGCGCATCCACGGCACGACGGCGCGCCGCCCGGGCGAGGTCTTCGAGACGGAGGAACGGGCGGCGCTCGGGCCCCTGCCGCCCGAACCGTTCCAGATGGTGATCTGGAAGCGCGCCACGCTCCATCGCGACGCCCACGTCCAGGTCGACGGTGCCTTCTACTCCGCGCCCTGGAAGCTCATCGGCTCACGCCTCGAGGTGCGGATCGCGGGCCCGTCGGTGACGCTCTACCTGGGCGACGACCACCTGTGGACGCACGCGAAGGCTCGGCGGGGTCAACGCCGGACGGTGGAGGCCCACCTTCCCGAGCACCGGGCGCCGCTTCGACGGCGCAGTCGCTCCTTCTGGCTCCACAAGGCGGCCGGGCTGGGAGAGGACTGCCGGCGGCTGGCCGAGGCGATCTTCGAGGCCGACGACGTCCTGCTCCAACTGCGCAAGGTCCAGGCGGTGGTGACCTACCTCGAGGACTTCCCGGCCTGCCGGGCCAACGCCGCCGCGCGCCGGGCGCTCCACTACCGGTGCCTCACCTACGGAGGCCTGAAGAACATCCTGACCAAGGGGTTGGACCTCGAGCCGCTCGACGACGAGGGCCCGAAGCGGGACTGGGCCAGCGGCTCCCGCTACGCGAGGGATCCGGCCCAGTTGCTGCTGGCGTTGAAGGAGAACGAGGATGCCGACCCCGAATGAACTCGTGCCCGTGCTCAAGCGCCTGCGCCTCTCCGGCCTGTTGGAGACGCTGGACCTGCGAACGCGCGAGGCCGTCGACGGCGACCTCACCCACGGCGAGTTCCTGCTGCGTCTCTTCACGGACGAGGTCGAGCGCCGGGAGAACAAGCAACTGGAGATGCGCCTTCGGCGCGCGAACTTCGACGGCGTCAAGCGGTTGGACGACTTCGATTGGTCGTTCAACCCGAAGATCCCCAAGGCCAAGATCATCGACCTGGGTACCTGCCACTTCGTGGCGCGCCACGAGAGCGTGCTGCTGCTCGGGCCCACGGGCGTGGGGAAGAGCCACGTCGCCAAGGCGTTGGGGGAGCGGGCCTGCCGAGCGGGCTACCGCACCCTCTGCATCTCGGCCCACCGCATGCTGGGAGACCTGCGGGCGGCCCGGGCCGACCGCACCTACGACAAGAAACTGCTGCGCTACACGAGCCCGGACCTCCTCCTCGTGGACGACCTGGGCCTTCGGCCATTGGAGGG
The DNA here is from genome assembly GCA_963772585.1 of uncultured Planctomycetota bacterium. GTDB lineage: Bacteria > Planctomycetota > PLA2 > PLA2 > JAEUHO01 > CAVVXN01. The sequence goes on from CAVYXV010000009.1 coordinate 423,249, forward strand.
GGACGAGCCCATCGACCTCTACGAGATCATCCGGGCACGCTACGAGCGGGGGGCGATGATCGTGACCTCCAACCGTGCCCTCGAGGAGTGGTACGGCCTCTTCCGCGACGACCTCATGGCGTCGGCGGCCATGGACCGCCTCCTCCATCACGCCCACGTCGTGGCGATGGAGGGCGACTCCTACCGCAACCCGCCCCGGGGACGGCGAGCGGCGTGAGGAGCGCTGCGGGCCGCCCACCCCTCCACGGAACCCCGGATCCGTGCCGCGAGGGCGGGCCTCACGAGGGGGATCCGACCATCGAGAGGGACGATCCAGACGCGGATCGGGTGTGTCGAGGCGTACGACGCCTCCCCGCCCGGCCCCCGAGGCCGGGTGCCGGGCCGGGCGGGGAGGCTCGAAACGTGTCGGGGGGGACCCAGTGGCCCAGCTTGGCCGAACTGTGCAGGATGCCCGGGACCGGCTTTTCCGAGCGCCTCTCCCTCGCCATTCCAGACGGGGGGGCCGTTCCTCCAGCCCGGTTCAGGGTGGCCTTGCTTGGCCGAACTGAGGGTGGCCTCGTTTGGCCGAACCTTGACAGCTGGCGTTGGGGAAGACCTGGTTCCACTCCGAGAATGGGCGGTTCGTCGTCACCACCATGGACTTGTTCTGCTCGTAGCGGCGGCTGACCACCTCGAAGAGGAGGTCGGCGTGGCGGGTGTCGTAGGCCAGGTAGGGGCGGAGGTCCGGGAACGGGTCGGGCCGGGGTTGACGTGGGGCGTAATTAGCATATGCTCAGAACAAACGAGGTGGCCCGATGCCGCGTCCCGTCCTTCCCCGCCGCGTCGGCGGATCGCTCGAACCGAGGGTGTTCAAGCCCCAGGGCGTCCCGCTGGGCCGGCTCCCGACGCTGGAGCTGTCGCTCGACGGGCTGGAGGCGCTGCGCCTCGCCGACGCCGAGGGGCTCTACCAGGAAGAGGCCGCGCGCCGCATGGGCGTTTCACGCGCGACGTTCGCGCGCGTGCTCGAAGGCGCGCGCCGGACGGTCGCGCGCGCGCTCGTCGAGGGGCACGCGCTCGACATCGGCGGCGGAGTCGTCGTCGAGGGACGAGAACGCAAGGGTCCCTGTCCCGTCCACGCCGGACGGCGGCGGGGACGCCGTTGCCGATGCCGGCGCGGCGGAGGCGGAGGCGGACGCGGACGCGGGGCATGACGCCACCCCTGGAAAGGAGAGCACGATGCCCGGACTCGATCGAACAGGACCGGAAGGAAGAGGCCCCCGCAGTGGGCGCGGCCGCGGACGATGCGGCCGGGCCCCCGTCGCGGAAGACCCGAAAGCCACCGACGCCGCCCCGACGACGCAGGACGAGGCGCTCCCGTTCCGCCGGGGACGCGGCCGACGGCTGCGGCTCCGACGCCGGGACGGAACGGGCCGGGGAGGCGGCGGCGGCGGATATCGCCAGCGCCTCCGCCGCGGCGGCGGACGGCGAGGTGCGTCGTGAACGACACCTCCGGCTGGATCGCCGTCAGCGCCGCGGATCTCCGCGGCCTCGATGCGGTGGTCAGCGCCCACTTCGGGCGCTGCCCGGGCTTCACGCTCGTTCGCCTGGACGGGCGGGACGTCGCGGAACAGCGCGTGGTGGAGAATCCCTACGCCGCCCACCACGCCCCCGGGGAGGTCCCCCGCTTCCTCCACGAGCTGGGCGCCACGGCGGTGCTGAGCGGCGGCATGGGCCGCCGGGCCCTGGAGGCGTTTGCGGAACACGGTATCGCGGCCTCCGTCGGTCACACCGGGTCGGCGCGGGAGGCGATCGAGGCCTACCTCGCGTCCGGGGCCCACTCCGGGGAGCCCTGCGCGGGCCGGCACGGATCCGGCCCCTGCCACGAGGACGCCCCCGCGGGAGGTCCGCCGTGAGGCTCGCCGTCGCCGCCGAGGGCCCCGACCTCGAGGCCGCGCCCAGTACCGTCTTCGGTCGCGCACCCTGGCTGTTGATCGTCGACACGGGCACGGAGTCGTTCGAGGCGAAGGAGAACGCGCCCGACGGGTCGCCGTCGGGCGCGGGCATCCGAGCCGGCCGGACCCTGCTCGCCGCGGGCGTGGATGCCGTGCTGGCCGCGCGCGTGGGGCCGAAGGCGCACGAGGTCCTCGCGGCCGCGGGCGTCCCCGTCCTCGTCGTCCAGGGCCGGACCGTCCGCGAAGCCGTCGAGCGGTTCCGCCAGGGCAGCCTCCTCCTCCTCCCCGCGCCGCCCGTACGCCGCGGCGCCGACCCGTCGTGATCGTCGCCGTCGCCAGCGGGAAGGGAGGGACCGGCAAGAGCACGATCACCGCCGCCCTCGCCGAGGTCGCCGCCCAGGAGCGGGCGGGGGCGGTCCGGGCCCTCGACTGCGACGTCGAGGCGCCGGACCTGGCGCTCCAACTCCATCCGTCGTGGAACGAGGAGTGGGCCGCCGTCGCCGCCGTTCCCAGCGTGGACCCCGCGCGGTGCGACGGCTGCGGCGCCTGCGCGGATGCCTGCGTCTTCTCCGCGCTGGCGGTGGCCGGCGGGCGCGTCCTGGTCTTCGAGGATCTGTGCCACGGGTGCGGGGCCTGCATCCCTGTCTGTCCGAACGGCGCCGTTCGGGAGAGCGTCCGCGAAACGGGGACCCTGCGGGCGGGTCGCGCGGACGGCATCCAGGTTGGCGAAGGGCGGCTCGCCGTGGGCGAGCACCTGGCGACGCCGGTCCTCCGTCAACTGCTCGATTGGCAGCTGCCCAAGGCACGCGACGACGACCTCGTCCTCCTCGACGGGCCGCCGGGCGCGGCGTGCGCCGCCTCCGCGACGCTCGCCCGGGCCGACCGGGCCCTCCTCGTGACCGAGCCCACGCCCTTCGGTCTCCACGATCTGACGCGCATCGTCGGGCTGGCTCGCGGGGTGCACGGGCTCCCGGTGGACGTCGTCGTGAACCGCGACGACGGCCGGGACGACCGCGTCGCGGCGTATTGTCGCGCCGAACGCATCCCCGTCGTGAGCCGGCTCCCGGACGACGGGCGCGTCGCCGGTGCCGCCTCCCGCGGGGAAGGTCTCCTCGCGGCCGTGCCCGCGCTGCGCCCGCGCATCCTCGAGCTTCTTCGTCACGTGCGGGAGCGGGAGTCGCCGTGAAGCAGGTCGTCGTCCTCAGCGGCAAGGGGGGGACGGGCAAGACGACCGTCACCGGTGCGCTGGCGCGCTCCTTGGCGAATCCCGGCCCGCTGGTCCTCGTGGACGCGGACGTGGATGCGGCCGACCTTGCGCTCCTCCTCGACCCCACCGCGGTCGAAGAGCACGCCTACGAGGGAATGCCGCGGTGCGCCGTCGATCCCGACCGTTGCAGCGGGTGCGGCGCGTGCGCCGACGTCTGCCGCTTCGGCGCGGTCACCTTCGACGACATCGGCGCGGCCCGCGTCGATCCGCTCGCGTGCGAAGGTTGCCTGGCCTGCGTCCGCGCCTGCCCCACCGGCGCCGTCGGCCCCGTTCGGCACGCGGGGGGAACGTGGTGGCGCTCCATGACCGCGTGGGGCGATCTCTTCCACGCGGAGCTCGCGCCCGGCGAAGAGAGCAGCGGACGCCTCGTCGCGGCGCTACGCGACGCCGCCCGGCGGCGCGCAGAGGACGTCGGCGCGGACGTCGTCCTGATCGACGGGCCGCCGGGCATCGCCTGCCCGGCAATCGCCGCCGCCGCAGGAGTCGATCTCGGGGTGGTCGTCGCCGAACCCACGGTTGCCGCCGAACACGACCTCGGCCGCGCGCTGGATCTCCTCGCGCACTTCGCCGTGCCCGCCCTCGTCGTCGTGAACAAGGCGACGGCCGCTCCCGAAGCCGCGAACCGGATCGCCGCAGCGGTCCGCGCTCGGGGCGTCGAGGCCGTGGCCACCGTCCCCTACGACCGTGCGGTGGTCGCCGCGGTGCGGGCGGGAAGGCCGGTGGGCGTCGGCGCGCGCGGACCCGCGTCCGTGGCGCTCGAAGCGCTGTCGGCCCACCTCTCCACGTGGCTCGCCGGAGGAGGAGTCAGCGCTCCGGCCGCGTCTCCGATGCCATCGGCGACAGCGCGTCCCCATCGTCGGTGACGACCGCCTCGAAGAGGTCGGTCCGATGCCACGTCTCCCGGATGTCGAGGGCGAATCGCCGCAGGTCGTCCCCCCGGCGCCCGTCCGGCGGGCGATCGCGACTACGCGGACTCGCGCCGCGGCTTCCAGGTCTTCCAGACCTTGCCGATGAGCTGCGGGCCGACCTTCAACGCCGGCTCGCCGTGTCGCCACCCGGCCGGAGTCGCTTCGGCCCCGTTCGTCTTGCGCACGTGCTGGAACGCCTGTACCTGGCGTACCAGCTCGGCGAAGTTGCGTCCGACCGGGGGCGTCATCACCTCCATGGCCTGGATGATGCCGTCGGGGTCGATCAGGAACCGCCCGCGGATGTCGACCTGGCCGTCCTCGTCGTAGACGCCGTAGACGCGCCCGATCCGTCCGCCGCCGTCCGAGAGCATCGGGAACGGAACGCCGCCGTCGACCATCTTCGAGAGCTCTTCCTCCTGCCAGATCTTGTGCACGAATCGGCTGTCCGTGCTCATCGAGAGCACCTGGACGCCGAGCTCCGCGAGATCTTCGTGGTTGGCGGCGACCGCCGCCAGCTCCGTCGGTCACACGAAGGTGAAGTCGCCTGGATAGAAGCACAGGACGACCCACTGTCCGTTGTAGTCGCTGAGCTTCACGTTCTGGAACCCGCCGTCGAGGAACGCCGTCGCCTCGAAGTCCGGCGCTTCGTGCCCGACGCGTGCCTGCATCATGGATGCCTCCTCCGGCTTCTCGGCCGTCGCCGTAGCCCCGGCGGGCGCTTCGCTCCGCACGGGACCGGCGGCGGACTGCACGCATCCCACGTGCTCGTCCGTGGTCATGGGGTACCTCCCATCGGACGATGCCCCGCCCGACGGCGCGCCACCGTCCACGCCCATGGTACGTCCCCGCACGTTCGGGCGCACGCGAGGAGGGGACCGTCCTCCCTCGTGCATGAGGGGACGGCACGTCCTACTCGCCGTGGAAGCGGTCGTCCGCGCGCGTGTTCCGCTCCTCGCCGCGCGCGAGCGCGTCGAGGTGTCGCGCGAACCACCCCGTGCGCGCCCCGCGACGCTCGTCCAGAAGCGGGAGGTACGGCTTGATGTCCAGCAGCGGCGTTCCATCGAGCATGTCGACACCGGCGATGTGAAGCACCGATCCTTCGACGCGGCGGAGATCCACGACGCTGAACCCGATGGGATTCGGACGGCGCGGCGCCCGGGTGGCGAAGAGCCCCCGCTCCCGGTCGTCGAGGTAGGGCTCGACACGAAGCGCGTAGCCACGCGTGCGGTGGAACGCGTAGAGGAGGACGATGTGGGAGAAACCCTCGAGGTCGGCCAGCCCCGCGACGAAGGGGGGATCGATCTCCACCGTACCCTCGGCGTCCGGCGCGAAGGTGCCCTGGATCGGCGTGCCTTCGGGCCGGGAGAACGGCGTGTGGATCGTCCCGATCGCACGGCAGAGGATCTCGTCCCCGGGGCGCGCCCGGGGAATCTCGCGAAGGCCCCGGGAGTAGCGCTTCGCGAGGTCCACGTAGATGTCCTTGGCCCAGACGGTCATGTCGCGATTCGCGTCCGAGACGTCGCCGATCACCTTCACGGGAACGCCCACGGCGATCTTCCCCGCCGGCACCTGCTGGCGCCGCTTGACGAGCCCCATCTCCCCCACCAGGGCGCCCTTTCCCACCACCGCGAAGTCGCTGATCGTGGCGCGCATCCCGATGACGGCATCGTCCTCGATCGTGGCGTTGTGGACCATGGCGCCGTGACCGAGCGTGACCCGCCGGCCGATCCGCGTCGCGTCCTCGGGCCGCGCGTGGACGATGCAGCCCTCCTCGACCGCGGTGCCCTCGCCGATCTCGATGGTGCCGTAGTCGCCGCGGAGGATCGCCCCGTGGCCCACGTAGCAGTCGGCTCCGACGACGACACGCCCGATCACCTGGGCGGAGGGCGCGACGTAGGCGCGCTCGTGGATGACCGGGACCCTTCCTTCGAATTCGTAGAGCGTCATGCCCGGCCCCGCGCGCGGCGTGCGCCTCCCATCTTCCGTGCCGTGTCCCGGGAATCCACACAATCCCGGGTCTCAGGTGACGTGTCGCGGAATCCGGCTCCACGCCCCGAGAGGTCTGCGGGGGGGCCGGGCGGGCGACGAAAGCGTGAATTTCGGTCCTGACACCGTACGACTATGTCCCTGGTAGGCTCCGTTTCGCCATGGGTGGATGGAGCATGCGTCCCTCACCTCCCCCTTCCGAGCCCGACGACGCCCTCGTGGCGCGAGCCCGGGCGGGAGACGACGAGGCCTTTGCCGCGCTGTGCCGGCGCCACGAGGCGCGGCTCCGGGCGCTCGTGGGCCGACGACTGGGCCCTGCCGTCCAGCGGAAGGTGTCGGTGGCCGACGTGCTCCAGGAAACGTGGATCGTCGCGCACCACGGACTCGGCGCGTTCGAACCCAGGCACGGCGGCGCGGTCGCCGCGTGGCTGGCACGCATCGCCGTGCACAAGGCGCAGGAGGCCGTGCGCCACCACGCGGGCGCCGCCCGCCGCGCCGTGGGTCGGGAGGTGAGTCGCCCGGACCGCCCGGTCACCGGGGACGTCCCGGGATCGGTCGCGTCTCCGAGCCGCCGCGCGGGCGACCGGGAGGATCGCGAGCGACTGCATGCGGCGCTGGCCCGTCTCCCGCGCCGGCAGCGGGAGGTCCTGCAATTGGTCCAGTTGAACGGTCTCGGCCTCGAAGCGACGGCGGTGCTCCTGGCCCGCAGCAAGGAGGCCGTGCGAAAGCTCTACGGACGCGCACTCCAACGCCTCGGCGCCCTGCTCGAGGAAGCGGATGCGGAGGACGTCCGATGACACCGGAGGAACGCGTGGCCGAGATCCTCGCCTCGTGGCGGGAGAGGGCCGAACGCGGGGACCGCGTGGACCCACGCACGCTCCTCGACGCCCATCCCGACCTGGCCGGACCCCTGGCGCGGGCCTTGCGCGGACTCGGCGCGCTCGAAGCCCTCTCGACGGACGAAGGGGACGCGGCGGTGGCGCACGTGCGCACGCTCGCACCGGATCGCTACCGCGACTTCGCACCGGCCGGCGAAGGCGGGATGGGCCTCGTCTACTGGGCCATCGACACGGACCTCAATCGGGAGGTGGCCTTCAAGGTGGTTCGTCCCAGCGCCCAGGGAAGCGCCGCCCCTCCGGAGCCCCTCGCCTTGAGCGCGCCCGGCGCCGATACGCCCGCCTCCGCGGCCTTCGAGACGCTCAAGGCGCGCTTCCTCCAGGAGGCGTGGGTCACGGCGAGCCTCACGCACCCCGGCATCGTTCCCGTCTACGAGCTCGGGCAGACACCGCAGGGCGTCCCCTACTACACGATGCGCTTCGTCAAGGGCGAACGGACGCTCGCCGACGCGCTGCGGGAAGCCGCGACGGAGTCCATCGATGCCCGACTCCGCCTTCTCGAGCCGTACCTCAAGGTCTGCGACACGGTCGCGTACGCCCACGACCGAGGCGTGATCCACCGCGACCTCAAGCCCGTGAACGTCGCGCTCGGAGAGTTCGGGGAGGTCGTCGTGCTCGACTGGGGCCTCGCCCGCCTGGCAGACCGCTCGGACGAAGCCGCCGACCGCTGGCGGGACCGTCTGGACGCGTTCCGGGAGGCGGCGGACCTGGCGACCGTCGCGGGCGTCCTCGGCACCCCGGGCTACATGGCTCCGGAGGCCGCACTGGGCGCGCCCGAGGGCGTGACCGCATCCAGCGACGTCTACAGCCTGGGCGTGATCCTCTACGAGCTGCTCACGGGCCGCCGACCGCACGCATTCGAGACCTTCGCCGAGCTGCTGCGACGGCTGCGGGCGGAAGATCCCCTGCCGCCCCGGGAACAGGACGAGGCCGTTCCCGAAGGCCTCTCCGCCCTCGCGGTGCGAACGCTCGCTCGCGACCCGGCCGCACGGCCCGAGAGCGCCGCCGCCCTCGCCGAAGCGGTGCGCGCGTGGCAGGCCACGTCGGCACGGGCGCGTGAGGCCGAGGCACTTCTGGCCCGGGCCGAGTCGGCCCTCGACGCGGCCGAGGACGCTCCGGCGGAACACGCGGCCCGCCACGTGGATCGTGCCGTCGCCGCACTCGCGCAGGCGCGCAAGCTGGGTAGCCGGGGGGAGCGTGCGGCGTCGTTGGGGACGCGGCTGGAGGACCTTCGCGCACGGGCCCTCGCGCGGCGCGAAGGGGCGGCGCGCCGCGCGGGCTTTCGCCGAGCGGCCATCGCCGCGAGCGTCGTCCTGGCGCTGGGATCGGCGGCGGCGATGGCCCTCCTCGACGCGGGCCGGCGCAGGGCCGATGAGGCCCGCGTGCGCGCGGAGGAAGCGGAGCACGATGCCGACCGGCAGCGCGAAGAGGCCGTCGCACAGACGGTGTCCGCTCGCGTGAACCTGGGCAATGCCTACGCGCAGATGGCCGGCGCGTTGCTGGCGGACGGCGGGGCGGCCGCCGCCCGGGTGGCGGCGGCGACGGGCCTCGCGACCCACGAGACGGAGCGCGGGTGGCTCGCGCTCTTCGAAGCGGAGAGCGCCACGGCCTTCGCCGCGCGCTGGCTCCCCGGAACCCTCGATCCGACGAGCTGGCCCGCGGGCCTCTTTCGTGCGCCCCAGGGACTCGCGCTCGTCGAATCGAACGGCGCGATCTGGCTGTGGCCTCCCGGCCTGGACGAGCCGCCGAGGAAGATCCGCGAGGGGAAGGAGGGGGCCGATCGCCACTGGCGGACGGCGGTGGACGCCGACCCGTCCGGGCGCGTCTTCGACGGCCGTCCCGACGGAACGATCCTCGCGATCGACCTCGACGCGCCGACGACGCCGAAGCCCTACGACGCGGGAGACGCAGCGATCACCGCCGTGGCCGTCTCCCCCGACGGGCGGCGTCTCGCCTTCGCGGAGGAGGGAAGCGGCGCCGCGCACGTGCTCGCCGTGGACGACGGCCGCGAACTGGCCCGGCTCCCCTCCGCGGGCCGGTGGGTGCTCGATCTGGCCTGGAGCGCGGACGGCGGAACGCTCGTCGCGGCCGGCGACAAGAGGCTCCTCGCCTACGACGTCCAGCACGCCGCCCAACGGTGGAGCATCGAGGAGCCCTCGCGGCGCGTCACCCGGGGAGAGGGAACCGATGCATGGGCGAGCGTCTCGTATCCCGACGGCACCGCGGTACGTGTCCATGGGGTCGACGGAAGCGTCCTGCGGCGGATCGGCCCCCTGCCCTCCTTGGTCGAGGAGATCGCCGTCCCGCCGGGCGGCCGGTGGATCGTCACGCGGGACACGAGCAGCGGGCTCGAGGTGCACGATCTCGCGACGGGGCGTCGCGTCGCCGCTCCACGGATCCCGAGGTTTCACCGCGTGTACGCCGACCTCGCGTTGTCTCCGGACGGGAATCGGCTCTTCGCAACCGTCCAGCCCTGGGATCCGAAGGACCGCTACTACATGGGCCTCCCGCTCGCGGTGCGCGCGTACGACCTCCGGACGCCGCGGCGTTCGCCCCCGCTCGCCGTCGAGCCGGGAGAGACCTGGCCCGCGACGCACGGCGGGCTGGCGCTCGACGGCGCGGGCGCCACCCTGGCCTGGGGAGGGCAACGCGAGGGAGGGAATGCGATCCACCTCCTCGACCGCCGCGCCGGCACCGTGCGCACGCTCCCGGAATTGGAGCAGACCTGGGGACTCCAGCTCTCCGAGGACGGACGCCGCGCCTGGTTCGGCACGAACCAGGGTGAGGTCGTACGCTTCGATCTTGCCGCGGGCAAGGAGGAGATTCGTGCGAGCATCGGTACGAGGATCGAGACGCCGGTGGCCTTCTCCCCCGACCGGACGCGCCTCCACGTGCTCGAGTTCGAGACGGGGGCGCTCCACACGCTGGACGCGGCATCCCTCGATCTCCTGCACACCGCAGGCGGGGACGAACGCTACGTGAGCGACGCGGTGGCGTGGCCCGGCAGCGATCGCCTCCTCCTCGTGGTCGGTCGCCAGGATGCGGATCAGCCGGGGATGCACGCCATCCACGACCTGGGGCTCGCCTTCCTCGAGACCGACGGGACGATCCGCGCGCTGGGCCTGCCGGCCGCGGGTCCGGTCGCGGCCAGGGCGGGCGCAGGCGTCCGGGGCGCGGCGTGGACGTACGACGGCGACGTGCTGCTGCTCGACGACGAGGGGAGTGTGATCGGACGCACGGCAAAGGCCGAGGCGGCGCGGCTGGACTCGCAGCCGGGCGCCCTCCCCGGGTGCTCCGCGCTGGCCATCTCGCCGGACGGTCGGTGGGTGCTCGCCGCCGGACACGGATGGCGGGACGCGCGCGAGGTCGGTCGCCTCCTGCTGTGGCGAACGGACACCGGCGCGCTGGTGCGCGACGTCCCCGTGCCGCACCGCGGAGCCATCCACGCGATCCGGTTCTCCCCGGGAGGAGACGTGTTCTACACGCTCGGCGACGACGTCGCCCGCGCCTGGGACCTCGCCTTGCTCGTCGAGGCCGCGTCGGACCGTCGGGAGGCGTACCAGGCGCGCTACGGCATCACGATCGAGGACTTCGAGCCTGCCCTGCTACCGCCCGCCGTGCGGTGAACGCGGCCTCGCCTCGCTTCGCCGCGTCGAGCCAAAGGCGCACCACCCCTTCCGGAGTCGCGCTCGCCGCGGGCAAGGCCGCATCAGGCACGTCAGGGCGACCCGTGGGCGCGGACTCGGGGGTCCCTCTACCGGCAGGCAACTGGTCGGGCTCACCACAGCCGCCGAGCAGCAGCGCGAGCAGGGGTAGGATGCAGATGGTGAGACGAAGCATGACAGGTGCACAGGCTACTACGAGGACGCTCCGGTGTCGTCCCGGTCGGTGTTGGGATCTCCGCGCAGCGGTTTGACTGTCAGCCTCCCTCCAGCGGTCAGCCCCTTCCCTTGCCCCGGCGCAATCCGACGAGCCCGAACGTCGGATCCGTCGGCTCGAGGACTTTGGAGGCCGCCACGACCGGTGGGCGGCGCAGCCCGCCGTCGAACTCCGCGAGCACGCGGTCGAGGTTGAGCGGCGTGTGACCGTCCTTGAGGGCGAGGTGGTCCGACTCTTCGCGGCCGTGGGCGAGCACCGGCTCGAGTGGGGGATCTTGGCGTGGGTTGTCGGGGTGGCTGCCGCGGCGGCGATCGCCCTCCTGCAACGCGTCCAAGTGCTGACGACTCCGCGCCCGGACGCCCCTCCCCTGCGGGGTCTTCCACGCTGTGCAAGGGAATGTGACGGAGGAAGCGGCGCGCGGCGGCGACCGTCGGACAGGACGACCGACCCCTCACCCCAACGAGGGGTGCGACCGCGGACGGGGCCCTGGCGTCTCATGTCTCACGGTGGCCCGGGTACACCGTCCGTCACGACGCCCATGCGGCAACGGTCAGCGTGGAGCCTGGAAATCAAGGCTTGGAAGGCTGTCCCCCCTCCCCCGTAGCCTTCCCTTCGTGACTTGGATCCGAACCGATCGCCGCGGCATCCACTACGAGCGCCAGCCCGAGGCCGAGCGCTGCGTGGCGGTGCTCTCCCCGCTCGTCCAGGAGATGGCGCTGGGGCTCGCCAAGGCCCTGGCCACGGTCGATGCGACGGCCGCCTTCGTCCACGAGAAGTGCGCCTCGATCGGGCAGTACGCCGCCGCCCACGGCCTGCCCGGCTCCTGGGGCTTCGAGCTCCGCTTCGTCGGCGTGGCGCTGCGCACCTTCGACTGGCTCGAGGGGCGGATCCGCGACGGGAGCTTCTCCTTCGAGCAGGCCGTCGAGCTGGGGCGGCTCGGCATGGTCGAGGGCGCCCTTCACGAGGACGACGACTGGGAGGGCTATCGCCTGCGCTCGATCCGGGAACTGCGCGCCGACGTCCGCACGCGCCTGGAGGAGACGATCCGGAAGAAGCCCGGGCTCAAGCGCTTCACGGTGGACCTGAGCCCGGAGGGCTTCGAGGCGTTCCTGCGCGCCCACACGCTGGCCTCGCGCAAGGCGAAGCGGGTGCTCACGCGGGGGGAGACCGTGGAGCGGGCCCTCCAGGAGTACCTGGCGCAATACGACCCGGACCGGGTGGAGCCCGGCCAGCGGCGGATGGGGTGCACCTGTTGCCCGAAGTGCCGGACCGTCCCCATCGACACGAAGCGCGCCTGCCGCAGGTTCTACGGCGACCAGTGCTGGGTACCGGGCTGCACCAACCACATCTTCCTCCAGTCGATGCACGTGACGCCCAACCGCGAAGGAGGCAGCCAGGAGATCGAGAACACGGGTCTCGGGTGGTCAGATGGCGCAGGCCAGGATTCCTCGCATGTGGAGGCATCTTGCCGCACCCTCTGATTGTCGGCCGGCACGGCCGGCAGGGGCCGGCCGTCGCGGGCCACCACACGATGTTCGACGCGGGGGAGATGTGGATCATCGGGGTGACGTCGCAGGGGCTTCCGATCTTCGAGACGAAGGACGGGCTGATCTTCCACCCGGACTTCCCGAACCGGCCGCTGAAGAAGAGCGAGATGCAAGGGGAGGACGGCCTGGACATCGGCCCGGACACGTGCCTGTGCGGGCGCCATTCCGAGAGCGCGCCGAAGGCCGCGGGCCAGGAGGCGCTTCGCGAGGAGGCGGCCGCGGAGACGTCGGAGCGCGCGCCGCCCGACGCCGGTTCGGAGACCGCCGCGAGGGCCGAAGCAGAGGCGAAGGCGCGCCGCTCCGACGCGCTCCGCCGCCTCCCCGCGCTTCGCGACAACGTGCTGCATCGGCCGGGGGTGAGGAACGGCGCGCCGCAAGTGCGTGCCGGGGACGTGCCGCGCGCCATGGATCCCGCCGTAGAGAGGGTCCCGGCGGAGGCGACCGCGGCCGGAGCGCTCATCGCCTCGCCGCCCGCCGTGGAGGCGCCGCGGACAGCGGCTTCGCGCGGGGACGGTCGGTCCAGCACGGACCCGCCGGCGGGGAGCGACGAGAGCAAGCGCATGGATTGCATGAGCAACGGGTGCAAGAGCGACGAGGTACGTGCCCCTCTCTGCCGCGGGGCGTCCCCGCCCGACCATGCGGACCGAGGGGACGCGGCCACGAGCGCCGGAGCCACGACCGGGGACGCGACGAGCCCCGCTCGCGGGGAACTCGGGTCGGCAGCGTTCGCGCGCGCTCCGGCCACCGCCTCGGGGGCCGGTGTGGATCGCTTTGCCGGAGACGACACCACGAACAACCGCGATCCGCATCCCGGCGTCCCGACCGACGTGCGGCAGCGGAGCGCGGCGCCCTCTCGGGGCGCACCGCAGACCCAGGCAAGCCCGGGGGTTCGCCTGGCTTTTGGATCTCCCGGAGCGGCTGGATCTTCCGGCTCGCCCGAGGTGGGGAGGATGCCAGCGTCTCCCGCCCCCGAGGCGGCGAATGCGCTGGGCAGGGAGGCGGATCCGGACCCGAACGGGTCGCAGGCCGGCCGGCCCGCCAGAAGCCCGGTGAAGCGCTCCTCGAAGAACCGCCCGCCGCCGCCACCGGATCGGGTGCGCGATGGCGATGGTGTGGATGCGTTGCGCGCCTCGCGCGGGTCGTACCGCCTCGATGGGGGAGGGTGGCTCACGGGCCGCCTCGGCGTCCCGGGACTGGTCGTGAACGGTCGGCGGGGCCAGGGGCGCGACCCACCCGCTCGTCGTGATCGTCCAGGTCGACGGCGAGGAGGTCCTGCGCGGCGACGCGCTACGGCTCTCGTCCGGGGGCAGAGCGCTGGAGACGTGGCTGCGCCTGCCCCTTGGATCCCATCACGTGCGCGCGGTGGTCGGGTCCGAGACCACGGAGGCCGATGTCGTCGTGACCTCGCGTCAGAAGAGGTCGTGAAGAAATGGGCCGAGGGCCCGAGGCCGAGCGAGAAGCCGCGAGGCAAGGCGCTACGGAGGAGGCGACCCCGCAGTCGGTCGCTGACGACGAGCAACGCCGCATCGCGGCTTCGCAGCCGGCCGAAGCCCCGGACTTCGATTTCTTCACGGCCTCTCGCGGTCGTGAAGAAATGGGCCGAGGGCCCGAGGCCGAGCGAGAAGCCGCGAGGCAAGGCGCTGCGGAGGAGGCGACCCCGCAGTGGGTCGCTGACGACGAGCAACGCCGCATCGCGGCTTCGCAGCCGGCCGAAGCCCCGGACTTCGATTTCTTCACGGCCTCCCAGGTGTGCAGGCGCCAGATCGTCGTGTACGACGAGCCCGACGAATGCGCGCCGGGCCGTTTCAGTCGCCTGGCCGTCTCGCAGATCCACCCCTGCTGATCCCGGTCGAGGCGGAGTCGGTCAGCGCACCTCGAACAGGAGGCTCGTGCACGCTTGGGCTTCGACGTTCACGTTCGGCGAACCGCCGACGATCTCCCCGCCGAGACCGCCCCACACCTCCAGGCGCCAGTTCCCAGGAGGAAGGAGGACGTCGATCCAACCGTCACCGTCGGCTGCGATGCACGTCGAGAGCGGCTCGAGGATGCCTCCAGAAGGCCTGGTTCCGGTCGGAGGAATCCACGCCAGGCGGAAGGTCGCGCCCGACATCGGCTCCCCGCCTTGGCGCACGAAGCGGGTGCGGAGACGTCCCGGCAAGGGCAAGCGGAGGGCAAGCGACGCATCGTTGGATCCTGCCGGAGGCGGGAAGAACCCCGAAGGAAGGCCGCCGACGTCCACGCGGATCCCCGCGCAAGGGAGCGGCGGAGTGTCGATGCGGAAGCGGCCTTGCCGGTCGGTGTGGGCGGACGGCGCGCCGTGGCCGTGAGAGTAGAACGTGACCTTGGCCGCGACGATGGGCGAGCCGTCGGGGTCGAGGACGGTCCCCGCCGCTCGCTTTCGCGTGCGCCAGGAGACTTCCCCCAGGTCCAGAACCTCCTCGGGGGCGAGCACGAGGTCCGTCCAGACTCTCTCGCCCCCGCCGCGACGTTCGAGTCCGAGGTCGAAAGGACGGTTCGTCGGCAGGTCCTCGATCCGAAAGCGTCCCCCCACATCGGTGTGCACGTCCCGGCCTTCGTTCGCGTACATGGGCCCGCCGACGATGGTGGCGGCAAGGACGGCGCCCGGAGGGAGGCCCGGGAGGTGGCCCTCGACGATGCCGCCCCGGGGAAGGACGAAATCCCCCAGGTCCCGCGCGGCATCGACGGAGGCCCACTGCACGCTACCCCACACGCTGCGGAGGATCAGCGTTCCGGGACCGGGAGGGACGCCGGCCAGTCGGAACGATCCCTGCGCGTCGGCGCGGCACTCCTGGGGTACGCCCTTCCAGTTCGATTGGAACACGACGCGCGCGTCGCGGTCCTCGCCCCGCGGGCCCCGAACGCGCCCCCGAACCTCCATGCCGCGGTCGAGTCGAAACGAGACGCGTGAGGTGGCGCCACCGCGTACGACCACCGCCTGCGGCGTAGGTACGAGGAAGGGGCCGTGGTTCCCGTGGAACGTGGGCACCACGCGGAGGGTGTAGCGGCCCGGAGCGAGGTCCTCGAAGCGCGCCGCCCCTTCACCGGCTTCGAAGTCGCGCTCGGGCGGGGACCCGGTGGAATCCCCCTCCGCCTCGATCTGGAGGCCAAGACCCTCGGGTGTGACGACCTCACCACGTGCCGCGTCGACGGCCACGACCTCCAGGGAACCGACCCGTCGGATCCGGATCCCCACCTCACGCCGCGTCTCGGGCGAGCGGAGCGCGAAGGGCGCCGTCGCGCCCACGCGGCCTTGGGGGCCGCGGGCGTGAAGACGTACCTCCATCGGGGCCGCGAAACCCTCGATGCGGTACCGCCCGTCCGCGTCCGTCTCGGTCTCCGCGATGTCCAGGGCCGTCACCCGCGCTCCGGCGACGGGACGGTCGGCCTCGTCCACGACGACGCCCCGGACCGCGGCGCCCTCGGCGAGCTCGACGACGACCTCATCCCGGGAGGATCCGAGGGGGCGGACGATGCGCTCCGCATAGCCCCGTGCCGTCACGGCCAGACCGGTGGCTTCGCGCCACCGCACCCCGGCCACGGTGAACCGCCCTTCCGTGTCCGTCAAGAGCGGCAGATCCGCATTCCACCACTGGTCGAAGTCGTCCAGGGCGACGACCGTGGCTCCGACGATCGGTCTTCCGAGGGCGTCCACCACGCGCCCGGGCAGCGGATCGAGAGGCTCCAGGGCCACCTCTTCCTCCGCGGCGGCCCCGCGCTGCCAGTGGACCCCGTACCCGACCTTGCGGTCGGCGTATACGGCGTACGTCTTGGCTTTCGCGATTCCTGCGATGCCCGCGGCGTCGGTATGGGCCTCGCGGACGTGATCCCCGTCCACGGACGCATGCACGAGGGCACCCTGGATCGGTTTCCCCGTGCCGCCGTCCACCACGTGGAAGCGGATCTCTTCTCCCCAGGCATCCGCGGCACCTTGCACCGACGCCATCGCCGGGGCGGAAGACGGTCGCCGTGCAGTTCCCCCCTGCCCCCGCAGCACGGCTGGCGGGTACGACAGGGTCGGTGGGGAGCGGACATCCGAAGGCAGAGTGCGAGGACCCGGTGAAGTTCCGGTCGGCAGCGCCAGGAGCACGGCTCCGGCGAGCGCAACGGCGAAGGCCAGCATCGGCGTCCAGCGCATGCGGCGAGCGTACTTCGACGCCCACGGCGTGGCGAGGGCAGGCTCTCGTCGGCGCACCGGGAACGTCGGGCGCGGGATGGGTGGTCACGGGGGCCTGCGACGGCGCCGGGGCCGAGGGAAAGAGGGTGGGTCGAGGTGCTGGGGAACTTCGGTCCGACCCTCGGGGCCGTCGTGGCCCTGGTGGCGCACGGGGAAGGGATCCTTCGTCCACGCGAAGGACGCCGCCACTACGGTCGTGATCCGAGCACGAGACGTTGCAGCGCGCCGCAGGAAAGGCAGCGCATCACGCTACGATCGGATGAACCGATTCATGGCTCGGAAAGTCGATAGCGCGCAAACGAGACGCGGCAACGTGTGCGTTCCTTGGCAGCAAGTTGCATCACGCGTTGCGGTTGCGTCAAGACGACCGTCGATCCTGGCGTGCAAGGTTCTTGGGCCGGGGCTGCCGACTTCTACACTGCATGCGAGGCCACTTCTCGGAGAGGCCATGGGCAGATCTCGATGCAACGACGCACGTTGGTACGGATCTCACGGGATCCGCCAGGGACTTCGTGTTGCACCCGGAAGGAATCACCGTCACGGACGAGGTCCCAACGCGCGCGTCGTTTCACAACATGAACTGGAGAAGGAGGATCCATGAGCACGCGAATCGCAACACGCGCAGCGTGGCTTGCTGCGTTGTGCTGCTTCAGTGCGCTACTCGCGGTGGGTTGTGGCGGAGGTTCGTCCTCGACGCCGATACCGCCGCCTGCCGGAACCGTCGTCGGCACATCGACCGCGCCGAGCGCGGACTTGCAGGAGATCGCCGACCGGCTCGATGCCGTGCTCGCCCTGGGATACAACACGCTCAACACCGACGACGTGATGCGCCGGTTGACGCGGCTCTCCGGCGACCCCCTGTTCGTCGTGGACATCCGTGACGCCGCGGACTACGCGGCAGGCCACATCCCCGGAGCGATCAACATCCCGCTCCGGACGCTACCGGACGCCCTGTTGAACGGGACCCACGGGATCCCGGTCGACGAGGATGTGTGCGTGGCGTCGTATTGGGGAAACGACGGCACGATGGCGGCGCTGTTGATCAACGTGGCTCGCGTCGAAGACCCGTCGACGCCCGCGAACTACAAGTCGGCGAAAGCCCTCTTCCAGGGCATGACGTCGTGGACCTACGATCGCAGCCTGGTCCCCGCGGGGACGCGGTTCAGCGACGCGATGGACTCGGGGGTGATCGTCTCGAAGGCCACGGAGACCACGGACAACCCCGGCGTGGAACAGGGAGCATTCCCCCGCTTCTCCGCCTTCGGGGTCAGCGAGGTGGTGGGGAAGATCCTCATCCGGGCCCGGAGATACCTGGCGAGCGTATCGGACGACAAGACGCTGCAGATGTACCCGGGGACCCTCGCGGATCTCCTGGAAGACGGGAACGCGTCCAACGACCCGCAGTTGGTGAGCGTGCGCGGGGCCGCCCACTACGCTCTGGGACACATCCCGGGCGCGATCAACGTCCCGTACCAGAGCGCGGCAGACCTCGCCAACTACACGAAGTACGTCTCCGCGAGCGACACGGTCGTGGCCTACTGCTACACGGGACACACGGGCGGGATCGCCACGATGACGCTGGGGATCCTCGGCTACAAGGTGAGGAACCTGCTCTACGGCATGAACGGGTGGAGCCAGACCGCTCCCGCTTCGGGGCAGCTGTCGAACTTCGACGTCATGCGCGGATGGGACTTCCCGCTGCACACGACGGATGGGGGGCTCGCGACGCTCGACGGCTACTCACCGCCCTCCACGGGTTGCCAAGCCTGTCACACGAACCTGACGTCCCTCTGGATGAGCGAGGAAGTCGATCCTCTTCCCGGGGAGGATGCGCCGCCCAGCTCCGGAGAGGGGTGAGGCGGCTCCGTGGCGTCCGTGCCGACGCCGAAGAAGTCCTGGGTCTACGACGGTGCGATCGCGCAGTATCCCGAGGACTTCCTGAGCTCCTACCATGGTTCGAATCGCTCCTGTGTCGATTGCCACTCCGGGGACGACACCGCTTCGACGAGGGCGCTCGCGCATGCCGGAGGCTTCGTGCCCATCCCGGACTCGACCGCGTGCCTGCCCTGTCACACGCCTATCGCGGACATGAACGAAGGCAGCCTGCATGTCCACCTGGGCGGTTACGTCGCCGCCTTGACGGACCGTGGCGTGAATCTGTCCATGGGCAGTACGGCCCGGGAGCGCTACGACGCGAAGTGCACCGAGTGTCACGTCGCGAACGACGCCGAGACGGAAGCCCGCTGCGGGCACTGCCACGTCTCGGTTCCGCGGGTCGCGGGCCACGGCTTCCTGAACGGCCACAACTGGCGCAAGACGCCCGACATGGACCGCAACTGCACCGCGTGCCACGGCAGCCGGATCAAGGCCGAATTCCAAGGGTTGAACGGGGACCTGATCGCCCGCAACGGGCTGGGGCTTGCAGCCCCGCTCCCGGATGTCCACTACGCGAGCACGCAAGAGCTCAACGCCGACGGCCTGCCGTATGGATGCACCTTCTGCCACACGGGCGACGAGATCCACGGGGCCGGCGCGCCGGCGCCGGGCGCGGGGACGCGCTACGACGTGACGTCCGGCCCGACGTGCACGGGCTGCCACACCTCCGTCGTGGATTCGAACTCGCTCCACACGTCCACGCACCTCGGAGAGATGACCTGCTACGTCTGCCATGCGCAGCCGTACAAGCAGTGCTTCGGCTGCCACCTCGACCTGGACGTTGGCGGAACGGGGCTTCCGTTCTTCACGGTCAACGCCGGCGATCCGACGTTGGCGAGCCGACCCGCGGGGTCGGCCCCGGATGCCCTGATGAGCTTCCGCATCGGCAGGAGCCCGCTTCCGGGCAAGCTGAACCCGCTGACGGGGATGCCGTACGGCTACACGCTCCTGCGGCACGTGCCGATCGACGCGGACCTGTTCCGCTATCCGACGGCCGACGAGGTCCTCGGCCTCGTGCCGAACGTGCCCGGCCTGCCGACGTGGACGTTCGCGACGCCGCACTCCATCCGGGCGCTGCCCGGGGCATCGGGAACGGTGCACCTGGATCCGACCGCGTGCTCGTCCTGCCACGGCGGTACGTTCGCCGACTACTGGCTGACGGATCCCCTCGTCGACGACGAGGGGTGGCTGGAAGCGCCCTACGAGCCGGACGAGACCGCTGCCAACGCCGGCGTCGTGCAGCCCGGCCCGGTGCCGATGGGGCCCTGACCGACCGCCGATCCCACCGACGGGGCCGGACCGCGAGGTCCGGCCCCGTTCTCGTTTCGGGTCGTCGGACGGAGCCCGCATCCATTCGTACGATTCTCGCGTTGCGCGCGGGCGCGAGCCCTGCGAAGCGAGGAGGTGCCCATGGTGCGGTTGGGTCTCTTGGCGGTGTTGCTGGCGGCGTTCCTCGGGCTCTGGGCGGGTCTACGTCCCTTCGAGGAGGCGCGCGCGGGCGAGCCCGGTGTCGTCTCGGTGTTGCAGGAGCGTTGGGCCGAGCTCGGGGATCTCAGGCTCGCCCAGTGGAAGGCGCAACGCGAGGTGGCCGTGCTGGCCCAGGCGGCCGCGGCGCGGGCGGATGCGCGGGCGCGGACGGCGTCGGAGATCGCCGGGATCCAGGACGAGATCGCCCGTCTTCGGGGCGACACGCCGGACGCGTCCGACCCGAAGGCGCAGGCGGAATGGCGAAGGAACCTGGAGAGACTCCAGGCACAGCTTCGAAAGCTCCAGATGGACGACGCGGGGACGTCGCCGGGAGAGGGCGCAACGGGCGATCCGTACGCCCGGCTCCTCCACATCGAGGAGCAGCTGGCACGAATGGGGGTGAAGCCGTAGAGGGGCGTTCGAGGCACGCTTTGCGGGGCCGCGCCGCGGCGGATCGACGCTCCGTGGTACGGTCGCCTCGCGCTCGTCACGTTGGACGGCGAGCTACGCCGAGGTCCGGAAGGCGTACCCCGAGCCGTAGGAGGGGCTCCGAGACGAATCAGCGGACACGCGCACGCTTGCCGACATGATCCGGGAAGAGCACACGACGGAGGCGGAGCTCCCGCGAAGCCTCGGACGGCAACTGTGGAGGGAGAGAGGGGCCTCCCGCCGCCTGGGGCACACCCCGCTCCTGCGCGACCACAACCTGTGGATCCTCCGGACCGAGGAGGAGATCACGAAGCTGCGCCAGGAGCATCCCCTGGCGAAGGAGTCGGCACCGTGCGGGGGCCATCCCGCCGACTCAGCGGATCTCGATCCCGCAGGGGCGCGGGCGGGGCGTGGCGGGGCCCGCCGTCCTCGTCGCGTAGGGAATCGTGAGCGTGCTCGTGCGTGTCGAGGTGTCGCGGCGCGTGCCCCAGAGGAGGTCGCGGATCTTCTCGACCGCCGGGCACAAGAGGTCGTCGAACGGGATTCCGACGACCGTGCCGGTCTGTGCCGCCAGGTCCTGGGTCTCCCCGGGATCGAAGGCGAGGTCGTAGGCGCTCTCGCGGACCATGCCCGTCTTGCGGTCGTACTGCGCGTAGTACTTCCAGCTCGGGCTTCGGGCGGCGATGAGGACGGTGTCCGACGGCGTCCCGGTGTTCTCGTAGTTCAACCACTCTTCGGAGACCACGGCGCGGCCACGGGAGTCCCCGCGGAGAACCGGGAGGGCGGAGCGCCCGTCCACGCCGGGGAGCGGCGGGAGTCCGACGCGATCGAGGAAGGTGGGCAGAAGGTCGTTGAGGGCGATCGGGGCGTCGACGGTCCGCGGCCGGTCGAAGGGAGCCGGTCCCTTGACGACCATCGGTACGTGGACCAGCTCGTCGTGGAGCTGCAGCCCGTGACCGAGGGTGCCGTGCTCGCCGAAGGACTCGCCGTGGTCGCTGGTGACGACGAGGACGGTGTTGCGCATCAGGCCGAGTCGGTCCAGGCGCACGAGGGCTCCGGCGAGGAGACCGTCCGTCCAGGCGACGCCGTTCCAGTAGGCCGCTTCCAACTCCGAGGCGAGCGCGGGGTCCGGGTCCGCCTTCCAGCCCTCGTAGCAGTAGCGCATGGAGATGCGGGTGGCCTCCGGGCCGAGGACGGCGGCCAGATCGCCCGCGGCGTCGTAGTCCAGCGCGATCGTGCGATGGATGTCGCGGGGGGACATGCCGCGGACGGTGTCGGCATCGAGCTTGCCACCCTCGTAGGGGCGCGGGGGATAGGGGCGGTTGGCGGCGCCGTAGGGCATGTGGGTGTCGAAGGAGTGGAGAAGCAGGAAGAAGGGGCGGCTCGGACTCCGGAAGCGGACCCACTTGTCGAAGTCCCCGTCGAAACCCTGGAGGGTGAAGTCGTGCCCCACCGTCTCGAATCCCTGCAAGATGGACCGCCCCGCCCCATCGAACCATGGTCCCGACACGAAGGCGGCCGTGTCGTAGCCGGCCGTCTGCCGGAGGATCTCGGCGAACGTCGTGACGTCGGGCAGGAGGTGGGCGCCGGCCTCCATCCGGGTGAGGCCGTGTTGGCTGGGAAGTCGTCCCGTGAGGAGGCTGGTCATCGAGGGGAGGGTCCACGAGGCGCTCGCCGTCACCTCCGTGAAGGTCGTGGCGTCGCTCGCGAGCGTCTGGAGGTACGGCATCCTCCCCTCGGTCGAGATCGCGTCCTCCCGAAGCGAGTCGATGACCAGGACGATGAGGTTCGGTGCGTCCGAGGGCCGCGCGATGGAGCCCAGGCTCTGCCCCGTGGCGGCGTACCCCGACCCGCTCGGCGGTGCGGGATCGCCGCAGGCGGCGCCGAGCGCGAGGACCGCGATGGAGAGGAAGAGCAGGGGACGCCTCATATCCACGGGAACCGACGCAAACCGTGCTCCAACAAGAACTTCGGAGCGTCAACTGGAATCGACGGAACCACGGGGCTCCAAAGGGCCGGGAACCGGGCTTTGGGGAGGAACGACCATCGACCGTTCCGGGCCGGTCGCCCACGCGCTCCGCAGGCCGCCCCGCAACGGTTACCCGCATGCCGAAGAGTGCAGGGTTTCCTCCCAGCCGCCGCAGACTCCCTCGCGAGACAGTGCGACGTGGTGCGCGGGTAGCCGCGACGGGTCGTTCCCGACCGACGAGGCGGCGGGAGGCTCCGGGACGGGCATGAGGAGCGGCGGTATGGCCTTTGCTCTCCCGCCGGCCATCCCCAACGAGGACGACGACCGATGGTCCCGTACGATCCCGACCCCGTGCGCCGGCTCGCAGCCCTGCTCGCGCTCTGCGTCGAGGAGGAGGCCACCGATCTGCACCTCGCGGCGGGCGCCGCACCGCGACTCCGCATCCGCGGTCGGCTGGAGCCGCGCGACGAGTTCGGTTCCTTCTCGCCGGGAGAGATCGAGTTGGCGGCGCGGTCGATGCTGGACGACGGCCGATGGGACACGCTCCAACGCGACGCGTCCCTGGACCTGGCGCTGAGCGCCGGCGACGGCACGCGGTTCCGCGTCAGCGTCTACCGGGAACGAAGGGGGCTCGCCGTCGCCGCCCGCCGGTTGCGGGGCGGCTTTCGCGAACTCCACGACGGGGCGCTGCCGGATGGACTGGCGAAGTGGGCGGCCCTCCCGGACGGCCTGGTTCTCGTCACCGGCACGAGCGGCAGCGGACGGACGACCACGCTGGCGACCTTGATCCACATGATCAATCGACAGCGGTCGTTGAACATCGTGACGATCGAAGACCCCATCGAGTACGTCCACTCGAACCTGAAGTCGATGGTCCACCAGCGGGAACTGCACTCCTCGGCTCCGGACTTCGCGGGGGCCGTTCGGGGCGCGTTGCACCAGAACGCCGACGTGATCCTCGTGTCCCGGATGCCCGGGCTCGCCACCGTACGCGCCGTGCTGGCCGCCGCCGAGAGCGGTCGGCTGGTGTTCTCGACGCTGCACGCGGGCGACGTGGCCGGTGCCCTGGAGGGGCTCGTCGACTGGTTCCCGGCCGACGAGCAGGCGCCGGCGCGTCGTCGCCTCTCCCGTGTCCTGAGGGGGGTCGCCGCGCAGCGCCTCCTTCCCCGGCGACGGGGGCCGGGGCTGATGCCCACCCTCGAAGTCCTCGACGTGGACCGGGAGGCTGCGCAGCACCTTCGCGAGGGGCGCTTCGATCAGCTCGCGGGGAAGACGTGGAGATCTCCCGGCGCCAGGGCGAAGGGGACGGTCTCCCCCTCGCGCACGGCCGCCGACGTGGGGACGCGCGCGACCAGCCGCCCCCAGGGGCCGGAGACGTGGGCGTAGCGGTCGGCACCGCGATTCTCCACCCACGCAATCCGGCCGCGGCCCGATCCCTCCCCGAGGCGGACGTGCTCGGGCCTCACGCCCAGATCGCACGGCCCGTCGGGGTGCCCTTCGACCGCGACGGTCAGGCCCTCGGCACGGAACACCTTCCCGGCGATTCGACCCGCGACGAAGTTCATGGGCGGCGTGCCGACGAAGGCCGCGACGAAGCGGGTGGCCGGGCGCAGGTAGATGTCCTCCGGGGCGCCGATCTGCTCGACCCGCCCGCGATGGAGCACCGCGATGGTCCGGCCGAGGGTCATCGCCTCCACCTGGTCGTGCGTGACGTAGAGCATGGTCGCTCCGAGCCGGCGATGGAGTCGAGCGAGCTCCTCGCGCATCTCGGTGCGCAACCGCGCGTCGAGATTGGACAGGGGTTCGTCGAAGAGGAAGAGCAGGGGCTCGCGCACGATCGCGCGACCGATGGCGACGCGCTGCCGCTGTCCTCCCGAGAGCTCGCGCGGCCGCCGGTCCAGCAGCTCCTCGATCCTCAGGAGGCGCGCGGTCTCGCGGACCAGGGCGTCGCGCTCCCGTCGGGGCAGCCCGCGGACGCGTAGCGGGAACGCGATGTTCTGCGCGACCGACATGTGGGGGTACAGCGCGTAGCTCTGGAAGACCATGGCCACGTTGCGGTCCTTCGCGGGGATCGCGTCGACCCGACGGTCGTGGATGCGGATCTCTCCGGCGGTCGGCGACTCCAGCCCGGCGACGCAGCGGAGCGCGGTGCTCTTGCCGCACCCCGACGGTCCGAGGAGCACACAGAAGTCGCCCTGCTCCACCTCGAGATCGAGGCCGGCGAGCGCCACGGTGGCGCCGAAGGTCTTCTGCAGCCCGCGGATGGCGAGGGCGATCATCCCTTGACCGCTCCCGCCGTCAGGCCGCCGATGATCCGCCGTTGCAGGAACAGTACGAGGAACACCAGCGGGAGGGTAGCGACCACGCCGGCGGCGGCGAGCTCGCCCCAGGGCACCTCGTACTGCCCTGGGAAGTGGGCCACGCCGACGGGCAGCGTCTGGACGGCCGGATCCGTGGCGATGAGCAGTGCGAAGAAGAACTCGTTCCAGGACTGGATGAACACGAGGATCGCCGTCGTGAATACCGCGGGAGCGGCCACCGGGAGGAAGACGGTCAGGAGCGTCCGGAGGGGGCCGCAGCCGTCAATCTTCGCCGCTTCCTCGATCTCCTTGGGCACCTCCCGGAAGAAGCTGGCGAGGACCCAGATGGCGAGCGGCAATCCCAGGGCGGTGTACGGAAGGACGAGGCCGGAATACGTGTTCAGCAGCCCGGCGTGGAGAAGGAGTCGGTACACGCCGCCGACGATCGCCACCTGCGGGAACATGGACGCCACGAGAACCGCGCCCAGTACGAACCGCCGCCCGGGGACCCGAAGGCGGGCGAGGGGATAGGCGGCCAGGGCGCCCAGAAGGACCGTCACGAGGGTGGTCGCGCCGGCGACGACGACGCTGTTCTTGACGTAGCCGAGCAAGCCGTGATCCTGGAACACGCTGCGGTACGACGCGAGGGAGAAATCGGGCAGGACGGTGGGCGGGCGGGCGTCGATGAGGGCGGGGGACTTGAGCGAAGTGAGGAGGATCCACACGAAGGGCCCCAGGCTGAATCCGACGGCCAGCAGGGCTCCGATCCGCTTCATCGCTCGAACATCCTCGTGCCGACGAGTCGGACCAGGAGGAGGGATACGAGGAGGACGATCAGGAAGACCACGACCGAAATGGCCGAGCCGTACCCGAACTGCAGCTCCGGGAACATCTTCTGCCAGCCGTAGAACTGCAGGACGTTCGTCGAGTCGCCCGGTGCGCCCTGGGTCATCACATAGACCAGATCGAAGACGCGGAAGGCGTCCATGATGCGGAACAGGAGCGCCAGGAGGATGGCCGGACGGAGGAGGGGGAGTGTCACGGAGAAGAACCGCCGCGGCGCACCGGCTCCGTCCATGCGGGCGGCCTCGTCGAGGTTCCGGGGGATGGCCTGCAGGCCGGCGAGCAGGATGAGCCCGGCGAACGCCGAGGTCTTCCAAACGTCCGCGACGATGATCGCCGCCTTGGCCGTCGCCGGGCGCGCCAGCCAGGCGCGGTACGCCCCCAGGTCGTTGCCGTACCGCACGAGGTTCACCAATCCGTACTGGTCGTTGAACATGTACTTCCACATGACGGCGGCCACCACCGTGGGAATCGCCCAGGGAACCAGCACCGCCGCTCGGACGAGTCCCCTTCCCCGCATGGCCTGGTGCATCGCCAGCGCCAGCAGAAGGCCGATGAAGAGCTCGAGGGCGGTCGAGACGAATACGAAGACGAACGTGAAGCCCAGGGTCGATCGCGCCACCGGATCGCGCAGGAGCTCGCTGTAATTCGCGAGGCCGACGAAGCGTCGGGGCGACACCAGGTCGTCGACGTAGAGGCTGTTCGCGATCGTCATCCCGATGGGGAGCACGAGGAGGACCGACAGGACGAGGAGGGCGGGCAGCCCGAGCAGCAGGGCGAACGGACCGTCCTTCATCGCACGCGATGGAGGGTCGCCCGGAGCCTCTCCCGCGTCTCGCGGGCGAGGCCCTCGATGTCGGAGTCGGGGTCGGAGATGGCGGCGTGGAGGAAGCGCTGGAGCTCGTCGGAGAGGCGCGGGTAGACCGGGCTGCGGGGGCGGGGCGTCGCGTGGACGAAGACGTCCCGGAGGGCTCGGAAGTGGGGATTCGCCGCGAGCACGGCCGGGTCGTCGTAGAGCGCCCGTCGCGCGGGGGCCTTGCCTGCGCGAAGCGCGAAGTGGCGCTGCATGGCCTGGCTCGTCATGTGGCGGACGAAAGCCCAGGCGAGGTCGGGCCGCTTCGACCTCGTGTGGATCGCGAACCGCCAGCCACCCAACGCGGAGACGGACGGGCCGCCGTCGGTGAAGCTCGGCAGCTTCGCGATGCCCACCTTGCCCGCCAGCGGGGACTCCTGGAGCCTGGCCCACGCGTAGGGCCACGTGCGGAGGAACACGGCACCGCCGCTACGGAACAGGTCGAGCGACTCCTGCTCCTCGTAGGTGAGGATCCCGCGAGGGGCCGCGTGGCCCACGATCCGGTCCCGGACGAACCGGATGGCGCCGATGGTGGCCGGGTCCGTCGGCTCCGTCAGCCGCCCCCCGTTCGAGCGGACGAACTCCAGGAGGTTGCAGACGAGCCCCTCGTACTGCTTCATCTGGGCGCTGTAGCCCCAGAGCGCATCGCCCCCCGCGGCCGCGCGGATCCGCTCCTCCTCCTCGACCAGGCGGTCCCACGTCTCGGGCGGCTCCAGCCCCTGGGCGTCGAGGAGGTCCTTCCGGTAGTAGAGGAGCCCGGCGTCGGTGTTGAAGGGGACCGCCCACACCTTCCCGTCCCAGGTGTCCGCCTCGATCGTTCCCGGGAAGAAGGCCGCCCGATCTTCCGGCGGGAATCGCTCGTTCAGCGGTAGCACCCAGCCGGCGCGGGCGAACTGGGGGGTCCACGTGACATCCATGAGGAAGACGTGGAGCGACGTGTCGGCGCTTCGAAGCCTCTGGCTCAGCATGGCGTGGAGCTGGCTCGCGTTGTTCGGCCCCCTCTCGACAAGGAGCTCGACCCCGGGGTGCTCGTCGCGGAAGACCGCCAGCGCTTCGTCCCACGCGCCGGGCGCGTCCGGCTTCCAGATGAGCACGCCGAGGCGCGGGCCGCCGCCGCCCCGACCGCAGCTCCCGGTCATCGAGAGCAGGATCAGCGACACCAGGGCCGACCAACACCGCACGGTCCACCTCCCGCCGCATGCTAGCATCGCCGGGGAGCCCTGGCGGAGGAGGCCACCCGCTTGACGACCGTCCTTGGCGTCCACTCCGAAGTGGGGAGACTCCGCAAGGTCCTCGTGCACCGGCCGAGCCTGGAGCTGAGGCGACTGACGCCGCGAAACAGCGCGTCGCTTCTCTTCGACGACGTCGTCTGGGTCCGCCGCGCGAAGGAGCAGCACGACGCGTTCGTGGAGCGCATGAGGGAGCGGGGCGTCGAGGTCGTGTACCTGCGCGAGCTCCTGGCCGACGTGCTCGACGACGAGAGCGTGCGCCGCGAAGTCCTGGAGGGGGCCGTCACGGATCGGACGGTGGGGGTCGGGGCGGTCGAGGAGATGCGGGCGTACCTCTTCGAGAAGCCGCCCGCCTGGCTGGCCGAGCACCTGGTGGGGGGGCTGGCGGCGGAGGAGGTGGGCGACGTGGATCTCCGGCGCCACTCCCTGGTGGCCGGGGTGCGCGAGGCCCGCGCGTGGATCCTCCCGCCGCTTCCGAACTCGCTCTTCACGCGGGATTCCTCCTGTTGGATCTACGACGGGGTCAGCGTGAATCCGATGTTCTTCGAAGCGCGCGAGCGCGAGTCGTGGAACGTCGCCGCGATCTACCGGCACCACCCCATGTTCCGGGAGGCCGCGTTCCAGCATTGGTATCCGCGGCCGGAGGACCGGAAAGCCGCGCACCGCGAGGCCTTCGGCGCCGCCAGCCTGGAGGGCGGCGACGTGATGCCGATCGGCAACGGCGCCGTGCTGATGGGTATCAGCGAGCGGACGACGCCGCAGATGATCGAGATCCTTGCTCTCGAGCTCTTCCGGGCCGGGGCGGTCGAGAGGGTCATCGCCTGCGTCGTCGCGAGGGACCGCTCTCACATGCACCTGGACACGGTGTTCACCATGCTGGACCGGGACGCGGTCAGCATCTACCCCAGCGTGGTCGAGCCGATGCGGGCCATGAGCCTGAGGCCCGGGGCCGTCGACGGTCGGCTCGAAGTGAGGGAGGAGCGGAGCTTTCTCGCCGCCGTCGCCGACGCCCTGCGCGTCGGGCGGCTCCGGATCGTGCCGACCGGGGGTGATGCCTTCGCGGCCGAGCGCGAGCAGTGGGATGACGGCAACAACGTCGTGGCGCTGGAGCCGGGCGTGGTCGTCGCGTATGCGAAGAACGAGCACACGAACGCCCTGATGCGCCGGGCGGGCATCGAGGTCATCGAGATCGAGGGATCCGAGCTCGGACGCGGGCGGGGCGGCGGACACTGCATGACGTGTCCGTTGCTGCGGGACCCGGCGTAGGGCTTTCCGATGGCCCTCTTCCGCCGGACCTCGACGGTCTCGCTCCGTTGGAGCCTGCTGCGCAGCTTCATCGTGCTGATCCTCCTGAGCTCGGTCATCGTGCTGGGGCTGAGCTGGTTCCGGGCGCTGGAGACGGAGCGCGCCCTGTCCTCGCGGTTGATCCGACGCGGGACGACCGAATCGCGGGATGCCCTGGACCGCTTCCTCCGGCCGGCCGACGTCGGAACGCGGATCGGCCTCGCGTGGGGTCGGGCGGGACTGCTTCGCCTCGACGGCGCCACCGCCGGCGCGGCGAACACGGCGGCGCCGGACCGCGCCGCCGAGGTCCGGCGCCTGAACGGGCTCCTCCTCCCGTACCTCCGGGCGAATCCGGCGTTGTCGTCGGTGCAGGTGGCCACGAGCCGCGGCGAAGGCTTCCTCGTCCTCCTGCTTCCGGGCGGAGCGATTCAAAACCGCGTCGTGGACCGCCGGGACTGGGGGAAGCGAACGCTCTGGTTCGACGTGGACGCCGACGGTCGCCCCTCCTCGCCCGAGTGGAAGGATGTGGACTACGAGCCCCGGGAACGGTCGTGGTACGTGGAAGCGATGGCGACCGAGAAGGGGACGGTCGCGTGGACGGAACCGTACACCTTCTACACCACGGGCGATCTGGGAATCACATCGTCCGGACGATGGGAGGACGGGGACGGGACCTCGGTGATCGCGTACGACGTCCTCCTGACGGCGCTCACGGAATTCACGCAAAGCGCCACGGGTCGCGTGAGCCCGAACGCGCTGAAGCTCATCGCCACTTCGGACTGGAAACTGCTGGGTGTGCCCGCCGCCACCGGCTGCAAGGATCCGGCGGCGGCGAAAGCCCTCTTCCTGCAGTCCGTGAAGGACCTGTGCGTGCCCGCGATCCAGGGGGCCGTTCGGGCCTTCTCCGGCCGGCCGGCAGCCACGTCGGAGGTGCTCTCCTACGACGCGGACGGCCAGACCTGGTGGGCGGGCGTAGAGACGTATCCGCTCGGGGAGCGGCGACACGTCTGGACCGCGGTCCTGGTCCCGGGTCGCGACCTCCTGGCCGAGGTCGCCCAACAGCGCGAGTACCTCCTCATCGCGACCGGCATCGCGCTCGGCGCGGCCCTCCTCTACTCCCTGCTCCTCGCGCGAAGCTACAGCCGGCCCCTCGAGGCGCTGGCACGGCAGAGTACGCGGATCCGCAACCTCGACTTCCGGTTCGACGAGACGGTCGATGCGCCGCTCGAGGAGATCCGCGCACTGGCCGTGGCCCAGCAGCAGTCCCTGGCGGTGCTTCAGTCGTTCTCGCGGTATGTGCCCGTGGACGTCGTTCGCGAGCTCGTGTCGGAGGGCGAGATCGCGCGGATCGGGGGACGGACCCGAACACTCACCATCCTCTTCTCGGACATCGCGGGCTTCACGACCATCGCGGAAGGCATGCAACCCCAGGCGCTGGCCGATCACATGGCCGAGTACTTCGAGGCGATGATCGACGCGATCCAGGCGGAGGGGGGCACGGTCGACAAGCTGGTGGGAGACGCCATCGTCGCTTTCTGGGGAGCCCCGCGTCCGCTGGAGGACCACGCGGCGCACGGGGTGCGCGCGGTCCTGGCCTGTCGGGAGCGCCTCGGACGGCTGGAGGAGGAGTGGGGGACACGAGGGCTGCCGCCGCTGCCGACGCGGTTCGGACTGGCGAGCGGCCCCGTCGTGGTGGGCAACATCGGCGCGCCGTCGCGGCTCGCCTACACGGTGCTCGGCGACACCGTGAATTTCGCGAGCCGGCTCGAGGGCCTGAACAAGCGCTACTTCACGATGGACCTCGCGGACCGCGCCGTGGTCGAGGCGACCGGGAGCGCGTTCGTGTGGCGGCGGGTGGACCGGGTGGTGGTGAAGGGGCGCACGGGGGAGCGGTGGATCTACGAGTTGCTCGGACGCTCTGGCGACGTGTTGGACGACGTCGTGGCCCGGGCGCGGCTCTACGAGACGGCGTGGGACCTCCACGCCGGACGGCGCTTCGACGAGGCGGTGTCGGCGCTGGAAGCGCTGCTCGAGGAGGGGCCGGGGGACGGCGCAGCCCTCCGCCTGCTCGCGCTCTGCCGCGGCTACCTCGCGAACCCCCCGGATGCCGACTGGACGGCCACGACCCGGATGACGGACAAGTGACGCGCGTCAATGCGCGCGGAGCCGCGGGGAGAGCGGCGCCGCCCAGGACGCGACGCGCTCGAGGTCGGGCGTCCGGTCCGCGGGCCTGGGGGCGAGGCACGTCGCCAGCAGCCGCTGCAAGTCCTCCGGGACGCGATCCGCGCGAGCTTCGGGAGCCACGAAGCCAAGCTTTTCCACCATGAGTTGGCCGACGCTCGTCGCGACGAAGAGCGGCTTTCCGGTCAACAACTCGTGAAGGATGCAACCCAGGGCGTAGTCGTCGATCGTGGCGTCGATCCGCCCCCCGGTGATCTGCTCGGGCGCCATGTACAGGGGCGTGCCGAGGACGGAGTGCTCGCTGGTCGTGGTGAGGACGTCGCTCCATCCGAGCGGCTTGGCCAGGCCGAAGTCGGAGAGCTTCAAGCGACCGTCGGCCGTCGAGAGAACGTTGTTGGGCTTCAGGTCGCGGTGGATCACGCCTTCGTCGCGGAGGTAGCAGAGACCCGAGGCGATCTGCCCGAGGATCGCGCGGACGTCGTCCACGGGGAAGGGCGCATGGCGCCGGATCAGGACCTCGAGATCGGGGCCGTCGCAGTATTCCATCGCGAGGAAGTGCGTCCTGTAGGCCTCGAATCGCTGCAGGAGTCGCACCACGTGGGGGTGGTCGAGCTTCAGGAGGATGTCCGCCTCGCGTAGGAAGCGCTGCGAGGCAGGGGGATCGTAGATCAGCCGGTGGCTCATCATCTTGAGCGCCACGCGCCGATCGGCGGCCGCCTCGCGGGCCTCGTAGACGACCGAGGTCGCGCCGCGCGCCAGGGTCTGGACGACGACGTAGGAGCCCACCTTCTTTCCGCCGAGGCCGTCGATCCGCAGGTGCCCCAGGCGATCGGCCACGAGGTGCGTGAGAACGACGCCGACCTCCGGGTCGCGCAGAGCCGCCTGCCGGAAGGCGGCGGCGTCGAGGCGTTGGGCGACCACTCGGCTCGTCGCGCGGACGGTGACGCTGCGGGGCTCGTCCGTCACGAGGGCCATCTCGCCCACCACGTCTCCGCGGCGCAGTTCGGCCAGATCGAGGGGGGGATCGCCCTCGCGTTCCAGGGTGCCCCGGGCCGTTCCGTCCATGAGGACGAGGAGGTGGTCGCCGGGCCTCCCCTGCCGTACGAGGACTTCGCCGGGCTCGAAGGTCTGCTCGCGGAGGGCCTCGACGAGTCGGTCGAGTACCTGCGACCCGAGTCGTCGGAAGGCGGGGAACTCCTCGATCTCGACGCTCAGCGCGGGGCGGGCCCGTTGGTTCGCCATCCGTGACTCCGGCTCACCCGCGCGCCGTCTGGAGGGCGACGAGGGCGAGGACGCCCAGCACGGCGAAAACGAGGCCCCAGGCCACCAGGAGGACCAGCACGAGGCGCTTGCCTCCGATGCGTCGTTCGTGCTTCACGGGTCGGAGTCTACGCCGGGCCTCGGCCCACGAGCGACATCGCGCCTTGGTGCTCCGCCG
Organism: uncultured Planctomycetota bacterium; assembly: GCA_963772585.1. Lineage (GTDB taxonomy): Bacteria > Planctomycetota > PLA2 > PLA2 > JAEUHO01 > CAVVXN01. The sequence continues at coordinate 455,786 of CAVYXV010000009.1, forward strand.
GGAGCATGGCAAGGTCTGGGATTCGGACGGAGGAATCCCACGATGCCGGATACCTGGATCGCGCCCTGGTTGCTCGTCGTCCTCATCTTCCTCGCGAGGGTGGCGGACGTCTCGATCGGCACCGTCCGGACGATCCTGCTCTTTCGCGGCTACCGCTTCCTGGCGGCGGGGCTGGGGTTCTTCGAGATCCTCATCTGGCTCCTCGCGGCGGGCCAGGTCCTGCAGGACCTGACCGCGTGGCCCCGGGCGGTCGCGTACGCCGCCGGATTCGCCGTCGGGAACATCGTGGGCATGGGGCTCGAGGCCTGGCTCGCGATGGGCTTGCAGCTCCTGCGCGTGGTGAGCGCGAATCCCGAAGTGCGCCTCGCCCGTCGCCTCCGCGGGCTCGGCCACAGCGTCGTCGCGGTGGAAGGCCGGCTCGAGGAGGACATGCCCGTCGAGATCCTCTTCCTCGTGGAGAAGCGGCGGCGGTTCCCCAGCATGCTCCGGTCCATCCTCGATTTGGATCCCTCGGCCGTCTGCACCACCACGGACGTGCGGGTGCCGAATCTCGCACCCGTCATGCGTCCCCGCGGGGGCTTCCTCTCCACGGGTTGGCGCGCGCGCTCCAAGCGAAAGTGAGCGGTCCTTCCGTCCCGCGCTCCGGCGGTTCGCGGCCCCGGGAGCCCCCTCTCTCCGGTGGAATCCGAGGGTGACCACGATGACGCTGCTCGCCATCCTCTTTGCCGGCTTCGTCGGCACGATCCTCATGAGCATGACCATGGGGCTGATCCATCGCACGGGCTGGGCGAATGCCGACATGATCCGGGCGGTGGGCAGCCTGGTGAGTCGGAGGATGGAGGGGGCGTTCGCGGCCGGCGTCGGGCTGCACCTCGCCGCGGGGCTCGTGTTCGCCTTTCCCTACACGTTCATCCTGGGGCGATTGGCGCAGGCCGGACCGCTGATGACGCTGGGACTCGGCGCGCTCATGGGAGCGGCGCACGGCGTCGTCATGGCCATCGCGCTGGTCACCGTGGGCAGCGCGCACCATCCCGTGACGCGGTTCCGTGATGCGGGCTTCGAGGTGGGGCTCGCCCACGTCGTCGGCCACGTGGCCTACGGCGTGGGCGTGGCGCTCTGCGTCTCCGTGCTGGGCATCACGTGGGGCTGGGCCCCCTGACGCCGCCAAGTCCCCGGACGTCGCCGGATCACTCCTCCAGGTGGGCCTTGAGCATCCACGCCGTCTTCTCGTGGACCTCCATGCGTCGGGTACCGAGGTCGGTGCTGACGTCGTCCTCCGCCGCCTCCGCCGCCTCGATCAGGCCTTTCGCCGAGGCCGCGAGCCGTTCGTGGTCCCTGGCCAGGTTGCGGACCATGTCGAGCGCCTTCGTGCCGGGCTGTCCTTCCTCGATCGTGGTGAGCTTCGCGAACTCGCGATAGGAGCCGGGAGCCGGGTACCCGATCGCCCGGATGCGCTCGGCGATCTCGTCGACGGCGAGGGCCAACTCGGTGTACTGCGTCTCGAAGAGCGTGTGGAGGCTGTTGAACATCGGGCCCACGACGTTCCAGTGGTAGTTGTGGGTCTTGAGGTACAGCGTGTAGCTGTCCGCCAACAGCTTCGCGGCCGCCTCCGCAACGCCCTTGCTTCGCGCCTCTGCCATCATTGTCGTCTCCTGTGGGGGGGGGGGGGACCGGGCCGATCCTCGCCGACCCTCCATCGGAGGCAAGCCGGTACGGCAGCGTCCCGGCGACGGTGCGACAGATCGAGGCGTTCGGCGGTCCCGATGGTCGCGGGTCGGGGTCCGAAGGTGGACGCGTGCCCGGGCCCGGCGGCATACCGTCGAGGCATCCTGAAGGAGACCGTCATGAGACACCTTTGGTTCGCCTCCGCGCTGGTCCTCGGCCTCTGTCTCGTAGCGTGGTCGGATGGAGGGAGCGGCGGCGTGTTGGGCGCCTGCGGAACGCCGAATCAGAACGCGCCGGGCGCCAGCGACGCCGGTCTCGTCCCGGCCGGCATCCCGCTGCCCGGCCAACGCGCCTACAACTTCGAGCTGCCCGCCGTGATCGGCGACGCGATCAAGCCCGTCAAACTGAGCGACTACGCGGGGAAGTGGCGCGTCCTCTGCTTCTACCCCGCCGACTTCACCTTCGTGTGACCGACGGAGTTGGCTGCGGTCGCAGCCGCTTACGAGCGTCTCCAGGCGCTCGGCGTCGAGGTCATCGCCGTCAGCACCGACACGCACTTCACGCACTGGATGTGGAAGAAGACGTCCCCCACGATCAAGGACGTTCCGTTCGCCATGGCCTCCGACCCGAGCGGAGCGGTCTCGCGTCGCTACGGGGTCTGGAACCCGGACAGCGGACTGAACCAACGTGGTCGCTTCCTGATCGATCCGGATGGCCTCATCCAGGCCGTGGAAGTGGTCGCCCCTCCCGTGGGAAGGAACGTGGAGGAGCTCATCCGCCAGATCCAGGCCTTCCAGGCCGTGCGGGCGAATCCGGGGAAGGCCGCTCCGGCGGGGTGGATGCCCGGGAAGCCGATGATCGACACCGGGAAGGACGCCATCGGCGCGTACTGACCCGGCGCCGACGCGCTCGCGCTCTCAGGCGACGTAGATCGTCTTGACGTTCACGAACTCGCGGATGCCGAACGCCGCGAGCTCGCGGCCGTATCCGCTCTCCTTGATCCCTCCGAACGGGAGGCGGGGGTCGGATCGCACGAAGGCGTTGACGAAGACGCTACCGGCGTCGATCTCCTCCGTGGCGACGCGCTCGCCGCGGGCGGAGTCGCGCGTGAAGACCGCCGCCCCCAGACCGAACACCGAGTCGTTGGCGACGCGGATCGCTTCCGCGTCGTCCGCGACGGGGACGACGGCGGCGACGGGCCCGAACAGTTCCTCCTCGTAGGCCGGCTGGCCGGGGGCCACGTCGGTCAACACCGTGGGCGGGTACCACGCGCCCCGGCGCTCGGGAACGGCGCCCCCGAGGAGGATCCGCGCGCCCGCGGCGACGCTCTCCTCGACCTGGCGGTGGAGATCGTCGCGCAGATCCTCGCGGGCCTGCGGACCGACATCCGTGTCCTCGGCCAGCGGGTCGCCCATGCGGCGCCGGCGCATGCCGTCCACGAGGTGGCGCTCGAAGGCCTCGCGGTGCTCGGCTACCACGACGAAACGCTTGGCCGCGATGCAGCTCTGACCCGAGTTGATGAGGCGGCTTAGGGCGCAGATTTCCGCGGCCGCTTCCACGTCCGCATCGGAGAGGATCACGTACGGGTCGCTACCGCCCAGCTCCAGGACGGTCTTCTTGAGACGCTCGCCGGCCTTGGACGCGACGGCGCGACCGGCCGGAGTGCTCCCGGTGAGCGTCACGGCCGCGACGCGCGGGTCCTCGATCACGGCGGCCACGCCGGAGGACGGGATCAGCAGGGTCCGGAAGAGGCTGACAGGGAAACCCGCTTCGGAGAACAGCGCCTCGATGGCGAGAGCGCAGCCGGAGACGTTGGACGCGTGCTTCAGGAGACCCCCGTTGCCGGCCATGAGGGCGGGCGCGGCGAAGCGGAAGACCTGCCAGAACGGGAAGTTCCAGGGCATCACCGCGAGGACGACGCCGAGGGGACGGTACGCGACCAGGCTGCGCCGGGCGTCCGTCTCGACGACCTCCGACGCGAGAAAGCGCTCCGCGTGGTCGGCGTAGTAGTCGCAGACCCACGCGCACTTCTCGCTCTCGGACCGGCCCTGCGCCACGGGCTTCCCCATCTCCTCGGCCATCAGGCGGGCGTATTCGCCGGCCCGCGCGCGGAGGATGGCGGCGGCGCGGCGCATCGGTCCCGCGCGCTCCGTGAACCCGGTCGCACGCCACGATCGGGCCGCGGCGAACGTCTCTTCGACGGCCGTGGTGGTGGCGGCACGGTCCAGGGTGGGGTAGCGCGCCACCTCCTCGCCGGTGGCCGGATTGACGGACTGCATGGCGGGCTCCTCATCAGCGGGACGAAAACCGGGAGGGTGCCTGGAGGACGAGGGCTCCGAGCGCGGTGACGAACACGCGTCCGCCGCTCGTGGAGTACGGACCGAGGGGGTCCCAGGAGCCGCGAGCGTGGCCCTCGGTCACCTGCCCGTCGATCAGGGCCCTCCGGACCTTCCGCCACCACGAACGCCAGGCGGCACCGCCCAGCCGCTCCAGGCCGACCGTGGTCAGGTACCAGGCGTAGGGGTAGAGGTCGCCGACCTGCGCCTCGACCGTGCGACCATCCGGCGTCTTGACCTTGCGCACTTCGAGCTTCCAGCGCGGTCGTTGCTTGCCCACGCAGGCGACCTGGAGGTCGCGCCGGGGCATGCCGTCCAACCGGTCGAGCATCGCCCGGGCGGCGAGGGCGGCCGCGGCGTTCGCGGTCGTCGGCGTGTAGCCCTTGCGCTCCGCGCCCTCGTGGTACTCGCTGCGGCCGGTCTTCGGATCGACGCGGGCGTCGAGGAAGGCCAGCGCGCGATCGATGCGCTCGTCGTCCACCTTGGTCCCGGCGCGGGCGGCGAGGCCGAGGGCCACCAGGACCGCCGAGGTCGTGGGGACGTCCCCGATGGCGTAGACGTACGACCAACCGCCGTCCTCCAACTGCCGGGCCTGGAGGTGGGCGACGGCGTCGCGGAGCGCGTCGAGGAGGTCCTCGTCGTGCGTGACGGCGGCGACGGTGGCCACCGCCTGCGTGGCGTACACGTGGTTCCAGATGGCGTCGAACCCCACGGGGCCGTGCCGGGCGAGGGCGACGCAGTGGGGGAGGGCGCGCGCGAGGGACTTCGCGTAGGGCCCTTCGGTCGGCGTGCTCCCGCCCGCCGACCACGCCATGACGGACAGCGCCGTCGTCACGCCGTCGAAGGGGCACGGGACTCGCTCGCCGTGGTGACCACCGCCCTTCCCTCCGCAGACGTCGTCGGCCGGACAGTGCCGGTCGAAGCCGTCCGCATCGAGGATGCCGCTCTCGTCCTGGTGCGCGGCCAGCCAAGCGAGGGCGCGGTCGGCGGCGTCGTGGGTCGCGTCGGCGGACGCGGCGGTGGGGATGCACAGCCACAGCAGGAGCCACGGGAGCAAGCGGGACGGGAGTCGGGGGGAAGCTATACGACCTCGCGGAGGATCGCGCCCGAGGCGAACCCCGCGCCGAAAGCGACGTCGACCTCGAAGCGCGGTCGGGGCAGGTGGCTCGCCTCGCCGTTCTGATCCGCGTACGCGAGGGGAATGGAGGCGGCCGACGTGTTTCCGTACTTGACGATGCCGCGCGTGTAGAACCGTTCCGGGGGGAGCTTGAGACGGCGTGCGACGCGCTCGAGGATCCGCAGGTTCGCCTGGTGGGGATAGACGTACGCGAGGTCGCGGACTTCGACGGTCCGGCCGGAGGAGGAGCCGTACTTCGCAAGGACCGTCCGCACGTCGCGGACCATCGTGTCCACGGCGGCGGCGAACACCGCGCGGCCGTCCATGCGGAGCACTTGGCGTCCCTCGTGGCCGTTCGCCTCCGTGCAGAGGAGGTCTCCACACCGCCCGTTGGCGCTCGTGTGGGTGGCGAGGAGGCCCCCCTCGGCGACCTCCCCCAGGACGACGGCGCCCGCGCCGTCGCCGAGGAGGACGCAGGTGCTGCGATCGGACCAGTCGGTGATGTGCGAGAGGGCGTCGATGCCGATGACGAGGGCGTTGGTGCGGCGGCCGTAGCGCATCCGCTGGAAGAACAGCCGGCTCCAGACGTCCTCGATGGCGTAGACGAAGCCGGCGCATCCCGCCGCCACGTCCGCGCACGGCACGTCCGGAATGCCCAGCGCCTCCTGCACGCGGCTGGCCAGGCTGGGCAGGCGCATCCACGTACAGACGGCGACGCGCACCTCGCCCACTTCCCGGGGCGAGAGACCGGCGTCGTCCAGAGCCCGCTGGGCCGCGGTCGCCGCCAGGTCCAGGAGCGTCTCTCCGTCGCGGAGCACGCGCCTGGTCCTCACGCCCGTCCGCCGCTGGATCCATTCGTCGTTCGTGTCCACCATGCGGCTGAGGTCGGCGTTCGTGACTTCCGCGGCCGGGAGCGCCGCCCCGTGGCCGAGGAAGCCGACCTTCCAGCTGTCGGCGGAGGGTTTCGGGAGGATCACGGGGCTCCGGCACCGGGAGGGAGGGTGATCGTCTCGTCGACCGCCGGCGGGGGCGGCGGGGGAGGGATGGGGGGCGTTGCGGTCCCCGTCGGCGAGGGAGGGGCCGACGGCGGGACCGGCGCCGCGACCCGTGCGGGCGTCGGCGCGGGCAACGACCCGGCGGCCGGGGCCGGTGGGCACGGCTTCTGCGGCTCGGTGGGCACGAGGTCGTAGAACTCCGACTCGTAGTCGAAGTCGGAGCGGACCCACCGGTAGCCGGGCGGCGGCTCGGACTCGCAGGCCATGAGCGCGAGGGCCAGCGTGAGCAGGCAGACCGTGCGCATGGAGCCTCCCTCCCAGCGCCTCCCAGCATCCCACCGGGGAGCCGGGGAGCGAGAACCGTCTCCCGGCCGGCGGGCCGAGGTCCTCCCGGAGACCTACGGCCCGCCCGCGGATTCGTTGGGGGCTTCCGCCCGGAGCACGGGACGGTCGTACACCCCGTCGGGGGCCCCCCCGCGGATCCGCAGCGGGAGCCGGCGGCCCGCGGGGCTCTTCGCCCTCGCCCGGGGCACGGGGGGGGGATGCGGACGGCTCCGGCGCGGGCTCGGGAGCGGGCGACGGCGCGGCGGGGCGCGCCCGTCTCCGCTGGGCCTTCGTCCCGACCGGCGGGCGAACATCCGCCGGGGGGTGGGGGCCGCGGGGGGAGGAGGGGCCCGCGGCCGTTCGGAGGGGTGCGGCGGCGGGAAGCGGGTGCGGCCGCGACGCCAGGGCCTGCCGCACCTTCGTCGCGATCATCGAACCCACGACGATCGCGACGACGACCCAGAAGACGAGGACCAGCCCGGCGATCCGGCGGCCCTCCCGCACGCAGTGCCAGCCTACACTGGCAACCGTCGAAGCCCTCGGAGGAGGATCGCCATGTTCGCCCGCTTCGTCCTCTCCGCTCTCGTCGTGGCATCGCTGGCGCTCGGGACGTTCGCGCCCGCGGGTGCCGACGGCCCCCCCGCCGACACCGCCGCGCCCGTCTACGCGTACGACGTCCAGGTCGTGATGGTCGTCGGAACCACGGCCGACCTCGCCGAACGGGCGCCCGACTGGGGGTTCCAGGGCGGCGTGCCCCTGACGACGCTCGCCTGGCCCGACCGCCTGCTCCGTCTCAAGCAGCGCGGCGAGACGACCCTGCTCCTCGATGCGCACACCACCGCCATCGGGGGACAACCCACGGAGACGAACCGGCAACTCGTTCGGGCGCGGAAGGTCTACGATCGGAGCGACGAGAGCAACGAGTACTACAAGGCGACGACGGTGACGGAGGGCGTGACCGTCAAGCTGCTGGGGACTCCCGATACGCAGCAGTACGAGTTCCAGGTGGAGTGGGCCCTGCCCTCGGGGGAGACCCTGCTGCTGGGGAGCTGGAGGGTTCACGGCACCATCGCCCCCCAGGGGGGAAAGACGCTGGTGCTCTCCCATCGCGAGCAGGTGCGCGACGCGGCGGGGGAGCTGCGGGACGTGGAGATCTACGGCTTCCTCGCGCGTCAACCGATGTAGCCGGTGACGTCGGCGAGCGCGATCCCTCCCGGCAGGAAGGTCCCGGAGCCTCGGGCCACGTCGCGGCCGCGCTCGTCGCGGGCGACCGCCTCCGCCACCAGGAGCCGGCGGCTGCGGTGCACCACCCGCCCCTCGCTCTCGATCCGTTCGCCCCGGACGGGTCGCAGGAAGGTGACGGTGAACGACTGCGTGAGCACCAGCTCGTGCGCCAGCTTGGCGTTCGCCGCGAAGAACGCGGCGTCGTCGAGGGCCTTGAACACCACGGAGCCGTGCAGGGCGCCGCCGCCGTGGAAGTGGCGGGCGCCGATCGAGAGCACGATCCGCGCGGTGCCGTCGCCGACCTCGATCGTGGCGGCGTGGTCCGCGTTGCAGGGGGCCGCGAGGTAGGCGCGCTCGAGGCCTCGGCGGTGCGCATCGTCCATGCCGCGAGGGTAGCAGCCGCGCACGGAGGAGGCCCTTCGCACGCGGCGGGATACGATCCGATGGGACTCCGGGAGGTCGAGCATCCATGCGACGTTTCGATTCGATCTGCGTGCTCGGGGGAGCGGGCCTGGTGGGCTACCAGGTGTGCCGAGAGCTGCTGCGGGGAGGGATCACCACCCGGCTCGTGGTCGTGTCTCTGGGCCGGGGCGAGGTCCGCGAGGCGGTGAACCAGCTTCGTCGGGAGTTCCCCTCCGTCGAGACGTCCGGGCGCTACGGCAACGTCTTCGCGCGGGGCCGTCTGGCCGACGCGGACACCGAGGACGTCGAGCCGGTCTTCGACCGGCGGGATCCCGAGCGGCGACGATCCCTCCTCTCCGACATCTACGAGGACTTCGAGGGCGCCCGGAAGAGCTCGGCGCTGTGCAACCTCGTCGCCGAATTCCGGCCGTCGGCGGTGATCGACTGCATCAACACGGCCACGGCCATCAGCTACCAGGACGTACCGACCGCCTCCCGTCAGCTGATGAGCGACCTGGGGCTGCGGCAGAGCGCCGTCGAGCCCAGTCCGCAGCAGGTCCAGGAGGACGTCGAGACGCTGCTGGCATCCATCGAGATCCCGCAGCTCATCCTCCACGTCCGCCTCCTCCACCAGGCCATGACCGAGGCGAAGACGGAGATCTACGTGAAGGTCGGGACGACGGGCACGGGGGGCATGGGGTTGAACATCCCGTACACGCACGGCGAGGACAAGCCGAGCCCCATCCTGATGGCGAAGACCGCCGTCGCCTTCGCGCACACGGGCCTCCTCTTCCTGGCCGCCCGGACCGTGGGCGGTCCCGTGTTCAAGGAGCTCAAGCCCGCCGCCATGATCGGGTACAAGGCCGTCGAGATCCGGGAGGTCCCCGGCTACGTCTGGAAACGCCTCGGCGGACGGTTCGTGAAGGAGAGGGTCGTCGCCCGCCCGCTCTTCGAGGCGCGGGAAGGGACGCTCGACGAACCCCTCGACACGACGCCCGACGGCGACGCCTTCCGGGTCCGCACGAACGATCGCGGCGAGGCGCGGACGCTCAAGCTCGCGACGGTGAACACCGGGGAGAACGGCTGGTTCGCCCACGGGGAGTTCGAGGCGATCACCGCCCTCGACCAGATGGAGATCATCACCCCGGAGGAGATCGCCCGGCAGACGGTGCAGGAACTGGTCGGGCGTTCCACGGGACACGACGTGATCGGCGCGCTCGACGCGTCCATCCTGGACCCGTCGTTCAAGGGCGGGCTCGTGCGGCAGGTGGCCCTGGACCGCATCACGAAGCTGGAAGAGGACGGGGCCGTGCCCAGCGTCGCGCTGGGCGACCTGGGACCGCCGCAGCTCTCGAAGTACCTCTTCGAGCTGTACCTGATGCGCGAGGAGTTCTCGTCGTTGGAGGACACGGCAAAGGGGCTCCGCGCGGACGGGGCCGCGGAGAGGCTGACCGCGCGCCTCCGGGCGCTGCCCGACCTCCGGGACGTGATCGTGTCCGTGGGCATCCCGGTCCTCCTGCCGGACGGGAAGACGATCCTGCGCGGGCCGGAGATCAAGATCCCCGGGTACGACCCGAGCGGCGCGCCCCGTGTGCTCGACGCCAACGCGATCGACCGGTACGCGGCGAAGGGGTGGGTGGACCTCCGGCGCGTGAACCTCGAGCGGTGGGCGACGAGGCTCGACCACGTCCTCGCCTCCCGGCGGGGCGGCTCCGCGGGCGCGTCCGACGCGATGGCGCACGACACCTACGGGCGCGACGACTTCCGGCCGGGCGAGGTCGTGGCCTGGGTGTTCGCGAACGAGCCGGGCTTCCAGGGCTTCCGGATCAAGTGACCCCGGTTTCGTGAACCACCCCCCCTCCCTGTCGTTCTCGGGGGTGGGAGGGTATCACCATGCACCGCAAGCGCAGCGGCGCCCTCGGCGCGAGGGCGTTCGTCGTCGGGTTGCTCCTCCTCGGCGCCGGGGCCGTCGGGGCCGAGGACGGGGACGAGGGCGGCGCCGGGGCGGGCCCCGGCGAGAGCGTCGTGGATCTCGGGGAACTGGTGATCCGCCCCCCGCGGGCCGAAGGGACCGCGGGCGATCCGACGCCGGTGCAGACCCTGACCCCGCTCCGACGCGAGGCGCTCGAGTTCGACGTGCCCGCCGCGGTCACCGTCCAGGACGGTGACTACCTGCGCCAGCGCAAGATGGTGCGGTCCCTTCCCGACGCCTTCCTGCGCCTGCCCTCGGTGATGGTCCAGAAGACCGCTCCGCTGCAGGCGTCTCCGTACATCCGGGGCTTCACGGGCTACCAGAACCTCATGCTGATCGACGGCATCCGGTTCAACAACGCGGCGTTCCGCCCCGGCCCCAACCAGTATTGGAGCACGATCGATCCCTATACGATCGACCGGCTGGAACTCGCCCGCGGACCGTTCTCCGTGCAGTACGGCAGCGATGCGGTCGGGGGAACCGTGAACGTGATTCCCCGGCATCGCAAGTCGTTCGAGCCGGGGTGGCACTTCGGCGGCCTCGTCTCGACGCGGGTGGCCTCGGCGGAGAACGCCGGCGCCGCACGGATCGAGTTCGAGGGGAACCGGGGGAACGTCGGTTTCCTCGGCGGGGGCTCGCTGAGGAGCTACGGCGACATCGAGAGCGGCGGGGGGCGCCTGCCCCACACGGGCTCGCCCCACGAGATGGACGGGGACGTCCGCTTCGACGTCCCCTTCCGGCCCGGGTGGCGGTTCGTGGCGGCCTGTCAGCACGTCGAGCAGGAGGACGCGCCGCGCACGCACCGCACCATCTGGTCCGTGCCCTTCCGGGGGACCGAACCGGGCTCCGAGCTGGTCCGCAACCACGACCAGCACCGCGATCTGGCCTACGCGCGCCTCGCGTTCGAGTGCGATCGCGCCGGGGTCCGCGAGGCGTCCCTGGGCGTCTCCTGGCAACGCCACTTCGACAACCGGGACCGCCAACGGACGGGGGGCGGCGCGACTTCACGGGCTTCGAACTCTACAGCTACGGCATCCAGGCCCAGACGGCGTTGTGCACGCCGATCGGCCTCCTGACCCTGGGCGCGGACTACTACCGGGACGAGGCCGACACGTGGAGCCGCAACTCCCTGAACGGCGTCCTGACGAGCGTCAGGATCCAGGGCCCGTTCGGCGACGACAGCCGCTACGACCTCTTCGGCGCGTACCTCGAGGACAAGATCACCCTCGGTCGCCTCGACCTCTATGCGGGGGGGCGGTTCACCTGGGCCGCCGCGGAGGCCGCCAAGGTGGAGGCGCCGGCCGATCCGGGCGTGGTCACGCGCGTAGCGAACGACTGGACGAACGTCGTGGGGAGTCTCCGCGGCGTCTACCACCTCTCCCCGTCCTGGAACGTGTACGGGAGCGCGGCCCAGGCGTTCCGCGCGCCGACGCTCTACGACCTCACTTCCTTCGACGTGACCGGCTTTGTCGAGCGCCCGAACCCGGACCTGGAGCCCGAGAAGTTCGTCAGCTTCGAACTGGGCGTCAAGACCGAGCAGCGGGATCTCTCTGGCTACGCCGCCGTCTGGTGCACGCTGCTCGACGGCACGATCGTGCGCTCTCCCACGGGCGAGGTGATCGACGGCGTCAGCGTCGTCCGCAGCGACAACATCGGCGACGGATGGCTGTGGGGCTTCGAGACGGAGGTCGCCGCCCGCCTGCATCGCGACTGGATCGCGTTCGGCAACCTGAGCTGGATGGACGGGGAGTCCGACGAGCTGGACCCCGACACGGGCCGCACGGTGCGTACGCCGGTGAGCCGGTTGAAGCCGCTTGCGTTGCTGGCGGGGCTGCGCTACGAGCCGGTCTGCTCGCGCGGCTGGGCGCAGCTCGAGGTGTCGTTCTCCGACCGCGAGGACCGCCTGTCGCTCCGCGACCGGGCGGACAGGACGCGCATCCCGCCGGACGGCACGCCGGGCTGGACCGTGGTCAACCTCCGCGGGGGACTCGCGCTGAGCGAACGCGTCCGCTTCGGGGCGGCGATCGAGAACCTCTTCGACGAGAACTACCGCATCCACGGCTCGGGCCAGAACGAGCCGGGCCTGGGCTTCGTGGCGACGCTGGACGTCCGGTTCTGAGGAAGGTGGGAGGGCGGCCTACTTCCGCTGGCCGTCGTCGACGCGCTGCTGGCTGAGCACCTCCATCCGGGCGATCTTCCAGGTGCCCTGGTCGAGGGTGATGGTCAGCTTCGCCTCGTATTCGTTCACGCGTTGATGCGTGTGACCCCAGTGCCCGACCTTTCCCGCGACGCGCCAGCGCGTGTCCGTCTGGTACCACGGGGCGTCCTTCTGCTCCGCGGGCAGGAGGTGGTCTTCGAGGATCTCGACGCTCTCCACCTTGGCGACGGCACCCCCCTGTTCCTGCATGACGAGGCTCTGGTGGATCTCGAGGTAGATGCGCTCCAGGAGCGAACCGGTGACGCTCTTCGCGAGCGTGTCGTAGACCTCCTCCTCCTTGTCGTGGTCGAAGGCGCGGTAGACGTTTCTCAGGAGCGTCTCGGCCGTGTAGACCGCCTCCGACTCCTTGGGGGGCTCGAATCCGCCCCCCGGCAGGGTGACCTCGGTCTGCGCCACGCCGGAGAGGGCGAGGGCGAGGCCGAGGCCGATGCCCAGGCCGCCCCAGCGCTCACGGGGCGGAACGCCCTTCGCCCGGGCCAGCAAGAACGCGAGGACCAGGAGCGGGAGGAGAGCCGCCGAGAGGACGGGCAGGACGAAGTGGGGCGGCGGCCGGGGCTTGGGGAGCACCACCTCCGGCGGGGGCGGGATCTCCTCGGGCCGGTGCCACACCACCTCGGGCTCGGTTTCCCGGAAGCCGGGGTAGGTCGTCTTGCCGTAGGCCTCGATCTCCGCATCCACCGTGAGGAAGGCGTATCCCCCGGGGGCCTCGTATCGGAACCAGGCGAACGACACCTGCCGCGGCTTCCCGAGCGCCGGGTAGCGCAGGCTCAGGTTCACGTACTCCCACTGCTGGCCGTGGTCCAGGTACGAGTCCGTGAAGGCCCGCTCGAAGACCGGCTGGACCTCGATCCGGTCGATGCGCACCTTCATCAGGTCCTGGAAGACCGTTTCGATGTGGTGCTGCTCCTCCGGGGAGAGGCCGGACGCGGCCCCCGCCGAGTCCGTGGCCTCCTTGGCGACCAGCTCCGAGGGATCGACGCCGAACCAGCCCCGGAAGATGTCGTAGTTGGCCACGAGACGAACGGTGACGGCGTCGTCCGTCACCTTCATGCCGAGGTAGGCGGGGGGGAAGTGCGCCCAGGCCTGACGGGCCAGGAGTCCCAGGGCGCCCACCACCACGGCCCAGACCACGACGCGGGGGAGCGGCCGGTGGGGTCGGGAGGCGGCCGGAGCGTTCATGGGGCCGGAGTGTACCCCTCCCCGCTATCCCGCCCGCGACTTGCGAGACGCGGAGTTCTTGGCGGCCCGCTTCCTGGGCGTGCTCTTGCTCGCGGCCTTCTTCTTCGCCGCCCCCTTGCGAGCGGCCTTCTTCTTCGATGTGGTCTTCCGGGCGGCCTTCTTCTTGGCGGTCTTCTTCTTCGGCGACGGCCGGGTCGTGGCCTTCGTCCGGGCCTTCTTCCCGGCCGCGGCCTTCTTCCCGGCCGCGGCCTTCTTCGTGGCCTGCTTCCGCGTGGCCTTCTTCGTGGCGGGCTTCTTGCGGGACGCCTTCTTGTCGCCCCCGCTCGCCTTCCCCTTCGCCTTCCCCTTCGCCGTCTCTTTCGCAGCGTTCTTCGTCCGCGACCGGCTCTGGCGGGCGAGACGGCGGAGGCGGCGCTCGCGCTTGCGGACGAGGGCCTTCCTCGCCGTCTCCTGCGCCTGGGCCTCGGCCATGGCGGCCTCGCTCGGCTGGGTCCGGGCATCCTCCGGCATCGGGAACGCCTCGCCGTGGTCGAGGATCGTCCGCGCGTCGCAGAGCCGCCGATCCCACTCCTGGAACTCCGGCCCCCGACCGTGCGCCCAGAGGCGGTCCCTCAACTCCAGGGCGAGGAGTTCCATGACCTTCAACTGGTGGCGCACGGTCATGCCGGACATCGCCTCGGCGGGGATGTCCGGCCAGGCGCCCGGGGTTTCCGCCGGCGGGATGTCGGGCGGGTAGGGATCCCCGTGCCCGGCGACCGGCGGCAGGAAGAGGGCGAGATAGGCCTCCCCGACCCGGCGCCGCCAGACCTTCTGGTCGAGGCCCGCCGGGTAGGCCGGCTGGCGCATCTCGCCGCAGATCCAGACGAGGTAGTCGAGGATGCGCCGGATCGACTCGTCCGGTCGCCGGTGGGAGTCGTTCTCCGGCCACGGCAGCTTCAAGCGGCCCCTCCGTACCTTGTCTCGTTGGCGGGAGGATGGAGGCCCCGGCTCCGAAATGCAAGTTTGATGTCGACGACGATTGTTCGCGAACTGTTCGCACGCCCGCGGGGCGCCGCGACGGTCCGCTCCAGATACGCCCTGTCGCGGGGCGGCGGTACCTTGGCGCGGGTATGAGCGATACGCGTGTGCGTCTCTCCACGTCCCGGTTCCGGCTGGCTTTCGACGGCTCCGGCTCCTTCTTCGACCGGGTCGTGGCGCCCGTGCTGGCGCCGCTCGCGCCGAGCGGGAAGCCGGGTCGGAGACCGGCCCGCCCGGGGGCGGTAGCGAGCCGCCGTCCCGAGTCCCCCGGCTACCGGCCGCCGTCCGATCGGTTCGGCATGTTCGAACGGCAGTTCGCGCCGAACGAGCAGGTGCCGACCGGCCTCGTCGCCGCCTACGCCTTCTATCTCTGGAACTACGAGAAGAAGGAGACGTTCCTGGAGGGCGAGATCGAGGGATGCTTCCGGGCGGCTGGGCGCGAGCCCCCCTCGGACGCGGCGGCGCTCTACGGAGAACTCCTCAGCCGCCGGATGCTGGCGCCGGGGGCGAAGGACCACAGCTGGCGGCTGACCGGCAAGGGCCGGGACTTCGTCCGGCACCATCTGCTGTCGGCGTGAGCCGCCGGGAGGGGACGCGTCAGTCGGTGGCCTTGCGGCCCTTCTTCGCGCGGCGGATGTACAGGATGCCGCGATTCGGCCCGGGGACGGCCCCCTTCACGTACAGGAGGTTCTTCTCCGCGTCCACGCGCAGGATCTGGAGGTTCTGGACCGTGACGGCGGAGTTGCCGTACTGGCCGCTCATCCGCGTGCCGGGCAGCGTGTGCTGGGGCTTGCGGCTGCCGATCGACCCGGCGTGCCGAACGAAGAAGTGGCCGCCGTGCGACTCCTTGAGCGTCGCGAAGCCGTGTCGCTTCACCACGCCGGCAAAGCCGCGGCCCTTCATGGTGCCGGCCACGTCCACCGCGTCGCCGGGTTCGAAGATGTCGCAGGTGATCTTCTCGCCGACCGCCGGAGCCTCGTCGTTCTCGGACAGCCGCACTTCGGCCAGGTGGCGCATGGGCTCCACCCCGGCCTTCTTGAAGTGACCGCGGAGGGGCTTGGTCACCCGCTTCTCCCGCTGCGAGAGGAAGCCGAGCTGGATGGCCTCGTAGCCGTCCGTCGCGGTGGACTTGCGCTGGACGACGGGGCACGGGCCCGCCTCCACGAGCGTGCAGGCCACCGCGTCCCCGTTGTCGAGGAAGACGCGGGTCATGCCGATCTTCCGGCCGATGATCCCCTGGTGCAGCATGGACGGCATGGCAGGCTCCATTCGCCGGCGGGAAGCCGAGGAGTGTAGGTCGAGGCCGTTCGACCTCAAGGATTCGCCCGTGCCGGCCCGAATGGGCGGTAGCGAGGAACCCTGCCGGATCCCTGAACGTCTCCTGAAGAGAGAGGCGCCGATGAACACCGACCCGCTCCGCCCGGCCCCGCCCGACCTGTCGTCCGAGGAGGCGCCCATCCACGCCTGCCTCGCGGTCCTCGATCGCCCCCCCGCCCCGGCGGCGCTGAGGGCCCACGTCCTCGCCCTGGGCGGGAGCGGAAGCGGCCGGCGGTGGAGCGTCGGGCTGTGGGCGCTGGCCGCGACGGTCCTCGTGGGCGTCGGCGTCCTCCACTTCGGTCGGGCCGCCTCGCGGGTCCTCGGGCACGGGAATCCGCCCCACCTGGCCGTCGTCGAGGACCCGGACGTGCCCCTCTTCAAGGGGCTGGAGCCCGCCGGGAGTCTGGGCCCCGACGACGAGGTGGTCCTCTATGCGGGACGCTGAGCGAAGGGGCGGCTGGCGCCGGGAGGTGCCGGTCCTGCTGGCCGCGATCCCGCTGGCCGTGCTCCTCTTCGTGACCCCGTCGTCCCCCGGGGAAACCGCCGTCCTGGAGGCGTTCCTGCGCGACGGGCCCGGTCCCGGGGTGTGGGAGATCGAGTCCTTCCTCGGGCGTCGACGCTACCTGCTCGGGGTGGATCCCGGCGACCGCCGCTGCCGCGTGGTGGCGCCGCTGGGGGAAGACGGTGCCGTTCTCAAGGTGCGGACCGTGCCGCGGTCCCGGGTCGCCCAGTGGTTCGTGCCCGGGTGCCGCCACCGCTTCCTCACGAACTACCGCGTCGCCGACCGCCGGGACGAGGGCGGGCTCCGCGTTGCCGAGTGGCGCCCGCGGTCGGGCGACCGGGGGGAGGCCGGACGGCGGGTCTGGTTCGAGCGCGAGTCCGGTCGCGTCGTCCGGTTGGAGGATCGCTCCCGGACGGGCGAGATCCTCCTCCGCGTCCGCAGGATCGGACCGGTGCCGCCCACCGGGCTGCCGGCGGATCCCGAGGAGGGGGCCACGCAGGCCTGCGTGAACCGCGCGACCTGGGAACGCCGTCACCCCCCCTCCGTCGAAGAGGTCGCCGCCGCGGCGCCCTTCGGGATCCTCAGGCCTACGGTCCTTCCCGACGGCTTCGGCCTGAAGGAAGCCGCCTACCGGGACGACGGCGACGGCGCGGGCGTGGCGTGGTTCACCTTCACGGATGGGCTCGCTTCGTTCGCCCTCGCCATGGGGCCCCGCGCGAACCTCGAGGCGTTCGAGCAGCACTTCGCGTCTTCGGTGGAGCGGGACGACAAGCCGGCGCCCTCGCCGCATTGCGACGGCGAGGACGGGGGGTGCAGCGTTCGGCTCCGCCATGCCCCGCGGCGGGTCGTCATGCGGGTGGACGACCTGCATGGGCTGGGCGTCCTGTTGCTGGGCCGGAACGAGCTCCTGGACACGGCCTACCTGCGCGTGCTGGAAGGCCTGGAACCGATTCCGGCCCGGGAGCGCAAAAGCGAGTAGGCTGGGCCGCGTGTATCGCGTCTTCCTCGCCCAGCGCTACCTGAAGAGTCGGCTCGTCAACCTGATCGCCGTGGGGGGCGTGATGTTCGGCGTGGCCGTTCTGCTCGTGGTCACGTCCGTCATGGACGGGTTTCGCACCAAGGTGCTGACGGTGCTGAGGGGGAACCTGTCCGACATCATCATGACGCCCGTCATCCCGCCGGGCGATCCGCTTCCACGCTTCGAGGCGGTAGACGCGGCGCTCCGGAAGGACCCGCGCGTACTGGCGACGGCGCCCCAACTCGAGCGCGTGGTGTTCTACCTCTATCCCGCCTACGGCACGCGTGGGATGGCGGTCAATGGGCAGGCCGTGCAGGAGATGCGGGCCATCGGCATCGACTTCGAACGCGAGCGGCAGGTCTCGAATCTCGCGAGCTACCTCATCGCGGCCAACGATCCCTCGCGCCCGTTCTACAGCGCGCGGGCCCTCGACCGGGATCGCGAGGGAACCATCCTCATCAGCCGCACGTTCGCGGAGAAGTTCTGGGGGCTCGGGACCACCGCGTCGCGTCCGGAGGACCTCCTGGACTCGGAGATCGGGATCACGTTCCTGAACGTCGGGGATCGTGCGGCGTCCGGGGCGCCCGCCGAGTACGGATCGCCCGACGGGGGCCCGCCGCCCGAACCGGGGGATCCGCCCGCCGTCGGACCCCCGCCCGACGACGGACTCCCGCCCGACGGCGGGGCGAGCGTCGGCGACGAGATCCACGTCACGTGGCGCACCCACGAGCTGCCCGTCTCGGGGGTCTACGACGCCCAGGACACGTCGCTCGACCGCACGCGGATCTACATGGACATCGACACGCTGCGGCGGGTGGCCAATATCCAGGACGAGTACCACGTCATCCGCGTCAAGCTGAGGGACTCCACCCAGGCGGCGCAGGTGAAGGCCGACTTCGGACAGGAGTTTCCCGAGTTCGAGACCACCGTCTGGAGCGACCATCGCCGCCAGTACCTGAGGGCCGTCGAGAACGAGAAGGTGATGCTGGCGATCGTCCTTTCCTTCATCGTGCTCCTCGGTGGCTTCATCATCCTCGCGACGCTCTCGCTCACGGTGGTGGAGAAGACGCGCGACATCGGCGTGCTCGGCGCGCTCGGCGCCGACCGGGGCGGCGTGCTCTCCCTCTTCGTGGGAACCGGCATGCTGATGGGGGTGCTGGGCTCCGCCCTCGGCGTGGGGCTGGGGTGGCTGTTCACGAGCAACGTGAACGGCATCAAGGACTTCCTCGACCACCGGCTGGGGATCCAGGTGTTCCCCTCCGACATCTACCTGTTCCGGGAGATCCCGACCGTCTGGGACTGGACCACGGTCGCGTGGATCGTCGGCGGGAGCCTCGCCATGGCGCTCGTCGCCGGGTTGATCCCCGCGATGCGGGCGGCCCGGATGGACCCCGTGAGGGCCCTGCGCTATGAGTGAGTCCCCTCTCCTCACGGCCCACGGCGTCCACAAGAGCTATTCGGTGGGGGGCGGGGTCCTCGAAGTGCTCCGCGGCGTCGACCTGGACGTCCACGAGGGGGAGATCCTCGCGATCCTGGGCAAGAGCGGCTGCGGGAAGAGCACCCTGCTCCACGTGCTCGGCTGGCTGGATCGGGCCGACGCGGGCGAGGTCCTCTACGAGGGACGCGACCGGACCCACCTGTCCTCCGCGGAGAGGGCCCGGCTCCGCAACCGCCTGATGGGCTTCGTCTTCCAGTTCTATCACCTGCTCCCCGAGCTCTCCGCCCTGGAGAACGTCCTCCTTCCCTCCATGATCCGCTACGGCACCCGGGCGTGGTCCCACCACAAACACGCGATGCGCGAGCGTGCGGCGAGCCTGCTGGAGACCGTCGGACTCGCCGACCGCACGTCGCACCGTCCCTCCCAACTCTCCGGCGGCGAGCGCCAGCGCGTGGCCATCGCGCGGGCGCTCCAGAACGAGCCCCGGTTCCTGCTCTGCGACGAGCCGACGGGCAACCTGGACGGGAAGACCGCCGAGGACGTGCGGAGCGTCCTGTGGGATCTCAACGCCACGAGCGGCCAGACCATGGTGGTCGTGACGCACGACGCGAAGCTCGCCCGACAGGCGCACCGCGTCGTCAACCTCGTGGACGGCCTCATCGCCGAACAGGGGGTGGGGCTGGTCGAGGAGATCGAGGCCTAGCCGCACCATGCGCGGCTCGACGGTCCTCCCGCTCCGACACGTCGTCCTGGCCCTGATCGGCGGCGTCGTCGTGATGGTGCTCGAGATCCTGGCGCCCCGGTTCGTTGCGCCGACCGTCGGGACCGGGGCTCCGGCCTGGACGGCTTCCATCGTCACGTTCCTGGGAGGCCTCGCGATGGGCAGCGCGGCCGGGGGCTGGCTGGCGGACCGCGTGCAGCGGGGGCTCCTCCCCGCCCTCTTCGTGCTGGGCGCGACGGCGACGGCTCTCACGGTCCCGCTCGTGGGCGCGGCGGCCGCCGCCACCGCGGGCATCGCCCCCGGGCCGAGACCGTTCCTTCTCGTCCCCCTGGCCTTCCTTCCCGCGGCCTTCCTGGCGGGAACGATCCCGCCGGTCCTCGCGCGCGCCGGTCTCGCCGCCGGGGCGCGCCGGGGGCGGTGGCTCGGGACGATCGCGGCGGCGGGCGCGCTCGGGAGCGTCGGCGGGGCCCTCCTCGCCGCGTGGGAGGCGATCCCCGAGTGGGGGCTCTCGCGGACCGCGATCGCGGGAGCGGGGCTCCTCGCCGCGGGCGCCACCCTCGCGCCCTGGTCGTTGCCGGCGTGCCCGCGGATCCCCGGGTCGGCCCCCCGACCCCCGGTCGCGTTCCTCGCACTGGCGTTCGTCGCGGGGGCGGCCTTGCTCGCCGTCGAGGTGCTCGCGGGACGCCTCGCCTCGGATGCCTTCGGCGCCTCCCTCTACACCTGGACGTCCGTGATCGGCGTCGTCCTGGCCGGGCTCACGGTCGGCGCGATGGGGGGGGAACGCTGGCGGATCGCCTTCCTCCGCGTCCTCTCCTCTTCGGGTTGCTCGTGGGCTCTTCGGTGGCGACGCTCGGGCTGTTGTGGGCGCCGGCGATCCTCTCGAGCGCGGCGCGGTGGTCCGAAGGCGGATCCATCTCGTGGCCCGCCGCGACGCTGGGCGGGTCGGCCGTCGCCTTCCTTCCCGTCTCGGCGCTCCTCGGGGCGATCCCCCCCGTGCTGGTGCGGGCCGCCCTGGGCGCTCCCGCCGCGCACGGCCGCGTGGTCGGGTGGTTCTACGCGATCGGGACGGTCGGGGCCGTCGCCGGAGCGGTCCTCGCCGCGGCCGCGCTGATTCCCCTGGCCGGTCTGGAGCGGACGATCCTCTTCGTCGCCTTCGCGCTCGCGTGCTGCTGCGCGTACGTCTGGCGGCGCAAGTCCTACGCTGTGTACGCCCTCTACGCGCTGATCCTCGCGCCCGCCGTCCTCCTTCACGGGCCGTGGGAGGAGGGGCGCGCCCTGGCCCGGCGGCTCGCCCTGCCGGTGGACGAGGACGTCCTCCACGTCGAGGACAGCCGGTACTCGCGCATCCGCGTCCAGTCGATGTCCGAGGTGGACCAGGAGTTCCGCACGGCGGTTCCCGGCACGCTCGGCACGATCGAGGTCGCCGGGGACCCTGTGCTCCATCTCCAGGGGTTCTACGACGAAGAGCGGGGCCTCCTGCACTGGCGCGGCGCGATGCGGATCGAGCAGCGGGATCGCCTCGTCGCCCTGGGCGGGAACGCCGACGCCGTGGACCGCCTCTACGACCGGGTCCTGCACGCCCGGCAACTGCGGTTGGACCGCCTCGTCCACGGCGGCGTGGACCCCACGGACCCGACCTGGCTCTGGTACGGATACGAGCGGCTCCAGGCCACGCTTCTCGCCCACCTGTGGCCGGACGAGGGACCCGTGCGCTGCTTCTTCATCGGCGGCGGCGCGTATGCGTTTCCCCGCTTCCTGCTCGCGACGCGCGGTGAGGGCCTACGGATCACGACCGCGGAGATCGACCCCCGCGTGACGGCCGTCGCGCGGACCTGGTTGGGGCTCGCGGAGGATCCCCGCCACCGGATCCTCGATGAGGACGCCCGGACCGCGCTGCGCGGGCGCGCGGGGGCCCACGACTTCGACTTCGTCTTCGGCGACGCGTTCGACCACATCGCCGTGCCCTTCCACCTGACGACGATCGAGTTCGACCGGGAGGTGAAGGCGCGCCTGAAGCCGGGGGGCGTCTACATGGTGAACGTGATCGACTCGATGGACTCGGGTCTCTTCCTCGGGGCCATGCTCCACACGCTCGGTTTCGTCTTCGATCGCGTCTACCTGGTCTCCGAGGAGCCGCGCACGTCCGTCGGCCGGTACGCCTGGCTCGTCGTCGCGACGGACCGCGACCTGGGCCTCGAGGGCCGCGTGCTGGACAGCGCGAGAGGAGGCAGGGCCCGCGTGGCCGACACCGCGACCGTGGCCGCGGTGGTCCGGCGTGCGAAGCGCCGCGTCCTCACGGACGACGATGCGCCGGTCGAGAAGCTGCTGGCACCCGTGGTCTACGCATCGCCCCGGCGATAGCGGCTCCAGCACGGCGCGCGATGCGGCCCGCGGAGCGCGCGGGGCGGACCGAGGACCTCCCTCCAGAGAATCCCCGCGCGGACCATCCGGGCGGGGTCGCGAACGGGCCCCCCTCCCGCGAGCGCCCGCAGGGCCCGGTGCCGCAACCGCCTCCTCCGGGCGGGCCCGTGCCTCCAAGGCCGCGGCGCGGTGGAGGACGAGGGAGCCAGGACGAGCGCGGGGGGGAACCGCGCGGCGGGAGGAGTCGGCGGGGGAGCCGTCGGCACCGGAGGCCAGGGCACGGGAGACAACGGGGCGGGGGACATCGGGGGGACGCGGACGGGCGGCGAGGGCTGTCGCCGCGGCGAGGCGTCCACGTCCGGATCCTCCGGTCGGCGCTGGACCATCAGGTCGCGCTTGCGCTTCGCATCGGCGATGCCCTTGACGAGCCACGCGGCTCCGATCAGGAGCAGCACCACCAGTTGGCCGAGGGCGTCATCCACGGCGGCTAGTGTCCTGGGTCGCAACTTCGTGTGCAAAGGAAGACGCCCGTTGGGACCCCCGAGGGTGTCCCTTGGCGGCGTTCGCCTCCGATCGGCGCGCTGGATGGGGAGCGGAGGCCCCATGAGGACGACACCGCGTATGACCGTACGCAAGGAGGACGAAGGGGGCCGATCGCCCCCAGGCCAGCGTGCCGCACGGCCTCATGGATAGGAACTTCCGGCACGGCACACTAGATCTCCGCATCGTCCTCGCGGGACGCTTCGCCCCCGAGGTTCTCGCGCATTGCGGTGTCGGCCTGGATGTTCTTCAGGTTCAAGTAGTCCATGACGCCGATGTTGCCGCTCCGCAGCGCCTCGGACAGCGCCTTCGGGATCTCGGCCTCGGCCAGGACGACCTTCGCGCGATTCTCCATCACCGTCGCGCTCATCTCCTGCTCGCGCGCGACGGCCAGAGCCCTTCGCTCCTCCGCCTTGGCCTGCGCGACCTTCTTGTCGGCTTCCGCCTGATCCGTCTGCAGCCGCGCGCCGATGTTCTCTCCGATGTCCACGTCGGCGATGTCGATCGAGAGGATGGAAAAGGCGGTCCCGGCGTCGAGGGACTTCGCGAGCACGGTCTTGCTGATGCGGTCGGGGTTTTCGAGCACCTCCTTGTGGCTCTCCGACGAACCGATGGTGCTGACGATGCCCTCGCCGACGCGAGCGATGATCGTCTCCTCGGTGGCACCACCCACCAGTTGCTTCAGGTTCG
The DNA here is from genome assembly GCA_963772585.1 of uncultured Planctomycetota bacterium. Lineage (GTDB taxonomy): Bacteria > Planctomycetota > PLA2 > PLA2 > JAEUHO01 > CAVVXN01. The sequence goes on from CAVYXV010000009.1 coordinate 478,822, forward strand.
TCCGGACGGTCACGCGGGCCTTGGCCAGGACCTGGATGCCGTCCTTGGCGACCGCGGCGACCGCGGGCTTGTCCTTGCGGGGATCGGGGCAGTCGATGACCTTCGGGTTCACGCTCGTCTGGATCGCGTCGAGGACGTCGCGACCGGCGAGGTCGATGGCGGCGGCCGTGGGGAAGTTCAACGTGATGCCGGCGCGGTCGGCCGCGATGAGCGCGCGGACCGTCTTCGGCACGTTGCCCCCGGCGAGGTAGTGGGCCTCCAACTCCCTCGTCTTGATGGGGAGGTCCGCCTGGACCATCATGATCTTGCTCTGCACGATCACGCCGCCGCTCACCTTCCGCAGCCACATCCCGACCAACTCGAAGAGCGAGATGTCGGCCCCGGCGAAGTAGGCCTGGATCCAGAGCTTGAAGAACTTGAGGAAGACCAGGAGGACGACGAAGACGACCAGCAGTCCGAGGACCAGAAGGATGGTCGTGACATCGACCGCAGCGAAAGGGAAGAGCACCGGCATCGGAGTCTCCTACGGGCTTCAGAGTAGAGGGGTCTCGGACTCCTCGGGGAGCGGGTGGACGAGGCGGACGCGGACTTCGCTTCCTTCGACGGCGACCACTTCGATCTCGGCCTCGCGGGGGATGAAGGGCCCGTTCGCGATGACGCTCATGCGCTGGCCGCCGATCTCGACCGTACCGGCGGGCCGGAGGTCCGACAGGGCCCGTCCCCGCTCCCCGACGAGGGCCGAGAGGTCGGTCCGGCCGCTGCGGAGCACGGGCGAGGGCTTGCCGAGGACCATGCGGCGACCGAAGGGCAGCCGGGGAAGAACGACGAAGGCTCCGCGAACCAGCACGGGGACCAGGATCACCTCGAGGACGACGAGGATCCACCCGAAGGTGTGGCCGACCTGGAAGGCAAGCACGTCGCCGAACAGGATCAATCCCCCGGCGATCAGGCTCATCAGCCCGAAGCTCACGAAGAAGACCTCCGCGACGACGAAGGCGAGGCCCACCAGCACGAGGACGATGGCTAGGAGCACCTAGGTGGTCTCCCGCGCGGGACGCACCGTGACCTGAGTCCCCTCGACGCCAATGACCTCGACCGGCGTTCCGGCATCCACATACTCGCCGAGCGTGAGGACGTCCACGGTCCGTCCGTCGATCTCGGCGCTCCCGGCGGGCCGGAGCTTGCTCGTGGCGACGCCGCGGGCTCCGAGGGCGACGCCCGGCGCGAGACGCGAGGTGGCGACGGATGCCGGGTGGGAGGCGGGGACCGCGAGCATGAGGCGGCGGCCCGGGCCGAGGCTGGGGAAGTAGCGCGCGGCCAGGACGAGCAGACCGAGGCCCGCCAGCACGGTCACGACGAATTGGAGGCCGAAGTCGACCGCCGCGCCCGTGCGGTCCCGGTCGAAGGAGAACTCACCGGAGCCGCCCGGGGCCACCCCGAGGGCGAGGAAGAGGAACCCCGCGCCGAGGGCGGCGATGCCGAGGATGCCGGCCACGCCGAAGCCCGGGATGAGGTAGATCTCCACGGCCATCAGCAAGGCGCCGAGCGCGATCAGGAAGACCGGGAAACCGTTCAGTTGGTCGGCCGTCGCGTTGATCAGGATGACCAGCACGAGGGCGCCGGCCCCCACGAACGTCATGGTGCCGACCCCCTGCCAGAACGTGACGAGCAGTCCCAGCGCGACCGCCGCGGCGAGCACTCCCGAGAGCCCCAGCAGCCAGCGGCTGGCCATCTCCGCGGAACTGAGCCCGACTTTCTCGATCCGGGCACCGGGGGCCGCGAGCGCATCGAGCAGGGCTGCCTCGTTCCGGGGGAAGGGCGAGCCGTCCTCGAACGTGCGGTCCAGGAAACCGTACTCCGCCGCTTCCTTGGCCGTGAAGGTCAGCAACTCCCCCTGGTGGACGACGGGCGGGCCGACCTGGACGAGGTCCTTCTTCTCGTACCCGTCCACGATGAGGGCATCGTCGTCGGCGTAGAGGTAGTCCTGCCCGCGCACGAGGTGGAGTTCGCCCTTCGGGTCACGGACGCGCAGGACCTCGACGCGGGCGCTCACCATGGCCTCCGCGAGCGCGACGGGATGGCCGTTGCGCTGCGCGTAGGCGCGGAACTTCGCGCGAAGCGGGCTCTCCATCTTCTCGCCGACCGGCTTGATGCCCTCCGCTCCGATCGTGATCGGTTGGGCGTCGCCCAGGTGGGCGTCGCGGCCCATGACGATCTCGTCGCACGCCATCGACACCAACGCCGCGCCGCTGTACGCCTCCTTGGGGATCCAGGCCACGACGTGGATCCGGTCGGGAATCTCCATGATCCGGTCGCCGATCTGCATGCTGTGAAGGACGGTCCCGCCGGGACTCTCGATGCGGAGCACGAGGCAGTCCACGTCGTCCGCCTCGGCGGCGGAGGCCTGCCGCTCGACATAGGCGGCGAGGACGGCGCCGATCTCCCCGGGGAAGTCCACCACGCGGATGTGGTGGAAGGGGCCCGGCGGAGCGGACGTCTCCGGCGCCCCGAGCCCCGACGCGATCCACATGCAGAGCACCGCCGGCAGGACGAGAAGGAGAGGGCGCGTCGTGCGTTTCACGCGACCATCCTACGTCAATCGGCGAAGCCCCTCAGCCACAGGGCTCCCACGCTGGCCGGCGTGGCGCCCGCGTAGGTGTCCAGGTCCAGGGCGCCGCTCACGGAGAGCAGGACGTGGGGCCGGCCCTGCCCCGGGGGCAGCGTCACCATGGCGCCCGGGGCGCGACCCGGCAGCGTGTCGAGGCGCGTCCACCCCGGTACGAAGTTCGTCCCGAACCCCGAGCCGGTCACGAGGTCGGGAGGAAGGCGGAGGAGGTAGAGGCGGCCGGGCGTGGGCGCGGGATAGGCGAAGAGGTCGCCGAATCCGGCGACGACGAGCCAGCGGCCGCCGTCGATCAGACCCACCGCGGTGACGTTGCCTCCGGGGCCGCCCGCGTCGTCGGCGGCGATCGGGATGCCGTTCGCGGGGCCGCGCAGCACGGCGATGCGCCCTTCGTCCACGGGATCGGCGAACACCCCGTCGAGTCGGGCGAGGTAGACCTCGCCGGTGACCGCCGAGGGGAAGAACCCGACGCGGTGGCCGACGCCGTCGAGGCCGAGAGCGGGACGCGTCGCGGCCAGTCCGGCGAGGCCCAGGTCGAAGCGGCCGAGATACGCGGCGGTCAGGGCGTCGAAGACCTGGAGGCTTGCGGGCGTGTTGGGAACGAGCGCCAACGTGTCGTCCGTCTCCGTGGTCCCCGCCACCGTCACGAGGAGTCGCAGGTTCGGGCCTTCGGCAACGATCGTCTGCAGGGCGACGGGGTTGTAGCCGTCCAGGAGGATCGTCTGGGTCGATGGCCCGTTCTGCGGTCGCGATCGGACGGGTTGTGCGCTCCCCGGCTCGACGTCGTAGATCTGCACCGTGCCGGGGTACTTCCAGGCCCCGTACGACGGCGCGGCGATCCGGAAGTTGCTCATGGCGACGTAGAGACGTCCGCGATCCGGTCCCGTGGCGACGTAGTGGAGCGCTTCGGCCCCGGCCTGCCGGAAGCCGGCCAGAGGGACCGCGTTGCCGTGGGAGTCGGTGGCGCCCTGGGCGGGCTGGAGGAAGGCGAGGTCCACCGTCTGGAGCACGGTGCCGCGGGTCGGGTCGAAGGCGACGAGGTTCGAGAGCGCGGGATCCGAGTCGGAGCCGCCCGCGTTCACGAGGACGAAGCCGAGCTCGTCGGACACGATCTCGATGTCGCCGAGGAAGAATCCGAAGCCGATCGGGTTGGCGAGGACGCCGGGGGCGCCGTGACTGTCCCGGAGGTCGGACGCCTCGAGGGTCACGGGCAGGAGGTTCCGCGAGGCGGTGGGGACGGGCCCCGACACGTCCAGGGGAACGATCCGCGCGCCCTCTTCCTCGATCTGGTCGGCGTCATTCGAGAACGCGGTGAGGCCGTGCCGAACGAGGTCGGAGGGGAAGCTGCCGAAGAGCGCGGTGCGCTCGTGGGTCCACGCGTCGGGATCGAAGAGCGGCGCGAGCGAGGAGGGGGGCGGCGGCGTCGAATCGCCGGGCTCGCCGGGGCCTCCGCCCGGACCGTCGCCGGGGTAGGTGGCGACGAAGGGGGTGTCGGAGGAAGGGGAGGAAGCGCCCCCGCCGCAGGCGGGAACGAGGAAGGCCAGCAGGAGCGCGAGGCACGCGCGCACGTGGGGCCGGTCGAGCATGGGAGTCTCCCGGGTTGGGGTCCCCGCCCCGGTCTTCTGGCTCCCGGATCGTCCGTCCTCCGCGCCTTCCCACGCCCGCCTGGCGGGCGCAGTGGCCTGTCGATCGCGCGCGTGCGCGATCCGAGCGGAGGTCGTCCCCGGTTACAGCGGCGGCTCCGCGGGGGATTCGCACCCCTCTTCCGACCACGACGTGGCCATGGAGCGTGGACCTCGAACGGATGTGGAAAGAGCCGGCGTGAGGATAGGCACGCCCGCGAGGCCCGACAAGGTCGGGCCCCGCCGGGGTTGACGCGAGCCGCCCCCCGGGCAGAATCGCGACGCCGACGCCCGGGGCCGTAGCTCAGTTGGCAGAGCGCTTGAATGGCATTCAAGAGGTCAGGGGTTCGACTCCCCTCGGCTCCACCATCCACCGTCCGCCTCGTGGGTCGGTGTCTTCGCGCGAGGGCCGTGCGAAACCCCGGACCGCTTCGTGGGGTAGCGGAGGGCTGCAGCACGGAGCGTAGGGGGGCGGAGCCCCCCTGGGCATGATCCCATCCGGTGGGGCCGCGAAGCGGCGGCGCCGGGGGTTCGACTCCCCTCGGCTCCACCATCCACCGTCCGCCTCGTGGGTCGGTGTCTTCGCGCGAGGGCCGTGCGAAACCCCGGACCGCTTCGTGGGGTAGCGGAGGGCTGCAGCACGGAGCGTAGGGGGGCGGAGCCCCCCTGGGCATGATCCCATCCGGTGGGGCCGCGAAGCGGCGGCGCCGGGGGTTCGACTCCCCTCGGCTCCACCATCCACCGTCCGCCTCGTGGGTCGGTGTCTTCGCGCGAGGGCCGTGCGAAACCCCGGACCGCTTCGTGGGGTAGCGGAGGGCTGCAGCACGGAGCGTAGGGGGGCGGAGCCCCCCTGGGCATGATCCCATCCGGTGGGGCCGCGAAGCGGCGGCGCCGGGGGGGCGCCGTCATGGCTCGTTGGACCCGCGGAATGCGACGCTAGGCAGCGTCCCTACCCCGCGTACGATCGACGGAGCGGGGGCCCCTTCTTCGCCTCCGCCCTGGAGGGCGAGCGCCGTGCTGGAGCCGGTACAACACCCGCACGAGTCCCCCGGCGGCCCGGGCGAGGAGGACACCCTCCTGTCGCGCCTGTTCGGCGTGCGGCGGGGAGACGGCGTGGCCGTGGAGGGGTCCAGGGCCCTGGACGTCTCCGAGCCCAGGAGTCTCGGCCCGCAGGGGGAGATCGGCGAGCGGGTCTCGAGCGGCTTCCGGGACCTGTCCCGACTCCTGGTGGCCATCAAGGAGACCCTGCAGGATCGCGACGGTCAGTTCCGCCAGACCCTCCAGGCCCTTCCGGACTACCTCCAGCAGGTACCGCGGATCCAGCGGGCGCAGATCGAGTGCATGGCGCAGATCAGCCGGCAGCTCGAGCACATGGGTACGGGTACGCGCGACGTGCTGGCGCGGCTCGACACGGTGCCGGACCTCCTCCGGGGCCTGGCACTCCAGCAGCAGGAGCAGTCGAAGTTCCTCGACGATCTTCAGGTGAGGACCGCGGAGGCGTTGGAGACGCACGCCACCGTCCTGCGCGAGGGCCTGGAGACCAACCGGCGGCAGTCCGAGACGCAACTGACGATGATCCGCTCCATCGCGGCCACCCAGGAAGACGTGTTCGCGACCTTCCAGAACACCCAGAACCGTGCGTTGAACGTGTTCCACCGCGCCCAGCAGCAGGCGCACTCCCAGCACCGCGAGACGCAGAAGGTGCTCAGCAAGCAGGTCGAGATGCTGGTCGAGAAGGTCCACGCCGCCCAGTCCCGCGTGTTCTGGCTCTCGATCGGGTTCGCCATCCTCGCGGCGGGCGGGTTCGTGGCGCTGCTGCTGTTCGGGAGAGGCTGACCGGCGAAGCGCCCACGCGCCGGGTCAGGGCGGGTAGTACCCCGAGACGAAGGTGCCGGAGACGGCGTCCGGCGCGACGAGCGTGACGTCCACGGCCTGGACGCCGTCCAGACCGGCATCCGCATCCTCCTGGACGAGTTCCGTGGGCGACCAGCCCCAGCGGGCAACGGCGTCGTTGTCGAACAGCGTCAGGAACCGGGCTTGCGTGCGGTACGGCACGAGGGCGCGGACGGCGGTCGCGGCGGGGTTCGCGCCCGACGTCGTCGTGGCGACGCTCACGGCCGCCGGGTCGTAGAAGAACGACAGCGTGCGCCGGACGAGCCCGAGGTCGCCGTCGTAGCCCGCGAGGGCCGTCACGAGCCACAGGCCGTCCGGCGTGCTCAGGAGGTCCTGCGGCATGCCCGTGACCTGGCTGGGGCTGTGTCCGACGAACTCCGGCGGCGGCTGCCACTTGATCGCCGACACGCTGCCGGTGGGCTGCTCCTCGCCCGCGACCAGTGCGAGCTGGCCCCACGTGGCGACGGCCCCGGCGCCCTGGTCGAGCGGGTAGCCGTCGAGGCCCGCGACGGGACCGAGGTTCCGCTCGGTGAAGTCGTCCACCGACACGGCACACAGCACGTCGCCGCCGTCCGTCCGGCATGCGACGAGCACGTCCAGGCCCAGGGGCGACGTGGCGAGCCCCAGCGGTTCCGTGCCGGCGGAGGAGGGAGGCGAGAGGACGAGCGTCCGCGACTCCGTGGCCGTCGTCACGTCGATCTCGCTCAGGCGGACACGGCCCAGCGCCTCGTCCCGATAGGCGACGAAGAGGTGGACGCCGTCGCGGCCCAGGGCGATCGCGCGGTGCGTGGCGACGAGGTCGCCGCCGCCCGTCGTGAGGGGGATCTCGGTCATGGCCGCGTCGCCGAGCGTGTACCAGGCGAGGGAGTGGCCCGTGCCGCCTCCTTCGTCGGTCTGGACCCACAGGCGGACGTCCGTTCCAACCTGGGTGCCGCGAAGCCCCAGGGGGACGCGCCCGGCCGGGGTGGCGACCGCGTCGAACTCGGCGAAGGTGTCGGGGTCCACCTCGACGACCGCGGATCGACCTCGGGAGCCCAGGAAGAGGTTCGAGCCCCGCCCGAAGGTGTAGCCGAACTCCACGTCCTCGAGGCGATACTGGTCGTCGCCGTTCACCTCCAGACCGGCGCCCAACCGGAGGCCGAAGGCCCCCGGCAGGAGGAGGGTGGTGGAGGACGGCCGCACGCGGAGCCAGTTGGGGTGGACCCTGTCCTCGAAGGCGGTCATGGGGACCTCGCCCCGGCGGTCGAGACCGGTCACCTGATCCCGGTTGAGGATGTGGACGGGCGCGTCGTAGACCACGACGAACTCGTTGACCACGTTGTCGAGCACCGAGCCGGCGGGCGGGATCGTGCCCAGGACGACGGGGCGGGTGGTGTCGCCGCCGCCGCAGGACGGCAAGCCGCCCATGCACGCGGCGACCCCGGCGAGGAGCGTGAGGAGGGGGAGGAAGCGGCGCATGGGGGGACGATATCCGGCGAGGCGCCCCGGACCCTCAGAACGGCCAGCCCTCGGTCCGGCGCAGCAGGACGAGGAGGAGCAGGGCGAAGGCGAGCGTGCCCCAGCGCACGGCGGGTACGAGCCGCCCGTCCGGCTGGAGAAGGGGGCGGAGGAAGGTCGGTCCACCGGGCCGACGCGGGTCGTGGAGGTGCTCCAGGCGCACCCAGGCGTCGAGCGTGCCCATGATCGCGACGAGGCCCAGGGCCCAGACCACGCTCCCGAAGAGGGTGCCGGCGAGCACGATCCCGAGGCGATCGGCCCGCCGCCAGAGGCCCTTGCCGCCCCCCGGGGCCCCTGCGTCCTCCAACCGGGCCAGCCAGGCGACCAGCACGAGGACCAGCAGGGTGAGGAGGGCCGCGGCCCGACCGAGGTACGTGACCACGAGGCCGATCAACCCGCCCATCAAGAGCAGGTCGAGGGCCGGGTCGATCGCCCGGGCGAAGGGGCTCCGGGTGCCGTCGGGTTGGGGAAGGACCGCTGCGGCCTGGGCCGCCAGGGCGATCAGCCCCGCGACGGCGCCGAGGCGGGGGTGGAAGAGGAGGAAGAGGACGCCCCCGAGCGCCGCCAGCGAGAAGGCGAGGAGCGACAGGGGCACGGGGCCGAGCCCCCGGTCGGCGAGGAACGCCGCGAGGCGCGTGCCGGCACCATCGGTGGGCCCCGCGTCGGGAGGGGGCTCCTCGGGCGGGGCGGGCGCCGCGGGAGGCGGCGGCTCGGGCACCCGGGGCGGCTCGGGCGGCCGGGCGGGTTTCTCGGGCTCCGGCGAGAGATGGAAGGGGCGCTCGTCTTCGGTCACGCCCGAAGCGTAGCAACCTCCTCCTTCCGGCACCATCGGAGGCATGAAGATCGCCCGACGCATGGCGCGGATGGGAAGCGAGGGCGCGTTCGCCGTCCACACCCGCGCGCTGGAGTTGGAGCGCGCCGGTCGCGACGTGATCCACCTCGAGCTGGGACAGCCCGACATCCCCACGCCCCCGCATGTGGTCGAGGCGGCCATCCGCGCGCTCCGCGACGGTCAGACCGGCTACGCCCCTCCCGGGGGACTGCCGGAGCTGCGAGAAGCGCTCGCCCGCGACGTCGCCGCCTCGCGCGGCCTGGCGGTGGACCCCAGCCAGGTCGTCGTGTGCCCCGGCGCGAAACCGGCGATCTTCTTCACCTTCCTCGCCCTCGTGGAGGAGGGCGACGAGGTGGTGCTGCCCGACCCGGGCTTCCCCATCTACGCCTCGATGGCGCGGGCGATGGGGGCACGCGTCAGGACGTACGACCCGGGAAGCGGCGAGAGCCGCCGGCCCGACCTCGATCGCCTCGCGTCGTTGCTCGGCGAACGCACGCGTCTCCTCGTCCTGAACAGCCCGGGCAATCCCACGGGCGTGGTCCATCGGGAGGAGGAACTCCGGGGGATCGCCGCGATGTGCCGCGATCTTCCGCTCCACGTGTTGAGCGACGAGATCTACTCCCGGATCGTCTACGGCGTGCCGCACCGCTCGATCGCATCGGTGGAAGGAATGGCAGAGCGCACCATCCTCGTGGACGGCTTCTCCAAGACCTGGAGCATGACCGGGTGGCGACTGGGCCATGCCGTCCTGCCGCGCCCGCTCGCCCCGCTCTTCGAGAAGCTGATCACGAACAGCGTGTCCTGCGCGGTCCGGTTCGTGCAGCGGGCGGCGCTCGCCGCCCTGGAGGGGCCGCAGGACGGCGTGGCGCGGATGGTGGCCACCTTCCGCGACCGGCGCGACCTCCTGATGAAGGGCCTCCAGGATCTGCCCGGCCTCTCCTGCGACCGCCCGGAGGGCGCGTTCTACGCTTTCGTGGACGCCCGGGAGCGAGGTCCCGGCTCCGGCGAGTTGGCGCACCGGCTCCTGGAGGAGGGAGGGGTGGCCGCCGTGTCGGGGGCCGACTTCGGGCCCCGGGGGGAGGGTTTCCTCCGTCTCTCCCTGACCCGTGACGCCGCCCGGATCGCCGAGGCCGTCGCTCGGCTGCGAAACCTCCTCGGAGCCTGACGGTACGGCACAATGCACCGCTTGGAGGAAGCACCACCATGAGTCGCACGGTCCGTTGGATTCCGTTCGTTCTGTTGATCGCCACGCTCGGTTTCCTGCCCGCCCGGGCGGAGCCGAGAACCGGGTACCTGCTCGAGCAGCACGTGCCCGCGTCGTCGCTCCTGTTCGTGAGCGGCGATCGCATCGAGGATCTCGAGAGCCGCTGGCAAGAGACCGGCCTCGGGCGCCTCATGGCGGACGAGGAGATGCAGGCGTTCCTGAAGCCGATCCACGCCCAGATGGAGGAGCTGGCCCAGCAGAGCATGTCCATGATGCCGCCGGGCGCCATGGAGTTGCTGCAGCAGTTGAGCCATGTGAAGGGCCAGATCGCGCTCGCCCTCGTGGACGCCGACCCTCAGAACAAGCGCGTCGAAGCGGCGATGAGCATCGACTTCAAGGACTCGACCGAGGGGTTCAAGTCCTTCCTCCAGGGCATGCAGGAGCAGATGGATCCGCAGGGCCAGAACATCCACATGGAGACCCGCGAGGGCCGGCTCTGGTTGTCCATCGACGCGGGCGGGATGCCGATCACGGCGACGGTGACGGACACGACGCTGCTCGTCGCGACCGACGCGGCCTTGCTCGACCAGATGCTCCAGCCGGCCGGCGACGACGCGCTGGCGAACGCGCCCGAGTTCCGGAAGGTACGGGCCCGGTGCGGCGGCGAGGACCTGGCCATCTTCGGCTACGGGAACGTCCACGCTGCGCTGGACCGGTTCGGCGGGCAGATGCCCGCGCAGGAGCGCGGGATCGCGGACGCCCTCGGGCTCGACACCATCGACTCGGTCGCCTATGGCATGTCGTTCCAGGGGGACGGCTTCCGCGACACGCTGATGGTCCACGCCCCGGACGCGGACCACGGCCTGATCCCGCTCGTGCGGATGGCGCCGATGCGGCAGCCGCGCACGCTCGACATGGCCCCGGAGGGAACGTTCTGGTGGGGGGAGACGAGCCTCAACTTCTCCGAGCTCCTTCCGGGCATCCGCACGCTCGCCCAGCGCGTGGATCCGGAGGCGGGCGCGCAGATCGACCAGGCCGTGCAGATGGCGAACCAGATCCTCCAGGTCGATGTCGAGAAGGACCTGCTCGGCGGCCTCGCGGGGCCGTACGGCGCGTACATGACCTTCCCGCCCGCCGGTGGACTCTTCCCCGAGGTGGCCATGGCCTTCGTCGTGAAGGACCCGGCCTCCTTCGAGCCGACGTTCGTGAAGGTCTGCCAGGGGATTGCCGGGCAGCTCAACGAAGAGAACGACGTCGTCGCGAACCTCCGCGAGCTGGCCTACCACGGGTCCACCATGCATCTCTTCGGGATGCAGGCGGCCCACGGTAACGACCCCGTCCCGTTCACGCCCACGTGGGCGATGATCGGAGACCGCTTGGTCATCACGCTCGTCCCGAACACGATGAAGGAGATCGTGCTGCGGCAGGGGGCGACCGGAACGCCGGGCCTGGCCGCGAAAGCCGACTTCAGCAAGCTCCTCGAGCTCAAGCCGGCCGACGCGGGCGGCATGGAGTACCTCGACGTGCACCGCGGCCTCACGATGCTCTACGGGACCGTGGTGCCGTTGCTCCAGGCCGTCGCGAAGCCGAACGTGATGGAGGAGGTGCCCTTCGAGATCGACTGGGCGCTGCTCCCGCCGGCCAGCCGCGTCTCGAAGTACTTCGGGAGCGTCGGCGAGTACATGACCTGGAACAAGGACGGGATCGTCCTCTCGTGGCAGGGGCCGATCCCGATGCTCCCGCTCGTGGGGATGATGGGGGCAGGCGTGGGCCTGCTCTCGGCTCGCACGACGGTGTCGAGGCCGACGGCGATGGTGCGCCGCGGACCTTCCACGGTGGAACCGAAAACCATGAGCGCGACGGACCAGGAGATGGACATGGAGCTCGCGCAGCTCCAGCTCGAGATCTTCGCCGAGGCCGTCGAGGTCTACCGGCAGAACAACGAGGCGCTTCCGGACTCCCTGGGCCAGCTCGCCGAGAGCGGCTACGTGAAGGCCCCCATCGCGAAGGACCCGTGGAAGGGCGACTATCAGTACGGGAAGACCGAGAAGGGCTTCCGGATCGTCTCCGCGGGTCCGGACGGCGCCTTCGGGACGCCGGACGACCTGGAGCTCGAACGGGAGTGATCCCACGCCGGACGCCGACGACGCCCCCCCCGCCGACTTCCGAAGCGACACCCTGACGCGGCCGTCGTCCGCCATGCGGCGGGCGATGGCCGCGGCCGTGGTCGGAGACGACGTCTGGGGCGAGGATCCGACGGTCCGGGAGCTGGAAGAGGAGGTCGCCGGACTCTTCGGTCGCGACAAGGCGCTGTTCGTGGCCTCCGGGAGCCAGGGGAACCAGATCGCTGCGCGCGTGCTGGCCCACCCCGGCGAAGAGGTCGCCGTCGGCGAGGACGCGCACTGCCTCGACTGGGAGATGGCGGGCCTCGCGGCGCTCTCCGGACTTCAGGCGCGGACGCTTCCGAGTCGGCGCGGCCGGATCGATCCCGACGCGGCGCGCGCGGCGCTCCGCGAGGCCGGCGGCTTCCGCCCCGCCTGCCGGCTCCTGATGGTGGAGAACACGCACAACTTCCACGGCGGCGCAGTCGTGCCGCTCGGGCACCTGGAACGGCTCCGTGCCGTGGCCCGGGAGCGCGGGGCGCGCGTGCATCTCGACGGAGCGCGGATCTGGAACGCCGCCGTGGCGTCGAGCACGCCTCTGGAAGCGTATGGGCGGGTCGCCGACACGGTCATGGCCTGCCTCAGCAAGGGGCTCGGGGCTCCGGTGGGAAGCCTCCTGATCGGCGACGCCGACGTGATCGCCCGCGCCCGCGACGTGCGCAAGCTCTTCGGCGGTGGCATGCGCCAGGTAGGCGTGCTGGCGGCGCCGGGGCTCGTCGCGATCCGCGAGAACCGCGCACGCCTCGCCGAGGACCACGCCCGTGCGAGGCGCCTCGCCGAGGCGCTGACCGCGCACGACGGCGTCACGCTGCCCCACGGCCCGGTGGAGACGAACATCGTCATCGTCGAGGCCGAGGGGCGGAGCGCGGCGCCGATCGTCACGGCGCTGGCCGCCCGAGGCGTCCGCGCGGTGGCGGCGGGTCCCTCGTCGCTCCGTTTCGTCACCCATCTCGACGTGGACGACGCGGATGTCGATGCCGCCGTCGCCGCGTTCGGCGAGATCCTGCAGGCAGGTCGATGACGGGAGGGCGCGTCCTCAGGATCGTGACGCGCCTCAACCGGGGTGGGCCGCTGCGCCAGCTCCAGGCCCTCGTGCCCCGCCTCGCCCGGCTCGGTTGGAGCGGTCCCGTTCTCGCGGGCACGGTGGAGAGCTACGAACCGGACGGTACTGCGGATCTCGAGGCGGTCGGCGTGCGCGTGGAACGCGTGCCCGCGCTGCGGCGCGAGATCCACCCCTCACGGGACGGGAAGGCGTGGAAGGCGATCCGCCGGTGGATCCGCGAGACGAACCCCGACGTCGTGCACACGCACCTCGGCAAGGCCGGGCTGCTGGGGCGGCTCGCTGCGGCGTGGTGCGCCGTCCCCGCGGTGCACACCTACCACGGTCACCACTTCCAGGCCAGGTGGCCGTGGGGGGGGATGGCCCGCAGCCTCGAACGCTCGCTCGGCCTCTGGACGCGCGCGGGCGTAGCCCTCACGCCTCGCCAGCGCCGCGACCTCGTCGAGATCTACCGGGTCCTGCCGCGAGCGAACGTTGCCGTGATCGCCCCGGGGATCGACGTGGACGACGTGCAGCGGCGGGCCGACGCGGTCGATGCCGCGCGACTGAGGGCACGGACGTGCGCGGAGGGGGAGGTGCTGCTCGTGTGGGCCGGGCGGTTCGTCGCGGTGAAGGACCCGCTTCTCCTCGTGGAGGCCCTGCGACGCGCGCCGCCCTCGGTGCGCCTGGTCATGCTCGGCGGTGGTCCGCTGCGCGCGCGCGTGCGCGACCGCCTGGCGGCGGCCTCGCTGGAGAGCCGCGTCCTCCTGCCGGGCCCCGTGGCGGACGTCGCGCCGTGGATCGCGGCCGCGGACGCCGTGGTGCTCTCGTCGCGGAGCGAGGGGGCGTCGATTGTCGTCCTCGAGGCGAAGGCCCTGGAGAAGCCGGCGATCGTCCCGACGGTCGGCGGGCTGCCCGACATCGTGGACCACGGCAAGGACGGCCTCTGGGTGCCCCCGGGCGACGCCGACGCGCTCGCGGCGGCGATGGCCCGCCTGGCGGGCGACCCCGCGCTCGCCCGCGACCTGGGCCGGGCTGCGGGACTCGACGTCGAACGGCGGTACGGGGCCGATCGTCTGGCCCGGGAGACGGCGGCACTCTACGAGCGCGTCGTGCGGGGCTGAGGGGCCCCGGTATCCTCGGGCGCGATGAAGCAGACCCACCCCCTGAACGATCCCGGGTTGGAGCGGCCGGACGCGCCCCGCAAGCGTCTGGCGCCGTGGCTCAAGAAGCGGCTGCCGCTCGGCGACGCGGTCGAACAGGTCCGCGGCCTGCTCCGCGACAAGAATCTCCACACCGTCTGCCAGAGTGCGCGCTGTCCGAACCTGAACGAGTGCTGGTCGCGCCGCGCCGCGACCTTCATGATCCTCGGCGATATCTGCACCCGCACCTGCCGGTTCTGCACCGTCCCGAAGGGGAAGCCCCTGGCGATCGACCCCGCGGAGCCCGAGCACGTCGCCGAGGCGGCCGCCGCCCTCGGCCTCGCGCACGTCGTCGTGACCAGCGTCGATCGCGACGACCTCCCGGACCAGGGGGCGGGCCACTTCGCCCACACGATTCGTTCGCTCCGGCGACGCCTGCCCGAGGCGGTCATCGAGGTCCTGACGCCCGACTTCCGGGGCGACGAGCAGTGGATCGACGTCGTGACGGACGCGGAACCCACGATCTTCAACCACAACCTGGAGACCGTGCCTCGTCTCTACCCGCGGGTGCGCCCCGGAGCGGGGTACGAGCGGAGCCTCCGCCTGCTGAGCCGCGTGAAGGAGCGTTCCTCGACGTCCTTCACGAAGTCGGGACTCATGCTGGGCCTCGGCGAGCAGCCCGACGACCTCGAGCGCGTGCTGGAGGACCTCCGGGCCCACGACGTGGACATCGTGACGCTGGGGCAGTACCTGCGTCCGAGCCTCGCCCAACTGCCCGTCGAGCGTTTCGTGCCACCGGACGAGTTCGAGGCATGGGGCGAGAAGGCGCGGGGGATGGGCTTCCTGTCCGTGGCCAGCGGTCCCTTCGTGCGGTCCTCCTACAACGCAGACGAGGTCTATCGCGCGGTGGGGACGCGGACCGGAGCCGGAGGTCGGTGACGCCCGTCCTGGCGCTGCTCACCGACTTCGGGCCGGGCAGCGTCTACGTGGGTCAGATGCACCTGGCGATCCGCCGGGAGCTGCCCGAGGCGACGATCGTCGATCTCGCGCACGACTGCCCGCGAGGCGACATCGAGGCCGCCGCGTATCTGCTCCGCGCGGCCGCTCCGGTGGCGATTCCCGCCTCCGTGACCGTCGTGGTCGTCGATCCGGGCGTGGGCGGCGACCGGCGCGTCCTCGCCGGCCGCGTGGACGGGCGGGTGTTCGTGGGACCCGACAACGGCGTGCTCGCGGCGGCGCTCGAGGAGGGGGAGGTGCGCGCCTTCGAGAACCGCGCGCTGCTCGACCGGCCGGTCTCGGCGACCTTCGAGGGAAGGGACGTCATGGCGCCGCTCGGGGCGAGGATCGCCGCCGGTATGCCGCTGGGCGAGGTCGGGCCCGCCGCCGCTCCCCGGACGGCGCCGCCGGGTCCCGTCCCTGGTGCGGAGGGCGTGGACGGGCGGGTCCTCCTGGTGGACCGGTTCGGAAACCTCGTCACGAACGTCCCCGGGACCCGGCTCGCCTCGAAGGCGGGCCTGGCCGTCCGCGTGGGCGGGCGCAAGGTCGTCGGCCTCTCGCGGACGTTCGCCGACGTGGAGCCCGGCGCGCTGCTGTGCTACGTGGGAAGCGGCGGGCACCTCGAGGTGGCGGTGAACGGCGAGAGCGCCGCCCGCCGGCTCGGCGTGAACGGCGGCGAGGACGTCGAGGTGCGGTGGAGGGCGGGATGACGCAGGCGGCCTTCTTCGATGCGTCGGCGGGGATCGCGGGGGACATGTGCCTCGGCGCGCTCGTGGATGCCGGATGGCCGCCGTCCCGCCTCGACGAGGTCGTCCGGGCCCTGGGACTCGACCGCATCCGGATCCGCGTCGCGAAGGTGACGCGCGGGCCGCTCGCCGCCACGAAGGTGGACGTCCTGTACGGCGATCGCCCGGCCGACGAGGTGCGCGAGGGAGGCCGGCACGGACGCGGGCTCGCGCCGATCGTGGCCCGCCTTCGCGCGGCGACGACCCTTCCGGAGGCCGCGCGCGAGCGGGCCGTCCGTGCCTTCGAGGCGCTGGCGCGGGCCGAGAGCGCGGTTCACGGCGTCTTGCCCGACCGGGTCCACTTCCACGAGGTAGGCGAGGCCGACGCGCTGGTGGACGTGCTGGGCACGTGCACCGCGCTCGCCGACCTGGGGGTGGACGATGTCCACGTCGGGCCGCTGCCCCTTGGGGAAGGCGTCGTGGAGACCGCGCACGGCGCGCTGGCGCTGCCCGCGCCGGCCGTGGCGCACCTGTTGGTGGGCCACCCCGTCTTCGCGAGCGGGGAGCGCCACGAGCAGGTCACCCCGACGGGTGCCGCGCTGGTGCGGACCCTGGCCCGGGGGCACCGTCTCCCCGGGGGCTTCTCGATCCGGACGGTCGGGGCGGGGGCGGGGACGTTCGAGGGCGGGCGGCTCCCGAACGTGCTGCGCGTCTTCCTGGGCTCCGTCGAGGAGGAAGAGGGTGCGGCGACGGATGCCGTGCTCCTGGAGACGAATCTCGACGACGCGACCGGTCAGGAGATCGCGCGCGCGATCGACGCGGCCCTCGAGGCGGGGGCCCTGGACGCCTGGTCCGTGCCCGCGACGATGAAGAAGGGCCGGCCGGGCGCGGTGCTGTCGGTGCTCGTCGAACGGGGCCTCCAGGCGCGCCTCGAGACGGTGCTCTTTCGCGAGACGCCGACGCTTGGCGTGCGTCGCGTCGCGGTCGGCCGCACGGTGCTCGCGCGGCGCCACGTGCGCGTCGAGACGCCCTGGGGCGCCGTGCGCGTCAAGGTGCGCGACGGTCCCGACGGGGCTTCCGGGACCCCGGAGCACGACGACGCCCTCGCCCGCGCCCGGGAGTACGGCGTGGCGCTCCGGCGCGTGCTGGAGGCGGCGCGCGCCGCCTACGAACGGGGCGCGACCACGTAGACGTCATGGAACGGCGTCGAGCACGCGGCCCAGGGCCGACAGGGAGGCGTCGAGGTCGGCGGGTTCGTTCCCGTAGGAGATGCGGACGGCGTCGGGCACCTGGAAGAAGGAGCCGGGAACGACGCGGAGTCGCTCCGCCTCCCACGCCCGCTCCGCCACCGCGTCGCCGCTCGCGCCCCCGGCGAGGCGGAGCAACCCGGTGAAGCCGGCGTCCGGAGGCGTCCAGGAGACGTCCGTTCGGCCGCCGACCCAGCGGTCCACCTGCGCCGTGGCCGTCGCGGCCCGCGCACGGGTTCGCTCCAGGTGCGGGCGCGCGCCGGCGAGAAACGCCGCCGCGCGGGTGAGGGGCTCGGCGGGCAGGACAGGGACGACGAGATCCTCCCACGCGTCGATCGTCGCGATCCGCGCGGGATCTCCCGCGATCCAGCCCGCGCGGAGGTCCCACAGCCCGTAGCACTTGGTGAGGCTGTTCGTGGCGAGCACGCGGGGATGGGTCCGCGCCGCGGTCGGACGGTCCAGGGGATCGAGCTCGCGGTAGACCTCGTCGACCAGCACGAGGGCGTCGTGGCGCGTCGCGACGGCCAGGAGGTGATCGAGGTCCTCGGAGTGGAGCCGTGCCCCGCTCGGGTTGTGGAGGTCGGTCACCACGAGGAGGTTGCATCCTCCTTCCGTCGCGCGTTCCAGGTCGGCGCGGTCGATCCGCCAGCCGCGGGCCGGGTCGCGCCGGAAGGTGGCGACCCTCGCTGAGACGGCCGCCCCCATGCGGGGGAGCGACTCGTACGCCGGCGTCTCCACGGCGATCCGTCCCGAACGGGCGAACGCCACGGCGACCGCGAAGTTCCCGTGGGACGTTCCGAGCGATGGCAGCACCCACTCCGGCCCCGGGAGTCCCTCGTGCCGGGCCACCGCCGTCCGCCACCCCGTCCAGGGATCCGGCCCCTCGGGGGGCCACGGCGGGGCGAGGCCCTCCACCTCGTCCGGTCCGGGGCGGCGGCGACCGCTGAGACCCAACGAGCGGGGGTCCCCCTTGTCGAGGTGGGCCTTCGCCCAGCGAAGGTAGGGGAACGGAGCGGCGTCGTCGGCCATGGGTACCCTCGGAAATGCGCCGCCGGTCGGCTGCCGACCGCCCGACGCCCTGGAGAAGCTTATGTCGCCCGGCGCCCGCCTCCTCGTCCCGCTCCCGCTGCTGCTCCTCGCCATCCTGGCCGCGCCCGTCCTGCCGCCGGCCCTCGCCGACGGGCCGGCATCACCGGCGCCGGCGGGACCGATCCCGACGGCACCCACGCTCGTCGAGGTCACGGGGGAGAGCGTGAACGTCCGCGTCGGACCGCGCGTGGACAACCGTGCGGTCACGACCCTCTCGCGGGGGGACGTCCTTCTCGTCGTCGAAGACGTCCCGGGGTGGAAGGGCGTCCGGATCCCCGCCGGCTTCCCCGTCGCGGTCTCCCTCGACTACGTCGTCCCGGAGGGACCCTCGTCCGTCCGCGTCATGGCGCGAAACCTGAACCTCCGCGTGTGCCCGCCCGAAGCGGGCGAGCCCGCGCCCGGCATCTTCCGGGACCATCCCGCGCTGGGCGAGCTTCTCACCCTGATCGACATCGAGGATCCGGAGCCGGAGGACGCGGAGGCGCCCGAGGGCGACGGGACGGAACGTCCCTTCGGCCACCGGTGGGCGTGGGTCGTCGCCCCGGAGGAGATTCGCGTCTACGTGAGCGATCGGTTCCTCCGGCCGATCGCCCGCGATGCCGACGGACTCGCGAGGCTCGCCGCCGCGCGCGACAAGCGACGCGTCGAGGCCGAGCAGCTGGCCGAGGCGCGGCGCCTCGTCGAGGCGCGCGCGTCGGCGATGCGCCTGATGGAGGTGGTGGGCAACGTGCAGCGCTCGCTCCACGACCTCCGCGAGAACGCGGCGTCCAACGACAAGGCGCCCGTGGTGGCGTTGGCGACCCGCCTCGACAAGGCCCTGGAGACGGAGTCGAAGGCGATGCCTTCGGTCCTCCGGCTGGCGAAGGCCCTGGACGACGACCTCGACCGTGAGATCGCCCTGCGCGTCGCGCGTCACGACGCGGCGTTGGCGCGGGAGCTCGGGCGGGAGCCCACGGCGATCCCTCCGTTGGCCCCGAAGGCGGACGACGCGACGTTCAAGGGAATCATCCGCTACGAGCCGACCCCGGGATGGAAGGAGCCTGGGGTGTACTTCCTCTGGATCGACGGCCGGCCCCTCTACGTCCTTCGCCCCGGAGGCGTGGTCGACACGTCGGGAGAAGCCGTGCTGCGCGAGGCGACGGACGCGCGGGAGCACGATGTCGAAGGAGCGCTCCTGGGCAAGCGCCTCTTCGGGCTCCCCGTTCTGGAGGTCCGACGCATCCACTGACGTCGGCGGACTCGGCGGGCGTGCCTCAGCGTCCGAGCGTGGCGTCGAGCCGCCGGCGGACGAAGTCCAGGTGCAGCCTGAGGTCGTAGAATTCCCGCATGTAGGAGAGCGGGATCTTCACCCCGGCGACCTCCTCCTCGACGCGGCTCAGCGCCGCCTGCTGGGCTTCGAGTTCGTCGTGCGACACGTGGCCGCGGATGGCCTGGTCCACGGCCCGCACGTCCCGGTACCACAGGTAGATGCGGCGCCGGACGCCCCAGCGGTAGATGGGCGGCGCGGTCTTGAACAGGGGGAACAAGAGCGTCAGCAGCGGGAGGAGGAAGATGATCGCCCGGTCGAGGAAGCTCGCGAACCAGAACGGGAAGACGCGGTAGGCCCAGGACGGTCCGCGACTCAAGGCGCGGGCGGCCTCGTCGGACAACGGGACGTCCACGTAGTGTTCGGAGGGGAACGTGCCGGGGGCCGACAGCAGGCTTCCCTGCGCGTGCTCGCGCTTGGCCGCTTCCACGAGCAGCGAGGCGAGAGCCGGGTGGAAGTCGCGGGTGGCGACCAGGGCCGCGGTCGATGCGATCAGTTCGAGATCTCCGGGAGGTGCGTCGCGCCCGAGGTCCAGGAGTCCGCGCGGTACCTCGACGGTCTGGAGGAACGGGAACCGGCGGGCGAGGGCCTCGCGCCGCGGGATGGGCACCGCGACGATGTCGGGGGAGGCCAGCACGTCGGCGAGCCAGGCGGGTCCGGGGGCGATCACGAAGAAGGCGGCATCCACGTCGCCCCGGAGCAGGGCCTCGGCAGCGGCGTGCCCTCCGAGCGGGGAGAGGTGCGGGGAGGCGCCCTCTTCGCCCTGGCCGAGGGCATCGAGGAGGGTCAAGGCGAGGTCCCGCGTTCCGCTGCCCTCCTCTCCGACGGCGACGCGGAGGTCCTTCAGGTCGGCCGGGCTGTGGACGTCGCGGTCCCGCCGGGCCAGGATCCACAGCGGCTCCATGAACACGCTGGCGAGCGAGCGCAGCGACTCGCGCTGCGACGCGCTCGCCGTTCCCCCCTGGACGAGGGCCACGTCGAGCTCGCCCGCCTCCAGCATCCGGAGGTTTTCCACGGAGCCGGCCGTCTCGACGAGCTCGACACGGATGCCGCGGACCGCGAGGTCGCGGGCGTAGGCCTCGGCGTACCGGTGGTACGCGCCGTCGGGTCGCCCCGAGCCGAGTCGGAAGCCGTGCGGGGGTCCCGGTCCCATCAACTTCAACGCGACGAAGACGACGAGGGCGGCGACGAGGAAGCTGCCGAGCCAGAGTTTCAGCACACTCCGTCGGACCTCCCGCCCGGTCTGGTCGTGCTCAGGATCCGTGGCCATCCGCTCTCTCCGATCCGGCGTCGATGCACAGGGTAGACTGCGCCGTCGGATTCGGAGCAGGTCGCCGTGGCCAAGGACCAGACCGACGGCCGCGGCGCGGCCGTCTACACGCCGTTCACCCTTCGCTTCTACGACGCGGCGGTCTTCGGTTGGAGTGCCCCGTTCGCATGGCGGTGTCCGTGGGAGGCGCTGGAGCGCCATACCGCGCGGTGGGTCAGCGCCAACCACCTGGACGTCGGCGTGGGCACCGGCTCGCTTCTCGCGCGGTGCCGCTTCCCGTCGCGCCACCCGCGGCTGGGGCTCCTCGACGTGAACCAGGCGTCGCTCGACGCCGCGGCGCACCGGCTTCGGCGCCACCGGCCCGAAGTCCACCGGGCCGACGTCCTCCGCCCGATCTCCGTTCGCACGGCGCCCTTCGACACGGTCTCGATGAACTTCCTCCTGCACTGCCTTCCGGGTCCCCCGTCGCACAAGGCGACGGCGATCGACCATCTCCGGGCGCTGGTCCGCCCCGGCGCGCTGTTCTTCGGGACGACCATCCTCGGGCGGGACGTGTGGATGGATCCCGCGGCGCGGACCCTGCTTCGCGTGCTCAACGCGCGGGGCGTCTTCTCGAACCTGGAGGACGACGGCGAGCGCATCCAGCGGGCCCTGGCCGACCGCCTTCGGGACGTCGTGATCGAGCGCGTCGGCATGGTGGCGCTCTGGCGGGGGAGGGCCTGACCGGGGTCGAGGGCGGGACCTCCGGTCCGGCACGGGGGAATCCCCCCCCCCGCCGGAGGGTCCACCATGGGGGCCCCCGGGAAGGAGGATCGCATGCAGACCATCGTCCGTGTCACCGTGGTCTCGCTCGTGGTGGTCGGCGCGGCCGCATCCGCCTCGGCGATGTGGAAGGGCCCGGACGAGCACGTCCCCCTGGACCGCCTGATCGCGAACACCGCACGGCGCGTCGAGGCCTCGCCGGACGACGGCCGCGCCCACGGCCTCCTGGCCCGGCTGCACGGGCTGGCGTGGGCGGGGATCCGGGGCGAGGTGGGGGTGGAGTCCCCCGAGGAGGAAGGAGGGCTGCCCTCCATCCCGATCTACCAACCGGTGGTCCGCAAGCGCAGCGCCCCGACGATCGCCGATGCCGACGTCGAGCACTTCCAGCAGGCGGTCTTCCACTACCGGAAGGCGACACGGCTCCTGCCCGACGTGGCGCTGTACTGGCTGGGCCTCGGCCATCTCCTCGACACCGGCTCGTCCTACGTCGGACGCATCGGGTCCCCCGACGGGGTCGAAGCGAAGCTCGCTCTCGCTCCCGAGAGGCAGGAACGGCTGGGATCGCTGCTCCACGACCTCGCGGCGGGCGACGCGAAGCGGCGAGAGGCGGCCGCGCGGGGGCTTCGCGAAGGACTGGAGGACTGGGGCGCCGTCCTACCCCAGTTCCTGGACGGGCTCCAGGGCGAGCCGCGCGAGGCGCTCGTCGGCGTCATCGCGCACGACTGGCGCCGCCACGCCGTGGCCGCCTACACCCGCGCGTTCGAACTCGCCCGCGAGGGGGACCTCGCAGGGGACGCCCTTCCGTCGTCGGGACCCGACGTCATCAGCGAGGAAGCGGGCGCGGCCCTGAAGCGCCTGCTTCCCGAGATGCCCCAGAGCGAGGCGCGCGACGAGCTGCTCGCGAGCGTGAAGAAGGCCCTCGGCAAGCTCGGTGCCAAGCCGCGGTTCATCACGCCCGTGATCTTCCCCCTGGGCGACGATCGGCCGCTCTCCGCGCTCGTGGACGACGACCGGACCGTCGCCTTCGACCTCGACGGCGACGACGTCCCGGGGCTCTGGCCGTGGCTGAGACCGGGCGCGGGGATCCTGGTCTGGGACCCGGAGGCGGCCGGCCGCATCACCTCGGGCCGCCGGCTGTTCGGCTCCGTCACGTGGTGGATGTTCTGGGCGGACGGCTACGAGCCGCTCGCCGCGCTCGACGACGACGGCGACGGCCGGCTCACGGGAAGCGAGCTCGACGGCATCGCCGTGTGGCGAGACCGGGACGCCGACGCGGTCTCCGACCCGGGAGAAGTCGTCCCGGCGAGGGCGATGGGGGTCGTGTCCATCGCGGTCGGGGCGACGGCCCGGAGCGAGGGCGTGCCCGCCAACCCCCGCGGAATCGAATTGGCCGACGGCACGACCCGCCCGACCTACGACTGGACCCCCGAACGCCGCGACCTCCGCCCCTGACGATCGTCCCCGCGGCCCGGGAGGGTCGGACCGACGCTCCCCGGGCGAAGGGAGGCGCCCCGCGGGGCGCAGCGGGTCGCAAACCGGTCAGGGGCGGTCGTCGAGGCGGCGGGCGCGGGCTCGCTGCTCTTCGCGGGAGCGGCGGCTGCCCCTGGCGCCGTGGGGGTCGGCGGAACGGCGCTCGCGCCAGCGGCGTTCGCCGGCGTCGTACCGCTCGGCGAAGGCGCGGCGGAACGCGTCGAAGTCGCCCGCGAGGATCTCGGCGCGCGCGCGCTTCACCAGGTCCACGAAGAACGTCAGGTTGTGCAGGGTGCCGAGCGTCACGGCGGTATGCTCGCCCACCGCGAAGAGGTGGCGGAGCCACGCGCGCGAGCAGCGCCGGCACACCTCGCACGGACAGTCGGGGTCGAGCGGCTCCTCGCTCTCCTCGTGCTCGCGACCGCCGATGCGCACGACGCCGTCGTGCGTGTAGAGGTGTCCGCGCCGACCCTCGCGCGTGGGTAGGACGCAGTCGAAGAGGTCGATGCCTCGCGCGATCGCCTCGAGGAGCTCGGGAGGCTTCCCGACGCCCATGAGGTACCGCGGGCGGTCCGACGGAAGCTCGGGCGTCGTCGCGTCGAGCGTGGAGAGGCGCAGGGCGAGGCTCTCGCCGACGGCGAGTCCCCCGACGGCGTAGCCGGGGAGGTCCAACTCGACGAGCGCGCGGGCGCTTTGCACGCGGAGCTCGGGGTCCGTGCCGCCCTGGACGATTCCAAAGAGGGCCTGGTCGTCGCGCGTCCGCGCGTCGTTGCAGTGGCGGGCCCATCGCGTCGTCCGCTCGACGGCATCGGCGAGCGCCTCGCGGCTCGCCGGGAGGGCGAGGCAGTGGTCGAAGGCCATGACGAGGTCGGCGCCCAAGGCCTCCTGGATCCGCATCGCCTCGCGCGGACCGAGGAAGATGCGCTCGCCGTCGAGGTGGCTCCGGACGAGAACCCCGTCCTCGTGAACGCGGACGAGGTTGCCGAGCGAGAACACCTGGTAGCCGCCGCTGTCCGTGATCCACGGTCGCTCCATGCCCGTAAAGCCGTGGAGGCCCCCGAGCGCTCGCACGCGCTCTTCGCCCGGTCGGAGGTGGAGGTGGTACGTGTTGGCCAGGAGGACGGCGGGGTCGATGCGCTCGACGTGCGCGGGCGTCAGGCCTTTCACCGAGGCGCGGGTGGCCACGGGCATGAACGCGGGCGTCTCGACGGTCCCGTGGGGGGTGCGGAAGGCCCCGGCGCGCGCGCAACCCTCGTGTCCGGTGACGGCGAAGTCGAGCGACGGGTGGGGGACGGCGGAGGGCACGGCTCCCCTTGTATCCGCCCCCGCCCGGCGTGCGCGCTCAAGCCGCTCCGCTCGGGGGGCCGAAGAGGAGACGATGGCGACCCGTATGCCGCCGCCGTTCGAGCCCCGGAAACTCCGCCGGCGCGAGCTGGAGGTGCCGATCACGCCGGCGCTGAAGCGCCTGCCCGGGAGGTACCGGGACGAGCTCCAGGGGCGTCGCCAGGAGCTGATCGACAGCACGAGCGCCTGGCGGGGTCGGAACCTGGAGCGCCTCCGGCGTTACGCGCTCGGAGGAGCGGCGTTCTTCCCCCTGGCCGCAGGACTCCTCTGGTTCCACCGCTCTGCCGCGGTCCTCCTCGCCATGCCGTTCCTCGGCGCGGCGTACGGCGCGCTCGTCGTCCTCCTGCGCCCCTCGGTCTGGGTCGCCGGCGCCCTCTGCTGGATGGCGAGTCTCGCGCTCCTGCTGCTGGACGGCCAGATGCCCTTCGCTGGCGGCCTGGGATTCATCTGGTTCTACCACCTGGCCATCTTCAGCATCGGCATGGCGGTTGGCGCCACCGCCGACGGATGAGGCGGGCGGCGCGTCTCAGGCGGCGACGAAGAGCATGTCGCGCAAGCGGCTGCGCAGCGCTTCCGGCGTGAAGGGCTTCGGGAGGAACGGCGTCTGCTCGCCGAGGACCTCGGCCAGCCGCGCGGCATCGCTGCAGCCGCTGATCATCAGGACGCGGAGATCGGGACAGCGCTCGAGAAGGCGCCGTGCCAGCCGGTCTCCGCTCTCTCCGGGCAGGACGACGTCGCTGATGAGCACGTCGATGCAGCCGTTCGCCTCCTCCACGATCCTCGACGCCGCCGTCGCGGTGGAGGCGACGAGGAGCTCCATCTCCTCCCCCTCGAGCACCTCGCGAAGCAGCTCCCTCAGGACGACGTCGTCCTCCACGATCAGGACGCGGAGGGGGTGATCGCCCGTCCATCCGATGCTCCGGGATCCGGCGTCTTCGACCTCGACCGGCGCCTCGACCTCCGGGAGGTGGACGTGGAAGGTGCTCCCCTGGCCGTGGCGGTTCTCGACGCGAAGGAATCCGCCCTGGCGCCGCACCAGACGGTCCACGGTCGCGAGGCCCAGTCCCAGCGCGCCCGGCTTCGTGGTGAAGAACGGCACGAAGACCTGGGGCAGCACGCGATCCTCCATCCCGCCGCCGGTGTCCGCGATCGAGACGACGCCGTAGCGTCCCGGGCGATCGGCCCCGAGCAGCGGGGCCAGGCTCGGGTCGATTTCGACCGACTTCGTCTCGATCGTCAGGCGGCCGCCCCCGTCCATCGCGTCGCGGGCGTTCGCCACGAGGTTCACCACGATCTGCTCGAGCAGGTGCGGATCCACCCGCACCCCGCCCAACCCCTCCTCGCTCTTCGTCTCGACCACGATGTGGTGGCCGGCGAGATCGCGGATGCGGGCTTCGTGCTCGTGGAGCCAGCGTTCGAGACGCAGGGTCCGGGGTGCCGGGATCTCCTGCGCGCCGAAGGCCAGCAGGCGACCCGTGAGGACGGCGGCCCGACGTCCCGCGTCGCGGATCTCCGAGACGATGCCGTGCACGGGATGCTCCGGCCCCAACCGCTCCAGGGCGAGCTCGCAGAAGCCGCGGATGGCCGTCAGCGCGTCGTTGTAAGGGCCCGCCAGGTTGCGGGCGACCGTTGCGACCGCTTCCACCTTGGCCGCGCGACGCGCGCTCTCCTCGCCGAGGCGGACCTGGTTCAGGACGGTGATCGCGAGGGACACGCGGACGACGAGACCGGTGGGGTCCAGCACCGCCTCCGAGGACATGAGCACTTCCGTGGAGGCCTGGGCGGGACCGTGGACGATGATCTCCGCCCCGCGGCGGGGTTGGCCATCGGCCAGCGTGGCGAGGGGCGGCAGCAGGTCGAGGGCGACCGGCTCACCGTCGTGCGTCGTGAACCTCGCCTTGTGCCCCCACGCATCGAGGGGCAGTACCGCCAGATCGCCCAGGACTTCCCGGGCGGCCCGGTTGACGGAGGTGGGCCGGCCGGCGGCGTCGAAGACAGCGATCCCCACCGGTACGGCGTCGAGCGCGCCCCGGAGCCCGTTGTCCTCCGCAACGCATGCGACCATGGGGGTGTCCTGGGGCCTCATCATGTCTCCCGCTCGGAGTCCTTCCACGCCGAGTCTGCCCCACGTCCCGTGCGGCGGCACATCGGCCTTGAACGGGCCCTGAAGCCCGGATTCAGGCTTTCTTGGGCGAGGAGGGTTCGTCCTTGAGCAGGGGGCCGATCCCGGCCGTCAGTACACGCGCGTGAGGACCGAGCCGGGGTAGTACCAGGAGAGGATCTCGCTCTCGGAGAAGCCCTGTTCGGCCATCCCGACCGCGCCCATCTGGCAGAGCCCTACGCCGTGGCCCCAGCCGCGGCCTTGGATCTCCCAGGCGCCCTTCGTGCGCCGGATGGCCTTGATGTGGTGGGAGTCCAGGTGGCAGGCGCTTCGGAACTCGGTGCCGGGAAGGGTCTTCTTCCTGCGGTCGGGGCCGTAGGTGATCGTCACCTCGGCCGCCCACCCGCCGGCGCCCTTCCGGGTCACCTCGATGGCGTGAATGGGGAGGGAGATCGGCCGCCGGCGCCGCTTCATGCCGGCCACGAGATCCTCGTCGGTCACCGTGCGCGTCCAGGCGAACCGCGAGCTCTTCCGGCAGAAGTCGCACCGGACGCCTCGAAGGACCACGGCCGCGCCGCCGGGGTCGAGCTGGGACGTCCGTGGATCGGTGGTGTGGCCGCCGCAGGTGGAGGAGTAGTAGGCCGGGAACGGCTGGCTCCGCCAGGTGAGGATCACGCCGGCGGTCTTGAGCGCGTGTTCCCGCATCTCCCGGGGATCGGCGTCGTAGCGGGGGTCGAGCCCCGTGTAGACCTGGCTGGCCTGGTCGTCGTAGAGATCGAAGTCGCGGGCGCGGGACGTGTCCTGCAGGCGGATCCATGCGTACGTGCGCGCGGCCACCGCCTGCGCGCGGTACGCGGCGGGCGGGGCACCGGGCGCCATCTCGTTGCCGATCACGCCCGCCACGTAGCCTTCCAGGTCGGTCTCGTTGACGAGGCGGACACCGCCTCCGTCGAGGTACACCACGAGGTCGCCGGGGTAGCGCGTCCCGTTCACGGTGAACCACTTCTCGCCGCGGATCCTCAGGACCGACGCGCCGGTGTCCTCGGGGCCCAGGGCGACGCCCCGCGGTCCGGCTTGGAGCGTCACCTCCATGTCGGTTCGCGCCCGCCGGATGAAGGGGGGCCCGCCGGCGCTCAGGATCTCCCACGCCTGGTCGCGGAACGACAGCACGTAGCGGGGAGCGCGGCGCTGGAGGCGGATCCGCACCTTCGGAGGGGCCGTGGCGGCGAGGAGGGGGCGCGCCGCCTCGTTGCCGCAGCCGACCAGGAGCAGGAGCGCGAGGAGCCAGCTTCGCCTCATCGGAACGGCAGGCTTCCGTTCTCGGAGACGGGCTCGACGCCCGACAACGCCAGCCCGCGAGGCGTGAGGCGACGGCCCTGCGGGGTCTTCAGGAGCAGGCCCGACCGGAGCAGGTGCGGCTCGTAGACGTCCTCGACGGTCCGCTCGTCCTCGCCGACGGCGGCGCAGAGGGTCTTGAGGCCGATCGCCGCGCCGCCCCCTCGCGCGATGCTCGCGAGGATCATCCGGTCCATGCGCGTCAAGCCGAAGGCATCGACGCCGAGGCGGGCCAGGCCGTCTTCGGCCACGGCCTCCGTGATCCGACCTTCCCCCTCGACCTCGGCGAGATCCCGCACGCGCTTCAGGAACCGGTTGACCACGCGCGGCGTGCCGCGGGCGCGGTCGGCCAGCAGGCGCGCGGCGGCGTCCTCGATGGCGATGCCGAGCAGGCCCGCGGACCGCCGCACGATCTGCTGCAGGAACTCGCTTTCGTACAGATCCAGGCGTTCGTGGATGCCGAAGCGCGCCCGAAGGGGCGCGGTGAGCAGGCCCTCGCGTGTCGTGGCGCCGACGAGGGTGAACCGGGGCAGGTCCACGCGCACGGACCGGGCGGCCGTGCCCTGGTCGATCATGATGTCGAGGACGAAGTCCTCCATGGCGGCGTAGAGATACTCCTCGACGCCCGCGGGAAGCCGGTGGATCTCGTCGATGAAGAGCACGTCGCCGCGCTCGAGCCGCGTGAGGACGCCCGCGAGGTCGCCGGCGCGCTGGAGGGTCGGCGCGGGCGCCTCGTGCAGGGTCGCGTCGCTCTCGCGCGCGACCACGTGCGCGAGCGTGGTCTTGCCGAGCCCGGGGAGGCCCGACAGGAGGACGTGGTCGATGGGCTCCCCGCGCCCGCGCGCCGCGCGGATCGCGAGGCCCAGATTCGCGACGACGTCCCTCTGTCCCACGAACTCCGCGAGGCTCCGGGGTCTCAGGGACGTGTCCAAGCCGCGGTCCTGGCGGAGCGCGTCCTGGTACTCGGGCGGCACGGCGCCCGCGGGGCGGGGTTCCTCGAAGCCCATGCGCGCGAGGGTAGCCCCACCTTCCGACGCACGCAACCCGTTGGGGACGATCGGGGATTGTCCGCCGAGATCCGGGGGTTCACCGGGGCGGCCCCGCGGGCAGCGTGGCGCGTACACTCCCTCCTTCGTGCGCGCGCCCGTCCCCACCCCCGAGCCCCGCCGCTTCGACGACGAGTCCCGTCGCAAGGCCCCGGGGCGGATCGCGCGGATGTTCGACCGCATCGCGCCGACCTACGACCTGCTGAACCACCTCCTCTCCGCCGGCGTGGACCGCGCCTGGCGACGCCGCGCCGTGGCCGCCCTCGCACCGGGTTCGCACGACCGGGTGCTGGACGTCTGCACCGGAACCGGGGACCTCGCCCTCGCGCTGCTCGACGCCGGGGCCGGGACCGTCGAGGGGTGCGACTTCTCGGAGGCCATGATCGGCCGCGCGCGGGCAAAGGCCGGCGAGCGGGTCCGCTTCCGCGTGGCCGACGCCCTCCACCTGCCCTACGAGGACGGCGCGTTCGATGCGGTCGCCGTCGCCTTCGGTGTCCGCAACTTCTCCGATCTCGGACGCGGGCTGGGCGAGCTCGCCCGGGTCCTCGGCCCCGGAGGACGACTGATGGTGCTGGAGTTCTCCCGTCCGCCGAATCCGCTGCTCCGGGGCGCGTACGAGACCTATTCCATGCTGGTCCTGCCCCTCGTCGGCAATCTCGTGAGCGGCGGCTCGGACAACGCCTACGCCTACCTGCCCCGGAGCGTCCGGGCGTTCCCGGGCACGGAGGCGTTCTCCAGGAGGCTCCTCGCCGCGGGCTTCGCGTCGGTCCGCGTGGAGCGGCTGACGGGCGGGATCGCCGCCATCCACCTCGCCACGCGATGAGAGGACCCTGAAGGGAGGCCCGTGGCCGGCCGATCCCCCAGGACATGGCGTGCCGGCCTCCGCCCGTCGACTACCTCGCGCGGACCCGCGAGTGGCCGGTGAACCTCCTCTTCCTGGCTCCCTTCGCCGTGATCGGGGAGCTCTGTCTTCTCGCGACCCGGTGTCCCGTGGAGAACGCCGCGGGCCGCTGGTTCCGGACGGTCGGCGAGAGTCTCGGGAGCCGCGGGCTGTCCCTGATCGGCCTGCTCGTGGCGGCGCTCCTCCTGGCCGTGGTCGGCCTCCGGGCGAAGCAGGCGGCGCGCGACCGGGGCGTCTTCGGCGGCATGCTGGCGGAGGGCCTCCTCTACGGGGCCGTCCTCGGGGTCGTCGCCCAGACGGTGGCGAACCAGTTGCCCCTGGGGCGCATGGTGCCGCTCGCGCTGCCGGGGCTCTCCCGGTCGGTGGAGAACCTCGGCCTCGCGCTCGGCGCGGGCGTCTTCGAGGAACTCCTCTTCCGGGCCGTCCTGCTCGGGGGGATCTGGAGCCTGCTCCGTCACCTCCTGGGGGCGGATCGCCTGACGGCGGGTCTCGTCGCGGTGGGGGTGGCCGCCTGGGTCTTCGCCGCCTGGCACCACTGGGGGCCGGGGGCCGAACCCTGGGACGACGCGGTCGTGCGCTTCCGGTTCGCCGCGGGCGCCGTGCTGGGCGGGATCTTCCTCTCCCGGGGCCTCGGGATCGCCGCGCTGGCGCACGGCTTCTACGACGTGCTGGTGCTCTTCGACGGGAAGTAGTGTGCCGTGCCGGGAGTCCCCACCCATGAGGCCGTGCGGCACGCTGGCCTGGGGTCGATCGACCCCCTTCGTCCTCCTTGCGTACGGTCGTACGCGGCGTCGTCCTCATGGGGCCTCCGCTCCCCGTCCAGCGCGCCGATCGCAGGCGAACGCCGCCAAGGGACATCCTCGGGGGTCCCCACGGGCGTCTTCCTTTGCACACGAAGTTGCGACGCAGGACAGTAGGCGCGTTTGTCTACAGGAGAACGGCGAGGATCCCCGCGCCCCCCAGCAGGATCGAGACGACGCCGTTCAGCGTGAAGAACGCGAGGTTGACGCGGCGGAGGTCGTTGGGCCGGACCACGCGGTGTTCGAGCAGGAGGAGCACGGCGACGACGCCGACCGCCGCGACATAGACGGGGCCGAGGCGGGCCAGCACGCCGACGGCGCCGAACGCGAGGACGCAGAGGGCGTGGAGCCCCGCCGCGACGGCGAGCGCCCGCGGGACGCCGATGCGGGCGGGGATCGAGTGGAGGCCGAGGCGGCGGTCCGCTTCCGTGTCCTGGCAGGCGTAGACGACGTCGAAGCCCGCCACCCAGCAGAGGACCCCGAGTCCGAGGACGAGCGGGACGGCGAGGTCGCCCCGGAGCCCGCCGCTCCCGGCGACCCAGGCGCCGAGCGGCGACAGCCCCAACGCCAGCCCCACGCCCACGTGGGCGAGGCTGGTGACGCGCTTCAGGAGGGAGTAGCCGAAGAGCACGGCGAGCACGGCGGGGGCGAGGAGGAGCGCCGTCCGGTTGATGCGCCACGCGGCCAGCAGGAACACGGCCACCGAGGTCGCGGTGAAAGCCCACGCGAAGCCCACGGAGAGTTCGCCCGTGACCAGTTGGCGCCCGGCGGTCCGGGGGTTCTGGGCGTCGAAACGGCGGTCGGCGATGCGGTTGAACGTCATCGCCGCACTCCGGGCGGCGACCATGGCGACCACCACCCAGAAGAGGATCCAGGGGTCGGGCCAACCGCCCGACGCCAGGACGAGCGCAAAGAGGGCGAAGGGCAGGGCGAACACGCTGTGGTGGAAGCGGATCATCCCCAGCGTGTTGCGGAAGGAGGCCGCCGCCCCGCTCACGGCGTCCTCCATCGCCGCACGAGGTCGCGGTGGAGGCCGATCCGGTCGAGGATCCTCTGGACGACGAAGTCCACGAGGTCGTCGAGACTCTCCGGTCGGTGGTACCAGCCGGGGGACGCGGGCAGGATCGTGGCGCCCGCCCGGGCCAGCTTGAGCATCGCTTCGAGGACGATCGAGGAGAGCGGGGTCTCCCGGGGGACGAGAACGAGGGGGCGGCCCTCCTTCAGCGCCACCTCGCACATGCGTTCCAGGAGGTTCGTGGAGGCACCTACGCTGATCCGTCCGAGGGCGCCCGTGCTCACGGGGCACACGACGGTCGCGTCCACGGGGAAGGAACCGGACGCGACGTCCGCGGCCACGTCGTCCGGGCGGCGGTAGGAGACGCCCGCGGCCGCGACCTCGCCGAACAGGCGGGCGAGGTCGGGGTCGGCGACGTCGCACTCGAGCCCGAGCTCCGCGGGGAAGAGCCGCGCCATGGTCGCGCTCATCGTGAGGATGACGTCCACGCCGGCCTCGACGAGGCGCTGCACGAGGCGCTGCCCGTAGATCGTGCCCGAAGCTCCGGAGATGCCGACCGCGACGCGCATGTCGCTCCCTGGGGAGGAAGCGGGGAGTGTATCCCCTGCCGTAGGATCATCCCCCCATGGCCGCCCCCCTCCCCGACCTGCGCGCGTTCCTGGACCGTCTCCGCGCCCGCGGCGACCTCGCCGAGGTCGAGGCGGAGGTGGATCCGCGCCTGGAGGTCGCCGAGATCCATCGCCGGGTGATCGACGCGGGCGGTCCCGCGTTGCTCTTCCGCCGCCCGAAGGGGTCGTCGTTCGCCCTCGCGACGAACCTCTTCGGGAGCCCGCGTCGCGTGGCGCTCGCCTTCGGCGACCGACCGAAGCGCTTCGTCGAGCGCGTGGTCGCCGCGGTCCACGAAGCGATGCCGCCGACCCCGTCGCGGCTGTGGGCGTCGAGGGCCCTCGTCCGCGAGGGGCTGAAGGTCGGCCTCAAGCGGCGGCGGCGGGGACCGGTGACCGAGGTGGAGGAAGCGCCCGCGCTCGACCGCTTTCCGGTCACGACCTCGTGGCACGGCGACGGCGGTCCGTTCTTCACGCTGCCGCTCGTCTACACGGAGCATCCGGAAACCGGCCGCCACAACCTCGGGATGTACCGCATGCAGGTGCACGACCCCGAGACGACGGGGATGCACTTCCAGATCCACAAGGGGGGCGGGTTCCACTTCCACGAGGCGGAGCGGCTCGGACGCGACCTCCCGGCCACCGTGTTTCTCGGCGGCCCGCCCGCCCTCATCCTCGCGGCCGTCGCCCCGCTCCCCGAGGACGTCCCCGAACTGCTCCTGGCGAGCCTCCTGCTGGGGGAGCGACTCCCCGTCGTGCGGTCGCACCCCCCGCACCCGCTCGTCGCCACCTGCGAGATGGCCCTGCGCGGTCGCGTGCTCGGCGGCGAGCGGCGCGGCGAGGGGCCCTTCGGCGACCACTACGGCTACAACAGCCTGCGCCACGACTACCCGGTCTTCCGGGTGGATCGGGTCTTTCGGCGGCGCGACGCGATCCTCCCGGCCACGGTCGTCGGGCCGCCGCGCCAGGAGGACTTCTTCCTCGGGGACTACCTGCAGGAGCTGCTCGCTCCCCTCGTCTCCCTGGTCATGCCGAGCGTCCTCGACCTCTGGTCCTACGGGGAGACGGGTTTCCACAGCCTGGCGGCGGCCCGCGTGAAGGACCGCTATCCCCGTGAGGCCCTCGTCTCGGGGCTGAGGATCCTCGGCGAAGGACAACTCAGCCTGACGAAGTGCCTCCTCCTGACGGACCGCGCCGTCGACCTCAGGGACTTCCGAGCGGTGCTCGAGAGCTGGCTGGAACGTGCCGACTTCTCCAGCGACGTCGTGGTGCTCGGCAACACGGCGATGGACACGCTCGACTACACCGGGCCGATGGTGAACCGCGGGAGCAAGGCGCTCCTCGTCGGCGTGGGCGAGGCGCGGCGGAAGCTCCCGGAGCACTTTGCGGGCGATCGCCCCCCGGGCATCGCGGGCGCGCGCCCGTTCTGCCGTGGTTGTCTCGTGCTCGAGGGGCGCCCGTGGTCGGAGGCTCCGGACCAGGCGCGGGACGTCGCCAACCACCCGGCGTTCGTCGAGTGGCCGCTGCTCGTCCTCGTGGACGATCTCCAGGAGACCACCGCGAGCGTGGCCGCGTTCCTCTGGACCGTGTTCACGCGTTTCGAACCTGCCGGCGACCTGTTCGCGCGCTCGCGCCGTGTGGAGCGCTTCCACGTCGGGCTGGAGCCGCCGGTCGTCTTCGACGCGCGCGTGCGGCCGAGCTACCCCGAGGTCATGGTCGTGGACGACGAGACGCGGGCGCTGGTGGACCGTCGCTGGAACGAGTACGGAATTCCCGGGACGTAGAGGAGGCGCCACGAGCGGTGACCGGACTTCCCAACCCCCTTCCCGCCGCGCGCGTGGGCGAGCTTCTCGCCGAGGGCGTGCCGCCGGTGCTCGTGTTCGCGGGCGCCGAGCGCTGGTTCCGCGAGGACGGTGTGGCGCGTGTCGTCCGGGCCCTCCTGCCCGACGGGGACGCCGGCGGACAGTTCCTGCGTTACGACGCGCGGAGGACGGAGGACCGGGAAGGGGTCTCGGCCGCGGTGGACGAACTCCGCTCCCGGGGGCTGTTCGGCGGGAACAAGGTCGTCCTCATCGAGAACCCCGAGGCGGCCACGGGACCGTGGGCCGCGGGAGGGCGGACGAGCCCGATCACGCGGCTCGCCCGAGCGGCCTCGGAGCACCCCGCCGAGGGCACCTGCCTGGTGTTGCTGACGCGTCGCCCGGTCAAGGGCCGCGAGGCCGTTCCCGCGAAGTCGCTCGTCGGGGCGGGCGCGGCCGTCGTGGACTGCCGCGCGCTCTACGACGCGCCGGGACCCTGGCAGCGGAACGTCCCCGTCCACGACCACGAGCTGTCGCGCCATCTGGTCCGGCGCGCCGCGCAGGCCCACGGGAAGCGCCTGGCGCTGGTGGACGCCCACGTCCTCACGCGGAGCGTCGGGAGCGACCTCGGCGACCTGGACGACGCGTTGCGCTCCCTGGCCCTCTACGCCGGGGAGGAGGAACGCATCACGGGGGAGACCATCCACGCCGTCGTCGGGGCGACGCGGACGGATCCGGCGTGGCTGTTGGTGGACGCGGTCTTCGAACGCGACCGCGAGCGCGCGCTGGACCTGCTCGATCAGGCCCTGGCGCGGGGACTCGGCGACGCGGGAGGGGCGGCGCCCGTGCGGGGCCCGGAGGCGCTCTTCGCCTACCTCGCCGCAGCGCTGCACGGGCAGTACCGGAAGATCCTGCGGGCGGCGGAGGCGCTCGCGTCGGGGGAGGAGCCCGCGGCCGTGGCCCGGGCCGCCGGCGTGCCGCCCTTCAAGGCGGAGGCGTTTCTCGCGCGCTGCCCCCGCGACCCGGGCCCCCTGCTGGCCCGGCACGCCGCGTTCTTCGAGGCCGAGGCGGGGGTCAAGAGCGGGCGCGTTCCCGCCCGCGTGGCCCTGGAGCGGCTGGTGCTCGCCCTCGTGGTTTGAACGGGGGGCAGGGGTCCGTCCCCCGCCGCCCGTAGGGTGACACGGGCATGGGCCGGATCCACGTCCTCGAAGCGCACGTCGTGAACCAGATCGCCGCGGGAGAGGTGATCGAGCGGCCCGCGTCCGTCGTGAAGGAGCTCGTCGAGAACGCGCTCGACGCCGGCGCCCGCCGGGTGGACGTGCGCGTCGAGGAGGGCGGGACGGCGGTCGTCGAGGTGGCCGACGATGGGTGCGGCATGGAGGCGGATGACCTCGCGGCGGCGTTCCTTCCGCACGCCACGAGCAAGGTGGACGACGTCGAGGACCTGGTGCACATCGCGAGCCTGGGCTTTCGCGGAGAGGCGCTCGCGAGTCTCGGCAGCGTGGCGCGCGTGACGATCGTGTCCCGGACGGCGGACGCGGCCGGCGCGTGGTTGGTCGAGAACCGCGAGGGGGTGATCGGTGACGTGGAGCCTGCCGCGGGCGCCCCCGGCACCGTGGTCCGTGCCGAGGGCCTCTTCCACCACGTGCCGGCGCGCCGGAAGTTCCTCCGGAGCGCTCCGACCGAGCTCGGCCATGTGCGCACCCTCGTGGGGAACTTCGCCCTCGCCTGGCCCGACGTGGCCTTCCGGCTCCGGCTGGGGCCGCGGACGCTGCTCGACCTGCCGCCGTGCGGGGATCGCCGCGCGCGGATCGCCGCCCTCCACGGCGACGACGTGGCGAGCGCGCTCCTCCGCGTGGAGGCCGCCACCGGCGACCTGGCCCTCGAGGGTTGGGTCGGGCCGCCGTCGCTCCATCGCGCCGACGGTCGGCTCGAGCAGACGTTCCTGAACGGCCGACACGTCCGCGACAAGACGATCGCGCACGCGCTCCGCGTCGCCTACGACGGCCTCCTCCCGCCCGGCGGGCGGCGGCCGGTTGCGTTCCTCTTCCTCTCCTGCGACCCGGGCCGCGTCGACGTGAACGTCCACCCCGCCAAGGCGGAGGTGCGCTGGCGGGAGACGAACCCCGTGCACGCGCTCGTTCGAACGGCGATCCGCCGCACCCTGGAGGGCGCGGAGCCGGGCGTGGACGTCGCCCTGGATTCCCGGTCGGCCGTGCCCGCGCACACGCGCGAGGCCGTGGAGTTCGCCTTCACGCATCCGCCGGCGGTCCCGGCCGGCAGCGCCGCGCGCGGGGCGATGGCCGCGGACCGCCCGTCCCCGGGCCCGCCCGTCGGCGTGGATCCCGGGCCGCCGCCGCCCGACACCGCCGCGCGCTCCGGACGCGGCCTCCGTCCGGTGGGGCAGGCGCTGGGGACGTACCTCGTGCTCGAGGGCGCCGACGAGATCGTGCTGGTGGACCAGCACGCGCTGCACGAGCGCGTCCTCTACGAGCGGATCTCCGAGCGCCTCCGCGAGAAGGGCGCGCTGGAGGTGCAGCGCCTGCTCGTGCCCGCCGTCGTCCAACTCGACCCGCCCCAGGTCCAGACGCTTGCGGAAGCCGAGGAGATCGTGGCGAACCTGGGCTGGCACGTCGAACCGTTCGGGGACGACGCCGTCGCGATCCACGGCATGCCGGCGCTGCTGAAGCGCCCGGACCCCGAGGCGACGCTCCGAGCGCTCCTCGATGCCCTGGAGCGGGGCGTGCACGAGGGCTTCGACCGGGCCCGTCTCCTCGACGATGCCGTGGACCGGCTCGCGTGCCGGGCCGCGGTGATGGCGGGCGACCGTCTGCATGCCGACGAGGTGCTCGCGCTGCTCGAACAGGCGGAGTCCCTCGCGCACGCGCACTCGTGCCCGCACGGGCGGCCGACGCGCCTCACGCTGCCCCGCGCGAAGCTCGAGCGCTGGTTCCACCGCCAGGTGTGACGTCCGGCCGGGACCGGCCTTCCCCGCCGAAGACGAGAGCCCCGCCCTCCGACGTGGCGGACTGGCCCGCAGGATCCACGAACGGACGTGGAATCGCGCGGCCCTGGCACGCATCTCGCGTCCGATGCCGGCGTTGCTCGTCGTCGGCGACCCTACGGGGTCGCCTCCTCCTCGCCCCTTGGCCTCGAACCCGAGCTCCGCACCAGGACACCCCGTGGACGGGGAACGAGACGCGCATCCCCCCGTCGCTCGTTGACGGTCCACCACCTCGGGCTGTCCCGTCGCGCGCTTCGCGGGCAGTGCAGGCTAGGGAGCCCAGCGGCTGGCGTCGATCCCCGCGTTGATCTTGATGTCGTCCACGAATGCCGTGAGGAACGGCTGGGGGACCGACTTTCCGGTCTTGGGATCGATGAGGATCGCGAATCCCTGGATGCGCCGTGGATAGCGGAAGGCCCGCTTCTCCGAGCGCGGCGAGTCCCACTCGCGGAGGATGTAGTCCTCCGTGGGGATGTTCTGCGAGGGGTCGCCCTCGACGCGCACCACACCGGGCCACGTGCCGACCACCTGGCCGGTCTTGGGGTCGTTCGTCCATGCGATCCAGAAGGTGATGTCCGCCTTGCCCGACACCTTCCGCACGATCTTCAGCCAGTCGCCCTCGTAGCTGCCGTTCCCGATCCGCCGTCCCTGGTAGATGAACGTGACGCCCGGACCCTTGAGGGTCTCGGGTGCGAGGAAGGAGGCGACATCGGAGAGGCGGTCGCGATCCTGCTCGAGCTGTCCGAGCGCCCGTATGCCCTCGCTGCTCCTCCCGAGGGTCTGCACGCGCCCGTCCGGGGTCTTCATCCACCCGGTGTTCGCGTTCAGCACCTTCGTGGTCGTCGCGTTGTTGGAGGTCAGCTCCCAGCGGTAGCGGTCGGGGTCCTGCCACCAGATCCTGAGCTGCCCCTCCATCTGGCCCTCGTCGAGGTTCAGTTTGGCGTCGAGCTTGGCGTAGAAGTCCTGGACGCGGGAGATGCCCCGGCCGCCGCGGGAGACGTAGCGGATCGCGTCGTCGAAGTACCGCGCGCCGAGAACGGCGGGATCCTGGGCCGCCGGCTTTCGGCCCGGGCTGGCGCTGGACCCACCCCCGGCGTACACCGGGGATCCCGACACGAGCGGCAGCAGCGCGAGGGCGAGCACGAACGGGGCGAGGGCGAAGCGGGGGGTGGACATGGTTCCTCTCTCCCGATGATCCGAGGACGGCCACTGGGGCGCGAAACGCAGGATACCTCCGGGGGGGGGACATGGGGTGAAGGCCCACGAGCAGGTGCGATCCGCGGTCCTCGGACCGGGTGCGCGGCTGCACGTCCTCTCCACGCGGCGGTTCACCACGACGTGGTGTCGGGTGGCCCTCGTCCGTGACCTGGGCGCCGAGGCGACCGCGACGGCGTTGCTCGCCTCCTGCCTGCAAGCCGCAACGGCGAGGAGCCCCACCCGGGAGGCCCTGGCCGAACGCCTGGCCGACCTGTACGGCGCCTCGCTCTCCGTCTCCGTGGCGAAGACCGGGGACGCCTCGCTCCTCTTCGCCTCGCTCGAGTGGCCAGCGCGCGCGGTGGGGGGCCGTGGAGCGCCGCTCGCGAGCGGACTCGCGTTCCTCCGAGAGGTGCTGACGGCCCCCGTGCGCGCGGCGGGCGGCTCGGACCTGGATCCGGGGATCGTGGCGCTGGAGGCCCAGAACCACGTGCGGAGCCTTCTCGCGCTCCAGGACGACCGGGCCCACTACGCGCTCCGGCGCTGTCTCTCGGTCACGTGTCGCGGGGAACCCTACGGCCTCGACGTGCTCGGTCGCGTCGAGGACGTGCCGGCCGCGACGCCCGCCGCGCTGGGTCGTCTCCACGGCCGGCTGATCGCGCGGGCCCCCGTGGAGATCCTCCTCGCGGGCGACGTCGCCCCCGCGGGCGCGGCCCGCGCCGTCCGGCGCCACCTGCTGTGGGACGGCCGCGCCTCGCGCATCGGGCGCATGCCCCGCGTGGTGGGGGTGCAGTCGGCGCCGTCCCGTCCGCGGCGCATCGAAGAGGAGAAGGAGGTCCAGCAGTCGCGCCTCGTCCTCGCCTGGCGGGCGGCGATCCGCCCCTCCTCGCCCCTCCTCCCCGCGGGCCTCGTGCTGGCCGGCGTGCTGGGAGGCGGAAGCTACGGGCGCCTCTTCCGCGTGCTCCGCGAGGAACGGGGGCTCTGCTACGACGCCCACGCGTCGTGGCATCCGGCGAAGGGCCTCCTGACCGTCGAGGCCGGTGTGGAGCCGGACCGCGTCCCGGAGGCGATCCGGGTCATCCGCGCCCTCGTTCGCGAGATGGCGCACGGCCGGGTGGACCCCGTCTCGCGGCAGGGGTTCCTGCAGGCCGTCCGGAGCCGCGTGGCCACGCTGGCGGACGACCGCTCCGGGATGATGGGCACCCAGCACGAGGCCCTCCTCCTCGGCGTGGACCCGTCGCCGGAGCGCCTCCGCCGGGCCATGGAGGCGGTGGACGCCCGCGCGCTGGCCCGGCTCGGCCGGCGCCTGGGACCGGCGACGACCTACGTCCTGTGTCCGCGGGGGGGCGCGGGGTGAGCGGCCGCCGCCGACTCGTCCGCCTCGAGGCTCCCGGCACGCGGCTCGCGGTCCACCGGGGGCGCGCCCGGTCCGGCATGGACGTCTGGGTCGCCCCGATGCGGGGCTTCCGGACGCTGCACGCCGTGGTGGCGGCCCGTTTCGGCTCGCGGGACGTCGCCCTGGCCGACGGCACGCCGCTGCCCGAGGGCACCGCGCACTTCCTGGAGCACGAGATGTTCCAGAAGGCGGACGGCGACCTGTTCCTCCGGTTCGAGGCGCGCGGGGCGTCGGCGAACGCCTACACGACGTTCTCGACGACCGCTTTCCTGTTCTCCAGCCCCGGGGACCTCGCCGCGAACGTGACGGACCTCCTGGAGGGCGTGCGGCGCCTCGAGGTGGACGAAGCGGGCGTCCTCCGGGAGCGGGCGATCATCGGCCAGGAGATCGCCATGTACGACGACGACCCGGGCTGGCGCGGCATGCTCGAACTCCTGGGCGCCCTCTACCACCGCCACCCCGTCCGGACCGACATCGCCGGGACGAGGGATTCGATCCAGCGGATCGACCTGCCGCTGTTGCGGCGGGCGCAGGAGGCGGCGTACCGGCCGGCGAATCTCGTCCTCGTCGTGGCCGGCGACGTGGATCCGGGGGAGGTGCTCGATCTCGCGGACGCCACCGGGGCCGATGGCCCGGCCCGGGGGCGCGGCGGGCGGATCCGGCGCGCGCCGTGGGGCACGGAACCGCGCCGGGTGCGCCGGCGCGAGGCGGTGCTGGGCCTGGACGTATCGCGTCCGCACGTGCACCTCGGCATCAAGGAGACCCCGCCCCGGGGTCGGGCGGCCCGCCGCCGCATGCATGTGGAGGGCGCCCTCGTGATGGACCTCCTCTTCGGGCACGGCGGCATGGTCGAGGCGCCGCTCTACCGGGAGGGGTGGACCGACGAGTCGCTCGGCGCCGGCTACGAGGCCGAGGGGGACTACGCGCACGCGATCGTCTCGGCCGAGGTGGACGATGCCGGGGCGTATCGGAGGCGCCTCGCCGCCGCGCTCGCCGAGGTCGCCCGGGCGGGCCTCGACGCCCGCCGCCTCGAACGCTCCCGGCGCCGTGCGGTGGGGCAGTTCCTGCGTACGTTCAACGCCCCGGAGTCCGTGGCCCAGTGGCTGCTCGGGCACGCCGTGGCGGGCGAGCCGCTGGACGCCCGGTGGGCCCTCCTCCTCGCGGCCGATCCGAGGCGGCTCGAGCGCCGCCTGCGGGAGATGGTGGCGGCGCCACGCTCGTGGGCGGTTCTCCTTCCCCTCGAAGCGGCCCGTTGAGCCGGGTCGCCCGGGACGTAGAATCGCGCCGATGTCGAACGTCGCCCGGGACCGGATCCGCCGCTGCCTGGCGATGATTCCCCTCATCCGCGCCCGGCCCGGGATCCGCATCCCGGATCTCGCCTCGATCTTCGGCGTCCGCGAAGAGGAAATCTGGGATGACATCACGGAGGTGCTCACGCTCTGCGGCGTGCCTCCGTACCTGCCGCACAACTACCTCGTGCTCTCCATCCACGGCGACCGCGTGAGCATCCGCTTCGCCGAGCACATGAGCCGTCCGGTGCACCTCACGCTCCAGGAGGCCCTGGCGATCGACCTCGCCCTCAAGAGCATCTCGGGGGGGCGGCCGCCCACGTTCGGCGACGCCGCGCCTCGGCTGCGGCAGAAGCTGAGGCACCTGCTGGGCGGATCGGAGCGACAGGCCCTGGAGGCGTTCGATCGCGGGCTGGCCGGCCGACCGCCGCCGGACCTCGTGATCGAGACGATCCGGCTCCTGAAGGAGGCGATGGCCCGGAACCTGTGTGTGGAGATCGTCTACTACACCGGCAGCCGGGACATGGTCAGCACGCGGACGGTCGAGCCCTTCGGCCTGGTGGACCACCGGGGCAGCTGGTACCTGATCGCTCGCGACCACCTGCGGGAGCGGGAACTGCCCTTCCGCGTGGACCGCATCCGCACCGCGCGCCTGCTCCCCGACCTGGAGTACGAGGTCCCGGACGACTTCACGACGGAGGCGTATCGCCGCGACCAGATGTGGCGCGAGGGGCCCCAGGACATCGATGTCAAGGTCTACTTCGACGCCGCCGCCGCCCCGCGAATCCGGGAGAGCGCTCCCAAGCGCGACGTGAAGGAACAGGGGGACGGCGGCGTCGTCCGCACGTTCCGGATCCAGCGAGGGCGGCCGCGCTGGCTCTACACGCACGTCGCGCGACACGGCCCCCACGCCGAGGTCCTTTCGCCGCCCGAGGTCCGGCGGGGGATGGCGCACTTCCTCGACGGCGTGCTCGCCGTCGTGAGCGACGGGCCATCCACGGCGATCGGCGCACCCGCTCCGAAGAAGCCGGCGGCGACCGCCGCCGCCCGGAGCCGACCTCGGCGGGCCCGGACCCGTCGCCGTCCGAAGGCCTGACGGCCCGCGCGGGAGACGGCGAGGCCCGATGGATCCGGGCCCGTGCCTGGGATTGGGCCGGTGGGTTCGCTATGATCGGCCGCACTTGGCGGGGCGCGGGGGCGCGGTCCGTCGGCGCGACGGAAGGAGGATGTGCATGGCGGCCAAGGGCATTCGTGGGGTCCTCCGGAGGGTCGGCTGGTTGGGAGCGGTGGCGCTCCTCCTCGTCGGGGGGACACGGGCCTACCCGGATGACGGCGCGGAGGAGGTGACGTGGACCTCCAGCACCGCGGGGCTCGAGGTGACGGGCCTCAGCGCCCTCGCCATGCACCCGAAGCGCCCGGACCGGCTCTTCGCCCACGTCCACGGCGTCGGCGTGGCCCGCTCCGCCGACGACGGCCAGACGTGGGAGACGCTCCACCAGGGGCTCGATCCCCGGCACGTGCCGGGCCCGCGCGATGACGTGCAGATCGCCGTGGATTCCCGGGAGGAGGACGTCGTCTGGCTCGTCACCAAGGGGCACGTCTACAAGTCCGAGAACGGCGGCGAGAACTGGCGGAGCGCCACCACGGGCGCCCTGGTGTCCTACTCGTGGGACAAGCGCACGAGCGAATACCACGTCCGGGGCGTCGCCGTCGATCCGAACAAGAGCGTCCACGTCCTCGCCGGGACGCGGACGGCCGGGGAGATGCGGGGCGGCCTGTACGAGACCTGGGACGGCGGCAAGACCTGGGAGCAGATCGCCGGCACGGACATGCCGAAGAGCGGGCTGGGCTTCGACGCCTGGCCGATCGTCCTCGACCCGCGGACGGACAAGAACGTCGTCGTCGGCGGCTCGGGTGGCGTCTGGTACAGCGACGACCGTGGCCGGGATTTCACGCGCGTGGATCCCGGCGAGTTGGGCCAACACGACGTCCGCGACATGACGCCCGTGTACGGTCGCAGCCGCGAGATCTACCTGGCGGACGCCCGCGGGCTCTGGCGCTCCCGCGACGGGGGCCGGCGGTGGGACAAGAAGCCCCTCGTCCAAGGCGACTGCGTTGCCGTCGGGCGGGCCTCATGGAGCAAGAACCTGATCCTCGCCGCCTTCCGGGAAAGAGGCCTCGTCCGGAGCGACGACGGCGGGCGGGAGTGGACCGACATCGGCCTGGCCGACGCCGACATCCGCGAGATCTTCGCGCATCCGCGCAACAAGGACATCGTCTACTTCGCCTCGCCGACGACCGGGCTCTACATCTCCAAGGACGCCGGCGAGACCGTCGAGCCGGTGAGCATGAACGTGAAGCCCGTGGTCCCGGGCCTCGTCTGGGTCGCCACGCAACCGGCGGCGGCCGGACACTTCCTCGCCGTGAGCGACGTGGGGCGCGTCTGGACCTCCACGGACGATGCCGTCACCTGGACTCCCGCCGGTCGGCTCACGAACCGTCCCGATCGGATCGTCGGCGATCCCGCGTCCGCGGATACCTGGTACGCGACGGGCGACGCG
Organism: uncultured Planctomycetota bacterium; assembly: GCA_963772585.1. Taxonomy (GTDB): domain Bacteria; phylum Planctomycetota; class PLA2; order PLA2; family JAEUHO01; genus CAVVXN01. The sequence goes on from CAVYXV010000009.1 coordinate 522,091, forward strand.
CTCTTGAAGACCGAGGACGGCGGCGCCACGTGGAGCGAGGTCTGGAAGCCCGAGGATCCCGAGGAGCGGATCGAGGGGTTCCACCACCTGGCCGACGGCAGCCTCTATTTCGTCCTGGATCGGTCCCGCCAACTGGTGCGGAGCGCCGACGGCGTGAGCTGGACCGTCGTCAAGCCGCCGGGGAAGAGCGCCGAGCTCGAGGCGACGGATCTCGCCGTGGACACGTCGGACTCGAAACACCTGCTCGCGGCGACCCGGGCGACCATCGAGCCGTGGACGCCGAAGGAGGAGGAGGGCGGTCCCTACGAGTCCTGGGACGGGGGCAACTCGTGGCATCAACTCACGGAGGGCCTCGGCGAGGAGAAGAAGCAGCGTCCGCGGCACTGGAACCGCGGGCGGATGGTCGAGATCCTGCCCGGGGCGGGCATGCTGCTCTACGCGGCGGAGGATCTCGGCCTGTTCGCGCGTCGCGTGGTCGGCCCGAAGGAGAAGCCGGACATCGAGCCCCGGTGGATCGACCTCGGCCTGCCGTTGCCGCAGACCCGCCTGCTGGCCTGGTACGTCGCGCCCGCGGCGGGCGATCAGCCCTCGGAAGTCGTCTTCCAGATCGGCGGCGAGAACGAGGCGCGCGCCCTCGTGAAGACGACGGTGGAGAAGATCGTCGAGCGCGTGACCGCGGTCGAGGGCGGCGAGGAGAAACCCGAGGGGACCATCTGGGACACGCTGCCCGACCCGGGCAGCGTGCTGGCCTGCCTGGTGGGCGATCCACACGTGCCGGGGCGCCTCCTGGGCACGGATGCGCGGGGCCAGCGGGGGGTCCTGATGCTCGGGAAGCCGGGGACCGCCGAGGCCGCGGCACCCGACAAGCCGACGCCGGACAGGCCGACGCCCCCCAAGCCCGCGCCGTCCGGCGCGGACGCGGCGCCGAAGGCGCCCGAGGGGCTGCTGGGCTTTTCCGCGGGCGCGGACGGCGCGGTCCGCGTCTGGGACATTTCGCAGCAAAAGCCCCTCGCGAACCTCGTGGGCCACACCGGCGAGGTGTTCGACCTCGCGCTGGCGCCGGACGAGTCCGTGGTCGTGACGGGCGGCGAGGACGGCGTCGCCCGGGCGTTCGACGCAACCTCCGGCGAGGTCCGCGCGACGCTCGACCGGAAGGACCAGGACACGGCCGTGAACGCCGTGGCCTTCGGCCCTGCGTCGGACAAGGTGTACCTGGGGACGGAGTCCTCCTGGTCGGTCCTCGAGTGGACGCTGCCGGGACAGGACACGCGGGAGTTCGTCGGCCACTCGGCCGCGGTGCTCGCGGTCGCCGTATCGCCGGACGGCACGAGGGTCGCGTCCGGAAGCCGCGACCACACGGTCCGTCTGTGGAGCGTCGAGAGCACCGTGAGTACGGCCCGCTTCGACTTCGGAGCGGAGGTGCTGACCGTGGCATTCTCCCCCGACGGGTCCCGGCTCTACGCAGGCGGCCGCGGGGCCGCGGTGAAGGTCTTCGACGTCGCCGGGGGCACGATGGTGGCCGGCGGGGACGTGCAAGGATCGTACGTCACGGACATCGTCGTCTCCCCGGACGGCTCGCTGCTCTACGTGTCCGGGGACAAGGGCGTGCGGGCCGTGTCCGCCGCCGACCTGTCGCCGGCCGAGACGCCCGCGGGCGGCGCCTTCCACGGTCCGAAGGGGGCCGTGTTCTCACTCGCCCTGTCGAAGGACGGGTCGTGGTTGTTCGGTGGCGACGCCGAGAACGCCGTCTGGCTCTGGTGGACCGGCGCGGCCGAGCCCGTCTGGTCCGTAGCGGCGGCCCACGCGGGCGCCGTGCACGCCGTCGCCCTGACGCCCGACGTGGCGAAGCCCGAGCAGCCGGCGGCCTCGGACGCCGGCGCGAACGACAAGGACGAGTGAGCCGTCACTCGCGCCGGAGGGCTTCCACCGGGTCGAGGGAGGCGGCACGCGCTGCCGGATAGATGCCGAAGACGACGCCCACGAGGGCGGAGATCCCGAAGGCGAGGGCGAGCGACCACGGCGTGACGAGCGTCGGCATGCCGAAAATGTGGGAGACGAGCATCGGGATCAGGACCCCCAGGAGCAGCCCGAGCGCCCCTCCTCCGATCGACAGGAGGACCGTCTCCGCCAGGAAGTGCACGATGATGTGGCGTTTCCGGGCGCCGACCGCGCGCCGGATGCCGATCTCGCGGGTCCTCTCCATCACGCTGGCCAACATGATGTTCATGATGCCGATGCCGCCCACCACGAGGGAGATCGCGGCGATCACGCTGAGGACCCACGCCCAGAGGCGCTTCTGCTCCTTGGCTTCGTTGAGCAGTTCGAGGGGGACCGTCAGGCGCACGTCGTCCTTCGGGTACCAGCGCTCCACGATCGCCCGGAGCGCGGTCGCCACGATCGGGACGGTTTCCAGGGCGTCGGCCTCGACGACGATGCGGTGGAGCTGGACCCGCTGCAGCGACATCGATCCGCTCGCGAAGTTCCGGATCACCGCCCCGTAGCGCTCGTCCATCGTGGTGAGCGGGATGAAGATCGCCGCGTCCGCGTCCATGACCGCGCCGCCCGGCGCGTCCCCGCGCGCGGCCAGCACGCCGACGACCTTGTAGGCGAGGGGACCCGCCCAGACGCTCCGTCCCACGGGGTCCGCCGCGAAGAACAAGCGGTCGGCGACCTCCGCGCCGAGCACGCACACCGCGCGGCGCTCGGCCATGTCTGCCGCGCTCAGGAAGCGGCCGTCGTCGAGGTGGAGGTTGGCCACCTCCGCGTAGTCGGGGGTGGTGCTGGCGACGACCGCGGTGAACTTCCGGGGGCCGTAGCGGATCTCCTCGGGGAGGTCCCTCCGCGGCACCACGTCGTTCACGTGGGGCACGCTGTCCAGGATCCGCTCGACGTCGATGTGCTTCAAGCCGTACTCGAGGACGCGTTGGCGGGTGTCGCTCGCGTTCTCGCCCGCGGCGGGGGCCTGCGACGTCAGGAGGATGTTCCGGCTGCCCATCCGGCGGATGCGCTCCTGGGCGTCCTGGCTCGCCCCTTCCACGATCGCCAGCATCGCGACGACCGACCCCACGCCGAGCACGATTCCGAGCACGGTCAGCAAGGAGCGGAGCCGGTGGAGCCAGAGGCTCTTCCAGGCGAGGGACGCGACGCGCAGCGGACTCACGAGCGCACCTCGATCCGATCGATGCGACCGTCGAGCATGTGCAGGACACGGTGTGCGCGGGCGGCGATGGTGGGGTCGTGGGTGACGAGGACGATCGTGACGCCCTCGGCGTTGAGCTGGTCGAACAGGTCGAGGATCTCGATGCCGGTGTTCGAGTCCAGGTTGCCCGTGGGCTCGTCGCCGAGGATGAGGCTCGGACGGTTGGAGAGGGCGCGGGCGATCGCGACGCGCTGCTGCTGACCGCCGGACAGTTGCGTGGGACGGTGGTTGAGCCGTCCGGCGAGCCCCATGCGGGTGGCGAGCTCGATCGCGCGGTCCCGCGCCTCCCGCGTGGACACGCCGGCGTACTCGAGCGGGACCTCGATGTTCTCGAGGATCGTCAGGTGGGGGATCAGGTTGTAGGACTGGAAGACGAAGCCGAGGAGGAGGTTGCGCATCCGGGACAGCTGGTCGTCCTCGAGCTGGGAGACGTCGTGTCCGTCGAGCACGTACGTGCCTTCGGAGGGCCGGTCGAGGCAGCCCAGGACGTTCAGCATCGTGGACTTGCCGGAACCGGACTGGCCCATGATCGCGAGGTACTCGCCCGACTGGACGCCGAGGTCCACCCGGTCCAGCGCCCGGACCTCGGTCTCGCCCATGCGGTAGAGGCGCGAGACGCCGCGTAGCTCCGCCACGACGCTCATCGGCCGCTCCGGTTTCTCCCCCCCCCGCCCGCGCCACCGCCTCCCGTCGGCGAGGGACGCGGTGCCATCACCCCGCCCCCGACACCCTCGTCCTTCTTCGCACCAAGGTCGGGCCTGCGGGAGCCCGAGCCGAGGCGGGACGTACGGTGGGGGGCCAGCAGGATCGTCTCCCCCTCCTTCAGCCCCTCCTTGATCTCCACCATGACGTCGTTCGACATGCCGAGCACGACCGTCCGGCTCGCCGTCGTCCCGTCGGGCTGGACCACCTGTACGGCGGGACGATCGGCCGTTCCCGCGATGGCCTGGACCGGCACCGCGACGACGTCGGGCAGGTCGGCGACGAGGATCTCCACCTTGGCGCTCATGCCCGGACGGAGGCCCGGGGGCACGTCGTCGAGGCTCATCTCGGTGGAGTAGACCTTCAGGTCGGGGTTCAGCCAGGAGTCGGGCGGATCCGGGAGCCGGGCGACGCTGACCACCGTCCCGGGGATGGCGCGGTCCTTGAACGCGTCCACGACCACGTGGACCGACTGCCCCTCGCGGACCTTCTCCACGACCGACTCGTGCACGCTGACCTTCACACCGAGGCTCGAGAGATCGGGGATCTCGATGATCGGCTGTCGTTCCTGGACGATCGTGCCCTCCTGGATCGCGTCGTCGCTGCGCCAGCGCCGCTGGCGACGGCTCGACGCGTACACGACGAGGCCGGGTTGCGTGGCGTGGATCTGGGCGACCTCGATCTGCTCCTGCAGCTTCTTGAAGCGATCGGCCTTGAGGTCCTGCTGCTCCTTCCTGGAGCGCACGTTGGCGGCCTCGCGAGCCTCCGAGGATCGCGCGCTCTTGGCGGTCCGGTCCGACTGCGCCTCGGCCTCGATGAGGTTGGAGAGCAGTTGCTCGACCTCCTTGCGGAAGTCGTAGGTGACGTATTGGTCCCTGGCCGTCTTGGCCCGGTCGAGTTCGATCCGCCGACGCTCCAGGGCGATCCTGTCGGCCTCCTCCTCTTCGCGGCTGACGTAGCCCTTGTCGAGCAGGCGGGTGGACCAGTCGCGTTTGACCTCCGCGCGACGTAGCTCCTCTTCCGCAAGCGAGATGTCCGTGTCGAGCAGCCGCAGGGTCTGGAGGGCCTCGCCCGCGAGGTGATCGCTCTGGAGGCACTCGAGGATCAGGCCTTCCGGTGCGACGGTCCCGATCACGGGCGCCGGGATGTCGTCGCTGCCTCCTGAGCCGCCATCGGTGGCGACTGCCGCGCCGACCGGCAAGGGCGAGTCGGTCTCGGCAGGATTGCAGGAGTCGAGCAACTCGTCCGCGAGCTTCTTGCCCACGTAGCGCTCCAGGTCGAGGCGCGCGAAACGCACTTCCAACCCGGCCTTGCGGAGTTCGCTGGCGTTCTGCTGGCGCTGGATGTCGAGCGTGGAGACCGCGTTTTCGTACGAGGCGACCGCGGAGGCCAGATCGATCTTCTGCGCGTTCAGCTTCTCCTCGAGCTCCGCCACGTCGAGCTGGACGAGCAGGCGCTCCTGCTGGACGTCCTCCGGCGTGATGACGGTTCCCTCGGGAATGATGTAGAGGATGGCGGCCCTCCCCTCGACCCGACTCGTGATCGTCTGCGACCGGAGGGCCTCGATGCTCCCCGACTCCAGGACGCTGATCCGCAACGGCCCGCGGCTCACGGTGTGCACGGGGCGATCGGCGAACTCGGCCGCGGGGTCGGGCCGGAGGAGGAACCACCACGTCCCCGCGGCCGCGACCGCCACCAGCAGGATCACGACGACGAGGACCCACGGAAACCGACGCACGGCAGCCATGGCACCACGCTATCCGCGATCGGGCGCCTCCGCTCCATTCATCGCGGCGGCGGCACCACCTTCCGGGGCTTTCTCCGGGACGTTCGGCGTGGCCGAGGCGTTCGGTCGCCGGAGGGGCTCCACCCAGAGCCCGTCCGACCCCACCTGGAGCACGCCCACGTCGCTCAGCAGGACGAGACGGGCGATCGCGTGGTCCACGAGCGCGCGGGTGAGGGCGTTGCGAGCCGTGACGAGAGCGGTCTCGGCGTCCAGCCGGTCGCGGGTCGTGGCGCGCCCCGCCTCGAGCAACTGGTCCGTGCTGTCCACCCGCGCTTCCGCGAGCTTGACCGCCTGCGCCTCGATTTCGTAGCTCTGGCGCGCCCGCTCGAGCTGGCGCTCCGCCTCCCGGACGTCGAACGTGACCTGGTCTTCGAGCGCCTCGCGCTGACGGCGTGCCCGCATCGCCTGGATCAGCGACGCGCGGAAGGCGTTTCGCTCCGCAGTGCGTTCGACCGGGAGATCGAGCTCGAGGCCGACGAGGAGATCGAGGTCGAGGTGGTCGAAGGCGCCTCGGACGCCGACGTTGCGCGTCGTCGCCTGATTGAGAACGAGATCCACTTGGGGGCCCAGGGCGTCCTTGGCCACGAGCGTCTGGCGGAGGGCGTCCTCCTCCGCGTCGACGACGTTTCGGAGGTCGAGGCGTCGTTCGAGCGCGACACGGACCGCCGTCTCCTCCTCCACGGGCACGGGACGCGGCCCCTCCTCGCGAAGCGCGACGAGGTTCTCCTCCGGAAGCTCGACCTCGACGTCCACGGGGATTCCGAGCGTGAGCTTGAAGCCATCGAGGGATCCCTCGAATCGCGTGCGGGCGTCGAGGACGCTACTGTCCGCCTCCAGCAGACGCTGGCGCGTCTGGTCGACCTCGAAGTTCGGGACACGGCCCGCCTCGAGGTTCGCCTCCTGCTGGCTGAGGAGCCGCGCGAGGCTCTGTTGGGTGAGCTCCGCGTTGTGCCAGGAGTCGCGCGTCTCCAGCAGGCGGTAGTAGTCCGACGAGATGTCGACGGTGAATTGCTGCTGGAAGCGCGCGTAGGTCCGGAGCGCGTAGAGGACGTCGCGCTCCGCCTGGGTCAGCGGTTCTCGGGCGACCCAGCCCTTTCCACGGGCGAGCGGGATCCGGACGTCGGCGCTCAGGACGGAACGGGCGAAATCGAAAGGGTCGCCCGAGAGCAGGCTGGCGAAGAAGCCGCTGGCGAGGTCGAGGACGACGGACGCGCCGTTCTCGAACTGCCTCGACGCGCTCCCCGCGACGCTGCCTTGCGGGGTGACCTCGTCGTTCGTCGCGCGGCCCTCGAGTCCGAATGCGGCGCCGAAGATGGAGTCGTACTCGTGGCGCACGCCGGTGAGATCCAAGGCCGCGAGGTAGGTCTCCTCGCGTTGCCGTAGATACGAACGCGAGGACGCGGCCGCCAGCTTCAGTGCGTCTTCGAGGGTGAGGCGCCACGACCGTTTCGTCCGGCGCGCCTCGGCGACACGGTCGGCGACGTCCACGTCCATGTGGCCGACGACATCGGGGACGACGCGGCGCCTCTCCTGGAGGGTTCCGTACACCTCGGTGTCCGCGCACTCCTTCGTGAAGCGATTGCATCCCGCGAGCCCCGACGGGACCGTCAGGAACAAGATCGCGAGGAGGACGAGCCGGGGGTGCCTCACTCGAGGAGACCGCGATGGACCACGAGACGCGGGCCGCTCGGGGGCGCGGGACGGAGGAAGAAGTGGCGGCCGGCGAGGCGGCGACCCTCGCCCTTGCGAACGAGCACGCCGTCGCCCTCCGGGCCGCTCTCGTCCGGACCGGTTGCGAACAGGACGTCGCCCTCCATGGCCCGCACCACGACCTCCGGGACCTTGCGGGCGTCGGGTCTGCCGCCGAGGTACGTCCATCCATCCGTCTTGCGCAAGCGAAGCGCGACCTGTTCCATGGAGAAGAGACTACCCAGGGGACGTCAGGGACCCGGCGCGGCTTCCGGGTGGATGTGACACGGGCATGACAGCGCGGGGCACGGAAAGGCGCCGGGGATCGCGGGAAGGTGCGGTGTTCGGTCATTGATCGGAGGCGTTCGTGACGCGTCCCCGTTGATGGGGGATATCGTCTTTGCGTAGGCGGGTCGTGAGCGGCCCGTGGCCCCTGGGTGCAAGACGGAGAGCGGACGTGCGCTCCCGCTTCCTAGGGGTTTGCTCCGTCAAAGAGTTTGTTGCCTTCGGGGTTCCCGTCGCCTACACCAGGGCCTGGGGGGGCACCCCGTCAGGAGGTAGGTTTCCAATGTTCAAGCGTTCGTTCCCGCGAGGGGGGGGCATCCTGCTCGCCGCGGCGGTGGGGCTGCTCCTCGCCGGGTGTAGCTGCGATCCGTGCGCGAATCCGTGCGCCAACCCGTGTGACCAGAATCCGTGTGCCCCGTGCGCTCCGGCGGCAAACCCGTGCGCTCCGGCGGCCGGCCCGTGCGCGGTAGCCGGCGCGGCGGCCGGGCTGCCCGCCGAGGCCAAGCCGGGCGAGGCGTGGTGCAAGATCTACATCCCGCCCAGGTACGAGACCGTCGAAGAGCAGGTCTGCGTCTGCCCGGCATCGTGCGACCGCAAGTGGGTGCCGCCGGAGTACGAGATCCGCACGCGCACCGTGTGCTCGAAGCCGGCTTCGACCTGCCAGGTCCCGGTGCCTGCCGAGTACAAGACCGTCGAGGAACAGGTCTGCGTCTGCCCCGAGCAGGTCCGCAAGATCCCGGTCCCCGCGAAGTACGACACGGTCGAGGAGCAAGTCGTCGTCTGCCCCGAGCAGGTGAAGCGGATCCCGATCCCCGCCGAGTACGACACGGTCGAGGAGCAGGTCTGCGTCTGCCCCGAGCAGGTCCGCAAGATCCCGGTCCCCGCGAAGTACGAGTCGGTCCAGGAGCAGGTCATGGTCTGCCCGGCCCGTACCGAGTGGCGTCGCGTGGACTGCACGCCCGAGCAACTCGCCGCCGGCGAGAAGCAGGGGGAGTGCTGGATGCTCGTGGAGATCCCCCCGCAGTACGAGACCCGCTGCAAGCAGGTCTGCGTGCAGCCGGCGACGTGCCGCGAGGAGACGATCCCCGCCAAGTACGAGACCCGCTGCAAGCGTGTGTGCACCAAGCCCGCCTCCTTCCGCGAGGAGACGATCCCGGCGAAGTACGAGACCCGCTGCAAGCAGGTCTGCGTGCAGCCGGCGACGTGCCGCGAGGAGACGATCCCCGCCAAGTACGAGACCCGCTGCAAGCAGGTGTGCGTGACGCCGGCGACCTGCCGCGAGGAGACCATCCCCGCGCAGTACGAGGAAGTCACCGAGCGTGTCTGCGTGAAGCCCGGCTACTGGGAGGAAAACCCGATTCCGGCGAAGTACGAGACGCGTACGAAGCAGGTCTGCGCCGAGCCCGGTCGGTGGGAGTGGCGCCGCAACCAGGCGTGCGAGGTTCCCGACGATGGGTCGATGGGCGAGGGGACGGAGCCGATGCCGGCCCCCGAGTCGATGGGCGAGGGGACGGCGCCGATGCCGGTCCCCGAGTCGATGGAAGGCGACGGTTCCTCGATGGAGGAGCCCCCGGCCATGGACGAGGGTTCGGACGAGAACACCGCGGAGCCCTCGGACGAAGGCATGGGCGACGAGCCCATTGAGGGCGACGAGCCCATGGAGGGCGACGAGGGCGGCAACTAGTCCGTCCCACGCGCCTCTTCCGCAGGCAGCATCCTCTGGCGGCCCCGCGCTCCGTGGCGCGGGGCCGCTTCTCCATTGCCCGCGTTGACGGGGAGCGCGCCCCGGACGGAGGATGGGGGACATGCGCCGCCGGACGACCCTCCCGTGTGCCTTCTGCCTGCTGGTGCTTCCGCTGCTCGGGCCACGACTCGGCGCCGAGGAGGAGACCGGGGCCCGAGGTGTGGGGCCCGAGCTCCAGGCCCGGATCGACGCGGCGATCGAGAAGGGCGCCCGCTACCTCCAAGCGCAGCAGCGCCGGGACGGCGGCTTCCCGGGCTTCTCGGACCGGCTGGACCCGAACACCTACGATCCCATGGACGTGGGTCTGAACGCCTTGGTCGTGCAGACGTTGGCGCACTCCGGCGTGGACGGCGACGACGACGGGATCCGCCACTGCCTGGACTTCTGCCGGTTCCACTACTCGGGCGGCAAGGGATCCTGGAACCTCAAGTCGAACGGCAAGGTGATGGTCTACACGGCATCGACCATCATCCTCGCGCTGATCGCCGTCCACGCTCCCAAGGCGGCGGAGGCGCCTCCCGTGAAGCGCGACCGGTACGGGAATCCGAAGCCGCCTCGCCCCGTCAAGTGCAAGTTGCCGAAGGCCGACGCCCGGTGGGTGCAGGAACTGGTGGACTTCCTCGTCGAGAACCAGGGGAAGCCGTCGGGTGGTTGGCGGTACCCGGGCAATCCGGTCGGATCGGAGGAGGCGCCGACCGACCTGTCGAACACCCAGTACGCCATGCTGGCGCTGGAGGCGGCCGAACGCTGCGGTTTCGACGTACCCGCCGAGACCTGGACGCGGGCGGCCGAGTACCTGCTCCGCGAGCAGGACGAGGACGGGCTGGACGTCGAGGTCCTCGTCCCGAACGCCGCGTGGCAGGAGGGGCAGCCCGAGGAGGACCGCTTCGTCGTCGTGGGCAAGACGAGGGCGCGAGGGTGGGCGTACCTACCGGGCCACGTGCGGCTACCGACGGGGTCGATGACCTGCGCCGGCGTAACGGGACTCGCGATCGCCAAGGAACGGCTGTGGACCCGAGGGAAGCTCCCCAACGAGCTGTCCCGAAGGATCGACCGCGGGATGCTCGACGGCCTGGCCTGGTTGCAAGACCACTTCACGGTCGAGGACAACCCGGATCCCCCGAACATGTGGCACTACTACTACCTCTACGGTCTCGAGCGGACGGGGGCGAAGACGGGTGTCGAGACGATCGGACGCCACGAGTGGTACCGCGAGGGTGCCCTCCACCTGTTGAAGGCCCAGACGAAGGAGGGGGGCTGGCGGTCGGCGGCCGCGTCGGGGAAGCCGGCGGACAATACCGAGTCGGCGATCACGCAGACCTGCTTCGCGCTGCTCTTCCTCGAGCGCGCGACCCAGAAGCCGCCCATGCCGCTGGCGCCGCCCGCGCTCACCGGCGGGGGGTAGCGGTGGCCGGGCCGAGGCTCCCATCCACCGCGAACCGGCGGGGAGTCGGGCGGCCCTCGGGCCCGGGGCGAGGGAACCCAAGGGGCCTGGCCGGGAACAAGTGTTGAGAAGGACGCTCGGACTCGCGTCGGATGTGGTCATGACGAGGGAGCGGATCCGGAGGCGCAGCGCCAGCCACGCTGAGGAATTCGCGACCGAGGAAGGGCCGCAGGCGGCGTGAAGGCGAGTGGAAAGGGCGACACTCATTCACGGACGGGCCCCAAGGAGGCGGGGGCGCCGGGCGAGAGGGATCTCGTCGGGCGGGACGGTCCCACGCCTCTCGCGTCCGATGCCCGCGTTGCCGTTCGACGAGCCCAGGACACCGCGTCGCCGGCGAGCAAGGACGACGCGCTCGCGTCGCGACTTGGGGGACGGCCCCTTCCGGCCGTTGCGTCACGGGCTTCGCGCATAATGCGGGCCAGAACCCGCCGAGACCCTGCCGGAAGGATCCGCCCCATGGCCGAATCGCCCTCTTCCCCCGCGCCGTCGGCTTCCCCGGACCTCGCCCGCCGCTCCATCGATGCGATCCGCGTGCTGGCGATGGACGCGGTGGAGCGCGCGAAGAGCGGTCATCCGGGCGCGCCGATGGGGCAGGCCCCCCTCGCCTACGCCCTCTGGACGCGGATCCTTCGCTACGACGCCGCGCGCCCCGACTGGCCGGACCGGGACCGGTTCGTACTCTCCTGCGGACACGCGAGCATGCTGCTCTACGCCGTCCTCCATCTCACCGGGTTCGGGCTGGAGCTCGAGGACCTGCGTTCGTTCCGCCAGTGGGGATCGAAGACGCCGGGTCATCCCGAGCACGGCGTCACGCCGGGCGTGGAGGTGACCACGGGACCGCTCGGCCAGGGACTGGCGAACGCGGTCGGGATGGCGTTGGCGGAGCGACTCCTCGCGGCGCGATTCAATCGCCCGGGACACGAGGTCGTGGACCACCGTACGTGGGTGCTCGCGAGCGACGGCGACATCATGGAGGGGATCAGCCACGAGGCGGCGAGCCTGGCGGGGCACCTGGGCCTGTCCAGGCTGTGCGTGTTCTACGACGACAATCGCGTCACGATCGACGGCTCCACGGACCTGTCGATGTCGGAGGACGTCGAAGGCCGGTTCCGGGCGCTGGGATGGAACGTCCTGTCCCTGGGCGCGGATGCCACGACTGCGGACTTCGTCACGGTCGCCGACCACGCCCGCCGGGAGACGGACCGGCCGACGCTCGTGATCATGCGCACGCACATCGCGTACGGCGCGCCCACGAAGATGGACACCTCCGCCGCGCACGGGGCGCCGCTCGGGGCGGAGGAGGTGCGGAGGACGAAGGAGAACCTCGGCTGGCCGCAGGAGCCGGCCTTCCTGGTTCCGGAAGACGTGCTTGCCCACTACCGCGAAGCCGGTCGCCGCGGGGCCGCGGACGTCGAGGCCTGGGAGCGGCGCCTCGCCGCGTACCGGGACGCGTATCCGGAGGACGCTGCGGAGTTCGAGCGGGTTCTCGCCGGGCGCCTTCGCGACGGCTGGGAGGGCTCGCTCCCCGACTTCGAGAGGGGATCGTCGCTCGCGACCCGGAGCGCTTCGGGGAAGGTGCTGAACGCCCTGAAGGACGCGATTCCCGAGCTCGTGGGCGGCTCGGCCGACCTCGCCGGCAGCAACAACACGACGCTGAAGGGCGAGATGGACGTCCTCCCCGACCGCGTGGAGGGAAGGAACATCCACTTCGGCGTGCGCGAGCACGGGATGGGGGCCATCCTCAACGGCCTGGCGCTCCACGGCGGCCTGCGTGCCTACGGCGGGACCTTCCTCGTCTTCAGCGACTACATGCGACCGGCGATCCGCCTCGCGGCACTCATGAGACTCCCGGTCGTGTACGTGTTCACGCACGACTCGATCGGCGTCGGCGAGGACGGGCCCACCCACGAGCCGATCGAACATCTCGCCTCCTTGCGGGCGATGCCCGGACTCAGCGTGATCCGCCCCGCCGACGGGGCCGAGACGAGGGAGGCGTGGCGGTTGGCGCTGGAGGGAGACGGTCCGACCGCGTTGATCCTCTCCCGCCAGAAGCTCCCGGAGCTCGATCACGGCGAGGGCGACGCCCGCGGTCTGCGGCACGGGGCGTACGTCTTGGGCCCGGAGACGGTCGATCCGGAGCTCTCGCTCCTCGCCTCGGGATCGGAGGTGCACCTCGCCGTCGAGGCGGCGCGGATCCTCCAGGCGGACGGCGTGCGGGCGCGGGTGGTCTCCTTTCCGAGCTTCGATCGTTTCGAGGCGCTCGACGAAGGCGAGCGGGAGTCGATCCTCGGGCCGGGCGCGGTCCGCGTTGCGATCGAGGCGGCCTCTCCGTTCGGGTGGCACCGCTGGGTGGGGAGCACGGGGCGCGTGGTGGGGATGACGCGCTTCGGCGCCTCGGCGCCGGGCCCGCGCCTCATGGAGGCGTTCGGGTTCCGTGTGGAGCACGTGGTCGCCGTGGCGCAAGAGGCACTGGCGCGGCAGGCGGCGCGCAGCGGCCGGGCGTGAAGCGGGACGGCGCGCCGGCGCGGAGGATCGCTCTCGTCGCCCTGGCGGCGGCGGCCGCGGCGGCGCTCGCCCTCGTCCCGGGCCCCGGCGACGCCCGCGCGGGCGGCTTCGTCCTCGACGGGCGACCGGCCCCCGACCTGGCCTTGCACGAGGGCGTCGGTATCGGGTCGGGTGCCCGACTCTCCTCGTTTCGCGGGCAGGTGGTCTGGCTCGAGTTCGTCCTCCGGGACTGTCCGCTCTGCCGGGACACCCTGGCTCGCGCCCAGGACCGTCACGAACGCTGGGGCGGGACGGGCCTGACCGTGCTCGTCGTGATGCACGGGCTGACGCCCGATGCCGTGAGGGCGTGGATGGGAAAGGAGGGGTTCTCCTTTCGCGTGGCCTGCGATCCGACGGGCGAGGCGGCGCGAGCCTATGGCGTCGATCGCCGTCCGACCGGCTACCTCGTCGGGGCCGACGGGACGGTTCGTGCGAGCAACACCGTGCCGGATGCGGCGATCCGCACGGAGCTTGCGCGTCGTCGCGTCTCCCGGCTCGGGCCGGTGCCGGACGCGCTGGAGCCGATCCGCGATCTCGTCTGGCGCTGGGACTACGGCGGGGCGTTGCGGTGGGCAAGGGCCCATGCCGACGTCGGTGCGGGCCCGGAGGTCCGACGCGTCCTGGGGCGGGTCGAGCAGGACGCCGGCGGGGAGCTCGACGCCCGCCTCGCCTACGTGCGACGGCTGGCGAGGCGGGGCCGGCGAGAGGAGGCGAAGCGGACGCTCGATCGTGTCGTCGCGCACTTCGCGGGGACGCCTCTCGAGGGCAGGGCCCGGGCCGCGCGCGACGCACTATCGAAGGAGGAGGGCACCGGCGGCGCCGTTCGATGACGGAGCCGTGACGGGGTCTGTTGGCGAACGGTCTGGACCGGCGACGAAAGGGGCCGTCCCGCACGCGAGAGGTCCCGTCCGGCGAGACCGCGCATGCGGCCCGGGAGCGGGGCCCTGGTACCTTGAAGCCCGTTCGAGGCAGGCGGAGGCGTCGGCCCCTCGGGGGGGCGTGCCTTTCGCGGAGGGAGGATGCAGATGCTCCAACGGACGCGCGTGGCGTTTTGGGCGGTCCTGGTGCCCACCCTGCTCGTGTCGGTGGGATGCGCGGGCGCTCCGTGCGGGGATCCGTGCGCGAAGCCGTGCGAGCCGTGCGTCGCGCCGTGTGATCCGTGTGCGCCGGTGACGCAAGCCGCCGCGGCGCCCGCCGACATCCCGGAGGCACAGCCGGGGGAGGCATGGTGCCGGGTGTGGGTACCGGCGGAGTACGCCTCGGTCGCCGAGACGGTCTGCACCAAGGCCGCCGGGAAGCGGTGCGTGCAGATCCCGCCGCGCTACGACGTCCGCCCCCGCCTGGTGTGCGTCGCGCCGCTGCAACTCTGCGAGAGGGTCCAGCCCGCCGTGTACTCGACGAAGAAGCACGAGGTGATGGTCTGCCCCGAGCGGGAAGAGGTCCGGCGCGTCTGCTGCTCGCCCATTCAGGATCTCGGGCCCTGCGAGGTGCAGGGGCCCTGCTACACGAAGGTCGTCCATCCTCCGGTCTACGAGAACGAGGATTGCCCGGTCTGCGTGGTCCCCGAGCGCCGTTGCGTGCAATACACGCCGGCCCAGTACAAGATCGTCCGCGAGCGCTACCAGGTCACCCCGGGGCGCGTGCAGGAGGTTTGCGAGCCCCCGCAGTTCAAGACCCGTGTTCGCCAGGTGATGGTGCGCCCGGGCCGGTGGGAGTGGCGCCGGAACGTGAACTGCGAGGTTCCGGAAGCCCCGTGCGTCCCCGGCGGCGGCGCCGCCGCGCCGTCCGACCAGAGCGTCGCCCCGCTCCCCGCCCCGGGCTCCCAGGACGTCTCGGTGAGCGTCAAGGACGTGGCCGCCGGCGGCGAGGACACCGGCGTGTTCGGCGTCGGGGATACCGTCCGCTACGACGTGGTGGTGGAGAGCCCCGGCGGCTCGAAGGACCTCCAGGTCGTGTTCACGCTGCCGCCGGAGCTCGAGTTCGTCGAGGGGAACGGCGGCGTGGCGTTCGAGGGGCAGGGTCAGAACGCGCACACCGTGCGCTTCGACGTGCCCGCCGGCGGCCGGCAGACCCTCAGCCTGTTCGCCAAGGCCGTGTCGGCTCCCGAATCGAGCCAGGTGGAGATCACGGCCTCCGTCCTGAACGCGAGCGGCGATCCGGTGGCGAGCGCGACGGAGCGTACGCAGGTCAAGCCCTAGCCGGGCTCGCTCCGGTCCTCCGCGAAGCGCGCGATTCAACCTCCGTTCGGCGGTCGTGCGGGCTCGCGGCGGGTCCCTCCGCCACCGCGAGGCGGGTCGGACGCCACGGCGTCGAAACGCGCGCCGATGAAGCGGACCGCCGTGCGGGCGATCCCGCCCAGCAGGACGAAGGACGTCTTGTGTCCGAAGGGCAGCAGCACGAGCGCCGGCCGGCGCAAGGCGTCCCAGAGCCGCAGACCGTAGCGCGTCGGGATGGACGTGTCCCGGCGGGCCACGAAGAGGAGCACCTCGGACGGGTCCACACGCGGCGCGAGCACGATGGGGTCGGTCCGGAGAGCCGAGCGAAGACGGTCGCGTGCTGCCGTGAGGTCGCGGCCGGCCCAAGCGAGGCGCCGGCGGTACCCCGCGAACCGCTCCTCCTGCGTCTCGAAGAGCACGTCGGCGACCGGCCCTCCCGCCAGTACGAAGACGTGGGCGACGGGGCGGGGATCCGCCGCTGCCGCGCACGCGCCGATGACGGCCCCGGCGCTGACGCCGAAGGTCGCCACGCGACGCGGATCGACGTCCCCCTGGGTCAGCAGCCAGTCGAGCGCCTGGCGGCCCTGGAGGACGTAGCTTCGGAATTCGCCCTCGGCGTCCTCGACGGCCCGATCGGGGTCGAAGTCGTACTCCTTGCGCATGACGACGGCCGCGATCCAACCCTGGCGGGTGAAGGCCGAGGCGAACTCGTTCATGAGCAACGCGCTGTTCGCGAGCACGGGCGACATCACCACGAGCGGCCGGCGCCCGCCGGGCGGGGAGGGGCGGTGGACGAAGATCTCGATGGGATCCCCGGCGTGGGACAGGTCGCCGAGCGCCGCCGGGAGGCGGGAAGGCAGCAGCACGCGGGTGGTCGTCGCCCACCGCGTCCGGTGGACCGTCTTCTCCAGCAGCGTCCGGGGAACGGGGCCGGGCACCTCGTAGTAGCCGGGCGGCGGCGGCGCGGGAAGCGGGCCGGCGTCGGACGCGGGGGATGGCAGGGACGCGTGGCAGGCCGCGAGGGCCAGGGCGAGGAGCAGGAGGGGGCGCACGCGGGTAGGCTACGGCCCGCGAGGAGGCGATGGGCGTGCATTTCCGCCGCTACACCACCGAGGAACTGGTCGCGTCCCGGCCCGACGCCGCGACGCGAGAGGCGACGCAACTCCCGGTGACCGTCGTCCTCGACGACGTCCGTTCGGCGCACAACGTGGGGCTCGTGTTCCGTCTGGCGGACTGCGTGAACGTGGAGGCGCTCTGGCTCTGCGGGATCACGGCGTGGCCCGGCGTGACCGAGCGTGCGACGAATCGCATCGCCAAGACGGGCGTCGGCGGCAGCCTGGACGTGGTGCCGTGGCGGCACCTACCCGACCCCATTGCCGATGTCCGCCGTCGGAAAGAGAAGGGCCACTCCGTGGTCGTGCTCGAGCAGGGCCAGGGCAGCGTTCCCTGGAAGGACGGACGCTACGCGCTTCCGCTGGTCCTGGTGCTGGGCCACGAGCGGGAGGGCGTGCGGGACGGGCTGCTCGATCTGGCCGACGAGGTGCTGGAGCTACCGGTGCGCGGCATCACGAACAGCCTGAACGTGGCCGTCACGGCCGGCGTGGTGCTCTACGAGATCCTCGAGCGCTGGCGGGCGGCCGGCGGCGGACGGGAGGACGGGCGTTGATGCTGCTGCTCGTGCCGACCCGCCTCGAGGCCGAGCGGCTGCTCGACGGTCCGGTCCCGGCGGACGAGCGTCCGATCGCATCCGGGGTCGGAGGCCGTGCGGTCCACGCGGCGCTGGTGGGCTTCGGGCCCTTCGCCGCCGGCGTTCTCGCCGCGCGGGCGTTCGGAACGGGCCCCGAGGGCCCCTGCGTGTTGGCGGGTCTCGCGGGGTCCTACGACGCGGAACGGCTTCCCGTCGGCGCGCTCTTCGAGGCGACGGAGGTGGGGATCGAGGACGCGGGCGCGGCGGGCTTCTCCCTGGTCGAGGGCACCCCTTCCCGGGCCGCGATCCGCGATCGGATCGGTCTCGGGGGGCCCTGGGGCCGCGCGCACGGTCTGGTCTCGGGGGCGCTCCTCACCGTGGCCCGGGCGAGCGCCTCCCCGGAGGAGGCCGCATCGCGTGGGGGGGCCCACGGAGCGCTGGCCGAGGACATGGAGGGGTTCCCGGTCGCCCTGGCGGCACGGCTCGCCAATCGCCCCCTGCGGATCCTCCGGGCGGTCTCCAACCTCGCCGGGCAGGGCGATCGATCCGCCTGGAGGATCGACGAACCGCTCCGACGGCTGGCGGGTCACCTGGGCCGGATCCGGCCCGGGACCGACGAAAGACGGCCCTGACCGGCGGGGGCCGGTCAGGGCCAGCGTTCTTCCCGAGGCAAGCGCAGGGGGGAGGAGGATTGCCGGAACCGGAAGGTCCGACGTGCAGGAGGATCTCGGGAGAACGAGCCGGGTTGCCCCGACCTGCTCACACTTCGACAATCTATGGGGAACATCTGAAGCGGATCTTCGGAGAGGATGCCCCCGTGCGACCGATCCCCGTCCTCGCCTACCTGGCCGCGGCCCTCCTCGTGGGGGGCTGTGGCGGGGAGCCGGGGGCCGGGACGCCGGCTTCGGGGCCGATCCGCGGCGAGTACTACGGCCAGGAGGTCTGGCTGACCTACTTCTCGCCCGCGCACGCCGCGTACGGGCGGCGGATGAACCGCACCCGCGCGCAGGCCCGGGCGCTGGCCGAGTCGCTTCGGGCCCGGGTGGCGTCGGGGGAGGACGTCGGCGAGATCGCCCGCGAGCACTCGAACGCCCCGGGCGCGGCCGCTCGAGGCTTCAGCGGGCGCCTTCCCGCGAACCCGGGGGCGCCGAGCGCCCGGGACCGGGCGATGGCGTCGGTGGAGGTCGGCGAGTTGACGCCCATCGTCGACTGGATGGGGGGCATGTGGTTCGCCCGGCGGATCGACACGGGGAAGGCCCGCGAGCTCGAGGGCGTCCTGGACGTCGTGCGCCGGGAGCGGGCGAAGGCCCGCGCCATCGTGCTGCTCTACGAGGGGGCCTGGGTGCCGGACCCCTCGCTTCGGAGCACGCGGCCGAAGGAGCAGGCGATCGAGCTGGGCCGTCAGCTCCTCGAGCGCGCCGGGCGGGGCGAGGACTTCGCGACGCTGGCGCGCAAGTACTCCGACGACCCCGCGAGCCGGGCGCGCGGAGGGATGATCGCCGTCACGCACGGGAAGGACGACGAGAGCACGCCGTGGATCCACCGCTGGGAGACCTGGGTCCCTGACAGCGTGCTCCAGGCGATCTTCGAGACGCCCCCGAACACCGTGGTCCCGCACGTGGTGGTGAGCGAGCGTGGCGTCTTCGTGCTGAAGGTGGAGGATCGTCGCCGCCTCCCGCCCGGCGCCGACGATCAGTAGAGGGTGCCGCCGCCCTTCTTCCACGCGACGAGGACCGCCTCCGCTTCCTCCTTCGGGACCCTTTCCGTCCGAAGGCGCCGGCGCTCGGGCCTTCGCGCGATCTCCTCGTAGAGATCGGCGTCGGCGAAGCCGATGGCCGCCGCCGCGGTCCGGTCGGCGGCGTAGACGACGCGCGCGATCCCCGCCCAGTAGATGGCGCCGAGGCACATCGGACACGGCTCGGAGGAGGCGTAGATCGTCGCGCCCGAGAGGTCGTGCGTTCCCAGCGCACGGCAGGCGTTGCGGATCGCCCGGACCTCGGCGTGGGCAGTGGGATCGTGCGTCGCGAGAACCCGGTTGCGGCCGCGGCCGAGGATCCCTCCCTCCCGGGCGACCACGGCGCCGAACGGGCCCCCGTCGCCGTCGTGGAGGGCCTCGCGGGCGAGGCCGATCGCCAGATCCAGGAAGGCGCTGTCGTCCATGCGCGCGCTCTACCCCGCGGCGCGCCCCGCGTCGAGTCCCTTTTCCGGCCGCGCCCCCGGCTACCATCCGGGGGGAGGCCCCGATGGAGAGCACGTTCGAGCCGACGACCGAGGAGCGCGAGGAGGCGGTCGCCACGCGCCGCGACCTGCACCGCCACCCGGAGATCCAGTATCGGGAGACGCGCACCGCGGGCGTCGTCCGCGAACGGCTCGGCGCTCTCGGATACGAGGCGCGCGCGGGCGTGGGCGGCACCGGCGTGGTCGCTCTCCTGGAGGGGAACGCCCCGGGTCCGTGCGTCCTCCTCCGAGCCGACATGGACGCGCTGCCGATCCAGGAGGCGAACGACGTCCCGTACCGGTCCACCCACGACGGCGTGATGCACGCCTGCGGGCACGACTGCCACGTCGCCGCCCTGCTCGGTGCGGCGCGCGTCCTGAAGCGGATTCCCGGACCGGCGCGCGGGCGGATCAAGCTGATCTTCCAGCCGGCCGAGGAGGGCGGCAACGGCGCGGCGGCGATGATCCGGGACGGCGTCCTGGAGCACCCGACGGTGGACGCGGCGTTCGGCCTCCACGTGTGGAACCACCTCGACGTGGGCCGCGTGGCCGTGACGGCCGGGCCGTTCATGGGCGCGGTGGGTCGGTTCACGGTCCTCGTGCGCGGCAAGGGCGGTCACGGCGCGATCCCCCACGAGAGCCGCGACCCGGTGCTGGCGGCGTCCCACGTCGTGACGGCGCTCCAGCAGATCGTCTCCCGCAACGTCGACCCCCTCGAAGGGGCCGTGGTCACCGTCGGGCGCATCCAGGGGGGGAGCGCCTTCAACGTGATCCCCGAGGAGGTCGAGCTCGAGGGCACGCTGCGCTGCTTCGACCCGGGCCTGTGGGAAGCGCTGCCCGGTCACATCGAGCGCGTCGCGATGCACACCGCCGAAGCTCACGGGTGCCGGGCCGAGGTCGAGGTGGAGCCCCTGATGCGCGCGACGATCAACACGCCGGAGATGGCGGATCTCGTGCGCGAGGTCGCCGGCGAGGTCGTGGGGAAGGAGAACGTGGTCACGCTCCAAACGCTCACCAGCGAGGACTTCTCCGAGTACCTCCACCGCGTCCCGGGGTGTTTCTTCTTCGTGGGTTCCCGCAACCGGGAGCGGGGGCTCGTGCACTCGCACCACTCCCCGAACTTCGACGTGGACGAGGACGCGCTTCCGATCGCCGTGGAGATGCTGACGAGGGTCGCCCACCGGCGGCTCTCGCAGTGAGCGGAGGAGAGGAGACGAGCCGGTGGACGCCCTTCGTGAGATGGAGCTCCTGATCCGGTCGCGGCACCGGCTCATCGTCGTCGAGACCTGGGAGGAGGGGCGGCTCGAAGCCGCGCTCCGGGAGATCGCCCGGCGCGTGGATCTACCTCTCCACGTGTGGACGGTGACGGAGGGCCTGCGGCGCGACGGCTCCGAGAACCGCTTCTACGACAGCCAGGATCCGGCGAAGGCCCTGGAGAGCCTGCGCAGCACGCGTCCCGAGGCCATCTGGCTGTTCGAGGATCTCTCCCAGAGCCTGCGACGTCCGGAGATCGTGCGGCAGCTCCGGGATCTCGCGCGTCCGGGAGGCGATCGCCGGAGCACCCTCGTGATCTCGGGACCCGAGGTGACGGTGCCCCTGGAGCTCGAGAAGTCCGTCGTGCACTTCGACCTGGGACCGCCCGACGAGGTCGAGCTGAGGAGACTCGTGCACCGCGTCGTCCGCGATCTGGGCGCGCGGGCGCCGGTGCGGGTGGAGCTCACGAAAGAGGACTACGACCGCCTCGTGGACGGCATGCGCGGCATGACCCTCGGGGAAGCCGAGCGGGCGATCGCGCGGGCCGTCGTGGAGGATCGGGCCCTGACGGCGGCCGACGTGGAGGAGGTGCGCCGGCTGAAACGCGAGGCGCTCCACGAGCAGGGGGTGCTCGACTACCTGCCCACGAGACCCGAGGACGGGGAGATCGGCGGCCTCGAGGGCTTTCGCCGCTGGCTCGACAAGCGCTCGGGCGCCTTCACGAAGGAGGCGAGGACCTTCGGCCTCCCGCCGCCGAAGGGCGTGGTCCTGTTGGGCGTCCAGGGTTGCGGCAAGACCATGGCCGCGCGCTGCGTGGCCGCCCGGTGGGACCTGCCGCTCTTCCAGCTCGAGCCGGGCCGACTGTTCGACAAGTACGTCGGCGAGTCGGAGAAGAACCTCGACCGCGCGCTCCGTCTGGCGGAGCACCTGGCCCCGGCCGTGCTCCTCGTGGACGAGGTCGAGAAGGGCTTCTCGGCCGCGGGGAGCGCCTCGCTCGACGGCGGGCTGTCGCGGCGCCTCCTGGGGCGGCTCCTCGGCTGGCTGCAGGACCGCGACGCGCCCGTCTTCGTCGTCGCGACGTGCAACGACGTCCACGAGCTCCCGCCGGAGATGCTTCGCAAGGGCCGTTTCGACGAGGTCTTCTTCGTAGACCTCCCGACCCCGGACGAACGCAAGGACATCTTCGCCATCCACCTCACCCGCCGGGATCGCGACCCGACCGCCTTCGACCTGGACCGGCTCGCCGCCGCCGCCGAGGGTTTCAGCGGCGCGGAGATCGAGCAGGCGGTGGTCGCGGGGATGTACACGGCGTTTGCCGACTCCGGCAAGCTCGACACGGAGGGGCTGCTCGCCGAGGTCCGGGGGACCCGGCCGCTCTCGGTGCTCCGGAGGGAGTCGATCGAGGCCCTCCGCGCCTGGGCGCGGGAGAGGACGGTCCCGGCGCGATGAGGGCGCCGCTCCGCGTCTGGCTCCGCGGACCGCTCGCCCCCGCGTTCGAGGCCGCGCTCCGCCGTGCGCTCGCCCCGACCGTGGTGCTGGTCGCCTCGCCGACCCGCCCCGACCCTCCCGACTACCAGGTTCTCGTCGGGGGGCGCCCGTCGGCCGAGGACCTCGACCGGCCGCCCCGCCTCGCGACCGTCGTGATCCCGTTCGCGGGCCTGCCTCCGGCCACCCGGACCCTGCTTCTCGACCGGCCTCACCTCGCGTGCTTCAACCTGCACCACAACGCCCCCGCGACGGCGGAGCTGGCCATCGGGCTCCTCCTCGCCGCCGCGCGCCGGATCGTGCCGTTCGACCGATCCCTCCGCCGGGGCGACTGGCGGCCGCGCTACGGGCCCGACCGGGGCGTCCTGCTGGAGGGAGAGCCGGGGGTCGTCGTGGGATGGGGCGCCATCGGGCGTCGCGTCGGACGGGCCCTCGCCGGGCTCGGGATGCGGGTCGTGGGGGTTCGCCGCGACCCCCGGGCGACGGAGGCGGGGAGCGACCCGCCGGTGGTCGGCGTCGATCGCCTGGACGCCGTCCTCGAAGGCGCCCGGGCCGTCGTCCTGGCCCTGCCGCTGACCGACGAGACGCGCGGGCTGATCGACCGGCGGCGCCTCGCCCTCCCGGGACCCGGCGCCGTGCTGGTGAACGTCTCGCGCGCCGAGATCGTCGTCGAGGAGAGCCTGTACGAGGCTCTGGCCGAGGGAACGCTCGGGGCCGCGGGGCTCGACGTCTGGTGGCGCTACCCGGCGGACGAGGCGGCGCGGGCGAATACGCCGCCCTCCGCGCATCCCTTCCACACCCTCGACAACGCCGTCCTCAGTCCGCACCGTGGAGGGCTCGCCGACCGCACGGAACGGCGGCGGGGCGTAGAGCTGGGCGCGTTGCTGAACCGCCTGGGGCAGGGCGACATCCCGCGGCGCGTGGATCCGGCGATGGGATACTGAACCGTCCTCATGGAGGTCTACGAACTTCCCTACCAACTCGTGGACGCCCTCGGCGGCGTGTCGTCCGTCGGCGTGATCACCGGCGCCGGCATCTCGGCGGAGTCGGGCATCCCGACCTATCGAGGAGTGGGCGGGATCTACGACGACCCGGTGGAGGGACACCGAACCGTGGAGGCGCTCTCGGGCTCCACGCTCGGCGTCGATCCCGATCGGACGTGGAGGGCCGTCGCCGCGCTCGCCCGCGCCAGCGTGAACGCCGAGCCGAACGCCGCCCACCGGGCGATCGCCCGGCTCGAAATGCTGGTCGAGTCCTTCGTGCTCCTCACCCAGAACGTGGACGGCCTCCACCGCCGCGCGGGGAGTCGGAACGTGATCGACATCCACGGCGACGTGCTCGCGACGCGCTGCATGCGCTGCGATGCTCGTGGACGGATGGACCCGGAGGAGGTGGTGGCGATCAACCGGACGCCGCGGTGTCCCTGCGGGGGGATCTCCGGCCTGACGCCGTGCTCTTCGGCGAGATGCTTCCCCCGGAGAAGGTCCTCCGGATGCAGCAGGCCTTCTACCGGATGCCCCCCGACCTCGTGCTCGTCGTGGGGACGTCCGCGCAGTTCCCCTACGTGTCGGATCCCGTCCTCGTCGCCGCCCGGTTCGGACGGCTGACCATCGAGGTGAACCCCATGCCGACCGGGATCTCGAGCGCCGTCGCCTACAGCCTGCGGGGGCGCGCGGGGGACCTCGTCCCGCAGATCGTGGACGTCCTCGCCGAGTGAACTGGAACGCGGGGCAGCCCTTCGTAGAGTAGCCCTCCCGGAGGAACCCGCGATGTCCACCCATCCCGATTCGTTCTCGGCCCGAACCGTGCTCGACGTAGGCGGCCGCAAGTACACGATCTTCAGCCTGCCCGCGCTCGAGAACCAGGGCCTGGCGATCGCCCGGCTCCCGTACTGCCTCAAGATCCTCCTGGAGAACCTCCTGCGTCGGGAAGACGGGCGCGTGGTCACGAAGGAGGACATCGAAGCCGTGGGCCGCTGGGATCCGGCCCGCTCGGCAGAGGAAACCGGAGAGATCGCGTACGGTCCCGCGCGGGTTCTCCTGCAGGACTTCACGGGCGTGCCCGCGGTCGTGGACCTGGCCGCCATGCGCGACGCGATGGCCGCCATGGCGGGGGACCCCGCCAAGATCAACCCGCTCTCTCCCGCCGAACTGGTCATCGACCACTCGGTGCAGGTGGACTTCTACGGAACGTCGGAGGCGTTGGCCAAGAACGCCGCCATCGAGTTCCAGCGCAACCGCGAGCGCTACGTCCTGCTGCGGTGGGCCCAGCGGGCCTTCGACAACTTCCGCGTCGTGCCGCCGGCGACCGGGATCGTGCACCAGGTGAACATCGAGTACCTGGCGCGGGTCGTCTTCGCGGTCGAGAAGGAGGACGGCTGGCACGCCTATCCCGACACGCTGATCGGGACGGACAGCCACACGACGATGGTGAACGGCCTTGGCGTGCTCGGGTGGGGGGTAGGGGGCATCGAGGCCGAGGCCGCGCTGCTCGGCCAGCCGGTCAGCCTGCTCGTTCCCCAGGTCGTCGGATTCCGTTTCGACGGCCGGCTCCCTCCGGGGGCGACCGCGACGGATCTCGTCCTGACGGTGACCCAGAAGCTCCGAGAGCACGGCGTGGTCGGCAAGTTCGTGGAGTTCTTCGGACCCGGACTGGCCAACCTCTCGTTGGCCGACCGGGCGACCATCGCGAACATGTCGCCCGAGTACGGAGCGACGTGCGGCATCTTCCCGGTGGACGAGGAGACGCTCTCCTACCTCCGGTTCACGGGGCGCAAGGCCGAGCACGTAGCGCTGGTGGAGGCGTACGCCCGGGCGCAGGGTCTGTTCCACGAGGCGACATCGCCCCCGGCGACCTACACGGACACGCTTTCGTTGGACCTGCAGACGGTCGTCCCCAGCCTGGCGGGGCCGAAGCGCCCGCAGGACCGCGTCCCCCTGCACGGGTCCAAGGAGGCCTTCGAGAAGACGCTCCAGGAGCTGTCGCCGGGCGCGACGACGGAGACGAACGGTGGCGTCACCCACGGAAGCGTGGTGATCGCGGCCATCACGTCGTGCACGAACACGTCCAACCCGGCCGTCATGCTGGGAGCGGGCCTGCTCGCGAAGAAGGCCGTGGACAAGGGACTCCAGGTGAAGCCGTGGGTGAAGACCAGCCTTGCCCCGGGCTCGAAGGTCGTCACGCGGTACCTGGAGTCCGCGGGACTCCTGGGGAGCCTCCAGCAGCTCCACTTCGACGTCGTCGGCTACGGTTGCACGACGTGCATCGGCAACAGCGGCCCGCTGCCCGACGAGGTCCGCAAGACGATCCACGACCGGGACCTGGTCGCCGTGTCCGTGCTGTCCGGCAACCGCAACTTCGAGGGCCGCATCAGTCCGGACGTGCGGGCGAACTACCTGGCCAGTCCGCCCCTCGTCGTGGCATACGCCCTGGCGGGGACCATGGACATCGATCTCGAGAACGAGCCCCTCGGCCAGGGCAAGGACGGCGAGGACGTCTACCTGAGGGACATCTGGCCGACGGCGGGGGAGGTCTCGGAGTCCATGGGGAACGCCGTCCAACGCGAGATGTTCCTGGATGAGTACGCGAGCGTCTTCGAGGGGGACGCGCGCTGGCAGGCCATCCCCGTGCCGGAGGGGGGACTGTTCCAGTGGGATCCGATGTCGACCTACGTCCGCCGTCCGCCGTTCTTCGAGGGGCTGGACCGCGAGCCGCCGACGCCCGGGGACCTCGCCGGCGCGCGGGTGTTGGCGTTGCTCGGCGACTCGGTCACCACCGACCACATCTCGCCGGCCGGGACGATCGCGAAGAACGGCCCGGCCGGCCGCTACCTCATGGAGCACGGCGTCCAGCCGAAGGACTTCAACTCCTACGGGTCGCGCCGGGGCAACCACGAGGTCATGATGCGCGGCACCTTCGCGAACATCCGTCTGAGGAACCGTCTGGCGCCGGGGACGGAGGGCGGCTTCACGCGCCACCAGCCTTCGGGCGACCCCATGACCATCTACGACGCGGCCATGCGGTACCTCGAGGAGCACGTGCCCCTGCTGGTCATCGCGGGCAAGGAGTACGGGACCGGGTCCTCCCGCGACTGGGCGGCGAAGGGCACGTTGCTGCTCGGCGTCCGGGCCGTGATCGCCCGGTCCTACGAGCGCATCCACCGGTCGAACCTGATCGGCATGGGCGTGCTTCCGCTGGAGTTCCCCGACGGACAGGACGCCGATTCGCTGGGACTCGACGGGTCCGAGGCGTACGACGTGACCGGCATCGCCCAGGGCCTCCGGGCGCGGGGCACGGTCCGGGTGCGGGCGCACAAGGCCGAGGGCGCCGACGTCGGGTTCGAGGCCCGCGTCCGGATCGACACCGACGGGGAGCTCGACTACTACCGACACGGCGGGATCCTGCCGTACGTCCTGAGGCAACTCGTGTCGTGACGACGTTCGCTCCAAGAGGCCGTAGGACCCAGGCGAGCCCGGCCCACCGGTTCGAGGAGCTCACCGTCGAACCCGACGAGGAGGAACGGGCGGGGCTTCGCCCGCGCACGGTCGCGTCCCGCGACGCCACGCGGTCGATGCTCCCGGCGAACGAAAGCCCGGACGCGGGCCTCCGCGGCGGCCCCCGTCCCGACGGCGGCCGCGGGCACGGCTGCGTCTACGGCGGCGCGAGCCCCCCCCCGCGAGTCCCGGGCTTCTCGGCCGGTCTCGCGTTCGAACCACGCTTCCTCGTGACGGGGGACGCACCCCCTCTCCGGGAGCGGGCGTTTCGCCGGCCGGCCTACCGGCCGCAGCCCGTCGCCGCGCGCTTCGAGAGCACCCGGTGCCGGGGGGGGCGGGCGGCGCGTGTCCCGGCTCGCTCGGGCGCCGCCGTCCGCGTTCCCGGCGGCCCGCTCCGCCGCCTCGGGGAGTCGTCTTGAAGCCCCCGTCCCTCGACCGCCTTCGCTCCCTGCTCTTCCTCGTGCCCGCCGCCTCGTTCGCCGTGGTCCTCGTCCTCCACGGCCCCCTGGTGCAGGATCCCGCCTACCACGACTTCGCGGACCAGCGCGTGGTCCTGGGGATTCCCCACGTTCTCGACGTCGTCACGAACGCCGGCTTCCTGCTGGTGGGCGTGTGGGGTCTCCTGGCCCGACCCCCGCTCGAGTTGGTCGTCTTCTTCGGCGGGTTGGTCCTCACGAGCGTGGGCTCGGCCGCCTACCACCTGGATCCCCGCGACGCGACGCTCGTCCTCGACCGCGCCCCGATGACCGTCGCCTTCGCAGGCCTCGCCGCCGCGCTGGTCGCGGAGCGCGTGGGGCCGCGGGCGGGTCGACGCCTGCTCCTGCCCCTCGTCCTGTTCGGACTCGCGAGCGTGGCCGTCTGGGCCGCGACGGGCGACCTGCGCCTCTACGCCGTCGCGCAGTACGTGCCTCTTTGGGGCGTCGTCGTCCTGCTCGTCACGACGCGTGGCCCGTCGGCCGCGTGGTGGATCACCGGCGCCGGCTACGCCCTGGCCAAGGCGGCGGAGGCCCTCGACCGCCCGATCTGGCTGGCGACGGGGTTCGTCTCCGGGCACAACCTGAAGCACCTTCTCGCGGCGGGGGGCACGGCGGCGATCGCCTGGATGGTGACGCAACGGAGGCGCGCGGCACGGCGCCTTCTCAGCGAGCCAGGGACCACGTGACGTCGAAGAAGCCGGCCGTCTTCACGCCGTAGTCGCCCTTCGCCAGCACCGTCTCGTCGAAGACCACGTAGTCCGGGTAACCGACGCCGGACGCGAGGTAGCCGGAGAGGACGGTGGCCCGTTCGCCCGGCTCGCCGGTCCAGGCGACGGCCCCGGCCAGCGCCTCCGGCTCGTCGCGACGGGGGTAGAGGAAGGTCGCAGCGAGATCGTCGCCTTCGTAGACGCGATCGCCGACCTTCGCCTTGCCGCGCTCGATCCGGATGGGGCAGCGGTCCGGGAACACGACGTCCCAGGCGGCGTTGGTGTCGGCGTTGCCGTAGAGGACGACGTTTCGTCCGCGGAAGCGGTCCGGGTGGGCCGCGAGTTCGATGTCGGGGACCAGCACGGCCCGTCCGTTCGCCCGATAGAGCCAGCGGTCCGCATCCTGCCGGGCGCGGCCGAGGGAACGGGCGTCCTCCGCGGGATTCCCCTTCGTCCCGACCACCAGGACGAAATGCCGGTCGAAGACCCGCTTGAAGGGCCCGGATCGCCCCGGCGAGCGCTCGGACGTGGGGACCTCCGTCCGCCCCTTCCGCCACGTTCCGCCGTCCCGCACGAAGCCCCACGGCGAGGCGCCCTCCTCCACCGGCAGCGTGCGACCGTCGAGGACGACCGACGTGACGCCGTCCTCGCGGGGCGGGTCCAGCACGAGGCGCCTCGTGTTCTCCGTCTCGACGCGGAGGGTCGTGCCGTCGCGGGCGGCCTTCACGCGAAGCGGTGTCCCGACCCGCAGGGGTTGGAGGACGCGGACCCAGAAGTGGCGGCTGTCCACGGCGGGATCCACCGTCGTGAACTGGAGGGTGGGCGGGTCCTCCGGAATCGGGTGGGCGCGGAACGTCTCGAAGAAGGCGGGCCAGTCCACGCAGTCGGCGCCGGGGGCGGCGTCGCCGTCCCACCAATGCCCCTTCCCGGGGACGACCGTGAGCTGGTAGTCCTTCGCCACGCCATCGAGGGCCTTCGCCATCCGGCGCGCCTCGGAGACGGGAACGTTGTCGTCGGCGCCTCCGTGGAGCTGACGGATGGGCAGGTCGCGGAGGTTCAAGAGGAGGTCGAGCGTGTGGGCGGCGGCGTCCGAGGCGCGCCACAGCGCGTCGAGGGGCCCCGACGCGGCGCCTCGCCCCCCGTAGGTCTCGAACGAGACCCACGCGGCGCTGGGCGCGATGGCCCCGAATCCGTCGGGGTCGTTCACGGCGAGGTGCCACGTCCCGTGGCCGCCCATCGAGTGGCCCGTGAGCCACACGCGCCGGCGCGACACGCCCGTCCTCAGGAGGGCGTCCGCCAGCACCTCGTAGGCATCCCGGCGACCCCAATCCTGCCAGTCGAAGCCGAACGGCCGGCGGTTCGTGGGGGCGACGATGTAGAGGTCCGGCTTCGGGGAGTAGGCCCGCGCCTGGTTCAGGCAGTCGACACCGGCCCCGTGGAGGGAGAGCACGATGCCGCGAGGCCGTGCCGCGCTCCCGGCCTCGTCGTCGCCGACCGGGGGTCGGAGCGCGTACTCCTGGACCGACCCGTCGATCTGCGAGACGAACGTCACGCGGCGGGGCTCGGCGGCGTCCCGCACGGCGAGGGGCCAGGACCGCTCGTCGAGGCGTCGATCCCCCTCGGAGACGCGGACGACGAGCCGGCCCTCCTTCGCGTCGGCGGGAACGTCCAACTCGGGGAGGAGGAGCGGGATCCTCCGGCGGGCGAGCGGAGCGATCGCGGACACGGTCGCGCGAGCGAGGACGCCCGCACCGTCCGCTTCGGCTCGGACCTCCACGGACAGCGGGCCGGTCGCCGCGTCGGTCGCATTCACGAGGACGACGCCCGCGTCGGGTCGGCACGTCTCGCCCCGAACCAGATCGGGGAGCGTCGCGTCGCGCTCCGCGAGGAACACGGGCTGCGGGGGCGCCTCGAACGAGATGGAGAACGGCCCTCGAAACGCCGCGGCGAAGAGGACGTTCGGTCCGGCGTCCAGCCGGACGGGCGCGCGCGTGGTGCCTTCGCCGTACACGTCCCCCGTCACGGGGCGCCCGTTCACGAGAACCAGCGACACGCGGTTCGCTTCCAGGAGCCATACGCCCGCGCGGGGGGCGTCGAGCGAGGCGAAGGCCCACAGCGCGCCGTTCGGAGCCACGGCGCCGTTCTCGTCCGCCTGCGCGGCGCTCCAGGCGACCTCCCGCCCGTCGCTGCCGTGGACGACGTCGCCCGCATGGGGCCGCGCGGCGTCCTCGGCGGCGACCTGGGTCCGGAAGACCGTGCTGGGGCGAAAGGGCGTCCGGCCGCCCGGATCGGCGGGGGGAAGGAGCAGCCAGCCCTTCGGCCGGAGAACGTCCGGCCCTCCCGCGGGGGCGGGCGCGGCCAGCGGTCCGGTCGCGGCGAGGAGGGCGAGGAGAGCGAGGCGGAGGGGCCGGAAGGGAAAGCGCGTCATGCGGGGATCGTACGTGGGTCCACATTCGATACCATGACCCCCCTGGAGGGGCACCGATGCCCACGACGATCGACCTGGACGCTGCGCTCCACGTCGCCCTGGATGCCGTGCGGGCCGCCGGCAGCGCGGCGCTTCCCTGGCACGGCCGGCCCGTCGAGACGGCGACGAAGGAAGATCAGAGCCCCGTGACGGCGGCGGACCGGGCGGCCGACGCCGCGGCCATCGAGGTGATCCACCGCGCCTACCCGGAGCACGATCTGCTCTCCGAGGAGAGCGGCGCGCGGGGCCGGGGCGCGTGCGACTGCCGCTGGGTCCTGGATCCCCTCGACGGCACCCGCGGGTTCCTCCGCGGCGACGAGGAGTGGGGCCCCCTGCTGGCCCTGGAGTTCCAGGGCGAGGTCGTGGTGGCCGCCGCGACCATGCCCTTGCGCGGCGTCGCGTGGTGGGCCCGGAGGGGCGGCGGCGCCTTTCGCGACGGCGAGAGGATCCACGTGTCGACGGTGGACCGCTGGAACGAGTGCACGCTGAACGTCGGGTTCCTGCGCGCCCTCCTGCGGGAGCCATGGGGACCGGGAGCGCTGGAGCTCGTTCGGACCGCGGACCGCGTTCGTGGCCACGGCTCCCTGGCGAGCGCGATGGCCGTCGCCGAGGGCCGCGCGGACGCGTGGATCGAGGCCGGTGTGCGCGAGTGGGATCTGGCGGCGCCGCGGCTGATCCTCGAGGAGGCGGGCGGGCGCTTCAGCGACCTCGCCGGGCGGCCGAGCCACGCCATGGGCCACGCCGTCGGCACGAACGCCCGGCTCCACGGCGACGTCCTCGCCGCCATCCGCAACGGGTGACCGGACGTTCGGCTCACCCGTCGGCGAGACAGTCGCGGAGAAAAGCCTCCGTCGCCCGCCGGGCCGTCCGGTCCGAGGCCGGCTGGTAGACGATGCCCTTGTCCGGGGCGTTCGCCGCGGGATTCGTGAACCCGTGCATCGTGTTCCCGTAGACGATCAACGTCCAGTCGGCTCCCGCGCCGGTCATCTCCTCGCGAAAGGCGTCGACGGCTCCGGGGGCTGCGAGGGGATCGTCGTTGCCGTGGTGGGCCAGGATCCGCGCGAGGATCGTGTCCTTGCCCGCCGGGTCGGGCGTGTCGAGGAAGCCGTGGTAGGAGACCGCCGCCCGGAGGTCCGCCCCGGTCCGGGCCAGTTCCAACGCGGCCATCCCGCCGAAGCAGAATCCCACGGCGGCGATGCGGCGCTCGTCCACGTCCGCGAGTCCGGTCAGGGCTTCCAGCGCGGCCCGCCCCCGCGCACGGAGCCGGGCCCGGTCGGCGGCGAAGGGCGCCATGAGCGCGGCCGCCTCCTCGGCGTCCTTCGCCACCCGGCCATCCCCGTACACGTCCACGCCGAGGGCGACCCAGCCCTGGCGGGCGACGGCCTCGACCTCCTCCTTCGCCGCGGCCGAGAGGCCCATCCACGCCGGGAACACGAGCA
Source organism: uncultured Planctomycetota bacterium (assembly GCA_963772585.1). Taxonomy (GTDB): domain Bacteria; phylum Planctomycetota; class PLA2; order PLA2; family JAEUHO01; genus CAVVXN01. Next base: position 553,925 of record CAVYXV010000009.1, read on the forward strand.
CGCCGGGTCGGGGGTCCTGCCCCGCGGGCCGGGCGAGGTGGCCGCGGCACGTCCCGCCTCCCGCGGACCAGGAGAGGCCTCGGGTCTCGACGTCGCGCGTGTCCATCGCGTCCTCCTCGTCCGGGCCGGTCCGTGCCGTGACCTACAATGCACCTCCCATCCGGGTCCTGCATGCCGTGGCGGTCAAGGCGACGAAGAGAACCACCTCCCGCAAGAAGCCCCGACCGTCCACGTGGGCGAAGTGGGGAGACGAGCGCCTCCTCGACCTGAAGTTGAGGGACCTGGGCGTCGGCATCGAGGGCTCGGTCCTCGAGGAACGGCTGGAGCGCCTGTACGACGAGTTGGAGCAGAAGGGCATCCGGCTGAAGCCGCACGCGTGGCTCAGCACCGAGTGGTTCTCGCCGGACGGCGTCCCGGGCATCGCCATGCCCTTCTACCTGGCGCATCCCCGCCTCGCCCAGTTGGAACGCCGCCAGATGCTCGAGGTGGAAGGGGGGAACGAGCGGGCATGCATGCGGATCCTCCGCCACGAGGCGGGGCACGCCGTGGACACCGCCTGGCGGCTCCACTTCCGGCGGAGTTTCCAGCGGGTCTTCGGTCGCTCTCGACCCTACCCGCGCTACTACAAGCCCAAGCCCGTGAGCCGCCGCTACGTGCAGAACCTCGACGCGTGGTACGCGCAGAGCCATCCCGCCGAGGACTTCGCCGAGACCTTCGCGGTGTGGCTCGCCCCGGGAAGCCGTTGGCGCCAGACGTACGCCGACTGGCCCGCCCTGAAGAAGCTCGAGGTCGTGGACGCCTTGATGGGGGAGATCGCCGGCGAGCCGCCCCGCGTCCGCTCGCGCCGGCGTCCGGAGAGCCTCGGCACGCAGCACCGGACGCTTCGCGAGTTCTACGCCTGGAAGCGGGACTACTACGGCACGGAGTACCCGGAGGTCTACGACCGCGACCTGAAGCGTCTGTTCTCCGACGCCCCGGAACACCGCGGCCGGGAGACGGGGACGTCGTTCCTCCGCCGGGTGGAGGCGGAGGTCCGGGAGATGGTGGCCCAGTGGACCGGCCTGCCCCAGTACACGATCGAGCAGGTGTTGCACCAGATGATGGGCCGCTGCAAGGAGTTGAAGCTCCGCGCCCACCACTCGGATCGCAAGACGAAGATGGACTTGACGGTCATGCTCACGGTGCAGACCATGAACCACCTGCACAGCGGCCGCCACCGGGTGGCGATGTGAACCGCCTGCGCGTCCTCGTCCTCCTCCACGAGGATCTCATCCCGCCGGCGACCATCGCGGGGATGACGGACGACGAGCTGGCCCGCGTTCCGTGGAAAACGGAGTTCGACGTCGTCGCCACGCTCCGGGAGATGGGCCACGAGGTGTACCCGCTGGGTGTGGTCGGCGAGCTCGCCAAGATCCGGCAGGCCCTGGCCGAGCACCGGCCGCACGTCGCCTTCAACATGCTCGAGGAGTTCGACGGGGTGGCCCTCTACGACCAGCACGTCGTCAGCTACCTCGAGCTCATGAAACAGCCCTACACCGGGTGCAATCCGCGGGGACTGCTCCTGGCGCGGGACAAGGCGCTGAGCAAGAAGCTGCTCGCCTACCACCGCATCCGCGTCCCGCGCTTCGCCGTGTTCGCGCGAGGTCGGACGGTCCGGCGGCCCCGGGCCCTCCACTTTCCCCTGTTCGTGAAGTCGGTCACGGAAGAGGCGTCGATGGGCATTTCCAAGGCGTCGCTGGTGCGCGACGACGCGCATCTGGTCGAGCGGGTCGGATTCGTGCACGAGTCGGTCGGTACCGACGCCATCGCCGAGGAGTACATCGAGGGGCGCGAACTCTACGTGGGGATGCTGGGGAACCGGCGTCTGACCACGTTCCCCATCTGGGAGATGCACTTCCGGAAGATGCCCCCCGACGTGCCGCGCTTCGCGACGGGACGCGTCAAGTGGGACGTGGACTACCAGAAGAAGTGGGGCATCGATACGTCGGCCGCCGAAGGGCTTTCGCCGCCGCTGGAGCGGCGCATCGTGCGGACCTGCCGTCGCGCGTACCGCGTCCTCGACCTGAGCGGGTACGGCCGGATGGACCTCAGGCTCCGTGCCGACGGCGAGGTGTTCCTCCTGGAGGCGAATCCCAATCCCCAGATCGGCTACGGCGAGGATTTCGCGGAGTCGGCCGAGGTGGGGGGGATCGCCTACGACCGCCTCCTCCAGCGGATCATGAACCTCGGCCTTCGCTACCGCGCCCCCTGGAAGGGTTGAGCCGCGGGCGGCCCCGCCTTGCGAGGAGGCGGACGGGGAGGCGCGGAGGACAGCTCCCTCCGACCATGTCGCCATCACGCATCTCGTTGCGGAGTAGGTTCCATCCACAGCGTCCATGGTGCAGCTCCCGGCGCGTCCCCGTGCGACGGGGCGAGGGACACTACGAGAGCGAACAGGACGGGGGCGGTGGGCATCCACCGCCCCCGCGAGAGGAGTTGGGGCCGGGCCAGGCGACTTCCTCCTGGCGGATTCCCAGCTTGCTTCGCCGCGTTCAGCGCTTCCAGTACGGCAGGCAGTTGTTGTCCGGCCAGGTCATCTTCCTGCGGTTGTAGCTGCCGGCGCGGCCCACGAGCTCGCTGCGATTGGCGCCGTCGGCGTCGATGGTCCATGGCGAGCCGGTCGGGAAGGCGTCGTTGGAGCCGTTGTAGAGGATCATCGAGTCGTCGGGCGCCCCCGTCGGCTGGCGGACGTTCTGCGCGGAGAGACCCGCGGTGATCTCCACCGGGTCGGCGGGGTCGCTCCAGTCGATCAGCCACGGCGCGTCCCACGCGCCGTCGCTGCCCTGGGCGACCACCGCGATCACGTCGCCCGTCCGCGCCCAGCCCGGCTGGCTCACGCTGGCGTCGTCGGCCAGCGCGCTGCCCGCCACGTCGACGCCGTCGGTGAGGCAGGTCTCCGCGAGCGTGGTCAGTTCGCCGTCCGTGTCGGTGCCGAGCTCGATCACGAAGACGTCCTGACCCTCGAGGCTGGACTCGTCGATCTGCCGGGCGAAGGCGATCTTGTCGCCGTCCTTCGACCAGCAGGGATGCCGCTCGCGCAGTGTCGGCGTGGACGTCAGGGGCACGAGCCCGGTGCCGTCCTCGTTGACGAGGAACAGATCGATGTCCTCCTCGACGCCGTTCCCGTCGTGGTCCGTCCAGTCCTCGAAGACGATCTTCGTGTAGCCGTCGGGGCTCGCCACGGGGGAGACGTCCAGCTTGAAGACCGCACGGTTCGCGGCGACGACCTTCGTCAGGTCCGTGCCGCCCGGCTTGATGCGGTAGATGCCCGGTCCGTCCACGTCGCTGCCGAAGAGGATGGAGGCGCCGTCGCTGCTCCAGCAGGGCCGACCGTGCACGAAGCCGGCGTAGATCTCCGTCTTCTCGCTGCCGTCGGCGTTCATCACGTGAAGCGTGCCCTCGTTGGGGGAGTCGTAGGTCGTGCTCACCTTCAGGACGATGTCCGGATCAGCCGGGGGCGTCGGAGGCGGGTCGCCGCCGCCGGGCCTGTCGCCGCCTCCTCCCCTGCCGACCAGGGCGTGCCCCCGCCGAAGAGCAGAGCCGCCGACAACGCCACGATCCATGCATGCTTCATTGCGAAATCTCCACCGGGGGCACCTCGAACGACGGATTGACGCCGGCATCGCCCTCGTACTCCCCATTTCCGTCCGCCGGCCTCCGGGGACGCACGTGCCCCGCGCAATCCTGCGCCTTGCCGCGAGTGTCCCCACGGACGCAGAATGGGAAAGGAGACCCAGCGAGGATGACCGACCGCGCCCCCCCCAAGAGCCACGCCGCCCTGCTCGCCCGCGCACGGGCGGGCGACGAGCGGGCCTTCGAGCACCTCTTCGACCGGCACACGGGCGCGCTGACGGGGAAGATTCGCGAGGGCAGGTACCGGCGCGCGCTCGAGGACCTGAGCCGCCTGCTCGATCTGGGCGACGAGACGATCGGCGCCCGCGTGGAGATCGCCTCGGCCTGGAGGCACCTGGGCGACGTGCAGGTTGCCCAGGAGCGCTTCGACGCGATCCTCGCGGGTGCGGTGTCGCGTGACGACCCGGCTCTGTGGCGCGCGCTCGCCCAGGCCTGCCACCACACGCACGAGGACGCCTGGGGCCTGCGGGCGACGGAGGCCGCGCTGCGAGCGCGCCCGGCGGACGCCCGCCTGAAGAGCGCGCGCATGTGGGCCCTCTTCCGCGCGGGGGAGGTGCAGCGCGGCGTGGCGCTCGCGCGCACCATCCTGGACGGGGACCCGGAGAACCACGGTGCGTGGGAGGGCCTGGGAGAGGGACTGACCATGCAGGGCGCGTGGGCGGAGGCCGACGCCGCCCTGGCGCGCGCGTGTCACAGCGACCGAGCGTGCGCGGAGGCCCAGCGCGCCCGCGGACACCTCGCCCTGTGCACCAACAAGCTCAAGGAGGCGCTCGCCGCCTGCGAGGCGGCGATCCGCATCCTGCCCAACTTCGTGGACGCCTGGATCCAGAAGGGCATCGTGTACCAGCGGCTGGGCATGCCCGACGAGGCGTTGGCCGCCTACGCGCACGCCATCGGGATCGACCCCTCCAACGCCTCGGCCTACATCAACCGCGGCGGCCTGCTCGCCGGCGTGCGCGGCGATCTCGACGACGCCCTCGCCGACCTGAACAAGGCCTGCTCGCTCGCGCCCGACGAGGTGACGGCGCGCATCAACCGCGCGCTCGTCCTCCAGCGGATGGACCGCCCGGAGGAGGCGGAGGCGGCCTTCGCGCGGGCCTGCGAGCTCGAGCCCTGGCGCGCGCCGATCCAGGTCAGCCGGTGGAACCTGATGCGCCGCCTGGGCCACGGCGAGGCCCTCGGCGCCCTGCTCGAGGCGCTGGCCGAAGGCCATGCGGACGACCCGCGCTTCCTGCACGTGCGCGGCCACGCCTACGAGGAAATGGGCCGCCTCTCAGAGTCCGCGCGCTGCTTCGCGGCCGCGCGCGCCGAGGGACGCCGTGGCCGCCGCGTGTCCCTGGACCACGCCTACACCCTGATCGAGGCGGGTCGGCCCACGGACGCGTTGACCGTGATCGAGCCCGCCTCGCAGCGCTTCTCCGCTCTTCCTGGCCCGCATGCGGGTCCAGGCCGAACGCGCCCTGGGGCGCATGGACGCCGCGCGCGACGCCGCGCCCGATCGCGACTTCGACGCCCTGCGCGAGGATGCGCGCTACGCGCGCGTCGACGCCCAACTGCGGCGACGCGGGCCACCCTAGTGTGCCGGGCCGGACGTTCCTATCCATGAGGCCGTGCGGCACGCTGGCCTGGAGGCGATCGGCCGCCTTCGTCCGCCTTGCGTACGGTCGTACGCGGTGTCGTCCTCATGGGGCCTCCGCTCCGCATCCAGCGCGCCGATCGGAGGCGAACGCCGCTGAGGGACACCCTCGGGGGTCCCAACGGGCGTCTTCCCTTGCACACGAAGTTGCGACTCAGGACCCTAGCCCGCACGACCCACGATCGGACGTGGGAGTCGCGCGGCCCTCGTGTCCGGGGCCGGGAGGGCTCCAAGGAGGCGAGCGCGGCGGGGGAGAGGGACCCCGCCCGGCGAATCGGTCGATCGCGAACCCGGGCCGGCGCTACCGCGCCCCCTGGAAGGGTCGAGCCGCGGGCGGCCCCGCCTCACGAGGAGGCGGACGTGTAGGCGCGGAGGCCGAGGCGCCAGAAGCCCCGCATCAGGAGGAAGCTCGCGGCGGTCACGCCGAGCATCTGTCCGACGAGCGCCCACGAGAAGCCCTCGAACAGGGCGCGCGTGGGCCACGAGACGATCAACGCGAACGGGAGGATCGAGGTGAGCATGCGCCCGACGAAGCCGGAGAAGATCCCGTAGGGACGGCTCGCGACGCGTTCGAAGGAGTAGAAGAGCTCGCGTAGGCCGTTGGACGTGTGGAGCCAGAAGACGGGGATGAGGAAGAACATCTGCAGGGTGTACTTGAGGACGACGCCGACGAGGAGGAGGGCGACGTAGAGAAGGAGGCGGGCGACCCCCGTGGGCTCCGGGTAGCGGAGGAGGACGGCGGCGAAGATGGCGATCGCCATGAGGAGGTTGAGGAAGGAGTTCGCCGCGAACTCCCGCAGGCTCAGCATGAACAGGGAGGAGACGGGCCGGACGAGGTAGTAGTCGAGGTCGCCGCGATTGACGTAGAAGGGCAGCCACCACATGTTGTTGGAGAAGACCGTCATGTGGACGCCGTCGGAGACGAAGACGCCGCCCGCGAACACGAGCATCTGGTCCCAGGTCCACCCGCCGAGCGCCTTGGTGTGGGCGAAGAGGACCCCGAAAAACGCGAGGTTGACCCCGTACCAGATGGCGTCCATGACGATACGAAAGAAGAAGTCGAGCCGGAACTGGAGCGCCTTGCTGAAGGAGAACCGGAGGAAGTACAGGTAGAGGCGGACGTAGCGGAACACGGAGGCCTCGATCAGATGCCGATTCCGGAGTACTGGAGGCTGCCGCGCCGCCAGACGGCGCGGGCGATCAGCCCCACGACGAGGATCCAGCCCAGGCAGAGGGCGAGCCCCTCGAGCCACCCGCCCACGCCGACCTGACCCGTGAGCACGGCGACCGGCTGGTCGAAGAGGAAGCGGAAGGGCAACCAGTCCAACACGTGGTGCGCCGCCGGCGGGAACACGGACAGCGGAAGGAGCGCTCCGCCGAGGATCCCCGATCCCAGCCGCAGCGCGACGCCGAGGCTCCACACGTTGTCGGCCCAGAACGCCACGGCCTGGATCGGGAAGGAGAGGGTGAAGTAGAGGAGGTTCGCGACGAGGATGGACGGAACGGCCATGGCGATGCTCAGGGGCGTTACCGCCCCACCCCGCGCCGGCCCTGCCAGCGCGAGGAAGAGCCCGCCGAGCAGGACGAACTGGATCACCGCGGGGAGGAGGCTCCCCAGGGCCTGCGCGTACTTGAACCCGAAGTAGTCGGCGGGGAAGAGCAGGTACCGGTTGAGCGCCCCCTCGTAGATGTCGTGACTCACGCTGCCGAGCAACTCCGGGCCGCGCACGAGGCGTCCGGCGAGGATCACGGCGACGTAGTAGAGGGTCATGCCCCCGAGGTCGTAGCCGCCGATCGTGGACGCCCCCGACTCGCGGAACATCGCGTCCCACAGGAACCACGCGACCCCGAGCGCGATCAGGAAGCTGGCGATCGCGTTGATCCAGAAGTCGACGCGGTACGTCATTCGCGTGCGGGCCTCGAGGAGCGCGACGTGGAAGAAAAGGGTGGGCCTCATCACGCCTCGCGCTTCACGGTCGGGCCCTCAGGATGCGCTCGATGATGGCCCCGACGTCCGGTTCCTCGATGCCGAGGTCGGCGACCGGCCAGCGGGCGAGGAGGCGGGAAGCCGCGCGGGCCACGCCGTCGCGCGGTACGCGGAGCCGCAGGCGGTCCCCGTCGAACCGTTCCACCGTTCCCAGCTCCCGCAGATCCTCGGGGCGCGGCGCGGGGTGCGCGCCGCGCCGCAAGTGCGCCGTCAGGATCTTGTGGTCGGCATAGGTCTCGACGACGCGGGCGAGGCTCCCGTCGTACACGAGCTGGCCGTCCCGCAGGATGAGGATGCGTTCGCAAAGCCGCTGGATGTCCTCCATGTAGTGGCTGGTGAGCACCATCGCGGGCCGATGCTCCTCGAGGTAGGCCAGCACGAAGTCGCGGACCGCCCGCTGCGCGGAGAGGTCGAGGCCGATGGTGGGCTCGTCCAGGAACACGACGCGGGGGCCGTGGAGGAGCGCGGCGATGAGCTCCATCTTCATCCGTTCCCCGAGGGAGAGCCGGCGGATCTGGATCTCGAGCTCTCGTCGCACGCCCAGGATGCCTGCCAGGTTGTCGAGGTTGCGGCGGTAGACGTCGTCGGGGATCCGGTAGATCTCCTTCAGGAGGAGGAAGCCGTCGGCCGCGGGCAGGTCCCACCAGAGCTGCGCCTTCTGTCCCATGATCAAGGCCATCCGGCTGCGGAAGCGGTCGTCGCGCTCCCACGGCCGAAAGCCGAGCACGGTCGCGTCGCCGGAGGTGGGGTGAATGATCCCGCTGAGCATCTTCGTCAGCGTCGTCTTCCCGGCGCCGTTCGCGCCAAGCAGGCCCACGATCTCCCCCTCCGAGACGTCGAAGCTGACCTCCCGCACGGCCTTCTTCTCGACGGTCTCGCGCCGGAAGAGCGCCTTCATCGACGCCCGGAGACCGGGAGCCTTCTTCGGGACGCGGAACGTCTTGCTGAGGTGGTCGACGTGGATCACGGGGGCCAAAGCGTACGGGCGCCGCGGCCGCCTGGGCAGGCCTGCGGCAGGGGCCGGGGGGGCGGTACCGTGACGGCCATGTCCGGACGACCCCGGCCCGGTCGGAATCTCCCGTACCTGTTCTTCCTCGTGTCGGGAGCGAGCGCGCTCGTGCTGGAGGTCGTGTGGCTCGAGTCCCTCGGACGGATCTTCGGGTCCACCGCCAGGGCGGCGGCCGGCACCCTTGCCGCCTTCTTCCTGGGTCTGGGCGTGGGGGCCTGGCTCGGAGGGCGCCTCGCCGGACGCACGGACCGGCCGCTGCGTCTCTACGGGTGGATGGAGACCCTCGTCGCGGCCGGAGCGGTCCTGTCCCTGTTGCTCCTGCCGCTGGAGGACGGGCTCTACGCCCTCGTGACGGCCGGCGCCCACGGCGTGCTCCGCGACGGCCTGCGCCTCCTGCTCGCCTTCGTGGTCCTCCTCCCCGCGACCGCCGCCCTGGGGACCACGTGGCCGCTGCTGGTCGAGGAGCAGGCGCGCCGCGGGCGCGAGAAGGCGCGGGCGGGCGCCCTGCTCCAGGCGGCGAACGTGGTGGGCGCGGCAGCCGGAGCCCTCCTCGCCGGCTTCGTGCTGCCGCCGCTCCTCGGCCTTCGCCGGACCCTGCTCGTCGCGGCGGGGGCGAGCGCCCTCGTCGGTCTGGCCGCCATCCTCCTGGGGGGCCGACGCTCGCCGTCGACCCACGAACCCACCGGAGTCGGGCCGCCGGTGAGGGGGGGAGCGCAGGCGCTGGCGCTCCTCTCGGGCTTCCTCGGCTTCGGGCTGCAGGTCCTCTTCGTGCGTGCCTTCTCGCAGGCGCTGCCCGCCTCGATCCAGGTCTTCGCGCTGATTCTCGGTGTCTGGCTCCTCGCGCTGGCCGCCGGCTCGCTGCTCGCCCGAGGGCTGCTCGCGCGACCGTGGCGGTCGGAGCGGGTGCTCGCCGCGCTGTTGGCAACCGGCGGGGTGCTCGCCGCCGGCGCCATCCTCCTGCTCCTGTCCCTGACGGACGGGCTGCGTCCCCCGCCCCCGGACCTCGATTGGGGCGCCTACCTCGCCGGCATCGCCGGGGACGCGCTGGTGGTTCTCGTGCCGCCCGTCGCGTGCCTCGGCGCGGTCTTCCCCTACCTGCTCCGGACGGTCGAAGGGGCGCCGGCGGGTCGCGCCGCGGGAATCCTGCTGTCCTGGAACACCGTGGGGGCCATCGCCGGCGCGCTCCTTGCCGGCTTCCTCCTCCTGCCCGGCCCCGGGCTCTGGACCTCGATCCGGCTCCTCGCGCTCCTCGCCACGCTCGCTGCCCTGGTCCTGGCCTGGGGCCGGAACGTCGTGACCTTCTGGGCGTCGGCGGCGGTGATCGCCGTGGCCGCGACGCTCGCTTCGGCCACGCCGATCGTGCGGCTCGGCGAGGGCGAGACGCTCGCCGACGTCTGGGAGGGTAGCGCCGGTACGGTCGCGGTCGTGGAGGAGGACGGGATCCTCCGGCTGGTGGAGGACAACGTCTTCACGCTGGGGGGGTCGAACGACTCCCGCTGGGAGGCGTTGCAGGCCCACATCCCGTTGATCATCCACCCCGACCCGCGGAAGGTCTTCGTGATCGGCATGGGGACGGGCATCACGGCCGGAGCGGTCCTGGATCACGACGTGGAGAGCGTCGAGGTCGCCGAGCTCGTGCCCGACGTGGTCCGTGCCGCCGCCGCGTACTTCGCTCCGTACTCGAACGGCCTCTTCGAGGACCCCCGGGTCGGGATCATCGAGGACGACGGACGCCACCGTCTGCGCCACTCTGCCGAACGCTACGACGTCGTGATCGGGGACCTCTTCTTCCCCTGGCAGCCCGGATGTGCGTACCTCTACACGAAGGAGCACCTGGAGACCGTCCGCGACCACCTGGCACCCGGCGGGCACTTCGCCCAGTGGCTTCCCTGCTATCAATTGGGGCCCGAAGAGCTCGAGGGCATCCTCGAGACGTTCGTGGAGGTCTTCCCCCTGGTGACGCTCTGGCGCGGGGACTTCTTCGTGGGGCGTCCGATCCTCGCCGTCGTGGGGCACGAGCGGTCGACCCCCCTCGACGGCGACGCGACCGTCGCGGCCGCGCGGCGATTGGCGGTGGGGGACGGCTTCGACCTGGCACGCGACGCCAGGACGATGCCGTTTCACTTCTACGTGGGGAACCTCACCGAGGCGCGGGAGGCCCTGGCGGGGGCGCGGCCGCTGACCGACGATCTCCCCTGGATCCAGTGGACGGCGCCTCGGAGCGAACGCGCGCACCGTCTGCCGCACCCGCCGGTCGCGGTGGGCGACACGTTGCTCGCGCTGGAGACGGCCATTCGCGACGCCGCTCCCGCGGACGCCGATCCGTATCTCGCCGCGCTCGGGGACGCCCGGCGGCGGTACGTGAGGGCGGGGCTCGCGCTCCGGCGAATGGCCGTCGCCCTCGCCGCGTCGCGCCGCGTGGCCCACGGCCGGGCGCTCCGGGACTACTGCGGCCTGGTGCCCGCGGACGAACGGCCGCCCTTCACGTCCTGGCTGCCGTGAGGGCCGCCGGTATCCTGCTTCGTCATCTCCCGGGAGACCTTCGATGCCCCCCCGAGTCCGCGTGCTGGGCCTGGCGCTGCGCATCGCCCAAGGGCGACCCGTCCGGGAGGTCCCGGAGGCCTTCGCCCCCGCCGACGGGTGGCTCGAGGGCGACCACGGATCCTGGTCCGGGCGGGGCCTGACGTTCGTCGCCGAGGACGACTGGCGGGCCGCCTGCGACGACCTCGGCGCGCGCGTCCCGTGGACGCTCCGCCGCGCGAACGTGCTGGTCTCGGGAGGCTCCCTTCTCCCCCTCCTGGGGCGAAGCGTGCGCGTCGGCGATCTGCGGGTGCGGATCGAGGGGGAGACGAAACCGTGCGCCCGGATGGACGAGCAGCACCCGGGGCTGCGGGCGGCGCTGGAGGCGCCGGGTCGGGGCGGGGTGTACGGCCGCATCCTGGAGGGCGGTCGCATCAGGCTCGAGGATTCGCTCCAGGTCGAGGGAGACGCCTGATGCGCCTGTTCCTGCACTCCGGCGGCCGTTTCGGCGAGGCCCGGGACGAAGTCCTCGACTTCCTCGGCCCCGTCCGCCGGATGGTCTTCGTCCCGTACGCGCTGGACGACCTCGACGGCTACGTGGCGAAGATCCGGGCCCTGGCCTCCACCTGGGGGCTGGAGGTGGTCGGGATCCACGAGGGCTCTCGCCCGCGCGCGGTCCTCGAGGACGCGCCGGCCCTGTTCATGGGAGGGGGCAACTCGTTCCGGTTGCTCGACAGGCTCGTCGGGTTGGACCTGCTCGACCCGATCCGGGAGCGCGTCGAGGGCGGCCTGCCGTACCTGGGCAGCAGCGCGGGCAGCAACGTGGCCTGCCCCACGATCATGACGACGAACGACATGCCCATCGTGTATCCGCCGACGTTCGACGCGCTGGGTCTCGTCCCTTTCCAGATCAACCCGCACTATCTCGACCCCGACCCGACCTCGACGTTCCAGGGCGAGACGCGCGAGACCCGGATCCGCGAGTACCACGAGATGAACGCCCGGCCCGTGATCGGACTCCGCGAAGGCTCCCTCCTCCGGCGCGAGGGGTCGGCCCTCGAGCTGAGAGGCACGGTCGGGGCGCGGCTGTTCCGCCGCGGCGAGGAGCCCGTGGAGCACGTGCCGGGCGATCGCCTGGACGAGTTGCTCGAGGCGGGCACGCCGGCGTGACGCCCTCTCCCGGCGAGCGGCCCGTGACCCTCGCCTCGGTCCGCGCCGCGGCCGACCGCATCCGTCCGTTCGTACACCGCACGCCGGTGGCGACGTCCCGGCAGTTGGACGAACGGGTGGGCGCGCGCGTGTTCCTCAAGTGCGAGAACTTCCAGCGCGTGGGCGCCTTCAAGATGCGCGGGGCGACGAACGCGGTGCTGTCGCTCCCCGAAGCCGTGAGGGCGAGGGGCGTACTCACCCACTCGAGCGGAAACCACGCCCAGGCGCTCGCCCTGGCGGCCCGCCTGGTGGGCGTTCCCGCCACGGTGGTGATGCCCGACGGCGCCCCCGCCGTGAAGCGCGAGGCGACGCAGGGCTACGGCGCACGGGTCGTCCCGTGCCGTCCGACGCAGGCGGATCGCGAGCGGACGGCAGCGGAGGAGGCCCGGGCGTCGGGCGCGACGCTCGTCCACCCGTACGACGACGGGACCGTGGTGTCGGGGCAGGGCACGGCGGCGCTGGAACTCATCGAGGACGTGCCCGACCTCGACCGGATCCTGGCGCCGGTCGGCGGCGGCGGACTGCTCTCCGGCACCGCCGTCGCGGCCACCGCGCGACCCGGCGTCCGGGTGACCGGCGCGGAGCCCGCGGGCGCCGACGATGCCCGGCGGTCCCTCCTGAGCGGCGTCCGGGTCACGGAGCAGACGCCCGAGACGATCTGTGACGGCCTCCGCACCGTGTTGGGCGCCCTGCCGTTCCGGATCCTCTCCGCGCTCGGCGTGCGTATCGCGACGGTCACGGACGACGAGGTACGCGCCGCGATGCTCTTCCTCCTCGAGCGGGTGAAGCTGGTGGTCGAACCCTCGGCGGCGGTGCCCGTGGCGGCGCTGCTGGCCCGGAAGGTGCCCGTGGCCGGGGAACGCGTGGGGGTGATCCTCTCCGGCGGCAACGTGGACGTTCGGGGTTTCGTCCGGGGCCTCTGACGCTCCGGATGGGGTAGGCTCCCCCGGATGCCGGGCTTCCTGCGCCGCCACCGCCGTCACTTCCTGGTCCTCGCCTCGTTGGTTCTCCTCCTGGGCGGGGGGGCGCTCGCGCTGTGGCTCTCGACGCCCGACGTCTCGGGCCTCGCCGTCGAGAACCCCTCCACGACGGCCTTCCTGGAGCTTCGCCGGCGCCAGGCGGCGGTGGCGGGGCGCCCGTTCCGTCTCCGGTGGACGTGGGTCCCTCTCTCCGCCGTCTCCCCGGCGCTCCGCCAGGCGGTCGTGCTCGCCGAGGACCGGCGCTTCTACCGGCACGGAGGCGTCGATCCGAAAGCGATCCGCCGGGCGCTGCGCGAGTCGATGGAGGAGGGCCGGCCGCTCGTCGGCGCGAGCACGATCACGCAGCAACTGGCGCGGAACCTCTATCTCTCCCCGGACCGAAACCCCATCCGCAAGCTCCGCGAGGCGGTGATCGCGTGGCGGCTGGAGGCCGCGCTGGACAAGGACCGGATCCTCGAGCTGTACCTGAACGTGGTCGAGTGGGGCGAGGGCGTCTTCGGCGCGGAGGCCGCGGCCCGGACCTGGTACCGGTGCTCCGCCTCCGATCTCACCCTGGCCCAGGCGGTGCGGCTGGCGATCGCCCTCCCCAACCCGCGCACGCGCTCCCCCGCGGCCGACGACCCCGACCTCGTCCGCGAGGCGGCGCGGCTCGTGGCGCGCCTCTGCCTGCGGGGGGACGTGGATCTCGAAGCGCGGGACGAGGCGTTCCTCGATCTCGGCGTCACGGAGGCGACACGGCCGCCGGACTACCTGCTCCACTTCCAGAAGGCCGAACGGTGAGCGTCCTCGCCCTGGCGATCGACCCGGACCCGACGCGGCGCGAGCGGTTCCTCGAAGGAGCCCGGAGCACGGCCTCGTCCTTCCAGGGCCTGGTCCGCGGGGAAGCGCGGGTGGGCGATCTCGTGGCCTTCTGGGCGCGTCCCCCGCGGGCTCCCTGCGACGTCGGGACCGGGGAGGGGACCTTCGCGCTCGTCCTGGGGGACGCGTTCGTGGGCCCCCGCGCCACGCGACTCGGCGCCGCGGACGTGATCGACGGACCCATCCCCGGCGTGCGGGACGGCCTCCACCTGCTCGTGCGCCGGCGCGCCGACGGCACCCTGGAGGTCGAGGCCGATCTCCTGGGCGTGATTCCCGTCTACTACGCGCGTGTGCCGGGCGCGTTCCTCGTGTCCACGACCCCGGACGCGTTCCGGCGCCATCCCGCGTTCCGGCCCGCCGTGGACGTGCTCGGTCTCGCCGCCATCCTCCGCTCGAACGGGTTGCTCGGCGGACGGACGCTCCTCGAGGGCGTGAGACGGCTGGGACCCGGCCGCCGGCTCGAACGCCGCGCCGGGGGCGAGGTTCGCGAGGTCGGCGCCGACGCCCTGCCCGCGCCCCGGCGACTCTCCTCCCGCCGGCTGGAGGACGCCGTGGAGGCGCTCGACCACGTCCTGGAGGACGCCGTGCGCCGGCACGTCCCGCCGGGCGAGGTGGGGCTCCTGCTGACGGGGGGGCGCGACTCCCGGCTCCTGGCCGGCTATCTCGCGAGGGCGGGGCGGAGGGTCCGCGCCTTCACGCTCGGCCGGGCGCACGACGCGGAGGTCCGCATCGCCCGGAGCGTGGCGAGACGGCTCGGCGTCCCGCACGAGCACGCCGAGACCGAACCCGAGGCCCACACCGAGCACGTGGCGCTCGTCGGCCGTTACGAGGCCCTCTCCGCGGGCGGTTCAGGTACGGACAAGTGGTCCATGGCGCGCCTCTTGCGGTTCGCGCCTGCGTCCACGGTCGCCGGCCTCGCGATGGACAGCATCGTCGGTCCCGCGTTCTCCGTGTGGGGCGGGGCGCGGCAGGATCGCGGTGCCTCGTACGCCGGCGCCGTCGCCTTTCTCGACGCCTGGGGCCTCGGGGCCGAGGCGATCCGTGGGTTGCTCCGTCCCGAGCATGCCGACGCCGCGGCGGAGGTGGAGCGGCTCGTCCGGCGGGAGTGGGAGGACGAACCGGGGGACGACGTGGCGAGGGCCTGGCGCTTCGTCCTCCGCCACCGCCACCGTTTCCACACCGGGGCCTTCGCGCACGCCGTCGCCTTCGCGTCATGGCCCGCGTTCCCCGCGGTGGACCGACGCGTGCTGGAGTCCTGCTTTCAAGAACCGCCCGCCGTGCTCGGCGAGCGTCGGGCCGAGGACGCGCTGCTCCGGCGCCGGTTCCCGGAACTCGCCTCCTTGCCGGTCGATCGCAACGCCTGGGACGACCTCCCGCTGCTTCCCTCGGTGCCGCGGCGGGTCGGCGCGGCACTGGAGCGGCGCGTCCGGCCGATTCGCCGCGCGCGTCGCGCCTGGCGCCGCCGGCACGGGGATCCGCGTCGGTACTACCGCACCTACGACGTGAACGCCGAGACGTGGCGCGCCGCGCGACAGCGCGCCGAGGCGGGGCGCGAGGCGGCGCACGCCTTCCTGAGGCCCGAAGCCCTCGCGGCGCTCCTGCCGCCGCCGGACGCGCGGATCGAGGCCGCCGACCCGATCGCCTCGACCGCGCCGGTGCGCTCGCTCATCGCTCTCCTCGCATGGTTGGCGGAGAGCGAGGGTTCTCTCAGGGACTCGACGGTAGGCGGCGCCCCTCGAGGAGCACCAGGTCGCGCGTGACCCGCCCGCGGCCGGCGATGACCCGGCGGAACTGCAGGGTGAGGTAGGGACCGCTGGCGATCTCCTCGAACGTCCAGGACGCGCTCGTCGCCGCTTGCGGGGACGTGAGGTCTCGGGCGCGGTCTCTCCGGCTCAGCACGAACACGCGGGTGGCATCCCCCGCCGCCTCCAGGACCTGCTCGGGGTTGCTGGCGACCACCGTGGAGCGACCGAGGTAGAAGTTCAGGCTGTGGATGGCCACGCGGTAGATGACCGCGGGCTCGGGGTCCGAGGGGTCCTCGTGCGCCGCGATGACGCGGGCGAGGGAGGGGACGGGGCGGTAGCGTCCCAGGGCGGGCAGCACGAGCGCACCGGTGGTCTCGACGATCCAGAGACCCGCCAGCATGGCCACGAGGACCGCGCGACCGCCGCCGCGGAGCGCGGCTCCGGTGATCGCGACCCCGACGAGGACGAGCGCTCCGAGGAGGAGGAAGACCTCGGGGCGCACGCCGGGCGCGCGCCGCTGGAGGATCCAGAGACCGAGGGCGCCCGCGAAGGCCACCGCCGCGAGAAGGAGGCCGGCCGCCGTCGTCGCGCGCGTTCGTCCCCAGGCGGCGACCTCGCGGAGGAAGGGCGTCAACGCCAGCGCCATCAGCGGGTAGATCGGCAACATGTAGACGTTGCGCTTGCCGAGAGAGGCGGTGAACAGGAGGAAGATCGCGAGGATGCCCGCCCAGGGAAGGACGGCGAGGCCGCGGCGATGGCCCTGCCGGAACCGCCGCCAGGCCCTCCACCCGGCGATCGGCAGCAGCAGGATCCAGGGCTGCGCGTCGCCGGCGAGCGCGACGACGTAGAAGAAGGGACCCCGCTCGCCCAGACCCCCCGCGACGCGCTGGAACGTGAAGCGCCCGAAGTGCTCCTCGAGGAAGGCCGGGAAGCGGAGGCTCATGGCGACGAACCACGGCGCCGCGAGCACGAGCACGAGCGCGCTCCACGCGAGGATGCGTCCCGGCCGCAGCGGGGGGCGCGGACGACCCACGAACCAGGCGACCGCGAGGGGAATCGCGAAGAGGGCGAAGATGACCGGCCCCTTGGCGAGGGCACCGATGCCCACGAGGACACAGGCGAGAGCCGTCCGGACCGGGCGTCGTTCCCCGTCGAGGACGGGGGCGACGAGGGCGAACGCCGCCGTCAGGATCGCGACGAGATCGATGTCGCCTGCGAGCTGGCGCGCGTAGAGCCAGAAGCGGGGCGTCGCGGCGAGTACGAGGGCAGCGAGGAACCCGTGGACGTTTCCCCCCAGCCGCCGGCCCAGGAAGAACGTGGCGAAGACGGTGGCGATGGCGGCCAGGGCCATCGGCAGCCGCTCCGCCGCCTCCGTGCATCCGAGCCACAGATAGAACGGGACGGTGATCCACGTGGAGAGCGGGGGATGGGCGTAGTAGACGTGGCCGTTCCACGTCGGTGCCCAGAAGTCCCCCTGGGGCCACGACACCACCTCCTTCGGCGGTTCCGCGTACAGGGGTTCGTTCGCGTCCCACAGCGGCGGATGTCCGAGCGTGAGAAAGCAGGGCAGGACCACCAGGGCCAGCAGGAAGAGCGCGGGGACGGTTTGTAGGGAGCGGGACGGGCTCATCAGCGCGCTCCCGTTCCCGCCGGCGCGTCGCGCCACCACGCGCTCGCGGGGTTGTCCACGACGTAGGGGCCGAGCCTCATGCGGGGAAGCCGGGAGGCACGAAACGCCCGGACGGCGTCTGCGGGGGTGTGCACGATCGGCTCCTCGTGCATGTTGAAGGAGGTGTTGATGACGGCCGGTCGGCCCGTGGCGTCGCGCACCGCGCGGATCAGGGCGCAGAAGCCCGGCACCTGGTCGTGGTGGACGACCTGCGGGCGCGCCGTGCCGTCCACGTGGACGGCCGCCGGACAAGCGCTCCGGAAGGGGAGCTTCGCGGGCAGCGCCACCGTCATGAAGCGGGCCGCGTCGCCGGCCGCGTCGAGGTGCTCGAACGCGGCGGGCGCATCCTCCGCGAGGATCGCTGGCGCGAACGGCATGAACTCGTCACGGCACAGGGCCGCGCCGAGCCGGACGGTGATGCCGGGATCGTCCGCCGGCGCGAGGACGGAGCGGTGGCCGAGCGCACGCGGCCCGTACTCCATGCCTCCGACGTAGCGCACGACGGGAAGCCCGCGCTCGAGGGCCTCGGCGAGGAGACGGTCGGGCGACGGCGGCCGGACGCAGGAAAGGCCCGCGGCCAGGAGCGCCTGCCCGCACGCCGCGTCGGTCGGAGCGGGGCCCAGGGCGGTCAGCGACGCGAGCCGGCGGGGAGGGGCGTCGGCGACGGAGAGCGCGGCGCCCACCGCCAGTCCGCCGTCGCCCATGTGCGGGAAGACGTGGAGACGCTCGACCTCGTCGAGGGCGGCGATCCGCCCGTTCACGCGGACGTTCGCAAAGACGCCGCCCGCGACGGCCACACGGGAGAGACCCGTCTGGCGAAGCCAACGCCGAACGCCCTCGAGGAGCATGCGTTCGGTGCCCTCCTGCACCCAGGCGGCCACGTCTTCGCGCGGGAGGCGGGAGAGGGGGGCGAGCTCCCGGCGCGCCGCCAGGCCCCACCGGCCGCGGTAGAGGAGCGTCTCCCCGTCCCAGGCGAACGGCCACGGGAAGGGCACCCGGTCGGCTCGGCCCCGGGCCGAGAGACCCAGCACCTTGCCCTCGTGCCGGCCCGGTCGGAAGCCGAGCCGCCGGGTCACCAGCGAGTAGAACGCGCCGAGACTCGCGCCGACGCCCTGCTGGTGGAGGAGGGTAAGACCCGCGTCCTCCGACGCCGTCCAGACGGTGAGGCTCCGACCGTCGCCGTGCGCATCCGCCGTGACGACGAGCCAACGCCCCGGGCCCGCCGTGCGCCAGGCGCTCTCGGCGTGGGCGCGGTGGTGGTCCACGAACGCGAGGGGACGCGTGCGGACGCCGGGGGGAAGGGTCCGGGCGAGGATCCTCTCGGCCAGGATCCCCTCGAGGCGACCGCCGCGCCCGGCCGCGCGCGACCGCGTGAGGCCCAGCCGGTACCGAGCCAGGTCTCCGAGTCGGTCCACGGGATGCCACGGGCGGTCGAAGCACACGCCCAGGGACGGGCGGTAGAGAGCCTGGAGCGGTCGGACGAGCCGCGTCGCGACGGTGGGCGTGGCCACGCCGCCGACCGCGATCCGGTCGACGTCCCGCGCGTCGATGCCGCCCTGGCGGAGCACCGAGGCGATGCTGTGGTCGGGCATGCCGCCGTCGAGCTTCTCGCGCGTGAAGCGTTCCTCGTTCGCCGCGGCCAGGAGCCGCCCGTCGACCACGAGCGCCGCGCCCGCGTCGTGGAGACCGTCCACGATGCCGAGGACGACGGCGGGGGCGTGCGGGCGCCTCACGGGGCGTTCAGGTGTCGCGTCCCGCGCGGCGGCGGACCTCGATCAACTCCACCAGCGACCCGGCCACGTCCCGCGCCAGGCGGACGGAGGACGCCCGCCCGTCGCACCACGTGACCGGGACCTCGGTGATGGCGTATCCCCGGCGGCGTGCGAGGGAGAGGACCTCCGCGTCGATGCCCCAGCGACGGCAGCGCGACGCGGCGAACAGGTCCCGGGCGACGTCGCGGCGAAAGCCCTTGAAGCCGCACGTCACGTCCGCGACGTCGAGCGACAGCCACCGGCGACTGAGCGCCAGGTATCCGCGCCCGAGCCACCGCCGCAGCGCCGGTTGGGGATGCGTGATGCGACCTCCCGGCGCGTTCCGGCTTCCGATGGCGAGGTCGGCCCCCGTCTCCAGCGCTCCGACGATCGCGTCCAGGTGCGTGAGGCCCACCGCGAGGTCCGCGTCGAGGGCCACCACGTACGCGCCCCGCGCCGCGGCGATCCCCGCCCGGAGCGCGGAGCCCTTGCCCTCGTTCGGGGAGAGGGACACCACGTGGACCGACTCGTCCTCCTTCGCGGCCCGTGCGAGCCGGGCGGGCGTCTCGTCGGTGCTGCCGTCGTCCACGAGCACCACGTCCGCCTCCGGCGGGTCCGAGTTCCTCGCGGCGGGGCGGTGTCGCCACGCGTCGATGGCGGCGAGGAGCCCGTCGAGTCGCCGCGCTTCGTTGAAGCAGGGCACGACGAGGCTCGTCTGGATCGCCGTCCCGCTCATGCCCACTCCGTCGTTGGCCGCCGTGGCGCCGCCGCGGACGGTGGCGCTGGAACGGTCCGGCATTCTATGGCCGGCGGGCTGGGCGTGGACGTGATGGCGACCGTGCCCTATGGTCGGCGCCGTCCGGATCCCGGACGGGAGGCGCACATGCGTTGCTGGGTGGCTTGGATCGCGTTGCTCTCCACGTTGGCGATCGCCGGATGCGGCCGGGAGACGCCCGCGCCCGCGAACGGCGGCGGTGCGGAACGCTCCACCGGGAGCCCGCCCGCCGCGAAGGGCGATCGGATGGCCACGCCGCGGGGGTCGATCGAGGTCCAGCTCGAGCTGCTTCGGGCGAAGGACGTCGAGGCCCTGAAGGCGTGCTTCACGCCGCGACTCAGGGACCGCATCACCGAGGCGACCGTGGATGCGGGGGCGAAGGGGGCCGCGTCCGTCACGCTCGAAGACCTCGTTGCGAAGGTGGAGAAGAGCGAGTTCGAAGGCAGGCCGACGGCCGAGATCACGATGAAGAACGGCCGCACCCTGACGACGCTCGTCCTCCTTGGCGGTCGCTGGCTGGCGGACACGCTCTGGTTTCGCTGAGGTTGCGGCGTCGTCACGCGTCGGGCGGCGCCTTCCGTCGCCGCGACGGCCGTCGCGAGAGGCCGACCTTCCGAGCGACGTGCCGCAGGCGCCGGTCGAGACGGCTCGCGCGCGCGGGCCCCATGAAACGGACGACGGGTCGCAGGATCCCGCGCCAGGCGAGCGCACCGGGGCGGATGCGGTCGGCCAGGGCGAACCAGGCGTCCGCGACGTCCAGCGCGCCGTGGACGCTCGCGACGTGCCCCGCGTCGGCGATCCACGCGAACATCTCGTCGCCGAGCTCCGTCGCAAGCGCGTCGTGGGCGTCGAGCATCGTCAGGAAGCGCCGGGTGGCCTCGACGAAGGCCGGGCTCGTGTACGTCTCGGCGTCGGTGAGGCGGGGGATGCGGCGGTCGTTGCGGTAGACGAGGCCGATGGTGTCCACGTAGAGGATGCGCGCGCCACCGAGGATCATCCGGACCGTCAGTTCCACGTTCTCCTGCACGAGCATCGCGGGGTCGAAGCCGCCGGCGTCGAGCAACGCGTGCCGGCGGAACAGGATGGGCGTGGAGGGAGGGGCGACCAGACCGAGTGCGCCTCCGATGCGCGTGGCCTGGCTCAGGCGGCCGCGCCGCACGAGATCCCGATAGCCCTCCGGCAGCGCGATCGTCTCGTCGAAGTCCACCTCGTAGGGCACGAAGCAGCGCGAGGCGACGCCCGCGGCGTCGGGGTAGAGGGCGAAGAGGGCCATCTTCTCGGCGACGACCCCCGCCGGCAGCACGTCGTCGGCGTCGAGGAAGTGGACGGGATCGCCGCGGGAGGCCTCCAGGCCGCGGTTCCTCGCGCGCGCGACGCCCCCGCGCGGTCCCGTGAGGACCCGGACGCGTTCGCCGAACGCCTCGGCGAGCTCCCGCGTCCCGTCGGTCGAGCCGTCGTCCACGACCACCACCTCCACCCGGGGCCACGTCTGGGCGAGCGCCGAGCGGATCGCCGGTCCGAGATGGCGTTCGGCATTCCACGCCGGAATCACCACGGAGACGGTCTCGTCGCTCACGGTGCGTTCTCCGGGCCGGGGGCGTCGGGGCGCAGCCCGAGCCGGGCGAGATCGGCGCCGAGGCGCCGTGCCGCGCGCGCGCTGCCCATCACGGCGGCGTCCGACGGCGGGCGCAGCCGGCCGGCGGTGTAGGCGAGGAGAGCGCGGCCGACCCGCGCCGCCTGCTCGATGCGCCAGAGCCGGGGGTGGCGGCGGAGGAACGCCGCGCGCGGCGGACGCTCCAGCGGGGCGCGGGACATGCCTTCCAGGAAGGCCCTGTGTCGGATCCACGCCGGCCGGAGCTGGTCGCGGCGGACGGTGTGGGCCACGACGGCGTCCGGAACGTGGATCGCCGGGAAGCCGTCCCGGGCGAGCCTCCAGAGGAAGTGCGTATCCTCTCCGACGCGCCAGCGGCCCGCCCCGGGGCCGCGACGCGGGTCGAACCGGAACCCCCGCTCGAACAGCGCGCGCCGGCACCACCAGTTGGCGCCGTAGGGGAAGAGGCCGTCCCGGTACGGCGCGTCCCCGATTCCGGGATCGTGGTACCCGAAGCCGAAGGCGCGGATCCACGGGTCGTCCGTGGCCCAGGCGGGTAGGGGACCCGCGGGCCAGCGCACTTCGACCTTCCCTCCGAAGACGTGGCGGTCGGTCCGCCGCGCGGTGGCGGCGAGGACGGCGTCGGCCCAACCCGGGCGGGGCACGACGTCGTCGTCGACGAAGGCCACGACGGGAGCCAGCCCGCCCTCGTCGAGGGCGCGGTTCAGGGCCGCGCTCTTCCCCGGGCGGCTCCGGTGCAGATAGCGGAGCGCGAGGGTCGATCGCCGCGCGGCCACGACGTCCCTGGCGCCGGAGGGCGTCCCGTTCTCGACGACCACGACCTCCCGGGTCCCTGCCCCGGGGGAGAGGGCGTCGAGGAGGCGCGCGAGGGCGCGCGGTCGCCCGCGGGTCGCGACGACGACGGAGAGGTCCGGCGGCGAGGTCACGCCGCTCAACCTACCCGGCCCGGGGCCCACGGCAGCGTCGGCGGCCTCGCGTACGCTTGGGCGCCCGTGCCCGGCCTCGCCCCGCTCGACATCCTCGTGCTCGCCGTCTACGGCGCCCTCGTGGTGGCGATCGGGTTCGTTGCGAACCGCCGGCAGAGGACGACGGAGGACTACTTCCTGGGGAGCCGACGGCTGCGGTGGTGGGCCGTCGGCGTCTCCCTGATTGCGACCTCCTTCAGCAGCGCGGCCCTGATCGGCGGAACGGGCTGGGGCTTCGCGCACGGCATCGGCTACATCCAGCTCCAGGCGGGGGACCTGCTGGCGATCACGCTCGCCTGCGTGCTCTTCCTCCCCTTCTTCTCGCGGCTCCGTCTGACCACCGCCTACGAGTACCTGGAGCGGCGATTCGGCCCGCGCGCGCGGCGCGTGGCCAGCGCCCTCTTCCTCCTGCAGACGCTCCTGCGGGCCGGGATCCTCGTGCTGGGACCCGCCTTCGCCGTGAGCGCCGTCACGCCGCTGGACCTCACCGGCGCGATCGTCGTGAGCGGGATCGCGGCGACCGTCTACAGCGTCTCCGGCGGCATCCAGGCCGTGGTCTGGACGGACCTGATCCAGATGGCCGTGGTGCTCGCCGGGGTCGCCGTCGCCCTGGCGCTCGTCGCCGGCGACGTTCCGGGCGGCGCGGCGGCGGTCGTGGAGACGGCGCGGGCGAGCGGCCGGCTCGATCCCGTCTCCTTCCGCTGGGACTTCTCCGGCGTCCTCACGCTCCAGGGTGCGCTCCTGGCGTACGGAACCCTGGCCTTGAACATCGCCGGGACGAACCAGCAGGCCGTCCAGCGGTACATGAGCACGAAGGACCTGGGGTCGGCCCGGCGTGCCGCGTTCCTGGGCTGGGGCATCGGGTTCGTGGCGGTCGCGGCCACGCTTCTTCTCGGCGTCGCGCTCTTCGCCTGGTCCGAGCTGGCCCCCGCCGCCTCCGGGTTCCGCGAGGCGATGGCGGCCTCTCGCAACACGGACCCCGCGCTCCCCCTCTTCCTCGTGCACCGGATGCCCGCCGGTCTCGCCGGCCTCATGCTCGCGGCGATCTTCGCGGCCTCGATGTCGAGCATGGACTCCGCGATCCACGCCATGTCCACCGCCACGCTGGTGGACTTCGTCCGCCCCCTGAGGCGGCGTGCCCAAAGCGACCGGGACGATCTCGTGCTCGCCCGCGTTCTCACCGGAGTGTTCGGCGTGCTGGCGATCCTCGCCGCCCTGGTGGCGGCCGGGCAGGGGGACCTCATGCTCCGGCAACTGCTGCGGTGGCTGGGCTACGTCGCCGGGCCGCTGCTCGGGCTCTTCCTCCTCGGTCTGCTGACGCGCGGCGCGAACGAACGAGGGGCGCTGATCGGCACGGCGGCGGGTGGCCTCGTCATCGTGACCGCCATGGTGTTCCACCTCCCGGCGGCGTGGGGCATGGCCCCGCTCTGGTTCGCGCCCGTGGCGCTGTCCGTCACGGTGCTGGTGGGGCGGCTCACGAGCGTGGGCGCCGCGGTGGGCCCGCAGCGGACGCGAGGGCTCACCTGGTGGACGCGGAGGTAGCCTTGTCACGATGACGGTGGCGTGGCTCATCCACTGGAACGCGGGGGAGGCGCCCGAGCGCCGGGCCCGCCTCGAGCGCGCGGGCTACGAGGCGCGCTTCGAGGACGGCGGCGGCACGCCGCTCCTGAGGAGGATCCGCGAGGATCCCCCTGACGTCGTGGTGATCGACCTCTCCCGCCTCCCGTCGCACGGCCGCGAGATGGCGGGGGCCATCCGGAGGTCGAAGGCGACACGCAGCGTCCCGCTCGTCTTCGTGGACGGCGCCCCCGAGAAGGTCGCCGTCGCGAGGGATCAATTCCCCGACGCCGTCTTTGCCACCTGGCGGGGCATCGGCGGCGCCGTTGGCCGCGCGATCCGCTCCGCGCCGAAGGACCCGCGCGTCCCGCGGCCCTACATGGAGCGCTTCGCGGGAAGGCCCCTCCGAAAGAAGCTCGGGATCGACGAGGGCGACCGCGTGGGCCTCCTCGGCGCGCCGGACGACTTCGCGACGACCCTGGGGACGCTTCCGAAGGGCACGACGCTTTCGAAAGGCGCGCGCGGTCGTTGCGACCCCATCCTCTGCTTCGTGCAGTCGCAGACCGATCTCTTCCGGAGGCTCGACGCCCTCACGAAGCGAGGCGATCTCGGCGGCGTCTGGTTGGTCTGGCCCAAGAAGACGTCTTCCGTCGCGACCGACCTCACGCAACAGGCGGTTCGGGACGCGGGCCTCGCGGCGGGACTGGTGGATCACAAGATCTGCCGCGTGGACGAGACGTGGTCCGCGCTGCGTTTCGTGCGGCGCCGCTGAAAGCGGTCGGGGGGCCGAGCCCACGTTGCGCCCTGGTACCGGTGGAACGGTCCTCCACCGGACAGGGCACGACGAGGCTCTCGACGCCATCCAGGACGCCGAGTTCGTCCACGGCGACGAGACCGGTTGGCGCGAGAACAACGAGATGGCCTGGCTCTGGGGCGCGATCACGCCGATGCTCAAGGTGTTCCGCATCGACCCGCGGCGCAACCGGGAGGCGTTTCGCAAGCTGCTGTTCGCCTTCGTGGGCTACCTCATCACGGACCGGTTCTCGGTGTACCGGATCCACGACGTGGAGAAACGCCAACTCTGCTGGGCGCACCTGATCCGCAACTTCCGGGGGCTGGAGGAACGAGGAGGCAAGGCCCGAAGCCTCGGGATCGCGGGGCAAAGAATCGTCAAGGACGTGTTCCGAGAATGGTACCGCTTCCGAGAAGGCGAGATCACACGGCGGGCGCTTCGCGCAGGCTGAAGCCGATCCGAAGGCGGCTCGAACGGCTGCTGCGTCGTCACGTCACCAATCCCGTTCCCGCCGCCCGCAAGATCGCCAAGGATCTGTACGC
>CAVYXV010000010.1:0-690790 GCA_963772585.1 uncultured Planctomycetota bacterium
TGGCCTCTCTGTGGAACTGCGCTCCGACGGGGTGTCACGGAGCGCCATGACAACGGCGACGGGCGAGGTCGCGCTCCCGGAGGAGCTGCGCCAAGTCTCTGAGGTCGTATCGACTTCCGAGGCGTGGGCCATTTGCGGCGGCCAAACCGCCGACGCGGATACTGACATCTGGGCCTACCGTTACGTCAGAGTCCGCGGGGTCGTGCGCGCCATCGGCGCGGAGTTCGATGGAGCGACGGCGAGGAGTCTATCGCTGGATGTCGTGTTGGCTGGCATTCCGGGTGCCGACGTATTCCAACCCAGTCCGTTCCCGTGGAACCGAGATGGCAGGAGGCTGCTCACGTCCCTCGCCGAGCTATCAGGAGCTCCGGAGGCAGACGGGTCATTCGAGTTCAAGGTCCCGGCGTGCAAGGGGCTGGTCGTGCGGTGCCGGGGTGAAGGTTGGTGTCCGGCTTGGAGCGACATTCCTGTTCCGCAACCCAGCCAGGACGAGGTTTCCGTGCGGATCGACCTACACCGGAGACCCGTAATGAAGGGACGAGTCGTCCTCGAGCCGGGCGCCGGGCCCCAGCGCTCCGTGATGAGGGCGAACGTGCTGCTCCGGTTTCCTGCGAAGGGCTTCGATCCAGAGCGCGGAAGGCTTTATGGGGAGTCCCTTGGACTTACGGTTGATAAGGATGGTGCCTCCCTCCAGCTCGTACTTCCGGTCGCGTTGTCACAGGCGGGAGAGTTCGCGGTGCCGATCCCGGTCTACGGCGCGGAGGTCCAGCTGACAGTCCACGCCCCCGGGCACGCGCCGGCGCATGCCTACTTCCCCGGAGTTGGTGACCACATAGGGGGCATTGAGATAGCGCCCCGCGTAGTGCGATCACCGCCGGGGATCGTTTTCCAGGTGTCCGGAACGCCAGCGCGCGAGGCGCAGGTTGCTCTGACAGACATCACGGACCCATTCCAGACTCTGGTGGAGTTTCGGCTTGATGCGGACGGTTCAATGCCAGAGAATTGGTTGGTGCGTGGGCGCAGCTATTGGATTGTGCTTATCCGAGAACTGCCCGCCGCCAAGGACGGCACGCCGACGACCGCGCACGACGACGGATTCCTGGTGTGGAATGGGGAATCGACAATTGAAGTGACCGCCCTCGGTCAGGACTTCGATGCGGCGAGGCGCGGCGAGTCGGGCCGGTAGATGATGTGCAACTTGCGTGTGCCGGCTCTCTCAGTCGAGCCATGAGGCTGCGTTGACGATCGCAGGTAGGTGGCTAGGATGTGTCTGTGGCGCACGGCGGGGCACGAGCCCCGCCAGAACCTGCACATGCCACATCTTCCCGGCCCTCGGTCGGTGGCCCTCGTCGATTAGCGTCCGGGCCAGCGCCAGCCGTCTCCGCCCTCACCTCCGCGATCGCATCGGCGGCGTACTGGGGCGGGAACTCACCCAGGCGGACTAGCACGTCGGTGAACAGAAGGCATCGGAATGTTGTCGGTTGTTGGGAAACGCCTGATTCTGGCTGCGTCACGTGCTTTCGGCGCAAGGCCGAGTTGGGCAAGGATGGCCGCGGCGCTCAGGGGCTGCCCGCTGGGCGTCGTAGTTCTGGCCTCGGCGTGCGGCACCGGGAGGAGTTGCCAGACGCCGTCGGGCTGTCCCGCGCGCCACGGGCGGTGGGCCACGAGGCCGAGCTCGAGCACGCAGTCGAGTCCACGATCGACGTCGCGCCTGGCAATCCTAGAGGGTGTCGCCATGTTCCGCGCCCTGTGAAGGTTCCACCTTTAGGTGAAGGAAGAACCTCTGCGTACCGCCCCCCGCAGAGCCCCATTTCATGGGCTCTGTAGCCCATCGGTGCCTACTTCACCGGGATCCTGAACCTCCACAGCCCGCAGACCCCGCGTACGGGGGCAGGCATGTCCTTGCGGCCAGGGGCTCATCCTGGAGACTGGACCGCAGAGGAGACATCGATGCGCTGGCTCGTGCTGCTTGTGTTCATCGCCGCCCTCGCGGTCCTCCTCACCGTCTGCGGCCAGCCCGAGTCGTCGGAACCTGCGCCGGACATTCCGGAGTGGGCCCACGTCGCCCCACAGCAGATCGCGGAGGCGAAGAAGCACGGCGTTCCCGTCGCCTTCGAGAACGACCTTGGCATGCGCTTCGTGCTGATCCCGGAGGGTCGGTTCGTGATGGGGTCGCCGGAGGACGAAGAGGGGCGAAT
Source organism: uncultured Planctomycetota bacterium (assembly GCA_963772585.1). Taxonomy (GTDB): domain Bacteria; phylum Planctomycetota; class PLA2; order PLA2; family JAEUHO01; genus CAVVXN01. Next base: position 2,199 of record CAVYXV010000010.1, read on the forward strand.
AAATCACGAGACACAGCACGAGGTGACGATCTCGAAGCCATTCTACATGCAGATCACAGAGGTGACGAACGGGGAGTATCGGAAGTACAAGCCGGACCACCAGAGCGGCGCGCACGACGGCCACTCGCTGGATGGTGAGAACCAGCCTGTGGTGGAGGTGAGCTGGGAGGACGCGGAGGCGTTTGCGGCGTGGCTGGGGAAGCAGGATCCCTCACGGAGCTATCGGTTGCCGACGGAGGCCGAGTGGGAGCACGCGTGCCGTGCGGGGACGCGCACGGCCTACGCGTGGGGTGACGACGCGGCCGAGGGCTGGCGACATGCGAATGCGAACGATCCGATGACCAAGGAGGCGTTCGGATTCCCTTGGGACGGATGGCCGCGGGATGACGGGCACCGGGTGACGGCGCCGGTGGCCAGTTACCCGACGAACGTATGGGGTCTCTACGACCTCTCGGGAAACGTGTCGGAGTGGTGCTCGGACTGGTACGGGGAGTACGCGAGGGGACGGGCAACGGATCCGACGGGACCGGCGAGCGGCGCTTGGCGCGTTCTTCGCGGCGGGTCGTGGTACAACTACCCGGGGGACGTCCGTTCCGCGTATCGCAGCAGGGACGACCCCGACTTCCGGTTCCTCAGCGGCGGCCTTCGGTTGGTCGCCTCCGTCGCCCAATGAAGGGGTGGGATGCGAGGGGAGGGCCGGGGGGGGGTCCAGCGCGCCGTCCCCGACGCGGCGCGGGGGCTACCTCTGGGCAGGCGAGCCGGTGTCACACAAGGTTCCACCTTCCTACGTGACAGAGAACCGTCGCGCCTGACGCGAAGGACGCTGATCCCCCGTGGGCCCTGATTACGGGCCCTCAAGGGCGCCCCGTTCGCTGCCGCCGACGCGAAGCGACAGTAGTGACCTACCCCGTCCGCACTCGCCAGCAGCCTCGCCGGCGCCCCACCGCGCCTCCACCTTGCAGCTGCGCGACACGCGCTGGCGGGCTAGAACCAGCCTCGAGGTTCCTCGTACCGCCGCGCGCACTCCAGCGTGCCAGCGATGAGGGCGACCCTGTCCCACCATTTGAGCCAGATCGCGTCAGGGTGATGCTCCATGGTCCAGCGATACGCTTCGCCATAGCCCTTGTGCCGCTTGGGCGAGAGAAAGGGGGTCATCGCCTCCGGCGATACCAGGTTGCCCTTGAAGCCGCGAAGCGGCACCTCGATCCAGCGCAGCACGCGCCCGACGCGTCGGAAGGCGCCGATTGCCCGACGTCAACTACAGAGTTGCGTGAACGACAACTATGCGTGTGCATGCCTCTGGGGGGGTTCAGGGGGGGGACCCCCCCCTGATGCCCTGCGGGCTGAAAGCCCGCTCCGCGCCCCCCATGGGGGGCGCGCGCACGGCACTTGGTTTGCAGCACTTCTACTTCTCCTCTTCTAGGTCCTGGGGGGTTCTCGTGGTCTTCCGGTTGCGGCGCTTGGCCTCCTCCTCCCTGTAGCTCGATCCCGTGAGCTCGAGGATCGTCGCGTGGTGCACGAGCCGGTCGATGGCGCATGCCGTCGTCATCGGGTCCTTGAAGATCTTCTCCCACTGCGAGAACACGAGGTTGCTGGTGATCATCACGCTGCGGCGCTCGTAGCGCGCCGAGAGGAACGTGAACAGCACCTCGATCTCCTCGCGATCCTGCTGCACGTAGCCGATGTCATCGATCAGCACCGCCTCGAAGCCATCGAGGCGCCTGATCACCCGTTCCAGTTCCAACTCACGCTTGGCGATCAGGAGTCGCTGCACGAGCTTGAAGGCGGGGAGGAAGAGCACCGAGCGGCCCTGGCGCACGAGTTCGTGGCCCACGGCACACAAGGCGTGGGTCTTGCCGCGGCCGGGAAGACCGAAGGCCAGCACGTTCTCGCCGTGCTCGAGGAAGCTTCCCGCGTAGAGCGTGCTCAGCTGCTTGCGCACCTTCGCGGTCAACTTCGAGGTGTCCAGCGTCTCCTTCGTCTTCTCCAGGGGCAAGCCGCTCTGTCGAAGCAGCCGCTCGATCCGACGCTCCTGCCGATCGGCCACCTCGCGCTCGCACAGCTCGGCGAGGAAGCGCTCGTAGCTCCAGCCCTCCTCCGTCGCAAGGCGAGCCACCTCCTCCGAGTCCAGGGCGAACGACGGCAGCTTCAGGGTCTTGAGGAACAGCCTCAGCCGTTCCCTGTCGCCCGAGCGACTCATCGGGCCACCTCCTCGCTGGCCTCGGGCGTGAGATCGTCGTACGAACTCAGGTCCACCTCGGCAGCCGCCACCGCGGGCACGCAGGGTCGCTCGCTCTTCAGCTCCCTCACGACCTCGTCGAGCCGGGGCAGGACCCCCGTGTCGAGGAGCCTGCGTACCGCAGCCTCCACCGGTCCCTGGCCCGTGTCCTGAGCACGCTTGAGGACCTGCAGGTAGTTCGTGTCAGCCGACCACGTCGCCAGCGAGGCGTCCAGCCGTTCCCAGGCCTCCCGGAAGGTCGACGTCGGGAAGAGCGCGTCCCGGTAGCGGTAGCGCCGGAACGCGCCCGGCTTCTTCACCATCCACCCGATCACGTGACGCCAGTTCACGTTGTGGGCGCCCCGCCCTCGCACGCGCTCCAGCGTGACCTGGTGCTGGCCGCCGAGGTACACCTTCACGCGCGTCTCGTGGACGTGGACGCGAACCCTCTCCCCGATCAGCCTCGCAGGCACCGAGTACGTACAACTCTTGGCCCGGATCGTGCTCCCACTGCCGACGCGCACGTCAACCACCTTGTAGTCGGGGAGCCGCCGTACCCCCAGGGGCCGCATCACCGCAAGCTCCTCGGCCAGCCGCGTGCTCCGGCCGCGATTGCCCTTGCGAAGCACGGCCTGGAGCCACGCCTCGTACGCCGCCAGGCTCTCGAAGTCCCGGCTGCCTCGAAGCAGGAGCTCCTGCTCGAGGTGACGCTTGAGCGCTCCGTTCATCGCCTCGATCGAGCCGTTCTGCTCCTTCCTGCCCACCTCCGTGGTGCGGGGCGACATCCCCAGGTGGCGCATCAGCGCCTCGTACTCGTCGTTGAAGACCCACGCCGAGTCCACGAGATGCGTCGCCGCGGTCGAGTGGTCGGTCTGGTGGTACTGCGGCACATGGCCCAGCTCGAACACCGCGTTCTGCACGCCTTCCGAGAGCGCCAGGATCGACTCGCTGCGGCACGGCGTTGCCCACCGCCAGTTCGAGTACGGGAGCACCGACACGCACAACAGGTGCGGGAAGGGCTGGCCCTGGATGGTGATGCCCAACACCTTGGCGTGGGTGAAGTCCGTCTGGAGGGCCTCGCCCGGGCGGTGGGCCTGGGGGAAGAAGATCTCCTTCTCCGGTCCCTGGGTCGCTCGCCAGTGCTTGACCCGCCGCTGGAACGTCCGCAGGTGCGCGTCCTGGTAGCGCCCTGGGCGCAGGCCCTGGAGGTGCTCGAAGAGGGCCTTGGCCTCCAGGGTGGGGGCGTCGGCGAGCATCGCCACCATCGTCGGCCAGTCCTCCGCGAACGGGTCCGGCCGCGTGCGCCAGCTCCGCTCCGCCCCACGCTCCGACGGCAACGGCCCGCTGACGTACTTCCGGGCCGTGTTGCGGTGCATCCCGGCCCTCATCGCGGCCACCTCCAGGCTCCACCCCCGAGCCCTCTCGGCCCGGAGACGGAGCACTTGCTCATCCGTCGTGCGCATCCAACCTGCCTCCCTGGGGATACAGGGAAGGCTCCGGCGCCGACCGACACCGCCCCGGCAAGGGGCCCCGACTGCACAGGTGTAGTTGTCGCAGCCCGGAAATCAGGGCTCTGCGGGCGATGCACACGAGTAGTTGTCGCCGGGTCCGGCCCCGCATGCACACGGGTAGTTGTCGTCGCCAGCTGACCTCGGGTCACTCCGCCCGGATGCACAAGTGTGGATGACGTCGCTGCACAGGGGTAGTTGTCGCCGCGCAACAGGTCCAGCGCCCGCATTTCATGGGGTCCGGCCGCCCCAGCGGACGTCGGAATCCCGCTCCTGCGGACCCGAGGGCACTCGCACGGACGGCGCGCCAAGGCGCGCCGTCGAGAGCGCGCTCTGGCACGTCCCAGCAGAAGTGCTGGGACGGACGTGTACCTTTCCCTGGGGAGCGTCGTCAGGGGGCCATTAATTGGCACCCCGGGCAGGACTCGAACCTGCGACCGTCGGATTAGAAATCCGATGCTCTATCCAGCTGAGCTACCGGGGCGCGGGATGGAGTCGGGGCGAGTATAGCGGGGTGCGTCCGGCGGGCGCGGAGCCGCAATGGGGGAGGGCACGCGGGAGGCCGGGTGGCGGCCGGCGATTCCAGGCGCCGGCTCCTGGTGGGGGCGGACCGAGCGGGGCCGCTCAGCGGACGCGGTAGAGGACGTGGAAGCCCTGGGCGTCCTCGGCGATCTCCTGCGCCACGTGGCCGGGCGGGGTCTTCGCCAGGATGTCTTCCATCTCGGGGAAGGCGTCGCCGTTCCCGATCGTGCCGAGGGAGCCCTGGAGCGGTACGGTCAGCGTGTCGTCGCTGAACCGGCGCACGAGGTCCGCCCAGTTGGAGCCGTCGGGTGCGGCTTCCTGGAGCACCTGCTCGGCGAGCTTCTTCGCGTCTTCGTGGCTTCGTCGGAGCGAGAGCGGGCGGTCGGGGCTGTCCACGTGGCGGACCAGGATGTGGCGGGCGATGGACCGGAACAGCGGCTTCTTGCGGAGGACCGCCACGCCGCGCGGCGTCTCGAACGGCTCGTGGAACGTGCCCGGTGCGACGCCGTGCAACTTGTCGTAGAGCTCTTCCGTCGGCGGCGTGCTGCGGATCCGGCCGAGGAACGCGTCGCGGCGCGTGGGACGTTCCGCTGCGATGTCGAACCCCGCTTCCCCCAGCGTCTTCTCGCCGGCCTCGACCGCGCGGATGGCCTCGCGGGCGGCCTCGAAGGCCTCCGCCTTGGTGCGGGGGGTCGTGGTATCGACGTCGTGCCACGCCACGAAGAAGCCGTAGGCGGCGAGGGTGACCTGCGCCTCCTTCTCCCGGCCCTCGTCGAAGGTGTGACGCAGGAAGAAGTAGACGCCGTGCGGCGTGTCCACGGGATACGACGGGATGCCCGGCGGGAGCGCCTCGATGGCCCCGTAGAAGCGTTCGTCGCCCCTGGGTCGGATGAAGCCGAGGAAACCGCCCAGCGGCTTGGACGAGGCGTCGTCGGTGTACTCCTCCGCGACGTCGGAGAACGACCGGCCGCTACGGATCTGACCGAGCACCTCGTTGGCCTTGTCGAGCGCGCGCATCGGTTGCTCGTCGTCGCGCTGCAGGAAGATCTGCGACATGGGGTAGAGCCACGGATCCTCGAGGTCCACGGGGCCGGCCCCGGCGGGGGTGGACGGGCCACCGCAGCCGGTGGCGAGGAACGCCACGACGAGGCCGGCGAAGACGGCGAGGATGGGGGCTCTGCGGCTCGGGTGCATGTCGAGCCTCATGGTAGGCTCCTCGCGGTGGCCCGGAACAGGCTGCCCCGGGGCCCGTTACGGGGCCGCGGCGTTTCGGCTCGGGGAGTACCTCAGCGGTAGAGGGGAAGCTTTGGGAGCTTCCAGTCGTGGGTTCGAATCCCATCTCCCCGACCACTCCCTTCGATGCCGTGATCCCGCGAGGCCCCCACGGACAAAGAGAGACGGCCGCCCGAGCGGGCGGCCGTCCTGTGCGTCAGTGCCTGGGAATCTCTGCGATGGTCAGCGAACCTCGTCCGCCCTTACGGGCAAGGCGAGCAAGGAGCCGGCTGGCAGGGCGGCGGGCACGGAGGCGCGCACGGATCCTGGCAGGGGTTGCAGGGGTTCGGCTGGTTGCAGGGATTCGGCTGGTTGCACGGGTTCGGCTGGTTGCAGGGATCGCCGCACGGGTTGCACGGCGACGAGCAAGCCGCCAAGCTGACGAGCCCGACCAGGGCGACCAAGAGAACGAGCTTGCGAATCATGGGTACCTACCTCCTAGGTTGAGCGAACTGGGCCCGGCCAAGACGTCTCTTCAGCACTGACGCCCTCAGGCTGTGCCCAACCTCCGACATCGGATCGTAAACACGGCCCGCCGCCTCTCCAAGCGAACGGACCCTGGGAAATCGTGGATTCGAGGTTCCTCGTCAGGACGGACTGTCACGCCGGGGCCACCGATGGGCACCCCCCGTTCTACCCGACGGGGTTGCAGGGGTTCGGCTGGTTGCAGGGATTGGGTTGGTTGCACGGGTTGGGCTGGTTGCACGGATTCGGCTGGTTGCAGGGATTCGGCTGGTTGCATGGGTTGGGCTGGTTGCACGGCGACCCTGCGCAGGCCGCGAGGCCGGTTCCCAGAAGACTCGCCAGGGCCAGGACGAAGAGGAACCTCCGAAACATCTGCAAGACCTCCGGGGGCCCGCCCCGTGGGCCCGCCCCACCTTGGCCGGGATCCGGGGGAGAGGAAAGCCCCTGCGGGCCGGTTCCGGTCCCCGCACGGGGCGCGGGGGTGCCCGGCTGCGTCACGCCTCCGTCACGGGGCGCTCGCGCGGGTTTCCTCGGGGGCCCGGGGATCGGGGGCACAGGGATCGGGGGCGCAGGGATCGGGCAGATTCCAGGCCGGTTGGCACGGGTCGGGCACCGACCGCCAGAGGCAGCACCGGCGGTAGGAGAGAGGCGTCCACCACTGCGGCCGGCAGGGGTGTTCGCACGGGTCCACGGGCGGGGTGTCCGCCACGCAGGGGTTGCCGGGGGAGAGGGGGTCGCACGGATCGGCGCAGCATCCCGCCAACATGGCGACGGCCACCGCCAGGAGACCGAGCCTTCGAATCCCTCGCAGCATCGTCACCTCCCGCATCGCCTCGATCATCGTAGCGAATCGCCCACCGGGTCCAACGAGCGCTCGGAGACGGGCCCCGCGCGCGGTGGCCACGACGCATCGGCCGACGGCGCATGCCCGTGCCGCTCTCGGCGGGGGGATCCGCCGCGGGGCGCCTGGGTCGCGAGGGTCGGGTCGTGCCCTCCCCCGGTCATCGACCCGGGTCGGCAACGCGTGCCTTCATTCCCCCGAAACACGACGCACGGCGGTCGCAACCGCCGTGCGTCGGAAGAGGGGCGAGCGGGAGGCCGCAGCCTCCCGCTGGTGAGGATCCCTTCCGCGGTGGAGGGATCAGTACCCAGCCGGTGCCTGCGCGGGCATGGCGGGCGCGTTGCCCCAGGCTCCGTCCACGCTTCCGCTCGGAGCCGGGCAGCACGGGCTCTGGTAGACGGGCGCAGCGACGCACGGCTCGCAGGGGTTGCACTGGTTGCAGGGGTCGCACGAGCAACCGGCGACGACGCCGATGGCCAGCACCAACGCCAGGGCGATGACAATCTTCCTCATGGTCCGAAAACCTCCCACATCGACCCGCGCCTAGCGAGGTGCGGGATCAAGAAACCTACCTCCTGGGCCTGGGGCCCTGCGCGAGGCTACCCCGAGGGGGTGCCCCGGCCAAGGGACCGGGTCCCGAGGGGCGGGATCGGCCGATCCTGCCGGGGACCGAAGCGAATTCCCTTTCCCGCGGCCTTTTGCGGGCTTTGCGGGCACTTTTCCGCGTGCGGCTGCACGTGTCACGAGCCCGTCATGCACGGTTCTGGTTGTCACCGTCCGGCAATTCGCGCGGGGATCCCCGGGGACGGGCGCGGCATCGCCGCGTCGCTTGGGGCACCATCCCCTCTGTCGGCGCGGGGGCCGCGCCGCGCGGGAGGGGCGAGGCATGAAGGTGCTCGTCGTCGGCGGCGGCGGCCGCGAACACGCGCTCTGCTGGGCGCTCGCCCGTAGCCCCCGCGTGACCCGTGTGTTCGCGGCGCCCGGCAATGGCGGCATGGGTGCGGTCGCGACGACCAGGCCCGACCTGCTCGCGAGCGACCTCGACGGCCTCGCCCGATTCGCGACGGCGGAGGGCATCGACCTCACCGTGGTCGGACCCGAAGCGCCGCTCGTCGCCGGCATCGTCGATCGCTTCGAGGCGCAGGGTCTCCCCATCTTCGGCCCGAACCAGGCGGCGGCGCAGCTCGAGGGGAGCAAGCAGTTCGCCAAGCGGGTCATGCTCCGCAACAACGTTCCCACGGCGGCCCACCGCGCGTTCTCCGAACTCGACGAGGCGATCTCGTACGTGAAGCAGGCGGAGATGTATCCCCTCGTCGTGAAGGCGGACGGCCTCGCGGCCGGGAAGGGGGTGGTGATCTGCGCCTCGCCCGCCGACGCCGTCGAGGCCCTCCGCGAGATGATGGAGGCCCGCCGCTTCGGCGACGCGGGACGGCGGGTGATCGTGGAGGAGCTGCTCCGGGGAGAGGAGGCGTCGGTCCACGCGATCACCGACGGCGACACCCTGCTGGTCCTTCCCTCGTCCCAGGACCACAAGCGGATCGGCGACGGCGACACCGGGCCCAACACGGGCGGCATGGGTGCCTACAGCCCCGCGCCGGTGGTCGAGGGCGACATGACCGACCGGGTCATCCGCTCCGTGCTCGTCCCCATGATCCACGGCATGAAGATGGAGGGCGTCCCCTTCGCGGGCGTGCTCTATGCCGGGCTCATGATCACGAAGGGCGGACCGCGGGTCCTGGAGTTCAACGTCCGCTTCGGCGATCCCGAGACGCAGGTGATCCTGCCGCGCCTCAGGACCGACCTCTTCTCGATCCTCTACGCGGCCACGGAAGGGCGGCTCGCCGACCTCGGCGATCTCGAGGTCGATCCGCGGGCCTGCGTGGGCGTCGTCGTCGCCTCGAAGGGCTATCCCGAGGCCTACCAGGCCGGGAAGACCATTCAGGGCCTCGACGAGGCGGCGGCCCTGGAGGACGTCGTCGTCTTCCACGCCGGGACGCGCCAAACGGGCGACCGGTTCGTCACGGCGGGCGGCCGCGTGCTCTGCGTGTCCGCCCTGGGTACGGGGTACCGCGAGGCGCGCGACCGGGCCTACGCGGGCGTGGAGCGGATCGGCTTCGAGGGCCTCTACGTCCGGCGGGACATCGCCCACCGCGCGCTGGCACGCAAGGCGTAGGGCCGATCGCCGCCGCGGGGCCGCCGGCCCCCCCGGGGCCATGGCCCTCCCCCCTCCGAAGCCCCAGGCGGGCGCACCCCTTCCGGCGGCGCCCGCCCGGCGTTTCTACCCTTGGTCCCGGAGGTTCCCATGCGCCGCCTCGCCCCTGCTCTCCTCGTCCTCGCCGCCTTCCTCGCCGTCCCCGCCCTCGTCCCCGACGTAGCGGCCGGCCGGGGAGAGCGCGCCGCCGCGCTCGCGAGGAAGCTCCAGACCCAGCGGATCGCCAAGGCGACGTTCAAGGAGGTGCCGCTCCCGGAGTTCCTGAAGTGGCTCCGGCTGGCGACCGGGCACAACTTCCTCTTCGACGTGAAGACGCTGAAGAAGGAGGGCATCGAGCCGAAGGAGATCACCTTCACGGCCGACCTGGAGGACGTGACGGTCGCGACCCTGCTCGACCTCGCCCTCTCGCCCCACCAACTCGCCGCCGTCGCCAAGGACGACCTGGTGATGGTCACCACCCACGCGGCGAGCCTGGGGAAGCCGATCACGCGGCTCTACGGCATCAGCCACATCACCTACACGAAGATCGACTTCATCGCCCCCGACATCAACCTTCACCCCTCGGACTTCACCCCCGTCGACGACTACGAGCCGGAGAGGGTCGTCGAGAACGATCCCCTCGACAGCGGCGAGGCCGTCGCCGACCTGCTTCGCCAACTGGTTGCGCCCGACGAGTGGGACAACGAGGGTTGGAGGATCACCGCGACGGACCGCTATCTCGTCGTCCGGGCGCCCCGCGCGGTCCAGGCGAAGGTGCTCCGGGCACTCGACCAGATCGCCGCCATGAAGTAGGGGGGCGTCGCGGCCCGGGGGCAGGCGCCCGTGCGGGCCCGGGTCGAGTTGCGAATCATTACCGAGGCGGGCGCCCTCCCGGGCCGGAAAGTCCGGCCTCGGATCCTCCTCCGGCGAGTCATTCTCATTCTCCGGTTCGGCAAGGAGGTGGTATGCTCCGCCGGCAATGGCCGATCCCACGCTCAGCCAGGCCCTGGCGGCCTTCGAGAAGTTCCTCCGCACCGAACGCCTGAAGATGACCGGGCAGCGCCGGCACATGGTCCGGGCGGCGTTGGAGACCCGCGGCCACTTCACGGCCGAGGAGCTCTACCAGCGGCTCGTCCACGAGGGCGAGCAGGTCTCCATGGCGACCGTCTACCGGGGACTGAGGCTCCTGGAGGACTCCGGCATCGTCGAGGGCCACGACTTCGCCGACGGGCAGCGACGCTACGAGCGGGCGCTCAAGCGCGACCACCACGACCACATGGTCTGCGTCGACTGCCGGTCCGTCATCGAGTTCCAGAACGACGAGATCGAGCGACAGCAGCAGCTCGCCGCCGAGGAGCACGGGTTCGACATCGAGGCCCACGACCTGACCCTCTACGTGCGCTGCAAGGACTGGCGCAAGAAGGGCCAGTGCGCCCGCCGCGACGCGCGGGACGAGCGCCTCGCCGAGCGGTGAGCCAGGGCGGGGCGTCTCCTCCCGATCCCGGGGACGCGGTCTTCATGCGGGAGGCGCTCGCCGAGGCCAGGGCCGCACTCGCCCACGACGATGTCCCCATCGGGTGCGTGGTGGTGAAGGACGGCGCCGTCGTCGCGCGCGCGCACAACCGTCGCGAGGCGGACGGCGACCCGACGGCGCACGCCGAGATCCTCGCGCTTCGGGACGCCGCCCGGGCCGTGGGGGCGTGGCGTTTGGTGGGATGCACGCTCTACGTCACGCTCGAACCCTGTTTCATGTGCGCGGGCGCGTGCGTGAACGGCCGCGTCGAGCGCGTGGTCTTCGGCGCCAGGGATCCGAAGGCCGGGGCGGTGGGGTCGCTCGCCGACGTGTGCGGGGACCCCCGCCTGAACCACCGCCCCGCCGTCACGGACGGCGTGCTGGCCGAGGAGGCGGGGGCCCTGCTCCAGGCGTTCTTCGGCGCACGGCGGCGATAGCCCTCCGTTCCCCCGCTCCCCTCGTCAGTGCTCGAGCACGGCCCGGAGGAACCGGCGGGTGCGTTCCTTCCGCGGGTCGTCGAGGATTCGCTCGGGCGGCCCCGCTTCCACGATCCGGCCGTGATCGAAGAACAGCACGCGGTCGGAGATCTCGCGGGCGAACCGCATCTCATGGGTCACGACGAGCATCGTCATCGCGCTCTCGCGGGCGAGGTCGCGGAGCACTTGCAGCACCTCGGCCACCAGCTCGGGGTCCAGCGCCGAGGTGATCTCGTCGAAGAGCATGATGTCGGGCTCCGGCGCCAGCGCCCGGGCGATCGCCACGCGCTGCTTCTGGCCGCCCGAGAGCTCCGCGGGGTACTGCGCGGCCTTCTCGGCGAGACCGACGCGGTCGAGGAGCGCCCCGGCGCGCGCGCGGCTTCCTCCTTCGGGACGCCGCCGACGAGCGTCGGCGCCAGCGCGACGTTCTCCAGCGCCGTCATGTGCGGGAAGAGGTTGAAGTGCTGGAAGACCATCCCGAAGCGACCGCGGAGCCTGTGCTGCGTGGCTTCGTCCGGGGGAGGGCTGTCGCCGCCGCCGCGGTCCCAGAGCGCCTCGCCGCCTACCCGGACGACGCCGCGGTCGGGCGGTTCCAGCGTCATCAGCACGCGCAGCAGCGTGGACTTCCCCGAGCCGCTCGGCCCGATGATGCTGACCTTCTCGCCGCGGGTGACGTCGAGGTCGATCGCGTCGAGGACGACGAGCTCGCCGTAGGCCTTGACGAGGCCCCGGATGGCGAGGAGGGGGCCGTTGGGCGCGGCGGTCCCGGCGGGCTGGGGCTCAGGCATGGCCGGTCCTCTTCGCCAGCGCCATGCGCTGCTCGAGCCGGGCCACGAGTCGCGACGACACGAGGCTCAGCACGAGGTAGACCACGCCGACGATGGTGTAGGGCTCGAGGTAGCGGAAGGTCTCTTTCCCGATGATCGTCGCGCGCCGGAGGATCTCCAGCACGGTGATCGCGGAGAGGAGGGGCGTGTCCTTGAAGAGGGCGATGAGGTAGTTGCCCAGCGCCGGCAGGATCGGGGGGATCGCCTGCGGCAGGACGACGTGTCGATAGGTCTGGTTGCGCGTGAGGTTCAGGGCCCGCGCGGCTTCCCACTGTCCCCGGGGAACGCTCTCGATGCCGGCGCGGTAGACCTCCGCGGTGTAGCAGCTGTAGTGGAGGCCCAGGACGAGCACGCCGGTCACGAAGACGTCCATGACCAGGCCGACGTGCGCGGGGAGGAAGTAGAAGAAGTACAGTTGGACGAGCAGCGGCGTGCTGCGCACGGCCTCGACGATCGCGGTCGCCGGCCACGACACCACGCGGAGTCGAGAGCGGCGGGCGACGGCCCAGACGAGCCCGAGCACCAGCGCGATGGTCATCCCGTACACGACGGCCTGCAGCGTGATCCAGAGTCCGCGGGCGAGCTCCGGCAGGATCGACCACGCGTAGCTCCAGTCCCACATCAGGCCGACTCCCGCGGCCGCCACCGGCGGCCCACGCGGCGCTCGACGGTCCGCATCACGGTCGTCACGACGAGGGCGAGGGCGAGGTAGAGCAGCAGCACCAGCCCGAACACCTCGCCGGAGCGCTGCGTGTGGTCGCGGACGAACACGGCGGCGCGGGTGAGGTCGGTGATGAAGATCATCGAGACGAGGGCCGTGCTCTTGAGCAGCTCGATCAGGAGGTTGCCGAACGGCGGCAGCATCTGGACGAAGGCCTGCGGCAACACGACCTTCCACATGCGCTGGCGCGCGGTGAGGTTGAGGGCGGTCGCCGCTTCGATTTGGCCGCCGGGCACCGCCTGGAGGGCTCCGCGCACGACCTCCGCGCCGTACGCGCCGACGTTGAGTCCGGGAACGACCACGCCCACGAACCAGTTGGGGAAGCGCAGGCCCAGTAGGGGCAGGGCGAACGCGAACCAGAAGAGCTGGACGAGTAGCGACGTGCCCCGAAACACCTCCACGTAGAGGCGCGACGAGGTCCTCAGGATCGGGTCGCGGCCCAGGCGCGCGAGCCCCGCGGCGAACGCCGCCGCCCCCGCCACGACCGTGCCGCCGAGGAAGAGGAGCACGGTCCGCCCGAGGCCGGGCAGCAGCGGGGTGAGGAGGTCCACCTCAGTCGCTTCCGGCGCAGAGATCCGCCGTGGTGACGTCGCCGGGGAGCGTCGTCTCCGAGAACCCGAACGGGCGGACGAGGCCCAGATGCTCGGGGGTACCCAGGAACGCCTCGAGGTGGCGGTTGAACTCGCGGAGCAGCGCCTCGTCCTCCTTGCGGAAGCCGAACGCGCCGTACCCCAGGACCGTCTTGCCGTCGATGATCGGCTGGTGGAAGGGCTCGGCCCGCGCGAAGGCCGGGTTGTTCGCCTTGCCCAGCAGGTCGCCGACGGTGAGGGTCGTGGCCGCGAGCGCGTCGATCCGCTCGGCTTCGAGGCCCGCCAGCGCCGTCGCATAATCCTCGAAGACCACGATGCGGCCGCCGGGGATGCCGAGCTTCTTCGCGTAGCCGTGCTCGACCGCCCCGCCCATGACGCCGATCCGGGCCGCGTCGCTCTGGGCGACGTCGTCGTAGCCGTGGAGGTCGAGAGGGTTGCCGCTCCGGACGATGAAGGCCTCGCCGATCCGGTACGTGGGCTCGGAGAAGGCGATCTCCTTGCAGCGCTCCGGCGTCACGTACATGCCCGCGGCCACGATGTCGATCTGCCCGGCCTGGAGCCCCGGGATCAGCTCGCCGAACCGCGCGACGACCGGCTCGACGTGGGCGATCCCCATGCGCTCGAGCATCACGCGGGCGATCTCGGGCGCCTCCCCGGTGACCCGACCGGTGTCCGTGTCGAGGTAGCCGTACGGCGCCTCGTTCGCGTAGCCGATGCGGAGCACCTCCCCGGCCCTCGCGCGGGCCAGGGTGTCGCCTTTGGGGCCATCGTCCCGAAGCAGCAGGATGGCCACCACGACGGCGACGAGCCCCAGAAGCAGGAGGATGCCGCCCCAGCCGACGCGGCTCCGTTCGGGTCGTGTCTGCACGGTGGGGGTCCTCCGCCCTGGCAAATCGATGGGGGTGGGCTACCGTAGGGGAGCAACGATTGTCGCAGCACTATTTCGGGCTGCACGGGGTTCGGGCAGGATACACCGCCCCGCCCTGCCCTCCGGGAGAACACCGTGATCCAGCGCCAGAGGCCGTGGCAGATCCTCAAGTTCGGGGGCACCAGCGTCGCCAGCGCCTCCCGCTGGGGGCGCATCGAGGCCATTCTCCGGGCCCGGCTCGCGACCGGGCGCCGCCCGCTCGTGGTCCTGAGCGCCGTGGCCGGCGTGTCGAATGCGCTGGAGGACCTGGTGACGACCGTCGAGGAAGGGGGGGCCGCCGAGCCACCGATCGAGGCCCTGAGAGCCCGTCACGAGGCGCTCGGACGGGATCTCGGGGTGGGGGTGGAGGATCTGGTGGACCGGGCCGCGGCCTCCCTGGTGCGGTGGCTCGACGACGCCGCCCGGCCGATCGCCAGCGCCGTCCGCGCCGAGGTCGCCGCCCACGGCGAGTGGCTGAGCACCCGGATCGGGGCCCGCTGGCTCGAGGCGCGCGGGCTCCGACCCACCTGGCTCGACGCGCGGGAGCTGCTTCGGGCCGCCCCGCCCGGCGCCGGCGCGTCGGACGGCCACCGCTACCTCGAGGCGCGCTGCGACGCCCGCCCCGACGCCGCCCTGAGCGCCCGCCTCGACGCGCTCGACACCGATGTCGTCCTGACGCAGGGGTTCGTCGCCCGCGACGCCGAGGGCCGGACCGTCCTCCTCGGCCGCGGCGGGTCGGACACGGCGGCGGCGTACCTGGCCGCGAAGGTCGGCGCCCAGGGCCTGGAGATCTGGACCGACGTGCCGGGGCTGCTCTCGGCGGATCCGCGGGTCGTGCCGGGGGCACGGCTGCTCGAGGCGGTCAGCTACGACGAGGCGGAGAGCCTCGCCGGATTCGGCGGCAAGGTGCTCCATCCCCGGACGATCCACCCGGTCCGGGAGGCGGGCATCCCGCTCGAGGTCCGTTGGACCGAGCACCCCGAGGGCTCGGGGACGCGGATCGACGCCGCGCCCCGGGGCGAGGGGGCCAAGGCCGTGGTCTCCCGCCAGAACATCGGCCTTCTCACGGTGGACAAGCCGGCGGGGTGGAAGCCGGTCGGGTTCCTCGCGGACGTGTCGGCGTGCTTCAAGCGCCACGCCCTCCCCGTGGATCTCGTGGCGAGCTCGCCCAGCCGGATCCGCGCGACCCTCGATCTGGCCGCGCCCGGGTCGCGCGACAACCTGCCGGCCCTCGTCGGCGACATCGAGCAGTTCGCCGCGGTCGAGGTCGACGAGGACGTCGCGTCGGTGAGCGTCGTGGGCCGCTCGATCCAGGTCAGCCTGGACCATCTGGAGCCGGTGCTGAGGGGACTCGGCGGACGCCGGCTGCTCATGACGTCGCACTGCGCATCGGACCTGAGCGTCACGTGGGTGGTCCCGGCCGACCGCGAGCGGACGATCGTGCGGCTGCTCCACGACACGCTGTTCGGTTGCGGGGAGGCGAGCGCCGTCCGGACCCCGGCGAGGCGCCGGCAGGGGGTGCCCGCATGACGGCCGCCTCCACCCATCCGGCGACCGTGCTCCGGTCGCCAAAGCGCGCCGACGCGCCTGCGCTCCACCGGCTCGTGCTGGAGAGCGAGGCGCTGGAGGCGAACACCTGCTACGCGTACCTCCTCCTCGCCACCGACTTCGCCGCGACCTCCGTCGTGGCGGAGGAGGACGGCGAGGTGGTCGGCTTCGTCGCGGCGTACCGCCCTCCGCCCCGCCCGGACGCCGTGTTCGTCTGGCAGATCGGGGTCGCGGCGAAGGCGCGCGGCCGAGGCCTCGCCCGGCGCCTGCTGGAGGCGCTGGTCGCGCTGCCGGCCTGCGCCGACGTGCATTTCCTGGAGGCCACCGTGGGGACGTCGAACGTGGCATCCCAGCGGCTCTTCACGGCGGCGGCGCGCGCCCTGGGCGTGCCCTGCCGGCGCGAGACGGGCTTCGTTGCCGCGGACTTCGGCGACTCGGCCCACGAGGACGAGGAGCGGTTCCGCATCGGACCGCTGAGCGGTCGCGGCGCCTTGCCCGAGGAGCGGGCCGAGGCCACGGAGGATCAGCGATGAGCGTGTTCGAACGACGGGAATCGGAAGTCCGCGGGTACTGCCGCAACTTCCCCACGGTCTTCCGGCGGGCGAGGGGCAGCCTCCTCGAGGACGAGGCCGGGCGCGAGTACGTCGACTTCTTCGCCGGCGCAGGCGCGCTCAGCTACGGGCACAACGACCCCGTGCTCAAGCGGGCGCTCCTCGCGTACGTCGAAAGCGACGGCGTCACCCACTCGCTGGATCTCATGACGACGGCGAAGCGCCGGTTTCTCGAGGCCTTCGAGCAGCGGATCCTCCGCCCGCGCGGCCTCGACTACAAGGTGATGTTCCCCGGGCCGACGGGAACGAATGCCGTCGAGGCGGCCATCAAGCTGGCGCGGAAGGTCACCGGGCGCACGCAGGTCGTCGCCTTCACGAACGGCTTCCACGGCATGACGCTCGGGAGCCTCGCGCTCACCGGGAACCGCTTCAAGCGCGACGGCGCAGGCGTACCGCTCGGGCACGTCACGCACCTTCCGTTCGACGGCTACTTCGGCGACGGCCGGGACACCCTGGCGATGGCCGAGAGCCTCCTGGCCGACAAGAGCAGCGGGATCGAGCAGCCCGCGGCGTTCGTCGTCGAGACCGTCCAGGCCGAGGGCGGCGTGAACGTCGCCTCCGGCAAGTGGATGAAGAACCTCGCGGCGCTCGCGCGCCGCCACGAGGCGCTGCTGATCGTCGACGACATCCAGGTCGGGTGCGGTCGGACCGGACCGTTCTTCAGCTTCGAACCGTTCGACCTCGAGCCCGACATCGTGTGTCTCTCGAAGTCCCTCTCCGGCTACGGACTGCCCCTGGCGATCACGATCTTCAAGCGGGAGCACGACGTCTGGGAGCCCGGCGAACACAACGGGACGTTCCGCGGCCACAATCCGGCGTTCGTGACCGCCGCGGCGGCGCTCGACCGCTACTGGGCCGACGACGCCCTCACCGAGAAGGTCCGCCGGGACGGCCGCCACGTCCGACGGGCACTCGAGGACATGGCGGAGGGGAGCGCCGGCTCCGTCCGGGGCCGCGGCCTCATCCAGGGGATCGCCTTCCCGGATCCGGCGACGGCCGGGCAGGTGTCCCAGGCGGCGTTCGCCCGGGGTGTGATCGTGGAGACGGCCGGACCGAACGGCGAGGTGCTGAAGCTCCTCCCTCCGCTCACCATTGCCCGCGACGACCTCGAGCGCGGCCTGGAAGCCGTGGCCGCGGCCGTGGAGGCCGTCACGGGCACGCCTGTGCTGATGACCGCGGCGAAGGGAGGAAACGGACGATGATCGTTCGCCGACTGGCCGACGCGAGGGGTACCGATCGCGAGGTGGACACCCCCAACTGGGTGAGCCGGCGTCTCCTGCTCAAGGGGGACGGCATGGGCTTTTCGCTCCACGACACGACGATCCGTGCGGGAACCGCGACGCGCATGCTCTATGCGAACCACCTGGAGGCCGTCTACTGCGTGGGGGGGAGGGGAAGCATCGAGGACCTCACGGACGGAACGACGCACCCGATCGAGGACGGCACCCTCTACGCGCTCGACGGGCACGAGGAGCACATCCTGCGCGCCGAGACCGACCTTCGCATGATCTGCGTCTTCAACCCGCCGCTCGTGGGTCCCGAGGTCCACGACGAAACCGGCGCCTACCCGATCCTGGCCGAACCGATGGAGAGGTGACGATGCCGGCCAAGACCACCGATCCCTACGTGTCGCGCTTGATGCGCGAGGAGATCGCCGCGCGGGAGGACCCCGTGGTGTGGGGCGAGGGGGACGGACCGCTGGATCCGGCCTCCCTCGCCGCCTACGAGGACAAGGGCTTCCACGCCGCCCGCATCTTCTCCGGGACGGAGGCGGCACGGCTCCGCGCCGAGGCCGAGCGGCTGGCCGCCCAGGCCGACCGCGACAGCGACGAGGTCGTCATCGAACCGGGGGGAAGCAGCGTCCGCTCGATCTTCCGCGTCCACCGGTCGAGCGACGTGTTTCGGCGCGCGGCCGAGGACCCCCGCCTGGTGCGGATCGCCCGCCAGCTCCTGGGCAGCGACGTCTACATCCACCAGTGCCGGATCAACTTCAAGCCCGCCTTCGACGGCAAGGAGTTCTTCTGGCATTCCGACTTCGAGACCTGGCACATGGAAGACGGCATGCCGCGCACCCGCGCCGTGAGCGCTTCGATCGCCATCACCGACAACGACGAGTTCAACGGCCCCCTGTTCGTGATCCCCGGCTCGCACCGGCGGTACGTGCGCTGCGCCGGCGAGACGCCCCCGGACCATTACCATCGGTCCCTGCGCCGGCAGGAGATCGGCGTCCCGAGCAAGCAGGCGGTCGCCGCGCTCACCGCCGACGGCGGGATGGCCGCCTGCCACGGCCCCGCCGGGTCGGTGACGTTCTTCGAGTGCAACCTGATGCACGGCTCGGCCGGGAACCTGAGCCCCCGTCCGCGGACGAACCTCTTCCTCGTCTTCAACAGCGTCGAGAACGCCCTGGAGGCGCCCTTCGCAGGCACCGCACCCCGCCCCGTGTTCCTCGGCGAACGCGAGGTGCACCCGATCAGTTGAGAGCCTGCGCTACTCGCCCGGCATCTGGCGCTTGACGTCCAGGTCCGGTGTGAGCAGGGGCGAGGCCTCGATGTCGGAGGCCTCCATCATCTCGACGATCGTGTCGAGCGCTTCGAGCAGTTCCAGCCGCCGCGCCGGCTCCAGGGCCTCCACACGCACGAGGAACTGCTCGTGAAGGGGCTGTGGCAGGCTCTTCAAGCGCTCTTCTCCGAGGCGCGTGAGCGTGAGGAGGACCTTGCGGCGGTCCGTCGCGCTTCGCTCCCGGTGGACGAAGCCGGCCTGGTCCAGGCGATCGAGGATGCGCGAGACGGTCGGCGCGGCGAGGTGGACGCGATCGGCGACGTCGACGACCGTCACGACGCATCCCTCCTGCGACGCCAGGTCGCCGATCGCCCGCATGCAGAGGAGCTGGGGCACCGTCAGCCCGGCGGTCCGCGAGAGCGTGCGCGAATGCTCGCTGACCTTCCGGAGGATTCGCCGGATCGCGCGCAGGATCTCGTAGCCGACGTGCTGCGGAGCGCTCAAGGCTCGTCGTCCCTCCAGTCCTCGGGGTCGATCGCCGCGAGTGCCGCTAGCCACCCCTCCTCGTCGATCTCGTCGGGATCCTCGAGCAGGTCCTTCATGATCTTGAAGATCTCCGCCCCGATCGCGTGGACGGCCGCGTGGCGCGCCACGCCGGCCCCGCGGAATCGCGCCAACACGTCCCGGGCGGCGTCGATCTCGCCCCTTGCGAGGTGGTCCTCCACCATCAGGTGCATGAGCCCATGTTGCACGCGCTCGTCTTCGCCCGCCACCTCGTCGTCGATCCGACGGTGGTAGGCGGCGACGGCGAGGCGCTGGGACTCGTGGGACAGGGCCTGCCAGCGCTCCGGGTCGGGTGTCCGGTCGGCGTCGTACGTGAACCCGTCGATCTCGTCGTAGGGGGCGAGGTCCTCGAGGAGCTCCGGGTCGTAGTCCAGCAGCTCGATCCGGTCGTCGTCCTCCCAGTCGTCGTCTCGTCGTCCTCCTCGTCCTCCTCGTCGGCGAGAGCGTCGAGCCAGCGCTGGGGATCGATGGCCGCGAGCCCGCGTTCGTAGGTGCCGGCCCCGTCCTTCCCCTGCTTCAAGACGTCGAAGATCGTCGTCGCCATCACCTCGCCGATGGCGTGGATCGCGGCGTGGCGGGGGATCCCGGCCGTCCGCAGACGATCGAGCGCCTCCTTCGCCTCCGGGGGCTCTCCGGTCAGGACCTGCGTCTCGACCGTGGCGTGGATGGCGTTGTGCATCTCGCGGGCGGCCCGCTCGGGGAGCAGATCCCCGATCCGCCAGTGATAGGCCGCGACCAGCAATCCCCGCTCGTCCGAGTCGAGGTCCCTCCAGCCGTCCCCGATGGGCCCCACCTCGGCGTCGTAGCCGACGTCGTTGATCTCCCCGATCTTCTCGAGTCCGCTCAGATCCCCGTCGTCCAGGTCCAGGTCGTCCTCGTCCCCGTCGTCGTCGTCGTCGTCCCACCCCTCGTCCCAACCGTCGTCCTCGTCCCAGGACGCCCCGACCTCGTCGCTGTCGGGATCGTCCAGGTCGTCGAGCACCTCGTCGATGGGCGGAAGGAGGTGCAGCGGGAAGGGCGGACCATCGATCTTCTCGTCCTTCTCGTCGCCCCGCGCCGCCTCGGCCTCGTCCTTCCGGAGGCAGCAGTGCTTGTACTTGCGCCCGCTGCCGCAGGGACAAGGGGCGTTCCGCGGGAGGTCCTTCATGGCGACACTCTACTCGCCGCCCGCCCCTCTCCCCGCTCCGGCCGGGCCAGGTGGGGGCGCGCCTCGCGACCGACCCTGAGCCGGTGGATCGTGGCCCCCGCGCGCCCGAGGAGCCCGCGAAGCCGTGCGAGGCCGCCCCGGCCGAGGCGGCGTCGCGCCCAGCCCGGGCCCTGCCTTGACCGTCGCGCCGCTCAGGCCTACCGTGCCTCGGCCGATCACCGTGGAGAGGTGCCGGAGTGGTCGAACGGGCCGGTTTCGAAAACCGGTGTACCCGCAAGGGTACCCAGGGTTCGAATCCCTGCCTCTCCGCCATCTTCTCGGCCTCGCGGGGCGAACCCCCCGACGGATGCGTCAGCCCACCTCGCGATTTCGGCTGACGAAACGGTGTACTCTCCCCGCCCGTTCACCGGAACCAGGCCGGGTCCTCCCCGTGAGGGGGTGGCGTATGCTGGGGCCCTCAGGTTCCTCGCATGCCCGAAGCGCGCATCATCGCCGGTCCCGCCTGAATGGGGGGCGCTTCCTGCATGCGGGACACGCCAACGCACGTTGGCACGACCATGACGACGATCGCGGACGGGACACGCGAGAAGCGGTACCTCAGGTACCGAGTACAAGGGATGACAATGAGCTCATACTGGTGCTCCGGCCGCGCCCAGACTGGATCCTCCAGCCGTCCAAAGTGGGTGTGGACCCTCGGCGTCGCCGGATGCGCGACCCGTAACGGTGCGGCGCGGAGCATGCCCCAGCCAGCAGCCCCTCCGTACGAAACGCATCCTCACGAGTACATCCAGCCAGGGCAGCCGGGCTACCCACCGAGTGGTGTTCCCGTAGGCGACATCCTGGCGTCGGTGGGACGTCCGTGCTCGCCCGCCTGCCCGCCGACCCCACTTGCACAAAACTAAACCTCCGGTTAAGTTTTGTGTGCAATGCGCCGTCGCCAGACCACGGAAGGCAAACCGAACTGGGACGCTCTGTACGGCGTTGCCGAGGCCCAGTCCGGCCACTTCACCACGGACCAGGCCGCCGAGGCGGGTTACTCCCCGCAGCTTCTCCACAAGTACCTGGCGAGCGGCCGGATCGTTCGGGTGCGACGGGGAGTCTACCGCGTCACGCACTTCCCCGCATCGGACCACGAGGACCTCGTGGTGCTCTGGCTCTGGGGGGAGCAGGCCGGGGTGTTCTCCCGCGAGACCGCAATGGCGCTCCACGAACTCTCCGACGTCCTTCCGGCCAAGGTCCACATGACCGTGCCGGAGCCCTGGAGGAACCGACGTCTCCGGGTGCCGGGGGGCCTGGTCCTCCACTACGCCGACCTGACGAGCCAGGAGTGGGAGTGGCACGAGGCGGTTCCGATCACGACCCCCCTGCGAACGCTCCTCGACTGCATCGATGCCCACCTCGCGCCGGATCTCGTGCGCCAGGCACTCGGGGAGGCGCGGGCGCGCGGGCTCCTGTCCCCTTCCGAGAGCGCGAGGATCGGCGAGCGCATGGCGACGGTCCTGGAAGAGGGGCCATGACGGTGAGGCGCTACGCCCCCCCACCGGCCTTCAAGCAAGCACTGGAGAGGCGCCTGCGGGATGCCTCGACGACAGGCGTCGACCTGGCCCGCCGTCGACAGCTGCTCGTGTTCGACCGCTTCCTCGCCCGGGTCGGGCACGTGTTCGGCGACGGAGTCATCTTGAAGGGCGGTCTCGTGATCGAGCTACGTCTGGCGCGAGCGCGCACGACCAAGGACGTCGATCTCCGCCTGCGCGGCTCACCGGAGGAGATCCTCGGTCGTCTTCAGGAGACGGGACGGCTGGAGCTCGGCGACTTCATGCGATTCGAAGTGCGGCCCGACCCCAGGCATCCGGACATCGAGGGCGAGGGGATGCGGTACGACGGACACCGGTTTCGCGCAGAATGCCGTCTCGCGGCGAAGGTCTACGGGCGGCCCTTCGGGGTGGACGTGGGCTTCGGTGATCCACTGACCGCGGAACCGGACGTGGTCGTCACGGAGGACATCCTGGCCTTCGCGGGGATCGAACCTCCGACGGTGCGGCTCTACCCCGTGGTCAGGCGACGCGCTGGTCGTGGACGGCGCCCTCGGGCGCATCGTCCCCGTCGGTTTCCTCGTCCGCGTCGAGATCGAGCATGCGTCCCCGGTTCTCGATCGTCGCTCGACCCGCCTCGGGAGCGAAGTGCGCATGGCGCTGACTCGTCCTCACGTCCTGGTGCCCCAGGACATTGGGCACGTCGAAGATCGTGCGGCCGCCTGCAACCATGAGGGAGGCCGCCGTGTAGCGGAACGTGTGCATCGTCACCTTCGGCTTCTTCTCCTCCGGGATCTCCTTGCAGGCTTTGACGGCGGCACGGAGCTGGGGCGCCACCATGAAGGCGCTGGGCGGACGACCATCGGGACGGGCGAACACGAAGTGCCCGGGTCGCCTTCGATGAGCCGGCCGGGCGACGGCGCGTCCCCTATCCCTGCTTTCGGTTCCTACTCTGGCGGAGCCTCCCGACCTGGAGGTGTCCATGGCGAGAGCGCGTAGCGTACGGACGTCTCAGAGGCTTCGCGGAGCGGTCGGGGACTTCGGCCACGAGTTCCGGCTCGCGAAACGGCGATGGATCGCCGTTTCGGCGTCGCTGGGTCCTGCCATGGCGGAACATGGCGGTTGAAGGCCGGCGTTCCCCACCCGTCCTGGAAAGATCCGTACGGTGGATCGGGGCCCCTTCGCTGGGGCCCGCGGTGCGGAGCAAGACGCCGCCGAGGTCGACGACGACGAGGTCGAACGGCGGCGGGATGGTCTCTGGGGTTCGGCTTCGGGCCGCCAGGTACGCGCTGTGGGGGGGGGCTGCTCCGCTCACCGCGCCGGCCTCACGCGCTGCTCGACGGATCCCGCGTCTCGGCGGCCTTCAAGGGCAGAAGCGGGTCGGTCCCGTAGCCCAGGGCGAGGTAGCCGCGGCGCCGCTTCTCGAACATCCGCTGAAGAACGGGCACGGCGTCGTCCACGTAGTCGTAGAGGCTCCCGGCCGACCACCGCCGATCGCTGGCGACCGTCTCTTGCGCCCGGGCGGCGTCCCTGGAGGGGGGATCGCCGCGCGGGCCGGGTGGCGTGCGGAGTCAGCGAGGACGCGTCGCCGCGGCAGCGGCGAGGATCTCCGCGTCGGCGCGGCGGCGGGGGGGGCCCGAGGGGCGCGGCGCGCGGACGGGGGTCGGGGGGCCGTCGGCGAGCGCGAGGAAGGAGCCGGGCGTCAGGGCCGCGAGGCGATTCTCCAGACCGGCCGTCGCGCCGCGGAAGAGGGGGCGGAGCTTGCGGATCGCGGCGGCGTCGGTGAGGCGGCCGACGAACCAGGTGGGGACGGCGTCGCGCGCGCGCTCGTCGAGGTCGCCGGGGTTTGCCGTGACGAGGATCAGGCCGATGCCCGCGGAGCGGAGGCGATCCTGCGCGCCTTCCACCGCGAGCTTCGTCGCCGGCGTGTCGCGCGCGGGCAGGAAGAGGTCCGCGTCCTCCACCAGCACCACCCCCTGAAGGGCGTCCGAGGGACGCTGCCTGCCGAAAGCCCCCAACTCGGAGAAGAGACGGGCCGTCCAGAAGAGGACGCGGTCGTTCGTGCCGAGCGGGCCGAGCGCCACCACCGTGAGGGGAATACGGTCGCCCGGCGCGCGGGCCCCGAACCACGCGCCGAGGTCGGGTCGCTCGCCGCGTTCGGAGAGGAGCCAGCCGGCGCCGAGCCGGAGCGTCTCCAGGTGCTCGACGAGTTGCCGGCAGTGGCGCGGCGCGAGCTTCCCGATCGCGTGCAGCAGCGCCGGGTCCTCCGCGTCGATCAGGTCGATGAGGTCGTCGAGGCGGGGCGCGCGGTCGGGCACGGCCTCGGCCGCGACCACCATCGCCTGCGCGAGGATCGCCAGGCGCGTCGCGTCGCGACCCTTGCCGTCGAGGCGGTAGCCCAGCAAGCCGCCCACCGTCGCCGCCGCCGACTGCGCGGCCCGGGCCCGTTCGATCCGGGGCATCGCGGCGAGGCCCTGGGGCACGACCGGCAGGACGAGCGGCCGGCCTTCCGGCGCGCCCGGCGTGAAGAGCCGGACGTCGAGCCGCTCACGGAGCGCAGCCGGGGGCGCGGCGTAGGCGGCGTACTCGCCCGTGCGGTCGAGGACGAGCGCGGGGACGCCGTCCAGGAGGAGCCGTTCGAGGAGGCCCGCGGCGAGCGTCGTCGTGCCGCTGCCGTGGCCGCCCGCGATGCCGATCGGCGAGGGCAGCCGCTCGCGCGCGAACGCGAACGGCTCCACTGCGGGCGACACCGCGGCGTCCCGTCGGGCGACGGGTCCGGGAGAAGGGGGCGCGGGGGAAGGGGGCGGAGGGGCGCCCGGCGCCGGCGGCGCCGCGGGGCGCGCGCCCTTCGAGAGCTCGGCGGCGCGCCCTTCGAGGTCGAGCGCCTCCTGGATCGCGGGGAGGCGCGAGAGGGGGCGTTCCCACCGTAGCCATCGGTCGAGGGCGGGGGCGCCGTCGTGGCGCGCCTCGAAGCGGGAGAGGAGCGCGAGGTCGCGCCACGCGTCGTACGGGAAGACCGCGCGGCGTCCGCCCTCCGCGACGACCTCGCCGAGACGCTGCGTCGCGCGGGAGCGGACGGCGGTCGGAAACTCCGTGGAACGCGCGATGACCGGCACGCGATCCTCTTCGGCCGCGAGGTTCAGCGTCCGCGTCACCTCCCGGTAGAGGCCGCCGCCGCGCGGGCTCTTCTCGCACAGCGCGATCAGCCCCCGTTCGCGCGCCGTGCCGTCCCGCTGGCACTCGAAGCGCACGACGTTCCCCTCGGCCCGCGCGACGAATGCCAGGCCCTGCGCGAGCTCGCGCGAGACCCGCTCCAGACCCGACGCGAGGAGCGCGGCGCGTGCTTCCTCGGCCTCCGGGAGGTCGAGCGGTTCCGCGGCGCGGAAGTCGTTCCACGCCCTCTCCAGGCGCGCCACCGCCTCCGACTCGTCGCGGTCCGGGACGGGCGGCGGCGCGGGACCCGTCGCGAGGCGGGGCGGCGCGCCGGTCGTCATGCTGCGGTCCTGCGCCGCGTGGCAGAGCGCGAGCACGCTCCGCACCATGAGACCTGCGAGCGATGCCACGTCCTCCTCCGCGAACGGATCCAGCGGGGACGACGGGTCGTACGGTGCCTCGATCTCCTCGAAGAGGTGGCGCAGGCGCGTAGAGATCACCGAACGGACCTCCTCCTCGGAGAGCGGGCCGTCGAGCCGGATGGGGGCGGGGTCCTGCACGAGGCGGTCGCGCGTCGCGGCCTTGAGGCTCCGTTCGAGCGCGTCGAAGTAGTCGCGCAGGCACGAGACGACGACCACCGCGTTCGGCACCTGCTGGGAGAAGCGGACGATCGTCTCCATCGCGCGGCGGAACCGCTGCGCCGCGATGTCGCCCTCCTCGTAGAGGTCCTCCAGCTGGTCCACGCAGAGAACGAACGCGCCCTTCTCCGTCGCCGCCATCACGTGGCCGAGGCCCTGGAGGAAGCGCATGGCGTCCTCGGGATCGCCGCGGTCGCCGAGGCCGCCGATCCGCGCGCGGTCCGGCTCCGCCAGCCGCTCGCCGCGCAGGAACTTCAGCACCGCCGTGCGGGTGAGCGGACTCGCCGCCTGGAGGAGCAGGAGCGCGCGCAGGAGATCGGGATCGACCGTCTCCAGCGCGGGGGCCGCGACGAGGAGGCGGTCTGCGGCCTCGAAGGCGAGCGCCGGGGCCGCCGACGGGTCCTCCTCCTCGGCGAGGCGTTCGAGCGTCGGGGCGAGGGCCGCCGGCGCGAGGCCCACCAGCGCGTCCGACAAGCGGCGGAGCCCCGAGTCGGGGCCGCGGCGGCGGTCGTACGGCTGCCCCAGCGCGTCGATCGTGCCCACGAGGAGGTAGCGTTCGTACGCCGACGTCTCCGTCGTCATCTGCATGTAGCCGAACCACCCGCGCCCCGCGCCGTGCAGTTCGTTGCGGAACGCGCGCATCAGGTGCGTCTTGCCGCACCCGGCCGGTCCCAGGATCAGCAACACGCGCCCCACGCTCTCCGGGTCGGTTCCGGCCCGGTGGATCAGCCGGGAGAACACCTCGCGGGCGCGCGCGTGGATCGTCTCGACGTCGAGCGGATCCTCCTTCCAGATCTCCTGCGTGTAGGCGACCGAGCGGAACACCTCGGGGCCCGCGGGATCGAGGAAGGCGGCGAGCCGCGCCTCCTTCGCCCGTGCCTCCGTCACGGCTCCACCCTCACGAAGTGGAACCGCGTGCCGAGGACCTCCAACTCGCTCCGCTCCACGAGGGCCGCGTCGAGCGCCTCGACGAGGTCCGCGCGCTGGAGGCGGAGAAGCCCGCGGCGATTCGCCTCCGCCAGCCGTTGCTTGAAGCCCTCCGCCGACGCGGTGGGATGCGCGCGCCGGTAGGCGTCGAGGACGTGGGCGACGTAGACGCAGTCCGGCCCGAAGCGTTCGTCGGGCGCCGCCTCGGCGAGGCGGACCACCTCGCGGGCGAAGTCGGGGAGGGCCGTCGCCGCTGCGCCCTCCGGGGCGACGCCCGCGCCGTCCAGCCACCGCCCGACGAGCGCGCGGCGGAGCGCCGCCGGCTCGGGCGTCGCGGCGCCGGCGGCGCGCGCGGCCAGGAGCCCGAGCGCGCGGTCGAGATTCCGGGAGCGGCCGTCGCCCAGCCAGTCCCCGGCGAGCGTCGCCACGAGCGGACCCGACCCCGCCCGCGGCGCGAGGGAGGGGTCGAGCGGACGACCGAGGAGCGCCTCCAGCCGCGTCCAGGCCAGGGCGCGGCCCGCCTGGGCGAGCGTGGGGAACGGCGGCAGGGGGAGCCGGTGGGCCTTCGAGAGGACGGCGGCGCGGAGGCCCGCGGCCGACCGGAACCGCTGCCGGTCGCGCCCGGAGGGAGGCGGGAGGCCCAGGGCCCGGGCCGGGAGATCCACGTCGCGCGCGCCCGTCCACGCGCGGCGGCCCGGCCCGGCGGCAAGGCCCTCCGCCTCGAGCGCCGCCCGGCCGGCGGCCGTCGCGACGTGGACGGCGCCCTGCGGGCGATCGAGCCGCCCCCACGCGACGAGCCCGTCCAGGGCGTCCCCGAGCCGCCGCCGCGCCTCCTCCCGCGTGCCGCGGGCCTCGAGATGGGGCGCCAGCGCCCGCCGCGTCGCCGCCAGCGGCTCCCCGCCGCCGGTCGCGGCGGCGACGCGGACGAGGACGACGAGCCCGAGCGGGTCGAGGGCCGGGGAGGGCCCTGCCGCCGCCGGGTCCCGGATCGGGTGGGGACGTCCTCCCTCCGCTCGCATTCCGGGCCAATATACGGGTGCCCGTGGACAGAAGAGGAAAGGACGCGGATCCGTTGGAGCGAACGCGCCGCAAGGACGACCGGCCCCGTCGCGGGCGACCGGGCTTCTCGGGCGACGCGCCGTCGCTGGTCCGGGCGCTCATGCGTCTCATGCGCACGCTCCGCGAAGCGAAGGACCTCGAGTCGCTGGTCCGCACGACGACGCGCGCCGTCGTGCGCCTGACGCGCTCGCGGCAGTCCACGCTCCGCCTGCTCGACGAGACGGGCACGCGTCTGCTCCTCGCGTCGCGGACCGGGCCGAAGATGCACCGGCGCGGCTCGGCCCGCTTCACCGCGCGCGAGGGCTTCCACGGCTGGGTGATCGAGCACGCGAAGGCGGCGTACACGAACGACCCGACGGGCGACGTACGCTTCAAGCGACACAAGGGACAGAAGTGGATGCCCACGGCACTCGCCGGCGCGCCCCTGATGGGTCGGAGCGGCGTGATCGGCTTCGTCGGGATGGTGCGCACCGACCGGCGACCCTACACGCCGGACGACCTGGAGCTTCTCCGCCTGATCGCGGCGATGGCCCTGCCGCACCTGGAGAACCTGCGGCTCGAACGGCTGGCCTACACCGACGCGCTGACGCTCGTCTGGAACCGACGCGCGCTCGACGAGAGATTCCGCGCGGCGGTGCAGGGCGTGCGGGAGACGGGGACGCCGCTGTCGATGGTGCTGCTCGACGTGGACCACTTCAAGCGGGTGAACGACGAGCACGGCCTCGACGTCGGCGACGCCGTGCTCGTCGAGATGGCGTCCCGCATGCGGGAGGCGTGTCGGTTCGAGGACGCGGTCTACCGCTGGGGCGGCGAGGAGTTCGTCCTGCTGCTACCGGGGGCCACGCAGGAGGATGCCCTGCACGCGGCCGAGCGCGTGCGTCGCGCGATCGCCGGCAGGCCGTTCGAGACGCGAGGGGGGCCGCTGTCGCTCTCCGCGAGTCTCGGCGTGACGTCGCTGCACCCCGACATCCGGCGGTTCGACGCGGTCCTGCGGCTCGACCAGGCGGTCAAGCGCGCCAAGGCGGCGGGTCGCAACCGCGTGGTGGAAGCGCGCGAGGTTCTCGGGGAGCTGGCCGACGGCACGCCCGTCTTCGCCCATACGGGCGAGGACCACCTCGCGGCCCATCCGGAGGCGCGCATGCTGCTGCCCGAGGTGCTGCCGCGGATCGAGTCGGCGCCCCCGAGCGGCGTCTCCGTCCCGCACGAGGTGCTCTTCGAGGCGCCCGTGGGTGTCAAGACGTGCGTGCCGACCGCGAACGGCGACGACATCGTCTTCGCGCGTCGGCGGGGACGGCGGGAGGGGTGGTCGCGGTTCGTCCGCGGGAGGGAGGGCGTTCCCTGTCGCACCTTCGTGGTCCGTCTCGAGGGTCTGGGCGACGGGGGCGTGCTGCTCCAGACCGCCTACGTGGGGCGCGTCACGCCGCCCGAGCCGTGGCATCCGATGGCGTGCGCCTCCGCGGAGACCTGGGAGAGGAGCGTCGCGTTCTGGTCGGAGCACGCCCTCGTCTGGGACGGCAACGTCGAGGAGCGACCGCCGCCGCGGGAGGGGTGTCCGGAGTACTGGGGGACGAGGCCCCACGGCGAGGCGCGGTGACGCGCCCGGTTCCCGTCACCAGATGCGGAGGCCGTCCTCCAGACGCCCCTGGGCGGCCTCGATGCGCCGTCGCTTCCGGGAGGCGCGCATCGGGCGGAGCGCGTCGTGGACGACGACGGACATCTGCTGCCACGGTCCGCGCGGGCCTTCGATCCGGATGCCCGGGCGCGTCGGCCTGGCCGCGCGCAGGATGCGGCGCACGAAGGAGTGCTCGCCGAGGTCGATCTCCGTGAGCGCGCGGTACTCGTCGGGCGTGACCAGGGCCGCGCACCACGCGTCGGGGTCCGTCGAGTCCTCCCCGCGAACGGCGATCAAGGAGAGATCGTCCTCCGAGCCGCGCCAGTGCGAGAGGCTGCCCGCGTCGCCGCAGCGGGGGCACGTCCACACCAGCGTCCCCTCGAGGCGCTCGCCGCTCGCCGGGAACACCTCGATCCAGCCCGGGCACGGCCGGCGGTCGGGACGGCGCCGGCATCGGAGGGCGATCCGGCGCGGGACCACGCCGCCCCACGTCGCGCTCGCGCCCTGGACGATCGAGCCGAAGTAGTCCCACAGGCGGAGCGCGCTCCGGGGGAAGTCCGGGGGACACCGATGCGCGCGGGGATCGTGGCGGTAGTCGCAGACGTACATGGTGGCCTCGACCCGCGAAGGTACCCGGAGCGGCCGCCGGGACCGAGCGACCGTCCGTGCCGGCCGAAGCCCCGGAATCGCTCCCGGGCACTCAGTCCAGCCGGTAGGTGAAGGTCCGCCGCGCGCGTCGCCAGGTGCCGGGGGGGCGGAACCGATGGTCCCGGGCGGCGGCGAGCGCCGCGTCGTCGAGGAGATCGTGCCCGCTCGAGGTGACGAGGCGGGCGTCGGCGACGCGCCCTCGGGGATCGATCGTCATGAGGACGACGACGCTCCCCTCGAGGCCCCTGCGCCGGGCTTCGGCGGGGTAGTACTGCGGCTGCTGGACGATCTCCAGCGGGATGGCCCTTCCCGGGGGGCGCGGGGGGCGGGCCGGCGCGGCGGCGGCCGCGGGGGGCAAGGGGGGGAAGGGGGGAGCGGCCGGAGCGGGGGCCTTCTCGCGGCGGTCCGCCACGCGCGTCCGGGCCACGGAAGCCGGCACCTCGATCCGCGGCGCCGGCGTTCTCTCGTCGGCCGGCAGCTCGGGGAGGAGGTCCACCGCGTCCGGCCGCTCCTCGGGCGCGTCCGGTCGGGGCGCGGGCGGTGGGTCTTCGGCGGGGGGCGGCTCGGGGTCGGCCCGCGGCTCCGGCGGGGGCGACTCCGCGAACGACTCGACCCAGGGCGTCACGGTCACCAGCATCCACGGTTCGCCCTGCCCGTCCTGGCCCGGGGCCGGGCCGCGCCACAGCACGAGGAGGACGCCCGCGGCGAGAGCGTGCAGGACGAGCGAGGCGAGGAGCGGCCCCCGGTGCACCACCGACGCCCACGGGCGGAAGCGGTCGGGGCGTTTCGGGGAGGGATGCATCGGGCGGCTCACCGGGTCAACGGAGGAGGAGCCGGGTCGGTTTGCCGTTCGCGGGAATCGGGACGGCGATGGCGGTCGTGTCGGCGTCGGCGAGGCCCGCGACCCGTACGGAGACGTGACCGAGGATCGCGCCGCCGCCCCCGCGGATCTCCACCACCACGTAGCCGCGGAGCAGCGCGTCCAGGGCCACGCGGCGGCGGGGATCCGCCGCGGCCTCCTCGTACGCGCGGGCCCAGGCCGCCTCGTCCTTCGGCCAGGCGGCCTTGCGGATCAGCGTGATCGAGAGGGTGTGCCCGCCGGCGCCGATCGCCCGGTCCACCGGCGCGAGGAACGGACCGAAGGCCCCCGCGTTCACCTCCAGGGCGTCGAGGTCCGCGGCGGAGAGCGCGAAACGGGGGGCCGGGCGGCCGTCGCCCGCGATGCCCTGGAGCACGAGCCCCGCGCCGAGCCCGACGGCGAGGAGTAGCAGCGCGACGGTCACCGCGCGCGCCGAACGCCGGCGCCGCGCCGCCCGCTCCGGCGGGATGGTCGGCGCCTCCAGCACGCGCTCCGGGGTCTGGACCGTTCCGTCCGGCCGGATGACGTAGACGGTCTGCACCTCGCGACCGGGCCGGGTCTCCACACTCCTCAGCGTCGAGAAGAAGGCGCAGTCCGACTTGTCGGGGAAGAGCGCGACCAGGCGTTCGAGCAACTCCCGCACGCGCGCCGAGGGGACGTCGCCCAGCTGCCGCGCCGACGCCGGCTCGGTGCCGGCGAGCAGGCCGAACCGGCCGCCCTCGATCTCGAGGTCGAGCACGAGGCCGTCCCGTTGCGCCTTCTCCGTCCACGCGCGGAGCAGCTCGGCGAGCCGAGCGTCGGCGGGCATCCGTCCCTCGACGAGACCGTCGAAGGTGATGCGCCCCTCGACGCGCGCGCTCACGACGCGACCACGTCCTGGAAGCCGGGCACCGCGCGCGCCGGCAGCCACCCCTCCTGGCCCTCCCGCCAGAGCAGGGTGTCCGGGCCGATCTCCCCGCTCGCGAGCAGCTCGCGGACGGTCGCCTGGGGCACCGGGCCGATCGAACTGCCGTTCTCCGTGTAGTGCCAGCCCGCCTCGGCGTGGACGGGCCTCAGGGTGGCGTCGAGGGCCGGGTAGCTGCCGCCGTGGCCGAGCTCGGGCGTGCGCCGCGTGTCGATCTCGAGGACCTGGTCGTGGGTGTCCATGCGGAAGAGGGCGTACCGCTGGAAGGACTCGTTCTTCAACTGCTCGTGGCGCAGTTGCTCGCGCAGTCGCCGGCGCTCCGTCTGGGCTTGCCGGCGGGAGGCCGCGTGCCGCCTCACGGAAACGAGGACCGTCACGGCCACCGATGCGGACGCGGTGAGGACGCAGAGCAGGATCGTGACTCCCGGCGTGACGGCGATCGGTTCCATGCAGCCCGTACAGTATCCGGTCATTCCCCCCCGCCCAGCGCCAGGAGGGTGCCGATCGCGCGCACGAGCTCGTCGCGGAGGGGGGCCGGGACGTCGCGGTGGCCGAAGAGGTCCCTCAGCTCGCCGTAGTACCAGAGCGTGCCGTCCCTCCGGCCCTTGAACCGCTCGAAGGCCGCCGGGCCGAGGGCGTAGAGGTCCGTGACGATGCTCCGGGCGTTGTGGAGCTTGTCGGCCGCGGCGACCAGCGCCACCTCCGGCGACGCGTCGCGGAGCGAGGCGAGGTAGCGCTCCTTGCGCTCGCGCCACGGTTCCTTCGCTTGCGGATCCTCGGAGTCGGAGCACGCGCGCACGATGTCGGCCACACGGCGGCTGACGCGCGCCTCGACGTCTTCGTAGGTGAAGGCCGTGTCTTCCAGCACGTCGTGGAGGAGGGCGGCCGCGGCCTGCTCCTCGTCCGCGCCGTGCTCGAGAGCGATGCCCGCGACCTGCAACGGGTGGCACACGTACGGTGCGTCCGTCGCCTTGCGCGTCTGGCCCGCATGCGCGTCCACGGCGAAGAGCAGCGCGGTGCGGAAGAGCTGTCCGAGTCGCGTCACGGTCCGGCCTCCGGTCCCGCCGACCCTATGCGCTCGCGCCGGGTCGCGACACCGCGAGGCGCGGGCCGGTCCGACCGCGCCGCAACCGCGAGAAGACCGTGACGACGCGATAGCGGCGCACGCCGATCGGCTCCGTCACCACCTGGACCCAGGTCCAGCGCCCGCCCACCGTCGCGGCGACCGCGCCGAGTTGCCGGCCGTCCGGCAGGGGAAGCCGGACGAAGGGCTGCTCGATCGCCTCCCACACGGCGTGTGGGGGAATCCTGCGCTGCCGGATGCGTCGCGCGGCGTGGTCCGTCAGCGAGATGTCCAGACGGCGCCGGGGTCGGACGGGCTTCACCATGCCAGCCACGCTTCCCGCGGCTCGCCGACCTCGCTCGGCCGCCGAGCCGACATGACGAGAGGGTAGGCGGGAGGACGCCGCCCGGGAAGGGTTCGTTGGTCGGGAGGGCGAATCGCCCGTCCCCGCACGGCTCGTAGGCTGGGGCCCGTCGGCGGAGGTCGGATGGTCGTCCAGGGCGGAGGAAGCCGAGCGGTGGGGGTCTTTTGCGGGGCCGGGGCCGGCTCGCGCCCGGCGTACGCCGCCGCGGCGGAGGCGCTCGGACGGCTCCTCGCCGACGCCGGCCTGTGCGTCGTCTACGGCGGCGGGCACGTCGGCCTGATGGGTGCGCTCGCCGACGCCGCCCTCGCGGGCGGCGGGGAGGTCGTCGGGGTGATCCCGCGCGGCCTGGCGGCCCAGGAGCTCGCGCACCGGGGGGTGACGACGTTGCACGTCGTGGACGGCATGCACGAGCGGAAGGCCCTGATGGCGACGCTCTCCGACGTCTTCGTCGTGCTGCCGGGCGGCTTTGGAACCCTGGAGGAGGCGTTCGAGGTCCTCACCTGGAACCAGTTGGGCCTTCACGCGAAGCCCTGCTGCTTCGTGAACACGGGGGGGTTCTTCGACCATCTCCGCATGCACCTCGACCGGGCCGTCGAGGAGGGCTTCCTCCGGGCGTCGCACCGGGCGATCGCCCGTTTCGTCGGCTCCCCCGCGGACGCCCTCGACTGGGTACGGACGGCCGCGGCGCCCGGATCCGGGCGGTCGTAGCCGTGCGCGAGTAGGATGCGCGGGGCGCGGGAGGGCGTCGTGCAGGGAACGGAAGCCAGCGACATCCCGCCCCGGGGGCGTGCTCCGCTCGCGGTCCCGGCAGGCGCGTGGTTCCAGCGCGACGGCGCCGCGTTCGTCCTGGCGTTCCTGCCGGTCGTCCTCGCGGCGTGGGCGTACGGCTACCGCGCGGTCCTCGGGGAGCCGGCCGTGGGCGTGCCCGTGGCCGTTGCGACGCTCCTCCTGCTCGTGGCGGGCCTCCTCCACCACCGACGCCGGCCGGCGGGCCGGCCGCTGGTCGCGGCGGGGCTGCTCCTGCTGCTGGGGCTCCTCGTCCCCGCGCTCTCGACCTCGCCGCCCGCCGCCCTCGCCACGGCCGCGGCCACCGCCCTCCTCCTCTTCCAGGCGCTGAAGAAGCCGGTGGGGGACGCCGGGGTGGCGGTCGGGCCCGAGGAGCGCGCGGCCTCGCGGTCGCGCTCGGCGGGAGCCCTGGCGCTTCTGCTGCTGATCGTCGTCAGCGTGTTCCACCGCGTCGCGGACCCCTTCGTCGAAGGGGGGACGGCGGCCGCCTGCGGCGCGGCGGCGATGTTCGCGCTCCACTGGGTGCGCCGCGCGCGGTCGCGGCGCCCGCGGGTGATGCTCGTCGTCTCGGCCTTCGTCCTCGGCGCGCTGCTCCTCCTGGGAAGCGACTGGGCCGCCCCCTCGTGGCTCCTCGCGTGCCTGCTGTGGACGGTGGCCGCGCTCGCCGCCGCGGCGCCCGCCGGCGTGCTCCCCACGGGCCGCAGCGCGTTCTGGGACCCCATCGTCTTCCACCCCGCGCGCCTCCTCCTCTCCACCTTCCTCGCCATCGCGATCCTCGGCGGGCTGCTCCTCGCCATGCCCTGGGCGACCACGCGGGCCGCGCCGCTGCAGCCCGTGGACGCGGCGTTCACGTCGGTCAGCGCCGTCTGCGTGACGGGTCTCATCGTGGTGGACACCCCGAAGGACCTCACCGTCGCGGGGCAGCTCGTCGTGCTTCTGCTCATCCAGGTGGGCGGCCTGGGCATCATGTCCATCACCACGGTCGTGCTCCACGCGCTGGGACGCCGCCTGAGCCTCCGCCACGAGAGCCTTCTCGTCGGCATGGGCGCCGAGTCGCGCCATCGCCTGGTGGACGCCCTGCGGCGCGTGGTCGTGTTCGCGTTCACGACGGAGGCGGTTGGCGCCGTCCTGCTCGCGCTCCTCTTCTCCTCCCGCGGCGAGGCGATCCGTTCCGCCATCTACCGCGGGATCTTCACGTCCGTCTCGGCGTTCTGCAACGCCGGCTTTGCGCTGCAGACCGACAGCCTCGTCGGCTATCAGCACTCCCCCCTGGTGCTGCACGTGGTAGCGGCCTTGATCGTCCTGGGAGGGCTCTCGCCCGTGGCCGCGATGTCCATCCCGCGCCTCCTCCGCCGCCGGCGGCTCCAACCGGCCGTGAAGATCGTCCTGGTCGTGACGCTGCTTCTGCTCGTGGGCGGCGCGCTGGGCTACGCGATCTTCGAGTGGCACGACAGTCTCGCGGGGCTCGGCATCCTCGACCACCTGCACAACGCCTGGTTCCAGAGCGTCACGCTGAGGACCGCCGGCTTCAACTCGGTGGACACGGCCCTCACGCGACCCGAGACCCGCCTGCTGATGATGTGCCTGATGTTCATCGGGGGCAGCCCCGGGGGCACCGCCGGCGGCATCAAGACCACGACCTTCGCCGTCCTGGTGCTGGCGGTGTGGACGGCGATCTCGGGGCGCAACCGCGTGCTGGTCGGCGGCCGCGAGATCCGCCACCCGACGCTGGTGAGGGCCGTCGCCGCGCTCGGGAGCGGCGTCCTCATGTGGCTGTTGACGGTCGTCTTCCTGCTGCTGACGCAGCGCATCCCTGCCGAACACCTGGTGTTCGAGGCGACGTCGGCGCTCGGCACCGTCGGGTTGAGCACGGGGGCGACGCCGTTCCTCGACGCGACCGGCAAGAGCATCATCATCGCCGCAATGTTCCTGGGGCGCGTCGGTCCGCTCACGCTCTTCACCCTCCTGGGCGAGACGCGCCGGCAGCGAACCGTCGACTATCCCGAGGCCACGATCCCCATCGCTTGAGGAAGAACCGTCATGCGAGAGCAAGCTCTGGTCATCGGATTGGGTCAGTTCGGCATGGCCGTAGCTCGATCGCTGGCCCAGCGCGGCGTGGAGGTCCTCGCGATCGACCGCCGCCAGGACCTCCTCGACGTCGCGAGCGCCTTCGTCACGGAGGTCATCGCCCTGGACGCCACCGATGAGGTGGCCCTCGCCCAGGCGCGTCCGGGCGAGCGGGACGTCGCGGTCTGCGCCATCGGTGAGGACGCGAAGGAGGCGTCCATCATCTGCACGGCCATTCTCCGCCAGCAGGGCGCGCCGCGCGTCGTCGCACGCGCCGGCGACGCCCTCCACGCGCGGATCCTCCACTTGGTGGGGGCGCACGTCGTCGTGAACCCCGAGCACGAGATGGGGGAGCGGCTCGCCAACCGCATCGTCTACGAGCACATCGTCTCGGACATGCCGCTGGGCGACGGCCTCTGGGTGACCGAGTTCAAGGTGCCCG
Source organism: uncultured Planctomycetota bacterium (assembly GCA_963772585.1). GTDB lineage: Bacteria > Planctomycetota > PLA2 > PLA2 > JAEUHO01 > CAVVXN01. The sequence goes on from CAVYXV010000010.1 coordinate 38,673, forward strand.
AGTCGTTCGAGGGGAAGTCGCTGCAGGATCTCGCGCTGCCGCGGCGCCACGGCGTCATGGTGATCGCCGTCCGGCAGCCCGAGGGGAAGGTCCTCCTTCCCAAGGCCGACCTGGAACTCCGTGCCGGTGAGAGCCTCGTCGTGGTCGCGCGCGAGGAGGACCTGAGCGCGCTTCTCGAAGGAGTGCGCTCGTGAGGCTCCAACGAGGATTGCTGCTGGGGGCTTGGACGCTCGTCGCGACCAACCTCGTCCTCGCCTTCGCGGCCATCGGCCTGCTCATGCGCATGCCGCCGGCCATCTCGACGATCCTGGACCGCCGTGACGTATCGCTCGAGGCGTGCGAACAGATGCTCGCGGAGCTCGCCACGCCGGCGAGCTCGCGGTCCCTGGAGGATCGCAGCCGCCGCTTCACCGAAGCGCTCACGCGCGCGGAGGAGAACGTCACCGAGGAAGAGGAACGGTCGGTCGTGCGCGACATCCACGAGGGGGCCGACGACGCGCTGCTCGGGGACGCCGACGCGGTGCTGCGCGAGCTCGACGCCGTTCAACGACTCGCGTCGATCAACCGGGCGGCGATGCGGGAGGCGGCCGAGGACGCCGCGGCCCTGGGCAGCGAGGGCGCCTGGGCGGTGGTGCTGCTCGCCATCGTCTCCTTCACGGTCTCGCTGATCTTCATCCGACGGCTGGTCGATCGGATGCTGGCGCCGCTCGAGGAGTTGCAGGAGACGTTGAGCGCCGCGCGGGAGGGGGACGTCCATCGCCGCTCCACCGCCGCCACCGCGCCGCCCGACCTCCGCGCGATCATGCAGGACGTGAACGCCCTCCTCGATCGCGTGCAGGCGTCGGCGCCGAGGAAGCTCTACGGCGAGGGCCCCACGAGCTGACTCCCGCCGTCACGAGGCCGCGAACGCGTCCTCCACCGTTTCGAAGACGGGGAGGAGGGGCTCGGCGTCGGGCGGGTCGAAGACCGCCCGGATCAGGGCGTTGGGCCGCGCGATGACCAGCCGCGCGCCGTGCGCTTCCAGCTTCTTCGCGGCGCGGATCAGGCTCTGCGGGAACATGGGCCCCATGCCGCGCACGCCGTGCGCGTCCACCACGAGGAGGTCGAGGCCGGCGGCGAGCAGCGCGTCGACCCGGTCCTCGAAGTCCGAGAGGTGCCGGTTCCCGAACTGGTAGGTGACCTCCAGCACGACGACACGACGGTCGCCGGTCACGCGCTCGCCTCCGGCCGCGGACGCGCGAAGAGGGAGGGGGACTTCTGCTCGTCCAGGTGCCGCGAGAGCGCGCGGAAGAGGCGGGCCTTCTCGTCCTCGAGCTCGCGTTCGTCCGCGACCGTCTCCTTCACGACAGCCCACAGCTCCTCGGCGAGCATCCGGCGCGCGCGGTGCAGGCGGAGCCGCATCCGGGGTTTCTCCAGTCCCAGGCGGAGTGCGAGGTCGTCCGGGTCGAGATCCGGGTGATCCAGGAGGAGCCGCAGCGCGCGCTCGTTCGGTTCGCTCCGGCTCCTGACCCGCGCGAGCGCGGCGTCGAGGGCGCAGCGGACCCACGCCTCGTCGAACACCCGGTCCCACGCTCCCCCGGAGGCCCGGGCCGGCGGCTCGGCCCCCCCCGCTGCGAGCGAGGCGAGGCCGCCAGCCGGGGCGCGCTTCTTCCGCCGTCGGCTCTCGATGTGCTTCAGGGCGTGCCGGCGGAGGCACACGGCGATGAAGGTGCGGAACCGGCCGCTCGCCGGCTCCCACCGGGCGAGGTAGTCCTTCTCCAGACAGGCGAGGAGGAAGCTCTGGACGACGTCTTCCGCCTCTCCGGGGGACACGACGCCGCCCCCGTGGGTGGCGAGCACCCGCCGCGCGGAGGCGAGCATCGCGGGACGGAACGTCTCCCACAGGTAGAGCCACGCGTCCTCCCACCCCCGCCGATGCGCGGCGTCGTCGCCCGGCGCGGGGCGCCGGGCCAGGCGCCGGACCCGGCTCCACTGGGTCCGGCCGCGTCCCGGAGCGAGGGCGTGGCGCGGGTCCGTGATCCCGAGCAGGGGATGGGGGGGCATGGTCGTCCTCCGGTTCGTTTCCTGTATGGGCTTCCTCCCGGTGTGGGCCGGCGCGCTCCTTCCGACGGGGCGGCCCCCCGGCACGAAGGTGAACGACATTCCGGCGCGGAGAAGGTCACGAAAACCCGCGGAGAGCCCGCCGCCGGCGTCCCGGATCCGGAGGGGGGCGGCGCTACGATGGGCCCGAATCCGCCATGGACCCCAGCTCCAGCCGCTACTTCCACGAGTGCTACGCCGTGCTCCACCGGCTCGCCGGTGGGTTCATGCAGGCCCAGCCCGCGGGGCACACCCTCCAGCCGACCGCGCTCGTCTCGGAAGCCTGGATGCGGATGTCCGGGTCGGAGGACCGCGTCTTCGAGAGCACGCAGCAGTTCCTCGGCTTCGCGGCGCGCGCCATGCGGAGCGTCCTGGTGGACCACGCGCGGGCGAAGGCCCGGGTCCGCCGCGGCCACGGCTTGACGCGGCAGGACGCCACCACGGCGACGACCACGCGCGACCTGAACCGACTGGTCCAGATCATCGACGTGGACGAGGCGCTGACGGACCTCGAGGGCATGGGGCGGCGGTCGGCGCGGGCGGCCCAGGTCGTGGAGTTGCGCTACTTCTTCGGGTTCACGCTCGACGAGGTGGCCGAGGCGCTCGGCGAGAGCAAGAGCACCGTCAAGCGCCACTGGGACTTCGCCCGCGTCTGGCTGCGGGAGCGCCTCCGGTGACGCGGGCCGGGGAGGACCGCCTCCGGCGGGCCTTCGACGAGGTGCTCGACCTCCCCGAGGAGGAGCGGCCGGCCTTCGTCCGGCGCCGCTACGCCGCCGAAGAGGACCTTCGCGACCTCCTCCTCGGGATGCTCGATCCGCCGGACGCCGCCGACCTCTTCCGCCCCCTGGGCGCGGACGAGGTCGCACGGATCGTTGCCTCTCCCCCGCCGGCGTCCGATCCCTCGCTCCCGGAAGAGGTCGTCGAGGGGCTGTTGGTCGGCGGGCGATACGAGCTGGGGCCACGGCTCGGAACCGGCGGCGCGGGGGTGGTCCACCGGGCCACGGACCGGATCACCGGGGACCCCGTGGCGGTGAAGGTCCTCCCGCGAGGCGGAGGGGGGCCGCAGGCGGACGCGCGCCGGGAGGCCTCGACGCTGAGACTCCTGCGCCTTCCCGGCGTCGTGGGCCTGATCGACGACGGCGTCCTCGACGGGCGACCCTACCTGGTCACCGAGCTCGTGGACGGGCGTCCCTTCCCCGGCCGGCCGGGCGCGCACGCGTGGGTGGAGATCGAGCGCCAGACCCGTGCCCTGCTCGAGACGCTCGAGCGCGTCCACCGCGCCGGCATCGTGCACGCCGACCTGAAGCCCGCGAACGTCCTCGTGGGCGCCGATGGCGTCCCCGTCGTCCTCGACCTGGGGATCGCCCGACCCGTCCGCGAGGACGCCGCGCGAGCCACCGGGTGGAATCCGCTGGGAACGCCCGGGTACATGGCCCCGGAGCAGGCGGCGGGCGAGAGCGTCCTGCCCCGGTCGGATCTCTACGCCGTCGGGGTGATGCTCCGGGAGGCGCTGACGGGAAGGCGCTACCGTCCGAGCGCGACCCGGGACGTCGCGCGCCTCGGCTTCCGCTTGCAGCGAACGGGGGTCGATCGCCGGGCGCCCGAGGCCGTCGAGGCGCCGGAGCGCGTCCGGCGTCTCTTGGCGTCGCTGCTGCAGACGGACCCCGCCGCTCGGCCCGCCTCCGCGGCCGAGGCGCTGGCCGCTCTGGTGGGCGAGGGCGGCTCGGGGCGCCGGCCCCTGCCCTTCGTGGGACGGGAGGCGGAGCTGGAGGCGGTCCTGCGGGCGGCCCGCGCCGGAGAGGCCGTCGCGATCGAGGGGCCCGTGGGATCGGGGCGGACGCGGCTGCTCCAGGAGGCGGCGGGCTGCCTCGCCGAGGAGGGCGTGCCCCGGCCCTCGCCCGCGACGGGCGCGGGGGCGCGGAGGATCGCCCTCGGCCCCCTGCGGGAGGAGGAGCTCCGGGGCCTCTTCCACGGGCCGGACGTGCTGCTCCATCTCCGGGAGGACGGCGCGCGGGAGCTGTGGCGCCGCACCGGGGGCTGGCCGGGTCTTCTCGCGGCGGAGCTCGACGCCTGGAGTCGGGCCGGTCTGGGCTGGTGGGAGGAGCGGCTCTACACCGTGCGGCGCTCGGACCTCGCCCGGCTCGCGCACGACAGCCGGCCGCTGGCGGTCCCTCCCCCGCCCGCGTCTTCGCCGTCGCTCGACGAGGCGGATCAGGTGCTCCTCGCCGCGGCGGAACTCGCGGGAGGAGCGGCCACGGCGACGGTGCTCGCGAGGATCGGCGGGAGCGAGGCCGAGGCGCGGGTCGAGCGCCTCCTCGGGCGCGGTCTGCTCGCGGACACGGGCAACGGCGTGCTTCGTCCCACGGCCCTGCGGGAGTCGGTGCGGGACCGCATCGGGCGGGAGGCCGCAGCGCTCCACGGTGCCATCGCCGACGCCTTGCCTCCGGGGGACGGTCGTCAGGGCCTCCATCTCGCCGCCGCGGGACGCACGGAGGAGGCGCTGCCGGCGATCGCCGGCGCCGCGCGGACGCGACTGCGGGACGGGGACGTCCACGAGGCGCAGGCGCTCCTCGCGCCGGCCCTGGCGGGGCTCGGTGGGACGCCCCCGACCGACGCGGTCTACCGCCTCCTCGAGCTCCACCTCCAGGTCGCGATCCTTCTCGGTCGCCGCGGTGCATTCGACGAGCACCTCCACGTGCTCGGGCGATTCGCCCCGACGCCCCGGCTCGACCAGCTCGAACGCACGGCCCGCGCCGCGATCCACGGGCAGGATGCCGAGGAGGAGCGTGCGCTCGCCGAGGCACCGGCCTACGAGGACGCCTGGAGCGACGACGGGCTCCGCGCGATCATCGCGGTTCGCATGTACGCGGCGCATCGGCTGGCCGGCGAGCCGCTGGACCGGGAACGGGAGCGGCTCGAGGCCTTCGCGGCCCGCTCGGGCATCGCCCTTGCCCACGCCGCGGCGGCGGGCGCGCGCGGCTGGGCCGCCTACCGGGCCGGGCGGCACGAGGAGGCGGCCCGCCACTACCTCGCAGCGGCCGACCGTACGCCCTTCCGCATCACTCGCGCCACGATCCTCCAAAACGCGGCGGCCGCATTCCTCTCCACGGACGATCCGGGGCGCGCCGAGCCCCTGGCGCGCGAGGCGCTCGCGCTCGCCCAGGCGCGGCGCATGCCGATGCTGGAGTTGCGTGCCCGGACCTGCCTGCGTTCGGTTCGCTATCGCCGGGGGGAGGACCTGGAGCCCGACCTGACCTTCGCCCTGGCCGCTCGCGGGGTGGGCACACCCGGGGTCACGGCGAGCGCGGAGTTGCAGGAGGCCGCCTTCGCGTGGCGCCGGGGGCGCAACGCCCTCGCTCGCGAGCTGGCCCGCAGCGCGGCCCGCGACCTCCCGGGAAGGGGTAGCTCCGGTTCCCGGTCGGTGGCGCGGGCGCTCGCCCTCGCCGCCACCGACGACCCGGACCCCGAAGAGGCCCGCGCCCTCCTGGCCGAGGTCGCCGCCATCGATCCCGGCTACGCGCTCCAGGCGGCGGCGCTGGTGGCGGGATCGCTGCCCGCGCTGACGGGCGAGGCGAGGTCACGGGTCGGCCCGCTCCGCAGCGGCTGGCCCGTCCGGCGGCGCCGCCTGCGCCTGCACGTGCTCTCGCTGGAGGAGGTGGAGCGACGGCTGAATCTCGCTCCGGATGAAATCCAGCGGTCCTGAACGCGGAAGAGACGGTTGGGAGCGGGCGAGCCGCTCCCGAGACCTCCTCCGCGGAAAGGATCGCGCCATGACCACTTGGCTTCGCTCTCCCCTCGCCCCGCTCCTCGGCGCGGGGCTGCTCCTCGCAGCCGTCGCCGCCCTCGCGACGCCCGCATCGTCTCCGGGCACGGAGCCCGGGTACGACGGCTTCCGGGTCCTGCTCCGGCAGGGGGACGGGAAGGACGACACGGACGGCGTCTACGAGCTCTACCAGTACGACCCCAACCTCCCGACGGCGTGGGAGCGCGTCGCGGAGGACCCCGTCACGAAGGAGATCACCGACGTCCTGATCCTCGGGCCGACGTACGTTGCGCCGGACCCCAAGGGCGAGGTCCCCGTCGACTGGCAGCCGATCGAGGGAGCGACGTTCCCGGACCTCGCGGCGTTCGTCGACTGGATCGTGGACACGTACCCCCACATCCAGGGCCCCGACGACCTGACCATCCTCGAACCCTCGAACTGAGCCCCGCCGTGCGCCGCCCCGTTCCCCCCGGACGGCTGGGACTGCTGGGGCTGCTGGCGTTGCTCGCGGCGTGGCTCGCGCCCGTCCCCGCGGCTCCCCGGGCCGGGGAGCCGCGGGCCGACGCCGTCGCGCGGAGCCGCAACTACGGGCCGCGCGACTACGAGACCCTGCTCGAACGCTCCCGGAGCACGGTCGGCCTCGCGCTGAGGCGCACGCGACGCGTGATCGCGTCGGGAGTGATCGTGGGGGAGGACCTGGTGCTGACCTGCCGGCACCCGACCCACCGTCGGCGGGGCGGCGCCGAGCGCCGCGCCCCGGACACGCTGGTCGTGGAGCGCCGGATGGGTAGCAGGCGCGAGGAACATCCCGTCCTCGCCTACGCGTGGACCAGCGCTCGTCACGACGCCTGCCTGCTCCGCGTCGGGAGCGACCCCGCGGGGCGCGGCTTCGCCGCGCGCGACGTCCGGCGGCTTTCCACGGAGCGGCTGCGCGAGAACGACCCCGTCTACGTGATCCACCGCCCGCGCGGCGGGCCGCTCAGGATTGCCGACGACGCGCGGGTCCTCTTCCCCTACGAGGCGTCCGCCCAGGACGCGCTCCGTCTCGACGCCCCGCCTTGCGCGCACTACGTTCCCGTGCCCGGCGGCGGCGTGTTTCTCAATCTCAGCCCCCGATGGGGGGGCAGCCGACCCTCGCGATCGACGGCGAGACCCTCCACGGGAGCTCCGGCGCGCCGGTCTACGCAAAGGCCACGCACGCTCTCGTGGGGATCCTCTACGCGGGCTCCGACCGCCGTGCGGCCCGCGAGGGGTCGGTACGCGTGCTCCAGGAAGCCGTCCTGCCGGCACGCGCGATCCTCGAGGACCTGCCCCGGGATCTCCGCCTTCGGCTCGGAAGCGCCGACAGCAGGTCCGGCGCGGAGGCGAACCGCCCCGGCGCGTCGGGCCGCAGCAGCCGATCGGCGACCGCGGCGAGATCCCTCGGCGCCCGCGGGGCGACGGCTCTCACCGGCAAGGGCGGACCCCTCAGGCGCCGCTCGACGAGCGTCGACTCCCCACCCTCGCCGTGCGGCAGCGCGCCCGTGAGCGCGAGGTAGAGAAGCGCGCCGAGCGCGTAGAGGTCCGAGGCCACCGAGGACGCCGCACCTCGCAGCCGCGCGGGCGAGAGGAACGCCGGCGTGCCCGCGGGCACGCCCTCCTCCCCGGGGCCCGTCGCCGCGCCGAAGTCGATCACCGTCACCGCACCCTCCGCCGAGACGAGCACGTTCGCGGGCTTCAGGTCGCCGTGGACGACGCCCCGGGCGTGCATCCGCGACACCACTCCGACCAACGTCGCGAACCGCCGCCCAAGCGCGCGGCCCGTCGCCTCGCCGGGGAACGGTCCTCCCTGTACGCGCTCCGTCGCCATCCACGTTCGGCCGTCCGTGGCGCCCCACGCCAACAGGCGGACCACGCCCGCGATTCGCAGACGGCGGAGGATCCGGATCTCCCGGCCCACGGACGCGCCCCCTCTCCGTCCCAGCTTCACCGCGACGGTGCGAGCACCGCGGCGGTCCCGGGCCGCGTGGACGCGTCCGCCGGCGCCCCGTCCGAGGAGAGGGCCCAGGGCGTAGCGCTCCTCGAGACGGGGGCCCTCGCCGTCCGGTTCCGCACACGCGTCCGCGCGCCCCTCGGGCCATTCGTCGCCGCTCTCGAGCAGCCAGAGGACCGCCCGCCTCCGCCCCGCGGCCGCGCGGCCGAGGACCGCCTCCCGCCCGGTCCCCTCGTGGCGGAGCGCCGCCCGGAGGAGTCGGCGCTCCTCGGGATCGAGGAGGAGGAAGGCCGGAACTCGGCAGGTCGTCCCGAGGATCCTCAAGCCTCACCCGGAGGCCCGCAGGGCGTCCCGCATGCTCCGGGCCGAGGGCCATCGCCGGCGTGGATCCGCCTCGAGGGCGCGCGCCACGACTCCCACGAGGTCCCTTCCGAGGTCCGGTCGGAGCGTCCCCAGCGGCGCGCCGCCGGGTCGCGCTCCCCGGGGGCCCGGACTCCCGTCGGCCGGCGTGCGCCCGGTCAGGCAGTAGTGGAGGGTGGCCCCGACGCCGTACACGTCGGCGCGTACGTCGTGGCGTCGCGCGTCGAAGACGCACTCCGGGGCGAGGTATCCCGGCGTGCCGCGGAAGTCGCCGGTCCTCGTGAGGCCCCAGGTCGCGCGGCGGCTCGCGGGCACGGCGAGGCCGAAGTCCACGAGCACGATGCGCCCGACGCCCTGCCCAGGCGCCAGCATCACGTTGGCCGGCTTCACGTCGCGGTGCAGGATGCGGTGTCGGTGGGCGTGGTCGAGCGCCTCCAGGATTCCGTCGGCCACCCGCCGCGCCTCCGTCTCCGGGAGCGGGCCGTCGATCTCGACCCAGGAGGCCAGATCGGGGCCGTCCACGTAGTCCATGACCAGGAAGACGTCGCCGCCCTTGCGGCCGGCGGCGTGCACCCGGGCGATGCCCGGGTGATCGAGGGCACCGGCGGTCTCCACCTCCCGCAGGAACGCGCTGATCCTCGCCTCCCGGTCTTCGCCGTCCGCCGGCTCCAGGCGCTTGATCGCCACCGTGCGGCCGGTCGCGCGCTCGATGGCGGTGTAGACGCGGCTGAAGGCGCCCCGGCCGATTTCCTCGAGCACGCGGTAGGCGCGGAGGTTCGTCCGGGGGATGCGACCGGCGAAGAGGCCGCGGCGTTGGATGGCGAGCCTCAGGGCGGCCTTCCCGGTCCTCACCAGCGCGCCGCTCGACACGCGGGCCGTGTCGATGGCGCGTCCTCCGATCCGCGTCCCTCCCGCCGGTCCCAGGTGGTCCACGAGGATGCCTGCCTCCTCCGTCGCGGTGACGAGCACGTGCCGCTCCGCCATGGACGGGTCGGTGAGGCGCCGGAGCGCCGCGTCGGGCGTCCCCCGTCTTCCCAGCACCACGGAGGCGGGTACGGGAAAGCGGAGATCCAGGCCCGCGTCCTGGCCTTCCAGGACCTCGACGACGAGGTGGGAGGCGACCGGTCGCGATTTCCTTCGGATTTTCGTGACCCTCTCCGGCGGCAAACGACGTGTATGGGGGTAGAGGCCGCGTTCGCACCGACCCCGCCATGATCCGCCTCCCACCCCCGGCCCCGACGTCGGGGCCGGACGTGCGAACGCTGGAGAAGAGGACGAGACGTGTTCTCCGTCGCGGGCCGGCCAACCTGGTCGTGCCGCGACCATCCGCGGCGGGAGTGCCCTCGGGGCACTCCCGCCCCTCCGGCGGGGCTGGGGCGCGGGTCAGTCCGTGCGCTTCACCATCGTGATCTCGTTGCCCCGCGCATTGAAGACCACTTCATCCATGAAGGTGCGGATCAGAAGCACCCCGCGCCCGCTCGCGCGCAGGATGTTCTCCGGGTCGCGGGGATCAGGGAGCGAGGCCACGTCGAAACCCGGCCCGTCGTCGCGAACCACGAACTCCGCCCGCCCGGGCGCGAACCGGACCGCGACCCAGACCTTCCTCTCCGCGTACGGCGCCCGCGCCCGGCGGGCCTCCGCCTCCTCGTGGTAGTGCGCGAACGACGTCTCGCGGAGCGAGGAGTCGAGTTCCAGATTCCCGTGGTCGATGGCGTTGTCGAGGGCCTCCGTGAGGGCCGTGCCGACCTGGATGCGCTCCGTGCTCTCCAGCCCCGTCAGGCGGGCCAGGCACTCCTGCAGGTATCCCACGAGGACGCGCGCGGCCCGCCGGTCGTTCTCGAGGATGAAGCGCGCCTCGTGGTGGTCCAGCAGCGTCCGGACGCGCGCACGCTCCGTCGCGGCGGCCGCCGCCTCGAGGACCGTGGCGATGGCCCTCGGCAGGTCGCGCTTCAGGCTCCGCTTGGGCACGTAGTGGGACGCTCCGCTCCGGAGCGCCTCCACGGCGATCCGTTCGCTCCCGTGAGCCGTGACCAGCACGACGGGGACGGTCGGGTACTCCGCAGCGAGACACCGGACCAGTTCCAATCCGTCCATGTCCGGCATCTGCAGGTCGGTCAGGACGAGCGCCGGCCGGTTCGCCTCGACCACCGCGAGCGCGGCGCGTCCGTCCGTGGCGGTGACCGGCTCGAAGCCGGCCGCGCGCACGTAGGCGGTCGTGATCGCGAGGTCGACCGCGGAGTCGTCGACGACGAGGATGGTATCCGTCGGCGGCATGGGCCCCCCTTGGGCGTCAGGACGACGGCGCCCGAAGCGTGTCCTCGTCCCCCGTCGGGATGACGTCCTTCCCCGCGATCATGAGCATCACCGTGCGTTCACGAGCGCGTGTCCGGTGGACGACGCCGCGGGGCACCGTGAAACCCTGACGCGGGCCGAGACGGACGGTCTGCTCGCCGTCGTCCGTCCGCGTATCGATCTCCAGCCGCCCCTCCAGGACGTAGAAGAACTCGTCCTCGTTCTCGTGATGGTGCCAGTGGAAATCCCCCCGGACGATTCCGACCCGGATCACGGAATCGTTCACTACGCACAGGGACTGGTTGAACCACGCCTCCTCGCACTCGTCGGCGAGCCGGCCGACGTCGACGGTCTCCAGGGGCCCGAATGCGACGTCGGTGCGGATGTGGTAGTCGGGTCGATCGGGCGCGGTCATGGTCGGCTCCATGCGGTTCGTGGATCATGCGGGCTCGGCCGCTAGAGGTCGGTGTACTTGCGCGCCGTTCCGCGGGCTTTCTCGACGGGGTACTTGCGGGCGTTCTCCTCGAGCTTGTCCCCGCTCGCGCGGAGGAGATCGAGGCCCGACCACTCGGCGAGGTAGAGGAGGAAGAGGAGCACGTCGGCCATCTCCTCCCCCAGACGGTCGCGCTCCGGCCCCGGTCGCGCGAGGGCGCGGAGCTCCTCCGGCGACTTCCAGAGGAACACCTCCGCCAACTCCCCCGCCTCGGCGAGCAGCCCGAGAGCGAGGTCCTTGGGCTGGTGGAATGGGCCCCACTCGCGCGCGTCGCGAAACGCGACGGCGGCGCGTTGCAGCCCGGCCAGGCTCCTCCCTTCCATGTCGGCGTCCTCCACCGCGTCGGCGCGATCGGTCACGTCTCCATTGTCCGCGGTACCCGGACGGCCGCCGGGGGGCCCGCAGAGCCGGCCGTGGCGGCCACGAGGCGCTCGCCGACCTCGTCGGGGTCGTCGCCGCGGAGGAACACGCGCGCCCACACCTCCGCGTAGGCGAGGCGGTGGGCCCCGTCGGGATCCGCGCGGGCGAGCCGGGCGAGATCGCCCGGCGTCGCCGCGCTCCAACCGAGGAGGTCGGCCAGGACCCCGTTCTCGAGGATGCCCAGCATGCCGCGGCGGAACGCCGGCGGCACGGGCCATCCCTTCTTCTTCGCGTGGACGAGGTCCCTCGGCAGGTGCCGCTCGGCCGCCGCCTTGACCACGCACTTCGAGCGGCCGCGATGGACCTTCCAGCGGCGCGGGGCGTCGAGGCCGAAGGCGATCAGCTCGGTCTCGAGGAAGGGAACGCGCGTCTCGATGGAGGCCGCCATGCCCATCCGGTCGTGCCGCTGCAATAGGCTCGGCAGGTGCCGATCGAGGTCGTGGATGCAGGCCGCGAGAAACGCGCGGTCGCTGGGCGGCTCGATCGAAGCGAGCCGCTGCAGGATGCGACGACCGGCGAGCTCGACTTCGGCGTCGATGAGGGAGAGGAGCCGCCAGCGCAGGGGAGGCACGTGCCGGGCCAGGTCGCTGTGGAGCGGACCCGTGTCGAGGCGAAGCACGTCCCGTTCGCGGCGCTTCCGCCTCGTCCGGAGCCGGTAGAGAAGGCCTTCGCGCTTGCGCCACATGGCCCACGTGGACACCTGCCACGGATACCCGCCGAACAGCTCGTCGCTTCCCTCGCCCGTCAGGAGGACCTTCACGCCGTCCTCGTGGCACCGGCGTGTCACCGTGAGCAGCGCCGGGTCACTCGCGATCGCCATGGGGGCGTCGAGGTGCCAGGTGACGCGCGGAACCAGCCGCAGGTAGTCCTCCCGTCGGATCCGCACCCGCTCTGCGCGGATGCCGAGGTGCCGGGCCACGCGCTGGGCCGCCGGCCACTCCGAGATCTCGCCCCCGACGTCGGCGACGTAGGCGACGATCCCGGGGAGGCGTCGCCGGGCGAGGGCCGCCACGAGGCTGGAATCGACCCCGCCGCTGAGCAGCGTGGCCAGGGGGACGTCGCTCGCGAGGTGGAGCTCGACGCTTCGCTCCAGGAGCGCCTCGAACCTCTCCGCCGCGGCCGCGGGCGCCGTGCGCGACGCCGCGCGGATCCGGTCCGGGTCCACGTAGCGTTCCGGGTCGAAGTACCGGCGCTTCACGGTGCCTTCGCGGCCGACGCGCCAGAGGCTTCCCGGCGTCAGCGACTCCACGCCCTCGAACAGCGTCCGGGATCCGACCACCCGGGACACCATCAGGATCCGCGGCAGCCACCGGAAGTCCGGACGCGCCGGGACGCCGGGGTGCGCGAGCAGGGCCTTGATCTCCGAGGCGAAGAGCAGGGTGGAACCCGCCCGGGCCACGTAGAGCGGTTTGATGCCGAGGCGATCGCGCCCCAGCCAGAGGGTCTGCTCCGCCGCGTCCCAGTAGGCGAAGGCGAACATGCCGTCGAAAGCCTCGACGGCGGCCTCGGGCCCCCAGTGCCGCAGCGCCTCGAACACCACGCCGGTGTCGCCCGTGCCGCGAACGCGGACGCCTTCCCTCTCGAGCCGCTCGCGCAGCGAGGCGTAGTTGTAGACCTCGCCGTTGTAGACCAGCGCCGATCGTCCGTCCGGGGCGGTGACGGGCTGGTGGCCCCCGACCGTGAGGTCCAGGATCGTCAGTCGGAGGTGTCCGAGGGCGATGCGCCCTCCGCTCCAGGTCCCGCGGTCGTCGGGCCCGCGGTAGCGCATGACGTCGAGCATGGGATCCAGCAGGGAGGCGGCAGGGCGCTCACCCTCCGCCGCCAGCACTCCGACGAACCCGCACATGGTGGGGGAGCCTGCCCGGGGGGGGAGGGGACCGCCAGGGGGAAGACCTTGCCGGGCCCGGCCGCCCCGCGTTCGATGGGTCCGGGGCCGGGCGCGGTCCCGGGAGGAACGCGATGTCCCCGCACCCCCTGGCCGGCCGTCCCGCCCCCGCTTCCCTCCTCGTGGACGTGGAGGCGTTGCTCGGCGCGTACGAGACGATCCGCCCCGATCCCGGGGTCGCGGCACAGCGCGTGTCGTTCGGGACGAGCGGGCACCGGGGGACGTCGCTGGACGGTTCGTTCAACGAGGCGCACATCCTGGCCATCGCGCAGGCCATCTGCGAGATCCGATCCCAGGACGGCGTGGATGGGCCGCTCTTCCTCGGCAAGGACACGCACGCCTTGTCCCGGCCGGCAGAGCGCACGGCCCTCGAGGTGTTCGCCGCGAACGGCGTGACCGTGATGATCACGCCCGACGACGGCGTGGTGCCCACCCCGGTGATCTCCCACGCCATCGTGAGCCACAACCGCGGCCGCGACCACGGACTCGCCGACGGCGTCGTCGTCACGCCGTCGCACAATCCCCCGGCGGACGGCGGCTTCAAGTACAACCCGTCGCACGGCGGTCCCGCCGACTCCGCCCTGACCCGGAGGATCGAGCGCCGCGCGAACGCCATCCTCGAAGAGGACGCGGGGGCGGTGCGCCGCGTCCCGTTCGAACGCGCCGCCGCATCGCCTGCCACGGTCCGCCACGACTACGTCGCCGCCTACGTGGGCGACCTCGGCGCCGCGCTGGACATGGACGCCATCCGGGCCTCGGGCGTGCGCGTCGGCATCGACCCGTTGGGCGGTTCCGCGCTGCCCTTCGTGCAGGCCCTGGGCGCGACCTGGGGCATCGACGTCACCGTCGTGAACGCGACGCTCGATCCGCAGTTCGCGTTCATGACCCTCGACTACGACGGGCGGATCCGCATGGACTGCAGCAGCCCCTACGCCATGGCCTCCCTGATCGCCCTGAAGGACGACTTCGACGTGGCGTTCGGAAACGACCCGGACGCCGATCGGCACGGCATCGTCACGCCGTCCGCGGGCCTGCTGGAGCCCAACGCGTACCTCGGCGTGACCATCGCGTACCTGCTCGAACACCGCGCCGCGTGGCCGAAGGACGCGAAGGTCGGCAAGACCCTCGTGAGCAGCGGCATCCTCGACCGCGTCGCCGCCGCGCACGGTCGGGGCGTCTTCGAGGTGCCCGTCGGCTTCAAGTGGTTCGCCCCCGGCCTGGCCGACGCGTCCCTGCTCTTCGGGGGAGAGGAGAGCGCTGGCGCGAGCTTCTTGCGGCGGGACGGCCGCCCCTGGACCACGGACAAGGACGGCATCCTCCTGGGACTCCTCGCCGCGGAGATCACGGCGCGCACCGGAGCGGATCCCGGTACGTACGCCGCGCGGATCCGCGACGAGATCGGTCGCGCCTGGTACCGCCGCGTGGACCGACCCGCCACCGCCGATCAGCGCGCCCGTCTCGCCGCCCTGGACGCCGAACGGGTCCGGGAGACGGAACTCGCCGGCTCGCCCATCCGGGCGCGGCTCACGACGGCGCCGGGCAACGGCGCCTCGATCGGCGGGCTCAAGGTGGTCGCCGACGACGGCTGGTTCGCGGCGCGGCCCTCGGGGACCGAGGCGATCTACAAGGTCTACGCCGAGAGCTTCGTCAGCGAGGCCCACCTCGACCGCATCCACGAGGAGGCGGCCGCGCTCGTGGAGAGGGCCCTCGCCGCGCCGTCCGCGTAGGCGGGATCGGAACTCAGCTTCCCGACGGGAAGTGGTCCATCATCGCGGCAACGGCCTCCCACTTGTCCCGCGCCTCGGCGTCGGACGCGTTCTTCGCGGCTTCGGCCGCGGCGTGGATCTGATCGAGTTCCTGGCACGGCGCGGGGTTCGTGAGCAGGCAGACGTGCTTGTTGGAGGCGTTGCTCAGCTCCGGATCCTTGGTCCGCTGGACGCCGCGCATGATCCGCTGGTAGATGTTCGTCTTCGTGCGGTCCTTCTTGAGGTCGGCCACCACCCAACCGCCGATGTCGTTCAGCATCGGCAACACGGACCCGCCGCAGTCGTTCGGCCAGTCGCACTCGTTGTGCTTGGGGCGGCTGCTCTTCGTGCAGGCGGCCGTGGCCACCAGGACGAGGCCCAAGGCGAGAACGAGGAAGAGGGGCTTGGCGTGGGTCATCGTGAACCTCCTGTGGCTGGGGTCGAATCTACCCATCGCCCGGGTGAGGGCCCAGGGGGTTCGCGGCGCCCGCCGCCCGGGGGCACTACCCAGGCAGGTCGTCGAGGGAGGGGAGGTCCTCGACGTCCAGGGGCGGCGGCGCTTCGGGCGCCTCCTCGCGTCCATCTTCCTCGGCGGCCTTCCGCGCGGCCGCCTCCGCCTCGCACGGCCACGGCGGGTCGTCCGCCCAGCGCCAACCCTGGAGCCGGCGGATCGTCTTCGTGCCCGTTTGCACCCTCGTCCACTCGCAACCGATCGGGATCTCCTCGGGCGCGTAGCCGACGAAGCATCGCCCCGTCTTCCCCTCCTTCGCCTCCTCGTACTTCGGCACGAAGCGGATCGCGACCCGCTCCCGCGGGCGCCGCTCGCACACGGGAACCTCCACCTCCTCGTAGACGGGGACGGCGCGCCGGCCCGGGCGGTCGGCCGGCGCCGCCGCGCACGCGGCGAGCGCCGCGGAGAGCCCCGCGAGAACGACGGCCTCCAGCGTCCGCAGGCGGTGCTCCATGCGTGCTCCCTCCGGGTCCGGGTTCGCCCAGCCTACCTCGGACGTTAGGTTCCTAACGGTAGGTTGCGAGCGGTTCTTCGTCCCCGATCTGCGTTCGGACGCGAGACGGCGGGATCTATGCTGGAACGCATGAGCACCGCCACCAGACTCCCCAAGCCGGTTCCCGTTCCGCCCCACTTTCCGCGCGGCGTCAGGCTGCTTCACGATCCCGTGCGCAACAAGGGCACGGCGTTCACGATGAAGGAGCGCGAGGACCTCGGTCTTCGGGGGCTCCTCCCCCCGCGTCCGATGACGCAGGATCTTCAAGTCCAGCGCGTGATGGAGAACTTCGGCCGCAAGACGTCCGATCTCGAGCGCTACATCTACCTGGTCAGCCTGCAGGACCGCAACGAGCGATTGTTCTACCGGGTGGTCATGAACCACCTGCACGACATCATGCCGATCATCTACACGCCCACGGTGGGGCACGCCTGTCAGACCTACGGGCACATCTTCCGCCGACCCCGCGGCCTCTACATCAGCGCGGACGACCGAGGCGAGATCGACAAGGTGCTCGTCAACTGGCCGCACGAAGACGTGCGGATCATCGTCGTGACGGACGGCGAGCGCATCCTCGGTCTCGGCGACCTGGGCGCCTTCGGCATGGGCATCCCCGTCGGGAAGCTCTCCCTGTACACCGCGTGCGCCGGCATCGACCCGACAGCCTGTCTCCCCATCTGTCTGGACGTGGGTACGAACAACGAGGAGCTCCTCCGGGATCCCCTCTACACGGGCATCCAACGGAGGCGGCTGCGAGGCGAGGAATACGACGCGCTGTTCGACGAGTTCGTCGTTGCGGTCCTGGATCGCTTCCCGAAGGCCGTGCTGCAGCTCGAGGACTTCGCGACGTCCAACGCGTTCCGCCTGCTGTCGCGCTACAAGGACAGCATCTGCAGCTTCGACGACGACATCCAGGGCACGGGCGCCGTCGCTCTCGCCGGGATCCTGTCCGCGCTGCGGCTCACCAAGAAGAAGCTCACCGACTGTCGGTTCCTCTTCCTCGGCGCTGGCGAGGCCGGCATCGGCATCGGCGACACCATCGTCGCCGGCATGGTCAGCGACGGGATGGCGCCGGAGGAAGCCCGGGGGCACTGCTGGTTCGTCGACTCCAAGGGCCTCGTCTGCAACCGCCGCACGGACCTGGCGGAGCACAAGTTGCCCTACGCCCACGACCACGAGTTCGTGCCCGACCTGGCCTCCGCGGTCGAGGCGCTCCGCCCCGACGGCATCATCGGCGTCTCGACGGTGCCGCGCTCCTTCACGCACGCGATCCTCACGAAGATGGCGGAGATCAACGAGCGCCCCATCGTGTTCGCCCTCTCGAACCCGACCTCGAAGTCGGAGTGCACGGCGCAGCAGGCCTACGAGTGGACGGAAGGGCGCGCCGTCTTCGCCAGCGGCAGCCCGTTCGACCCGGTGGACCTCGGGGGTCGCCACTACGTTCCCGGCCAGGGCAACAACGCGTACATCTTCCCCGGCGTGGGCCTGGGCGCGATCGCCACGGGCGCGAAGCGCGTGACGGACGCGATGTTCCACGCGTCCGCCCGGGCGCTCGCCGCCCAGGTGACGGAGGCCGACCTCGAGATCGGCCGGGTCTACCCCGCGCTCACGCGCATCCGCGAGGTCTCGCTCGCCATCGCCATGGCGGTCGCCGAGATGGCCTACGAGGATGGACTGGCCCGAGCGCCCCGCCCGGACCACCTCCGGGAGGAGATCCGCTCGATGATGTTCGATCCCGCCTACCCGTCCTATGCCTGAGGGCGCTCCTCGGGAGGGGCGAGCGGGTTTCAGGGAGTGACCCCCGCCCCACCCCGGAGCCCCGCCGTGAAGTACCTCCCCGTCCTGCTGAACGTCGTCCTCGTGGTGGCCGCGATCCTGGTCTACGACGCGCTCCGCAAGCCGGAGCCGACCGGCTACGCGGGCGTCGGGCTCCACGACCGGCCCGGGCCCGGCCCGTCGGCCGCGGCACCGGCGACCGCCGCCGGCAGCCTCGCGGGTCGGGGGGACGAGGCCTGGCGGGAAGTCTACGAGTCCCGTCTCGCACGCCTCGAGAAGGAGGTCGCGTCGCGGGCCGCGCCGGCGGCGGTCGGGGGTGGGGGCGTCGTGCCCGAGGGGGACGAGTCGTCCTCCGACCTGTCCTCGCTCCTCGGCGCGGAGGACCTGCCGCTCCTCGAAGAGGGCGAGGATGCCGAGACGGCGTCGTCGCGCTTCACCGAGAAGCAGCTGCGCACCTTCCGCGCGCTCCTCGAGACGGTGGAGCAGCAGCGGACCGCCGACCGGGCGCGCCAGGGGGTCGATCGGCTGATCGACCGCGCGGGCGTCCAGTTGACCGACGCGCAGAAGGAGGCCGTCGCGACGGCCACCCTCACCCACTTCCAGAAGCTGAGGGACCTGCGCGGGCAGGCGGGGGCCGCCGAAGACCGCCGGGCGCTCTTCCAGACGGCCATGGACGACTACCGGCGCACGCTGGAGACGATCGTCCCCGCGTCCGACGCCGACGCCCTCGTCGGGCAGCTCTCGGGGCGGCGCACGCGCGGTGGCGGCGGCGCGCCGGGGGGCGCCGGCTTCGGCCGCGGGGGCGGCCGCGCCGGGCGATGAGCGACCGACCGAAGCGCACAGGCGGCCGAGGGCACCTGCGCTGGTAGGCTCTTCGGCCGGTCGGCGGGAGGAGGTCCCCATGCGCGCGGCGTGGCTGCTCGTCCTCCTCCTCACCGCCTGCGTCGGCCCCGCCGTCCACCGCGGGGACGTGCAGGCGCTCGCGGTCCCGGGGACCCGCGGCCGCGGCGGGGAGACCCTGAACCTCCTCGTCTACCTGCCGCCCGGCTACGGCCGGACCCCCGAGCGGCGATGGCCCCTCCTCGTCTACCTCCCCGGGATCTTCGTGGAGGGCGAGAACGCCAACTTCATGACCCGATCGGGCTTCCCCGCGATGCTCGAGCGCGGATTCGCGCCGCCGTTCGTCGTCGCGATTCCCCAGCAGAGGAGCTTCGCCCGGCCGTACGGGCCGAGGCAGTTCGGCGCCCTGCTCGACCACGTCGAGGCCCGCTACCGGATCGATCCGGACCGTGTGCACGTGACGGGGGTGAGCCTCGGCGCCACGGCCGGCTGGGACATCGTCAAGGCCTACGCGGACCGGGTCGCTTCGTTCGTCCCCCTGGTCGGCTACGGGAACCCCGCCGGCATGGAGCGGATGGCCCACGTTGCCGTCTGGGCGTTCTACGGCCGGCTCGATGCGTTCGCGCCGGAGTTTCTCGCGGGCCGCGCCGCGCGAGCCCACGCGGCGCTGGATCCCTCGACCCGGATCACCGTTCTTCCGGGCAAGGCCCACTGGATCCAGGAGGCGGTGTACGGATCTCCTGCCCTGTGGACATGGTGGTCGGGACTTCGACGACGTCGTTCCCCGTGAGGCAGCGACGCTGGAACCACGCGCGGTAGCGCTGGTAGAAGGCGTCATCGACGCCGTTGCGGTAGATCCGCACCTTCACGGGGCGATGGGTGGTCCCGAGCCGCTCCTTCACCATCCGGGCGAGCGGTACGATCCCGTAGGGATGTACGAAGAGCATGATCTCGCTGTAGACGGGCTGATCGAGGATGGCGGTGACGGCGTCCCGGGCCTCGATGCCGGAAGAACCCCGGATGATCCCGCGCTTGCCCTCCGCGTGGATCCGCCAGATCCGCTCGTTCTCGCGACGGACGTAGTCGAGGCCTCCGTTCTCTCGCAGCGTCCGGCACGCGGCGGGGGAGACGGAGACGATCATCATGTTGTCGTTGGTCGTCAGTCCATCCTCGACGTTCTCGGTGACGCCCGTCGCCCCGGCGAACGCGACGGGGCCCATCCGCGCCATCGCGAGGCCCGGGTCGACGCCGTAGTCCTTCGGGCCGATGACCATGGCCCGCCAGCGGGGCGAGAGTTCGTCGCCGAGGAAGCGGCCCAGGGGCGTGGTCCGCATGTCCAGCGGTCGCCCGAGCATCAGCTCCTCCGGCCGGAAGGCCTCGTTGAAGGCGTCGTCGCCGAAGACCTCGTACCACTTGGCGTACAGCGCCACCCACTGGCCCACGTAGCACTCGTACACCGCACGATCCGTGTAGAAGGCCCGCACCGCTTCCGCGGGAGAGGCCACGGCCACGCAGTAGTCGTCGCCGCGGGACCACTCCGGCGTCGGGGGGATCATCCGGAACCACGGGGAGTCGAACACGAGGAGCTTCGGGAAGGTCAGGTTCCCCTCCTGGATGTTCGCGTCGAGCTTGCGCGTGGCGCGCGCGACGGCCCCCGCCACGCGGTGCTGGAACGCCAGGCGGGAGTGGAGCGTGTTCGCCAGCGCCCCGAGGCGAACGGCCAGCGCGCGCAGCGTCGCGGCGGGCGTGTCGGGAGCGACGACGATCCGGAGGTCGCCGGCGCGCTGGGCGGCCTCGATGCTCTCGCGTTCCCCGGGGCGGCCACCGATCACGTCGATCCCGCTTCCGGGAGCGCCGGTCGTGACGCGCCAGCCGATGTGCTCGAGGAAGGCGAGGGAGCACGTCTCCTCGGGGGTCAGCTTCGACCGGACGAGGCGTCGTCCCGCATCCGCCTCACCCGGCTCCGCGGCATACGGGGTGCGCGCCGTCCCCAGGAGGACCAGCAGGACCAGGAAGGGCATGACCGGGAGGCGTCGGCAGGACATCGGCAGGTCGGGGGGAGGAGGCGGGGCAACGCGGATTCTACGGGGTGGGGGGGCCGGACCGAAGCGCGTCCGCAAGGTGCGCGTCGGCGTCCCGGCGACCGCGTTCGATCATGGCCTCGATTCGCGAGGGCTCGAAGGCGAGGGCCGAGCCCTCGAGCGGGGCGGTGGGCCTCAGGACCCGGATCTCCACGTACCGATGGCCGTCCGGCGCGGTGCCCCGTCGGACCGAGTCGTTCGTGCGGAGCGCCGTCTGGAGATCGTTCGCCATCACCTCGTTCAGCAGGATCTCCAGCGAACGTGCGGCGAGCTGGACCGCGTTCGGATGCCCGCCTTCGAACAGGGGGCCCTGTTCGAACGCGGGGGGGTGGACCAGCAGGATGTCGATCTCCGTGGCGCCCGCGTCGATCGCGGCGGCGAGGGGCGTGATCTCCCGGAGACCGCCGTCGATGTGGAGGGCGCCGTCGATCGCGATCGGCTCCAGCATCGCGGGGAAGGCCGACGACGCGAGCACGGCATCGACGATCCGCTCGTCCTGCTCGCCGAAGAGGCGATAGCGCCCGTCCGCCAGCGAGACGGTGCCCACGAGCAGCCGGCGTCCGGAGCGCCGGAGCCGTTCGACCTCCAGGGTCCGGTGGACCAGGCGATGGAGCGGACCCGAGTCGTAGAGGCTCGGCCGCCACAGCCCATGGAGGAAGCCGAAGGGGAAGTGATGTCGTCGGACCCGGCGGGTGTCGAGGCTCTTCCAGAGCGCCACGAGGTCGCGGGTCGCGGCGACCTCGTCCCCCGGCGCGTACATGGCCAGGAACGCGGCGCCGAGCGCTCCTACGGACACGCCGCAGCAGAGGTCGGGACGAAGCCCCGCCTCGGCCAGGCGCTGGAGCGCCCCCGCCTGCCACGCCCCCTTGGAACCGCCACCGCTCAGGACCAGGGCGTGCACGCCGCCTCCTCTCCCGTCGATCGTCGAGGGGATAGTATGGAGCCGTCGAGTACGGGGGGCCTCATGCGACGCGACGTTCCTTCTCTTCTCCTCCTGGCGATCGCGGCCGGTCTCCTCGGGAGCGGCGCCGTCTCGCCTGCGCCCGCCGGCGCGGGCGAGGACCCTTCGCGCACCCTCGTCGTGCTCGGCGCCCGCGTCCGCCCCCTGAAGCCCGATGGTCGTGCGTGGGACGGCGACCACCGCAAGATCCCGCCGCTCGTCTACACCGGCCTCTCGGGCGCCGCCGGCTTCCCGCCGCTCGCGGCGGTGTCGCTCGTGCCCTACCGCAACCGGCCGGATCCGTACGTCGTCGTGCGGGCGAAGGGAGAGGAACTCGCCCGGAGCGCGACGGCCCAGGGCACCTTCCTCCCCGTCTGGTCCCTCGTCGTCCCGCTCCCCGACGCCCTGCCCGCCACGCTCTCGCTCGAGGTCTCCGACGACGACCTCCGAAACGACGACGCCGTGGGGACGGCGACCGTCGACGTGGCCGCCATGCTGGAGAAGCCGGGGCTCCACGTCGTGGAGGGGACCGCCGGCCTCGCCGACGTGGAGATCGTGCTCCGCGACCCCACGAAGGGGCGCGGCCCCGAGCGCAGGGTCGAGATCCGACGCATCGCCGTCACGGCGCGCGGGCGCCGGCCGGCCGGCGGGGACTGGGACGTCGGCGGCCTGCCGCTCCGCGACAAGGTCCCGAAGCGTCTGCCCCTGCCCAAGGGCGCGAAGGGCCTGGAGATGCGTCTCCCGGACCTCGAGATCCGCGCGCGGTGGCTCGGCGGCGACGAGAGGGTGTCCCCGCCCTCCGGGAACGTCCTCTCCCTCGCGTGGGAGCCCGAGGGTCTCGGCGCCGTCGGCCGCGCCGGGCGTGGCGACGGCCTCGCCCTCTTCGTCGTGGACGAAGATCCTCTGCTCGCGGACCCCGTGGGCGTGGTGTTCCTCCCCTGGGAGCGTTTCCTCGACGCCGCCGGCGAGGGGCGGCTCGTCGTCGAGCCCGGGGAGACGAGCGGCCTCGCCCGCGTCGAAGTGGCCTTCGCGGTGGGGGAGCCGCGGGAGGGGAGCGCCCGGTAGAGGACTGTGCTGAAACCTCCCCCTCGCCCGCCCTCCCGGCTTCTTGCTAGGCTCTCAGGCGGCGGGGACGCCTGCCCCGTGCTCGGGCGGTCGGCCCCTGGAAGGAGGCGGGCATGACGACCCACACCGCGCAGGAGAACTACGGCCGGGGGCACCGCACGTTCGACTGCCCCTGGTGCGGGGCGATCTCCGGCATCCCGGCGGACCTGATCGGCGAGACGTTCCAGTGCCCGGAGTGCAAGGAAACCACCAAGCTCACGCCGAAGAACACCCGGGGGCAGAACCTCATCCCCGGCGAGGAGGACGCACGGGGCCCCGCTCCGGGGGACCTGACCTTCGACTGTCCGTGGTGCGGGGCCATCAGCCCGGTGCCCCCGGGAGCGGTCGGGACGGTCTTCGAGTGCCCCGAGTGCCACAACAAGACGCGCCTGACCGAGAAGACCACCCGCCGGGCCGACCTGTTCGTCCCGCCGCCCGGGGCGCCCCACCACGAGGAGGCGCCGGGATTCCCCGGCTGGATCTTCGCGGTCCTCGGCGTCCTGGCGCTGGGGGTGATCGCCTGGGCCGTCTTCGGGAGGAGTCGTGGGGAGGGGACCTCCACGCAGGAGCAGGCTTCCCGTGCCGGCGAGAGCGGCGGAGCGGGGGAAGGAACGAAGGTGCCGGTCGAGCCCCCGGGGCCCGCCGAAGGGGAGGCGAACCCGACCGGCCCCTCCTCCGCCGACGCCGAGACGACGCCGACGGGCCCCATGCCGCCCGCGCCCGCGCCGGAGAGCCCGGAGCTGACCGCAGCCCGCGAGCGGCTCGCCGCCGCGGAGCGCACGTACGCCGCGGCCCAGGCGGCGCTCTCCTCCTGGCTGCACGAGAACGCCGGGCGCCTCGCCAAGGCGGAGCGTGCGGATGCGGCCCGCGCGATCCAGGGCATGATCGAGCGCGAGCAGAAAGCGCTGGAGGAAGGCGCGCCGACGCCGGACGCGATGCGCGCGAGCAACCGGAAGCTCGCCACCGCGATCGCGTCGGATCCGTCGATGCGGGAGGCCGCCGAGATCGTCTACGAGACCCTGCGCAGGGTGCCCTACGCGCCCGTCCGGGCGCGGCGGTGGCAGGACCTGAACTTCCTCGCGCCGACGTTCTCCGACGCGGTGGCCGAACTCGTCCGGGGCGGGATGGTCGGCGTCGGTGAGGAACAGGCTGCGTTGCAGGAGAAGGTCGAGAGGGCAGGAAAGGAGGCCGTGGCGGCCCGAACGGCGCTCGAAGCCCTGGAAGGCCCCGAGGCGTCGCCCCCGCGGTAGCGGGGGGAGCGCCGACGGAGAGGGGGCGG
This sequence comes from uncultured Planctomycetota bacterium, assembly GCA_963772585.1. Lineage (GTDB taxonomy): Bacteria > Planctomycetota > PLA2 > PLA2 > JAEUHO01 > CAVVXN01. The sequence goes on from CAVYXV010000010.1 coordinate 62,706, forward strand.
CCGCGGACATGGCGACGCACAACGAGCGACTGGAGGCGCGCAAGACCAGCGTGCGCGCCGCGCTGATGGACCTGGCCACCGCCGTCGACGAGAACCTGCGTGCCGTGCACCTCCTGCTCACGACGGAGGAGGAGGTAGCCCAGGGGCTCGCCTTCCAACCCACCGAGGCGCTGGCCGAGGCGGTCATGGACCGCAGCATGGAGTTCCTCGGGCTCCAGAGCCCCGTGGCCACCGATCTCCGATGGGCCATGGCCGTCATCCGCGCCGGCAAGGACTACGAGCGCGTCCAAAACCTCGCGGCGGCGCTCCTCCGTCGGGTCAAGGTCCTCAGCTCGACCCTGCTCGCGGAGATCCTCCACGCGATGACGGAGGTGACGAGCGAGGTCCTCGCCCTGCACCGCCTCATCCTCGAGTTGCTGGGCGGCCGCGTGACCCTGGCCGAGATCCAGCCCCAGCTCAAGCTCCGGTACGCGACCATCGAGGCTCGGCTGGCCGAGGTGGAGAATCTCGCGATCGGCGCCATGGTCGAGGGGGACGAGGGGGCGGAGAACCTCCGCGAGCTGGTCCTCGCGACGCGCCACCTCAAGCGGATCTCGGACGAGATGGCGGTGATCCCGGGCGAGTTCCAGCGCTCCGCGTCCGCCTGACGCCCGGCCTCGTCCCCCTACCCCGCGGCCGCCAGCGCGGCGTCGAGCCGGGCCATGATCGCGTCGAGCCAATCGGCGTGCTCCGGCTTCATCACGCAGGCGCGCAGACACGTGACGGGTTCCCCGCCGGCGGCCGGCGACGGACAGCGCGTTGCGACCGTGCGGGCGGGGATCTTCGCCAACGCGAGCCACAAGCGCTCGTCGTGGGCGCGTTCGAACACGGCACGGGCCGCCGCCGACGCCGCCTGGGCGGTGGCCGCCTCGACGGCGAAGACCACGATGTCCAACTCGGGTTCGAGGAGCGGGACGAAGCGGGGGTGCCTCTCCAGCCGCGCCGCCAGCGCGCGAGCCCCCTCCAGGCAGCGGTCGAGGTGCGCCGCGAATTCTCCGCCCCTCTCGTAGGGCAGGAGGCGTTGTGTCGCCCAGAGGGCCACCGCCGCGGCACCCGGGCGCGAGCACTCGAGCGAGATCTCGCCGAGGTGCAGGTCGTCGGAGCTGAAGTAGGTGTAGGGCGAGTCGTGCCGGTAGACGCGGCCGACGGACGGATCGCGGAACAGGACGCACCCGCACCCGTACGGCTGCAAGCCGTGCTTGTGGGGATCGACGACGAGGGAATCGACCTCCGCCAGGGCGTCCACGGCGCGTCGGGCCTCCTCCCCGAGGCGGGACGCCAAGCGGAAGAACCCGCCGTAGGCGGCGTCGGCGTGGACGCGCACGCCGGCCCGGCGGCAACGCTCGAGGATCTTCGGCAGCGGATCCACCGCTCCCGTCGCCGTCGTCCCGATGGTCGCGACCACGACGGCGACGTCTCCCTGGGCCAGCGCGTGGTCGAGGGCGGCGAGATCCATGCGACCGCGCTCGTCCGCCGCGACCTCGCGGAAGGGAATGCCGAGCACGCCGCTCAAGCGCCGGTGCGTGTAGTGGGCCTCGGAAGACGCGAGCACGGCGCCGCCTGCCGCCACCTCGCGGGCCACCCACAGCGACTCCAGGTTGGCCATCGTCCCGCCGCCGCAGAGGTGGCCGAGATGCGTGTCCCATCCGAAGAGCGCGGCCAGGCGAGCGACCGCCTCCTTCTCCATCGCCGAGCTGGCGCGGCCGCCGTCGATGGCGTGGTTGTTCGGGTTGATCCAGAGCGCGAGGGCGTAGGCGAGGCGCGCGACCGGGTGGGGCGGCTTCAGCATCTGCCCCACGTAGAGCGGGTGGAAGTAGGGATCGTTGTCGCGAAGCCGATCCGCCGTCTCCAGCAGCACGCGACGCCAGTCGGGGCCGATCGCCTGGGGCAGCGGCGGCAGATCGCCGAAGCCAGCGTCGAGTTCGTCGAGCGCATCACCGAGGAGATCGAGCGTGGCGCGGTCGAGCCGGGCGTCCACGGATCAGCCGGCGAAGCTCTGCACCGCCTGCTCGCAGTCCTCGAACACCTGGAACGCCTTGTCCAGCCCCGTCATCTCGAACAATCGGCGGACGAAGCCCGTGAGCCCGCAGAGTCGGAGGTCGCCGCCGGCCTCGCGGAGGTTCTTCAGACCCCACACGAGCGTGCCGAGGGCGGTGCTGTCGAGGAACCCGACCTTGCCCATGTCGAACACGGCCTGCACGGCAGCGTCTTCCTTCAGCCGGACGAAGAGCGTCTTCAGTTCGTGTTCGTCCGAGGAGCCGATGTCGCCCGCGAACCGGACGATGCGCGCCGCCGGTCTCTCGTCGGTGTCGTACTGCATGGACCGCCTCCGCGGGGATCATACGGAACCGGGCACCCGACCGCCCGAATTCGACGCCCGGCGCCCCGCAGGGGGCGGCGGACCCGGGAGGCCCCGCCCGGAGAGGGGGGACGAGCCGGCCCGGATCCTCCTGTTGACGCCCACCCTCGCAAAGGGGTAGACCCAAGCGCCCCGCGGCGGCGTTCCCAGGGGACGCCGTCGCGGTTTCGGAGGATCCCCCCATGGCCAAGCTGGCTTCCCACGTCGTTCTCCCGGCCCTGGTCCTGCTGGTCGGTCTGCTGCCGGCCTCGCCCACGCGGGCCGACGAGCCCTCGGGGGACGCCCTCGTCACCCAGATCTTCGAGGTCGGCGCGCTCACGGGCGGGGTGGTGTCGTACATTCCCGGCCGACTGGGGACGATTTCCCCCGACATGGTCAGCGACGAGGACAACCCCTTGTTCGGGGCGGAGGGCGAGGAGCCGGTCCTTCCGCGGGGGAGCATCGACGAGCTGATCGACGTGCTCCAGACCACGGTGGCTCCGGTCTTCTGGGAGGTGACGGACGGCGCCGCCATCGAGAGCCTGGGCGAGGACCGCCTCATCGTGCGAGCGACGACGGAGGTGATGGGGCAGGTGGCCGAACGCCTCGCCGCCTTCGAGCGCTCGAGCCTCGCGACGCTCTCCCTCGACTTCGTCGTGCTGGAGGGGGCGCCGCTCGACCGCGGAGCCGGGGTCGCGTTGACCGACGATCGCGTCTCGCAACTGCTCGCGAAGGGCCCGATCCGGCACGTCCTCTCCCTCGCGCTCGTGGACGATCAGGTCGGGGTGGCCTCCGCCGTCACCGAGCAGGCGTACGTCGAGGACTACGACGTCGAGGTCGCGACGAAGGCGACCGCCGCCGATCCCATCGTGGGCATCGCGACCTACGGCATGGAGGTCGCCGCGTCCGGCTGGCCCTCCGGCGACGCGGGAAGGCTGTTCGTCCGGGTCCGCGTGCAGATCGCCGAGCCCAGGGCCGTCGCCCACCACACGCTGGCCGGCGACACCCGCATCGAGCTTCCCCGCTACGCGGCCGCTCCCGTCTCCTTCGAGGCGCTCGTGGAGCCCGGTCGTTGGTATGCCGCGCCCGGCGCGGAGATCGACCAACGCGCCTTCACGCTCCTCTACCGCGCTCGGCGCACACCGGCGCCCGTCTCCGCCGCGCGACCGGACACGCTGCCGCCCTGGCCCGCTCCGGACACCGCCCCCCTGCAACTCGGCTTCTTCGACGTCCGCGACCTGAATGCGCCGCTGTGGGACACGCAGGCGGAAGACGTGCACCTCGTCCCGTCGAACTTCACCCTGCCCGAGCGTCCCGAGCTTCCCGAACCGCAGCCCACCTTCCCCATCGACGCGCTCGTGGACTTCCTCACGCGCTTTGCCCCGTCGCGAGCGTGGAACAGGACGGGCACCGAGATCGAGGCCCGCAACGGCACCCTCGTCGTGCACCAGACCCCGTCGATGATCGCCGCGATCCGGTCCCGGCTCGAGGCCATCCGGCAGCACTCGCTCCGGAGCACCGACGTGGAGTTCCAACTCCTGGACGTCCCTACGCCCCTCGCGCTGGCCCTCGGCAGCGGCCCGGACGGCGGCGGTCGTCTCTCGCTCTCCGATCGGGCCCTCGCCGGACTCGACGCCGCCATCGGCTCGGGCGAGGCGCGCGCCGTGGCCCGCGCCCGCGCTTCCGCGATACGCGGCACGCTCCAGGCGCTCGCCAACGGCGTCCGCCGGCACTACATCGCCGACTACGAGATCGAGATCGCCGAAGACTCCGCCATCCCCAACCCCATCGTGCAGCAGTTCTTCGAAGGGCTGGTCGCCGAGTGCCGGCCCGTCCTCTCCGCCGACGGCAGGGGGGCGAGGATCTCGCTTCGCTTCAGCGCGAGCCGCCTGGACGCGATGGCCCAGGCCACGACCCCGCACGGGCCCATCGACACACCGATGCTGAGCATCCTCGAGTCCCGAAGCGACGTGTTCGTTCCGCTGGGCCGAACGGCCCTCGTCTACGCGGGCGGCGACGGCGAGCGGACCCGGATCCTGCTCGCGACCCCGACGGTCGAAGCGCGGTAGCGTAGCGGCCCGTTGCGTCGCCTCGCCCTCCCGCTCCGCTTCTGCTGCTGCTGCTGCCGCTGCTGTTGCCGGCCATGCCCGCCGTCGGGGCGGAGCGGGCGCCGCGCGGCATGGCCTTCCTCTCTTCCGCGATCGGACGCGAGATCGCGCCCGAGGAGGTCGAGGCCGTCGTCTCGTCGTGTCACCTCGACCTCGTGGTGTTCGACTTCGCCTGGGTCACGTTCCACTTCCCGCGCACCGATCTCGAGGCGGTGGACGCGCTCGCGCGCCGGCTGAGGGAGCGCGGCGTCGCCGTCGCCGCGATGTACCGCCCCCGGGCGCTCTCGGCCTCGGACGCGGACGTTCACTTCGCCCTCGACGAGAAGGGCGAGGCACCCGCGCACCACCTCCCGCTCTGCTTCGCGCACGAGGACTCCGTCCGGTGGGGGGCGTCGTGGGGGGAGCGGATCCTGGAGGGCTGCCCCTCCATCGACCGGATCGTCCTCTACAACGTCCAGGCGCCGTGCCGGTGCGAGCGGTGTCGCGACGGGCGGGGCGAGGAGCACGCGCGGGACTTCGTGCGCGAGGCGCGCGATCGGTTCCGGAAGGTGCGCCCGAACGCGAAGGTCGGCCACGTGGGCGTCGGGCTCGAGTACGCCGACCTCCTCGACTTCGTCTGGCCCTTCCTCGCCGTGAACCGGGGCGCGGACGGGGCTCCCGTCGACGCCGACGCCCTGGTCGCAGCGTGGCGGAAGCGCTTCGCCGCCGCCCCCTCCCCGCAGCCCCTCCCCCTGGCCAAGATCTGCTGGGCGTCCGCCACGACGAACACGACCGAGGACGTCGCCGCGGTCGTCCGCGCGCTCGACCGCGCGAAGGCGGGGTTCGTCCTCTGGTACTACGGGTGGCTCTTCCATCCCGACGACGGCCGCTACGACCCCGAGGGGATCGTCGCCGCGCTCGGCGGGGAGGGGGCGGCGCTCAAGCGCTGGCTCGCTCGACCGCCCAGGACCCCGGTCGATCCGCGGCAGTGGGTGTGGTTCGAGAGCCGCGAGTCGCCGGGCGGTCCCCGGCTCGAGGTGCAGAAGGGACGCCGCGCGCCCGAGACCATCCGGGCGGAGGCGGATGCCGTGCTGATCTCGTACCTCGCCGACGGCGCGTTCGGCGCCCTCCCGCGGCTCCCCCTCTCGCTCGGCGACACGAACCGCGTCCTGCTCCGCTTCCCCGTGGGCAAGGCCTGGGGCGGCGCCGACGGCGTGCTCCGGCTCGCGCTCCACCTCTCGGAGATCCCGCCGACCGCGCCCTTCGACGTCGCCGTGCACGTGGTGACCGGTGCGTGGGAGGAGGGCACGGCCACCTGGAACCAAGCGCCGTCGTTCGAGGCGGAGCCCGTCGCGACGGCGACGGTCCTCCCGCGGGAGGGCGAGGTCTCCGTGGATCTCCGCGACCTGCCCGGAAAGTGGGCCTCGGGTCGGAGACCGAACCACGGGATCCTGTTGAAGGTCGCGCGGCCCGTCGCCGCCCCCGCGTCGGAGCCGCCGCCGCGGTCGCCTGCGGCCGGCGAGCGCGCGCTCGACCGCGCCGAGGCCCTCTGGCCGTGGGCGGCGAACGCCGAGGACGCGAAGCGTCGCGCCGCCGCGAAGCAGAAGCTCGTCCTCGCCGTGGTCACGGCATCGTTCGGCGGCGCGGAGCGCACCGACGGCGAGGCGCGCTTCCTCGCCACGGTCCTCTCCCACCCCGGCGTCGCCGCCTTCGGGGTGGCGTCCTTCGTCCCGGTCCGCGTCCGCGTCCACCCGGCGACGGTCACGCTGCCGGCGCAAGACGCCTCCGACGACCCGCTGGCCGCGCTCGGAAGCACGGCCCGCGAGGCGAAGCCCCCGGCGCTCCTCGTTGCGACGCCGAAGGGCCGGACGCTGGCGGTCCTCCCCTCGGTCGGCACGTTCGACCACGGGACGACGCTCGCCTTCCTCTCGGGTGCGCTCGTCGCGGCGGGCCGGGACGCAGGGGCCTCGCCGCCCCCGCCGGGCGCCGTCGGACGCGCCCTCGATCGGGTCCGGCGGGGGCGTTTCGACGCCGCCGTCCCGGCGCTCGAGGCGGCGCGCGAGCACGCGGGCGCGCGCGCGGGCGAGGTCGCCTACTGGCTCGCGGCGCTCTGCTGGCGCCGGGGCGAGCGAGCGCGCGCCGTGGACCTCCTCCGCTCGATCGCCCCGGACGACCCCTTCGCCGTGAAGGCGGCGATCCGCCTCGCGTTCCCCGACCGGGTGGCCCTCTCCGAGGCGATCGCCGAGCCCGCGCTCGCCGGCGGGCGCGCGGTCTCGGAGGTGGTCGTCCCGGAGAAGGGGGAGGGGAGCCTCCTCGCGCGCGCGCTCGATGCGCTTCTCGCCCTCCAGTCCCCGGACGGGAGCTGGCCCGTCGCGGAGACGACGGTCGCGGCCTACCGGCCGGGCGTGACGACCCTCGCCGCGCACGCCTTGCTGGTCTACCGGTCCCACGTCGCGGGGGCGCGGAAGCGCCGCGTCCTCGCCGCGCTCGACCGCGCCGATGCCTGGCTCGACGAGAACGTGCTCCAGGCCGATCCCCGGGCCCTGAACTCGTTCGCCGCCGCCTACCACCTGGAGTACCGCCTGGCTGCGCTCGCCGACCGCCGCGCCGCGAAGGCCGACGTCGCCGGCGCCGTCGCCCAGCTCGTGGGGGGCGAGCTCGGAAACGGCGCCTGGTCCTACGATCGGCGCTTCGGCGAGACCTGGAAGGGCGGCATCGGCGGATGGCCCGAGACGACGAGGGGTCGGGCCCACAGCATGAACACGGCGCTCGCCCTCCTCGCGCTCACCGACGCCCGGGCCGCCGGATTCGACGTGCCCGACGACGCGCTCGCCGCGGGCGGGAAGGCGCTCCGAGCCATGAAGGCGGGTCCGGCCCGGTGGACCTACACGTGGCCCGAGCCCCGGAACTTCGAGTCCGAGGACGCGTCGATCGCACGGGCGCCGCTTTGCGAGCAGGCGCTCGTAGGGCTCGGCGTCGGGTCGGAGGAGGACCTGAGGAAGGCGCTGGATCTCTTCATGGAACACCGCCGAGGGCTGCGGGATGCCGCGAAGCTCTCCGAGTCGTGGCTCCCGCCGCACGCCTACTCCGACTACTTCTACTTCTTCGCGACCTACCACGCGGCGCGGGCGCTCACGGCGCTCGGCGATGCCCGCGCGAAGCGCGACCTGCAGACGCTCCGGGGCGACCTTCGGCGGATCGTGGAACCCGACGGCACCTGGATCGACGACCCCGCCATCGGGAAGGCCTACGGGACGGCGATGGCCCTGCTCGTCTTCGATCTCGCGGGCGCGGTGCCGTCGCGGTGAGCGTGGGCCTACCGCGGGCCGAAGCCCGGGTCGGACAGCGCGGTCTCCGTCACCTCGCCCAGCGAGCCGACGAGCGGCCGGACGATGTCGGCCCGGCCGATGATCGTCCACGCGAGGGGTTCCCTCGGGAAGCGCGTCTCGATCACCCGGTTCACGGTCTCGACGCTCTGGGCGTCGAGCCTCGCGAAGAAGCCGTCCACGAAGTCGCGTGACAGGCCCGAGATCGTCAGGTCCAGGAGCCACGCCGCCTGCTGCCCCCTGGTCTCCAGTTCGCTCGGGGCGAACTGACCCTTCGCGTAGGCCCGGGCGGAGGCGAGCTCGTCGGCGGTGATGCCCTTCTCGACGAACGTGCGGTACGTCGTGCGCGCCAGATCGACGCACGCCTTCGTCTTGGCGGTCTCCGTGTACGTGTCGATCGTGAACGCGCCGCCGCGCTCGTCGTCGAACCAGGAGTTGGCGCCGTAGGTGAGGCCCGACTCGATCCGCAGGGCCGTGTTGAGTCGACTCGTGAAGCGCCCGCCGAGGATGGTGTTCGCCAGGTAGCGGGCGGGGTAGTCGGGGTCCGTCCGCTCGATGCCGGGGCCGCCGGCGCGGAAGTACGTCTGGAGCGAGCTGGGGTGGTCCACGAGCAGCACACCGCCCTTTCGCGGCGTCGTCTCCGTGAGGGCGGGCGGCTCGGCGGGCTCGTGCTCGCCCGTGCCGGAGAGCGCGGCGAGGACGGCGTCGCGATCGAAGTCGCCCGTCACGGCGATCCAGCGGTTGGCCGGCGCGCCGACGGTCTTCCAGCGGGCCTTCAGCGCCTCGGGATCCGCCACCTTCGCGAGCGTCGCCTGGGTGCCCAGCGGCGGGTTTCCGTAGGGATGCGCGCCGAAGAGCCAGGCGTTCCAGGTCGGCCCGATCGCCGTGGACGGCTCGTTCTCGAGCTGCTTGAGTTCGGCCACGGCGAGGGCTTTCGCCCGCTCGAGCTCGGCGGCTTCGAAGCGGGGCCGGTCCAGCAGATCGCGCACGAGCCCCAGGCCCCGCACCTGGTCCTCGGCGAGGAACTCCGCGTCCACGCCGATCCAGCGGGGCGCGGCGAACGTGGTGAGCGTGCCCCCCCGCGCCTGGACGGCCTCGCGGAAGGCCGGGGCGCTGCGCTCGCCCGCGCCGCGGCGCAGCCACCGGGCGAGGAGCGCCGCGCGGCCGGCCTGCTCCGGCGTGTCGTGGATGGTGCCGCCCGGCAGGCGGACGTGGACCGTGACCAGGGGAATGGACGGATCGGGAAGCAGGAAGAGCCGCGTCCCGGACGGCAACACGAGCGGGTCGATCGCCGGGAGGCGGACCCCCCCCTCCTCGCCCGCCGTCGCCCGTGGGGCGGTCGTAGGGAGCGAGAGGCACGCGAGGCAGGCCAGCACGGCGACGGCCGGCGCCGGGTTTCGGACCCTCACTTCCCGCCTCCCTCGCCGACGAAGGCCGGCTCCGGGGCGTCCTTCGACGCGTCCTGGACGACGAGCGTCCCGATCGTGACGTTCCGGCGGGTGAGGTAGGTCTTCACGACGCGCTTCACGTCGTCCTTCGTGACGGCCCGGAGGGCGGCGAGTCTCGCGGGGAGGTTCTTCCAGCCGCCGTAGAAGAGCTCGGTCTCGGCGAGGAGGGAGGCCATGCCGTGGATGGTGCGCATGCGGTGGAGGAGGCCGACCCGGAGGCGCGAGCGCGCGGCGATCAGCTCCTCGTCGGACGGGCCCTCCTCGCCCAGGCGCTTCAACTCCTCCCACACGACGCGCTCCACGTCCGCGGCCGAGGCCGCCTCGCGCATCATCGCGTCCACCGAGAAGATGCTCGGGTCGAACTGGAGGCCGTACAGCCCTCCGAAGACGTAGAGGCAGAGCTGCTCCTTCTCGACCAGCCGCTCGTGGAGGCGGCTCGCTTCGCCCTGGAGCAGGAGGTGGTCCACCACGGAGAGCGCCGCCGTGTCCGCGTCGGCCGTCGCCGGAACGTGCCAGGCCATCACCTGCGCCGGCATCGTGTGGGGGGGGACGTCCAGGGCGACCCGCCGTTCGCCTTCCTGCTCGGGCTCGACGGTGTGCACCACGGGTCGGTCGGGCCCGCGGGGGATCGTGCCCAACCGTTCCCGGACCAGGGCGAGCGCGGCGTCGGCGTCGACGTCGCCCACGAGCACGAGCGTCGCGTTCTGCGGGGCGTAGTAGGTGGCGAAGAAGCGCTCGAGGTCCTGCTTGGTCCAGGCGCGGATGTCGGACGTCCAGCCCAGGACCTCCCACTGGTAGGGGTGCGCCGTGTACGCCGCGGCCCAGATCTGGCGGTAGAGCCGCTCGATCGGCTCCTCCAGCGTCAGGCGCTGTTCGCTCAGCACGACCTCGCGCTCCGACGCCACGGTGCGGGGATCGAAGACCATGCCGTGGATCCGGTCCGCCTCCATCTCGAGGATGAGGGGCAGGGCGGACTTCGGGAACCAGTCGACGTAGGTCGTCGCGTCGCGGGTGGTCCAGGCGGTGTTGGACCCCCCGGCGGCCTCCATCGTGGTGTCGAACGTCGTTCCGTACTTCGCGCCGCCCGTGAACATCATGTGCTCGAAGAAGTGGGCGAGCCCGGTGATGCCGGTCACCTCGTTGCGCGAACCCACGCGCCAGGCGATGGTGAGCGCGCAGTTCGGGATGTCGTGGTCCTCCAGGAGGAGGACCTTCATGCCGTTCTGGAGGGTCGTCTCCCGGACGTCCGGAAGCGGCAGATCCTTCGCGAAGGAGGGAGGGGGCGCCGCGAACAGAAGCAGGAGCAGGACGGCGAGGGGGGCCGCCCGGAGGGGGTTCATTCGGACTTCTCCTCCTTCGGCGGTGCCGGCCGCACCTCGAGGTCGTCGAAGTCGCTCACGGCGTCGGACTTCGTCCACAGCCCCACCCGGCCCGCGGGGAGGTACGTGTCGTAGGCGACCACCTCGATCGTGCCGTCCACCGTGGCCGTGAGCTTCGCCCCCTCCGCGCGGAATTCCAGCACGTGCCACGCGTCGTCCACGGGGACGCCGGTGGCGCGGCCGTCGGGAAGCGTCCGGCGGATGCCGTTGACGGTCCGGAAGATCCGGAGATCCTCCTCCACGGCGTTCGCGCGGGCGACGAGGTAGTTCGCCTCGTTCTGGAAGTGGAGCATCACGCCCGCCGCGCGGTCCTGCTCGCCGCCCGCGAACCGGAAGCGCACGCGCACCACGCCGTCGCCGAGGATCGTGTCCTTCACGACCGCCATCGGGAAGCGGATGCCCGTGCGGTCGTCCGCGGTCTGGCGCAGGAACGACGCGTCGCCCTCTTTCGACACCTCGAAGCGGGGCGGCGCGCCGTGTCCGCCGAGCATCGGGATGAGACCCGGGGGCGCGCTCCCCGCGGGCCCCTCGAAGGCGAACGAGACGGGGCCGGTGTTCTTCGCTCCGGTCGACGCGAGCTCCGGGTACTGCTCGTCCTCGTCCTCGTCCTCCTCGATGCGCTTGGAGAACGCCGCGGTCACGACGCGCTCGGCGCCGTCGCGGCGGAAGCGGATCTCGACCTCGTCGCCCACGTGATGGCGCCGCACCGCGCGGCCCATGCTCGCCATGGAGTCGACCGCGTGTCCGCCGACGGACCAGACGAGATCGCCCTCGCGGAGGCCGGCCGCGAGGGCGCCCGTGTCGGGATAGACCTTCAGGAGACGCATCCCGCCTTCGGCCGGTTCGGCGTCCACCCCCAGGTAGGCGACGGGCAGGACGCGGTCGAGCATCAGGCGCGCCTCCAGGTGGCGGCGTGCCGCGTCCGCCCGGATCTGGGCGTCCATCTCGCTCAGCAGGCGGATCCGGAGGCGTACCGGGTCGGTCGGATCGAGCGTCTCCGGATCGATGTTCGCCGGCGGCGCGGGTTCGGCCGGGGGCGCCTGCGCCGGCTCGTCGCCGGCCGACGCGCCCGAGGTCGGGAGCGCCGCCGCGAGGGCGAGCGACAGGAGCAGGACCAGCCACGCGACGGGCCGTCGGAGTCGCACGGGGGTGTGGTGGGGGGGGCGCTGGGACACGGGACCTCCTCTCGTGGATCGCTGACGATACGATCCGTTCGGTCGCCGTGGGCCCGCCGCACCTGCCGTGCCGGGGGAGGGGACGCGCGATCCCATCCCGGCCCGCGCCGCTCGCGCCGCGCGGCGGCGATCGACCCTCCTCCCCCTGCTCCGTCGCTCCCCCCCCCGTCACTCGTGGAGGAGGCCGGTGGCCAGCGCGGCCATCGCCACCAGCCACAGGCCCAGTGCGACCACGACGAGGACCCGGAGAGGGTTGATCGCCGGCGGGCGCCAGGCCCCGCCGGCCCGCTCGATCACGGGGCGGAACGTCAGGGCGAGCGTGGCCTCCAGCGGCCGGCTGACCCGCGTCCGCCAGAACGAGCCGCGGGGGGAGAGCACGCGGGGGGTCCCGTCCTCGCCGAAGACGACCACGCTTCCGAGGGCCCCGGCCCGGCGCCGACCGGCCGGCGGGGGAGGGAGCGGGCGGCCGAGCCGGGCCGCGGCGCGTTCGAGGATCGCGGCGTGGCCGTCCGTGCCGCTCGGGAGGGCGTGCGGGGAAGGTACGAGCAGCACGAGCCGCGACGGAGGCACGCGCTGGACGGCCTGGTCGAGCTCCCACCAGCAGGCCCCGGTGTCGCCCAGGCGGATCACGACGAGCGCCGACCGGTCGAGCAGCGAGCGGACCTTCGCCTGCCACGCGTCGTCCGACACGTAGAGGCGCGCGGCCCCCAGCTCCGGCAGCCGTTCGCCGGGGCGGCCGATCGCCACGACGGGGCCGACGCTCTCCAGCACCCGGGCGAGCTGCTCCTCCTCGGTGGCGGACCCGACGAGGTGCGCGGCCCGCGGGTCGTCGGCGAAGGGCCGCAGGTAGAGGACGGGCGCGCGCGGGTCGCGATCGAGGACGGCGTCGGCGCCGGGCGCCTCGTGCTGCCGGGCACGCCGGAGCAGCAGGGAGAGGACGGCGAGGGCCCCGCCGAAGAAGAGCACCCGGCCGAGGGACTTCTCGAGCGGCCGGGGCAGGTCCAGTTCGTCGGCGAGGACGGCCGCCGCCACCAGGAACGCGACGATGAAGGCGGCGCCGAGAGCGCGCCACAGGCAACCCCGCGTGGCGGACTGGTGCGGGCGGGTCGTCGGCCGAGGAGTCCGCCGGGCCTGCTCCATCATCGGGGCTCCAGGTCCACCACGATCGGAGGGTTGACCGGTTGCATCCGGCCGTCGCAGGTGCTGGCGTTCACGAAGAGGACGCCCTCGTCCTCCAGCTGCCCGTAGGACTCGTGGATGTGCCCGAAGACATGGACCCGGGGCCGGACGCGGCGCACGGCGGCGAGGAGATCGACGCAGCCCACGCGCTCGCCCCGGCCGGTCAGGTCGAGGCGGAAGGCGGGGGGCCCGTGGGTTGCGAGCAGATCCACCCCCTCGGGGATCCGGTCCCACCGCTCCCGGATCGGCAAGCCCCGGTCGAGGTTGAACGCCCAATCGAAGAACCGTGGCTGCCACGGCGAACCGTAGATGCGGAAGCCCTCGACCTCCGCTTCCTCGTCGCGGAGGTAGATGACGTCCTTGAGGACCCGGCGCGCGGCGCGAGGTCGCCGCTCGAGGGCGAAGTCGTGGTTGCCCGCGATCACGATCTTGTAGCGGTGGGGCTGGGCGGCCAGCCAGGCGTTGACGTCCTTCAGCCCGGCGATGTCGCCCGTGGCGGTCAGGTCCCCGGCGTGGAGCAGCAGGTCCCCCTCCGGAAGGCGGAGCCCGGCGTGCCGCCCATGGGTATCGCTGATGCAGACGACGCGCATGACCGGTTCCCGTCCTTCTCGCCCGCGCCCACCCTACCGTCCCTCCGAGCCCGTCGAAGCTCCCCTATCCCCCCGGTCCTTTCGCGGGGCTTGGGGAGCGTGGCGCCCCTGGAGACCTACGAAGGCGTGATGCTCGAAACGAGGTTCTTCGGGTGCGATGCGCCCGTCTCGGCGCGCGCGTCGGAGCTCTTCGCGTGGTGCAAGCGGTTCGTGGAAGAGGGGCTCGCCTCCGGCGTTCGCGCGAAGCCAGCCCCGACCCCAGGGCGTACCGAGCGGGCCTACAGGCCCAGCTGCGTCTGCATCCAGGCCTCCCAATCGGCTTCGCTCGGCGGGGACCCTCCGGCCACCGTCCGTTCCACCCAGTTCCGCGCCTTGCGAAGGAGCGGCCTCCACAGGGCGGGGGCTTCCGGGTGCCTGGCCTCGAGCGTCACGAGGACCGCCAGGGTGACCACGAGGGCTTCGGCCTCGGGAACCTCCAGGCCCTCGGCAAGCTCGCGGATGCGGTCCATCGAGATCCCCGTGACCTGCTCCGCTTCGGGAGACGGTCTCCAGGAGCCGTCGACGGAGAGCTGGAGGGCGAGGAGGTCTTCGGGGGTCGACGACGGCGCGCCGGCCGGATGGTCGAGCATCCCGGAGACGACCATGCGGGAAACCAGGTCCGGGCGCAGGGCGTGCTCGAGGCCGCTCACGGACGCCAGACCAGGCGCACGGAGCGGCGCCCGCGACGGGCCGTACCACGCGCTGTGCAGGGCCATGGCCGGGTGCCCGTGCCCGCCCCGTGTCCACGGCCCCGGCACCCGCACGAACCGGGCGCGGGTCGCGGCACGCGGCGCGCCCGGCCGCGTGTCGACGAGGACGTAGCTCGTGGCCGAGGAAACCAGCCCGAAGGTCCGCCCGAACGCGAGGAGCTCCGCCTCGGCCGTTTCCTTCCGGTGCCGTCGACGCGCGTGCGTGCGATCGGCACGCTGCGAGCCGCGGCCCTCCCTCTCGAGGGGCTCCTCCTCCAGCTCCCGGATCCGCCGGCGCGCCCACCGGAGCGGGATGGCGCCGCGCGCACCGTTGGTCGTCACGGGCCCCGCGTGCCGGGCGTCCAGCACCGCGACGAAGCGATGCGCTTCGCCATCGACCGTGACCGTGAGCACGGCGCGTCCTTGGGTGCCCTCCCGGAGCCGCCCGTAGAAGCTCACCGGCTCGCCGGCCCACACCGGCGGCATGCCGCGCGGCAGCACGTCCTCCACCTCGAGGCCCTCCCAGTCCAGTCGCACCTGGGGCAAGGCGCGCCCGGTCATGCGGTGGAAGTGGCGGAGCACCTTCTCGTCGATGCCCTCGCCCGGATAGACCATCTCGGCCGCACCGCGCCCGGCCCGCGCCAGGCCCTGGACGAGGTACTCGCTGGCGCCGTGGCCGACGCCGAAGGCGAAGACCGCGACTTCGCGCGCGTGCTCCCGGGCGAGGGCGATGAGTGCCTCCTCGTTGGCCACCTGCCCGTCGGTGATGAGGACGAGGCGTCGGGAGAGGCCCTCCAAGGGGGGCCGTCGGTAGGCCGCGCCCAGGGGCTGGAGCAACTCGGTGCCGCCGAGGTCGGCCTGCATGCGCGCTACGTAGGCGTCGGCGCGCTCGAGCGAGGCGTCGTCGTACGCCACGCTCTCCTCGGCGTAGCTCTCGTACCGGCTTCCGAAACGGATGAGGTTGAAGCGGTCGCCCCGCTCGAGCGAGCGAAGGCAGAGCCGCAGGGTCTTGCGGGCCTGCTCGATGGAGTCTCCTTGCATGCTGCCCGAGCAGTCCACCATGAAGACCACTTCCACGGGCTCGCGCTCGCGCTCGAACTCCGGGAGGAACGAGACGCCGACGTACCGCCTTCCGTCCGGGCCCGCCTCGATGCCCGACACCGGCGCCACCGGGTCCTGGGGGTGGAGCCGCAGCACGAAGTCGCGGTCCATGAGCCCCTCGTCTCCGGCCAGTTCGATCCGGGCTCGGGATCCGTCCAGCGCCACACGCGTCTTGTGGCTGGGGGACTCGACGCTTCGGAGCGGGGTGCCGAGATCGACCTCGACCACCAGGGTCAAGCAGTAGGGCAGGGGGCGGTCGGTCACCGGCGGGTTGATCCGCTCGGCGTCGTCCATTCCTTCGGCATCGCGCTGCGACTTGGGTACGTAGCGGGGCGAGACCGTGGTGGGCAGCCGCCAGCGCAGGCCCCCCCCTCGCGCGGCACCTCGGCGACGTACTCGATCTCGACGGCGAGTTCCTGGCCGGGGAGCAGGTTGCCTACGCTGGCGGTGAAGATGTCGGGGCGCTCCTGGTCGAGCAGGAGGGCGGTCCGGCCGTCTGCGAGCGCGTCGTCGTACTCGTCGAAGGCCTGGTCGCGGCCTTCGACGCGCCCTTCGAGGAGCGTGCCGTCGATGCGTACGCGGAATCCGCAGACCGCGCTGCCTTCCTCGAGGGGGAAGACGTACGCCGCCTCTACGGGGGTTCTTGCGTCGTTGCGGTAGTGCTGGACGACGCTGACGCGGGCGGTGGAACCGGTGATCCGGGCTTGCACCTCCACGCCGGTGAGGGGGATGGCGTGCGCCGTCTCCGGCGGGTCCTCACGACCTCGGACGAGCACACCTTGCTGGGGGGCATGGAGCGGCATTTCACATCTCTCCTTCGGCGGGACGCAGGATCTCCTGGGCGGCCGCGGCGAGCGCGCGCACCTGGGTCGGCGACGGGGGCTGGGCGCCGTGGGCGACCAGGACCTCCACGCCCGGAGCCACCTGGATGCGGGTGGTCAGTTCCACGGTGGGGAGGGGGGCGCCGGGGCGGCCCGCGGCGCGCGACTCCAGACACTCGCGGATCTCCTCGAGGCTCCGCCCCTGCCCCTGCAGCTCCCGGACGCGCCGGAGGCGATCCAGGTGCAGCCGGGTGTAGTAGTGCCCGCGGCCGGCGCCGCGCGGAGGGTCCAGGAGCTCCCGCTGGACGTAGTACCGGATGGTCCGCCGGGGGATGCCGGTGAGCTGGACCAGATCCAGGATCCCGTAGCGGGGCTCGCCGTCGCGGCTCATAATGTGACAGTACTATATCGACAGTTGACTGTCAAGATATTCGCGGCGGGTCCTCTCCACGAGGCCGTACCGGGCGTCGAGGGGAACGTACGAAATCGGTCCTCACTCCGTGCCCATCTCCGTACCCGACTCGTACTCCCCCTAGCGGACCACGGGCACGAACTTGGCGAGCAGGAGGACGCCGAGGACCCCGACGGCCGTGGCCAGGATCAGGATGTGCGCTCCGGCGACCGTGAGGGCCAGCGGGTCCGTCACGTGAACCTGCCCGAACAACCAGGTGCCGAACAGGTTCCCGAACAACCCCGCCCCGATCAGCGCCAGCGGCGTCAGTCGGACCTTCAGCAGCAGCGCCAGCACCCAGGCCAGGGCCGCACAGATGGCCGTGAGGATCAGCATCGCCATCAGTGCATTCATCGAAGCGCCGCCCCCAGCAGGCCGCCTGCCCCGGAATCCGTGGCTGGCCATCGGCCGGCGGGCACATGGTACCCCGCGGCTGGGCTCGAAGCGGCCATTGTCGTTGTAGCGGCCCACGACCTTCGAGTGGCCGCGGGAAGCCGCTCCGATGCCACCGAGTGCGCTTCACCCCGGTGGGACGTCGGGGTGCGGGCAGACCTCGCCCGCCGAGGCTCCCGTCTCCCCCTGGCCCTTTCGCGGGGCTGCGGGAGAATGGCGCCCATGGAGACCTACGAAGGCGTGAGATTCGAAACGCGGTTCGTCCGGCGCGAGGCGCCCGTCTCGGCGCGCGCGTCGGAGCTCCTCGCGTGGTGCCGACGGTTCGTGGAGGAGGGGCTCGCCTCCGGCGGGGAGGACGCGTCCGGCAACTTGAGCGTGCGCCTCGACCAGGGCTTCCTGATCACGCCGACGCACGTCCCGCTCTCGACGCTGAAGACCGAGCAACTCGTGCACGTCATCGAGGCGGACCTCGACGCCAACTTCCTCCTCGTCGAGGGCGCACTCGAACCCAGTTCGGAGAGCTTCCTCCACGCCGCGCTCTACGACGCACACCCCGACGTGGACGCCGTCTTCCACGGGCACTCGAGCGCGCTCGTGCGCCACGGAGCCCGCGCGGGCATCGCCACGACGCCGCGGGAGGCGCCGTACGGCACCGCGGAACTCGCGGAACTCGCCGTGGAGGCCTCGCGGAAGGCGCCCGTGTTCGTCCTGGCCGGCCACGGCTTCGTCGCGCTGGGGCGGTCGGCGGACGAGGCGGGGAGAAGGGCTCTCGGCGCGCGCGATCGCGTGCGGGAAGCCGCGGAGTAGGCGCCCGCGTCCTTCGGCCGGTCCCTGCGCGACCCACGCGGCTTCGTACGGTAGGTCTCCGGAGGACCCGCATGCCCCAGGACCCCATCTCGCTCTCCGGCGGCCTCGACGTGGTGGCGCTGCCGCACCCCCAGGGCTGCCGCACCTACCTCGTGGGGGACTCCGACTCGGGCGAGGCGCTGGTCGTGGACGCGCACCTCGACGGCGTGAACGCGCTGAAGCGCGCCGCGGCCGGGCGGGGCTGGCGGCTCCGCTGGATCGTGGACACCCACACGCACGCCGATCACCCCTCGGGCGCCGCGGCGCTCGCGACGAACGGCGAGGTCCGCGTGGCCCACGCGCGGGCGGGGCACGCCGGCGTCACGCACCGGCCCGACGACGGCGAGCCGCTCGCCCTCGGCGACCGCGCCGTCGTCGTCCGCCACGCGCCGGGCCATACGCCGGACCACCTCGTCCTCGTGGCCGACGGCGCCGTGATGAGCGGCGACTCGCTCCTGATCGGCGGCGTGGCGCGCGCCGACTTCCTCGGCGGCGACGCGGGACTCCTCTACGACTCCATCCAGGGCGTCCTGTTCCCGCTCCCCGACGAGACGATCCTCTTCCCCGGCCACGACTACGCCGGGCGGACGCGGAGCACGATGGGGGAGGAGAAGCGCTCCAACCCGTGGCTCTCGCTGGCCGACCGCGACGCCTTCGTCGAAGCGCTCACGGCCCATCCCCCGCCGGAGCCCGCGAACATGGCCGCGCTGGTCCGCCTGAACCGCGAGGGGACGCCCATCCCCCCGGTGGCCTCCGCCGAGGAGGCGGTCGCGATCGTGAAGGAAGGCGGGGCCGGCACGATCATCGACGTCCGTACGCCCGAGGAGGTCGAGGCCGCGCACATCCCGGGGTCGCGCCACATCCTCCTCGACACGATCCCCCAGCGGATCGATGCGATCCTCGCCACGCCCGCCCCCCGGCTCCTCCTCTGCCACGTCGGCCAGCGCGCCGAGATGGCCCGTCGTTGGCTCGGGAAGCAGGGGGTTGGGGGACTCCGCACCGTCGCTGGCGGCATCGACGCCTACGCCCGCGCGGGCGGCCCCCTCGTAGGCGGCCGGATCGCCGCCCCGAGCGGAGGCGGAGGCTGCGCCGCGAGCGCCCCGCCCGGATGCTCTGCCGCCGCGCTCCCGCCGGCGGAGTGAGGGGGGGGCGACCATGGAGGCGGGCATCGGAAGCAGCGCCCCTGAAGAACGGTGGGGCTGGAACAGCGATCTGCCGACCTTCTACGGCGTCAGTCCCCGCGTCGTCCGGTTGTCCCTGGAGAGTTTCCTGCGCGATGCGGGACCGCCGCAACGCAGGGCCTGGACCGACTCGATCCCCTGGCTCCAGGAGGAGTGCAGGGACCTGGTGCGATGCGAGGAGGGGGCGCGGCGGTACACCGCCATCCTCGAATACACCCTGCCTCGCGAGTCCCGGCGCCCGGACGTCATCCTCCTCGAAGGCGGCACGGTCGTGGTGCTCGAGTTGAAGGGCGCGACCGAACCGTCGCAGGCGGCCCTGGACCAGATCGGAGCGTATGCGCGGGATCTGAGGTGCTATCACGCGGCCTGTGCGGAACGGCCCGTGGTTCCCATCCTCGTGCCCATGCGGGCGGACGCCCTGCAGCGCGAGGTGGACGGGGTGCTCGTGGCGGGGCCCCATGGGATCCATGAGGTCCTCCTGGACCTGGCGCGGCGCTTCCATGCCCCGCCACTGGCGCCGGAGGAGTTCCTGCGGTCCGACGCGTACGCGCCCCTTCCCTCGCTCGTGCAGGCCGCACGAGACCTCTTCGCGCACGAACCGCTCCCCACGCTCCGGCGGGCCAAGGCCGCCACGGATCCGGCCGTCGAGACGATCACGCGCATCGCGCACGATGCGGCGCGCACGGGTACGCGTCGCCTCGTTCTCCTCACGGGCATCCCCGGTTCTGGCAAGACGCTGGTCGGCTTGCGTCTCGTGCATGCCGGGTTCCTCGACGACCTCGCCATCGACAGGGGCGGCGGGAAGCCCGCCGCGCCCGCCGTCTTCCTGTCGGGCAACGATCCTCTGGTCCTGGTCTTGCAGGACGCATTGAAAGACGCCGGCGGCGGAGGCAAGGTGTTCGTGCGACCGGTCCGTGAGTACGTGAAGGAGTACTCGCGCGCCGCCTCCGCCGTTCCCCCCGAGCATCTCCTCGTCTTCGACGAGGCGCAGCGCGCTTGGGACAAGGATCACGTCGCGCGCAAGTCCAAGATCCCCGCAAGCCAGGCGCGCTCGGAGCCCGAGCACTTCATCTCGTTCGCGGAGCGCATCCCCGGGTGGTGCGTCGTGGTGGGGCTCGTGGGGACGGGGCAGGAGATCCACGCCGGGGAGCAGTCGGGCGTGGCCCAGTGGGGCAGTGCCATCGCGAAGTCCCCCGAGTCCGGCACCTGGACCGTCCACGCCGCGTCCGACCTCGATGCCGCGTTGGGCAAGACCGGCGTGGCCACGACATGGGAGCCGAGTCTGACCCTGGATACCGAGCTCCGCTTTCACGACGCGCGGAATCTCCACGACTTCGTGGAGAGCCTGCTCTCCGAAGCAACGAGCACCGCCACGAGAGAGCTCGGCGATCGCCTCTGGAGGGAGGGCTACCGACTCTTCGTGACGCGCGATCTGGAGGCGGCCAAGCGGTACGCAAGGCAGCGCTTTGTTGACGACGACAAGGCGCGCTACGGTCTCCTTGCTTCCTCCAAGGCGAAGGACCTTCCGCGTTTCGGCGTGGACAACACCTACCGGCGCGGAAGCTGGTGGGTCGGCCCCTGGTACAACGCGCCGCCGGAGGAGCAGACGTCTTGTTGCCGGCTGGAGATGGTCGCCACGGAGTTCCAGGCGCAGGGTCTGGAACTCGATCTCGTCCTCCTCGGATGGGGATCGGATCTCCTCGTGGAAGACGGTCGTTGGCACAGCGAACGATCCGGGAAGACGCGCTACGTCGAGGACATCCTGACGCTGCGCAAGAACGTGTACCGCGTGCTCCTGACCCGAGGCCGCAGGGGGACCGTGATCTTCGTGCCCCCCGATGCGCTCTACGACGAAACCCACGCACGACTCGTAGCGGCCGGCGCCCGGACCCGACTCGCATAGCAAGCGGGGCCGAGGGCGCCGTCGCCGTGCCCGTCGGCCGCGCGAGGTTCGGAGGGCGAGCGGGGTGGAGCGGCGGCCGTGCCCGGGGGCGATCCCGCTCCGGGAGGACGGGGGAGCAGGAGCCGATCGGACAAGCCTGTCCGGTATGAGAAGCCCATATATCAGGCCTATCCAGGCTGTCCCCCCTCCCCCGTAGTCTTCTCTTCGTGACCTGGATCCGGACCGATCGCCGCGGCATCCACTACGAGCCCCAGCCCGAGGCCGAGCGCTGCGTGGAGGTGCTCTCCCCCCTCGTCCAGGAGATGGCGCTGGGGCTCGCCAAGGCCCTGGCCAAGGTGGACGCGACGGCCGCCTTCTTCCGCAAGAGCTGCGGCTCGATCGGCCAGTACGCCGCCGCCCACGGCCTGCCCGCCTCCTGGGGGTTCCAACTCCGCTTCGTCGGCGTGGCGCTTGGCTGCTTCGCCTGGCTGGAGGGGCGGATCCGCGACGGGAGCTTCTCCTTCGAGCAGGCCGTGGAGCTGGGGCGGCTCGGCATGGTCGAGGGGGCGCTCCACGAGGGCGACGACTGGGAGGCCTATCGCTTCAAGAGCCTGCTCGAGCTCCGCCGCGACGTCCGCACGCGCCTGGAGGAGACGATCCGGAAGAAGACGGGGCTCCAGCGCTTCACCGTGGACCTGACCCCGGAGGGCTTCGAGGAGTTCCTGCGCGCGCACACCTTGGCGTCGCGCAAGGCCAAGCGCGTGCTCACGCGGGGCGAGGTGATCGAGCGGGTCGTGCACGAGTACGTCGAACGCTGGGACATGGATCGGACGGAGCCCGGGAAGCGCCGGATGGGATGCACGTGCTGTCCGAAGTGTCGGACGGTGCCCATGGAGACGAAGCGGGCGTGCCGGAGCTTCTACGGGGACCAGTGCTGGGTCCCGGGGTGTACGAACCACATCTTCCTGGAGTCGATGCACGTGACGCCCAACTGCGAAGGGGGCAGCCAGGAGATCGAGAACACGGGATTGGGTTGCTCCCGTCACCACACGATGTTCGACGCGGGGGAGCTGTGGATCATCGGGGTGACGGCGCGGGGGCTTCCGATCTTCGAGTCCAAGGAGGGACGGATCTACCACCCGGACTTCCCGAACCGGCCGCTGAAGAAGAGCGAGCTGCAAGGGGAGGAAGGCCTGGCCATCGGCCCGGACACGTGCCTGTGCGGACGCCATCCCGAGTGTGCGCCGAAGGCGGCGGGCGGGAAGGCGGCCGAAGAGACGTCGGAGCGCGCGCCGCCCGACGCCGGGGAGGAGACCGCCGCGAAGGCCGAAGCGGAGGCCAGGGCGCGCCGCTCCGACGCGCTCCGCCGGCTGCCCGCGCTTCGCCACAACGTGCTGCACCGGCCGGGGGCGACGAAGAAGCCGGAGCCCGCAGCGGGAGTGCCCGGCCCCTCCGCTGGGCCCGACCCTGCCGGGGCCTGCGAGGGCCGAACCGGCGACGACACGACGAACGACCGCGCTTCGCGTCCCGCAACCCCCATGGGGGACCGGGCGCGCCGTGGGCCGCCCGCGCGCCGGACGCCGCCTCCGGATCACGTGGGAGAGGGGGGCGCGCTCTACCGCGCTTCCCCTGGTGCCCCGGGCCGGCTCGTGCGCCCGGCGGACACGCGGGGGTGGCTCACCGGCGAGTTCGAAGGCGGCAGGTTCGGGATGGAGAGCGGCGCGGCGGCAGGCCTGCGTCCAACCCGGCGCGGCTCGCCCGCAGGGCGCGGGCCGCCTGCCGCCCGGCCGCGGGCTTCGCCCGGCTGACGCGGGGCGGCGCTCCCGCGGCGAGTGCTTCTTCGGAGGCCACGGTGTCGCGCGTCGTCCAGAACCGGCACGTCGCGGGGGGACGCGTATGCTCCCGCGCGTGCTGTTTCCCGCATCCCTCCTGATCCTCGTCGTCGTGCTCGGGATCGCTGCCGGCGCCGTGGCCCGGCGGCGGGCGGAGCTCCGGTCGTTCGCGGCCGTGGCGGGGGAGGTGGCCGCAGCGCGCACGCGCGGCAGTCACAAGGCGCGGCTGCAGCATCCGGTGATCGACCGCACCCAGTGCATCGGGTGCGGGGCGTGCGTGGCGGCGTGTCCGGAGGAGGGGGTCCTGGCCGTGGTGTACGGGCAGGCCGCCGTGGTGCACGGGGCGCAGTGCGTCGGTCACGCGCGATGCGAGGCGGTGTGTCCCACCGGGGCGATCCGGGTGACGATCGCCGACCTGGGCGATCGCCGTGACCTGCCGGCCCTCACGGAGACGCTGGAGGCGAAGGGCCGCCGTGGCGTGTACCTGGCGGGCGAGATCACCGGCTACGCGCTCGTGCGCACCGCGATCGCCCATGGGGTCTCGGTGGCCGACGAGGTCGCCGCGCGCGTGGCTTCGCGCTCCCGCGGGGACGCCGGCACGGGCCGCACGGACGGCGTGCTCGATCTGCTCGTCGTGGGGGCGGGACCGGCGGGCATCGCGTGCGGGCTGCGAGCCAAGGAGCGCGGGCTCTCCTTCCGCATGATCGAGCAGGAGCAGCTCGGAGGCACCGTCGCCAAGTATCCGCGCCGCAAGCTCGTGATGACGCAGCCGGTGACGCTGCCTCTCCACGGACCGCTGCCGCGGACGACCTACGGCAAGGAGGAGCTGCTGGCCCTCTGGGAGGAGGTCGTGGCGCGGCACGATCTGCCGCTCGAGACGGGTGTCGCGTTCGAGGGGATGACGCCCGACGGCGACGGCGCCTACACGGTGCGGACAAGCTCGGGTACGGTGCGTGCGGCCAACGTCGTGCTGGCGATCGGTCGGCGCGGGCGGCCGCGCAAGCTCGGCGTTCCCGGCGAGGAACTCCCGAAGGTCGCCTACCACCTGATCGACGCGCAGGCGTACGGCGGGCGGAGGGTGCTCGTCGTGGGCGGGGGCGACAGCGCCGTCGAGGCGGCGCTGGGGCTGGCCGCGCAGGAGGGCACGGAGGTCGTCCTGTCGTACCGGCGCCCGGCGTTCTTCCGGCTCCGGTCCCGCAACGAGTCCAACCTGGCCGAGGCCGTGCGGCAGGGACGGGTTCGAACGCTCCTCTCCAGCGAGGTGCGGGAGATCGGCACCGACTTCGTGAAACTGTCGGTAGGCACGGAGGACGGCGGTGCAGAGGAACGGCGCCTCGCGAACGACGACGTGTTCGTGCTGGCCGGAGGCGTGCCGCCCTTCGCCATGCTGGAAAGCGCGGGCATCTCGTTCGATCCCGCGGATCGGGATCCCGTCGCGGCGCCGACGGAACGGGGGACCGGGCTCTTCGCCGGCCTCGCCGCGGCGTTCGGCTTCGGGCTGCTGGCGCTCGGGTTCGTGGGGATGCACGCGCGCTACTACCTGGCTCGCGCGGCGGACCGCCCTTTCCTTCCCCTGCACGACGCGCTCCGTCCCGGCGGCGGGATCGGGCTCGCGTTCGCCCTCCTCGCGGCGACGGGCCTGTTGTTCAACGTCACCTACCTGGTCCGTCGCACGCGCCTGGGGCGGCTCCTGCCCGGGAGCCTCAGGCGATGGATGACCCTCCATCTGGCGACGGGGCTCTTCGCCCTGATGGCGGTGGGGCTCCACGCGGGACTCGCTCCGCGGGACGCGGTCGGGGGGCACGCGTGGCTCGTGATGGGGGTGGTCGTGGCTGCCGGCGCGTTCGGACGGTATCTCTACGCACTCGTGCCGCGGGCGACGACGGGTCGGGAGATGGAGATCGAGGAGGTGCGGGTCCGCCTCGCCGCACTATCCGGGACCTGGGACGGCACGGGCTCCCGGTTCGCGGATCGGGCCCGGGTCGAGGTGGAGGCGCTCGTGTCCCAGCAACCGTGGCGGCGATCCTTCCCCCGGCGGCTGCTCTCCCTGCTCACGGGGCAGCGGCGTCTCGCGAGGAGCCTCGTGCGGCTCCGGGCCGCCGCCCGTCGCGAGGGGCTCGCCCCCGACCAGACGGAGCGGCTCGTCGCGCTGGCGCGGGGCGCCCATCGGGCCGCGGTGGGGGCGTCCCACTACGAGGACGTGCGCGCCGTGCTCTCCACGTGGCGCTACCTGCACCGCTGGCTGGCCTTGCTCCTGCTGCTTCTGGTCGCCCTCCACGTGACGACCGCGCTGCGGTACGCCGACCTGTCGTTCGACCGCGTTCCCGTCGTGCGGTGGTTCGTGGGAGGAGCCGGGTCGTGAAGCGCTCACCGTTGCTGCTCACGGGGTCCACGCTCCTGGCCCTGGTCGCCGTCTACCTGTGGGAGGAGCGGAGGACCTCGCCCGGCCCACTCTCGCCGACGCACGAGGAGGTGGCGGCCCTCGTTCGGGACAACGGGTGCATGGGCTGTCACGGAGGCGAGGAGGCCGTGTCGGCGCTCGCCTGTCAGCGTTGTCACGGAGCCATCGCGCAGCAGCGCGCGCGGGGCGTCGGGTTCCACGGGCAGTTGGCGGCGAAGACCGCGTCCCGGTGCGAGACCTGCCACGTGGAGCACTTCGGGGACCAGGCGCCGCTGGTCGGCGAGATGGCCTTCCGCCGTGCCGGGTACGACGGGCGGGACGCCTACCGGCACCAGGGCCTCGACTTCGCCCTCTCGGGAGCCCACCTCGGGCTCGCCTGCGCCGAGTGCCACGAGAACGCCGAACGCTCCTTCCTGCACGCGGGCGAGACCCGATTCCTCGGACTCGACGAGACCTGCACGCGTTGCCACGTGGACGCGCACGAGGGGCGGAACGGTCGCGATTGCGCGTCGTGCCACGGCCAGGAGCGTCCGTTCCCCGAGGCGCCCGGCTTCGTGCATCCCGCGTCCTTCCCCCTGCGCGACGGTCACGCCAACCTCGCCTGCGACCGCTGCCACGGCGAGCGTGCCACCAACGACGTCGATGCCCGCTGCGCCGCGTGTCACCTCGACGACCGGCCCCGCGGAACGGTGCCGGACCACCTTGTCGTCGGCTTTCCCGAGGACTGCGCCGGCTGTCACCGCCCCACGCGGTGGAAGGACGCGACGTTCGACCATCGCTTCCCGATCGACCGCGGTTTGCACCGCGCCCTCTCCTGCGCGGCTTGCCACCCCTCGCCGGCCGGAACTCCCACGTTCACGTGCACCGACTGTCACGCCCATCGCGCGGGCGACATGGCAAAGGAGCATCGCGACGTCGCCGACTACGCCTACGCATCGCCGGCGTGTCTCCGCTGCCATCCGACGGGCACCGAGCGGGAGGCCGAACGCGGACGAGGCCGTGGCCGCAGCGGGCGCGACGACCGCCCCGGGGGCGATGACGACGACGACTGACCGGCTCCTCGCCGCCGCGCCGCGGGCCGGGGCACGGCCGCGCCGGCGGTCGCCTCGACCGTCAGGTTCACCTCGATCGGACCGGCGTCGCGCTACTCGTGGTGGAGGGCGTGCACCGGATCCACGCGGGCGGCACGGCCGGCGGGTTGGAGCGCCGCCGCCATCGCCACCAGCGTCGCGAGCAGGATCGCGGCGGGCGGAAGCCATGCCGGCACGAGGAAGACGTCGCCCCGCCACGGCAGGGCCGCCCGCTCCTGGATCAGCCGCGCGGCGACGCCGTCGAGCGGGACCATGGCGAGTCGAGCCAGGCCGAGGCCGACCAGGCCTCCGAGGAGGCCGATCGCCGCCGCCTCCACGAGGAAGACGGCCCGGACCTGGCCGTTCGTGGCGCCCACCGCCTTCCAGAGACCGATCTCCCTCGTGCGTTCGAGGACGCTGGTGACCATCGTGTTGACGATGCCCAGCGCCGCCACGAAGAGCGCGATCCCCGTGAGGAACGCGACGACGACGGTCATCGCGGCGACCAGCGTGCCGAGACGATCGAGGATCCCCGCGACGCTGTAGGCGGTCCAGCCCTCGTCGCGGAGCGTCGTCTCGACCTCGCTCGCCCGGGCGGGATCGTCCACGGTCACGATGGCCCGCTGGTAGCCCAGCTCCCGGTTGACCGGCGCCGCCATGAAGAACGACGCCGCGGTCCGCTGCGGCAGGAAGACGTCGGCCAGCAGCGCCCCCGTGTCCTCCAGCACGCGGAAGGAGTCCTCGGGCTCCAGGCCGCGGACGACGCCCACGATCGTCACCGTCCGGGTGAGCGCTCCGCTCTTCGTACCTCCGGACCCTCCCCGCCACCACGAGAGGAGGAGCTTCTCGGCGATGTCGGGGAGGAGCTCGATCTCCTCGTCCGTCAGCACGTCGAGATCGGCCTCGTCGAGGAGCCGCATGGCGAAGGCGGGCGCGAAGATCGACGACGCGTTCCCGGTCTCGATCGTCTCGAGCACCAGCGTTCGGCCCACCAGCCGCTCCAACTCGGCAGGCTCCACGAAACCCCAGCGGTACGCGAGGTACTCGTGGACGAGCGCCTCCGGCGCGTCGCCCCCGGAGAGCGTCCGGCCCGCGATCACGCGGCCCGCGAGCCTCGGGTCCTCGGCGTCCACGCCCACGGTGGTGCAGACGGCCTCCTCGCGGTCCTCCATCGTGACGCGGTAGCGTTCCAGCACGATCGGCCGCGCGTCCTCGACGCCCGGCCGCGACGCGATGGTGGCGAGGGCGGCGTCGTCGAGCGTCTGGGCGCGCCGACCGATCGAGGCCGTCGGTCGGCTCCGGGCCCGGGCCGCGCGGCGGAGCCGTTCGCGCTGCGCTTCGGGGAGGCCCTCGCCGACGGCCTCGTCCGGCGAGCCGCCGAGGCGGAAGCCGAACCCCGGAGCCAGCGCGACCTGCTTGAGCTCCTCCTCGCCGGACAGGGTGCCCGAGACGAGTCCCGAGAGCCCCTGGCCCAGGGCGACGATCAGCGTGAGGGCGAGGACGCCGATCGCGACGCCCAGGAGGGTCAGGAGATTCCGACCGGTCTTCCGGCGGAGACCGTCGAACGCGAGGCCGAGCACACCCTTCATCCGAACCGCTCCTCGCCGGCGATCCGGCCGTCGGCCATCCGGACGAGGCGGTGTCCGAGCGTTCTCGCCACCTGCTCGTCGTGGGTGACGACGATCAGCGTGGCGTGCTCCTCCGCGACCGAGGCGAGCAGCAGGTCCACGACCGCCCGGCTCGTGTCCGAGTCCAGGTTGCCCGTCGGCTCGTCGGCGAGGAGGAGGCGCGGCGAGCGCACCAGGCTCCTCGCCAGCGCCACCCGCTGTTGCTCGCCGCCGGAGAGCTCGGTGGGGGAGTGGTCGGCGCGCGCGGCGAGGTCCACCCGGTCGAGCATCGCCAGCGCCCTCTGACGCCGCTCGCGGCGCCCGATGCCCGCGAAGACGAGGGGGAGGGCCACGTTCTCCCACGCCGGGAACCGGGGCTGGAGGTGGAAGGCCTGGAACATGAAGCCGACCGTCTCCGCGCGGAAGGCGGCGAGCCCCCGCGCGTCCAGGGTCGCGAGGTTCCGTCCGCCCACCGAGAGCTGCCCCCCGCTCGGCCGGTCGAGGCCGCCGAGGAGATGGAGGAGGGTGGACTTGCCCGACCCGGACCGACCCAGGACGGCGAGCCTCTCCCCGCTCTCCACCGTCAGGTCCACGCCGTCCAGCGCGCGGACGACGGTCCGCGAGCCCTGGCGGTAGTGCTTCTCGAGGGCCGTGGCGAGGACGGCGGTCACGTTCTCCTCCGCGAAGCGTGGGATTCTACGCGCGCCGCCGAACCCGGCGCGATGATGCGGCGGGAGCGCGCGAGTGGCGCGTCCTCGGCCCGCACCGAAGGAGGGCTCTTGCCCAAGGGTGAGCATCGCGCGGACCTTCCGCCCGGGCAGACCGCGACGCGGCGCTTTCCGCTCGTGGGGGAGGCGGCGCCCGCGGAGGGCATCCGCCCGGAGGACTGGCGCCTCGTCGTGGCGGGGCTCGTCCGCCGTCCGGGAGAGCTCTCCTTCGACGACCTCCTCGCCCTCCCTTCCGAGCGCGTCGTCCGGGACCTCCACTGCGTGACGGGGTGGTCGCGGAGCGGGCTCGTGTTCGAGGGGCCGCGTCTCGACGCGGTTCTCGACGCGAGCGACGTGCTCCCCGAGGCGCGCTTCGTCCGCTTCGTCGCGCACTCGCCGCGCGGGCACGACACGTCCCTGCCCCTGGACGCCGCGAGGCGGGAGGCGTGGCTCGTCCACACGCTCGACGGCGCGCCGCTCCCCGTGGCGCACGGGGGGCCCGCCCGCGTCCTCGTCCCGTCGCGCTACCTCTACAAGAGCCTCAAGTGGCTGGCCCGCATCGAGCTCCTCGCCGAGGACCGGCCGGGCACCTGGGAACGCGAGGCGGGCTACCACAACGAGGCCGACCCGTGGCGCGAGCAGCGGTTCGTCACGGGCGACCTGAAGCCCGACGACGTCCACCGCTTCCGGCGCGCGAGGCGCTACGCGCCGTTTCGAGGCAAGAACCTCCTCGGCGTGGACCTCGCGGGTTGGGCGCCGGAGGACAAGGACCTCCGGGAACTCCTCATTCGCGCGAGCGACCTGAGCGGGGCGAACCTCCGAGGAACGGACCTCAGGGCGTCGAACCTCTCGAGCTCGAACCTGCGAGGAGCGGACCTCGGCGGCGCGGACCTGCGAGGCGCCGACCTCGAGGGGGCGGACCTGCGCGGCGCCGACCTTCGCGACGCCGATCTGAGGGGCGCGCGGCTCACGGCGACGCGTCTGGCCGATCCCGGGACCCGCGTCGAGGGCCTCCGCTGGGAGGCGGGGGCGGGGTGGCTCGAGGAGGACGAGCGGTTCCTCCTGGAGCGGGGGATCCAGCCGGCGCCCTGATCGGCGACCGGGCCGGGACGGGCGCCCGCACGGGGCTACGGGGAGCCGTCGTCCTCGTCGAGCAGCGCCCGGGCGACGTCGTGCCAGCGGGCGAAGGGTCGGAAGCCCAGGCCGAGCCGATCGAGCTCCGTGGCGAGGTTCCGTTTGGCGAACCGGTCCCGCTCGTCCACGAGGCGGGCGGCTTCGAGGTCCGGCCGGCTGTCGCCGGCGAACGCGACGCGCGCGGCGCCGTCCGCGTGGAGTCTGAGCACCGCCGCCTTGTCGATACCGACGGCGGCGTCGCGGATCCGCGCGTCCTTCGGACGTTCCAGGAAGAGTCCGCGCCCCGGCACGAACCGTCCGGGGTTTGCGTGGACCGACACCGCGCCGCCGAGACCCGCGCGCTCGAGGAAGCGGTCGATGTAGACGCCGCAGCCGGCCGAGACGACGTGTAGCTCCCAACCGGCGTCTGCGAGCCGGTGGAGATCCTCCGAGAAGAGCGGGTCGGGCTCCGTTTGGTCGATCATGGCGTCGAAGCCCGCCGCGTCGAGCCGAATCGCCGCGAAGATCCGCGCCAGGGCGTCGAAGTGGGTCAGTTCACCGCGGTGGAACGCCGCCCACGGATCGTCCTCGGGAGCGAAGCCGATCGCGTCGAGCGCGAGGTGGAAGAAGTCGTTTCGCGTGACGGTACCGTCGAAGTCGGTGAGGAAGACGAGACGGCCGCCGCGCATGAAGGGCTCAGCGACGGCTCAGCGCGGCCCGGATCGCGTCGGCCAGGCCTTCCCGGGGCGCCTCGAAACCCCAGGTGATCCGCTCCCCGTCCACGTAGATCGCGCGCGGGATCTGGTGCCGGCGGAGGACCTCGGGGTCGCACGCGTCGTGCTCGCGCAGCACCACCTCGTCGCCGAAGGAGGCGACCACCTCGCGCACGCGCTGCGCCTCCAGGTCGCTGGTCAGACAGAACCGGTTCCAGAAGAGGTCCACCGCGATGCCGTGGCCCGCGGGAGGCGGATCGAACGAGGGGACCAGCAGCCGGGGAGGCGAGGCGTCCGCCGACAGCGGCTTGAAGAGCGCCACCTCCACCCCGTGCCGGTCGGCCACGCGGTAGCCCATCTCCTCGAAGAAACTCCTCGGCATGAACCACGCCTCGTGGTTGTGGGCGACGGTCACCACCCCTCGCTTCTCCTGGCGAAGAGCCTCCTGCTCGGCCGCTTCGACGAGGGCGTGCCCCGCGCCGTGGTGGCCCGCGTCGGGGGACACGTACATGCACGGCACGACGAGGAGATCTTCGCCGAGCGGCCCCCAGGGCGAGATCTCGATGGGTACGACGTAGAGGAAGCCGACCGTCTCGTCGTCCTGGAGCGCGACCTTCGCATGGACGCCCCGGTGCTCGTTCTCGCGGAGCCATCCCAGGCGATGGTTCGCACACGAACGAACCTCGGCGGAGCACTCGGGCCGGGCGCACGTGCCCACGAACGCCTCGTCGGCGGCCCGCATGTTCCGCACGGTGGTCCGCGTCAGGCTCCGCATGCCTCCGACAGCGTACACCCGCCCGCGAAAGCGTCCGCACAACCGCCTCATTGGCTTGGCGGATCGTGCTTCGGAGCGGACAATCCCCGTGGGAATCCCATGCAACGGCTCCTCGTTTTCGCTGGCGCTCCGGCCACGGAGCGGATCTTCGGCGTCCCCGGCGCCGTGTGGCACGGGCTGCTGGTCCTCGCGGCCCTCTCGCTCTTCGCGTGGATCCTGGGCCGGCGTCTCCAACTCCTCCAGGCCGCCCAGCCCGACCCCCGTCTGGACCGGCCGCTGGAGCGATGG
The DNA here is from genome assembly GCA_963772585.1 of uncultured Planctomycetota bacterium. Classification (GTDB taxonomy): domain Bacteria; phylum Planctomycetota; class PLA2; order PLA2; family JAEUHO01; genus CAVVXN01. The sequence continues at coordinate 94,176 of CAVYXV010000010.1, forward strand.
AAGCGTCTCCTCCTCGTCGGGTTCGGGCAGGCCCGCCAGCCGCGCTACCCCCTTGCGGGGTGGCTGCACATCGTCGTCTTCGCCGGGTTCCTCGTCCTCCTCCTGCGCTCGCTCACCCTGCTCGGCCAGGGGTTCTCCGCTGCGTTCGTGCTTCCCGGCCTCGGCGGGGCGGGGGGGCCGGTCTACGGCGCGATCAAGGACTGGACGGGACTCGCCGTGCTCGTGGCGATCGGCGTGCTGGCCGTCCGCCGCGCCTTCTTCCGGCCGGCGCGCTACCACGACCGGACATCGCCCCGGTCCCACGGCGGCGAAGCGTACGTCATTCTCGGCCTGATCGCGCTGTTGCTCCTGGCCGACGCCCTCTACGACGGCACGGCGAACGTGCCGGACACCGGCGCCCTGCCGCTCGCGAGCGCGGCGAAGGCCCTCACCGCGGGGGTCGCCGCGGGTACGCGATCGACGCTCCACCTCGGCGCGTTCTGGGTGCACAACCTCGCGCTGCTCGCCTTCCTGTGCTACCTGCCGCTCTCGAAGCACTTCCACGTCATCACGGCGCTGCCGAACACGTTCCTCTCGAAGCTCCCGCCGCGGGGACGCGTGAAGCCGGCCCGCCATGGCGTCTCCGACCTCGATGTGCTCGACCACCTCGGGACGGGGTGCCTCGAGGACGCGACGTGGAAGCACCTGCTCGACGCCTACTCCTGCACGGACTGCGGCCGCTGCTCGGACCAGTGCCCCGCCTATGCGACGGGCACCCCGCTGTCCCCGCGCATGCTGTCGATCAAGACGCGCGACGCCGCGTACGCGTGGTGGCCGGTGTTCGGGAAGACCACGCCTCAGGACGCGCGCCCCGCCTTCGTCGGGGAGATCGTACGCGACGAGGAGATCTGGGCGTGCACGACGTGCGGCGCCTGCGAGGCGATCTGCCCGGTCCTCATCGAATACGTCGACAAGATCGTCGACATGCGCCGGCACCTCGTCGAGGAGGGGCGCGTGCCGAAGACGCTCCAGAAGGCGCTCGCGGACGTGGAGAAGCGACAGAACCCCTACGGGAAGATGCCGCGGAAGCGCGGCGAGTGGGTTCGCGAGGAGGGCGCCGAAGACGCCGCGCGGATCGTCGCCGAGGGCGAGCGCTGCCAGGACCTCTTCTTCACCGACTCCGCGGCGGCCTACGACCCCCGGATCCAGCGGATCGCCCGCGCCTTCGCCCGCGTGCTCGGCCGGGCGGGCCGGGACGTGGGCACGATGGGCGCGGACGAAGCGGATTCGGGGCACGAGGCGCGGCGCATGGGGGAGGAGGGCCTCTACGAGATCCTCCGGGACCAGAACCGGGAGGCGTTGGAGGCGCGGACGTGCGAGCGGATCGTGACGACCGATCCCCACGCGATGAACGCGCTCGTGAACGATTACGGCGTCGCGCAGCCGGTCGTTCACCACTCCCAGGCGCTCGACCGCCTGATCGCGGACGGCTCCCTCGTGCCGAGGCCGAGCGCCGACGACCGGACGTACGTGTTCCACGACCCCTGCTACCTGGGACGCCACGGCGGCGAGTTCGATGCGCCCCGACGCGTGCTCGCGGCGATTCCGGGTCTGCGGCTCGCGGAGATGACGGCGAGCCGCGAGCGCTCCTTCTGCTGCGGCGGCGGTTCCCTCTACCTGTTCCACGAGGGGACGTCGGAGCGACGGATGGGGGAGGTGCGCCTGGAGATGGCGGAGGCGGCCGGGGCGCAGGTCGTGGTGACGGCGTGCCCGTTCTGCCTCATCAACCTGGAGGACGCGGTCAAGACGAGCGGGCGCGAGGGTCGGGTGGAGGTGCTGGATCTGGCGGAGGTCGTCGCGAGATCGCTGGGAGACGAGACGTAGCGACGCACCCGTCGCGGGCGAAAGGAGGCGTGGGTGGAGATCGTGGTGCTGTTGAAACGCTCCCTCGAGACGCAGGACGCGGATCTCGTGGTGGACGCCTCCGGGCGGTCCCTCCGCACCGGCGACCTGACCTTCGGGGCGAGCGAGTGGGACGACCACGCCGTGGAGGAGGCCGTCCGTCTGAAGGAGGCGCACGGCGGCACGGTCACCGTGCTCACGGTGGGCGACGACGATGCGGAGGAGGTGCTCCGCCGCGCGCTCGCGATGGGCGCCGACGCGGCTCTCCACCTCGTCGATCCCGCCTTCGAAGAGGCCGACCCCGGCGCGCTCGTGACGATCCTCGCCGCCGGGCTCGAAGGGCGCCCTTTCGACCTCGTGCTCTGCGGCGCGGTCTCGGCCGACGAGGGCCATGGGCAGACGGGCGGGCTTCTCGCCGGTCGGCTCGACCTCCCCTTCGTGGCCCTGGCCACGGCCGTCTCGGCGAAGGACGGGTCGCTCTCCGTGCGCCACGAGGTCGAGGGCGGGCTCGAGCGCGTCGTGGAGGTGGACCTCCCCGCCGTGGTGAGCGTCCAGACGGGCATCAACGAGCCGCGCTACGTGTCGATTCGCGGGATCCGCAAGGTCGCGGGCGTGGACATTCCGCGGAAGGGGGCCGCGGACCTGGGGCTCGCCGCCGCCGTGGGCGCCGGCGCGCGCCGCATTCGGCTGGAGGGGCTGGAGGCGCCCCCCGCGGGGCGAGGCGCCCGGATGCTGGAGGGGGATCCCGAGGAGATCTCGATGGCGCTCGTGAAGGCGCTCCAGGACCAGGGAGGGCTTTCGCGATGAAGGTGCTCGCCGTCGCCGAACGGACCCGGGGACGCCTCGACGAAGCGGTGGCCGAGCTCGCCACCGCCGCGCGCGCTCTCGCGGGTGAGGGGAAGACGGCCGTCGCCCTGCTGGGCACCGGCCTCGACGCCGAGGCGTCCGGGCTCGCCTCCCTCTTCGACACCGTGCACGTGTTCGACGATGCCTCCCTCGCGGTGCCGGATGCCGGTCGGGACGAGCGGATCCTCGAAGCCCTCGCCCGCCGCGAGGACTACGAGGGCATCGTCCTCCCGCACGGAAACCTCACGCTCGATCTCGCGCCCCCCCTCGCGGCGCGGCTCGACCGTCCGCTCCTCATGGACGTCCTCGATCTCCGGGTGGACGGCGCGCGCCTCGAGGCCCGCCGTGCGGTCTACGGCGGCAAGCTCCACGCGCGCTACGGCGTGGACGTGGCCGGGGGCGTGGTCGTCTCCACCCGCGGGGGGGCTTTCGCCGCCGCCGCCCCGGGCGGGGGGGGCGAGATGGTGGCGGAGCCGCTGCCCGACGTGCCGGTCGTCCACCGGCGGACCGTCGACACGGTCGAGCCCGATCCCGGCGAGGTGGACATCTCCGCCGCGGAGATCCTCGTCGCGGTGGGACGCGGCATCGAGGAGGAGGAGAACATCGACCTCGCGCGGGATCTGGCCCGGGCCCTGGGTGGCGAGCTCGCGTGCTCGCGACCCGTCGTGGACAAGGGCTGGCTTCCCAAGGCACGGCAGGTCGGCACGTCCGGCGTCACGGTCAAGCCGAAGGTCTACCTGGCGCTCGGGATCAGCGGCTCGTTCCAGCACGTGGGCGGCATCAAGGGATCGCCGTTCCTCGTCGCGGTGAACAAGGACGCGAAGGCGCCCATCTTCGGACTGGCCGACGTCGGCGTCGTCGGCGATCTCTTCGAGATCGTTCCCGTCCTGACGGAGAAGGTGCGCGCGGCGAAGGCGTAGCCCGCCAGCGGCGGGAGGGAGGCAGACCATGGACTTCGAGCTGACGAAGGCGCAGAAGGACATCCAGAAGGCCGCGCGGGCGTTCGCCGAGGGCGAGTTCGACAAGGAACTCGCCGCCGAGCTCGAGGCGAAGCACGAGTTTCCCAGGGCGATCTGGCAGAAGGCCGGCGAGCTCGGGTTCCTGGGGCTCCACTATCCCGAGGAGTACGGCGGCAGCGGGTACGGCTGCCTGGAGAACGCCCTGGTCGTGGAGGCGTTCTGCCGGAGGGATTCCTCCATCGGTACGGCGCTGATGCTCTGCGACTTCGGCTCGGAGAACGTCCTCCGCTACGGGACGGATGCGCAGAAGAAGCGCATCCTGGAGCCCATCGCCGAGGGGAGGGAGATCTTCGGGGGCGCGATCACGGAGCCGGACCATGGCAGCGACATCACGCGCATGGCGACCACGGCCGTCCGCGACGGCGACTCGTGGCTGGTGAACGGCGTCAAGACGTTCATCACGAACGGGGGAATCGCCCACCACTACATGGTTCTCTGCCAGACGGATCCCGAGGCCGGCCACCGCGGGCAGACGATGCTCCTCGTTCCTGCCGACGCGGAGGGCCTGGAGATCGCCGACGTCGGACTCAAGATGGGGATCCGACTCTGCCCGACCGGAGAGCTCACGTTCAAGAACGTGCGCGTCCCCGCCGGCGCCCTTCTCGGGGAGGAGGGGCGCGGCTTCTACCAGGTGCTGCAGTTCTTCGACGAGAGCCGCATCGAGACCGCATCCCAGGCGCTGGGCATCGCCCAGGGCGCGTTCGACCGCGCCTTGGAGCACGCGCGCCACCGGGAGCAGTTCGGCAAGAAGATCGGCGCGCTCCAGGTGACGCAGCACAAGCTCGCCGAGATGGCGACGAAGATCGAACTCGCCCGCCTGATCACGTACAAGGCGGCGTGGATCGCGGACCAGGGGAAGCCCGATCCGAAGACCACCAGCATGGCGAAGTTCTTCGCGGCGCGCACCGCCGTCGAGGTCGCCGACGAAGCGATCCAGATCCTCGGCGGCTGGGGTTACATGACCGACTTCGAGGTCGAACGCTTCTACCGCGACGCGAAGATCACCGAGATCTACGAGGGCACCCGCGAGATCCAGAAGAACGTGATCGCCGCGAGCCTGCTGGGCAAGCTCTGACGGCCCGCCCGGCGATGCCGCGTCAGTCGACGGGGACGCCGACCTCGCGGCCGCTGTGCGTGAACGTGCCCCGAGGGTGGGGGGCTCGTCCTGCTCGCCCGACGCGTTCGGCTGGCCCTCCAGCAGCCGCGCGGCGGAGGACGGCGGAAGGCCGGCATCGCGGATGGCGCGGGCCGCCGCCTCGGCGTCGTAGGTCGTGCGGCAGCGGTCGAGGAGACGGTTGTCCGAGTCCCAGATGGCGTAGCCCGCGCGGTAGTCGAGGTCGCGGGGTTGGCCCACCGAGCCCACCGTGACGGCGCAGCAGGCGTCCTCGGGCAGGTAGATGCGGCCTCGCGGCGTCAGCACGGGGCGGCCGAGGAAGCGCGAGTCGAAGAAGAGGCGGTGGTGGTGGGTGTGGCCGAAGAAGCCGACCATGTGTTCGCTGCCCGCCAGCGCCCTCAGGGTCGGCGCGACGTCCTCGGGCGACTCCAGGTAGGGCCAGTCCTCGACGTCGTGGAGCGAGGCGTGGGCCAGGATGGCGCCGGGGATCTCGGCGCGCATCGGAAGACCGGCCAGCCAGTCCAGGGCGTCGTCGTCGAGGGCCCTCACGGAGTGGAGCACGCCGGCCCACACCGGATTGGCCCGGGTGCTGGGCGAGCGGGACAGGGCCTCGGCCTGGTCTCTGAGCGACGCGACGAAGTAGTCGTGGTTCCCGCACACGCAGACGCCGCCCACCTCCCGGACCCGGGCCACCACCTCGGCGGGGAACGCGCCGTATCCGACGAGATCGCCGCCGAAGGCGATGCCGTCCACGCCTTCCTCCTCGACTTCGCGCAGTACTGCGTCCAGGGCGTGGATGTTCGCGTGGAGGTCGGAGAGGATCGCGACGCGGGGCATGGCGCGAAAGGATACCGGCCACCCGGCTATCGGCCCGCGAAGGACCGAAGGTCTCGCTGCATTTCCCCTACGGTTGTTCGCCCGTCGTTGCGAGCGGAAGGTCCCGAGATCTCCACGTCCGGCCGTCGCATCCCGTGAACATCCCCCTCGCTCGCCCGTCGAATCGCGCCGGGTGCGACCGCGCGCGCGATCTGGTAGGTTGCAGCGCAGTCCGCGATGGAGTGCGTGATGCGGTTGGGTTCCCAGGGCGTGACGTTGCTGCTCGCCGTGGTCGCATCGGCCGGCACGGCGTTCCTCGTCGGGCGGACCGTTTCCGATTCCGACGGCGGCGCCGGGCCGGCGGTCCGACCCGGTCGGGCCGGCGCGTCGTTGGACGAGGTCGAGCAGCTGCTCGACGAGATCCGTCGGCTCCTGGCCGAGCGCCCCGTGCTGGTGGGCGCCCCGCGCGCGACGCCCGCTTCCGGGCCCGCGCGGACCGCGGTCGAGGCCTCCGTGCCGTCCGCGGCCGATCCCCCGCCGCCGCGACCGGCGTCCCCGAGGCGCACGACCGTCGCTCGCGAGGCGCCGGCGCCGGGGGAGGACGCGGTGCTCCTGCCGCCCACCGACCTCTCGCGCGCCGACGAGCTCGAGGACTGGGACCACCGTCCGGAGGCGCGCCGGCGGTGGCTCTTCGCCTCCGAGGCGGCCGTCCTCGAGACGTTCGGAACGCCCACGGGGGTGTACGACTGGGGAGGCGGCGGCGAGCGTTGGCTCTACAAGGACGAGATGTGGAGCATCTCCATCTACTTCCTGCGGGGCCGCGTCGCCCGCGTCACCACGCTACGGTACCGGTGACGCCGCGGGCGGTCCCCGTCGTGCCGGGGCTCCCGAGGATGTCGCACCCGCGAAGATGTCGCCTCCTGGAGGCTCCTACGTTCCCGACGCCGGCTCGAAGCGCACCTCGATCGTCGCCCGCTCCACGCGCTGGAGCCCGAGGGCCTTCCGGGTCGCCGGCGGGAGGTCGTCCCAGTGTTCGATGGCCAACGCGGCCAGCGTGGGACCGTCGACCAGGCGGACGGGCTTCTTGCCCCGCGCCGACGCCTCGGCGCGCGCCGCCGCCGTGAACCCGCCGAGCGTCAACACGGCCCCCTGCTCTTCCGTCGCCAGCGAGCCCCGCATGGCGTAGACCCGGTCCACGTCCAGCTCGCCGAGCACGCGGGACGCCGCGACGCGCAGGACGACGTCGGCGAGACCGGACGCCGACACGCGGCCGAGGGCCTCCCACCAGCCGTCCCGTCGCCCGGGCAGCACCTCCGCGTCGTAGCCGAGCGCGGCGAAGAGCCCCCGGAGGAAGCCGGGGAACGCGTCCTCGCCCACCGCGTGGATCGAAGCGACCACGCGTTCGAGGAGCGCGGCTTCGCCCATGCCGGCGCTCATCGCTGCGGAACGTCCCGCGGCGAGGTCGAGGACGCGGGTCCTCAGGCCGTCGAGGTTGGTGAGCGTCTCCGTGCCCTCCAGGGCGCGGACCACGGCGTTCGGGACGTCGGCGAGCGGCACGTCCCGTACCCAGATCACGGCCCGACGCCGCGGGAGCCGGCAGCCGTCCGTGGGGGCCTCGTTCCAACGGTAGTCGCCCTCGACGCGCCCCACGTGGAGCACGCCCTCCGGCGCGTCCGGCAAGAGGACGAAGTCGTCCGGGCGCATCTCGCTGGCGAATCGCCACACCTGCCCCGCGCCGACGCGCGCCGCCGCACCCGTCACCCCGTACGCCCGCTCGAAGCGCCCGACGAGATCGGGGAGGGCGACCGCGTCCTCCGCGCCGGCGAGGTCGGCGAGGTCCCCGAGCTCGTCCCAGCCGGCGGCGACGAACCCCCGCTCCCGGCCCAGGCGGGCGTAGCGGTCGCCCGGACCCATCCGGATGCGCCAGCACCGCGCGCCCTCTGGAGCGCCCGGGCCGCCCGCGTCGGGCATGCCGGTCGTCGGAAGGGCCGCGGGCACGGGCGGCGCGAAGTCGGCCGGCGCGGAGGGACGCAACGGCGGCGGCGGTCCCTCCCCGAACGGCACGACCACCGGTTCCGCGGCGCCGTTCGTCCGCCGCGCCCGCTTGCGTTCCAGGCCGAACGCCCGGGCGAACTCGTAGCAGGAGGCGAATCGCCGCTGTGGATCGGGATCCATCGCACGGAGCACGTCCTCGGTGGCTTCGGGAGTGAGGTACGACCGGAGCGTCCGTTCCGCGGCGACGGCGTCTTCCGAGGGTTCCTCGCCCGTCGCCGCGAGGGTGACGCAGCAGGCGAGTGCGTACTGATCGCTTTGCGGCGAGGGCGGGTTCCCCGCGCGGATCTCCGGCGCGGTGAAGATCCCCTGCTTCGCCGCGAGAGCGGTCCTCGTCTCGGCGTCCAGACCTCCCATCGCGGCGCCGAACGTGAAGTCCGTGATGCACCACGCGTCCACGCCGGAACGGAAGAAGTGGGTGGGACGGACCTCGCCGTGCACGACCTTCTTCGAGTGGATGAAGTCCAGCGCCTCCGCGATGTCGAAGAGCCAGTCGTAGATCTGCGTGGCGTTCTGCGTGCGGCCCCGATCGAGCAGGACGTGGGCGAGGCTTTCGCCCTCGCAGTGTTCCGTGACGACGAACGGGACGGACTCGCTGCGCCCCGCATCCAGCACGTGGAGGATGTGGGGGTGCTTGACGCGCTGGAGCTCCAGGGCGGACCGCTCGAGCTGGTAGGCGAAGGAGGCGTGTTCGAGCAGCGCCTCGCCCGGCACCCGCACCACGACGTGGCGATCTTCCCCCACGGGCTTGGACCAGTACGTCGTCGCGATCTCGTTCTCGCCGAGGCAGGCGATCGTCTTGTAGCGGTCCGAGAGCAGGGCGCCACCCTCCGTCGTGCGTGCTGTCATGGGTCCCCTCCGGGGCTGGGAAGCGCGCCGATCCTACCGAGAACGCCCGAGGCGGGGGGGCGATCCGAGCGGAGCGGTCGCCGGTACCCTTCCACCGGACTACGCTCCGCGACCCGGAGCGAGCCGGACGGGCCGGCGCCGCGACCCCCAGGAGCCCGGCCGCGCCTCGAAGACGCCCGCGAGGACGCGGCCGCAGCGGCGGCAGGCCCCGGCCTCGTCGAGATGCCAGCCCAGGATGTCGTAGCCGTCGCGCTCGATGAGGGGCTCCTGGCAGCCGACGCACGTCGTCGTCTGGCCCCGTGGGTCGTAGACGTTCCCCGTGTAGGCGTGCCGGACGCCGTTCGCCTTCGCGATCGTCGCGGCGCGGGTGAGGGTGCGGGCCGGCGTCGGCGGCACGTCCCGCATGCGCCAGTCGGGGTGGAAGGCGGTGAAGTGCATCGGCACCTCGTCGCCCACGTGGTCCACGACCCAGCGCGTCATCGCGTCGATCTCGTCGGCCCCGTCGTTCTCGCCCGGGATCAACAGCGTCGTGAGCTCCAGCCAGGTGTCCGTCTCGTTCGCGACGTACTCGATCGTCTCGAGCACCGGCGCGAGGCTTGCCGAGCAGAGGGAGCGGTAGAAACGCTCGGAAAACCCCTTCAGGTCGATGTTCGCCGCGTCCATCCACGCGTAGAACTCCGCGCGCGGTTCGGGGCAGACCTCTCCCGCGGTGACCGCAACGGTGCGGATGCCGCGCGCGCGGCACGCCTTCGCGACGTCGATCGCGTACTCCAGGAAGATGACGGGATCGTTGTAGGTGAACGCGACGCTCCGGCAGTCGTACCGCTCGGCGGCGGCGGCGACGACGTCGGGTTCGGCCTCGTCGCAGAGGGTGTCGATCTCGCGCGACTTGCTGATGTCCCAGTTCTGGCAGAACTTGCAGCCGAGGTTGCAGCCGGCGGTCCCGAAGGAGAGAACGGGCGTTCCCGGGAGGAAGTGGTTCAGGGGCTTCTTCTCGATGGGGTCGATGCAGAAGCCGCTGGCGCGTCCCCACGTGGTGAGGACGACGCCGTCCTCGCTCCCCTGGCGCACGAAACAGAACCCCCGCTGGCCCGGCGCGAGGCGGCAGTACCGGGGGCAGACGTCGCACTGGACCCGTCCGTCGGTCAGGCGGTGCCAGTGGCGCGTCGGCACGGTCTCGGGAAGGGGCACGCCTCCATGGTAGTCCGCGGCGCCGCGTCGCGCGCGCTACGAGAGGGTCCCTCGAAGACGCCGGGGAGGCCCTTTGCCCTTCCGCGGACCGTACGATTCCGGGCCGTTCCCCGGCGGAGGACGACGCATGACGGATGCGACGTGGCCGGTGCTTCGCTACGAGGAGGACCGGGCGAGCCTCGAGACCCTCCACCTCCTGAGCCAGGTCCTGGGGAAGGTCCGCATGGCTTCGGGACCGTGGGTGAACCAGTCGTGGGGGGTGACGCTCTCGGTGACGCCGCGCGGGCTCTCGACGGGAACCCTCCACCGCCCGCCGCGGGCGTTCCGGCTCGACCTCGACCTCGCCGGGCACGCGCTGACCTTCGAGGACGACCGGGGCGGCTCCGAGCGGCTTGGGCTCGACGGCCTGGGGGTGGCGGCGTTCTACCGGGAGGCGATGGCCCTCCTGGATCGGCAGGGGGTCCCCTGCCGCATCCACACCACGCCCTGCGAGATCGAGGACGCGATCCCCTTCGATGCGGACGAGACCCACGGGCCGGCGGACCCCGGCGTCGCGAGGCGGTTCGGTCGCGCCCTGCTCGACGCCCACCGCGTGTTCTCGCGTTTCCGGGCGGGCTTTCGCGGGAAGGCCAGCCCCGTGCACTTCTTCTGGGGCAGCTCCGACCTCGCGGCCACCCGGTTCTCGGGCGCCCTCGCCGAGCCGCCGGCGGAGGTGGGGCTCGCGCACCTTCCTCGGTGGGTGGGGCGCGAGGCCTACAGCGAGGAGCTCTCGAGCGCCGGGTTCTGGCCGGGGAACGCCCTGCATCCCCAGCCGGCGTTCTACGCGTACGTGTATCCGCCCTCCGACGCCTTCGCGGGGAGCGCCGTCCAACCGGCGGGCGCGACCTTCGACGCCGCGCTCGGCGAGTTCCTCCTTCCCTACGACGCGGTGCGCACGGCATCCGACCCCGACGCGGCGTTGCTCGCCTTCCTCGAGAGCACCTACGGGGCGGCCGCGAACGCGCGCGGCTGGGACGCCGACCGGCTCAACCTGGGCGATCCCCGACGGCGATTCGGATGACAGGTCGTTGCGGGAGCCCGCCCGGGTAGGATCGCGAGCATGTCCCTCGCCCGCCCGTTCGTCGTCGCGTCCCTCCTCGCCGGCCTCGTGCTCGCGCTTCCCGCCTGCGGGTCGGGACGGAACGAGGAGAACGACCCCCGGTTCCCGGATCAGTGCATCGCGCCCTTCACGGAAGGGCTCTCCGGCTCCTGGACCTTCGTGGACGTGCTGGCGGGGGATCCGTGCGCGACGAGCGGCCTCGACGGGGTGGTCTTCCTGCTGCTCCAGGACTACCGGAGCCTCACCTTCCAGGGCCAGGCGTCGCTGTGGACGGCCACGCTCTGCGGCAGCCGGGCGAGCGGCGGATCGTTCAGCCTCCCGGTGGACGGCGGGATCCACACCGTGAACACGATCCTCCTCGAATTCCAGAGCGAGACGGAGGCGAGGGGGAACACGACGTGGTCCTGGACGGACGGGGTGGCGACGTGCCAGGGAACGTCCACGTTCACGATGACGCGGTGACGGGCCGGAGCCGCCCCGGCCGGCGCGCGGCCGGGGCGGCCCCGGGGTCCAGGGGGTAGGACGCCCTCGTCCCGCCGGGGTCGGTCGTCCCCGAACCCCCTCGGATGGCTGGTCAGACGAGAACCGGATCCACCATGTCCACGAGCACCGGATGGACCAGGCGCTCGTAGTCCGCGAACCGCATGCGGATGGCCTGCTCGTGCGAGCCCGCGTTGAAGGTGATGAACTCGTCGGCGGCGATCATCGGATCCACGAAGACCGGAAGTTCGTACAGGTTTCCGAACGGAGGCATGGCTCCGACCTCGCAGTCGGGGCAGAGCATGACCATCGCGTTCTCGTCGGCGAGGCGGACGTAGCCGGTCCCGATGCTCCGCCGGACCTTCTCCAGGTCCAGGCGGTAGCAGGCCGGCGTGACCGCCATCGCGTATCCCCGGGGGCCCATGTCGAGAAGCACCGTCTTTGCGAACTCGCGACCGGGGGTGTGCGTGTCCGCGGCGGCTTCCTGGGCCGTGTAGTCGGTTCGGTGGCGAAGGACATCGTAGGGGACGTCGCTGTCCTCCAGGTAGTCCATGAACTTCGGGATTGCCATGGCATCCCATGCTCCGAGCGGGGCTGCACGAGCCCCTCGCCGCGGGGCCCGAACGGGAGGCATCCCTCGTTCGGGCATTCCCCGGGCTGACCAGGATGCTACGGCCGCCGTGCCCATCGATTCAAGGGGGCCGGTCGGCGCCCTCCCGCGCCCGCCGAGGAGACGCCGGGGCTTCTCGACGAACCCGCGGCGAAGGTCCCTCCCGACACGGACCGGACGCAGAAGGCGCGCGCCGCGATGGTGGACCGCTTCCTCGAAGGCGGGGGCATCGAGGACGAGGCCGTGTCCCAGCCATACCTCGTGGCCTCGATGACGGAGGAGGCGCGGATCGACGCGAGGAGCCGCGTGCTCGAGATCGGCACGGGCTCGGGGTACCAGGCGGCCGTCCTGGCCGAGATCACCCCGCACGTCTCCACGATCGAGATCAAGGAGAAGCGGGCGCGCCGGGCCGACGGGGGGTTGCTCGGCCTGGGGCCGCCCGAAGCCGTGCTGCGCTTCCTGGCGTTGGGGGCCGTCGCCGCCGCGGTGCTGCCGTTCTTCCTGGGTCCCGTGCTTGAGCCGTCCGCCCGCGCCGTTCCGTGGGCGCTCGCCTGGAGTGGATGCGCGTCCGTGATCGCCGCGGCGGCGGCCCCGCACTTCTCCTCGACGCTGTCCCTGGCCGCCTCGGCGGGCCTCGCCTCCCTGCTCTACTTCGGGGTGGCGTTTGCGCCCCTGCGCGCCGCGGCGGCGCCGTCGCCCGGAGTGGGAACACGACACGATGGGTAGGATCGACAACTTCGCCGCCGGCCCCGCGGCCCTGCCCGAGGCCGTCCTTCGCCAGGCACGCGACGACCTCCTCGACTACCGGGGCGAGGGCCTCTCCGTGATGGAGATGAGCCACCGCGGAAAGCTCTTCCGCGAGATCGCCGCCCGGACCGAGGACGACCTGAGAGCGCTGCTCGACGTCCCGGACTCGTACGCCGTGCTCTTCCTCCAGGGCGGCGCCACGCTCGAGTTCGCCGCCGTTCCCCTGAACCTCACGCGAAGAGGCGACGCGGTGGACTTCGTCGTGACGGGAGCCTGGGGCGCGAAGGCCCTCGACGAGGCGTCCCGCTTCTGCGACGCAAGGAAGGCGGCGGGGTCCGACGACGGGACGTACACCCTCGTGCCACCGCGGGAGACCTGGCGCCTCCGCCCCGGTGCGGCGTACGTCCACGTGACCCTCAACGAGACGATCCACGGGGTCCAGATGCACGACGTGCCCGACGTCGGAGACGCCATCCTCGTCGCCGACGTCTCGTCGTGCTTCCTCTGTGAACCGCTCGACGTCACGCGATTCGGCGTGCTCTACGCGGGGGCGCAGAAGAACGCCGGTCCGGCGGGGCTCACGATCGTCCTTGTCCGGCGCGAGCTGCTCGGTCGGGCCCGCGACGACGTACCGCGGGTGATCGACTGGACGAAGCAGGAGGCCGCGGGTTCGATGCTCAACACTCCTCCCTGCTGGGCCTGGTACGTGAGCGGCCTCGTGTTCCGCCACCTGCTGGAGGAGGGCGGGCTCGCCGCCGCGGCGAAGAGGAATCGGGAGAAGGCCCGCCGGCTCTACGCCTTCCTCGACGCCTCGTCCCTCTACGAGAACCGCGTCGCACCCGAGGCGCGTTCCACGATGAACGTTCCCATCTTGCTGACACGGGACGGCATCGAGGGGACGCTGCTCGCCGAAGCGGAGGCGCGCGGACTCCACGGTCTGAAGGGACACCGGTCGGTGGGAGGCTTGAGGGCCAGTCTCTACAACGCCGTCGAGCCGGCCGCCGTGGATCGGCTCGTCGCCTTCCTCGGCGACTTCGAAGGCCGCCACGAGGAGGGGTGATGGACAAGATCCTGACGCTCGACCGCATCGCGCCCGAGGGCCTACGCCGCCTGCCGGCCGACCGCTACGAGGTCGCCTCCGAGTTTCACGACCCGACGGCCATCCTCGTGCGTTCGCACGACATGCACGGCATGGAGATCGGCCCGGGGCTCGTCGCCGTCGCGCGGGCCGGCGCCGGGGTCAACAACATCCCCATCGCCCGGCTGGCCGAACGCGGCATCCCCGTGTTCAACACCCCGGGAGCGAATGCCAACGCCGTGAAGGAACTGGTGGTCGCGGGGCTCCTCCTGGCTGTGCGGAACCTCTGCGACGCGTGGGCGTACGTCCGGGACCTCGACGCCGACGACCCGGACCTCGCCCGTCGGATCGAGGGGGGCAAGAAGCGATTCGTCGGGACGGAGATCGCGGGCCGCACCCTCGGTGTCCTCGGCCTCGGAGCGATCGGCGTTCGCGTCGCGAACGCGGCCGGCGCCCTCGGGATGGAGGTGCTCGGCTACGATCCCGCGATGACCGTCGCCAATGCGTGGCGCCTCTCCGCGTCCGTGAAGCAGGTCGCGAGCCCCGGCGAGCTCTTCGCCCGCTCGGACGCGGTGACGATCCACGTCCCGCTCACCGACGCGACGCGGGGCCTGGTGGACCGGGAGCGGCTCTCCCGCCTCCCGGCCGGCGGCGTCCTCTTGAACTTCGCCCGGGGCGCCCTCATCGATGAGGCCGCGCTCCTGGAGGCCCTCGAGAAGGGGATGGTCCGCCGCTACGTCACCGACTTTCCGACGGGTGCGCTGAAGGACCACCCCGGCGTGACCGCCCTTCCCCACCTGGGCGCGTCCACCTCGGAGGCGGAGCGGAACTGCGCCGTCATGGCCGTGGAGGAGCTGCGGGCGTTCCTCGAGGACGGCACGGTGAGAAACGCCGTGAACTTCCCCGAGGCCGATCTCCCGCGCGCCACCGAGTGTCGGCTCGCGATCGCGAACCGCAACGTTCCCAGCATGGTCGGTCGCGTCTCCACCGTCCTCGGGAACCACGGGTTCAACATCGCGGACATGCTGAACCGATCGCGAGGCGATCTTGGCTACACGCTGTTCGACGTGGACTGCGACGTCGGCGCCACGGTCCTCGACGAGATCCGGGTGATCCCCGGCGTCGTCTCCGTGCGGGTGTGCCCGCGCGCCACGGGAGATGGATCCGGCGAACCGTCTACCGGAGGAACGGGAGGTCGAGAAGGCGTCTGAGGTCGGCGTCCTCCAGGTAGACGTCCGCCTCGCGGGCGACCGTCTCGCGACGCGTGACGCCGCCGTACCCCACGAAGACGTCCACGACGGCTCTCGTCTCGAGGTCCGTCACGCCGTCGCCGACGAAACAGAGCGGGCGCGGGGCTACGCCGGGACGCGAGAGGACGGTCGCTTTTCCGCCGCTTCGCGCCAAGGGGTCCTCCTCGTCGAAGCCCAGGTACGCGCCGGCCGCGTCGAAGTGGACGTCCACGGCGTGGACGCTCGTGGGGGGGATGCCGAGCGCGTCCGTCAGGACCAGGACGGCCGGGCGAAGTCCTCCGCTGACCACGCCTGTCGCGACGCCGCGGCATCGCAGTCCCCGGACGGTCTCGCGCGCCCCTTCGACCATCCGCTCCACGTAGCGCCGACCGAGACGAGCGACGCCGTCCCGCGAAGGCCGGATCGCCTGCAGCCGACGGGCGTACACCTCCTGCAGCGGCATCCGGCCCTCCATGGCGGCGGCCGTGCAGCGCTCCACCTCCCGGGCGACCTCCGGCGCGGCATCGCGGGCCAGTTCGTCGATTCCCTCGACGGCGGTCAGCGTCGAGTCGCAGTCGAAGAAGACGGCGGCGATGCGTTTGTCAAGCACGATCTTCCTCGCACGCGGGAAGGGTCGGAGCGGGCGCCGCGAGGGTAGAAGACCACGGCCCCCCGAGCAAAGGAACGTATGATGGGGCGGTCGCGGTGAAGGCGACCGAGCAGCACGACGCATGTCCGAGCAGGACGACGCGTATACGACGCGTATCCGACGGAGTCCCGATGTACGACGGTCCGATGCACGAAGGAGATCGAGGCGGCATCCAGCCGGCCCTCGACGGGGTCCGCGATGCGATGGAGGTCCTCTTCGGCGCGTTGCGTGAACCGTACGAGACGCTCGCCATCGGGGATCCCGAGGCCGCCCTCGGCGGTCCCCTCGCGGCGCCGACGTATCGGAGTCCCGTGAATCTGAGGGCGATCGCCTCGCGTGTGGAGGAGAACGGTCGCAACGCCTGGGCGCTCCACCAGGTCGAGGAACGGGAAGACCAGATCAAGGGCCTACTTCGCGACTACACGAGGGGCCTCTACAGCACGATGTCCGTGGCCGAGTGGTTCGCGATGATCGACAAGTTCCGCGAGGCTTCGCTGGCCGACGTGATGACGGCGATGCAGGCGCCGAAGGGGTGGGCGCAGATCGATCTCGCAAACCGCAACAACCACGGCCACCCGCTCGACAAGCCCGTGCTCTCGCCGCGCGACGTTGCGCCGGAGTTGGGCCTCGACGAACGGACCGTGCGCCGGCAGATCGCCGCCGGCAAGCTGGGACCGTGGGAGAAGGCCGGCGGCCGGTGGACGATCTCCGGGTCCGCGTTCCGGCGCTACTGGGACCGCCTCGCCTCCGACTCGGACCTGCCGCACCCGCCCGGCTCGGGCGAGCCGTCCGTCGACGGCGACGGCCTCGACCACGCGCGGAGGTAGGGCGCCCGGGATGTCGCCGCCGTCGCCTACCGGCGGCGGAGCGCGCGTTTCCCGTACCAGCCCGCGGCGAACGCGGCCTTGAGGACGCGACGCTTCCTCTCCTTCTTCCCGAGCCTTGCAAGCAGGCGGGGGTCCTGGACGAGCCAGCGCGCCTCGTCGGGGAGGAGCACGAGGCTCACGTGCACGTTCGGCGCCACGCCGATCGGGAGCCCCGCCTCCATCGACCGCCGCCAGAGCTCCTGGAAGACGGGCAGCATGGCTTCGGTCTCCGGGGGCGGGTGGTCCTGCAGCAGCGTACCGACGAGGGGGCGGAAGACGCAGACGGTCGGGATGGCGCCCCGCGTCGTGAGCCACCGGATCGCCTCGATGCTCCGCAGGGGAGGCTCCAGCCCGGCGATCAGCTCGCCGTTCACCACCCACGGTTCCCGGCGGGGGCCCTCCCCGCCCGCGGCCACCGCCTCCTCGACCGCCTCCAGGTAGCCGTCGAGACCGTACGTGCGGGCCTTCCCCGGACAGACCTCGGTGAAGACGTCCGGGTCGAAGAGCTCGAAGCAGAAGGAGACGCGGTTCGCCCCGATCCTCCGAAGCGTCGCGTAGCCCGCGGGATCCCGGAAGGGTGGCGTCTGCACGCCGACGAGCAGCCCCGTCTCCTCCTTCACGCGACGCACGTACGGTTCGAGGACGGGGAGGAAATCCGATCCGTCGTAGTGTCCCGTGTTGAAGTCCACGTAGGTGATGCCGCTCTCGCGCGCGGCGGCGTCCACCACCTCCATCACCTCGTCCACGGTCTTCTCGGGATCCTCGTCCGCGCCGAGGTTCAGGCCGACGGAGCAGAAGCGGCAGTTCTCCCGGATCGGCCGTCCGGTACCCGTCTTCCAGAAGTGGCAGACGCCCGCGGGGTAGACGGCCAGGTACGTCCCCTGGAGCGTGCCGATGCGTCGCATGGGCTTGCCGCTTCGGGTCGTGCGGTCGTACCAGGCGGGCCGGGGAGCGAGGCGGACCTCGGTGACGGGCTCGTCGCCCTCGAACAATACGTAGCGTGCGCGCCGTCCGCCGTCCTCGCGGCGGAGCACGTAGGGGCTGTCGGCCGCGAACGGTTCGCTCACCGGCACGTTGACCCGGAGACCGCCCGCGAGCACGAGCTCCAGGCCGCTCCCCAGGCCGGCCCGCGCGCGCAGGATCGGCCGGCCGCCGTCCTCCACGACGTGACAACTCTCGTCGATCCTCGCGCCCCGGCAGAACAGGTCGAGCTTGAGGTAGCCGGGATTCAAGCGGGGATCGAGGGGGACGACGCCGCGCATGCAGGGCCTCGGGGAGAAGGGCGAGGGTTCAAGATAGCCGCTTCCGGGATCCGCGGCTCGTGCGGCGGGATCGTGCGTATCGTCGGGCGTGGATGATCGTGCGTCCCCTCGTGCTCACGCTGCTGCTTGCCCTGGCCGGTGGAGCCGGATGCGGGCGAGGGGGCGAGCCGCCTCCTGCTCCCGTCCTGCGCCTTCTCGTGACGCAGGTACCCGCCGCGGCACGGGTCGGTCTGGACGGACCGGAGGAGCGGTATCCGATCCGTAGCCGGCTCGTCCTCCGCGAGGTCGGCGAGGGGGGCCGGACGTCCGTGCTGTCCGAAGGCCTGGTCGCCGCCGGTGGTGCGGCTCTCGACGTCGAGGGACGCCGCGTGCTCTTCACGGGCAAGGCGAAGCCGGGCGAGCGGTGGCGTCTCTACGCGACGGACCTCGACGACCCCGCTCCCCGGGTCGTCCTCGCCTTCCCCTTCGACGCGTTCGAGCCCGCGTGGCTCCCCGACGGCAGGTTCGTCTTCGCCGGGCGCACGGGAGCGGAAGGGCCTCTCGGCCGCGCGACGGCCCTCTTCGTCGGCGAGGAAGGGGGCGAAGCCCGGCGGATCACCTTCGGCAGCGGCTTCGCCGTCGATCCGACGGTGCACCCGGACGGCCGCGTCGTCTTCGCCACGTGGATGCCCTCCGCGCGCGGGCGAAAGCCCTTCACCCTCTTCGCGGTGCACCCCGACGGGACGGGAGCGTGGCGTCCGTACGGCGCCCCGTCGTCCCCCGTCCTCCTGGCGCGGCCGCGGGTCGGCGAGGACGGCGAGTTCTCGTTCGTCTCGGCGGGAGGCGACGTGCTCGCTCGCGAGCCGGCCGGGGACGGTTCGTGGGTCGTCACGCGCGGCGGGGCGGACGGCGGCGTCGCGCTCGAGAGCGCGACGGGAGCGCGTCGCCTCCTCGGGAACGACGATTGGACGGCGACGCACGCCGTGCTCGTCAGGCCCCGCGAGGAGCCGCAGGGGCACCTGAGCGTCGTGGACGAGGGGCTCCCCACCGGCATGCTGCTCGCCCTCGACGCACGCGCCGAGGGAGGGACGCGCGTGCGGCTCGCGCGGCTGGGCGGTCCGTTCGCGGCGGGCGTTCGGCCTCCGGGCGAGGCGCTCGGCGGGGTCGCCCTGGAGGACGACGGGTCGTTCTTCGCGCGGGTGCCGGCCGACGCGCCGCTCTTCCTGGAGGTGGTGGGGGAGGACGGGAGTGCCCGCGCGCGGTGCGAGGAGCCGTTCTGGGTGCGGCCGGGCGAGGTGCGCACCTGCGTCGGTTGTCACCACGATCCCGCCCTGGCGCCGGAGAACCGTCGGCCGCGTGCCGTGCTCTCGGACCCGGCAGCGCTCCAGGGCCGCGGGGGACGCTGATGCGCGCGAAGCTCCTCTTCGCGGCCGCCGTCCTCGCCGGCTTCGCCGCGGCCCTCGCCTTCGGCGCGCCCTCCGGGGCGTCGCCCGCGCCGAGGCGGTACGCGCCGTGGGCCATGGCGGCCACGGCTGATGGCCGTCGCCTGTTCGTGGCGTGCGGCCGCAGGCCGACCGTCGTCGAGATCGACGTGCCCGCGCCAAGGGTCGCGCGGGAGATCGACGTCGGGGGGACGCCGCGGGGCCTCGCCCTCTCCCCCGACGGCGCGACCCTCGCCGTCTCGATCGAGCCGCAGGACGAGGTGGTGCTGCTCGACGCGGCCTCGGGGCGCGTCACGCGGCGGATCGCCGTCGGCAAGGGACCCGAGCGGCTCGCCTTCTCGGCCGACGGACGGCGCTTGTTCGTCGCGCTGCGCATCGACGAGGAGGTCGCCTCGGTCCTCCTCGGCGAGGGCCGGGTGGAGGGCCGCGTACGCTGCGGGCGGGAGCCCTTCGCGCTCGCCCTCTCCCCCGACGGAAGGACGATCGCCGTGGCGAGCCGCCACGCCACCGTGGCGCCCCCCGACGAGCCGCCGTCGGCCGAGGTCACGCTCCTCGACGCGGCGACCCTCGCCGTCACGCACCGCGTCCCGCTGCCCTCCATGCACATGTCGGAAGCGCTGGCCTTCACCCCCGACGGCCGAGACATCCTCGTTCCCGGCCTCCGCGTCCGAAACCTCCTCCCCGTCGTGCAGGTCGCGCGGGGGTGGGTCGTCTCGGGCGTGGTCGCGCTCGTGGACGCGGCCCGCGGCGACGCCAGCATCCTCCCGCTCACCATGCCCGCCCGGGGGTTCGCCGACCCGGGAGGGATCGCGGTGCTCCACGACGTGCCGCGCGTGTTCGTCGCATCGGGAGGGGGGAACGAGGTCGGCATCCTGGACCGGGCGGCACTCCTCGCCGCGCGCGACGAGGGGCGGCCGGGACGGCCCGAGAACCTCGCGCTCGCGTCGCGTTGGCTCCTCCGCCGTGTCGCCACCGGCTGGAACCCGCGCGGCGTGGTCCGGGTACCGGCGGCGGGCGGCGACCTCGTCGCGATCTCGGAACGTCTCGACGACCGGATCTTGTTCCTCGACGCGGACGGGACGGTCGTCTCCAGCGTGGACCTGGGCCGGCGACCGCCACCGGACGCGCTTCTCCGGGGCGAGCGGGCCTTCCACGACGCCTCCTACTGCTTCCAGGGCGCGTTCGCCTGCCGCTCGTGCCATCCGGAGGCGCACTCCGACGGCTTGACGTACGACTTCGAGATCGACGGTGTCGGGAAGGACATCGTCCTCAACCGGTCGCTGCGCGGCCTCGCCGGCACGGCGCCGTTCAAGTGGAGCGGCCTGAACCCGACGCTCCAACGCCAATGCGGCGCCCGCTTCGCGATGGTGTTGACCCGGGCTCGCGTCATTCCCGCGGACCGACTCGACGACCTCGCGGCCTGGTTGTTCTCCCTCCCCCCGCCCCGTCCGCCGATCGACGCCGCGACGGCGCCGCCCGACGTGCGAGCGGCGATCGACCGGGGACGCCGGATCTTCGAGCGCAGCCGCGACACCGCCGGCCGCCGGCTCCGGCCCGCCGAGCGGTGCATCTCGTGCCACCCGCCTCCGTTGTTCACGAACCGGGAGGTCGCGGACGTCGGGACCGGCGGACCGTACGACGAGTCCCCTCTCTTCGACGTGCCGCATCTGAGGGGCATCGGGCGCGGCGGCCCCTTCCTCCACGACGGCCGCGCGCTCACCCTGGAGGACATCTGGCGCGGGGAGGGCGCGGGGGATGCCCACGGCAAGGTCTCGGACCTCTCGCCGCAGGCCTTCTCCGACCTCGTGACGTACCTGCGTAGTCTCTGACCCGGCTGATAGGATCCACGGGACGAGTCTCTCGGGAGCACAGCCGGTGACGGACGAGAAGCGTGTCTTGGGCCAGGTGGACGAGGGCTTTTCCGCGGGGGAGCGGATCGAGATGAAGGCGCTCGGGATCCTCGACGACGAGGGGCGGATCCTCGGCCGCGAGGGCAAGGAACCGCAGGTCGCCCGCGCGCCCATCACGAACCACGACGTCCTGAACGAGGCCTACTGCTACGGACTGCCCTCCTCCTTCACGCGGGGGCTCTCCATCACGCTCCAACCGGGCCAGCGCATCCTCTACCTCTCGGGCACCGCGAGCATCGACGCCTCGGGCGAGACGATCTACGTCGGCGACCTGAGGGCCCAGACCTGGCGCACCTTCCGCAACCTCACGGCGCTGCTCGCCTCGGAGGGCGCGACGTGGTCCGACGTGGTGCGGACCAGCTGCTACCTCCGTGACATCGAGCGCGACTACGACGAGTTCAACAAGGTGCGCACGCTCTTCTACGAGTGCATGGGCCTGGCCCCGCTGCCTGCCTCCACCGGCATCCAGGCGCGGCTCTGTCGGAGCGACCTCCTGATCGAGATCGAGGGCTTCGCGTTCCTCGCGTCGTGAACCGGGGTCCGCCACGCGGCGGGTGGGCGGCGCTGTTGGCGGCGGCCGTCCTCGTCGGCCCTGTCGGAGCCCTGCTGGCCGGTCCCCGCGGCCCGGTGGCCCTCTCCCTCGGTCTGAGCGTCGCGACGGGCCTCCTCGCGCTCGCGGCCGCCCGGGGTCCGCGGCCTTCGATCCGGATCGCGCTGGCCCTCGCGCTGGCTGCGGGCGTCCCCGTCCACTACGCCGCGACCGCCCGCGTCTTCCAGGCGCTCGGCCTGGGGCTCCACGACGCGTGGCTCGCCCACGTGGACGGGGCGCTGCTCGGGTGGCTGTGGCCGAACGGGCAACTCGCGATCGCGATCGACCGCTCCGCCTGGATCGGCCCGGGGACGATCGCCGGGCGCACCCTCGTCGAGGGGCTCCAGATCGCGTACGTCTCCTACTACCTCTGGGGGTACGGCCTGCTCGTCCTCCTGCTCGCCCGCTACGGGCGCGGGCCGGGGCGGGAGGCGTGGAACCGGCTCCGTGGGTTCCTCGCGGCGTGGGTCGGCGCGTATCTCCTGAACTTCGTCCTCTACCTCGTGCTACCGGCGATGGGCCCGTGGTGGGCGTTCCCGGGGTGGTTCACGCACGACGTCCGGGGGCTGGGACTCGCGGAACCGCTTCGCGCCCTGATCGCCCAGAACCAGGTGACGCCGGACTGCTTCCCCAGCGGCCACACCGCGCTGTCCTGGATCGTCGCCGTCGTCGCGCTTCGCGTCGCCCCGCGGTACGGCCGTTTCGCGCTCGCGGGCGCCGTGCTGATCACCGTCGCGACCCTGGTGCTCCGCTACCACTACGCGACGGACGTGATCGCCGCCGTGGGGCTCGTCGTCGTGGGTCTTGCGTGGGGCGGGTGGCTGCGCCGCCCCCTGGCCGGCACGGCTTGACAGCGTGGCGTGCCCGCGGCGGCGAAGGCCCTTCTCCTCGTCTTCCGCGAAGGACGGTGTCGCGAGGCGGCGGACCCGCTTCGGGTCGGGGCCCTCGGGGATGTCGTGGGCGGCTTCGGCGGCGTCCGGCGCGCGCATCGGGACGTGCGGGCGGGGCACTCGGGAGGCGCGGACGACCGGGCCGCGCAGCAGGCGGAGGATCCACCAGGGGGCGCGGCGCAGGTTGAAGAGGAGCCCGAGCATGCCGAAGACCTGGTAGGACGCGTCGTAGAACCCGCGCTTGCGGTTCGTCGGCAGGACCAGGGCCTTCAGGAACCGGAGGGGGTTGTAGAACCACAGGTAGGCGAGGATGGCGTCGAGCTGGCGAAACCACGGCCGCGGGTGCCGGGACGCGACGACGTAGTTGCCGCCCAGCATCGACTCGTCCACGGGGTGGCCCCCCGCGGAGGCGTAGGCGAGCCCCGACTCGTACGTCTCGTTGTAGAGCTTGGAGCCGTGCGCGGGCGTCAGGTAGAGCACCTGGAAGGTCATCGCGCCGGCGCTTCTCAGCAGCTGCGCCTGGTTCAGCAGGCCGCGCGCCCCGCGCCACGAGAGCAGGGGCTGGCCGTCGTCGTGCATCATCATCGGCATGGGGTGGATGCGCGCGTCCCTCAGCGCGTGGAACACGGCCCGGGTCTTGTCGATCGACTGCCCCTTCTTGACGAGCGTGGCGGTCATGTCCTCCACGCCGAGCCAGAGGGCGCGGACGCCGGCCTTGCGCGCGAGCGGCAGGTGTTCGTGCATCTCGTAGGTGTCGTGGACCGTCACCTCGGTGGCCCAGCGCGTGCGCTTCGCGAGCGGGGTGCGGTCCGACAGGCGGGCCCGCTCCATCCTTCGGATGATGTCGAACGCGCGGTCCTTGCGGTTGAAGAAGTTGTCGTCCGTGCCGAAGTAGCGGGTGATGCCGTACGTCTCGTACAGGGAACGGAACTCCGCGACGATCCTCTCCGGGCTCTTCCGCCGGTCCTGGTGCTGGTTGTAGGCGGGGATCGGGCAGTACGGGCAACGGAAGCGGCAACCGTACGTCATCTCGATCGACGCGATGGGGGTGTAGCGGCGGACGCGCTCGGGGGGCAGGGGGCGGGGACCCAGGGCGCGGTTGCGGCCGGGGGGTTCGAGGCAGGCGAACCCCGCCACGGGATCGGGCAGTTCGTCCAGGTCGGCGAGCAGCCGCTGCACGCCGGTGTCGACCAACTCTTCCGCCACGCCTTCCCGCGCGCCGCGGGCGTAGACGAGCCCGGGGATGTGATCCAGCCAGCCGTGGTCCCGCAGGCGGAAGAACGTGCGACGGAGCGGTTCCCCCTTCGCCCGCTCGGCGAGCAGGAGGTCCAGCAGCGCCAGGAGAACGTAGACCTCGCCGGTGGTCGCGACGTCCGCCCCCCACGGTGCGGAGGGATCGGAGCCGAACACGCGCCAGGGCTCGTAGTTCGTGCGCGGTCCGCCCGCGAGGACGAGCGGACGGTCGGCGGGATCCACCGTCTGGATCCGGCGGAGCAACCCGTCCATGGCGCGGCCGTGGATGCCCATGCTCGACACGAGGAAGAGGTCCGGCAGGCGCCCGTCCAGTTGCATGAGGGCGGGGTCGAAGCGCGGGTTCCACTGCTGGAGCACCACGCGCGTCTCGATCCCCGCATCGACGAGGGCGGAGGCCACGGCGCGCGGGCCTCCCGGGGCCATCCACTTGTCCACGAAGACGAAGGGGAGCATGCGGGTCGAGGCGTCGAAAGCGTAGGCCACGACGGCCGAGAGCTTCCGTCCCTCGGCGCGGCGCCGGACGCTCGCCCTCAGGGTCCGCATCGCGCCCGCAGGGAGGAGTTCGTCACCGCGGGAGCGAAACGGCAGTTCCAACGCGACTCCGAACCTCCATCCCGACGCGAACCGCCCGAGGATGGGTTGAGGGTAGCCGGAGACCGGCGACCTCCCTCGGCCCGGGTCGCCGCCCGGGCGGGGCTTCGTGCCCACATCGCGCGGGGCCCGGTACGCTGGCCTCGCGCCTGTCCGCCACCATGCCCTCGACCATGCCCTCGACCATGCCCTCGACCATGCCCGCCACCATGCCCGCCACCATGCCCGCCACCATGCCCGCCACCATGCCCGCCACCATGCCCGCCACCATGCCCGCCACCATGCCCGCCACCATGCCCTCGACCATGCCCTCCACCCTGTCCCCGACCAGGCGATGGGTCGCGCTCCTCCTCCTGACGACCGCCCTCCTTCCCACGGCCGCGGCGGAGGAGGAGGCCGGGTCGGCACCCGAGGCGAGGTTTCTCGCCGCGGCGCGGGAGATCGGCGACGACCTCGTGGGGACGGCGCGGCCCCCGGGCGACGAGGGGATCTGGGCCCAGTACGAGGGCGACGGACCCGCCGCGGCGGGCGAGGCCCTCTCGTTCCCCGTGTCGCTCTACGCGGGCTCGGCGGGAGCCGGCCTCTACCTCCTCGACCTCTGGCGGGTGACGGGCGACGAGCGCTACCTCGAGACGGCGGTCGCCGCCGGGCGCCGCCTCCTCGCCGCGGCCCGGCCCGCCGGAGTGGGCGCGCTTGCCTGGAAGGGCGCGGTGGAGCGCCGCGGTCGGGTCCTTCCCGACGGAGACGGCCTGGGGCTCTACGTCGGCAACGCCGGCATCGGCTGCTTCCTGACGGCGGTGCACGACGCCACCGGGGACCCGGCCTTCCTCGAGGGCGCGAAGGGGGCCTTCGCCCGCGTGCTCCTCGAGGCGAAGGCGGACGACCGCGGCGTCCACTGGGAGAGAGGAGCGCGCGACGTCATCGCCGGGGAGGCGGGC
The DNA here is from genome assembly GCA_963772585.1 of uncultured Planctomycetota bacterium. Lineage (GTDB taxonomy): Bacteria > Planctomycetota > PLA2 > PLA2 > JAEUHO01 > CAVVXN01. Next base: position 119,557 of record CAVYXV010000010.1, read on the forward strand.
ATCGGGCTCGCGCTGCTGTCCTTCTCCCGCGCGACGGGAGACGCCCGCTACCGCGTCCTGGCCGAGAAGGCCGCGGCGTGGCTCGTCGCCGAGGCCACGCGGGACGAGCACGGCGCGCGCTGGGAGCGCGGGGGTCGGGCGGATCCGGCCTTCTCGCACGGCGCGGCGGGCATCGCCTTCTTCCTCGCGTCGGTGGGAGGTCGTGAGTCGACCGCCGTCGCGCGCGCCGCCGCGGCGTGGATCCGCTCGCGCGCACGGGACGTCGGCGCGGGCGCCCTCCTCTGGGACTACTACGGCGGATCGCCGCCGGCCGGCCGACGCGACTGGGTGATGAACAGTTGGTGCCACGGCGCCGCGGGAACGATCCGCCTCTTCCTACGGCTTCATCGCGTCACCGGCGAGGGCGAGTGGCTCGACGTGGCCGCGCGGGGCGGCGGCGGCGTCCTCCACGCGGCGGGCATGGACGCGGGCGCCTGCCGCTACGCCAACACCACCCGCTGTTGCGGCGCGGCCGGGCTGATCGACGCGCTTCTCGACCTCCATCGCGCGACCGGGGACGAGCGCTGGCTCGTCGAGGCCCGGCGTCTCGGCGACGACGTCCTGACGACCCTGGTCCCGGTGGGGGGGAAGCACGTGCTGGCGCTATACGACGAGGCGGACGAGAAGACGAGGGCGCACCCGTACGTGCCGACGGGCTGGATGCAGGGAAACGCGGGGCTGGGACACGCCCTGCTGCGGCTGGCCGTCGAGAAGACCGCGCTCCGCGACCACCTCCCCTGCTTGCCGGACGATCCCTTCGCGCCCCTCTGGACGGGGCGCGCCGAAAGGTAGGATCGCGTCGTGGCCGACGTCCGACTGGTGACCGTCTTCTCCGGGCCTCTCTGGGCCGCCGATCTCCACCAGGGTCTCCTGGAGGAGGAGGGCATCCCGACGTTTCTCCCGGACCACGTGACGAAACGCGTGGATCCCTTCATCACCGGCTTCAGCCCGATGTTCGCGCGCATCCAGGTCCGGGCCGAGGACGCGGAGCGGGCGCGCGCGCTGCTGGAGGCGGCCCCCGCGGTCGGGGCGGCGGGTGGGGAGGACGGGGCGGCGGGTGGCGAGGACGAGAACGAGAACGACGCGGAGGCCGGGGCCCGGACGCCGGGGGCCGACGAGGACCTCGAGGCGTTGGCCGCGCGCGTGCGGTGGTGGTGCCTCCTGTCGGCGTGCCTGTTCTTCCTGCCGCTGCCGTTCGCCCTCTACCAGGGCTGGCTCTACGTTCGGGCGTGCCGCCGGCAGGGCGCGCGGACGCCGGGGTACGGGAACACGCTGGGCGGGCTCGTCCTGATCACGCTCGGCGCGCTCGTCCTGGTCGCGGTCGTCGTGCGCACGCACGATCGGTGGGGGCCGTGGCTCGAGAGGAAGACCCGGCCTCCCGTCGGGATCCCCGGACCGCGTCTCCCTCCGCCGCCGGCTCATCCGGGTTGACGCCGCGCGCGGTCGATCAGAACCGCACGGCGTCGTCGTCCCAGAGGGCGACCTCGATCTCGTAGCCGGTCGGGTCCGTCACGTACCAGGCCGTGGAGTGGGGCCAGCGGTACGCGCCGCCGTGGGCGACACGGAGCTTCTCCTGCGCCACCGTCGCCTCCCACGCCTTTCGATCCGTGATGCGGAGGCCGAAGTGGGCGAGGCCGTGGTGGCCGTGCTCCTCCGGGTCGGGCGTCCCCCGTTCGTCGTGCTCGTAGAGGCACAGGAGCGCCTCGCCGGAGCGGAGGATGGCCCAGGGCCGCCCCCCGTCCACGCCCTCCTCCACCTTCCGGAACCCGAAGACGCGACCGTACCAGTCGATGCTCGCACCGAGGTCGGCCACCGACATGTTCAGGTGATCCAGGTGTTTGACGGCCATGCCATGCTCCTAAAAAGAAAAGTCATCGCTTTTCTTTTTCTACGCGGGCCGTCTGGATATGACAAGCCGCACCTTGCGAAATACGCGGCGGCGACTACCTTCGTGGCATGACGCCCCGCGCCCCCAGCGCCGCCGAGGAGCGGATCCTCCACCTCCTCAAGACCAAGGGCCCGCGGTCCGCCGCCGCTCTCGCCCGCCGTCTCCACGTCTCGCCGACGGCCGTCCGCCAGCACCTCTCGCGGCTGCTCGATCGCGGCCTCGTGGCGTACCGGGAGGTGCCCGAGGGGGTCGGGCGGCCGCGCCGCCTCTGGCGCGCGACGGCGGCGGCCGACGCGTTCTTCCCGGATTCCCACGCCGAGCTGGCGGTCGGCATGCTCGCGGCGGCGAAGGACGCGTTCGGGGCGAAGGGGCTCGCGCGGCTGCTCCGGGAACGGGCGAAGCGGCAGGCGGGGGCCTATCGGCAGCGGCTGCCGCCCGCCGGCGCTGCCCCCGCGAAGCGGGTCGCCGCGCTCGCCCGGCTCCGGCGGGAGGAGGGCTACCTCGCCACGTGGCGCCGCGAGCCGGGCGGCGCCCTGCTCCTCGTCGAGAACCACTGCCCCGTGTGCGCCGCCGCCGAGGCGTGCGTCGGGCTCTGCGACGGCGAGCTGTCGCTGTTCCGGCAGGTGTTGGGACCTGGCGTGACCGTGGAGCGGGTGGAGCACATCCTCCAGGGAGCGCGCCGGTGCGCGTACCGGATCGTGCCGCTATCCTCGTAGCCTCTCGGCGCGGGAGGGCGAATCGGTGGACACCGACATCCGCGGCATCGGCATGATCTCGGTCTACGCCGTCGACTTCGAGGCGTCGCTGGCCTTCTACCGCGACGTCCTCGGACTGGGCGACGTGCAGCCCATGGGCGACAAGGCCGCCTACATCCGGTTCGGGGAGGGGCCGGGCGGCGAACCTCTCGGCCTCTACGTCATCGGCGGCCGGACGCCTCCCCCGGGGACGTCCCTCTCGCGCGCACGACCTTCGCGTTCGACGTGCCGTCGCCGCACGCGTGGCACGCGCGGCTGAAGGCACGGGGCGTGAAGCTCGAGCCCGCCGAGGCGCCGATGGACATGGGCCGGGACTACGCCTGGTTCACCGCCTTCGACCCGTCGGGCCTCCCCGTCGAGTTCGTGGGGCAGGAGAGGCCGTAGGCCGCGCGTCCATAGGGCCAAGGTCCCTAGCACCAGGGGCCATCGGCCCTGCCTCGGCCGCCTATCGTGGCAAGAGCCGCGACGGGACCCGAGGGGAGGCCCACGACATGGCCGACTACGACTTCATCGTGATCGGAGGAGGACTCGGCGGCGCCGTCTTCGGCAGGGCGATGGCGGAGCAGGGGGCGCGCGTCCTCGTGCTGGAGCGCGACCCGACGTTCCGCGATCGCGTCCGCGGCGAGGGCCTCGTGCCGTGGGGCGTGCGGGAGGCCGAAGAGCTCGGGGTCCTCGACCTCCTGTGCTCCTCGTGCGCCCACACGGTCGCCTGGTGGGACATCGTGCTGAACGGCACGAAGATCGTCCACCGGCCGATCGCCGCGACCACGCCTGCCGGCAGGCCCCTCCTCACCTTCTTCCACCCCGCGATGCAGGAGACCCTGCTCGCCGCGGCGGCCGATGCGGGGGCGGAGGTGCGCCGGGGCGTTCGCGCGCGGGCCGTGACCCCGGGGGTGCCGGTGCGCGTCGCCTTCCAGGAGGACGTCCGCGTGGAGGAGCGTACGGCGTCGCTCGCCGTCGGAGCCGACGGTCGCGATTCGTTGGTGCGCCGGGCCGCCGGTTTCGACGTGCAGCGCAACCCCAAGCGCCTGCGGGTCTCCGGGGTCCTGCTGGAGGGCCTCGTCGACGCTCCCTCCGACACCTCGACGTTGGCGTTCGACATCGACATCGGCCACCAGGCGGTGCTGTTTCCGCTGGGCGGCGGTCGGGCGCGGACCTACGTGATGACCCGCCATGAGGAGGACATCCACCTGCAGGGAGAGAAGGACGTGGATCGCCTCCGGGACCTCGCGATCCGCGCCGGCCTGCCTGCAGCGTGCCTCGCCGGCGCGAGGGCGGCCGGTCCCCTCGCGTCCTTCGATGGCGCCGCGTCCTGGGTGGAGCGTCCCTACCAGGACGGCGTCGCGCTGGTGGGGGACGCTGCCGGGACCAGCGACCCCTCCTGGGGACAGGGGCTCTCCCTCGCCCTCCGGAGCGCGCGGCAGCTCCGCGACGCCGTCCTCGCCCACGAGGACCGCGAGACGGCCGGCGAGGTGTACGCCGCCGCCCAGCACGGGTCCTTCGGGCGCATGCTGTCCGTCGAGCGGATCTACGAACGGATGTTGACGGAACGGGGCCAGGAAGCGGACGCGAAGCGCGCCCAGGCGCTCCCCCTCCTCGCCCAGGACCCGACCGTCATGCCCGACCACCTGCTCGTCGGACCGGATCTCGCCCTCGAAGGCCCGCTTGCGCAGATCTACGCGACGTAGCCGCCCTCGCGCGCTACGCTCGTGAACGGTCATGCCCCGGACGATCCCGGTCCTGTGTCTCGCGCTCGCCCTCCTGGCGGCGGCCGCGGTGCCGGCGTGGGCCGATGGGGACGGGGACGACGCCCTCCGCGGCGACCTCCAGCGCATCCGGGCGCGGATGGAGGGGCACACGGACCGGACGGAGGAGGCGGAGATCCTGGCGGTCCTCCGCGGCGCTCCGCCGCCCCGCTTCGACGCGCTCGTCCGCCGTCTCGACCTCCACGAGCTGCTCGAGGACGTGGACGACCACTTCGCCGGGCCGCGGAATCGCACGGCGTTGCTGCGCCTCCTCTCCGAGGACCGCCTCGGCGACCTCTCCGTCGCCGCCCGCGCCGCGCTCGTGGACGCCCTCCAGCGCGGACACACGGACCCGTCGGAGGAGAGGGCCATCGCCCGCGTGTTCCTCTCCACGGCGGGCGCCGACCTCACGGCGCTCGAGAAAGCGATCGACGCCGGGGGGGACCACCACGACCTGCAGCACCTCGTCTACGTGGACATCGACGACGCCGGGCTACGCCGCCGGATCCTCGCGCACGTCGCGAAGGAGGCGCGGCCCGCCTCCGAGCTGGAGATCCTCTCCGACATCGACGACACGCTCCGACCGAACTGGAAGGACGAGCGCTATCCCGGGCACGTGCCCTACCCCGGCGTCCTCGCGTTCTACGACGCCCTCGACCGGGCCGTGTTCCACGCCGGCGCGCCGACGACGGACGACGGGCGCCGCGGCGATCTCGCGTTCCTGACCGCGCGGCCCGACGACCCGCTGGGTCTGGTGGAGGACGCGACCCACCGGATGCTGGCCCGTCTCGGTCTGGGGAACGCCGTCGTGCTCGCGGGGAGCTTCACCGCGGCGCTGGGGGACGAGCGGATCGCGGCGGAGAAGGACCGGAACTTCGAGCGGTTTCGCGCCCTCTATCCCGGCTACCGCTTCGTCTTCATCGGCGACAGCGGCCAGGGCGACGCGATCCTCGGGGCCAAGATCGAGGCCGACGCGCCCGCGGCGATGGCGGCCGTCCTCATCCACGACGTCGTGGGAACGCCCCCGCCGCAGCGCCGCGCGTGGCGGGAGAAGGGCGTCGTCTTCTTCGATACCTACGTCGGAGCGGCCGTGGAGGCCCACGCCCTCGGGCTGATCACCGACCGCGGGCTCGGGGACGTCGCCCGGGCGGCGGTCGCCGGCATCCAACGCATCGCGTTCCCCTCGGAGGCCGCGGCCCGGGCGCGCATGGACGACCTCGCCCGCGATCTCGCCCGCGCCCGCCGCGTGCTCCCGGACCTCGACGTCACGCTCCCGCACTGAGTTCGGCCGGACCCTGCGTCCGGCTTCCCTCAGGCCCCGCTGAACTGCACGCCGTCGAAGACCAGCGTGGGCGTGCGGCACGCGTACCACGGGACGGGGTCGTTGCCTACGGTGACGAGTCGGTGCATGAGGTCGAGGTAGTTCCCGGTGACGTTCATCTCGGAGACGGGCTCGGCGCGCGCGCCCGAGCGGATGCGATGGCCACGCACGCCGAACGAGAAGTCGCCGCTCGTCATGTTGGCGTTGCCCCCGAGCCACGACGTCACGAGGATCCCGTCGTCGAGGTCGCGGAGGATGCCGTCGAGGTCGCGGTCGCCGTGGCGGAACACGAGGTTGCTCGGCGAACCCGTGGTGGGCTCCCACCCGAGCTTCTTCCCGTAGTAGGTGTCCACGTAGAAGGCCTCGAGGACGCCGTCCTCGACCATGGCGCGCGCGTGCGCGGCGATCCCCTCGTCGTCGAAGGTCCGGGAGCCGAGGGCCCGGGGCAGGAGGGGCTCGTCGCGGATCGTCAGGAGATCCGAGGCGATCTTCCCGCCCCGCTTCTCGGCGAGGAACGACCGCCCCTGCTGGACCTGGCCTGCGCTCATCGCCCCGAGCATCCGAGCCACGAAGGCCGCTGCCGTCTCCGGGTGAAGGACCATGGCCGTTCGCGTCGAGCCGGTCTTCGCGGCGCCGCGCGCGTCGAGCGCGCGCCGTAGCGCCTCCGTGCCGACGGACGCGACCGCGGGCAGATCCGCCCGATGCGTCCCGGCCACGCTGTGGCTGGCCTCCGGGCGCTTGCTCTCGCCGTCGCGGATCGTCACCGTGGCTCCCTGGAACAGCACGGTGGAGGCTTCGGCGCCGGAGAAGCCGTTCGTGCTCGCCTGCGCGAGCGTCCCGTAGGTGTCCTGGACCCGCGAGGTCGCCGAGATCACCGACGGATCCTCGCGCGCGGCTTCCGCGAGCGTCCGGCAGATGGCCATCCGCTCCTCCCGGTCGAGCGACGTCAGATCGGGGTCCACGAGGTCGAGGTCCACGTCGCTGCGGCCTTCGTAGAGCCGGGGATCCGGGATGGACCGGTGCGGATCGGGCTCGAGGTGACGGGTGAGCGCGACCGCATCCATCAGGAAGGCGGCGAGACGCGCGCGATCGAAGTCGTGCGTGACGTGGGTCGAGTAGCGCCCGTCCACGTAGAGCTCGATCACCAGGGAACGCGAGGCGTCCTCCTGGACCTTCTCGATCCGGTCGTCGCGCCAGACGAAGCTCACGCCGCGACGCCGCGACACGCTGGCCACGGCGTCGTCCGTTCCGGCGGCCTTCGCCATGTCGCACGCCGTCCGGGCCTGGGCCAACTGTTCTTCCCAGCTCCAGACCTCGGGGCGATCGAGCTCAGGCATCCTCGCCTCCCACCGTCAGCTTCGAGACGAGCGCGGTCGGCATGCCCTGCGAAACGGGTACGCCTTGGCCGTTCTTGCCGCAGGTCCAGCCGCCCGTGTCGAGCTTCATGTCGTCCGCGACCATCGTGATGTTCTTCAGCGCGTCCGGACCGTTCCCGATGATGTTGACGTCCTTGATGGGCGCCGTGATCCGACCGTTCTCGATGAGCCATCCGTTCTTGATGTAGAAGGTGAAGTCGCCCGCGCCGATCTGCACCTGCCCGTTCGTGAACGTCTCCGCCACGATGCCGCGGTCCACCGATCGGATGATCTCCTCGCGACTGTGAGGTCCGCTGCGCATGTACGTGCACCGCATCCTGGGCATGGGGGCGTGACGGAACGACTGGCGCCGGCCGGATCCGGTCGTCGGGACGCCGTAGTGGCCGGCGCTGATCCGGTCGTGGAGGTACGAGCGCATGACGCCGTTCTCGACCAGGACCGTCTCCTGGGTCTCCCCGCCCTCGTCATCGACGTTGAGCGCCCCGCGTTCGTGGTCGTGGAGGCCAGAGTCCACCACCGTGACGCAGTCCGCGGCGACCCTCTTCCCGATCATGTCGGCGTAGATCGAGATGCCCTTGCGGTTGAAGTCCGCCTCCATGCCGTGGCCGATCGCCTCGTGGAGCAGGATCCCCGACGCACCCGCCGCCAGGACCACGGGCATCTCGCCCGCCGGCGGCCGCTGCGCCTCGAAGAGGATCATGGTCCGGCTGACCGCGTCGCGGCAGACCTGCTGCAGCCGCTCCTCCGTGTACCAGTCGATGCCGCGCCGGCCGGCGAGGTTCGCCATGTTGCTCTGCCGCTGTCCGTCGCGGGCGGCCGTTACGGCCACGACGAGCCGCGACATCGGCCGCCGGTCGTAGTGGAGCGTGCCCTCGCTCGAGACCACCACGACCCGCGAGTCCCCGTCGGCCCACCCCACCGTGACCTTGTCGATCGCCGGATCGAGCGCGCGGCAGATGGCGTCGGCCCGCTGGAGGAGGGGGAGCTTCCGCGCGACCTGCACCTCCTCCCACGTCTCGGCGACGGGATAGAGATCACGGGCGTCCCGCGCCCGGAAGGCCTGCGGCGGGACGCCGCCCCCGCCCTGGGCGATCGCCGCGGCCGTGCGCGCGGCGTGGAGCATCGCCGGGAGCCGCAACTCCTCGCTGTACGCGTAGCCCGTCTGGTCGCCCACGAGCACGCGGATCCCGGCGCCACGATCCGTACCCGTGGAGGCCCGGCTGATGATCCCGTCCTCCATCGTGATGCTGTTGAACCGACTGTGCTCGAAGTAGAGGTCGGCGTAGTCCCCTCCGCGGTCCAGGGCTTCCGCGAGGACCCGGGTGAGGGTCGTCTCGTCCACGCCGAAGAAGGCGAGGTCGGGGAGATCGGGGCGGGGGAGGACGGGCGGTGCGTTCATGGGCCCCAAGGATGCGGACGTTCACCGCCGGGGCGAGGATTTCCGGTGCCGACGTCCGCCTCCCCGGGGCCACGGTATCCTCGCGCGCTCGTCGTGCCGCCGGGCCGGAGGATGCTGCATGCAGGGCGAGGAGGAGTAGTCGAGCGTCCCTTCCCTCCCGACGGCCGGGCCGTGGCCCGGTCGTTCTTCCGGGGTACGAGCGGCTCGTACGACCGGGTGGCGGCGTGGGCGACGTTCGGCCTCGACCGCCGGTGGAAGCGCCGGCTCCTGGCCCATGTGCCGGTCGGGGCGGGCCGCGTGCTCGACCTCGCGTGCGGCACCGGCCTCCTCACCGGGGCGATCCTCGACCGATGCCCCACGGCCGAGGTCGTCGGCGTGGACCTGACGGCGGAGTACCTCGACCGCGCGCGGCGCCGGTTCGCGGGCGTGCCGCGCCGCGTCGAGTGGATCCTGGGCGACGCCCAGGAGGTGGCGCTCCCGGGGCGCTTCGACGCCGTGGTGTCGAGCTACCTCCCCAAGTACGTCGTCGCGGACCGGCTCGTCGCGAATCTCGACGGCCACCTTGCGCCGGGCGGCGTCCTCGCCGTGCACGACTTCACGTTGCCCCTCGCGGGACCGCCGCGCGCCGTGTGGACGCTCCACATGCGCCTCCTCGCCACGGCCTGGCGCCGGGCCTTCCCGGAGTGGAGCGCGGCCTTCGACCACCGGCTCGAGGACTGGATCCGGCGGACGCCGTGGACGCGGGCGTTCACGCGGGCGCTTCGCGGCGCGGGCTACCGGGACGTGACGACGGAGAGTCTCACCTGGCGCAGCGCGTCGATCGTGAGCGCCCACCGGCCTGGCCCGTGAGCGCGTGGATCCTCACTCCCGGGCGCGGAGGCGCTCGATCTCGTCCTCGGCCTTGCGCACGCGCGTGGCCAGCTCCTCGACCGTCTTCTCCAGCTCGGGCACCCGCGGCTTCTCGACCTTGCGGATCCTCTCGACCGCCCGCTCGAAGGCCACGCGCTCCTGGTCCGAGACCCCCTTCGCCGCCCGCTCCAGCGGGCCCACCGCCGCCGCGTCGCCTACGGTGGCCAGCGCCTGCACCGCGGCCTTCCGCACCCGGTCCGACGGGTCGCGCAGCGCGTCCAGGAGCGCCTCGACCGCCCGCTCGCGTCCGCGCCCCCTCAGGCCCCGCGCGAGGCGCCCGAGCGCGATCGCCGCGGCCGGGCGCGCGCGGTTCGAGGTGGCGCCGGCGGGAAGGCGAGCGAGCAGGAGGTCGAGGGCTTCCTCCCGGCGGGTCTCGCCCAGCGCGAGGAGCGCTCCCGACTGGACGAACCCATAGCGGTCGGCTTCGCCGGCGGCCGTCGCGAGCCGCTCGTAGGGGGCGTCCTCCCGCTGCGCGCCCAGCGCCCTCAGGAGCGCGGCCTTCGCGCGGTAGAGGTCGAGGCCTCGGTCGAGGCGCGCCTCCAGGGCCCGGCGGAGCCCGGGATCCCGGATCTTCGCGGCCGCCGTGAAGAGGGGCTCCAGGACCCGCGGGTCCTGCTCCTGGCCGACGATCGTCGCCAGCGCCGCCACGGCCTCGGAGGTCCCCGCCTCGGCGAGTGCCTCGGCGAGCCGGCACCGCACGCCCCAGAAGGGCTCCTTCCCGTACGCGTCGGCCACGGCGCGCACGTTCCTCGCCCGGCCGGTCCGGCAGAGCTCGCGGGCGGCCAGGATCCGGCCGCGAACGTCGGGCGCCTCCCGGAGCTGGCGCGAGAGCGGATCGTCGCCGGGGTTGAATTCGAGCCGCATCACGGCGCGGCCCCGCGGGTCGATCCGGACGAACTCCGGCGCCTCGTCGGCCCCGAGGTGCACGACGTGCTTCTGCCTCTCCAGGTGGACCGTGCGCACGCGGGTGGTTCCCTTCACCACCCACTCCAGGTCGAGGTCGAACGCGAAGAGACCGACGCCCTTCTTCTCGTCGACCTGGGTCTGCTCCAGGGTGAGCGTCGCCTCCTTGCGCTTCCCGTCCCAGACGAGGGTCGCCTTCACCTTCGGATAGCCCTTGCCCAGGAACCACTGGTCGAAGAACCGCACGAGCGAACGGCCGGACGCCGCCTCGAGGGCGCGCCGGAAGTCGGCGGTCTCCACCACGCCGAACGCGTTGTCCTTCAGGTACGCCCGCACGCCCCGGAAGAAGGCCTCGTCGCCGAGCATGCCCCGGAGCATGTGGATGCGGACGGCGCCACCCGGGTAGAGGTGACGGTCGTACATGGTCCAGGAGTGGTCGAAGACGCGCGTCACGATCGGTCGCACGTACGACTCGTCGGCCTCCCGGAGGTACGCATCGAGTCCCGCGAACAGGTGGTAGTCGGCTTCGTCCCGGCCGTGCGCGGACTCGAGCCAGAGACTCTCCGTGTACGTCGCCCAGCTCTCCTTCAGCCAGGCGTGCGCGTAGTCCCGGCAGACGACCATGTCCCCGAAGTAGCTGTGTCCCATCTCGTGGACGTTGATCACGTCGACGAGCGATTGCCACTCGCGGGCGAGGGTCTCGTCGAGCACGAACTGGTCGTCCCAGCTGACGAGCGAGATGTTCTCCATGGCGCCCCCGAACGCGGGCAGCGCGAACTGGTAGTACTTGGGGAACGGGAACGCGTGGTCGTACGTGCGTGTCATCCACGCGAGCATGTCCTTGGTGCGGCCGAACGAACGCAACAGGTCCGCCGGCGAGAAGGCCGACGTCGTGTAGTAGCGGCAGGCGACCTCGCCGGACCGCTCGTCCCGGAAGGCGCCGTCGTCGCTCTCGACGAAGTCGCCGACGGCGAAGCAGGTGATGTAGGAGGGGCAGGGCTGATCGAGCGTCCACGCGACCGTCTTCGTCCCGTCCCCGTGGCGTTCCTCCCCCGCGGACGCTCCCGGGCCGAGGACCGTGAACCCCTCGTCGGCGCGCAGGCGCATCGCCAGGGTCGGCCGGGCGTTCGGAAGGTCGATCGTGGGCAGCCAGTACCGCGCCCGCTCCGTCTCGTGGTCCGTCGCCGCCCACCACGCGTCGTCCGGGTACGCCTCGGTCGGCCCCGAGAAGAAGAGCCCGGTGATCGGGTCGTTGACGGCGTAGTCGACGACGAGCCGGCGGGTCTCGCCGTCGCCGAAGGCCTCCGCCCACGACACGCGGATCTCCCGACCGTCGTATCGAGCATCGACCTCGCGTCCGTCCGCATCGCGAACGTCCACGCGCTCGAATCCCACGGCGTGGAGCCGCACCGTGGACACGTCGGGGGACCGCGCGCGGAGGTGGTGGACGACGCGGCCCTCGAGGCGGCGGCCCTTCACGTCGAGGACGAGGTCCATCTCGAGGTGGACCGGCTCGATCCCGAGGTCGGGCGGGTACGTCGGCTCCGTGCCCGGCCGGAAGAAGACGGCCCCCCGGCCGGAGTGCTCCTGCTCGCTCGCGTGGATGCCCTGGTTCATGCCTCGCTCCCGATCGTGTCGAATCCGCCCTTGTACGCGAGAGGCAACGCCTCGTCGCCTGGCGGCCCGGACGGTGCGGTCGGGGGGCGGGAGGTAGGCTGTCGCGATGGCGAGACGCCGCCCCCGGGAGAGGAACGCCTCGTGGACCCTGGGCCCCATCGCGGCCGAGGAGAGGGGCTGTCTCCTCTCGGCCGCGGTCGGCGGCGGCGTCCTCTCCTTCCGGTCGGAGACGATCCGGCTCCGTCCCGCCGTGGAGTCGTTCGCCGGGCCCCTGCTGCTCCCCGCCATGAAGGCGCGGGCGCGCCTCCTCGTTCCCCAGCCGCTCGACGCGACGTGGGTCCTGGGCACCCGCACGCTCGCCGGCGTCTTCGCCGAGTGGTGGGGCTACCCCGCGACGTATCCCATCCAGGCCGCGACCATCCGCCGCGACGAGTCCCACCCGGCGCCGGGCCACGCCCTCTGCTTCACGGGAGGCGTCGACTCCTTCTACACGCTCTTGAGCGCCGCCTCCCGGTACGACCACCTCCTCTACGTGTTCGGCCTCGACGTCGGGCTGGGAGACCACGTGCGCCGCGAGGCCCTGTCCGCCTCGCTCGAGGAGATCGCCCGCGAGACCGGGAAGCAGCTCGTCCTCCTGTCCACGGACGTGAGGTCGCACGCGGCGTTCTCCACGGTGTCCTGGGAGCGCAACCACGGCGCCGTGCTCGCGGCGGCGGGCCACCTGCTGGGCCACCGGGTCGGGCGGCTCTCCATTCCCCCGAGCTTCCACGTCCGACGGGAGATCCCGTGGGGTACCCACCCGCGAACGGACGAGCTCTGGTCCACGCACCGCGTCCGGATCCACCACGGCGATGCGGCCATCGGGCGCCGCGAGCGGCTGCGGCGGATCGCCCACTACCCCCTCGTGCGCCGGCATCTGCGCGTCTGCTGGGAAAACCGCACCCCGACCGGCAACTGCTCCCGCTGCGACAAGTGTCTGAGGACGATGGCGACCCTCGCCGTCTTCGGGCTCCTGGACCGGTTCGAGGTCTTCGACACCTCGACGCGCCTGCCGGAGCGGATCGACGCGCTCGGCCGGGTGGGCGTCCACGCGGCGAGGGCCTGGCACGAGCTGCTCGATCTCGGGCCGGACCCGGCGCTCGCCCGCTCCATCCAGCGCCTCGTCGCCCGCAGCCGCCCTCGCTGGTGGCACCGCTTCCTGCGGTGAGGCCCCCTCGGAGGGTGGGCGCCCATCGCCGAGAAGGCGGCGGGCCGTCCCCGACCCCCTCACAGGAGCGAGAGGAGGTCCGCGGGGGTCTCGAGGAGCCGGACGGCGCCGGCCCGGAGGAGCTCCTCGCGGTCGCGAAAGCCCCACGACACGGCCACCGGGACCATGCCGGCGGCCCGGGCCGTCGCCACGTCCACCGGGGTGTCGCCCACGAACAGGCAGGCCTCGGGAGGGACGCCCAACGCGGCGGCCATGGCCAGGGCGGCCGTCGGGTCGGGCTTCAGGGGGACCCCGGGCTTCGCGCCCTGGACGGCGGCGAACGACCAGCGGCCGAGCCGTGCGTCGACGGTGAGCCGGGTGAAGTCGTCGGGCTTGTTGGAGAGGATCGCGCACGGAACGCCTCGCGCGGCCAGCCCGTCGAGCATCGCGTCCACCCCCGGATACGGGTGGGTGTGGCGCCGCCACCGCCTCCCGTAGGCCTCGAGCATGGCCCGGGCGGCCCCCGCCACGGCCTCGGGCCCCCGTGCCTCCTCGGGCAGGGCCCGTTCGGCGAGCACCCGGACCCCCTCGCCCACGAAGTGCCGGTACGGCGCGATGGGGTGCGGCGCGAAGCCCCGCTCCGCCAGCACCTCGTTCATGGCGTCGGCGAGGTCCCGGAGGGTGTCCAGGAGCGTGCCGTCGAGATCGAAGAACACCGCGCGAATCGCCATCGGGGGGACTCTACGCTCGGCCTCGCCCCGGGGCCGCCTCCGGCGTCCGGGACCTTGTGCCTCTCCGGCCTCTAAAGGAAGTCTTCACCGCTCGGTCCCCGACGTCGATAGGAGGCCGCCCACGTGGAGCCGTCGGGTGCCCACCGGCGCCGGACGACCATCCGGAGGAGGCCGCCCATGGCTCGAGTCCTCGTCGTCGAAGACGATCCGGACCTGTCGTCCTTTCTCGCCGACGCCCTCAAGACCTGGGGGCACGACGTGGACGTGGTCTACGACGGCGTCCAGGCGTACGAGCACGTCTACGTGTCCAAACGCCCCTACGACACCGTCCTCTGCGACCTCGAACTGCCCCGCATGCCGGGTTCCACGTTCCTGGAGACCGCCGCCCAGCAACTCCGCGGGAAGACGCCGGTCGTCATCGTCACGGGGGCCGAGCGGATGGTGGATGCCCTCGGGGAGACCAGGCGATGGGCCTTCGGGCTGCTCAAGAAGCCCTTCGAGATGGCCCACCTGAAGGAGATCGTCGATCATGCCCTGCGCCAGCGGACGATCTACCTGACCACGAACGACCAGGCGCGACGGATCGAGGAGTTGGAGATCAGGCTCCGCGACCTCGTTCGCCAGAACCAGGCCCTGTTCGAGGAGGCGCGGCTGGACGCCCTCACGCGGCTGCCCAACCGCCGTCGCATGGATGAGGACCTGGACCGTCACTACGCCAACGCCGATCGCTACGACCGGTCGTTCGCAATGGCCCTCCTCGACGTGGACGAGTTCCGCCGCTACAACCAGCAACTCGGCTACGCTGGCGGCGACAAGGCCATCCGCCGCGTCGCGGACCTCCTCCGCATGGCGGTTCGCAAGGGAGATACCGTCTACCGCTTCGGGGGCGACGAATTCGTCATCCTGATGCAGACGCAGCACCTCGCCCAGGCCGTCTACGCGACCCAGCGGGTTCTGGACGAAGTGGCATCGGCGGACCCGATCCAGGAGAGCGACCGCCCCCTCACGCTGAGCGCCGGCGTCACGGCCGTGAAGCGCGGCGACGCGCGGAGCAGCCGCGTGCTGCTCCGCCGGGCGGACGAGTTGCTCCGCCTCGCGAAGTCGTCGGGCGGCAACCGCGTGATGCCCCACCCCCCCGTGCCCGCCGCCGAGCCGCGCTCCGCCTGACCGCTTTCCTCCCCCCGGAGCCCCTTGCCGGAGGCTCGCCGCCCGGGCGATGATGGCGCGCCTTGGCTTCCCCGCCGGTCGGGGAACGGAAGGGTCGGGATGCGTGCGCGCGAGCCGGGACAGGACGGGGGGACCGGCGCGGGCGGGCCCTTGCTCCACCTCGGCAAGGAGGAGGTCTTCCCGCTCGTCCGGGCGCTCGGGCGCGAGTGGCTGGAGGCCGACGGCCTCGGCGGCTACGCCTCGTCCACCGTGGTGCTGTGCCCGACGCGCCGCGAACACGGCCTGCTCGTCACGCGGCCTCCCGGGATCCCCCGGCTGCACGTCTTCCTGTCGCGCTTCGAGGAGGTCCTCCACCGGCCCGAGCGGGAGTTCCCGATCTCCACGGGGCGCTACCCCGGCACGTGGCAGCCCACGGGGCACGCCGCGCTCCACGCCTTCGAGCTCGCGCCGCATCCGGTCTTCGTCTACCGGCTGGGCACCACCACCGTCACGCGCGAGATCCTCCTGCTGAGAGGCCGGCCCATCGTGCTCTGCCGGTACCGGCTGGACAGCACGCGCGAGGACGTCGAGCTGCGCCTGAGGCCGTTGCTCGCCTTCCGCGAGGCGACGGCGCTCACCCACGAGAACCTGCACCTGGACCCCCGTGTCGAGCGCCGGGGCGCTCACGTCTACGTCCGTCCCTACGAGGAGCTGCCGCTCATGGTGCTGCGGGTCTCGGGCGGCGAGGCGGTGTTCGAGGCGGACCCCGTCTGGTATCGCAACGTCGAGTACCAGCGGGATCTCGAGCGCGGGCACGAGGGGCACGAGGACAACTTCAACCCGGGTTGGTTCAGCATCCCCTTCCATCCCGGATGCGACGTCGTCGTCGCGGCATCGCTGGGGGAGGATGTGTCCGACCCCCTGACCCTCTGGGACGAGGAGCAGGCGCGCCGCCGGCAGGCCGCGCCGGTCCCGCGCGGCGGGATCGCGGCGCGGCTCGAGTACGCCGCGCGGACCTTCCCCTTCACGACGCCCACCGGGCGGGCGGCGATCCGCGGCGGCTTCCCCTGGCCGGCGGAGTCCGCGCGCGAGACATCGATCGCCGCCCCGGCGCTTCTCGAGCGGGAGCCGCCCTCCGCGCTCGCCCGCGTCCTCGAAGGGCTGCTCCCCTTCCTCGCGGAAGGGCTCCTGCCGACGCGCGTCGCGGCGGACGTCGCGGGGAGCGAGTACGACGGCGTGGACCCGTCGCTGTGGTTCGGCTGGGCGGTGAGACAGCTGGAGAAGGCGGGCGGCGACACGGATCCGTTCGCCGACGCGCTCACGAGCATCGCGGAGTCCTTCCTCGCGGGCGCGCCGCTGGGGATCCGCGTGTCGGACGACGGCCTCTTGCAGGCGGGTAGGGAGGATCTCGCCGTCACGTGGATGGACGCGCGGATCGACGGTCGGCCCGTCACGCCGAGGCACGGCTACGCCGTGGAGGTGAACGCGCTCTGGTACCACCACCTCGTCGGGCTCGAGCGGCTTGCCGAGCGGCGGGGCGATGCGAAGGCGCTGCGTCGATGGCGGGCGCTCCGCCGGCGGGCGCGGCGCGCGTTCCTGGAGCGGTTCTGGATCCCCGAACGCGGGCGTCTCGCGGACGCATGGCGGGACGGCCGTCGAGACGAGAGCGTCCGTCCGAACATGGTGATCGCCGCCGCGCTCGAGTGGAGCCCCCTCTCGCGGTCGCAGCGCGCGGACATCGTGGAGTGCGCCCGCGCGGAGCTGTTGACGCCTGCCGGTCTCCGCACGCTCTCGCCGCAGCACGCCCTGTACCGGGGGCGGGTCGGGCGGCGCCCCGCCGAGCGGGACGCCGCCGCGCACCAGGGCGCCGCGTGGCCGTGGTTGCTCGGGCCCTACGTGGAGGCCCGGGTGCGGGCGTTCGGAACGGGGCGCCGTCGCATCGCGGCCCTCGTCGAGCTTCTCGAGGCGCTGGCCCCGCGGACGGAGGAGGGCGGCCTGACGTACCTGTCGGAGCTCTTCGACGGCAATCCCCCGCACGACCCCGGCGGCGCGCCCGCGCGGGCGTCGAGCGTCGCGGGGCCGCTCCGGGCCCGGCGGATCCTCCAGAGGGGCATGCCGTGAGGGTGCTGATGCTCGGATGGGAATTCCCGCCCCACATCTCGGGAGGTCTGGGCACGGCGTGCCAGGGCCTGACGCAGGGGCTCGCCCACCACGGCGTGGACGTTCTCTTCGTCGTGCCGCGTGCGTACGGGGACGAGAACGCGCCGCACCTCGAGCTGCTGGGCATGGACGCATGGGCGGAGGGCGACGGCGGAGCGGGCGAGACGCCGGGGGCGGACGGGGACGACGGGGGTGGGGGCCACGCGGGGGAGGGGGACGGCGGCCCTCCTCCGGCCGCGCGCGAGGCGGCCCCGCGCCCCGGGGCGACCCCCGCCCGCGGCCCCGACGCCCCGGAGACGGCCGGCGCGGTCGCAGCCGCGGCCGGCGGCGTCGAAGTGCTCGCCGTCCCGAGTCCGCTGACGCCCTACCTCACGGCGGCCAACGACCGGGTCCCGAGCGCGGCGCCGGACGCGGGAGCCCGGGTCTCCCCGGGCAGGGCGACGGCTCCGGGCACCGCGACCAGGATCCCCGCGCCCGACGGGGCCGCCCCCGTGGCCGCGCCGCGCCTCGAGGAAGGCGCGAAGGCCTGGTACCGGTTCAGCGAACGGGTGGGGGCGGCGGCCCGGTCGCCCGCCGCGGACCCGGAGGCGGCGCGCCGCCTGGGGCCCTTCGCCGGCGGGTACGGCCCGGCCCTGTTCGACGAGGTCGCCCGGTACGCCCAGGCGGTCGTGGAGGCCACGCGGACCCGGCACTTCGACATCATCCACGGTCACGACTGGATGACGTTCCCCGCCGGCATCGCGGTGGCCCGCGCCACGGGCCGACCCTTCGTGGCGCAGGTGCACGCCAGCGAGTACGACCGCAGCGGCGATCACCCCGACCTCCGTGTGCGCGACATCGAGCAGATGGGCATCGCGCACGCCGACCGGGTGGTCACGGTCAGCCACTACACGGCCAGCGTCCTTCGCGCGCGCTACGTCGTCGATCGCGAGAAGCTCCGCGTCGTCCACAACGCGGTCTCGCAGGAGGAGAGCCGAAGGGGTCGCTGGCAGAAGACGATCCCCGAGCCCGTGGTGCTGTTCCTCGGGCGCGTCACCTTCCAGAAGGGACCCGACTACTTCCTCGAGGCGGCGCGCAAGGTCGTCGAGCGCCGGCCCGACGTGAAGTTCGTCATGAGCGGCAGCGGCGACATGCTCCCCCGCATGATCGAGCACGCGGCCCGGCTGGGCATCGCCCGCAACGTCCACTTCACGGGCTTCCTCAGGGGGCGCGACGTCGAACGCATGTACGCCCTGGCGGACCTGTACGTGATGCCGTCCGTCTCCGAGCCGTTCGGCATCACGCCGCTGGAGGCGATGGCCCTCGACGTGCCCGTCATCGTGTCGCGCCAGAGCGGCGTCTCGGAGATCCTCCGGCACGCGCTCAAGGTGGACTTCTGGGACGTCGAGGACCTGGCGAACAAGATCCTCGCCGTGCTGAACCGGCCCGTGCTACGACAGGTGCTCCGCGACGAGGGGCGGGCCGAGGTTCGCCGCCTCCGCTGGGAGGCGAGCGGCGCCCGGCTCCGGCGCATCTACGAGGAGTTGCTCTCGTGACGGCCGTGGTCTTCTACTTCCAGATTCACCAGCCGATGCGGCTCCGGCGCTACACGTTCTTCGACATCGGGGCGCGCGACGACTACTTCGACGACGACGAGAACCAGCGGATCATCGAGCGCATCGCCGAGAAGTGCTACCTGCCGATGAACGCCCTCCTCGAGGACCTCATCGAGCGCCACGAGGGCCGCTTCCGCTGCGCGTTCTCGATCAGCGGCACCGCGCTGCAGCAGATGGAGCGGTGGTCGGAGGCGTCGCTCGCCAGCTTCCGCCGGCTGGCCGCGACCGGGTGCGTGGAGTTCCTCGCCGAGACCTCCCATCACTCGCTCGCCGCGCTCGCCGACCGCCGGGAGTTCATGCAGCAGGTGCAGAACCACGCGGAGCGCATCACCCGCACGTTCGGGACGCGGCCGACGACCTTCCGGAACACGGAACTGGTCGTCACGAACGAGATCGCCCGCATGGCCGAGAAGCTCGGGTTCCGCGGGCTCCTGGGGGAGGGCGCCGACCACCTGCTCGGTTGGCGCAGCGCGCACCGCCTCTACCGGCCGGAGGGCTGCGAGCGCATCAAGCTGCTGCTCCGGTCCTACCGCCTCTCCGACGACATCGCCTTCCGCTTCTCCAACCGGGCGTGGAGCGAGTGGCCGCTCACCGCGGAGAAGTTCGCGCGCTGGGTCCACACGGCGCCGGCCGAGGACGCGGCCATCGGACTCTTCATGGACTACGAGACGTTCGGCGAGCACCAGTGGCGCGACACCGGGATCTTCGACTTCATGGCCCACCTTCCCGGGGCGATCCTGGGCGACCCGCGGTTCGAGTTCGCGACGCCCGCCGAGGTCTTCGCCCGGCACGACGCCCACGGGCGGCTCGACATCCCGCACCCCGTGTCCTGGGCGGACACCGAGCGCGATCTGAGCGCGTGGCTCGGAAACCCCATGCAGGAGGCGGCCCACGAGGCCATCTACGAGCTCGCGGACCTCGCCCGGAGCGCGGAGCGCCACGGCCGACCCGGGCTCGCGGAACAGTGGCGGCGGCTCACGACGTCGGACCACCTGTACTACATGTGCGTGAAGCACTTCTCCGACGGCGACGTGCACAGGTACTTCAGCCCCTACGCGTCGCCCCACGATGCGTTCATCGCGACCATGAACGTACTCGACGACCTGGGCCGGAGACTGGAAGACGTCAGGCCCCAGGTCGTGCGTGAGGACGCCGTTCGGTGAGTCTGGCCGTCTTCGAGGTGAGCTGGGAGGTCGCGAACCGCGTCGGCGGCCTCCACACGGTCCTGCAGAGCAAGGCCCGGACGATGACGGCCCGCTACCGCGACGACTACGTCGTGATCGGACCGTTGGTCGCGGAGGATCGACCCACGGCGCCCCCGTTCGAGGACGAGCGCGGGTTCGACGAGTTCCGCGCGTCGTGCCGCGAGGCCGGCGTCGAGGCGCGCGTCGGCCGCTGGCTCGTCCCCGGACGCCCGCGGGCCGTCCTGGTGGGCTTCTCGGGTCTCTTCCCCGAGCGGGACGCGCTGCTCTCGACCCTCTGGGAGCGGTTCGCCGTGGACTCCCTCCAGGGGGGCTGGGACTACGTCGAACCCGTCCTGTTCGCCCACGCCGCGGGCATCGCGATCGACCGCTGGTGGCACGAGTACGTGGCCCCGAGGCGAATCGCCGCCGTAGCGCAGTTCCACAACTGGCAGTCCGCCGCCGCGCTCCTCTACGTGAAGGAACACCTCCCGGCGATCGGCACGGTGTTCACCAGTCACGGGAGCGTGCTCGGACGGGCCCTGGCGGGCAGGGGCGTCCCGCCCCTCGACGTTCCCGTGGGCGCATCACCGAGCGACCTCGCCGCCGACCACGACGTGCGCTCGAAGCACTCCCTCGAGGGGGCGGGGACGCGCGAGGCCGATGTCTTCACGACCGTCAGCGAGCTGACCGCGAAGGAGGCTCGCCGGTTCCACGGCCGCGACGCGAAGCCGCTCCTGCCCAACGGACTCGACCTCGAGATGCTCGACGAGCAGGCGGGCACGGCGGCGTTCGACGACGTGCGGCGTCGCCTCCGGCACGTCGCGTGGGCGGTGACCGGCGAGGACGCGGACGATCCGTTCATCGTGGTCCTCGCCTCGCGCTACGAGGTGCACACGAAGGGCGTGGACCTCCTCCTGCGCGCCGCGGCCCGCCTCGACGCCGCGGGCGGCCGTCCCATCCTGACGTTCCTGTTCCTCCCGGCGGAGACGACGGGCGTACGGTTCGACGTGCGCGAACGCCTCCAGATGTCCGAACGGCCGCCGCTCCCGGCGGTCGGTGTCGGGACGCACGACCTCGTCGAGCCCGGGCGCGACCCGATCGCGCGCCTCGCCGCGGAGCTCGGCCTCGTGGGCCGGCGCGAGTCGCGCGTCAGGGTCGTCCACGTGGCCGACATCCCGGCGCCGGGGGACGGCCTGTTCGACGCGACGCCCGAGGCCGTGATGAAGTCGGTGGACCTCGGCTGCTACCCGTCGTTCTACGAACCGTGGGGGACCATGCCCGCGGAGTGCCTCGCCTTGGGCGTCCCCGCCATCACGTCCGACTGCTCGGGCTTCGGCCTCTGGGTTCGGGAGCACGGGTTGGGGGACGAGGACGGCGTCCACGTCCTCTCGCGCGCCGGGCGTCCGGAGCGCGAGGTGGCCGACGAGCTGGCCACGGTCGTGGAGCACCGCGCGGCGTCGATCCCGGACCGTCGCCACATCGAGGAGGTCTGCCGCCGCGCGGCCCGCAACCTCGCCTGGTCCCACGTGATCCAGCACTACGAGGACGCCTTCGCCGATGCCCTGGACGTGGCGAGGACGCGTCACGCGACGACCCCCCTGGACCCGTACCTGCGGCCGGTTCCCCTGACGGCCCGCCCGCCCCGGGAGAGCCAGCGACCCCACCTCGTCCCCTTCCGCGTCACGAGCCGCATCCCGCCCTCGCTCTCCGACCTGACGCGTCTCGCCTCCAACCTTTGGTGGACGTGGCATCCCGAGGCGACGGCCCTGTTCGAAGCGGTGGACCCGGATGTCTTCCGGCAGGTGCGCCAGAACCCGATCGCCATGCTCGCCCGGGTCCGTCCCGCGCGCCTGGGGGCCCTGGCCGGGGACGCGGCGTTCCGGCAGCGCCTGCAGGATGTCGTCGGGCGCTTCGACGCGTACCTGGAGGCGACGGCCGACGAGGTGGACCTCGGGGGCGGCGGGCTCGTGGACCGCCGCCACCCCGTCGTCTACTTCTGCTTCGAGTACGCCCTGCATCCATCGCTCCACGGCTACGCGGGAGGGTTGGGCGTCCTGGCGGGCGACCACCTCAAGTCGGCGAGCGACCTGAACGTCCCCTTCGTCGCGGTCGGGCTCTTCTACCGCGGCGGGTACGCCGAGCAGGACGTGGGACACGCGGGCGACGCCTCTTCGCGGGAGGCGTCCGACGATCCGTCCGCGCTGCCCATGACGCTGGTGCGCGACGAGCGGGGAGAGCCCGTCCGCATCCGGGTCGGCCTTCCGGATCGACGCGTCGCCCTCCAGGCGTGGCGGCTGGACGTGGGGCGGGTTCCGCTCTACCTCCTCGACAGCGACGTCGAGGAAAACCGACCGGACGACCGTCGCCTCACCTATCGCCTCTACGGCGGCGGTCGCGAGCTGCGCCTCGACCAGGAGGTGCTGCTCGGACGCGGGGGCATGCGGCTCGTCGCGAGCCTGGGCATCGAGCCGGCCCTGCTCCACCTGAACGAAGGCCACGCCGGCTTCGCGCCGCTGGAGCGGGTCGCGAACCTCGTGCACGACAAGGGACTCGCCGCCGACGAGGCGCGGGCCTTCGTCGTCGCCACCACGGCGTTCACCACGCACACGCCCGTACCCGCCGGCCACGACGTCTTCGACGAGTCGCTGCTCCGGCGCTACTTCGGGCAGACCTCCACGTGGACCGGGCTCAGTTGGGAGCGGTTCCTGGAGCTCGGTCGCGCCCCCGGCGAATCCGGCGGGTTCAACATGACCTACTTCTCCATGAGCTTCGCGTCGTGGGTGAACGGGGTCAGCCGCAAGCACGGCGAGGTCTCCCGTGCGTTGCTGGCCCCCTTCTGGCCCGGCCTGCTCGAGGAGGAGATGCCGGTCCACGCGATCACGAACGGCGTGCACCTCCCCACGTGGACCGCCCCGGAGATGCAGGATCTGCTCGGCGCGTCGAACCGCAAGCTCGAGACGGCCGACTTCGAGCACGCCCGATCCGTGGCGGCGGAACGGCTCTGGGAGGTCCGGGCGAAGGCGAAGGCCCGCATGCTGGAGGACCTCCGGAGGCGCTTGCGCGCGGCCAGCCGGGCGCGCGGCGAGGGCTCTCGCCGTTTCGCGGCCCTCGAACGGTTGCTGGATCCCCAGGCGCTCTACCTCGTTTTCGCCAGGCGCTTCTCTCCGTACAAGCGCCCCGCGTTGCTGCTCCGGGACCGGCAGCGCCTCGCCCGCCTCCTCTCCGACGAGACGCGCCCCGTGCGGATCCTCTACGCGGGCAAGGCGCACCCCATGGACGGGCACGGGCAGGACCTCGTCCGGCAGGTGGTACAGGCGAGCCTCGCGGACGACCTGTACGGACGCCTCGTCTTCGTGCCGAACTACGCGCTGGACCTCGGCGCGCGGCTGGCGGAGGGAGCCGACGTCTGGCTGAACCACCCGATTCCGCCGCTGGAGGCGAGCGGGACCTCGGGCATGAAGGCTGCCGCCAACGGCGGCTTGAACCTCTCCATCCTGGACGGCTGGTGGATGGAGGGGTTCGACGGGGAGAACGGCTGGGGCGTCGAGGGCCGGCGCGAGGGCCTGGAGCCCGCCCTGCGCGACGACCTCGCCGCCGCGACGCTGCTCTCCCTCCTCGAGGAAGAGGTGGTGCCCGCGTTCTTCGATCGCGGCGCCGACGGGATTCCCCACGCGTGGATCGCGCGCATCCGCAAGAGCCTCGTCACGGTCCCGCGCTTCTTCAACACCGATCGGATGGTCCGCGAGTACGCCACCCGGGCGTACGCGCCGCTCGCCCTCAGCTACCAAAAGCTGAGCGCCGCGCGGTACGCCGCGGGGCGCGCGCTGGCGGCGCGCCACCGCGAGCTCGATGCGGCCATGGGCCGCGTCAAGGTGGAGGCCACGCGGATCGGGGATCTCGCCGAGGCGGGCGTCGGCGACTACGTCGAAGCGGAGGTCGATCTCGTGCTCGGGGAGCTCGGCCCGGCCGACGTCGTCGTGGAGCTCGTCCTGGGTCGGGAAGACGGGGCGCCGCAACCTTCCTTCCACGTCCGGCGCCTCGACGCGCGCGGCGCGGTGGACGGCGGTCTGCATCGCTATCAGGGTCGGGCCCGCCTGGACGAGCCAGGACCCTGGGTCTACGGGTTGCGCGTGCGGCCGCGCGAGATCGCCCCGTGGGACGTGATGCTGCATCGCCTCGTCCGCTGGGCGTAGCCGGGTCCACGACGTCGGGCCGTCGCCTCGCGCGCTTCGCGTAGCATGGATGGCTCGATCTCTCGGAGCGCTCTCGATGCCCCTGCCCCCGGACCTGCTGCTGCGGACGCCCGAGGAGGCGGCGCGACGGATCGCCCTCGCCTTCCTCGACGAGGCGCATGCGGCGTCCGGGCGCCTGGACGATCCCGACGACGCCGAGGCCCTGCACGACTTCCGCGTGGGGGTGCGCCGGCTGCGGAGCACGCTCCGCGCGTGGAGCGACCGGCTGGAGGGCACCCACCCCAAGAGGCAGCGGAAGGTGCTGAAGGCGCTCCAGAACGCGACCGGAGGCGGTCGCGACGCGGAGGTGGCCCTCGCCTGGATCGGCGGCCTCGATCCCCCGCTCCGGCCCGCCCATCGCCAGGGGCGGCAATGGCTGGTCGACCGGCTGGAGAAGCGCCGCGACGACGCCATGGGTCACGCCAGGGGCGCGCTCCGCGACGAGTTCCTGGGCATCGAGGAGGACCTGCGGGCGCAGCTGAGGCGGATGCGCTTCGAGGTGGAGCTCGACACGGCAGACGTGCGGGAGACCTACGCCGAGGCCCTCGCCGCGAAGTGCCGCGACCACGCCGCCGAACTGGCGCTCCACCTCTCGCGTGTGGTCTCGCTGGAGGAACGCGAAGAGGCGCACCAGGCCCGCATCACCGGGAAGCGG
Organism: uncultured Planctomycetota bacterium; assembly: GCA_963772585.1. GTDB lineage: Bacteria > Planctomycetota > PLA2 > PLA2 > JAEUHO01 > CAVVXN01. The sequence continues at coordinate 144,398 of CAVYXV010000010.1, forward strand.
CTGCGCTACCTGCTGGAGCCCGTCCGCGAGGCCGTGCCCGAGGCCGCGTCCATGGTCAAGCGCATGAAGGGGCTGCAGGACGTCCTCGGCGAGCTCAACGACGCCCGCGTGCTCGACGGCGAGCTCCGCTCCGCGCTCGAGGACGCCGCGGTCCAGCACGTGCGCGAGTTGCACGCGCGGGTCGCGAGGAGCGACGAGGAGGGAGCCCGACGTCTCTCACGAAGGAATCCGCGTACCGGGTTGATCGAGATCGCCCGGCGGGGGCGGGAGCGGGCGGACGCCCTGTTCTCCCGCCTCGAGTCGCGGTGGCTCGGGCGGGGCATCGCGCGGGTGGTCGGGTACGCGGAGAAGGTGGCCCGCGCCCTCGAGGCGCGCGCGAGGGCCGGTCGCGAAGTCGAGCGCAAGTACCTCCTGACGCGGATGCCCGAGCTTCCCGAGGGTGCGATCTCGTCGGAGATCCACCAGGGGTGGCTTCCCGGGGACGCCCTGCAGGAGCGGCTGCGTCGCCGGCGGGACGAGGGCGGGGACGCTTTCACGCGGACGGTGAAGGTCGGAATCGGACTCGTTCGCACCGAGCTCGAGGAGAAGACGACGCCGGATCTCTTCGAGGCCCTGTGGCCGTTCACGAAGGGCCGGCGCGTGACGAAGCGCCGGTGGTGCGTCCGCCAGGGCGACCGCACGTGGGAGATCGACGAGTTCCTGGACCGTGATCTCGTCCTCGCGGAGATCGAACTGGAGGACTCGGACGAGGAGGTCCGGATCCCCGAGTGGCTGGCGCCCGTGCTGGATGGGGAGGTGACGGGCGATGCCCGCTATGTGAACGTGAACCTCGCCAGGTAGCCGCCGCGGTCCCCGAGCGGGCCGAATCCGCCTCGTCGATCCCGCCGCGTCGGCCTACAACACGGCCAGCGCGGCCTGGTAGTCGGGTTCCTCGGCGATCTCCCCGACGAGCTGCGCGTAGATCACCCGGTTGTCCTCCTTCAGGACCAGGACGGCACGCGCGCAGAGGCCGGCCATCGGGCCGTCCACGATGCTGACCCCGTAGTCGGTCGGGAAGGAGCTGCGGAACGTGGAGAGCGTCTCCGCCCCCTGGATGCCCTCCGCCGCGCAGAAGCGCTTCGCCGCGAAGGGCAGATCGGCGGAGATGTTCAAGACGACCACGTCGTCGAGGGAGGCGGCCTCCTGGTTGAACCGGCGGACCGACGCGGCGCAGACGGAGGTGTCGAGGCTGGGGAAGACGTTGAGGACCTTCCTTCGACCGGCGTAGGTCGAGAGGGTGGCGATCGTGAGGTCCTGCCGGACGAGCTCGAAGAGCGGAGCCCCCTCCCCGACGTCCGGGAGATCGCCGATCGTGTGGTAGGGATCACCCTTCAGCGTGATGCGCGCCATGCGGTCTTCCTCCCGTAGGTGCCGGTCCCCGGCCCGCCCTCATTATGTATGCGCGAAGCGCCCGCGTCGCGGTCGCGCGAAGCGCGGGCGTCACGCCCCGGCGGCCGGGCGGATCAGGCCGAACGCCGAGGTGAAGCCGTGGAGATGCGTCGAGCCCCCGACGGGGCCGATCTCGCCGTTGCAGAAGAACCCCGCCAGGGGCACGCCCGCGAACTGGTCCTCGAAGACGCGGCTGTCGTGGCCGGGGCTCCCGTAGAGGTTCACCCCGCGCCCCATGCAGGAGAAGAGCAGGGCCCCCGCGGGGCTCGAGGAGCGGTCCACCGCGTCCAGGGTCCGTGCGAGGTCCTCGCGGCTGGTCTCGCGGTCGCGGAGGTGGAAGCGCACCCGTCGGCCGGGGCGCAGGCGTTCGGCCACGACCAGCCCCCGGGTCTTCCGGTCCACCCCGATCAGGGGACGCACGAGCCACGGGCCCTCGTCGTCGGCCTCGAAGGGGTCCATCTCGAATCCGAGGAGGAAGACGCGGTTGGCCATCTCCTCCCGAGGGCCTTCCTGCGCCTCGATCGAGTCGCGCAGCGCGTCGAGCGGGGCGCGGCCGTCGAGGCCCGTCAGGAGGTGTTCCTCGCACCCGCTGACGGTCAGCGCCGGACCGATGGGCCGGCAGCCCTGTGCCACGGCCGCCTCCACCCGCACGTCGCCCATGAGCGCCGCGCCGACCGCTCCCGACCGGTAGATCCACTCGTCGAGGAGGAGCGCCTCGACGTTGGGCCGTCTCGACCCGCTCGCCACGCCGCCTACGGTCACGGAGCCGGGCCACGCGAAGTCCAGACCCGCGAGGACCGCATCCGCCAGGTGCGACCACGGGTCGGGGACCACCACGAACGAGGGACGGTCGGCCGGCGAGACCCCCACGGCCTCGTGCCACGCCCGGGGCGCGCTGTCGGCGTCGGGCAGGTTCGGGTTGTCGAGGTGGAAGAGGTGGACGTCCGCGCCCGGGAGGCGCCCCGCCAGGATCGAGACGGCGGGCGCCCGTTCGTACTCCCGCCGGCCCCCGATGACGCCGTCGGCCGAGCATCCGAGCAGGTGCGGGCCTCCCAGGCGATCCAGGACGCGCGCCTGGATCTTCACGACGTGGCGGGCGTGCTCGGCCCCGACGAAGAGGAAGACCAGGTCGCACCCCTCGCCGTCGCCGCCCCGCGCGAGACCCTCCTCGACGCGGTCGAGGAGGACGGGCAGGAGGGCGTCCACGTCCGGATCGAGGGCGGCGGCGGAGGTCCAGTGCATGCGACTACGGTAATCTCGGGGGAGGCTGACCCGCCGGAGGGCGAAGACTGCCCTCTCCCGGCCGGGTCGGGTAGGTTCGTGCGTCCTGCGCCCACGGGCCCGAGGGCCCGCCTCGTGGAGGATCGCATGTCGTACCGGAGTGCCGCTCTCCTCGTCTGCCTCGCCGCCCTCGGCGCCGGCTCTCCCGTCCTGGCCGCGGACGGGCCGGAACGGGAGATCGTCGAGCCCCGCCGTTTCACGCGGACGATCGAGCTCGAAGGGCGTTTCGCGCCGCGCGACGCCGTCGAGGTGTCCTACGACGGCGAGGTGTACAAGGGCCCCCTCGAGGTGGTCGACGCCCGCGGGCCGCGGACGGTGAAGAAGGGCGAGGTCCTGGTCCAGTTCGACGACGAGGACGCCCAGCGCGCGCTCCACGACGCCCAGCGCGAGATGGACGCGGCGCGCATCCGCCTGGCCCGGTTGCAGGCCGAGACCGAGCAGAAGCAGGACGCGCGCCGCCGGCGCCTGGCCGTGCTCGAGGACGCCCTCCACCGCGTCGAGGCCGATCTGGCCCGCTGGCGCGAACACGACAAGCCCATGCGGATCCAGCAGGAGGCCTTCGGGATCGAAGGCATGGAGAACCGCGTGAAGGACCAGGAGGAGGAGCTCGAGCAGCTGGAGAAGATGTACAAGGAGGACGACCTCACGGAGGAGACGGAGGAGATCGTGCTCCACCGGGCCCGCCGCTCGCTGGACCGCATGCACACGTCGCTCGAGTTCGCAAGGGACCGTCAGAAGGAGCTCCTCGAGGTGACGCTTCCCCGGAAGGAGGAGGACCTCGTACGCGGCGTCGAGGACCGCAAGGCGGATCTCGCGGGCTACCGCACGGCCGCGCGCGCCGACGACAAGCTCGACGCCATCGCGCTCGACAAGGCGCGCGAGGAGCTCCACCGTCGCGAGGACCGCCTGGGTGACCTCCAGCAGGACGTGGACGGGCTGCGCCTACGCTCCCCCGCGGACGGCTACGCCGTTCCCGGCCGCTTCGACGACGGGAACTGGCACGACGTGGACGCCCTGCGCGACGTCTTCGCCAAGGGGGGCGAGGTGAAGGCGGGGCAGACGCTCTTCACCGTCGTCACGCCGGGGAACGTGAAGGTGCTCGCGCTCGTGCCCGAGAAGGACCTCCTCGAGTTGAAGGAGGGACAGACGGCGACCGTGCGGCCCGCGGTGCTCGACGAGCGAGCCTTGGAGGCCGTCGTCTCCGAGGTGCTGCCGCTGCCGTCGAAGGGCAAGTGTCCCGTCGAGATCTCGCTCCGCGAATCGGACGACGCGCTCATGCCCGGCCAGACCGCCAAGGTCGAGATCGCCTGGGACGTCGTCCCCGACGCCATCACGGTTCCCGCCGGGGCGACCCGCGGGAAGGACGGCAAGACTTTGGTGTGGGTCGTCGACGGCGACGACGTCGCGCCTCGGGCCATCGAGGTCGGACCGACCGCCGACGGCCGGACCCTGGTCCTCTCCGGTCTGGAGTCGGGCGAGACGATCCTCGTGCGACCGCCCGAGGACAAGGCGGGGAAGGACGAGTGATCCCCCTCCGCCCGGTCCCGGTCCTCCTGCTCGCGCTCGTCCTCGCGTCGTCGGCGGGAGCCCGCGCCGGGGAGCCCGCGATCGGGGCCCCCGGTCCCTCCTCGAAGGCGATCGACGCCGGAGGATCCGAGCCGGTGCTCGATCCGAGCGATGCCCGGGTCCGCGACGCCATCGCCCGCGGGATCGCCTTCCTCGTCGGCTTCCAGAACGAGGACGGCTCCTGGGGCTCGCCGGCGCCGACACTGACCGTGGACATCTACGCGCCCGGCATCGGAAGCCAGCGGGCGTACCAGGTCGCGACATCCGCTCTCGCGCTCTGTGGACTCCTCGAAGCCGACGACGGAACCGAGAAGGTGGCGAAGGCCGTCCGCAAGGGCACGGAGTGGTTGCTCCGGCACCACGACGTCCGGCGGGACACGCCCGACGTGATCTACGCCACGTGGGCGCACGCCTACAGCCTGGAGGCCTTCGCACGTCTGCTCGATCGCGAGCGGGATCCCGCCCGGCGCGCCCGCCTCGTCCGGGAGGCCCGCGTGGCCGTGGACGGCCTCGTGCGCTACGAGTACGTGGACGGGGGTTGGGGCTACTACGACTTCGCCATCGGCACGAAGTCGCCCGCCCACGGCTACTCCACGAGCTTCACCACGGCGACGGCCCTCGTCGGGCTCGCGAACATCGCCGCCCAGGGCGTGCCCGTGCCCGAGCGGATCGTGCAGCGGGCGATCGCCCTGATCCGCCGCTGTCGCCTTCCCGGCGGCGCGTACGCCTATTCCCTCCGCCTGGACTTCCGTCAACCCTGGGGTGTCAACAAGCCCGAGGGGAGCCTCGCCCGGACGCCCGCCTGCATCGCGTCGCTCCTCGCGTGGGACGAGTCGGAACCGGAGAAGCGGATCGTCGCCTCGCTCGACGCCCTGGAGAGGGAAGGGGGGTTCTTGAGGATCGCCCGCAAGTACCCCGTTCCCCACGAGACCTGGTTCCAGAACTCCGGGTACTTCTGCCTCTACGGCTACTACTACGCGAGCCTGCTCCTGGACCGCGTGCCCGAGGCGAAGCGCGAGTTCCACCGCCACCGCATCGCCGCGCACCTCCTGCCGCTGCAGGAGGAGGACGGTTCCTGGTGGGACTACCAGCTCTATCGCTACCACAAGGCCTACGGCACGGGCTTCGTGCTGATGACGTTGGTGAACTGCCTCGACGCGGCCGAGGGCCCGTGAGGCGGATGGGGCGGATGCTTCGGCCCGCGCCCGCGACCCCTCGGCCCAGCCGGCGGTAGCGCGCCGGGGAGTGGGCCGGCAGCGCGAGCTTCTGGTCGCGGTGGAAGCGACGCGTGAACCGGGCAGCACGACCCAGGCTATTGCAGCACGGTCCACGGATCCACGATCCAGAGGAACCGGTCTCCGAGTCGGGCGAAGCAGGCGTAGTGCCTGGCGCCTCTCGTGCCGGGCGGACGGACGGAGAGGACGAGCCACACCACGCCGGGATCGGCCACCTCGCGGGCGAAGGCGCGCATCTCGGGCGGGAAGACGGAGGCGGGGTCGTCGCCGCGGGCCAGCTCCTCCGTCGTGGCGCCGTACGCGCGGACGCGGGACGACCCGGGTGCGCCGTCGAACACGGTACGCGCGAGCTCCGGTGGCACCGGCGTCGTCCTGACCTCGAGCCGGGCACCGCGATAGGCGGCCTCGAAGCGCTCCGAGAAGGCCGGGCGCACCACGCGGCGGAGGTCGGCGTCCGACGGCAGCAGGTCGCGGAGCCAGAGGCGCGCGGCCGGCTCGTCGCCGGCGTCGCGGGCCTCGAGCAACCCCGTTACGTGCCGCCGGAGATGCTCCGCGACCGCCTCGGCGGGCCGTGCGACGAGCAACCTCGCGGCCACGTCCACCGCGCCGTCCTGGGCTTCGCGCCGAGAGGGATCCACGCCCCAGCTCGAGAGCTCGATCACGTGGCGACCGGCCCGCGCCACGTGGACGGCGAGGAAGGCTTCGGGGGCGGCGCCCAACATCTGGCGGTAGGAGGTGAAGCCCGGGAGCCGATAGCCCGCCCCCGCGCCCTCGTGGCGCACCACGGGATCCCAGCCGGGCTCGGCGTCGCGGCGGCGATCGACCCTCTCCAGCGCCGCCTGGAACCGACCCGCCTCTTCCGGCGTGCTCCAGCTCGCGATGAAGACGTTCAGGTAGCGGTCGCCCGCCGGGCTGCCCGCGTACAGGCCGTGGTTGTCCACGTAGCCCTCGAACGGCTCCGCGCCCATGGCGTGGGCCTGGGTCAGTTGCTCGACGGAGGTGCCGAGCAGCCGCCACTTCGCCACCTCCCAGGTCGGATCGGTCACGAGCGGGCGGAACACCTCCAACGTGGCCTGGAGGTCGGGCTCCTCGCCGCGCCGCGCCGGATCGAGCCAGAGAAGGGGGCGGTCCACGATGCGCGTCTCGCAGGGCGGATCGCGCAACACGGCCTCGACGCCGCGGCGACCCCTCGCGCCCAGGATGGAGCGCACGAACGCGTGTCCCTGCAGGTACGTGAAGGCCGCCTCCTGGTCGAAATCCTCGCCCCCGGCGTAGGCCCCCGTGTAGAGGCGCGTCAGCTTCTGGAAGCCCGTCTCGATGCCCCAGGCCCGGGCCACCTCCTCGCTGACGAGCTGCGCGTGGCCCTCCAGGACGGCTTCGATGGCGAGGCGTTCGTCGGACCGCGCGCAGCAGGACAGCGTCCACTTCACGGGGAAGCGTTGGAAGTCGAGCGCGTGCGTCGCCTCGTGGACGAGGATGATCCTCAGCACGTCCTCGGTCAGGATCTCGGGCGCCTTCAGGGCCGTGGCCACGCGCCCCAACTCGGCCGGGAGGATGTGCACGTTCCTGCCGATCGGATCGTAGTAGGCGAGGAAGGTGCGGGAGTCGTCGGGCATCTGCTCGAACAGGCCCTGCTCCGTGTGATCGCGCGCGCGGAGGATCGCCTCGACCTCGGACTGGACGGAGATCCGCACTCCCGGCCGGTGTTGGAACCTCGCACCGCAGACGGCTTCGACGGCGGTGCAGGCCTCGTCGAGACGGCGGCGCAGGAGATCGATGTCACGCCAGGGCGCGAGGCCGTCCGTCTCCGCCCGCGCCGTCCTGCCCATGCCCAGGAGCAGGGCGAGGAGGACGAGGATCCGGAAGGTCCGGTACGACACAGGCGGATTGTACGGATTCGCGGCGGTAGAACGGGTGCATGAGACGGGCTTGTCTCGGCATCGACGTGGGCACGTCCTCGGTGAAGGCGGTCTGCGTCGGCGAGGACGGCGAGACGCTCGCCGCCGGGAGCGCGCGGCTGGCCGTCCTCCGGCCGTCGCCGCTCGCCGCGGAGCAGGACCCGCGGGACTGGTGGGCCGCCACCCAGGTGGCGGTCGCCGAGGTGCGTGCCGCCCGGCCCGACGTCCGGGTGGAGGCCGTCGGCCTGACCGGGCAGAAGCACGCCCTCCTGCCTCTCGACGGGGACCTCCGTCCGCTGGGCCCCGCCTGGCTCTGGTGCGACGGCCGCGCGGCGGACGAGGCCCGGCGCCTCGCGGCGGAGGTGCCCGACCTGGCCCGGCGGACCGGCATGCCCGCCCTCGCCGGGTACCTCGTTCCGAAGTGGCACGCCTGGCGGCGCCGCAACCCGAAGGAGGCGGCGCGGGTCGCGCACCTCTGCTTTGCCAAGGACTGGCTCCGGCTCGCGATCACCGGGGAGCGGGCGACCGATCCGACCGAGGCATCGACGACCCAGGTCTACGCGCCGAGGACCCGGTCCTGGTCCGCCGACCTGGCAACCCTCCTCGATCTCCCCCTCTCGCTCCTTCCCCCGGTGCGCCCGTCGAGCGCCGTCACCGGCGGCGTGCTCGAAGGGGTCCCCCTCGGGGTGCCGCCCGGGACTCCCGTGGTCGCCGGTGCGGGGGACAACGAGACGGCCGCGCTCGCGTGCGGGGCGTTCGAGCCCGGCGTGGTGGCGGTGGTCCTCGGCACGTCGGCGACGGTGATGGCGAGGGTCGATCGCCGCCAGGCCCGGCGGGGCCTGGTGGTGGGGGAGGCGGGCCTCTCCCACGGGGTCGTCGCCACGGGGGTGGTTCTCGACGCGGGCGGCGCCCTCGCTTGGCTGCGGGACCTCGCCTTCCCGCCGGGGACGGCGATCGAGCGCGTGGTGCAGGCCGCCGAGGAGACGCCCCCCGGGCCGGACGTCCCGCTGTTCCTGCCCTCCCTGACCGGGGCGCGGAGCCCCGTGCCCCGGGCCGCGCTCGGCGGCGCCTTTGCGAACCTGGGGCCGCGGACCCGGCGCGAGCACCTGGCCCGGGCGGTCCTCGAGGGCGTGGCCGCGCAGATCGGCCGCACCGTGGACCTCCTGCGTCGGGCGGGCGTCCCGGTCCGGGAGGTGCGGATCACGAGCGGGGGCGGCGCCTCCGCGTTCTACCGCCGGCTCGTGGCGGCCGCCGCCGCGGCCCGCGTCGCGGCAGCGGGAGGGCGGGAGGGACCCGCACGCGGCGCGGCCCTGCTCGCCGCGTCCCGCGGCGAGCAGGACGACGCGCTCCTCGAACGGGCCCGCGCCTGGTGCCGACCGTCGCACCGCGAGGAGCCGCAGCCCGCCCTCCAGCGACGGCTGGAGACGGTCAAGATGCGCATGGCCCGCCTCGAGCGCGCGCTTCCCGCCCCTCTCCTCGGCGGTTGCGGCTGAGAGGACGGGAAGGCGCCGCTCGCGGTCCCTCGCCCGGCCTCGGGCCCCCGGCCTATTCCCTCACGCCCTCTGGAGGCTTCCGTACAATCGCCGCCTCGGCGGACCCGGTCGTCCGCCGTTTTTCCAGGGTCCGCGGGACCGGTTTCCCCGACGACCGGTCCGGTGTTCCCCTCCGGACGGAATACCGCGCGCGGACCCTCCCCCCCCTTCGAGGACCCCCTTTCGAACGATGTCCGACACCCAGAGCACGGCCGATTCGACGCCGGCGACCGTGGGCGGAGTGCGGCTCAACCGCTTCTCCATCCAGGTCGCGACCGTCAACGGTTCCGGCAGCCAGACCGCGAACAACACGCTCCTCCGCGCCCTCTTCCAGATGGGTCTGCCCGTCTCGGGCAAGAACCTGTTCCCCAGCAACATCCAAGGCCTGCCCACGTGGTTCACCATCCGGGTGAGCGAGGACGGCTACATCGCCCGCTCCCGTGACGTGGACGTACTCGTCTGCATGAATCCGGCGACCGTCGAGGACGACGTCCGGGCCGTGACCCCCGGGACCGTGGTCGTCGCGGAGGAGTCGCTCCACGTGGAGCGTCGCCGGGACGACCTCGACCTCTACGCCGTCCCGTTCAACAAGATCGTCCGCGACGTGTGCGAGCCGGTCGTGCTCCGCAAGCTCGTCGTCAACATGATCTACGTGGGGGTCGTCGCCGAGCTGCTGGGCATCGAGTTCGAGGAGATCGAGCATGCGCTCGAGAAGGCCTTCCGGAGCAAGCCGAAGGCCCTCCAACTGAACCGCGACGCCGTCTACGCGGGGCGGGAGTGGGTGCGGGAGAACGTCGAGGCGCGTCCCCCGCCCCACGTGCAACGCAGGGCGCTGACGAAGGGGAAGATCCTCGTCGACGGGAACGCCGCGTGCGCGATCGGCTGCATCTTCGCGGGCGTGACCGTCGTGACGTGGTACCCCATCACGCCCTCGTCGAGCCTGGCCGAGGAGCTCGGCGTGCTGGCCCGCCGCTACCGGACCGACCGGGAGACGAAGGAGACCACCGTCGCGATCGTCCAGGCGGAGGACGAGTTGGCCGCCATCGGCATGGCGCTCGGCGCCGGATGGGCCGGAGCTCGGAGCATGACCGCGACGAGCGGGCCGGGCATCAGCCTGATGAGCGAGTTCGTGGGGCTCGGTTTCTTCGCCGAGATCCCCGCCGTCCTCTTCGACGTCCAGCGCACCGGCCCCAGCACGGGCCTGCCGACCCGGACGATGCAGGGTGACCTGCTGTTCCTCGCCTACCTCGGACACGGCGACACGCGCCATCCCTGTCTGTATCCCGCCGACATCCGCGAGGCCTACGCGTTCGCCGTGCAGGCCTTCGACCTCGCCGAGGCGCTGCAGACGCCGGTCTTCGTGCTGAGCGACCTCGATCTCGGCATGAACCTGTGGATGTCGGACCCGCTCGAGTACCCGGATCGGCCCATCGATCGGGGCAAGGTCCTCGACGAGGACGCCCTCGCCCGGATGGAGGACTGGGGACGCTACAAGGACGTGGACGGCGACGGTATCCCGTACCGCACCCTTCCGGGGACGGGCGACGGCTCGGGGGCCTACTTCACGCGCGGCTCCGGCCACGACGAGTACGCCCGCTACACCGAGGACGGCGACGTGTACGCCCGCAACCTCGACCGCCTCGTCCGCAAGATCGACGGCGCGGCCGAGCGGATGCCGCAGCCGGTGGTGGACGACTGCGGCGCCGACGCGGGGATCCTCGCGTTCGGGACCTCCCACGACGCCGTCGAGGAGGCCCGCGACCGCCTCCGCGACGAGCACGGCACGGAGACCGACTACCTCCGCGTGCGCGCCTTCCCCTTCTCCCGCGCCGTCTCCGAGTGGATCGCCGCGCACGACCGCGTCTACGTCGTGGAACAGAACCGCGACGGGCAGATGCGGCGCATGCTCACGATGGAGCTGCCCGAGCTTTCGGGGCGGCTCCGCTCCGTGCTCCACTACGACGGCCTGCCGCTCGACGCGACGACGGTGGCCGAGCAGATCCTCGCGGCCGAAGAGGGCGGCGAATCCCTCCCCTCGCACCTCGCGCGCGGATCCACCGAGGAGGACACGTAGATGGCCGGCAGCGCTTCGAAGGTCAAGACGAACCACATCGGCCTCCCGCTCACCGACTACCGGGGGCGGACGTCCACGCTCTGCAAGGGCTGCGGCCACGACGTCATCTCGAACACGATCATCCAGGCGTACTACGAGATGGGCGTCGAGCCGCAGCGGGTGGCGAAGCTCTCGGGCATCGGTTGCTCGAGCAAGACGCCGGCCTACTTCCTCGGCAAGGCCTGGGGGTTCAACGCCGTCCACGGGCGGATGCCCTCCGTCGCCACCGGCGCGCTCCTCGCCAATCGGAACCTCCGCGGCATCGGCGTCTCCGGGGACGGCGACACGGCGTCCATCGGCATAGGGCAGTTCGTCCACCTGGTCCGCCGCAACCTCCCGCTGATCTACATCGTCGAGAACAACGGGGTCTACGGCCTCACGAAGGGCCAGTTCTCCGCGACCGCGGACAAGGGCAGCCGGCTGAAGGACGGCACCCCCCAGGACCTCACCGCCATCGACATCTGCACGCTCGCGGTCGAGCTCGGGGCCACCTACGTCGCCCGGAGCTTCTCGGCGGACCGGCGGCAACTGCTGGAGCTGTTGAAGGGCGCCATTGCGCACGACGGCCTGGCCGTGCTCGACGTCATGAGTCCCTGCGTCACCTTCAACAACCACGAGGGCTCCACGAAGTCCTACGACTGGGGACGGGAGCACCAGGGACCGATCAACGAGATCGGCTTCGTCCCGGCGTGGGAGCACCCGGAGGTCGAGCCGGGCGCGGACGAGGCGATCCGCGTGCCGATGCCGCACGGCGGCACGGTCGCCGTGCGGCGAATCGGCGCGGGGCACGACCCGCGGGACAAGGACGCAGCCCTGGCCCTGCTCGCGAAGGGCCGCCTGGGGGAGGAGTACCTCACCGGCCTCTTCTACCTCTCGCCCGACGAGCCGTCCTTCTACGAGACGCTCCATCTGGGCGACACCCCCCTCGGGACGCTGCCGGAGGCGCGGGTACGGCCGCCCCGCTCGGCGTTGGACGAGATCAACGAGTCGTTCCGGTAGGAGCCCTCCGCCGCGCCGCCTCCCGGTGTAGAAGATCCGGGTCGGGCCGGGTCGGGGCGACGGCAGGAGAGCGCGATGCGAATCCACGGTAGCTGGGTCGGGTTCCTGGCGACGGCCGCCCTTCTCGCGGCCTGCGGCGGCGGCGGGAGTTCGACGCCCACGCCCCAGGCGCCGGGCACGACGCGGGCCATCGCCCTCCAGGGCGCTCCGGCGCCCGACGGGGGCGGCACGTTCCTCCCCTTCCCCACGGCCACGCCGCTCTCCGTCGCCGATGGGGGGTTCTCCGCCTTCGTGGCCGGCACCTCCCTCCTCGGTGACGTCGCCTACGTCTACACACCCGGGCAGGCGCTGTACCGCGTGTACGCCGAGGGGGATGCGCCGCCCGACCTCGCGTCGGGCCAGATCAGCAACGTGGTGGACGTCTGGGTCAACGAGAACGGCGACCTCGTCGCGCTCGTGGAGGTGACCGGGGGGCCGGTGGGCGTCACCGGGGGGCTCCTCACCGCAACGGTGGACGAGGCGGGGGTGGTCGCCGGATCCAAGCACGGCGTGATCTACACGGGTCGGAACATGGCCGACACCGGGATCAGCGGGTTGCTGGTCGATCTCTTCTCCTCGGAGGTCCACCTCCGGGCGGGGAGCAACTTCTACTTCGCGGGCGCGACGGACGTCGGCGAGACCGCGCTCTGGCGCGTCGGGCTCGACGGCACGGGCCTCTTGCGAATCGTCGGGACGGGCGACTCGCTGCCCGGCGCCCTTGCCGTGATGGACGTCTACGCGACCGAGGTGGACGCGTCGGGCGGCGCCTTCGCGTTCGTCGCCTCCCTGACGGAGGCCGGCGCGCCGCGCGGCCTGTTCACGGGGCAGGTCGCGCAGGCGGGATTCGACGAGATCGCCCTGGAGGGCGACGCGTTGCTCGCGCCCGACGTCATCGACGACATCCCCGACGAGCAGGCCATGGTCGTCTACTCCGGTGCCGGCGGTGCGGCCGTCGTCTACCGCGCGGTCAGCGACCTCGGCCAGGACTACCTCATCCTCGGGCAGCCGGATCCGACGGACGACATCCTGATCGCCCGGGAAGGCCAGGCCGACTCGCTGACGAGCGGCACCTTCGGCGGCCTCGCCTGGCTCAGGAACGCGCCGGGCGCGTCGCGCCCGCTGTTTCGCGCGGAGCTGAACGGGCTCGGCGCGACGACCTTCGGCGTCTACAGCCTGGAATCCGTCAACTTCTCCACGGCGGTCGCGACCCTCGCGCTCGCGATCTACAACGGGCGCCCGGCCCCCGTCCCGAACCAGGCCTTCGGCGCGACGTTCCCGGGCCTGGGCGTGCCCGGCATCGTGGACGCCTCGTCGGGGGCGAGCCTCGCGTTCTCGAACGTGCTCTCGCCGAGCGGGCACGTGGGCCTCTTCTGGCTCGTCCGGGGCACCGGCCTGTTCTCGATCGCCCTCTCCGGACGGAGCATCCCCGGCGGGGGGGACCAATACGCCGCGGACACGAACTGGCGGCAGACCACCGCCACGGGGGTCATCCTCTACCGCGCGCCCCTGGCCACCGCCGGTAGCGGCATCTTCCGCCGCGGCTCCTAGCCTGCACGGCCGGTCCTCCCGGCGCCCGAGCCCCCTTCGGGGCGGGGCGGCGTACAATCCCGCCCCAGCGGTTTGGCTGTCGCGCGGAGAGGTGGCCGAGCGGTCGAAGGCGCGTGCTTGGAAAGCACGTGTGCGGTTCACGCCGCACCGCAGGTTCGAATCCTGTCCTCTCCGCCACTTTCCCGGCGATACTCGGTCACCGATGCGCGGGGCGAGGGACCACGGCGAACTGGACCGGGCCGAGCTCGGGAGCGGCGGGGGGGCGGTTCCCGCGCGGAAGCGGCCCAACTTCGGCGTGCGGGCGATGGAGTGGTCGCTCGCCCGCAAGCCGAAGCATCTGCTCGTCGCCGTAGCGGCCCTGGTTCCGCTCGGCACCCTCGGCTACATCCTCATCGAGGGCCTCGGACCTCTCGATGCCCTCTATCAGACGATGATCACGCTCAGCACGGTCGGCTACACCGACCTGGTCCACAGCAACGGCGGACGCATCTTCAACATCGTCTTCATGGCCGTCGGTGTGGGCACCTTCGTAGTGACCCTCTCCTTGCTGGCCGCGTTCCTCGTCGAGGGCCGGCTGCGCGAGGCGATCGGGAGGCGCCGGATGGAACGCGACATCGCCGAGCTCGAGGACCACATCATCGTGTGCGGGTACGGCCGGTTCGGGCAGCAGGTATGCGCCAATCTCGCCGGCCACGGACTGGCGTACGCCGTGGTGGATCTCGATCCCGAGAGGGTCACCCAGGCCGAGGCGGAAGGCGTCATGGCGCTCTACGCCGACGCAACCGAGGATCAGAGTCTCGTCCGCGCCGGGATCCACCGGGCGCGGGGGGTGATCAGCGCGTTGGGCAGCGACGCTTCGAACGTGTACGTGGCGTTGACCGCGAAGGAGCTGCGCCCGTCCGTCACGATCGTGACGCTCTCCCGGGATCCAAGCGCCGAGTCGAAGCTGAGGGCCGCGGGGGCCGACTATGTCATCTCCCCGTACGCGATCGGGGCGGTGAACATGGCCCGGCGGATCGCCCAGCCGCACCTCTCGCAGTTTCTCGACAGCGCCCACGGCGTGCAGTTCCGGCTCGAGGAGGTCACGGTCCGGGCGGGTTCCCCCCTCGCCCACCGGGCGCTGAAGGACTCGGCGATCCGCAAGTCGCACGGGGTCACCGTCGTGGCGGTCGTCAAGACCCGGGAGGGGGACGTGCGGTACAACCCCGATCCGGACCTGATGATCGAAGCGGGCGACGTGCTCGTCGCCGTGGGCTCGCCGGCCGGGCTGGCATCCCTCGGTCGCGAGTGCGCCACGCCGCGAGAGTGACGATGCCGAGGAGCGGGCCATGCGCAAGCCGGGATTCCGGGACGGTTTCCTCGCGCTGAAGCTCTACGAGCTGAGGCGCGAGGCGGAGCTGAGAGCAGCGCGCGACATGATCGGAACGGACGTGTTCATGAAGTCGTGGGAGGAGATCCGGCCGCTGCTCGCCTACGACCACCCTCGAAACGCCCACCTGCGGCAGGTGGTGGGGTATTGGGAATTGGCGTCCTCGCTGGTGCTACGCGGCGTGCTCCACCCGGACGTCTACCTCGACGTCTGCGACGAGGGGCTCTTCACCTACGCCGTGGTGGAGGAGAACCTGCCGAAGATCCGCGAGATCCGCCCGACCTTCTTCCAGAAGACGGAAGCCGTGATCCAGGAGCACCCGAAGGTGAAGGGGCGCGTCATGGAGATCCGCACCCGGATCTTCAAGGCGAAGAAGGAGGGGCAGCCGAACGTCGTGCGCGACTGACGCGCAGGGGGGCGTGGCTGACCGCGCGCGCAGCAGGACGACCACGGAGACCCGGAGACGCCGGGGAAAACCCTTAGGGCTGCTTCCTTCCGGACCTGACCCGATTCGGGCCATCCGACCCTTCGGGGCGTGGCCGTCCTGCTGCGCGCGGGCGCGCGAGCGTAACCCTGTGCCCGCCCCCGACGGAGGCGAATCCGGGCGACCCTCCGGTCCGTTCCGTCCCGGCGTGACCCCTTGCGACCCCCCGTGCCACCCTCCGGCGTAACCCGTGATGGATCGGATGGTTGAGGCGGTCTCTCCACATCGTTTCCACGGTCGGCCTGCGCCAGGCGGGTTTTGTTCGTGCGATGTCTCTATTCATAAACTACTGCGGCGCAAGGAGTTACAGATATGTTTCTAGCCGCGGAATTCCGGGTTGCCATGGGTGTCACGAAGTGTAACTTTCTGTCGGGACCTGGAGGGTGGACCCCGACCTCATGGCGCCGCTGACCGGCCATCGCGATCACCGCATCGACAACAAGGACCGCGTGGTCATCCCGGCGCAGTTCGCCCACCGCATCCAGGCGGAGAGCGAGGGCCGCCTCTACCTCGTGCCTTCGACGGAGGCCCCCTGCGTGGAGGCCTACCCCGCGCGGGTCTTCGAGGCGATGGCCGGCGCCCAGGTCCCCAACCGCTTCGAGGGCTCCCAGGACCTCCGGCGCCTGTTCTTCCAGAACGCCGAGGAGGTCGAGCTCAAGGGCCCCGCCCGGATCACGCTGCCGAAGCGGTTCCTGTCGTACTTCCCCGCCGGCACCGTGCGCGTCGCCGGCATGAACACCTACCTCGAGCTCTGGGACCCCCAGGCGTGGGAGGAGCGGATGGCCCAAGCCCTCCGGGCCTACCCCGGCGGGGGTCCCTCGGTCTCGGGCGAACGCCGGGAATGATCCCCGAGCGCGACGATCTTTCCCATCCCATCCATCGGCCGGTCATGGTCTCCGAGGTGCTCGGCCTGCTCCTGCCCGCGGGGGGCGGGGGGCTCTTCGTGGACGGCACGGTCGGCCTCGGCGGGCACGCCGAGGCCTTGCTCGATGCCGGCGGCGGCGTCCGACTGCTGGGCCTGGACCGGGACCCCGAGGCGCTGGCGTTCGCCCACGAGCGGCTCCGTCGCTTCGGCGATCGCTTCCGGCCCGTCCACGCGTCGTATGCGGATCTCGAGGCGGTCCTTCGGGGCGCGGAGGCGCCCCGGGGCGTGCTCCTCGACCTGGGCGTGTCCTCGTTCCAGCTCGACGATCCCCGGCGCGGCTTCTCGTTCACCCGCGGTCGGGAGGGCGCCGACATGCGCTTCGACCCCTCCGGCGGGGGGCCGACGGCCCTCGACCTCGCCAACGCGCTTTCCGAGAAGGAGCTCGCGCGCATCCTCTTCGAGTACGGGGACGAACCCCGGTCCAGGGCCGTGGCGCGGCGGCTCGTCCGCGCGAGACCGATCCCCGACGCGGAGACGCTCGCCCGGATCGTGCGGTCGGCGGCGCTCCGCCGCGGGCGCCTCGATCCCGCCACGCGCTCCTTCCAGGCACTCCGCATCGCGGTCAACGACGAGCTCGGGCACCTGGAACGCGGACTCCAGGCGGCGCTCCGCGTGGTGGCGTCCGGCGGGCGTGTCGTGGTGATCGCGTTCCACAGCGGCGAGGACCGGCGCGTCAAGACGGCGTTCCGCGAGGCGGCGAAGGCGGGCCTCGGTCGGGTCCTGACGAAGAAGCCGCTACGGCCGACGGATGAGGAGACCAGAACGAACCCCAGGGCGAGGCCGTCCCGACTGAGGGCCTTCGCCAAGGAAGGAAGGGAAGGGGTCCCGGACCCCGAGCGACCGTGAAACACCTGCTCGCTGCGATCGTCGTACTGGCCACCGTCGCCACGGTGCTGGTCGCGGTGCGTCAGAACGGCGAGGTCCGGCGGCTCGAGCACGAGGTCTGGACGGAGATGCGACGGCGGGACGCGCTGGACAAGCAGATCCGCGGGCGCGAGGCCGAGCTGGCGACGCGGCTCTCCCCGCGCTCCCTGCTCGAGGATCTCGACCGCAAGATCGCCGACGCGGCGGGAGAGGACCGGCCGTGAGCCGCGCCCGTCCCCGCACCCGGCTTCCCCGGACCGTGCCCGTGGGGCAGATGCGGCGGAATCTGCGATCCGTCCAGCGCTTCCGCTTGAACTTCGTGTTCGGGGTGCTGCTCGCTCTCTACGTCGTGCTGCTCGGACGGCTCGGGAACCTGCAACTGGTCGAGGCGGCCTCCTGGAAGTCGCAGGCCCACGACGCGCAGCACGGGCGCACGGTGTTCCGCGGGCTTCGGGGACGCATCCTCGACGCACGGGGCCGCACGCTCGTCACGAGTCGCCGCGTCCTGTCCGTCGCCGTGGACCCCTTCCTCGTGCGCGAGCGCGCCACGAAGGGGCAGGTCTCCGTCCGCGAGTTCAGCCGGCGGCTCGGCACCCTCCTGGACGCCATGGACGGCGGCAGGGGCATCGAGGCCGCGATCCGCGCCGCCCCCGACCGGTGTCGTCATCTGCCCCTCGGCGGTCCCGTCGAGGACGAGCGCATCGTCCAGGTGCTGCTCGGCTTCGTGGGCCGCTACGACCGCACCGTCGAGGCGGGTCTCGCCGGCCTCAAGGTCCAGGTCCGCGAGTGCCGTACCTACCCCAACGGCGACTACGCGAGTCACGTGCTCGGGCTCGCCCCCGACGGATCCTGCGGCCGGAGCGGGACCGGGATCGAGCGCGAGTGCCAGGCCGACCTCCTCGGGAGCGTCGTGAGCGTGCCCGTCTGTCGCGGGTACCACCGCCCCATGGCCATCGCCGCCCTCGACCCGCTGGAGGGACGCGGGCGCGACATCCGGCTGACGCTCGACATCGTGGTGCAGCACTACGCGGAGACCTCCCTCGACGCCGCCATGGCGAAGTGGCAGGCGACGGAGGGCACCGCGCTGGTGCTGGAGCCGCAGACCGGCCACGTGCTCGCCCTCGTCAGTCGCGGTGCCCACGGACTCGACCTCGCCACGAAGGCCACCTGGCCCCCGGGCTCGCTCCTGAAGCCCTTGACCGTCGCCAAGGGCCTGGACGGCGGCTACACCACCGCCGACGAGGTGTTCGACCTCTCGAGCCCCGCCCTCTTCTCCTGGCGGCGCGGCACGCGCCTCGTCCATGACTTCCACGGGATGGGGAGCGGGACCGTCGTCGACATCGTCGCCGAGTCGAGCAACGTGGGCGCCGCGAAGATCTTCTGGCGCCTGCTCGCCGGACCCGACTGGCGGGAGCCCGGGACCGAGCCGTCCTTCGACCGCGCCACGGCCTTCCTCCGCGAGCTCGGCTTCTACGGTCCGACGGGCCTGGAACTCGCCGACGAACTGATGGATCCCCGCTGGGCGGACGCGGCACCGAACCCCCTGTTCCCCGCCGTCGGCTGGGCCTTCGGCAAGGGGATCGCGGTCCCGCCCCTGAAGGTGCTCTGCGCGTTCGCCGCGCTCGCGCGCGACGATGGGCGGATCGTGAGGCCCACGCTGATTCCCGGTCAGGGGGGGGACGGAAGGACCTGCCGCCGGTCTGCCGGTCGATGGAGGACCTCCGGACGGTGCGCCGCGCGCTTCGCGCCGTGGCCACGGAGGGCACGGCCCGGCGCGCCTTCGCCGGCTCGCCCCTCGACGTGTGCGCGAAGACGGGCACCGCGGTGCTCGGGACGTCGCACCGGCAGATCGCCGGCCTCGTCGCGTTCGCCCCTGCGGACCGTCCCCGGCTGGCCGTACTCGTGATGGTGAACGTGGACGAGAACACGAGGCATCCCGACACCGGCGAGTTCCAGCAGCCCACGGGTGGGGTCGTGAGCGGTCCGCCCGTGCGCGAGATCCTCGAGCGCACCCTCGCGTACCTGGACGGGCGGGCCCTGGACGCGCTCCTCCCCGCGGAGGACGGTCGATGAGCGGGCCGGGTCCCCTCTCCGTCGCCGCCTGGGCCGGTCGCCTCGGCGGGCGCCTCCGGGGCGGGGCGGCGAGAGCCCTCGTCCACGGGCTCTCCGACGACTCCCGCGCGGTCCGGGAGGGCGACCTCTTCTTCGCCCGCCGCGGCACCGCCGCCGACGGCGCCGCCTACGCGCGGGAGGCCCTCGCCCGGGGCGCCGTCGCGGTGGTGGGCGAGCGGCCGCCCGACGAGGACCTCCCCTGGATCGCCGTCCCCGCGGTGGATCTCGCCCTGACGCACGCCGCCGACCTCTTCTTCGGCCGGCCACAGGACGCGCTCCGCCTCGTCGGGGTGACGGGCACGAAGGGCAAGACCACCATCGCGTGGCTGGCGGCGAAGGCCCTCGGGGCCACCGGCACGCCGGCGGCCGTGCTCGGCACGATCCGACACGACCTCGGCCCCGCCGGGGTGGCCCCGGCGGCGAACACGACGCCCGGACGCCTCGAGCTGAGGCGCCTCCTCGCGCGGGCCCGCGACGCGGGCTGCGGCGCGGCCGTCATGGAGGTGTCGAGCCACGCCCTGGCCCAGGGGCGGACGGAAGGCCTGTCCTTCGACGTCGCCGTCTTCAGCAACCTCGGTCGCGACCACCTCGACTACCACCCCGACGAGGAGGCGTACTTCCGGGCGAAGGCCCGGCTGTTCGAGGGGCTGGGGGAGGAGAGCCACGCCGTGCTCGCCCGCGACGAGGCCTGCTACGAGCGGCTCGCGGGGGCGACGCGCGCCCGGGTGTTCACGTACGGCTTCGGGGAAGGAGCCGACCTCGTGATCGACGACCTGCGCCTGGGTCTCGACGGAACGGAATTCTCCCTGAGGCGCAAGGACGGCCCGCCCGTGCCCATCCGGACACCGCTCATCGGTCGGCACAACGCGCTCAACCTGGCGGCCGCCATCGCCGCCGCGTCCTGCCTGGGCGCGGACGTCGAGGAGGCGGCGAGGGGCGCCGCGAGCCTCTCCGGCGTGCCCGGGCGTCTGGAGCGCGTCGCCGCGGGGCCGGACGACGACGTCACGGCGTTCGTGGACTACGCGCACACCGACGAGGCGCTCCGGGAGGTCCTCTCCTTCCTGCGGGCGGTCGGCGCCGACCCGCTCGTCTGCGTGGTCGGCTGCGGCGGCGACCGCGACCGTTCGAAGCGACCCCGCATGGCCCGGAGCGCGGCGGACCTGGCCGACCGGGTCTATCTGACCAGCGACAACCCCCGGACGGAGGATCCGCTCGCGATCCTCGCCGACATGGAAGCGGGACTCGCGTCCGGCACGCGGGACCGCGCGAGCACCCTGGAGAACCGACGGGACGCCATCCGGCGCGCCGTACTCGATGCGGCACCCGGGACGACCCTTCTCGTGGCCGGGAAGGGCCACGAGAAGGTGCAGATCCTGGCGGACCGGAGGATCCCCTTCGACGACGTGGAGGAGACGCGCTCGGCGCTCGCCGCGCGGGCGCGTCGCCGAGCCGAGGACCGGGCCGCGACCCGGAGCTAGTGAGGTAGGCATGCAACGGATACGACTCTCGGACGTGCTTCGGGCCACGGGCGGCGTTCCCGCCGGCCCGGTGGTGGGTGACCCCTGGATCCCGGCGATCGCGACCGACAGTCGCGACGTCCCGCCGGGAGCGCTCTTCGTGCCGCTGAGGGGAAAGCGGCACGACGCGCACGCCTTCGTAGAGAAGGCCTTCCTGGCCGGCGCGGGCTTCTCGCTCGCGGCGCGCGACGCGGAGTTCGCCCGGATGCCCTCGAACGTCGTCGTGGTGAAGGACACCACGAAGGCCCTCGGCGACATCGCGCGCTGGTACCGCAGCCAGTTCGACGTGCCGGTCATCGGCGTGACGGGCTCCTGCGGCAAGACCACCGTGAAGGAGATGATCCGGCTCGTGCTCGGCCGGGGCGTGGTCGCCAGCCCCGCGTCGTACAACAACGAGATCGGGGTGCCGCTCACCCTGCTGCAGATGGACGAGGGAAGTCGCGCGTGCGTCGTCGAACTCGGCACGAACGCGCCCGGCGAGATCGCCTACCTGGCGGGCATCGCGCGTCCGACCGTAGGCGTCCTCACCAACGTGGAGCACGCGCACCTGGAGGGCCTCGGTACGGTGCGCGGCGTGATGGAGGAGAAGGCGACGCTCTTCCGGGGCCTCCCCGAGGGCGGGGCGGCCATCGTCAATGCCGACAACTACTGGTGCCGGGAGGCCATGGAGCTGATCGACTGCCACCTCGTGACCTTCGGCACCTGGGAGGACGCCGACGTGTACGGCGCCCAGCCCTACGCGACGACCGACGGCATCGGGTTCCACCTCTACGACCGGATGCCCGTCGAGGTGCCCGCCCTCGGGATGCACAACGTCGCCAACGCGCTGGCGGCGATCGCCGTCGGCCTGTGGCTGAACCAGGAGCCCCACGAGATCCGCGACCGCATCGCCGCCTACGAGGCGCCTCCCATGCGGATGAGCCGACAGGTGGTGGGCGACGTCGTCCTCGTGAACGACGCCTACAACGCCAACCCCCGCAGCATGGACGCGGCCATCCTGGAGCTTTCCGCGCGGACCTGCCTGGGGCGCCGGGTGGCCGTGCTGGGCGACATGCTCGAGTTGGGGGAGGAGAGCTCGGAACATCACGCCGCGTTGGGGCGGAAGGTGGCCAACGCCCGCATCGACCGCCTGTGGGCCGTGGGCGAGTACGGCGAGGTGATCGCGCGCGAGGCGCAGCGCATGGGCATGCCGGCGGATGCCGTCGCGTGGCACGACTCGGTGGAGGAGGCTCTCGCGAGTCCGCCGCCCTTCGTGGCCCGGCCGGGCGACGCGTGGCTCTTCAAGGCCTCCCGCGGCCTCGCCCTGGAGCGCCTCGCCCAGCGGATCGTGGACGGGATCCGCGCGGCGACGGGCGAGATGCTGGGCGCCAGCCGCCTGGACCCGCGCCGCGCCTGACGACAAGGCCCCCCCAGGACGAGGACGCCCGCAAGGCGGGAGGACGCCGACCCCGATGCTCTACCACCTGTTCGGTCCCCTGCAGGACAGGGTCTCGGGATTCGGCCTCTTCAACTACATCACGTTCCGGAGCGCGTTCGCCGCGATCCTGGCCTTCCTCGTCGCCACCGTGGTGGGCCCGGGGATCGTCCAGAGCCTGCACCGCCGCAAGGTCGCGGGGTTCGTGACCACGGGCGACGAGCAGGTGGACGCGGAGCGGCGAAAGAAGGCCGGCGTTCCCACGATGGGGGGCGTGATCCTGCTGATCGGCGTCGCGCTCAGCGGGTTGCTCTTTGCGCGGCTGGACACGCCGTACACCTGGATCGCGATCCTCTCGTTCCTCGCGTTCGGCGTGCTGGGCGCCCTGGACGACGGGAAGAAGCTCAGCGATCCGGACTCCAGCGGGATGAAGGAGCGGCACAAGCTGCTGGGGCAACTCGCCATCGCCTCCGTCGCGATCGCCGCGATCTACGGGCTGGGCTGCGCGGACGACCACCAGGCGTGGCTCCGTCCCCCCCGGATCGAACCGAGCCCCTACGCCGGCTGGACACGGGAACACCGCGTGGAGCCGGGCGACACGTGGGCCTCGCTCGCCACCACCTACCTCGGGAGGGCGGACCGCGCGGAGGAGATCGCCGCCGAGAACATGCTCGTGGACGCCGAGGGCGCTTTGCTGTCCCTCCCGGTGGGGCGGACCATCCGGATGCCGAGGCCCTGGCGCGATCCGGCGGACCACCACCGGGCCGACCTCCAGGTGCCGTTCTTCAAGGGCGTCTGCATCGACCTGGGCCTGCTCTTCATCCCCCTGGGCGTGCTGGTGATCGTGGGGGCGAGCAACGCGGTGAACCTCACGGACGGGCTCGACGGCCTGGCCATCGGGACGACCGCCACGGTCGCGGTGGCGTTTGCCGTCATCGCGTACGTCGTGGGCCGGACCGACTTCTCGAGCGAGCTCCACCTCTTCTACGTGCCGGAGGGCGGGGAGCTCGCCGTCATCGCCTCGGCGCTCGGCGGCGGCGCGTTGGGGTTCCTCTGGTTCAACGCCTACCCCGCCGAGGTCTTCATGGGCGACACCGGATCGCTCTCCATCGGCGGCATCCTCGGCGTGCTGGCCGTCTCCCTCCGACACGAGTTCACGCTGGTGATCGCGGGGGGGATGTTCGTGGCCGAGGCCCTGTCCGTCATCTGGCAGCGCGCGTACTTCAAGTCCACCCGACGGCTGGCGCGGCGGCGGGGCGATCCCGACGCGAAAGGGCGCCGCTGGTTCCGCTGCGCGCCGCTCCACCACCACTACCAGCACGAAGGCTGGCACGAGAACAAGGTGACGATCCGGTTCTGGATCGTCTCGGTCCTCTGCGTCCTGGCCGCCCTGGCGTCCCTGAAGGTGAGGTGAGACGGGCATGAACCGCGCCGTGAGCTGGTCCGCCGACCTCGACGCCCTGGGCCCCCGGCCGGGGACGGGACGCCTGGCCATGCGCGCGGGCGGCGTCGTCCTCGCGTGCGCCGTCGGCCTGACGCTCATGGGCTTCGTGATGCTCTACTCGTGGAGCAGCGCGCGCGGCCTCATCACGCGGCCCGACGCGGACCTCCACCGGGACCTCGCGCGACAACTGCAGTGGGTCTTCATCGCGGCGCTCGTGGGCTGGGCCGCCAGCGCGGTGCCGCTGGAGTGGCTCCGGCGGTGGGTCGTTCCCATGTTCTCGGTCGTGCTCGGGATGCTCGTCTTCGTCCTCCTCTTCGCGCGAGCGGTGAACGGCTCGAGGCGGTGGATCCACCTCCTCGGCTTCTCCGTGCAGCCAAGCGAGCTCCTCAAGATGACCATCCTGCTCTACCTGGCCGACCGTCTCGCGCGCCGGGAGGAGGAGCGAAGCTTCGAGGTGCGGTTGCCCCTGCTCTCCATGCTCGCCCCGGTCGGCCTGGGCACGATGCTCGTGCTCTTCGAGCCGGACCTCGGCACGTCGCTCTTCGTCGTCGCGGAGACCGTGGTCCTCCTCGCCGTGGCCGGAGTGCGGCCGACGCGCTTCCTTCCCTTCGCCGCGACCGTCGCGCCGCTCCTGCTTCTCTACGGCTACACCCGGTTCGCCCACGTGCGCGAGCGGCTCATGGGGACGGGCGACCAGGTTTCGGGCTCGCTCGTGGCGATCGGCAGCGGGGGGCTCGCCGGCGTCGGGCTCGGGGAGGGGCTGCACAAGCTCGGGCGCGTTCCCGAGATCAACACGGACTTCGTGTTCGCGCTCGTGGGGGAGGAGCTCGGCTTCCTCGGCTGCGCGGCGGTGGTGCTGACCTTCATGGTCTTCACCTGGTTCGGGAGCCGGCTGGCGAGCTACGCGCGCGCGGCCGGCCCGTTCGCCTGCTACGTGGCCTCGGGAGCCGTCTTCGTGGTCTCGTTCCAGGCGCTCATCAACCTCGCCGTGGTGACGGGGCTCGTGCCCACGAAGGGCATCGCCCTCCCCTTCCTCAGCCGCGGCGGCAGCAACCTGGTGATGATGGGGATCGCCGTGGGGCTGCTCGTGAACGTCGCCCGCCGCACCGCCGCCGCCACGGGCGAAGACCCGTGGCGCGCTTGAGCGTTTCCGCACCGGGAGAGGGGATCGGGGAAGGCCTGTCGCCGCGCCGCGCGACGGCGGGGGGCGTTCGTGCGATGCTCGCGGTGCCGTGATCCGACCGCTCGATGCCCCCCCTGTCCGCGGGCCCGACATGCTGCTGGTCGGAGGGGGGACGGTCGGGCACCTCGCGCCGGGCTTCGCACTGGCCGAGGTGCTCCGCGAGCGGGGCGTCCACGTCGGGTTCGCCACCCCGGGCGGGGGCGGGGAGGAGCGGTGGTTCCCCGAGGGCGAGATCCCCGTACGGCTCGGGGCGCCCCGGCTCCCCACCCGGCGGCGCGACCTGCCGCGCTTCGCCGGGCGACTCGGCCGCTCGACGCTGGAGGCGCTCCGCTACCTGCGGCGACGCCGGCCCGACGTCGTGGTGGGGCTCGGCGGGTGGCCGTGCGTCCCGACCGCGCTCGCCGCCTCCCTCGCGCACGTCCCGCTGGTCCTGCTCGCCGCGGACGCGCGGCCCGGGGTCGCCGTCCGCCGCCTCGCGCCGCTGGCCGCGCGCATCTACGTGTCGGGCGAGGAGGCGCGGTACGCGCTCGTCCGCGGGTCCCGCGGCGCGCTGGCAGCCCGCGTGCGGGTCGTCGGGCCGGTGCTTCGGCGCGCGGCGCGGGAGGGGCGCCGCGACCCCGCGCGCTTCGGGTTGGTGCCCGACCGCCCGACGCTCCTCGTCGTAGGGGGGAGCCTCGGCGCGCTCGCCTTGAACCGCGCGGTGGTGGCGGGCGTCGAGCGCGCGGTCGGCCGCGACCCCTCGTGGGCCTCCCGCTTCCAGATCCTCCACTCCGTGGGGCGGAGCGGCCAGGGGGTGGTCGAAAGCTACCGTCGCCTCGGCGTCCGCCACCACGTGACCGACTACATCGAGGCCATGGGCGATGCCTACCGCGTCGCCGACCTCGTGGTGTGTCGGGCCGGCGCCCAGACGTGCGCGGAGTTGGAGGCCGCCGGCATCCCGGCCGTGCTGGTGCCCTACCCGCACCACGCGGATCGCCAGCAGTACGAGAACGCCCGACCGCTCGTGGCGCGCGGCGCGGCGCTGCTCGTCGAGGAGGAAGACCTCGATGCGGCGGCGGTGGAGGAGCAGATCCTGCCGCTGCTCGCCGACGAGAAACGGCGCGCGGCGATGGCCCTCCACGCCGAAAGCGACCGATCCGACGGTGCCCGTCAAATCGCGGACGATCTCGTCCGATTCCTCCACAGGGGCGGCGCCCTCGAAATGCCCCCCTCGAGAGGTACGGCATGAGAATTCGACCGGAGGTCGGGAGGTCGTTGGACGCGTCGGAGCCCTCGGGGATCCTCGGGAGACGCATGACCCCGTCCCTTCCCGCCCGGAACCGCCTCGAGGGGGTCCGCGCCGTCTGGCTGGTCGGCGTCGAAGGCGTCGGCATGAGCGCGGCGGCCGAGATCCTCGCGGCGCGCGGCTACGTGGTGCGCGGCGCGGACCGTGCGCCGGGCCCCCGCGCCGCGCGGCTCGGTGCGCTGGGCGTGCCGGTCTCGCCGGAAGAGGACGTCCGGCCGTCCCCCGATAGCGACCTCGTCGTCGCCTCCGCCGCGGTGCCCGCCGACCACCCGCACCTCGCCGACGCGCGGTCCCGGGGCATCGAGGTGTGGAAGTACGCGGAACTGGTGGGCGCGTTGATGGCGGACCGTCAGGCCATCTGCATCGCCGGATGTCACGGCAAGACGACCACGACGTCGCTCGTCGCGTCGTGCCTGCTCGAGGCCGGCCGGGACCCGACGTTCGTGATCGGCGGCTCCCTGCTCGCGCAGGGATCCGGGGCCCGCAGCGGCGCCGGCCCGCACTTCGTGGTCGAGTCGTGCGAGTTCGATCGGAGCTTCCACCACCACGCGCCCCGCATCGGCGTCGTGTTGAACGTGGACGAGGACCACCTCGACTACTACCGCGACCTCGCGGAGATCCAGGAGGCGTTCCGCGTCTTCGCCGCGCGCGTCCCCGCGGACGGACTCCTGGTCGTGAACGACGCGTACGCCCCGATCTTCGGGCACGACCCCCAGATCGTCGCCCCGGTCGAGACGTACGGGTTCGGCGAGAACGCCACGTGGAAGGTGGGCGAACCGGAGGATCTCGGCCCCGGCCGCGGCATGCGCGTCGCGCTCCGCTACCGGGGCGAGGCGGTCGGCCCCCTCGAACTGCCCCTGATCGGGCGACACAACGCGCTGAACGCCGGGGCCGCCACGGTCGCGCTCCTCGCCGCCGGGCTCTCCTTCGACGAGGCCGCGCGGGGCCTTCACGCCTTCGGCGGCGTGGGCCGGCGGCTCGAGCAGGTCGCCGACCGGGGCGGCGTGCTGATCCTCGACGACTACGGGCACCACCCCGCGGAGATCCGAGCCACCGTGCGGGCGCTTCGGAAGCGCCATCCGGATCGCCGGCTGATCGTGGTGTTCCAGCCGCACCAGGCCAGCCGGACCCGCTGCCTGCTCAAGGACTTCGCCGCGGCGCTGGCGGAGGCGGACGAGGCCTGGATCCCGCCGATCTACTTCGCGAGGGACAGCGAGGAGGAGCGGCGGAGCGTCACCTCCGAGGACCTGGCGGCGCACGTGCGCAACGAGGGCGGACGCGCGACGACCCTGCCCGACCTGGAGGCGGTCGTCCGCCACGCCGCCGAGGAGGTCCGCCCGGGCGACGTGGTGGTCACGATGGGGGCGGGGAACGTGGACGAGGTATCGCGTGGTCTGGCCCACCGGCTTCCTTGACGCCGCGCGGCGCGCCGAGCGCCTGGCGCATCGGACCTCGATGCGCGTGGGCGGGCGGCCGCGCTTCCTGTTCGAGCCCGCCGACGCGGCCGAGGCGGGGGCGGTCGTCGGACTCTGCGCCGGGCACGGCGTGGGGCTCCGGATCCTCGGGGGGGGAGCAACCTGCTCGTCTGCGACGGCGACCTCGACGGGGCCGTGCTCGCGACCCGCCGCCTCGGAAGCATCGAGGTGGGGGCGGACCGCGTCCGCGTCGGGGGCGGCGCGTCGTTCCCGGGGCTGGTCTCGCGGGCTCCGGCGCTCGGGATTCCCGGCCTGTCCGGCCTCCCCGGCATCCCGGGCAGCGTGGGGGGGGCCGTCACGATGAACGCGGGGGGACGACACGGCACCGTCGCCGACGCCCTGCTCGCGGTCGAGGGCGTGGACGCCGCCGGGCGGCCCTTCTCCCGCGACGTGGCGCCCACCGACTTCGGCTACCGGCGGAGCCCCTTCGGCGGCGCCCTGGTCACGGCGGCGATCTTCCGCCGCGACCCCGGGCTCGACGCGGCGGCCGAGAGGGCGCGCCGCCTGACGATCCTCGCGGAGAAGCAGCGCGCGCAGCCGCTGGGCGAGCGGAGTAGCGGCTGCATCTTCCGGAACCCCCCCGCGGGACCGTCGGCCGGTCGGTTGATCGAAGCGGCCGGCCTCAAGGGCGCGCGGCGGGGGGACGCGCAGGTGTCGGAGCGCCACGGGAACTTCATCGTGAACCGCGGACGGGCGACGGCCCTCGACGTCCTGGATCTGATCGCCGCCGTCCGGGAGGGCGTCGCCAAGGCCTCGGGCGTCCGGCTGGAACTCGAGGTGCGGTTCTGGTCGTGAACGGGGGCCGATCCGGCGCGGGGCGCGACCGGCGCGTTCAGGACGCGTCCCACGCGCCCGGCGCGGCGCCGCGGCGAGGCCCCTTCGCGAGGGACTCCGCCTCGATGAAGATGCGCTGGGCGGCCGGCACGGCCCGGCGGATCCGGCGCTCGATCTCGTCCACGGCGCGCTCGAGCCCGTCGGTGTCGAGGCCGTCCGCGAAGTGGACGTTGAGGTTGACCAGGATGTCCTCCGGGCCCAGGTGGAGCGTCAGCACCTGGACGACGTCGGCCACCTGGGGAACGCCCGTGACCGCGTCGCGGATGCGGCGGCGATCGGCCTCGGTGGCCGCCTCGCCGATCAGGAGGCCCCGCGTCCGCCAGCCGATGAAGAGCGCCGCCAGGAACAGGATGACGCCGATGACCACGGAGGCGACCCCGTCCCAGATCATGTCGCCCGTGGCCAGGGCCAGCGAGATGCCGGTGGCGGCGACCGCGATGCCGAGCAGGGCGGCGCTGTCTTCGAAGAGGACGACGAGGATCGTCGGGCTCTTGGACTCCAGGAGGCTCTGGGCGAACGGGCCCGGGTTCGCCCGACGCCACCGCCGGAACTCGCCCCACGCCACGCTGAGCGAGAAGCCCTCGAACAGGAAGGCCATGCCCAGCGCCGCGTAGTTCCAGACCGGATTCCGCATGGGCTCGGGGTGGCCGATCTTGTGGAGGCCCTCCACGAAGGAGTACGCGGCCCCGAGCAGGAAGATGGACAACGCGACGATGAAGGCCCAGAAGTAGCTCTCGCGGCCGTAGCCGAACGGGTGCCTCTCGTCGGGCGCTCGCCGGCCGAGGCGGAGGCCGACCAGCAGGAACACCTGATTCACGGTGTCGGCGAGCGAGTGGAAGCTCTCGGCCTGCATCGCCGCGCTGCCCGTGAACAGGAAGGCGATCCACTTCGCGATCCCGACGGCCGCGTTGCCGGCGAGCGCGGCGAGGACCGCCTTGCGGGAGCCGTGGCTGTCGGACGGGTCACCCATGGGAACGGGACCCTATCATCCGCCGAGCCTCTCCCGGGCGCGGCGTTCAGGGTCCCGGCGTGCCGACCGACCGAAGAGCATGGGATGAACCTCGCCCCTCGCGGGCGCGTTGCGTCCCCGTGACCATCCATGGCACCGAAGGCGACCCCTCCCGGCTACCTCGACCGGCTCCGTGCGCTCGCGGGGACCCGGCTCGGGCGCCTGCTGGCGGTTTCGCTGGGCGGCGCGGCCCTCTTCCTCGTGGTCGGGGGGGTCGTCCGCCAGGCGCGGGCCTACGCGCATGGTCTGCCGGCGTATCGACTCCGGGCCTCGTCGATCCGGTTCCTCGACCTCCCCAGGCGTCTGGGGCCGCTCGTGGCGTCGGTGTTGCGGGATCCGCGCGCCTTCGCCGGTCTCGACGTGTCCGTGTTCGATCCCCATGCGGAGGACGTGGTGCGCGACGTGGTCGCGTCCCACCCGATGGTCGAGTCGGTCAAGAGCGTGGCGATCCGGTATCCGCACCATGCCGACGTGAGGGTGGCCCTGCGCAGCCCCGCCGCGTGGTTCCGCGGCCGGTGGGTGGACGGCCGGCGCGGGTGGCTCCTTCTCTCGGCCGACCAGCATCGGCTGGATCCCTCCTTCTATCGGTACGTGTTCCGGCGGCTGCCCGTGCCGCTTCCCAAGGTGGTCGGCGTCGAGGAGTACGCGCCCGAGTGCGCCGGGCAGTTCTGGGGCGATTTGCAGGAGCGCGTGGCCGAGGGCCTGGCCGCCGCCGACGTGGCGCGGCGCCTCTACGCGGATCTCGGTGGCCGGATCTTCATCGACCGCATCGACGTCTCGCGGTTTCCGGCCCGGCCCGAGCTTCGCCACCAGGGCGAGGTGCGGCTGATCCTCGACGACGGACGCGAGGTCGAGTGGGGACGGACCGCGCGGGACCCTGTCGCCGGCGAGGACGGCTACGAGGTGAAGCTCCGCCGTCTGGAGCAGGAGCTCCATCGCACGCAGCGTCTGTCCGGCGCGAGGATCGACGTCCGCTACGAGCTGCCCCGCGAACGCCGGTGATGGAGCCCCCGTGGAACGGGACCTCTCGGTCGTGGTGGTCGTCGCCGTGCTCGGCTTGGTGGCCTTCGTTGCCGGTGGGTGGCTGCCGGCGCTGCATCTCGGGCCCTCCGCCTACCTCTCCCTGGTCCTCTTGATCACGTCGTTCGCGTGCCTCGGCGCGGTTCCGTGGCTCGAGCCCGGCGGCGAGCGGCCCTGGCGCGTCGGCGCCGTCGCCCTCGCGGGCGCGCCGTTCCTGGTGTTCGGTCTCCTGGAGGCGCCGCGCTCGGCCGGAGCGTGGCTGCTCCCTGCCCCGGCGTGGGGGCTCGCCGTCGGAGCCGGGGTCGTCCTGTCGGCGTTCCCCGCGCGTCCCGCCCGCCGGGTCGCCACCGTCCTTCTCGTCCTCCTGGCCCTGGACGGCGCCCTCGCCCCGGCGGGGCGGGCCCTCCTTCCCCGCACCTGGGCCGGCGTGTCCGCGCCGGTGCTGGTGGTGGAGCAGCCCGTGCGGGAGCGGACGCCGAAACCGGTCCGAGGGCTCTGGGTGGGGGCTCCCACGCGGGTCGGGGAGACGCCGCTGGGCCGGGGCCCCGGACCGTGGTTCGTCCCGGCCACGGACGGCCGTTTCGCGGATCGTCCTCCCCGCGTCGTCCTCTTCGACGGCTCGCCGGCCGCCGACGTCACGCGGCGCGGGGGCGCGCTCTTCGTCCCGGCTCCCGCGCTTCCCGACACGGTGTCCTTGCCCCTCTCGGGGTTCGACGCCGCCGTCGTCCTCTCCGGCGCGTGGCCCGAGGATGCGCCCGACGCCGGCGCGAGGGCCGAGGCCCTCGCGCTCTTCACGCGACGCGGCGGTCTCCTCCTGGGCCCGGCGCCCGGACGGTCCTGGCCCGAGGGGCTCGCCCGGCGGCTCGGGCCGGCGGCCAAGGCCGTCGTTCCCGGCCCCGAGGGACGTCGGCTCTTCGGGCTCGGAGCGGTCGTCCGGGTGGACAGTCCGCGGCAGATCGACGCGGTCCTAGAGCGCCGGGGCGTGGACCCGGCGCCGGGAACGGTCTTCGACCGGGATCCGGAGCGGTGGCGCCGGTTGGAGTCCCGGCTGCTCCCTGCCCCGGCCGCGCCGGACCGGCGCCCTGAAGGGGCCCTCCTCCTCGGCTACGCGGCGGCGATCGCCCTCCTGGACCGCCTGCTCCGGCGGGGGCCGTTGCGCCTTCTCGGGCTCTTGATGCCGACCCTCGCCGTGTTGCTCGGCCTCCTGTGGATCTCGCCTGGCGCGCCGTCGCCCCGGGTGGGAGCCGTGGGCCTGGATCTGGGCGGGGGAGGGGGGCGCCGGGTGGAGGCCGTCCTGCTCCGGGCCGACCGCTACGGCTGGCGGGGCCGGGTCGCCTGGCGCGGGGGGGGGATCGTCCGCCGCGTGGGGGGGGTGATGGACTCCCAGGGGCGGCTGGTGCTCGAACCGGGGCAACGGGCGTGGGTCGTCCGGGACACCCTCGGCCGGGGTGGCTTCGCCGGGGAGCGCGAGAGCCCCCTGGGGGCGGTGGCCGGGGCCTTCCTCCGGGGGGACGTGGCGCCGGCCCGGCTCCGGTTCGGCCGCGTCTCCAGCCTGGCGATCGATGTGGAGGGGGTACCGGCGGTCGGCGCCTTCACCGCGGTATGGTCCCCGTCGGGGCCGTAGAGGCGGTCGGGACGTCCTACGCATCCCGTGCCCTTCGTCTCCGCTTGACCGGCGGGGTCGTCCCCGTAACCTCAGGCGCTTCCCCGTGGGTTCCGCACCGATGAACAAGACGACCCTCGCTTCCACCGATCGCGCCGCGGCATCGTGGCACGTGATCGATGCGTCCCGGGAGACCCTCGGCCGCATGGCGGCGGGCGTGGCCCGGATCCTCATGGGGAAACACAAGCCGACCTACACGCCCCATGCGGACGTCGGGGACTTCGTCGTGGTCATCCACGCCGAGAAGGTCCGGGTGACGGGACGGAAGGCCACGGACAAGGTCTACCACCACCACACCGGCCATCCCGGGGGGCTCGTGGAGCGGTCCTTCCCGGTGATGCGCGAGCGTCACCCCGAGGAGATCATCAAGCTGGCCGTGCGGCGGATGCTCCCCAAGACCACCCTGGGACGGCACATGCTGAGGAAGCTGAAGGTCTACCGGGGCGGGAGGCACCCGCACCACGCGCAGCGCCCGGAACCGCTGACGTTCGCGAAGAAGCCCGCCGTCGAGGAGTAGGCACAGGATGGTCGACGCCAAGGACTACGTCTGGGGTACGGGCCGGCGCAAGAAGGCGGTGGCCCGCGTGCGCATCGCGCCCGGCGAAGGGCAGATGGTGGTGAATCGCGTGGCCTGGGACGAGTACTTCCCCACGCGAGCCGCCCAGGTCGCGGTCCGGATGCCGCTCAAGGTGACGGAGACGGAGACGAGCTACGACATCACCGTCTCGGTCAACGGTGGGGGGCCGCAGGGCCAGGCCGACGCCGTGCGCCACGGCCTCTCGCGCGCGCTGGCGAAGGCGAACCCCACCATCGAGAGCGCGCTGCGTGACGCCAGCCTGCTCACCCGGGACGCCCGGGTCAAGGAGCGCAAGAAGTACGGGCAGCGCGGGGCCCGCGCCCGGTTCCAGTTCAGCAAGCGCTGACCACCGCCGTGCTGGGGCGTCGACCCGCTCCGGCGCGGGAGACGGAAACCACGGGAGTCCATGGCCGGCCACAGCCACTTCGCGAACATCATGCGGGTCAAGGCCCGCGTCGACGCCCGCCGCGGCAAGGCCTTCTCCAAGATCTCCCGCCTCCTCCAGGCGGCCGTGCGCCAGGCCGGACCGAATCCGCGGGACAACCTTCGCCTGCAGTACGCGGTCGACAAGGCGAAGGCCGAGAACATGCCCAAGGAGACGATCCAGCGGATCATCGATCGTGCCTCGGGCGCCGCGGGGGGTGACGGCTTCGCGGAGGTCACCTACGAAGCGTACGGCCCCGGAGGCGTGGCGATCCTGGTCGAAGCGTTGACGGACAACCGCAACCGGACGGCGCCGGAAGTCCGCCTGATCCTCGATCGCAACGGCGGCAGCATCGGCAACAGCGGCACGGTCGCGTGGATGTTCGAGCGCAAGGGGATGATCGAGATCCCCACGGAGCGCATCGACGAGGAGCGACTCTTCGAGATCGCCCTGGAGGCGGGCGCCGAGGACATCGTCCGCGAGGGTCAGGGAACGGACGACGAGCGCTACGTCGTCTCGACGGCGGTCGCCGACTTCGAGCCCGTGCGCAAGGCCCTGGTGGGCGCCGGCGTCGCGCTCTCGCGAGCTGAGCTCGAGATGTCGCCGAAGACCACGGTGGAGGCCGACGAGCAGACGGCACGTACGATCATGAAGATCCAGGCGCTGCTCGAAGACAACGACGACGTCCAGGCCGTCAGCACGAACCTCGACGTGAGCGAGGACCTCGCGGCGAAGCTGGCGGAGGAGGACGACTAGCGGCGGCGCGGTGGGGGAGACATGGCGTGATGGAAGCCTCGGTCGAGAGCCTGCAGCGTCTCGCCGCCGAGTTGCAGCGCAACGTGCAGACCGTCTTCTTCGGTAAACCCGAGGTGGTGCGGATGCTGTTGACCGGGCTGCTGGGCGGCGGCCACGTCCTGCTCGAGGACGTCCCGGGGGTGGGCAAGACCATCCTCGCCAAGAGCGTGGCCCGCTCGGTGGACTGTGACTTCCGGCGGGTGCAGTTCACGCCCGACCTGTTGCCGAGCGACATCCTTGGAGTGGCCATCTACGACCAGCGCACGGGGGAGTTCGAGTTCAAGCCCGGGCCGATCTTCACGAATGTCCTCCTGGCGGACGAGATCAATCGCGCGACGCCGAGGACCCAGAGCGCGCTTCTCGAGGCCATGAACGATGCACAGGTGACGGCCGATCGGACGACGCACGGCCTGCCCGAGCCGTTCTTCGTGGTCGCCACGCAAAACCCCTACGAGTTCGAGGGCACCTATCCACTTCCGGAGAGTCAACTCGACCGGTTCATGGTCCGCAGCCGGATCGGCTACCCCTCCGTCGATGACGAGCGCTCGATCGTGATCTCGCAGCGCGATCGCCATCCCATCGAGGGCCTGAAGGCCGTCCTCACCGGAAACGACGTGATGCGGCTGCAGAGGGCGGTGCGGAGGGTCCGCATCGAGGATTCGGTGTTGGACTACCTCCTCGCGATCGTCCGCAAGACCCGCGTGCACAAGCACCTCACTGTGGGCGTGAGCCCGCGAGGGAGTGTCGCGTTGACGCACGCGGCCCAGGCCCACGCGTTCCTCTCGGGGCGCGACTACGTCATGCCCGACGACATCAAGGCCGTCGCGGGCGCCGTCCTCGCGCACCGCGTCATGGGCACGGGGTTCGAGACGGAAGGGGCGGCCGACGAGCGCGAGAACATCATCGAGGACGTGGTCGCCTCGGTGGACGTTCCGATCTAGCCGACCCCGACGACCGCTTTCGAGCCGCCGCCTTCTTCTTCGCCCCCGCCTTCTTCGCGGAGGCCTTCTTCGCGGAGGCCTTCTTCGTGGAGGCCTTCTTCGCGGAGGCGCTCCCCCGGGCCTTCCCCGTCTTCCCCGCCGACGCCGCCGACCGCCGCAGCGTCGACTGCGCCGCGGCGAGTCGCGCGATCGGCACCCGGAACGGCGAGCACGACACGTAGTCGAGCCCGACGTCGTCGCAGAACGCGATGCTCGCCGGGTCCCCGCCGTGCTCCCCGCAGATCCCCACTTTCAGATCGCTCCGCGTGCTCCTCCCGCGCTCGACGCCCATGCGTACGAGCTCGCCGACGCCGTCCACGTCCAGGGTCTGGAACGGCTCCGCCGGCAGGATGTGATCCTGCACGTACGTGGGCAGGAACGCCCCGACGTCGTCGCGGCTGAATCCGAAGGTCATCTGCGTGAGATCGTTCGTGCCGAAGGAGAAGAACTCCGCCTCCTTCGCGATCTCGGCGGCGCGGATCGCTGCGCGCGGAACCTCGATCATCGTCCCGAACACGACGCGCAGGCGGAGGCCACGACGCCGCAGCACACGCTTCGCCACCTCCACGAGTCGATCCCGAAGCACCTCGAACTCCCGCTCGCATCCGACGAGCGGGATCATCACCTCCGGCTTCGGGCGCTTGCCCGCTTGCCGCACGTCTGCCGCGGCTTCGAAGATCGCCTCGACCTGCATCTCGTAGATTTCGGGGTAGGTGATGCCCAGCCGGCAACCGCGGTGGCCCAGCATCGGGTTCATCTCCTTCAGCCGACGAGCGCGTTCGAGCACCTCGTCCGCGTCCACCCCGAGGGCCGCCGCCACGTCGGCCGCCTGATCCGCGTCGTGCGGCAGGAACTCGTGCAGCGGCGGATCCAGAAGCCGGATCGTGACGGGAAGGCCGTCCATCGCCTCGAGGATCCCGGCGAAGTCGCTGCGCTGGTAGGGGAGCAGCTTCGAGAGCGCCTCCCGGCGACCCTCCTCGCCCTCGGCGAGGATCATCTCCCGCATCGCGGCGATGCGCTCCTCCCCGAAGAACATGTGTTCGGTGCGGCAGAGGCCGATGCCCTCCGCGCCGAACGCGCGGGCGGCGGCCGCGTCTCCCGGCGTGTCGGCGTTTGCACGCACGCGCAGTCGTCGGACGCGGTCCGCCCATCCGAGCAGCGTCTTGAACTCCTGGTTCGGGTCGGCGGGCATCGTCCGGACGGCGCCGGCCATCACCTCGCCGGTGACGCCGTCCAGCGAGATGACGTCCGTCTCGCCGAAGCGTCGTTGGCCGACGCGAAACGTCTTCGCCTCCTCGTCAACGACGACCTCTCCGGCACCCGCGACGCAGCACTTGCCCATCCCGCGTGCCACCACCGCAGCGTGCGAGGTCATGCCGCCCGTCGCCGTGAGGATGCCGACCGCCGCGTGCATGCCTCCCACGTCCTCCGGGCTCGTCTCCGCGCGCACGAGGACGACGTCCTCCCCGGTCGCGGCGAGTTCCTTCGCGCGCTCCGCGGTGAACACCGCCTTGCCGCTCACCGCGCCCGGGCTGGCCGGCAGCCCCTTCGTCAGCACGTCGCGCGGCGCGGTCGGGTCGAACTGGGGGTGCAGCAACTGGTCCACCTGGGTCGGCGTGATGCGCGCCACCGCGTCCTCGCGACGGATGAGACGCTCCCCGGCCATCTCCACCGCGATGCGCACGGCCGCCGTCGCGGTCGTCTTCCCGTTTCGCGTCTGGAGGATGTAGAGCGTTCCCTGTTCGATCGTGAATTCGATGTCCTGGACGTGCCGGTAGTGGCGCTCCAGGAGCTTCCGCACCCGCTCGAGTTGCCGGTAGGTCTTCGGCTTCGCCTTCGCGAGGTCGGAGAGGGGGTGCGGTGTCCGGATGCCCGCGACCACGTCCTCCCCCTGGGCGTTCATCAGGTACTCGCCGTAGAACACGTTTTCACCGGTGGCCGGGTCGCGGGTGAAGCAGACGCCCGTGCCGCTGTCCGGTCCCATGTTGCCGAACACCATCGACTGCACGCTCACCGCCGTGCCGAGGAGCCCGTCGATCTTGTTGATGCGGCGGTACTCGACGGCCCGCTTGCCGTTCCAGGAACCGAACACCGCGGCGATCGCGCGCTCGAGCTGCTCCTGCGGATCGTCCGGGAACGGACGGCCGGCGCCCTCCCGGAACGCCACGAGGTAGCGGTCGATGATCTCCGCCAGCCCGTCCGGTCCGATTTCGTTGTCCGAGCGGGCTCCTTCCCGTCGCTGCACCTCGCGCAGCACGCGCTCGAACCGCTCCAGCCCGAGTCCCTCCACCACGTTCGCGAACATCTGGATGAACCGGCGACGGGCATCGAGGGCGAATCGACGGTTGCCGGTCAGATCCGCGAGGCCCTCGGTCACCTCCGGCGTGAGGCCGAGGTTCAGGACGGTGTCCATCATCCCGGGCATGCTCACCGCCGCCCCGCTCCGCACGGAGACCAGCAGCGGGCGGCGCGCGTCCCCCCATCGCTTCGAGGTGACCTGCTCGAGCCTGCGGACCGCCGCCGCGACCTGCTTCCTGAGCTCCGGCCACAGGTCGCCTCCGTGCCGCTCGTACTCCCGGCAAGCGGTGGTGGCGATCGTGAAACCGGGCGGGACCGGAAGGCCGATGCGGCTCATCTCGGCCAGGTTCGCGCCCTTGCCGCCGAGAAGGTCGCGGAGATCGGCGCTGCCGTCCGCCCGGCCCCCGCCGAAGTTCCAGATGATCCGTCCGACGCCTCGCTGCGCCATGGCGTGTCCTCCCGCCGAGAAGAGCGGGCGTGAGGGCACTTCGCCTCGCCGCCGCTCGCATGCCGACCGGCCCGGCCGGCCACCTGGGGCAATCGGGACGCGTTCCCGCGTCCTCAGGGGGGAACGGTACCGGACGTTTCGAGCTTCGACTACGCCCCTTCGGTCCGGGGCGAGGCCGCCGGAGGCCGCCGCGGGACGGCGGTAGCGCCCCCGCAACCCTTCGGTCGCGTGCTCCGGCTGGCGCGCCTTGTGCTATACCGCCGGTTCTTCGGAGGTCGAAGCACCCGACATGCCCCCCGTCCAGAAGCAGCTCGGCCAGATCCTCCTCGAGATGGGGATCGTCGATGACCGCAAGATCAGCGAGGCCCTCGACTTCCAGGGCCGGCACCCGGGCATGAAGATCGGCGCCGCCATGGTGGAACTCGGCTTCATCGACGAGGTCCAGCTCGCCAAGGCGCTCTGCCGGCAGTTCCGGCTCCCGTTCGTGGATCTGACCCGGGCCCGCATCTCCCCCCAGGTCGTGGATCTCGTGCCCCGGCAGGTGGTCAACGACTTTCCGGTGGTGCCGGTGAAGATCCACGAGGGGCGGCTCGTGCTCGCCACGGACGACCCGATGGTCACCTTCGCGGCGGACGATCTGCGGTTCCTGCTGAATCGCGATCTCACGTTCGCGATCACCCCGAGCAGCGGCCTCACGAACGCCCGGGCCGAGGCCTACGGTGTCGGCGAGCCCGTCCCGGCGGCCCAGCGGCGGCGCCCGGGCCTCGACGCGGCGGCCGAGGAGGATGAAGAGGCGCCGATCATCCGGCTCGTCCACCAGATCCTCGAGCAGGCGCTCAGCCAGCGCGCCTCGGACATCCACGTGGAGCCCATGACGGACCGGCTCCGCGTCCGCTACCGGGTGGACGGGGTCTGCTTCGAGGCCCACTCCCTGGAGCCCGACCTGGTGGGCCCGGTGGTCACCCGCCTGAAGGTCATGGCCCGCATGGACATCGCGGAGCACCGCAAGCCCCAGGACGGCCGCATCAACCTGCAACTCATGGGGCGCCCGATCGACATCCGAGCCTCGCTGCTTCCGGCCACGTCCGGCGAGTCGATGGTGCTCCGGCTCCTCGACCGTCAGGCCGGCCTCGTCGATCTCGAGGCCCTGGGCTTCGTGGGCGAGGATCTGGAGCGGTTCGAGCGCATCATCAAGCGGCCCAACGGAATCTTCCTCGTCACCGGCCCGACCGGCTCCGGGAAGACGACCACGCTCTACGCCGCCCTGAAGCGCCTGAACAAGCCGAACGTGAAGATCATCACGGCCGAGAACCCGGTCGAGTACAACCTCCCCGGGATCAACCAGTCCGAGGTCCGCCACAACATCGGCCTCGACTTCGCCCGCATCCTGCGTTCGATGCTGCGGCAGGCGCCGAACATCATTCTCGTCGGCGAGATCCGCGACGCGGAGACCGCCGAGATCGCGATCCAGGCCGCGCTCACGGGGCACCTCGTGTTCTCCACGCTGCACACGAACGACTCGCCGTCGGCCCTGACCCGCCTCGTCGACATGAAGGTGAAGCCCTTCCTCGTTTCCACGGCCGTGATGGCCGTGATGGCGCAGCGACTCGTGCGCCGCCTCTGCCTCTCGTGCCGCCAGCCCGTCGTTCCGCCGGAGAGCCTCCTCGCGGCCATCGGGCTCTCTCCGAAGGACATCGAGGGCCGGACGCTCTACCGGGCCGTCGGCTGTCGCGAGTGCCGTTTCGAGGGCTACAAGGGCCGTATCGGCATCTTCGAGCTCTTCGAGATGGAACCCTCGATCCGGGA
This sequence comes from uncultured Planctomycetota bacterium, assembly GCA_963772585.1. Lineage (GTDB taxonomy): Bacteria > Planctomycetota > PLA2 > PLA2 > JAEUHO01 > CAVVXN01. The sequence goes on from CAVYXV010000010.1 coordinate 183,963, forward strand.
GATCACCTTCCGGCGGGGGAGCACGCAGGAGATCCGCGAGCAGGCGAAGGTGACCGGGGGGCTGAGGAGCCTCCGCGCGGACGGCGTCCGCAAGGTCCTCGCCGGGATGACGACGGTGGAGGAGATCCTCCGCGTCACGGGGTCGGCCATGGCGGCGGGGGCGTCCGTGTAAAGGGCCGGGGTGTCGATGGAAACGAAGTTACCACAACCTGGGAGGTTCCCCCATGCCGATGACGGGCCCGGAAATCCACCGCCTCTTCGACCTGGTCGTCGAGAAGGACGCTTCCGACCTGCACATCACCGTGGGTCGGCCGCCGGTGCTCCGCCTCTACAACGGGCTGAGGAACATCAACCACCCCCCGCTCACGGCCGAGGAGACGACGGCGCTCATCACGGAGATCATCCCGCCCCCGAAGCTCGAGGAACTGCGCAAGGTGGGGAGCGCCGACTTCGGCTACGCCCACGACGACAAGGCCCGCTTCCGCGTGGCCGTGTTCCGGCAGAGGGGCAACGACGCGATGGTCTGCCGGCTGATTCCGAACGACCTGCTGACCTTCGAGCAGATCGGGCTGTCCGATTCGATCGTCGACCTGCTGGACCGGCCCCGCGGACTCTTCCTGGTGACGGGGCCCACCGGGTGCGGCAAGACCACCACGCTCGCGACGATGATCGACTACATCAACCAGAACCGCGAGGTCCACATCATCACGATCGAGGACCCGATCGAGTACTTCCACGATCACAAGCGGGCGATCGTGAACCAGCGCGAAGTGGGGACCGACGTCGTCGTCCTTCGGCGAGGCCATTCGCCGCGCGCTGCGCGAGGACCCCGACGTCATCCTCCTGGGCGAGATGCGCGACCTGGAGACCATCTCGACCGCCATCACCGCCGCCGAGACCGGCCACCTCGTGTTCGGCACCCTGCACACGACGGGATCCGCGCGTACCGTCGACCGCATCATCGACCAGTTCCCGCCCCAGCAGCAGGAGCAGATCCGCGTGCAGCTTTCCGTCTCGTTGATCGCCGTCATCAGCCAGGTGCTGATGCCGAGAGCGGACAACTCGGGGCGCATCGCCGCCTTCGAGGTCATGGTCATGACCCCGGGCATCGAGAACCACATCCGGAAGAACGAGACCTTCAAGATCCCGAGCGCCATCCAGACGGGCCGCTCCCGCGGCATGTCCCTTCTCGACGATCACCTGTTCGAGCTCTACGAGAAGGGGGCCATCAGCCGCGAACAGGTGCTGCCAAGTGCCAGGACCTCCGCCGGACCGAGGAACGGCTGGGGATGGCCGTGCAGTAGGGAGTCGGGCGTGTCGGACTATCGCTACGCGCGGACCAAGAAGCTCCTGGGGCAGATCCTCAAGGAGATGAAGAAGGTCCACGAGGGGATGATCCAGGAGGCGCTGCAGGTGCAGCGGGAGGAGGGCGGGCAGATCGGCCAGATCCTGATCCGCCTCGGGCACATCGACGACGGCGTCCTCCAGCAGGCCCTCGCCCGCCAGGCCGGCATCGAGATGATCGATCTCTCGAGCGTGCAGTTCACGCCCGAGCTCCTCGAGACCGTGGACCCCGAGACGGCGAAGGCCTTCCACGTCATCCCCGTCCGACAGGAGGGCGGCAAGCTCGTGGTCGCCGTGGGAAATCCCCAGAACACGGCGGTCCTCGACGACCTGCGCTTCATGACCGGCGGGGAGGTCGAGGGGGTGATGGCCCCCGAGGAAGACATCAAGAGGCTCGTCGCCGAGCACTACGGCACCCGCCAGAGCACCATGGAGCAACTGGTCGACGAGGTCGTCGAGCAGGTCGGCGGCACGCCGGGCCAGAAGCGCTACGAGGGTGTCGACCTCGCCGACCAGGAGGCGATGGCGAACTCGCCTCCGGTCATCAAGCTCCTTCAGTACCTCTTGTTCCAGGCCATCCGCGACCGCGCGTCGGACGTCCACCTCGAGCCCTTCGAGGACGACTTCAAGATCCGCTACCGCGTCGACGGCGCGCTCTACGAGCTCCAGGCTCCTCCGCGGCACCTCGCCCTCCCGCTCATCAGCCGGGTCAAGGTGATGGCCGGTCTCGACATCGCGGAAACCCGACTTCCGCAGGACGGCCGCATCGAGATCATGATCGGCGGGCGCAGTGTCGATCTCCGCGTGAGCACGCTCCCCACGATCTTCGGCGAGTCGTGCGTGATCCGCATCCTCGACAGTCCATCGTCGCCCTCGACCTCATGCAGGTCGGTCTTCGCGACGGGGACTACACGACGGTGAAGGACCTCTCCGCCTCCCGCACGGCATCGTCCTGGTGACGGGGCCGACCGGCTCGGGGAAGACCACGACGCTCTACTCCGCCCTCAACGACGCGAACGACGTCGGGGTCAAGATCATCACCACCGAGGACCCCGTCGAGTACGAGCTGCCGGGCGTGATCCAGGTGCAGGTCAACGAGGAGATCGGGGTCACCTACGCCCGGTGTCTCCGGTCGATCCTCCGCCAGGACCCCGACATGATCCTGGTCGGCGAGATCCGCGACCTCGAGACCGCGCAGATCGCCGTGGAGTCCTCCCTCACGGGGCACGTCGTGTTCTCCACGCTGCACACGAACGACGCGCCGCTCGCGATCACGCGCCTGCTCGACCTGGGCATCGAGCCCTTCCTCCTCTCGGCGACGCTCGAGGCCGTCATCGCGCAACGCCTCGTGCGTACCGTCTGCGACGAGTGCAAGGTGACCTACGAGCCGGGTACCGAGATCCTGATGGAGCTCGGCCTCCGCAAGGAGGACATCGGAGGCAAGCGCTTCGCCTACGGGACGGGTTGCGACGCCTGCCATGGCAGCGGCTACCGGGGACGGACGGGCATCTTCGAGGTCCTGGTCCTGTCCGAGGCCGTGCGCCAGATGATCATCAAGGGGGCGTCCTCCGACGCCATCCGGGAGCAGGCGCGCCGGGAGGGCATGCGCATGCTTCGGGAGGCAGGTCTGCGCGCCATCTTCGAAGGGCGCACGACCGTCGAGGAGGTCCTGCGCGAGACCATGGGATGATGGCGAGCTGAGGAGGAGCCAGGATGCCGAAGATCTCCCGGGGTTCGGACGGCAAGGGCGGCGCTCGGCGTCGCCCGCCGGGTCGTGGCCCGGCGCCGTCCGGCGGCGCGGCCCCCCGGCCGCGGCGGCGGCGCGGGGGCAGGGTCTCGTCGAAGGCCTTGACCGACTTCACCAGTCAGTTGTCCACGCTCCAGGACGCGGGTCTGCCCATCGTGCGCAGCCTGCGGATCCTCGAAGGGCAGATGGACCGTGGGCCCTTCAAGAGCGTCATGGTCGAGGTGACCGAGGACGTCGAGAGCGGATCGCCGCTGTCCGAGGCGATGGCCAAGCACCCCGGCGTGTTCGACGACCTCTACTCGAACATGGTCAAGGCCGGCGAGGCCGGCGGCGTGCTCGACGTGATCCTCGCGCGCCTCGCGTCCTTCATGGAGAAGGCCCAGCGCCTGAAGAAGCGCGTCAAGGGCGCCATGACCTACCCGATCGTCGTCGGGTGCGTGACCCTCGCCATCCTGATGCTGATCATGGTCTTCGTCGTTCCGAAGTTCGAGGAGGTGTTCAAGCAGCTTCCGCAGGCCGGCGAGCTGCCCGCCCTGACCCGTGCCCTACAGGCCTTCTCCAAGTTCCTGATCCACCAGGGCTACGTGCTGGTGCTCGGAATCATCGTGTTGGTGGTCGGCCTGCGCCTCTTCGGCCGGACACGCACCGGCCGGCGGTTGTACGACCGCATCAAGATGAACCTGCCGGTCATCGGTCACCTCGTCCGCAAGGTCGTGATCGCCCGGTTCAGCCGCACGTTCGGCACCCTCATCGCGTCCGGAGTTCCGATCCTCGAGGCCCTGCAGATCTGCCGGGAGACCGCGGGCAACAGCCTGATGGAGGACGCCCTCGGCAAGGTCGGCGAGTCCATCTCCGAGGGCGGGACCATCGCGGAGCCGCTCGGCGAGAGCGGCATCTTCGACGACATCGTCGTGAACATGATCGACGTCGGCGAGGAGACGGGCGACTTGGACAAGATGCTCATCCGCATCGCCGACAACTACGACGAGGAAGTGGACATCGCGGTGGGCTCGCTGACCTCCATCATCGAGCCCGTGCTGATCATCTTCCTCGGCGCGGCCGTCTTCGTGATCGTGCTGGGCCTGTTCCTGCCGCTCCTCAAGCTCGTCGAGACGATCGGCCAGACTACGGGCGGGTAGCCGCCGGGCCGGCCGGGGCGGGCGCCCCGCCGTGCGGTTCTGCACCGCGGGGCCCTCTTCCGGTCCCGGCGGCGCAGCCGGTGTCGGCGCTAAGTGCCGGGGCGGCAGGCGCTAGCGTCGGATCTCGTTTCCGGCGCGAACGTTGCGCACGCTGTCCCTCCACGGTGGTGGAGGTGCGCCCAGCTTGCCGGAACCGACCGTCCTCCGGGCCCTCGGGGTTCTCGCCCTGCTTCTCGCGTCGGCGTGCGGCGCGGGCCAGGCGACCACCCCCGCGCCGCCCGCGGGCGCGCCGCCCGAGGCCGCACCCATCGACGACGACCTCGTCGAGGGCGATGGCCCCCCCGTCGTGATCGAGGGCCGCGTCCGCTACGAACGTCTCGTCCTGAGCCAGCTCGGTCTCGGTCCGGCCCTCGAGACGCGGCCCGCGCCCTACGTCGACGTCCAGCTGCGCGGCGCCAACGACGGCCCCTGCTACGCGCAGACGAGCGCGGACGGCGACGGCGCCTTCGCTGCGACGGTCCGCGCCCCCGACGGCTCCGCCCTCCGCATGTGGGTGCTGGCGCGCACGCGCTACGATCCCGTCCGGGACCTCGTCGTCCACCACGGCGTGGCGCCCGCCGACGGCGACCACCAGGACCTGGACGTGTTCTTCCACGCCAGCGAACCGTTCGATCCGGCAACGACCACGACCGTCGACCTCGTCGTGCCCTACCGGCGCGATGGCCCGGAGGACCGGCCCTCCATCGGGTTCGGGATCCTCGACGTGCTCGGCCGCTGCGACGGCTACGTCCGCGCGGCCGCCGGCGGCACGTTGCCTCCGTGTCACGCCTACACGCGTGTCGGAAACAACGGCGCGATCGGGACGAGCTTCTACGACCCCGTTCGCGGGGCGATCAACATCCTCGGCGGGGCCGCGGGAAACCCCGACGGCAGCGACACCGACTACTTCGACGACGCCGTCATTGCGCACGAGTACGGCCACTTCGTGGAGGTGAACCTCGTGCACACCCTCTCCCGCGCCGGCGAGCACGGGGCCGGGCTGGTGGAGCCCCCCCTCGCCTGGAGCGAGGGGCAGGCCACGGCGTTCGGCTGCCTCTGTCGCGGCGATTCCCGGTACGTGGACACCCTCACGACGACGGGCGGCGCCCAGTTCGACACCGACATCGAGAGCGCGCCCCACCTCGACAAGGGCATCGGCAGCGAGGAGACGGTCGCCGACGTCCTCTGGGACCTGGGCGACGGGGCAGGGTCGATCGCCGACGCCGACGGCGACGGCGTCGGCGTTCCCCTGGAGCGCCTCTACGCCGCGTTCCTCTCGTTCGACCCGGTCTGGGACGCGCCGTACCTGGGGCTCTTCCTCCAGCGTCTCGTGGACCGCGGCGACGCGGATCCGGGCGCGCTCTCGGGGCTCCTTGCCTTCCCCGAGCCCCGGGGCGTCGCCTTCCCGCTGGAGGGGAACGACGTGTGGCCGGCCCCTCTCGCGCCGCTCGACGTCGTGACGGACGTGGTGGACGCGACGGGCGCGAACCCCTGCCGGGCCCAGGAGGCGTCCCGGTGGTACGCCCTGGACTTTGCCGCCCCCGCGACGCTCGACGTGGCCCTGGACAGCCTCCCCGTGGCGGGAAGCGGCGACGGGCTGGAGATCGCGCTGCTCTCGGTGGACGGGCGTGTCCTGGAACGGCGGCTCGCCGATGGGGGCGCCACCGTCCGGCTGGGGCCCATGGCGTTCGGTCCCGGGCGGTGGATCGTCCGCGTCTCGGCCGACTGCAGCGGGTCCGGGAGCCGCGTCGGCTACCGCCTCACCGTGGGGCAGGGTCCGTGAGGCGCGCGCCCGGCCTCCTCCTGCTGGTCCTCGCGTCCGTCCTCGGCGGGGGTTGCGGCGACCACGCGGCGGACGACGGCCACCCGGCCCACGGGCCCGGGGCCGGCGCCTTCGTGAAGCCGCGTTCCGGCGTCGGGTCGCTCGAGGCCCGCGTGGTCGAGCGCCCGGCCGCCGATCGGGCCGTGGTCGAGGTGTCCTGGCGCCTCGCGCCGGAGACGAGCGACGCCCTCCTGGAGGCCGTGTGCCCCGAGGGCGCGTGGCTCGTGGAGGGCGCCCTGCGGCGCCGGCTCGAGCCGGGCCTGCTCGCAGGAACGCTCCGATGGACGGTCGGCTTCGAGGCGGGGCGAACGCTCGACCTCGCCCTGCGCCTGGGCGCGAGGACGGCTCGCGGCCGGCGAAGCGCGGAGACCTACGTCCGGCTCGCGTCCGTGCGCTGACCCTCCGCCACGTGGGGGAGGATCCCCTCTTCCACGCGGCGGTAGCGCCCCTCCAGCACCCCTTCCGCGACCGCCGCGCCGCGTCGATCCGTCGCGGAGCGGTGGCGCCACAGCGCCGCGATGCCCTCGCGGGCGTGCCGGCAGAACAGGTCGGCGAGCTCGAAGGACGCCGCGTCCCCACGGGACGCGGCCCGCGCGATGGTCACGGCCATCGCGGTCAGCAGGACCCCCTCGTCCACCAGTCGGCCGAGGAGCGCCTGGCGGTGTTCGAGGCCGGGGCCGTGGCGCGCCATCGCGTACACGACGCGCCGCGCGAGCTTCCGGCTCCCGCGGTCCACCCCCCGCCACCACCGCCCGAGCGGGCGGGGCAGGTCCGGGGGCACCCGCCCGGGACGCGGCAGCGCGCGCCCGAGCCACCAGACGGCGTAGTGCGAGGCCAGCCCCGCGCCCGCCCAGGCCTTGGCGAGGAAGCCCGCGTCGGGACGGAGCAGCGACCCCGCCCGCTGGAAGTGGGGGTCGAGGGCCTCGCGCGCGAGGAACAGGCGGAGGATCTCGCTCGACCCCTCGACGATCGTGTTCAGGCGGGCCTCGCGGAACAGGCGTTCCACGGGATAGGGCTCTTCGCCGCGCGCCGCGAGCGACTCGGCCGTCTCGTAGCCACGGCCACCGCGGATCTGCAGCGCGTGGTCCACGACCCGGAACCCCGCTTCCGAGCAGAACAGCTTCGCCATCGCCGCCTCGAGGCGGATGTCCGTCTCCCCGCGGTCGGCCAGCGCCGCCGCGTAGTCGCAGAACGCCTCCATGGCGAAGACGTGGCTCGCCATCCACCCGAGCTTCGTCGCGACGGCCTCGTGGCGGCCGATCGCGTCGCCCCACTGGTGCCGCCGTCCCGCCCAGCGCCGCGTGATCTGGAGGCACTCCTTCGCGACGGCCGTGTTCGTCGCCGGGAGGGTGAGGCGACCGGTGTTCAGCGTGATGAAGGCGAGCTTCAACCCCTTGCCCTCGCCCCAGAGGAGATTCTCCCGGGGCACCTTCACGTCGCGGAACCGCATCAGGCCGTTCTGGATACCCCGGTAGCCCATGAAGTCGCAGCGGTGGACGAACTCCACGCCCGGGGCATCGCCCTCGACGATGAACGCCGAGATGCGCTTCCGTCGGCGCCCCCCCGACGTGTCGTCCGGGGTTCGCGCCATCACGATCAGCACGTCCGCCACCGGCCCGTTGGTGCACCAGAGCTTCTCGCCGTTCAGGATCCAGCCGTCCTCGGTGGGCCTCGCCTCGCTCCGCATCCGCGCGGGATCGCTGCCCACCTCCGGTTCCGTCAGGGCGAACCCCGAGAGGCCCCCCCCGGCGAGACGTGGGAGGTAGCGCGCCTTCTGTTCCTCCGTTCCGAAGAGGCAGAGCGGCGTCGGCACGCCGATGCTCTGGTGCGCCGACAGCCAGATGGCCGTGCTGCCGCACCACGAGCCCGCCAGCGCCGCGGCGCGGTTGTAGTTCCCCTGGCTGAACCCCAGGCCCCCGAATGCCGGGGGGATCTTGAGGCGGAACGCGCCGATCCCGTGCAGCGCCTCGATCGCCCGCTCGGGAAGCCGGCCGTCGCGGTCCACCCGCGAGGGGTCGATCTCCTCCCGCAGCACCCGGGCGAGGTCGGCGAGGAAGGCGTCCGCCTCGCGCCGGTCCGCGGGATCCTGCTCGGGGAACGGATGGACCAGCTCGCCGGGGAACCGGCCCAGGAAGAGCTCGGCGGCGAGCGAGGGGCGGGTGCGTGTCCCCTCCCGCGCGGCTTCCGCGATTTCCATGGATTCGGCACGGGCACGGGAGTCCACCATGCCGCGATCCTACCGGGAGGTCACCGGGCGACCGCCGGGCGTGAAGAGCGTCGGCTTCGCGGTACCGTGGGCGGGCCATGTCCCTGCGCACGAAGCTCCTGGCTGCCATCCTGGGGCTCAACGGCGCGATCCTCCTGCTGGCGCTCTACCTGCTGGTGAGCACCCAGACGGAGACGCCCGTCGCGCCGAGGCCGATGCTCGTGACGGCCCTCGTCCGGTTGGGCGGCGCGCTCGCTCCCTGCGCGCAGCCCGCGGAGCGCCGGCAGGCGCTGGACCTGTTCACCGATCCGAGACTCCGCTCCGCTGCGGGGGAGTTGTTCGTCGTCGAGGAGCAGGGGGAGCAGAGCGGCGCCCTGGCGGTGTGGACCGTCGCCCACTACCTGGAGCGCGGCCAGGCGGCGAAGGAGGTCGAGGCGGGCTCAAAGCGCCAGCGCGCGGAGGACGCCTTCCGTCGCGCCCGCCGCAGCGAGGAGGACGTCCGCTGGGCCGAGGGCGGCGTCCTCGCGGTCGCGGTGCCGGGGCAGCTCCCGGGCGGCGGTCGGCGCGGGATCGTCTCGTTCTCCGTCGCCCCGCACTCGGACCGCAGCGGCATCCAGCTCGTCTACCTCGTCATGGTCGTGGGCGCGATCCTCCTCACGACGGTGGCCTACGTGCTGCTCTCGCGCATGGTGGTGAAACCGCTGGGGCGGATCGCCCACGCCGCCGACCGGATCGCCGCCGGGGACTACCGGATCCGCCTCGAGACCGGGGGCGGCAACGACGAGTTCGACCGCACGATCGCGGCCTTCAACCGGATGGCCCGCGAGATCGGCGAGTACCAGGGCCATCTGGAGGACCGCGTCCTGAGCGCCCTCGGCCGCATGCGCAAGGCCGAACAACACCTGGCCATCGCGCAGCGCCTCGCCGCGACGGGCAAGTTGGCCTCCGGCGTCGCCCACGAGATCAACAACCCCCTCGGGGGCATCAAGAACGCGGTGCGCGCGCTCGTTCGCGGCGACCTCTCCGCGGACAAGACGGCCGAGTACCTCGACCTGATCGCCGACGGCCTGTCGCGCGTCGAGGAGACGGTCAAGAAGTTCCTGAGCTTTACCCCGCGTCGCGTCGAGCCGCGGCCGACGGACCTCTCCGGGGTCGCCACGAAGGCGATCGGGCTCGCCCGGCATCGCATCCAGCGGAGCGGGGCGGAAGTGGTCGAGAACCTGCAGCCGTCCCGGCCTGCCGTCGTGTTCGGGGACCCGCACGAGCTGATGCAGGTCGCGCTGAACCTCCTCCTGAACGCCGCCGACGCCGTCAAGACCGTTGCGCGCGCCCGGATCGAGGTCACCGTCGAGCGCGGGGAGGAGGAAGCGGTCCTGACGGTCCGCGACAACGGCGTCGGTCTCACTCCCGACGACCAGGACCGCTGCTTCGATCTCTTCTTCACCACGAAGCAGGTGGGGGAGGGGACCGGGCTCGGCCTGGCCGTCGCCCACACGATCGTGACGAACCACGGGGGCCGGATCGAATTGGAGAGCCGGTCGGGCGAAGGGGCGACGTTCCGGGTCTTCCTTCCCGTCGAGGAGGGCGACGCCCGGTCGCCCGACGCGAAGAGCCCCGCCGGGGAGCCGGCCCGGTCCTGAGGGGGGCCCGGCGGCTCGGCGTGCCGGAGCCCGGGGCGGGGGGGGGAAATGCTTGCCCCGGGGCGCCCGTGACCGTTTCGTGAGGGGCGCCGCGTACAGGAAGGGACCGTGCGCCGGCCGGTGTCGGCCGTCGTCGCGATGCTCCCGGGCGGCGCGCGGGGTCGGGGTGACGCCATGGATCGCAAAGGGCTGATGATCGGATTCCTGGCCGGGGGCTGGCTGGCCACCGTGCTCGTCCTGCTCCTGCCGCAGGTGGGGCTGTTGCCCGCCCGGGCGGGAGGGGGGGGGATCGCCCCGCAACCGGCGGCTCCCCAGGGTGCGGGTGCCGTGCCGGTGGGCCCCACCGTGACGCCCATCTCCGGCGGGGGCACCCGGGGGATCGTGAACCCCGGGCTCGGCACCTCGGACTCGAACAACCGCGCCATCGCGCTCTCCGCCTCCATCGGCGGCGGGGCGAGCGCGGTCTACTACTTCGACACGGAGGCGAACCGCCTCTGCGTGTACCAGTACACGAACGGGTCGAAGGGAGGACTTCGGCTCCTCGCCGCGCGTAGCATCGAGTGGGACCTCAAGCTCGAGACCTACCGGGACCTGAGCGAGAAGTCCCCGCAGGAGATGCGCGAGGCCTACGAACGGGCGATGGAGAAGACCGGGGGCCGGCGCTCCAAGGCCACCGTCCTACCCACGAAGAAGGTCTCGCTGCCCGGCGGGGGCGGGTAGCCCCTCGGGTCCTCTCCCGGTCCTTCGGCCCCGAAACCTTGATTCCCCTGCGTCTTTCTGGGATCCTACCGGCCGCGCGCGACCCGGTGTCGGCGCTGCCCCTCTGCGAAACGGAGACTTGGCGTGGCGAAGTCGAAGAGCGGTGAATTCTACACCTTTGACGAGGTGCTCCGCCAGTTGAGCATCGACGAGAACCGTCTGAAGCGGCTCGTCTCGGAGGGCGAGATCCGGGCCTTCCGCGAGGGCGACCAGATGCGCTTCAAGCGCACCGAGATCGACGCCCTCGCCGGCCGCTCCGGGCGAGGCTCGGGGTCCTCGGACACGTCGCTGACGGAGATCACGCTCGAGGACGAGAGCCAGCCCACCGTGGATGTGTCCTCCGGCGGGGGCGAGACCCTCTCCGACGACCTCCTCGTCGAGGAGGAGCCGGGCGGCATGCGCACGGCGGAGATCTCCAGCCAGGACACCTACATCGACTCCGGCGACGTCGGCATGTCCACCGAGCCCATCGACTTCACCGAGGACGACGTGGGCGAGGAGGATGTCGAGGAGATCGACGACATCGGCGTGGACCGCCCGGCGGCCCGCGGCGGTCGCCGCGCCGGTCCGGCACCCGCCACCCGGCGCACCGTCGTCGTGGAGGAGGCGCACACCCCCGTCTGGGTCACCCTCCTCCTGACGGTCACGCTGATCTTCGCCGTGGCGGGGGCGCTGATCGCCACGAACATCGCGAAGAACCGCTCCAACGGGTTCACCGACTGGGCCGCCGAGAGCCTCGGCCAGGTCCCGCTCGAGAAGAACCTCAACCTCAAGAAGTAGGGCCGTGGTCGCCCGGGTCGGCCGCCCGGGCGCGGCGCGCGGCGTCATCACGGGAACACCCCGTCCCCGTGACGAACGCGTGGCTTGCCCGACCGATCCTCCAGCACCCCCGGTGGGAGGATCGTCTGCGGTGGCTCCTTCGCGTTTCCCGTCCCTCGTCCTCGCGGCGGCGGCCGCCTTCCTCCTCCTCGGCGCGGCGGCCTCGACCGCCCGCGCCGACCAGTTGGCCGTCGTCCGTCTGGCCGACGGGAGCGTCCTGACGGGGTACGCGACGGTCACGGCCACCGGGCTCGACCTCACCACGCTGGACGGCCGCACGGTCGCGCTCGACGGCGCAGACGTCGCGACGGTCGAGATGGTGCCGGCACCCGAGGGGAGCGCGGCGCCGACGCCCGCCCCGGCCACCGCCCTTCCCCGCATCACCGCCGCCGCGCCCACCGCCGCCGTTTCGCGCGCCACGATCCCGTCGCCGCCGCCCCCGCCGCTCGATGTCGCCGCCGTGGACCGGGCCGTGGAGCGCGCGGCGGTGGCTGCGGTGCCCTCCGCCGCCGCGGTCCCCTGCGCCCCGGCCTCGCCCTGCGCCACCACGCCCGCGTCGCCGTGGCACTTCCGCGGCTCCCTGGCGCTCGGCTTCGGCCAGGGCAACTCGGACTTCTTCGACCTGAAGCTCCACGGTGCGGTGGAGCGCGAGCCGACGCCGTGGGGGTTCAAGGTCTCTTCGACCTACGTCTACGGGACGAAGGAAGGGGAGACGAACGCCAACAACTGGCGGGCGCGCGGTCGGGTGGAGCGGAAGATCGGCGCGACGGCCTATCTCTTCGCGCAGACCCTCTACGAGCGGGACCCGCTGGCGGATCTCGTCTACCGCTACACCTTCACGCTCGGCGCCGGGTGGACGCTCGTGAAGAACGCGGCCGACGACCTCGACCTCGAGGCCGGCATCGGGGGAACGCTGGAGAAGCGGACGGACGTCTCGAAGACGTTCGATCCCTCCGGGTGGCTCGGCACGGACTGGAAGCACTGCTTCAGCGAGGGCCGCAAGCTCGAGGTCTCCTACTCGTTCCGCCCGAACTTCGGCGACTTCGACTTGAGCGCGTCCACCTTCGAGGCCCGCTACAGCACGCCGTGCTTCGATTGCGTGGACCTGGAGCTCGCGCTCCGCCTGGAGCACGTCATCAACCCGCCGGACGGTACCGATCCCCTCGACATCCTCTTCACGGTCGGGATGACGTTCGACCGATGAGGACGGACGTTCCATGGCCACGCTCGCCGACGTTGCTCGCCTCGTCGGTGGCCGGCTCGACGGGCCCCCCGACCTCGAGATCGGCGAGGTCCGCCCCCTCGACGCGGCCGGTCCGACCGACGTGACGTTCGTCAAGGACGCGCGGCGCCTGGCCCGGCTCGCCGTGAGTCGGGCCGGCGCCGTGCTCTGCCGGGAGGGCGACGACGTCGGGGATCGACCCTCGATCCGCGTGGCGAATCCGCGGCTCGCCGCGGCCATCGCGATCCGGGGCCTGAGGCCCGACGCGGCGCTCCGTCCCGGCCGCCACCGGACGGCGGTGGTCGCCGAGGACGCCGTCGTGCCGGGTTCGTGCCACCTGGGGGCCTTCGCCGTGGTGGAGGCGGGCGCGCGGCTGGGCGAGCGCGTCGCGCTCGGCGCCCACGTCGTGGTGGGCGAGGGATGTCGCCTCGGCGACGACACGCACCTCCACGCGGGCGTCGTGCTCTACCCCGGCGTCGTCGTCGGGAAGCGCTGTCGGATCCACGCGGGGGCGGTCGTGGGCTCGGCGGGATTCGGATACGAGATGGGGGAGGACGGCCCGGTCGGGTTTCCGCAGCGGGGCACCGTCGTCCTGGGCGACGACGTACGCGTCGGCGCGAACACCACGATCGATCGCGCCACCTTCGACGCGACGCGCCTCGGCGACGGCGTGAAGATCGACAACCTCGTGCAGGTGGGGCACAACGTGGTGATCGGCGACGGCGTCGTGATCTGCGCGCTCGCCGGACTGGGGGGCGGCGCGGCGCTCGAGCGTCGTTCGGTGCTCGGTCCGCAGGGTGCGCTCGCTCCCGACGCCGTCCTCGGCGCGGGTACGATCCTCGGCGCCCGCGGGGCCCTGCAGAGCCACGGTCGCCTCCACGATCCGGGTCGCGTGTACATGGGGACGCCCCCGATCCCTCTCGAGGACTGGCGGCGATGGGTCGTCCTGCGACGGCGCCTGAAGCGCGGAAAGCCGCTGCGCTGACGCGGAGCGCCGTGTTCCACGCGCCCTCAGAGCAGCCCGCGCTGGAGGAACGAGACCCAGGTGCCGCCGCCGATCACGAGGTGATCGAGGACGCGGATGCCGACCAGTTCGCCCACGGCGACGAGCCTCCGCGTGATCTCCAGGTCCTCGGGGCTCGGCTCGGGGTCGCCCGAGGGGTGGTTGTGGACGAGGACCACCGCCGCGGCGGCCTCGCGGATGGCCGGGCCGAAGACCTCCCGTGGATGCACGAGGCTCGCCGTGAGGGTGCCCTCGCTCACCATCCGCTCGGACAGGACGCGCTGGCGGCCGTCGAGGAGCACGGCGAGGAATCGCTCCTTCTTGAGGTCCCTCAGCCGTGCCACGAAGGCGTCGGCGATCTCGTCGGACCGCCGGAGCGGACGGCCGGGCGCGAGGCGGGCGGCATGGACCTCGCGGCCGAGGGCGAACGCCGCCGCGAGCCTCAGGGCCAGCGGATCGGCGAGCCCGCCCCGCGCGCGGAGTTCTCCCGCGGGCGCGGCGGCCAGGTGCCGCAAGCCCCCGAATCGCTCCAGCAGATCGCGGGACCGCGGCGCGCCCTCCGGATGGAGGAGGATCGCCAAGAGGTCGCCCGCGCCGAGGGCGTCGGGTCCCCGGAGGGCCAGGCGGTCGTGGATGGCCTGGACGGCGGGAGGCGTCGGAGGTGAGCGGAGGGGCAGGTTCATGCCCCTCCATCGCGCGAGAGGCCCGGGTGGTCACATCGTGGGGGCGACCACGGCCCCGGGAGCGTCCGGGGTCGGGTCCTTCGCCCGTACGATCCGGCTCTCCACGATCGACGTCGCGCTCGACAGCACCATGTAGAGCGCCAGCGCGGCCGTGTAGTTGTACAGGATCACCGCGAAGACGATCGGCAGCCACTTCATCATGCGCATCTGCTGCGCCTGCTGCTCGTCCGCCGGCTTCGGCATCATGCGTTGCTGCCACAGGCTCAAGCCCACCATCAGGAGCGGCAGGATGTTCAGGCTGAAGATCTTGAGGATCCCCAGGTCCACGATCACCTTGCCGAAGTCGAGGAGCCGGTCGGGACCGCCCAGATCGTGGATCCAGGCGAAGGAGGCGTTCCGGAGCGTGTACTCGGCGCGCAGGCACGAGAAGAGCGCGAAGAAGATCGGGATCTGGATGAACATCATCAGGCAGCCGGTGGGGAAGCCGACGCCGTGCTCGCGGTAGAGCTTCGCCTGGTGCTCGCGCATCTTCTGGGGGTTGGCCCCGAACTTCTTCTTGAGCTTGTCGAGCTCGGGCTTCAGCTTGGCGATCTTGCGGCTGTATTGGCGCATGCCGAGCTGGTTGCGGATCGACAGGGGCATCATCAGCCCGCGCACGAGCACCGTCATGAGGATCACGCCGAGTCCGGCGCTGTTGAACAGGTGGCGGAAGAAGTCGTAGATGGCGAGCAGCCCCTCCGCGAGGATGTCGAACGCCGCCCGGTAGGCGATCACGGGGCGGACCGCGGAGTACGCGGGCTGCGACAGCGTCTTGCGGTCGATCGGGCCCGTGTAGAAGGGGAGTTCGATCGACGCGGCTTCGGCGGCCGTGGGGTCGATCCCCGACGGCAGATCCACGACCATCCAGGCGTGGTTGAGGACCTGGACGCCGGCGTCGATGCGCTCCTTCAGCTTCTGGTCATTCCGCGGGTCGCGGCCGCGGACCTCCCGGTAGAAGGTCTCGATGGACTCCCGGATCGCGTCCCGCCGGTTCTCCGCCTCGCCCGTCGCCCAGAAGCGCACCACTGTCGGGGCTCTCGGCCGGTCCTGTTCGGAGAACCACGTCGAGAGGAAGTAGTGGCTCCGCGCTCCGAGCATCCGCAGCCCTGCGTGCTCGCTCCCGGGCATGGGATCCAGGCCGTACTTGCCCTCGCTCGCGCTCGTCATGTCCCCGTAGCGGTACGTGGCGCTGTTCGGGTAGAGGTACGAGGCGCCCGTCGAGCCCTCCCGGAGCAGCCCGGCCGCCACCAGGACCTTGATGCGGCGGTTCGTGGCGCCGGCCGTGTCGCGCGCCTGGCGGGAGATGCGCAGGGAGACGTCGAACCGGTTCTCCCCCTCGGAGACGATCCACCGCTTGCGCCAGATGGCGGACTCGGTGTCGAGGACGAACACGACGTCGTTCTCGGGGGTCTCGGCCGCGGCCTTGGGGTCGAGTTCCCAGAGCGCGCTGCGAAGCGTCCCCGCCAGCATCTCCCGACGCTTCGCCTGGAGCGGGGCATCCCCCGTGTCGGGCTCGAGCCCCGTCAGGTCGATCTGGCCCAGGAGGAAGTCGGGCGCCTCGGGAACGATCAGGTCCAGGGGCGCCTCGCGGTCCGTTTCGTGCGTCTTCTTCAACTGGATGGCCAGGACCGCCGCGCCCCGGTTCGAGAAGATCACCTGCAGTTCGTCGGACTGCAGGGTGATGCGCTCCTCGGGGATCGGGCTCTCGGGCTGGACGGCGACCTCGTCCCCGCGCTCGGCGGGGGTGGCGGGCTCGGCCGGCGTCGGGGTCTCGCTCGGGGTCTCCTCCCCGTTCGCACCGGGCGTCGGGGGGGCTTCCGTGCCGTCCTTGGCGGGGGGCTGCTTCGGGGGCGCGGAGCACTGGCCGGTGGAGAACAGCCACAGGTAGAGGATGGCGAACGACAGGGCCACCGCCAGGAGCATTCGGCGTTCCATGGCTTCGACGCGACTCCCCGGGGGTAAGCGGCTGAGTGTAAGGGGACGCGGCTCCCCGGGGCCAGAAGGGCCGGGGGCGGGAGCCGGGCGGGCGCCGGGGCTCCCTCACCCGCTCATCGCCCGACGAGCAGGCGGTCCGCGAGGAAGTTCGGTAGCTGTTCGACGGCGTAGATCTTCTCGACGGTGGTGTTCACGTCGTACTCGAGGCGGAAGAACCGCACGATGCTCCCGTCGAACGTGACGTAGGAAAGGCGGCGGTCTCCGTCGCGCGGCTGGCCGACGCTGCCCACGTTGATCAGGACCTTGCGGTCGCCCAGCTTGCGGAGGTCGATGGCGCCGCCGACGGACTCGGGCGAGGCGTGCTTCTGGTCGGAGCTGTAGATGTGCGGCACGTGGCTGTGCCCGATGAAGCACACCCGCTGGATCTTCTCGAAGATCCCCTGCATCTTCTCGCGGTTGCGCGCGTCCTGCGGCACCACGTACTCCCGCGTGGGCACGCGCGGACTCCCGTGGGTGTACATGACGTCGTCGTCCTCGACGATCTGCTCCATCGTGCCGAGGAAGTTCCAGAGATCGTAGTTCTCGGTCCGCTCGAAGTCGGGAGAGTTGAGCTGGTCCTTCGTCCACTCGAGCGAGGCCCGCGCCTTCGGGTTGAAGTCCTCGCCGTAGAACATGACCGCCTCTTCGTGGTTGCCCATGATGGCGACCTCGGAGCGGAAGAGCAGTTGGAGGCACTCCCGGGGGTTCGGACCGTAGCCGATGATGTCGCCGAGGCAGACGATCCGCTCCACACCCCGGCTGGCCATGTGTTCGAGGCAGCGCGTGAGGGCTTCGAGATTGGAGTGGATGTCACCGACGATGGCTACGGTCAATGCGCTCTCCGACGAGGGCCCTCTCCGAGGAGGTGCGCGCGGCGCCGGCCGACGCCCGCGCCGGCTCCCGAGTCGCGCCATTATGCGGGGCCCGCGCCCGCACTCCGCGGAATTCTCCACGTCGGCGCGAGCTTGCAAGGTCCCTGTTTGCACCCAACCTGTACGGGTGGTAGGGTTCGCCTGCCACGAGGGGTTGGGGGCGGACGCGCACGCCGCCCACGCCGCCAGCGAGGAGGTGGGGCCATGCGCTGCCCGTTCTGCAAGGTCGACGACGACCGGGTCGTGGACTCGCGGGCCAGCAACGACGGCTTCGCCATCCGCCGCCGGCGCGAGTGCCTCGCCTGCAGCCGGCGCTACACCACCTACGAGCGCATCGAGGAGAGCCCGCTCCGCGTGGTGAAGAAGGACCAACGTAGGGAGCCGTTCGAGCGGCGCAAGATCCTGCTCGGAATGATCAAGGCGTGCGAGAAGCGGCCGATCAGCATCGCGGCGCTCGAGGAGATCACGGAGCGCGTCGAGAACCGCGTTCTCGAGGAGTACGAGTCGGAGGTGCCCGTCACCTACGTCGGCGAACTGGTCATGGAGGAGTTGAAGGCGCTCGACCAGGTCGCCTACGTCCGCTTCGCCTCCGTCTACCGTGAGTTCCAGGACGTCGAGGAGTTCATGGACGAACTGAAGCCGATGCTGGCGCCCCGGTCCGGCGGCGCGAGGAAGGGCAAGAAGCGGCGTTGACTCGCATCCGGCAGATCCGCAAGCGCGACGGGCGCGTGGTCCCCTTCCAGCGCGAGAAGATCGCCGACGCGGTCTTCCGCGCGGCACGCTCGGTCGGGGGCGAGGACCGCTTCCTGGCCGAAGAGCTCGCCGGGCTCGTCGTGGCCCATCTCGAGCGGCGGGACCGCCGGCGGATCCCCACGATCGAGGAGGTCCAGGACCTCGTGGAGACGGTGCTGATCGAGACGGGGCACGCGCGGACCGCGAAGGCCTACATCCTCTACCGTCATCGCCGCGCCGCGGCCCGGGCGGCGCGGGCGGCGGGCCTCACCGGGGCGCGGCCCGTGCTCGGAGGCCAGGGCGGCGAGGAGCCCTACCCGCTGGAGAAGGCCCACCTGGTCGAGGCGCTCGTCGCCGTGGACGACGTGGATCGGGGCGAGGCCGAGGACGTCGCCCGGCACGTCGAGGAGCGGATCCTCGCCTCCCCGCTCCCCCGGCTGTCCGACGACCTGCTCGCCGCCCTGGTCAAGGCCGAGATGTTCGCGCGGGGCCGGGCGAGCCGCTTCGGCGAGGAGGCGATGGCGTCGGTTCCCCGGGATCGCATCCGCGCGTGGCTCGCCCGCGGGCCCGAGGGCGCACGCGCCGCGGATCCGGCCACGTTCGCCGAGCTTCTCGGGGAGGACCTGCTCCGCGCCTACGTCCTGGAGGACGTGGTATCCCCCGCGGCGGGCGAGGCGCTGAGGGTCGGCGATCTCCACGCCCTGGACCTCGGCGCCCCCTTCCGGCTGGCGGCGACGGCCCTCCCGCTCGGGACCCTGCTCGCGGCGCATCTGGAGGGAGACCTCGTCGGCCGCGGCGCGGGGCCCCGGCTGCTGGCGAGCACGCTCGGGAGCGTCCTCGACCGCTACCGCCCCTACGTCGCCCGCGGGCTCACGCTGGAGCACGTGAACGTCCACCTCGCGCCGTTCCTCTCCCACCTCGAGGGGGAGGCGCTCCTGGAGGAGATCCGCCAGATCCTCCTGTTGCCCGCCGTGGGTGCGTTCCCGGCGCGCGGGGGGCGGTTGGAGCTGGAGTGGACCCTCGCGGCGGAGGTCCCCCCGGCGCTCGCCCGCCGGGAACCGCCGCCTCCGGCGCCGCCGGGGCCGCCCTACGGCGCCTACGCCGACACCGCCCGGGAGATCGCCCGCGCCCTGGTGAGGGAGACGCGGGACCTCAAGCGCCGCGGGCGGACCGACGGGCCCCGGCTGACGCTCGTCGTGCCCCGGGCCCCGAACCCCGACGCCGCGTTGCGCGCCCTGCTCCGCGAGGCCCTCCTCTCGGCCGGGGAGACCGGCGATCCGCTCGTCGTCTTCGCCGGGGACGACGACGGGCTGCGGGGCGGACGGTGGTTGCGCCGGCGGGCCCGCGATGCCGGGGATCCCCTCCGCCTCGCGGGAGGGGACGTCACCGTCGCCACCGTGACGGCGGTGAATGCCGTGGCGGCGGCGCTTCGGACCCGGGAGGGGGGCGTGGAGGCCCTGCTCGCCGAGCTCGAGCGTCTGGCCACCCTCGCCGTGCAGGTCGCCGCCACGCGCCGCGATCTCCTGGCCCGCGCGGGGGAGGCGCCCGGCTGCCAGCTCTACGCGATCGCCCGGGGGCCGGTGCCGCTCGTGGACCTGGACGCGGCGCTCCACCTGGTCTGTCCGGTGGGGCTCGCCCGCGCCGCCCGGCTGCTGGGGCCCGCCGCCGATCCCGCCGCTCTCCGGGCGCAGGTCCTGGAACGGTGGAGCGCCCTCCTCGCCCGCGAGGGAGGGGCCCGTGGCCTGCAGGCGGCCGCGGCGCCCGTGCCCGGGGGCGAAGCGGAGCGGCGATTCGCCCGTCTCGACGCGCTCCGCTATGGGGAGGCGGCGGCCTGGTGGCCGCGGCACGCCGTGCCGACCTACGCCGAGGCCGACCCGCGCCCCGGCGAGGCCCGGCACGAGCCCGTCGGACCGCTCTCCCGGGCGCCGGCCTTCCACCGCGTCCGCCACCGGGTGGCCGCGGAAGACGGCCCGCGCGTGGACGATCTGCTCGCCGCCGTGGAGGTCGCCGCCGAGGACGAGCACTGCGAGGAGTACGCCGTCGAACCCTGGCCGCGGCGGTGGCTGAACCGGGGCGCAAGTGATGGCTGACGCCCCCGTTCTTGTCCCGTCCACGGACCGCCCGGGCGCTCACGATGCGCCCCCGGCCGACCGACCTTCCTGTTGGGAGCAGGACCCTCGAACCGTGAAGACCCCCCGTCCATGAAGATCCGCCGCCTCGAGATCCAGGGCTTCAAGTCGTTCGCGGACCGGACGGTCTTCGACTTCGGCGCGGGTATCTCCGCGATCGTCGGCCCCAACGGTTGCGGCAAGAGCAACGTCGTCGACGCGCTCAAGTGGGTGCTCGGCGACATGAGCCCCCGGAGCCTTCGCGGCAAGAAGATGGAGGATGTGATCTTCGCCGGCAGCCGGCACCGGCGCGCGCTCGGCCTGGCGGCGGTGACGCTCGTCCTCGACAACGAGAGCGGCTTGCTGCGCACCGAGCGCACGGAGGTGTCGATCACCCGGCGCCTTCACCGGTCCGGCCTCTCCGAGTACCTGATCGGGGGCGAGGCCGCGCGCCTCAAGGACATCCGGGAACTGTTCCTCGACACCGGCCTGGGCGTCGAGGGCAGCTCGATCATGGAGCAGGGGCAGATCGACGCCCTGCTCGCGGCGAGCCCCGCCGACCGCCGCGGCATCTTCGAAGAGGCGGCGGGCATCAGCCGCTACAAGCAGCGCCGCAAGGAGGCGGAGCAGCGCCTGCACCGGACGGAGGAGAACCTCGAGCGCCTGCTCGACGTGCTGGAGCTGGAGGAGAAGCGGCTGCGCTCGTTGAAGAACCAGGCCGGCCGCGCCCGCCGGTACCAGGAGATCCGGGAGGAGCTGTCGAAGAAGCGCGTCCTGCGAGGCGTGCTCCGCTATCGCCGCCTCGCCCGCGAACGGTCGGGCGTCGGCGAGCGCCTCGGCGCGCTCCTCGACGAGGAGCGCCGGGCCGCGGGCGAGCTGGCCGCGTTCGAATCCACCGTCCGCGAGGCGGAGGCGCTCCGCACCGAGGCGCGCGAGGCCGTGCACGCGGAGGAGTCGCTCATCGCCGCCGCCGCGAGCGACATCCGCGCGGCCGGGGCGCGCGTGGAGTTCGCCACCCGCACCCGGGACGACCTGCTCGCCCGGATCGAGACGGCGGCCGCCGAGGCGGAGGTGGCGCGGGAGCGTCGCTCCCGGCTCCGCGCGGAGATCGCGGACCTCGACGCCGAGGCGACGGAGGCCGACGAGCGAGCCCGGCGCGAGCAGGAGCGCGTTGCCCTTGCCGAGCGCGAGCTCTCCCGCCTCGACGCCGCCGCCGCTCGCGTGCGCGACGCCCACGAAGGCGCCAAGCGCCGTGCGCTGGAGGCGCTCGGTCGCATCAGCGACGCGAAGAACGAGGAGGCGGAGCACCGCGTCGAGGTGCGCCAGGCGAGGGAGCGTCTCGTCCGCCTCGGGCGCCGGGAGCTGGAGCTCCTCGAGAGCCGCGACCGTCGGGAGGACGAGCTGGAAGCGCTCCGCCACACGGCGACGCGCCTGGAGGAGGAGGCCCGCGACCGTGCCGAGCGGCTCGGACGGTCGGAGCGGACCCGCGATGCGCTGCGCGAGGAGGCGGCCGAGGCGCGCCGCGGCGCCGCCGCGGTGTCGGAGAAGCGCGCCACCCTCACCGCGCGACGGGAACTGCTGGAGCGGCTCGCCGCGGCCCACGAGGGCGTGGACGAAGGGGCCCGGGCGGTGCTGGAAGAGGTGGCCGACCGCGCGCCCGAGCCGGACGGCGCCCGCGGGGGCGTCTTCGGGGTGCTCGCCGACCTCCTCGCGCCCTCGCCCGAAGGCGCCCAGGTGCTGGACCGACTCCTCGGACCGGCCGCCGGCGCCCTCGTCGTGAGGACCACCGCCGACGCCCGTTCCTGGATCGCCTGGCTCCGGGGACGGGGCGAGCCCTCCCGGGCCCGCTTCCTGCCGCTGGACCTCGTCCGGGAGGACGCGCCGCCGCTCCCGGACGCGGTCGGCGAGATCGAGGCGCCGGAACCCCTGCTCGGCCTGGTCCGCTCCGTCGCCGCGGGCGTTCGGCTCGTGGACGACCTGGAGGAGGCGACGCGCCGATGGCGCGAGGAGGGGCCGCTCAACGCCGTCACGCCCCGGGGCGACCGGGTGACGCGGAGCGGGGCGCTCCTCGGGGGTCCCGACGGCGAGGCGCTGGGCCTCGTCGGCCGGACCGCGGAGCGCCGCGAGCTGGCCCGCGAGATCGCCGTGCTCGCCGAGCGCCTCGACGCCGTCCGCCGCGAGGCCGGCGCGCTGGAGGAGCGGGTGGAGGCGGGAGAGCGCGCCATCGCCGGGCTCCGCCACGACATCGCACGGCAGGCCGAGGACCGGTCCCGGGGCGGCGCGGACCTCGCGCGGGTGGAGAAGGAGCTCAGCCACGTCCTCCAGTCCCTGGAGGGGCTCGCCCTGGAGCGGCGGGAGCTCACCGAACAGATGGCCTTCGCCCACGAGGCCGCCGCCGTGGTGGGCCGGCGCCTCGCCGCGCTCCAGGAGCAGAAGAGCGCGATCGAGCGCCAGGCCGAGGAGGCCGCCCGCGGCTACCTGGCCCTGGAGACCGCCCGGGGCGAGGCCTCGGAGCGCCGCATGGAGGTCCGGCTCGCCCTCACCGAGGCGCGGGCGACGGCGGACGGGGCCCGGGGGCGCATGGCCCGCGCCCAGGCCGAGATCGAACGGCTCGACGAGCGCGCCGCCTCGCTCGACGCCGAGCGGGACGACCTTCGCCGCCGCGCCGAGCGCGCCGACGTAGACATCGCCGAAGCCGAGGCCGAGGGTCGTCGCCGCGAGGACGACCGCCGGCGCGCGGCCGAGACGCTGGGAGGGGCGCGCGCCCGCCTCGAGGAGCTCGAGCGCGAAGCGGGCGGGGAGCTCGCCCGCAAGCAGGAGCTCGAGCGGCTCCACGAGGATCTCCGCGGGCGGCTCGAGTCGTTCCGCGTGAAGGACAGCGAGCTCCGCGTCCGCCTGGAGGACCTCGTCGAGCAGGTGCGCTCGGACCACGACCTGGACCTGGAGAGCGTCGCCCGGGAGACGGAGGCGGACGAGTCGGTGGACCTCGACGCGGTAGACGCCGAGGTGGAGTCGCTCAAGAGCCGCCTCGAGGGCCTGGGCAACGTCAACCTCAACGCCATCGCCGAGTTGGAGGAGGTCGAGGCGCACGTCACGACGCTCCACGAGCAGCAGAAGGACCTCCTCGACGCCAAGGCCGACCTCCAGAAGGTCATCGAGGAGCTCGACCGGGTCTCGACGACCCGCTTCGCCGAGACCTTCGAGCAGGTTCGCGAGCACTTCCGCGAGACGTTCCGGCGCCTCTTCGGCGGCGGACGCGCCGACATCGTGCTCGAGGACGCTTCGGACCTCCTGGAGTCCGGCATCGACATCGTCGCCCGCCCCCCCGGCAAGGAGCAGCGCACGATCAGCCTGCTCTCCGGCGGCGAGCGGACGCTGACCGCCGTGGCGCTGCTCTTCGCCGTCTTCAAGGCGCGGCCCAGCCCCTTCACGGTCCTCGACGAGGTGGACGCCGCGCTCGACGAGGCGAACGTGCGAAGGTTGATCGCGCTCGTCCGCGAGTTCACCGACCGCAGCCAGTTCCTGATCGTCACCCACGCCAAGACCACCATGGAGGCGGCCGACATCCTCTTCGGCGTGACGATGGAGGAGCCCGGGGTGAGCAAGCGGGTCGCGGTGCAACTCACCGAGTACGCGGTGGCCGCGGGGTAGCCGGTCGCGGCGATCCGTCGGGGGACCGCGAGCACCTCGCGAGCCGCGCCGCGGTAGGATGCCGCGATGCGTGTCGCGCTCTTCGTGCCCTGCTTCGTGGACCAGATGGCGCCCGAGGTCGGGGTGGCGACGGCGCGGATCCTCCGGCGGCTGGGCCACGACGTCTCGTACCCGGCCGGCCAGACCTGCTGCGGACAGCCCGCGATGAATGCCGGCCACTTCGACGAGGCCCGCCGCGTGGCGGCCCGGCAGCTCGACGCGCTGGCGGAGGGCGATCCGGACGCGGTCGTCGCGCCGTCGGGGTCGTGCGTGACCGCGCTCGCGGTGGAGGCCAAGGAGCGCCTCGGTCTCGACCATCCCGTGCTGGACCGGCTCTTCGAGCTCTCGAGCTTCCTCGTGGATCGGCTGGGCGTGGACGACGTCGGGGCGCGGTTTTGCGCAAGGGTCGCCTGGCACGACGCCTGCCATCCGCTGCGGCGGCTGGGGATCCGGGAGGCGCCGCGGCGGTTGCTCGGGAAGGTGGAAGGGCTCGACCTGATCGAGCTGTCGCCGCCCGACGAGTGCTGCGGGTTCGGCGGCACGTTCTCCGTCAAGTTTCCCGACCTGTCCGTGGCCATCGGCGAGCGGAAGGTCCGTGCCATCGAGGCCGCCCGTCCCGACGTCGTCGCCTCCACGGAGACGTCGTGCCTGCTGCAGATCGGCGGGCTGCTCCGTCGCCGGAAGAGCCGCATCCGGGCCCTCCACCTGGCCGAGATCCTCGGCGGGGACGACGCGTGAGGTCCTCGGCCGACTTCGTGGAGGCTACGCGCCGGGCGGCCGGGGACGCCGCGCTGGGGCGCAACGTCCTGCGCGCCACCGACACGTCGCTGGCGCACCGCGCCGAGGTCGTCGCGGAACGGCCGGACTGGGAGCGGCTCCGCGAGCGCGCCGCGGCCGTGAAGGACCACGTCCTCCAGACGTTACCCGAGCAACTCGACCGCTTCCGCGAGGCCGCGAAGGCGCGCGGCGTCGTCGTGCACGAGGCGAAGGACGCGGCGGCGGCGCGGGCCCTCGTACTCGCGCTCGTCCGCGAGGCGGGCGGCGACCGGATCCTCAAGTCCAAGTCGATGACGACCGAGGAGATCGAGCTCAATCCCGCGCTCGAGGCGGTGGGGTACGCGCCGCTCGAGACGGACCTCGGCGAGTACATCGTGCAGCTCGCGGGCGAGGCGCCGTCGCACATCACGGCGCCGGCGCTCCACCGCAACGCCGAGGAGATCCGCGACCTGTTCCGCGAGAAGGGTGTGCTGGAGGGGGCGGGTGCGGTGCCCGAGGACCGGGCGGAGCTCGCCACGTGGCTGAGCCTGCGAGCACGGGAGCATCTTCGCGACCGGCTCCTCGACGCCGACATCGGCATCACCGGCGCGAACTTCCTGATCGCCCGGACGGGAACCGTCGTCCTCGTCGAGAACGAGGGGAACATCCGCTACACCACGCTCAGCCCGCGCGTGCAGATCTGCGTGGCCGGCATGGAGAAGATCCTTCCCCGCTTGGAGGATCTCGCCACCTTCCTGCCGCTGCTCACCCGCTCGGCCACGGGGCAGCGCGCGACGACGTACACGTCGCTGATCACGGGGCCGGTCGGCGACGCGCTCCACGTCGTCCTCCTCGACGGCGGTCGCTCCGGGATGCTCGCGTCGGAGGAGGACCGCGAGATCCTGCGCTGCATCCGCTGCGGCGCGTGCATGAACGTGTGCCCGGTCTACCGGACGATCGGCGGCCACCCCTACGGCGCGCCCTATCCGGGGCCCATCGGCGCGGTGCTCATGCCGGGGCTCAGGGGCGGCGAGCGCGACCGCGAGCTCGCCTTCGCCTCCACGCTGTGCGGGGCCTGCGGGGACGTGTGCCCGGTGAAGATCGACCTTCCGGGCCACCTGCTGAAGCTCCGCGACCGCGCCGTGCGGCGCGACGCGCGGAAGGGCGAACGGCGGCTCTGGCGCGGCTGGGCCTGGGCGATGGCCCGCCCGGGTCGCTACCGCCTCGCCGCCCGCGTCGCGCGCTCCTTGCAGGGGCCGCTGGCGCGGCTCGGGCTCCTCGCCTCGTGGACGCGCCACCGGGAGGCGCCCCGCATGGGCGCCGCGCCCTTCCGGAAACGATGGAAGCGCGATGCCTGACGCGCCGGCCCTCCTCGACACGTTCCGGAGCGCGCTCGAGCGCGCCGGCGGCCGGCTCGTGGTTGCGCCCGACCGGGACGCGGCCCGTCGGATCGCGATGGACCTCGCCAGCGGTGGCTCGGTCGCCTGGGGTCCGGACGACCCCGGCGAAGCGGCGCTCCGCGACGCCGAGGTCGGCGTGGACGAGGCGGACGGCCTGATCGCCGAGACGGGGACCGTCGTGCGTACGTTCCCCTCCCGCGAACGGGCCCGCGTCTCGCTGGTGCCGCCGGTCGCGGTGTTCCTCGCGACGCCCGAGACGCTCGTGGCGACGGTCGGCGACGCGCTCGCGCGCGTGGCGAACCGCCACGAGGAGGGGCGCGCGGTCACCGCCTTCGTGACGGGGCCGAGCCGGACGGCCGACATCGAGAAGCGCCTCGTGATCCCGGCGCACGGTCCTCGCGAGCTCGTCGTCGTGTGGTTGGGCGGGGACCCGGATGCCTGAGCTGCCCGAGGTGGAGCGCGGGCGGCGTCTGGCGGCGTCGGTGGCCGAGGGCCGGCGTATCGTCCGCGCGGGGTGCGCCCCGGACGTCATCGTCTTCGAAGGGCAGTCGCCGCGGCGCTTGCGGCGCGCGTTGGTCGGCGCGCGCGTGGAGAGGGTCGATCGCCGCGGCAAGGTCGTCCTCTTCCTCCTCGATCGCCCCCCGCACGCGCTCTTCCGCTTCGGCATGACCGGAGCCTTCCGCACGCAGGACACCCCGCCGATCCGCCTCCGCGCGCATGGGCGTCGCGTGGACGACGCCTGGCCGCCGCGATTCGCAAAGCTCTCCCTCGACTTCGAGGACGGCGGCCGGCTCGTGTTCACGAACGCCCGCCGGCTCGGGCGCGTGTTGCTGCGGCGCGACCCGCTGGGCGAGCCCCCGCTCTCGAAGCTGGGGTTCGACCCGCTCACGTCGCTGCCGCCGCTCGCCACGTTCCGGGAGCGGGTGTGGCGGCGCAAGGTCACCCTGAAGGGCCTCCTGCTCGACCAGTCGTTCGCGGCGGGCGTCGGGAACTGGATCGCGGACGAGGTGCTCTACCAGGCGAGGCTGGACCCGCGCCGGCGCGCCGACTCCCTCGCCGACGACGAGGTCCGCCGCCTGCGGTCGCGGCTTGCCCACGTCGTGAAGAAGGCCGTCGCCGTGGACGCGGAGAAGGACCGCTTCCCCCGGACGTGGCTCTTCCACCACCGGTGGGGGAGGCGGAAGGACGCCCGGACCGCACGGGGCGAGCGCGTCGAATTCTTGACGGTGGCGGGGCGTACGACGGCCTGGGTACCCTCCGCCCAGGCGCCCCCCTCTCGGAGAACCGGATGACCCAACTCGCCATGCTGTCCGTCACCGCCCTCTGGCTGCCGATCCTCGTGGCCGCGGGGATCGTGTTCGTCGCGAGCTTCCTGACGTGGATGGTCCTCCCGCATCATCGGTCCGACTGGAAGGGCCTCGCGGACGAGGAGGGCGTGGTCGGGACCCTGCGCGGCTCGAAGGACGGCGCCGGGCAGTACGCCTTCCCGTACATGGCCACGCAGGACGCGATGAAGGACCCCGCCTGGGTGGAGCGCTTCGAGAAGGGGCCGAGCGGCTTCCTCGTCCTGCGCGCACCCGGCCCGATGGCGATGGGCCGCTCGCTCGCGTTCTCGTTCCTTCACGATCTCGTCCTCGCGTTCCTGGTCGGCTACGTCGCCAGCTGCTCGCTCCCGCGGGGCACCTCGTTCCCGCTGGTCTTCCGCGTCACGGCCGTGACCGCGCTCCTCGCTTTCGGCGGCGCGTGGCCCGTGCTCTCCACGTGGTTCGCCCACCGCTGGTGCGTCACGTGGAAGCACGTCCTGGACGCGGCGATCTACGCCGCGCTCGTCGGCGCCGTCTTCGCCTGGCTCTGGCCGCGCTGACGAGCGACTTCCCCTACGTCCGGAAGACGGACTCGACCGGCTGGAGATTCGGCGCCGGGTCGAAGCGACAGAGAAGGACCAGTCCGCCGTCCGCGCCTCGACCGCCGACCACGTGCTCCCACGCGTCGGGGAGTCCCGGCGGCGCGTCCACCTTGAAGAAGTGACTTCGCGCGGGACGTCCGAGCCCGTCGCGGTGGTCGTACGCGCCGAGCCACGCCGGCTCCGCGAGCAACGCGACGCCCGTCTCCTCCGCGACTTCCCGGACCACCGCGTCGTGGAGCCGTTCTCCGCGATCCACGCCCCCCGCGGGAACCGGTGTCCCCGCCTCGGGATGATCTCGGTGATCCAAGACGAGCAACTCGGCTCGACGCTCCACGTGGACCACGACCCTCTTGCGGCGCTCCATCCGCAGATCGTAGGCGAGGCCCTCGTCCGGTCGCCCCATGCCCGGAATCCGGACACATCCGGACACGTCCGGACGGCCCGGGAGCCTGGATTCCAAGGCTTTCGCCGCTTCGGGCCTTTCGACGGGCGCCTCCTCGTCCGCCGGTCGTTCGTTCGTGCGATGTTGCTGTCCAGCCGGACCCAGACCGCCCGCCCCCGCGGAGCACGCCATGGAGCCCCAGCCGCAACGCGCGCCCCAGCACGACCCCACGTCCCCCTCCCCCGAACCGGTTCCCCCGCCCCTCGCCGAGACCCGCACCCTCGCCGGCATCGAGATGGTCTCCGGGCTGCTGCTCCCCGAGGCCGAGGCCGTGGAGCGGGGCGTCGACCTGACGCCCGACGGCGCGGCGACGGTGGCGCGGGTGTCCCGCGGCACGCCGCGGGAGGCGCGGCGTCTCCTGGAGCGGGTCCTCGACCACGCCGCGTCGGGAGACGTCGGTAGGATCGACGGCGCGGGGGCGGCGGCGGCGCTGAGGGCCCTGGCCACGACGACGATCGAGCCGCTCCTGCTGCGCCGGGGACTCATCGCAATCACCCCCCGGGGGCGGGTGGCCGTGAGGGAGTGATGCCATGAAGCCAGGGCGAGGAAGCCGGACCGCCGAGATGGTGGCGATGTGGCGTGCCATCGCCGATGGCCGGCCCGTGGTGGCGCAGTTCTCGGATCCCACGGCGTACGCCTTGCTGCCCGCCTACGCTCGCGCCCGAGTGGACGCGGTGCGCAAGGCCGGCCATCGACACGGGCGGCGCGGCGGGCTCTCCGGCGCGGTCCTCCCCCGGCGAGTGCTCGTGATGGTGGCGCGCACGGTCGCCATCGACGATGCGGTGCGCGGTGCGCGCTCACCCCAGGTGGTCATCCTGGGCGCGGGCCTCGACGGTCGCGCTTGGCGCATGCCGGAGCTCGGCGACGCAGTGGTCTTCGAGGTGGATCACCCCGACACGCAACGCGAGAAGCGCGCGCGGGTGGGCTCGCTCACGCAGTGCGCCCGCGAGGTCCGCTTCGTACCGGTCGACTTCACGAAGGACCGACTCGACGACGCGCTCGCCGCCGCCGGCCACGACCCGACGGTCCCCACGACCTGGGTCTGGGAGGGCGTGGTGATGTACCTCTCGCCGGCCGACGTGCAGAGGACCCTGTCGGTGGTCTCGGCGAGGTCGCCCGCCGGCAGCCGGCTGATCGTCTTGTACTTCAGCCCCTCCTGGAGGCTGCACCTCCTCGGTTTCGTGGTGCGCCGGATCGGGGAGCCGCTGCGGTCGAAGTTCACTCCGGACAAGATGGTCGGGCTGCTCGCCGCGCACCGCTTCGAGGTGACGGAGGATCGGGCCGTGTCGGAGATCGGGCGATCCCTGTCCCCCGAGCTGGAGCGTGCGACCCGCCCCTTCAAGCACGCGCGCGTCGTCGTCGCGGACAAGCGAGGCGGAACGCGGACGGTCGTTGGTCTGCGTGTCCGAGCCGCGAGCGGGTGTGCGTCGCGTCCGTCTCAGAGGATCGTGTAGGCCTCGTGGAGCGCGTCCGTGCGTGCCGGGTAGTTCGCGTTCTCGGTCAATCGCAGGAGGCTCGGGCGCCGTTCGGGATCGGCGAGGCGCCCCAACGCGGCCACGGCCAGGGCCTGGGCCAGCTCGCTCCGCCCCTCGTCGGACGCCTTCTGGACGAGCCCCGGCACGGCGCCCAGGTCTCCGAGCCATCCCAGGGCGATCACGACCTGGCCCAGCGTCCGCTCCGTCCTCGCGGTGCCGAGCTCCCGCAAGAGTTCGGCGCCCGTCGTGCGCCCGCCGAGGAGCGCGAGCCCCAGGGCCGCCTCGCGGCAGAGGTCGTCGCGGCGTCGGTCCACCAGGGCGATGTCGAGGGCGCGACGCACGTCGAGCCGGCCCCGTCCGAGCTGGCCGAGGGCGACGGCGCAGTGGCCGCGAAGCTCGGAATCCCGCCCCCGGTCCTCGATCACGCCGAGCAGCAGGTCGATCGCGCTCTCGTCGCCCACGAGTCCCAGGCCGGCCGCATAGGCGCCGAGGAGGCGGTCGTCGCCGCGCCCCTTCTCCAACCCGTCCCGAAGCAGGCGCGTCGCGTCGGCCCGGAAGCGCGTCGTCGCCCGGGACGTGAGGGGGACGTTCCGCGTGGCGAGCGCCAGGCCGAGAGCGGCGAAGCCTCGTACGGCGACCTGGCCGCTCCGGGCTTCCGAGAGCAGCAGGCGCGGGAGGTGGCCCTCCTCGAGCACGTCGGTCTTGCCGGCGGCGAGGTCCGCCCCGAGGAGCATGCCCGCGGCGATGTAGCCCAGCCCTTCTCCCAGCGGATCCTTCGCGTACCGCATCCCCTTGTCGAGCGCGGCCGCGGTCTCGCGTCGCTCCTCCTCGGCGAGGCAAGGCGTGATCTCCGCGAGGGCCGTGAACGCGGCACGGCGCACCTCCTTGGGCTGACGCTTCTGCTCCAGCACGCGGCGGAGCAGCGCGGGCGTGCCCGGACCGCCGAGACGGATCCTCGCCATCAGCGCGTGGCTGCGTTCCACCGAATTCCACCGGCGTCCGCGTCGGCGCTTGCCCAGCGCGACGTCCTTGAGATCGGACCGCACCGCGTCCGGGACGCCCTCGTCCGGTTGCCTCCCGAGGGCGACGATCAGGGCGACGGTCATGTCCTCCGGCAGGTCGTCCGCCGTGAGGCGCGCCCGGAGCTCGCGCACGACGAGCCGACCGTCCTTCGTCCACGCGTTGCCGTAGGGCTGATCCGCGAGCACGCCGAGGGCGAGCAGGGCGAAGGCGCGCATCCGCCGGGGGGCGCCGTCGTCGTCGTAGGCGGCGAGGAGCCGCTCCCGCAGGCGGTCGAGCTCGGCGCCGTCCATCTGCTGGTCGGGACGCGTGCGCCGCAGGAGCCCCGCGGCCAGCGCCGCCGACTCCCGGACCAACGGCGCGGCACGGGCGTCCTCCAGCCAGCAGAGGATCAGCCGACGGACGAGGCGATCCGGAGCGACCTTCGCCGCGGCGATCAGCGCGGACGCGCGGACGTCGTCGCGCACGTCGCGCTTCGGATCGAGGAGGCGGAGAAGGAAGGGGAGCACGACGCCGCGCACCGCTTCCTCGCGCCGGACCTCCCATGCGTCCTCGGGCGGGAGGTCGCCCTCCCGCGGCGTCACGACGCGGGCGTCGAGGGCGGCGAGGCGGTCGGGGAGGAGTGCGGCGCGGTTGAGCAGCCACCACGTCTGCCAGGCCGACTCCAGATCCGGCGCGCTCGGTCCCGGACGCCCGCCCGTCCGTCCGCGCCCCGTGGTCGGACCGCCGATCGACGGACCGCGGGGCGCGGGCCCCACGCCGGGCGAGGAGCCCCCCGTGGCGGGCGGCGCCGTCTGGGGCGGGGGCTGGGCGGGTGGCGTCGGGGCCGGGGGGGGGGCCGGCAGTCCCGCGGGCGGACCCGGGGGCGGGGGCGGCGTGGGAGCGGTGTCCGGCGGTTGGTAGTTCGGGGGCCTGGGGCCGAAGCCCGCTCCGTGCGCCCAGGCCCTCGGGGACGTGCCGAGGAGGGCTCCCGCCGCCGCCAGGAGGGCGAACGCGAAGACGGAGACGCGGTGTCGTCGGCGGCGGACGGCCAAGCGAACGGTCCTGTCGTGCCCCTTCCGTAGCGTCCCGAGTCTACCACCGTGGGCCGATCCCGGATCCACGCCGCGGGACCTCCGGCTAGCCTGCCTCCATGACGGACGCCCGCTCCCGTTGGAACGACCCGGCACAGGTCGAGCGGTTCGCCACGCGCGACGCCGACCACCGGCTCCAGGCCCTGCTGGGCGCCTACGAGGCGGCGGGCCGGGTCCGTGTGCTCGACCTCGGCTGCGCGGGCGGGCGAAACGCCGACCTCCTCGCCCGCCGCGGGTTCGACGTCTACGCCCTCGACGCCGCGGAGGCGATGGTCGAGCGAACGCGCGAACGCGTCGCCCGCTCCCTCGGTGCCGCCGAGGCCGGCCGGAGGGTGGTGCCGGGCCGGATGACGGATCTCTCGCCCCTGCCCGTGTCGGGCTTCGACCTGGTCGTCGCGCTGGGCATCTACCACCAGGCCGCGTCGGAGGGGGAGTGGAACCGGGCGCTCGCAGAGACCGTGCGCGTCCTCCGGCCCCGGGCCCGCGTCCTCGTCTCCAACTTCGCGCCCGGCACCGTCCTCGACGGAGGCGCGCTCGCGAAGGTCTCGGGAACGTCGATCGTCTACGAGAGCCCCCGCGGCGGACACGTCTGCCTGCGTGCCGCCGAGGAGCTCGACGAGGACTTCCGCGCGCTCGGTCTCGGCTGCGAGGTGCCCTCCGAGACGGTGCGACGCGAAGCGGGCACGTCGTTCCGCGTGACGGTCAACGCGCTCTACCGGAAGCCCCCCGTGCCCGGCGGCGACGCTACCCCCTGATCTGCGCTTCCAGGCGGCGGCGGCCGTCGGCGTCCACCATGACGACCAGCGCCATCCCCGCGTCGAGCACGAGCTCGGGGTCGGGGTCGAACTGGAAGGGCTCTTCGCCCGCGCGCCGGACGGCGAGCAACACGGCTCCTGCGTTCTCGTGGATCTTCAACGACTTCACCGGGCGGCCGATCCAGGACGAGCCCTCGCGCACCACGACCTCCTCGACGCGCAGGCCGCGGGCCTTGTCCCGCAGCATCGTGTCCAGGAACGAGACGACCGCCGGGCGAACCAGCTCCGAGGCCATGCGCAGGCCGCCGATCCGGTCGGGGCTCACGACGCCGTCGGCACCGGCCTGCCGGAGCTTCCCTTCGTGCGAGGGATCGGTCAGGGCCGCGATGATGCGCGCTCCGGGGGCCAGGCGCCGGGCCGTGAAGACCACGAGGATGTTGTCCTTGTCGCTCTCCATGCAGGCGACGACCCCCGCCGCGCGATCGATCCCGGCCTCCAGGAGCACCTCGTCCTCGCTCGGGTCTCCCAGGACGCACGGGATGTCCTTGAGACGTGCCCTCGCCGTACCCAGGGCGACCTCCGTCGGCACGACCATGACGACGTCGCGGTCCGTTCCGAGGAGCTCCCGCGTCACGAACCACGCTGCCCCGGCGTCGCCGCATACGACGTGGTGCCCATTCATCCGGTTGATGGTCTTTTCCATGCGACGCCTCGCGAAGATGTGGAGGAAGTGGCCCTCGATCAGGAAGGCGGCCAGCATCGGCACCGTGTAGGTGAAGATGCCGATGCCGAAGAGGATCAGGCCGATGGTGAAGACGCGTCCCCCGGGGCTTCCCTGGAGGTCCACGACCTCGCCGTAGCCCACCGTCGTCAGGGTGATGACGGTCATGTAGACGGAGTCGATCAGGCTGGTGTGGCCGCCGCCGATCACCGCGTACCCCACGACCCCGATGAGGGTCAGCACCAGCATGGCAGCCAGGGCCCAGGTGAGTCGCTTGCGGAGCCGCTCGAACTCCTCGAGTCGGGCGCTGTAGACGTGGCGCGCGTGGTGGGGGCGCTCGCTCCCGCGAGCCGCGTCGTCCCCCCCGGGCCGGCTGCCCGCCCGCTCGGGGCCTCGCGCGCCACCGCCCGTCCTGCCGCTCGCTGCCGTCACCTCGCCTCCCAGCCGCGAATGAGGACCGATGGTAGCCGGTATCCCCCCGCACCACGAGACGCGCGTCGCGCGCTCCCGGACGCTCCCGGCTCGCCTATCCCTTGCGGGGCGCGGGGGGTAGGATCCGCCCCGGCGAGGAACGCGGAGGCCGCCCTCCCTGGGTGGAGGCACCCGGTCCACCGCGACAGCGACGAGGAGGCTCCATGGCCGAGGAATCCCACGAGGAAGTCAAGCGACAGAGCATCGACCGCGATGCCGCGCGCCAGCTGGCGACGACCACCAAGAGCGTCCCGCAGATGGTGGGCATCACGCCCCGGCTGCTGCTCCGTCTGCTGCCGTGGGTCCAGGTGGAGGCCGGCACCTACCGCGTCAACCGGCGCAAGACCGTCCAGCGGCTCCACGGGAAGTTCCATGCCGAGGTCGTGGACGGCAAGGTGAAGGTGACGGGGAAGCAGCTGGCGGCCTTGCCGCTCTTCCACGACACCGACGTGGGCGTCCTCGACGCCATGGCGAAGAAGCTCACGACCGAGCACTTCGAACCCGGCGACACCGTGGTGAAGGAAGGCGACAAGGCCGACCGCTTCTTCATCGTCGCGAAGGGCAAGATCGAGGCGATCCTGCGCGGGCCGCACGGCGAGCCGCTCCGCCTCGCGATCCTCTCCAGGGGCGACTGCTGCGGCGAGATCGCCCTGCTCCAGGACACGACGCGCACGGCGACGCTCAAGGCGGTCACCTCCCTCGTGCTGCTCTCCCTTCCTCGCGCGGAGTTCGACCTGCTGCTGAAGAAGTCCCCCGATCTGAAGGAGCAGCTCCAGGAGACGGTCACCGAGCGGATGCGCGTCCTGAAGGAGGCCGGAGAGCATGGCGAGCCTCCCGTCAAGGTGGCCGGGAGTTCCGAAGGCGAGCTCGACGTTCCCACCGGCTCGCTCGACTACGAGACCGAGCCCCGGGAGCTGGCCCTCCACCAGCAGCAGACGATCGTCCAGGTCCACACCCGCGTGACCGACATCTTCAACCAGCCGATCAACCAGCTCCGCGAGCAGATCCGGCTGGCCATCGAAGGGATGAAGGAGCAGCAGGAGTGGCAGATGCTCAACAGCCCGGACTTCGGCCTGCTCGCCCAGTCCGATCCGGTGATGCGCGTCCCCACCCGGCGCGGGCCGCCCACGCCCGACGACTTGGACGAGCTCCTCGCCCGCGTGTGGAAGAAGCCGGCCTTCTTCTTGGCGCATCCGAGGGCCATCGCCGCCTTCGGGCGCGAGTGCACGCAGCGCGGTGTGCCGCCGGTGGCGATCAACGTGTTCGGAAGCCCGTTCATCACCTGGCGCGGCGTTCCCATCTTCCCGAGTGACAAGCTCGCCGTGAACGGCGGCGGAGGCGTGGGAACCACGAACATCCTGCTCATGCGCGTCGGCGAGCAGGACCAGGGCGTGGTCGGGCTGCACCAGACCGGGATCCCCGGCGAACAGATGCCGAGCCTCTCCGTGCGCTTCATGAAGATCAACAACAAGGGTATCGCCTCGTACCTGGTCACGAACTACTTCTCCGTCGCGTGCCTGACGCCGGACGCGCTGGGCGTGCTCGAGGACGTGCAGGTCGGCCACTACCATGAGTACGCGTAGGGAGGCGCCGAACCCCATCCCGCCCACGGCGACGGACGTCGGCGCTCTCGGCGCGCTTCCGCCGATCCTGGACCCGCGCGCCCTCGGGGAGGTCGCCGGCGGCCTGACCGTGCCCATGGCGATGCCCTTCTCGCTCTTCGGGGCCGAGGGCGAGGCCAAGGCCATGCACCCTCCGTTGGCCGGGTCCGACCCGCGGGGGCTGCCGCCCAAGGCCTTCGCCGTGGCGCAGGGCGCGGCGCCGGGCAGCGTGCCCGGATCGTGGGGCCTGCCGCTTCCCGGCGCAGCCTCGCCGTTCCTGCCCGGAGAGGCGAGCGTCGCCAAGCTGGAGGGGCCGCCGACCGGCGTGGAGGCGGGGATGCCCCCCGCGCCGCCGGCCCCGTCGGGTGCGGGCGCGCCCGCGTCGCCGCCGAACGGCGCCTCCTGGAGCCTTCCGCCGCTGGAGGGGTGGGTACCGCCGGCGGTGGGCCAGGCGCCTCCCCCCGACGCCGCCACGCCCGCCGCCGGGGGAATTCCGGCCGCGGCCCTTCCCCGCGATGCCCAGGTCACGCACCCCCCGATCGGTGGGGACCCGACGAGCGTCCCGGGCGGCGGTGCCGCCCCCGCGCCGCCCGCCGACGTCCCCGCACCGACGGGGAGCCCCGAGGAGGCGGTCGCGCTCCACGTGGCCCTCGACCTCATGGAGCGTCTGGGGGCCCCGGCGAGCGGCCCCGAACACGCCGTCCTCTCCCAGGCGGATCGCCCGGACGCCTCGCTCCATCTCCCGACCAGCGACCCCGAGCTCCGCGACGCGCTCGGCCTCGCGACGGGACCCGTGATGCCGGAGGCTCCGGCCGAGTCGCTGGTCCAAGGCGCCACGCTGCCCGCGGCCGAGCCTTCCGTTCCCGACTTCTACTTCCTCCCGGCCGAGCCGGCCGCGCCCGACGTGGCGCCGGACTCTGCCCCTTCCTTCGATCCCCACGCCGTCCGCAGCGACTTCCCGGCCCTCCACCAGCACGTGAACGGAAAGCCGCTGGTCTGGCTCGACAACGCCGCCACCACGCACAAGCCCCAGGCGGTCATCGACGCCGTCGCCCGCTTCTACGAGAAGGACAACTCGAACATCCACCGCGGCGCGCACACGCTGGCCGCGCGCGCGACGGAGGCCTACGAGAGCGCGCGGGACACCGTGCGCCGCTTCCTGGGCGCGTCGGAGCCGGAGGAGATCGTCTTCGCCCGCGGGACGACCGAGGCGATCAACCTCGTCATGAACGCGTGGGGCCGCAAGCACATCCAGGGCGGCGACGAGATCGTCCTGACGCTCCTCGAGCACCACGCGAACATCGTCCCCTGGCAGATGCTCCGCCAGAAGACGGGATGCGTGCTCAAGGTGGTCCCGATCACCGATCGCGGCGAGGTGGACCTCGAGGCCTACACGAGCCTGCTGGGACCGCGCACGAAGCTCGTCGCCGTCACGCAGGTGTCGAACGCGCTCGGGACCGTCGTGCCCGTTCAGGAGATGGCCACGCTCGCGCACCGCCACGGCGCCATGGTGCTGGTGGACGGGGCGCAGTCCGTTCCCCACATCCGCGTGAACGTGCAGGACATCGGCGCCGACTTCCTCGTGTTCTCCGGCCACAAGATCTTCGCGCCCATGGGCATCGGCGTCCTCTACGCGAAGAAGGCGATCCTCGAGGACATGGATCCCTGGCAGGGCGGCGGCAGCATGATCGTGGACGTCACCTTCGAGCGGACGATCTACGCCCAGCCCCCGGCGAAATTCGAGGCGGGAACCCCTTCCGTGGGCGACGCCGTCGGGCTCGGCGCCGCGCTGGACTACGTGGAGCGGCTCGGCATCGAGAACATGGCGCGCTACGAGGACGAGCTGCTCCAGTACGGCACGGAGATGCTGAAGACGGTGCCGGGGCTGAGGCTGATCGGCACGGCGCCCGAGAAGGTGAGCGTCATGTCCTTCCTGCTGGAAGGCACGCGACCCGAGGACGTCGGTCGGTACCTCAACACGGAGGGCATCGCCGTGCGCGCCGGTCACCACTGTGCGCAGCCCACCGTCCGGCGGTTCGGGACCGAGGGGACGGTCCGCCCGTCCCTGGCCGTCTACAACAACGTGGAGGACATCGACCGCCTGGTCGATGCGCTCCGCCGGTACCGGACCTCCGGACGCTAGCCCCCGGGTCGCCATGCGGATCCTGTTCGCCGGTTTCGTCGCGCCGCCCCTGGCCGCCGTGCCCGCCTTCGCCGAACAGCGGGCGTGGCAGAGGCAGCGCTCCGACGAGCCCGAACGGGTCCTTCGCGGCCGGGTGGGGCCGGTGCTGCGACGGGAACCGGGGCGGTGACGCAACCGCGGCGCCTCGACGCGTCCGATCCGGCGCGCCTGGCCGACCTCGTCGCGGTGGCCGACGGCGCCATCGTGAGCCGGACCCTCGTGGCGGAGGCGGGGGGGCGGATCGTGCTCTTCGCCTTCGACACCGGGCAGGCCCTGACCGAGCACACCACGCCGTTCGAGGCCGTGGTCCAAGTGCTGGACGGCGCGCTCGCCGTCACGGTCGGCGGCGAGCGCCACGCCGTCCGGGCCGGCGAGGTGATCCGCATGCCGGGGGGCGTCCCCCACGCCCTACAGGCCGGGGAGCCCACGCGCATGCTGCTCGTCATGCTGGCGAGGCAGGGAGACGCGTGAAGGAGTCGGCGTCCGGAGGGCCGCGATTCATGGCTCGCGTCAGGCGGGAGGTCGCCGCCTGCGGGGATGAGCACATCGGCACCGGGCACATGCTCCTCGCCTGTTTCGAGGAGCCGACCGGCCCCCTGCCGCACGTGCTCGCCGCCCTCGCCCTGGAGGGCGAGCAGGTACGCGAGCGCGTCCTCGACCGTCTCGGTCGCCGACCGGCCCTCCCCCTCGGTTCCCGGGGACAGCTCGCGGTCACCCCGGGCGTGAAGCGGGTCCTGGAAGTCTCGCTGGAGGAGGCGAGGCGGCTGGGGTGCGACGAGCAGATCGACCCCGTGCATCTGTTCCTGGCCCTGATCGTGGTTCGCGAGACCGTCGCCGGGCAGATCCTCGCCTCCTGCGGCGTCGACCCGGAGGCGGCCCGGCGCCAGGTCGTTCGCTCCCTGGGCGAGCCGCCCGCCGGTGCGAACGAGATCGGTGCCTGAACCGTGGGGGGATGCGATCGTTCGCGTCAGTCCGCGCCCCAGCCGTAATCCTCCGGTTTGTACGGGACCTCCTTGGCGGGGAAGTCGGCGAGGATCGCCTCCGCGCGGCGGATGAGCGTGTCGCGGCCCTGCGCCAGGTCCTCCGGGTCGTAGGGGACGATCTCGTGGGGGACGATGCCGATCCCCTCGATGCCCTTCCCTCCCTGGAACCTGGCCTTGTTCGAGTGGACGGAGACGTAGAGCGAGAAGCGGCCGCTGGGGAGCGGGATCGTCGTCTTGGACGACGACATGCCGGCGGTGGGCGACTCGCCGATCATGTAGGCGCGGCCGTCCTCCTTGAACATGCCGCTTCCCGTCTCCCCGGCGCTGCGGCAGCCCGCGTCCACGATCACGACGACGGGGCCGCCGTAGGGCGTGGCGCCCGCGCTGGCGATGGGCCCCGCGTGTGCGCGCTTCATGCTGCGGCCCTTCGGGACGAAGCGACCGAGCAGCGCGTCGTGGTCGAAGCCCCCGCCGCCGTTCGCGCGGAAGTCGAGGATCAGCCCGGGCACTTCGCCGATCTTCGCCAGCATCTCGTCCATCTGGGCAAGGATCTCCCCGGGCGTGTCCCTCAGGTGGATGTAGCCGTACCCGCTGGGGAGCGTGCCGTAGTGCTGGCGGCCGACGCGTTCCAGACCCTCCGGCAGGACCGCGGGGCCCGAGGGAACCGTGGAGGCACGCCCGCGGCCGACGGTGGCCTTCTTCCGCCTTCCCTTCGTGCTCTCCAGCTCCAGCTTCAGCGTGGAACCCTTCGGACCGCCCAGACCCCAGTGACAGGCGAAGTAGAACGCCTGCTGGTCCGTGGAGAAGGAGAGGTACTCCCCGAGCGACGCGGCGCGTTCGAGCAGCCAGTCCAGGGCGGGCTCGCCCTCGATCTCCCGCACGCGCATCCCCGGCTCCACCCCCGAGGCGGCGGCGCCCGACCACGCGTTCTTGACGTAGACGTCGTCCTTCACGCGGCACAGGAACACGCCGGGCCCGGCCTCGAGGTCGAAGGGGAAGCGCACCGCTTTGCGGATCTCGTCCGGAGCCTTCACGGTGGCGTGGCCGTCGTGGAGCGCCGCGACGAGGCGGCAGAGGAGGAGGTACTCGTCCTCCTCGGAACGGACCTTCTTCGCCTCCTTCCGGAAGCGGCGGCCGACCTTCTTCCAGTCGATGTCCTTCACGCGCA
This sequence comes from uncultured Planctomycetota bacterium, assembly GCA_963772585.1. GTDB lineage: Bacteria > Planctomycetota > PLA2 > PLA2 > JAEUHO01 > CAVVXN01. Next base: position 223,754 of record CAVYXV010000010.1, read on the forward strand.
GCAGCTCGCGGCACTCGCGCGCCACGGCGTCGAGGGCGAAGTCCACGTCCTCCCTGCAGTCCGCCTTCGAGTCGCCCGCCCGGACGGCGATACCCGCCGCCAGCGCCAACGCGGCCACGAGAACGCGCGCGGCGATCATCCTCCCCATGACGGCCCTCCGTTCGACGCGCCGCAGTGTACGTGCTCCCCTGAGGGAGGGGCAACGGCAGCGGAGTGTCCTCGTTTCACCCGCTCGATGCGCGCGGATTCTACGATCGACAGCGAGAGCGAGGGGGGGGTAGAAGGAGACGCGTTCCCCGGGGATCCCGTCGGTGTTCGTGCGTGCGTCACCCGGGCAGTTGGGGAGAGAACGCTGGACGAGCGCGAGTAGGGGACGGGGCGCGCCGTCGAAGGGGTACCCAGAAGGGGAGCCTCGACGGTCCGCGCTATCCCGAACACGGCAGAAGCAGGCGTCGGTAGACGTCCGCTGTTGTGCCCGCGTTTCGGCACGACGGGGACGGTCGCGCCGTAGGCAGTGGAGAGTGTCCGTCAACAGTCTGGATACGCCCGCGTCGAACGCATGGTGAGGAGGATGCCGTGAGCGAGGAACGCCTGGGCCCCATCCCCCTCGCGTTGGAGGGGCGTCCCGGCGAGGGGGCGTCGGCGCCGCACTTCCCGCCCGCCGCGTCTCACAGTTCCGCGAGGTGCGCCTGCGGGGGTCCGCCTGGACAGCACGGGGCTTCCGATCGCCTCCGCCAAGGCCTTCTGGCGGCATGCTACCGCCTCGATGGTCGCCTCCTGGGACGAGTGGCTGCGGGCGGCGCACCGCTCTGCTTCGACCTCCTCATGTGTCTTCGCCAGAAGGTCGACACGAACACGGGGAGCCCCGCCCAATTCTCGCTGGTTCTCGCCCGGGACGTCTACGCGGACTTTGCCGCGATGATGACCGCCGTGGGCCTCTCGCCGGAGCCGGACCCGGTCACGGGACAGAAGCACTGGTTCTTCGACCGCGTCCGGGTGGTCGAGTCCGGCTACCTCGAGAGCGGCAACGCCATGGTCGTGAAGGCGGACCTCGCCGTCCTGCCCGAAGCCCTGCGCCAGGGAGTCGCCCCTGGCGCGGGACGCGGGATCCTGATCGGGAGCACCCACGCCCAGGGCGTGGTCGTCTCGAACTCCACGGCGAACGCGACGACCGACCAGGTCGACACGGCCCTGCAGCTCAACGTCGGGTTGGTGCACGCGGACGCGTGCGCCGGTTGGATGGTGAACATCGGCACGTAGGGGAACGGAAGGGTCCAGGGGAATCGCAACCGACCGCCGACAGGGGGCGACGCGTCCCAGCGCGGCGAAGGGGGAACGAGACGATGGCATGTCGAGGGAAGCTCCCGGGGGTGTCCAACGCGTGCGGCGCCTACCTGATCGACGGCAACGGCACCTACCGGTCGCTGTCCGGCCAGCCGCTGGGGGCCGCGCTCGAGGGTGCGGACGCGTCCGGCGGCGGTCTCGCGATCGGGAGCCGGCTCGAGGCGATGTGGTCCCAGCGCGGCGCCGAGGCCTGGACGGTTCGGCCACCGTCGAGCTCGGCTGCCGCTTCGAGGTGGCCCTGGACATGAGGCAGGTCCGGGCGCTCGGGCTGACGGTTCCCGCCGAGCGCGACCTGGGTATGTCCGAGGGGAAGCGGAGCTTGCGCCCTGCCGGCACGCTGAAGGTGCCGCGGCCCCAGCCCACCGTCCCCCCGGCGACGGGGGTCGCCCACCTGGGGGATCCGTCCGTGGAGGCGCGGATCGAGTCCGAGGGATCGATCGTGTCGTGCGAGTACCGGGCGCTGCTCAGCGGCTCGGTCAAGCCGCGGCTCCCGGCGATCCTGTGCCACGCCGACCGGTGCAGCCGCGCCGCCGTGCGCGTTCGCATGTCGCGCAACGGATACGAAGGGCTCTCCGTCGCCGAGGCGGCCGTGCGCTTGACCGAGCGCCACGGTACCAAGCTCACGATGAAGCTCATGGCCGAGCATGCCGGGGTGTGGAGCGGCGCCGTGCAGCTCTACAGCGTCGAGATCACGGGCGACGCCAAGAGCGAGGTCCTGCTGACCTTCGCGTTCGAGCACCCGCTCTCCGAGGACGAGTCCGAACGCCTGGGTCTGGCCGCGTAGCGGCCTGCCCCGTAGGGGCCGCGCCTACTTCGCCTGCCGCTGGTACCACTGGATCAGGGCCCACGCCGCCTGGTCCGTGGCCTTCGCGCCCAGGTCGCCGCCGACGTTGCAGGTGACGAGCACGGCGAAGTCCTTCTGCGGAGCGAGCCAGGTCACGGCGTACCACATCGTGTTGGAGCCGGTGTGGGTGAGCACGGCTCCGCCCCAGGCGCGCTGCGTGGTGCCCCAGCCCATGGCGTAGTCCTGGCCCGGGAGCGGGGTGTGCAGACGCAGCACCGTCGCGGGCCGGAGGAAGGTGGTCTTCGCCCCCGGTTGCCGAGCGGCGAGGTGGAACGAGACGTAGCGGCCCCAGTCGGCCAGGGAGAGGTGCACGCGTCCGGCGGGGGTGATCGCCGGCGGATTGTCCGCGCGGGGGCCGGGCGTCACCGCCACCAGCGTGCCGCCCCGCTCGACGTGGCCGCGGGGCTGATCCACCTCGGACGCGGTGCCCGGCGCACCGAAGCCCACCGTCGTCATGCCGAGCGGTTTGCACACCTGCTCCTGCAGCAACGCCTCGTAGGGCTTGCCCGCCATCGTCTCGGCGACGTGCCCGGCCATGGCGAACCCGGCGTTGGAGTACTCGTACTTCGTGCCGGGCTTGGAATCGGGTGGGTGGGCCGTGACGCCTTCGAGCAGCAGCCGGCGTGCCTGTACCGGGTTGCCGCGGTGGGCCCACAGCCGTTGCCACAGACCGTGAGCGTCCAGGGTGCGGGGTGCGCCGCCCCGGTTGTGCAGGAGGAGGTCCAGCGTGACGCCGCGCCAGGCGGGATCCATCGCGGGAGCCAGCTTCGGGAAGGCGGCCGCGAGGGTGGTGTTCCAATGCAGGACGCCCTGCTCGACGAGCCGGGCGACGAGCGTCGCGGTCATCGACTTCGTGCACGAGCCGATGTGCCAGAGGTCGGCCTGCGTGACCTTGGCGTCCGAGCCCACCGCGCGGATGCCCACTGCGCCCTGGGCCACCAGCCCACGGCTCGTGACGATCGCGCCTGCAAGGGCCGGGACGCGGGTCTTGGCGCGCACTGCTTCCAGGAGGGTGTCCAAGGGGCCACCGGCCGCGGGCTTCTCCCCGGCGCGGGCCTGCACGTGACCGCCGGCGAGCAGCACCGCGAGACCGATCGGCAGGAGGCGCGCGCGCAGATTCACGCCACCAGCATAGCTCCGGCCCCCGTAACCTCCCTCTGGCCCTTCGTCCCTCCCCAGTGGAGAGCGAGGACCCCAGACGCCAGGCCCGACCCGATCCCCCCGATCCGGCGCCTGAGGACGGCGCTGCGACGCAGGTAGCGCTGCGGTGTATCTTCGGGCCCCCCCGAAAGGAGCACCCCATGAGCACCCGTGCCGTCCTGTCGATCCTGCTCGTGACCGTTCTCACGACCTGGGCCGCGACCAGCGCGTTCACCGACGACGAGAAGAAGCCGCTGAGCCGTGCCGAACTGGAAGCGAAGGTGATGCAGCTCTCCGGGAAGTGCCCCATGCACGACAAGCTGCAGCAGCTCGTGGGCAACTGGACCGTGAGCGGCACGTACCACTCGACGATGGGGGCGTTTCCCGTCAGCGGGAAGGCCGAGAACAAGGCGGAGTTCGACGGTCGTTTCCTCGCCCTCGCCTACGAGGGACCCGGAATGGCGGGCACGCTCTACGGCGAGGGCCACATGGGCTACAACCGGCTCGCGAACCGCTTCGAGCGGACGTGGCTGATGTCGGCCTGGACTGGCATCAGCACGATGTCGGGGACCTACGACGAAGAGACGCGCACCTTCCGGTTCACGGGGAAGGAGGGCATGCCCGACGGCACCACGTGGACCATGCGTCAGGAGCTGAAGTTCGAGTCGGATGACAAGTACACCGAACGCAACTACAGCGCCCCTCCCGGCGGCAAGGAGCAACTCGAGCTCGAGCTGACCTACACGCGCACGCCCAAGGCCGACGACTCCAAGTAGGCGATCCGTCCACTCGGTTCCGATGAGGGGGCAGGAGGGGGTCTCGACGCTTCGCCGGACGGTCGTCGTGGACGGCGAGAACGACACGGACCTGACCGTGGACCTTCGCCGCTGACCGGAGAAAACGGTCGAAACCCGCTTCACCTACTGTCTCGTCCTTGACGAGACACCAGGCTCTGTTTGAAGAGCCGGCTCGCCGTAGGGCGTTCCTCGAGGCGCTGGAGAAGGCGGGCCGGCTCCGGAAGGCGACCCGGGAGCGCTTCCTCACCTGGACGCACTCGGGCTTCTCGGTCGAGGCGACGCAGCGGGTGGCGGCCGGGGAGCGGGCGCGGGCCGAGCGTCTGGCGCGGTATGCGACGCGGGTCGTCGTGGCGTCGGCGAAGGTGAAGCCGGTGGGGGAGGGACGCGTGCGGATCGAGACGCCGCCGGATCCCCGCACCGGCGCGATGTCGGTGGAGATGGACGCGCTCGAGGCCGTGCACGCGATTGTCCAGCACGTCCCGCCGACGGGCATCCGGTGGGAAAGCGGGAGTACGAGGCGCTCCTGCCCCAGGAACGCGAGAAGACGCACTGGCGGCGCTGCTACCGCTCCGTGTTCCTCCTGCATCTTGCGGCCTCGGCCCACGTGTTCTGCGGCCTGAGCGTCTTGCCCGGCAAGGAGAGCGAGCTGCCCTGGCTCCGCCGGCTCGTGGACGACTTCGTGGGCTCCGTGGGAAAGGGCGTGATCAAGCTCCTCATCTTCGACCGGGGGTTCATCGACGGGCCGACCATCTCCCACCTCAAGGTCGACCACGGCATCGACACCCTCTTCCCGCTCAAGGCCGGCATGCTCGACTGGGCCGACGCTCGGCGCCTGGCCGACGTCGACGGCCGGCCGTGGGAGACGTGGACGCCCCCGGCGCCCGAGCCCCCGCCCGAGCCGCCCGACCGACCGGAGGTCATCCGCCGGCGCGAGCGGGCCCGGCAACGCAGTCTGGAGGAGCTTCGCCGGGAGACCGGCGTCGAGCCGGTGACGATCCAGCGCGTGGAACTCAAGCGCATCCCCGACATGAGGCTATGGGAGACGATGACGGTTCCGACCCATGTCGTGCTCCTGCGGGAGTACCGGAGCGACGGGACGGAGTCGGAGTGGGCGCTGGCAACGACCGACCCAAGCCTTGACGCCATGAGCGGGAACGGCATCGCCAGCTCAAGTGCTTCTGGGACCTGACGGGGTACGAAGCCCGGTTTCGCTGTTCGACTTTCGCGGCGCGCGGGCCGATCACAGGCGGATCTGGATTCGCGCCGAATCCGAAGCAATGAAACCGGGCTCGGTACCCCCGAGAAGCGCGATCTTCCGCACGAACAGCCCCGAGATGAGCGCGCACCCTGCCGCAGCCTCCAGGACGCAGAGCGCCAGAAGCAGGGGGACTTTGCCCGAGAGAACGTGCCAGACGAACGACCTGCGAAAGGCAGGGTCATCCACCCCAGACCACTTCAACCAAGCGGAACTGAGCAAGACCGCACCAAGACCGATCCGCAAGCTGAGAATAGCCACGTCCGCCCGGGTCCGGACGCTACCGAAGCGTGACGACATAGCCGCCCTCTGTCGATCTTGCGGAACGGCCCTCCGCGCGGACGGCGCCGTCAGCGCCAACGAGGGAGAAGTACAGGCTCATGCACGGGAGCGCAGGGACGACGAGACGGGGACCCATCCAGCGGTCGATGCGGGAGCTCCACACGCGCTTGCCTGCGGCATCGGCAACGACAAGCCGGGACCCCTGCCTCGAGGGACCGTCGTAGAGGACGACCTGGGAACACACCTTCCTCAGCAGGATCTCCACGGGGCGGCCACCCATCACGTCTATGGTGCCCTCAGCGAAACCCTCGGCCCAGGCGGACACAAGGGCGCTCTCGCCCTCCGCAACCGTCACCAGCGCTCGGCCGTCACCGTCGGTCTTGGCCCATTCACCCTCGGCGGAACCCACCGACACGCCGACGAGGGCTCCAACGACGGGATCGCGATCCTCATCGACGACGACGACCGGCGTCCTGGCCATTCGCCGGGTGCCCGACCCGGCGGGCGTAAGTGCCATGCGATGGACTCCGCTGTCTTCCACCGTGTCGATCGCCTCGAATCTCCCCCCGGCTCCCGCGTACTCGACGAGGTAGGACGTGGGAAACGGCAAGTCGTCGAGTACCACCTCGGTCTGTGGTCCGAAGGGTCGATGTACGAGCCTCTGTGTCGTACCGTCAGGGGCCAAGCGCGAGAGCGTAACAGGGCCGTCGATGGGAGAGCCATCGGCGCGATGCACGCGAAGCTGAGCGGTCGGGACGAACACGGGCTGAACCGGCAATCCGTCCCAGCCCTCGGCGTTGACAGTGGAGATGAAGGTCCCTCGACCGTTCCGACCTTCCAGACGCACTCTCCCGATGGATGGTACTCGGCAAGACAGACCGCCGGCAACCGCCTCCGCGTCGAGACGGAGGATCTGCGGCCGCTTCATGCGGATCTCAGCCCAGTCGAATCTGGAGGAGGTACACCCCACGCCGCTAGCGGGAAGACGGTCGGCTCCGCTGCCGAGGAACCAGATGTCGGTGTCCGCAGGGGCGAGATCGGTACTCCAGCCCAGAATGAGGCCAGGCGCAGGCCTCAGGACGACCACCCGCCCTTCGGGCGCACTGCCACTCTCAAGGGCGACGCTGGCGAATGTGGGGGCGAAGCCCGTGCCGTCGACCCTGAAGAGGTACTTGCCGGCCTCGACGTGGAGCGTGTAGCCAACCTCCAGGTCCCGAGGGGAGAGAAGGCCCCCGGCGGGCCGCTCGATGGCACACGGCATGCGGGTGTGACACCACTCCAGCGACCACGATACGGGCGGTGGGTGCGCGCGGGTATCGACTCGCAGTGTCACCGTCACCACGCTGACAGGCTCCGGATCCAACTCCACGGTCCCCGCATCCGGCAGGACGTAGCGCCAAGACTGATGGAGACCCGGAGAGTCGTACTGCAGCGTCGTCAACCCCGGCGGGAAGAGCCCGAAGTCGAGTCGGCGACTGCGTCCCGATGCTTCCTTCACCCGGACGAGATCCGCCGCTGAGTTCGTCAGAACCACCTTCCCAGGGAGCACCGCGTCCGTCCAGCCGGTGAGATCGACGGTCACGCCAACGCCTGTGCCGAGGGTGATGGCGACATCGTGGGGAAGAATGCGGACCAGCTGCACGGGGCTGAACCCAGGATGGGATACGGAGATGCGGTAGGGTCCCGCCTGGAGACCGGCAATGTCGAGGGTGCCGGCCCCGTCCGTCGGTCCGCTCATCGAAACCTGTGGCAAGCCGAGCATGTGCACGGTCACCGATGCGGCCTCGACAGGCTGTCCGTCTGGCGTCCGCACCGTCAGTCTCGCGCCGTCGTCCGGTGGCGCCGCCGGTGTGGTCGCCAGCGGTGCGTCCCTACCTGGGTGACCCTGCAGGACCGGGTGGATCTCGCCGCGTTCATCCGGGCGCCCCGAATTGGCCGGCCCGTGGACACGCCTCCCGCGGGGAAGCAGCCAGATCGCCGCGAAGAACGTGAGAAGCAGGCCTGCGAACAGGATCCACCGTCTACCGCTCCGACGCATTCGGTATGACTCCCCATGCAGGCCTGCTGCGCCCACTCCCGGCCCCTCCGCTCTCAAGGCAATGTGAGAGGATCCAGGGGGAACTGGTCGGCCCCCGAGTAGTCGTCGGGATCGGGATTTGCGTCTATCAACCCGGCCTTTCCACAGCAGCCACACTTCACCTTCACGGAGACCTCCATGGAGGTTGCGGTCGCCACGTCCCGCACGCCCACCTGAAAGAGGTCCGACGGGCAGTGGCAGTCGGCATGGTGGCCCATTACCACGTTGCCGACGTACCGCCCGGCCGCGTCCTTGCAACGTAGCGTGTACTCGAAGGAGGCGTACGGGTTCCACTCGCACGTCGGGCACGGGACGCATCGAGCCCTGATGTTCGTCGTGGCCGTGCCCGTCTCCGGGTCCACGGTGAACTGGCCATTCAGTGCCCCCGAGTCGGTACCCGCCGTGGCTTGCTTCGTCGCTCCGTGGGTGTTCGGTTGCCACGACGCGACCGCGGCCTCCAGACAAAGCCCAAGGCTGACAGCCAGGGCGCCCAGTGCCATGAGGTGTTTCGTGATGCTCATAGGTATCTCTGCCTCGCTTTCCCAGCGGCTGCAGGCAAGCGGCTGCCAGCGCAGGCGCCTACTGTCATAGGCGTTTGAGCAGGGGGGGGGGGGTAGTGAGCCAGCGGTTTCTTCTCGGATCGTAGCGTCTGGGCCGTCTCTTCTCGGGACTCTTCTTCTCCCATAGGGCGCGGACCATCTCGTCCGCTTCCACGAGGATTTGCCGTGCGCGATCCTCGCCGATAGGCCGCCACTGCCTGAGCCACGCCGCCACTTCCGATCGCGACCACCCCATGAGGCGTCTCAGTAGCGCGACCTGCCGGTACGGAGCCGGCAATCGCGGCAACCGCTCGCGAAACTGCACCCAAATTTCTGCGGCCTCCGCCACGCTTTCCGGTGAAGGTCGGTCTGCACGGGTGGGCGGGCCCCCGCGCCGGTTGTCCCGTCTCCATGTCCCGCGGCGTCGCGCGTCGGCGACGCGATGGGCCACGACGGTTCGGAGCCAGGCCCGGACATGCCGCACCCCTCGGCCGTCGTTCAGCGCCAGACACAGCTCGTACAGGGCCTGCTGGCTGGCATCCGCACCGTCCTCCTGGTTCATGCGGGCCTGGCGCGCCTGCCGGCGGCCAACCGGATGCAGCCACTCCGAAAGCGCTTCCCAGTCGAGACGGGTCCGCCAATCCGTAACAGCGCCCTGATCTTCCCGTTCCTGCTCCACGGCATCTCCGTTCACACACAGGAGCCGATTCGCACGGCGAGCGCACGCTAACTCCGGATGCACCCGCCCTTCAAGGGGGGAATCGCGAAGCATCGGTTCCGGCATCTTCGCGACGTCCTCGACGCCCCGGACCTGGACGGCGTGCGCCGTGCGCTCCAGGACCTGATCGTTGTCGTCGCGCACGATCTTCAGCAGTGGGATGCGCACGTTTTCTTGCAGTAGCAGGGCGTCGCTGCGGGGAGGCCATGGTGATCCTGGCGTGGATCACGGACTTCGCGGTCGTGGACCGGATCCTGCGCCACCGAAGGCAGGAGGGGATCGTCTCGGTGTTCGAGGAGGACGGCGGCGCTCGCGCGCCCCCCGGGGCGTAGGGGCCCGCGGCAAGAAGACGCCTGCCTCGGGCCGCTCTCCCTTCGCGCTCCTTCCGGCCCGCGACCCGCGGACGCCTCGGGGAGAGGTGCGAGCTCGCGCGAGGCCCAGGCCGCGTCATCGCGCGCTCGGTGCGGCATCCCGGGCGATGGGGGAGCGCGTGGGGACCTCACGGACTCCCGCGGAGGGGGGTCGTCGCGTCAAGCCGGACGTTCTCGCGTTCCGGGGCCTTCAGTACGGCGACGTGGCTCGATACAATGCCCTATAAGTGAGATCGTCAACACGGGAACTCGCCACCACCCGACGCCTAGGACGGTGCCTCCCTTGCTTTCACCATTGCAGAAGGCCACGAGGCGGCCCTCGAGTGACCCGGGCTCAGGCAGTGGCCCATCGATAGGCAGCGCGGTCCAACCCGAGACCGCCCCCGCGCAGGACCTTCCAAGCCTCTACAGGATCAACCCCGAGCCGCAGAGGCACGCTCGCCAGCACGCTGCCGCACGACGTCCGCCCATACCAGGATTGAGGAGACCAGCAGCAGCACGTTTCTAGCGACCAGACCAAGACCCTGATCCAACGGCACCGCTTGAGTGTTTCCGAAGCATCCACACGAGCGTTCAAGGAACCCAAACGCTGCGATAGCAATGGTCCCAACCGCGACAAGTACAGCGCCTAGCATCGCAGCCGTGGCCGTTCTCCAGTCGATGAGTAGGCAAGCACCAACCAGAAGTTCCACCGCACTGAGCGCAAGTATGGCAACCGGCACTCGTCCCAGCAGCAGTTCCACAGACGTCGGCGCGTCCGCTCCATCGAAAACCGCTGCTGTCTTGCCTGTTGCGGCAAGGACGAATACGAGCCCGAGGACAACCTGCAGGGCTGTGGTCGGGCGCCTGGGGATGAGGAAAGGCAACCGATCAGCTTCCATCATGTATCTCCAGGTCCGTTATGGCACCCGCCTGCAAGTCGACGTCCTGATCGATCAACCTCCGCTCCGAACCGCCCAGCTCGGAGACGGTAACGTGTGCAGCGCCCGCGCGTAGGCGGTCTCGCACGTCGTACGCAGAGTCCGAGAGGAAATGCCGCACTTCTGATATGGGCCCCATACGGACCACCTTCCCCTTCGTTTCCCCACCGCCTTCCTCCTGCGTCACTCGAACCGCCAAAGTCGCTCCATCGCCTCGGTACGTCAACCGGAGACGCGCGCTCGGCGCCAAGAGCAGATCAGCATCCCTCGCGTCAGTCAATCGGATCGTTGGTCCTACGTACCGCTCGTCCACACAGTAAACGCTACATGTGACGTCATCGGGATATCGGGCAGAGCACCACCCGTCCCGGTCTGTTTCGCGGACCATTGCCCGTCCGTCCTCATCACTCCAAGCAACTACAACGTCCCTCAGGACGTGCCCGTTCTCGTCGAGCGCTCTCACCCTCCTCTCCACCAGCGTGTACGGCTCGAAAGGCATGTCAACGGTTCGCCCATCCCAGTTTCCGACTCGGACGTGTCCTTCGCCCAGGGAGGTGCGCAACTCAAGAACGGCGGCGCCAGCCGTCCCGGTCCACCCGACCAAGAACTCAGGGAGGGCGACCTCAGACCTCCCAACGGTCATCGACCTTGGACTGTCCGCTGTGAGCACTTGGAGAGACCCATGTTCCTCTTTGACATTGGCGACTCTGACCCTTACCTGCCTTGGTTCTGGGACCGTCATTTCCGCCGCCGGTCCGTCCAGATCCAGACAAACCAGCAGTGGGATGCAATCCGTGGAGTTGATTCGAACGAATGCCACGAGCCCCGTCGGGAGCCCCTTCCAACGGAGAATCGCCCCGGTACGAGTCGCTTCCGCCGGCCACCGAAACCCGTCCAGACACCACGTCGATCGCGTCAAGCCGACTGCCGTGAGCGGCTTACTCGATTCAGGCGAAGGAGGTGGCGTTCCGAAGTAGTAGTGTTGGCTGACCAACTGCTGGGGCACCAAGAACAACTGACAGGAGATGGCCCCCGCTTCCTCCCCGATCTGATCCGGCAAGTGCAGCGTGAGTGAGGAACCTACTGCCCATGCCACCTGCACTTCCACCGGGTCGGTCAGACTGTCAATTCGAAATTCGCCTGTGGCGCAGCCAAGTCTGGAAGACGCAAAGTACCGATACACTCCGGGATGCCGAACCGTGGCTGTCCACGTGCCGCCGTCGGTTGAATTCGGCTCCGCGTCGATTCGCGGTAGTCCCGGCGCACTTGGACAGGCGATCGTGATATGCGCATCGTCAGGATCCAGGTTCTGCCCGCGAAACGTGACATTGCCGTCGCCCTGCAGAACCGGTCTTGGCAACCTTATCTCAACGGCTCCGGTTTCTGGTATCGAGAAGTGCGCTACATGCGAGTAGAAGGGCCAACACCAGAGTAGATCTAGGCTACCGCCTCCGATCCTGCCGAGGTCGGTCCTGGAGCCCTTCATTTCTACCGTTTTCGAGAGCATGCTTGCGTCGCGGTACATGCAGGACGGCGGACCCTGTCCAGGGAACTTGGAAACATCCTCATGTAGGAGGGAAACCAGACAACCTTTGGCAATCACCACATCAGTCGTGCCTCTGGCCCAAAAGCGCTGATGGAGAGGCGCGAAGTCGGGAGCCTGCGCCTCCAACCAGCAGCACTCCCCCAGGACGTCCCCACTCAGATCGACGACCCCTGATGCGGGCGAAACCCCCTCGTGCTTCCGGGAGGACTCGATGGCAGCATAGGTCACGGCCACGCCTGCCACAGGCTTCCTGTCGTTGGTCATGAACCTCAAGGCTGGACGCGTAGCGCTCGCGCCTTGCGGTGACACACGGAAATCCTCGGGCAGATCGCCGCCAGGGCCCCGCAGTCCCACGACTCGGGGCGGGACCTTCTCCGGCTTCTCCTCCGGTCCGCGTGCGTCCGTCGGCGGGGCACCGTGATAACGAAGGAGAAGCAGGACCGCCAACCCCGTCATCACGACGCCAAGGAGGAGAAAGGCCCGGGTTCGCTTGTTCAACATGCTCTTGCCTTTGCGCATCCGGGCCCCACACACAAAGCGTGCGGGGCCCATTCCCACTTGCGGGGAATCAAAGCTACTCGTCGTAAGGCGTAATGTCCGCAGGGAACTCCTCCACACCGTAGCTGTAGTCGTTTTCGCAGCAGATGCACTCGACCTTCGCCACAACCTCTACCTTGCTCGAGGGAACATAGAAGGGATTGGGGTACGGCGGGTTGCCACCGCCAGCGTAAGCATACTCCGTGATGTTGATGTCGCTGCAATGAGGACAATCTTCAGGATCCTGCCAGTCGGCCGAGTTGTCTGCGGTCCGGGTCGGCCCAGCGGATCCGGTTGACGCCGGGTAGACCTTGTAGTCTACAGTCAAGGCTACACCGCAGCACTCGTAGTCACAGTCCGTGCATCCCTCGCAGCACGCGTGCACGGTGAATTGGATCATCTCTACACCCGGGTACAGCATCCATGACTGGTACTGCCCATCGATGTCGGGATTGCCGGGGATCCCCATTCCCACGCTGCCGAACTCCCCCACGGGGTACTCGGTGAACGCCACCGCCTGAACGGCGAGAATGCTGACACACGCGACGGTCATTAGAACCGTCAAGACTCGAAAGCTGGCCCTTGCTCTCATGGCTGCTCAAACTCCCATGGGGCCAAAGCGCACTGGCCCCGCTACTGTACACGCCGAGTGTTCCGCGTGTGCCCGTATCCACGGGGCACACAAACAGGTAACAGCGCATCGCTTCATGGGCGCTGTGGGGTTGGAGCGGAGCCACACTCCGGCGGGGCGAGGCTCCGCAGATCCGTGGGGCGCCTGCTAGCCCGGACTATTCACGAACGAGGGTCTTCGGAGCAGGATTTCGGTCGATCGGGCCTCCGTCGCCCCGCCACGACGTACCTTGCCCACCTCAGGGCTGCGTCGGGGACGTTGTCTTCCTCCATCGAGGGCGATCGGAGCCCGTTTCGGGTCGCTCGGGCCCAGTCGGCGGCTGGTAGGGGCAGCGGAACGTGTCAATGGAAATGAGACACCCTCGAACTGGATTTACTGAGCAGTCGCCTCCGCCTCGATGGTCTTTCCTGGCTGGTTGATCCACACCTCCTCGGGGATGGCGGGCGGACTCGGCCGTCCCCGCACGAAGCGTTCGGGGTGGCGTTCGTGAGCCGCGGCGAGCACGGCTTGGCGCTTTTTCTGCAGCGCGCCGGCTCGCCCAGTGTGTACGGCCTCGGGCGTCATCAAGCCAAGGCCGGAGTGTCGGTGCTCGGCATTGTAGCGGTTGAAGAACGGCCCGAAGTACGCACGGGCGTTCTCGACGTCGTCGAAGTGCCCGGGGTACGCCGGCGCGTACTTCACGGTCTTGAAGTGGCTTTCGGAGTACGGGTTGTCGTCGGAGACACGCGGTCGGCTGTAACTGGCGAGCACGTCGAGATCCACAAGCAGTTGCGAGAACGTCTTGGCCGTCATCGGCGCCCCGCGGTCTTGGTGCAGCGTCAGCTGCTCCTTCGCGATGCCCTCCTTCTTGCATGCTTCGCGCACCAGGCGTCCTGCCAGCTTCGCCGTCTCGCGCTCCGCCACCATCCAGGCCACCACGTAGCGGCTGAACATGTCGAGGATCACGTACAGCGGAAACGTCGTCCACTTTCGAGGTCCGGCGAGCTTCGTGATGTCCCACGTCCACACCTGGTTCGGCGCGGTGGCCACCAAGCGAGGTGGCTCTCGTCGTGGATGGCGCCGCTGCGCCCGGCGCTCTCGTACCTCCTTCTGTTCCTCGAGAATCCGGTACATCGTGCGAATCGAGCACAAGTACGTACCCTCTTCGAGCAGCGTGGCATAGATCGACGCCGGGGCCTGATCCATGAAGCGTTCCTCGTGCAGGTGCGCGAGGACGCGCTGCTTCTCCAAGGGCGAGAGTGCGCGATGATGCGGACGCTGCGGTCTCGACTTGCGCTCTGGCGGCGGTCGCCGCGAGCGGTACAGCGAGGAGCGCGGCACCCCGAGCGCACGGCATGCCGGCTCGACGCCGGTCGTCCCGGCGAGTTCTTCCGCGGCGGCGATCATGCGTCGTCGTCGCTCTCCGGGTTCCTCAGGGGGATCCCCAGGATCTCGGAGGCTTTTTTTTGAATCTCGAGGATCGTGTGCGCCTGCGCCAGCTCGCGCCGGAGCCTCGCGTTGTCCTTGCGCAGCTTCTCGTTCTCCGTGGCCACCGGATCTCGGCGCTTGCCCTTCGGGCCACGCCGCTTCTCGAGCGCGCCCAGCGCGCCGCGACGCCGTGCCGCACGCCACTCCGAGAGATGGGAGGAGTACAGGCCCTCGCGCCGCAGAAGCGCGCTCGTGGCGCCCGGCTCCGTGCACCGGTCCGCCTCCTCCAGGATCTTCAGCTTGTACTCGGCGCTGAACTGCCGACGCTGCCCCTTGGCCAGGACCTCGGGGTCCGGTCGGCGGCCCCGGCCCAAAGGCCCTTCGCTCCGCTCAGGGCCTTTGGGCCGGGGGGCTTGCTTCTCGTTCGTCATGGAGATCACCTTACCGCCCTCACTAAACTCGATGGGGTCAGTGTCTCACATCAGATTGGCACGTAGGGCAGACCGCCCCCAGGGTCTGGACATGTGAACGGCGAAGCCGGTGCCTCCGGCGCGTGCTACCCCGAGCCCACCGTGTGCAGCTGGCGGGCGAGCTTGCACCAGAGCGGCGCACTCGGACACGATCGCGGCATCCGCAGGACGATCCTGCGAACGGAGCGCACGACCTGCGTGCTGATCTTTACGAGCTTCAACCGCAGGGTGTGTACTTGCGCGCGTGCTCGTTCGCTCGCTGCCATGTGCCCGCGCAGTTCCTGGTAGAGCACGTACGCGGCCGACGTCATCAGCACGCGCAGCTGGTTGGCCGTGAACGACGAGCAGCTCGTCCGGTCCATCTGCAGGTCGTTCTTCAACTCCTTGATCCGGTTCTCCGAGTCCCCGCGGCCGCAGTAGACGCCCTCGTACACGTGCCGGGGCGTCGTCTTCAGGTTCGTGACGACATAGCGCATGTTGACCTTGGTGCCGCGCTTCTTGGCCGTGGGAGGGGGCGGAAGGACCTCCGCCTTCACCACGACGCGCCGCTCGCGGCTCCACTTGCGTGCCTTGTAGCTGAGCGAACCGTAGCGGCGTGCGGCCGCCTTGCTCTTTCGCACGGAGCCACGTAGACCGCGGAGAAACCGCTTGGAACGGCGTGTCAGGACAGAATTCGAGGGCAACCCGAGCAGGTACTGCACCCGCAGATCCTCCAAGGCGTCGAGCAGGCCGGGGCTGACGAAGCCCCCGTCCAGGCGCACGAGGATCTTGGCCCCGGGCAGTACCCGGCGCAGGTGCCGGATCGATCTGCGCAGAAGCGGGATGAGCCCGCGACGTCCGGCGCCGATGCCGGGCCGCAGCCGCGCCGAGAACAGATGCTGCTCGGGGTGCCCGTCCACCGTGAGGAAGCCGAGCAGGGGGAGGAAGCAGTGGGCGTCGTAGAAGGCATTGAAGAAGCAGAACGACTGTTGCCCGTGGGCCTCATCGACGGTGGCGTCGACGTCGATCACGACACGGCGGGCCTCGGGGTGTCGCTGAGCCAGGCGCTCGATGGCGCCCTGCTCGAAGGCCCGCAGGGCGCGAACGACCTCGCGGGGCCCGACAGCGTTCTCGAAGCGCGAGAGCGTGGGCTGCGACGCCAGGGCCTCGCCCGTCTCCGGATCCCGGTCGCAGAGCATCTTGAACACGGGATCGTGGCGCAGGATGGTAGCGTCGTTCCCATCCGCGTACCCCGCAGCGATGGCGTAGATCCGCTGGCGGAACATGTCGGACAGTTCGTGGTCCACCTTTCCACGTTGGCGGCGATCGGAGAACTCGGCGCAGATCGCGTCGGTGAGTCCGACCTGGCGATCACACGCGCCCAGCAGCAGAAGGCCTCCGTCCGAGGACTGCGTCGCGGCGTCGAACTGGGCCACGACGGGCTTGAGGAACACGTCAGGCAAGAGGACGGACTGTCGAGTAGAATGGGACACGCGGGCACGGCTCCTTGGCGTCTCTTCGTCGTTGAACAAACGATTAGACGGCAAGCGCCGTGCCCGCTTCTCCCTCTTCACGAATAATCCGGGCTAGAGCGGCGCCCAATCAGGTCCAACCATGGCTCGTTCCTCCCCGTCTGTCCTTCTCGCGTCCACCAGCGTCGGGCCGCTGCGGGTAAGACGCCATCCGCCTCGAACGAGCGTCCCGACATACATATGTGATCGGCGAGGACGTTTTTCCCGGCTCACGAGCTCGACAATCTCCGGATGGCGTTCCTAACCCGTTTCAGGACAGCGCCTTTCGTGATTCCGAGAAAATCCGAGATTTCTTCCGCGGACAGCCCCTCGAGCACGAGGAGGGCAACGTCGGCCTGGGTCCTCGTGAGGGTCTTGAGGCGGGCCTCAATCTCTGGCGGCTCCAGGCTGAGACGGAGGGCATCCAGGAGCGCCCGGTCCGACAGGGCGTCCACGTACGCCTCCCGCGCCCGTCGCTCGCGGTCGAGCGTGCGCAACGCGGCCCGCATGTCGTTCTGGATCACATGGAACAGGAAGGAGCGCAGCACCGGCGGCGGCGGCAGGTCTCCGGGTCGGAGCCAGGCGGCCAGGCAGGCTTCCTGAGCGAGATCCTCGGCCCAGTCCTGCGGGACGTGATGGCGGTGACACCGGCTGCTGGCGTATCGGCGGGCAAGGCGGTGGATCTCCCGCCAGGGTTCAGGGTCGTCGTCGGATGCCATGCGTGCGCGTCCGATCGGCGTCGGTACGTCCGATCGGCGTCGGCACCCGGCCTCCGCCAAGAGCGCGGCGTCGCGGTCCGACGAATGCTGGGGCACCCCCCGAGACAATCCGGGCACGGGCCGCCCTCGCGGCTTCTCCTGGTCACTTCGTTACCCCCTCTCCGAGGGCCGCAAGACAAAACGGCCCTCCGCCCTCATACACGCTGTTTCGATGCGCAGGAGGTCAGGAAAATCGTGAAGGAACCTCCGAGACCGCTGAGGGCCACGGCAGCCGGATGACGGCGCGGCGGAGGGCGGGTGCCCCACCGTTGGGCACCTCGCCCGTGCCCGGCCACTCCGTCCCCGCCGTCCAGCACCACGCCCAGTAGCTCAACCCGCCGAGGACGTGGACGGGGTTCGTGAAAGCGTCCCGCGGGATGCGATCGAGGTCCCTGACCAGGCACTCCAACTGACTCTCGTAGAACGTGACGAGGTGCTCTACGTCTGGGGTGGGTAGCCTATCCCTGCACGGCCGCACTCTGGGTGGACTTGTCGCGGGCAGTGGCGCCCTCATCGTGGGTGCCCACCAGACCCGGGGAAGCTCAGACGGCTACGGGGGTTGTCCCGTGACGCCCCGCTCATGCGCTGAGGCGGCTGCGGACCTGGGCAGGCGGCAGGAGCGACGGGCGGGGCGTGCCGGCGAGTCTCGCCCGGATCGACGCCTCAAGGAACGCCAGGAAGGAACGGTCCTGGGCCCGCAGGCTCTCGCTCGCGGTGGGCAGGCGTTCGGCGTAGCGCGAGCCGGCCTTGCTCGCGGAGCCAAACGACCCCTTGCGCCAGAGGACGGCCGTGCGCAGCGAGCGCTTCGCGGCGTTGTTCGTGGGCTCCACGGTGAGCAGGCGACGCCACCTGGACGTCCGCGATGCGAACCACGACAAGGCGGCGGCTGCCTGGCTGAGCCTCGTGCCACCGCGGTGGCTGCCCTGATCACCGCGGGCCGGCGTCGATTTCCCTTGTGGACCGCACGTGCTTCGTCGCCATGAGGTTTCGCGGGGTCGAGCGGGCGTTCGCCTTCGACCGAGACTTCCGGGATCCAAGCTTCCACTGCCTCTGACTCCGTCCCGACCGGAAGCTCCATCCGCGGGACGGGCCCGGCAGGGTTCCTTCAGCGATCGAGGTCGGGGCGGGAGCGCTTCCAGCGTCCGCGGGCGAAGAGGATCGCCATGCCCACGCCGCGGGCGATCGCGGTGCCCGAGATCGCCCACCAGATGCCTTGGGCTCCCCACCCGAGGTCGTGGGCGAGGAATCCCGCGAGCGGGATCCTCGACGCGGTCAGCGGCACGTCCACGAGCATCGGCGGCATCGTGTCGCCCGCGCCCACGAACGCGTTCGCGAGCACCACCTCCAGGTCGAGGAAGACGAAGCACACCGCCACGGTCGAGAGGTACGCGGCGCCGTGGCGGATCGTGTCCGGGTCCTGGCTGAAGAACCGCATGAACGCGACCGGCGCCGCGAGGAACACGCCCGTGAAGAGGAGCGCGGGGACCATGGCCATTCCCACGGCGATCCACGCGGCCCGGGCGGCGCGCTCCGGCCGGCCGGCTCCCAGGTTCTGTCCCACGACCGGTCCGGCGGCCAGGCCGAAGCCCACCAGGATGAAGAAGCACAGCCCCTCCACCCGGATGCCCACGCCGAGGCCGTTCTGCGCGGCGGTCCCGAAGGCGGACGTGATCCTCGCGATGACCTGGTAGATCAAACCGAACAGGGTCGTCCGGATGCCGATGGGGGCGGCGACCCGCGCGATCCGCCGCCAGAGGGGGAGGTCGAAGAGCGGCCCGGGCCGGCGGCGCAGGGGAAGTCCGACGCGTCCCCCATGGAGCAGCGCCATCCCCAGCACGACGCCGACCAGGCGCGAGAGGACCGTGGAGACGGCGATGCCCGCGATGCCGAGGTGGAACACCTTCACGGAGAGCGCGTTCCCGACGATGTTCGTGCCCACCGCTACCACCTGCAGCAGCACCGGCGTCCGGGTGTCTCCCCGCGCGCGGAAGATCGACTCCACCGTGGGGAACAGGAACAGGAAGGGCATCCCCAGGAAGAGGATCCGGAGGTAGACGTCGGAGCGGGCGGCGACGGCGTCCGTCATGCCCATCCAGGCCGGCACGAGCGGGGTGAGCACCTGGCCGGCGGCGAGGAGTACCAGGCTCGTGGCCGCGGAGAGGAAGAGGCCCTGCCTCGCCGCTCGGTCCGCCCCTTCCTCGTTCCCGGCACCCGTTCGCCGGGCCACCAACGTCAAGGTTCCGATCGCGGCGATCTGGATGAACCCGAAGATCGAGATCATCACGAAGAGGTTGTTGGAGACCGCGGTCTGACCGGCCCGGTCGGTGAACTGGGCGAAGTAGACGTCGTTCAACCCGTAGAGGTTGTGCACGAGCGTCGAGAGGACCGCGGGCCACGCGAGGGCGAGGATGTGGCGGGGAATCGAACCCGCGGTGAGATTGCGGCTCGTGTTGCGGCGCACGCCCTACTCGTCCAGATGCGGGACGATCCGCGGCGCGAGCACGGTCCCGCCGTACTCGCGATCCAGCTCCTCCCAGTCGTCGCGGTAGCGGGAGGGATCGCGCGCCCGGGCGGTGCGCTTCTCCAGCTGCTCGACCTTCTTCTCGCCCTCCAGGGCCGCCCCCAGGGACCGGTCGGCCTTCCACGAGCGGATTTCCTCGCCCAGGATCGACGCGTCGGGCAGCTCTCGGAGCGTCCGCTGCCCGTCCTCCAACTCCTCCAGGGCGCGCGCGGGGTAGCCCGCCCTCAGCCACGCCCGGGCGCGCTCCACGAGCGCCTGCGGGGCCATCTCCAGCCGCCCGAGCAGCCACTCCCCCTGCTCCCGCTCCGCGAGGTCCGAGACGTCCTTCATGGCCCGTCGCACGCTCTCGTACGCCTGCCCGTGCTCCCCGCGCTCGATGTGGCGGCGGGCCGTGTCGTACGCGGGGGCGAGCGCCCGGCGCACGGCGACCAGCGGCTTCGTCCGTTCGACCCAGGAGGTGAGGAACACCTCGGGGTCGAGCCATCCCCGCGTCGGCTCGTTGCTGTCCAGCGTCCCGTCGAATCCCTCCGGCGGGAGGTCGTTTCCCTCGTGGAAGCCCACGTGGACGTGCGCGACGGCGCCGCCGTTCTCCGGGCTCCACGAGAGGCCCACCGTGGTCAGGAGCTGCCCCGCCTCGACGCGGTCCCCGGGCTGGACGAACACGGTGTCGCCGCCGTGCAGGAGGGCGGTGGTCACGTGCCCGCCGCCTTCCAGGGCGTGCTCGATGGCCAGCATCGTGCCCGATCCCAGCCCCGCCTCGACCACGCGGACCACGCCCTCGGCGGGCGCGTAGACCCCCGCGCCGTCGAGACACGCGCCGAGATCCTGCCCGACGTGCACGCGCGTGCCGTCCGTGGAGAGGCTCCCGAAGGGTTCCAGGGGGCCGCCGACCACCTCCTCCTCGCCGTATCCCAGCAGCGGCCCCACCCAGCGCGACGCCTCGCCGACGCGCTTCCCGCCGCTCTTCACCCGCTTGGAGAAGGGCTTCGCGTCGCGCAGCGCCTTGGCGCCCCCGCCCGCGTCGCCCACGAACGGCACGCGGAGAAGCCCGTTCTCCTGCTTCTGCACCACTTCGCGGTGGACGCGCAGCACCGGGAGGGTGCCCTCCGCGCGACGGCGCAACGCCTGGAGGCAGGAGCGCACGTGCAGATCCTGTTCCTCGGCGAGCAGCGCGTCCACGGCCTCCACGCCCTGGCTGCCGTCCCAGAGCTTCAGGCAGGTGATGGCCGCCTTCTCGCGTACGCGGCGCTCGGGGTGCTGCAGGAGGACCCATGCGCGGGGAAAGGTGGACGAGTCCCAGTAGTGTTCCAGCACGAGCAGGGCGCGGTGGACGACCTGCCAGTCGTCGCTGTCGAGCAGTGCGACGAAGAGCGGAAGGAGCTCGGGGTCGCGCGACCGCTTGAGCGCCTCGATCGCGCCGCCCGCGCTCTTCTCGGCGAATCGGGCGATCCGGTCGGGACGTTCCTCTGGCGTCGCCTCCTTCATCCAGAGGAGGTCCTTCTCCACGTCCGCCAGCATCTGCCGACCCTGCGCCGGATCCAGGTCCGCACCCCAGCCCGCCCAGGCCGACGGCAGCAGGAGAAGGAGGAGGAGGGGCGCGGGGAGGAGGAGGAACCGGGAAGGGGCGAGGGCCCGCGTGTTGCGTCGCATGGGGCTCATTCGACCGGAACGGGCAGGGGAATTCGACCTTTCACGAGGTCGTCGATCACATCGACGTAGATCCGGTGCTCCTCGGCCAGCACGCGTTGCTGGAGCGTCTGGGGGGTGTCGCCGGGGAGGACCGGGACCTTCCGCTGCTTGAGGATGGGCCCCCGGTCGTAGTCGGCGGTCACGACGTGGACCGTGGCCCCGCTCTCCTCCTCGCCCGCGGCGAGGACGGCCTCGTGGGGATGGATCCCGTACATGCCCTGTCCCCCGTGCTTCGGGAGGAGGGCGGGGTGGATGTTCAGCATCCGACCCCGGTAGGCCGCGAGCGTCCGCGCTCCGATCCGCTTCATGTAGCCCGCGAGGAGCACGAGATCCGCTCCGGCCTCCCGTAGCGCGTCGCGGATCGCCCGGTCCAGGTCGTCGGGGTCCGGGTGGGTCCGCCCGCTCAGGTGGCGGTGCGGCCGCCCGTGGCGCTTCGCGCGGGCGATGGCCCCGCTCTCCGAGTTGTTGCTGACCACCAGCACGATCTCGGCGTCGAGGCGGCCCGCCTCGACCGCGTCCACGATCGCCTGCATGTTCGAGCCGCCGTGGGACGCCAGCACGCCGATCCTGAGATGCACGTCGACCTCCCGCGGGGGGAACGCGGCCCATGTTACTCCATGTGGTCGTAGTGCTCGTTCTCTCCGCTCAGCACGACGAGCCGCACGCCCGCCTGGGCGAGCAGCTCGACGCTGTCGTGGTCGGCGTGGTATCGGCGCTGGCAGATGACCTCGCGGAGGCCGGCGTTGATCAGCAGCTTCGTGCAGTCGAGACAGGGTGTCATCCGCGTATAGAGCGTCGCGCCGTCGATGGGGGGGCCGAAGCGCGCCGCCTGGGCGATGGCGTTCGCCTCGGCGTGCGTCGTGCGGACGCAGTGCTTGTGCTGCCCGCCGCGCTCGTCGTACGAGACCTTGATGAGGTGTCCCACTTCGTCGCAGGTGGGCAGCCCCGACGGCGCACCCACGTACCCCGTGGCGACGACCCGCTTGTCCTTCACGATCACCGCCGCGGCACGACCGCGGTCGCAGTTGGCGCGCTTGGCGACCGTGTCCATGATCTCCAGGAAGTAGTCGCGCCACGACGGCCGGACGTGGTCGGGGTTCTGGCCGTAGACGCGGCCGGCGGCCTGCTCGACCCCCTCCTCGCGATCAGTCTCCATGGTCGATCTCCTGCAGGAGCGCATCGATGGCGCGCTCCAGGTCCTCCAGGGTGCCGGTGTTGACGATCCCGTGGTCGGCGGCCGCGATCGTCCGTCCGAGCTGCTGCGACGCCGGATCCCGGCCGTCCTCCTTCGCCTCCAGCGCCAGGAACGCCTCCAACGTCGGCGCGGTCCCCTCGCCGCGATGGGGGTTGCGCTCCCGCTCCCGCTGGAACCGGACCTCCGGGGGCGCCTCGATGGCGACGAGGTGGAAGTTCTCCAGCTCGCGCAGCGAGGAGACCTCGGCGAGGTTCCGCACGCTCACGAGAACGACCCGATCGCCCCGCATCCGGCGCTTCATGCGGCGGGCCAGGGTCGCGGGGCCCTCCGCGTGGCGGAGCTCGTTGCCGACCGCGATCAGCGCCTCCCGGGTGATCGGCGTGCCGCGGGAGCGCAACTCGTCCCGGAGCGCATCGGAGAGGCTGTGGCGCTCGAAGGACCGGCGCTCCAGGACGTCGGCCGCGGCGTCCTTCCCCGCGCAGTTCTTGCCGGTGAGTCCGATGACGATGCCCATGCCCCTCCGGGTGCGGGTGCGGTTGCCAAGCCAGGGGATACACGAAGGCGCCGACACCGGCGAGCGGCCCTTCCGAGGCGGGGGCGGAGGGGGCGCCGGAGGCTCCCCCTCCGCCGATGCGGGACCTACTCGTCCTCGTCCGCGTAGTCGTCGTCGTCCTCGTCGTCGAAGTCGTCGTCCTCGAAGTCGTCGTCCTCCTCGTCCCGGAACCGCTGGGGCTGGGGACGGGAGGGCTCCTGCATCTTCTCGGGCGTCTTCTTCGGCGGCGCTTTGGTGGGCGCCGTCACCGGCGCCTTCGGCGCGGGTCGGCTCTTGGGCTTCGGGGCCGGCGCGGGGGGCGTCGGCTTGGGCGTCGGGGACGCTTTCTCGGCCATGGTCGTCGCTGCTCCACGGGAGCCCCGCACAGGGACTCCGACGGAAAGGACCGCGCGTCGCCGCGAACCGACGGCCGCGAGAACGCGACGTCGCGGTCCCAAGGGGGGATCGTCAGGTGCGGCGCGGCCGGCAACGACGCCGGACCGCGGGGCCCGCCGGACGGTGGGAAGCCATGCCTCGAGTCGTTCGCCGAGACAGCGTTCGCCCAGACATCGCGGGGCCTCGCGCACGTGGGGGGACGTGCACCCTCGACGCACCATGGTCCCGCGCCCGGCGGGCGGCGGCAAGCGGCGGCCGCGGCGGCGGGGCAGGCGCCGGCCGCAGGCCCGATTCCGGCCTCGCGAGGCGGGAGGGCTATCGCCGCTCGAGCGTCGGGGTGAGCAGGAGGACCCGGGTTCGCGGCCCGTGTCCCGCCGCGAACACCAGGGCGGTCCGCTCCAGCGGCACGCACACGTCGCCCCGCGCCTCGAGGATTCCCAGCGTGGGCACGTCGATCGGGCCGTAGGGCGTGGTGGTCGGGTGCACGTCCTCGACGTGGCTGGCCGCGAACCACAAGGTGAGCGCGACGCGGCTTCGGTCCGTGGTGAGGGCCGGACGCACCCCGGCCACCACGCCCTCGAGGAACGACGCGATCACGGGGTTCGCCTCGAGGGCGTCCTCCGCGATCTCCAGGGAGAAGCCCTGGAGGTAGCGCCGGTTCACGCCCTGCCGGACGGCCTCGCGAACGCCGGGCAGGCCCGCCAGACGCACGAGTGCGAGGCGCCGCGCATCGCCCGCGTCGACGGCGGCCTCCAGTCCCTGGATCGCCCGGGCGGGGAGCGCCGTTCCCGCGTCCGGTCCGGGGCCGGCCTGGAGCCCCAACGCGAGCGGCGTCGGCAGGTCGAGGAGATCGAGCCGTACGGAGACGCCCCGGAGCGCGTCGCGCCGCAAGCGGTCGATGGTCGCCTGGATCGCGTCCAGCGCGCCCGGGGACTGCGAAACGGTGAGGTCGCCGTTGCGCGCGTCGATCCACGCGTCGTCCCGGTTCCACGTCCCGGCCGGCGCCGTCCTCCGCAGGAAGTCGACGAGTCCGTCGGCGGGGAAGAGGGGCATGGGTTCGTCCAGCCCGGGCGGCTCGGGCGGCACGTAGTGGCTGGGCAGGAGGTAGATGTCCTCGAGGCACACGTCGTTGGGCGTCATCTGGAGATCGCGCACGTCGAAGGAACGGATCCGACATGGGGAGGCTTCCGGCGCGGGCCAGGCGGGAAGCGGATCCGGACGCGCCGGATCGAGGCGAGCCGGCAGCACGCGGGCCCGATAGAGGAAGGCGATCCCCGCGTCCTCACCGACGACGCCGGGGGCCACGTACCAGCGGCCGGCCTCCACGGCGCCGTTCACGCGACTCGTTCCCCCGGTATCCCGCGGCAGGTCGATCCGGACGTCGCCCGGAAGCGTCCCGTGGTCCTGCTCGCCCGGGGCGGAAAGCTGGAGGTACAGGTCCAAGGCGATCCGTTCGTCGCTGCCGGACGGCACGCCGCAGGCGCGCACCGCGAGCCCCTGGTTCGCGACGCCCACGAGGGGCCGCGCGCCGCCCGACTTCGTGGCCACCTCCACGTCGTAGTCCGCCACGAACGCGTGCTGGAACCCCGCCCAGCCCACGGCCCGCTGGCCGACCGCCCCGAGGACGGTGACGAGACCGAGGAGCCCCTCCCCGTCGAGAAGCCGGTCGGCGACCTCCTCGGAGAGGGGGCCGCTTGCGGGCATGTGCGTCGCGTCGGTGCGGACGACGGCCACGTCCGTGCGCACGGTGGCGAGGCAGCGCGCCTCCAGGACCGCGAGGTGCGCCGCGACGCGGCTCACGACCTCGGGGGTCGCCCGGACGACGAGGCCGGACTCGAATTGCGCCGCGACCTCCGCTCCCTCACGGATCTCCCAGAAGGTGCGATCGACGCAGCCCTTCACGTTCTCCACGAGCTCGTCGATGGTGCCGAAGGGAAGGACGCCCTCCTCGCTCTGCGCACCGAACCAGGGATTGCCCCTGTCGGTCAGCATCTCCGCGTCGGTGCTTCCGAGCACGGGCGGGATGAAGTCGGGCACGCCCTTCACCAGATCGTGCAGGTCGAAGGTCTGGGTGACGAGACCTCCGGCGTCGTCGTCCTCCCCCGCGCGGCACGGCACGGGGACCAGCGCGGGGAGGAGCGCGAGCGCGAAGACGAGGAAAGCGGAGACGAGAAGCTTCGAAGCACGGATCATGGGTCCACTCCACCTTCTGCGGGCGGTTCTCCGCCGCCGACGACGCCATCATGGCGGAGGCGTCGCGCTGGATCCACGCCGAATCCGCGGCTCCTGTCGCCCCCTCGCGCGCCTGCTATCCGTGGGCCAGGATCGGCGGTGTTGCGGGGGCGACCCGCCGGGAAAGGAGCGCCATGGCCCGCAACGTGCTCGGAGGCGCGCTGGAGGTCTGCGGGCGGCGTCCGCTCACGGGCGTCTATCGCAACGGCCGCTGCGAGACCGGCCGGGGCGACCCGGGTCTGCATTGCGTGTGCGCCCGGATGACCGAGGCGTTCCTCGCCTTCAGCCGCAGCCGTGGCAACGACCTGACCACGCCGGCGCCGGAGATGGCCTTTCCCGGCCTCCGCCCCGGCGACCGCTGGTGCCTCTGCATCGCGCGCTGGAAGGAGGCCTTCGAAGCGGGCGTCGCGCCGCCGGTGGTCCTGGCCGCGACCCACATCTCGACGCTCGAGTTCGTGTCCCTCGAGGACCTGCAGCGCCACGCCGCCGACGTCACGTGAGACCCGCATGCGAGCCGGCGTCGAGCCGCCCGCCGGAGGAGAAACCCATGCGAACGATCCGACTCGGAACCGACGGACCGGAGATCCCCGTCCTGGGCCTGGGCTGCATGGGGATGAGCGAATTCTACGGGACGACCGACGAGGCCCGCGGCATCGCGACGATCCACCGCGCGCTCGACCTCGGCTGCACCTTCCTGGACACCGCCGACATGTACGGGCGCGGCGCGAACGAGAAGCTCGTCGGCCGTGCGCTGCGGGACCGCCGCGAGGAGGCCGTCGTCGCGACGAAGTGCGGCGTGTGCCGCGACGAGGACGGGAACTTCACGGGTGTCAGCGGCCGGCCGGAGTACGTCCGCGCGTCGTGCGACGGGTCGCTGAAGCGCCTCGGGATCGACGTCATCGATCTCTACTACCAGCACCGCATCGACGCGGAGGTCCCCATCGAGGACACCGTCGGCGCGATGGCGGACCTCGTCCGGGAAGGGAAGGTGCGCTACCTGGGCCTGTCCGAGGCCGCGCCCGGGACGCTCGGACGCGCGCACGCCGTGCACCCGATCGCCGCGCTCCAGACCGAGTACTCGCTGTGGTCCCGCGAACCCGAAGACGACCTCCTGGGGCCGACGAAGGAGTTGGGCATCACCTTCGTGAGCTACAGCCCGCTCGGCCGGGGGTTCCTCACGGGACGGTGGCGGCGGCCCGAGGACCTCGCCGAAGGAGACGCCCGGCGCGGCTTCCCCCGGTTCCGGGGCGAGAACTTCGCGAAGAACCTGGGCATCGTGGACGCCGTGCGCGCCGTCGCCGAGGCGA
The DNA here is from genome assembly GCA_963772585.1 of uncultured Planctomycetota bacterium. GTDB lineage: Bacteria > Planctomycetota > PLA2 > PLA2 > JAEUHO01 > CAVVXN01. The sequence continues at coordinate 250,752 of CAVYXV010000010.1, forward strand.
GGGGCGCGACCCCCGCGCAGGTCGCGCTCGCCTGGGTGCTCGCGAAGCACGACCACGTCGCCGCCATCCCCGGCACGACGCGCGTCGAGCGCCTCGAGGAGAACCTGGGGGCGGCCGACCTGGTGCTGGGCGCCGACGACGTCGCGCGGCTGGACGCCGCCGCGCCCCCGGGCGCGGCGGCGGGCACGCGCTACCCCGAGGGGGGCATGCGCACCGTCCACCGGTAGGGGCCCGGGGGGGCCGGGGGGCTCGGGGGTGCCGGCGGGCCGCTGCGATCTCCCGACGTGGATCCGTACATGGTCTTCGTCGAGGAGATCCCCCGCATGGTCAAGCCTGCCCTCCGCGTCGCCGCGGCCTTCGCCCTGCTTCTCGTCCTCGCCGCCCCGGGGGGGGCGGGGGCGGCCGAGGACACCCTGTGGACCTTCCCCGACACCGGGGAGCGGATCACCGCCGCACGCCGCGACGCTTCGTCGCTCGCGCGCTCCTTCCTCCCCGGCCCGGCGGACCTGGGGCCCGGCTGGTACCGCCCGTGGGAGGCCCCCCGGGGCGTCCCGGGCCTGCTCCGGGACGAAGCGACCTGGTGGAACCGCCTCGAGGTCGCGCCCGCCTGGGGCCAGTTCTTCGGACTGGAGGAGGAGGCGATCACCCAGCGCGTGCGAGAGCGCCTCGACGAGGTGTTCGCTTCGTTCGCCGGGCAGGCGGCACCGGCGGGCGTCCCTCCCGAGTTCCAGGCGATGGCGTCGTCGAAGCCGGCGTTTCTCAGCGTGCCCATGATGCGGCTGAGGCAGTTCACGATGCTCGTCCAGATGCCCCAAGTCCTCGCGGTCTCGAAGCTCGAGACCGTCGGCCACGCCTACCTGAAGGCCCGCTTCACGAAGAAGCCGGAGGAGGTCGAGGCGACCATCGCCCGGCAGTTCCCCGACCTGCTCCGGGCCCTGGACGCGAATCTCGAGGGGCAGAGCTACGAGGACGCCCTTCGTGCCTACGCCCGCGAGGCCCGCAACGTCCGACGACACACGCGCATGGTCTTCGTCCGTGCCGACGCCGAGGCGTGGGCGAACCCCGATCTCCAGAAGATGCCGGACTACGCCGTCTTCACGGTGGACCTCTCCGTCCTCGCGCGCTCGGCGATCGGAACGTGGATCCGCGACGTGACCCCCGAAGACGCGGGTCGCGTGCAGCAGGACGTGGCCTCGTCGCTCGCGAAGACGTGGGCGCTCACCAGGGAGATCGCCGGTCTCCAGGCGGGCAAGCAGCGGGAGGCCCTGGCGACGGAGATCGACGCGCGTTGCCCGCGCCGGGGGGGACGCGTCGCGGCTCGAGGCGCAGCTCGCCGAGCTGGACGAACAAGCGGCGCTGCTCGCTGCGGCAGGTCCGGCCCGGCCCACGCTCGAGATGCGCGACCTCGGGGACAACGCGTGGGTCCTCTCCCTCGACGGACTGCCGCAGATCCAGCAGAAGAAGTTCGCGGCCCTCCAGGCGCGGCTCCGCAACGGGAACGCCGTCGCCGACGTCCGCGTGCAGGGCACCTACCCCAAGGCGGCGCTCGTGCGAGACGCTCGAGTACCTGCTCGGCGCGTTGGACGAGCGGACGCAGGTCTTCGTCGAGGACGAGTAGACGAACGAGGAGCCTTGCCATGACTTCGAGATCCTTCGTTCGCTACCCGCGCGCCTTGGTGCTCACGCTCCTGGGGCTCCTCGCCGCCGCGAGCAAGGGGCGCGGCGCCGAGGACCGCCACGAGGCCGAGGCCGCGGCGCGCACCATCCTCTCCGCCGTCCAGGACCGCGTGATCGCGACGGGCGCCGTCGCGCCGAACCTCCTGGAGGAGGTCACGACCACCTGCGAGGAAGACCGCGTCTACTGCAAGGCCGTGGACCTCGGGGACGAGGCGAAGACCCGTCTGAACATCCGCGTCGACCTGACCGGTCGCTTCCAGACGACGAACGACATCCCCGTGCCCCGTCGCTGGGAAGGCGTCCCCGTCGAGCGCGATGCCGTCGCCGACGCCGTGGTCCGGACCCGCTCGGTGGAGACGCGCCAGGGCACGCGCGCGGTCGTGGACATGCGTGCGGCGCACCAGGGCGTCTACTTCTACATGGGGAGCAGCCAGCTCGCCGCAGGACGGACCGTGAAGCTCTCCGTCCGCTTCGCCGCATCGCGGTTCCAGAAGATGGTGGAGGCCGCGAAGGCGAACGGCCTCATCGGCGAGGACCTCCCGCGCGTGGTGGAGCGAAGCGGCGAGCAGGTGGGCCGCGAGCTCTCGGACGGCGACGTCGTCTACGTGACCGTCGCCCAGGACGGGCCGGTGACGGCCGTCCTCGACGTGTTCGCGAGGCCCTCCACGGTGCCGGCGGGACAGGAGCACGAGATTCTGGTGGACCTGCCGTCGCTCGACGCCGGACGACGCGCCGGCGTGCGGGTCGGCCCGTCGGCGGAGGCGACGGATCGGGGGTTCCGCATCCGGTCCACGCGAACGGAGGCGGTGCCGGTCCAAATCGAGCTCACGCGGGCCCTGTTCGACGCGCTCCGCAAGGGCCGCTACACCTCCCGGCTCGGGACGGTGCTCCCGGTCGTGATCCGCGGCGGGGGCGGGAAGCGTCGGATCTTCCTCCAGTTCAGCGAGTGGGCCGTCGTCGTGTCCCGGTTCGAGCTGCGGGGGCTGGACGACCCACAGCTCTCGCGCCTGCGCAGCGACATGGCCGAGAGGCTCGGCGAACGCGCCGTCGCGGCCGGCCCGTTCCGCCAGTTCAACGAGGAGCGCGAGATCCTCGGGAACCTCCGTGACGCCTGGGCGGACCTCCTGCCCCGCGTCACGCCGGGGCACCCCCGCAACACGGAGAAGATCGTCTCCGCGTGGGCGCGCAACCAGGAGACGGGCGAGGACCTCGTCCTCGGCGTCCACAAGCCCGAGGACCCCACGAGCGGCGCGCGCTTCGTCGGCGTGGACCACCGCCCGGAATTCGAGATCCTCGTCCTCAGGGATCCCCCTTTCGTGCCCCGGGCCGAGAGCGACGAGGACCTGGGGCTCGACGGCCTCGGAGCAGAAGGCGGATTCGACGAGAGCCGGCAGCTCGACGGCTTCGGCATCGACACCGACCGTGCGCACGAGGAGACCTGGAAGCGCTTCTTCGTGGACGCCCTGGACGTGGACGTACGCCCGCTCGAGGCGCTGGACGGCGACGCGGGCGACCCCGCGACCGCCCTGTTCCGATTGGAGCCCTGGGGGGGGCAGTGGCGCGACGAGCTCGACCGCGAGCGCGCGATCGCGCGGTTCGTCGCCCTGAACTGGGCCGTCCCGCCCCAGCCCCTGCCGCCGTACCGGACGCACGCGCCGGGGCTCTACGAGTTCCACCTGTCGGTCACGATCGGCCGGAAGGACGCGCCGCAGGACAAGCAGTCCGTCGCGGTCGCCATCCGCGTCCGCCTCGTGCGCCCCGACGTCGGGATCCGGACGTTGTCCTTCGAGACGCAACGCGGCCGTTGAGGAGCGCGAAGCAGCGATGAACCGCCACCGCCGTTCGCTCATCGTCGCATCCCTGGTGCTCGCCGCGGCCCTCGCCGCGCCGCACTCCGCGCGGGCCGGCGAGCTTCGGACCGGCCTGAAGCCGACGCCGCCGGCCGAGTACGTCCAGTTTCCCGAGTGGACGCCGGCCCGGGCGGCGCCCGTGCTCGAGGGCTCCGCGCGGCCGGGCATCGGCTACCGCGACGAGGTCGTGGATCTGCGTCCCTACATGCCCCCGCCGGGCAACCAGGGTCGGCAGGGCAGCTGCGTGGCCTGGTCGGTGGCGTACGGGGCGATGACCTACCTCGAGGCCGTGCGACGGGGACGCCCGCCGCGCGACGCGTCGGACCTCTTGTCGCCCGCGTTCCTCTACAACCAGATCAACGGGGGGAAGGACGAGGGCTCCCAGTTCCCCGACGCCCTCGCCGTGGCGCAAGACATCGGCGGCGTACCGCTCGAGGCGATGCCCTACGACGACAGCGATCCCCTCCGTCAGCCCACCGGGGACCTCCTCACCGACGCGCGGGCCAATCGCACCTACGGCTACGCGCGTCTCGCCTCCCTCACCGACATCCGCAACGCCCTGGCCATGCGCCTGCCCGTCGTCATCGCCCTGGAGACGTCGGACAAGTTCATGCAGATGCCCACGTCGTGGGAGGTCTACCGCGAACAGGACTGGCGCGTCGGGATCCTCCACCGCCAGGCGGGCCGCCTCCACGGACTCCACGCCGTGCTGCTGGTCGGCTACGACGACCGCCGTCGGGCGATCCTCATGCAGAACTCGTGGGGCACGTCGTGGGGTCACGGCGGGTACGCCTGGCTCGCCTACGACCTCTTCGACGCCATCGCGCCCGACGGCGACCACGCGGTCCTGGAGGCGTGGGTCGTCTTCTCGGGCCACGGGGTGCATCCCCGCGCGGCCGCCGCCCTCGGCGTGCCGTCGTACGTCCAGGGCGATCTGTTCGTCGAGACATCCGCCGACCGGCAGGAGGACGCCACCTGGTCCTGGCACGTCGGCATCACCCCCGGCGAGAAGCCCATCGCGCGCGTGGACTGGACCTACGAGGACGCGTCGGGGCGCCTGTGCACCGCCGACGGCGACGGCTCCGAGGGAGACCGGGTCCTGCGGGGCCGGCGGCGCGAGGGCGGCGTGGTGGACGTGAGCGCCGACGTCCGATTCGGCGACGGTACGACGCAACACGTGACGGCCCGCGTCTTCCTGGTGGAGCGGTTCCGCCCCCTCCGCATCCGGTTCCGCGACGGGTACTGGGGGCGCGACGAGGGCGTCCCCCGCTGGGTGTGGGAGGCGAGCCTCTCGGGACCCGGCGACCTCCTGGGCGCCGTCCGTCGCGTCACCTGGGAGCTCGATCCCTCCTATCCGAACGACCGCATCGTCCAGACGCCTTCGACGCCGGGCGGCTTCTTCATCTCGGCGCGCGCGTCGCGTCCGACGCGCCTGGACGCCGTGGTCGAGAGCGAGGAGGGCGGGCGGGTCGTGACGCGACGCCTGCGCTGTGCGACCGCCTTCTTCTCGGCGATCGAGGATCGGCCCCGCATCCTCGTGCTGGACGGGACGGACGAGAGGGGCGCCTTCCTCGGCCTGTCGCTCCTGGGTCCCCTGGTCGATCTGGACGAGGTCGACGCCGTGACCTGGGCGGTGGAGGGCTCCTCGCCGCGGCGCGTCGACCGGGACCGGGGTGGCGACGCCTTCGCCCTCGACGTGCGGCTGCCCGCACGACCGACCGGCGCGTTCCTCGTGCGCGGTCGCCTCCACCTCCGCGACGGCTCGACGCGCGACGTCGAGGAGCGCTTCGTGCCGGCGGGAGGATGACCGTGTCGCCACGTCGAACGCAAAGGGAGAACGCCGTGGACCGAACCGACAAGGAGCGTCTCGCCCGCCACCGCGCGAGCGTGCAGCGACAGGGATTCCTCGGCTTCGCCATCATCGTCGCCGGATGCGCCTGGGGGTACCTGGTCGCGCGCCGGGTGGGGGAGCGTGCCCTCGACCACGACGTCGCCCCGATTGCCGGTCCGTTGATCCTGATCGGCATCGGGAGCGTGATCCTCACGATCGCCGTCTACCGCAAGGCCTTCATGCGCCCGAAGGCCTTCTTCGGCAAGAAGGTCGGCGAGAAGATCCTGGAGGAGATCTCCGACCTGCTGGACTGAAGCGGGCAGCGCCGCCGGCTGCCGCCCCCTCCTTTCAGGGGAGGTAGGGCGCCAGGTCGCGGCAGAGGGACTCGAAGGCGTCGTCGTCGCGGACCGTCGCGCGGAGCTGTTCGTGGAAGAGGACGGCGAAGCGCTGGCGCGCCCGGTGGCGGAGGTGGACGAGTTGGGTCGGTGTCTTCCCCAGCCGGTCGGCGAGGTCCGGGTTTCCCTCGCCGTCGGTCCGGAGCAGATCGGCGATGATCTCCGCGTAGAGGTCGTTCGCGAGCCTCAGCTCGGCGAGCGCCTGCTCGACGGCGATCGCCACCCAGCCCGCGTCCAGGTCCGCCGCCTCGGGGGAGGGCTCGCGCCCCGCCACGCCGTCCAACGCCTCCGGCGGCGCGAGCGCGCCAGCGTGGCGCTTCCGGGCGAAGCGGTGCTCGAGCCTCTTGTAGACGAAGCGCTTCAGCTGCGTCTGGAGGTACGCGCGGAAGCAGCGGACGTCGCCGAGGTCGCCGTCGAGCCAGCCCTTCTCCAGGCAATGGGCCCAGTACTCCGCGACGAGCTCGCGTGCGTCGTCTTCGCCCGCCGGCCGGCGGAGCGCGCGCGCGAGGACGGCGGCCACGTACCGCTCCATCGCGGGGGCGTAGAGGGCGAAGAGGTACTCCCAGGTCTCCTCCCAGCGCGGGGTTCCCCGGGGATGACGCCCGGGGAGCATGGAGCGCCGCGTCGCGATCGAACGCAGCCGGCGGGACGTCTCGAGGATCGGCCGCGGGCTCACCGCCCGTCCTCCCCGCTCGCGAGGGCCGCCGCCCGACGCTCGGCGCGCTCGCGTTGCTCGGCGAGGACCGCGGCCTGCTCACCGGTCACCTCGCCCCCGTCGAGTGCCCCGGCGAGGCGCGTCGCGTGGAGCCGGGCTTCGCGCCGCTGCTCGACGCGTCCCGCGTCGCCGAGGGACCCGAGCGGCCCGGCGAACGACGCCACCGCCCAGGCGAGTCCCGCCCACGGTCCCGCGGGCCGGGCGTGGGAGCGCGTCAGGGCGAGGATGTCGTCGAACGTGGTGGCGAGAAGCGAGACGACGGCGTCCGTGTGGTGCGCAGCGATCTGGAGCCGCGCGAGCTCGGTCGTCACGTTCACGAGGATGACCGGAACGTCCTCGGGACCCGGGATGGCGACGAGCGCGTCGCGCGCGAGCGGTTGCGCCTCCTGCAACTCCGCGATCCGGCGGCTGGGCCCGTCCGGGCCCGCCTCCATGGGCGCCACGAAGATCGTGTAGGCGAGGATCGTCTTCCACCGCGGGTTCTCGGCGTCGAGCCCGTAGAGCGTCCGCGCGTGTGCGACGGCCGCGCGGCGGAGCGCGGGGACCTCGGAGGCGTCCTCGCCGGCCGTGAACGCGCGACGGTCGCAGGTGGTGATCACGAGATTGAGCCAGATGGCGTTCGTCGGGTCGCGGGCGACGAGGTCGTCGGCGATCGCGTGCGCGGTACGGAACTCGGCGGCCGCCCGCGCACCGTCCTTCGCCTTCACCGCCAGGTCCCCGCGGCGGACGTGGAGGCGCGCGAGCTCCTGCCGCCACCGGAGGTTCTCCGGATGCCGGCGCGACAGGGCGCCGTAGCGCTCGAGCGCCTCCTCCGTCGCACCGAGCGAGGACTGCGGGTCTCCTCCCGCGTCGAAGCGCGCCGAGGCGGCGACGGCCGCCGCCAGGCGGGCCTGGGTGGGGACGTCCTCCGGATCCGCTTGCAGCATTCCCCGGGCGCGGGCGACGCAGGCTTCGATCCGTCGTCGCGCTTCTTCCGCCCGCCCGGTGTGGAGCTCCGCCTCGGCGAGGTAGAGCTCGGTCTCGAACCGTTGCATGGGAACGGCGTCGGAGCCGTCCCCGACGCCTTCCGCCGCGCTCGCGGGAAGCGCCCTTCTCAGCGCCGCGTAGGCCCGGTCGTAGTCGCCGGCCACGAGCGCGGCCCTCCCCTCGATGCTGCGCGCCGCCCGGAGCACGATCTCGGCCTCCGAGGCCACGGCAGGGTGCTCGGCGAGCGCCTCCAGCGCCGGAACGACGTCTCCGAGCCGCTCCAACGAGCGATGGGCGAAGCCCTGCCGCCGGTCCACGTCGGCGAGCTCCACCTCGGCCCACGCGCGCTCCACGGCGCCGATCCCCTCCGCATCGTTCACCTCGGCGTATCGCCCGGCGACCGTCCGCGCCTCCTGGAAGACGGTGCGCGCGGCCGGGAGGCGTCCCATCGCGAGGTAGACGTCGCCGAGTCCGCGGAGGGCATGAACCCGCCGGCGGAAGCTGTCCGGGGTGTCCTGTTCCACGGGCAGCGGTCCGTAGTGGGTCCTCGCGTGGACGCCGAGATCGGCGAGGAGATCCAGGCGTCCCATGGACGCGAGCTCACCGCGAAGCTCCTCCAGCATGAACCCCATCGCGAGCTCCGCGCGCTCGCGGTGCCGCGCCTCCGCCGCCCGCGCCACGGTGGCCGCGCGGCGCGCCTCCTCGGCCTCGCGGCGGCGCGCCTCCAGCAGGAGGGACACGACGACGCCGAGGACCACCAGCAGGACGAGCGCCGCCACGCCGAAGCGGCGGAGCTGGCGGCGACGCCACGCCGTCGCCTGGCGGCCCAGCGCCGCCTCCCCCAGCTCGCGGCCACGGACGAGAAGGGCCGTCGCCGCCGCGTGTTCCGGGACGCGTTCCAGCACGCGGCGGCACGCCGTGGTCGCGCGCTCCAGCTGGCGGAACAGCGCGTCGCCCTCCAGGTCGCGAGCCGTGGCGATCGCGAGCTCCGCCTCGTCGATCCACCGACGGACCTGCCGGTCCTTCTGGACGTTTGCCTGCCACGCGCGGATGCGCCGCACGAGGTCCTCCACGTCCGTCGGGCGCCGCGCGGGGTCGGGGGAAAGGGCCTGCGCCGCCAACCGCGAGAGCGGGGGAGGCACGGCCGGCTCCAGGATGGCCGCCTCCGGTGGCGCGGCGCCCGCGAACTGCGCGGCGAGGCGTCCCTCCTCGCGCGGATCGAACGGGAGCACGCCGGTCAGGATCTCGAACAGCACGACGCCGAGGCCGTACACGTCGCCCCGGCGGCCGCCTCCGGCGGGTTCATGGCCGTAGGTCTCGGGGGCCGCGTAGCCCGGCGTGCCGACCGTGCCCTGCCCGGTCTCGAGCCGGGATCCGCGCCGCAGCAGCGCGATTCCCTGTTGCCATCCGTCGCGGGCGTCGGGCGCCGTCGGCGCGAGCGCGGCGAGCCCCCAGTCCACGACGAACGTCTCCCCGAACTCTCCGAGGGCGATGTTCTGGGGCTTCAGGTCGCGGTGCACCACGCCGCGACTGTGTGCGTAGCGCACGGCGTCGCACGCGCGGAGGAAGGGTTCGAGGAGCGACAGGCGTACGTCGAGCGGTTCGCCCGCCACCTCGTCGAGCGCCGTGCGCAGGGTGCGGTGTCCGGGGACGAGGCGCATCGTGTAGTAGGGGACGCCACCCTCGGTGCAGCCGACCTCGTGGACGGGCACGATGCCCGGATGCTCGAGCCCGCCCGCGACCCACGCCTCCTGCAGGAACCGCGCCTTCCATCCATCGTAGCGGCTGCGGCCCCCGTCCGACGCCGGCGGCGGCCGGACGGCGTCCGGGGTGGGCGGCGTGACGGGTTCGTCGGTCCCGGCCGCCTGCGAGGGCTTCAGGATCTTGAACGCGACCTTCCGGTTCATCTCCTCGTCGAGGGCCGCGTAGACCACGCCCATGCCGCCCCGACCGATCGGTACGAAGTCCCGGTAGCGGTCCGGAGGGGGCGGTCGAAGGACCGGCGCCGGCTCCGGCTCCGTGTCCGTGCCGTGGGGGTCCGGGCCCGGTGCGGCGGGTGGCGCCACGGTGCTCGCCGGTCCGCGCGGGGAGCCTCGCGCAGCGAGGATCGCGTCCACCGCGGCGTCGATGCTTCGCGCCTCCTCCGTGCCGAGCGCGGTCATGCGCAGGAGGGCCTCGCGAGGGTCGGCGACGCCAGGGAGCCGCCCCTCCCACCCGGCGAGCAGCGCCGTCGCCGCCTGCCGCGGGGTCACCGTGCCGCGACGGAGGGCCACGTCCACGAAGAGCAGGGGGCGGGGGGACGGCGGTCCGGTCTCCACGGCGGGCAAAGCCTACCGGAGGGCTCCGGAAAAACCGCTCACGAAGGCGCGTCCCGCCCCGTTGGGCGCCGTCCCCTCCCGGGTAGCTTGACGCCCCCCGCGACCGCAAAAGGAGCGTGCCCCCTGTCCTCGTCCGTGCGCCTCCGCCTCCTCGCCGCGCTCCTGGTCGGGGTGACGGGCATCGCCGTGGTCCGGGGGCTGGCCGGGAACGGCTTCCCCTACCAGGACCACTGGGACGAGCCGTTGAAGGTGGACCAGATCCGCGAGGGGCGGCGCGACTACCACCATCCCCCGCTCATGCTCGACGTCGCGGCGGTCGCGTCCCGGGCGGTCGGTGCGAACGCGGGCGGGCAACGCATCGCCGAGATCGGACGCCTGCTCTCGGCCGTCTACGTGGGCATCGCGATCGGGGCCATGGCCCTGCTCGCGTTCCGCCTCGCGGGGCTCGGCGGGGCCGTCGCCGCCTCGATCCTCCTGTTGGCGGATCCCTGGATCGACGACGCCGCGCATTCCTTCAAGGAGGACGCGATCCTCCTCGCGGGGGTGGCCCTCGCCCTGCTCGCCGCGACGCACTACCTCGAACGGCCGACCCGCCGGAGGCTGGTGGGGCTGGCCGTCGCGTGCGGGTTCGCGGGCGCGGCCAAGCTCGCCGGGCTCCTCGTCGTCCCGTTGGCCCTCGTCGCCGTGGCGACGCGGCCGCCCCCCGGCCGCTCCCGCACCGTCGCGTTCGTCTCCGTCCTCGGGCTCTCGCTCCTCGCCTTCGGCCTCCTGGCCCTCCACCCGACCCTCTGGCACTTCCCCCACGCCGTGATCGACGCCCAATCGGCCGAGTGGCGGACCGTGTGGTTCGGGCGGACCGGCCGGGAGACGGTGCCGAACCTGGGATTCGTCCGCCTCGCGGCGAAGACGCTCGGACCGGCGACCCTGTTCTTCTTCCCCGTCTTCGCCCTCGTCGCATGGGGACGGCGCCCGTCCGAGCGGGTGGCCTGGCTCCCCTGCCTCGTGTTTCCCCTGCTCTTCACGCTGCTGCTGTCGCTCCAGGCCCTGGTGTACGCGCGCTACTTCCTGCCGGCCCGCGCGGCGTATCTGACGGGCGCCGGCGTCGGTCTCGCCCTGGGCGTGTCGGCCATCTCTCGCGTGTCGCGTGCCCGCCTGCGGCGGGGGCTCTGGGTCGGTTGCGCCCTCCTGATGGGGCTCCAGCTCTACCTGCACGTCCGCGCCGACGCGATGCTGGCGGACGGGCGGGCGCACACGACGCGTGCGGCCCTGCGGACGTGGGTGCGCGCGCGCGTTCCCGCTGGCGCGGTGATCGCCCAGGACTTCAGCGTGCGTCTCCGGGACGTTCCCCAGCGCGTCGTGGACGCGGCGAGGCTGCCCGAGCTCGGCACGGTGTCCGATCTCGCCCGCCGCGGCATCACCCACGTCGCGGTGGACGCCTACTGGTACCGCGCGCACCTCCAGTCCCCCGCTGACGCCGCGCGCACGTCCCCCGACGTCGCTTTCTGTCGGGACCTCCAGCGATCGGCCTCCGTGCTCCTCGCGTTGCCGATGAAGGAGCCGTACGCATTGAACCCGGGTTTGCTGCTGTTCGCGCTGCGGGGGTCTCCCGATCCCGCGCCGTCCCCTCCCGCGGACGCGCACGACGGATAGAATCGTTCGCGTGCGAAGGAAGGGCGATCGGCCCGCACCATGCGGCGTATCGCCCGTGCGGCATCCGCAGGCATTGAGAGGAGACCACGGGCATCTACGATGGAGTCGGAGTGCGGAACTCCGCGCTCCACCGGAGGCTCGAATGGCCGCGACGTCGACGGGCACACGCGTCGCCTCGGGACAGGTCCTCCTGGGCGACGAGGCGGTGGCGCAAGGCGCGATCCACGCGGGAATCACCGCCGCGTACGGCTACCCGGGCACGCCGTCCACCGAGATCCTCGAGCACGTGCTGCGCGTCCGGAAGCGCGAGGGGCGGCCGCACGCAAACTGGTGCGCGAACGAGAAGACCGCCTACGAGGCGGCCATCGGCGTGACGATGGCGGGGCGGCGCACGCTGGTCACGATGAAGCATGTCGGCCTCAACGTCGCCATGGACGCGTTCGTGAATTCCGCCCTCGTGGACCTGCAGGGAGGCCTCGTCTGCGTGGTCGCGGACGATCCCGGCATGCACTCCTCCCAGAACGAGCAGGACACGCGCATGCTGGCGGACTTCGCGCGCGTCCCCCTGCTGGAGCCCGCCGATCAGCAGGAGGCGTACGACATGACGCGGGAGGCGTTCGACCTCTCCGAACGCTTCCACGTTCCCGTCGTGGTGCGCCTCGTGACCCGGCTGGCGCACAGCCGGGCGCTGGTCGAGACTCGTGCGCCGCGCCCGGAGAACCCCCTTACGAGGAACGTGCGGGCGCGCGACTGGACCCTGCTGCCGGTGAACGCCCGGCGCCTGTGGCGCGCGCATCTGGACAAGCAGGGCGCCATCGCCGAGGCGACGGCCTCGAGCCGGTGGAACCGTTTCCCTGTCGGCGACGCGCCCCGGGGGATCCTCACGACGGGACTCGCCCGGAACTACCTGCTCGAGAATGCCGGCGAGGTCGCCTTCCCCTTCCGCCACCTCCACGTGGGAGCCTATCCCCCGCCGGTCGACGCGATCCGGCGGCTGGCCGAGAACGTGGACAGCCTGCTCGTGATCGAGGAGGGGCAGCCCTGGGTCGAGCGGATGCTCCGGGGGATCGTGCCGCCCGCGACGGAGATCCGGGGGAAGCTCTCGGGCGACCTTCCGCGCGACGGCGAGCTGACCCCCGACACGGTCCGGGAAGCCCTCGGCCTCGCGGCGCGTCCGCGCGTTCGCCTGGAGGGCTTGAACCTCCCCCCGCGACCGCCGCAGCTCTGCCAGGGGTGCCCGCACCGCGACGCCCTCGACGCATTGAAGGCGGCGCTCGGTGGTTTTCCGGACGCGCTGGTCACCTCCGACATCGGCTGCTACACACTGGGTGCGCTACCGCCGTACGAGGCCATCCAGTCGTGCATCTGCATGGGCGCCTCCGTGGGCACGGCGAAGGGCGCCGCGGACGCGGGGGTCCGTCCGGTCCTCGGGGTGATCGGCGATTCGACGTTCCTCCACAGCGGGGTGACGGGGCTCATGGACGCCGTCGCCGAGAACACGCCGATGACCCTGATCATCCTCGACAACGAGACGGTGGGGATGACGGGGCAACAGGACACCGTGCTGCCGCACTCCCACGTGGAGACCATCGTCCTCGGCGTCGGCGTGGACCCGGCGCACGTCGCCCTCCTCGAGGCGCATCCGAGGAAGGTCCCCGAGATGGCGGCGCGGATCCGCGCCGAGATCGCGTACGAGGGTCTCTCGGTGGTGATCACGTACCGTCCGTGCATCCAGGCCGCCCGGCGCGCCCGGAAGAAGGCGACCTCGTCATGAAGATGGACATCGTGCTCGCCGGCGTGGGCGGCCAGGGCGTCCTCACGATCGCGGCCATCATCGCAGCGGCGGCCCGCGAGGACGGGCTCCACGTGAAGCAGGGCGAGGTCCACGGGATGGCCCAGCGCGGCGGCGCCGTGCAGGCGAACCTCCGCATCGCCGACCACCCGATCCACAGCGACCTGATCGCCCGGGGCGACGCCGATCTCGTCTTGTCCATGGAACCGCTGGAGAGCCTTCGCTACCTCGACTACCTCCGTCCCGACGGCACGCTCGTCGCGTCCACGGACCCGGTCCGAAACATCGATACGTATCCGCCGCTGGACGAGGTGACGGCGAACCTCCGCCGGCTTCCCCGCGTCCACCTCGTGCCCACGGCCGCCCTCGCCCGCCGGGCGGGCTCGCCGCTCACGAGCAACGTGGTGCTCGTCGGCGCGGTCGCCGACCTTCTCCCCGTCGCGCCCGAGACCCTCGAACGGTGGATCTGCACGATGTTCGAGAAGAAGGGCGAGCGCATCGTCGAAGCCAACCGGAAGGCCTTCCGCGCGGGGCGCGAAGCCGTCCGATGCGCGACCCGGTGAGTCCCGCCCTGGCGCGCCTCGTGGAGGCGGCGCGCACCCAGGGCCGGACCCTCCTGACCGAACCCGAGGGCCTCGATGTCGTCCGGGACCTCGGCATCGCGGTCCCGCACCACGCCGTGCTCCCCGCCGCCGGCACGGCGAAAGCCCTCGACGCGGTGGATCTGGACGCGTTCCCCGGCTCCCGCGTCGTCTTGAAGGTCGTGAGCGCCTCCCTCGTGCACAAGAGCGACGCGGGGGGCGTGCGTTTCCTCGAGAAGGATCCGCGCGCCGTGCGGCGCGGGCTCGCGGACATGGCCGCCGCCTTCGCCGGCCACCCGGTCCGCGGCTTCCTGCTCGCCGCGTTCGTCCCGCACGATCCGTCGCTCGGCGGTCAGCTCCTCCTGGGCATGCGGCACACCGAGGAGTTCGGTCCCGTCGTCACCTTCGGGCCGGGCGGCATCCACGCCGAGTTCCTCGCGAGGAACCTGAGGCCCCGGCGCGGGGGAGCGATCTTCTCGCCGCTGCTCGCCTCGCCGCTGCTCGTCGAGGCCGCGCTGGAGCAGTCGGCGGTCACGCCCGCCGCGACGGGCCGCCTGCGCGGGCAGCCGAGCTTCGTCACCATGGAGGACCTCAGGGATCTGGTGCTCCGCCTGCTCGCCTTCGCCGCCGAAGCGGTGCCCGAGCCCGTCCTCGAACTCGAGATCAACCCGCTCGTCTTCTCCCCGGACGGGCCGGTCGCGCTCGACGCCGTCGTCCGGATCGCCGGAGCGCGGGAGAGCGACGCGGTCGAGGGGCCGTTGCGTCCGCTCGACAAGGTGGCGAAGCTCCTCCAGCCCGCGAGCATTGCGATCCAGGGCGTGTCGCAGGGCTCGAATCCCGGGCGCACGATCCTCGCCGGCGTGCTCCGCGAGGGGTACCCGAAGGAGCGGGTCACGGTCATCAAGCCCGGCGTGGATCGGATCGACGGGTGCCGCTGCGTTCCCGACGTCGCATCGCTCCCCGAGCGCGTGGACCTGCTGGTGGTCTCCGTCGCGGCCGAGCAGGTCCCGGGGATCCTCGAGGAGGTCGTCCGGGGGGAGCGGGCGGAGAGCGTCATCCTCGTCGCGGGCGGCCTGGGCGAGCGGCGCGGGACCGAGGTGCACGTGGAGCGGATCCGGGCCGCCATCCGCCGCGCCCGCGAGACCCCGTGGAGGGGACCGGTCGTGAACGGCGGGAACTGCCTGGGCGTCCGCTCGACGGCGGGGCGCTTCGACACCCTGTTCATCCCCGAGTACAAGCTCCGCTACCCGCCAGGCGAGCCCGCGCCGCTCGCGGTCGTCTCGCAGAGCGGCGCGTTCGCCGTCTCCCGGGCGAGCCGGCTGGGGAGAGTCAACCCTCGCACGATCGTGACCCTCGGCAACCAGATCGACCTGACGGTGGGCGACTACCTGCAGGTGTTGAAGGACGACCCCGCGATCCGCGTCTTTGCCTGCTACGTGGAGGGCTTTCGCCGCGGCGACGGCGCCCGGTGGCTCGATGCGTGCCGCGCAATCACTTCGAGCGGACGCGTGGTCGTCCTGTACCGCGCCGGCCGCACCCCGGCCGGCCGGGAGGCCACCGCCTCCCACACCGCCTCCGTCGCGGGCGACTACGCGGTGACGCGCGCGCTCGCCGAAGCCGCCGGCGCCGTCGTGGTCGAGACGCTGGAGGACTACGACGACCTCGTCCGGCTGTTCGTCCTCCTCGGGACGGAGCCCGTCCCGGGGCGACGGCTCGGCGCCCTCTCCAACGCCGGTTTCGAGGTCGTGGCGATGGCCGACAACCTGGGCCCCTTCGTACCGGCGACCTTCTCGGACGACACCCACGCGGCGCTGGAGCGGCTCCTGGCCCGCCGGCACCTCGAGGGGATCGTCGGCGTCAAGAACCTCCTCGACCTCACGCCGATCGTGGACGACGCCGCCTACGAGGAGGCGGTCCGGCTCGTCCTCGCCGACCCCGGGGTGGACGTGGGCGTCGTGGGGTGCGTGCCGTTCACCGGCGCGCTGGAGACGGTCGCGGCCGGCGAGGGGCACGCCGAGGACCTGACGAAGCCGGGATCGATCGTCTCGCGGCTCGCCCGCCTGTTCCGGGAGCGCAGGAAGCCCTGGGTGGGGGTGGTGGACGCCGGACCGCTCTACGACCCCATGGCGGAGGTGCTTCTCGCCGCCGGGGTGCCGACCTTCCGCCATGCCGACCGGGCGCTGAGGCTCTTGGGGCGGTACGTGACGCGGGGTCCGGCCGCCCCGCCGATGGGAGGATCCGGTCTCCGCGTGCGTGTCGGGGCCCCTCCGTGACCGAGGCTCCGTCCTCTCCAGGACTCCCTCCCGGCCGGACCCGTAGGGCCCGTATTTGGGCCGGCGGTGGCGGCCGGAGAAGATCCGGGCGTCATCTGGCCGATAGTCCAGCGCCGTGATGACGCAACAACAGGACACCGCGTTGATCATGCGCGCCTGCCGGGGCGACGGGGGCGCGTTCGAGGAACTGGGCCGTCTCTACGGCCCCGCGCTGCACGCCCTGATCGTCGGGCAGGGAGGCGAACAGGGCGCCAACGAGACGTTGCAGGCCGTGCTCGACCGCGCGCGGGAGGGCGTCGCGACGTTCGGGGACCCGTCGGGTGCCGGCCCGTGGCTCGTCCGCCTGGTCCACGATTTCGCGCCGAAGCGCGCGCCGAAGGGCGGCTCCGGCGCCTTCGCGGCGATCCGCGACCTGCCGCCGGGACGGCGCGATGCGCTCCTCCTCCGCCTGATGGCGCGGGTGGACGGGTGGGAGATCGCGCGGTTGCTCGGCGAGGAGCCCGACCGGATCCGGGAGGACCTCGCCAGCGGCGCCGCCGTGGTCCTGGGGCGGCAGGTCACGTCCGACGAGCGCGCCTACCTCATGGACCCGGAAGCGACGTCGGCGGCCGCGGTGCGCTCGCTGGAGTCGTCGCTGGAGCGGCTCCGCTTCGTGCCGAGGAAGCCGCCGCGGGAACTTCCCTGGCGGAAGATCTTCGTGGGCGTCGCCCTCCTGATCGTCGCCGCGGGCGTCGGTCTCTACCTCTCCCGGCCCAAGACGAATCCGAGCGACTGGCTCGTCGTCTGGACGTACGGCGCGGAGGGTTCGGTACGGTTGTCGCCGGGGCAGTGGTTCGAGACCGGGGCCGACCGCCGCGCCCGTCTGGCGGTGGGGGACGTCGGTCACGTGGACCTCGAACCCGGATCCCGGATCGTCGTGCGCGACGGCGCGGAGGGATGGCGCATGGACCTGGAGCGGGGGGCCGTCGCCGCCGAGATCCACGCGAAGCCGCGTCGCTTTTCCATCCACACGCCGGCCGGCACGGTCGTGGATCTCGGGTGCGCCTTCTTCCTGGAGCTGCCCGCCGACGGGGACGGCTTCGTGAACGTCACCGAAGGACAGGTCGAGATGGCCTACGCGGACGGCTCGAAGTGCTTCCTGCCCACGGGGGCGCGGGTCGAGCTCCACAAGAGCGGTCCCCCCGGGATCCCGTACTTCCCCGAGGCGCCGGAAGCGCTCCGCGACGTCGACCCGACAGGAGAGAACGCGCTCGTGGCCGCCATGTCGGCGGAGGCCCCGGCCGACACGCTGACCCTGTTCCACCTGCTGCCGCGCGTCGACGAAGAGTCGCGAAGCCTGATCGTCGTGCGCATCAGCGAACTGGTTCCGCTGCCCGACGGCGTCCAGACCGAGGCGATCGTCGCGCTCGACCCGAAGGCCCTCGCCGCCTGGGAGAGGCGCCTCCGCGAGGAGTGGTAGCGCGCGGGCCGCGGGGTCCGTTGACAGGCGGAGAACGCGTTGGCAGGGTGACGGGATGGGATCCCTCTCTCGCGCGACCCGGTGGCTCGTTGCCGGTCTCCTCCTGTTCGCCGGGACGGGTCCCGTGCGGGTCGCTTCGGCCGAGGACGAGGCGTCCGCTCCGGACCTCGCGGCCCTCCTGGCCGATGCGGTGGATCGCCCCACCGCGGACGGGAGGAAGCAGGCCGCCCTCGTCCTCGCACACCGCCAGGACGTGACCGTCGATCGCTGGATCGACGCCATGCGCGCGTTCGGCACGTTCGCGGCCGCCCCGGCCGGCGTCTGGGCCTACGACGTGGCGCTCCCCTCGGACACCCCTCGCCTGCGCACCGCGCACACCACGGTCTACGTGCCGGCCGGCTACGACCCGAAGCAGCCGGCGCCGCTCCTGCTGGCGCTCCACGGCGCGGGCGGGCGCGGCGAGGACATGGTGCCCCTGTGGCGGGCGACCGCCGACGCGCTGGGGATGCTCGTCGTCGCGCCGACCGAGGCGGGCGAGAACGCCGGTTACGGCTTCACGGAGCGGGAACGCGACGACGCCCTCGCCGTCCTGCGCTGGGCCCGTCGGCGCTACGACGTGGACGAGAACCGCATCCACCTGACGGGCGTCAGCCGCGGCGGGCACCTGGCGTGGGATCTCGCGCTCCGTCACCCGACGGGTTGGGCGTCCCTCGCCGTGATGATCGGCGGGCCCCGCCTCGCCGTCGCCGGGGGCCAGAACAACCTGCGCTACGCGGAGAACGTCGCCCATCTTCCGATCCGCGATCTCCAGGGAAAGGGCGACGATCCCCGGCTCCTCGCCGATGTAGCCCTGGTCTTCGAGCGGCTCCAGGCCGCGAAGGCCGCGGACGCGAACCTGCTGCTCCAGGAGGGATATGCGCACGGCTTCGACCCCAACGCCGTGGACTGGGCGGCCTTCTTCGAGGGCGCCCACCGCGACCCGCACCGCGCGACCGTCGTCCGCCGCGCCGCGCGCTCCGGGGAGGGGCGCCAGGCCTGGGCGGAGATCCTCCGGACGGAGGGCGACGTCCAGGAGACGTTCCCGCTTCGCGTCCGCGCGGTGCGCTGGAACCGCCTGGACGAGGACGAACGGCGCCGCACCATGCAGGACCAGGCCGACGAGCACACGGCGCGTATGGAGGTGCGGCGCGAGGCGGACGGGCGCTACGTCGCCCGCACGACCGGCGTGGCCGCCTTCCGCATCCTCCTCACCCGCGAAGACCTCCCCGAGAAGGGCCGCATCGAGGTGAGGGCCGATCGCCGCCGCGTCCGTCGGGACGCGGCGGAGGACCAGTCGGTCCTCCTCGTCGACTTCGCCGAGCACTTCGACCGCACCTTCCTCCCGGTGATGGAGGTCCGCGTTCCCTGAGCGCACCGGAGCGGGCGGCGCCCAGGGCGAAGGTACCGCGGCGCGATCCGACGACGAGGGCCGCGGCGCACACGGAGCGATGCGACCCCGCGCCACATGTAGAAGGAGTCCACGTCCGGGCACCCTCGGAAGGGGGACGCGGCCGGCGGCGCCGGGGCACCGGAGGTCGATCATGGGATGGCGCATCCTCGCAGGGGTTGCAGTCGCCGCGGTGTGCATCGGTTGCGGGGGCGGAGGAGGGAGCGGGGAGCAGACCATCACGATCCCCACGAGTGCGTCCCTGGACGGTCAGATCGCGGCGCTCTCGGGAGCGAACGACGCGCTGGGCTTCGCCACCGTCGGTGACGACAGCGGCAACCAGGAGATCCGCGGATTCCTCGTCTTCGACCTCTCCCCCGTCCCTGCCGGGGCCGCCGTGGTCCGGGCGATGCTCGCCACCAACCAGTTCTCCACCACGGGCACCCCCACGGCCGACCTGGGTCCGGTCGTCCTCGATCTCGTGGACATCGGTGCCAGCCTCGACGCCGGCGATTTCGGTGCCCCCGCGGCCCAGTCGGCCTTCGCCACGCTCTCGATGTCGGATGTCGACGGCCCGCGACAGGCCGATGTCGGCGCGCAGGTGGCCGATGTGCTCGCCGGGGGAGGTTCCCGGCTGGACCTTCGCATTCGGTGCCAGCTGCCCAGCGACAACGACGGCGCGATCGACTTCCTTCGCTTCCAGACGGGCGAGAGCGCCACGCCGAGCATGCTCGTCGTGACGTTTCGGCGGTGAGCCCGGGAGGCGCGCGAGCTCGCGCCCGAGCGCAGCGGCCCCTGGCCCGGGGACCGTGACGGGTCTATCCGCGGGGGCAAGGACCTGGAACGGACGCCGCTCCTCGCGTCCCACGCCGGGAGGTGGACCCATGGCCCGTACGATGATCGTTTCCGCCATCACCGCGGCGGTGGTCGCGCTCGCCTTCACGCTTCTCGCTCCGCGACCCGGGCCGAAGTCCGACGACAGCGCGGCGATCTCCACCGGATCCGCCGAGTTGGACGCCCGACTCGATGCGCTGGAAGACCACGTGGAGTCACTGGGCGCCCGGCTGGACGCTCGCGGGGAAGCCGCGGAGGCGGAGCAGCAACCCGCGTCGTCGGTGGACGAAGAGACGTTCCAGCGCATGCTGAGGAACCTCGCGTCGGAGAGCGAGAACACCGTGTTCGCCGCGACCCTCGAGTTGGGAAACATGAAGGACCGACGGGCCATCGCGTCGCTCGTGGAGGTCCTGCGGACGCACAGCGACTACTACGTTCGGCTGGGCGCGGCGACGGCCCTGGGCGAGATCGGCGCCGTGGACGCCGTACCCGCCCTCATCGATGCCCTGGGCGACGCGGACGAGCTGGTCCGCACCGCCGCCGGCGATGCGCTCGAGGCGATCACGAGAGAGAACATCGTCTTCCTGGCGGGCGCCTCCGAGTCGGAGCGCGCCAAGGCGCAGGAGGCGTGGCGTCGGTGGTGGGCGGACCACGAGGATCGACTCGAGGGTCGGTAGCCTCGGCCGGCGGGAAGGATGGCAGCGGTGTCTGCTGCCCGCCGCGCCTCTCGGGTCGTTCGGGGCGCCGACCGGCTATCCGCCCGCGGGCGGCGTCGGCGGTGGGGGCGTGCGGTCTTCCAGGGGGTCCACGTGGAAGCCGGTCATGCGCCAGGTCCCGCCCGTCTTCACGAAGAGCAGCTTGCCCGTCGTCGTGCCCTTCTCGTAGGAGAGGTCCAGCGAGACGCTGCCCTCGGTGTCGTGTCCGACCGAGGTGCTCGCGCCGGAGCCGGTCACGCCGGTGATCTCCTTGAAGGCGCCATAGCCCTCGTGCATGGCGGTCACGAGGCGTTTGAAGTCGTCCATGGTGATCGCCTGGCGGAACGCGTCGGCCGCCTCGGCGTAGACCTCTTCGGCCTTGCCGTCGCTGATCTCGTGGAGGATGCGGTCGGCGACCGGTCGCAACTCCCTTCCCGTGGACATCGCGAAGAACACGATGGCGCCGATGCCGACGACGACGACGAGGAGCATGCCGAGCAGGATCTTCTTCATGGCGCGGGAGCATACCCGACCCGTGCCCGGCACGCTCCCCCGGATTCCCGGCGTCGGTCGGCGGACTGCCTCCTCCCGGCGCCCCTGGCTCGGGAGGACGGCCCGAGTCCCGCCGGAGACGCCCCACGTCCCGGGGAGTGCGTGACGGTCTGGGTGAGACCCCGGATCCCGCGTAGGAGTACTAGACAGGATGTCCGGCGCCAGCGACCAGCGATCCGACGCGGAGGGCGGGGTCGGCCCTGGCGGGCCCGCCCCCCCCCTCGACCCGACGGGGTCGGCGGGCATGGCCGGCGCGTGGTTCCACACCACCTTCGTCTCGCTCGGGATCCGCAACTTCCGCCTCTTCTACGTCGGGCAGGGGATCTCGCTCGTCGGCACCTGGGTGCGGCGGACGTCCATGGGATGGCTCGTCTACCAGATCACGGGCAGCAAGGCGCTGCTCGGACTCGTCACCGGCCTCTCGACGTTTCCGATGTTCGTGCTCTCCCCGACGGCGGGGGCGATTGCCGACAAGGTCGACAAGCGGAGGATGATCGTCTTCACGCAGGTCGTGTCCACCCTGTCTTCGGGGGCCATCGCGGCGCTCGTGTTCACGGGGGTGATCCGCGTGTGGCACCTGGCCGTGCTCGCGTCGATCAGCGGCGTTGCGTTCGCCTTCGAGATGCCCGCACGTCAATCCTTCATCATCGAGATGGTGGGCCGTGAGCGACTCACGAACGCCATCGCCCTCAACTCGGGGCTCGTCAATCTCTCTCGGATCCTCGGTCCCGCGCTGGCCGGCGTGCTGATGGGCACGATCGGCATGGGGTGGTGCTTCACGGTGGATGCGCTCAGCTACCTCGTCGTCACCGCGACCCTGCTGATGCTCGTCCTCCCACCCTTCGGGAGGCCCCCGCGCGTCGCGGCCACGTGGGTCGAGCGCGTTCACGCCCACGTCCGGGACTTGCGGGAGGGTCTCGTGGAGGTGGCCCGGAACCGCCGGGTCAAGATCGTGCTGCTCCTCGTCTTCCTGGTCGGTGCCTTCGGATGGTCCTTCCAGACGCTCATGCCGGCCATCGCGCCGGACTACCTGGGCCTCACGGAGACGCAGTACGGGGCGTTGATGTCCATGTTCGGGATCGGCGCCATCGGCGGAGCGCTCTTCGTCGCCAGTCGCAATCCCGAGAGGACCCGCCGGATGCACGCCTTCGGCGGCGTCTGGACGATGACGAGCGGCATGTTCCTCGTCGCGGGACTCGGGGCATGGTTGGGCAGTCGCACCGCCGCGTTCTGGGCCGTGAGCGGTGCGCTCGCCCTCACGGGTTTCGGGGCGATCACGTTCATGTCCACCGCCAACACGCTGATCCAGACGAGCGTGGAGGACCGGATTCGCGGACGGGTGATGGGCATCTGGGCGGTCGCGTTCGGCGGGTCCCTTCCCCTGGGCGCGTTCCTCGCGGGGGCGGTGGCGGAGGCGACCTCCCCATACCTGACGGTGGCCGTCTTCGCCTCGCTGCTGCTCGTCTGTAGCCTGATCGTCTTCGCTCGCCTGCCGCGTCGGCGACCCGCGGCGCACTGAGAGGGCGGATCGGTGCTCGTCTCCGACGCATTCCACCCTCCAGGGCGGGGACCGTCTCCCCGCCGTTCCACGTTGCAGACTCGAAACGAGTTGGATTTTAGTAGGATCGGTCCGGGAGGAGCCGATGCCGATCGGAAGACACCTACTGCTCACATGGCTTGCCCCGATGCTGGCCCTGTTCCTCGGGGGAGGAGTCGGGTATCTCCTGGGCGCTGCGGCCAAGGCGGCGGCGAGGGAAGCGCCGTGGGCTCGGGTGGTCCTGACGCTCCTGCCGGGACGGACCTTCGCGCTGCTGATCGCGGTATTCGCCCTGTTCTCGCTCTACTGGCGGGTGCACGGGTGGGGGGATTTCAGCGGTCGGCAGGTGGGTTGGGCCCTGACGGCGCTCATGCTCGTTCCCGTCGCACTCGTGCTCTGCGCCTCGCGCGGAGCGCTGGGTACGGACGGGGACTCGGGGGCCGCCCGGTTCTTCGCCGCGGCACGGGACTTCCTCTTCGTCGCGTCGTTGCTCGCCATGGTCGGTGACATCATGTTCGGCTACGGCGGTCTGGTCATGGAAGGCCGGATGCGGTTCCAGTTCAGCTATCGGGCTTGGGAAGCCGACCCGTACCTCCTGCTGGCCGCGGGCTGCTACCTGCCGCTCGACGTGGGCCTTGGGGTGGTCCTCGCGATTCTCCCCTCTCGAAGGACTTCCGCCGCCGCGCCGGCCCGATCCCTCGAGGGCGTTCAGCCGATCGAGCAGCGACCGCTGGCAAGGGTGGGCCGGCGACGACCGGGTTCCGGGCTGGCCATGACCGTGGTCCTCCTCTTCGGTCTCGGCCTCGTGGGCAGCGCGGCGGCCTACCTGCTCGCCCTGGATGCCAGCCAA
Organism: uncultured Planctomycetota bacterium; assembly: GCA_963772585.1. GTDB lineage: Bacteria > Planctomycetota > PLA2 > PLA2 > JAEUHO01 > CAVVXN01. The sequence goes on from CAVYXV010000010.1 coordinate 274,153, forward strand.
GCCCGCCACCACGCCGGAGACGGCGCGTTGCTCGTGGCGGTCGCCCTCTACCTGATCTGTGCGGTCCCCGCCATGATCGTCCTGCTCGTCTGGCTCTACCAGTCGTGGGACGCGGTCCCCGCCGAGTTCCGCAGCACTTCGCCCGGTCGCGCCGTGGGTCTCCTGTTCGTGCCGATCTTCGGCATCTACTGGACCTTTCGTGCCATCCCCGGCCTGTCCCGTTCGATCGCGCGGGCCACACGGGCTGCCGATCCGACCTCTCGCTCCCGCGCCAGCTTCGGACTCGGTGTGTCCGCGTGCATCCTCGGACTCGTACCCCCCCTGGCGCTCCTCTCCTCGGTCCTCCTCGTGGCGTGGGTGCTCGCGGCCAACGCCTCGAAGAACCGCATGCTCGTGCTGTACGAGTCGGCGCCGCCCGCGTGACCGGGGCCGGCGGGCGAGAGGGATCCCGTTCGGCGATCCGGTCGTACGCATCTCGCGCCCGGTGCCTGCGTCGCTCGTCGTCCCCGACTCCAGGGGGTCGCCTCCTCGTCGCGTCTCGGCCTCGAACCCCAGGGACGTGCGGCTGCCCCGTTGCGCGCTACGCGCCCTCTAGTTCGTGAGGCCGGACACGTCGGGCCTGGCGCGCGCGCCTTCCTCGATCTCGAAGAACTCGACGCGTTGGAAGCCGAACATGGCCGCCAGGAGGTTCGTCGGGAAGACCTCGACGCGGTTGGCCAGCTCGCGCGCATTGCCGTTGTAGAAGCGACGGGCGCGCTGGATCCGGTCCTCCGTCGTGACGAGCTCGCGTTGCAGCGCGAGGAAGTTCTCGCTCGCGCGCAGCTGCGGGTAGCCCTCCGCGAGCACGAAGACGCGGCGGAGGAGCCCGACGAAGGCGTTCTCGTCGCGGGCCTGCGACTCCGGAGAGCCGTGGTTGGCGGCGGCGCGGTTGCGCGCTTCCACCACGCGTCGGAGCACCTCGCGCTCGTGCGCGGCGTAGGCCTTGACGGCCTCCACGAGGTTGGGGATCAGGTCGTAGCGCCGCTGCAGCTCCGTCTCGACCTTCGCCCAGGCGTCGAGGCACTCGTTTCTCGCGCTCACGAGGCCGTTGTAGTTGCCGAAGAACCAGAGCAGCACGAGGAAGACCGCAGCGGCCGCGATCCAGACACCCGGAGGGACGCCGGTCGCGGCGAGGCAGGGGGCGAGACGCGGAGCCCACCCGCCGGACGAGCCGCCGAGGATCCCGAAAGCACTCATGCGCCGTATCCGAATCGGCCGCTGCGCTCGCGGACGTCCTGCGGGATGCGATCCAGGACGCCCTCCACGAGCATGATCGCCGAGCGGATGCCGTTGGCGTCGAGGAGCCCCGTGCCCCACGTGCAGGCGTGGTGGTCTTCGAACTCCACGGGGTAGGAGGGGCCGTGAAGGAGGAATTCCATCGTCTCCTGGTGGATGACGGCGTACGCCCACTCCTTGTTCGGGGAGGCGACGTGGTAGCGGCGGCTGAACTCCGCGGACTCGAAGTCGATGTCGTCGAATCCGAAGGCGGCCGCCAGGGTGTCGAAGAGATGCTCGCGTCGGATCTTCAGCGGCGTGAGATGGAAGCCCGCGTCGAGGGCCACGCCCGTGAAGTGGTGCTTGCTCTGGTTCTTCCCGCTTCCGGTCGTGTAGTGGTAGTCGAAGACGCAGATCTCCCGTTCGTGGCGCGCGCCCGTGATCACGTTGGTCGCGTAGCGGCTGTGTCCCTCCCGCAGACGCTTCCAACCGGGATAGCGTCTCTCGAAATCGGTGTCCCGATCCGGGGCGAATCGCCATCCCTGCGAGCGCGCGAACGTGGAGAGCTCGGCGCGCCGCTTCCGCTCGCTCCAGATCGCGAAGGCGACGGCGATCCCTCCCAGGAGCAGGAAGAGGAGGAAGATCCCGACGGGCGGGCCGCCGGCGGCGACGGGAAGGGGGACGAAGCGCACGACGCCACCATATCGGGTTCCTCCGACCGCCGCGCGGCATGCCACCGGAGGGCGGGCCGGGCGGTATCCTCCGGTGCGATGCGTGCCCTCTTCCGCGTGCTCCCCTGGATCCCGCTCGCCGTGCTCCTCGCCGTCCGCTCGCCGCCCGCCCGGGCGAGCGAGTGGGGCGACGCGCGGAAGGACTTCCGTCGCGCCCAGCGCTCCGACGACTGGAAGGTCCGGCGGGACGCCTACGTGCTGATGCTGCCCTACGACGGCGAGAGGGCCGTCGAGGAGGTCCTCCGCGGCATGGAGCGCGAGGACAACCCCGCCGTCCTCGTCACCGGGATGGAGACCCTGGCCACCTTCCTCTCCCCGGAGGCGGTGGCCACCCTGGTGAAGGCGCTGGCGAAGTCGAAGGGCAGCGACCGCCTCCACCTCATCATGGCCGTGGGCATGCGGACGGACGACGCCGGCGACGACGTCCTCCTGAAGCTCGTGAAGGACCGCGACGAGCAGGCGGCGGCCCAGGCCGCGCTCGCCCTCGGGCAGAAGCGGGTGAAGGAGGCCCTTCCGGCCTTCCTCGACCTGCTGCAGAGCGACGAGTGGCAGCTCCGCGCGGCCGGGGCACGGGCCATCCGGTTGCTCGTCGGACCGCCGCCCGAGCCACCCCCGCCGGGCAAGGAGGAGAAGCCCTGGCTGCCGGAGGGCTTCGATCCCGCCGCCGTCGTGCCCGGCCTTGCCGAGGCGCTGGGGAAGAGCGAAGGGAGCGAGCGCGGGGACATCATCCGCACGCTCGAGCGCGTCACGAGGCAGACGTACGGCAACGACCCGGACGCGTGGAAGGCCATGGCGGCGGGCACGCCCGCGGAGAAGATCCGCCCCAACCCGCGGCCAACGCCGTACATCTTCGGGATGCCGATCTACGGACGCCGCGTCGTGCTCATCGTGGACATCAGCACCTGCACGGACGATACGCATCCTTTCGACGGCATGGATCGCCTGAAGGAGGTCTGTCAGGTGCCGGGAGGCCGTCCCGTGCCCTGGTACAACCTCCGCACGACCAAGCAATTCATACGCGCGCACGCGAAGCGGCTGATCGACGACCTGCCGGACGACGCGAAGTTCGAGGTGATCGCCGTCTTCCAACGGACGGAGTCGCTGTTCGGGCGACTCACGCCGGCGAACTCCGGGACGCGGAGGCAGGCGGCCACGTGGCTCGACGAGCTGGCCATCCAGAACGGGCCGAATCACTACGAGGCCCTCATGGCGGCCCTGGACGTGAGCGGGGCGAGCGACAACGTCGCGTGGTCTCTCGGTCCCGACGAGATCATCCTGATGACCTGCGCCATCCCGTGGGCCCCGAGGGATCCCAACGCCATCGTGAACCAGGAGGAGATCGGGCGCATCGTCGGCCTGAAGGCCCGGTTGCGCATGGTTCCCATCGACACGGTGGGCGTCGGGCCGCATCCGTTCGGGATGATGAAGGCGATCTCGGACCTCAGCGGGGGGGTCTACGAGGACCTCTCGAAGTAGGGGAGGCCCGGGCGCGGGAACCCGCGAGGCCCGGGCGCATGGGCGTGGGAGCGGCGGATGCTCGGCGGCGCGCCGTGGGTGGTAGACTCGACGTGCTCGCCCCGACACGGGGGCGCCCTCGCGTCCCATCGAGACGGAGTCCTCCCATGCGTGCCCCTTCCAAGCATGCCCTCGGTGTCACGATTCCCGTGATCGTCCTCGCGGCGGTCTTCCTGCTCGCGGCCCCGGTCTCGGCCGACGACCCGCCGGGCGCGGGCGCGAACCAGGCCCCCGACCCGGCGGCGGTGCCGGACAACATGCCCGCCGCGATCGTCGGCGACGAGGAGGCGAAAGCCGCCCTCGACCGGTTCGACGACGACTACCGCGCCCGCGGTCTCAAGGGCGACGAGAAGCTCAGCCAGCGCGACTTCGCCATGGAGACCCTGAGCGCCGTCCAGCATCCGGACGTGGTGAAGGCGCTCGCCCGGATCGCGCGTGGCCGCGACCACACCCTTCGGGTGCTCGCGATCCTCTACCTGGGCGAGCAGCGGGCCTTGCCCGGGCTCGCCGGAGAGGAGATCGTCCACGCGCTCAAGCGGCGCGGCATGAAGGACCCGATCCTCGCCATGAGCGCGCTCGACAGCCTCGGGCGCCTTCGCTACCTCGGCGCGAAGGACGTGGTGGTGGACTACCTCAACCACAACGACTTCGCGGTGAAGAAGGCGGCCATCCAGGCCATCGGCCGGATCGGCGACGCCCGCCTGTGGAAGGAGATCGTCAAGCTGGCGGGGGTCTCCGTGAAGCAGGGCGAGGTGGACGGCGACAACAACAAGGAGGTCGTGGTCGACGAGGGCTACTCCTACGACGGCGTCGAGGTGACCTACGACACGGGCGCCTCCGGGGATTCCGACCAGAAGATGGCCGAGAAGATCGGCAAGGAGAAGCTGGCCGCGAACAAGGCGGCTGCGATGGGCGGCCACGGCGGCGGGGGCCTCGGCGGGGGGGGCGGCTCCGCGACGAGCGGCGGCGTCGCGCGCGATCCCAAGGAGCTGCTCCCGGCCGTGCTGGAGACGCTCTACTACCTCACCGGCGAGCGCTTCGGGAACTCCAAGGAGCTGGTCGAGTGGCTGCGGAACAACCGCGAGGTGCTCGACGAGAAGATCGAGGTGATCGAGGCCTTGGCGAAAGCGCAAGAGGAGGACGCCAAGGAGCGCGACTGACCTTCAGGGGGTCCGGGGGCGCGCCCCGTCCCATCCTTCCGCGCGGGCGAGGTCCTCGGGGCGCCCGACGTCCAGCCAGCGGCACCCGTCCATCCGGTAGGGACAGAGCATCTCCCCCTTCGCGGCGAGCCGCAGCCACGTCTCGAGGATCGAGAACGCCCCGCGCTCCTCGATGTCGTCCAGCAGGCGCGGCGAGAAGACGTGGATGCCGGAGAAGCCCAGCGTGTCGATGCGGCCCAGGGGCTCGCGCACCCGGAGGTCGAGGCCCTTGCCGCGGTCGATGCGACCGAGAAGTCCCCGTTCGTCGAAGAGGATCTGTCGATCGCTCTCGCGGCGCATCACGGCGAGCGTCGCGAGGGCTCCGCTCTCCTCGTGCGCGCGGGCGAGAGCCCCCAGGTCCAGGTCGCTCAGCACGTCCACGTTGTGGACGAGCACGGGCCCGTCGGCGCGGAGGAGCGGCCGGGCTCGGAGCAGGCCGCCTCCCGTTTCCAGCGGCCGTTCCACCTCCTGGGAGAGGACCACCTCGACGCCGAAGCCGCCCCGCTCCGCCACGAACGCCGCGATCCGCTCGGCGAAGGGGTGGACGTTGACCACGATCCGTTCGACACCCGCGGCGACGAGGCGGCGCGCGACCCGCTCCAGCAAGGGGACGCCGGCGACCTCCACCAGGGCCTTCGGGCGGTCGAGCGTGAGCGGATGCAGCCGGGTCCCGAGCCCCGCGGCGTACACGAGCGCCTCCCTCACGGTCGCGCCGCTTGGGGGGGCCAGCCGTCGGACTCGGCGTGTTCCGTGACGACCCGGACGTCGGGGTGGCGGCGCGCGAGCGCCTCGGCGAGGCGCGCGGCGCACCACACGGAGCGGTGCTGTCCACCGGTGCAGCCGAAGCGCACGTCGAGCGAGGAGAAGTCCCGCTCGCGGTACGCCTCGATCTGCGTCTCCACCAGGGCCAGTGCGCGCTCCACGAAGGTCCGCGCCTCGGGACTGTCCTCCAGGAGCCGGGCCACGTCGGCGTCGAGACCGCTCTGCGTGCGGTAGCGCTCCTCGCGGCCCGGGTTCGGGAGCGCGCGGCAGTCGAAGACGTAGCCGCCGCCGTGGCCGGACGGATCGCGGGGGAGTCCGTGGGGATAGGCGAAGCTGCCCACGCGGACGACCAGGCCGTCGCTGGTCGGAGGGGGAACGGCGGCGAGATCCTCCCGGGCGAGGATCCGGGCGGCGGCGCGGCGGATCTCGGGCAGGTCGCCGCGGGCCGCCGTGGCGTCGAGGAGCGCTGCGAGGTTGCGGGCCGCGATGCCGATCCGCGACGCGAACCCCGGCCGGCGGAGGTGGAGCCCGCGGTACCCGTAGGCGCCGAGCGCCTGGATGATCCGGAGCACGGCGTGGTCGGCGAGCGTGCGGCGAAAGCCCTCCGCGTCCACCGGCATTCGTTCGGCGAGCGCTTCGAGGTACCCATCGGCGAGACGCTCGCGCACCGCGTCCGGCAGGTCGCTGCTCCCGCTGTAGAGCATGGACGCGACGTCGTAGGCGAGGGAACCCCGGCGTCCGCCCTGGTAGTCGATGAAGAGCGGCCCGCGGGGCGACAGCAAGACGTTTCGCGCCTGGAAGTCGCGGTGCATGAGGTAGGGCCGCGTCTGCTCCGAGAAGCGGGCGGCGCCGCCGGTCGCGAGCCGGTCGAGGAGGGTGTCGAAGTCGTCCTCCAGGCGGTCCTCGTGGAAGGGGATCTGCGCGAGCCGGAGCAGCATGTTCTTGAACGATGCCAGATCCCACGCCATCCCGCGGCGGTCGAACGTCCGACGCGGCCAGGCGAGCCGGAAGTCCACGACGCGGGCGCCCTCGATCTGGAAGGAGGCGAGGAGCCGGAGCGACGCCTCGAAGGCGCCGAGGACCTCCGCCGCGAAGGCCTCGCCGCTCGCGCGGGACGATTCGAGCGCGCCGTAGAGGCTCTCCCGTCCGGCGTCCTCGACGAGACACGCGCCGGTGGTCTCGTCGCGCCCGTAGAGGTGCGGGACGGCCAGACCCGCCGCGGCGAGGGAGGCCGTCCACGCCGCGAACGCCCGGTCCTCCTCGGGACGGTCCGGCGGCACGCCGATGGCCGTGCGACCGTCCGCCGTGGCGAGCCGGTAGCGGGCGCGCGTCGTGGCCTGGCCCGCGATCGGTTCGACCGAGACCGGGTCCTCGCCGAAGTGCTCCCGGAAGAGGCGACGGATCGTGTCGTTCAAGGGCTCGCGACCTTCGCGAGGACCCGATCCACGTCCGCCGCGATCGCCGGGCCGAGCGTGCTTCGCGCCCGGTCGAACGCCGCGTCGTCCCACCAGCCTTCCGCGCGGATCGTCTCGATGAGCGCTCCGAGCGCGGCGGCCTTCGCGCCGTAGCGACGGCGGAACGGGCGGCGATCGACCCCTCCCGCGCCGTCGGCGGGCAGGCTGTCGTCGAGGACCACGGGCACGTCGGGTCGCGCGAGGAGGCCCGCGGCGGCGACGGAGGCGAGGCCCTCCTCGGCGAGCACGAGCACGAGGTCCGGGCGGGGCATGCCGGTGAAGTGGATCGGCTTCGGGGAGACGGTCAGCTCCGCCAGGGAGAAGCCCTTCCCTTGCGTGACCGGGTTGTCCGTGCGGACCGCGGCGAAGAGCCCTGCGGCGAGCGCCGCCGTCGCGGCGAACCGCGCGGCGGACTGCACGCGTTCCCCCGCCTTGCCCGCCAGCAGGATCCGCCGCGTCTCGCACAGACGCGCGAGGGACGGATCGGGGGCGAGGCCGCCCGCGAGGGGGTCCTCCGGTCGGGGGGAGTCGCCCGCCGTCACCGCGGGGCGCGGGGCATCGTGGAGGATGCCCGTCCGCGCCTGGGCGAGCGCGTCGAGCGTCTTGCCCGTCACGCCGCCCACCTTCGCCGCGAAGCTCGGACAGAGCTCCAGCGCTTCGACGCAGGCGAAGCCGGGGTGTCCGATCGCGCGGGCGAGGATGGGGGCGAGGTCGCCCCCCGGCGCGCGGCTCCGGGCGAAGAACGTCGCGCCCGCGCCCACGAGCACGGCGCCCAGGTCGAGCGGGGGCACGGGGCAGCCGGCCGGGGTCGTCGTCGTGACGAGGCCGGCCGGCGTCAAGGTGGAGTGCTGTCCGCCCGTCATCCCGTAGACGAGGTTGTTGTGGACGACGACGGTCACGTCCACGTCGAGCTGCGCCGCGTGGACGAGATGGAGGAGACCGATGCTCGCGCCGCCGTCGCCGACGAGGACCACGGGCTTCGCCGCACCGCCGCTTCCCAGGCGGATGCCCGTCGCGATCGCGCTCGCGCGGCCGTGGAGGGTGTGCACGGTGTGGAGGCTCGGGAAGAGCGCGTCGGCCAGGCCGACGCACCCGATGTCGGTGACGAGGGCGAGCTGCTCGCGGGGGACGCCGGCCTCGGCGAACGCGGCGTCCAGCGCGCGGAGCACGTGCGGGTGCCCGCAGCCGGGGCAGTAGGGAAACGGACGGTCTTCGTCGAGGTACGTCGTCACGAGAGGACCCTCTCGCGGATGTCGGCGGGAGCGATCGGGGCGCCGAGGGCGCCGAGCGCGTCGACCGTCGTGCCGGGGAGCGCCAGGCGGACCTCGCGGGCGTAGAGCTCGCGGAGGTTCTCCTCGACGACGACGACGCGATCCATGCCCGCGGCGGCCTCCGCGAGCGCCCGGACGGGAACCGGGAAGAGCGAGAGGGCCTCGAGGACGTCGACGGGCGTACCTTCCCGCTCCAGGTCCTCCGCCGCCTCCCTCGTGGCGCGCGCGCTCACACCGTAGCTCACGAGCAGTGTGCGGGCGCCGTCCCGGCGCGTCCACCGGACGCGGGCGATCTCGTCGGCGCGCGTATCGATCTTCGCGGCGAGGTGGAGGAGCTGCCGGCGCACTTCGGGGTCGTTCTTGCGCAGGCGACCGTTCGCGTCGTGCGCCGACCCGGTCGCCGTGACCTTGCGGGGCCCGCCGACGGGCGCGAAGCGGGGGACGTCGGCGAGGTCGTCGATGGCGTAGGGGACGAAGGGGCGATCGCCGCGGGCCGGTGTCCGCTCCACGGGCTCCACCGCGGGGAGCGCGGCCAGGTCGACCGTCTCGACCGTCTTCGAGACCTCCTTGTCCGTCAGCACGACGACCGGCGTGCGGAGCCGCTCCGCCAGATCGAAGGCGTAGGCGGTCAGCGCGTACGCGTCGCGACCGTCCGTCGGAGACAGCACCGGGAACGGGTACCCGCCCGACGTCGCCTGGGCGACGAGTTGCACGTCGCCCTGCGCGCCCTGTGTGGCCGCGCCGGTCGCGGGCCCCAGCCGCTGCGAGACGACGACGACCACGGGCGTCTCCGTCATCAGGGCGTACTGGAACGTCTCGATCATGAGGCACCAGCCCGGCCCGGACGTGGCGGTCATGGCCTTCGCGCCGGCGAGCGACGCCCCCACGGCGTAGGAGAGGGCCGAGATCTCGTCGGGCGCTCCGAGCGCCGTCCCGCCGCGCGCGGGCAGCCGCCGCATCATCTCCGCGAAGATCTCCGACGCCGGCGTGATCGGGTAGCCGCTGAAGAAACGGCAGCCGGCGGCGAGGGCGCCCCACGCGATCAGCTCGTTTCCCGAGCAGAGCGCGACGCGGGGCGCGGGGGCGACGGCGCTCACGAGGCCGCCTCGAGCGTGAACTCCCACGTGCAGGCCCGGCCGTCCGGACAGGGGTCGGGGGGACAGCGCACGCAGCGGGTGGCGATCCTCGGATCGATCGCCCTCGCGAAGCCCTCGTACTCGATCAGGCCGACCGGCTTGCACGGAAAGTCGGGGAGCCCCTTCCGTCGGCGGGCGGCCTGGACGCGGCACTCGTTCATGCGGAACAGGAGTCGGTCGTCGGTCTGCTCGACGACTTCCTGGTCGTTCAGGTGGGCGTAGAGGCGGAGGGAGAGCGCGCGGGCCAGCGCGGGGATGCCGCCGCCCGGCGCGATGCCGTGGCGCTTCATGATCCGCTTCGCCTCGATTCTCGTGAAGGACCGCCACGCCTCTCCGTCGAGCTCGATCGCCGTCTCCATGCCGTGGTGCTGCTCGACGGCCTGGAACCACAGCCCGTCGTGGGCCAGCCAGTTCTTCGCCGCGTCCCGGAGCATGCCCTCCAGGTCGTCGCGGGAGAGGTCGGAGAGGTCGCGGGGCATGGCCTCAAGGTATCCGCCGCGCCGAGCGCAACCGATGCGATTCGTGGCGCGACGGTCCGGGGCCGGGCAGACTGTCACGCGTGCCCGACGTCGCCGCCAAGCTCCCGCTCAGCGCCTGCGTCATCACGCGCGACGAAGCGGCGAACCTCCCCGCCTGCCTCGAGACCCTCGCGTTCTGCGACGACGTCGTGGTCGTGGACTCCGGCTCCGCGGACGAGACGGTCGCCCTCGCCCGGGCCGCCCGCGCCCGCGTCCTCGAGCGCGACTGGCCGGGCATGATCGCGCAGAAGAACCGGGCCGCGGACGCGGCTCGCCACGACTGGGTGCTCTCGGTGGACGCGGACGAGCGCGTCTCCCCCCGGCTCGAGGCCGCCATCCGGGAGGTCTTCGCCCGCCCCGAGTCCGAACGTCGGCCCGGGTACGAGATGGCGTGGGAGACCTGGGCCCTCGGCGGCCCCGTCCGCAGCGACCGCGGCCGCGCGCGGTGGAAGCTCAGGCTCTTCGACCGTCGCCGCGGCCGGTGGGAGGGGCGCGAGCCGCACGGACACGTCCGGGTCGACGGGCCGACCGCCCGGCTGGGGGGGCCGCTCCGCCACCACACCTACCGCGACCTCTCCCACCACGTGCAGAAGATCGACGCCTACACGGAGGCGGCGGCGGAGGCCTTCCACGAGGAGGGTCGAGGCACGACCTTCGGCCTGCTCGTCCGCCCGCCCGCCGCATTCCTCCGCACCTACGTGCTGCGCGGCGGCTTCCGCGACGGCGTCCGCGGTCTCGTGATCGCCGCCATGACCGCGGCGTACGTGTTCCTCAAGTACGCGAAGCTCTGGGAACGCACGTACGGAGTCAGTGCCGATTTCATACCTTTCCCGGGCGATCGCCGACGACCGGGCGGAGGTCCCACGCCGCCCCCCGCCGGCGGCCCGTAGCCATCCCTCCGACGTGCGTTCCCTCCTACCGGGGTCGTCCGCAGAGCCCTACGATGGCCCTCCATGCGACCCTCCTCCGCCCCGCGGCGACCGCGTCGGGCCTCTTCCCGGTCCGCCCGCGTCGCTCCCGCCCTCCTCCTCTTCGCGCTGGGATGGCCGCTCCTGGGTGGGACCTCTGCCAGCGCGGACGATCCGGACCCGGCGAGCCGCCGGGCGATCCTGCTGCGCGTCGCCGAAGAGGAGGGCGACGCGCGGGAGGCGGCGCTGGCGACGTGGAACGCGCTTTCCTGGACGGATCGCGCGACGCTCCTCCGTTCCTACCTGAGGAGCCGCGATCGGGCCCTCGCGTTCGACGCGGCCGTCGTCGTCTCGCCCTCGGCCCTCGACCTGGAGGAGCTCCACCTCCGTTCGAAGGCGCTCCTTCTCGACCCGCTCGCGTTCGCCCTCCCGCCGGAGGGGCTCCGCGACCTGGCCGACGGGACGCCGGCCTTCGGTTCCGCGGAGCTGCCGGACCTCTGGAAGGCGCTGGCCGCGCGCGATCCCGATCCCTCGTCCTTCGACTACTCGGCGCCGCACCGCTGTCTGTTGCCCGAACAGGTTCCCGCCCTGATCCCGATCCTGGAGACGGCCGGCCCGACGGCCTTCCGGGGGCTCCTGTGGGACCTCGTGCTGGTCGCGAATTTCGGAAGCCTCCGACGAACGCCACGGCGACTACGTCCGCGCCTTCCGCTACGGCCTCGCGCGCCTCCGCGCGGAGGCCGACCGTGCCGCGCGCCCGGCGATGGCGGCGATGCCCGCCCCGGCGGGGAAGGAGGAGGGGCTGCCCGCCGACTTCCTGGAGCTCGCGCGCGCCACGTGGATCGAGCCGGAGCACGGCTTCGGTCTGGGCGGGCTTCCCGAGGGCCGAACGGGCGAGGCCGCGACCGGCACGCGCGAGGGGCCCGGCTTCTGGCTGATGCGCTGGGCGTGGCGGCTCGAACCCTCCGAGGAGGACGTTCCCTTCCTCCTCGAGACCACGCGGTCGCCGAGCGCGATGCTCCAGGTGCGGGAGTGGGCGGCACGGCGGATCGCCGTGCTCGACGGTCGTGCCGCGGGGCACGCCTATCGAGAAGTGCTCGCCGCCGGCGGCCGCGTCGCGCGCATGGCCGCCGCGGAAGCCGCCGTCCACGGCCGGCCCGGGGCGTGGAAGGACGTCGGGGAGGCGGGGTCCGACGCGTGTTGGATCGTCGATTCCCGAGCGGCGCGCGAGGCCGCCTGGCAGGCCCTGCATCGAGGCGACGTGCCGAAGAGCCTCGACGAAGAGGAGCGCTGGTTCCTCGCTTGCGACGAGCACGTGCCCGTGCCGGACGAGGACCTCCGGTGGATCGCCGCGCGGCTCGGGACCGAGGGCGCGCCGCTCGAGGCGGAGGCGTGGTTCTACGCCCGGGCCTTTCCCGAGGCCCTCACGAAGCCCGTGGCCGAGGCGCTGGCGGCGCGGTGGGCCGGGCAGGCGGAGGGGCTGGAGGGCTTCGACGACGAGGTCGAGCGGGCGCTCGCCCCGATGGCGGCGCTGGCTCCGGACGCCACCCTCGCGTGTCTGCGGCGTTGGGCGAGGGCCGCGAAGGACGAGGACGTCCGCGACCGAGCGCTCGCGCTTCTCGCGCGGCTCGGCGACACGGCCCTCGTGGGCGACATGCTCCACGTGTGGCCCTTCCCGGGAGGTCGGGACGCCCTCTGCCTGGGGCGCGTGAAGGATCCTCGCGTGGAGGCCTTCCTCCGTGCGGCGGTCGAGGCGTCCGACGCGGAGGAAGCCGACGCGGAGGAGCGCTCGGCCGAAGCCCTCGCGACGCTCGCCGTCTACCTCGGCTGCCCGGAGCCGCTGGCCTCCTACGTCGGCCCGTACGCGCGTGACGGGGTGGACCCCGGCACCTACGCCCGGGCCCGCGCGCTCGTCCTCGACGAGGATCCGATCGGCGCCGTGCTCGTCTGCGCGGGGCAGGCCCCCTACCTCGGCGGCGGCCTCGACGCCTTCTCGGGTTTCGGTCTCACGGACGACCCGCGGGTCCGCGAGCAGATCACGGCGTGGCGCGAGGACCGCGGCTACGGCCTCTATTGGGAGACGACCGCCGTCCTTGCCCTGCTCGGCGACGAAGCGGCGCGCGAGGAATGGGCGGCCTTTCTCGCGGAGGCGCGCACGTTCATGCTCGACGGGCTCCAGGACGGCCGCCTGTTCACGATGGATGGCGATCCCGAATGGACGGCCCGGTGGCTCTCCCGGATCGATGCGAACTGCTGCTATGGCTGGCACGCCCAGGCCGTGATCAAGGCCACGTACCCCACCTTTCCCTTCCGTCACTACGCTGGCGCGGGGTTCCGCGCCCGCCTCGGCGGCGAGCGCTGGTTCGCCGAGCACCGGGGCACCTTCGTGAGGAGCGCCCTCCTCGACGGCTGGATTCCCGTCTCCCGCTGACACGGTACCCTGGCCGGTCGGTGCGGAGGTCCTGCTTGTTCTTCCCCTGGTCCCGTCGCCGGCGTCGGAAGAAGCTCCTCGCGAGCCCGTTTCCCGAGGCGTGGGAGCCGATCCTCCGGGAGTTGCCGTTCTACGAGGGGCTGGAGGACGACGAGCGGGCGCGGCTGCGCGACACGCTTCGCGTGCTCGTCGCCGAGAAGGACTGGGAGGGGTGCGGCGGGCTGGACCTCACGGAGCGGAGGAAGGTGCTGGTCGCCGCCCAGGCGGCCCTGCTGACGCTCGGGGTGCCGCACGAGTACTACCGCGACGTGCAGACGATCCTCGTCTACCCCGACGCCTTCGTTCCCCCGGGGGGCCGTCCGGGGCCGGGGGGGATCGTGACGGAGGGAACGGCGTACGCGGGCGAGGCGTGGCCCCGTGGACCGGTGATCCTCTCGTGGAGGGCGCTCGAGCGAGGCATGCGCCATCCGGAGCAGGGCAAGAACCTCGTCTTCCACGAGTTCGCGCACAAGCTCGACATGCTCGACGGCTACGCGGACGGGACGCCGCCGCTCTCGGGCCGCGAGGCCTACGAGACGTGGCGGCGCGTGATGACCGAGGAGCACGGACGTCTCGTCGAGGCCGTCGAGCGGGGCCAGCGGGCCGCGGTGCTGGACCTCTACGGCGCCACGAACCCCGCCGAGTTCTTCGCGGTGGCGACGGAGGCGTTCTTCCAAAAGCCGATCGAGCTCCGCCGGGAGCACGCGTCGCTTTACGAGACGCTCGCCTCCTACTACCGGCAGGACCCGGCGGCGCGGGTCGCCTCGCAGCGGTCCCCACGCGCGGGCCGGACGGACGCCTGATCGTCGGTCGGTTGCGGGTCGTCGGTCGCCTCACCGGGGCCGATCCTGGCGCTCGTCGGGAACGGTTCCCCGTGCAGGACGAGAGCCGCCGGGGCCCGCCGTGCCGTTGAGAAAGTATGAAATCGGCACTGACTCCGTAAGCCAAGAAGTTCCTGCGCGCCGTCGACGAGACGGTCCCTGCGAACCTCGCCGTCCACCTCGTGGTCGACAACTACGCGACGCACAAGACCCCGACCATCCACCGCTGGCTGACCAGCCATCCTCGTTTCCACCTGCACTTCACGCCCACCAAGGGCTCGTGGCTCAACCAGGTCGAGCGCTGGTTCGGGCTCCTCTCGCAGCGCAAGATCAAGCGCGGCAGCCACCGCAGCACGCTGGCGCTCGAGAAAGCCATCCGCGAGTACATCGAGGTGAACAACGAGGAGCCCAAGCCCTTCGTGTGGGTGAAGACGGCCGACGAGATCCTCGCCAGCCTTCGGCGTTTCGCCCAGGGCACGCTCGACGCCCACGCCGAATAATGCTATGAATTTCGGGGTCAGGACACTAGAGGGCGCTGGCAGGACCGGGCGCACTTCTGCACCGACCCGCAGCGCTCAACCGAGCAGATCCTCGCCCGCTATGCACATCGCTGGAACCTGAAGGTGACGTTCCAGGCGGCGAAGCAGGTGCTGGGTCTCGAGGATCCGCGCAACGGATGGTGGCGTCGGGTCCACGGACAACGCGGTGATGGGACGAAGGCGGGCCCGAAGCCGAGAGGCGCGCGGGGCCGCAAGGCCGTGGAGCGTACGGTGCCTTTCATCTTCCTGGTCTATGCCCTCGCTGCCGTATGGTTCTTCAAGCACGGAGACGTAGCCGCGGCCGTGGCTCGCCAGCGCCGGACCAAGCCCTGGTACGGCTTGAAGTGTGAGCCGGCCTACGTCGACATGTTGGCGGCGCTACGCCGAAGCTTGTGGGCCACGAGGGTTTCTCAGTACCCGTCTCTCAGACCGCATCGCGCGAAAATCCTGAACCTCGTCCAGGGCCTCGCGTATGCAGCCTGAGAACGGCCAAAGTCGAGACTAGCGAAGCACGTGTCTATCCTGAAAGACCGCGTACACGTCGCCACGAAACCGAGACACATCGCGCGCCAGGGTCTGGCGCAATACATCCTGGTCGATTGCCACGATGGCGTGGGGGGGGGACCTCCACATGTCGGACGTGCGCCGAAGAGCCGCATCTATCCTGCTCGCGAGGCTTGCTCTCTGCGCCTCGTCGAGCACGTTCCAGTCGCTTCCGAAACTGGACGCGGCTTGGCGCGGATCCGGCAGGAGCCTGGCGTCGCCAATGACCATTCTGTATTTGCCACTCGCCCCCACGCGGTGGCGGGCAGCGCCCTCCAGCAGCCGTCCAATCACCTTCAGTCGTACATTTGTGTCCGCACCAGTGAAAGACGCCAGCGCGGAGCGCGCAACCTCGGCGTAGAGTTGTCCCGGAAGGACAACAACTGTGGCATCCACTGACGACAGACGCTTCCCGGGCATCGCAAGCGAAAGTTCTCGCAAGGCGGGTTCCAGGAATGTCTCCCGCCCCCAGTCGGGGTCGAGGTTGCAGTGGAGGCAAGCGCGCTCTACCCGATCCGCGAGTACTCGATGCAACTCGCGAGACGCGACCCCCGTATCGTCCTTGGCAAGCATGAGAAGCGGCTGTGTTCCAATGCCAGCGACAAGATCAGGGAAGCTACTGGCATCATGCGCCAGAAAGAGCCTCGAGTTTGCCCTGTAGCTAAAAGAGATCTCCACCGTCAGTGGCACGGTGGGTTCCAGCGCGAGAAGTTTGGTTCGCCCGGCCCCTGCGATTGGAAGCACCACAGCAATTTCGCCGGCGCTCGCAATGCAGTTGACGCTCGCGCTCGCAATGGTGGCCTGCCCCGCGGACGATTCCACGTCCTCCCCCTTGAGGATGCCCATCCACCGGGTGACCCGCGGCTTGTCCGTGGCCCGAGTCGAGGAGGCCACCCTCACCCCGACGCCCGGCGGCGCCGGGATCACGCGCATGACAAAGGGCCGCGGGAGCCTGCCGTCGCCAGCCGGTCTGCGTGGGCGACCGGAGCCACGCATCCGCTGCGGCGGGCGCCGATCTCCGCTCTGAGCCTGCCGACGGCGCTTCCGAGCGGGCGCGTCGCGACCGCGGGGTGCCGCAGAGGCCCCCGGCGCCCGATTCATGCGTACGCTCTACAGGCTCTCCAGCCACGCCAGAATCGTGTCGGTGTCCTCCAGGGTGTCGAGGAGGAGGTCGGGGTCGTGGGCTTGGAGGTCGGCGCGCGTGTACGCGGGGCCGGAGGCGACGGCGAGGACGAGACCGCCGGCGTGGTGGGCGCAGTCCACGTCGTGGACCGTGTCGCCGATCACCACCAGACGGCGCGGGCGGCGGCCCTCGTGGAGGACCTCGTAGCGGTGGATGGCGACCGGGGGGAGATCGCGGCGGGTGGCGCCGTCGATGCCCCACACGGCGACCGGGAACCAGGCCGGGTCGATGCCCGCGGCCCTCAGCTTCGTGGCGCCGGTCTCCGGGTAGTTGCCGGTGAGGAGACCGAGCGTCACGTCGTCCCGCTCGCGGAGCCGTGCCAGGAGGTCCATGACGCCCGGGAGCGGCCGGGCGACGCCGGACGCGGCCAGGCGCCGCGTCAGGCTCTCCGCGTAGGCGACGCGGAAGGCGTCGTGGCGCGACTCGAAGCCGTCGTGGAGGCCTGACGCCTTCAGACCGTCGCGGAAGATGATCGGGTCGAGGCGCCCCGCGAAGGTCACGTTGGAGAGGGAGAAGGTGGGGCCGAGCACCTCCCGTCCCGCCTCCTGCATGGCCTTCGCGCCCTGCCCGGAGGAGAGCAGGAGCGTTCCGTCGACGTCGAAGAGCAGGAGCATCGCGGGCATCGTACCGCGGCGCGTACCCCTCCTCCTCGCCGTCTCCCCGAGCACTTCGTGCACCGCTTGCCTCGGGGCCGATGGGGGCGGACGATGCCCGTCCACCCGAGGGAGTCCGGGTCATGAAGACGGCGAGCGACGAGGTGCTTCGCGTCTACCAGCGGGGGGAGTGCGCGCTCCTCCAGCCCGTGGACATCGAGGCGTTCCGGGCCCACAACCGCGCGCGCCCGAGAGCGTTGATCGACAAGGTGACCGACGAGAAGGACGCCGTGTCGCGGTTCTTCTCCAGCGGCCAGTACCTCGGGATCGAGCTCTACGGGACGGTGCGGTGCCCGATGTCCATCGTGCGGGAGATGGTGCGCCAGATCCGCGACCGCGACATCCGCGACCTGCGCGTGGCCGGACAGGGCTGCTTCGAGCTGGAGCTGCTCGTCGGGACCGGCGCGATCAAGGCGAGCGACTGGACGTACACCGGCCTCGAGGTCTACGGGATCTCGCCGTCGTGGCGGCGGGCCGTCGAGGGCGGCACGGTCGAGACCGTCTGCGAGTGGTCGAACGCGGCCATCGCATGGCGCTTCAAGGCCGCGGGGATGGGCGTCCCGTTCCTGCCCGTGCAGGTCATGCAGGGCACGGACACGCTGCGCTGGTCGTCCGCCGTGGTCGTGGAGAACCCGTTCGGGAAGGGCAAGGTGGCCCTGGTCCCCGCCCTCGTCGTGGACCTCGGCGTCATCCACGTCCACCGCGCCGACCGCTACGGCAACTGCCAGATCGACGGGATCAGCGGCTTCGCCCGCGAGATGGCCCGGGCCTCCAGGCGGTTGATCGTCTCCGCGGAGAGAATCGTGGACACCGAGGAGATCCGCGCGCACCCGGACCGCACCGCGATTCCCTACTTCCTGGTGGACGCCGTCGTCGAGGCGCCGTTCGGGAGCCACCCGGGCGAGATGGCGGGGCTCTACGTGCGCGACGAGCCGCACATCAAGGGCTACTACGGCGACGCGAAGGATCCCGAGGAGGCACGACGGTACGTGCAGGAGTGGATCCACGACGTGCCCGATCACCGGGCCTACCTGGAGAAGGTCGGGCGGGACACGCTCGACGCCCTTCTTCTCGGAAAGGGAGGCGACGATGAGCGCTGAGGCCGCCCGGACCGCCTACAGCCCGAACGAGCTCCTGATCTGCGTGGCCTCCCGCCTGATGGAGCCCGACACCACCGCCTTCATCGGCACGGGCATCCCCATGCTCGCCGCCTCGCTCGCCCAGAAGCGCCACGCGAAGACCCTCATGCCCATCTTCGAGTTCGGGGGGATGGGCGCGCAGCTCGACCGCCTGCCGCTGGCGGTGGGCGACATGTGGACGTTCCACCGCGGGCTCATGGCGGCCGGGATCTGCGACGCCATGGAGTTCGCCCAGCTCGGCTACGTGGACTACGGCTTCCTCGGGGGCGCGCAGATCGACCCCCATGGAAACCTCAACTCCACGGTGATCGGCGACCACGACCACCCCAAGGTGCGGCTGCCGGGGTCGGGCGGCGGGAACGACGTCGGCTCCTGCTGCTGGCGCACCATCATCCTCATGCAGCACGACCCCCGCCGTTTCCTGGAGTCCATCGACTTCGTGACGACGCCCGGCTACCTGACGGGCCCCGGCGCGCGGGAGGAGGCGGGGCTGCCGGCCGGGACGGGGCCCTACCGCGTCGTGACGAACCTCGCGACGCTCGACTTCGAGGAGACGTCGAAGCGGATGCGGCTGATCGCCACGCACCCCGGCGTCACGACCGGGCGGGTCCTCGATGCGACGGGCTTCGAACTGCTCGTGGCCGACGAGGTGGCGGAGAACGACCCGCCCTCCGAGGAGGAGCTGCGGCTGCTGCGCGACGAGATCGACAAGGAGCGCTTCTACATCTGACGACGGCGCGAACGCCCGCGGGCGCGTCTCAGGCGCCGAGGTCGAGCTGTTCCTTCGCCGCTTCGACGAGGGCCTTCGCCGCCGCGTCGACGTCCTCGGCGGTCGTCCCGTGGCCGAGCGAGAGACGGATGGTGCCCTTCGCGTAGCGTTCGGGGACGTGCATCGCCCGGAGCACCGGCGAGATCTCCACGTCGCCTGCGTGGCACGCCGCGCCGGCGGACGCGGCGACCTGGTCGCCGACGGCCTCGAGCAGCGTCGCGGCGTCGATCCCCCCGAAGCCCACGCTCAGGGTGTTGGGAAGGCAGGGCTCCTTGCCGCCGTTTCGGTGGACGTCGAGGCCCGAGGCAAAGAGGGCGTGCCACAGGCGGTCCCGGAGGTCCATCACGCTCTCGACGCACCCGGGGAGGCGGGTCGCCGCCAGCGCGGCCGCCCGGCCGAGCCCCACGATGCCGGGGACGTTCTCGGTTCCGGGGCGGCGATGGCCCTCTTGCGGCGCGCCGTGGAGCAGGTGCGGGAGGTCGATGCCCCGGCGCACGTACAGCGCTCCCACGCCCTTGGGTGCGTAGAGCTTGTGGCCGGCGATCGTCAGGAGGTCGGCGCCGATCTGGTCCAGGCGACAAGGGATCTTGCCGACCGATTGGGAGGCGTCCGTGTGCACGAGCGCGCCCCTGGCGTGGGCGATCCGCGCGATCTCCCGGATCGGCTGGATCGTGCCGACCTCGTTGTTCGCGTGCATGATCGTGACGAGGGTCGTCTCGAGGTGGATCTTCCGCGCGACCTTCGAGGGGTCCACGCGTCCCTCGTGGTCCACGTCCATCCACGTGACGTCGAAACCCTCGCGTTCGAGCGCGCGGAGCGGCTCCACGACCGCGGGGTGCTCGACCTTGGAGGCGATCACGTGCTTGCCGCGGTGCCGGCGTCCGCGGGCCACGCCGAGGATCGCCATGTTGTTCGATTCCGTCCCGCCGCTCGTGAAGACGATCTCGCCCGGCTGGGCGCCGAGCAGGTCGGCGACCTGGGCGCGCGCGGTTTCGACGGCGTGCCGCGGGCGCCGTCCGTAGACGTGGCCGCTCGAGGGATTGCCGAAGTGTTCGTGGAGGTAGGGGAGCATCGCCTCCAGGACCGCGGGATCGACGGGCGTCGTGGCGTTGTGGTCGAGGTAGATGGGGCCGTCGGGCACGCGCAGAGTGTACCGGCGTGTTCGCCGGCGTCGTCCCGCCCGGGATCGCACCTACTCCAGCTGCAGCCGCACCCCGGTGGCCGGGGCCTCGCGTTCCCCGACGTCCGTCCATCCCGAGAAGGCGCCGTCTGCGCCCCGCTTGGCGGCGGTGACGGCGTAGCGTCCCGGCGGCAGCCCCTTCACCTCGAAGGCGCCGTCGGTGACCTGCGCGTTCGCGGTCCACGACGCGGAGCGGACCATGATCCAGCCGACGGCAACGGCGTTACCGGTCGCGTCCACCAGCGTGCCCGAGAGGGTGACGCCCTCGACGAGTTTCAGCTCCACGCCGGTGGCTCCCCCCCGCACGCCGGTCAGCCGCGCGTAGTGGCCGTCGCCGGACTTCTGCGCCCTGAGCTCGTACTCGCCGTCGCCGACGTCCTCGATGGCGAAGCTCCCGTCCTCGGCGACCTTGATCCGCTGCGAGGCGTACGGAGCCCCGCCGACCTGTCGCACGGAGAGGGTGAACCCCTCGGGGGAGACGGGGCCCGCGAGTCGTCCCTCGATGCGCCGGCCCGCCGGCACGGTGATCCTCACGCCCGACGCGGGCGCGACGACGTCCACGGGCGCGGGCGCCGGACCGCGGGCCTGGCGCTGCAACGTGAGGCGGTAGGTGGTGCCCCGAGCGAGGCCCTCCACGCGGAAGGTGCCGTCCGCCCGGATCTGGGCGTAGGTCCCCTGCGGACCGTCCGGGGCGGCCGCGGCCTTCACGACGAGCCATCCCTCGTGGAAGGGGGAGCCGTCGCTGTCCACGACGAATCCCTCGACGGTGGCGCCCCCGCCGATCCGGATCTCCACGTTCGACGACCCCGCGGCGACGTCCGAGAGCGTCACCGGCGCCACCGGACGGCCCGGGGACCACATGTTGACCGTCAGCGTGGCCCGGGCGTCCTGCGGGAGCCCCGCGATCTCGAAACGGCCGTCCACGCTCGAGGCCATGACGGAGGTGTTCCCCGAGCGACCGTCCGGCGTCTTCCACAGGACCTGCACGTATGCGTTCGTCGGCGCGCTTCCGTCCCCCTCCAGGACCACTCCTCGGATGGACACGGAACGCTCGAGCCGCACGGTCAGCTCGGTGTCCTGCGGCTGGATCACGACGCCCTTGGGTTTCACGAAGCCGTCCGGGGGCGAGACGCCGACCGTGGTCGGTCCGTCCGCCCCGAGACCCGCGAGCGAGAACGACCCGGTCGAGTCCGTCCACGCGAGCGTCGAGGGCGTCTCCACGAGCACGTCCGCGATGCCCGTCCCGTCGGGACCGAGGACGCGCCCCTCCACGCGCGCGCCCTCCTCCAGTCGGATCGTCACGGGCGCGTCGGCGAGGGAGGCGACCGTGAGGGTCGTCTCGCGCAGGTTGAGCGGTCGGCCGTCCGCATCGCGGGCTCGCGACACGCGGATCCGATAGGGCGGGTCCCCTTCCACGACGCGACGGAACCGACCGCCCAGGACCTCGTCCGCCTGGGGGTTCGGGGGCTGGTATCCGAACTGCTCGTCGTGGGACCGCTGCTCGACGACGAGCTCGCAGAGCGGCACGGGTCGTCCCGCGGCGTCCACCACCGTGCCTTCGAGGACGCCCCGGGGCGGCGGCGTCCACACGATGCGGAGTCCCTCGGCGGGGCTCTGGAACGGCTCGCCGATCCGCGTCTCGCGTCCGCCGGGCCCGCCTCGCCGCGAGACCAGGAGGCGGACGCGGCCCTCGGGCGCGGCGTCGAACTCGAAGCGTCCCGCCTCGTCGGTGCGGCCGTACGAGGTCTGGTCCCCTCCCTCGGCGCGGAGCATGAGCCCCGTCCCCGCCACGGGCTTGCCGTCGGGGTCCACGAGGACGCCGGACACCCGGACGCGCGGCTGGAGACGGAGCACCACGTCGCTTCGCACGGCACCGGGTTCGACGTTCTCCAGGGTGCTCTCCGGTCCCTGCTCGAAGGCCCATCCACTCGCCCACGCGAAGAGCTGGACCCGGCCGGTGGGCGCGCCTTCGATGCGGAACGCTCCGTCGGGACCGCTCCGTACCTGGATGGAGGAGCCGCCGCCCCAGCCGGAGGCGTACGCCGAGACCGCGACGTCGGGAAGCCCTTGGCCGTCGGGTCCCACCGCCCGTCCCTCGATGGTCGCGCCCTCGGTCAGGTGGAGGGTGAGGTCCCGCGGGGCGCTCTCGGCGGACGGTGTGATCGGCTCCGACGGCCGTCCCACGAGCCCCGGGCGGCTCGCGACGAGAACGCTCTCCTCGCCGGGGGGGAGGCAGCGGATCGCGAACCGGCCGTCGCCGTCCGAGGTGGCCAGCGGCGACAGCCCTTCCGGCGCCAGGTAGCCCATCGCGTACGTCTCGCCGAACGGCCCGTTGCCGTATCGACCGACCGCGGCGCCCGCGCACAGGGAGCCGTCCGGGCCCAGCACGATGCCCTCCACGCTCGCCCCCGCGGCCATCCGGATGTCGTGGTCCGCGTGCCTCCCGCCCGGCGGCACCCGGACGAGGAGGTCGGGATGCGGGACGGTCACGATCGCGCTGCCGTAGCTCATGCGGACCGTCCGCGTCCGCTTCGTCGAGAGCGCGGGGAGGTAGTGCGTCGGGTGGCGCGCGACGACGAGGACCGCCCCGGACGCGATGCCCTCGATGCGGTAGCGTCCGTCCGCGCCGGAGGTGTCCGAGCGCGCGGCGGCCGTGCCCGGCGCCACGCCCGGGCCGTCGCCGCTTCGCGGCGCGAGCGCGAAGACCTCCGCGCCCTCCAGGGGGGCGCCGGAGTCCCGGTCGAGCACGCGACCCTCGATGACGGCTCCCGCTTCGAGCACGACGTCGAGGACGGTCGTCGCTCCGGGCTTCACGCTCGCGCCGCTCCAGGACGCGAGGGGCGGCCGGGACACGTTCGCGAGGAACCCGTCGCGCAGCACGTCCACCTCCACGACGCGTCCGGCCGGCACCTCGGGGATCGTGTACGACCCCTGCTCGTCCGTGCGGGCCACCGCACGCGCGAGGGGGGCCGCGGCGTCGCCGCGCGTCTGGACCAGGACGTCGGCACCGGCGACGGGGGAACCTCCGGCATCCGTCACCGTCCCTTGGGCGACGCCCGTCTCCTCGTCGAGAAGCACGGTCCAGACGCCCTCGTGCGGGACCTCGACCTCGAGGCCCGACAGCTCCAATCGTCCGGGGATCCGCACGGTCACCGTCCAGCGACCCGCGGGGAGGTCCCCGATGCGGAACCGCCCCGTCGCCGCGTCCGTCGTCGCGGGGTCGCTCCGGTACGACAGGTCCAGGTCGCGGGTCGCAGCCGTCAGCCGGGCGAGGACGGGGCGCTCGTCCTCGCCCCGGATCACGCGTCCGTCGAGCGGGGAGGCCGTCCGGACGCGCAGCGTCACCTCGGCCCCCCTGCTCCGTCCGAGCCACGCGTAGGACACCGAGCCCACGAGCGGAAGCGCCGGGCGGGCCCGCAGGCGGTAGCGGCCGGCGTCCGAAGGAAGGAAGACGAACGTCCCGTCGGGCCCCGAGACCGTCTCGCTCGCGACGTCGACCGCCTCCTCTTCCCCGGTGCGCACCGCGTCGATCCGGCGGCCGAGCGTCGCCTCGGGCGTGGCGCCCTCCCTGCCCTGGTCCTCGAGGCGCACGGGCACCTCCGGGACCGGGCCGCCGTCGTCGCCCAGGACGCGGCCGTGGATGCGGAAGACGCCGGTCGGCGCGCGCCCGGCGGCTGCCGCCGCGGTGCCGGCTCCCTGGAGACGGGAGGCGCTCCTCGGTCCCGTCTCCCCCTCGTCCCCGCCGACGGTCACGGACGACGAGCCGCCGTCGTTCGTGAGCAGCGGCAGCGCCAGCCAGGCGATCGCCGCCACGGCCGCGACGACCAGGACCCACGGCAGCCAGCGGGCCATGTCCGTTCCTCCTCGTCCGGAGACCGGTTCTCGAGGGGGAAGAGGGTAGCCGGAGGCCCTCGGCGGGCGCCAGCATCCCGTCGGTCCGCCGGGCGCGTCAGCGCACGACGACGCCGCGCTCGGCGAGGTAGCCGACGAGCTCCTCGGGCTTGTCGGTGAGCACCGCGTTCACGCCGCTCTCCACGGACTCCGCGAACGCGTCGCGGTCGTTGAGGGTCCAGTGGACGACGAACTCCACCGGCGAGCGGGGGTCGTAGTCCCGGGCGCGAACCGACCGTCGGATCTCGGCCATGTGCGCGGGCCGCGCGAGGGAGCCGATGGAGACGACCCGCGTGTCCAGGCGCCGGGCCACCTTCAGCGGATCGGGCACGCCCGGGAGGATCCTCCCGAGGAGGCGGCGCAGCACGGTGGGCAGGAACGCCCACCCGCGGGCGAAGCCGCGGATCCACGGCGCGAAGCCGCCCGCGGCATCGTACGCGTACCAGCAACGGTCCTCCCCCGTCGCCCGGATGGCCCGCCGCAGCCGGCGGAGCACCTTGGCGTCGGCGTAACCCACGACGAGGCGGCGGGGGAGGGGATCGAAACGCCGGAGCGCCTCCCCGATGCGTCGCCCGAACTCCGCGGCCGGGCCGGGGGCCGCGAGGCGACCCGGGGGCTTCACGTCGAAGAAGAGGAAGTCCAGCCGCTCCGCTTCCTCGCTCGCGAAGGCCAGGAACGCATCGAGGTCCACGAGACGGTGCTCCACGCCCTCGACGGGCGCGTAGCGGTAGACCTCCCGGGTCTCGGGGAAGGACAGCCGGACGAGGTCCAATTCGTCCCGCGATCGGAGGCGGATGTGGCGGTCGCGGACGACGCGGCCGTCGGCGACGCGGTAGAGGCTCGCCGTGTTGCCGGTCAGGTTGAACCGCGGCGAGACGAGCGGGTAGGGGAGGTCCTCGAACTTCGTGCGATCGACGCGGGGGGGCTGCATGACGGGCTGGGCGTCGTGGAACACCGCGACGCCGCCGTCGGCGAGCATGCAGCAGTCGAATTCCAGGCCGTTCGCGCCGAGATCCAACGCGCGCCGGAAGGCCGCGAGCGTGTTCTCCGGGTAGGCGTGCGGGGCGCCCCGGTGGCCGACCACGTAGATCCGGCGGAGTGGCACGCGAAGGACGGTGGGGTGTTCGGGGTCGGCCGGCGTCCTGCCCCTGAGGACGTCCCGCAGCGCGTTCTTCCGGTAGGCGTCGCTCCACCCCGAGTCCCACTGAGGGATCCTGGCCGGGGTCCAGAAGCGCTCGCGTCCGTCCCGGGCCTCGTCCGGGTCGAGGAGACGCCGCGCGACCTTGCTGAAGTTCTTCGCGAGGAACCGCACGCAGAACCAGTGCTCCCGGCCGACGGACGCCTTGCTCGTCCCACCCGTGAAGCACGCCGCCCCGTCGTCCCAGGCGAGCGGCACGCGGTCCAGGTCCACGCGGCCGGTTTCGCGATCCCGGCGGGCGACCGACACCTCGATCCCCCGTCGGACGGGAAACGTCTCGTCCGTGGCCGG
The DNA here is from genome assembly GCA_963772585.1 of uncultured Planctomycetota bacterium. Classification (GTDB taxonomy): domain Bacteria; phylum Planctomycetota; class PLA2; order PLA2; family JAEUHO01; genus CAVVXN01. The sequence goes on from CAVYXV010000010.1 coordinate 299,578, forward strand.
ATCGACGAGCTCCACGCGCACGAACCAGGCCACGTCGCGGGCGTCGGTGGACTCGCTCCGATCGCGCATCGCTCGTCAGCGTCCGTCCGATCCCGCCGCCGGCGGGTGGAGCAGGGCGGCGAGCGGGACGTACGTGCCCGCGGTCCCCAGCATGCTGCCGGCGAGGCGCTCCAGGTCGGGGCGGCGGAAGGAGGCCAGCTCGACCCAGGCCGGTCGCTCTCCGGCGACGACGCGGATGCCCCACGCGGGCGTGAACCCCGCCGTCAGCGTGTAGCGGAGGTCGCCCACCACGTCCGGATGTTCGGGGAGGCGCGTGGTGAATCCGTCGGCGAAGACGCGGAAGCGCCGGAAGACGGGAACCACGCCGGCCCGGTCCACCAGGTCGGGCGGCAGATCGCGCGCCGCGAACACCGGTTGGCTGCCCGCCTCGAGGACGGCCGGCTCCCGTCCCGGGAGCAGGCGGATCTGGTCGGCGTGCACGCGGCCCCCCGAGCGGTAGAGGGAGCGCCAGAAGACGAGGCCTCCCAGCACGGGGATGACGCGCCCGTGCTCGATCCGGTCCCCACGCGCCCTGGCCAGCCGCTGCTGCACCCCCGCGGCGCGTTCGCGCTGCAGGTACCCGGCGCCCAGGTAGAGGCACGCGAGCGCGAGCGCGATCCACGCCGGCCGCGTCCGGCGGGCCTTGAGCGCCCATACGAGGCCCACGAGAAGGGTGAGCGAGTAGACGGGATCGAGGATCGAGATGAGGTCCCAGGCGATCCACGTCCGGTCGAAGGGCCAGAGCAGCATCGTCCCGTAGCTCGTGCAGGCGTCGAGGGGACCGTGGGTCAGCCACCCGACGAACGCCGCGGCCACGAGCCAGAGGCCGTGGCGGCGATAGCCCTTCCACGCCGCGAAGAGTCCGCCCACGAGGAGCGCGCCCACGGGGACGGCCACCAGCGAGTGGGCGAAGGTGCGGTGGATCTCCACGGGGAAGAGGGGAGGTGCGAAGGGCCTCAGCAGCATGTCCAGGTCGGGCGCGAATCCCGCCGCGCCCCCCACGACGGCGGCCCGCCAACCCAGACGGGGGCCGAACGCGGCCTCGGCGGCCGTCGCCCCGAGGAGGATCTGCGTCACCTGGTCCACGCGGTCGAGTCTGCCAGGGTCGCCAGGGGCCCCTCGCGCGAAGACGACGTGAGGGGATGCGGCCCCCTTCGCCCATAATCCCTGGCCGGATGTCGTCGCCGTTCGCGCTGCCCCGCCCCGGGACCGAGTCGCTGAGGCCCGTGGGTGGGGTGTCGCCGCTCGTGCGGCCGCTCGCCCTCGACATCATCATCCTCACCTACGCGCTCTTCACGGTGACGGTGGTGATCGCGGGCGCCGCGGCGATTCCGCACGCGGAACGCGTGGTCATGGCGCACCTCGCGGGGCTGCTCGTCTACGCGCTGCTCCGGTGGGGGGCCACCGACGGGATCGCCTTCCGGTTCCTGTTCTTCCTCTCCCTCATCGGCCTCGTCGTCGGGATCTTCGAGGGCATCGGGGTCATCCTCCCCTACATCCACGCGAACGACGTCGCCGTCATGAAGGCGGACGGCATCCTCGCCCAACTCGATGTCCGGCTCTTCGGGAGCGACCCGACGACGTGGTTCACCCCGCTGCTGACGCCCGTCACCGTGACGGTGCTCCAGATCTGCTACACGAGCTACTACTTCCTCTTCGTGATCGTGGTGGTCGTCGTGCTGGCGCGTCACCGGTACCGGTCGTTCCTTTCCTGGTCCGCCGTCATCACGGGGTGCTTCTTCACCACGTACCTCGGCTACTACTTCGTGCCGGCGTACGGGCCCCGCATCCACAACCACTACGAGGTGCTCCTGCCGCACACGGACGTGTCACGGGCCATCTACGGCGCGATCGACAGCCTGGACCTCATCCGGCTGAACGCGTTCCCCTCCGGACACACGGCGGTGACGCTCGTCTACCTGGCGATCCTCTTCCACGAGAACCGCAAGGCCGCGTGGATCTTCCTCCCTCTCGTGGTCGGCCTGGTCGTGGCGACGGTGGCGCTCCGCTACCACTACCTCGTGGACGTCGTCGCCGGGATCCTGGTGGCGGCGCTCTGGATCCCCTGGGGGGCTCGCGCGGTCTTCCACTTCGACCACCAGCGGCACGCACCCGACCGCCCGGCGGGCTAGCAGCCCAACGACGGTCAAGCGAGCAGGAAGCGGTCGAGCCAGGCGAGGACCTCCGCGTACCAGCGGAGCGAACTGCGCTTGTCGAGGATCCAGTGGTTCTCGTCGGCGAAGTAGAGCAGCCGGGCGGGGATGCCCCGGGCCTTCAGGATGCCGTAGCACAGGAGGGCGTGGTCCACCGGGACGCGGTAGTCCCGTTCGCCGTGGATCACGAGCATGGGCGTTGCGAGTCCCGCGGCGTGACGGGCCGGGTTGTACCGATCCACGGCCTCCGGGTCGTCCCAGAGGTCACCGCCCACGGCCCGCCGCCAGCCGAAATTCACGTCGGCGGCGAGCTGCAGCCCGAGGTCGTAGACGCCGGCGTGATTCACGGCGCAGCAGAACCGGTCGCTCGTGCTGGCGAGCCACGCGGCGAGGTATCCGCCGTAGGAGCCGCCCGCCACGGCGACCCGCTCCGCGTCCACCCATCCCAGGTCGGTCAGCGCGTCGGTGGCCCGGTGGACGTCCCCGGCTGGGCGGTCGCCCCATGCGCCCTGGATGCGCCGAGCGAAGTCCTGACCGAAGGAGGTGGACCCCTGGAAGTTGACGCACGCCACGACGGATCCACGAGCGGCGAACGTGGGGGCGTGCCAGCGCCAGTGCCACGCGTCCCCGAAGGTGCCGTGCGGCCCGCCGTGGACCAGGTGGACCAGCGGGGGACGGTCCCCGTCCCGGTGGCCGGGCGGAAGCAGCACGATCATCTGCACCGCCTGCCCGCCCGCGCCCTCGTAGCGCACCTCGCGCACCTCGCCGAGGTGTACGTCGCCCATTCGCCGCCGGGCGAAGTCCGTGAGGGCCTCCGTCCGGCCGGAGCCCAGGTCGATCCGGGCCACCTCCGGCGGCTCGGCGAGGGAGTGGTGCAGCGCCACCACGCTTCCGCCGCTCACGGGCCGCGGCCGGGCGAACGTGCCGCCCTCGGTGAGAGGTTTTGGCACGCCCTCCGCCCCGCCGGGTCCGATCCGCAGCCGGTAGAGGCGCTGCGTCCCCTCGGACTCCGCGTGGAAGACGAGCGCCCCGGAGCCCACGAAGCGCCACCCCTCGGGGGAGAGATCCTGGTCCTCGAGCAGGCCTTCGTGCGCGCCGGTCTCGGGGTCGCCCCGCATGAGGCGCGTCCGGTCGGCGTAGAAGTCGGCATCGACCTTGCGGCCGAAGACGTAGGACCGCCCGTCGGGCGCGTGGCGGGCGCCGAACGCGTCGTGGGGGAGGGCCGCCGTCAGGCGTTCCGGCTCGGGCGCGTCGAAGCCCAGGCGGTAGACGTCCCGCCGCGGCCGACCGTCGGCGCCGAGGTTCGCGATCGCGGTGAAGAGGATCCGCCGGCCGTCCGGCGCGATGTCGTAGCTGCCGGAGGGCTCCATCCCGTCGAAGTGCAGGGCGGAGGCCGGCATCAGGTCCCTGGACTCCCGGCTCGCGAGGTCCAACAGGAAGAGGTGGGGGATGCGTCCGTCGACGAGCCACCGATCCCAGTACCGGTAGAAGCGCTCTTCCGTCGCGTGGACCGTCCGGCCGTCGCGGCGGCGGCGATCGGCCTCCTCGCGCGTCGCGTCCGGCGTCGGGTGTCCGTCGAGGAGCCAGACGCCGAAGACGAGCCCGCTCCCGTCCGGGAGCCATTGCGGGTCGAAGGCGCCGAGCGGGAGGTCGGTCACCGTCTCGGCTTCCCCGCCGTCGAGGGCGAGGATCGCCACCTGGGGCGGGGCGGGCTTCTCGCCCGACGCGACGAAGGGGCGGTGGACGAACGCGAGCCGCGTTCCGTCGGGAGCGAACGCCGGATCGGCGGCGTGGCGCTCGGGGCTCGTGAGCCGCCGGGGCGACCCTCCCCGGACGGGGACCGACCACAGCGCGGTCCGGACGGCCCCGCGCTCCCCCGCGTACTCGGTGACGGGCACGCAGACCGTCTCGCCGTCGGGGGACGGCTCGGGGGCTCCCACCCGCGGCAGGGACCACAGGAACGAGGGGTCCATCCGGCGGGAGCCGGCGCGAGCGGCGTGGAGGACGCGGACCTTCGGACGATGCGGCTCGGTCACGGCGGGCCCTCCCTCGTCGCGGCGGCCGGGGTCAGCCCGTGCGGATCGCCTCCGCCGGATCCACCCCTTGCTGGATCCGGTCGTAGTCCAGTTGGCTCCCCCGCGCGCTGTGCGGCACGAGGTAGACGCCCAGCATCAGCAGGAAGGCGACGACCACCGCCGCACGCCGCCAGCGTGCCTGGGCGGGCCGCCGCAGGAACGCGAGCACGCCCGCCGCCGCGACCCACGCGAGCCACATGATGAGCGTCTTGTTGTCGGTGAGGTCGTGACCCTTGGGCCAGCCCGTCCACAGCTCGCCGAACGCGAGCTTCTGGACCACGGGGCCCAGGATCATCCCGCCCGCCGTCATGAACCCGAGCGTCCACGCCGTGCAGCGGGCGGTCTCCGGGCGGCCCAGGAGCCCGGCCAGCGCGGCGCGGGTGCCGAAGAGGATCGCGAAGAACATGAAGGCGATGTGGGGGACGAGGACCCACGCGGGTACGGGCCCGCGGAAGCGGAGGACGACGGTCTCGCGCCCGGCGGGGACGTGCACGGGCGCGCCCTTGCCGGTCGGTGCCATCCGGATCGCGTACTCCACCTTGCCCGCCGGAGGCTGTTTCGGGAGGCGCCCCACGAAGCGGTCGCCCTCGTGCGTCATGGGCTCCGGGGCGAAGGGGTCCTCGGTGGGGTAGCGGCGCCAGAGCAGCGTCGCCCTCTCCGCCGCAGGCGGGGCGGGTACCGAGACCTCGGCGTCCCGCGTCGTGACCGCGCTCCGCTCCAGGCGATACCGGAAGGCCTCGCCCTCGATCTCGGCCCCACCGCGGTACGGGTGGGATGGTCCGGTCCAGCGCTGCCACGCCGCCGCCGCCAGGGTGACGACGACGGCCGCGATCCATAGAGACCGACCCGACGGGCGCGCGAGGGACATGGCGCGCAGGGTATCCCGTGGCCTGCCGGGTGCACGCCCCGGTCGCAGGGCTACCCTCGACGCCCCAGGCGGGTGGTTTCCTGCGACCGGGGAGGGATCCCATGAAGGCGGTAGCCGAGATCCAGGTGGTGCCCCTGGGCGTCGGGGTGTCCGTACGCCGGGAGGTGCGCCGGGCCCACGAGCTGTTGAAGGAGAGCGGGCTCGAGGTCCAGCTGCACGCGTACGGGACGAACGTGGAGGGCGACCTGCACGCGATCCTCGCCGCGATCGAGCACGTCCACGTGCGGCTCCACGAGGAAGGGATCGTCCGGTTGGCGAGCACGATCAAGCTCGGGACCCGCACCGACAAGGAACCGTCCCTCGCCGCCAAACTGTTCTGAGAGGGTTCGGTCGCCACGGCGATGGGGGCCGGAAGGGGCGGGCCGACATGGGGCGGGCCGACACGGGACGGAGCCCCATGGGGGTTCGGGAACCCCCCATCGCAGTTGATTCTCATTCGCAAGGGACGGCGCCCGTGGGGCTTTCCGCCCCCCGATCGGCCGGATGAGAGGGAAGACAGGCCCTACCAGGCGGTACAGTGTGTCCATGGAAGACGGGCAGCGGCAGAGGGTATGTCGCCCAGCCATTGCGGAGGGTTTCATGAGCACCCATCTACGCCACGCGACGACGTTCGTCGTGGTTCTCGCGCTCTCGGTCGCCGTCGGCGCCTGCGGAAGCGACGGAGGAAACCCCTTCGTTCCCCCGCTCCCCGACACGACCCCGCCGTCCGTTTCGGCCACGCCGATGGGCGGCTACGCGGCGAGCTATCCGAGCGGCGTGACCCTCACGGCGACCGACGCCCGTGACGCCAACCCGGTCATCTACTACACGATGGACGGGACCGCCCCGACGGACCAGAGCACGCTCTACAGCGGCCCGATCGCGGTGAGCAGCGACACCGTCCTCCGGTTCTTCGCCGTGGACGCTTCCGCGAACGCCTCCGATCCCGTGACCGAGGGCTACGTGGTGACCGGCGGCCCGGGCATCAAGGAGGACTGGGCGAAGAGCGGCCACGGGGACATCGGTGCGGAGCCGTGGCGCCACTGGGACGACGACGGCGTCGTTTCGACGTCCTGCGCGAAGTGCCACTCCCCCGTGGGCTTCGTGGACTACGCCGAGGACGGCACCGTCGATCTCGACGCTTCCCTTCCCCTCGGCCTCTCGTGCGACGGCTGCCACGACGGCATCCCGAACACCCTGTGGGACGACCTGGCCACCTACCCGGCCATGGACCCGATCCTCTTCCCGTCGGGCGAGAGCGTGTCGCTGTTCGGGCCGAGCAACCAGTGCATGGCCTGCCACCAGGGCCGCGCGAGCTCGGTGGACGTGGACGACGAGATCTCCCAGAACCCCGGCGGGCCGCACTCCTTCATCAACATCCACTACTTCGCGGCCGCGGCCAGCTACTTCGGCTCCGAGGTGGCCGGCGGCTACGAGTACGCGGGCATGGCGTACTTCCCGCGGAACACGTTCCCCTCGCACCCGCAGGAGCTCGAGACGTGCGTCGGCTGCCACATGCGCGGCAGCAACAAGTCGCACACCTTCCTGCCGGAGGTTGCCGACTGCTCCGGCTGCCACGGGGGCGCGAGCTTCGAGACCCTGGGGGGGACGCCGGGCCTGAACCACACCCGGATCACGAGCCTCAAGTCCGACTTGCTGTCGGCGATCCAGGCCTACGCGACCGGAACGATCGGGACGGCCATCTGCTACAGCCCGGACGCCTATCCCTACTTCTTCATCGACACGAACGGGAACGGAACCTGCGAGCCGAGCGAAGGCGTCAACGCCAACAAGTACACCGCCTTCGACGACGCGCTGCTCGAGGCGGCCTACAACTACCAGGTCGCGGAGAAGGAGCCTTGCGGCTACATCCACAACGGGACGTACGTCCAGCAGTTCCTGTACGACTCGACCATGGACCTGGGCGGCACGCCGAGCGTGATCCCGCCCGGACGCACCGGCTTCGACGCGACGGGGCTCACCATCCAGCAGGCGGCCACCGCCCAGTTCAAGATGTCCGGCCACGCCCGGGCGGACCAGCCACCGTACCGCCACTGGGACGACACCGGTGAGGTGGAGACCGACTGCGTGCGGTGCCACACCTCGAGCGGCTTCGCGGACTACGCCGACAACATGACGATCGACGACGGTCCCGTCCGGGCCATCGAGGTCGTGGGCTGCCGCGGTTGCCACGAGTCGACGGACCTGTTCGCGAGCCAGGCCACCAAGTGGGAGACCCAGGACACGGCCGGGAGCGGTCCCCTCGTGGACGTGGAGTTCCCCTCCGGCGTGACGAAGGACCTGGGGGACGCCAGCAACCTGTGCATGTCCTGCCACCAGGGCCGCGGCTCGGGCGACGATGTCGCGACCGCCTCGGCGAACACCGTCGTCCAGGCGCCGGACTACGACTCCTATGATTTCGTCAACCGCCACTACCTGGCGGCCGCGGCGATCTTCTTCGGCACGGACGTGACGGCGGGCTATGAGTACGCGGGCCTCACGTACCGCGGGCAGACGCCGTTCACCTCGCACCCCGCGGACGCCAAGACGTGCATCGGGTGCCACATGGGGGCGCGGACCGACGGCCCGCACACCTGGACGGTGAACACGACCGCCAGTGGGCTGAGTTGCTCCACGTGCCACGGCGTCACCGACCCCGACGACTTCCGAAACCCCGGGGACGCGGTCGACTACGACGGCGACAGTTCGGTGGAGGGGTACACGAAGGAGATCGCGGGCATGGAGGCGATCCTCCTGGCCCAGATCCAGGCTTACGCCAAGAACCGCCTGAACGGGGGTGCGAACGCCTCTCCGATCGTGTACTCGGCGAGCGCGTACCCCTACTTCTTCATGGACACCAACGCCGACGACGTGCCCGACCCCGGCGAGCTCACCTTCGCGAACCGCTACCGCGACTTCGACGACCTCCTGCTCGAGGCGGCGTACAACTACCACTCCGCGTTGGATCCGTGCAGCGGCATCCACAACGGCAAGTACGTCATGCAGACGATCTACGACTCGATCGACAGCATGGACGACGGAATCATCAACGACTCGCCGAACGCGAGCTTCGGCATCACGCGGCCGTAACCCCTCCGGACGGCCGGGGCCCCGCGCCCCGGCCGTCCGGCCCTGCAACGGGAGCCCCCGCCTCGGCGGGGGCTCCCGCTTTCGTGTCCGTCCGCGCGGTGTGGGGGAGAAGTCAATGCTCGGGGCCACGGGCTGGAGCCACGCGTATGCTCGCCTGTGGCCTCCCCGCCCGGCGCGGGCGGGGTAGCGCGTCTCGGCCCCATCCCTTGCGACCTCTCCTCCCCTGGTCTCCGCCCTTCCTGGCCCTGGCCGTGGTCCTGGCCTTCCTGCTCCTCGCCTGCGGCGGGGGCGGCGGCCCAACGACCGTCTCCCCGGCGCCGTTCGGCCTGACGGGGCGCCCCGCCCCCGAGGGGCTCGCCTTCCCCACGGGACGCCCCGACCCCTCGGGCGTGGGGGTCGTGCGGGCGTTCGGCGCCCTGACGTTCGAGCGCCCCGTCTTCCTGTCGGCCGCCCCGGACGGCTCCGCGTGGCTCTACGTGGTCGAGCAGGCGGGGCGGATCCTCGTCTTCCCCGACCGATCCGACGCCGACGCCGCCGCGACGTTTCTCGACATCCGGCCCCTCGTGAGCCGCTCCCACGACGAGGAGGGGCTCCTCGGGCTCGCCTTCGACCCCGACTGGGACGCGCACGGCGGCACGTTCTACGTCTACTACTCGGCCGCGAATCCCCGTCGCTCCGTGCTCGCGCGCTACGCGGGGACCTTCGCCGCCGACGACGTGCCCGTTGCCGACGGGGAGAGCGGCGAGATCGTGCTCCAGATTCCCGAGCCCTACGGGAATCACGACGGGGGAATGCTCGCCTTCGGCCCGGACGGGATGCTGTACGTGAGCGTCGGGGACGGGGGAAGCGCGAACGACCCGGAGGACAACGCCCAGGACAGGACGACCCTCCTCGGAGGCCTGCTCCGCCTCGACGTCCGGGGGCGCGCCACCTACGCCGTGCCTTCCGACAATCCGCTGGCGGGCGAGCCCGGTTTGCGAGGGGAGCTCTGGGCGTGGGGGCTTCGAAATCCCTGGCGGTTCTCCTTCGACCGCGGCACCGGGGACCTGTGGGTCGGCGACGTCGGGCAGGGAGAACGGGAGGAGATCGACCGCGTGACGGCCGGCAGCAACCTGGGCTGGCCGGTCTACGAGGGGACGCGGTCCCATCGCAACCCCGCCGGCCTTCCCCCGGGCGCCTTCTCGCCTCCCGTCCTGGACTACCCGCGCGTCGCCGGCACGTGCGTGATCGGCGGCTACGTCTACCGCGGCACGGCGGTTCCCTCGCTGCTCGGAGCGTACGTCTACGGCGACTACGGCTCCGGGGGGATCCGGGCGCTGGTCCACGTCGGAACGTCGGTCGTCTCGAACGACGTCATCGGCAGCGTGGGGCAGGTGGCGAGCTTCGGTGAGGACGCGCGGGGGGAACTGTACGCCGTGTCGTTGGCGGGAACGCTCTGGCGGTTCGAGGAGCAGGATCCGACCCCTCCCCCGGCCATGCCCGAACGGCTCTCCGAGACGGGGCTGTTCCGGGATCTCGCCACCCTGGAGCCGAATCCCGGGCTGGTGCCCTACGACGTCCGCGCGCCCCTCTACAGCGACGGCGCCTTGAAGCAGCGATGGATCGGCCTGCCGCCGACCGGGTCGATCGCCTTCGACGACACCGGACCCTGGGCGTTCCCCGTCGGAACCGTCCTCGTCAAGCACTTCGAGCTACCGCTCGTCGCCGGGGACCCGGCCTCGGCTCGACGCCTCGAGACCCGGGTGCTCGTGAACATGGTCATGGGGTGGTCGGCGTCCACCTACCGCTGGAACGACGCGCAGGACGACGCGCTTCTCCTGACCGGCGCCGAGACGGCGACGCTCGTCGTCCGGGATCCCGGCGCGCCCGGCGGGGAGCGCACGCAGATCTGGGAATTCCCCGCTCCGAGCGACTGTTTCCGCTGTCACACCGACGCCGCGGGTACCGTGCTCGGCGTGCACACCCGCCAGTTGAACCGGGAATTCGCCTATCCCGCGGCGACGGACAACCAGCTCCGCGCCTGGAACCACGTCGGGCTCTTTGACGTGGATCTGGCGCCGCCGGCCTCCTACCCGGCCTTCGCGGTGCCCTCCGACGCGGGGGCTCCCGTGGACGCCCGCGCCCGTGCGTACCTCCACGCGAATTGCGCGCAGTGCCACCGGCCGGGCGGCCCCGCGCCCGGCGGGATCGACCTTCGCGCCGGGACGTCCGAGGCGCAGATGGCTCTCCTGGACGTCCCTCCCACCGAGGGCGACCTCGGCCTCGAGGACGCGCGCCGCGTCGCGCCCGGCGCCCCCTCCTCCAGCGTGCTGTGGGAGCGCATGCGCCGCACCGACGGCACACGCATGCCGCCGCTCGGAAGCCGCGTCGCGGACCCGGCGGGGGTGGGCCTGATCGAGACATGGATCCGCACGCGGTGAGGGAGCCCGGGATGGAACGCGGCGAAACGTCGATCCACGCCCGGGCGCCCGCCGCCGTCGCGAGGCCGACCGGGATGGCCGTCGGGACGGCCCTCTTCGTGCTGGCGATCGCCCTCGCGGTGCTCCTCGTGCCGCTTCCGCGTCGGGACCGGTCCGTCGTCGCGCTGATCTCCATCGGCCACGTCCTCGTCGGGGCTCTCGTGGTCGCCGCGCTGCGCACCCTGCTCGCGCGAGGAAGCGGTCTCTCGCCGGTCGGGGCCGGCTCTTCCGCGCTGCTGCTCGCCCTCCTCCTGCTCGGTGCGGCCCAGGCCGTCCGCCCCCTGCTGGGAGGCGGCTTCTCGCGCGAGTACCTCATCGCGGGCGCCGCGGGGGCGGCGGGAGCCACCCTCCTCTGGTTCGGCCGCCGTCCGGACTCCGGATGGGTGTGGATCCCGGTCCTGCTGGGCCTCGGCGTGTTGGCGTACGGCCTGCAAGCGGGCGTCATGGACCTCCTGGACGCACGGGGCCGCGAGCGCGAGCTGCCCGTCCTCTCGGGATTCGAGTCGGCGCTCGAGATGCGACGGTGGCGGTTCCAGGAGACGGAGCCCCGTCGGGTACGTGCCCACGCCACGCAGGGGGCGTGGAGCCTGGAGGTGCCCCTGCCCTCGGGGATCTCGCCGGAACTCGCCCTCGTCTGGCCCGTTCGCGACTGGAGGGGGTGGGACGGCTTCGCCTTCGACGTCCAGGCCGACGGCGAGAAGCCCCTTCCCCTGCGCGTCCAGATCCGCGACGGACAGAGCGGCGACGACCTCCGCTCGCGCTTCGAGAGGGAATTCCTCTTGGATCCATCGGGAGGTACGGTCGAGATCTCCACGACGGCGATCACCGAGGGACCCGACGGGCGACGTCTCGACCTCGCCGACATCGCTTCCGTCACGATCATCCTCGAGGGCAGCGCACGCGCGCGAACCGTCCACATCGACGACGTCCGGCTGCAGCGCGAACCGCACTGATCGCTTTGCGAATCGAGGGCCCCGCGGGCGCCGGCGGGACACCCTCCCGGGGACCCCAGCGGGCGTCATCCCCCTGACAACCCGATGACCGCTCCGGGCGATGCTGCCCCTCCGCCCGCTTCATCCGACGGAGGGAGTCGTCGATGGACGTCGTCTGGCTGTCCCGCCTCCAGTTCTCGCTGACGGTGATGTTCCACTATCTCTTCCCGCCGCTCACGATCGGGATGGGCGTCGTCCTCGTCTACCTGGGGGCCCGGTACCTGAAGACCGGGGACGACCTCTACCGGACCGCGCAGAGGTTCTGGACGCGCCTCTTCGCGCTCAACTTCGCAATCGGCGTGGCCAGCGGCATCGTCATGGAGTTCGAGTTCGGCACGAACTGGTCGGGCTACTCGCGCTTCGTGGGCGACGTGTTCGGCAGCGCGCTCGCGGCCGAGGGCATCTTCGCCTTCTTCCTGGAGTCCGGGTTCCTGGCCGTGCTCGTCTTCGGGTGGAGGCGTGTCGGCCCGAAGATGCACTTCTTCTCCACGCTGATGGTCTCGTTGGGGTCGATCTTCTCGTCCATCTGGATCGTCGTGGCGAACAGCTGGCAGCAGACACCCGCTGGGCACCATCTCGTGCAGATGACGCGGGACGGGCAGCCCTGGTTCGTAAACGGCCGGCCGGTGGTGCGAGCCGAGATCGTGGACTTCTGGGCGCTCGTGTTCAACCCGAGCACCATGCACCGTCTCGTCCACGTCCTGATCGGTGCGTTCATCATGGGCTCCTTCTTCGTGATGAGCATCAGCGCGTGGTATCTGCTGAAGCGCCGCCACGAGGAGTTCGCGCGCTACTCCTTCCGAGGCGCACTGATCCTTGCCACCATCGCGAGCCTCGCGTCGCTGTTCAGCGGGCACCTCCAGGCGAAGAACGTGTACGACACCCAACCGGCGAAGATGGCCGCCTTCGAGGGGCACTTCCACACCGGCCGGGGGGACCTCAGCCTGTTCGGCATTCCGAACGAGAAGGAAGGGCGCGTCGACGCGAACATCGCGATTCCCGGCGGGCTGAGCTTCCTCCTCCACGAAGACTTCGACGCCGAGGTCATCGGCCTCGACAAGATCCGCCCCGAGGACCGTCCCCCGGTAGCGGTCCCGTTTCTCTCGTACCACGTCATGGTTGCGCTCGGGGTCCTGTTCATCGCCTTGACGCTCCTGGCCGTCTTCCTCCTCTGGCGGGGAAGCCTGTTTCGCACGCGTTGGCTGATGTGGGTGTTCGTGTTCGCCGTGATCGGTCCCGTCGTCGCGAACCAACTGGGATGGGCCGCCGCGGAGGTCGGACGGCAGCCGTGGATCGTGCATCCCGTCGTGGAGCGGAGCGCCCAGGGGGACGTCGCGTACGATGACGAGGGATTCGTCCGCTACGAAACGTACGAGGCGGCGATGGAGGACGGCAGCACGGAGACCCGCGTCGCCGCGCTCCGCACGGAGGACGGGGTCAGCCCCGTGCTCTCCGGCGGGTCCGTCTTCGGCTCCATCCTCATGTTCGGGCTGATCTACGTGCTCCTGGGGATCGTCTGGATCCGCGTCCTGAACGACAAGATCCAACACGGTCCGGAAGGCGCCGGCGTGGAGCCTCCCGAGGGCGGTGGGTTCCTGGACGCGGCCGGCCGTCTCACCGGGCACCAGCAGTCCATGACCGAAGCGAAGGAGGACGCTTGATGGACCTCGCCACGATCTGGTTCGGCCTCCTGGGCGTGCTCCTTGCGGGGTACGCGATCCTCGACGGCTTCGACCTTGGGGTCGGCATCCTCCACCCTCTGGCTCGCACCGACCACGAGCGACGCCTCTTCGTGAACTCGATCGGCCCGCTCTGGGACGGCAACGAGGTGTGGCTCGTGACGTTCGGCGGAGCCCTGTTCGCCATGTTCCCCGAGGCGTACGCCTCGATCTTCTCGGGGTTCTACATCGCGTTCATGCTGCTGCTGTTCAGCCTCGTGCTGCGCGCCGTGAGCATCGAGATGCGCGGGAAGGGGGCCTCGTCGGCGTGGCGTTCGTTCTGGGATCTGGGGTTCTTCGCCTCCAGCGCCCTGGCTACGCTCCTCTTCGGCGTGGCGGTGGGCAACGCCGTGAAGGGCCTGCCGCTGAGCGTGCGCGGCGAGTTCACCGGCACCTTCTTCGATCTGCTGCACCCGTATCCCCTCCTGGTGGGGCTTCTCGCCGTCGCGCTCTTTGCCATGCACGGGGCCATGTACCTTTTCCTGAAGACGGAAGGAGAGGTCCAGGATCGGCTCGGACCCTGGCTCTGGCACACCTGGGGCGTCTTCCTCGTGCTCTACTTCCTCGTGACCATGTACACGCTGATCGCCGTGCCGCGCGTGGTCGGAAACGTCCAGCGTTTCCCCTGGGCGGGGATCGTGGCGGTCGTGAACGTGCTCGCCATCGCCAACATCCCCCGGTCCTTCTTCCGCAGGAGGTACGGGCAGGCCTTCCTCAGCTCGTCCCTCACCATCGCGTGCATGGTCGGTCTGTTCGGCGTCGCCCTGTACCCCAACATCGTGACGGCCGCGGGCGGTGGCGAGAACAGCCTCACGATGTGGCGGGCGGCCTCGAGCGCGAAGACGATGCGCATCGGGCTGCTGATCGTGGCGATCGGCATGCCCTTCGTCCTCGCCTACACGGCCGTGATCTACTGGACCTTCCGCGGCAAGGTCAAGCTCGACGAGCACGCGTACTGACGCCGTGGGCACCGGCACCCGGCGGGCGAAAGGGGGGCTACGCGCCGGCGTCGCCGCTGGCCCGTTCCAGCTTCTTCACGCGGCGGAAGAGCTCGGGGATCTTCGGCTGCAGGTTCACCCAGCGGCGGTACGCCCCCATGTCCATGGCCGGGGAGCCGCCGTAGAAGCCCGGTTTCTCGATGCCTCCCTGCGAGCCGCTCTGCGCGGAGAGGACGACGTCGTTGCCGATGCGGCAGTGTCCGGCGACGCCGACCTGGCCGGCGAGGATCACCCGGTCGCCGATGTCGCTGGACCCCGCGAGTCCGGTCTGCCCGCAGAGCAACGTGTCCTCGCCGACCCGGCTGCCGTGTCCGACCTGGACCAGGTTGTCCAGCTTCGTGCCGCGCCCGATGCGCGTCGCGCCCACGGTGGCGCGGTCCACGCACGCGTTCGCCTGGACCTCCACCCCGTCGCCGAGCTCGACGACGCCCGTCTGGGGGATCTTGTGCCACGAGCGATCCGGCCGGGGCGCGAAGCCAAAGCCGTCCGCACCGACCACCGCCCCGTTCTGGAGGATGCAGCCGGCTCCGAGCGTCACGTGCTCCCGCACCACGGCGAAGCTGTGGAGGATGGATCCCGCGCCGATGCGCGCGCCCTCGTAGACGACGACGTGGGGGTGGACGACCACGCCGTCGCCGAGGACCACCGCATCGCCGATCACCGCGTAGGGCCCCACGGCGACGTCGTCGCCGACCTCGACGTCCTCGCCCAGCACGGCCGTGGGATGGATGCCGCGCGGCGGCGCCGGCGGGCGGTGGAAGTGCTCCAGGACCTTCGCGAAGGCCAGGTAGGGGCCCTCGACGCGCATCGG
This sequence comes from uncultured Planctomycetota bacterium, assembly GCA_963772585.1. GTDB lineage: Bacteria > Planctomycetota > PLA2 > PLA2 > JAEUHO01 > CAVVXN01. The sequence continues at coordinate 314,820 of CAVYXV010000010.1, forward strand.
GACCGGCGCGGACGGCTCCTCGAAGCCGGGCTCCACCAGCACGGCGCCCGCCTTCGACGTGCGGAGCCGGCGCACGTACTTCACGTTCGCGAGGAAGGTGACGTCCGTCGGTCCCGCGTCCTCGATCGTGGCCGCTCCGTGAATCTCCACGTCGGCGTCCGGGTCCACCTCGGCCCCGAGCCGGCGGGCGAGTTCCTGGATGTGCATGGGCGTCCTCCGAGCCGTGGGGGGGGTATCGTAGCCGCGGTCGCGTGCCGCGCGCCCCGCGCCGGACGTCGGGGCGCCGTCGACCGCGGGAAGCGCCCCGGCCGTCCGCCGGGGCGGCCGTTCCTCCGGGGTCGGGGGGCCGCCCGCGTTGGGGGGGACGGGGCGCTCGGGGCGGTCCGCGCGGACCGGTCGGCCGACGGTAGGCTCTTGGCGTGGCGCGAGCGAGCGAGTCCAGCGAAGGCACGGGCCCGGAGGCCCCCCGAACCGAGGTCCCCTCGGGCATCGGGCGTCCCCCGCCGACGTCCGGCGACGTGGGCCATGCGTGGCTCCGCCTCGCGACGGGCTTCTACGCGCTGGTCGCGCTCTTCGCCGCCGGCTTCGCGCTCTTCACGCACGGCTGGAAGACGCTCTTCGGCGAGACGTCGGCGGAAGGGGCGGAGCTGCTCGGCGGATTGGCCGTGGGGCTTGCCCTGGTGGCGCTGACGCGAGTGGGTGCGCGCTCGTGGCGGCCCATGACACGCATGGCCGACGGACTCGCCGACCTGCTGGGGCCGATCTCCTGGGGGACCGCGATCCTCCTGGCCCTGGTCAGCGGGTTCGCCGAGGAGCTGCTCTTCCGGGGAGCGCTCTGGCCCCACCTCGGCCTGATCGGGACGACGCTCCTCTTCGCGCTCGTCCACGTGCTCCCGCGGCGCTCGCTCTGGCTCTACCCGCTCTTCGCCCTCGTCGCGGGGTTCCTCCTCGGACTGGTCCGCGAGGGGACGGAGAGCCTGTGGCCCGCCGTGGTGGCGCACGTGACGGTGAACGCGCTGAACCTCGGCTGGGTCGGCGGGCGCGCTCGCCGGCGCCGCGCGGCCAACGACGCGCCGTGACCGGTCGCGCCGTCCCGCGCTTCCTGGATCACGTACGGGTCTTCGGTCTGCTCGTTCGGACGCTCCTGGGGGTGATCCCCGCCTTCGCGTGGGTGGTCGCCTCTCCGGTGCTGAAGCCCTGGGTGCGGGCCCGCCTCCGCCGCCGCTTGGAGCGGTCCGACGCCTGTCCGGTCGGCGAGCCGCCCGCTCCCGATCCCGCGGCGTGGGCCGGCCGCACGATCTTCGTCGTGGCGGGGGAGGCGTCCGGAGACCGCCTCGCCGCGCGCGTGGTGTCGGCGCTTCGCGAACGCTGCCCCGACCTGCGCGTCCGCGGGTACGCCGGGGACGCCACGCGGGCGGCGGGCGCGGTGCTGGACCGGGACATCACGGGCGACGCCGTGGTCGGGGTCGTCGCCGTGGTCCGTTCGCTGGGGCGCTGGTGGGGACTTCTGGCGGCAACGCTCGCCCTGTGGCGCGAGGATCCCCCCGACGCGCTGCTGACCGTGGACTTCCCGGGCCTCAACGGACGACTCGCAGCCTGGGCCCGGGCGCGGGGCATCCCCGCGGTACACCTCGTGCCGCCGGCCGTGTGGGCGTACGCGCCCTGGCGCTTGATCCGCTGGCGTCGCGCCGTGGACCGCATGCTCACCGTGTTCCCGTTCGAACCATCGATCTTCGAAGGCAGCGGCATCCCCTGCGTGCACGTCGGGCATCCCCTGTTCGAGGCGCCGCTCGCGCCGCCGCGAACGCCGGCGTCGCGACCCGAGCGAGGGTGGGTCGAGCTGCTTCCCGGAAGCCGTCGCCAGGAGATCCGCGCGCACGCGGGGCTGCTGCTGGAGGCCGCTGGCGAGATCCAGGCCGCGGTCCCGGGCACGCGCTTCGTCGTCCGGCTCGCGGAGGAGGGGCACCGCGCGCTCTTCGAGGAGGCCGCCCGGTCGGCGAGACGGAGCCCCGGCGACGTGACCCTCGCCGTCGGCGGGCTCGCCGGCGACGAGGACGCGTCGCTGCTCGGCGCCCTCGCCGCCAGCGGGACCATCACCGCGGAGCTCGGCGTGGGGCTCGTCCCGCACGCCGTGTTCTACCGGGTGTCGCCGTGGACGCGCCTGGGTGCTCTCGTCGGGCTCACCGCGCCGTGGTTCGGGCTCGTGAACCTGATCGCCCGGAGGGAGGTGGCCCCCGAGCGCCTCGTGGTCGCGCCTCGCGGGCGGCCCGTCGCGCGCGACTTCCTCCGCCTCGTCTCCAGCGACGACGCGTGGCGGACGGCGCGGGACGCGCTCGCCCGGCGCGTGCGCGCGCCCGTCGAGGTCGCCGGCGTCGCCGATCGCGCCGCGCGGGCCGTCCTCGAGGCGGCGGCCTACCGGTGGGGCGGCGCCGGCTCCAGCGCCGTGTCGCCACAGCGGCCCGCGAACCAGGCCCCGGTGGGCGACGCCGCCACGTCGAGCAGGCCGGCCGGCGGACCCTCGTAGAGGAGCCGTCCGCCGTCCTCGCCCGGCCCCGGGCCCAACTCGACGACGTGGTCGGCCGCCGCCACGAGCGCCGGGTGGTGCTCGACCAGCACGACGAGGTGCCCCGCGCCGCCGAGACCCCGCAGCACGCGTGCGAGGTGGCCCACGTCGTCGGGATGGAGTCCGGCGGACGGTTCGTCGAGCAGGTAGGCGGCGTGGCCCTCGCCGCGCCGGCCGAGCGCCGAGGCGAGGCGGAGGCGGAGGGCCTCGCCGCCGCTCAACCGACTGGTCGGTTCGCCGAGCGGGACGTATCCCAGTCCGACCTCGGTGGCTGCCTCCAGGGGACGGGCGACCGAGGGCAGGTCGCGAAAGACCTCCGCGGCGCGCGACAACGGCAGCGCCATGACGTCCGCGATCGACAGCCCCTTCACGCGCACCTTGAGCGTGTCCGGCGCGAACCCCGTGGCGTCGCACGCGTCGCACGGGACGCGCATGGGACCGAGGTCGCGCAACGCGACGGGGCGGTCACCGAGGCCCTTGCACGCCTCGCAGCGCCCCCCCTTGACGTGCCGGCTGAATCGCGACGGACCCCACCCGCGGGCGCGGGCCTCGAGCGTCGCGGCGAAGAAGCGCTGGACGCCCTTCAAGGTGCCGAGCACGCTTCCGGGCGTCGCGCGCCGGTGCCGCGACGCACGCGGGCGCGCCACCCCGACGCGCCGGACGGCCGCGGCTCCCTCCAGGGCGGCGGCCCGGCCCGTCGGGCGGGCCGTGCCTTCGACCGCGGCCCTCAGCACGGGGGCGAGGACATCGAGGAGGAGGGTGCTCTTGCCCGAACCGCTGCGCCCCGTGATCGCCGTGACCGCGCCGAGCGGGAACGTGCAGTCGAAGCCCGCGAGGTTCCGGAAGGACGCGCCGCGGAGCACGAGCACCTCCCCGTCCGCTCGCGCTCTCTGGCGCAGCGGCGGGGTGCCCGCGAGCAGCGCCCGGACGATCGGCGCGCGGGCGCGGGCGACCACCTCCGCGCGCGGGCCGGCGTCGAGGACGTGGCCGCCTTCCACGCCCGCGCCCGGTCCCAGCTCGACGACGTGGTCGGCGGCCTGGATGGTCTCCGGATCGTGCTCGACGACGACGACGGTGTTGCCCTCGTCCACGAGCCGGCGAAGCCGTTGCCTCAGCGGCGGGCGTTCCACCGGGTGGAGACCGGCCGTCGGTTCGTCGAGGAGGTAGAGAAGCCCGCTCATACGCGCCGCGCACGCGGCGGCGAGACGGGCGCGATGCAACTCACCGCCGGACAGGGTGGACGCGGGCCGCGAAGGCTGCAGGTAGCCGAGGCCGACCTCCCAGAGGAAGCGGAGCCGGGACGAGGCGTCCTCGCGGGCGGGAGCGCACAGCACCGCCGCCGGCCCTTCCGGTTGGAACGCGTCCAGCCAACGCGCGAGCTCCTCCACCGTGCGGTCTTCGAGCTCCCCGAAGGTACGGCCCGCGAGACGCGCCGCGCGCGGGAACGGGGCCAGCCTCCGACCCGCGCAGTCCGGACACCGGACGACGGCGCCGCGGCGCTCCACCGTGCCGCGCCCCTCGCAGCGCGGGCAGGCGCCGTGCGGGCTGTCGAAGGAGAAGAGGGAGGGGGAGAGCCGCGGCCAGGTGCCGTGGCCTTCGCCGCAGAACGGGCGGTCCGCGAAGGTCCGCTCCTCGCCGTCCCGGCCCACGACGGCCCGGAGGACCCCGCCGCCGAGCCCGAGCCCCTGCTCCACGGACGCGCGGAACCGGTCCTCCGCGCCCGTTTTCGCGACGAGCCGATCGACGACGACTTCCACCGTGTCGTCGTCTCCGGGCGCCGGTGTGTCCTCGATGCGCGTCACGGGCCCCCGGCCGACGCGCACGCGGACGAACCCCTGCCGCAGGGCCTCGGCGAGCGCATCCGGACCGCGTCCCCGAGGGGCGAGAAGGACCACGCGCGTGCCCGCGGGTCTCGCGATGAGGTCGCGGGCGATCGTCTCCCGGTCGCTCACGAGGAGCGTCCGGTCGCAGACGGGGCAGTGAGGGACGGCCGCCCGCGCGAAGAGCGCACGGAGCGCGTGGGTCACCTCGGTCAGCGTGCCGAGCGTGTGCCGGGAACCGGGCGAACGGGCGAGGAAGCCGGCGACGACGGCCGGCGGCAGCCCCTCGATCGCGTCCACGTCCGGCCGTTCGACCGGCGGCGTCCGCGCGGTGCGCTCGAGCGTCGAGAGGAAGCGACGTCGGGACTCCGCGCCGAGCGTGTCGAGGACGAGGGACGACTTGCCGGACCCCGAGACCCCGCACACGACGGTCCACGCGCCACGGGGGAGGTCGAGGTCGAAATCCGCGAGGTTGTGCGTCCGCGCGCCGCGGATCCGGATGGCGTCTCGGGCCATGGCGGCATGGTAGCGGCCCGCCCGGCGGCGCCCGCGCTCCGCCGCTCCTCGCTCGGCGGACCCTCCGGATCCCGCGGGCGCCCGAGACGACGCGCCGATGCCGGGGGCTCCGACGGCAAGGGGGGGCGCGGTCCGCTCGGATTCCGTGGGTATCCTCCATGGGTGGACGCCGAGCCGCTCGCTCCCCGACCGCTGGAGGAGGCGCCCCGGCTGCGGGTGTGCAGCCTCTCCGGCGTGGTCGGCTCCCTCCTCGTTCTCGTCGGGTTCTTCCTCCCCTGGGCGCGCGTGCGCCCCTCGGAGGCCGAGGCGTTCCGCGAGCGGCTGGCGGCGAGCCCCGTGGCCGCGGACCTCGATGTCCGCGAGGACTGGGACCGCCTCGCGGCGGACGTCGAACGCACCCACGAGGTGACGGGCCTCGACATCTTCTTCTGGGCACGCACCGCGCTCGGCACCACGGGTTCCGGCAGGCTTCCCAACGACGCCGGGACGCAAAGGGCGGCGCGCGGGATCCGCGTGGTGGCCATCGGCCTCGCCGCGCTGCCCCCCCTCGCGCTCCTCCTCCTCGTCTACTTCGTGCTCCACCACTGCCGGCGTGCGCGGAGCCCTGCCCTGATCCTGGCGACGCTCGTCGGCGTCGCCGCGGTGACGGTCCCGGCCGTCAACACGATCGTGCGACCCGCGCTCAAGGGCGTGACGCCCGAGCCGGGCATCGCCGTCCTGCTCGCCGGCGGCGTGCTGCTCTTCCTCGCCGGTACCTTCGGCGTGCGACTCGCCAACTGGTGGCGCGTGCTCGGCGGCGCGCTCCTGATCGGCGCGCTGCTCGTGGGGGGCATCGTGGGCTACGTGCGGGGGTAGCGCCGTCCCGTCGCCGGCGGCCGGTGACGGTTCTCCCGGATCAGTCCTCCCTCTCGCCCGCCTCGCGCTTGTCGCGCGCTTCCTTGGCCTTGTCGAGGTCCTCCTTGGACATCGTCCCCCAGGACACGGCGGTCTTCGTGTCGTCCGCCTCGACGATCTTCACCCGGCCCCACCCGGGCACGTCGTTGCTGAACCAGACCTCCCGCCGCACGCGTGGCTCGGGAATTGGCGGGTGGGCCGGCTGGTTCACGACGAGGTGGCGGCACCACACCTTCTTCCCGCCGAGCTCGAGCGGGACCATCTCGTCCTCGACGATCTTCTGGTACGACAGCGGCTCGATCTCCTTGGGCACGTTCGCCCAGCCGCTCCAGAGGAGGCCGGACCCGGCCTTGCCTTCCGCGTCGGTCCTCCATTCCTCGATCCAGGCCTTCCCGTCCTTCACCTCCAGGACCGTCTGGACGGAGTACCGCGTCCACCCGCCCTTGCCGTCGATCCGGAAGCGGACGTACTCGCCCGGTGCGGCGTCGTTCATCGGATGCGTCGTGAGTGTGGGCGGCGTGTCGCCGGCCACGACCGTCGCGGACGCGAAGAGCGCCGCGAGCAGGGCGAGAACGGGGACGTGCGGCAAGCGGCTCATCGGGGCCTCCTCGAAGGAGATCCATGGTAGTCGTCCTGGACGGCCGGCCAAGCGGGGCGGGGCCCTGGCCGCCCCTGGACGAACCCTCCGACGAATCCCCCGACGAACCCAGGGCGCGTACGCCGCGCCCCTTGTTGCCAGGAGGGCCGCCGGAGCCGAAGATCGGGGCGTGCAGCGCATGGTCGCCGTCTTCGGCACGGGCAATCCGAGTCGCGAGGAGTACAACCTGGCGGCGGAGGTGGGACGACTGCTCGCGAAGCGGGGGGTCGGCGTCGTCTGTGGCGGGCTCTACGGGATCATGGAGGCGGCCTGCATGGGCGCCAAGGAGGCGGGCGGCCTCACGGTCGGGATCCTCAGGACGTACAGCCGCACGGCCGCGAATCCGTACGTGGACGTGGCGATTCCCACGGGGCTCGGCGACGGGCGCAACGTGCTCGTCGCCACGGCCGGCGAAGCCGCGATCGCCGTGGGCGGGAGGCTCGGGACGCTCTCCGAGATCGCGATCGCGCTCAAGCACAACATCCCCGTCGTCGGCTTGCGCACGTGGAAACTCGACCGCGACACCCTGTTCGACCGCATGCTGCCCCAAGTGCGGACGGCGGAGGAGGCCGTGGAGATGGCGCTCGCTCTCGCGGAACAGCAGAAGGAGAGCGGCCACCCGGACCCGGAGTAGAGGCCGGATGCGGGCTCCGGCGTCCCGGCGGGTCAGCGGGCGCGCGAGGGGCCGATGCCGCCCCCGGACGGCGTCCCGGAGCGCGGGAGGCCCGGGGGCGCGTTCGTTGCGCCGCGCTGTCGATCGTCGAGTCGCTTCTCGGCCTGGGTGCGGGGGCCGCGCCGCTGCAGCTCCACGCGACCCGGTTGCGCGGGGGTCTCCGTGCCGCCCGTGCCCCCCGGCCCGGGACCGGCGGGCGTGCCGGGGCCCGCCCCGGGGGGCGTCGGCGCGGGCGGCCGGCGGATCAGCGTCAGGCTGACGGGATGGCCGTCGGCGAAGAGCCCCCGCCAGACCTCGTCGCGGCCCGCGGCCGTCCAGAGCCGTTCCTCGCCGCGACCGAAATTCGGCCGGCGGAGGGGTTCCGGATCGAGGAGGGCGAGAAGAGAGCGCGCCTGCTGCTGGAGCAGCGTCTGGACGTTCGGGGTCGGCGCCATGCCCGCGTCTTCGATCCGCATGCCGTCGAGGGCGATGCCGCGGAGGAGGGCCGGCCAGAGGGCGCGGAAGCGCGCGGCGTCGAACTCGACGTGCGCGAAGTGGATGCCGCGCTCGCCGACCACGAAGACGCCGACCACGTCGTGCCCGTTCGCCAGCGACGAGAGCGCGCCCTCGTACGGCGGCAGCCGCTCGAGGAATCCGGGAGAGACGAAGGCGGCGCCCGCGTCGTCCCGGCGGGCGGCATCGACGCCGAAGGCCCCGTTGCGCAACCGGATCCGACGACGGAGCGCGTCGAGGTCCTCGAGCGCGCGCTCGACCGGCGTCAGGAGGTTGCCGCGCGAGAGGTACGGTCCCGGGGGCGCGGGATCGACCGTCTGGACGACGGGAACGAAGGTGGCCGCGCTCGCGGGGATCCAGACGGGCCGGTCCGTCATGCGCGACGGGCCCTGCGGCGTCAGGAGGACCTCGCCCGCGGGGACGAGCAATGGCACGTCGAGCGGGTTTCGCACCCGCACGTGCCACTCCCCGGCGGGACCCGGGAGATGCGAGACCGTCGCGTGGATGAAGGAGAGACCGACGTGACCCCCCAGCCCGGGCTGGAGGTCCGGCGCGAGGCGCACGGCGACGACGACGGCCCCCCGCGTGCGGACGGTGCGGCCGAGGAGGAGACGCGAACGGAGCGGGGGGGGAGCGGGCGCGGGGGCGGCCGCCGGCGGGGCCGCCGGGTCGTCGGCGCGGGTGGGCGTCCCCGCGAGCGCGGTGAGGAGGCCGAGGCACAGGCCCGCGGCGATCCGAATTCTCCGGGCTCCGGCGCGCTCGCCCATCGCGTCCTCCTGATGCCGTCTCTAGGAACGCGTGGCGTCGCCGTCGGCCTCCGCCCGTTCCGTCGGGGGTTCGCCGCCCGGGCCCAGGGTCCCGAGCCGTCCCCCGGAGAGATCGTATTCCGGACCGAGGAGGTCGGGCACGTCCTCGACCGGGACGTCGATCCGGACGTCGTCGGGATGGGGGCTCACGTAGCGAAGGCGGTGGCGCGGCGTCTCGACCGTCAGGCCGTCCACGAGGAGGTGCGAGCCCGCCCCCTCGCCGGCGACGGGGAGGAGGCGCAGGAACCCGCCGACGCGGGTGCTCTCGACCACGCCCAGAACCTCGCCGTCCCCCTCCAGGGAGAGGCGGTCCAAGCGGTCGGCGCGGAGGGCCTTGCGGCCGCGTCCGACCGCGGCGAGGTCCAGGCGCCCGACCGTGTCCGAGCGCCCGCGGATGGCGTAGAGCAGGGTGCCCTCCAGCCGCGGAGCCCGCATGTGGAGCCCCACGACGACGCCGAGGACGAGGGCGAGCGCGGCGAGCGCCACGAGGACCCAGCCCACGCGACCCCACCGGGCCGGCAGGCGCACCAGGACGGCGATGCGATCCGGAGCCTCGCCCGGCGGCCAGGAGACCGCGACCGGCGCCGGCCACCGCGTGGTCCGGAACACGTCGGGGGCGGGCCCGCGCCACGGCCCCTCCGCCACGAGGCGCCAGGTCGGACCGTCCTCCCGCTCCCAGCGCCAGCGCACGGGGGCGTCGGAAGGCTGCTCGATCGACGGCGCCTCGCCGAGCAGGCGGGCGCGCCACGCCTCGTCCCCGCCGTCGGCGTCGAGGACCAGCCGAAGGGGCGGGTCGCCCTCGACGCGCCGCCCACGCACCGCGTAGCGGGGGGCGGGCATCGCGGGCACGAAGAGCCGCGGCCGGCGAGGCCGGAGCCGCCCCCGCCCTTCGACCGTGCCCGTGACCCCGGGCTGCTCGAGGAGCACGGGTTCGACGACGGCGTCCTCCCCGGGCCCGTCCCCCGTCCGCGCGACGCGCACGGGGATCTCGCGGTCCACCTCCACCTCCATGGCGGCGTCCACGGTGTCGTTCACGCGGAGCGCCGGGGCGAGCGCTTCCGGCGTGATCCGCCAGGCGATGCGGACCTGCGGCGGCGCGTTCGGGTCGAGCCCCTCCACGCGGAGATGCCACGGCGCGTCCCCGCCCCAGGGGAGGGGCTGCCTCGCCTCGGGCGCGATCAGGCGCACGCGGACGCGGCCCGGCGGGACCTGGACCCGGTAGGGAAGGCGGAAGGCGTATCGCCCGGCCGCGTCCGTGATGACGACGGTGCCCGCGGCGTCCACGGGGTGGGCCGGGCGGGCCGCGAAGCGGACGTCCACCCGGCGGACCCGGACGTCCGCGCCGGAGGCCGTCGGCGGTCCGAAGGCGATGTCGAGACCGTCGGGGAGCGGCGCCTCGAGCCCGTGGGCGCGCCACTCGGGGAGCGTGCCGGTGGCGGAGACCAGCAGGGTGTAGGTGGTCGTCACGGGCGCGTCCGCCCGGACGCCCAGCGCCCGAAAGGGGGCGGGGGGGCCCCCGTCCGCGCCTTCGAGCCGCGCGTGCTCCCCGAGGACGCCCGCCGGCACGTCCACGGCCGGGGGGGGATCGACCAGGAGCACCGCCCGTGCGTCGTCCGGCGCATCGAAGGAGAGGTGGAACGGCTCCCGCCGCGTTCCGTGCCGCACGAGCCGGACGACGAGGTGGCCGTCCTCCATGGTCGCCCCCGCCTCGTCGCCGTCGCCCCGGACCCGCGGGACGAAGGGCGGCCCCTCCGGCCCGGGACCCACCGGCTGGGCGCCGAGGTAGAGGTCCACGCGGGCCCGACGCGGGGCATCGGGTTCGAACGGCGAGTAGGGCTCGGGCGTGGTCTCCACCCGGTCGAGGCCGTACACGACCCAGCCCGCGCCGACGAGACCGTCCCACCCTTCGAGGGCGGCGCGCGCCTCCTTGGCGAGGCCGATCGGAAGGATGCGGCTGCCGGCGGGATGGCGGTCCCGCCACGCGTCCGCCCACACGCGGCCCCAGGTCGCGCTGGTGTCCCCGGCGCCTGCGAAGGGACCGACGAGGAACACGTCCATCGGCGAGGAGGCCGACGCTCGGCGGGCGAACAGCTCCAGGGGCTGCCGGGGATCGGTGGGCCCCTCGAACGCCCAGCCGGGTCGGCCCGGCTCGTCGCCCGAGAGCGCGTCGTCGAGGTCGCCCGCGACGGCTGCGATCCGCGGGCGACCGTCCTCCCGGGTGCCGTAGAGCACGAGGGTCGCCCCGCCCGCCGCGGCGATCCCCTCCGCGATCCGCCGCCACCGCGCGGCCTCGGCGGCGGCGCCCCGGCCGCGGTCGAGCACGACGATGCGCTCGCCGGCCCACGCCGGGCGCGCGCCCAGGAACCCGGCGAGGAGGACCAGGAGCAGGAGCGGGGGGCGGCTCACGCCCGGCGTCACCGTCCACAGAGGCGGCGGTAGACGCACGAGGTGCAGAGCTCCCGGTCCGCGACGAGCGGGAACTCCTCTCGCTCGGCGCGATTCGTCGTGGGATCCGCCAGGCGGTCGCGCATCGCGCGGATGCTGGAGCGCATCGTCTCGCGCGCGCCCTCCAGATCCTCCTCGGAGAGCACGAAGTCGAAGACCCGCACCTCGGGTCCGAGGTAGACGAGGTGGTTGACGGTGCGGGAAGGATCCCGGCCGTGCTTCTCCTGCATGTAGAGGGTGTAGCACGCGAGCTGCAGGCGATCGTGCCCGGGCTTCACGGCGCCGGTCTTCCAGTCGTAGATCTCCGTGCCGCCTTCGCCGTCGCGTCGCGCGAAGTCGGGAACCGCCCAGACGCCGACGCCCTCGAAGTCGAACTGGTCGAGGCTCTCGATGGGGAACCAGGTGGCCGGGTCCGAGCTCCGGATCCGCTGGAAGACCTCGCTCTCGAGGAAGCCACGGAGCGCGTCGCAGGCCTTCCGGTGCACCGCACGCCAGTCGTCCGCCGACACCGGATCCTCGTACTCGTGCTCCATGAGCCCGAAGCGGCGCTTCGGCGACTCGCGGTACGCGCCGCCCCGGCTCTCGCGGTACTGGAGCCGCATGCGCTCGGTGAGAGCGTCGATCTCCGCGCTGGTACGCACGGCGGCCGGCTCGAAGGGAAGGCGTCCGGAGAGGGCCCGATCCTGGATCCCTCGGAGGATGCGCTCGATGGCCCCGTGCACGATCGTCCCGGCCCAGGCCCAGCGGTTGCTCAGGTTCTTGAGGGTGTACGCCTCGCGGGCCTCCGCGGGGGCGTCGCGATCCCACCCGCCCCAGGAGCCGTAGTACTGCCACCAGTAGGATCGGGGACAGCGTTCGTACGTGGCCGCGCGCGAGCGCGACCACGAGAAGGTGTTCTCGAGGACCGGCACGCGCAGAGCATACCGGCTCGGGCTCGCGCCCGGCCCGACGAACGACCACGGGGACCGAGGAAGGACCGAAGTTCGGGCCCCGGCGCCGGGGCCTCCTCCCCGGCTTGGGGGAGGTGTTCAGGATGGGGACGACGGACCTGGAATCCCGATTAGACTCCTGCATCGCATCGGGAGGAGCCATCCATGCTTCGCATCCTGCTCGCCGTCCTGCTGCTCGCAGGACTCGGAGTCCTCTCCGCCTGTACCTCCGGAGGGTGAGGGGGCGGCCGCTGCGCGGTGCCGTCGGCATCGCCTACCGTCCTGACGCCCCCCACGCACGCGACCTAGCCCTCCCGTCCCGGCCTCGGGCCGGGGAGGGGCCGGCTATCCGCCGGTCTCGAGGAGCGTGACTTCCACGTTTGCCCGCGCGCCCGGTTGCACACGGGCCGTCGGTGCGGGCACCCGTTCGGGGACGTGGCCGGAGAGCCGCGCCTCCACGGTGTAGGTGCCGGGTGCCAGGTCCTCCAGGAGGGCCCGCCCGGCCCCGTCCGTGTACCCGACGCCCGGATCCTCGAGGTTCACGAAGGAGAGGGTCCGCCGGACGGCGTTCCCGCGCTCGTCCTTCAGGCTCGCGCGGACGCCGGGCAACGGCCGGCCGGCCGCGTCCTTCACGACCACCTCGATCGATCCCCCGCGGGCGACGCGGCCGTCGGCCGTCGCCCCGGACGCCGGCACCGTGACCGGTTCCTCCGAGGGGGCGTACCCGCGCGCCTCGAAGCCCACGACGTAGCGGCCGGGCGCGAGCCCCGTCATGCGGTAGCGGCCGTCGCTCCCGGTGCTCACGAGCGAGAACAGGGAGACGGGCCGGCCGCCCTCGTCCTTCAGCGTGATCGTGGCGTCTTCGACGGGCGTCCCGCGGTCGTCGGTCACGCGGCCGGTCAACGTCGCGCCGGCCACCAGGCGGAGCGTGCCCAGGTCGAGCGGCTGGCCGGCGCGGATGTCTTGCGGCGTCGTGAGCAGGCCGGCGTGGGCGCCGCCCGCGACGCGCACGCGGTAGCGACCGTCCTCCAGTCCCTGCGCATCGAACCGTCCGTCCACGTCGGAGATCGCACCGGCGCGAACGCCCCACGCCGTTCCGCCGGCGTTCTCTCGCTCGATCTGGATCCACGCCCCCGCGACGGGCGCGTCGTCCGGGTCCACGAGACGGCCGGCGAGCGAGCCGGACCCGAAGACGACGTCGGCCCGGGCCGGGGTCCCGTCGTCGGGGATCGTGGTGGACACCGTCGTCGTCATGTCGTCCTCGGAGCGGACGCGCAGGGTCGCCACGCCGGGCTGGAGACCCTCCGCGCGGAACGCGCCGCTCGCGCCCGTCTCCACGGTGACGGCGAGATCCGCCCCGCGCGCGTCCACGACCGTCACGGTGGCCCCGACCACCGGTTGCCCCGCGCGCGTGACGACGCCGGTCACGACGCCCGGGCCGCCGCCCCCGCCGATCTCGAAGTCCACGCGCTGGGTGCTCGAGTCGGCGACTACGACGCCCGCCTTCGTGGCCCCGGAGGCGCCGAACTCCATCGCGCCCGTCGTGAGGGTCCAGGTTCCCGGCGCCACGGCGGCGAAGCCGTAGCGGCCGGTCTCGTCCGTGCGCGTGGTGCGGGCGTCCCACCACGCAGCCTGCTGGAGGAGGTTCACCTCCTCCCCGGCGACGGCGGTCCCGTCGCGCGTGACGACGCCCTCGATCGTGGCGCCGCGATGGAGGGTGAGGGTGACGTCGCGTCCCTCGCCCTCGCCGGACGGGACGACTTCCTGCACCAGGTCCGCGTACGAGGCGTGCGTCACGTGGAGCTTCACGGGTTCGGCCCCCAGGCCGGACACGCGGAACGTGCCGCTCGCGTCCGTGCGGGCGTACTGCTCCCACGTGGGCCCGGTGGGGAACCCGCCGTGACGCACGTAGACCTCCGCGCCGGCGACGTGGAGGCCGTCGTCGTCCACGACGACGCCCGAGACCGAGCGCGTCTCGGGAAGGGTCACCACCGCTTTCACCGTGCTCCCGATCTCGACCCGGACCGTCGTGCTCGTGTCGAGATCGCCTTCCGGGGACTGGACGGAGAGCGTCCAGTTCCCCGCCGGATGCGTGATGACGGTGTGTCCCTCGGGGTCGTCCACCTGCAGGCTCAGGCTGTAGACGTAGCCGTACGGATCCGCGGTGTAGGGACGCACGCGGTAGGAAGGGACGGGCGTTCCGTCGGGTCGCTGGACGCGGAGATCGATCTTGCCGGCGCCCGGCAACGTCAACCGGTTGCCGGCGCTCGGGGCCTGGATGCCCGGCGCGGCGATCTGTCCGTGCTCCTCGTGGAACGCGAAGAGCATGTAGCGGCCCGGGCGAAGGCCCTCCAGGACGAAGTGGCCGTCCGGGCCGCTCACGGCCGAAGGGACCATCGTGTACGTCGCGAGATTCATGCCCGCGACGTGGCCCTGCGCGAGCGGCTTGCCCTCGGCGTCCACGAGACTCCCGGAGATGCTCAGGCCTTCCTGCAGGCGAAACACCACGAGGCGGGTCTGCCCCCGGCCGACCTGTAGGGCGGGCTGCGACGCGACCTGGAAGCCGGGAGCAAGCACGACCACGTCGTAGGCCTCGGCGGGCAGGCTCGCGAGATCGACCTCACCGCGTTCGTCGGTGCGCCCCGCCTTCGAGATGGCGTCCGGGATGCCGAAGACCCGGCCTCCGCCTGCGAGCTCGACCGCCCAGGGCAGCGTGGTCGCGAGGACGCGCGCATCCGGCACCGGACGATCGAACGCGTCGAGCACGCGCACGCGGATCATCGCCGACGGCGCCGACGCGCGGACGAGGTCCACGGGGGGGAGGGTGAGGGCGGCGTGTTCGGCGAGGGCGGGGGTGGTCACGGTCCGCCCCTGCCAGCCCTCCAGGTCGGCGTGCACGTCGAAGGAGCCGGCGGGGAGGCCCTCGATCCGCCAGGCGCCGTCCTTGTCGGAGCGCACCGCGGCCCGGAGCTTCCGCGGCTCCAGCGCCACGCGCACCCGGGCGTGCGGAAGCGGCGCGCCTTCGCCGGTGACGGTGCCCTCGAGCGTCGCCGTGCCGAGGTCGAGGGTCAGGACGCCCACCGGGTCACCGCCGATCCAGCGGGGATCGCTCGGCGGAGGGGCGCCGGGACGGCCGGTGAGCCGGCCGGCATCCGCGGCGGCGGCAGGCATGTCCTCTCCGCCCTCCCCGCCCCGTTGGAGATCGGCGGGCGCGAAGAGTCCCAGCGGATCGAGCAGGAGGAGCACCCCGACCAGGGCCAGGAGCAGGCCGACGACGAGGAGGGCGGGGGTCGGGCGATTCACGGGAGGACTCCGGCAGGGGGGGGCAGCCTACCGCGGTGCCCAGCCCGCTCCCCCCGGGGGTAGGTCGGCCCGCCGGCGCGGATTCCGGCCCCGCGGTCGCGAGCGGGGGGGCGGAAGCGCCTCGGAGGGGGTACGCTCGCGGATTCGACCCGCGGAGAGGGCTCATGGCCGAAGCGACGAAGACCCAGGACGGCGGCATCACCCCCCGCGCGAAGGACTACAGCCAGTGGTACCTGGACGTGGTCCGGGCGGGAGCGCTGATGGACTATGCGCCCGTCCGCGGGTGCATGGTCATCCGGCCCAACGGCTACGGCATCTGGGAGGCGATCCGCGCCGACCTCGACCGGCGCTTCGCCGACACGGGGCACGAGAACCTCTACTTCCCGCTGCTGATCCCGAAGTCGTTCTTCGCCCGGGAGGCGGCGCACGTGGAGGGGTTCGCCAAGGAGTGCGCGATCGTCACGCATTACCGGCTCAAGACCGTCGAGCGCGACGGACAGACGACAGTCGAGCCCGACCCGGCGAGCCGGCTGGAGGAGGAGTACGTCATCCGTCCGACGTCCGAGACGGTCATCTGGCACATGTACGGCCAGTGGATCGACTCGTGGCGCGACCTGCCGCTCCTCTACAACCAGTGGGCCAACGTCGTCCGCTGGGAGATGCGCACGCGGCCGTTCCTTCGCACCACGGAGTTCCTGTGGCAGGAGGGGCACACCGCCCACGCGACGCGGGGCGAGGCCGTGGCGGAGGCGCGCCTGATCCTCGACATCTACGCCGAGTTCTGCGAGCAGGTGCTGGCGATGCCGGTCGTGAAGGGGGCCAAGACGCCGAGCGAACGGTTCCCGGGTGCGGAAGACACGTACGCCATCGAAGCCATGATGCAGAACGGCTGGGCCCTGCAGGCGGGGACGAGCCACTTCCTCGGTCAGAACTTCGCGAAGGCGTTCGACGTGACGTTCCAGAACAAGGAGGGCGAGCGCGAGTACGTCTGGGCCACCTCGTGGGGCGTCTCCACGCGACTCATCGGCGGCGTCGTCATGACGCACTCCGACGACATCGGGCTGGTCCTGCCGCCGAAGGTCGCGCCGACCCCGGTGGTGATCGTCCCCATCTACCGGAAGGGCGAGGAGAAGGAGCGGGTGATGCCGTATGCGGATGCCCTCCTGCGCCGCGTCCGCGACCTCGGCATCCGCGCCAGGCTCGACGACCGCGAGAACCTGAAGCCGGGCGCCAAGTACTTCGAGTGGGAACGCAGGGGCGTGCCGGTGCGTCTCGAGGTCGGCCCCCGCGACGTGGAGAAGGACGCCGTGATGGCCGTTCGGCGGGACAACCGTGCCAAGCAGTCCATCCCCCTGGACGGGCTCGCGGACGCGCTGCCGGCCCTCCTGGCGTCGATGCAGGCCGACCTCCTCGCGACCGCGAGGCGCAGGCAGGACGAGCGGACGGTCGACGCGGCGACGATCGAGGACCTCGAGGCGGGCCTCGAGAAGCAGCAGTGGCTCCGCGCCGGCTGGGACGGCGACGCGGCCACCGAAGCCGCCGTGAAGGAGCGCACCAACGCCACGATCCGCGTGATCCCCTTCGAGGGCTCCGAGCCCGGCAGCCGCAGGGACCTCGTCAGCGGAAAACCGGCCAAGCACACCGTCCTCTTCGCACGGGCGTACTGAGGGCCGGTCCGGCCGTTCCGGCCGGCCGCGCCAGCAGCTGGGTCGTCCACGAAAGGGGCCATCGGTTTCCAGCACCGGATGTCGCCGGGGACAGGAAGGGCGAAATCACGCCGACGCTGGGAACACTGCCCAGATCATGGCCTCCTGCCCGGGTGTCGGGCTTGCCACCCTCCGCTCAGTCCGTTCCGCCGCTCTCGAAGAAGCGGGCCACGTCGTCGTATTGCCCTGCGCGGTTGGCGTAGCTGGCGTAGCTTTTCGCGGTGTCCATCCACTCGACCGTGGAAGGCCGCATCGACCGGATGGCCGCCAGAAGCATGGCCTGTGTGATCTGGCCGGCCCTTCCCGTACGCATCTCAAGCTGGATGGCCGCTTCGCCGGCGCGTTCGACGACGTCCTTCAGGTCCGCTCCGGAAAACATCTTCGTCTTCTGGGCCAGTTTGTGCCGATCGAGCGGTCCGTGGGGCAGGCCCGATAGGTGCAACTCGAGAATCGCCCGGCGCGCCTCCGCGTCGGGTGGCGGCACGAAGATTACCCGGTCGAACCGGCCCGGTCGCCGAAACGCCGTGTCCACGTTCCAGGGCGCGTTGGTCGCGCCGAGGACCAGCACGTTCGCGTTCGCCGAGCCGATCCCGTCCATTTCGGTAAGGAGTTGGTTGATCACGGTCTGGATGCCCGAACCCCTCGCATCTCGGCGGCTCATCCCAAGCGCGTCCAACTCGTCGACGAAGAGGATGGTGGGGGCGCGCCGCCGCGCCGCCGCGAAGATCTCGACCAGACGCTGCTCGCTCTCCCCGAGCCATCTCGAGAGCACGTCCGCCACCCCGATCGAGACGAAGCGCGCATCACACTCGCCCGCGGTGGCCCGTGCGATGTGCGTCTTCCCGCAACCCGGCGGTCCGTAGAGCAGGATGCCTCCGCCAGGACGCTTCTTGAACCGCTGGAAGAGTTCGGGGTTGCGGAACGGGTACACCACCCGCATCCGGACCTGTTCCTTCACGTCCTCCATGCCGCCGACGTCGTCGAATGTGATCCGTTCGCGGACAAGAGGTCCCTCCCCATCGAGGTGCAGCTGCTCCTCCAGCTCCTCGGGCGTGGGGGGCTCCAAGTCCGGTCCCGCCGCCGTCGCCTCACCGGGTTCGCCGGATGCACCGCTGCCTGGCCTTGGCGGGACCGGAGCGGATGATGCGCGAGGCGTGCCGTGAATCCAGTCGTCGAACTCGACGTCCTCCAGAGTCTCGTCGAGGACAACGGCGATCCCGTAGTGCTGCCGGGCCTCCTCGCGGAGGCCCCGTTGGCGATAGAGCCGCGCCAGGGCCAGGTGGACGGGGGCTGCGCGGCGGTCGAGATCCAGGACGGTGAGGTAGTGCTCGGTCGCTCGGGTGGCGTCGAGCGCCTCCAGCACCTTGCCCCGGAGGAGCGCCGACGGGAGGTCGTCCGGGGGCGTCGGGGCTTCATCGAGGCATCGCAGGGCCTTTGCAGCCTCGCCACGCTGGAGGAGGAGCGCGGCAAGATGCGCGCGTGCTTTGTGATTGTCGGGCTGCGCTGTCAGCAGGTCCCGGAGCAGATCGAGAGTCGTGTCGTCCGTGCTCATGTGGGCTCCACGATACGCTTGAGCGCACGCCGACGATGCTTCGACCGGCGCGAGTCGCGGAAGACGAGGACGAATCCAATCAGAAGGAGCAACAGTGCGAGGAGGAGTACCACGAGGAAGGCCCAGCCCAGGACGCTGCGCCCTGCCTTCGTTTGGAGGGCGTGGTACAGCCCGCCCCAGAAGGCGGCGACGAGGAGGAGGAAGACGGCCCAGCGCACCCGGGGCGGCCAGGCATGGAGGGCCAGGGGCCCGCCTTGGCGCCACCCGGTCTCCCGTGCCCGCTGGCGGATGTCCGCGGTGGTCAGGAACTCGTACATCTTGAGGACCGGAAATACGAGGAGGAGCCAGAGGATGCCGAGGACGACGAGGACCAGGAAGAGGCGAGATCCGAGACCGACGAGGCAGATGAGAATCCAGACGGGCCAGGACAGCCGCGAGATGAGGACGAACCCCTTCAGCACGAGGTCACCGGGCCAGCGAAGGATGCGGTAACCCCAGGCCTTGCGCTTCAGGATGTCGTAGAGCGTCCTGCGGAACAACGGCTGGGTGGGATCGAGGAGCAGGGCCTGTCGCGCCGCCTGCTCCGCGAGATCAAGCTCTTGGAGCCGGAGATGGGCCCTGGCCTTGTCGTACCAGATGCGCGCGTCTTCCGGATCGGCGCCGAGAGCAGCTTCGAGCGCGGCGAGCCGGGTCCGAAGCTCCTGCGGCGTCGTGCCTGGCATGGACTGCGCCCGCAGGTACAGCGCGTCGCTGCCGTCCGGGTCGAGGGCGAGGGCCCGGCGGGCACACCGGGCGGCGGTTCTCCGGTCGTCCTTGGCGAGAGCGATCCGACCGAGCTGGGTCCAGTACGGTCCGTACGACGGGTCCCGGCGGACGGCCTCGCGGGCGTGTTCCTGCGCCTGTGGCAGTCGTTCCGCGGCGCAGAGCATGACGCTCAGGCGATAATGGAGGAAGGGGTTTCCCGGATCGAGGCGGAGCGCACGCTTCGCCAGACCGACGGCCGTGTGGGGCTCGCCCATCCGCACCTGGGCCTCGGCCGCCATCCGATAGCCGTACTCGTGCTCTGGGTCGATCTCGATGAGCTCCCGGGCGGCCGCGTACAGGCGCTCAGGAGCCGATCCGTGCATGTACATCTTCACTTGGGCGCACGCCGCGTCCCAACGAGCTTCGAGTGCGTCCCTCACCATCTGCGCCTCCCCGCGCGAGCGGCCGGTATAGGGCACAGGGTAGTCGCGGCCGCGAGGTCCGAAGCCAGAGGGGAGGCTGGCCCGGCCGGCTGCGCTAGCCCGGCCGGCTGAGGTCCAGCATCCGCTGGACGGGGAGGAGGGCGCGTTCCGCGATGTCCGGCTCGACGGTGACCTCGGGACGCAGGTCGCGGAGGCAGAGGTAGAGCTTCTCCATCGTGTTCAGGCGCATGTAGGGGCATACGGCGCATTGGCAGCTGGAGTCGGACGGCGCGCCGATCAGCTCCGCGTCGGGCCGGACCTTCCGCATCTGGTGCATGATCCCGACCTCGGTCGCCACGATGAACTGCCGCTTCGGACTCTGCTTCACGTAGCGGATCAGCTTCGCCGTGGAGCCGATGAAGTCGGCCAAGTCGAGGACGGGTTGCTCGCACTCCGGGTGGGCGATGACGTCGGCCTCGGGGTAGTCCTGCTTCATGGCGTGGAGCCGTCGGGCCTGGAACTGCTCGTGCACGACGCAGAACCCCGGCCACTTCACCATGGGGCGGCCCGTCTGCCGTTCGACCCAGCGGCCGAGGTGGCGGTCCGGCGCGAAGACCACGTCCTTGTCCTCGGGGATCGAGCGCACCACGTCGACGGCGTTGCTCGAGGTGCAGATGATGTCGGAGAGCGCCTTGATCGCGGCCGACGTGTTGATGTAGGAGACGACCACGTGGTCCGGGTACTGCTTCAGCCACTCGGCGAAGGCGTCGGGAGGACAGCGATCGGCGAGGCTGCACCCCGCGTCGGTGTCGGGCATGACGACGGTCTTGGAGGGGTTGAGGATCTTGGCCGTCTCGGCCATGAAGTGGACGCCGCAGAACGCGATGACCTCGGCGTCGGTGCCCGCGGCCTCCTGCGAGAGCCCGAGGCTGTCGCCGACGAAGTCGGCGAGGTCCTGGATCTCGGCTTCCTGGTAGTAGTGCGCCAGGAGGACCGCGTTGCGCTCCTTCTTCCATCGCAGGATCTCCGCCTCGAGATCCAGCGACGGGTCGATGGGCTCCCGTTCGACGAGGGGATCGGGGAAGAGGGATGTCGTCTCGGCCACGGTGCGGCCCTCCCGGGGATAGGGGCTCGCGCAGAGGAGACGAGCCGTCCCGACTCTACTGCACGACGGACGGCGGACCGGCTTCGCGACCCACACTCCCGGGGAGCGGGCCTGGAAGGAAAGGCCCTCCGGGGAGGATCCGCGACGCGTGTCCGACCAGGGCCTCACGCACCCGGTCGACGTCCACCGGGCGGCCGAGAAGCTCCGCCATCGACGTCATCACGTCGCCGCTCAGTCCGCACGGCGAGAAGCTCCGGAAGGTCTCCAAATCGGGGTGGACGTTCAGCGCGAGGCCGTGCCACGTGACCCACCGCCGCACCGCGATGCCCAGGCTCTGGACCTTCCCTCCCCCGGCCCACACCCCGGTGTGCGGCGCCTTCCGAGTGGCCTCGATCCCGAAGTCCGCCAGGGTGAGGATCCCGATCTCCTCCAGGTCGCGCTGGAAGCGGTGCAGGTCCTTCCTGGCCTGCGTGAGGTGCACGATCGGGTAGGCGACCAGCTGTCCGGGTCCGTGCCACGTGGCTTCGCCCCCGCGTTCCACCTCCACCACGGGCACGCCCGGCGGATAGTGCCCGCCCGCAGGGGTCCTGCGCCCGAGCGTGATCACGGGCGGGTGCTGGCCCGTGAGCAGGACGTTGGGAAGGAGGCCGTCGGCGCGGAGCTGCACGAGCCGCTCCTGCAGCCGGTGGATGTCGGCGTACGCCGCGACGCCCCAGTCGTGGTGGAGACCGCCCATCCCGGCATCTTCCCCGGGAAGCCGCCCCGTGGGGTGCTACGCCGGAGCCTGCGCGGTGATCAGGGCCAGGGCCTTCTCCAGGTCCTCGATGGCCCGGGACGTCTCGATGGCGGTGGACGCGTGGTGGATGTGCTTCAGCACGTCCGACGCCGGCGCGTGCTTCGCGCCCTTCAACTGAGTCTCCGCGGCCTTGCAGTGGACGCGGAGGGAACCCCGCTCGTCCTCCCGGGCCGCCTTGAGGGCGCGCTCCACCGTTGCCTTCGCCTTCTCCCAGTCGAGCTTCATGGTCGTCTCCGGGCCCCTGCGATCCGTCCCGTGGGCGCCGTACCCCGAAGGGGCCATGGCCCCACCCGCCCCATGATCGCAGCAGGAGGCCCGAATCTCAACGAACGGGTTGTTCAGGGCTTCGCACCCGGGTCAGGAGCCCCGATGCCGGAAGGCCGCCTCCTCGACCAGATCGGCGAGGCGCTCGGGCTCCGTCCGGGCATTCGACGCGGGCACGCCGAGCGTGTCCGTGACGTACCGTACGCCCACCTGGTTGTCCGTTGCCGGGCCGGCGATCACGTCGACGGGCAGCGCCCGCTCCCGCAGCCACGCCACCCCGCCCCAGGCGGCGACGAGGTCGTTCGCGCAGAGGACGTGGGCGCGGATCAGACCGCGGAACTCCGGCGACCGCAGGATGGTCTCGACCCCGTAGCAGCCGATGATGCCGTCGCCCATCTCCGCGACGACCGCGTCGAGCTCGGTGGGGGCGACGGTGCGGATGGAGCGGAGGAGGCGCATCGCCACCGGCGCGACGTCCTCGAGCCCGGCCGTGCTGGGCAGGCCCGTGTCCACGAACGACAGCGTCGCCACCGCGCCGTGGTCCTCCATGTTCAAGAGGTCCCGCTGGGCGGCGACGCCCGTCAGCTTGACACCGGCGCAGGCGTACCCGCGCGCCGTGAGGCGCCGGATCGTCTCGCAGGCGGCGACGGTCTTCCCGCTGTTCATGCACGTGCCGGATACGACGATCAGCGGCGGCGGCGTGCCGTCCGCGGGGTCGGGCACGGCGGCGTCGGCGATGTTCACGCCGCGGCCGTCCACCAGGAGCATCCCCAGCACCTCCACGCGAAGCGGATGGCCGACGTCCTGGTTCTCGCCGATCGCCTCGCCGAGGACGCCGCCGAGGTTCAGGAGGTGCAGCGTGTCCCCCGCCCGGACCTCGGAGGGGACCCGTCCCACGTATCCCCGCAGCGCGTCGCGCCGACCGAGCGCGCCGATCAGGACGTCGCCCTTGCCGACCTTGGCCATGCGTCCGGTGGTCAGCTCGATCTGGTCGTAGACGCGCTTCTCCTCCAGGGCCCGGACCACCAGGACCTGACCGGAACGGCACTCGACCATGCGGCTGAACTCGACCTCGCCGACGAGGTCCAGACGCCGCGTGACGCTCCCGATCTTGTGGGGGCGGATCTTCACGAGCCCTCCCTTCCCGCGGGGGAGGCCGCCGCCCCGCGCTCGGCCGCGCGACGCGCGAGCATCGAGCCCAGTCCGTAGAGGCGGGCGAACCCCGCCGCCTCTTCGCCCGTCCACGCCTCGGCCGCCTCCCCATAGACGGCGACGCCCGAGTCGAGCATCGAGAAGGGCGAGCGCACGCCGACGACCCTGGCGTCGCCCCGGTACAGGCGCACGCGTGCTTCGCCGGTCACGCGCGCGTTCGCGCTTGCGAGGAAGGCCTCGAGATCCCGCATCACCGGATCGAAGTAGAGCCCCTCGTGCAGGAAGTTCCCGTACGTGGAGCCGAGCACGTCCTTCCACCAGCCCTGCCAGCGGGTCTGGACGAGCTTCGACAGCTCCCGGTGGGCCTTCACCAGGAGCAGGGGCCCCGGGGCCTCGAAGGCGAGTCGCCCCTTCAGGCCGAGGATCGTGTCCCCGATGTGGAGCCCGCGTCCGACCCCGTGCGGGCGGGCCCGGGCGTTCAGCGTCTGGACGATCTCCACGCCGCCCAGCTCCTCGCCGTCGATCGACACGGGTCGGCCGGCCTCGAAGCCGATCCGCACCTCCTCCGCCTCGGCCGTGGCCTTCTCCGGATCGACCGTCATGCGGTAGGCCTCGTCGGGAGGCGTGGTCCACGGATCGTGCGTCTCGCCGCCGCCGATGGTCGTCCCGAAGAGGCCCTCGTTGATCGAGTACCGGACGGTCTTCGCGGGGATCTCGATGCCCCGCTCGGACAACCAGGCCGACTCCTGGGCCCGCGACCAGTTGAGGTCGCGGATCGGGGCGTGGATCGCGAGGTGGGGGGCCAGGGTGCGGACGGCGACGTCGAAGCGGATCTGGTCGTTGCCCGCGCGCGTCGAACCGTGGGCCACGGCGTCGGCGCCCACGTCTTCGGCGACCCGGACCAGCGCCTCCGCCTGGGCCGTCCGCTCCGCGCCGACGCTCACCGGGTACGTACCGCCCCGCAGCGCGTCGCCCTGGATGAGGTAGGCGACGAACCGGTCGAAGACCTCACCCCGGGCGTCCACGGTGCGGTGTTCCTCGACGCCCAGCTCCCGGGCCCGCGCCTCGATCGACGCGAGCTCGTCGTCGCCGAATCCCCCCGTGTCCACGGTCACGGTGACCACGTCCGCGCCGAGCGTCTCGCGCAGCCAGAGCACGCAGAAGGTGGTGTCGAGGCCTCCGGAGAAGGCAAGGACGATTCGGGGCACGGGCGTATCTCCTCCCCGCGGCGGACGGCTGCGTCACCCGAGGCCGTAGCGGGCGACAGAGGGTAGAGAATGGCCGTGGGTTGGCAACCGGCGGCGTGGGCCGGTGTCGCGTTTCGCCGCGTCCGCGGCTTGCAGCGCCGCCCGGCAAGGGGTACCGTCACCGCCTTCACGAGCGGGCGTAGCTCAACTGGATAGAGCACCTGACTACGGATCAGGAGGTTAGGGGTTCGAGTCCTCTCGCCCGTACCACTCATCGAGGGAGGCCGCCCGGACGGGCGGCCTCCTTCGCTTCGGCCCGGCGTCCCCGGCGGGCCGCCCGCGTGCGTCCGGCCCCGCCGGTACGATCCGCGCGGCATGGCCAGGGAGCCGGGATGACGGTCCGGGTGCGGAGCTTCGAACTCCGGGAAGAGCGCGTGCTCGCCCGCGCCCGCGAACTGCCCGAGGGGTGGCCGGGAGACGGCGTCGTCCGCTGGATCGACGTCCGCGGGGCGAGCCACGAGGAGCTCACGGCGTGGCTCGAGAGGCTCGGACTCGCGCGCACGTGGCTCGACGAGGTCGTGCGGCCGCGCCGCCGCGCGCACATCCTCCACGGCGGCGGCCGGATCCTCCTCGCCCTGCGGGACGTGGGCGGGGCCCAGCGCCCGCGGCCGGCCACCGAGTTCGTCCTCTGCCTCCCGGACACGGTGGTCACCTTCGGGCTCGACCGCAGGCTCCGGGCCGACGTGCTCCTGGACCAGGACCGGATCCTCTTGCCGCCGGGTCCCCCCGTCACCGGCACGCTGCTGCTGCTGTTCGAGCTCGTCACCGAGGCGCTCTTCGACCGCTACCTCGATCTGCGCGACCGCGCGGATGGGCTGGTCCGCGGCGCGGATCCGGCCGGCAAGCGGCTGGACGTCTCGCGCCTGTCGGAACTGGTGCGGGAGGCCCACGCCCTCGCGTTCCGCTGCGAGGAGCGACAGTATCTCGTCTCGACGATCCACCTGCTGCTTGCTCCCGCGGAACGCACGGGCCCCCAGAGCGCCCTCTTCGAGAACGCGACCACCAACCTCGACCGGGTGGTGAGCGCCTTGGATCGGCTCACGCAACGGTTCGGCTATCTCCACCGCGAGAGCGCGATGCGCCAGCAGCGCATGACGGACCAGCGCGTGCGCGTCCTGGCCGTGGTCTCCGCGATCTTCCTCCCGCTGACGCTGCTCGCCGGCATCTACGGCATGAACTTCCACCGCATGCCGGAGCTCGATTGGCCCGCCGCGTACCCGGCCGTGCTCGGGCTGATGGGGCTGACCGCCGCGGGCTTGCTCGTCCTCTTCTGGCGGAAGGGTTGGTTCACCTGAGAGGCCGTGAGGGGGGAAGGGCAGAGGGGGCGTCCCGTGGGGCGGGCGCCGGATCGGGAGCGGGGAAGGGCTCCCGTCTTCCGGGAGCGGGGACGGGCCGCGTCGCGTTCCGCTTCGAGAGGGACGGCCCAGGTCGCGGTCTCCCGCCCGTCAGCGGTTTTCGGCGGTCCGGGTCGCGACCGGCTCCAGGACGAGCAGCGTGCTCGGGAGGCGCTGGGAACGGTCGGAGGCGAGGTAGAGGCGCGAGAAGCCGTCCACCGTCAGGGCTTCCTGCGTGCCGTAGCCGAGCCGGAGCAAGGCGCCCGGCGGCGGCGGGCCGAAGCCCACTTCCCCCAGGATGCCCTTCACGGCGTCCCAGACGTCGAGGTGGCCCAGGACGCGGAGCACGCCCGATGCGTCCGGCCGGGTCACGTGGATCTCCCGCCGCCAGCGGTCCAGGACCCAGACCTCGCCGTCGGGAGTCGCCAGGGCGTCGCTCTGCGAGGAGACGACGTCGTTCGTCCCGGCGAGGCGCTCGGGGACCAACGGCGGGTAGCCGCGGTCTCCCTCGATGCGGAGGTCGAAGGACGGGTCCGCCAAGGTCCCGCGCACGTACCCGGGCACGGCACCGGGACGAGCCGTGCGCTCCTTGAAGGCGTAGAGGCGCCACGCCCCGGGCACCGCCTCCGTCTTCGGCAGGAGAGCGAGGCCCTCGAACCGGTCGTTCGTCGCGTCGTCCACGAGGTCCTCCACCCGGTAGTACCGGATCACCTCGGCGCGCCCGTCGTCGCCGGCCGGGTACCGGACGAGGTACAGACGGTTCGCACCGTCGTCCGTCCGGTCCTCGGGGTTCCGCTCGCCCGCGAGGAGGTAGAGATCCTCGCGCCCCGGAACGCGGGCCACCGCCTCGAGGTCCATCGGCGACACGCTCGCGGGCCAGCCCGGGTCGAACCGGTCGAAGTGCACGTGGAGCGACACCGGTGCCGTCCGCTCGATGTGCGGCCCGTCGGCCTCGTGCCGCACCTCGAGCCGGTAGAGCGCGCCCGTGACGACGCCCTTCTTCGGGTCGTACGGCCCTTCGTCCGTCACGGCGAGGAGCGAGGTGTGCAGGCGCGTTCCGCCCGGCAGGATCGCGAGCGCGCTGATCTCCCGGACGTCCACGTCGATGGGCGCGGAGGCGTGATAGCGCGTCGCGAGGGGGCGGCTCCAGGGCCCGTCCTCGCCCGCGCGCGAGGATCCTGGCGGCGCGAGTGTCGCGACGGCGAGGAGGAGCGGGACGGAGAGGAGGGTCCGACGGGCCGGGAAGGAGCGCGAGGATCGCATCGGCGGAGCATGGCACGGACCGGACCGTGACGCACGCCCCCTCGCAGGCCCCCGCCGTTGCCGCGACAATTCCCCGCATGGCCGATCCCGACGATTCCACCGCCTCCGACCTCGCCGCCCGGCACTGCGAAGCCTGCCGCGGCGACGTGGCCCCGATGGGGGAGGAGGACGCGAAGGTCTGGCTGGGGCGCGTCCCTGGATGGACGATGGAGGACCCCGGCGACCCCGAGAAGCCCCGCCTGCGGATCCTCTCGAAGCGCTGGACCACGAAGGACTTCCAGGGCGCCCTCGACCTTGCGAACCGCTTCGGTGCCATCGCCGAGGAAGAGGGCCACCACCCCGAGCTGCGCCTGTCGTGGGGCTGGCTCCGAGCGCGCATCTGGACGCACAAGGCCGGCGGCCTCACCGCGAACGACTTCATCCTGGCGGCCAAGTACGACCGCGAGGCGTAAGGGCCCGTCCGTGAACGACTGTCGCCGTTTCCCCTCGCCTTTACGCCGTCTGCGGCCCTTCCTCGGTCGCGAATTCCTCAGCGGACTGGCGCTACGCCTCCGGATCCGCTCCCTCGACACGACCACATCCGACGCGTAGCGAAGCGTCTTTCTCAACCCTCACTCCCGGCCAGGCCCTGACGGCTCGCCCGGCGGGGCGCGGTCGTCCTCGTCGCGATCGCCCCCCGGCCACGAACGGACGCCCATCCATCGAGGGAGAGTGCGGGCCTCGCCGCCTACTCCGGCAACGACGGCGACGGCTCGACACCCGGCCGGTAGTGGAGCGTCGGGGGCGCAGGCGCACCGTCCACCAGGTCCGCGCCGGCGGCGACGCGTTCCGCGTGCACGGTCCAAGGCTCGAGGTCCTCGTCGAGCCGTTCCAGGTCGAGCCCCCATGCGTCTCCGGCATAGCCGGCGCGCTTCTCGGCGCTCTGGGCGAAGAGGGTCGCGAAGCCCCGGGCGTGAGCGCCTCGATCGAAGTGGACGAACGCGGCGGCGAGCTGGATCAGTCCCTGCAGCCAGCGCCGTTCGTCGCCGCGGGCGTCGTGCCACAGGACTTCCCAGTCCTCGTGGGCTTCGAAGAAGGCCCCCTCGTTGAAGTAGACGACCGCGCGATCGAAACGTCCGGTGGAAGGGGTGCCGCGTCGGGGGATCATGGGGGGCGGGGTTCCGGAGGAGGCAGAGCCCGGAAATCAGGGGCTTCCTCCCGGGTCGTTCCTTGCCAGGGGGCCGGTTGGGGGGTATTCTTCTTGAGAACGGTTCTCATCTTCGGATCGAGAGGTCACGCCGAGGCCGCATGAACGCTCCGCTCCCCCCGTCCGTCCGGATGCGCTGCGCCGCCCACCTGCCCCGGGGGGCCCGCGGGCTCGTGGCGGCCGTCGAGGGGAGCGAGGAGACGATCGCCCGGCTCGCCAGTGTCGGCATCGTACCCGGTGCCGCGCTGCGCATCGTCCGGACCGGGTCGCCCATGGCCGTCGCCGTGGGCGACGCCCGCCTGGGGCTGGGGCGGCCGTGGGCCGAGGCCCTGCAGATCCTCTCGAGCTGAAGGCCACGGCGAGGGGACGCCCTGGCCGCGGCGCCGACCGCGCGATCGACACCCGGATCGTGAGCGTCCGTGTCCCCGCCGGCGAGACGCGAACGATGCGCCGGGGCGTCCTCCCATGCGTTTCTCCATGTTCCGGGCGAGGTGCCGACGTTTCGTGACGACCGCTGCCACCCCCTCCCAGAGCCGAGAACGCGAGCCGGACACCGATCGGGGGGCGACGTGGATCGCCGTGATCGGGAATCCGAACACGGGGAAGACGACGCTCTTCAACGCGCTGACCGGCGGGCGCGCCCGCGTGGGCAACTACCCCGGCGTGACGGTGGACAAGCGTGTCGGGACGCTGCGCGGCGCCGGCTCGGCGCGGGTCGAGCTGCTGGACCTGCCGGGCACGTACAGCCTCGCGGCACGGACGCCCGACGAGATGATCGCCGTCGAGGCGTTGATCGGTCATGCCGACGGCGTGCCGCGGCCCGATGCGGCCCTCGTCGTCCTGGACGCCACGAACCTCGAGCGGAACCTCTACCTCCTCACGCAGGTGATGGAGGCGGGACTTCCCATCGTCGTGGCGCTCAACATGGTGGACGGCGCCCGGTCGCGCGGGGTCCACATCGACGCCGACGCCCTGTCCCGCGTCCTCGGCGTCCCCGTCGTCACCACGGTCGCTTCCCGGGGCGAGGGCGTCGCGGCGCTCCGGAGCGTTCTGGCCCGGGCCCTGGGGCGGGAGGGGCCGGCGCTGCCCTGGCGATGGCCCTCCGCCGTCCAGGAGGCCGAGCGAGGGATCGCCCACGCGCTGGCGGAGGCGGGCGTCCGAGAGGTCTCCCGGGTCGAGATCCGCCGCGCGTTGTTCGACGTCGGCGGCGAGATGGAACGCCGCCTCGTGGCTCGGGGCGGCGACGACGTGCAGGACGCCGTCCTCTCCGCGCGCGAGACCGTGCGGGGGGCGGACGGGCGGCTCGCATCCGTGGAGGCGAGCGTCCGCTACGGGTGGATCGCGGACGTCGCCAAGGCGTGCGTCGATCGACCCGACGAGGCGATCGTCACGCTCTCGGACAAGATCGACACGGTCCTCACGCACCGCGTCTTCGGAACCCTCTTCTTCGCCGCGACCATGACGCTGATGTTCGTGGCGATGTTCACGTGGGCGGCGCCGCTCATGGACTTCATCGACGTCACCGTCTTCGGCGGCATCGAGCAGGCGGTTCGCGGGTGGGCCTTCCTCGGCGACGGCGCCGCGAAGAGCCTCGTCGTGGACGGGGTCATCGCCGGCGTCGGCGCCGTGCTGGTGTTCCTCCCGCAGATCCTCATCCTCTTCGCGTTCCTCGCCGTCCTCGAGGGTTGCGGGTACATGGCGCGCGGCGCGTTCCTGATGGACCGGCTGATGCGTCGGTTCGGCCTCTCCGGTCGCTCCTTCATCCCGATGCTCTCGTCCTTCGCCTGCGCGATCCCCGGCATCATGGCCGCCCGGACGATCGAGGACCGGCGGGATCGGCTGACGACGATCCTCGTCGCGCCGCTGATGTCCTGCAGCGCCCGGATCCCGATCTACGTGATCCTCATCGCGGCCTTCGTGCCGGCGACGAAGGTCCTCGGGTTCCTGAACATCCAGGGGCTCGTGTTTGCCGGGATGTACCTCCTCGGCATCCTCGTGGCGATCGCCGTCGCGCTCCTCCTCAAGCGCACGCTGCTCCACGGCAAGAGTCCGGCCTTCATGGTGGAGCTGCCGCCCTATCGGATTCCGCGTCCCGGGGTGGTGCTTCAGCGCATGTGGGAGCAGGGCGGCGCGTTCCTCACCCGGGCCGGCACCGTGATCTTCGCCGCCAGCATCGTGATCTGGGCGCTCTCGTACTTCCCCCGCCTGGAGGACGCCGGGGCGTCGGCCCGGCGGGAGGCCGAGGCGCACGAAGTCGCGATGGCGAAGGAGTTCCACCGCCTGGACATCGAGAACGCGCGGCAGGAGCAGGCCGTCGTCCGCATCGAGGCCCAGAGCGAAGACCTCGGGCGGATCGCCCGGGAGCGCTACGCCGCCTTCGTCGCGGACCGCCACGACCGCGAGGAGGCCCTCGCCGGGGAGCAGGAGCGGCTGGAGACCGAGGCGGAGAACCGCGCCGCCGGGGACGCGCTCGCGCACAGCTTCCTCGGCCGGATCGGCCGGACCATCGAACCCGTGTTCGCGCCGATCGGCTGGGACTGGAAGGTCTCCGCCGCCGTCGTCGCCTCCTTCCCCGCCCGCGAAGTCGTCGTGAGCACGCTCGGGATCATCTACGACCTCGGCCCGAACGAGGACGAGCAGAGCAAAGGCCTGCGCTCGCAGCTCCAGTCCGCCGCGTGGGACCACGGCCCGAGAGAGGGCCGGAAGGTCTTCGATCTCGCGGGCGCGCTCGCCCTGATGGTCTTCTTCGCCCTCTGCGCGCAATGCGTCTCCACGCTGGCCACCATCCGCAAGGAGACGCTCAGCTGGAAGTGGACCGCGTTCTCATTCACCTACATGACGGCGCTCGCCTACGCGGGCGCGCTCCTGACGGCCTGGATCGTCCGGGGGATCGGTTGATGGAACCTCTCATCGTCGTTCTCGTGGTCCTCGCCGCGGCGATCTACCTGGCTCGCCGGCTCCTGCGCGCCTTCTCGTCGCACGGGGGGGGGGCCTGTGGGGGATGCGCGCGGGGATGCTCCGATCCCGACGAGATCGCCCGAGCGCTCCGATCCGAGCGATCCCGGCCCTGAGAGGGCTCGGAGCCGGCCCGGCGACGGGCCCCTCCCACCCGGGACCGAACCCCCGCTGCTATCCTCCGTTGATCCTCCGCAGGAGACCCTCATGGACGCCGCGCGACCGATCCGTCTGCTCGTTTTCCTCTTCCTCCCCGTCCTCGCCTTCGGGCTCGCCCGCTGCGGCGACCAGAAGTCCTCCGAGCCCGCTGCCGGCACGCCCTACGGCGAGAACCCCTCGGGCTCCGACACGAACGGGACGAAGCCCGCCGGGGAGCAGCCGCCGCCCCCCGCGGCGGAACAGGGCCGGCTCGATCCCGCGCTGGAGAAGAAGGCCATGGACGCGCTGGCGGCCGGCCGGAAGTACCTCCTCGCCGCGCAGACGGACTCCGGGGGGTGGGGCATCGAGGGAGGCGAGGCCGACGCCGGCGTGACGGGTCTCGCGGCGTCCGCCCTCGTGGCCGCCACGCCCGCGACGGCCGTCGGTGCGGACGAGCACGTCCACGCCGCCCTCGCGTTTCTCGCGAGCCAGCAGAAGGACGACGGCTCGATCTTCAGCAACCCGCGCTTCGTGAACTACATGACGAGCGCGGCCACGGGCGCATTCGCGCTGGCCAGGATCTCGGAGTTCCAGAAGAACGAGATCGCCGCTCGCAACTACCTCGCGTCCACGCAGTACCACGACGACAAGAGCGAGCTCTCCTACGGCGGCTTCCCGTACGCCAACGAGAAGGAGGAGGAGGGGGAGGAGGAGGAGCCGCACGTCGCGGACCTCTCGAATGCGCAGTTCGCCGCGCAGGCGCTCCACGACGCCGGCCTGCCCAAGGACAGCGAGGTCTGGAAGCGCATGCAGGTCTACCTCGGCCGCGTCCAGAACCGCTCCGAGTCGAACGATCTGAAGGTCCCGACCGAGGTGGCGGGCCAGGAGGTCGTGGTCGTCGCCGGCGACGACGGCGGGGCGGGGTACACCCCCGGCACGAGCAAGGCCGGGTTGGTCAAGCGTTCCGACGGGACGTACGAGGTGCGCTCCTACGGCTCGATGACCTACGCGCTGCTCAAGTGCCTGCTCCTGGCGGGCGTCGATCCGAAGGACGGTCGCGTCCAGGGCGCCCTCGGGTGGATCTCGGAGAATTTCACGCTCGCGAAGAACCCCGGATTCGAGGCGAGCGAGAACCCCGACGTGGCCGGGCAGCAGGGCTACTACTACTACCTCTTCACCGTCGCCCGCTCCCTCGCGGCGTACGAGCGCGGGACCGGGCAGCCCCTCGTCGTCAAGGATGCCGACGGGAAGGAACACCACTGGCGCGCCGAACTGGTCCAGGCCCTGCTCGACCGGCAGCAGGAGGACGGCTCCTGGGTGAACGACGTGGACCGCTGGATGGAGAGCCAACCCGTGCTCGCGACCAGCTACGCCCTCGTCGCGCTCGGAGAGGCCACCGGCCGGTTCCGGTAGCGGACGGCGAGAGCGCGTGCGCCGCGTCGCCCTGGACTTCCTCCTGGGCCTCCTGCCCCCGGCGGGGTGCGCCGCCGCCGCGGCCACGGGGGCGGCGGGGGGGCGCGGCGCCTCCGACGGGATGCTCGTCGCCCTCGTCCTCGAGACCTCGCTCGGCGCCTTCACGCCGGGGCGGCCGCTCGCCTTCGTGCGGCGGGGGGTCGTCGGCGCGGCGGGAACCGCCGCCTGGGTCGCGGCCGGGGGCTACCCGGGCCTCGCGTCGGCCTTCCTGCTCGTGCTGGCCTCGGGCGCGGCCGCGTACGGGGTCGCGACCCTGGGCATCCGCCTCGCCGCGCCGCCCGTTCCCGCCGCGGCGGTGGCCCTGGGCGTGCTGCTGGCGGCCATGACCGGGCTCCACTGGGCCGACCGGGTGGCGCCCCTGCTGCCCCGCACGCACCGCCACACGTTCCGCCAGGCCGTGCTCGACGCCGACCCGGCCCTCGCCGCCTCCTACGCCGCGTTGGACCACGACCGGATGCGCGACCTCGACGTCTACGTCGGCGTTCCGCTGGCCTCCGGCCTCGTGCGGGCGCCGCGGTGGCGATGGACGGTCACCCTCTGGCTGGGGCTGGGCCTGCTGCTGGGGGGAGGGGCCGCCGTGGGCCGGCCACGCCGTCGTGGCGCGCCGCCGCCGGCGGCGGCGGGGGCCGCACCGTGAGCCCAGACGGACTCGGCGACCGGCACGTGGTCGTGGTCGGGGCCGGCGGCCTCGGCTGCCCCGCGCTCCAGGCCCTCGCCGAAGCGGGGGTCGGCCGGATCACCGTCCTCGACCCGGACCGGGTCGAGCCGTCGAACCTACCGCGGCAGGTGCTGTTCGGGCCGGCCGACGTCGGACGCGAGAAGGCGGAGGTCGCGGCCCGGCGCGTGGCGCGGCCCGGAACCGTCGCGCGCGGGATCGCGGCGCGACTCGGCGACGGGAACGAGGAGGCGGTGCTGGCCGACGCCGATCTCGTGCTCGACGCCACCGACGGGGCGCGCACGAAGGACTGGCTGAACGCGCTCGCCGTGTACCGCCGAACGCCCCTCGTGCACGCGGCGGCGTTGCGCTCCGAGGGGCGGCTGCTGGTCGTCCCCGCGGGTGGCCGTCCCTGTCTCGCCTGCCTCTTCGGCCGCCTCGGAGAGGACGGCGGCGCGTGCGCGGACCTGGGCGTCTGGGGCGGCGTGGTCGGCGCGACGGGCTATCTCGCGGCGGCGGCGGCCCTCGAGGTCCTCTGGGGGCGGAAGCCGGACGACGGCTACCGCGTGCTCGACGCGGACGGGGGGCGCGGCATCGCCCTGCCCCTCGCGCCGGCCGCCGACTGCCCCGTCTGCCGCACGCCGCAGACCGCGCCGCCGGAGGCGCCCCCCGTACGGGCGACGTGCGGCGCGGAGGTGGACGACGCTGCCGCGCCGGCGGCAGCCGCAGGGCCCCTGACCGCCGAGCTCGACCTCCGCGACGAGTCGTGCCCGATGAACCTCCTTCGCGCGCGGCGCGCCGTCGAGGACCTGGCCGAGGGGGGCGTCCTGGCGATCCGGCTGGGCGCGGAAGGGGAGGAGAGCGTGCCCGAGGGGCTCCGCGCCCTCGGGCACCGGATCCTCTCGGCCGAGGGGCCGTCCGGCGCGCGCCGCCTCCTCGTCCGGCGCGGCGGCGATCGACCCTCCCGTCGCCTCTCCCGCGACCGCCTGCTCCGATTCGCCCGGCAGGTCGTCCTGCCGGCGCTGGGCGAGGCGGGGCAGCAGCGCATCCTCGACGCGTCGGTGCTCCTCGTGGGATCGGGGCCGGCCTTCGAGACGGCGGCGACGTACCTCGCCGCAGGAGGGATCGGCACGCTTTGCATCGCGGGCCCCGATCTCGAGGAGGTGGGACGGATGATCGACCGCCTCGCCGACGCCTCGGAGGGGTCCGTCGAACCGGCGCGCGGCGAGGCGTGCGACGCCGTGGGGTTCGCCGACGCCGGACCTGCCGCGTGGCCGTGTCGGGACACGCCGCCCCGGTGGGCGTTCGCCGTGGGCGCCGCGGGAGAGGGTCCCGGGGGCGCCGTACGCCGTCTGGACGACGCGGCGGCACAGGGTCCGCCGGCGAGCGCGCGTGGGCTCGGATCCGCCGTTCGTCGCGCGCTGGGAGCGCTGCTCGCCGACCGGCTGCTGCGGGCGCTCGGGACGGGGCGCGTTCGCCATCTCGACTTCGCCCTGTCGCCCTCCGGCGGCTTCGTCCACCTCCCCCGCGAGCCGGGGCCGTAGACTGTCGAACGTGTCGAAGCGCTCGGCCTTCTACCGGACCATGGCCGCGATGCACCGGGCGGGGATCGCCTGGCCGCAGGCGCTGGCGAGCGCGAGCCAGTCCGACCCGACGTGGCTCGACGCGCATCGCCGGCTCGAGCAGGGACAGGGCATCGCGGCGTCGCTCGAGGGCGCCGTCGATCCGCTCGACCGCGCGCTCCTCGAAGCGGGGGAGAGGAACGGCGCGCTGGAGCAGACGTTCGAGGAGCTGGCGGAGACGCACGACGAACGTCACCGCCGCCGCGAGGAAGCGCGCGTCCGGCAGATGTACCCGTTCGTCCTCTCGCACATCCTCGCCGTCCTCATGGCGCTTCCCGATCTGCTGCAGGGGCGGCTCCTGCCGGCGGTCGGCTGGGCGTTGCTGATCCTCGTTCCGCTCTGGGCGTGGATCTTCCTCCAGTCCGTGCTCGCACGCCCCGAACGGCCGCTGTGCGATGCCAGGCCGCCCGCCCCGCCGCCGATGATCGCGGCGCTGAGGAACCGCACCCAGGAGGCCGACGCGCGCGGGCTGGAGGCGCTTGGGCGGCTCTACGACGCCGGCGTGCCGCTGGACCAGGCGCTCGCCCTCTCCGTGAGCGCCGGCTGGGGCGGACGCGTCGCGCTCGACCTCTTCGACGCCCGGGCCAGGGTCGCCGCGGGCCACGACCTCTCCGGGGCGTTCACCCACCTGCCCGCGCCGATCCCGGGGCGCCTGCGCTCCGCGGAGGACAGCGGGTCGCTGGGTCGCACCCTCGTCCAGATCGCGCGCGAGATGCGCTACGACGCCGACGTGCGCCGGCGGAAGGCCGCGCAGACCGTCCCCGTGATCATGCTGCTCGTGATCGCCGTCCTCGTCTTCCTCCGCCTGGCCGTCTTCTACGGCGGCTACTTCGAGCAGGTGAACCGCCTGCTCCAGTAGTCCGCCCCACGGAACCCGCGCGTACCGCGGACGGGGCGTACGGCGCCGTCAGGACGGACGTGGAGACGTTCTCGGCCCGCGGCGGGGGCTCGGATCCGGGGTCTCGTGCGTCGCCCCCGAAGCGGAACACGACCGCACCGACTCGGGCACCGGGTGGCCGCTCGCTCCGCTGCACTCCGACGAGCGACGACCCCGAGCTGCCTCGCCGCCATCGCGTTCGGCTCGGGCCCTCTGGGCGGCGCGCCGGACCGCTGCCGCGCCCCCTCCGCGCGGGAGGCCGCCCCCGGCCACGCGGCGAAAGCCCCCTCACCCCGGACCTCCCCCGCGGCACGTGCCCCGAGAGGGAGCCGTGCGCCTCCCGCGTCTAGCGCCCCACGCGATGACACGAGATCCCTTCCCCCCCGGTTGCGTTTCCCCCGCTGGGCCGGAGGGGTACGATGGTCGTCGAGAGACCACCCGTCTTCCCGGAGGTCCCCATGGACGAGCAGACCATCCAGTGTCCGACGTGCTCGAAGAGGTACCGGCTCAAGGGAAACCCGCCGCCGACCTTCACCTGCAAGGGCTGCGGTACCGTGATGGACCTCTCGGGCTTCCGGCAACCCGAGCCCGCTGCGGCGCCAGCGGTCTCCACGACCCGAGCCGGCGGCTCCCGCGGCGCGCGGTCGAGCTCCCGCGCGTCGGATGCGGGTCCCGCTCCCAGCCGCCGGCACGGCCGGCGTGCGGGCAGCGCGCCGCGCGCGCGGTCGCGGCGCGGGGCCGCCCCCGACGTCGACGAGGACGAGGGCGGGCCGCACTACGTCCGCCACCAGAAGCAGGGGCCGGACACCCGGTTGGTGATCGCGTCGGCCGCGGTCCTCGTCGTCGCCTTGATCGCGCTCCTCCTGTTCACGAACGCGCAGAGCAAGGAGAACGAGAAGCGGGCGGCCGAGGAGGCGGCGAAGCAGGAGAAGTTGCACCAGGACCAGCAGAGCGCGAGCGCGCTGTTGGCGGCCGCGCAGAACGCGCTTCCGAGCGTGGAGCAGACCGCCAAGATCCCGCCGCCGGTCCAGGACAAGCCCGACAAGAAGAAGGAGATCGAGAACGCCCGACCCGAGCTGGCCAAAGGGAGCCTCACGTCGCTCCCGGCTCCCGAGGGCAAGGAGAACTACCTGCCGAGCCAGGCAAAGATCACCACGTACGACTACCCGGACTACGTCACGGCCGAAGAGAAGAACGAGATCGAGAAGAACGTCGAGAAGATGATCCAGGAGTCCGGTCGTGACGCGGACGACGCTCGGGCGTACCTCATCGCGCTCGACAAGTACCCGCAGGAGGGAAGCAAGTTCAAGGCCGTCGGCCGACTCGTCAGCGAGTTCAAGAAGCTCATGGACACCGAGAACATGGACGACCCCATGACGAAGGCGAAGTTCATGATCCTCGACAAGGCCCTGCGGCAGATCGACGGCGTGATGGAGCGCGACTTCAAGAGCCTCGATGCGCTGAACATCAACTCCACTCCGCGGCAGATCGAGATCGCGGCCAAGCGCTGGAACTGGTGGTACGACTTGGAGAAGTGGCGCCTGCGGCGGGAGCCGTGGGACCCCAAGAAGGACATGCTCGACAACCCGGCCGTCGAGGAGGGTCTCGGGGACGAGTGAGCGGACGCGGAGGAGTCGCCGCCGTCACCGCGCTCGCGCGACCCGGCCCGGCCGCGGGGGCCGTTCTGGGCCGGCCGTCGTGAAGCCTGCGGCCGAGGAGGGGAAGCGCGACTTCGGACTGGTCACGGACTTCCGCCCGTCCGAGGACCAGGCGCGGGCGATCACGGCGCTCGTCCGGGGCCTCGGGGAGGGCCGTTCGCACCAGGTCCTCCTGGGGGTGACGGGCTCGGGCAAGACCTTCACGATGGCGAACGTCATCGCCCGCGCGGGCCGCCCCGCGCTCGTGCTGGCCCCCAACAAGACGCTCGCGGCCCAACTCTTCGACGAGTTCTCCGATCTCTTCCCCGACAACGCGGTGGAGTACTTCGTCTCCTTCTACGACTACTACCAGCCCGAGGCATACGTCCCGTCCCGCGACCTCTACATCGAGAAGGACGCCAGCATCAACGACCGCATCGACCGGATGAGGCACGCGGCCACGAAGGCCGCCCTCACCCGGCGCGACGTGATCATCGTGGCCAGCGTCTCCTGCATCTACGGGCTGGGCTCGCCCGAGGACTACCGCAACTTCCACGTGTGGGTCGAGGAGGGCGAGGAGATCGACCGCGACCTCTTCCTGAGGCGCCTCGCCCGCATCCAGTACCGGCGCGACGACTTCCAACGGGGCCGGGCGGCGTTCCGGGTCCGGGGCGACGTGGTGGAAGTAGGACCCGCGGACGTGGACGACCGGGTCTCGAGGATCGAGTGGTTCGGCGACGAGATCGAGCGCATCGAGGAGGTGGACACCGTCACGGGCGAGATCCTCGGTCGGCGCCCGCACGCGTCGTTCTTCCCGTCGACGCACTACATGCAGACCGACGAGGCGCTCGGGCGGGCGGTCGAGGCGATCGAGGAGGAACTCGACGAGCGCGTCGAGTGGCTCCAGTCGAAGGGCAAGCTCCTGGAGGCCGATCGCCTGCTTCGCCGTACCCGCTACGACCTGGAGCTGCTGCGGCAGACCGGCTTCTGCCCGGGGATCGAGAACTACTCCCGTCATCTCGACGGACGTCGGCCCGGCGAGGCGCCGGCCACTCTGCTCTCGTACCTGCCCGAGGACTTCCTCCTGTTCATCGACGAGAGCCACGTCGCCGTTCCCCAGGTGGGGGGGATGTACCACGGCGACCGCCGCCGGAAGCAGAACCTCGTGGACTACGGCTTCCGCCTGCCCTGCGCACTCGACAACCGCCCCCTGACGTTCGAGGAGTTCGAGGAGCGAGTCGGCCAGACGATCTACCTCAGCGCCACGCCCGGCCCCTACGAGCGGAAGAAGGCCGCGGAGCACGTCGTGGAGCAGGTGATCCGCCCGACGGGACTCGTCGATCCGGAGGTGGTCATCCGTCCCGCCCGTGGCCAGGTCGAGGACGTGCTGGGGGAGATCCGGCAGCGCCTGGAGCGGAGCGAACGGGTCCTCGTCGCCACGCTCACCAAGCGCATGGCGGAGGAGCTCACCGAACACCTGGGGGAACTGGGGATCAAGGCCCGCTACCTGCACTCCGACATCACGACCCTCCAGCGCGCCGAGATCCTGAGGGACCTCCGACTGGGCGTCTTCGACGTGCTGGTCGGCATCAACCTCCTCCGGGAGGGCCTCGATCTGCCGGAGGTGTCCCTGGTGGCCGTCCTCGACGCGGACAAGGAGGGGTTCCTCCGCTCGGAGACCTCGCTGATCCAGGTCTCGGGCCGGGCCGCGCGAAACGTCCGGGGGACCGTCATCCTCTACGCCGACCGGGAAACGGACTCGATCCGGCGGGCCACGGGCGAGATGACCCGTCGGCGGGCCATCCAGCGCCGGCACAACGAGCGCCACGGCATCGTGCCTCGCACCGTGGTCCGCGGCGTCCGGGACACCGTCGGGCACGTGTACGCCGAGCGCGACTACGTGGATCTCACCGCGATGGCGGACGCGCGCGACGCGCTGCCCCGGAGCCGGCGCGACCTGCTCGAACGCCGCGACGAGCTCGACCACGCCATGCGCGAGGCCGCCCGCGAGCTCCGTTTCGAGGAGGCCGCCCGCCTCCGAGACGACATGCGGCGGGTGGAGGCCCTGCTGCTGGAGGGTGCCGAGACCAAGGACGCCGCGCCGGATTGCGTGCTCGGTGACGTCGACCTCCCCGGGTAGCTTGCCCTGCCGCGGTGATCTTCAGCACGCCCCTCTTCGTCCTCGTCTTCCTCCCCCTGACGCTGGGGGGCTACTACCTCCTCGCCGCGAGGCGCGGCCCGCGGCTCGCCTTGCTCCTCGTCGCCTCGCTCGTCTTCTACGGCTGGTGGGACGTCCGCCTCGTCCCGCTCCTGGTCGGCTCCGTCCTCGTCAACGGGTTCGTCGCCGACCGGTACCGGCGAGGGAGGCGTCGGGCGTGGCTGACCGCGGGCGTGGTCTTCGACCTCGGTCTCCTGGGCTTCTTCAAGTACACCGACTTCCTCGTCTCCTCCCTGCTCTCCGTCGCGGGCTACCGACATCAGCCGCTGGGGATCGTCCTGCCTCTGGGCATCTCCTTCTTCACCTTCCAGCAGATCTCCTACCTGGTGGACGTCCGCCGGAGCGATGGCCCCTTCTATTCCCTTCGCGACTACTTCCTGTACGTCACCTACTTCCCGCAGCTGATCGCGGGGCCGATCGTCCGCCACGACGAGATCATCGACCAGTTCGACCTCCCGCCCCGCCGGGCGGAGACGTGGGAGAACCTGTCGCGCGGGGCGGTCCTCTTCGTCATCGGTCTCGTCAAGAAGGTGGTGTTCGCCGACCGGCTCGCGCTCGTGGCGAATCCGCTCTTCGCCCACGCGATGGGCGGACACGCCCTGGGCGCCGGCGAGGCGTGGATCGCCTCCGGCGCGTTCATGCTCCAGCTGTACTTCGACTTCGCCGGCTACTCCGACATGGCCATCGGCATGGGCCGCATGTGCGGATTCCGTCTGCCCCTGAACTTCGACGCCCCGTACCGCGCCACGTCCATCGGCGACTTCTGGCGGCGGTGGCACCTCACGTTGGGGCGCTTCCTGCGCGACTACCTCTACATTCCGCTCGGCGGGAGCCGTCACGGTCCCCTTCGCCGCATCGCGGCCGCGATGCTCACCATGCTTCTCGGCGGGCTCTGGCACGGAGCCGGCTGGGCCTACGCGGCTTGGGGGAGCTACCACGGTCTCGGACTCGTCGTCCACACCGCGTGGCGCCGCCTCGGCGGCCCCGCCAT
Organism: uncultured Planctomycetota bacterium; assembly: GCA_963772585.1. Lineage (GTDB taxonomy): Bacteria > Planctomycetota > PLA2 > PLA2 > JAEUHO01 > CAVVXN01. The sequence continues at coordinate 355,235 of CAVYXV010000010.1, forward strand.
GCCCAGGCTGCTCGGGTGGGCGGTGACCCAGGTGTTCGTCCTCACCAGCGTGGTGATCTTCCGCACCGCGGCCTTCGCGCCCACCTGGAGCATCCTCGGCTCGATGGCCGGACTCCACGTGGGCGGCGGCGTGGCCGCCGGCGACCTCGAGCTCGTCCTCGTCGCGACGGCGGTCGCGGTGATCGGCCCGACCAGCCAGGAGATCGCCCTCGGCCGGCTCGCCCCCCGTTGGTGGGTGGCGGCGGCCACGGCCGCGGCCACCGTGTACGCCTTCCTGTTGATGTGCGAAGGAGCCCACCCTGAGTTCATCTACTTCCAGTTCTGACGCCGGTCGACCGCCCGAGCGAGGGACGGCACCGGACGCGCGGCCCGCCGGCGGGCCCCCGGGACCCGCCGCGGAGGGTCCCGCCCACGGAACAGGCCCCTTCGATGCCCGCGCGTGGCGGCGGTTCTTCTTCCTCCTGCCCACCGCGAGCCTCCTCTTCGCCGCCCTCGTCTACGCCTTCATCGTGGTGGTGGACCCGTTCGACACCCTGTCGATCTCGCCCGACCTCCCCCGCGCGCCGATCGGCGAGAACCAGCGTTACGCGTACCCGGGGCTCGCGAGGAGGGCCCGGTTCGACAGCGCGATCATCGGGACCTCGACCAGCCGCCTGCTCGATCCCTCCTGCCTGGACGAGCAGTTCGACGCGCACTTCGTGAACCTCGCGATGAACGATGCCCAGGCCTGGGAGGAGTCGCAGATCCTCGGCGTGTTCCTCCGCAGCCACGCGACGCCGAAAGTCGTGGTGATGGGCCTCGACGACCGCTGGCTCGGCGAGGGCGGAGCGCCCCCCAGGACGAGCCCGCACTACCCGTTTCCCGCGTGGCTCTACGACGACGACCCCTGGAACGACTACCTCCACCTCTTCGACCGATGGACCTTCGAGCGGGCCCGACGGCAACTCTCCTATCTGCTCGGCTGGGGCGGCGCGAAGTACGGGCGCAACGGCTACCGGAACTTCCTCCCCGACTTCGGGAGGTACGACGCCGAGCGAGCCAGGAAGAAGATCTACGCCGGCGTCACCGGGCCACTCGATCCGATGGACCGCCCCTACGAGATCACCGAAGCGGAGCGGACGGCGCTCCGCTTCCCCACCCACGAACTGCTCGCCCGCATCGTGACCGGGATCCCCGCGTCCACCGAGAAGGTGTTCTTCTTTCCCCCGTACCACTACACGCGACTGGGGCGGGAGGGGAGCCGCGAGGACGTCGTGCGCCGGGTCGCGAAGGAGCGGATCCGGACACTGCTCGCGAGCGTGCCTCGCGCGCGCCTCCTCGACTTCCAGATTCGCGGTCCGCTGACCCTCGAGGACGCCAACTTCTGGGACCCCGTCCACGTGACCGAGCCGGTGGCGAAGGCCCTCTGCCGGGCCTTCCGCGCCTCCCGGGACGGCCCGGACCCGTCCGGCCTGTACGTCCTGCTGGTTCCCTGAGAACATCCCGGGATGCCCGTCGCCCGGCTGCTCGCCGCGTGCCTCACCCCGTTCGCGAGAACGCGGGGCAGCCGGCGCGCGCTCGAGGCCTTCCGGCGCGAACTGCGCGCGCAGCGGCGTCATCGTGGCGGGCGGCGGCGCGCCCGCGCGTGGCGGGGGAAGCGCGACCTGAGGCTCAACCTGGGGTGCGGGCACGACCTCAAGGACGGCTGGGTCAACGTGGATCTCTCCAACCGGCGCTCCGACTGCCGCCTGGACCTTCGGGAGGCCCTGCCCTTCGACGCCGGGAGCGCGGCCCTCGTCTACAGCGAGCACTTCTTCGAGCACCTCGACCACCCGGAGGACACCGGCGGGTTCCTCGCGGAGTGCCTGCGGGTGATGGCCCCGGGCGCGGAGTTCCACGTGGGCGTGCCCGACACGGAGTGGCCCGTCAAGGCCTACGCGGGCGGGGACCGGGCCTACTTCGACCTCGTGAACGCCGGCATGCACCCTGCGTGGTGCGACACCCGGATGCACAACCTGAATTGGCACTTCCGCCAGGGCGGCGAGCACCGCTACGCCTGGGACGCGGAGACCCTCGGCCGCGTCCTCGAGACGGCCGGCTTCGAGGACGTCCGCGTCCGGGACTTCGACCCCGACATGGACCGTGAGGCGCGCCGGCGGGGTACCCTCTACATGGTGGCGATGAAGCCCGGAGGCCGACGGACATGACCGCGACACGACGTCCGTGGGTCCTCGTCCCGCTGGGGATCCTCCTGCTCCTCGTGGGCGTCGGCCTCTGGGTCGAGCGTGACCTCGTCTTCTACCGGCTGGGCACCGTCCGCGAGGGCGTGCTCTACCGGAGCGCGCAGCTTCCCCTCTCGAAGCTCGCCGACGTCATCGACGAGGTCCACCTCCGCACCGTGGTGAACCTGCGCGAGGTCCCCAACGAGGAGGAAGCGCGCCTGGTCGAGGCAAAGGGCCTCCGCTACGTCTGGCTCCCCTCCACCCAGGTGCCGCCTCCCGAGAACATCCAGGCGGTCCTGGACCTGCTCGACCACCCGGACAACCTGCCCATCCTGGTCCACTGCGAGCACGGCGTCGGGCGGACCGGCGTCATCACCGGCGTCTACCGCATGGAGTACGACGACTGGGACGCCGAGGCCGTGCTGCGGGAAGCGCGCCTCTACGCCATGGGCGGCAGCTACTGGGATGGCCAGGACAAGACCGAGTTCCTCCGGCACTACGTGCCCCGGTGCCGGCGGGGGAGCGCGGGCGGAGAGGCGGGCTCCCCGGCTCCCGCGCCCCAGACCGTGGCGAAGACGCCGCCGGTGGAGTGATCCTCACGCCGGGCGCCCTTCGCGGGCCGAGGAGCGGACCCGATGCCGACGTCGAACGCGCGCCTACGCCGCGCCCTCCTTCTCCCTGCCGCGTTGCTCGCCCTGACCCCTCTCCTCGCTTCCGCCCCGCGCGCCCGGGCCGGCGAGACGGCGTCCTACGTCGTTCTGGAGGGGCTCCGGGTGGGGGAGGGCTATCGCCGCGCGGCGAAACGGCTCGCCGACCACCACGGCGGTGCGCCCATCGTCCCCTTCGACCCCGAGCACCCCGAAGGCGTCCTGGAGCGCCTCCGCGCGCTCGCGCCTGCCCAGGTCGCGATCGTGCTCGAGCCGGCGGACATCCAGGTGAACACGGTGCGGCGAATCCTGCGGATGGCCACGCAGGTGGACGACGACCCCTTCGTGGACTTCGACTTCGGCTACGTGACGGGGGCGACGGGCGAGGAAGCCGAGGCGTTCGTGGAGCACATCGTGAAGGCGTCCGAGGGCCGGATCCCCCGGCGCGTCGGCCATGCCGCGGTCTGGGGCGGCAACGGGCCCTCGACCTCGAAGGAGGGCACCTACACCGTCGGAGACCGGTCGTTCCCGTCGCGTGAGATGGTGTTCCGCGCGCCCGCCGCGGAGCAGGACCGCGACGAGGCGTTCCTCGCCGAGCACCTCTCCGACCTCGAGGGGTGTGGCGCGATCCTCATGGGCGGCCACGGCATGCCGTGGGAGATCGGTTCCGGTCCGCGGGCGGAGGACCTGTCGGGTCTCGATCTCTTCCCGAGCGTGGTCCTCAACTACGCCTGCTACACGGCCGTTACCCGGGCCTATCCGGAGCCCTCGTACGGCCCCGGCGTCGTCACCGAGCACATGAAGGAAGTCGAGCCCCGGCGGAGCTTCGCCTTGGCGCTGCTTCGCAGCGGCGCCGTCGGCTACGTTGCCTACGTGAACCCGCGCCCCGCGGGGCCCGAGATGACGACCGACTTCGAGCGGATCCTGACCGGAAGCACGCTCGGCGAAGCCCGCCGGCGCGACTACGACAAGGTCGTTCTCGGCTACCTCGGGTGGGGCGAGAAGGGGATCGCGGTATCCGACGTGGTCGAGGGCCGCACGACGCCACGTTCCGCGATCGACCCGGTCCGCCACATGATGCTCGACGGCGCGACGGGCGGGATCCTCTACGGCGATCCGGCCTTCCGGCCGTTCCCACCGGACGCCTCCGCGCGACCCCTCTCGTCGGAGATCGCGAAGGACGGGGCCTCGCTCCGCATCACGCTCCGGCTCCGTGGTCGCGAAGCGTACCTCTGGGGCGCGGATCCCTTCCGCCGCTTCGACGACGACGCCGGCACGATGGCGATGAAGCTCTACGGGCGCGTCGCGCTTCCCGAGGACGCCGGGGCCGTGCGATCCGTCAGGGTCGTCGAGTGCACCTGGGGCGGGAAGAGGGTCGAGACGCTACCCGCCGTGTGGGCCGAGGAGCGGGACGGGGGTCGGCGCTGGCTGCAGGTGAAGGTCGGCTTCGCCCGGGGAGGAAACGGCGACATCGCGGCGGTGCTCGTGGCGGGACCCGACGAGCCTTCCCCCGAAATCGAGGAGCCGGCGCCTGCGCGCCATGAGGCGCCGGGGGCCACGGAGGCGCCGCCGGAGGCCGAGGCGAAGACGCCGGCGGCCGCCGCCGTCGCCCGCGCGAATGCCCTCCTCCTCCAGGGGGGGATCCTGGGGGCGGAGGACCTCCACGGGCTGGCCGCCCTCGGTGCCGAGGCGTTCGATGCGGTGCTGGATCTGCTCCGCCGCGGCGAGGGCCACTACCGCACCCACGAGTTGGTCGCCGCGACGAAGACCGACGGCGGCGCCCGGCGGCTGATCGCGCTGGCCGAAGGGCCGGATCTCCCGCGCTTCAACTCCTGGATCGCGATCGAGTCGCTCGGCCACTTCGACGAGCCCGCGGTGCGGGCGTGGCTCATGGACCGGATGGCAACGGAGCGCGATGCGGGGCGGTTCTTGGCCGCGGCCCAGGCGTTGGCGTTCCTCCAGGAGCCGTCCGCGGTGAAGCCCGTGGCCAAGCGGCTGCTCGCCTTCGACCCCGGGTGGGCGGGCGTCCAGCCCCATCTCGCCCGTGTGCTCGGCGACCTCGGCGGGGAGGCGGCGGCGACGGCCCTCGCGTCCTTCGCGCGCGACGACCGGGCCGTCGGCGACGCGGCGGTCCTGAACGCGCTCATGGCGCTGGCGCGGATCGACGTGGAGAGGGCCCGCGAGGTCGCCGAGACCGTCCGGAAGAGCGAGCGCTATGCCGCGTTCTCCGACCCGGCCAAGGCGGTCTTCGAGCGCGTCTTCGCGCACTGATCGGGGAGCGCGGCGGACGCCCGCGAAGAACGCGATCGCGTCCTCAGCCGAACACGCGGTCCATCGCTTTGGCCGAGTGTTCCCGGGGGCCTCGCGTCGCACATCGAGATCGTGAGCGTCCTCACGGTTCGTGCGACGGCGCTCGGAATCCGGTGCGACGCCGGTTGGCGGCGCACGATCGCTCGGCCTCGTCGCGTACGCAGCGAAGGATGCACACGGTCACTTCATTACCACTCCAGGACTTCTTCCAGGAGACCCCGCGGAAGGGCACGGCGCACCGTGTCGCTGACCCGTTGAAATCAACACGGCGAAGGCGGGTGCGTCGTGCATGTCCGTACCGGATGGTTCCTCTTTCCATCGACTCCTGGATACGCCGGAATCGGCTGCGGTGGATTGGGATTTGCCGGAGACCATGAAGCGGCGCGAGAAGTGGGTATCCGCCTCTTCCGCCGTTGCGTTGCTCTCGTTTCGGTCGAGTTGCCTGCGGAGGCTCCCATGATCCATCGGAAACACACGACAACCGTCGTCGTCGGAATCGTCGCGCTCTTCCTCGCGGCCTGCGGGGGAGGCAGTAGCGGGATGTCCGACGCGAGCACCTCGATCCGGGTCACCAGTACGGCGATGCCCCCCATGCTGTCGGGCGAGGCGTGCGACCATCCGATTCCCATCACGGGGGGCTGCGGCGGCCCCTACGTCATGAAGGTGACGCAAGGCTCCCTCCCGCCCGGCGTTCGGCTGGACGAGGAGACACATGGCTTCAAGGGCGTGCTCCTGGACGACGGCGACTACGCCTTCACGATCCAGATCGACGACACGGGATGCAAGCCCTTCGCCTCGACGAGCGCGCACTTCTCGATCTCGGTCGGCGTGGGTGCCCTCGCCGTGGTCGACGTGCTCCGCGACGGGATGTCGAGCCTGATCCCGTCCGGCGAGACGAGCTTCAATCCGGACTACCCCGCCCTGCCCACGGTGGTCTACAACGACTTCACGTCCCTGCAGTTCCTGGTTGCGGGTGGCTCCCGTCCGTACTCGATGAAGGTGTACGACGATCCGTCGATCCCGAACGACGGAAACCTCCCCATGGGCGTCAGCCTTCCCGCCTACTCCACGAGTCTCGTGGGCGCGGCCGTCGAGGTGGGGCCGAACGGCGGTCCCTTCCTGTGTTCGTTCCAGGTCACCGACAGCGTCGGAGAGAAGGCCAGCTTCACGGCCTACTGGAAGGTGGATACGCCCGTCATCATCGTGGCCACGGAGGGGATGCTCGACGGCCAGGCGGGTGTGGAGTACTTCGACCAGATGATCCTCGCGGGCGGCGTCCCGCCCTTCACGCACGAGCTGGTCGAGACCGGTCTTCCCCCCGATTACAGCTTCGATGCGAACCCGAATCCGTCGAACCCGCAGGCGGAGGTGCTCTACAACCCCTCCGGGCCGCCCACGGTGAACCCCGTTTCGGCGCTCAAGAAGATCGACGGCTCCGGCTACCCGGCCGAGGCCGATCCGGGGCCGTCCTACGCCCAATCGAACCCCGGCGTGCCGGCCGAGGGCATGTACATCATGGAGGAGACCGGTGAGTGGAGCGGGATCCCGCGCCGGCGCGGCACCTTCTCGGTGAATTACCACGCGATGAGCGCGCTGGTTCCCAACTCCTTCGGACAGCACGCGTGGGCCACCTACGGCTTCTCGGTCCTGGGTGCCCCGCCCATTGCCCAGGACCCTGCCTACACCCTGGACAGCGCGTTCTCGCCGACCCAGCCGTATGCGAAGATCCCCGGCGCCGACCAGGGGAAGCCGTACAACCCCGACGGGGGAGCCGTGGGCCTGCAGCTTCTCGCGTCGGGCGGCGTCCCGCAGGACGGACGGACGGACGCTCCTCACCTGAGCCAGACGTCGGTGTCGTCCACGGAAACCGAGGGGGCCTACCAGTGGCAGATCGAGTGGGACCCCGACAACGAGGGGTTCTCGGCCATCACGGCGATGGAGCTGACCCCGGCAGGGGTCTTCGAGATCGAGGCCGGCCGGGAAGACGACCTCATCCCGCAATTCGACCAGCCGCTGGCTTTCACGGCCATCGACTTCGCGCTGCCGTCGCAGCTCGCGACGACGAGCACCGAGAAGGTGCGCTTCGAGATCGGCCCCGACCGCATCCTCCTCACGAAGTCGAACACCTCGTTCACGACGAATTACGACAACCGGGCGATGAACGACACTTCCCTGACCATGCAGGTCCTCATGACCTACGGGGCCGGCGGGGACATGATGCGCGACCTGAACGACTCGGATCTCGTGGGACAGGGCGCGGGGAAGATCGGTATCCCCGACGATGCGGGCACGATCACGCTCGCCAACCTGCTCAAGACGATGGATGTCACGCGCATTTCCATCAACCCCACGGTCTGGTGGGACGACAACGTCCACCTCAACCCGCGCGCCGCACGACCGTTCCAGCACGGTGACAGGAACTCGATCTACGCGTACTACGGGCTCGGCTACTACGGAACCACGAGCTACTCGCCGTCCACGTCGACGTCGACGAGCTACCAGTGGCAGCCGACAGCGGTCTGCGTGCGCCTTCCCAAGACCGAGGGGGTCACGAAGAACTTCACGAACGGCGTCTACGACGACGGCGGGAAGTTCTTCATCTTCGAGACGACCAGCCACATCGGGGTGTTCATCATCCGTCGGGACGGCCGCCTCTACATCCCGGCCGCGTTCAGCAAGTCCGGCACCGGTTGGGTCAGCTTCGGTGACAACTGGAACGAGGCGAGGCAATCGCCGGGCAACAGCAACAGCGGGACGAAGATCCCCCAGATGACGGTCAGCCCCGACGGGCGGTTCGCCGCCCTGAAGCTGCGGAAGGACGCGAGCTACAGCCAGTACGAGAGCGCCGCCTCCACCGGCATCCTCCTACTGAGCCTCACCGGCGAACCCGTCAGCGCGTGGGGCGACGAGGTCTACAAGGTGATCGGCACCGGTTCCAACGGGTCGTCGAGCCAGGGCCAGTACCAGTTCGCCCCGAGCCTGACGCTGACGAACCGTTACCTGTACTACCTGATCGGGAGCGGTAGTTCGACCTACCTGCACTGGAAGGACCACTACATCTACCGTTACGACCTGTTCGGCGGCGCCAGTGCCGGGTCGCTGCTTCACCCGAACTTCAACTCGGAGTGGACGAATTCGGCCGGCAACGCCATGCAGACGCCCTTCCAGGACTGGTACAACCCCTTCTACTCCTACTACGGGCCCAACCCGTGGACCTACGCCGCAAGCGGCACCAACATCATGGAGACCTCCTACGCCCCGCACCCGTTCCGAGTGAACGCGGACGGCAACGCCTGCGCGATCCTCGCCGCGAGGACGACCGCCAACACGGCCGGATCGGACGTCATGACCCACCACGTGTGGATCGACTTCGAGGGGAGCCTGCACCAGCTCAGTTCGCTCCGCCGGCGGACGTCCGGCGGCGGGCGCGGCACCTCGCTCTTCGGCGGCCCCATGTACTACCCGACGGCCTGGGCCTGGGGCGCCTACGACGGTCCCACGACGCGACTCGAGATCTCGGACGACGGGACGAGGGTGGCCGTGGCGTACAACCGCAGCACCTATGTGTACGGGAGTGCTTCCTATTCCACGTACCCGACGGTCTACCGGAGCGACATCGCCGCCTACTCGACGACGACCGACTGGACGACGCACACCACGCACGAGATCACGGGAGACTCCTCGACGAGCACGTCCCCGAGCACGGCCAAGTTCTCGACGCCGCACACGTGGCGCTTCGGCGCGCTGACGTTCACGGCCGACGGGGAGGGCCTGATCTTCTGGGGCGGGTACTCGAATTACAGCCCGACGGCCACCTACCAGAGCAACTACTACATGTACTACGGCGCGAAGTCGTACGTCGGTTCGCTCTACAGCTACGACTTCTCGGACAGCTCGGTCCGGAACATCCTTTCGTCCAGCTACGGCGGGTGCAACAAGACCGTCGGATCGGCGTTCACCTCGACGTCCTTCTCGACGTCGAGCTGGGTGACCGACGGCGGCGTCATCAAGCCGACGCGGGGCTTCCTCTCCATGAACCGGGAGTTCTACTACATCGCGACGCGCGGTGCGATCACGTCGTCGAGCTACCGGGATGGCACGCTCATCGGCGTGAACGTACGGAGTCTGGACACGACCCAGAGCGTCAACGGCCATACCGACGGACGGGCCTTCCTCGTCGGCGGGTTCAACGGCCAGAACGGCTTCTTCGACGGGAGCTACCCCTACCACTACATGGGGCTGGGGTACTACTACTATTACCCCGGCTACTACTGGTACTACGCGGGCAACTTCGGCGGTACGCAGCGCGTCACGAGCACGGACAACGGATGGGTGTTCTTCGTGAGCACCATTTCCAGCACGTCCTACACGTCGGCTGCGTCGTCCTCGTACGGTGGCGCGGTCAACTACACCTACTACACCTATCCCTACTACCCGAAGCGCTTGTACGTGTTCGATCCGAACGTCGGCGGCGACGTGCAGGAGATCGGTGCGTCCACGTGGAACGGAGGCAGCTCCTACCACCTCGTGGGGTGCGTCGAGGTGACCGACGACGGGCACAACGCCGCGAGCATCTACTCGGCCGTGAGCACAGCGCTCACGAACGACCGCGAGCAGCTCCGGATCTGGTCGGGAATCGACCTGGACGGCAGCGGCGATCTCATCGGGTCGCCGTACAAGGCCAACCTGGAGTCGGGCGGAACCTACATCGGCTCCCACGTGGCCTTCAGCCCCTCCGGAAAGACGCTCTACTACGCGGCGGGATCGGGGAACGAGAACGCCAAGAAGCTCAAGGCGGGCTCGCTCGAGGACGGGTCCACCACGGAGTACGCGTTCTCGAGCGCCAACTACTGCGTGCTCCACGCGGGACGTTAGGGCCCGTCCGCGAACAACTCTCGTGCCTTGCCCTCGCCTTCACGCCGTCTGCGGCCCTTCCTCGGTCGGGAGTTCCTCGACGTAGCTGAGGCTACGCCTGCGGATTCTCTTCCTCGGCATGGCCACATCCGACGCGAATGCGACCGCCCTCTCCAAGACTTGTTCTCGGCCAGGCCCTTGGTTGGACGCCGCCGGCGCGCGCGGCGTTCCCGACCGTTCGAGGCGGCGGGGCCGGGTGGACCGGTTTCCCGCCGCCTCTCCCGGGGGGGGCCCTTCGGGGGAACCGCCCCGGCGGGGGGGAAGGATGCCCCTTCGCGAGGGTCCGCCGCCGAAGGGGTTCGACTCCTCGCCGGGCGTTTTCGCCGTCCTTCTCGCGGCGGTCCCGCACGGCAGGTCCGGCGCGGTCGCCGTCGTCTTGCGGGCCGTTCTCGACACGGCGATGCGTGCTGCAACACCTTCGGGGAAGGGGCCGTGGATACCTCCTTGCCGCGCCGGCCGCAGGCAACCTGGAAACCGTCGATGTCCGGGTGGTAGGCCCGGATACGATGCCAATTCGTGCGGAGCCGCGCAGCGCGGCAAAGGTGTATCAGAGGCGCCCCCCGCGTCGCTCAAAACCGCAAGGTCCGCTTGACACGCACGGATCATTCGGTTGCCGAAGGGGGGGGCCGCAGCACGACCCGACCGACGCCGGTACGCCCTGTCCGCCGCCCCCGCGAGGCGCCCTTCCGGCTTCGGGGGGGGGCGGTGGGCGGCGGGCCGTGCCGTGAACGGCGGAAATCGCGGCGAATCGCCCCGGGAACGCGGGAATCGTGGAATGCGGTGCGGCATTTGCCCGGAGTCTGGGCGGAAGGCGCACCCAAGGTGCGGCCACGCATGTTGCAAATGCACCTCGGCTACGGGCGAGTTGCCTTTGGAGAGTCTCATGACCAATCGGAAGCTCACGGCTGCCGTCCTGATCGGCATCGCCGCACTCTTGCTTCCCGCGTGTGGGGGCGGAGGCGCTGGATTCGGCAGCGCCGGCAACGCCATCCAGGTGGCCAGTGCCTCCCTGCCGCCCATGTACTCGGGCGAGCTCCTCGACCACCCCATCGGTATCGTGGGTGGGTGCGGGGGTCCGTACGTCATGAAGGTGACCAAGGGCGCCCTGCCCCCCGGGGTCTACCTCGACGCCGCCACCCACAGCCTGAAGGGTGTGCTCCTGGAGGACGGGACCTACAAATTCTCGATCCAGATCGAGGACACGGGCTGCCGGCCCTTCGCGTCCACGGTGGGCAACTTCACGATCAGCGTGGGCGTCGGCGCCGTGCAAGTCGTCGACGTCCTCCAGGACGGGATTTCGAGCCTGGTTCCTGCGGGCGCCAAGGACTTCAACCCCGACTATCCCGCGCTTCCCACGGTCGTCTACAACGACTTCATGTCGCTGCAGATCGTCGTGGCGGGGGGCAAGGGACCGTATGCCATGAAGGTGTACGATGCCCCCTCCATCCCGAACGACGGCAACCTGCCCCTGGGCGTCAGCCTCCCGGCCCACTCCACGAGCCTGGTGGGAGCACCGGTCGAGGTGGGGCCCAATGGCGGCCCGTTCCTCTGCTCGTTCGAGGTGACCGACAGCGTCGGCGAGAAGGCGTTCTTCACGGCGTACTGGAAGGTCGACACCCCGGTGATCATCGTGGCGAGCAGCGACCTGCTCGACGGCCAGGCCGGCGTCCAGTACTACGACAAGGTCGTCCTTGCGGGCGGGGTTCCCCCGTTCACGCACGACTTCGTCCAGGCGGGGCTCCCGCCGGACTACACGACGGACTTGAATCCCGACCCGGCCAATCCCAACGCGGATGTCCTCTACAACCCGTCCGGCCCTCCGACGGTCACCCCCGCCTCCGCGCTGGTGATGATCGACGGTTCCCACTACCCCGCCGCCGCGGACCTCGGGCCGGCGTACGACGTCTCCAACCCGGGCATCCCGCCCGAGGGCATGTACATGATCGAGGGGAGCGGTGAGATCGCCGGCATCCCGCGGAGGCGCGGGACCTTCTCGGTCAACTACCACGTGACGAGCGCGCTGGTCCCGAACTCCTTCGGGCAGCACGCGTGGGCCTCCTTCCAGTTCCAGATCACGGGAGCCCCGCCGATCCAGCAGGATCCGTCCTACACGCTCGACACCGCGTTCACGGTGACGCCCCCCTACGCCAAGATCGCGGACGCGGAGCAGGGGGTGGACTACAACCCCGACGGAGGTCCGCTGGGTCTCCAGCTGCGCGCCACCGGCGGCGTCCCCCAGGATGGACGTACGGACGCCCCGCATCTCAGCCAGACGGCGGTCGCACCGCTCGAGACGAACGGCGCCTACCTGTGGACCATCGACTGGGACCCGGACAGCGAAAGCAACGCCCCGGTCTACGGCATGGAGCTCACGCTGAGCGGGATCTTCCGGATCGTCTCCGGCGAGAAGGACAACCTGATCCCGCAGTTCGACCAGGCGATCGGCTTCACGGCGATCGACTTCGCCCTGCCCACGCAGCTCGCGACGACGGGGACGGAAAAGGTCCGCTTCTCGGTCGGTCCCGACCGGATCATCGTGACCCAGTCGAGCACGTCGTACACGACGAACAGCTACGACAACCGGGCGCAGAACGACACGGCCCTCACGCTGAAGGTCTTCATCTCCCACAGCGGCGGTGCGGACGTCATGCGTGCGCCGGATGACACCGACCTCGTCGGCGTCGGCGGCGGCAAGATCGGGATCCCCGCGGAGGCCGGCAGCTCGATCACGCTCGGGAACCTGCTCTCCAACATGGACCTGACGCGCATCTCGATCAACCCGACGGGTTGGTGGGACGACACCTTCCACCTGAACCCGCGGGCCGCGCGTCCCTTCCAGCACGGCGACCGCAACCCGGCCTACGCCTACTACGGGCTCGCTTCGTACGGGTCCACGGGAGCGCCGTCCACGACCTACTCGTACCAGTACCAGCACCAGCCCACCGCGATCGCGCTTCGGATTCCGAAGACGCCGACGGTCACGGCGGACAAGGCGAACGGCGTCTACAACGACGGCGGGAAGCTCTACGTCTTCGAGACGAGCACCGCGATCGGCGTCTTCGTCATCCGCAAGGACGGACGGCTGTACGTTCCGGCGGCCTTCAACAAGACCAGCACGGGCTGGGTGAGCTTCGGCGACAACTGGACGGAGGGCCGTCAGTCGCCGGGCAACAGCAACAGCGCGACCAAGATCCCGCAGGTGACGGTCAGCCCCGACGGCCGGTTCGCCGCGTTGAAGCTCCGCGCGAGCACGAGCTACAACCAGTACGAGTTGGCCGACAGCACCGCCATCCTCTTGATCAGCCTGACGGGCGAGCGGATTTCGGCGTGGGGCAGCGCGGTGATGAAGGTCATCGGCACGGGTTCCAACGGATCCACGACCCAGGGGCAGTACCAGTTCGCTTCGAGCCTTACCCTCACGAACCAGTACATGTACTACCTGATCGGCAGCGGATCCTCGGCGTACCTGCACTGGAAGGACCACTACATCTACCGCTACGATCTGACGAGCGGTGCGACAGCCGGCGCGCTTCTCCATCCGAACTTCAACTCGGAATGGACGAACGCGGCCGGCAGCGCGATGCAAACGCCTTTCCAGGACTACTACAACCCGTTCGACCTCTACTCGGGGCCGAACCCGATCATGTACACCTCCAGCGGGTACAACGGCATGGAGACGTCCTACGCGCCCCATCCCTTCCGGGTGAACGCCGACGGCAACGCCTGCGCGATCCTGGCCGGGAAGACCACGTCGAACACCAGTGGTTCGGACGTCCTCTGGCATCACGTGTGGGTGGACTATGAAGGTTCGCTCCACCAGTTGAGCTCGATCCGCCGGCGCACGTCGGGTGGAGGTCGGGGGACCATGCTCGGTTCCGGCCCGATGGACTACCCTGCGGCCTGGGCCTGGGGCGCCTACGACGGCCCGACGACGCGGTTGGAGATCTCCGACGACGGACTGAAGGTGGCGGTGGCCTACAACCGCAGCACCTACGTGTACGGAGCCGCGGGCTACTCCACGTACCCCGACGTGTACCGGAGCGACATCGCGGCCTACTCCACCACCCCCGCTTCCGAGTGGGGGACGCACACCATCCACGAGATCACGGGGGACTCCTCGACGAGCGTTTCTCCGAGTTCCGCCACGTTCTCCACGCCGCACGTGTGGCGGTTCGGAGCGCTGACCTTCACCGCCGACGGCGACGGTCTGGTGTTCTGGGGTGGATACTCGAACTACGGCCCGACGATCGTGTACCAGAGCAACTACTACATGTACTACGGCGCGAAGTCGTACGTGGGCTCGATCTACAGCTACGACTTCTCGGACTCCTCGGTGAGGAACATCCTGTCGTCCACCGACGGCGGCTGCAACAAGACCGTGGGGTCCGCGTTCACCTCGACGTCGTTCTCGACGGCGAGCTGGGCGGACGACGGCGGCATGATCAAGCCGTTCGGCGGCTTCCTGTCGGCGAACCGCGACTTCTTCTACATCTGCACCCGAGGTGCGGTGAACGCCACGGACTACCGTGACGGAAGCCTGATCGGAATCAACGTCCGAAGCCTCGACACGACGCAGAACATCAACGGACACACCGATGGCCGCGCGTTCCGCGTGGGCGGGTTCAACACGTACAACGGCTTCCTCGACGCGCAGTACTACCTGTGCTACTACGGCATCGGCTACTACTACTACTACCCCGGGTACAGCGCGTACCTGATGGGCAGCTATGGCGAGACCCAGAAGGTCGCCGCCACGGACAACGGGTGGGTCTACTTCGTGAGCGGCACGTCCACGGGGAGCTACTCCACCGGCCAGTCCTCCAGCTACGGTGGATCCAGGAACTCCACCTACTACGCGTACCCGTACAACCCGAAGGCCCTGTACGTGTTCGATCCGAACGTCGGGGGCGACGTGCAGGAGGTCGCGAGCTCCGCAGCGTGGAGCGCCGGGGCCAGCTACACGGTCGTGGGTTGCCTCGAGACGTCCGACGACGGAAGCAGCGTTGCGAGCGTCTACAGCACCCAGTCCTACTACAGCTTCAACGACCGGGAAAGCCTGAGCGTGTGGACGGGTGTCGAGCTGGACGCGAGCGGCGACATGGTGGGTGCGCCCACCCGCATGAACCTCGAAAGCACCGGGTACGTCAGCGCCCACATCGCATTCGGTTCGAAGGTCCAGGACCTCTTCTACGCGCAAGGGTCCAGCAACGAGAACTCCAAGGTGCTGAAGCGCGCGAGTTTCGAGAGCGGTGCCACGACGAACTACGCGTTCCAGAACGCCAACTACAACGTCCTCCACGTGGGACGCTGATTCCGATCGAACGGCCGCGGCCGTCCGTCGTCCTGACGCGCGGCCTTCAACCCCACGGCGCGGGACCCGGGTAGCCGGGTCCCGCGCCGTCGCTTTCGGGGAGTGGCCAGCGCGCCGCCCCGCCTCAGTGCCAGCAACTCCCGGCGCGGCACCCTAGGTGACCGGGCCGGGCCAGAGGATGCCGGCGAGGCGGGCCTCGGCGGAGAGCACGGCCGGGTGGACGAGGCCTCCGAGGGTCCGCGATGCGGCCTGGACGGCGACGACCCGCACCACGAGACCGGGCGCCCGGCTCTCCAGGTAGGCGAGGAGGAGCCGAAGCCCGGGGTCGTGCGTCGATGTCGCAACGCCCTCGAGCGCATCCGGCGCAAGGACGCGGATGGTGCCGGGCGCGTCCCCGAAGTCGGCGGCGTCGGCGAGCAGCAGCACCTCGGGTCGACGGCGGACGAGCTCCGAGGTGACGTTCTCCGGGGAGGGACCCGCGTCGATCGCGGGGCCGCCTGCCTCGTCGATCCGGCGGGCGAGTCGCGGACCGAAGGCGTCGTCGCCGCGGAGCTCGTTCCCGATCCCCACCAGGAGCCACCGCCGGTTGAGCAGCGGGGCCAGCGTGGCGGTGAGCGCGTCCTCGTGCCTCACCGCGGCACGATACCACCTCGAGGGCCGGGGGGGAGGCGGCGGCGGGAAGCGCTCGGTGCGGCCGGCTCCCCGCGCCCGTCTCGCGGGAGGATCGATCGCCGTGGCCGGTGCGCCCGCGGCATCAGGAGACGGGTCCCCATTCGTCCAGGAGGGTGACGGTCCTCCGGCAGGCGGGGCAGAGGATGCGTTGGATGTCGGTGCGGTCGATCGACCGGTCGTCGCGCGGCAGGGACTCTCTCAGGCCCAGGTCCGCCTGGGCGGCGAGGAAGACCGTCGTGTTCGCGGTCGCGAGCGCGCCCAGCCGCCGGTAGATCCAGAGGATGTGGTCCCGGGGGGCGATCGACCGACCGCACAGCTCGCAGGGGACGAGCTCCTTCTCCAGGACCTCGACCATGTCGTCGCGGGTCAGCGCGGAGAGCTCGTAGTCCGACGAGAGGGCGATACCCTTGCCCGTCGTGCAGTTGCGCACGCACTCCGCGCAGAAGACGCAGATGTCGTAGTGGAGGGTCAGCCGGCGCGCCCGGGTTCCGTCCTCGCGGGCGACTTCCGTCACCTGGATCGCCCGCACCGGACACACCTCGGCGCAGGCGCCGCATCCGATGCAGCTCGCTTCGTCGTAGACCGGCTTGCCCCGGATCCACTTCGGCAGGGGTGTGGGCTCCGCCGGGAAGGGGTGGGTGTAGGGACCCCGCACGACGCTCGTGACGGCTTCTTTCAACTCCCGGAGCTTGGGCCACTTCACGACTGCGCCTCCCGGGACGGCCCCGCGAGCCGTCCTTCGTGGTCTTCCTCGTAGTGGTCCGTGACGGAGCCCTTCCAGAGGGGAAGGCCCGACCGGTGCGCCGCCCGGGCGATCGCGTGCGCCGCCGTGGGCGAGGTCATGGCGATGAACCACAGGCACACCACCGCTTTCCATCCCACCGCGCCCAGGCCGAAGCGGAGGATGACCCCGAGCAGGATGAGGAAGGTGCCCAGCGTCACGCACTTGGTGCCCGCTTGAAGGCGGTTGTAGACATCGGGCAGCCGCACCAAGCCCACGCAGCCGACGACGTCGAAGAAGAGGCCCGCCAGCATGACGAGCCACGCGATCAGATGGAGGGGTTGGGCGAGGTCAATCATCGAAGGACCTTCCCTCGAGGAACTTCGCCAGGGCCAGGCTCCCGACGAACGCCAGAAGCGACCAGGCGAGGCCCACGATCATGTACAGGTCCTTGCCGGTGGCCACGCTCAGGACCGCGCAGAAGCCGACCATGAGGACGCCGAGGATGTCCACGCTGACGGTGCGATCGGCGGGTGTGGGACCCGCGAGCGTCCGCCAGAGCACGAGGAAGGCCCCGAGGACGAGGCCCACCATGAGGATGATCAAGGGGGTCATTCGAAGATCCTCCGGATGAAGGTCTCGAACTTCTCGATGGAGCGCTCCGCCTCGCGATCCGGATCCGTCTCCGGCAGGTGGATGCAGTGGATGTAGAGCACGTCCCCGACGAGGTCCACCGAGAGGGTCCCGGGTGTGAGTGTGATGGAGTTGGCGAGCAGCACCCGACCGGATGGACTGCGCAATCGCGTGCGGGCCCGGACGATTCCCGGCCGGATCGGGAGCGCCGGGTGGAGGACGCGGTACGCGACGTCGAGATTCGCCTTGACGACGTAGAAGAGGAGCACCGGGATGTAGGCCAGCGCCCACGCGATCCGGTGGGGGAGGAGAAGGAGCGACGCCTCCTCGATCTCGATCCTCCGCAGGAACCAGGCGACCCCCACGGCGACGACCGCGCCCACCAGGACGCTGGCAGGGTCGAAGCTCCAGGTCATCGCGAGCCACAAAAGGAAAGCGGTGATCGCCACGACGGAGAAGGTCTTCACGGGAGTCTCCCGGGAACGAGCCGGACGTATCGATCGAGCGCGCCGCCCTCGCCGGACGCGTCGGCGACGGCGGTCGCGGCGTCTCGCACCATGTCGCCGACGCCCAGGGGCCACAGGACGACAACGACGAGACAGAGGAAGGACAGCACGAGGACGGGCGCCGCCATCGAGGCCGGGACCTCGCGCGCAGCGGCGAGTCGGGCGGGCAGGGCACCGAAGAAGGCCCGCCGCTGGACCTGCACGAACGTCACGAGGGTCAGGACGGCGGTCACGGCGGCGACGGCGCCCGCGAAGCCCCACCCGGCCTGGAAGAGGGCGACGAGCACGAGGAGCTTCGACCAGAATCCGTTGAACGGCGGCACGCCCGCGATCGCGAGCGATGCGCCCATCGCGCCGGCCGTGGTCCAGGGGGCGCGGCGGGCCAGGCCGCCCATCTCGGAGAGCTTCCGGGTGCCGGCGATGCGCTCCAGGGACCCGGACCCCAGGAAGAGGGCCGACTTGAAGAGGGCGTGGTTCATCGCGTGGAAGACCGCTGCGAGGAGGCCGAGGGGGGTGGCGATGCCCAGAGCGACGAGTACGTAGCCCATCTGGCTGATGGAGGAGTACGCCAGCAGGCGTTTGAGATCGTCCTGGCCCATGGCCAGCAGGACGCCGGCGAGCATCGAGACGCATCCGAGCGCGACGAGCAGGCCCTGCACGCGAGGGTCGATGCCGAGCACCGTGTAGAAGACGCGGAGGACGGCGTAGATACCGAGCGTCTTGATGAGCAGACCCGAGAGGAGAGCCGAGATCGGCGCGGGCGCGCTCGCGTGTGCGTCGGGCAGCCACGCGTGGAAGGGCATCATGGCCGCCTTCACGCCGAAGCCGACGAGGAACAGCGCGGAGGCGACGACGAGGATCGTCTGGGGGATCTGTCCGCTGCGCACCGCCAGGGCGATGTCCGCCATGTTCAGGAAGCCGGCCGCGCCGTAGAGCAGTACGATCCCGAGAAGGACGGCGGTGGAGGCCATGGCGCCCAGCAGGAGGTACTTGAAGGCGGCCTCGATCTCCTTCCCCCCCGTTCCGAAGGCCACGAGCCCGTAGGAGGCGATGCTGGCCACCTCGAGGAAGACGAAGAGGTTGAAGAGGTCGCCGGCCAGCACGGCGCCGTTCATCCCGGCGACCATGAGGTTGACGAGCGCGTAGTAGAGCGGCCGGCCCGTGTGGCCCTCGAGGTAGCGCAGGCCGTACACCACCACGGCCGCGGCGACGAGGGCGACCACGAGGAGGAAGAGACGCGACAGTCCGTCGAGGACGACCGCGATCCCGGCCACGAAGACCGTGTCTCCGGTTTCGCGGACGCCCCATCCGCCCAGGAGGGTCGCCCCCGCCTCCGACCCCACGGCCGCGAGGACGGCGAGGACGACGAGGAGGGCGGACGACGCCAGGGTGAGCACGGGGGCCGCCTTCGGGGCCCGCCCCTTCAGGAGGAGGGACAGGAACGCCGCTCCCAGCGGGATCGCGACGAAGAGGGGGAGGAGTCGGATCATGGGGCTTCCCCTATCCGCGGAGCCGGTTCATGCGGGTGGTGTCGAGCGTGCCGTAGTGCTCGTGCAGCCGGAGGGCAAGCGCGACGAGCAGCATCACGACGCCCAGGCCGATGACGATCGAGGTGAGGACGAGGGCCTGGGGAAGCGGGTCCACGCTGCCGCCCGCGAAGGCCTCGGGCGTCTCGCCTGGCGTGAGGATGGGCGGGGTCTTGCCCCACCGGTAGCCCAGGGCGACGAGGAGCAGGTTCACCGCGTGCTCGACCACGACGAGGCCCAGGATCTTCTTCACGACGTGACGCTTCGCGAAGAGGCCGTGGAGGCCCACCGCGAGCAGCAGGGCGATTCCCAGGTACATCATCGCTCGACCGCCTCCTCTCGCCGGGCGGGGCGACCGGCAGCGCCAAATGCGGCGATGGCCATGAAGCCCGCGAACAGCCCGGCCCCGACCTTGAGCAGGATCGCGAGATTCAGCAGCACGATGAAGGTGGAGCTGCCGACCTCGAAGAGGGGGGGGCCCTTCTGGACCCAGGACGCGAGAAACGCGCCTGAGAAGTAGCCCGCCAGCCCGACGACGAGGAATACGAGCGCCCCGGTCGCGTCGAGCGTGGACGCGGCTCGCCGCATCCACGCTGCCGGTCCCCGGCGCGACCCGAAGGCGAGGGTGACCAGCACGAAGCCGCAGGCGATCACGACGCCGCCGGCGAATCCGCCGCCGGGAGTCACGTGCCCGAAGAACGCGAGGGCCAGACCGAACACCAGGATCCACCCGAACAGCCAGCGCGTGACGATCTGGACGATTGTCGACATGCCCGACGAAGGAGCCGGGGAGGGAGAGGGGCGTTCATCCACGGGTCACCTCCCGTTCCCTGGCGACGGGGCGGGGTACATCGGACGCGGGCGGCGGCTCCGCGGTGACGCGGGGCTTCGCTCCGGGGCGGAGGACGGCCAGCGTGCCCACGACGGCGGCGAGGATGACCGTCGCCTCGCCCAACGTGTCGTAGGCGCGGAAGTCGAGCAGGATCGCGGTCACGACGTTGGTCGCTCCGGTCAGCGCAGGCGCGTGCCTGAGGTACCAGAGCGCGGGCACGACCCGGTCGGACCCGAAGGCGGGAAGCGCCAGGAACGCGGCGGCGAAGAAGGCCAGGACGGCCAGCAGCGACACGCCGCCGACGACGATGACCGGGAGATCCGGTCGCGGCCCGTCCGGTTCGCGGCGCTCGGTTCGTCCGGTCGCGCGGATCAGGACCGTCACGACGATCACCTCCACGACGACCTGGGTGATCGCGATGTCGGGCGCCCCGAGGAGAAGGAAGACGATCGCGAGCCCCATACCCACGACGCCCACCCCGATGACGGCCGAGAGGAGGTCCTTCATCTGGAGGGCCACGACGGACCCGAGAACCAGGAAGAGGGTCAGGAGAAGGAGAACGAGTTCCACCGTCACCTCCCGAGTACCAGGACCACGAAGACAAGGGCCAGCCCCGCGAGGCACCAGCCGAGGTAATCCGTCGCGCGTCCCGTGTGCAGTCGCCGGAGCATCGCCACGACCGGACGGCCGATCCGACCGACGCCCCGGTACGGGTCCAGGGTGCCCCGCTCGGCCGCGTCGAGAACGCCGGAGAGGACGGGGACCTCGCCGATGGTCCGGTAGAACTCCGTCCCGGGGAACCGGTTCAGGTTCCTGTCCAGCGGCTCGCCGCCCACGAACACGCTGCGCGTGCGACGCCAGCGCAGGTTGCCGAGGTAGCCGAGGAAGAGGGCCACGAGGGTGCCGAAGACGAGCAGCACGGTGATCAGTCCCGGCGCGTAGCGGGCGGGCGCCCACGGCGTAGCCGGGGTCGAGGCCGTCGCGTCCCCGACGGGGGCGAGGGTCGCGGGCGCCGAGGCCAGCGCATCCGCCCCCGAGACGGTGCCGCCGGGTTCCAGACCCGCGACGGGACCGAAGGCGTGATCCAGCGGGCCCGCGGCAAAGACCCCCAGCAGCACGCAGAGCACCGCGAGGACGATCAAGGGGAGGCGGATGCCGAGGCTCGCCTCCTCCCGGGCGCCGTCCAGGTGCGCGGGGCAGGCGCCCCAGAACACCGAGTGCAGGACCTTCACGAAGGAGGCGAGGGTCAAGGCGGAGGCGAAGATCGCCGCGACGAGGAAGAGGGGAACCCCCGCGGCCACGCAGCTCTGGTAGACGAGCCACTTGGAGGCGAAGCCGTTGAGGGGCGGTATGCCCGAGATCGCCAGAGCGGCGACGAACATCGCGCCGAACGTCACGGGGAAGGTGCGCGCGAGTCCTCCCAGGCGATCGAGCTCGCTCGTTCCCGTCTCTCGTTCCACCTCGCCCGCGCCCAGGAACAGGCACGCCTTGTAGATGGCGTTGTTCACCATGTGGAAGACGCCGCCGATCACGCCGATGACGGTGCCGGTCCCGATGCCGAGCAGCATGTAGCCCACCTGGCTCACGGCGTGGAAGGAGAGCAGACGGCGGAGATCGTGCTGGATCAACGCCATGAACACCGCGCCGAGCATCGTCACGACGCCGGCCGACATGACCAGCATCCGGAGGCCATCCGTCGGCGCGAACCAGTCGATCGAGATGCGCACCAGGAGGAAGATGCCGAGGACCTTGTCGAGAGAGCCGGGGAGGAACGCCATGACGGAGGCGTTGGTTCCCGTCGCGATGGAGGGAATCCACCCGTGGAACGGCATGGCCCCGGCCTTCGTCATCGCGGCCACGAGGAGGAGCAGGTAGGCCGCGAGGCCGAGACCGCCGCCGGTGGCGAGGGGTGCGCTCCGAAGCGCCGCGATGGAGAAGGGCGCATCGACGCCCACGGTCGCCTGGTGGACGCCGAGCAACACGACTCCGACGAGGAGGGCCGTGTCGCCGAAGCCCAGCGTGGCGAAAGCCCTCACCGCGCCGTCGGCTCCCTCCTCCCGTCCCGTGAGGACGAGCAGGAAGAGGGACAGCGTGACGATCTCCCAGCCGACGACGAGGAGGAGAAGGTCGCCGGCGAGGAGGACGGCGACGGCGCCCGCGGTGGCGAGGAGCAGCCAACCGTAGAACCGACCCGGCGCCCCCCCGCGCCCGCGGTGCCAGGCGAGGGCGTAGAGCGTCGCCGCCAGCGCCATCAGGGTCGCGAGGGGGACGGCCCACGAGGAGAAGGCGTCCGTGGTGAGCACCAGGACGAGGTCGAGCGGGCCGATCGGGAAACCGCCGCCGGACCACGTCCCGGCCGTACCGAGAAGCGACAGCGAGCTCACGAACGCCGCGAGCGCTCCCGCGATGCCCAGAGCGGAGCGCAGGGGCGCCGCCCGACGCGGAACGAGCAGGACGAGGACCCCGAAGGCGGCGGGGAGGAGAAGCGGAAGGAGGAGCGTCATGGAGGCCTACTCCAAGCGGAGGTCGAGGCGGGGTTCGCGTCCGAGCTCGCGGGCCACCCTTGCGGTCTCCTCGCGTCCGCGGCGGACGAGATCGGACAACGTTGCGATCTCGCCGTTCGCGTCCCGGACGACCGCCATGCGTTCGGTGCACGAGTAGCAGGGATCGCACGCTGCGAGCGTGATCGTCACGTCGGCGATGGCGGCGCCCATGCAGGAGGCCTTGAAGGAGGGGATGTTGGTGAAGCTGGGCGCCCTCACCTTGAGTCGCTCGGGCATGTTCGTGCCGTTGCTTCGCAGGTAGTGGACGTCCTCGCCTCGCGGCGCTTCGTACCGGCCGATGCCTTCTCCGCGCGGGACGTGGAGCAGGCCCAGGTTGATCTCGCCCGACGGAAGGCGGTCGAACGCCTGCCGGAGGATCCGCACGGACTCTCGGATCTCGAGGAGTCGGACCACGGCCTTGGCGAACACGTCCCCCTCCGGAGCCGTGATCACGTCCCACTCGAGTTCGTCGTAGGCGGCGTACGGTTCGTCCCGCCGGATGTCGGTCGCGACGCCCGAGGCGCGCGCGGTCGGACCGACGACGCCCCAGTCCAGGACCTGCTCCGGGGTCAGGACACCCACGCCCTTGAGCCGGGCGGCCAGGACGGGATCGTCCAGGACGGAGTCGGTGAGCATCGAGGTCTTGGCATCCACGAGGTCGAGCGCGCGGCGGGCCTCGTCGACGTACTCCACCGGTAGGTCGCGGCGGACGCCTCCCACCATGGGCATCGCCGAGTTCTGGCGATGTCCCGTGAGCATCTCGAACACGTCGCAGACGGGTTCTCGGTACCGCCAGGCCCACATGAAGACCGTGTCGTAGCCGATGAAGTGGCCGGCCAATCCGACCCAGAGGAGGTGGCTGTGGATGCGCTCGAGCTCTCCGAGGATGGTCCGGATGTAGCGTGCCCGCGGCGGCACCTCGATGCCGAGGAGGTCCTCGACCGCGTTGCAGAAGCAGACGGAGTGCGTGACGCTGCAGATGCCGCAGATCCTCTCGAGGAGGATCGGGATCATGTCGTAGGTACGCTCCTGGGCCAGCCGCTCGATGCCCTTGTGGATGTAGTCCATCCTGGCGTCGATGGCGACGACGCGCTCGCCTTCGACCGTGAGGGAGAACCCGACCGGCTCCTCGAGGAGGGGATGGAAGGGCCCGATCTGGATCACTTGTCTAGAAGTCGAGGCGCTCACCGATGCTCTCCTTGAACGACGTCGTGTCGAAGTTGCGTCGGAGCGGATGAACGTGCGGGAACGCCGCCGCCTTGACGAGGCGCCGCAGGTCGGGGTGGCCGTCGAACGCGACACCGGTCATGTCGTGCATCTCGCGTTCGATCCAGTTCGCCGCGGAGAGGAAGGGCGCCAGGGACGGGAGGACGGGGTCGGGCTTCCGCGCGAGGACCTTGAGGGTGACCACGAGCGGCCGGCCGTTGATGGCGAAGTGGTGGAAGACGGCTACGCCGTCCCGCTGGTCGAGGACCGTCGAGGTGGCGAGCCTCAGGCCCGGCACCGACGCTCGCAGCCAGTGCACGACGCGGACGAGATCGCCGGTGGCGACGTCCGCGTAGAGGCGTTTGGCGCTTCGTGCGCGCGGGTGGACGCGATCGTCGAAGGCGTCGCGAAGCCTCCCCGCGAGATCGTCGGCGTCCTGGGGGACGCCCGGGCGGGCATCGGATTCCATTAGAGGGACTCCAGGAGCTTGACGATGCCCATGATGATCGTCTCGGGTTTCGGGGGACAGCCGGGCACGTAGGCGAGGACGGCCTGGGGATCCACCTCGCGGATCACCTTGTCCGCGGGGCCGGCGACGCTGTAGCAGTCGCGGTAGGCGCCCATGCTGCAGGCGCAGACGCCGACCATGACGCCCGCGCGCGGTTGCGGCATCTCCAGCCAGGCCTCCTGAAGCGGTTCGCGACAGGCTCGGGACACCGGCCCGCTGACGAGCATCACGTCCGCGTGCCGGGGACTTCCGACGAGCTTGATCCCGAAGCGCTCGACGTCGAATCGCGGCGTCAGGCAGTCGGCGATCTCGATGTCGCAGTTGTTGCAGCCGGACGTTCCGACGTGGAACACCCAGGGGCTCTTCTTCAGGGCGCGCACGAAGAGGGAGGACGACGTCACCATGGTCACCAGCCAAACCGGGCCAGGGCGAGGGCGACGAGCGCCGCCAGCGTCATGGGGCCCCAGAAGAAGCGCAGCGCCTGATCGATCCGGACGCGCGGATTGGTGTTCCGCATGAGGACGAAGAGGACGACGACCAGGAGGACCTTGAGCACGAAGGCGACGACGCCCCAGACCGTGCCCTGGAGGCCTCCCCAGAAGACGAGGACGAGGAGCACCGGTAGCGTCGCCAGCATGAGGGTCCTCGCGAGCCGGAAGAACCCGAGCGCCGCGCCGCTGTACTCGATCAGCGCCCCCTCGCCGATCTCCGTCTCGGCCTCGGCGAGGTCGAAGGGGACGAAGCCGAGCTTGGCGTGCGCGGCGAGGACCGCCACCAGGAAGGCGATGATCCCGGAGGGGCGCCAGAGCACGGGACCCACCGCGTCCTGGAAGCCCGCGATGCCCTGGAGGGAGAGGGTCGAAGCGCTCACCGTCTCCCCGTCGAGCGGCCGCTTCTGGAAGACGGCCACGAGGAGGGCGATCACGAACGGCAGTTCGTAGGCGAGCACCAGCTTCATGTCGCGGCTCGCCCCGATGGCGCCGAGCGGATTTCCGGAGGCCGCGCCGCCGAGCACCACCGCCAGGCTGGGGATCGACAGCAGGTACAGCACCACGACCAGGTCGCCCGCGGGCGCGACGGTGGCGGGAAGCAGGGCCAGCCACACCAGCGTGGCGGCGGCGGCCGCGGCCGCGAACGCCACGAAGGGAAGCGTGAGGAAGCCTCGGGTCCATGCCTCCGCCGGGACGATGATCTCCTTCCCCAGGAGCTTCACGACGTCCCAGAAAGGCTGGAGGAGGGGCGGGCCGTGACGCCACTGCACGAGGGCCGTGACCTTGCGATCGACCCAGCTCAGGGTCAGGCCCACGGCGATGGAGAAGAGCATCCCCGGGAAGACGAGGAGGAAGAAGATCCACTCGGCGATGTCGGTCATCGGGATCTCCCCGTTACGAGAACCGTAGGCGCATGTCCTCGAGGGCCCGGAGGTTGTCCTTGGCCTTCTTGTTGTCGGGATCGATCAGAAGCGACTTGTGGAAGCACCCGATGGCCTGGTCGAGGTCCCCCTTGCGGAAGTGGGCGATGCCGCAGTGGTAGTACGCGACGAACGAACGGGGATTCCTCTCGAGTACCTTGCGGAAGGCGGTCAGCGTCAGGTCGTGGTCGCCCTTTTGCGCAGCGGCCACGCCAAGGTGGTACCAGGCGATGGTGAAGTCGGGCGCCACCTCGAGGAGCTCCTGGTAGACGCGCATCGCTGCGTCGAGCTCCCCCCGGTGATAGTGGGCAATGCCCAGCCAGTACCGCGCCGTGATCCACTGAGGGTCGAGCTCGATGGTCCGCTCGAACTCCTTGATGGCGTCCTGCACCCGGGCCGACCGGTAGTACGCCAGCCCCAGACCGTAGTGCCCGCCGGGGAAGTCGGGCACCTGCTCCACGACGCGCCGGAACGTCTGGATGGCCTCGCCCAGCTGCCCCGACTGGTTGTAGAGGTTGCCGACGTGCTGGAGGACCCAGGGGCGCGGGTCCGCCGCGTACGAGCGTTGGAAGGAGAGGATCGCCTCGCGGATGTGCCCGCTTCGTTCGAGCTCCGTCGCCTGCCGCAGGAGCTCCTGGACGTTCTCGCCGGAGCCTTCGTCCATCGTCATGTCCTCCGCAACGTGGTGCGGGACTGGATGCGTCCGCCCACGTACTCCGTCTTTCCGACCGTCTCTTCCAGGTCCACGAACGAGAGCGCGCCGGAGGGGCACGAGGCGACGCAGCGCGGCAGGCCGCCCTCCAGCACCCGATCGACGCAGAGATCGCACTTCGGCGAGACGTGCCGCACGAACTCGGCGGGGATCACACCGAAGGGGCAGGCCAGGGAGCAGGACCGGCACCCGATGCACAGCAGCTCCGAGCGGCGCACGAAACCGTGTTCGTCCTTGTAGAGGGCGCCCGTCGGGCACGCCTCCGCGCAGGCCGGTCGTTCGCAATGCCGGCAGTGCACGGGAAGGACGGCCACGTCCGCGACCATCCCGGAGACGAGATTCGTCTGGTCGTGATGCCCCACGTGGCAGGCCGCGCCGCACGCGCGGCAACCGATGCAGCGGTCGAGGTCGAGCACGATCCGCCGGGACACGGTGCGGGGGGGATCAGTCATCGCCGTTCTCCGGATCCCTCTCCACGGACACGCGGGGAGGTTCCACGACCAGGTCTCGCGCCACGGGGTCCAGGGACCAGCGCACCAGCCGCCGCACGCCCGGCTCGTGGGCCGGGGCGAGGACCACCTGGTCGCCGAGCCGCGGCTCGACCCGCGCGCCGAGGACGACCTCTCCCTGGTTGCTCCGGACGCGGAGCCGATCGCCGGTGCGGACCCGGAGTCGCCGGGCGTGCGAGGGCGACAGGGAGAGCTCGGGCACGGGGGTCTCGTGCCGCGGCCAGGAGAGCGAGCGCGTCCACGAGCCGTCGGCCGCGTGCGAGACGGACGGCTGGGGGAGGAGTAGGTGGCCGGGCGCGGCTCGCGCACCCGCCTCCCGCCGCTCGAGGCGGAAGTAGAGCTCCAGATCGCTGAAGAACGCCGGCTCCGCGGCGACGGGACTCGCCTTCGTCGCGAGGTCCTCCTGGCCGTCGGACCTCCACGGCTCGATGCGCTCGGCCAGCGCCTGGATCACCTCCCCCTCCGAGCGCGAGGCGCCCGTGGGTGCGAGGGCGCGGGCCAGGGCGAGGTCCGCTCCGAACGCGTTGGTGACCGTGCCCTGCTTCTCGCCCCACGTCGTGGTGGGAAGGACCACGCTCGCGAGGGGGGTGCTCTCGCTCTCGAGCGGGGCGGTGACGACGAGGAGGCGGAGGCGGGACGGTACCTCCCGCGCCAGCGGGCCCGGGAAGGCGCCTACGGGGTCCATGCCGAAGACGAGCAACGCGTCGAGGTCTCCGGTCAGGGCGGCCTCGAGCATCTGCGGCGTGGTCCGGCCGGCGGGCGGGCGGGACGCCCCCGCGAGGACCGCGTGAAGACCCGCCGCGTTGCCCCCTTGCGGCAGGGAGAGGAGGCGGCTCCCCGTGGCTTCGGCGAGCAGCGAGGAGAGCCCGGCGAGCAGGTCCGGTCTCTCCGTCGCGCCGAAGGCGGAGGCGACGACCACGCCGCTCGACTCCGCGGCTGCGAGAGCGTCCACGAAGGCCCGGCAGGACGCCGCGTCGAGTCCGGAGAGCGCCTCCAGCGGACGATCGGTGAGCGCCGCGCGGGCCGCGTCCACCCAGGGGGCGTTGCTCTCGGCCCGTTCCAGGGCGACGGACAACAGCAACGCGACGGCGGCCGCCTCGTGGGCCGGAGCGCACCGGAGGGAGGGCCTTCCGAACCAGCCCGTGCGCGACGGGACCCCTTGGAGCGTGCCCAGCCGGTTCTGCCGCCGGTCGTAGCGGGCTTCGAGCACGGCCTTGGCGAGACACGGCGCGACGGTGAAGACGTCGCCGACCAGGAGGATCGCCGTCATCTTCTCCAACTGCTCGATGTCGGTCACGACCTGCGGGCACGCGCCCGACGCCGCGATCCCCCCGAGAAGGGCGCGATCCTCGGGAAGGCCGCCATCGACGTGCGGGGTGCCGAGGCGCCGGGCGAGTTCCAGGGCCGCGCGCCCCTCCTCGTTCGTCAGGTGCGGTCCAAGGACGAGGCCGATCGCCTCGGGGCCCGACCGCTCGCGGATCCAGTGCAGGCTCGCCGCCACGTGGCCCAGCGCCTCGTCCCAGGACGCCGGCGCGCCGTAATCGTCGGTGCGGATCCACGGCGTCTCGAGACGTCCGGGGTGGGTCAGGAGCTCGAGCGACATGTTGCCCTTCGCGCAGAGCGAGCCCCGGTTGAACGGACCCTCGGCGTCGTAGTCGAGCCGGGGTATGTCCGCTTCGCCGCTGTACGGCGCCCCGCTGCCCGGACCGAGGAGCATCGTGCACCCCATCGAGCAGAACGGACAGACCGATCGGACGTCGTTCGCCATGACTACCCCAACGCGTACGGGATGTCCTTGATGTCCGCGTAGCACATGTCCGGTCCGTCCTTGCACAGGTAGTACGGGCCGATGTTGCAGCGACCGCACAGCCCCATCCCGCAAGACATGTTGCGATTCATGGACAGGTAGATGTGTTCCGCGGGGAACCCGAGGTCCAAGAGCTTCCACGTCACGAACTTGAGCATGACCTCCGGTCCGCAGGAGACGGCGTAGGCCGACGTGGGATCCACGTCGAGGTCGTCGAGCAGGGTCGTGACCAGACCCACGCGGCCGTCCCATCCGGGCGAGGGCCGGTCGATCGTCACCGCCAGATCCACGCCGGGTTTCGACCTCCAGTCGTCGTACTGGCGGCGGAAGCACAGCTCCGAGGGGCTCTTCGCCCCGGCCTTGATGCTCAACCGGGCCGCCGCTTCGGGGTGGGCGAAGAGGTGCAGCAGGAGAGAGCGCAACGGAGCGAGGCCCACGCCGCCGCCCACCACGAGGACCTCACCGTCTTCGAAGCGCGCGACCGGGTAGCCCTTGCCGAACGGACCGCGCACGCCGAGCGTACAACCCGGCTCCATCTCGTGGAGCGCGTTCGTCACCATTCCCGTCTTGAGGATCGTGATCTCCAGGCGCTCCGGTTCGTCGGGCGACGACGAGGGCGTGAACGGGGCCTCACCCAGCCCGGGGAGGTGCAGTTGCACGAACTGCCCGGCGCGGAACGGCATGGGCCGCTCGGGCCGCAGGACGAACGTGCGGATCGTCGGCGTCTCGACGACGACGTCGACGAGACGGGCCGCTACCGGGAGGAACGGATTGTCCATGGGGATCCAGCTCCTTCACTCGATCTCGGACAGCACCTCGCTCGGCATCCACTCCGCCTCGAGGCGGTGGAGGCACTCGCGCTTGTCGATCCGTCCCATGCAGGCGTCCACGCATCGGCCGCATCCGGTGCACGCGGTGACGCCCCAGTTGCGCGGGAACGAGACGAACTTGTGGTAGTAGTGGTTCTTGAATCGCTCGGTCAACTGCAGGCGCGGCGTGCCGCCGCCGGCCATGCGCGCGTAGCCGGCGTGGAAGCACGAGTCCCACTGGCTGACGCGGGCGGATCCCTCCTCCGTCGGGCGGTCGAAGAGGAGGAAGCAGTGGCAGGTCGGGCAGACGGTGTTGCACGCGTTGCACTCGACGCAGCGGGCGGCCAGCTTCCCCCAGATCCGCGTCTTGAGATTCTTCTCGACGCTCACGTCGAAGGGGTCGTGGACGGGCCAGGCGGCGTTCTGCCGCCGAACGGACGCCTCCACCTCCCGACGGAGGTCGTCCCGGCGCTCGACCTCGGCCGCCGAGGCTTCCCGGAGGAAGTCGGCGTGGCGGGCGAGGAGCGCCTCCCCCCGCTCGGATCCCGGCTCGACCAGATAGCCGTCGCCCGAAGGCGCGAGGTTCAGGTCGAACCCTTCCGTGGCCCACGGCTTCCCGCCGAGCGTCGTGCAGAAGCAGCTGTCGCGGCAGGCGGTGCAGTCGCCGGAGACGACCAGGTTCTGGTCGCGCGCCGCGCACCACGTGGGCTCGGTGTACGCGGCGTCGCGGAGAACGCGGTCCAGGATGTCCAGCGCCGCGAGATCGCACGCCTTGGCGCCGACGACGGCGCGGGGCCGTGCCGCGGGACCGTCCGCCGGACCTTTCGGCGTCCATCGAGAGACGATCTTCGCCGACGGGATCCACAGCGGCTTCAGCGGGCGCGGCATCCGGGCGGCGGGGAACGGCACCGGCGTTTCCTCCCGCTCGGGGTCGAAGGAGAGTCGCCGGAGCGTCGCGCCCTCCGCGTCCGGCGCGTAGACGTCGTAGTCCTCGCCCAGCGCGCGCACGAGCCGATCGAACCCCGCCCTTGTGATCCACCTCACGGCACGTCCTCCCCGATCGGGGGTCTCGACGCCGGGCACGACGTTCCCGCCGGGATCGGTGGGAAACGGCGATGTCACCTTCTTGTGCCTCACGGAGTGCCCGTTCGACGTGGGACAGCGACCCGGATGGACGCTACCACGGGCCCCGTACGGCGCCTAGACGCGATCAGGGATCAAAAGAACGGTGTTCGTGTGCGAACGAAGCACCTTGCGTAGGACATTCGTGCACGAACGAAGGCGGTCAGCGTCCTGCGAACAACCCCTTGCGGATGTGCCGGTGGAGTTCCTGGATGAAGGAGACCTTGATCTCCTTCGGGCATGCCGCCTCGCAGTCGTAGGTGTTCGAACACGCGCCGAAGTGTTGCGCGTCCATCTCCGCGACCATGGAGAGCGCGCGACGCTTCCACTCGACGCGGCCCTGGGGAACGTGGGCCAGGTGGCCTACCTTCGCTGCGACGAAGAGCATGGCGGACGCGTTCTTGCAGGCGGCGACGCATGCACCGCATCCGATGCACGCCGCGGCGTCCATGGAGGTCTCGGCTTCGTCCTTCCCGACGGGGATGATGTTCGCGTCGGGGGTTCCCCCCGTGCGCACGGACACGTAGCCGCCGGCTTGGATGATCCTGTCGAGCGGGTGGCGGTCCACGACGAGGTCCTTGACGACCGGGAACGCCCGGGCGCGCCACGGTTCCACCACGATGGTGTCGCCGTCCTTGAATCGCCGCATGTGGAGCTGGCACACGGTGCTCCCGCGGTCGGGGCCGTGAGGTCGGCCGTTGACGACCAACGAGCACATGCCGCAGATCCCCTCGCGGCAGTCGTGATCGAAGGCGACGGGATCGCCGCCCTCGAGGAGCAGCTTCTCGTTGAGCACGTCGAGCATCTCGAGAAACGACATGTCGGTGGAGACGTCCTCCACCTGGTAGGTCTCGAAGCGCCCTCCATCCTTCGAGTTCCGCTGGCGCCAGATCTTCAGCGTGAGCTTCATCGCACGATCCCTCGTCACTTGTAGCTACGCGTCGTCAACTCGACGAACTCGAATTCGAGGTCCTCCGTCTCGAGGGTGGGGGGCGATCCTCCCCCTGGTACTCCCAGACGGACACGTTGGCGTACCGGTCGTCGTGTCGGAGCGCCTCCCCTTCGGGGGTCTGGTGTTCCTCGCGGAAGTGGCCTCCGCACGACTCCGCGCGGTTCAGGGCGTCGTGGCACATGAGCTCGGCGAACTCCATGTAGTCGGCCACGCGGCCCGCGTACTCGAGGTTCGCGTTGAACTCCTCGCGGGCGCCCGGGACCTTCACGCGCTCCCAGAACTCCCTGCGGAGCTCGGGGATCCTCCGGAGCGCCTCGTTCAGCCCCTCCGCCGACCGCGACATCCCGCAGTGGTCCCACATGATCCGCCCCAGTTCCTTGTGGAGGGAGGCGGCGGATCGGTCGCCGTTCACTGCGATGAGCCTGTTCAGCCGTTCGTCCACTTCGCCGCGAATCCGACCGAACTCGGGGTGGTCGGTGTCCACCTCGGTGGGGCCGGCCTTGGCGAGCCAGTCGCCCATCGTGTAGGGCAGCACGAAGTAGCCGTCCGCCAGGCCCTGCATCAGCGCGCTCGCGCCCAGGCGGTTGGCGCCGTGGTCGGAGAAGTTGGCCTCTCCGAGCACGTGCAGGCCGGGAATCGTGCTCATCAGGTTGTAGTCGACCCAGAGGCCGCCCATCGTGTAGTGCACGGCCGGGAAGATCCGCATCGGCACCTGGTACGGGTTCTCGGCGGTGATCTTCTCGTACATGTCGAAGAGGTTGCCGTAGCGCTCCTCGATGACGTGCTGACCGAGGCGATGGATGGCGTCGGCGAAGTCGAGGTAGACGCCGAGTCCCGTCGGACCGACGCCGCGCCCGTCGTCGCAGACCTGTTTGGCGGCGCGGGAGGCGACGTCGCGGGGCACGAGGTTGCCGAAGGCGGGGTACCGGCGTTCGAGGTAGTAGTCCCGTTCCTCTTCGGGGATCTGGTTCGGAGGGCGCTTGTCGCCCGCCTCCCGGGGGACCCACACCCGGCCGTCGTTGCGGAGGGACTCGCTCATCAGGGTGAGCTTCGACTGGTGATCGCCGCTCTGCGGGATGCACGTCGGGTGGATCTGGATGAAACACGGGTTCGCGAAGCCGGCCCCGCGCTTCCAGGCTCGGAAGCAGGCGGTGACGTTCGACGCGCGGGCGTTGGTGGAGAGGTAGTAGGCGTTGCCGTACCCGCCCGTGGCGAGCACGACGGCGTCGCCGCACCAGGATCCCATGGCGCCGGTGACCACGTCGCGCGTGACGATCCCGACCGCGCGCCCGTCGACGACCACGAGGTCGAGCATCTCCGTGCGGGGGTGGATGCGCACCTTCCCGGCCTGCACTTGCCGCATCAGGGCCTGGTAGGCGCCCAGGAGGAGCTGCTGGCCGGTCTGACCGCGTGCGTAGAAGGTGCGCGACACCTGCGCGCCCCCGAAGCTGCGGTTGGCCAGGAGGCCGCCGTACTCGCGGGCGAAGGGGACGCCCTGCGCGACGCACTGGTCGATGATCTCGTTGCTGACCTGGGCCAGGCGATAGACGTTGGACTCGCGCGAGCGGTAGTCCCCGCCCTTGATGGTGTCGTAGAAGAGACGCCAGATGCTGTCGCCGTCGTTCTGGTAGTTCTTCGCTGCGTTGATGCCGCCCTGCGCGGCGATGCTGTGGGCCCGGCGCGGGCTGTCCTGGATGCAGAAGCTGTGGACGTCGTAGCCGAGTTCCGCCAGGGACGCCGCCGCCGAGGCGCCCGCGAGGCCCGTACCGACGACGAGGATACGGAACTTCCGCTTGTTGGCGGGGTTGACGAGCTTCATCTCCGCCCGATGTCGTTGCCAGCGGGTCTCGAGGGGTCCGGAGGGGCAGCGCGGGTCGAGCTTCATGTCAAGATCCTCCCACCGAGGAGCCGACGACGCCGAGGAACACGAGGATCGGCATCGACAGGTTGCCGATCACCAGGATGGCGGCCACGGTGCGGCCCAGGCGCTCCGTGACCTTCTCGTACCGGGGCGCGTTCCATCCCAGGCTCTGGAAGAGGCTCGCGACGCCGTGGTCGAGGTGGAACCAGAGCAGGAACATCGCTGCGATGTAGCTGATCGCCACGCCCGGCTGCTGGAACGCGTGGATCACCATGCGGTAGACGTCGTGGTGACCGTTCTCGTCCACGAGGTTCGCCCAGGTCGGATCCGTCGTGCCGAACGTGAACTGGAGCAGGTGGTAGACGATGAACACGAGGGCGAGAAGGCCGGTCCAGATCATCGTCCGCGACGCGAACGAGGAGGCCAGAGGCTTCTGCTGCTCGTAGCGGATCGGCCTCGCTCCCCAGTTCTTCAACTGGAGGGTGCCGGCCGTGAGGATGTGTAGCGCAAAGACCACGAACAGGCCCGCCCGGACCACCCAGAGACCCGCTCCGAGGGAGCTGAGCTTGTGGGCGTACGCGTTGAGCGCCTCCGGGCCCAGGAACACCTGGAGGTTGCCCAGCATGTGGGCGATCAGGAAGAGGACGAGGAAGACCCCGGTGATCGCCGTGAGGAACTTGAGGCCCACCGAAGAGCCGAGACTGCGGGTCGACCAGCCCATGCGCGCCTCCAGGTTGCCGGGGACTCGAGCACGCATCCCGCCCGTCGGACGCGCGTGTCCGGCCGATTCTAGCCCCCTCCCTTCTCGCGACGGCCATCTTCACGAGGGGCCGTGGCGGGGATCGAGGGGAGGACCTCGCGGAGGTCGCGGCGTCGCTTCTTCCCGATCTCGTCCCCGTCCCCGTCCCGGAGGGCGCGCGCGAGGCGGAAGCGATCCCTCACCGGGGTCGGCTCGATCACGCCCGTCTGGTCCGGCGTGGTGCGTTCCTCGCACGGACTCCTGCTGGATGGCCGGGTCGTCCGGACCGTAGAGCATCACGCATCGGGCCGGCTCGCCGTGGCGACCCGTGCGATTCCAACCTCCGTTCGTGAGTAGTGCGGGGTAGGCTTCTGCGCATGGCGGCGGTGGTGCTCGTCTCGTTCCTCGCGGTGCTCTCGGCGATCGTGGTCGCTCTGCACGCGTACGTCGGGTGGCGCACCATCGGCTCGCTCGGCCTGGGGCCGAGCGGAACGGTGGCCGTGGCCGGCGTCTTCGTCGTCTCGTGCGTGGTGATCCTGCTCACCCTCTTCGTCGGTCGTTCCATGCCGCCCGGCGGCGCCTCGCGCGTGTTCCTCTTCGTGGGCTTCACCCTGATGGGGACGATCGCCATCCTGTTCGCCCTCCACGTCGCGAGGGACGTACTGCTCCTCCTCGCGCGATCGGCGGCGGCCCTCGCCCGCGCGGGCGGGTCCCCGGAAGGCCCCATCGCGGGCACGCTCACGCGCCGCGACGTCCTGGCCGGCGTCTCGAACTGGGCGGTGCTCGGCGCGGGCGGCGTCCTCGCAGCGGGGAGCGTCGTCCAGGCCGTGCGCGACCCGGTCGTGGAAGAGGTGGCGATCACCCTGCCGCGCCTGCCCACCGACCTCGAGGGATTCACCATCGCGCAGATCAGCGATCTCCACCTGGGACCGA
Organism: uncultured Planctomycetota bacterium; assembly: GCA_963772585.1. GTDB lineage: Bacteria > Planctomycetota > PLA2 > PLA2 > JAEUHO01 > CAVVXN01. The sequence continues at coordinate 390,620 of CAVYXV010000010.1, forward strand.
CGCTGGGGAGGGCTTTCGCCGCCCGCGTCGTCGAGCGGGTGAACGGGCTTTGCGCCGACCTCGTGGTGGTCACGGGCGACCTCGCCGACGGCCACGTCGCCGATCTGGCGGACGTGGTCCGGCCCCTGGCGGATCTCGAGGCGCCGCGCGGCGTCGCCTACGTGACGGGCAACCACGAATACTACTGGGGCGCGCCCGCCTGGATCGAGCACGTCCGGAGCTGGGGGTGGGACGTGCTCCAGAACGAGCACCGGATCCTGCGCGTCGGCACGGCGAATCTCGCGCTCGGCGGCGTGACCGACCTCTCGGCGCGTGCGCCCCGCTCCGACCCGGCGGCGGCGATCAAGGGTGCGGAGGAGGCGGACGTCCGCCTCCTTCTCGCGCACCAGCCCCGCTCGCTCTACCGGGCCCGCGAGGCGGGTTGGGACGTCCAACTCTCGGGGCACACGCACGGGGGACAGGTCTTCCCGATGACCCTCCTCGTGTACCTCGTACACCCCATCGTGAAGGGGCTCGGACGGTTCGGCGACATGTGGGTGTACGTGAACCGCGGCACCGGAACCTGGGGCCCGCCGATGCGGACGGGGCGCCGGGGCGAGATCACGCGGATCCGGTTGATCCGGGCGTAGAATCGCCAGGAGGCCTCGCGCGAGGTGCCCGCCATGTTCGCCTTCGGTCCGGTCCCGTCCCGCCGTCTCGGGCGGAGTCTCGGGGTGAACCACGTCCCGAGCAAGACCTGCAGCTACGCATGCGTCTACTGCCAGGTCGGTCCCACCGGGCGCACGGCGCTCGCGCCGCGGCGGCTCTCGGATCCGTCCCGCGTGGTCGCCGAGGTGGCGGAGCGGATCGGCCGGTTGCTCGCGACGGGCGACCACATCGACGTCGTGACGCTGGTGCCGGAAGGCGAGCCGACCCTCGATGCGGGCGTCGGCGAACTGATCGACGGACTCCGATCCCTGGGCATGCCGGTGGCGGTGCTGACGAACGGATCCCTCCTCCACCGGCCCGACGTGCGGGAACGGCTCGCACGCGCGGACGTCGTCTCGATCAAGGTGGACGCGGCGACGGAGCCCGTGTGGCGGCGCGTGAACCGCCCGGATCCCCGCCTCGACTTCGAGGCCGTCTCCAGGGGAGTGGCGCGTTTCGCGCGCGACTTCCGCGGCCGGCTCCTGACCGAGACCATGCTGGTCGGCGGGGGCAACGATGGCGAGGACGAGGTCCGACGGACGGCCGAGCGCGTTCGGTCGCTCGGGCCCGCGAAGGCGTGGCTCGCGCTCCCCGTCCGTCCGGCGAGCGCGATGGGCGTGGGGGCGCCGTCCCCGGCCGCGTGGGCGCGGGCGCGCGCTCTCTTCGACGAGATCGTGGGGGACGTCGGGTTCCTCGACGACGGCAACGAGGAAGGCGACATCGGGGCCACGGGTGACGCGGAAACGGACCTGCTCGCCACGACCGCCGTCCACCCCATGACGGCGCGACAGGTGGCGGACCTGCTCCGAAAGGACGGGGCGGACGTGCGCGTGCTGGCGCGGCTCATCGCCGCCGGCCGCATCCACCACGTCCGCTACCGGGGTCGGACGTGGTTCCACCTCGTCCACGGGCGCCAGGACGGGGGAGGCGGACGGACGGGGTATGCTCTGTCGCCCAGCGGGCGGTGATCGCCGGCGACGGAGCCTCCATGATCAAGCGCATCCTCGTGACCGGCGGCGCCGGCTTCCTCGGCTCGCACCTCTGCGATCGGCTCGTCGGCCTCGGGCAGGACGTCATCTGCCTCGACAACTTCTTCACGAGCCAGAAGTCGAACATCGCCCACCTGCTCGAGGCGCCCAACTTCGAACTGATCCGCCACGACGTGACCCGACCCATCTGGCTGGAGGTGGACGAGATCTACAACCTGGCCTGTCCGGCCGCGCCGGGGCACTACCAGTTCAACCCCATCAAGACGACGAAGACCTCCGTCATGGGGGCGATCAACGTCCTGGGCATCGCCAAGCGCGTCGGCGCTCGGATCCTCCACGCCTCCACGAGCGAGGTCTACGGCGACCCGACGGTGCACCCTCAGCCCGAGAGCTACCGCGGCAACGTCAACTGCATCGGCCCCCGCGCCTGCTACGACGAGGGGAAGCGGGCCGCCGAGACGCTCATGTTCGACTACTGGCGTCAGAACCAGGTGGACGTCCGGGTCGTCCGCATCTTCAACACCTACGGGCCGCGAATGCACCCCTACGACGGCCGCGTCATCTCCAACTTCATCCGGCAGGCGTTGGCGGGCGAGGAGATCACCCTCTACGGCGACGGCAACCAGACGCGCGCCTTCTGCTACGTCTCCGACCTGATCGACGGGTTCCTCGCGATGATGGGCAAGCCGAAGGGCTTCACGGGGCCCCTGAACCTCGGGAACCCCGGCGAATTCACCATCCGCGAGCTGGCGGAGAAGGTGGTCGCGATCTCGGGATCCTCCTCCCGGATCGTCCAGACCCGGCCGCTGCCGGAGGACGATCCCCTCCAGCGGCGGCCGGACATCACGCTCGCGAAGTCCGAACTGTCCTGGGAGCCTGGGGTCGCGCTGGACGAGGGCCTGACGAAGACGATCGAGTGGTTCCGCTCGATCGATCTCTCGGGCTACCGCCCTCCGACCCCGAACTACTGAGGCCGCCTACGCGCTCACACTCGCAAGAGGACCGCCGCGGCGGTGTCGCCCGCCGCGCATCCCGCGAAGAGGACGTGGCCGCCACCCTTCATGCGCGCCTCCTCGATGCCCTCGGCGATCAGGCGGGCGCCGGTGGGCCCCTGCGGATGACCGTAGATCAGCGAGCAGCCGTTGTTGTTGAAGCTCTCGGGTTCGATGCCCATCTCGCGCGCGAAGTAGATGTCGTTCACCGCGAAGGGGTTGTGGGTCTTGATGACGGCGACGTCGCCGATGGCGACCCCGGCCGCATCCAGGGCGCGCCGCACGGCGGGCACGACGGCCTTCGCCATGTACCCCTTCTCGACGCGCGCGGTTCCCGTGGAGAGGATCTGGGCCGGTTCGTCGCCGCCGCTCCAGGCCTTGGCCTTCTCCTTCGTGGCGACCACCAGTCCCGCGACGCCGTCCGCCGGGAAGGTCTGCGTGCCGAAGGTGATCGTGCCCTCCGGGAGCACGGGCCGGAGCTTGGCGAGCCCCTCCGGGCTGGTGGCGAAGATCCCCTCGTCGCCCTCGACGCGGGCGACGACCTTCTTGCCGCGCATCACGTCCACCGGCGCGACCATGAACCGCTTCTGGAAGCCGCTCTCCACGCCCTCGACGTACTGGCGATGGCGGTGGAGGGTCAGCGCGTCCATCTCCTCGCGCGTGATCTTCGCCTCCGCGGCGACGTTCTCCGCCGTCTGGATCATGGAGTTCTTCGCCCAGGGGTCGAAGGAGAAGTTGTCCCAGACCCAGTCCTCCGCGTCGCCCTTGCCGCCGGGACCGGTCGGATCCGGGTAGACGACGTGGGGACCGTTGCTGCACTTGTCGGCCAGGACCACGAGCATGGCCTCCGCGCCCTTCGCGTCCACGGAGGAGGCGGCGTGGGCGACGGCGGCGGCCGAGGTCGCGCACGCCTGGCTGATCATGGCGCCCGTGGCCCGCTCCGCGCCGAGGAGCCCGGCGAGCCAGGGGGCCCCGTAGAAGACGTGCTTGGAGGGCACCGTCCACCCAAGGACGACGGCGTCCAGCCCGTCGGGAGGGATGCCGCGCGCGTCGAGCGCCTGCTTCGTCACCTGGGCGGCGAGGTGGACGGGATGGGCCGTGGAGAATCCACCCTGCCACTTGCTGAAGGGCGAGGACCAGGCCGCCCCGGCGGGGACGTAGGCGTTCTCGAAGCGCATGGGTTTCCTCCCGGACGAAAGCATCGCATTCTAGCCTGCACGACCCACGAACCGGCGTTGGAACCGCGCGGCTCCGGCCCGCCTCTCGCGCCCGCTGCCTGCGCAGGAGATCCTCGTTGAACGGGAAGACACCGCTGGGCGCCCCCCGGGGACGACATCGCGAGGAGGTGGTGGGGGGCCGTGCCGGCGGGGCAGAAGGGGCGACGCAAGCGGGGGGCCGTCAGGGAGCCTGGGCCGGGGCTCCGCAGCCGCCGTTCTCGGGAGCGACGGCGCCTTCGACCGGCACGCCCAGGGCGCGGCGCCGGTCGATCTCGTCGAGGATCGCGAGGTGGTGTTTCGTGTGCACGTAGGCGAATCGCGTCCACTCGGGCGCGGAGAGCGCCCCCACGAGGGGGTGCGGGATGCGGCCCGGCGCGGCACGCACGGCGTCCGTCCTGCCCGCCAGCCCCTGGGCCTGCGCCCGCACGCCCGCGAGCGACTCGCGCAGGCGGTGCCGGACCGGCCGGGGTTCCGGGAGGAACTCGTCGGGGGCCACGCCGCGCCCGCGCGGGATCCAACCGGCGAGGAGGACCACCCGCGCGGCGAAGACCGGGTGACCGGTGTTCAGGATCCGCGGGTCCTCGTTCTCGACCAGCACCTCGACCGTCTGGAGCACGCGTTCGAGGATGCGGGACAGGTGGTCCACGTGTTGCGCGGGGGACCAGGCGGATATGCGCTCGTCCTTCGCGTGCAGCCGGGCCTCCGGCCAGTTCACGACCTCCACGGCGCGGTCCAGGCAGGCGCATAGCCGGGCGAGGTCGCGCTCGGGCCGCATGGCCGACTCCTCCGGGGACCGACGACCCGGGGATTATGCACCAACGGCCCGGCGCAGGAGGTCACGGGCCAGGTCGAGGGCCTCCTCGCCCGAGGCGGCGAAGCGCGTTCCTTCGACGTCCCGGGTCCAGGCCTCGTGGAAGCGCCGCACCTTGCCGTAGGAGTTGTCGAGCAGCACGTGGGGCTGCCCCCTCAGGAGGCAGAGGATGTGGCCGTGCAGGCGGTCGGTGACCACCACGCGGCCCCGGTCGAGGACCGAGGTCGCGTGCGCGACGCGCTCCCGCGCCACCGGCTCGTAGGCGGCCATGAGCCGGTCGCGCCGGCGCCGGGACGGGCGCCGGGCCCGTCGCAGCCGGCGCGAGCGGCGGGAGAGCCGGCGGTACCAGGCCGTACGGGGCGGCGAGGTCCAGTCCACGACCTCGACGGCGGGGGGGAGGACCGCGGGCGGGGCCGCCGCGCGCGCCGCCTCGTGGTCGCCGCGGCCCAACCAGACCACCTCGTGCGGCGCGGTGGGCGGGGCGGGCGGGAGATCCAGGAGGAGCGCGAGGTCCGGGCAGCGTCCGACCGCGACGCCGAGGCCCCGCGCCGCCACGGCGCTCGACTCGTCGCGAGCGAGGAAGGTGAGGTCCGGGTGCGCGCCGAAGACGGCCCGGGCGCGGGCGAGACCGTCGGGATGTTCGAAGTGCACCGACTGCGGCAGTTGGACCACCCGGTTCGTGGGCGCTCCCGCCACCACGGCCTCGCGGAACGCCTGCATCGTCGGCCAGAGGTCGCCGAACGAGCCGCCGCCCTGGAGCAGCACGATCCCGTCGCCGAGGCGCGTCGCCATCTCGTGCGCGTCGTGGGCGCGCTCCTCGGTCGTGTAGACGGGATCGGGGACGCCCAGCGTCCGGAGCAGCGCGAGCGTCCCGAGCCAGATGGCGCTGTCCCCCGGGTTCGGGTACTCCGGGTACTCCAGCAGTGCGACGGTCGGGGCCCCCGCGAGCAGGGGGCGGAGCGCGGCCAGGATGCCGTTCCTGAGCGTCGCGACCGTCTCTGCCGCCGTCCGGGTCATCGTGCGCTGTCCTCCCGCGAGGCGGCGGCGGCCCGGCTCGCCCGGATCCAGCGCAGGAGGGGGCGGATGCGCCAGGGTCGGCCGAGCCACCACGCCCGGCAGTGGGGGGCGGCGCGCGCGGCGTCCCCGGTGCGCAGGTAGTGCTGCGCCAGCCGCCGATGGACGTGGACGGGGCGCCGGATCGCCGCCCGGTCCTCGGGGGACAGGGCGTCCCAGTTCCGCTCCTGGATCGACGTCCAGTAGCGGTCCATCTCGACGCGGTTGTCGGACATGCGGTCGCTGGCCCGGTCCGGTTCCTCCGTGCGGTAGACGATGAGCACCTCGTCCACGACCACCACCGAGAGGCCCGCCCGGTGGAAGCGGAACAGGAAGTCCGTGTCCTCCTGGTAGCGCACGCGCTCGTCGAAGGGCCATCGCCGCGCTACGTCCGTACGGAGCATCCACGTGCTCGGGATGGCCCATGCGCCCGCGAACATCGCCTCGAGGGAGAGCGGGGCGAGGAAGTCCCTGTGCGCGAACATCGTGTCCGGGGGCCCGCCGCCGGGCGCCTCGTACCGGGCGTCTCCGATGCAGAGGGAGGCCTTCGGCGCACGCTCGAAGGCCGCGAGCTGGGCAGCGAGGCGGCCGGGCAGCGCGCGGTCGTCGCTGTCGAGGAGCGCGACGAAGGGCGCGCGGGCGAGAGCGACGCCCGCGTTCCGCGCGCTGCCGCACCCGCCGTTCTCCTTCTCCAGCACGCGCAGGCGCCCGTCCTCGCCGTAGCGCTCCCGCACGTGGGCGGCCGTGCCGTCCGCGGACCCGTCGTCGACGACGAGCAACTCCAGGTCCGATACGGACTGCGACAGGACGCTCTCGATCGCGGCGCCCACGTCGTCCCTCCGATTGAAGGTCGGCATCACGACGGACACCCGGGGAGCGCCTGCGGACATGGACCAAGCATACGGCGGGATCCGCCGCCGCGCCGCGGTGGCGACGCGCCGCGCGCCCCGGCAAATCTCGAGGGGCCGGCCGCGTCCCGGGTACGGTCGGGGCCATGTACAACTCGCTCCCCAAACTCGACCTTCCCCAGAACGAGCCGGTCCGTCCGTACCGCCCCGGCGATCCCGAGACGGCGTCGCTGAAGCGGCGTCTCGAGGAGATGCGCGGCGAGACGATCGAGGTTCCCTTGATCGTCGGCGGGAAGGACGTGCGCACCGGCACGATCGCCGAGCACCGCTGCCCACACGACCACCAGCGCGTGCTCTGCCGCTATCACACCGCGACGCCCGAAGTGGTGCAGGAGGCGATCGAGGCGAGCCGGGAGGCGTGGAAGGAGTGGGCGAGCCTGTCGGCCCCGAACCGGCTCGCCGTGTTCCTGCGGGCCGCCGAACTGCTCGCGGGCCCGTGGCGCGACACGGTCAACGCGGCGACCATGCTCGGGCAGTCCAAGACCTGCCACCAGGCGGAGATCGACTCGGCGTGCGAGCTGATCGACTTCTACCGCTTCAACCCCTACTACGCGCTGCACCACGTCTACACCGAGCAGCCCCGCAGCCCGCAGGGCACCTGGGACTACGCCGAGTGGCGCCCGCTGGAGGGCTTCGTCTTCGCGGTGACGCCGTTCAACTTCACCTCGATCGCCGGCAACCTCCCCACGTCGCCAGCCATGATGGGGAACGCCGTGCTCTGGAAGCCGGCCTCCTCCGCCGTGCTCTCGGCCTACTACCTCATGCGCCTGTGGGAGGCGGCCGGCGTGCCGCCGGGCGTGATCAACTTCGTGCCGGGCCCGGGAGCCTCGGTCGGCGATCCCGTCATGTCCTCGCCGCACCTGGCCGGGATCCACTTCACCGGCTCCACGCCGGTCTTCCAGCGCATGTGGAAGACGATCGGCGATCACATCGCCGACTACCGGACCTACCCGCGCATCGTGGGCGAGACCGGAGGCAAGGACTTCATCTTCGTGCACGCCTCGGCGGACCCCGAGGAGGTCGTTGCGAACGCCCTCCGCGGCGCGTACGAGTACCAGGGACAGAAGTGCTCCGCCGCGAGCCGCATGTACGTGCCCAGGAGTCTCTGGCCGAAGGTCAAGGACCGGCTGGTCGAGGAGATCCGCCGGATCGGCATGGGGGACGTCGAGGACTTCTCCAACTTCTGCGGCGCCGTCATCGACGAGGGGGCCTTCTCCACGATCACCGGCTACATCGACTACGCGAAGGAGAAGCCCGGCGCGAAGATCCTGCAGGGCGGCGGGTACGACCGGTCGAAGGGCTGGTTCGTGGAGCCGACCCTCATCGAGTGCGAGGATCCGCGTTTCAAGACCATGCAGGAGGAGATCTTCGGCCCCGTGCTCTCCGTCCACGTCTACGATGACGCCCGGCTCGACGACGCGGTGGGGCTCTGCGACACCACCAGCCCCTACGCGCTTACGGGCGCCGTCTTCGGACACGACCGGGCGGCCGTGCAGCGCATCGCGGACGCCCTGCGCTTCGCCGCGGGGAACTTCTACGTCAACGACAAGCCGACGGGGGCGGTGGTCAGCCAGCAGCCGTTCGGGGGCAGCCGCGCCTCCGGCACCAACGACAAGGCGGGCAGCCCCATGAACCTGCTCCGGTGGGTCAGCATGCGCAGCATCAAGGAGAACCTGCTCCCCGCGCGCGACTGGCGCTACCCGTTCCTCGGCTGACCGGGCGCCGCCCGGGGACACCCCGGCCCCCGCGTGCCCGCTAGGACGGGAGGGCGGTGTCGTTCTCGGCCTGGGCGCGGCGGAAGCGCTTCACCGCGTCGGCGATCGCCGGGTGGGCGAGCCCGAGGATCTGCGCGGCGAGCACCGCCGCGTTCTTCGCGCCCGCCTTGCCGATCGCGAGCGTGCCCACCGGCACGCCGCCGGGCATCTGGGCGATGGAGAGCAGCGCGTCGAGGCCCTCCAGGGCCCACCCCTTCATGGGGACGCCGAGGACCGGACAGGCCGTGAGACTCGCGAGCACGCCCGGCAGATGGGCGGCGCCCCCCGCCGCGCCGATGAAGACCCGGACGCCGTTCTTCTCCGCTTCCTCGACGAAGGCGTGCAGGCGGGCGGGCTGGCGGTGCGCCGAGATCGCGCGGCACTCGTGCGGCACGCCGAGGTCATCGAGCACGGCGCTACAGTGCTGCATCGTCTCCCAGTCGGAGGGAGAGCCCATCAGGACGGCGACGAGGGGATCGGCGGTCACGGAAGCCTCCACGGGACCCGAGCGCGGAGGCTAGCAGCCGGTCCGGGGCCCCGGGGATCGCGGTGGCTACGGCGGAGGCCGGCGGGACAGGAGCGGCGCCAGCACGGCGTCGATCAGCGCCGGGGGGAACACGCCTCCCGCCTCCAGGATCGGTCGGATCCGCGACAGCGCCTGGGCCACCTCGGGGAAGGAACGGGGCAGGAGGCGGGCCCGGCCGTTCTCGTCGTCGGCCCCGGCGCGCGCGCCCCGGATCCGCTCGTCGAGGTCGTCGCGGCCCTTTGCGTCGCGCATCGCCTGCATGACGCCGGCGAGCACCAGGTGGGGATGGGCCGAGCCGTCGGGAAGGCGGTACTCGATGGTGGCCGGCGCGACGCGCTCGCCGTCGGCGGCGCGCGGCACGGCCGGGAGCCGGACCAGGGCGACGCGGTCGTAGGTGCCCCAGGTGAGGCGCTTGGGCGTCTCGCGCCCGGCCGTCAACCGCTCGAAGGACCGCTCGTGGCGGTTGCCGAAGGCCATGAGGCCGCCGCCCGTCTCCAGCAGGCCGCCGAGGAGCCACCGGCCCGGCGTGCTGAGGCCCTCGTCCCACGCGCCGCTCTCCAGGTCCACGCCGCCCTCGCGGGGCGCCAGGTGGAGGTGGAGGCCGTTCCCCGCGTGGGACGCGCGGACCACGGGCGCCGTGCTCAGGCGGAACCCCTCGCGGTCCGCGAGTCGGCCGAGGACCCACCGCGCGAGGATGACGGCGTCGGCGGCCCGCGGGCAGGGGAGGAGGTCCAGCTCGATCTCGTGCTGCTCCCAGAGGAGCCGGTCCGACTCGTCGGGCTCGATGCCGCCGACCTCGCTGTGCCCGTACTTCACCGGGATTCCGAGGTCGGCGAGGCACAGCAGCGCGCGACGCCGAAGCGGCTCTCCGAACACGTCGGGCGCGGAGGCGTGGTAGCCGCGCTCCGACCGTCCGCGCGCATCGCTGCTCTCGAACCGCCGTCCGAGGAAGTACTCGATCTCCCCGAGCGCCCAGAGACGCACGCCGCTCTTTGCCAGGCGCGCGTCGGCGCGACGGACGATCGTGTCCGGCGAGACGGCGAGCGGCTCGCCGTCTCGCGTGGCGTGACCGCAGAGCACCGCCAAGGTGGCACTGCTCGCGAAGGGGTCCAGGAACGCCGTCTCCAGGCGCGGCACGAGCACGACGTCCGAGGCCCGGGGTTCGATGCCGTGCGCCCCGAACAGGCTGGAGCCGTCGGCGCGTTCGCCGCCATCCAGGACGCGCGCGAGGTGGGACTCGCTCCGCACGACGAAGTCGAGCGTCTTCAAGCGTCCGTCGCCGCCCACGTGCAGCAGGCTCAGGAGACGGACGTCGTGTCGCCGGCAGAACCCGACCAGATCGGAGACCGACCACGACTCGCGCGGCGAGCCGATCCTCCTCTCGAGACCGGCGGGCGCCGGCGGCGACCACCCGCCGGCGAACCCGGGCTCGTCCCAGAGGAACATGGTGCGGTCGGGCATGGCGGCGGCCCGTCGGCCTACTCGAGGACGTGGATGTTCTTCTCGCGGCAGATCCGCTTCAGCTCGTCCGGCCAGATCGTCACCGTCACCTCGCCGAGGTGCGCCTTGCGCAGCAGGTACATGTAGGTGCGCGCCTGACCGATGCCTCCGCCGATCGAGAGCGGGATCCGGTCGTTCAGGATCATCTGGTGGTAGGGCTGATCGAGGAAGTCGAGCGCTCCGGCCATCTCGCACTGCTGACGGAGCGTTTCCTTCGTCACGCGGATGCCCATCGACGTCAGCTCGTGACGGCGTCGGGTGACGGGGTTCCAGACGAGGATGTCGCCGTTGAGCCCGTGGAACTGCTTGCCGTCCTTGTCGATCGTCGGGGTGATCCAGTCGTCGTAGTCCACGGCGCGCAGCTCGTGCGGGAGGCCGTCCGCGAGCGGGTAGCCGATGCCGATGATGAAGACGGCGGGGTACTTCTGGAGCACCTGCGTCTCGCGTTGCTTGCGCGGAAGGTCCGGGAACATGTCGAGGAGCTCCTCCGCGTGGAGGAAGGTGAGCTCCTCGGGGAGGTCGGGCCACCGCTCGCCCGCGAGCTGCGGGAACATCTCCTGGGCGCGCTTCCCGGCCGTGCGCAGGACCGTCCATATCCTGCGGACCGTGTCCTTCAGCGTGTCCAGGGTCCGCTCTTCGGGGCGGACGACCCTCTCCCAGTCCCACTGGTCCACGTAGCAGCTGTGATCGTGATCGAGGAAGTAGTCCTTGCGGACGGCCCGCATGTCGGTATTGATGCCCTCGCCCGGCCGGCAGCCGAACTGCGAGAGCGCGACGCGCTTCCACTTCGTGGCGGCCTGGACGACCTGCGCCTGGATGCGCGGGTCGATCCCCAACCCGGCCGGAAACTCGACCGGCGTGCGCGAACCATCCCGGTCCAGCATGTCGTTGACGCCGCTCTTCTTGTCCACGATCAGCGGGACCTGCACCATCTGGAGATTCAACGCCTCGGCGAGGCCGTCCTCGATGCTCCGCTTCACCTCGTAGAGCGCCCGCATCGTCTCCATGGGCGTCAGGACGCTCTCGTAGTCGGTGGGGAGGATCCGGGCGACCTCCTCGTACGTGCTGACGCCGGGGCCGGCGAGATCCGCCTTCTTGTCCGCAGTGGTCATGTTCCTGTTCCTGCCTGTTCCGGTTGCTGCATACGGGGGAAAGCGGGAGTTTACGACGCGGCCCCCGCCCACCGCGCATTTCCCGACATGGGCAACCTGAGATTGAGAGTCAGGCACGGCCCGCGGGGGGCGTGCTTCCGCGCCATGGGGCGGGGCATGCTCGGGTAGCATTCCGGGTACGACGCGGGTGGAGGTTCCCATGCGGAAGCACGGATGGCACCTGGCGATGACCCTGTTCCTCCTCGTCTTCGCGGCGACCGGCGCTGCCGGGACGGCGCGTGCGGAGGAGGGCGGCGACACGGCGCCCGACGCCGCATCGCGGGCCGAGGCCCTCCTGGACGAGGGGCGCGTGGAGGAGGCCGCCCGGGCGTTCGCCGACGCGGCGGCGCGCCGCCCCGACGACGCGGCGCTGCGGCAACGGGCGTTGCTTCTCCGTCGGGTCGTGACGCTCGAGCGGTTCGTGGCGAACCGCCGCGAGTCGCCGCAGTGGACGGCGAGCGCGATCGCGCTCCACGCCTTCTATCTCGCCGAGGATCTGCCCGGGCGCGGACTCGACCTCGCCCGCGCCCTCCACGAACGCGAGGACTCGGCGCGCACGTCGGTGATCCTCGCGGAGACGTATCTCGCCCTCGACCGGAGCCAGGACGCGGCCGTGCTCCTCGCCGCCCGTCCGGAGCCCACGGCGCACGAGACGACCCTGAACGGGATCGCCCTCGCCCGGCTCGGGCACAAGGACGACGCGCGCGGGCTCACCGACCGGGTCGTGCTCGACGGCGACGCATCCCCGGTCCTCCTCGCCGCCGCCGCGCGGCTTCGCGCCCTCACGGGGCGCGGCGAGGAGGCGATCGCCCTCCTTCGGCGGTCCTTCGAGAAGACGCCGGCCGCCGCCCTCGCCGCAGCCCGGGCCCGCGCGAAGAAGTCCCCCGACTTCGCCGTGCTCCGCGAGACGGAGGCGTTCGCGAAGATCCTGAAGACGGCGTCGAAGGTGGCCGACACGTGCAGCGGCGGATCGAGCTGCGCCACCTGCCCGAACCGCGGCGGCTGCGGCGGCCGGTGACGCCGTGCGCCGTCGCGGTCACCGGTGGACGCGCCGCCTCGTCCAGCTCTCCTTCCTCGCGCTGGTCGTCGTCGCCGTCTTCGTCGTGGGGGGGAACGCGGAACGCTACTGCCCCTTCGGCGGGGTCGAGGCCCTCCACGCCTACGTCACCGAGGGTCAGGTGCCCTGCTCGCTCGGGGTCTCCAATTTCTTCCTGCTGGGCGGCGTCCTGCTGAGCGTCCTGCTGCTCAAGCGCGCGTTCTGCAGTCACGCCTGCCCCATCGGCACCGTCCAGGAACTGGTCGGCGCCGCCGCGCGGCGCCTGGGGATCCCCGGGCGGCGCGTCGGCGCGGGGCCCGACCGGATCCTCTCCGCCCTCAAGATCGTCGTGCTCGTCCTGGTGGTGGCGTGGACCTGGCGGGTGGGGGAGCTCGTGTTCCGGGGGTACGACCCGTGCTACGCGCTGCTCTCCCGCCACGGCGAGGACATCACCTTCTGGGCCTACGTCGTCTCCGGGGCCATCCTCCTGGGAGCGGTCTTCCTCTCCGTGCCCTTCTGCCGCTGGCTCTGTCCGCTCGCCGTGGTGATGAACCCCTTCTCCCGCGCGGCGGCGGGACGCGTCGCCCGGGACGCGGCGTCCTGCGCGGATTGCGGGCGGTGCGCGGACGCATGTCCGATGGGGATCGCGGTGCACCGGGAACGGGAGATCCGCGCCGCGCGTTGCACCGCCTGTCTCGAGTGCGTGGACGCGTGCCCGAAGCGGGGGGCGGGAACGCTCGCCTTCCGCCTTCCTCTTCTCGGCGCGCGCCTCGGCCGAGGGGCCGTCGCCGGCGGGTTCGTCCTCGTCATCACGGGCGCGGTGCTCGCGAGCCAGCTCTTCCCGTTCCCGTCGTTCACGTGGACGCGGGGCCGGGCCCCGGGCACGACGGCCGTTCTCGAGTTGCGGGTCGAGGGCCTCACCTGCCGCGGTCGGGCCAACCTGCTCCGCTACTACCTCGACCGGGACGACGACCTCGCCGTCCCCGGCTACCTGCGCACCGAGGCGTGGCCCGGCCCCGGCGCCGCGCGCCTGAGGATCCTCTACGACCCGGAGGTCGCGGAGGCGTCCGGGCTCGCGGACGCCATCCTCGAACCCTGCTACGACGCCGTGGGCGCCACGTGGCGCCCGTCCCCCTTCCGGATCCCCGGGTACGACCCCCTGGCCCCGGTCGGGCGGTAGTCTCGGGGCGTGCCCGCCCCCTTTCACGTCCGCCTCTCGCCCCGGGCGACCGTGTTCGAGTTCGACGAACGGCTGTATCTCCGCGTCGACGCGGAGGGTCGTTGGTCCACGTTCGCGGAGCGCGGCGCGCTCTTCCGGCGGAGCCTCGACGGCGGGGTGCTCCGGGCGCGGGGCCGGCGGTTCGAGCGACTCGGCGCGGGGGCCGCCGCCCTCGTGCACGACTGGGTCGGTCGCCGTGCGGGCGAGTTGAGCGAGGCGCTCGCCGCGGGAGGCGACGTCCGGGTCGCGGAAGGCGCACGGGAGGAGGCCGGCCGTCGTCTGGCGAGGACCCGGCGTTGGACCGGGGCGCGGCTCGAGCGCGAGGGCCGGCGGTTCGAGGACGCCTATCCCGAACGACCTCCCATCCTCCCGCCGCACCGCTACCGCGACGTCGTCGTGCACCCGGCCATCGGGTGCCCGCATCACCGCTGCAGCTTCTGCGCCTTCTATCGCGACCGCCCGTTCCACGCGCTCACGGACGACGAGTTCGAGGCGCACGTAGCGGCCGTGCGCGACCTGTTCGGCGAGGCCCTGGCGGAGCGCGACGGCTACTTCCTGGGGTCGGCCTCGGCGCTCTCGCTCGACGACCGTCTCCTCGTGCGTCGCCTCCGCCGCATCCGCGCGGTGCTCGGGCATCCGCGACGCGGGGTGGCGGCGTTCCTCGATGCGGACCGGTCCCCGCGGAGGGACCGATTCGCCTGGGCCCGGCTCGGGGAGGAGGGGCTGGTCGAGGCGACGCTCGGGCTCGAGACGGGCGACGCGGATCTCCGGGACCGGCTCGGCAAGGCCGGCGACCTCTCGCGCGTGGCGGAGGCGGTCGTGGAGGCGAAGGCGGCCGGCCTCGCGCTGTCGCTGACGGTGCTCCTCGGGATCGCCGCGAATCCCGCCGCCGAGCGCGCGCACCTCGACGCGACCGGCGCGTTCCTCGCGGCGTTGCCCTTGGGGCCTTCGGACCGGGTCTATCTCTCCCCATGGCGGGGACCCGACGCGCGCGAGGCGGACGTCCGGGCGGCGCGGAGGGCGCTCGGTGGCCGGACCGGCGCCCGCCTCGGCGAGTACGCCATCGAACGCTTCGCCTGGCTCGCCTGACCTACCACACCCCGTCCGGCGCGGGCGCGAGCGGCTCCGGGTCGAGCGTGGACCAGTAGCAGTCGCCGTAGTCGTAGCAGGGGTCGTCGCACCACCCGGTGGCGCAGACGGTCCAGCCGCCGCCGTAGCAGGGCCCGTCGTAGAAGTGGCAGGCACCCAACAGGCCCAGCGCGAGCACGGTCCAGAGGGTGCGAACGATCCTCCGTCGGGGGGTCTTCATCCTGGCTCCTCCGCGCGGTCCCCTCGCGGGACCGGGTGCGGCGAGGCCGGTGCTCGCACCACGAGTCTACCCGTCACGACGGGCCACGGGACTTCGGTGCCCCGGTTCGTTGCGAATGCGATGCAGGACCAGTCCGGTCCACTACCAACGACGCCGAAGCCCCGGCGCGATCGGCCGCGCGAGGTGCTTCGGGGAGGGCTTTTCCCAGGCCACGCATTGCTGGGTCGTCTGGGTGCGCCCCCTACAATCGCAATGGTTGTTGCGTCGATTTGCCCGCAACTTGCCGAATAGCAGGCACGCACGAGAGACGGGGCCGGCGACGTCCGGCCACCCAAACCCCGATCGGGAACGAACCATGACCCAGGATCCGTCCTCGACTCTCCAATCTTCCGAGACCGACGAGAAGGGGACCGTGCTCCGTCTCCCCGAACACACCGTCGAGGTGGTCTCCGACTCCGGGGAAGGCGCGCAGAAGTGCGGGCAGACCTTCGGCGCGGTGTCCGCGAAGATGGGCAACGGCGTGTGGACGGTGGAGATCATCCCCGCCGAGATCCAGCCGCCGGCGCGCACCCCGGGAAGCGCGTCCGGCGTGCGCATCCGCATCGGGACGGAGGCCGTGACGAACTGGGGCGACGAGGCGGCACTGCTCGTCGCATTCAACGAGCAGGTGCTCCTCTCTCGTCACCGCCTGGGCGCGATGGCGGACGACGCGATCGTCCTCATCGAGTCGATGTGGGCAACCCACCCCGATCCCGACATCGTGCGCGCGTGGAACGCGGCGATGGAGGAGATGTCCGGCGCCCACTACCGGTTCATCCCGGTGCCCATGGAGGAGGAGAGCCTCGAGGTCGTGGAGAACCCGCGGCGCGGGAAGAACATGTTCGCCCTCGGCCTGCTCACCTGGATCTACGACCGCGACGTCGAGCGGGTGAAGGAGCAGATCGCCTACCAGTTCCGCAAGAAGTCGAAGAAGGTCTACGAGAACAGCGTCCGGCTCCTCGAGCGCGGCATGAAGTGGGCGGAGGCGAACCTCGACCTGAGGATCCAGGTCGAGCCCCGGCCCAGCGACCGTCCGATGGTCGTCATGAACGGCAACCAGGCCATCGGCATGGGGGCCATCGCGGCCGGCCTCGATCTCTGCGCGATGTACCCCATCACCCCCGCCACCTCCGTCTCGCACTACCTCGGCGAGGTGTTCGACCGGGTCGGAGGCGTCCTCCACCAGGCGGAAGACGAGATCGCCGCGGCCGGTGTGGCCATCGGCGCGTCGTTCGCCGGCAAGGTGGCGTTCACCGTGACCTCGGGGCCCGGCATCGCGCTCAAGACCGAGTTTCTCGGCCTCGCGACCATGACGGAGACCCCCCTGGTCGTCGTGGACGTCCAGCGCGGGGGGCCGAGCACCGGCCTCCCGACGAAAGTCGAGCAATCGGACCTGCTCGCCGTGATGTTCGGGCAACCCGGCGACGCGCCGAAGATCGTGCTGGCCCCCTCGACCATCGAGGAGTGCTTCCACTGCATGATCACCGCGCGCCGACTCGCCGAGACGTTCCGGTCCGTCGTGATCGTCCTGTCCGACGCGAACCTCGCGACCGGCGTGCAGCCCTTCCCGCGCCCCGGGCTCGACGCGCGGTGGCTGGCCCGTCCGCCCGACCAGTCCGCCGTGCCGGAGGGGACGAAGGCGTACGACTGGGACCCGGAAACGGGGCTTTCGACGCGCATCCTCCCCGGTCAGCCCGGCGGGATGTTCCGGGCGACCGGTCTCGTGCACGACGAGGCCAGCAAGGTCACCTACGACCCGGCCGTCAACACCCGCGCGCATCGCATGCGGAGCCGAAAGCTCGCGGTTCTCCAGAGCATGCTCGAGCCCCCGCCGGTGATCGGACCGGAGCGCGGCGAGATCCTGCTCGTGGGGTGGGGGAGCACGCGGGGCGCCATCGAGGAGGCGGCGCTGAGGGCCCGCGAGGAAGGCCTCGCGGTGTCGTCCGCGCACCTGTCGTTCCTCTCGCCGCTCCAGCCGGGACTCCGGGACATCTGCGGGCGCTTCGATCGGGTCATGACCGTCGAGATCAACTACAGCGACGATCCGACGGACCCCTACATCACGCCCGAGAACCGCCGGTACGCCCAGTTGGCCTGGCTGCTCCGCGCCCAGCTCCTCGTGGACGCGGACTGCTACACGCAGGTCCGGGGCGAGCCGCTCCGTCCCGGCGAGATCCTCGATGAGATCCACCGGCGCCTCGGCGCGAAAGGAGAGTCGCGATGACGTTGGACATCGGATGCTCGCTGCTCGGCTGCGGCGTCGAGGAAGACGACCGCGAGTGGGAGGTCGAGGACTACGAGGGGCCGCAGGCGCGCTGGTGTCCCGGCTGCGGGGACCACGCGATCCTCGGTGCCGTCCTCCGGCTGCTCGCTGCGGAACACATGAAGCCCGAGACGACGGTGTTCGTGTCCGGGATCGGCTGCTCCAGCCGG
Organism: uncultured Planctomycetota bacterium; assembly: GCA_963772585.1. Classification (GTDB taxonomy): domain Bacteria; phylum Planctomycetota; class PLA2; order PLA2; family JAEUHO01; genus CAVVXN01. The sequence goes on from CAVYXV010000010.1 coordinate 408,244, forward strand.
TTCCCGCACTACGTCAACACCTACGGATTCCACGGCATCCACGGGCGGGCGCTCCCGGTCTCGACCGGCGTCAAGCTCTCCCGGCCCGAGCTCGACGTGTTCACCGTCATGGGCGACGGGGACTGCTGCTCGATCGGCGCCGCGCACTGGATCCACGCCATCCGCTACAACCCGGACCTGGTCGCGCTGCTGCTCGACAACAACATCTACGGGCTCACCAAGAACCAGACCTCGCCGACCACCCCCCAGGGGCACAAGAGCAACACCCAGCCTCGTGGCTCGTACCTCCCCGCACTGAACCCGCTGACGACGACGCTGGGCGTCACCAACGCCTCGTTCGTGGCCCAGACCGCGGACTGGGCTCCCGGGCATCTCTACGCGACGCTGCGCGCGGCGTACCTCCACCACGGCTTCTCCTTCGTGCGGATCCTCCAACGCTGCCCCGTGTGGACGCCGGGGATCTTCCAGCAGGCCGCCCAGGACCCCAGCCGCACGCAGATCCTCGTCCACGAGCGGGGGATCCACGACGACGACACGCTCGAGGTCTACAAGAACACGTTGCGTCACGACCCGTCGGACATCCACCGCGCGCGCGAGCTGGCGGAGGCGGTCGACACGACCCGGCTCGGCCTCTACTTCCACGACCCGTCGCGCCAGACCTACGAGGAAGTCCGGCGGCTGCCGAAGCACACCGCCGACGAACGCATCGAGATCCTCAACGCGGAGCTGGACCGCCATGCCGTTTGACCAAGCCATGCCCCTGGACGAGGGCGAACGTCGCGTCTTCCAGGCGCTGAAGGACCCGTTGGGTCGCTTCCGGTCGGCGCTGGCCACGGCCATCGAGGAGTTGCGCGAGGCGCACGACCTCGACGAGCGCGAGGCGAACGACGGCCAGGCGGTCCGGGAGGCCGGCCTCGGCGCGTTCGCCGCGGGCCGCATCGACCCCGAGCGGTTCGGCGCCCTGGCCCGCCGGGACCGGGCCGTGCTGGAGCCGAAGGCCCTTCCCCGGCTGGACGGCGCCTTCCACGCGCTGTCGGAGCTCGCCGCCCGGCGGGAGCAGCTCCACCGGGTGAACGTGGAGTCGGGCAAAAGCCTCCATCACGCCGTCCAGCGCACGATGACGGAGGTCGGCCGCGCGTTCGGCGCCGCGCGGATCGCGGCGCTCGCGCGGTCCGGTGGGTACCGCGAGGAGGAGCACGCCGCGTGGTTGGGCGGGTTCCCGTTCGCCCTGTGGAACCGGGCGGAGCGGCGGCTCGCCCCCCCGCTCGTCGTCGAGGTGGACGGCGCGGACCTCGGAGCGGAGTGCCTCGCGGAGTTCCTCGACGGCACCACGAAGATCGTGCTCCTCGTCCGGGGCGCGGCACCGCCGGCCCCTCTCGCGCGGCTCGTCAGCCCGGGCGTGTTCGTGGCCCAGGTGACGTCGCCGGACGAGCTCGCCGCCTTCGCCGCCTTCGCCGGGCCCGGGATCGTCGCGCTGGTCCCCGAGGGGGCCGCGCGCTTCGTCCACGACCCCGCGGCGGGTGTCACGCTCGGGGAGCGCCTGCGGATCGACGCCATGCCCGAGCGCGCGCCCGACCGGCCGCTCGGTCCCACGAGCGTGTTCCAGCAGACCGAGGGTCTGCGCCAGCTTGCCGCCCTGGTCGAGCGGGCGGCGCCGTCGGTCGTCGGCGCGGCGGGCCCCGCGGACACGGCGGGCAAGCTCGCCGCCTGGCTCCTCGGGCAGGCCGACCTCGGCGGCCTCGAGGCCGGGAAGGGGGGGTAGCGGGCGATGATCCTCGGCGCACTCCTCGTCCCCATCCTGGTCCTCGGCGGCGTCGGGCTCGTGTTCGGCGGGCTCATCGCCATCGCCAACCGCTACCTGAAGGTGTGGGAGGACCCGCGCATCGACGGCGTGACGGACCTGCTCCCGGGCACGAACTGCGGCGCCTGCGGCTTCGCGGGTTGCCGGTCGTTCGGGGAGGGTCTCGTCGCGGGGACCGCGCAGCCGGCGGGTTGCACGAACATGGGGGCGGAGCAGATCCAGAGCGTGGCCGACTACCTGGGCGTCGAGGCCGGCGAGGCCGCCAAGCGCGTCGCCCGCCTGCTCTGCGCGGGCGGGTCCGACGTCGCGGTCCAGAGCGCCGAGTACCTCGGCCTGGAGACGTGCAGCGCGGCGGCGGCGGTCGCGGGCGGGGGCAAGGGGTGCTCCTGGGGCTGCCTCGGCCTCGCGGACTGCGCCCGCGCGTGCACGTTCGACGCCATCGTGATGAACGCGGTGGACCTTCCCGTCGTGGCGATCGCGAAGTGCACGGCCTGCGGCGACTGCGTCGAGGCCTGCCCGAAGGACCTGTTCACCATCATGCCGCTGGACCACCACCTGCTGGTCCAGTGCAAGAGTCTCCTCGAGGGCGACGCGGCCGAGGACCTCTGCCGCGTCGCGTGCACCGGCTGCGGCCGTTGCGCCGACGACGCCGCCCCGGGCCTCATCGAGATCCGGGACACCCTCGCCGTGATCGACTACTCGAAGAACGTGCTGGCCTCGACAGAGGCCGTCGCGCGATGCCCCACCGGGGCGATCACCTGGATCGAAGAGGCACAGTTCGCGGAACAACCGGAGCTGGCCGGGAGTGCGGATCGATGAAGCTCACGAAAGACCCGAAGCCGGTCGCCGATGCCTCGAGCGTGAAGTACCCGGGCGTGCGCACCGCGACGGACGGCAGCGGCGCTGTCGTCGCGATGGAGACCGCCGGCGGCGACGCGGCCGGCGCGTACCCGATCACGCCGTCCACCCAGATGGGAGAGGGATTCGCCGCCGCCATGGCCGCCGGGAAGCTCAACGTGCGCGGCCGTCCGCTGCTCTTCTTCGAGCCCGAGGGCGAGCACGCCGCCGCCGCCGTGACCGCCGGGATGAGCCTCACCGGTCTCCGCGCCGCGAACTTCTCCAGCGGGCAGGGCATCGCCTACATGCACGAGTCGCTCTACGCGGCCGTGGGCAAGCGCCTCACCTACGTCCTCAACATCGCCTGCCGCGCGATGACGAAGCACGCCCTGAACGTGCACGCGGGCCACGACGACTACCACTGCGTGGACGACACGGGGTTCTTCCAGGTCTTCGCGAAGGACGTGCAGCGCGCGGCCGACTTCAACCTGATCACCCGTCGCATCGCGGAGCTCAGCCTGAACCCGGGCATCTGCGCCCAGGACGGCTTCCTCACCAGCCACGTCATCGAGACGATGAACATGCCCGAGCGCGAGCTCGTGAAGGAGTACCTCGGCGATCCCGCCGACATGATCGACTCGCCCACCCCTGCCCAGCGGATGGTCTTCGGCGGGAAGCGACGCCGCGTCCCCGAGATGTACGACATGGACTACCCGGCCATGCTCGGCGTCGTCCAGAACCAGGACTCGTATGCCCAGGGCGTCGCAGCGCAGCGGCCGTTCTACTTCGACCACATCACCGAGCTCACCGACCGCGCCCTCGCGGAGTTCGGAGCGCTCACCGGCCGGCGCTACGCCCGGGCGGAGGGCTACCGGACGGACGACGCCGAGTACGTCCTCGTCGGCCAGGGCTCCGTGGTCTGCAACATGGAGGCCGCGGTCGACTACCTCCGCGACAAGCGGGGGATCAAGGTCGGCGTGATCGACATCTGCATGTTCCGGCCGTTCCCGTCCGACCTCGTCAGCCGGCTGCTGAAGGGGGTGAAGGCCGCCACCGTTCTGGAGCGGACGGACCAGCCCCTCGCCGTGGACGCGCCCCTGCTCCGGGAGATCCGGGCCGCGATGGGCAAAGCCGTCGAAAACGGCCGCGCGCGGGGTTCTCTTCCTCACCCCGGCGTCGAGCGGGTCGACTCGTCCCAGGTGCCCGAGTTCTTCTCCGGGTGCTTCGGACTGGGCAGCCGCGACCTGCAGCCCAACCACCTCATCTCCGCCGTCGAAAACATGCTCTCGACGGGCAAGCGTCGGCGGCAGTTCTACCTGGGCATCGACTTCATCCGGAGGGGGACGCGTCTGCCCAAGCTCCAGATCTGGCAGGAGAGGCTGCTCGAGGGGTACCCCCGTCTCGAGGAGCTGACGCTCGACGCCGGGCCCAACGTGGATCTCATGCCCGAGGGATCGACCTCGATCCGCATCCACTCCGTGGGCGGATGGGGCGCCATCACGATGGGCAAGAACGTCGCGCAGACCGCAGCGGACCTGCTCGGTCTCTACATCAAGGCCAACCCGAAGTACGGTTCCGAGAAGAAGGGGCAGCCCACCACCTTCTACGCGACCCTCGCGAAGGAGCCGATCCGGCTGAACTGCGAGTTGAAGCACGTGAACGTGGTGCTCTCGCCCGACCCCAACGTCTTCCGCCACTCCAACCCGTTGGCCGGGCTGGCGAAGGGCGGCGTGTTCATCATCCAGAGCACGCAGGGGGCGCAGGAGCTCTGGAACTCGCTGCCGCGCGCGACGCAGGCTGAGATCCGGGAGAAGAAGATCCGCGTGTTCCACCTGGACGCATTCCGGATCGCCGCGGAGATCGCGACGAACCCCGAACTGCGCTACCGCATGCAGGGTGCCGCGTTCATGGGCGCGTTCTTCCGCGCCTCGCCCCTCATGGCGGAGCACGGCCTCGACGAGGCGCGTCTGTTCGAGGGCGTCGGCGCCCAGGTGCGGAAGAAGTTCGGCCATCTGGGCGAGAAGGTCGTGGCGGAGAACCTGGAGGTGATCCGCCGCGGATTCGACGACGTCCAGGAGCTGGACGTCACGACCCTCGAAGACGGCGGAGCCGAGGAAGCGGCCGTGCCCCAGATGCCGGCCATCCTGGACGGTTCCCGGATGCAGGAGGGCATCGGGAACACCGGTCGCTTCTGGGAACAGGTCTGCCACCTCTACAAGACGGGCGACGACGGCATCGCGGATCCCTTCGCCGCCATCAGCGCGATCCCGGCGGCGACCTCGTCGATCCGCGACATGACGGACATGCGCTTCGAGGTGCCGCAGTTCGTGCCCGACAAGTGCACGGGGTGCAGCGCCTGCTGGACGCAATGCCCCGACAGCGCCATCCCGGGCGTGGTGAACACCGTCGAGGAGGTCCTCGAGGCCGCGATCAAGACGATCAGCAACGGCCGCACGTACGACCGCCTGGGCCAGATCGTGAAGCACCTGGGCCGGGAGTGCCGCCGCATCCTGAAGGGCAGCGACTTCACGACCTTCTCGGACGTGCTCCACACCGCCTACGAGACGGTCGCGGGCAAGCTGAACCTCGACCCGGAGCGGCGCAAGGGCCTCGACCTCGAGTTCCAGGCCCTGGCCGCGGAGCTGGCCGACTTCCCCCTCGCGAAGACGGCGCCGTTCTTCGACGTGCCCGAGTCCAAGGAGAAGGGGACCGGCGGGCTGCTCTCGGTCACGGTCAACCCCGAGACCTGCAAGGGCTGCAACGTCTGCGTGAACGTCTGCCCCTCCGGGGCGCTCGTCACGATCCAGCAGACGGACGAGGTCGTCGAGGATCTCCGGCGCCGCTGGAAGCTGTGGCGCAACCTGCCCGACACGGACGACCGCTACGTGGACATCGCGAGCCTCGACGAGGGCATCGGGGTCCTCTCGTCGCTGCTCCTCAAGAAGGATCACTACATGTCCATGGTGGGTGGCGACGGCGCCTGCATGGGCTGCGGAGAGAAGACCGGCATCCACCTCATCGTGTCCGCGGTGCACGCGATGGTCCTTCCGCGGGTGAAGGCGTACGTCGAGAAGATCGGCGGACTCATCGACCGGCTCGACCACAAGGCCCGGGACCTCCTCTCGTCCGACGTGGACCTGTCCACGCTCCTCGAGAGTGGCGGCAGTGTGGACGTGGACCTGGATCCCGCGCGCAAGGCGCAGGTGGACCGGATCGTCCGCATGCTCCGCGACCTCCAGGACCTGCGCTGGCGGTACACGGAAGGCCCCAGCGGCAAGGGGCGCGCGGCCCTCGGGTTCACGAACTCCACGGGCTGCTCGTCCGTCTGGGGGAGCACGTATCCCTACAACCCGTATCCGTTCCCCTGGGTCAACCACTTGTTCCAGGACGCTCCCTCCATCGCCGTGGGCATCTTCGAAGGGCACATGCGGAAGATGGGCGACGGATTCGCCGCCGTCCGACGCGCGGAGGCGGAACTGGACGGCTCCTACGATCCCGCCGAGACCGAGAAGATGCTCGCGAAGTTCGGGTGGGAGGACTTCACCGACGACGAGTTCCACCTCTGCCCGCCGATCATCGCGGTCGGCGGCGACGGCGCCATGCTCGACATCGGCTTCCAGAACCTGTCGCGCGTCCTCGCCTCGGACAAGCCGATCCGGATCGTCGTGCTGGACACGCAGGTGTATTCCAACACGGGCGGCCAGGCCTCCACGGGATCGTTCCTCGGACAGGTCTCGGACATGGCCCCGTTCGGGAAGGCGCATCATGGCAAGGAGGAGACCCGAAAGGAGCTGTCGCTCATCGCGATGGCGCACCGTCACGCCTACGTTCTCCAGTCGTCGCAGGCGTTGCCGAGTCACCTGCTGGGCGGCGTGCTGAAGGGGCTGATGTCGCGCCGTCCCGCGCTCTTCCTGATCCACGCCCCGTGTCCGCCGGAACACGGTCTGGCCGACTACTCCTCCATGCGCGCGGCGAAGCTGGCGCTGGAGAGCCGGGCCTTCCCGCTCCTCGCGTACGACCCGGACGAGGGCGCTTCCCTCGGAGAACAGCTCTCCCTGGACGGCAACCCGGCGGTGGACGAGATCTGGCCCGAGTACGACCTGGCCTACCTGGACGAGGACGGCAACGAACAGACCCTCACCCTGCCGCTGACGATCGCCGACTGGGCCGCGACGGAGGGGCGTTTTGTCAAGCACTTCCGGCCCGCGAAGGCCGACGACGAGGTGGTCCCCTTCCACGAGTACGTGTTCACGCCGCGCGACGAGCGCGGCGATGCCATCCCCTTCATCTACACGCTCGGCGCCGACAAGAAGCTCCAGAAGGTCGCCGTGTCCTCGGAGATCGTGCGCCTGGCGGAGGAGCGCGTGGACTTCTGGCACCGCCTGCGCCAGCTCGCCGGCGTGGAGGCGGCCGGTCCGGTCCACGACCTCGTGGAAGAGGAGATGGAGAGCGAGTACGACCAGAAGCTCGAGGCCTTGCGTGCGGAGTACGAGGCGCGCATGGCGGAGCTGCGAGCCTACTACCCGCGCCAGGTCGCCCGGCGCATGGCGGAGGGTCTGTTGAAGTCCGGCTCGCGCGACATGACGCTCGGCGACCTGCTGACGCGGGTCGAGCGGAGTCCGGTCCTGGAGCCGATTCCCGGAAACGGATCGCCGCTGGATGCGGCTCCTTCCGCGGCCACCCACGCGGCATCGGCCCCCGTCGCCGTGGCCGAGGGGTCCCCCGAGGCTCCCGCCGCCGCGCCGTCCAAGGAGACGGAAGCGGAGAGCGAGGAAGGCCTCGCGATGGAGCCGTACATCGAGTCGGCCCGCTGCACCACCTGCCACGAGTGCGTCAACATCAACCGGAAGCTGTTCGCCTACAACGAGAAGAAGCAGGCGGTGATCAAGGATCCGCACGGCGGGCCCTTCAAGGATCTCGTCCTGGCCGCCGAGAAGTGCCCGGTCAAGATCATCCACCCCGGCACGCCCCTCGACCCGAAGGAGAAGAATCTCGACAAGTGGATCCAGCGGGCGGAGCGCTTCAACTGATGCCCGGGGAGCGGAAGTTTCGCCACGGGGTCCACCCCCCGGAGTCCAAGCAGCTGACCGCCGCCCTGCCGGTGCGGCGCATGCCGTTCCCCGAGGAGGTCGTGCTGCCGGTCCGGCAGCACGCCGGTCGCCCGGCGAAGGTCATCGCCCGCCCCGGCATGCGGGTGGAGCGCGGGGACATGGTCGCGGAGGCGGATGGCTGGGTCTCGGTACCCATCCACGCGTCCGCGGCGGGTACGGTCGAGGAGGTTGGACGCTGGCCCCACCAGGACGGCTCGATGGAGACGGCCGTCCGCATCCGCGTGGACCGCTGGTCGGCGCAAGCGCCCCGTCCGCGCGTGATTCCCCGCTGGGAGGGCCTGTCGCGGGAAGAGACGGTCGCGGCGGTCCGGCATGCGGGCGTCGTGGGGCTGGGCGGCGCCGCGTTCCCCACGCACGTGAAGCTGTCGCCGCCCGCGGGTACGAAGCTCGACGTCCTGGTCGCGAACGGATGCGAGTGCGAGCCGTACCTCACGACCGACCACCGCACGATGGTGGACTACCCCGAGCGGGTGCACCTCGGAATCCGGATCATGATGCGGTGCCTGGGCGTCTCCCGCGCGCTGGTCGGGATCGAGTGGAACAAGCCCGATGCGATCGCGCGCATGAAGGCGACGGTTCCTTCCGACCTCGACGTCCGGGTGCTCGGCCTCAAGGTCAAGTACCCCCAGGGCGCCGAGAAGATGCTCATCAAGTCGCTCCTGGAGCGAGAGGTGCCATCCGGCAAGCTCCCTCTCGACGTGGGTGTGGTCGTCCAGAACGTGGCCTCGATCGCGACCATCGCGGAGGTCTTCGAGACGGGCCTCCCCCTGATCGAGCGCATCGTCACGGTGACCGGCTACGGCGTCCGCGAGCCGGCCAACCTGATCGTGCCCGTCGGTACGAAGATCCGCGATCTCATCGACGCCTGCGGGGGCTTCACCGAAGACGCGCGCGAGGTCGTGAGCGGCGGGCCCATGATGGGCGCGGCCGTGGCGGACCTCGATGCGCCCGTGATGAAGGGGACCACGGGACTCCTCGTCCTGAGGGAGCAGGACACGAAGCGGCGTGAGGTCCATCCCTGCATCCACTGCGGACACTGCCTCGACGCCTGTCCCGTCTATCTCAACCCGCAGATCCTGGGCCAGCTCGCGATGAAGGATCGCGACGACGAGATGGAGAGGCACCACGTCTGGGACTGCATGCTCTGCGGTTGCTGCTCGTACGTGTGTCCCTCGCACATCCCGCTGAGTCAGCTCTTCGCGGCGTCGCGCCAGACCTTGAAGAGTCGGAAGGCCACGGCATGAGACCGCCCCGCTGGCTGGTCACCGCGTCGCCGCACCTGGGGCCGCCCGAGAGCACCCCGCGAATCATGTGGTCCGTGGTGGCGAGCCTGGTCCCCATCCTCGCGGTGGCCTTCTACTACTTCGGGCCCAGCGCGCTGCTCGTCGTGGCGGCGGCCACCCTGGGCGCCGTCGGCATCGAGCGCTTCTTCGGGAAGCGGGGATCGCTCCGCGACGGTTCCGCGATCATCACGGGCATTCTCGTCGGGCTCACCTTGCCGCCGGGGCTTCCCCTCTGGATGGCCTTCGTCGGGGGCGGGTTCGGCATCGGGTTCGGGAAGCTCATCTTCGGGGGGCTCGGCCAGAACCCCTTCAACCCCGCGCTCCTGGGACGCGCGTTCCTGCAGGCGGCCTTCCCCTCGGCCCTGAACACCTGGCCGGTGAACGGTCCGGGCATGGAACGCTTCTCCCACTTCCGGCTGGATCACCTGGCCTCGTGGCTGGCGCTCAGGGGCGACAATTTCGCCCTGCCCCTGATGTCGCCGAACGTCCCCGACGCCACCACCGCGGCCACGCCCCTCGGCCTCTGGAAGTTCCAGGACCAGGGGACCGACCTGACCCGGCTCCTCCTCGGCAGCACGGGCGGCTGCATCGGCGAGACCGCGGGGGTGCTGATTCTTCTCTGCGGCCTCTACCTGGCGCTCAGGAACCACCTCAACTGGCGCATCCCCGCCAGCGTCATCGGGGCGGTGGCACTCTTCTCGGGCGCCCTCTACCTCCTGTCCCCGGGCGAGTACATGGACCCGCTTCGCATGATCTTCTCGGGAGGGCTGCTGCTCGGCGCCGTGTACATGGCGACGGACATGGTCACGTCGCCCGTGACCCACAAGGGGTGCTGGATCTTCGGCGTCGGCATCGGCCTGCTCGTGGTGGTCATCCGCACCTGGGGAGGTCTCGCGGAGGGCGTCCAGTACGCGATCCTGCTGATGAACGCGATGGTCCCCTTCATCAACCGGGCGACCCAACCGAAGACGTTCGGGTCCCGACCGCTGAGGATCCCGTCGTGAGCGATGCAGGACCTCCCGCCGCGGCTCCGGCGAGGCCGGAGATGCCCGCGTGGCGCCTCGTGGCGACCCTCGCGGTGGCCGGCGCGCTCTCCGCGATGCTGCTCTCCTTCGTCTACGAGAAGACGCTCCCGGCGATCGAACGGAACAAGGCCCGCGTCCTGCAGATGGCGATCGGCGAGGTGCTGGGCGAGCCCGCGAAGGTGATCAGCCTCCGGGTCACGCCCGACGGCCTGGTCCCCGAGGACGAGATCGTCTACGCCGTGGACACCCGCGTCCAGGACCGCGTCTTCTTCGGTTGGGACGAGGCCGGCCACGCGATCGGATTCGCGCTGGTCGCAGCCGAGTTCGGGTACGGATCGGACCCGATCAAGCTCATCTTCGGCTACGACGCGCACACGCACGAGATCCTGGGCATGAAGGTGCTCGAGGACAAGGAGACGCCCGGCATCGGCACGGGCGTCGAGTCGGACGCGTCCTTCGCCGGACTGTTCTGGAAGGATGGGGCGTCCGGCCGGCCCGCGCGCCAGACGCCCCTGGTCGGCCGTCGGGACGACCAGTTCGACGCGGCCCAGCCGCACGAGATCGACATGATCAGCGGCGCGACGATCTCGTCCCGCGCCGTGATCAAGAGCGTGAACGGCGTCACGAGCAAGCTCCAGGACCGCCTCGAGGCCTGGAATCCGGGGGAGGTGCAGTGAGCGCGACCACGCCCCAAGCGGACTTCCTTCGCGGCATCTGGCGCGAAAACCCCGTGCTCGTCCAGATGCTCGGGTTGTGCCCCTCCCTGGCCGTCACCAACTCCGTGGAGAATGCCCTCGCCATGGGGCTGGCGACCTTCTTCGTGCTGCTCGGATCGAGCTTCCTCGTCTCCCTCCTGAAGAAGCTGATCCCGCACGAGGTGCGGATCTCCACCTACGTCCTGATCATCGCGACCTTCGTGACGATCGCGGACATGGCGCTCGAAGCGACGGTCCCGGCCATCCACAAGGCCCTCGGTGCGTTCATCTCGCTGATCGTCGTGAACTGCATCATCCTCGGTCGGCAGGAGGCGTTCGCCTCGCGGAACTCCGTCGGACGGTCCGTGCTCGACGCCCTGGGGACCGGCGTCGGGTTCATGATCGCCATGGCGCTGATGGGCTCGTTCCGCGAAATCCTCGGGAACGGGACCTTCCTCGGCTTCCACCTGTTCGGCCCGCACTTCGAGCCGTGGGTCATCATGATCCTCCCGCCGGGTGGCTTCCTCACGCTGGGTTTCCTTCTCCTCTTCCTCGCCCGCCTGGAGCAGCGGCGGGCCGCGCGAGCGACGGTGGAGACCGAGAAGACGGGTGACGCCGTCAGGAAGGTGGCCTGATGGAGAACAACGTCCTCTGGATCCTGCTCTCGGCGATGGTCATCAACAACTTCACGTTGATGATGTTCCTCGGACTCTGCCCCTTCATGGGCGTTTCCGGCCGCGTGGACACGGCGCTGAGGATGGGCATGGCGAACATCTTCGTGCTGCTGATCACGTCGGTGTGCGCCTGGGCGCTGCACCACTTCGTCCTGCCCTACGCTCCCTACCTCCGACTGATCTCCTTCATCGTCGTCATCGCGTCGATGGTCCAGATCACGGAGATGGCGATCAAGAAGCTGTCGCCCACGTTGTTCCGCCAGCTCGGCATCTACCTCCCCCTGATCACCACGAACTGCGCGATCCTCGGGATGGCCCTCTGGCAGACCGGCAAGTACGACTACGGCCTCGTCCAGGGGCTCTTCTACGCCGCGGGGGCCGGGCTCGGCCTGACGCTCGCGCTCGTGCTGATGGCCTCCATCCGCGAGACCACCGAGTTCTCGGACGTGCCCTCCATCGCCCGCGGCACGGCGCTGACCCTGATCATCGCGGGCAGCCTGAGCCTCGCCTTCATGGGCTTCTCGGGCCTCGGGAGCGCCTCGTGACGGAGCTCGTCGTCGTCCTCGCCGTCGTCGTCTGCGCCGTCGTCTGGGGGCTCCTCCAGCGGCACGCCCCGTCCTCGACCTCCTGCTCCTCGACCTCCTGCCATCCCGACGATTCGTGCGCCGGCTGCGAGCGCACGTCCAGGGAGTCCCACCATGTCCCGTGACCCCTCTCCCTCGGCCTCCCTCTCCCCGTCGTCGGGGTCCCTGTGCCCGACCCGTCGCGACGTCCTCGCGCTCGGCGTCGGCGCGTTCGTCGTGGCGGCCGTCCCGCTCGCCGCCCGGTCGAGGTCGCGGCTCGTGCGGCGGCGCCTCCCGGTGATGGGGACGCTGGCGGACGTGGCCGTCGTGACTCGCGACCCCCGCCGCGGTCGCGCGGCGATCGACGCGGCCATCTTGGAGCTCCGCCGCGTGGACGCGACGATGTCGCGGTTCCGGAGCGACTCGGAGATCGGGCGTCTGAACGCCGCCGCCGGTCGCGGCGGCGTCCTCGTGGGGTCCGAGACCGCCTTCGTCCTCCGGCGGGCGTTGGCCTTCGCGGAGGCGACCGACGGCGTCTTCGATCCGTGCCTGGAGAACACCGTCGTCCTCTGGGATGTCGGGCACCGGAGGACGCCCCTGGACGAATCCCGGACACGTCCGTTGGCCGGCCGCCGGCTCTACACGAGGCTCGCGCTCGACCTGTCGGACGAGGGCGGGGTCGCCACGCTCGAGAGCCCCGATGCGGGCGTGGATCTCGGCGGCATCGCCAAGGGGCACGCCGTGGACCTCGCGGCGAGGGCGCTGAGGCGCCACGGCATGGAGGACGGCCTCGTCAACGTCGGCGGCGATCTCGTCGCTCTCGGGGTGTCGCCCGACGGCGACTCCTGGCGCGTCGGCGTGCGCGACCCGGACGATCCCCACGGCGTCGCCCGCGTCCTCGAGGCCCGCGACGAGGCGATCGCGACCTCCGGCGACTACGAGGCGGGCTTCTGGTACGGCGGCCACCGCTACCACCACCTGATCGACCCGCGGACCGCGCGTCCCGGCGGGGGGCGTCGCCGCAGCGTAACGGTCCGGGCGCGTACCTGCCTGGAGGCGGATGCCGCCGCGACGGCCGCCTTCCTGATGGATGAACGCGCCGCGGCGGCGAGCCTGCCGGCCGCCGCGCCGGGCGTGCAGGTGGTCGTCCGACTCTGACCGCGACGGCGACCGCCGGGTAGGATGTTGGTGTCCGAGGAGGGAGACCCATGAGTCTGTGCACCATCGGGACCCGCAGCGTCATCACGGTGACCGTGGACACGGCGGTCCCGGAGATCGCTCGGATGATGAGGGATCGGAGCCTCGGCTCCGTGGTCGTGCTGCGCGGGGACAAGCCGGTCGGGATCGTCACCGACCGGGACCTGGCCGTGCGCGTGCTCGCCGAGGGAGCGACGGGCCAGGAGATGACGGCGGAGCAGGTCATGTCCGCCCCCCTCACCGCCGTCCTGGACACCGATCCGCCGCTTCGCGCCGCCACGCTGATGCGGGAGTCCACCGTCCGCCGCCTCCCCGTGCTCGGGGCCCAGGGGAACCTGGTCGGGATCATCTGCCTGGACGATCTGATGGTCCACCTGAGCCGGACCCAGGGCGAGATGTGCGAGGCGATCGCGTCCTTCCCGGTTCCCCACCACGGGGGGTAGGCCCGCGGCGGGAGGGGACGCAGCCGGGCATTGCCGGTAGGATCGGGGCCATGGTGCGGGAACCCCGCCCGCCGGCCATGTCCATGTCGATCGGGGCGCTGCATGGCCGTCGGCCCCGGCGAGGGGGGGACACCGCAGGACGAGTGCGTCCCGGCGCGCGCCTCCCCCCGGGGCGGTGATGCCGAAGGGACCCCCCATGAAGACACTCGCCTCCGTGAGGAAGCTGCTGGGGCTCCTCCTCTTCCTGGCGCTCGTGGCCGCCGTTCTCCTCTACGCCATGGGCGCGTTCAAGGGGGAGAGGGTCGAGCCCGGGCGCGCCCCGACCCCGGAGGGCCCCGCCGCGCCCTCCCGGACGACCACCGCCGAGAAGCGGCAGGTGCCCGTCGTGGAGGAGGCCGTGGGGACCGTCGAGTCGAGGACCACGGTCGTCGTCTCCAGTCTCGTGCAGGCGCGCGTCCTCGAGGTGCACGCCGAGGCGGGGGCCCGCGTGAAGGCGGGAACGAAGCTCATCATCCTCGACGACCGCGAGCTCTCCGCCCGGCGGGAGCAGGCCGCCGACAGCCTCCGACAGGCGGAGGCCGCTCGGGACAGCGCCGTCCAGGCCCGCGAGAGGGCCCGGGCGTTGCTCGCGCGCGCCCAGAGCAACACGAAGCGGATCGAGCAGCTCGTCGAGAAGAATGTCGAGACGCCGGACGCGCTCGAGTTGGCGGAGACCGGACTCCTCCAGGCCCAGGCGTCCACCGCCGAGGCCGAGGCCGCGATCGCGGCGGCGAAGGCCCACGTCGAGGGCGCCCAGGAAGCGGTCAAGGAGGCGGACGTCGCGCTCGGCCACACGATCCTCACCGCACCGATCGACGGCGTCGTCTCCGTCAAGGCCGTAGAGGCGGGGGACCTCGCGTGGCCGGGCAAGACGCTGCTCGAGATCCTCGACCCCGTCGATCTCCGCCTGGAGGCGCAGGTCCGCGAGGGCCTGATCGGCGGCATCGAGAAGGGCGCGAAGTACGCCATCGCGATCCCCTCCGCCCACGCGGTGTTCGAGGGGGAGGTGGACGAGATCTGCCCCACGGCGGACCCGCGGAGTCGCACCTTCCGCGTCCGGGTGGACTTTGCCCCGCGGCCGGGCGTGAGACCCGGCATGTACGGCCGCCTGCGCATGCCCACCGGCACGCGCGAGGTCGTCTGGGTGCCGGGGGCGGCGATCGAGCGCGTGGGGCAGCTCGACCAGATCCTCGTGAAAGAGGGTCAGCGGTGGGTCCGGCGGATGGTCACGATCGGCCGGACCTTCTCCGACGGCGGCGTCGAGGTCCTCTCCGGACTCGGCGGCGGGGAGACGCTCGGCCTCACGGAGCACGAGTGATGGCCAAGGGAGACCTCGTCCAGCGCCTCGTCCGCGCGTCGGTCACCAGCCCGCTGTCGCCCCTGCTCATCGTGCTGTCCGTGGCGGCCGGCATCGTGGCCGTGACGTTCACGCCGCGCGAGGAGGAGCCGCAGATCGTCGTCCCGATGGCGGACGTCTACGTCCAGTTTCCCGGCGCGAGCGCCGAGGAGGTCGAGAAGCTCGTCGCGACGCCGCTGGAGAAGCTCCTGTGGCAGATCGACGGCGTCGAGCACGTCTACTCGATGTCGCGCCGCGACCACGCGATCGTGACCGTGCGTTTCTTCGTCGGCGAGGACCGGGAGCGGGCGCTGGTGCGGCTCCAGAGCAAGATCGACGCGCACCGCGACGTCGTGCCGCCGGGCGTCACGGGATGGGTCGTCAAACCCGTGGAGATCGACGACGTTCCCATCGTCACCCTCACCTTCTGGTCCCGGCACCGGAGCGACGCCGCGCTCCGGCGGGTGGCCGAGGAGGTAGCCGCGCGACTCGATTCCGTGCCCGACCTCAGCCGTTCCGCAATCGTGGGGGGGCGCCCGCGGGAGGTCCGCGTCGAGATCGATCCCACGACGCTCGCGGCGCACGGGCTCTCCCCGCTGGAGGTTTCCCACGCCCTCGCCGGCGCGGACGCATCGCTCACCGCGGGGTCCTTCGATCGCGAGGACGTGACCATCCCGGTGGTGGCGGGTCCCTTCGTGGGCGGGAAGGACGAAGCCGCGGACCTCGTCGTCGGCGCCTACGGCGGACGGCCGGTCAAGCTGAGGGACGTCGCCACCGTGACGGACGGACCGGCCGAGCGCCAGACGTACGTCCGCCTCCGGTTCGGGCCGGCGGAGGCCGCGGCAGAGGGAGTCGAGGCCGGAGAGCCCTTCCCGGCCGTGACCCTGGCCCTGTCCAAGAAGAAGGGGACGAACGCCGTCTTGGTGGCGAGGTCCATCCTGGAGAAGGCACGGCACCTCCAGCAGGAGGTCCTTCCCGAGGACGTCCACATGCTCGTCTCCCGCGACTACGGCGAGACCGCCGACGAGAAGGTGAACGAGCTGTTGGGCCACCTCACGCTGGCCATCATCACGGTGATCGGCCTGATCGCGTACTCGCTCGGCTGGCGCGAGGGGCTCATCGTCGCGGCCGCGGTGCCGATCACCTTCGCCCTCACCCTCTTGGTGAACCTGCTCATCGGCTACTCGATCAACCGCGTGACCCTCTTCGCGCTCGTGCTCGTGCTGGGCATGGTCTGCGACGACCCGATCGTGGACGTCGAGAACATCCACCGGCACTTCTCGTTGCACCGGTTTCCCCCGTTGCAGGCCGTCCTGCACGCCGTGAACGAGGTGCGTCCGCCCATCATCTTCGCCACGGTGGCGGTGATCCTGTCGTTCCTGCCGATGCTCTTCATCACCGGGATGATGGGGCCGTACATGCGGCCGATGGCCCTGAACGTCCCGGTCGCCATGTTCATGAGCCTCCTGGTGGCGTTCACGATCACCCCCTGGATGGCCTACTACCTCCTCCGCCCGCTGTACGGGAAGGGCGCGGACCACGACGCCGACTCCGGACCGGGCATCGGGACCCGGCTCTACCGCAGTCTGGTCAGCGTCTTCCTCCGGGCGCGCGTGCTCCGTTGGGCGCTGCTCGTGGCGATTCTCGCGCTCATGGGCTTCGCGGGGGAGATCGCTCTCACGGGCAAGGTGCCGCTGAAGATGCTGCCCTACGACAACAAGAGCGAATTCCAGCTCCTCGTGGACCTCCCGGAGGGGGCGACGCTGGAGCGGACGGACGCTGCCGTCCGCGACTTCGAGCGGTACCTCGCGACCGTGCCGGAGATCCGCAACTACCAGTCCTACGTCGGAACGTCGAGCCCGATCGACTTCAACGGGCTGGTGCGCCACTACGGCCTGCGGGCGGGGCCGAACCTCGCCGACATCCGGGTGAATCTCCTCCCGAAGGGCGAACGGGCCCAGCAGAGCCACGAGCTGACGCTGCGGATCCGCGACGACATCGAGCGCATCGCCGCGCAGAACGACGCCAAGCTCAAGATCGTCGAGATGCCCCCCGGTCCTCCCGTCCTGAGCACGCTGGTGGCCGAGGTCCACGGCCCTGCCGGCATGTCCTATCCCGCGCTGGTCTCGGCGGGCCGCGACGTGGAGCGCCGCATGGCGATGCTCCACGGCGTCGTGGACACGGACGTGATGATCGAGAGCGAACGCGTCCGGATGGACTTCGTCCTCGACAAGGAGAAGGCCGCGCTCCACGGTGTCGCCACGGCGGACGTGGTGCGGACGCTCCGGCTCGCCCTCACCGGCGACGTGCCCGCGACCGTGCACGAACCGGGCGAGCGGCAGCCCCTCCGTCTCCGTCTCATGCTCTCGCGGGCCGAGCGGAGCGGCCCCCAGGAACTGTCCCGGCTCCAGGTGAAGGGCGGGACGGGCGCGCTCGTCCCGCTCGCCGAGATCGGCGCCTTCGAGGCCGTCCCGGACGACCTCACCATCTACCACAAGGACCTCGACCGGGTCGTCTTCGTGCTCGGCGACATCGCGGGCCGTCCCCCGGCCGACGTGGTCTTCGCGATGCAGGACTCGCTCGGCGAGCATCCCCTCGCGCAGGAGGCGGAGGCCGACTGGCGGGGTGAGGGCGAGTGGAAGATCACGTTGGACGTCTTCCGCGACCTGGGCCTCGCCTTCTTCGGTGCCCTGATCGCGATCTACGCGCTGCTCGTGATCGAGACGCACTCGTTCTTCATGCCGCTCGTCGTCATGTCGTCGATCCCGCTCGGCCTGATCGGCATCATGCCCGGCTTCTGGCTCCTGAACGCCCTCTCCTCGAAGACGATCGGCGCCTACTCGAGCCCCCTCTGGTTCACCGCCACGGGGATGATCGGCATGATCGCCCTCGCCGGCATCGTGATCCGCAACGCCATCCTCCTGATCGACTTCATCCGGAACAACGTCGCCGAGGGCATGGACGTGAGGGAGGCCGTGTTGGAGAGCGGCACGAAGCGGCTCCGGCCCATCCTCCTCACCGCCCTGACCACGATGCTGGGGGCCTGGCCGATCACGCTCGACCCGATCTTCAGCGGCCTCGCGTGGTCCCTCATCTTCGGGATCCTCGCCTCGACGATGTTCACGCTCGTGGTGATCCCCGTCGCCTACTACGCCTTCTACCGGAACCGTTCCGAGCCCGAGCCGCTCGCGTGAGCGGCGCGTTGCGTACGCCTCTTCCCCTGGCGCCGGGGGCGCGCGTGCGCGTCGTCGCGCCCTCGTGGGCGGTGGACGCCGACCGCCTCGAGGCCGGGCTGTCCGTTCTCGCCGCCCTCGGCCTCGAGCCCGTCCTCGGCGGAAACGTCGGTCTCAGGGCGGGGTTCTTCGCCGGCGACGATGCGGCGCGTCTGGCGGCGCTCGAAGAGGCTCTCGACGACCCCTCGTCTCCCGTGCTCTGGGTCGCGCAGGGCGGGCACGGGGCGACGCGGCTGGTGGGGCGACTGGACCCGCGTCGGATCCGCGCCGCGGGGAAGTGGCTCGTGGGCTTCTCCGATGCGACGGCGCTTCACGCGGCATGGCAGCGGGCCGGTCTCGCGAGCCTGTACGGACCGAACGTGACGACGCTCGCCGCCGCGTCGGAAGGGACGCGGGCGGCGCTCGCGGCCTCGCTCTTCGAGGGGCGCCTTCCCGCCTTCGCGGTGGACGCGCCGCCTCCCGGCTCCACCGTGCGCGCTCCCGTCGTGGGCGGGACGCTGTCCGTCTGGACCGCGCTGGTCGGGACGGGGTTGCTGCCCCCGGCCCGGGGCCGGCTGCTCTTCTTCGAGGACGTGGACGAGGCGACCCACCGGCTCGACCGCTTCGTCGTCCAGCTGCTCGGGTCCGGTGCGCTCGAAGGCGCCGCCGGGGCGCTCCTCGGCGGTTTCGAGCGGTGCCCGCCCTCCCACGGCGACGGGGCGTGCGCCGAGGCCGTGATCGCCGCCGCCCTGGCCGACCGCGGGATCGCTTCCGCCGGCGGCGTGCCCGTCGGCCACGGCCGTTCGTCGCGCCCGTTGCTCCTGGGAGGTGCCTACGCGTGGACGGAGGACGCGCGTCTGGTGCCCGACCAGCCCGCGGCGTAGCGCGCCCGCCTACTCCGCGAGGTCCGCGTACTCGGGATGGTGTTCGAGCCACGACGCCACGTACGGGCAGGTGGGGAGGACGCGCAGGCCCTCCTTGCGCGCGTGATCGAGCGCCGCCCGGACGAGCGCGCTCGCGACGCCTCGGCCTCGGGCCGCGGGCGGCGTGTAGGTGTGGTCGAGATCCAGCGTGTCCTCGCCCAACCGCCGGTACGTGAGCGCCGCTTCCCGGCCGTCGACATCGACGACGAATCGCCTGCGCTCGGTCTCGTGGCGCACGTGGACGTCGCTCATGGTCCCTCCTGCATCGCAGCTCTTTCGCCGGGGGTCATCGTAGTCGGCAGGGGTGCGCGGTAGGGTGGGGGAGGACCCCACGGAGGAGCCTCGGATGCAGCACCACCCCATGTTCATCGACGGTGACTGGTGCGACGCGACCTCCGGGGCGCGCCGGGACGCCGTGAATCCGGCGACATCCGAGCCATTCGCCACGGTCGCCTGGGGCGACCGTACGGACGCCGTCCGGGCGATCCAGGCCGCCGATCGGGCCCGCACGGCGTGGGCCCGGACCCCGTTGTGGGAGCGCGCCGACTGCTGCATCCGCATGGCCGAGCGGCTCGAAGAGCGCTCGGACGACCTGGCCGACATCCTGTGCACGGAGCTCGGAAAGCCGCGGCGCACGGAGGCCGCCGTCGAGGCGGAGCGGTTCGTCCCCGTGATGTACCGGCAGGCGGCGGAGATGGCCCGCTACCAGGAGGGCGCCACCTTCCTCGGCCGCGATCCCCACAAGCGCCTGGCGACCTTCTACCGCCCGCGCGGCACCGTCGCCGTCATCACGCCCTGGAACTTCCCGGCGATGATCCCCAGCGAGTACATCCCCTACGCCCTCGTCCAGGGCAACACCGTGGTCTGGACCCCGGCGCCGACCGCCGCCGTCACGGCCGTCACGTTGATGGGGATCCTCGCCGAGGCCGGTCTCCCGGACGGCGTGCTGAATCTCGTCATCGGCCCCGGCGCCGAGGTCGGCGACGAGTTCGTGACCAGCGACGGCACCCACGCGATCGCGATGACCGGAAGCTCGGCCACGGGACGCGTCATCGCCGCGCGCAGCGGGCTCAAGCCCCGGCTGCTCGAGCTCGGCGGGAACGGTCCCGCGATCGTGCTTCCCGACGCGGACCCGGCGAAGGCCGCGGCGGCGATCGCCTCGGCGTGCTTCTTTGCCGCCGGCCAGGTCTGCTCGGCGGCCGAGCGGATCCTCGTGGCCGAGGAGGTCCGGGAGCCGTTCGTGGACGCCCTCGTGGAGGAGTCGCAGAAGTGGGTCCCCGGCGATCCGTGGGACCACGCCACGACGATGGGCCCCCAGAACAACCCGGCGGTGCTCGAGAAGATGGAGCGCCACGTCGCCGATGCGCGGGAGCGCGGCGCCACCGTCGTGGCGGGCGGCGGCCGCCCGGAACTCGCCGGGTGGTTCCACGAACCGACGGTGCTGACGGGCTTCACGGAAGACTGTCTTCTCAACCGCGAGGAGACGTTCGGGCCGATCGCGCCCGTGCGCGCCTTCGGGGACGAGGAGGAAGCGTGGCGATTCGTGGAGTCCTGCGACCTCGGGCTGGTGTCGTCGGTGTTCACCGAGAGCGTGGACGACGCCTGGCGGTGGGCGGAGCGGCTGCGGACGGGCGTCGTCGTCGTGAACGACAACTCGAATTACTGGGAACCGCACGTCCCCTTCGGGGGCATGGCGGGTACCGCGAGCGGGATGGGGCGGCTCGGCGGGCGAGAGGTCCTCTCCTTCATGGCCGACCTGCAGACCGTCGCTTTCCACCTCTCGTGAAGACCTTCGCGAGCGACAACGCCGCGGGCGCCCACCCCGAGATCCTCGACGCGATCGCCCGCGCCAACCGCGGCCACGCCCTCGCCTACGGCCACGACGAGTACACGGAAGCCGCCGGCGCGCGCTTCCGGGACCTCTTCGGCGAACGGGCCCGCGTGCTGTTCGTCTTCGGCGGAACCGGCGCGAACGTCGTCGCGCTCGGTCCCGCGCTCCGGCCCTACCACAGCGTGCTCTGCGCCGCCTCGTCGCACCTCTGGATGGACGAGTGCGGCGCCGTCGAGCGCATCCTCGGGGCGAAGCTGGTGCCGATCCCCACGCCGGACGGGAAGCTCGATCCCGATTCGGTCCGCCCCCACGTCGTCGGTCGAGGCGTGGTCCACCACGCCCAGCCCCGGGTGCTCTCCGTCACCCAGTCCACCGAGTGGGGGACGCGCTACCGACCCGAGGAGCTGGCGGCGCTGGCGGATTTCGCGCACGGCGAGGGGATGGTGCTCCACGTGGACGGCGCCCGGCTGGCGAACGCGGCAGCTGCCCTGGACCTGCCCCTGGCCGCCTTCACGACGGAAGTCGGCGTGGACGTCCTCTCCTTCGGCGGCACGAAGAACGGCCTGCTGTTCGGGGATGCCGTCGTGTTCCTCGATCCGACGCTCGCCGCCGAGGGACCGTGGTTCCAGAAGCAGGGCACGCAGCTGCCGTCCAAGATGCGGTTCGTCGCCGCGCAGTTCGACGCCCTGCTCTCCGGTGACCTCTGGCTACGGAGCGCGCGGCACGCGAATGCCATGGCCCGGCGCCTCGCCGACGCGCTGGCATCCGTCGAGGGCGTCGAGATCGTCCAGCCCGTCGAGGTGAACGCCGTCTTCTGCCGGATCCCGGCCGGACCGAGGGCGGAGCTCCGCCGGCGGTGGACCTTCCACGACTGGGACGAGGCGACCGACGTGTGCCGCCTGATGACGGCGTTCGACACGACGGAGGAGGACGTCGACGGCCTCGCCGCCGACGCCCGCGCGCTCCTGGGGATCAGTTCCGGACCGTGAGCTGGCGCGGCACGTTCGTGAGGAACTCGCAGCCCTTGTCCGTGACGACGATCGTGTCGGAGAGGAACGAGTCGCCGCGCCCGGTCCGGAGCAGCCACGACATCAGGTGGAAGACCATCCCCTCGGCCAGCTCCAGGTCGGACCCCCGGCGCAGCCCCCGCGGCGTACCGCTTCCCGACCAGCTCGGGGGAAAGCCGATGCCCGTCGCGTAGCCGCAGTGGTGGCGCTCGTAGCCTTCGAGGCCCGCTTGTTCGAGCGCCGACTTCCACGCGCGGTAGACGTCGTCCGCCCGGGCGCCGGGTCCGATCGCCCCGGCGGCGCGGTGTTCGGCTTCCTTGCAGACCTCGAGCATCCGGGCCGCGCGGGTGGGTGCCTTCCCGATGAACACGAGCCGGCCCAGCGGCGCGTGGTAGCGGTGCACGCAGCCCGCCATCTCCAGGAAGAGCAGATCGCCGCGACGCAGGCGTCCCTCGGTCCATGTGCCGTGTTCGTGCTCGATCGTCCGGGTGGACCGCACGAGCGGCACGAAGCCCGGGTAGGTTCCCCCTCGGCGGAACATGACGTCGTAGATGGCGGCCATCACGTCGCTTTCCGAGACGCCCTGTCCGGCGGCGGCGATGCCCGCGAGCATCATCGCGTCGGACACGCGGGCCGCGCGCCGCGTGTACTCGAGTTCCAGGGGGGACTGGACGAGCCGGCAGTCGTCCACGAGCCCCGAGCAGTCGTGCCAGGTCGCGTCGGGCATCCGGTCCCGGAGACCCTCCGCGAAGTGGAGCGGGAGGAAGCTGGCTCTCTTCTCCACCCCGAGGCGCGCGCCGGCGAGGCCCGCTTCGGCGAGCACGCGGGCGGTCTCCCGGATCGGACTGTCCGCGGTATCGGCGACCGGCCCCCTCACGGCCACGCCGTAGCTCATCTCCCACGGCCTCAGCCCCGCCGCCTGCCCCCCGGTCTCGTCGGGTTGGAGGGCGATGTCCTCCTGCCGGTCCCGGGGGGCCGGCGGCGGCGCCACCCCGTCGGAGTAGCCGACGTGGCGCATCCACGGCACCTGGTCCCGGACCGTCGCCCGCTCCATCGCGCGGGTCACCAGGATGGGCTCGCCCTCGACCGGGACGACCAACAGCTCCACCGCGAAGTACCCCTGGTGTTCCAGCCCTGTCAGGTAGTAGACGTTCTCCGGTGCCGAGATCAGCCCGGCGTCGAGGTCCTGCCGCCCCAGGCGCTCGCGGACGGCGGCGAGCCTTCGCTCGTGCTCGGCGGGGGGGAAGGGCGAGGGGGTGGCTCTTCGGGGCATCGCGTCTCCGGGGTCGGGGGGGGGACGTCCTCCCCCGACCCGAGCAGGCTAGGAGAGACCCCGGGGGAGCGGGCCGGCGCCGCCGTACACCCCGGCCATCGTCCGGACCAACGCATCGGCCGAGAAGCGGGCCTCGAACGTGCGGCGCGCCCCGCGGCCCAGCCGTGCCCTCAGCGACGCGTCGGCGAGGAGTCGCTCCAGGGCGCGAGCCAGCGCCTCGTCGGAGCCCGGGGGCACGAGGAGCGCGTCGTCGCCGTCCGTCAGGTCCTCGGGCAGGCCGTCGCAGGCCGTGGCCACGAGCGGGAGACCCGCCTGCATCGCCTCGAGTACCGCGAGGGAGCCGCTCTGCTCGTTTCGCGACGGCAGCACGAACACGGTCGCGGCCCTCAGGTACGGCGCTACGTCGGGGACCATGCCCGGCACGGTGACCCTGCGACCCAGGCCCCGGCGTTCCGCGAGGGCGCGGCTTCGCAGCACCAGCGGCCCCCCGCCCACGAGGGACGCGCGGAACGCCACGCCCTTCGACGCAAGTCGCGAGAGCGCCCGGATCAGGACGTCCAGCCCCTTGCGGGGATCGTGGCGGGACACCGCGAGGATCAGCGGGGCCTCGCCCGGCGGGACCCGGAGTCCCGGCGCCGGGCCGGGCGCCTCCGGCTCCGGGTCGGCCAGATCCCGGAAGGCGAGGGGGGACGCGTAGGGGACCTTCTCCGGGCGAACGCGCGGATAGCTTCGCGCGACCATCGCCGCGACGGAGTCGTAGTTCACGAGGACGCGGTCCGCCCCCTCGTACGCCATCCGCTCGTAGCGATTCACGACGGCCCGGATCCACACGGTCTCCACCTGCAGGGCGATCCGCAGGCCCCGTCCCTGATCGCGGGTCCAGCCGAGGAGCTTGGAGCGGCACTCTTCCTCGTAGGTCGTGTAGCTCCCGAGAGTCACCCGGACCCGGCGGCCCCGGGCCCGGAGGGCTCTCGCGGCGAGCACCGCCGCGGCGCCCCAGACGCCGAACGCATGCACGAGCACGGGGTCCGGCACCGACCGGGCGCGCCGGACGAGGTCCGCCGCGAGCCGCGGCGCGAGCCACGGCGCGTACATCTGGCGAATGGGCACGCCCCGTCGCCGGAGGCAGTGGACGACCCCGTAGTCCCGGGGCCGGTTCCCGGGCCGCTCCGAGACCGCGAGGAGTCGCGCCTCGAAGCCGAGCCGGTGTACCGCGCGCGCGTGCGCCGTCACGTAGGCCCCGTGTCCGCCGCCGACCTCGTCTTCGGGATCGCGACCGGCGACGAGGAAGAGGGGTCGTGCCATGGCTCCTTCCCGCGGGGCCCGCCGCCTCCGCGCGGCCGCGGGCCGGGGGATCCTCCGGCGGCCGTGGGGGAACGCAAGCCGGGGGCCGGGCCCGGAGGCGGTCGGTCGCGTTGGTAGGATCTTCGGGCGCTCGGAGACCCTCCGGGACGCGAGGGAGCCCTTGCCGTCGTGGAGGTTCCGAGGACCACCAGCCCCCCCCGCCCCATCCGCGTCGCGGAGCCGGTCCTGGACGCGACGGACCGGCGGGCGGTACTCGAAACCCTCGAGGAGGGATGGGTGTCGGGCTACGGCCCGGCGGTGGCCGCGTTCGAGCACGCCTTCGCCGCGTGGTGCGGCGTCCGCCACGGCGTCGGCACCAGCAACGGCACGACGGCGCTCCACCTCGCGCTCGCCGCGCTGGGCCTCGGCCCCGGCGACGAGGTCGTCCTCCCCGCGCTGACGATCGTGTCCGTCCTGGGCGCGGTCCGACAGGTGGGGGCCACGCCCGTGCTGGTCGACGTGGACCGCGAAATGTGGACCCTCGAGCCCGAGGCCGTCCGCGCGGCGCTGACGCCGCGCACCCGCGCGGTCGTCGCCGTGCATCTCTACGGGCTTCCTTGCGACATGGCGGCCCTGAGGGCTCTCGCCGCCCCGCGGGGCATCGTCCTCGTCGAGGATGCCGCCGAAGCGCACGGGGCGACCGTCCACGGCCGCCGCGCCGGCTCGCTGGGCGACCTCGCCTGCTTCAGCTTCTTCGCCAACAAGATCGTCACCTGCGGGGAGGGCGGCATGGTCGTCACGTCCGACGACGTCCTCGCCGCACGGATGCGCGCGCTCGCCGATCTCGACCGCCGCCCCGCCGGAAGGGCCTACGTCCACGAGGGCCCGGGGTTCAACTACCGGCTCTGTGCCATGGCGGCCGCGCTCGGCTCGAGCCAACTGGCCCGGGTGGACGCGTTCCTCGCGCGTCGCCGCCGGACGGCTCGTCTCTACGCGGAAGGCCTCGCCGGCGTGGAGGGGCTCGCCTTCCAGCGGGTACCGGAGGGCTTCTCCTCCTCGTGCTGGATGACGGCGATCCGCGTGGACGACGCGTTCGGGGAGGACGCGTCGGCGCTGGGTCGGCGCCTCGCCGCCGCGGGCATCGACACGCGCCCCGTCTTCCTGCCGCTCCACCGGCAACCCTTCTGGGGCCCCGAACGGCCCTCCCTGCCGGTCTCGGAGGCGCTCGGAGAGCGGGGGCTGCTGCTGCCGTCGGGCAACCAGGTGACGGACGACGACGTCCAACGGGTGATCGAAGCCGTGACCGGAGGGAACCGCGCATGACGAACGCGTCCATGAGCCCGCTGGCCCCGCCGCGGGTCCTGGTGGCCGGCGGAGGAGGCTTCGTCGGCAGCGCCCTGGTGCGGATCCTGGCGGAGCGCGGACACTCCGTGGTCGTCCTCGATAATTTCTTCAGCGGCGTGCGGGCCAACGTGGAGGGGCTGGGGCCCCGGGTGCGCGTCGTCGAGGGCGACGCCCTGGACGAGGAAGGCCTGCGCCGCCTGTTCGCCGCGGAGCGACCGGAGCAGGTCTACAACCTCGTCGGCGACACGTTCGTGCCCTCGGCCTACCTGCACCCCCGGCGCTTCTTCCGCACGAACGTCGAGGCGTGCCTGGAGCTGCTGATGGCCGCGGCGGAGTTCGGCGTGCGCCGCATGCTCTACGTCTCCTCGACCGAGGTGTACGGCCGGGCGGCGGTGCAACCGATCGACGAGGAGGCACGGCTCCACCCCGTGAGCACCTACGCGGTCAGCAAGCTCGCCGCGGACCAGCTCTGCGCGACGTTTCACCGGGAGCACGGCGTTCCGGTCGTCGTGGCCCGCATCTTCAACGCGTACGGTCCGCGCGAGACGCAGCCGTACGTGGTGCCCGAGATCGTCCGGCAGCTCTTCCGCGGGCCCGTCGTCCGCCTGGGCGACGCGACCACGCGCCGGGACTTGACGTACGTGGACGACACGGCCCGCGGCCTCCTCGCGCTCATGGCCTCCGACCTGCCCGACGGCGAGGCGTTCCACGTGGGCAGCGGACGGGCCCACGAGATCGCCGAGGTGGCCCGCACGTGCGGCCGCCTCCTCGGCTACGACGACGTGCGGATCGAGGAGGATCCCCGCCGGCTCCGGCGCTGCGAGGTGGAGGAGTTCCGCTGCGACGCGGGGCGCCTCGTCGCCGCCACCGGGTGGCGGCCGGAGGTCGCCCTGGAGGACGGACTCCGCCGGACCCTCGCCTGGTACGAGGCCCACGGCCGCTCGTGGTCGTGGGAGGCGTGGTGCCCGGACGGCGTCACGATCGACCCGCGGCAGAGCCGCCGCGGTCGGGAGACTCCTGCCCGAGCAGCATCCGGCTGAGCGAGGCCGTGCGGGCGAGACCTCCGGCATAGGACGACGGCGGCTCCTCGGGGAACGTCTCCGCATAGAGGGCGGCCACGCGGTCGCGGTACGCCGAGTCCACGAACCGGAGCCAGCCCTTCCGGTAGCCCGGCGCCGGGCCGACGACGAGGCTGCGGTGACGGCGGCGGAGCGCGCGGAACGCATCGAGCGCGCGCCACCGTCCGACCGGGGAGGCGTTCTTCGGTAGCCGGCTCCAGACCGTCGCGGTGGAGACCTCGCGGAGCGCGCGCACGACCTGCGCGTGGAGGCGCCACCGGACCTTGTCGTCCGGCGACGCGTTCCGGTCGAAGGGCTCCCGTGCGGTCGCCTGCCACCCGCGAACGCGCGGCAGCAGGCGGAGCAGGTCGATGCCCATCTCCGCGGGGTCGCCGCCCACGGCGAGGGCGTCGAGCGCGGTTCGCAGGCACTGGCTGCATGCGCTGCACGCCGCCTGGTCGCGACGCGCGCGCCAACAGGAGTACTGGAGGCCGCGGAGATCCGGGTAGCGGGTCCAGAGGAGACGCTGCACCTGCGCGCTGTGGAGCGCCGACGTGAGCGAGCCGAAGCGCATGCCGGCACCGCGCGCCTCCGCGTCGAGGGCGACGAGGGTGGGCACGGCGTACATGAAGTGGGGGTGCTGGAGGATCCCGCCGGGCCGCGCCGTCGTCTCGGAGACCTCGTTCTCCGAGGCGAGGAAGGCGTGGCCGCAGTCGAGCGCCGCCGCCACGACCCAGAGGGCCGCGGTGTAGAGCAGCGTGTCCGTCACCTCGTTGACGTAGAAGGCATGACCCCGACGGCGGCTGAAGTCGTTCTCCCACATGCTCCTCGCGTCGGAGGTGACCTCCACCAGTCGGACGGGCCGCCGCTCGACCACGTCCCGGAGCACCTGCCGGCGCCGCGCGCTGACGTGGTCCTCCAACGGCGGCAGCGGCGAGGTCACGCTCACCAGGACGACGTCTTCGGCGAGCTCGGTCAGGAGACCCACGTGCAACAGGCTGTCCTTGCCCCCGCTGAAGGAGACGGCGCATCCGCGGGGAGGTCGGCCGGCGGGGGCGGGGGGTTGGACCCGCTCCACCGTCTCGATGGTCACGGGCGGTGCCGGAGGAGAGGACTCCTGGGCGAGCCCCTGGTTCTCCGCGCCCTGACGCGCCATCCGCTGGAAGAGCCGGCGCGCGGGAGCGTCGAGGGGGTAGAGCAGGCGCACCCGACAGGGGGCGAGGAGGGCCCACTGCAGGTGGAGGACGAGGGGGGGGAGGAGGGCCACGATGCGCCGGGGGACGCGATCCAGGGGCACCGACGGCGGGAACGCCAGCTCGAACGACGTGCGCCGGTAGAGTCCGCTGGACGGGCGCTGGTCGAATCCGAGCACGATCCGGGATCCCTCGACCCGGGGCGGATGGACGTCGATTTCCTGCATTCCACCCGGTTCTACCGCCCCGCAGGGAGGGAAGCCGAGATCGGCGTAGGCGCCGCCGGGCGCCGCCCCGAACGGTGGCGCCGGGCCGGCCCGCCTCCAGGGCCTCCTGGAGGGAGGGGAGGACGAAGACGTCGGCCTCTCCCCGGTGCGGCGCGATCGCGGGGACGGCGCCCGGCAAGGCCCCCGTCTCCGCGAGGCCCCGGTTCGACCGCGGGAGCGGCCCCGTCCCCGATCCGGCGGGCGCAAGACGCCACGCGGCGGAGGAGGGGGTCGCACCCCGCCGCCCGCACGTGCGCGCGGACGTAGGTGTCGTGGAGGCTGTGGGCACCGAACGGGTTCCGCCCCGGCCGGTCGACGCGGCGACCTCGCGTCACCGGTCCACGAAGAGGCCGTAGAGCGGGGACGCCGCGGGGTCCTTCTCGCGGTACGCGCCGGTGGCGCGCGCGACGTCGTTCTCGCGGTCCGCGGAGTAGGCGTCCCGGCCGCCGCCCAGGTCGAGCAGCGCGCTGAAGGAGAACACCTTGTCCGCGTCGTAGTGGTACTGGTTTCCGCCGCCGCGGCCCTGCACGGCGCCGCCGGCGCCCGAGTAGCGGTCGTCGCCATGGAGGTCGACGAGCAAGGCGATCGCCTGCATGGAGGCGCCGCCCTGCGCGAGGCCGTCCGCGCGGTAGGCGTCGTTGCCGGCGCGGTCGAGGAGTAGACCGACGGACTCGTCCCACGTCCCCGCCTGACTGGCCGCCGTCATGGACCAGTAGGTGTCGTCGCCCGCGTCGTCCACCAGCACCCCGACCGCCTGGTGGGCGGCGAAGGCCTGGCCGTAGCGGTTGCCGTGGTAGAGGTCGTTTCCCGCGGCGTCGTGGAGGATCCCGATCCCGAAGTAGTACCCGCCCGCCTGGCTGAACTCGCCGGCGACGTAGCGGTCGTTCCCGCCGAGATCGTAGATGGCGCCGAGCCCTCCGGCGGCGTAGGCGCGGACGCCGACCCCGAAGCCCTGGCTCATGCCCACGTACACCGCGGGCGTGGCGTAGACCGAGCCGAAGTGCGGACCGTCGGCGACGTACAGGTCGTTGCCGCCCGAGTCCAGGATCATGCCGAGGCCGCGCGGGCCGCCGACCCCCTCGACCAGTTTCTCGCCGCGGTAGACGTCGGACCCGCCGCCATCCACCACGAGCCCCACGCCCCAGAATCCGCAACCGATGCCCCAGCCCGACGCCTCTCCGGTGCACTCGTAGACGTCGTTTCCGCCCCGGTCGAGGAGCACGCCGATCCCCAGCAGGCCCGCGCCCACCGAGAACGCGCCCGACGACGTGTAGACGTCGTCGCCCGCCCGGTCGTCGAGCCAGGAGAGACCCATGAGGGCCGTGGCCGGGCCGTCGAACCCCCCCGCGGACTCGTGCCGGTCGTCGCCGGCGAGATCGATCACGAGGCGCAGCGGCGCCGCAAGCGGAGCGTCGTGCGCCGGGTACTCGTAGCGATCGTCGCCGCCGACGTCGTAGACGGCGGCCACGCGGTCCATGACGTAGCGGTTGGCCCCCTTCCCGCCGACGACGGCGAGTCGCCCGAGGGGGTCGGTTCCGAACCAGAGGACGTCGCCTTCGGGAACCGCCGCCCGGACGTTTGCGGGCACGTTCTCGAGCGGCGCGTCCCCGGCGTGGGGCGTCGCCTCTCGTTCCCACGCCCCGGGCGCGAGCCGAAGCAGCACGAGCGCGTCGCGGATCCGATCCGCGGCGTGGGGACCCACGCGGTCGCCGAGGACCCGGACGTGGTCGTCGGCGCGGTCGTCGTAGATGTAGACGGAGTCCCGGAGCGTCTGCAGGAGCGCGAGGACCTGGGGGAGGACCTCGCGTCCTTCGGACAGCCGCCGCGCGGCCTCCTCGACCGCCCCCTCTCCGGCCGGGGGCAGGTCGAGCACGCCGCGGATCAGCGCCGCAAGCTCCCCGACCCCGCCGCCCGCCGCGGGGCGGGCGAGGGCGTCCACCTCGGCCTCCACGGCGTCCACGGAGAGGGGGCGCCGGAAGGTCTTCACGACGGCGGGGAGCGCGTTGGGGTCGAGCGCCTCCTCCTGCATCGCCGCGAGCCGGACGAGCAGCGCGTCGAGGCCTCCGCCGACGCCGGGCATCCCCTCGCGCTCGCCGAGGGCGGCCGCGGCCTCGAGGATCGTCGTCTCGAAGGCTCCCTTCGTCGCGGGCGGGACGGTACGGCCGCCCAGTCCGCGACCGACCGTGCCCGTCCACTCGGACCGGCGGCCGAGACGGACCCGGACCTCGAATGGATCGCCGCCCGGCCCGCCCTTCGGGACCGCGCTCTCCGCGCTGGCGTCGGGGGATCGCCGCAGCACCAGCACGACCTCGTCGCCCGGGCGCTTCGCCTTCACGGCCTTCTCGAAGCCGGCGGCGTCCACCGTCTCGCCGTCGATCGAGACGAGGTTGTCGCCGCGGCGGATGCCGGTCTTCTCCGCCTCGAAGCCCCGCCCGCCGAGCGGTCCGGGGGCGATCCAGCCGACGACCGGCCCGTCCTTCGTGTCGCGAACGGAGAGTCCGAGGAAGGGGGCGTCCTCGGGCGGCGAGGCGCCCTCCTCCTCGCCGGCGTGAAGAGATGGGAGGACGCCGAGGAGCGCCAGGACGACGAGGACGGTCGGGGCGACGCGCGGCATGACTCTCCTCCTGCTCTTCGAGCGAGGATACGTCGCCCTGCTACAGGACCCGCACCTCGTCCCGTTCGTTCGGCACGAGGCAGAGGAACTCGAACGGCTCGTCGCCCTCGGCGACGTCGTCGTGCGGGGTCTCGTCCGGCCCCAGGAGCACCTGCCGGGACGTGGACGTTCCCGCCATGACCGTCTCGAGGGGAAGATCGCGGGCGTGCTTGACGGCCATGACGGGGCTCCTGCCTCGAATCCGGGGCAGACTACTCCTTCTCGATGGGGAGGACGCGCGGGACCGTGCCGACGACCGCGTGCCTCGATGCGCGGCGGGAGACCGAGTCCGCCCGCCTCGACCCCGCGTGCGATCACCCCAGCGCCAGGACCACGACGCGCCCGGCGATCGTGGCGAGCACGGTCGCCGGGGCGTACGCCGCCGCGTAGGCGATCGCCACCTCGCTGCCGCCCGTGATCCGCTGGAGCGTGTTGAGGGCCCCGGAGGACGTCATGCCCCCGCTCACGCTGCCCCATGCCTCGACGGGGCTGAGACCCAGGAGGCGGCAGGCGGCGACCAGGCTGAGCAGCACGGGGAACACGGCGATCACCACCCCGGCCGCGATCACCGGCAGAAGGGTGGCCGGATCCACCACCCCCAACTCGTGACCGGCGATCGTGCCCGCCTCCGCGATGAAGAGCAGGATGCCCAGATCGCGCACGAGTTGCCGGGCGGCCCGGGGCACGTGCGTGGTGAACGGACCGATCCGGTGGAAGCGACCGAGGAGGACGCCCGCGATCAAGAGACCGCCTGCGATGCCGACGGCGACGTCGATGCCGAAGGCGTGGATGCGGAGCCGCCCGAGCAGCAGACCGAGGAAGATGCCGCCCGCGTACACCGCGATGTCCGTCTCGTGCGTGGGGCGCTCGAGCCGGCCCAGCACGGCCGCGGCGTGTCGCGTGGCGCTGCGCCGGCCGATCACCTCCACCACGTCGCCGCGCTGGAGGACGAAGTCCGCCGCGGGTTCGAGGTGCACGCCGCCGCGGTCCACGCCGACGACGAGCGTGCCCGTCCGGCTCGGCAGCGCGAGGTCGCGGAGCGGCTGCCCGACGGCGCCGCGCGCGAGGACGGCGATGCGCCGCGGGGCGGGCATGCGCTCGCGGAGCACCTGGTCTTCCACCTCCGGTCCGAACAGCTTCTCGAACGCCTGCAGCGCGACCACCGAGCCCCGCGCCAGGACGTGGTCGCCGCGCGCGAGGCGCGTGTCGGCGCGGACGGCGACGACGTCGTGGCCGTGGAGGAGGCGCGTGATCCAGCACCCCGTGCGCCCCGTCACGTCCAACTCCTGGAGCGGCCGGTCGCAGATCTCGTCGCGCCGGACCTCGAACGCCCGGGTCTGCTCCGTGCCGTCGCCCTCGGCGCCGTCGGGGAGGGCCATGCGTTCCGCGTCGTCGGCGAGGTCCACCCCACGGGCGCGGGGGAGGAACTGGGCGAGGATGACCAGCGCGACGAGCCCCACGGGGTAGGAGGCGGCGAACGCGATCGTCACGGTGCCGATCTCGCGGTGCGCGTCGAGGACGGCCTCCACGGAGGCGGCGTAGGTCGGCGCGCTGGAGATGCCGCCCGCCAGCGTGCCCGCCACGAGGTCGGCCCCCAGTCCGAAGAGGGGGGCGATGGCGACCGCGCAGAGCACCGCCAGCACGTTCACGAGGAGCCCCACGGCCACGAAGCGCCACGCCCGTCCCGACCGGAACGCGCCGAAGAACCGCGGTCCGGCGTCGAATCCGACGGAGTAGATGAAGAGCGCGAACCCCAGCGCCCCGAGCGACACGGTTCCTTCCTGGGTGAAGACCGACGAGCCCACGTCGAAGCCGAGGGCGCCGGCCAGGCCGCCGACGAGGATCGTGCCTCCTGCGGGCCCGAACGAGACGCCCCGCCAGCTCACCCGCCCCAGGGTGTACCCCACGGTGACGATGAGCATCATCCCCGCGAGGGGAAAGGCGTTCAGTCGTTCGACGAGCGCGTGCACCCCGCAGAAGATAGCGTCAGGCCGGACACCGTGCTTCCCCCGCTGCGAGGCGGTGGGAACGGCCGGGAGGCGACGCGTACCGCATCCGGACGGACCGGGCCCCGTCGGCGTCAGTCGCGGCGTTGCTGGAGGCGCTCGCGGATCCGGCGGGCGCGGTGCTCTCCGATGCCGGGGAGGCCGGCGAGGTCCTCGAAGCTCGCGGCCTCGATGCCCGCCAGCGAGCCGAACCGCTCCAGGAGCATGCGCTTGCGGGCCTCGCCGATGCCCGGGACGTCGTCGAGGACGCTGCCGACCAGCGCGATGGATCGGCGTTTCTTCTGGTAGCGGCCGGCGAAGCGGTGGGCCTCGTCCCGCGCGCGGACGAGGATCCTCAGGCCCGGATGCTCGCGCGGGAGCACCAACGGCTCGCCGCGGCCCGGCAGGACGAGACGCTCGTCCTCGACGCCCTTGCGAGGCCGGGCCTTCGCCATGCCCACCATCGGGATCCGCGGCAGGTCGAGCGCGGCGAGCGCCGCGCGCGCGGCCTTTAGCTGTCCCCGGCCGCCGTCGATCAGCACGAGGTCGGGGAGTTCGCCGAGGACGGCGCCGCGCGCGAAGCGACGGCGGATCGCCTCGCCCATCCCGGCGTAGTCGTCGCCGCCGGGCGCCTCCCGGATCCGGAAGTGGCGGTAGGCGGACGGGTCGGGCACGCCGCCGAGCAGCACGGACATCGCGGCGACGGGCTCCTGGCCCCCGAGGTGCGAGAGGTCGTAGCCCTCGATCCGCTCCGGCGACACGTCGAGGGCGAGGGCCTCCTGGAGCGTCGCGAGCGCCGCCTGCGCCGCGCGCGCGCGGGCGGAGTGCTCCTCCAGCGCCTCGCGCGCGTGGCGCTCCGCCATCTCCACGAGCTCCTTGTCGCCGCCGCGGTGGGGGCGCCGGACGACCACCGGTCCGCCCCGGGCCTCGGCGAGCACCTCCTCGAGCCCGCCGCGGTCCACGGGCTCCTCGGCGACGAGGACCTCGGGCGGGACGATCTTTCCCTCCGGATAGAACTGCGCGAGGAAGGCCGTCACGACCTCCTTGCGGCCCAGCGTGGTGCGTTGCGGGAGGGCGCGCGTGGCGACGACGTGGCCGTCGCGCACGAACACGACGCCCACCATCGCCGTGCCGCCCGCCGAACTCACGGCGACGACGTCGCGGTCCCGCCCGTCGGCGCGGACCACCTGCTGCCGTTCCCGGGCGGCCTCCAGCGCCTGGAGGCGGTCGCGGTAGAGGGCGGCCTGCTCGAAGCGCATCGCCTTGGAGGCATGCTCCATGTCCTCACGGAGCCGCGCCACCGCGCCGTCGTCGCGGCCGCGCAGGAGCTGGATCGCCTCCTCCACGAGGCGGCCGTACGCCTCGGACGAGATCTTCCCGACGCAGGGGGCCGAGCAGCGGCCGATCTGGTGATAGAGGCACGGTCTCGTCCGTTCCTCGAGCTCGCGGTCGGAGCAGGATCGGAGGGGGAAGAGCGTCCGAAGCGTGCGGAGCGTGCGGCGGATCGCCTTCGCGCTGGCGAACGGCCCGAAGTAGCGGGCGCCGTCCTTCTTGATACGACGCGTCAGTTGGAGCCGCGGGAAGGGATGGTCCCGGTCGATCCGCACGAGCAGGTACGACTTGTCGTCCTTCAGCCGGAGGTTGTACGGCGGCCTCTCCTTCTTGATCAGCGTGTTCTCGAGCAGCAGCGCCTCCTCCGGCGTCCGCGTGGTCACGGTCTCCACGTCGCGGGCCCGGCGGAGGAGCAGGTGCACGAGGGGGCGCTGGTCGCCGCCGCGGACGTAGGTCGAGACGCGGGCACGGAGGTTCGACGCCTTGCCCACGTAGAGCACGCGGTCCGTCTCGTCCCGGAAGAGGTAGACCCCGGGGCCCGTCGGCAGGCGGCGGACGCGCTCCCGGAGCCCGGCGAGGTGCGGTAGGGAAGGAGGTTCCACCGCCCGAATCGTACCGGGGGGGCGAGCCGGGCCCCCCGAGCGGCGATCGACCCCCGATCAGACCCGGGCGGCCGCCGCCTTCGACGAGACGCTCTCCTGGTGGGCCGCCCAGTCGGAGAGGAACGCCTCGAGCCCCGCGTCCGTGAGATCGTGCCGGACCATCTGGTCGAGGACCTTCGGCGGCACGGTGCAGATGTCGGCGCCGAGGAGGGCCGCCTCGCGGACGTGCAGGGCGCTCCGCACGCTCGCGACGAGGACCTGGGTGCGGACGGGGTAGTTCGCGTAGATCTGGACGATCTCCTCGATCAGGTCCATGCCCCGCACGCCGCGGTCGTCCAGGCGACCGATGAAGGGGCTGACCATCGTCGCGCCGGCCTTCGCGGCGAGCAGGGCCTGCGTGGCGGAGAAGCAGAGCGTGACGTTCGTCGGGATCTCCTTCTCCGCGAGGCGCCGCGTGGCCTGGAGGCCCTCCGGGACGAGGGGGACCTTGATCACCACGTTCGGGTGGATGCCCGACAGCGTGACCCCCTGCTCCACCATGCCGTCCGGGTCCAGCGCGGTGACCTCCGCCGAGACGGGGCCGTCCACGATCCCGCAGATCTCCTCCACCACCTCCTCGAAGACGCGGCCCGCCTTGCGGATCAGCGACGGATTCGTGGTGACGCCGTCCACCACGCCCCAGGCGGCGTACTTGCGGATCTGTTCCACGTCCGCGGTGTCGAGGAAGATCTTCATGTCGGCTCCCAGCGGTGGGGCGGGGGCGCCCGGGGCGCCGAGACCGCCGGGCCCAAGGGTACGGGCGGCGGCGACGGGGGGGAGAGAGGACTCAGCCGCGCGGGTGGCAGCGGCGGTGGATCGCCTTCAATCGCTCGCTCTCGACGTGCGTGTAGACCTGGGTGGTCGCGACGCTCGCGTGTCCCAGCATCTCCTGGACCGCCCGCAGGTCCGCCCCGCCCTCCAGGAGGTGGGTGGCGAAGGAGTGGCGGAGGACGTGCGGGGAGATCCGCCCGTCGAGCCCCGCGACCGCCGCGCGCTGGCGGATCAGGCGGAAGACGCGGTGCCGGTCCAAGGGGCGGCCCCCCCGGGAGAGGAAGACACGGTCCGACGTGTTGCGGTCCAGCGCCGGCCGTCCCGCATCCAGCCACGCGCGGAGCGCCTCGCGGGCCGGCCCGCCGAGCGGGACCCATCGCTCCTTGCGGCCCTTGCCGAAGCAGCGCACGAGCCCCCTGTCGAGATCGAGGTCCTCGTGCCGCCACGAGCACGCTTCCTCGACGCGCGCCCCGGTCGCGTACAGGGCCTCCAGCAGGGCGCGGTCCCGGAGGTTCAGCGTGCCGTGCGCGGGGATGGATGCGAGCAGCCGCTCGACGCTGGGACGCGAGAGGACCTTCGGCAACGGCGCCGGCCGGCGTCCCGAAGCGAGGCCCGCCGTCGGATCCTGCTCCAGCGCTCCCAGCGAGCGCGCGAACGCCAGGAACCCACGCATGGCCGCGAGCCGCCGCGCCGTGGAGGACGGCGCCGCCCCCGCGTCCCGTTCCGCGCTCAGCCACGCGTAGAGGGCCTCCTTGGTGATGCGGGCCAACTCGCGCCGCGTGGCCCCCACGGCCGTCAGGATCTGACGGACGTCCCGCTCGTAGGCGGCGAGCGTGTTCGGGCTGAGGCCGCGCTCCACCCGCAGGTGGTCCAGCCACGCCGCGAGCATGTCGGCCGGAGTGCGCCGTCGTTGCATGCCTCGCGAATGCCTCCCTGGGACCTCCTTCCCTTCTACCCCGACCCGGGCCCGCACCCCCGTCCCGGCCGGCCGCAAGCGCTTTCCCGGCCGCGAGTTCCGGGCCCTGACCGCCGATTGACCGCCCAGGGGGCCACGGGTATGCTCCCGCGCCTTCCGTCCCGGGGAGACCCCATGCCGCCGCGCAAGAAGGAACCGGAACCCACCAGGTCCGGGCCCGTCCGATCCAGGGTCAAGAAGCCCAAGGGCGGCCCCACGAAGACGGATCTGAAGCGCTACCGGGCCCTCCTGATCGGCCTCAGGACGCGTCTCGTCCAGAGCAGCCGGAACCTCGCCGACGAGGCCCTCAAGGGCAGCGGCCAGGACTACTCCATCGAGCACATGGCCGACCACGGGACCGACAACTTCGACCAGTCCTTCACCCTCTCGCTCCTGGAAGGCGAGACGGAGATCCTGCGCGAGATCGACGACGCCATCGCCAAGATCGACGGCGAGGGCGAGCTTCCCTTCGGGCTCTGCGAGAACTGCGCGGAGGCGCAGCCGCCGGAGGGATCCGCCCATCGGTGCCCCACGTGCCCCTGGATCGCCAAGGGGCGGCTCGACGCCGTCCCCTACGCACGCCTCTGCGTGGCGCAGAAGGAGATCGAGGAGGAAGCGGGCGGGATGTGAGCGACGTCGAGAACTCCCCGGCACGCCGCCCCGTCGTGCGGCTGAAGATCCTGGCGTTCGCGGTCCTGGTCGGCGGCGTCGTCCTCGACCTCGTCACGAAGGCGTGGATGGCGCGCCTCCTCGACATGGACCCCTCGCCCGGGGCCGGCCCCTTCCGGCGCATCGACGTCATTCCCGGCTTCTTCGCGCTGGAGGGCACCTACAACGAGGGGGTCACCTTCGGCCTCTTCCCCGGCCACACGGACCCCATCCTGATCTTCACGGCGATCGCCACCGTGGCGCTTCTCGTGTGGCTCCTGGCCACGAAGCGCCGGAGCGTCCTGCTCCACCTCGCCCTGGGCATGGTCCTCGCGGGGGCCATCGGGAACCTCTACGACCGCCTCCAGTGGGCCAAGGTGCGCGACTTCCTGCTCTTCTACGTGAAGGACAGGAAGTGGCCCAACTTCAACGTCGCCGACAGCATGATCGTGGTGGGGGTGATCCTCATCCTGCTCCTGGAGCTGTTCTTCTCGCCCAAGCGGCCCGCCCGGGAGTAGAACCGGGGCCGCGCATGGACATCGAAGCGGCCGCCGTGGACCTCTCCGTCCGGATCGGATCCCTGGAGCTCGCCAATCCCGTGGGGACGGCGTCCGGGACGTACGGGAAGGGGCTCGAGTTCCGATCCTTCTACGACGTCTCCCGCCTCGGCTTCGTGGTGGTCAAGACGATCACCCGGGAACCGCGCGCGGGCAATCCGCCGCCCCGCCTCGCCGAGACACGCGGCGGCCTGCTGAACTCGATCGGCCTCCCCAACCCCGGCATCGAGGCCTACTGCGCCGAGGTCCTGCCCACGCTGAGGACGCTGGGCGCACCGCTCGTCATCAACATCGCGGGCCACGACGCGCCGGCATTCGCGGACCTGGCCCGCCGGCTCGAGCGCGAAGGAGGCATCGACGCCCTCGAGCTGAACATGTCGTGTCCGAACGTCGCGGGCGGGCTCGACTACTCGGCCTCGCCCGAGGCCGCGGGGGACGTGCTCCGCCGCGTTCGGGACGTCACCGACCGCCCGCTCATCGCGAAGCTGTCCCCCAACGTGACCGACATCCGGCCGATCGCCGAGGCCGCGGTGGAGGCCGGAGCCGACGCCGTGAGCGCCATCAACACGCTGCTCGGCATGGGGATCGACTGGCGCACGCGCAAGACGCTGCTCGGGCGCGGCGTGGGCGGTCTCTCCGGCCCGTGCATCAAGCCCGTGGCCCTGAGGATCGTGCGCGATCTGTGGCGGACCGTCCGGGTGCCCGTCGTGGGCATCGGCGGCATCGAGAACGCCGACGACGCGATGGAGTTCCTCGTCGCGGGAGCGACGGCCATCCAGGTCGGCACCGCCAACTACTACAACCCCCGCGCCGGCATCGAGATCCTGGAGGGGCTGCCCTCGCGCCTCGCGCGCCTCGGCGCGTCCTCCGTCTCGGAGATCGTCGGCACCCTCGACGATCCGCGGGACGGGTAGCCGGCACCCGCGCCTCTGGCGCGGGTGCCGGTGCTGGCGCCGCCTGGGTCGGGTGCTACTTTGAGCCGTTCCTCGCGGAACCCGCCTTCATGATCGCGAAAATCCTCCAGGCCGTCTTCGGTCGCCGCACCGACCGCATCCTCAAGAGCGTGCTGCCCGTGGTGGAACGCATCAACGGGATCGAGCCCTCGATGGAGGCGCTCGACGACGCCGGGCTTCGGGCCAAGACCGCGGAGTTCCGAAGGCGGCTGGCGGACGGGGAGACGCTGGACGACCTCCTCCCCGAGGCCTTCGCGGCCTGCCGGGAGGCCAGCAAGCGCGCGCTCGGCCAGCGTCACTACGACGTGCAGCTCGTCGGGGGCTGGGCGCTGCACCACGGGTTCGATCGCCGAGATGGTCACGGGCGAGGGAAAGACCCTGGTCGCCACGCTCGCCGTGTACCTGAACGCCATCGCCGGCCAGGGCGTGCACCTCGTCACCGTGAACGACTACCTGGCCCGCCGCGACGCGGCGTGGATGCGGCCCGTCTACGAGACGCTGGGGCTGAAGGTCGGGGCCATCCAGGCCCACGATGTCCAGCCAGGAGCGGATCCCGGCGTACGAGGCGGACGTCACCTACGGCACGAACAGTGAGTTCGGCTTCGACTACCTCCGCGACAACATGAAGGTCTCGAAGGGGGACCAGGTCCAGAGAGGCCTCGCACTTCGCGATCGTGGACGAGGTGGACTCGATCCTGGTCGACGAGGCGCGGACCCCCCTGATCATCAGCGGCCCCGCGGAGGACGAACGGGCGAAGTACGAGGAGGCCGACAGCGTCGCCCGGCGTCTCGTGCCCGACGTCGACTTCGAGGTCAAGGAGAAGGAGCACCAGTGCGTGCTCATCGGAGGAGGGGCAGGAGAAGGCGGAGAAGCTGGCCGGCGTCGTCGTTCTGGGAGGCGGGTGAGAGCGACTGGCCGCACCTTCTGGAGCAGGCGCTGCGCGCCCACCACATCTACAAGCGCGACAAGGACTACGTCGCCAAGGACGGCGAGATCATCATCGTGGACGAGTTCACCGGGCGCCTGATGGAGGGCCGGCGGTGGTCCGACGGGCTCCACCAGGCGGTGGAGGCGAAGGAGGGCATCCATCCCCGCGCGGAGAACCAGACCCTCGCCACGATCACCTACCAGAACTTCTTCCGTCTCTACGACAAGCTCGAGCGGCATGACCGGCACGGCGATGACGGAGGCGGGAGAGTTCTGGAAGATCTACAAGCTCGACGTGCTCGACATCCCGACGAACCGGCCGCTCATCCGGCTCGAGTACGACGACATGATCTACCAGCCGAGAAGGACAAGTACAAGGCGGTCGTGGAGGAGGTCGTCACGGTCCACAAGACGGGCCGCCCCATCCTGGTCGGCACGACCAGCATCGAGAAGTCGGAGTACATCTCCGGGCATGCTCGAGCGGCGGGGCGTGCAGCACGACGTGCTGAACGCCAAGCACCACGAACGGGAAGCGCAGATCGTCGCCTCGGCGGGCCAACCCGGGCGCGGTGGTGATCGCGACGAACATGGCCGGCCGCGGCACCGACATCCTCCTGGGCTCGGGCGTGAAGGAGGCCGGCGGCCTCCACATCGTGGGCACCGAGCGGCACGAGTCCCGCCGGATCGACAACCAGCTCCGAGGGCGTGCGGGCCGGCAGGGCGACCCCGGGTCTTCCCGCTTCTTCCTGAGTCTCGACGACGACCTCATGCGGATCTTCGCCCCCGAGTGGGTCGCGCGGTTCCTGGGGCGCATGGGCATGGACGCGGGCGAGGCGATCACCCACCCGATGGTCACGCGGGCCATCACGAAGGCGCAGAAGAAGGTCGAGGAGCGCAACTTCGAGATCCGCAAGAACCTCCTCGAGTACGACGAGGTGATGGACATCCAGCGCAAGGAGGTCTACGGCCTGCGCCAGACCCTCCTCGAAGGGGACATCGAGCACCAGAAGGCAGTCCTCGGCCGCTTCATCGAGCAGGTCGTGGACGAGTACGTCGAGAGCGTCCTCGGCAAGGCGGTCCCGATCGCCGACCGCGACCCGGAACGCGTTGCCCAGTGGGTGATGCGGCACTTCGGCGTCGAGGTGAAGGCGTCGGATCTCGACCCGCAGGAGCCGGAGGAGGTCCGCGAACGCCTCGTGGAGGCCGTGCGGGGGGCCTGGCGCCAGCGCGAGGCCGAAGAGGGCGAGGAGGCGATGCGCTGGATCGAGCGCTTCCTCCTCCTCGACGCCATCGACGCGCGCTGGAAAGACCACCTCCACGCGATGGACGGCCTCAAGACCGGCATCGGGCTGAGGGGCTACGGCCAGATCGACCCCAAGGTGGCGTTCAAGATCGAGGGCCACCGGATGTTCGGCGAGATGCTGCGAGGCATCCGTCAGGAGGTGACCGAGAAGTTCCTGAAGGTCCGGCTCACGCGCCGCGCGGAGGAGCAGCTGCTGCAGCGGTGGAGCGGCGCCGAGGCGCAGGCGCCGGACGAATTCTCGACCGGCGTGTCCGCGGGCGGGGCCCCGACGGAGGGGGGCGACGGGACGCCCCCGCCCGGATTCTCCGGACCCGTCCGCCCGATCCGCCGCAAGACGCCGAAGGTCGGCCGAAACGACCCCTGTCCCTGCGGCTCGGGGCTCAAGTACAAGAAGTGCCACGGCCGGTCCGAAGACTGAGTCCCCGTGAACCCGTCGTTGGCCGCCCGCGCGCTCGGTCCCTCGCCCGCGAACCTGCGCCACTGGGCCATGGACGCGCTCTACGGCGCCCTCACGGTCGTGCTGAGTCCCTACGCCTTGGGGCGGGTGCTCCTCCAGGAGAAGACGCGCGCCCGCTGGCGCGTCTACCTGCGCGACATCGCCGAGCGCTTCCGCCGCCGGCGACCGCGGCGAAGCGACGCGCCCTGCGTGTGGGTCCACGGCGTGTCCGTGGGGGAGGTGAAGGCGGCGGCGCGACTGGTCGAGGCGATGGAGCGGCTCGTGCCCGGGCTCGAGGCCGTCATCACGGTGAGCACGGACACCGCGCGGCGCGTGGCGAAGGACCTGTACGCCGACCGCCGGATCGACTTCTACCCCCCGGACCTCTCCTGGGTGGTGAAGGACGCGCTGGACGCCGTCCACCCGGATCTGATCCTCCTCGTCGAGAGCGAGTTCTGGCCGAACTTCCTCACGGCCGCCGCCGCCCGGCGGATCCCCGTGGTGCTGGTCAACGGCCGGATGAGCGAGCGCTCCTGCCGTCGGTTCCGTCTCCTCCGCCCGGCGGCGGGGCGGGTCCTGGCGGCGCTCCGCCTCGTCTGCGTCCAGCTCGAGACCTACGCCGAGCGCTTCGCGTCCGTCGGCGTCGATGCCGCACGGATCCACGTCACCGGCAACATGAAGTTCGACAAC
Source organism: uncultured Planctomycetota bacterium (assembly GCA_963772585.1). Taxonomy (GTDB): domain Bacteria; phylum Planctomycetota; class PLA2; order PLA2; family JAEUHO01; genus CAVVXN01. The sequence goes on from CAVYXV010000010.1 coordinate 450,491, forward strand.
ATCCCGATCCGCGTCGAGGACCCGCGCCGCGAGGCCTTCCGTCGCCTCGTCGGCGACTCGCCGGAGAGGGCGTGGGTCGTCGCCGGGAGCACGCACCCCACGGAGGAACGCGCCCTCGCCGCCATCGAGCGCCGGCTGCGGGAGCGGGGGCTCTCGCCGCGACTGATCGTCGCCCCCCGCCACCCGGCGCGCGCCGACGCCGTCGAGGCCGACATGCGCCGCGAAGGGCTGGAGGTCGTCCGGAGGAGCGCTCTCGTGGCGAACGCGCCGCCCCCGCCGGATGCCGTGATCCTCCTCGACACGGTGGGCGAACTCGAGATCGTCTACGCGCTCGCCCGGGTGGTCTTCGTGGGGGGAACGCTCGTCCGGCACGGCGGGCAGAACGTGATGGAGCCCGCCAGCCTGGCCCGCCCGGTGGTCATCGGTCCGTCCTTCCAGAATTTCCGCGGCGAGGTCGAGATGCTCCTCCACGCCGACGGGCTCGCGGTGGTCCCGGACGCGGCGGGGGTGGAGCGGACCCTGGTCACCTGGCTCGAGGACCCGGAGGCGGCCCGCGCGCTGGGGCAGCGGGGCTACGAGGCCATCGCCGCGAGCAAGGGCGCGACCGAAGCGACGACGCGCGTGCTCGGGCCCCTCCTCGACGAGACGCTCCGCGCTACTCGTCGCCGCCGGCGGGCAACGCCATCTCGACGGACGCGCGCTGATTCGCCCGGACCTCGACCGCGCCGGTGACGGTCCGCCCGTCCGTCGCCCGGGCGACGACTTCGATGGTCCCGGTGGGCAGATCCTCCAACACGGCACGACCCGACGCGTCCGTGCGGACCGGCGTGTCCGGCGGACCGAGGAACGGCTCGCCGGGACGGCGCGCGAGGAGGATCGCCTGCGCGACCGGCCGGTCCCGCGGGTCCACGATCGCCACCGCCACGGCGCCGGCCGGAAGGAGGTCGAGGTCGAGGGGAAGCGCGGTCCCCGGCGGCAGGTCGAACACGGATTCCGTCGGCGCGCCGCCCGTGCCCCAGGCGACGGCCACGTAGGGGCCGGGGGCGAGGCTCGGGAACGCGAACCGGCCCCGGCCGTCCGTCGTGGCTTCGTGGCGACGCTGGTCGCGTTCGCTCCTGACGGCGACGTGGCCCATCGAGACGGGCCCCCCCTCCGCCGTGCGCAGGCGGCCGTGCACGGTGGACGCCGCCGCCAACGGGAGGGCGACCTCCCAACGCCCGGCCGTGCCCACGACCACCTCCTCCGACACGGCCGTGCGTCCGTCCGGCGTCGTGACGCGGACCACGAACCGGCCGTCGGGCAGTCCGCGTCGTTCGAACCGTCCCTCCGGGTCGCGGTGGGTCGTGCGCGCGAACCGGCGCGGGCGGCCGTCCGCCGACTCGATCTGCACCTCGAACAAGCCCTCGTACGGCGCGTCGTCCTCGCGCACCACGCCGGCCAGGGTCGCCCCCTCGTCCAAGTCGAAGTCCAGGACCGTCGTCTCCGGTATCTCCACGGCGCGCAGCGCGGCCCGGTAGAGAGGGTGGGCCGCCTGCACGCGCACCTCTCCCCCCGGCACGTGGTCGAAGCGGTACACGCCCGTCTCGTCGGTCTGCGTCCGCCGGACGAGGGCCTTGGGGCCTTCGCTCACGCACGTCAGCTCGACGCCGCCGAGGGGGCCGACGCCCCGGGCCGTCACGCGGCCCTCCAGGGCGTAGCCCGCAGGCAGCACGAGCGCGCCCACGTCCACGGGCGCGCCCGCCACCTCCACCGGGTCGGGGACGAGCGCCTCGCCCGCCGCGCGCACGAGGCGGATCGCGTACTTGCCGTCGGGCACGTCCGGGACGCGGAAGCCGCCGTCGTCGCGGCTCACGGCCTGGAGGCTGTCCGTCCCCTCGGCCTGCGCGGCGAGGAGGCGGGAGATCGCCGGTCCGGGGTTCGCGCGGCGGGGCATGGCCCCCCAGAGGGGCTCCAGGCGGACCGCCACGCGGCCCAGGGGCGCGCCGGACTCGTCCGTGACGCGTCCCACGACCGCCCGGCCGTGGCCGAGCACGAGGACGAGGTCCGCGGGCGCTTCCTCGCCGGGGCGCAGCGCCCGCGCGGCCTCTCCCGCGGCGGCCCGCGCCACGAGGACGACGCGCCGCCCCGGCGCGGGCGGGGGGGGAGGCGGCAGGGCGAAGCGCCCCTGGGCGTCCGTGGAGACCGCCGGCGCCTCGCGGCCCGCGATCCCGTCGTCGGTGGTGCTCACGCGGGCGCCCTCGACCGGCCGCCCCTCGGCATCCACCACGGTGCCCTCCCACGCGTCGCCGGGCTCCACCGCGATCTCGACGGCGAACGGCGCGTCGCCCGCGGGGAGCAGCACGGGCTCCAGCCGCGGGACGTACCCCTGGGCGCGGACCGCCACCTGGACCCGTGCGCCGGCGGGACCCGCCGGCACGGGGCCGAACCGCCCGTCCGCCCCGGTCGTGCCGGCGGGCCGCGAGGTGCCGGGACGCGCCACGTGCACCTCGGCGCCCGCGACGGGGAGGTTCGTCGCCGCGTCCAGCACCCGCCCCGAGAGCCGGACGGACGCCCGTACCCACACGACCACCCGCACGGACGCACCCGGGGCCGCGGCCAGGGGACCGGCCTCGCCCTCCGCCCCCTCCTCGGTCTCGACGCGGACCCAGGCGGCGCCGGCCGGTACGTCCGCGAGCACCGCACGCCCGTCGGCGCCGGTCTCGCCCTCGATCCGCGTGCGGCCGACGTCCACCGCCACGCGCGCGCCGGCGACCGGGGCTTCGTCGCCGCCCAGCGCCAGGACCGCGAGGGTGGTCGCCGCCGGGCACACGACCTCGACGGGCACGCCGACCTCGGGAACCCACGCGGTCCCGACGCCTCGGCCCGGCGCGCGGGCGACCACGCGGAGCCACCCCCCCTTCCACGCGACCGGGATCTCGAACGATCCGTCGCCCGAGGCGAGGCCGGTGGCGATGGGCGCGCGCTCCGCCGGTCGGCCGCCCCGGAGCGCCCGGGGATCGAGGGGGCGCACCTCGACGGCCGCCCCGGCCACGCCGAACCCGTCGGGGCCGACGACCCGCCCGGGAACCACGGGCGCGCCCCGCGTGGCGCGACCCGTCGCCGGGGGGGAGGCCGTGCCGCTCGCGCCGGATGGCGCGGCGTCGGCGAGCCGCGGCGCCCCCGCCGGCGGGGGCGCGGGACGGGACGTCGGGGGGCGCGCTCCCAGGCGGGGCGCCTCCGGCGGCGGCCCCGGGCGGTGTCCTCCCAGGAGGACCGCCGCGAGGACGGCGAACACGAGGGCGAGGAGGGGGAGGAGGCGGCGCGCGCGCATGGCGCGACCGTCAATACACCTCGAAGAAGGTGTCGTCGAACGCGGCGACGTAGGTGTCGAACCAGGTCACCAGGTCCCCGAACTCCATGTCGGCCTCGGCGTCCCAGTACCCCTCGGCGTACGTCCCCACGAACTGCGTGGCGCCGGGGGCGAGGGGCCCGGGGAGGAGGTTCCCCGTGAAGCCCACCGTGCCGGCGGGGGCGAGGTAGAAGGTCTCGGCGAACTCGGGCGCGGGACCGAGGTCCGTGAGGTTGTCGAGATACACGTCGCCCAGGTAGGGGCCGGGCGGCACGTACACGCCGCCGCAGTCGTGGCAGCCGCAACCCGGCAGGACGAGCAGGGCGGCGACGCCCAGGGCAAGCAGCCCGACGAGGGCGACGGGGCAACGGGGGGACGGCATCGCGTTCCTTTCCGGGCCGGCGTCGGGGACGCTGGACCCGTCTCTTGCGGTGCAGGGCACCGCACGTCATGCTCCTCGGCGCGATGGGGGCCGCGGGCCCGTCCCGACGTCGCTCCCGCCACCGTGGCGGAGGCGTCCGGCACGTCGGGGGTCGGGACCCGCGGGCCCCAGCGCGCTGAGGCCGGCCTTCCTTCGCAAGTGCCGGACCCAACCCGGGTCGAATCCGCATCTCCTTGTCTCTCCTTGCACTTACGATTCCCGCGCCGCCCAGGAGCCCGATCCGATGTCTCATCTCTTCACATCCGAATCCGTCACCGGAGGACACCCCGACAAGCTCGCCGACACGATCAGCGACGCCGTGCTCGACGCCTACCTGGCCCAGGACCCGCACGCGCGGGTCGCCTGCGAGACCTACGTCACGAACGGCCTGTGCCTGGTCGGCGGGGAGGTCCGGTCCACCGCGCGCGTGGAGGTGGCCGACGTCGCCCGCGAGGTCATCCGGGACGCCGGCTACGGCGACCCGTCGTGCGGGTACCCGGCCGACGACATCGCCGTCATGAACATCATGGGACGCCAGTCTCCCGAGATCGCCCAGGGCGTGGACCGCGGCGACCCCGACGAGCAGGGCGCCGGCGACCAGGGCCTCATGTTCGGCTACGCCTGCCGCGACACGGACGCGTTGATGCCGCTGGCCATCCATCTGGCCCACGAGCTGACGCGCGGGCTGACCGAGCTCCGCGAGAGCGGGACGCTGTCCTACCTCCGGCCCGACGGCAAGTCGCAGGTCACCGTCGAATGCGGCGACGACGACCGCCCCCGGCGCATCCACACCGTCGTCGTCTCCACGCAGCATGCCCCTTCCGCGCGTCGCGAGCAGATCGAGGCCGACGTGCGCCGCCACCTCTTCCCTCGGCTGCCCCCCGACCTGATGGACGCCGCCACCGTGCTCCACGTGAACCCGACCGGCGCGTTCACGATCGGGGGCCCGAAGGGCGACACGGGGCTGACGGGCCGGAAGATCATCGTGGACACGTACGGCGGCTCCGCGCCCCACGGCGGCGGCGCCTTCAGCGGGAAGGACCCCTCGAAGGTGGACCGCAGCGCGACCTACATGGCGCGCTACATCGCCAAGAACGTCGTGGCGGCCGAGCTGGCCGACGAGGCGGAGGTCCAGATCGCCTACGCGATCGGCGTCGCCGAACCCGTCTCGCTGCGGGTGCGCGCGGTCGGGTGGGGGCGGGAGAGCGCCTCGAACGGGGACCTGGAGCGAGCGATCCGCCAGGTCTTCCGGCTGACTCCCCACGGCATCATCGAGGACCTCGACCTGCTCCGGCCCCTCTATCGCCGAACCGCCGTGGGGGGGCACTTCGGGCGCCCCGACGTGCCCTGGGAGCGGACCGATCGGGCCGAGGCGCTGCGCCGGGCGGTCCTTGGCAAGGCGGCGGCGCGCTGACCCGTCCCCCGGCGCACGCCGCGCCGGGAACCCCGTCACCAGGGACGGAAACGAAGTTATCGGTTTTGCGACCGGTCCCTACCCCTCGGCGGGTGGGTCCCGGACGACGGCGAAGGGCCCCGCGTCCCGTACTTTCCAGCCTCCGGAGACGACGCTCGGGGACGGCGTCCCGATTCGGCATGGCGATTGTTATGATGCTCCGCCGAGAGGCAACCTCGTGGCGTTCCCGCCGGGCATCGCGCCTCCTCGGGGAACCCCGTGACCCTCTCGAGACCGCTTCCGTCCGTCCCTTCGTGGAGCCGCCCATGCATCGCCGTCAGGCCGGATTCAGCTTCGTCGAGATCCTCGTCGTCATGTCGATCATCGTCGTCCTCGCGGGGATGGTCACGGTCATGGTCCCCCGGATCCAGGAGAAGGCACGCCAGACGGACAGCATCAACAACGTCCGCAACCTCGTGCAGCTCCTGATCTCGGAGAAGATGGACCGCCGCTGGCCGCGCTACAGCGGCAAGAACTTCCACCTCTCCCTCGTCCCCGCGAACCTCATCGACGCCCGCAACCCCCAGAACATGCGGGTCTTCTTCTCGCCCGGCGACGAGCTCTTCACCTTCGGCGACACGAACCCGGACCGGTACAAGGAGATCACCTTCCAGGAGCTCAAGACCGGCAACGCCGACTTCCACGAGCTGACCTCCTACGCCGGCCGCCGAAACGGCGAGCAGGAGTACCGGATCACGCCGGACAAGGAGTCCATGGTCGTCCCCATCATCTGCGACGACGACGAGGGCAACCTCCACCACCCGAAGGGCCTCGTGATGGGCTACACGGACGGGAGCGTCCGGTTCGTGGAGTGGCGGGACCTCGACATGGTGCCGCCGGAGGAAGACGCAGGCCAGATCGTGGACCCGTTCCTCGGCGACGACGCCAGCGTGGACATCCTGGAGGGGCTGTCCTCCCAGTAGTCCACCCCCCCTCGGGGGGGGCCGTCCGGGGCCGGCGCCCCCCGTGGGTGGGGGCCGGCGGAGGGTCCACCGGGGGGCTCCCGCCACAACTTCTTGCCTCGCCGGAGGGTTACGCGGTATCGTGCGCCGAAGCCCGGGTCCGCCCGGCCGCTTGGAAGGAATGCGTCCATGAAGCAGATTCCCCTCCTCGCCGCCCTGCTGCTGTTCTGCCTCGGGGGGGTCGTCCGCGCCGAGGGCGATGCGCCCAAGTCGGAACGGTGGATGCTGACGCTCCAGCACGGTCCGCTGCGCATCGTCTCCTACCGCACCCCGGAGGGGCGGACGGTCGCGTATCACTACATGACGCTGAAGGTCACCAACGGGACGAGCCTTCCGCGCGACTGGTATCCGCTCGTCAAGGCGATCACCGACACCGGTCGGACCACCGTCGCCATCGGACGGGAGGAGGCGCTCGACGCCATCCGCGAGCAGGAGAACGACTACGACCTCGTGCCCGTCGCGAAGACGCAGGGCAAGCTCGCCGCCGGCAAGACCATCGACACCGTGGCGATCCTCGGGCCCCTCGATCCCCTCTACGACCAGGTCAAGGTCCAGGTCTTCGGCCTGGCGGATCCCATCGCCATCTACAAGCTCGAGCGATGGAACGTCGAGATGGAGGAGCCGCCCGTCGAGTACACGATCGTGGATCAGGAGACCGGCGAAGCCTCTCCCGTCACCACGGGCATCACCATCCAGGACGTGGCGTACCTCGACCGGAACAAGCTCGTGCAGAAGGCCATGCAGAAGGCCGTGGGCGAGGGCGAGATCCCGAAGCCCGAGGTGCAGTACTGGGAGGTTCGCGAGCGCCGGGCGTACGAGATGGTGTTCTCCCGCCCGGGCGACGAGTTCCGCGCGGCCGACGACCTCATCTCGCCCGTCAAGGAGGGGTGGGACGTCGTGGGCGACGTGCGCCTCGAGCGCCGCATCCAAATGTGAGCACGGGACTCCGTCCCGTGCTCATTGCCTGCTGGCACGGCCGGCTGTTGCCGGCCGTCGCGGTACGGGACTCCGTCCCGTGCTCGTTGCCTGTCGGCACGGCCGGCTGTTGCCGGCCGTCGCGGTACGGGACTCCGTCGCGTGCTCATTGCCTGCGGGCACGGCCGGCTGTTGCCGGCCGTCGCGGTACGGGACTCCGTCGCGTGCTCGTTGCCTGCGGGCACGGCCGGCTGTTGCCGGCCGTCGCGGTACGGGACTCCGTCGCGTGCTCGTTGCCTGTCGGCACGGCCGGCTGTTGCCGGCCGTCGCGGTACGGGACTCCGTCGCGTGCTCGTTGCCTGTCGGCACGGCCGGCTGTTGCCGGCCGTCGCGGTACGGGACTCCGTCGCGTGCTCGTTGCTTGTCGGCACGGCCGGCTGTTGCCGGCCGTCGCGGTACGGGACTCCGTCGCGTGCTCGTTGCTTGTCGGCACGGCCGGCTGTTGCCGGCCGTCGCGGTACGGGCCGTCGTTCCACGCTCTCGGATCGGAGAGGGCGTACCCCCCGGGCCTAGGATCGCGGCCCGGAGGCCGGTTTGGTTGCGCGAACGTTCGTCCACACCCACGTGCACAGCGACTACAGCTTGCTCGACGGGGCGGCGAAGATCGGCGATCTCGTCCGCACGGCCGCGCGCTTCGAACAACCCGCTCTCGCCCTCACCGACCACGGCAACCTCTGCGGCGCCATCGAGTTCTACAAGGCGTGCCGCCGCCACGGCGTGAAGCCCCTGATCGGTCTGGAGGCGTACCTGGCGCCCCACTCGCGCTTCGACCGGCAGCGCAACCCCGTCGCCGCGTTCCACCTCATCCTGCTCGCCCAGGACGCGCAGGGCTACCGGAACCTGATCAAGCTCTCGACGCGGTCCTTCACGGAGGGCTTCTACTACAATCCGCGCATCGACAAGGACCTGCTCTCCCGGTACGGAGAGGGGTTGATCGCGCAGTCGGCCTGCCTCTCGGGGGAGCCGGCCTACTACGCGCGGCACGATGACACCGCCCGCGCCACGAAGGCCGCCGCCGACATGCGCGACATCTTCGGCGACCGCTACTACCTCGAGCTCCAGCGAAACGGCTGCGACGGGCAGGAGAAGGTGAACCAGGCCCTGCTCGCCATCGGGCGGGAGCTGGGCATCCCGCACGTGGCCACGAACGACATCCACTACGTCGAAGAGGGCGATGCGCCCGCCCACGAGGTGCACATGTGCATCGGGATGGGCAAGACGCTGCGCGACGGGCGTCGGCTCAAGCCGGAGAGCCTGCTCTGTTTCCGCGCCTCCGATCCGATGTATCAGCTCTTCGCCGATGTGGAAGGCGCGGCCCGCGCCACGATCGAGATCGCGTCCCGCTGCGACCTCGCGCTCGACCTCGATACGCGGCACCTCCCTGCCTACCAGGCTCCCGACGGCCAGGACAACACGGCGTTCTTCCATCGCCTCTGCCGCGAAGGCGCGCACCGGCGCTACGGCAATCCGTTGCCGCCCGCCGTCGCCGATCGGCTGGAGATGGAGAGCCGGATCATCGAGCAGATGGGCTTCGTGGCCTACTTCCTGATCACGTGGGACTTCGTGAACTACGCGAAGGAGCAGGGGATCCCCGTCGGGCCGGGGCGCGGCAGCGCGGCCGGCTCGATCGTGTCGTACTGCCTCGGCATCACGTCCGTCGATCCCCTCGAGCACGACCTCATCTTCGAGCGGTTCCTCAACCCCGCGCGCATCTCCATGCCGGACATCGACATCGACTTCTGCAAGGACGGCCGCGAACAGGTCATCCGGTACGTGCAGGAGAAGTACGGAGGGCCGGATCGCGTCAGCCAGATCATCAGCTTCGGGCGGATGGCGGCGCGCGCCGTCATCCGTGACGTCGGTCGCGTCATGGAGGTCCCCCTGCGGGACGTGGACACGCTGGCCAAGAAGGTGCCGAACGGACCCAAGACGAGCCTGAAGCACGCCCTGGAGAGCGATCCCGACCTGCGCAAGGAGGTGGAGGAGAACGAGGAGTACCGCCGGCTCATCGACGTGGCGCTGAAGCTGGAGGGAATGAACCGCAACGCCTCGAAACACGCCGCGGGGGTCGTGATCGCCGACGCGCCGCTCGAGGAGTACGTGCCCCTCTACCGGGTAGGCAAGGACCTCACGACCCAGTTCTCGATGGACATCCTCGAGGAGATCGGCCTCCTCAAGATGGACTTCCTGGGCCTGCGCACGCTCACCATCCTCGCGAAGGCGCTGGCGAACATCCGCCGCGGCGGGGGGCCGGTGCCCGACCTGGACGCCCTCCCGCCCGACGACCCTGAGACCTACGCGATGCTTTGCGCCGGGGACGCGCTGGGCGTCTTCCAGCTGGAGTCGTCGGGCATGCGCGACCTCCTCCGGCGGGTGCGGCCGGAGGGCTTCGACGACCTCACCGCGGTCATCGCGATGTACCGGCCCGGGCCCATGGGCTCCGGGATGATGGAGATGTACATCGATCGCAAGGACGGCAAGCAGGCGGTCACGTATCCCCATCCTTCCCTGGAGCCCCTCCTGAAGGAGACGCGCGGCGTCGTCATCTACCAGGAGCAGGTGATGCGCATCGCCAACGTCCTGGCGGGGTTCGACCTCTCCGAGGCCGACAACCTGCGCAAGGCGATGGGCAAGAAGAAGCCCGAGCTCCTCGCGAAGTTCCGGGAGAAGTTCGTCGAGGGCTGCGTGGCACGGGACCTCGAGCGGGAGCGCGCCGAGGAGATCTGGGCGCAGCTGGAGCACTTCGCCGGCTACGGCTTCAACAAGAGCCACTCGGTCGCCTACGCCGTCGTCACCTACCAGACCGCCTATCTCAAGCGTCACCACCCCCGCGAGTTCATGGCCGCTCTCCTCACCTGCGAGATGATCGACATGGACAAGGTGACGGAGTACGTGGACGAGTGCCGCCGCATGGGCATCGAGGTGCTCCCGCCCTGCGTCACGAGGAGCGAGGTCGAATTCGCCGTCGAAGGCGAGGCGATCCGCTACGGACTCTCCGCCATCAAGGGCGTGGGGCACGCGGCCGCGGAGGCCATGGTCGCGGCCCGCGGCGATCGACCCTACCGCAACGTCTTCGACCTCTGCGAGCGGGCGGACCACAAGGCCGTGAACCGCGCGGCGCTCGAGTCCCTCGTCAAGGCGGGGGCCTTCGACGTCGAGGGCGTCTGCCGGGCGCAGGTGTTCGAGGTCCTCGACCGGGCCATCCGGATGGGCAGCGCGGCCAGCGCGGACCGGAGCGCGGGGCAACTGGGGCTCTTCTCGGCGGCGCCCGTCGAGGACGAGAGCCCGGACTATCCCGACGTCGGTGAGTGGCCCGACGCGCAGCGCATGGCGTGGGAGCGCGAGATGATCGGCTTCTACGCGACGGACCACCCGCTGGCCCGGCACGAGACGCTGCTCCGCCGGATCTCCTCCACCACGACAGCCCGGCTGGGCGACATGGACGACCGGGGCCGGGTCCGGTTGGGCGGGATGATCCGCGGGTGCCGGACGTCCATCGTGAAGAGCGGGCGAAACGAAGGCCGGCGCATGGCGTTCTTCCATCTGGAGGACTTCGCGGGGGCCGTCGAGTGCGTCGTCTTCGCGCGCACCTACGCCGAACTCGCCTCCGTCATCGAGGAGGACCGGGTGGTCGTCGTGACGGGGAAGGTGGACACGACGCGCGAAACCCCGAGCGTGCAGGTGGACGACATCGTGCCGGTCGAGGACGCCCCGCAGCGGCTCGCCCACGGGGTCCTCGTCCGGCTCCGGCGCACCGACGCCGGGGTGCTGGAGCGGCTCCGGCGGGCGATCGCGACCGCTCCCGGGGCCCTGCCGCTGGTCCTCGAGTTCGCGGCGGACGAGAAGACCCTCGCCCGCGTCAAGGCGGGGCCGGCCTGGGCCGTCGAGGCGACGGACGCCCTCGTGCGCGACCTGTGCGCCCTCCCCGACGTCGAGACCGTGGAGTACCTGGCCTCGACGCCGTGACGGGCCGGCCGGAGGGGGACGTTCGTGCCGCGCGCGGCCAAGGGCCGCTCCGGCCCGGAGACGGCCCCGTGACCGCGGGGTCCCAAGCTCGGGGCATGGTCCAACCGCTGATCCGCCGGTGCCTCCTTCCCCTGGGGGTCGCCGCCGCCGGACTCCTCGCCGCCTGCCAGGGCGGGGCGGCGAAGGCGCCGCCGCCCCAGGCGCCGCGGGCCGCGCTGCGACCCGAGACGGAGCGCATCGCCGACGACCGCACGGTGCCGGTGTCCGACCTCTCCCCCAGGAGGTGGAGCGCTTCCGCCAGGGTTGGGCGCTCTTCGTGGCGCACGACCCGCGCTGGAACCAGGCCCGCGACGATTGGCTCGCCCACGGCGGCGCCGCGCCCTACCTCCTGTCCGAAAACCTCTTCCGGTACTTCTGGAGCGCGTCCCGGGCCAACCGCCGTGCCGACGTGATCCGGGTCGCCTACGAGGCCCGCGCGGTGGGGGAGCCTGCCGTCGCCTACTTCGCCAAGCCCCTGGTGACGGAACGCTGGCCGCTGAAGCAGCCGCAGACCGTCGAGGTCTTCAATCCGGACAATCCCAAGAAGCCGATCGTCAAGACCTTCACGTACTACGACATCGACGACCTGACACGCCAGCACGCCGCGATGGTGCTCGCCGCGATCGGCGACGCCGCCGTGCCGACCCTGGCCTCCCCCGCGGTGCTCCACGCCGAGGTGGAATCCTCCCGCACCTACGCCGCCTACGCCCTCGGCGCCATCGCGAGCGACGAGGCCGTGAAGGCGCTGGGAGGGCTGCTCCGCGAGGGGGGCACGTGGCGCACGCGCGGGGCGGCCGCCAAGGGCCTCGGCTTCGCGCTGCGCAAGAACGAGACGGCTCGGCCGTACCTCGAGGCCGCCTTGAAGGACCCGGACCGCTTCGTGCGCGAGAAGGCCCAGGAGGGTCTGGACGGAAAGACGCGCATCGAGTTCTGAGGGAGGTCCGAGGGTGGGGGCCCCTGGTCCGGCAGGGGTCGGGCGTCCCGACCGCCCTCGGACGGCCGGCTCTCAGAGATCGAAGAGCCGTTGGAGCTCCTGCTCGAGGGCCTCGGCATCCGCCTCCGTCAGTTCCGGCGCCGGGACGCGAAAGGTCGCCTTCTCCCGCGGCCAGGCGACCTCGAGCTCCTCCCCGCGCTCCGCGACGAGCCGCAGGCGGCGCTTGCGAACCAGGATCAGGGCCAGGGCCAGCGCCACCGGGCGGCGCTGGGCGTCGTCCTCCTCGCGCAGGCGCTCCAGGAACTCCCGGGCCATGTCCAGATCGAGACGCCGCGCGTCGTCCGGCTGCTCCGACGGCGTCCGCGTGCGCCACGAGCAGTACGCGCCCTCCAGCCGCTCGGGCGTCGCCTCCTCCTCCAGGAAGTCCCGCCGCGAGAACCCCGTGCCGCGGACCTTGTCCTCGCCGGCCTCCTCCTCCTCGCCGAAGAGCGCCGTGACGACCGGGGCGTCGGCGGGGAACGGCTCGCCCGTCACGGACGAGACGCGGCCGAGGCGAGGCAGCTTCCAGACGGTCATCGAGGGTCTCCCGGCCCGGGATCGTACCCGCGCCCGCGCCGTCGGGCGAAGGAGGTAGGATCGCGCCGTGGCGCACCAGGTCCTCTCCCGCAAGTACCGGCCGCAGAGCTTCGACGAGATGGTCGGACAGCAGCACGTGGCCCGCATCCTCCGCGGCGCGCTGGCGTCCGACCGCGTCGGCCATGCGTACCTCTTCGTCGGGCCCCGCGGCGTGGGCAAGACGACCACCGCGCGCATCTTCGCGAAGGCGCTCAACTGCGCGGGGGAGGGGCGCGAGGGACGGGACCCCTGCGGAACGTGCGCCTCCTGCCGGGACATCACCGCGGGGAACGACCTCGACGTGGTCGAGATGGACGCCGCCTCGAACAACCACGTCGAGGACGTGCGGCGCCTCCGGGAGCAGGTCGGCTACGCCACGGTCCGGTCGCGCCACCGGATCTGGATCGTGGACGAGGTCCACATGCTCTCGATGCCGGCCTTCAACGCGTTTCTCAAGACGCTGGAGGAGCCGCCCGAGGGCGTGAAGTTCATCTTCTGCACGACGGAGGAGCACAAGCTCCCCGACACCTTCCGCAGCCGGTGCCAGCGCGTCGAGTTCAAGCCGATCGACGAAGCGAGCATGGCGGCGCGCCTCACCGACCTCGCGGCGCGGGAGGGCGCGGAGCTCGAAGACGGCCTGGCCGAGGAGATGGCCCGGGCTGCGCTCGGGGGCCTCCGGGACGCGGAGTCGCTCCTGGAGCAGTTGATCGCGGCCTCGGAGTCGGCACGGATCCGCCGCGCGGATCTGGACGCCCTCGCGGGGCGGGCGCCCGCCGACCGGCTGCGCGCGCTCACCGGAGCCGTGGACGACGGTGACGCCGCGGCGGCGCTGGACGCGCTCGATGCGTGCCTCGCCGCCGGCTCGAAGCCGGGCGTCCTTCTCGACCAGTGGATGGACGCCTTGCGCCGGGGCCTCCTGGCCGCCGCGAGCGGGGGAGGGGGCGTTGCGACCCTCGCCCGGGCGCTCGACGTCCTCCTCGAGAAGCGCGTCCACCTGCGAGGCGGCGCCGACGGGACGCTGGTGCTCCAGGTCGCGGCCGTGGAACTGGCGAAGCTGCCCGCCGCGCGCGATCTCGACCGGTTGATCGCTGCGCTGGAGGCGGCGCCGCGGGGCGGACGGGCCGCCCCCGCGGCTCCCGAGGGGCCGACCGCCTCGTCGGCCCCGGCGAGACCGGCCGCGGCGCCCGCCCGCGCGGACCTCGACGGCGTGCGGCAGCGGTGGAGCGATCTGGTCGCCGCCGCCAAGACGCGCGATCCGCGGTTCGCCGCCGCGCTCTCCCGCGCGCGGCCCGCCGCCCTCGCCGACGGCCGCGTGCGCGTCGCCGTCGGGGCCGGCGACGGGCTCGCGAGGGCCGGTCTCGAGCGTCGGGAGGCCGTCCTGACGTTCCGCGCCGTCACCGAGCGCGTGCTGGGGCAGGCGTTGGCGCTCGTGGTCGAGGCCGTGGACGACGCGCCCGAGGCGACCCCGCCCGCGCCGCCGATCCAGGAGGCGGAGGGGATCCGCCGGGTGACGGAGGCCACGGGCGGGCGGCTCCTGAACGTCGAGCCCCGGTCGCCCGCGGCGCGGGACCCCGAGCCGTGAGCGCCCCCCCGAGCCTGGAGAAGCTCCTCGCGGCGCTCGAGCGGTTGCCGGGCATCGGACCGCGGAGCGCCGGGCGCATTGCTCATCACCTGCTCCGGATCCCGGAGGCGCGGGCCCTGGAACTGGCCGACGCGATCCGCGATGCGCGCGAGCGGATCCGTCCCTGCGGGCGATGCCGGGCGCCGTCCGAACGCGACCCGTGTTCCCTTTGCGCCGATGCGTCGCGCGACGCGAGCACCCTCCTGGTCGTGGAGACCGCGCGCGATCTGTACGCGATCGAACAGACCGGACGCTACCGCGGTCTGTACTACGTGCTCGGGGGGCGCCTGAGTCCCTTGGAGGGCGTGACGCCGAAGGATCTGCACCTGGGGGGGCTGGTCGCGCGGGTGGCCGACGGAACGGTCCGCGAGGCGTGCGTCGCCACGAATCCCGACCTCGAAGGCGACGGGACCGCGCGAGCCCTGGAACGGGCCCTCGCCGGCAAGGGCGTGCGTGTGACCCGCCTCGCGCGCGGTCTTCCGGCGGGAGGCCAGATCGAGTACCAGAACAGCGCCGTGCTGTCGGAGGCGTTCGAGCGACGTACGCCCGTGGGGGAGCCCCCGAGCACCACGGAACGCGAGCGATGATAGCAGCCCGGAGAGGAGCGAAGACGAACACGCTTCTGCTCGTTGCCGCTCGCCGGTTCACAGCGGTAGAATGATGGCACCATGCGTCTGGAAGTTGGACTCAATCTTCGCCTGTCCCAACAGCTGAGGCTGGCGCCTCAGATCATCCAGTCCATCGAGATCCTGCAGCTTCCCGCGATGGACTTGAAGGACCTGATCGAGAACGAGCTCCTCGAGAACGAGGCGCTCGAGATCACGGAGCCCGCGCCCGACGACCTGGCGACGCTGCCGCAGGAGGAGCGCAAGGAGACGGACGAGGACGACCCGTTCGAGGAGGACGCCGAGCGGGTCCTCGACCGTCTCGACGCGCTGGCCGATGCCCAGCGGGACGCCGGCGGCTACTCCAGCCGCGCCGCTGCCGAGGAGGCGTCGGACCGCAAGCTGGAGGCGATGCAGAACACGCCCGCGCTGGACGGCGGGCTGGCGGAACACCTCGTGGTGCAGCTCGAGGAGATGGACCTCGGGGACGACGTCCGGCGCACGGCGGAGGCCCTCGTCTACAACCTCGATGCGGGCGGCTATCTCCCGTGCTCCCTGCAGGAGGTCGTGGACGGCATGGACGACCCCACGGACCTCGACACGGCGGAGCGGGCCCTCCGCGTCGTGCAGACCCTCGATCCGGCCGGCGTCGGCGCCCGGGGTCTCGCCGAGTGCCTGCTGCTGCAGATCGAGGACGACGAGGAGAACGCCAAGCTCAAGCGGGTCCTCATCCGGGACCACCTGGACGACGTGACCCGCAACAAGCTGCCGAAGGTGGCGAAGGCCCTGGACCTGGAGGTGCAGGACGTCTACGACCTCATCAAGGGCCTGGCCCACCTGAGCACCCGGCCCGGCATCGCCTACGCCGCCGAGCCGGTCCGCTACATCCTGCCCGACGTCGTCGTGGACTGGGAGGACGGGGACTACCTCGTCTCGCTGGTGAACGACCACCTTCCGCGCGTCGGGGTGAGCCCGCGCATCCGGCAGATGCTGAGGGCATCGCGCGACGACCCCAAGATGCGCGACTACCTGAAGAAGAAGATCGACTCCGCCAAGTGGCTGATCGAGGCGATCGCCCAGCGCAAGAGCACCCTCGAGCGCGTGGCGAAGGAGATCGTCCGCCGCCAGCGGGACTACCTCGACTTCGGCGTCAGCCACCTGAAGCCGCTCAAGATGCAGGAGGTGGCGGACGCCCTCGGCATCCACGTCTCCACCGTCAGCCGCGCCATCAGCGACAAGTACGCGCAGACTCCCCAGGGCATCGTGCCCCTCAAGTACTTCTTCACCGGCGGCACGGAGAGCGAGGACGGGGGCGTGGAGTCCCGCCAGAGCGTGAAGGAGCGGGTCCGCCACATCATCGAGCAGGAGGAGAAGTCCAAGCCGTACTCCGACGACGAGATCGCCGACCGCCTGAACTCGGACTTCGGGCTGAGCATCGCCCGGCGCACCGTCACGAAGTACCGCAAGGCCCTCGGCATCCCGTCGTCCCGCCAGCGTCGCGTCTGGTCCTAGCCCGGAGGTACGAGGGCATCCCCGAGACCTTTGCCCCGAACGGCGCGAACGGGTCCGCGGGGGGACGACGGTCCTCCGGATCGACGTCGAGTTCGAGGGGACGGCGTTCCTCGGCTGGCAGCGCCAGGCCCGGGGCCGGACCGTCCAGGCCGTCCTCGAGGCCGCGCTGGACCGGATCCTCGGGGGCCGTCACCGGGTGGTCGGCGCCGGCCGGACGGACGCCGGCGCCCACGCCCGACAGATGGTCGCGTCCTGTCCGACGGCGGCCCCCGTGGACGTCCACCGCCTCGCGCGCGGCCTGGACGCCGTCCTCCCGGAAGACGTGGGCGTGCGGGCGGTCGCGGTCGTGCCCGCCGGCTTCCACGCCCGCCGGGACGCCGCCTGGAAGTGGTACCGCTACGCGGTCCTCACGACCCCGGGCCGTCGGCCCCTGCTCCGGCGTCACGTCTGGCATCTCCGGGGCGGGCTGGACCCGGAGCGGCTCGAGGCCGGCGCGGCCGCGACGGTCGGACGCCGGGATTTCGCCTCCTTTTCCGCCTCGGGGTCGCCGCGGCGCACGACCGAGCGTACGCTGTACGCCGTGGGATGGACTTGCGACGACGAATGCCTGTTCCTCGACGTCGTGGGAGACGGCTTCCTGTACAAGATGGTCCGCACGATGGCGGGCACGATGGTCCGCGAGGCCCGGGCGGGTGGTTCGCCCGAGGCCGTGACGGCCCGGATGGGGGAGATCCTCACTGCGCGCGACCGCCGCGCCGCCGGGCCTTCCGCACCGGCCAGGGGGCTCTGCCTCATGGCCGTGGGGATGGCCGGAGAGGATCCCGCGGGCCGTCTTCCCCCCAACTTGGCGGCGGCCGTAGAATCGGCCCCGCGTACTTCGCTTGGAGGACGCTCTTGAAGATCGTCATCACCGGACGCAACGTCGGCGTGACCGACAGCATGAAGGCCTACGCGAAGGAAAAGATCGAGAAGCTCCGAAAGTACTACGACCGCGCCACGATGGCCCTCGTGACGATGGACGTCGAGCGGGACACGCACCAGGTGGAGATGGTGTTCGACGTCCCGCGGGGGGTCCGCCTCGTCGGGAAGGCGGAAGCTCCCGATATGTTTGCCGCCTGCGACCTCGCGGAGCAGAAACTGGCGGGGCAACTCCGGCGGTACAAGCAACGCCTGACGGATCACCACCGGGGCGAGAAGCCGGCGCCGGCCGAGGCGGCGGCGCCCATCGCTCCGGTGGACGGTACGGAAACCTACGAGGATGTGATCGAGAGGATGCGGCGCGGCGATTGACCCGCCGGCAGACGAGGTGCGAGATGCCAGTGACGAAGATCATCGACTACCTGCGTGACGAGCATTGCCTGCCCGATCTCGAGGGCGGCTCGCGAGAAGACGTCATCGAGGAGATCGCCGGGCTGTTCGTCGAGTCCGGCGCCATCACCCAGGACGAACGCGACACGCTCCTGGAGTCGGTGTTCGAGCGCGAGGCGGCCGCCACCACGGGCGTCGGCAACGGCATCGCCCTTCCCCATCCGCAGGTGGACGACGTGGCCTTCCTGGACCACCCCCTGATCGGCGTCGGGCTCTGCGCCGACGGCGTGGACTTCCGCGCCCTCGACAACGCACCCGTCCACACCGTGTTCCTCGTCGCCTCGCCCGACAGGGTCGAGTACCTCGAGGTCGCCAAGCGGATCGCCGCGCTGGCCCGCGCGGGTTCCCGTGAGGAGAAATGGCGCCGCGTCATCGGTCACAGCCGCACCCCTTCGGATCTCCGGGAAGCGCTGCAGGATGCGTGGGAGGAGCTGGCGCCTTGACCCCGCGCCGACGCCTTCGCGTCCGCCGTCCCCATCCAGAGGTCGCGGCATGACCGGGAACGATCATGTCGTGCGAACCCGTGTGGTGGTGAAGAACGAGAAGGGCCTGCACGCGAGGCCGGCGACCCTCGTCGCCCAACGCGCGCGCGAGTTCCGTTCGGACATCTCCCTGGTGCTCGTCGAGAGCCCCGTGCACATCTCGACGCCGCCCGGGCAACGGGCCGACGCCAAGAACATCATGGACGTCATGTTCCTCGCGGCCCCCCAGGGCGCGAGCCTCGACGTCGAGGCCCAGGGCCCGGACGCCGAGGCGGCCGTGGAAATGCTGCGCGAGCTCTTCGAGCACCGCTTCGGGGTGCCCTAGGGCCGGGAGACGGTTTTCGGATCGGCGGGGGCCCGGCCGTCCGTAGGATGCGCCGCGATGGCCCAGGCATCGCCCATGATCCAGCTCGAGGGGATCCCCGTTGCCGGGGGGTCACGGGTGGGCTGTGCCGTGCTCTACGAGGAGCACCCCGGCGTCGCCATCCCCCTCGTGCCCAGCGGCTCGCCCGAGGAGGAGCTCGCCCGCCTCGACGCCGCGCTGGCCGAGGCGCGGGCTGCCCTCGAACGGCTCCGCGAGTCGCTCGGCGGCGACACGAGCATCGGGGAGATCTTCCGGGCCCACGCCCTGATGCTCGAGGACGCCCGCCCGCGGATCGAAGAGGGGATCCGGCAGGGGCTGAGCGCGGAGCACGCCGTCTCCCGCGTGATGCACGCCTTCGCCCAGCGGTTCGCCGCCGCGAAGAATCCGATCTTCGAGCAACACCGCCGCGACGTGGTGGACCTCGAGCGGCGGGTTCTGCGGATCCTCGCCGGCGCCACTCGCGAGGTGACGCCCGAGGGCGACGGCGCCTCCCCGACCGTGGTCGTGGCCCGGGACCTCTCCCCGTCGCAGGTGGCCGCCCTGGAGGGGGAGGACGTGGCCGCGATCGCCGTCGAGCAGGGGGGCGCCACGAGCCACACCGCCGTGATCGCGAAGTCGCTGGGCATCCCCTGCGTGCTGGGCGTGGTGGGGCTCACCGCCCACGTGAAGCCCGGCGACCGCATCTGGGTGGACGGATCCCGGGGGATGGTCGTCCTCCATCCCGACCCCGAAACGGTGGACCGGGCCCGGGGGATCGGCGAGCGGTACGAGCGCCTCGAGGCCGTGCTCCTCCGGGAGAGCCACCTGCCCGCCGAGACGCTCGACGGCCACCGCGTCACCTTGCTGGCGAACGTCGAGTACCCGATGGACGTGAACGCCGGGATCGAGCGGGGCGCGAGCGGCGTGGGGCTGTACCGCACCGAGTTCCTCTACGACCCGGCCCAGGGGCTTCCCACGGAGGAAGACCACCTGCGCGCCTACCGGGCGACCCTCCGCCGGATCGACGAGGGCCGCCTCACGATCCGCACCTTCGACTTCGGGGCCGACAAGGAGCGGCCGGGCGAGGGTCCGGTGGAGCCGAACCCGGCCATGGGGCTCCGGTCGCTCCGGTGGTGCTTCGCCCACCCGGAGGTGTTCCGGATCCAGCTCCGGGCCCTGCTGCGCGTGGCGGCGGAGGGGGACGTCCGGATCATGCTGCCGATGGTGGGCAGCGTGAGCGAGATCCGCCGGGCGAGGGCGATGCTCCGCCAGGCGGCCCGGGAGCTCGACGCGGAGGGGGTGGCCCACCGTCCCGATCCGCCGCTCGGGATCATGGTCGAGATCCCGGCCGCCGCGATCATCTCCGACGTCCTCGCCCCCGAGGTGGACTTCTTCTCCATTGGCACGAACGACCTCATTCAGTACGACCTGGCCGTGGACCGGGTCAACGCCAGCGTCGCCTCCCTGTTCCGACCCTCGCACCCGAGCGTCCTGCGACTGCTCCAGCTGACCATCCAGTCCGCGGAGGAGGCGGGCATCGGCCTGACCATGTGCGGGGAGATGGGGGGGCATTCGATCTACACCGCCCTCCTGCTCGGCATGGGGCTCCGCGCCTTCAGTCTTACGCCGGGCTACATCCCGCGGGTCCGGCGCCTCGTGCGCTCGATCACCCTGCGCGAAGCCCGCGCGCTGGCGGCCCAGTGCCTGAGGCTGAGGACCGCCCAGGAGATCCAGGACCTGCTCCAGGCCCGGATCCAGCCCGTCGGCGCCGGGTAGCCCGGAGCGGACCCGAAGGCGTCGAGCCCGGGGCTTCGGCCGGCTGCGGAGGCGCGGGGCGGCGTTGCTCGCCGCCACCGACCCGCGGCGGGGTCGGCTCGTCCTCGCCCCTTGCCTCGCGGCCCTGCCGACTATTGGAGGTCCGTTCAGGTCGGGGGGCTCCCTCGTTTCTCCCCGACCACGCCGGGCGGGGGCTCCCGCCCCCCCCCGACGGGCCATCCCAGGCCGTATGGGTGGGGTCCGTCGCGTGGGGGAAACGCGCCGCGCCGTGTCGATTTCTGCCAACGCGGCGGCCTCGACGACTCAAGGTCGCGGCCTCGCGAGGCCGAAAGGGATCCCGTCGTGAGGTCCGCGGCGGGTCTCACCGGGGAGGCGCCCATGCTCTTCCGTAGGATTCGGAGCCTGATCGGGCTCGATGTCGGCACCCGGGCCGTGAAGGCCGTGGAGCTGACCTGGAACGGCGGACCGGTGATCACCGGCTTCGGCTACGCCGAACTTCCGAGTCCGGAAGCGGTTCCCGAGACCGTCCACCACGTGCTCAAGGAGAACGACTTCCACTCCCGGAGCGTGGTCACGTCGGTCTCCGGCAAGGCCGTGATCGTGCGCTATCTCACGATGTACCGGATGAGCCCCGAGGACCTCCGCAACGCGATCCGCTTCGAGGCGGACAAGTACATCCCGTTCGACGTGGACGAAGTCGTCCTCGACTGCCAGCCCTTCGAGTCGGACGGGGTCGGCGACCTCGCCCCCAACGAGATGCGGGTGCTCCTCGTCGCCTGCAAGCGGGCCGTGATCGACGAGCAGCTGCGGATCCTGGCGAGCGCCGGCCTCCACCCCGAGATCGTGGACGTGGACGTGTTCGCGCTGGGCAACGCCTTCGAGACGGCGATGCAGCGGGGCGGCGAGGCCGGGAACCGCGTGACCGCGCTGGTGGACGTGGGGGCCTCGAAGACGTGCGTGAACCTCGTCCGCGCCGGCACGTCGCTCTTCACCCGCGAGATCCACACGGGCGGCGACGGCTTCACGACCGCCATCGCGAACCGCCTCGGGCTGAAGTACTCCGAAGCGGAGTCGCTCAAGCAACGACCGGGACAGGAGGTCGATCGGGTTCGCGCGGCGGTCGCTCCGGCCATCGACGACCTCGCGGCCGAGATCCGGCTGTCGTTCGAGTACTTCGAGAACCAGTTCGACACGGGCATCGACGAGGCGCTCCTGTCGGGCGGCGGCAGCCGCCTGGTCGGGCTCTCCGACGACCTGGCCCGCATCTTCGACCGGCCCACGATGGCCTGGGACCCCACGGGGGACATGCCGATCGCCGCCGGCGCGGTGGACGTCGACCTGCTCAAGGAGCACGTGTCGGAGCTCGCCGTGTCCGTGGGGCTCGCTTCGCGTGTCAGGAGGAACGGCTGAGCCATGATCCAGATCAACCTTCTTCCCCCGGAGTACCGCCCGCGCACGGGCACGCCGGTCGCGCGATTCGTCGCGATTCTCCTGGGCGTGGTGATGATCGCGAGCGCGTCGGGCGCCTACGCCTATACCCACTTCATCGAGCTGAAGAACGTCCACGAGCTGCGCGACGTCAAGACCGAGGAGGCGCGCAGCAAGGAGGCGCAGCGCGACCGTTCGATGGCCCTGCAGCGCGAAATCGACCTTTACGAGAAGCGCCGCCACGCCATCCAGGACATCAACCGCACGCGCACGCTGTGGTCGCGGAAGCTCGACCAGTTCTACGACATCGTCACGAACCACAACAGCGATGAGACCTACAAGGTCTGGCTGGAGACGATCGAGGTTCCGCCGCAGCCGGCTCCCACGGCGAACGGGCGGGGCCGCCAGCGCAGCCGCCGGGGCGAGGTGGAGAACGGCGGGGCCTTCAAGTTCGACGGCCAGCTGGCCATGGACACCTCGTCCGAAGCGCCGGCCCTGTCGAGCGCGTTCTTCCGCGCGCTCACGGGTGACCCCGACGCCACGGGAGAGCGCACGGACTTCTTCCAGGACTTCATCCGGATCAACAACCCGAACATCTCGGTGGACCAGCAGCGGACCCCCGGCGCGGAGGACCTGGTTCCCCCCGTCGTGGGTTCCTTCCACTACGAGCTCCTGCTCGAGCCCCCGACCAAGTCGAAGCCGAACGGCCGGTAGGCGGAGGAGACCACGGTGTCCAAGCTCAGTGAACGCCAACGTCTGATGGTGACGATCGCCGTGAGTGTCCTGCTCACCGGCGGGCTCCTGGGGCTGATCCTCAAGGACCGCTCGGAGATCGACCGGGTCCGGGAGGAGATCTCCTCGCTCGACCAGCGGATCCGCGGGGCGGATCAGGAGATCCTGAAGACGAAGGACCGGGAGGACAAGGTCCTCGTGTTCCGCGCCGTCGAGAACCGCGAGCTGGCCATCCTGCCCCGCACGCAGATGATCGCGACCTTCCACAACGACCTGTCCACGTTCCTCGCTGAGGCGAACCTCCGGTTCTACGACCTCCCGGAGAGCAAGCCGCAGGAGAGCGGGCTGGCCAAGGGGATCTTCGTGACCCGCAACGCCCTGAAGTTCCAGGGCGACGCGGGCTCCACCCTGAAGTTCATCAACCGGATCGAGTCGGACCCGCGCCTCATCGCAGTCAAGGCGCTGAAGCTCGATGCGGGCGACCGACCGCGCGACGACACCGCCCAGCCGATCTACCACGACGTCGAGATGCAGCTCGAGACCTACTACTACAACCCCGAGGCCGGCGCGGTCGAGCGCGTCCACATCCCCGGGGCGGAGGCGCGCCTCCAGCAGCCCGCGATCCGGGAGGCGATCGCCGCCTTCCAGCCCGAGCGCCCGGACACCTACGTCCTGAGGCCTTCCGCCAGCCGGCGCGACCCCCTCGTCGATCCCCGCAAGCCCGCCTCCACCACGGATGGCGACCCGGACTACGAGGAGTTCCAGCGCCAGGAGGTCATCGTCTTCGACCTCGAGAAGCGCATGGACGACGTGGACGAGCTCGTGGAGCAGGAGATCGCCCTGGGCGACATCTCGCAGCTGTTCCGCCGCGACCGGCTCGCGAGCCAGGTCGAGAAGCAGCTGAACGAGCTGCAGGCCCGGCTCGGCCAGGTGGACCAGAGCAAGGAGATCTCCTTCCCGGAGCTGCTCCAGCGCGTGGCGAAGATCCGGGCGCGTGCCACGGAACTGAGCGGCCGCCGGCCGCCCCGGACACTGGTCGTCTCGGAGAGCCTCGCGAAGGACCGGCTCGAGGCGATCGAGGCCGTGCTCGACACGGGCGAGTACGCCCAGGTCGAGGTTCTCACGGCGGAGTGGTCGCAGTTCCTGCAGGGCAAGGAGATCGCCGTCGAGGCGAAGCCGGTGCTCGAGAAGATCGAGTTCCTACGCGTCCGCGCCAAGACCCTCTCCGAGTTCCACACCATCCCGATCCGCGTGACGGGCACGATCGTCAATCCGCACGACCGCGACCGCAGCGTGGCGCTCGTGAACGGAAAGCCGATGCACATCGGCGACACGCTCGCGGACAAGGACGGGGTGATCCTCTCGGAGATCGAGCCGCAGGCCGTGCTCTTCTCCTTCCACGGAGAGTCGATCAAGGTGGAGCGCAAGGCCGGCGCCGGCCAGGAGAAGGCCCCCGCCCGCGACCGCCGCCGTCCGGGTCGCCGGAACTGACGGTCCCCCTCCGCGCGCGGGGGGTGGGGCCCCCGTCGGATGGGCACAGCGGGCCGCGGCCAGGGCAGGGGCCAGGGCCCCGGTTGTCACCCCTTTGTCGCGGCCGGCTCGTGAATGTCTCCGGTCGGTCACGATCCGGTCTCCCGCCGGCTCATTTCGGTAGGTGCCCCGTTCAGAGCCGCCTTTCGCCCCTTGGACGGGGGGGAGCGGTCGGCTTTACTTGGCTCGGAGGACGACCGAACTCAGGAGGGCACGGAGCGGCACGCGTCGTGTCCGTCGCGGGAGGAGGCCGATGTCACGGCATATGTATCGCACGTGCGCGTTCCTCGTCGGAATGCTGGTCCTGATCTTGATGCTCGGTGCGCCGAAGCGCGCGCAGGCCGATGAGGTGGTCGACCCGGACAGCTACCGGTCCTACGACATCGGCGACGGCACCGTGACCCTCGACGTCGAGGACGCGGTGTTCGGGCAGGTCGTGCGCGAGCGCATCCAGCCGCGTACGCGGGTGAACATCATCGTGGCGCCCGAGGCGGCGGAACAGCGCGTCTCGCTGCGCGTCGTGGATCTCCACTGGGTCCAGGCGCTCGACGCCATGGTCGAGAAGATCGGCGGCGTGATGGTCCGACGCGCGCCGAACCTCCTCAGGATCGAACGCCCCGAGCCCGTGACGATGGACTTCACGGACGAGGACATCAAGAAGGTCATCATGCTCATCGCGGGCTACTCCTCCGCGAGCGTGATCGTTCAGGAGGACGTGCAGGGCACGATCAGCCTGAACCTGCACGAGGTGCCGTGGCGATCGGCGCTCGAGCAGGTCGTACGCACCGCCGGCTACGCCGTGGTGACGGAGGACTACGGCGTCCTGCGCGTGGTGCCGGTCACCATGCTCGACCTCGAGTCCGGCTACTACCGATTCCGTTACATGCGTCCCCCGGCGCCGTACAAGGGCGTCATCACCGGCGACGCGGGCGGCGGCGGGAGCGAGGGCGGCCAGAGCGCGGCGGCCATCATCCAGAGCAACGTCTACGTGCCGTCGGACAACCCGACCGAGCTCGAGCAGAACTTCCCGATCATCGAGGCGCTGCGCCAGGTCGTCGCGGCCGAGAACGGCGAGGTGAAGTACATCGCGTCCCAGAACGCGATCATCTACAGCGGTACGCGGCCCAAGCTCGACCAGCTGCGCTCGATGCTCCGCGAGCTCGACGTCGAGCCCCCGCAGGTCTTCATCGACATGAACTTCGTGATCACGTCGAACGAGGACGCGCTCAACCTGGGCCTGAACGCCGGCAACAGCGGCATCGCCGTCGGCTTCAGCGGCGCCGACATCCTCCACATGCTGCCTTTCAACGCCGGGGGCGGCACGGGGGACGTGGCCGAGGCGATCAGCGGCACGCCGTTCCCGTCGCCCGCCGGTAGCTCGTTCAACTACGGGCGCCTGACCACGAGCCAGACGAGCGTGATGTTCCAGGCGCTGCAGCGGGACACCACGACGCGCATCGTGCAGGCACCAAAGCTCCTGGCCCTGGACAACCAGGAGGCCACGATCTTCATCGGCGAGTCGGTCCGCTACGCCCGGTCCACGGCGGCGACGAACCAGAACGGCGGCCTCGCGTTCGCCATCGAGGAAGACCCGAACAGCCCGGTCAACGTCGGCTTCCAACTCCTCGTCATCCCGAACGTCATTCGGGGCGAGGGCAAGATCATGATGACGGTGATCCCGCAGCGCCGGGCCCTGAACGGCACGACGAGCCCGATCATCGGCTTCGACCGCTACGAGGTGTCCGGACAGACGATCGACCTGCCGCGCGTCCAGTCGTCCACGCTCAAGACCGCCATGATCCTGGGCGACGGCGAGACGGCGGTGATCGGGGGCCTCCTCGAGGACCAGGATCGCGAGAGCGTCGACAACCTGCCGCTGCTCGGCGACCTGCCTCTCATCGGGATGCTCTTCCAGGGGCGCTCGACGACGCGGGCCAAGTCGCACCTGCTGATCACCATCACGCCGCGGATCCTGAAGGGAAGCGACGCCGCGAACTGCACGATCTCCCAGGAACTGGTCGGCCGCAGCGCGTCCGTGGCCACGGAGTGGAGCGACCTCTACGGCGAGAGCGTGTCCAACTTCCCCTGCGCGCCCTGCGCGCCGCGGTGGCGGCCCTGCCCGCCCAGGGCGCCCGTGGGCGTCGACTCGGGTCGGCCGGGGACGATGCCGCCGCCGGCGGGCGCCATGCGCGTGGCCCCCGCCCGTTGACGCGAGGATCCGCACCGGCCGCCCGAGGCCGGACTATCGCTTCCACTTGCGAGTGGTAGCCTCCTCGCATGCAGCCGGAAGAGGCACGGGGGTCCGAAGAAGAAGGGGCGGAGGCGCCGCCCCGCCGCTCGCGCCGTCGCCGGGTGCGGCGGACGTCGTCGTCCGCCGCCCCGCCTGAGCCCCCCTCCTCAGGGGCCGGCTCGGATGTCGTTTCCGAGGGGGAGCCCTCGGCGGGGCGGACGCGGCGCCGACGCCGGCGTTCCACCCGCAAGAAGGCGGGGGGCGAGACCGCGCCCGGCGACGCCGCGCCGGCGAAGAAGCCGGGACCGCGCCGTCGCAAGGCCGCACGGGAACGGGAGGCGGCCGCCGAGATCCCGACGGACGGGCCGGTGCGGAAGCCCGGGAGGAAGAAGCGGGCGAAGAAGGCGGCCAAGAAGGCGGCGAAGAAGAAGACGCGCAAGCGGACCCGGAAGAAGGCGGATCGCGGGAATGCCCCGCCGGCGGAGGAACGCGAGGGGGGCGAGGCGTCCGCAGGGGCCGCCGCCGGGGAGGAGGAGGGTGTCGCCGAGGCCGTGGCGGCCACGCCCGCCGAGCCGACGGAGAAGATCCTCCTCGTCAACGCCGTGGATCCGGAGGAGGTGCGGATCGCGCTCCTCGAGGACCGGCGGGTGGAGGAGCTCTACGTGGAGGCGGCGGAGGAGCGTTCCGCCACCGGGAACGTGTATCGGGGCCGGGTGCAGAACGTCGAGCGGGGGATCGGGGCGGCCTTCGTGGACCTCGGCCGCGGGCTGACCGGCTTCCTCCACGTCTCCGACCTGCCGAACCGGCCGCCGAAGGCCGTGATCACCGACCTCGTCGAGCCGGGCCAGGAGATCCTCGTCCAGATCACGCGCGACAGCATCGGGAAGAAGGGACCCGCCCTGACCGGCCGCATCTCGCTTCCCGGTCGCTACCTCGTCCTGCTCACCACCTCGGATCGCTCCGGCGTCTCGCGGCGTATCGGCAAGGGGGGCGTGCGCGAGCGCGCGCGGCGCTTCCTCGAGGACCTGGAGCTCCCGGAGGGGATGGGCGTCATCGTCCGCACCGCCGGGGAGGACAGCCGCCTCGAGGACCTGCGTCGCGACCTCGACCACCTCGTGCGCGAGTGGCGCCGTCTCGAAGCGCTCGCCACGCAGTCCGGCCCGCCGGCCCTCCTCCGGGCCGAGAGCGACGTCGCCGAGCGAGCCATCCGCGACATCATGCCGACGGATACCGAGCGGATCGTGGTGGACCGGGAGGACCTCGCGGCCCGCGTCCGGACGATGCTCACGACCTGGTACGGTCCGATTCCGCTGCGTCGCGTCGGCGGCGACGACCTCGAGGACGCGCCGGAGGCGGCCGAGCCCCGACCGATGCCGGAGGTGGTGGTCCACGAGGGGCCGATGCCGCTGTTCCACGACTACGGCGTGGAGACGCAGCTCGAGGAGGCGTTCCGTCGCGCGGTGCGACTGCCGAGCGGTGGGTCGATCGTCATCGACCCCACGGAGGCCCTGGTCGCCGTGGACGTGAACTCCGGCCGTTACACCGGCGAGGAGGACCCCGAGAGCACGGCCCTGGCCACGAACCTCGAGGCCGCGTCGGAGGTGGGGCGTCAACTCCGCCTGCGGGACCTCGGCGGGCTCATCGTGCTGGATCTCATCGACATGCGGTCCCGGCGCGACGTCCGAAAGGTCGAGAAGGCGCTCAAACAGGCGCTCGCCCGGGACCGGGCCCGCATCCGCCTGGGGCGGATCGGACCGTTCGGCTGCCTGATCCTCTCCCGGCAGCGGGTGCGCCAGGCCCTGAGCCGCGTGACGCACGCGGATTGCCCGGAGTGCGGTGGGACCGGTCGCCGCCGCCACCCCGCCGGGCTGGGCCTGAGGGTGCTCCGCGAGATGCAGGCGAGGGCCGCGCGCGCCCACGGCCGCGGCGGGTTGGAGGTCCGCGTGCCCCGGTCGGTCCGGGAGTGGATCCTCCGGCACCGGGCCAGCCTCCTCCGGGAGATCGAGGAAGGACTGACCGGGCCGCTCGAGTTGGAGGGCGACGAGCGGCTGGCGGCCGACGGCTGGGCCATGAAGGGCCTGCCTCCCGGCGCGTGAGCGCCGGGGCGGACCCGTTTGTCCTTGGGCCGTCCGCGCGCGATCGCTACGCTCTTGGGCTCGCCACGATCCCCAGGACGCCCTCCCCAGGACCGACCCTCATGTACGCCGTGATCAGCGACCGTGGAAAGCAGTACCTCGTGGCTCCGGGCGAGCGCCTCCGGGTGGACCGGCGCAGCGAAGGGCCCGGCGAGACGATCGTCTTCGACCGGGTGCTCCTCGTGAGCGGCGACGACGGCATCCGGACCGGGACCCCCCTGGTCGACGGGGTGCGCGTCGCGGCAACGGTCCTCGGCGAGGTGAAGGACCGGAAGTTGGTCGTCTTCAAGAAGAAGCGGCGGAAGGGGTACCGGCGCAAGCAGGGTCATCGCCAGCGGTACACCGAGTTGCGGGTCGAGTCCGTCGCCTGATCGCACGGCGCCGAGAGTCGCGAGGAGCCAGGAGCACAGGCCATGGCACACAAGAAGGGCCAGGGATCGACCCGCAACGGGCGGGACAGCAACCCCCAGTACCGGGGCATCAAGCGCTACGCGGGCGAGCGCGTCCATCCCGGCCACATCCTCGTTCGCCAGCTGGGCTCCCGGTTCCGGCCCGGCAAGAACGTACGGATGGGTCGCGACTACACGCTCTATTCCGTGGCCGAAGGCGTCGTGGAGTTCCGTCCCAACCGCACGGTCCACGTCCTCGTCGGAGAGTGAGCGCCTGACCGGCCCGGACCAAGGGCCGGAGCCTGCGCTCCGACGCGGATCCCGCCGTGTTCCTCGATGAATGCCGACTGAGCGCCCGGGCCGGACACGGCGGCGACGGCGCCGTCGCGTGGCGCCGGGAGAAGCGCGTGCCCCGCGGCGGTCCCGCGGGGGGGACGGCGGCGACGGGGGGAGCGTCGTTCTCCTCGCCGACGCCCAGCTCACGACGTTCGGCGACGTGGAGGACCTCCGCATCGTGCGCGCGGAGGCCGGGCGTCCCGGCGCGGGCGGCAACCGCTCCGGGCGCAAGGGGGCGGACCGCGTCTTCAAGGTGCCGCCCGGAACGACGGTCTACGAGCGCGCCACGGGGCGCCGGCTCGTGGACCTCGTCGAGCCGGGACGGGCCTTCACGGCGGCCCGCGGCGGGAAGGGAGGGCGCGGGAACGCCCGGTTCGCCAGCGCCACCGAACAACGTCCCACGCGGTTCGAGAAGGGGACCACGGGAGAGGAGCGGGACCTGCTCCTGGAGCTCAGGCTCCTGGCCGACGTGGGGCTGGTCGGCCTCCCCAACGCCGGCAAGAGCACCCTGCTCGCGCGGCTCTCGGCGGCGCGGCCCAAGGTCGCGGACTACCCCTTCACCACCCTCGGGCCCCACCTGGGGATCGTGGAGGTCGGTCGCCTCCGGTTCGTGATGGCCGACCTCCCGGGGTTGATCGAGGGGGCCCACCGGGGGCACGGCCTCGGTGACCGGTTCCTCCGTCACCTGGAGCGCACGCGCCTCCTCCTCCACCTCGTGGACCTGGCCCCCCTGGAGGGCGGGGACCCCGGCGCCCGCTACCGGACGATTCGCAGGGAACTCGCGCGCTACGGCCGGGCCCTGGCCGAGAGGCCCGAGATCGTCGTGGGAACGAAGGCTGAACTCCTGGGGGAGGAGGAGCGGGCGGCGGCCTTGAGCCGGCTCGGCCGGGAAGCCGATAGGAGGGTGCTCGCCGTCTCCGCCGTCACCGGCCGGGGGCTCGAGGCGTTGCTCCGGGAGGTTGCCCAGGCCCTGGCCGGGGCACCGCCGCCTCCCGAGGTGCCGGCCCGGGTCCCCCCGGGCGGGGAGACGCCAGAGGAGAGGCCGCTCCCATGAACGAAGACGTCCTGCGCTACTTCCAGCACATGGTGAAGGAGCAGGCCTCGGACCTCATCCTCCGGGCCGGCTACCGGCCGTCGGTGAGGGTCGAGGGGAAGATCCGGTTCCTCACGGAAGACCCGTTCACCGAGGAGCAGGGACAGTACCTGCTGACCGAGATCCTCGAAGCCGACGAGGTCGCGGAGTTTCGGCGGACGAACGAGAAGGACACGGCAATCGTGGTGCCCGGGGTGGGGCGCTTCCGCACGAACATCCTCAGGCAGCGGCGACGGATCGCCTTCGTGTTCCGATACGTCAAGGAGGCGGTGCCCACGATGGAGGAGCTGCACCTCCCGACGCGCCCGCTCCACCGGCTCTCCAGCCTCCACCGCGGCCTCGTGCTGATCACCGGGATCGCCGGCTCCGGCAAGAGCACGACGCTGGCCTCCATGATCGGCTACATGAACCGGCTGATGCACCGGCACATCGTGACGATCGAGGACCCCATCGAGTACGTCTTCCAGGACGATCAAAGCGCCATCATGCAGCGCGAGATCGGCATCGACACGCGCGACTACCACACGGCCCTGAAGGCGGTCGTGCGCCAGACCCCCGACGTGATCCTGGTCGGCGAGATGCGGGACATCGAGACGGTGTCCGCCGCCCTGATGGCCGCGGAGACGGGACACCTCGTCCTCGCCACGCTGCACACCGTCAACGCCGTGCAGACCGTCGAGCGCATCCTGTCCTTCTACCCTCCGCACCAGCATCAGAGCGTGCGCCTGCAGCTCTCGCTCGTGCTCGAGGGCATCGTGAGCCAGCGCCTGATCACCCGCCGTGCGACGGCCGGCCGGGTGCCGGCGGTGGAGGTGCTCCTGGGGACGCCCAGCGTGAAGGAGATGGTGCACGATGGGCGCACCCGCGAGCTGCCGGAGGCGCTGGAGGCCGGCCACGCGTACTACGCGACCCAGACCTTCAACCAATCCCTCGTCGGTCTCGTCCGCGACGGGCTGATCGACGTCGAGGACGCCCTCGATGCGGCGGACAGCCCGGACGAGCTCAAGCTCGCCTTGCGCGGCATCACCAAGGGGGTCAGCACGATCGAGGCGACCTACGCCGAGCCGCCGGTTTCCTCCCCGTCGGCCACGGAGAGCCGTGCCGTCCCGGGAATGACCCGGTTCGCGCGGTAGTCTAAGGGGGTGTGACCGGGCCCCTCGTCGGCCCCCGGGAGATGCCCCCGATGAGAGCGCACCACCAGCGCCGCCTTCTCTGGATCGTGAACGCCGGCCTCGGCCTCGCCCTGGCCGGGCTGGGGGCGTGGTACCTGCTCGACGTGAAGGCCCAGGTCGCGGACGCCGGGTACTTGAGTCCCAAGTACGCTCAGCAGGCGCTCCGCAGCTACGAGGATCAGCCGCCGGCCAACCAGTCGGCCCTGAAGGTCCCCGTGGCCCTGGACGAACTGGGGGAGGTCGATCAGCCGCGCTTCGTGAAGAACAAGCTCCACTGGTGGTGGCTCTACTCCGGTCCCGTTCCTCCGGCGCCCCCGGAGGACGCGAAGGTGGATACCCGGAAGAAGCCGACGGTCAGCGAGTTGTCGAAGCTGGGGGACGTCCAGTTCGTCATCTACTGGCCGCCGGATGACGGCGAGGAGATCGCCGCCGAGTCCGTGCTCTCGTGGAAGTTCAAGGACGAGAAGACCGGGGAATTCAAACCCGGGGAGCCGATCCGCGAGAAGACCGGCGACCCCTGGTCCATCCGTCTCGTGAACCTGAAGCGCGCCCCCGCGGGGGGCATCGAGATCGTCTACGAGGTCTTCGACGACGCGAGCACGGACGATATGGAGCCGAAGGGCACCTCCCAGGGGTTCCAGTCGATCGTCTGGGGCGGGCGGGAAGCGACGGACCTGGAGAAGCAGGGCCTCATCGTCGTCGACTCCAAGACGGGCGGCGCGGCCGAGGACGGCACTTCCGGCGGGTCCGCGGACGGCGAGGGGCCGAGCGCCTCCGCGAGCGGCAACGGGACGGGTCCCGCTCTCGGCACGGTGGACCTCGCGGAGCCGGAGGCCGGCGCCTCGGCCGGTGGAAGGGGCTCCAAGGACGAGGTCCGGGCGGACGTGCAGTGGGACAACCCCACGCAGGCGACGGTCACGTTCAACCAGGACACCTACGACTACTTCAAGGGCAAGGACGCCGACTCGATCGCGAAGACGATCAAGACCCAGGTGGCCAAGGACGAGAACGGCCGTGTCATCGGCGTCGCCATCACGGGGCTGGACGCGAAGAGCCCCGCCTCGAAGTTCGACGTGCGACCCGGCGACGTCGTCGTCTCGATCGACGGCAAGCCCGTGTCGTCCCGGTCCGACATCGTGAACATCGTGCAGGGCATGGACCCGAGCGTGAGCCGGGTGACCGTGGTGATCGACCGGCGCGGCCGCAAGATCACCTACGTGATCGATCCGCGGGATCCCGAGACCCGCCGCAACGCCCGCTACCTCGACAACCGGTAGGGGCGCCGTCGCGTAGAATCCCCCTTCATGGGTGACGCCGAACTGACCATCGTGGTGGACGTCGGGAATTCGGGCGCGAAGATCGGTGCCGTGCGCGGCGAGGACGTTGCCGGGCCGAAGCGCCTCGACGAAGCGACGGGAAGGGGCGTGCGCCGGGAGGCGGAGCCGCTCCTCCAGGGAGGGGAGGGCCGGTTCGTCGTCTTCGGCAGCCAACCCGGCAAGGTGAAGGACCTCGCCTGGGAGATCGGGAAGCTCCGCATGGGGCCCTGCGTCGCCGTGGGGCCCGAGCACCCCGGTCTGCCGCGCGCGCGCGTCGAGCATCCCGAGCGTGCCGGCGTGGACCGCCGGGTCCAGGTCCTCGGCGCGGCCTCGATCGCGGGGGGGGCGGTGGTGGTCATCGGTTGCGGTACCGCCCTCACCGTGGACCTCGGCGACGCGGACGGGGCCCTCCTCGGCGGGGCGATCCTCCCGGGGCTCACGCTGGGCATGCGGGCGCTGGCGGCCGGGACGGCGCGGCTGCCCGTCGTGACCCTCGAAGGTCCCGTGGGGATGCCCGCGAGGGATACGGAGACGGCCATCCGCACCGGCATCCTGCTCGGCGCCGCGGGCGCGATCGGCCACCTGCTCGCCGAGGCCGGTCGAGCCGATGTTCCCGTCTTCCTGACCGGCCAGGACGCGGGGCTGCTCGTGGAGCGGCTCGGGCGGCCCGTCCGTCGGCATCCGGGGCTCGGCCTCCTCGGGGCCGCCGTCGCGGCGCGCACGCGCGGCGGCGAGACGTTTCGGTGACGCGAGGCCACGCACGCCGCGAGCGCATTCGCACAACCGCTCCGACGCCCCTCCTGGCACGACCGCGTACCAGTGCGCAAGTTCTTGGGCAACAAGGACTTGTGAATGTGGTTGGGCGCCTCGACTGTGGAATGGGGTTTGCCACCTTCTCCCCCGCGCCAGTGGTCTCCCCGGCCACTCGCGGGACCTCCAAAAGCCTTTACCCGGCACGGAGGCATCCGTAGATTGACGGGGAGGCGCCGGGCCCGGGAGTGTTCCCAACTCCCTGGCACAGCGTCACTAGCGCCCAGAGGACCGGTTCTCGGGATCGCGTTCAGACGTCCGGTTCGCCGGGCGGAGAGAGGACGTCCATGCTTCGCCACCTGCTCACTCGTTCCGGCGGCCTCGCGCTCGCGGTGGCCGTGCTCGCGCTGGCGACCCTGACCACTTCCTGCGGCGGCGGCGGCGACGGCCCCGCTCCGAAGGACATGATCCTGCAGGAATTCCTGTTCGTGGACCGGTCGCTGAATCCGGTGGCCCCCACGGGCACGCAGAACCTGCCGCGCAACGCGCAGTTGCTCTTCGTGTTCTCGGAGCTCGTGGACCCGGCCTCGGTGAGCGACCAGACGCTCCAGGTGCGCTTCGGACCGAACGGGCAGTCCGTGCCGCCCGGCTCGTTCTCCGTGAACCGGAACACCGTCCGGTTCGACCCCACGGTCACCGCGCAGGGGCAGCCGTCGCCGTTCGGCTTCCACCCCGTCACGCAGTACACCGTGGACATCCCGAGCTTCCAGGAGCAGCTCGACGTCCTGCGCAACCTCGACGACGACCCGAACCTGCGGACGTTCTTCACGACCTTCGTCACCTCCGACGGTTTCCTGCGGGAGCTGGTCCCGCCGCAGGTGGTGCGCGTGTACTCGATTCCCGACCGGTTCGAGGTCAACCCCCTGACCGGCCAGTGGCCGGGCAACGGGCAGATGGCGTTCGAGTTCAGCGAGCCGATGGACCCGAAGACCTTCCTGCTGGGCGGCGCCGGGGGACCCGACGAAAACACCGCGATCGACGTGCGCTACGACCCGAGCGAGACGATCAACCAGGACAACGGACTGGTGACCGCCGGCGTGGGACAGGCGGTCGCGGGCTACTTCACGTACGACGCCGCCGCGACGACCTTCTTCTTCAACCCGACCTTCTCGTTCGGCGACAAGAAGTACGTCTTCACGGCCCAGGTGTTCCAGGGCCTCAAGGATCTCTCCGGGAACCTCCTCATCAACCCGAGGAGCTTCGGTCCCTACACCTGCGACGGGAGCGGCATCGAGACGGGCAAGAGTCTCCAGGAGGACTTCCTCACGACGGCGAACCTCGACTTCGTGAACAGCGACGCCGACTGGGGATTCACCGACGAGGGCGTGCTCCAGGGCCAGGCGATCACGACCCGTGAGCAGCGGATCTACAGCTACACCTTCGAAGGCCCCGGCCCCAACGACATCGGCCAGTACGCGGCCATCGTCTCGCCTTTCGCCGGTGCCGCGCTGAACCAGTACCAGGCGAACGTCACCCCGCCCACGAGCGAGGGGCGCCGCGTGATGTGGGCCTTCAGCGACACGGAGATGGGCGAGGCCGGTTCGATCACCGGCGCCTCGTGGGGGCCGGACAGCAACGCGACGTTCGCCGCGCTCTACCCGAACGTGATCCTTCGTTGCGGGTACCAGAAGAACGCGTCGATGACCCTGTCGCCCTCCTACTCGGGCAACTACGACGGATCGCCGACGGTCGTGTACACGGGCCCCTACCAGGTGCCGCAACAGGCGAACGTCGGCAACACGACGAACCCCACCCCGGGCGTGAACACCCCGCTCTTCACCTACACGGGGTTCGAGCCGTGGCCCGACTTCTCCACCTTCTTCGAGTGGGACCCGGGCGATACGGTGCTCGCCGGGGACAGCGTCCTCCTCTTCGACGCAAGCGTCCAGGAGGGCGACACGTGGCAGCAACTCCGCGGCTGGTTCGCGGTGACCTCGCCGGGATCCGGGATCCTGATCAGCGGATTCCCCGCGCGGCGGATGTACTCGACCTACGAGGCCGACAGCCCGAACCCGCAGAGCAACTTCGCGCTCGGCATCCTGAACCCGGAGCCCAGCGTGACCGACACCGCCTTCTCGATCACGAAGCGCGTCAGCATCGCGCAGACGCTCTTCTACACGGACGGCGCGCAGCCCGGGACCCCCTCCGTGCCCACGACCTACGGAACGGGTTCCGACTACCGGCCGATGCAACTGACGCCCAGCGTCCAGACCAACGGCGCCACGGTGCGGGTGGAGTACCAGGCGGCCAACGCCGTCGAGGCGGACCGGCGCACCATCAACCAGGGAGCGCCCTTCCTCGCGGACTGGACCGAGAACGTGAACGACTGCGACGGATACGCCAACATCCGCTGGCGGATCTACCTGGTCTCCAACCTGATCAGCGGAACGGTGGCGAAGGTCACCAACGTGATCGTGCCCGTCATCAACCAGAACTGACGAGAACCCCCCGCACCCGTCCCGCAACGGCATGCGCTCACAGGAGAACCGGATGCGACGTCCCTCATGCGCCCTGCTTTTCACCGCCGTCCTGGCGGTCTCGCTCGGTGCCACCTCATGCGGAGGCGGCGGCAGCGGGGGTGGAAGCAACGAACTCGTCCTCGTCGGCTTCAACAAGCCGAACGTCGCCGGCATCGCGCTGAACGAGCCCCTGATCTTCACCTTCAGCGCGGCGATCGACCCCGCCTCGATCACGCCGGACACCCTGCGAGTGACGGGGGCGATCGGGCCGTTCTTCGAGCAGACGGTCGTGGACGGGAACCTCGTGGCCCTGCTCGCGCAGACGCCGAACTTCGAGGACTACTCGGATGCAGGGTACGCCGCGGCCACCACGTACAGCGTGGACTTCGCGGTCTTCCCCGCGCCGTCCACGATCACCACGCCCAACGGCAGTCCGCTGCTCGGCGCGGAGGGGTACCAGTTCACGACGGTGCCCACGCCGCTCTTCGTCGAGCCGCGACGCCCGTTCAGCCACGGGCTCCCGCCGAGCGCAGGCGGGCGGAGCGATACGGAGGGGTGCCTCCAGAACCCGGACAATTCGCTGTACGCGGGGGAGATCCAGTTCGGGTCCGGTCCCGGCGCCCGCCTGCTCTGCCTCAAGAACGAGGGCCCGCCACACGTCATCCTGGACCAGTGCACGCCGACCCACAACGACCAGAGCGTGGGCACGCCCTCCGCGGTGACGCCCGGCACGATCAACATGCCGGCGCTCCGCGTGCGGCTGAACGAGCCCCTCGACCCGCTGACGGTCGTGCCGTACGTCCCCACGGCCAAGCTGGGCGTGAACGTGCAACTCTGGCGCGTCGGCGACACGGACCGTGTGCCGATTCCGCCGGAGCCGATCCGGACGAACAAGCCCCTCATCGTGCAGTCGCTGGACCAGACGGAGATCATCATCGTCGCGTCCAACGAGGACGAGTTCGGCAACCCCGTGGGCGGCGTGCCCCAGGGTACGTACATGATCAACGTCACGCCGGCCGTGACGGACCTTCCGGGGAACCCCCTCGTCATCACGGACCGGCCGAACCCCGCTCTCGGCGGCTACGGGCCGATCGACGACACGGTGAACAACTCCGGCGTGGTGCCTCCGGGCTACCGCTTGTTCTTCGTGACCCTGGTGGTGCCCGGGACCGCGCAGTCGTTCAACGAGGGCTACAACACCAACCTGAACGAGTACGGCGACTCCCTCAGTGGGACGAACGAGCCCGGCGTCTTCGAGCAGACCAACACCAGCACGGGTGACCTGCACGAGGCGATCCCGGCGGCGGACGTCCCGTACCCCGAGTACACGCTCTCCTTCGACGCCCTGGGGGTCGGCCAGACCACCACGGCGAACTGGAACGGAGGGTTCCGACTGTTCGGCATGTCCGGCCTGGTCGTGAACCCGGACGTGGCGGTCCAGACCGGTCGCCTCCAGGCGGTGTTCAAGCCGTGGGTCGGGACCGGCGGCGACGGGGACTTCGACAGCGGCGACATCGGTGCCGCGATCAACCTGAACACCGATCCGGGTCCGGGCGCCTCGGTGAACAGCGACGGGATCTACGAGTACAACTCGTTCAACCTGGCCGCGAGCGACACCTTGACGGTCTCCGGGAGCCACCCGCTCGTCATCCTGTGCCGCGGCAACGTGACCATCGCCGGCACGATCGTCCTGAACGGTCAGAACGGCGGTCCGGGGCTGGACACGGACGGTACGACCGTCTACACGGTGGCGGGCGCTGCGGACGCCGGCGGCGACGGCGGCACCGCGGCCGCAGGCGGCGGGAACGGCGGCGCCGGCGGCGATCCGTTCCAGGTGAAGAACGCGAGCGGCATCGGCAGCCCCGGCCACGCCCGGACGCCCGCCCTCGGGACGGACGGCACCGCCGGCGGCTCCGGCGGGGGCTTCGGCCAGGCGCCCGACCAGGAAGGCGGCGGCGGCGGCGGGTACGGCGCCGTCGGCGACAGCGGCTCCGACGCCGACGGCAACCCCGCCGGGAACGGCGGCGCCCTGATCGGGACGAACAAGTTCGGGATCTCGCTGAGCGTCTTCGCCCCGGACCGCACCTTCTCGCCGAACATGGACGGGTCGGGCGGGACCGGCGGCGGCGGCGGTGGCTGCGAGGACACCAACGGGAACACCACCATCGAGAACGGCGACGCCGGCGGCGGCGGTGGTGGCGGCGGCGGTGGCGGCCTGATCATCCTGGCCAACGGCACCGTCACGGTCTCCGGTTCGATCTCCTGCAACGGTGGCGCGGGTGGAAGCACCTTCGCGATCGCCGACCAGTCGATCGATCTCGGTGCGGACGACGCTCCCGGCGGCACGGGCGAGAACGCCGACCGCGTCACGGGCGTCAACGGGGGGGCGACGCCGTCCGGTAGCGGCGGCCCTGGCGGCGGCGGTGCCGGCGGCGGCATCCTGCTCGTCGGGGGTACCGGCGTGACCCTGAGCGCGACGGCCGTGCTGACGGCCGACGGCGGTGCCGGCGGCCAGAGCGGCGACGTCGACCTCGTCGGCGGGAACGGCGCGCAGGGCAAGATCGCCTTCGGAGCCAAGTCCGGCGCGAGCGTCACGGTGGACGCTAGCGCGACGGTCTCCCCGGCGCAGACCGCGTTCGAGTACAAGCCCACCGTGGACCACGTCTCGGCGGCGATGAGCCACTGGTACGACCTGTTCACCAACACGGTGATCTTCGACATGCCCTTCTGGACGGACAACTTCACGGACCTCGGCGACGACGGGCTCGTGCTCGGCGTGGACTACAACGTGGTCCTCGAGTTCCAGGGCGCGGCGAACCTGTCGCCCCTGCCGGTCGGCGGTGCGACGCCGCTGACCGCGACGGGCGTGACCCAGTGGAGTGCCAACCCGAACGACGTGGACGGCCTGCGCTACGTGCGCTACCGGTGGCGCTTCGACTGTGCGGACGACTATCCGTACACGATGTCGGAGCTGCCGGCCATCCTGGACTTCACGATCCCCTTCACCCGCTGATTCGGGGGACGGCATCGACCATCCGGGACGGGCGCCCTTCCGTGGGGGGCGCCCGTCCTTTCGTCGGAGGACTCGACCGTGACGACGTCGCGCCGCTCTCCTCCCTGGCCCGCCCGCCTGCTGGGCGAGGTGGTGGCGCGGCTCTACTTGCGCCGGCCCGAGATGGCCGAAGTCGTGGCGCTCCGGTACCGGACCGTTCGCAGTGTCCTCGGCGGGATCCTCAACGAGATCGCCTACCGCGTGGGTCTGGAGCGCGCGCCGCTGCTGCTTTCCGCGAATCTCGAGCTCACGAACCGGTGCAACCTGCGGTGCAGCTTCTGTCCGACCGGCAACGGGCGGATGGAGCGGCCCCGCGGGCGCATGGACCCAGGGCTCTTCCGCCGCGTCCTCGAACGCGCGCGCCCGCTGGACTTCGTCCTCCTCTTCCAATGGGGGGAACCGCTCCTCCACCCCCTCTTCGGTCGGCTCGCGGGCCTCGCCGGGCGGCTCGGCATGCGCACCTTCCTCACGACCAACGGCACGCTGCTCGATGCGAAGCGGATCGGCGCGATCCTCGACGCCGGCGTGGACCGGGTCACGGTGTCCATCGACGGCGACGCCCGGTCGCACGAGCAGGTGCGGGGGATTCCCCTGGCGAGGACGGAGGCCGGCCTCGAGCGTTTGATCGCCCTGCGCAACGCCCGGGGCTCCGCCACCGCGGTGGATGTCTCGATGGTCGTCGCCCCGGAGACCGAGCGCGCTGCGGAGACGTTCCGCCGGCGCTACGCGGGGAGGGCAGACCGCGTGCAGCGCATCCCCCTGCTGACCGAGGGCCGTCGCCGCACGCGCTGCCGGGAGCCTTGGCGGGGGGGGCTGGTCGTGCTCCAGGATGGCCGGGTCACGGCTTGCTGCGTGGACCACGACGGCGTCCTCGCCGTCGGCGACGCGCGGCGCCAGGACCTGAAGGAGATCTGGAACGGCGAGGCGATGCGCCGCCTGCGCCGCGCCCACGTCACGGGCGAGCTCCCCGACGTCTGCGCGCGGTGCACCGAGTATCCGAGCGACGCGGCGGCACCCCGCTTCTCCGCGCCCGAGGAGGCCTCGCGCCGTGTCCCCCAGGCCCCCGCACGTCGCGAGAAGGCGAGCGCATGAGGGCGTGGCGGGTCCGCCGGCAGTACGGCGACGTCGTCCGCGAGCGGATCGGCCGCGCCGACGTGGCCGGCGTCCTGGACCTGGGCCTCCGCTGGGTGGGGAGCGCGCTCTCGCGGCCGGCGGGCCGTCCCCTCGTCGGTCCGACGCTCGGGACCCTCCTGGTCACGTATCGATGCAACCTCCGTTGCCGCGTTTGCGATCTTCCGCGGCGCGCTCTCGACCGACGGCGGCGCGGGGAGACGGAGCTCGACACCCGCGCGTACGAGGCCGTCCTGCGGGACATGAAGGCGATCGGGGTGGCGGGCGTCGGCGCGAGCGGAGGCGAGCCGATGCTCCGTGGCGACCTCCTCGATCTGCTGGCGTACGGGACGCGGCTCGGCCTCCACATGCACCTCAACTCCGACGGCTTCCGGGTCTCCGAGACGGCACGGGCGCTCGTCCGGACGGGGATCCGCTCCGCGAACATCTCGCTCGACGGGGCCACGGCCGAGGTGCACGATCGCGCGAGGAGGCGCGCGGGCGCCTTCGAGGACGCGGTGGGGGCCCTGACCGGCCTGGCGAGGGCACGGCGGTCGCCGCGGAGCCTGAAGCTCACCGCGGTCTGCGTGCTGACGTCGGAGAACCTCGAGGACGTCGAGGACATCGCACGCACGGCCTTCGAGGCAGGCGCGGATCGGCTCGGTTTCGTGCCCGTACACGACTTCGGCCAGGGGGAGAAGCGCCCCGACGCGGGCCGCGTGGCGAAGGCCGCCGCAGCGTTGCGGGATCTCTACCGCCGAGATCGTCTCGACAACAGTCCGGCGTACGTGGATCTCCTCGGGAAGGCCCTGGCCGGCGACGACAGTCCCCTCGTCTGCTACGCCCCGCACACGAGCGTCGTGGTGGACTGCTACGGCGACGTCTACCCGTGCTTCCCGCTCATGGAACGGAAGGAGCCCGTCGGGAGCATCCCGCTCGCTCGTCTCTGGCGGAGCCGCGAGTACGCGGCGGCGCGCCGCCGTCTGGCCTCCTGCCGCGCGTGCCTCTGGAACTGCCACGCCGAGATGAACCTCGCGCTGCCTCAACCCCGAACGAGGGGGGCCCGCGCGTGAACCTCCACCTCGCCAAGCTCCTCGATCGCCGACTGGGAGGCTTGGCTGCGGGGCTGATCGGCGGGACCGACGGCTGGCGCGAGGCCCTGGACCCGCCCGGGCCCGTCCGCGACGTCCGACGGATCCTCGTCACGAAGTTCTGGGGGCTCGGGAACTGGGCGCTGCTGAGGCCGATCGTCCGCGACGTTCGGCATCGCTGGCCCGGCGCCCGTCTCGTCGCGGCCACATTCGAGGGGAACCTGCCGCTGGTTCGCGACCTGGCCGACGACGTGATGGTCGTGCGGCCGCGCTCCTACGCGGCGGTCGTCGGCGATCTCCTGCGGGCCGTGGGCCGCCTGAGGGCCGCCCCGCCCGACCTCGCGCTCGACTTCGAGCAGTTCTCGAGGAGCGGTGCCCTGCTCGCCCGGCTGGGCGGTGCGAAGCAGCGCGTGGGCTTCGCGTGCGGGAGCGGTCGCGACGGCCTGTACACGGTGCTCGTGCCGTTTCGCCGCGACGTGCACGTGTCGCGCTCGTTCCGGGACCTCGCCGAGGCCGCGGGCGTCGATCCCGGACCGTACGTTCCCGGCGCGCTCTCGCCGACGGTCGGAGGGGAGCGGGAGGTTGCGGAGGCGGGCGTCCCGTCCGAAGGAGCACTCGTCGTTCTCCACCCCGGGAGCGGCGACAACTTCCCCGGTCGCCGCTGGTCGCCATCGGGATTCGCAGCGGTGGGGCGGGCGGCCATCGCCCGCGGCCACGCCGTGCTCGTGACCGGATCCGCGGGGGAAGCACCCCTGGCCGGCGCGGTGGCGGCGGCGATCGGCCCCGGCGCCCTCTCGCTCGCGGGACGCCTGGGGATCGGCGGGCTCGTCGCCGTGCTCGCCCGGGCGTCCGTCCTCGTCTCGAACGACACGGGCCCCGTTCACCTGGCGTCGGCGCTGGGCGTCCCGACGCTCGCGGTCTACGGACCGAACACGCCCGTGCTCTACGGCCCGCTCGCGCCCGGCTCCCGGTCCTTCTACCGGGCGCTGCCCTGCAGCCCGTGCCTGACGGAGGCGAACTATCGCTCGAGTCGCTGCCGCATCCACGTGTGCACGGCCTCCGTCGCCACGGGGGAGGTGGTGACGGCGCTGGGCCGGGTGCTCGCCGAGGTGCCGGCGTGAGGCGGCCCTGGCTCGTCGGATCGCTCGTCGTCGTCCTGACGGCCGTCGCGGCCTACGGTACGTCCACCGGGGGCGGTTGGGTCTTCGATGACCATCGGTTCGTGGAGCAGAACCCGGCGCTGGACACGGTAGACGTCCCCGCCTACTTCCGCGACCCCGAGACGGCCTCGGCGTCCGAGGGGATCCACCCCGACATCTATCGCCCGATCCGCACGTTCGACTACGCCGTGGACACGGCCGTCTTCGGGCGCGACGACGCGCCGCCGTTCCGCTGGGAGAACCTCCTCCTCCACGCTCTCGCCGCGATCCTGGTGTTCCGCCTCGCGTGGCGCGTCGCCGGCGAGCGGGTGGACGCCGGGCTCCTCGCCGGCCTGCTCTTCGCGGTGCATCCCGTCGCCGTCGAGGCGGTGGCATGGGTCTCCAGCCGCGGCGACCTCCTGGCCCTGGTGGGCATGCTCGCGGCCCTTCTCGTCCTGGAGCGCCCCGGCGTCGGTCGCACGCTCCTGGGCGCGCTCCTCGCCCTCCTGGCCTGCTTCGCCAAGGAGTCGGCGGTGGTGCTGCCCGCGCTGCTGCTCTTGCGCGACGTCGCCCTGCCCCCGGGACGGCGCCTGCCGTGGCGCACGACCGTGGCGAGGACGGCCGTGCTCCTGTTCGTCGCCCTGGGCTACATCGCGGTGCGTCTGACCGTCATCGGCGACCTCGCGCAAGGCGCGTTCCCCGGGGAAGCCGGGCGGCCGCCGGGCGCGGGATGCTCGGGGGGCTCTGGTGGTACGCGAAGGACCTCCTCTGGCCCTCCCGCTTCGCGTTCGACGTCCACCTCCGGATTCCCGGGCGATGGTCGGATCCCTCGGTCGTGCTGGGCATCGGCCTTCTCGCGACGCTCCTGCTGGCGGGTTGGTGGGGCATGCGGCGCCGGAACGCCCTCGCGCTCGCGACGTGGGGCGCCCTCGCCTGTCTCGTCCCCGCGAGCAACGTCCTGGTGCCGCTGAAGGCGTTGGTCGCCGACCGGTTCCTCTACCCGGTGCTGTTCTGCGCCGCCGTGGGCGTGGCCTGGGGCCTCTCGCGCTGGAAGGGCATCCCTCGCCTCGTGGGCGGCCTCCTGGTGGCCGCGATCGTCGTCGCCCTGCTGCCGGTGACGCGGAGCCGCGCCGAGGCGTGGAGGAGCGATCTCTCCCTGTGGGAGACGGTGCTCCGGGAGCGGCCCGGCCACATGCGGGCGTACGAAGGGCTGGCCTACGAGTACCTGCGAGCCGGGCGCATCCGCGACGCGGAGATCGCCTATCGGAGCTACCTGGCCTACAACCCCGCGGACGCCAAGTCGATGGTGCTCCTCGCGGACGCGCTCGGATCGGTGGCGGACGCTCTGCGTCAGACGGGACCGCCGGGCCAGGTGATCGTCGGCGGCGAGGGACGCCGGGAAGCGCGCGTGGCCCAGCTACGGCTGTACCGGCTGGCGTTGGACACGTGGGCGCGCATCGGTCTCGTCCGGGGCCGCGGTTCACCCGAGCTCCTCCGCCACGTACAGCGTGCGCGCGTCAAGGCCGCCGTGGACCTCGGCGACGTCGTCGAGGCGAAGCGCGCGAACGACGACCTGCTGCGTTTGGACGGGGTAGACCCGGACGATCCCGACGCCGTGCTCGCATCCGCTCCGTACGAGCGGAGGAAGACCCGTCTGAACCTCGCGCTCCAGGTCCTCGTCCAGAAGCCGCCCCGCGACCTGTCCCAAGCGATGCGGAAGATGTACCTGTCGAAGCGCGCGACCATCCTCCGCGACGTGGAGATCGCCCCCTCCCGAACCGACGCGGAGGCGCTGGCGCGGCTCCTCCCGGTCTATCGCAAGCTCACCGGAGAACCGCAGGCGGGACCGGAGGAGACGGCCAACCTGGCCCTCCTCCTCGAGGAACTGGGAGACGGGAAGGAGGCGGCCGAGGTTCGCCGACGGGCCATGGCGCGGTGGCCCGACAGCCCCCTGTTCCGGAGCGGAACGTGAACCGGGCGGCGC
The DNA here is from genome assembly GCA_963772585.1 of uncultured Planctomycetota bacterium. GTDB lineage: Bacteria > Planctomycetota > PLA2 > PLA2 > JAEUHO01 > CAVVXN01. Next base: position 494,897 of record CAVYXV010000010.1, read on the forward strand.
TCGAGGCGTACGCGTCCTTCGCGGGCCGGATCGCGGCCACCCGCATGGGCGCCGCGTCGCCCTTCAAGATCACCCTGTCCCTCACCGACCGCTGCGACTGCCGGTGCCGTGGCTGTTTCATCTGGGCCCGCGAAGACCGCCCGGAGCCCGCGCCCCAGGACGTGGAGCGCCTTCTCCGGGGGCTCGAGTCGCTCCGTTGGGTGAACCTGACCGGAGGGGAGATCTTCCTGCGGGACGACGTCTCCGACGTCGCCGCGGCGGTGAAGCGGGCGGTTCCCCGTCTCGCGGTCCTGGACTTCCCTACCACCGGGCAACAGCCCGAGAGGATCGCGGAGGACGTCGGGCGGATGGCCGCGCTCGGGATCCCCCGCCTCCTCGTCACGGTGAGCCTGGAGGGGCCCCCCGAGCACCACGACCGCGCGAGGGGACGGGAGGGGGCCTTCGAGAGCGCTTGCCGCACCTTCGCCCTGCTGCGACGGATCCCCAAGACCCAGGTGGTCTTCGGGATGACGCTGACGTCCGAGAATGCCGACCGCATCCCCGAGACACTCGCCGCGGTCCGGGCCCGCCAGGATCCGGGCGAAGCTCTCGTGGACTGGAAGGACCTGCACCTGAACGTGTGGACGAGGAGCGCGCACTACTACGCGAACGAGAAGAGCCGGGTGCGCGCGCCGGACGCCGTCGGTCGCGCGGTGGGGCCGGCCCTCCGCGCCCGCCGAGGCTCGACCTCCCCCGTGGACGCGATCGAGGCGACCTACCTCCGCCTCCTTCCCGCCTACCTGGAGACGGGAAGGAGCCCGCTACCCTGCAAGAGCCTCGTCGCCTCCGTCTTCGTCGCGACGAACGGCGACGTCCATCCCTGCACGGTCTGGGATCGGCCGCTGGGCAACGCGTACCGCACGCCGCTCCGGGAGATCCTCGCCACGGAGACGGCCCGCCGGACGCGCGACGAGGTCGCCCGCGACCGCTGCCCGGGCTGCTGGAGCCCCTGCGAGGCGAACCCCACGATCGTCGCGAGCGCCCCCGAGAGCCTCTTTCGCCGACCGCGGCGCTGACCGTACGCGGGCGTTTGGATCCCCGATCCCTACCGGCGGGGATCTCCCCCGTCGAGCGCCAGGAGCGAATCGCCCAGCACGACGGCGTCCAGGCGCATCGCCCGCGCGGCCTCCAGGGCCTCGGCCGCCGTGTTCACGATCGGCTCGCCGCGTCGGTTGAAGCTCGTGTTGAGCACGCACGGCGGATGGTCGTGGGCGGGGAGGCGTTCCAGGATCTTCCAGAGGAGCGGCTCGCCGCCGGCGGTCACGGTCTGGACGCGGGCCGTCCCGTCCACGTGAACCGCGCCGGGAACGAGGCGCCGTCCCTCCGGCGTCGCCTCGAACGTCAGGATCATCCAGGGACTCTCTCCCAGCCCGTGGAAGAGCGCCGCGTCGTTCGCACGGACCACCGGGGCCAGGGGTCGCCACGCTTCGCGGCCCTTGTGACCGTTCACGCGGTCGCGTGAGGCCTCCGTGGTCGGCGTGGCGAGGACGCTCCGCGCGCCGAGCGCCCGGGGGCCGAACTCGGCGCGCCCCCGCGCGACGCCGACCAGCGCTCCTTCGGCCACGAGGGCGGCAACGCGGTCGGCCAGGTCGTCGAGGGCCATCCCTTCGGTGCCGGTCGCGGCGCGGCCTTCCTCGCGGTCGAGGTCCCGTCCGAGTCGCAGCGTCGAGAGCGGTGCCGCCGGCCGGCCCGCTCGGCAGAGCCACGCGAGGGCCGCCGCGCCCCACGCCGCGCCGGCGTCGCCCGCTACCGGGAAGGGGCGGACGGGGACGGGAAGCGCGCGCCGAAGCCGGCCGTCGAGGGCGCAGTTCAGGAAGACCCCGCCGGCGAGCCCTAGGGCCGCTGCCGACGTTTCCGCCACCAGCCGTCGGGCCAACTCCAGGAACGCGTCCTCGACGGCGTCCTGGATGCCCCGGGCGACGTCCCGGTGTCGGTCCTCCAGCGCGGCGCGCGGTGCGCGCGGTGGGCCCGCCCGCCGGAGGAACGCCCTCCCCCAGAGCCGGGCCCGGCCGAGCGGGTAGTCGAAGCACTTCCGGCGGACGCGGAGGAGCCTCCGCGGATCGTGGACGACGAGGCTTCGGGCGAAGCGCGCGGCCGGCGAGTCGCCCGCGCCGTAGGGCGCGAGCCCCATCGTCTTTCCCTCGTCGCTCTCGGGGCGGAAGCCGAGCCACTGCGTGACCGCCGCGTACGCCTTGCCGGCGCTGTGCGGGTAGCCGGCACTCGCGACGAGCCGCGGTCGGCCCGCCTCGACCGTCCAGGTGGCCGTCGTCGTCCACTCTCCCATGCCGTCCGCCGTCACCACCGCGCCCGTCGCGTCGGGCAGGGCGAGCGCGGCCGACGCCGCGTGGGCGAGATGATGGGGAACGCGCTCGAGCCGCGCCCTGAAGCCCTCACGGGCCAGTTGCGCCTCGAGTCCGTGCATCCGGCGGAGATAGGCCCCGCGGGACGGAAGCTCGGGATCGGGGCGCTCCCGGAGGAAGGCGAGCGAGGCGGGAGCGTGCCGCAAGAACCACCACGCCTTGCGCCCCCGAGCCATGGAACGGGTCCAGGGGAACGCGACGATGTCCACGCCACGGGGCCCGATCCCGGCACTCGCCAGCGCGGCGGCGATGGCTCCGCGCGGGAACGCCGCGCTGTGGCGAACGCGGTCGAAACGCTCCTCCGAAGCGGCGAACACGACCTCGCCATCCACCAGCAAGACGGCGGCCGCGTCGTGGCCGAAGGCGTTGAGACCGAGGATCTTCAACGGGCGGATGCGCGACCGGGTCGCTCCCTTCACAGGCGGGGGGGAGGCCAGTATGGTACGAGCCAACCCCGCGACGGGGCACGTCCGGCAACGGGCCGGGGACACGCAACGCATGCCGGAAGGACTGCCCGCCGAACTCTTCATCAGCCTGCCGACGGACCTGATCTTCGTGCGACCCGGCCGGAAGATGATCGAGGGACTCCTGCTCGCCCAGGGATGGGAGGAGGACGACGTGGAGGAGGCCATCCTCGTGGCCACGGAGTTGATCCAGAACGCCATCGAGCACGGGTCCCGGTGCGACGGCTCGGAGCGGACGGTCGTCGCGATCGCCGTGACGCGGGAGAGCGTCACCTTCGACGTGACCGACCCGGGGACCGGGAAGGATCCCAGCGGGTTACTGGACCGGGACGTCACCGAGCCGGTACCCTTGGACGCTCCGAGGGGCCGCGGCCTCTTCCTCATCAACCGCCTGGCGAGGGAGTTCGTTCGGGAGCGTTGCCCGGAGGGAGGGTGCAGAGTGCGGGTACGCCTCGAGACGGTGAACGAATGAGCGAATCCGGCGATCCGTGGTGGGACTTCACGTCCGGCGACCCCTCCCGGGACCGGGCGAACCTCCGTCTCGTGATGGAGACGGTGGGCGAGCTCTACGGGCTCGTGGATCCCGACGAGCGCATGCGACGCGCCGTCGATCGGGCCATCGCCCTCACGGGGGCGGAGAGGGGCATCCTCCTCATGCGGGGCCCCGACGACGAGGAGCTGGTCCCGCACGTCGCCCGGCAGCGCGATGGGCACGACCTTCCGCTCGGAGACGTCCTCTTCAGCAAGACGGCGGTGAGGGCGGCGGTCACGTCGGGCCGGCTCAACCGCAACATCATGCCCCCCGACGAATACCAGAACGGGGATCTCACCAAGTCGGTGGTGGACCTGAAGCTCCTGAGCGTGATGGCGGCACCGCTTGTCTACGAGGATCGCTTCATCGGTGTCCTCTATCTGGATGCGACCTACCGGCCGAACAAGGAGTTCACCGACAAGGAGGAGCGCGTCTTCCGAACGCTGGGAGGGTTGATCGCCGCCGCGCTGGAGAACGCCCGCCTGGAGCTGGTCCGCACGGAGCGGGACCGCATGGAGCGCCAGATCGAGCTCGCCCGGGACGTGCAGCAACGGCTCGCCCCCGACGTGATGCCGAGCGCGGAGGGCATCGAACTCGCGGGCGAGGGGCGGGTCTGTGAGGCGATGAGCGGCGACTACTACGACGTCATTGCCTGCGACGGCGGGCGGCTCGGACTCGTGGTGGGCGACGTGAGCGGCCACGGCATCCGTCCCGCGCTCTACATGGCCATGACGCGGGCGCTCGTCCACCTCCTGCTCGAGCAGTCCACCGACCCCGCGGCGTGTCTGACGCGCGTGAACCGCTTCCTCCAGCGCGACATGCCGCTCGGCTCGTTCATGTCGCTCTTCCTGGGCGTGATCGACCCGGGGACGCGGGAGTTCGTCTACGCGAGCGCGGGTCACAACCCGCCCATCCTGTGGCGGCCCGGCGGGCGGATCGAGGAGTTCGATCGCACGGGACCGATCCTGGGCGCGATGCCCGATGCCCGGTTCCGGTGCTCCGAACCCTGCTCCCTGGAGCCCGGAGATGTCCTCCTCCTCTACACGGACGGCCTCACGGAGTCGAAGGACGTCGCCGGCGAGATGTACGACGAGGAGCGCCTGCGCGATTCCCTGGACCGCCACGCGGCCTCGGGGCGCACGGCCTCGGGGGTCCTGGACGGGTTGCTGGCGGATCTGGACCGGTTCCGCCGCGGACAGCCCCTGGAGGACGACATCACGGCGCTCGTGGTCCGCGCTGTCGGGTGACCGGCGGTATCCTGCCCCGGATGACGCCTCGCCTCTGGTGGCTGCTCGCCCTGCTCGCGCTCGGCTCCGCCGCCTGTGCGGACGAAGCCGGGGAGCCGGCCCCGCCCGCTCGCCCGCCGGCCCCGGTGGGCGTCCCCCCCGAGGGTGCGGCGGACGCGCCCCCGGAGGGCGCCGGCCCGGTGGACGAGGCCTGGGTGCGAGGGATCCATCCCGACCTCACGGTGCTCGTCGTCGGCAACCAACGCGGGAAGCTCAAGCCCTGCGGCTGCAGCGAGCCGCAGATGGGGGGGCTGGAGCGGCTGGCCGCCCTGGCCGATCTCCTGCGGCGGCGGCCCGGCGGCGACGTGGTCGCCCTCTCGATGGGGTGGAGCGTGGCTTCGCCCGCGGAGCCGCAGGCCGAGACGAAGGCCGCGCTCTACCGGCGCGCGCTCGGCGTCATGGGCTTCGACGCCCTGTTGCTCGGGACGCCCGACCTGTTCGTCCCCGCCATGGCCGAGCCGCTCGAAGGCGGCTTCCGCCCCGCGCCGCCGGGCAACGCGCCCCTCTCGCGGGACGGCCCGCTCGCCTTCGCCTCGCGCGAGTCGCCCCTCGTGGAGATCCCGCGCGCCGACCTGGAGATCCGCGCGCTCACCCTGCTGGATCCGGCGCACCTGGCCCGGCTCGGCGGCGTCACGATCGGCGTGTGGCCACCCGACGGCGTGCTGGGTCGTCTCCCGCCCCGGCCCGACGCGCTGTGGATCGTCAGCACGGACGCCACGGGGGAGGCGATCGAGAGCGTCGAGACGGCGATGAAGCGCCTCGGTCCGACGGTGATCGTGGACTTCGGGGGCGGTGCCGGGGCGGAGGTCGTCGAGGACCGTCCGCTCGAGGACGGGCCGTTCCTCGTGTCGCTCGCCTCCTTCGGGAAGGAGGTCGGCGTGGTGGACCTCGTGCGGCAGCCCGACGGCGCGTGGCACGTGTCGTGGCACGTCGTCGAGCTCCTGGAGAAGTTCGAGACCCGGTACCGGAGCCCGTCGCGCGACGCCGTCACCTCCCTCTTCGACGCCTACAGGCGCGTCGTCCGCGAGCGGGACTACCTCCGGCGCTTCGAGACGCAGCCGGACGATCCCCGCGCTCGCTACGTGGGCTCGGCGCGGTGCGCCGTCTGCCATCCGGCCATCTACGATTCGTGGAGCGACACGGGCCACGCCGCGGCCCTGGACACGCTCCGGGAGAAGGGCTACGCCTGGGACCCGGAGTGCGTGCGCTGCCACGTCGTCGGCTTCCAGCGCCTCACGAACGGGAAGTGGAGCCGCCTGGCGAGCGGGTTCCGCGACCCCGAGCGGACCCCCTTCCTGGCGGGGGTGGGTTGCGAGAGTTGCCACGGCCCCGGTTCCGCGCACGTCCAGGACCCCTACGACCGCAGCCTCTGGAAGGCCGGGGGGCCCAACCGGCGCGAGCCCGGCCGGCGGGGCTGCGCCGTCTGCCACGATGTCGAGAACAGCCACGGCTTCGAGGAGCACTACGAGGACACCTACCTGCCGGCCGTGGACCACCGGACCGTCCCCGCGGACGACCGCACCGTCCACCCCCGCTGAGCGGTATTCTTGGGGGTGCCGCCCGTTTTCCGGTGAGGCCTCCTCCCCCCGCTGGACGTCCCTCAGGGAGCGCCATGGACACCGAATCCCGACGTTCCGATCCTCCTGCCCCGACGGCGCCGCCGGACTCCTCGGGTTCGGGCCGCCGCACCCGCGCCGTCATCGTCCTGACGAGCGTCCTGGCCCTCCTCGTGATGGCGGGGGTCATCGCCCTCGCCCTCGAGGCGCGCAGCAACGACGCGTCGCTCACGGGCGGCGGCGGGCGGTGGGCCGACCCCTATCGCCAGGTCCCCTGGGACATCGAGGGATGCGAACCCGATCGCGAGCATCCCGCCCATCTGAAGCTCGACCTCCCCCCGGAAGGCGTCAACTTCTCGAGCGTGAAGCAGGGCGTCGTCCTGGATCGCAAGGTCGCGTTTCGCAACGACGGGACCGGGACGCTCTGCATCCGGGACGTGAGCGTGAGCTGCGGCTGCATCAAGGGACACCTCGTGGGGGACGATCGGACCTTCGAGCCGGGAGAGAGCGGCACGATCGAGGTCGAGCTCGACACGGAGGGGCGCGAGGGAAACGTGAAGAAGACGGTCTCCGTCTTCACGAACGAGCCCGACCGGCCTCGCGTGACCTTCAGCGTCCAGGCTTCGATCACCGTGGGGCTGATCGCCACGCCGCTCCACCTGAGCTTCCCGCGGGTGCTCGTGGGAGAGCCGTCCACCGGAACGGTGAGGCTCCGGAGCGCGATCGGGGACCAGGACTGGAAGGTGACGGGCGTGGAGGGGCGCGTCCTCGTGGACGGAAAGCCCGTGCCGTACACCTACGAGGTCGTCCCGATGAAGGACCCGAACCAGCGCATCCTGGACGTGAGGATCACGCATCCGGGACGCGACGTCGAAGGGCCCTTCCAGGACGCCATCGTGGTGAAGACGACGCACCCCGACCGGCCCGAGGTCGTCGTGCGGGCGCATCTGATGGTCGTCCCGCCGATCTCCGCCTACCCGGCGCAGGTGGCGTTGGGCTACGTCCCCGCACCGGCACGGAAGATCCGCGTCCGCCTGCTGCCGGGCACCGACGACATCACCTTCGAGGTGAAGGACGTCCACTTCGAGCCCGCCGAGGGGGCGGAGGCGCGACGCGGTCCCCTCGGGTTCGAGGCCACCTGGGACCGCGACACCGACGGGAGGTGGGCCGTGGACGTCGTCTACGACGGGGTGCCGCGAAAGCCCGGTCCCCTCGCCGCGACCATGATCGTGGAGACGGACCGCCCGGACATGCCGCGGATCGCGATCGACGTCAGCGCGACCGTCGTGGAGAAATAGGTCCCGCGTCCCTCCCGAGCCCGCCGCAGGGCCAACAACCCGCAGGGGGGGGCGTATCCTCTAGAGGTCGCGAAGGATGGGGCCGAAGCCCCGGTTTCGACGCCTTCGCGCTTTCGCACGGGGACGTGGGGAGCGCGCCTCCCCAAGGCCGCACCGGGAGGATCCTCACCATGAGCCGCTGCCGCACGACGATGCGCTCCACGGTCACCCTGCTGGTTCTCGCGCTCCTCGGGGCGGGCTCCCTGCTGCTGCCCCCGAGCCTCGGGGTGGCCCGCGCCGATCCCGGCGGGGGCGCCCGCGTGCCCCCGCCCCCGCCCCCGCCGGCCTGGGATCCCCGGAAGGACAAGGTGATCTACGTGGACGAGAACGGGGACCCGATCGCCCCGCCCACACAGACGCCTCCCCCCTCGCCGGCGCCCGGGCCGGAGGCCGTGCCGGCGCCCGCCCCGACGAATCCTCCGGTGGGCGAGCGGTCCGCCCCGAGGGGTACGACGCCCCCTGCGGAGCGCCTGCCGCCGCCGCCCGGCATGCGCCCGGCCCCCGAGCCGGAACCCACGGCCCCGCCCCGGACGCCGACCGCCGCGACCGCGCCCCCCGCGGCTCCGACGGACCCGTGGTTGGAAGGAGCGCCGGCCGCCGAACCTCTCGCCCCCGAACCCCCCGCCCCCGAACCCCTCGCCCCCGAGCCCCCTGCCCCCGCGGTGTCCCCGGCGCCCCCCGCCCCCGTCGAACCGGCCGCGCCAAAGGACCCGTGGCTCGAGGGCACGCCGGCCCCCGCGCCCGCGGCCGGCTCCCCGGACGGCGGGAATCCGGTCCCGGAGCCCGCGGCGGAGGCCCCCGTCCCGCCCGACCCGGCCCCCATGGGGTTCGGCGAGCCAGAGGGGGTGGATCTCGCCGACCACGTGCGCAAGCTGCTGGCCGATCCGGGGAATCGCGCGCGGAGCGGCTACCCCCGTCGGTTGATCCCGCGGGCGGATCCCCAGATCGCCCTGATCCGGGGCACCAAGCCGGTCGTCCTCCTCTTCTACGACGACGCCTCGAAGGCGTCCGACCTCCAGGCCGCCGCGTTCCTCCCGGTGCTCCAGCGCTTCGAAGGCCGGGTGGACGTGGTGCCCATCGACGTCAAGAACGACGAGGGATGGACGGAGGCGGAGCGCAAGCTCGTCAAGACGTACTACATGGAGACGGTTCCCACCACGGTCGTGCTCGGTCCGGACCGCCGCCCGCTCATGCTCATGTTCCAGCGCATCGACGGCGCCACCCTGGAGGCGCGCCTGGAGACGGCCACCCGACGCTGATCGCGCTCGAGCGCGGGCGTTCTCCCCACGCTCTGTGGCTCAAGGAGCATGGCCGAGGTGCACCACCACCTCGGTGGTCTCGCCGGCGCGGATCAGCGAGAGGAGCACGTCGTCGTCGGGGCGGTAGGGGAGCAGGGCGTCGGCCAACTCGGTTCCCGGCGCGAACGTGGCCCCGCCGATTCCCCGGAGGATGTCTCCCACCTGCACGCCGGCCTTCGCCGCGGGCCCGTCCGGCGCGAGGGCGGTGACGACGCGCCCGCCGCAGTCGGGGCAGACGTGGGAGGCGAGCGCCTCGTCGAGCGGTCGCGTGCGCACTCCGAGCATGGCGCGGGGAACCTCCGCGTGACGGCGCAGGAGCGGCCAGACGATCTCGAGGACGCGGGCGGGTACCGCGTAGGAGGCCACGATGCGCGGCCGGAACGTGGGGGGCTTGTCCTCGTCGCCCTCCTTGCCGGGCGCTTTCGGAGCCGGCGGGGCGGGGCTCGCCTCGGCCCCCACCAGAAGCCCCACGACACGGCCCTGTGCGTCCAGCCACGGGGCCCCCAGGTCGCTCGCGATGACCGAGAGCGACGACTCGTCGAGACAGGAGAGGGCGCGAGGCCTGCCCAGGAGGGGGTCCTGGATCCGTCGCGTGCGGTGGTTCGCCCGGATCTGGCTGAGGGAGATGGCCCCCTCCGCCGTGACCATCATGATCGGCGTTCCGGGCGGGGCCCGGTGGGGGATGGGCCGGGGCGAACCGTCGGGGTGGCGCGTGGCCGTGGCGTGGATTCCGAGCGCCGGCAGGCGGTAGACGGGGACGCGAAGCAACGTGAGGCCCGTCGCGGGGTCCGAAGCCTGGACCCGCGCGGCCATGGCCCGGCCGTCGGCGAGCGTCGCCGCGAGGGTCCCGGGGCGCGTGCGGGGGCCGGCCATGAGCAGCCAGCCGTCGGGATCCACGATGATGGCGTGCCGCTCGATCGGTTCCCCGCGGCCCCCGCGCGGGCGCCACTCGATCCGGACGATGCTCGGCCGCGCCCGTCGGGCGATCGCGGCCCACGCGTCCGCGTCGGGCTCGTCCGTGCGGCCCGGCACCTGGACCACGAGGGCCAGGACGAGGGCGAAGACGACGCGCACCGCCCTGCCGAGGGCGGCCGAACGCGGGCCACGACCGTTCATGGCGAGCGGCTCAGTCCCAGTGTTCGGCGTGGGCGGCGTCGTCCGAGCCCGGCACGGGCGGTTCGACCGGATCGACATGGAGATAGCGGTCGGCCGGCGCCAAGGCGGGGGCCGTCACGAACGTGCCGCTCTTCCAGCCGGGCAGGAGCCGGCGAGGCACCTCGTCGAGGCGCTTCTCGCGGGCGCTCGGATCCGCCCGGGTGCCGGACGGGAGCACGTTCATCACGTAGCCGGTGCCGACCCCCACGACGACCATCGCCGCGAACGCCGTCGCGCGCCACACGCGCAGGGCCCGGGGCGCGTCGAGGAACGCCGTCGAGAGACCGCCGCCGGCAGGCGCCCGGTCGAGCCGCATCCACACGTCATCGAAGAAGGCGTCGAAGACCCCGTCCGGGGCCTCGCGCCGTCGCAGCGCCTGCCGGGCCTCGAGGAGCCGGAAGCGGGCGCCGAAGCGCGCCTCGCACCCGGGGCACGCGTCGAGGTGCCGGGAGAGGTGGGCCAGGTCGAGATCGTACGTATCACACGTGTCGCCACGCTCCAGGGTGCGCAGGCGGCGGGCCACGTCATGGGCACAGGGAGGGAGGTTCGTCACGATCGCTCGTCCTCCTGCGCGCCGTACCGCTCCTCCCAGGCCTTGCGGAAGAGCGCGCGGGCCCGGTGGAGTCTCCACCGGGCGGTGGGATAGGTGCAGTCGGTCATCGCCGCGATGTCGCGCGGCGACAGGCCGTGATACTCCCTCAGGGTCAGGGCGAGGCGGTACTCGACCGGCAGGTCGGCGAGGACCCGGGCCACGCGTTCGCGGAGGTCCCCGTCGGCGATGGCCGACGGAGGAGCCGCCTCCTCGTCGCCCAGTTCGCTCAGATCCTCCACCGGCACCGCGCGACGCCGGCGGCGCCGGAACGCGTCGATGGCCAGGTTGCGCGCGATGCGGTAGATCCAGTTCAGGAAGTCCCGCTTGGCATCGAAGCTCGGGAGCGCGGCGTGGACGCGGATGAACGTCTCCTGGGCTACGTCCCGGGCTTCCTCCGCGTCCAGCAGGATGTCGTAGGCCACCCAGTAGACCTTCTTCTGGTAGCGCTCCACCAGCCGCCGGAACGCGTCCTGGTCCCCGCCGCGGGCGAGGACGGCGAGGCGCGCGTCCTCCTGCCGCCGGCGGGTCCGGGCGTCGGCCTCCCGGTCTCCTTCACGTGCCGCCTGCCAGGCGGGAACGGTCTCGGCAGCGGGTGTGGTCAAGGCTCGGCTCCTCGCGCGAGAACCCGGATGGGGGGAGGCCGGTCGCTGCACGGCCGGATTCTAGCCCGCACGCTCTTGCCTACGGTCCGAGAGGGGGGGTGTTGGCCCCGCGGCACCCGGCGGGAGGTCGGCGCAGGGACCCGGCGTAGAATCGCCGAAGCTCCGGAGACCCCGCCATGGCCCCCTCCCCGCGAACGGCCCTCTTCGTCCTGGTCCTCCTCGGCCTCCCCCTGGGGGCGAGGGCCGCCGACGGGGACAAGGACGCCCGACCCGGCGTGCCGGACGCCGAACTCCAGGAGAAGATCAACGAGGCGATCCGCCGCGGGGCGGGCTGGCTCCGGAAGCAACAGAAGCCGAACGGATCGATGGGCGGGCTGTTCCGGCGCGGGTCCCAGTCCTTCGAGATCGGGGCCAGCGGGCTCGCCGGCCTGGCCCTGCTGGCCGCGGGCGACCAGCGCGGCGACCCCGAGGTGGACAAGCTCTACGAGTACCTGAAGGCGAAGGACGCCCAGCTCCGGCCGTCGGGCAGCGGAACGACCTACGACGAGAGCGTCCTCCTGATGTTCATCTGCCGGTACTGGCGTGGCGAAGAGAAGGAGTTCACCGGGTCCACCCGGCCGGGCCGGCGGCACGACAACCCCTGCAAGATGCCCCCCGACGTCCTGAAGTGGGTGCAGGACATCGCCAACTGGCTCGTGCGGATGCGGAAGCCCGCGACGGCGACGTGGGGGTATCCCGCGCACCGGGACGACCACTCGAACACGCAGTACGCCTACCTCGGCTTGAGGGACGCGCGCGACTGCGGCGCCATGATTCCCCCGCAGGTGTTCCTGCAGGGCGTCCAGACCATGATCGAGCGACAGGAGCCCGACGGGCCGAAGGTGCCCCGCATCATCCCCGGACCCGACGGCAGCCGCTACGCGATCCAGTCCGGCGACCGCGCTCGCGGCTGGTCCTACCTGCAGCAGCCGTTCGTGCCGACGGGCAGCATGACCACGTCCGGCATCGGGATCGTCGCCATCTGCAACGACGCCCTGCTGCGACCCCGGCGGATTCCCGCCTACGACACGACGCTGGAGCGCAAGGCGCAGCAGGCGGTGCAGGACGGCTTCTGCTGGCTCGACAAGAACTGGACGGTGGAGAGGAACCCGGGGCCGGCGGCCGCCAACTGGCACCACTACTACCTCTACGGCCTCGAGCGCGCGGCGGTCCTCGGGGGCCGCGATCTCGTAGGCCTTCACGACTGGTACGTCGAGGGTGCCCGTCACCTCGTCGGCACGCAGAAGGGGGACGGAAGCTGGCGCACCGGCGCGCTGGGGGAGGCCGATCCCCAGAACGGCTACGAGGCGAGCGATCTGTGCGACACCGCGTGGGCCGTCCTCTTCCTCGCGCGGGCCACGCGACCGGCGCCGCCCATCCGCGCGCCGGTCGTGACGGGCGGCGACTGAGAGGTCGTGCCGCCGCCCCGGCCCGACGCGACGGATCACGGCCGCCGCGGCGAGGTCGCCCCGACGGACGGGGACCTCGTCCGACGGCTCCTGCGGGGGGACGCGGCCGCTTGGACCGTCTTCGTCGACCGCGAGGGCCCGGGGATCGCCGGGATGGCGCGCCGCATGCTCCGGCGGCGAGGCGGGCGCGCGTCCGACGTGGACGTGGACGAGATCGTCGCCGAGACCTTCCTCCTCCTCGTCCGGGACGACCGGCGGCTCCTCCGCGCCTACGACGAGGCCTGGCCGCTGAGGACCTGGCTCTCCGTCCTCGTCCGCACCGCCGTCGGCCGCCAGGCGCGGCGGAAGCGGCCGGTGCCCCGCGCCGACCTCGCCCCCGTGGATCGCGAACGGGACCCGGAGCAGGGCGCCCGTGCGCGGGAGATGGAGACGGCGGTGAGGCGGGCGCTGGCCCGGCTGGGCGACCGCGACCGGTTGCTGCTGCGCCTCCGGGTGGTGGCGCGGTTGGACTACGTGGGGATCGCCGAGGCGCTCGGGATCGAGGCGTCGAGCGTGGGCCCGCTCGTGACCCGGGCCAAGGCACGGCTGCGGGCCTTCCTCGCCGAGGACCCTGGCGGCCCAGCGGCATGAATCGGCCCGGCCAGGGCCTTCGACCCTGTCCGATTCCGGCGACGGGGCGGCTACGGGGGGTGGAGCGATGACCCGCCTGCCCTCCCCCCCGCCGGATCCCTCCCTCCCGGACGATCCCCTGGAGGACCTCGTCCGACGGGCCGAGGGCACCCCGGGCGAGGCGCCGGCGATCGACCCCTCCGCCCTGCCGGCCCTCTGGGGCGAGGGCGACGAGCCGGGGGACGCCGCCCTCGTCGCCTGGATGGCCGAGGCGGCCGACGCCCGCGTCCACGGGCGCCCCGAACCGCTGTCGGCGAGCGCCCGGGCGGCCGCGCTCGCGGTCCCGGCCGCCGCCGCCGCGGCTTCTCGCCCGGCGCCGTCGCGCCGACGCGCGGCGGCCCGCCCGACGACGCCCGCGCCCGTCCGACCCCGCCTTCCCACCCCCGCGCGCACCCCCGCGCTGGCGATCGCTGCCGTGCTCGTTCTCGGCCTCGCGGTAGGCCTCTTCTTCGGACGCTCGCCGGACGCGACCGGTGGCCTGCCCCCCCGGGGGCCGCTGGCGAGTCCCGTCGCCCGCGCGTGGCGGCTCGTCGAGGGGACGGCCCTCCGTCGTGGACCCGCGCTGCTCATCGAGCCGGGGCCGAGGGGGAGCGCTCGCGTCGCCTGGCGGCCCGCGGGGTTCGCCACGAACGCCACGCGGATCCTCGTCCGGATGGCGAACGGCGAGGGGGCGACGGTCCGGGCCCTCGCGCCCGACGGGTCGGCCCTGGGGCCGGCCGCCGTGGTCCACGACGGCGTCGCGCGCCTGCGCCTCTCCGCGGGATGGACTCGGGCGGTCGGCGAGGGCGAACTGGTCCTGGCATTCGCGTGGCCCGAGGGCCGCGCCCAGGCCGCGCGCTTCGACGGCGCGGCGTTCTCGATGGAAGAACGATGAAGGAGATCCCGGTGATGACGACCCGCGCTCGAAACCGGGGCATCGCGTTGCTCATGGTGATCACCGTGCTCGTGACGCTCGTGCTCGTCGCGGTCCCCTTCGCCCTCTCCATGCGGATGGGGCAGGAGAGGACCACGACGGAGAACGCTCGCGACCGCGCCCGCTGGGAGGCGCTGACACTGCTCGGGCTGATGGAGCAGTCGTTGGGTCGGACCCACCCTTCCGCCGAACGGCAACGCTGGGACAACGGGGAGCGCGACGTCGCGAGCGACCCCAACGTGGACTCCCTCGAGGAGATCTCGCTGGGTGACGACTTTCGGAACCGTCTCGGCATCCTGGCGCAGCAGGTCGCCCAGCAGGATCCGCAAGTGGCCGCGCACCTGCAGGCGCTCCAGGCGCAGGGGTTGGGACCCGTCAACGACCCGACGGGCAGCATCTGGACCGGCATCGTGGAGGACGCGAACGGGAAGGTGAACCCCGTCGGCGCGCCGTTCCTCACGGCGAACCTCCTGGGCTCCGCCCTGCTCGCGCAGGAACTCGACGGGGCCGCGACGGACATCGAGGTCACGAACGTCGCGCAAGCCGTCGTGCCCGGCCTCCCGGGGTTTGCGAAGGATGGCGGCTGGATCCGGATCGACAACGAGGTGATCCGCTACGAGTCGTTCGACGGGACCACGTTCCACGGCTGCGAGCGGGGGGCCGCTCCGGAGACGCCGCTCGGCGACAACGGGGGGGCGGGGACGCACAGCCCCATGGTGCCCGTGATCGACTACACGGCGTTCAAGCTGGCGACCCACCTGATCGCCGCCCGCCGCGGCGTCCTCACGTACTTCCACAACCTGGAGGATCTGAGGAGCGTCTCGGAGTGGGGAGGCGGCGGCGTCCTCGCACGCGATCGCCTGGACGTGCTGCGTCCTTTCCTGACGGTGTGGAGCCGGCGCGAGACCGGGCAGGCGTGGCTCGCGCCGCAGACCGTGACGAACGAGCTCCCGAGCAACAGCGCCGCGGGGGAGGGCGGTCCGGATGAGGTGCGGCTGAAGGACCTCCGCAACCCGGTGGGGACGACCGCGTACATGGGCGCGGGCTCCCTTGTGAAGATCACGAACGGCCTCCAGACGGCCTACCAGACGGTCGCGTTCGTGGGGGAGCAGGGCGAGGGCGACACGGGGAGGAGCCAGCAGGATGCGATCCTCACCCTGGCCGGTCCCGTCGGCGGCCGGCAGGAGGAGACCTTCGGTTCGGACCAGGCACCGATCGAGTTCACCGGGGGGGAGGCCGTGATCTCCGCGTACGCCCCCTTCCCCGTCGACATCAACACCGCGCCCCGCGAGGTGCTCTACGCGGTCATGGCGAACCTCCACTTCGCGCGGACGAACATCCTCCCCGACCAGATCGTGGGCCCCGAGCTCGCCTGGGACCTGGCCGGACGGATCGTGGAGGAGCGCAAGGGTCCGATCTCCCTGGACTCCACGACGGGCCGACGCGAACGGGGCCCGTTCCGGAACGTGGAGGACTGGGGGCGCTGGTTGAAGACACAGGAGGAGGCGGAGACCCTCTCCCCGCCGCAGCGGCAGCTCCTCTACTTCAACGCGGTCAATCCGCACGACTTCCTGCTCGCGAACGGGACCGCGGCCTGGTGCTACCGCACCCTGGACGTGTATCACCTCGAGGCCCGCGTCACCGTGAACGACCTGGGCGGCGAGTACATGTCGAGCGCCACGGTGAGCGAGGTCGTCGAGATCGGCTCCGACGCGAAAGTGCTCTGGGTCCTCGACTCGCAAGACGACTTCGAGCGGCGGCTCTCCCAGGGCAGCGGCGCGAAGTGGGTCGCGACCTATCCGCGCGGCGTGAACTACCGCGACCGTCGGTTCGCGTACGTGCAGCCGGCGCTCCGGGAGTTCCAGGCCGTCCTGTACGGCGGCTACCCCTCCTCGAAGCGGAGCGACACGACGCGGGAGTACGGCGAAGTCCGCCTCGAACCGGCCCGGATCGACCTGCCCGGCGACACCGTCCGGACGGTGGCCCAGCACTTCGACACGTCCCTGTTCACGGAGGGCTGGCGGACCGACTACTACGGCGCGTACCTGTACTCCACCGACGAAGCGTTCTACGCCGGCAAGGACAAATTTCCGCAGCCCTTCACGATGGCCTTCTGGTGGAAGTGCGGCGACGGCGAGTGGTCCGCCATGGACTGCGGCATGGACCAGTTCACGAACCGGTACAGCATCTTCACGATGGATGGCCGGGAAGGCCCCGAGTTGGTCTTCCGGGTGTGCGCCTCGACCCTGGAGGAGCGCGGCGCGGAGGTGTACGTGCCTCTCGAGCGGATCGCGTTCGAGTCCGGGACGTGGTACCACATCCAGGTCGAGGCGCGCGGCGAGGACCCGAGCCAGATGGAACTGCTCGTGGACGGCGTCAGCGTAGGGAAGCGCCGCACCTTCACCCGCCTGTCCGCGGAGGCGACCGCGGACGCCGAGGAGATCCAGGTGGACAGCACCGAGGGCTTCTCGCCGCGCGGCGCGGTGCTGATCGGCGACGAGGTCGTGGAGTACGACTCGCGGAACGAGCAGAGCTTCGGCGATTGCTTCCGCGGGGCTCGCGGCACGCAGGACCACGACGAGCAACCGGGCCGTGGCCGACGGTGGACGAAGGGCACGGTCGTGCGCCAGCTCGGCTACTCCGCGCCCCTCCTGACGGATCTCACCGTCGGCGGCGCGAGCCTCGGCTCCCCGTTGGGGCGCTGGGCGGCGGTGCGGGTGAACAACGCCGAGGACCCGGCCACGGTCACGATCGGAAATGCGTCGATCACCTTCATGGGCATCAACGCGAACCAGGCCCAGTTCGACGCGGAGATCCTGCCCCTGTGGGGGCAGGACGCCGACTCGTCCCTGACGATGGGCTGGGCGGACGGCTTCGGCGAGAGCGGGATCGCCCTGCTCGGCAGCGAGGCGCCGCTCGGCAAGGGCACGATGACGGCGGACGGACAGGCGCTCGGCGGGTGGGAGTTCGTCTACTACACGCGTACCACCGGCGACGCGAACGTCATCCACATCGAGCGCCGCGACCTGGACCGCCCGGGTTGGACCACGACCGAGAACTACTTCCTCCCGACGGTCCTGGAGAACGCCGCGCTGGTCGATCCCGCGGCGGGAGGGGCGCTCCCGGAAGCGCCGATGAAGCTCCACGCGTACCTCGTTCCGATCAGCATTCCCGCGAGCGGGGTGCTGTCGACGGGCGACGCCTATCTCGATCCCAAGAATCCCGGGGACCTCGAGATCCTCGCGCGCTACGGGATCAACCGGAACGGGAACGACACGTGGGACGCGAACATCGACGAGGGGAGCGACGAGGCGCTGCTCTGCGTGGGCCTCCCGACGGAGGAGGAGCCGTGCGAGGTGATCCGCTACGGCTCCATCGACACGCAGACGGGCACCGAACCCCTCTTCGTCGCGCACGACTGGCTGATCTACCAGCTGGGATACGCCTTCTTCCCCCGGGCGTTCACCGGCGGCGCATCGACGACGGTGCAGGTGGAGGTCCTGGGCGAGCCCGAACCCGCGTCCGAGGCGGCGCGCGGGAAAGGGGGGGAGGTGGACATCCCGCCCCCGGGTGACGACGTCGAGGTCCCCGACGAGGACCCGGTCTACGACACCCACTCCGGCGGGGATTCCGAGGAGCCGACGGACTTCGGCTACGAAGGCGAGGCGATCCCCGCCGTGCGGGACCCCCTCCCCTACGAGCCGCCGGAGCCCGAGGAGCGGGCGGCCACCGACGCCGACTACCCGTGGCCCGCGTATCTCACCGTGCACAGCGCCGTGACCCGGTTCTTCCGCGGCGTTCGCGGGACCGCGGACCGCGAACACCCCCAGGTCTCCGACGGCGACCGCGAGTCCGTCCTGCTCCCCTGCTTCCGCGTGAATGAAGGGCCTGCCTACAGCGGCGAGCCCAACGTGGAGGAGGAGAAGATCCCGGGTCGGGCCCAGGTCCAGTTCGGGGGGCGCCCGGTGGGGCGCGGCGACGTCGTCACCCTGACGAACGGCGACGTCGAGGCGCCGCGCCGCTTTCTCGGCACCGTGCGTTGGGCCGACCCCTACAGCCGCTGGGTCTCGCTCGACTCCTTCGCCGACGTGCGAATCCCGGCCGACGCGAAGGGCGCCACCACCGAAGCCGTCTTCGAGCCCCGAGGCCGGGCCCGGATGCTCCGCTTCCCGTGCGGTGAGCTGCCCGACCAATTGCCCAAGGAGATCGAGTTCGCGCGGAGCACGCTCACGAACAATTCCCTCGTGACGGCGTTCATGGACGAGCTCTTCATCTACCGCCACGCACTCGCGGCGGCCCCGCTCGTGTACCTGATCGAGGAGGAGGGGATCTCGGACTCGGACGAGGACATCCGCGTGGGTCTGTATCCGTCCCCCGACTCGCTCAACGGCGTCCCCGGGTACGACGAGGAGTGCGGCCTGGTGAGCCTGGACGGCGAGCTGATCGTCTACCGGGGCGTGCGCCAGGAGGGCGACGGCGTCTGGGTGCTGGAGGACTGTGCCCGGGGCGTGCTCGGCACGGAGCCGCGACCGCACGGCTACGGCGGGTACGGGCGCTTCGTGACCGACGTGCCGGTCACGTACATCCAGGGAAACATGACGCGCGAGACGGCCTCGATCGCGGTGCCCAAGCTGGGTCCGAGCTGGCCGCGCGAAGGGCTCCTCCGGATCGTCGGCTCGGGCACCGTGGAACTGGTCCACTACACCCGTCGGGGCGACGAGGCCTTCCTCCTGCCCGAGGCCCTGGACGCCGACGAGCAGATTCGCGGGCGGGGCCTGATGCGCGGCCGCTTCGGCACGGACATCACGAACCACGACCGCGGGGAACTCATCTTCTACCAGCCGTTCCGATACTGGGACCGCTACCTGCCGCGCCGGACCGGCGACGAGGACGCCGACACGTTCAGCGGCGTGCACGATCATCCGGAGGCCGCCTACCTCGAGCTGGGACAGCACGTCCGATCGGCCTACTGGGATCGCATCGGTTGGAAGGAGGATCTGGAAGGCGCCCAGGGCGGCGAGACGGATCCGCGCCGCCGCGGGGGATCCGGGGAGACGAGCACCCTGGACATCCTCGTCCTCGCCCGGCTCAACCACAACGTGCCCTGGGACAGCAACCGGATCGTGGACCTGAGGGGGCAGGGCCAGAACTCGTTCCGGCCGACCACCTCGGCGTTCGGCGCGAACCAGGCGGAGGACGTGCTCTACGTCTTCGACGACCCCGAGGCCGCCAACCGGATCGGGAAGGAGTCCGACAACCTGGAGATCCGCGTGTACTTCGTGTACCGCCCCGGTTCGTTCCTCCCGCAGGACATCCCGTCTCTCGGGGGGTGGGACATCCAGCGCTTCGAGAACACCTGGAAGCGGACGCCCTGGTTCAAGGAGTTGGACGTCGAGTACACGAGCCGGACCACGACGCTGAGCCGGTCCTTCCGGCGGTAGCCGGGCGGCGGCACGGCGGGTACAGTCCGGGGTCGCCCGCCCGACTCCCGGAGAACCCGATGCAGGCCAACGACATCCGCAAGGGAAGCATCCTGATCCACAAGGGGGATCTGTGGCAGGCCGTCGAGGTGGAGCACCGCACCCCGGGGAACTGGCGCGCGTTCGTCCAGGTCAAGCTGCGCAACGTGAAGACCGGTACCCACGTCAGCGAGCGGTTCCAGTCCACCGCGAACGTGGAGAAGGCCTGGCTCGACAAGCGCCAGGCGGAGTACCTCTACGACGACCCGAATACGGGTCCGGTCTTCATGGACCAGGAGAGCTTCGAACAGTTCAGCCTCCCCCGGGACCTCTTGGGGGACTCCATGCACTACGTGAAGCCGAACGGCATGGTCGAAGTGACGTTCTACGAGGGCGCCCCGATCGGGCTCGAGCTGCCCGCCAACGTAGACCTCGAGGTGGTCGAGACCGAGCCGACCGCCAAGGGCAACACGGTCAGCAACGTGCTGAAGCCCGCGAAGGTCGAGACGGGATACGTGGTCAAGGTGCCCTCCCACATCGGCGTCGGCGACGTCGTTCGCGTCAGCACGGTGACGGGCGAGTTCCAGGAGCGCGTCAACAAGTGACGCCCGGCGCGGATCACGTGGGCTGATGGGGGCCGGTACGCGGGCCTTCGAGAAGCGCCTGCTCGCCGCCCGGTCCACCCGCGTGCTGGTCGCCATGCTCACGCGCGTCTACCGGATGTGCTTGGACGGCGGTCTGCTCTACCGGCACGACCCGTCGCTGCTCCGGCTCCTGCGCACCCGAAGCCCCGCGATCTTCGCCTGCTGGCACCAGGACTTCCCGTACACGATGCACTACCTCTCGAAGTTCAACGTCCGCCGTCCCACGATCGTCCTGGCGAGCGCGAGTCGGGACGGGGGCATCGCCGCCGCGGCGGCCCGGGGGGTGGGCTTTCGCCGCGCGGTGCGGGGATCCTCGGCGCGCGGCGGCGCGTCGGCGCTCCTGGGGCTTCACCGGGTGCTCGCCCGCGGGGGGGCGTCGGCGGCGGTCGTGTGCGACGGGCCGCGTCCGCCGGCGCGCGTCCTCAAGCCCGGCGTCCTCCACCTCGCGCGCGAGACGGGCCTCCCGCTCTGGCTGGTCCGGTGCTCGTTCCGCCCCGCCCGGGTCCTGGAGCGGTCCTGGGCGCGCTTCCAGATCCCCCACGTCCTCGCCCGCGCGGTCTGCCTCGCCGACGGGCCGATCCACGTCCCGAGCGACCTGGGCCGCGATGGTCTGGAGCGCTTCCGCGAGGAGGTCGAGGCGCGCCTCAACGCCCTCGCCGACCGCGCCGACGCCGCGGTCCGGAGCGCGGGAAGCCCGGAAATCCAACCTCTCGGGACTGTCCCCCCCCCCGCCTAGCCTCGGCGTGTCCGTGGTGGAGGGCGTGCCCCTCCCGGCGGACGGCGGAGAGCGGACGCATGACGCGCGAACGACTCCTCGGCGAGTGGGGCACGATCGGCCTCGTCGCCCTGGGCCTCTTCCTCGCCCTGCTGAGCTAGGAGCGCCGGAGCGAGTCCCACGCTCGGGCGACGGCCCGTACGATCAGCGCGCATGACGCGCGCGCTCCGGTCCGTGACCGAGGCTTGTCTCCTCGGGATGCTCCGCATGGCCGCGGTCGTCGTGCGCGCGTTGCCGCCGGGTGCCATCCTGCCGCTCGGCCGGGCGATCGGCTGGCTTCTCTTCGCCTTCGACGCGCGCGGGCGCCGCGTCGGCCGCCAGAACCTGGGGGTCGCCTTCGGCGCGAGCCTCTCCGCGTCCGCGAAGCGCCGCCTCCTCGTGGGTTCCTTCGCGCACCTCGCGTGCGGTCTGCTCGTGGTGGTCCACGCGTCGCCGTTCACCCCGCGCCGGGTACGGCGCTGGATCGACGTGCCGCCCGAGGTGGACCGCTGGCTGCGTCACGCCGCCATGACGTCGGACGGCGGCGTGCTCGTCTCGGCGCACTTCGGTAGCTGGGAGCTGCTCCTGGGGCTCCCCGTCCTCTTTGCGGGCATCGCGCGCCTGGCCTTCCTCGTGCAGCCCACCGGCCTCGCCGTGCTGGACCGCTTCCTCACGACCTTGCGGGAGGGGGCGGGTGCGACCAGCATCCCCCGGCGCGGCGGCGCGAGGGCGCTGATGCGTCACGTGGCCGGAGGCGGTGTCGCGGCGCTGCTCGCCGACCGGAACGTGCGGCCGACGGAAGGGGGCGTCTGGGCGCCGTTCCTCGGTCTGGACGCCGCGACCGCCACGCTTCCGGCCCGCCTCGCGCGCCGCCGACCCGGGCGCGTGTTCGTGGTCCCCGTCTTCTGCGTACCCGCGCCCGGCGGGCGCTATCGCCTGGAGGCCGACGAGAACCTCGTGGCGGATCTCGACCCCGAGGACGCGGTGGCGTTCGACCGTGCGTTCGCCACGCGGTGGAACCGCCTGCTCGAGGGTCGGGTCCGCCGGATGCCCGACGCATGGAACTGGACCTTCATGCGCTTCAAGAGCCGCCCGCGGCTGGAACTGGGCGGCTACCCTCCCTACAGCGGTTGGCGCGGGCCGGACCCCTGGGCACAGTCGCCCCTGGCGCGGGCGCGGGAGTAGGCTCTCCGCGTGCGTGTCCTCCTGCTCGTCCTGGCTCTCGGGCTCGCAGGGTCTTTCGCCCTCGTACGCGCCGGAGAGGACGGGGACGGCGCGGAGAGCGCCGCGGCGGCCTACCGCACGAGCGGGGAGGTGGGCGCGTGCCTCCGTCGGCTCGCCCGCCGGCTCGAGACCGCGGGCGTACCCGCGACCGTCGTGCGCTACGGGGAGAGCACGGGGGGACGACCCCTGGAGGCGCTCCGGGTGGGCGACGCCGCGGCCGTGCTTCTCGTGCACGGCGGGATGGGGGCGCGGGATGCCGCGGGTCCCGTCGCCGTGCTGGCGGTGGGCGAGGCGCTGGCCGACGGGGGGAAGGCGCCCGAGACGAGCGTGCTGCTGGTTCCCGCCCCGAACCCCGACGCCCTGGACCGCTTCCTCGCGGGCGAGGTGCCCTGGGCCGGTCCCGACCGGGACCGCGACCGGGACGGGCGCCGGGGCGAGGACGGCCCGGCGGACGCGGACGGCGACGGGGAGGTCCTGCGCATGCGCCGGCTGGACCGGTCGGGGGCGTTCGCCCCCGCGGACCCGGTCCCGGGGCGCGAGGGGAAGGGGCGGGGGCTCGTCGAGAAGGGCACGGACGTGCGCCGGCCGCTGTCCTACGACGTGTCCGACGAGGCCCTCGACGCCGACGGCGACGGCGACGTCGGGGAGGATCCGCCCGGTATCGACGGCACGCGGGACTTCGCCGGGTGGTGGGACGACCACGGACCGTGGGCCGGGAGCGGACTCTTTCCGGGGTACGCCCCGGAGACCCGCGCGCTGATGGAGCTCTCCTTCTCGGAAACCGGACTGGTGGGCTGGGTCGGGTTGGAGAGCGCCGGGCCCTTCGTGCTCCACGCGTCGGAGAAGGGGAAGACCTGGGAGGTGGACAAGGCCCTCCACCTGGAGTTGGGGCGCGCGATCGCAGGGGCCGTCGATCGGCCGCTGAAGCAGGCGGGCGCCGTCCTCGGGTCGGACAACCCCGGCAGCGACCTCGACTGGGCGACCGTCCACCTGGGTGTGCCGGCGTTCCGGATCCCCGTATGGTGGATCGAGAAGCAGGAAGGCCGGAGCGACAAGCGGGAGGTCGCCGACGA
The DNA here is from genome assembly GCA_963772585.1 of uncultured Planctomycetota bacterium. Taxonomy (GTDB): domain Bacteria; phylum Planctomycetota; class PLA2; order PLA2; family JAEUHO01; genus CAVVXN01. The sequence goes on from CAVYXV010000010.1 coordinate 518,302, forward strand.
CACGGACTGGCTCGAGTGGAACGACCGCGTGCTGGAGGGACGCGGATTCGTGGACTGGCACGCCTTCGACCATCCCACGCTCGGACCGGTCGAGATCGGTGGCTGGCGGCGCTTCACCCGCTACGAGCCGCCGGCCGACCGGCTGGCCGAAGCCGCCCGGCGCGCCGCCAAGGGCGTTCTCGCCCTGCTCCCGTACCGGCCCCGCCTGGGGATCCTCGCCGAGGTGACGGCGCGCGGAGGAGGCCTCTACGAGGTCGTTGCGCGCGCGACGAATCCCGGTCGCGCGCCGACGGGCACGCACCAGCTCGCGCGGGAGCGGCTCGACGTGGGCGTCCGCCTCCGCCTGGAGGCCGACGATGGGGCCGAGGTCCTTGCGGGCCCGCGGAGGGTGGACCTCGGTCGCCTGGAGGCCGGGGCGACCTCCGGGGAGGCGCGCTGGCTGCTCCGCCGCGCGGCGCCGGGACGCCTCGGGGTCCTCCGGGCGCGCCACCCGAAGGCCGGACGGGCGCGGAGGGAGGTGGAGACGCCGTGAGACGACGAGGCGCCCTGCTCCTGCTCCTGCTGGGGCTCCTCGCCCCGGCCCTCCTCGCCGGCGCCGGCGACGAGGACGAGCGCGCCCTGTCCTTCCTCGCCTTCGATCGCTACCGGGACGTCCGGGGGATCGCCGACGCCCTCGACCGCATCCACCGGGCGTGGCCCGAACGCACGCGCCTCGCCTCGATGGGCAAGAGCCGGGAGGGGCGGGATCTCCTGGTGATGACGGTGTTCGACGCGACCGGCGGCGACCCGGACCAGAAGCCCATCATGTACATCGACGGGAACACGCACGGCAACGAGGTCCAGGCGTCGGAGGTCTGCCTGTTCACGATCAAGTACCTCCTGACCCGCGACGATCCCTTCGTGGCGGGCCTCCTCCGGCGCGTGACGTTCGTGGTCGCCCCGACCGTGAACCCGGACGCCCGGGACCGCTTCTTCCACGCGCCGGCGACGCCGCACGGACCGCGCGGTGTGATGCGGCCCGTGGACGACGACCGCGACGGGGCGTTCGACGAAGACGGCCCGGACGACCTGGACGGCGACGGCGAGATCCTGCGCATGCGGGTGAAGGACGTGAACGGCGAGTTCGTCGTGGACGAGCGGGACGATCGCCTGATGCGTCGGAAGAAGCCCGGGGAGCAGGGGCAATACCGGCTCCTCGGGCTGGAGGGCCGGGACGACGACGGGGACGGGGCGTTCAACGAGGACCCGCCCGGCGGCGTGGACCCGAACCGCAATTGGCCCTCGCAGTGGCGGCCCGAGGAGCATCAGCACGGGGCCGGGCCCTTCCCGCTGTCCGAGCCGGAGACGCGGGCCACGGCCCTGTTCCTGCTGTCCCTGCCCCACCTCTCCGGGGTCCAGAGCTACCACAACGCCGGCCGGATGATCCTGAGGCCGCCCGCGGCCTGGACCGACCGCGAGATCCGGATGCCGGGCGAGGACAAGGCCCTCTACGACGAGATCGGCCGCCGCGGCCTCTTCGTGCTGCCGACGTACCGGACCCTGCAGATCCGCGAGGACCTGTACCGGGTCTACGGCGGCTTCGTGGACTGGACCTACCTCGACCTCGGGGCGTTCTCCTTCACCAACGAGCTCTGGGGCGAGATCGGCAAGGGTGTGCCGGGCGCCGGCGACGACCCCCGTCTCGCGGCGCTCGAGTGGAACGACGTCGCCCTCCACGGCGAGGGATTCGTGCGCTGGCACGAGGTCGAGCATCCCGACCTCGGCACGGTGGAGCTGGGCGGGTGGCGTCGATTCACGATTCGCGCGGATCCCCCCGACTTCCTCCCGGAAACCTGCGTGCGGAACTGCCTCTTCACGCTGGAGCACGCCGCGATGCTCCCGCGGATCTCCGTGGGGGAGGTGACGCCGCTCGACGGGGGGGGGCTCCGCGTCGTTCTCCGAAACGACGGCGTCCTCCCGACGATCCACGCCCTGGCCCGCCGCCGGAATTCGCTGCCGCCCGACCGCCTGACCGTCGAAGGCGCGAAGGTCCTCGCCGCGATCGAGGAACACCCGCGCGGACCGGCGTCCGTGCTCGAGGTCCGGGACGGGGGGGTGCGCCTGCCGGGGGGCATCGACGGCAAGGCCACCCGCACGCTCGTCCTCTTCGTCGAGGGAGCGGCCCAGGGGGTCGTGCTGGAGAGCCGCGTGGGCGGCGTCGTCCGGAGGAGCGCGCGCGGGCGCTAGCCTGCACGGCCGGCCCGCAGGATGCGGGCTCTTCCCGTTCTCCGTCTCAGGACGCCGCCGGCTCCGTCCCGATCTTCCGCACGTGGACGAGGATCGCCATGCGCCCGTCCGCCTCCCGGACCTCGAAGAGCAGGCCGCCGGGCAGCTTCACGGCGTCGCCCCGCTCCGGGATGCGCTCCAGGCGATCCTGCAGGAGCCCGGAGACCGTGCTCGTCTCCTCCTCCGGGTCTTCGTAGTCGATGTCGACCTTCAGGAAGCGCGCGACGTCGCACACGCGGGTCAGGCCGTTCACCAGTGCCGCGGTCCTCGACAGGCGCTTCACGTGGCCCTCGCGCACGTCCGTCTCGTCGATCGCCTCGCCGACCAGCTCTTCGACGAGGTCGTCCATCGTGATGAGGCCCATCGTCGAACCGTACTCGTCGATCACGACCAGCAGCCGGCGGCCGCTGCTCTGGAGATCGTGGAAGACGTCGTCCACGGCGCGGGTGGGGGGGATGAACTGCGCGGTGCGCATGGCCTCCCGGACGTTCCTGTGCCCCTCGCCGCGGGCGAGGGCCCCCAGGGCCTCCTTGATCCAGAGGACGCCCACGACGCGGTCGAGGTCCTGCTCGAAGACGGGGAATTGGCTGTGGTTGGCGTCCACCAGCTCGTCGCGGATCTCGTCGAGCGTGGCGTCGGCGCGGAAGCCGTTGATGAGCTTTCGCGGGGTCATGACGTCGGAGGCGGTGATGTCATCGAAGCGGAAGACGCGGTGGATGAGCTCGGCCTCTCCCGGCTCCAGGTGGCCGCCCTCCTGGCCCAGGATCGCCAACTCCCGGATCTCCATCTCCTCGCCGGACTGCACCCGCCGCCGGGGCCGGGCCCACCCCGTGATGAACTCCAGGAGGTGGATGAGCGGCGTCATGACCCGGCGGACGAGGACCAGCGACGGCACCAGGAATCCCGCGATGGTCTCGGGCAGCGCCTCACCCACGACCTTCGGGACGATCTCCCCAAACGCGATGATCAGGACGGTCTGGAGCGCGATGAAGACCGCCATCCCCCAACCCGTGTGGATCACGGTGGTGGCGACGCTGGTGATGAAGGCCGTGCCCGCGATCGCGAAGACGTTGTTCAGGAACACGATCGAGGCGAGCGTTCGGCCGGGGTCGCGCCGCAGCGCCAGGAGCCGGGTCGCGCCGCGGAGGCCCTCCTGGCCGCGAACGCGGATGCGCGCCTCGCTCGAGGCCAACAGCGCCGCCTCGCTGAGCGAGCAGAAGGCCGAGCCGGCGAGATTGGCGAGGACAAGGAGGGCGAGCCGTATCATCCGGGATCAAGCGAAGACCGTCCGGCCGCCGGCCGGGCCCGGCCACTCTACCAGGGAGTCCCATGGCGAAGGCCCCCCGTCTGCACGACATGCCCACCGCGAAGCGGGTCGCGCTGGGGGCCCTGATCGGGGTCGTGGTGGGGGGCTTCCTGCTCGTGCTCCGGCCCACCTACCTGTTCGAGGGGCTCGAGCTCCGCTTCCTCGACGCCCGGACCGAGCACTACCTCGCGAACCACCCCGCCGACCCTCGGATCGTGCTCTGCGAGGTCATGGACGAGGACGTCTCGGTCGTGCAGGAGGCGTGGGGGGTCCGCTGGCCGTGGGAACTCGAGATCAACGCCGAGGCCTTCTCGATGATGCAGAAGGCGGGCGTTTCCGTCCTCGTGGTGGACGTGTTCCACCTCGACAAGGGAGCGACCAAGGAGGACGTGAGGATCACGCAGGAACTGGCGGCTCGGGACGAGGCCGTGTACGAGCACAACCGGGAGGAGGCGGAGCTCCTCCGGGACTCGTTCCAGGGCATCGGCCGCGACGATACCGAGGATCCGGGTCGGGTGGTTCTCGCCTTCGAGCTGAGCGATCAAGGCGAGTACGAGGTGCCGGTCCGGGTGGAGGCGGCCCGAGGGCGCTTGATGGAAGAGACGCTCCAGGACTGCCCGCGCGGATTCGTGCGGATGGGCGCCAACTTCCCCGTCCACCTGGTGGCGGAGGGCGCCATGGTCCTCGGCTTCGCCAACGTGAAGGCGGGCCTGGACAGCATCGTGCGCACGTCGACGGCGGTGGGGCGGTGGCGCGACCAACGCGTTCCCTCCCTGCCCCTCGCGGCGGCGTCCCTGGTCGTGGACGGCGACGTTTCGTTCGAGAACGGCGGCGTCCGCGTCGGAAAGGCGTTCCAGCGGTTGAACGACGACGGCTCCTTCGTCGTGAACTTCCGCGGCGACGCGCAGACGCCCTACGTCCGCGTCCCGCCGTCACGGATCCTCGAGTGGAAGGTTCGGTACGACGAGACGGGCGAGGTGCCGGAGGAGGCGAAGAGGGCGCTCGGCGGAAAGATCGTGATCTGGGGCGTCAACCTCGCGGGCTTCGAGGACAAGGTCACCACGCCGCTCGGCGGCAAGTACCACGGGCCGGAGTACCAGGCGACGGCGCTCGACAACCTCCTCCACGGCGACGGCCGCATCCGGGCGGCGCCGGCCGTGAACGTCGCCATCCTGTTCGTGCTGACCGTGTTTCTCGGCGCCGCGGCGGGCGCCATGCGGAGCCGGCTCCTACCGCACCTCGTGCCGCTGCTCGCCACGCTGCTGCTCCTCGTGGCGAGCTTCGAGATCTTCCGGCGCGGCGTGTCGATCGACTTCTTCACCCCCTTCATGGGCATCGTGCTCACGTGGGCCGTGACGAGCGTCGTCCGCGTCCTCACCGAGGGCCGCCGCAACCGATGGCTCGAGGGCACCTTCGGGCGCTACCTCGCCCCGTCCATCATCGAGGCGCTCAAGAAGGACCCCGGGCTCGTCGCGCTGGGCGGGCGAAAGCGCGTCATCACCATCCTCTTCAGCGACGTGGCGAACTTCACGCGCCTCTCGGAGAAGCTCACGGCGGAGGACGTGGTGAAGCTCCTCAACCTCTACCTGACGGCGCACTCCGCCGCCGTGATGGAGGTGGGTGGGGTCGTGGACAAGTTCGAGGGCGACGCCGTGATGGCCTTCTTCGGGGACCCCGTGCCGGACCCCGACCATGCGAACCAGGGTTGCCGCGCCGCCCTCTCGGCGGTGGACCGGCTGCCGGGACTCAAGCCGATCTGGGAGGGCCTCGGCCTCGACGAATTCCGGATTCGCGTCGGCGTGAACACCGGCGAGGCCATCGTCGGCAACATGGGGAGCGCGCAGCGTTTCGACTACACGTGCATGGGCGACCAGGTGAATCTCGCGAGCCGCCTGGAGGGCGCGAACAAGGCGTTCGGGAGCGTGATCATGATCGGCTCCCGGACGTACGAGGAGGCCAAGGCCGGGATCGTGGCCAAGCCTCTCGCCCGGATCGTCGTCGTCGGCCGCAGCCGCCCCGAGCCCGTCTACGAGCTCCTGGCGATGCGGGAGAACGCCACGGCCGAGACGGTGGCGCACGCCGAGGCCTTCGCCCGGGCCCAGGACGCGGCGAAGCGGGGCGACCTCGCGGCGGCGTGCGCCGCGCTCGACGAGGCCGAACGCCACCGCCCCGGGGACGGCCCCGTGGCCTGGTTCCGGGGACTTCTGGACCGGATGGAGGCCGGCGAGGTGGCGACGCCCTGGTCCGGCGTCGTGGAGCTGACGGCCAAGTAGGCCCCGGGCGACGAACCCGTGACCGGTCGCCGGGTAGTCTCTCGAAGGCACATCTGGCGGAGATCCAACCATGGCCAAGGACTGGAAGGCGGCGACGTGCCTGCTCCTGGCGTTTGCCCTCGGAACGGCGCTCGCGGCCCCGGGAGACGTGGCGGTGGGGGACGTCCGGGCGGTGCTGCCCCGGGCCGGCGCGCCGATCCGCGAGCAACCCCGGACCCTCAGCCGCGCCACGACGACCCTCGCCCACGGCACCCGCGTCCAGGTGGTGGAGCGCCGGGGTGCGTGGATCCGGGTGGCGGCGCCGGGCGGCGACCCGGCCGAAGGCGGGTGGCTGCGCGCCAGCCAGACCGTCGAGCCCTTCGCGCTCACCCAGGGCGGCCAGCGGGGGTCGATCCACCGCACCGCCGGCGCCGGACCGTCCGAGGAGGACATCCAGGCCGCCGGGCGCCAGTTCGACCAGGGGACGGAGGACACCTACCGGCAATCGCATCCGGACATCGAGCGGGCCTTCCCCCTCGTGGACGGCATCGAGACGTCCACCCCGCCCGAGAACCGGGTGATCGAGTTCATCCGCGCCGGGCGCCTCGGCCGCCCGGGGAGGGACTCGTGAGGGCCCGCGCCGCCCGGCTCGCGGTGCTGCTCGGGGGCCTCGCCCTCGCGGCGGTCGGCTGCCGGACCAGCGACATCGCGGGCAACCTCGCCGGCGGCTTCGTCGGGGGGCGCACGGGGGATGTCGCCCGCGCCGCCGTCGGGGGCTTCATCGACTCGCGCGAGATCGTCGAGCAGATGAACACGAAGTTTTCGCCGGAGCAGGAGTACTACCTCGGCCGCGCCGTGGCCGCGAACGCCATCGCCCGCTACGGGCTGGACCCCGACGAGAAGCGGCAGGACTACGTCCGGCTCGTCGGAGCGGCGATCGTCGCCCTGAGCGAGCGCCTGCCCGCTACGTACGGCGGGTACCACTTCGCGGTCCTCGACACGGACATCGCGAACGGGATCAGCGGTCCCGGCGGATTCGTCCTCGTCACCCGGGGCGCCGTCGAGCGCTGCCGCAACGAGGAGGAGCTCGCGGGGATCCTCGCGCACGAGCTCGCCCACGTCAGCCTCCGCCACGGCGAGCAGATCCTCCGCCAGGGCGGCGAGTGGCAGGCGAGCTTCTCGACGTTCGCCCGCGTGGCGGCCGCGGCCGCGGGAGCCGGCGAGACCAGCTTCCGCAACGACATGGCCAAGCTCTTCGGCGACGCCGTCGGCGATCTCTCCAAGAAGATCGCCCAGGACGGGTACGGTCGCGCCGCCGAGCTCGAGGCGGATCGCGAGGGGACGCTGATCCTGTATGACACCGGGTACGACGCCGCCGCGATCGAGGAGTACATGAAGGCGGGTCCCGACCGGTCGCAGCAGACCTGGGAGACCCACCCGGGGGCCGACGTGAGGATCGCCGCGCTGGAGCCGGTGGTGAAGGTGTACGGAGGTCCGTTCGACGGCGGTGTCGGCCGGGAAGCCCGCACGCGCCGATTCCACGCCATCCTCGGCGGGTCCTGACGCGGCGTTCCACCCGCGGCCTGAACGCGGTCGCGGGACGGACCGATCCCATATCCCGTGGGCAGGGACGCGACGCCCGACACGGACGGCGAGACCCCCGAGAGGGTGGGGCGGTCGGCGGGCAGGGTCTCGCTGGCGACCGGCCTCTCCCGTGTCGGTGGGCTGATCCGCGAGGCGGTCTTCGCCGCGCTCTTCGGGGGGCCCGGCGTCGCCGACGCCTTCGTGATGGCGTTCCGGATTCCGAACCTCCTCCGGGAGTTCTTCGCGGAGGGCGCGCTCGCCTCGGCGTTCGTGCCGACCTTCGCGCACCTCAGGGCCGAGGAGGGAGACGAACGGGCGTTCCTGCTCGCGCGCCGGACGATGGGGACGCTGGGGCTCCTGACGGGCGGGATCGCGCTCCTGGGCATCGTGTTCGCCCCCGCCGTGGTCGCGATCGTGGCCCCGGACGCGAAGCCCGAGATCCACAGCCTCACCATCTCCCTGACGCGGATCATGTTCCCGTTCCTGCCCCTCGTGGCGCTGGCGGCCGTCGCCATGGGGGTCCTCAACACGCATCGCCGCTACTTCGTCCCCGCGGTCGCGCCCGCGTGCTTCAACCTCGTCGCGATCGTGGGCGGGGCGATCCTCCTCCTGGTCCACCGAGGTCATCCGCAGGACGCCGAGACCGCGGTCGCCTGGTGGTCCGTGCTCGTCGTGCTGGGGGGGCTCGCCCAGTTCCTCGTCCAGGTGCCGCTCCTCGGTCGCGTGGGTTGGCGCGGGCGCCCCCTCGCCGATCCTCGTCTCCGGGACCCTGCGCTCCGCGTCGTGGCCCGGCGCATGGCCCCGGTGCTCATCTCGCTCGCCGGTACGAACGTGATGCTCGTCATCGTGACCGCGCTGGCCTCGCGCGGCGACGGATGGCCCGCCTGGCTCAACTACGCGTTCCGGCTCGTCCACCTGCCCATCGGACTCGTAGGGGTGGCCGTCGGGACGGTGCTGCTGGCGGCCGGTTCGCGGAGCGTTGCCGCCGGGGACCCGGCGGCGCTGGACGGCATCGTCGGCCGCGGCCTCCGCCTCACGTGGCTCCTGGCCCTGCCCGCGGCCGTGGGGCTGTTCGTCCTGGCCGAGCCCCTGATCCGGCTGATCTACGAGCGGGGCCGCTTCCACGCCTCCGACACCCTCGCCGTGTCGCGGGCGCTGAAGGCGTACGCGCTCGGCGTCGTCTTCTACGCCGGCGTGAAGGCGTCCGCGCCGCGCTTCCTCGCACGGGGGGACACCCGGACACCCATGCAGTGTTCGGTGGCGGGGATCCTCGTCACGATCGCGGCGGCCTTCCTCTTCGTGGGGCCGTGGGGCTACGTCGGGTTGGCGCTCAGTGTGGCGATGGGCTCGGCCACGAACTACGCCGGCCTCTGGGTCGCCGGCCGGCGGCGGTACGGTCGCCGCGGGGTCGTGGGGGCAGCGTTCCTCGCCCGGATCGGGGGGGCCGCGCTCCTGATGGCGGGGGCGGGGATCCTCGCGTCACGGCTCTGGCTGGTCGGTGACGGGGCGGTGGCGTCCCGTCCCCTGCGCGTGGGCCTGACCCTGGGGCTCACCGTCGCCCTCGCGGCGCTGTATCTCCTTGCGGCGTCGGTACTTGGGGTAGAAGAGGTGGCGGCGCTCGCGCGCCGTCTAGGGTGGCGGCGCGGACGGTCCGGCGGCGAAGGCCCCGTATCCTGACGCCGGGGTCCAAGGAGGGATGGCCGGGCGGTATGCGGCAGAGGACCCACGCCCTCCGCGCGCGGCACGTCCTCGTCGGCGCGCTGCTCGTTCTGGCGACGGCGGGAGCGGTCTCGGCCGAGGAGGCCCTGGGACGGAACCCCCTGCCGGTGGGCGCCCTGCCCCGGCGTCCCCCGGGGCCCGTCCTGGCGCGGGCCCGCGCGGATCCGCCGGCTCCCCCGCCCGGCGGAGCGCCGCGGCTCCCACCGCCGCGCGTGCGGACCCTCTCTCCGGGTCGGACGGTGCCCGGCTATCCCTCCCCCGAGCCCGTGCCCGCCGGCGGGACGAGGGCCGCGGGAGCGGGTCCAGGGGGGACCGGCCCCGCCGACGGCCCGCTTCGCCCGACGCCGCCGCCGCCCCGGCCCGCGACGAGCCCCACGCCGAGTCCCCAGGACTTCGTCTTCGGCGTGGACGAGGTGGGCGGCACGATCCTGCCCTTGCCGGACGGGAAGGACCGGATGGTCTGGGTGATGATGGGCAATCCCCGGATCCAGGGGTTCGCCCACACGCGCGCCGACGGACAGAGGGTGGACGATCTCTGGATCAAGGCGAACAGCGTCGTGGTCTGGCTCGACCTCGCGAAGCTCGGCTCGCTCGACGCGCTCGCGGGAGGGGGGCCTGCGGAGGGGAACGGGGGGAGGAGAAGGCTGCCCGCATCGAGCCGGACGGGCGTCCACCGGAACGAACGAGAGCCTCCGTGATCCAGGAGGCCGTCCTCGGGCTCTATGCCGAGGGCGCCGTCGAGCTGATCTACGGCAACCTCTCGTTTCGAAGCGAGCGCCTGTACCTGGAACCTCCTACGTACAAGGCGTTGCTTCTCGAGCCCCGCTTCACGGGGCACCTCCCGCAGGACGTCAACGGTGCGAAGGCGAAGCCCGGGCGCCCGACGCCGAGCGATCTGCCCCTCCACGTGCGGGCCCGTCGGGCGCGACTCGTCGCACGGGGCGTCGCGGTGTTCGACGAGGCCGAGATGTCGCTCAGCCGGGCGGACGACAAGATGGCGCTGGAGGTGACCCGCCTCATCGTCGAGGAAGAGCAGCCCGAACCCGGTGGAGGGGAGGAGGGCGAATTCGGGAGCATCCCGACGCTCATGGGCTTTCGCTCGATCACGAACCAGCACTACACGACGGAAGGCACGTATCTCAGGGGCGAGCGGCTCCCGCTCTTCTACTGGGGCTCCGCGAACTTCAGCTACCCCTTTTCGAAGAACTTCCCCGTGCGGCTGAGAGGCTTCACCTTCGGCAACCGCTCGTCGACCGGACGGTACGCCATCGCGACGCTGGGCGGGACGGTGACCCGGGAGGACGAGGCCCTCTTCGACTGGGACGTCCTGTTGGGAGGGTACCTCGCCCGCGGGCCGGCCCTCGGCGGGCGGATCCGATGGGACCGACCGCGCACGAAGGGGAAGGCCTTCGCTTGGAGCGTCTACGAATTCGGCCGCGAGGAGGACGCCAGCGGCTTCATGCCCCCTCATCCGTGGCGCTGGTTGGCCGAGGTGGAGACGAGGAACGACCTCACGAAGAAGCTGCAGTTCGACTTCGAGTTCAACGACTTCTCCGATGCCGGCGTGAACCTCGAGTACTTCGAGAACGACGCCCTGACCCACAAGGATCGGGAGTCCTACGGGCGCCTGCGGTGGTCGGAGGACCTCGGGGTGGCGACGCTCACCGGCAAGTGGCACGAGCGCGACGACGTGACGGAAACGACCCAGCTACCCCAGGCGGCCCTGTGGTCGAGTGGCGTGCCGCTGGTCGTGCCGCGCCGAAAGGGCGGTCTCGCGGTGGACCTCGTGACGCGTTCCCGGTTCGGCTATCTCCAGCGGCGCCACGCGGACATCGTGCCCTACACGGATCCCGGAGCCCTACGCCTCGACACCCTGACCACGTTCGGCGCGGGCCTCGATGTCGGGGACGTCCGGCTGAGCGCCTGGGCCGGGCCGGACGTGGACGGCTACATGTTCCGCGACCCGGACGCGACGGCGCTCTGGCGCACGGCCCTCGCGGCCGGGGCGAGGGCGAATCTCCAGCTCCACCGGACCTTCGCGGCCTCGGGAGGGCCGTTCCAGCTCGACCGGCTCCGCCACGTCATCGACCTCGACGCCGGCTTCGACGGGCGCTACGCGGACGACACCCCCCTCACGAGCGTGCCGGCCTACGACGAATCGGATCACGTGCGCGACCACACGGCGACGAGCCTCCGGGTGAGAAACCGCCTCCAGACCCGGGCCCAGGGGGGTGGAATCCGCACCCTGCTCGACTTGGACGTCGTCGGCCGGTACTACCTGGATGAGCGCGGGCCCTACCTCATCGACACGCCTGCGCAGGTCACGGCCTACCTGCGGGCGCAGCCGCGCCGGAACCTGTATCTCGCGGGCGAGGGAGAGTGGAACGTGGGGGGCGGCGGTTTCGAGAAGGGCTTCTTCGGGGCCGGGACCCGTTTCTCCGAGGACCTCGTCGCCGTGAGCGGCGTGCGCTATATACGGGGCGAGGCGGTGGCGCCCGTGGTGGACGTCTCCTGGCGCTGGAGCGAGAAGTACGGCATCCGCGTGCGTGAGCTCTACAACGTCACCCGCGACGAGAACTTCGCCCGGATCGTGCTCGGGCGATACAGCCAGGATCACGCGTTGTTCGCCGGGGTCAGCCAGCGCGCCGACCACGTGGACTTCCAGTTCAACTTCCAGACCACGGTGGGGGGCGGCGGCCTCGAGGCGGAGCGGACGTTCAACGACGAGCCCAGCCCCCAGCCCTTCGGAGTCTTCCCGCCATGAGCGAGCGCGTCGCCCTCTTCCCCGGCACCTTCGACCCGGTGACCTTCGGGCACCTCGATCTCGTCCGCCGGGGCGCCCGGCTCTTCGACCGTCTCGTCGTGTGCGTCGCGCCAAACGCCCGCGACACCTGGCTGGACCAGGGCCGACGCGTGGACCTCATCCGCCTGCTCCTCGAGGACGAGAGGATGGCGGGCGTGGAGGTGCTGCCCTTCGACGGGCTCCTCGTAGACGTCGCCCGCCGCCAGGGCGCCCTCGCCCTGCTCCGGGGGGTTCGGACCGTTCGGGACTTCGAGGTCGAGCTGGAGATGGCCTTCGCGAACCGCCAGCTCCACGAGGAACTGGAGACCGTCTTCCTCGCGCCTTCGCCCGCCAGCGCGCTCGTGTCCTCCACCCTCGTCAGGGAGGTGCTTTCCCTGGGGGGCGATGTGTCCGCGTGGGTGCCCCCCGCCGTGGTCCGGGCCCTGGAGGCGCAGGAGCGGGCCGGAGGCGCGGACGTTCCGTAGCGGGCTGGGGAGGAACGACGGCGCGCTGGTAGGATGCCCCGAAGGCCCGCGGAGACCCGATGTATCGCACCGTGATCGGCATCGTCGTCGTCTTCGCCGTCGCCATGGGCCTGGTCGCGTTGACGTTCTCGGCGTCGAAGGAGGAGCGTGCCGAATTCGTCTTCGTCAACGGAACCGAGCCGAAGAGCCTGGATCCCGCGATCATCACGGGCCAGCCGGAGGGGCGCATCGCCGACGCGATCTTCGAGGGGCTCACCTACCGGGACCCCAAGAGCCTGCGGCCCGTTCCGGGATCGGCGGCGTCCTGGGACATCTCCGACGACGGGCTCGTCTACACCTTCCACATGCGCCCCGACGCCGTCTGGAGCGACGGAAAGTCCGTGACCGCGAACGACTTCGCGTGGTCCTGGCGGCGCCTCGAAGAGCCGGCGACGGCGTCCGAGTACGCCTACATCCTCCACATGATCCGCGGCGCGGAGATCTTCAACACGTACGGCGGGAACGCCGAGCGGCTGATCGGGCCGTCGAAGGACACCCCCACGATCGTCGCGCAGCTCGACGCCCTGATCCGCGATAACCCCAAGGGTGTGGACGCCGCGCAGTGGCGGGACTTCGTGCGCAAGGAGGGCCTCAACGAGGCCCTGAAGGGGGTCGAGGTCCCGCTCCTGGAGCGGGCCCTGGCCTGGTCCGAGGACCGGGTCGATGCGGCCACGCTGGCCGACATGCGGGCCGCCGTGCAGGCGGAAGGCGAACGGCGGGCCGCCCGGTGGAAGGAGGCGGACCGGACCTTCGGGATCTCCAGCGGCGTGTGGGCGAAGGACGATCGAACCCTGGTCGTGGAGCTGCGCTCCATCACGCCCTACTTCCTCGAGATCACGGCCTTCTACCCGACGTACCCCGAGCCCCGGTGGGTGGTCGAGGCGCACCCCACGGACTGGTTCCTCCCGAGCCACGTCGTTACCAACGGACCCTATCGCCTGAGGGCGTGGCGCGTGAACGACAAGATCCGCCTCGTCAAGAGCGACACGTACTGGGACCGGGACGACATCCACCTCCGGGTCGTGGACGCCCTACCCATCGAGAACGGCGCCACGGCCTTGAACATGTATCTCACCGGCGCGGCCGACTGGATCCCCGCCATCTATCCCCAGGATCTCGTGGACGCGCTGAAGGAGCGGCCGGACTTCTACGCCAACCAAGGCCTCGTCGTCTACTACTACCGGTTCAACACGACCCGCAAGTACCTGCGGGACCCCCGCGTCCGGCGGGCCCTGTGCATGGCGATCGACCGCGACGTGATCGTCCGGCACATCCTGAAGCTCGGCCAGGAGCCTGCCTACCACTTCGTGCCGCCCGGGATCCGCGGATACGAACCGCCCGAGAGTCGCATCCGCTTCGATCCCAAGGAAGCGACGCGCCTGCTGAAGGAGGCCGGCTTCCCGATGGACGTCCCGTTGGGGATCCTATACAACACGTCCGAGAGCCACCAGAAGATCGCCGAGAACGTCGCCGAGCAGCTCCGGCAGAACCTGGGCCTGCGTGCGAACGCCTACAACCAGGAGTGGCAGGCGTACCAGCAGACCGTGCGCGACGAGGACTACGACCTCGCCCGCGCCGGCTGGATCGGGGACTACCTGGACCCGAATACCTTCCTGGACATGTGGGTCACCAACGGGGGCAACAACCAGACCGGTTGGTCGAGTCCGTTGTACGACCGCTTGATCGCCTTCGCGGCGGACGTCGGCACGTTCCTGGACGATCCCGACCCCTGGGTGGCCCGGCTCAAGGAGAAGGACCGCATCCGACGGATGATCGCCCGGTACCGGTCGCTCCCACCCGGCTCCGAACGCGTCGCCGTCGCCGAGGAGATCCGCATGCAGCTCTTCCGCGAGGCGGAGGCGATCCTCGTGCAGGACGGCTTCCCCGTCCTTCCCATCTACTTCTACGTCGTCAGCGGCCTGGTGAAGCCGTGGGTAGGAGGCTTCTACACGACGCTCACCCTGCCCGACGGTTCGGCGATGCCGAACCTGCAGGACATCCACCCCGTACGCGGCATGTACATCCGCGGGGACGATGCGGGGCGGGCGGATTGACGATGCCCGGGACGATCCTCGCCGTCGGGCTGCCCGAGGGGTTGACCCTCCTCCTCGGCATCGGTCTGATCGTCGCGACGGCATGGTTCCCTGCCCGGTTGTCCCGGTTCGCGGGCGCGTTCTACGTCGCGGCCGTCTTCGCCGTGTTCCTGCGCCTGTCCCTCGGCGTGGCGGGGATCGGCGTTGCGCTCGCCGCGGGGGTGATCGCGTGGTTCCTCCTTCCCGTCCAGGTCGCCCGCCGGATCAGCTTCACGGTTCCGATGCTGGTCCTCCTGATCTTCGTGGCCAGCGTGTTGATGTACATGGCGCCGGGGAGTCCGTTCGACAGCGAGAAGGTCGCGAGCCTCCAGGTCCAGGAGGCCCAGAAGGCCAAGTTCGGGGTCGCCGACACGCCCCTCGGGTTCTTCGCCAACTACATGAAGCGGCTGGTCACCGAGGGATCGATGGGGGACTCGATCAAGGTGCAGGGCCGGACCGTGATGGAGCTTCTCCTGCCGGCGCTTCCCGTCAGCATGTCGTTGGGCCTCCTGGCGTTGATGCTGGCCGTGGGACTGGGGCTCTTGTTCGGAATCCGGGCGGGGCTTCGGCCGAATTCGCTGGCGGACTACGGCAGCATGGGCCTCGCGATGATCGGGATCTCGCTGCCGAATTTCGTCATCGGCGCCTTCCTCATCATCGTGTTCGCTCTCGGGCTCGGTTGGCTTCCGGTCGCGGGATGGGGCGGGTATCGGCATCTCGTGCTTCCCGCCATCGCCCTGGCGCTTCCGTACGCGGCCTACATCGCCCGTCTCGCGCGAGGCGGGACGATCGAGGTCATGCAACAGGACTTCATCCAGACCGCGCGGGCGAAGGGACTTTCCGAAACGCAGATCGTCCTGAAGCACGCCCTCAAGGGCGCGATCCTGCCCGTCGTGTCCTTCCTGGGCCCGGCGGCTGCCGGCATCTTCACGGGGTCGTTCGTCGTCGAGTACCTCTTCAGCATCCCGGGGATGGGACTGTGGTTCGTCCGCGGCGCCACCGGACGCGACTACGCCGTGGTCCTGGGGACGGCGATCATCTACTTCACCATCATCACCTTCTTCAACCTGCTGGTGGATCTGGCCTATTCCTGGTTGGATCCGCGCATCCAGAAGGCCTTCTGATGCCGACTCGAGCGCCGGTTTCCCCCAGGACCACCCGGTGGTCGCTCCCGCGGCCGAGAAGGGAACCAGCCTCTGGGCCGACGCCTGGCGGCGCCTGCGGAAGAACAGGCTGGCCATCGCGGGCGCCGTGACGCTGGTCCTGATCACGCTGCTCTGCGCCTTCGGGCCGATCGTCCTCGGAATGCCGCCGTGGAACAAGGACGTCCAGGCCCAGGATCCGAAGCTCGCCATGGAACCGCCCACACTCCACGAGCCGCTGGGGCGGGACAACCTGGGTCGGTCCTACCTCCTGCGGGTCCTGGTGGGCGGCCGCATGTCCCTTGCCGTCGGCCTGGCCGCCACCTTCGTCACCGTCCTGATTGGCACGCTCTACGGGGCCGTCGCCGGGTACTACGGCGGTCGGACCGACGAGATCATGATGCGGTTCGTCGACTTCTTCTACGGCATCCCGTACATGTTCCTCGTCATCCTCATCATGGTGATGCTCGAGGACAAGTACCGCGGCAACCCGATTCCCGTCTTCGCCGCCCTCGGCATGGTGCAGTGGCTCACCATGGCACGGATCGTGAGAGGGAACGTGATCGCGCTTCGCAACCAGGAGTTCGTCCAGGCGGCCCGCGTCATTGGTGCGAGGGACTCCCGCATCATCCTTCGCCACATCCTGCCGAATGTGCTGGGGATCGTGGTCATCTACGCGACGCTCACGGTGCCCGCGGTCATCATCCTCGAGTCGTTCCTCTCCTATCTCGGCCTGGGACTGTCACTCTCGTGGGGGCGGCTCGTGTCGGAAGCCGTGAACGTGGTGAACCCGATCCGTTCGTATTGGTGGCTCCTGTTCTGGCCCAGCCTCCTGCTGGCCCTGACCCTCTTCAGCCTGAACTTCCTCGGCGACGGCCTGAGGGACGCGATCGATCCGAGGACGCGCCGATGAAGGGCGAGCCGTTGCTCCGAGTGCGGGACCTGCGGACGACCTTCACCACCGAGGAGGGCCTCGTGCGGGCGGTCGATGGCGTCTCCTTCGACCTGGACCGAGGAGAGATCCTGGGAATCGTCGGCGAGAGCGGCTGCGGGAAGAGCGTGACCAACCTGTCGATCCTCGGTCTGCTTCCCAAGCCGCAGGGCCGGATCGCGGGGGGCAGCGTGCGCCTGGACGGGCGGGAGCTGGTCGGTCTTTCCGACCGGGCGCTGCGGGAAATTCGCGGCAACCGCATCGCGATGATCTTCCAGGACCCGATGACGAGCCTCAATCCGTATCTGACGGTCGAAGAGCAGCTCGCCGAAGTCGGCGTGCTGCACCTCGGGATCCGCCGCAAGGAGGCCGTGGATCGGGCGGTCACGCTGCTCGGACGCGTCGGGATCCCGCACCCCGCCGGACGCATCCGGAGCTATCCGCACGAGTTCTCGGGGGGCATGCGGCAGCGCGTGATGATCGCCATGGCTCTGCTGTGCGACCCCGAGATCCTGATCGCCGACGAGCCGACGACGGCGTTGGACGTCACCATCCAGGCCCAGATCCTGGAGCTGCTGGCCAGTCTCCGCGAGGAGCGCGGGATGGCGATCATCCTGGTCACGCACGACCTCGGGGTCGTCGCGGGAACCTGCGACCGGGTCATCGTGATGTACGCCGGGCGGGTCGTGGAGGAGGCGCCGACGAAGGACCTCTACGCCCGCCCGACCCATCCCTACACGAAGGCGCTGCTCCGTAGCGTCCCCCGTCTGGACGAGCGCGGACACGTGACGTTGGAGAGCATCGAAGGCCTCCCGCCGCGGCTCGACCGCGGGCCCTTCGAGGCCTGCACCTTCGCGCCGCGGTGCGAGCTCGTGCGGGACGGCTGCTACGAGGGCGAGCCCGTGCTGGAGTCCCTGGACGGCGGGCGACGGCGCCGCCGGTGCATCCTCCCGGTGGAGGAGGTGCGATGACGGGCGAGCCGCAAGCGAGTCGAGATCCTGGAGGTCGAGGATCTCCGCGTCCACTTCGAGGTGCCGGGAGGCGTCGTGAAGGCCGTGCGGGGCGTCTCCTTCGCCCTCGCACCCGGCGAGACCCTCGGCCTCGTCGGCGAGTCCGGCTGCGGGAAGTCCACCGTCGCCCGGGCCATCGTTCGTCTCGTCGCCGCCACCTCCGGCGACATCCGCTTCCGGGGAAGGAGCCTCGTGGGGCTCGGGCCGGGCCGGATGCGTCCCCTCCGGCGTCACCTCCAGATGGTCTTCCAGGACCCCTACGCGAGCTTGAACCCGCGGATGACGGTCGCTTCGACCATCGCCGAGCCCATCCAGATCCACGGCAGGGCGATCTCCGGCAGCCTCGACGAGGAGGTGTGCCGGATCATGGAGCTGGTCGGGCTCGATCCCTCCATGCGCCGCCGCTACCCCCATGAGTTCTCGGGCGGCCAGCGACAGCGGATCGGCCTCGCCCGCGCGCTGTCCCTGGAACCCGACGTGATCCTCCTCGACGAGCCCGTCTCCGCGCTCGACGTTTCGGTACAGGCCCAGGTGCTGAACCTTCTCGCCGACCTGAAGCGAAGGTTGGGCCTCACCTACCTCTTCATCGCCCACCACCTCGCCGTGGTCCACCACATGTCGGACCGGGTCGCCGTCATGTACCTCGGCCTCATCGTCGAGCTCGCCGACCGCGAGGCGATCTACCGGGAGCCGCTGCACCCCTACACGGCGGCGCTGCTCTCCGCCGTGCCCGTCCCCGATCCCGTCGTCGAGGAAACGCGCCGGCGGATCCCCATCGAGGGCGAGCTTCCGACTCCCACGGAGGACCTGGTCGGGTGTCCCTTCCGCTCGCGATGTCGCGAGGCGTTCGACCGCTGTGCCGTGGAGGCCCCGGAACTCCGGGAGCACCGTCCCGGTCGCTGGGCCGCCTGCCACCTCCCGGAAGCGGCCGTCAGCAGGTAGCGATCGCGGCGATCTCGACGCGGACGTCCTTGGGCAGCCGGGCCACCTCCACCGTGATGCGTGCGGGGGGATCCTCCGGGAAGTAGCGGCCGTAGACCTCGTTCACGGCGGCGAAGTCCCCCAGGTCCTTCACGAAGACCTCGCAGCGGACGACGCGCGAGAGGGAGCTGCCGCCCGCCTCCAGCACGGCCATCAGGTTCTCCAGGACGCGCTCGGTCTGGGCGGCGGCGTCCCCCGGGCCGACGATCGCTCCCGACGCGGGGTCCAACGGGATCTGGCCGGCGGCGAAGAGGAATCCCCCGGCCTTGACGGCCTGGTTGTACGGGCCGATCGCGGCCGGCGCCTTCTCGGTGTGGACGATCTCGCGTTGATTCATGACGGACTCCTCCCGCGGACCAGCCTACCGCCGGAGGGTCAGAGAGGCAGGTGGTAGCGGTCCCGGAAGACCGGGATCAGCTCCGTCATGTCGCGAACGTCGTGGTCGGGGTCCACCGAGGTGGATTGGCTCGCGTACTTGCCGCCCGCCCCACGGTAGAGCACGGTGTGGAGCCCGGCCTTGGCGGCGGGCTCGATGTCGTGCGTGGGCCGGTCCCCGACGTAGACCGCGCGGTGGGGGGGAATGCCCAGCGCCTGGCAGGCCTTGGCGTAGATCTTCGGGTTCGGCTTGCTGACGCCCATCTGGTCGGAGAAGAAGATGGCGCTCGGGTCCAGGAACGGCAGGACGCGCAACCGGACCAGCTTCTCGGCCTGTTTCACCTGGAGGCCCGCGGAGATCACGCCGCACCGCACGGAGGCGTCCCTCAACCGCACCAGCAGGGCCCGTGCGTCGGGGAGGATCTCCATCTCGCGCTGCTTGGTGCGGTGGTAGGCGACGACCCCCGCCGCGATGATCACGGCCGGGTTGTGGCGGCCCAGGCACCCGGGGCCCAGCCGGTCGATCAGCCGGTCGAGGTGCTGGTCGTAGTTGCTGGCGAACTCGGAGACGACCTCCGTGAGCTCCTGATAGGCCTCCTCTTCGTCGGCCTGCAGTCCCTTCTCGATCATCGCCCGGACGGCCCACCGGCGGGCGCGGCGGGCGAACTCCGTCGTGCTGTAGAGGGTGTCGTCCACGTCGAAGAAGACGACGTCGAGGAGGGCATCGGGCGGCTGCACGGGGTGGAGAATGTACCAGCGGCCGGCCAAAGCGAAGGGGCCGGACGGCCTCGACCGTCCGGCCCCTTCCGTGCCGGCCCCCGGGAGCGCGTCCCGGGTGCGTCCCGCGGGTCAGCGACCCGAGGGCTTGATCATCCGGGGCGCCTGCGTGACCGACGACGGCAGGGCGCACGGGTCCTCGTAGTGGAACGGGCTGGGAGGCGTGGCGAACGGCCCCCCCTCGTCCACGCCGCCGCCCATGAACTGCTCCTGCTGCTCCCGAAGATCGGTGATCTCCGCGCGGACCAGGATCATCAGGTGCGTGATCTCGTCGCTCCGACCCTTCCTGCTGAAGAAGAAGGAGAGGATCGGGATGCGCGCGAGGAACGGCGTCTCGGACTGGCGATCCACGGTACGGATGTTCTTCAGGCCGCCGATCAGGATCGAGCCCTTGTCGGGAATCCGGACCGTGACGCGCGCCTGCTGGATGTTCAGCTCGGGCAGTTGGATGATGACGGGCGCGAACGTCGAAGCGAGCGACGTGGCGAACGTCGGGATGGGCTCGACCAGGTTGGCGACGGTCGGCTGCAGCTCCAGCGTGATGTACCGGCGGTCGTTGGAGACCGTCGGGCGCACGTCGAGGGTGAGACCGTCCTGGATGATGCCGACGATGGGGTCGGCGATGAACGACGTCTGCGCCACCTCGACGTCGAAGTCCTGGATGTAGGACAGCTGGTTCACGACCGTCAGGTTGGCGCGCTGCGTGTTGAACACCGTCACGGTGGGGGCGGTGAGCGTGCGGGCCTTTGCGTCCTTCTCGGTGGCCCGGAGGACCATCGCGATGTCCGTGTCGTTCAGGTAGGAGAACGTGAAACTCCCGCCACCCAGGGAGGAGAGAACCGTCCCGAGGCTGTTCTCGAAGATGTTCTCGCTGCGGGCACGGAAGTCGCCGTCGAGGCCGTCATCGAAGTAGATGCCCGACGACGGGTTCAGCGCGGCGCCGGTGGTCAGGCCGCCGCCGCCGTTGTCGTATCCCGCGGACGCCTGGTCGTTCAGACCGTTGGTGACGTCGTCGAGGTTGACCAGCGGGCCGGGCGTCTGGCCGCCGAGGCCGCGGAAGTCCACGCCGACGTCCCGCAGGAAGTAGTCGCCGACCTCGAGGAAGCGGGTCTCGACCGTGACCACGATGCCTGCGAAGGCACGCAGGTCGTCGAGGAACTTCTCGACGTTGCCCTGCAGCTCGGGGCTGGCCGTCACGACGAGCATGCTCTCGCCCTGCCCGCGGATGTCGGCGCCTTCGGTTTCCTCCCAGTAGCGCGGCTTCACCGAACTCTTGATGAGCTCGATCAGCTCGTCGATGGTCCCGTAGGGGAGGATGGGCTCCTCGCCTTCCGCGCCGAAGAGCGGCTGCTCCTCGTCGGAAACCATGTCCGGGCTCACGAGCTGGATGGTGGGGGGGATGAAGTCCGTGAGGCCGGCCGTCAGGTCCGCGACGTCCTGGATGTCCGTGACGAGGTTCTTGGGCACGAACTCGCGCTTCGTGAACTTCACCAGGTTGCCGACCGTCGTCCAGAGGGCGTCGTCACCCGCGTACCCGACGAGCAGGTCGAGCACGGTACTCAGCCGCATGTCTTCGACGTAGAGGCCGCTGACGGTGGCCTCGCCCACCTCGGACTGGATCCGGGGGTCGATGATGATGTTGATGCCCGTCTGCAGCTGCATGAGCTTCGTGACTTCTTCGAAGGTCTGCTCGTCGATCTGCAGGGTCACCGTCTTGGAGCGGATGCGGCCGCGCAGCGCCTGCGCCTCGGGATCGACGGCGACGGTGCCGATCGGGGTGTGGCCGCGGCCACGGACCTCGGTGATGTTCTTCCAGAAGCTCTCGCTGGGCCACTTGAGGATGCGGTCCTGGAGGACGCGGGTCGCCTGCATGTCGTCCCACCACTCCTGGAAGCGGAGCTTCTCCTCGCGCAGGAAATCGGCCTGCACCTGCTCGTGATAGGCCCGGCGAGCCGAGAGCTGCAGGTCGCGGGCCTTCGTGTTGTCCGGTTGGGCGTCGAGGACCTTCTCGGCGTAGAACTGGGCGGTCTCGTACTTGCCGGCGGAGAACGCCTCGATCCCGCTTCCGAGCAGACGCTCGAGGCGCTGCTGCTCGGCGATGAGCCGCTGCTCCTCCTGGGCGGCCATCTCGGAGAGAGAGCCCTCGATCTGCGCGCGGTGCTCGGCGCGGTTCGCCTCGACCTTCATGCGCTTCGCTTCGATCAGGCCTTGGTCCGCCTGCTCGTCGAGGCCGTTCCAGTCGATCGAGACGGGGGCCGAAATTGATGATGAACTGGGCCTGCTCGAACGCGTCGATCGCGTCGTCGAAGCGTCGGTTCTGCAGGTGCATGCGCCCGAGGTTCACGAACTTGCTCGCCGTCGTCCGCTGCTGGTCCAGGCGGACCTGTTGCTGCTCACGGACGGAGCGGAGCATGTCGCCGGCGGTGGCCTGCCGGCGACCGAGCAACGCCTGCACGTCGCGCAGCTCTGCCCGCACCTCCCGGTTCGTGGTGTCGAGGTCCTGGGCGGCGAGGAGGAGCTCTTCGGCGGCCGCGTACTCGCCGTTGTCGATGTGCGTGCGGGCCATCTCCAGCTTCTGCTGGACGACGAACCGGACCTTGTCGCGCTCCACGGCGCTCTGCATCAGCAGGCGATCCGCCTCGGGGTTGCCGGTGGACTCGAACGGCGGCGCCTCTTCGCCCTGCGACGGCATGGCCGCACCGGGGCGCGGCAGGGGCTGGGTCGTCTGCGGCTGGCCCGGACCCGGGACGGGGCGACGGTCGATGATCACCGTGTCGCCGGCCTTCGCGTTCGCGCCCGGCATGGCGCCACCGCGCGGCGGCGCGCACGGCGCGGCGCGCCGGGGGGTCGGCGCCGGCGCCGGGGCGGGCGCGGGCGGCGGCGCCGCGGCCGCACCTTCCTGGGCGGGGGCGGGAACGGGGCGGCGACCGATGACCTCCGTGTCGCCGGCCTTGGCGTCCTCTCCCGGCATCCCGTCGCCGCAGAGAACGACTTCCGTGCTCGTCTCGTCCGCGACGATCGCGTCCGGTGACGCGGCGTCCTCGGCGGCGACCGCCGTGAGGGCGTTGTCGCACCCGTGGGCCGCCAACTGGTCCACGGAGGGCGGATCGAACGTGGTCCGTCCGTGGCAACCGAGCGAGACGACGACCGCGAGTGCGAGCAAGGACCCGAAGACAACTCGCAGGGACCCAGGCGTGCCGTGCTTCTGCATCTGCTCCTCCGGGGCGAATCGGCCCTTGCGTGCGAAGGCGTCGACGACGGTCCGCATGGCCTCCCGAACGGCCCCGGGACCTCCGCCGAGATCCTCCTCCCTGAACGGGGATAGAGGACCCGGAGGCGGTCACGGCCCTGTCATACGTCCCGACAGGAAAACGAGTTCCGGCGAATCGGCCCGCTTCGCGAAGCTCGACGGCACCCGGAGGTCACCGGCAGGTCTCACCCGCTCTCGTCTGCTCGAGAAGCGCCCGTTCGTGCGCCGTCCGACAGCGCGCCTCCGCCGCGCGGCAGGCGGCGTCGGCCTCGTCGTCGCGCCCCAGGGCGTGGAGCAGTTTCGCCCGAAGCACGAGCACCTGGCAGTCGGGGGGAACCGTGCTCGCGAAGCGGTCGAGCAGGTCGAGGCCGCGGGCCGCGTCGTCCTCGGCGGTCACGCCGGCTGCGAGCACGAGCGTCGTCGCGTCCCGGCGCCCCTGCTCCAGCGCCTCCAGGTAGGCCTGGGCCGCCAGGCGCCGCGCGGTGGCGGCGTCCTCCTCTCCCGGCGCGACCTCGGCCCATCGCTGCCAGGCGCGTCCGAGCCAGAAGCGGACGGCCGGGTCGCCGGGATCCTCGGCGGCGAGCGTCTCCAGTCGCCGCGCCACCGCCGTGGGGGGGGCCCCCTGGCGGAGCTTCTCCTTTTCGTAGTCCAGGGCGAAGTGGCGGGTGATCACCTCGTACGGGTTCGGAAGCCGGGCGTTCTCGGCCGGGGACAGGAACGGTTCGACGCGTCCCCCGTGGCCGTAGCCCGCGGCGGCGTTCCCGGGGGTGATGCGCTCGGACCGCTCGCCCTGGCGGTAGGCGCGCAGAACCTCGCCGAGACGCGCCAGCCCCTTTCGTCCGGACGGGGCCTCTGGCGCCCGCTGGGGCTGGCCGAAGGGCGCGGGCTCGAGCCAGAGGAGGCGATCGAGGCCCGCGTCCACCAACGTGTCGCCACGGGGCGTCACCACGGCGACGAGCTGGGCCCAGCCGTGGAGGTGGCGGGCGTAGAGGCTCTCCGCGACCCGGACGCGGTCGGCGGGGGCGGGCCCGCGGAGCAGATCGTGGCCGGCGCCCGGTCCGCCGGAGGAGGGCCAGGTGTCGAGGCCTGCGAGGTCGGCGAGGGTGGGGGCGACGTCCGCGACGTCCGCGGGGTCATCCCGGCGACCGGGTTCGAGGCCCCCTCCGCCGAGGATCATGGGCACCCGAAGCACGGCGTCGGACAGGAGGAGGCCGTGCGTGCGCTCGCCCAGGTCGTCGAGCGCCTCCCCGTGGTCGGCGACCACGAGAACGGCGGCGTCGTCGCGCCCGGCCGCCGAGAGGCCGTCGAGGAGCCGCCCCGCGACGGCGTCCGCCTGGGCGCAGTCCCGGTCGTAGCGCTCCTCGGCGGTCCCGGGGCCCGGCGCGTAGGGAGCGTGCGGCTCGAAGGCGTGGACCCAGAGGAAGACCGGGGCGGTCCGGTCCTGTCGGCCGAGCCACGCGAGCGCGCGATCGACGGTCTGCGCGCCGGGACGCGCCGTGTACGTGTACCCCGTCTCGTCCTCGAGACCCTCGTCGTCGTAGCGGTCGAAGCCCTGGTCGAGGCCGTAGTCGTGTTTCAGGGGCGAGGCCGAGAGGAAGGCGCCCGTTCGCCAGCCCGCCGCCTTCAGCGATTCCGCGAGCAGCGGATAGCCGCGTCGGTCGGGAGGGGGGATGCGCCCGTGGGTGTTGAGGCGGACGCCGGTCACCGCCGGAGGCAGCCCCGTGAGCATGGTGGTGTGGCTGGGGAGGGTGAGGGGGACGGGGGTGCGGGCGTCGGTGAACACGAGCGCGCGTTCGGCGAACGCCGTGAGCCGGGGCATGGCGGAGGCGTCCGCGCCGCCGGGGGCGTAAGCCCCCACGCGGTCTCGTCGCAGGGTGTCGATCGTGAAGAGCACGATCGTGCGGGGGCGCCCTCGCGCCCCCGGCTTCTCCCACGGCCGCCTCCCGATGCCCCACGCCACGACGGCGATCACGAGCACGAGCAACAGCCGGCGGGCGGTCATGTCGGAAGGCTCGCGCCGTCCGACGCGCACGGCAAGGGGGAACCGGGGGGCTCCCCGGTGCCGGGTGTCATCGTTCGATCAGCCCCCGACCGCCGGGGCCGGGGGGGCGCCGTCAGTTCGCTTCGATGACCCCGCCTTGTCCCGCGACGAACGCGGGAGGCATCGCACCCTCGAACTGGACGTCCGTCACGCCGGCCTCGATGAAGGCGTCGAGCACGAGCATGACGTCGCCGTGCGGAACGCCCTGGCCGAAGGGGGGCGGGGTCTTGATCTCGCCCTTCGTCTCCGGGTTCTTGCCCATCTGGTCCCAGAGCCCGCGGATGGCCGCGACCACCTGCGCCTTGAGGGCGTCCTGCTTGTCCTGTCGTGTATCGTCCTGGTTGCCGAGGTCGCCCGCCCAGTCCCCCTTGGGACCGTCGAGCGTGATCCGGTTGCCGATCCGGATCCGCGTGAAGGGCTGTTGGGTCCGCATGTCCTCACGGAAGAGTTTCACCGTGAGCATCGGCTTCTCTTCGGGGATCTCGGAGGTTGCGCGGATCCCGCGGTCCTTGGGGAGCTCGCTCTGGATGCGGCGATCCACCGATTTGAACTTCAGACTGAGGAGGAAGAAGATGATGAGCTGGAACACGATGTCGATCATCGGCGTCATGTTCATCTCGGTATCTTCGGGGGTCGGGATCTTCGTGGACATCTCGGGCTCCGGCGGAACGGGGCGTCGCGGGGACGGCGGACGGGCCTCTTGCTTGCTCGCTCCTCAGACGGGCTTCTGACTTTCGGGGAGGGGTCCCTTCACGGCGAACTGGATCTTGAAGACCTGGACCCTCGGGTCCGCGCACACCTGCATGATCCACTGCACGTATTCCCAGCGAGCGCTGCGGTCCCCGTGGATCATCACCGGGATCTTGCTGGATCCGTCGTCCTCACGGGTTCCGACCTGGGCGGTGAGCTTCACGAGCGCCGCCTTCAAGGCCACGAGGGCCTGCGCCTGTTCCTGCGGCGTCCCCGTGGCCAGCCTCCACGTCTGGCCCTTGAACACGATGTCACCGCTCTTGAGCAGGTTGATGATCAGCCGCTTGGGCTGCGTGGGATCCTCGATGTCCTCGACCGCGTTCTTGGCGAACGGGAGGGCGACGTCCTCGAACTCCTTCTTGCTCAGGTCGATGGTGAGCATGAAGAACACCACCAGCAGGAAGGTCATGTCGATCATCGGCGTGAGGTTCGCCTTCGCCTCGTCGGAGGGGGGTCTACGAACGCTCATTTCCAAACTCCGGGTCCGGGTCGGACCGTATCGCTGCCATGGTGCATGGCTGTCCTGTCACACCCCGCGCCCTCGCACGGGTCACCGGGTGCGGAATCGTTCCGTCATGTCCTCCAGGATGCCCGCGAAGTCGATCGAGATGCGGGTCGCCTTGTTCCGGAAGTACTGGTACGCCGCCAGCGCGGGAATCGCGACGAGCAGCCCCAGGAACGTCGTGACCAGCGCGGCCGAAATACCCTCGGCCAGGTCCGCCGGGGTCACCTTCGCACCGAGTTCCACGATCTTGTTGAACGCCATGATCATGCCGGTCACCGTCCCGAACAGACCGAGCATCGGCGCGACGTTCGAGAGGAACAGCATCCAACCGACCTTCTGTTGGAGCTTGACCGCCTCGATGCCGGCCTGGGCTTCCATGGCTTCCTTCATCTTGACGAAGCCCTCGTTCAGACGCGGCAGCCCGGCGGCGAGGGAGTTGGTCAGGAAGTTGGGCTCGGCCTCGCACAGCTCGAGGGCCTCCTGATACTCCTCCTCCTCGAGGAGCGCCTCGAGTTCGTCCACCAGTTCGGGAGGGCAGATCTTGTCGCGCCGCACGTTCACGCCGAACTCGATCACGAGCGCTAGCGTTGCGACCGATAGGATCAGGATGACGATCCCGATGGGACCGCCCTTCGTGAGGATGTCCGAGAACAGGCCTGCCGCGTAGGCCGGCGCGGCGACCGCCACGGTCGCCACCAGCACGAGCAGGGCCAGGGCGAGAATGCGCGACTTCGTCATGATCGAGGGCCACTCCAAGCTGGGAACCGACCGGGTCGTGCGCGGTCGGTCGTGACGGACGGGATCAGGGCGGAAGGGTACCGCCGGGCAGGGTCGATCGCCACTTGTGCGCGGAGGATCACGGTGCGGCTACCCCCCCTTGGCCCACCGGCTCTGGGGGTGCTCCTGCCGGAGCCGGTTCCGGGCGCGGTCCCGGTAGGTTTCGTACAGCTTCCGGGCCGAGGGACTGGAGGCCTGTTTGGCCGCCCCGTCCGCCGCCTGGATGAGGTAGTGCAGGGCCCGGGCGTGCTCCTCCTCCTCGGCGAAGTACTTCACCTCGACCCTCCGGAAGGCGAGGATCGCCTCGTCGTACTGCTTCTCCTGGAGCGCCGCGAACCCGAGAGCGTTCTGGAAGACCGCCTGGACCTCGGGATCCATGGCGCCGGCGACCAAGGCGTCCCGCTGGTCCTGGGGGAGCGTCGCGAACTCCTGGCTCAGCGCCTCGGGCGTGCTGGCGTTGATGAAGGTCCTCAGCGTCCGGAACTCGGCGACCGACCGGTTCTTCTCCGCCTGTTCGAGCCTGAGCTGGGCTTCGAGCATGCGGGCGCGGCTGAAGTATCGGCCGAGCTGCCGACGCAGGCAGCCCCGTACCTCGTCGCGGACCATCAGTCGCATGGTCGTGGCCGCGTCCTGGGAGGCGCCGATGGCGTCCAGGTCCTTGCCCTGCGCCCGGGCGACGTAGGCCGGTCCCATCTTGGCCTCGAACGCCCACCGGGGGCCGATGTCGAGGGCGGACTTCTCGTCCAGGTCCTTGTAGGCCGCCAGGGCTTCCTTGTACCGCCCCAGACCGCGGAGAGCTTCTGCCTCGAGCAGCATGGCCTCGGGGTAGAACCGGCTGTTGCCGTCCGCGAAGCGGGCGAGGAAGCCCCCCGTCCGGGGGGGCTTCGAGCTGCCCGCCTCGGGCTTGGCGCCGGGGATCGGCTGGTCGACGAGGACGAGCAGGGCCTCTTCGAGGGGGTCCTTCTCGTTCTTGTCGATTCCCTCCTCGACGAGGGCCTTGGCGTAGTAGAACTGGGAGTACTCCTCCAGCCAGCCCGGTCGCTTGCCGCGACCCGTGGGGTCGGCGGTCCCGAACCCCTTGAAGGTCTTCTCCCCGGTGCCCTCCACCGAGGTCTGGTACCCCCCGCCGCTGAGCACCCGCAACTGGGGAATGGCCTCGCTCCGGTTCCCCCGCTCGAGCTCGTCGATCGCGTTCCTCAGATCGCGCGCCTGTGTGGACTTGTCTTCGTGGTGGACCTCGATCACGAGGGCCGTGGGGACGGACTTCTCGGTGCGGCCGCCTCCCTCCTTGTATCGGATCTCCGTCCACCCCTCGCTCGTGATCTCGACGCCGTGAAGCGCCGTCTCGGTGCAGGTCGCGGGATCGCGGTACACGATGTCGTCCGCGACGGCCGCGGGCGCGGCGAGGGCCGCGAGGGCGAGGAGGACGAGGGCCGTGAGGTAGGTGCGAGGAGGGGGCATCACGTGGCTCCAGGTTCGAGGTCGGTCGGGGAAAGGAGGGGCCATCCCTACCTCCCGGAGGACGAGTCGTTCGCGGCCCCGGGCCCGCGGACGGTGGTCGGCGTGAGCAGGACCCGCGACATGCGGGCATCGCCCCGGAGCTTGTTCAGGTGTTCCACCCGCTTGCGCCACGCGTTTCCGTTGCCGGCGATCGTCTCCTCGCCGAAGCGGGGGTAGTAGGCGTAGAGCCGTTGGACGAGCTCCGCCGCCCGGTCGAGCAGGGCGGCGGCGTCCGCCGACGTGGTGCTGTCCTTGCTCCAGCGCTCGGCCGTGTCCAGGTACAGATCCAGCAGGATCGCGTTCGCGCGCCAGTAGTCCTCGCCGCCCTCCTCTGCGGCCAGGCGGCTCCGCAGGAAGAACGTCATCGCGAGGTTGTGGGCCTTGGGCACGTCCTCGTCCCGCCCGGTCTTGGAGTACGCCCACGCCAGCGCGAGCCGGAACTCCGCGTGCGAGTCCGCCATCTCCGCGTAGAGGGCCGGATCGAAGGACGACGCGCCCTCCTTGGGCAACCACCCCTGAATGACGCCGTCGTCCTTGCTCTGGAGCTGGCGGAGGAACTTGTTGAGCGCCGCGTCCCACTCGCGTTCCTCGGTCTCGCTGTCGAAGGCGGGACGGTAGGGGTTGTCCTTCTTCGTGAGGTCGCGGGCGGCGGCCCGCAGCTCCTGAGCCGTGCTCACGACGGGGAACGCGAACCGCCACAGCTTCGGAGGCACGACCGTCCGGTCCGGCCAGCCGAGCACCATCACCTTGTTCGCCAGCATGTTGAGAACCAGGTCGTTGTCCCTCGGGTTGGTGGCGATGGAGGACTGGAGCAGGTCCACGGCGCGTGTGACGAGCTCCCGGCGCCTCGCCGGGTCGGTCTCGATCTGGGCGAGGTTCTCGTACGTGTCGCCCAGGGCGGAGATGGCCTCCCGCTTGTCCGGGTCGTCGTTGCCGAGGCGCTGGATCGACTTGTCGGCGAGGTAGTCCTCGAAGAACTGCCTCGCGGCCTCCCAGTTCTCCCTCACCTCCGGGCGCAGGCGGGCCGCCGTGTGGTACATCTTCCCGAACGCCCTGAGGTTCCTCGGGTCGCGGTGGGCGTCCTCGTTCCCCTCCTCCTGGAGGGTCTTCAGGACGGAATCCCAGGCCTTCCAGTACGCCGCGGCCTTCGTCAGGGGTTCGTAGATGGCCTGCTCCAACTCGTGGCGCTTCGTGGAGAGCTCGGCCAGTTTCGCGGTCAGCGTCTCCCGCTCGGGCCCGATCGTCTTCAGCCTCGCGGTCATCTCCTCCTTCCGCTTCGCGAGCTGCTTGTCCTTCGCTTCCTTGCGGGCCGCGGCGAGGACCGTCGGGCTCACGATCTTCTGGGGCCGCCCTCCCTGGGCCCTCAGCTTCTCGTTGGCCTCGAAGAGCTCGAGCGCCGTCTTGTACTGCTGGAGCAGCTTGTCCGTGTCGATGATGCCGAGCGTCAGCCGGTGGTACTCGCGCTCGACGTCACGCACCTTCGGCGTGATCTCGTTGAGGCCCCTCTTCACGTCGTTCAGCTTGGTCTCGATCACCCGGCGCTGCTCGTCGTAGTGGTTCGCGAACTTCTGGGTGATGTTGGCGAGTTGCGTGAAGCCCGGGTCTTCCCGAAGGAGGCGCCGGTAGAGCTGGTCGGCCGCGTCGAGCTTGCCCTGGTCGAGGACGGCGCTGATCAGGAGACTCGCCGCGTAGCTCCGCGGGTAGGGGCGCTTGGCGCGCGGGTAGTGCTCCGCGTAGCCCGAGAGGGTCGCGACCACCTCGTCCGTCTTCCCCAGGTCGGAGAGGGCCCTGGCCTTCCAGTAGAGGATCTGGCTCCGGGCGTCCTCGCGTCGGGTGGCGACGCTGTCGTACTTCTGTTCCTGGGCCTTGGCCTCGGGACTGTCCAGGGCCGTCAACGCATCGTCGGCCGTCTTCACCGTGGCCGCGTTGTCGTCGAGAACGTACTCGATGCGCACGAGCAGGAGCCACGACGCCGCGTACTTCCCGCTGTCCACCTGCTTGGCGACCGCGCGGAGGTTGGTGCGGGCGTCGGCCAGCTTGTCGCGCCAGCCGGACTTCTTCGCCTGCTTGTCGTCCACCGCCTGGTTGAACGTCTGCAGGGCGTTGATGTACTGGATGTCCTCCGTGATGTCGGTGTCGGGATAGTCCCCGGGGAAGGTGCGCTGGATCTCGGCGTACATTTGCGCCACCGCGCGGTTTCCCGTTTCGTCGGACAACGCCTTCAGCAGGCTCATGGCGCGCCGTCGGTCGTTGGCGGCGCGGTTCTGGTTGTGGTTGCCCTCGTCCTCGGCACCGCGGGGGATCAGGCCGTTCTTCCACGCGTCGTGGATGGATCCCAGGGCGAGGGCAGCGCCCAGGTTGTCTTCCAGCTTGGCGTAGCAGTCGGCCATCTTCTCCCAGGCCTTCCACGCGAACGCCACGAAGCCGGAGCTCGTGTCCGGGGTCGAGGTGATGACGCTCCGGTATGCGCGGATCGCCTCCGGGTACTTGCCCTGGGAGTCGAGGTCGTCCGCGACGCGCATGAGGACCTCGGGCGGCAGACCGCCGATGGAGCCGCCGCAAGCTCCGCTCACGTACTCGTTGAGCTGGCGGTTCGCCGCGCGCTCCAGATACGGCTTGGAGTCCTGTTTGGCGTAGTCAGCCGCCTGCTGGGCGATCTCCACGGCGCGGGTCGCGTTCCCGCGCTGGCACTCGATCCTGGACTGCTCGATCATCGCGCGGATGCCGCTGTCCGTGTGCCACGCGACGGGATGGTCGTCGAGCATCGTGTCCAGGTAGTTCAGCGCCTCGCGGGTGAAGTTGCGCTTGCCGCGGTGCCCCGCGTCGAGGCCCACCTGGGCCAGATGGTAGTAACCGTTCGTGATGACGCGCAGCTCGTCGTCCGTGTTCTGCGGCGTGGCGATGCACGCCTCGAACCACTCGAAGGCCCGCCCGTAGAGATCGATCTTGCTGTCCTCGTCGGTCGCGCACTTGGCGCGCTCCCAGTAGACGAGGCCGAGGATGTCCATGGCGTAGATCGAGAGCAGTTGGCCCTCGTGCAGCATGATGTAGTCGTCGAGCGACTGGGAGGCCCTCTGCAGCGCCTGCACCGCGGAGCTCGAGCAGGGCTCCTCGACCAGCGCCGCGTAGTACTGGGAGATCACCCAGTAGTACTCCGCCAACTGCTGGTAGTCCTTCGGCTTGGTCTCGGTCTCGGGGGGGCGCAGGCCCTGGAAGTACTCGAGGGCCGTCTTGACGTTCGCGGCCGCCGCCTCGCGCAGATTCGACACGGAGTAGCCGCGGTCGTCGATCTCGCCCGGGTCGTCGAGCAGTTCCTTGGCCCACTGCACGAAGGCAAGGCGGATCGTACCGACGTCGAGGCGCGCCTCGGTGGCGTGCGTGCTCTTGGGGTTCTTGCGGACGAACGCCTCGATGCCGTCCGCGGCCTGGCTGAAGAGCTTCTCGACCTCTTCCAGGCTCACGTCGGAGCGCCCCGCGGTGGTGATCGCCTGCTCCTTCGTGAGCAGGGCGAGGCCGTACCGCGCCTCGTCCTTCTTCTCCTCGCTGGCCTGGGGGTCAGCGAGGATCCCATCGAAGACCATGCGGGCGTAACCGAACTCGCGCGCGTCCGCCAGGCGCCGCCCGAAGTCGAAGTCGTCGTGCCCCGCGGCGGCGGGGCGGCCGAGCAGCAGGACGAGGGCGGCCAGGACGCCCGCGGCGAGCAAGCGGAGGAGGCGGGAGGGGCGGGGATGCGTCATGGGGAGGCAGGCTCCGAGTTCGGGCGGAAGGCGCGGGCGGTGGCGCGTGGTCCGGGACCTTGGACGGCCGTCGGCGGGTTCGCGTGCGAGGTCCGATCCGGACGAGGGCCACGGCCTCGCGACGCACCGTGACCCCCGTGGAACGCGGTCGTTCCGCGGCCCGGGACGCGGATTCTAAGGACCGCGTCACAGCCGGTCAACGCGACCGGGAGCGATCGAAGAGGACGTCTACGCGGAGGAACCGACGACATACCGGATCTCGTTGGCCGGCGGTCAGGCGTACGCGGGGGAGGCCGGGGTCGGACGGCACGCCGAGACTAGCACCCCGGGGCGGCGCATGCAACCCACCGGTTCGGGCGGAGCCTCAGGACCCCGCCCGACCCGGCGGGAACGGCGCGTCAGCGACCGCGGGCGCGGATGGGATCCGCGATGGGGGGCCCCGTCGGCGCGCTCGTCGAGCAGGGAGGAGGCGTGCCGCACGGACCCATCTGGGCGGGGGGCGTGCTTGCCGCGGGCTGGCACGAGTTCGCCGGCGGGCATTCCGTGCACTCGGTTCCCGTCAGGGGGGCCCAGTCCCCGAGGGGGGCCGCCGGCAGTTCCAGGTCGTCCTGGGGCTCGAGCTCCTCGAGCGGGACGATCTGCGCCGTGATCAGGACGAGGAGGTTCCGCTTGCTGACGAAACTTCCCTTGCGCGAGGTGAGGAAGGAGAGGATCGGGATCTTGGAGATGAAGGGGATGCCCGCCTGCTCGGTCTTCTGCTCGTAGAACTTCAAGCCGCCGATGAGCAGCGTGCCGCCGTCGGGCATGACGACGGTGGTGCGAACGCGGCTGACCTGGATCTCGGGGATCTGGATGACGACCGGGGCGTTCTGTGAGACCCCGGGAGGACCGGAGGCCAGCGACGTGGAGAACGTCGCGATCGGCCGGGTGAGCAGCGCCACGGTCGGCCGGAGCTCCAGCGTGACGTAGCGGCGGTCCTGGGAGACCGTCGGGCGCACGTCGAGGACCACGCCGTCCTGGATGGTCTGGATGACCGGGTTCGCGATGTTGGACGCCTGCGCGATCTCGACCTCGTAGTCCTGGACGTAGGCGACCTGGTTCAGGACGGAGATGTTGCCGCGCTGGTTGTTGTAGACCGTGATCCGGGAAGCGGTGATCTGCTGGATGCGCTCGCTCTTTTCGGTCGCGCGCAGGATCACCTCGAGCTCCGTGTCGTCCAGGTAGGTGTGCTGGAACGACAGGCCACCGGACCGCGTCAGCGTCTTCTCGTTGCCCAGCACGACGTCGAAGAGGTTCTCGACGCGGGCCTGGTAGGCCCCGTCCTGGCCGTCGTTGTAGAAGATGCCGGAGTCGTTGCTGGTACCGCCGGACGACGGCTCGGGGTTGATGCCGAAGGGCACGCCGTAGGGGTTGGCGGGCGATCCGAAGAAGATGTCGTCCTGGGGCGCGTCGGTGCCGAGGCCGGGCGCGCCGATGCCCTGCGAGTCGTCGCCGAGACCGCGGAGGTCCACGCCGACGTCACGGAGGAAGTTGTCCTCGGCGGTCAGGAATCGCACTTCGAGGTTGACCAGGAGCCCGCTGTTGGCGCGGAGGCCGTCGAGGAGCTGCTGGACCTGCTCCAGGATGGGGGCGGTGTTGCGGGCGATGATCACGCCATTGCGGGCGTCGATCGTGGCCGGATCCTCCCACTTCTCCTCGCCGCCGATCGTCTGCTGGATCAACTCCACCAGGCCGTCGATGGGGAAGATGGGCTGGGGGTCGTCCAGCTCGGGCGGCTCGGGAGGCGTGAAGTTCGAGGGAACCAGGTTGATGTCCTGTCCGACGAAGTTGCGGATCGCGACGTTCAGGTCCTTCACGTCGAAGAACCGGAGAAGCATGTCCCCGCGGATCTCTTCGCTGGTCGCGATCACGACCACGCCGTTGCGGGGCTCCCACTTGAGGTCGTACGGCTCGGTGACGTAGTCGAGCACGTCCTTCACCGCCACGTCGTCCACCTGCAGGGTCACCTCCACCTCGTCGAACTTCTCGGCGCGGGCCTGCGGCGTGATGAAGAAGTTGAGGCCCGTGATGGTGCGCAGGTAGGCGACGACCTGGTCGAGGTTCGCGCCCTCCCAGGAGAGGCTCTGCACGCGCTTGGACTCGAGCGTCGAGACGATCGCCGCGATGCTGGCGTCGGCCTCGGGGATCTTGTCGCCCACGAGGTAGGGCTGCCGCTGCGCGATGCCCTCCAGCCAGTCGTCGGGGAACTCGACGACCTTCACCTGCGGAAGCGACGAGGTCTCGACGTCCTTCATCACCGACTTCCACTGGTCGTCGAACATGCGACGCGCGTCTTCCTGGCGGCGGTGGTGCTCGGCGTCGTGGGAGATGCAGACGAGACGGTCGGCGTCGGGGTTCTGCGGGTCGAGCCGGAGGATCTGACGCGCGTACTCGCGGGCCAGCGCGTACTCGCCTCGCTGGAAGGCGCGGGTGGCCTCGTCGAAGTAGGCCCGGATCTTGCCCATCTGGCGCTCGCGCTCGGCGATGAGCTCCTGCTCGCGTTGGGCCTGCGCCTCGCGGATCTGCTCCTGCCGTTCGCGGCGCTGCGTGACCTCCTGCTTGTACTTCGCGTTCTCGATCAGGTCCCGGATGCGGTCCGCGCTGGTGCCGAACGTGCTCTGGTCCGTGTACCAGGAGATGATCGCCAGGGCCTTCTGGTACTCCTTGACGGCGCTCTCGTAGTCCTCGCGCGCCTCGAAGGTGCGCCCGCGCTCGAGGTAGTTGCGCACGTCCGCAGCGGCCTTCTCGCGGCGGACGGTCTCGATCGAGCGCTGCTCCTTCAGGAACTCGCCGACGGTGCTCGGGCGATCGAACGTAAGCGAGCGGTACTCCTCGCGGGCGACCTTGCTGTTCGGGTCGGCGTCGAGCGCCTGCTCGTAGAAGCCGCGGGCGGCGTCGAGGTCACCCGCGGCGGACGCCTGACGCGCCTTCTCGATCAGGTTCTGCACGAGCGCATCGCGCTTTTCCTGCTCGAGCCGCGCGCGCTCGCGCGCTTCCTCGAGGAGGCGCGCCGCCTCCTCTTCCGGGGAGGCCGCCGCTTCGCTCGCGTGCTCTCCCTCGGCCGCGGGCGGCTCCTCGGCCGCGCCGCCGTCGTCGTCCACGGCGACGAACTGCGTCAGGCCGGCGTCGGGCACCGTGATCGCGTCGGCCTGGCCGCTCCCGGCGTCCGCCGCGAGGGCGACCGCGCGGTCGCCGGACGGAGCCGGTTGCGTACGCCCCTGGCACGCGGCGAGCGGCAGAAGGAGCGATACGGTCAAAAGGACGAGGACGATGGGCTTCATCCTGGACTCCAACCTTCCGCGGCTCGGGGGAGGAGGCAGGCGCGCGAAGGCCGTCCTTCGCCCTGCCCGTTCGCTGGTCCGCCGCCACCCGCTGACGACGGCTCTTCGCGAGCCCTCCCTGCCCCGAAGCACCTGGAACAGGCCCCGTTCGTACGGGTGCGCTGTCACGCGCCCGTCACGCGGCCGGGGCGGAAATCGCGGACCCATCGGCCCTTACGACGGCGGGGCCCCCGTCCGGTCACCGTCCGGCCGCGCGGGGTCCCGGGATCTCGAGCCCGAGGGCCTCGGCCACCTTCTGGAG
This sequence comes from uncultured Planctomycetota bacterium, assembly GCA_963772585.1. Lineage (GTDB taxonomy): Bacteria > Planctomycetota > PLA2 > PLA2 > JAEUHO01 > CAVVXN01. Next base: position 554,203 of record CAVYXV010000010.1, read on the forward strand.
ATCCTCCCATGCCTCCCGCTTGGCGGGGGGATGGCGGAGGAGATAGGCCGGGTGGTAGGTGGGCATCACCCGCCATCCTTCCGGCGACGTGTGGAAGCGGCCGCGGAGCGCCGTGATGCCCCGCTCCGTCCGGAGGAGCAGCCGGGCGGCGTGGCTCCCCAGCGCGAGCAGGAGGGTCGGCGAGAGCAGCTCGACCTGGCGATCGAGGAAGGGGCGGCAGGCGGCGGCCTCGTCGGGCCGGGGCGAGCGGTTGCCGGGGGGACGGCACTTCAGGACGTTGAGGATGAAGACGTCCTCGCGCGCGAGCCCGATCGCGGCCAACATCCGGGTGAGGAGCGCCCCCGCGCGGCCGATGAACGGGCGGCCCGTACGGTCCTCGTCGGCCCCCGGGGCCTCGCCCACGACCGCGAGGCGGGGCGCCGGGTCCCCCTCGCCGAAGACCGTCCGGGTCCTCGTCTCGTGAAGCCGGCACCGGGTGCAGCCGGCCACCTGGGCGGCGAGGGCCTCGAGCGCCGCGCGCCCCCCGCCGGTCCCCCTCGCGCGGCCGTCGCTACCGGCCGCCGCCGCCGGAGGCGGGGCGTCGCCGGGCAGCCACCGCCCCGCCGCGCCGCGGGCCCAGCGGAGATGGACGAGCGCCTCGGCGCGGGGGTCGGCGGGGGAGCCGGAGACGGTCACGGCGGGATGCTACCCGGTGACGGCCCCGGCGCGGTGGGGGGGCGTCACGCGCGGCGGAGCCAGGCCAGCCAGAGTTCGCGGCGCAGGCGGGCGAGGGGGAAGAGCCGCCGGAGGCCCCACCCCGCTTCGGCGGCCTCCGCCGCGAGGCGGCGCGGGAGGACGGTGTGGCGGTCGGTCGGCCGTCCCCGGAGCCACGCGCGCACGAGGCGGGTCGTGGCGTGGAGGCTCGCCGGATGGTGGAAGGAGAGGAGCAGGTCCCGGCGGCCCAGGGTCCCGAGCGTGGCGAGCACGCGCCCCCGTGTCGCGGCGTCCGGGAGGTGGTGGAGGAAGCGGAAGCAGATCACGAGGTCGGCACCGAGGCGGGCGGCCTCCCGGGCGCCGGAGGAGCCTGCGTCCTCGAGGTCCACGTCGAAGACGCCCACGAGGCCCGGCGAGGCGGCGAGCCGACGGCGGGTCTCCTCGCGCATGGCGGGCGAGAGGTCCGCGCACGCCGTGGGGATCCCCCGGGCGATCAGCCCCTCCGCGATCCGCCCCGTGCCGCAGGGCACGTCCAGGGCGAGGCGCGGCGGCTCGGGCAGGGCGTCGATCGCCCGGGCGAGGAGCGCCCACTCCTCGGCGTTGCGGCGCGGGTTGCGCTCCCGGTAGCGGCCTGCGCGGCCGGGCTCGTCGTACTTCGTGCGCGCTGCGTAGGACACGCGTCCATCATGTCCCGAACCCGCCCGTGACGCCCGGAGCCCGCTTGAGGATCTCGCTCGTCGTGCCCTGCTACCAGGAAGAGGACGCCCTCGGTGCCTTCGGCCCCGCGCTCGAGGGGCTCGACGCCTTCGAGGTCCTCTTCGTGGACGACGGCTCCACGGACGGCACGGCCGGCCGCCTGACCGTGTTCGCCGCCGCCGACGCGCGCGTGCGCATCCGGACGCACGCGACGAACCGCGGCGTGGGCGCGGCGATGCGGACCGGGCTCGAGGCCGCCCGGGGTGACGTCGTCGTCGTCTACGACGCCGACCGCACCTATGCCCCGGAGACGATCCCCCGCCTCGTGGCGGCCGTCGTCGACGGCGCGGACGTCGCGACGGCGAGCCCCTGGGCGGACGGTGGCGGCGCGACCGGCGTCGCCCGCGGGCGGGTCTGGCTCTCCCGCGCGGGCTCGTGGGCCTACGCCCGCGTGCTGGGGCGCCGCGGTCGCGGCGTGAGGACGTTCACGTGCGCCTTCCGCGCGTACCGCCGCTCGTGGATCCCCCGCCTCGGCTTTTGCAGCGACGGCTTCGGGGCGGCGGCGGAGATCCTCGGGTTGGCCCTGCTCGAGGGCGCCCGCGTCGTGGAGGTGCCGGCACGCCTCGTCCCGCGCCGCGAAGGGCGGAGCAAGATGCGCGTCCTGCCCGCGGCGAAGGAGCACCTCGGCGTGCTCGCCCGCCTGCTTCGCCGTCGCTTCGGCTCCGCGCACGGGCGCGGGCGCCGGATGACCCGCGGATGACCCCCCTCACCCACGCTCGCAGCATGCGCCTCGCCGCCGCCGCCTCGCCGCCCGCCGACCTCGAGACCTGGAACCGCGCGCTCAACCGCGAGCACGCCATGAAGGACCTGCGGGCCCGCGGCGGTCCGTTGGTCCGGGCCGTCGAGGCCCGCCGCCGCGCCGTGATCGCCCGCCGCGTGCGGCGCCTCGCGCCCCGCGTCGCGATCGACGCCGGCACGGAGGATGGCTGGGTCGCCGAGGCGTGGGCCGGCGGGGTCGAACACCTCGTCCTGGTGGACATCGACCCCGACGTCCTCGCGACGAGCCGCCTGCTCGAGCGTCCCGGGGTCGAGGCCCTCGCCGCGGACGCCACGGACGCCGGCGCCCTCGCCCGCGGCCTCCGGGGGCGCCGTGCCGACGTGGTCGTCGCGAGCGCCCTGCTCGAGCACCTGCCCGAACCGCGACGCGCCCTCGCCGCGCTCGGCGCCTGCCTGGGCCCCGGCGGCCGGCTCGTCGTCTACGTGCCGGCGGACGGACCGATCCTCGCGCTGAAGCGGATCCTCCGCCCCCTCCGCCCCGTTCTCGGCGCCCTGGGGCTGTGGGGGCCGATCCGCGGCCTCCCCCTCGATCCCGCCCCGGGCCACCTCCACGTCTTCTCCCGCCGGTCGCTGCGAGCGCTGCTCCAGGGCGCGGGGCGCATCCACGCGATCGACTTCGATCCGCTGGCCCTCGGCTACGTCGCGGTGCTCTCCCCCCGCGAGAAGGCCGGGCCCTAGGTGTGCGGCTTCTTCGGCGTGCACCGCCCGGCGGGCGGGGGCGACGCGCGCCGGATCGACCCCGCCTGGCTGGAGCGCCGGCTCGACGCCCTCGCCCACCGCGGGCCCGACGGACGCGGCACCTTCCGGGAGGGGCCCTCGGGCCTCGCCGCCGCCCGCCTCGCGATCCAGGGCGACCACCGCGCGGACCCCCCGCTTCGGAGCCGTGACGGGCGGATCGTCCTCGCGCTCAACGGCGAGATCCTCGACCGGACCCCCCTCGCCCGCCTCGTCGCGGCGGCGGGGCACGAGGTCCCCGCCCCGGCCGCCGGCGACGGCCCGCTGCTCGCCGAGGCCGTGGCGGCGCTCGCGAGCCGCCCGGGTGGGATCCAGGGCCCCCTGCTGGGCGCGCTCCTGGAGGGGGGGATGGGCGCGCTCGCGGCCATCGATCGCCGGACGGGCGACCTCTGGCTGGCCCGGGACCGCCTCGGGATCAAGCCGCTCTTCGCCCTGGAGGCCGAGGGCGCCTTCCTCTACGCCTCCGAGATCCGACCCCTGCTGGAAGCCGTCCCGGCCGCCCGCCGGGCCGACCCGGACGGGCTGGCGGAGCTGCTCCACCTGCAGCGCCCCGCCGCCCTCCTGCCGTTCCGCGGCGTCGGGCGCCTCGCCCCGGGCGCCGTCTGGCGCGTCTCCGCGGGGGGACGCGTGAGCCGGTGGACCGGCGGCCAGGGGATCCGCGACCTCGTGGACCGCGAGGCCCTCCGGATCGGGGAGGCGGTCCGCGGGCTGGAGGAGGCGCTCCTCGGCGCGGCCCGGCTGGCCGCGGGCGAGGGCCCTCCCCCGGCCCTCTTCCTCTCCGGAGGCCTCGACTCGGGGGCCGTCGCCGTCCTCCTGCCGTCCGCCCCGGCGCGGGCGTGGACCGGCCGCTTCGCGCCGGCCGGCGGGGCGCTCGACGAGTCCGAACGCGCGGGGCGGGTCGCCGCCCACGCCGGGATCCGCCACGAGGTGGTCGATCTCGAGGACGGGGATCTCCTCGCCGACCTCCCCGCCGTCGTGGCGGCCCTGGGCGTGCCCATGGCCGGTCCCGGCGCCCTGGCGCTGTGGCGCCTCGCCCGCCGGGCCGGGGAGGACGGTCGGGTCGTCCTGACGGGGACGGGGGGGGACGAGCTGCTCGCCGGCTACGCCCGGACGGCCCTCGTGCTCGGGCGGGGGGGACCTGGACGGCGGGGTACGAGGGCCTCGCCCGGCGGATCGACGCCGCGGGCGACGACTTCGGGCGACGCCGGTGGCGCGCGATCGACCGCTCCGAGGACCTCGCGCCGCTCCTGACCCCGGACTTCCGCGCCGCCCTGCCGGGCTTCGAGCCGCGCCCGCCCGCCGGGGAGGGGCTCGATGCGCTCGTCGCCGACGAGGTGGAGGGCACGCTTCCCACCCTCCTCGACGTGGAGGACCGGGTGCTGATGGCCCACGGCCTGGAGGGGCGCCCCGTCTTCTGCCTGGGCGGCGTGCCCGCCGCCGCCGCCCGCATCCCCCCGGACGGGCTCCTGGGCCGCGACGGGGAGGGAAAGCGCGCGCTGCGCCTGGCGCTGAGGGGGCGGCTCCCCGACGACGTCCGCCTCGATCGGCGAAAGCGCGGCTTTCCCACGCCGTTCGCCCGCGCCGTCCGCGGTGCCGGGCGGGCGGCGGCGCAGGCGATCGTGGAGGATCGCCGCTTCCGCGAACGTGGCTGGTGGGACGTCGCAGCGTGCCGCGCGGCCCTGGACGCGGAGCGCCCGCTTCACGACCGGGGACTCTACGCCCTGCTCTCCTGGGAGCTCTGGGCTCGCGCCTTCCTCGACGGGGACGTACTGAACCGGGAGGATTCCCCCCGATGACGACACCGCCCGATCCCGCCCCGAGCGAGCGCTCCCGCCTCGAGACGCGCCGCATCGCCCTCGGCCTCTTCGCGCTCGCGCTCGTCGTCCACCTCGGGCTCGGGGCCGCCGGGGTCTGGAGCTTCTCCTCGCTCAACTACGACGACCCCCAGGTTCTCGCACTCGCCGAGGCGAAGCCGGTGAAGGACCTCCTGACCGAGCCGACGTGGTACGCGTACAAGCCCGTCTACTTCCTTTCGCTCAAGGTGGACACGCTCTTCGGCCCGGCCGTCGCGGGCGTCGCCCACGTCCACAACCTGCTGCTCCACGCCCTGGCGGTCGTCCTGCTCTTCTTCGTCCTCTCGGGCCTGCTCGGGCGGCGCTGGGTCGCCGCGTGGGCCGCGGCGTTCTTCGCCGTCCACCCGGTCCACGTCGAGAGCATCGCGTGGATCGCCGGGCGCAAGGACGTGCTCTCCCTGGTGCTCGTCCTCGCGGGACACCTCCTCTACCGACGCGCCCGCACGCGCGGGCGGTATCCGTGGGCCACGCCCATTCTCCTCGCCCTCGCGGGCCTCGCGAAGGGAACGGTCTGGGTCTACCCCGGCGTCCTCCTCCTCGACGAGGTGGTGGAGGGCTGGCGGGCGCGGCGCGAAGGCGCGGCGTTCTCCGCGCGCCGGGCGTTCTTCCGACTGCTTCCGAACCTCGTCGTGGGGCTCCTCGGCGTGGGGCTCGACGCGGAGATGGCGATCCGGCACGGCCCCGGCGCGGTGGAACACGGCGTGGCTACGGTCTCGCTCGCCGCCGCCGCCGCGGGTGTGTACGCGCGCTACGTCGGGAACCTCCTCCTCCCGACGCGGCTCGCTCTCGACTACGGCGTGTCCCCGGCGGGCCGGTGGCTTTCCGTCCCCTCGCTTCTCGGCCTGCTGCTCTTCGCGGGGGCCGTGGCGCTCCTCGTGGTCTCCCTCCGGCGCCGCTGGACCCCCGGCCTCGTCGGCGCGGGCGTGTGGCTGCTCGGCCTCCTGCCCGTGAACGACCTCTGGCCGCGGACGGCCATCCTGATGGCCGACCGCTACCTCTACCTGCCGGCGATCGGCTTCTTCATCGTGCTCGCGGCGCTCGTGGCCCGCCTCCCACGGCGGGCGATCGTCGCCGCCGCCGTGCTCGTGGTCTTCGCCGGCCTCGGCGCCCGGCGCACGGACGCGTTCCGCGACAGCGAGACCGTCTGGTCGGATGCGGTCGAGAAGGCGCCGGCCAGCGCCCTCGCGTGGATCCAGGCGAGCGAGGCCGCCGCCTCCCGCGGGGCGTGGACCCTCGCGGAGGAACGCGCGGCGAAGGCGGTCGCGCTCGATCCCCGGCCGGAGTTGCTCGTGAAGGCCCGTCTCTTCGAGGCGCAAGCCGCCCTGGGCCGCGTCGCGCAGGAGGTCTCGATGGGCCGGACCCCCGCCGCGGGCTCGGCCCGGGCCCTGCGGGAGAAGACGAAGCGCGCGCTCGACCTCGCGCTCGCGCTCGGCGGGATGCCGCTCGTCAAGCAGGATCCCCGCGAGGTGCAGGCCGAGGCGTGGGTGCTCCGCGGGCAGGCGCTGGAAGTCTCGCTCGACCCGGTCGGCGCGCTGGACGCCTACCAGAAGGCCGTGGACACCTGGCCCCGCAACGCCGCGGCGCACCACGACCTCGCCACGTTGCTCGCGCGCACCGGCGCGGAGGACGCACTCCGCGTGGCCGAGGACCACCTGAGGGACGCCCTGGCGGTCCAGCCCGACTTCCTCGATGCCCGCCTCCAGCTCGCGAACGTCCTCGCGCTCGAGGGCCGCCCGGACGACGCGCTCGCCGAGCTCGACCGCGCGGAGCAGCGCCACGGCCGCACGGCCGACGTGCTCTTCGCGCGCGCGCAGGTCCACCTGGCGGGGCGCAAGGACGTGAACGCGGCGAAGACCCTGCTGGCCGAGCTCGATCGCTGGTGGCCGGAGGATCCGCGGGGCCGGCAGTTGCTCTCCGACATCCACCTCGCCGAGGGACGGCTGCTCCTGGAGCGGGGGCGCGACCGGCGGGATCGCGACGTGCTGGAGAGCGCTCTCGCGCGGTTCGAACAGGCTGCGAAGGAGCAGCCGCGCCGCGAGGATCCCGTGCTCGGCGCGGGCGACGCGTTGCTGGAACTCGGGCGCTTCGAGGAAGCCCGCCGCCGGTATCGGGAGGCCGCCGAGCGCGCCGGTGGGAAGCGGTGGATCCTGCGGTTGGCGGCGCGGGCGGGGGTGCTCCAGGCCGCCTGGCTCGAGCGCACCGCCCTCGACGACATCGACCGCGCCCACGCGGCCAGGCTCGTCGCCACCTCCTTGGATCCGCAGGTGACGCGGCTCGATCTCGGGATCCTGCCGCTCACCACGGAGCTGCCCTACCTCCGGGACGCCGCCAACGCCCTCGAGGGACCCGCCGCGACCGGCGCGGGCGGGGTGCTCCGGGCCTCGGCGCTCGCCGTGACCGGCGACGAGAAGGGGGCCCGCACGCTGCTCGACGGCGTCCTCGCGCAGCCGGACAGGGGCGGGGGCGAAGCCGTGCGCTCCGCGGCGCTGCTGCTTCGCGGGCTGCTCCGAACGCTGGAGCCCGACGCCGATGCCGCGCGCCGGGACTACACGCTCCTCGCCGAAGCCCGCCCGGACGACCCGCTGCCCCGCCTCCGCCTCCTCTCGCTGGAGCTCTCCGCCGCCGGGGCGCGCTGGACGATCGCCCGCGGCGACCCTTCGAACCCCTCGCGGATCGAGGAGACGGGGCGCGCCTACGACGAGGTGGCGGGTCGCCTGCGGGCCCTGGCCGACGCGCACCCCGACTTCCTGGAGGCCGGGCTCCTCGCCGCCGAGACGGAGATGTCCCAGCAGCGCTGGGTGGAGGCGCTCAAGCGCCTGAACGCGTTGCAGCAGCGTCACCCGGAAGACCCGTCCGTGCTCCGCGGCCAGGCGGCGGTCTACGTGCAGCAATTCCTGGCCACGCGCGTGCAGGAAGTCTTCCAGGAAGCCGTCCGCACGCTCGACAAGGCGCTGCTTCTCGACCCGCGCGACCCGCGTACCTACCTGGACGCGTCGCACCTGTTCCGCGTCGGGGGGAACCTCGGGCGGGCGATCGCCTACGCGGAAAAGGCGCGGCGGCTGGAGCTGGCGCCACGTGGCGTCGCCGCGCGGATGCTGGCCGATCTCCACCTGGCGATCGGCCGCCAGGCGCTCGACGGCGGCTCCCCCGGGAAGGCGCTCGCGGCGGCGGGCAAGGCGGCGGAGGCCGACGCCTCGCGCGCCGCACCCTGGGTGCTGCGCGGCGACGTCTACCTGTCGCAACGGCTCTACGACAAGGCCTTCGACGCGTTCCGGACGGCGAAGGAGCTCGAGCCGATGTCCAAGGAGGCCGCCCAGGGCCTCGCGCGGATCCACGCGGCCCGGGCGCGTGTCTTCCGCATCCACCGGGTCAGCGTCCAGGTCCCCGATCCTCCCCCGCAGACCCGGCAGGATTGGGACCAACTGGACCCCGCGGAGCAGAAGGGGGCCCTGGCCGCCTGGGAGAAGACGAAGGAGGAGCGGGAGGCGCAGCGGGAAGGCCTCCGTCGCCAGGAGGCGTTCGAGCTGGAGGCGGCGCTCCGGCTCGATCCCCGGGCGGAGAAGGCCGACGACTGGCGCGACATCCTCGACCGGCTCCGGGAGCAGGACCCGGAGGCGCACGCCCGCGCGGTCCGGCAGGCGCAGGGGCTGCTGACCGACGCCAAGGCGCTCCGCGAGAAGCAGCAGTTCGGCGACGCGCTGCAGAAGCTCCGCGAGGCGCTGTCGCTCTACCCCGACTACGCGGTGGCGCACTACCTGCTCGCGGCCACGGCGTACGACCTGCTGCGGCAAGGCGAGGGGACCACGAAGGAGTCGAAGCAGCTCGAGGCCCGGTGGATCAACGAGGCCTTCGCTTCGCTGCAGGCGCTCGACACGATGGCCGCGCCGGGCGTCTTCCCGGAACGTCATCTGTACCGCGGACTCCTGAACGAGGTGCTCTTCCGCCGGAGCGGGGCGGAGGCCGCGCGGCTGGCCGCGGTGGGGGCGTTCCGGACGTTCCTCGCCGCCGCGGAGGCGAACGGCATGGCCGACGACGACCCTCTCGTCCGGACCGCCCGCGAGCGCCTGAAGGCGCTCGACCACTGATGGCGCCGACCGCAGGCGACGGCCGCGGGCCGGGTCCGGAGCGGGCGTTCGCGCCGGCGTTGGGCGAGCGGGTGGTCCTCGATCCGGCGGAGTCGCGCCATCTCGTCCGGAGCCGCCGCGCCCGGCCGGGCGACCCGGTCGTGCTCTTCGACGGGCGGGGGGGAGCGTCGCGGGCGTCCTGGAGACGGTCGATCCGCGCGCCGCCGTGGTGCGCACCACCGGGGTCGCCCCCGACCGGGAGCCGGCCCGGCGGGTGCGCGTGGCGACGGCGCTGCCCGATCCCGGCCGCCTCGACCGGATGCTCGCCGGGCTGGCCGAGATCGGCGTCGCCGAGGTCGCCTGGCTGGAGGGGGAGCGGAGCCGGGCGGGGGCCGGGGACCTCGTGGCGCGTCGCCGCGGGCGCTGGGAGCGTCTCTGCTGCGAGGCGGCGAAGAGCAACGGGCGGAGCCGCTACCCCGTCCTCGCGGCGGAGGGGGCGGGCCTCGACGCCTTCCTCGCGGCGGCCGATGGACCCTTCCGGCTTCTCGACCCGGACCCCGCCCTCCCCGGACTCCTGGAGACGGTTCCCGCCGACGGCCCGCTGCCGTGGGTGCTCGTCGGGCCGGCGGGGGGCTGGACGTCGGGGGAGGTGCGCCGGAGCGAGGCGAGGGGCGCCGTGCGCGCGCGTCTCGGCCAAACGGTGCTCCGCGTCGACACCGCGGCCCTCGCTGCGGCGGCGATTATGGCGGCGGTAGCTTGATAACCAGTCGAGACCGCGTGGACTCGCGCTTGCAAGGGGCCGCCCCATGACCGCGCCGACGCTCCGTGTCTTCGTCAGCAGCCCAGGTCACCCGGAGCGCGTCTACGACGTCGACTCCCCGGGCGTGGTGGTCGGGCGCGACGCGGAGGCGGGGATTCCCATCCAGGATCGCACGCTGAGTCGGCGTCACTGCCGCATCTACTACGGCCAGGACGGGTGGCGCATCACCGACCTCGGTTCGCGCAACGGCACGTTCGTGAACGGCGCGGTGATCCTCGACGAGCGCATCGACGTCGGCGACTCCATCGAGATCGGCGAGTCGCGCATCGTGGCGCAGGACATCGAGTCGGACGACGGCGACGCGTCGAACGCGACGTTGACGTCCCTGCTGCTCGAGCACGACGCGCGCGGGAAGGCGAAGCGCGAGAAGAGCGAGCACCGCCGCGAGATCCGCGCGCTCACGCACCTGATGGAACTGAACGAGAAGATCAACGCGCTCCACGACGAAGACGCGCTGCTCGGCGGCATCCTCGACGCGGCGATCAAGCTCACCGGTGCGGGGCGGGGGTTCCTCCTGATCAACAAGGAAGACCACCTGACGGTGCGGCGCGCGCGTCTTCCCGATCGCACCGACCTCGCCGGCGCCGACGCGTCGCTGTCGGTGAGCGTCGCGCGACACGTCATCGAGAGCGGTGAGAGCGTGCTCGCCGAGGACGCCCAGGCGGACGCACGCTTCGAGGACAACGTGAGCGTCGCGCGCCTCCAACTGCAGTCGGTCGTGTGCGTTCCCATGAAGGGCGAGAAGGAGGTGCTCGGCGCGATCTACCTGGACAACGCGTTGGAGGCCGGCGCCTTCGACGGCTGGGACGTGCGCATCCTGGAGACGTTCGCGAGTCTCGCGAGCCTCGCGATCCGCCGTGCGCGCGAGCGCAAGGAGATGGCCAAGCGACGACGGGAAGCCGTCCGCCAGGCCCGGCGCATCGAGCGGCTCAACGAGCGCCTCAAGAAGGCGCTCCGCGTGCGGACGAATGCCCTCCGGCAGGCGCGGGAGGAACTTGCGAAGCAGGCCGACGAGTTGGGGCTCAAGTACGACTACGCCCAGATCATCGGTCGGAGCCCGGCGATGCAGCGCGTGCTCCGACTGGTGGATCGGGTCACGGATCTCCGGGTGCCCGTGCTCATCGTGGGGGAGTCCGGCACCGGCAAGGAGTTGATCGCCCGCGCGATCCACTTCAACGGTCCGCGGCGCCGCGGCCGGATCGTGAGCGAGAACTGCGGGGCGATCCCCGAGAACCTCATGGAGAGCGAGTTCTTCGGGTACATGCGCGGCGCGTTCACGGGCGCCAACCGCGACCAGGCGGGCCTGTTCGAGCAGGCCGACGGCGGGACGCTCTTCCTCGACGAGGTGGGGGACCTGCCTCCGGACCTCCAGACGAAGTTTCTCCGCGTGCTGGAGGAGGGAGAGGTCCGTCGCCTCGGCTCGAAGAGCGTGGCCCCGGTGGACGTCCGGGTCGTCGCGGCGACGAACCGCGACCTCGAAGGCCTCCTCAAGACGGGGGCGTTTCGCGAGGACCTCTACTACCGCCTCGCCGGCGTGGTCCTGGAGATCCCCCCGCTGCGCGACCGACGGGAGGACATCCCGTCCATGGTGGCGCACTTCATCAAGGAGGTGGCGGGGCCCGACACGAGTCTGCGGATCGAGCCCGCGGCGATGGAGTTGCTGCAGGCCTACGATTGGCCGGGCAACGTCCGCGAGCTCCGCAACGAGGTCCAGCGGCTCATCGCGCTGCAGGCCGGGGGCGAGATCTCGCCGGAGCACCTGAGCGCGCGGATCCTCCAGTGGCGTGCGCCCGACCTGGACGCGCCTCCCGAGGGGGGGATCCGCGCGCTGGTCGAGGATCTCGAACGGCGCGTGCTCCGCGCCTCGCTCCTCCGACACGGGTGGAACAAGAGCCGTGCCGCCGCGGAGCTCGGACTGTCCCGGCTCGGGTTGCGCAAGAAGCTCGAACGCTACGGTCTGGACGCCGAGCAGCCCCGGTAGCGTCCTTACCGCTGGAGCGCTCACTGGTCACTCCCTTACCGGAGAGTGCAAGGAACGCCCTACGCCCGAGGGACCCTCGATCGGCTCCGCGCCCCGTGCTTCGGGGGGTGGAACGGACCTGGCGGGTTTGACGCCGGGGCCCGGCGGAGGGCCTCCGAGCACTGGAATACGCGTTGCAGTCCGCAAGGCCGGCCCGGTAGGGTGAGCTCCTCTCCTCGACAACGCCGGAGCGCCCCAGGAGGTCGAGACCCCATGCCTCGATTGACCGTCACGACACCCCACGGAGAGAGCACCGTAGAGCTCGATCCCGGCAGCGTGGTCACGATCGGACGCGACCCGACGAATCGGGTCCCGCTGGAGGGCGACGCCCAGGTTTCCCGCCGCCACTGCCGCATCGCCCGGCGGGAGGGCGAGGGCGAGGGATACGAGGTCGTGGACCTGGGGTCCACGAACAAGACCCGGGTCAACGGGGCCCCCGTGATGCGCCGGGCCCTGTCGGACGGGGACACGGTCGAGGTGGGAAGCTCCCGCATCCGCTTCGAGGACCCCGAGGAGGCCGAGCGCATGGCGGCCGCCCAGCGGGACGGGGTCTGCTTCCTGGAGTGGGTGGACAAGGACCGCAAGGGGGAGAAAGTCCTCCTCGCCAAGCCCCGGGTCACCGTCGGGCGCCGGGAGACGAACACCGTCGTGCTCGACGACCGCATGGCCTCGGGCCACCACTGCGAGATCGACCGCGACATCAACGGCTACACCATCCGCGACCTCGGCTCGACGAACGGGACCCTGGTCAACGGCGAGCCCATCACCGAGGCGCTCCTCTCCCACGGGGTACGGATCCGGGTCGGCAACAGCCGCTTCGTCTTCAAGGACCCCTCCATGCAGGACGTGGAGGTCGAGCTCGCGCAGTTCGATGAGGACGAAGGCTGGGGGATGATGGGGGACGTCGACCTCTCCCGGGCGCCCGGATCCCGGTCGGGCATGGTCCTCGTGCTGGCCCTGTTCCTCGCGGCGGGCGCCGGGGGCTTCTACCTGATGCAGCAGGACCGCGGCTCCGCCACGGCCGGGAACGTCGCCGTCGCCGGCCTCGTCGAGAACGGGGACTTCGAGGACGACGCCCTGTCCTGGACCGCGGCCGACGCCGATCGGGCGGATGTCGCCATCGACGCCCGGGCCGGCCGGAGCCGGTCCAGGGGCCTCTTGGCGCGAGCGCGGGGCGAGGGGGGAGAAGGCCCCACCCTCGTCGCGTACGACCAGCTGCTGAGCACCTCCGGAGGCCGCGGCCTCGAGATCGAGGCCTCCCTCCGGCGGACCGCCGGCGAGACGGGCGACCTCGTCCTCGTCTGGACGTCCGCCCCGACCCCGGACGAGTTGCGCCAGCACCTGGTGACCCCCCTGAAGCGCGTGGACACCCTGATCCGCGGCTCGGGCTCGTGGCAGTCCACGAAGCGCCGGTTGACGGGGCCGACCTGGGCGCGCGGCGCGCGCCTCGCCGTCTGGCTCGCCCCCGGGTCGGCGGCCGCGGTGGACGACGTGGTCGTCCGGCCGATCGAGATGGAGCAGGCGCCGCAGTCCTTCGAGGTCCCGACGTTCAAGAAGGCCATCCTCGACGGCACCGGATCGCTCGACCTGATGCAGAGCCGCGTGGTGCTGATGACCGGTTGCGCCCCCGTGGCGCGCCTGGCGGGCGGCACCGTGCTCGTGGACTTCCGGGCCAAGGGCACGCCCGAGCGCACCGAGGGTGGGGGCTATCGCGTGGGCGGCGCGTTCCACCCGGAGGAGGGCGATGCGGTGCCCGCCTCCATCACCTGGCACCCGACCGCCGAGGGGCTCGACGTCGAGATCGCGTGCGAGGGGGCGGACGCCGTCGGCCTCGATGCCGCCCTTCCCGTCCTTCACCTGGACGGCGCGCTCAGCGTGCTCGGTGACTTCCAGCCCCAGCGGATCCCGGCCCAGCCGGGGGAGACCCTCGCGAAGGTCGAGCAGACCCTGGCCGGGCAGGCGGCGGGACCGTCCTCCACACTCGTCGCCTTCACCCAGGCCGACGACCAGCCGGTCGCGACCCTGGAACTCGTGGGCGGGCGCGGGGGCGACCTGCTGACGCTCCGCCACTGGGTGGCGGGAGCCACCGCCAGGATGGGCGTCGTCACCGACTTCAGCCACCGCCGGGACCAGGCCCGTCAGGACCTGACCGCGGCGGTCCAGATGGTCCGCACCCATCCCGTCCGGGCGTTCGATCGCCTGAGCCGCGTCATCCAGGAGTACCCCTTCGAGCCCACCATCCGCGACGAGGCGGTCCGCCACCTCGGTGACCTCGACGAGTCCGTCCGGAAAGAGACCGAGGCCCTGGCGGACGCGCTCGACGCGTTCCGCCACTACGGTTCGGAGCAGGCCCTCGACGACATGAGCGCGAAGGCCAAGGCCATGCGCGAACGTTTCCTCGGCGACCCCGGCGGCGGCGCGGGCCAGACGGGGATGGTGCAGCGCATCACCCGTCTCGTCGCGGAGGCGGACGAAGCCGCCCGCGCCTGGCGCATCGAGCGGGCGATGCCCTCGATCGAGCGACTGGAGCGGCTCGTCGAGATGCTCAAGGACGACACGGCGTACCAACCGGTGGCCGCCGTCTACGCGCGCACGCTGCTGAAGCGGTTCGGCTCGCTGGCGGAGGCGTCGGCGGACGTCGCGAGCCGGCTCGCGGCGGTCCAGAAGGAACTCGACAAGCTTCAGGGAAGCGACGAGGTGCGGCTGGCGATGCCACCCGTTCCCGACGAGGCACCCCGCGGTCCCTGAACCAACCGCGAACGCGTCCGGCGACCCTACGGCGGCCGCGGGCGCGACAAGAAAGGCACGTCCATGGCCAACACCGGTCTCGGCGTCACGATCGGCAGCTACGCGCTGCGGGCCGTGAGGCTCCGGCGCAAGGGCGAGGGCTACGTCGTCCAGCGCGTCTTCACCGACCGTCTGAACGAGGAGACCCGTCCGGTCGCCGGTCGCGCGCTGGCCCGCCGGGGGATCAAGGGCGCGCCGGCCACCGTGGGGCTCACGGGGCGCGACGTGATCATCCGGTACAGCCAGGTGCCCCCCGTGCCCGAGTGGCGGCTCCGCAACCTCATGAAGTACGAGGTCGACGAGGTCGGTAGCCAGTCGGGCGGTCACGTCTCGGCGGACTACCACAAGCTGGAGCTTCCCGATCCCGAGGGGACGCGCGACGAGGACACGATCCTGGTCGCCCTGGCGCGCAACACGTACCTCGACGCGCAGATCCAGTCGCTCTCCGCGGGCGGCTTCGGCGTCGCGGGCGCCTGTCCGAACAGCGTCGCCCTCTTCAACGCGTTCGCCGTCAACGCGACGTACACGGACGACGAGACCACCCTCCTCGTGAACATCGGCGCGGAGAACATCGACATCGCCATCCAGCGCGGCGGCGAGATGTTGTTCGCCCGCAACGCGACGCCCGGTGCGAATGCCTTCACGGAGGCCATCCAGCAGGCCTTCGGGACGAGCTTCGGTCGGGCCGAGCAGATGAAGTTGGCCAAGGCGGACGTCACGCCGAAGGGCCAGGCCCGCTACCCGGACTCCACCGCCGAGAAGGTGGCGAACGCGATCGTCGGCGTCGCCGGCCAGCTTGCGTCGCAGATCCAGTCCACGATGATGATCGCGCGCGCCCAGACCAAGATCCCGGACCTCAAGATCGCCAAGGCCTACCTCGCCGGCGGCGGGGCGTCGCTCAAGGGCATCGACCGCTACCTCCAGCAGGCCCTGGGCGTCCCCTGCGAACGGCTGAACCCGTTCGCCATCAGCGATCTCTCCGGCCTCTCCGACGAGGAACGCGAGCTGGCGGAGAAGGCGGGCCACGAGTTCGCCGTGCCGGTCGGTCTGGCCCAGGCCTACGTCGCGGCCGAAGCCTTCCCGCTGGCCGTCCTCCCCACCAAGCTCAAGACCCGGCAGGACTTCCTGCAGAAGGGCGTGTGGGCCGTGGGGGCCGGGGCCGTCGCCCTCGGCATCCTCGCCGTCCTCTACACCACCCGCAGCTCCGCCGCCGAGGACGCCCGGGCGCAGGAGCACCGCCTCGATCGCACGGCGAAGGACGAGAAGAAGGCCGACCAGAAGTTCCGCACCACCCTCTACGAGTCGCAGGAGCTCCGTGTGAAGCACGCGCTGCTCGCGGAGATGGCGGCGCCCGGGGCGCTCCTGGCCCGGACGCTGGACGTCCTCGAAGAGAACCTCGCGGTGCCCGACATGAAGAACGTGTACCTGCAGGAGGTCAAGCTCGACGTCGATCGGTCCGCCTACACCTTCCCGTACTCGATCGCGAAGGGCGCGCCGGGCGACGGCTACCAGCGCGTACGGCGCGCGCGCGGGGAGCGGCGGGCGCCCTCCGTCGTCGTCACCTGCATGATCGGGGGCGCGCAGCGACCCGACGCCCTCTACCAGGACTTCTTCCAGCACTGTCTGGCCAACAAGCAGGGCCTCAGGGTGGAGACCACGAAGAAGTTCCAGGAGGGGCGTCGCGACAAGGACAGCACGTTCGAGCTCCGCTTCACGGCCGGGCGGGAGATCCACACGGTGGACGAGAACGGGAACCCGGAATCCGCGATCACGCTCACGGACGTCCGGCCGGACGATCCGCAGGATCCCAAGCTGATCACCGGTCGGGGGGCCGACGGGGTGATCGAGACGGTCCCGTTCGACTCGATCGAGAGCCGCCAGCGGCGCGACCTGAAGCGCGAGTTCAAGGACATGGACCTCTCCGCCGCGAACGACAAGGGCGGCGAGCCGGACACGAACGAGAAGGACAGGTGATCCCATGGACGAGCTCTGGCAGCGCTACCGCAGCTTCTGGATGCCGGTCCTGATCGGGCTGGGCGTCTTCCTGATCGGCCTGATCGCCGTCCATGCCATGACCGACGACCCGGGCACCGTGCAGCGGGCCGTGCAAAGCGCGGCGAACAAGGTGAAGAAGATCACCGCGCCCACGGACGCCCAGAAACGGGCCGCGACGCGAAACGGCGCCACGTTCCGGCCACGCGTCACCGACTGGGCCGCGCGGCTGGATCAGGCGGGCGAGATGGATCCCCTCGAGATCGGCGTCGAGCGCGCGCTCCAGGCCGCCCTCCTCCGCGGGTTCACGCCGGAGAAGTTGCGCGGAGTCCTCGACTCTCCGGAGTCCTCCGCGTCCGTGCGCGCGCTCGAGCGGTTCGAGGGCGACGCGACCTTCGCCTCGCGCGCCCTCACCAACTACGAGACGATGCGCACCCAGCGGATCAACGCCCTCAAGACGCAGGACCCGAACGTCAGCTTCGGCCGGCTGCTGAGCGACGTCCTGAACCTCTTCCGGCTCCGTGCGAACCGCGCCGACGTGGAACTCCCGTCGGACACGCTGGGCTTCGCGGGCGTCACCAGCTTCACGCGTCCGTCGCTTCCGCAGCGGGTCCTGAACCTCGCGATGGTCTCGGAGATCGCGGACATCGCGATCCGCTCCGGGGTGCGGTCGATCGACAACGTCGGCGTCGATGCCCGCCCGGACGTGGAGGCGGCGGAGACCTTCGTGCGGGAGTGGCCCGTGCGAATGGAGATGACGGGCGACATGCTCGCCCTGCAGCCGGTCCTGGACTACCTGACCGACAGCCGGCACCCCGTTCCCTTGGCCCAACTGGTCATGACGCAGCCGTCCCGTCGGGCCGGCGCGGCCCAGTCCGGTCTCATCAAGCTCTTCTTCGAGGGTGCGTCCACGCTCGTGCGTCCCGACGTCACCCTGCAACTCGACCAGGAGTAGACACGGCATGATCACGCTCGCCGCTGCCTTCCTGACCTTCGTCGGATTCCTGTTTGCCGGTCTGTTGGCCCTGGTCATCACCGCGGCGCTGGACAAGCAGATCGGAAAGGAGAAAGCCCTCCTGCTCTGGAGCGGCGTGCTCCTCCTCTTCACCCTGTGGCAGTGCACCCCCGAGCCGGTGAGCGTGCGGGCCAGGGTCGACACGGATGCCAAGGTGCCTTCGCCCGACGTCTTGGAGGCGCAGGGCGACCCGTTCCACCGCCCGGACCTACCGGCGCATCTGGACCGGAACCCGTTCCAGAAGCACTCCGACACGCGGGGGCTGGATCCGATCGCGCTGGAAGAGCCGCCGTGGTTGCCGCTCGAGCTCCAGTTGCCGCCCACGATCCCGGGCCCCGCGCCGGGAGCGCGCTACCTCCTCCAGGGGACCCTGCCCCAGATGCAGCCGGGGGACGGCTCGACGATTCCCGACATCGCCGCCCCCGAGTTCCACGACTACCAGCCCGTCGTCGACGACGTCTATGACTCGGCGATCACGACCGGCGGGAAGCAGTACGTCTACATCCGGAAGATCCGCCAAGGCGGGACCTGGTACGACGAGAACGATCCGCACTTCGAGGACCTCAAGTGGATGCTCGCTCGCCAGTCGCAGGGCTGGGAGGACCTGGATGTCGAGGCGGCGTTCGTCGGGGGCGCGGAGACGGCGTCCAAGCTGCTCTCCCCGACCGACGTGCTCAAGGCGAAGAACAGGAACTTCTCCGACGTGGAGCCGGGACGCTTCCAGTGGGTCCTTCGTCGTACCGTGGACAACCTCTACACGGAGGCCCTCCGCAAGCACGGCCTCGACCGCGACCTCTCCGCCACGAACGACGTCAGCGCGTTGCGCGCGGCCGCGCACGACATGGCCGAGATCGGCAAGACGGGCAAGGAACTCCAGGAGGGCTGGCGCCGGGCCGTGGAGCTCCTGCAGCGGGCCCTCCAGATCGCCCGCGAGAAGGGCGTGCCCGCCATGCGGGCCGAGATCCTCCAGGAGATCATCGCCGCCTACGAGGCGTTGCGGGACGAGGAGGCGATGATGCGCGCCCTCGCCGAGTACGCCCGCATCAGTCCGACCCGTCCCGAGCCCTGGCTGTGGCTGGGGCAACTCCACTTGAACCGGCTGGCGCTGCCCGTCATGGCCCAGCAGTACTTCCAGGCCGCGTTGGAGCGCTCCGCGCGGAGCCAGGCGGCACAGCTCGGCGAAGGCGACGCGCTCTCCGCCATCGGGCGACACGCCGCCGCGCGGGACGCCTACGCCCGGGCGGGGACCGGCTACGACGCCAAGGTGCGTCAGGCGGAGGCCCTGCTGCGGCTCGGTGATCTCCCGGGGGCGTCCGCCGCGGCTCAGGCCGCGCTGTCCGAGCGTGAGGATGCGCGGGCGTTGCTGGCCCACGGCGCGGTTCTGTACACCCAGGGCGACGTCGAGAAGGCCAGGAACGCGTTCGAACAGGCCGCGACCGGGCACAGCGACGAGGCGAGCCGGCTCCGGGCGCAGGCCTGCTACGACCTGGGGCTCGCGTGCTGGCGCCTCGGCCAGGCCGACGCCGCGCTCCAGGCCTTCGAGGGGTGCGAGACGGCGCTCCGCTACGGTGCGGATCCGGCCCGGTTCCCCGACGAGACGGTGTCGCCGTCGTTCGGCCGTGCTCTCCTCCATCTCGCGGCGGGCCACCAGGACGAGTTCCTCGCCTCGATGCAAGAAGCAGGCGAGGAGGCGCCATTCGTCACCTACCACGCGGCGCTCGCCGGGATGATCGCGTCCCAGGCCGGCAACGACGCCGTCGCGGTGCGCTCGTTCGAGAACGCGTTGCATCTCCCCGGCGGCTACCCCGAGTTGGACGGCTGGATCGCCCGGACGCGGTTGGACCTGGCCCGCCAGGCCCTGGCGGCAGGAACGCCCGCCGAGGAGGCGGCCGCCGACTTCGAGGCCGCCGTCGCGTACGCGGCGCGCGCGACGCGCCGGGAGACGCAGCGCGACCGGAAGGCCTACCGGTCCGCGCTGCGGGAGTGTTGGGTGCGGCTCCACGCGGCGAACCTCCCCGCCCGACGCCGGTTCACGAACGCCAGGGCGGTCGCGGACCAGATCCTCAAGCTCACCGACCCGGAACAGCCCGGGGCGCTGACCCTCCGGGGCTACTGCAACTTCCATCTCGCGGCGCTCGACTCGGTGGAGGCGACGTTGAACGACCTCTACAGCGAGGCCATCCGGGACTTCCAGGCGGTCAAGGACAAGGTGCCGCCGGAGGACCAGGGCGAGTGGGCCGCATGGCGGGACTACGCATCGCGCAATCTCGAGGCCGTCAAGCACTGGATGAACCTCGAGGAGAAGACCGTCGCGTTCGAGGGGACCGACCTTCCCCCGGGCTGGGAGACCAAGGAGGACCGTGGGGTGAAGGTCCGGGTCGAGCAGGGCGAGCTCATGTTCGAAGGCACGGCCCGACAGGACGGGAGCGATCTCGACCCGACGGTCCAGGCCTGGTCCGAGGACCTGTTCAAGCTCGGGACCTTCGAAGAGGCGCGCATGCTGGTCCGCATTCCGACGCGGGACGCCCGCGGCGTGTCCAAGAACATCGTGTCCTTCGGTATCGAGGTGCAACGGCAGGGCGGCCGCACGCGCGGCACGGGCGGACGCCCGGTCGGGATCGGGCTCTACTACGACCGCGGCAAGGTCGCCGTGCGGATCGGGGGTGGGCGCGACGAGACGTACAAGACCGGCGAGCCGCGCCGCCTCGTGCCCGAGACCGCCTGGCCGTCGGATCAGTGGGTCGAGATCCGGATCGTCCGGGAGGACGAGGACGAAGGTCGCATCGCCCTCTACCTGGATCCCAAGCCCGACGACGGCATCGCTCCCGACAGCCCCACCGTGGAGGACATCGTCGGTTCGTTCAAGGGCTCGGGGCGCTCTTCGGCGCGCCTCTTGCTCACCGGCTGGTCCACACAGGCCCAGGATTTCGACGTCCAGGTGAAGGACATCCGCGTCATCCGCCGCCGGCAGTGACGTCCGGCGCCCACCCTGGAGAGAGCAGCATGTTCCACGACTCAGCCCCGCGAGCCCGCCCGGAGCGCGGATTTACGTTCATCGAGATCCTGGTGGTCATGGCGATCATCGCCGTGCTCGCGGGACTCACGGTCGCGGGCCTGGGTCTGATGACCCGGAAGAAGCCGGAGATCCAGACCCGGACCCGTGTCAGCAAGGTCGCCGCCGCCATCAACTCGTGGCATCAGCGTTTCCGGCGCTGGCCGCCGATGGATGCCACGAAGATCCAGAAGATCGCCGGGGGGACGAAAGGCATCGGATCGGTCCCCAACACGCTGAACGAGGGCATCGAGTCGCTCGTGCAGGCCCTCTACTGGGAGACGTCCGGGGTGGACCTCCAACTCGACGAGTCCGAGCTCGGTAACCGCGACGACGACCAGCTCGACGGCGCGGGCGTCACGAGCCAGGGTCCCAAACTCTGGGAGGTCGTGGACGGTTGGGGGAACCCGCTCGTCTACTTCGTCCACACCGAGTACACGAAGGCGTTCGAGTCGCCGCCGGCCTACCTGAGCACCGTCGTGCAGGACGGCGAGAGCGAGGAGGAAGTCACCCCCAAGCCCTGGAAGCTCGAGGGCGAGGGCCGGACGGGCTTCTCCCAGGCCCAGAGCTTCCAGCTCTTCAGCATGGGGCCGGACGGCGAACCCAACACGGCCGACGACATCAAGAGCTGGTAGCCCGGAGAAGACGCGTGCAGTGCCACCCCAAGGCCATTCGCCGCCGAGACGAGCCCGGGGGCTTCACCTTCCTCGAGGTGATGGTCGTCATGGCCATGCTGGCGGTACTGATGGGATTGGGCGTCGGGTACCTCACGAACATCCAAGGGGCGGCCGGAGCGGCGCAGTCGCTCGGAATCCTCAGGGAGACGGCCGCGGCCTGCAAGCAGAGCAGCAACGGCGGCACGCGCGCGGTCTTCGACCTCACCGAGGACCCCTTCGACCAGACCCTCTACGTCGGCGCGTCCGTGGCCCAGGCCGTGCTCACCCACAACTTCGAGACGACCACGCTCGTCAGCCGCGACTATCCCGTGGAGGTGAAGGGCAAGGTGGAGATCGTGCCCGACGGCTACACCGGGAACGCGGGCCACTTCGGTCGGGGCGGCAGCCTGCAGTTCGTGGCGCAGTCCTCGTTCGCGATGACCGAGGGGATCAGCCTGTCCGTCTGGGTCCGGCCGGACGCGCAGGCGAGCCAGCGCATGACGCTGATCAAGGGAGAGGACGCCTACGAAGTCCTGCTCGTTCGCGACCAGGCTTCCACGAGCTACGACGTCCTCCTGCGGCTCGACCTCCAGAACGCCGACGATCCGAACGCCGTGGCCCTGCGCAAGGACTTTCAGACCAAGGGCGCGCCGGTTCCCGGCGATGGGCGCCGCTGGTCGCACCTGCAGGTGGTCTACGACGGAACCGACGCGTCGATCCGCGTCGGCGGGTTCGAGCAGTATCGTGGCGCGAACAAGCTCAAGCCGAAGGCCGACGTGACGCCGTCGGAGGCGCCGGTCGTCCAGCGCCAGGTGATCGCGATCCCGGAGACCGGAGCCGTCGCGCTGTCCATCTCGGGCGGCTCGAGCCCGTACGTTGGCTCGATGGACCAGCTCGTTCTCGGCGGGGTCTTTCGCTCGAGCGAGGGCCATCGGAAGTTGCCGGGACTCCGCCTGCTCCGGCCCCGCCACGGCGTGCGGATCGTGTGGCGCAACGGCCGGCTCGACTCGGACGTCCACTCGTCCGACGTCGTCCTGCTCTTCCAGGAGGTGGGCGGCCGACAGGGCGCCGCGCCGATCGAGATGCGGTTCGGCCTGTACGGGCTCGTCACCCAGTCGCTCGCCGCCGCGGGTGAAGGAGAGGCACCGTGACCGTCACCCGCTCCGACCGCGGCTTCACGC
The DNA here is from genome assembly GCA_963772585.1 of uncultured Planctomycetota bacterium. Taxonomy (GTDB): domain Bacteria; phylum Planctomycetota; class PLA2; order PLA2; family JAEUHO01; genus CAVVXN01. The sequence goes on from CAVYXV010000010.1 coordinate 576,604, forward strand.
TCCTCGAGCTCCTCATGTCGCTCGCGGTGTTCACCATGCTGGGCACGATGGTGATCTTCCTGATGCGCCAGGGGCTCGACGTGTTCGCCGTCGGAACGGCGGAGTCCTCCGCCCAGGACCGGGCCGAGACGATCCTCCCGCGCATCGTGCACGACCTCGAGGGCCTCACGATCCCCGCGAACTTCGATCCTCCGCCTCCGAGGCTCTCGGAAGAGGAGCGCATGATGGGGCGGGAGGAGCGGCCGCTCCCGCCGGTCCGTGTCCGGCTGCGTTCCGCCCGGTTCCCCCTGAAGGACGTTCCCGACGGCCCGTTGAAGGCGCTTCCCGCCCTCTACGCCGCCTGGGTGGTGGACGTCTCGGAGGACCGGAGCGACCCGTGGCTTCGCCGCGCGGGAGGCCGGACGGGGAAGGACCTGAAGCCGCTCACGCCGGACGAGGTGGACCAGGCCAACGTGGACACCGCATTCCACGCGAGCGGGGGCCTGCGCGAGGTGTGCTACATCGCCGTCGCCGAGGAACCGCTCCACCCGGCGCTGATGACCCTCTACGCCGGTTGGCGTTCGCCCGTGGGCGGCCCCGACTCGCTGCTGGAACCCACGAACCTGAATACCCTCGACAAGGTGCACGCCCACTGCCGGCCGATCTCCAGGGGGATCCTGCACATGGAGACCCGCTGGCGGCGGGTCTTCGCCACCTCCTGGGATGTCACGAACGGCCGCGTCGGCCCGCGCGATCCGTACGTCGGAGCGATCTGGGACAGCACGCGGGCCCTGGACAAGGAGTTCCCGCTCTTCGTCTCTCCGGACAGCCTCGCCGATCCGAGCGACGACGTGTTTCCCGCCTGGGTCCGCCTCGATCTCACGATCGTCCCCCCGGACGCCCTGGGCCTCGGACGGGGCGAAACGAGCCTGTCCGAGGGGATCAACACCTCCGCCGACGAGATCTCCGTCGCGGACGTGGCCCCCTTCACGGGACCGGGCCCGGAAGACCGGTGGCTGAAGGTGGACGGCGAGTGGATGGCCTACGACGTCGGCCGCGTCCGTGTCGCTCAGCGCACGATCCCCGTGCGCCGCGGCCAACGCGGGACCGTGGCGGCCTCCCACGAGGGCGACGCGGACGTCTACGTGGGCTTGACCAGCCGGCGCACCGTGCGGCTCCTGTACCGCGACCTCTATGCGGTGGACGTGGGGACGCGATGACCCGGGGCCCGACCATCCACGTGGCCGCGGCGAGACAGGCGGGCTTCACCTTCATCGAGGTGTTGATGGCCCTCAGCATGCTGCTGGTCGGCAGCGTCGCGATCCTCGCGTTGTTCGCGGTGGGAACGCGTTCCCTGGTCCAGCGCCAGGTGGACGCGAAGATCAACCAGGTGAAGCGCGAGGCGCTCCTGATCCTCCAGGGCGCGTTCGACGGTGCCGAAGGCGGGGGGCTGCCCGAGAAGATCGAGGGCCACGAGCTGTCCGCCTCCGACTTCACCCTCGACGCCACCTTCGTGCCCAGCCAGTTCGGCGGGGACCGCGCGGTCGCCCTCGCGGTCGTCCGCTATCAGGGAACCCCGGTGCGGTCGTTCTTCGTCCCTCTGGTGCGATCCGTCCTCGTCCCCGAGTCCGGCGGCAGCGGATGAGGAGAGGGGGACACCAACCATGTCGATGACGAGCCGATGCACGCAACCCTTTGCCACGACGAGACGAAAGGAGCCGATCATGTCGCGCCTCCTCCCCATCCCCGTGTCGCTTCTTCTCCTCCTCCTGGTCTCGGGCACGTCCCGCGCCGACGTGATCCGGCTCCGGACCGGCGAGGCCGTGAAGGGACGGCCCATCCAGGAACGAAGCGACGAGAAGCAGATCACCGTCGAGGACTACCTGACGGGAGGTCTCCGCCGCTTCGCGTGGGAGGCCCTCGACCCCGAGGACTCCCGCCGCATCAAGGTGCGCTGGGGCTACGAGAACACCGAGGAGACGATCATCGAGGGCAGCCGGGTCACGATCAAGCTGACCGGCGGTGACACGGAGGACTACCTCGGGCTGGTCGAGCGCACCGCCCCCGACCGCATCTTCCTACGCCGGGCCGGTCAGTTGCTCGAGGTGCCGCTCTCCCAGATCGACTCGCAGGAGCCGGAGGACGTGGACGCCCGCCAGGTCTGGACCCCGGACCAGCTCTACGAGCGCCTCGTCACGAAGATGAAGGACGAGGAGCACGTCGATTTCGACAACCTGACGTCGAAGAACCACTGGCGCCTCGCCCAGTACGCCGAGTGGGCCGGAGCCCTGGAGCAGGCGCGCGACCACTACCAGGCCTGCGCCGACGACGCCGACTACCTGAAGCGCGACGTGGCCCGGCAGCGCCTGGAGCGGATCGAGGGTCTGCTCCGCAGCGCTGCGGCGCTCGACACCCTTCGCGAGGCGGGGATGAAGCTCCAGCTCAACCGCTTCGGGGACGCGCGCGAGATCCTCGACGGATTCCGGGAGAAGCACCCGGAGGCGAGCGAGGCCGTCCTCGAGCAGCTCGACCAGAAGCGGAGCGAGTACGAACAGGAGCGGACCACCTACTTCCGCAAGCTCGCCCGGCGACGCTTCGTCAAGATCGTGAAGGACCTCATCGAGGACAAGGTCCGCGAGAAGGTCCAGGGCGAGGACATCCAGATCACCGACGTGCAGTCGTGGACCCGGAAGCAGCTCCCCGAAGCCGCGTTCAAGCTGCTGGCCGAACGGATGCAGCGCTACGACCCGGAGGTGACCGCCGACGAGGCGCAGGACTTCTGGAAGGGACGCATGGAAGGCCGCACGAAGCCGCGCTGGGACCGCGTGTCCTACGGCTCCGGCACGTTCATCGTGGACCCCCCCAAGCTCAAGCCGCCCAAGCGCCGCCGGGGCGCCCCGCGGGGGGGCGGGAACCGCGGAGGCGCCGCGCCGCCGATCCAGATCCCCAAGCCTCCGACCCGCGACCAGTGGTGGGAGAGGGCCGATCCCCGCGACCGGGCGAACTGGGCCCTCGCCTTCTTCGTGGAGCAGTCCCCCGAGCTCTTCGTGCTGGGCGAGCGCGAGTACCGGCCCTGCCGCAAGTGCCACGGCGTCGGACTGCTGGAGAAGACCTACCAGACGGGCGACGTGCTCACCTACCTCTGCGACGTCTGCGGAGGGGCGCAGCGCGACGTGATCGTCAAGTACCGGTGACGGGAGGCGGGCGGGAAGGGGCCGGTGCTATACTCGGGCGCATGTGGCGCTTCCTGTTCGCGCTCCTGTTGCCGCTCGGGTTCGTCGCCTCCAGCGCCGCCGCGCCGTCGGCGCCGTCGACCGAGCCGCACAACCTCCAGGAGCTGTCCCACTCCCTGGACGAGCTGACCGTCCGTCTGGACGAGCTGACGAAGCTCGCGCGCAAGGACGTGCGCTGGCGGGACATCAGCAAGTACCTCGCGAAGGAGGAAGACGACTACAAGCGGCGTACGAGACCCCGCGCGGAGGACATCCTCGACATCATGGTCGACGCGTCGGCGCCGGACGAGCTGCGCGAGGCGGCCAAGGAGGCGCTCCTCAACACGCGAGCTACGACGCTCGATCCCGACCTGAAGGACCCGGGAGACTCCCGGCGCTCGCGTATGTACTTCGCGAAGCGGCACGTACTCACCCACTTCCTGGACGACGACCTGCGCACACGACAGCTCGTCCAGGAGTTGATGCTGGGGTTCTTCCCCCGGTATCGGGGCGACCCGGACATCCGGAACTACGTGCCCCGGACGGACGAGTCCCGGAGCGACCAGAGGCGGATCCAGAGGGCGTGGAACAAGGCCCTTCGGTAGGGAGGACGGCCGGGCCGCGGCTGCTGCTCGTGGCGTCGGTGGCGGGTGTGCTCGGGGCGTTGGCCCTGTCCCTTCGCCCGATCGACGCGGAAGGGGACGCGCGCCGGGGGGCCCTCGTCGCCCGCGTCGGGGGGGAGACGATCGGAGGCGCCCGGCTGGCGGCCTTCCTCTACGACCGGCAACGCGAGTCGTGGTTGCGGGCCGTGGACGACCTCCTCGACGAGACCATCGCGATCGGCGAGGCGGAGCGCCTCGGCGTGGGCGTCCCGCCCGATGTCGTCGCCGCGAGCGTCGAGAAGGAGGCCGCGGCGCGCGAGGCGGAGCTGCATCGGCTGTACGGCGACGACGTCTCCCTGGAGGCGGAGATCCGGCGGGCCTACGGCCTGGACGTCGCGGCCTGGAAGCGCGGGGTGCTGGAACCGCGCATCCGCATCCAGCACCTCCTGATGCGGATCGTCCGGCTCGACACCCGCCGGCGCCCCCGGGTCCGCGTCCGGGTCATCGTCGCCTCCGACCCGGACCGGGCCGCCCGCATCCTCCAGAAGCTGCGGTCCGGCGCGGATTTCAGCCTCACCGCGGTGCAGGAGTCCATCGACCCGACGGCTGCCACGGGGGGGGTGCTGCCCGCGGTCGCCCGGGGTGATCTCGCCTGGCCGGACGTGGAAGCCCGGCTCTTCGCCGCCGAGCCCGGACGCCTCGTCGGGCCGGTGGAGGTGACCGACGACGGCCCCCCGACGTGGCAGATCTACAAGGTGATCGAGCACGTGGCGCCGTGGGAAGGAACGCGGAGCGAACTCCTCCGACGCTTGGAGGAGGACCTGAAAGCCCATCCCCTGGAGCGCCCCGAGTTCGAACGGTGGCGGGCCCGCGTGCGCCGGGACTTCGGCGTCCAGGTCTTCAGCCCCGACGGGGAACCCCTGGTGGTGCCGAAGTAGGGGGGCGGCCAGGGGCCGCCGCGAACCTACAGGTTCTTCAGGTCCCCCTTCTTGGGGAGGTCGTCGAGGGTCGTCAGGCCGAAGACCTCCAGGAAGCGGCGGGTGGTGCCGTAGAGGAGGGGGCGGCCGGGCTGGTCGCTTCGACCCACGACCTTGATGAGCTGGCGCTCGAGAAGCGCCCGGAGGGCATCCCCGCCCTGGACGCCCCGGATCCGCTCCACCTCCACGCGGGGCACGGGCTGGCGGTAGGCCACGATCGAGAGGGTCTCCAGCAGGCTGGGGCTCAGGCGGTCGGAGGCCGCGCGACGGGACAGGCGGCGCACGTACTCGGCGTATTCGGGGCGCGTCACGACCCGGTAGCCGCCGGCCACCTCCTGGATCTCCACGGCGCCGTCCCTCTCGGCCCACCGCTGCCGGAGCGTCTCCACCGCCTCGCGCACGTGCACGATGCTCCTCAGCCCGAGCAGGTCCCGGCAGCGCTCCGGCGTCAGGACGTCGCCGGCGGCGAGCAGCATGGCCTCCAGCGCGCCGACGAGGCGTTCGGGCGGGACCGGGGCCGGGGCGCGGCGGGACTCCCTCCGGGGCTTGCGGGCCGGAGGAGACGCGTCGGCGGCGACGTCCTCGGTGTCTTCGGCCGGATGCGGTTCCTTCTCCATGGGGCGCCAAGCCTAGCGCGGCCGCGGCCCTCGCCCGCCCGGTTTCTCCGGGCGGGGCCACGAGGACGGTATGCTCGGCCGCTTGTCCTCAGGTCCCGGCCGGAGTCCTCGATGAGCCGCTTAGCGAAGCGCATGAAGAAGTACGAGCGCCACATTCTCCTCGGCCTCGTCATCCTCCTGCTCACGTCGTTCTCGGTCCTGGGCGCCGTCCAGTGTCGTAACCGGCAGATGGAGGGGCCCAAGAAGGACTTCTCCGGGACCTTCCGGGCGACTCCGACCGAGGAGGTCGACGTCTCCGCGAACGACTTCATACAGGCCTACAACCGCTACGAGCCGTGGTTCCTCAACCAGGGGCCCTCCCTGCGCTACGACTGGCGGCTCGCGACGTACGGCCCCACGTTCACCGAGTACGCCCCCGCCTGGGCCCACGTCGTCATGAGCCGCGCCGCCGAGGCGGCGGGGTACGACTGCGGACCCGAGTACCAGCTCCCGCTCGCCATCCGGAAGGCCATCTCCACCCGGATGGACAAGCTCGCGTACACGAACGCGCTCTACGACACCTTCCTGCGCGAGTACTACCACCGTTCCGCCGCCGACTTCCAGGCCACCATCCGGGAGATTGCGGAAAAGGACATGTTCCTCTCGCCCCTGGTCGAGAGCCGGCGCTACTCCGTCAGCTTCGAGGAGGCCTACGAGAGCTGGAAGAAGCAGACCGAGTACGTCGACCTCCAGTTCGTGGCGTTGCGCGGGGCGGACTTCATGCTCGATGCCCGCCAGCTCGAGGACACGCGCGCGGTCATCCAGAAGCAGGAAGACCGGCTCACCGAGCTCACGAACACCATCCGCGCCATCCAACGGCTCGAGCAGAAGCTCGAACGGTGGCAGAACGACAACGAGGGGAAGCGGCCCGAGACGTTGGAGCCCCTGAAGCTCAAGGAGCAGGACACGCAGGACGCCTGGGGAGGGGCCATCGTCTACACCGTCGAGGGAGACGCCTACGCCCTGGTGAGCCCGGGACCCGACGGTCGGGCCGGGACCGAGGACGACGTGGACCGCTCCGCGGTGAAGGAGATGCTCTCGCTCGAAGCGCTCCGGCGCGTCGGAGACGCGCTGGAACGCTGGAAGGAGAAGTCCGGGGCCTGGCCCGAGAGCCTGGCCAAGCTGAAGGAGCCGCCGCCGTCCGGGGACATCGCACCCCTCGCGCGCGACGTCGTGGACGGCCAGGGCCGACCGCTCGCCTACCAGCCGCCGGAAGGCGAGGGCGCCCCGTCCCTCACCGCCCTGGGCCCGGACGGCGAGGCCGGCACCGCCGACGACCTCGCGGCCTCGTTCCAGGGAGACCGCGTCCTCGTCGGGTCGGGCCCCCGGACCGGCCGCGCGGTGGACGAGAGTCTCCAGGACGCTTGGAAGCACCCCCTCCGGGTCCGGCTCTCCGACGCCAGCGCCTGGCTGTGGGACGTGGTCAGTGCGGGCGCCGACGGTGTGTTCGGCACCGACGACGACGTGCTCTCCGGAAACGCCTCCCAGTTGAAGGCGTTCTACCAGCAGCCCTCGGTGAAGGGCGACTACCGCATCCCGACGACGAGGGAGTTCCGCGCGATCTACGTCGAGCTGCCCCTCGTGCCGGACGAGGTCATGAAGCGTCTCTGGGAGGCGTTCCCCGAGTACCACCCGGACGAGGCCGAAACCTACCGGGAGTACCGGAAGAACCTCGAGACGTACTACACGGAAGAGGATCCCGCGGACCCGGAGACCGGGCACGGCGCGGAGCTGGCGCGGCGCCTCGCCCCCGGCAAACCGGCCACGCTCGTGCCCTCCAAGGACCTCTTCGGTGAACCGCCGGCGGACCTCGGCGGTTCCGACGATCCGGACCTCCAGCGGTACCTGGAGAAGGGTTGGCGGCCGATCCTCCTGCGTCAGGGCTTCTTCGAGGAGATGCTGAACGCGCAACTCCAGCGCGCGCGAGACAGCCGCGCGGCGCACGAGAAGTGGGTCGCCGCGCACGCGAAGGCCGAAGCCGGGGAAGGAGAGGACGAGACGCCGGAGCCGGCCGTCCTGACCTTCGACACGCTGATCGCAGGCGTCTTCCAGCCCTACCTCCCCGGCCAGGCCGATCCGCCCTACCTCGGCTACTACGAGACGGACCATCCGATGACCGTGTCGGAGATCGAGGCCATCCCCAGCATCGGCGGCCAGGACCTGACCGCCATCGGGTTCCAGGGCCTCTCCGAGCCGGGGCAGTTCGCCAGCATTCCGACCCAGCTCAACAACTCGCTCACCAAGGCGATCCTGCAGAACCTCGCCGTCGAGCCCGCGCACGACGCTCCCCTCGAGGACGTGCGCGACGAGGTGTACGAGCGCTACCTGACGAAGCGCGCGCTCGACCTCGCGGGGGACGCGCTCCGGAAGCTGAGCGAGGGCGCCAGCGCGGAGCAACGGAGCGACGCCGACGCGTGGCAGAAGCGGCTGGAAGAGTGGGGCACGTCGGTGGACGCGCCGCACGTCGTGGACGAGACGGGGATGTTCATCGGTTCCGAGCCGCCTCCCGAGCGGGAGGTGCCGGACGGCACGCGGGAGGAAGAGGCCCGCGCCATCCGCCGCCGCGACTACGTCCGCCAGACCGGGTACGAATCGGTCCGACCCTACGGCGCCTCGGAAGACGCGGGCACGACGAAGGGGGCCTTCGGCCACGGCATCCTGAAGGACGACTCCACAGGCGGTACGGACAGCGCCTACCTCGTCCGCGTACTGGACCGTCAGAACCCTCCGCCCCAGGCGTTCTCGCCCGCGGAGTACCGGCGCTACGTCATCCAGCAGTTGCTCGGCCAGGACAGGGGAACGAGGGAGGCGCGGAAGCAGGAGCCGAAGAGCCCGTACATTCGCGCGATGTACCGCTACTACTCCAACATCGAGTGGATCCAGAAGGCGTTCAGCCTCGAGACGAGCATCGTCCTCGTGAAGCCGCCGGTCGAGTCGCAGCCGCCGGAGCGGCCGGGGCAGCCCGGACCCCCGGCGCGGCCGTAGCGCCCGCGGCGCCGCGTCGATCCCGAGGCGGCGGAACCGGGTCGTCGCCGAACCCGCCGCCCGGGCGGCAGCGCAGCAGGCGCCGGAGCGCCAGCCAGCTGCCGCGAAGGGCACCGTGGGCGCGCAGCGCCTCCTCGGCGTACGCGGAGCAGGAGGGCCGGAACCGGCAGGCGGGCGGCAGCCAGGGGGACACCAGGAGCCGGTAGAGCCGGACGAGGAAGACGAGGAGGGACGTCACGGACGGCCTCCCGCCGCTCCGTTCCCGGCGCGCTCGGGCCGGCGCGTGGGGGCGAGCAGGTCCCGCTCGATTCCCCGCAGGGTGGGGCGCACGAGGTGACGGCGCGGGGACACGAGTACGTCGTAGGGTCCAAGGTCCCCATCGTGGCGGCGGAAGGCCTCGCGGACCAGCCGTCGGAACCGGTTCCTGACCACCGCCTTGCCGTAGCGGCGGGGCGTGGAAATCCCCAATCGTGGGCCCTGGAGGCCGTTCGGGCAGCGCCGCACGAGGGCCTCGCGGCCGGGGTGGACCGACCCCTGCGCCAGCACGCGCCGGAACTCGCCGGCCCGCCGGAGCCGGGATGTCCTGGGGTAGAGGGCACGCGGCGCGCTCATACGGCCGATGATAGAAGGCGACGGCGATGTCGCATCCGCAAAGCTCCCTCCTCCCGGTTCTCCTCCTGGCCCTCGGCGTGGGGGGCTGCGCCCGGGGGGTGTCCGTCTCCGAGGTGGAGCGGCCCCCCGTGGCCCGGGCGGCCGGCGGGGGCGGACCCTTCACGGGGGACCTGGCGGCGCTGAGGAGCCCGGACTTCGTCACGCGCCAGCGGGCCGCCGAGCGCCTGGTCGCCGCGGGGGAGACCGCGCTCGGCGCCCTGGGCGCCGCGGGCGAGCAGCCCGTCCCGGGGTTGGCGGGGCGGGGCGTCAGCACCACGCGGCCCGTCGTGGACGCCATCCTCCAGGACCTGCCGGCGGAGCACGTCCGCACGCACCTCGCCGGACCCTGGTCCGTCGTGCGTCGCGCGGCGGCCACGGAACTCGGACGCCGGGGCGGCCTCGGGGCGGTGCCGGAACTCATCGCGCGCCTCACCGACGACGACGTCGAGGTGCGCATCGCCGCCGTCGCCGCGCTGCGGCGACTCACGAACCGCTACTTCGGCTTCGCGCCGCGGGCGACGGTGGTGGCCCGGCGGGAGGCCGAGGCGCGCTGGCGGTCGTGGTGGCTCGTCGAGGGCAAGCGCCGCGCGGACCGGGAAGACCAGGCGGCGGGGTAGGATCCCCGTGTGTTTGGTCGGTTCCTCTACTACTCGGAGGTGCTGGTCCGCCTGATCCCGGAGCGGGACTACGCCCTCACCCTGGAGGCGCTGGCGGAAGCCCTGCCCCTGGAGGTGGCCGGGACGGACGCCCGCGGCCGCGTCGTCGTCTGGAACGCCGCGCTCGCCGCGGTGGCCGGATCCCGGGAAGCCGCGGTGGGCCGGGGGCTGCTCGAGGCGATGCCGAGCCTCTTGAACGACCCGAACGTGGACTGGTCGCGCCTGCTCGAGGACGTGCTCGCCGGCGGCGACGGCCAGACGCTGCCGCGCCACCCCCTGGGGGCGCGGGTGGTCCGGGCGACGCTCGCCCCCATGCGCGGACCGGAGCACGAGGTGCTCGGCGCCGTGCTCTGCTTCGAGGACATCACCCTCGGCACGCGCGAGGAGGAGCAGCGGCGTTTCCGCGCCCGCGCCGACGCCGTCGCCGGCCTGGGCGCCGGCATCGCGCACGAGATCCGCAACCCCCTGAACGCGCTGTCCCTGCACCTCCAACTGCTCCGCGAGCAACTGGCCGACCCGGACGTGTCGCGGGAGGCCCTCCTGGCCCGCACGGACACGATGATCGCCGAGGTCGGTCGGATGGAGAGCCTCGTCCAGAACCTCCTCGAGGTGAGCCGGGGCGGACCGATCCAGCGACACGAAGAGCGGCTCGACGACGTGGTCCACAGCGTGGTGGAGCGGCTCGCCGCGGATCTCGACCGCGGCCGGACCCGCCTGGAGCTGGCCCTGGCCTCGAAGCGCTCGATTCCCATGGACCGGACGAGCGTCGAACGCGCGCTGACGAACATCGTGGCCAATGCGGTCGAGGCGGCGGGACCGGGCGGCACCGTCTGGATCGCGACCCGGGACGACCCGTACAGCTCCGTCGTGGTCGTGGACGACAACGGCCCGGGCATCCCCTCGGAGGCGCGGGAGCGCGTCTTCGAGCTGTTCTGGACCAGCAAGCGGGGCGGGACGGGGCTCGGCCTTCCGCTGGCACGGCGCGCCGTCGAGCGGCACGGCGGCGAACTGGAGGTCCTGGAGCGTCCCGGCGGGGGGAGCCGGTTCGTGATCCACCTGCCGCCCGAAGAAGGCACGACGTTGGGGAGATGATGGCGCGCATCCTGATCGTCGAGGACGAGAAGAACGCCCGTGAGGCCCTGGGCGAGGTCTTTGCGGACCAAGGCCAGGTGTACCTCGTGGAGGATGCCCAGGCGGGTCTCGACGTCCTCGATGCCGAGGAGATCGACCTCGTGCTGACCGATGTCGTCCTCCCCGGCGACCTCGACGGGCTCGACCTGCTCGAGCGGGCGAAGGAGATCGCCCCGCAGACGCCGGTCGTCGTGATGACGGCCTACGGCAGCGTCGAACGGGCCGTGAGGGCCATGCGCGACGGGGCGTACGACTTCCTCGAGAAGCCGCTCGACTTGCGACGGCTTCGCGTCGTGGTCGCCTCGGCCCTCAAGAGCCGCAGGGCTCCGGCGTCGAGCTCCGCCTACCGCCGCCGGCTCGCGGAGGACGGCGTCCCGCCCGGCTTCATCGGGCGCTCCTCGGCGATCCGCGAGGTGTTCCGCGTCGTGCAGAAGGCCGCCCCGACGAACGCCACCGTGCTGATCCTCGGCGAGAGCGGCACCGGGAAGGAACTCGTGGCGGAGGCGATCCACAAGGCCAGTTCGCGGGCCGAGGCCCCGTTCGTGAAGGTGAACTGCGCGGCCCTTCCCGAGGGCACGCTCGAGAGCGAGCTGTTCGGCCACGTGAAGGGGGCCTTCACCGGTGCGGTCGGCGACCGCGCGGGTCGATTCGAGGCGGCGAACGAGGGCACGATCTTCCTCGACGAGGTCGGCGAGGTGCCTGCGCACACCCAGGTGAAGCTGCTCCGGGTGCTGCAGAACCGGGAGATCGAGAGGGTGGGGGAGTCGAGGAGCCGGTCCGTGGACGTCCGTCTCGTCGCCGCCACGAACGCGGACCTGGAGGAGCGGGTCCGGCGCGACACCTTCCGGGAGGACTTCTACTTCCGGCTGAAGGTCATCACCCTGCGCATGCCCGCCCTGAGGGAACGGCGGGAGGACATCCCGCTGCTGGCCGGGCACTTCCTCGGGATGTACGCGGATCGCCACGGCCGCAAGGGCGTGCTTCGGCTCTCGCCGGAGGCCATGGACATGCTCGAGGCGTACGCGTGGCCGGGAAACGTGCGGGAGTTGGAGAACGTGGTGGAGGCCGCGGTCGTCCTGACCGAGGGTCCCGAGATCACCGTCGACGTGCTGCCCGTGGAGATGGGGGGGCGGCAGGACGTCGAGAACCTGCCCGACGAGGAAGCAGGCGTCCGCATCCCTCCGGGGACCTCGCTCCCCGAGGCCGAGCGCCGGATCATCCTCGACACGCTGAAACGCACGGACGGCAACAAGACGGCGGCGGCCCGGATCCTTGGCATCGGTCTGCGCACGCTCTACCGCAAGCTCGATCAGTACGAGGAGGGCCGATGACGCGTCCGATGCGATCACTCTTCGGAGCCGCCACGCTGCTCGCCGCGGTCGTTCTCGCGTCGGCGGTGCTGCGGCTCGAAGCGGGCCGCGCCGCCCCGCCGGAAGACGTCGCCTCGCTCATCCGGCGGCTCGACCCCTCGATCGCGCACGTGACCGTCCGCATCCAGGGCGACCGCCCGGACGCCTCGCGCGACGACGGCGTGGGCGCGGGGTTCGTCTACCGGAGCGACGGCCAGATCGTCACCAGCCGTCACGTGTTGCAGGGGGCCCTCGAGGTGTTCGTGACCCTGCCCGGCCACGGCACGATGCCGGCACGCGTCCTGGGCCAGGATCCGGTGACCGACGTCGCCCTCCTGCAGGTGGCGGCGACGGGTCTCGTTCCGCTCGGGATCGGCGATCCCCGGACGCTTGCGAAGGGCGATCCCGTCCTGGTGGCGGGAAGCCCGTTCCATCTGGAGCGCTCCTGGTCGGCGGGGATCGTGAGCGGGCTCCACCGCTCGCAGATCGGCGTGAACCCCCGAGGCTACGAGGACTACATCCAGACCGATGCGGCAACGAACCTGGGCAACTCCGGAGGTCCGATGGTGGACCGCGGCGGTCGCGTGGTGGGGGTGATGACGGCCATCCTCTCCCGCACGGGCCGGAGCCAGGGTGTCGCGCTGGCGACGCCGATCGACGCGGTGGTCGCGGCGCTCGCCCGGATCCAACGCGGGGCCGGCCCGCAGCGCCCGACCCTCGGCCTCGTGGTCCGCGAGCGGGACACCCGCGGCACGCTTCGCCCCGGCCTCACCATCTCTCGCTTCGAGCCCCGGTCCCCCGTGCGCGACGCTGGCGTCCTCCCGGGCGACATCCTCCTCGCCATCGACGGCACACCCACGGCCCGAACCGCGGACCTCCAGCGAATCGTCTGGTCGCACCAGGCGGGCGAGATCGTCGCGCTGACCCTGGAGCGGAACGGACGGCGGTACGACGTGCGGGTGCGGTTGCGCTGAGGCGTCAGTAGCGGCGGAGCACGGCGCGGACGATGCCGCGGACCTCCACGCGGTCGGGCGGACGCACGTAGATCGGCTGCATGGTCGCGTTCGCCGGCTGGAGCCGGATCACGCCACCGCTCTCGTGGTAGAGGCGCTTCAGGGTCGCCTCGCCGTCCACGATCGCCACCACGATCTCGCCGTCGCGGGCGGAGTCGGCCCGGTCCACGAGGACGAGGTCGCCGTCGGTGATGTGGTCGTCCACCATGGAGTTGCCGACGACGCGCAGCATGTACGCGTCGTCGCCCGGCACGACCGGGAGGAGGTCCTCCAGGGTGTAGGGCTCGGGGTCCTCCACCGCTTCGATGGGACGACCCGCGGCGATGCAGCCCAGGAGCTTGAGCGTCGGCTGGGGGAGGTAGTCGGCATCCAGGATCTCGATCGAGCGCGACCGCTGGGGCAGCTTGCGGATCGCACCCTTCTTCACCAGGGCCGCGACGTGCTGATGGACGGTCACGCGGTGCACGCCCAGGGACTGCCCGATCTCCTCCAGCGTGGGGGACGTGTCGTGCTCCCGCCGGTAGTCCCGGATGAAGCGCATGATCTGTAGCTGTTTCGGCGTGTAGTTCACCGTGGTCCTCCCGGGTCGCGCACCGCCAAGCGGCCGCCCCCTGACTCCCTCCTACCTTTCTCCATCGGTCGGAGAGACGTCTGTCTTTGCATTGTTCGTGAAGGGATTCGTCGGTTCGACGCGCGCCGCCTCCTACGCGAAGAGCGCGAGCCCCAGGGCCGTCAGGACGAGGGCCGCGCCGAGGAGTTCGGCGAAGGGAAGGTGCGAGGGCGCGGTCCGCGGCGAGGCGGACGGGGAGCTGGGGGCGAGGGAACGCATGGGGAAACCGCTCCGTGGATCGGGAGAGCGGCGGGGCCGTGCGACGAGAAGGGCACGACCGCTTCTCCGGCCTTCGCCGCTCTCCGATGCTCGTGGACGTCATGCTCGTGGACGTCATGCTCAGGAACGTCTCTGTTCGTGTCAACGTCTTCACGAAGAAGAAACTAACCTTACTCACTGCGAACGCAAGGCGGAATTGCCCGGCGGCCGGGGTGGGGGGCCGTCTTTGGGGCGAAAGTCTTCCCGCCTCCCGGCAGGGGGGCGGCTACCTTCCGGGCCGATGTTGCGTCCGACGACCCGGCTGCTCCCGCTCGTGCTGGTCCTCGCCGCGTGTCGAGCCGCTCCCGTCCGGCCGGCGGCGGCCGGGGCGGTGCGTCCGATTCCCCGCGCGGTCGTGCAGGCGCGGATGCGGCTCCGGGCCCACGACATCGGCGGGGCCCTCGCGTGCCTCGAGGCGGGGGCGCCGCTCGACGCGTCCCGGCCGGAGCGGACGTGGCTGCTCGTGCACGTCCTCGTGGGGGCCGGCCGGGCCGAGGCCACGCGCCGGGCCGTCCGCCGGCTTCGGCCCGGCCGGTTTCGCACGGCGCTGCTCGCCTCGATCGACGAGGAGCCCAGCCGGGCGCTCCGGGGCCTGCGGGCGGCGGAGGCGGGGGGCGGCGACCCCTGGGTCTCGCTGGCCGCGGCGTGGCTCGCCCGGACGACGGGCCGGACGCGGGAGGCATGGCGATTCGCCCTCACGGCGCGCGGCCGCGGTGTGGCCTACGTGGACGTGGAGTCGTGGTTGATCGAAGCCGGGGTCCACCTCGAGGAGGGACGTCTGGAGCGGGCGGAGGCGGCGGCCCGGGAGGCGTCCCGCCTCGAACCGACCGACACGAGGGCGGACCTCGTGCGCGCCGTCGCCGCGCGCCGCGCCGGCGACGTGGAGCGCGCCCTCGACGCGCTCGTGGACGCCGCCGAGCGGATTCCGGAGAACGAGGGCTATCCCCGGGCCATCGCGCACGTGCTGCGGCGGTACCGCGACCCCGCCTTCGCCGCGCGCGTCGCCGGCCGGATGGAGCGCGCCCTCGTCGGGGGCGGACCGGAGGACCTCGCGCTCGCGGGGCTCCTCGCGGAGCGGCGGGGGGACGACGCGGTCGCCCGACGCCGCTACGAGGCGGCGCTCGCCCGGGGGGCCCATCCGGTGCCCCTGGACCGGGACCTCCGGCGTCTCGCGTTCGCGGCCGGCGACCACCGGCGGGGGCTCGCGCTCTTGCTGCAGGCCGTTCCCGCGTTCGTGCGCGACGACCCGCGAAACCTCCTCGCCGGCCGGTGGCGCCGGGTGGAGCAAGCCGTGGAGGCGGCACCCGACGGGAGCGCGCCGGCCGCGGCACGGCTCGCGCTCGGGCGCGCGCTGCGGGGCGTCGGCGCCCTGGAGGAGAGCACGCGGGTGCTCGACCGCGTCGCACGGCCCGAGGCCGGGGCGCTGGCCGCGAGGATCCGCGGGCAGCTGGCGCTCGAGGACGATTTCGAGGCGTTCCTCGAGGGCGGCTTCCAGAAGGGCCACCGCAAGGAAGAGCCTCCGAGCCTGGACGACGCCCTCGCCGCGCTGGCGGCCATCGCGAGGCGCCGCCTCGTCCCGGAGGAGGCCGCGGCCTTCCAGCCCCCGTGGCCGGGTTTGCGGGAGGTCCCGATCGTCGGGGGGTGGCTCGACCACTCCGTCCACACGCGTTCGCCGATCGTCCGGCACTTCCGGCGCTACGGACGCTTCCTCATGCTCGGGCGCCGGGGCGACCAGCCGCCGGAGGCGATCGTCCTCTCCCTGGCCTCCCTCGTGCCCGACAAGCCGATCCGCACCCGCGGGCGCCGGCTCTGCCACGACGAGGCGATCGGCTACGACCGCCGGCTCGGTTCGTGGCTCGAGGCGTCGGGTTCGGAGCTCGGCGGCGCCTGTCTCCCCGACGGCATCTGGATCGATACGGACTCCGCGCGCAGCGGCGACATCGACCTCCGTCACGCCCTGGCCGCGGACCCGG
Source organism: uncultured Planctomycetota bacterium (assembly GCA_963772585.1). Classification (GTDB taxonomy): domain Bacteria; phylum Planctomycetota; class PLA2; order PLA2; family JAEUHO01; genus CAVVXN01. The sequence continues at coordinate 592,656 of CAVYXV010000010.1, forward strand.
AGCGCACCCGGCTGCGCCGCGAGGCGCCGCACCTCCTCCCGCCGGACGGGCCGGCCGGCGCGTTCTCCCTGACGGAGCCCTCGGGGGTGGTGGTGCGCCTCCTCGAACGCTACACCGCGCGCCGCACGGACCCGTGGGGGTCGCTCCAGACGCTCATCGCCCACGAAGAGGGGCACGGGGTGGAGATCAAACGCCACCTCCCCCTGCTCCGGGGGCTTCCCGCTTCCTTGCGCCTCTTCGCGTCGCAGGGCTTCTCGCCGTTTCTCGTCGAGGCGGCGTTGGAGGGCCGGGCGCAGTTGGCCGCCGTGGCCGAGGCCCCGGACCCGGATCTGGCCCTGGCCGAGATGATCCTCACCCAGCCCGTCGTCGAGCCGCAGGCGGATCCCCATGCCGCGGGCTATCGGAACGGACTCACGAGCATCCTCGTGCACGTCTGGCAGCACCCGGAGCGCTTCCCGGCCATCGATCGGGACCGGCGCATCCTCCCCCAACTCGACCGGCTGACGAACGAGCAGATCCGGGCGTGCGCCCGGGCGGCGCTGGGGACGCGCTGAACGCCGGCGGGCCGCCGCCCCCTCCGACTGCTAGCCTCTTTCCCGATGAAGCGTGCCGCGTTGCTGCTCGGGTTGCTGGGGCTGGCTGCGCCGCTCGCGCCCCGGTCCCGCGCCGGGGAGGATCCCACCCCGCTGGCGGCGGTCGAGGGTCTGGGCGGGGCGGACGCGGCGCGGGTCATCCAGGCCGCGCTCGCGGCCGAGGACCCGGTCGCGATCGTGGACGCCCTCGCGCCGTTGCTCGAGCCGCGAAGCGGGGGGGCGGGGCCCGAGCCGCTCGTGCCCTTGCCGCCCGAGGTGGGGGGGAGGAGGGGCTCTACCTGCCGGTGCGCCGCGTCGTCGAGCGGGTCCTCGCGTCCCGGGCTCCCGGCGTCCGGCCCGCGCTGGAGGCCCGGTTCGAAGGCCGCGCCGCCTGGCTCGTGGAGCGGGCCCGCCACGGGGAGGTCGCCGCGTTGGAGCGGCTCGCGGATCGCTGGGCCGTGCTCGCCGCCGGCCGCCGTGCGCTCTTCCTGGTGGGCCTGAGGGACCTCGAGGCGGGCCACCGGCTCGCGGCCGCCCGGGCCTTCGCGCGTCTCCTGGTCCTGTGGCCCGACGCCCCCGAGGCCGAGCGCTCCCGCGCCCGCCGTGCCCTGGCGGACGCGCGGAGGACGGGGTTCGGGGCGGCCGCCACGGGCGCCGCGACGGCGCGCGATCCGTCGGCGCCGCCGGCCCGCCTCGGCACGGACCTCCACCGGCTCTGGTCGCGCACGCTGCCGCCCGTTCCGGGGGCGGAGGAGGTGGGCGCGCCGGGTCGCGTCGTGGAGGCGGGCCTCGCCCCGCTCGGCGAGGACGTCCTCCTCCACGACACGCAGGCCATCCTGCGCCTCGACGCGATGACGGGTCGCGTCCGCTGGCGTTTCCCGCGCCGCGACCCGGCGCGCCCGCCGGTCGCGACGAGGGACCTCCGGTACGCGGCGTACGACCGGCCGCTCCGCGACGTGCAGGTCGCGGGCGGCCTCGTGCTCGCCGTCCTCGGCATGCCCGGCGGCACCGGAAGTTGGACCGCCTCCGGCCGCACGTGGAGTCTGGACGACTTCTCGCGCGAGGCGCGGCTGCGGCTCGTCGCCCTCGACGCGACGACCGGCGCCCTCGTGTGGGCGACGGGCCGCGTCACGGACACCCACCCGGTGCTCGGCGACCCGCGTGCGGGCGTCGCGTCGCCGCCGCTCGTCGTGGGCGACCGGATCTACGTCCTCTTCTCGCGCCGGGAGGGGGCGGCCCGGGCCACCCTCGCCTGCCTGGAGCTCGCGACGGGCACGCCCCGGTGGGTCGTCGACCTCGCCTCCGGGGAGAGCGGGCGCTCCCACGGGGCCCGGCCCGGCCAGCGGCGCTTCGTCCGCCCCCACGTGCAGGCAGCGCCGTGGGGGGCGCGACCGGCCCTGGCCGAGGGCGAGATCCTCGCGCTGCCCCACGCCGGCTTCTGCGCCGGCGTGGACGCCCGCGACGGCCAGGTCCACTGGCTCCACGCCCTTCCGCGCTACGCCGACGGCGACGTGGTCGGGATCGGCGAGGGCTTCTCGGCCCGCAACGCTCCCCTCGCCTTCCGCGGCGCGTGGTGGCTGGCGCCGATGGACGCGCCTCGTCTCGTCGCCCTGGAGATCGGCACGGGACGCCAGCGCCTCTCGCTTCCCGCGGAGGACGAGGACACCCTCGCCCGCCTCCGTCACCTCCTCGGACCGGGGTGGTCGCGGGACGGCGGTCCGGCGCTGCTCTTCGGCGGGGAGGAGCCGCTCCGGCTGGCCCTCGACGACGGGGCCGCGCGGCTCGAGGCGCCCGGCTCCTGGGGGACGGTGGACGATCCCGCGATCCCGACCGGCCGGCCCTGGTGCGACGGCGAACGGATGGTCCGCGCCGGGGGCGGCCTGACCGTGTACGACTGGGCGCGCGGCGAGGTGGTGGAGCGGCGGCGCGTGGGGGGGACCACGCTGCCGCGCGGCGACGTCGTCCGGGCGGGGCCGGTCTGGGTCGTCGTGGGGGTGGACGAAGTGGTCGCCGTGGCGTCCGACGCGGCGGTTCGCGATTGGATCGCCTCGCGGCCCGCCGATCCGGTCGCGCGGGCCGTCGAGGCGGATCTCGACGCCCGGCCCTCGGTGCTCACGGAGATCCTCGCCACGAACGCGCCCAGCGCGTCCCCCGTCGACCGGGGGGCGGTCCTCGCCCGCGCCCGACGGCACCTCCCCGACGCGGGGGGGGCGCTTCTCGACCGCGTCGATGCGCTCCTCTGCGTTCCCCTCGACGAGGTCGCCCAGGATCTCTACGACGCCCTCGCCCGCGCGAAGGACCGGGCGCCCCCCGATGCCGTGGTGGCCCGCCTGGACCGCTGGATCGAGGCGGACCTGCCGGGTCGCGTCGAGACGCGCGAGGGGCTCGTCGTCCGGGGCGACCTGGCCGCGGCCTCGCTGCTCCGCGCCCTCGCCGGTCACGCGGCCGCCGCCCCGGCCCTCGCCGAACGCGAGCAGCGGCTGCGCCGCCGGGTGGAGGGGGCCCAGGACGCGAGGGCCATCGCCGCCCTGGCGCGGCAGGCCGGGGGATGTCCGCAGGTCCGCGGCGAGGCGCTGCGGCGTCTGGAGGCGGTGCGCCACGCGGCGGGCCTCCACGGCCTGGCGGCCGCGGCGGTCGGCGCGCGCCGTCTCCTCCTCGCCGCGCAGCCCGAGCGGACCGACCGCGCCGCCGCAGCCGCTGCGCTCGAGCTTCGGGAGGCGGAGGAGCTGCTCCAGGCGGGGGAGATCCGGCGGGCCGCCGCGATGCTCTCCGACCTGGGGACGTGGGCGCCGGGGGGGGTCCGGCGGCGTGCGGCCCGGCGCTTCGTGCCGGCGGAGGAGGCCGTCGCGTGGGCGCCCGCCCCCGAGAGCCTCGGCGGGGTGCTGGACCTCTGGTCGGGCGTCGCCCCCCCGCACGATCCCGCCGAGCTGGCCAGCGTGGTCGTCCCGCACCTCGTCGGTCCGGGCGCCGCCCGCCCCCGCGAGCGCCTCGTCGTGTTCCGCGGCCTGGACGTCGAGGTGTGGGACCGGGCCTCGTCGCGGCGCATCGCCTCCTTTTCGAGCGACGGCGGCGGGTGGTTCGGTGGCTCGCTCCAGGGTGTCGCGGACTGGCTGCCGGAAGGCGGGGTGCTCGTCACGTCCCTCGTGCCGACCGAGCCGGCCGACCGGGCGGGGCTCCGGCCCGGCGACTGGATCGTCTCCTGGAACGGCGGGCGCCTTCCCAGCGGCCCCGTGTTCATGCACGCCGTCGGGCGGATGGAGAAGGGGCGCGCGATTCCCGTGGGGGTCTACCGCGGCGGCCGCCCCGTGCTCACGCGGTTCGAGCCGGGCGAGCGGCCCTGGGGCCAGGGGCTCGTCATGGACCGCGACACGGTGTGGGCGGATGCGGACGGGCGCCTGCTCGTGCCGGACCGCCTCGGGCTCTACTGGGTCGATCCCGACGCCGCCACGAAGCGCCCGCTGTGGGCCTGGAGTGGCCCCTCCGGGGTCGTGGGCCGGGTGGACGTCCTGCTCGGCCAGGCCGTCGTCACGGTGAGGGGGCAGAGCGACGGCGACGCGCTGGTGGCCGTGGACCTCGGGAGCGGCCGGACGCGCTGGCGGGCGGACCTCGACGGCGCGGTGCTGGAGGTCGGGGCGGCGGCGTCCACGGTGTGGGCCGTGACCCGCGCCCCCGATGCCCTCACCGTCTTCGACGCCGAGGACGGCCGATTCGCGTGGTCGCTCGCGCTCCAACCCTCCGCCGACGCCGCCGGCACGAGCACGTGGATCCCCTCCACGCGGGTCGGCGAGTCGCGCGGACGGTTGTTCACGGGCGCGGCGGCCGGCGACCTGGCGAACCAGGCCGTGGGGATCGACCCGACCACCGGGGAGCCCTTCTGGGAGGGGACGGCGCTGCCTCGCGGCAGCGCCTCCCTCTTCGCAGCGGACCGCTACGTCCTCTACGGGGACGCGGACGAGATCGTCGCCATGGACCCGGACCCGGTGGACGGCCACCCGCTTCGTCGGGGCGCCCTCCGCGTGGGGCTGCCGCACACGCCCGACGTCCGCCTCTGGACGCGGGGCGCCCTGGTCTGGATCGTCAGCGGGGTCTTCAGCGAGCGGACCGGCCTGGCCGTTCTCCGGATCGGGTCCGACCCCCGGCGGCTCGCCCTGTCGCCGGTTTCCGGCTCGCGGCGCACGGTCGGCTGGCGCCTCGGCGAAGGCGCCTACCTCCTGGCCGCGCGCCTCGCGCCCGAGGGGCTCTTCCTCTCGGGGGCGTCGCGCCGCGAGATCTCGGAGCGAGCCACGGTGTGGATCGGCGCCGACGGCCGGCAGTGGGCCTGGACGGAGCCGGACGCCGCGACGGACGTGCGCCGCAGTCCCTGGTCGCGGTTCGGCGACCGCATCTACGGCCCGGTGGACCGCGGCATGCGGGTGATCCCTACGGCGGCGAGCATCCCTACGCGCCCTCGGTGAGCAGATCGACCACGCGCTCGCGGCTGGCGCCGCCGGTGATCTCGGCGCGCACGTCCTCCAGCTTGAGGCGCTTGGAGAGCTGGGCCAACAGCTCCAGGTAGGGCTTCTGCGAGTCCGACGGTCCCGCGATCAGCACCACGATGTGCACGGGGCGCTGGTCGATGGACTCGAAATCGATGCCCCGGGCATGACGGCCCACGGCAACGACGAACTGATCCACGGCGTCGATCCGGGCGTGGGGGATCGCGATGCCCAGGCCGATGCCCGTCGAGAGGATCTTCTCGCGGGCGCGGACGGCCTCCAGGAGGGCCTCCTCGTCGGAGACGGCATCGCTCTCGGCGGCCGCGGACACCATCTCCCGCAGCGCCTCGTCCTTCGTGGTGGCATCGAGGTCCACCACCTGTTCGGGTTTGAGATGGTCTCTCAAGTCGATGACGAGTCCACTCCCGCGAGCGTCGGGGTCGAGGGGCGATCGGCGCATGATCCCCCTGAACGGGGGAGGGCCAACAAGCAATTCGGGTCTTCGGGCCCTCGGCGCGGCCCGCCGGCGCCCGGATCCGTCACGCGCCGCCCCGGAGGATCCGCACGACGGGCCGACGGTCTTCGAAGTGCACGAGCACGAGATCGCGACGGACCGGGCCGCGCGCCCCCCTCGCCCGCCGTCCCAGCCAACGCGCCGCCCGGCCGAGGCGTTGCCGTTGGCGCGGGCCCAGCCTCCGCGGCGAGGGCGGACCGGCGCCGCGGGTCTTCACCTCCACGAGCACGAGACGTCCGTCCTGGAGCGCGAGCAGGTCCACCTCCCCGTACGGCGTCGCGACGTTCCTCGCGAGGACGCGGTAGCCGGCGCGGCGCAGCGCGCGCCCCGCGGCTCGTTCGCCGCGGCGCCCGAGACGGCGCGCGGCCCGGCCGTCGGCCGGGCGGGGATGGACTCCGCGCAAGGGGGCACCTCGCCCCTCGCGTGCGGTCGGTCGCGAGGCGGTGGGGGGACTATTCCGTGGCGGCCGGCGCTTCGGCCGGCGTCTCGGCCGCCGGTTGCTCCACCGCGGTCTCGGCGGCCCGCCGGCGGGCGGAGCGCTTGCGGGAGGCGCGGGCCTTGCCGACGACCTCCTTCAGGCGCGTGGCCTTGCCGACGCGGTCGCGGAGGTAGTACAGCTTCGCCCGGCGGACGCGGCCCTTGCGCGTCACCTGCATGGACTCGATGACGGGGCTGTGGAACGGGAAGACGCGCTCGACGCCCTCGCCCTGCACGATGCGCCGGACGGTGAAGGTGCGCCCGAGGCCCCCGCCCCGGATCTTGATCACGGTGCCCGTGAACACCTGCACGCGCTCGCGCTCGCCTTCGGTGATGCGGACGGCGACGTCCACGGTGTCGCCGACCTCGAGGGGCGGAAGATCGTCTCGGAGATAGGGCTTCTCGGCCTGACGGATGCGGTCCATGGCGGGCTCCGGGGCGACACCGCGCGACGAGGGCCGGCGGTTACGGCAAGCGGTCCAAGGTACCTCCGTCGGACGTCGCGGACCCGCTTTGGCACGGGCGCCGCGCGCCCGACCGCTACGATGGGCCGGGTGCACGCCACCGTCGTCACGCTGTTTCCCGGCCTGCTCGAAGCCTTCCTCGAGACGTCCGTCGTGGGCCGGGGCGTCCGGTCCGGACGGCTCGTGGTGGACCTCGTGGACCTGAGGACGTTCGGCGAGGGCGCCCACCGCGTCGTGGACGACCGGCCCTTCGGCGGCGGGCCGGGAATGGTGCTCATGGCCGAGCCCGTGTTGCGGGCCGTCGAGGCCGCGCGGGGGCGCCACGGGCCGGACGTTCGGACGATCGTCCTCTCCCCGCAGGGCCGGCGCTTCACGCAGGCGGGGGCGACCGACCTCGCCGCGTCGTCCGACGGGTTCGTCCTCGTGTGCGGCCGCTACGAGGGGATCGACGAGCGGGCCCTGGAACGGCTCCGGCCCGAGGAGATCTCGATCGGCGACTACGTGCTGAGCGGCGGGGAGGTCGCGGCCATGGTGGTGCTCGACGCGGTCTCCCGCCTCGTGCCCGGGGTGCTGGGGCACGCGGACAGCTCGCGCGAGGATTCCTTCGCGCGGCCGGACGGCCTGCTGGACCATCCGCACTACACGCGCCCCGCCGTCTGGCGGGGCCGGGAGGTGCCGGAGGTGCTGCTCAGCGGCCACCACGAGGCCGTCCGTCGCTGGCGGGAGGCCGAGGCGCGGGCGCGCACCCGCCAGCGCCGCCCGGACCTGCTCGGCGAGGACGCGCCGGGCGCGGAGGGAGACGCCACGTGTTCACCGGGATCGTGAGCCACCAAGGCCGTATCGCGCGCATCCGCCCCACAAAGGGCGAGGGGCGTCGTCTGGAGGCGGCGCCGTCCCCGGCGATGGAAGGCGTGCGCCCGGGCGACAGCATCGCCGTGGACGGCGTCTGCCTCACCGTGGCGCAGGGCGACGGCGCGCGCCTCGCCTTCGATGTCGTACCCGAGACGCTGAGGCGAACGACCCTGGGCGAGCGCAGGGACGGCGACGAGGTCAACCTGGAGCGGGCGCTCCGCCAGGGGGACGAGATGGGCGGCCACCTCGTCCAGGGGCACGTCGAGGGTGTCGGGGTGATCGAGAAGGTCGATCGCCACGGCGAGGACGTCCGCATGGCGATCCTCGTCCCGGCGGCGCTGTTCGGCGGCGTGATCCCGAAGGGGTCGATCGCGGTGGACGGCGTGAGTCTCACGATCGGCGAGGTGGAGCCCGGCGACGGCTCCGCGGACGGCGTGTTCAGCGTCTACCTCGTGCCCCACACGCTCGCAGTGACCGGACTGGGACGCAAGGGGCCCGGCGACCGCGTCAACGTGGAGCCCGACGTGATGGGGCGGTGGGTGGAGCACCACGTGCGGCGTATCCTGGGCCGGGAAGACCGATGACGCGCTCTGCCCCGATCCTCCTCGCCGCTTTCGCGCCGCTCCTGGTCGGGGCCTGCCACGGCCGGACCCGGTTCGAGCCCGCGCCGCTGGTCGGCCCCTCCGCGACGGTCGCCCCCGCCGCCCCGCTTCCGCCGCGAGCGCTCACGCCCGCCACGTCCCGCGTGCCGAGGCGACAACCCGTGGCGGGCCCGCCCTCCCCGGCGCCCCGGCGCGGGGGGCGCGTGTTCCTGAGCGACCGGGACCTCGCGCCGGTGGACGCCTTCATCGCGGCCGGGCTCAAGGGCAGCAACTCGCAGTGGATCCTCGGCGACGAGGTCGAGGTGATCGCGAGTCGCGAGTTCTTCGCCCAGAACCTCACCGTGAACGAGACGCTCGGCACGGTGCGACGGCGCGACACGACCCGGCGGGGCGAGACGGTCGTCGAGCTGACCTACCTGGGCGCGCCGGGCACGGCGAGCATCACCACCTCGCCCCGGATCCTGATCGGGACGGGCATCAACGTGACGGCGCGCCGGCGCCTCGTCCTCCGCCTCGTGAAGACGCAGGACGCCATGGTGCCGCTCCGCCTCCGCATCACGGCGCGGGGGGACGCGAGTCGCGGGCGGAGGGACGAGGTCTGGGTCCGCAGCGACGCCCTCGTTCTCGGGTGCGAGATCCGGCGGCAGGGGAACCGGTGGGTCTGGTACCCGATCGGGTGACGGGACGGGAGGACGGCGCCATGGACGGGACGGGCGATGCGGGGAGCGGGCACGTCGAGGTCCACACCTTCGACAGCGTGCTCCTCCGGGACAATCCGCTCGGCGATCCGCCCGTTCGCCAGGTGCCCGTCTACCTGCCGCCGGGCTACGACCCGGAGGGGGAACGGGCCTACCCGACGCTCTTCGCGCTGGCGGGCTTCACGGGGACCGGTCTGTCCTTCCTGGGCTACGACTGGTGGCGCCCCGCGCTCCCCGGGCTCCTCGACCGCCTGATCGGCGAGGGCACGATGCCGCCCGTCGTCGTCGTGATGGTGGACGGCATGACGGCGCTCGGCGGCAACCAGTACGTGGACTCCGACGCCGTGGGACCGTGGGCGACCCACGTCACGGAGGAGCTGGTCCCCTGGGCGGAGGCGAGCTTCCGCGTGAAGAAGGGACGGGACCACCGCGGCGTCTTCGGGAAGTCCAGCGGCGGCTACGGCTCGCTCATGATGGGGCTGGAGCACGCGGACGTCTTCGCCGGCGTCGCCTGCCACTCCGGCGACTGCTACTTCGAGTACTGCTACGGGCCGGACTTCCCGAAGGCGGCCGACGGGCTCCGCGCCGAGGGGGGGATCGAGGCCTTCCTGCGCAAGGTGCGGGATCGGGCGTGGTCGAAATTCCCGGGCCGGCTGTTCCCCGCGCTGAACGTGACGGCGATGGCCCACTTCTACTCGCCGCGGGCCGACGCGGCCCGAGGCTTCGACCTCCCGTTCGACGAGGACAGCGGCGAGCGGCGGGAGGACGTGCTGGCGCGGTGGGCGCGCCGCGACCCCGTGAACCTCGCCGCCGAGCGCGCCGACGCGCTCCGAACGCTGAGGCTGCTCTGGATCGAGTGCGGCACCCGCGACGAGTACAATCTCCACCACGGTGCGCGGATCCTCGCCGCGCGGCTTCGCTCGGCGGGCGTGGAGCACGTCCACGAGGAGTTCGATGACGACCATCGCGGGCTCGGCTACCGCTACGCCGTATCCCTCCCCCGCCTGGCCCGAGCCGTTTCCTGACGCCCGGCGGGGGGAGGGGGCACGCCGGTTGCCTGCCGTACCATGAGGACCCTCCCTCCCCTGTTCCCGAGGACCGCCATGCCCCGGACCCTCCGCCGCCTTCCCCTGTTCCTCCTCCTCCTCGGAGTGGCCCTCGGCACACCGTTCGGATCGGGCGCGAGCGCCGACGATCCGGACCTCGGGGACCAGACCGTCCCCTTCGTGGACCAGGTGAACATGGCGATCGAGGGCGGCGTGCAGTGGTTGCGGGCGCGCCCGGATGTCTTCACCATGGCGGGGACGGACCCCGAGGGACTCCAGGCCGCCTGGTGGGGGCACATCGACTCCCCGACGCTCTACGGCGGCGGCACGGGGCCGGGGTACTGGCATCCCGCGGGCCCGACGGCGCTCGCGCTCTACACGCTCCTCAAGTGCGGCGTGGACCCGGACGACCCCGCCATCGAGAAGGGGTTCAACTGGCTGCGCGAGACCCACGAGATCGACCCGAAGTGGGACGGCTTCCAGACCAGCGGGCGCTCCTGGAAGTGGAACCACACGGCCGTCGCGAGCAGCTACGAGCTGTCCGCGATGATCCTGGCACTCACCGCGAAGTACGACCCGCACAAGAAGAGCTCCCAGACGAGGACGGCCCGCCGTCACGGGCACCTGAAGATCCGCGACCACGAGGACCGGCGTTGGCTCATCAAGTTGGTGAACGCGCTGGTGGACCGCCGGGGGCGGCCGGGCCAGCAGCCGATCGACCTCACGCAGACGGAGATGGACAAGATCGGCCGGCTCGACAAGGAGAAGTACGTGGAGGACAACCTGCCGCCGGCGCAGGGCCTCGACCCGCCCGAGCAGCGGCGCGGCTGGCGCTACAACGTTCCCAACGTGAACCTGCGGTGGGGCAGCCCGTCCAAGGGCGGCGGCGCCTTCAACCGGGGCGGTGCGCGCGGCGTCTTCCGCAACGAGGATCTCTCCAGCACGCAGCTCGCCGCGCTCGCCCTCTTCGCCGCGCACCAGTTCGGGGTCGAGGCGGACCTCGACGTGTGGTTCGACATCATCGCCTTCACGCTGGAGCAGCAGGAGGAGAGCGGTCCCGAGCACGAACGGCACGACCCGGGCTACTCCAAGGACGGCTACGCGGCGCCCGTGGACCACGCGCGCGGCTTCGTGTACATCAAGGGCAGTCCCGAACACGCGGAAGGCAAGGCCACGGGCTCCATGACCGCCTGCGGCATCGCCAACCTCCTGATGGCGAAGGAGGCGATCACGTCCTCCCCCAAGGGCAAGAAGGCCTGGGGGGAACGCGCGCTCGACCGCAAGGTCGAGGTCGCGATCTGGGACGGCCTCGCCTGGCTCGACCTCCACTGGTCGTCCTTCAACAACCCCATGGACGGCGGCTTCCGGAACTACCACACCTATTACCTGTACTCGATCGAACGTGCCCAGGACCTCCGCGGCAAGGAGCTGCTGGGCGCGCACCTCTGGTACCGCGAGGGCGCCCAGCAGCTCCTCGGGCACCAGCAGCACGAGAAGCGGACGGACCCCTTCGACAGCCAGGAGAAGAGCGGCGTGTTCTGGAACACGAACTCCACGCACGATCCGAAGGACGTGCTCGACACGTGCTTCGCGCTGCTCTTCCTCAAGCGGGCGACGAGGGACGTCGCTCCGATGCCGATCACGCCGGGCGAGTAGCACTCGGGCTGCCCTCCGCCCCCCGTGCCCCCAGGCGTAGGATGCTCCGAGTCCAGGGAGGACCGGACGCGTGAAGCTCCACGAGTACCAGGCGAAGGAGCGCTTCGCGGCGATGGGACTCGCCGTCCCGCGAGGCGTCGTGGTGGACAAGGCGAAGAAGGCCGCGAAGGCCTTCCAACAGCTGGGCGGGGACCTTGCGGTCGTGAAGGCCCAGATCCACGCGGGCGGGCGCGGCAAGGCCGGCGGCGTGCGCCTCGTCCGCAGCGCGAGCGAGGCGGCGGCGGCCGCGAAGGACCTGCTCGGCAAGCCGCTGGTGACCCGCCAGACCGGCCCCGCCGGAACGGTCGTCCACCGCGTGCTCGTGGAGGAGGGCCTCGATCTCGCCAGGCAGCTCTACGCGGCCGTGGTCCTCGATCGACGGATCGAGTCCCCGGTGCTGATGGCCAGCGCGGAGGGCGGCGTGGAGATCGAGGAGGTGGCGGCGACGAAGCCGCACGCGATCCTGCGCGAGACGGTCGATCCGCAGCGCGGGCTCGACGGCTTCCGCGCCCGGCGGCTCGCGTTCCAACTGAAGGTCGGGTCCGAGCTGGTCCGGCCCATGGCCGCGACGCTGCAGGCGCTCGCGCGGCTCTGGCTCGCCTCGGACGCGAGTCTCGTCGAGGTCAATCCCCTCGTCACGACGACGGACGGCCGCGTGGTGTGCCTCGACGGCAAGATGAGCGTCGACGACAACGCGCTCTACCGCCACAAGGACCTCGCCGAGATGCGCGACGTCGCCGAGGAGGAGCCGACGGAGGTGCGCGCTCGCGAGGCCGGGCTCTCCTACGTGAAGCTCGACGGCGACATCGGCTGCCTCGTGAACGGCGCCGGGCTTGCCATGGCGACGATGGACATCGTGAAGCTGCAGGGCGGCGAGCCTGCGAACTTCCTGGACGTGGGCGGCGGCGCCACCGCGGAGCAGGTGACCACCGCTTTCCGCATCATCCTGGAGGACCCCTCGGTCAAGGGGATCCTCGTCAACATCTTCGGTGGCATCATGCGCTGCGACGTCATCGCCGAAGGCGTGGTCGAGGCCACGAAGGCGGTCGGGCTCGACCGACCCCTCGTCGTGCGCCTCGAGGGCACGAACGTCGAGAAGGGCCGCTCCATCCTCGCGAAGAGCGGGCTCGACATCACGGCGGCGCGCGACATGGAAGACGCGGCGAAGCGGATCGTGGAGGCGGTGTCGTGAGCATCCTCGTCGACAGGAACACGCGGCTGCTCGTCCAGGGCATCACCGGCGATGCCGGTCGCTTCCACACGCTCGCCTGCCGCGACTACGGGACGAACGTGGTCGCCGGCGTCACGCCCGGTCGGGGCGGGTCGCGCGTGGCGAAGATCCCCGTCTTCGACACCGTGCGCGACGCGGTCGAGAAGACCGGCGCGAACGTGAGCATGATCTTCGTGCCCGCCGCCTTCGCGGCGGATGCCGTCCTCGAGGCCGTCGAAGCGGGCATCGGGACGGTGGTGTGCATCACCGAGGGCATCCCGGCCCTGGACGAGGTGCGCATGAAGCGGGAGGTCGTGGCCGCCGGAGCGCGCCTGATTGGCCCGAACGGCCCCGGCATCATCAGCCCCGGGGAGAAGACGAAGATCGGCATCATGCCGGGCTACATCCACAAGCCCGGACACGTCGGGGTCGTGTCGCGGAGCGGAACGCTGACGTACGAAGCCGTCTGGCAGATCAGCGAGCTCGGCCTCGGCCAGAGCACCTGCCTCGGCATCGGGGGCGACCCCGTCCCGGGCACCAGCTTCGTGGACGTGCTCCGGCTCTACGAGGAGGACCCGGAGACGCACGGCATCCTGATGATCGGCGAGATCGGGGGATCTGCCGAGGAGGAGGCCGCGGCGTTCGTGAAGGCGAACGTGACGAAGCCGGTCGCCGCGTTCGTGGCGGGGCGCACGGCCCCGGCCGGCAAGCGCATGGGCCACGCCGGCGCGATCATCGCGGGCGGCAAGGGCACGGCCGCGGAGAAGCAGGAGGCGCTCGCCGCCTCGGGGATCGCGGTCGCCGAGAGTCCCGCCACGATGGGGGTGACGATCGCCCGGCTGCTGGAGAACGCGGGGCCGACGGGTCGGCGAACCGCCGCCCGCAAGCACAAGTAGCCGTACGATCGGCCGGATGCCGCTGCGTCTTCGCGATCTCCCTTTGAGCGCCCGCTGGGCCGTGCTGCTCTTCTGCGCCTTCGTGGGCGGGTTCTACGGGATCGCGCACGCCACGCTCTGGGCTCGGGATGGGGGCGGACGACTCCCGGGACCGTCGGCCATCCTCGCGAAGTACCACGGCTCGGTCTCGCGCTCCCGACTCCACGGCGTACTCTCCGCGGACGTCCCTCCCAGCAGCCCGAAGGCCATGTGGCTCTACCTCGATCCGCTCGGCGACCCGGCGACCATCCAGGAACGCCGGACGATCGTCCTCGATTGGGTCGAGGCCGGCGCGCCGAAGAGCGGGTGGGACGCGGTCGCGACGGTCCTCCACCGGCAGGCGAGCTGCCTCCAGTGCCACGCCTTCGGCGGGGAGCGGCAGGACCTCCCGCTCGAAACCTACGAGGACGTGCTGGTCGTCGCCCGGCGCGGCGGCGGCATGGCGCTCGGGCCGCTGCTGGTCTCGGCCCACAACCACGCCTTCGGCTTCGCCGTCCTGGCGCTCCTGCTCTCGCTCCTGGGCGCGTTCACGGGGCTTGCGACCCGCTGGAAGATCCTGCTCACCAGCGCCGCCTTCGTGGGCGGCGCCCTCGACATCGCCGGGTGGTTCCTGACGCGGGCCTACGGCGCCCCGTTCCAGTTCGCGGTGCTGGCCGGCGGGGGGCTCTTCGGGGCCGCCATCGGGACCTGGCTCCTGGTCCTGGCCCTGGAGGTCCTCCGGCCTCGGGGGCACGGCACCCCGCAGGAGTAGGATCATCTTCGTACGACGTACCCCGAGGGATCATCCATGAGGGTCACGCTTCCGGAGAAGGTGACGGGCGTTCGCGATGCGCTCTTCGTGCTCGAGGTCGAGTTCCCCGTGGCCTCCGTCGAGCGCACGGTGTCGGTGGGGGTCACCGGGCCGATCGAACCCCTCGACCTCTCGGGCAGCGGTCGGGGCGGGAGCTATCGCATCCCGGTCGGCCTCGAGCGGCTCCACGTCCCCATGCGCGTCCTGGAGGACGGCATGGACGCCGCCAAGATCGTCGTGACCTGCGAGGACGGCCCGGAGGCCGGGGAGCGACGCGAGCACCTGCTGAAGCTCGAGGCGCCCGCGCGCGCGCCCGCCGCCGCCGGTTGGCGCAAGTGGCTGGTGGGGGCGTTGGCGCTCGTCGTCCTCGGCGTGGGGGCGTGGCAACTGCTCGGCCGTTCGGCCGACCGGGTGCCCGATGTCGCCGGGCGCGACGCCTCCGCGGCCCGGGCGCTGCTGGCGGAGGGCGGCTTCGTGGTCCGCGTCCGCCACGCCCCGGCCTCGGACGCCGAGGCGGCGGGTCGGGTGCTGCGCCAGGAGCCCGCGGGCGGCGCGACGGCCACCGCCGATCGCATCGTCGAGTTGGTGGTGGCCTCGGCACCCACGCGCCCGCGGCGGCTGCCCTCGGTCGTAGGAGCTCCCGAGAAAGACGCCAAGGTCACCCTGGAGGGCCTCGGCTACCCGGTCGTCGTGGCCTACGAGCCGCACGCAGAGGCCGGTCGCGCCGGCACGGTCCTCCGTCAGGACCCGGCGGCAGGGGCGGATGACGGTGCGGGCGGCGCCGTCACCATCGTCGTCGCGGAGGCCCCCGACGCCGTGCGCATCCCGAGCCTGCTGGACGAGACCCGCGAGGAGGCCGCCGCGGCGCTCGACGCGCTCGGGCTCGGGGCGCGATTCCGTCAGGAGCCGACGGACGAGGCGCGCCACCACGGTCGGGTCCTGCGCCAGGAACCGGCCCCGGGCGAGTCCCTCCCGCCGGGCCGGACCGTGGACGTCGTCGTGGGGCGGTTCCAGGAGACGGCGCCGCCGGCCCCGTCCGAGCGGCCGGTTCCGGAGGAGCCCTCGACTCCGAACGAGGTCCCCGTCGAGGTGCCGTCCCCGGCGGAGGGTCCGGCGCCGACGCCCAGAGAGCCCCCCTCCACCGTGCCCACGCGGCCCGACGACGGCAGCCTGGAGATGCCCGACCTCGTCGGGATGGAGCGCAAGGAGGCGGAGGCCCGGCTGGAGGCCGCGGGCCTGACGCCGCTGACCACGCTGGTTCTCTGGCCGCAGGACCCCTCGATGGCGGGGAAGGTCGTGAGCCAGCAGCCCGCCGCCGGCGGGCGGGCGCAGCGCGGCGGGATGGTGCTGCTCACCATCGCCCGGCGGAAGACCCCCTTGGCCACGGCGCCGCCCGAGGAAGCGGCCCCCGAGGCCCCGCCCCCCGAGGAACCCGCGCCCACGCCGCCGCGGGCGCTCCGGCCGATGCCGGACGTCGTCGGGATGCCGAGGGGCGAGGCGCACGCGCTCCTCGAGGACGAGGGCTACGACATCGAGATCGAGACCCGCGCGACGGACGTCCCGCCGCCGGGCACGGTCCTCGCGCAGGACCCGGCGCCGGGCGGGCGCGTGGCGAGGGGGGGGACGGTGCGCCTCGAGGTCGCGGTCGCACCCCCGCCCCCCGTCGCGCCCCCCGCGCCGCCCCCCGTCGCGCCCCCCGCGTCGCCCCCCGTCGCGCCCCCCGCGTCGCCCGGCCAGGTCGTGCTCCCTCCCCGCGATGCGCCGCGCACCCAGGTCGTGCCGGACATCGAAGGGACGGACGCCCGCGCGGCCATCGAGCAGGTGCTCCGCGCCGGCCTCGTCCCGATCATCGAGGTCGTGCGGACGAGCGAGGAGAAGACCGGGACCGTGCTGGGGGTCCGCCCGCCGGCGGGCGGACGCCTCCTGCCCGGCGACCTCGTCCGGCTGCAGGTGAGCGTCCCGACGCGCGTCGGCGAGCGCACCGTCTGGCTGCCCATGGCCGTCGGAGCGAACCTGGATCGCGCGCGGCGCATGTTCGCGGGAACCCGCACCGGCTACGACGTGGTCGAGGTGCACGTGCCCGGTCACCCGTACGCGGGAACGGGGCGCGTCGCGGCGCAGTACCCGGTCTCCGCCGTGCCGTCGGGCGACGCGGGGCGGGCGACCCTCTGGGTCGTCCTGCCGTAGCCGGGATGCCGGCCAGAGGGCTAGCGGGCTAGTCGGTAGGGGCGTTCGGGGGCGGGGGGGCAGGCCCCCAGGCCGCGGCCTCCGCCGAGACGTTCGGGCCCTCGCCGCCGTCCCGGCTCCCTCCCCGTCGCCGTCCCCGACCGCCGCGCCGCCGGCGGCCGCGTCCGTTCGCTTCCGGTTCCCGGGGCTCCGGCGGGGAACCACCGGGGCGCGGGCCGACGGGCGCGCCGTGCTCCTCGGCGAACGCCCGCCACCGGCGAGCGAGGTCGGGCGCGCCGTCCTCGGCGTCGAGATGGAGGCGGAGGAACGTGAGCGCGTGGGGGAAGGCCATGCGGCGGACCAGCCGCACGGAGCGCTTGCCGGCCGGCGGCTTGCCCATCTGCAGCCACAGCCAGAGCAACTCCTTCAACCGGCCCTGCGTCCGCCGCGGGATGCTCATCCGGAGCGCCATCGGTCGGAGCGTGTCCTCCACGTGGGTGGTCCACGAGACGAACCCGCGGCCGGGCACGCCGTCCCACCCGTCGAGGATCCACGGGGTGACGAGCGGCGCCAGCACGAGGGACTCGTCGGCGTCGTGCGCCGAGGGGCCCCATCGGTCGGCGGCGCCGAGGAGGGACCAGGTGGCGTGGCCGCCCTTGCCCTCGGCCTCGTCGAGGAAGCCCGCGACTTCGGGCGTCCAGGCCCCCAACACGCCGAGGTCGTGCAGGCGGTGGAGCGTCTTGTAGGCGCTCCCGCGGCCCAGGATCTTGACGAGCTCCACGTAGAGGCGGGCCTGGCTGGCCTCCTCGAGGCGCGGGGCCAGCTCCCGAATGGCCGCTTCCAGCTCCTCTTCCAGCGCGAAGCCCATCCGCTCCGCGAAGTGGACGGCGCGGAGCATCCGGACCGGATCCTCGACGATCCGCCGCCGAGGCGCGCCGATCGAGCGCACGATCCCCGCCTCGAGGTCGTCCAGGCCGCCCACGTAGTCGAGGATCTCGTCGCGGAGCGGGTCGTAGAACAAGGCGTTGATGGTGAAGTCGCGCCGGCGCGCGTCCTGCGCGGCCGTCCCGAACACGGTGTCGGAGGACCCGCGCCCCCGACTTCCCGGTTCCGCCTCCTCCGGCGGGGGAGCCGGGGGCGCCTCGTCGGGGGGGCCGCGGAAGGTCGAGGTCTCGATGATCCGGCCCCGGCCGAAGTGGATGTGGGCGAGCCGGAACCGCCGTCCGATGATCCGGGCGTTCCGGAAGACCCGTTTGATGCGGTTGGGACGGGCGTCGGTCGCCACGTCGAAGTCCTTGGGCTCCAACCCGGCCAGGAGGTCGCGCACGCATCCGCCCACGAGATAGGCCTCGTGACCGTGGCGCTTCAACCTCCGAACGACGGTGACCGCGTCCTCGTCGAGCAGCGCCTTGGGGATACCGCCGTCGCGGCGCCGGGGCTCCTCCGGGCCGTTCTGGGCGTGCATCAGGGGCTCGGACGCATCGTCCGACACAGAAAACGAAGACATCACCGGCCATCCTAGGCCGGACACCCGGCCCCGGGAACTTTGACACCGCGCGCTGCGGCCGCCTATTCTCGCTCCATGCGGCAGGGATCCGTCCTCCTCCTCCTCCTCGCGGCGGCGTGCAGTTCCGTGAAGGGGCCCTCTGCCGCGCCGATGCCGCTCACCCCCGCGGAGCGGGCGCGCGTCGAGGCGAAGGTCTCGGCGGCGCGTGGACCAGGGATCGGCGACTGGGAGGGGGCCTGGAACCAGGCCGTGGACGCCGGCCTCGGCCGGGAGACGTTGGAGGGCATCGCGCTGGACGCGCTCGAGGACGACGCGAGCGTCGCCGCGTCGATGCTCACCGCGCTCCGCGACGAGTACGGCGGCCTCACGGAGCCGGGCCGCCGGCGGGTGGACGGCCTGACCGAGCAGGCCGCGGCGAAGGGCGACTACGCCCGTGCGCTCGAGGTCGAACTCGTCGCGGCCGACGACGCGCCCACGTTCGCGGGGGCCTGGCGCGTGTACGAGGAGGCGCCTGCCGACGAGAGCGCCACGCTTCTCGAGAAGATCCGCAAGGCGCGCGAAAAGGCCCCGGGACGTTGATTCGCCTCGCGGTCGCGGGAGCGGGGAACTGGGGCCTCAACCACGTGCGCGACCTCGCCACGATGCGGCGGGCGCGCCTCGCGTGGGTCGTCGATCCGGACGAGGAACGTCTCGCGCGGGCCCAGCGGCTGGCACCCGGCGCGGGGTTCGTCGCCGACATCGAGCCAGCCCTCGCCGACCCGACCCTCGATGGCCTCGTGATCGCGAGCCCCACGCCCACGCACGCGCCCCTCGCACGGCGCGCGCTGGCGGCCGGAAAGCACGTGCTCGTCGAGAAGCCGCTCGCCCCGGACGCGGAGACCGCCGAGGAACTGGTCCGTCTCGCCCGCGAGGCGGGGCGCCACCTCGCGGTGGGGCATCTGCTGCTCTACCACCCGGGGGTCCAGCGCCTGAAGGCGCTCGTGGACCGCGGTCGCCTCGGTCCGCTGCTCTATCTCGCCGCGCAGCGGACGAACCACGGCCGGATCCGCACGGACGAGGGGGCGCTGATCGGACTGGGGCCGCATGACGTGAGCGTGATGTCCTACCTCGTCGGCGCGTGGCCCGTGGGCGTGTCCGCCCGGGGCGCGCGCTACGCCCAGCCCGAGTACGAGGACCTGATCTTCCTGATCCTCCGATTTCCCGGACAGGTCCTGGGCCACGTGCATCTCTCCTGGCTCGACCCGCTCAAGGTCCGCCGCCTGAGCGTCGTGGGGGAACGCGCGATGGCCGTGCTGGACGACATGGACCGCGAGGTGCCGCTCCGCGTCCGAGACGTGCCCGCGCCGGGTACGGCCGGTCTCGCGACCGCGCGTCCGGTGCCGGTCTCGCGGGACCTCGCGCTTCGGCGCGAGCTCCAGGCCTTCGTCCGGGCGCTGGAAACGGGCGAGCCCTGCCCCACGCCCGGGGAGGACGGGGCCCGGGTCGCGCGGGTGCTCGACGCCGCGCGCGCCTCGCTGGAGTCGGCCGGTGGCGAAGTTCGCGTGAATCCGCGTTGAAGGCCCGGTACAAGTTTTTTTCAGCGCGCGGGAATCGGCGGACGCGACAATCGCCCACCGTGACGAATTCCGCTCTGCCCTTCCCCGACGCTTCCGGCCGCGCGCGCACGGCCGAGGACCGGCTGGACGTCCCGCTGATGGACCCGGGCCGGATCTACGCGGACTGGGGGCCGGAGGCCGAGGACGCCGTGGTGCGGATCCTCCGCGACCACGTCTACGTCAAGGGGCCCGAGGTCCGGGCCTTCGAGGAGGAGTTCGCCCGGGACGCGGGGGTGGCGCGGGCCGTCGCCGTGGACTCCTGCACCGACGCGCTCTTCCTCGTGCTCCGGGCCGTCCTGGAGGATCGTCCTGCGGATCGGCGCGAGGTCATCCTCCCCACGTTCACGTTCGTCGCCACCGCGGGCGCCGCGGTCAATGCCGGGGGGCGGCCCGTCTTCGCCGACGTGTGCCCCGATACGATGAACCTCGACCCCGCCTCGGTGGCGCGGCTCCTCTCGGAGCGGACGGCCGCGGTGATCCCCGTGCACCTCTTCGGGGCGCCCTCCGACATCCAAGGAATCCGCGCGGTCCTCGCCGACCGGGACGTCCTGCTCCTCGAGGACGCCGCCCAGGCGGTCCACGCCACGCTCGACGGCCGCCGGGTCGGCTCGTTGGGCGACGCGGCGACGTTCTCGTTCTACCCCTCGAAGAACCTCGGCGCCGCGGGCGACGGCGGCATCGTCACCACGGACGACGACCGCCTCGCGGATCTCGTCGCCGCACTGCGCGACCACGGCCAGACCCGCAAGCTCTACGACCACTCCCGCGTCGGCACGAACAGCCGGATGGACGAGCTGCAGGCGGCGATCCTCCGGATCAAGCTGCGCATGCTGGACCGCTGGACCGGGGAACGAAGGGCCATCGCCGCGCGCTACGACCTCGCCTTCCAGGGAACGGCCGTCCGGCCCCAGCGGCTCCTTCCCGCCTCCCAGAGCGCCTACCACCTCTACACGGTGCGCGTGGAGGACCGCGACGCGCTCCGCCGACACCTCGGGGACCGGGGCATCGCCACGGGCGTCTACTATCCCGTCCCCCTCCACCGCCAGAACTGCTTCGCCGCCTACCCGGCGGCGGCCTGCCCGGCCGGGGAAGCGCTCGCCGAGCAGGTGCTCTCCCTCCCGTGCTTCCCGGGGCTCAGGCCCGAGGAGCAGGACGGCGTCATCCAGGCCGTCCGCTCCTTCGTGGAGTAGGCCCGGGACCGCGGCCCCGCGGCGGCGGTGTCGCGCGCGCGCCACCACGTTCACGTCGCTGGACGCCGCCGCCTCCCGACCCCGGGATTCATGGGGTTCGAGGGGCAAGGCACGGCGTGTGCCCAGCCCGTGTCCATGGGGTGGTCGGAAGCTCAGAGACTCGAACGCCGGCAGGACGCTCGGGTGCAGCCGCTCGGAAACGTGCGCATGACGCCGGGCGGGCCTGGTCCGGCCAGCGAGGGACGGCTGGTAGACGTCAGCGCCCGCGGGCTCTGCGTGGAATCGCCGCGGCTCGGCGTCCGGGTCGGCCAGCCCGTGTGCCTGGAGATCACCCTGGAGGGCCGGGAGGCGCCCGCCTCCGCCCGCTGCATCCTGGAGGGGACCGGACGCGTGGTCTGGGTCCACACGGAACGGGTGCGCTGCCGGGCGGGCCTCCGCTTCGACCGCCCGGTGTCGGTCAAGGCGCCCTTCTCGACCTCGGAGTAGCGGGCGCCGCTCGCCCCGCGCGGCCCTATGCGCCTTCCGCGCGGACGGTGCGCCGACGCGTCTTGTCGAGCAGGCCGTACTTGCGCATCTTGTTGAAGAGCGTCGTCCGGTTGATGTCGAGGGCCGCGGCCGTCTCCTGGCGGTTCCAGTTGTGGCTCTTGAGCGTGCGGAGGATGATCTCGCGCTCGGGGATCTCGAGCGCGCGCTTGAGCGGCACGGTTTCCCCGGCCGCGGGCGCCGTCACCTCGCGCGTCAAGTCCGGCGGGAGCTGGCTCGGCGTGATGGTGTCGCCCCGGGAGAGGATCACCCCCCGCGCGATCGCGTTCTCCAGTTCGCGGATGTTCCCGGGCCACGAGTGCGCCATGAGGATGGTCATGGCGTTGTCGTCGATGTACCGGATGTCCCGCTCGTTCTCCTGGGCGTGCTTCTTCAGGAAGTGCATGGCGAGGAGCGGGATGTCGCCGCGGCGCTCCCTCAGCGGCGGCAGGTGGATCGGCAGCACGCTGACCCGGTAGAAGAGATCCCGGCGGAACCTCGCCTCCTCGACGAGGCGTTGGAGATCCTCGTTCGTCGCGAGGATCATGCGCACGTCCACCTCCACGGTGTCCTCGCTGCCGACGGGCTCGAAGGTGCGGTCCTGGAGGACGCGCAGGAGCTTCACCTGGAGCGCCGGCGAGGCCGTCCCGATCTCGTCCAGGAAGAGCGTGCCGCTGTCGGCCTTCATGAACTTGCCGCTGCGTGTGTTCGTGGCGCCCGTGAACGCGCCCTTCGTGTGGCCGAACAGCTCGCTCTCGACCAGGCCCTCCGGCATGGCTCCGCAGTTCAGCTCGACGAACGGCTTGTTCTCGCGGTCGCTGGCTTCGTGGATCATCCGCGCGATCATCGACTTGCCCGTGCCGCTTTCGCCCGTGATCAGGACGGTCGCCTTGGACGGAGCCACCGAGTCGATCATCTCGAAGACGCGGAGGAACTCGGGGTCCTGCCCGACGGCGCGGCGCGGCCCCTCGAACGTGGCCAGGCGGGCCCGGAGATCGGCGTTCTCCGACCGGAGCCGCGAGGTCCGAACGGCGCGGTCGAGCGTCAACAGGATCTCTTCGTCGAGCACCGGCTTCGTCACGTAGTCGAAGGCGCCCTCCCGCATGCAGCGCACGGCGCTCTCGATCGTGCCGTACCCCGTGACGAGGATCACCTCCGTCTCCGGTTGGATGCGTTTGATCCGCTTGAGGAGCTCCAGGCCGTCGGCTCCGGGCATGTTGATGTCGGAAATGACGACGTCGAACGGCTTCTGCTCGATGAGCCGCAGCGCGGTCTCCGCGTCCGGCGCGGTCTCCACGACGTGATTCCTCTTCTCGAAGAGGATCTTGAGGGTGCGGGGGACGAGCGGGTCGTCGTCGACGATGAGCACGCACGCGGACACGGGCTACCTCGCTTCGGCGCAGGGTTCGGTGGCGGGCTTGGCGAGCGGCAGGACGATCTGGACGATCGTGCCGCCTTCGCGCGGACACGCGATGCCGATCCGCCCCCCGAACTTCTCCACGAGTCGCGCCGACAGGGGCAGGCCGAGGCCGGTCCCCCTCCCGGGAGCCTTCGTGGTGAAGAAGGGCTCGAAGATGCGGTGGCGGATCTCCTCGGGGATGCCGGAGCCGTGGTCGACGACCTCGAGGCGAACTTCGGTGCCGACGCGGCGGGCGCGGACGAGCACCGTCTGTCCGGGCCGGGACGCGTCGCACGCGTTGCGGAGCAGGTTCGTGATCACCTGGTGGAGGCCGCGCGCCACGACGGCGTCGGCCACGTCGGGGTAGACCTCGCTCCCGATGACCGGGGCGTCGTCGCCGAGCGCGAGTTGGACCGAGTGGACCGCCTCGTGGACGAGGCCCTGCAGGCCCTGGGGCGACTGCTCGACCGCGGCGTTGCGCGAGAAGGTGAGCAGGCTCTGCACGATGTCGGCCATCCGTTGCAGGCCGGACTCGGCGAGGTCGAGGTACTCGCAGGCCTCGGAGTCGCTCTGGGTGGCCTCGCGGGTGAGACGGACGCAGCGCAGGGTCGCGTCCAGCGGGTTGTTCAACTCGTGGGCCACGCCGGCCGCGAGCTTGCCGATCATCGCGAGCTTGTCCTGGACCCGCAGGCGCTCGCGCAGGTCCTCGTTGGCCCTCAGCGCCACGTGATGCTCGAGCGCCTTCGTGACGGTGGCAGCGATGCGCGCCGCGGCGCAGGGCTTGGTCAGGACGTCGAAGGCGCCGATGCGCATGAGGTCCACGGTGCGCTCCACCGTCCCGTGGCCGGTGAGCACGACCGCGACCGCCGAGGGGCACGCTTCCTTCAAGGCCACGATGAGCTCGCGGCCGGGCATGGGGCGCATCTGGAGGTCGGTGACGACCACCTGCGGGGGGTCCTGGCGGCAGTGCTCCAGCGCGGCCAGGCCGTCCGGGGCGGTGGACACGCGGTGGCCCGCCAGCTCGAGCACCTCCCGCACGTACGTGCGGACCTCCGCACGATCGTCTACGACCAGGATGTGAGGGGCGGGAGCGCTGCTCCCGTCGCGGTCGAACCGTGCCATGGAGGGACCCCGCGGTCTGCGAAACCTGTCGGGGTCCTCTTCGACCGGCCGGGGCCTCGTGCTTGAGGACGTTCAGCGTCCTCGTCGGGCCGTGTCCAAGCGCTTCGACGGCCGCCCGTCCGGCCCCGAAATCAGCGGGCTCGGCGGCGGTGTACGCGGTTGCGACCGGCGTGCTTGGCGGCCCCCAGCGCGGCGAAGGCCCCCTCCACCAGGGAGTCCGGCCCCGCGGCGTCCTCGGGGTACACGGCGAGCCCGGCCGACACCGTGACCCGATACGGATCCTCCCGACCCTCCAGGCGGGTCGGGTGGTCCTCGACCCGCCCGCGGGCCCGGTCCACGGCGTGGAGGAGCCGGTCCCCCGCCTCCCCCTCCGGGGCGTCCGGGTCGGTCAGCAGCACGGCGAATTCCTCGCCGCCCCAGCGGCTCACGAGGTCCGCCTCCCGGAACGAGGCCTTGAGCTCCCCGGCCACGGCGACGAGCACCCGGTCCGCGATGGGATGGGTGAGCTCGGTGTTGACCGCCTTGAAGCGGTCGATGTCGAACACGGCCACCCCGTAGGCGCCTCCGCTCCGGCGGACGCGCTCGTGCTCGCGGGTGAGCGCGGCCTGGAAGGCGCGGGCGTTCGGCAGCGCGGTCTTCGGGTCGGTCAACGCGCTCTCGCGGGCGCCCCGGAGATCCAGCGCGGTCCGCAGGAACGCGCCGGCGTGGCGGGCCCACTCGCTCCACGTGTCGAGGCGATCCCGGCGGGGGATCTCGTCCGCCGGGAGATCCGTCAGGCAGATCGCGCCCACCGGGCCGTCCGGCGCGACGAACGGGATGACGGCGTAGGCCCGCCCGCGGTATCGCGGCGAGCTGGCGTAGCCGACCCGGGGCCGCCCGCGGGCCGCCGCCTCGGTCGCGATGCCGGGGGCCACGAGGATCCGCGGCGTCATTCCGGCGGGCGGCGCGTCGGGCCCGAGCGCCCGCGCCACCTCCAGCCCGCCCTCCCGGCGGCGCCCCAGGAGGAGGCTCGCCCGGTCCGCCCCGCTCGCCTGGGCGAAGGCGCGGAGGATCCAGCCGGTCAGTTCGTCCACGTCGCCCTGGTGGCGGGAGCAACCCGCCAGGAACGCCTCGAGGGAGGGCGCCAGGTCGGGGGAGGGGCAGGCGGCGGACGCCGGCGTCACACCACCGGTCCGGAGGACGGGGACCTCCCGGCGGCGGGCGGCGTCCTCGACCTCGGGCGTGATGGGGGGGGCGAGGAGCCAGAGCGGCGCCCCGGACAGGTGCTGGATCAGCACATCCAGCCCGGCCTCGGGCCGGGCCTCGAAGAAGGCCGCCTCCGCGAGGCACCCCTTGAACGCCCGGTACTCCGCCCGGCCCAGCGCCGCGTGGAGTCCGCCCACCTTGAGGACGTGTCCCTCCTCGCCGACCTGGGAGGCCAGGGTGCGTCCGGCGCGCTCCCCGATCGCGAGCCAGGTGACCCGGCCGGTCTCGCGCTGGAGGGTCTCGGGCAGCTTCACGACGGTTGCCCGGCCAGGGCCGCGCGGAGGGCCGCGACGACTCCGGGCGCGAACTGGGTCCCGGCGTGCCGCTCGATCTCCGCCAGCGCCTCGCTCCGCGACCGCGACGGCCGCCAGGGGCGGTGGTGGGTGATCGCGTCGAACGCCTCGGCGCAGCCGATGATCGCGGCCCCCAACGGGATGGCATCGCCCTGCAGTCCGTCCGGGTAGCCCCGGCCGTCCGGGCGCTCGTGGATGTGCTTCACGAAGAGGGCGGCCTCCCCGAAGGGGGCGAGGATGCGGGCGGCCACCATCGGGAGCGTCCGCAGGAGGCCGCGGTCCGTGGGGCTCAGCGGCCCGGGGCGGCGGAGGAGGTCTTCGGAGACGCCGACGGCGCCCACGTCGTGGAGCCGGGCTGCGTTCTCGACGATGCGCTGGAAGCGCGTCGAGAGGCCGAGCGCCTGCGCCATCGGCACGGCGAGGTTCGCGACGCGCTGCCCGTGTCCGCGGGGCAGGGTCCCCCGCTCCTCCAGCGCCTCCAGCATGCCGGTGGCGATCCGGAGCGTGGTCGCGCTCGCCTCGCGGCGGCGGACCTCCCCCTCCAGCGCGACGCCCAGGGCGCGGGGGACGAGGGAGAGGAGGAACAGGTTGCCTTCGTCGGCGTCCTTCAGGGCCGGTCGGAGCAGGAGGAGCCCTCCCGCGGGCCCCGTGGGCAGGTCGATCGGCACGGCCATCGCCTGGACCGGTCGGCCCCCGAGGAGGTGGATCTCGTTGACGGGACGCGGCCCGTCGCTCCGTGCCCGGTGGAAGAGGTCGCGGGCGATCGGCCCCAGCGGCCCGGAGCGGATGCCGGGCTCCGCGTGCTCGGTGACGTGGATCCCGTCGGGCAGGGCGATCTCGAGGCGCACGACGTCGGCGCGGAAGCGCCGTCCGAGGACCCGCACCGTGCGCTCGAGCAGGGACTCGAGTTCCGTCTCCTTCGCGAGCAGGGCCGTGAATTCGGCGATGAACGCGAGGTCTTCCAGACGGCGGTCCAGGTTCTTCCGCGAATCGTCCAGGTCCCGGCGGGCGTGGGCGAGGGCGTCTTCCGTCGAGCGCTGGCGACGCCGCAGGCGATCGGCCTCCTCCCGGATCCGGCCGAGCGCCTCGAGGTCGGTCGTTACGAGTCGCCGCGCGTCCAGCACGCGCTCTACGGTGCGACACAGGTCCGACACCGTGAACGGCTTCGTGATGAAGTCGTCCACGCCGAACCGGAGGGCCTGGACCGCCGACTCGGTGGAGGCGTAGGCGGTCACCACGATGCTGGCGAGGTCGGGCTGCCTCTCCTTGGCCCGCTCGACGAGTTGGAGCCCGTCCACCTCCGGCATCCGGAGGTCCGTGATGAGGAGTTCCACGTCCCCGGCGTCGAGGTCGCCGAGGGCCGTCGTCCCGTCCGCCCGCGCCGTCACCCGGTAGCCGCGCTGCTCGAGCACCGTGACGAGCAGATCCCGGATCTCCCGTTCGTCGTCGACGACGAGAACGTGCGGGCGGTCCGCGACCGTGGACGGAGGCATCCGCATACCCCCTGGATCGGTTGCGCACGGCCCCGCCTTTGCCGCGCATCGGCCCCGGAAACGCCGGAGCTACGCGCGGCGGAACACGAACCCGACGCCGGCGCCCGCGAGACCCTGGCGGACGATGAGGACCCCCTGGTCCCGCCGGACGATCTCCTCGGGGATCCAGAGCCCCCAGTGGACCCGGCCGGTCCGGTCCTGGCGCCAGAGGACCTGCCGGTGGCAGTCCCGGAGCGCCGCCCGGTCCAACTGCAGCCCGGGCACGCGGAGGCGCACTTCGAGGAGCGCGGGCCGGAGCGGCGGGCTCGACAGGAGCGGCTCGTACGGGAGGCGGGGCCGCTTCACGGCCACCTCGAGCCGCACCGGCTCCTCGCTGGCGGCCAGACCCACGAGGGCGTCGCCCGCCGCTTCCACGGCCAGGCGCACCGCGGCGCGGTCCACGTGGACGGTGCCGCTCGCCCGGGCCCGGAAATCGAAGGCGCGGATCGTCTTGCGGGAGACCAGGACGTCGAGGCTCTCATCGACGAGCTTCCGGAGCTCCACGCGCGCCGGTTCGCGCTCGGGAAGCTCCTGCAGCCGTCCGAGCCGGCGGGTCGCCTCCTTGAACTGGGCGATGGTGTTCTTGTGGCTCTTCGCGAGCTCGGGGGGGAACGCGACCAGCTCGGGAAGGTTCATGAGCGACGTCAGGCGGTTCCCGAAGAGGTGGGCGAGCTCGGCCGCCAAGGGGGCGAACACGCTGAGGATGTCTCTTCCCTCGTCCGGGAACCAGCGGTCCACGGCGTGGAGCACCGCCTGCACGTCGTCCTGGGTCCGCGGCTCGGGAAGCCATGCGTGGGCGCCCCGGTAGAGGGCGAGGCGGCCGGTCTCGTGTTCATCTTCCCCGACAAAGGCCACGAGACGCGTCGCGGGAGCGCGACGGCCGAGGGAGTCGAAGAACTCCTCGTCGCCGGGGCCGAATCCGCCCAGGGAGGCGAAGACGAGGTCCGTGGGCTTGCGCGCGAAGCCGTCGGTCGCGGCGAACGGCTCGTCGAACGCCTGGACCTTGAGGCCCCGCTGGCGGAAACCGCGAACCAGCAGGCGGCGCAGATCCGTGGGGGCCATGACGAGCAGGGCGGTGCGGCGCGGGATGGCGGGTCGGGACGAGGAGGCACGGCTCATGGGATACCGGGACGGGGCCGGGGAGGCACGCGGACCCCCTCCGACCCCATCTTCTCCCTCTGCAAGGACTCCCTCACCACGGCCGGATTCCGGCCCGTGGCCGTACAATCCGAGCCCAACACTCCCCCGTTCTAGCGAAAGACGTGCCTTGCGCATCCTTCTAGCCGACGACGAGCGAGCCATTGCCATCACCCTGGCCGACGATCTGCGCCGGGCCGGCCACGAGGTCCGGGTCGCCTCGGACGGCGCCGAGGCCCGGGCCGCCCTCAAGAAGGAGGCCTTCGACGCGCTGATCACCGACATCCGGATGCCCCATGTGAGCGGCACGGAGCTCCTGGAGGAGCTGAAGCGGAGCGGCGTTCCGACGGAGGTGATCATCATCACCGGCTACGGCACGATCGAGTCCGCCGTGGACGCGATCAAGAAGGGCGCCTTCGACTACATCCTCAAGCCCTTCGACAACGACGAGATCCTCGTCGCGCTGGGGAAGGTCGAGGAGTTCCGCCGTCTTCGCGACGAGAACGCCCGCCTGCGCAAGGACCTCGACCGCCAGAAGGGCCTCGAGCAGATCGTGGGCAAGAGCCCCGCCATGCAGCGCGTCGCGGAGCGGATCCGGACCGTCGCCGACTCCGCCGCCCGCATCCTCATCACCGGCGAGTCCGGCACCGGCAAGGAGCGCGTCGCCCGCGCCATCCACGACATCTCGCCGCGCGCCAAGGGACCGTTCGTGCCCCTCGCCTGCGCCGCGATCCCCGCGCCGTTGCTCGAGTCGGAGATCTTCGGTCACGAGCGTGGCGCCTTCACCGACGCGAAGGAGGCGAATCCCGGCCGCTTCCAGCTCGCCGACGGCGGAACGATCTTCCTCGACGACATCGACGACATGCCCCTGGAAACGCAGGTGAAGCTCCTGCGCGTCCTCCAGGAAGGCGTCGTCGAACCGCTGGGGTCCCGCAAGGCGATTCCCGTGGACGTCCGCGTCATCACCGCCACGAAGATCGACCTCGGTGATGCCGTGGAAGACAACGAGTTCCGCGAGGACCTCTACTACCGGCTGAACGTCGTTCCCGTCGATCTTCCGCCGCTCCGCGACCGCGATGGCGACATCCCCCTCCTCGTCGAGCACTTCCTCCAGAAGTACGGCAAGGGCAAGCGGTACACCGTGGCCTCCGAAACGATGGCCGAGCTCTGCGCGTACCGCTGGCCCGGCAACGTGCGCGAGCTGGAGAACGCCGTGGAGCGCGCCATCGCCCTCACCTCCGAACCCGGCGAGCTGAGCCGCGACGTCCTGCTCGAGGGGGCCATGCGCCGCCGGCGCCGTCAGGCCGACGACGACGATTCGGGTGGCCTCGTCTCCCTCAAGGAGGTCGTCCGCGAGAGCGAGAAGCGCGCCATCCGCCGCGTCCTGAAGGCCACCGGCGGCCACCGCATGAACGCCGCGAAGGCCCTCGGCATCTCCCGCAAGAACCTGTGGGAGAAGATGAAGGAATACGAGATCGAGGGCTGATCGCCGCCTCGCGCGCGCCCTCTTGGCGTGCCCGCACCGCCCCCGCCGGATTCCCGTGGGAAACCGCCCCGTCCGCTCCTCTCCCGCGCGCCGAGGTGGGGGCGCGCGGGGCCGATGTGGCGATCAATCGCCGCCCATCAGATGGCCTCCGCCAGGGGGCCCGCCGCCACGAGGCGCGGGCCGGGGACGCGCCCATCTGGGGTGACACGCATCCATCCTCCCCGCACGAGTCGGGGCTCGACGTCCGCCAGGATCTGCTCCCGGGCCACCCGCGCCAGCGTCGCCAGCCGCACCAACCCCACCGGCCCCCCGCACGAGACGAGCGCCCGGAGGACGATCCGATCCTCGGGCCTGAGGCCGTGCTCGTCCACGCCCTGGCGCGCGAGCGCGGCCCGACCCACGTCGTCGTCGACGGCGGTCCGGCCTTCGGCCGCGACGTAGCTCTCGATCCGATCCACGAGGCGCAACAGCTCCCGCGGCGTCCCGCCGGCGGCCCGGGCGAGCCGCTCCGTGGCCTCCTCCGAGACCTCCAGGCCCTTCTTCTCGGCCTGAGCGTGCGCCAGCGCCGCGAGGGCCGCCTCCGTGTAGGTGTCCAGCCTCGCGTGCAGCCCGAACCGCGAACGCAAGGCCTCCGACAGGCCGTGCCCCTCCGTCGTCGCCGCCACCAGCGTGAAGGCCGGAAGCGCCATCCGCACCGTCTTGTCGTGGAGTCCGTTGCGGAACCGCAGTTCCACCCGCCGCTGGGCGAGCGCCTCGTAGAAGATCTCCCGCACGGCCGGGGGCACGGCGTGGATCTCGTCCACGAAGAGCACGTCGCCCTCCTCGAGAGAGGTCAAGGCGGAGAGAGCCGCCGGGACGTCCTGGAGCATGGGGCCCGTCTGCTCGACCATCCGCGCGCCCATCACCCGCGCGATCCCCCGGGCCAGCGTCGTCTTGCCCGTCCCCGGCGGGCCCTGGAAGAGGGTGTGGGGGAAGGGACGCCCCAGCGCACGCGCCCCCTGGACCTCGGTCTCGATCTGGCCGAGCACCGTCTCCATGCCGACGAGATCGCCGAACGCCTCGCGGAAAGGCGCCGGGTCGCCCTGCGGCTCGTCCTTCTTCCGGCGGCACGGGCACGGTCCCCGAGGCTTCGCCGGGGCCGCTGCCGTCTCGTCGTGCCACACGTCGTCCTGGACCGCGCCGTCGGCCGGGGCCTGCCCGGAGTCCTCGGCCTCCGCCGCGCGACACGACCCGTCGCAGGACGGGGCGTCCTCCTCCTCGGGGAGACCGGCATGGAAGACGAGCCCCCCGTCTCGCCGCACATCGATGAGGTGCCGATGTCTCTTCCACCACGATGGGTCCACGGTCGATGGCACGTCGTCGAGCGTCGCCACCTTCCCTGGGCCCGTTCCCCCCCGGGTGGCGGCCCCACCGCGCCCAGGATCTTCAGCCGTTCCTCCTCCGTCATGGTCCGACCCGGCCGGTGGACCGGGTTCCCGTCCCGGTCCTTGAACACCACCTGCCTCTGGGTGCCCCCCTCGAGGACCAAGAGGCCCTCGTGCACCATGCTGTGGCAGCGCTCGCAGAGCGTCAGCATCTGCCACATCCGCGTGCGCCCGCCGCGGCTCCGCCACTTGATGTGGTGCACGTGCAGGCGCCGCGTCGAGCCGCAGTTGCGGCACCGGTTCTTGTCGCGCTTGAGGACCCGGCGCCGCTTCGCCGGCGGCGTCCCGATGTCGTGCTCCCGCTCGTGGTCGTGCTCGCAGGCCGCCGCGTACTCGCCGTCGCACCGGGCGCACGCGTCGCGGTTTCGCTCGATCACCTCCGGGTCCGTCGAGCACGAGAGCGGCTCCACCTTCTCCCCGTCGTCCACCATCAACGGCTGGTCGCCGTCCTCCGGGGCGGGCGAGGAGATGTGGATCGTGTACTTCGAGCGGGGCTCGTAGCGGTACGGGCCGCCCTTCCCGTCCTTCGCCTTCCCCTCCGCGGTCAGGTCCAGGAAGAGGTCGATCGAGACGGCGACGAGCTCCCGCGTCGTCACCGGCGCCCCGTCGCGCTCGTCGGAGAGCTTCTTCTTGGCCTGCTCGATCATCTCCCGCTCGGCCGTGCTCCACTCGATCCGCTCCGGGTACCGCAGGGGGGACAGGCCCTTGGCGTCTCCCTTCTCGCGCGGCGGCCCCCCCTTGGGAGACCGGCGGACGGTGGTTCGAAGCTCCGCAAGCCGCGTCGTCGTGGCCTCCCGCACCCAGGCCTCCTCGTGCTCGGGGGAGGCCACGGGGGCGACGAGCAGGACCCTCGTCCATCCGATCTCGTGCTCGCGGAAGGCCCGGTCGAGCCGGGGGAGGTCGCGGAGCTTTCGGGCGACGGCCAGGAGTTCGCGGGTGCGGCGGTCGGTGAGCGAGAAGTGGGCGCGGGCGTAGTCGAGGACGCTCCCGGCGCCGTAGCGCTCGTAGAGGCGCCGTTCCTGGACTTCCAGGAGGTAGAAGGCGGCGCCGCGCTGGCCGACGTCGCCCAGGCGCAGGAACTGGCCGAGGGAGTAGTGGACCTGGGTGCGTTCGAGCCCCTGGGTGAGGGGGAGGGCCTCGAGCATGCGACGGCCTTGGGAGAGGGTGCTCATCGGAGGCTCCACACGGGCCACGCAGCGGGGAGCACGCGGCGTTGGGATTCGTGACGTTTCCGTACGAACCATAGACGAACAGACCGACAGCCCGGAGCGGCTGGAAGATGGGGCTCTCGGGGAGTGGTGACCCGCCGCGGGCGAGGACGCCCCAACGGTCGTACGCGCGTTCCGCGCGTCGGCGCCTCGCGACGAACGGACTCCGCGGCGGCGGGCGACCCTCCCGCCGGGAGGAACGCCGGGCCCCGTGGCGGGAGGAGACCGGGAGACCCGGGGTGGGCGGTCAGGGCGGCGTCGGGCCCGCGGCCGCATCGCCCGCGGGGAAGATCTCCGCATCCGCGGGGCCGAAGAACGCCTCGCCCCACGCCACGCGGCCGTCCTCGCCCCGTTCGTAGGGCAGGAAGAAGCGGATGGCCTCGCCCGGGGCCTCGAGGTGGACGCAGATGGCGTCCCGGGGCTCTTCATCGCCCATGCGCTGCGCGCGGACCGGCATGCACAGGCCCGTGGCCTCGAATTGGCCCGAGTCGGCACCGCTTTGGAGCACCCGGCGGAGCGTCTCGATCACCGCCTCGGTATCCGTTCCGATCCCGGGGGGCGGAAGGTGGAGGTCGATGTCGCCCGCGCCGTCCAGCGATGCCGCGGAGGGCGGGCAGAAGCCGAGATCCTCCATCTGCTCCCTTGCGAAAGGGACCAGGGCGGCCAGGACGTCCTGAAGGCTCTCGCGGCTCATTCGCACTCCGGCTCGCGACTCTACCCCGGGTATCGCGATCCCTGGGCACGTCTTCGGAAGCTCCGCGGACCGGTCCGGGAGACGGTGCTCGCTCCCGTGGAGGGATGGGCCGAGGGGGCGCGCGCTCCTCGGGGCGTGGCCGCCTCGAAGATCGCGGGCACCCTCCCGCGGCCGGAGGGCCGGACAACAGCGCGATACGCCGGCCAGCGAACCTGCACGCCCGGCGAAACGCGCGAGGGGGCAGCCCGGCGCGACGTCCCGGAGCCCGCGGGCTATCGGTCCGGGCGGCGGAGACGCTCCACCTCGTGGCGCAACGCCTCGACCTCCTCGCGGAGCTTCTGGACCTCCGCCATGACGGCGCGAACGTGCTCCATCGCGTGCGCCTCCTGCATCGTTGCGTCCTCCCTCTCCTCGGTCTCTTCGTCCTCCTCCCCGTGGCCTGCCCGCTGGGCGTCGTCGCCGGGCTCTTCGCGCTCGCGCGCGGCGTCGCGAGCCTGGTAGAAGGCGGCGAGCTTGCGGCAGAGGACGGCCCGGTCGGGCATGTTCCATCCGGCGTAGAGGTCCCCGGCGGAGGCGAGGAGGTCGATCACGCGCTCCATCGTGAGGCCCTGCGCGGCCTCTGCGACCTCCGCGTCCGAAGCGCCCCGGATCTGCAGGCGGCCCACGCGGATCATCCGGTCCAGCAGCGCCACGGCCTCCTCGTGCCCGACGGCCGCGTGAGCGGTCCGTGCGAGCTCCAGCACCTTCACGCGCTTCTCGCGGGTATCGAGTCCGCCGACTGCGCCTTCGGTCGGGAGGTTCCAGTGCGCCGCGTACCAGTCGGCGAGGGCGCGGCACGCCGCGGCCCGCCGCTCGTAGCCGAGTTCGCCGTAGAGCCCGCCGGCCTTGCGGAGGACCCCGACCAGGTCCCTCATGGGGAACGCGGCCGCCTCGCGTTCGACGACGTCGGGATGGCGGCCGGACTGCTGGAGCTCCGCCAGTTCGACGGCCCGTGCCAGCAGGTGGACGGCCTCCGCTCGTCCCGCCTTCTGGTGCGCGTCCCGGGCCCACCGCAGGATCTCCATCCTCCGTTCCCGGGCGTCCAGCGACGGTTCCTCGTGATCCACCGGACCCGCCGGCGCTTCGCGGGCCTCGTGCGCTTCGCGCCGTTCCCGTGCCTCGCGTCGCTCGGCACGAACCTGGTCGGCGACGCGGGCGAGCGCTTCGAGCTCCTCGTGCCTGCCGAGTTCCTTCAGCGCCGACATGCCCATCTCGAGCCGGTGGATCAACTGCTCGTAGGCCTCGTCGCTACGCGGGCGCCTTCCCGGCTCGCCCTCGTCGGCGCGCGCCGATGCGAGTGCAAGAAGCCCGACGATCAGGCCAAACGCGACAGAGGCACGTCGTACGGTGGGACGCAGATAGGCCCTCATGGCGGACCTCCCCAGGGTGTGGCCCCGCCGCGGCGGGGAGAATGGACAGGGTATGCTGCCGCGAGCGACCGCGTGATAGCCTGCGGCCATCGGGGGAGTTCCGACGCATGCGCTGGCTCCTGGCCCTGTCCCTGGTCCCCGGCGTGGTTGCGGTCGTCCGGGAGGCGGCGAAGCCGTGGAAGGGGGCGAGGACCGGATCGCGGGGCGATCGGGCCGTCCCAGGGGGAGGCTGTGGGCGTCGCCGCACGCCCCGGACCCGCGATGGCGTGGACGGCCGGTTCGTTTCGCGGGGACTCCCCGACGGGGCATGGGACCCGACCCCGTCCGCCGGCCGGAACCGACCCGCGCTCGCGGCGCGGCCGGTGCCCGCCGGGAGCACGGGGGTCGCCTCGGAGGTGGAGCGGTGAGCGGGCGCGAGGCCTTCGACGGCGTGCGGTTCGAGACGGCCCGCCTCGTGCTGCGCTCGCTTCGCGCGGACGACCGGGACGCGATCTTCGAAGCGTTCACGCCGGTCGTGACGCGGTACATGACGCCGGCGTCGCCGTCGAAGCCGGCCGAGACGGAGGCGTTCCTCGCGCGGGCCGTCGCCCGCATGAAGGCGGGGCGCGATCTCTACGGCGCCATTCTCGCCCGCGACGACGAGCGATTCCTCGGCTGCGTGGGGGCCCATCGCCTGCCCGGGGACGATCCCGACCTCGGCATCTGGGTCCGGGAAGACGCGTGGGGGAACGGGTACGGCCGGGAGGCCGTCGAGGGGATCCTCGCCTGGGCGAGCGCCCGGACGATCGCTCCCGTCTTCGGCTATCCCGTGGACGAACGGAACGTCCCCAGCCGGCGGATCGCCACGTCGCTGGGCGGCTACCGCGTGGGGGATCCCTGGACCATCACGACCCCCGACGGACGGACCCTTCGTGTGATCCTCTACGCGATCCCCCGGAAGTGACGTGGACGGGGAGGTCGTGGCCGCGCCGGACGACCGCTTCCGCAGCTTCGCGGCGTCCGACCGGTCCGCCCTACGCCGACGCGTCGGGCCTGGGGGGGTCGTCCCGGTCACTCGATCCGCACCGTCGTCGCGCCGGGCAGGGTGAACGTCACCGACGTGCCCCCGCTGTGCGCCGTGTAGGTTCCCGCGGGGAGCCCGTCCAGGATGGCCCGTCCCTCGCTCGCGTTCGAGATCGTCCTCATCCGCACGGCCCCCTTCTCCTCCCGTTGGATCCAGGTGTGCCCCTGGATGCCTTCCAGGGTCACCTCGTAGAGCGCCGGAAGGGGGATCGCCACGCGGTTCGCTCCCGCCGAGGCCGTCACCTCCTTGCGGGCGAGATCCTGGCCCCAGCCATGGCGATCCGCCATCTGCAGCAGGACGACGTACGGGCCGGGCTGGACCCCCGTGAACTGCAGGTGGCCGTGTTCGTCCGGCTTCTCCGTGCGGCGGTCGCCGCGCGACACGCGCTCCTCACCGCCGCTCATCAGGGTCGCCTGGACGCGCCCCACGTACGGTCCTCCCGCGAGGCCGGGGACGTCCACGTCGAGCGTGCCCGGTTCGGCGAACCGCAGGTCGAACGTCGGCGCGGCGCCCGGTGCGTACTCCACGGTCTTCGAACCGTAGGCGGGGTGGCTCACCGTGATCCACAGCTTCCCGCCCTCGGCGGTGCTCACGCCTCCCTCGTGGTGGAGCACCCATTTCTCGCCGCCCGGGCGGTCGATCACGACGCTGCCGCCGGAGCTGGCGCCGTGGTCGGACACGTATCCGGTGGTGACGTTCAGGGAGGTCAGCGGCTTCCTGTCCGGGCCCGTGACGCGGAGGATGGCGTACTCGTCCCGGGACAGCGGCGGCACGCGGATCTCCACGTCCACGGGCTCGTGGCCGACCTCGACCTCGGTCGTCGCCACGATGGCGCCGCGCCACGAGCGGGCGACCCCGAGGAGGTAGTGGCCCGGTGTGAGGTCGGTGAAGCGGAACGCCCCCGGGGCGGCCCCGAAGGGCCCTCCGCCGAACATCGACGTCTCCGTCGCCCCGTCCGGCGCCAGGAGCGCGGGGTCGGCCTTCCGGCCCTCGGGCACGCGCGCGAGGCGCACGCGCACCTCCGAGTTCTGATCGTCCTCGAAGACGACCCGTCCGCGGATGACGGGACGTCCCTCGAGGTCGAGCCGGACGGCCGGCGTGGGCACGCCGCTCTCGACGGTCAACGAGACGCTCTGCGACTGGTACTCCTGGGAGTCCCCGGCCGTCGCCGTCACCTCGTAGGTTCCCGGCGCGACGTCGACGTCGGGGTGGTCCCGACTCCACCCCTGGCCGGCCGTGGAGCTCCCGGACCTGAGCCGGATCATCGCGCGACCCGGCTGCGAGCCGTCCGGGAGGAACACGTCGAACCGGACCTCCGTCCTCGGCGACGCCACGAAGTCCACCGTCGATCCGGGCGTCGCGTTCCAGGACGCCTGGGAGCGGAACTTCCACCCCGGCCGTTCCGCGACCAGCCGGTGCTTCACGTCGAGGAGCCCTTCCAGGCGATACCTGCCGTCGGCGCCCGTCCGGGTCTCGCTCTTCGCCTGCCGCCGCCAGCGCACGCTGTCGACGAAACGGTGTACGACCGTGGTCAGGTCCTTCTCCTCGTCCCCGGCGTCCTTCCACGTCTGCGCCATCTCCTCCGGGGGCTCGGGCGTGGCCTGGATGCCGACGCCCGCCAGCGGTTCGCCCTGGTCCGTCTTGACGGTGCCCGTGATGACGCCGTCGCCCGTCGGGATCTCCAGCGGCGGCAGCGCTTCCACCGCCTCGCGCAGCGGCCCGATCTCCTCGGCGAGCCGGCTGTTCAGGTGCGGTGCGGCCGGCGTCGTCTCCCGCGCGGCCGGCGCCGCCTCGGCGCGCGGGGGCGCGCGCCGCACCGCGGGGCGATCGAGCGTCGCGGGCTCGGCAACGGGGGCGGCGCCTCCGCCCCCGACCACGTACCCAGCGACGAACCCCGCCGCCACCAGCATGAGCCCCCCGATTCCCAGCACGAAACCCGACGCGTGGGTCATCGTCGCCTCCCGATTCCGGTCACCCCTCCAGCGTACGCATCTCCGTGCGCGCCCGCCAGCCATGCCGCGCTGCTCCTCGCACCGCGGTAGCGCGTGTCCTGGATCCGAGTGACCGTGATGGAGGGTCGATCGCCGCCGCGCGTGCGATCTCCCCGCCGACCGGGGACCCTCTGCGTTGGTCGGATCCGACGCCTGGGGAGGGCGAGACGGTGTGGATGGCGGTGGCGGGACGCAGCGACGACGACGGCGGCGTTGCCGGAGCCGCTCCGTGCATCTGGGGCTGCTACGCAAGGAGGCGTTCCACGGCATCCCCCGGAAGGCCCCCGGCCACGTCCTGGAAGAGGGCTTCGCCACGATGATCGAGGAGTACTCCTTCGACGTCCGCAACCGTACCTGGGCCCCTGCGGACTACCGGGCCGACAGCCTCGACGTCGTGGCGCACGCGCAATCGCTCTTCCCGTGGGGGCAATGGCTGGACATGACGTCGGAGCAGTTCTCTCAGCTCGCGCGTGAGCCGACCCAGGAGGTGGACATCCGGTGGACGCTCGGCCTTCATCGGATCGTGAACCCCGTCGACGTCTGCTACGCCCAGGGGGCCGCGTTGTGCCACTACCTCTCCACGGCCGAGGGCGGCAAGTACCGCAAGGCGCTCTTCAACTGGGTGGCGGACCTGCACGCCGGGAAGACGAAGACGCGGGACACGATGGACCGCGTCGGCATGAGCGCGTCCGAGCTCGGGGAGAAGATCGAGGCGTGGGCCCGCGAGCGCGTCGAGCACGGGGCCCGCTGATCCGCCGGTCCCGATGGGGGCCCCGCGACGGGGCGCCGCCGCTACAGCGAGCCCAGCGCGACCACCAGGGCGACATGGAGCAGGGCGAACGTCGGCACGAGCACGCGAAAGCGGGCGTGCCGGGTCTTGTGACGGAACCGGCGCATCCCGAACAATGCCCCCAGCGCGCCGCCGAGGAGCGACGCGCCCAGCAGATCCGCTTCGCGGATCCGGCGTTCCCCCGCCCGGGCCCGCGCCTTGTCGATGCCGAAGAGCGCGAACGTCACGAGCGACATCGCGGCGAGGAACGCGCCCATGACGCCGTCCGCCGCCCAGCCTCCGAAGAGGTAGGCCGCACACGCGAGGGCGGCCGAGACGAGCGCGGCAATAGGCACGAGCATCCGGAGATCCCACCACGGGGGCCGCGCCGGGGGAAGGGGGAACCGCGGTCGGGCGGCGTCGCCCTCGGGCCCGCCTTCGTCCCCGGACGGATCCCCGTCTCCGTCGCCGACCGGCCACCGAGCGTCGCGGTCTCCACGCGCGAGATGCGCGGCAGGTCCGCGCGACTCAAATCCGGTTCGTGAACGATGCGTCTAGCAATACCCGGGGCGATCCACCGTGACGCGGATCTCGACGGTCCCGGTACGCGCGGGCCGCTCGCCGCAGCCTTCCGCGAAGAAGTGGTACGCGGCGTCCACGTGCGCGGGCACGCCGCCGACGACGACCTCCGTCTCGGCGTCCGCGCCCTTCCCCTCGGCGACCACGCGGATCGTGTGCGATCCCGGGGAGAGGCGCATCGGGATCTCGTCGGGGAAGCCGTGTGCGGCGCGCGAATCGGCGAAGACCGACCGCATCGACCGGCGGAGCCGCAACGCGCCGTCGACGTACACCGACATGGTGACGATGCGCTGCTCGGTGCTCTGGTTGGAGAGATGGAGCCACGCGTTCGCGGGCGCGGCCGCCGTCGGCGACACCTCCCGCGAGAGATACGAGCTCGCGCAGCCCAGGCAGGGGGCCAGGAGGACCAGCACGAGGGCCAAGGCAGTGCGTCGGGTCGCCATCTCCCCATTCAACGCGCCGCCCCGGTCCGGGTGCAAGCCCTCTCGTCCCTCCGGGAGGCCGCGTCGAGCGGCGACACCCTCGGACACTCCTCGTCCGGCACGCCCCGGTCCGAGAGGGCCGGGGCCGGACGAGCACGTGCCCGCAGGAGCGCGCGGCTCGCTGCGCGGTCTCGACGCGCAACATCGTGTGGTGGGGGGCGCTAGCCGAGCCCACGGATCCGACCCAGAAGGGGCGTGGCGACGCCACGGGCCTTCGCGCAACGTCTGGGCCTTCCACGCGCCGCTCGGGCTCTCAATGGAAGGCGCCATGCCTCCTCCGGCGCGCCCACGCCAGATCCCCGGTGCCCCTGACCGAGACGGCGTGAGGGAGAATGGGGAGCGCGCACGCCGGCTACGCGCCGCGGTCGATCGGCGGCTCGCGCCGTGCCACCCCGCCGGTCCGACGCGTCCCGGACTCGCTCCCCTCCGCCCTCGCCCGTCCGGGCCTGCGGGCGTACATCCGCTCGTCGTAGATGTAGGTGGCGCCGTGCAGTTCCATCCATGGCGCCGAGCCGATCGTGATGGGCCCGATGCTGTTGTACGGACAGGCGCGGGCCCGCTAGGACCCTGGTCACTGTGACCCTCGTAGGTTCCTTCCCTGGCGGGCCACACTGGCCCGCTAGGGGACGGGGGTCCGGATCGACGCGGTAGCGGTTCGATCGCCTCGACTTCCCGGCCATGACCAGCACCCCTCGCTGACGCGAGGTGCGCACGGCGCGCTTGACCGTTCTCTCGCTGAGGCTCGTCTGTGCGGCCGCGTAGGCGGCTGTCTTGGCACACCCGCGCACCGAGAGACGCCCTTCGTCGCGGGGATGCCCGCCCGGACCTGGACAGGGTTCGGGACAGGGCCCGTGGCGAAACGTGGCACGTGATGGCACTTCCCGGGTGCGACGACGCCCCGCTGCCCGGACACGAAATCGCCCCGCAAATGCCGGGAGTCGGCGCTTTGCGGGGCGGTTGGAGTGGTGGGCGCTACTGGACTTGAACCAGTGACCCCCAGCTTGTCGAGCTGGTGCTCTAGCCAACTGAGCTAAGCGCCCGGGGGAGGCAGGATATACCCGGGCGGTCGGCCGGGCCCAAGTCGGCGGCGGGTGACCCCCGCGTCTGGCCGAAGATGGGGTGGTCCGCCCTCTCGCCCGTCCTGCGGAGCGCCCATGAAGCCCATCCAGCTCGTGATCACCATCGCCCTCGTCGGGGCGGGGCTCCTGCTGTACGACACGCTGCGGGGCGGCCCCACGCCGCCGGGGACCACGGTCCAGGTGGGGGCGCTGGATCGGCCGGCGTCGGCGGGGACGGAGCCCGGCGCGCACGAACCGGCCGCGGGGAACGGGGCGCTGAGCGGCGTCGGCGCGGAGGCGATCCTGGATCGCATGGCGGCGGTGGAGCAGCGCCTGACGGGCCTGGAGAACGCGATCCGGGAGGGGCGAGGGCGGCCCCACGAGGGCCCGACGAACGAGGAGGGGGGCAGCGGGTTTCGCCGGCCGGAGGAGTTCCCGGAGACGGCGTTGCGCGAGGGCGAGGACCCCCGCTTCAGCGAGGACGAGGTCCGGTGGTTCCGGGCGCTCAGCGAGGAGGTCCTGCGGCGACGGCGCAAGGAGGCCGAGATCACGGCGATCCAGTCCCAGCTCGACCGGATCCGGCCCGGCCTGATGAGCGACGTCCGCGACGAGCTGGTCGAGACGACCCGCCTCTACCGGGAAGAGAAGCGCACGGTCCTGGGTCAGGCCGCCAAGGAGAGCTGGTCCCTGGAGAAGCGCCAGGCGGCGCTGCAAAAGGCGCAGACCGAGTACGAGGCAGAGGTGCGCCGACTGCTCCCCCGGGACGCGGAGGATGTCCTCCAGCGGTTCGGGGCGTTCCCCGGCTCGCGCATGGACAGACCTTTCCGAAGGGACCGATAGGCCCCTCACGGTCACCGTGCGACCCCGAACAGGGGGAGGCCTATACTCCCCCTTGCGGCGGCGAGACACCGGCCGCTGGAGGGCAGTCATGCGCATTGGCGTTCCCAAGGAGATCAAGGCGCTCGAGGGCCGTGTCGCGTTGACACCGAGCGGTGCCCAGGCGCTGATCGCCGACGGTCACGAGGTCCTGCTCCAGCGTGGAGCGGGCCTGGGCAGCGGGATCAGCGACGAGGAGTACTCCGCGTTCGGTGTGAAGATCCTCGACACCGCCGAGGACGTCTGGACCCAGGCCGAGATGATCGTGAAGGTCAAGGAGCCGCTGCCGCCGGAGTACGGCTGGTGCCGCTCGGACCTCACCCTCTTCACCTACTTCCACTTCGCCGCCGCGAAGGAGCTCACGGAGGCGATGCTCCAGGGCGGCAGCGCCTGCTTCACCTACGAGACGCTGGAAGTGAACGGCCATCTTCCGCTGCTCACGCCCATGAGCGAGGTGGCGGGCCGGATGTCGGTGCAGGTCGGTGCGAACTGCCTCGAGTACGAGCACGGCGGTCGCGGCGTCTTGCTGGGCGGCGTGCCCGGCGTCGAGCCGGCGAACGTGCTCGTCCTCGGTGCCGGCGTCGTCGGGACGCAGGCCGCTTGGATGGCGGCGGGCCTCGGCGCGTCCGTCACGATGATGGACATCAACCTCGACCGCCTGCGCTACCTCGACGACGTGATGCCGCAGAACGTCAACACGGTCTACTCGAACCCCCAGAACGTCCTCACCCGCATCCGCTACGCGGATCTCGTGATCGGCGCCGTGCTGCTCGAGGGCGCTCGCGCTCCGACGCTCGTGCCGCGCTCCTACCTGAAGGAGATGCGTGACGGGGCCGTGATCGTGGACGTCGCCGTGGACCAGGGCGGCTGCTGCGAGACCACCAAGGCCACCACGCACGACAACCCCACCTACGTGGTCGATGGCGTCGTCCACTACGGGGTGGCGAACATGCCCGGCGCCGTGCCGCGCACGTCCACCTTCGCGCTGACCAACGCGACCTTGCCCTTCGTCCGCAAGCTGGCGGCGATGGGCGCGGAACGCGCCGTCCGCGAGGACGTGCAGCTCCGGTCGGCGCTCAACGCGTGGAAGGGCAAGATCACGCATCCCGGCGTGGCGGAGGCTTTCAGCCTGTCGCTGGAACCCGCCGAGGCGCTGGTCTAGATCGGCGCTCTCGAGCCGGATCCGCCCACCGTGGAGTCCCCCTCGAGCGGTGCCGGGATCACCGAGGCACCGCTCCTGAGGGGGATCGCCGCGTTCGGTCTCCCCCTCGTCGCGGCCATGATGCTGGCCGCGCTGTTCAACCTCGTGGACATCTTCATCGTCGCGCGGTTGGACAACCCCGAGGTGGCGGTCGCCGCCGTCACCATCCCGTCGCTGCTCAACTCGCTCCCGACGATCATCTTCAACGGGATCGTGAACGCGATCCTCGCGCTCGTCGCGCGCCACCACGGGTTGGGAAACCGCAAGGAGGCGAACCAGGCCGCCGA
This sequence comes from uncultured Planctomycetota bacterium, assembly GCA_963772585.1. Classification (GTDB taxonomy): domain Bacteria; phylum Planctomycetota; class PLA2; order PLA2; family JAEUHO01; genus CAVVXN01. Next base: position 635,221 of record CAVYXV010000010.1, read on the forward strand.
GCAGGGCATGCTCGTCACCGTCGTCCTGTCCCTCGTCTTCGGCATCCCGATGTGGTACTGGGCGAAGGACATCGTCGTTGCCTTCGGGGCGCACGGCGCGGTCGTACCCGGGGCCACCGCCTACCTGGCCATCATGAGCGCCGGCCTCGTCACGATGTTCCTCCTCCTGGCGGTGACCGGCGTCATGCGCGCGGCGGGCAACAGCCTGCTGCCCATGACCCTCGTGGTCGGCGCGAACCTGATGAACGTCGCCCTCGACTTCTGGCTGGTGCTGGGGCCGCCCCGGATGGGGGTCGCCGGCGCGGCGTGGGGCACCGTCATCTCGCGCGGCGTCTTCTGTCTGGTCGGGGTGGTCGTCCTCTGGCGGGGCTTCGCCGGCCTCCTCGTGCGCCACTTCGCCTGGCACTGGCGCACCGTGTGGTCGATCCTCCGCATCGGCATCCCGTCGAGCTTCCAGTGGCTCGTGCGGATGCTGTCCTACCTCTACACCCTGCGCTTCGTCGCCATGGCGGCGGGGTTGGCCGGCGTGGGGGTCACGGAGGCGCAGGCGGCGTTCGGCGTCGGGCTTCGGCTCGACAGCCTGGCCCTCTTCGGCGGCTTCGGGTGGGGGGCGGCCGCCGCGACCTTCGTCGGCCAGCACCTGGGGCGGCGGATGCGGGACCGGGCGATCCGGTCCACCTGGATCGCCCTGGGCCTGAACATGATGATGATGCTCGTCTTCGCGGGCGCCTACGTGCTCTTCGCGGAGCCCCTCCTGGGGATCATGGGTTTCGACGTCGGGGAGGGCGTGAACTCGCAGCTGGTGCGCGACCTCGGACGCACCTACCTCTACGTCTCCTCCTCGGGATACGTCTTCCTGGCCGTCGCCGTGGTCGTCTCGCAGGCCCTGGCCGGCGCCGGGGCGACGAAGTTCCCCTTCTTCCTGGAGACGTTGGCGTACGGCCTGATCGGCTACCCGCTCACCTGGTGGGTGGCCTCCCAGGCCGGGAGCATCGGGCTTCGGGCGTTCTGGGCCGTCACCGTCGTCCTGCACCTCGCGGTGGCCGTGGCCTACGTGATATGGTTCCAACTCGGTTGGTGGACGAGGAAGGAACTTTCGTGACGTCGCGCGATCCCAAGGTGGTGAAGTTGGAGCGCCAGCTCAACCTCGTGTCGTTCCTCCTGTCCGCCCGTGCCCCCGTGCCCTTCTCGGCGATCCGAGGCAAGGTCGTCGGCTACGACGACAACGCCAGTCCGGACGCCGTGGAGAAGCGGTTCGATCGGGACAAGGCGGACCTGAGGTCCATCGGAGTGAACATCGAGTACGTGGCGGGCGACGTCTTCGGGCGCGCGGGCTACGTCATCGATCCCCGGGGCTACTACCTCAGGCAGACGACCCTGGAGCCCGAGGACGCCATGCTGCTCGCGGTCCTGCAGCGCACCCTCGGTGTCGTGGACGACTCCCTCGGTCGCAATCTCAAGTCGGCCCTGGCCAAGCTCACGATCGACTCCAACCTCCCCGAGCCGCTCCGCGCCACGGTGGGCGAGCAGCACCTCCTCACGCTCGGACGCCCGGAGAAGGATCCGGGCCGGCACCATCTGGGCGCGCTGGGCGAGGCCCTGGGCCGCCGCCGGCGGGTGGAGTTCCGCTACCAGGCCCCGGGCGCCGACCGGACGACGACCCGTACCGTCCACCCCTACGGACTGGGCCTCCAGGGCGGCAACTGGTACGTCGTCGGCCACGACGAGCACCGCGAGGGCCTCCGCAACTTCCGCCTCGACCGCATCCGCGGAAAGGTGCAGGTCCTCGACAAGACGGACGGCGCCTACGAGGTGCCCGAGGGCTTCGACGCGAGCCGGCACATCGACGCGGAGGAATTCCAGATGGCCGAGGGGCCCGAGATCGAGGTCGTCCTCGAGCTCGACGAGACGGCGACCTGGCTGATGGAGCGGCGGCGGCACGGCGTGGGCACCCTGGAGAAGCAGGCGGACGGACGGTTCCGCTTCCGCGTCCCCGTGCGCAGCGAGGACGGCCTCTACCGCTGGCTCGCCGAGTTCGGCCAGCACGCGCGCGTGGTGGCACCGCCGCACCTGGCCCGCGCCTACCACGAGCGGATCCGCGAGGCGCGGGGGCTCTACCGCGACGTCGCGCCGTAGGAGTCGAGCACGCGCTCGGCCGTGCGCTCCGCGGATTCGTCGGCCGGCACGTCCACCCACCGGACGCCCGGGAAGGACCGGAAGAACGTCCGCTGTTTGCGGGCGAAACGGCGCGTTCGCCGCGCGATCTCCTCCCGGGCGGCGGCCTCGTCCAGCTCGCCGCCGAGGTGGGCCGCGATCGTCGAGAGCCCGAGGACCTTCCCGGCCTCGGCGCTCGGCGGGCGGGCGAGAAGCGCCCGGACCTCCTCCACGACGCCCGCCTGGAACATCCGATCCGTCCGCCGGCCGATCCGTCCATCGAGGTCGTCCGTCTCGCGACGGAGGCCGTAGAGCACGGCCGGACGGCGATCGGGTCCGCTCCACTCCTCGCGTTGCGCGCTCGCCGGGCGCCCCGTGGCGCGGACGATCTCCAGGGCTCGCACGACGCGCCGGAGGTCGTTCGGGTGGAGCTCGGCCGCGCGGGGCGGATCCACGCGCGCGAGCTCGTCGTGGAGCGCGGCCCGGCCGCGCGCGCGGGCGATGGCCCTCAGCTCCCGGCGATACGACTCGTCCCGCGGCACCCGCGCTCCGAACCCCTTGAGCCACGCCCGGAGGTAGAGCGCCGTGCCGCCGACGACCCACGGGACCCTGCCCCGCCGGCGGATGTCGTCGATCCGCGCGTCGCACGCCGCGACGAACGCGGCCGCCGACCAGGCCTCGGATGGTTCCAGCTCGGCGATCAGGTGATGAGGGACATCGCCGCCGGTCTTCGGCGCGGCCGTCAGGATCGCCATCCCGCGGTAGATCGTGAACGCGTCGCAGGCGATGATCTCCCCGGCCGTGCGGCGGGCGAGGACCTCGGCGACCTCGGACTTGCCCGAGGCCGTGGGACCGAGCAGGCAGGGGACGGCGTCGCGCGGCACGCGGCGAGGGTAGCGGCCGTGATACGCTCGCGCGAGGCGAGGGAGCCGAGGCAGGACGGTGAGCGAGAAGCGAGACCTCTGGGTTTCCCTGGTCCTCCTTCTCGGCGGCGTCGCGCTCCTGGCGTGGAACGCGACGGAGGGGCGCCCCGCGGCGGGGATCCTCGCCGCCCTGGTGGGATGCGCCGGCGCGGTCGCCTGCCTGCCCATCCGCGTACGCCACGGGCAGGCGAGGAACGTCCTCTTCGGCACGGGCGTGGCCCTCGTGATGGCGCCGCTGGCCCCGGGCGTCGCCCCCTCGTGGCTCGACGCGCTGCCCTGGCTCGTCGCAGCGGCGGCGTTCCTCCTACCCCTGCCGACGCTCGCCCCGCGGGCACGGACGGCGCTGCTGGTCGGGGCGGGGTTCCTAGCGCTGCTCACGCTGCTCGGCTTCGCCGGCTTCGTGGTGCCCGGCCGGCTCGTCCCCCTCTTCCTCGCGGGCGCGCTCTACCTCGCGGTGCAGTCGCTCCACGCCCGCGAACGACGAGCTCCCCTGCCGCCTCCGGGGCCACGCGTCGCGTTGATGGGGGGGAGCTTCGATCCGTTCCACGTCGGACACCGCGCGCTCGCCGAAGCCGCGCTGCGCGCGTGCGACCGCCTTCTCGTCGTGCCGGCGGGGCAGGCGCCCCACAAGCTGGGCACCGCGGAGGCGACGTCCTTCCATCACCGCGTGGCGATGGCGCGCCTGGGTCTGGAAGGGCTCGGGCGCACGGAGGTGCTCCAGCTCGAGGGCCGGCGGGCCGGCCCCTCCTACACGGTGGACACGTTGGAAGTCGTCCGGCGCACGTGGCCCGAGGGGACGCGCTTCCTGCTCCTCGTGGGCGCGGACATGCTCCAGGACTTCCCGACCTGGCGGGAGTGGGAGCGGATCCTCGATCAGGCCACCCTGCTGGTGGCCCGCCGTCCCGGCTACGACACGACGCTGCCCGCCGAGTTGGAACACCGCGGCGTGAAGCTGGAGATGCTCGACGCCCCCATGGTCGACGTGTCCGCGACGGCGCTCCGGAGGGCCATCGCCGCGGGCGAGAGCGTCGAGGGGCTCGTCTCGCCGGCGGTCCGCGCCTACATCCGCGACCACGAGCTCTACGCCGCCGGCTAGCACCGCTTGTCAGCGCACTGTCGCGGGCGCGTCACGGTTTCGTAACCAAAGGCTGGAGCCGTACTTGCGGCGAATTCCGGCGCCGAGAGTCTCTTGACCCGCCGCCCGCGAGTGGGTATCAACAGAGCGTTCGCCATCGGAGGGATGGTCGGGCAGGCAACCCTGTCTACCGGAGCCGTCCGCTCCATGGGACAGGCAACGGGTCCCCTCGGGGACGTGGGAGGTCGGACATGCAGAAGCGCCTATCCTTGCTGGCGGGTTTGCTGCTCGCCGTCGGCATGCTCGGCGGTTGCCGCTTCGTGGCACCCATCGCGGAAGACATCGGCGGCTGCCCGACGGCCTGCCACATGGGCGCCTGCGACACGAAGACGAAGGCCATCTTCCGGCAGTGGGGCCGGGACGCCCGTGAGGGCGAGGCTTTCATCGACACGTACATCCTCAACTACAACCGGTACGATCCCTACCGCGGCGACTGCTACGTCGGCTACTGAGAGGCCGTGAGGGCGTCGCATCCGGGGGTTCGGCCGGTTGCGGAAGCGCGATCCCGCGTGGCCCCTCGGCTAGCCCTTCGACAAGCACCCGGCCGCCGCGCCGCTCGGGGCCCCTGGCGCAGCCTCGGGCCCTCGGCCCGTGCCTTCACGCTCGTCGAGCCGGCGCCTCGCCGTCCGTCCCGCGGCCCCGCGTAGGGCGGCCGCCCCCATGACGTCCGCGCATCGCCCTCGGGCGAGCGCGGACGTCTTCGTGTCTCGAGCCGGCCTTGCCTCGGACGGTGAGACAACCCCCTCCCGCAGGCGGCCGCCCTCCCGGAGCGCGCCGGGATTCCCCCCGACCCTCTCCGTCCCGGCGTGGACCCTCCCGCTCCCGGGAGATACCGTCCGGCCCATGGTCACCGTCGGCGTCGTTCCGTACCTGAACGCCGTGCCCCTCGCCGCGGGATTCGGCGAGGACGTCACGCTGGTGACCGACGTGCCCTCCCGGTTGGGCCCCCGTCTCGAGGCGGGGGAGATCGACGTTGCCCTCCTGCCCGTGGCCGAGGCGCTCGGCGGCGTCGGAGACGGCTTCGCGGGGTGCTACGGCATCACGAGCGAAGGCCCCGTGGCGAGCGTCCTGCTCTTCTTGAGACGGCCGCCCGCGGCCCTCCGGCGCGTCGTGCTCGACGGCGCGAGCCGCTCCAGCGCCGGGCTCGCCCGCTGGCTGGTGCGGGACCTCGCAGGCGAGGGCGTCGTCTTCGAGGTGGCCGACCGCCCCGGACCGGACCCGAAGGAGACGCCGGGCGACGCCGTCATGCTCATCGGGGACCCGGCCATGGCCCACGCGCACGCCTGGGACGGCGAGGTCCTGGACCTGGGCGCGGCCTGGACGGCCCGGACGGGCCTGCCGTTCGTCTACGCGCGCTGGACCTTCCGCGAGGGCCTCTCGCCGAAGGCGCGGGCCGACCTCGCCCGCCTGCTCGACGAGGCGGGGGCCCGCGGCGTCCGCGACCGCATCGCGCATGCCCGCGCCTGGGCCGCCGCCGCGGTCGGGCGCGATCCCGAGGAGGCCGTGCGCTACGTCCTCCGCCACGTCGGCTACGTGATCGGGCCCCGGGAGGAGGAGGGCCTTCGCCGCTACGGCGAGATCCTCCGGGACGAACGCCTGGCGAGGGTGGGGGACACGCACCGTGCTTGATCTCGCCTGGATCCGGGAGCACCCCGACGAGGTCCGTCGCGGCGCCGAGCGAAAGCGAATTCCGTTCGACGTGGATCGGCTGCTGGCGCTCGACCAGGACCGCCGCCGACGCATCCGTGCCGTGGAGGACGCCAAGGCCGAGCAGAACGCGCTCGGCAAGCAGGTGCGGAGCGTCCAGGGCGACGCGCGCGAGGCGGTGCTGGAGCGCCTGCGGCAGGTGAAGACCTCCGTGAAGCGGCAGGAGGAGGAGCTGAAGCCCGTCCAGGCAGAGATCGACATCCTGCTCCTCGAGGTGCCGAACCCGCCCGCCGCCGACGCCCCCGACGGGCCCGACGACACGGCGAACGTGGAGGTCCAGCGCTGGGGCGACCTGCCTGCGTTCGACTTCGAGATCCGCGATCACCTGCAGATCCTCCAGGACCTCGACGGTATCGAGATCGAACGCGCGGGAAAGCTCGCCGGCAGCCGTTCCTACGTCCTCAAGGGGGACGTCGTGCTGCTCGAGCAGGCCGTGATCCACTTCGGGCTCGACCTGATCTCCGACCGCGGCTTCACGCCGCTGGAAGTACCGGTGGTGGTGAAGGAGTGGGCGCTGAGGGGGACGGCCTACTTCCCCGGCGCCGAGGAGCAGACCTACCGGATCGACAATCCCACCGGCGAAGACGAGGACATGTGGCTCGTCGGCACGAGCGAGGTCAGCGTCACGGCGCTCCACGGAGACGAGATCCTCGACCACGCCGCTCTCCCGCTTCGCTACGCGGGAATCAGCCCCTGCTTCCGGCGCGAGGCCGGCACCTACGGGAAGGACACCCGCGGCGTCTACCGCGTCCACCAGTTCAACAAGGTGGAGCAGGTGATCGTGGACGTGGCGGACGAGGAACGGTCTCTCGCCCATCACCAGACCATCGTCAAGAACGCCGAGGCGCTCCTCCAGGCGCTGGAGCTGCCGTACCGGATCACGGCGACGGCCACCGGGGACATCGGCCGGGCCGCCGTCTTCAAGTACGACCTGGAAGCCTGGATGCCGTCTAGGAAGGCCTACTGCGAGACCCACACGGCGAGCCGCTTCCACGAGTACCAGGCCCGGCGCCTGAACCTCCGATACCGCGACCCGGAGGGCAAGGTCCGCTACTGTCACACCCTCAACAACACGGTGGTGGCGACGCCGCGGATCCTGATCCCGCTGCTGGAGGTCCACCAGCAGGGCGACGGCCGCATCCGCATCCCCCAGGCCCTCCAGCCCTATCTCCGCGGCCGCACGCACCTCGGATAGCGGGCGACCTCCGTCCGCGGCCCCACGACGTCGTCCTCCGGGAAGGTAGGGTGTTGTCGGGCCAGGCTCCGTACGCCTACGGCTGGCCGGGGGGCTTGGGCGGGCGCACGTTGTAGGCGCCCTTCAGGATGATGATGCGGCTGATCGTCTCGCGCTCGAAGTCGTCGCCCGCCTTCGGATCCTGCTCGTCCACGTCGAATTGGAGCTCCAGCACGATGGCGTAGGGGAGCTTCCCCTTGGCCCTCGAGTCCCACTCCTCCGTTCCCTTGTTGTCGGTGTTCTCCTCGGGGATCGGGAAGTACTGGAGATTGAACTTCTTGACCTTGTCGTAGATCAGCGAGTACTTGCCGCCCTTCGTCGGCTCGCCGTCCACGTACCAGTCCTCGCGGCGCCAGAGCTCCAGCCAATCGGAGTTCTTGTCGTTTGCGCGCAGCGCGTAGCCGACTTCCGTGATCGGGCTGGGGATCTCGTCGCGCGCCGCATCGTCGAAGGTGTGCGCCGTGCGGCTCGGGCGGGCCGTGACGAAGTCCACCGTATCGGCGTCCTTGCCGGCGACATCGCGATTGCGGCCGACGAAACCGGCGTTCCCCGCGAACCCGTCCCAGTACAGGTAGCGGAAGTCGCGGAAGACCTGGCCGAGGATGGCGTTCACGATCTTGGGCTCCCGGAGGTCGCGGCGCACCATCTCCTGCCCGCGCACGGAACTCTGGAGCACCTGGTAGACCAGCATCACGACGGTCGAGAGGATGGTGAGGGCGACCATCACCTCCAGGAGTGTGAAACCGCGGCGAAGGAGAGTCTTCATCAGTTCTTGTAGTTCGGGTCGCGAGGATCGATCCAGGTCGAGAGCGTGAAGATGGGCTCGTCGCCGGGTTCGTCCGTCATGAAGATGTTCATCGTGAGCTTGAGGAGGCGTCGCCCTTCCGGCGCCTGCTGTTCGGGGTCGGGCTCCTGGCCGTAGTACGTCTGCGACGAGTCCGTGGTGGTGCCTTCGTCCGTGAAGACGCTCTCCTCGCCGGCACGCGTCGTACCGACGACGGTCTGGAGCTTCTTCTCCAGCTCGTAGGTGTAGATGCGCCAGCGGTCGCGGGCCAATCCCCTCAACCCGGCGAATTCTCCGTAGGCGTCGTCCAGGGTCTGGGACTGGCCGTCGCGGTACTCGCGGTGCTCGTAGATGATCTTGCGGAAGAGGGTGTCGGCGGCCTCGCGGAGCTCCCGGCGGGCCAACGCGTTCGTGCCGCGGTCCACGCTCTCGACGAAGATCTTCGTCAGGTAGCCCGTGAGCGTCGCCAGGATGGCGAAGGCGCACATCACCTCGAGGAGCGTGAAGCCCCGGGGGGTGGGGGGAGCGGCCGCCGGAGGGTCAATGGCCAAAGTCGGCCTCCTCGCGTAGGGGCGGTACGTCACGGTACCCGTCGAAGGAGGCCGCCTCGGACGTCAAACCGTTCACGATCACCGTGACGGTCCGGTCCTCGTCCTTCAGGTCCAGATCCGGGCTGGTGAGTCGGATGGCGAACGCCTTCTCCACGCCCCCGTCGGGACGAAAGCCCACGGCGTAGGGACGGTCGCCACGGGGTTTCTTCCAGTTGCCCTGCTCCTCGCTCACGCCCGCGATCTCGATGCGCGGGGGGAAGTTCGTCCATTCCGTCTCGACCCACTCCCGTTCCTGGGGCCTCTTCTGCTCCTCCGCGTCCTGCGCGACCCCCTCCGAGAGCAACTCGCTCCGCTCGGCGGGCATGTTCGTCACGATCCAGCGGTAGCCGTAGTGCTCCTGGCCGTCATCGTCCTCGTAGCGGCCGAGCTCCAGGGTGACGGGGTAGCCGTCCGTGATCGCCTGCGAGCGCGACGCGGCCACCACGGCCACGAGCGTGTTCCCGGCGTCCTCGAGCCGCGAGCGGGCGCCGAATCCCGCGAGGTTGGTGGGCACGAGGAGGAGGATCCCGCCGAGGATGGTGATGACCACCATCAGCTCGACGAGCGTGAAACCGGTGGGCCGGCGGGTCAAGCGTCGCCTGCTAGTGTCCTGCGTCGCAACTTCGTGTGCAGAGGAAGACGCCCGTTGGGACCCCCGAGGGTGTCCCTTGGCGGCGTTCGCCTCCGATCGGCGCGCTGGATGGGGAGCGGAGGCCCCATGGGGACGATGCCGCGTACGACCATACGCAAGGAGGACGAAGGGGGCCGATCGCCCCCAGGCCAGCGTGCCGCACGGCCTCATGGATAGGAACGTCCGGCACGGCACACTAGTCCTGCGCCTTCGGCCACACGACGTCGTCTTCCGTGCCCTCCTGGCCGTCCGCACCGTAGCTGATGATCTTGAACTTCTTGCCGCTGAGCGGCGTGTAGACGTACGGGTTGCCCCACGGATCGTCTGGGATGCTCTCCAACCACGCCTCGCCCGTCCGGGGATCGACCTCGGCCAGAGCGTCGAGGCTCGTGGGGAGCTTGCGGTTCTGCGCCCAGTACATCTTGAGGCTGCGCTGGAAGCTGTCGATCTGCGTCTCGGCGAGGCGGAGGTCGCTCTCGCCGAGGGCGCGGAAGACGTTGGTGCCCACGAGGGCGATGAGGCCGCCCAGGATCACGATCACGACCATGAGCTCGACCAGGGTGAAGCCACGATGGCGCCGAGAGGGGGTGGGGGGGGTCATTCGGCTTGTCTCCGGAGTGCGGACGGCGGAGCTTGGACGCGTCCGCCCGCGGGGCCCTTCCATTCTACGAAGCGGCCGGCGGCGCGGTCAGCGCCCCCGGATGTTTCGGATGTCCGAGATCTTGAGGATGGGAAGCATGACGCTGATCACGATGAAACCCACGACCACCGCCATGCCGACGATCAGGAGCGGCTCCAGGAGGCTGGTCACCTTCTGGGTCTGGACCGTGATCTCCTCGTCGTAGGCCTCCGCCACCCGGTCGAGCATCTCCTCGAGCTGTCCGCTCTGCTCCCCTACAGCGATCATGTAGCCCACGACGGGAGGAAAGACCCCCGACTTCTTGATGGGGGTCGAGATGTCGGCGCCCTCCACGATGCGCTTGTGGACCGTGTCGAGCACACGGGCGAGGACCGCGTTGTTCACGATGTCCTTCACGATCCTCAGGCTCTCCAGGACCGGCACGCCGCTCTTGAGGAGCGTGCTCATGGACACCGCGAAGCGGCTGACCGCCGACTTGCGGAACAGCTCGCCGATGATGGGGATCCTGAGCTTCAGCTTGTCGATCCGGTAGCGGTATTCGCTCTTCCGCATCAGGGCCCGGTTGGCGAGCATCAAGGCCAGGATGACGAGGCAGAGGAGGAGCCAGTACGAGCCGAGGAAGTCGGCGATCGCCTTGAGGGCGAGGGTCATCGCCGGGATCTTCTGTCCCGATTGCTCCACGACCTGCATGACCTTGGGCACGACCCAGGTCATCAGGATGATCACGATGATGATGCCGACCGCGATCATGACCATCGGGTAGGCCAGGGCCGCGACGATCCGGTTCTTGATCTGGGCCTGGCGCTGGAGGTAGGAGGCCAGGCGGTCGAGCACCATGTCGAGGCTGCCCGACGCCTCGCCCGCCTTGACCATGTTCACGTAGAGGTCGGGGAAGTACTGGGGGTGGTACGCGAGCGACTCCGCGAAGGAGAGGCCCTGGGTCAGCTTCTCCCGGACGTCGCGGAAGGCCGCCTCGAGGTCGGAAATCTGGCACTGCTCGATCAAGGCGGCCATGGATTGTGCCAGCGGGATGCCCGCCTTCAGGAGGGTCGAGAGCTGCCGCGTGTAGATGGGGACCTCGCCGACGCCGCGGGCGCTGCGGCGGAAGTCGAGGAGCTTGGTCTTCTTCTTGTCCCGACGGACGCTGGCCTGACGCGCCGAGATGTCCGTCACCATGAGGTTCTGGCTACGGAGCTTGATCCGTGCTTCGCGCGGAGAGTCGGCGTCGATGATGCCGGTCTTGGCCTCGCCGGCGAGCGTCAGCCCCTTGTAGTCGTAGACGGGCACCCGACCGCTCCTAGACGACGTCCAACTGGGTCACACGGAGGACCTCGTCCGTGGTGGTGAGGCCGCGGACGACCTTGTCCGCGCCGTCCATGCGCAGCGTGCGGAAGCCGCGGTCGAACGCGGTGCGCTTGATCCGGTTGGCGCTCGACCGCTCGACGATCTGCTCGCGCACCACGTCGTCCATGGGGAGGATCTCGTAGATGCCCGTCCGGTCCTGGTGGCCGCTTCCGAAGCAGGACCCGCAGCCGCGTCCCCGGACGAGCTTGCCTTCTTCGAGCATGTCCGGTTCGATGTTGAGCTGCTTCAACTTGGCGATGTCGTTCTCGTCCGGGTCGTAGGGTCTCCTTGCAGTCGGGGCAGATCTGCCGCACCAACCGCTGGGCGACGGCGACGATGACCGAGGACGCGACGAGGTAGGGCTCGATCCCGATGTCGAGGAGCCGGGTCATGACGGTCGGGGCGTCGTTCGTGTGGATGGTGCTGAACACGAGATGGCCGGTCTGGGCGGACTGGATCGCGATGCGGGCCGTCTCCACGTCGCGCACCTCGCCGACCATCATGATGTCCGGGTCCTGGCGCAGTAGGGAACGCAGCCCCGAGGCGAAGGTCAGGCCCTTCTTCTCGTTCACCTGGATCTGGCTGATGCCCGCGGAGGTGGTACTCGATCGGGTCTTCGATCGTCATCACGTTCATCTTGACGCAGTTGATCCGCTTGAGGCAGGAGTAGAGCGTCGTCGTCTTGCCGGAGCCCGTCGGGCCGGAGACGAAGATGATGCCGTGGGTGTAGTGGATGAACCCATCGATCAGGGTGAGGTTGCTCCTCGTAGAGTCCGATCTCCTCGAGCGCATAGAGCCGCGCCGACTTGTCGAGAAGACGCATGACGAGGCGCTCGCCGTAGTTGGTCGGCACGACGGAGATTCGGACGTCGACCTCGGCGTCGCCCAGCCGCAGCGAGGATCGGCCGTCCTGAGGAAGGCGGCGCTCCGCGATGTCGAGCCGGCCCATGATCTTGATGCGGCTGGTGACGGCGTCCTGGATCTTCTTCGGGATGGCCTCCATGTCGTAGAGGATCCCGTCGATGCGGTAGCGGACCTGCAGCCGGTCTTCGAAGGGCTGGAGGTGGATGTCGGACGCCCGCATCTTGAGGGCCTGGAAGAAGAGCGTGTTCACCAGCTTGATGATGGGGGCCTTGTTGGCGACGTCGAGGATGTCCTCGCTGTCGCCCATCTCCTCGGCCAGCGACTCGAGGTCCGTGTCGTGGAAGTCGCCGAGCGACTCCTCGACGATGTCCTGCTTGTTGCGGTAGGCCTTGTTGATGAGGCTCGTGATCTCGGTCCGGGGGGCCAGGACCGGCTCGAGCTCCATCCCGAGCATGGCGGCCAGGTCGTCCATGGGGTAGGCGTCGAAGGGCGACGCCGTCGCCACGCGCATGCTGCCGTTGACCTGGTCGAGACCGACCAGGTAGTAGTTGCGGGCGAACTGGACCGGCACCCGCTCGACGAAGACGGGGGGCACGACGGAAGTCCCCAGGGTCTCGGCGTACTCCATCGCGAGGCTCGAGGCCATGGCCTTGAGCAGGTCGTGCTCCGTCATCAAGCCCTTCGAGAGCAGGACCTTGTCCAGGGGCCAGCCGGTCTCCCGCTGGGCCTCCATGGCCGATGCGAGCGCGTCCTCCTCGAGGAGCTTCTTTTCCCGGATCGTTCGGAGGAGAGGGTTTTCCACGTCGCCATCCTACGGCCCCCGCCCGGTGGACCATGGTTCGGTTTTCGGGGGCGGACCGGTCCCGCGGTGGATCCGGGTCCACCCGTTGGACGACGGGCCCCCGGAGGGCCTTCCCGCGGCGGGAGCGGCGCGACCGGACGGGCGAGACGGAGAGGCGGCGGGCCTGCTACCGGCCCCGCGGCGCCGGGGCGATGGGCGTCGCGCTCGTGCCGCGTCGGCCGGGCGTGAGGGCGCGCAGGCGGGCGGCCCGCTCGGCGCGGAGCCGTTCCTGGCTCACGCCGGAGAAGCGCGTGGCCTCGAAGGCCCCGAGGCGGTCGAGGCGGTCCGAAGCGCTCCCCGAGCCGCGGATGCAGCCCGTGCAGGGGTCCTGGACCTCGCAGGCCGGGAAGTAGGAGTTGAAGATCTCCGTCTGCCCGATCAACTGATCCGCCTTCTGCTTCCGCTTGCAGGACTCCTGGTCGAGGATCTCGAAGCCGCCGGGCTCGGACATGATCGTCGGCGTGAGGAAGAGGAAGAGGCTCGTCTCGCGGTTCGTGGAGTTCGTGCCCTGGAAGAGATACCCGAGGTAGGGGATGTCGGCGAGCCACGGGGTGCGATCGATCGAGCTGTTCTGGGACTGGCCCAACAGACCGCCCAGCACGACCGTATGGCGGTCGGGGCAGGTGACGGCGGTGATCAGCTCGCGCTCGATCTGGTCGGCGGGGATCAGGGCGTCGCCGACCACCCGGGCCTCGCCGACGAAGGCGCCGACGACCAGCCTCAGGTTCAGCAGCAAGTAGTAGTTGTCGGCGATGTGCGGCGAGATCTGCAGGGTGACGCCCGCCTCCTGGTAGTCGCCGGCCGCCGCCGGTGATGTTGCCGCCCGAGGTGGTCGTGCTCTGTGACGTCGCCTGCTTGTCGAGGACCCGGATGATGGCCTCTTCGTTGTCCGCCGTCACGATGCTCGGGAGCTGCAGGATGCGCGTCTGGCTGACGCTGTTCAGCAGGTTGAAGATGAGGGGGATCTGCCCGAGCGCGAAGATGCCGCCGACCAGGCCCGTCGGCGCGGCGCCGCCCTTGTTCACGAAGTTGGGGATGCGGTTCGTGAAGAAGGTGTCGCCGTCGGTGTCGGCGAAGTCGTCAGGCCGAAGGTCGTGAAGCCGAAGCCCGAGGCGGCGTTGTCGTTCACGAGGCCGGCGTCGTCGGCGACGCCCAGCTCGGCGGCCAGCCGGTAGGCGTCGTCGAGCGTGAGTTCGAGGAGCGCCGCCTCGATCAGCACCTGCGTCCTTCTTGATGTCGATCTCCTCGATGATCCGCTTCAGCTCCTCGAACTGCCGGTGCGTCGCGGAGATGAGGAGGCTGTTGCTGTCCACGTCGGCGACGACGGCCGGCTTTTGCTCGTCGGTCGCGGCTCTGGCGCTGCCCGCGGGCTGGGGGTGGCTGCCGGTCCGGGGGCGGGCGCTGCTGCCGGTCGTGCCGAGGCCCTGGTTCGACGTGCCGAAGAAGGTGGCTGGTCGATCAGTGTCTGCAGCACGTCGGCGGTCTCGTCCGCCTTGAGGTTCTTCAGCCTGATGACGTTGACCCGGTGTTGGAGATGTAGATGGGGACGTCGAGCTGGGCCACGACCTCCTGGATCTCCTCGATGTCGTCCTTCGTGCCGTAGACGATGATCTGGTTCGTCCGGTAGTCGCTGATGATGCGCGGCTCGGGCTCCGCCTCGATGTCCTCCGAGCCCGGCTGGTTGCCCCGCTGGGGCCTCACGGTGGCCGTCACCCGTTCCTGCCCGGTGAAGAGGTCGACCAGGATGGGTTCGATCTCGTCGGCCGTGGCGTGGTTCAACTGGATGTACGCGGACGTGACCTGCTTGCCCTCGGGGTGGACGTCCATCTGCCTTGAGCAGCCGGTAGATCGCCACGACGTTCGGGGCGAAGTCGGTGACGACGATCGCCCGCGCCGCCGGGACCTCTGTGACGCTGCCGATGTTCTGCGGGGTGACGATGCGCTGCAGGGCGTTGCGGGCATCGCGCAGGCTCGTCATGTTCTCGACGCGCATGGTGGTGGTCACGAAGAGGCCGTCCATGCCCTCGTACTCGGCGAGGTTCTCCGGCGTGAGATCGATGTAGCGGGGTTTCAGCCGGAGGATGTTCGTGGTCGCCCGCGCGTCGATGACGATGTAGACCTCGTAGCCCTGGGGACCGACGGGGATCACGACCAGCTCGTAGAAGGTGAGGAGCGCGCGCACCACCTCGAAGAGCTTGCCCCGGGGGGCGCTCAGGTCGGCGGCGCCGACGATCGTGCCGTCCTTGATGGCGCGGCTCTTCGGGTCCCAGTAGAGGGGCATCTCCGTCACGCGGCCGACCGCCTTGAGGAACTCCTCCATCGGGATGGGGTCCTTCATGACGATCCTGACGCCGCCGTCCTCGTCCTCGGCGTTGGCCAGGTGATGGGGTAGCAGCACCGCCCCGAGGAACAGGAGGGCCATGACGCCCAGGACAGCGAACGTCTTGCCGGCGGTCCTCGAAGTCTGCATGGTGGGTCGGCCTCCCCGCCCGCCGGGTCCGCGCGCCCGGAAGTGCGGTCCATTGGACGGGGGAAGTGTCACGCCTTCTTCCCTGGAGAACCCACATCCGGGGTTCGGGGGAGGCCGGGTGCGGCCGAAAGTCCGAGTCCCGGTGACGGCGCCGTGACCCACCCCCCCTCGGAGAGCCCGTCCGGCGGGCGGGCGGCTTTCCTTGACCGCTGCCCGCGAGCGGCCTACCTTCGCCCGTTTCCACCCGCAGGAGTGCTCATGGCGGTGCGTGTCCAGGCGAAATCGAACGAGCCGTTGGAGAAGACCCTCCGCCGGCTGCGCAAGATCTGCAACAACGAGGGGATCACCCGCGAGATCAAGCGCCACGCCTACTACGAGAAGCCCAGCGAGCGGCGCCGGCGCCGTGCCCGCGAGCGCCTGAAGACCATCCGCCTCGCCCAGAAGGCGCAGGAACTCCTCGGCGGCTGAGCCTGCCTCCGCCATCCAACCTTCTCCCCGGGGCATGGCCCTTCCCACGACGCCCGCGCGATCCCGCCTGCCCGCCCTCCTCCTCGTCGTCGCGGTCTTTGCGACCGGCGCGACCGCCCTCGCCTACGAAGTCGCCTGGTCGCGTGGTCTGGTCGTCGTCCTGGGCGCCACGGCGACCACCGCCGCCGTCGTCCTCGCCGTCTTCGTGGGGTCCCTCGGGCTCGGGGCGCGGTGGGGGGGCGCGCGGGCCGAGCGCCACGCGCGGCCGCTGGCCTTCTACGGGGTGTTGGAGCTCCTCGCCGCGGCCTGGGCCCTCCTCGCGCTCCTCGTGGTCGAGCACGTCGTCGGACCGCTCTACCTCGCGCTGGCCCCCCCGCTCCCCGCGGCCCTTCACCTCCCCCTCCGCGTCGTGCTCGCCGCCCTCGTCGTCGCGCCCGGAGCGACGCTCCTCGGCGCGACCCTGCCTGCGCTGGTCCGCCACTGGGTCCGGACGGAAGGCGGGACCGGACGCGGTACCGCCTGGCTCTACGGGGCGAACACGCTCGGCGCGGTGCTCGGCGCCCTCGCGACGGGGTTCTTCCTGATCGAGGCGGCGGGCATCCCGGGCACGCTCGCGCTCGCCGCGGGCGCCGCCGCCCTCGTCGGCGGGGGCGCGTTCCTGGTCGGGTGGCGGCTCCCCGCACGGGCGATCGCGGAAGGACCGCGGGCTCCTGCCGACCCGCGGCGCCTGCGCGCCGCCGTCTTCGCCGCGGCGCTCTGCGGTCTTGTCGGCCTCGGCGTCGAGATCGCGGGCTTCCGCGTGCTCGTCTTCTTCGTCGAGGGGTTCACGGCGACCTTCGCCGCCATGCTCGGCGTCTTCGTGTTCGGGCTCGGCGCGGGGAGCCTGCTCGTCGGCCCGTGGGTGGCGCGGAGCCGCCGGCCCGAGCGGTGGCTCGCGGTGCTCCTGGGGCTTCTCGCCGCCGCGCTCGTCGTCGAACTCGTGCTCGTGGTCCCCGGGCTCGAGCCGTGGATGCGGGCCATCAAGGCCGACGTCTACCGCGCCGTCGCCTCCCCCGTGGCCGGGTTGGAGCAGGCCGCGCTTCTCGGTTCGTTGGCCGTCCTCCTCCTCCCGGCGTTCCTCATGGGCGCGACCTTCGCGTTGACCGTCCGGCACGCGGAGCTGGCGGGTCTCGCCCCCGGCGAGGCCGTCGGCCGGATCTACCTCGCGAACAGCGCCGGGACGCTCTTGGCGCCCTTCCTCGTGACGTTCCTCTTCGTGCCGTGGATGGGGCCGGAGGGTGCGTGGGGCGAGATCGCGCTGATCGCGGCGGGGGCCGCGGGGGCGGTCGTGCTCTTCCGGCGTACGCCCCTCCTCGCCGGGGGCGTCGTGCTCGCGGCGGCGGCGCTCGGCGCCCTCTGGCTGCCCTCCGCCGAGCCGGGACGCGCGCTCGTCGAGGCGAGCCACGTCCTTCGGGGGCGTACCGACCGACGGGCGCTCCGCGTGGACAGCGACCCCGTCACGACGGCCAGCGTCGTCGAGACGCGGGACGGCGAGCGGATCCTCTACACGGACGACTTCGCCGCGGCCGCGACCGGGCGGCACTACCGCTACATGCGCATGCTCGGCCACCTGCCGGTGTTGCTCGCCAAGGACCCGGAGAACGCCCTGGTGATCGCGTTCGGCACGGGCACGACCGCCGGGGCCGTCGCCGCGCACGACGAGGTGAAGCGTCTGGAGGTCGTGGAGGTGAGCCGCGCGGTCCTCGGTCTCGCGCCGTTCTTCGAGAAGGCGAACCGCGGCGTCCTCTCCGATCCCCGGACCCGCGTCCTCCACGACGACGGGCGGAACGTGCTGCTCCTCCACGAGCCCGACCTCGACGTGATCACGCTCGAACCCCTGATGCCCTATTCGCCGGCGGGGCTGCCCTTCTACACGAAGGACTTCTACGAGCTGGCCAAGGCCCGCTTGCGGGAGGGCGGCGTGCTCTGCCAGTGGGTCCCCGTGCACGCGATGCCGGCCGGGCTCTACGCCCAACTCGTGAAGACGTTTTTCGAGGTGTTCCCCGACGGGTCGCTCTGGTTCTTCGAGCAGTCGAGCGCCCTGATCGGCCGTCGGGGCGACGCGGCGCCCGACGCGGCGACGGTGGCGCAGCGGCGCGCGCGGGTCGCAGACGATCTCGCCGCCGCGGGGCTCGGCACGGCCGACGCCTTCGCAGCCGCCTGGATCGCCAGCGGCCCCGTGGTGTCCGCAACGGCGGGGCCGTCGGCCGCGTGGCCGCGGCGGACCGTCACGGACATGGATCCGTACCCGGAGTTCTTCCCCACGCCGCGAGCGCCGCTCCTGACGCCGTACCTCTCGAACACGCTCGGCTGGATGCGCTCGCTCGTCGCCCCGAAGGATCGCCCGCCGATCCCCTTCGAAGGCGACGCGGCGCACCGCGTCCTCGTCCGAGGCGCCACGGCGCGGGCGCTGGAGGGGCGGATCGCCGACGCGCTCGCCGGCCGGCTCGCGATACGGAACGCCCGACGGGCGGTCACCGAGGCCGAGGCCCGGGCCGAGCTCCAGGCCTGGCGCGACGCCGAGGCGGCGTACGCCGACGCCGTGGACGTCCTGGAGGGGGATCGCGTGCTCCTCTGGCGGCGCGCGCGTGCGGCCGGCCGACTGGCGCTGGCCGAGCTCCGCTACGTCGCGCCCGAGGCCCGTCCCGCCGAGGAGCGCCCGACGCTCCTCGCCCGCCTGGACGGGCACCTCGGCGCCGCGCTCGCCCTGGAGACGCCCGACGTGGAGGCCTCGGAACGTCTGCCCGTCCTGCTGGGTCGCATCCGGATGGAACTCGGGCTCGGTCGCTGCGACGACGCGGCGCACCTCCTCGCCGCCGAGCGGGACCGCTTCGAGGGCGCGGACCGCCGCCGGCTCGAGGAGATCGCCGACGCCTTGAAGGCGTACGCCGCCGACGGTACGCGTCCCGAGGGGAAGGCGATGGCGGGGCTCTTCGCCGGCGCGGTGCCGTGTGGAGCGTCGGGCGTGGGGCGGATCGCCCCCGCGATCCAGGACCTCAGGGACGCCGTGGACGCCCCGTGGGTGTCGCCGCGGTCCGACCGCCGCGTGCGGCTCGCCGCCGGCGCGCTCCTCGACGCCGCCCGCGAGGCGCGGCTGGGCGAGGAGGCGGCGCGGCGCGTCGAAGCGCTCCGGGGAAACAGCGTCGCGTCCCGTGCGATCCTCGCGGCACTGCTCGAGGCCCTCGAGCCCGCGCGGCGACCGCTCGACGCGATGCTCGCCTCCGACGACGCCGCCCAGGTCGCCGCGGCGCTGAGGGAGGCGGGCGTACGCGCCCTCCTCGCGCGCCACGAGAAGGCGGTGAAGCGGGCGGCCGCCTCGGACGAGCCGACCGTGCGCGTGGCCGTGGCCGACGCCGTCGCCGCCGACGGTAGCGACGCGGCCCTCCGCATGGCCGTCGGCCTCCTCGAGGATCCGGTCGAGCGGGTGCGTGTCGCCGCCGGGACCGCGTTCGTCCACCGCTTCCCCGACGAGATGGCGTCGTACGACCCCTACGGGGACGCCGACCAACGCCACGGGGTCGTCGCCGAGATCCGCAAGCGCCTGTGAACGCGCGTACGGCGCGTACGGAGCCATGCTCCGAATCCAGCCGGTCGCCGAACGGAGCCGGGCCCTGGCGGAAGAGAGGTACGATGCGGAGCCTGGCTCCGTCCGTCTCCCGCCGGCTGCTCCTCCTCGTGGTCGTCCTGGCCGCCGGCGCCGTCTTCCTGCTGCTGCATGACGACAGGCGGCCGGCCGCGACCGGCGGGGACACCGCGGCGCCGCCCGCCCCGCACGCCATCCAGCTCGTCGGCCACGCCGACGCGGCGCCGCCGCCGTCGCTCGACGAGCTGATGCGCCGTCTGTACGCGGCGGGGGACGCGGATGCCCTGGCGAGCGCGCGTACGGCCCTGCGTCGGCGGGCACAGGAGGACCCGACGGTCCTGGCGGTCGTCCTCCAGAAGCTGCGCGAGCTGTCCGCGACGGACGGGCGTCCTCGCGACTGGGATCTCTGGCGCGGCTGCTTCTACACCCTGGCCGCCCTCGGCCCGCCCGGTGTGGACGAGCTTGCGAACCTCCTGCTGGAGCCGTTGCCGCCCGCCGGCGAGTGCCGCGATCAGGCGCTCGCGGCACTCGCCAGCATCGGACCGGAGGCCGCCGGAGCCGTGCCCGCACTTCTGGCATTGACGGTCGCCGCCCCGGACCACGCCTTCGAGGCGATCCGCGTGCTCGGAGAGGTGGGCCCGGGGGCCGCCGCCGCCGCGCCCCGGTTGCACGCGATCCTGCGCCCGCCCGTGGACGACCGGCTGGCGGCCGTGGCAGCGCCGTCCCTCCTGCGGATCGTGGGGCCGACGCCCGAGGTGCTCGCCACCTTCCGGGACGCCATCGAGGACGAGGCGACGGAAGCGCGAGCTCCCGTCATCCGGGCCCTTGCGGAGGCGGGGCCCGCCGCCGCGCCGCTCGCGGACCTGCTGGTGTCTCTCCTCGACGACATCGAGCGGCGGGTCGTGATCGCGGCCGCGCGCACCCTCGGGGTGATGGGCGACGCCTCTCCCGACATCGTCGCGGCACTACGCGACGCTCTCGAAGAGGGAATCGCGGCGGCGGCCCCCTCGCTGGCGGCCCTCGGCGAGCCGGGCATGGCCGCGCTCGAGACCGTGGCCGCCCACGGCGACGACGTCAGCGACCGCCTGGAGGCGATGGCGGCGATGGAGCAGGCGGGGCGCAGCCTCGCGCCCCTCGCTGCGGACCTGGTCGGCATCGTGGGTGGCAAGGAGGAGTGGGCCTATCGCGGTCAAGCGCTCGGGATGCTCGCTCGCCTCCCTCCGTCCGCCCAGGACGAACGGGTGCTGGCGTTCCTCGAGGGGCGGCTCGACGATCCGCGGGCGCGGGCCTTGGCGATCTACGCGCTTGCGCGCCACCCCGACGCGGCCGCCCGCCAGGTCCTCCTCGCGTGGGCCGCGAAGGCCGACGATGCGGGGCGCTGCAGCGTGGGGGCGTCCCTGCGCCTCGGCGGACGCGACGTGGAGGCGGGTACCGCCCTCCTCTTCGAAGTGGCGAGGAACGGCACGGACCTTCCCACGGTGCGCAACGCAATCTGGATCCTGCTGACGCAGGATCCCAAGGCGTCGCTCTCTCCCGTGCTCGACGCCCTCGAGCCGAGGGTGGCGCGGAACGAGCCGGTCCTCTCCCGGATGGTCCTGCGGGCGATCACCCTCTCGGGGGGCGAAGGCGCGCGCGTCGTGCCGATCCTGCTCCGTGCGTTTCCCGATCGGGCGGTGCGGTTCAGCGTCGCCGGTGGGCTCGCGCAGTTCCCCGCCCAGGCATCCCAGAGCGTGCCCGCGCTGCTCCAGGCATGCCTCGACTTCCTCGCGGACCTCTGCTCTGGCGCCGGGCGGTTGCAGGTCTCCGGCCCCCCGGGCACGGAGGCCGACCGTTCCATTCGCCCGTACCTGCCCGCGGTCTGCGTCTCCGCTCTCGAGACGCTGGGACCCCGGTGGGAGGGAACATCCGACGCCCTGGAGAAGACGATCGCCGCCGCGCCGCCGGACGCGCGTCCTCTCTTCGAGGCGCTCCGGTCCCGGATCGTCCGCTGACCGGCGGGCGCGCCGGGCGTGCCGGACCTTCCCATTCACGAGGCCGTGCGGCGCGCTGGCCGGGGGGCGATCGGCCCCCTTCGTCCTCCTTGCGTACGGTCGTACGCGGCGTCGTCCTCATGGGGCCTCCGGCTCCCCGTCCAGCGCGCCGATCGGGGGCGAACGCCGCGGAGGGATACCCTCTCGGGGTCCCGACGGGCGTGTTCCTCGGCACGCGAACGTGCGACGCAGGACACTGGGGGCCCGGCCGGGATTGAGTGTTGAGAAAGACGCTTCGCTACGCGTCGGATGTGGTCATGACGAGGGAGCGGATCCTCCAGGCGTAGCACCAGCTACGCCGAGGAATTCGCGACCGAGGAAGGGCCGCAGACGGCGTGGAGGCGAGTGGAAAGGGCGACCGTCATTCACGGACGGGCCCTAGGTCGGCAGGTGGCGGGAGAACCAGGTGCGGACGAGGGGGCCGGCGGGGGCGAGGAGGTCGTGGCCCGCTTCGAGGGCGTGGGACTCGAGGTCGAGGCCCGCCTGCTCCATCGCCTCGACGAGCGCGTGCGCGTACGCCGGAGGATAGCCCGTGTCCTCGGTGCCGTGGATCCACAGCACCGGCTTCCCGGCGAGTCGGGGGAGGTTCTCGCGGTAGGGAAGCGCGAGACCGCCGGCCAGGCCGACGACGCCGGCGATCCGCTCCGGGTGCGAGAGCGCGAAGTGGAGCGCCACGCCCGCTCCCTGGCTGTAGCCGAGCAGGAACACCCGGGTCGGGTCCACGTCGCGGGTGGGGAGGACCTCGCCGAGGACGGCGCCGAGGAAGGCGTCGTTCCTCGCGTCGAACGGCTCGCGCGGCAGTTTCGCGATCCAAGCGTGGGCGACGGCGTCGGCCTCGTCGAGCGGTCGGCGCCCGCGCCGGTAGAACTGGGACGGTCCTTCCGGCACGACCGTCACCGCCCCGGGGGCGAGATCCCGCACGGTCTCGCGCCACGGTCCCAGGGGAAGGCCGTAGCCGTGAACGGCGATCACGCAAGCGGCGGGGTGCGGGGCGTCCGCCGCGGGCTCGTCGATCCAGGCGTGGCCGACCGACGCGTAGCGGACGGCGATCCGGTCGGGCTCCATCGAGCCCCCCTCAGACGATCTTCCGGAGCAGGCCCAGCGCGATCAGTTGCGCCGCGGCGTCGAGCCGCCGCGCGAGGCGCTGATAGTGGTCGAAGGGCCGGCCGGCCGGGTCCGCGACGGCCCGTCCCTCCGGGTCGATCAGGAGGACGTCGCGTTCCCGATGGGGGAAGAACGCCAGGATCTGTTCGCGCTGCTCCGGCTCCATGCAGAAGATCCGCGTGGCCGACTCGACGAGGTCGGTCGTGAGCGCTCGCGACCGGTGTCCCTCGATGTCGAGAGGACCGTCCTCCCAGCCGCGCGCGATCCGCCGGGTGGAGACGGAGGCCGGCTTCCCGGGGCGCGCGCCCACGCCGGCCGTGAGGATCCGGTAGCCCATCGCTTCGACCTGCTCGTCGGCGACGCCGAGTTGGCGGGCCAGGCGACGGCGCAGGAGGGCGGCGGCGAGGGGGCTGCGGTCGGTGTTGCCATGGCACACGAAGAGAACGGTCGCCCGATGCGTGTCGCGCAGGCGCTGCTCGGGGATTGCGCTCTCGCGCAGCACGTCGATCTCGTCCCCGTCCACCCGGACCACGGTGCTCGCGGTTCCACCGATCGCCGGTCCGCCGTCGATGACGAGATCCAGCTCCTTCGGGAACTGCTCGAGGACCTCCGCCGCCGTGGTCGCCGGAGGCCGGCCCGAGAGGTTCGCACTCGGAACGAGCAACGGAACCCCGGCCTGCCGCACGAGACCGCGCGCGAGAGGATGGTCGGGCAGGCGGAACCCGGTCCAGTGCCCGTCGCGATCCGTGAGGACGAGCGTGAGCGGGCCCGGCCAGAACCGCCGCATGAGCTCCCGCGCCGCCGGCGAGACCCGCGGGCAGCGGTCGAAGACCGGCCCCGTATCGGCGACCAGGATGGTCATCGGCTTGGAGCGAGGACGGCTCTTCAGCGCGTACAGGCGGTCGACGGCATCGGGCAGGTCCGCGGCCACGGCGATGCCGTAGACCGTCTCCGTTGGAAAGGCCACGAGGCCGCCGCGGCGGAGGATCTCGCCGGCGCGCTCCAGCTCCTCCCGACGGGCCGAACGGTCGATCACACTGAACACCTGGGTCGCCATCGAAGGGGAGGATACCCGGCGGCGTCGAACGGGCCCGGTGGGGCCCGGGCGTTCACCGACTTCTCATCCCGACGGAGGAGCGAAGGTACCGTGGTGGCGATGCCGGACGGTGACGGACAGCGCCCGAGAGACGCACCCACCCCTCAGGGACTCGCCTTCCTCGGGGCGGTCGCCGGCGGGCTGGTCCACGAGATCCGCAACCCACTTTCCACGATGAACGTGACCCTGCAGCTGCTCCAGGAGGACTGGCCGGAGGACGAGCAGGACCCGAAGGCGAAACGAACGGCCCGGCGCGTCGCGAACCTGGGACGCGAGGTTCGGCGACTCGGCGAGATCCTCGACGACTTCCTGCGTTACGCAGGGATCCGCCGCCTCGATCTGGCCAAGGTGGACCTGAACCGCGTCGTCGAGGAGGTGGCCGTCTTCGTCGGCCCCGAGTGCGCGCGGGCGGACGTGGACGTCGCCTTCTATCCGGACCGCCATCTGCCGCTCGTCCTTCTCGACGAACGGCTTCTCAAGCAGGCCTTGCTGAACCTGGTCCTGAATGCGGTGCAGGCCATGGAAGGGATGGGCTCGAACGAACGGGGGCCGGCCTCCCCCGAGAAGGGCGACCGCCCGTCCCGGCGCCACCAGCTCATCGTCCGGACGCGCCTGGAGGGGGAGCACGCCCGCATCGACGTCATCGACACGGGCCCGGGGATCCCGGACGAGCTCCGGGAGCGCGTCTGGGAGGTCTACTTCAGCCGCAAGCGCTCCGGCAGCGGGCTGGGGCTCCCCACGGCCCGCCGCGTCGCCGAGGAGCACGGCGGGAGCCTCTCCTTCGAGACGGCGCTCGGCAAGGGAACCAACTTCGTGCTCCGGCTCCCCCTGGCGGGCCCGCCTCGGGAAGGGGAAGCCTCCCTGGAATCCTGACAACCTGTCCCTGGAGAGGAGACAAGATGTCAGGATCATGGCGGTACCCCCGAAGCCCTATCCGCTGGCGGTCCTGGTCGTCGAGGACGACGTCGGCCACGCGGAGGTCATGGCGGACGTGCTCGAGCAGCAGGGCCACCGCGTGGACGTGGTCCACGCGGGGCGGGACGCCCTGGACCGGTTGGAGAGGGAGCGTCCCGACCTCGTCGTCACGGACTTGAGACTCGAGGACCTGGACGGGCTGGAGGTCGTCGCTCGATGCCGGGCGCTGAGAGGGGAGGCCGGGGCCGTCCCCCAGTGCATCATCGTGACGGGCTACGGCACGGTGGAGGGCGCCGTCCAGGCGATGCAGGGCGGAGCGCTCCACTACCTCCAGAAGCCCGTCGATCTCGGCATGCTCCGGGAGACGATTCGTTCCGCCGGCGAGCGCATCCGCCTGGAGCGCCACAACCTCGAGCTCCAGACCACCATCGACAAGTCCTTCGCGTTTCCCGGCATCCTCGGCGGAAGCCAGTCGATGCAGCGCGTCCTCGATGTGATGAACCAGATCGTCGACACGGACGCCACCGTCCTCATCCGCGGCGAGAGCGGCACGGGCAAGGAACTGGTCGCCCAGGCGCTCCACCGCGCGGGGCCCCGCCGGAACCGCCCCTTCATCCCGCTCAACTGCGCGGCGCTCGCGGAGGGGGTGCTCGAGAGCGAGTTGTTCGGCCACGAGAAGGGGGCGTTCACCGGGGCCGTGCACCGCCGCAAGGGGCGTTTCGAGGCGGCGGACGGAGGCACGCTCTTCCTCGACGAGATCGGCGACATGCCCCTCTCCACCCAGGCCCACCTGCTGCGCGCGCTGGAGTCGGGCGAGATCGTCCGGGTCGGCGCGAACGAGCCCATCCAGGTGGACGTGAGGGTCATCGCCGCGACGAACCGCGACCTCGACACCATGGTCCGGGAAGGCTCCTTCCGCGACGATCTGAGCTTCCGCCTCCGCGTGGTCCAGATCGATCTGCCTGCGCTGAGGGAGCGCCTGGCCGACCTCCCGCGGCTGGCCGAGCACTTCCTGGCCGAGGCGGCACGCCGTCACGGCAAGACCGGCCGGTCGCTGGCGCCCGCAACCCTCGAGATCCTCAGCCGTTACTCCTGGCCCGGCAACGTCCGCGAGCTCAAGAACGCCATCGAGTCGATGGTGCTCCTTTCCCCCGAGCCCGTGATCCCGCCGCCCGTCGTACCCCCGTACATCCGGCCGGCAGAGGGGGGGCCCGGAGGTGCTGGCGCACCTGTCGGGACTACCGCTCGGGCAGGTGGAGCGGGCGCTCGTGGAGAACACGCTCCGCGATGTCGGGGGCAATCGGGAACGCGCTTCGCAGATGCTGGGGATCAGCACACGAACGCTGTACCGGAAGATCAAGGAATACAGGCATGCCCCCGCGTCGGGCGGCTCCGATCGTGCAGAAACGGCACGATAGGAGCGGGCCACCCTGTCACTCGGGCACGACGCGGCGGAGGACGACACGATGGGCCGGCGGGGATCGCCGGCGAAGACCGCTGTCGAGAAGGCAACGCGAAGGGAACGGACACATGGCGCACAAGATCATCGGCATCGACCTCGGAACCACGAACAGCGTGGTGGCGGTCATGGAGGGAGGCGAGCCCCGGGTCATCGTCAACCCCGACGGGCACCGGCTCACGCCCAGCGTCGTCGCTTTCACCGAGAGCGGTGAGCGGCTCGTGGGGCAGGCGGCGCGACGTCAGGCAATCACCAACCCGCAGAACACGATCTACAGCATCAAGCGCTTCATGGGCCGGCGCCACGGCGAGGTGGCCGACGAGGAGAAGCAGGTCACCTACAAGATCGTGGGTGCCACGGACGAGTTGGTGAAGGTCGAGATCCGCGGCGAGACCTACACGCCGCCGCAGATCTCCGCGATCATCCTCCAGTACCTGCGGAAGGCCGCGGAGGACTACCTCGGCCAGGAGGCCAAGGACGCCGTCATCACGGTGCCCGCCTACTTCAACGACTCCCAGCGGCAGGCCACGAAGGACGCCGGGGTCATCGCCGGTCTCGAGGTGCGCCGGATCATCAACGAGCCGACGGCGGCGGCCCTGTCTTTCGGGCTGAACAAGAAGAAGTCAGGCAAGGTGGCCGTCTTCGACTTCGGCGGCGGCACGTTCGACATCTCCATCCTCGAGCTCAGCGAGGGCGTCTTCGAGGTGAAGTCCACCAGCGGCGACACCCACCTCGGCGGCGACGACCTCGACCAGGCCCTCGTGGACTTCATCGCGAACGAGTTCAAGAAGACGAACGGCATCGACCTGCGCCAGGACACCATGGCGCTCCACCGCCTCCGCGAGGCCGCCGAGCGGGTGAAGATCGACCTGTCCTCCGCGATGCAGGCGGAGGTCAACCTGCCGTTCATCACCGCCGACGCCGCGGGGCCGAAGCACCTCACCAAGACGATCACCCGCGCGACGTTCGAGCAGCTCGTCGAGCCCATGATCGAGCGGCTGCGCCCGCCCTGCGAGCAGGCGCTGACCGACGCCGGCATCTCCGCCTCGGAGTTGACCGACGTGCTCCTCGTGGGCGGTTCGACGCGCGTCCCGCTCGTCCAGGCCCTCGTGAAGGAGATCTTCCAGCGCGACGGCAACAAGACCGTGAACCCGGACGAGGCCGTGGCGCTGGGCGCCGCCGTCCAGGCCGGCATCCTCTCCGGCGACGAGACGGTGCAGGACCTGCTCCTTCTCGACGTGACGCCGCTCTCGCTCGGCGTCGAGGTCCAGGGCGGGCTGATGCACGTCCTGATCCCCCGGAACACGACCATTCCCACGCGCAAGTCCGAGACGTTCTCGACGGCGGCCGACAACCAGCCGCAGGTGGAAGTCCACGTCATGCAGGGCGAGCGAAAGATGGCGTCCGACAACCGGACGCTCGGGAAGTTCTTTCTCGACGGCATTCCGCCCGCTCCGCGCGGCCTCCCGCAGATCGAGGTCTCGTTCGACATCGACGCCAACGGCATCATGCACGTGTCCGCGAAGGACAAGGGCACGGGCAAGGAGCAGAAGGTGAAGATCGAGTCCTCTTCCGGCCTCTCCAAGGAAGAGGTGGAGAAGATGCGCCAGGACGCCGAGTCGCACGCATCGGACGACGAGAAGCGCGCGAAGATCGCCGAGGCCCGCAACCAGGCCGACCACGCGGCCTACCAGATCGAGAAGCTCATGAAGGAGCACGAGGGCAAGGTCCCGGCCGACGTGAAGGAGCGTATCGAGGCGAAGAAGAAGGCCCTCGAGGAGCTCAAGGCCAAGGACGACCCGGAGGCCATCGAGAAGGGCATCCAGGACCTCATGACCGCGAGCCAGGAGGTCGCCAAGATCATGTACGAGGA
This sequence comes from uncultured Planctomycetota bacterium, assembly GCA_963772585.1. Classification (GTDB taxonomy): domain Bacteria; phylum Planctomycetota; class PLA2; order PLA2; family JAEUHO01; genus CAVVXN01. The sequence continues at coordinate 663,105 of CAVYXV010000010.1, forward strand.
AGCCCAGAAGGCGCAGGGCGAGGAGGCCGCGTCTGCCGGCGCCTCGGCCCCGTCCGGCGGCCCGAAGGCCGGCGGCAAGGGCGACGACGACGTGATCGACGCCGACTTCGAGGTGAAGTAGCCGGCCCACGCCCCGGTCCCCGGCGCCGGATCCGTCCGGCGCCGGGGACGTCGAGACGGGCGCTTCACAGGCGGGTCGAGACGTCGTCGGGCGAGAGGCCCCGGACGTGGACGGTCTTGAGGGCCGTCGCCCGTCCGGCTGTGAGCGTCAGGTCCTTCGCGGGCACGCCCAGCGACCTCGCGAGCAGCGCGATCACCGCACCATTCGCCCGTCCGCCTTCGGGCGGCGCGGAGACCTTGACGCGAAGCCGGTCGCCGTACGGGCCGAGCACCTCGTCCTTCGAGCCCCCCGGGACGACCTTCAGGCGGATCTCCACCCCGTCGGCCCTGGCGCGGGCGAACCGGGGCGGTGCGGACACGCCGCTACCCCCCAGGCGGCGCGGGCGCGTCGGGCTCGTTCGAACCGGGGGGCTGGTTCCCGTTGCCGGGCTGGGACCCCTTGCCCTCCGGCGCCCCGTCGGCCCCGTCGCCGCTCCCCTCGCCGTCCTTCGTCCCGTCCGCTCCCGGCGTCTTCCCGTCGTCTCCGGGCGCGACCTTCTTCTCGCCGTCGCCTCCCGGGGCCCCGTCGGCCCCGTCGTCGGTCATGGACGGGGGGGGATCGAGCGGGGCCGGGACGTGGACTTGGGGCTCTCCCGCATACGCCAGCTCGACGGAGGGCTTCGCGCTGATCGCGATGCCCCACACCGTGGTCTGGAGCTCGACGTCGTCGCGAAGGTGGGCCTCGGCGGCCCGGGCCTCCTGGAGGAGACGGCGCATCTCCGAGGCGCGCCCCGCGGCGTCCTTGCGGAGTTCCTCGTTCTCCCAGAACGTCTCCTCCCCGACCGTGTCCGGGTGGTGGGCGTTCACGAAGCTCTCGACTTGCCGCAAGATCCCGATCATCTGCTGCCAGTACCCGGCCGTCTGCTTCTCCAGGCCGAGGCGCCCCATCCGCTCGCGGAGAGCGGCCTGCTCGTCGCTGTCGGCCGGCAGGGCGGCGAGGCAGGCCTGGTAGGCCTTCGTCGCCCGGTCGTAGTCGATCGCGAGCTCGGCCAGCGCAGCCACGCCGCGCTGGTCGGCCGCTTCGAGGGCGATGCGGGGCTTCCCCCCCTCGGGGAAGAGGAGCCGGTGGTCCAGCCACGTCATCCCGAGCCGGGCCCACGGGCGGACGCCGTCGCCGAAGTCCAGTCCCTGCTCGGTCACGGCCTTGACGCGGGCCTCGCCCTGTCCTCCCTCGGGGTCGGGGACCGTCACCACGGCGTCCGACCAGCCATCCGGATACGCCGCGACGATCCTCTGGACGAGCGCCTCCAGCGCGCGGGCGTCGTCGGCGAGACCCGCCGCGAGGAGGCGGTAGCGGGGGTCGCGCATCTCCGCGGCGGCCTTCTCGGCCTGCTGGGCGGCGGCCGCGAACCGGAACTTGAAGAGGAGACCGTCCCACGGCGTCCGGAGCGCCTTCACCAGCGTGACCAAGGCCTGGCGATCGTGCTCCTGGTCCGCGCGGTACAGCCTTGCGTTGCGGATCTGGGCCTGGCGCTCGAGGTAGCGCCCCTCCTTGCGCCAGTCCGCGATCTTCTTCGCGATCTCCGCGTCGCCGACGGCGGCGTCCTCGGGGAGTGTGTCGAGCCACTCCCGAAGCTCCCCCTCGGCCGCCTCCAATCCCTCGTGGGTCGGAGGCTTCGTGTTCAGGAGCGTCCTGGCGCGGCTGATGGCGTCGTGGTGATGCTTCACGCCGTACGCGCGCGCCTTCTCCCAGAGGGCTTCGCCCGGCGAAGCGCCCGGCAGGTACCTCGCCACCTTGGGGGCGACGTGCTTCTTCGGATCGAGCAGCAACTCCCCCTTGAACTTGAGCTTGTCGGCGCGGGGGACGTCGTCGGGGAGGATGTCCTCGATACGGATCTCGAGGTAGGGCTTGAGCAGGCGGTCGATTTCGTCCTTCCGGACCCGCTGCATCGCGGCGAGCCACAGGCCCTTGTCCAAGTCGTCGTCGAAGCCCTTGCGGAGGTCCTTCAGCTTCCCATCGAGCTCCTGCAGCTTCGTCTCGCGCGCGTGCGTGACGCCGGCGGCGAGGCGCTTCCTCAGGCCGACACCCTCGCGGATCTCCTTCGCTTCCTTGCGCGCCTCCTCGGCGATCTGGAGGATGTCCGGCTCTTCGCCGTAGTCCTCGTTGGAGGTCAGGTCCTCCGCCAGCTTCTCGAAGTCGCCTGCGAGCTGGGCCCATGACGGATCGGTGTAGTTGTCGATCCCGAGTTGCCCTTTGGCGCGAGTGAGCCTCAGGTCGCTCAGCGCCTTGCCCGCCGCGCTCTGGAACGCCTCGGAGGCCTTGGCACGGGCCTCCGCCTCCGCCGCTTCCCGCTTCTGGATCTCCTCCGGTGTCGGCCCTCTCTTCAAGGGCTCCCTCGGCCGGAGGATCACGGTGAGCGCGCCCGCGAGCACGACCACGAGCACGGCCACGGCGATCACCAGGGGCTTGCGGCTCGGGGGGCGGATCCCGTGGGCCTCCAGGCCGTGCTGGATGCGGATCCTGTCGAGGGATTGGAGCAGGTCGGAAGGCGACTCGTAGCGCTCGTCGGGTTCCTTCTGCATGAGCTTGAAGATGACGTCGTCGAGTTCCTTCGGCAGGCCCTGGACGCTCTGACTCACGCGGGGCACCGGCTTCTTCAGGTGCCCGATCAGGATCTCCTTCACGGTCTTGCCGGGATACGGGCTCCTGCCGGTCAACACCCGGTAGAACGTGCAGCCCAGGCAGTAGAGGTCGCTCCTGACGTCGATGTCGCGGCGGCGGCGGATCGCCTCGGGCGAGATGAACGCCGGCGTACCGATGATGCCCGCGGCCAGCATGTCGGGGTTGGCGGCCTTCTTCGCGAGGCCGAGGTCGCAGAGCTTGGCGCTGCCGTCCTCGGCGAGCATCAGGTTGTCGGGCTTGACGTCCCGGTGGAGGATGTCGCGCTTGTTCGCGAAGATCAGGGCGTTGGCCGCATCGATCAGCCAGTTCAACGCGTCCTGCCAGGAGGCCTTCCCCTCCTCGTGGAGACGCTCCTCGAGCGAACCTCCGGAGACGAACTCCATGGAGAAGTAGTAGCGCCCGTTCTCGCGGCCGACGTCGTAGACCTGCACGACGTTGGGGTGGTTCAGCGCCGCCGCGGACTGCGCCTCGTTCACGAACTGGTCCACGAAGGTGCGGTCGGAGGTGAACTTCTCGCTCAGGACCTTGAAGGCGACCTCGCGGTGCAGCGAGAGTTGCTCGGCCACGTAGACGGATCCCATGCCGCCCTGGCCGATCTTCTTCAGGACCTTGTACCCGCCGATCTCCTTCCCCACGAGGGCGTCGGCGGGAAACTCCCGCCGGACCTTCTTGGGCGTGCCGGCGATGATGTCGCGGGCGCTCTTCGACGCCGGGGCGGTCTCCGCCTCGCCGGGCGCGGAGGACGGATGGGGCGTCACGTCGGCCTCGCCGTCCGAGAGGATCCGGAGGATCGTGAGGCCGAGGCGCAACTCGTCGCCCGGCTTGAGGGTCTTGGTGCTCTGGACCGGCTGGCCGTTCAGGAGCGTGCCGTGTCGGGAGCCGAGGTCGCTGATCTGCGGTTCGCTGCCGTCGGGGAACACGTCGATCCGGGCGTGGCCCTTCGACACCTTCATGTCGAGGATGCGGATCGGAACCTGGGTGCTCCTCCCGAGCAGATAGCCGCCCGGGGCCGCCAGGCGCCACGTGTGCCCGGCGTCCTGGCCGTGCTCGATGCGGATGCGAAGCGTCACGGCCCCTCCTTCGGCGACGTCGCGGCATTCTCCGGATCGACGGTCACGCCGTCGAAGACCGCGCGACCGATGCGCACGTCGGTGGCGCCTTCCTCGACGGCCCACTCGAAGTCGTCCGTCATCCCCATCGACAGCCGGGAAGGAGGCGGATCGCCGAGACCGGCCCGAACCGCGTCGTCACGGATCTCGCGCAGGGTGCGGAACGCCGCGCGCGTCTCCGCCTCGTCCGCCTCCAGGCGGGCCATGGTCATGAACCCCACGAGGTCCAGGTGGGGGAGGGTGAGGAGGGATTTCACGAAGGACCGGGTCTCCGACGGATCTACCCCTCCCTTGGCGGGGTCCAGGGCGGCGTTGACTTGGATATATACGGGCCATCGACGGCCAATGCTCGCGAGGACCGACTCGATGCGGTCGGCCAGCCGCCCGGAGTCGAGGGCGTGGAAGACGTCGAAGAGTTCCACGGCGCGGGCCACCTTGTTGCGCTGGAGATGGCCGATGCCGTGCCAGACCAGCCCCGGCGGCGCGCCGGGACGCCGGGAGGCTGCGGCCACGACCCGGTTCTCGCCCACGTCCCGGACGCCCAGGCGCGCGAGGAGCCCGAACACCGCCGGCGGGGCGGACTTGGTCACGATCACCATGCGAACGGCCTTCGCCGAGGACGCGCTCCGCGCCCGGGCGCGGTCGACCCGGACCGTCAGGTCCTCGATGTTCTTGCTCAGGCGGGACAGCACGGCGAGGGGGGGGGGTTCGGAAGCACCCGATCGTAGCCCTGGAGCGCGTCCGCGGACAGCAAAACGGCGGGAGCGAAGGGTGGCCCTAACCCGTGGAATCGAGCGGACTTTGGGTGCGCCGCCCGTTTCACTCTTCCTTGACACTGCGGGGTCCGAGGCCTATACCTTGGCCGCTGTAGGAGGTGCGGGAGGCCGCGTGCAGGGAGCCTCCGCGAGAGCCTCGGTCCCCTCCGTGTCCGTGAGGAAGCGAGCGGGCGCGGGGACGTGTTCCCCTGCTTGCACAGCCAGCCTGTCCACCAGCGAGAAGTACGACCATGCGAGGGATCTTGCGCGCACCTAGCCTCTGGACCGCTGTCGTCCTCGTCGCCCTGGCCTGCGGCCCGGTGACGACCCCCGTCACGGCGGGCGACGGCCTCAAGCCGGAGCGCCCGGCCACGGAGGGTCAGGTCGGCACGCTCGCCGACCTCGGCGAGCGTGCCCTGGAACGCCTGCCCTGGGACGTGCACATCGTCCGGGCCAACCTCTCCGCGCGCCGCCCCATGGCGGTGGCGGGGGCGTACCTGATGCAGGACGACCTGCTGATCGTCTCGCAGACGGGCCTCGTCTACCCGATGGCGCGCGAGGACCTGTCGGTCCGCTGGGTGAACTCGCTGAAGGGCCCGCTGGCCGCCGTGCCCGGGGAGGGCCCGTCCGAGTACGTCTTCCTCGTGAAGGCACAGAACAGCTACTGGATCCACGCCTTCTCCAAGCGGAGCGGGGCGGAACTCGACCGGTTCCCGGTCCAACTCCCCTTCGCCGCGACGGGCGGCGTCGACTCCGATGGGAGCCGCGTCTACGTCGGGTCGCTCGGCTCCCCCGGCCACAACCGGATCCTCGAGGAGATCAGCCTCGCCGACGGACGGCGCGGGGCCGGGCGGACCGCGCCCGGGCTCCTCTGGGCCGCGCCGCAGGTGGACCCGTCGAACGCCAGCCTGATCCTCGCCTGCGAGAACGGCGTCATCCTCTCCATGGGCACGGGCCTGAACGCCCCCGAAGAGCCGCTCTGGAGGCAGAAGATTCCGGGTGCGATCAGCGCCACCCCCGTCGTGACGCCCGCCCAGGTGGTCGTCGGCTCGCAGGACGGGCTCTTCCGCGGCATCGACCTCGCCACGGGCGAGGTCCTCTGGCTCGAGGGGACGGACGCACCGATCAAGGTGCGCCCGTGGGTGCTGGGGCAGAACACCGTCTCGCGGCGGTCCGCAGGTGTCGAGGGGGCACCGCCGATCGAGGTCGAGGTCTACAGCGGCATCGCCTTCGCCAAGAACCGGGCCGGGCTCTCGGCCTTCGACCTGCAGACCGGGGCGCCCCTCTTCCGCGAGAAGGACGGGCGAAAGCCCGTCGCCCGCTACGGGCGCTGGGTCGTGACGCTGAACGAGCACTGCAACGCCGTGTTCCGGGACATGGAGTCGAACTACGGCGTCGTGGACCGGCTCCCGCTCCAGATGTTCGATCTCATCCCGACGAACACCAGCGGGGGCGCCATCTACGGCGTGACCCACGACGGCGGGATCGTGGCGGCGATTCCGAAGAAGAACTAGTGTCCTGAGTCGCAACTTCGTGGGCAAGGGACGACGCCCGGAGGGACCCCCCGAGGGTGTCCCTCCGCGGCGATCGCCTCCGGTCGGCGCGCTGGATGGGGAGCAGAGGCCCCACGAGGTCGACGCCGCGTACGACCGTACGCAAGGAGGACGACGGGGGCCGATCGCCCCCAGGCCAGCGTGCTGCACGGCCTCATGGATGGGAACGTCCGGCACGGCAGACTGGCCTGCGCGACCCACGAACGGACGTGGACATCGCGCGGCCCTGCCGCGCATCTCGCCTCCGGAGCCTGGGTTGCTCGTCGTCGGCGACTCCGTGGGGTCGCCTTCTCCTCGCGCCTTGCCCTCGAACCCGACGAGCCATGCGCCAGGACACCGCTGTCGTCGTGAAGAGAGGACGGCTTGCGGGCGGTGCCTCCTGGCGGATGGCGACGTCCGGCGGTCCCGTCGCGCGCTTCCCGGGCAAGTCCGGCCAGGCCCACCGTCGGGGCGCCTGCGGCGTCCCCGGCGGGGCCGACCGGGGTCCTGCCGCCGGGGGTCGGGAAGGCCAGTGGGACGGGCGGCCCGCCCGGAGGGCCCCTCCGTCCCGAGGGAAGCGCGTGGGAGTCGGGAACCCTCCTCGCCGCGTGGGGCCCTCCCGGGCGAGAGGCGTACACTGTGGTGCGCGCCCCTGCGAGGTACACGCATGTCTGCCTTCCCTCTCCCCTCCGTCTTCGCGGGCCTCCCCGGCGGCTACGAGGTCTGGATCATCCTGGTGGTGATCCTGCTGCTCTTCGGAAGCCGCATCCCGAAGGTCGCCCGGAGCCTCGGCCAGGGCATCAGCCAGTTCAAGAAGGGGCTGAACGAGGCGGTCGAGATGGGCAGCGACGACGAAGAAGAGGACGAGGAGAAGCAGCCGCCGAAGGAGGAGAAGCGGCTGGAGGACGGCGCGAAGTCGAAGACGTCCAACGCCCAGACGCCGTAGCCGTCACGCACGGCCTTCGCCCACCGGCGGCGGAGACGCGTCAGCGCGGGACGCTCTCGATTCGCGCGGGCGGCTCGACCGCCGGGGGCGCGAGCGCCAGCCGGACGACGCGCCGCGTCGTCGCGCCCACCTCGAGCCCCGCCGCCTCCCGGTAGCCCGGCACCCATGCGACGGCGTCCGGCCCGGCCACGACGAGCAACCGGGGCCGAAGCCACGAGGGCGCGCCCTGGCGCGCGAGCCAGGGGAAGAGGGGCCTTGTGGCGGCGGACGCGGCGCCCCGCGGTCGGAAGCGGTCGTCGGGCCGGGCGCGGCGAAGGCGATGGCCCTCGCCCAACCGATCCCCGTCGAACACGGCCTCGTGGGGGTGGCGCGAACGGAGGAATCGAGCGAGGTCGAAGGCGCCCGTCGTCTCCTCCCGGACGAGGCGGGGGAGCGGGGCGCCATCCCATCCCGCCCGGCGGTAGAAGAACGCCCGGCGGCTTCCGACGCGCAACGCGAGCGAGTGCGGGAGATCGACGGCGCCGGCGTCGAGGAACGCCCGCCGCGCCAGGGAGATGTGCCGCGCGGTGAGGTAGGGGCCGTCGCGATCGGCGGCGACGTCCCGGCCCCAGGTCCGCAGCGCCGTCTCGAAGAGGCGCGGGCCAAGGGCGAGCAGGGCCGCGCGATCCACCTCCGTCGCGCCGGCAAAGGGGCGGGGGCGGCGCCGGCCGGCGAGGCGGAACGAGACCTCGTGCTCCCTGCCGAGGAACCGCCGGCGCACGCGGGCGGCGAAGCGCGACAGTCGGATCTCGCGCCGGGTTCCCGCACGGAGAAGGTCCCGCCGCGCCCGGGTGCGGTCGCGCGAGGCGTCGTCGTTCGTGACGTCCTCGCGCCAGCGGGCGCCGCGAGCGAGGAGCCACGCGCGAAGCGCCCGCGGATCGAGGTCGAGGAGGGGGCGCACGACCGCGACGCCGTGGCCGGCGAGCGGACGGCAGGGCTCGATCCCGCGAAGGCCGTGTCGGCCGCTGCGGCGGGCGAGCCGGAGAAGGACCGTCTCCGCCTGGTCGCGGCGATGGTGGCCGGTGGCGATGCGCGTGGCACCGAGGCGACGAGCGAGGCCGGCGAGGGTGGCGTAGCGCCACCGGCGTGCAGCGTCCTCGCTCGGCACGGGGGCGGGCGGGGGACCCGCACGGTGGACCGCGAGGCCGCGCGCGCGGGCGAAACGATCGACGACCTCCGCGTCGGCCCGAGCCTCCGTTGCGCCGCGCCATCCGTGGTCCAGATGGGCGATGGCCGGGGGCCGGAGGAGGCCCGCGTCGGCGATCTCGCCGAGAAGGCCGGCGAGGGCCAGGGAGTCGGCGCCCCCGCTCACCGCGACGAGCACGCCCTCCTGAGGCCTCGCGAGGTCCCCGAGGAGGATTTCCCGATGGACGAGCGCGGCGAGCGGCGACAGCCCCGGCACGAAAAGCCCCCCGAGGAGATTTCCCCGATGCTACCCCGTGGCGGACTCGGGCCGTCCCTCCGAAGCCGGGGCCGGGTGCGGTCGGTATCCTCTGCGGCGGACCCTGACAGGCACGCGACGACCCGTCGGCGACGGGGCGCCCTCCGTGGCGGAGAGGATTGGACATGGCGATCGAGATCGGGATCAACGGATTCGGCCGCATCGGGCGCATGGTGTTCCGCCTGCTCTACGAGAAGCGGGATCACTTCCGGGTCGTCGCGATCAACGACCTCGGCGACGCGCCCACGATGGCGCACCTGCTCAAGTACGACTCCACCCAGGGGATCTTCCCGGAGCGGGTCGCCGTGGAGGGCAATACGCTGATCGCGGGGGAGTGGCGCGTGCCGATGCTCTCCGAGAAGGACCCCGCAAAGCTCCCGTGGGACCAGCACGACGGCCCCATCGTCCTCGAGTCGACGGGCGTCTTCCGAAAGCGCGAGCAGATCCAGCAACATGTGGAGGGCGGCGCCTCCAAGGTGCTGTTGACCGTTCCCCCCAAGGACGAACTCGACGCCCTGATCGTGCTCGGCGTGAACGACGACACGCTGAAGCCGGAGCACCGGCTCGTCAGCAACGCCTCCTGCACGACGAACTGCCTCGCGCCGGTCGCGAAGGTCCTCCACGAGGAATTCGGCATCGTCCGCGGGCTGATGAACACCATCCACGCGTACACGAATGACCAGCGGATCCTCGACCTGCCGCACAAGGACCTGCGCCGGGCCCGGAGCGCGGCGATCAACATCATTCCTACGACCACCGGCGCCGCCCGGGCGGTGGGGAAGGTCATCCCCTCCCTCGCCGGCAAGCTCGACGGCTTCGCCGTCCGCGTCCCGGTGGCCACGGGGAGCATCGTCGATCTGACCTGCATCCTGGAGAAGGAGACGACGGCGGAGCAGGTGAACGCCGCGATGAAGAAGGCCTCGGAGGGACCGCTGCACGGCATCCTCGGCTTCAGCGAGGATCCGATCGTCTCGAGCGACATCGTCCACAACGACCACTCCTCGATCTTCGATCCCGGCCTGACGATGGCGAACGGCACGTTCGTCAAGGTCTGCAGCTGGTACGACAACGAGTGGGGATACAGCGCGCGCTGCCGGGATCTGCTGGAGCGCATGGCGGTCAAGGTCCCCGCGGGGGCCTGAGACGTCGTGCCGGACGTGTCGCCGAGCGTGAGTTCCGAGGTGCGGGTCGCTCCGTCGATCCTCTCCGCCGACTTCTCGCGTCTCGGCGACGAGATCCGGGAGGCGGTGGAAGGCGGCGCCGACCTCCTCCACCTGGACGTGATGGACGGTCACTTCGTGCCGAACATCACCTTCGGGCCGCCGCTCGTCAGGAGCGTCCGCGCCACCACGGACGCGGTGCTCGACTGCCACCTGATGATCGACAATCCCACCCGCTACGTGGAGGCGTTCTGCGATGCCGGGGCGGACTGGGTGAGCGTCCACGTCGAGGCGCCCGACGACGTGGCCGCCGCGTTGGCCGCGATCCGCGAGAGGGGGGCCCGCCCGGGCGTCGTCCTCAATCCAGACACCCCTCTCGACCGCGCGAGGCCCTATCTGGATGCCGCCGGCTTCGTGCTGATCATGTCGGTGTTCCCGGGCTTCGGAGGCCAGTCGTTCATCGCGGACGTCCTGGGCAAGGTCCGCACCCTCCGGGAGGAGGGATACGCCGGAGACATCGAGATCGACGGCGGGATCGACGAGACGACCGCGCCTCGGGCGATCGAAGCGGGCGTGAACGTGCTCGTCGCCGGGACGGCGGTCTTCAGGAGGCCCGATCGGGCGAGGGCGATCGAACGCCTGCGTGCGACCGGACCGGGGAGGGAGTGATGGCGTTCTTCCGGAAGAAGAAGGAGATCCCGCACGGCTTGTGGATGAAGTGCTCGTCCTGCGGCAAGACGGTCTTCACGAACGCGGTCGAGGAGAACCTCAACGTCTGTCCCGAGTGCGGTTTCCACATGAAGATCAAGGCGCACGATCGCGTGAAACTCCTGATCGACGAGGGGACCTTCGAGCCGATCGGCGAGGAGGTGGCGCCGACCGACACCCTGCGCTTCATGGACCGGGAACCGTACGACGAGAAGCTGAAGCGCAGCCAGACGAAGACCTCCCTGACCGAAGCGGCCGTCGCGGGGCGCGGTCGCCTTGGCGGCCGTCCGGTCACGCTGTGCGTCCTGGACTTCGGGTTCATGGGGGGGTCGATGGGCGTCGTGGTCGGGGAACGGGTGGCGCTCGCCGCCGACGACGCGCGCGAGCGCGAGGTTCCGCTGATCGTGGTCGCCACGTCGGGGGGGGCCCGGATGCACGAGGGCGCGCTCTCGTTGATGCAGATGGCGAAGACGAGCGCGGCGATCGGGCAGCTCAAGGACGCCAAGCTGCCCTACGTCGCCGTGCTGGCCGACCCCTGTACGGGCGGCGTCTCCGCCTCCTTCGCCGCCCAGGGCGACGTGACCCTCGCCGAGCCGGGTGCCCTGATCGGGTTCGCCGGACCGCGGGTGATCCAGGGCACGATCCGGAAGACGCTTCCGGAGGGATTCCAGCGAGCCGAGTTCCTGTTGGATCACGGCTACATCGATCGGATCGTGAAGCGCGCAGAGATGAAGGAGGAGATCGGTCGGATCCTCGATTACCTCTTCCCGCGGGGCGCCGAGGAGGCGACTCGCATCGCCGAGGCTCCGCCGCCGACGGACCCGGACGAGGGCGCGGACGCCCCGAAGAAGGAGGCCAAGAAGCCGGCCGAGAACAAGACGAAGAAGAAGTCCCGCAAGCCGAAGGAAACGGCGAAGAAGGACGGGGAGTAGGAGGGAGGGAATCGGCTTGTTCGAGGCGCTGGGCAGTCCGTATCGGGTACCGTACGATGGCACGTTCCACATCGCCGACGCGCACACGAGGGCGCGGAAGCACGATCGTCTCGGCAAGAAGGAGGCGAAGAAGCGGCTCGAGGATCTGGTCGAGGGGATCGGGGAATGCCAGCATGTCCTCTGGGCCCGCGACCGCCGTGCGGTCCTTCTCGTCTTCCAGGCCATGGACGCGGCGGGGAAGGACGGCACGATCCGCGCGGTCCTGACCGGCGTGAACCCGGCGGGCTGCGAGGTCCACTCCTTCAAGCAGCCCACGGCGCTGGAACTCGATCACGACTTCCTCTGGCGCACGCAGGTCCGCGCGGCGGAGCGGGGCCGCATCACCGTCTTCAATCGCTCCTATTACGAGGAGGTCCTGGTGGTGCGGGTGCACCGGGAGCTGCTGAAGGACCAGCAGTTGCCGTACCGGATCGATCCGAAGACGATCTGGAAGGAGCGATACGAGTCGATCTCCGACTACGAGAAGCACCTCGCCCGCAATGGCACGGTCATCCTCAAGTTCTGGCTGAACGTCTCCAAGGAGGAGCAGCGGCAGCGCTTCCTCTCGCGCCTCGACGAGCCCGAGAAGAACTGGAAGTTCTCGTCGAGCGACGTGAGGGAGCGGGAGTCCTGGGACCGCTACATGGAGGCGTACGAGGACGCCCTTCGCGCCACGTCGCGCCCGTGGGCGCCCTGGTACGCGATTCCCGCCGACGACAAGCCCGAGATGCGTGTGATCGTGGCGGGCATCGTCCTCGACACGCTACGGAGCTTCGCCCTGGAGTACCCCGAGGCGACGAAGGCGGAACGCGCGCGCTTCGACGACATGCGTCGCCTGCTCGATAGCGAGGGGGATTGAGGAAGGAGGACCGTGCGCCACGCGGCGTGCTGCGCGGCGGCGATGGCCCTTCCCCCCCGGGCGAGCCGGGCTATTCCTCGGACGGCCTCGCCTCGAACGCGAAGCCGACGCGCGCGAGGTAGGCCGCCTCCTGGTCGAAGTCCTGGCGGGTGAGAGGGTTTCGCCGCAGCCACCCACGCGGGTAGCGGACGAGGAGCCCGTTCTCGCGCCCCTCGAGCCGGAACGGCGGGGGAGGGCGCGGCCCCCGGTCGCGGTTGGCCAGGACGGCGAGCCGGAGGAGGACGATCAGGCGGAGCGCGAGCGTCTGGCGCGTGGGGGAGAGCTCCTCCAGCAGCGGCGGGCGGATGCGCCGCCGGTGCCCGCCCACGATCGCCGCGAGGAGCCGCTGGTCGTCCCGCGAGAAACCCGGGAGATCCGAGTTGGCGACGAGGTAGGCGCCGTGGCCCTGGTGGTGGTGGTAAGCGATGGCCAAGCCCACCTCGTGGAGGCGGGCGGCCCACGTGACGAAGCGTCCCGCGGCGGCGGGGTCGAGGCCCCACCCGGGAGCGGCCTGCCGCAGGAACTCCACCGCGTGGCGTTCGACGCGGGCGGCGTGGTGGCGATCGACGTGGTAGCGGTCTTGGAGGATGCGGATCGTCCGTTCACGGACGTCCTCGTGGCGAATCCGCCCCAGCAGGTCGTAGAGCAGACCCTCGCGAAGGGCGCCGAAGGAGGTCTCCATCCTCTCGATGTCCAAGCCGTCGAAGACGGCGCTGAGCACCGCCACGCCGCCCGGGAAGACCGGCGCCCGGGTCGGCTTGAGCCCGGGAAGGTCGAGCTTCTTGACGGCTCCCGCCGCGACCATGGTCTTGCGGAGCTTCTTGAGCCCGGCGGGCGTCACCGTGCCGTCTGCCCAGCCGCTCTCGCGCAGGACGTCGGCGGTGGCGCGGATCGTTCCGGAGCTCCCGATCGCGCGGTCCCACCCTAGGTCGCGAAACCTCCGCTCGATGGTCTGCACCTCCCGGCGCGCGCTCGTGATCGCTTCGTCGAGCCCCTTCTTCTTGATCACGCCGCCGGGGAAGTGCCGCCGGCTCCACTCGATGCACCCCATGTAGAGGCTGTGGGCCTCGAGCGCCTCGAATCGCTCCCCGATGACGCACTCGGTGCTGCCCCCGCCGATGTCTACGACGAGGCGGAGGCCGGTGTCGTCGGCCAGGTCCTGCGCGGCGCCGAGGTAGATGAGACGGGCCTCCTCCGCACCCGAGATCACCTCGATGGGGTGACCGAGGAGTCGTTCGGCCTGGAGCAGGAACCGGCCGCTCCGTCGCGCGCGCCGCAGGGTGTTCGTGCCCACGGCCCGCACCCGTTCCGCGGGGATGTGACGGATCCGCTGCCCGAAGCGCTCCAGGCAGGCGATCGCCCGGTTCCGGGCCGCCTTGTCCAGCTCGCCGCGTTCGTCGAGCCCCAGGCCCAACCGCACCGGCTCGCGGATGCGGTCCACGAGCACGGGGACGTCGTGGACCGCCCGCGCGATCGCCATGTGGAAGCTGTTCGACCCGAGGTCCACCGCGACGAGTTCGGTGGCCGCCTCGCCGATGCCGGGCGCCCCGGCGCCTCCGGCCTCGGGGGGAAAATCCGGGCGGGGCGGGGGCGGCGTCAATCGGGCTCCGAGCGTGAGGTCGCCGGCCGCGCGGCAGCCCGCCGCGGGCACGCGACGCGAGCATCCTACTCCCCGTCGCCGCCGGCTCCCGTCCGCGGGCAGGCCCACACCGAGGGGCACCTCCCGAGCGCGGCGAGGAGGCGGCATCCTTGCACCGCCGCCCGCCGCCGCTACGATCCCCGGATGCCCGCCACCCCCCCGGTGGTAGGCTCGCGACATCGCCCTCCCCGATAGCTCAGCTGGTAGAGCAACTGACTGTTAATCAGTGGGTCGTAGGTTCGAGTCCTACTCGGGGAGCCACACACCGCCGAGGCCCTGCGAGAGGGCCGAGAGCAGGCCGAGAGGGTCTTCTCGCACCGCCGCCAGCGGGGGCCAGAACTCCGGACTTCGAAGCGGGTGCCGTCGTTGCCCGACTCTCTACGCGACCGGCCGCTCAACGCACCGGCTCTACGCCTTCCTCTCATCCTCTCGCGAGAGCGAGAGAGTCCTTGGTTGGTTAACAAGAGAGTATGGAATGGGGTCCATGTCGCGTTCGAGACACGAGGCCTTTGGGCGCGGTGTTGGGACGCCGTACCCCTCGCGACTCCTGCGACCAGGGAGGGGCGCGCTGCCGGTCGGGAGATGGGCATCCGAACTGCGCGCCCTGGCGTTTCAATGAGGGCGGCGCCTACCTCGCGCCGTCGGGAGGCACTGCATGCGTACGATCACCCTGCTGCTCGCCATCCTCTTGCTAGCCCCGACGAACGTGCGCTCCGAGGACGACGCATCGGACGCGGACGTCGAGACCTTCCCGCTGATCCTCCGTACGGATGACCGCCCGGACGTCCTGACGACGACGGTCGTGGACGCGCGGAACGGGCTGCCGATCGTGGGCGCCACGGTCCGGGGATACGCGGAGAGCATCGACGGCCGCGCCGCTGCGGTCAACGCGCTCCTCCTGACGATGAAGACGGATGCGTACGGGCTTGCAGTGGGTCAGGTCGATACGAAGGCTCTTGTCGCCAGCCACTGGATCGTGACGGCCGAGGGCTACCGCCCCTACGCCGCGTACCACGGCTACTGGCCGCCCGAGCGCGTGGACCTGGAGCCCGCGACACCCGTGGCCGTGCGGATCCTCGGGCCCTACGGGGAGCCCGTGGTCGGCGCACTGGTCGAGGGCTTCTCGGGGTGCCCGCACGCGCCGCCCGCGGTGCAAGGTCGGACGGATGACAACGGCCTGTTCCGGGCCGCCGACGGCTCGCCTGAGGGCTTCTCCCTCTGGTTCCGCGCACCCGGCTGCGCGTGCATGGTCGGCGACTTGCCCGCCGTGTTCGGGGATGCGCCCTGCGTCCAGGTGCTCTCACCCGGCATCACCGTGCGGGGGCGCGTGCGCGACCGGGACGGACGACCGATCCCCGGTGTCGTGCTCCGGGGCGCCAACTACCCGCGAGGTCCCGCCACCCTGACCGATCTCGAGGGGATGTTCGTGCTCGGAGGACTGGACCCGGAAGAGGGGCTGCAGGTCTTCCACCCGACGATCCATCTGGACGCACCCTGCACCGTCGAACGCGCGGCGGCGGACGTGCCCCTTGACCTGATCTGGTCGCTGGAGGGCCTCGGCCAGGAAGGTGAACTGGGGACGGTCACGATCCGCGCCCGGGGACCGGACGGGAAGGCCGTGTCAGACCTGGACCTCCTCGTCGTGGGCCCGGACGGTCAGGCGCAGGACGGTGCGACGGACGTCGAGGGGGAGTGGGTCCTTGAGCTCCCGGCGGGCCGCTACCGCGTACGGGGCGACGACCCCTTCGACCCCTACGACGTCGTCGAGGGCATCGTGGACGTGCCTTCCGATGGGGAGGTGACGCTGGAGCTCGCCCTGTCACCTCGTCCCCGCCTGCGAATCGAGGGAGACGTGCCTGCCGACCTCGCCCTGGGCATCGTCGCCGCGGGCCGCGTGTACGGCGGGCCCGGCGAATCCGAGGAGCCCGATCCGCCCGTCTGGGTGCCGGCGCAGGCGAGGGCGGTCGTTTGCCTCGTGAACATCGAGCAGGATTGGGCCCACTTCGTGCCCGTGGGGCCCGTCGTGGATGGCGTTCGTACTGCGACGCTCGATGTCCCCTTGCCGCACCGGATCAGGCTAGCGGACGACGACTCGCTCGACGGCGCGAACGTCGTTCTCACGCCTCGCGACCATCCGGGTGTCGAACGGTGGCTGATGGACCCCGTGGACGGGACGGTCCCCGTTCGATGGGGAGGTCGCTTCGACCTCACGGTCAGGCTCGGGGGCGGCACGCCGGACCGCGTGGTCACGCTCGACCTTCCGCCACTCCCGGCGGGCGCCGTCGAGAGGCGTATCGACCTGGAGCGCGACGCCAAGCCCGTCACCGGATCCGGCGAGGCGCGTCTGAACGTAAGGAGAGCCGACGGGCAGTCCGTACCGGAACTGACCGTCTCCGGCGGGAAGGTCGGCGCGGCGTGGAGCGGATTCCAGGGGAAGTGGGACAACCCGGTCGAGGTCTGGGCACCGTGCCGAGTGCTGCTGACGTCGCCAGGGCTGCACCCCCTCCAACTCGACGTGACCCGCCCGGGCGACCAGGACGTCGTGTTCCCTGCCGCCGGCATCGACCTCACGACCGTCGACGCCTCGGGCACGTGGGTTGCATCGGCCGTCCTGGTGAACGGCGTCGTCTACGAGGCACCCGAGGGGCAGCTCTCGATGCGGGGCTTCCCCGCGGGAGACCACGCCGTCGTCGTGCAGCGCACGTCGTGGCCGCCGACCGTCTCCGAGAGCGTGCGTTGGCGCTTTCGCCTGTCCGAAGGGCAGATCCTCACGAAGACGATTCGGCTCCCGTAGTCCGAACCAAGCGGCGATCAGGACGCCGACGACTACGACCGCGACGGCAGGAGCAGGAAGGCGAGCGGGGCGCCCGGCGAGCAGCCTACGGCTACGGCCCCAGAGCGGCGTACCTGCCGCTCGCGCCGGGAACCGACCCGGCGTTGAACTCACGGACTCTAAGCCTCCCGCGGCAGCCAGCCGCCAGTGGGGCCCGCCACGCCCTTTGAAGCGCAGGACCGGGCCCTGTTCGAACGTGAGAATCGATCGGATCCCCGCTCCGCCCCCCGGCAGTCGGTTAACAACGGACGGCCGCCAGCCCCTGATTCTCGGGCTTTGTGGGCACTCCCGGCCCTGGTTCGAACTTGAGGGAGGGGTGGACCCCCATTGCGAAGATCGAACTCCTGTTAACCGGTGGGTCAGGAGTTCGAGAGTGGGTATTGGGAGCCATTCTCACGCCAGAGCCCTCCGGCTCTCGCGTTCTCTCCCGCGGCGCCGCCTCGCCGGTCCGCGCACAGGGCGCCCCAGGGCCCCGATGTATCGCGGGTTTGCGGGTGGGCCGCCGAGCCCGGGTGACGGCCGCCTCCCCGAGGGCGACCGGCCGTTGAACGCACGGGTTCTACGCCTCCCTCTCAGACTCTCGGTCGGGGGAGAGAGGGCCGGCTTCGTTAACAGCGAGGCGCGAATGGGGCCCAACCGCGACCGATAGGGGCCTCCTCACGTTGCATCGAGCGGGGACCTTGCCCGGGTCGCGTCGTGAGCAAGGTCGAGGTGCAGTTCCTGCGTCACGGCTGCCAGCCCACGAGAGCCCTGGTGGCGGTCGATCAAATTCTGCAGGTGAGGGTGCGAGTCCTTGAGCTCATACCAGCAGAAGGGCATGCCACGCTTGCCGAGCAGTTCGTGTGCCGTCAGCACAACAACGGGCGTCCGCCACTCCCATTGCCTGTATGGCGCTCGACCTTGAGCAGCTAGCCTCCCCAGCGCGACCTTCTCCTTCGGAGAGAGGGCGTCTCGGAGCGTAGAGAACAGGAGCGTGGCTCCAGGGAAGGCCCGAGCGAGAGCACGTGCACGGGAGATGTCCTTGCGTTTGAAAGGACCGAAGCTCTTGCATTCACCCAGAATCAACTCGGGAGCCTCGTTGGTGAGGCCCCATGGACGCCACCAGGCCGCCATGTCGACCTCAAGCTCCGCACCCTCGGCAGACTTCAGGATCGTCCCTGGAATCCACGTGGCATCGCTTCCTGCACGTGTAGTCAGCACGCTCAGCGATAGCGCGACCGTGTAGGCGCCTTGAGCGTAGTTCTCCACCGCGAACGGCCCCTGGGTTCTGTATCCCCATTTGGACGTGCTCGGGTTTGACGCGGGGAACGGGAAGGTCCGGAGGCACCGTTCACATTCAAGTTCGTCGCCGATGTGTTCGGGCGGGTAGAAGTTGCTGCGGGTGCACGCGGGGCATCGAACCATCAGGCCCACGCGCAGAACACCTCGATCGACCAGAGCCGACAGGTGTCGTTCGGCTGTCCGCGCATCCACGCTGTATGCCGCCTGAAGGCGCTGCATGAGTTTGGACCGACCGATGACCCGCGCCCTCGCGCGGGACACACCGTCGTCTTGCCGAGAGGACGCGGTCTCGACCTCCACGGCGGCATGCGCCAGGCCGTTGAGCAACTCAATCACGTCGCGGTTTGCTATGCTCGATGCCCCCCACGGGCCGCCGAGGGTGCGGAGCATCTCTCTGCAGGTCGTGCCGGCATCGGACGGTTCGGTAGCGAATCCACGGGAATCGAACCAGGCGCGCATGACGGTCTCGTGCGACGGAAGTGGCCAGTACTGTGCCATCTCCTCGTACTTGCAGGCGACGATGATGCCCTCTTCTCCGACCCAAACATCCTCACTGGAGATGGACCCGAGAAGCTGACGGGCGTCCTGGATGCCCACGGGGATAACGGGGGCCGCGCCGTCGCGTATGTCCCGGTCTTCGACTCGGATGACATTGACCCAGCGTGCATGGGGAGCCCACTCGCCTCGCGTAGGCAACTCTGGGGCGAGAGTGTCGAAGGTCAAGCGCCCATCAGATACCACTGCAGAGATCCTGTCCCGAGCAGCCTCCACTTGGCACCGCTTGTCTCGGTGGACCATGGCCGGGGTAGGGCCCCATGCATTCCAGATGGGGGGATACCAGTCCTGCAAGACGATCGCGCCCTTTAGCCCTGGCGTGACTTGGTCCGCAAACTTCGTGAACTCCTGGTCGCGTACGGAGCGGCCTCGCAGGAGTGTCGGACGACGGGTGCTCGGGTCGTCCAGCGCGTCAAGATCCACGTTCGCGCGGACGAGGGCGACGACCTGATCCGCGAGCGTCCTAGACCACTCCATCGGGGATCGGAAGAACCTCGTATCCGAATGCACGTAGGTTCCAGTAGTCAATGATGTCCCTCGGAGAGCGCGCACGTATGCAGAAGAGGTAGGGACCAGCCCTCCAACCGTGCTGGTGCCACCGCAGACTCTGCGCCCCGAGCACCAGAGGATTGAGTGAGCCGTCCGTGAGAGTCCGCAGGAAGTTCTCTGCGTCTACAGCCCGATCCTCGGCGCCAAGTCCATCCGAGAAGGCTCGGGCGTGGTCTTGTCGCCCCTCGCCAGCCGGGAAGCGGCCGAAGCAGGCGGCATCCAACAACTGGAAGGAGTCGTCCGATATGGTCGGGTTCAGGATCGTGGGTGGATCGCGCTTGACGAAGCGAAGCTCGCGGTTGTGGAACTGTCGGTAGGCGGGAAGAGACGATAGGCCACAGGCTAGCCTCACAGCGCCAGTCGATGGGAAGTACTCCTCGATGCCGAGCGTGCGTTCCTGGGGGAAGTCGACTCCGAGGGGCTGCTGCTCGGGAAGAACGACGTAGTCGGGGTCGAAGGCCTTCAAGTAGCCATGCAGAATCTGCTTGGATGATTGCGACCGCAGGGGCCGTGCTTCCCACCAGCGCGGGACTCTCGTGAACCATGGGACGATCGGATTCAGAATCCCACCCCACGTGCAAGTCAAGGCCTCGAGGATGCGGCCCAGGGTGCGATCGTCACTGGGTCGTACGAGGAACGCGACTCGAATGGGCCGCACAGTGCGATGGATTGAGACTGATCGCAGTTCAGAGGGCATCGTAGGCACTACTCCCTAGCCGTGTTCCGCTGTCGAGGCCTGCGGGACTGTGAGCGGAGCCGGTGGCCACGGACGAGCGCCGCCGTACGCGATTCGTGCAGCAGACGCGCCCCCAGGAGCACGACGCCGTCGTCTCGGAAGCTGAACTCCGCTACCTCAGGAACCGGGTGGCTCGTCGTGAAGACCGTCCACTCACAACCCGCCAACAGGAAGGACCACGCCCAGTGACCGAAGAGCCGGGACGGGATCGGTGCTGAGATGGCAGGGATCAGGTCGCCGGTCGCGGTGACCGTGAACTCGCCGACGATTGGGTAGGCATCTGCGGACTTCGTGTCGTTCGCGAGAAGCATCCTGCGGATCCGCTCCTCGTGCCTCGGCCCAATCGAGGTGACCGCGTACTCGCGTCGAGAGGCGACGCTCGCGCGCCACAGGATCGAGAGGATGCACAGGCGCAACGGCTCAAGGGGACTGAGATTCTCGGCTACGTGGAACTCTGGGCGGCGATACGTGCCGGGCGGAGGCGTCCTCTCCACGCCGTCAAGAACGGCTTCTCAAATCGGTCATTGAGATCGCGCTCGCAGTCTGTGCAGAGCAGGGGCTCGCGAAGCCCCTTCTGGATCAGACTCGGCGCCCCGCCCTTGAGGGCATCCGCCTGGAACGCACGGTGCTTCTCATCGTAGAGCTCCCGATAGAGGAACTCGGAGGCAATGTGCGAGTTGCGGAGAGGGCGGTCGCGCAGGCACAGGCGGCAGGGCATTCACTCAGGCTACTGCACGGGGGTCACAACCGTGGACCCTCGGACTGGCCCAGGGACAGTGTTCGTGTACCGACGGCAACTCGGGCATCGGTTGGCGTGGGCATCCGAACCCGCAGTTCAGTTTGCGCCCCGAGCGATTCTCCAGGCCTCCCGCTGCTCTCCCCACGCTGGCGTCGACACGATGGCCAGCAGGTCTCGATGCTGCGGCGGAACGCCCACTGCTGTCACGAGATGCAGCACTGCTTCCTGGATGTCCGGCGCCAGCCAGAGCAGGCTCATCACCTGGGTCACCCTCGCCCGCGACACCCCGACGAGCCGCGCGAGGTCGGCCTGGTCGCGGACGGCGCCCGACCGGATGAGCCCCCGCCAGTGGTGGGCGAGGGCCAACACGCGGGCCACCCGGGGGATCCGCTCCGGGGGCGGGGACGCGGGCGCTCCGGGTCCGCCGGGCGCCACGTCGGCGCCCACGGCGCGCCCACGGCGCCGCCCGCCGCGCCGGGCCGGCAGCCGGATGGTCACCTCGCCCGCTCACGGCGCGAGCTCCTCGGCGAGGCCCTGGATCCCGGTCGGCCCGGAACGCCACGACCGCCGTCCCCGCGGCCCCGTCGTAGCTGATGCCCTCGACCAGGAGCCGCATGACCCGGGCCTGCTCCTCGGCGTGGAGGACCTCCCACACCGGGTCGAAGAGCGTGAGCGCCCGGCGCAGGTCGGCGGGATCGACCTCGGCGCCCTGCTCGCGGACCGCGTCGAGCACGCGGGCCTGGAGCCCGGCGTCCCGCCCGACCGCCCGGATCTGCTCGACGACCAGCGACTCGATCTCGTGCGCCGGGACGGAGGGGTGCGGGCAGGCCTTCCACCCCTCCTTCTGCGTGCGCCGGCAGAGGTAGTAGCGGTGAACGCGCGTGCCCCGCCGCGTCCACGTCATGCCCATCGCCGCGTTGCACGGCGCGCAGCGCAGCAGCCCCGAGAGGAGCGCGGTCCCGCGCCGCCCGCCCCGGCGCTTCCCGGGCTTGTGCGTCCGCTGGGCGAGGAGCTCCTGCGCGTGCGCGAACACCTCCGGGTCCACGATCGCCGGGTGCTCGCCCTCGAAGTCCTCGCCCTGGAGCCCCACGCGCCCGATGTAGGTCGGGTTCGCGAGGAGCTTCCCGAGCGTGCACTTGGTCCACGGTCCGCCCTCGCGCACGCGTCCCCCGCGCGTGGTCCAGGCCTTCGTCTTCCAGCCGCGCGCGTTGAGCGCCTCGACGGTGCGCGTCACGGTCTCGTGCTCGGCGTGGAGCGCGAAGATCTTCCGCACCCGCTTCGCCTCGGCCTCGTTCACGACGATCCGCCCGCCCTCGGGCGCGACGTCGTAGCCGAGCGGCGGCGGCCCGCCCGTCCACCGCCCGCGGCGGCGTGCGGCGTGGACCTTGTCGCGCGTGCGCTCGGCGATCGTCTCGCGTTCGAACTGGGCGAAGCAGGTCAGCAGGTTCAGCGTCAGGCGCCCGACCGGCGTCGAGGTGTCGAACTGCTGCGTGACCGCCGCGAAGGCGACGCCGTGCTTGTCGAACGTCGCCATGAGGTTGACGAAGTCGGCGATCGAGCGGCGAGAGCCGGTCGATCTTGTAGACCACGACGCAGTCGACGCGGCCCGCCTCGACGTCGTCCGTCAGGCGCTTCAGCGCCGGGCCGCTCCGCCGTGGCGCCCGAGAGCCCGGCGTCGTCGTAGCGGTCGGGCAGCGCCCGCCAGCCCCGGGCGCGCTGGCTCAGGACGTAGGCCTCGGCGGCCTCGCGCTGGGCGTCGAGGCTGGAGAACTCCTCCCTCGCCGTCGGTGACGGACTGGCGGGTGTAGAGGGCGCAGCGGACCTCGGCGGCCCGCTGCGCCTTCACCTTCCCGTTCGTGGCGGCCTTCGAGATCACGCGCCGCCCTTCTTCAGGCGGAAGAACGCCCTGCCGTTCCATTATGGAGAGCTCTCCATAATGGAACTTATGGTGAGACCCGAGTTATGGGGAGTGCATCGCGGGAAATGCGATCGGTGGCCGGCTACGGCGACGAACTCGCCACATAACCCGGACGTCGTCCGATGGCCTCCAGTTCGGCCAGGACGCCTGGATCCCGGCGCCAGCTGGGCACCCCGGGCGAGGTGCTCGAGTTGGGCGGCACGCACGCCTCGATGAGCTTCCGCTTCCTCTCCATGCGGATGCGGGTGTAGCGCCAAGTCGTCTCCGCACTGGCGTGGCCAAGTAGATCCCGGATCGCGCTGGGGTCGGCGCCCGCGTCGAGCATGTGTACGGCAGTCGTGTGCCTCAGGACATGCGGGTGGACGCGCTTGGCGGCCACCGTCGGCACGGTATCCGCAACGGCCCGGACGTACTTCCTGAGGATGTAGTTCACGCCCCACCTGGTCAGGGGACGGCCGCGTAGGTTCACGAAAACGACGGCGGTGCTTCGCGGGTCGATCTCCCGTTCGCCGAGCAAGGCCCGGAGAACCGAGGCCGTACTGGCCCAAAGGGGGATGAGCCGCTCCTTGCGGCCCTTACCCCAGATCCGAACCTGCGGGAGGACATCGAGCTGAAGATCGCAGGCCCGGAGGGACAGGATCTCGCCGACACGGGCGCCACTCTGGTACGCGAAGCACAGGAGCGCGTAGTCGCGTCGCCCGCCCGGCGTGGTTCGGTCGATGCGGTCGAGGATGCTCTCCAGCTCTTCGCGCTCGAGATAGTGGGTGACAGGACGTGGAGCACGCTTGATGGGAATCCCGAGGACGCATTGGCAGTGGTGCAGGCTCGCTGGGTCGTGGGCGGCCATGTGTCGGAAGAACGAATGGACGGCGGCCAGACGCGCATTCCTCGTCGCGACACTGTTTCCGCGGTCCCGCTCCAAGTGCTCCAAGAATCCGAGCACCGTTTCGGCGCTCAGATCCTCGAGCAGGAGCGCATCGGCCGTCTTACCATGGTGCGCCGCTGCGAACTGCAGGAGAAGCTTGAGCGCGTCGCGATAGGCGAGGATAGTGTGTGGACTGACATTGCGCTGGCACGGCAGGTACTCGTGGAAAAAGGAGTGAAGGTGTCGTCCCAACGACTCATTCGAGAGCATGGCTCATCTCCATCCTGTCGCTGATCAAGTTTCCGTAGGCGTGCTCGAATCGCTGGCTGGCCTCGCGGAGCAGTTCGGCGGTGGCATGTAGGTAGGTGAGGGTTGAAAGTGGATTGCCGTGTCCCATGTACGTGGCGAGCAGTGGCAGCTTGGCCTCCACATTGACCCCCTCGCGGTACCAACGCAGGAGCCGATGCACTGCATAGGTGTGCCTCATGTCGTGGAGGCGAGGTGTGCGCCGGCCTGGGGCCGCCGCGATACCGGCCGCTTCGACCAGTCCGTGGAAGATCCCCGAGAGCTTGGCCGGACGGAGAGCCCGCCGAGAGCGGTTTAGGAACAGAGGCGCATCGCGGTCCGTGGGTGACTGCGATGCGCGGAGCGTGAGGTAGGTGCGTAACTGCCGCTCCAGATCGCATGAGAACGGCACAAGGCGCGACTTGAAGAACTTGGTCCTTCGTACGAAGAGCGTGTTGGCTTCGAGGTCGATGTCTTCGAGTCGCAGCCGGCAGACCTCAGCACGGCGCAGGCCCGTGGCATAGAGGACGAGCAGTACGGTGGAGAGCATCTGCGGTCGCAGCTTCCAGCCGTGCGCCGAAGAGGCCAGCGCCATGCGCACGAGCGCCCTCACCTCTTCCTCCGAGTAGATGTGAGGCCGGAAGAGGGGCAGCGTCACTGGCAGGAAGGTGCGCTCAGGGATGTAGGTGCATGGGTCGAGTCGAGCCAGGTAGCGGCAGAACTGCCTCAGAATGCTGGCCTTCCCGCACAGGGTTCGCGGGGCCAGATTGGGCTGGGCTGCGAGCCACCCATGGACGACCTCGCGGGTAACGGACTGCACCGGCGGGTCGAGCGTGGCGATATAGCGGTCGAAGCGGCTGAGCTCGCCCTCGTTGGCCTGATAGTGTCGGCCCATCGCCCGCTTGAGCGCCAGAAAGGCGAGAATGGAGGGACCGAGCGGGCTGACGAAAGCCTTCATGGGAGCACCGCATCGATGTGGAGCGCCGCATCACGCAGGCCTTCGACATCGGCCTTCGCGTAGAGAAAGGTGGATCGGGGATGCGTGTGACCCAGTGCGTCGCCGATCTCCTTCAGGGTACGTCCGCGACGCTGAAGCTCCACCGCGAAGGAATGGCGCAGCGTGTGTGCCCCGAGCTTGACACCCGTCACGCCCGCGCGGCGGAGGTAGCCACCCACCCTTCGGCTGATCCGTGGGCCCAGCAGGGGGCGCACCGGAGCCTTCAGTGTCAGGAATACGGCATCGTGCGGGAACACCGCGCGTTGGCGCAGGTAGGCGATCAGCGCTTCGCCCACGACCGGGACCAGCGGCACGTCCTCACGGGTGCCCCCCTTTGGACGCCGGGCGTGGATGACGTCATGGCGCCAGTCCAAGTCCGGTAGGCGAAGCGCCGCGACGTCGCACGCTCGCAAGCCGCAGTACGCAAGAAGGACCATGATGGCGTAGTCGCGGCAACCGAGCGGCGTCGTGAGATCCACGCTGGCCAGCGTCCTCTGGATGTCAGGCCAAGGGGCTGAGCGTGGCATCGCTTCCAGGGGGTAGAGATGAGGAGTCACGACGTGCGAGCGAAGATCCGTCTCCATAAGGCCACGCATGTGCAGATAGCCGAGGAACCCGCGCAACGAGGATGCGAGTGACCCGATCGACTCCCGTGCAAGTCGACCGGAGGCCTGGATGAGATGACGGTCGATCTGCTCGACGCCGATGCGGGGAAGATCCTCCTCGGTGCGCGCATGGATGTCAGCGAGGAAGCGCTCGACGTGTCTGCGCTGTCGCTCAATCGTAGACGCGCACATCCCGCGGTGTTCATCGAGAAAGGCGATGTACTCTCTCACGCAGGGACCATGACTCTCGGCCGCACGCTCTGCAGGTGGGACGATTCCCTCAGCCCGTAGGAACTCAAGCAAGAGAGTCAGGGGGCTCCGCCAGTTGCGTCGCTTGAGGCGTCCGTCCTCCCTCAGGCCGGGAGCGGAGCACGCGGCGGAAAGGAAGTCTTCGATCTCCTGCTCGCGCAGCGCGTCGACCGGATTGCCCTGTCTCTCGAGGTAGGCGTCGAACGCTCGGCCGATGCGGAGATAAGCCTCGCGCGTCGATGCCGTGTAGCCGACGCGCTCGAGGTATCGAGCGAACCGTTCCAAGGCGGGCGACCGTCCACCTGCCAGAGGGCCTGAGCGAGGCGTTCCCATGATGGCCAAGGCCTCCTCGCCTTGGACGACAGTCGGCCTGCGGTCCCTTCCTCCGGGTTATGTGGCGAGTTCGTCGCCGTAGCCGGCCACCGATCGCATTTCCCGCGATGCACTCCCCATAACTCGGGTCTCACCATAAGTTCCAGTGCGAGCCGGTGATCGCCTTCGCGACGGCGCTGAGCGAGCGGTAGGGCTGGCCGTCGTACTCGTAGCCCTCGTCGAGCACGCGCACGCGGATCTCGCGGTCCTTGTACTGGCGCGTGAGCACGGTGCCGGGGAGCGGGTCGTTCGAGACGGGCTCCGGCTGGAAGGCGATGACCTTCGCGTTCGTGCCCGGGAGCGGCGGGACGACGTCGCGCCGGCGGGGCCGGACGTCGCTCTCGCGCACGATCTCCTTCGCGCGCTGCTTCGCCCGCTCGGAGAGGCCCCCGAAGGCGAGCTCCTGGAGCCGCCACGCGCAGGCGCGGAAGAGCCAGGTCTTGTTCCGCGACTTCGTCTCCTCGCCGTAGAGCTCGAGGTACGGTCGGAGCTCGCCACCGCATGCGCTGGAGCGCCAGACCTGCGCGGCGATCGTCTTCTCCTTGTCGGTGCTCATCGCACGTCCCCCTTCCAGACGACCTGGCCCTCGGCGTCGTGGAGCGTGACGCGGACGACCTCGCCCTCGGGCAGGCGGCGGTCGATGCGGATCTGGTGCGCGATGCGCCACACCGGAGCCGGTTGCGGGCGTCCTCCTCCGCCTCCTCGCGTCGAGTGAGCGTCGCCGCTCCGAGGTCGAGGCCCCCCGCGACCTGGAGGGCCAGCCGCGGAGGGTGTCTCGAAGCAGACGTCCGGGAGCGTGGAGTGGGGGCCCGGGTCGGTCGTGACCCAGATCGCGTTGGCGTCGATGCGCACGGCTACCTCCCTCCGCGACGAGGACCTGGAACTCCTGCCCGCAGCCCTCGCAGCGGGGCCAGGAGCCGAGCTCGCGGTGCCACGCGCGCGCGTCGGCGACCGTCATGCGCTCGACGGGTGCCCGAGATCGTGTGCCC
The DNA here is from genome assembly GCA_963772585.1 of uncultured Planctomycetota bacterium. Lineage (GTDB taxonomy): Bacteria > Planctomycetota > PLA2 > PLA2 > JAEUHO01 > CAVVXN01. The sequence continues at coordinate 690,058 of CAVYXV010000010.1, forward strand.
GTCGCGTAGGCGCTGCTGCCAGCGCAGTGGAGGCGCCCGCAGAACACGCGCCCGTTGTCGCCGAGGTAGAGGTCCCGCTCGCGCAGGACCCCGGGGAAGAGGTCGGCGGCCATGGCTACCTCCCCTCGCCCGTCGTCTTCGGCGCGCGCTTGGCGATCCCGAAGAAGAGCGGCCCGTTGATCGACTTGGCGCCCGTGACCGCCATCGCGATCGCGGTCAGGGAGGACCACTCCTTCCCGTCGAAGCGGAACCCCGCCTCGCGCACCTCGACCTTGAGGGCCTTGCCCTTGTAGGTCTTCTCGATCACCGTCCCCGCGGCGGGGAGGCGCGGGTCGCGCGGCTTCGCCGGGCGCGGTGCCGTCGGCGCGGTGGCCTTGGGCCTTCGCCGGCTTCGCGTCGTGCCGCTTCGGCGCGGCCTTCTTCGCCGCCGGCTTCTTCGCCTTGGCCGGCCGCTTCGCCGGCGCCTTCTTCTTCGTGGTCTTCGCCATGGTCGTAGCTCCTTGCGGCGGGGGACTCCCGCCGGTCGATCGCGATCAGGGCTCGTGCGGGGGGACACCTCAAGGTCCTTCTCCCGCTCCCGCCCGCGCGCATTCCTGGCCCTCAGGGGCGCCGCTTCGCTGTTGTGAGGCTGCGCTCTTGGCGCCCTGGCTGCGCCTCGGCGCAGAGGCGCAGGTAGCCCCTCGCGAGGATCTGCGCGAGCTCGCGCTGGATCTCCTCGGCGGTGAGGCTGCGG
>CAVYXV010000011.1:0-39801 GCA_963772585.1 uncultured Planctomycetota bacterium
GAGCCATTGCCTTTCGAGCGTTGCGGGGACGGGCGGGGCGCGGCGTGGTTGAGCGGCGAGAGCCGCGCGCCGGCGAGCAGACCGGTGAAGAAATGCCGCGCGTTGATGCCCAGCGTGCGCGTGCGGTAGCCGCCCTCTTGAACCACCAGCGTCGGCAGCCCCAGTGCGCCGATCAGCCGGCCGTTGGCCTCGAAGTCCTCGGCGCCAGCGACCAGGTGCCGGTCGGGTCGCCCTTGGCGGGGTCGAGCCCGAGCGCGACGACCAGGAAGAGCGGCTCGAAGTTCGCGCACGCGGCTCGAGCGCCTGCTCCAGCGCCTTGCGGTATGCGGGCCGTCGACGCTGCTCGGGCAGGGGAGATTGAGGTTGAACCCCTCGCCCGGCCCCGTCGCCGCGCTCGTCGGCGAAGCCGCTGAAGTACGGATAGGCGAAGCTCGGGTGGCCGTGGATCGAGACGGTCAGCACGTCGGCGCGCTCGTAGAAGATGTCCTGCTGGCCGTTGCCGTGGTGGTAGTCGACGTCGAGGATGGCCACCTTGCCGTGGCGGCTCAGGTAGTGGGCGGCGACGGCGCGTTGTTGAAGTAGCAGAAGCCGCCGAACGCGCGGCGCTCGGCGTGGTGGCCGGGCGGGCGGACCAGGGCGTAGGCGAGCGGCTCGCCGCGCGAGCAGTTCGTCGGCCGCGGTGAGCGCGCAGTCGACCGCCCGCCGGGCGGCCAGGTAGGCGTTGCCGTTGAGCGGCGTGAAGGTGTCGATGCAGTAGTAGCCCGCCCGCACCGCCAGCTCCTTCGGCGGCCGGGCGGCGTTGCGGATCGGGAACACGTACGGGTAGACCGACTTGCTGCCGCCGACGTCGGCGCAGACCCGCGCAGGTAGTCGACGAAGTCGGCGTCGTGCACGGCGTTGATGTGCCGCGTCGGGAAAGTGCTCGGCGGCGACGCGTCGCGAACAGCGCCGGTCGTGATCCAGTTCCGTCGAGGATCGCCTTGACCCGCACCGGCGCCTCGACGTAGCCCCGCTCGCGGACGTGGTGGATGTCGTGCCGGTCGTTGACGACAGCGCGACGATCTTCTCGGCCGAGCGGACCGGCGCGACCGGCCGCGACGGCTGCGGCTTGACGTAGCGGAAGCGGGCGCAGCCGCACCGGGTCGTCGCGAAACGAGCGCGACCACCGTGTCGACGTAGTCGGGCGGGCAGAGGTGCGCGTACTTGCGCTCGAGAGCAGCGCCCGGACGATCGCGCGGGCGTCGGCGCAGGGCGAGCGGCTGGTTGCAGCCCAGGCCGTCGAACACCAGGTACGGCCCGCTGGTCTCGCCCCGCGGCACCGGCGTCTCGTAGGCGGTGCCGACGATCGGCCGCGCGCCGTAACGCTCGTAGAAGCGCAGCCGGGCGGCGTTCTGCTTGAGGATCGCCGGGTCGGCGCACGACGGCGGGGTCGTCGGGCAGGCACTCGAAAAGCAGGCCGACGGCGCCCAGGTCGCGGGCCTCCTCGCGGACCCGCTCGTAGAGCGCCCCGCCGATGCCGCCCCCGGTGCCGCTGCCGGCGGCGGCGATGTAGTCCAGATAGCAGAAGTGCAGATCGGCCGCGTGGCGCATCAGCGCAAAGCCGCGCAGCCGGCCGTTGAGGTTGTCGGCGACGAACATCGTGCCGCGGAAGCGCGGGCCGGCCTGACCGTCGAGTCTGTCGGCCAGATGGTCGATGTCGTCGGGATTCAGGCCCGGAAGCTGGCGGCGCAGGATCTCCTGCGCCTGGGCGACGGCCTCGCGGTCGGCCGGCAGGCGGACGTCATGGATGCGGCGGATTCGGAACATGGCGTGGGGCTCCCGGGGAATCGGAGTGCATCTGGCGTCCGCTACGGAAAGCGGGGACAGACACGGCCGGGGAACGGGCCGGGGGTGAGGCTCGCTGGCGGATCCGGCCGAGTCAGTCCCCGTTTTCCTTAGCTCGTCACTATCCCGATGGGAGCAGCGTCAAGATGCGCCCGGGGAATCGAAACGGGCGCGGGCCGCGGCGACGATGCGGGCGATGGCGGCCTCGTAGGCGATGCCCGCGCGGGCGAGCGCCGCGGCGAACCCGGCATCGGGCGAAAGGCACGGGTTGGCGTTGACCTCGAGGATCCACGGCCGGCCCGCCGGGTCGACGCGGAAATCGACCCGCGCCCAGCCGGCCAGGCCAAACACGTCCCAGCAGCGCCGCGCCAGCGCGGCCAGTTCGGCCAGCAGCGGCCCGTCTTCGGCGGCGAAATCCTGGCTGCGCACCGTGCGCTGGTATTCGATACTACCTTCATCCCACTTGGCGCGCCAGTCCACGAGGCGCGGGGCGCCCTCGGCCCAGTCGACAAAACGGATCTCGGCGGGAGGCAGCAGCTCGGGCCCGTCCGGGCCGTCGAGCAGACCGAGATTGAACTCTCGGCCCTCGATGTAGCGCTCGGCGAAGGCCTCGCCGCCGAGGCGGGGCGTGGCGGCGGCGAGGGGCGCGAGGACTTCATCGCGCGAGGCGGCGTCGATCAGGCACGAAGCGTCCATCCCGAACGAGGCATGCTCCCAGACGGCCTTGAGCAAATAGCAGGAATAAGCGGACCCGGAAGCGGAATGCGGAATCAGAGTCGAATGCGGAATGCGGAATACAGAATGCGGAATCAGATCCAAATGCGGAATGCGGAATGCGGAATGCGGAATCAGAACCGGGAGCGGCTGTGCCCCCTGACGGGTTTCTGTCATTCGAATTTTGAATTTCGGATTTGTTTCGGATTTCGGATTTCGGATTTCGGATATTGATTCCGCATTCCGCATTCCGCATTCCGCATTTCCTGCCATTCCGGCGTGGGCAGGCCGGCGGCGCGCATCAGGCGCTTGGCGAGGAGCTTGTTGGTCGTGGAGACCATCGCCGTCGTGGCCGCGCCGGTGTAGGGCACCCGAGCGTATCGAGCAGCAGCGGGGCGAGCGGGAGGAGCCGGTCGCGGCCTTCGATCGCCTCGACGAGGTTGAAGACGCAGTCGGGCCGCGTGGCCAGCAGGTCGGCGCGGGCGCGATCGAGATTGAGCGTCATCGAGACGGGAAACGGCCCATGGCCGATCTGGGCGAGCGCGGCGGCGATGGCCTCGACCTGAACGAGCGTATCGAGGTCGTCTTGCGCGGCGCCGGGGGCGGGCTGGCCATACAGGATCGCGACGCGCATCAGCTTGCCTCCGGCGGAGGCATGTGCGATGCGCGCCGGAAAGCGGGGACAGACGCGGCCGCGCGAGCCGGGAACAGAACGCGGCATTGGAGCGGGGCGGCCGAGTCAGTCCCCGTTTTCCGTCGCGCGCTGCATGGTGGTCGCTGCGAGCCCGACCAACGCATCAGGCGCCGGCCGGCTGGGGGGGGGCATCGCGGCGCCGATGCGCTCGAGCGCCGACTCCATGATCCATGCGATCAGCTGGCGATAAGGGATCCCGCGCAGGGTGCAGATGATCGGGAGGTCGGAGATATCGGGGTTGATGCCGGCGAGCGGGTTGACCTCGATGAAGGTCGGGCGGCCGGCGGCGTCGGAGCGGATGTCGATCCGGCCGGCATCGCGGCAGCCCAGCCCGCGCCATGCGGCGACGGCGAGGTCGGCGGCGGCACGCGCCTCGGCGTCGTCGACGAGGCGGTAGGAGACGCGGTCCTCGAAGTGGGCCTTGTTGTCGTAGGAATAGACCTCGGCCTCGGCCTTCTCGCCGAGCAGGACCTCCATCGCGCCGACCGAGCGCGCGGCGCGGCCCGTGCCGACGATGCCGACGGTGAACTCGCGGCCGGGCAGGAAGGTCTCGACCAGGATCGGCTGGCGGAACTCGGCGAGCAGGCGCGGGACGACCGCCTCCAGCTCGGCGCGGTTGTGGATCTTGCTGGCGGCGGTCACGCCCTTGCCGGTCCCCTCGGCGGCCGGCTTGGCGAAGAGCGGATAGGGCAGATCGACCTCGGCGAGGTCGGCCTCGTCATTGACAACCTTGAAGTCGGCGGTCGGCAGGCCCAGGTCGCGGACGACGTGATTGGTCAAGCCTTTGTGCAGCGCGAGGCCGAGCACGACGGTGTCGGAAAAGGTGTAGGGGATTTCGTAGAGATCGAGCAGGGCTGGGACCTGCGCCTCGCGCCCAACGCCGCGCAGCCCCTCGGCGATATTGAAGACCAGTCCCAGCGATCGCCGGCGGCAAGACGGGCGACAAGGGCGCGGGCATTGCCGATCCGGTCCGTCTCGAAGCCCAGCTCGCGCAGCGTGCGGTCGATCGCGTCGATCGTATCAGGCCGATCAAACTCGGCCGTCTCCAACTCGCCATAACCGGCGTCCAGATAATCCTGGCGCAGGTCGTAAGTGATGCCAACAAGCATGGGAATCCCTTCGGGATTAGGGAATTTCGAAGTTCTAAGATCGAATCTCGAACAAGAAAGGGAGTGGACCGACACGGACGGACACGGACGCGCACCGACAGACACGTTGCTAGAATTCTAATGGATTTCTCCGTGTCTCCGTGTCTCCGTGGTTCAAAATCTGAATTCGAATTCGATTAAACCACGGAGACACGGAGACACGGAGAAGAAAAGAGAAGAAGAGAGGGGGATCTTGTTCGGAATTCGATCTTGGAACTTCGAACTTGATCCCCTCCCCATTCCCCTTATTCCTCGGCGTCGGTGTAGCGGAAGAGGCGGCCTTCGAAGTTGCGCAGGATCCAGTCGCGGCCTTCCTTGCGGACGAAGTAGTCGGGCAGGAGCGGGATCTTGCCGCCGCCGCCGGGCGCGTCGATCACGAATTGCGGGACGGCGTAGCCGGTGGTGTGGCCGCGCAGCCCCTCGATGATCTCAAGCCCCTTGGCGACCGGGGTGCGGAAGTGCGCCGAGCCGCTGATCGGGTCGCACTGGTAGATGTAATACGGGCGGACGCGGCACACGCAGGAGGCCCTGCATCAGCGCCTTCATCGTCGGGACGTCGTCGTTGACGCCCTTGAGCAGCACGGTCTGGCTGCCCATCGGGATGCCGGCGTCGGCAGATCATCGCCGTCGCCTGCTGGACCTCGGGCGTCAGCTCGTCGGGGTGGGTGAAGTGGATGCTCATCCAGAAGGGGTGATAGCGCCGCAGCATGCGGGTCAGCTTCGGGCGTGATGCGCATGCGGCAGGCAGGCCGGGACCTTCGTGCCGATCCGGATGAACTCGACGTGCGGGATGGCGCGCAGCCGACCGAGCAGATACTCGAGCTTTTCGTCGGAGAGCGTCAGCGGGTCGCCGCCGGAGATCAGCACGTCGCGGACGGCCGGGGTCTGCTCGATGTATTGCAGTGCGGCCTCCCACTTGCGCTGGTCGGCCGCGAGCGACTCGGCCTGGCCGACCATGCGCGAGCGGGTGCAGTAGCGGCAATAGACGGCGCAGTGGCCGGAGAGGAGGAAGAGGACGCGGTCGGGATAGCGGTGGACCAGACCGGGGACCGGGCTGGTGTGCTCCTCGCCGAGCGGGTCGTCGGCCTCTTCGGGGGCCTTGAGGTGTTCGGCGCGCGACGGGGATCATCGTGCGGCGCAGGCCGCCGGTGGGGTCGTCGGGGTCGATCAGGCTGGCGTAGTAGGGGGTGATGCCGAGCGGCAGGTCGCCGGAGGTCGGGATGAGCCCGGCGCGCTCGTCATCGGAGAGGTTCATCATGCGCGCCAGAACGTCGGCGCTTTTGATCCGGTTGCGGAGCTGCCAGCGCCAGTCGTTCCAGTCGGCGACTTTGGCCTGGGGGAACCAGCGCTTCATGAAAGCGCGGACCGACTGGCGGGTGGCCTGGGCGACCCGGGCGGAGCGCTCGGGGGCCAGGGTGCGGTTGGCGATCGGGTGGGGGTTGGATGTCGAGAGAAAGCCGTTTTCGACTTTCCGCGGACGGTCTCGGGACTCTAGCGACGTCAGTTGACTTGGAGGTTCTTCGGGTTCATCAACCCGATCGTCGCAGACAACGGGCAGGGTTTGACTTTTCAACCGTTCCGTCTCCTCTCTGGGCAGGTTGGCAGCTCGCGTGCGGGGTGCCGCATTCGAGGCGAGTATAGACACCTGTTCGACATTCGCGTCAATAGAATATTAACTTTTTTCAGGCCCCTTGAAGATTATCCACATGATTGAAAATTAAAGGCTTACAAATAGGATTGGGTGGTCTTGAAGGGCTGGCGCGTCAAAGTCGTGAAAAACTTTAGAAAAACGACTCTTTTGTGGCCGGAAACTTTTTTGCACCGCCTGACGGGCGGCGAGGTGGGCTCCGACGGGAGATTCTGGAGGCCCGGGCGCGCCGCGCCGACCTTCGTGGTCAACCCATTGAGGGATGCCGTCACCGGTGCCCGAGGCCAGCCGAGACGCATCCATCGACCACCGCCGCGCCCGCGGGCCCCCCGCGTGGACGACCCCGCCCCCGAGGGAGCCGAGAGGCTGCTGGCCGCGACACGTACACGGCCGCACAGGAGACTGGCCATTCGCGGGCTCTCGCCGCTACAGGCGGGGCTTGGGCCAGAGCTCTCTCCGTGACAGTCTGCCGGCCAGTCGGGGTCAGTATGGTCCCGATCAGTGCGCAGTCCCGAACCAGCGAAAGGCCAGTAGGGTAGGATTAGCCAGCACTATGAGGGCTTGCCAGGCCATCAGTAGCCAACCGGGGTCGGGGACGGAACAATGAGTGCCCCTGGGTGCGCTGTCCCGACGACCTCCTGGCTACAGACCTTCTGGCCCCCACCCGGGTTACACGACCGGCCACCACCCCCCGAACCCGCTGGCCAGCCATCCCATGAACGTGCTGGGCAGCGTGGTTCCCCACCTTCCCCGTTCTATCCGGAACCATGTACCCGCAGACACAATTCCGTCCAATTCAAGTTATGCGACCCATCCGTGAAACGAACTGCGATGACTGCGAACTCACCTAGGGGCTCGGAGTGGAGAAAGTGGGATCTCCACCTCCACGCGCCCGGAACGAAGCAGAACGATCAGTTCCGCGCGCCGGACGGCGCCGAACTGTGGGACGAGTATTGCCGAAGGCTGCATGAGTCCGACGTGCAAGCGTTCGGCATCACGGATTACTTCTCCGCCGATTGCTACTTCGCTGCCGTTACCGAATACCGAAAGCGATATCGCGATTGTCCGAAGATATTCTTTCCCAACATCGAACTGCGGACCAACTATGTCGTCAACAAGGCGGAAGAGGAAGTCAATGTTCATCTGATCTTCAACCCTTTCCAGCCCGATCACGAGAGCCGCATCAGGTCCTTTCTCGGCGCCCTCAAGATCACGAGGACCGACCGTGTCAGACCGCGATGTCAAGGCCACGAGCTCACGCGGACTGCCGATTTCGAGTCGGCCACGACGACACGCGAGTATATCCGGACGGCTCTCAGTTGAGACCTACGGGCGCGATGCCGAACTCCTTGACCACGTCCTGATCGTCACCGCGGCGAACAATGACGGCATCCGGGCGAAGCCGGGCGTCAAGCGGAAGGCTGAGATATCGGACGAGCTGGACAAGTTCAGCGACGCGTTCTTCGGCAATGCGGGGAACGTCGAGTGGTTTCTCGGCACCTCCCGGGCCGAGGACAAGTCCGAGTACACGGAACCCAAGCCGGTGCTTTCGGGCTGCGATGCTCATTCCCTTGCCGATCTCGATGCGAAACTCGGGCAGGTTGTTACGACTCCGACGGACGGCGTCGTGCTGGAGCCGACCTGGATCAAGGCCGATCTCACCTATGAAGGTCTCAAGCAGATCGTCTTCGAGCCGGCCAACCGCGTCCATATCGGGGCTGAGCCGGAGGTCGAGCGCCGGGTCCGGCAGAACGGCACGCGCTACATCGAATCGCTGCATATCGACTGCATCGCCGGATACCGGAAGGAACAGCACGGCGCCTGGTTCTGCGACGAGACGATCGTACTCGGCAAGGAGCTGGTCGCGGTCATCGGCAACAAGGGCAGCGGCAAGAGCGCGGTCACGGATGTGATCGGGCTGCTCGGCAACAGCCACAACCAGATATCCAAGGGACTCGCGGGCGGGAAGCCCGAAGAGCTGTTCTCGTTCCTGAACAAGGAGAAATTCCTCAAGGCCGGATGCGCAAAGCATTTCGAGGCCACGCTGAACTGGCATGAAGGCGAGCCGGACAAGAAGGCGCTGGACGCGCAGACCGCGACGCACCTGCCCGAGAAAGTCGAGTACCTGCCGCAAAAGTACCTGGAGCGGATTTGCGCGAATATCGCGGATGACGAGTTCCGGGCGACGCTCAACGAAGTGATCTTCCGATATGTCAAGCCGCAGGACCAGCACGGGAAGTCCAATCTCGACGATCTCATCAAGTACCGGACCCAGCAGGCCGAGGAGGACATTGCCGGGAAGAAGCAGGAGCTTCGTCAGGCCAATGCGAAGGTCGTCGCCGTCGAGAAGAAACTCACCGAGGACTACCGCAAGGAACTCGAAGAAAAGATCAGGCTGAAGAAGGAGGATATCGAGGCGCACGGCAAGACCCGCCCGGAGGAAAAGCCGAACCCGGAAGCGGGGGCGGCGGAGCCGTCCGCCGAAACCGCGCAGGTCGAAGATCTCACGCGAAAGATCGCCGAACTGGCCGAGCAGATCGAGCAGCATGAGGCCGAGCAGGTTGAAACCAGCGCCGCCGTCGAACAGCTCCGGCAGCTCCGGCAGGCCATTGTCCGCGAGGCGGCGAGCCTGACCGGCGCTGGAAACCGAGCACGGGGCCACGCTCGAAGCCGCCGGGTTGACGTTTCGGAGAGATCGTCAAGCTGACACTCGACTACGGCCCCCTCGATACAGTCATTGCGCAGAAAGAAGGAAGGCTGGAAGAGATCGCGGCGCTCCTTGTCTCGGCCGACGAGATCGCCGCGATGGACGGAGACGATGACGCGGCGCTTGAAGCCGCGCGGGCCGCAGCGACGGCGGCAAGCCTTGTGTGCCAGAAGGGGGCGCTGGAGACGCAAAAGGCCGAAATCGTCGAGCGCCTCGGCAAGCCCGCGCGCGACTACCAGCAATATCTCAGGGACCTCAAGCTCTGGACGGACCGAGAGAAGGAACTGCACGGAGACGAACGGAATCCCGGCGCCGAGACGCTCAAGGGGCTTGAGCGGGAACTCGAGAACGTCAACGCCGCTTACCCGGAGGGTTTGCGCACCGCCCGCGCCGAGCGGCAGCGCATTGCCAAGGAGATAGCCTCCTCAGCAGAATCTGTGGGTGAACTCCGGCTCCGGAAGCTCGCCCAGGCGGTGATAGAGGGCCACAGAGGCCGTTCGGAGGCCCCGGAAGCCGTACGACTTTCTGGTGGTCACTTTCGCCTTGCCGTTGAGCCCCTCGACCGCAGCGGCTGAAATCTGGCCCTTGGCCCGGAACCAGTTCAGGATCTGCTCCCGATGGTTGCGCAGCATCCGTGCGACGCGCTTCATCGGCTCCAGCCTCGAGCGCATCGTGCGGGTACACCAGCGGTCCAGGAACTTGCCGGCCCACGCCGGCGAGACGTACTCCCAGAAGCCCTGGAAGTCCTCCTTGAGGAGGTAGGCACGAACGGACCTCAGGTTGTACTGGAGCAGTTCGTCCAGCTTCACCTCCTGCTTCTCGGTCAGGTTCTCCGGGCGCTTCAGCAGGCACCACCGGCTCCGCTTGAGGATCGGCTCGTAGCCGTTGCGCCGCATGTCTCTCGCCTCGGACGCCCGCACCTCGTCGATCGCCTTGCTGAAGTGGGCCATGATGTGGAAGCGGTCGAGGATGTTGATCGCGTTCTTGGCCCACCGGGCGATGACTGTCATGTACGGCTTCCACATGTCACTGCACACGAACTGGAGGCGGGCACGTCCGGCCGGTCCGAGCCAGCGGAAGAAGGAGAGCAGCGTCTCCACCTTGCGGTTCTCTCCGATCCACAGGAGGCGACGGCAGCCCGCGTCGATCTGGTAGACCAGCGTCAGGTAGCGATGCCCACGGCGCAGCGAGATCTCGTCGACCCCGATGGAGTAGACGTTTTGCAGGTTTCGGCGGGCCAAGCCCCACTCCACGGCCGTGGCCACAGCCCGGAACACGGTGTCCCAGCTGGCTCGAAAGGCTCGGGCCACGTCCGTCCACGTCATGCGCTTCGCCCAGGACGCCAGGAACCAGGCGTAGGTCTTGGTGAGGTGGTTCTTCCCCGTGCCCCACGGGACCTTCTCCACCGTGACCCCGCAGTTCGGACACGCGACCCGACGCATCGCGTAGACGAAGAACACCAGGAAGCCCCACAGGGGCACGAACTCGAAGCGGCGAGGCGGCAAAGTGTCGTAGCCCGGTCTGGGACGATCGCAGCCTGAGCAGATGGCCTTCCCATTCGCCCGAGGCTGAATCTCGACATCGATGGCCGGTCCACGCTCCGTCTCGACGAACTCGGCCGTGCCGTAGACGAAGGACCGATGCTTCTCGATACGGTTCAGGATAGTCTTGAGCTGCACCCTGCGCGCTCCCGGCTGACGTGTCGCAACGCACAGCATCGGGCCCGGGGCCGACGGCCCCGGCGCAGGGTGTCTTTCGCATCCTCATCGCTGGTGGCCGGTGCGGCCCCCTCCGCGGCCTGGGCTCGGCAGCCCGGCACACTCCTCTACACCACTCTTCCTTCCCGCCTCACCCCTCACCCCCGGATGGGGGTGAGGCGGGAAGGACGGCGGCCCATGCGCCCTCTTCTTCCGGTCCGGGCGATGGAGCGGCTCAGGTCACCCACGAATTCTGCGGGGGACCCAGGAGATATTTAGCAGGAAACGCGGGCTAACGCAATTCTACAACGCCGTCAAGCGCTCCATCGACGCCGAGATCGCCAAATGCCGCGAGGAACTTGGCGAATACGACGTCTCCATCGAAGCCGGCTTGCGCTTCAATCCCTCCTTCCCCGACAGTTTCTGCAGTTCATCAACCAGTCGGCGGTCGGCAGCTTCCGCGGGCAGGAAGAAGGCCGGACAATGCTCCGCAGTTTCACCGACTCCGTGATGGACTGGGAGAATGAGGCGCAGGTCTTCGCCGCGCTCGATGCGATCGCCGAGGCCCTGCATGCCGACAAGCGAGAGGAGGCTGCGTCGCGACGCGACGTTTTCAAGCAAATGAAGGGGCAGAAGACCGTCCAGGACCTCTACGACTATCTCTTCGGTTTCGACTACCTTGACACCAAGTATGATCTCAAGGTCGATGGCAAGGACCTGAGCGAACTCTCGCCCGGAGAACGCGGAGGGCTTCTCCTGATCTTCTATCTCATGCTCGACCGGCAGGAAATCCCGCTGGTGATCGACCAGCCGGAAGATAACCTCGATAACAAGAGCGTTTACGAGATTCTCGTCACGTTCATCAAGCAGGCAAAAAAGCGCCGCCAGATCATCCTCGTGACCCACAATCCCAATCTCGCCGTCGTCGCGGATGCCGAGCAGATCATCCATGTTTCGATCGACAAGAAGGAGGGCCGGCACGACTTCGACTTCTTCTCGGGAGCGATCGAGGACCCGCGCATCAACGAGGCCGTCGTGGACATCCTCGAAGGCACGCTTCCTGCGTTTGACAATCGGCGGCTGAAGTATCGAAGACCAAGTCGAAATGGAACGTAGGCTTCAGTGCATGATTGCTGTCGCATCGCGCCGCTGGTGCGATCGCCCATGTCACAGGAAGAGATCGCATAACAACCGGTTGCAGCGGCCGGTCCGCTGCGCGGCCCGCTGCTGAACCGGGGCGTTGGGCCCCACGATGAGTGAACCGAACCGCACGGTCGAGGCGCCGCCGCCACGCCCGAGTTGGGCGCAGTGTCTGCCCTCAGCAATTGCCCGAGCGCCCTTCCTCTGCTCATGGCGTCCCTCTGCGCCAGCAGAGTGGACGGAGAAGGGACGCCGCCCGCGGCTGCACGGCTACGCGCGAAGCACTCGCTGCCGGGCCCTCCGTGGCTCCCGTTGACGGGTCCGACACGCTGGCTGCGACCGCAAGTAGAGCCCGCTCACAGCGTACGGCCTCGGGGGGTGCCGAGAGGACGAACAGGATCTCCCCCTGAATGTCAGGCGCGAGCCAGAGAAGGTTCATGACCTGCGTCACCCGCGCCCGCGAAACCCCGACGAGCCGCGCGAGGTCCGCCTGGTCGCGCACGGTGCCCGACCGGATGAGGCCCCGCCAGTGGCGGGTGAGGACGCGGGGCGACGTGCGGGACTGTCACCCGGGGCCGAGACTCGCAGCCGACCGGCGGCGTCACGGCTTCTCACGGCGCGCTACTGGACGGAGCGCCTCCCACACCCACCGCTGGTCCCTCCAGAGCGGCAGCGCCGCGATCGGCAGCAGATCCCGATGGCGCAGCCCGCCGCCAGCGCGTCCACCCTCGAGGAACAGGATCTCATCCTGGATGTCGGGCGCGAGACGGAGGAGGTCCATGACCTGCGTGATCCGGGCCCTGGAGACGCCCACGAGGGCGGCCAGCGCGGCCTGGTCGCGGACCGCTCCCGACCGGATCAGGCCGTTCCACCGGTGGGCGAGGGCGAGCATGCGGGCCACCCGCGGGACCTTCTCCGGCGGGGGGGCACGGGTCGCTGCGGAGGCCCCCGGCGCGACACGGGCGCCCACGCGGCGTCCTCGTCTCCGCCCGCCCGTCGCGGCCGGCAGCCGGACCGTCACCTCCCGGCTCACGGCTCCATCTCCTCGGACAGGGCCCGGATCCCGGTCGCCCGGAACGTCAGGGCCACGGTTCCGGCCGCCCCGTCGTAGCGGATCCCCTCGACGAGCAGGTGGACGACCCGGCGCTGCTCCTCGGCGTGGAGGACGTCCCAGACCGGGTCGAACAGCCCCAGGGCGCGCCGCAGGTCGGCGGGGTCTACCTCGACATCCTGCTCTCGCACCGCCTCGAGCACCCGGGCCTGGAGCTCGGGGTCCTGCCCGATGGCGCGGATCTGGTCCACGACGAGTCGCTCGATCTGGTGGGCGGGGACGGACGGGCTCGGGCACGTGGCCCGCCCCTCGGCCCTCGTCTTCCCGCAGACGTAGTAGCGGTAGCGCTTCCCGCGGGTCGTCGTGTGGGTGGGGGACATGATCCGGCCGCAGGGGCCGCACCGGAGGAGACCCGTCAGGAGGGCCTTGCCCTGTCGCCCGCCGACGCGCTGGCCGGGCGCGTGGGCGTTCTTCGCGAGCTGATCCTGCACCCGCTGGAAGAGGGAGCGGTCGAGGATCCCCTCGTGGTTGCCCTCGAAGTGCTCGTCCTTGAGCGGCATGCGCCCGATGTAGACCGGGTTCACGAGCATCCTTCGAAGCGCCGCCTTCGACCAGCGGGCACCGTCGCGCACGCGACCGCCCCGCGTCCTCCACGCCTTCGTCCGCCACCCGCGGCGGTTCATCTCCTGGACCGTGCCCGTGAGCGTCCCGATCTCCAGGTAGAGCTGGAAGGTGGCCCGCACGCGCTTGGCCTCCGCCTTGTTGACGAGGATCCGGCCGCCCTCGGGGGCCACGTCGTAGCCCAGCGGTGGGGGACCGCCGGTCCAGCGACCGCGCTTGCGGGCCGCGTGCATCTTGTCCCGCGTCCGCTCCGCGATGGTTTCGCGTTCGAACTGGCTGAAACATGTAAGCAGGTTCAGCGTCAGGCGACCGACCGACGTGGAGGTGTCGAACTGCTGCGTGACGGCGGCGAACGTGACGTCGTGCTGCTCGAACCGGTCCATCAGCTGCACGAAGTCAGCGATCGAGCGCGAGAGCCGGTCGATCTTGTAGACGACCACGCAGTCGATGCGCCCGGCCTCCACGTCTTCGAGGAGACGTTGGAGCGCCGGGCGGTCGGTCGTGGCGCCGGAGAGGCCGGCGTCGTCGTAGCGGTCTGCGACGGCGGTCCAACCGCGCGCCCGCTGGCTGAGGACATAGGCCTCCGCCGCCTCGCGCTGCGCATCGAGGCTGGAGAACGCCTGGTCCTTCCCGTCGGTGACCGACTGCCGGGTGTAGAGGGCGCAGCGGACGATCGGTGCCCGCTGCGCCTTCAGCCTCCCGTTCGTGGCGGCGCGGGCGATCACGCCTTCCCCCTCGTGAGGCCGAAGAAGGCCCGGCCCGACCAGTGCGAACCGGTGACCGCCTTCGCGACCGCGCTGAGCGACCGGTACGGCTGTCCGTCGTACTCGAACCCGTTCTCCAGCACGCGGACGTGGATCTCGCGCCCCTTGTACGCGCGCGTGAGCACGGTGCCGGGGAGCGGGTCGTTCGACACCGGCTTGGGCCGGAAGGCGACGACCTTCGTGTTCGTGCCCGGGATCGGGGGGACCTCGTCGCGCCGGCGAGGCCGGACGTCCGACTCCCGGACGATCTCCTTCGCGCGCTGCTTGGCCCGCTCGGAGAGGCCCCCGAAGGCGAGCTCCTGGATCCGCCACGCGCAGGCGCGGAAGAGCCAGGTCTTGTTCCTCGACGTCGTCTCCTCGCCGAAGAGCTCGAGGTAGCGCTCGCGGAGCTCGGCGATCCGCATCTTCTGGAGCGCCATGACCTGGGCGGCGATGGACTTCGCCTTGCGTGCCGTCGTCATCGGACGTCCCCCTTCCAGACGACGTTCCCGCCCTCGTCGTGGAGCGTGACGCGGAAGACCTCGGTGAGGGGCAGACCCCGCTCGGCGCGGATCCGGCGGGCGATGGTCCACACCGCCAGCCGGTTCTTCGCCTCCTCGTGGGCTTCCTCCTGCGACGTGAAGATCGTCGCGTTCTCGGCGGCGGGATCGAGGCCCCCGCGGAACTGGAGGGCCAGCCGCGCGAGGTCGGTCTCGTGGCAGATGTCGGGGAGCGTGCTGTGGGGACCGGGGTCCGACACGACCCAGAAGCGGTGTTCAGGCCCGATGCGCATCGTGGCCTCCCTTCTGGAGCGGCCACCCGTCCGGCCCGGCGACTGGGGAGAGCGTCGTGCAGCCCGCCTCGCACCCGAGCGGGCCGAGGTCCTCGGGCCAGCCGAGTACGTCGACACAGGTCGCGCGCTCGACGGGCTGGCCGGAGAGGTCGTGGCCCGTGTAGAGGGCACTGGCGCCCGCGCACTTGGCGCAGATCCGCCGGCCGTTGTCGGCCCAGAAGACGGCGCCCTCGGCAAGGACGGGTGCGGGCGCGGTCACGTCCGGCGCCCTCACTTCGACCCGCCCTTCTCGTCGGCGCCGAGCCAGAAGCGCGGGCCGGAGACGGCGGCGTACTTCGTCACCGCCTTCGCGGCGGCGGTGAGCGAGCGGAACGCGACGTCGCCGAGTTGGAACCCGTCCTTCGTCACGCGCAGTTCGTAGTCCTTGCCCTTGAAGGTGCGCTTGATCGTCTTCCCGACGGCGGGAAGCCGGGGGTCGCGCGGCTCCGTCGTGCGCGGCGCGCGGGGCTGCTTCGGCTTGCGCTTCGACGCCGTCTTGCGGCGCGAGGCCTTCTTCTGGGTGCCGGTCTTCTTCTTCTGGGCCATGGTGGCCTCCTTCCGGACGGGGCCGATTCCCCGCCGTCGGGACGCATGAGGGCTCCGTCTTCGCCCGGCATCCACCT
This sequence comes from uncultured Planctomycetota bacterium, assembly GCA_963772585.1. Classification (GTDB taxonomy): domain Bacteria; phylum Planctomycetota; class PLA2; order PLA2; family JAEUHO01; genus CAVVXN01. The sequence goes on from CAVYXV010000011.1 coordinate 15,443, forward strand.
CTTTCGACCGGCCCCGGCGGCCAGATACTCGGGCTCTGCAGGCGATCGGCCCGCCGGCGTGGAGGACGCTAGGGAGATGGAAGGGGAGGGCTTCGGGAGCGGGCGCGCACGGGGCTCGCGGGGGCGATGACCGCCGCTCCGGCCACGCGACCGCATGCTCCGGCGCCGCACCACGTTCACGGCCGTGCTCCCGCGTCGAGATCGGCCTGGATACGCGCGACGACGTCCGCCTCGGAGCAGGGGGCGAGGTCGATGCGGTCGGCCGCGCAGCCGTCGCTCGCCCGGTGCGCCACGCGGAACGCCTCCAGGTACATGGTCGTCAGGTCGCAGCCCGGGGGCAGGATGCCCGATGCGAGGACCGCGCCGCAGGTACGGCAGGTGATCGCGTGCCATCGAATGTTGCGCTCCACGCCTACGACTCCTTCGTGGTGAGGCGACGGCGATCCCGAGGTGAGGGCTTCGACGCGCGCGGGCACGGAAGCGACCGCTTCTGCCGCAGATACCCCCGCGCCAAGATGTCTGCGATCTCCTGCACGATGGCAGGGCGATCGAGGGCCGGCGCATCCCGCGAGTGGGGCTGGTTCGCGCTCATGATGCACGCTCAGCGCTTCGAACGGCGGCGAGGTGCGTGGCCGCCTTCTGTACCTGCTTTCGCAACCAGAGCGGCCCGTAGTCACCGCGATCGTCGACCGCACCTCGGAGCGCGGAACTCGCCAGGATGCGTACGACTCGTTCCTTCGCAATCCCTGCTGCGAGCAAGGACGTTGCCGCCCCGGCCACGGCCCGTGAGCGGTCAAGTAGGCCGGAGGGATGCGTGTAGTCCGGATGGATCCCTTCGTTCAGGAGCTGGAGGATCTTCCTGGAGACACGTCGGGGGAGCCGGACCCGGCCCTTGAGCGGGGTCAACACGCCGGACCCCGTAGGGGCCGCACGCCGTTCCCCACGAAGCTTGGCGACGAGGTCGTCCGTGGCACCGTCCAGCCGGGCGAGCTCGACGCAGCCCATGCAGTCCTCGAAGTCGGAGAGGTTGAATCGTCGTTCCGCTTGGATGTCGGCCGTCACCATCACGGGCCGGTGTGGGACCTTCAGGTGGTAGGCCCCGGGGCACCGAAAGAGGTGGCTCGGCCAATGCGTGGCGTCGGCGCCGGTGATCTCCTCGAGGGCGAGTGCAGCGGCCAGATAGTCCCTCGCCGCCCCTTTGAGAGCGACGTCGTCGGCGCGGTCGAACGCCAGGGCTTCTCTCAGGACGTAGCCCGCTTGCACCCCTCCGCCCGAGTGCACGACGAAGGTGGGTGCGGGTGCGCGCGAAAGGGCAGCGAGGGTCCCGTCGCGGCTGCCGTGGTTGCGGTCGTCGATGTCGAGCACGATGGCCGAGAGGCCGCGCACGGCGGCATCTTCGCGGTGCTTCGCGCTGAAACTCGCGGGCGCGTAGTAGAGGCCTCGTCGGCTCTGGCCTGCCGGAGGCGGATCGAGGAGTTCGCGCCGACCACCACAGAAGCCGGCCACGGCACGCGTGGCCTCCACGGCTGGGTCCGCTCGATCCAGGGCCACGAAACAGCGACGCAGGTCGGTCCACTCCGTCCCGTCCGGTCCATTGGCCTCGATCACGAAGTGCCCGGGCGCGTCGAGATCACAGAGGGACTCCAGCAGAAGCTGGAAACATCGGTGGACCGGCTCCCAGCGCGCGGGGAGGATCACGACACAGTCTCGTCGCACTCGTGGCCATCCGAGGCGGATAGGCCACAGTGGGGGCAGGGGAAAAGATCGTCCGATTTCGAGTGAATCGGGGCTGTCGCTTCTTCGGCAGTGGACGCGACGCGCTGGACCGTCCACAGTCGCGTGCGGCGAACCGGATCGGGCCGGTCTTCCTGCAGGACCTCTACGTCAACGGCACGCAATTCGGGCGCGGAGCGTCGCAGAGCGGACGCCATTCCCTGGGGACTTCGCGGCCAGTCCTTCCGTTGCGCTGCCGTTTCGTGCCTTGCTGACAGCTTCTCCAGGAGATCGCCCGCGGATCCTCGCCACGGTCCCAGAGCCGCGAGGTCACGAAGCGCCAGGGCGACGGGGTCGCCTTCGACAACGCCCGCCGCAGCCTCGGCAAGAGACCGCGCAAAGGCAGCAAGGAAAGTGCCACGGGGCCATCCGAGCGCCGGCTCCGCCGCCGTGATCCACTTGGCCGCGTCCGCCATGCGCGGAGCGCGAGGTAGCGTGACCTCATCGATGGTGGCGAGAGCGTGGGCGACCGCGTCGTAAAGCGCGCCGAGGACCCGGGGTAGCACCCGGTCGAAATTCCCAAGGATCTCCTTCTCCTCGCGGCGCCTGTCGGGGGGAATGGGAGCGAGGACGATCTTGACGGAGCGATCGGCCAAGTCGCCGCGCGTGACGAAATCCGGGATGCCGTTCAGGACGAAGGGGCGCCGGTCACGGAACCGGGCCTCCTCGTCGTCCGTGTAGAGCATGCGCGTTGCGAATCCACCCTCCGTCGCGATCGTCGAGAGGGCGTCGGAGAGGGCGGGACTGAGATGGGAGACATTGTTGAGTGCGACCACGCGGCCGTGCCGGGCGCCGATGGCGAGATCCCGCTCGTCACGCGGTGGCCGTCGCAGGGGTGTGTCCTTCGGGTCCAGGGTGCAGACGACCAGTCGCGTGGCCGTGGACTTGGCCGTCCCTCGTTCCCCGATCAGAACAAGCACCAAGTAGGGGCCGACGGGGTGGAGGGCGCCCACGAGGAATCCCACGAGCAGGACCCATGCGTCGTCGTCGGGGATGTTGATCAGCGGGCGGAGGTCGGCGATCGATCCCCCGTGCACCGGAGCCGGTAACGCCAGTGCCCCCGGTGGCCGTCGGAATCGGACGGGCGAGTCGTTGACGATTCGCCAGCCCGTGGCGGCAATCTCCACCACGCGACGCTCTTGATCTGCGAGATCCACGTAGACCCGACCGCCGCGGCCGGCCACCCGCGTATAGATCTCGTGTTCCGGACCGGCCATGGCTCGACCTTCGAGCACTCCCAGAGCATCACGAACCGCCTCGCTACGCACGGCCTTCTCGTGGGCCTCGAAGAAGCGCCTGCGGAGCCATCTCTTCAGGTGGCGAGATTGGATTGGGTGATGCTCCATACGCCCGTCTTCCTTGATCGAGGCGTGGAGATCCCCGCTGGGAGTTTGCCACAGCTCAAGTCCAGCGGTCTCGGCCAAGCGGACCAGCAGATCCGCTTGAGATTGGGGCGCGTCATGCTCCTCGACGAAGATGGCACGGCCTCCCGCTTCGGTCTGAGGCACACTCGGGTGGCCTTCGGCATCGTGCTGCATGCCGTCATCCTCGCCATCCCCCGGAGCCAGTCGCTCAGCCTCCGAACACAGCGCGTCGGCCATGACCCGAAGAGCTTCGTCGGGCGGTTGGGCGCCCTCGCAGTCGGTGTAGTAGTCGCGCAGCCGGCGGCGCAGGGTGCGATAGGCGCCGCTGCCGCGCTCGGCGACAGGGGACTCCGGCCCGTCATCGAAGGATGCAAGGACGAGGTCGCCGGCGCGGCGCAGGCGGATGCGCCCCCACTCCAACGCCGCGGCCACGAGTCGCGCTGCGCGCTCCCGTGCAGGCTGCCTCTTGGACGGCGTGTCCGTGCGGGAGGCTCTCGGTGAGCTCATCGCCCGGCCTCCGGTCCCTCGGTTGCGATGCCGGCATCCGCCTTGATGGCATCGAGGACTTGGCCCCAGTCGAAACGGATTACCTTGGGCGTCACCCGGACGGAGGGGATTCGGCCGGAGCGCGCCCAACTCAGGATGGTCCGCGGCTGGATGCCGAGTCGGACCGCCAGGCTGCTGGCGGTTTCAAGGCCGGTGCTGTCGTCCATTGCCACGTCTCCATGGGGGTGCCTCACCCATGGGTATGGCTATGCACTCAGGCGGATGCATACTGCTGAATACGGCTGAATACAGCCGCATACCTGTTGAATCAGCCGTGAATATCGGGGGGCTCGTCCTGGGCGTCTGGGCGAGGGCGGCGCGTGTGACGAGTAGGGCTGCCGCGGTCGAGATTCGCAGGATCCAGCGTGCGGACCCGCTGTTCCCGCGCCCTTTTCGGCGGTCGGAGCTCGGCAGGGATAGATCCGCCGCGGTGGAGGAAGTCCTCGACGGTCTTCAGCACGCGATGGACCCTGGACTGATACCAGTTGCCCCCGAATTCATCACTCAGTCGATCGGAGGCCTCGACCTGTGTGCATCCCAGGAAGTTACAAAGGGCCCAGGCGCGCCATTCCTCCCTGGTGGGAGGCCTGGGCTGTCTGCCGTGCTGCGAGTCAGCAGCAACGTCACCGCTTGCGTCTGGGTTGTCGGAAGCGACCTTCTGCCCTCCCGATCGTATCCCGGAGGCCGGCCGCTCGGTGGCGAGTGCCGCGGCCGCCGAGGCAAGGCAGTCCATTGTGACCAGCGAGGCCAGCACGTAATCCTCGACGCTCACGACATGCGGCACTGCCTCGGCCCGCGGCCCGGGGATGCAGCGTGTTGCAGGCCAATCGGGGGTGGCGGGCGCGACCGGGGAGCCAGGCGTAGCCGATCTCTCGGGCCGATAGCTGGGCGCGCCCGCATCCAAGTCCGCCCAATTACCCCACGTCAGTCTGCGAGCCAGCTCCGCGGGACTGACTTCCGCGACGACGAGGGGCCAGCATTGACCGAGGATGCCCGCCGCCGTTTCGAGCAAGGCTGCTACGTCCTGGACCCTGGTCGCCGCGGGATGCCCGGACTCTAGAATCCGGAAGTCGTACGCCCATCCGATGCCGTCGCGACGTCCACGACCGAATTCAGCCGTAGATCCCCATCTCGCGAAGTACTCGTAGGGCAGTTCCTCCCCCGGGAAGTCATCACGGAGCGAGATGCCGTGGCCCGTCCCGCCGCTAGGCCATTCGAAGAGGACCATCCGAAGGTCCACGGCGCGGGGATCGTGAAGGCGGGTCAATCGGCGCTTGAGGGTCTTCAGGACAGTCGCGGCGTATCTCGGGTCCTCTGCCTCGGTGAGCAGAGAGCTCGCGCGAGCGAGGGACCCTTCGGGCGGGAACGCGTCTGCCGCAGCCATGGCCTGACTCCATGGATGACGGCAGTCGGCCGGGTCAGGTCCGGCCGACCACCGCCGCCGCCCCGGCTGTACGGCCGGGGCGACCCGCAGTATGCGCTATGCCGGGGACGGATGCGGGATGTCTCGACCCATGTCTCGCCCCCCAAGCCCATGAAATGGGGGTTTCGAGACATCCGAGACTTCCGAGACATCTCATCCGGGCGTTTGTCGGTCCCCCCCCTGGCGTGCGGAGGGCGCACTCCTCGGTCGTCCCCTGAGGACCGTTGCCGGGCGCGACTCCCTGCCCACGTCCGGAACTGACCCGCTGGGTGGGGAGCGCCTGGCGACGGCGCGGCAGGCGGTCCGATCCTATCTTGAGGCGCACACCTCCCGTACAGGGGGGAGGCGACAGAAGGGGGGATACGAAGTCTCGGAAGTCTCGGAAGTCTCGCAGGCCGAAGAATCCGGCCTCTCGGGGCGAGACATCTTCCGAGACATCCCCGGGCAGGGGATCTCGCCGTCTCGCTACCGACCGGAGTCGCTTGGCGGGACAGACGGCCGCCACGTCGACAACCGGGCCAGCTGGCGCCGCATCCTCGCTCCATCGGGCTAGACTCGTGCGCGACGGGTCCGGGGGACGCTTGGGTGCCGGGCCCGCTCGGGGGGAGGTACTGCCGCCATGCCCCATCGCGTCGTCGCCACCTACCAGGGCCAACCCGTGGGGAGGTTCCACGGCCCGTTCGCCTCGCACGTCGCCGTGATCGTGCTGCCCAATGGCCGGGTTCACTGCCGCGGCTGGGGGCTCCGGGTCGATGCTGAGGCTGCCGTCGAGAGGGCCGTAGCCGTGGATGACGATCTTCTCTACGCCGCGGTCCACGAGACGCGGCCGGACGAGGACTCGCGGCGGGAGCTCGTGCGGATGGTGCGGGTGCCGAAGAGGAGGGCGCCCCGAGCCGGTGCCAGGATGGGGTTCTGCGGGGGAGACAGGCTGGCTATTCTGCCTCTCGTCCCACGAGATTCCTGACCGGGGTGACATGCGGGCCCAGTGCGCCGGGCGCACGCGCGCTCCGGTCATGTCGCGGTGACTGTGAGCACTCCCAGAGCCTTCTCTGGGTCAATGAGACTCTAGCGATTGCCTTTGCAGGTCACCCTCAGGAGTGTCACCGACCCTCCGCCGGAGCAATCGCACAAACTCGTACACGGTCTCCGAGATGCCGCAGGAGCGATAGTGCTCGGGATACGCGAGGCCAAAGACGCGGTGCGACAAGATCGCACAGCGCATGATCTGCGACACCGCGAACATGGTCGTTCTCCCACTTGCATCGAGGAGTTCTATTTCAAGCCTCCCAGGTAGAAGCCCGTCGGGCGGAAGGGCTTGCATCCTGGCATAGGCTGCGCGCGAGTTTGGGTGTCCCCCATAGTCGATGCAGAGTCGGTAGAGCCCGTCTGCTTCGGCTGCGAGGTCCGGGGCTGCAGCTTCAAGAGCACGGCGAACTTTGCCCCACTGGAAGACACTTCGACTCACGTCGCGCGCTCTCGCACTGTCCATTCGGTCAGTCCAGGCAGCGTGCGCCTCGGGATCCGTCTCGGCCTTGTAGGAGTACAGCGCCTGTTCCAGCATGCTCCGTGCGAGCACCATGCTCTCGATTCCCTGGCCAGCCAATGCGAGCCTGAGTGCACCGCGAAATGCCCCGCGGCACATGACGCGCAAGACGGCGGCACCATGGCGTGTGACCGGCGTGCACATGGGTGTCCACTTGTCCCACAGCCGATCCACGCCTTCGATGAGCCCCCACATCCGCTTGTCATCGTGGAACCACTTCAGCGTGTTCAGATGACACGACTGCAGGAAGGTGGTGAGATCTGATTCGTCCCACCCGTCAGGGGGAGGAAGCTGCCTTGTCACTCGAATGAGGGTAGCGGCCGGTGGCGACAGAATGCTGGTGGCCTGGTCCCTGCTCCGGAGCAGTCACCATCCGCGCCAGCACCTGCACATGCCACTGCTTTCCGGTCCGCGGCGCGTGGCCCTCGTCGAGCAGCGCCCTCCCGATCGCCCGCAGCGACAGCTCCTCGGCCCGGAGTTCCCGCGCCCGCTTGACGACGACCTGCTCCCGCTCGTCCTCCACGAGCACGCCGCCCTCGTCCCGATACCCGTACGGCACGCCCCCGACCCGCTCCCCGCGGGCCTTCTTCACCGCCAGCGCCGCCTTCGTTCGGGACCTGATCAAGGCCCTTTCGTAGGCGGCGAAGGCGTCGATCATGGACCGAAGCAGCGCGGCCTCGGGCGTGTTCCCGTTCCCCGTGCCGTCGGCGGACACGATCCGCGCCCCCGACCGCTCCGCCAGTCGCTCGACCAGCGCCGCCGTCAGGACGTCCCGCGCCAGTCGGTCCCGCTTGGCGACCAGGAGGACCCCGGCGCCGAGGCGGGCCAGGTCCGCGACGGCCGCCGTCAGCCCGGGCCGGTCCTCCAGCTCCGCGCCCCCCGACACGCCCCGGTCCTCGTGCCAGGCGACGACCTCGACGCCCTCCCGCGTCCGCCCAGGCCGCGATCGCGTCGCGCTGGGCGTCGGGGGAGAGGTCCTGGCGGTCCGTGCTGCAGCGGAGGTAGGCGATGGCCTTCGTGGGGTCGGGGGCGGGGTGGGGCATGGGGCGGCTCCGGTGGGAGCGGCGATGAGGGCTCGACCTTGGCGCTTAAGCAAGCAAGATGCATGGGAGTCACGGGAGCACCGGGCGACATGGATAATGAGGTCACCATCCGGGAGTACGTCCCAGGCGACGAGGACGCCGTCGTCGGGTTGCTTCGGTTGATCTACCCCCTCGATCGAGACCTGCCAGAGCGTATGGCGTACGATCCAGGTCCTCAGAGCCATGTCACGACACTACTCGCCTTCATCGGCGGGGAGCTCGTAGGACAGACGAACGTGTTCCGGGTGGACGCATCGTCGACAGTCGCCAATCTCTGATACCATGTCCACCCCGACTATCGCCGCCGCGGCATCGCGTGTCGGCTCGCGCGCGAGGCGATTGGCATTGCTGCCCGATCCGGCATCGAGAGAGTCGTCGTCCGCACTACCGAAACGAACAGGGCATCCATGGCAGTGGCCCACCGACTTGGCTTCCAGGTCGTGATGGTGCCGCCAAATGGCCCGCCCGACGCCGTCTCGTTTCAGATGCAGTGTTCCGACTCGTCAGGGGGTGAGTAGGTCACCCTGACGATTCCGGTGGTAGATTGCCGTCTTGCAGCTTCCACCTCCAGGATCGCGTCCAATGGCATACTCCTGTACTGCCTACAGAGTCATGATCGCCTCGCCGTCAGACGTTGAGGGTGAGCGCCGTGTCGCACGCGACGTGATTCACGAGTGGAACGCCATCCACAGCGAGCACCACGGCAAGGTCTTGCTCCCCGTGGGGTGGGAGACCCATGCTGCTCCCGTGATGGGGAAGCGCCCGCAGGAGGTCATCAATGACCGAGTTCTGGAAGGGTGTGACCTACTAGTTGCGATGTTCTGGACCCGCCTTGGCAGTCCCACGGGGGAGGCCGCCAGCGGCACTGTCGAGGAGATTCAGAGGCACCTCGCCGCAAAGAGACCGGCGATGATCTACTTCTCAAGCGCCCCTGTACTACCCGACAGCGTGGACCCAGAGCAGTACGCAGAACTTTGCAAGTTCCGAACGTGGTGCCTGAAGGAAGGTCTGGTCGCTAAGTACGCATCAATCGGCGAGTTCCGTACGGAGTTCACACGCCACCTTGCGCAGACCGTCCTGCGCGAGGACTACTTTCGGGATCCTGGGTCAACCTTCCAGAGCGAACAGCCTGAGCACGCTCCTGCCCCCAAAGTGCGACATCCGGTGGTCCCACAGCTGTCTCACATGGCAGCGTCACTCCTTGCGGAGGCAGCTGAAGATCGGTCAGGCATTATCATGAAGGTGGTTCATTACGGGGGCGCCTACGCGCAGACGAATGGGAAGAAGTTCGGCAGTGAGCAGGACCCGCGTTCTCGGGCGGAGTGGGAGCAGGCAATTGACGACTTGTGCGCTCTGGGACTTCTTCAAGAGCGCGGACACAAGGGCGAAGTATTCGGCCTTACTGCAGAGGGCTATCGGATTGCCGACGAACTGAGACTTGGTCCAGGCGCCCCATAGGTTTTCGCTCCCCGAACCAGGGAGGCGGGGCCGCCGCACTGTCCCCCGTAGTCACTGGACTGGGTAGAACCCCATCCGGAGGGCCTGCTTGACACACGCGTAGCGGAGTTCCTGCGAACTCGGGCGGGGCAGAGTGCCGCCCTCAGTGCGCCGTGATGATCCGGGCGCCATCTTCTGGAGAGGACAAGGTCGTGGCGGAAGTACACCAACGTCGTCAGCGCGCGAATCCGACGTGCCCGGATGACGAACCCGGGACGTTCGTAGTCGCAGCGCAGGAAGTGCAAGCTGCGGCAAGGTGGTGCAGCGTAGGGCAAGGAGGTGCAGTGTATCTGCGCGCTAGAACCACATAGCACCTCGTATTCGGCAGAATCTGCGTTGGACCATCCCCGTGCGTCGTATCGTGTAGGGAGCGCACGAGCCAGTCTTCGTGCGTTCCCCGGTCGCGGGGCGTTCGGTCTGTCGATGTGCCGATCGTCCCCGGCCTCCTCCATGGAGACATCGACATGTCGAACACTGCGAACGAAGCGAAGCCGACGACCTCCGCACTGCAAGTTCGAGACGGCTTCACCCTGCATCCCGACGTCCTTCGCCACCTCGCTACGATGTCGGTGGATGCACTCCAGGGCCAGGGGACCACGTACCGGAACGCGTGTCGGTCCCTCAGCGAGCTCACGCGCCTCGTCGGCGAGGTCCTCCACCGGGCGCGTGCGAGGTCGCAGAAGGCGGCGCAGCCCTCGATGCCGGCCGCGAAGCGCGAGAGGGCGGGGCCGTGATCGCGCCCGAGTCCACCTCGGAAGCGCCGATGGTCGACGCAGCAATGGGTTACGCCGCGCGGGGCTGGCCCGTCTTCCCGCTCGCCGCCCGCGGCAAGATGCCCATGATCCCGAAGCGCGAGGGCGGGCGCGGCTACCTCGACGCCACGACGCACCGGGGGACGGTCATCGAGTGGTGGACGCGGTGGCCCTGCGCGAACATCGGAGTTGCGACGGGCGCGGGCACGGCTTCGACGTGCTCGACGTGGACCCGAAGAACGGCGGCGACGAGTCCCTCGCCGCGCTGGTCGCACAGCACGGTCCGCTTCCGGCGACGGTCGAGGCGAGCACGGGAGGCGGGGGACGCCATTTCCTGTTCCGGCCCGATGCCCGCGTCCGATGCTCGGCGGGGAGACTCGGCCACGGGCTCGACGTCCGAGGCCGGGGCGGCTACGTCGTCGCGCCGCCGAGTGTGCATCCGTCGGGGTGCCGCTACCGATGGGTCGTGCGGGACGTGCCCCTGGCGCCCTGGCCCCCGTGGCTCCTCGCGCGGATCGTCTGGCAGAAGCCGCTGCGATCGGAGCCCGCGGTGGCGACCTCGACGCACATCGACGGAGGCGGTTCGCCGTACGGTTTGGCCGTTCTCCGGAGCGCGGTCGCAGCGATCCAGGCTGCGGCAACCACTGGAGCGCACCGGCACGAGACGCTCCGCGCGCGTGCGCGGGTCGTCGCGGGCTTCGTGGCTGGTGGCGAGTTGGACGAGGACCTCGCCCGGGACTGCCTGCTCCAAGCCTGGGTGGGGGCGGGTCTTGCCGGGCGTGCCGCGGAGGCCGTCCGCACCATCGATTGGGCGTTCTCCCAGGGGATGGCCGATCCGCTCGCCGCACCGGGAAGGGGTCGCTCATGATCGCGCCCAACGCATCCGCAGGACGGCGGGGGCGTACACGCGCGTCCCCCGACTCCGCGTCGGGGCGGCCGAGCCGGAGCCCCGATTCCACGGCGGCGCCGGGCACGCAGACGCAGCGTGCCCCCGGCGACGTGATTCTCGTCGCCATGGGCAAGCAGCTGCAGGAGGCGCTCGAGCGGGGGGAGTGCGACAGGGCACGCGGCATCCTCTACACCCTGCACCGGGAGCTTGGTGGCACAGCGGTCGCCGACGGCACGGCCCCGGGAGAGCCGGTCGTGCTGCCCGAGGCATGGGAGCCCTACCCGATCCATGTCCTGCCGGCGTGGGCGCACCGCTACGTTCTCGACGCCGCCCAGGCCAATGCCGTGGATCCCTCCTGGATCGGGCTCTCCCTCCTCGTCTCGACCGCGGCGTTGATCGGCCGCGCGCGCGTCGTCGAGCTGGGCAACGGGCACCAGGAGCCCAGCGTCTTGTGGGGCGCGTGCGCCGGCTCGTCGGGCTCGCGCAAGTCGGCCGCCGTCCGTGCCGGGACCGTCGGCTTCGCCGGGGTCTCCTCCCACCTCCGCCGGGCGAACGAACGTCGAATCGCCAAGTGGCGCACGGCCAACGCCCTTCGGAACAAGAGCGAGAAGACGCGGCCGCCCCCCGAGCTGCGCGTCGAGATCGACGACGTCACCGTGGAGAGGGTGGTGGACGTGCTCCGGCAGAACCCCCGGGGCCTCCTCCTCCTTCGCGACGAGCTCGGCGGGTTCCTCGCCGGCATCGGGGAGTACAAGCGCGGGAGCCTCGCCGACGCCGCGAGGTGGTGCTCCACCTACGACGCGGGACGCATCCAGGTGGATCGCAAGCAGGATGGCTATCAGGCGTTCGTCCCCGCCGCCGCCGTCTCCATCCTGGGCGGCATCCAGCCGGCCACCCTGGGTGCGCTCTATGGGGAGCGGGGCAGCGAGAAGGACCACGTCGAACTCGGCCTCGTCCCGCGGCTGATGTTCGCCATGCCGCCCGAGGTCGAGCGGGAGCCGCCGCGCGATCGCGTGCCGCCCGAGGGGCGCGACCGGCTCAGGGAGGGCTGCCGCCGCCTGTGGACCGAGGTCAAGATGCGGGCCGACGCCAAGAACCGGCAGCGCCCCGTGCGCGTGCACCTCACGCCGGAGGCCGAGGACCTGTACTGGGACTACTGGCTGGAGCAGGAGCGCGCCCGGCGGGAGGAGCCCGACCCCTGCCTCGCCGCGGTCCAGTCCAAGGCCACGGGACTCGCCCTGCGCCTGGCGCTGGTCGTGGCCTACCTCGATGGTGCCCCGCTGCGCCTCGACACGGTTGATGTGGAGCACGGCATCGCGCTTGCCCGCTGGCACGCGAGGGAGGCACGACGCGTCGCCTTCCTGTTCCGAGGCGACCGCGCCTCCCGCCTCGCGGCCAAGGTGCTCGAGGTGGTCGAGCGGCGGTGCAGGGCGGCGGACTCCCCCGACGGCGTGACGTGCCGGGAAGTGGGGCAGCTCGTTCGCGGGGTCAAGAACGCCGCCGAGGCCGAGCGCATCCTGAGCTCGCTCGTCGCCGCCGGGCGCCTCGCCGCGGTGGACGCCCCGACGACGGTGCAGGGCGGGCGGCCGACCGTGCGCTACCGCCCGCCCGACGGGAACGCTCCCGAGGTTTCGTAGACGTTCCGTAGACGCGCGTGTCTACGAAACCCCCCGGCGGGAAACGGGGAGTATCAGGGGCTGGTAGAGGGATGGAGAGGTAGGAGGGGGTTTCGTAGGTTTCGTAGACGGTTCGTCGACTTCCCTCGCGCTCCTCATCGAGATGCAGGGGCGTCTACGCGTCTACGAAACCCACGAAACCCACCATCGGAAGTGCAGCGACGTGCAGGGAGGTGCAGCGGGCGCGGCGGCTGTGAGACCGCGCATCCTCCCGGAGCGGGTCGAACGTCCCCCAGGTCGAGGCCGGGAACCTCACCGCAGATGGTCCGGCACGTCCGGCACAACCGGCACAGAGACGCCCCTCCCCCCGCCGATCCCGCGCGCGGGCCTCAATTACATCGGTGGCAGCGGGGCCACTCCGCGGACCTGCCCGGCGTTAGTTGTTTGTGGAATACATGCAATCGAGCCCTGGTGGGAGCCGACGCTGCATTCCTGGCCGGTTTGTTAGGTATCGGCGGCAGGGGGCGATGCCGGGGGCTCGGGCACCCGCGCGCCCCGCCCGCCTCCTCCTGGCGCGGCGCTGGACGCGCGCGGGGGGGACCGGCGCAGCGAGGCGGGATCGCCGTCCAGGGGCCATTTCATCGGGGTGGCCGTCACAGTGACCACCGGTGAGTGACACCGGGCATGTTAGGGGGCCGAAGGTAGGGGAGGCGGGGCGTCGCGGCGGGACGCAACGGGAGGGGGCCGGGCGGCTGGCTGCGGGGGGTCCTGGTGGCCGCCTAACAGAAAGGGTGTCGGTGCCGTCCGTAGGATGGGATTCGGCCGATTCTGGTGTGTGTCGGCGCTGCGCCACCGTCAGGGGGTTTGGGGGCCTTTCGTGAGCTCTGGTGGCGTTTTCGGGCCCTTCTGCCCATGCCCCAAAGCTGTTAGGTAGCGGGGCCTCCTTCGAGGCCGCCAGGGCGCGTCCCTGGCGCCCTGCGGCGCCGTTTCCGTGTCGGGTCCCGGAGGCCGTCCGGGAGGCGAACGGCGCCCTACGCGCGGCCCCTCGGCGCCCTGTCCCGGCCACGGCCGATCCCCCCGCCGGACGGGTCCGAGGCGCCTCCCGCCGCCGCACGGTCCGCCCCGCCGCGGAACCGGACCAGGACGGCCGCCGCCCGCCGCCTCGTGCTGGGGGGCAGGCGCTCGTCGGCGGCCAGGACCGCCAGGCCCGGCGCGTCCACGTGGGCCCAGCCCCCCGGCTCCCGCGCCCGGGCCTCGGCGACCCGGACCCGCAGCCGCGCTTCGCGGCGGAGCGCCCCGAGGGCCGGACCGGGCCCAGGGCCGAGGGCCGCGCGCATCAGAACTCCCCGTCCCACCGGGGCAGGTCCGCCTCCCACTCCGGTCGCGGCGGCCCGCGGTCCTCCTCGTCCCACGGGTCCCCGGCGTCGGGGGTGCTCGGGCCGACGATCCCCGCGCCCGGCGGGTGGCGGTTTCGGACCTCCACGGCGTAGGAGAGGCAGTCGACGATGTCGTCGTGCTGCCCCTCGGGGAAGGCCAGGACCTCGGCGTCGAAGGCCGCGCGCCAGGGTGCCGTGTGGGGCAGGAGGACGCGCCCGCCCTCCATCGCCGCCGTCGCGGGAAGGGCGCGGCTGACCTTGTCGCGGTCCGGAGTGAGCTCGCGCACGGGCAGGCCGGCCCGCCGGGCGGCCTGGACCAGGGCGAGCTGGAACGCCGTGCGCTCGATCCAGACGACCGACGCCTTCCACCGGGCCACGGCCTTCTCCAGGGCCGGCACGATGTCGGGTCCCTCCATGCGGGCGCGGACGAGGTCGAGGACGAGGAGTCGTCCGTCGGGCGCGCGGCCGCAGGTCATGACCACGGTGTAGTCGGCGCTCGTCTTCGTGGAGACGGCCAGGTCCACGACGCAGAAGCGCTGGAGCCGGTCCAGCTCCACGATGGTGCCGCCGGGAAGCTGAAAGTGGTGCTCCTTGAGCCGGAGGTAGGTGTGGGCCAGCCACTCGGGCTTGAACATGCCGGCGCCGGCGGTCACGAACTGCGCGAGGTGTTCCTGGGCGAACTGCAGCTCGCCCATGTCGCGGCGGGCGTCCTCCATCTCCTGGGGCGGGATCCGCGGGTTGTCGAGCGTCGGCCGCTGCCAGCGCGCCATGCCCGGGGCGTCGGCAGCCCGCCCGTAGAGGTCGGCGATCCAGTTCATGCCGCACGGCGTCGTCAGGAACATCGCCCAGCCCCGGCGGTCGGAGAGCGCGGGGCGGATGCCGTTGACCCAGGCGGCCTCCTTCATGAACGCGGCCTCGTCGAGGACGACCCCGTCCAGGCCCACGCCGCGGAGCGCGTCGGGGTCGTCGGCGGACTTGACGGTCACGCTCCCGCCGCCGGGGAGGACGATCCGCATCTCCTTCTCGTTCTTCTCGCTCCACGCGCCCGCGAGCGCCTTCTTGAGGTCGCGCCAGATCAGCAGGCCCATCGGGTAGGTGGGCGCCACCCACCAGATCGTGGCCCCGTCCAGCGCGCCGGGGAACCGCTGCCCGGTGGGGCCGTGGCCCTCGATGACGGCGATGAGCCCCGCGATCGTCTTCCCCCAGCGCCGGCCGCAGACCACGACCTTGATCCGCGCGGGGTCGAGCAGCACGGCGAGCTGGTGGGGCAGCGGACGCGGGAGGAGGATCCTACGGGGCGGTCGGGCCGTCATCGGGCTCATCGCGCTCCGCCTTCTCGACGGGGCCGCCCTCCGCATCGACGAAGTCCGCCGACGCCGCCCGCCAGTCGTCGGCCCGGACGATCTCGATCTTCGTGTTGACCTGCGTGAAGTGGGCGGCGGCCGGCGTGTCCTGGAGGCCCAGCTCCCGGAGCATCTGGAGGCGGGTGCCGGAGAGCTCCGCCAGCGCGGCCATGGCCTCGAGGCGGAGCTTGGCGAGGACCTGGGCGGCGCGGAGCCGCTCCCGGGTCGGGACCTTGTCGTCGCCGGCGATCTTGGTCAGCACGGCGATGTCCACGTTGTGCTGGTAGGTCGGGCTGTTCAGGAACGCGGCGTAGCTGTCCAGCGTCGCCCGGGCCTCGCGCTTGAGGGCCGCGAGCGAGGACTCCTTCGCGTCCTCCTGGGGCGCGAGGTCGCTCACGGGACGGTCTCCCACGCGGGGTCGAAGGCGACGGGGATTCCGAGAGCCTCGGCGATCCCGATCTCCGCGGCGACGCCCCGGCTCGCGTCCCAGCCTTCGAGCTGGAGGACGAGGAGCGAGGTCGAGCGCGCGAGCATGGCCCGGTTGTGGGCGGCCCAGAACGGCCAGTCGCCGGGAAGGCCGAGGAGCGAGAGGGGGTGCGAGTGCACGATCGGGGAGTAGACGAGGCGGCCGTTTCGCAGGAGGTCGGCGGTCTTCCGGCAGGCGCTCTGGAAGCGTTGCTCGCGGACGTCCGGATCGGCGTGCGTGTAGGGCGAGGCGAGGTAGATCACGGGGCGGCCTCCGCGGGGACCCGCGTCGCCTTGGTGCCCGTGAGCTGCTCGAACCTCTGGACGATCACGTCGCAGTAGAGCGGGTCGATCTCCATCAGGAACGCGCGCCGGTTCGTGGTCTCGGCACCGATAAGCGTCGAGCCCGAGCCCCCGAACAGGTCGAGCACGTTCTCGCCCGGCACGCTGGAGTACGTGATCGCGCGCACGGCCAGTTCGACGGGCTTCTCGGTCAGATGGACCATCGCCTGCGGGTTGATCTTCTTGACCTCCCAGAGGTCGGGCACGTTCGCGGGACCGAAGAAGTGATGCGCCGCGCCCTCTCTCCATCCGTAGAACGCCCACTCGTGCGCACCCATGAAGTCCTTGCGCGTCAGCACGGGGTGGAGCTTGTTCCAGATGATGGTCTGCGAGAAGTAGAGCCCGGACGCCTTCAGACGCGGGCGGGTAGTTCGCAACGTTCGCGTACCCGCCCCAGATGTAGAACGCGCGGCCCGGGAGCAGCACGCGGGCGAGGTTTCCGAACCACGCGCGGAGCATCTCCTCGAACGCCTCGTCGCTCACGAAGTCGTTCTCGAGCGGCCGGTCCTTCGCGCGGAGCTTCGTGTGCGTCGCCTTGGACTTCTCCGGATGGCGCGCGAGGTCCAGCGCCTGGTGGTGGCGGTTGTGCGGCGCCGTGAACGAGGAGAGGCCGGCGCAGATCGCGTTGTTCGCTTCGCGGCTCGACCTTCACGTTGTAGGGAGGATCGGTGTTCACGAGGTGGATCGGTGCGCCATCGAGCAGGCGGTCGAGGTCCTCGGGATTCGCGCTGTCGCCGCACAGCAACCGATGCCCGCCCAGGATCCATAGATCGCCAGGCTTCGTCGTGGCCTCGTCGGGAGGCTCGGGGACGGCGTCCAGATCCTGCTCGCCCTGGAGACGTGCGGATCACCTCCTCGGCGTCGTGCACGATCCGCTGCAGTTCCTTGTCGTCGAAGCCCAGCGTGGCGAAGACGTCCTGGGGCAGGGCCTGAAGTTCCTCGGCCAGCCGGACCACGTCCCACTCCGCGAGTTCGGCCGTGCGGTTGTCGGCGATCGCGAAACCCCGCACGTCCGCGCCTTCGAGGTCGGTGGTCACCGCCGCGATGTGCGTCCATCCCAGCGACCGGGCCGCTTCGAGCGTGCCGTTGCCGGCGACGACCGTGCCGTCGGGCGCCACCACGATCGGCTTCTGCTGGCCGAAGCGGGCGAGCGAGTCCGCGATGGCCTGGAGGTTTCGGTCGTCGTGGGCGCGGGCGTTGGCGGGGTCGAGGTGGAGGTCGGCGATAGGGCGGAGGAGCTCGTCGAGTCCGGGTACGACGCGGCCTGATCGAATCGCCTGGGTCATGGCAATCGCGCCCTCGTGAAGCCAGTGGGTCCTGCGATCATGATAGCCTGCCATGACCGTCTTAAATCATGCGATAGCAATGCCTTACGGGTCACACCGATGTGCGCGGCACGCCTGCGTGCTGGCGCCGCCGGACGCCGTCCCTCGCCCGTCCTCGCCTTGACGTATCGTCCGCAATGCGGATGAACCAAGCGACGGAGCATCAAGCCCGGGACGGTTCGGCCAGCCAGGGCGGGTGGCAGCGGCTCTCCTCCGTGTCCGTCGCCCGCCGCCGGCTCGTGCCAAAGGAGGTGGTCGCGGCGGAGCAGCCTGCCGAGGTCCTCAAGCACCACGAGAGGGCTCAGCGCGACCGTCGGCTTCAAGAACTGCGCGGGGAGCTCCTCACGATTCCGCCGTGTCCGCCGGGCATGTCACCGGCCGACCAGCTGAGGTGGCGTGCGTTTCACCGGCTGAGCGCAATCCGTGGCCTCCTCGAGGGGGCGCAGAGCGAGCGCGCGCGATTCGAGTTGGTCGCTGCGGAATGGCCTGCCGAGCAAGCGCCGCCCCCGCTCGCCAGCGTGATGTCACTCGACCAGTCCACGAGGGGCACGCCGGTTGAGATTCGCGGGGAAGCGAATGGCGTCCGCCGGCAGGTTTGGGTGCTGCCCACGCCGGGAAGCGTCGCCTACGACGCGGGAGAGACGCTGCTTCTCTCGTTGGAGATAGCCGGCGAGGCGATGATGCGCCATCTCTACGGCCTGGACTCCGAGACCGCGCTGGGCGACTGGCTGCTTCAGTTGATCTGCCGTGTGGAACCTCACTCCCGATTCGCATGCGTCAACGGAGGGAAGCGACGGCTCCTGAGACCGGAACCGGGGGTCCCGCAGTGCTCCTTCTACGAGGATCTTGGCCTCGCATCGATACAGTTGCTCGATGATCTGCTGTCAGAGTTGGCCACATCGGCAGCCAAGCAGCCGACTTCCGGGGTAGGGCCAGCCCACGACGCACCGGCGCCCGAGTATGCGTTGGACATCTCTGACCCAGGGGGGCTCGTGACGTGCAACGGGCAGCCCGTTGTCTATCCCGGATCCAGGGGCCCGAGACACCTCACTGCGAAGCAGAGTGGCCTCCGCGCACTCGTGGCCGTGATCCATGGACACCAGTGTCCCCAGATACCGAAGTCCGCCTTCTACGACCTCCAGAAGGCCTTCCGGGGCATCGCGCCTTCCGCACTTCGCTTCGACTCCAAGACCCGCAGACTGTCGTCCAAGGCGATCTTCGGGGTCAGCACCCGGCTGCTGGAGCGGATTCGCGAGGCCTCCCGAAAATAGTCCGCCGGGTTTGCCGTGCGGCGGACTCCGCGGACGGCACGCTTGCCTCTGGTTGCGCGGCATGCGCCGCAAGCAGCGCCGGAGGCACCATGAAGCCGACCCAGACCACGACCCGCCGCCTGCTCTCCCTCCCGAAGGCGGCCGAATACCTCGCCCTTTCCCCTCGCACCCTGCGCTGGCTCAAGGAAGCTGGGAGGATACCGTTCATACGGCTCTCGCCCGGCAGGATCGCATTTGACGTCGCGGACCTGAACGCCTACATCGAGCAGCAGCGCCGGTAGGGGCCGCCCGTGAACGCGGACCGGCTACGCCTCCAGGTGTTTGACCTACTCGTTGGCCCGGAGTCGGGCGTAGCGGGAGAGATCGTCGTCGCGACCAACTCCCCGCCATCGGAGAGATGCGGGAGGGGGAAGTGGCGCGAGCGACGCTTCCCTTCCACAGCCAAAGCGGCGGCGTTCCTCGGGCAGCACGCCCAACGTGCCGAGGCGTACGCCGCTCTCGCGCGCTTCCGCCCGAACGCCGGGGCCAAGAAGGAGGCAGTGGTCGCGAAGGCGTGTATCAGCGCCGATGTCGACCTGGCCCGCATGCCGGGCCCGAACCACACCGAGCAGGCGCGCCACCTTGTCGGGGCGATCCCCTGTCCGAAGATCACCATCGAGAGCGGCGGCGGCCTTCATCCCCACCTCCTGCTCCCACCCGACGACCGCGTGGAGGCCTACGACGCTCCCGAGGATGGGATCCGGCACGTCGAGATCCTCGGGATCGCGCTCCGGCTGTTCCTCGAGGACCAGGCCCGCGAGATGTTTGGCGCCCGTGTTGCGCTCGACCACTGCCACGGCGCGCAGCGTGTCTGGAGGATCCCGCCCGGCTGGAACTGCAAGGCCGACCCGACGAGCCGGGAACTCACGGCCGACCGTGCGTCCTGGCGCGAGGTCCGGCTCCTCGAACCGGGGCGGATCGAGGGCCTTTCGCACGTTGCGGCCGCCGACCTCTCCTTCCTCATGCCGTACTTGCGTGCCGCCGAGGAAGCCTGGGATGGGGGATGCGTGGCGACGCCCGCTCCCGCAGAGGCCCATTTCTCGGGCTCGGCACGAACGAGTGTCGCCGTCGCCGCCAACACGGGAGATCATTTCGATCCGGCGGTCCTCCCCGAGAATCTCGGCCGGCACTGGCCCCAGCGGAGCGGCGACCAGAGCGGGAACGACTTCGCCCTCGCTTCCGCCCTGGCGAAGGCTGGCTGGTCCCCCGAGACCGCGGCGCGGGCGATCCGGCTGCGTCGATCGCTTCTGGAGCGCGCCGAGGATCGGGCCAAGGGGGCCCGGGCGGACTACGTCGAGCGCACCGTGCGGAAGGCGTACGAGGACCATCTCCCCCTACCTCCCCCGTCCCTCCCGCCGTTCGAGCCCTTCCCCCTCGATTGCCTCCCGCCGCCCCTTGGTCGGTACCTCCGTCAGGCGGCCCGCGCCATGGTCTGCGCCCCGGAGGCGATCCTCCTGCCGCTCCTTGCCGCGCTCGGCGCCGCGATCGGCAACACCCGCCGCATCCAACTCAAGCGCGGATGGACGGAGCCCGCCCTCCTCTGGTGCCTCGTCATCCTCGGGTCCGGGAAGCTCAAGTCCCCGGCCCAGGAGGCTGCGCTCGACGCGCTGATGACCCGTCAGCGCAAGGCGCTCAAGCGCTACGCAGAGGAGCGGGCGACGTGGGAAGCCGAGGTCGAACGGCACAAGCTGCGGATGAAGGAGTACAGGAAGGTCGGCGATCCCGAGGCCCCGCCGCCCGAACGTCCGCGGCCTCCCGCCCGCGAGCGCGTGGTCGTCTCCGACACCACGCTCGAAGGCCTGATTCCCATCCTCGAGGAGAACCCGCGTGGGCTGCTCCTCACGAGGGATGAGTTGGGCGCGTGGTTGCGGTCCTTCGACGCCTACCGCAAAGGCCGCGGCGGCGATCTGCAACAGTGGCTCTCGATCCACCGCGCAGGCGAGGTCATCGTCGATCGGAAGCAGGATCGGACGTTCCTCCACGTCCGCTGGGGCTTCGTGGGCATCTGCGGCGGCATCCAGCCGAGCACGCTGCGGCGCATCCTGCGACCGGAGTTCTTCGAGTGTGGCCTGGCGGCCCGCCTGCTCATGGTCTACCCAAAGGCCCCGCGGCGGCGCTGGTCGGAGGCGGTTGTGGACGGACACCTCGCCGCAGCCCTCGCCGACGTGTTCACTCGTCTGGGGTCGCTGCTTTTCGTGGAGGACGAGAGCGGCGAGCGCGTGCCCGTGGTCATGGTGCTTGCGCCCGAGGCGAAGGAGCTGTGGATTCGCCGCTACGACGACTTCGCCGCGCGGATGGACGCACTACCCGAGGAGGACGCCCTCGGAGCCGCCTTCTCGAAGCTCGAAGGGTACACGGCGCGGCTCGCGCTCATCTTCACGCTGGTCGAGTGGGCAGCGACGGGCACCGGGGATCCCCCGAACTGGGTCGATGCGGAGAATCTCGCGCGTGCGATCCGCGCCGCGGAGTGGTTCAGCCACGAGACCGCCCGCGTGTACGCCATGCTGGGGGAGTCCCCCGAAGCGGCCGAGCTGCGCGACCTCCTGACGTGGGTCGAGCGGCGCGGAGGCAGCGCGAGCGTTCGCGACCTCATGCGGGGGCCTCGCCGCTACCGTGACGACCGGGAAGGCGCGGAGCGGATCCTCGGGCGGGCCGTCGGACTCGGCCACGGGTGGTGGCACCTCGGGCCACCCCCCAAGAGTGGCGGCCGCCCGGCCCAGGTCTTCGAGTTGCGATCTGCATCGCGCTCTGGTGGCGACGGCGACACTCGCTCCGCCCGAGGCCCATTTCATGCGGGTTTGGGGGAGCGGGCGTCGCCGGGGCCCGTCCCCTCGACCGGCGAGGACGCGCGGAGGGACCGGACCGACCCCGAGGTGACACGCTGCCCCCGCTGCGGCGTCCTGGCGTCCGACGCGCACGAGTGCGAGGGGGACGCGGCGTGAACTCCCCCGCCCTTCTCACGACCCGTCGCTGCGGCCGCCGGCCCCGGCGGCCCCGTCGCGAGCCGCGCCCCCGCCCGCTCCCGAAGCTCTCCCCTTCCATCTCCCTAGCGTCCTCCACGCCGGCGGGCCGATCGCCTGCAGAGCCCGAGTATCTGGCCTCCGGGGGCGGTCGAAAGAGGTGGATGCCGGGCGGAAACAGAGCCCTCATGCGTCCCGACGGCGGGGAATCGGCCCCGTCCGGAAGGAGGCCACCATGGCCCAGAAGAAGAAGACCAGCGCGAAGCAGAAGGCGACGCCGAAGCGCCGCACGTCCAAGTCGAAGCGCAAGGCCACGCAGGCGCGCGGAACGAAAGCCACGTCGCCCGCCGTCGGGACCGTGATCGAGAAGACGTTCAAGGGGAAGGTCCTGAAGGTCACCGTCACGGAGGACGGGTTCCGGTACGGCGGGAAGGTCTGGCGCTCCTTGACGGCGATCGCCCGCGAGGTCACCGGGTACAAGGCCGTGAGCGGCCCCGCGTTCTTCGGCCTCACGAAGCGCAGCGAGAAGGGCGGTGCGAAGTGAGGGCGCCGGACGTAAGCGGGCCCGCGTCCGTCCTCGCCGAGGGCGCCGTGTACTGGGCCGACAACGGGCGGCGGATCTGCACCCACTGCGCCGGGGCGTCGGCGCGCTACACGGGCCGCGACCTCTCGGGGCAACCCGTCGAACGCGTGACCCTCGACGACGTGCGCGCGTGGCCCGAGGACCTCGGCCCGATGCAGTGCGAGATGGGCTGCACGACGCTCACCGGTATCGCTGGGCCGGACGGGTGGCCGATCGCGAAGGGAGGCGACGATGCGCATCGGGCCTGAGCACCGGTTCTGGGTCGTGACCGATCCCGGCCCGCACAGCGACCTCCGGGACATCTGCCACGAGACCGACCTCGCGGGACTGGCTCTCCAGTTCCGCGGGGGCCTCGATCCCGCCGCCGAGAACGCGACGATCTTCACGTCGCAGGAGGAAGCCCACGAGGAGGCGAAGAACCGGCTCGTGGTCTGGAAGATCGCGCGTCAGATCCGCGCCGAGCGAGGCCTGCCCCTGACCGAGGTCGTCCGCGTCACGCTCCACGACGAGGCCGGCAACGTGATCTGGAAGGGGGACGTCCGTTGAGGGTCTACCGCCGCAAGTACAAGGACCGCCAGGGCGAGGAGCGGGTCGGCAAGACCTACTGGGCCCTCTACTACGTCGGGGGACGGCGCTTCCACCACTCCCTCGGGACCCGCGACAAGCGCGCCGCCGAGCTCATCGCCTCGGACCGGCTCCGGAAGGAGGAGCTCCGCCAGGCCGGGATCCGGGACCCCTTCGAGGAGCACCACGAGAAGGGCCTCGACGACCACCTCGCGGACTTCGAGAAGACGCTCAAGGCCCGCGGGGTGGTGCCCCGCTACCTCGCCGACCGGATGGGGTGCCTGCGGGCCTTCGTCGCCGAGGCCCGGGTGAAGCGGCTCAAGGACCTCGACCTCCCCCGGGCCAGCGCCTGGCTCACGACCTACAAGGACCGGGGGCTCGGCGCCCGGTCCGTCAACCGGCGCTACCAGGCGATCAAGCAGTTCGGCCTCTGGCTGCTCAAGACCCGCCGCGTCCAGTTCGACCCCTTCGACGGACTGAAGTCGCTGAACGAGGAGGCCGATCGCCGCCATGTCCGCCGGGCCTTGACGCCCGAGGAGGCGGAGCGGCTGCTCGAGGCGGCCCGCACCCGCCCCCTCTCCTGGACCCACCGCGGCAAGACGGTCGAGCCCAAGACCCTGGCCGAGCGGGTCCGGCTCCAGCGCCTGGGCGAGACGCGGGCCTTGATCTACGCGATCGCCCTCGGGACCGGGCTTCGGAAGAGCGAGATCCGGCGCCTGCGCTGGTGCGACATCGACCTCGACGCCCGGCGGCTGACCGTGACGGCGGCCTCGGCGAAGTCCCGCAAGCACCAGGTCGTGCCCCTGAGCACCGCGCTGGCGAAGACCCTCCGCGCCGCCCGGCCCACCGCCGCCTCCCCCACCGACCCCGTCATTCCGGCCGGGGCCTTCCCGAACACAACGACCTTCCACCGGGACGTGGAGGCGGCCGGGATCGCCCGCGAGAACGCCGAGGGGCGCGTGGTGGACTTCCATGCGCTCCGGACCACGTTCGTCACCTGGCTCGCCATGACCGGGGCCCACCCCAAGGTGGCGCAGGCCCTGGCCCGGCATGCCTCCGTCGAGACGACGATGGGGCGGTACACGGACCTGGCTCTCATTGATGCGGCGGGGACGATCGAGCGGCTGCCGGTTCCGGCGACCTCGAACCACGCGAGGCGCGACGCCGGCCGCCCGCGGACGTGGCAGCGGCGGGGCGATCGAGGCGAGGCGCGCGGGTAGTCGAACGGCGCGAGTACCGACGTCGAGTCCTCAGTCCGCATCGCCGCGGTGCGCCGTCTCCTCTTCGTCCACCCAGTCCACGTCCTCGTACGTCATGCCCTTGCGGCCCGGCACCTTGCGCGTGGGTCCCCGCGGGTCGGCATCGTAGCGCCGCGCCGGGTCGGGCGCGGCGTCGGCGGCGCGAGAGACCCAAAAGCTGAGCGCCTTGGAGCACAGTTGAGACGGTCTACTGGCACTTCCTTGCACCACGCTGCACCTTGTAAGGATCGGGGCCCGGGATGGCAGGTCGTCGCGGGATCGCCGTAACGGTGCAAGGACGCGCAAGTTGGTGCAGCGAGGTGCAGGGGGGATGGAGTGCCCGAACGGGTTCGAACCGTCGACATTCA
>CAVYXV010000012.1:0-23046 GCA_963772585.1 uncultured Planctomycetota bacterium
TTGTGGACCTTGTCGTAGGCGTACTCGAACTTGTGGAAGGTCTGCGCCGTGGGGAGTTGGTGATCGATCTCCTGGATCCGGGCGAAGCCGTCCCAGGTGTAGGCGGTGCTCGTCCCGTTCTGGTTCGACGTCGTGGCGAGGCGCCCGACGCCCTGCCACGTGAAGGTCGCGATGTTCGTCGCGGCCGCGACGTCCTGGAGCGACGTCAGGCGGTAGATGCTGTCGCGCCCGTGGGTCAACTGGAAGCCGGACGGGTAGGTGAGGGCCGTCGTCGCGCCCGCATCGCTGTAGCCGGTGCGGACGGACATCCACTGCTCCTGGCCCTGAGCGTTGTAGCCCTGCCGGTCCTTCAGGAGATTCCCGACGCTGTCCCAGGTCATCTCCACCTGGTAGTCGTCGTCCACGGCGGTCAGCGTCCGGTCCAGCCCGTCGTAGCTGAACTGCTCGTACGTGCTCCCGAGTACGTTCGTCCCGCGCGTGACGGTCCGGTAGGTCAGCCGGTCCAGCGCGTCGTGGGTGTTGACGACGTGCGTGCCGTTCTGGTCGGTCCACTCGTGGAGGTTCCCGTTGAGGTCGTGGCCGTAGGTCACATAGCGGGTGTCCGCGTAGGTCGTCTGGGTCAGTTGCCCGCGGGCGTCGTACGAATACCCCGTGCTGTTGTAGTTGTCGTCGGTCAGCGCGGTCAACCGCCCCATCGCGTCGTAGGCGAACGTCTCCTGAATCGCCTGCGTGAAGTCGTCGATGGACTGGCCGATCTGGAGCGCACGCTCGTACGTCACGAGACGGCTGGCCAGGTCGTACGTCCAGCGGACGGGGTGGTTCTCGGCGTCGGTGCGGAAGGTGAGGTCGCTTCGGCTGTCGTACTCGAACGTCGTGGTGAGGATGTTCTGGCCGTTGAGCCGGTCGATCTCCCGACGCTCGGTCCTGCGGTTCAGCACGTCGTAGTCGAACTCGGTGACGAACGTCTCGCTCGGCCCCGCGGCCGGGATGTCCGTGACGGAGAGGGTCGTGACGTTCCCGTTCGCGTCCAGCGTGAAGTCCCGGTGGTTCCCGGCGGCGTCCAGGACCTGGGTCAGGCGCCCGGCACCGTCGTACTGATAGCTGGTGCTGTTCGAGAGGGGGTCCGTGACCTGCGTCACCCGGTGGGCGGCGTCCCGCGTCACGACCGTCTGCGGGTAGCTGGCGGTAAGGCCGGGGCCGAAGCGGTCGCGGACCGTCTTCCACAGCCGGTCCACCTCGTCGAAGTAGCGGGTGGTCCGCGCAAGGAGCGTCGCCTGCGAATCGTAGGCTTCGACCACGGTCAGGTTGCTCGATGCGTCGTACTGGAAGGTCGTGTAGTGGCTCAGGGCGTTGGTGACCTGGGTCCTGCGGTCGAAGAGGTCGTACGTGCTCTGGGTCTCGTAGCCCCGGGGGTTCTTCACGGTGACCAGCGACCCGTTTTCATTGTAGGTGTACTCGATCGTGCCCTCGACGGCGGTCCCCTCGCCCATCGTGGCCTTCCAGAGGAGCTGGCGTTCGTCCCAGTCGTAGGTGGTCCGGCCGTTCTCGGCATCGACCACGAGGGTGAGGTTGCCGAGCCCGTCGTACTCGTACGTGGTGACGGCGTCCGTGGCGGCCGTCAGCGGCACCGTCCGCTGGACCAGGCGCCCCAGGACGTCGTAGGCGTAGGTCGTGGTGATCCAGGGGGTAGTGCCGTCCTGGTTCCCCTGGCGATCGATGTTCTCGACCTCCACGGAGGCGACGGAGCGGTTCGCGTCGTAGGTCACGCGGCGGCGGTAGTTCAAGGGCGAGGGCGCCTGGACCTCCGTCACGAAGTTCTCGGCATCGACGGTCACGGAGACGGTGTTCGACCGCGGGTCCTGGATGCTCGTGACGTTGCCGTATTGGTCGTAGCCGAACGTGGTCGTGAGCGCGAGCCCCGCTGGGTCTCGCGTCACCGTCTGGAGGTACCCCGTCTGGGGCCCCGCCGTGTAGTAGGCGAAGGCGACCGACCGGTTCGTGCCGTCCGTGGCGGTGAGGATCCGGCCCTGGGGGTCGAACGTGAAGGTCTCGGTGATCGTCTGGTTCGCGGGGCTCGTGACCGTCGGGTAGGCGATCTGGGTCGTGTTCCCCGAGCCGTCCACCGTGTAGACGGTCGTGTTCCCCTGCGGGTCCGTGTACTGGGTCGCCTGGTTGAAGGCGCCGGCGTAGGCCCAGGTCTGGACGATGTCCGTCGCGCCGTGGCCGGGCACGTCCGCCTCCTTGCGGCGGACCTCGATCAGGTTCAGGCTGTTGTCATACGTGTAGTCGATCCGGTTCCCACGTGGCAGCACCACGTGGTCCACGAGCTTCGTCGTCGCGTTGATGGCGTAGGTGGTGACGTAGGAGGCCGGCTCGTTCTGCCGCAGCCCCCGCGTGAAGACCTCCTTCTTGAGCGGCATCCCCGAGGGATCGAAGGTCCAGGCGAAGCTGGTCCCCGACGGATCCGTGACGGTGGTGACCAGGTTCGTGGCGGGGACGGCATAGCTCATCGCGTAGGTCCCGTCGCCGATCGTCTCGCCGGTCACGCGGCGAACCCGTCGTAGGCGAGCGTCTGGATCACGTCCCCCTTCGGGCTCCAGACCCCGGAGCAGGTTGCTCCGGAAACGCACGTCGGGTGTTGTTCCCGCTGTAGGAAGAACCAGGTCGTCCGTCCCTGCGGGAACTGGGTCGTCGCGGGCGTCGTGATGCTTCGGAGCTGGCCCAGGTAGTCGTACGAAGACGTCCAGGTCCGTCCCCCGAAGTCCACGATGCTCGAGAGCCGCCCCGAGGGTCCGTAGTTGAGGGTGTAGGTCCGGCCCAATGTATCGGTGATCGCGGTCAACCGATCCCCCGGTCCACGTGTACGTGATCGCGTTCCCGTACCGATCGGCCAGGCTGGTTCGCTGCCCGGTGGCGTTGCTGAACGTGCTCACCTTTTCCGAAGCGGTTCGTGATCGTCGTCGTGGCGCCCTGGACGCCGAGCGTGGTGTCGTAGTGGATCGGCGGCCAGTTGCATCCACGCCGGGGACGAACGTGTACTACTCCTGCCGCCCGTAGCCGTTCGTGTAGGTCTTGTCGCCGTTGGGCTCGGTCCGAAGCCGCACGTCCTGGTTGAGCGTCCAGCCCTGCCCGTAGCGGTAGTCGAAGTCGCTCCGCGAGCGGTAGGTCAGGGTGAGGTCGAGGTCCACGCCCACGCCGGGGACGCTCAGGGGATCGGGACGACCTTGATCTCCTCGGCGGTCGAGAACTCCACGCTCATGGGCGTGGTGCATCCCATGCGCGCCCAGGTTCGGGTTGGAGGCCGGCGATCCCAAGCCGGCCCGAGCACTCCTGGGGAGGCGCGTGCGGTGCACGTCGTCGCTTCGATCGAGAGGACCTCGTACGGCGACGTGGTCCGCGCTACGAAGCCGTCTGCATCCGTGTAGGTCGCGGCGCCCGGATAGCTCCAGAGGATCGCGAATCCCCCCGAAGCCCTGCCCCGTCGCGCCCTGGGTGCCATCGACCCCCAGGAAGTAGATCCCGTCGAGGTCGCCCACGGCGTCCCCCCACGTCGCGCAGGAAGGGCCGGCGAAGAGCGTCGGGTCCACGAGCAGCCCGCCCGCGTCCATGACGTTGTTCGGGTCGGCCACGTCGAAGGTGCGGATCCGGATGCCGCCGGGGTCGGCGAGCATGACGGTGACGAACGGCCCGGCCATGTCGAGGTCGTTGGCGGGCACGCCCACGAAGGTCGAGAGGGCGGGACCGTGAAGCTGGTCGTCGGAAGCAGGTACTGGAGCAGCAGCCCGTCGTTGGTGACGGGGTCCGTGGCCGAGACGTAGGCCTGGCCCATCGTCGAGGTCGTGATGCCGGTCGTCGTGGCGGGCTGGCCGATCCAGGTCGCGTACCAGGGGGGCGCGCCGCTCACCCGGTCGTAGGCCCCGACCGTCGGGGTCGTGCCGCCGCCGCCGGTGCCCACCAGCAGCAGGAAGTCGTCCCAGGGGGTCGGCGCTTGGCTGTCCACGCGCTTGGCCACGAGCTCGACCTCGGTCCCCACGAACATCGGCATGACGGGCGTGACGATCCCACCCGGCAGGAACTGGTCCAGCGACCCCGTGTTCACTTCACCCCCCAGCCGAGGATGCCGGGGTTTCGGTTCTCGGCCACGATCACCTTGTAGTTCGCGCCGGTCGTCGGAATGATCGTGGTCACGAGACCGGTCGCGGGGTCGAGGGAGAGGACGCTCCCGTTGCTGCAGCCGATGTGGAGCTGCTGGCTTGCCGCGTGCCAGTCGAAGTCCTGGACGGTCCCGGGGGGCAAGCCCAGCGGCCACATCCCGGTCTGCTGGTTCGTGGCGGTGTCCACGACGCAGACGGTGGAGTCGCCCTGGTCCAGCACGTAGGCGGCGCTCCCGTCCGGACGGATCACGGTGTCCACGGGCGTCGGGCCCGTGGGGATCGTGGCCGCGTTGGAGACGGGGATGTGGCCCAGGGCGAAGCAGAGCACCCCGAGGGCGCCCGCAACGAGGAGGCCGAGGCGACGGGCCCGGCGGGCGGGGCGGCGCGACGCGGCGGGACGTCGGTTCTTCTTCGATGACATCGGGGACCCCCTTTCCCTACCAGCTCGCGGCCAGGATCTGGTTCACGGCCGCCGTGGCCAACGCGGCCTGCGACGGGTTCGCGGACAGCGCGTCCGCCTGCATCGTCGCCAAGCCCGCCTTCGAGTGAAGCGCGAGCAAGGCGAGGGCCGCGGCCCTCCGGACGGGGAACGAGGGAGAGGCCAGGAGCCCTCAGGGTGGTGGTGACGGCCTTCGGCTTGTCCTGGTAGGTCGCGCCGACGCACTGGATCGCGAGGCCCTGCACCCGGGCGTCCGTGTCGCCCATGAGCTTGGCGATGGCTGTCCGGTTCGCAGCGATCGCCTTCTGCGTGACGAGCCCCTGGAGGGCGTTCCAGCGCACGAGCGCCGCGGGGTCGCCGAGCTTCGTGGCGAAGGTGGGGACGGCCGAGGGCGAGCCCGTGGCGGTGAGCGCCGCGACGACCGCCGTTCGGGCCGACCCCTCCGAGGCGCCGGTGAGCGTCTGGAGCGCGGTCACGCCCGACTTCCCCTGCGTCCCGAGCGCCTGGATCGCGACCTCCCGCTCGAGGCGGTCGGCCGTCGTGTCGCCGGCGATCCCCGCGGCGTCCGAGATCCCATCGGGCGAGACCCGGACGAGGGCGCGGACGGCGACGAGCCGCACGGCCGGCGGCGTGTCATCGGCCGCGAGGAGGGCCCGGAGATTGGCGAGCGCGGAACCACCGGCCCCGGCGAGCCCTCCGGCCGCCATCGTCCGAAGGGTCGTGAGCTCGCGCGGATCGGCGGCGACCTGGGCCAGGCTTGCGCGGGCCGGACTCGTGCCGGCATGGGCGATCAGGATCCGAAGCCCCGCACCCGCACCTCCGGGCGGGTGGAATCGAGGAGCGCAGGGACGCTCTCCACGTCGCTCGGGGCGAGGGTCATCCGGGAGACGGCCTCGGCGATGGAGGCTCGAAGCGCCGGTGCGATGTCCGCCTCGATCCAGTCCAGGCAGTCGTCGAGACGACTCGGCTGCTGGGCCAGCGTGTTGATCGCGGCGTCTCGCGTGACGCCGTCCGGCGTGTTGAGCGGTCCCAGCCAGTCCGGGAGCCCGTCCATGTCCCCGGCCATCGCTACGGCCACGACGACGACCAACAGGGCCGCCGGAACGATCCACTTGGCGTGACGCATCGCGTCCTCCTCGCCACCAGGCGCTCTTCCCACCCTCGCTGTGCAGAGCTTCCACGCGAAGCCGACCGCAACGCGTCGACTTGATCGATGGAGCCTCGCTTCGGACTTCGAACCGCGCCGACACGCGGGCGGATCAAGGCTCGCCCGTCGGCCTCTCGTCGCCATCCCCTGGCGACCGGTATCCGGTGCGCGTCGTCAAGCCGAGATCGCACCGGAGAAGCGCGAGCATCTCATCGCTCGCATCGCTCCGAACCACACCGCCCATCCCGATCGCGTCGCGACGGGCCCCTCTAGTGTTCCATGGCTGCGACTTTCCTCTCTCGGACCCCTATGATCCCGTGGGCAATCATCCAAGCAGATGATGGGCTCGCGTGCAACAGAGAACTGCACCGATTTCCTCGCGCATTCACGGATGACGAACGCGTGGGGACTCCGATGCTACGGATTCGCAACCGCGATGCGTGTCGCGCGCATGGCGGTCGCTGCCCCGACCCGGACGACGTGCATGCGACCGCCGGCGTCCGCTTCGTGGCTACGGGGCGCGGGCAGCACGACTTGCGTCGAGTCACGCGCCGTCGAGCGTCATTTCGTGCGCACGCCCTTCGACGGCGCGACGCACCGTCACGTTCGCGGTGCCACGACGCGGCCCTGCAGCGCGAGGATCGTCGTGACCAGTGCGTCGCCGCAACGCAGTACGATGTCGCCGCGCCGAAGGCCCATGCGTTCGAACGCACCGCCGGGGCGCACACCGGTAACGCGGATTCCGGTGACGGTGCCGTCGGATCCGTAGAACGGCACGCCCTTCACGTCGCCGCGTGCGAGGTGGAGGCCTCCGCTCGTCGGCTGCACGCTCCGCGACCCCGTCGGCTCGCGTTCCCCGCGGCGCTCGTGCGTCGGGCCGAGCTGGACGAGGCGCGTGTCGAGGTGCCGCCGTAGCGGGAACGGATACGTGAACCGCTCGTCGCCGCGGGAGACGGTGACATGGGCGGTCTCGCCCTCGATCCCGATGCCCTCCAGCACGTACTCGCCGTCGGGCCGCCCCTCCATGGGGAAGTGCCACCGCGGGTGCGCCGGGTCCTTGCAGGCCAGGGCGACCAGATCGGGCTCGCCGGGCTTTCGGACCCACATCTTGACGTCGTAGGCGGCGAGCGGCGGTCGGGTCGGCTCCTCGGCGGGCCGCAACGTGGGCTTCGCCGGCGTGGGCGGCGGTTCCATCGGGAAGTAGCGCGAGCCCTCGCGGACGAGCTCTTCCCAGGTGACCGACGGCTGGGGCTCGCGCGAGCCGACCGGGCCCCAGGCGTACTCCAACGTCGGCAGCGGACACCCGTGCACGGGGAAGAACAGGATCTGCGCCCCCGAAACGAGCACGAGGAGCCCCAGGACGCCGTTCACGCGCCAGAGCAGGCGGCGGAGGGCCTGGGCTCGGGGCACATGCGAATGGTATCGCCCAGGACATCCGGTGTCACGAGGCGCTATGCCGTGCGAAGGAGACTCCGGCTACACTCGATGCACTGTGCTCATCTTCGGTGACCCGAAGCCGCCTGGGCAACGTGGGATGCACTTCCCCGCCATTCGGTTCGCCCTTGCCGTCGCCCGCGAGACCTCCATGCCGGCCGTGCTCCATGAGTGCGGTTGCACTCACCTCCCTTCCCACGCGGATCGTGAACGCTGCGGGCTCCGAGAGATCGTCTATTCAACGACGTACGACGAGATCCATGACCGCGCGACACATCAGTTCGGGGAAGCTGGCTGGATCGCGTGTCCCAAGTGCGGAGGCGGGCCGTGTGATTGAAGATCCTGACCTGCACATGCCACTGGCTGCCCGTCCTCGGCCGATGCCCCTCCTCGAACAGCCTCCGCCGGATGGCTCGGAGCGACCACCCCTCCGCCCAAGGCTCGGGCGCCCGCCGCACAACATGCTGCGTCGCCGAGTATCGACGAGCCCACCTCTCCGCCAAGACAGCGTGCGCTGCCCCGCTCCGCGCACCCGCTGAGCCTGCTATGGCGTGCTCCACTTGGATGAATCGGCCGTGAACGTGACGACCATGCCGGTGCGCGTGCAGGTCAGTTCGTACTCCCGGTCGCGGTCGATGTCGAGGTCATCGCCCCGGATGCCCTGCCACTGCGCCAGGTAATTGAGCGTGCCGTACTTCCGGATCGTCAGCTTTCGCTCCACCCCACCCTTCCAGCCAAGGATAGGGAGCTCCCCGTTCCTTGCTCGCTTGGCCAGGTCCGGCTCCTTGGTCGCCAATTCGCGTCCGACTTCCCAGCAGGTGATGAGACCTCCGTCCTCGCCACGCCACCGTTCGTCCCACGACGCGCCCTTCCTCACAGGCTTCTCACGGGATCTCCGAATACGCTGTGCCATGGGGGGTCCCATTCGTGGAGTCGGGGGGGGCCCATTCGTGGAGTCGTCCCTGACCCCGCACTACCCGACCTGAACACCGACCATTCTCCAGAAGACGGGCTCGGACATCAACCGTACGCCCAGGGAGCGAGCCCGCTTGGCCTTCCCCGACAGCGAGTCGGGATCGGCCATGACCAGGATGTCGAGCTTCTTGCTGACCCCCTTTCGGATCTGCATGCCGGCCGCCGTCGCCGCCCGCTCGGCGTCCGATCTGGTCGCAGGCAGCCCTCCCACGGAGCAACGGAGCGTTCCCGTGAAGCAGACGGTCTGACCCCCGAGATCCCTCTCGCCTCTCGCTGGCACCAAGTCGCATGCCTTCGCCTCTTCGAGGAGTTCGGTCCCACGCGAATCCACGATGCCCAGGAGCTGACGCACCTCGGCAAGATCCCTCGTCTCGGACGCGGTGACGACTCCGTCCTCCAGGGCTGCGCAGACGAGGGCGAGATAGTAGGACTCGTGAGCCGAGGTCAGATCGGCCCCGGAGAGTCCCGCGTCCTTCGCCAGCGCCTCCAGGGAGGCACGCTCCTCGAGGTCGATGCGACGATCCTCCAAAACGCGATCCAGCAGCGAGAGGTACTCCTCTCTCTCCGCTGCGTGGACTCCAGACGCCGGGAGGCGTCCGATGAGTTGCACCAGGAACGAGGAGGCCGCTCTGCGCCTGCGCCGAGCTTCGCCGCGGGGGAACGCACGCCCGATCGGAGGGGGACAGGGCCAATCGGACACGGGGGCGGCAGGCCCGAGCACTGCGATCTCCTCAAGCGGCATGCCGGGTTCCCAGCCGACTTCGCGGAGGCACACGCTCAGCAGCCGAGACGTCGCCAGCGCATCGTCGTGTGCCGAGTGTGCGTCCCAAGGCTCAATGCCGAAGTAGTCGCAAAGGTCCTGGAGTCTGCGGCTTGGGATGGCGGGGTCCACGAGCCTGGACAGCCTGAGCGTGCAGAGCTCAGCGAACGGGGGGAGGTCGTACCCCGCCCGTCCCATCTCAGCCCTGACAAAGCGGGCATCGAAGCTCGCGTTGTGCGCGACGAAGACGGCGCCCGCCATCCGCGCGAGCACATCCGGGGCCACCTCCGCGAAGACGGGTGCATCCCTCACGTCGCCCGCCTCGATTCCATGGACACTTGTGGGACCCACGTCGCGATTCGGATTCACGAGGGTGCAGTACTCGTCCAGGATCGTGCCGTCGGCCTGCGTGCGAAGAACGGCGATCTCCAGGATCCGGTCCGTCCCTCCCGGAAACAGGCCAGTCGTCTCGACGTCCACCACAGCGAACTCGTCGATGGTTCCGCACATGCTCTCGCTCCCGCCCACTCTCCCACCCGCGCAGTCTATCAACCCACGAGCCGCGAGAGTACGGCCACGTGCCACCGCCTCGCACTCCGCGGCGTGTGCCCTTCCTCAAGCAGCGATCGCCCGATCGCCCTGAGGGACAGCCCCTCGGCCCGGAGTTCCCGCGCCCGCTTGACGACGACCTGCTCCCGTTCGTCCTCCACGAGTACCCCGCCCTCGTCCCGGAACCCATACGGCACGCCGCCGACCCGCTCGCCACGCGCCTTCTTGACCGCCAGCGCCGCCTTCGTCCGGGAGCGGATCAAGGCCCTTTCGTAGGCGGCGAAGGCGTCGATCATGGATCTGAGCAGCGCGGCCTCGGGCGTGTTCCCGTTCCCGGTGCCGTCGGCAGAGACGATTCGCGCCCCCGACCGCTCGGCGAGCCGCTCGACCAGCGCCGCCGTGAGGACGTCGCGGGCGAGCCGGTCCCGCTTGGCGACCACGAGGACCCCGGCGCCGAGGCGGGCCAGGTCGGCGACGGCGGCCGTGAGCCCGGGCCGGTCCTCCAGTTCCGCACCCCCCGACACGCCCCGGTCCTCGTGCCAGGCGACGACCTCGACGTCCTCGCGCTCGGCCCAGGCCGAGATCGCGTCCCGCTGGGCGTCCGGGGAGAGGTCCTGGCGATCCGTGCTGCAGCGGAGGTAGGCGATGGCCTTCGTGGGGTCGGGGGCGGGGTGGGGCATGGCGGGGTTCCGGGGGAGTCGCTCCCGTGCATGAGGGCTCTACGGCGCGCCATGCGCAAGGGATCTCCGCTGACGGGGATGCCGTGGGCCCTGCGTGATAGCGTCTTGCTCGGTGCGGCCCAGGAGGAGGCCAGCTGAGTAACAAGCAGTCCATGCCCATGTCGGGGACATCCCGCACTCGTCGCGGCGACGGCCCTTCCATACGCCGTTTCCGGAGTGTGTTCCGCCTTATCCAGGCCCTTGAGTCTCTGCCGTCTGATGCGCTGTATGACGACCCCGACGCGTGGGTGTTCCGCGGGGTGGGTTCCGACGCCTACACGCTCCTTCCTTGCGCATTGCGTCCGGCCACCCGTCTGAGCGTGCACGGTAGGATCCGGCGGGTCCAGCGGCTAGGAGAGCGCGATGCGGTTCAAGCGGAAGCCTGGATACTCGCGCTCTATCTTCAGGCATTGCAGCGCATGGGATTGGCGGTGCCCGGCGGCGGTGAGAGGTGCAGGGAGTTGCTTCGGCGAGTGACGAGGACGGCCTTACCTACCCCCAATCTGCGCCTCGGGCAAGACGACGCAGTGCATGACCTACTGACATGGCCCTCGGAGGAGCTGCTACCTCTCCTCGGCCTCGCACAGCACCACGGAGTGCCGACGCGACTTCTGGACTTCACCTGGGATGCGCGCATAGCGTGCTACTTCGCTGCTACGCAGGCTCTTCGCGAAAAGTCCACCTCCTTCAGCGTGTGGGCTGTCAACGCAGCGCAGCTACAAATGGACGTGGAAATCAGGAAGCGAATCCTCGAGACCGGGGCAGTCACGACCGATCCTGGGGCGCGCTTCGTGTTCGTTGACGCGTCCTTCAATCCGAGGCTCCGGGCACAGCGAGGTCTCTTCATTCTCGCGAGGGAATACGAGACACAGATTCCGGGCAATGAGGGGCCTCCAACATGGCAGCCGATCGAGTACATGTCCATCCCCGCTCTCCGGGCGAAGGGCATTCGCCGTTTTGACCTCTCACGAAGACTCGCCCCTGAATTGCTGGCTCATCTTGCGAGGAGCGGCGTTGATGCCAGCGCCGTGTATCCCGACCACGCTGGCGCGTGGCTTTCGGTGCAGGAGCGGGTCAAACTGGCCCAGCGTAAACTGCGGCAGTATCAGGGCGACAAGAGGCATATCGTGATGGATTGGGACTCAGCCGAGTGACTATCGGGGGTGCCTGTGAGCGCGTGGACATGCTGCGACCCTCGAGCGCGGTGTCGTCCGATGCAACTTACGCCTAGCTGCCAACGGCATCGCCAGCCGACCAATGGAGGGCGGTCACGACTCACGGCTCTGACGCCGCGCCGAGAGAGTTCTAGGATGACAAACCCGGGACATTCCTCCCGTTCGCGCAGCAAGCGCAGAGAAGCGCAATAGGCGCAACAGGGTGCAAGGTCGTGCAAGGAGGTGCAAGGGAACTGCGCGCTAGAACCGTGTAGCACCTCGTATTCGACAGAATCTGCGTTGGACCAACCCCGCGAGTCGTATCGTAGATGGAGCGCGCGAACCAGACTTCGCGCGTTCCCAAGGTCGCGGGGCCGCCGGTACTCGATGCTCGCCGGTCGCCCCCGGCCCTTCTCTCGAGGAGCATCGCAATGCCCAAGTCCCCTCCCGATTCGAGAACGCAGGCGAATCACCCCGCACTGCTGTTGCGCGTCCGCGACGGATTCACACTTCCCCCCGACGTCCTGCGTCACCTCGCGGAGATGTCTGTCGACGCCCTCCAGGGCCAGGGCACCACGTACCGCAACGCCTGCCGGTCCCTCAGCGAGCTCACGCGCCTCGTCGGCGAGGTCCTCCACCGGGCGCGCGCGAGGTCGCAGAAGGCGGGGCAGCCCTCGATGCCGGCCGCGAAGCGCGAGAGGGCGGGGCCGTGATCGCGCCCGAGTCCACCTCGGAAGCGCCGATGGTCGATGCAGCAATGGGTTACGCCGCGCGGGGCTGGCCCGTCTTCCCGCTCGCCGTCCGCGGCAAGATGCCCATGATCCCGAAGACGCGAGGGCGGGCGCGGGTACCTCGACGCGACGACGCACCGCGGGACGGTCATCGAGTGGTGGACGCGGTGGCCCTGCGCGAACATCGGCATCGCGACGGGCGCGCCGGGTTCGACGTGCTCGACGTGGACCCGAAGAACGGCGGCGACGAGTCCCTCGCCGCGCTGGTCGCACAGCACGGTCCGCTTCCGGCGACGGTCGAGGCGAGCACGGGAGGCGGGGGACGCCACGTCCTGTTCCGGCCCGACGCCCGCGTCCGATGCTCGGCGGGGAGACTCGGCCACGGGCTCGACGTCCGAGGCCGGGGCGGCTACGTCGTCGCGCCGCCGAGTGTGCATCCGTCGGGGCGCCGCTACCGATGGGTCGTGCGGGACGTGCCCCTGGCGCCCTGGCCCCCGTGGCTCCTCGCGCGGATCGTCTGGCAGAAGCCGCTGCGATCGGAGCCCGCGGTGGCGACCTCGACGCACATCGACGGAGGCGGTTCGCCGTACGGTTTGGCCGTTCTCCGGAGCGCGGTCGCAGCGATCCAGGCTGCGGCAACCACTGGAGCGCACCGGCACGAGACGCTCCGCGCGCGTGCGCGTGTCGTCGCGGGCTTCGTGGCTGGTGGCGAGTTGGACGAGGACCTCGCCCGGGACTGCCTGCTCCAAGCCTGGGTGGGGGCGGGTCTTGCCGGGCGTGCCGCGGAGGCCGTCCGCACCATCGATTGGGCGTTCTCCCAGGGGATGGCCGATCCGCTCGCCGCACCGGGAAGGGGTCGCTCATGATCGCGCCCAACGCATCCGCAGGACGGC
This sequence comes from uncultured Planctomycetota bacterium, assembly GCA_963772585.1. Taxonomy (GTDB): domain Bacteria; phylum Planctomycetota; class PLA2; order PLA2; family JAEUHO01; genus CAVVXN01. The sequence continues at coordinate 12,956 of CAVYXV010000012.1, forward strand.
GGGGGCGTACACGCGCGTCCCCCGACTCCGCGTCGGGGCGGCCGAGCCAGAGCCCCGATTCCACGGCGGCGCCGGTCACGCAGACGCAGCGTGCCCCCGGCGACGTGATTCTCGTCGCCATGGGCAAGCAGCTGCAGGAGGCGCTCGAGCGGGGGGAGTGCGACAGGGCACGCGGCATCCTCTACACCCTGCACCGGGAGCTTGGTGGCACAGCGGTCGCCGACGGCACGGCCCCGGGAGAGCCGGTCGTGCTGCCCGAGGCATGGGAGCCCTACCCGATCCATGTCCTGCCGGCGTGGGCGCACCGCTACGTTCTCGACGCCGCCCAGGCCAATGCCGTGGATCCCTCCTGGATCGGGCTCTCCCTCCTCGTCTCGACCGCGGCGTTGATCGGCCGCGCGCGCGTCGTCGAGCTGGGCAACGGGCACCAGGAGCCCAGCGTCTTGTGGGGCGCGTGCGCCGGCTCGTCGGGCTCGCGCAAGTCGGCCGCCGTCCGTGCCGGGACCGTCGGCTTCGCCGGGGTCTCCTCCCACCTCCGCCGGGCGAACGAACGTCGAATCGCCAAGTGGCGCACGGCCAACGCCCTTCGGAACAAGAGCGAGAAGACGCGGCCGCCCCCCGAGCTGCGCGTCGAGATCGACGACGTCACCGTGGAGAGGGTGGTGGACGTGCTCCGGCAGAACCCCCGGGGCCTCCTCCTCCTTCGCGACGAGCTCGGCGGGTTCCTCGCCGGCATCGGGGAGTACAAGCGCGGGAGCCTCGCCGACGCCGCGAGGTGGTGCTCCACCTACGACGCGGGACGCATCCAGGTGGATCGCAAGCAGGATGGCTATCAGGCGTTCGTCCCCGCCGCCGCCGTCTCCATCCTGGGCGGCATCCAGCCGGCCACCCTGGGTGCGCTCTATGGGGAGCGGGGCAGCGAGAAGGACCACGTCGAACTCGGCCTCGTCCCGCGGCTGATGTTCGCCATGCCGCCCGAGGTCGAGCGGGAGCCGCCGCGCGATCGCGTGCCGCCCGAGGGGCGCGACCGGCTCAGGGAGGGCTGCCGCCGCCTGTGGACCGAGGTCAAGATGCGGGCCGACGCCAAGAACCGGCAGCGCCCCGTGCGCGTGCACCTCACGCCGGAGGCCGAGGACCTGTACTGGGACTACTGGCTGGAGCAGGAGCGCGCCCGGCGGGAGGAGCCCGACCCCTGCCTCGCCGCGGTCCAGTCCAAGGCCACGGGACTCGCCCTGCGCCTGGCGCTGGTCGTGGCCTACCTCGATGGTGCCCCGCTGCGCCTCGACACGGTTGATGTGGAGCACGGCATCGCGCTTGCCCGCTGGCACGCGAGGGAGGCACGACGCGTCGCCTTCCTGTTCCGAGGCGACCGCGCCTCCCGCCTCGCGGCCAAGGTGCTCGAGGTGGTCGAGCGGCGGTGCAGGGCGGCGGACTCCCCCGACGGCGTGACGTGCCGGGAAGTGGGGCAGCTCGTTCGCGGGGTCAAGAACGCCGCCGAGGCCGAGCGCATCCTGAGCTCGCTCGTCGCCGCCGGGCGCCTCGCCGCGGTGGACGCCCCGACGACGGTGCAGGGCGGGCGGCCGACCGTGCGCTACCGCCCGCCCGACGGGAACGCTCCCGAGGTTTCGTAGACGTTCCGTAGACGCGCGTGTCTACGAAACCCCCCGGCGGGAAACGGGGAGTATCAGGGGCTGGTAGAGGGATGGAGAGGTAGGAGGGGGTTTCGTAGGTTTCGTAGACGGTTCGTCGACTTCCCTCGCGCTCCTCATCGAGATGCAGGGGCGTCTACGCGTCTACGAAACCCACGAAACCCACCATCGGAAGTGCAGCGACGTGCAGGGAGGTGCAGCGGGCGCGGCGGCTGTGAGACCGCGCATCCTCCCGGAGCGGGTCGAACGTCCCCCAGGTCGAGGCCGGGAACCTCACCGCAGATGGTCCGGCACGTCCGGCACAACCGGCACAGAGACGCCCCTCCCCCCGCCGATCCCGCGCGCGGGCCTCAGTTACATCGGTGGCAGCGGGGCCACTCCGCGGACCTGCCCGGCGTTAGTTGTTTGTGGAATACATGCAATCGAGCCCTGGTGGGAGCCGACGCTGCATTCCTGGCCGGTTTGTTAGGTATCGGCGGCAGGGGGCGATGCCGGGGGCTCGGGGCACCCGCGCGCCCCGCCCGCCTCCTCCTGGCGCGGCGCTGGACGCGCGCGGGGGGGACCGGCGCAGCGAGGCGGGATCGCCGTCCAGGGGCCATTTCATCGGGGTGGCCGTCACAGTGACCACCGGTGAGTGGCAGGGGGCATGTTAGGGGGCCGAAGGTAGGGGAGGCGGGGCGTCGCGGCGGGACGCAACGGGAGGGGGCCGGGCGGCTGGCTGCGGGGGGTCCTGGTGGCCGCCTAACAGAAAGGGTGTCGGTGCCGTCCGTAGGATGGGATTCGGCCGATTCTGGTGTGTGTCGGCGCTGCGCCACCGTCAGGGGGTTTGGGGGCCTTTCGTGAGCTCTGGTGGCGTTTTCGGGCCCTTCTGCCCATGCCCCAAAGCTGTTAGGTAGCGGGGCCTCCTTCGAGGCCGCCAGGGCGCGTCCCTGGCGCCCTGCGGCGCCGTTTCCGTGTCGGGTCCCGGAGGCCGTCCGGGAGGCGAACGGCGCCCTACGCGCGGCCCCTCGGCGCCCTGTCCCGGCCACGGCCGATCCCCCCGCCGGACGGGTCCGAGGCGCCTCCCGCCGCCGCACGGTCCGCCCCGCCGCGGAACCGGACCAGGACGGCCGCCGCCCGCCGCCTCGTGCTGGGGGGCAGGCGCTCGTCGGCGGCCAGGACCGCCAGGCCCGGCGCGTCCACGTGGGCCCAGCCCCCCGGCTCCCGCGCCCGGGCCTCGGCGACCCGGACCCGCAGCCGCGCTTCGCGGCGGAGCGCCCCGAGGGCCGGACCGGGCCCAGGGCCGAGGGCCGCGCGCATCAGAACTCCCCGTCCCACCGGGGCAGGTCCGCCTCCCACTCCGGTCGCGGCGGCCCGCGGTCCTCCTCGTCCCACGGGTCCCCGGCGTCGGGGGTGCTCGGGCCGACGATCCCCGCGCCCGGCGGGTGGCGGTTTCGGACCTCCACGGCGTAGGAGAGGCAGTCGACGATGTCGTCGTGCTGCCCCTCGGGGAAGGCGAGGACCTCGGCGTCGAAGGCCGCGCGCCAGGGTGCCGTGTGGGGCAGGAGGACGCGCCCGCCCTCCATCGCCGCCGTCGCGGGAAGGGCGCGGCTGACCTTGTCGCGGTCCGGAGTGAGCTCGCGCACGGGCAGGCCGGCCCGCCGGGCGGCCTGGACCAGGGCGAGCTGGAACGCCGTGCGCTCGATCCAGACGACCGACGCCTTCCACCGGGCCACGGCCTTCTCCAGGGCCGGCACGATGTCGGGTCCCTCCATGCGGGCGCGGACGAGGTCGAGGACGAGGAGTCGTCCGTCGGGTGCGCGGCCGCAGGTCATGACCACGGTGTAGTCGGCGCTCGTCTTCGTGGAGACGGCCAGGTCCACGACGCAGAAGCGCTGGAGCCGGTCCAGCTCCACGACGGTGCCGCCGGGAAGCTGAAAGTGGTGCTCCTTGAGCCGGAGGTAGGTGTGGGCCAGCCACTCGGGCTTGAACATGCCGGCGCCGGCGGTCACGAACTGCGCGAGGTGTTCCTGGGCGAACTGGAGCTCGCCCATGTCGCGGCGGGCGTCCTCCATCTCCTGGGGCGGGATCCGCGGGTTGTCGAGCGTCGGCCGCTGCCAGCGCGCCATGTCCGGGGCGTCGGCAGCCCGATCGTAGAGGTCGGCGATCCAGTTCATGCCGCACGGCGTCGTCAGGAACATCGCCCAGCCCCGGCGGTCGGAGAGCGCGGGGCGGATGCCGTTGACCCAGGCGGCCTCCTTCATGAACGCGGCCTCGTCGAGGACCACCCCGTCCAGCCCCACGCCGCGGAGCGCGTCGGGATCGTCGGCGGACTTGACGGTCACGCTCCCGCCGCCGGGGAGGACGATCCGCATCTCCTTCTCGTTCTTCTCGCTCCACGCGCCCGCGAGCGCCTTCTTGAGGTCGCGCCAGATCAGCAGGCCCATCGGGTAGGTGGGCGCCACCCACCAGATCGTGGCCCCGTCCAGCGCGCCGGGGAACCGCTGCCCGGTGGGGCCGTGGCCCTCGATGACGGCGATGAGCCCCGCGATCGTCTTCCCCCAGCGCCGGCCGCAGACCACCACCTTGATCCGCGCGGGGTCGAGCAGCACGGCGAGCTGGTGGGGCAGCGGACGCGGGAGGAGGATCCTACGGAGCGGTCGGGCCGTCATCGGGCTCATCGCGCTCCGCCTTCTCGACGGGGCCGCCCTCCGCATCGACGAAGTCCGCCGACGCCGCCCGCCAGTCGTCGGCCCGGACGATCTCGATCTTCGTGTTGACCTGCGTGAAGTGGGCGGCGGCCGGCGTGTCCTGGAGGCCCAGCTCCCGGAGCATCTGGAGGCGGGTGCCGGAGAGCTCCGCCAGCGCGGCCATGGCCTCGAGGCGGAGCTTGGCGAGGACCTGGGCGGCGCGGAGCCGCTCCCGGGTCGGCACCTTGTCGTCGCCCGCGATCTTGGTCAGCACGGCGATGTCCACGTTGTGCTGGTAGGTCGGGCTGTTCAGGAACGCCGCGTAGCCGTCCAGCGTCGCCCGGGCCTCGCGCTTGAGGGCCGCGAGCGAGGACTCCTGCGTGTCCTCCTGGGGCGTGAGGTCGCTCACGGGACGGTCTCCCACGCGGGGTCGAAGGCGACGGGGATTCCGAGAGTCTCGGCGATCCCGATCTCCGCGGCGACGCCCCGGCTCGCGTCCCAGCCTTCGAGCTGGAGGACGAGGAGCGAGGTCGAGCGCGCGAGCATGGCCCGGTTGTGGGCGGCCCAGAACGGCCAGTCGCCGGGAAGGCCGAGGAGCGAGAGGGGGTGCGAGTGCACGATCGGGGAGTAGACGAGGCGGCCGTTTCGCAGGAGGTCGGCGGTCTTCCGGCAGGCGCTCTGGAAGCGTTGCTCGCGGACGTCCGGATCGGCGTGCGTGTAGGGCGAGGCGAGGTAGATCACGGGGCGGCCTCCGCGGGGACCCGCGTCGCCTTGGTGCCCGTGAGCTGCTCGAACCTCTGGACGATCACGTCGCAGTAGAGCGGGTCGATCTCCATCAGGAACGCGCACCGGTTCGTGGTCTCGGCACCGATAAGCGTCGAGCCCGAGCCCCCGAACAGGTCGAGGACGTTCTCGCCCGGCACGCTGGAGTACGTGATCGCGCGCACGGCCAGTTCGACGGGCTTCTCGGTCAGATGGACCATCGCCTGCGGGTTGATCTTCTTGACCTCCCAGAGGTCGGGCACGTTCGCGGGACCGTAGAAGCGATGCGCCGCGCCCTCGCGCCATCCGTAGAACGCCCACTCGTGCGCACCCATGAAGTCCTTGCGCGTCAGCACGGGGTGGAGCTTGTTCCAGATGATGGTCTGCGAGAAGTAGAGCCCGGAGGCCTTCAACGCGGGCGGGTAGTTCGCAACATTCGCGTACCCGCCCCAGATGTAGAACGCGCGGCCGGGGCGCAGCACGCGGGCGAGATTCCCGAACCACGCGCGGAGCATCGCCTCGAACGCCTCGTCGCTCACGAAGTCGTTCTCCAGCGGCCGGTCCTTCGCGCGGAGCTTCGTGTGCGTCGCCTTGGACTTCTCCGGATGGCGCGCGAGGTCCAGCGCCTGGTGGTGGCGGTTGTGCGGCGCCGTGAACGAGGAGAGGCCGGCGCAGATCGCGTTGTTGCTTCGCGGCTCGACCTTCACGTTGTAGGGAGGATCGGTGTTCACGAGGTGGATGGGTGCGCCATCGAGCAGGCGGTCGAGGTCCTCGGGATTCGCGCTGTCGCCGCACAGCAACCGATGCCCGCCCAGGATCCATAGATCGCCAGGCTTCGTCGTGGCCTCGTCGGGAGGCTCGGGGACGGCGTCCAGATCCTGCTCGCCCTGGAGACTGCGGATCACCTCCTCGGCGTCGTGCACGATCCGCTGCAGTTCCTTGTCGTCGAAGCCCAGCGTGGCGAAGACGTCCTGGGGCAGGGCCTGGAGTTCCTCGGCCAGCCGGACCACGTCCCACTCCGCGAGTTCGGCCGTGCGGTTGTCGGCGATCGCGAAACCCCGCACGTCCGCGCCTTCGAGGTCGGTGGTCACCGCCGCGATGTGCGTCCATCCCAGCGACCGGGCCGCTTCGAGCGTGCCGTTGCCGGCGACGACCGTGCCGTCGGGCGCCACCACGATCGGCTTCTGCTGGCCGAAGCGGGCGAGCGAGTCCGCGATGGCCTGGAGGTTTCGGTCGTCGTGGGCGCGGGCGTTGACGGGGTCGAGGTGGAGGTCGGCGATAGGGCGGAGGAGCGGTTCGAGACCGGGCGTCGAGGTCGGCGGCTTCGACCCCGCCGCGGCACTCTCTTCGGTGGGCAGAGACGGACGCATGGAGCGGTCCCCCGTAGACGCGGAGGAATGCGGTTCGCGGTGCATCGTACGTGCTCCGCGCTTCGAAGGCAGAACTTTGCTCTCGAACGGGGTCCCACGACGGCCCGATTGCGGCAACGAGGTGCAAGCAAGTGCAACGAGTACGCACGCTGCGTCGGGGCAGAGATCCGCACCCGGCTCAACGTGATAGAGTGACCTTGCGTGTGTTGGCCGCGCCTGTCCTGACCCTGCCATGGGGCCGCACGGATGAGAATTCGCTTCTTGCGTACGGCCGCGGTTGGCCATACGCTCCCAGCCAGGTGAGGTGAACGGACTGACGGCCTCACGTCAGACAGGATCCAGGACATTGTCCGCCTGGGTGATCGGAGCGACGGCCCAGGAAGCCAAGAGGAGGCTTCCATGCCGTCCCCTTCCCGAGTATCCGATCCCGCCGCTGTGCTGCTCGCGGTCGAAGACGTGGCCGAGCTGCTTCGCGTCTCGACCCGAACGGCTCGACGCGCGCTCCAGGAGCGCCCGTTGTCACAGTTCGCCTTCAAGCGCGGCCGCCGGTGGTTCATCCTCTTCGCCGACTTCGAGCGCGGGCTCGAGTCGATTCGCGGCGCCGCGCGCCACGCGGGGGCGTCGTGAGCACCCGCGGTTTCCAGGAACCGCAGGACGCTGCCGGACTAGGCGGCTTCCTGATGACGGTTGACGAGGCAGCGCGCAGGCTGTGCGTGAGTCCGCGGACTCTCCGGTCGATCATCAGTCAGGGCAAGCTTAGGACTGTACGGGTCTCGGCGCGCCGCATCGCGATCCATCCGGAGGACTTGGCCGAGTACGTCGAAGCGCAGCGAGGATAGGCAGGAGCCGTGGCAGCGCCTCCCCATCGCTCAACACAGGGCCGGCACTTCCGCGTGTCGCACGGCGCGTTTCACGTTGCCAAGGGAGTGCTCCTCCTCGACTCGGTCGAGGATCTCCTCGCCGAGATCGAGCGACTCACCGAACCTCAGTCGTTTTACTCCCTGAACCTCTGGCAGCGATCGCAGGAGACCCAGGCACGGATCGACCGCGAGCGCCAGGAGGCCATTGCCCGTAGCGAGAGAGCCAAGACCGACGGGAAGCGCCTGGCTGAGGATTGGGTGGGCGCTCAGGGCGTGGGAATGGACCTCGACACGATCGGCCATGCGCCTCTGACGCCAGACCAGACGCAGGCTATCAACGAGGTGATCGCGCGGGGCGACCTGGGCCTCGCAGCCGGCTACGCGACCTTCTCCGGCATGCACGGCCTCGCGCTCTACGACGAGGTCGTAACCGATGCGCGCCTCCACGCGCAATTCGCGGAGCGGATCACGGCGGACACGCTTGCGGCCTACAATCGCGTGCGCAAGAACGACTCCCGCCTCCCCGCGCTCGAGATCGACGCCAAGCCCCTGTCGCCGAGCGGACTCCTCTACGCCCCGCAGGCCATCGATCCGAAGGGGAGACACCGGTCGTTCCGGTTCGCCCGGCCCGAGACGATCGATCTCGTGAGCGTCCGCTCGATGTGCGAGGTGCTCGATGAGGAGGTCCAGAACGCTGAACCCACTCAGCAACCTCCTCAGGGTGTACGACAGGCCGCCCCCAGGAGCATCCCAAAGGGGCACCGGCACGAGTTCCTGACGAAGCGAGCGGGACAGCTTCGGCGCCTTGGCCTCGAAGGAGACGCCATCGAGGCCACGCTGCTCGTGGAAGCGGCCACACGCTGCGACCCGCCCATGGCCTCCCCGGACGAGATCGCGGAGGTGAAGGCGATCGCGCGGGACATCGGCGCGAAACCGGATGGAGTGGCCGAGGCACGCCTCATGAGGGCACGGGATCTCGCCCGGCAGTTTCAGGACGCCGCGCGCCGGGGCGACGTCGGCCGTGCGGCGGGCGTCGCGATCACCGCGGCACGGGAACTCGCCGCACCCAGCAAGGGAACCGGACCCGACCCCGAGGAGCTCGCGTGGGGCTATCTGGACGAGATCCCGGAGCAGGACTCGGGTGAGAAGTTGCGAGTCATCGATCAGCTCGTCTACCGGGGCGAGGTCACGCTGATCCACGGCGACCCCAAGGACGGGAAGTCCACTGCCACTCGGTCCATGTGCGCTGCGGTCTTCCGGGGCGACGAGTGGTGGGCCGGCCTGGAGCTATGGGGGGAGCCCCTGAAGGTCGTCTACCTGACAGAGGACCCGGACGCCGTGCTGCGCGAGCAGGCGGAGAGGCTCGGGCTGGGGCACATCCCGTACATCCGCCGGGACAATTGGCAGCTCGCCAGCGCCGAGGAGGTGGCCGAGGCCGCCGACGCCTTCGCCCGGGAACACGAGGCGGACGTCATCGTCATCGACACCCTGACCTTCTGGGGCCGGTTCGCCGAGGGCTCGGAGAAGGACTCGGGGGCCATGCAGGCGGCGATGCGCGCCTTCATCCGGCTCACCCGGGACGGCGAGTTGCGCCGGGCCGTGATCATCATCCACCACAGTAAGAAGGAGGGCGGCGCGGACCCCGTGCTCGGCGCGCGCGGCTCGGGAGCCCTTGGGGCCGCAGTGGACACCATCGCCCGGATCTCGCGCCACGGGCGCAACCGCCGACTCATCCACGCGCGAGGGCGCCACGTCCGCTCCGGAGGAGAGCTGCGCCACACCGTGGAGCTCAACGAGGAGACCGGACGGTTCCACCGGCCCGCCCCGCCCCAGCCAATTCTCCTCGACGAGCGCCGGCTGGAGGTACTCGCCGCCATCGATCGACTTGCCGAGGAGTGCCCGAACCGGACGCACTTCGGGTGGAGGCCCATTCTGGAGGAGGTGGGCGGGAGGAAGGACCTCCTCATGGCGACGCTGGAACAACTCGTCGCCGAGAGCATCCTCGAACACGTCCCCCATCGGGGGTACCGCCGGATCGCGTCGGGCCATGTGGGGGGGGACCCCCGGCCGGGGGTTACACCCCCGGGCCAGGGTCCCACCCCCGAAAACAATGGCGGTGGGACCGGGACCCAGGGGGGACCCGGGGGGGACCCGTCGAAAGGGTCCCACCCCACACTGGACGTGGACGAGAGGGCCGTCGCCCGGCTCGAGGCGGCACGGGCCTTCCTCCAGGCGGAACTCCGAGATGGAGCGCAGTCCGTCCTGGCGATCATCGCGCGCGGCAAGCTCGTAGGCCATCGGCCAGGAGCGCTGCGCGAAGCCGCCGCTCTCCTCCGCCTGACCGAGACCCCCAAGCGCGGCGGCAATCCCCGGACGTGGGATCTGCCAACGCCACGTGCCGGCGACGTGCCGAACGCCGACCCGGTCGAGGTCCGGTCCGATGCCGCAGGAGCGGAGGGGACCTCATGAGCAACCGCTGGCACGCGATCACCTGCCGCACGTGCGGCGCCGTGCTGGCTTCGGGCCTCCTGCCCCCGGGCTGCGACCTGACGACCATGTACCTGGAGGCGTTCCGCGAAGCACACCGAGCGAGCGACCGATGCGCGGCCGAGCGCATCGACCTCGCTCCCTGCTCCGAGGCGGACGTCGTCGCGCGTGTCCAGGCGGACCTCGACGCGGGAGCGCGGCCGTGAACGTGGTGCGGCCCCAGAGCATGCGGGCGCGTGGCCGTAGCGGCGGTCATCGCCCCCGCGAGCCCCGTGCGCGCCCGCTCCCGAAGCT
>CAVYXV010000013.1:0-292288 GCA_963772585.1 uncultured Planctomycetota bacterium
GATGAGGTAGGCTGGGCCCCTGCAGGCACGTACTTGCTGCCAGTTTCCGTAGCTTCGGTACGCGAGCGCGGGGCCGGACGGGTATCACGGCCCCAGGGGGCCTTCGAGGTAGGATGAAACCCATGGACTCCGAGCGCGACCGTGTCCTGGTCCTCCTGCGGCAAGCCCTGCCCGGGTTGCAGCGTGACTTCGCCGTGGAGTCTTTGAGCCTGTTCGGCTCCATGGCCCGCGGTGAGGCGACCGCGGAGAGTGACATCGATCTTCTCGTGACGTTCTCGGGTCCGGTCGGGCTCTTCCGGCTGGCGGATCTCCGACAACGCCTGAGCGAAGTCTTGGATCGTCGGGTGGATCTGGGAACGGAGGGTTCCTTGCCCCCCCGGGTCCGAGACCACGTCGTTCGCGAGGCCATCCGTGTCGAGTAGGCAGTGGCAGGACCGGGTTCGAGATATCCTCGAAGCGATCGAGGAAATCACCCGTTTCACCGAGGACCTGGAGGAGCAGGCGTTCTCCGAAGATCCGAAGACACGGAAGGCGGTCCTCGCCGACTTTGCCATCATCGGGGAGGCCGCCGGCGCAGTGCCGGAAGAAGTCCGGAGTGCTCACCCAACCGTGCCGTGGCGGTCGATGCGCGCGATGCGCAATCTTGTGATCCACGCCTACTTCCAGGTCGAGGCGACGATCGTCTGGGAGACCATCCAGCGGGACCTCCCCCCCTTGGCTGCACAACTCCGCGCCGTGCTCGACGAAGAGTCGAGTGCGTAGCAGGTAGGCCCCTTCGCTGTCCCACCTGGCCAGCCCGGGGGGAGTCCGTGGAGGCTCGGATGCTGAGCGCCTTGGAGCACGGTTGAGACGCTCTCCCGGCACTTCCTTGCACCACGCTGCACCTTGTAAGGATCGGGGGCCTGGTTGGCAGGTCGTGGCGGGATCGCCGTAACGGTGCAAGGACGCGCAAGTTGGTGCAGCGAGGTGCAGGGGGGATGGAGTGCCCGAACGGGTTCGAACCGTCGACATTCAGCTTGGGAAGCTGACGCTCTACCAACTGAGCTACGGGCACTCGATTGCGGGTGAAGCTAGGGCTCCGGCCGGCCGGTGTCAAGGTGGGTCGGCGGCGCGTTGGAGGGGCCCCCCGCCGGTCCACACGGCAGCGGCCGGGGCGTGCGGTCCCGGTGTGGGCGGGGACGGCCGCAGACGCAGGCGGTAGCGGAATCCCAGGTCAACCGATCTCAGAGAGGTCCTCGTGGACCAGGATCACCGGGAGGTCCTCCTTGCGGACGACCTCGGTCGCGACGGAGCCCATGACGAGGCGGCTCAAGCCCGTGCGGCCGTGGGTCCCGAGGACGACGACGTCCGCTCCGATCTCCTTCGCCGTCTCTTCGATGATGTCCGGGACGCTCATCCCATGGACGAGGTGGTACGTCGTCCGGACGCCGCGGGAAAGCGAGTCCTCCGGCGGGAGCCCGTGCAGGGCCTTCTTCACGCGCGCCTCGCCCTCCTCGCGCTCCTCCGGCGTAGGCACGTACCCCTGGACGAACTGGTTGTAAAGGGGATTACCGAGGAAGGGCGGCTCGGCGACGTGCAACAAATGCACCGTCGCGCGATCGCCGGCGAGGCGGTAGGCCACGGGCACGGCGAGATTGCCGATCTTCGAGAGATCGGTCGGACAGAGCACGGTGTGGAAGGGGACCTTCATGTGCCTCCTCGTTCGGGCCGTCAACCGGCAAGGGCCTTCAGCACCTCCGTCGTGGTGATCAGACCCACGTGGCGCCCCTCCTCGGCCACCAGCACGCGGTGGATGTTGTGCTTCGCCATCAAGGCGGCGATCTCCACCAGGCCCGCGTGGGCGGGCACGCTGTAGATCTCCGCCGACATGACGTCCTCGGCCGTCTCCTCGCTCTCCTCGGGGACCTCGAAGCTGTCGAAATCCTCCTCGAGCATCTCCTCGGTCGAGAGGTGGTAGAAGCCCTGCCCTCGCCGCGGTCTCGCGTCCGGATCCTCGGTGTAGCGCTCCACGAGATCTCGCACGCTGATGATCCCGACGATGTGTCCGGTCTCGTCGGTCACGGGGGCGCCGCTGATCCGGTTGTCGCTCAGGATGCGCTCGACTTCGCTGAGCGGCGTGGCGTACGGGATCGTGATGACCTCGCTCTGCAGGATGTCGCGCGCCGTGATGGCCGCCCATCGCTCCGCGACGGCGGCGGGGGTTCCCTTGGCCTTCGCATCGCTCTTGGGGGTGGGCTTGCTCGTCATGACAGGCTCCGTGAACGTCAGTATCCGATGAAGCTACGAGGAATCCAACGGGTCGGGGGCGGTAAAGCGCGGGCAGAGCGGCGATCGCCCCTCGCCGTCCCGTCGCGCGTCCACCGGGATCCCAGCGCGCGCGGTCCGCGGCCGCGGCGCGCCATACCCGGCGCCCCTGGTTCCCCGCGCGGGAAACCTCGCGTCCGCCCGTCCCGCCGGCAGTATACGCTGGCCGTCGTACGAAGGAACCGTCAACGGGCCAGTCGGAGGCCCGTGAACTGCCAGCGGGCGTTCGGGGGGAAGAAGTTCCGGTACGTCGCGCGGACATGGTCCCGCGAGGTCGCGCAGGAGCCGCCGCGCAGGACCATCTGGTTCATCATGAACTTCCCGTTGTACTCGCCCAGCGCGCCGGGCGCCGCGCGGTAACCGGGGTAGGGCGTGTACGGGCTCCGCGTCCACTCCCAGACGTCGCCGAAGAGCTGGCAGGGGCCGTCGCCGTCGTCGCTCCGGAGCGCCCGTGGGTGGAAGCGGCCGTCGTCGGCGAGGTTCCCCTCGACCGGGACGCCCTCCGCCGCCACCTCCCACTCCGCCTCCGTAGGCAGGCGCGCGCCCGCCCACGTCGCGTAGGCATCGGCCTCGTAGTGGCTCACGTGACACACCGGCGCGTTCTCGTCCAGAAGAACCGCGCCGTGGAGCGTGAACTCCGCCCAGCCGTCGTCGGTCCGGATCCAGTAGTCAGGCGCCGTCCTCGGGTGGAGGGTCATCTCGCCCCACGCGTCGGAGAGCCACAGCTCCGGTCGCTCGTAGCCACCGTCCTCCAAGAACCGAAGGAATTCGCCGTTCGTCACGAGGCGCGAGGCGACCTCGAACGCCGGCACCCACAGCCGGTGCCGCGGCCCTTCGTTGTCGTAGGCGAAGCCCTGCCCCTCGGGGTGCCCGATCTCGCGCATCCCCTCCTCGTGGGGGATCCACCGCCTGTCCGGGGGCGGCGGCGCATCCTCCTGCTTCCGCTCCCGGTAGACCGGAAAGAGCGGGTTCTGGGCGAAGACGTGCTTGATGTCGGTCAGCATCAGCTCCTGGTGCTGCTGCTCGTGGTTCAGGCCCAGCTCGACGATGTCGAGGCGATCGGCGGAGGAGGGTCGATCGCCCGCGAGCATCGCGAGTACGCGCTCGTCCGCCCAGCGGCGATAGGCCCTCACCTCCTCGACCGTCGGGCGCGAGAGGAGGCCGCGCCGCGGCCGCGGGAACTGCGGTCCGACGGCATTGTAGTAGGAATTGAAGAGCACCTCGTAGCCGGAGCGGTACGGGCCCAGCGCGGCATCGGCCGCGCGGATCACGAACGTCTCGAAGAACCACGTGGTGTGCGCGAGGTGCCAGCGGGTGGGGCTGACATCCGGCATGGACTGCACGACCATGTCCTCGGGTTCGAGCGTCTCCGTGAGCGCCTCGGTGAAGGCACGAACGCGGCGATAGCGCTCCGCAAGGCTCGCCGCGCGCTCGATCAGCCGGTCCGCATCGGCGGTGGGAATGCGGGTCGTCATGGTCACCTCCGGAGGGCGGACCATCCTACCGGGGCCGGTCGCGGGAGCGTGGGAGCCGCGGCCGCGCGGACGGGCGAAGGCCCTCGCCGGCCTACAGGGTGAGGACCTTCCGGGCCTTCCACTGCGCAGCGATGATGTCGCCCATCCCGCCGACGACGCCGACGGCGACCTTCTCGCGCAGGCCGAAGAACTCCAGGCACGTGCTGCAGACGATCAGGCGCGTCCCGGCCCCCTCGAAGCGGCGGAGCGCGGCGAGGGCCGGCGAGTCCTCCACGACGAGGTGGACGCCCCGCGCGTAGAACGCCATCGCGCCGGGAAGATCGCCGTTGGCGAGGACGAGCGCGAGCCACTTGGCGAGCAAGGTCGCGCGGAGCTCCGGGTCGGCGTCGCCCATGCCGTCACGGGAGACGACGACGAGGGTGTCGGGACCAGCGGGGGCGTCGGGCACGGGGAGGCCTCCTCGGCGTCGGGTCGCGCGGAAGGTAGCCCGGGGCCCGGCGGCGCTCTCCGGGAGGAGGGGGCGATGGGGACGCACCTTGCGTTCGGCCTTTCCTGTGGGCCAGGGGTCGCCATCCCCGGCCGTGCCGAGATACTGCCCGGCGTGATCCACGCGTACGACCAGCACGAGTCCGTGTAGGGCCGGAGCCGACGCATGGCGCTTCTCGGGCTGGACAAGGTGGCCGTGGGCTTCGGCGGCCCGTGGGTCCTCGACCACGTGGACCTGGGGATCGAGCCGGGCGAGCGAATCGCCCTCGTCGGACGGAATGGGGCGGGGAAGTCCACCCTGCTGCGCGTCGTGGAAGGGAGCGTGGAGCCCGACGAAGGGCGGGTCGTGCGGAGCCCCGGCGTCTCCGTCTCGGCGATGCCCCAGGAGATCCCCCGCGGCCTCTCCGGCACCGTCGGCGACCTGGCGGCGGCCGCGGTGCCGGCGGGCGACGTGCGGAGGGCCGAGGCCGCGGTCTCGCGCGTCGGCCTCGACGCGAACCTCGACGCCGCCTCGCTCTCGGCCGGGCAGGCGCGGCGGGCGCTGCTGGCCCGGGCGCTGGCGTCGGCCCCGGACCTCCTGCTCCTCGACGAGCCCACGAACCACCTGGACGTGGAGACGATCGAGTGGCTGGAGGACTTCCTTCGCCGCCAGGTCAAGACGTTCCTCTTCGTGACGCACGACCGCGCGTTCCTGCGGCGGCTGGCGACGCGGATCCTCGATCTCGACCGCGGGCGGCTCACCTCCTGGCCCGGCGACTACGACCGCTACCGCGAGCACCGCGCCGCCGAGTTGGAGGCGGAGGCGCGGCAGGCGGGGCTTCTCGACAAGCGGCTCGCCGAGGAGGAGGGGTGGATCCGCCAGGGCGTCCGCGAGCGGCGAAAGCGCAACCAGGGGCGGGTCCAGAGGCTCCTCTCGATGCGGGGCGAGCGGGCCGCGCGCCGGGAGCGGCCCGGGGAGGTCTCGCTGGAGGCCGAGGCCGCGCCGCCGTCGGGCCGCCGCGTGGTCGAGACGAAGGGCCTGGGCTTCGCGTGGGACGGGCGGGTGGTCGTCCGGGGGCTGTCGACCTTCATCCAACGCGGCGACCGCGTCGGCCTGCTCGGGCCGAACGGGTGCGGCAAGACGACGCTGCTCCGGCTGCTCCTCGGCGAGCTTTCCCCCGGCGAGGGGACGGTGCGCCTCGGGACGGGCCTCGAGGTCGGCACCTTCGACCAGCGCCACCGCCGACTCGACGAGGCGAAGACGGCCATCGAGAACGTCTGCGGGGACGGCGAGTTCGTCACGGTCGGCGGGAGGAAGCGCCACGCCATCGGCTACCTCGCCGACTTCCTCTTCACCCCCGACCAGGCCCGAAGCCCCATCGCCAAGCTGTCGGGCGGGGAGCGGAACCGCCTCCTCCTGGCCCAGCTCCTCGCCCGTCCGACGAACGTGCTCGTCCTCGACGAGCCGACGAACGACCTCGATCTGGAGACCCTGGAGCGTCTCGAGGCGATGCTCGCCGCCTACGAGGGGACCATCCTGCTCGTGAGCCACGACCGCGAGTTCCTCGACGGCGTGGTGGACCGCACCCTCGTCTTCGAGGGCGAGGGCCGGGTGACGGAGCGCGCGGGCGGCTACGCCGCGTGGAAGGCCGTCGAGGCGGAGCGAGCCGCGCGCGAGGCGCCCCGGCCGAAGCCCGCGCGGAAGCGGGAGGCGACGCCCCGCCCGCCCTCGGCCCTCACGAAGGAGGAGCGGCGGGAGCTCGCCCGGCTCCCGGGTGCGATCGAGGCCCTCGAAGCGGACGTCGAGGCGCTCCACGAGACGATGGCCGACCCGGAGCACTACCGGGGCCCGGCCGACGAGATCCTGGCCGCCCGCCGCCGGCTGGAGCAACTGGAGGCGGAGGTGGCGGAGGGCTATCGCCGCTGGGAAGCGTTGGAGGGGAAGCAGCGGGGCTAGTGTGCCGGGCCGGAAGATCCTCTCCATGAGGCCGTGCGGAACGCTGGCCTGGGGGCGATCGGCCCCCTTCGTCCTCCTTGCGTGCGGTCGTACGCGGCGTCGTCCTCATGGGGCCTCCGCTCCCCATCCAGCGCGCCGATCGGAGGCGAACGCCGCGGAGGGACACCCTCGGGGGGCCGAACGGGCGTCTTCCTTGGCACGCGAAGTTGCGACTCAGGACACGAGCCTGCACACCCACGAACGGACGTTGGAATCGCGCGGCCCCGGTCCGCCTCTCGCCCAGGGTGCGGGTGAGGGCGCGCATCCGAGGAGGCGAGACCGCCCCCGGCCGAGGGCCGGATCCGACGCCCCCCTCTCACGCGTCGCGGCGGCGACGAACCCTCGTCTCCGGGTCCGCCATGGGGGCGGGAAGGCTCCACCCGCCGTCGGCCAGCCACACCGCGCCGTTCACCCAGGGCGTCAGATCGCTCGCCAGGAGACAGACCAACTCGGCCACCTCCTCGACGGTGCCGAAGCGTCCCGCGGGGATCTCGTCCAGGATCCGCGCCTCGATCTCCTCGCTCGGCCAAAGCCGGTCCCGGGCCCCGCGACTCTCGAAGGGGCCGGGAGAGACCGCGTTGACCCGGATCCCGTGGGGCGCCCATTCCGCGGCGAGTGACAGCGTCATCGCCTCCACGCCCGCCTTCGCGCACGCGGAGTGGACGACGAGGGGCTTCCCCGTTCGCGCGTAGGGCGCGCTGATGTTCACGATGCTCCCGCCCCGCTCGCGCATGACCCGCCCGACCTCGCGCGAGACGTTGAAGACACCGGTCAGGGCGATGTCCACGACCGCCTTGAAGCCCTTCGGCGGCAGGAGGAAGGCCGGCGCGATGAAGTTCCCGGCGGCGTTGTTCACGAGGACGTCGATCGTCCCGAACCGCTCGGCGGCCTCCCGCACCACGCGCTTCACGTCCGCCGGTTCGCGGACGTCGAGCGGGCGGCTCATCACCGCGAAGCCGTCGTCCTCGCCGCGGGCGAGGAGGTCCCGGTGGTGCTCGACCTCTCGGCTCGCGCAGACGACGTTTGCGCCGAGCCGCCCGAGGCGCGTGGAAACCGCGAGCCCGAGCCCGGTCCCCCCACCCGTGACGAACGCGGTCCGACCCTCGAAGAGACCGGCCGGAAGGAACGGCGGGGGCAGGGGTTGGGGCACGCGCCCACGATACCGGCCGGCGGGGCCGCGCCGGACAGCGGCCCGTCAGCGCAGCGGCGTCACCTGGTCGTTCGAGACCAGCAGCAGGCGAACGCCCTCCTCGCGGAAGACGCGTCCCCCCTGGACGCTCACGAACCGGACGTTCCCGCGCGCGGTGAGGCTCACGTCCTCTTCGCCCTCGTCGCGGATCCTGAGCGAGATGCGCTCCCCCTCCAGCGTGAGCTCCCGGCAGACAAGCCGCGCGTGCCCCACGGCGACGCGCCGTCCCGGGGCGTCCCGACGCACGGCGTCCCCGACGAGCCGCACCTCGTCCGCGTACGCCCGCGGACAGTAGAACGTGATGCCGGCGGCGACGAGCCGCGTCGGGTTCGCGAGGTAGCGCTCGCGGTGGCGGACCTCGGGAGACGGCGGCTCGCCCGCGGGAGGCGGCGCGCGACGCCGGGGTACCTCCAAGCGGGGGGGGCTCGGGGGCCGCGGGGGAAGGGGGGACGGCGGGGGCACGGCGGCGACGGCCCTCCCTCCCCCCTCCCCGCGGTCCGAACCGGTGGCCCCCATCTCGCCGCCGCCGGGGCCCCCCGGCGCCGCGCCCGTCCCGTCGTCGTCCGGCGGGAGCACGGCCCACGGGCCGCCCTCGTCGACCCAGACGGCCACGGGGAGATCCGCGGGGGCGGAAACGGGCGCCTCGGAGGCCCCCCCACGGGCCGGCGATCCGGCTCGCGCGGCCGCGGCGGGCGCGAACGGCCCTGCCGCGGGCGGGCGGGCCTGCCGGCACGCCCCCAGGAGGAGAAGGGCGCCGGCTCCGAGAACGAGCACGCGCATCCCGTGCGCTATCCGCCGCCCCCCGGAACGGAGCGGACGGGGGGGGGCGGAGGCTCGGCGGGCGAGGCCACAGGCGCCGCCGCGCCCTCGGCGGGCGGGGTGGCGTCGGCCTCCCCCTCCTTCTCGCCCTCCTCCTCCGCCGGGGCCTTCGGGCGTCGGCGGGCCAGCGGGGTCGAGCGGACGAGCGGCGGCCCCTGCTCCGCGGGCGGGGTCGGGCAGGGGCAGGGCTTGGCTTCCTTCTCCTCCTCCTCGCCCTCGAGCCGGTCGAGCTCGGCGGGTGGGGCGATCACGCGGAACTCGCCGGTCTTGCGCACGATCGTCGGTGTCAGCATGAAGACCAGCTCGGTCTTGACCTTCGTGTCGCGGGTGCGGGTGAAGAGACAACCAAGGACCGGGATCTCGCTGATGACGGGGGTCTTCGCCTTGTCCTTGACCGTCGCGTTCGTGTAGAGACCGCCGATCACCAGCGTCTCCTTGTCCCCCATCGTGACCGTGGTCTTGGCCTTCCGGGTCGTCTGGACGGGCTGGAGCGTGCCGCCGGTCGCGGCCGAGAGCCCCTGGATTCCCTGGACCGAGGGCTCGATCTCCAGCGTGACGAAGCTCTCGCCGATGTGCGTGGCCTTGACGGTGAGGGAGACGCCCGTTTGGAGCGTGGAAGCCTTGTAGTAGGTGTTGTTCTTGTCGGCCCGGTCGTAGATGTTCTGGAGGCGGGACTCCTGGGTCGTGACGGACGCCTGGATGCCCTGGGTGGCGATGATCGAGGGCTTGGACAGGATCTCGGCCTTCCCGTCGAGTTCCATCGCGCTGAGCGTCAGGTCCGCGAGGCCGTGGCGCTGGGCGTTCTTGCCCACGAGGCCGAAGAAGAGGCTCGTGCCCTGGAAGGGGAGGCCGCCGGGGAGGCCCGACCCGATCAAGCTGGGCGGTGGCAGCGTACCCTGGGCCCCCTGCCAGAGGGTTCCCGGGCCGACCTTGTCGCGGCTCCAGAGGTAGTCGAGCCCGAACTCGAAGTTCGACTCGTAGGTGATCTCGACGACCTTCGCCTCGATGAAGACCTGGGGCGTCGAGACGTCGAAGTAGGCGGCGGCCTCGATCGCGATCTCGACGGCGTCCGCGTCGCCCTCGATGAGGAGCGTGTTGTCGCTGGCCTTCACCGGCGTGAGCTTGACGGGGATGGCGTTCCCATCCCCGATGCTGACCAGGGCGAGATTCTGCTGGAGCTGCGATGCGGACACGAAGTTCGTGCGATAGAAGTAGACGACGTCGCCGTTCGGCCGCACCATCACCCCCTCGTCGGGGAACGAGAGCGGGGGCGGTTCCGGGGCCGGCTTCGGCGCGTGCCTCGGGCCGCGTTTCGGGGGCTCCTTCGGCGGCGCGGCCGGGGGCTGGGCGGCGGGCGCGGCCGGGGGCTGTGCGGCCGGCGCGGGCTTCGGCGGCGGATCGTCGGCGAGAACCGACGCGGCCGGCAGGCCGATCAGGGCGAGGAGCAGCCACGGGGCGAGTCGGACGGCGCAGATCACGGCATGGGCTCCGGTTCGAGGTCCCTCCACCAACAGGGATCGGCCAAACCGCGGACCGAACGAAGGGCGTACCCTCCCGCGTGGGCCCCTGCGGCCCTGCGGAGGGGGTCTCCCCCCGGCTCCGGTCACGGCCGCGTCAGCCGAATCGGCCAGGATCCGCCAACTCGGTGCGCCGTTCGTTCCGGCGCAGCCCGCCTTCTCCCGCAGGCCTTCGACGGGCTACAATCCCCCCTCGCGCCTCGGAGGGCGGGACCGGGATTCCATGGTCTTCGCGCGGGGGCGTGCCAACACCCATGGCGGAGGGAGAGGACGATGGCCGACACCGTGGACACGGGCTTGTTGCCGCGGACCTACTTCAAGGCGCCCCGCGTGCCGTTCGACTTCCGGGGCGTCGCGATCGCCGTCGCCGGCTACCTCGTCTACTGGATCGGGGGGCACCTCCTGGGTTGGATCTTCGGGGGGAAGGACGTGGTGGGCGCCTTCCTCGCGGCCGCGGCGCAGATCTTCGAGGGCGTGCCCTTCCTCGGCCGCGTCATCGGGGACTTCCTTCAGAGCGTGTTCAGCGTGGGTTCCGGCCAGCTGGCCGACACCGGGTTCTGGCACGCCTTCGTCGGCGGCATCTGGTTCTTCGCGGTGTGGTCCTTCTTCGGTCAGGCAATCCACCGGATCGTCTCGCTGCGGATCGCCCGGGACGAGGGACTCACCCTGATGGAGGCGTTCCGCTTCAGCGTGCGCAACTGGGTCACCGTGATCCTGGCGCCCGTCATCATCGCGGTCGCCATCGCGTTCTTCTACGGCTGCAACGCGCTCGCGGGCTTCTTCATTTCCATCCCGATCATCGGCCAGCTCCTGGCGCTGATCCTCCTGCCTCTCGCCACCATTTCGACGCTGCTGATCCTCCTGATCGCCCTGGGCGGCGTCTTCGGGCTGCCGCTGATCGGCGCCGCCGCCGCGTGGGAGCGCAACGGCAGCCTCGACGCGATCAGCCGGGCGTTCTCCTACATCTTCGCCCGTCCGCTCCAGTTCTTCTGGAACTACTTCCTCGTCTTCCTCTTCATCGGGATCATCCTCCTGGTCGGGGGCTGGTTCATCGGGACGTTGACGAAGTCCGTGGACGCCGGCAACGCCTTCGATGACTACCTGACGGTGGCGATCGACGCACCCGATCGGGTCCCGGCCGAGGGAAGCGACTACGCCGACCTCAGCAAGGAGGCGAAGACCTACTACGACGACCTCGACCAGAAGCGCATGGAGCGGGCCGGGAGGCAGTTGCCGACCCGGTTCCGCGCCGGCCCCCTCCAGGCGGCGCCGTTCGCCAAGCACTTCAGCGCCATCAGTTCCGGCCAGCTTCCCTTCGTGAAGAAGCTCAGCATCCTGGTCTTCTGGGTCCTGATCAACCTGATCTGGCTGGGGATCTTCGGCTACGCGGTCTACTGGTTCCTCGGCGCTTCGACGTCCGTCTACGCGGACCTGCGGGCCGACGTGGACGGGACCGAGGAGGACGAGATCTACCTGGAGGAGGAAGAGGAGGACTTCGACGCCTTCGCCGAGGCCGTGGACAAGTCGGAACCCGCGCCGCCGGCACCGGGCGCAAGCGAAGCCGCGCCGGAGGGCGACGCGCCGCCGGCCCAGGAGGGCGAGAAGCCCGACGCCCCCGAGGAGAAGCCCGCCGAGGGCAACGGGGACGAACCGAAGAAGGAGGAACCGAAGGACGAGGGCGACGCCACGTCCTGATCCAGAGCGGCTCCCGCCCGAAAGCCCCGTGTTCCGCCCCGTCCCCCGGGGCGGACGCCGGGTCGGAAGCGCCCGGCGTCCGCCCGGCGGACCCGCCCCCAGGCCTTCAAGTCCCCGCGAAACGGCGGTACCCTGAGCCAGCGGCCCGTCCCCGTCGGTCGCCGGCAGGCGACGGCGACCGCGGTTTCCTCTTTCGTCGAAGGACCGCCATGAAGCGCATCATCCTCCTCGCCCTCCCCTTCCTGGCCTTGGGGCTCCTGCTCCCGGCGTCCTCGAGGGCGGCGAACGACAACTGGACGGACATCAAGCGCGAGTTCCGCTCCAAGTTCAAGACCAAGAACGCGCTCGACGACCGCAAGCAGGCGGTCGAGCTCATGTCGAAGAGTCACGACGTGCGCGGCGTGAAGGAACTCCTCAAGGTCGTGGACGACCAGCAGAAGCACGCCGAGCGGCTGCGCAAGGAATGGCAGATGGAGGAGGACGCCTGGGAGGAGAAGACGAAGAAGTTGACCGAGATCATCGAACGCCGGCGCGAACAGGCGCACGGCGGCAGCATCAAGGTCAGCGACGAAGAGGACGATTGGCTCGGCCTGACGGAGAAGTACAACGGCCCCAACGCCAAGTTGCCCAAGATGCACACGGAGAAGATGCGCATCATGGGCCTCTACAACGCGACGCTGGCCGAGGAGGACTTCGTCACGACGATCTTCCAGAGCGTGGCCCGGTTGGTGAACAGCCTGGAGGGCGACGAGCTCTCCGACGGGGCCGATGACGCCGCGAACGCGGCCCGTCGCGCACGGGGGGACGACCAGATTCCCTACATCCGCATGCTCGCCTACATCAAGGGCGAGAAGGTCACGGACACGCTCACCACCTACGCGAAGGACACCGACCCGACGGTCGCCATCGCCGCGCTCGAGGCCCTCGGCCGCCAGAACACCGAGCCGGGGATGCTCTACCTCATCGAGCGGCTGGACGATCCGCGCTGGCAGGTCCGCTCCGCCGTCCTGAAGGGCCTGGCCTACTTCCACGACCCCCGCGTGATGGACGCGTTGCTCGCGGGCGCGCAGAAGGAGGAAGGGGTCCTCAAGCGCAAGTACTTCACCGCGATGGCCCGCATCGTGAACGAGCAGGTGCCGGGGACCTACGAGGCGTGGAAGTCGTATTGGGACGCCAACAAGGACGACCTGATCGCCCAGTGGAAGCAGATCTACCCCCTCGGCGAACCCGTCGTGGGCGAGCTACCCGACGTACCGATCGACACGAACCTCGGCTCCATGTCCTTCTACGGCATCCAGAGCACGAGCAAGCACGTCATCTTCGTCGTGGACGTGAGCGGCTCGATGAGCGCCGAGCAGGGCCAGCACGAGACGACGGGAGACGCGCCCATCGACATCGCCCGGAAGGAGCTCAAGCGCGCGATCCAGACGCTCTCCTCGTCCGGGGAGGACGAGCGCGGCGAGGCCTCCTTCAACATCGTCATCTACTCCGACTACCCCAAGGCGTACGCGGATGGGAAGATGGTGGACGCCACGCAGAAGAACAAGGACAAGGCGTTCGAGTGGATCGACGAGAACGTCAAGGCCGAAGGCATGACGAACATCTACGACTCGATCGAGATGGCGTTCAACATCATCTCGGGTTCGAGCGACAAGAAGAACATGAAGAAGGGCGCGGACACGATCTACATCATGACGGACGGCGCCCCGAACCGAGGCAAGTTCTACGACCTCAAGGACCCGCGGCAGGAGATCCTCCTCCGTGAGGTCCGCCGGCTGAACGAGACCCGGAAGATCACGATCCACGCGATCGCGATCGGACCGGGTGCGAACACGATCTTCTTGAACATGCTCGCCGCGCAGAACGACGGCCAGTTCAAGGCTCGATAGCCGGTCTTCCCCCAACGACGAGGGCGCCGACCCGCGGGTCGGCGCCCTCGCTGTATGGGGGGGGCGGTGGCGATCAGCCCGCGAAGAGTTCGGCCCGGCGCGCATCGAGCATCTCGCGGAGCCGCTTGATCACCTTGCTGTGGATCTGGCACACGCGGCTCTCGGTCAGTCGCAGCATCCCGGCGATCTCGCGCATCGAGAGGCCCTGGTAGTAGTAGTTCTCGATGACGATCCGCTCTTTCTCGTTGAGCGTGCGGAAGAGGACGTCCTTCACCATGCGGTTCTGCTGGATGAAGTCGGGGTCGGCGATCCGGTGATCACCGATGAGGTCGAGCATCCGGCCGCCGACCTCGCCGTCGTCCTCGGCCGCGTCGTCGTTCAACGAGAGCATGGCCGCGGGGTTGGCCTCCTTGCGGAGCTTCGCGTACTCGTCCATCGAGACGTCGAGCGCGTCGGCCATCTCGGGATCGGTGGGCTCGCGTCCCAGCTCGCCGTAGAGGCGGCGGAGCGTCTTGTCCACGAGGTTGGTGCGCAGGCGGACGAGACGGGGCACCCAGTCGTTCGTGCGGAGGTTGTCGAGGATCGCGCCACGGATCCTGGCCGTGCAGTACGTCTTGAACTGGATGCCACGGCTCAGGTCGAAGCGGTCGATCGCCTCGATCAGCCCGAAGGTGCCCATGCTCACGAGGTCGTCCGCCTCGACGCTCGCCGGCAGGGTGGTGACCATCCGCTCCGCCAGGTACTTGACCAAGGGGAAGTACGCCTCGATCAGCTTGGCCTTGATCTCTGGTGCCTTCGACTCGCCGTAGGCGACCCAAAGGTGCCTGTATTCCGCATCCCGGATCTTGCGCATCGTTCGTGCTCCGCTTCCACCACGTGGGACCCATTTGCACGGATCTCGCGGAGAGCACGCACGCACCCTCACGAGCTCGGCTTGGTAGCCCGGCCGCCTCCGCCCGACCGTGGTCGGGGACAGGCCCGTGGCTTTGCGTCCTCCGGTTCGCCCGGAGTTTGCCCTTTCATCCGTGCTTGACGAGGACGTGAAAGATGGGGATCCGCGGCTCCGGCCGCTCGCGGCCTCGGGCCCGCGGCCCCCCCCTGCACGACCTCTGATGGGAAAGACCTCTTCGCCCCGAAGGGCGAGCGTCGCCTCCTCGTGACAGGCGAACCCTAGCCCAACTAGGCCCTTTGGCAACGGACGTCGAAATAATGGAACCTCAAGTCGGCGTCACGAGCGAGCCGCTTCGCGCGAAGACGGACGCAAGTGGTTGTTTGCCAAGGACTTGGCGCGTACACCGAGCGACGTGGGGTGTGGACGCGCATCCGCGGATTTCCCCGTCAGGTCGCCCCTTCATCGCCGTTTGCGAGGGAGGTGTAAAGCCGGGGGCGGCGCTCTGTCAGGGGGTTGTTCCCGGAGGCGAGGCGCTTCTCGCGGGCGCGGCGAACGTCGATCGAGACCTCCAGCGTCTCCTCGTCGTCGGAGGAGGCCTCCGCGAGGGTCTCCCCGTCGGGCCCGCAGACGATGCTGTGCCCGGTGAACGCGAGGCGCGAACGCGGGGGGCGGTCCTCCGCGCCCACACGGTTCGCGGTCACGGTGAACAGCCGGTTCTCCAGGGCGCGGGTCGGCATCGAGCGCTGGCACCAGGGCAGGATCAGGTTGCTGGGGTGGGCGATGACGTCGGCGCCGGCGAGGGCGAGGAGGCGGGCCGCACTCGGGGAAGATCCAGTCGAAGCAGATCATCACGCCCACGCGGACCCCCTCGTGTTCGTAGACGGGCGGCGGGTGGTCGCCCGGCGTGAAGACCTCCGCCTCGAACCCGAAGAGGTGGGCCTTGCGGTAGACGAGGCGCGGGACGCCTCCGGCGGCGAGGACGGCGGCGTTGTAGCAGCGATCTCCCTCGCGCTCGGCGAAGCCTGCGACGATGCTCGCGCCCGTCTCCAGGCTCCAGCGGGCGACGCGCTCCACCGTCGGCCCGCCGGGAAACGGCTCGGCCAGGGCCCGCATCTCGTCGGGCTCACGGAACGCATAGCCCGTGGCGAAGAGCTCGGGCAGCACGACGAGGTCCGCCCGCAGGCCGGGGACCCTCTCGTCGATCTTCGCGAGGTTGCCGTCCACCTCGCCGAAGACGGGGCGGGTCTGGAGACAGCAGACGCGGTAGGCGGTCGACACGCTGGCCACCAGCCTACGATCCGGTCGGGTGGAGGGCGACGGTCGTCAGCGCTCGAGCAGCCGGCGGAGGCGTCCCGCGGCCTCCTTCAGGCGGGGGTCCGCCTGGAGGGAGGGCCAGGCCTCCCGGAGCGCCTCCTTCAGCCTCTCCAGCGCTTCGCGCTCCCGGCCCGGCCCAGCCTCGCGGTCCCCGCGGCCGCCAGCCCGGTCCAGCCAGGCCTCGAGCGCCGCCGGGTCGGCCAGCGCCTCGCGGGCCTCGTCCACACTGGCGGCGAACAGGGCGGGATCGTCGTCGCGGATGCGCGTGCCCACCAGGTGGAGAGCCGCGTCTTCGTCCGCGCCCTGCGGCAGGCCCTGCGCGAACGCGCGCATCCGGCTCGCGAGCACGACGAAGGCGAGTTGGCGCTTCGCCCGCACGTCGCCGTCCCCCGCCCGGCGATGGAGGTCTTCCAGGCGGTCGGCCCACGCGGCGATCGGGGGCTCGGGGACCACGAGGTCCTGCAGCGGCCCCTCGGTCAGCTTCTGGGCCTTCGCCGTCCAGAAGCGGTGGAAGAAGGCGCGCTCGAACGCGGCGCGGTCGCGGCCGGAGAGCGTGTCCTCGGCGCGAGCGCGGACCTCGTCGGGGAGCGATGCCCACATCCGCACGCCCGCCGCGTGCACGACCCGCCCGCGGCGACGCAGTTCCTCGCGCACCGCGGGTCGGTCGCGCAGGCGGCCGAATCCGTGGGGAAGGCGGCCGTGCACGCGGCGGTGCCGTTCCAGGGCGCCGATGCGGCGATCCAGCCGACGCCGCTCCTCGGGAGAGAGGGTGCGGAGCCGGATCACGTTCGCCGCGATCTTCTCCTTTTGCGCCGACCCCAGGTCCGCCCAGTGGGGGACGCGGGCCTCCAGGACAGTGCGCTCCTTGTCGGTGAGCCGTGCGAGAGCGGTCCCGGACGGCTCGTCCGCCGACGCGGCCCCCGGGAGAAGGGGAGCGGCCATCAGCACGGCGAAGAGCAGGACGAGGGCGCGGGCGCGCAAGGAGGTCATCGCGGACCTCCGGGGGCGTCGAGATCGGCGATGAGCATCCCTTCGAACTCGTCGTCCGACAGGTTGAGGATCAGGTCCACGTTCTCGAGAAGATCCGGGGGGACCTCGTCGATAGCCGGCTCGGGATTGCCGGCGCCGACGCGCGCGACCTCGGTCCCCGCTTCGTCGCCCCCTCCCGGCGCCCAGAGGGCCCGAAGCCCGGCGCCCACGCCGAGCAGGAGCACGGCGGCGGCGGCGAGCCCGGCCCGTCTCCACGGGCGCGCGCGCCGAAGGCCCCTGCCCACGGTGCGCGCAAGGACCGTCGCGGCGAAGTCGTCGGGCACCGGCTCGTCGGGATAGGCGTCGAGGACGTCCCACACCCGGCGCAGGTGCTCGACGTCGCGCAGCGCGTCGGGGTGGTCGTCGAGCCACGTCGTGACGTGGCGCGCGGCTTCGGCGGAGAGCTCCCCGTCGAGGTAGGCGGTGATCAGCTCGGCCCGGCGCGCGTCGTCGAGCGTCGGGATCGCCAGGGCATCGGCATCGAACGGATGGGCCTTCACGATCAGGCTCCTTCCTCCGCGGCGGCGGCGCCTCCGCCCAAGGGGAGGGCTTCCTCGCCCTCCACCCACGAGCGGAGCAGGTTCTTCAGGTTGTGGCGGGCTCGCGTGAGGAGGGACTTCACGGCGGGCACGGTGGTGCCCATCGTCTGCGCCACGTCCTCGTAGGAGCAGTGGTGGAAACGGGCGAGCACCAGCGCGAGGCGTTGCTGTTCCGGCAGGCGGTCCACCGCGGCGCGGACCGCGCGGACGGCTTCCTCCCCTTCCAGGTCGAGGTGGGGCTCCCCGCCGGTCGACGCCACGCGGTCGGCCGGGTCGCCGGCCCCACCGTCGCCGAAGACGGCGCTGAACGGGGAGACGGCGCGGGCCTTCCTGGAGCGGATGCGTCGGATCTCGTTAAGGCAGGCGTTCACGGTGATGCTGTAGATCCAGGTCTTGACCTTGGCTCGAGGCTCGTACCCCATGCGGCCGCGGAAGATCCGAAGGAACACCTCCTGGGCCACGTCCTCGACACCGGGGTACGTGGAGCCGAGGTAGCGGCGGCAGAGGCTCAGCACGAGGCCCTGGTACTCGTGGACCAGGACCTCGAAGGCGTGGTCGTCCCCCGCCTGGAACCGCCGCATCAGGACCTGGTCGGCATCCGGTGCGTTCATCGAGGCTCCCCGGGGATGGCTTGAACCCGCCCGGCGCGCCGCCGTTTCGGGCCCGGGGCCGCGGGGCGGCGAGGGCCCCGGTCCAACGGGCCGGGACGGCGGCTACGGCACCCTGCCGATGCGGCTCAGCGGCCAGATCCGGAAACGGACCGGCCCGATCAGCTGCTCCTGGGGGATCGCGCCCACCTCCGACCACCGGCTGTCGCGGCTGTTCGTCGTGTTGTCGCCGAGGAAGAAGACCCGGCCGGCGGGCACGGGCCAGCCGTGCTGGAGCTCCGCGGCTTCGTCCAGGCTTGGCGCCACCCCCAGTTGCCCGACGTTCGTGTAGTGGAGGTCGGCGTCGAGCGAGAGGCTCTGGAGATGCGCGGCGGCCCGGAGGCGGGCGCGCGGACCGACGATCATGCCCAGGGGGGGTTGCTGTTCGGGCGGGAGGGGCCGCTCCCAGGAAGCCGAGCCGGTGCTGGCCGTGAGCACCCCGTCCACGAAGGCGAGGCGGAGGACGACGGGGTGCGCCGGCCGGATCGACGCGCGGGCGATCCAGACGGTCTTTGCGCCGTCGAAGATCTCGAGGCGGGCGCCGTCGTCGCCGACCTCCAGCGAGTAGCGTGTCTCGACCGGGCCCGTGGGAAGGCCGTCCGGGTCCATGGGGCGATAGACGAGACCGAGGGCCACCACCGCGCCCGTTTCCCGGGACGCGACGAGCTCGGCGTAGGCATCGCGGAGCGGGACGTCGCCGCCGGCCTCGGGGCCCCCGTCCGGGCGGCGACCGCTGCTCCAGAGCGGCGCCCCCTGATAGGTCCAGAGCTCCTCGGGAACCTCCCCCTCCTCGCCGTCCGTCGCGTGAATCCCCGCCTGGACGGTCCAGCCCGCGGGTGCCGCGACGGGATTGGCGAAGGTCCACCGGGCATAGGGTCTCCGGAGTTCCGCGCGAAGCCGGGGCGGCTTCACGGCGAGTTGGCCGTTGATGAACACGTCGCCGCCGACCAGCGCGACGCGCTCCCCGCCGAGCGCGATGGCGCGCTTCACGTACGTGATGTCGCCTCGGGTGAAGGTGACGATGCTCCACCGCTCCGGCCGGTCTCGGCCGCCGGGCTTCAGGACGACCACGCGGTCGCCGATGTCCAGCGTGGGCTCCATGCTGCCGGACGGGATCACGAACACCTCGGCAACGAAGGCACGGATCAGCAGGAACGCGACCACCGCGCCGACGATCCAGGGCCCCTCGTGGAGAACGAGCCGGCGGACGATGTCGCCCGCCCCCTCGGGGAAGAGGACGGCGGTGCGCCCTCGATCGACCCGGTGGAGGAGGTAGCGGAACGCGCGTTCCGAGCCGAACCCCCCGAGCGCTGCCGCGTTCCTGAGCGCCCGGCGATGCGCGGCGACGTCGGCGGTGATCCGCTCCCGCGTGGCGGGGACCTTGACCGCCTTGGCCAGCCGGCGCGCCACGTGCACCTCGGGGTCCTGCGGGTCGAGTTTCCTCAGGCTCGGCGGCACCGCGGCGTGGTCCGTGGACATCGGGGCGTAGCGCGCCAGACCGTGTTCGCTCGTACCGTCCACCCAGAGCGCGCCGCGACGCACCATGCGGAGGATCGCGGCGTGGAGAAGCCCCTCGCGGCCGGCGATCACGCCTTCGTGGTCCCGGACCAGCGCGTCGCGGATCTCCAGCGCGTCGAGAGGACGCGTTCCAACCGCCTTCTCGATGGCCCGATCGATCCGTTCGTCGCCCCGCGCCTTCATGCTGTCTCCCCGGGTCGGGGGCCCTCAGGGCTGTGCCCTGCCGTGGCCCGCCCCTGAGCCTGTGGCAGGGCCGATCCCGGACCCCGTGACCGCCCCACCCTACCCGCGAACGGCCGGTTGGCGCCGAGCGTGTCGGAGGTGGACGTCACGGGGGCCTCTATCCCCCGAGGACGACGAAGGCCAAGGCGAGGACGACCACGATCAGCGCCACGAGGATCGCCGTGACCGGCAGACTCTCGCGGGGCCGGCCCTCCGCGTCGAGTTCGCGCCGGAGGAAGGCCTCGTACTCGTCGTCCTCGAGATGCGTCGAGGGCAGGTCGTCGAAGTCGTCGGGATCGTCCACGGAGTGCGGCCCGCCGGGGCGATCCGTCATTGCGCCATCCGGAGGTGCCAGCGCTTCGGAAGGAAATGCTTCCACGTCGAGCGCCCCGAGAGTACGTCCGGATCGAAACCGCCCGGCCAGCGCGGCGCCGACGGCGACGCGACCATCCGGAGACCGGCCTCGCGCGCGGTGCGGTCGGCCTTCTTCGCGTTGCAGCGGAGGCAGGCCGTGACGCAGTTCTCCCAGTTCGATTCCCCGCCCCTCGATCTTGGGATCACGTGGTCGATCGTCAGCTCGTCCGAACGGGGCCGGTTACCGCAGTAGACGCAGCGGTATCCGTCGCGGCGGTAGACATTGCGCCGCGTGAAGGGAACCGGGATCTCCGGCACGTCGTTGAATGCGTGGAGGACGATCACCTCGGGCACCGGGAAGTCGAAACCGATCCCGCGGATGCGGCCGGCCCGGTAGGTTCCGCGATCCACCCAGCCCGCCCAGTCTGCGATCTCGTACGTCTCCGGGTGCACGGCCCCCGCCACGCCGCGCGCCATCAGGAGGACCGCGCGCCGGACGGTCGTCGTGGAAATCGGGACCCACGAGCGGTTCAGGACGAGGGCTCGTTCATCCAGCACTGGGCCGGAGGATACCGGCGCCTGCGACGCGTTGCAGCAATCCTTTCGCTCGCCGGGGAGCGGTGGATGGCGCACCGGTGGTCGGTCCGGACGGCCGTCTCCTCTTCTCGAATGCTTCACTCGGATCTCACGTCGTGTAGGCGGCCTCGACCAGGTCCGCGTACCGGTCCATGATGACATGCCGGCGCAGCTTGAGCGTCTGGGTGAGAAGGCCGCTCTCGACGTCGAGCGGGCGGGGCAGCATCTGGACGCGCGTCACGCGCTCGAAGGGCAGGAGGGGCGTCGTGCGCCGAATCGCCTCCTGACGCAGGAGCTCGCGCACGTCGTCGCGCCCGGCGAGAGCGGCCGGGTCCGGGACGTCCGGCAGCCCCAGCGCCCTCGCCACCGGCTCGGGCTCGGGAAGGAGGAGCGCGGCCAGGGTCTTGCGGTCCTGGCCGACCACGATCGCCTGGCTCAGGAGGGGCGAGGCGAGCAGGACCGCCTCGACGTGCGAGGGTTCGACGTTCTCGCCGCCGGAGAGCACGATCGTCTCCTTCGCCCGCCCATGGAAACAGAGGTCGCCCGCCTCGGTGAGGAAGCCGAGGTCGCCGGTGTTGAACCAGCCATCCCCGTCCAGGACCTCCCGGGTCAGGCCGGGGTCCAGGTGGTACCCCCGCATCACCTGGGGACCGCGCGTGAACACGAGCCCGGCGCGGCCGGCAGGCAGGGGCCTCCCTGTCTCCACGTCGCGGATCTCGATCTCGACCTCAGGCAACCTCGTTCCGATCGTGCCCAGGATGTTGCGCTCCTCGCGACGCAGGGTCAGGACCGGACTCGTCTCGGTGAGGCCGTAGCCGACATAGATGGGCACGCCCACGGTCCGGAAGAACGCGTCGATGTGCGGGGGCATCAACCCACCGCCACTCACGGCGCCGCGCAACCGGCCGCCCGTGGCCCGGCGAATCTTGGAGAGGACGAGCGAATCGCCGATCGCGTGGAGCGGCCAGGTGGAGCCGGCGACGACCGCGCCCGCCGTCCGGGCGGCCGCCTCGCGCACGAGCCCCGGGCCGCGCGGACGTTCGACGAGGAGGACGTGGCCCCGCGCACGGTCCTTCCCCCAGGCATGGGCACGGGCGACCGCGTAGGCTCCCCGAAACAGCGCGCGGGCGACGGGCCCTCCCTTGTCCACCTTCTCGACGATCCCGTCGTAGACCGTCTCCCACAGCCGAGGCACCGACGCCAGGAAGGTCGGACGGATCCGGGTGAGATCGGCCTTGATGCGACGCAGACTCGTGTACGCGATACACGCGCCCACCGTGAGCGCGGCGTATTCCACGGTCCGCTCGAAGATGTGCCAGGGAGGGAGGATCGAGAGGAACACTTCCGTCGGGCGCATGTCGAAGAGCTGAGGGATCACGCGCAGTTGGTGGGCGAAGTTCGACTGGGTGAGGACCACGCCCTTCGGCCGTCCGGTCGTGCCCGAGGTGTAGATGATCGTCGCGACGTCCGTGCCTTCGACCCCGGCTGCAAGTTCCGCGAAGCCCGGCCCGTCGCGCCCGGCGGCGAGCAGGTCGTTGAAGGTCCGCCCGGGGGCGTCTTCGGGGGCGATGCTCACCACCTCCCCCATCGTCGGGATCCGGTCGCGGAGCGCCTCGATGGCCCGGGCCCGCCGCGCGTCGTGAGCGAAGACCAATCCGACCTCCGCGTGCCGCAGGATCTCGACGAGCTCGTCGGCGGGCGTGTCCGTACCGCGAGGGACCGTGGTCGCCCGCAGCAGCTGGAGCGCGAGGTCGCCCACGACCCAACGTCGCGAGTTGTCGGCGATGTAGCCCACGCGGTCGCCTTCTCCGACGCCGAGCGCCCTCAGTCCCGCGGCCAGGGCGGCCGCGTCGCGCATGAGCTCGCTCCGGCGCACTTCCCCGGCCTCGTCGACCTGGACCACGCGATCGGGAACCTCGCGCTGGGTCCGCACGAGGAAGGCGGGAACCGTCGAGGGACCGTCCGTCATGGCGCCAAAGGGTACCGGAGTCGGGACGCCAGTGCCGGCCCCCCCTACCGACAGTCCACGGCCGTGTAGATGTGGTCCCGGGGCGGCGCCTTCCCCACGACGTCCCGGCGGAGCACCACCCCGGTCACCGGCTCGTCGGGATCGATGTAGAGGATGACGG
The DNA here is from genome assembly GCA_963772585.1 of uncultured Planctomycetota bacterium. Taxonomy (GTDB): domain Bacteria; phylum Planctomycetota; class PLA2; order PLA2; family JAEUHO01; genus CAVVXN01. Next base: position 22,570 of record CAVYXV010000013.1, read on the forward strand.
GCCCCTGGAAGAACTGGCCGAGCCGGCGCATCTGTACCTCGTAGACGAAGCGGTACCGCCCTCCCCGCTCCACCCATCGCGGCTGGATCGACTGGAGCAGCGCCGGTACCGTGGCCGGGAGGCCGAAGTTCGAGAGGGGGTAGATGCCGAGTTGACGGGTGGCGCCGGGGTCGTTGCAGTCCTTGCCGGGCGGCGGGAAGCGGTATTCGCAGACGAGATAGGGACGGGATCGCCGCAGGCCGCCGGTCCCCGGGAGCCTCGCCGGGCCCTCGTCGGGGCGGAGGACGACGCCGGGCTCGACGACCTGCTGGCAACTCGTGGACTCGGGGGTCCCCTCCGTCTCGATGGCCTGGCACTCGCCGACCTGCGCGTCGACCATGGGGTTCCTCAGGTCGAAGGCGAGGGGGATCGGGGCGAACCGTTCGGGAATCACCTTCCAGTGGAGCCAACCGAGCGCCGCCGCCGCCAACGCGAGGAAGGCGACGACGAGGGTCTCGACGAGACCGTGGGAGGAACGACCGGCGGCGCTCATGACCGGGGCCCCCAGTCCACGAGGTCCCACGTACGACCGCGGCGCTGGAAGCGGACGAGGCCGAAGACGGGGAGGTCTTCGCTCATCCACGCCACCACGTGATCCGCGCCGCCTTCGGTCGGCAGCGCGGGGTCGAGCAGGTCGAATCGCCAAACCGCCTTCTGCTCGCCGCGCCAGGTGATCGTCTCGCGTCTCAGGCGCGTCCACACCCAGAGGCGGTCGTAGCCGCTCGGATCGACGGCGGACATGAGAGGGAAGATGCCGTGCGTCACGGGCCGATGCTCGTAGCGGGCGACGCCGCCCGGGACCGGGTGCCCCTCCCGATCCGCGTGCACGGCGAGGATGCGGATGCGGGGCTCGCGGTCCGATGCCCCGGGGACGACGCCCTCGACCGTGAGCGTCCAGGTGTTGCCGGACTCGTCCCGGTAGGTCGCCGTCTCCCCCTGGGCGGCGTCGGCGATCAGGTGGATCGCGTCGAAGACGGGGGCCGGGCGCGCGGGCCCGTGGTCCTGGAACAGGATGGGCACGGCGAGGGCGATGACCAGAAGCGCCAAGAGCAGGATGAGGATGCGCACGGCTGGCCCGCATTATGCGCGGAGCGCGCGACGTGACCGCCGGAAGTTCCCGTCCGGTCGGAGGCTACGTCGGGAAGGCGTTCTCGTTCACGGCCCAGGGGAGGCCCTGGTGCGTCGCTCGGGTTCGAGGCCAAGGCGCGAGGTGCGGGCCAGGGCCGCGCGACGCCAACCCCGGTTCTTGACGATTGCGGGCCCACCCTCCGACGCCCGCGCCCCTCTCGTTCCGACGCCCGCGGCCCGTCGACAGCCCCACCGCCAAACCTGCAGGGGTGGGACGCCAGCGGTACAATCGACCTTCCGTGCCCCTAGTCCGGGGCGGTCCTAGATGGAGAGCACCCATGGCCGAGAACCTGCCCGCATTCACCGATGACAACTTCGCTTCGGAGGTGAAGGAGAGCAGCACGCCCGTCCTGGTGGACTTCGGCGCCGAGTGGTGCGGCCCGTGCCGGGCTCTCGCTCCCATCGTGGAAGATCTGGCGGGCGAATTCGACGGCCGGCTCAAGGTCGGCACCGTGGACATCGACCACTGCCGCCAGGTGGCCGCCGAGTTCGGCATCATGTCCGTGCCCACGATCATCTTCTTCAAGGACGGCAAGGTCGTGGACAAGGTCGTGGGCCTCCGGCCCAAGGCGGAGTTGAAGTCCAAGATCGAGGGCCTCCTGAACTAGTGTCCTGAGTCGCGAGTTCGTGGGCCAGGGAGGACGCCCGTGGGGACCCCCGAGGGTGTCCCCCAGCGGCGTTCGCCTCCGATCGGCGTGCTGGATGGGGAGCGGAGGCCCCATGAGGACGACGCCGCGTACGACCGTACGCAAGGAGGACGAAGGGGGCCGATCGCCCCCAGGCCAGCGCGCCGCACGGCCTCATGGATGGGAGCGTCCGCCCTCCGCGGCGCACGAGCCCGCCCAGGACGCATGCCGCCCAGGCCCCGCGGGACCTCCCGGCGTGGGGACCAGGGCCGCTCCCGCCGGCTTCCGTCCGGACCGCGACGAAGGTCTCCCGCGAGTAATTTGGACAAATCGGGAAACCTGGACAGGTCGAGAAGCGTCTATATCCATGGAAGGCCCGAGAGGGCGCTTCCCCAGGGGTCGAGCCGATTACCCTCCCTCCTCCCTCCCTCCCCGGCTCCCCCTGGTCCCCCCCTGGAGGCCGAATGGCTTCCAGGGGGGTTCTTTTTTTTCGGGACGGGCGCGTGAGGTCCGGGCCGGCGTCACGACCGGCGGTAGGACCCGCCTGACGCCTCCGCCAAGCGGCGCAGCGCGCTGCGCCACCGCTTGGCGATCCCGTCGTCGCCGACGTCCACGACGTCGATGCAGGCGCGGCGCCAGCGGTTCGCCCGCGCGACCTCCGTCAGGAGGTCCGTGCGGGTGAAGAAGCGCCCGGTGGAGGGCGCGCCGTCGGAGAGCAGGACCACGGTATCCACGTCCGGGTCGGCGAGCGCGAGCGCGATCCCGTCGAAGAGGGCCGTTCGCCCCGCGGGAACGGCCTCCGCGAGCCAGGCGTCGAGGGCCCGGCGATTCGAGGCGGAGAGCCGCCGGGTCTCCGCGAAGGCGGCCTCGGCCTCGTCGGCGAACCGCACGACGTTCACGCACGCGTCCCGACCCAGCCCCTCCAGGGCCGTGGCCAGCGCCTGGCGCACGCGTGCCCAGCGGGTCCGCCCGTCGGGCCCCCGGCGCTTCATGCTCCCGGAGGCGTCGATCACGAACGCGATGTGGCGGGAGGGCAAGGGGAGGTCGAGGAAGCGGGGCGCGGCGACGGTGCGGCTCCCGCCCTGATGGGTCGGGACGGGACGACGGTCCTCGGCCTGGGGGTCGAAGGCCCGCCCATCGCCCTCCAGCCAGCCGGTCCAGACCTCGGGATCGGGATCGAAGGGGATGCCGGTCAGTGCCACGAGCGCGGCGTGCGCCGCGTCGGCCACCCGCTGCCGCCCGTCCCCCAGCGCCGCGACCAGCGGGGCCAGGAGGCGGCGGTTGCGCACCGCCCCGGCGAGCTCCGCCGCCCTGAGTCGAACCGACCAGACCGCATCGTCGAGTCCGCGGAGCACGGCGACCACCGCCGCCTCCCCCCCTGCCGAAGGGGTTCCCAGCGCGACGGAGCTCTCCAGGGCGGAGAGTCGGACCCGGAAGTCCGGGTCCTGGAGGAGGTCCGGGGACGGCGGCCCGGCACCGTCGCGCCCCCGCAGCGCGTCCAGCGCCCGGGCCCGCACGCCCCCGGCGGAGTCGTCGAGGGCCCGGCGAAGGGCCTCGGAAGCGGCCTCGGAGGAATCGTCGGCGAGGCGGGCCACCGCGGCCTCCCGGACCAGCCCGTCGCGGTCCCCCAGGAAGTCGAGCAGGAGCGCCCGGCCGGTTTCGCCCCCCCACAAGGCTGCGATCCGCGTCGCGGCGACGCGGGCCCGCGGCGCGCGCAGCCGCCCGAGGTCCCGAGCGAGCCGCCGGTGGAGCGGCTCGTCGAGCGCTCCGAGCACCCCCGCGGCCGCCCGGCGCGCGTAGGGGTGCGGGTCGTCCAGCGCCTCCACGAGGAGGCGGAGCGCCGGGCGGTCCTGGCGGCCGGCCAGCCGCCGCAGCGCCGCGGCCCGCGTGCGCGGGGACGGGTCGTCCAGGAGGCGGCGGATGGAGGCGAGGTCCCCCTCGGCGGCGGCGCCGCGCGCCAGGCAGAGGAGGGCCCACAGGACCGGCAGGGCGGTTCGCAGGGGCAGGACGAAGCGCGAACGAGGACGAGACATGCGACCGACTCCGGGGGGCCGCCACCCGGCGGCCGCCCCGGGGCGTCATCGCGCGGTCACCCCCGGTGGTCACGGAAAAGGCGGAATTCCCCTGGATCGGTGGCCAGGGTCCCGGAGTCGGGGCAAGCGTGACGCCTCCGCAACCGATCTCGCAGAGCTTGAGGGCGGTCCGGGGGCCGGAGGGAGGCCCCCGTTCCCGGTCGGTCGGCTGTCGGTGTTCCTGCCTAGGATGCGGCGGCATCGTCCGGCAGGGGCGGACGCGTCCGGTCCAGGCGCATCACGAGGAGGAGGCCGATGCTCCCCACCAACCTCACACCGTTGGAGGTTCTCGATCTCGGGATCCAGGGCGAGATGCTCGCCTTTCACATGTACGACACGCTGGCGAAGCGGGTGCAGGTGGCCACGCTCCAGACGCGCCTCGGCCAGCTCAAGAAGGACGAGAAGGACCACTGCAAGACGCTGCGCGCCCATCGTCGCGAGCTCTTCCCCGGCCGGGACACGAGCGTCGGCGAGGGCGAGGCATCGCGGATCTTCGGGCAGGTGGACGTGGACGACATCCGGGACAAGGAGTCCCTGATCCAGGTCCTCTACGGGGCGATCCGCTTCGAGGAGTACTGCTCGTACTTCTACGAGAAGACGCACTACAAGATGCCCAACCGCGAGGCGCAGATCTTCATGGAGGTCCTCGCCGACGAAGGCCGCACCCACGCCGAGATCCTGAAGCAGCAGATCGAAGCCGTGCGCGGCCTGGAGCTGACCGTGGACGACCGGGGTCGAGCCGTCGAGGCGCTCTAGACGGCACGGGAAGGGTTGGCTCGGACGCGATCGTGGGGCACCGGCGCGGGTCGCCGCGCCGTCCGCGGGGCCTGTCCGTCCGTCCCTCTCGTCCTCTTCCCCTTGCCTTCACGCCGTCGGCGCCCCCTCCTCGGTCGCGAGTTCCTCGACGTAGCGGGCGCCCCGCCTCGGGGATTCGCCTCCTCGTCCTGACCCCATCCGACGCGAAGCGAGGTGTCCTTCCCAAGACCTACTCCCGGCCACGCCCTTGGGGTAGGCTTCCCCGCTGGCCGGGGTCGCCGCAGACTTCCCGCCGAGGCCGCGATCCGTGTCCGAGTTGACCCTCCCCTTCTGGCATCGCCACCGGTTCCGCTGGGTCAACGGGATCGGGTTCTCCCTCAGCGTCTTCTACGGCATGTGGCTGGTGGTATCCGTCGTCGCCTTCGCGGCCGCGCCGCCGGCGCACGTCGTCCTCCCCGCTCCGCTCCCCTTCGTGGTCGTGGGGGGCGTCTCCCTCGTGCTGTCGCTCCTCGCCATCGGCGTCGTGATGTTCGGGTTCGTCTTCCGCGGGGCGGACCTCGGCCAACCGACGCCCCGCTATCTCCTCTACGCCTGGACCCTCAGCGCGGGGCTCTTCTTCCTCTCGCAGGCCCTCGCGCTCGGCCGCTTCGGTCCGGGCCTGTTCCCCGGCGTGCCCGAGTGGCTCACGTCCCTCTACTGGTACTTCGTACCGGTCGGTGCGGTGGTCTTCGGCTTGCTGTCGTGGGTGAACGCCGAGGCGCACCACATGCCCTGGGAGGAAGAGGATCCGGACGAGATGGCGGAGGCGGACGACGCCCTCGAGGTCGAGTAGGGCCGACTTCCACGAACAGCACACGTACCGGTTGCGTCCGCCTCGCGGGCGCGGCAACCTTGTCGGCATCTACACCGGGAGTGTCGCCATGGGGTCCCACCGCATTCTGTCGCTCGTCGCGGTCGCGCTGACCACCGCCTTGGGTCTCGCGGCCTGCGGACGGCGCGCCGACGAGATGAAGAACGCCGCGCAGGACGCCCAGCGTGCCGCCCAGGAAGCCCTGGAAGCCGGCGGCGCGTGGAGCCGCGAGAAGTGGAACGATCTCCGGGACGTGGCGTTCGAGAAGAAGGCCCAGTTCCTCGACGCGGCCCGCCCGATGTGGGAGCGGTCGAAGGTCGAGTTGGAGAACGCCCGCCAGAAGGCCGCCGAGAAGGGCAGCGATGCCGTCGAGGAGTTGAAGAAGCAGCAGGAAGTCCTGCGCCAGAAGTGGGAGGCCGTCCAGGGCGCCGGAGAGGACGGGTGGGAGGACGCGAAGAAGAGCTTCGGGACCGCCCTCGAGAAGGCGAAGGAGAAGTGGGCCGACTGGACGAGATAGGGAGCGCTACAGCGCCGACCCGATCAGCGCCTCGATCTCCTCCGGCTCCTTCGGCGCGTCCTGGGAGAGGACGTCGCACCCTTCGCCGGTGACGAGCACGTCGTCCTCGATGCGCACGCCGATGCCGCGGAAGCGCTCCGGCACGCCTTCCTCGTCCTCGTGGAAGTAGAGACCCGGCTCGACGGTGAAGACCATGCCCGGTGCGAGCGGTCGCCCCGGTTCGCCGTCCTCGGCGTAGGCGCCGACGTCGTGCACGTCGAGGCCGAGCCAGTGCCCGGTCCCGTGCATGTACCACTTGCGGTAGGTCTTCTCTTCGATGGCCTTCTCGACGGGGCCCTCGAGCACGCCGAGGTCCACGAGACCCTCCGTCAGGATCTTCACGGCGGTCTCGTGGAGGTGGTGCCACTGGAGGCCCGGCTTCACGGTGCGGATCACGCCCATCTGCGCGCGAAGGACGAGGTCGTAGATCTCCCGCTGTTCGCCGGAGTACGTCCCGCTGACGGGCCAGGTGCGGGTCACGTCGCCGGAGTAGTAGCCGACCTCGGCGCCGGCATCCACGAGCACGAGTTCCCCCTCCTTCATGGTCCGGCGATTGGCCACGTAGTGCAGCGTGCACGCGTTGGGCCCGCTGCCGACGATGGTGGCGTACCCGGGGGCCGTCGCCCCGCTGGCAGCGAACACGTACTCGATCTCCGCCTGGAGCTGGTACTCGCGGAGGCCGGGCCGCGTCCGGCGCATGCCCTCGATGTGGCCCCTTGCCGAGACCTCGACCGCGCGCCGGACGGCGGCGATCTCGCCCGGCGACTTGAGGAGACGCATCTCGTGGAGCGCCGTCATCGGGTCCTCGATGACCCGCGGCGCCTTCTTGCCCCGGCGCGCGAGCTGCTGGACCTGGCGCACGGCACGGATGACCTCGCGATCCCGATCCTCGTCGATGCCGAATCCGTAGATCAGCCGGCTGCGCCCGACGAGCAACTCGAGCAGACGCCGCCCGAGCTCCTCGATCCCGTACGCGACATCGCAGCCGATGCGCTCCTTCGCCCCCTCCACGCCGACCCTCGCTCCGTCCCAGATCTCCCGGGCGCGGTCCCGCGGGCGCACGAACATCACGAAGGGATGCTCGGGGTGACCGGGCAGGAGCAGGAGCGCGCTGCCCGGCTCCTCGAACCCCGTCAGGTACCAGAGGTCGCTGCTCGGCCGATAGACGTACTCGGTGTCGTTGCTCCGCACGCGCCGCGGCGACGCGCAGACCAGGACGGCGACATCGGGACCCAGGCGCGCCATGAGTCGGGCGCGCCGCTCGGCAAAGACGTCACCGACGTGTGCAGTGGGGGCGATGGGAACGGCTTGGGTCGGTTCGTTCACGGTATTCCCCTGGGGCGGGCGGGTCGGCGAGCGGGGTGAGGTCGTCAATCCTCGAAAGCGTCCTTGAGGGTCTGGAAGACCTCGTACTCCAGCGTGGCGCTGCCGAGCCACGGCGCCTCGCGGACCGGGACGTCGTACTTCTCGCCGATGCGCCGCACCTCCTCGCGCATGTCTCTTCCGACGGCGTGGTGGAGAAGCATCACGTCGGAGTCCTGCGCGTGGTTCGCGATCTCGCGGAGAGTCTTGTAAGGCGGGCGCAGCCCGGTCACCACCCAGCGCCCCTCGAAGCCGTACTCGCGGGCGAGGGACTCCAGGCGGTCCAGTTGGTCGCGTCGCTCGGCGTCTCCGCCGACGATCAGGATGCGGACGGGATCCTCCTCCTCGCCCAGCAGTGTCCGTGTCTCCTCGCGGTCCGCCTCCTTCTCGATGGCGTCGCCCGCGTCGGCCCGCGCCTTCTCGAGGAGCGCGCCGGCGCCCTCGCCGTCCCGGGAGGCGAGTTCGGTGAGTAGGGCGATCGCGCGGCGGATGCGTTCGGGCTCGCCGCTCTCGAGGTGGCCCGTCGCGAGCCGGCGCGCGACCTCGGCGAACTGCTCCTTGCGGTCGGGCATCACGTCGTAGAGGTCCGCGAGCTGCTCGTCGCGTGCGGCATCGTCGAGGAGCTCGGCGAGCGGCCCCTCGTCGTCCTGCAGGAACGCCTCGAGCTGGGACAGCGCCTCGCGCTGGTAGAGCTTGGCGCGGAAGCGCTCGTAGGTCCGCAGCGCTTCGTCGCGCTCGCCGAGCGCCAGGAGAGCCTCCAGGCGGACGCGATAGGCCCCGAACCAGGTGTCGAAGTCGGGGCGGCTCTTGAACGCCCGGTCCACGAGCTCCAGCGCGGCGCGCGCGTCTCCCTCGGCGACCTTGGTCCGCGCGCCCTCGAGGTGCTGCGGGGCCACGGTCCGTCCGCCACCAGCCGCCCGGGACGAGGGCCGGCCCGGTACGCGCGCGTCGGGAACCCTCGCCAGGAGGGCGTCGAAGACCGGTCCCTTGAACTCGGGCTCGAGGGAGACGGCGCCGGCGTTGCGCGTGATCCAGCGCTGCGCCTCGTCGAGGTCGTCCCCCTCGACGCCCTGCTCCAACAGGCAGTGCGCCAGGAAGAAACGCGACCGGGCGTGGACGATCCGCGCCTTCGCGCGGTTCTCGCGCATGAGATCATCCGCCTCCCGGAGGTGACGCGCGCCCTTCTCCCATTCGCCCTGTTCGTAGGCGAGCATGCCGAGGGTGTAGATGGCGTTGTAGGAGCGGCCCTCGCCGTCCTGCGCCGCCTCCAGGATCTGGATCGCCTCGTCGCGCCGCTCGCGGGCGGGATCGGGCAGGAGATCGAGCGTGCCACGTACGCCGAGGGTGGCCAGTGCGAGGTCGCCCACGAGGACGCTGCGGTAGGGGTCGTCGGCCGGCAGCCGCTCCAGCGCCCGATGGTAGCACTCCGTCGCGCTCTCCCAGTTCGCCTCGAGCTGGTGGATGCGGCCGGCCTTGCGATCGACCTTGCTCCGGGCCCGCGCGTCGAGGCTGCATTCCTCGGCGAAAGCGGCGGCCCGCTCGAGCCGGGCGAGGGCGTCTTCGAGGGTCACGTCGCCGCGATCGGCGCGCCGGAGCGACTCCTCGAGGAGGAACTCGGCGTCGCGGCGACTGCCCTCGTCGTCCACGGCGGCGAGATGCCGCCGGTAGAGATCGAAGGCGAGATCGCCGTCGCCGTCCCTCAAGAGCATCCGACCCACGCAACGCAGGGCGACCCTGCCTTCGGCGTGCGAGAGGCACTCGGCGAAGTCGGGGCTGTCCATCAGGGAGCGGACCCGCTCGCGGGTGCCGTTCCTCGACGCGGCGTCGAGGCGACCGATCAACTGCCAGCGGCGCGCGGCCTCGGCGCCGGCGTCCGGCAGGTCGGTGAGGATCTCGTCGGTGTCCACCATGCCGCTCGCCTCGACGAGCTCCTGCAGGGCACCGACGTGGAAGTGGCTCGCATCCCGATCCGGAGCGAGGGTGTGGAGATCGGCGAGGGTGCGCACCGCGCGGCGAACCTCGCCGGCTGCGCATCCCTGACCCGAGTCGAGTACGAGGTGGTGGACCAGACGGTCGATTTCGGTCTTCCAAGGCATGGGAACGGGCTCCGATGTCGTGGTCCCCCCAGTGGCATGGGCGTGCACGTGTCATCGCCGGCCAGGGACCCCGCGGGGATCCTACCGGAGGGAGCACCCGGAAAACAGCCGGTTCGCGCCAATCCTCCCCGGGAGGCGCGCGGCGATCGCGTCGAGGCGTTCCCGGGCCTCCGCGACGCGCAGCGTCCCCGAAAAGAAGGCGAACACCAGCGGGCGCCCTTCCTCCGTCCCGACCGTGCCGCGCGTCAGGGGGCCGTAGAGGGTGGCCAAAGGCCCCTTCGCGTCGGAGAGGGTGGGCACGCGGTCGAGCCGGAGGCGGTGCCCCGTGGGAAGCGGCGCGGTGGTTCCGGCCGTTCCTCGGGCGAACCGCAGCGGCGGGGCGATGCCCTCGCCCGTCACGACCACGGCGTCCGTCTCCTCCTCCAGGATCCCGCGCCACAGGGCCGCCTCCCACGCGCGCGCCGGGAGGATCCCCTGCCGCAGGGCACGCAGGACCCGCATTCGCGGGATGTCGCCCGGGTCGGGAAGCCGGAGCGAGCGGGCGAACGCGAGCGCACGGCGGCGGAAGGCCCGACGTCCCTGGGCGCGGGCCCCGGTGGACCACGCGACGAGCGCCTCCGAGGCGGCCGGCGAGGGTGGGCCGGAGTCGGCCTCGTCCAGCGCCAGCAGGCCCACGTGGAGACAATCCGCCAGGTCCGGGCCGAGCGCGAGATCCAGCGGGGGGGGCGGAGGGTCGGCCGGTGCATCGCCCCCGGAGGCGGTGGGCTCGGGCGCGTCCCCGCGGGCCTGGACCCCGAAGATCGCGTGGTCCAGGAGGTCCCAGATGCGGTCGGACGCCTCTTCCGCCGCCTCGGCGGCGACGGGGGCGGGCTCCCGACCGGCGGCCGAGGCCGATTGCGCGCGGAGCACCGGCGCCACGGCGGGGCGCACGGCGACGATGTTTGCCAGTTCCATCAGGGACGCGCGGTCGAGCCGGTCGAACCCGCCCTCGGCGTGCAACCCCTCGAACACGCGGGCGCCTTCGAGCGTGATGGGATCGGAGTGCCACGTTCCGCGGGCGAGCGCGAGGGCACGGCCGGAGGGGATCCACCATGCTTCGGGCCGATCGCCGCGCACGATCACGAGCGCGAAGCCGGCACCGCCTTCCGCGACGAGGAGCCGCTCCGCCTCGGGCAGGCGCCGCACGTCCTCGATGGCGGCGCCCGCGGGCGCGACGGTCTCGAGGGGAAGACGCGGGACCCCGCGCCAGCCGTACACGTCCGCCTCCTCCGCCCCGAACAGCCGTGCGAGCGGCGTCAGCGCCTCCGCCGAAGCGGGCCGGACCGGGATGGGAACGATCCGCTCCATCATGGCGCCGGAGCGTACCGCGCTGCGCCTACCTCGTGGCGTGACGGCAGGTGACCGCCCAACTTCGTCTACATGTCCACTTGAAGGTTCGCGAAGAACGACAGGCCCGGCGCGGAGAGCCGGCTCGCGGGCGGCGTGTACTCGGTGTCGAACAGGTTGCGCACGCCCAGGTTCAGCCAAGCGCTGTGGTAGTCGCCGAAGTCGAGGCCGGTTCCGAGGATGACCTCGCCCGTCACGAAGCTCGCTCCGCCGCGCACGCCGTCCCTCGAGTTCGTCGCGCCGTAGAGCGCCGCGTCGGCGAACCACCGCCGGACCCGGTAGCCCCGAGGCTGCGGCACGCTGTAGCGCACGCCCGTCCGCCACAGGAACGGGACGTTGGCGACGACAACGGTGTCGGTGGAACGGGTGATGCCGGCGGTGCCGTAGAGCTCGGCGCCCTCGAGCGTATTCCAGGGTCGCCAGGCGGCCGTGAGCTCGCCGCCGTAGAGGATGACGTCGCCGAGGTTGTCGAGGATGGCCGTCGGCCCCGCGAGGGGCGGCGCCTCGACCTGGCCGATGAACTTGTCCACGTAGTGTCCGAACGCGGTGGCCTGGAGGGAGGCGCGGTCCCTCAGCGAGCTCTTGAGGCCGACTTCCGCGTTCGCGTTGAACTCGGGATCCAGGTCCGGGTTGCCGAAGACCGTCACGCCGTCGATCACCGCGGTCGCGTTCTGCTCGTCGAGGGTCGGTCGCCGCCATCCAGCCGACCCGTTGGCGTAGACGGTGACGCAGGGAGAGAGGTGGCGCGCGACGCCGCCCGCGCCACCGACCAGGATGTGCGTCTCGTCCGTGCCCACCCGGTTGTCGGCGACGTGGTAGAGGTCGAGGCGGATCCCGGCGTGCGTGTCCCAGCACTCGTTGTGGAACTGGTCCTCGACGAGGAGCGTGACGAGCAGCTCCTCGGCCTCGTACGTGCGGCGAAGGCCCTCGCACGCCCCGACGTCGGCGAACGTGGTTCCGTCGAGGACCCGGCCGATCAAGGTGCTGGCACCGCCGCAATCGCCCAGCGAGAGCCCCCCCACCGCGCCGCCGTCGGGCGCCTGGTCCACGGGGTCGCAGAGGGCACTGCAATCCCCGATGACCTGCTCGGTCCGCTTCAGCCGGGCGTACGCCAGGATCAGCTCGGCCCACGTGTCGTGGCAGGGGTTGATGTACAGGTTGCCCTGGAAGTCGAACTGGTAGCGGGACGCGTCGTCCTCGCCGGCGATCCCGCTGGACTGACCACCGAAGGAGTCGTCCGAGTCCGAGAGCAGCGTGTCGAGGGCGATCGAGGCCTTCGTACCGCCGAAGATCCCCCCGACGTCGAAGGACGACAGCGACAGCGCCAGGAAGAATCGGTCGTACGACGGTTTCGTGAGCGAGGACGCGACGGCGAACGGGCTCTGCACGTTCTGTGCGGACACGTACTGGGCGGTGATCCCGATGCGGCTGCGATTGTCGAGGAAGTAGTCGAGCGCGAGATCCGCGGCGTACTGGTCGTAGGACGTCGAGTCGAGCACGGCCCCCCCGCCGATCCGGCGGTCGCCGCGTTGGGTCCAGGTGAACCCGACGAGCCCGGCAACGCGGTCCTGCCCGATGTCGGCCTCCGCCCGGCCGCGGAAGGCGCGCGTGGCGCTGTCGTACGCCGCCACGCCCGTGACGTCGGCCGAGAGGCGCCCGTGGCGGCGGGGCCGGCGGGGGACGATGTTGATCATCCCGCCGGGGCTGTCGAGGCCCTTCAGGTACGCGCCGGGACCGTGATAGACCTCCATGCGCTCCGTGGACTCGGGGTCCCAGAGCGACAGGGGGGTGCCCTGGATGCCGAGCACGTCGGTGGTGGGCCAGACCCCGTCCGTGAGCACCTTGATGCGCTGCCCGCTCAGGCCCCGGATCACGGGGAACTGGAGGAAGGGGCTTCCGCCGTCCGCCACGACGACGTTCGGCAAGCGGCGAGCGAAATCCCCCAGATCCATGGGGCGCCACTCCGTCAGATCGCGCCGCTCCACGACGTCCACCCACTGGGGCACCCGCTTCACGGGCTTGATGCGGGCGTCGAGCGAGACGTCGCGCACGTCGTGACGCCAGAGGATCGGCCGCGGCTCCCACGGGTCCGGCGGGGGCAGCGGCGGCCCCAACTCGACACCCCGGCTGCGGAAGTCCTTGTCCCAGTCGGCCAGGGCGCCGCCGGGCGGCGGCGGCTCGACCGGACGCCCCCGTACGTCGGGGGCCGGGCCGTCCGGGAAGGTCGGCAACTCGATGCCGCCCTCGAGGGTCGGGCCGGGAGGAGGAGGCGGCGGCGGCGGACGATCGCGCTGGTCGGGAGCGGGATCGAGGGGCGAGGGGGGCTCGGGGGGCCGGGGGCGCACGTCGGGCGCCGGGCGGGGAGGGGCCGCCGGCGGCTCGTCGGCACGGGCGCCGACGGCCACGACGAGCGCGCCCACGAGGAACGCCAGGATGGTGGACCCCAACCGCCAGACGCGCATCCGCCCTCGGACCCTCCCGGGGAGATGGACGGCCGCCGATCCGCCGCCGCGTCCCGCCCCGACCTGCGAGCCTAGCTGGGGGTACCCGCCGCGACAACGCCGCCCGCATGCGTGGAAGCCGCCCCGAGGGCCGAGCGAGGGCCGGCTCTGTCGCCGGTCGGTCACCGCCGCCGTCGGACGGGCCGGCACCAGGAGGGGAGCCCCGTCGCCACCTCGGCCTTCTTCGTGGCCTCGGCCCCCGGCTTCGGAGGGAGCTCGAAGCCCGGGTGGGTCTGCTGGCGGATCTCCCGGTTGATCAGCTTCTCGATCGCGGTCAGGAAGAGGCCGTCCTCGGGAGTGACCAGGGTCACGGCCCACCCCTTCCGACCCATGCGCGCCGTCCGGCCGACCCGGTGCACGTAGTCCTCGGGGTTCTGGGGAATGTCGTAGTTGATCACGTGGTCCACGCCCTCGATGTCGAGGCCGCGGGCGGCGACGTCGGTGGCGACCAGGAGGTCCAGCCCTCCGTTCCGGAAGCGTTCGAGGATCTCCTCGCGGCGCCGCTGGGGCAGGCCCGAGTGGATCTCGTGGGCGTCGTGGCCGCTTCGCTTGAGATCGTAGGCGACGCGGTCGGCCGTGAACTTCGTGCGTACGAACACGAGGGTGCGCTGGAGATCGCGCTCCTGGAGGATGGCCTTCAGCAGTTCCCGCTTGCGGTCGTGCACCACGACGTAGAAGACCTGATCCACCTCGTCCACGGTCAGGGTGCGGCTCTCGACCTCGACCCGCTCGTGCTCGCCGAGGTGGCGGCCGACCAGCGCCTCGACGTCCTCGTTGAGCGTCGCGGACACGAGGAGCGTCTGCCGGCGGTTGTGACAGGCGCGGAGGATGCGGTCCACGTCCTCCCGGAAGCCCAGGTCGTACATGCGATCGACCTCGTCGAGCACGAGGACCTCGATGGTCGAGGCGTCGAACGTCCGGCGCCCCATGTGGTCGAGCAGGCGTCCCGGAGTGCCGACGACCACGGCTGACCGCGCAAGGTCCTGGACCTGACCTGAGAACCGTTTGCCGCCATACACGCAGGCGACGCGTACGGGGACGTGGTGGGCCAGATGCTCGAACTCCCCGGCGACCTGGACGGCGAGTTCGCGGGTGGGAACCACGGCGAGCACGCGGGGGGGCCCGTGGCCCGCGTCCTGACTGCGAGCCGCGTCCCGCACCTCCGCCAGGCCCGCGAGGGCGGGCAGCACGAACGCACACGTCTTGCCGGTTCCGGTCCGCGACCGGGCGACGACGTCGCGGCCCTTCAGCGCGAGAGGGATGAACCGCGCCTGGATCTCGGTGGGGTCGGCGTAGCCGGCGTCCGCCACGCCCCGGAGCAGCCCGTCGGGCAGGTCGAACTGCCGGAAGGCGGTCTCGGGGACGGGCCCCGACTCGACGGTCTTCGCCGGGGTGCTTGCCGGCGCCCGCGGGGATCGACGCGGCTCCGCGTCGCTTCGCTCCGACGTGTCCCGTCCCGGCCGGGGGCTCCTGCCGGGAACTCCTTCGTTCGGAGACGTCTGCTTCCTGCGCCGCCGGCGACGCCGGGGTCGCGCGTCCTGCGCCCCGTCGCCGGGCCCCGCGGCCGGCTTTCGTTCGTTGCCTTCGGATGTCATGACCGGCCATGGTACAGGCGGCGGCCGGCATCCCCCGGTAGGACCGGCCGTCACGGCATCGAGAGTGGTATAAGACCCGCCGACCACGCGCGCGGAGAGGTGGCAGAGTGGTCGAATGCACCGGCTTGCTAAGCCGGCGTGCCCGTCAGGGCACCCCGGGTTCGAATCCCGGCCTCTCCGCCACCTTCTCGAAGCGCAAGAACTCCCGGCCTCCGCGACGTCTTCCGATTCGACGCTTCGCCTCGCTCGGAGCCACCCGCTCCGTGCCGGCTCTCGGGACGGGGGAGGGCCGCACGGCGGAATCCGGAGCCGAGGCTCCCTGGCCGGTCGGGCATACTCCGCACGCCGCGTCGCTACGGGGGGACGGCGGCCCCCGATGGGAGGAACGTCGCATGCACCGATCCGTCACCTTCTTCGTCGTGCTCGCGTCGCTCGCCTGCGGCAGTTGCGGGGGTGGAGGCGGCGGCGGCCGGTCGATGACGGTCCCGCTGGAGGCCTCCCCGGAGCTGTCCGGCCACATGTCCGCGTCGGGTGACATCTTCAATGCCGACGTCCTGATGTTCATCGGCGACGCCACCCCCGCACAAGGCCCCGAGCAGGGGCTCCGCGGGTTCCTCAGCTTCGACCTGGGGGCGATCCCGGTGGGCGCGGACGTAACCGCGGCGGTGCTGCGCGTCACGCAGACGAGCATCGGGGACGATCCGTACTCCCTCGGGCCGCTGCTCGTGGACCAGGTCGTGTACGGCGGCGTTCTCGATCTTGGCGCCTACGACCGGAGCTTTCCCGCGAACCAGGGGTTCGCGGTGCTGTCCACGGACGCGACGCTCGGGCCGAAGATGACGGACGTGACGGTCGCGGTGAAGGCGGACATCGCGGCGCAGCGGGCCCGATCCCAGTTCCGGCTGCGCTTCGCCAGCGAGACGAACATGAACGGAGAAGGGGACCAGGCCATCTTCCTGCCCGACCCGTCCATGCCGGAGCAGCGTCCCGTCCTGATCGTGACGTACCGCCCCTGAGGGCCTGTCGGTCAGTGATCCTCGTACCTTCCACCCGCCGTCTCGCCGTCCGCGGCCCTTCCTCGGTCGCCAGTACCTTGGCGTAGCTGGCGCGTTGCCTCGAGGATCCGCTCCCTCGTCACGGCCGCGTCCGACGCGAAGGCCAGCGTCTCTCCCAGGATTCGTTCCCGGCCAGGCACTGCGAGGCCGTGAAGAAGTCGAAGTCCGGGGCTCCGGCCGGCTGCGCGCCCGCCACGGACCTTGACCGCAGGTCCGGACTTGCGCAGCCGGTGGGTCGCGGGCGCGACGGCCCGCGTCACGGCCGGTACGTCACGACCAGGGTGGGCCGATCGGCCGCGCTCATCGCGGTGTCGCTGCTCCAGAACTTCACCTGGTCGTTCATGGTGTCGCCGTTCGTCTCCACCGTGAATCGCAGGCGGAATTGCGCGTGGGCGCGCGGGGCGGACAGGTCGTCCTGGACGGCCGCGGTCACGTCCAGGGTCTTGGGACCGAGGGTGGCGTCCTGGCTGATCGGGCCGAGGCCCTGGTTCAACGGGTACGACCGGTCGTACGCACCGCTCTCGAGCGTGTCGCCGTAGACGACCTCGTCGACGTACAGGTTGCCCAGCATGTCGTAGGGAGCGGCGACGACGAGGGACTGGACCACGCGGAGGGTTGCCTGCTGGACGATGGCACCGGGCGGGATGCCCGAGAGATCGAAGCTGAGGAACCCGCGGATCCCCTGGGCGAGCACCTGGGACTGCTGGTCCCCCACGAAGAGGTCGACGCCCGCGGGACCGCCGGCCACCGCCCAGATCGAGCCTTCCAGATCCGGCTCGCCCTGCAGGGCGACGGTGCGAGGTGAATCCGAACCTCCGCCCCCGCATCCGGCGACCAGGAAGCACACACCGAGAGCGAGGGATACCACCGCGTGTCGCATGACCACCTCCAACCCGCAAGCGCCGGGGACGCTCCTACCCGACGGCCCGGTACGGCGCGATCCCCTTCGCTCGAAAGCGGGGACCTTGGGCCTCCTCGTCGCCCTCGAACCGCGAGGGGTCACCCTGCACCCGAACCTCCCCGCACGCCTCGGGGGCGGGGTCTCCCGGCGCGGCCGCCGAAACGTCTGATGCCTTGACTGCAAGGTGCATGATGCGATGATGGGTCGGTGCGGACCACCTTGACCATCGACGATGCGCTCATGCGGGATCTGCGACGGGCGGCCCGCACGGCGGGTGTCTCGCTCAAGGAGATGGTGAACCGGGCGTTGCGAAGCGGGCTCCAACGCCTCGAGGAGAAGCCGCGAAAGCGCCGCTACCGTTGCCCCACCCACTCGATGGGCGCACCGCACGTGGCACTCGACAAGGCCCTGATGCTGGCCGGCATCCTCGAGAGCGAAGAGGTCGCCCGGAAGATCGACCTGCGAAAGTGATCGTCCCGGATCTGAACCTCCTGATCTACGCGACGAACCGGGACAGTCCTCGTCACGCCGCCTCCAGGACGTGGTGGGAGGACACCCTCTCCGCCGACATCCCGGTCGGGGTCCCCTGGATCGTCACGCTCGGCTTCCTCCGACTGACGACCAACGCCGGCGTCTTCCCGCAACCGCTGAAGGTCGAAGCGTCGCTCTCCATCGTGTCGACCTGGTTCACGGCCCCCTGCGTGCGCATGCTGGAGCCGACGGAACGGCACTGGGGGATCCTGCGGGATCTCCTCGTCACCCTCGGTGCGGCGGGAAACCTCACGACAGACGCCCACCTCGCGGCGTTGGCCATCGAGCACGGTGCGACGTTGTTCTCGACCGACAACGATTTCGCCAGGTTCCCGAAGTTGAACTGGCGGAACCCGCTCGAGGGCTGACGGGGCGCCCCACGCGTGTCATGTGCACGTCGCCTTAGGGCCCGTCCGTGAATGACTGTCGCCCTTTCCACTCGCCTCCGCGCCGTCTGCGGCCCTTCCTCGGTCGCGCATTCCTCAGCGTAGCTGGCGCTACGCCTCCGGATCCGCTCCCTCGTCATGACCCCATCTGACGCGTAGCGAAGCGTCTTTCTCAACACTCCTTCCCGCCCAGGCCTCATCGGAGCTCGATGCGGTTCTGCGTCGCGTTCGTCCCGAAGTGCGTCACGACGGTCGCGGGATGGATCTCGCGCGACCGTGCCCCCACCTCGAACGTCACCTGGACGGTCCGGTAGTCGAAGAGCGTCGTCGGTACCTCGCTCGCGTAGGCGATGTGTCCCGGCCACCGGCGCCGCAACTGGAACACGATGGGCTTCGAGCCGGCATTCCCGATCTCGTCGACCCAGTGGGTCTCCTCCGTCCACCCGATCACCCGACCGTTGGCGTCGAAGGCGAAGCCGTACCGCCCCGTGGAGGCCTTCTTCGTCTCGTAGACGACCCGGTCGTCCGGACCGAGATTCACCTCGATGTCGGCCTTGATGGGCACGTAGAGGATCTGCTGCTCGCCCAGGAATCCCAGGCCCTCCTTGCCGTTCCGGCGGAAGAGGCGGATGCGGCCGTCCGGCAGCGGCGAGGTCCCGAGCGCGTGCTGCTCGTCGTTGTTCCAGACGAAGAAGCGGACCGGGCGCGGGCCGTACTGGTGGGTCCGCATCCGGTACACGATGTCGAACGGGGCGTCCGGCGCCGTGACGGCTTCCATGCGCTTCGACCAGCCGTTCTTCACGGTCTCGTGCCCGTCGATCGTGAACATGAAGTACTCGCTCAACCCCTCTTTCACGATGCCCTTCGCTTCGGTCGCGAGCCCTTCCACCTGCGCCGCCTCGGCCCGTCCGAAGGCCTCCTTGGCGCCGTCGCGCATCAGGCGGCCGGCCATCGGGGACTCCGGCTGCGGCACGTCGATGCCTCGGCGTCGTGCGAGATCCTCGATCTTCTCGACGAGGTTGATCGTGCCGACGATCAAGCGGATGTTGGCGTGCTCGTAGTCCTCGCCGGACTGGTTGAAGACCCGCACGAACCCCCGAAGGTCCATGACCTCTTCTTCCGGATCGGTCGTGCCCACGTAGTCCATGGACCACGTCAGCCCGCTGGTGAAGTAGCTGACCTCGACGAGGACCTGGCCTTCGTAGGTCGAGTCGATGTTCCATCGGAGGAACTGGGGCTTGTCGCCCGGGTAGACCGTGTCCGCGACCTCGATCTCGTCCGTGTGCTCCAGAGGGCGGAACTCGACGCTCGTCGGGTCGATGAGCGTATTCGCCCACGAGAAGAGCAGGCGATTCGGCCCCTGCTTGAGGGTCACGTGCCGGCGCTCGCGAACCAGCGTGAGATCGGCGGAGTTGTAGATCGTCAGATCGACACCCTCGCGGTCGGGCAGCGTGACGAGATCGACGTTCTTCGCCTGGGCGGCGAGGGCCGCAACGGCCAGGAGAAGGGCGACGGTGAGGGCGGTGCGTGCCATGGCGGTGGGCTCCAAGCGGTTACCAGAGGTTCTTGATCCGGAGGTGGAAGACCACGGTCACCTTCTCGACGGCGGCGTCCGGATCCTCGGGCCGCGGAGGCAGATCGACCCGCAGCACCGGCAGGGCCCCGCCCTTCTCCGTGCTCGGGTGGATCTCCGGCGAGGTGTCCCGCCCCAGCACCCACTCGGCGTCGCCCTGCGGGGCGCTGCCGTACTCCGCGGCCAACCGGTTCACCTGTTCGAGGATGGCGAGCGTGAGCGGCCGGTCCTTGAAGTTCTGGATCTCGTACCGGATCCGGAGCTCCTGGTCGAAGAGATTCCCGCGCACGGGATGTCGCTCGTTGTCCTGGATCGTCCGCGTGCAGACGACGTCACGGGCCTCGCCGAGGTAGAGGCGCATCGTGTCGTCGCGGGGAGTGAGCGAAGCCCGGTCCTCGCCGAGGAAGGCCTCCTTGCCGTGGCCGTCCTCGATGAAGATCCGGGCCTTGCCGGGCTGGAGTGCGAACTCACCGAGACCGTGGGCTTCGTCGTTCTGGATCTCGTAGTGCATCAGCACCTTCGAAGCGTGCGGCTTGTCGGGGTTCAGCGGCCCGTTCGAGTACCAGTCGAACTCGTACGTCTTGCGAATCGGCACTCGGGCGTAGCGGCGGAGGAGCATCCGGATCTCCTCCTGTTGGAGGATCTCCTTCTGGAACGCGGGACCGAACCCGGCCCACACGCCGGCTTCGCCGAACTCCTCGCCGGAGTAGTTCCGGAGGAGGATGTACGACCTCAGGGTGAGGTGGGTCTCGTCCCGGTCCGCCAGGGCCCGGTAGGAGAAGGTGCGCGTCAGATTCGAGACGAGGTAGCTCACGCGCACCCGCAAGGCGCACGCGCGCTTTGCGTAGACCTCCCATACCAGCGCGTTCTCGTTCGGCGGGTAGGCGACGTTGATGACCGCCACCTCGGGCTTGCCGTCCACGACCGAGAGCGGTCCAAATTCGCCGCCGCTTCGGACGGCGAGGGGGCGGAACTGGATCGAGTCCTTGTCGATCCGCGCGTTCGCCCAGCTGAAGTCGATGAAGTTGTTGCCGGTCTCCACGGAGGAGGCGAGAAGGGGCACGATCCGCTCCTCCTCGACAAGGGTGTAGCGACCGTTGTCGAGCTGGATCTCGACCCGTTCCCGCTCCGGCTGGGCGGCGAGCTTGATGCGCGCGGCGGCCGGCTCGGGGAACAACGCGAGGCAGAGGGGAACGAGGGTGGCGAAGATCGTCGTGGCCTTCATGGCGGGCTCGCAGCGGGGGCGTCGTTGGAGCCAAGAGACCCGGCCGCCCTCCTCGCAGTTCCCGCTTTCCGCGCCTTGTCAGGTCCGTCGCTGCGCGATTGTGCAAGCGCTTTGCACGCGCCGCCCGGGGCGGAATCCCTCTTGGACCGCACCGCGCAATCGGAGTTCCCTGCGTCGTCGGCACGACATGCGAACCCGCGGAGCCGAGGATGGCCCCCCCGGCAGGATGCGAGGACCGCGACCTCTCCCCCCCTCCCCCGACTTCGCGCGCAGGATACCCGCCATGGAACGCTCCCCCTCCGTCCCCGTCCACTACGGCCGCTTCACGCGGATCATGCTCCGCTACGCCATCGTGATGGCCGTCGTCGGCCTGCTCGCGGGCATCGCCTTCCAGGAGTCCGCGCGGCGTCTCGACCTGGCGGTGGCGGGCGCCGGCCTCCACGTCGAAGCCGTCCTGCCGCTGGGGCTTCTCCACGGCCACGTGTTCACCGCGGGCGTCCTCGTCCCGATCGTGATGGCCGGAGCGCTCCACCTCGCCCGCGGCGCGGGCGGGGGGGCGGTCGGCCCCCGCTCCCTCCGGCTCTTCGCGTGGCTCTACCTGCCCTTCACGGCGCTGACGCTGGCCTTGCTTCTCGCGAAGGGCTACCACGTCCTACTGGCCTTCCGCCGCGGCCAGACGGACCTCGCGGCGATCGACGGTGCCTTCCTCGGCGGCCACCACGCGCTTCGCTACGCCACCTACGGCATCGTGCACGGCGGCATGGGACTGGGCCTCGTGGTCCTGCTCGTCGCCTTGTGGCGGAGTCTGAATCGCCCCGCGGTGGCCTGAGGTACGCCGGTAACGCACGATCCAGCGAGGCCGGTGCGCCTCCATCCCGCCGTCTCGTCGGACGGCGGGCCGCGTTCGCGGTCAATCGTCGAGGACGCCGGGGAGGCCCGAGCCGCCCTGGAGACCGGGCCAGGTGGGATGCTTGCGCGTCGCGCGGTAGGGCAGGTCCCACACCCGGAGCACGCCGTCGGCCGCGCCGACGAAGAGCTCGAGATCGCCGTCGCCGTCGAGGTCCTCGAGGAGAGGAACGGTGTAGGTGTCGGCGTGCGTCGACAGGGGGAACCCGTCGAGCATCGTGCCGTCGGGCGTGGAGCCCCCACACCTCCCCGTCGTGGAGCGTCAGGAAGAGCTCGTCCCGGTCGTCGCCGTCGACGTCGATCGCGGCGACGCCGCGGGCCTCCGCGGGGAGTTCCACGGGATAGCCCTCTCGGACGCGCAGGGTCTCGCCGTCCACGAGGTCGAAGGCGAAGAGCTTCTTCGAGGGTGTCCCCACGACGATGCTCGGGGGACCGCCTTCGAGAGGCGCGCGAGGCCCGGATAGAAGAACGAGTCGTTCGCGGGCTTGCCGGCCCCGGGGATCTCCAGGTCCGCCTGCACCGCATCCGGTGCGTGCGTCCACGACCGCCAGGTGGGTCGTTCCGCGGCCGACGGCGACGATCTCCAGTCCCCGGTCGCGATCGAGGTCCGCGACCATCGGGGTCGCCCGTCCGGGGCTTCCGAGCTTCACGGGGAAGCCCTTCATGGGCTTCCCCTTCTGGTCCAGCGCCCAGAGGTCGCCCGCACCGTCCAGCAACACCAGTTCGAGCGCGCGGTCCCGGTCGAGGTTCACGGCGATCGGGTAGGCGTAGTTGTACTGCCCGATCGTCGCGAAGGGTTCCTTCCTGCCGTCGGGGTGGACCAGCTCGATCGTCTTGCCGAAGCCGCTCACGACGAGGATCTCGTTGCCGCGATGCCCGTCGAAGTCCCCCACCAGGGGCGGCGTCATCAGGCGGCTCCGGAAGGACACGGGGAAGCCCTTGACCGGAGTCCCGTCGCGCCGAAGGCGTAGAGCTTGCGGTCCTTGAGCTTGCCCGTGGCGAGGATCTCGGGCCGCCGGGACCCTACGATGTCGGCCAGGACCGGCTCGAAGACGCCGCTCTCGATCGGCGGCGAAGAGCCCGAAGGTCCACGCAGTCCCCCGCGTGGCGGACCTCGCTCCCGTCCGCGTTGAGCGCCCACAAGCCCTTCGCGTCGTCGCCAAAGAGGATCTCCTTGCCGTGCTTGCCGTCCAGGTCGAGCAGCTGCACGCTGGTCAGGTTCGCGCCGACGACCTGGGGAAAGCCCTCCTGGAAGGGGAAGGTCGTGCGGGCCTCCACGACCGTCTCCCCCGTCCGGCCGAGCCGGGACACCGCCAGCTCGAGCTTCGAGAGAGCCGGCAGTCCGCCGAGCTCGAATACGGGGTTCGACAGGGGGACCGGCGTCAGCACGCGCGGACCATCCGGCGTCCGTTGCTCGACGAGCCAGCGGGCGTCCGGAGCGCCCTTCCAGCCCAGGCGTACGGACGCGGCCGTGGACTCGACGGTCACGTCGAGCGGATCGGCGGGCGTCTCCTCGGCCTCGACCTCGACGACGGACGGCGCCCCCGAGACGACGAGCGGGAGGCCCGAGGGCCGCGGCGCGCCCAGACGGGCGAGGCCGGGGAAGAGCCATCGCTCGCCGGCCCGGGCGTAGCCGGCGTCGGCGCCGTCGAGTACGGGAAGGACGAGGCGCAGCGGCCGCCCCTCGACCTCGCGTGAGAGCACCCACGGTCCGGGCTGGAGGTCGTCGGGTACGGCGACGTCGAGGTCGTCGGCGCCCTCGAGGTCCACGTGCAACGCGTCCCCCGGCGGCGCTCACGTCCTTCACGCGGATCGACAGCGGGATCGGGCACCTCCTTCGTGCACGGGACCCTGCCCCGCCCCAGCACGGTCACGCGAACGGACCTCCCCATTTCCTACGGCGGGCGGCACGACACCGGTCGTCTCGCCCTCGGCGACGGGGACGGGTTCGCGCCACGCCCCCCACCGGCCGGCCTGCACGCAGGTGACCCGGGTGTCGGGACCGGCCTTCCCGGACAGCATGACGTCGAGCGCCCCGTCCTTCCGGGCCTTCACCGAGAAGTCCACCGGCTCCGGCTTCCCGAACCACAGCGGTGTGGCCGGGTCGCCGGTGAGGTTGAAGGAGAGCCGCAGGAACCCGAAGGTACCCACTTCGTCCGTCACACCGGCCCGCATGCGCGAGACGGCTTCGCCGAGCGTCGGCCCCTCGTCGCCGAACATCGCCTCCCAGAAGGCGCGCTCGAGAAGGAGGGAGGAGGAGAAGCAGGTGTCCGTCGATCCGATGAAGGCGACGGGGCCACCGGCGGGCGAGAGGAGGAGCTTCTCGCTGATGCCCTCCTTGCTGAACTGGTTCGAGTAGCAACCGTTGGAGAACATCACGAAGGGGCGTTCGGCGTTCTTGATCTCGCCGACGTTCCCCGTGTTGATCGCGCCCTGGGGGAGGCTCAGGTTGTACGTGAAGGAGTGGTGGTAGTGGCAGACCACCCCCACCCCCTCCGACAGGAGCGCGAGCACGTCGCCTTCGCGCTTCCCGGAGCTCTCCAGGGTGACGAAGTCCGGGCGGAAGTGATGCGGACCGAAGAAGCGGTCGTACTCCTCGTGATAGAAGCGGTCGGCATCCCCTTCCTGGAACACCTTCCCGCCGAGGAACACGACGCGGTCCTGGTAGTCGAGGTGGACGGGGCGCTCGTAGAGCAGCGCCTTGCGAACGAACGTCTCCACCTCCTGCGGGGTGTCCGCCGGCACCCGTCCCACGTGGACCTCGTGCACCACGTCCGGTGCGTCGGCATCCCCGGGCTCCGCTTCTCCGAATCGATCGTCCCCGTCCCGGTTCCACTTCCCGTCGAGACACCCGAAGTACGCGTCCCCGGCATACGGCTCGTCGTAGTGCACGTTCGGCCCCTTGATGGGGAAGGGAACCATGCGCGAGGGCAGGCGGTCGGTGTCGGCGCCGAGCAGAAGGAAGCGGAGCCCGTAGCGGGCGTGGAGCAGTCGCACGAGGTTGCGCAGGCGCTCGGGAAGATCGCCGCCGCCGAGCAGCGCATCGGCCTCGACGTCCTCCAGGGAGACCACCTCGGCGGCCATGCCCGTCTCGCGGCGGTGGCGTACGAGCGGCGCCCAGGCCTCGGCGAGGTCCCGCGGCGTCACGAGGAGCCAGTCGATCCGCCCCGCGTTCGTGGCGGGCGTGAAACGGAGATACGGCGCGTAGGGCGCCTCGGCCACGGGGACCTCGTGCACGGGAGCATCCCCCGCGAGGACGAGGACCCCCGGCAACAGCAGGAACAGGAAGATGGTGGGGAAGCCGCGCGCGATCACGCGATGGATTGTAGAGGTGATGGCGAGGCGGATGCTGCGACCCGCTGTCCTTCACTCCCCGTTCGGCTCGAGGCTCGCGTGGGCGCCCGAGACGACGACGCTCGAGAAGGGATAGGGCCCGAGGACGGCGTCGGCCCGAGGATCGAGGAGCGCGGTGACGCGCTCCTCGCGGAAGCCGTGGTTGCTGGACCACCAACCCCGCGCCCCCGGCAGGGGTGCCTGGCGGCTCTCGAACCACGCCGCCGGCAGGGGCGTGCCGTCGGGCGCCTCCAGGCGGATCGACGCCGTTCCTCCTCCGAAGAAGAACCCCTCGGCAGGACCGATCGACGCGAGGCGCACGAACGTTCCCCGCACGAGTTCGAGACGGACCGGACGGGTCTCTCCCGCACGAAGCGGCGTTCCGGCGAGCCAGCCGACGGCCGCGCGACCGGTCCACGCGAGGAGATGCACGTCGCCGGCACGGGTCGGCGCCAGGAGGAATCGCCGGCGGTCCTCCCCCGCGCCGTGGACCGCCCACGGGGTCCAGCTGAAGCGCCCGTGCTCGTCGGGGCGCCCGCACAGGGCCGAGAGCACCGCGCCTTCGAGGGTGCCGCCGGGAGGCGGGACCATCTCCAGGAGCAGCCGCCCGAATCCCTCCCTCGGCACGAGCCGTGCATCGAGCTCGATGTGCTGCCCCGGACGGGACAGGGTGAGGACGTCGGAGCGCCACGCCGCGTAGCCTTCGGCGTCGAGGCCGAGTCGGTACCGCCCGGGCAGGAAACCGATCTCGGTCGCGACGGTGACGAATTCCGTGAGGTCGCGATACCGGTCTTCGCCGCTTCGGTCGAGCGATTCGACCACGACGGCGGCCTCCAGGTCGGAGAGGACGAAGCCCGTCTCCGCGTCCAGCAACCGCAGAGCGATCCGGCATCCGCGCGTCAACTGAAACGCCGCGTGGTCCTCGTCGGGACCCAGGTCGATCCAAGGCGGCGTCGTCACGAAGCCCTTCGCCATGAGGGTCACGCGCACGGTGCGGGACGTGGACGCGTAGACGACGGCGCTCCGCTCGGAGCCGAGGATGCTCCACGTCGCCATCGACGGTTCCGCGTCGGGACCCGGGTAGTCGTAGGCGGCGTCGCCCTCCGGTTTGACGTAGGCGACGACCCCGGGCTCGACGCCGTCGCCATCCACGGCGACGCCGACCTCGATAGGCCGGCCGCGCTTCAGTCGGAGCTCGACCGCCTGCCCCGTCCACGCGTCCCCGTCGGAGAAGACCGGACGGTATCCCCCCGCCAGACCCGCGATCCACCGACCGCGCGGGTCGCCCTGCATCGTCCATCCACCGTTCGCATCGACCTCACCCAGCGCCGGTACGTCGTACCAGACGCGCAGTCCCTCCGTGCCCTTGGGGATCAGCCAGACACGCGGGTCGGAGAGCCGCGCTCCGTCGTCGGCGACGAGCCGACCGCGAAGGGCGGTCGTTCCCCGGGATGAGGGCTCCACCCCGCGCGTCGGCGCGACCTCGGTCGGAGCGGCGAGCGAAACGGCGCGGGATCGCCTCGCGGCGGGCGTCCCTTGGAGCTCCGGCACGCGCGCAGCGCCGGACGAGAGCGGCGGCGATCCGGATGGGGAGGGGAGGTGCTCTCCTCGGGGTTGGAGGAACCAAGCACTCGCTCCCGCCATCAAGAGGAGGAATGCGAGACCGACCGACCATCGAGGGCGCGAGACCATGCTGCGACCCGCGCAGTGTAGCGCTCGTCCAAGAGCCGGATCAAGGCGCCGACCCGGGGGATGGACGGTATGCTTCCCGCCATGCGCTGGCCGAAGGCGATGCCGCTCCTCCTCGTCCTCCTGCTCCCTCTCCTCGCCTCGTGCGGTGGCGGCGAGAGGGGGCTTCGCTACTCGGGGACCGTGGAGTTCCCCGACGTGGAGGTGGGCTCGCTCGTGGGGGGGCGGGTCGAGCACGTGCTCGTCCAGGAGGGCGACGAAGCGCAGGCGGAGCAGGTCCTGGTCGAGCTCGATCCCCAGGAGTGGCAGGGCAACCTGGACGAGGCGACGGCCCTCGCCGAGACGACGCAACGCGAGCTCGAGCTCCTCCAGGCGGGCACGCGGAAGGAGGACGTCGCGCGCGCCGAGGCCGAGACGACCCGCCGGAAGCTCCTGTACGAAGTCGTGAAGCAGGGCGCCCGGCCGGAGGAGATCGCCGCGGCGGAGCAGGACGTGAAGCGGACCGAAGCGAAGCTGACGGAGGCGACCAAGGAGGTGGATCGCCTGAAGGGTCTCGTGCGGCGCCAGGTCGAGCCCGCGGCCAGCCTCGATCCGGCGGTGCGTGCGCTGGACACCGCCCAAGCCGAGAACGAGGCGGCCCGGCAGCACCTGTTGCTGCTCCAGCACGGGAACCGCCCCGAGGAGGTCGAAGCGGCGCGTCAGGCGTGGGTGGCGGCCGACGAGCACCGCAAGGCCCTGGTCGCCGGCCCGCGTCCCGAGGAGATCGCCGCGAAGAAGGCGACGCTGGAAGCGGCCCGCGCGCGGATCCGCGTGGCCCAGACGCACCTGAAGGAGCTGACGATCAAGGCCCCGGGCGCGTGCTTCGTCCAGACGCTCGATCTCCGGGCCGGCGACCTGCTCAAGGCCGGCGCCCCCGTGGCCGTCCTGCTCTTGGAGCAGGAGCCGTGGATCGTCGTGTACGTCCCGGAAGGGGATCTCGCCAAGGTGCACCTCGGCCAGCCCGCGCGCGTCGTCCCCGACGGCGCCGATCCGCTCTCCGGGGAGGTCCGCTGGATCTCCCGCCGCGCGGAGTACACGCCGCGGAACGTCCAGACCCGGGAGGAGCGCGTCACGCAGGTCTTCGCCGTCAAGGTGGTGATCACGGGCGACGCGGGCGCCCTCAAGGACGGCATGTGGGCGGACGTGACCCTCGAGTGAGCGCCCCGGCGATCCGTACCCGGGGCCTCACCCGCCGCTTCGGGAAGCTCACGGCGGTGGACGACGTGGACCTGGAGGTGGGCCGCGGCTCCATCTTCGGGCTGCTCGGGCCGAACGGATCGGGCAAGTCCACGATCATCCGCATGCTGTGCGGGCTCCTGGCGCCGAGCGACGGCGACGCGGCCGTCCTCGGCCTCGACGTGAAGCGCGACGCCGGCGAGATCCGCCGGCACATCGGCTACATGTCCCAGCACTTCAGCCTGTACGCGGAGCTGACGGGCACCGAGAACCTGACCTTCTTCGCCAAGGCCTACGGCTTGGCGGGGGAAGCGCTGCGGCGACGGCGGCAGGCGGTCGTGGACGTCGTCGGACTCTCGGGATACGAACGGCAGCGAGCCGGAACGCTTAGCGGCGGGTGGAAGCAGCGACTGGCCCTCGCCTGCGCGCTGCTGCACGAACCCGACGTCGTCTTCCTCGACGAACCCACCGCCGGCATCGATCCCGTCGCCCGGCGTTCCCTCTGGAACCTGTTGTTCGAGCTCGCGGGCCAGGGGAAGACGCTGTTCGTCACGACGCACTACATGGACGAGGCCGAGCGCTGCGACCACCTCGCCTACATCTACCTCAGCCACCTCCTCGTCAACGGCTCCCCGAGCGAGCTCAAGGCCCTGCCCGACGTGACCCCGGAGGGCACCCGTCGGATCGAGTTGGAGACCGCGCGGGTGACGGAGTGCTACGCGGCGATCCGGGAAGCCGACGGGATCCGCGAGGCGACGATCTTCGGCGAGTCCGTCCACGTCCTGGCCGACGCGGACCTGGCTCCCGAGGACCTCGTCGCGCGCCTCCCGGAGGAATTGCGCGCGCAGGTTCGGGCACGACCCGTGGCGCCCTCCCTCGAAGACGTGTTCGTCACGATGACGCGGAGGGAACAGCGTGCGTAGAGGGCTATCGCCGCTCGCCGGCCTCGGCGCCGTCGTCTACAAGGAGCTCCGCCAGGTGCGGCGGGACCCGGCGACGCTCTTCCTCGCGCTGCTCATCCCGGTTCTCCAGCTCACCATCTTCGGATGGGCCATCGACACGGAGGTCCGCGACATCCCCACGGTGGTCGTCGATCGCGCGCGGACCGCGTCGAGTCGCGCCTTCGCCGACGCCCTCACCGCCACGGGGACCTTCCGGATCCTCGGCGAGGTCGAGAGCCGGGACGCGGCGCTGGCGACGCTTCGGCGCGGCGAGGCCCGCGTGGCGGTGCTCTTCCCGGAGGAGTTCGACGACGACCTGCTGCACGGACGCCCCGCGCCGGTGCAGCTCCTGATCGACGGTTCCGACTCCAACACGGCGAACCAGGCCCAGGCGGCGGCCCTCGGCCTCGCCTTCGACCAATCCCGACGCCGGGCGAACGCAGCGGGCGCGTCACCGCCGGCGTTCGACGTGCGCCCACGCTTCCTCTACAACCCCGACGGCCGCAGCGAGTCGTTCTTCGTCCCCGGCCTCGCCGGCATCATCCTGCAGCTCGTGACCATGGTGCTCACCGCCTTCGCGATCGTGCGCGAGCGCGAACGCGGAACGCTCGAGCAGATCCTGGTGACGCCGATCGGATCGTTCGCCCTCACCCTCGGCAAGATCATTCCGGCCGTGCTGATCGGCGCGGGCGAGACGGTCCTGGTGGTGCTGGCCATGGTCTACGTCTTCCACGTGCCGATCGCGGGAAGCGTCCAGCTCCTGGCCTGGGTGACGGGTCTCTTCCTCTTCACGAGCCTCGCGCTGGGGCTCCTCATCTCCACGATCGCCCGCACGCAGCTCCAGGCGATGATGATGACCATGCTCGTGTTGCTGCCATCGGTGCTCCTCTCCGGATTCATGTTCCCGCGCGCCTCCATGCCGACGCCGATCCGCCTCGTGACCTACGCCATCCCCGCCACGTACTTCATCGAGATCCTCCGCGGGCTGGTGCTGCGGGGCGCCTCGGCCTCCGAGCTCGCCCATCACGTGATCCCGTTGGCCGGCATCGGCGTGGGACTCTGCACGGTGGTGGCGCTCCGCTTCCGACGGAGGGTCGTCTGAACGGCGCGTCGCCCGATGCGCCATGCGGCTCGCGACGGCTGGGCAGGGGGACGTCCGTGTCGTCGTCCGGTGTCCACCCGGTCGCGTCGAGCGGTCCGCGGTCAACGTCCGCGGTGGAGCGGCACCACCGGCGAGGGGTCGCTTCGGCGTGCGGCCCGCCCGAATCGGGTCGTGCACGTGGAGGGGGAGAGCGCGTCGGGATCCGGCTCCACCCCGTGCGCGGGGCCTGCGGGGCGACGACTCACGTCCCTGCCGATCAGCATCGCGCCGATCCGGGCCGACGCACCCTTGTAGAACCCCACCTCGCCGTCGGCACGAGCCGGGTTCTCGAAGGTCCCGAACGCCATGTCCCATAGGGGAAGGTCGGAGTAGTTGCTGCGGTGCCGCCCCCGTCCGTGATGGAGCGCGTGGCTCTCGGGGCGCTGGATCACGTAGCCGAGCCACCGCGGCGTCCGGATGTTGGCGTGCTGAAACGCGGCACTGAAGGCGATGAAGGCAGCCGCGATGGCGCCCGCCTCGGGGGTCAATCCGAGGATCGGGAAGAGCACGAGGATGGGGAGGCTCGTCCACACGACGTTGTCCAGTGGATGCGCGTAGTTCGCACCGAATGCGTCGAGGGCCTCGGCGCTGTGGTGCATCTGGTGGGCCGCCCGCCAGATCGGGTCGAAGCGGTGCGCGGCACGGTGATAGAGGTAGTGGACGAGCTCGTAGACGAAGATGCCCACGAGCGCACCGAAGGCAGTGCCCAGGTCCGACCCGTCGAACAGTCTCCAATCACCCAGGTAGGTGCCCCAGAGTTCCGCGACCTTGGTGGCGAAGAAGAAGGTGAACACGGTCACGGCGAAGGCGCGCAGGCGCCAGCCCTTCGGTACGTCGTAGCGCCGCGCGCGGTGGACGAGGTCCAGCAGCAGGAAGAAGGGAAGGCTCAGTAGGCCGACCCATTCGATGATCGCGATCATGGCGTTTCTCCTCGAAAGACCGGAACGTGGGGTTCCCTGTCCAGACTCCCGAGGGCGGCGCGCGTTGGACCGACTCGCGGTCAGGCGGAGGTTGACTCGGGGTCAACCCCGGGAGGCACCGAGGGGGGGCGAGCCCCCTCCAACGCCCGTTCCAGGAGGATCTCCGCCGCGTCCCGGGCGGTACGAGCCGCGTCGTTCCGTCCCGCGAGGAGACGATGGCTCAACGCCCCCTCCAGCAGCACGACCCACTGCCGTGCGAACGCCGTGGGATCGGCCACGCCCGCGGCCCTCGCCATGGCCTGGATGTCCGCCTCCGCCCTCGCGTAGTGTCCGGCGGCCGCCCTGTGGACGGGGTGGGTCGGCGAGGGGAACTCGGCGCAGGCCGACAGGAAGAGACACCCGCGATACTCCGGCCGGTTGAACCACGCGTCGAGGGTGTCGAACATGGCCAGGAGCATCCCGGACGGGTCGTAGGCACCGCGCTGGACGACTTCGTTCTTGAAGCAGGACAGCTCCCACGCGTCCCGCAGCTTCACGACTTCCAGGACCAGATCGTCCTTGCTGGGGAAGTGGTTGTAGAAGGTCGTCTTCGTGACCCCTACCTCGCCCAGGATGCGGTCGAGGCCGACGGCGTGGATGCCGTGGGCGTAGAACAGATCCAGGGCGGCGTGGAGGATGCGTTCCCGCGTGTCCCGCGGCCTCGCGCCGCCACCGAACAGATCGACGGCGGTGGGTCCCTCGTCCCGGCTCATGGCATCTCCGATCCCTTCCGGCAGAGCATGGAGCCTGGCCGGAAACAAGTCTTGCAGGAGGCGAGTGGAAAGGGCGACGGTCATTCACGGACGGGCCCTAACGGCGGGATCCGGGCTCGCCGTCGCCACGCCTCCGCTTCACCGTCCGGAGGATGGCATCGACGAGATCCTTGTCGCGGATGGGCATCGGGGTGTCGTGGTCGAGGAGTCCCACGAGGTTGAAGAGGTCCAGGAGGGCGCCCGTCCGTCGCCAACCTTCGGGGAGCACGCCGCCCTCGCCGCGGTACGCGTCGGCGAAGGCCTCGGCGAACGCCGGCGAGGTGCCCCAGCGAAACATCTGGCCGACGTCCATGAGCGCGGGGCCCGCCCAGGCGAACTCCCAGTCGAAGACCACGACGTCGCGATCGGCGGGCGACCACTTGACGTTCGCGGGCTTGAAGTCGGCATGGACGAGGACCGGCTGCGCCGTGGCCTCCCGGAGCGCGGCCTCGCCGTCGTTCCAGGCCCGGCGCACGTCGCCGGCGAGGGCGCCGAGCGTGCTCCCGGGCGTACCGCCGAGGCACCACGCACCCCACTGCGTGAGTCCCGTCCATGCGTCGGGGAAGGGCTCGGCGACCCGTAGCCTCGCGTCCAGGAACCCGCTCCGCGCGAACGTCCGACGGTGGATCCGGGCGGCGGCGCGACCGGCGGCCGTGCCGGCCGCAGGCGTATCGAGGAGCTCCTCGTGGGCCACGTACTCGAGGAGCAGGGCCCGCGGACCGACGTCGAACACGCACGGAACGCGGACGACGTCGGCCGCCGATCGGAGAAGCGCCGCCTCCTTGGCCAGGTCGTGCTCGGGCGCGAGGCTCGCGCGGAGCACGACATCGCGGCCGACCTGCAGGTTGAGCGTCCGAAGGCCGCCCGGCAACAGGCGCCACGGACGCGCCGCGAGCTCGGGCCAGGGCCGAAGGAGATCCCGCACGAGGCGGTCGTCGATCCGGGGCGTCGCGTTCGACCGCTCCCACCGTGCTTCGCCGTAGGGGAGGGCATCCGGGGAGCGGTCCGGCGACTCGGCCACGCGCCAGAACCTACCGGCGTGGGCGGGTGCGTGGATCCCGGGGTCGATCGCCTGCTGCTACGGCAGCTCGAGAAGTCCGTGCCCGGCGTCCCGGAGCTTGCCGAGCGCGACCAGCATGGCCCAGATCTCGGGGGCGTATTGCTCGGGCGGCCTCACCCCCGTGATCGACGAGTCCTCGCCCCGGCTGAGGGGGTTGCGACTGGAGGACGACGCGTCGTCCAGGCGAACCAGCTTGAGCCGCTTGCGGTAGGCATTGAGCGCGCGCTTGAGCACGGCCTTGTCCCAGGCGGCCAACCGTCGCGACCCGTCGGCCCAGCCGCGAAACATCGCGTCGACCTGGGCGAGATCCCGCTCGAGGATGGGCAGCGCCACCTCGATGTCCTCCTCCGCTTCGGCCGCGGCGAGAGCCCTCTCCATCGCGTCCCACGCACGTTCCGCCGCCGCCTCGTCAGCGGCCACGCGCACGTCCTCGGCGAGGGCCTCGAGTCGGTGCCAGAGGAGCCAGTTTTCGGTCGCAGCCACGCCCAGACCATACCCAAGGTGCCCTGCGCCCGGTTTCCTTGCTCGACCGTCGCGGAACGCCCGTCTCGCCGACCGGTCTCCGTCCCCGAGGCCTCCCCCCGCGCTTGGCCGGATGGCGCACGGCACCCGTCGCGCCCACCCCGCCGAACCCGCGTCCCCGGACGGTTGGCGGCTTCTTGGGAGCGGGGACGGGCGGCGGTGGCGAGTTCCGGAGGTAGCGTCCGCTCTCGTCCCGACTCCGTGGGCTCGAAGGGGCGGAAATGGGGAGCGCCTGGGTGGGGGCCCCTGCGTTTGGAGGGGGGAGGATGTCCCCCATGCGCAAGGCCCTCGCCGCCTCCCTGCTCGCGGTCCTCCCCCTGCTGGCGCCGGCGCCGCGGGCGGCCGAGGCCGCGGATCCCGCCGGCACCCGGTGGGAGGGGATCCTCCCCGACCCCCATCCGAGGGTGGATGCCCGCTGGTTCGCGTGCCGCGTGCTCGACGCCAGGACCCGGGAGCCCGTCGAGGGCGCGCGCTGGATCCGCACGCCGGAGTGGATCGCCCCCTGGCGGCTCCGCCACGACACGGTGCTCGGTGTCGCCACGACCGACGCCGACGGCATCGCGCATCTCCCGACGACGCCCACCGCGTGGCCCCACGACTGCCACTGGCTCGTGCGGGCCGAGGGCTACGGCTTCGACCACGACTACGGGGCCGTGCCGCCGACGGAGGTGCTGCTCAAGCCCGAGGCCCACATCCAGGGCCGCGTGCTGGACGCGCTCGGGCGACCGGTGGCGGGCGCGCTCGTCGAGGTGCTGGGGGGTTGCAGCCACGGCCTGGCCGCGGCCAGCGTCACGGCGGGGCCGGACGGGACGTTCGCGATCGACGGCGTGGACCCGGATCTCGGGGGCCAGTTCTGGGTCGCGGGGACGGGCATCGCCTCGGACCTGCTCGCGCTCGACGATCCGCCGTCCCTCGGCACGCGCGGCGTGGTCCTCGCCATGGAGCCGGGCGTCACCTACCGGGGGCGGGTCGTGGACCTCCTCGACCGCCCGCTGCCGAACACCGTGATCCGCGCCTACAACGAGCAGCGCGGTCCCGCGACGGACACCGACCGCGACGGCCGCTTCGTCCTCGAAGGCGTCGAGCCCGGATCGGGCTTCGTCGTCTTTCCGGCGGCCGACCTGACCGAGGGCGACGAGACCTTCTGGGTGGACGACGTGTACCCGGACGCCCCCATCACATTGGTCGTCACACCCCTCGGGGTCGTCGAGGAAGAGCCGACGGCGACGGTGAGGATCCGAGCCAGGGACGCGGAGGGGCGCCCGGCCACGAACCTTCCGTACCGCCTCGAGAGCGCCGCCACCGGCCGCGGGCCGTCCGGGTACACCGCCGAGCCGGACGAGGACGACCCGGACGCCGTGCCGGGCGAGGGCGTCGAAGAGGTCCCGGCGGGCACGTGGCGCGTCGTCCCCGAAGGCGACCCGTTCCTGGACGATGCCTTCGCGGCCCACACCTTCGATCCCGTGACGGTGCGGGTGGGGGCAGGCGGCGAAGCGACGGTGGACCTCGTGGTACGACCGCAAGCCCGGCTCCGGATCGAGGGGGAGGTGCCGCCCAACGCCGAACTCCGGCTCGCGATCGAAGGCGCGGCCGTGGACCCCGGGGAGACGGAGGAGCCGACGTGGCTTCCCAGCGACGGGCCCGCCGCCCTCCGCGTAGAGGCCCCCGGCCGACCGCCCTTCTTCTTCCCGGTGGGGCCGCCCGCGGCGGGAGTGCGCACGGTCACCGTGCGCCTGCCCGAGCCACGGGTCGTCGTTCTGCCAAGGAGGGCGAAGGACGCGGCGCTGTGGGACGGCGAGCGGGATGTCTACGCGGTCCTGGGACCCGACGGCGGGACGCTCCTCACGGACGCGAGCGGACGGGTCGTGCTCCGGTGGACGGTGCCGGACGGAACGAAACGCGAGGCGCCGATCGAGATCCCCGATCGGGCGGGCGCCCGGGTCGAAGTCGTTCCCACCACGGTACGCGTCGTCGGGGAGAGGACGACCGTCACGTGGCGGGACCCGGACGGCGCCGTCTACTTCCAGGAGACCTCGTGGCCCGGACACTGGGCCGAGGTGCCGCGGGAGGGTTGGCGGACGCTCCGGACGCGTGTCCCCGAGGAGGAGCCGGCCGAAGCCCGCTGGGGCGCGTGCACGCTCCGCCTCTCCGTCCGGGACGAGGACGGTCCCGTGGACGCGCTCGTCCTCCTCGCTGGCGACGTCTACGCGGCGCCGCACGGCACGCTGGCGCTACGTGGGCTCGACGCCGGCCCGCTTCGCGTCGTCGTCGCCTACCGCGACCGCCTCGGCGGCGGCCGGGCCTACCACCTCGATCTCGAGACGGGCGAGACGCGGTCCCTGGAAGCCGTCCTCGGCTCCCCCCCCTGAACGGGCGGGGAACGGAACCGGAGGGAAACCCCAGGGCTATCGCCGGCCCGCGAGGCAGTCGTCGGGGCCGAAGCCGTCGGCGCCGTGGACGACCATCCAACCCCCGAGCCGGTCGATGGGGTGCCACTCGGGCTCCTCGCCCAGGGCGTCCCCCCCGACGCCGTCGGGATCGGGGGGATCCGAGATCGGGATCGCCCCCGCGAGAAGCAGGCCCCCGGCCTCGTCGATGGCGTGGAGGTGATGGGGCATCGCGTGGGGATGCCCGCACCGGGGGTGGGGATAGACGAGGTCCACCACGAAGCACCAGTCCGGCTCCGCGTGGTGACGGGCGAAGTAGCGGCGGAACGCGGACCACGTCCGGCGCGCCTTCGCGGCCGACCGTGCACCCGCCTTGAAGCCCGCGGCGAGGTCGTTGTCTCGTGCGAACGTCGCGGCGGCCACGAGCGGCGGTTCGAAGGGGGCGGGAGAGGCGGCCTCGAGGAAGACTCCCTCCGAGGCGCCCCCTTCCGCAGGGATCGCGCTCTCGGAGACGGCGGCCCCGACGGGGACGTGCGGTCTGGGGGTCATCGCGATGGCCTCGGAGGTGAGGACCGCGCGGGCCTCGTGGTCGGATTCGTGGCGATCCCTGGCCGCGCCGATCTCCTGGGGAAGGAGGCGTTCGAGGGCCTCGGCGAGAGGAATCCACGCGAGCGTCCCCCCGCCGACGACGTCGAACGGCAGGCGGGCCGAGGGCATGCCCCGCTCGAGGAAGCGTTCGGCCAGCGCGTTCAGGAGGTCGCCGCCCTCGTCCCGGCAGACCCACGGCCAGCGCAGGAGCTCGAGGTCGGGGAGGCCGAATCGCTGGAGGCCGTGCGTATGGAGCCAGGCCTCGTTGGCGACCGCCTCCGAGAAGACGGCGTGGATCGCCTGGACGTCGCGGGCGTCCGGGGTCTGCTCCCCTCGCGCGAGCGCCGCCACGCGCTCGGCCGAGAGGGTCCGAAGCGCGTTGTTGTCCCAGAGGGGGACGGCGCCCCCGGCGGCCTCCACGACGAAGCGGAACTGCCGGACCCATGACTCCAGGGGCCGCGCGGCATCGAGCATCGTCGAGACGGCGAGACCGGCGCCCGTGCCCCCGAGGACGCCGCCGTGCTGTGCCCCGCAGCGCGGATCCCCGCAGGGCTCCAGAAGGACGGCTCCCCGCGGCCGTGCGGGCCAGACGCAGTGGACGACCGGGCTGTCGGGCTCGCCCCAGGCGCGGATCCAGGGGGGGGGCGGCCGGACCTCGGCCTCCTTGCCGGGCCGCGGCACGTACCGCCCATCGCGCTCCAGGCGGCGGCCGAGCTCGACGGGAGTCGGCCCGCCCTCGGGAAGGGACACCACGAACAGGGACGGCTCGCCGAGCATGCCGGGACCTCCGCGGGCCGCGCCCCCCTCGACGCGGCTCCGGGAGCACACCGCGCGAGCCCCCCCACCGGTCACGCGAATTCCGGAGGAAATCCGGCGGCGGCTCCCCGACCCCCTCTCCCGGGGGGTCAAGACGCCGGTCGGGGCCGGCCGATGGGGGAAGGACCCCGTCCCGGTCCCAAGGAGACGTGCCGTGCGGAAAGCCGACGTGGTGATCGCCCTCGCCTCCCTGAGCCTCGTCGCCATCGTGGGGTGGATCGCCTTCCACCGGCCGGCCGATGCCGAGGAGCCCGCGAGCGTGCGGCGGGAACAGGCGCCGGCGGCCGAGGCCGAGC
This sequence comes from uncultured Planctomycetota bacterium, assembly GCA_963772585.1. Lineage (GTDB taxonomy): Bacteria > Planctomycetota > PLA2 > PLA2 > JAEUHO01 > CAVVXN01. The sequence continues at coordinate 59,813 of CAVYXV010000013.1, forward strand.
CGATGGGCATGTGCCCGCTCCAGACGATGTCGCCGATCGACTACGAGCCGCAGCTCGGGAGCGAGGAGCAGGCGCTGAGGGCGACCATGCTCCAGCTCCGGGACGGCCTCGAGGACCTGGAGCGGAAGGTGGCGGCGCTCGGGAAGGAGCAGGAGCGACTGGCCTCGGCCGTGGACCCGGTCGCCGACATCCTGCGCCTGCTCGAGCAGGAACGGCCGAAGTTCGAGCAGGCCCGCGCCCGGGCCGACGAGACGGCGGCCATCGCGACGCTGCGAAACGTCACCTCTGCCCAGGCCCAGGTCCAGGCCTCCGCGCGCATCGACGGCGATCGGGACGGCACCGGCGAGTACGGCGGCTTCCTGGAGATGTCCGGCGCCGCCGAGGGGCGCATGACCCGCAAGCTCGTACCCCCCGTCCTCTCGCGGGCCTTCGCCACGCTCAACGACCACGGCGAGGCCGAGCGGAGCGGGTACCTCTACCGCTTCTACCTGCCCGACGCGCACGGCGGCGGCATCGGAGAGCCCGCGAGGGGATTCGACTCCGCGAGCGGCGTGGACCCCGACCTCGCCGAGACGACCTGGTGCGCCTACGCCTGGCCGGCGAAGGCGGGCGCATCGCGCCGCGTCTACTTCATGAACCAGGCCGGCGACGTCCTCGTCACCGAGGCCGACTACGTCGGCCCCGGCGGCGGCCCCCGCCCCGACGCCGCCTTCGAGGCGCGGGGTTCGATCACCGGCCGGCCCGCCGTCGGCAAGGAGGGCGCCGACGGCAACGTCTGGCAGCGCTCGCGCTGACGCGCGGGGATCCGGCGCTACACGGAGAGACCGAGCAGGCGGCGGAGGAGGGTCAACTGGCCCTGGTGGTAGGCGTTGTGGTCGGCCACGAGGAGGGCCTCGCGGAGGATCGTGGCGCCGTCGCCCCACGGGAGCGGAGCCAGGATGTCGGTTTCGGGATCGAGGACGAGGTCCACCATGGCGTCGAGGTCCGCGTGGACCCGGCGCACGGAGACGTCCCAGGCCGCGTCGTCGGGCGGCGCGTCGCCGTCCGGCCAGTAGCCCGAGGGCCACTCGGGCGAGACGTACGAGGCGTCCCGGCTGAACTGCAGGATGTCGCTCTGGGCGATCCGGATGTGTTCGAGCAGTCGCCACGCCGTGTGGGGCTGCTCGGGGGGCTTCGCGCCCCTCGCCTCCGCCGGCCAGTCTTCGAGCGTCTTCACCAGGGGCGCGTGCGCCCCCCCGCCGCGGAGCAACCGCACGACGGAATCGCGAATCGCCGGATCGCTCCTCATGGCTCTGCTCCTCCCCGGTGTCCTCAGCGCGCGGCCGCGAGCGTCAGCTCGACGAGACGGACCTCGCTCTCCAGGAACCCGGTACTCCGCGAATACGACACGTACTGGACGCGGCCGCCGTCCCGCGCGAGCTCCGGGTGCGCCAGCGCGTCGTAGACCGTCGCGTCACCCTCGGGCTTCCTCGTGGCGAAGGCGAGCGTCGCCCTGGACCACGGCCCCTCGGGGGCGGGGGCCGTCCGGAGCAGGGTCCGCGTGCCCAGGGGTTGGCTGTAGACGGCCAGGTACACTCCGAGGGCAGGGCAGAAGGTGACCGTCATGATGTCGTTTCCGTCGAGCACGGGGCGCGCGTCGGCGGCGCGGGGCGACCATGCCCCCCCGCCCGCGAACCAGCGCCAGGCGTCGTGATCGAGCGCATCCGCGAGCGACGCCCGGGCAAGGATACAGGGCTTGGAGAGCCCCTCGGTGACGCAGGCGTAGGCGTAGACCCTGTCACCGACCACGAGCGCCGCGGCGCCCAACTCCGGCTCGTTTTCGCCGAACAGCAGGGTGGGGTGTTTCGTACCCGGTGAGAGTTCGGGACGCGTCGGCCCCGCGTCGAAGTCGTCCCAGACGGCGATGGACGATCCGACACCCTGGAAGTTGAAGTCGCCGGGCTCGGCGTAGACGAGGAAGTAGAAGACCAAGGCGCGAGCGCGCGCCGCGTCCTCCACCATCGCCCCCGGCCACACGGCCCACCGGGATCCGCAGGGCTCCACCGTGCAGTCGTCCACGAAGTGGATGTCGTTCCAGGTCTGCTCGTCGATGGTCTGCGGGAAGAACTCCTCGGGCGCCCCGGCGGCGTCGAGCGGCTCGAGGAAGCCGGTCAGGCCGTCCGACGCATCGAAGTCCGTCGTGGCGGACCAGGAGTTGTGGCGCCACCGCCGACCGTCCGCGGCGGCCTCCTCGAGGACCGTGTCCCCGTAGAGCCAGACGGACCGTCCGGCGAACGTGCCGCCGTAGCCGCCGTCGCGCCCGCGGATCCCGGGATGGGTGGGCAGGACGCCGAGGTCTTTCGCGGAGACCACGACCGCCGCCGGCGATAGCCCTCCGGTTCGTCCGCACGAAACGACGCCTGCGAGAAGGAGGGCGAGGGCCATCGCCGCGCCGACGCCGAGACGACGCCGGGGCCGGCCGGTCCGCCGCTGACGCCTTGCCGCACGCATGATCGAGGCGATCCTACGATGCCCTCCCGGCCAGCTGCGTCCTCCCTCGGCCGGACACGGGGGGAGCCCCGGCCACCGGGCGCCCCCCTCCCTCCGGCGCCCGGCGTCACCCCGCCGTTGCCCCGGCCGCCCCCGCCCGTTTGAATGGGGCCCGGCTTCAGCGTCGAAGCGGAGGAACGAGATGATGGAGACCACCATCGAGACGCTCGAGGAGCGGCCCGCACTCGGCATTCGGACGCCGGTCACGTTGCCGGAGATCGGTGACCGCATCGGCGAGCTCGTCCCACGGCTGATGGCCGTCGCGGGCCCGCACATGGCCGGCCCGCTCGTCGCGCGCTGGCTCGACTGGGATGGCGACCACGGGGAGATGGAGCTGGCCGTGCCCGTCCGCACGGCCGTCCAGGGCCTGGGCGACGTCCAACCCTCGACGCTGCCGGGCGGGCGCGCGGTGACGACGCTCCATGTCGGGCCCTACGACGGTCTCAAGGGCACGTGGGCGACCCTGGCCAAGTGGCTGGCGTCGAGCGAGCACGAGGGCAGGGACGCCCCCTGGGAGGAGTACCTCGACGACCCGAGGAGCACCCCGCCGGACAAGCTCCGCACCCGGATCGTCTGGCCGATCGCGTAGCCGGCGCCGAGCCGGGGGGGAGGCTCGTCACTCCGCCTTGCGCGGGATCTCCGAAGAGGTCCCGACGACCAGCGCGTCTCCCGCCACGCGCCAGGCGAGGTCGTAGGGCAGCAGCAGCGTGTCCAGGACCCCGGCGACGGTAGCGTCCTCGAGGTACAGGGTGACCCGCATGGTCTTCAGCTTCGCCGACGCCGCATCCGTCACGCGAAGCGTCCGCCCCAGGCGTTGGGCCACGCTCTCCAGCACGTCCCGGGTCGAAGCGTTCGCCAGCGAGAGGTCGTCCATCGACGTCGTCGCGGGGTCGGCGACCGAGGCGGAGGGCACGGCGGGCTTCGCTTCGGACGCCGTCGCGCCGCCGAACCGAAACGTCGTGCGGAGCCGGTGGAGCGGGGCCCCGACCCGTCGGAATGCGTCCTTCGCATGCGTCTCGATCCAGGCTCGGAGCGAGGCCGTGTCGCCCGTCAGGTGGACCTGCCGGAGCGCGAGGTCGCCGCTCGCTCCCTCGACCCGTCCCTCGAGGTCTCCCGCGAGGACGCCCTTCGCGAAGCAGGCGACGTCGGGAACGTAGAGCCAGAGATCGTCCTTGGACGCCTCGTCGTACTCGTAGCCGCAGATGCCGTACGCGTGCGTCTCGTCCGGATTCTGCACGCTCAGGTATCGGCGTCCTCCGATCGTCGTGGGAAGAAGGGGGGTGCGCACCGCTCGAACGTGCTGGTCGCGATCGAGACCGACGAGGCCGAGTTGCATCGCATCCGCCCCCGCCTGGCCCCGGCCCACGACGAAGATGAAGGGCAGGTCCGTCGGGTTGGACTCTCCCTCCTTCGTCGCGACCCAGTACCCGACCAGGTCCGGATCGACCTTGGTAGCAAGGCCTTCGCTCAACGGGTAGGCGCTGTCCACACTGCCGCATCCGGCGGCGACGGCGCCAAGGAGGACGACGAGAGAGACGGCCGTGATGCGCATGGCGATTCTCCCGAGGAGGCCGGTCGGCACACCAGCGTAGGTCCATGCGCGAGGGCGGGCGAGCCCCCCCTCTCCCTTCGATCCCGGGGATCAGCCCCCGAGGGCGACGTCGGGAGAGCGCCGAGGGGCCCCCCGGGGCATGTCGGGCCATGCGCGGTCGGTGACGGAGAGCGGTCGGGCGAGAAGCCCCGCGAGGGCGCCGTCATCGAGGACCAGTCGCGAGCGCCCGAGGCGCGGACACGCGCCGCCCTCCTCCACCGCCTCTACCGACACCACGTGGGCCGCGGGGGCGTGCTCCGCTTCCAGGATGTCCAGATCGATGCCCGCCCCGGGCTCAGGCGTCCTCTCGCGATCGTGCAGGGCCTCGAACACGTCGTGCTCTCGGCGTCGCACGAGGAGTGCCGGTGCCGTGCCGATGCGCACCGGGATGTGGAGAAGCACCTCGCCGGCCGCCGCGTCGATCCCGCGAAGCGACACCGTTACGAGCGGCGCCGCCTTGTTCTTCACGGAGAGCGGCGGCATCCGGTACCCGTACGCGTGCTCCTGGATGCGCTCCCAGGCGGCGGGTCCGGCGAGGACCTGCTCGGCGCAAGCGCGGCTCTCGATGCGCATGGCGGTGTTCACGGTGTCGCCGATGACCGTGTACTCCATCCGGCTTTCCGCGCCGATGTTCCCCGCGACGACGGGGCCGAACTCGAAGCCGACGCCCATGGCCAGCGGCCGCTCTCCGTCCTGGTGGCGCTCGCAGTTGAGCATCCACAGAGCGTTCTGCATCGCGAGGCCGGCGCGCCCGGCCTGGAGCGTGTGGTTCGCTTCCTCGAAGGGGATGCCCCAGAGCGCCATGATGCAGTCGCCGATGAACTTGTCGATCGCGCCACCGGCATCGCGGATGCACGGCACCATGCGATCGAAGAAGGTGTTCATCATCGCGACGATGCCCTCGGGATGCATGCGCTCGGAGAGGCTCGTGAACCCCACGACATCCGCGAAGAGCGCCGTGCAGTCGCAGGCGGCGCCGCCGAGGTCGATCTTCACCTCTCCGTGGAGCGCCTGCTCCGCCACCGGCGCGGGCAGGAAGCGCATGAGGTTCTGCTTGGTCAGGGCCTCCCGCTCGACCTGCTCGACGAGCGCGGCGTTGCTCATGCTGATGGCGATCTGTCGTCCGACGGCGGCGGCGAGTTGCATGTCGGCGACGCCGAAGGGCCGGAGGTGGTCCTTCGTGTCCACCACGAGCAGGCCGAGGGTGTCGTCGCGAACGATCAGGGGGATGACGAGCGCGCTCCAGATGTTGAGCGTGAGGAGGCTCCGCGCGGCCCACTCGGACTTGTCGGGCTCGCTCCGGTAGACGATGACCTCCTTCTTCTCGAGCGCGGCCCGACAGAGCGTCGAGGAGAGGGCCGGCGTCTTCGTCGTCTCCTCGCCCCGAAAGCGCACGGCGCGCGGCTGGAGGGCTTCGTAGGCATCCCCCAGCATGACGAAGGCCCGTTCGGCCTGGGGAAAGACGTCCAGCAGGCTCGCGAGGGAACGGTCGAGCGCCTCGCCGAAGCTGGGGATGCTCGCGAGGCTCTCCGCCACCCCCATCACCGTGTCCAGGCGGCGCTGCATGGCGGGGACGGACATCTCCGGCGCGGGCCCGCCGGCCTCGGCCAGGATGGACATCGTCGCGTAGGGGAGCAGGTGGGGATCGGAGGGCGAGATGGAGAACGCGCCGTCGTCGGCCCGCTCTCCGGTGCCGGCTTCCTCCTCTTCCTCCTCGTCCTCGTCCACGATGCCGAGAACGGTATCCCCCACGCGCACGCGGTCGCCGTGCTTCAGGACGCCTCGTTCCACGCGCTCGCCGTCGAGGAGCGTGCCGTACGACGAGCCCTCGTCCTTCACCACGAGGTCCAGACCCTCCATGAGGAAGACGGCGTGGCGGCGACTGACCTTGGAGTCCGCGAGCACGAGGTCGGAGGAGGAGAGACGACCGACGACGACCTCGCCCTGCACCTTCGCAGCGAGCCCCCGGTTGACGCCCTCGACGACCTGGATGCGATACACGCGCGTGCCTCCGGCGGAGGAGGATACCCGAGAGGGCGCGCGGACCGGTCGGCGCGCCGCCCGGCGTGATCTTCCTGGCCGGCACGACCCCCGAACGGGCCTTGCATCGCGCGGCCCGGGTCCGCATCTCGCGCAGGATGCGTCCAAGCGCGGAAACGGCGGACAATGGCCGCGCCGATGGCCGAAGGCTCCGTCCACGACCGCATCGTCGCCCTCCTCGCCGACCGGGGCGTGCCGTTTCGGGAGACTCACCACGCCCCCGTGCGCACCTCCGAGGAGGCGGCCGCCGCCCGGGGAGAGCCCATGGCGATCGGGGGGAAGAGCCTGGTGCTGCGAGTGTCGGACAAGATCCCGCGCTCGGGCGACGGCGGGCCTCGGCGGACCGTGCAGGCCGGCAAGGAGAGGGCGTCGCGGGACGGCCCGCGCCTGCGGGACGAGTTGCGCACACGCCCCGCAGCCGAACCCCGCTTCGTTCTCTTCGTGCTACCCGCGGCGATGCGCCTTCCTTCCGCCGAAGCGCGAAGGGCGACCGGAGCCCGGCGCTCCCGGTTCGCGACGGAGAGGGAACTCCGGGCGCTCACCCACTGCGTGCCCGGCTGCGTCCCTCCCTTCGGGGAGCCGATCCTGCCCCTCCCCCTCTACGCCCACCGCGCGCTGCTTCGAAACGACCGCATCGCCTTCACGCCCGGCGTCCGCGACGCGTCGATCCTCATGGCGACGGCGGACTGGGCGCGCCTGGCCCGCCCCCGCTGGTTCGGCGGCGGATAGGGGGCCGCCCCTCTCCGACGGCCTCCGCAGCGATCTCTTGCCGGTCTCGGTCCGTGCCACGTCCGGGCTTGACGCCGTGGTGCCCGCGAGCCTACGATGAATCGGTCCCTTCCGACCCGGGGAGACGCAGTGTGCATGGCGCGCATCCGTGGATGCGGCGGGCAGGGGCCTTGTGGCTTCTCGCCGCCGCGATGGGACTTCCCTCCGCGAGGGCGGACGAGCCGAAGCCCCCCGACCTCCCGCGACTCGGCACGATCGGCCGGCGACCCGATCCCTCGGTGGTGATCCCGGTCGCGATCGACCGCGACGGACGGATCACCGTGGACGGCGGACGGTCCCTCGGGCTCGCCGAGCTCCGCGACGAGCTTCGCCGTCGAACCGACAAGTCCGAGTGGCGAAACGACGATGGCACGAGCAACCGCGTCCTGCTGGTGGACGCCGACGCCGCCGTCCCGTGGCGGCTCGGGCAGTGGGTGGTCCAGGTCGCCGCCGACCCGCGGATCCAGATCTCCCGGATCTTCTTCGGCGCGCGCCCCCTGGAGGGCGAAGGACGCGGCGCGATCGGCTGGACGCTTCCCGTGGATCGCGGACTCAGCCGCTCCGGGACCTTCCCGGATCCGATCCGACACGTCGCCATCAAGGCCTTCGCCGCCGCGGACGCCGATCGCTCCGATCCGCAGGGCGTGGCGGCGTCGGTCCGGCGCGCGCTGGCGGATGGGAAGGACGGCGAGCCGGCGATCTTCGAGGTGAAGGCACCGCCGCCCCTCGGCGCGGGCGTCCCGACGGGGACGGTGATGGCCATCCTCGACGTGCTCCACCGCGCCGGTGCACGGGACGTCCGGTTCGAGGGCGCGGCGCCGCCGCAGGACGCGAGCGCGAACGCGATCCGGGCGTGGGTGAAGGAAACGCGGGCCACGAAGGCCATCCCCTATCTCGTGATGGACGGAAAGGTCGTCCCCCCCGCCGTGGAGGACGCCGCGCTGGCCAAGCCCGGGGGCTTGCGGGACGCGCTCGTGGGGTTCGGCAGGCTGGCCGGCAATCCCCCCCACGTTGCGGTGGAGGCACCGGACAAGTAGGCGGTACGGCGATACGGAGCCACGGGGCGGTACGGAGCCGGGCTCCGGTACGCCAAGGAGTTTCGTTCACAGCCAGGCTTCGTACGGTACGGGGATGGACGCGTACGAGACCCGGCGGATCGAGTTTCCCAACGACGAGGGCGAGTTGCTCGCGGCGCGCCTGGAGGTGCCGACCGATGCGGCGCGGGCGTATGCGGTCTTCGCCCATTGCTTCACGTGCTCGAAGGACGTCTTCGCGGCGTCGCGGGTGAGCCGTGGGCTGACGGCCCACGGGATCGCCGTCCTGCGCTTCGACTTCACGGGGATCGGCGGCAGCGAAGGCGACTTCGCGAATACCAACTTCTCGTCGAACGTGGAGGACCTCGTCTCCGCCGCGCGCTGGTTGGAGGAGGAACATCGACCCCCCTCGCTGTTGATCGGACACAGCCTCGGCGGAGCGGCGGTGCTGGTCGCCGCCGCGTCGCTCCCGTCGGTCCGCGCCGTCGCGACGATCGCCGCGCCGTCGGACCCGCGGCACGTGGCGGAACTGCTCGGCCCGGTCGCCGAGCGGATCGAGGAGAAGGGCCTTGCCGCCGTCTCGCTGGGCGGCCGGACCTTCCGGATCCGCAAGCAGTTCCTGGACGACCTGCAGGACCAGCGCCTGGAGCGGGACCTCGCCCACGGACCGTCGCGCGCCCTCGTGATCTTCCACTCGCCCGCGGACGAGGTCGTGCCGATCGAGCACGCCCGGCGGCTGTTCGACGCGGCGCGACACCCGAAGAGTTTCGTGTCCCTCGACGACGCGGACCACCTGCTCAGCCGCGAGGAGGACTCCCGCTACGTCGCGGAGGTCCTCGCCGCGTGGAGCCGCCGGTACCTCTGACGTTCGGTACGGCGGTACGGAGCCTGGCTCCCGATCAAACCCTTCGACGGTACGGAGCCTGGCTCCCGATCCGACCTTTCGACGGTACGGAGCCTGGCTCCCGATCAGACCTTTTGCACCCCGACGGGCTCCCCCGAGCGCGTCGAGGGCCCTACTTCCGGGCGCTCCCGGCGAACCGTGTGCATCGGAGCCAGGCTCCGTAGCGAGGCTCCGTAGCGCGAAAAGGTGTGCCTGGGAGCCAGGCTCCGTACGGACTACGGCGCGCTTCGGCCTACGAAGGAGCGGCGACAGGACTCGAGGATCGGCGCCGCGACGGGGGAGGCGGCGGCGATCGCCTCGTCGAGGGCCTTCGCCGTGCCGGACCACCGCGGTCCGAGGGTCGCGAGCGCGACGTACAGCATCCCCTCCCCTCGTCCCTTCGAAGCGATGGACGCGGCGTAGCGCCCGAGGAGCGCGGGCACGCTCGTGGCGGCGCTGGACGGGCGGCGGGTCAGCGCGCTCGCGGCGAGCCAACGCGTCGCGTCGTCGTCGAGCGCGGCGACGAGGATCGGCACCAGCCGACTCTCCGGCTCCCCGATCTTGCAGAGCGCATTCAACGCCACCTGCCGCGTGGACGCCTCCTCGTCGTGGAGGTGCCGCTCGATCAGCAAGAGGAGCCGGGACGAGTCGGCGGGAGCGTCCGTGGCCGTGAAGAAGCGCAAGGCCGAACGGACGTCCCCGTCGCCGTCGGGATTCTCGAGCCCCGCCAGGGCCAGGGCCGTCGCCTCCTCCGGGAGGAGCTTGGCGTCCAGGAGCGCCCACGCGACCCGCAGCTTGTCGCCCGCGTCCCCCTCCTTCGCCCTCGCGAGCAGGAACGCGACCCCGTCGGTTCCGGGGAAGCGGGCGAGGGCGTGCGCGGCGCTGCGGCCGACGACGGAGCTCTCGTAGTGCCCCTCCAACCACGTGAGCGCCTCCGGGGTGTCCGCCGGCGGGTCCATCCGTGCCACCTGGTCCACCGCCTTGCTCCGGAGGCGATCCGAGTCGGACTCGGCGATCCGGAGGAGTACGTCCACCTGCGGACGGACGTCGGCGCCCGCGTCGAGCAACGCCTGGAAGGCGTAGAGGCGCTCGTCGTCGGTCTCGCCGTCGCGCGCGATGGCGACGAGCGCGGCGCGGCCGGCCTCGCCGAGCGCGGCCAGGGCCTGGCCGGCCCCGACCCCGTGCTCCTCCTGCAGGAGCCGGGCGAGGGCTCCCACCACGTACGGGGTCGCGACGCCCGACGCCCCCAGCGCCGCCGCCGCCGCGCGGCGGACGTGCGGGTCGTAGTCGTCGAGCAGAGGGACGACGTCGGGGACCAGGGGGGCACCCGCGGGCCCCAGCGTCGCGAGCGCGTCGAGCAGTCCCGGCCGCGCATCGGTGTCCTCGAGGATCGCGACGCGGAGGCTCCTCAGCACGTCGGGAGTACCGCCGGCGATCGCGGCGAGCGCCCTGGCCGCCTGGGCGGGAAGACCCCGCAGCGGAGGCTGGAGTCGCTCCAGGAGGAAGGGGACGGCGTCGGCGGCCGCGGGACCGATCTGCTGCAGGCTGAAGAAGGCGACCGTACTGCTCCAACCGTAGGCACGGGTCATCGGGACGCGCTGGAGATACGCGACCAGCGACGCGGTGGCCGGGGCGGCGTCCGGCCCCATCGTCCGGAGCGCTTGCAGCACCATGCCGTCGCGGAGGTCGCTCTCCGTCCCCAACATGGCCGCCAGCACGCGCGCGCCGTCCGGCCCGAACGCGGCCAGCGCGAGCGTGAGTCGCTGGAGACCGATGCGGCGCCGGGCGAGCTCGGCGTCCGACAGCTTCGCGAGGGCGGCGAGGCGATCGAAGAGCGTGGGGTCCCGGGAGGCCCGCTCGCGAATCGTGGCCGCGCGGACGCCGTCGCTGCCGCGCCAATCGATGCCCTCCAGGAACGCCGCCACGTCGACTTCGCGCGGGGCGCCGACGAGCACGGGGGCTTGCCCGGGAACCGTCGGAGCCGCTTCGTCTTGCCCGGCGTAGGGCTCGGGCGAAGGGAAGAGGGACCGTCCCACCCCCACGAGCAGGCCCGCGGCGAGCAGCACGACCAGGAGGGGAAGGGCCCTTTGCGCCACGTCTTCTCCGCGCCCGGTTGTACCGGAGATCGCCCCGCACGGGGAAGGGTCGATCGCCGCCGCGGGCTACGACCCGGTGCCCTCCCGTCGCCGCCACGCCGCGAGGACGGCGCGGTGGATCGGGACGTTCTCCACGACCGAGTCGCGGTACGCGGCCGGAACGCGGGCGGCGAGAGCCCTCAGCTCCTGGTGGGCCGCTTCCAGGTATCCGATGTCGTGGGTCGCGCGCCACGCCTGGAAATCGGCCTCGATCTCGCTGATCGCGGTGACGGGGCCGTCGCGCGCGGCCACGAGCGCGCGGATCGTCTCCGGCGTCGCGTGCGAGAGACCCGCCTCCCGGAGCCGGAGGATCCTCGCGGCGGGGTCGTCGGGCTCCGCGAGCGCCAGTGCCTCGTCGAACAGCGAACGGGCCCCCGCGGTGTCGCCCGCCTCCTCGGCGACCTCGGCCCGCACGGCGAGGGCGGGAGAGAAGAGTCCCAGGCGCCTGGCCTCCGGGTGCTCCGTCACCTCCTGCGCCAGGTGGTCGGCGCGGTCGAGGTTCCCGCGCACGAGATGGATCTTCGCGAGACGCAGCAGGACGTAGGCGGTGAGCCGCGGATCGCCGACCTCGAGCGCGATCCGCCGGCAGGCCTCCAACGCGTCCTGCGCGCCGTCCAGGTCGCCGAGCAGGCGGCGGACGTGCCCGAGATTCAGGAGCACGTTCGCCTCGCCCTGCCGGTTTCCGATCTCGCGCGACATGCCGAGCGCGCGTTCGTACGTCTCGAGCGCCTCCGCGTAGCCTCCCTGCGAGAGCAGCGAACCGCCGAGGTTCCCCAGCAGCATGGCCTCCTGGTAGCGGTCGCCGATGCTGCGGGCGAGGATGAGCGCCCGCTCGTAGCAGTCCCGCGCGGACAGGTACTCCCGCCGGTACGTGTGGACGTTGGCGATGTTTCCGAGTGCGGTCACCTCGGAGGCGGGGTCGCCGATCTCGCGGGCGATCTCGCGGTGGCGTCGGTGATTCGTGAGCGCCTCGTCGAGCCGGCCGCGGGTACGGAGGACGTTTCCGAGACTCCCCAACGCCGCGGCCTCGCCCGCGCGGTCGGCCCCACGGCGGGCCACGGCGAGCGCCTCCTCGAGGAGGCGCTCGCTCTCGTCGAGGCGTCCCAGGTAGTAGAGCGCGACGCCGAGGTGGAGGGCCGCGGCGCGGAGGGGGGAATCGCCGCCGGCTTCGCGCGCGAGGGAGAGCGCCTGGCGGAGCGTCTCCTCCGCCCCGGCGTAGTCGGACACCCGGATCCGGAACCAGCCGAGGTCCGTCAGGACCTCGGCCTGGAGCGACGGGTCGCCCGCCTTCCGGGCCAGGGCGAGCGCCCTTCGGAGCGCCGATTCCTGGGCGGCTCGCCGGCCGAGATGGCCGCAGCCGGCCGCCTCGCGCAGCAGGAGGCGGGTCCTCCGCTCCCCGCGCACGAGCCCGGGGACGGCGAGCGCCCGCTCGATCCGGTCCACCACCGCCTCGGTCCGGTAGGAGTAGCCCAGGTGGTCCAGGGCCCGATCGAGGAACGGCAAGGCGTCCTCCGGTCGCGCGCCCCGGAGATGGTGCGTGACCAGGAACACGCAGGTCCTCGGGTCGACCTCCTCGACGGGCTTCTCCCCCACCCCCTCCCGTTCGGCCAGGGCGGAGGCAAGAGCCGTGTGGTAGGCGACGCGAAGCGCCTGGGGAAGGGCGTCGTAGAGGACCTCCTGCACCTGGTGGTGGTCGAACCGGAGCAGCCGGCCCGCGCCGCGAACGAGGCCGCTTCGCCGCTCCACCTCCGCCAGCGCCTGGAGGACCAGGATCGGCTTCGACTCCAGGACGCGGGCGACGAGGTCGGGGTCGAACTCGAAGCCCTGCACCGCGGCGACGTCCAGGATCGCGCGGTCCGGGCGCTCGAGGTCCCTGGTGCGGGCCTGCACGAGATCGCGCACGGCGGACGGAACCTCGATCTCCCCGATCTCCTGCGTCTCCAGGTACGTCCCGTCGTCGGAGCGGGAGAGGTACCCCCCCTCCTCGAGGCCGCGGACCATCTCGAAGACGAAGAAGGGGACGCCGTCCGACTTGAAGGCGATCCGACCGCCCAACCGATCCGCGAGCGTGGCGCTCGCGAAGGCCTCGCGGAGGACCTCGATCACCTCGCGAGGGGACAGGCGGTCCAGGGCGAGGCGGCGGCAGTGCGGTAGCGCCGTGAGACGCGCGAGCTCGTCGTCGGCACGCCCCGGGCGCGTCGTCACGAGGAGGAGCACGGGCGCGGCGGCGATGGCCCTTGCCAGCGAGACGAAGAGGGCACGGCTCTCGGGCGGAGCGAAGTGGAGGTCCTCGACCACCCAGAGGACGGGCTTCTCGCGCGCGAGGGCGCGGACCAGTTGCACCATCAGGGTGTGCGGCGCGTCGCCCTCCAGTCGCCGCGCGCCGGGTGGGAGGTCGCCGTGGCGGACGAGGGCCGCGAAACCGGGGACGAGCTCCGGCATCGCATCGAGATAGGGTCGCAGCGCCTGGTCGAGCGTCGCGTCCCCGAACCGTTCGACGATCGCGTCGGAGAACGCGCCCAGGCCGGACGTCGGAAGATAGGCGCCGTAGAGGACGTGCGCATCGACGTCGCCGACGCGCTCGATCGCCGCATCCACGAAGCGGGTCTTCCCGATGCCCGCCTCGCCCTCGAGCACGACGACGCGGCCATGACCACGCGTCGCCTCCTTCCACCACCCGGCGAAGGCGGCGAGCTCCGCGTCCCGGCCGCGGACCGCCGTGTCCCGCCGCACGGGAATCTCCGGCCGAACGACCTGGGAGGCGAGCAGCGCCTTCTCCCGCCCGACCCACCACCGGGAGCGCTCTCCCTCGGCGAGGACCCTCGCCAGCATCGAGGCGGTCGAGAAGCGGTCCTGGGGACGCTTGGCGAGGAGCGTCGCGATCACCTCGGAGAGGAACACGGACACCGCCGGGCGGCAGTGGTGCACGGGCGACGGCGTCTCCCGGAGATGCGCGTGGATCGTCGTCGCGATGTCCGTCCTGCGAAACGGATTGCCGCCGGTGGCCATCTCGTAGAGGACCACGCCCAGGGCGTACAGGTCGGCGGAGGGCCCCGCGTCTTCGTGGCGGAACTGCTCGGGCGCAGCGTAGTGGACCGAGCCGGCGAAGTGCCCCGGCGCCGTCAGACCAGAGGTTCCGTCCACCAGCCGGGCCACGCCGAGGTCCATGATGCAGACGCGCTGCGAGTCGGTGACGAGCACGTTCTCGGGCTTCAGATCGCGGTGGACGATGCCCTGGGCGTGGATCGCCGTGAGGCCCGAGGCGATCTGACGCGCGAGCTCGCGGAGGAGCAGCTCGGGGACGCACCCCAGATCGAGGAGCATCCGTCGGAGCGTGCGGCCCTCGACGAACTCCATCGCGATGTAGAGGACGCTCCTCCCGTCGAGACGGGACTCGCCGGCGTCGAGCGTCCGGACCACGTGTTCGTCGCAAACCTTCCGGCCGATGTCCGCCTCGCGGAGGAACCGGCGCACGAAGGCGGGCTGGTCCACGAGGTGCGGGTGGATGACCTTGAGGGCGACGACGCGGCCCGGCGGCATGCCGCCGGCGGGTTCCACCACGGCGGCGCGGTAGACGGTCCCCATCCCGCCCGATCCGATCTCGGCCTCGATGCGATAGGGACCCAACCGGTCCAACGCCCGCCTCCGCGCCTCGCGCAGGGATCGCGCGCACGGATCATGCCGGATCGCGCCCCGGATCGCGACCCGGATCGCGACGTCCGGGCTGCGGCGTGGGTCGGAGTGGGAGGTGCCCGCGGCCGAGGAGCCGCGGGCACCGGACATTCCAAGCCACACCGGGATCGGGACGGGCCGTATCCTCGCCGGCCGTATCCCAGGGCACCGTTCGCTTGCGGCCGAAGGCGCCCTCCCTTCCCCCGAACGGAAGGCGAGGCCGAAACCGGACACCCGCCGCCCCGGTCACTAGGCAGAAAGTCCCGATTGCTCCCGCCGTTCCCCGCGCATGCGGCCCGGCTTGCGGGGGTTCCCGACCCCGGATCGGGCGCCGTCGCGAGTGGTATGCTCGCCACCCGATGTTCGCCATGGACTTCGGGATGCACGACCGGGGGGGTCGACTGAGAGAACGTGAAGAAATCGAAGTCCGGGGCTTCGGCCGGCTGCGGGACCACGATGCTGCGTTGCTCGTCGTCAGCGACCCACGGTGGGGTCGCCTCCTCCTCGCGCCTTGCCTCGTGGCCCCTCGCTCGGCCTCGGGCCCTCGGCCCATTTCTTCACGCCCTCTGAGAGAACGTGAAGAAATCGAAGTCCGGGGCTTCGGCCGGCTGCGGGACCACGATGCTGCGTTGCTCGTCGTCAGCGACCCACGGTGGGGTCGCCTCCTCCTCGCGCCTTGCCTCGTGGCCCCTCGCTCGGCCTCGGGCCCTCGGCCCCTTCCTTCACAGCCTCTGAGATGGCCGCACTCATCCGGGGCGGTGCGCGACCGGGGCAGGACCTCGCCACCGGGCGTCGCGCTACCGCCGTGAAGCACGCTCCACGCCTCGCAACCGCGAAGGGACAGCCGCACCATGATGACGCCGCTCCACATGCAGGACCTCGAAGCACTTCTCGCGCACCGCGAAGGTCCCTGCGTCTCCATCTACATGCCGACGCATCGCACGGGTCACGAGATGCAGCAGGACACGATCCGTCTCAAGAACCTCCTCAAGGCCTCGGAACGCGAGCTCCAGGGCGTGGCAATTCGGGAGACGTCGGCGCAGGAGATCCTGAAGCCGGCCCGTGACCTGTTGAACGAGGGACCGTTCTGGGAGAACCTCGGGGACGGGCTCGCCGTGTTCCTCGCACCGGGGTTCTCGCGCATCTACCGCCTTCCCGCGCCCTTCAGCGAGCTCCACGTCGTCGCCGGCGCATTCCACGTGAAGCGGCTCCTCCCGATCGTGGGCGGCGACGGGCGCTTCTACGTCCTGGCGCTCAGCCAGAACGAAGTGCGCCTGCTACGGGGCACGCGATTCCACGTGGAGGAACTGGAGCCCGACGGCATGCCCAAGAGCCTGCGGGAAGCGCTCTGGATGGACCACCCCGAGAAGAGCCTCCAGTTCCACACGGGCTCCTCCGCCGCCACGACGGGCGACGGAGGCTCCCGGCGAGCGGCCGTCTTCCACGGGCAGGGCGGGCCCGCCGCCATCGAGAAGTCGAAGCTGGAGCGGTACTTCCGCCGCGTCGACGACGGCCTGAGGGAGCACCTGGCCAACGGCAAGGACCCCCTCGTCCTCGCCGGCGTGGATCACTACTTCCCGATCTACCGGGAGATCAGCAAGGTCCCGACCCTGGAGAAGGAGGGCGTCCCCGGCAACCCGGAGAAACTCAGCATGAGGGAGCTCCACGACCGCGCCTGGGCCATCGTCGAACCCCAGTTCCGGAAGGCCGAGACCGACGCGATCGACCGCTACCGGGCGCACGCCGGCCAGGGCAAGACGGCGGCGGGCCTCGAAGCCGTCCTCCCGGCCGCGCACCATGGTCGGGTGGACACGCTGCTGGTCGCCGCCGGTCGCCAGCAGTGGGGCGCGTGGGTCGCCGGGAGTGGCGCCGACGGGAGCGTCGTCATCCACGATCACTACGAGCAGGGCGACCGCGACCTGCTCGACGTCGCGGCGGCCGCCACCTTGAAGTCGGGCGGTCGGGTCTTCCCCCTGGCGGTGGAACGGATTCCCGACGGCGCGGATGCGCTGGCCATCCTCCGCTACTGAGGGCCCGGCCGCGCTCCGCCCGCCCCGCCTCCGGGCGTAGGCTGAATCGCCCCCCGGAGGACCCATCATGCGCAGAAGCACGCTCCTGCTCCTCGTCGCGGGCCTCTTCGCCCTCGGTGCCTGCGGCGATCGGGGAAGCCCCGCGACAGGACGGACGCGACGGGACGGCCCGCCCGTCGTCTACACCGTGAATTACCCGCTCGCCTACTTCGCCGAGCGCATCGGGGGAAAGGCCGTGGACGTCCACTTCCCGGTCCCCGCGGACATGGATCCGGCCTGGTGGACGCCGACGCCGGAGGAGATCGCCAGGTTCCAGGAGGCCGACCTGATCCTCCTGAACGGCGCGACGTACGCCAAGTGGGTCCTGAAGGCCTCGCTCCCGGCGTCCCGCGTCGTCGACACCTCCGCGAGCGTGGCGGACCGCTACATCCAGATGAAGGGTGTGATCACCCACTCGCACGGACCGGAAGGGAAGCACACCCACAAGGGAACGGCCTTCACCACGTGGCTCGATCCGAACATCGCCGTGGTCCAGGCGAAAGCCGTGCTGGAGGCGCTCGTGAAGCTCGTGCCGGCCGAGACGAAGACCTTCGAAGACCGTTTCGACGGGATCGAAAGGGACCTGAGGGATGTCGCCGACGCCATCCGCATGGCGGTGGCGCAGGATCCGAGTCGTCCCGTGCTCTTCTCCCATCCCGTCTACCAGTACCTCGAACGAGCCTTCTCGATGAACGGTCGCTCCGTCCACTGGGAGTCGAACGAGGAACCGGACGAGAACATGTGGAAGGAGCTCGACGCGCTCCTGGCCGAGCATCCCGCGAAGGTCATGATCTGGGAGAGCCCGCCGCTCCCCGACGTGGTGACGGAACTCGAGCACCGGGAAGTGAAGAGCGTCGTCTTCGACCCGGGCGGCAACAAGCCGAGCACCGGAGATTTCCTCACGCTGATGAAGGCGGGCGCGGAGGCGCTCCACGAGGCCTACCAGTAGGGCGTACGAGCAGGGCATACGAGCACGCGTGGCCGGGGTTCCGCTCGTTCGCTGGCTCTCCCGCGCGAACGTCGCGTCGCGCCGGGAGGCGCGGGACCTCGTTCGGGCCGGACGCGTCGCGGTGAACGGCCGCGTGCAGACGGACGGCGCCGTCCGCGTGGACGCGGCCCTCGACCGCGTGACGGTGGACGGACGCCTCGTCCGCGCCCCCGACCCCGAACGGGACCTCGAGTGGTGGGCCGTGAACAAGCCGCGCGGCGTCGTCGCCACCACCGCCGACCCGGAGGGCCGCCCGACCGTCATGGACATCGTGCTCCCGCCCCGCGCCCCGGGACTCGCGCCCGTGGGGCGGCTGGACATGGCGAGCGCGGGCCTGCTTCTCCTCACCAACGACTCGCTGCTCGCGGCTGCGCTCCTCCAGCCGGAGCACCACGTGCCGAGGGTCTACAGGGTGAAGGCGCGCGGGCACCCCTCGGCCGAAACGCTGCGGCGGTGGCGGGAGGACACCCTGGTGGTCGGCACCCTCCGGCTGGGGCCGATGGCGGTTGCGATCGAACGCGAGGCTCCCCGTTCGACGTGGCTCGAGATCGCGTTGACGGAGGGGAAGAACCGTCAGATCCGACGCCGCCTCGAGGCCGAGGGACACCCCGTGGAGATCCTCGTCCGCGTGGCCTTCGGTCCGATCCGCCTGGGAACGCTGGAGAAGGGGGCGGCGCGCCGCCTCGGCGCGGACGAGGTCACCGCGCTCGCGACGGCCTGCGGTGGCGTCTCCAGGGCGCCCCGTACCCCCCGGTCGTGACGGCGACCAGGGCGCTGGGGATGGGCGCACGGCGGGTGACGTGCTCGGAAGGTGGATACGCTGGCCATCGAGCGCCCCCCCCCGCGCGCGCGACAGAGAGAGAGAGAGAGAGAGGAGCCGGCATGGAGAAGCGATGGTTCGGTCGGACCGACATGGAAGTGAGCGTCCTCGGGTTCGGGGGCGCCGAGATCGGCCTCGAACGGGCATCGGTCGCGACGGCGACCCGCCTGCTCCGCCAGGCGCTCGACGACGGGCTCGACGTCATCGACACGGCGGAGTGCTACGAGGACAGCGAGACGCTGATCGGCCGCGCGGTCGCCGACCGGCGGAGGGACTTCCACCTCTTCACGAAGTGCGGCCATCCGGAGGGCTTTGGGACGGAGGACTGGCGCCCGGCATCGATCCTCGCCAGTATCGAGCGGAGCCTGAAACGCCTGCGCACCGACCACGTCGATCTCGTCCAACTCCACAGTTGCGGGGCGGAGGAGTTGCAGAAGGGCGACGCGATCACCGCGCTTCTCCGCGCGAAGGAGAAGGGTCACACGCGCTACATCGGGTACAGCGGCGACGGCGAGGCGGCCCGGGTAGCGATCGGGAGCGGCGCCTTCGACGCCCTCCAGACCTCGGTCAGCATCGTGGACCAGGAGGCGATCGAGCGCACGTTGCCGCTCGCGCGGGAGCGGGGGCTGGGGGTCGTCGCGAAGCGACCCATCGGCAACGCGGTATGGCGCTACGACGGGCCGCCCGACAACGCGTACCACCAGCCGTACTGGGAGCGATGGCAAGCGCTGGCGTACCCGTTCGCGAAGGAGGGAGACCCCGCCCGCACGGCGCTTCGCTTCACGCTGGGCGTGCCGGGCGTTGCCACGATGATCGTCGGGACGAACCGGCCCGGTCGCTGGCGAGAGAACGCCCGGGTCCTCGAGGAGGGGCCCCTGTCCGAGGAGGTCTTCGAGCGCATCCGCGAGCGCTGGCGGGAGGTCGCCGGCCCCGCGTGGGGCGGCCAGACGTAGCCCGCGCCCCGCCGTGGAGGTCCTCTTCGTCCTCGCCGTAGCGGCGCTCGCCGCTTGGGTCGCGCTCGGCGTGCTCCGTGCGCGGCGATGGCCCCACGAACACGTCCTCCCGAAGACCGGCGACGCGGCAGGCGCCCCGGTCCACGCCGTCGTCCCGGCCCGGAACGAGGCCGATCGGCTCCCCGCGACGTTGCCCGCGCTCCTCGCCCAGCGACCGCCGCTCGCATCCGTGACCGTGGTGGACGACCGGTCCTCGGACGGCACGGCGTCGGTGGCGCGCTCGCTGGCCGCCGGGGCGGAGGTGCCCGTCGGGATCCTCGAGGTCGATCACCTCCCCGCGGGCTGGACGGGCAAGGTCCACGCGCTGGCCGAGGGGTGGGCCGCCCTCCGCCGCCGGTCGGCCGAGGACCCGTCTCCCCCGTGGGTCTTCCTGACCGACGCCGACATCCTCCACCCCGCGGACGGCGTGGCGCGCTTCGTCGCCCAGGCGGCGCGGGGCCCGTTCGACCTCGTGAGCGTGATGGCCAGGCTCCGGACCGAGACGTTCTGGGAGAAGCTCCTCGCACCCACGTTCGTGTGGTTCTTCCAGGCGATGTACCCCTTCCGCGCCTCGAGCGATCCCGCGTCGAAGGTGGCCAGCGCGGCGGGGGGCGCCGTGCTCGTCCGGGCGGACGTGTTGGAGCGCGCGGGAGCCTTCATCCCGTGGCGGGATGCCACGATCGACGACCTCGCCCTCGCCCGCCACGCCAAGGACGCGGGCGCCCGCCTGTGGACGGGGTTCGCCGACGACATCGTCTCCACCCGGGCATGCCCGACGCTCCGGTCCTTCGTGGACATGGTGGCACGCTCCGCGTTCGAGGAACTCCGCCGCCGCGCCGTTCTCGTCCCCGTGGTGTGGCTTGCGTTGCTCCTCGCCTTCGTCGTGCCGCCGGCGGCCACGGCGGCCGGGGTCCTGGCGGCGAACGCGCCGCTCCTGGTCGTGGGCGCCGCCGGCTGGTTCCTCCTGCTCGTCCAGGTCCTCCCGTCCTTTCGTCACCACCGGGTGCCGGCCCCGTTCGCGCTGCTCGTCCCGCTGGCGGCGGTTCTCTACGCGTGGATGACCACGGTCTCGGCGTGGCGGCACCTGCGAGGTACGCGGACTCCCTGGCGTAGCCCGGCGCCGCAGTAGAGTCGAGGGCGATGCGTCGATCCCTCCTCCTCCTGTTCGCGTTCGCCCTGCTGTTTCTCGGCCGCAGCGCGGAAGCCGCTCCTCGCGACGAGCCGCAGGCGAAGGTCCCGCCGGTCGAACGGAACCTCGTGTACGCGACGGCCGGCGACCGGGCGCTGCACCTCGATCTCTACCGCCCGGCGCCGTCCGCTTCGCCCGCGCCCGTCGTGCTCTGGCTCCACGGCGGCGCTTGGCGCATGGGCAGCAAGCTCTTCTGCCCCATCTTCTGGCTGCGGGACGAGGGCTTCGCCGTGGCCAGCGTGGACTACCGCCTGAGCGGCGAAGCGACGTGGCCCGCCCAGATCCACGACGTGAAGGCGGCGGTGCGTTGGCTCCGCGCGAACGCGGCGACGTACGGCTTCGACGCCGGCGCGATCGGCGTGGCCGGCGCGTCGGCGGGGGGCCATCTCGCGGCGCTGCTCGGGACGTCGGGCGGCGTCGAGGCGCTGGAAGGGGATCTCGGCGACCACGCCGACGTCTCGAGCCGCGTCGCCGCGGTCTACGACATGTTCGGTCCGACCGACCTCGTCCACATCTACGAGGACGCGCGAGTGGACGGGAAGCTCCCGAAGGAGATGGACGCGGTGGCCGCCTTCCTCGGCGGAGAGAGAGCGGAGAGGAAAGAGAGGGCCCGACTCGCGAGCCCGCTCACCTGGGTCAGCCCCGACGACCCGCCCTTCCTGATCGTCCACGGAGAAGAGGACTTCCTCGTCCCGGTCGCCCAGAGCGTCCGGCTGGAGAAGGCGCTGAGGGACGTCGGCGTCCCCGCGACGCTGGTGGTCATCCCGGGCGCCAGCCACGGCGGGTTGGCGTTCCTCACGAAGACCGAGCGCCATCGCATGCTCGACTTCTTCCGCCTGCACCTCTTCCACGAAGAGACCGCGGCCGTCCCGAAGGAAGCCGCGCGGATACGCGAGGCGGTCCGGCCCGGCCCCTTCGAGATCGCGCGGTTCGAAACCCCGCTCCTCGACCCGCTCCGGAAGAAGTCGCTCCCGATCGCCGTCACGTGGCCCGTCCGCAAGGGGCCGTGTCCGGTGATCGTCTTCTCCCACGGGGCGTTCGGGTCGCGGGAGGGCTATCGCCCGCTCGTCGATCACTGGGCGAGCCACGGGTGGGTCGTCGTGCAGCCCACGCACGAGGACTCCCTCTCGCTACGCAAGGGCGCCGGGGCGCGCGCGAACCCCTTCCGGCACTGGCGCTCGCGCATCGGCGACGTGCGGCTCGTGCTCGACGACCTGGAGGCCATCGGCGCGATGCTCCCCGGTTTCGAGGGGACCCTCGATACCGGGCACGTCGCCGTGGCCGGCCACTCGTTCGGCGCGCACACGGCCCAACTCCTGGCCGGCGCCACGACGCGCGAGGAGGGAGCGACGGAGCGCGGCGTCCATCGGGATGGGCGGCCGAAGGCCTTCCTGCTGATCTCCCCGCAGGGGAGCGGCGACCTCCTCGACGCGGACTCCTGGACGACGATGACGCCGCCCGTGATGGTGATCACGGGGACGGAGGACAGGGGGCGCGGCGGGCAGCCCTTCAACTGGCGGACCGAGCCGTGGTCGCGGGCCGCGCCCGGCGAGAAGTTCCTCGCCGTCCTCCAGGGCGCCGACCACGGCTTCGGAGGGATCGCCGGCGCGCACGCCCTCGCGCGGCGCCGCGACCCGGCGATGGTCGATCGCGTCCGCGCCCTCTCGCTCCTCTTCCTCGAGGCCGAGGTCCGTGGCGACGAGGCCGCCCGCGCGGCCTTGGCCCAGGCGCCGCTCCGCGCGGTCCTCGGCCCGGAGGTCCGCCTCTCCGTCCGGTAGTCCGCGGGGCCGCGTCCGGGGACGCTGCCGTACGGCCCGAGGGCCTGCCTACAATGCGCCGCCATGCGCACGCTCCCCCTGCTCGTCGTCCCTCTGCTCCTGCTGGCCGCCTGCGGCCAGGACACGCCCCCGCCCGCGGTCCGCGAAATGAAGCCCCCGACGACGGTCTACCGGACGCCGCCGCCGCAGCCCGACGCGGGCAAGGAGCCCTCGTGGGTCACCGTGGACCACATCCTGATCGCCGCCAAGGGCGATCGGATCCCGAACCCTCGCCACGCGGACCCCGAGGAGGCGAAGGCCCTCGCCTACCGCCTCCTCGACGAGTTGGAGAAGGGCGCGGACTGGGACGCGTTGAAGCGGAAGTACTCCGAGGACCCGCCCCCCGGCGGCCCCTACGCCCTGGCGAACCACGGCGTCTCGCCCCGCAAGGGGGAATTCGAGAGGCGCAGCATGGCCAAGTGCTTCGGCGACGTCGCCTTCTCGCTGGAGATCGGCGAGATCGGCATCGCGGACTACGACCCGAAGACCTGTCCCTTCGGATGGCACATCATCAAGCGCATCCGCTGAAGTGGGCGGAAAGGAAGGGTCCGAGGGCGCGAGGGGCCGCGAGCGGCGCAGCCGCCAAGGGCTTCTCGAAGGGCAACGCCGCATCGCGGTTCGCGGCCAAGGCGCGGCGTGGGCTATGCTCCGTCGCGTGCTCGCCGCGATCCTCGTCGCCGTCCTCCTGTTGGGGATCGGACTCTTCCTCTTCCGACGGCCGTTGACCGACGCGATGCTCTTCTACCCGGACCACGGTCAGGGCCGATCGCCCGACGACGTGGGACTCGCGTACGAGTCGCTGTGGGTAGAGGCCTCCGACGGTGTCCGCACGGAGGCGTGGTGGATCCCGGCGGGACCCGATGCGCCGGTGATCCTGTTCTTCCACGGCAACGCAGGAACCATCTCGGATCGGCTGGAAAACGCGGCCGAGCTCCACGGACGGGGCGCGAGCGTGCTGCTCGCCGAGTACCGGGGCTACGGAAACAGCGGGGGCAAGCCCTCCGAGCAGGGGTTCTACCGAGACGCCCGTGCGGCGCTGGCGGTGGCGCGGGAGCGCGCGGGCGATGCACCTGTCGTGGTCTTCGGCCGGTCGCTCGGCGGTGCCGTCGCGATCGACGTGGCCTCCCGGGAACGCGTAGACGGGCTGGTCGTCGAATCGTCGTTCACGTCGCTCGGAGAGATGGCGAAGCGGGCGGTGTCGGTGCCGTTCGCGAGCGTACTGGCCGCGTACGACTTCGATTCCGTGGCGAAGATCGGGAGGGTGACCGTTCCCGTCCTCGTGATCCACGGCGAGGACGACGAGCTGGTTCCCATGGAAATGGGCCGCCGGCTCTACGAAGCGGCGCGGGGAGCGCCGTGGCGACGCATCCACGCCGTCGAGGGCGGCGACCACGACTCGACGCTCGCCGTCGGCGGGGAGGCGTACTGGGAAGCGTGGAAGGCGTTCCTGGCGACGGTGGAGCACCGGGCGGAAGAACCCCGGCGCTGAGGGTGTCCGGACGCGGCCTCTCGAAGGTGGGGTAGGCTCCGATCCCCGGACGAACGGTCCGGGCGGGACCCGAAGCATGGCGCGTCAAGGCCGATCCGTTCCGGCGTGGTCGAGCGACCCGGAGACCTGTCCCCGTTGCCGGCGCCCCCTCCCCGCCTGCGCCTGCGAGGCTCCGGCGGGGCGGGAGGCGCCCCGCCCCGCGGGCGTCGTGCGGGTGGGCCGACAGACGAAGGGCCGAAAGGGCGCGGGCGTGACCGTGGTGACCGGCACGGGACTGGACGCCGCCGCGCTCCGGGACCTGGCGCGCGATCTCAAGGTCCTGTGCGGGGCCGGAGGCGCGGTGAAAGCGGGCGACATCGAGATCCAGGGCGAGCACCGGGACCGGATCGTGAAGGCCCTCGCGGCCCGGGGATGGACCGTCAAGCGGGCCGGGGGATGAGTCCGTGGGCCCCGGAGCCGCGCCTCGCGCCGAACGGGGGCGCTTGATTGTCTCGCCTTCCCCGGCACAATATGCGCGCACTCTCCGTTCCGAACGTGGGGGAAACGTCCACTCGATGCGCTGGCTGCTCCCGTTCCTCGTGCTGACCTTCCTGCTCCCCGTGCCCGCCCGGGCGGGGGAGGAGGAGGAGTCCTCGCAGCAGGCCCCCGCCCCCGAGGCTCCGTCCGAGGAAGCGGTGGAAGAGCCGCCGTCCACCGGCCTCGTCGTCAAGGACGTGGACGTCAAGATGGAGAAGGTCGAGAAGGTCAAGCGCCGGCTCCAGGGCAGCCACATCGTGCGCGACCACGTCGTCGTCGGCTGGAACTGGGAGGTCGAGGTCTCGCTGGAGCGGACCCCCGAGGCGGAGTCCGGTCGGTGGATCGTCTCCGGGGACGTCTTCGACAAGCTCAAGGCGGCTTCCCAACGCGTGTCGGACTGGCACTGGGGGAAGAAGTCGAAGCTGCGGGTGCGGATCGTCGCGCAGGGCTACCTGCCGGCGGACAAGGGCGACATCCTCTCCTCGGTGCCGCTCATGGCCGCTCGCACGCTGCGCGACGACATCCAGATCGCGCCCCCGCCGGAACCGAAGCCGGAGCCCGAACCGGAACCCGAGCCCGAAGCCACGCCCCCGGCCCCCGAGCCCGTCCGGGAGAAGCCCAAGCCGAAGCGCAGCAACCCGCAGGACCCGCGCCTCAGCCGCAAGGAGAGCATCGACCTGGTCGCGAGCTGGGCGAAGGAGCGGGAAGACATCAAGACGCGGATCGCGCGCTACCGCACCGTCATCAAGGGCGCGGAGGGGCAGGGGCACGAGGACAAGACGAAGCAGGCGACCCGGCTGCTCGACGGGGCGGCGAAAGCCCTCGAGGACTCCACGGGGCCCTACCTCGCGTGCCAGGCGCTCGTCGATGCGGGCGAGCGCGTCCTGCTGCGGCTGCGCCTCGAGGTCAACACGCAGCACTTCAAGGCCGAGCGGGACCTCCTGTCCGTGGACGAGCTGCTGCTCGTCTTCACGGGTCCCGGGAGCGGCGGCGGCACCGACGACGGCGGCGGTGACCAGGGCGGCGGGACCGGCGAGGGCGGGTAGCCGCGGCGCAGGCCGCGGTGTCCCATCTCACCGGTGGTCTTCGCCCGGGACGCACACGCAGCCCCCGATCCACAGGCGATCGAGGAACGAGGACGGACCGTGCGGCCGGTACCGCACGAGCTCGCGCAAGCGTTCGGGCGAGACGTCGAGATCGAGGGGGGACGTGCCATCGGCGAGGTTGGACGGCGGCGCTTCGCGCGCGCCCGCGCGCATCCACCGTCCCGGCCTCGCGGGGGTTCCTTTTCGCGCCGCAGCGACGGCGCGGGACGGTTCGAGCGCGCCCCGGTCCAGGGGAAGGCGCGCCCGGCAGGCCGCGAGGCCGAAGAAGAGGGCCGCCGCCCCTGCGACTCGGATCCGCCGTCGTGTCATGCCCGGCCTCCCGGCTCCATCCTACGCGGCGGATGACCGTTCGTTGGAAGCCACGCCCCCCGGCCGGTCCCCCCGGGGCGGGGAAGGGGCGCTGGTACCCTCCGGGCATGCTGGGTCGCCTTCCCAAGGTCGGGTCGTCGGTCGCGGGACTCCTCCTCCTCCTCGCCCTGGGCCTCGCCGGCGGGGGCGCCCGCGCCGGCGAGGAGACGCCCCTGGAGGCGGGCCTCGCCGTGGTGGACCTCACCCCCGCGCCCGGGGTGGCGCTGGGCGGGTACGCGGCGCGGTGGGGTCGCCCGAGCCTCGCCGTCCACGACGCGGTCGAGGCGCGCGCCCTCGTGCTCCGCCAGGGCGACCGGAGCGTCGCCCTCGTCTCGGTGGATCTCGTGGGCGTGAGCCGACGCGTGACCGAGCTCGTGCGACGCCGCGTCGCCGATCTCGGATTGGACGACGTCGTGCTCACCGCGACCCACACCCACGCAGGCCCCGGGGGCTTGACGACCGTCCCTCTCTGGCGAACGTCCATGGGCGCCTTCGACCGCGGTCTCTTCGCGCGCACGGCCGCGCGGATCGAGGCTGCCATCCGACGCGCCTACGCGGATCTCGACCCGGCGGTGATCCGTGCAGGCCGCACGTCCGGCGAACGCCTGCGCGGCGCGGTGCGCCGCCGCGCCGAGGTCGGCGTCGAACCCGACGCCTCGCTGGGCGTGATCCGGATCGACCGACCCGACGGTTCTCCCCGCGGCGCGGTCGTGCACTTCGGCGCCCACCCGACGCTGATCGGGGCGGGAGTGCGGGCGATCAGCGCGGGGTGGCCGGGGGCGGCGCGTCGCGAGGTCGAACGACGGCTGCCCGGCGTGACCGCAATCTTCCTCCAGGGCGCGGAGGGCGACGTCTCCCCCGTTACGCCGCCGAACACGTCGCCCGACGTGTGGGCGAAGGTGGCGGCGTACGGACGCCTGGTGGGCGACGCGGCCATCGAGGAGTACGGCCGCCTCGGCGAGCGGGACCGGGAGCGCATCGGACTCGTCGTCGAAGGCACGCGCATCGCGCACGTGCCGACGGTGGCCGCCGCGCTCCTCGGCGGCTCGCCCGAGAGCGCGTTGCTGGGTTCCTGGTCCGTTCCCGTCGCCCGCCTACGCCTCGGAACGCTGGAGCTCGTGACGGTGCCGGGGGAACCGACGAGCGCCGTCGCGAAACGGATGGGTGCGGGCTCCGCGCGTTGGATCCTCGCCTGCGCCCAGGACCACCTCGGCTACTTCGTGGATCGGCCGACGTGGCGAGCGGCCCGCGACATGGAGGCGGAGCTCTGCCTGTTCGGACCGGGGATCGCCGACACCCTCACCGCGCTCGCGGACGGCGATCCGCCCCCCCTCGCCGAGGCACCTCCCGGGGCCCCGACCGCGGACGTCCCCGTCGAACCGGTGGTCCTGCGCGCCCCGACGGGCGGCGGCCCCCGGGGGCTCGGGCGCGAGCACGGGCGACGACTGGCCGTGCCGATCCGGGGGCTGCTCGCCGCGGCCGAGCGCGCGCTCGAGGACGAGGCCCTCGGCCACGGAGCCGGGCTGCTCCTCGCGCCGGTAGGCCTGGCCACCGGGCTCTCGCCCCGCGACATGGTGATGCCGTTGCTGGTCCGCGCGGTCCGGAAGCTGCAGCGCCACGCGCCCCCGGCGTTGCTCGACGAGATGGAGGCCGTCGCCGGGGGTGCCGGCGTTCCGTTCGACGCGATCCTGCTGGAGAACATGTTCCTCACGCTCGCCGAACAGCCCGACAAGCGAGCGCTCCTCGCACTCCCCGCCCGGTGCACGAACCTCGTCGCGGTCGGCGATGCGACGAGCATGGGCCAGCTCATCCACGGCTCGACGCTCGACTGGGGCATGCACGGCGTCCTCGCCGATCGCGTGGCGATCCTCGTGATGGAGCCGGATACGGGGCATCCGTTCGTCAGCGTCACCTGGCCGGGCATGGTCGGCACCCTGCGCGCGATGGGCGCCCAGGGGATCGCGCTGACGGAGGAGTCCTGCGCGGCGCCCGACGACACGACCACCGACGGCGTCCCGGTGAACCTCCTCATGCGCGACGTCGTGCAGCACGCCTCCTCCCTCGAGGACGCCGTGCGTCGCGTGGTCGATGCGCCGGGCACGTGCGGCTACAAGATCACCGTCTCCGACGGCCGCGAACTCGACGCCCGGGTGGTCGAGGTGACGGCGCACCACCACCACGTACGCGCGCCCCGGGGCGGTCTCCTCTACGGATGCGATCCGGAGAGCCCCTGCGTAGGGGGCGACTGCGATCCCCGCATTCCTCGCAACGACGGTTCGTCGGCACGGCGGTACCCGGTCGTGCGAACCCGGCTCGAAGGGCGGCGCGAACGGATCCGGGTCACGGACGTCGAGGCGGCGCTGTCGTCGCGCGACGGAGGCGTCCTGAACGGCGGAACGCTCCTCGCGTGCGTCTTCGAGCCGCAGCTCCTCCGCTTCCACGTGGCCCGCGGCGATGGCCTGGACGCGCGCGCGGGACGGCTCGCGTTCGTCGCGTACGATCTCGCGCCCCTGCTCTCGCCCGCGGCGCGCGAGCGATACACACCGCCCTGGCCCGTGACGGACACCGGCGACATCCGGGCGCGAGTGAAGTTGGAGGACTTCCTCGGTATGCGGGTCGAGGAGCTGTCCATCCCCTCGCCGGTGCGGTCCGGGTCCGCGCGAAACGACCGGTTCACGGCCGAGCTCTACACGCCGAAGGATCCGATCGGCGTCGTGATCCAGCTCCCGCACTGGAAGGACCCGTCGGGAGGGCAGGGGCAGAAGCTCGTCGCCGTGGGCCTCGCGCGCGAAGGCATCGCCTCGGTCCTCCTCCCGCTACCGTGGCAGTATGGACGGACCCCCGACGGGGCCTCCTCGGGGGAACGCACGCTATCGCGGGATTTGGCGAGGACGAGGGAGGCCGCGTTCCAGGGCGTCGCGGACGTGCTTCGCGTGGGCCTCTGGCTGGAGCGCGAGCGCGGCTACCCGCCGTCCCGGCAGGCTCTCCTCGGCCTCAGCCTCGGCGGCCACATCGCCTCGCTCGCCTATGGGGCGACCCCGGACCGCTTCGCCGGCGCGGCGCTGCTCCTGGCGGGAAGCCACCGGCAGGGCGCGATCTTCCGGAAGAACGGCGTCACGGACTCGATCCTCGCGCGCCTGCGGGAGCGGGATGTCACCTTCGAGGAGGCGCGGGGCTTCTTGCTCCCCATCGATCCCGCCGCGCTCGCTCGGCCGGCGCTGGCCGACCGCGTCCTGATCGTGGCGGGCACGGAGGATCCGGTGGTCCCGCGGGAGGCGGTCGAGGCGCTCGCCCAAGCGTGGGGTGGCGCCCGCGTGTCGTGGTTCGAGGGCGATCACTACAGCGTGATCCGGCACGTCGCCGACATCATCCACGCCGTCACGGAACACGTGCGGCGTCGTTTCGCGGCCTCCGACCCCACGGACGGCCGAGCCGAGATGCGCCGCTAAGGGCCCGTCCGTGAACAAGTGTCGCCCTTTGCACTCGCCTTCACGCCGCCTGCGGCCCTTCCTCGGTCGCGAATTCCTCAGCGTAGCTGGCGCTACGCCTCCGGATCCGCTCCCTCGTCATGACCACATCCGACGCGAATCCGAGCGTCCTTCTCAACACGCATTCCTCGGCCAGGCCCTAACGGAGAGTCAGTCGGGACGGTAGGCGCCGTAGCGCCGGAGATTCGTGCTCGCCGTGGCGGCCTGGGCGCTGAGCAGGGCGCGCACGCGCCGCGCGAGGGGACGGTTCAGGGCGTCCAGGGTCCGGGCGACCACCTCGCGCTCCGAAGCGACCAGCTCGTCGAGCAGGGCTTGGGTGTCCGCTTGCGCCGCCGTCTCGAAGGCGCCGAGCCAGGGCTGGTGGAAGGCGCCGGCCGGGACCCCTTCGGGCTGCGGCAGGCCGCCGAGGCTCTCGATGGCCTCGCTGAGTTGCCGGACGACCGCCCGGCGCTCGCTCTCGGACGCCAGGAACGCCAGCGACAGACGGCGGTCGTGGGCGCACTCGCGGGCTCGGCCGTACGCCCGCTCACCGGCCTTGGAGAGTTGCAGAAGGTCTTGCAGGACGTCGAGGGTCTCTTGCGTGGTCAGCCGGGTCATCATGGTCGCGGGCGCCTCCGTGAATGCGCCGGCGAGTCGCCGCCGCAAGGGCACGTCGTCCTCTGCATGCTCGTCCCGCACGACGCACACGCCGTGCCGCCTCGCCCGCATCATCATTCACGAGCGGACGTTGAATCGCGGGGACCTGGCACGCATCTCGCGCCTTGCCTCGCGGCCCGGTCGGATGCGGCGCCTCCGACAGCCCGGCGCTTCGGACGTCCCACCCCCGGCCGTGACCGTACGACGACGGCGAGTTCCAACGGCCCTTCGAGGCCCTGGCCGGCGCGGGTCACCCCTGCGCGGTCGTCGGATGCGACGCGGGCGAGCGACATCACCCGCCTTTGCGGAGGCAGCCACGCGACGGTGGAAGTCGCCGCGTCCCAGGCCCGCGCCACCGACTTCGACGCCCTGGTCGTCCCCGGCGGCCACGGCCCGGACCACCTGCGCCATCGCGACGACGTGGCGCGCTTCACGCGGGACTTCTTCACCTCGAGGAAGCTCGTCGCCGCGATCGGTCACGGCGGTCAGGTCCTGATCGACGCCGGCGTCGTCGAGGGTCGCAGGGTGACGTCGGCGCCCGCGATCCAGCGGGATCTCGAGAACGCCGGGTCGGAGTGGCTCGACGTCGAGGTCGTCGTGGACGGCAACCTGATTACGTCGCGGGGCGCGACCGACATCCACAGCTTCATCCGCGTGCGGAAGAAGGAGGTGGGCGCCGATTCGTCGTCGGAGGCGACGTAGCGACGTGCCCGGCGGCCCGCCAGGACGCCGGTAGCTCGATCGCCCGGGTGCGGACGATCGCCAGCATCAACAGCACGAGGCCGGTCACCATGTCGCTCTGGGCCGGCCCGTCGGCATCGCCGCCCGCCGCGAGGTAGACGGAGGCAACGAGCCATCCGGCGGCACCGGTGACGAGAACGAGGGGACGGTCGGTTCCGTCCTTCATGCCCGCCGCGCGGCAAACGCCCCTCCACCCGCCCCGGCTGACGGCCCCGTTCATCGGCAATGGCGGAACGCCCCATCGGAACGACGGACTCCGACCCCTTCGGAGGCGGACGCGCGGGGCGGCGGCACTCCCGGCGGCGTGCCGGCCCGCATGCCGGGGCGAAGACGCGTACGGGGCGGGCCTCGCTGCCCACCGCTTCGGCCCGTGGGATCGGCACGGCTTCTGCGTGCCCTGCCAAGCCCCTCGACAAGGAAGGGGACCTCCCATGAGCACCGACACCGACATGCGAGACGTGGAGACACGGCTGGAGAAGATCGGCCTCCACCTGCAACAGATGACGCTCGATGCCAAGAAGGCGGGCTTGAAGCTGAAGGAGGAACGAATCGGGCTGCTGTCCGATCTCCAGCGGCGCTACGACGACGCCCGGCGACGGCTGGACGCCACGAAGACCTCCGCGGCGAACCGGGCCTCGACGGCGGAGCAGGAGTTCCGCAAGGCCTGGGAGGAGTTGAAGCTTCACTACGAGCGCGTCGCCAGGGGCCCCGCCGACTAGCCCACGGGCTGGACGACGGACCCCGAACGACGATCACGAGTCCATGCGGGGTCGATCATGACGGAGGTTCGGAATAGCGGTACTGGCGATGCGAAGGCGTTCCGCCAGGAGGCCCGCGCGAGGCTGTCGCAAGAAGGCCCCGAGATGATCCGGCTGTTGTCCAAGGCACGGAGCCACCTCGCCATGCAGAGCCGGGGGCTGAGCGAGCAGATCGAGGCCTTGGTGCATCATCTGTCGTGCGTCCGGACCAAGGTCGATCGCATCCAGGCTGCGCGGGGTGAGGACCTCGAGGCGCTCGAGAGCGAGCTTGCGGAGGGTTGGACCGCGCTCGAGGGTTGCGCGGCACGCATCCAGGACAAGCTCGAGCGGTCCGCGCGGACGCACGCCCAGGGCAGGTAGCTCGAAGGCGCCTTCCCGTTCGGACGTCCGCGACGGCCACGAACGGACGTCCCGTCGCGCGCTTCGCGGGGAGTGCAGGCACGACGCCAACGGCCGTTCGTGCATAGTGCGGGCTGGATGCGGGATTCCCCCACGCCAACCTCTGGACGGCGGCTTGCGTACGACACCACGGGGCCACCCGCGCCCGTGCGCGCCGGTGTACTCTCGCGCTCCTGGGATTGGATGGAAGCCGTGACGCAAACACTGCCCGGTACCGACGACGCCGTACTCGCGGTCTCGGAAGGGCCCCTGCGCGAACGACTGTCGACGATCCTCAAGTCCGTCTGCCGCAACGTGGTCACGGTGGAGCCCGGAACGGACCTCTGGGAGCGTTTGAAGGGCCTGGAGGCCGACTTCGTCGTCCTCGACGCCGCCCAGGTCGGTCCCGAGGACCACGCCCGCGTGGACCAGTTCGCAACGCAACACGCCACGACCGGTCTGGTCGTCGTGACGGAAGCACCGGAACCATCGCGAGACACCCACCTGTTTGCCGATGGCGTGAGCACGGTGGTTTCCCTGGATCGCGGGGATCGAGACGTCCGCAAGGCCCTCTCCAGCCTGGCCGTGGAAGACCGCCGGCCGCTCGGCCCCGGCGTCGCACGGGGCGCCCCGGAGCCTCGCCTCGCCGACTTCCACTCCAATAGCCCCCGGATGCGGCACTTCCTCCGGCTGGTGTCGCAGGTGCTGGACGCGGAAACGACCCTGCTGGTGCTCGGCGAGACCGGCGTCGGCAAGGAGCACCTCGCGCGAGCGATCCACCTCGAGAGCACCCGCGCCCGACATCCGTTCGTGGCGGTCAACTGCGGCGCTCTTCCGGAGACGCTGCTGGAAAGCGAACTCTTCGGCCACGAGAAGGGCGCGTTCACCGGCGCCCACGAGAGGCGCCGCGGCCGCTTCGAGGCGGCGGAGGAGGGAACGATCTTCCTGGACGAGGTCGGCGAGATGCCGAAGTCGTTGCAGGTGAAGCTCCTGTCCGTGCTCCAGCGACGCGAGTTCCGCCGCGTGGGTGGGGAGAAGCTGATCCCGATGAAGGCGAGGGTCATCGCCGCCACGAACCGCGATCTCCGGGAGGACGTCGAGGAAGGCCGGTTCCGCGAGGATCTCTTCTATCGGCTGAACGTGGTTCCCCTGACCATCCCACCGCTGCGCGAGCGCCCAGAGGACCTCCCGCACCTGATCGGCAGCTTCGTCCGGCACTTCGGACACCGTATGGGCCGCAGCGACCTCAAGAGCGTGCACCCCGACGCCCTCGAGGCCCTGTTCCGACACGACTGGCCGGGCAACGTGCGTGAACTCATCAACGTGGTCGAACGCGCCATGCTGCTGGCGCGCACGGACCAGATCACGCTGGGTGACCTCCCGGAGGAGATCGGGGGAAGCGGGCAGGCGAACCCCCAGGAGAGCGTGCCCCTGGATCTGGTGGACGACGAGATCATCGCGCAGCCGCTCGCCGAGGCGCGGAAGGACCTGCTCCACCGCTTCGAGTACCTGTACCTGCAGCGGCTGCTGGAGGAGACGGACGGTGTCGTCGGAAAGACGGCGGCGCGGGCCGGTATCTCCCCGCGCTCGCTCTACGACAAGATGAAGCGCCACGGCCTCCGAAAGGAAGACTTCAAGTCCTGACCAGGCCACCCGCACGCGTTCGACGCTTGCGCGCGACGACCTCCCGAGCGCGTGCGACCCGGGTGGGATGCGACCGCCCGGTGCCCGCGTCCCACCACGGAGCCCTGCGCGGCGGGGGACAATGGGCCCGCTCATCGCAGTCGAGGGAGCGCGTCCCAAGGAGGTCCCGACATGTCGGAAAGCAGCGGCGGTCTTCACGAGGCGAAGAGCGATCTCGGCCCGGAGACCGTGGACCGGCACCGGGCGATCGCGTCCCTGATGGAAGAACTCCAGGCGATCGACTGGTACGAGCAACGCGTCCAGGCGACGCAGGACGAAACGCTCGGCGCGATCCTCGCGCACAACCGGGACGAGGAGAAGGAGCACGCCGCCATGCTGCTGGAGTGGCTTCGGCGCCATGATCCCGCCCTGGACGGCGAGTTGAGGACCTACCTCTTCCGCGACGGAGACATCACGACCTTGGAAGGGGCGGGAGCCGAGGGGGCCGACGACACGGGCAGTACGCCGCCCCGAACGACCCCGGACGGTTCGCTGGGCATCGGGGACATGGGAGGATGAGAAGGAACCGGATGCAGTGTTTCGGCCGGCTGCGGAGCCACGACGCGCCTTGCCCCTTCGACGGGCTCACGGCGGCTGCGCCGCTCGCGGCTCCTCGCGAGGCCTCGGACCCTCGCCCCATTCCCTCAGACCCTCCGAGAGGAGACGACGATGTTGTTCCTGCGGCGTGAACAGGCCCCGGTCTCGGAGGCCGCGTGGGCCCGGATCGACGCGGAGGCGAGACGCACGTTGCGCCTCCGCATGGGCGCTCGCAAGTTCTTCGACGTCCTCGGTCCGAAGGGGTGGGCCGACGCGTGCGTGAATCTCGGACGCAAGGCCGAGACCACGGGATTCGACCCCGGCGTGGACGCCGCAACGCGGCTCGTCCAGCCGCTGCTGGAGCTCCGTGTCCCGTTCACGCTGTCGCGCGCGGACCTGGATGACGTGGACCGGGGTTGCCCGAACCCCGATCTCGATCCCGTGATCGACGCGGCGAAGAGCCTCGCTCGCGCCGAAGGCCGGGTGCTCTTCCACGGCCACGCGGACTCGGGCGTGGTCGGCATGGCGGACGGCGGCACGCACGATCCGCTGCCGCTCCCCGAAGATCCGGAAGGCATTCCGGGCGCGGCGGCCGCCGCGGTCAACCTGCTCCGGGACGAGGGCATCGAAGGGCCCTACGGCATCGCGCTCGGGTCCCGGCCCTACACCGGCCTCGTGCAGGCGCCCGCCTCCGGCGGCTATCCCGCTCTCGATCGGCTTCGCAACGTCCTCAGCGGCCCGGTCGTCTGGGCGCCGTCGCTCGAGGGCGCGGTGGTGCTGAGCATGCGCGGCGGCGACTTCGAGTTGCACGTCGGCCAGGACGCCTCGATCGGCTTCCACTCGCACACGCCGGAAGACGTCCACTTCTTCCTGGTGGAGACCTTCACGATGCTGAATCTCACGCCCGAAGCGGCGATCGGCCTCCAGTACGGAGGATAGATGGCGGGGGACGTCGGAGCGTGTCTCGCCGGCGGGCGACCGAACCCCGTCGCCTGCCCGACAACGCCCGTCCGTCAGCTCCTCGGGGGCGCCGCGCTGATCTTCCCGAGTGCGGATCGGGAGGCGTGGTCCTCGGCGAGATCGCCCAGGGAGATGACGCCGACGGGTTTCCCGCCGTCGTCCGCCACGGGCAGGCGCCGCACCGCCTTCTCCTTCATGAGCTCGATCGCTCGATCCGGCGCGTCCGACATCGACAGGGTGACGAGGTCCCCGCCGCACGCGTTCTCGCACGTCGTCTTCCCGGGGTCCTTGCCCTCGGCGAGCACGCGCACGACGATGTCCCGGTCGGTCAGGATCCCCGTGAGCTTCCCCTTCGTGTCGGTCAGAAGCGCGTTGCCGACGTTGGAGTGTCGCATCCGTTGCGCGGCATCCAGGACGGAGGTCGTGAACTCCAGCGTCACCAGGTCCTTGCTCATCAACTCCGCGAGTGACGTCGTCATGGTCCTGGCTCCTTCTCGTGGCAGGCTCGCGGCCTCCCCGCGTTTCGGGGAGCGCCGAGGCCGTGGGCACCGCACGCTCCGTGCCGCCGTCGTCCTTCGTCGGGGCGCTACGCGCGGACGTGCGCGTAGAACTCCCGAACCCGCCGATCCATCGCCGCATCGACCGGCTCCTCCGCGTCGTACGCGGCACGCTCCCGGACCTTGCGACCTGGTACGGCCCTCGCGAGAACGCCCTCGGGCCCGTGGATCCCGGTCAGCACGGTCGGAGGCAGGAGGGCGCTTCGACCGGAGTGCCAGGGGCCGGTCCCCACCACCACGAAGGAGAGTTCCCGGGTCTCCGCGTCGAGGCGGAAGCCGCGCACATGTCCGATGGCCGGCTCGCCCACGGGACGACGCCGTAGCCGTGCACCTCGCGGCTGGCGCGGAGGTGGCGCTCGTCGCCGTCCCTCGCGGCGAAGCGGAAACCGTCAAGGCTCTCGATGCTGTGCAACCTCTCCTGCTCCGTCGGCACCATCGTTGCGTTCCACGGAAGGGGACAGGGGTGCCGTCAGTCCCGGCTCCCGTGGCTTTCGAGCTGGTCGATGTCGCGCCGGAGATGCTCGAGCCTCTCTACGATCTCGGGCCTCTGCGACTTCATGTGATCGGGCCCGAGTTGTGACCGTTTCACGAGATCCAGGATCTCCGCGTGCCGATCGCGAAGGCTCGCCCGCTGTTTCGTGAAGAGAGGGCTGGGGCCTTTGCCGGGCATCGGAACGCGAGGCGCGAGCACGTCGATCCGCTCTCCGTAGTCGTCCATGGTGGACTTCCACTCGTCGAACGGGGGAGGCTGTGTCATGGGGATCTCCTCCCGAATTCCGAACGCGGATGCCCTCTGGCACTCGATGACGGACCCGTGTCCGGCGAAGAACACGCGGCAAGCGCTGTGCCGGGGGAACGCGGCGCGTTTCGTTCCGCGCATGCGGCGGCCGCGGGGCCGGTGGCGGGCTGCCCGCTACGCCGTCGCCTTCTCGCCCAGGCGGACGAGCGCGCGCTGCCGGCCCTCGTCGAGCCGCCGGGCCCTCCGCGCGATGTCCGCCCACGGGTCGTCGCGGGCTCCGAGGCGCCGGAGGATGTTCTCCAGGCGCCACCGTCTCGCGTCGAGGTCCGGATCGTCGAGCTCGTCCCACTCCAGCGGGGTGGCCACCGGTGCCCCTTCACGCGCCCTCACGGCGTACGGAGCGACCGCCGTCTGGCCGCGGGCGTTCCGCATCACGTCGAGATACACGCGGTCGCCTCGCTTCGTCTTCCGCACCTCCAGCGTCAGCGCTCGGGGCTGACGCCGTACGAGAACCTCCGCGGCCCCGCGTGCGAACGCACGGACTTCATCGAAGGTCCTTTCTGGCCGGATGGGGACCACGACGTGCAGCCCCCGAGAACCCGTCGTCTGGACGAAAGGAACGAGATCGATCTCCCGCATGAGCTCCCCCAGTCGTCGGGCCGCCTCGCGAATCCTCCCGAAGGGAGCGCCCGCGGGGGGATCCACATCGAAGACGATCCGGTCGGGGTGGTCGAGGTCCGGCTCCCTGCTCAGCCAGACGTGCAGCGTGATGCACGCCTGATCGACCAGGAAGGCGAGGCTGGAGCGGCTCTGTGCCGTCAGCTGTCGCTGGTGGCCCTCGGCGGTCCGCACCGTCGTGCGGTGGACCCAGTCGGGCGTCCTGGCGGGCACGCGCTTCTGGTAGAAGCCCTCGCCCTCGATGCCGTCGGGGTATCGCTGGAGCGTGAGCGGCCGGCCCCGGAGGTGGCGCAGCATGGTCTCGCCGACCCCCACGTAGTAATCCAGGAGATCCCGCTTCGTCACGCCGCAATCCGGGAACAGGACCTTGTCGGGATGGGACAGTTCGACGCGCCCGAACCCATGGGCCATCATTGAAGGTCCTCCTTGGCGCGTCCCCCCGCCCGGTCCCTCGCTTGCGGGCCGTGCCGCGCCCCGGAGCGCGGTCGGAGCGGACCATGAGCACACGGAAGGAACCGCTGGAAACGTACGCGAGCCGGCGCTCGTTCGGCAAGACGCCCGAGCCGGATGTCGCCGACGACAGCCCGGTTCGCTGGCGAAAGGCCGACAATCCCATCTTCGTGATCCAGAAGCACGCCGCCAGCCGTCTGCACTACGACTTCCGTCTCGAAGTGGACGGGGTGTTGAAGTCCTGGGCCGTGCCCAAGGGTCCTTCCACGGATCCCCGGGAGAAACGCCTTGCGGTGGAGACGGAGGACCACCCCCTCGCGTACGCCGACTTCGAAGGGGTGATCCCCGAAGGCGAGTACGGGGCGGGGCGCGTGATCGTCTGGGACGCGGGGCCGTACCGCGTCCTGCCGGGCGAGGACGGCGAGGCACCGGACGCGGGCGAGGCGCTGCGGAAGGGGTACCTCGACGTCTGGCTCGAGGGTCGCAAGGTCCGCGGCGGATACGCCTTGATCCACGCGAAGGTCGGAGGGAAGCACGAGAACTGGCTCCTGGTCAAGCACGACGACGACGCGGCGGACGCGCGAAGGAAGCCCACGAGCACGCAACCCGAGAGCGTCGTGTCCGGGCGGACGATCGAGGAGATCGGTGACGACGAGGACCCCTGACGGGGCCCGTCGCCACACTCCCAATGCTGCGGGCTAGTTGGCACTACCCACGAACTGGCGTTGAATCGCGCGCTTCGCGGGGAATGCAGGCTAGTCACCGAGCCCGGCCTCTGCGTCCGTAGAGGAAGGGGTCCCTTCCTCGTCCTTCGGCAGCGGCGGCAGCTTCGGAGGATTCACGTCCAGGTCGTCCACGACCCATCCGGCTCCCGCTTCGTACGCATTCATGATCGCGGCGTGCTTCTCGCTCCAGCTGTCCACCTCGCCCGAGAGACGCACCACGCCGTTCTCGACCGCGACGTCCACGTCCATCAGGTCCACGAACGGGCTCCACCAGATCTCCTGTTCCACGCGGCTCTTCAGCTTCCGGTCGCTGATCGGCACGCTGTAAGACGACGGCTGATACCACCTGACGTTCGCCCACGCGAGATCGTCCACGTACGGTCCGTAGACCAGCGGCGTGTAGTGATCGCGGACGTCGAGGGCGTTGTCCACGTCTTGGACCCCGCGAGCCCTGGAAACCAGGTCCTCGGCCCGCATCTTCTCCCAATAGGTGTTGACGGTCCCGTCCAGGCGAATCTTCCCGTCGTCAGCCGTGATCTCGATGTCGTGGGAGTCCACGATGGGATCTCGTACCACGTTTCCGAGAGCGCGCATCTCGAGCTCGTCGTCGGCGACGTGCGGGGGACGCACCTTCACGCGATTCCACACCCCGAGAACCCCGGTCACGTTCCGGGCGTCGGCGCCTGCGCAGCGCCGCGCCTTCAGATTGTCCACCGTACCTCGGAGGGTCACGAAACCGTCCTGCAACGTCGGCTCGATGTCGAACGAATGGACCCGCGGATCGACGGAGAGCGCATCGATGACCGCCGCCTTCACGTCCTCAACGGCACGCCGGGCCGGTCTTCCTCTCACGTCGGGGCCTTCGGTCCAGTCGCGGACGGAGACGCCGCTCACGTCCACGCTCTTCACCCCCATGACGTAGGCATCACCCTCGGCTCTGTCCTTCTCCGCAGCGCTACGGACCACGCCGACGAGGCGCACGCCACCGTCTTCCACATCGACCTGGAGCAGACGGTCATCGACACGAACGTCCCAATCCAGGGAACGGGCGATCTCGCTTTGGATCTCGCCGTCCGAGCGAGGTGTCATGAGATTCACGGACATCGCGTCCTCGACGTCCAGCACGCCGTCTACGCTCTTCGCGACCTTCCGTGCGAGCTGGTCCTCGCGCCAGGAGTCCACCGCGCCGTGCAGGGTGACGACCCCGCCCCCGACGTTCACCTTCAACTCGTAGGCGTCCGTTGCAGGATCCGCGTGGAGGGCCTCCTGGACGTCCTTCTTGACGATGGCGTCGGATCGCACGGAATCCGGATCGATCTTCAGGCGATTCACCACGCCTCGCACGCCACGCATGGCCTTGGCGATGCGGACGGCCCGCTCTTTCTCCAGGAGGCTGTCCACCTCCCCCTCGAGGGTGACGATGCCCCCGACGACGCGGACGTCCACGTCGTCGAGCGTGACGACGGGATCGTGGGCGATCTGGTCCTCGACGGCGATCAGCACGCTCGGGTCGTCGAGCGAGGGCGTATTCGGCTCGTCGGCGAAGGCAGGGCCGGACCGGACGACGACGACGGCCGCGGCGAGAACGGCAAGGACCCCGACGAAGGCCGGTCCCCCCATGACGCGAAGACGTCGCGTCGACGCGTGGATGCGGTTGTCGTATCTCATCGGTCGTACTCCTCTCTGACGCTGCCCGCGTCACGACACGCAGGGGGCGCAACCCGCATGCCGCCGTCTCCGGGCAGGGGGGCGTGTCCCGGGAAGGGTGAATCGGAGGGAGAGCCACCAGGGGTTTCGGAACCCCCGGCACGGACCGCAAGACGACGGGGGGAGGGCCTGGACCCTCCGACGTTCAGGCGCGGTGCGCCGTGAGCCCCTCGAATCGGCGCAGATTCGCCTTTGCTCCGGCCGCCTGGCTCGTGACGAGGCCGCGAATGTCGTCGCCGAGAGGCGCCGCCATGGCCTCGTCGTAGTGCTTCACCGCGGCACGTTCTGCACGGACGATCTCCTCGAGCAGCGTCTTGTCGGCGCTCCCGGAGAGCGTGCTGCGTGCCTCCAGCCACGTCCTGCCAAAGGCCCCCGGCACCGTCCCTCGCTCCGCCGGTCTCCCGCCCAGCTCCTCGATCTTGTCCACGAGTTGTTGCGCCGCGATCGCGCACGACTCGAGACTCGTCTCGAACGCCGCCTTCAGCGTCTCGTCGTCGGTGATCTCCTTGGCCCGCCCGAAGGTCTCTTCGCCGTCCTTCGAAACGTGGAGCAGATCGCCCAGGAGACTGATGGTCGCCGCCTCGTCCATGGTCTTGTCATCTCCGGATGGGTTTCATTCGGGGATCGAGGCCTGTCGTCATGCCTATCTTCGATCCTGCTTGCCCTCCGGCAAATCACGGACCGGGCGTCGATCCGCCCGCCTACCCCGGACCGCGGCGCCGGGGAGGTCGTCAGGCCCCGGTCCGGGCGCACTCCGGGAGGGCGCTTCGAGCCGGCAGGTTCGCGCTTCGCTCCCCGCGATTCTCGCCCTTTGCCGGCCGACGGCGACTCTCACCGGCACTGCCCGCCCCTTCTTCGACCGCGACGCGGACCCTCTGGTGATCGCACTCCAGGCCGATCCAGGAGCCGCGGAAACGGATCCGGAAGTCCAGCCGACGGATCGCGACGGGGAGCCTCGGATTCAGCCGGAGGGTGCCGTCCGGGATCTCGAGCCCCGTGAGACCGCGCTGGACCCGGTCGACCGTGCTTTCCATCGCTCCCACGTGGATGCCCTCGGGGGATGGGAGGGACTGATCGCCAAGAACGCCGCCTCTCCCTACGTCGGAGGGCGATCGCCCCACGGGCTCGAGTTCAAGTGCCACGGCGAACAGGAGTTCGTCGTCGCCGGCTTCACCGACCCCGAGGCCGACGAGGACTGGATCGGCGCCCTGGTTCTGGGGATCTACGAGAAGGGCGATCTCGTCCACGCCGGCCGGGTCGGTACGGGCTTCGACGACGACGAGCGAGGGGACCTTCGACGGCGTCTGGCGCGCTCGGAGCGCAGGTCCCCACCGTTCCCGGCGGAGGTGCCCCACCCGTCCGAGGTGCCCTGGACGACGCCCAGGATGGTCGTGCAGGTCGCCTTCACGGGGTGGACGAGGAAGGGGCGGCTTCGTCACCCCCGCTACCTGGGAATCCGACACGACAAGGACCCGACCGCGGTCCACCGGGAGGGCTGACCGTCCCCCCCGCCCGCCGCTTCGCCCATGGCGCTGCGGCACGAGATATGCTTGAGAGGGCATGGCCACCGGGCCGACTTCGGAGCCCCCATGACGAGACGAACGGCCTTCGACGATCTGGAAGCGAACATCGCGACGCTCCGGGCGGACCTCGATCGACTCCGTACGGACTTCACGGACCTCCACTGGGAGAAACACCCCACGGAGAAGACCCTCCTCGAAGAGGCGGAACAGAGCTACAGCAAGACCCTCGCCAACCTGGAGCGGGTCCGGCTCCAGGCCCTGGCGGACTCGGACGAGTTGCCGGAGGATCTGCGGGCGAGCTGGCACGAGCTCCGACACGCCTTCCAGCGCCTCGTGGAGCACCGCTCCCGCGCCACCTGATCCGCGCACGCGCGACGTCCTCGATTGGCATGCGGGATGCGACTTCCCGGTCGGACCGGTCGCAGGAGTGCGACCGCTCCGGGAGATCGATCGTGCACCGACACGTGCTGCTTCCCGTGGACGGTTCCGAAGGGACCCGACTCGCCGTTGCCGAGGTCTGCAACTGGGGGGAGTCGATGCGACCCGATCGGCTCACGCTCCTCCAGGTGCTCGGGCCCTATCCGCCCGCCCTGCTCGAGAGCGGCGGATCGAGCGACCCCGAAGAAGAACGCAGGCAGCACGATCGGCTCGCTCAGGAGCGGCGCCGGTGGGATCGTGAGGCCGAAGAAAGGGCCAGGCCGGTCGTGGAGGCCGCCCTCCAGGGGCTCCACGCCGCAGGCTACGGAAAGGACGTGGAGGTCGTGCACACCACGCTCATCCCCGAAGACGACGTGGCGCGCAGGGTGATCGAGGTGGCGCGGGACCACCATTGCGATCGCATCGTCGTCGGCCGCTCGCCCGGCGACGACGAAGGCCGACTCGACGCCTCGGTCGTGGACAAGCTCGAAGACCTTGCCAGCGGCGACGTGGACACCCTCGTCGTCGGCTGACCCGCCGTCCGCCCGACCCCACGTCGGGATTCGGCCCCCGCCGCGGTTTCCCGTTGGAATTCCTGCGCGAAACGAGAAGAATCCCGCCATGCGCCCCTTTGCATGCGTATCCAGTGGGCTCTCGATCCTCCTGTTCGCGGCTCTGCTCCCCTTCGTCACGGACGCCCGGGCGGAAGATCCGGACACGGCCGCTCCGCCTCTCGATTTCCGAGAGATCATCCACCAGGCGAAGAGCCGCGTCTTTCCCGCCGTCCTCTTCGTCCGGTGCATCAGCGAGTCGCACGAGGGGGGGAAGCGGGAGACGCAGCAGGTGTCCGGAAGCGGCGTCCTGATCACCGCCGACGGGGAGTTCCTCACCAACTGGCACGTCGTGGAGAAGGCCGTGGAGGTCCGATGCCTGCTGCTCGACGGGCGGGCGTTTCCGGCGAAGGTGCTGGGTACGGACAAGTCGACGGATCTGGCCCTCTGCCGTCTCGAGGGCGGAGAGGACACAGGGCCCTTCCCCTGCGCGAGTCTCGGCGACTCGGACGCGCTGACCGAGGGCGACTTCGTGATGGCGATGGGAGCACCCTGGGGCCTCAGCCGATCGGTATCCCTCGGCATCGTCGCGTGCACGCGACGCTACCTTCCCGGCAACAGCGAGTACAGCCTCTGGATCCAGACGGACGCATCCATCAGTCCCGGCAACTCGGGCGGCCCCCTCGTGAACACCGACGGCGCGGTCATCGGTCTCAACACGCGCGGGGTCCGCAGCGGCGGCGACATGGGCTTCGCCGTGCCCTCCGCGACGATCCGCCTCGTCCTCGACCACCTCCGCAAGGACGATCGGGTCCCGTGGAGCTGGAGCGGCCTGCTCCTGCAACCGCTGCGGGACTTCGACAAGGACATGGTCTACGAAGGCGATCACGGCGTGATCGTCACCGGGACGGAACCGGAGAGTCCCGCCCGGCGGGCCGGCATCAAGGCCCGGGATCGTCTCCTCGCGGTGAACGGCCGACCGCTGGACGCCCGGGTGACGG
Source organism: uncultured Planctomycetota bacterium (assembly GCA_963772585.1). GTDB lineage: Bacteria > Planctomycetota > PLA2 > PLA2 > JAEUHO01 > CAVVXN01. The sequence goes on from CAVYXV010000013.1 coordinate 103,328, forward strand.
AAGACCTTCCTGCCCTCCGTCGGCTGCTCGCTCTGCTCCCCGGCGGAGAGCCCGCCCGCTTCGAGGTGCAGAGGGATGGCCAGACGATCGAGGTGGAGTTCGCGCCGCGCGCGAAAGGCAGTGTCGAAGGCGAGGAGCTGGACCTCCCGCGCTGGGACTTCTCCGTGAAGGAGATCAACCAGTTCGACAATCCAGAGTTGTTCTTCTACCGAAAGAAGGGCGTATTCGTCCAGGGGATCCGTCAACCCGGCAACGCGGCGGATGCCGGGTTGCGGCGGGGCGACATCATCGTGAGGGTCGGGTCGGACGACGTCGAGACCCTCGATCGGCTGAAGGCCGTCCACGAGGCCGCCGTGGCCGACGTGGGGCGCCATCCGAAGATCGTCCTGACCGTCCTTCGCCAGGGCCTCATGCGGCAGATCGTTCTCGACTTCGCACGGGATTACGAACGGAAGTAGGTGAGCGGGAGGGGAAGTCGTGTCCGACAAGAGCAGATTCCCGGCGACGTCGGCCGGATCCATCGTGGTCGCGATGCTGGTCGTCGCCGCTTGGGCGACCGCGCCGGCTTCGGCGAACGAGGACGAGCAGCCGGAAGGAGAGACCGCGCTCGCGGTGGCCCGTGCCGTGGCACCGTCCTGCGCGCGCGTGGAGATCTACCTCCGCTACGACAAGGGCGAGGCCCCGCACGGATTCAATGCGAGCGCGAGCCAGTTGCAGGATCTCCTCCTCGAGCGGAGGCCTTGGGAGATGAGCGGGTTCGTCATCGCGCCGGACCGTGTCCTCATGCCCGACATCCAGATCCACCCGCGCTTCATCGAGAAGATCCGGGTCCGCTTCGGGGATCAGGACGTGAGCGCGAAGCCGATCACGTGGTACGACGCGCAGGACGGGGTGCTCCTCGCCCTGGACGAGCCTCTGAGGGAGGCGAAGCCGCTCGCCTTCGACCCCGGCAGGGACGGACCGTACTTCGCCGCGTACTACGGTGCCTACGACACGGCGTGGGCGGTCACCGTCTCGAAGACGTTCGGGAGACCGTTCCTCTACACCGAGGTCACCGGCGGCCGCGAGCGGTACTCGACATGGGCCGGCGCCGTCATCACGGACGCGTCCGGTGCGCCGGCGGGCATCACGCTCGACGACGAGGTCTCCCTGGACGGACCGTGGCGAGGCTCTCCGGTCGACTGGGCCGGCTACGACGAGGCGGCGTACCAGTCGCTCCTCCGAACGGTGGAGGGAGTCGCGGATCGCGGCCTGCTCCACCTGCACCTGCAATTCCGCAGCCCCAAGCAGGAGGCCTCCGGCGGCTCGCCGTTCCTCGGGTCGATCCGAGAGGATGCGGAGACACCCGCCACCGACCTCTACGCGCCCGGGCTTCTGCTCGAAGGGGGGCGGGTCCTCGTCCTGATGAGCCTGGATCCCTCCGCGACCGCGCGCCTGGAACACGTCGAGGTGCTGTCGCACGGCGATCCCGCACCGCGCGCCGCCTTCGTCGCGAGCCTCGAAGACTACGGGGCGCTCGTGGTCCAGTTCGAGCATCCGATGGACGGCGCCCTCGCCTTCTCGAGCCGCCCCGTGCGGAGCGACAAGGATCGGCTTCTTCTCCTGGTTCAGCAGGAGATCCAAGGCGAGCGCCGCACGACCTACTACGAACACGCGAGAATCCACCACTTCCAGCGCTCCTGGGAGAACCAGGTCGTGCCCAACTCCGACGGAGGGGGCGAGGGCCGGTATCTCTTCGACACGGACGGCCGCCTGGTCGCCTTCCCCATCCTGAGGCGGATGCCTACCGGCGAGAGGCCCCGCTGGTCGCGACCCGATCCCGTCATGCTGCCGGTTGCCTACATGCAGCGGGTCCTACAGGACCTGGACGCGAACGTCGATTTGAACAACGTGCCCCGCTCCGCCGAGGATGAGAATCAACTGGCGTGGCTGGGAATCGAGGTCCAGTCCCTCGACAGCGAGCTCGCCCGACTGAACGACGTCTCTCATCTGACGAACGACGGAAAGACCGGCGCGATCGTCGCGTACGTGTATCCCGAGTCTCCCGCGGCCCGGGCCGGAATCGAGGCGGGAGACATCGTCATCCGTATCCGCGCAGCGGGACGCCCGAAACCCATCGAGGTGACGGGGGGTGGCGAGTCGCTCCACGGGTTCTTCGACGATCTGCCCGACGAGTTGCGGGACCAGTTCCGCGACGAGATGCCCGGCTCCCAGCCCTGGCCCTCCGCCGACAACGCCCTGAACCGGGCCTTGACCGAACTGGGCTTCGGGAAGCCGTTCACCCTCGTCACGGTCCGCGGCGGCGAAGTCCGGGAGCTCGACATGGTGGTCGAGCAGGGGCCGCAGTACTTCGAGGCGGCACCGCTCTTCGAGGACAAGGACCTCGGGCTCACCGTCAAGAACCTCACGTACGAGGCGCGTCGCTACTTCCGGCTCTCCGAGGACGACCCGGGCGTCGTGATCGCCAAGGTGGAGCGCGGCCGGAAGGCAGCGGTGGGCGGGCTGCATGCGTACGAGATCCTCACGCACGTGAACGGAACGGCCGTCCACGACGTGCATGCGTTCGAGAAGGCCTTGGAGGGACGGGAGGTTCTCCAGTTCAAGGTGCGCCAGAAGCTGCGGGAACGGCTGGTGAAGATCCGCCGTTGACGCCGCGGAGGAGGAGGAAGGCTCGTCCACGGCCGCCCGCCCGTCTCGCGGGTTCTCGTCCCGGCCCGAGAGGGGCTTCCTCCGGCCCCCTCGCGCACGCGGCGTCGTCCACCATCCGCTACGTGGCGCGCCATCCGCCCACGATGAGGCCGTTCAGGAAGATCACGAGGGAGACGACGAGCAGGATCTTCGCGATGCCGGCGGCGCCGACCGCGATGCCCGTGAAACCTGGCCTGCACACGAGCCCGTCCGTGAACGACTCTCGTCTTCCCCGAGACCGATTCCCGGCGAGTCTTCGACAGCGCGGCGACGAGCGCGGCCACGAAAAGGAGGACGCTCCATCCGAGCACGAGACACCTCCAAGCCGAGGCTCGAAGACGCGGTCGGCCCGATCGGGGGGAAACGGCCGGATCCGCCGGGGCGCGGGCGAGAGCCCTCCCTCCTCCGCGTACCCGACCGCGCGCCACCGGCCCCATCGGCAGGCACACAGGCCCCTGAGCACCGCGAGGAGCGTCACCGGCCACGCGAGGCGGCCGCGGTCGCCTCGCGTCCGGATGTCGTCGAGGTGAGCCCCCGCGTAGGATGCGCGCCTCTCGCCGACGACGGACACGGCGGAAAGGACCCATGGACGAATCCGCGATCGGATGGGTGGACGCCTTGCTCGCCCTGGACGAGGAACGGCTCCTGCGGATCGGCGTCCGCCACGCGGCGAAGTTGGGACGGCTCCGGGACAAGCTCGCGCTGGTGGGCGGGCACGCCCCCTCCCCGAGGGCTCCGGGGGAACGCTACGGGGACGCCCACAAGATCGCCCAGGGTTCCATGGGCGCCGTGTTCCGGGTGCGCGACCGCATCCTCGACCGCGATGTCGTCCTGAAGGTCCTCTCCCCGGACCCTTCGGGCGAGGAGGGCTGCGCCTCGCCGGACGAGATCCGCCCCCCGTCGGCGACCGAGGCAGGGGGCGTCGACTACGAGAGCTACCGGGCGCGTTTCGTCGAGGAGGCGAGGATCGCCGCCGACCTCGAACACCCGGGCGTGGTTCCGGTGTACGACCTCGGCGAGACGCCCGCGGGCGTGCCGTATCAGGTGCTCCGGATGATCCGCACCGAGCGGACCCTGGCGGGCCTCCTCGCCGACGCCGGCCGGAGCCACTGGCGCGAACGACGTCGGCTCCTGGACCCCTTCCTGGATGCCTGCGACACGATCGCCTACGCCCACGCCAACGAGGTGATGCACCGCGACCTGAAGCCGGACAACATCATGGTCGGGGAGTTCGGCCAGGTGTTCGTCGTGGACTGGGGCCTGGCCCGGCGGCTCGGCGCACCCTCCGACGCGGCGCGGACCCCCGAAGACATCCGCGATCGACCCTCGCCGCGAACGCCGCTCACCGGCATCGCCGGAACCCCCGGCTACATCGCACCGGAGGTCCTGCTCCAGCGCACGCGCTATCCCGACCCGCGGCAGGACGTCTACGCGCTGGGCGTCATCCTCTACGAGATCCTGGCGGGCCGATCGCTGCATCCGCGGGTCGGCCTCCAGGAGTACCTCGAATGGATGAAGGCGGGAGGGGAACCGTCCTTCGAAGACGTGCCGTGGGAACCGCCGCCGGCGCTGGTCGCGTGCTGCCGCGACGCCCTGGATCCCGATCCCGAGCGGCGACTGGCCTCGGTCAAGGAACTCATCCGACGCATCCGACTCTGGCGGGAAGAGGAGATCCTCGAGAAGCTCGCCTTGCGGGTGGAGGCGGATTTCCAGGCGGCGGCCGAGGCGCCCGAGGCGCAGCGTCTCGCGATCGCGGACCGCGCCGGCGCCAACCTCGAGCGCTTGCGGCGGCAGGGAGGCGCCGCTTCGACCGTGGATCGCCTCCAGCGAGATCTGGACGAGCTCCGGGCCCGGATCCATGACGAGGCGATCCGCTTGCAGCGCCGCCGGCTCCTCCGCACGGCGGGACTCCTCGGCCTCTTGGTCTTCGCCGTCGCCGGCGTCCTGGTGTCCCTCTCCTTGGAGGCACGCCGGAAGGAGGTGAGCGCGGCGTACGAGCGCGCGAGCGCCGCCGCCGAGAACGCCCGCCGAGCCCAGGAGCGGACCCAATCCGCTCTGGGTCTGGCTCTCCAGGCGCGGGAGGCGGCCGAGACCGCGAAGAACCGCGCCGCCTCGTACGGCCTCGTGAGCGCATCCCGGGAGGTTCAGCTCGACGATCCGGCTCTCTCCTACGCGCTCGCGAACCGGGCCGCGTGTTGCGCGGGTCCGCCGCCCGAGCGGGCGGTGACCCGGCTCCACGAGGCGTTCGCGCACCTGACGGAGATCCGCAGGATCGACGCCTCGCCGACGGCGGTGACCGCCGCGGACTGGTCGCCCGACCACGACCTGCTCGTCACGGGCGACGCGGCGGGAACCCTCGCCGGCCGGTCTCTCGACGGCACGCTGACCTGGACCGCCGAAGCCCACACCGACGCCGTGACGACCTGCGTCCTCTCCCCGGACGGCAGCCGGATCCTGACGACATCGCGGGACGGCTCGGCGCGGCTTTGGAAGGCCGACGGGACGCCGGTCGCGACGCTCGAGGGCCATGAGGGTCCCGTGCTCGCGGGCGCCTTCTCGCCCTCCGGCCGCCAGGTGGCCACGGCCGGAGCGGACGGAGACGTCCGCATCTGGAACGCGGACGGTACCTCGGCCGGGGTGCTCGGCGGGCCAGACCACGGTCACCAGGGCGAGGTCGGCCAACTCCTCTGGCTCCCCAACGGCAAGGGAATCGTGACGGGATCGCGGGACGGCACCGCCCGGTTGTGGCGGGAGGACGGGAAGCAGTGGATGGTGCTGAACGGCCACGTCGGGGGCGTCACGAGCCTGGCCACCGACGCGGAGGGGCGCTTCCTCCTGACCGGATCCATGGATGGCGCCGTCCGGCTCTGGGACATGAAAGGCGTACGGCTCCAGGAGCTGCGCGCCGGCGAAGATGCCTTCCCGGTGCTTTGCGTGGCGGTCTCGCCGTCGGGCGATCTCCTCGTCGCCGGCCGCGAGGACGGCTCCGTCGCGATGTGGTCGGAGAAGGGCGAGCTGCAGGCATCCATGCAGGTCCACGAGGGCCCCGTACGGCACATCGCCTTCGCGCGGGCCGGGCTCCGCGTCCTCACCGGCTCCGACGATCGGACGATCTGCGCCTGGGATCGCACGGGACGGCTCGTCGCCTCCCACCACGGCCACCACGGGGGAATCACGAAACTGCTGGTCGCTCCCGGACGGGGTGGATTCGCGTCGGCCTCCGAGGACGGGACGGTCCGCTTCTGGGCCTGGTACGGGCACGAGGTCTTCACCCGATCCGAGCCGGGCGATCCGCTGACGGGGGTCGTGCCCGGGCCCGACGACGGGAGTTTCGTGACCTGGAGCGACGGCGTCGTCCGGGCATGGCGTCCCGGCGCGACGACACCGCTACCGGTGGCCCGTCTCCCGGAGGGCTGTCGCCGCTGGGCCGCCGTCGCAGGGGCCCAAGGGCCGTTCGCCGCCCTCTGCGCGGAAGGCGCACTCGTCGTCGACGCGTCGGGCGGACGAACGGAGATCCCCCTCCCCGAAGGAGAGGCGCCGTCCCATACCGCGTTCCTGCCCGACGGACGCGGGCTCCTCCTGGCCTGGCCTTCCGGGCGCGTCCTCGTCCGTCCGGACGCCGGCCCGGAACGCGTACTCTCGACCGAGACCGGCGTTGCCGTGGTGGCGGTCAGCGTTTCCCCCGACGGCGCGCTCGCGGCGTACGGAAACGCCGAGGGACTCGTCCGCGTCCAGGACCTCGAAGACGGCCGCGAGGTGTGGTCCCGTCGCATCGGCGAGGCCGTGAACGACGTGGTCCTTTCGCCGGACGGCCGACGACTCGCCATCGCCGCGGCGGCGGCCCCGGTGCGCGTCTACTCCCTGGACGACGACCGGCGCTGGCCGTACGCCGACGACCTCCAGGACGCCACGGCCGTGCGGTGGGACCATGGCGGGGCGTCGCTCCTGATCGGCACCCCGGATGGAACGATGCACCGTCGGAACGAAGCAGGGGACGACCTCGCGATCTACCGGGCACCCGACGGCCCCCTCCAGGCGGTCGCCGCTTCCGCCGACGGGCGACTCGTCGCGACGCTCTCCCGGACCGGGGTCTTCCGCGTGTGGCACGCCACGGCGGAGAGCCTCCTCCAGGAGGCGCGGGCGCGCCCCCCGCGCGCACTGACCCCTGCGGAGCGTGCACGCTATCAGGACGTGCTGCCCCCGCGCGGCGGCGGGTAGCGTGGGATCGAACACCTTGACGAATCCGGGAGAGGCCGTGCCGCCGAGCGATAGCCCCCACGAGACGTGCCTGGTCGAGCGCGGCCACGACCACACCTTCGGTCAGCAGCACCGCAAGACCGGTGAGAGCCGGACCAGGATCGTGATCGTCCTCACCGCGCTCATGATGGTCGCGGAGATCCTCGCGGGCCTGGCCTTCGGATCGATGGCCCTTCTGGCCGACGGCCTCCACATGGCCTCGCACGCGGTGGCTCTCGCCATCACGGCCGTGGCGTACTACTACGCGAGACGCCACGCGACCGACGAGCGGTTCTCGTTCGGGACCGGAAAGGTGAATGCGCTCGGCGGCTACACCGGCGCCGTCCTGCTCGGGATCTTCGCCGCCTTCATGGCCGTCGAGAGCTTCCGCCGCTTCTTTCAACCGGTGACCATCCAGTTCGACCAGGCCATCCTCGTCGCGACGATCGGACTCGTCGTGAACGCGGTGAGCGCGTGGGTCCTGGGGAGCGGTCACCACGAGCACGACGAGCACGGCCATCACCACCACGACCACAACCTGCGCTCCGCCTACCTCCACGTGCTGGCCGACGCCCTGACCTCGCTCGCCGCCATCGTCGCGCTCCTCGCCGGCAAGTACTTCCAGCTCGGCTGGATGGATCCCGCAATGGGGGTCTTGGGCGGCGCGCTCGTCGCCCGATGGTCGGTGGGCCTGCTGCGCCAGAGCGGGCGCGTCCTCCTCGACCGCCAAGCGCCGGAGGACGTCCGCCGCGAGGTCGGCCGGGCCGTGGAGGAAGGGAGCACCGACCGCGTGAGCGATCTCCACGTCTGGTCCATCGGGCCGGGGATCTGGGCGGCGGAGATCGTGGTGCTGGCCGAGGAACCGCGGCCGCCCGAGCACTACAAGGAGCGCCTGCCCCGGGGTCTGGGCCTCGTACACGTGACCGTCGAGGTCCTTCCCTGCGTCCACGGGGGGTAGGAACCCGAGCCTCTGCGCAGCGCCCCGCGCGGGGGGCTACTCCATGCGGCGGAAGACGAGGCGGAAGGGGGCGCTCGCCGTGGGCTTGACCCGGAGCCTCCGCCCCTCCAGCGTCCCCGTGATCGTCTCCGGGGCGTCGAGCATCTCGCCGCGCTCCTCGACCTGCACCAGCGTGAGGATGTCGCCCTCCCTGCTCCACGTGCCCCTTCCGACGGCCTCGCCGGACTCCCCCGGCGTCTCGGTCCGCATCGCGAAGGTGCCGTCCGCGTGGAACACGAGGCGCGCCCCGCGGAGCCGCCTCACCACGCCGGGGCGCATGTTCTCCAACGCCGCTTCACGGAGGGTCCGGATGTCCTCTTCGCTCTTGCCCTCGCGAGGGATCCGGATCGTGCGAAGGACCATCTCGTCGATGTCCGGCGCCACGGCGTCCACGTCCACCTGCCAGGTCCCGACGAGGTCCGACGCCCGCGCCCGGGCGGACGACGTCCCCGAGGGTTCGTTTCCCCGACCGCATCCCCCGACGAGCGCGGCCACGAGCAGGCAGGGTCCCAGGACGCGCATCGGGTTCCTCCCGCCCACGAACACGACGAATGTATCCCGCTCCGCCGGGCCGGCGGCCCCGGGGATCAGCCGCTGGGTGCGCTCGCCTCCCGACGTCGCCGTCGGAGCACGAGGACGGTCCCCCACAGGGCGAGCAGCGGGACCCAGAGCCGGGTCAGCTCCCAGCCCGCGATCTCCGCTCCGCGGGCCGTGAAGAAGCCCCGGATGGAGAGCGGGGCCACGGGAATGGGGGTCCAGGGAAGGAAGGTGCGCTCCGTGCGGAAGGGAGCGAGGAAGGCGACGCCCAGTCCGCCGGTGGTCATCGCGTCCAGGACGCCGTGGCTGGCCGTCGCGAGCACGAGGGCGGTGGCCGCGCGCCCCCAACCGAGGCCCGTTCTCCGGGAGAAGATCGCAGCGGCGACAGCCCCCACCACCACCGCGAACAAGACGCCGTGGGTGATCCCGCGGTGCCCCCACGGGTCGGCATAGGCCACGTGGGCGTAGCGCATCAGCAGGACGTCGGCGTCGGGAAGCGCGGCGAGCAGCGCCCCGGCGACGCGCAGTCCCGTTCCCCCCTGCGGCCCGCCGACCACGTCCGCGATCACCAGCCCGGCGAGCGCGTGCGTGGGGATCGTCGCCATCCTCGCGATGGTAGCGGCGGCACGAGGAGGCTCGTCAGGACGGCTTGGTAGGCTTGGCGCGCATGCGCCCCGGCCCCCCCCACCCCCCCGGCTCCGGCGGCGCCGACTGGGCTGCGAGCATCGCGCAGGAGCCGGCCGCGCGGTTCGCGGTGGCCGTGCTCGTCCTGTGCACGGTCCTGAGCGCGTTCGTCGCCCGCGACCTGTGGTCGCCCGACGAACAGCGCTACGGTCAGGTGGGACGCGAGATCCTCCATGGCGGCGACTGGCTCGTCCTCCACCTCGGCGAGAGGCCGTACGCGGAGAAGCCTCCCGTCTACTTCTGGGCGGAGGCCCTGGTGTCCCTTCCGTTCGGCGGGGTGTCTTCGTTCACGGCCCGGCTCACGGGTTGTCTCTTCGCCGCGGGAGCGTACCTGCTCGTGTTCCTCCTGGGGCGCCGGTGGTTCGCGAGCGAGGCGGCCGGGGCGATCGCCGCGCTGGCCTTCGGCACGAACCTGCTTCTGCTCCAGAACGGGACGCGGGCGACGATGGACCTCGCCCTGGCGTTCTTCGTGCTGGCGGCGGTGGAGCGGGGATCGGCCTGGTTGCGCCGGGGCGGCACGTGGCGCGCCCTCCTCGCCGGTCTCGCCTGGGCGGCCGGCACGCTGACGAAGGGGCCGATGGGCGCGCTCCTCCCGCCGATCGCGCTGGCGGGCGAAGCGCTCTTCCTCGCGCGACGGCCGGCGTGGCGCGCGCCGGGGTGGTGGCTCGCCCCCCTCGCCTTCGCGGGCGCCACGCTCGCGTGGGCGCTTCCCGCCGCCCACGCGGGCGGCGAGGCGTACCGGCAACGGTTGTTCGGTCAGATCACGTCCCGGGTGTCGGGCACGGAGGGACACCACGTCCTGGGAGCAGGGTGGTATTGGGGGGTCCTCGCCGTGACCTCCCTGCCCTGGCTCCTCCACTTCGCCCTGGGCACGATGTACGGCGCCACCTGCTACCGCCGGGAGCATCGCGCGGGGCTCGCCGCCGCCACGGGAGCCGGCGTCCTCGGGATGACGATGCTCTTCCTCGCGGCGACGAAGCGGGAGGTCTACCTGATCACGCCGCTCCCCTTCCTCGCGCTGTCGGCGGGGGCGGTCGTCGCCAGGCACGGCTTCCCTCGCCTCCTCGCCGTCGCGCGCGGCCTCCTCGTGGCGGCCCCGCTGGGCGGGCTCTTGTTGACACTCGCGCTGCCCTTCTTCGGGCTCCGCTTCCTCGTCGCCGAGCAGCCATGGCCCGCGGCGCCGTACGACGCCGGGCGCCTGCTCCATCTGCTCCCCGCCGCCGCGGTCTTCGCCGTGGGCGCCGCGTGGGTGCTTCGGGTGCACCGGGACGGCGTCCGCGTCGCGCTCCGAGCCGGAACGGTCCTGGCGATCGGGGCGTTGCTCGTGAAGGCCGGCCTGTTCCCCGAGATCGACCGCGTCAAGTCCTTCTCCGCGGCGGCGCGGCTCGCGACGAGCGCGGCACACGACGGTCGTGTGGTGATCGCGGGACCGATCGGTGCGGACTGGCTCTGGAACCTGGGCACCACCCGGCTCGACCGCGCCGCGGCCCTCCCCGACCTCCTGGAGCGCATGGAGGCTCCCGGCGGTCCCCGCACGGCGCTCGTCGAGTCGAAGTGGTGGGACGACATGCGGGACGTGGCCCGCCGCCGCGCCCCCGAGCTCGCGACGCAGGCCGAGCGACTCGCCGAGGTCGGCCGCGCCCGGGCCGAGCATCGCACCTGGATCGTCCTGCAGGACGAGGGAAGGTGAGAGGGCGGAGGGGGGCCCCGGCGCCCTTGCATGCTGGACTCTCCGCTCCAACAACGCCCACTCCCGCTTCTCCCAGACTACCGGCCGGGCTCTCGAGGCATCGCGTTCGGGCTTCCGCCGTCGCGGCGGGCGATGCCCCTTCCTCGCCGCGTGCGCGTACCGCCGCCGCCCGCCGCCACCGACCCGCACCCCGACACGACTGATGATGAGAGTCGCTCTCGACGAGTTCCGTGACGTTCATCCGCTCGGTGGCGCGAACCCGCATTGCGCCCGTGCCGTGGTCCACGAGACTCTAGCGATCCGAACGATTGGTCTTGCCCATCGGTCCCGGAAGGGGTGAAACGGCATCGCCGACCGTCGCCGAGGGAGGACGTCATGCGGATCCCGGGTCTGATCGTGTTGGGCGCGCTCGTGCTCGGCGTGGGTGCTTGCGGCACAGGCGCGGGTTCCACGACACCGGGCACCCCCCTCGTGACGGTGCAGGGCGTCGTGATGGCGACGGACGGCTCCACCGCGTCGGTCGACGGCATCGACGTCGCCTGCCCCGAGGCAGGCGTACAGGTCACGACCGACGCGGAGGGACGATTCCAGTTCCAGGTTCCGATGGACCAGACGTTCCACATGGGCTTCGCGGACCCGACGTGGCCCGTGACCGGCCAACACCGCGGCGTCGATCAAGAGCCCTCCGATCCGACGGCGGACCCCACGGAGGTCGATGGCTCCATCGTCACGTGCCGCCCCGAACAGCCTCTCCCCTGGTGCGACGTCGAGGTCTACCTCGAGGAGGGTGAGGTCGCCGAGTGCGACGTGCACTGGTACGGCGCCGACGGCGACAGCCACGACGGCGAAGACGTCCTCGAGTGCATGGGGCCCTGGCACGACTCGGGTGTCCTCGCCGAGGTCGAAACCACGCTCGAAGGTGCCTGCATGACCGTCGAGTGCGAGGTCGAGGGACTGCCCGCGGACACCTCTTACCAGATCGTGATGATGGACGCCGACGGAAACGTCCGGCCCCTGGCCATGCTCGACGTGGACGATGGGGGCACGGGTCACATGGAGTGGTCGTGGTGCGATGGCGACGACCTCCCCTTCGACGCCATGATACCGGCCGACTGCCTCGGGTACGGGATGGCGATCCTCGACGCCCAGGGCGAGATGGTCTTCCAGGGCCACCTTCCGCAGGGCGAGATGTACGCCGGCCATCACCACGGCGGCGGGATGGGTGGTATGGGCGGCATGGGCGGCATGGGACCGTACGCCCGCTAGCCGGCACGACCCACGAACGGACGTTGCATCGCGCGGCCCTCGTGTCCGGGGCCGGGAGGACTCCAAGGAGGCGAGTCCGGCGGGCGAGAGGGATCCCGTCTGGCGAATCGGTCGTACGCGTCTCGCGCCCGGAACCTCGGTTGCTCGTCGTCCGCGAGCCTACGGACGAGGGCGTTTCGGACGGGATCTTCCCCCGCCCCCTTCCGACGGGTAGAACGCTCCGCATGCGCTCCGCCCGGCTCCTGCTCTGCTCGGTCCTTCTCGGGCTCGCCGCCTGCGGTCTCGGCGACGGCCGGCCCGAGAGCATCCAGGGGCCCTGGTGGCTGACCCGCTACGTGGACGGCGTCGCCCAGGATCCGATCCACCTGACCGTCGCCCAGAGCGGCTCGGACATCCAGGTGCGCTTCAGCTGCGACGACACCAGTCCGGTCGGCATCGGCAGCTACCTGGACGGCACCTTCGGCGTCCTGTTCGACTTCGGGGGCGGCGACACGGCCCACCTGCAGGGGCTCCGGATCGCGACCGGCATCGTGGGCACGTTCAACGCCGGCCCCGAGTCGGGTACGTTTCTCATGGTGCCGGCACCGTCGTACCTCGATTGCTCCATGGCGTGCGCCCCCGTCGCACCTCTGAGGTTCGTGGACACGTCCTTCACCGAGTTGGACAAGATCGAGCGCATCTCCCTCTTCCGCTCCTCCGCGGGTCACTCGTACGTCGATGGCTGCGAGACGTGCCGCAGCATGAAGCACTACTTCGCCCCCTACGCCGCCTGGCGGATGAACGACGCCGTGGAGGTCTACGCGCCGGTGAACGGCACGATCGTCTCCATCCAGGACGAGGGCCACGGCGCCAGCGTCGGAGACACCAACAAGCAGGTCCGCATCCGCTCGAGCGCCCACCCCGACTACACCTTCGTGCTCTTCCACGTGGACCTCACGGCCCCCGTCGTGACACCCGGGTCCCTCGTGACCGCGGGCCAGGTGCTCGGGCACGCGAGACTGGAGTACCCCGACATCCCGGAGGTCGCGGACAACTTCGACATCGGCGTGCGGGTCCACACGGCGTTCGGCGAGCGCTTCGTCTCGTGGTTCGACGTCCTGACCGACGCGGCGTTCGCCGCCTATGTCGCCCGGGGGGCTTCGGCGCGCTCGGACTTCGTGATCTCCGAGGCCGCACGGGACGCGGATCCGCTGACCTGCGACGGCGAGGCGTTCACCTCCACGGGCACCCTCAACGCCTGGGTGATGCTCGATCCTCCGTAACCCACCGCAGGCGGCGCCGCCGGGACCAAGATCCCTCCGGGACGCGGCTCGGGGCGAGCATGCGGTTCCCCCTCCGACACCGGCGTCTTGTGGAGGCCGGGTTCTGGAGTAGACTTCTGCCAATATGTCGCATCCCGCCGGGAAGGCCCTGCTGATGGCGGCCACGGTCCTTGCGCTCGTGGTGGCCCCCGCTGTTCCGGCGCAGTGCCTTTGCGGAGAGAGCCACGGCCGCGCAGGCTCGCAGCACGTCGCGTCCCTGCCCTCCTGCTGCGCCGACGAGCACGAGTCCTCCTGCGGCGCAGCGGGCACCGAGGACGCATGCGGCCACGGATGTACGGGTGCGCAGCCCGAAGGCGGCCCCTGTCGCCGGCCCGACTGCCCCTGCCGCCACCGCCCCCCGCTCGTCAGCTCGCTCACGGGCACCCTCGGCGCGTCGATGCTCTCCCTCGGCACGACCCCCACGACCTTCCTCGCGCCCTGGGCGTCGTGGGGTCGGCCGGGCGTCCCGATTCCGGCATCGGCGGCTGTTCGCCAGGGGGCGTTTCCCGTCGAACGACCACCTGGTTCGCTCGGCCGCCTCGCCACCCAGGTCCTCCTGATCTAGCCGCTCCCCTACCCGGTTGAACGGCGGCGCGCCTCCTACGCGAAGGGCGACCGCCTTTTCGAAGCACGGCGCGGAGGCGCGGGGCGCGCCCCCACCACGACCGACGTGCTTCTCTTGCCCGGCCCGCACGGCGATTCGCCGCGGAGTTTCGATCGAACGTCGAAACGAGTAGGGTCGAACCGGAACCCGGAGTCGGTTGCGCCCAGGACCCGTCGTCCTGGACGGGAGGTACGACATGCACACCAGGAGGAACCCTCCGGCCGCCGTGGTGGCGTGCACCCTGTTGCTCGCACTCGCGTCGTGCCGGACGTCCAGGGGGACCCTTGCCTCCCCCGGGGAGCGCGTGTCCACCACCTCGGAGGTGGCCACCGGCGCGCACGGTGGGCGTGAGGTCGCGGCGACCCACCCGCCGGGAACGCCCCCGGTCGCAGAGCCGGCGACGCCGGCCGCTCCGACGCGACCGGGCCCCGCCGGACACCGGACGGTCTCGACCCCGCTGCTCTCCATCCTGTCCATGACCTTCACGCGAAATCCGGACATCCGGCGGGCTCGCGCCCAGTGGCGGGCGGCGATCGAGAAGATCCCGCAGGCGAAGGCGCTCCCCGATCCCTCGTTCCAGGTCCTCCACTGGGTGGAGAGCGTGGAGACGCGGGTCGGCCCGCAGGAACAGGCCTTCACGCTCACACAGAAGATCCCGTGGCCCGCGAAGCTCGCGAACGCGGGTCGCGTGGCGGAGGCGGGTGCACGCATCGCCGCATTGCGGTACTCGGCGGTTGTCCGCGACGCGCTCGCGGCGGCGAAGGCGTCCTACTACGAGTATTCCTATCTCGTCCGGGCGCGCGAACTCGTCAGGCAGAACCAGGAGATCGCCGCCCGCCTCGCCGGTCTCGGCGCGGAGATGATGGCCGAGGACAGGGCCCTCCTGATCGACGTCCTCAAGGCCCAGTCGCAACTCGCGCAGCTCCAGTACGACCTGATCACCCTCGAGGAACTGATCGCGGCCGAGCGAACCCGGCTGAACGGTTTGATGAACCGCCAACCCGACGAGCCGATTCCGGAGCCGCCCGAACCACTCTTCCCTCGTCTCGTGATTTCCGTCGACAGGCTCTTCCAGCTCGCGATGTCGAATCGGGAGGAGATCCGCATCGCGGATCGGACCATCCAGCAGGCGTGCGCCCGCCTCGCCCTGGCGCACAGCCAGGCCCGCCCCGACTTCACGCTCGGTGGAACCTGGATCCGCGTGGGGGAGAACAGCGCCGCCGCCGCGCCTCCCCCCCGACAGCGGCAAGGACGCGTGGGGCGTCGTGCTGGGCGTCAGTATTCCGCTCTGGGCGAACAAGAACGCCGCGGTGATCCGCCAGGCGGACGCGGAGCGCGACGCCGCGGTCGCCGGACGGGCGTCGGTTGTCGTCGAGACGAAGACGATGATCCAGGACGCCTACACGAAGCTCTCCAACGCCGAGCGACTCGTACTCCTGTACCGCGACAGTCTCGTCCCCCAAGCGGAACAGGTGATGCTGTCCACGGAGGAACTGGCCCGAGAAGACCGTATGCGCCTCGGGGACTACCTCGAGGCCCAGACGGTCTGGCTCAACTTCACCCTCGCCAAGGAGCGCGCCCTCGCGGACTACCAGCAGGCGATCGCTCGGCTGGAGCGCCTGACCGGTGCCAACCTCGCCCCTTCCCCCCCGCAGCCGCCCATGGCGGCCCCCACCGAAGAGGAGTCGCGATGAACAGGGAACGCGGTAGAGGCGAGGGTCGAGCGTTCCCGCTACTCCTCCCGCTCCTCCTGTTCGCGGGCGCCTGCAGCGCCAGCCCGCTGCGCGGGGACTACGCGGGAGGCGGCGAGACCCCCTTTGCCCGACGGGCCATCGCGGGAGAGTCGGCGATCCCCATCGCTGCCCATCCCGAACCCGTCCGCGCCGGCGAGGACCAGGTGATCGAGAAGGTGCGGAACCAACTGGATGCCCTGGCCCGGACCTTCCGCGAGCGAGCGAAGCGAGGTCCCTCGGATCCGAAACGCCTCGGCTTCGACGTCGAGCGGGACGTGAGCAACGAACGGCTCCAGCAGGACCTGACGCTGGCGGTCGTGCTCGGAGCGGCCTTCGAGATGAGCCCGGCCATCCAATCCGCGCGGGACGCCTTCCGCGCCACCGTGGAGCAGTTCAGTCAGGTGGCCTTCCTCGACACGATCCTGCGGCAGTACGTGTCCTTCACGAAGGACCTGAACCTCCGGGTGGGCAAGCCGCGGCAGAAGGAGACGGTCGAATCGCTGTTCCCGTTCCCGGGCACGCTCGCGCTGAAGAGTCGCATCGTGGAGGAAGAGGCGAAGGCCGCGGAGGAGCACCTCCAGGCGACCGTCCGCCGGACGCTCGTATCTGCGGGGAAGACCTACTACGACTACGGGTACGCCCAGGAAGCCATCGGGATCGTCGAGGAGAACATCCAGGTTCTTCGCGGCATGGTCGAGATCGCGGAGTCCCGGTACGGCGTCGGCGAGACCAAGCAGGGCGTCGTCCTCAAGACCCATACGGAGATCGCCACGCTCGAGGAGAAGCTGGTCACGCTGAAGCAGGAGGTGCAGACCGCGAGGGCGCGGCTGGCCTCCGTTCTCGGCCTGCCGCCCGACTTCCCTCTGGGCCCCGCCCAGGTACCGGAACCCAGCGCGCCGCCGTCGGCCGTCGAACCGCTCTACGACCTGGCCCGTCGCTCCCGACAGGAGATCCTGGCCCTCGACGCGAAGATCGCTCGAACCGAGGCGCTCATCGAACTCTCGGAGACCCAGACGTACCCGGATCTCTCGCTGGGCTACAGCCGTTTCGAGGAGGGGACGGGCACGCGCGTCGGGGGCGCTCGGATGACGGAGCCGTTCGCCGAGAAGCCGACCCAGATGCCGAAGCCGTGGTTCGGTCAGAGCGCGTCCTTCATCGAGGAGATGAAGGGCCGCTTGCGGGCCATGCAGGCATCCCGCGCCGATCTCGTCGCGACGGTCGCGTACCAGGTCAAAGACGCGTGGTTCAAGTGGGACGCGGCCTGGCGTCAGACCGCCCTCTACCACTCGACACTCCTTCCCTCCGCGGAGCAGACGTACGAAGTGCTCCAGTCCGGTTGGCAAGAGGGTGTCGTGGACTTCCTCGACGCGCTCGACGCTCAGCGCGTCTGGTTGAAGGTCCGTCTCCAGGAGAAGGCCGTCATCCGCGACACGCTCGCCGGAAGATTGGCCCTGCTCGACGCGCTGGGGACCGGCCTCCCCCCGAGACCCCGAACTCACACTGAAGACCAAAGCCATGAAGACTTCGAACAACCTCTCCGTGATCCTGGCGATCGGCGCCGCCCTCGTCGGCCTCGGCGCCGGATACCTCCTGTTCCACCGGGGCCAGAATGGTGCGACGACGCCGACGGGGCAGTCGGCGACCGCGGAAGGTCCCACGACGCTCTACACGTGCGGCATGCACCCGGAGGTGATCCAGGACCACCCCGGAACATGCCCGCAGTGCGGCATGACGCTGACGCCTCTCCAGACGGACGAGGCGGAAGAGGGCAATGGCGGAGGGAAGGACCGCAAGGTCCTCTACTGGGTCGCGCCCATGGACCCTTCCTACATCAAGGACAAGCCCGGGAAGTCTCCGATGGGCATGGACCTCGTGCCCGTCTACGAGGACGAGGTGAAGGGCGGCCCCACGGTCAAGATCGATCCGACCACGCAACAGAACATGGGGATCCGAACCGCTCCCGTCGAGAAGGGCCCCCTCGTTCACCAGGTTCGGGCCGTGGGGAACGTCGGGTACGACGAGACCAAGATCGGCATCGTCTCGCTGAAGGTCGGCGGATACATCGACGAGCTGTTCGTGAGCGAGACCGGCGTCGCGGTGAAGAAGGGCCAGCCCCTCTTCTCCATGTACGCGCCGGAGGTGGTCCAGGCCCAGGAAGAGTACTTGCTGGCGAAGCGGAGCCTCGAGAAGAGCGACGCGGTGGACCCCAAGCACTGGCGCAATCTGCTCGCCGCTTCGCGCCTCAAGCTGCTCCGATGGGACATCTCCGAGGACCAGATCCACGAGCTCGAGAAGCGAGGCAGGCCCGAGAAGAACGTCGTCTGGAGGAGCCGCTTCGATGGCATCGTCCTCCACAAGAACGCCGTCGAGGGCGCGTACTTCAAGCCGGGAGATCCTCTCTACAAGATCGCCGGCCTCGACACGATCTGGGTGGAAGTCTCGATCTACGAGTACGAATTCCCGTGGATCAAGACCGGACAGCCCGCTCGGATGGAGCTCCCCTACTACCCGGGGGAAGTCTTCCAGGGCGTCGTGGACTTCATCTATCCCTACCTCGACCCCCGCACACGCGACCTGAAGGTGCGACTCGTGTTCGACAACCCGGGACGCGAACTGCTCCCCGACATGTACGTCACGGTGATCATCGATTCGAAGCTCGCCGACGAGGCCATCCTCGTGCCGGGCGAAGCCGTTCTCGACACCGGTACGCGACAGGTCGCATTCGTCGCCCGCGGGAAGGGGCACTTCGAGCCGCGCAACATCACGGTCGGCGTGGAGGGCGAAGGCGGCCGGCGCGAGGTGGTGATGGGGCTCGTTCCCGGCGAGTACGTCGTCACGTCCGGCCAGTTCCTTCTCGACTCCGAGTCGAAGATCAAGGAGGCGATCCAGAAGATGCTGGAGAGCCGAAAGCAAGGCGGGAACGCCGGCGAGTCCGAAGCGCGGGGCGCTCCTTCCGGGTCGCTGGCGGCCCTGCCGAAAAAGGACCGGTCGGCGTTCAAGGCCCCTCCGGGACTGGTCCCGGTCGTGGGCGACGTCTGCCCGGTGATGGGCGGGGAGCCCCAACCCGACGTCTTCGTCGACTACAAGGGCTACCGCGTCTTCTTCTGCTGCACCGGGTGCCCCCCCCGCTTCCTCGCCGAACCCGAGAAGTACATGCAGAAGCTCCGCCGCATGGGCGCCGTCCCCTCCACGGAACCCGAGAGCGGGACTGCCCCACCCGACGCGCGGTTCTCCGCGCCGGAGGGCCTGATCCCCGTCGTGCCGAAGGCGTGCCCCGTCATGGGCGGCGAACCCCAACCCGACGTCTACGTGGACTACAAGGGCTATCGCATCTTCTTCTGCTGCGCCGGCTGCCCCGAAGAGTTCGAGAAGGACCCCGAGACCTACATGAAGAAGCTCCGCGAGGAGGGCGCGATTCCCGCGGAAACCCCGACCGCCGCACCGGCACCGGCACCGGCGCCGGCACCGGACGACCGTTTCAAGGCACCCGAGGGCCTCGTCCCGGTCGTGCCCAAGGCGTGCCCCGTCATGGGCGGCGAACCCCAACCCGACGTCTACGTGGACTACGAGGGCTATCGCATCTTCCTCTGCTGCGCCGGCTGCCCCGAAGAGTTCGAGAAGGACCCCGAGACCTACATGAAGAAGCTCCGCGAGGAGGGCGCGATTCCCGCGGAAACCCCGACCGCCGCACCGGCACCGGCACCGGCGCCGGCACCGGACGACCGTTTCAAGGCACCCGAGGGCCTCGTCCCGGTCGTGCCCAAGGCGTGCCCCGTCATGGGCGGCGAACCCCAACCCGACGTCTACGTGGACTACGAGGGCTATCGCATCTTCCTCTGTTGCGCCGGCTGCCCCGAAGAGTTCGAGAAGGACCCCGAGACCTACATGAAGAAGCTCCGCGAGGAGGGCGCGATTCCCGCGGAAACCCCGACCGCCGCACCGGCACCGGCACCGGCGCCGGCACCGGACGACCGTTTCAAGGCACCCGAGGGCCTCATCCCGGTCGTGCCCAAGGCGTGCCCCGTCATGGGCGGCGAACCCCAACCCGACGTCTACGTGGACTACAAGGGCTATCGCTTCTTCTTCTGCTGCCAGGGCTGCCCCGAGAAGTTCCTGGCCGACCCAGGCCGCTACATCGAGGAGCTCCGCGCCCAGGGCATCCACATCGGCATCCATGACTGAGCGCCGTCAAGGGACACGTCCTACGGGGCGACAACCGGTTCCGCGAACGAGAACGCCGGGAGACCATCGAGCATGATCGGCCGCCTGATCGCCTTCTGCATCCGCAACAAGTTCCTGGTCCTCCTCCTCGCGTTCCTCCTCTTCGCCGCGGGCATCTACTCGATCCAGGCCATCAAGCTGGACGCGATCCCCGACCTCTCCGACGTACAGGTCATTATCTATACGGACTATCCCGGACAGGCTCCCCAGGTCGTGGAGGACCAGGTCACCTATCCACTGACCACGGCGATGCTCGCCGTTCCGTACGCGAAGGTCGTCCGCGGTTACTCCTTCTTCGGTCTCTCCTTCGTCTACATCATCTTCGAGGACGGGACCGACCTGTACTGGGCCCGTTCCCGCGTCCTCGAGTACCTGAACTTCGCCCGGGGGCGGCTGCCCCAGGGCGTGACCCCCAGCCTCGGGCCGGACGCCACCGGCGTCGGGTGGGTGTACGAGTACAGCCTCGTCAACGGCTACTACTGCCCGGATCACCCGCAGGGGATCTGGCGGGACGACTCGCAGGATCGGTGGTACGCCGCGCCGGAAGACGCGCCCGAGCGGCGCCGTGGCTACCTCCGGAGGGTGCGCGTCTTCGACACCCCGGGGACCTGCCCCCTCGACGGGACCACGAAGCTCGCCCTGGCGGAGTTCGATCTCTCCGAACTCCGAAGCCTCCAGGACTGGTACCTGCGCTACGAGTTGACCGCGGTACCCGGCGTCTCGGAGGTTGCCTCCATCGGTGGATTCGTCCGGCAGTACCAGGTGGTCGTCGATCCCGACAAGCTCCTGGCGCACGGGATTCCCCTGCCGAGGGTGAAACAGGCCATCCAGACGATCCAACAACGACGTCGGGGGCCGCCTGCTGGAGCAATCCGAGACCGAGTACATGGTGCGGGGGCGCGGCTACCTGGGCGAATTGTCCGACGCGCAGAGGCAGGAAGCGCTCGCGCAGGGAATCCCGCTCTCCCGCGTCCGCCAGGAACGCGTCGTCGCCGACCTGAAGCAGATCCCCCTTGGCGCGACCTCCAGCGGCACGCCCATCTTGCTCGGCGACGTCGCCACGGTGCAGGTGGGCCCCGAACTCCGCCGCGGGCTGGCCGAGCGGAACGGGAAGGGGGAAGTCGCGGGCGGCATCGTCGTGATGCGTTCCGGAGAGAACGCCCTCGAGGTCATACAGAGGACGAAGACGAAGATCCGCGAGCTCGAGAACGGGCTGCCTGCGGGCGTCGCTGTCCGCACCGAGTACGACCGCTCGGATCTCATCGAGCGAGCCGTGGACACGCTCAAGGAGAAACTCCTCGAGGAGATGCTCGTCGTCGCCCTCGTTTGCGTGATCTTCCTCCTCCACGTACGGAGCGCCTTCGTAGCCGTCTTCGTGCTTCCCATGGGCGTTTTGATCTCCATCATCGTGATGCACATTCTCGGCATCAATGCCAACATCATGAGCCTGGGCGGCATCGCGATCGCCATCGGCGTGATGGTCGACTCCTCGATCATCATGGTGGAAAACGCCCACAACCACTACGAGCGAGAGAGCGGAACACGCAGCCACGAGGAGGTGATCACGGCGGCGGCGACGGAGGTCGGCCCGAGCCTGTTCTTCTCGCTGCTCGTCATCACCGTCAGCTTCTTCCCGGTCTTCGTGCTCGGCGAGCAGTCGGGCCGGATGTTCAAGCCGCTGGCGTACACCAAGACCTTCGCGATGGGCGCGGCGGCTCTCCTCGCCGTCACCGTCATCCCGGTGTTGATGGTGTTCTTCGTGCGGCGCCGCGCCCTCCCGGAGTCTCTCACCCGAGCCCGCGTCCTCCGCTGGATCGCGACGATCGCGGGCGTGCCCCTGATCCTTCTCACCGCCTGGGCGCTCTTCCTCCCCAAGGACCTCACGTCCCGAACCACGATCTGGCTCCAGGACCACTGGGTGCTCGTGGGCCTCGGATGGACCGTCTTCGCCCTCGTCCTCTTCCTGCCGCAGCGGATCCTTCCGGAGGAGAAGAACCCGATCTCCAGGGTCCTGATCCGTCTCTACGAGCTCCCCTTCTGGATCGCCATGAAGGGGAAATGGCTCACACTCGTCGTGGCGGTCGCCTTCGTGGCCAGCATGGTCTACCCGTTCTCGCGGCTCGGGAGCGAGTTCATGCCGCCGCTCAACGAAGGCGATCTCCTCTACATGCCCACGACGGACCCCGGAATCAGCATCACCAAGGCGAGGCAACTTCTCCAGCAGACGGACAAGCTCATCGCGAGCTTCCCCGAGGTGGCGAACGTCTTCGGGAAGATCGGACGCGCGGAGACCGCAACGGATCCAGCGCCCCTCTCGATGATCGAGACGACCATCACCCTGGAGCAAGACAAGTCCAAGTGGCGGAAGCGAAAAGTCCCCGGCTTGTTCGGCCGAGGGGAAGTCGAGCGACCCATCACCATCAAGGAACTCACCTACGGCTGGCACGATCCCGACGGCACGCACCACGACGGCCTGAACGACGTCGTCCGCTTCCCCGGCCTCACCAACGCGTGGACGATGCCGATCAAGACGCGCATCGACATGCTCTCCACGGGCATCAAGACGCCGGTGGGCATCAAGATCATGGGAGAGAACCTGGAGACGCTCGCCTCCCTGGCCCAGCGGATCGCGAGCGAGGTGCGGACGATCCCCGGGACCGTCTCTGCCTACCCCGAGAAGACCGTTGGCGGCAACTACGTCGACTTCGACATCGACCGGGAGGCCGCGGCGCGCTACGGGCTCACCGTGGGCGACGTCGAAGACGTGATCATGTCGGCCCTGGGAGGCATGAACATCACCACGACGGTAGAGGGGCTAGAGCGCTATCCGGTGAACCTCCGCTACATGCGCGAGCTCCGGGACTCGCTTCCGGCCCTGAGACGCACGCTCGTGCCCACCCCCGGGGGTGCGCAGGTCCCCCTGACCCAGGTCGCGGACATCCGCATCCACCGCGGCCCTCCCGGCATCAAGAGCGAGAACGCGCGGAAGACGGCGTGGATCTACGTGGATCTGTCCACGTCCGACATCGGCGGGTGGGTGGACCAGGCCAAGGGCGTGGTCGCCGACCACGTGGACATGCCCGCCGGCTACACCCTCCAATGGTCCGGGCAGTACGAGTACATGCAGGCCGCCTCGAAGCGCCTCCGGCTCGTGATCCCGTTCACCCTCCTCCTCATCATCATCCTGCTCTACACCTCCACACGCAGTTGGTTCCGGACGGCTGTCGTGCTGCTGGCGGTTCCCTTCAGCCTCGTGGGCGCCATGTGGTTCCTCTACTGGTCCGGCTACAACCTGTCCTTGGCCGTGTGGGTCGGGCTGATCGCTCTGGCGGGCCTCGATGCGGAGACGGGCGTCGTCATGCTGCTCTACCTGGACACGTCCTACGAGCGGTTCCGGCGGGAAGGCAGGATGAGGAACGTCGCCGATCTGCGCGCCGCCATCCACGACGGGGCGGTGAAGCGGATCCGACCCAAGACCATGACCGTCGCGACCACGACGCTCGGCCTCCTCCCCATCATGTTCGGGACGAGCACCGGCTCGGACGTGATGAAGCGAATGGCGGCGCCGATGGTCGGCGGGCTCGTCACCAGTTTCGTGATGGAGTTGCTCATCTACCCGGTCATCTTCCTCGTCGCAAAGGAGGTCCAGATGCGCTGGGCCGCACGCAAGGCCGAACGTGACACAGCACCACTCGCGTAGCGCCGGACCGCAGAAGCTCATCGGGGGCGCACCGCTCGCCAGAGCGACTTCCGTCCCCGTTGCCGGAAATGCGAAGGACCCGTTGGAACGACGGGGCCGTACGACCCCGCTCGTTTCGTATTCTCGATCGTTGTCACTCGACGGAAGGAGACTCTCATGCGTCGACGATATGCACTACCCGTAGCCTTCGTTCTGCTCGCCCTTGCCGGCACCGTTTTGACCGCCGGCACCGCGAACGCGAAGGACGACAAGCCGGTGGACCTCGCCGCTGCTCGCACCGCCGCCGGCACGGCGAACGGCCTGTGCCCGGTCATGCAGCGCCCGGTGAAGCCGGAGGCCGGGACGGCCGAGTACCGGGGGGAGAAGATCGGGTTCTGCTGCCCCGGCTGCATCGCGAAGTTCAAGGCGGATCCCGTTCGCTACATGGAGGCGCTGAGAGCCGACCCCGCTCGGTACGCCTACGCCTCTCGCTGGCCGACGGCGGATGCAATGGACAAGGCGAAGGCCGTCACCCTCAGCGCGAACGGCCTCTGCCCGGTGATGCAGCGACTCGTGACAAAGCAGGGCGGGGCGGTCATGGTCGGCGACCAACGCATCGCCTTCTGCTGTCCCGGCTGCGTCGCGAAGTTCCGCGCCAACACGGAGACCTACATGCGGGCGATGCGGGCCGATCCGACGGGCTACGACTACGATCGCCCCGGACCGACGAACGCCCAACTCCGTGCGGCACGCGAGGGCGCCGCGAGCGTGAACGGGCTCTGCCCGGTCATGGGGAGGCTCGTGAAGGCGAATGCGGGAAGCGTCGAGGTCCACGGGATGCGCGTCGCGTTCTGCTGCCCAGGGTGCGTGGCGAAGTTCCGCGCGAATTCCGAGGCCTACCTCGAGCGCATGAAGGCGGAGCCCGCCGTGTACGGCTATCTGCCCGGCGCGGCGACGACGACCTCCGCCGCGGGAGACGGCCGCTGAGGACGAGCCCGCGCGCCCGCCTCGAGACGAGGCGTACCCTCGAAGCTCTACCGTTGCATCCCTGACGCCGGACCGGGGCCGCAAGGCGTCGCGCCCCGGTTCGGCGATACGCCGCGGCTCCGATCGCCTCCAGGACGAGTCCAACCCCGGAGCAAGAAGCCATGACCGTTGCGCCCCGAAACGCCGACGCGTCGGATCCGCCCGAGGACGCCGACGCTCCGTCCCGGGATCCCGTGTGCGGCATGACGGTGGACGCCTCGAGCGCGTACCGGTTCGAATGGCAGGGCGTCACCTACCGCTTTTGCAGTCCGCACTGCCTCGAGAAGGTCCACGCGGACCCTCGTGCCTTCCTCGGCCCTCGCACGGACCCCGCGCCCGGCGCCTCCGGAGACACGACCCGGTGCGGGACCTGGACCTGTCCCATGCATCCCGAGGTCCAGGCGCAAACGCCGGGCAGTTGTCCATCCTGCGGCATGGCCCTGGAGTCGACGGCTCCCCCGGCCTCGTCCGCCCGGACCGACTGGGTCTGCCCCATGCACCCCGAGGTGGTGCAGGACGAGCCGGGAAGCTGTCCGAAGTGCGGCATGGCTCTGGAGCCGCGCAGGACGGTCGGAGGAGCGGAGGAGGCGAATCCCGAGCTGCGCGACATGACGCACCGGTTCGCCTTCGCCGTCCTCTTCACGGCTCCGCTCCTCGCGATCGCCATGGGCGAGCACGTCCCCGCTATCGATCGATGGTTGTCCTCGGTCATGACGGGGCGGGCACGCACGTGGCTGGAGCTGGCACTGGCGACGCCCGTGTGCCTCTGGGCGGCGTGGCCGTTCTACGTGCGCTTCGTCGGGTCCATCCGCCACAAGAGCCTCAACATGTTCACGCTGATCGGCCTCGGCGTCGGCGCGTCCTACCTCTACAGCCTCGTCGCGACCCTCTTCCCCGCGATGTTCCCGGCTTCATTTCGCGACGCGTCCGGCTCCGTCGCGGTCTACTTCGAGGCGGCCGCCATGATCACGACGCTGATCCTGCTCGGCCAAGTCCTGGAACTCAGGGCGCGGAGCCGGACGAGCACCGCGATCCAGGATCTGCTGAGCATGGCGGCCACGTCGGCACGCCGGCTCCGAGACGACGGCACGGAGGAAGACGTGGCCCTGGAGGCCGTGGAGGTCGGCGATCGACTTCGCGTGCGCCCCGGAGAGAAGGTCCCGGTGGACGGCGTGGTCCTGGAGGGTCGGAGCAGCGTCGACGAGGCGCTGGTGACCGGGGAGGCCATTCCGGTCGAGAAGCAGCCCGGAGACGCGGTGATCGGCGCCACGATCAACGGCACCGGCGGTCTCGTCATGCGCGCGGAGAGAGTCGGGGCCGACACCCTCCTCTCGCGCATCGTGGCGATGGTGTCGGAGGCGCAGCGCAGCCGCGCGCCGATCCAACGCCTGGCCGACGTCGTCGCCGGCTACTTCGTGCCCATCGTCGTGCTCGTCTCGCTGGTCACGTTCGTCGTCTGGGCACTCGTTGGTCCCGAGCCCCGACTTGCCCACGCGTTGATCAACGCGGTAGCCGTCCTCATCATCGCGTGTCCTTGCGCGCTGGGGTTGGCCACGCCCATGTCCATCATGGTGGCCACGGGCAAGGGCGCGACGATGGGCGTTCTCTTCAAGAACGCCGAGGCGATCGAGGTCCTTCGAAACGTGGATACGCTCGTCGTGGACAAGACGGGAACGCTCACGGAGGGGAAACCGAAGCTCGTGACGGTCGCACCGGAATCCGGGTTCACGGAGTCCGACCTCCTCGCTCTCGCCGCGTCGCTCGAGCGCGGCAGCGAACACCCTCTCGCCGCGGCCATCGTGCGTGGCGCAAAGGACCGGGACGTCGCACTCCAGGAGGCTCGAGACTTCGAGTCCGTCACGGGCAAGGGCGTCCGGGGGCGGGTGGACGAGCGCGACGTCGCCCTCGGCAACCCCGCAATGATGGACGCGCTGGGTGTGGACGACTCGGGGCTGCGAGAGAGCGCGGAGGCGCTACGCGCCGAGGGCCAGACCGTCATGCTCGTGGCGGTCGATCAGAAGCTGGCCGGCCTCCTGGGCGTCGCCGATCCGATCAAGGAGAGCACTCCCGACGCGATCGAGGCCCTGCACCACAGCGGCCTTCGCATCGTCATGCTGACGGGAGACAGCCGGACGACGGCGCAAGCCGTCGCCCGAAAGCTCGGCATCGACGACATCATGGCCGAGGTCCTCCCCGACCAGAAGGCCGACCGGGTGAAGAAACTGCAAGCCGAAGGTCACATCGTCGCGATGGCTGGCGACGGCATCAACGACGCCCCCGCGCTCGCGCAGGCCGAGGTCGGCCTCGCGATGGGCACGGGGACGGACGTCGCGATGGAGAGCGCGGGCGTCACGCTCGTCAAGGGCGACCTCGGAGGCATCGTCCGGGCGCGGCGCCTGTCGAGGGCGACGATGCGGAACATCAAGCAGAACCTGTTCTTCGCCTTCGTGTACAACTCGGTCGGGATCCCCCTGGCCGCCGGGGTTCTCTACCCGGCCTTCGGCCTCCTCCTCAGCCCGATCATCGCCGCGGCAGCGATGAGCTTCTCCTCCGTCTCCGTGATCAGCAACGCCCTGCGACTACGACGCGTTCGCGTCTGAGGCCGCTCCCCGGCGGTGCATCCGCGCCCCGCCGCGGCGCACGACGGACGGGCCCCTACGCCTCCCGGTACGCGCGTACGGCGTCGAGATTGCCCCGCGTACCGTCGGGGTCACGGAGGAACTGCTCGATGGCCCGAGGCACGAGTTGTTCGAACCAGTCTCCCATGCGCAGGCCGGACGGACGCCGTTCGTACTCGTCGAAGGCGAGGAGAAGGACCTCCTCCACGAGATCGTCCACGGACAAGCCGCGCCCGAGGGCCGCCTCGACGCCCGGGTCCCGGCGCACCCACCGGCCGATCCGCTGTCGGAGCGGTTCGTCGAATGCGCCGAGGGCCCGGCGGAAGGCGAGGTAGTCCTGGTTCGCGATCGCCGCTCCGAGATGTTGCTCGTCCGGCGTCGCGTTGGCCACGATCTCGTGATGCGTCCCCTCCGCGTGCTTGACGCGCTCCTCGTCGCCGCGGAGCTCGCTCTTGTACTCCGTCACGGCCCGGACGAGCCGCCGCACGCAGGCGTGGAAGGTTGCGTCGATTCCTTCGCCGGCCTCCTGTACCGAGAGCGTGTGTTGAGGGAGCCGCAGACTCACTCGAACGTCGTACGTCCCGTCCCTCGAGTGCCGCTGGATGGCGACATGCACCTTCGACACGGGAAAGTCCGCCAAGAGAGGTCGGAGGGTCCCCAGGGCGCGCTCCATCCTGGCGAAGGTCCGGTTCGACGGCCGGATGTGGGCGGCATCGACCTCGACACCGGGGAGTTGGGGGGGAAGGGTTCGCGACGGGGCGGCCATGGCGATGCTCCACGAGGAGAACGACACGGGAGCCGCAAAGTGGATGCCGAAGCTCGCCGGCCCGATCGCCGTGGCCGGTCGGCGCCGCGGCTTCCGACGCCTTCGGAAGGACGGGCCCCCGATCCGCTACTCGAGGTGGTAGAGAGCGGCGGTGCCCCGTTCCCCCCCGAGGGGGCGCTCGCCGACGTATCGGAAGCGCAGCCCCTGGAGGCCCCGGGCCCGCGCGAGCGCGGTGAAGGCCTCGCTCGCGAAGACATGGTTGGCGGTCGCGACCGGCTCGATCCGGGACGCGAAGTCGAGGTGGGCGCCGAAGACCCTCGGGCGGTCCAGCACGGGATCGCGGAGGATCCGAACGGGGCCGGCGTGCAGGCCGATTCGGAACCCGAACTCCTCCGGAAATCCCCAGCTTCTGAACTGCGGGCCGCGGGCGCGCATCTCCCTTGCCAGATCGATCGCGCAGCGGGCGGCGGATTCCAGGTCGCGGAAGACGTAGAGGAGTCCGTCGCCCCAGGTGTTCGTCAGGTACACGCTCTCCGAGTACGGTCGCGCGACCTCCGACACGACCGCCAGCACGTCATCCGCGAACCGGCGGGTCGCCGCCTCGTCCAGCTTGCTGAAGCCCTTCGCATCGGCGAAGAGGATGCCTGCCAGCGCCGACTCCCCGACCTCGAAGACCCCGTCCCCTTCGGGCCACGGATAGGCGGGATCCTCCTCCGGCGGGCTCGGGGCGCACTCGTGGGGCCAACCATCGAGGTCCTGCGGGTGGATCACGACGATCCGGCGCAACGCGTCCTGATCCCGCCAGAGCCGCACGACGCCCTGCGTACCGCCGGGACCGTCGGCGCTTCGCCCGTCCCACACGGCGACTCCGACCACCTCCGTCCCGAGGCGATCCGCCTCGAGCAGGGCGAGACCCAGCACGACCTCGTTCGCGTAGCGAAACGCGAAGGCGTCCTGCTCGAAGGGTTGCCTCGCCGCGAGGACGGCGCGGTCCGCGCGCTCGCGCAGGTCGTGGAACGTCTGCGCCCACGGAAGATGCCCGCGGCCGTGGACGCTCGCCTGCAGGAAGGCGGCGCTGTCGAAGGGAAGGACGACGTGCCGGCTGGCGCCGCGACGCACGAGCTCGCCCTGGAAGAGGAGATCGGTTCCCGCGGCGAGCGACGAGATGCCGACGCTCACTCCCTCCCGGTCCAGCGCGGCGGCGATGGCCCTCCGCACCGACGGAACGAGCGCCTCGGGGAGACGCGGGACCTCGCGGTCGAGAGCGTCCACGAGGTGTCCGACGGCCATGACCACGGGGGGCGGCGTGAGGAGGTCCAACAACGACTGCGGCGCGTGGAGCAGCGGGGAAGACGCGGGCGCCGTGTCGAGGATCAGCCGGGCGTTCCGCTTGGCGCCGGCCATGGTGTCCCAGAGTCGTCGAGGTACGGCGTGGTCGCGAAATGCGCCGTACGCGCCCATGGCCTCATCGACGCGCTGGGACAGGAGGGCCGCCTCGCCACGCACGGCCATCGCCCAGACCTCGTCGCGCTCGCCTCTCCCGGCTTCGGCCCCCTCCTCCTCGAGCACCCGCAGCACGGCGCCTGCGGTCGCCGCGGCCTCGTCCCGCCGGCCGAGCGCGTATTCGAGCGTCGCCACGTTGATACCGAACCACGAGCCCCCCAACCGCGCCCACCCGTCGGCATAGCGATCGAGCGCCTTCTCGAGGCCGCGCCGGCGCTCCACCTCGTTCCCCACGGTCAGCGCCCGGCGCTTCGAGAGCGCCGCCAGGAGTCCCGCCGCTTCCCCGTCGTCCAGGGCTCGCCGCCCGAGGTTCTCGAGGAGCGTCACCGCCTCATCGGCGGCGCCGAGCCTCTCCAGGGCCCGCGCCTCGAGACAGGCAAGGCCGAGGGAGACGTGGCCGGCCGCACGCACCGTGCGGAGGCGATCGAAGGCCTCGAGCGTGCGCCCGGCATCGAGCAGGGTGCCGATCGCCTCGACCTCGCTGGCCTTGCGTGATCCCATCGATCGGCGTCCGCCTCCCGTCCCGGTTCCTGCGACGGATCCTACCCCGCCGCCCTGTCCGGACCCCCGGCAGACGGCGTCCCGGAGTTCACCGGAGCGCGCCGGATCTTCATCGGTGAAGGGTCGATCGCCGGGGCGCCTCTCGAGGCAATGCTTGCCGGGGTACCCGGGGATCATCCACCGCGTCGCCGCGATGGGCGTCGCGGGCCAGGGCGCGCACGGCGCCCCTCTTCCGTCCCCTGGTCGGCCGGACCCGTGTGCGGATGGCGAGGTGCCGACCGGAAGATCCGGGGGGGGGAGAACGAGGTCCTGCACGTCCCGCCGCACCGGGGTGCTCGGGTTCCTGGTGAGCCGCAGGCCACGAGGCCTCCTCCGACCATGGTCCGCCGGGTCAGTAGACCGGAGCGGTCTTGCGGACCACCCCGTCCGCACCGATGCGAACCACGCGGAAGGCCGTCGTTCCCGCGAACCCCGTCCCGTCCGCCGCCGTGGCAAATGCCTTGTAATGCTCGGGAAACCCCTTCAGTTCGTCGATTTGGAACGCGACCGGCTTCCGGTCTTCGACACGGGTCCGCGTGCCGACGCGGGCCCCCCCGGACCACAGGGTACCTCCATCGGGCGTGGCGTAGAAGGCGTAGTTGAAGCCGTTGCCCAGCAGGAAGATCTCGATCTTCCCCTCCGCGTCGATGGCGGCGCACTGGTTCTGGTACCCGACCACGTAGATCCGCGTCCCCCGCCAGTAGAGGAGGTTGTTCGAGTCCGCGGCGCTGAACCACAGTTGCATTCGGGACGACGGCTCTCCCGCTTCCAGATCCTGGATCAGGAACTCCGAGGCCATGCCGTCGTGCTGCTGTTGGAACTCGACGAACCGGGCGTCACGGCTCTTCTTGAGCGCTTCGGGCATGTCGGCCCAGGCGATCTTCTCCTCGGTGTCGTCCTTGCGCCGCTTGAACAGCACGGCGACCTGCTTCCCGTCGGGGCTGACGCCGTAGCCGGCGACCTGATGCCGCACGTCGAAGGGGACCCTCGCCTTCTCCTTCGCGTCCCCGAATCCGTAGAGCACCACGGCGGGTTGGCGACCGCGGACCGTCATCGCCACGGCGTCTCGCGCCGGCACCGCGCGGATGCTGTCCGCGTCCTCGAGGACGTGGCGTTGCTCGAACGTCGCGGCGTCCAGCCACTGAACGGCCGATGTGCTCTCCACGACGAGCGTCTTCCCGTCGGGGGAGAAGAGAAGGCTCATGATCTGCCGACCGATCCACGTGCGTCCCTTCACCTCGAGCGTCTTCGGATCGAGTTCGTAGATCACCCGGTTGCTGCCGCCCGCCACCAGGCGCGAGCCGTCCGCCGTCACCGCTACGGCGAGTCCGTTGGCCATCCCCCCGGCTCGTGCGTCCCGGTCCGAGGACGAGAGAACGACCAGCGATGCCGCCAGCGCCACCACGAGACCCTTCTTCCGCATAGTGTCCCTCCGTCGCCCCTCCCCCGTTCCAGGAGGGGCAACCAGCATCCCCGGGGGCGGGCGGCCGCGCTACCCGCAACCGGGCCGGCAAGCGCCGGATGCAAGTCCGTGGCACGGGCCCCGTCCCGGGGGGTGCGGGACGTCCGCAGGCAAGCCGGGGGACGCGCGGAGAAGAGCCGTTCGGGAAACCGGCCGACACACCGGCGTCACGACGCCCAGGCAAGCTCCTTCTCACGCAGCCGACCGGCCGCTTCCCCGGCGCGGTCACCCAGGTCCTTCAAGTCGAGCCAGGTCTGGAGGGCGGAGGCGCAGGCGATGCCCCCGACATCCTTCGTCCCGTCCCAGAGGAAGTCGTCCGCGCTGATGAGGAAGAGGAGATTCGCGCCCTTGTCCTCATCGCAGAACTGGAAGCCGAGCCGATTGCACACCCTGTCGCTTGGTCGTTCCCGGACGTACAGGCAGACCTGCCGATAGGTCACTGGGGGCGCGTACTGCCCCGCGGCGGCCATCGCGGTGAACGCATACCCGGCGTCCACCGCATCGAACTCGGCCGCCGCGGCCCGGGCGAGGACCTCCCCGTCGCGGGTCGGGACGAGTCCGGGAAGATGCTCCCCGCCGAGAGGCGCATAGGCGTCCCCCCAGCGGTCCAGCAACCTCTGGGGGTCCTTCGGGCGCACCCGGTAGGTGTCGTCGCGCTCGAGGAGGTCCATGCTCTCGAGCTTCAATACGACCTTGCTGATGTAGCCGCGCGTGAGACCCGTCACGCCGATCAGCTCCTCCTGGCGCCAGTAGTGGGAAGGATCTCGCAGGAAGATCCGCGCGATCCGCGAGGAACGAGGCGTGAACGGATTCGCCCTCCAGCCACGGCTCGAGAAGCGATTGGGGCGTCCGCGACAATCGATCCGGACCGGGCCGATGCGCACCCCGGCGTTCCCGGAGAGGTCGATCCAGTCGATGCCGGCCTCGCCGCACTTCCGTGCACCGGCCTCGGGCATGAAGGGAACCAGGAGGACGGGCCGGACCTTCTCATCGTAGAGACTCCGATGCCGAGCGATGTTCCGCACCCCCAGGTCCGCGTCGGCCACGCCGAAACCCGCTCTCACGTCCACGAGGAGCCGGTGCCCGGCCCACTCGTAGGCCAGGTCGAAGTCGGCGATCTCCGTGCCGCTCGCGGACGCGGGCACCTCCTCGGCCGCAAGTCCGCTCCACTCCTCGAGGAGCTTGGGCAGCTCGGCGCGAGCCATGGCGAGCACGGCGGGGGGATCGCGCAGGTCGAGATCGGTGGGCATCGTCGGGGTTTCAGCCAACCGGGTTTCCTCCTGACTACCAACCACCTTACACCCAGCGGAGGCCCCCCCCTTCCCCCGCGCCCCCATGCCCCGCTCGAGCCCTGGATTTCAGGCCTCCGAACCCCAGGGGGCGTCGCCTCGGCGTGCGGCCAGCACCTCCCCGACCACCGCGAGGGCCCGCGCCCTCTCGACCGACCGCACCCGCGGATCCGCCCAGGCCGCCTGCTCGGCGGCCACGAAGAGCATCCGGGCGAGTACCCGGTCGAGGAACGCGTCGTCCACCGTCCGGCCGTAGCGACGCAGGAGATCCGGGAGGATCCCGGGCCCCAGCCAGTACGCGAGCCCCGCGAAGTCGCTCGCGGGATCGCCGACGCCCATGTCTCCCCAGTCGAGCACGCCGGTCACGGCCGTGGCCGTCGGGTCGGTGAGGACGTGTTCCGGGAGGAGGTCGTCGTGGATGGTCACGGGTGGATGGGGCCACGGCGGGATCCGCCGCGCCGGGCCCTCGACGAAGGCGCGGGCGGCTGCGGCGTGCGCGTCGCTTCCGAAGACCTCGAACGCGACCGCGGCTTCCTGACGGGCCTCCTCGTACGCGAGCGCCGGATCGTCCGCAGAGCCCCCCGCGTCGCGGACGCGATCGACAGGGAAGGCGTGGAGCGCACGAAGGAACGCCCCCAGCCCGGCGGCCAGGCCGGCGCGTGCACCCTCGGGAACCGGGACGCTTCCGGCCGGGACGCCGACGAGCTTCCGGTAGCCGGAGAAGCACCAGGGGAAGTCCCTCCCGCCGACGCCGTCGAAGACCGGAACGGGCACGGGCAGCGGCAGTCGGGGCGCGAGGTCCGGGAGGATGCGTCGTTCGAGGCGCACCCGCGCCTGCTCCTTCTCGCGCTTCGGGAAGCGGAAGACCCACTCCCCCCCCACCTCCCAGGCGGTGAAGTCCCACCCCGCGCCGAGATAGCGCACGGTCCGCGACGCCAGGACCGGAAACCGCGCGGCGAGGATCCGCGCCACGTCGCCGGACGAGAGGGGGCGGTCGTTTCGAAACAGGGCGTCGGCCACCGTCCGAGGCTACCTGCTCAGGAAGGCCGGCGACCGCTGCGGGTACGGGTCAAGCGCGCCGACGCGGCGTCACCGCCCACCGGGGAACGGATCGAGGCCGTCGGCGCAGGGCCTTCAACCCGGCCGGGCCTTCGCCGCCGCGGTCTGCGCCCCTCCCGGCTTCCCGAAGGCCGTCTACCGGACCTGGTGGAAGACAGCGGGTGGAGGTCCCGCGCCGTCGTGGTCGGGTCGTCCGTTGGGCTCGGGCGCCGGGGGTGCCCCCTTCGCTACACCCCCTGCGGGCGGAGCAGACGCCGCTGGCGACAGACATCTCCGAGGTAGCCGACCACCTCGGCCCGGTTCCATGGACCGTCGAATCGGTACGTGGCCGTCCGCGCATCGACTGGGGGTCCCGTCGGAAAGGAAGCGACGGGACGGCCGTCCACGTACGCATCCACACGATCCAGACTCGTGGTCGTGATCTCGAGCCCGGCGGCTTACACGCGTGCGGCGAGATCCGTGAAGGACGCGCTCGTGCGGATACGCCCACGGGACTCCAACAGGCGGCCCCGCCAAGGACGAACTGAGGGAGATCGCCCGCGACTGTGTCACGCGCCATCACGTCCACCCCTACCTGGGTCTTGCCCGCAACCCGTGGAAGCGCTTCGCCGCCGGGACGCCGGCGCGTGTCAAGCCGCTCCTCTACGTCCACCGCGACCTCCTGACCGGCATCCGCCTGATGCGAACCGGGACCGTGGAGGCGAGGACGCGCGCCCGGGACGGGGAGTACGGCGTGGAGGGCGTCGCGGATCCCATCGCCCTCCCGACCTCGGGAGGGGAAGGGGAGACGCCGACCGCGGACGCGCTCCACCACAACGAAGCGCGGTACCGGGCCTTGCTGGCCCGTCTCGAGGAGGCCGGCGCGGGCCAGCCGCCTTCCCGAACGTCCGGGCGCGAGAGGGGCTCTCTCGGATCGGCTCGTCCGCGCAGCCTTCGCCTCGGCGGAACGGGGACGGCGCCGTCGGGGTAGTCGCCGCCGCGCACGGCGCCGCCGCCGTGCGGGTTGCGCCCACGCGCCGCCGTGAGTAGGGTCTCCGCCGCTGTCGGCTCGGCCCGGGTCGCTTGGGGAGGACGCGTCGTGATTCGATTCCGTTGGACCCTGGGAGTGGTCGTCCTGGCAACCTGCGTCACGGCCTGCGGCACGGGCGGGCGCGAGAAGCGGTCCGTGGCCTACTGGGTGAGCGCTTCGAGCGGCAGCGATTCGAATCCCGGAAACTACACGGAGCCCTTCCGGACCATCACCCACGCGCTCTCGGTCGTGAGTGTCGGTCAGATCGTCACCGTCGCGCCGGGCATCTACGACGTGAAGAACGGCGAGTCCTTCCCCCTGGTGGTCCCCATCAACGTCACGCTGCGGGGCGATGTCGCCAACGCCGGCATGCCCGCCGCCGGGCAACCCACGCTGATCCAGGGTGCCGGGCCGAGCGGGCTCTCGTCCCCGGGCACCACCACGCTGCGAGCGCTTGCCGGTGCGCGCATCGCCGGATTCAGCATCGTGAACCCCGAGGTGACCGACGTACCGGGAAGTACGACGGGGGTTGCGACGGGAATCCTGATCCGCGCTCCTTTCGTCGAGGTGGACTCCTGCACGATTTCGGACTGCTCGGAGGGCATCCGCTTCCGCGGGTATCCGAGCAACGCCGCCGAGCCCGTTGGATGCGTGGTGAAACGATGCCATCTCACGGGGGACATCGTCGGGATGGACGCCGAGGTGTACAAGGAGACGGGCGTGCGCGTGGAGGGCAACCAGTTCGAGGAGTGCCACACGGGAGCGCGGGCCGACGGCACGGGCGTGGACTTCGGTGGCGGCCCGCAGGGAAGCCCTGGCGAGAACGTCTTCCGGTGCAACGACGTCCACATCTTCGCGGGCGGAGCCCAGATCGGGGACTTTCGGGTCGATCCGTACATGCTCTGGGCCGGCAACAACCATTGGGATCCCGCCCCTCCCCCCATCGTGCCCCTCGTGTACGCGGGCATCAGCCCGGAGACGGGCGAGATCGCCTACCTGGAAGGCGCGACCGTCCTCGTCTTCCCCGCCTTCGCGGCCGACCCCTGCCCGCACTGATTCGCGCCCGTGCCGCCCGGAACCTCCCCGCGGGTCCCGCACGGCGACCACGCGCTCAGGCCCGGGCACGGGACCCTCCGCGTCGCGGCTGAACCCCGAACCCTCGGCGACGTCCAAGAGGGGGTGCGACCTCGCCGCGCGGGAGGACTCCCCATGCGAAGTGTCTGGCCCGCGCTCGTCTTCCTCGTGGCGGCATGTGACGTTGCGGCGGCTGGCGAGCCGGACGTGGGGGCGCCCGAGGGCGCCCGGATCCGCCTCGAGCCCGACCGTACGGTGTGGCGGCTCGGGGAGAACGTGATCGTACGCTACATCGTCGAGAACGCGAGCGACGAGCCGTTCACCGTGGAATGGGGAGGGGACTCTCGCGCGATCCGCCCCGTCCGCAACATCGTGCAGGTCTACGACGCGGACGGGAACCTCGTCGAGGATCCCTGGCCCAATCCAGCCTGCTTCGGGGGACCGGGCGGGGAATTCGAGGTCACGATGTCGAAGCCCCTCGTGATCGAGATCGCGGTGCCGCGCTATCGCGTCTTCGCGAGGCCGGGCACCTACCGCATTCGCGTCGCCCACGACCTGGGGTGGGACGTGAGCGCAGACAGCGGGCCTGACGCCTGGATGGATGGGTGGGTCCCCGCCGAAGACGATCCCCGGTGGGCCGCGACGACGATCGAGGTGTTCGCACCGCCGGCCGACCGCATCGACGCGATCCTCGACGTGATGAGCGATCAGCCACGGCCCGGCAATCGGAGCATGCTGCGGAGGAACCGTGCCTGGTCCGACTTCCTGACGATCCGGGAACCGGCCTACCTCCCCGCGCTCCTGGAACGGGCACGGGCTCGCGGCAAGTGGGATCCGTGGTGGCTCGAGGGGATCGAGAGCATCGAGACGCCGGAGGCCACGAAGGCCCTCGTCGATCTGCTGTCCGAGGAGACGAGCGAGACCCGCGCGGCGGCCCTCCTGGACCGCGTGCCCCTGCCGGATCCCATGCCCGCCGTCATCGAATACGTCTCCCCGGTCGGGCCGGACCGTTCGATCCAGTCGCGCCTCGTGGAGAAGGCCTGGCGCGACACGTTCGCGGAGCCGGTCCGTGCGTGGGCGCGAGAGCACCTCGGTGGTCGCTACGCGGGGCGGGTCCCGCAGGACGCGGCGTACCTCTTGGCCTCCGTGGGGAGGCCGGAGGACCTGCCGGCCCTGGAGGAGGGCCTCGACCAGGCGCTCCAGTACGCCAGCGCCGATTCCACGTGGCTGGCCGACGCGGCCGAGCGGGGACGGCTGGCCATGCTCTACCTCGCGATCCGACAGCTCTACCGCCGAGGGGCGAAGCCGCCTGTGGATCCGAAGAAGCCGTTCGAGATCGCCCTCGCGCTCCTTTGGATCAAGGAGGAAGGTGCGGAGGCAACAGCGCCCCATGAGAAGCAGTGGGCGGCGTGGCTGACCCACGAGGAGACGGCCATACGGGCTCTCGCGCTGCGATGCCTGCCTCGACCGCTCCCCGCCGTCGCCTTGGAACACCTGCCCGCACTGCTGCAGGATCCGGACATGCACGTTCGCATCGGCGCGCTCCAGGCCGCCGGAGAGACGAAGGACGCGCGATTCGGCCCCCTCGTGGCGGCGCAGCTCCGGAGAGCCGACGACTCCTGGTGGATGACGACGGCCGAGACGGCGGCGGAGGCCGTGGGGATCGACGCCGTCGACCGCGCGCGCATCCACGTCGAGACCCTCGGAGACGCGTCGCAGTTCGTGCTCCGCTTCGGTCGACTCCTGTGGGTGGTCGGGAACGTGGGCTACGGCACCTCGGGCGTGCCCGACGCCGACGAACGCGCCCGCCTGCAGGCAGCGTGGACGGCGTTCCTGGACGAATACGGCGACGCCCTGCGCAAGGGCAAGCGCTTCTCTTCGACGGCCCCGGAGATCAAGCCCCTCATCCCCTCGACGATGCAGATCTCCCCCACCCACCGCTGATCCCAGTGGCCCACCTCGGGTTCCGGGCCCCGACATCTCCGGGCGGGGCTCGTGGGCCGCCGCAGGCTCGAGAGACGGTCCGAGCACGCCGGACGCGATCTCCCGGGTCCTGGAGAGGCTGTACCCGAGAATGGCACCTGCGGAGCCCCCTTGAGGCGACGGAGTGCCCCTACTGCAAGCTGCCCGAGGCGAACCGCTCCCTGCCCCGAGCGTCTCGACCCCCGCGGCCTCGGCCGGCCGGGCTTCGCGCGCGCGAGAGGAGAGGGGGGTCCGCACGCACCTTCACGGCGAACCGCGCCTCTCGCCAAGCTCGCCGAAATCGGGGAGGGCGGGCGCCGTGGGCGCACCCCGCAG
This sequence comes from uncultured Planctomycetota bacterium, assembly GCA_963772585.1. Lineage (GTDB taxonomy): Bacteria > Planctomycetota > PLA2 > PLA2 > JAEUHO01 > CAVVXN01. The sequence continues at coordinate 141,608 of CAVYXV010000013.1, forward strand.
CCGTGGCGGGAGGAGGCGTCCGAACAGGAGCGCGCCGCGGAGGCCCCGCGCCCATCCCTCGTGGACGTGCCCGTGCGCCCGGGCCTGTTCGAGGATGCGCCGTGCCGTTCGGGGGGCCCACACCGCCCTCAGGTCCAGACCGAATGCCTGCCGGAAGGTGGGCGTACCGGCCAGGGAACCTTCGAGGGGGATCGAGCGCGCACGGAGCGCGCACTTGGTGAGGACGCACTTCTGGCACCGCTGGCAGTTCGCGGCGAGGTCTCCGGCGCGGTAACAGACCCGCAGGTCGGCCCGGGCCTCGGGCCAGTCGGCGAGGACCGCGACCTTCTCCGCGCGGGAGGCCTCTTGTCCGTCGGGCCGGACGTGGAAGTGCTCGCTCGAGAGCAGCGGATCGTAGGCGGGATGCGAGCCCCACGCGTCGCCGATACCCAGGGGACTCAACGAGGCCGGGATCCACCCGCCGCCGAACACGCCCTGGAACAGGTGGAGCACCGCGGCGAGAACCGTGCCGTGCGCGTCCTCCCAGTGAAGTGGGAGGGCGCGGACATTCGTCCGGACCCGCCAGAGGGGCAGCCCGACCGACGTCGCGATCCGCCGCGCCGCCGCCTCCGCGCGTCGGGCCTCCTGCTCGCGCGCGAGCGGGATGTCCAGGCCGTGCACGAACACCGCCCCCGCAAGCCGTGGGGCGGGGGCCAGGCGCGGCGCGCGCACGCGGTGGTCCAGCGTGTAGCAGCCGTCGAGGCCACCCGAGAAGAGCGAGACGTACGCCTGGGGCTCGCGAACGGGCGGCGGTCGCGGATGGACGGGTACCTCCAGCCCCACACGCCGGTACCGCCGCGGACGCCAGAGGGTCCACGCCGACTGGAAGTCCCCCATCCCGTCGAGGAGGGTCGCACTCGAGGGAGCGTCGAGGGTCACGTCCCTCCCGGCGGCCATCGCGGGGAAGAGCAGGGGGAGTAGGTACGGCGCCCCGTCCGGGGCGAGCCCCTGCAGGTCGGGGGCATCGACCTCGTAGAAGATCTCGGCCGGCGCACCGGGGAGCCCCTCGATGCGCGCCCCGAACCGGATCCCGCCCGCGCCGCCGTCGGGCGCAAGCGCGTGGAGACGAATCGGCGGAGCCGCGGGCATGGGGAGGGGGCCCCTCAACGCCCGTCCGCGACAGGACGCGCGAGACAGATCCGCGAGGACCCGCGGACCCCGGCGAACCACCGTCGGTAGCGGATGTTCACGAGCTCGGCTGCCCTCCCGTGCCCGGGGATCACGCAGACGATCCTACGAGGACCCGAGGTCCAGCAGGACCGCGAGAAGCTCCCCGTGTCTGAACTACGAATCCTGTCCCCGAGCCAGGTCGCCCCCTGACAGGGGGAATGGCGGAGGGACAGGGATTCGAACCCTGGGTACGTCTCGCGACGTACGCCGGTTTTCAAAACCCGGAGCGACCGAAATGGCGGTCCCGAAGCATCTCGCCCGCATGCGCCTGATCTCCGGGCTTCGAGACGGCAACCGTCTGACTGCTACGGAGTTGTGTCGTCGTCGGCAACTGCGGACCGCGTAACAGCGCGTCACCGGCCGGCACCCGACAGTCCGCTCCGTCGCCTCGTGGAGTGGGCAATCTGGTGGACATGGCCTCCGCGGACCACGCCGTCGGAACCACATGCTCCGCTCTCCCCGCTACTTCGCGGTCATCGCCGCATCGTACACAGGGCGACCTTTGGGCCCTTGCGACATGCCAGTGCCGTGTCCTGTTGGGGATCCAGGGCCAGGGTGCGAGAGAGTTACGGCAGTCAGTAGCTCGTGGACGCCTACTGTGATCGCCAGCGGTACTCCACCCCACAGGCCCGGGCGAATCCCGCGACCCGCTCCTCGGAGATCGACGACGACACGCTGATGGGGTCGCCGGGCAGGTCGTACCACTCCACGATGGCCCCGGCGGATGTGAAGACGGCGCAGTGGATCCCTAGCTCAGGGGACGCGTGCCGCGAAGCCAGCTCGGCCAGGTGATGCAGGACCTCCGGCGAGAGGCCGAAGCATGGCTCCCCGCGGAACTCGTTCGGCAGGGGGACCGAGTCGGGCCGGTGGCCACGGTTGCGAATGAAGTCGCGCCCCTCCTGGCTCCAGGCTGCCTCCGCCAGGCACAGCGTCGCACCTTCGGGGACAAGACGCCCGAGGTTGGCGAAGAAGACCTCCAGGTCCTTCACGGGGTCGAGTTGCCAGCCTGGACCTTCGTGCATGTATGGCGTCGGTACGCCCTGGGGTGATCGCGGAAAGAGGCTCATGCTCACGACAGGGTCTCGGACCGTCGGGCGCATGGCAAGGAAGCGCCCATGGTCGACGCCTCGCGATCCCGTTTGCCCGGCTCGGTGCGAGCGAAAACGCGCCCATTAGGGGCCGTTCTGGTGTTCACCGGATGGAGACCACTTCTCTTGGATCCGGGCAAGGAACGGACGTCGTTTCACGCCCACCCCCATCATTCTAGGTGGTGAGCCCACACGACGACGCTCCGTCGGCATGGTGAACAACGGGCCGCAGCACTCGACCTGCAAGTGACCTACATAGCTCGGACGTGGTCCATCAACGCTTCGGTGCGGCCGACGAGCACCTGGCGAGGCACCACGCGCTCAGCGCCCTTGGGGCCTGCGATGTCGATCTCCGTGTCCTTCCAGGCCTCATAGCCCGTGTGGCGGCCATGTCGCTCGTGCCAGACCGTCCATATGAGCAGGTCGTGCCACTGGTCAGTCAGTTGCGTCCCTACGTGCTCGTGCGTCGGCAACCGAGACGCTCGAGAGGATGCTGGACCTGGACAAGGAGGACGAGGCCGACGCCGTCCACGACGAGGAGGTCCAGCACGGAACCGAGTAGTGGGCATCTCGGTGGGCATGGCGATCCTCGCCGTCCCGGACGAGCGCCAGCCCAATCCTCTCAGGGCGGAGGAAATGGCGGAGGGAGCGAGATTCGAACTCGCGGTACGGCGGAACCGCGTGCCGTGGAAGTCGCCGAACACCTCGGCCAGCACCTCGTCGAGGTCCACGCCGCTCTTGAGCAGCGCCTCGGCGGCGGCGAGCTTCTTCCTGGCGGCGGCCTTGGTCGGCCCCGCCGACCGCTTGATGCGGCGACCGCCCTACTTGAAGGTCACGTAGAAGCCCGGCCGGGGCGGGCGCTGGATGATGGAACCGAACGGGCGACGCTTCATGGCCTACTCCTGACTGCTCTCGGCCGTACCGTCATCCCCCGAGTCGTGCATGAGCTCGAAGATGCCTTGGGCCGCGAAGATCATGTTCCTGGCTTGGCCGGTGATCTCCGTGAGCACCCCGGCCTCTTGCAGCTTCCGCACGTTTGCGTTCGCGGCCGCAGGCGTCACATCGAGCAACTTGGCGGCTTCGCCAAACGTGATGGAGGGACGGTGGAACAGCTCGTCGATGAGCTTGACCAGTAGGGCGGACGACCTCGCGGACTGGACCTTGCTCACGTACTCCTGGCGCAAGGCCAGCAGTCTCTTGGCTCGGGTCGCGCCGTCCACTGCCGAGGCCCGGACGGCATCCAGGAAGAACTCGATCCACTCAAGCCACGCCCCCTCCTTGCTCACCTTGAGCAGCAGGTCCATGTAGCGCCGCTTGTGCTGTTCCAAGTAGCCGCTGACGAACAGGAGTGGCGTGGCGAGCCGCCCGTGTTGACTGAGGATGAGAGGGACCATCAGGCGGCCGATGCGACCGCTCCCGTCCCGGAAGGGGTGGAGGGTCTCGAACTGGTAGTGCACGAGCGCGAGGTCGATCAGCAGCGGCAGCGACTCGTCGGTCTGCGGCCGATGCATGTACTTCTCCAGGTCGTCCAGCCCCTGCTCCATCTCCGCCACGGGAGGAGGAACGAAACGGGCCTTCTGGATCGTGTCGCCTTCCTTGGCGATGTAGTTCTGTCGGTCGCGGAACTGGCCAGGCCGCTCGCGCCCACCGCGCACCCCCTTCATCAGGATCTCGTGCAACTCCCGCATCAGACGCTTCGACATGGGGAGCGTGTCCAGCCGCGTGAAGCCGTACTCGACTGCTCGAACGTAGTTGAGTACCTCTCGCGCCTCGTCCTCGGCGGCGATGCGCCGCCCCTTGCCGCCCTCCTTCTCGGGCTCGGCCTCGATCAGCGCCAACTGCCGAGGGGTCGTGTAGGTGCCTTCGATGCGGCTGGAGATGATCGCCTCGCGCCGGATCAGCGGGGCCGCGACAAGATGCGGGTTCAGCAGATCGTGCCGGGCCGTCCCCACGAGTTGCCCCAGGGCGTTCTCGGCCTTGGCCAGCGCCCTCATGGTGGCGACGCTTGACCATGCCCCTTCCTGCGGCGGAAGGGGATTCGGCACGTAGGCGTCAACGCCGCCCTCCGTCGGGACGAGCCGACCCGGGCTCTGGGAGCCGAAGTCCTCGATGCGCATCTGGCCTCCTTATTTTAGGATTCGTCTAATATACTATATTTAGTTGCGGGTAATGCTAGGTTCCTAGCCCTGAGTCATCTGAGGTTTAGCTTTTTGGCTCCAACCTAAAATTACGGGCTGGGAAGCCTAGCTGCCTAAATCACCGCCCTCCCTATTTTAGGATGGGCTTGCAACACCAAATTACTGGCCCCGTCACCGCCCCACGTTGACCTGACCGGGCCCCTGAATGTTGACCGTCACCGAGAACCGGCGCAGGTCCCGCAGCGCCCGCAGGCTGCGGCAGAAGATCCGGTTCCAGCGGTCGGCCATTGCCATCGCCTGGTCTGTCGATGCCGCCAGCGTCATGCGCGGGGCCACACGGCGACCTTGCTCCCGGCTCGCTCGGCCGGACTCGTTCCACTGGCAGGCGCGGCTCGTGACGGCCTGCTGCAGCCAGCGCTTCTCCTCGGTGCTCGCCAGCGTCTTGGGTAACGAATCCGGGGTTTCGTGTCGCACGCGCCCAAGGTACGGCGGCAAAGGGACCCGGAGCAGATCACAGCCCTGCCTCGCGGTCCGCGTCCTCGCGGCTCATCCCGGCCTCGAACTCGAAGATGGCCGCACGCTCTTCACGCTCAATATCGGACTCGCCCCGCGGATCGTCGTCCACGTCGTCCGCGTCGTCCAACAGGCCATTGCGTGCGCACCTACCGTGGACGGCGGCGGCGTCCTCGTGGTCGGCGTCCCGTCCGCTCGCGTCCGTGCACGAGGCCGCATGGGCACCCGTCGCGGACGCAGTGGACGGCGCGGACGGCGTATCCGGCCGCCAGTCCGAGGAACGCTCGATGCTGATCGACCTTGCCCCCGAATGGACCCAGCCGATCTCGATGCCGACCTGCCGCAGTGGCGGCACGAGACGCTTGAGGCGGTTCGAGAGCGCACTCGGGCTCTTGGGCCACGGGCCTCCACCATCTTCGCGATGCGCCGGTACTCGGACGCGAGCACGCGAGGCTCGTTGCGATCCACGCGCTCGAACACACGCAATGCGCCAGCGCGGAAGCCAGGTACGGCGACCATGTCGCGGAGCGGCTGGCTCACCTCTCGGTGCCAAGCGAGATACTGCGCGTCCGCATAGCGGAGAACCTCTCGCACCGGTGTACTGCATACGGGCGCAAACCCCGCCGCAAGCATCGCGTCCGGGCGCACCAGCAGTGCGAGGCCCAGGGCCGACAGCCGCGCAGCTTCGACCTCGCGGATAGTCAGGTGCGCCCGGATGTCGGTCGCGAGCCTGGACACGGCGTATCCGGCAAGATCGCGGACGGTCACGTCGTCGTCGGAGCCGCGAGCCTCGCTCTGCAACTGCGCCGCGAGAGTGAACGCCTTCGCGACGCGCTCCCGGTCCTCGGGTCGCATCAGCACCCGACCCGACATCATTGCCATCACGTTGGCCAGGGTCTCCTCGGAGGGCTCGGCCTGGGGTCCCTCCGGCCGCCTATCCTTCACCATGTCAGTTACTCCTGCGGGCCGCGCCAACTCCACGCCAATGGAGCGCGGCCCGCTTTCATTGTGGCTGGCGCACACGACATCGGCGCTGCCCCCTCGAGCACGCCGTCTTATCCTCGCGGTGCATGCGAAGTTGAGCCGGTGAGACGATGACCGAGGCAGATGACCGCGCACGGACGGCCAAGCAACACCTTGTGGGCGGGAAGGACCCCGCGCTAGTCGCCAAGCTCCTTGCCGAGGAGGGTGCCGACGCGCTGCAGACCACTAAGGCGCTGCGGGCCTGTGGACTCTCGCTGACCGAGGCCAAGGCGGCGATTGACGGTAGCGGCTGCTGGCCCGAGCGGGCGGAGTTCGAGGCGCAACTCTTCGACATGATGATGTGTGGGTTGGCGCTAGAGGAGATGATGGGGTTCCTGGCGCAGCACGACTACGCGGGGATGGTCGCGCACTGCTTCAGGTCGCGCCTGACTGCTGCGGATATCGAGAGCGCCGTGCACGACTACGGCCGGACGATCATTGAGCCTCCCGACGAAGCCTACGACTACGCAGATACGATTGCCATCGAGGCGGCCGACGATTCGACATACTCGGTCAACATGCCGGTGTGGACAGCGGAGGAGGGGCGCTCCGATCTCACGTTGCAGTTGACGGTCGGTTGGCGGCAAGCGACGCCCGACAAGCCCTACACGATCCACATCGACCTAGACGATCTGCACGTCCTGTAAGCTGCCGGGCGGGTGTTCGGCGGCCCACGCCATGCCGGGGTTGAGCATCCCTCCATGATGGCCCACCAGCAGGAGCTACGCTATCTCCATGGGACACACCGCGACATGGGTCAGGTTCGGGCCAGCGGTCACCGCACATCCCGGCAGAACACTTGCGGCATACCTGGGGCACCAAGGCTCTATCGCGGCTTTCCGCTCCGGCTCTGTGACCTTCCCTACGCCCGCAGACTTCATGGCTGACCCGGACTTCGATCCGAACCCTCACAACCTGGACCTGCCCGAGGACTCGCTGGCAACGACCCTCCTCGTGCAGAGCCTCGCGATCTGGGGGCCTGACGCGATCATGCGCACCGCGCTCGCCTGCGCCAGGGTGCAAGTCCAGCATCAACCCGAGTGTCGCCAGGATCTTGTCACCCCGAGAGATGACGCCCTACGTGCGGTTGAGGCACTCATGGACTCGCCGCCGAAGGAGAGGAACTACGCCGCGGTGAGGCGTGCCGCGGACCTCTGCACGAGCCTGTACAGTCCCTACGAGGAAGAACCTGACGCGCCTGATGGTGAGGTCATCTGCCATCAGCTCGGCGCACCCTGGTTCGCAGCCGAAACCGCCGCCCAGGAGTTCGAGATTCAGCCCTACGACGGACCAGGACCTCGCGAGGGCTGTCCGACGTGGTGCAGGCGCAACACCGTTTGGACAGACCGAGCTGCGGACGTTGCGGCGCACTGGGCCTCTCACTCCACGGTCCGTGAGCAGATCCGACGGGCCCTCGTTGAGTGGGCCATGTCAGGTCAGGAGTAGGGCCGTGCCCGACGGGAACAAGCCGCGTCACGGGTGAAGTCGAGTGCGGAGCACCAGGGGGTACTCCAGGGGGTGCGAACGAGCGCAATCGGGGGTCACCGGCGGTCAGCGAGGGTCACCTACACCGCTCACGCGATTCTGCGGATTTCGCGGTCGGATCGGCGCGTAGCAGCGGGAATGTGGCGGAGGGAGAGGGATTCGAACTCCCGGTAGGTGTGACCCTACGCCGGTTTTCAAAACCGGTGCCTTCGACCACTCGGCCATCCCTCCGCGTGGGCGGATTGTGGGCATCTTAGCGCATCTGAGCACCCCCACCGTGAACCGGCAAACCGGTGCCGCGTCTAAGATCCTGAGCCCGACCCCGCATCCGGCGGGATGAGCCTGGAGGTGTTGTGCCCAACCCGCGCATGCTTGCCCTCATCGCCACGCTCATCGTGGGCGCGTGCGCCTGCCCGAGGCCATCCCGCCCCAGGTGTCCGCAGTACGCACGCCCTGTGCCTAACACGATTGCGGCTGCCGAGCATCACCAGTCTCCCGCCTTGACAGTCAACACACCCGTGGCCGACGCCAATCCTGGTCAACCTGGAACGGCCTCCGTGCTCTTGACCGTCCGCCTGCCTGTACGGGCGGGGCAGTTCGACCCGATTCGCGTGCGCTGGTCAACGCATGCACCGGGAAGTGGAGCGCGCAAGACTGCCGCTGCGGGCGTCAAGACGGTTCGCCTGAGGGGCCTTCCCGCAGGCCGCGTCTGGGTAGAGGTGGCGGTACCGAAGGGGCCGGACGACGCCTACGCTGCGGCAGCATGGCTGGAACTTGAGGCGGACCAGCGCACCGACATCGCGTTCGACTTCGATCGCGGACACTCTGTCACGGGCCACCTCATCGACAAGCATGGACGTCCTGTCGTCAACCGCAGGATCTCGTTCAGCGAGCCCACTGAACCTCCGCTCGACATGATGTTTGCCGAGACACGAACCGACTCCCGTGGGTACTTCCGGATCGATGGCCTACCTCGGCGTCACGGCACCCTGGCGATCTTCATCCCCCAACATCCCGAGGGCAGCCACTCCCAGGCGGTGGCATTCCAGTACCAAGCGGTCGAAAACGTCACTCCCGGCGGCCCCCTACAGGAGATCGTCGTCCGAGAGTTCGACCCCGAGGGCCTCACGCAGATCGGAATCGGTGGAGGTGGATAGCGCGCCTCCCTCCCACGGACAGGACATGCTCACCGTGTAGGGGCCGCGTCGGACAGCGACGGCCCCGTCCCCCGCTTCGTGCGTTCCGGTGGAGTGCGTCCGGAACGCCACACCCAATGCGACCTTCCCGAGAAGTCACCCCCCGTCGCCCGCAGAGCCCAGAATTCTCAGCACGGTTTGCAGCGGAGGCCCGGAAACGGGCTTGTTTTCAGCGGATTCGGACATCGGGAAGCGCCAAATTCGGGCAGATCGCGACTGGTTTGAGCCTCGCGCCCAATTTCAAAACCGGTGCCTTCGACCACTCGGCCATCCCTCCGCGCGGGCGGATTGCTCGGCATCGTAGCGGCGGGGTCCGGATTGGGGCCGTCGGCTTCCCGTGGGGGCCCGTTCTGTGGAGCCTCGGGGGATGGTGTCGGGGTTCGGGTGGACCGGAGCTGCGAAGAACCTCGGGGATGGCCGGCCGGCCATGACGGCGGCCGCCCGTACTGGTGCTCGCCCGTACCGACGGTCGCCCGGTTGTCGGCGCGGGGCCGCCGAGGCGCCGCCCGGGCGGGGCGCGGTGGCGCGGGCGGGGGGGGACCGTGGGCCCGACGGGGGGCCGGGTGGTGCGGGCATACTGGTTGCTAGCGATTGCCGACCCGGCTCCCCAGGAGATGCGCGATGACCGAAGCTGCCACCTCGCCGAGCACCGGCGTCGCGCCCGCGGAGCACCGAACGCCGGCGGAGCTGCTGCAGGCCCTGGAGGAACTGCCCTTCGCGCGGCGCCTGAGCTTCGAGCCGTTGCTCCGGGAGCTGGATCGGCGGATGCAGGACGGCGCGAGCCCCTGCGGGGAGGAGACCCGGGCGGTGCTCGCCTCGCTCCAGGCCATCCCCGCGCTGCGGGGCACCGTCGAGCCTCGGGCCCTCGCGGAGCGGGCCGACGAGGTCCGGCTGCTCATGAGCTTCCTCTTCCCGGAGATCGAGGAGGACGAGGTGCTCGCGCGGGCGTACGCACCGTTCGCGCCGGAGAGCTTCTACACGACGCGCCGCTACCGCGAGGTCTTCGGGGCCGACGACGTCGAGCTCTCGATGAGCAACGGCTACGGCGATCGGGACTACCACCGCGAGAACCTGCTCTTCGCGTACGCGATGCTCTTCCACTTCCACTACGACGTACCCCACGACGGCTCGGTGTTCGTGAAGGGCCTCCGCAACACCACGACCGGGCTCGAGCGCTTCTTCCAGGTGGACTACCGATTCCGCTTCGTCGAGGTGTCCTATCGCGGGCTCGCCATCCTCCCGCAGGCCGAGTTCGCACGGCTCCTCGCCATGGAGGATCTGGACACCCTCAGCGCCCGCATGCCGTTGGACGACGTCGTCTTCTCCGGTTTCAACACCATCCGCTACGAGGAGATCACCGAACTGCACAACCTGTCGCTCCTCAAGAGCGAGCTCGTCGAGCCGGGGGCCTTCAACAACGGCGAGCGCTTCGGACGGATCGTCCAACGCTTGCGCTCCGTGCTCCAAGTGCCGGACCTGGAGGCGGGGCTCGCCCTGCGCTACCGGTCCATGCAGGAACACCGGCACTGTGTCGAGCGCAGCGTCCTGCAGAGCTTCGAGGGCTGCCTCTCGGGCATCGAGGAAACGGTCTACGGCGAGCCGATCCGGAACCGTACCCCCCTGTTCGTTCCCGACCTCACCGAGTGCGACTGCCAGTCGGAGATCGTCGCACACCTGAGGAGCCGCGGTGTCCGGAGCTTTGCCCTGATCCCGCTCCTCGAGGACGGCGACGTGATCGGCATCCTCGAGCTCACTTCGCGGGAACCGGAGCAGATCCACACGTCGGCCGCCAAGAAGCTCGCCGACCTGCTCCCGCCCCTCACCATCGCCGCGCGTCGGGAGATGGACGGTGTGCGCACCAACATCGAGCGGACGCTCAAGACGCACTGCACGGCCATCCACTCCAGCGTCGCATGGCGCTTCGAGGACGCGGCCTGGCGGTACAATCAGGAGTTGGCCGCCAAGGGCAGCGCCACCTTCGACGACATCGTCTTCGAGAACGTCTTCCCGCTCTACGGGGCCATCGACATCCGCGGGTCCTCCGACAGCCGAAACGCGGCCATCCAGGCCGACCTCGCCCAACACCTGGATCTCGCGCGCTCGACGCTCCGCCGCATCCACGCCAAGCATCCGATCCCCATCGCCGCCTACTACGACTCCGTCCTGGGGCGCTTCGCCGCCTCCATCGAGCAGGGTCTGAGCTCCGGCGACGAGACCGGCGTCATCGACTTCCTCCACCGCCGCGTCGAGCCGTTCTTCGACTACATCGGAAAGGACGCCCCGGTCCCGCTCGCCGACCGGGGCGACGACCCGATCGCCGCCTACTACGCCGAGATGGACCCCTCCATGCGGATCCTCTACCGCTGCCGGAAGGAGTACGAGAGCTCCGTCTCGCTCATCAACGAGACGCTCTCCGCCTACCTCGACGAGGAAGAGCAGAAGGCCCAGGCGATCTTCCCCCACTACTTCGAGAAGTACAAGACGGACGGCGTCGAGTTCAACATCTACGTCGGCCAGTCCATGACGCACGGGCGGACGTTCGACGATGTCCAACTCAAGAACCTGCGCCTCTGGCAGATCGAGCTGATGTGCGGCATGGCCCGGCGCGCCGAAGCCCTCGTCTCCCGTATGAAGGTGCCGCTGCGGACCACGCCCCTGGTTCTCGTCCAGTCCTCGCCCCTCACGATCGAGTTCCGCACCGAGTCGAAGCAGTTCGAGGTCGAGGGCTCGTACAACATCCGCTACGAGATCCTCAAGAAGCGCATCGACAAGTCCACCGTCCGCGGCACGGGGGACCGTCTCACCCAACCCGGCCAGCTCTCCGTGATCTACACCCAGGACAAGGAGGCCGACGAGTACCTGCGCTACTTCGAGTACATGGTCGAGCGCGGGCTCATGCTGCGCGGCATCGAGGACCTCGAGCTGGAAGACCTCCAGGGCGTGAGCGGCCTGAGGGCGCTGCGCGGCAGGATCGTGCTGGAGTAGGCCGCCGGGGCGACCTCACGGGTTCTTCCTGCGCAGGTCCTCGGGCGCCGTGGCGTTCACGATGTTCTGCGACTTGACGACGTACACGGGGTTGCCCTCGGGGTCGTAGCGTCCCCGGAGGCGCACCACCTGCGTCACCACCGTCCGCATCGTCAGCGTCGTCCCGTCGGCCAGGAGGTAGGACGCCTGCGACTCCTGGAAGGCGTTCACGGGGATGACCTCGCCCTTCATCGGCGGCTGCCCCTGCGGACCGGGCACGGTGATCTCGTGGTAGGGCATCGGATCCTCTCCCGGAGTGGTCGGCGGCCCTGGACTCTATCCGGGGGGGGCGTGGGCGCGCACCCGCGCGCCCCCTGGAGGCCGTCCGGGGCGCTTCGTAGAAGGGGGGGCCCCGCGTGTGCCCGGCCGCCCGATGGAGGTCCGCTCCCATGCCCCGTTCCCCCCGCCCGTCCCGACCGGCGAAAGGCAGGCGTGCGGGCGAAGGGGCCCGGGGAGGGGAGGGCTTTCGCCGCTCGCCGACCCTGGGCTTCACCCCCCGGGGCCACCTGAGGCTTCTCGAGGAGGAGGGCGCGGCGGCGATCGACCCCCGCCTCGCCGAGCGCCTCGTCGCCGCGTTCGCCGAAGGCGCAGGCGCGGGCGTCCTCCACCTCGGTGCCGTCGAGACCGCCACGGCGCTCCCGCCGGCCCTCGCCTACGCCCGGGAACTGGGGGCGCTCTTCGTCGCGACGCTCCGCGGCGTGCCCGACGTGGACGCCCGGCTCGCGGCGGGGACGCTCCCGGACGCCTCCGAGGCCGACCTCGCGCGGCTCGTCCTCGCCGTCCCCCCCATGACCGGCGCCGAATACGTGACGAAGGCCGCGCTCGCCGCCCTCTGGGACGAGACCGCCGCGGCGCTCCTCGGGGCCGTCGCACGCTCCGGCGAAACCGTCGAGGCGTTCCTCCGCGCAAGGAACCCCGCCTGGCACCACGTCGGACGGGTGCACTTCCACCTGGCCGAGAACCTCCGCGATCCCCAGCGCCCGTTCGCCTTCCTCGCCACCTACACGCCGCGGCTCTCCGCGGCGGGCAAGACCCAGCACGTCCCGCTGGGCCGGGCCCTGGACGAGTACGGAGGGGCGAGGGACCGCGATCGCCTCCTCTCGCTCCTCCAGCCGGTCCAGCGCGCCGCCGAGACCTGCGACTGGCTCAAGGAGCTCGCGGACGAGGGCGCCCTGTTCCACCCGCTCCGCTGGACGCCCGCCGAGGCGTTCCGCATGCTCCAGGACGTCGCCGCCCTGGAGGCCGCGGGCGTCGTGGTGCGGATGCCCGCGGGCTGGAAGGGCGGGCGCCCGCCGCGCGCGCGCGTCCACGCGACGGTCGGCGACACCCGGCCCTCCGTCCTCGGCGTCGGGGCGCTCCTCGACTTCGACGTGGGTCTCTCGCTCGACGGCGAGACACTCACCCCGGCCGAGATCGAGCAGATCCTCGCCTCGTCCGCCGGCCTCACGATGCTGCGCGGTCGCTGGGTCGAGGTCGATCCCGAGCGCCTGGAGGCGCTCCTGCAACGCTACCGTCGCCTCCAGACCGAGGCGGAACGAACGGGGCTCGACTTCGCGGAGGCCGCACGCCTCCTGGCCGAGTCCGCGGGAGACGAGGACGCCGACGCAGACGCCGCGTCCTGGGCGGGCGTCGCTCCCGGCGCGTGGCTCCGGGGCGTGCTCCATTGCCTCCGAAATCCCCAGGCCCTGGATCCGTTGCGGCCCGGCCGGGGATTCCGTGCGCGCCTGCGCCCCTACCAGGAGGTGGGGGTCCGCTGGCTGCGCCTCCTCTCGACGCTGGGCCTCGGGGCGTGCCTCGCCGACGACATGGGGCTCGGGAAGACCCTCCAGGTCCTGGCGCTCCTGCACATCGAGAAGCGCCGCGGCGAGGGCCCTTCCCCGAATCTCCTCGTCGCCCCCGCCTCGCTCCTCCACAACTGGGCCGCCGAGGCGGAACGGTTCGTCCCGTCGCTGAAGCTCTTCGTGGCGCACCCGTCCGCGATGCCCTCCAAGGAGTTGAAGGCCCTCGACCCGGCCCGGCTCGAAGGCGTCGATCTCGTCGTCACGAGCTACGCCTCGCTCCTGCGCCTGCCCTGGATCGCGGACGTCTCCTGGCGCCACGTGGTTCTCGACGAGGCCCAGGCGATCAAGAACCCGGGCACCCGACAGGCCAAGGCGTCGAAGGCGCTGTCGGCGCGGTCCCGGATCGCCCTCACGGGGACGCCGGTCGAGAACCGCCTCGGGGACCTCTGGTCGATCTTCGACTTCCTGAATCCCGGGCTGCTCGGCTCGGCGCGGGCGTTCACGCGATGGGTGAAGGAGCTGGAGAAGCGGCCGTCGCGCTCGTACGCGCCGCTGCGCGCGCTCGTCCAACCCTACATCCTGCGTCGGCTCAAGACCGACCGGTCCATCCTCCCGGACCTCCCCGAGAAGAGCGAGGTCACCGCGTACTGCACCCTCACCCGCAAGCAGGCGGCGCTCTACGAGGACGCGGTGGAGGACCTCGCCGCGTCGCTGAAGGACCGCGACGAGATGGAGCGACGCGGGCTGGTCCTCGCCACGCTCATGCGCTTCAAGCAGATCTGCAACCACCCGTCCCAATGGCTGGGAGACGGCGGCTGGGAGGAGAAGGACAGCGGGAAGTGGGCGCGCTTGCGCGAGATCGCCGAGACGCTCGCCAGTCGCCAGGAGAAGATGCTGATCTTCACGCAGTACCGCGAGATGACCGGTCCGCTGGCCGCCTTCCTCGGATCGGTCTGGGGGCGGGAGGGTCTCGTGCTCCACGGCGGCACCCCGGTGGGGAAGCGCAAGGACCTGGTCCGCCGGTTCCAGGAGGAGGAGGAGACCCCCTTCTTCGTCCTGTCCCTGAAGGCGGGCGGCACGGGCCTCAACCTCACCGCCGCCTCCCACGTCGTCCACTTCGACCGCTGGTGGAACCCGGCCGTCGAGGACCAGGCGACGGACCGCGCCTTCCGCATCGGGCAGGGCCGGAACGTCCTCGTCCACAAGTTCGTGTGCCGGGGCACGGTCGAGGAGCGGATCGACGAGATGATCCACGCCAAGAGGGGGCTCGCGACGGAACTGCTGCGCGGCGGCGCCGAGAAGGCGCTGACCGAGATGGACGACGAGGAATTGCTGCGCCTGGTCCGCCTCGACATGGGGGCGGCGCGCGGGGAGAATTGAGCGATGGCCTACCAGAACTTCTACGGCGGGTGGCGCCCCTACATCCCCGTCGCCGAACGCCGGCGGCGGGCCCTCGCCCACGCTCGCGCGCTCCGCGCGAGCGGCGTCGACGTGCGGCCCATCGAGGTCGGGGGTCGCAAGATCACCCGCACGTTCTGGGGCGACGCCTGGTGCCGCAATCTCGAGCACTACAGCGACTTCCACAATCGCCTCCCCCGCGGACGGACGTACGTGCGGAACGGTTCCGTGTTCCACCTCGCCATCGGGGCGGGATGCGTGGACGCGCTGGTCAGCGGATCGGACATCTACGAGGTCCGGGTGGAGATCGCGCGGACGCCGGTCAAGGCGTGGAAGGCGCTCGTGAAGGAGTGCACGGGGCAGATCGACTCGCTCGTCGATCTCCTGAAGGGACGACTCGCCCAAGGCGTGATGGAGCGGATCTGCCGTCCGAAGACCGGCCTCTTCCCCACGCCCAAGCAGATCGATCTCGAGTGCAGCTGCCCCGACTGGGCCCGCATGTGCAAGCACGTCGCCGCCGTCCTCTACGGCATCGGATGCCGACTGGACCACGAGCCCGAGCTCCTCTTCCTCCTCCGGGGCGTGGACGCGGGCGAGCTGATCGCCGAGGCCGCCGGCAAGGCGTCGGGCACCGCGAAGACGCCGGCGCCGGAGAACGCGCTGGCGGACACGGACGACATGGGGGCCCTGTTCGGCATCGAGATCGAGGGAGGGCCATCGCCCGCGCCAAAACCACGGAAGCGGCGTCCGAAGAAGAAGGCCGCGGCGAGGAAGAAGGGCCCGAAGCGGAAGACGGCCCCGCGGAAGAAGCCCGCCCGCGCGAAGACCGGCGGGACGACGGCCGCGAAGAACGGCACCGCCCGGAAGAAGAACAAGAGCGGCCGCAAGAAGAGCGCCGCCCGGAAGAAGACCGTCGCGGCGTCTCGCAAGACGAAGAGCGCGCCCGCGAAGAAGAAGGCCGCCGGGGGAGCGAAGAAGGGGAAGGTGGCGAAGAAGATCCCCGCCCGCAAGCGCAAGGCGCCACGCCGAAGACAGGGCCACGGGACGGTGTAGGACCCCGGGGCCGGGCGCGCACCGCCACCCGTTTGCCCCCGGCCGACGAACGCCGCATACTCCTCGCCTCCGGGACCCGGGAGGAGGACGACATGGACGGTGCACGAACGGCCCGAGGGCGAGGGCTCTCCCGGGTGGCCCCGCTGCTGGTGCTGGCCGCGGCCGCGACGCTCGCGGGCTGCGGGGCCGAGGCCCCCGGCCCGGTCGCCCGCGCGCGACCCGTCGAGACCACGACGCTCCACGCCTCCGCCCCCGAGCGGATCGTCGAGGTCACCGGCGTCGCCCGGCCCTGGCGGGAGGCCAAGGTCGGCTTCCAGGTGAGCGGGCCCGTGGAGCTCGTGCGCGACGTCGGCTCGCAGGTGCGCGGCCCGGAGGTGGACGACGACGGCAAGGTCGTGCCGGGCGGTCAGGGCGACGTGATCGCCTGGATCGACCCGGACCGCTACGCGCTCCAGCTCGAGTCGGTCCAACGGGCGCTCGACGCGGCGCGGAAGGGGCTGGAAGTCCTGCGCGTGGACGCCCAGGAGGTCGCGCCGGAGCAGATCGCGCGGGCCCAGGCGCAGCGAGACGCCACGGCGGCCCGCGTGTCCGCCGTCGAGGCCTCCCTGGTCAGCGCCACGTCGAACCTCGAAACGCAACAGACCGAACTGCGGCGCATGCAGCAACTGTTCCGGAGCAAGACCGTCGCCCAGGCGGACGTGGACCGGCAGAAGAACGTCGTCGCCGCGGCGCAGGGCGAACACGACAGCGCCTCGGCCGAGATCGACGCCGTGCGCGGCGACCTCCAGAGCGCGGAGGCCGCGCTACGCGAGGCACGGGCGGGCCTTCGCCTCAAGGAGCGGCAGGTAGAGCGGACCGAGGCGGAGGTGGCCGAGCTCGAGGTGAAGGAGCGGCAGGCGAAGACGGACCTCGATGACTGCCAGCTCCACGCGCCCTTCGGGGGGCGCATCACGGCCGTCCACGTGAACCGCGGCGACTTCGTCCGGGCGGGGACCCACGTCGTGACGCTCACCCTGATCGACCCGATCAAGATCTCCGCGACCGTGTCGGCCGAAGACGAGCGGCGCATCCAGCCGGGCACGCGCGGGGAGCTCGTCGCGGCGGCGCTCGACGTGGAGCCGCCGAACGAGGAGTCGCTCTGGGCCGCCGTGAAGGAGAAGGGGGACGTTGCCGACGCCGCCACGCGTACGTACGTGATCGACATGATCCTGCGCAACTGGCGCCGCCGGGAGTACCTCGCCCACGACCCGGAGGCCAAGGTCATCACCCGAAACCAGATCCTCCCCCTCATCGAGCGCTATGCGGGCGAAGGCCACGGGCTCTACGCCCACCCCAGCGCGATCTTCCAGAAGGACGGGAAGACGGTGCTGCTCCGGCTTCCCGAGATCCGGGGCTACGCCATGTCGGATCCCGACGGGCTCTACCGCAAGATGCAGCCGGACGTCGTCGAGATCGTCCCTGGAGAGGAGTCGATCGCTCTCCTCGGCTTCCCCTTCCGGCGGATCGAGGCCGCGCACCCCGAAAAGGCCGACCTGCGGCCCGGCGACATGGTGATCGGGCAGGTGGACATCGCGACGTACCAGCGCTCGGAGGGACCGCCCGAACAGTACCTCGACCACGGCGTGGTCGTCGAGCACACGGAGTGGGCGCTGAGACCGGGGCAGCTCGTGCCGATTCGCTTCCACACGGGGCGGCGTCCGGAGGGCTACTACGTCCCGGTGCAGGCCATCCTGGACCGCGACGGGACGCGCACGGTCTTCGCCGTCGAGGATGGACAAGCCCGCGCGCTCCCCGTGACGGTGACGGACGACACGTACCGCGAGTCGCGCCGGATCGAGGGCGAGGGCCTCCACGACGGGCTCGAGCTCGTCACGAAGGGAGCGCAGTACCTCGGCGACGGCGTCGCCGTCGAGGTGACGTCCCGATGAGCGCGTCGGGCTTCACCCTCCGCCGACGCACGACGACCATGGCCGCCGTCGCGATGCTCTTCCTCGGCGGCCTCTACACGTTCCGGACGATGTCGCGCCGCGAGGATCCAGAGGTCACGATCCGGGAGATCCCGGTGATCACGCGATGGCCCGGCGCGACCGCGAAGAAGGTCGAGGAGCTCGTCACCGACCCCCTGGAGAAGGGGATCACCCAGATCGCGGAGGTGAGGAAGATCACCTCCATCTCCCGCTCGGGGCTCTCCGAGATCACCGTCGAGCTCGAGGACCGGGTGGACGCCGTCGAGCAGTCCTGGGACGACCTGAGGAACAAGGTCGCCGAGGTGGCTCCGAGCCTCCCCGACGGGGCGACCCACCCGTTCGTGAACGAGGGTTTCACCGACGTCTTCTCGGTGTGTCTCGCGCTCTACCAGCGCGCTCCCGACGGCGCGACGCTGAACGAGGCGCAACGCTACACCTACCGGGACCTCGAGGTCTTCGCCGAGACGATCGAGGACGAGCTGAAGCGTATCCCGTCGGTCGCGAAGGTCCTGATCCTCGGCACCCAGAAGGAGGTGATCGAGGTATCCCTGAACGCGCAGGACTGGGCCAAGATCGGCCGGAGCGAGCAGGAGCTCGCGCAGATCGTCGATGCGCGCAACATCGTGGCCGCCGGCGGCGAGGTGGACACCGGAACGATCCGCTTCCCGCTGCGGACCAGCGGCGAGTTTGACGCCGTGGACGAGCTCGAGACGGTGGTCGTGGGCCGGCGGGACGGGGAGATCCCCGTTCTCTTCCGAGACCTCCCGTTCCACGTCAAGCGGACGATCCACTCCCCCATCGAGCAGAAGGTCCGCTTCCTCTCCCCGACGGAACGGCCGGCGAAAGCCCTGCTCCTCGCCGTGTCGATGAAGGACGGCTCCAACGTCGTGGCGATGGGCGACGACATCCGGGCGGCGGTGCGACGCCTGGAGCACACGACGCTGCCCGCCGACTTGGATCTGGAGACCGTGAACGACCTCCCGAAGCAGGTCGATCACCTCGTGAGCGACTTCGTCCTGAACCTGCTGGAGGCGATCGCGATCGTCCTCGCGGTCGCCTTCCTCATGATGGGCTGGCGACCCGCCCTCATCATGGCGACGGCGGTCCCGCTCTCGATGGTCACCTCCTTCGTCGTCGTGCGGCTGTTCGGGGTCGAGCTGGAGCAGTTCTCCATCGCCTCGCTGATCATCGCGCTGGGAATGCTCGTAGACAACGCGATCGTCGTCTCGGACAACATCAGCCGACTCATGGTCGAGGGGGTCGCGCGCGAGGAGGCGGCCGACCGGGGCGCTTCCTCCCTGGCGGTGCCCATCCTCACCTCCACGCTGACGACTGTCGCAGCGTTCCTCCCGATGCTGACCATCCCGGGCTCCAAGGGGGAGTACATCCGGAGCCTGCCCATCGTCGTCGCGACGACGCTCCTCGTCAGCTACCTCGTCGCCATGCTGGTGACGCCGATCCTCGCCTACTGGCTGTTGCCGAAGCACGAGCCGGGTGCTCCGCCGCCCCGGTCGCCGCTGGAGCGGTTGCTGCCGCGCCGGAAGGGAGGCGCCCCCCCGAAGCCGCCGCTCTACGACCGGTTGATCCACGCGTGTCTGCGGCACCGCGCGGCGGTGATCCTCGGCGCCGCCGCCCTCTTCGTCCTGAGCCTCCAGCTCGTTCCCCTGATCGGGAACCAGTTCTTTCCGCAGGGCATCCGCAACCAGTTCTTCGTCCACGTCTGGCTCCCGGAGGGCTCGTCGATCGAGGCCACCGACGCGGTGGTCGCCCAGGTCGAGGACCGCCTGCTCGCCTCGGACGCGTCGGGGGACGGGACGCACCGGCTGGCGAATGCCGTCGCCTTCGTCGGAAGCGGCGGTCCCCGCTTCTTCCTCACCAGCTCGCCGGAGAAGAGCCGGACGAACTACGCCTACCTCATCGTCAACACGACGGACCCGAACGTGTCCGCCGACTGGGCTCGGCAGCTCCAGGGACTCGTCGCGGACATCCCGGGAGCCGCGATCACCGTCGAGCGCTACCAACTCGGGCCCGCAGTCCGCTACCCGGTGGAGATCCTTCTCTCCGGCCCGGACGACGTGACACTCCGGGCCAAGGGGCAGGAGCTCATGGACCTTCTCAGGAGCACCCCCGGCATCCTGAATCCGCACTCGGACTGGGGGACGTCCGCCTACGAGTACCGGATCGACGTGGACCCCTATCGCGCGAACCTCGCCGGCGTCACGAACCAGGACGTGGCCCACACGCTCGGAGGGTTGATCGCCGGCACGAAGCTGACCACCTACCGCGAGGGCGACCACACCGTGGACGTGGTGCTCCGCGTGAATCCGGAGCAGCGGGAGGACGTCTCCACCCTGCAAGGGATCTCCGTCAACGGCACGCAGGGGAAGGTGCTGCTGAGCGCCATCGCCACGCTGGAGCCGTCGTGGCAACCCAGCGTGATCGCGCGCGAGAACCAGGTCCGCACGATCACGATCGGCGGCAAGCTCGCGCCCGGCTTCCTGGCGAGCAAGATCACCGCGGACATCGAGGGGGACGTGGACCGCATCGTCGCGGACCTTCCCGCGACCTACCGCTGGCGCTACGAAGGCGAGCTGGGGGAGATCGAGGAGTCCCAGGCGAACATCGCCAGCGCGTTCGCCATCAGCTTCTTCCTCATCCTGCTCATCCTCATCATCCAGTACGACTCGCTGGCGAAGCCGCTGATCGTGCTCACGGCCGTGCCCCTGTCCCTCATCGGTGCCCTGGTCGGACTGTGGATCACCGGCTGGCCACTCGGCTTCATGCCGATGCTGGGGCTCGTGTCGCTCGCCGGCGTCGTCATCAACAACGCGATCATCCTGATCGACTTCATCAAGGCGGGCGTGGCGGAAGGCAAGCCGCTTCGCGGCGCCGTCGCCGAGGCGGGACGCCTGCGCATGAAGCCGATCCTCCTCACGACGCTGACGACGATCGGCGGCATGGTCCCGCTTGCGCTCTTCGCCGGCCCCATGTGGGCGGGCATGGCGTGGGCGGTGATCTTCGGCCTCGCCTTCTCGACCGCGTTCACGCTCCTGGTCGTGCCCACGGTCTTCACGCTCTTCGTGGAACGCTTCCGCATGAAGGTCTGAACCCCGGCCGGAAAGGGCAGCCCGCATGGGTCGCGAGGCGCGCGGCACGACCGCCGGAAGCCGCCGGCCGCCACGAGACCACGCCGAGAGCTCGTCCTCCTTTGCCGGCGACGAGCAAGGCAGGCGTCGGGCGCGAGGCAGGGGTCGGGACCGCGCGATTCCAACGTCCGTTCGTCAGGAATGCGGCCTACGCCAGCGCGGCCTCGTCCATGACCTCTTCGGCCACGAAGATCGGCTTCTCCATCGCGGTCGCCAGCGCGATCGCGTCGCTCGGGCGGGAGTCCACCTCCACGATGTTCCCGTCGAGGCGGCGGAGGCGGATCACGGCGTAGAACGTCCCCTCCTCGAGCTTCGTCACCTCGATGCGTTCGACTTCGGCACCCGCCGCTCCGACGAGGGACACGGCGAGGTCGTGGGTCATCGGCCGCGGCAAGGCGATGCTCTTGACGAAGCGATCGACCGCCTGCGCCTCCTGGTAACCGATCACGATGGTGAGGTGCCGCGCGCCGGGCTTCTCGCCGAGCGTGATGTACTGCTTGTCGCCGGTGTCGTTGATCGTGATCCGGCGCAGTTCGACCTCGATCACGGAAAGGCTCCTCGCGGGGACCGGCCGATGCTACCAGCCCGCCGGGCGGCCGTGTTTGATAGGGGGATGGGAACCATGGAACCGCTGGTCGAGGTCCTCCGCGCCGGTCGGGTCGAGTCGGTCCACCGCGGAGCCTTGGCTCTTGTCGAGGGGGACGCTCCCCTCCTGCTTCGGGGCGACGTGGAGCGCGACGTCTACTACCGTTCGACCAGCAAGCCGCTCCAGGCGCTCGTCGCGGTCACGTGCGGTGCGGCCGATGCCCTCGGGATCGACGACGAGGAACTCGCGCTCGCCGCGGGCAGCCACAACGCCGAACCGCGTCAGTTGGACGCGGCGACGCGGATCCTCGCGAAGGCCGGGCTCGACGTCTCGGCGCTCGGCTGCGGCGGACACTACTCGATCGACCCGCAGCGCGCGCGACGCCAGCAGAACGCCGTGGACCGGCCGCCGGCGATCTGGTCGAACTGCTCCGGCAAGCACGCGATGATGCTCGCGACGGCGAAATTCCTCGGCCACCCGACGGAGAGCTACCTCGACCCCGACCACCCGGTGCAGCGGATCATCCGCGAGCAGATCGCGACGCTGGCGGGGATCCGCCCCGACGAGGTTCGCGTAGGCGTGGACAACTGCGGCGCTCCCGCCTTCGCGCTTCCCCTGCTCCCCATGGCGATCTCCCTCGCGCGCTTCGCGCGCCCCGCAGGTCTTCCGGAGAGCCTGGAGCGCGCCTGTCGCCGCGTGGCGAACGCGATGCTCGCCCACCCGGACATGGTCGGCGGACGGGGCCGGTTCGACACCGACGTGATGGCGACCTGCGGCAACGGGGTCGTCGCCAAGGCGGGCGCCGAGGGCGTGCACGGGTGGGCCGTCGTGGGCCGCGGTCTCGCCATGGCGGTCAAGGTCGAGGACGGACGAGACCGGGGCTACCGACTGCTGGTGGTGGAGGCCTTGGAGCGGTTCGGGCTGCTCCCGCCGGAGCGCGCCGCGGGGCTCCGCGCGCGCCAGGCGGAGCCGATTCTGGAGAACTGGGCCGGCCGCGGGGTCGGCGCGTTGCGCGTGGCCGTACCCGAGGACGCCTGGCCGCGGTCGCGCGGGTAGGCTGGACGGCGTCATGCGCCGGATCCGTGAGCTCCCCCCGCTCGCCCGCCGCGCCTCGGACGCGCACAAGGCCTCGGTGGGCAGGGTGCTGGTCCTGGGCGGGAGCCGCGACATGTGCGGCGCGCCGGCGCTGGTCGCGCTGGGGGCGCACCGCGCCGGAGCGGGCCTCGTCCGGATCGCCGTCCCGCGCTCGGCGCAACCCGTCGTGGCGGGGCTGCGCATCGAGGCGACGACGGCGGGCCTCGCGGAAACGGCGGAGGGCGGCTTCGCGGAGGGCGCCGTCCGGGACGCGCTCGCGCTGGCCGAGGAGTGGGACGCCGTCGTCCTGGGGCCGGGGGCCGGACGGGGCGAGACCACGCTCGCGGCCCTGAGGCGGATCGCCGTCGGCGCTTCGCGGCCGCTCGTGCTCGACGCGGACGGGCTGTTCGCCTTCGCGGGCGAGCCCGACGCGCTGGCCGGGCGCGCGCAGCCGCTCGTGATCACGCCGCACGAGGGAGAGGCCGCGCGCCTCCTCGGGCGCTCCTCGAAGGACGTGAGGGTCGAACGCGACGCCGCGGCGATGGAGCTCGTGCGCCGCACGGGTGCCGTGGTCGTGCTGAAGGGCCCGGGGACGATCGTGACCGACGGGGACCGCCTCTTCCGCGCTGAAGCGGGCGGCCCGTGGCTCGCGACGGGCGGCACCGGCGACGTCCTCTCCGGCGTGGTCGCGGCGCTGCTGGCGGGGCTTCCCGACACGGGCGGCGATCCCTTCGGCGCGGCTGCGCTCGCCGTGCACCTCCACGCCACCGCCGCGGACCACGTCGCCGCCGGTCGCGACCGGGGGCTGCTCGCCACCGATGTCGCGAACGCCCTTCCCGACGCCATCGCCCGCCACCTCGGGCTCGGCCCCGGGACGAAGGCGGACGCGTCGTGAGGCCGCGACTCCTCTTCGTCGTCCTCGCGGCGTCCTGCGGCGTCCTCGGCGGCGTGGGCGGCGCCGCCGGCGGCGAGGTGGAGCCGACGCCGGGCTACGCCGCGGCGGCCGAGGCCCTCGCCGCCCTGTCCGTTTCTCCGGCGACCCTCGCCCGAGCCCGCAAGGCCGTGGACGCGCTGCTGGCTCGCGGCGGCGACGCGGCGACGCGGGAGCGCGCGGGGCGCGCGCACGCGGTGCTCCTCGCGCTGGGCGAGGCCGGGTTTCTCGCCGCGGGCGAACGGCTGGCCGCCGGCGCGCCCGACGCGCTCGCCGAAGCCCGCCTCCTCCCGATCGTGGCGGCCGCGGAGAACCCCGCGGCGGACGCCTTCCTGCGGGTGGCCGCCGCGGCGCCCGACCCGGCGCCGAGGCTGATCGCCGCCGACGGCCTCGCCTGGAACCGCACCGCCGCGGCCCTGCCTGCGCTGGTCGCTCTCGCCCGCGATCCCGTGCCGGGCGTACGGGTCGCGGCGCTGCGCGGTCTCTTCGCGATCGACGACGACGGGGCGGTCGAGGCGCGTCACGCGTTGCCTCTCGATCCGCGACCCGATCTCGCCGCGCGGCGCCTCGCCTGGCACACGACGCGCGGACACGCCGCTCCCGACCTGTTGCCGCTCGCCGAGGACGCGTACGAGCACGGCCGCAGCCCCGACGAGCGCGTCGAGGGCGCGCGTCTCCTGACCGAGGCCGCGGTCCGGGCCCCGCTGCCGCTGGCACGCCGGATCGTCGAGGAGTTCGGGAGCGACGCCGCAGGTGCGGTCCTCGGGCGCGTGCGATCCGGGGCTCCCGAAGGCCCGTACGAGCCCGTCCGGGCGCGGCGGATCGCGATCCGGGCGAACTGGGCGGCGGTCTTCCGCGGCGACGACGACCAGAAGCGGGACGCGATCGACCGCGCGGTCGGGTGGATCGCGAATCCCGTCCGGGTGGATGCATTCGACGAGCGCCCCGCGCCGGAGATGGTGCTGCGGATGGTCCTCCCCGATGTGGGCGAGGCCTTGGTGGCCCCTACCGTGCGCCGGCTCCTCGCGGGACGCTTCGCGGACCCGCAGGAGGGCGTCTTCCTCCTGACCGAAGCGCTCTCGCCCGATGCGGCCGCGCGCCATCTCGGTACGATCCTGAAAGCCGGACCGTCGGTGCCGACCGCGTTTCGCGTCGCCGCCGCGGAGGGCCTGGCCAACGTCGGTCGCGTGGGGGACGAGGAGATCGCCGACCTCTCGACCGATCCGGCGGAGAGCCCCGTCGTGCGCCGCGCGCTCGTGCGCGCGCTCGCGGGGGAGCCGGCGCCGTGGGCCCTCGACCACCTGGAGGCGTTGCTGCACCGCAAGGATCTGGATCTCGACGAGACCGCGGTCCAATCCCTGGAGAAGCGCGACGGGGAGAAGGCGCGACGCATCCTCGAGGCGTACCTCTTCGGCGACGCGACCTACCGCGACCAGAGAATGCTCCACCTCGTGGAGCCCGGCGACGACCTCGCCTACGAAGTGCTGGAGCACGCCCTGGCGGACTCGCGGATCGGGCTGCGGAAGGCGGCGCTCCAGATCCTGGGTCACGTGAAGACGCTCCGCAACGCGCGAACCCGGGCGATCACCCTCGCGTACACCCGTCGCTTCGCGAAGGGCGCGACGGACCCGGAGGAGTGGCAGGAGCTTCTCTACGCCTGGATCGCACAGGTGCCCGACGAAACGATCCGGCTCGTCCGCGAGCACTGGGATGCGTACGAGAAGCGCGGCTGGGGATCGAACGCGCTCAAGACCCTCCAGAACCTGCGCGCGCCCGACCAGGACGCAGGCGTGGTGGACTTCGTGCTGGAGAAGGCGACGTCGGACGGACGCCACCCGGACGGCGAGCCGCTCCGGCTGATGTACGCGGCCACCGCCCTCGACGGCCGGCACGGCTACCGCGACGACGACCTCGACACGTTCTGGCGCGCGCTCCTCCACCACCCGGACGGGCGCGTCGTGATGGCGGCGGTCCGTTCGCTCGACCATCGCGGCCGCGGCGACCTCACGGACTCGCTGCTCCCCCTGCTCGCGAAGCTGGACGTGGCGGACCCCTCCGACGTGGCCGAGGCCAGCGACCTCGTCGACGTCCTCGCCCGCCAGCCGCAAGCGAACGTCGAGCCGGCCCTCCTGGGCCTCGTGCAAGACGAGAATGCCGATCCGGTCCTCCGCCGGGATGCCGGAAGGGCGCTGGTCGGCCGGGTGTCGGAGGCGGGCCGCCGCACGCTCGTCGATTGGCTTCTCGCCGAGCGCACGAACCCGGCGCGGGCGGGTGTGGAGCGCGCGGTGGCTCGCGCCGTCGGAAGCGGCGGGGGCGCGTCCGTGGCCGGGCGGATCCTGGACGTTCTCGAAGCCCGCCTGCGGGCGCTCTTCTCGGAGGAAGGGCGTCTCGACCCGGACGCCGAGCTGGAACCGCAGATCGGCGAGCAACTCGGTGCCCTGGCCCGGGCCGTCGCGTTCACGGGCGACGCCACGAGCCTCGAACGCCTCGCGCGCCTCCTCTTCCTGCCGGATCTCGCCACGTTCGCCCGCCGGGGAGTCGCCCGCCAGGCGTGCCGCATCGGCCCGGCCGACGCCTCCGCCGCCGCCCGCGACGGCCCGACCGTCCTCGAGCGCTGGCACCGCGCGGGCGGGCCCTACGCCGGGCTCCCGGCGGAGATCTGGCACCTCGTGGACGGAGTGAAGGTGGTGCCCGACCGCGACCTCGCGACCGCATTCCACGCGGCGCTGGGCGATGGAAGTGCCGTGCTGGCCTTTCCGGATCTCTACTTCGACCGCATCGTCGCGCTTCTCCACGACAGGCGCACGGGCGATCTCCACGAGGCCGCCTCGGTACTCGAAGCGTTCGCGTGGCGCGCGGAACCCGTCGGGGGCGCCGCGGACTTCGGCATGGCCCTCGACCGCATGCGCCGCTTCGCCTGGGCGCGGCGCTTCGACGAGGCCGTCGCCGAACAAGAGCGCGCGCTGGGCATCCTCTCGCGACGTGCCTACGACGACGACAGCGCCTGGAGTTGGCGGAACGAGCGCGGAACGCTGGAGGCGCTCCGGGGGGCCGCGGCCGCGGCGGCGGGTCGTCAGGAGGCCGCCCGTACCTACTTCGCGAACGCGCGGGCGATCCACCCGTACAGCTCCCAGGTCCTCCGCGACGCAGCGTGGCTGCGCGCGCTCACGGGCCTCGACCTCGACGCTGCGATGCAAGACGCGGAGCGGGCGGTGACGCTCGAGCGACGGCAGAGCGTGCGATCCGCGGCGAGCGTACAGACGGGCGACGTGCTCGCCTTCGTCCACCTCACGCGGGGCGAAGCCTATGAAGCGGCGGATATCCTGCAGGAAGTCGTGCACTACGCCGAGCGTCACGCGCACCTCGGCGGACGTTCGCACCTCCACCTCGCGGAAGCGCTGATGCTCGCGGGCTATCCCGCCGATGCCTGGAAGGCGCTGCGCACCGCGCTCGACCTCGAGCCGACGCTCGCCGAAGAGGTGCCCGGAATCGACGCGTTCGCGCCCTGGAAGGAGAAGGGCCTTCTCGACCCCCTCCTGGCCGACGCACGCGAGCGATTCTTCGAGCGCATCGAACGCGACTGAGGATCGGCTCCTCGCCCCGGCTCACCCGCCCGTCGCGACACCTCGGCGAGCACGCTCCGGGCGTCGAGCCGGGCAGATCGTTCGATCACGCCTGTCCGGACACCCAGGCGAGCCAGTTGCGCACCCACGTCTCCACGTCGTGCATCACGTCGCCGCGACCGTAGGCCGGCTTCTGGATGATCTCGAAGGCCCCGAAGAAGAGCACGCGGCCGCTGCCGGCGGAGCCGGCGATCATCACCGGCACCGCATCGCCGTGCGCGGGGACCACGCGGAGGAGGACGGTTCCGCTTTCCGTGACGTCCTCCACCGGCCAGGTGAGGCTCGTGCCCCACGGGTACTCGCTCGTGGCCTTGCTCTGCCAGAGGGTGCGGCTCCACACGGGCCAGGCGACGAGTCGGCTCGCGGGGTGCTCCGTGCCGGCGTCCGTCACCTCGAAGGGCCGGAAGCCGCCGAGGACGCCGGGGACGGGGTCGCCCTCCATGCGGGCCGACTTCGCCACGGGGACGAGATCGCCGGCACCGTCGAGGAGCATCTGCCCCTCCGGGCGGCCGGGCATCACGATCAGCCCGCAGCGACCGTCCTTCACGCGGGCGTCCAACTCGTCCCAGAACGCGGCGTCCAGTGCGTCCGCGGACAAGCCGTGAATGGCGACCACTCCGATGTCGAGGTCCCGCAGGTCCGCGGGAATCGGCGCATGGTCGAGAATGGACGCGTCGCTCAGGCCCTGGGCGGGCGGGGCGCCGCTCCCGGCGCCCGCTGCGCCGGCGTTCTCGACCCACGCGTGGACGGTCACCTTGTCGTGGCTCCCCCACAGCATGGCGAGCGTCGCGGGAATGCGCTCGGCATAGCCGGCCAGCAGGAGGACGTTCAGCGGTTCCCGAATGGGCAGGACCTCGAGCGGCGGCATCGAGTCGGGCACCTCGGTCGGGGTGGCGAGGTTCCCCGAGCCGTTGGTCGGCGTCTCGGGCGGCGCCTCCACGCGGTTCTCCTGTTCGGGCTGCGGTGGCGTGCCGAAGACCCCGAGCGCGAAAAGCGCGGCCGCCACCGACGCCAGCACGACCAGGATGATGATGACCGTCCGCATGGGATCTCTCCTCTCCCCCTTCAGACGCGCTTGTACCACTCGAGCTTCGTGTTCTCGTGGCGGCGGGTCCGACGGAGCCGTTCCTTCTTCCCGACCTCGTCGAGCGGGTCGTCTTCACGCGCGGCGCGGGCGGCGAGTCCCGGCACGGCCCCCGCCGCGTGGAGGCGGCGGCATTCCAGCCGTCGGCCGTCGTCCGGGCTCCTCATGGGGTCCGAGAATACGGGGAGACGCGGCCGGGCCCGGGAAACGGCCCACGGACACGGCGGTCCGGGGGTGTTCGCAAACCACCGTCGCCCACGGGCGGAGGGGTCCCCACCCTCTGCCTACGGGCCCGATCCACGGGCCCTGTCTACGGGAAGGTCCCGTGCCTGCGGCGGCGCCGGTTGATGATCTTCCGGCCGTTCTTCGTCTTCATGCGCGCCCGAAAGCCCACCCGACGACGCTTCGTCCGGGAGTTGCGGATACGAACGTGCATGGCTTCCTTCCGGCAGATCGAGGGGCGAAGCGTAGGAGTTTGCGCGCGGGCGCCGCTTCGTCAAGCGCCGGCGCGACGGATAGACTCGCCCCGATGGAAATGGGCCGGTGCCCCGCCTGCTCCCGGGCCTACACCTCCGGTGAGGTGACCGGGCTGGGCATCCTACGCGCGCGGGCCGCCGGACGGGGAGGGCCCGTGGTCGAGTTCGCCTGCCCGGGGTGCGGCCGTCGGATCCGGCTCGTTCCCCACGGCCAGGGGCGCTACGCGCCTCCGGGCGAGCCGCCCCCGCCTCCCTCCTCCGACGACGACCGCCGCCCACCCTGGGCCCGGGGCGAGCCGCCGGAGGAGACCGACGTCGGGACCCGGTGGGTCGAGGCCCCCCGCCCACCCGACCCCCCGTCGGCCGAGCCGCCCCCCCGCCGGCCGCGCACGACCCCCCCACCCGCCGATCCGCCCCCCGCCCGTCCGGGTCCCGGTGTCCCCTCCGTCGCCCGCGCCCTGGCCCTCCTCGGACTGGCGCCGGAGGCCGACCGGGCCGCGATCGAGCGGGCGTTCCACGAACGCTCCCTCCTCTGCCATCCGGACAAGGTCGCCCACCTCGACGAGGATTTCCAGGAGCTCGCCGACCGGAAGTTCCGTGAGCTCAAGGCCGCCTACGATCTCCTGACGGGAGGCGCTCGACCTTCTCCGAACTCTTGATGGTCCGCGGCTTGGCCTCGCGGGCCGCGCTTGGTGGAATACGCTCCATGAAGGTCATCCGGTGTCCCTCGTGCAACGCCCGCTACAACGCGGACCGCCTCCCCGCCGGCGCCGTGTTCGACTGCAACCGCTGCGGTGCCGGCGTCACCGTCCCCTCCGCGCGGTCCACGTCGGTCGCCCTCGTGATCGGCGGCATCCTCGTGCTCGCGGCGCTGTTCCTGTGGGGCGCCCCCCTGGCGAACCCGGCGTTGGTCCTGCCGTGGGACGAGTTCTTCGGCTCGGCCGCACCGGGGACGCAGGTGTGCCTCGTGCTGTGGGCGCTCCTCGGGGTGTGGACGTTGATCACGGCGCTGTTCAAGAACTTCCAGAGCCGCAGCGCCCTGACGCTCGGGCTGGGGACCTTCGCGCTGCTGCTCGCGGCCTCGACATCGGGCGGCGGGTTCACGATCGCGGCGGAGCGGTCCCTCCCGTGGATGGCGGGGGCGATCGCCCTCGCCGCCGGTCTGGCGCTCGCCGCCCGCGGCGTGCGCGGCGCGGCGGTCACGAGCCTGCTCGCCGGCGGCGCGATCCTGCTCCTCGCGTGGTACGCGTTGGCCTTCACCGCCGAATCGACGTCCCGGCTGCAGCAGGTCGTGCAGGACGTGCGGCAGGGCATCCAGGGAGGCCTCGATCCCCAGAAGGGGACGTTCAGCTACCTGGCGGGCGACCTGGGGCTGCACGTCGCGGTGCTCCTCGCCGCGGTGGGCGGCCTCCTGGTCGCGATGGGCATGCGGGCGGGCGCCTTCTCGGTGTTCCTCATCCTGCTGCTCGCGTACGCCTTCCTCGTCCCCGGAGCCACGCGGATCGGCGAGATCCTCCAGGGTCCCTTCGAGTGGGGACGCTTCGCCTCGGACGGCCTGCGGGCGCTGGGCCGGATACTGGTCGCGGACGGCGTCGCCCTGTGGGTGCTGCTCGCCTGGGCGGCGGCCGACCTTGCGGCCGCGCGGGAGGTGTCCTCGTGAACGCGGACGAACCGGGTTTCGAGCTCGACGCAGAGCCGGACGGCGATCGGGCCACGCCCGTGGCCCGCGAGCGTCCGACCCGGCGCCGCGGCGGGAGGAGACGCCCTGCGAAGGAGGCGCCCGACGAGGCCCGCGACGACGCGCCCGTCGGCGTGCTTCCCTGGGTGCTTCGTCCGGGGTTGCTCATCCTCCTCGGTGCGTTGCTGCTCGCCGTGGCCTGGATCGGCTACCAGAACCCCCATGTGAACGTGAACCAGGAGATGCCCTACTGGCCGTGGCACCTCTTTCGCGCGAACCTGGACCAGGGCGGCGCGCCGGTCTTCCTCTGGGACCGGCACCGGGCCGTCGCGCTCGGCGGCGCCGTCCTCGTCGTGTTCCTCGTCGTCGCTTCGCTGCTGCGGGCGGGCAAGGGTCGTAGCGCGGCGGTCCTCGCTGCGGCGGGGGCGAGCGCGGCCCTCTTCTGGCGCGACATCGGTCAGTTCCAGGCGCTTCCCGCCTTCGACCTGCGAGGAGCCGTCCCGATCCTCGTCTGGGCCGGGCCGGTGGCCGCGGCCTTGCTCGCCGGCGCGGTCGTCGGACGGGACGGCCTCCGGGGGTCGCGCGGTTCGCGATGGATGCTCTCGGGGCTGCTCGTCGTCCTGGCCGGCACCCTCTTCTTCCCCCTCGCCGGGAGCACCGCGTACGACGCCCCGCTCCTGCACGTCGCCACGCCGATCCGACATCTCGTGGACGGGACGACGGCCATCGGCTTCGATCGGCTCTGGAGCACGGACGGGATCCACGCCGTGGGCGTCGTCCTTCTCCTCCTCCTGGGCGTTGTCACCCTGCTCGGACTGCGCGGTCCCTGGACCACGCCCGTCGCGACGGTCCTCGTGCTGCTCACGGCCGCGGGACCGGTCGTGGCCGACGCGTTGGTGGGGGCGAGCCGGGCAGAGCCGGCGACCGCCGACCTGCTCCAGGAACTCGCGATGCCGGGCTGGGTGGCGCTCGCCGCGTGCGGGGTCGTCCTGGTCGCCGGACTCGTCTCCCTGCTCGGGCTGGGCGGACGGTGGACCATGGGAGTCGCGGGCGTCGCCCTGGGCCTGCTGGCCCTGGACGTGACGTGCCGCGTCGCCTTCGCGGGGGTGGAAACGGCCCACGGCCTGGATCCCGCCTTCGCCGCGGCGAGCCGGGCGGCCCTCTGGCTCGGGCCGGCGCTCGGCGCGCTCCTGGCCCCGCTCGGGGCGGCGCTCGTGGACCAACACGCGGGATAGTCCGCATCCGGGGCGGTAGATCCCGGGTTCCGTGCACAATGGGACGCGGACCGGGCCGGCGCCCGGGGGCGACGGCGGGGAGACGTCCCGCGCGGGACGTTCCCATTGGGGCGGACGCGGACCGGCTGCGCGCCGCCCCGCGGAGTGACCTCGTCTTGATCGTGCTTCGCCTGACCGTCGGCGGCGAGACCCGCACCGTGAAGAGCGGCAAGCCGCGGGTCTCGCTCGGGAGCGCCGCCGGGTCGGACGTCGTCGCGTCCGGCGCGGGATGGCGCGACCTCGAAGCCGTGCTCGTGCACTTCGGGACGGAAGTCCGCGTAGAGCGCCTCGACGGCCAGAGCTGGCGGCTCCGGCTGGGTGACTCCGTCCGCCTGGGGCGCGCGCGCCTCACCCTGGTCGGTCTGCTCCCGCTGGAGACCGACGTCGAGGGTCCGCGACCGGCCACCGCCCTGCCTCCGGCGGTGTTCGGCAACTACGACGAGGCGGGCGCGGTCGCGGCCCCTTCGGCCCCCTCTCCCGGCGGGCCGTTCCGCCTGGAGGGCGAGGAACCGACCCCGCCCGCGGCGCCCCCGGCGCCGGGGGCGGTCCCGGGCGCCGCGTCCCTCTCCTCGCCGCCTCCGGCGGGACCACCCGCGCCTCCGGCGGCTCGCCCTCCCTCGGCGTCGCCTCCCCCGGCATCGCCCCCTCGCACCGGCCGGCCCGGGTCCGCGCCGGCGGCGCCTCCTCCCCGGCCCACCCCGCCACCGCGCCTTCCCCCCCCGCGCCCCCCCCATCCCGCGTTCCGGACCCCGAGCTTCGCGGAGGAGCTCCACGAGCAGCTCCGGCGGGCGCCCTACGTCACCCTCTCACTGGCCGTCCACCTCGCCGCCCTCCTGCTCCTGGCGGTGCTGAAGGCCGAGCCGGTCCCGCCGGGGACCGACGAGACGCCGGTGGGGACGATCGCCCTGGCGGACATCGAGCCCGATCTGTACGAGGAGCCCGGGGCCGAACGGGAGGAGGACCCGGAGACGACGACGTTCCCGGAGGTCGCTCCGGTCGACGAACCGAGCCCGGCGGATCCCGTCGAGGACGTCCACGCCCCGCCGCAGGAGGACCTGACGCTCGAGCCCTTGCCGGATCCCGGAGGCCGGGAGATCCCGCTGGGACTCGACCCCTCGGTCACGGTGGTGGGACGCACCACGGGTTCGCCGCCCCTGATGCGCCTCGCCCGGCTCCAGCGCCGGTTCACGAAGGGCGAGAAGGACGAAGCCACGCTGGAGGCCGCGCGCTTCGTCCGGGCTTCCCTCGGACTCGGCCGCGGGAGCCGCGGCGATCCCCTCGCCGTGCTCGACAAGAACGACATCCTCGTCGTCACCGGGTCCTTCGACAACATCGGGCGCGTGCTCGGCGCGCTTCGCCTTCCCTTCACGCCGATCACCCCTCTCTCCATGACGTTCAAGGACTCGCCTTCGATCGAGGGCTACAAGGTGATCTTCTACAACTGCGGCGAGTCGCCGCCGCGCGAGCGGCTGTCGACCATCGCGCGACGCCTCCGGAAGTTCGTGGAGAAGGGCGGGTACCTCTTCACGACGGACTGGAGCGTCGGGACGATCCTCATGGCGGCCTTCCCGGGCTACCTCACGACGAGCGGACCGATGGCTCCCCTGCCCGAAACGCTGATCCGGATCGGTCCCGCCTCGGGCAAGGAAACGCACTCGCTCCTGAAGGGAGTCTTCCACCGCGGGGTGCAGGGCCTGTGGTGGCTCGAACAGGCGTCCTACGACGTGAAGATCGTGGATACCCGGAACGTCGAGCCGCTCATCGTGAGCGACGACCTGACGGATCTCCACGGCCGCAGTCCGGACGTGGCCGTCACGTTCCGGTACGGCAAGGGACGTGTCCTGCACGTGATGGGGCACTACTACCAGGAAGAGGGGAACCTCGCGGGGACGATCTCCACGCAGCGGCTGGCGCTGAATTTCGTCGTGGAGCGCCTCCTCCAGGACACGTCGCCCCGCCGCTGAGCCTCCCGAGGCCGATCGCCGCCCGCCGCGGGCCCCGTCTCCTGGTTCTTCAGGCGTACGCGAGGGCGAAGCCCGCCTGATACAGGAGAAGGGTCAGATACATACCGATCCACGCCGCGTGCGGACGGCGTTCTGTTCCAAGGCCGACGGGGTCGGCCAGCAGCGCCCCGGCAGTGAGCCCTCCCGCCACGAGGAGAACGGCGGCGACGACGGCGATGCGCCCCACGGGCGCCCGCACGAGATCCGTCGCCGCAAGCGGCACGAGGAGGAGGAACGGCAGTACGAGGAAAGGCGCGACGAAGCGGGCCGCCTTCCGCGGCCCCCACGCCACGGGCAGCGTGTCGCACCCATGCGCGCGGTCGCCGTCCACGTCGGCGAAGTCCTTGGTGGCCGCGGCGCCGAAGACGTAGAGCCCCCCCACCAGACCGAGGGCCCATGGATCGGACGAGGACGGCACGGCGACGACCGACCACCCGGCGACCGGCACGAGCAACCCGCGCGGGATGGCGATCGTGAGAAGCGCGCCGAAGCGACGGCGCTTCGTGCGAAACGGCGGCGCGCTGTAGATCCACGTCCCGAGGAGCCCGGCCGCGACGCAGGCGAGAAACGCCCAGGACACGAGGGCGCCGAGCACCAGGGCGAGGAGCGCGAACGCGCACCCGCCCGCGAGCGCCTGATGCGGCGTCACGCGACCGGACGGCACGGGGCGATCGGGCCGGTTGACGCGGTCGATCTCCACGTCGAAGCACTGGTTCCACGCGTTCGAAGCCATCGTGGCGGCGGCTGCCGCGAGGAGGGCCAGGGCGAGACGCGGCCCGAGCCACGAGGCGCCGAGTGCCGCCGCGGCCGCAAAGGAACCCGCGAGCGTCCCGACGATCGGGGCGAGGAGCGTGAACGGACGGGCGAGCGCGATCCAGTCGGCGGGCGACACCGCCCCGCCCCCGTCAGAGCACCGACTTCACGCAGCGGAAGCCGATGTTCTCGAACTTGTCTTTCGGAATCTGGCCGAGGTGGATGTCGGCGCGCAGCAGCGAGGCGGGGTCGTTGTAGCAGCCGCCCTTGATGAGGTTCACGGTCTCGCCTCCGTCCACCGCCGTGGTCGTGGTCCACTCCCAGACGTTGCCCGCCATGTCGAGCACGCCGTACGGACTGGCCGTCTCGGGGTGGGCGGTGACCGGATCGGTGCCGCCGGCTTCCGGGTCGCGGCCGTAGCACGCCCGACCGTTTGCGGGTTCCTCGTCGCCCCAGGGATAGAGGCGGCCGTCCGAGCCGCGGCACGCCTTCTCCCACTGCTCCTCGCTGGGCAGTTGCTTTCCGACCCAACGCGCGTACTTCTCGGCGTCCTGGACGCTCACTCCCACCACGGGGGCGTCCGGGTCGTTGAAACGATCGTCGCGCTGGTAGCGGGGCCAGCGATAGCCGGTCGATCGGCAGAACTGCTCGTACTGACGGTTGGTGACGGGGTACTTGTCGATCAGGTACTCGGCGAGGTGGACGGGCTTGCGGTCCATTCCGAAGAGGAACGAGCCTCCCGCGATCCGCATCATCGGTCCGTGATCCTCGACTTCCTCCACGACGTGCGGCGCCGCCGTCACGACCACGGCCTCCGTCGGTTCCACGACCTCGACGGCTTGTGGAGCCTCCGGTGCGGGCTCCCTGGTCATGGCGGGCACGGGCGGCTCGGCGATGTCGGCGAGGCCGGTCCCGGCCTCGTCTGCCCAGTCTTCGATGTCGAGGATGCGGTCGTCGACGGGGTCCCACTCCTCCCCGCTGAGCGACTGGTAGCGCTTCAGCCAGTAGTAGGCCCGGAGGAAGTAGGCACCCTTCGTGCTCTCGTCCTCCTGCCCGAACCCGAGCTCGAACCAGAGCACGCCGGGGAAGAAGGACTCCGCCGGATCGGCGGCGGGGAGCATGTAGTACGCGTCCAGCGTTCGGGCAGCCCCCTCCTCGTCCATCTCGGCGTGGTCGGCCGGCTCGATGTACTTGCTGTAGACGTGTTCTTCGATGACCCGGATCTGGTCGTCCACCTGGGGGCTCTCCTGGACTCCCGTCCGCAAGGCGGCCGGGGAGTTCCCGGCGGCCACGCGGACGCGAACCCGACAAGATAGAGCGTTTCCGCGCACCCGCCAACGCGGGTCAAGCATCCGGTTCGACCGACGGTCGGCGGACGAGAGGCGTGGGCCCCCGTCGAGGGGAACGTCCCCCCCCGTCCGCGCGCCCCGGCGTGTGCCGTAGACTCGGCTTGCCGCCGACCCGACCTCCCCCTGCGGCGCCCCTCCCCGAGCACGAACACCGACGGCCGGGATGGGCTTTTTTTCGACGAATCCCGCGACCGACGGACGCGGTCCACGTCTAAGGACATGGAAACGGAATCGACAGTGACGCCCCAGACGGCCCTCCTCCGCGGCCGATGGCTTCCGCCCGGAAGTCCAGCCCTGGTCGGCGGTCGCCAAAACGGGACGAAAGCCCTAGCCCCAGGGCACGTGCCTTGCTCCTCCCTCTCTTCCTCCCAGGAGGCCACACCATGAAAGGCAAGATCTTCAGTCCGGACGAAGCCAACCGGATGCTGCCCCTCGTGTCGCGGATCGCCGACGACATCGTGGCCACCTACGCCAAGGTCCAGCGTGCGCTCCAGGCGTACGACGCCGAGAAATCCACGTCCAAGCCCCCGGAGTCCGCCGAACCCGCGGCCTCCGAGGATCCGGAACGCGAGGCCCGCCTGGGCCGGCTGGACCGCGAGGTGGCCCGGCTCCTCGAGCGCTTCCAGCACCTGATCGAGGAGATCGAGGCCCTCGGGGGCACCGTGAAGGATTACGAACGCGGTTGCATCGACTTCTATGGGGAGCTCGAGGGACAGATCGTGTACCTCTGCTGGATCCGCGGGGAGTCGAGCATCGCCCACTGGCACCGCCTGGAAGAGGGTTTCACGGCCCGTCGCCGCATCGAGGTCGCGAGCGCCGCCTGACGCGCATCGCCCCCCCGCCCCGGCCCCGCGCGGGGCCGGGGCCCTCGTGCGCTCCACGGTGGGAAGGACCGGCGGGCCTATACTCTGGCCCCTTCTGCCCCGCCTTTCCCGCCGTGAAGGAGATCCAGGTGGACGAGCTGCTGAGCGCCGAGAACCTCGAGTGGCGCGCCAAGGCGCGCGAGATCGCCGAGCGCGTGGTCCGGCCCAAGGCCGCCCACTACGACCGCATCCAGGAGTACCCCTGGGAGATTCGCGACGCCCTCGCCGAGGCGGGCCTCATGGGCGTGTGGATTCCCAAGGAGTACGGCGGTGCCGGCGCCGGGGTCCACAACCTCTGTCTCGTCGTCGAGGAGCTGAGCCGGGCCTGCGGTGGCGTCGGGGTCCTCTACGCCGTGAACGCGCTGGGGTCCTTCCCGATCCTGCTCGCCGGAACGGAGGAGCAGAAGCGGAAGTACCTGCCCGCGATCGCGAAGGGCGAGCGGCTCATTGCGTTCGGCCTCTCCGAGCGCAACGCCGGCTCCGACGCGGGCAGCCTCGCCGCCCGCGCCGAGGCGTCGGGCGACGACTACGTTCTCAACGGCGACAAGAAGTGGACGACGAACGGTGGTGCGGCCGATCTCTACAGCGTGTTCGCGGTGACGGATCCCGAATCGCGCAGCCGGCGCATCTCGGCGTTCATCGTCGAGAAGGGCGACGACGGATTCACCATCGGCCGCACGGAAGACAAGATGGGCATCCGATGCGTGCCCGTCGTGGAGCTCCACCTCCGCGACTGCCGCATCCCCGGCGAACGGCTGCTCGGGGGGAAGCCCGGCCTCGGGTTCAAGCACGCCATGATGACGCTCGACCATGCCCGCCCCGGGGTGGCCGCCCAGGCCGTCGGTCTGGCCCAGGGAGCCCTGGAGTACGCCACCGTCTACTGCACGAGGCGCCAGCAGTTCGGAGCACCGCTCTCCAGCTTCCAACTGGTGCAGGGAATGCTGGCCGAGATGGCGGCCAAGGTGGAGGCGGCCCGTCAGCTCGTCTACGCCGCGGCGCGCACGATCGAAGCCGGCGCCTCCGACATCACGAGCGGTGCCGCCAAGGCCAAGCTCTTCGCGACGGACGTGGCCATGCAGGTCACCACGGACGCCGTCCAGCTCTTCGGGGGCTACGGGTTCATGCGCGACTACCCCATCGAGAAGTACATGCGCGACGCCAAGATCACGCAGATCTACGAGGGCACGAACCAGGTGCAGCGCCTGGTCATCGCCCGCAACATCATCAAGCAGTCGCGCGCGCTGGATCACCTCCTCGACTACATCCCCCTGCCCGACCACCCGAACACGGTCGCGGAACGGCAGGAAGAGGCGGCGGGCACGACCTCCTAGACGACTTCCTGGAAGCGCGGAATTCCGCCGAATTCCGCGCTTCCAACGCAGTATTTCCCACGGCCCCGCAGCCACCGACGACCCCGGGACGGCCCGTGAGCCTGGATCCGCCGGTGGCCCCAGATCTTCCAACGGAGAAACGCATGCAGCCGGACGTCCGTACGCCGCAGGGCGAAGGCTTCGACCCGGCCCTCGTCAAGAAGATCCGCTGGGCCGTCATCGGCGCCATCGTCGTCGGCGTGGCCGTCGTCGTGTACTTCCTCATCCGCGCCGTGGACGAGGAGAAGGCACAGGCCCGGTGGGACGACCTGGCCCGCATCCAGGAGCAGTTCGAGCCCGACATCCAGGGCATGCGCGGCGACCCGTTGTTCGAGGACCCCGCCGGCATCTACGGGGAGCGACGGGATCGGTACGCCAAGGCGCTCGAGGCCTTCCTGCCCGAAGCGGGGACGGTGGACGATGCGCTCGCCCCGCACGTGCATTTCCTCCTCGCGAAGATCTACTCCGATCAGTTCTACTCTTCGCTGGATCCCCTTGCTCCCGAGGTCCGCGAGAAGTTCTTCGGACTGGCCAAGAAGCATCTCGAGATCCTGCGCGACGACTACCCCGACTTCCAGGGCAACTGGCAGGAGTTCGCGCCCTCGGGCCACAGCAGCGTGGTCCGCATGATGCTGGCCAACCTCGAAGCGAACCGCTCCTGGGCAAAGGACAACTTTCCGGGAGAGAAGGCGCCGTCCGATGAGACGCAGGTCGTCCTGCGAACGACCGCGGGCGACATGAAGATGGGACTGTATCCGGATGACGCCCCGGAACTCGTGAAGCTCTTCCTCGAACGTGTCCGCCGGGGCGAGTACGACGGCACGTACTTCTTCGCCCGCACCGACGAGGGCTCGGACACCGATCCCGTACGGAAGACCATCCGTGGCGGGAACCCTTCCGTCCGGGATGTCGCACCCTTCGACGCGAAGGCGGCCGTCCGCTTCGCCGATGCCTCCTCGCGGAGAGCGCTCATGCCGGCGCCGGCCCGATACCGCATCGCCGTGACGCGCGGCGTCGTGGCCGCCTGGCACGAGAAGGACGACCGATACGATGGCGCGATGCAGGTCCTCGTGGCGGTGGCTCGCTCCCCGCAGATGGACTACGCCTTCACGCCCTTCGCCCGCCTCCTCGACGAGCCCTCGCGGGCGACGGCCGATCGGATCTTCGCGCGCGACTCCTGGGGCGCGGCGACGTCGGCGTCCCCGCCGGACGAGATCGCGACCATCCGCGCCTTCCTGCGGGCGCCCGTGAAGATCGTGAAGGCTCTGGCCTATCGCGGCGGCCACCTCCTGGAGCCGGAGGGCGCGCCAGTGCCGACGCGCGCGAAGATCGACGTCAGCGAGGACTCCATGGACGACCTCGTTCCCGACGCCTACCGCGAGGAGGCACCGACCCCCCCCGCCGAGACGCCCCCCGGCGGCGACGACGACGAGAAACCCGCGGGCTCGGACGCCGCGGGTCCCGACGAAGGCGCGGGGACGCAAGAGACGCCCGGCGAAGGCGAGGGCTCCCAGGATGCGTCCGGAACGCCCCCCGAGGAGCATCCGGACGAGCCGAAGGACGCGCCCGCGCCCGAGGACGGCGCCGGAAGGTAGTCGTCGCCTCGCCCCCCCCCACCGCAGGGTCGTCTCTTGCCTATGTTCGTGTTTTGTCAGGCTCCCATGAGGTCGAGCAACCGGTCGAGTTGGGCCGGGTCGTCGTAGCGGACTTCGATCGTCCCCCCTTGCCCGCGGGTCTTGAGGCGCACGTCGGTGGAGAGACTCTCGCGAAGCCGCCGCTCGAGATCGCGAACGTAGGGATCCTCTGCACGCGCCTTGCGCTTCCCGACGGTAGGACCGGACCGCGCCCGGCGTTCCACCTCCCGGACGGAGAGACCCTGCGCGGCGGCGAGCCGCGCCAGCACGAGCCGCCGTTCGGTCCCCTTGGCCTGCAGCACCGCGCGGGCGTGCGCGCCCGAGAGGGTCCCGTCCTCGACCATCCCGAGGATCTCGTCGGGCAGTTCCAGGAGCCGGAGGAGGTTCGCGATCGTGGTCCGCGCCTTCCCGACGCGCCGCGCGACGTCCTCCTGGGTCCAGTCGAAGTTGCGCATCATGGCCTGGAGGGCGCGGGCCTTCTCGATCGCGTTCAGGTCCTCCCGCTGCAGGTTCTCCACCAGGGCCAGGGTCTGGAGCTCCTGATCGGAGGCCGACCGGACGAGCGCGGGGATGGCGGCCAGCCCCGCCGCCCTCGCGGCACGCACGCGCCGCTCGCCGGCGATCAACTCGAAGGCCCCGTCCTCGGCGCGGCGTACGACGACGGGCTGGAGCACGCCGTGGGCCCGGATGGAGTCGGTCAACTCCCCCAGCGCGCCGTCGTCGAACCGGGCGCGCGGCTGGAACGGGTTGGCGCGGATCCGCGCGAGCGGGAGCTCGCTGGCACCATCGCCCGGGGGCACATCGGGCGAGCCGGTTCGCATGCGGCGTTCGATGGCGGTTGCCTCCTCGCCGGATTGGATCAGGTTGCTCAGGCCACGGCCCAGTCGCTTCGCTCGCACGGAAGTCTCCCACGATGCCCCGGGCCGCGCCGTCGGGCGACGGCCCCTGGGCCCTCTCCCTTCCTGGGTCGGTCCGACAGGGTCGCCGGCACAGCGGATGTTCCCCGGGGAACATGACCATCCTCCCGGAGGCCTCCGACAATGTTCCCCGGGGAACATCGGGCGTACCATTCGGCCGTGATCGCCCTGGCTCTCGACACCCTGCGCCGCGCTACCCGGGCCGGCGGCTCCTGGGCGCTGCTGGGTCTGGGCTTGGCGGCCGGCTGGGCGGGCTTCTCGCTGGCCATCCTCGCGTTGGGAGAGGTCGGAACCCAGGCGATCGCGGTCGTCACGAGCACGACGCTGACCTGGAGCGTCCTCCTCGGTCTGCAGGCCCTGTCCCGGGCACTGGCCCACGACGAGGCCGCCACGCTCACCCGAGCGGTGGACGCGTGCGCACCGGGCGCCCCCGGGCGGTGGGTCGGCCGCTGGATGGGGGCCGTGGCGACCGGTGTTCTCGCCGGGCTTCTCCTGGGGGGGCTGCTCGTGGCGCTGTCACCGGCGCCCGCAGGATTACTGCTCTCCTTGTATCTTACAACCTTTGCCGCGGTCCTCCCGGCGACGGCCTGGGGGCTCCTCCTCGCGGCCGTGGGCGGCGCGCGGCTCGCCCTCGGTGGGGGGCTTCTCGCGTGGGTGCTCGGCCACCTGCCGTGGGGAAGCGCCGCCCTGCTTCCGGGACCGGCGGGACGCACCGTGGCCGCGCTCCTGCCCGGGCCGTCTGCGGGCGCAGCCCCCGTCGGCGGCGTGCTCGCCGCCCTCGGCCTCGTCGCCCTGGCCCTCGCCGCCCGCACCCTTCGACAGGATGGGCTTCATGCATAATCCGGCGGGGCTTCCCCGACCGACCCGGAGTGGTTCGCGTGCTCTACGGCATCCTCGGTGACATCCACGCCAACCTCCCCGCCCTGGAAGCCGTACTGGAGGCGCTGGGCCAGGAGGAGATGGACCGCCTGCTCTGCCTGGGGGACATCGTCGGCTACGGCGCGGATCCCGCCGCCTGCGTGGAACGGATCCGCGCGTTGAAGCCCATCCTGGTGGGCGGCAACCACGACTGGGGCGCGGGCGGCCGCCTCTCCACGAACTACTTCAACCAGGCCGCGGCGGAGACCATCGTCTGGACGCGCCGCGCGCTCTCCAACGAGCAGCGCGAGTGGCTGGCGGGTCTGCCCCTCGTCCAACGGGTGGGGGACAAGATCACGTTGGCCCACAGCACGTTGCACGAACCGGAGCGCTTCGACTACATCTTCACCGCCTACGATGCGTACCTCTCCTTCCGGCACCTCACGACGCCCTTGGCCTTCGTCGGGCACAGCCACGTCCCGGTGACGTTCTTCGACGGGGATCCGATCCGATTCAGCACCGGAGACGTCCAGGATCTCGGCGCGCGCCGCGCCATCTGCAACGTGGGGAGCGTGGGGCAGCCCCGCGACGAGAATGCCGACGCGGCGTTCGGCCTCTACGACTCCGAAACCGCGCGCCTGGAAGTCCGTCGCATCGCGTACGACGTGGACGCCGCGGCGAGGGCGATTCTCGAAGCGGGCCTTCCGCCACTCAACGCGACCCGCCTGCGCATGGGTCGGTAGCGGCGCCAACCTCCACGCGACCCGTACGTAGGTACGTCCCCGGGGGGAACACAGGCGGCGCCCCCGGATCGTTCGGACGAGGAGATCGCGATGCGAGTTGGATGGATCGGTTGGTTGGGAACCCTGGTGGTCCTCTTCGGAATCGGGTGGAACGCGACGGCGCGGGCCGGGGACGGCGAAGACGGCGCCGATGCGACGAAGGACGAGACGCAGAAGACCGAGGCGACGGCGGAGGGACGCTTCGTGCTCGGTGGTCACGAGGGCGCGGTCCTGCGCGTGACGCGCGGACCCGATGGGAAGTGGCACGTGTCGTCCTCGAACGACACGACCCGCGCTCCGGTCGTCGTGGTGCAGCAGGAGAGCGAAGCGGAGGCCTCACCGCCGCAGCAGCAGCGTGCGCGTGCATCCCGGCGCCACAGCCCGCTCTTCACCATGCTGCGCTGGCTCGTGAAGAAGCAAACCGGAAAGGACCTGACGGCCGACGGGATCGAACAGTGGTTCGACGGCGACGAAGTGCCGCTGCAGGACCTCCGCGACATGTTCCTCGAAGACGGATGGAACGCCGCGGCCCTGAAGCGCTGGTGGCGCGGCGCGGCCGCACCACGCGCGCGGAGCATGCACCCTCGCAGGGAACTGCGTCGCACGCGCGGCATGCAGGGGCCGCGCATGGAAGGATGGACCGGCGTCGGACATGCCGGTGGGGGACCGGGCATCGGGGTGGAAACGCACATGGACGGCCCGCGCGTCCTGATCCTCACCAATGACGGTAGCGGCTGGAAGGTCCAGGAGGCACCGCGACCGCGCGCGGCTCGAAGCGCCGTGCGGCCGCACGACCTCCGCGGTCTGATCGAGGCGCTCATGGGCGGACGGGGGGGCGCGACCGAGATGGACGCCGACGTCCGGAAACTGCTGGAAGGACTCGGTGCGCTCCTCGGCGAACGGGCAGACGTCGACGGGGGCGATGCGGACGAGGCGCGTGCAGCCGTCGAAGCCCTGGGGCGCCTCGTCCCCGGTCTGAAGGAAGCGACCGGGGAGTGCGACGGCGACTGCGAGTCCTGCCCGAAGAAGGAGCAGGAAGCGAACGCACCGCCGGAGGAGAGCGGGCAGCGTTAGGGCCTGGCCGAGAATATGGGTTGAGAAGGACGCTCGGATTCGCGCCGGATGGGGTCATGACGAGGAAGAGATTCCGCAGGCGTAGCCTCAGCTACGTCGAGGAACTCTCGACCGAGGAAGGGCCGCAGGCGGCGTGAAGGCGAGTGGAAAGGGCGACCGTCCTTCACGGACGGGCCGTTCGTGTCCTGAGTCGCAGCTTCGTGTGCCAAGGAAGACGCTCGTTGGGACCCCCGAGGGTGTCCCTCCGCGGCGTTCGGCTCCGATCGGCGCGCTGGATGGGGGAGCGGAGGCCCCATGAGGACGACACCGCGTACGACCGTACGCAAGGAGGACGAAGGGGGCCGATCGCCCCCAGGCCAGCGTGCCGCACGGCCTCATGGATAGGAACGTCCGGCACGGCACACGAGCCTGCACCACCCGCAGAGCGCGCGACGTGACAGCCCGAAGTCGTGGACCGTCGAGGAGCGACGGGGTGATGCGGGTCTCGCTCCCCGTCCACAGGGTGTCCTGGTGCGTCGCTCGGGTTCGAGGCCAAGGCGGGAGGCGTCGGCCGACCCCGTGCGGTCGCCGACGACGAGCAACGCCGGCATCGGGCGCGAGATGCGTACCAGGGCCGCGCGATTCAACGCCCGTTCGTGGGTCGTGCAGGCCAGCCGCGCCTGGCCGTCCTCAGCGTCCCAACCGGATCTCCCGGATCCGTCCCTCGCGGGATGCGTACGCGCGGACGACGGGTGCACTGCCGGCGCCCCGCGCGACGACCAGGAGGGCCCGGGGTGCCTCCGCCACGCTCTCGTGGGCGAGGAGCCCTTCCTCGTCGGCGCGTCCGGGAAGGGGCGGGCCGACGAGGTGCCCGTGCCACGCCCCCACGACGTCGAGGCCGCGCGCCCGGGCGCTTCGCGTCTCCCGGGCGAGGTCCGCGGGAGCGACCTGGAAGGCGGCGTCGGGACGGGGGTGGACGTTGGCCGTGGCCAGGGCCTCCTCGATCGTCAGGGCCTGACGCTCGACCCGGCCCAGGACGAGCCCGCAGGGTTCCGCATCCCGGGCGTCGAAGAACGCCGAGAGGATCGTGGCGACCGCCGCCGGCCGGATCCGACCGCGCAGGAGGGGGAGGGATCGCGGCATCGCGAGCATGGAAGCCCTATAGGCAAAAGGTGCGTCGAGCGTGTCTTCCACCACACTAGCATCGCACCCAGCACTCCCGCAGGGCACAAGACCCCGCCCCGGGCACCTCGGAGAGACGTCATGGAAGAGAGTCCGAGCACCGTCTTCAAGTTCACCGCCGAAGGCATCGACCTGGAGTTCTCCGGTTCCGAGGAGTTCGTCGAGAAGCAGGTACAGCTGTTCCGGGCCTTCCTCGAGTCCGCCGTGGGGCAGGCGGGGGCCGCGGCGGGGACCCTCTCGATCACGGGGGGCGCGGGCGAAGCGGCCGAGAAGGAGCCGGAGAGCCTGCCGGTCTTCTACAGCGCGCGCCCCACGCGCGAAGGGCGAGGCGCCATCCAGGACCGGATCCTTCTCTTCATCTA
The DNA here is from genome assembly GCA_963772585.1 of uncultured Planctomycetota bacterium. Lineage (GTDB taxonomy): Bacteria > Planctomycetota > PLA2 > PLA2 > JAEUHO01 > CAVVXN01. The sequence goes on from CAVYXV010000013.1 coordinate 186,481, forward strand.
CTACATGCAGCACGTCCAGCAGAAGCAGGCCGTTTCCAAGGAGGACATCGCCTGGTGCTTCCAGCAGGTGGAACTGCCCGTGCCGAAGAACCTCCTGAACGCGCTCGGCAACATGAAGCGCAAGCTCGGCTTTCTCCAGGGAGGCGGGCGGCGTGGCCTCTATCAGCTCAGCCCGAAGGGCGAGCAGTACGTCACGGAGCGTTTCGCTCCGGCGTGACGACCGTCTCCGTCTTCACACCGGAGACGTCCGGTAGCATCTCGCGGAGGATGGCGGACAGGACATCGAAGCCCTTCCGCGTCGCCCGGAGCCGCGTGCCTTCGAGCACGAGCAGCCCGCGGTCCACGTGCGCGGCGATGCGCGGGCCGTGTTCGGCGCGGAGGTCGTGGCCGGTGCGCGCAGCGATGTGCGCGAGGTCCACACCTTCGACGAGTCGAAGACCCATCATCAGCGCGTCGAAGGCGGCAACCGGCGGCGGCGACGTCTCCACCCAGTTCGTGGCGTCGCCCGCATCCCTCATCCGCCGGACGTAGAGCGCGGGATCGGAGACGTTCGCCCGACGCCGCGCCCCCTCGTGGGAGTGCGCGCCGGCGCCGAGTCCGATCCAGTCGGCGTCACGCCAGTATGCGAGGTTGTGACGACAGGCTGCCCCCGCACGCGCGAAGTTGCTCACCTCGTACCGAACGTACCCGGCGCTACCAAGACGGTCCACCGCAAGATCGAGATGCGCCAGCTCGCGCGACGCCTCCGGCGCGGGAAGGCGACCCTCCTCCATCCACCTCGTGAACCGCGTCCCCGGCTCGAAGGTCAGGACGTACGCGCTCACGTGCTCGGGCTCGAGGTCGATCGCTCGGGCGAGGTCGCGTTCCTGGTCGACGAGACCCTGACCCGGCACGGCGAGGATGAGGTCGATGGAGAGCCGCAACGCGCCGGCCTCGCGAATCAGCGCGGCGGACCGCACGGCATCGCGCGCGTCGTGGACACGCCCGAGCACCTTCAGGAGGCCGTCGTCGAAGCCCTGCACGCCGAGGCTCACGCGATCGAACCCCGCCCCGACCAGGACACGCAGCTTCTCGCGGTCGAGGGAACCCGGATTCGCCTCGACCGTCGCCTCCTCCAGACGTTCGGCACCGACGATCGATACGAGACCGCCGAGGAGCCGCTCGAGCCGTGCGGACGAGAGATGCGACGGCGTTCCGCCGCCCACGAAGATGGTGCGCGGCGAGAGACGCTCGGCGCGTCGTCGAGCCTCGGCGAGCAACGCATCCACGTACGCGTCCTGCTCGTCGTCGCGCCCGGCGTGCGAGTTGAAGTCGCAGTACGGACACTTCGCGGCGCAGAAGGGGACGTGGACGTAGAGGTGGCCGGGCGTCATCCGGCCTGGGATTCTCGCCCCGGCCTCAGGCCCGCCGGACGGTCGCGCGGGGCGTCGGCAGAGCGGGGCTTTCGCCGAGGTCCCTCCGCAGACAGGCCAGGGCTTGGTGCTCGATCTGGCGCACGCGCTCCCGGGAGAGGTCCACCTCGGCGGCGATCTGGCGGAGGGTGTAGGAGCGCTCGAAGGGCGGAAGTCCGAACCGCATCTCCAAGATCCTCGACTCCCGCTCCGGCAGGTGTCGGATGCGCTCCAGCACCGTGGCCCGGTCCATCGGGCTGTAGGTGAGCTGGTCCGGTCCGGGCGCCCGCGGATCCACGAGGGCTTCGACGCTCTCGAAGAGGCTGTCGAGGGAGACGGTCTCCCCGCCGCCGCTGGTGCCGTGGAAGAGACGAAGGAGGAACTGCCGGCGCGACGCCGAGGGTTCCATCGCCTCGACCAACTCGCTCTCGTCCGGCCCACGGCCGTGTTCCTGCTCGAACCCGCGGGCGAAGGCCCTCCACCGGCCGACTTCCTCGGCCATGTAGGTGGGGATGCGCACCGTCTTGCTGGTATTGAGGATGGATCGCCGGATCGCCTGGCGGATCCACCACGTGGCGTAGGTGGAGAAGCGGGTTTCGAGCTCGGGGTCGAACTTCTCCACCGCGTGGACGAGGCCCACGTTGCCCTCTTCGACGAGGTCCGCCAGCGGGAGCCCGCGATGCTGGTAGCGCTTGGCCACCGAGATCACGAGCCGGAGATTCGACCGGATCATGCGGTCCCGGGCGTTCCAGGCGTCCCACGTGTCGCTCTGGATGCTGCGGGCCAGCGCTCGCTCTTCGTCCGCCCGGAGGAGGGGGTACTCACGCACCTGCTTCAGGTAGAGATCGAAGTCGGGGTCGCCACCGGCCGAGGCCCTCGTCAACGAATCACCCTCCATGGGGAACCGCCCGTGCCGCCCGTACCAGCGGCCCTGCTGCTTCTTCGACAGAATGCAAAGGCTACATGACGCGAAACACCGATCGGTCCACGAGATGGCGCATCCGGCCAATGCCCCTTCACATCTCCTTCATATCTTCGCCCCGACCCGAGGCCCGTTGCTCGTCGCCGCGACGGGTCCTCAGGAACGGGCCGGGGCCAGGACCCGCTCGTACACGGCCTCGTAGAGCGGCACGATCCGGTCGCGGGAGAAGCGGGAAACCGCGCTCTCGCGGGCCTGGATCTTCAGGCGCGCCAGCCGCTCCGGGTCGGCGAGTAGGTCCCGGACGCGCTCCCCCAGCCGATCCATGTCCTCGTCGGGCACGAGGAAGCCGTCCACACCGTCCTGGATCACCTCGACGAGCCCGCCGGCACGCGTGGCGAAGGGCACGACCCCGCAGGCCATGGCCTCGAGCGCGGCCAGTCCGAAGCTCTCGTACTCGCTGGGCAGGAGCAGCACGTCGGCCACGGGAACCAACCCCTCGACGTTGCCCTGGGCGCCGAGGAATCGGACGCTCCCGCGCAGGCCCAACTCCCGCGCGCGCGCTTCGCATCGGGACCGGTCCGGTCCGTCGCCGACCATGAGGAGCGTGGCCGGACGAGCCGCGCGAACGGTGGCGAAGGCCTCCACCGCCAGGATCGAACGCTTTACCGGGCGGAAGTTGGACAGGTGGAGCAGGACAGGCTCGCCGTGCGGGGCGAAGCAGGTCTTCATCTGCGGTTGGACGGACGGGCTGAAGCGGTCGGGATCGATGAAGTTCGGCACCACGTCGATCTCACGATCGACCTGGAAGATGCGCCGCGTCTCGCGCTCGAGGTAGGCGGAAACGCACGTGACGGCGTCGCTCGCTTGCAAGGCGTGGCGCGTCACCCGCGCGTAGGCCCGGTCCTGGCCGACGATGGTGATGTCGGTGCCGTGGAGCGTCGTCACCACCGGGAACGGTCGCGGATCGAGGATCTGCTTCACGAGCAGCGCGGCGTGTGCGTGCGGGATGGCGTAGTGCACGTGCACGAGATCGAGGTGGGCTTCCTCCGCGACGTCGGCGAGACGCGACGCGAGGGCCAGGTCGTAGGGCGGATAACGGAAGAGCGGGTAGCTCGAGACCTCGACCTCGTGGAACCGGACGCTCTCGTCGAACGGTTCCATCCGCGCCGGCTGTGCGTACGAGATGACGTGGACGCGGTGTCCACGCGCCGCCAGACCGTAGGCCAACTCGGTGGCGACGACGCCCGAACCGCCGTACGTGGGGTAGCAGACGACACCGATCCTCACAGGACCGCCCATCCCCGTTTGCGGAAGACCTCCACCGGGTCGTCCAGCGGCACGACCCGGTCGGCGAGGTACGGCTCGGCGTACCGCGCGCCGATCCGCGCGCCCCAGTACGCGAACCGCGCCTCCATCCGATCGAAGAAATCCGGGGAAGCGATGTTCGTTTCGACCTCGGCCGACGCGGCGTCGAATTGGGAGGCGTAGCAGAGCGCGAGTTCGCGCCGACGCTCCCAGACGTCGGACACGTCCACGACGTACGTCGGCGGCGGCTCCTTGTGGCCGTAGTAGTGGACGAGAAGGTCGGGGCGGTGGGGGGGCGCGCCGCCCACGTCGTAGCCGCCGATCGTCGAGAGGTAGTAGGCGCGCTGGATCAGTCCGGCCGTCGCGACGTGGTCCGGGTGTAGATCTTCGAAGGCGGGGCCGAGCACGACACGCGGCCTCCACCGTCGGATGGCCGAGACGACGGAGCGCACCGCGTCGGCCGTGACTTCCACGGCGCCGTCCGGCAGCCCGAGGTTCTCTCGTCCGGCGAGGCCCATCAGCGCGCTGGCCCGCCCCGCCTCCTCGGCGCGCGTCTCGGGCGTGCCGCGCGTGGCCGCCTCGCCGCGCGTGACGTCCACGACGGCGGTGCGCCGCCCCTGGTCGCGGAGCTGCAGCATCCAGCCGCCGGCGCAGAGCTCGACGTCGTCCGGGTGCGGACCGAAGGCGAGCACATCGACGGGCAGGGGGCGCTGCATCCGGGCTCCGTTCAGGCGAGGTGGATCACGTAGTGTCCCGGAACTTCGGGGTCGAGGCGGGCGAGGCCGTCGCGAAGGGCCTCCAGCCCGTGGCGCGCCGCGATCGAGACCGCCGACAGGCTCCGCTCCTGGGGTCGGCCGCGGGGGCGCACCAGGTCCTCCAGGCGGCGGCGGCGATCGGCCCCCACCCCCCGGTCCCGGGCCGCGGCCGCGCGCACGCGATCGGCTTCCTTCGCCACCTCGCGCGCGAGCCGGCGGGTCGCACTCTCGAGCCGCCGCCGGCCCTCGCCCCCCTCCTCGAGCGCGGCCTGGACGGCGGAGGGCGTCCGGGCGACGGCCTGCTGCCACACGTCCAGGGCGAGGTCCAGCGACCGGTCGCCTTCGCGGGCCTCGGCCGCGCGGGCGAGCGCGTCGGGATCGGCCACGACCTCGCCCACGCTCACGCCGAAGCCCTCGGCGATCCGCGCGGCCTTGTCGTCCACCCAGGTCGCTTCGGGGCGCGGGACCGCGATCGGGTAGCGGAGGCCCAGCGCCTCGTGGGCCCGGCGGACCTGGGCGTGATAGGCGAGCTCGGTCGGACCGCCGACGTAGGCCAGGACGGGCAGCAGCGCGTCCTGCACGATCACGCGGCCCGCGGCGTCGCCGGAGGCGAGGCGGGGGTCGGCGCGAACGCGCGCCGCCACTTCGGACATCTCCATCCCCGCGTCCTCCCCGCGGAGCCGTACGCGGCCGGTCGCATCGACCGCCACGCGAAGCCGCGGCCCGCCCGGCTCGGTCCGGAGGAAGACGGGCGCCTCTCCCTCGGCCGGGGCGAGCGGCGGGGTCCACCCCGCTTCGGCCAGGGCCTCCCCGGCGGATCGGAGGGCGCGCCGGACATCCGACGCGCGCTCGAGGAGGAGGGCGAGCGCCTCGCCGGCGTGGGGAGCGAGAAGCTCGGGCTCCAGAAGCACGAGACCGGTCTCGCCGAGCAGCGCCACGAGGCAGCGGCCGCACCACGTCGCGAACCCCTCGTCCGACCGGCGGGCGAGAAGCCCCAGCAGCTCGCGCGCGCGCTCCGTGTCGGGGAGGACGTCGCGCGCCCCGGCCAGGAGCGCATCCGTCGCCGCCGAGGAGACGGAGATGTCGGCGAGGCTGCGCCCGTCGGCCTCCAAGCCCTCCACGGCGAGCCGCCGCGGGCGTCCCTCGCGGTCGAGCAGCCAGCAGCGGTTCGCCTCGTCCACGTCGTGGTCGTCGGTGGCCAGCCAGAAGACCGGCACGACCCGCGCGTCGAGGAGGGCGTCGAGCCGCCGCGCGAGGCGGATGGCACCGGCCGCCTTGTGCAGCGCGAGCATCGGACCGCCGAACAGGCCCGGTTGCTGACCGGTGACGACGAGGAGCGTTCCCGCCTCGCCGAGGGCGCGCGCGCCCTCCTGCGCCCGCACGTCGGAGCTCATCGCCGCCTGGCGGTCCGCGAGGCGGGCGGCGAGGTCGAAGGGGAGGGCTTTCGCCGCCGCGGAGGCCTCGGCGGCCGCGCGCCGCCAGTCGTCGTCGTTGGCCGGCACCGGCGGCAGGAACGCGCGCCCCTCGCGGCAGGCCCGCGCGAACGGGTGCGACCGCGACGCCGGCAGTTGCTCGATCCGGACGGCTTCCGTCACGCCGGACCGATCAGCGCCTCGCGATGCGGACGAGGCGGGGCGCATCCGGACCGAACGGCGTCCCGTCGAAGTCGCCGAGGCGATCGCCCTGGAGCTCCAGGCCCCCCTCGACGAGCAGTTCGTCCACCTCCTCCGGCGTGTAGAGCCGTACGTCCTCCTCGTAGCTCGACGCGAGCAGTCCGCTCGTGCGCGCGAAGGCCTGGACGCGCTTTCGGACGCGCGGACCGCCCGGGGCGTCGTCGTCGATCTCGCGCTCCATCCGCACGCGGAAGCGACCCGTCGTGGTCTCGGAGACGGGCTCCAGCCCCGCGCGAACGGCGCCAGCGTTCATCAGGTCGAGAAGGAAGGTGCCGCCCGGAAGCAGCGCGCGGCGAACGCCCTTCACCACCGCGAGATCGCCCGAGCGGTCCTCGAAGTACCCGAAGGACGTGAACAAGGAGACGGCCCCGTGAAACTGCTCGAAGAACGGCAGGCGGCGGATGTCGCCGCGCACGTAGCTGGGCGCCCCCGGCGTGCCGGGGCTGCGCTCGCGTGCCTCGTCCAGTAGATCCTCCGACAGGTCCACGCCCATGACGATGAGGCCTCGCCGCGCGAACGCTCGGGAGTACCGACCGGCGCCGCAGGCGACGTCGAGCACGTGTTGACCGGCACGGAGCCCCAGAAGGTCGAGGATCCGGGGGGCGTTCGCCTCGGCCTCCGTGTCGTCGCGGTGGGGATAGACGTGCAGGTAGATCCGCTCAAAGGCCCGGACGAACCAGGGCTCCTCAACGACCACTGATCGCTGCATGGAGTTCCTCCCGTGCCCGCCGCGCCGCGGCGGCGACGGCGTCGCGCCAACTGCCTTCTTCCACGGCCGGATGGATCACGCTCCGCGACGCGTTGACCACCATCCCGCTCCCGTCCGCCCGCCGGCCCGCCGCCACGTCCGAGGCGGTGGCACCCTGCGCGCCGTACCCGGGAACGAGGAAGCCGCAATCGGGCAGCGCCTCCCGAAGCGCGCGGAGCGCCTCCGGCGCCGTCGCGCCCACGACGGCCCCTACGCAGGGAAGCCCCACGTCGCCGCGGGGCGCGTTCCGGCCCAGTTCCCGGACGAGGTCGGCCGTGTGCTCGAAGAGACGCCGGCCGTCCACGGTGAGTTCCTGCAGGTCGCGGGCTCCCGGGTTGCTCGTGCGCACCAGGACGTAGAGGCCCTTGCCCTCCCGCACGGCCGTGTCCACGAACGGCTGGAGCGCATCGCGCCCGAGGTAGGGATTCAGCGTGATCGCATCCACCTCGAAGTCGCCGCCCGGTTCGAGATGCCCTGCCGCGTAGGCCGCGGCCGTACTTCCGATGTCCCCGCGCTTGGCGTCGGCGATCACCGGCAAGCCGTACCGCCGCGCCTCCCGGAGGATCCGCGCGTAGGCCCTCAGCCCGGCGAGGCCGTGCGCCTCGAAGAAAGCGATCTGGGGCTTCACGCAGGCGGCCTGGTCGGCGACGACCTCCAGGACCTCGGTCACAAAACGGTAGAGGATCTGTTCGACGGTCCCGTCGGTCCGCGACCGCACCTCGTCGGGGATTCGCTCGATCCGCGGATCCAGCCCGACGCACAACACCGTGTCGCGCCGGCGCCGGTTCTCGTCCAGGGAATCGAAGAAGCCGCTCATGTGCCGCGAATCTACCCCGAGGGCCGCGGAGCAGGGCTCAGCGCACCACCGCGGCGGGGGAGGCGACCGGGAGTCCGGCTCGGGCGAGAAACGTCGCGAGGAGCCGGGGGCCGTCGGGCGTCAGGTAGCTCTCGGGGTGGAACTGGACACCCTCGAGACGACGTGCCTCGTCGAGAAGGGCCATCGCGTCGCCCTCCTCGGACCATGCCGTGACGAGGAGGCCTTCCCCGGGGCACTCGGGATCGACGGCGAGAGAGTGGTAGCGCGCCGCGAGGAATGGCCTGGGAAGCCCAGCGAGGGAGCCCGCACCATCGTGGACGACGAGAGCGGGGCTTCCGTGGAGCGGGTGGCGGGCGGCGACGATTCGCCCGCCCCGGGCCTGGGCCAGCACCTGGTGCCCGAGGCACACCCCGAGGATGGGGATCCGGCCGGCCAGCGCCGTGACGAGCCCCAGGGAGACGCCCGCGTCCTCGGGGCGGCCCGGCCCTGGCGAGATCACGACGGCCCGCCACGTGCCCCGGCACAGGTCCTCCACGGAGGCGGCGTCGTTGCGGACCACGGCCACCGTGGGGCCCAGTTGCCGCACCAGGTGGACGAGGTTGTGCGTGAAGGAGTCGTAGTTGTCCACGACGAGCACGTCGGCCGCGTCCATGCGAGTGTCCCTCCCGGGCTCCACCGTTCGTGGAAGCCGCGTGGAGGACCCACCGTAACCCGTTGCGAGGCCACCTCGTTCGAGGGGCGGTGCGATGGTGGAGAAGACGGGGTGCTCGGGCTTCGTAGGATCGGGGGATGGACCGCATCTACCTCGATCACCTCGCCTCGACGCCGCTCGCCCCCGCCGTTCGCGAGGCCGTGCTCGCGGCGCTGGAAGAGGTGGGGGCGCCGACCGCCTCCCACGCCGAGGGCCGCGCGGTGCGGGACCGCCTGGAGGACGCCCGCTCCCGGGCCGCGGCGGCGTGGGGATGCCGACCCCGAGAGGTGATCTTCACCGCGTCCGGGACGGTAGCCTGCCAACTGGGTCTCGTGGGCGCCGCGCTCGCACGCCGTTCCGTCTCGAATCGCGTCGTGATCACGGACGTCGAGCATCCCGCCATCGACGATGCGACCTCCGTCCTGGAGGAGCGCGGCTTCCGGGTGATCCGCGTGCCTCCCGAGCCCAACGGGATCGTCCCCGCCGACGCCTTCGTCGATGCGGTCGGCGAAACGGCAGCCGCGGCCGCCATGCTGCTCGCGAACCACGAGACCGGTGTGATGCAGCCGGTCGCTGCGGTCGCGGCGGCCCTCGCCGGCCGGTCCGTCCCGTTGGTGGTGGACGCCTGCCTGGCGCCCGGCCGCGTGCCCGCGGGACGCGCGGCAATCGACGCGCACGTCGTCGCGCTCTCGGCGCACAAGATGGGCGGCCCCCGCGGCGTCGGGATCCTCGTCGTCCGAAAGGGGACCGGCGTGGCCCCTTTGTGGCGAGGCGGTCCGCAGGAGGAGGGCCTCCACGCGGGTACGCCGGCGGTGGCCCTCGCCGTGGGCGCGGCCGTTGCCTTGGAGTCCGCCCTTCGCTTGCAACCCACCCGAGCCTCGCGCTACAGTGCCGCTCTCGCAGCGTTCCTGGAAGCCCTCGCCGAGGTCGGCGGGTGGTGCCGCGTCGGCCCCCCCGAGGTGGTCCTCCCGGGCGTCGCTACGATCGAGATCGATCGCGTCGAGGGCGAGGCCGCGATGATCAACCTCGATCTGGAGGGCATCGCGGTGTCGACGGGCAGCGGGTGCGCCCTGGGCGCGCGCGAGCCGGCGCGCACGTTGCTGGCGATGGGTTTCGATCGACGGCGTGCGGCCAACACGTTGCGTGTCTCCGTGGGCGAAGGCGTCCGTGACGAGGACGCGCGCCGCGCCGGTGAAGCGACCGCCGCCGTCTGCCGACGGTTGCGAGCGCTCGCGCGCCATTGAGGGAACCTGCGCGCGCTCCGATGCAAGGTTCGGCGTAGAGGCCTATTGGAAGGAACCTCGGTGAGACGAGTTGTTCGGGCCGCATGAATCCGGCATGTCGGGTGCCTCGTTGACCGGGCACCGTATGCGGCGTACGTTCCCCCACCTCACACCTTGAAGTCGGACTTCCCGATCGACGGTAGGCAGGGGCCGGAGATCGGACACGAGGTGCGGGAACGGGGTGGCGGTCAAGAGGCAGAGAGGGGCAGGCATCCATGGGCGAGGTGGACGTTGCAACGACCCGTCGGCAGGCGGGGGAGCGGTTTGTGCACCTTCTCGGAGCGATCCGAAAGCGGGTCACCAAACAGCAGTTCGCCACCTGGTTCCAGAGAACGACCCTCGTCGGATGGGACGACCGAGCATTGGTGATCGGCCTGCCGAACCGCTTCTACGAGGAGTGGTTCCAGCGGCACTTCCACCAACTGATCACGCACGCGGCCGAAGAGGTCGGGAATGCGCCCACGCACGTCCACTACGAGGTCGTCCAGGCGACGAAGCCCGCCGTGGAACCCGACGACGAGACGCCGACCACGCACGCGAAGGAAGAGCCCGTCATCGAGTCCTCGCCGGCGACCGCGCCGTTCCTGCCACGGATCGACTTGCAGCCGCTGGACCCCACGCTCCATCTGAACGACCACTACACCTTCGAGAACTTCATCGTCGGGCCCAGCAACCGTGTGGCCGCCGCCAGCGCCCGAGCCGTCGCCGGAGATCCCGGGCGGGCCTACAACCCGCTGTTCCTCCACGGGTCGGTCGGCCTCGGCAAGACGCACCTCCTCCACGGGGTATGCCACGAGTTCCGGCGTCGTCACCCCGGTCGTCGGATCTGCATCCTCTCGTGCGAGGAGTTCACCAACGAGTTCGTACAGGCGCTGCAGCGGCACGACCTCGAGGCCTTCCGCCAGCGCTTCCGGAACGTGAACCTGCTGGTCATCGACGACATCCACTTTCTCGTCGGCAAGGAGCGGATCCAGGACGAGTTCTTCCACACGTTCAACCGGCTGTACCAGGCACACCACCAGATCGTCGTCTCGAGCGACGCACCCCCGGCTGAGCTGCCCACCCTGCAGGACCGCCTCGTCAGCCGGTTCAAGTGGGGCCTCGTGGCCAACATCGACAAGCCCGAGATGGAGACCCGCATGGCGATCGTCCAGCGGAAGGCCTCCCTCCTGGGGGTGGACGTCCCCAACGATGTCGTGGAGTTCATCGCCGCCAACTTCCGCAACAACATCCGGGAGTTGGAGGGGGCCCTGCACAGCGTGTTCGCCCGGGCCAGGGTGCTCCAGGTTCCCATCGACTTCACGATCGCCCAGGAGGCGCTCGAACCCTCCATCGAGGAGGGTCGGCCGCCCGTGACCCTGGACCGGATCACCGAGGTCGTGGCGGCCTACTTCCAGGTCAAGATTTCGGTCCTCCGAAGCAAGGGTCGGAGTCGGAGCGTCTCCCTCCCCCGCCAGATCGTGATGTTCCTGGCTCGCGAGCTCACGGACCTCTCCCTGGACGAGATCGGGGACCACTTCGGGGGACGGGACCACTCGACCGTGCTCTACGCGGTGCGGCGGATCCGCGAGATGATCGAGAACGATCCGAAGATCAAGGCGGCCGTGGAGCGGATGCGGGACCGCCTCGGGGCTCGTTGAGCCCATCCGCTTGGGAGGCAAGGAGTTACGCGTGCATACCCCGTCTCCCTGGCGGTGGGGTCTCCTTTGCGGGCGGTCGCCTGATGGTGGACAATCCGGCAGGCGGGGAGGAGGAATCGAGGAGGGTCGGTAGCGGGCCCGGCTTGCAGGGCCCGCGGGACGGAAGCGAACGGTCGAAATCCCTCGGTCCCCACCTCTGGCCCCGTACAATGCGGGGCACGTTCCCAGGGCCTTTCCACGTGCCCTCCGCTGCACGCAACTCGTTGGGGGACAAGCAGTTCAGACAATGCGCCGGCGGCGGAACCGGCAAATGCGACACGGTCCAAGACGAAGACGACGAAGATCTTCAATTCTCTTCTGTTCTCTTTCCAGGAGGTCGATCGACGATGAAGGTCTCGCTGCCGACCGCCACGTTGGTCGAAGCCGTCGGGCATGGGGCCGCTGTCGCCGCGTCCAAGAGCCCGAAGCCCGTCCACGAGTGCGTGGCCCTCAAGGCTGACGAGACGACCGGCCTTCTCCTCGAAGCGACCGATCTGGACGTCGGCATCCGCATGCACCTCCCGGAAGCCGACGTCTCGGAGCCCGGCGTCGTCGTCATTCCGGCGGCCCGTCTCCTCTCCGTCGTCCGCGAGGTAGACGACGAGACGACCACGCTGACCTTCGAGGACGGGGACCTCCTCCTCGACACGGGACGCAGCCACTTCAAGGTTCGCGGGGAGGACCCCGAAGGATTTCCCGTCCTTCCCGACTTTCCGGACTCGCGGCTCTTGGAGGTTCCCGGAACGGTTCTTCGCGACATGATCCGTCGGACCGTCTTCGCCACGGCGAAGGAACCCGGTCGGTACGCCCTGCACGGTGTGCTGTTCAAGGCGCAGGAAGAGCGGCTCGAACTCGTCGCGACCGACGGGCGGCGCCTCGCGATGGCCACCCGGAACCTGGGCGGGACGCAGGACGCCGGGCTCCGCGTGATCGTCGGCGCCAAGGGGCTGTCGTTGCTCGACCGGACGATGGGCGAGCCGGCGAAGGACGTCACCATTGCGCTCGGAGAGCGTCAGGTGCTCTTCCAGGTGGGAGGGGCGCTCGTCATCAGCCGACTGATCGACGGGACGTTCCCCGCGTACGAGGACGTCATCCCGAAGGGGGAGAGCCAGGTGTTCGAGTTGGGCGTCGGCGACTTCTCCAGCGCCCTGCGACAAGCCTCTCTCCTCACGACGAGGGACGCCATGTCCGTCCATTTCGACATCGCTCCTCGGCTTCTCACCATTCGCTCGAGGGCTCCTGAGGTGGGGGAGGCGACGGTCGAGGTGCCGATCGAGTACGACGGCGGCACGGCCAACCTCGGATTCAATCCCGTTTTCCTCGTCGATGCGCTGAAGGTGATGGACCCGGCGGGCAGTGTGAGGTTCGAGTTTCGCGACGGCAAAGCCCCCGGCAAGCTGACCGATGGGGACGACTACGTCTACGTCATCATGCCGATTGCGCTCGAGTAACGCCATGACGCGCCGTGTGCATCGGACGGCACGACCCGTGGGGGACTACCTGGGCCCCGCACTGCGCGCGCTGGGCATGCCGTCGAAGAAGCTCACGTCGCGCCTGATCGCCGCATGGGAACAGGCCTCGGATCCCTCGTGGGAACATGAAGCCCGACCCGATCGGTTCGTCGGCGGCGTTCTCGTCGTTGCCGTCGACTCCGCCGCGCTTCGTGACGAGCTCGCGCAGTTCCACCGCGCGCGCCTCCTGGACGTCCTCAAGACCGCCTTGCCCGGCGTTTCGCTCGTGGGCATCCGCTTCACCTTGGCGGAAGGCGACTCCACCTCAAAGCGAACGCTTCCATAGGGAGAGCTTCGATGGCGACCGAACCCTCCGTCCCCTCGGGCGGCGACTACACGGCTGACAACATCCAGGTTCTCGAGGGCTTGGAGGCGGTGCGCAAGCGTCCGGGTATGTACATCGGCGACACCGCCAAGAGGGGGTTGCATCACCTGGTCCAGGAGATCGTGGACAACGCCATCGACGAGGCCATGGCCGGGTATTGCGCGAACGTCAACGTCCGAATCACGGCGGACGACGGAATCGTCGTGACGGACGACGGCCGCGGCATCCCGACGGACCTGAACAAGGCGTACGGCGTGCCCGGCGTCACGCTGGCCTACACGAAGCTCCATGCGGGCGGCAAGTTCAACAAGGGCGTCTACAAGGTCAGCGGCGGCCTGCACGGGGTGGGAGCGAGCGTCGTCAACGCGCTCTCCGAGGTCTGCGAGGTCGAGGTCTACCAGAATGGGTTCGCGCACTTCCAGGCCTTCAGCCGCGGGCGCGCCACAGGGGGCCTCGAGATGCGGGGGAAGACGGACCGCCGCGGCACGAAAGTCTTCTTCAAGCCCGACCATCAGATCTTCGGGGAGTACTCCTTCGACGCAACGCTGCTGGCGAACCGTCTTCGCGAACTCGCCTTCCTGAACCGGGGCGTCACGATCCGGATCGTGGACGAGCGGACGGACCCCCCCATGGAGAAGGAGTTCCGTTTCGAGGGCGGCATCCAGGAGTTCGTCCAGCGATTGAACGAGGGGCGCCGTTCGTTGCACGACGACGTCATCTACGTCGAAGCCGAGCAGGACGGCGTGATCGTGGAGGTGGCGGCGCAGTTCCACGACGGCTACTCGGAGAACGTCCAGGCCTTCGCGAACAACATTCCCACGCACGAAGGGGGCACGCACGTCTCCGGCTTCCGCCGGGCTCTGACGAACAGCCTCATGAACTACGCCCGACGTGCGAACATCTTCAAGCCCGCCGACAAGCCCTCCGGCGACGACTTCCGCGAGGGGATCACCGCGATCATCAGCGTGAAGGTTCCCGAACCGCAGTTCGAGGGGCAGACGAAGACCAAGCTCGGAAACAGCGAGGTCGAAGGGATCGTCAATACGATCTGGGGCGAGGCCGTCAAGACGTACCTCGAAGAGCATCCGAAGAACGCGAGGATGATCCTCGACAAGGCCGTGCAGGCGTTTCAGGCCCGGGAGGCGGCCCGGAAGGCGCGCGACCTCGTGCGGCGCAAGGGGGTGCTTTCCAGCGGGGGGCTTCCCGGGAAGCTCGCTGACTGCAGTAGCCGCGACGTGGAGACGACGGAGGTATTCCTCGTCGAGGGCGAGTCGGCCGGTGGATCCGCGAAGATGGGTCGCGATCGCAATACCCAGGCGATCCTCCCCCTGAAGGGGAAGATCCTGAACGTAGAGAAGGCCCGCATCGACAAGATGCTGGCCCACGAGGAGATCCGGGCGCTGATCACCGCGCTTGGGACCGGCATCGGTGCGGAGGACTTCGACGCATCGAAGTGTCGATACGGCAAGATCATCATCATGACCGACGCGGACGTGGACGGCAGCCACATCCGGACCCTGTTGATGACGTTCCTCTTCCGGCACATGAGGGAGTTGATCGAGATCGGGCGCGTCTACGTCGCCCAGCCGCCTCTGTTCAAGATCACGAAGCGCAAGAAGGAGGAGTACATCTTCGACGAGCGGGATCTCCAGCGGCGGTTGGAGGAGATGGGGGCGTCATCCATCACCCTCAAGGGCATCAACGGAACGTCATTCGAGGATGTCACGGGGCCGCGACTGCAGAACCTGGCTGAGGCCCTCTCGCGGATCCAGGATGTCGCGCACGCCCTGGAGCGCAAGGGGATGAGCATCCACGAGTACTTCGCTGCGGTGGAAGGCGACGGAGCCCTGCCCACGGCGGTGGTGTCGAGCGCGCAGACTCCCGACACACCGGTCTTCATCCGCAGCGAGGCGGACATGGAACACCACATCGCTCAGGAGGAGGCATTCCTCGGCCGCGAGGTCAGGGTCTGGGAGGTCGGAGACGAGGACTCCCTCCGAGCGGAAGCCGACGTGATCGTCACGCCGATCTACGAGCACATCGAGCTCGAGAAGCAGGCGAAGGTGCTGCTCGACTTCGACATCGATCCCAAGCACTGGGTGGAAAACGAAACGCCGCGGTTTCGCATCGAGTACGACTCCGGCGACCATGTGGACCTTGCGTCCTTGCGGGAGGTCCTGGAGCACGTGAGGAAAGCCGGGCAGCGCGGCGTGGACGTGCAGCGGTACAAGGGGCTCGGGGAGATGAACCCCGACCAGTTGTGGGAAACCACGATGGACCGGACCCGTCGCACCCTGCTGAGGGTCACCTTGACGGATGCCGGGGAGGCCGACCGGTTGTTCAGCCTGCTCATGGGCGAGAGCGTCGAGCCGAGGCGGCAGTTCGTGGAGCAGCACGCCCTGGACGTCCGCGACCTGGACATCTGATCGGCCGCGATACCCGCGGGCCCGCCTACTGTCCCACGCGCTCCTCGGCGTCGTCGAAGATCGACTGCCAGGAGCTGTCCTTCTTCGTGTCCACGACGGTGATGTGCTCGTTGAGGAGCCGCAGGATCTCCTGGTACTCGGCCACGAAGAAGAAGAGGCTCGAACCGCAGTTCTCGGTCAGGGCGGCGATGCAGTCGCGCGTCGGGGGCTCGACGACGGCGAAGGACCAGCTGTCGCCGAAGCGGCCCACGGGCAGGACCTGGTATTGGTAGAGCGTCGAGGAGGGGATGCCCTCCCACAGGCTCTTGTCGTATGCGAAGCCCCCCAGGGGGAGGAAGGGCATGTTGTAGTGGACGGAGACGGTGCAGGCGAGGTCCCAAGCCGTGATGTTGCCCGATTGCACGACCACGCTTCCGAACGGCTCGTGGGTGCGACGCGCCGAGTTCATGAGCTCGTCGGCGAGCTCTTCGCTGAGCACGTCGTCGTCTACGAGGACGTCGCGCAGGCTGCGTCGTTCGAAACGGTCGTGGGCGTCCATGGATCGTCTCCAGCCCGGCTATCGACCGGAGGCGGGGCCGGAGTGAAGGGCAAACGCGGGGCGAACGCGCCTGCGGGACGCGGCCGGCACCCCCGGGGCTCGCTTCTGCTCAGACGGGCGGGGGTTCGTCGGCGACCCCCCCGCCGGCGGGGGACGAGGGCTCGGGTCCTCCCTCCGGCTCGGGCGATGATCCGGCCGGGCTGGCCTCGGCCTCGTGTTCGGGCCGGAGGGTCGGCCGGCGGGGGATGGAGGTGGCCGAAGGCCGGACGTCGATGCGGCGGATCTCCCGGCGCAGGGGCTCGGCGACCTCGTTCATGCCGTGCCGGAACTTCGCGTAGGTGCGGCCGAGGTTCCGCATGACGTCGGGGAGGCGGCCCCCGAAGACGAGCAGGGCCGCCACGCCGACCACCAGCAACTCGCTGATGCCGAGGCTCATGAACGCCGCGGGGATCACCGGTCTTCTCCACCCTTGAGAATCAGGGGCACGGGCCGCATGTCGGTGATCCGCCCCGTCTTGAGATCCACCACGATCTTGCGGTGCTCGCTGTCGGCCCGGGGCGCGTCCCTCGGGCCCAGGATCACCCGTAGCTTCCGGTCGGGGGTGCCCGTCAGGGTCGCCAGCGACGTGGGGACGTCGAGATCCAGCCGTTGGCCCCAGAGGCGGATCAGCGAGTCCCCGCTTCCCATCTCCAGGTGCGTGTTGGGGCCGGAGGCGACGACGCGACGGATGTCCGCCCCGTGTCCCGAGAGCAGGTTGGCGCCCTGGACGAAGAGGCGATCCGCCCAGAGGTGGCTCGGGGAGTCCCACCCCGCCCCGGGCGCCTTGCGGACCTCGCGCAGGACTTCGACCGCGCCCTCGCTCTGGAGGTCGGTCGGCGTCACGACGACCGGCGCGGCGCAGAGGGCCCGGAAGCGCTCCCAACGTGGACCCGACTCGCCGGAGGAGCGCCGCAACAGCACAGCGGAGGCGGGGCCGACGGCCTGCAGCGAGGTGGCGCCCCCGGGGCCGAGCCGCAGCGTCATCGAGGGCGACCACACCTCGTTCCGATCCCGCGTCTGCCCGAAGATCGCCTGGGCCTGGGTTTCGGGGGACCCCTGGACGACCGCCTCCTTCAACCGGGCGTCGTAAGCGATGCGGCGGCCCCGGATTTCCCCGTCGTCGCTCCGGAGGACCGCGCCCTCCAGCGCCTCGACGCTCTGGAGGCCCTCGTCCCCGACCCGGGCGGAGAGGACCTCCGCCTCCACGTCCCAGCGGACGCGCTTCTCTTTCCCTCCGGGGGTGGGGAGCGGCGATGCCGATCGGCCGGTGGGGGCCCGGACCGCCGCGCGCGCGAGCGGCGCGCTGACGGTGGCCGCGGTGGAGCGTTCGATGCGGCGCAGCGCCACCTCGACCGTGTCCGCGCGGATCTGGTCGATGGCGTCGTCTTCGGAGTTGGGTGAGATCAGTTGGGCGAGGACCCCGCCCTCGATGTGGATCACCTGGTCGGCGTCCAGGCGGAGGCCCTGTCGCGCTTCGGCGAGCAGGCCGCGGATCTCGATCCGGCCGTTCGTCGCGACACGAAACTCCGTCGGCGCTCCCACGTCGGGCTCCCCGAGCCCGAGGGCCTCCAGTCCGGAGGTCGGCTGCCCGCCCCCGGCGACGTAGATGCGCCCCTGGACGGCGCCTTCGGCCCGGACGATGCCCACCTTGCGCTCCAGCACCATGGTCCGGGCGGTGACCTGGTGACGCGGTTGGGTCGGATCCCCGACCGCCGCCAGCGCCGGGGCGTCCTGTCCGCCCTGCAGCCGCGCCCGGTCGGTGACCCGGTCGTAGGCGAGGCGGTACCCCTCGATGAGTGCGGGCAGGCCCACGGTCGGGCCGCCTAGGCTCGTCCGCAAGTCGATGCGGCCGAGGGCGCGCAGGCGCTCGAGGATCCACTCCCGTTCCGGACGAGCGGCCGCCGGCGCTCCGTCGCTCGCGGCCGACGGGGACGGGGCCGGCTCGCGATGGCCCCCGATCAGCCGTTCGCCGCTGCGGATCCCGTGGAAGTGGAAGTCGGTGTTCGGGCCTTCGGCCACCAGGATCGGCGAAGTCGTGTCCAGCCGCTCGGCGAACAGATGCTCCGTCGTGCCGCTGATCCGCGTGCCGCTCAGCGTCACGTCGCCGTAGAGATCGAACGAACAGGCGACGAGTCGATCCGTCGGTCTGCCCATGGGGTTCGGCTTCGCCGTCTGGTCGTTCGGGGCCTCCAAGCGGCGGAGGAGCATGGTGAGCTGGTCGCCCTCGATCCGGTCCCAGTCGCGATCCACCCCCGCGTCCCGCCGGTCGAGACGCGCGCCGCCATGGAGGACGAGCTTCAGGTAGCGAGCCGGATCCTGGCCCGGAGGGACCTCGCCGGCGTCGGGCAGCCCCACCCACGCCTGGTCCGACGCCGTCGCCGACAGGAGGCCGAGGTTCGCATCGCCGCCATAGCCTTCGAGCCGTACGTCTCCGCGGAGGTCGACGTGGGGACGCCCTTCGAGGAGGGTCGTCGCGGTCCCGTCGTCGGCGATGTCGTGGACGAGGCGTTCGCCGCGGAGGAGTACGAGCAAGGGCGTGCCGTCGTCGTTCTCCTGCGGGTACTGGAGGACGGCGCCTCCGTCGGCCTCGAATCGCTGCAGCTTCCAGTCCCGGGAGCCTTCCTTCCCGAGACTGCGCCATGCCACGACGGTCACCCGCTCCGCGTCCAGGCTCCTTCCCCCCTCCTGCTCCGCGTGCACGACGTGTTCGAGGACGATCTGGAGTCGCTCCCGACCGAAAGCCTTCTCGCGGACGATGCGGGCACCGCCTTCGGCGCGGACCCAGCCCGGACGGAACGAGTCGTTGCCGATCTCGAGCAGCGGCTTTCCGTTGGCGTCCTTGAGTTCGTGGAGGATCTGGACGTAGGCGTCCCGCTTGACGATGACGCGCTCGACGTGTTCGTTCCGGGACAGCTCCAGGTCCTCGCCGGTCAGCGTGAAAGAAGGGTGGCGCACGACGAAGATGCCGTGGCCGCGGGCCATGCCGCGACCGGGCTCGAGCTCGATCTCCTTGCCTTCGACGATCAGATCCTCTTCCACGTCCCGTATCTTCACGCCGCCCGAGAGCAGGACGGTGGCTTCGTCGGCGGACGCCCGCTCGCGCCGCTCCATGACGCTCAGGCCTTCCTGGAGGAACTCGGCCTCCGCGACCGGCGCGTCGATGATCCACTTGAGCAGCTTCTGCTTCGCCTCCGGACCGCCCCCCAGCAGGTCGCGCGCTTCCTCCAGGGTTCGGGGTTCCCGGTAGACGCGCACTTCGACTTCCATCGCCTGCGCGGCTTGGCGGCTGCTTCTTCCCGCCTCCATCGGGCGGCTCTCTTCCGCCTGGAAGGTGTAGCGCTCGAAGTCGGGGACGACGACGCTCTCGCCCGTCGTGCGATCGGTCACGGTGACGGACTCGGGGTCGGTGGGCAGCCATACGCCCTGGGCCCCGTGGATGGCGAGCGGGATGTTGCCGGGGGGAACGATCCGCTCCTCGCCCCGGCGGTCCGGCGTCGTTTCCTCCACCTCGGGCTGCGGGCGGGCCGCATTGGGTCCGCGTACGCCGCCCACGACCACGAAGAGGATCCCCATCGCCGCGGTATTCAGGAGGAGGACGAGCAGGAACCGGCGCATCCGCTACCCCGCTTCCAGCGACGCGAGGATGTCGTCCCAGGCACCCTGGCGGCGAAGCAACGTCTCGATTGCGTCACGGACGGCGCCGCGACCCCCGGGAAGCGTGCAGACATAGGTCGCGATGCGACGGACTTCGGGGTCGGCGTCCTCGGGGGCCGCGCTGAAGCCGGCCTTGCGCATCGGCGGAATGTCGGTGAGGTCGTCGCCGACGAAGGCGACGGCGCCCCACTCGAGGCCGGCGTCGCGGCGGAGCCGGTCCACGGCTTCCAGTTTGTTCGCGGCCCCCTGGATCACGAGGTCGATCCCGAGTTCTTTCGCGCGCCGCTCCACGGCAGGCGAGGAACGGCCCGTCACGATCGCGGGTTGCACGCCCGCGCGGGGCAGGAGCTTGATGCCTGCCCCGTCCCGCGCGTGGAAGGACTTGAGTTCGGTGCCGTCGGCGGTGTAGGTGATGGTCCCGTCCGTGAGCGTACCGTCCACGTCCATGACGAACAGCCGGATGGCGGCGGATGACGCATGCAAGGATCGGTGCTCCTGACCGGCAGAACCCCGAAGTTTAGATCGGTTGATCCGCCGCCGCGCCCGGATCTTCCCGCGGATCCGTGCGCCACGCCAACGCCGGGCCCAGCCGCGCCGCACTTTCGTGCTTTGTTCGCAGTGGGCGGGCGCGGAGGTGCGAAGCCCGCGGCGTACACTCCGCTCGATGGAGGAACTCCGCGTCGATCTGGCCGCCTTTCGGGGGCCCCTGGACCTGCTGCTGCACCTCGTCATGCAGGAGGAGGTGGACGTCGGGGAGATCCCGCTCGCCCGCATCGCGGACCGTTTCCTGCAGATGTGCCGCGATCACGTCGAGTCCCTCGATGTCGATCGGGCGGGGGAGTACCTGGTGGTCGCGAGCCAGTTGCTGGTCCTGAAGAGTCGGGCCCTCCTGCCGCGCGACACGCCGCTGGACCTGGAGGAAATCGACCCGCGTCTCGACCTGGTCCGCCAGCTGATCGAGTACCGCGACTTCAAACAGGTGGCGGGGGAGCTCGGGCGCCTCGCCGCCGAGCAGGATTGCCGCGCGCCGGTCCAGGTGAGGGGCCCCGGGCGGGTTCCCCGGGAGGAAGCCGAACTGGAGGTCGATCTCTACGCGCTGGCCGGCGCGTTCCAGCGGCTGCTGCGTGAAACGGGGGACGAGACGGCGGTGGCGATGCCGCGCGAGCGGCTGCCCATCACGCACTTCGTGGAGGTCCTGTTCGACCGTCTGATGGACGCCGGCGGGCGTCTGACGTTCGAGCAGACGCTCAGCGGGTCCCGGAATCGGACCTACGTCATCGGCGCGTTCCTCGCCCTGCTCGAGTTGATCAAACTCCGCAAGATCCTCGTCCTGCAGGACGGGATGGGGGAGATCCAGATCCAGATCCGCGAGGAAGGCATGTCGTCCGAGGACACCGTCGACCACGAGCTGGCGTCGGAAACGATCGAGAACCCCGAGCTGGGAGGCGCCGCGCGAACGCGGGTCGTCCTCATGGGGAGTCCGCAATTCGCGGTACCCGTCCTGCAGAGTCTCGTCGGCGCCGGCATGGCGCCCGTCCTCGTCGTGACGCCACCTGCGCGGCCGTCCGGTCGCGGTCAGCGGCGTCGCGAGGTGCCCCTGGCCGTGGAGGCCGAGCGTCTGCAGCTCCCCATGCACCGGTCGAGCGACGTCAACGGACGGACGTCTCGCGACGCCATCGAGGAGGCCACCCCCGACGTGATCGTCACGGCGGGGTTCGGGCAGAAGCTCGGAAGCGCGCTGTTGGCGCTGCCTCGAGCCGGGTGCATCAACCTGCACGCGAGCCTGCTGCCCCGGTTCCGCGGCGCGAGCCCCATTGCCGCCGCGCTACGCGACGGGGCGACGGAGACGGGCGTCACGATCTTCCGGATGGACCCCGAGTGGGACCGGGGGGGCATCGTCGCCCAGCAGGGAGTGGCCCTCACCGGCGAAGAGACCGCGGACGAGGTTGCCGGCGTGCTCGCGAAGGTCGGCGCCGATCTCCTCGTCCGGACGCTTCCCCGCTACCTCGCGGGGGAGATCGAGCCCCAGCCCCAGGATCCCGAGCAGGCGAGCTACGCCCGCCGGCTCCGGAAGGAGGAAGGCGCCATCGACTGGTCGATGGACGCCCCGCGCGTGAAGAACCACGTCCGCGCGATGACGAGTTGGCCGGGTGCCCAGACGTCGTGGCAGCCCAAGGTGAAGCACGACCCGCTCCCGGTCGTGGTGTCGCGGGTCCAGGTGCTTTCCGAGGACGAACAGCCGCCGCTCGAGGGCCGGGAGGACGCCCCGCCGGGGACGGTCCTGCGCGTCGATCCCTCTGGCATCGACGTGAAGTGCGGCGAAGGCGCCGTGCGGATCCTGAGGCTTCGGCCGTCGGGCGGACGGGACATGGCGGTGAAGGATTTCTTGAACGCGCGCCGCGTCGTCGCCGGAGATCGTTTCCGGTGAGAGGGGGCGGCGCGCCCCGAGGAGACGGAGCCGCCCAAGGAGACTGAATCGATGGAGGGGTTCCAGCGGATTCTGGTCCCGCTCGATTTCTCCGAGCTGTCGGAGCCGACGCTGGACATGGCCGCCCGGCTCCTGGCCGAGGAGGGGGAGGCCGTCCTCGTGCACGTGGTCGAGTGGCTTCCCGTGGTCGTCGAGGGCACCTTCGGCGTCTACCCCCACCGCAAGGACATCGAGCAGTTCAAGGCGCTCTCCAAGGAGAAGCTGGAGACCTACATCCGGGCCCGACCCGGGCTCCGGGCCCAGGCGCGGGTGCTCGAGGGGAAGCCCGCGTCCGTGATCCTGGACCTCGCCGCCAAGCTGTCCCCGGACCTGGTCGCGATCGGCTCCCACGGGCGCAGCGGTCTCGACCACCTGCTGCTCGGGAGCGTGACCGACCGGGTGCTCCGTCGCGGTCGATTCCCGACGCTGGTCGTCCGGACTCCGGACGCGGAGTCCGAGTAGGCCGGCAGCGGCGATAGCCCTGGACCTCGGGCCCTTCCGCGAGGCCGCAGGCGCCCGGCGTGGCCGAATTCCGGCGGACCGAGGCCCGCAGGGGGAGCCGAGGCGTCCGAATTCCGGACAGGGGCGCTCCTCGCGGCCACTTCGGCTCGGCCGCCCCCTGGTCGATAGGAGGGGGACCCTGCACGATCGGGCGGGGAAGGGGCGTGCCCCGGGGAGACCGACCTCGTGAGCTTGGACCGGCTGGCGCTCAACGCGCTCTCGCGTCTCGATCAGGCCTCCGGCAAGGCCGAGAAGGGGGGCCGCCGGGGCGCGGATCGTCTGCCGCCCGGTCGGCACCGCGTGCTCTTCCATACGGCTCCCCTCGCCATCCTGCTCGTGGACGGCCACGGACACATCCTCGAGGCGAACCACGAGGCGACCCGGCTCAGCCGGTGGAGCCGGGCGGAACTGCGGCGAACGACCCTCAACGCCCTCGTCCGTCCCGAAGGGCGGTCCCGGGCCGAAACCGGCAGCCGGTCGTGGCAAGGGCTCCTGCACGCCGGGGACGGCGCGAAGTTCGAGGTGCGGGTCCAGCAGGGGCCGCCCCTGGGCGATACGGAGGGCCTCCGTCCGCTGTACCTCGCGGACCTCGGGCGCGAACGCGAGGAGCGCGAGCGGATCCGGGCGGGGGACCGGGCCGAGACGGTCGCCGGGTTCGCCCACGGCCTCGCGCTCGAACTCGCCAACCGCATGACGGCGCTCGTCGGGCACGTCGAGATGCTCGGCGAGGCCCTGGACGCCGAGGGAGCGGCCCGTGAGCGGTTCGTCGATGCCCGGCGGTCCATCGAGGGGCTGGACGCCCTGACCCGGGAGCTTGCCGTTCTCGGACGGGTGGAGAAGCCCCGCGTCGAGCTCGTGGACCTTGCCGCCTACCTCCAGGGTCTCCAGCCGCGGTTGCGGGACGTGTTCGCCCCGGGGATCTCGCTCGAGCTCGACGTGCCTGCCGGGACCGCCGCCGTGACGGCGGACCCCCGCCTGCTCGAGCGCGCCCTGCTGCACCTGGCGCAGCAGGCGGCGCGGGCGATGCCGAGAGGGGGGCTCTTCGGGATCCTGGCGGTCGCCGGCGGCGACGGACCGTGCACGGAGATCGAGGTTCGCGACACGGGGGCGCCGCTCGTGCGGGATGGCGAACGGCGGGCCTTCGTCCCGTTCGCGGCGTTGCGGAGCGACGGGCGGGATGCGGGGCTCGACCTCGCCATCGCGCACGGGCTGCTCGTGCGGTCGGGTGTACCGATCCGCGCCGATGAGAAGGTCGTGGACGGCCTCGCCCTCCGCCTGACCTTTCGCAAGGCGGGCGGCGCGTAGCGCCTACCCCACGCCGGCCGGATCGAGTCCTCGAGGGAAGAAAGCGGGGGCCGGGACGTCGTCCCGGCCCCCTTCCCTTGACCTCGGTCCCCTCGTGCGCCCGACTCGGGCCACCCCAGGGGCGTCGCGTCGGCAAGCAGCATCCGACCGACACCCGCCGAGAACACAGTCCGTGCCGCAGATCGGCCCGGCATGGGATGGGCTCCGTAAGTCGCGGGGGAGAAACGGATTACACCTTCACGTCTCGCCATCGGCGGCGGCCGGCCGTTCAGCGGCGTGGACAGGGGTCGCGGGGAACCGACGTTCCGGTCGCGTCGCAGCCCGTAGCATCCCCCCGTGCGGTTCTTCCGAAGTGCCCCCAGGCCCATCGGCGGCGTCTTCCCGGCGGTGCTGGTGCTCTGCGCATCCCTTGCGTTCGCCCGGGAGGGTACGGAGGGGGGGGTGCGTTGGGACGCCGGGTTGGACGGGCTGGGTCACGAGGCGGAGGCCGCGCTTCCGGGGATCCGGCGGCAGGTGGGGACGCGTCTGGGTTGGGGGTACGACGGCCCCGTCGACGTGGCGCTGGTCCGGGGGCATGCCCGCGCCGTCCACGAGGTCGGATCCGCCGTGCCGGAGTGGGCGGTGGGTGTCGCCACCGCGCCGCCGCCGCGGGTCGTGATCCGTGTCGATCTCCTCGAGCGCGGCTGGGGTAGCGGGCTCATCGAGGTCCTTCGCCACGAGTGGGTCCACGTTGTATGGCGGCAGTGGGCCGGCGAGCGTCGCCGGCTCCTACCCCTTTGGTTCGAGGAGGGACTGGCCGAGGAGATCGGCGGGGGCGTGAGCGTGGATGCGGGAGCGGCTCTCGACGTCGCGGTCGCGTTCGACCGTCTGCTCCGGTTCGAGGACCTCCGCCGATCCTTCCCCGCGGACGCCCGGGGGGCGGATCTCGCCTACAAGCAGTCGCGGTCCTGGGTCCGCTACCTCGTCCAGAAACGAGGTTGGCGAGTGGTCCGCGAGATCCTCCACGATCTGGCGACCGGGGTCGCGGAGTCCGAACGCCTGGGTCGGGACCCATTCGCGGAGACCGTGCGGCGCCGGACGGGCCTGTCGCTCGGGGAGTGGCACGCCGCGTGGCGGCTGGATCTCGAGGAGGACGCCCGGCCGTGGTTCCATCTGCTCTTCCGTGACATTTCGTGGCTGCTGCTGATGGCGGTGTCGCTGGTCGCGTTTCTCGCCTTCTTCTTCATCGCGCGCCGCCGGCGGCGGCAGATCCAGCGGCTTCCGGACGAACCGGATCTGTAGGGGAGGGAGGGCGGGGATGCGAGGGGGAGCCGGGACGGGCCTGCCGACGACGACGAGCGAGTTGGGGACCCAGAAGACGCCGAACGGACAGACCCGCCCCGTGATCCAGCACGCGAGCACGGCTACCACCTGGCAGGCGATCTGCCTCGGGAGGGGATGCCGTTCGCGCATGGGCGCCCCTAGAACACGTCCCGTGCCGTTTCGAGTGGGGCGCGTCGAAACGCTCAAGTCATTGGGAAGCAGCCACTTGCGTTTCCACACCGCCTGTGGACAAGTGGAGAACGGCCGGCGCGTGGGAATCCGGCACCCGAATCGCGACAAATCGCGACACGCACCCCGGCTCGACGCCAGCCCGCACTACCCACGAACGGAGGTGGAATCGCCTGGCCTTCATGTTCGGGGCCGTCAGGGCTCCAGGGAGGCGAATCCGGCGGGCGAGAGGGACCCCGTCCGGCGAAGGCGGTCGTTTGCCTCTCGCGCCCGGAGGCTCGGTTGCTCCTGGTCGGCGACCCCAAGGGGTCTCGCCTCCTCCTCCCGCCTGGGCCTCGAACCCGAGCGACGCACCCGGACACCCTGTGGAAGGGGAACGAGACCCGCATCGCCCCGTCGCTCCTTGACGGTCCACGAGGTCGGGCTGTCACGTCGCGCGCTTCGCGGGGAGTGCGCTAGGGCAGCCGCCGGTACAGCCGGGCCCGCGCCCGTCCCTGGTGCTCGACCAGCCCTCGGCGCTTCAGGTGGTCCAACTCGCGGTTCACCGTGCGGATGGAAACGCCGATCTCCTTCGCCAATTCGGGCGCCCCCAGCCAGCGCTGCCCCAGCAGTTGCAGGATCGACTGCGAGCGAGCGCCGATCTCCCGGTTCGCCGCCGGGCTGGTCCGAGGGCGTCGCTGTTGGCGCCGCTGCGCCAGCAGGTCCTCCAGGATGCCGCCCGTGATCTGCAGGTCGTCGCTCAGAAGCGCGGCGGCCCGCAGCACGTTGTCGAGTTCGCGCACGTTTCCGGGCCAACTGTAGGTGAGCAGCGCCGCTGCCGCTTCGGGGCACAGGCTCCGCGGGGGATCCAGCTTGCCGAGAAGGTGATGACTGAGCAACGCCAGGTCGGCATCCCGTTCGCGAAGCGGAGGCAACTGGAGCGTGAAGACGCAGAGGCGGTGGTAGAGATCCTCGCGGAACTCACCGTGCTCCACAGACCTGCCCAGGTCCGCATGCGTTGCGCTGAGGATCCGGATGTTCACCCGTCGGGGGCGCGTACTCCCTACGGCCGTGACCTGCCGTTCTTCGATTACCCGCAACAGGGCGACCTGCATGGCCGGAGGCATCTCGACCAACTCGTCGAGGAAGAGCGTCCCCCCATGCGCCCTTGCCACGAGCCCGACGCGATTCCGATCCGCCCCCGTGAAGGCCCCGCGGATGTGCCCGAAGAGCTCCGAGGCCATCAGGTCGGGCGCGACCGCACCGCAGTTCACCGCGATGAAGGGACCCTGCGAGCGAGGCGACGCCGCATGGATGGCCCGCGCAAGACGTTCCTTGCCCGTGCCCGTCTCCCCCTGCAGGACGATCGAGCAGTCGGCCGGGGCCACGCGTGCCACCTGGTCGAGCAGCGCCCGCCATGCGCGGGAGCGCCCGATCAGCCCCTCGCCGGCGAACGCTGGGGAAGGCTTGCGCCGCGGCACGGGGCGCGACGACCGTTGGGCCCGCGACGTGTCCTCCAGGCGCGCCTGGAGGAACCGCAGCACGGTCCGAACGGCCTCGACCTCCTTCCGCGTGAATCGCGAGCGGCGCGCAATGCAGGCGACGCCGTTTCCGATCGGTACCGACAGGAGGGCTCGCGGCCGCCGCTGTTCCGGCCGCCAGAACTCGGGTCGGGGGTGCACCCTCCACCGGCGAATCCGCTCCGCCCCCGCCAGACGGTGAATCGTCCACGTGCTCAACGTGTGCTCGGACTGCGGTCGAAGGGTCAGGTACTTCTCGTCCCGGTAGTGAAGCAGCAGCCAGCCGCCGAGCATCCGAGCGAGATCTTCGACGACGCGCTGCTCGATCTCGTGCCCGACTTCCGCCTTCCCTGCCGCGATGAGTGCATCGAGCGCGTCGATGACGCGGCCGGGATGCGCGTGCCGACCCGGGCGGGGCAGTCGCTTGGCGAAACGGTCAAGGCTGCGAACCGGATCACCGCGATCGGGGATCGGCGGCTCGAAGCTCGCCAACACCTTCTTGCAGGCATCCGCGTACGCGTCGAGAAGGCCGAACCGGTCCGTCGCGTTCAGCTTGGCCAGGAATCGTGTCAACGACCGATGCGCATGCACTCCCGCCGCCAACATGAGCGCCGCCCGCCGCCGCCGGCCCAGCGCCAGATACGCCATCCCACTGGTCATGCAAAGCACAACCTTGTCCGCCCAGGCTTGGTCGGATACTGCCACACGACGCAGGTGACGCAGTTGGGCAGCCGTGAGCGGACACCCATGCCACACTAGGTGGCATGCGTGCAGCGCAAGGTCTGAGGCCTCCTCGTCTGCACGGACCGCACCCGGCAGAGAAGCCGGACCGTCACTTCGCGAATACCACGCCGCCACAAATTGGCCTGGCAGTCCTACCAGGGGGAGCCCGAATTCTCCATTCGGTGCTTGGGTAGAAAGAGCGCCCAAGGAGACGCCGTTGAGCGCACGATGGCCCTTGACAGACACCTTTGGCGCCTGGTCCATTGCTTTACTGAGTTTGTTCTCCAACAAGAGTCGGAGGAAGGCGTGATACGCCCAGTCTCCCTGCTGGGCCTTGCCCGAGGGCCGCTGGCTTCTTCCGAGGATCCCATGCGCCCTCTCAGGACTCGGAACGTGGGAAGTGCCGCTAGCCTGCAGGAGTTTCAACACGAGGGAGGCGGCAGACTTGCTGAGTGCGCCGGAGACATGAGATTTGCACGCAAGGTCGTCCGCTACAATCCAAAGACCACTACGGCTTGGGCTCAGCACATGAGACCGGAGACTCTTGTGTAGAGTGTCTCCAAGGGTCGCCGCGGTGTGCCGATGCGTGACCCTACGGCGGAAGGACAAAGCCTTCGTCTTCATGGTCGTGAAGCCCGCGAGGCGCGCCCGCTCCTCCGCCCGCCGCGAGGCCCTTCTGGTTTGCCTTCGAGTCCGGTAGCTGGCGAGGCTGGAGATGGCGAAGGCGCATGCGTAGGTGGCTCGAAGCCTAGATAACTGCCGTGCAGTGCAGCAAGGCAGTGCTTGCTTATACAGATCGAGTCGAGGGGGGCGTCGTTCAAGCGCCGCTTCAAGGCACTCCATGAGCGCGGCCGCGATGTCGGAGTCTAGGTCGCTCAAACTGAAAGTTCGCCGTGTTAGGCGGCGTACACTCTCAGCAAGGCGAGCATCCTTCGGCGGGGCCACTGTGAAGAGATAGGCCAAGTGTAGCGCGCTGCGGGTGTAGCTGCCGGGGCGTAGCAGGCTCGCGAATCTCTGGACGTAGGTCTGCTGGTCGTGCACTCTGCGCAACGCGCCAAGAGAGTCGCCGACCCGAGCCTCACCGCGGATGCCGGAATCTACCAGCGCCTTCAGGAGTCGCCGGGTCCCAGGCGTTGGATCTGTGATGCACAGTAGGGTCGCGGCCACTGTGAGGTGGACCGGGATTCCCGGGTCGATCTCAATGGCCACCACACTGGGAACGGGTCTCTGGCACCGCATCGCCCGTGACAGCGCATACAGCAGATCCGGCCCCACTCGGGTCAAATCCTCCTTCCGCAGGACCATTCGGGGTGGGAGCCTGCGAACGCGGACGAGACTCTCCCTCAAAGTGGCATGGCGCAAAGTCCGCTGTTTGGCCATACAGCAGACGAAAAGGCTTCGGAGACCTCGCACGGGGCGCATCCTGCCAGTCGCCCCGGCCGATCGCAAGTGCCTTTCTTTGCGGGACTTGCGTCAACTCCTCGCTAGCGGAGGGGTGTCCAGGATTCTCGACGCAGAACGTTGCAAATTCTCATCAACGTAGGGATAATGCCCCTCCACACCAATGATGGACCGGGGGGTCCTGTAGGAGGTCGGCCATGCGGAAGCTCCTGATTCTCGGCGTAGTTCTGGCCGCCGTGGTTGCACTTAGCGCGTCAGCCACCAGTGAACCGGGTCCCGTAAGCGTCAGCTACTCACTTCTCGACCCGGGCGCTCCGATCGGTGTGCTGACCCTGGAAAATGCGCGGGGCCGGCACTTCGTTGCGCACGACGTCAACTTCATGCCCGTCTTGGACGGCGTGGTCAAGTCAGATCACTTCGAGGCTCTGTGCCCCAACGCTGGCGTCAACAGCCAGGGCATTGTCCTCTACGTCAACGTAGAGCCGGATCTCTTCTTTGCGGTTGATCCCGACGGGTATCACTGGGACCGATAGCTCGCGCCGCGACCGCGGAGCGCACCATCAGAGTTCAGACGGGGCGGGTCACCACAGGTGGCCCGCCCCTGTCGTTTGGGCGGCTCAGGAGGGGAAGCCTGCTCGCTGGAGAAGCTCATTCAACTCCGCCATGCGCGGCGGCTTCGCGACCAGCTCGTATACCCCTGCGTTCTTAGCCCGGTCCGCAAGATCATCGGCCAGACCGCTCATTAGCACGACCGGAATTGGGTTCGGGCCCTCCCCGATCATGGCGCACAGTTCCAGCCCATCCATCCCGGGCATTCCAACGTCAGAGAGGACAACGTGAGGCTTCCATGAGGCCAAGATCTGTAGGGCCTCCTCGGCACTGCTTGCACCCCGTATCTCATGGCCCAGGCGCTGAAGGTATCGCATGATCGAAGACAAGACGTCCGGCTCATCATCCACAACTAGCACTCGTAGTCGCTCGGAGCTGCCTGTAGCGGGCAGCACGGCCGCAGTGCTCTCACCTTGAGTCGCAGTGGCCGTTGCCGCTGGGAGACGGACACAAATCGTGGTTCCACGAGGCCTTCCTTCTTGAATCTCAATGGTGCCCCCATGCCTCTCTGCGATCTGTCGACTGAGGCATAGCCCCAGCCCTGTCCCGGCGTCGCCCTTCGTCGTGAAGAACTCCTCAAACACACGCTCCCTCAGTTCGAGCGGGACACCAGGACCATTGTCGCGCACGAGAAGGACGGCCTCTCCACCGCGGAGCTGGGTCTCGACGGTGACCACTCCTCCTGCCACCACAGCCTCGATTGCGTTCTTCAAGAGGTTCGTAGCCAGCTCCCGCAGCTCAGTGGGGGCTCCTCGTACGACAACGTGTGGAGCACATCGCATACGTACTTCGACGGACGCACGACCGCCTAGTCCCTCACGCCACAATGGAGCGAGCATTTCGAGCGCGTCCTGGCAAATGCCACTCAACTCAACCCTGGCGAAGTCGACTTGACGCTGCCTCCTGCTAAACGACTGCAAACGGCGGACAACCTCTGCTGCATCGTTGGCAGCCTTCTCAATCAGGGCCATCTCTGAGCGTGCCTCTTCAGGCAATGTCTGCAAAGACAGAATTTGGAGGCGCGCCAAAATTGCCGTGAGGAGGTTGTTGAACTCGTGTGCGACTCCACTGCTGATTTCGCCCATGATCCGCAGCCGCTCACCGGACAGGAGTCGCTCCTGCAGGGTTCGTACTTGAGCTAGCGACTCCTGGGTGCGATCGAGCAGTTGCTGGGCCTCTACAGTTGCGGCCACCTGCTCAGCAAACAAAGTCAGCACCTCCCGGTCGAACTTCGTAAACGCGAGTGCCGTGTCATGGTTGTCTGCGTATAGCATCCCATACAGAGTTCCCCGTCGAAGCATAGGGACGCAGAGGATCGACTGGCGGGACAAGCGGATGCTGGCGGCACCCCGCAGTTCTGCCTCAGATAGGCCCTGAACGGGGTCGGTGTCATCTGTAACAGGAACCGGGCTCCATCGTAGCGCCTGCGGTCGCTCACGTACCTTACGCACTACTGTCTGCGACAGTTCTGAAAGTAGAATCGGCTTATCGGGGAATGACGCCCAACATCCGGCCTTGACGGCAAGCTCTCCACTCTCGCCAATCACAATCACACAGGCGCGCTGAGCGCCTGTGATCTCAATGATATGCCGTGTAATCGCAGAAAAGAGTTCGTCGGAGGCCCCACCGAATCTCAACTGCTGAAAGGCATCTAGGGCCCGCTGGATGGCCAGAGCGTGTCGTGAGTCGGCGGCGCTGACCGGGGGAAAACGGACGAGAGCCCGATGGGCCAGCTCGTGAAAGGACATCCACACACTCTTGCAGGGAGGATCTACGTGGAGGCGTTCCGCAAGCACTGCGCCAGCTACGCCTAGTTCACGGGGGACGGGAGGCGAGTCTAAGTTGGCCTGCGCTGCGACGTCATCCAGCCCGGAAACCGCGGACGAGAAGGCAGAATGCCCATGTGCCGGGGTTAGCGCTGCGATCCAAGTAGGCACGAGCGGCCTTTGCCCGCAGGCCGAGCATGGTAAAGGAGCTCATTCGGGCAAAGGCGTCAAGGGACGAAAGGACGCTGCCGGATGGGACGGTCTTCAGGCAGAAGGCCGCCGCAAGTAGCAACTCGGCCGCCACGCGCCCTGGCGCGCCGGGCGGAATCGGAGGAATGGAGAGCACGGATTTATGCGAGACTACGGGCTGCGCCGTACTGCCGTGGTCCTGACTGCGAAGGCGCTGCACCCAAAGATAGACGCGGAAGAGAGAACGGAGTAGACGGTCACCCTCGCGGCCAGGGCGACTTAGTAGTTGGCGTGGTTCAGTGGGTTGACTAGGTAGGCTGGCAACGTATGCCGCGTAGGAGAGCGTGCGGCGTTGAGCGCGAGGCAGGACTCCAGAGTACTTGAGCGCACGTCGCACACGGAAAGCAAATCGCTCGGACTGACCTGAGTGCAGGGACGA
Organism: uncultured Planctomycetota bacterium; assembly: GCA_963772585.1. GTDB lineage: Bacteria > Planctomycetota > PLA2 > PLA2 > JAEUHO01 > CAVVXN01. The sequence continues at coordinate 218,628 of CAVYXV010000013.1, forward strand.
GAGAGCCGCTGTCAGGTAGTGCATCCCGCAGCGGAGGCTCCTTTGCTTCCCCGTGGGATCACGCAAGCGATCTGCTCGGGCCGCCCCCGCAGTGAACTGGAGAAGGGTGGCCGCTACGTCGTACCGGCCTCGGGCGGAAGCCAGCGGCGCGAGTTGCCACGCCGCTGAGAGGGCCTGGTCTGAGTGGATCCGGGCATGAGGGTGAAGTGAGCGTAGCGCAGTACTGTCATCGCCAGCTTGTGTAGTTCGCCAAGCGCGAAGATAAAGATCAAACGCAAGATCAGACCGGTATTGTTGGTCGTACGTTGCAGCGAGTTCCATCAAGCCATGGACCAGCATGCCGCGAAGGCCGTGCCGTTGAGCACGCGCTACGCACGCTGCGATGCTCTGGCCGGCTTCTATTAGAGACGCACCTGCCCGTGACTCACGTAGGCCACGACAGAGATTCATCCGGGTCCAGGCAGCCCCGATCAGATCGCCCAGGGCCTCCTTGGCCGTGATTGACTGCTCAAAGTGCTGAGCTGCAGCCTCGGTCGCATCACTGCGCATCTTGACAATGCCGAGGTTGTTGTGCAGTTGGGCGATGTAGGCGAGATCGCCGCAGCGTTGAGCCGCTTCGATTCCGCGTATGAGATGTACCTCGGCCCGCCGCGGCTCATTATTGACGTGACAGCGTGCCAAGACTCCGGAGACGAGGTAGCTAAGCCTGTCACGCGCTGGAGTTGCTCTGCGCATGCCGCGAAGGAGGCGAAGGCTCAGAGATGTGGCCTGTCGTGCTTCCGAGTACCTGTGCGCGTCATGGAGCACCTTCGCGAGCAAGGCGTATAGGTCGCACCTGTCGGCTGGTGTGCCCGTGGCGGCGCGTGCGTGAAGTTGGAGTTGCTGCGCGACGTACTCAGGTGAATCCAAGTCGGCGAGGACTTCGTAGGTCCTCAAGGCATTGGGGAGCTCAGAGCCGTCAGTCTGGATGTGCGGCGCGAGTTGTTTGGCAATGGGAAGCGCGGCGTGGGACCTCGGCAGAAGCTTGGCAAGCGCTGTGCGGTTTGCCTTCACCGTTAGGAGTTCTGGGGATTTCACCAGAATCGTCTCGATCTCTCGGAGAAGGCGATCCCTATCCCGATGTGGGACGATGCTGGCGTTCTGGAGGAAGAGCTGCCACGCCGCCAAGGGACCGGAAACGGCGTGACAGAGCTTCACGGCCGGGAGGAGCGTGCGCGAATCCATGCGGAGCAAGAATGCACTCAACAGGACATTTCTAGCTCTATCGATCGCTTCCTTTGGTAGTCCTTGTAGTATCATCGGTCGGAGGGAGGCGTGCGTCAAAGAGTAGGATTCGACTAGGGCGGCCAATTTTTGTGCTACGAGTGGCTCAGCCGGAACTTGGCTAATGCGGAGAGATGCGCAAATCGCCTTCATTACACTAGCGCTAACGGGGCGGTCAGTTAGAGCCAAGCAGGCAAGTAGAGTGCGCTCGGCGTTCGAAACTAGCTCGAGGGCGCGAGACGCCTCTGGAGGCAGCTTGGGTTGCACTGTGTACTCACGGAGCTCGCTCAACTGCCACGTCCATGCGCCGTTGGAGGCGATCAGATCGCCGCGTTGCGCTGCTTCGGCAAGGAGGCGTTGAGTGGATCCAGCGAGGCCACGGGTGGTTTCCGCTACTCGTTGAACATCCGTTTCTGGAAGTTGCGCGGGTCCTCCCAGGCGGGAGTCGAGGAGGTCGCGGACGTGCGTTGTGTCGAGGTGTTCCGCGGCTAGTAGTGGTGCGAGGGGCTCATGGGAGTCTGGAATGAGTAGAGGTCCGGGGGGGAAGGGCCCGACGTCCACGATGACCGAAACGGGCGGTGGCAGTTCGCCTGCAGCGTGAACGGATCGTGAGATCAGCTCCCGGCACAGCGCCGCGACGGCGACTTGGCCCGTGGGAGGAAGATCGCCAAAGTCTTCGATTAGCACCACAAAGGGGGTTGTCTTGGATGCGGTCAGGCAGCCGTCGACAAAGGCCTCGACCACTTGAATCTCGGGGGAGTCCCCGGGGAGCACGTCTGCACTACGGCGTCCGGTCTTCCAGAGGGTGACTGCGGACTCAAACAGAAGGTCGAGGGGGGCTTCGGGGTCGGGGGCTCCGTCGCGGCCGGCCAGGAGGAGGACGGGGAGGTCGTGGGCTCGCGCTTCGCGGTGGAGCTCTCGGGCGATGCGGGTCGTGCCAGAGCCCGAGGGGCCCGTGAGGATGAGGACGTTGTCGTCGGCGCGTCGGGAATCCACGCCGGACCAAGGCGCGAGTTGGCGGGCAAGGTCGGCGAGGGCGAGGCGGCCGCGCTCCATCACCTTCTCCTGGCCGATCATCGGCCCGCTCTGGACGCGGGCATAGGCCTCGCTGCTCAGGACCTCCGGGACCTCCATTGCTCTCAGGTCGGCGATGCGGCGAAGGACGGCACGCCCGTCTCGTGGCCGCGCGTTCGGCTCTCTCGCGAGCATCTCGTGGAGCAGGATGTCCAGTTCCTGGGGAACACCGGAAAGGACGGCGGAAGGACGGGGTACGTCCTGGCTGCGTCGGCGGTCCACGATCTCGATGGGGTCGTCGTCGGAGTCGCCGAGGGCGTGCTGTCCCGTCAAGAGGCGATAGGCCACCAGGCCGAGGGAGTAGAGATCGACGCGGTGGTCGTGGCCCTTGCTCTGCGTGAGCTCGGGAGCCATGTAGATGGGGGTGCCCACCGCGGGGCCATCCAAGGCACCGACGCGCGCGAGCGAACCGTCGGTGAGGGTGAAGTGGGGGCCGTCGCTCCGCCTCTCGAACAGCCAGTTCGAAGGCGTCACGTCGTAGTGGATGATCTCGAGATCGTGGAGGGCTTGGAGCACCCGTGCCCCGTCCTCCAGGAACTTCCAGACCAACTCGGGATCCTGGGGCCCCTCGAGGCGGTCGAGACTGGTGCCGGACACGAAGCGCTGCACCTGGAACCACGCGCCTCCGCCCCTGCGCGGGCCCGGCGTGTCGATCCGCTGGGCCAAGTCGGGCGAGACGGTTCCCGTGTCGATGACCTCGGCCCAGTTCGGGTGGAGGAAGTCGGCCAGGACCGCGGCGGCGGGACTTCGGAATGCCTGACCCTCTGTCACCGAGCGCGTGACCTTGAGCGCGACCTGGCGGCCGCCCCGACCGAGATCCTCCGCGCGGTAGACCGCTCCGTTGGCACCCTGACCTACGGCGGGACCCAGCCGGTACCGGCCGGCGAGGATGACGGAGGTACCGTGGCGTTCCGACATGGCGAGAGTGGGGGATCCTCGTGCGGCGAGATTCCGGGGGCCGGGGGGCAAGTGTCCCATCGACCAGCCGCCCTGGGGCCATGAACCCGGCTTCCGGCTCTCATGGCTTTGTCGGGGTCAACGGTCGGATCTCACGCCGGTCGGCGAGCGATCGCCCGGCTCCGCGCCTCGCGCACGGCGTCCATGACCCGCTCGGCGAAAGCCATCTGTTCGGTACGCGCCTGGCCGTGGTGGGGAGGGGGCGGGGGGATGACGGGACCAAAGGCCAGGCGCACGTCCGCGCGGCGCAGCCAACGGGCGCCTTTCGGCCAGGCCCGGCGGTTGCCGTCGATGCCCAGGGGGAGGACGGGAGCCTGCCCCATCCGGGCCAGGATGGCGATGCCCCGTTGGGGGTCGCCCACCGTCCCGTCGATGCTGAGCCGTCCCTCGGGAAAGATGGCGACCGGCTGGTTGTCGCGTAGCAGGGCGACCGCCCGCTCCATCCCGGTCTTCGCCAACCGGCCCGTGTCGACGGGGATGGCCCCGACCAGTTTGAAGAACCAGCGGGCCATGGGCCGCCGGTAGAAGTCGTTGGTCACGACGAAGACAATGCGGCGGGTCAGCACCAGTTGGACGAACACCGGATCCAGGTACGAGGCGTGGTTGGCACAGACGATGAAGGGGCCGCTCGGCAGGGACGGTGCGCTCTCGATGGCGCGCACGAGGAAGAGCGGACGCGCGACCATCTCGACGATGACGCGCAGGCAGGTGTAGCCCAGTTCGTAGGTCGCGTTCCACACGCGTCCGAACCAGCCGGGGGCAGCCGGTCGCGCGGGGGCGATCACGTTCGGGCGTCCGCTGGACCGCGCGGTCTTCGTCGCAGGCCTACCTGGAGCCGCTTCCGTCCTTCTCCTCCTTGTCCTTGTCCTTGGCGGACGGGTTCTCGCCGGGGACCCCACACGAGGCGTTCATCTGGTCCTTGAGTGCGAGGGCCTCGTTGTACAGGAGGCGCTTCTCCTCTCCCTGGTCCATCATCTGGACCGCGTCACGGTAGTACTTGTAGGACTTGTGCGCGGCGTCGCAGTCCTTGTCGCCACTCAGGTGGAAGATGTCCTTGAAGACGCGAGCGGCGCCACGCGTCGCGCCGAAGCGGTCGCGCGAGTCGGCGTAGTCACCGTAGAGGAGGATCACGCGGAGGTAGTGGAGAGCCGCCTGGTCCAGGAGGGCCTTCACCTTCTCCTTGCTCGTGCTCGACGTGGACTTCGCCTGCATGGTCGTCGCTTCGTCGTAGACCAAGTCTCCGAGCCCGTAGTAGACGCCAGCGAGCACGGTCTTGTCCGTGGACTCGTTCGCGTTCGCGATGATCTCATCGAAGATCTTCAGCGCCGGCTCCCGCTGGCCGAGCGATCGAAGCGCCTCGCCCTTCGACATGAGCATCTTGAACCTCGGCACGCTCGCGAGCTCGCTGTTGCGGTGGTTCTTGAGCTCCAACAGGAGCGCGTCGTAGGCTTGGACCGCCTCCTTCCACGCGTCGGCGCTGTTCGCGCTCATCGCGGGCACGGACTTGGTCAGCCACGTCTGGAGGTACTTCGCGCTGAAGTAGTCGCGGACGTTCATGCCCTCCGCGTCGATGACCTTCTGGAGTGTGGCGATGGCGTCCTTCATCTGGCCGTTCTTGGCGAAGAGGCGGGCGCGCAACTCCTGGGCGGGGCCGAAGTAGTAGGTCTTCGGGTCCGAGGCGAGCACGTCGTTCGCGGCCTGCAGCACCGCCCGGTCGTTGCCCGTGCTCGTGGTGGCGATCATGCGCTTGTAGAGCGCCCACTGCTTCGACGCTCCTTCGAGCTCGGTGGCCGCTTGCCGGAAGGCCTCGGCGGCCTCGTTCCAGTAGCCGGAGCGACCGTAGTTCTCACCGTTGTTGAACGGTGTATTCGCATAGGCGGCGGTCAGGTAGATCTCGACGATCTGCGCCGCCGGGAACCGCTGGCGCCCGAGGGATGCCTCGTCGTACGCCATCTTCAGGTTGCCCGTCCCGCTGTCCCGCAGTTCGGCGTCGGTGGGCACCATCCCCCAGGGCGTCTCCACGTCCTTGGGGAGCCGGATCTTGGCCTTGCCGTCGGTCAGATCGACCACGTCGCACCGGGCGGGTACCGCCAGGAGCATGATGACCAGGGCCGCCAGCGCGGCCCCGAGGATGCGCGTTCGCATGGGGAACCCCCTGATGTTGCGGGTCGTACGGGGCGAAGGTGGAGCGTACCGGGGCACCCTGAAGGGGTCAACCGCACCCGGGTGTCCTTCGGCGAAGGAAGCGGCGGGAGGGCCCGGTCCGACCCCGGCCCTCACGAGCCGGGGTGCCCCAGGGCGGACCAGGCCCTCTGGAGACCCAGGAGATCCATGGTCAGGGCCACCGAGTAGTGCAGGAACCATCCGTAGAGGATGGTGCCGGTCCGCCAGGAGAGAAGGCCGAGGATCAGCCCCGCTCCGATCGCTCCCATCGCCTCCGGGAACGGCTTGTAGTAGTGGATCATGCAGTAGGGTGCGAGCATCACCAACACGCTCGCCATGCCGAGGCGCGGCTTCAAACCCAGGACGATGAATCCGCGGAAGAAGAACTCGATGGCGAAGAACTGCAGGCAGTAGACCGCTTCAAAGACGAAGAAGGCCGCATCCAGCCGGCCATCCCAGTGCCCCGGGCGGACCTGTTGCCAGGGTTTGTAGAAGGGATAGGTCTTGATGAACTCCGAGCCGTGGCTGACGAGCCAGACCACGGGGATGAACACGAGGAACAGGACGAGGTACGTCCACGCGTCCCGACCGGTGCCGCGGATCCGGACCCCGAGCTGGCGGGGCGATGCTCCGGCGAACGCCCCGACGATCATCGGCAGGATCACCATCAGCACGATGCAGGAGAGTCCCCACCACAGGTAGGGCTGCAGGCCCGGGGGCCCCGGGAGGCGGACGCCGAACATCCACGCGGTGCCGTGCGGCGGGGGGGCCGCGGTGACGCGCGGCATCCGCTGGGACCAGCGCGTGTAGTGCCACGGCAGCCCGAAGTACTCCAGAAGGGTCATGGAGATGGGGACCGTGACCAGGATGGCAAGTGCCCTACGGTCCAGGGCGAGGAAGTCCTTGACCAGTCGGACGATGCCCGCCGGGCCGTAGGCGGCGTCGCGCTGGGCCGCCGGCTCGTCGGACGGCGTGGGGTCGGGGTCCCTCATGCACCCCGCTCCGGGGTGGGCTCGCGACCACGCTGCCCACGCTCGACGATGCGCTGCATCTCCGCCACGGGAAGCCGCTTGGCCTGCAGGCCGTCCAGCCTGCCGTGCCGGTGGGCAATCAGCTCCGCGACGACCGCCACGGCGATTTCGCCGTGCGCGCCGCCGCCGAGATGCAGGCCGATGGGCGCGTGGAGGCGGGCCAGGTCAACGCCCTCGAGATGTCCCGCCTCGCGCAGGCGACCCAGAATCGCCGTCACCTTGCCCCGGCTCCCGATCAGCCCCACGTAGGGGGCGTCCGTGTGGAGGGCCCAATCCGCGCACTCCAGGTCCATCGAGTGACCGCGTGTCACGACCACGCAATAGGTCGAACCGGTCACGCGTAGCTCGCGGAAGCCCTCGGCGAAGGTTGGCCGGGCGACCACCTGCCGGGCCGCCGGGAAGCGGTCCTCGTTGGCGAAGCTCTCGCGGTCGTCGAGAACGGCGACCCTAAACCCCGCCCGGGCGGCGATCTCGCAGAGGTCCCGGCTCACGTGGCCGGCACCGAACAGGACGAGCGCTGGCGTGGTCACGGGCTCCACGAAGACCTCGATCTCGCCTCCGCAGAGCAGACCCGACGTCCCCGTCGCCGATTCCGTCAGGCGGAAGGTCTCCCGCCGGGGCACCTCGTCCCCCAGGACCGCCCGGGCGACCTCCACCACCTCCGCCTCGACGCACCCGCCCCCGACCGTTCCCACGAAGGTGCCGCTTTCCCGGAGGAGGAGGCGCATCGTCTCGCGCCCGGGGGTGCTGCCTCGCGTGGAGATCACGGTCGCCAGAGCGCCCCGCTCCCCGGCGGCCCGCATGCGGGCGATCTCCTCGAAGATGTCCAGCATGCAGGGCTCCTCGGCCGACCGAGCAGCGGATCCTATCATCCAGGGCGTCCCGGGAGCGGCCAACGCGGCCCTCCCTCCTGCGTAAGGTTGCGCGTCATGACGATCGCCCGTCGCCCTCGCCCGCGGTACGCCGCCGCGACCCTGATCGCGCTCGGCCTCGCCGGACTGGCGCCCCCCCCCGCCCGGGCCGGGGACGAGGGGGCGGACCTCCGGCGCACCGCCGTCGTCCGCGCGGTCGAGAGGACGCGGGACGCCGTGGTGCCGATCCACACCACCGAGGTCATCCGGCGGCAGTGGTTCGGCATGGAATTCCCTCCGGTGCACGGACGCGGCGTCGGCTCCGGCGTGATCTTCCACCCGCACGGCTACGTCATCACGAACGCCCACGTCGTTGCCCGCGCCAGCAAGATCCTCGTGGACGTGAAGCCCACGGGCGGCGAGGCGGAAACGGTGGAAGCCCGGATCTTCGCGGTGGACCTCGGGGAGGACCTCGCCATCCTGCGCATCCGGGCCGACTCCGACACGCGCTTCCCCTACCTCCCCCTGGGAGCCTCCGAGGACCTGATGCTCGGCGAGCCGGTCATCACACTCGGTAATCCCTTCGAGCTCGGTCTGACCGTCACCACGGGTATCGTCAGCGGGCTCCGCCGCGCGGTGCCGTCCGACGCCAAGCGCGAGTCCTTCAACGACTATATCCAGCTCGACGCCGCCGTGAACCCGGGGAACTCCGGCGGCGCGCTGCTCGACATCACCGGCCGGTGGATCGGCGTGAACACGCTGGTCTACGACCGCCGTCTGGCCGACGGCATCGGATTCGCGATTCCCGCCGAGCGGGTGCGAGGGTTGATCGCCCGCGCCTTCACGCGGCGGCACCTCCACGGCGACTGGCTAGGGCTCTCGCTGAGCGCTGCCGGCGACGGCGCGGCGACGGTCGGCTACGCCTTTCCGACCGGGCCGGCCTACGCCGCGGGGATCCGGCAGGGCGACGCCATCGTCTCCGTCAACGGCGTGGCGACGCCCACCCTCTTCGACCTGCGCTGGCAGCTCGCCTCCCTCCCCTACGGCGCCGTCGCCCACCTCGGTGTCCGGCGCGACGGCGCGCCCGCCCCGTCCGAGGCGGCCGTCACCCTGCTCCCCGTGCCCACGGATGCCCTCAGCGACCGCCGTCTGGGCTTCGTTGCCGACGACGTGGGGGAGAAGGAGAACCTCGACCAGCAACTCGCCTTCGACGCGGGGGCGCTCGTCCGCGAGGTGAGGCCGGGCGGCCCGGCGTCCCGGATCGGCCTCCGCCAGGGGGATCTCGTCGTGGGGCTGGGCGATCGCCGCATCCGCAACACGGACGACCTGCTGCTCTTCCTCCAGCTGGTCGGCCCCGGAGACATCGTCGTCGTCCGCGTCCTGCGGGAGCAGGTGAACGCGGACGGATACCGCTACCGATCGATGACCGAGGGAACGCTGATCGCCGAGTGACCGTCCTCGGCGCGGCCCTTCCCGCCGCCTCAAGTCAGGGTGACGCGCTTGGTCCCGAGGATGTCGGCCACCTGCTCGTCGATGGACCCGATCCTCAGGACGTGGTCGATGACGATGGGCTGCGACTCGCGGGGAGTCGTGAGGATCATCCGGCCCGAGCCGGCCAGGATCCGCTCCATGACGTCGGGGATCTCCTTGAACCAGCGGAGGTCCTCGGTGCTGTAGCGCTTGATGTCTGCGAACAGGCCTCGCCGGTGGATCACCTCGTTGTACCGGAATTCCCAGTAGTCGAAGCGCGTCTTGATGAAGACGATCATGTACAGGATCGTGAAGAACCCGAAGATCGTGAAGTAGAACTCACGGTTCATGTAGATCCGGAGGTTCTGGAAGAAGTCCCCGAGCGGCCCGAGCCAATCCAGGAGGATCATGGCCAGCACGAGCGCCACCCCGATCGCCAGGATCATCACCGAGACGACCTCGTTGAAGTCGAAGGAGATCACGAGGAGGTTGAAGGCGAAGATGCACATCCAGACCGTCCCCAGGTGGGGATGGGCCGTGGCGACCTGGCCGCCGCCGTGGGCGATGCCCATGACGAGCGAGGCAATCCACGTCAGCCAGAAGAAGATGACCTTCGGGTAGGAGCGCACGACGACGCGCGGCATCTCCCGCGGCGCTTGGCTGGCGGGCGATTCCTGGGTGGGCGGGGTCTCGGCCACGGGCTTCCCTCCTGAGGCGTAGGTTCGCCCGGCATCCTACGGGGGAGGCCAAGCGGCTTCACGCGAAAGCGGAAGGCGCCCGGCGGCCGGGGTATCCTCCCCCCGCTCGCCGACTTCAGGGGGCCCGATCCATGCCGCGCCGGGACGACATTCACAGAATCCTGATCGTCGGCTCGGGTCCCATCGTCATCGGTCAGGCCGCCGAGTTCGACTACTCGGGGACCCAGGCCCTCAAGGCCCTCCGCGAGGAGGGGTACGAGGTCATCCTCGTCAACAGCAATCCGGCGACCATCATGACCGACCCGGACATGGCGGACCGGACCTACGTGGAGCCCGTCACCGCCGAAACGCTGGAGAAGGTCATCGCCAAGGAGCGCCCCGACGCCCTCCTCCCGACGATGGGGGGGCAGACGGGCCTCAACGTCTCGATCGAGCTCTACGAGCGGGGCGTCCTCGACCGGTACGGCGTCACGATGCTCGCGGCCACCCCCGAGGTCATCCGCAAGGCAGAAAACCGGGAGGAGTTCCGGGCCGCCATGGTGAAGGTCGGCCTGGATCTGCCCCGGAGCCGGACGGTCCGGACCATCCAGGGCGCCATGGACGCGCGCGACGAGATCGGCCTGCCGTGCGTCATTCGCCCCTCGTTCACGATGGGTGGGACCGGAGGCGGCATCGCTTGGAACGTGGACGAGTACGCCGAGATCGCCCGCCGTGGCCTCGAACTCTCGCCAGTCAGCGAGATCCTCGTGGAGGAGAGCGTCTACGGGTGGAAGGAGTTCGAGCTCGAGGTGATGCGCGACTGCGCGGACAACGTCGTCATCATCTGCAGCATCGAGAACATCGACCCCATGGGCGTCCACACGGGCGACTCCATCACCGTCGCGCCCGCGCAGACCCTCACCGACCGCGAGTACCAGTCGATGCGGGACGCGGCGATCCGGGTCATCCGCGAGATCGGCGTGGAGACGGGCGGCAGCAACATCCAGTTCGCCGTGGATCCGGCCACGGGCCGGATGGTGGTGATCGAGATGAACCCGCGCGTGTCCCGATCCTCGGCGCTGGCCAGCAAGGCGACCGGGTTTCCGATCGCGAAGATCGCGGCCAAACTGGCCGTGGGCTACAGGCTGGACGAACTCCCCAACGACATCACCAGGAAGACCCTGGCCTGCTTCGAGCCCACGATCGACTACGTGGTCACGAAGGTCCCCCGCTTCAACTTCGAGAAGTTCCCGGAAGCACCCGCGCTGCTCACCACGCAGATGCGCAGCGTCGGCGAGGCCATGGCCATCGGCCGGACTTTCCGGGAGAGCCTCCAGAAGGCGCTGCGGAGCCTCGAGACGGGGCGCGCCGGGTTCGGCATGGACCGCAAGGAGGCGGAGGAGACGCCGCTCTCCGACGAGGACCTCCGGCGACGGCTCAAGCGCCCCGGGCCGAACCGCATCTTCCGCGTCCGGGAGGCCTTCCGCCGGGGCTGGACGGTCGAGAACGTGGCCGGTCTCACCTGGTTCGACCCCTGGTTCCTGGAACAGATGCGCCTGTTGGGCGAGCGGGAACGGGAGCTCAGGTCCTACGGGTCGCTCGCCAGCACGCCGAACGACGTCCTTCGGCACGCGAAGCAGGACGGCTTCTCGGACCACCAGATCGGTCGAACCTACGGGGTATCCGAGTGGGAGGTGCGGGAGGAGCGGCTCCGACGCGGGATCCGTCCGGTCTACAAGGTCGTCGATACGTGCGCCGCCGAGTTCGAGGCCGAGACGCCGTACTACTACTCTTCCTACGACGAGGAGGACGAACTCCGTCCCGCGAAGAAGGAGCGCATCGTGATCCTCGGGGGCGGCCCGAACCGGATCGGGCAGGGAGTCGAGTTCGACTACTGCTGCGTCCAAGCCGCCTTCGCGCTGAGGGAGGCCGGCTACGAGACGGTGATGGTCAACTCCAATCCGGAGACCGTGTCCACCGACTACGACACCAGTGACGTTCTCTTCTTCGAACCACTCACCTCGGAACACGTGCTCGACGTCATCGAGCGCGTGAAGCCGAAGGGCGTCATCGTCCAGCTCGGTGGACAGACGCCGCTCAACCTTGCCCGCGACCTCGAGCGCGCCGGTGTGCCCATCATCGGCACCTCGCCCGACTCCATCGACCTCGCCGGCGACCGCTCCCGCTTCAAGGGGCTGCTCGAGAAGCTCGGTCTCCGCCAGCCGACGAACGGCATCGCCACCGACGTCGCCGGCGCCCGCGAGGTGGCCCACCGCATCGGCTACCCCGTCCTCGTGCGACCGTCGTACGTGCTCGGGGGCCGCGCCATGGAGATCGTCTACGACGACGCGACGCTCGAACGCTACATGAAGGAGGCCGTGGAGGCCTCCCCGGAGAAGCCGGTCCTCATCGACAAGTTCCTCGAGGACGCCATCGAGGTCGACGTGGACGCTGTCGCCGACGGCACCCGCTGCATCATCGGCGGCGTGCTGGAGCACATCGAGGAAGCGGGCATCCACTCCGGCGACTCATCGTGCACGCTCCCGTCGTTCAGCCTGAAGCCACGCGTCCTGGAGGAGATCCGCGAGAGCACGCGGAAGCTGGCGGCCGCCCTCGAAGTCCGTGGCCTCATCAACGTCCAGTACGCGGTGAAGGACGGGGATGTCTACGTCCTCGAGGCGAACCCGCGGGCCAGCCGGACGATCCCCTTCGTGAGCAAGGCGACCGGGGTCCCCCTCGCCCGCTACGGCGCCCGGGTCATGGCCGGCGAGACGATCGCGGAAATCGGGGCCCCCGACGAAGTGATCCCGCCCTACTACGCGGTGAAGGAGCCCGTGTTCCCGTTCAACCGTTTCCAGGGAACGGACATCATCCTGGGGCCCGAGATGCGGAGCACCGGCGAGGTCATGGGCATCGACCCCGACCTCCCCCAGGCCTTCGCCAAGGCGAAGCTCGGCGCCACGCACAAGCTCCCCAAGAGCGGCGCGATCTTCCTGAGCGTGAAGGACGCCGACAAGCGCCTGGTCATCCAGCTCGCCCACCGTCTCGGGGCTCTCGGGTACGACCTCGTCGCCACCGAGGGAACCTGGCGCCTCCTCACGCGCTCCGGCGTGACCTGCCGGATGGTGCACAAGGTGGCCGACGGCGCCCGGCCCAACGTGCTCGACATCGTCAAGAACCGCGAGGTCCAGTTGATCGTGAACACGCCCAGCGGCCGCGGGGCGCGGACCGACGAGGGCTACATCCGGGGTGCCGCCGCGGTGCTGAACATCCCCTGCGTGACCACGATGAGCGGCGCGGAGGCCCTGGTCCGGGCGCTGGAAGCCTACGACCGCGAGGACCTCACCGTCGGCGCGCTCCAGGAGTACCAGCAGAAGGCGCTGGTGAAGTCGGTCCCGTCCACCTCGGGGGCGGACGGGACGTCGCCGCAGCGACGCCGCTCTACTGCGCGAGCGGGACGCGCAGCGAAACCTCGATCTGCGGATTCTTGATCTTGTCGAAGGGCGCGGCCGCGTTGTCCTTCACCTCGGCCACGTTCCAGTCGATCTGGCTGACGCGGTACCGTCCGCGCGACTCGATGTTCCAGACGAGGTCGAGGAGTTGCCAGATCCTCGGGAGATCGCCGGTGGGTGACGTGTACTCGAAGCGCTGGGAGACCGTCTCGTAGGTTCCGCCGCCGCCCTTGACGGTCGATTCGCCCGATGCGTAGGACTGCTTGAGGCCCGCCTTGGTGGCTACGGTCTCCATCATCTGACGCGGGACCGTGTTCCCCAGCCCGGAACCGCCCGACGCGCTCTTGAACGTCTCCGCGAGGGACTCGACCTCCCAGGAGAGATCGGGAATCGTCGAGGGGGGCCGCTCGGCCGCGCGCTCCTTGCCCTCGAAGCGCATCATCCCCACCAGTTGCTCGTTGGAGGTCTCGTAGTTCTTCCGGGTGTTCTCGATCACGAAGTAGAGGACGGCCATCACGACGACGAGCAGCGCCATCGTGGTGCAGTACATCTTGAGCGGGTCGCCTTCCTTCTTCTTCTCGCCCTTGGCCATCACTCCTCCTCCTTGAACCGGAAGTCGAAGGTGGATTGCCAGTGGCCGCCCACGAACTTCGTAGCGCCCTGCTCCACGACGCGCGCGGTCCGGGCGCGCTCCTTGAAGTACTCGCTCGCCTCGAACTGCTGCCGGACCACGTCGAACACCCCCTGATCGTCCACCTCGATCGTGACGGTGGCGGAACGCGGGCGGATGTCCATCTTCAGGATGCGGAAGTGACCCCCGAATTCGCCGCGCTCGCGCTTGTTGAGGGCACGGTAGACCTCGAGCCAGACCTTCACGGCGCTCGGGATCTCGGGGATGTCGCGGCGGAGTCCCAGCTCGTTCTGCAGCTTGCGGTAGCGGCCGAGCAGTTGCGACCGCAGCCACGCGGCGCGCGTGTAGTCTCGGGGCGCGTTGGCCAGCTTCCGCTGGATGATGGCCTGCGCCTCGTCCTCCGTCTTCGCCTCGACCTTCGTCAGGTAGGCCTTCTCGGCGGCCGTGTAGAGGGCTTCGGCGCGAGAGACCACGTACGTGTTCCGGTGCGTCTCGGCGTTCCGCTTCTTGACGGCCACGAACGCGAGCGAGAGGAGCACGAGAAAGAGAAGGGTGACCGACGTCGCCAGCGCATTCTTGACCACGTCGAACCGGTTCGTGGGCGCGAACTCGTCCTGGAGCAGCTCGACGCCGAGCGGATCGTAGCCGAGCATGCGCATCCCGCATCCCACCGCGGCGGGCGTCAGGGCCTGCTCCCGCTCGGCGTCCTCCACGCGGGCCTTCCAATCGAGGTGCTTCGCCAGGTCCACGCGCTCCACGGGAAGCCCGAAGCGCTCCTCGAAGGACTGCGCAAGGCCGGTCATCAACGACCCGCCGCCCGAGAGGAGGATCCGGTCCGGGCTCGCGTCCTCGCGCACGCTCGCCAGGGATCGCATGGCCTCGCGATGGAGCTTCTGCACGAACTGCAGGCTCTCGTCGGCGAGCGCCTCGCCCTCGATCCGGGCGAGACTCTTCTCGTCCTCGCCCGCCGGGGCGAGGCTGGAGACGGAGGCCAGGAGGTCGTCCGGGCGCGGGCCTTCGGGCAGCGTCACCTTCCGGCGCACCTCCTCGGCGTTCATGCCGAGCTCCCGGCTCGCCCGGCTCACGACGTGATCGATGCCGAGGCGGAAGGAGCGGATCGTCTGCGGCTTCCCGTCCGTGACGAGCATCAGCGTCGTGCTGCGGGCGCCGACGTCGATCAGCACCACGTTGGGGTGCTCTTCGAACACGCCCGCCCCGGCGTAGGCCGTGAACACGGCCGTCGCGTCCAGATCCATCGAGGAAGGCTCGATGCCCGCCCCGCGGATGGTGCCGACGGCGGCGGCCAGAAGTTCCTTGGGGGACGCGAAGACGACGAGCCGGCTGCCATCGCGAGCCTGGCCCGTCTTGATCCAGTTGACCACCACGTCCTCGACGGAGTGGCTGTGGAGGTGGTTCTCCGCCTCGAACTTGACGACCTTGCGGATCTGGTCGTCCTCGGTGAAGGGGACCGTGATCTCCCGGATCATGCTCTCCCCCGCCGCGAACGAGGCGCAGACGTCGTCCTTGGGGAGCTTCAGCTCCTCGAAGATCTCCTTGACGACGTTGCCGGCGATCAACTCCGGCGGGACGGGGGGCGCGTCCTCCTCGGTGGGGGGGCGCGGCGGCGGAATGTCGCGGATCGCCACGCGATGGACCTTGAAGGACTTCGCCGTGCCGCTGACCTCGACCACCTTGATGGTCCGGCTGCCGATGTCGAGTCCTACGGCCCTGGGCATTCGGCGGTTCTCTCCAGAGGGTCCGGGCGGAACGGAGGATTATAGGGCCGTCCCGCCGGAGTCATGCGCGGGGGCTCATCGCTTCTCCCGGGTGCCATCGAGGACCTGCTGGACGTTGCGGGCGCAGTCCTCGTAGAGCTTGCGGAAGCGGTCCTTGTTCGCCTGCCTCAGTTCCCAGTGGAGGTGACCCAGTTGCTGATCGTAGCGGATCAGTTCCTGGCGGACCTTGTCCTCGGCGACCTTGTCGAGGTCGAATTCCCGGGCGTAGAGCTCCACGAGCTGGTCGATGCGGGCTTGGCCCGAGGTGGTCGGCTGGTCGGCGAGGAGGTCCTTCGTGCCGAAGGCGCGCAGGGCCCGGGAGGTGAAGACCCCGAGCGAGAGCCCGGCGAGAAGCATCAGGATGGCGATGGTGCGGAGGCGGGGAACCATGTCAGCGATCCCTTTCCGGCAGGTGCTGGCCCACGAAGGGCCTCAGCTCCCACGTCATCCGAACCTGGTGCTCGAGGCGGTCCTCGTCGAGGATCTGGAGCGCCTTGTCGATGTCCACGTAGCTCGCATGCGCGGGGTCGGGCCCCAGGACGGCCGAACCCACCAGGCCGGTCGCCAGCAGGATCACCGCGGCGGCGGCGTACCGCCACGCGGCGCGGTTCGTGCCCTGCCGCGTCCCGCCCCGGCCGTCGAGGATGCGAGCGGCGAGGCGGGGGGGGGCGAAACGGCTCGAGGCGATCCGGGTGTCTTCGCGCCAGAGGTCCATCGCCTCCTGCCAGCTCTCGAGCCGCTCGCGGCGTCGGGGGTCCTCGGCCAGTCGGCGTTCCAACCGCCGGCGGGCCTCGCCATCGACGCGTCCGTCGGCGTAGCGAGACTCCTCCCGGGTCCAGAGGTTCTTGGGGTCGTTCACGTGGGCATCTCCTCGTCGGTCGCGTGCCGACCCGAACGCCGGCGTTCCTCGGCCTCGAACGCCGCCTGCAAGCGGCGACGAGCCCGGAAGAGACGCGATTCGACCGTGCCGAGGCTCAGCCCCAAAACCTCGGCGATTTGCTGGTAGGTCAGACCTTCGAGCTCGCGCAGCGCGAGCACCGTACGGTAGCGCTCCGGGAGCGCGGCCACCGCTGCGCGGACCTGGAGTCTCAGCTCGCGGCGCTCCAGGCCCTCGATCACGTGCGGCTCGTCGCTGGGGATCCGCTGGGCGCTGGTCTCGTCGAGAGCCGCGAGCGGCCGGCGACTCCGCGCCTTGACGTAGTCCTTCGCCGAGTTCACGGCCACGCGGTAGAGCCACGTGTAGAGCGACGCATCGCCTTTGAAGGAGGCGATCCGGTACCACGCCTTCGTGAAGGTGGCCTGGACGACGTCCTCCACGGCGCTTCGATCCCGCAGCAACCCGGCGACGACCGCGGTGATCCGCTCGCCGTAGGCCGCGACGACCTCCTCGAGCGCCCGCTCGTCCCGCTCCTGCAGCCTCCGCACCCAGTCGGCCTGGGTCCGGCGGTCGGGCCCGGTCCGGATGGGGCGGCGGGCGGTGCGGGCGGCGGCGGAGGTGGGCAAGGAGGGGTCCTCGGGCCGGGGCGGCGGTCGGTCGGTGGCTGCCGGGTGCTTGGACGCCCCCGGGCCCGCGACCTTTCCCTTGTCGGAGTCCTCGGTCGGCCTCCGATCGCCGCCCTCCATCTACCCCCCGTTCCGGAGGCGATCGACCCCTTCGGCGCACCAGCCCAGGGGCAACCAGGGGCACGTGGTGCAGACCGAGGGAAGATCGGCGCCTTGGACCTTCGCCCGGATCCGGGCGAGGATCTCCTCCCATGGGACGATCGTCCCTTCGGCCCACCCCAGTCTCGCCAGCACGGTCCGGTCCTGGGCGGCCATGTGCGCCTCGTGCCCCTCGCCGCCGAGGGTGCACCCGGCCTCGCCGCCGTGGGGACACGCTGCGCAGAGCGAGGCCGGCCGCGCCTCCAGGCGGACCCGCCGCCCCGGGTCGGCCGCGAAGGCCTCGGCGAGCGCCCGCATCCGCTGGACGAAGGCCTCCGAGTACCCCTTGCCCCGGAAGCCCTGGAAGCAGAGGACGTCGTGCGCGCGGAGGGGGATGGGATCCGGGAGGTCCGCCACCCCCGCGATTGTAGGCGGCCGCCGTGTCCTCGCTCCAGGGCCTCGCCGTACCCGTCGAGGGACAGCGGCGGAGGCGGGACCTGCGACGGGTTCGAACCACAAGTCCTTGGGAACGCATCGGTTGCGACGACGGACGGGGATCCGGCACGCCGTGTGGGAGGAGGGGGGCCGTCAACCGAGCAAGGAGATCCACGATGCAACCCACCCGCCTGATGCTCCCCCTGGCCCTCGTCGTTCTCGGGCTCGTCGCCGCCGCGCCGGCCGCGCTGGCCGCCCCCGCCACGGCCCTCGCGCCCGCCCCCACCGTCCTTCTTCCGGGCGGCGTCCACCTGGGGATCGGCGTGGGCATCCGCGTGCCGATCCGCGCGCCCCGCCATCGCACCGTCGTGGTCGCCCCCAGCGGGCACTACGAGACGCGCATCGAGCGCGTGTGGGTCCCGGGTGGCGCGCTGCTCGGCTACGACGTCTACGGCAACCCCGTCCTCACCCGCGGCTACTGGACCGAGCGCCGTATCCAGGTCTGGGTGCCCTACCGCGTGATCCGGCGCCAGGTCGTCCGACCGGCCCCCCGCGTCGGGGTCGGCGTGGGATTCGGCTTCGGTTTCTGATGCGGGGTCGTCGATTCCCCGACTGTTGACTCGCTGACCGCTATCTCCTTTCCCCTTGGATGTTCGGACCCCGGCCCTCGCCTGCAGGGCCGGGGTCGTTTCGTTCGTGGGGGCGCGGGCCTCCCCCGCGCCGTCACTCGTCGCGGACGCGCAGGACCGCGGACCCCTGGATCTCGTCCGCCACGATGCTCGAGAGGCCCTCGTGCACCTGCTCGAAGGGGAAGACGCGCACGTGGGTGTGGATCTGGCCCTCGGCGGCGAGCGCGAGCAGATCCTCGCCGTCCTGGCGCGTGCTCGCCGTCGTGCTCCTCAGCGTCCGTTCGCCAAAGAGCTGGGTGTCGTAGTCGATGGACGGGATCTTCGACATGTGGATCGCCGCCGAGGAGACGGTCCCTCCCCAGCGGACGGCTTCGAGCGCCAGGGGGATCAGCTCGCCCGCCGGCGCGAAGATGACGGCGCGGTCGAGCACTTCGGGCGGCCGATCGTCCGACCCCCCGGCCCAGACGGCGCCCATGCGTCGCGCCAGCTCGCGATGGGCCTCTCCCCGGGTCACCACGTAGACGCGACAGCCCATGGCCCGGGCCACCTGCAGGGCGATGTGGGCGGAGGAGCCGAACCCGTAGAGGCCCACGTTCTCGCCTTCCTCGACGTCCGCCTGCCGGAGCGCCCGGAAGCCGATGATGCCCGCGCAGAGCAGCGGGGCGGCCTCGGCCGAGCCGATGCCCTCGGGGATCTCGTACGCGAAGGCCTCGGGGACCTTGACGCGCTCCGCGTAGCCGCCGTTCACGTGGTAGCCGGTGAAGGTGGCACTCCGGCAGAGGTTCTCGTCTCCGCGGAAGCAGTCCGCGCACGCCCCGCACGTGTGGTGGAGCCACGCCACGCCGACGCGGGCTCCCTCCTCGAACCGGTCGCCGCCCTGCACGACCCGCCCCACGACCTGGTGGCCGGGGACGATCGGAAGCCGGGGCAGAGCGATCTCCTTCTGGACGATGTGGATGTCCGTTCGGCACAGGCCGCAGACGTCGACGTCGATCACGATCTCGTCGTCGTCCACAACGGGTTCATCCACGTCCTCGAGCACCAGAGGACCGTCCGTCCCGATGGGACCGGGACGATGCAGGACCCACGCCTTCATGCGCACGCCTCCCGCGGCATTCTCGCAGGCGGCGGGCCTACACGTCGAGGGGGTCCATCTTCTCCGGGTCGATCTCGAGGGCGGGGATGGCCTTCGCCAGCTCCGCGGCCTCCACCGCGCCGTTGCGCTCCAGCGCCTGGAGGGCAGCCAGGGCGATGAACTCCGGGTCCACCTCGAAGTGTCGCCGGAGGGCCTCCCGCGTATCGCTCATCCCGAAGCCGTCCGTCCCCAGGGTGACGAACGTTCCGGGGACCCAGGCCTGGATCTGGTCGGGGACCAGCTTCACGAAATCGCTCGCCGCGACGAACGGTCCCTCGACGCCCTCGAGGATGCGGACCACGTAGGGGATGCGCGCCTCCTCCTCCGGGTGGAGCCGGTTCCAGCGCTCGCACTGGAGCGCATCCCGCCGGAGCTGTTGGTAGCTCGTCGCGCTCCAGACGTCCGACGAGACGTCGAACCGGTCCGCCAGCAGCGCTTGTGCGTCCAGCACACGCTTGAGGATCGACCCGCTGCCGAAGAGCTGGACGTGGCGCTTCTTCCGGGAGGAGGCCGGGCGGTAGCGGTAGAGCCCTCCCAGGACGCCCTTCCGGATCGCCTCGAGGTCCCCCGGCAGCTTGGGCTGCGGGTAGTTCTCGTTGTGGACGGTCATGTAGTAGAAGACGTCCTCCTCCTTCGTCACCATCCGGTCGAGGCCGTCCTCGACGACCATCGCGATCTCGTACGCCCAGGCCGGGTCGTAGGCGCGGATGTTGGGGATCGTGGTGGCGTAGACGTGGCTGTGTCCGTCCTCGTGCTGGAGCCCTTCGCCGTTCAGCGTCGTCCTCCCGGCGGTCGCGCCGATCAGGAAGCCCCGCCCCCGGGTGTCGCCGAACGCCCAGATCTGGTCGCCGGTGCGCTGGAATCCGAACATCGAGTAGAAGAGGTAGAAGGGCACCATGGGCTGGCCGTGCGTGGCGTAGGAGGTGCCCGCCGCGGTGAAGGACGCCATCGAACCCGCCTCGGTGATGCCCTCCTCGAGGACCTGACCGTCCTTCGACTCGCGGTAATAGAGGAGCTGCTCGCGGTCCACCGGTTCGTAGAGCTGGCCGTGGGCCGCGTAGATCCCGACCTGTCGGAAGAGCGGCTCCATGCCGAACGTCCGGGCCTCGTCCGGGATGATGGGGACGATTCGCCGCCCCAGGTTCTCGTCCTTGATGAGCTTGGTCAGCAGGCGCACGAAGGCCATCGTCGTGGAGACGCCGCCGGGGTTCTTCGTGCCCTCGAGGAACTCCTCGTAGGTGTCCGGTCCCGGGACCGGCACCGACACGCGCGGCTCGCGGATCCGGACGGGCAGCGCGCCGCCGAGGGCCTTCCGCCGCGTCCGCACGTAGTCCACCTCGGGGCTGTTCGGGCCGGGGTGGTAGTACGGCGCCTGCGGGAGCTGGTCGTCGGGGATCGGCAGCTCGAGACGGTCCCGGAACTCGCGTAGCTGCTCGTCCGAGAACTTCTTCATCTGGTGCGTGACGTTCTTGCTTTCGAACCCCTCGCCCAGCGCGAATCCCTTCACGGTCTGCGCGAGCACCACCGTCGGACGGCCCTTGTGCTCCACCGCCGCCTCGTAGGCCGCGTAGATCTTGCGGGGATCGTGACCGCCGCGCCTCAGCGCCGTGATCTGTTCGTCGCTCAGGTGCGAGACGAGGCCCAGGAGTTCCGGACTGGTGCCGAAGAAGTGCTTGCGGATGTAGCCGCCGCCCTCCGCGCGGAACTTCTGGAGGTGACCGTCGAGCACCTCGTTCATGCGGCGGTGCAGTTGGCCGTTCACGTCCCGCGCGAGGAGATCGTCCCAGTCCCGCGACCAGAGCACCTTGATGACGTTCCATCCGGCGCCGCGGAAGACCGTCTCGAGCTCCTGCACGATCTTGCCGTTGCCGCGCACCGGACCGTCCAGCCGCTGGAGGTTGCAGTTGACGACCCACGTGAGGTTGTCGAGGCCCTCCCGGGACGCCACGGAGAGGGCCCCGAGCGACTCCGGTTCGTCCGTCTCGCCGTCGCCCACGAAGGCCCAGACGCGCGACTCGGGACCCTCCAGGATGCCGCGGGCCCGGAGATAGCGGTTGAACCGGGCCTGGTAGATGGAGGCGATCGGCCCCAGCCCCATGGAGACCGTCGGGAACTGCCAGAACTCCGGCATCAGGCGGGGGTGGGGATAGGAGGAGAGTCCGCTTCCGCGGAGCGTCTCGCGCCGGAAGCGGTCCAGGCGCTCCGCCGTGAACCGACCTTCCAGGAAGGCGCGGGCGTAGATGCCGGGTGCGCCGTGTCCCTGGAAGAAGACCTGGTCCGGATTGCGGTCCTCGCCCGGACCCCGGAAGAAGTGGTGGAAGCCGACGTCGTAGAGCTCCGCGGACGAGGCGTAGGTCGAGAGGTGACCGCCCAGGTTCGGGAAGCGATGGTTCGCGCGCGACACCATCACCGCGGCGTTCCATCGGATGATGTCGCCGATCCGCCGCTCCATCTCTTCATCGCCGGGGAAGGGGGGCTCCCGGTGCGCGGGGATCGTGTTCACGTAGTCGGAGGCGAGCAGGTCCTCGGGCAGGCACCCGATGCGCCGCGCCTGCGCCATGACCTGCGAGAGGATGTAGCGGGCCCGGTTGGGCCCGGCGGCCCGCACGACGGCATCGAGCGATTCGGTCCACTCGCGGGTCTCGACCGGGTCACTGTCTTGTTGGATCGTCTGGTACAGCGTCATGGGCCCGCCTCTGACTCGTGACAGGGGAGAACGACGCACTGTACCCACGTCCCCGGGCTGGGCGCAGGTTCGCGGATGGGCGAAGAAGATGGGGCGAGGGACCGAGCCCGAACGAGGGAGCGCGAGGCAAGGCGTGAGGAGGAGGCCTCTCCGCAGCGGGGCGGAGAGGACGAGCAACGCGGCATCGCGATATCGCCGTCGGGCGAAGGCCCGGACGCGACGTCTTCCCGTCCTCTCTACACGGTGAGGTCGAAAGAGCCGCCCAGGGCGTCGCGGTAGGGCGCCAGGGCCGGGCGCACGCGTTCGGCGAGGAAGCGCGTCGTCTGTTGGGGGGCGATCCCCACGAACCGTCCCACGCGAAGCAGCGCGTCGAAGTCGCCCTTGACGGCGACGAACGCTTCGTCGCCGGCGAGACGCTCCAGCAGGTCGTTCGTCCGTGCCCCCTCGAGCAGCCGCTCCTTCGCGGCGAGGCTGTGCCGGCGGATCCGCTCGTGCAGGTCCTGCCGGTCGCCGCCCGCGCGGACGGCCCGCATCAGGATCTCCTCCGTGGCCATGAAGGGGAGCTCCCGCTCCAGCCGCGAGGCGACGACGGCTTCGTTCACCACGAGGCCCTGCGCGACGTTCGCCACGATGCGGAGGATGCCGTCCGCGGCGAGGAACGCCTCGGGCAGGAACATGCGGCGCCCGGCGGAATCGTCGAGCGTGCGCTCGAGCCACTGCGCCGCCGCCATGTTCGCGGCCTCGGGAAGGAAGGCGAGGAGGTGGCGCGCCAGCGAGGTGACCCGTTCCGACCGCATCGGGTTCTGCTTGTAGGCCATCGCGGAGGAACCGATCTGGTCCTTCCCGAAGGGCTCCGACACTTCCCGGAGGTTGGACAGCAGGCGGACGTCGTTGGCCATGCGCGTGGCGCTGATGGCGATGCCGCCCAGGACGGAGAGGATCTCGTAGTCGGCCTTGCGTGGGTACGTCTGCCCCGAAACGGCCAGGGGCTCGTCGAAGCCGGCGCTCTCCGCCACCTTCCGGTCGAGCTCCAGGACCTTCTCCACGTCGCCGCCGAGCAGGGCGACGAAGGAGGCCTGCGTCCCCGTGGTGCCCTTGGAGCCCAGGAAGGGGAGCTCGCGGGCCATCCGCTCGACGGCCTCGAGGTCGCGCAGGAAGTCCTGCATCCAGAGACACGCCCGCTTGCCCACCGTCGTCGGCTGCGCGGGCTGGAAGTGCGTGTACGCGAGGCACGGCGTCGCGGCGTGCGTCTCGGCGAACGCGGCGAGCGCCGCCACGGCCTCCGCGAGAAGCACCGCCACCGCGTCGAGCGCTTCGCGGTAGAGGATCACGTCGGCGTTGTCGGTCACGTAGCACGACGTGGCGCCGAGGTGGATCACGCCCCGCGCCTGCGGGGCGGCGTCGCCGTAGGCGTGGACGTGGGCCATGACGTCGTGGCGGAACCGCCGCTCGTAGGCGGCGGCCTTCGCGAAGTCGATGTCGTCCAGCGCCGCCTTCATCGCCTCGATCTGCGCGTCCTCGATGCCGACGCCCAGCTCGCGCTCCGCCTCCGCCAGCCAGATCCAGAGGAGGCGCCACGTGTGGACGCGACGGCGCTCCGAGAAGAGGGCCCGCATGGCCTCCCCTGCGTACCGGGTGCCGAGCGGGCTGCGGTATTCGTCGTGCGGCGAGCTCACGGGGCGTCCCCGGGAGCGCGCTCCAGGGCGAGGTCGCCGCTGCCGTCGTCGGAGGGGACCACGCGCCAGCGACCGGGCGAGATGCCGGGGTAGGCGGGGTCGGACAGACGCGCGTCCACGTACTGGGCGAAGTAGTAGAGCGCGCGTTCCACCGTGGCGCGGATGTAGCGCGTGCCCGCGTTCAGGTCGTCGTGGTCCGTGGTGACCTGGAGCGTCTCCAACCGCCCGCCGAGGTCCACCTTCGCCCGGCTCGCACTGCGGATCTCTCCGACGCTGCGCCACGGTTGCAGGCGGAGGGTGAGGCCACCCAGTCCGGCGTTCAGCAGGTCCCACTCGAGAGACTCGCCCGCTTCGAGCCGCCGCCAACTGTCCCGGATCAGTTCGAGGTTGTTCAGCAGGAAGGTCAGGGCCTTGCGCTGGGGCCACGCCGGTTTCGACTGGAAGTCGCGGTAGCGCGGGGGCAGGAAGCCCAGGGCCGTCTCGTCGTCATTCCACGTCCGCTGCAGATTGAGGAGCGAGACCCAGTAGCGTTGCTGTTCCGGATACACGGGCTGACCTCTTGTCCGGCCTGGTGCCGGCCGGGAGCTACCTTCGGAACACGTCGGGCAGATCGCCGCCCGCGGGCGGGGGAGGCGGACCCTCCTCCGGCATGGGGTACTCGCCTTCCGCCAGCACGTCGAGCATCGCGGCGGCTCTCTCCCGGCCGAGGCTTCCCTTTCGAACGGCCACCTCGACGGTCCGGCGCCCCATTTCCCGGTAGAAGCGCACCGCGTTGCCCGGGATCTCGCGCAGCCGCTGC
The DNA here is from genome assembly GCA_963772585.1 of uncultured Planctomycetota bacterium. Taxonomy (GTDB): domain Bacteria; phylum Planctomycetota; class PLA2; order PLA2; family JAEUHO01; genus CAVVXN01. The sequence continues at coordinate 242,973 of CAVYXV010000013.1, forward strand.
ATGTGGCTCCGGACGGTCCCGAGGTCGCCGCGGGCGATCGGCCCCGTGAGCGCGTCGGGAACCCCCACGGCCTCCAGGTTCGCGATCGTGCCCTTGATGAGGGGCAGGAGCGCGGGAAGGGCGACTCCCTGGGGCACGCCGGCCCTCAGCAAGAGGGTCTGCGCGTAGTCGATCAGGCTGACAAGGAAGTTCGACGCGGCGCTCGCGCCGGCGTGATAGAGCGCCTTGTTGCGGCTCTCGATGCAGATGGGGCGGCCGTCCAGGGCGATCACGACGCTGCGGAGCACCTCCACCGCCTCCTCGTCGCCCTCGAGGAAGAAGAAGGAATCGGGAAGCATCCGGACCGCGGTGTCCACTTCCGCGAAGGTCTGGAGCGGGTGCATCGAACCGCGGTACGCCCCGGCCGCTTCCGTGCCGGAGAGCACGCGGGCCGGCAGCCCGCCGGCCAGGTGGGCCACCACGGCTCCGCGCTTGAGGGCCCCGCTCGCGGCCACCAGGATCGAGACGCTCGGGATCACACGGTCGGGCACCGCGAGGAAGACGATGTCGGCGCCCATCGCCGAGAGCCCCGGGTCGCCCACCAGTTCGCCCTGGCCGATCAGGTCGCGGGCCACCTGGGCCGAGCGCGCGTGGCGGCTGCACACCGCGACGATCTCGTAGCCGGCCCGGCGGAGGAGGATGCCCAGGGACGTGCCCAGGACGCCAGCCCCGATGATCGTGACCTTCACCTTGGAGTCCGCCTCCTTCTCCCTCCGTCCAGAGGGAGAAGCGTACCGGCGCCCGTGGCGGGACGAAAGGGTGCGGCGCAGCCGCCCTGGGCTCGTCGAAGGGGCGGTCGAGGCGCCACGCCGCTGCGGGGCTCCGCCGCCGGCCGACGCCCGAGCATGGGATCTCTTGCCACGCGATCAGGCTTCGACGGCGTGGACCAGCGAGGCGCCCGCGCCGCGGCTCGCCGCCGCCGCGAGCGCACGGTGGACGTACGCCTTCGCGCCGCGAACGGCTTCGAGAAGGGGGGCCCCCCGACCGAGGCGGGCCGCGAGGGACGCGGCGAAGGCGCAACCGGTCCCGTGGGCGTTGGCCCCCGGGAGGCGCGGGAGCGCCAGCCGGAGGGAGCCTTCCGGGGTCGCGAGGACGTCCACCGCCTCCGTCCCGTGGCCGTGTCCGCCCTTGACCACCACCGCCCGACAGCCGAGGGCGAGCAGCGCCCGCGCGGCGTCCTCCATCCCCTCCTCCGGGACGGCGTCCCGGCCGAGCAGGCGCGCGGCCTCCGGGAGGTTCGGGGTGATCACCCAGGCCCGGGGCACGAGGCGCTCTCGCAGGGCCTCCAGGGCGTCGGGCCGGAGCAGTTCGCCGCCGGTCGTCGCGACGAGCACCGGATCCACGACCAGGGGGCCGTCGAACGCGGCCTGGAGGACGTCGGCGACGGCTGCGATCGTCTCGCCGCTCCAGAGCATGCCCGTCTTGATGGCCGCCGGGCGGACCTCCTCGAGGACGACCTCCAACTGCTGGCGGACCAGGTCGGCGGGCACGGGCTCGACGCGCCGCACCCCCGTTCTCCCCTGGACGGTCAAGGCGGTCACCACCGCCGTCCCCTCCACGCCGTGCGCCGCGAAGGTCTTGAGGTCCCCCTGGAGCCCGGCGCCTCCCGTAGGGTCCGAACCGGCAATCGTACACAAGGGGATGTGGTTTCGTGCGCACATCGCGCTAGACTCCGGGTTGCGAGGTCTCTCTCGGGAGGAGGATCCCATGCTCGATGTCCGGATGGAGCGGGCGGTACGACCGATGGGGATGGCGGTGGCGGTGGCCCTGCTGCTCGGCCTCGGGGCCTGCCGGTCCCGATCCCTGGCGGTCCCCGGCACGGCCGTCGGCCCCTGCGACACCCTCGAGGGACGCCTACCGCCGGGGCGGTGCAGCCAGTCCTTCACGTTCGAGGGGGTCGAGTCCTCCCTGCTCTCCTTCGATCTGAGGAGCGACGCCGGAAACATCGCCGCGCCCGACGTCCAGCTCTTCGATCCCCAGGGCAAGCCGATCCCCGTCGCCGCGCAGACCACCACGGCGAAGGGCGCGGCGACCACCCACGTCGAGGGCGTCGTCCTCCTCCGCTCCGGCGCCTACCAGGTGACCGTGACGCCGCAGACACCGTGCGAGACCGTCTACTACACCTTCCACCACGATCTCGCCTTCCCGGGGATCTCGGATCTCCGGGTGAACCTCACGAGCTGCGACACCTACCCCGTGAGCATCTCCGCGCCGCGCGGCGGGGAGGTGACCGTCCGCATCCAGCCGCTTCGCGGGTCCTCCACGAGGGTCCAGGTGAACGGCGTCGAGGACCCGTGGGGTGGACGCGCGCTCGACCCTTCCCGCCGGCTCCAGGGTGCGCCGGCCCCGACCGTGCACCACGGAGACGACGGGAGCTACTACCTCAACTTCAACGCCCCCATCCCGGGTCGGTACACGGTCCTGGCCGCCGCCAAGCCGGGGGGGAACGGCCCGGCCACGGTGAGCGCCTCCGTCCGGCCGCCCCCGACGACATCGCGGATGGTGCTCCACCCCGACCATGCGCCCGACGGGTACGGGGTCGCCGCCTCCGCCTCCGGGTCGATGTCGGACCGGTAGGAAGCCCCGAACGCCTCGGCTCCCCCGTTCCGAAGGGACGAGGGCCCTCCCTCTTGGTACCCCTGGTCCGGCCGAGCGGTCGGCCGGGAGACCGATTGGATGAAGCCGAAGGTCCTGCGCGTCTTCGTCGCCTCGCTGTTCGCCTTCCTCGCCGCCGTCCCTTCCTTGCGCGCTGCGGACGAGAACACGGACCCGGACCAGGCGACGCTGCTCCGCGCCCGCGATCGCGTCTACCCCGCGCTGGTGAACATCGCCGTGATCGTCGACGAGCACGTGGGCGGGCGGGCCATGCGCAACCCCGCGCAGGGAAGCGGCGTCATCGTGAGCCCGGCCGGGCACGTGCTGACCAACTACCACGTCGCCGCGAACGCCACCCGGCTCACCTGCATCCTCACCACCGGCGAGGAGATCCCCGCGGACGTCGTCACGGACGATCCCCTGACGGACCTCTCCGTCCTCAAGCTCCGGCTCGACGCCCGCAAGGACCCCACGAAGCCGGTTCCCTTCGCGGCGTTCGGCGACTCCGACCAACTGGAGGTCGGGGACAGGGTCCTCGCCCTGGGCAACCCCCGCGGTCTCTCCTCCTCGATGACGCTCGGCATCGTCTCGAGTACGAACCGCGTCTTCAAGTCGTTCACGGGAAGCAGCATCGAGAACTTCGAGTTGCCGACGGGCGAACGCACCGGGCTTCTCACGCGATACATCCAGCACGACGCGCTCATCCAGCCCGGCAACAGCGGCGGTCCCCTGATCAACCTCGAGGGCGAAGTCGTCGGCATCAACGAGCTCGGCGGAACCGGCATGGGCTTCGCCATCCCCTCGAACCTCGCGCGCGAGGTCCTCAACCGCGTGCTGACCTTCGGCGAGATCGAGCGCGGATGGCTGGGGTTCACGGTGTTGCCCGTCGAGGCGCTCGGTCGCGAAGACGGCGCGCTGGTGGGTGCCGTGCTCGCCGGCCATCCCGCGGCGAAGGCGGGGCTCCAGCCCGGCGACGTGATCCTCGGGATCGGCGGTCACCCGGCGGACGTCCGGCGCTTCGAGGACGTGCCCCCCCTCTATGCGTGGATCGCGAACCTCCCCGTCGGGTCGAAGCAGGAGGTGCGCTTCCTTCGCGACGGCGAGAAGCACACGACGACGGTCGAGGTCGCCCGCATGGAGCCCTATCAAGGGAAGGACGGCGTGTACCCGATCTTCGGCGTGACCGCGCGCGCGATCACCGGCCCCATGGCGTTCGCCATGGATCTCGAGAGCACCGACGGCGTGCTGATCACCGGCGTGCGCCCCGGGTCCGCGCCCGAGGTCGCGCGGCCGTCGATGCGGGGTGGCGACGTGGTGCGCGCCATCGGCGGCGAGAACGTGACGGATCTCGAGAGCTTCCAGGCCCTCCAGAAGAAGCACGCCGGGGACGACAACCTGCTCGTCCGGTTCCTGCGCGGGCATCGGGACATGGTCACCGCGCTCGACATGACCCGAAAGCCGCCCCGTCACCGCGGGACGGAGTTGGCCAAGGCATGGCTCGGCGTGGACACGCAGGTCATGACGCCGAGCGTCGCGCAGGCCCTCGGCCTGAAGGGCTGCCAGGGGCTGCGCGTCACCCGCGTGTTCGCCGGGAGCGAAGCGGCGAAGGCCGGCCTGCAGCCCGGGGACGTGCTCGTCGCGCTCGACGGGGACCCGATTCCGGCTTCCCGGCTCCAGGACGCCGAGGTGCTCCGGCGACGCATCGAAGACATGGACATCGCGAGCCAGGTCACCCTGAAGGTCCTCCGCGACGGCGAGGAGAAGGAGATCGAGGTCACGCTCGAGGAGACGCCCCAGACGGCGGCCGACGTCAAGACCGCCAACGACGACGTGCTCGAGTACGGCGTGCGCGAGCTCACCTACCGCGACAAGGTCGACCACGACTGGCCGCTCGACATCGAAGGCGTGCTGGTGGCCAAGGTCGAGAGCGGGGGCTGGGCGAGCGTCGCGGGCCTCGCGGCGGGGGACCTGCTCATCGCCATCCAGGGCGAGAAGATCCGCACCCTGAAGGACTTCGAGCGCCAGACCCGCCGCGTCGCGGAGGCGAAGCCCGAGCGCGTGCAGTTGTTCGTGCGCCGCGGTCGCCTCACGACTTTCGTGTTCCCCGAGCCCGAGTGGCCGGAGGAGTAGGAGGACGGGAGGGAGTCGAATCCGGGGCTTCGGCCCACTCCTTCCCAACCTCCGACGATGGAAAGGAAGACCATGATGAAGACCCTGGTCGTCGCCGCCGCTCTGGCGGGACTTCTCGTCCTCTCGCCTCCGGCCCGTGCCGACGAGCCGCTGGAGGCCTTGATCGCGGCCCACGCCGACTCGATCGTCACCGTCAAGTTCGTCCTGAGCGTCCAGATCCCGAGCCACGGGGAGCGTGAGATCCCCGGGACGTCCACGGGCGTCGTCGTCGATGCCACCGGGCTGGTCGTCCTGTCCGACCGCGACCTGAATCCGCACTTCCGCATGCCCCAGGGGCAGGGGCTCGAAATCCATGCCACCCCGACCAACGTGCGCGTCCTCTTCCCGGGCGATCCGAAGGAGTACGAGTCCGTGGTGGGGGCGACGGACACCACGCTCGGTCTCGCGTTCGTCCGCATCAAGGACCTGGGGGACCGGAAGGTGAGCCCCGTGGACCTTGCGAACGCCGGCGAGGTCGCCATCGGCGACCGCCTCTACGGCGTGTCCCGCCTCGACCAGGGCTTCGACTACGCCCCCTGGTGCGACAGCGTCCAGGTCGTTGGTCACATCACGAAGCCGCGCAAGCTCTGGATGATCCGCGGCGGCTTCACCGAGATCGGCCAGCCCCTGTACCGGGCGGACGGGACGGTCGTCGGCTTCATCGTGGCGCAGGAGGCGGTCGGCGGCGGACGCACGTTGCCGTTCCTCCTCCCGCTCCAGGTGGCCGTCAGTACGATCGAACGCGCCGGAAAGCAGGCGGAGCAGGTGCTGCAGGAGGAGCGGGAGGCCGCCGAGGGCGAAGCCGGCGACGCCGCCTCCGGCGAAACGCCCTCCGAAGGGGCTCCGGGGGAGGGGAAGGACGGCGGGGAGACCCCCGCCCCGGGCTCGGGCCGGTAGGACTGGTCACGCCCCGGTGCCCGAACGACCATGGACCCGAGGAGGATCCGGATCATGCGACGCAGTCTCCTGGTTTCCGGTCTGGCGGTCCTCGCCTTCACGCTGACGGTCCCCGCGCGCGCCGGCGATGACGAGGCCAAGCAGAAGAAGGAAGAGGCGCTCCAGCTCGTCGATCAGCTCGATGCCCTGCGGAAGGACAAGAAGACGAGCGAGATCACCGAGGCCATCGCCAAGGTCCCGCCCATGTACAAGGACGAGGGGCTCGAGGACAAAGGAGCCCGCGGCAAGCTCATGGGGGCGCTCGGCGACATCGTCAAGGACGACCGCCTCGGGGCGGCCCGCAACGCCGCGGTCGAGGCCCTCGTCGCCATGGACGATCCCAAGGCCGCCTGGAAGGAGATCCACCGCGAGCTGCCGGACCGCGACGTCGAGGAGGCGACGGAGTTCCAGCTCCTGGTCGTCAAGGCCACGGGGGAGCTCGCGCCGAGCCGTGCCGTGAAGGACCTCCTCGAGCTCGTGGAGAAGGCCAAGGACGGCCAGATCTCCAAGGAGGCCGCCCTGGCGCTCGGCGGATACAGCCTGGACACGCGCAACCGCGTGAAGATCCTGGACGAGCTGGTCTCCCTCGGCCGGCGATTCCGGCCCGGCTACTCGGCGGACAAGGGTGTGAGCCAGTCCGCGCAGGAGCGCTGGGCGCTCGTCGGCCCCGGCATCGTCGGCGGGCTGAACCGCCTCACGAACCGGCAGATCAAGACCTTCGAGGAGTGGGAGCTTCTCTACGACGACAACAAGAAGCACTTGAAGGACCTGTTCCGGGACGAAGACCAGGGCTGAGCGCGGCGGGTCGACGTCCCTCGCCGGGGCGACGGCCGGCCGGTGATCCGAGGGGTGGGGACCGCCGATGCCCGGGGGACGGTGGCCTCCCACCCTCCGAGGGCCGATCGCGGCGTCCGGCCCCGCGGCGCCCCCGGCCCGCTCGCGAGCGCGCTCGCGCCGCCGGGGAGGCGGGGAAGGGCGCGGGAGACCCCTTGCCGCCACCCGATCGGACCTTTCGCCGCGGTACGGCGGGCGGAAGGACTTGACCCGCTCCGGGTTCCAACATATCAGTCTCCGCTTATGCATTCCGACCCCCGGACCCTCCCGACCCGCTCCGGCCTGGAGATCGGCCCCGCATCCAAGTTCTTCCGCGGCCTGGGTGATCCGTCGCGGTTGAAGCTTGCGCGGGCCCTCCTGGGGGGGCCGCGTTCCGTCACCGAGCTCGTCCGATCGACGGGCCTGTCCCAGCCGAACGCGTCGATGCACCTGGCCTGCATGCGGTGTTGCGGGCTCGTGGAGTTCGATCAGCGCGGCCGCCGACGGTACTACCGGATCGCCGATGCGGACCTTCCCCGGATGCTCGAGATGGCGGAGGGCATCGTCCGGCGGGCCCGCGAACCCATCTCGCAGTGCACCCGGTACGCGTAGAGGACGGAGGCCTCGGAGGGATGGGCAAGAGGGCGGTATTGCTCCTGGGACCGATGCTCACGTTCGGGGCGTGCGCCCGGGCCGCGCCTTTGGCGCCCGACCTGGCGCGGCTGGCCGCCCGGGAGTGTCCCGTCCTGGGCACGTCCTCCCCCGGGGCCTGCACCGCCGACCCCGCCCCGCCGGGCGACCCGGCGCTCAGACGACTGCTCGCCCTGACGGATCGCTCGAACCCCGACCTGGTGGCGGAGCGCAAGGGAATCGACGTCGCCACGGCCGCCATCTGGCAGGCCCAGCTCTACCCCAATCCGACCGCGCTTGGAGAAGTGGAGGAATTTCGCCTGGGCGGCAACTCCCGCTACGACTCCACGCGGCGCGTTGGCGTCCGGATTCCCGTCGTGATCGGCAGCCGCCTGAGGGCGGCCCGGACCGCCGCGGAAGCCCAGCGCGACGTCGAGGTCCTCCAGTATCTCTGGAAGCGCAATGAGATCCTCCTCGACGTACGCCGCGCGTACGTGACGCTCGTGGCGGCCCGGAGGCGACGCGCGGTGGCCGTGACGGTCCGCGACCTGGCCGCCGGCCTCGTGGACACGGCGAGAGCGAGGCAGGCCGCGCAGGTGGCCGCGGAATCGGAAGTGCTGCGGGCGGAGGTAGACCTGGGGCGGGCCGACAGCGACATCGAGGCGGCAACGCGGGAGATCGAGGCCGCGAAGCGCGTCCTCGTCGCCGCCGTCGGCGCGGAAGTGCCCGCGACGATCCTGGATGGGGGCTCTCTCGCCGCGGCATTCGAGGTGCCGACGTGGGACGCGCTCCGGGCCCTCACGCCGAACCACCCCTTGGTCGCGATCGCCCGCTCGGCGGTCGTCGCGGCTCGCCACAGGATCGACCAGGCGAGAGCCGAGGCGGTTCCGGATCTCGACGTCTCCGTGGCCGCCGGAGAGAATGGCGCCGGTGACGGGTTCGCCGACGTCGGCGTCAGCATCCCCATCCCGGTCAACGACTCCAACCAGGCGCGCGTCGCGGCGGCCCGGGCCAGGCACGGCCAGGCGGTGGCGCGGGTGGAGGCGGCGCGTCGAGACGTGGAGCGCCGCACGGCCGCCATCTATCGCGACTTCGTGACGGCCGAGGAGCGCACGCGGCGCTACCGGACGGAGATCCTGCCCACCGCCGAGAAGGCGCTCCAGCAGACCCGGGAGGGGTACGAAGTCGGCAAGCTCACGTACCTGGACGTGCTGGACGCCCGCCGAACGCTGTCCGACGCGCGCGTGGCCCACGTGGACGCGCTGGCTGAACTCAACCTCGCCGCGCAGGAGTTGGAGTCCTTCCTGTGCGTCCGTCTCGTATCCAGGACCCAGGAGGAAACCCACCCATGAAGCATGTCCTGCTGCTCGTCGCCGCGCTCGCGGGCCTCGCGACGGCCGTCGCCGTCGCCGAGGACGATCCCGCGCCTCTTCGCCAGAACGAAGACCGCATCGAAGTCCCCGGCACGTTCGCCAGTGTCGGCGCGATCCTGGCGTCGCGTGGCGCCAACGCGCAAGACGCCCTCCACTCGCGCGGCGCCCTCGGTCTCGTCACACCGGAGGGGGCGCTTTGGTCCTTCGTCGACAACGCGAAGGGTCACGGCGTGATCGTGAATCGGAAGCTCGAGGGGAAGGACGTCCGGATTCTCGGTTGGAAGTTCCCGAAGACGCGGTTCATCGAGATCTCCAAGTACCAGGTGAAGGACGGCGACGAGTGGGTCGCCTACGACTACTGCAAGGGCTGCGGATGGGAGCCCGGCGACAACCACGACACCGATCTCTGCGAAGACTGTGCGGAAGAGGAGAAGTAGTGGTCATCATCCGGCTGGCTCTGCACGGCCTGCTGACGCTGGCGACCTTCGCCGGTCTGGGCGGCGCGTTCTACGCCGTCGGCCACGACGGGAGGCTCCCCTGGCAGCCCGCGCCCACGCATGGCGAGGACTGGTGCGGGAGTCACGGCGTGCCGCTCTCGGAGGACGAACTCTGCAACAAGGAGCTCGCCCGCGGGGGACTCATGCTGGTCCAGGACAGGGAGCCCGGCCCGGACGAGTGCCCGAACGCCCTCGTCCGGATCACGATGCCGGATGAGATGGTGGAAGCGGCCGGACTCCGGACCACCGAGGTGAAGGCGCTCGCCATCGACGAGTCGATCGACGCGACCGCGGAAACCGACTATCTTCCCGGGGCCCATGCGCACGTCGTACCGCGCGTTCCGGGAACCGTCGTGCAGGTGCTCGCCTCCGTAGGACAGTCGGTCGAAGCGGGCGACGTGCTCGCCATCCTGGATTCCCAGGTGATCGGCGAATCGATCGCGGAGTTGCGGCGGGCCCGCGCGATTCTGAAGCTCCGCGAACGGACGCATGCGCAGGAGAAGGAACTCGCCCGCAAGAAGATCGGAACCGGTCGGGATCTTCTCGAAGCGGAGGCTTCCCTCGAGGAATCCCAGATCGAACTGGCCACCGCCCGACAACGGCTCCTCGTTCAGGGGGTGACCGCCGAGGAGATCGATCGGCTGACGGACTCGGAAGACATGGCGACGCGGCTGGAGGTCCGCGCGCCCATCGCCGGCGAGGTGCTGGACGTCACCGCGGTCGTGGGTGACGCGGCCGCGCCGGGCCGCCCGCTGTTCGCCGTGGCGGACCTGTCCCGGTTGCGCCTGGCGATCGCCATCTACGAGCAGGACCTCCCGAAGGTGGAGGAGGGCCAGCGGGTCGTCTTCCATCTCGACGGGCTGCCGGGTGAGCGCTTCGTGGGGCACGTGCAAACGGTGGGCGGTGAGGTGGACGAGCGCACGCGGACCATCCCCGTGCTTGCCGATGTGAAGAACAAGAGGGTGATCCTCCGAGCCGGGATGTTCGGCCACGCCGCCATCCGCGTCCGACCGGCCGAGCCCCGGATCGTGGTTCCCAAGTCCGCGGTACAGACCGACGGGGACTGCTGGTTCGTGTTCACGAATCCCGTGGGCAACGTGTTCAAGTCTCGATCCGTGGACCTCGGAGTCGCCTACGCGGGCAGCTACGAGATTCGCGGTGGACTCGTCGAGGGCGAGAAGATCGTCACGACGGGGAGTTTCCTTCTCAAGAGCGAAGTGCTCCGCGGCGAGATGGGCGCCGGGTGATGCATCGAGAAGTGAGCCGCGGTCGCGGCCACTGACGAGCATCATCGAGCAACCGCGCTCGTTTACCCGGCACCGCGGGACGGATCTGCATGCTGAACTGGATCATCGACGCCTCTCTGAGGCACCGGGGCCTGGTCCTCCTGCTCGCGGGTCTCTTCGTGGCCGGAAGCGTGCTGTCCCTCCGGCACCTCTCCATCGACGCGCTCCCCGACGCCACCGACGTGATGGTGCAGGTGAACACCGTGGCTCCGGCCCTGGGACCGGAGGAGGTCGAGAAGCAGATCAGCGCCAAGGTGGAGCAGGTGATGGGCGGCCTGCCCCACGTCGAGCTCGTCCGCTCGATGTCGAAATTCGGTCTGTCCCAGGTGACGCTGGTCTTCGAGGACGGAACCGACGTCTACTTCGCGCGCGCACAGGTCCTCGAGCGCCTCCAGGCGGTGGACCTGCCCGAGGGCATCGCACGTCCCACGATGGGACCCGTCGCGACCGGTCTGGGCGAGATCTACCACTACGTCTTGTCGCTCCCGTCGGGGGACCTGACGGAGGCGCGGACGCTCCACGACTGGGTCGTGAAGCCGCAACTCCTGTCTGTACGCGGCGTCGCCGAGGTGAACACGTGGGGCGGATACGAGCTCCAGTACCAGGTTCTCGTCGATCCGATCCGGCTCGCGAGGTACGGCCTGTCGCTTCACGAGGTGACCCAGGCCCTGGAGCGGGGCAACCTGAACGTCGGAGGCGGCGTTGCCGGCGCGGCGGGAGAGGCGTTGCTCGTCCATGGTGTCGGGATCGTCACCACGGAGAAGGAGATCGGGGGGATCACCATCCGCTCCGAGGACGGGCAGGCCGTACGCATTCGCGACGTCGCAGAGGTGGCCAAGGGGCACGAGATCCGGCGTGGCGTGGTCACCGCCGACGGACGCGGGGAGGTCGTCCTCGGGCTCGGCTTCATGCTTCTTGGCGAGAACAGCCACGAAGTCGCGGCACGCCTGCGCCAGCGCATGGAGATCGTGAAGCGCATGCTGCCGGAAGGGGCGCGCGTCGACGTCCTCTACGACCGGACCACGCTCGTCGACAAGGTCATCGGAACGGTCAAGCGCAACCTCCTGGAGGGCGCGCTCCTCGTCGTCGCGATCCTCTTCCTCTTCCTCGGGAACCTGCGCGCCGCCGTCATCGTCGCCGGCGCCATCCCGCTGTCCATGCTCTTCGCCTTCGACATGATGATCCAGACGGGCATCGCCGGCACGCTGATGAGTCTGGGCGCTCTCGACTTCGGACTCATCGTGGACAGCTCCGTCATCATGGTCGAGAACTCCGTCCGGCGTCTGGACTCGGACCGGACGGACCTTCCGGTCGTCGAGGTCGTGGCGAAGGCATCGAAGGAGGTCCGTAAGCCGACGATGTTCGGCGAACTGATCATCATGATCGTGTACCTCCCGTTGCTCGCGCTGCAGGGCGTCGAAGGCAAGCTGTTCCGCCCGATGGCGCTGACCGTCGTGTTCGCGCTCGCCGGATCGATGGTCCTCTCTCTCACGGTGATGCCCGTGCTCGCGAGCCTCTTTCTCTCCCGACGCGCGCACCACCGCGAGCCCTTGATCCTCGGCGTGTTGAAGGCGCTGTACCGCCCCGTCGTGCGGTATGCCGTCCGGCACCCGGTGTTCGTCATCGGGTCGGCCGCCATCGTCGTGGCGGGGACGGTCCCCCTCGCCCTGTCGCTCGGCTCCGTCTTCATCCCTCAGCTCGACGAAGGTTCGATCGTCATCAACACCGTGCGGTTCCCGGGCGTCTCCATCCCGGAGAGCGCTCGGGTCGGCACGCGGATCGAGAGGTTGCTCCTCCGGGAGTTCCCCGACGAGATTTCCCGCATCTGGACCCGCACGGGGACGCCGGAGGTCGCCACCGATCCCATGGGGCAGGAGGTGAGCGACGTCTTCGTCATGCTCACGCCGCGCGGGCGGTGGAAGAGGGCCCACACCAAGGCGGAACTCGTGGTCGAGATGCGTCGCGAGCTGCGGGCCTTCCCGGGGATGAGTTTCGCCTTCACGCAGCCGATCGAGATGCGTTTCAACGAGATGATCAGCGGCGTGCGCACCGATGTGGGCGTGAAGATCTTCGGCGACGACTACGACACGCTCCGGGACCTCGCCGAGAAGGTGCAACAACTGCTGGCGCGGATACCGGGGGCTGCGGATCCCGCCGCGGAGCCGCTGGCGGGTCAGCCCGTCCTCCGCGTCGAGTTGGATCCGGAATCGCTGTCTCGATACGGCCTGCAGGCGAAGGACGTCCTCGACTTCGTGGAGGCCGCTGGCGGAACGAAGGTCGGGGAAATTCGCGATGGGGCCCGCCTCTTCCCGCTGACGGTGTGGCTGCCGGAGCGCTACCGCGACAACCCCGCCCTCTTCGGATCGATGCTCGTGACGACGCCCGACGGGCGCCGCCTTCCCCTGTCGCGACTGGCGCACGTGAAGCGGACGAAGGGCCCCCTGGTGATCAACCGCGAGTGGGCCAAGCGACGCGTGGTGGTCACGACCAATGTGGTCGGCCGCGATCTGGCCGGTTTCGTCGCGGAAGCCCAACGGCGCATCGAGACCGAGCTCGGGGACGACCTTCGGAAGGCGGGGAGTCGCGTCGAGTTCGGGGGGCAGTTCGAGAACCTCGTGCGGGCCTCGCGGACCTTGGCCGTCGTCGTCCCCATTGCGCTGCTCCTGATCTTGATCCTCGTCTTCTCGACCTACGGCAACATCCGTGACTCGTTGCGGGTGTTCACGGGGGTGCCCTTCGCCCTCGTGGGGGGCGTCCTCGCCCTCCACTTCCGGGGCATGCCGTTCAGCATCTCGGCGGGCGTCGGGTTCATCGCGCTCGCCGGCGTATCCGTCCTCGCCGACATGGTCATGGTCTCCACGATCCGGCGGTACCTCGCCGAGGGCAGGCCGGTTCGCGAGGCGGTCCTGTCCGCCGCGGATCAGAGACTCCGGCCGGTCTTGATGACGGCTCTCGTCGCGGGACTCGGATTCGTCCCGATGGCCGTGAACACGGGGGTCGGCGCGGAGGTCCAGCGGCCTCTCGCGACCGTCGTGATCGGCGGCCTCATCTCGTCGACGGCCCTGACGCTGGTCGTCCTGCCGACGCTCTTCGCGGCGTTGAAGGGACGCAAGCCCAAGGGCGTCGCTTGAGGAGGGCAGAACGGGGGCCGGCGGCGCGCCCCTTGCCGCTCCGGGCATCTGGCCGGAGACTGCGGGTGGCCATGAGCGTGACCGACCAGAACCGCGAACCCGAAGGCGAGGAGGACCTCGATCGTCCTCCCCCGGTCGAGGGCGGCGCCATCGAGGGGCGGGTCACCGACTTCGACGGGGTGCCCCTGGTCGGCGTGCGCGTCGAGGCGGCGGTGACGGGCGGGGGGGACCTCGATCTCCTTCCGACCCTCACCGACGGCGAGGGGCGCTTCCGGCTGGAGGGTCTCGCGGAGGGGGCGTACGACCTTAGGTTCGCGCTCGGCAAGGTCGCGGCGCGAACGCTCGCCGTCCCTCCCGGGACGCGCGACCTCGCCGTCAAGCTCGCGCGTCCCCAGGGGGTGCTGCTGTTGATCAAGACGGAGAGGGCCGCCCTGCCGCCGGTCGTCGTGCACGTCCTGCTCGAACGCCGAAGGGCGGGCGACCGCGTGCGCGAGTACGTCGGCCGCCATCTCCAGACCCGCCTCCTCCTCTGGAGCATCCGACCGGGCACGTACCGCATCACCGTATGGGGCGGTCCCTATCTGCCCGTGACCGTGGACGGGGTCGATGTCCACGACGGGCGACCGGCGCCGGAGGTGCAGGTGCTTCTCGGCGCCCCCGGCGGGGCGATCCGCGGGCAGGTGCGGGGAGAGGTGGGCGCCGACGCCTCCCGGATCCGTGTCGCCTGGCGCCGTCTCGACGGCGAGGAGCCCTGGCCCCGCACGGCCACCTGCACGCTTTGCGACGCGGAGGGGCGGTTCCGCATCCAGGGTCTTCCCGGGGGCCGGTACCGCGTGAGCGCCGGAACGCCGGACGGCCCCCTCGGGGAGTCGGAGGTGGAGGTCCGCGAGGACGCCGAGCAGGACCTGTCGCTCGCGCTCTGAAGAGACGTACCGCGCCTCAGCCCGAGAGGCGACCCACGGTCGTGCCCACCTTCAGGCGGCTACCCTCGGCGAGCACGTCGAGTCGACCCGCCTCGGGGGCGAGCAGCAGCACGACCGCCGAGCCCATCTCGAACCAGCCCATCTCCTCGCCGCGGAGCACCGACACGTCGAGGTCGGCGTCGCGCCACGCCACGGCGGGAGCCAGCCGGTTCGTGCGCGCGTCGTGAAACGCCAGGCGGATCGATCCGACGTTCAAGGCCCCGACCGGTACGCACGCGAAGCGCCCGCCCGACGCGACGGTTCCCGAGAGGATCATCCGTTCGTTCTGCAGCAGGAGCCGCCGGACGCTGTGGGCGGCGCCCGGGTGCACCGGCCACAGGTCGCCCGGGCGATGGTCCACCCGCCTCACCCGGGCGTCGAACGGCCAGTGGAAGCGGTGGTAGTCGCCCGGAGCCAGGTAGGTCGCGAGGAACGAGCCGCCCTCCAGCGCCGAGGCGAGGTTGCCGTCGCCGAGCAGCTCGGCGACGTCGTAGCTGCGGCCCTTCACCTGGAGGGCGCGGCCCTGCTCGATGGCCCCCGCGGCCTGGACCCGTCCGTCGGCGGGGGCCGCCACCACGAGGGGATCGTCGGGCCACGAGCGGGCCCCCTCCTTCAGGCGGCGCGCGAAGAACTCCAGGAACGAGGTGTAGCCCTCGATCGGCTTCGCGGCCTCCGCGAGGTCCGCCTCGAAGATGCGCGCGTACTGCCGGATCGCGGCCCTCAGGAGGAAACGCGGCGGATGCAGCCGGGCGAGCTGGCCGCAGATGCGCGAGATGCTCCGCCGCGGCAACGCCCGCACGTACAGGGGAAGGCCGGTCATTCTCGTGCCCTCTTCCGGGCCAGGAGCCTCTCCCAGACCTCCCGACGGACGTCGATGGTGCCGTCGCCCACGCCGACCCGGACGTGCGGCTTGATTCGGCCGTGGAAGTCGCTTCCCCCCGTGGGCACGAGGCCGAACCGGCGCGCCAGGCCGGCGAAGCGGTCGCGGTCCCAGGGCTTGTGGCTGGGGTGCTCCACCTCGATGCCATCGAGCCCCGCCTCGACCAGGGACGCGAGCAGCGCCTCCAACTCCCCGTCCCGGTCCAGGCGGAGCTGGCGCGGGTGCGCGACCGAGCTCGAGCCGCCGGCCGCCCGCACGGCGGCCACGGCCTCCTCCGGCGGCGGTACCTCGGCCATCACGTAGGCCGGCGCGGCGTCGCCGATCCACCGCTCGTACGCCTCCTCCGGGCTCGCGACCGCGCCCCGCTCGAGCAGGGCGGCCACGAAGTGGGGGCGGGCGACGATTTCGCCCGTCGCGTGGCGCTTCACGTCCTCGTACTCCAATCGGATCCCCAGCGCCGCCAGGCGGCCGAGGATCGCCTGGTTGCGCGCGTGGCGGGCCGACCGGATGCGCCGGAGGAGCTCCTGGAGGTCCGTCGCCGCCGGATCGAAGTCGTAGGCCAGGACGTGGAGGCTTCCGGTCGGAATCCGCGTGCTGATTTCGCAACCGAGGACCACCTCGACGCCGCATGCCTTCCCGGCGAGACGTGCCTCCTCCACGCCGGCCGTCGTGTCGTGGTCGGTCACGGCGAGCAGGGAGACCCCGGCCTCCGCGGCCAGACGCGCCAGCTCCGCCGGCGACTCCGTGCCGTCGGAGTGGAAGGTGTGGGCGTGGAGGTCGATTCGGCTCAACGCGCGACTCCGGGCTACTGCCGGACGAACAATACGACGCGGATCCCCTGGGGGAAGGCCACGGGGCCGATCCGGTGGAAGCCCGCGGCCCCCTCTTCCCTCCACGTGGCCGCGACGGCGGCGGCCAGCGCCCGCCCCCAGTGATCCGGATCCGGGGTCTCCTCGTGGGACAGGACCAGGAACACGCGGTCCCGGTGGCGCAACGTCTCTCCGTACTCCTTCAGCGTCTTCGTGGACGACCACTCGTATTGCGGGAGGAGGAGGACGTCGAGCGGCTTCCTCCCCTCGGCATCGTGCCGCGCGTAGTAGCGCCAGACGTAGTCCATGTACCAGGCGTGGATGGCGACGAGGTCGCCCGTCTCGGCGTGACTCCGGACGAAGTCGTGGACCGTCCGCCAGGGCTCCCGGCCGTAGGGCTGGCCGTCGGACAGCCGGGTGATCGGGTTCTCGGGGTCGGGGCCGAACCGGGCGGGGATCTCCGCCCCGTCCAGCGTCCCCGCCCTCCCCTCCGCGAGCAGCCACGGGCTCGCGCCGTGGTAGGCGACGGCCCCCGCGAAGGCGAGCAGGGCGAGGCCGCCGAGGGAGGCCCACCGGAGCACGCGGGGGAGGGAGAACGCCCCCAGGACGGCGAGCAGCACCACCCAGGGCGCGACGAACTGGAAGTAGCGCTCGTGGATCAGCGCGAAGAAAGGGTAGACGGCGAGGACGAACGCCACGGGGAGGAGGAGCGTCGTGGCGACGAGGGAACGGAGGCCCGGTCGCCGGAAGACCGCGCGGATGCCCAGGAGGACGGGGAGGATCCAGAGAACGGCCGTCGCCAGCGCCGTGGGCAGGTGGTCGAGCGCGACCCGGAGGCCGCCTACCGCCGCGCGCTCCGGGCTCGTCGCGAGGATGGCCGGGCCCACGCCGACCCGCCAGAGCACGTAGGCGAGCGTCGAGAAGGGCTCGGGGCGTGCTCGCCCGATGCCCCCGTAGTGCGCGAGGAGATAGACGAACCAGGGCACGAAGAGCAGTCCGGCCACGGCCACCGCCCCCAGGAAGGGCAACGCGCGGCGGCGCTCCCCCTTCCGGAAGACCCAGAGAGCGTGCACGGCGTGCCCCGCGGGGATCAGGAAGCCGAAGTAGTGGGTGTAGAGCGCGAGCGTCGCCAGCGCCGCGTAGAGGACGAGGTTGCCCTTGGTATTCCCGTCCAACCAGCGCAGATACACCAGCGTCATGCCGAGGGCCAGCGCCAGGAGGAGCGGGTACATCCGCGCTTCCTGGGAGTACTCGACGAAGTAGGTCAGCACGGCGACGAGCCCGGTCGTCCACGCGGCGATCCGCCGCCCCCGGCCGCCGTCGGGACGCCGGTCGAACCCCCCGCGCGAGGGCATCCGCTCGGGGTCGAGCACGCGCAGCAGGACGCACCACGCGAGCCAGATCGACAGCACGCCGAGGATGGCCGCCGGGGCCCGGAGGGCGAACGCGCCGTCGCCGAAGACGCCGATCCAGGCCCGGGTCACGAGCCACCAGAGCGGCGGGTGATTCGCTTCGGCCAGGAGGGTGCCCTCCCACGTCGGCTTCGTGGCGGCGATCCAGGTCGCCCCCTCGTCCAGCCAGAGGGGCCACGCCGCGAGGGTCGCGAGCCGGAGGAAGACCCCCGCGAGCATGAGGTTCAAGAGCATGCGCGGCGGACGGAGCGGGGCGAGGTCCAGCACGGGCGCCGATGGAACCACCTCCCGTGCGGCGTGTCCAAGCGGGCTGGACCCCGAACCGAGGGACGGGCGGGGCCGTTGCCCTCTACGGCCCTCCCCTCTTCTCGGGGCGCCCCTGGAAGGAATACCCGATGCGACTTCGTCCCCTCTTCTGGCTCACCCTTCTCGCCCTGCTCGCCGCCACCCTTCCCGCCGCCGGGGACGAGGCCGCCCAGCGAAAACAGGACCTCCGGGACGCGGAGGCGCCGCTGAGGGATCGGGACTGGACGACCGCCGCCGCCCGACTTCACGCCTTCCGCGAGCAGAACACCGGGACGGACGAGGCGATCGAGGCCTGGGTGCTCGAGAGCCGTGCCCTCCTGGAGGCCGGATCGTTCGCCGACGCGCTGGACGCCACCTCCGCGTTCCTCGCCGCCCACGGCGAGAGCGCGTGGGCCGGGCGCATGAAGCACAACGCCGCCGACGCCTACGCCGGCCTGAAGGAGCACGGGAAAGAGGCGGTCCAGCTCCGAGAGCGGGTCGAGGCCATGACCACGAAGGAGGCACGCGCCGCCATCGGCACGCTGCACGTGGAGCTCGCCGACCGCGACTTCGACGGCGTCGAGGAGACGGACGACCTGGGCCGCACGAAGAAGGTCCGCCACGTCGATCGGGCGCTCGAGTCCTACGAGCACGCGCTCACGGTCGGCGTCTTGGATTCGGAGCGCGCGCGCGTCCGCGCGCGAATCGCGAAGGCCTACGAGGAGCTCGGCAAGCCCGCCGAAGCGGCGGCGCGATGGCAGGCGCTCCTCGACGACGCGAAGGAGGGCAAGCTCCAGGCGGACGCCGCGGCACGCACCGGCTGGCGCGTCGGGCTCGGCCGGTCGCTGCTCGCGGCGAAGAAGCGAGACGAAGCGCGGGCCGCGCTCCGCGCCGCTCTCGAGGAAAAGCCCGAGGCAGGCCTCCAGATGGAGATCCTCCTCCTCCTCGGCGAGGAGCGCCTCCAGGCGGCTGCCGCGGGCGCGGGGGACACCGCCTTCGACGAGGGGGTGACGTGGATCCGCCGGGCCATCGTCGAGCACAAGGAGGACCCGCGCGCGCCCGAAGCGCAGAAGAGGCTCGCCGAGGCGTACGAGAAGGCGGGGCAGCCGCTCAAGGCGGCGGCGGAGTGGTCGTCGCTCATCGAGCGGTTCCCGAACGAGAAGGCGGTCCCCGACGCGCGGGACCGCATGGCGAAGGCCCTCCTCGCCGCGGGGCACTTCGACGACGCCATCCGGGCGTGGGAGCAGTTCCTCACCGCCCACCCCAACCACCCCGACTGGCCGAAGGTCCGGGGCGCGATCGTCGATGCGGCCTTCCAGAAGGGCACCGCCCTCCTCGCGGACGACGACAAGCCGGGGGCCATCACCGCGTGGCGCGCGTTCGCCGGACGCTACCCGACGGATTCCAGGGCCCCGCAGGCGCTCCTCCAGGCCGGCCTCGTCCTCCGCTCGCAGGACGACTTCGAGGGCGCGCTGGCGTCGTGGCGCCAGGTGGAAGGCCGGTACGCCACTTCGAGCCAGGCGCCGCAGGCGCTCTTCCTCATCGGCGAGACCCTCGATACCCGTCTGGGGCGGCTCGAGGAAGCCGTCGCGACCTACGAGGACCTGATCAAGAAGCACGGCGACTCGCCGTACGCCAACCAGGCGCGGGCCCGTCTCGATCGGCTGAAGGAGAAGGAGCTCGAGCTCCGAATGGACCGCGTCGTCGGTTCCGGCGAGGAGAAGACGATCCGCGTCCGCACGCGCAACATCGAGTCCCTGGACGTCCGCGTCTACCGGCTCGACCTCGAGGAGTACTTCCGCCGCAAGGGCACCACGGCCGGTGTGGAGAACCTCCAGCTCGAGGTCGTGAAGCCCGACAAGACGGCGACGTGGAAGGTCGATCCCTACCAGCCCTACGCCATGCTCGAGGCCTCGCGGATCGTACCCGTGCAGGAGAAGGGCGCGTACGTGATCGTCGCCGGCGACGAAGACCTCACCGCGACCGTGCTCTTCCTGGTCAGCGACCTGGAGATCGTGACGAAGATGACCGCCGGCCGGGACCTCTTCGTCTGGGCGTTCGACCGCGACGGGCAGCAACCCGTGGCCGGCGCCCGGGTCGTCACGGCCTCGCCGGGCAAGCACCCGGGCGCCCGCGACGTCGGTGCGACAGGCGAGGACGGCGTGCTGCACGAGCGCAACGATCGCCACCACGATGGGGAGTCCGTGCTCGTCGTGAGCGACGCCGGGTTCGCCGTGTCGGGCTTCGGGAAGGGCCCGGCCGTGGTGGAGGGCTTCCGGAGCAAGGCCTACGTCTACACCGACCGTCCGATCTACCGTCCCGGCCAGGAGGTGTCGTGGCGCGGTCTGTTCCTCCGCGCCCGCGGGGGCGGCTACGAGGCGCCGCACGCGACGAAGGCGACCATGCGCGTTCGCGACGCGCGTGGACAGGCCCTCTTCGAGCGCGAGGTCTCTTCGTCCGCGTTCGGCGCCTTCGCCGGCACGTTCACCGTGGACGGCGGGGCTCCGCTCGGCATCTGGAAGGTCGAACTCACCGTGCCCCGCGAGGGCACGTGGATGGGCGAGTTCGAGGTGCAGGAGTTCCACAAGCCCGAGCTGACGGTCGAGGTCGCCCCGGAGCGCGCCGTGTACCTGACGGGCGAGACGGTCGAGACGCTGGCATCGGTGCGGTACGCGTTCGGCGGCCCCGTGGCGAACGCGCCCCTCCAGTTCGCCGTCTACCGGACGCCCGCCACGTTCGCGCCCTCCGACCCGGACGACTACGCCTGGTACGTGAAGAGCGAGCGCGATCGGACCGAGACCCGGAGGAGCGTCGGCGGCGGCACGCTCGTCGCCCGCGGCGAGGTCCGTACGGGGAGCGACGGCGACGCGCGCATCCGCTTCGACGCCGCGGACCTGGACGAGGACTCGATGTATCGGATCCGCGTGGCCGTGCAGGACGTGACGCGCCGGTGGGTCTACGATGAGGGCCGCATCCCCGTGACCCGGCGCGACCACATGGCCGCCGTTCGGACCGACCGCAAGGTCTACCGGCCGAAGCAGGATCTCCGCGCCGAGATCCGCACGATGGACGCGCTCGAGAATCCCGTCGCGCGGAGCGGCGAGGTCGTGTTGCTCGAGGTCCAGTCCTCGGCCGTGCCCTCGCTCGTTCTCCGCGGCGGGCCCGGCGGTCGCGGCGGGCGCGCCGTGCCCGTTCGGGAGGAAGAGGTCCCCGTCGCGTCCTACCCGCTGTCCACCGGCAAGGACGGTCGCGCCGAGCTGAAACTCCAACTCCCCTCGCCCGGGCGTTGGCGGATCCGCTGGCGCGCGACCGACGGACGAGGCGGGCTCGTGACGGCCTCGACCGACGTCGAGGCGTCCGGCGAGACGGAAGACGCCTCGAAGCACGCACGTCTCGTGGCCGCGAGGAGCGTCGTCACGGAGGGCGAGGCCGCGGAGGTCCTGCTCAGGAGCCCGGTCGTCGGCGTGAAGGCCCTGCTCACCTACGAGGCCGCCGGGGTCCTGGAGTACCGGTTCCTCGACGTACGCGGGACGAGCACGATGCTTGGTCTCCCCGTGACGGCCCGCGACGCGCCGAATGTCTTCTTCAAGGTCGCGATCCCGGGCGACGGCGAACTCCTCGAGGCCGAGACCGAGGTCGTCGTGCTTCGCTACCTGGGCGTGGAGGTCGAAGCGCCGAGGACGGCCAAGCCCGGCGAGATGGTCGCCGTGACGGTCAAGACGACCGACGCGGCGGGCCGGCCAACCCCCGCGGAGGTGAGCGTGGCGCTCATCGACGAGACGCTGTACGCGCTCGCGCCGGACCGCGCGCCCCAGATCCGCCCCTACTTCTACGACCACCGCCGCACGAACGCCGTGCAGACGGCGTCGTCGCTGGGGTTCGAGGCGGCCGGTACGACCCGTCCGACGAACAAGGACCTCCTGGCCGACGAAGCCGTGCGCTCCGGCGACGCCGGGCGGGCCATCGCGCGTGCGGCGCTCCAGGGCGCCCGCGACGCGCTGGACCGGGGCGACGTCGCCTCGGCGGCGGTCCTGGCCGTCCGAGCGACGGAAGCCGACCCCGCCTCGTTCGAGGCGCGCCGGCTGCTCGAGGAACTCGGCGACATGCAGGGCCGGCAGGGGGAGGTCGCCCGCAAGGCCCTGGCCGACCTGGGCGCCACCCACGCGAACGACGCCCGGATCGCTCTTCGCGAGAAGATGGAGGATCTGAAGAAGATGAACGAGCCGGCCGACGCGGCGCCCGCGATGAGCGACCGGTTGGAGGCCGACAATGAAGGCGGCTGGGAGGAATCCGTCGGGGAGGGTGGCGTCTCCGACGCCCCGTTCGAAGGCGCCTCCACCAACGGCGCGATCGGCCTGGGCGGCGGTGCCGGCGGGTCCTTCCGGGGCCGCGGGGGCGGTCGGGTGGCGCGGGCGCAGGGCGGCGGCGGCAAGGCCTGGGCGGCCACGAAGCTCCCCAGCCGCGTGGCCTCCGAGCTTTACGGCAACCCCTCCGGATGGGTCGACAAGGCCGCGAAGGCCTTCGGATTCGATGTCGGGATCGAGGTGGAGACGCGCGAGCGCTTCGAGGACACGGCGTTCTGGAAACCCCACCTCGTGACGGGTGAGGACGGTCGCGGCGAGGTCGAGGTGGAGCTTCCCGACAACCTCACGACCTGGCGAGCCGTCGTGCGGGGCGTTTCGGCCTCCGCGCTGGTGGGCGAGGGCCGCGGGCGGATCACGGCCCGCAAGGACCTCCACGTCCGGATCGACGCGCCGCGCTTCCTGGTGCAGTCCGACGAGGTGACCGTGCCCGTCGCCGTCCACAACGACACCGGCGAGAAGCAGGACGTCGTGGTCGGCGTCGAGGCCGACGGCGTGACGCTCGGCGGACAGGACGAGACGCTGACCCTCGACGCCGGCGGCATCGGCGTCTCCGACCGGGACGCGGCGTCCGAGATGTCGGGCCGGGTCCGCTTCCAGGCGACCGCCGTCGCCGGTGGTCTCTCCGACCGGACGTCGGTCGCCTTCCCCGCGCTGCCCCGGGGCCTCCACGTGGTGGAGGGCGCGACGGGCGTCGTGGACGTGCACCGCGGCGAAGTGCAGGAGTCCATGCTCCAGGTTCCCGACGGGGCGATCCCGGGCGCGACGCAGCTCGCGCTCGTGGTCTATCCCGGCGTGGACTCCCAGATCCTGGACGCGCTGCTCTCGCTGGACCTCTTCCCCTACGGCTGCATCGAGCAGACCGTGCATCGATTCCTCCCCGCGATCGAGGCGAGGGCGGCGCTTCTGGCCGCCGGAAGCCCCGAGGCCGCGCGGCTGGACCAGCTCCAGGAGGCGATTCGCCGCGGCGCGATCCGGCTCCGCAACCTCCAGAACCAGGACGGTTCCTTCGGATGGTTCGGTGCGGGTCAAGGCGACGTCGCCATGACCGCCTACGCGCTCACGGGGCTGGACGGCGCCCGCCGGGCGGGCGTCGAAGACCTCGACGCCGCCATCGACAAGGCGATTTTCGCGCTCGCCAAGCTCCTCCGGTCCGGCGGCGCCGACGAGGACCGGCGCGCGCTCGGGCACCTCGCCCTCGCCCGCGTCGGCCGCATCGACGCCGAGTCGTGGGCGACGACCTTCCGCCGCCGCAACGACGATCTCTCCACGAGCGGGCTCGCCTGGATGGCGATGGCGGCGACCCGCCTCCACCGTTCCTTCGACGAGGACGAGCTCGTGCGCTTGATCCTGGCGCGTCGCCTCGAGGAGGGAACGACCACGCACTGGAAGGGCGCGCGCGGCGACTGCTTCGTGGGAAGCGACCGCGAGGCCACGGGCCTCGCCGTCCGGGCCCTGATCGAGGCGAAGGCCCCCGGGCCGCACGCCGAGCGCGGGCTCCAGTGGCTCCTCGCGAATCCGGTGAAGGGCGGCTTCGGCACCACGAAGGAGACCGCGGCGTTCGTCGGTGCGGCTTCCGCATGGGTCGAGCTGCACGGCGCCCAGGGCTACGGCGGCACGATCCAGCTGCTCCTCGACGGCGCGCCCGTCCGCACCATCACGGTCGGCCCGAAGGGGCTGGCCGCTTCGGACCGGCGCTTCCTCGTGCCCGAGGCGGCGGCGTGGACCGCCGGTCGCCACCGGGTCGGGTTCCGCCTGGACGGTCAAGGGAGCCTGCGTTGGGCGGCGCGGCTCGACGCCGTGGTCGCCAGCGACGACCTCCCGGCCGACCAGCAGGGCCTGGCCGTCGAGCGGACCTACCTCCGCCAGGAGGAGGCCCCCGTCGAGGGGCAGCCGGCGCCCTTCAAGCCGGGCTACGACGTGCTGCGGCCGGCCGCGAGGCCGCGTCTCGAGGCGCGGGAACTCGATGTCGTGAACGCGGGGGACCGCGTGCTCGTCCGCATCGCCCTGGAAGCCGACCGCGACCTCGACTACGTGATGGTCGAGGACCCGCTGCCCGCCGGCTTCCAGGTCCTCGACGAGACCACCGAGGGTCCCATCACCTGGTCGGAGCATCGGGACGATCGCCAGGTCTTCTTCCTGGCGCAGGTGCCGAAGGGTCCCGTGGTGATCCGCTACGTCCTGCAGGCCGTCCACTGGGGTCGCTTCACGGCGCTCGGGACGACGGCGTCGCCGATGTACCTCCCGCAGGTCCACGGTCGGGCGGCGGGCAAGGTGCTCCGGGTCGCCCGGCAGGACATTCACGGCACCGACGCCGAGCACCCCCCGACGCCGGACGAGGTGTTCGCCCGCGCCGAGCGGCTGTTCGCCGAGGGCGATCGCGAGCACGCGGTGCCGCTGTACCGCGAGCTCCGCGACACCCAGCCGCTCAGGGACGACATCATCGAGACGATCGAAGCGCGGCTCCTGGTGGACGCCGTGGACCGCGGCGACGCCCGCGAGATCGTTCGGGCCCGGGAGGCGCTGCTCCGCCGCGATCCCGCCCGCATCCCCGACGACTGGGGAACCGCGCGAAGCATCGCCTTCGCGTACCAGGACATCGGCGAGGTGGAGGTGGCCTCCGGCCTGTACCGCGACCTGGTCGCCCGCGCCTTCGGTCTGCGCGTGGACTGGATGCAGACGCTCGCCGCCCGAGGCGAGGAGGTCGAGGGGCTCGACGACCTGGGGCGGTCGCTCCGCTCCTTCCCCGTCGCCAACGCCACCGCGGAGGCCGCGCTGAGGCGGGCGCTCCGCTACTCGGAGCTGCCCCGGCCGAAGGACCACGACGGCGAGGCCGGCGAACCGATGGACCGCGAGGGACTGGACGCCCTCTGGTCCTGGACCGCCCACTTCGCAGGGACCCCTTTCGCGGATCCCGGCAACTACGCGCTGATCGGCGCGCTTCGCGGCTCCGGTGACATCCAGGGGGCCGAGCGGGCCGCCGAGGCCTTCCTCCGGCGCTTCCCCGGCAGCGTCCACGAAGACGACGCCTGGTTCTTCCTCGCGGAATCGCGCTACCGCGCCTTCGAGCAGAAGCCGACCGAAGACGGCGCCAAGCGCGTCGCCGAGGCGGCCCACCCCCTCGTGGACCGGAAGTTCCCCGACCGGAGCGGACAGAAGAGCGTCAGCGAATTCCGTCCGCGGGCGCTGCACATCCTCGCGCGCGTCCACCACGTGATGGGCGACCTCGCCGAGGCGGTCCGGCTCTACTACGCGGCCCGGTCCATCGAGGACGCCCGGGAGGCCTACGAGTTCCTGACGAAGGAGCGCCTGCGCCTGCCCTCGACGCACGTCCTGAGCATCGCCGGCGGCGCCTCCGTGCCGGTGAGCTACCAGAACGTGGGCACGCTCGAGCTCAAGGCCTACCCGGTGGATCTCCAGGTCCTCTTCGCGGTGCGCCGCAGCCTGGAGGGGCTCCACGACGTGGATCTCTCGGGCATCGTTCCGAAGTACTCCTGGACGCAGACCTTCGAGAACGGCAAGGACCATCTGCCGCACGAAGGATCGGTCACCCTGCCCGTCGAGGCCGACGGCCCCGGCGCTTGGCTCGTCGTAGCGAAGGCCGGGGCGAGCGAGGCGAAGGCCCTGGTGCTCAAGACGGACCTCCACGCGGAGATCCAGGGGGTGGACGAGAAGGCCCGGGTCTACGTGACCGACGACGAGGGGGCCCCCGTGGGGAGCGCCTACGTCGTGATCTCGGACGGCTCGAGGATCCGCGCCCGCGGCCTGACCGACGGCCGGGGCGTGCTCGAGGCCCCCGGCGTGGGCCGGGGCGTCTCGGTCGTGGTCAGCAAGGACGATCGCGCGGCGATCGCCCACTCCGAGAGGAGGTGAGGGGAGCGTTCGGGGGGCCTGGCCGACGGCGGAGCCCGGATGCGGCGTAGCCGCTCGCTCGGGCCGGGGCCCTCGGCCCGTTCCATCCCCCCCGCCCCCCTCCTCCAACGCCCCCCAAGGCCCCGAGGCGGCGTGACATGCGTGGTCAGGACGCGATTTCGCGGCCTCAGACCCGCGCCAACCTGCACTCCCCGCGAACGGACGTGGGATCGCGCGGCCCTCGTGCCCGGGGCCGGGAGGACTCCAAGGAGGCGAATCCGGCCGGCGAGAGGGATCCCGCATGGCGAATCGGTCGTACGCCTCTCGCGCCCGATGCCGGCGTTGCTCGTCGTCGGCGACCCTGCGGGGTCGCCTCCTCCTCGCGCCTTGGCCTCGAACCCGAGCGACGCACCAGGACACCCTGAGGGAGCTGAACGAGACCCTCATGGCCCTGCAGCTCCTTGCAGGTCCACGACTTCGGGCTGTCCCGCCGCGCGCTTCGCGGGCAATGCAGGCGAGCCTGCACTACCCGCGAACGGGGGTGGGATCGCGCGGCCCTGGCACGCCTCTCGCGCCCGATGCCGGCGTTGCTCGTCGTCGGCGACCCTGCGGGGTCGCCTCCTCCTCGCGCCTTGGCCTCGAACCCGAGCGACGCACCAGGACACCCTGAGGGAGCTGAACGAGACCCTCATGGCCCTGCAGCTCCTTGCAGGTCCACGACTTCGGGCTGTCCCGCCGCGCGCTTCGCGGGCAATGCAGGCGAGCCTGCACTACCCGCGAACGGGGGTGGGATCGCGCGGCCCTGGCACGCCTCTCGCGCCCGATGCCGGCGTTGCTCGTCGTCGGCGACCCTGCGGGGTCGCCTCCTCCTCGCGCCTTGGCCTCGAACCCGAGCGACGCACCAGGACACCCTGAGGGAGCTGAACGAGACCCTCATGGCCCTGCAGCTCCTTGCAGGTCCACGACTTCGGGCTGTCCCGCCGCGCGCTTCGCGGGCAATGCAGGCTAAAGCAGCGCCCCCGCGCCATACGATGAGGGGGCAGGTCTTCCGCGCGGGAAGGCAGAGGACTCCCCCCTCCATGGTCATCGACTTCTTCGACGCGATCTTCCGCGAGGCCTCGGACCCCGTCGTGGTCCTGGCCCAGGACGGGACGGTCGCACTGGCCAACCACGGGCTCCGCGCCATCGTGGAGGGCGCCCAGCCCGGCGTGCTCTTCATGGACCTGGTCAGCGAGGCGGCCCGAGCCCGGGTCCGCCGCGACCTCGTGCGCGCCGCCGGCGGGGAGGAAGTGCTCATCGAGGTGCCGCATCCGATGGAGGGCAGCGGCGACGTGATCGTGGAGTACCGGTTCTTCCCGATTGACGACGGGCGGACCGCGGGACTCGGGCGCGTGCGGGACGGGCAGCGGGCGCTCGCCGACGACCTCGGCCGCACCCGGGCCGAGCTCCTCCAGAAGCAGCGGATTCTCGACGAGATCCAGATCGAGTTGAGCCAGGTCCCGTTCATCGACCCCGTCACCGGCGTGTGGAACCGACTGCAGGTGATCGAGCGCCTCGCGAGCGAGTGGAGTCGGAGCGAGCGCTGGAACAGCCCGATCGCCGGCATGATGGTCGAGATCGAGGGGCTGGATGGACCCGACGAGGTCCGCCAGCGCGAGGGGAACGCCATCGCCGACGAGGTCCTGAAGAGCGTGGCGCGCCGGATCAAGAGCGTCGTGCGCGACCACGACATCGTGGGCCGGTACGGCGACTCCCGGTTCTGCGTGGTCGCCGTGCAGTGCGGCGCGCGCGGCGCGGCGAACCTCGCCGGCCGCATCGCGGCCCGCATCGACGGCGAGCCGATCAAGGCGATCGGCCGGGTGATCCCGATCCGCGTGCGGGTGGGGTGCTGCACGAACGCTTCCTCCGGGGTCGAAATCATGGAAGACCTCTTCGACCGCTCGCTGGAGGCGCTGTCCGAGGCGCGGGCGCGGGACGAGGTCGTCCACTGCGCGGACGAGGTCTACGACTAGCAACGCCCGCATCGGGCGCGAGATGCGTACCAGGGCCGTGCGATTCAACGCCCGTTCGTGGGGAGTGCAGGCTTGCGCTCTCCGCACCTAGCCCGTGGCGTCGCCACGACTTGCGACGGCGAGGGCATGGTCGGTCGCGCGCGGGGCGGTGAGACCCGGGTCCCTGCCTATGATCGTGGGCTTGTCACCGGAGACCCCCATGAGACACCTCCTGCTGGTCCTGGCCCTGCTGGTCGGGATGACGACCGGCCTCGCGCGGGCCGAGGACGACGCTCCCGACGAGGGAGCCGCGAAGACCGACGACAAGCCCGCGATCCAGTGGGCGGACGACCTCGAGGTCGCGAAGACGCAGGCCGCCAAGGACGAAAAGGGCCTGTTCGTCTACCTGACGCCCGACTGGTTCCACTGAGGCTTCTGCGAGCGCCTGCAGGTGCAGGCCTTCTCGAACGAGGACGTGATCGGCTACATCAACGAGCATTACGTCCCGGTAGAGATCAAGGACAGCCAGGCGGATCCCATGGCCCCGAAGCTCGGCATCACGATGCATGGCTACCCCACGATCGTCGTCTACGGCCCCGGTGAGGAACTGATCGGTACGGTCGGCGGCTTCGGCGGGAAGGACTCTTGGTTCGCCCAGCTGAAGGAGGTCCAGAGCGTCGGCGACAAGCTGGTCGAGCTGAAGTCCGCGGCGGAGAAGGACCCCGCCAAGTGGCTCGACGTTGCCGAGATGGTCTCCAAGATCCCGGGTCGCGCCGACGACGCGCTCGCCATCCTCGACAGGGTGCCGGAGAAGGTGAAGGCGTCGGAAGCCTACAAGACCGCGAAGGCGGGCCTGGAGGCGGACGTCGCGTGGGTCGAGGTGCACCAGAAGGTCCTGGACCTGATGCAGGGCGTCCGGTCCCGGGAGCAAGCGCTCGAGAAGGCTCCCGACATCCTGGCCGCGCTGGACGGGTACCTCGGGAAGTACGAGGACACCGGGGCCCAGCAGGTCGCAGCCGCCCTTGCCGCGAAGGGGTTCTTCCTCTTCCTGAAGGACGACCGCGGGGAAGCGTCGAAGATCGCCAGGATCCTGCTGGAGAAGTACCCGGACAGCGACGCCGTGGAGCGGATGCTCGGATCCCTGCCCTGGCACTAGCCTGCATGGCCCGCGAGATGCGCGGCACAGCCGCGTGATTCCAACGTCCGTTCGTGAGTCGTGCGGGCTCGCCCGCACGGCTCCCGCGGCGGAAACACCCGTTCCCAACGAGGTCCACGCCTCGTGTGCTTCCTCGTCCTCGAACATCGGGTCCGCGTCGAACACCCGCTCGTGGTTCTCCACAATCGGGACGAGGCGTATGACCGGCCCTTCGCTCCCCCGCGTGTGCTGGACACGCAGCGGGGGATCGTCGCTCCCCGCGACCTGAGGGCCGGCGGCTCGTGGATCGGGACGAACCGGTGGGGGCTGGTCGTCGCCATCTCGAACCGCCGCGGCGAGGACGTCGAGGAGAGCGTCCGAAGCCGCGGCCTGATCGTCCTCGATGTCTTGCGCCGGCCGAGCGCCGAGGCCGCGCTGGCGTGGGTGCGCGAGCACCTCGGGCGATTCGCCTACGCGGGCTTCCACCTGCTTCTCGCCGACGCCGAGCGGGCGATCCTCGTCCGGCACCGGGGCGCGTCCCGCCCGGTTCCGCTCTCCCGGGACGACACCTTCGAGTTCCTCCCCGGCGTCCACGTCGTGACGAACGTTCACGAACCGGGCACCGTCCCCCTGCCGCCCGCCGCCCGGCCCGTCCCCGGCGAGACGCTCCCCGCGTCCTTCGACCGCCTCGCCGCGCTCGCCCGGGACCCGGCCCCGTCCCTCCCGGGCGGATTCTCCGTGCTGAAGCGGGGCGAACGCCGGGGCACCGTGGCCAGCGCCCTGCTGGCCCCCCCGCGCTTCCTCTTCGCCGCCGGCCCCCCCGACCGCGCTCCCTACCGCCGCATCCCGCTCGTACGGGGTCAGGACAGGAACTGACGCTTCCTCGGCGCCCAGGGCCCGACCGGAGACCGGTCCCGCCGAGGACGAGCCCTACACCCCCCACCCACGGATGGACGACAGGGATCCGGAGCTTCGCCTCCCGAGGGGAAGATGGAACGGACCGAAGACGCTCTGTACGCGACGACGGAGCGCCAGATCCGCCGGTCCACGCGGGTGCTCGTCCTCCTGAGCTTCGCTGTGGTGGGCGTCGTCTGGGCGTTGCTGTTCGTCCGTGAGACGGCCGTCCGGTTCGGCGAGGAGAGGGCGGCTCTGGTCGAGGCGACCATGGGGCGCCAGCGGGCGATCCTGCGCGAGCGGGTCGATGCGGTGGTGGACCTCATCGTCCACTGGCGAAAGCAGGCGCGGGAACGGTACGAGCGCGCCCTCCGCGAGGGGGGGAGCGATGCCCCGGTAGGGTTGCCCGACGAGATCGAGGCCCGTCTCCAGGAGCAGTTGCTCGACCTGATCGCGCGGCTCCGCTACGGCGAGAACTACATCTTCATCGACACCTTCGACGGCTACGCGCTCCTGATGAACGGCGAGCGGCTCGACCCGCCCCTCTACGCGTGGAACCTGGAGGACGAGAAGGGGAACAAGATCCTGCAGGAACAGTTGAAGGTCGCCCTCGCAGACCCCGGCGGCGGCTTCCTCTCGTATTCCTGGAACGAGGTCTCGCTGGGGAGGGCGGTGCCGTACCTCTCGTTCTTCCGTGCGATCCGCGCCTGGAAGTGGAAGATCGGCACGGGCATGTACGTCGAGAGGATCGAGGGCGAATTGGCCGCCCGGGAGGCGGCGCTCTGGACGCGGACCTGGCTCAACGTCCTCATCGCGAGCGCCGTCGTGGCGACGGTCCTGCTGATCGTGTTGCTCGCGGCCGTGCGGCTCAGCCGAAGGGTCACGAACGTCATGGCGGCGCTTCGGACGAGCCTCGACGCATCCCGCGAGAGCCTGCTCGACCTCAACGCCACCCTGGAGGAGCGGGTTCGCGAGGAGACCGAGCGCCGCGTGGCACTCCACGAGCTTTCCATGACGGACGGCCTGACCGGCGTCGCCAACCGGCGGCGCTTCGACGCCACCTTGGAGACCGAGTGGCGCCGCGGGATGCGACTCGGCCGGCCCGTCTCCCTCCTGTTCGCCGACGTGGATCATCTGAAGGCCTACAACGACCGCCACGGACACCGCCACGGCGACGAGGCGCTCGTCTGCGTCGCCCGGGCCCTGGCCGGCGCCCTCGGAAGGGGCGGCGACCTGGTGGCGCGCTACGGCGGCGATGAGTTCGCCGCGATCCTCCCCGAGACGGACCTGGAGGGGGCCCGCCGGGTCGGGCGGCGCCTCGTCGAGGCGGTGGAGGGTCTCGCCTCGGGCCGCGCGTCGCCGGGGGACGAATCGCCGCTCTCGATCAGCGTCGGCGTGGCGTGCCGCCGCGCGGAGGTGGGACTGGAAACGTCGGTGCTCGTGGAGGCGGCGGACCGCGCGCTCTATCGCGCGAAGCGCGGAGGGCGGGGCCGCGTCGAGGTGGACGATCCGCCGGCACAGCGGGCACCTCACGTGTCTTCCTGACGGCGTACGGCTGCGAGCGTGGTGGCGTCGAGGCCGAGGGCGCCGTGGTTTTGGCGGACCACGCCGGTGATCACGTAGGGGCCGGCGCCGCGGAGACGGTGGCCGACGCGACGGTAGGCGCGGGGGAACAACGTCACTTCGACGGTGCCGTGGAGGTCCTCCAGCATGAGGAACTTCATGTAGCGGCCGACGGGTTCGCCGAAAGGCTGCTTCTTCGCTCGCCCTCTGACGCGGCGTTCGCTGACGATCCATCCGACCACGCGCACGCGTTGCCCCACGTGGTCGCGGAGTTTCGTGGTGGGAACGGCACCCGCTTCTTGGGCGGCCTCCTGCAGCAGTTCGGAGGGGTGGAAGGAGGCGGTGAGCCCCAGCGTCTCGGTCTCCATCCGGAGGATCTCCTCCGGCGTGTAGGTGGCGGGGACGGGGATCGAGCGCGGGGGAGGCAAGAAGGCGGTCGGCCCGAAGAGGGCGGTCCGTACCCGGTTCTCCCGCCGCGCCCGCGCGTAGCGTTCGTGGTCGATGGCGAGCGTCCAGAGGATCTCGCCGCGGGGGCGGTCGAAGACGTCGAGCGCCCCCGCCAGCGCGAGCCGCTCGGCTTCGTGCTTCTCCAGGTCGGTCCGGAGCAGGAGGTCGGTGAGCGACAGGTACGGCCCGGTCGCCTCGCGGATCCGCACGAGCGCCTCCGGCGTCTCGCGCCGGAGGCCCTTGATCTGGTCGAGGCCCAGGCGAAGGACGCCCCGCCGCCCGTGCGGCCCCACGTCGGAGCGGTTGACGCACGGAAGCTCGATCCTCACGCCCAGGCGACGCGCCTCCTCCACGTAGACCCGCGGGGCGTAGAAGCCTCCCTGGTTGCGGAGGACCGCGGCGTGGTACTCGGCGGGGTAGCGAGCCTTGAGCCAGAGGCCCTGCCAGGAGATCCGCCCGTAGGTGGCGGCGTGTGCCTTGTTGTAGGCGTAGGCGGAGAAGCGCTGGATCGAGGACCAGACCTCGTCCACGACCGTCTTCGGCATGCCCCGTGCCTCGGCCTGCTGGCGGAAGTCCGCCTCCATCCGGGGGAGGTCCTCGGGCTCGCGCTTCTTGGAGAGCGCGCGCCTCAGCAGGTCGGCCTGCTCGAGCGAGAAGCCCGCGACCGCGGTGGCGGCGCGCAGCGTGTCCTCCTGGTAGAGCATCACACCGTAGGTCGCGGCGAAGAGCGGATCCACGGCGGGGTGGAGCTTCGGCGTGGGTTCCTCCGCGCGGCGCCGGCGGACGTAGGCGTCCTTCATGCCCGATCCCGCCGGCCCCGGGCGGATCAGGGAGAGGGCGATCATGGCGTCGTGCTGCGTGCGGGCCTGCATGCGCACCACGAGGTTCCGCATGCCGGGGGACTCGACCTGGAAGCAGCCGAGGGTGCGTCCGGTGGAGAGGAGGCCGGCGGCCTTCTCGTCGTCCTCGGGGATCGCATCGAGGTCGATCGTCTCGCCGTAGTCCGCGCCTGCCTGCTGGACGACGTCGCGGATCGAGGCGAGGGCGCGGTTCCCGAGCAGGTCGATCTTCACGAGCCCCGTGGCCTCGACGCCGTGCATGTCGTACTGGGTGACCACGAGGCCTTTCGCCGAGCGCTGGAGCGGTAGGCTGTCCGAGAGCGGGGGCGGAGGGCCGCCACCGGGGCTGTCGCCGATCACGATCCCGCCGGGGTGGATGGAGAGGTAGTGAGGGAGGCCGTCGAGCACCACCGCCGCGCGGAACACGTTCCGCCAGGGGGGACGGTCGATCGCGATGGCGGCGAGCTCGGGCGGGCGATCGCGGCCGAGCGCGCCTCCGAGCCGCCAGGGGAGATGGCGGACCACGTGGTCGATCTCGGGTGGGGAGATCCCGAACGTCTTGGCGGCCTCGCGCACGGCGCCGCGCGCCTGGAACGTGACGTGCGTGGAGATCATCGCGACGCG
Source organism: uncultured Planctomycetota bacterium (assembly GCA_963772585.1). GTDB lineage: Bacteria > Planctomycetota > PLA2 > PLA2 > JAEUHO01 > CAVVXN01. The sequence goes on from CAVYXV010000013.1 coordinate 276,496, forward strand.
CTCGTCGCCGTAGGTGTCGTAGGCGTGCTCGATGACCGCGTCGCGCCCGCGCCAGTCGATGTCGAGGTCGATGTCGGGGCAGTCGCGCCGCGCCGGCGAGAGGAAGCGTTCGAAGGGAAGGTCGTAGCGGAGGGGATCGACGGAGGTGATCCCGAGGGTGTAGGCCACGATCGAGTTGGCGGCCGACCCGCGGCCGACGCAGGGGATGCGGCGGTCGTGGGTGAATCGCACGAGCTCGTGCACGATCAGGAAGTAGTCGCAGAAGCCCCGGTCCCGGATGACGCGGAGCTCGCGCTCCAAGCGGGCGAGCACGTCCGGCCGGAGGCGGCCGTAGCGCGTCTTCGCGCCGGCCATGCAGCGCTCGGCGAGGCGCCCGTAGGCTGCGTCCCGCTCGGGGGGGAGGTCCTGGAGCTCGGGAAGCCGGTGGCGGGCGGCGCGCTCCAGGCGGAACGCGCAGCGGTCGGCGATCTCCAGCGTCGAGCGGCAGGCTTCGGGCACGTCGCGAAACGCGCGGGCGGCCGCCGCGGGCGGCCGGAGCCACGCGGAGGGGGGGAGGAGGTCGATCGGCCGGCCGTCCCGTCCCGCGGCGTCGGGCACCACCTCGCGGAGGCGCTTGAGGTGCCCGATGGCGAGGAGGAGGCGGTGGCGGACGTGATCGCGCTCGCGGGGGAAGAAGACCCGGAAGGTGCCGGCGACCCGGCGCCCGAGCGCGCGGGCCTTCTCGATCGTCGCCGCTCGCACCGGCTCCGGGGCGTGCGCGACGACCTCGCCGTAGAGCGCGTCGGGTTCGAAGGCGTGGTGGATCGCATCGAGGAGACCCGGGGAAGCGGTGAGCACCACGAGGCCCCCGCGCTCCTCGGGGAGGTCGTCCTCCAGGGAGAAGCCCTCGTCGAGGTGGCGGCGGGTGAGCAGGCGGCAGAGCGAGCGGTAGCCGTCCGCGTCGGCGGCGAGCGCCACGGCGCGTTCGCCGGTGCGGGGATCGTCCACCTCCGCGCCGTGGATCGCCCGGAGACCGGCCGCGTCGCAGGCGGTCTGGAACGGCGGGAGGGCGTACGCGCCGTTCGTGTCGGTCAGCGCGAGAGCGCCGTGGCCCTCGACGGCGGCCCGCGCCGCCAGCGCCTCCGGTAGGGCGGTGCCGGCGCAGAGGGAGAAGGCGGAGTGGACGTTCAGGTGGACGAACGGAGGGGTGGCGGCCATGGCGAACGGGCCCTCAGGGTCTGGCGGGGAACGAGTCTTGGAGAGGACGGGAGTCGTTCACGGACGGCCCCTCAGGCCGAGCAGGACGGCGTGCGCAGGCGAAAGCCCTCCGCGGTGTGCGCGGTGTGCCCGAGCAGGCCCACCGCGCGGCCGCGGACGACCGACCCGAAGCCGTGGCGGTCCCGGACGACGTCCACGGCCCGGTCGAGGCGCGCGGCGAGGGGGATGTCGCGGGGCGCCGCCGCCGACCGTTCGCGCGGCGAGCCGGGGAAGGGGAGGGCGAGTTGGCGGTCGTGGACCTCGACGAGGTCGTGGAGGACGACGCCGACCAGGCGGAGCTTCACCCGGCGCTGGTAGCGCTGCCGCCAGAGCGTGCGGACCACGCCGAGGATCTCCTCGTCGCCGTCCGAGGGACGGGGAAGCCGGCGGCGCGCGTCCACGGTCCGGAAGTCGGCGTAGCGGAGGCGGATCCCCACGGCGCGCGCGGCGAACCCTCCCTGACGGAGTGCCTTCGTCGCGCGTTGGGCGAGGTAGGAGAACATCCCGTCGATCCAGGCGGCGTCGTCGGTGTCCTTCGCGAAGGAGGTCGCGCGCGAGATGGAGCGGGTGCGGGGCTTCGCCCGCCCCACGGGCGTCTCGTCCTCGGCGGCCTCCAGCCCGCGGGCCCGGCGGGAGAGCACGATGCCCGCCACGCCGAAGGTCTCCTCGAGGACGTCCTCGGGGAGCTGGGCGAGGTCGCCGATGGCGTGAAGGTTGAAGCGGGCGAGCTCCTTGCGGAGGCGGGGGCCGACCCCGGGGAGCACCTCGATCGGAAGGGCGGCGAGGAAGGCGCGCTCCTCGCCGCGGCGCACCTCCAGCACGCCGTCGGGCTTGGCGAGGGAGGCGGCGATCTTGGCGACCGCCCGGGTGCCGCCGATGCCGATGGAGACGGAGAGGCCGGTCGTCTCGGCGACGGCGCGGCGAACGGCCTCGGCGGCCTTGAGCCAGGAGCGGTGGTGCCGTTCGAGGCCGCTCATGTCGAGCACCGCCTCGTCGAGCGAGAGGGCTTCGACCTGGGGGGTGAAGGTCTCGAGGATCGCGCGGACCTTCGCGGAGGCCTCGACGTAGGCGCGGTGGTCGCCCGTGAGGAAGACGGTGTCGCGGGGGGCCAGCGCCGCGGCCTGGACGAGGGGCATGCCGGCGCGGATGCCGAGCGCCCGGGCCTCGTAGGAGGCGCAGGCGACGACGCCCCGTTCGCCGGGCCGGCCGCCCACGATCACGGGGCGCCCCACGAGGGAGGGATCGCGGGTGCGCTCGACGGACACGTAGAAGGCGTCCAGATCGACGAGGAAGAGGTCGCGGACGCGGCGAGGGCGCGGCGGCCGCACCGGGGCGGGGCATCGCGAGGGCGTGGGGGCCGTTCGGAGGGTCATGGCAGGGCTCGTACGCGGCCCTTCTCGTCGCAGCCGCAAGATATACGAACAACGAACAAACTTCAAGGGGCCGGCGAGGGTTTTCGCCCGCCCGGCCACAAACCTCCCCCACACCCGGCACCCGGGAGATTGCGGCCTCACGCATGCGGTGCGAGGATCTCATCGGGGCGGAGCCCCCATCCCCGTCGTCCGCAGGACTCCGGGCCCCCGTCGTGCCGAGGGAGTCGTTCCATGCGCCGCCTATTCGTCCTGGTCGCCCTGCCCCTCCTGTTCCTCGTCCCGGCCTGCGGGGGCGGCGGGGGCGGGACGGCCGGAACGCCCGCGACCTTCCGCCGAGGGCCGGCCGTGTTCGCCATGCCCTTCCTCCCGACCGTCCAGGGGGAGGTCTTGACGCTCGGGCTCTCGAACCTCTCGACCTTCCCGGCACCCGTCACCGTGACGCCCTTCACGCCGGCGGGCCTGCTCTACCCGGGCGGCGCCACCACCGTCGTCCTTCCCTCGCGCGGGAGCGAGCGCTATCCCCTCACCACCTTCACCGGCGCCGGCACGACGCTCGGCGGATGGCTCCAGGTGGAGACGCGCGACATCACCACGCTCGACCCCGTGAGCGGCAACCCGACGCCGCTTCCGACGAGCGGCTTCGTGGTGCCCGTCATGATGCGGCGCCTCACCTCGATCGAGGCGGACGCCGCGGGCGGCATCGGCTTCCGCGCCACGCGCGCGGAGGTGACGATCAGCGAGTTCACCACCTCCGTGCAACTGATCAACACGTCGTGGACGCCGATGGTCGGCGGCGCGCTCGGGGAGGACGCGACCTTCGACGTGGTCGTCTACGACGCGCTCGGAAGCGTCGAGAGCACGACCCCCACCACCGTTCCGGCGTACGGCTCCGTCCGCGTGGACGTCGCCGCCACGGAACTCGGCCAGGTCCAGGTCGTCCCCACCACGGGCCTTGGCCAGGTCGCCCCGGTGGGAACGAACTACCGCTTCGCCATCGCCGGCCTCGAGGAGGATCCGCAGGTCCACATCGAGTCGCGGTTCATCGAGCTGAGCGACTACGGATCGGGCCAGTTCGACGTGGGCTTCGATCTCGCCTGGGGCGTGGACGCGGACTTCAATATCCACGACTTCGGCGTCTTCCTCGGCAACCCCACCGCGAGCCCGATCGCGGTGCAGCTCACGTCGCTGACCCGCGACAACGGCACGAACATGTTGGCAGCGCCCCGCCTCGTGGCGCTCGACGCCCACGCGACGAAGTTCATGGCGTCCACCACGCTCGACTCCCGTGGTCTCGACACCGGCGAGTTGAGCATCTTCGACGACATCCTCGGGAGCGTGGACACGGCCACCGGGCTCACCACCTTCTCCGCGCGGTTCGCGGTCTCCAGCGCCGCCAACGTCTCCGCTCGCGACTACGACTCGCGCTTCAAGGCGTACTACCGGATCGTTCCCGGTTACCGCCAGACGCCCGACGTGCTGATCCCGGCCATGGACTACGCGACCGTCACCACGGGCGGCACCCGCAACTACGCCGTCATCACGAATCCCTTCGGCTCGTCGGCGCAGGTGACGGTCCGCGCCTACACGCCCGGCGGGACGCAGTACGTCCTCGATCCCATCACCGTGGCACCGTACAGCATGTTCTTCTACTCGCCCGACGGGAACGTCTTCCGCGAGGATCCGACCGACGTCACGGCCCCGCCCGTCCCCTTCGTGAGCCTGCAGCTCTCGGGCAGCGGGGGACTCTTCTACGACGGTGTTCGCCAGCGCGTGGACGCGACGGGTCTGATCCTCTACCGCCACCCCTTCTTCGTGAGAAATCTCCGCGCCGATTGAGAGCGTGGGACCCCGTCCCACGCTCGCGCGACGGCCGGCCCTTGCCGGCCGTGCAGGCGGGCCATCCGGGGAGGCGCGGGGAGGGCGGACCCCCATGCCGCGACGGAGGAACACCCCCTGAGGCTTCGTCCCCGCCGCGCGCGCGACTTCGACCTCCCGCCAAAGGAGGCCGTCGCCTTGCAGCGGCGCCTCGCCGGGCGCGTCGTCACCCGCGGCCCCGCGCCGCGCCCCCTGCGTCTCGTGGCCGGCGTGGACTGCTCCATCGCGAGGGACGGCCGCCTCACGGCCGCCGGGGTGGCCTGTCGCCTCCCCGACTTCGCCGTCGCCGCCACGTCCTACGTCACGGCGATCCCGCCCATGCCCTACGTGCCCGGGCTCCTGAGCTTCCGGGAGGCTCCGATCGTGCTCGAGGCGCTCGCGAATCTCGACGCCGACCCCCAGGCGGTCCTCGTGGACGGCCACGGCCTCGCCCACCCACGGCGCCTCGGCATCGCCGCCCACCTCGGCCTCTTCATCCCCGTGCCGACGGTAGGCGTCGCGAAGTCGATCCTCGTGGGAGAGCACGCCCCGCTCGCCGAGGAGCGCGGCGCCCGCGCACCGCTCCTCCACGGCGGCGAGCGGATCGGCATGGCCTTGCGCACGCGCACCGGCGTGAAGCCCGTCTACGTCAGCGTGGGCGGCCACATCGGCCTCCTCCCCGCGGTCCGTCTCGTGCTCCGGACGGGTGGGGGCTATCGCCTGCCCGAACCCGTCCGCCAGGCCGACCGCCTGAGCCGCCGCCGCGCGCACGCTCGCCCCTGAAGCGACCGCTACATCCCTTCCGGTCCTACGAGGCGGTGGCGCACCGGAAGCTCCGGGTCGAAGGGGAGGTGGGCCGGGAAGCGCGGCAGGGGGTGCTTCTGGTAGCGGCGGCGGTCGTGCACCTCGAACGTGACCCGGGGGCGGAGCGCACGGCGGGCGTCCTCCGTCACGAGACCCCGCGCGAAGAGCGCGTCCCGCCACGCGCGGAAGCGGTCGTGGACGCCCGCGACGGCCGCGACGGTCTTGCGCCGCCAGACCTGTCGGCCGCCGGACCACTTGACGTCGATCGTGGCGTGGATGGGAAGCGGCGGCACGTCCGCGCCCTCCAACAGGTCGGTCAGCCACTCGTGGCGGTAGGTGTTCATGGCATCGGGTGCCATCCCGGTTCGACCGAAGCCCACCTCCCCGTCCCGCGCGACGTTGCGGTACGCGTAGACGGGACGCCGACCGGTGGAGACGCACTCGCGATCTCCGGCCTCGAAGGTGAGCCCCCAGCCGGCCGCCGGCGGATAGCCCGGCGGGACGCGGAAGATCCCGCACCCGGGCACGCTGTCCCAGGGTCGTCGGAAGGGGGAATAGGGCGGGTCGTCGTCGTGGATCTGCACGTCCCGTCGAAGGCGGAGGTCGGAGAGGATCCGCGCCACGAACGCCGGCGCGCGCCACGTCGCCATCCGATTCCCGAGGGCGACGTAGGCCTTCCGTGCCCGGACCTCGCGCGCCGTCTCGAAGACCGCGAGGTGCGTGTCCTCGAAAGCCTCGCGGCGGCAGAGGAGGACCGTCACGGCCCCGGTGTGCGCGGGGGCGAGGCGGATCAGCGTCGCGCCGTCCGCCGTGGCGCCCGTGCGGATGAGCGCGTCGAGGAGCGCCGCGTCCGCGAAGAACGAAGGCTCGCGCGGCCCCTCCCGCGTCGCGCTCCGCTCCAGGCGACGCCGGACGGCCGGACCCAGCGCACGGATCCGCCGGTCGGCGACGATCCACCCGGCCCACGCCACATGGCGTCCGTCGCCCGCGGCGAGCCAATCCGCGAGCACCGCCTCCAGGCGATTCGCAGGGGGCATCCCCCCCGGCGGCTCGGCGACCGGCGTTTCGCCCCCCGCTCGCGCCGCGCCCGCGACGACGAGGAGCAACACACCCGTGAGCAGCTCGCGAGATCGCACGTCCAGCGGACCCGCAACGGCCGTACCCGCACGAGCCCCCGTCCCCTCGCGGCGATGCCCCCCCCGCGCGTCACCCAGCCCCCACGCCGCTACCCCATGCTCCCGGACGACGACGACGTCCGCACGTGCGGACACGCCCGATCCCGTCCGCAAGTCAAGCGCCCCCACTCCTCCCGGTCGCCGCCCCACCCCTCCCCACGACCCCCGGCTTGACAGGCCGGCGCGCGTAACCACTAAGTGCTGGAACAGCCGTAGGTTACGTCGGTCGGCGAAGTCCACTATGTCGCCTACTATGCTGCGCTCGTTGCGCGTCCTTGCGCCTATTGCGCTTGTTGCGCGTGGGGGCTGGTCGGAACCGTCCTGCCAAGGCGTCGGTCGAGGCCCCGGCGGGCGAGCCGGATGATGGTCCCCGGCGTCGCGCCCGGCCATGGCGCACAAGGCGAGACTCAGGGGTAGGCGGGAGACGAGGACGGCCCTTGCCGCGCCCCTGCTCGAGCGAGATGGCACTGCCCGCGTCGCGGAGCCCGGCCAAGGGCGCACTGTCTCCACGGGACGAACGGTGACGCGGCGGCCCGCCTGCCGGTACGGATTCGTCGGTTCAACCCTGGGAGGCTCGGAATGGGAAGGTCCTCCGACCTGCAATCCTCCACGGTCACTGTGATGATCGGGCGCAGAAGGACTGCCTCGTCCAGACGCAGCACGCCGCTCTCGATGGCCTCGCGCACTGTCACCCAGTAGAGGCCCTCGTACTCGCGTAGCGCCTGGAGCACAGCAGCCTGGAATTGCGCTCCGGATGACAGATGCAGAGCAAGAACCCTGTCGAGCGGCAACGCGAATGCGGCAAGATCACTTGGTGGTCGGACGCACGAAGTCACTGAATCAGCCCGGTCTTTACAGATTCCGTTGAGCGGTCAAGGAACGCGAGGTCAGGCGCCGTCCCACGAGGTTGACTCGATCAATCTCGCTCTCCGCCTTGCCTATGCACCTTCCATGTGCCGCCTGCAGGGAGGCTCGATCTCAGCGGGACAGTGAGCGCGCGAATGCTGGCGACCACATCGGTCGGTCGCCCATCGACGGAGAAAGTCGTTTGACAGGAGATTACGATACGATGATTGATAGGGTCGAGGTCAACGCTCGCCCGTACATCGTCAGACGCGCGCCGCGTCCGGAATTCAGGCAGTTTCTCGTCCATGGGTACCATCATCGCGATCCTCCTCGTTCCTGGCAGTCGAAGCACTAGGTGGCCAGCTTCCAAGCAGAGGGTCCAAGTGCCTCGCTCGCCTCCCGCCAGCGGGAGGTCAGAGTGGACAATGGCCAGAGGTATGCGCATCTGCTCCACGAGGGACGGAGGACGGAACTGCGCGTCCGCATGAGCGTCCGGAGGGCGCACAGGAACATCAACCAAGGGGATAACGACAATCGCTACGGCAGCCTCTCTCACTGTCACATGGTGCCCCCGATCTTTCGCGGAAGGGTGTGGAGCCTCTCGTACCGCACTTGCGTAGCGCGAGGGATCCATGTTGGCAGCCGACACAAGGACGTCCTCTGCAGCGCGACGCATGATAGGGGTGAGCCTACTTCTCCCCGGCTCCTCGTAGCGCGCGCAACGGAAACCGACGGCCTCGAAGCGGTTATCGGGGATGGGAGGGGCCCGCACGCCAGCTCCAACCCAGTTGCGGGCCGCACATCGGAGGACGAGAGCGTCGCGATCAAGGAAGCTGCCCCCTCGAATGACCTTCACGTACTGACCCATCCACGGCAACTTCCGTCGGTTTCCGGCGTAGGCACCGAACCACGAGGAGGTCCACTCGGCGGCGTTTCCAAGTAGATGATAGGCGCCGCACCATGATGTGCCCGCCGCGAGGGACTCGACCGGCATCAGAACCGGCTTCCCAGCCTTGTCCCTCACCAATCCACCCCAGTTTACATGGGACGCATCGTCGAACCACTCTTCTCCCCACGGATAGCGGGAGCCGGCGGGACCGCGAGCTGCGTATTCCCACTCGACTTCAGTCGGGATGTGCTTTCCTGCCCACTCGGCGAAAGCCTCAGCGTCATTGTATGAGACCCCCGTCACTGGCAGGTCGGCCTCATTCGGCTCAGGCTTCATGCTTGGCCAAGTCAGTGGCGGCCTCCTGTCGTAGAAGGTGAGGCAAACACCCGCCGGGAGGGGCTGCCCGCCAAACGCACCTTCCGTGCGAGCCTCACTCACTTGCCCTTGCGCATCCCTTACCACTAGGTCCGGCAACGCCTGCGTGAGAACTCCCCGATTCGCCCGGTAGAGCTGGCGCCACGTTACGTCATCGAGTTTCCAGAAGATCTCCGGAGTTCCGACGAACCTAGCAGCCATCGATGCCAGGGTGGGACCGCCGGCGGGAACTGGCGCTGAAAGAACCGCCGTCGCATTCAGAAACACGGCGTACTGCTCGTTACTCACCTCCCACTGGTCCAAGTAGAACCGCGGGACTTGGACGAAGTGCTGGGGCCACTCAAGCGAAAAGACTGCCGCTGTGTCGCGGGGCTGCCCAGACATGAGCTCGGAAAGCCGCTCAGAGGGTGTCCCGATGACCGCTCGGCCCCCGGGCACGACGATCATTCCCAGCGGACTACCCACTGAGTTGTGCGACGATCCGCGTCGCTCAGCGCCACCGGCACCGAAGACGGCCCAGCCGATGGCGCCCAGCGCCGCAAGCGTGAGCGCCATCATGATTAGCGCTCGGGACCTGCGCCCCAGCGCGGGCTGACTCGCTGCGTCAAGGGAGATGTGACTGTGCTTCACTGAGGCCACTCCCACGGCTCCAGCGGCCGGGGTCCGAACGGATCCTTCGGTGGCAGCTGATGCGGGCACGGCGGCGGGGCTGCGGGGGAAGAGAATGGCGGCCACGCGAACGGGTGGCTTGGAAACCAGGGCGGAGGACTGTGCGGCGCACCCGGCCACGCTGGTTCTGCCCACGGAGGCAGCCACGGCGGGGGCTCGAACGGGCACTCACCGCCGTAGGGATCCCAGAAGCCCGGTGAAGGCCACGGGTCGAGGGGGCGATCCCAAGGGACACGGGCAGGTGGCAGGGGGCTTCCGGTCGGTGGCGCCGCTGGGCCGGCCCCGGAACGTGGCATCGTAGGTGGCGGTGAATCTCCAGGTGTCGAGGCCTGACTGCTCAGTTCGTACCCGAAGAGTCGTCGGAACTTCTCTTTGAACTCGCTTGAGGCGAAGCCCGCGAGTTCCTCCTCGACCTTTGGGTGAGGAGGCGGCAAAGTCGGTATTCCTCCATGCAAGCCGCTAGTCCTCTCCCGTGCAGCCTCTTGGTCGCTGGGAGCGTCCGAGTTGCGAAGATCCTCCGCGGCGCGTCCCAGCCTCTCCCATGCCTCGACCATCTCGATGTACAACTCGGCCGCAACCTGCAAGGCACTGGCTCCGGTGCCAGCCCCTACGGCGAAAGGCGACGTGTAGGAGGGACCCGTAGCAACGGCGACCGCCTGTTCGTACCTCGCTTTGGCCTCCTGGAACTTCTCCCTTGCCGCGTCATATGCACCGACCTTCTTCCCGCTCGGATCGCGAGCCGTCGCCGGACACCCTCGCACATATTGGTAGGCGTTCGCGGAGTCTACGTAGCCTAGCGGGTCGCGCTGCAAGAACCTGCCAGTTTGGGGGTCATAGGCCCTCGCCCGATAGAAGTAGAGCCCGTCCTCCGGATCGTACTCCCGCCCCGTGAAGAGGTACGGGCTCCCGATGGCGCTCTGCGCGATCCCATTCCCCTGCTGGTCGCGGATCGTGGGCAGCCCGTAGACATCGTAGGTCACCCACTCGACGACCGCCCCCGTCGGCTGCGTCACCTCCGTCACCGATCCCAGCGCCTGCTGGTGGTAGTGGAACCGCAGGACCTCGGTGGTGTTCTGGTTCCCGTTCACGTCGGCGATGTCCGCCCGGTCCATGCACCGCGGGCGGTCGATCCCGTCCTCGTAGACGTAGCGCGCCTGCCAGTTCCCCACCGCGTCGTACTCCTCGACGACCTCGACGCCGTCGAGCAGGTAGCGGGTCGTGGTCCCGGCGGCCAGCACCTTCTCTACCCTACGCCCGAGCGCGTCGTAGTGGTAGTCGGCGATCAGGGTCAGCGTGCCGGACTGGCGGACCTGGACGAGCCGGTTCTCGAAGTCGTAGGAGAAGACGTAGGTCCCGTCGTCCTTCAGGTTCCCGTTGTTGTCGTGGGTCCGGGCGACGCCTCCCACGGCCGTGTACTGGTTCACCACGTCGGCGGCGTAGGTCACCGTGGACGGGGGCGTGGGCGGCGTGGTCAGGACCTGGCTCCGGTTCCCCAGGCCGTCCAGCGTGTAGGCCACGTTCTTCACGAACGGCTGGCTCCCGGGGTTCTGGACCTCCTGGAGCGGGTTCGTGACGTCGTAGCGGGCGTCCACCAGCCGGTAGGCCCAGTCGTAGGCGTAGACGTCGCCCTTGGTGTTCCGGCCGTTCAGGAACGTCTGGACCTGCGCCGGGAGCGTCGCGATCCACGCCGCGTCGAACGTGTTCTTCTCCATCCGGCGGTTGAACGAAACCGCTTCGCGGTAGCCCGGAACCCGCGCGAGTACTCCAACTCGTCTTGAGTGGAGCGAGCCGAGCGGTTGACTTCCGCTCCTCGTCCTCCTCTGCCCACGCCGAGGGCGGGGGCGGGGGACGGGGCGTATGTCCAACCGCGGCGTCCTCTTGCGGCTGTCTTCTGCGCTCTGGCACGCTCCTTGGCCCTCGCCTCTTGCACCGGATGGCGGCGTGAGGGGAAAACGGGGACTCCCTCGAACCCAAACCGAGTCCGGCCTTGGGAGTAGGCGCTCCCAGGGCCGCCGAAAGGAGTCCCCGTGACTGAACTGCGTCAGAGGATGCTGGAAGACCTTCGCATCCGCAACCTCTCCGAGAGAACCCAGAAGCATTACATCGGCCAGGTTGCGGCTTTTGCCCGCCACTTCGGCCGATCGCCCGAACAACTCGGGCCTGAGCACATCCGAACATGGCAACTCCATCTCGTCGAGGAGCGCAAGGTCGCCTGGAGTACGCTCAACTGCGCCGTTTGTGCCCTGCGATTCCTCTACCGCACGACACTCAACAAGGATTGGGCCATCCAGCACATCCCCTTTGCCAAGCCGGAGAAGAAGCTTCCTGTCGTGCTCAGCCGCCAGGAAGTCCATCGCTTCCTCGCCGCCATCACCAACCCAAAGCACCGGGCAATGTTCATGGTCGCGTACTCGGGGGGACTGCGCGTCTCCGAACTCGCCAATCTTCGGATCGAGGACATCGATAGCCAACGGATGGTCATCGAGGTGCGAGGGGGTAAGGGGAAGAAGGACCGCTTCGTACCGCTCTCGCCGAAGCTCCTTGACGCACTTCGTGCCTACTGGCGCACCCATCGACCGAGGGCCTTCCTCTTCCCCGGCGCGGACCCGGTACGCCCCATGGCCACCGGCGCGATTCGGGAGGTGTGCCGGGTAGCGGCATACAAGGCCGGACTCAAGAAGCGCGTTACACCCCACACCTTCAGACACTCCTTCGCGACGCACCTCCTCGAGGATGGCGTCGATGTCCGCACCATCCAGGTTCTCCTCGGGCACGGCGCGCTCAGGACCACCACCCGCTACACGCACGTCTCCACCGAGAAGCTGCGCTCGATCAAGACGCCGCTCGACCTCCTCGACGATCTCGCTACGCCGTAGGTCCTCGTGTCCCGGCTGCCTCTCGAGGTGGCGGACGTCATCCGTGCCCATGCCTGGGACTTCGTCGAGTCTCGCGGCGGGGTCGTGTCGTTCGCCAGGATGAAAGTGCTGCGCGCCCTGGTCGCCTGTCGAACGGCGGCACTCGGTGGGCACCATTACGTATGCAGCGACGAGTGCGGGTACGAGCGCTTCGCGTACAAGCCGTGCGGGAACCGCCACTGCCCCAAGTGCCAGGCCGCCGCGCGCGCCGAATGGCTCGAGGCCCGCGTCGCGGATCTCCTCCCCGTCGAGTACTTCCACGTCGTCTTCACCGTGCCCGCGGAAATCGCTGAGATCGCGCTGCAGAACAAGAAGGTGATGTACGACATCCTCTTCCGGGCCTCGGCCGAGACGCTCAAGAAGATCGCCGCCGACCCCAAGCACCTCGGCGCCGAGCTCGCCTTCATCGGCCTGCTCCACACCTGGGGGCAGACTCTCCACCATCACCCGCATGTCCACTACGTGGTCCCCGGCGGAGGCATCTCCCGCGACGGAACACGCTGGGTCTCCTGCCGCCCCGGCTTCTTCCTGCCCGTGCGGGTGCTCGGCCCGGTCTTTCGGGGCAAATTTCTCGAACTCACTCGCCAGGCCTTTGCCAAGGGCGAGCTGTCCTTCCAGGGGAGACTCGCCCCATTGGCCGCTCCCAAAGCCTTTGCCGCGCACCTTGCCCCGACCTACGACACCCCATGGGTCGTCTACGCGAAGCCGCCCTTCGGAGGCCCCGCTCAGGTGCTGAAGTACCTGGCCCGCTACACACACCGCGTGGCAATCTCCAATCAACGGCTCGTCTCTCTCGACAACGGCGAGGTCCGCTTCCGCTGGAAGGACTATGCCCACGGGAACCGCCCGCGGATCATGCAACTCTCGGCGATCGAGTTCATCCGCCGCTTCCTGCTCCACGTCCTGCCCAAAGGGTACGTCCACATCCGCCACTTCGGCTTCCTGGCCAACTCCGTGCGCGCGAAGAAGCTACCGCGCTGTCGCGAGCTGCTCGAAACCTCCGGTGCACCGATGCCGTCGCTCGACGACATCGTGCCCGCGTTCGCATGGGACGGACCGGCCGACATGCCCGGTTCCCCCTGCCCCAACTGCAGCAAGGGTCATATCGTGCGCCACGTCCTCGATCCGGTACCCGGTGTTGATCCCTGCTCCGCACCGCCTGGCATGGACAGCTCATGACCCTCAGCCCTGACTCAACCACCTCGACCGGGCTCCTGAGGAAAGTCGGTTGGCTCACCTACGCTCCCCGCCTGCGTCCAGGTGGCGATGACTCTCTTGCCGGCCTCTTCCGACCCGCCCCCGACACTCCTCCAACTTCCCAGACGACCCGCTCAGCCAACCGCGAAGCACAACGCCATCTCCTCCGTCCACCAACCTCCATACGGAAGCTGCCACGGCCTCTGCCGTCCGGAGACCAACACACATAGACTCGGCGCGGCTTCGTTCAACCGGCTCTTTCGCCCATAGCCGGCGACCCCACTCCTTCGCAGGCACCACTCTTCTCGCCGGCCACGGGCGAAAGAGCCCTATGCATTGTGGACCTTGTCGTAGGCGTACTCGAACTTGTGGAAGGTCTGCGCCGTGGGGAGTTGGTGATCGATCTCCTGGATCCGGGCGAAGCCGTCCCAGGTGTAACGCGGTGCTCGTCCCGTTCTGGTTCGACGTCGTGGCGAGGCGCCCCACGCCCTGCCACGTGAAGGTCGCGATGTTCGTCGCGGCCGCGACGTCCTGGAGCGACGTCAGGCGGTAGATGCTGTCGCGCCCGTGGGTCAACTGGAAGCCGGACGGGTAGGTGAGGGCCGTCGTCGCGCCCGCATCGTCGTAGCCCGTGCGGACGGACATCCACTGCTCCTGGCCCTGAGCGTTGTAGCCCTGCCGGTCCTTCAGGAGGTTCCCGACACTGTCCCAGGTCATCTCCACCTGGTAGTCGTCGTCCACGGCGGTCAGCATGCGGTCCAGCCCATCGTAGCTGAACTGCTCGTACGTGCTCCCGAGCACGCCCGTCCCGCGCGTGACCGTGCGGTAGGTCAGCCGGTCCAGCGCGTCGTGCGTGTTCACGACGTGCGTGCCGTTCTGGTCGGTCCACTCGTGGAGGTTCCCGTCCAGGTCGTGCCCGTACGTGACGTAGCGCGTGTCCGCGTAGGTCGTCTGGGTCAGCCGACCGCGGGCGTCGTACGAATACCCCGTGCTGTTGTAGTTGTCGTCGGTCAGCGTGGTCAACCGGCCCATCGCGTCGTAGGCGAAGGTCTCCTGGATCGCCTGCGTGAAGTCGTCGATCGACTGGCCGACCTGGAGCGCACGCTCGTACGTCACGAGACGGCTGGCCAGATCGTACGTCCACCGCACCGGGTGGTTCTCGGCGTCCGTCCGGAAGGTGAGGTCGCTTCGGCTGTCGTACTCGAACGTCGTGGTGAGGATGTTCTGGCCGTTGAGCCGGTCGATCTCCCGGCGCTCGGTCCTGCGGTTCAGCACGTCGTAGTCGAACTCGGTGACGAACGTCTCGCTCGGCCCCGCGGCCGGGATGTCCGTGACGGAGAGCGTCGTGACGTTTCCGTTCGCGTCCAGCGTGAAGTCCCGGTGGTTCCCTGCGGCGTCCAGGACCTGGGGCAGCCGGCCAGCGTTGTCATACTGGTAACTTGTGCTGTTCGAGAGGGGATCCGTGACTTGCGTCACCCGGTGGGCGGCGTCCCGCGTCACGACCGTCTGCGGGTAGCTCGCGGTAAGGCCGGGGCCGAAGCGGTCCCGGACCGTCTTCCACAGCCGGTCCACCTCGTCGAAGTAGCGGGTGGTCCGCGCAAGGAGCGTCGCCTGCGAATCGTAGGCTTCGACCACGGTCAGGTTGCTCGAGGCGTCGTACTGGAAGGTCGCGTAGTGGCTCAGGGCGTTGGTGACCTGGGTCCTGCGGTCGAAGAGATCGTACGTGCTCTGCGTCTCGTAGCCCCGGGGGTTCTTCACCGTGACCAGCGAGCCATTCTCATCGTAGGCGAATTCCACCGTGCCCTCGACGGCGGTCCCCGCGCCCAGGGTCGCCTTCCAGAGGAGCTGGCGCTCGTCCCAGGCGTAGGTGGTCCGGCCGTTCTCCGCATCGACCACGAGGGAGAGGTTCCCCAGCCCGTCGTACTCGTACGTGGTGACGGCGTCCGTGGCGGCCGTCAGCGGCACCGTCCGCTGGACCAGGCACGCTCGGTGTCTCCCCGAACTCCGCCAACCACCGGTTCAGGGTCACGGACGCGATCCCCTCGCGGCGGCAGAAGGCCGCCTTGGTCAGATCGGACGACCGCCAGCGTCCCAGCACCTCGCCCACCGCGTGGGCACGGGCCGCTCCGCGAAGCCTCGGGAACTTCTGTACGCTACGCGTTCTCGCCATGGACACCTCCAGGTCGAGAGGCTCCCACGAGATCGCCAACGGGGGAACATGCCATCACCGGACGTGTACGGACCAGGCGCCCCAGGACGTCGTAGGCGTAGGTCGTGGTGATCCAGGGGGTGGTGCCGTCCTGGTTCCCCTGGCGGTCGATGTTCTCGACCTCCACGGAGGCGACGGAGCGGTTCGCGTCGTAGGTCACGCGGCGCCGGTAGTTCAAGGGCGAGGGCGCCTGGACCTCCGTCACGAAGTTCTCGGCGTCCACCGTCACGGAGACGGTGTTCGATCGCGGG
>CAVYXV010000014.1:0-391608 GCA_963772585.1 uncultured Planctomycetota bacterium
AACCGCCTGAAGGACCGGCAGGGTTACAACTCTCAGGGCCAGGAGCAGTGGATGTCCGTCCGCACGGGCTACGACGATGCGGGGCGACGACGGCCCTCACCTTTCCGTCCGGATTCCAGTTGACGCACGGGCGCGACAGCATCTACCGCCTGACGTCGCTCCAAGACGTGGCGGCGGCCACGAACATCGCGACCTTCACGTGGCAGGGCGTCGGGCGCCTCGCCACGACCTCGAACCAGAACGGGACGAGCACCACCAACACCTGGGACGGCTTCGCCCGGATCCAGGAGATCGATCACCAACTGCCCACGGCGCAGACCTTCCACAGCCGGGCGTCGAGCCGCCCGTCGCCGGCGAGCACCACGCCGAGAAGGCTTCGCGAGTCAAAGCGCGTCGAGGTCAGGATCCTCAGCTCACTGAGGACCTGGCCGCTCATCTCCTGGGCCTCGTCCACCAGCAGCACCGGCCGCATCAAGGTGTTGTCCACGTGCGCCAGCCACGACTCCCGCAGCGCCTTGAAGCCGGCCCAGCGGTTGTGGGGCCTGAGCTCCACGCCGAAGAGATCCCCCATCTCCCGGTAGAAGTCCGCCATCTGGCTCTGGGGATGTTCGAGCGAGCCGACCCGCACCTCCCGCAGTCTCGAGAGCCGGTCGGCCAGGAGCCTCAGGGTCACGCTCTCGCCCGTGCCCGGCTCGCCCGTGATCAGCGCGAATCCGCCTTCGGGAGCCAGGGCGTTCTCGATACGCCACGCGAAGTCGTCGAAGCGCGGCGTGGCCCTGAGCGCCACCCCGAGATGCTCGCGAAGTGGCCCGAAGCGCTTCGGCGTCAGCCCGCTCTGGAGCGCCGTCACCAGCACCACGACCACGCCCAGGTACACGCGCCGCCCCAGGAATCTCGCCGAGGGCGGCGTCCTTCGCTTCCGGCAGTCGGCACAGCAAAAGCTCAGTCGCAGGCCGTAGCCCGGCCCGAGGCTCGGAGGGCCGCCCCGGGGCTTTCGGGGGTAGTCCGCGCAGTGGGGCGGCCCGCCGCAGAGCGGGCACCTCTGCGCCCGCGTCTCCGCCGCCAGGTCCTCCTCGATCCGCGACAACAGTGCGTACAGCGTGGCATCGCCCAGCAGCTTCTGGCACACTCCGGCTCTCCGTGGTCTTGGTCGACTCGGAGAGAAACCCCTTCGTGTGCTTCTTGCAAGCTACGCGAGGGGGTTTCGCCATTCCCCTCGCGTAGCGTGCCTCGCATCGGGCTCGAACCCCTCGATTTGCGTGCGTCTGCTCAACGTGGCAGGGCGTTGCGGTCGGTCCACCGTGGTCGTGCTTCCCGCCTCACCCCGGCTCGGGGTGAGGGGCGAGGCGGGAAGGAATCCGTCAGGGGTTGAGTCGGAGGCCGCCCTCGACCTCCACGACGCGGCCGCGCTCGGTGAGTTGGTCGGGCGTTGGCAACTCAAACAGAGTGTGCAGAAGGTCGTGACGAGGAGCACGGACACCCTCAGGGGGTCCCAACGGGCGTCTTCCTTGGCACACGAACTCGCGATTCAGGACACTAGCGGCGAATTCGTGCGCGCGGTCAGGCCTCGCGGACCCAGCGGAGGATTTCGCGGAGGCTCGGAGGCTTTCCGACCATCAGGATGCCTACGCGGAAGACGCGGCCCGCCACGTGGATCGCGGCCGCGGTGGCGAGAAGGAGGAGGAGGACGCTCGCGGCGATCTCCCAGGCGGGCGGGCCTGGGACGGCGGACACGCGGGCCATCATGATGAAGGGGGTGAATGGCGGGATGAAGGACGTGATCGTCGCCAGGGGGCCGTTCGGAGCGCGGAGCACGATCACCGAGAGGATCAGGGGCATCGCCAGGAGCACGGAGAGGGGCGCCATCAGGTTCTGCGCCTCCTTCTGGGTGTTGCACGCGCTGCCGACGGCCACCATCAGGCTCGCAATGAGGAGGAACCCGAGGATGTAGTAGACGAGGAAGAGGCCGAGCTGGCCGCTGGTCGTCAGCCCGCCGAGCCCCTGCAGGCTCGCCGCGAGGAGCCCGCCGCCGGTCCAGAGGAGGAGCAGGGTGAAGCCCACGAGGCAGATGCCGAGGACCTTGCCCGCCATGAGTTGCGTCGGGCTGATCGACGAGAGGAGCAGTTCGTAGACGCGGTTCGACTTCTCCTCGATTGTGCTGTTTACGAGGATCTGGCTGATGCCCACGATGCCGAAGTAGAGGATGATCATCGCCATGAGCGGCAGGACGGCCTGCAGGCCGCCGCCCACCCGCCCGCCGCGGGAGAGTTGAAGAGGCGCGATGGCGTCGCGAGCGAGGAGCTTCGCGTCCTCTTCCGAGATGCCGCGCTCGGCCATGACGCGTTCGTTCACGATGGCGTTCACGACGCCCTGGATCTTCTTCGCGGCCTCTCCGCCGGGGACGCTGTCGGGGACGAGGATGCTCTCGGGGGGACTCCCCGTGGCGTCGCGCTTCTTCGCCAGAACCGCGTCGTCGAGCAGGACGGCGAAGAGCTCTCCCTCCGAGACCTCCCTCTTGAGCGCCTCCAGGTCTCCGACCTCCTTGCGACGCTCGACGTCGAAGACGGGCTCGTCCTTCCGCAGCGTCCTCAGGTCCTCGAGGCGCTTTGCGACGGGGTCGGCGAGGATGCCGGTCGAGTCCACCACCACGACGCGCTGGTGGGACGCCTCTTGGCCGCGGGCGAGCTGCGGCATCAGGAAGATCAGTCCGAACCAGAGGGGCGTCAGGACGATGCCGACGAGGAACGCCTTCGTCCGCACGTTTGCCAGGTACTCCCGGACCAGCACCAGAAGGACCTTCCTCACGATGTTGCTCCAACGACTCGCTTGAAGATCTCGTGGAGGCTGGGCGCGCGGACCTCGAAGCGCGTAAGGTCGGCGCGCTCGACCAATGCGCGGAGCACGGCGTCCGTGTCGGCGCCGTCGGCCAGCGTGAGCTCGGCTTCGTTGCCCTGGTCCGCCACCTCGACCACGCCCGGGAGTCCCTCCAGGTCGCGTCCTTCCCGCAGGCGGTAGCGCACGTGGATGGCCTCGTGGGCTTCGGTTCGCTTCACCTCCTCGAGCGTCCCGTGACGGACGATCCGGCCCTGGTGGATCAGGACCAGACGGGTCAGGAGCTGTTCCGCCTGCTCCATGACGTGCGTCGAGAAGACGACCGTCGTGCCCTGCCGGTGGAGGTCGAGGACCGCGTCCCGCAGCACGTCTCGGTTGACGGGATCGAGGCCGGCGAACGGCTCGTCCAGGACGAGCAACTCGGGCTCGTGGATCACGGTCACCACGAACTGGAGCTTCTGCCCCATCCCCTTGGAGAGCTCCTCGACGCGACGTCCTCGCCATCCCGCGAGGCCCATCCGTTCGAGCCACCGGTCGATGCGCGGGTCGAGGAACGTCCGGGACCTCCCCTTGAGCTCCCCGAAGAAGCGGAGCAGTTCTTCGACGCGCATCTTCTTGTAGAGCCCGCGCTCCTCCGGCAGGTAGCCGACGCGGGGCTTCACGTGTTCGCCCGTCGCGCCGCCCAGCACCTCCACGCGGCCCGTGTCGGGTCGAAGGATGTTCATGAGCATGCGGATGCTGGTCGTCTTGCCGGCCCCGTTCGACCCCAGGATGCCGAAGATGTCGCCCCGGGGCGCCGCGAAGGAAATCCCGTCCACGGCCGTGAACGCGCCGTAGCGCTTGGTCACCTCCTCGAAGCGGACCGCGTCGTCGGCGCCCATCCCCGCTCCTACCGCGATGGTTCCACGACGCGCACCCGGCCGCGAACCTCCTGGCGGAGTTCCAGCGAGCCCTTCCGGTGCCCGTCGTCGTCCAGGTACTTCATGTGGCTCTGGAAGTGCCACGACGATGGGAGCCCCGTCGCGAGATCCACGGCGGCCTTGCCGCTCGAGAGCACGCCGAGGCTCACGGCGCGGACCGCGGCCAGCCCGCTCGTGAGTCCCTCCACCTCGTTCAGCGTCTCCAGCTGCACGACGGCCGTGCCGTCGGCCGAGACGAGCTTCGCCCCGCCGAGGCGGCGGACCTGGAGGCCGGCGGTTCCCGGGTTCGGGAGGCCCATGCCGCCGGCGGGAAGCTCCCTGCGCGCCCAGGCCTCACCGACGGCCACCTCCCGGGCGGGCCACCAGGGCACGCCCAGGCCGTAGCCCGCGAATCCGAGGTCCTCCAGGAAGAGCACCGCCGTCCGGGGCGCGCGGCGCTCCCAGCGGAGGCTCCCCGGTTCGGGTCGACCATCCGCGCCCCGGACGAACGAGACGCGAAGGCCGTCCAGATCGCCGACGAGATCCTCCGCGACGCCGCTCGCCTTCCGGACTTCCAGGGCGAGGGTCGTGGTGGCGGGAGCGCCGCCCTCGCGGGCGATGGTCTGTTCCAGCAGGAGCTTCGCGGCTCCCTCCTCGGGATCGCCCCCGTCGCGGATGCGCACCCACGTCGTGTCGAGCTCGGCGACCCACCGTCCCAGCGGCGTCTCGGTGCCGATCCGGACCGCCTCGCCGTGCGCGTCGTCCTGGAGCGGTGTGAGGCGGAGCCCGTGGTGGGGGACTGCCGGCGTCGTCCCCCCGCAGGCGCCGAGGACGAGAACGACGAGACCGACGGCGGCGCGCGAGGCGCTCATTCGGGAAGCGCCTGTTCCACGGCGCGGAGCCAGTTCCGTCCCATGACGGCGTCGACGTCCTCCTCGGCCCAGCCGCGCCGGCGAAGCGCCTCGCCCAGCCGGGGGATGTCCGCGGCGCTCGCAATGCCGTCGGGCGCCATGTCGGTCGTGAATCCCCCGTCAAGGTCGCTCCCGACGCCCACGTGGGCGATGCCGGCGATTTCCGCGATGTGCTCGATGTGGTGAACGACGTGCTCGATCGTCGCGCGGCCCTCGGTGAGGACCGGGCCGTAGAGCATCACCCCGACCACCCCGCCCCGGGCGGCGATGGCCCTCAACTGCGCGTCGGTCAGGTTTCGGCGGTGGGGCATCAGCGCGTGGGCGTTGCTGTGGCTCGCCACGACGAGGCCCGGCGTGGCGGCCATCACCTCGTCGAAGGCCTTGGGGTTCAGGTGGCTCAGGTCGGGGACCATCCCCTCCTCGGCCATCGCGGCCAGCAGCTCGCGTCCGGCGTCCGTCACCCCGCCGTCGTCCTCCGTGCCCCCCGACCATCGGTTCGGCGTGTTCCAGGCGAGGCCCACGAAGCGCACCCCCTGGTCGGCGTAGGCGGCGAGATCGCCGGGACTGTCGAGGGGATCGGCGCCCTCCATCAGGTGGACCACGCCGATCGGCCCCCCCGCCTTCGGCAGTGACAGGTCGCCCCGGCTCTCCACCCGGAAGAGCCGCTCCTCGAAGCGGAACAGCAACTCGTCGTAGCAGGCGAGCTGGCGCCGGGCGACCGTCTTGGGGCGTTCGCCCTTCACGGTGCCGGCCGGCGCGAAGATCGTGGCGACGACCAGGCCGAACCCCCCCCGCTCCAGGGCGGGCAGACTGAGGGCACGGCCGGGGGGGGCGGGGGCGCCGAAGTCGCGGCCGGAATCGGCGAGCAAGGTCATGGCGATGTCGAGGTGCCCGTCGACGATCATGGTCGGTGAGCCTAACCCGCGCGAGGCGCGCGGGGCCGACGAATCGGGCCGGAGGGCGTGGTGAGGGAGACGGCGACGGTGGCAGGAATCGAGGTCGTGCGCCACGTCCTCGTCCCCGGGGAACTGAGCGTGTGGGTCGCCGCGGATCCCGACCGCATCCTCGCCGACCTCGACGAGGAGGCGTTCCGCCGCACCGACGAGCGCATGCCCTACTTCTCGAACCTCTGGCCCGCCGGGGAGGCCCTCGCGTGGGCGGTGCTGCGGGGCCCGTCGCTCGCGGGCGTCACGGCGCTCGACCTCGGCTGCGGGGTCGGCGCGGTGGGGCTGGCTGCCTGCGCGCGGGACGCGGTCGTGACCTTCTTCGACTGGGAGCCCCGGAGCCTCCCGATCGTGGCCTTTGCCGCCCGGAGGCAAGGGCTGTCGCCCGCCGCGCTCGTGACGGGGGACTGGCGCGAGCCGCCTCCCCTCGGTCCCTTCGACCGGATCTTCGCCGCCGACGTCCTCTACGAGGCGCGGAACCTCGAGCCCGTGGCCGCCTTCCTCGCCCGCCACCTCGCCACGGACGGCGAGGCATGGCTGGCGGATCCGGGGCGCGCGGTGGCCGCCCCCTTCGAGGGCATCGCCGCCGCCGAGGGGCTCGTCCCGATCGAGGCGCGTCCGCTGTCGCGCCCGGATGGTGGGTCCGCCGGGACCCTCCGGCGGCTAGCCTTGCGCGAGAGACCGTGAAGGCCCCCGAGGAACACGAACGCGCGCTCGTCCTCGCCCTCGGGAGCGATGCGCACCCGGCGGACGCCTTCGAGGCGCTCCTCGCCCACCCGGACGTCCGCGCGTGGAACTTCCCCGCGCCGTGGGCGTTCGAACGCACCGGGCTCGATCTGCTGGAGGTCCGTCCGTCGCTCGGCTCGATCCGCCGGGAGGACCTCCGAGGCGTCCTGGGCGCCCTCGTCCAGCTCGCGACGCCGGAGGCCCTGGCCAGCCTGGCGCGGCGCGAGTGGCGGGCCGTACCCGAGCCCGTGCGCCAGTTCCACCTGCAGCGCCCCATGGCCTCCGTCATGGCGTCGATCCTGAAGGTCGCGCCCCGGTCCGCGGACCTGGAGCCCCCGCCCTCCTTCGCCCAAACCCAGGTCTACCTCGCGCGCTTCGAGATGGAGTACCGCCTCGATCGTTCGCCCGACGAACCGCGCGAGCCGGCGGCGCCGCCCGAGGAGGGATCGCTGGTCTTCTACCCCTTCGACCCCTCGAACCGGGTCGTCCGGGAAGACCTGGACCTGGGGGAGGGCCCGGGACCCGTGCTCGAGGCCTTCGCCTACGCGCCGGGCCGGGCCCGCCACCGCCGCGTGCTGGAGGAGGTCGCCACCTCCCGCGGATGGCGCGTGGCCGACACGACGGACATGGATCCGCGTCCGTGACCCGGGCGCCGGGCGCCACGGCTCTCCCTACAATCCCCTCCCCAATGGCCACGGCATCCATCCTCATCGTGGGGGACGAGATCCTGTCGGGCGAGGTCCTCGACCAGAACGCGCCCGAGATGATCCGCGTCTTCGCGGACCACGGCGTCCCCGTCCATCGGGTGGTCACCGTGCCGGACCACGCCGAGGCGATCGTGGAGGAGATCCGGCACCTGAGGGCTGTCTCCGAGGTGGTGGTCGTCTCGGGGGGGATCGGCCCGACGCACGACGACCTGACCCGGCCCGCCGTCGCGAAGGCCCTGGGCCTCGCGCTCCAGCGCCTTCCCGAGGCGGAGGAGCGCATCCGGCAGTGGTACGGCGGCCGGGAGACGGAGGCCGAGCTGGCGATGGCCCTCATGCCGGAGGGCGCCCGGCTGCTCCCCGGCGAGCGGACGGGCACCTTCGGGTTCGAGGCGAGGGGCGTCTACGTCCTGCCCGGCGTCCCCGAGCTCTTCCGGGACATCGCGACGGCGCTACCCGGCCGGCTGGCCGGCCGGCCCCTCCATCGCTGCGAGATCGTGAGCCGTCGCCGCGAGGGCGAGATCGCCTCGGGACTGGCCGCGCTGCAGGGCCGCTGCGCCGACGTGCGGATCGGCTCCTATCCGGTGCTGGAGGACGGCCGCTGGTCCGTGCGCGTGGTCGTGAGGGCGTTCGACCGTGCGCGCCTCGACGAGGTGGCCGACGCCGTCCGGTCGCTCGTCTGAGGACCGACAGCCTGCACTCCCCCCGAAGCGGACAGGCGGACGTCGCCATGCGCCAGGAAGCACCGTCAACTAGACGTCCTCTCTTCACGACGACAGGGTGCCCTGGTGCATCGCTCGGGTTCGAGGCCAAGGCGGGAGAAGGAGGCGACCCCCTTGGGGTCGCCGACGACGAGCCACGCCGGCATCGGGCGCGAGATGCGTACCGGGGCCGTGCGATGCAACGCCCGTTCGTGGGTGGTGCAGGCTAGCGCGGGCCCGGAACGCGAGCGGGCGGCGCTCCCGAGGAGGGAACGCCGCCCGCCCGTGGATGGTGGAGCTGAGGGGAGTCGAACCCCTTACCTCTTCATTGCGAACGAAGCGCTCTACCAGGTGAGCTACAGCCCCGGATGGTCCCTCCGTCGAGGGTGACAGGACCCTACCCGTCCGCCGGGGCCGGTCAAGCGGCCGACAGCCCGGCCCCGTCCCACCCGCCGGGAGCCCTACGCCTCGGCGTGGTCCGCCTGCTCGGCCAGGGCCACGAGGAAGGGCAACGGCGCGTCCGCGAGGCACTTGAGGATCGTGCCGCCCGCCGTGAAGGCGTGCGTGACGTCCGAGAGGGAGCCGAAGCGCTCCAGCGCGGCGCGGCCCTCCCCGCCGCCCACGTAGACGGCCACGCCGTCCTGCTCGTGGAGGCGCCTCAGGGTTCGGACCACGGCCTCCGTGCCGTGGGCGAAGGTCGAGTCCTCGAACTTGCCCATGACGCCGTTGTAGAACGCCACCTTCCGCGACGTCGCCTTGGCCCACGACTCGGCCTTCTCGTCGAAGAGCGTCCGGCTCTCGGGGCCGATGTCGAGCTGCCAGGCCGTCGGGGGGATCGTGTCCACGACGGAGCCGTCGTCGAGCACGAAGTCCACGGGCAGGACGATCTCCACGTCGTGCTTCTGCGCGTCCATCAGGAGCTGGCGCGCCTCTTCGACGGCGGAGGCCGGAACGTACGCCTTGGCCTCCTTGTTCACGTCGTCGCCCGCGGCTCCGATGGAGACGTCCTTCCCTTCGACCTCGCCCCGGGCCTTGAGGAGGGCCATCGCCAGGCTGCCCCCCGCCACGATCCTCTCGACGCGCCCCTGCGTCACGATGCCGTGGAGTTGGCGCAGCTTGTCGAGCTTCAGCCCGGAGAAGACGACCAGGCCGGCCTCGCGCGCGCGGATGACGTGTTCGGCGAGCTCCCGGTGCGTGAACGCGCCGAGGGCGACGCACCCCATTGCCAGGGGAAGCGCGGTCGTGGTGAAGTCCTTGTTCCCACTGGCGATCGCGTCGTTCACGTAGACCGTCGCCCCCTGGCGGAAGGCGGAGGCGATGCGCCGGAAGTCGTCGGCGACTTCCTCGATGGAATCTCCGTTGGCCTTCCACAGGCGCATCTCGAACCCGTAGCGCCGGGCGTTCTCGAAGACGAGGAAGTGGCCGGGTTTGAGCCCTTCCACCGCCTTCACGGCCACCCCGGTCAGCGACTCGGCTCGTTCGTCGAACCAGTCCTTGATGAACGGACCGCAGTTCTCCTCCATACTGCAGAGCCTCTGGTGCACGTACTCGAGCGTCATCTCGGGCTTGCGACCGCGATGACCGATCAGGAGCATGCGCCACCCGTGGCGCCGGCCGAACTCGAGCGTGTCGTGGAGGCCCGCGAGGCGCGGATCGTCGCCGATCACGCCATCGTGGTCCGAGACGTCGAGGTCCGCGCGGATCCAGACCGGCGTGCCCTCGGGAAGGCCCGCGAGCGAGTCGAGGTCGGGGATGCGGCCGAGAAGGCCTTCGATGTTCCCGTCCACGTCGCCGAGACCGCAGGCGCGGCGGAGGGCTTCGGTGAAGGTCTGATCGTGGAGCTGCGGCATGGGAGGCTCCCGTCGCGGGGGGGGAGGGGACCCGTGAGCATAGCGCCGCGGCCGACCGGCGTGGGAGGAGGAAGGGCCTCCCTCGGGGCGTTCCTCCGGTGCCCGGGCGGGCGTCGCGGAAGGGAAGCGACCACGGCGGACGACCGCGCACTACACTCTCGCCAATGAGCGCGTCCCATCCCCCGGACCCGGCCGCCGCCCTGAACCGGGACGGCGCGGACCCCGTGGTCGAGATCCGCGATCTCGCCGCCTCCTACGCGGACCAGCGGGTCCTGTGCGGCGTGGACATGACCGTCCACCGCGGCGAGATCATGACGATCATCGGAGGCAGCGGCTCCGGTAAGTCCACGCTGCTCAAGTGCATGCTCGGCATCCACCGGCCCGACTCCGGGACGGTCCGCGTCCTGGGCAAGGACATTTGGACCATCGGGCACGAGGAGCGGAACGATCTCTACAAGCGCATCGGGATCGTCTACCAGGGGGGGGCGCTGTTCGGGTCGCTTCCTGTCTCCGAGAACGTCGCCTTCGCGCTGCGCGAGCACACGAGCCTCGCCCCGAAGATCGTGAACATCGCCGTCCGGATGAAGCTCGGGCTCGTGGGCCTGTCCGGCTTCGAGGACCGCCTTCCGAGCGAGCTCTCCGGCGGCCAGGCGAAGCGGGTGGCGTTCGCCCGCGCCATCGCGATGGACCCGGAGGTCCTGTTCTGCGACGAGCCGTCGGCCGGTCTCGACCCGCGCATCGCACGCGGCATCGACGACCTCATCCTGAACCTGAACCGCGCGTTCAACATGGCGATCATCGTCGTCACGCACGAGATGGAGTCGGTGAAGGTGATCGCGGACCGGATCACCATGCTGGTCCCTCGCGCCGGGGGCGCGAAGGTGGCCTTCGCCGGGACCTACGACGAGATGCTCGCCTGCGAGGACTCCGAGGTGCACGACTTCGTCGCCCGCGAACCGCTCAAGGAGCCGCGGGCCGAGGCGAAGGAAATCCTGCGTCAGCTCACGGGCGAGGAGTAGCGGCCTCTTGCCCACGACCTACGTCACGCGGCTCGATCCCGCCGCTGGGAAGCGGCTCTACGCCGACCTGGGGCGCGGGACCTTCGCCTTTCGCCCCCTGGACCACGCCGCTTGGAGCGCGAAGGGCGAGGACGTCGTGGTCACGCTCTACCTGTCGGGGAAGCTCGTGGTCCAGGGGCGGGGCCTGGAGGCCTTCCTCCGGCGCCATCTCCCCGACGCGTCCCCCTCCGCCCCGCCCGAGCGGACCGCCGCGCCCGCGGTGGCCGAGATCCGGGAGGAGACGCTCGGAAGCGACGAGTCCGGCAAGGGCGACTACTTCGGTCCCCTGGTGGTCGCGGCGGCCCTCGTGCGGCCCGAGGACGCCGACTTCCTCGTCGAACTGGGGGTCCGGGACTCCAAGCTGGCCACCGACGGGACGATCCGCCGGGTGGAGGGCGCCCTCGCCGGGCGGCTTCCCCACGCCGTGCGGGTGCTCGAACCGGAGTCGTACAACGAGGCCTGGCGTCGCGCCGGAAACCTGAACGTCCTGCTCGGCCGCCTGCACGCCGAGGTGATCGACGCCGTGCTCGCCGCGATGCCCGACGCTCGACCCCGCATCATCGTGGATCGCTTCGGCGATCCCGGGCACGTTCGCCGCGCGCTCACGCCCACCGCGCGCCGCCGACCCTTCTCGATGCCCACGCGCGGTGAGGCGTACCCGGCCGTCGCCGCGGCGTCCTTCCTCGCCCGTGCCGCCTTCCTCCGCGAGTTCGAGCGCTTGAAGGGGCTCGCCGGGGACGAGCTCTACCTCGGAGCGAGCGACCCGCGGATCCTCCCCCTCGCGCGCCGGCTCGCGAGCGAGGGCGGCAGGGCGTGGCTGGCGAAGTTCGCCAAGCTCCACTTCCGGATCACGGACCGCCTCTGACGTCTTCGAGGCAGGGGATCGTCAGTCGCCAAGGACATAGGGCGCGAGCCGGTCCGCGAGGTCGCCGCGAAGCCGGGCCCACTCCATCTTCATCCACGGTGTGAAGGCGTCGGGGTGTTCGCGGATCTCCCGGTCGAGCGCATCCGCCTCTACCCAGCGCCACTCGGCGATCTCGTTCTCGTTGGGGACGATCCCGCCCCGCACGCGCCCGACGTAGACCGCGCAGTTCTCCCGCTCCGAGCCCACGTCCTCGTACCGCGCGTGGTACTGGAAGCGGTACAGGTACTCCACATCGGCGTCCGCGCCGACCTCCTCGACGATCCGGCGGTGGACGGCCTTGTTCTCGTCTTCACCCCGCCGCGGGTGGCTGCAGACGCTGTTCGACCAGTAGAGCGGCCAGAGCGCCTTGGATGCCGCGCGGCGCTGCAGGAGAAAACGGCCGCGTTCGTCGAACAGGAAGACGGAGAAGGCGCGGTGGAGCGTTCCCTCACCCTCGTGGCAGGCGAGCTTCTCCCGGAACCCGACGACCCGGTTGTCGTCGTCCACGAGGACGAGAAGCTCGTCGTCGAAGCTCACCCGGGGACTGGAGGAAGTACGAGGATCGGAGTGCGTCATCACGGCTCCTCGGCGGGGGCGAGGCTCACGATCATCGCCCGGTGACCGGCATTGCGGATCGCCTGGACGATGCGCTCAGGGTCGGTCGGCGTGAGGGCGATCATCGCCCCGCCGCCGCCCGCGCCCGTGAGCTTGGCGCCGAGCGCGCCGTGGTCGCGGGCGATCTCGACCAACCGCTCGATCTCGTGGGTGGACACGCCCAGGGCGTTGAGGAGACCGTGGCACATGTTCATGCACCGGCCGAGCTCCTCGTATTCGCCGTGGGCGAGGAGATCGATGCCCCGCAGGGTGAGGTTGTCGATCTCGTCGAAGATGCGCTCGTAGGCGGCGGGGCTCGCCTCCCATCCCTGGCGCACGCGGGCCACCATCGCCGCCGTGAGCCCCTCCCGTCGCGTGAGGCCCACCACGAGCGACGTGGGGGCGCCCACCTTGACCTCCCGGATCAGGGGGGGCGTGCCGCGCCGGAACACGATCGGACGGCCGTAGGTGGCGACCGAGTTGTCGATGCCGGAGGGCGTGCCGTGCGCGAACTGCTCGGCGCGGTACGCGATCTCGTTGACCTGCTCTTCCGTCAACTCCCTTCCCACGTACTCCGCGGTGGCGCGGATCACCGCGACGGCCAGCGCCGCCGATCCGCCGAGGCCCATGGCCCGCGGCACGCCCGCGTGGACGCGGATGGAGAGCGGCCGGCCCGCCGCGCCGAGTTCCTCCAGGATCATGCGCAGCGACTGCTCGAGCGAGTTGCGGGGCGGCGCGTCGAGCGGCATGCTCTCGGTGACGTTCCACTGAGGGATCAGGAGCTGGATGCCTTCCTCCGCGTCCTCGACGCGCGCCCGCATCGCGAGGGGCACGGGCACGGCGAGCGCGTGGCGGCCGTACACCACGGCGTGCTCCCCGAGGAGGATCACCTTCCCGTTGCCGACGGAGGTGGGGGACGGTTCGCCCAGGCCCACGGCCCTGGCCTCGTCGTCCAGGCCGCCCGAGACGCGCAGATCCTCGACGATCTCCCGGGCCTTCCACACCTTGATCTCGCCGCTGGCGATCAGGCGCTCGACGACCTGTTCGAAGCAGGTCGTGGGGGCGCCCGCCGCCACGGCGACGCTCCGCGCGTGAAGCGACATGTGCCCCCGCTGGATGCCGTCCGTGGAGAGGGCCCTCAGCGCGCCGAAGTTCTGGGCGAGGCCCACGGCGGCCATGATCTCGGCGAGATCGCGGGCCGAGGAGGCCCCGATGATGCGCCGCGCGATGGCCGTGGCGCGGTTCGACTGCATCTGCCCCCCGACGGTCCCGACTTTCAAGGGCAACTCGAGTGAGCCGGCGAGGGATCCCTCTTCCGTCCGCCACCAGCGGGTCAGCGAGCGGTACCGGCCGTGGAGGGCGGCGTAGGCATGCGCGGAGGCTTCGATCGCCCGCCAGTCGTTGCCCGTGGCGAGGGCGACGGCGTCGATGCCGTTCATGATCCCCTTGTTGTGGGTCGTGGCGCGATAGGGGTCGACCTCGGCGAACTGGTTCGCGAGCACGATGCCGTCCCGCACCTCCTCGCCGGAGTAGCCGTCGCTCTGGAGGAGATCCAGGGGAACGATGCACTCCGCCTTCACCATCGCGTGGCGCGCGAGGTTGGAGAGGATGCGGAGGAAGACCTTGCCGCCGCTCAACTGCTCGACCAGCGGGGCCACGGCCTCGCACATGCTGTTGACCAGGTTGGCGCCCATGGCATCGCGCGTGTCCACGTGGAGGTGGACGACGAACATCTCGGGGCGTCCCGTCGCCGCCGGATAGACGTGGATCTCGACGTCCCGCGCGCCGCCCCCGCGGGCCACCATGTTCGGGTGGCAACTGTTCGCCAGGTCGAGGATCTCGCCCTTCTGCTGGAGGACGGCCTCGCGGGCGGCGGTGACGTTCTTCACGTCCACCACCTGGATCTGCCCGATCAACATGGGATCGGAGCTCGTCACCTGGAAGCCGCCCGCCATCCGGACGGTTTTCGCCGCGGAGCTGACCGCGGCGATGATGGACGGCTCCTCGATGACCATCGGAACCACGACGTCGCGTCCGTTCACGACGAAGTTGAGACCGAGGCCCATCGGGAGGGCGAGGACGCCGATCACGTTCTCGATCAGCCGGTCGGCCGCTTCGGCGTCGAGAACGCAGGTCCCTCGGGCGAGGGAGTCGGCCTCCTCTTCCGAGAGCAGGCCCCTCTCGACCAGCGTCCGGAGCCGCTGCTGGACCGTCTGCTTGTAGAAACCCGGTAGGCGGGAGGTGGTGGTCATGGCTCGTCCCGGCCCTCCTCTTCGAACGTCACGCCTCGGGGGTCCACCGCGACGGCGAGGGGTCCGTATCCCTCGGAGGCCGCGGCTTCGACGGCGAGGTCCAGCGCGTGCGTGGAGTCCGAAAACAACACCCCGACGTCACCGCCTCCGGCCCCCGAAGGCTTGTATACCGCTCCTTCGCGCTCGGCCAACCTCGCCAGCACCCGGTGCGGTGTGGTGAGGATCTCGCAGCGGATCGCGTCGCCGAGCAACTCGAGACCCTCCCGGTACGCGTCGATCGCCGCGAGGATCCGCGGCACGGTTTGCGATTCGAAGGCATCCGACGCCTCGACGGCCCGCATCCGGAGGCGTTCCATGACATCGGCGATTCTGTGGGGACGGGCCAAGCGGGCCGTCTCGAGCTGGGCGAGGTAGTGCGGCGTCGATGCCGCCGTCCCCGTCCAGACGGCCTTCCAGCATAGACCGCGAGGCGGGTGGACGAACCGGACGCGCACCGCGGCATCGCTGTTCGTACGAACGAAGCGGAGGATCCCCCCCTCGTGGGCGGCGGCCACGTCTGCGCCGCTCCCCCGGCCGTGCTGGAGCGCCCGGTGGATCCGGAGCGAGGCCTGGAGCCCGCCGGCCGCCCTGCGGGGGGGCGCCGCGCCTTGCCGGTCGAGGTGCGCCGTCACCGCGGCCTGCAGCGCCACGCACGCCGCCGCGCTCGACCCGATTCCGAGCTTCGACCTCCCGTCCCGCGCGCGGAGCGATCGGCTCTCGACCTCGATGGCGAGCGGCGGCAGGGGGCCGTTCGCCGCGGCGTCCTCGAGCACGAGCGCCGCGAGTCGCGTGCTGCGGGATGCCTTGGCGTCCGCGCCGTCCGGGAGGCGGAGCGCGCCGGCGTCGTCGCGCCTCAGGACGTGTACCCGGCCGTCCAGGTCGGTTCGGATCGACCAGCCGTCGCCCTCGCGGTCCATGACGCGGACGTGCACGCGCCGATCGACGGCCGCGACCACGGCGGGCGCGCCCTCCAGGACGGCGTACTCGCCCGACCACATCAACTTGGCGGGAGCGGACGCCAACGTCCTCAATCGGTCGCCTCCACGATGCGGGCCCCCGCGCCGGGACGGGCCCGCCGCGTGGCCTCGACGCCCGGGACGCCGGCGACGCGCCGCTCCACGTCGGCCGCGTCGGAGGATCGACAGAGCACCTTCACCTGGGGACCCGCGTCGATCGTCGCCCATGCGCCCAGGCCGTCCGCCCGCAGCGCCGCCACCTCGCGCAGGACCCCGATCGTGGCCGGGAGCCAGTACAGGAGCGGCGGATCGGCGCCGAGCATGGTGGCGTGCATGCACAGGGCGTTGCCCTCGGCGAGGTGCCCGACGCGAGGCAGATCGCCAGCGAGCAGCGCCCCGCGCATCGCGAAAAGGTCCGCCTGGGTACGGGCGACCCACGCGTCGTGGAAGGGCGACGTCTCCCTCGTGCGGGTCATGCCCTCGGTCGACCCCACCGACTTCGGTGCCCGCGTGACGAGCGCGATCACGATCTCCAGCGGGAGGAGGTCCGGAGGGCCGATGGCCACCGCGTAGGCGTCGGCTCCGTCGGCGCGCGTCCCCGGACGCATCTCGGCGAAGCCGTCCACGAGAGAGCGCGCGGCCGATCCGCTGCCGCGCCTCGCCAGCGCGGAAAGCTGCTCACCGTCCAGGTCCAGTTCGAAGACGCGGTCGAGTGCCACGGCCAGGGCGGCGAACCCCGACGCCGAAGAGGCGAGTCCGGCCCCCGTCGGAAAGTCGTTCGCGCTGTCGATCCGGCAGTGACCGCGCCGTCCGTAGCGCTGCCGGACGAGGTCGAGGAAGCCCCGGACCCGAGCCGTCGAGCCGTCGTCGCTTCGCCCGCCGATGCGGATCTCGTCCCGGTCGAGGCCGTCGATCCGCTCGACGGTGGTCGTCGTGGAGAGGCCCTCCAGCGTCACCGAGATCGAGCCGGTCGCGGGGAGGTTGAGCGAGGGGTCGCGCTTGCCCCAGTACTTGACCAGGGCGATGTTGCTCGGGGCGCGGGCGGTCGCCTTCATCCGGGAGTCCCCCTCGACGGCGGTACTCGAGAGACGGGGAGAATCCCCCGAAGTTAGACCGGGCCACCCATCCGGCAAGGCGGGGCGGCACGGTATCCTCCCTCGAATGCGCCGTCTCGTCCGCCCGTTGCCGCTTCTTTGCATCGTCGTGATCGGCGTGCTCGCGCCGCGGTCCGGCGCCGTCGAGGAGGACGCCAACCGGCCCGTCGCAGCCCTCCACGAGGCCCTCCGGGCGATGATGGAGAAGAAGGATGCCGCCTTCAAGGAGTGCTACGTCGCCATCTACGAGACGGTCGCCGCGACGCACGACTTCGATGTCCTGACCCGGGACCGCGTGGGCCAAGGGTGGGACGGTCTGGACCCGGAAGCGAAGCGCCGTCTCGAGAACCTGCTCTTCAAGCGGATCGTCAGCGAGTACGTGGTGCAACTCTCGGGGAAGGACGCCTCGGGGCTCTCGCGCGGCGCGGCCCGCGATGTCGAGGGCGGCGGCGGCCTCGCCGACCTCACGCTGGGAGGGCGAACCGTCGCCCTCCTCCGCGTCCAGGCCGAGGACGACGGGTGGCGCATCACGGGCGTTCGCTGGGGCGGGCACGACACCGGCGCCCAAGAGCGGAAGGAGAGCGCGCGGATCCTCGCCGAGGGCGGCACGCGAGCGCTGGAGGAAGCCTGGAAGGGGAAGGTCCCCGTCCCCTCCGGCCCGCAGGGCGGAGAGCGGGCGAACCCGGACGGGCAGGGGAAGAGCGAGTGGGCGACGCGCTCCCCGCGCGAGATCGTGGACCATCTCCAGGACGCCATCGTGAGCATCATGAAGGAAGCCGACCAACTCGGCTTCGAGGGCCGGTTCGAGAAGTTCGCTCCGCTGATCAGCGAGACGCACCACCTCCCCGCAATCGCGCAGGCCACGATCCTGAGGTTCTGGTCGAAGCTCGACCCCCAGCAACGCAAGGCGTTCGTGGCCAGGTTCCGCGAGTTCAGCATCGCCCGCTACGCCGGCCGCTTCGACGGCTACTCGGGGGAGCACTTCGAGACGAAGGACGTCCAGGAACAGGACGCGACGACGGTCGTACGGAGCGACCTCGTGAAGGCCGACGGCAAGCGGATCCGCTTCGACTGGGTCCTGCGGAAGATCGGTGGCCGCTGGTGGATCCTCAACATCGTCGTGGACGGCGTCAGCGACCTCGCGACCAAGAAGGAGGAGTACCGAAGCATCTTCCAGAAGAGCGGGTTCTCCGGCCTGATGGAGAAGCTCCAGGAACAGATCCGTGCGCAGCGCGAAGGCTAGCCTCTCGCTCCTCGCTCCAGAAGCATCGTCGTGCCGCTCCCCGACTCCGCTTCGGCTCGTCTCCTCTCCCGCTGGGTCGACCTGTGTGCGCGGCGCTGGCCGTGGGTCCTTCTCCTCACCCTCGCCCTGACCGCCGGTTCGGTCCTGCTCGTGGTCCGGCGTCTCGGCATCGAGACGAACCTGGACCGGATGCTGGATCCCGACCTCCCGTTCCAGCGGGAGCGGGCCCGCTACCTCGAGCAATTCCCCCACGCGTCGTCCCAGCTCGTCCTCGTCGTGGATGCCATGACCCCCGAGGACGCCCACACGGCGGCGCGGGCCTTCGCTGGCGGGCTCGAGGCCCGCCGCGACCTCTTTGCGTACGTCGCGGTACCGCGCGCGAATCCCTTCCTCGAGGCGCACGGGCTGTACTTCCTTGATGAGGAGAAGCTGTACGACCTCTCCGACCGTCTGGCCGCCGTGCAGCCCTTCCTCGGGCGCCTCACGCGGGATCCGAGCCTGCGCGGTCTCTTCGACATGCTCGACCGGGCGCTGGAGAAGTCCGACGAGGGGGACGGCGAGTACGATGTCTCGCCGCTGGTGACGCGCCTCGATCGCGCCGTCGAAGCGACGCTGTCGCACCGGCCCTACCGGGTGTCCTGGCAGGGCCTGATGGCCGACGAGGAGCCGGCGCCCGCGGACCTCCGGCAGTTCGTGATCGCGCAGGTCCGGGAGGAGGCGGCGCGGTTGTTCCCGGCCGGCGACGCCATCCGGGCCGCGCGGCAGATCTTCTCACGGACGACGGCGGACCTCGCCGGTCGGCCCCGCCTGCGCATCACCGGCTCCCTCGCCATGGAACACGAGGAGCTGAAGACCGTCAGCCGCGGGGCCGAGGTCATCGGCCTGCTGACCATGGTGCTCGTCGGGATCGCCCTCGCCGTGGGGCTGAGGAGCATGCGCCTCGTCGTGGCCGCGCTCGTCGCGCTCGTCGTCGGGCTCGCGCTCACGGCCGGGTTCGCGACCCTGGCGGTCGGCCACCTGAACCTCATCTCCGTCGCGTTCGGCGTGCTCTACATCGGGCTCGGCGTCGACTATGCCATCCACCTCTGCCTGCGCCACCGCGAGGCGTTGGAGAACGGTCGGGACGTTCGCGCGGCGCTCGGCGAGGCGGCGCGGGACGTCGGCGGGTCCCTGCTCCTCTGCACGCTCACGACGGCGATCGGCTTCTACGCCTTCGTGCCCACCGCCTACCGGGGGGTCTCGGAGCTCGGCCTCATCTCGGGGACGGGCATGTTCGTGAGCCTTGCGGTGTCCTTGACCGTCCTCCCCGCGTTCCTCCGGGGGTGGGGCCCGAAGGCAGGCACGCTCCGGCGCCGCGCCCATCCCTCCCGGCTCTTCGCCTCCCTCGTGGACCTTCCCGTGCGCCGGCGGCGGGCCACGCTGGCGGCGGCCCTCTTGCTCGCGCTCCTCTCCGCGGCCCTGCTACCGCGCGTCCGCTTCGACCTGAACCCCCTGAACCTCCGGGATCCGGACTCGGAGTCCGTGAAGACCTTCCGCGAGCTCGTCGCGACGAGCCGGACGCCGCCGTGGAGCATCCAGATCCTCGCCCCCGACCGCGCGAAGGCCGCCAAGGAGGCCGCCGCCCTCGAGCGGCTCGATGTCGTGGACCGCGTGGTGGACATCGACCGCTTCGTGCCCGAGAACCAGGACGCGAAGCAGGTCGTCCTCGACGACATGCTCCTCACCCTCGGGCCGACCCTGCTCGAGATCCAGCCCGTGGCGCCTCCCACGAAGGCCGAGGTCCTCGAGGCCGCCCGGAAGCTCCAGCAGCGCCTCGAGGCCCACGAGGCCCGGGTGGGGAGGGACCCCGGCGCGACATCGCTGGCGGCGCGACTGGGCGCGCTTCGGGAGGCCGTCGGGGCGGCGTCGGGAGACGCGCTCCTCGCCGATCTCACGCACCGGCTCCTCGACACGCTTCCGCTCACGCTGGGGCGCCTCGACCGAGCGCTCCGCACCCGGCCGTTCTCGGAAGGCGACCTTCCGCCCTCGCTTCGCCGGGAGTGGGTCGGCGCAGACGGCGCCGTCCGGCTGGAGGTCTTCCCGACGGAGGACCTCGGCGCCATCCCCGCGCTCCGGCGGTTCGTCCGGGCCGTGCGCGGCGTGGTCCCGCGTGCGACCGGCGCCCCCGTCACCATCCTGGCGTCGGGCGAGGCCATCGTGGCCGCGTTCCGCCAGGCGCTCGTCGGCTCGGTCGCTGCCTGCACCCTGATCCTGATCGTCCTACTGCGCCGCCCGTCCCGGGTGCTCCTCGTGCTCGTCCCCCTCGTCTTCGCCGGGTTCGCGACCGGTGCGGCCACCGTGCTCTTCTCGATGCCTTTCAACTACGCCAACGTGATCGCCCTGCCCCTGCTGTTCGGAATCGGGGTGGACAGCGGGATTCACGTGGTCCACCGCTCCGAGGGCGTCCTGCCCGCCTCGGCGGGGGGAAACCCCATGCGGACGAGCACCGGGCGCGCCGTCGTCTTCAGCGCAATCACCACGATCTGCTCGTTCGGGAGCCTCGCGTTCTCGCCGCACCCCGGGACGGCCAGCATGGGACGGCTGCTCGCGATCGGGGTGCTGACGACGCTCTTTGCCACGCTCTGGCTCCTCCCCGCGCTGGTTCTGGGGGCCCGGCGACCCGGTGAGGGCGACTCCCCCCGCGGCGAAGCGGCACGGGTATCCTGACGAGCCGCAGGTTCGGAGCGTCCGGGCGGTGGCGACCGCTCGGGCGGGGAGGTCCAGTGCTTCGGGTTCGGGTCATCGCAGTCCTGCTCGCGGTGCTGGCCGTCCTTCCCGGCTGCGTTCAGATGAACGAGACCGCCTACGAGCTCAACCGTCACCTCGCGGTGGCGGTCCAGCCGGTCGTCGGCGTGTTGCTCCTCGTTCCCGAGCCGCTTCGGGAGCGCGTGCGGCTGTTCTTCGCCAACCTGCGGTACGGCGACGTCGTCGTGAACCAGTTCCTCCAGGGGAAGCCGCGCCTGGCCGTGAAGGACTTCGCGCGCTGGGTGGTCAACTCCACGGCCGGCATCGCCGGGTTCTTCGACGTGGCGACGGAACTCGGCCTGGAGGCGCACGACGAGGATTTCGGCCAGACCCTCGCCGTGTGGGGATTCCCGGAGGGACGCTACCTCGTGCTGCCGATCCTCGGCCCTACGACGGACCGCGATCTCGCCGGACGCGCCATCGCGTTCGCCACCAATCCCACGTTCTGGGTGAACGACCCGCTGGTCTCGACGCCCGTCACCGTGCTCTCGTACGCGAACGGCGCCCTGCAGGCCGGCAAGGGACTGAGGGAGCTCCAGAGCGAGGCCGCCGATCCGGAGGTCTTCATGCGGGAGGCCTACCGGCAACGGCGCCGCTACCTGATCTACGACGGGCAGCCGCCGCGGCACGCGGACGAAGCGCTGGAGGAGCTCGATCTGGATAGCCTCGGGCAGGGCGCCGAGAGCGCGGGGGGAGAGGCCGCGGCAGAGCCGGCGGGATCCGAGGATGCCGAAGGCGAAGAAGGCCTCCCCGGGCTCCCGGGCCTGGAGGAGGCCACGGGAAGCGAGGGCGCCTCGGTGGACGCGCTGCCCGGTCTCGAGGAGGCCGGCGAGAAGCCGTAGCCCGCCGGGTGCGCCGTCGAAACGGGGCATCCCTCGCCCCCCGAGGCACCATCGGCCGAACGCATGAGGATCCCGCGACGCGTCCGAACGATCCTGGGTCTCGTCGTGGGGGGCGCGGGGCTCGCCTGGTTCGTCCACCTCGTCTGGACGACGGGCGGGCTCGAGCGGCTCGCAAGCCTCCCTGCCGCCCTCTTCCTGCTCGTGCCCGCCTTCGGCGTGGTCGCGCTCCTCGACACGCTGTCGTGGGTGTACGGCTTCCCGGCGTCGGACGAGGGACGCCGTCCGGGACTGGCCGCGCTCTTCGTCATCCGTCTCGCGGGAGAGGCGATCAACAACGCCTTGGCCTCCGCGTATGTCGCCGGCGAACCCGTGAAGGGGATTCTCGCCGCGCGCTTCGGCGCGCGCCCGGCGATCGGCCTCGCCTCCGCGCTGATCGGGAAGACCACCACCGTGCTCGGCGAGGTCCTGTTCCTCTTCGTGGGCGTCGCCGCCGCGACGGCCGTCCTCGACGGGAACAGCGACGTACCGCGCCTCCTCTTCGTGGTGGCGGGGGTCGGTCTGGGGATCGTCGCCGTGGGCATCGCGCTCCAGAGCCGGCGGTTGTTCGGCCGCGGCGCCCGGCTCCTGCAGGCGCTGCGGCTGGGGCCCCGCCGCCTCTGGGACAAGGCGCTGCCGGGCGCGGACGCCGTGGACGACGCGGTCCGCCGCTACTACGGCAATCAGCGGCTCGACTTCCTGGTCTCGACGCTGTTCGGATTCCTCGGGTGGCTCGTCGGTGCCGGGGAGCTGTGGATCTTCCTCACCGTGGTGACGCCGGTTGCGAATCCGCTGCCGATGGCCCTCGTGCTCGAGGCGGGCATCGCCGTCGTGAAAGGGGCGAGCTTCTTCATCCCGGGATCGATCGGCGTGCAGGAGGGCGGCATCGCCTCCCTCTTCCAGGTGACCGGGGTCGGGCTGGAGGCCGGCGTGGCCTACGCCCTGTTCCGGCGGGCCCGCGAACTGTTCTGGATCGGCCTCGGATTCGCCGCGCTGGCCCGGCTCACGACGCGCTGAGTACCCGGGCTCCGCGCCGCCCCGGGAGCGGGTCGCTCCGGCGCCCTCGTGGTACACCGGTCCGCATGGACGCTTGGGGGCGTCTTGCTGGGAGGGCTGGCATGCGGCGGGTCTGGGCGGTGGCGGGGCTGGGGGTCTGCGCCCTCGTCGGCGCGGGCCTTTCGCTCACCAACTGCGCGGGCAACGGCGCGAGCGAGCTTCCTCCCGAACCCCTGGCCGAAGCCGTTCCCTCCGAGGGGCCGGTGGAGGCGCCGGCGGTTGCCGACGAGCCGGCCGCCCCGGCGGAACCGTCCCCCGCCGACGCCACGCCCGCCGCCCCGCCTCCGTCGAGGGGGGCGGGCGACGTCGTGCGCCCCCCGCTCGCGCCGCTCGCCGCGAGCGTGTTCACCCCCCTCGAACTCCAGGGGACCCGCGGCGGTTCCCTCGCCTACGAGATCGAAGGCGATCCCCTGGCCGTGGCCGCGATGCTCCTCGACTTCGAGGGCGCGAACGGCGTCCGCCCCTGGGCCCAGCGGTACCGGACGGTGTCCACGACCGGTGACGTGACGCGCGCCGAGTGGCACTTCCGGGGCAAGATGGGCGTGAATCCCCAGGTGGAGATCGAGTTCGTCCGGCAGGCGTTGCCGGACGGCGGCGTCCGGATCCGCTACAAACTCGTGCGGAAGGCCTTCGGCATCGCCGCCTGGTTCGGCGACTGGAGGGTCCGGCCGGTGCGCGGCGTCGCGGGACGCTCCCGCCTGACCGCCCGCGTCTACGTGGACAGCGGCCTTCCCTTCGTCGGCGCGTCCAGCCAGGACATCGAGGACGGCCTGCGCGAGGACGCCGCGGCCATGCGGGGGTGGATGGAGCGCCGTCTCGGCGCGGAGGATGCACGGCGATGAGTCGGATCGAGAAGCCTACGGGGCGCCTCGGCGTGCTGCTCCCCGGCATGGGCGCCGTGGCCAGCACCTTCGTCGCCGGTGTCGAGCTCTACAAGCAGGGCCGCGGCGACCTGATCGGCTCGCTCACGCAACACGGGCGGATCCGCCTGGGCAAGCGCTACGAGGGCCGCCGGCCCTACATCCGCGAGTTCGTGCCGCTCGATCGCCCCGAGAATCTCGTGTTCGGCGGCTGGGACCTCTTCCCGGACGACCTCTGGGAGGCGCAGCGGAAGGCGGGGGTGCTCCCCTCCACCATGCTGGAGCCGGTTCGCGAATCGTTGCAGGCGATCCGCCCCATGCCCGGCGCCTTCGATCCGGCGTTCCTCAAGAACCTCCACGGCACCCACGTGAAGAAGGGGGCCACGAAGTGGGACCTCGCCCGGCAGGTCGTGGACGACATCCAGCGCTTCCGCGACGAGAACCGGCTGGAGCGCCTCGTCATGGTCTGGTGCGGTTCGACGGAGGTCATGCTGCCGCCGGGACCGGATCACGAGACCATCGAGACGCTGGAACGGGCGCTGCGGGAGCGGCCGGAGCAGATTCCGCCGTCCATGATCTACGCGTACGCCGCGCTGACGTTGGGCATCCCGTACGCGAACGGTGCGCCCAACCTGAGCGCGGACGTTCCGGCCATGGTCGAGCTGAGCGAGCGGCAGAAGACGCCCATCGCCGGCAAGGACTTCAAGACCGGTCAGACGCTCCTCAAGACCGTCATCGCGCCCGGCCTCAAGGCACGCCTTCTCGGCCTGGCCGGCTGGTACTCGACGAACATCCTCGGGAATCGCGACGGCGAGGTTCTCGACGACCCCGGCTCCTTCAAGGCGAAGGAGGCCAGCAAGATGTCCGTCCTCCAGTCGATCCTCGACCCGAAGGACCACCCGGACCTCTACGGCTCCTACACCCACAAGGTCCGCATCGACTACTACCCCCCGCGCGGAGACGCCAAGGAGGGGTGGGACAACATCGACATCGTCGGCTGGCTCGGCATGCCGATGCAGATCAAGATCAACTTCCTCTGCCGCGACTCCGTGCTGGCGGCCCCTCTCGTGTTGGATCTCGCGCTGCTTCTGGATCTCGCCAAGCGGAGCGGCCTCCACGGCATCCAGGAGTGGCTGTCCTTCTACTTCAAGTCGCCGCAATGTCGGGCGGACCTGGTGCCGGAGCACGGGCTCTTCGTCCAGGAGCTCAAGCTGATGAACACCCTCCGCATCCTCATGGGCGAGGAGGTGCTGGACCACGCCGGCCTCGACTACTACGACCCGGTTCGGGGAACGCCCGTGCCGGCTCCGCCGCCGCGGCCCGGGCAGTGAGAGGACGGGAAGGCGCCGGATCCGGGGCTTCGGCGGTCGGGGGAACCGGGATGCGGCCTAGGGGGGGCGCCCCTTCGACCGGCCCAGGGCCGGCTCATGGCTCTCGCCTCGCCTCGCGGCCCCTCGTTCCGCCCTCGGCCCCCTCTTCTGACGCACGCCGCGTGCCGGACGCACGGGCGCCGACTCCGGCTCGCCCGCATCCCGCGCGAGATGCGGCCCGGGGCCGCGCGGTGCCAACGCCCGTTCGTGAACAATGCGGGCCAGGCCTCGGACCGGAAGTTGGCGCACGCGTGTCCCGCGGTTGACATGGTGGTTTCCCCGGAAGGGACGAGGCTCGACGTGGACGCATTGCTGTTCGACTTCGGAGGGACCCTGGACGCCGACGGCGTGCCGTGGAAGGACCGCTTCTACCGGCTGTTTCGCGACGAGGCCGCGGACCTCTCCGCCGCCGCGTTCGATCGCCTCTACTACGACTCCGACGACGCGATCGTGGACCGGCGCGATTCCGCCGCGTCCTACACGACCACCGTGCACGAACTGGCCCGGGCGCTGGCGCGAGAGGTCGGGATGCCCGGGGCCGCCACCCGAGTCGCCGAGCGATTCCTCGAGGACGCGCGCGCGAAGATCTCCGAGAACCTCTGCATCCTCCGGCGGCTGTCCCGTCGCTACCGCATCGGCGTGGTCTCGAACTTCTACGGCAACCTGGACGCGGCGCTCCGGGAGACGGGCCTCGACGAGGTCGTCGAGGCGGCCGCGGACTCCTCGCTCGTCGGCGTGACGAAGCCCGACGGTGCGATCTTCCGCTACACGCTCGACGCGCTCGGCGTCGCGCCGGCGAGAGCCCTCATGGTCGGGGACTCCACCCGGCGGGACGTCGAGGGCGCGAGGCGTCTGGGCATGCCCTACCGCCTGCTGCTCCGGGCGGATCGCCTCGAGGCGCCCGCGGACGTGGATCCCGCCTGCGTCATCCGCTCCCTCGCCCAGCTCGAGGAGACCCTGTCGTGACGGCGTCTCCTCTCCACCGGGGCGGCGTCCTGGCCGCGGGGGAGGGAACGCGTCTCGAGGGCCACGGGCCGAAGCCGCTTGTGGAGGTCGGCGGGCGGACGCTCCTCGAGCGTGCCCTCGACCGCCTGCACCGCGCCCGTCTGGACGAGGGCGTGGTGATCTGCCGGGACGCGGCGGTGGGACGGGCGGCCGAGGCCTGGGCCGCCCGCCGGGCCTTCGCGCTTCGCGTGCTCGTCGAGGCGACGCCGTCCTCCGCCGTGAGCTTCCGCCGCCTCGTGGACGCGTTCGGCGGCGAACGAGGGCTCGTGACGACGGTGGACGCGGTGCTCGACCCGGACGCGTTCGCCGCGTTCCTCGCCGCCGCGAACGCGGGACCGTCCGACGCCCTCGGGCTCGGCGTGACCTCCTGGGTGGACGACGAGAAGCCGCTCTGGGTGGACTGGTCGGACGACGGCACCGTGGCATCGCTCGGCGGGCCGAGCGGCCGCAGCGTCACCGCCGGCCTCTACGTGGTTCCGCCCGGCATGGTCGACGTCGCCGCGGCGCACCCGCCGTCGGAGCCGCTCCGCCGTCTGCTCGGCACGTGGGTCTCGAGCGGGCGCCCGACCTGGGCGCTCCCCCTCGCCACCGTCCTGGACGTGGACCGCCCCGCCGACCTCGAGGCCGCGGAAGCCTTCCTCGGAGAGGGGGACGCGCGATGACGACGACACCCCGGCTCCTCGGCGTGTTCCGCGAACGCGCGCACTCGCCCGGTCGCGAGACGGACGACGAGCAGATCCTGCTCGCCGTGGCGCACGCGCTCGAGGCCCGCGGGCATGCGGTGGACCTCGTCGGGCCGGAAGAGCTCGACTCCGCGCTCGACGACGCGCGCTTCGCGCTCGCCTTCTACATGTGCGAGCGGCAAAGCGTCCTGAACCTCCTCGCCCGCGCGGAGACGCGCGGATCGATCCTCCTGAACCGGTTGGAGGGGGTCCGCAACACGTTCCGCCACCGCATGATCCCGCTCCTCCGCCGGCTGGGCGACGCGTTTCCGAAGAGCCGTATCGTCCCGACGGAGAACGGCGCGCAGGAGTCGTCCGGGATCTGGGTGAAGAGGGGCGACTTCCACCAGACCCAGGACGGCGACGTCACGTTCGCGCCCGAC
The DNA here is from genome assembly GCA_963772585.1 of uncultured Planctomycetota bacterium. Lineage (GTDB taxonomy): Bacteria > Planctomycetota > PLA2 > PLA2 > JAEUHO01 > CAVVXN01. The sequence continues at coordinate 26,766 of CAVYXV010000014.1, forward strand.
GCCGCCGCGGTGGGCCGCGCCCTCGCCGCCCTCGGCGCCCGCGGCGTTCCGACCGCCGTCCTGCAGGATCACGTGGACGGCGACATCGTGAAGTTCTACGGCGTCGGGACGTCGTCCGGCGACTGGTTCCACTGCTTCTATCACCGCGACCAGGAGCTCCGGGGGACGCCGTACGACCTCGAGGAGCTCCAGGCCCTGGCGCGACGCGCGGCGGAGCTGCTTCGCCTCGACGTCTACGGCGGAGACGTCATCGTGGGTACGGACGGGCGGCTCTCCGTGATCGACGTGAACGCCTGGCCGAGCTTCGCCCTCGTTCGCGAGGAGGCCGCCGAGCACATCGCCTCGCTGATCGACCGTCGAGTGGCCGCCCTCGGCCCGGAGGCGGCCGGTGGCGTCGCTTCGCGCGAAGGAGAGAAGACGTGAGTCACTTCGAAGCGGGTCCGCGATCGCAGGCGATCTTCGCCCGCGACCAGGAGCACATGGCCCCCGGACTCCAGTCCATCGCCCTGTTCTCCAGGATCGCCATGGATCACGGCCGGGGCGCCCTGCTGGTGGACGCGGACGGCAAGACCTACGTCGACTTCGTGGCGGGCGTGGCGGTCGGAAGTCTCGGCGCCGCGCATCCCCACTGGGTCGCACGGATGAAGGCCCAGGCGGAGAAGCTCGTCTACGGGTCGTTCGCGACGGAGAGCCGCGCCCGGTTCCTGGAACTCCTCGCCTCCACGACGCCCGATGGGCTGAAGCAGATCCAGCTCTACTCGGGCGGCGCGGAGGCCGTCGAGGCCGCCTTCCGCATGGCGAAGTCGGTCACGAAGGGGTACGAGTTCGTGGGGTTCTACGGCGGTTTCCACGGGAAGACCGGCGGGGTGATGGGGCTGCTCGGGAGCGACACCAGAAAGGAGCTCGGGCCGTACCTCCCCGGCCAGTACCTCGCGCCGTACGCCTACTGCTACCGCTGTCCGCTCGGCCTGAAGTACCCGTCGTGCGGCATCGCCTGCGCGGAGGGGCTGCGCGACGTCCTGAGGTACCAGACCGAGGGGAAGGTCGCCGCCATCGTGATCGAGCCCATGCAGGGCACGGCGGGCAACGTCATCCCCCCGAAGGGCTTCCTCTCGGCCGTCCAGGAGATCGCCCGCGAGTTCGGTGCCCTCCTCATCGCCGACGAGATGATCACCGGCTTCGGCCGGACCGGAAAGATGTGGGGCGTCCAGCACGAGGGCATCGTCCCGGACGCGATGACCATCGGGAAGGGCATCGGCGCGGGTTTCCCCATGAGCGCGCTGGTCACGCGGGAGGACCTGGCTGCGGCCAAGCCCTTCGGGGCGCCTTCCGGCTCTTCGTCGTCCTACGGCGGCAACCCGTTCGCGGCCACCGCCGGCCTGGCCGTGGTCGAAGTCATCCTGGAAGAGGGCCTCGTGGAGCGGTCCCGCGTCCTGGGCGAGCGCATGCTGGAGCGCCTCCGTGGGATGCAGGAGCGCTTCCCCTTCATCGGGGACGTACGCGGCCAGGGGCTGATGATCGGCGTCGAACTCGTGAAGGATCGCGACACGAAGGAGCCGCTCTCCAAGGCCCTGTGCCGCACCCTCTTCGAGCGCGCCCTCGCCCGCGGCCTCCTCTCGATGAGCTACGGCCCCTGCATCCGGATCAACCCGCCCCTCGTCATCACGGACGAGCAGGCGGATACGGGCCTCTCCATCTTGGAGGAGGTGTTCGCAGAGATCGAGCGCGAGGGGACGTGGCGCGAAGCATGACGCATCGCGGCGTCATCGCGGGTTTCGGCGCCATCGCGCGCGGCGGCCACCTCCCGAGGTGGCGCGTCGCCGGCGACGTGGAGATCGTCGGCTTGGCGGATCCGCGCTTCGCGCCGGACGTCCGGAGCGTAGAGGGCCTTCCGGCCTTCCGGTCCCTGGACGCCGCGCTCGACCGGGAGGCGCCGGACTTCGTCGACGTCTGCGCGCCGCCCTCCTCGCACGCCGCCCTCGCCCGCGCCGCGCTCGAGCGCGGTGTGCACGTCTTCTGCGAGAAGCCGCTGGTGGTGGACCGGGCGGATCACGGGGAGATCCTCGAGGCCGCGGCGCGTTCCCCGGCCGTCCTCTTCACCGTGCACAACTGGCGGCACGCTCCGATTCTCGCGGCGATTCGCGGCCTCGTGGAGGTGGACCGGCTGGGCGGGATCCGGGAGATCGAGTGGACCGTCGAGAGGACGGCCCCTTCCAAGGTCGCGGGCGGCGGACCGAACTGGCGGCTGGACCGGGCGGTGGCGGGTGGGGGCATCCTCGTGGACCACGGCTGGCACGCCCTCTACCTCGTCCTCGAGTGGTTGGGGGCCATGCCGCGACGCGTCGAGGCGACGTTGGAGAGGCGACGCTGGACCGACCTCGACGTGGAGGACACGGCGACCGCGACGCTCTCCACGGACGACGCCACCGCCCGCCTCTTCTTCACCTGGGCCGGCGACGCCCGCCGCAACGCCGCGCGCCTGGTCGGAAGCCGGGGCCGGGTGGACCTCCTCGACGACACGCTCCGGATCGAAACCGAGGACGGAGTCGAGAAGAGGCGCTTCGCGGCCGGCTTGTCCGCGGGTTCGACGCACCCGGACTGGTTCGACGCCACGGCGCGCGAGTTTCTCGACGAGGTGGAGGGACGGACGCCGCGCGGTACCAACCTGTCGGTCGCCTCGGCGTGCTTCCGCCTCCTCGACGCCGCGTGGCGTTCCGCCGACGCGGGCGGCCGGCCGGTCGAGCCGGCCGCGCGGGGCGACGCGGGGAGCGTGCCGGCGTGCGATTGCTGATCTTTCTCGAGAACGACGAGGTCCAACGGGGGGCGCTGCGCCGCGTCGGCGGGATCACCGTGTTGCGTCGCCTCGTCCGTACCGCCGAGCGCGCGGGCTACCCCGAGGTGGCCGTCCTGGCGGACGGGCGCGCCGAGTCGGTGGGACCCTGCCTGGTCGGAACCTGCGCGGTCCTGCAGGCGCCGCCCGATCGCGTGGAGGGGGCGGCCCTCCTCCTCTCGCCGCTGTTCCTTCCCGAGCGACGCTGGCTCGAAGACATGTCCCACGCCGATGGCGCCGCCGCGGTCCTCGTGGCGGGCGGCGCGCCCGTGGGCATGCGGATCTCCGAGGAGGGTGCGCGCGGTCCCTGGGACCCCCCGGCGCTCTCCCACCGGCTCCGTGAGGGGGTGGAGCACGTCGAGGCCCGGGGCGCCCGGATCGCCGACGACGACAGCGCGCGGGACTTCGAGAAGGTGCTCGTCGCCTCGCTCGTGAAGGACACCGAGGGCTTCATGTCGCGGCACGTGGAGCGCCCGATCTCGATCGCGATCTCCCGGCGCCTGATGGACACGCGCATCACCCCCAACCAGATGACCGTGGTCAGCGCGGCGGTCGGTCTCCTCGGCGCGCTGTGCTTCCTCGGGCCGGGCCGCGCCGCGGCCGTGGCCGGCGCCTCCCTCTTCCTCCTCCACTCGATCCTCGACGGCTGCGACGGGGAACTGGCGCGGCTGAGGATGCAGGAGAGCCGATGGGGGGGCGCGCTGGACTTCTGGTCGGACAACGTGGTCCACGTCGCCGTCTTCGCGGCGCTGGGAATCCGGTGGGCGCTGGACGCCGGCCGCGTCGGGCCGCTCCTCCCGGCGGCCCTCGCGATCGCGGGGACCCTCGTGGCGGCCACGGTGGTCTTTCGGCGGGCCCGGGCGACGGCGGCGGCCTCCGAGCCCCTCTACACCTCGGTCGGGAAGGGCTCGGGACCCTCGGCCCTGGTCTGGATCGCCGACGCGTTGTCCCGCCGCGACTTCATCTGGCTGGTGGTGGTCCTCGCCGCCGTCGGGAGGCTCCGGTGGTTCCTGATGATGGCCGCGGTCGGGGCGCCCCTCTACGCGGCGGTCGTGGCCTGGATCGGCATCCGCCAACGCGCGCGTGGCGCCGGGCGAGGGCATTGATAGCCTGAGGAATGCGGGGTCGGCAGGGGTTCATGGACAGGACCGGGTGGGCATGGAAAGCGGGAGCATGACCAGATCGTCGCCCGAGGTGCGGGACCGCCCGGGCCGCGCGGCGGGGCGGGGACCGGACCCGCTCACCGTCGACGCCGTCGCCCGGGCGATCCGCAAGGCCCGTCGGTGCCTGCTGTCCATCCAGAAACCCGACGGCGAGTGGTGCGCGCAACTCGAGGGCGACACCATCCTCGAGTCGGAGTGGTCGCTCACGCAGTGGTTCCTCGGCCGCGGCGATAGCCCGCGCGTGGCGAAGGCCGCGGAGACGATCCGCCGCCACCAGCTTCCCGGCGGCGGCTGGGCGATCTACCCCAGCGGCCCCCTGGAGATCAGCGCGTCGGTCAAGGCGTACTTCGTGTTGAAGCTCGCGGGCGACGACCCCGACGCGCCGCACATGGCCCGAGCCCGGGCCGCGGTCCTCGAGGCCGGCGGCATCGAGGCCACGAACTCGTATACGAAGATCTTCCTGTCGGTGTTCGGCCAGTACGAGTGGGGCCGCTGTCCGGCGGTCCCCCCGGAGCTCATCCTCTTCCCCGCGTGGTTCCCGTTCACGATCTACGAGATGTCGTCCTGGTCCCGGGCGATCGTCGTGCCGTTGAGCATCATCTGGGCGCTGCGTCCCCGCTGCGAGGTCCCGGCGAGCGCCTCGATCGCCGAGCTCCGCGTTCCCGGGGGAGCCCCGACGGACATCACCCACTACACGGGCCGCCGAACGATCTGGACGCACTTCTTCGCGCTGGCCGATCACGTCGTCAAACTCCTCGAGCGCAGCCCGATCAAGCCGTTCCGAAGACTCGCGCTCGAGCGGGCGGAGGCGTGGGTGCGCGCGCGTCTCGTGAAGAGCGACGGCGTCGCTGCGATCATCCCGCCGATCATCAACACGATCGTCGGCTTCACCGCGTTGGGCTACCCTTCCGACGACCCGACGGTTGCCGGACAGATCCGCGAGTTGGAGAAGCTCGAGATCGAGCGCGAGGACACCCTCGAGGTCCAGCCCTGCTTCTCGGCGTTGTGGGACACGTCGCAGGTGCTGAACGCGCTGCTCGCCTCCGGCGTGTCCGGCGACGAACACGACGTCCGCCGCGCGGCGGCGTGGCTGCTCGACCACGAGGTGCGCGAGGTCGGCGACTGGGCCAAGAAGGTGAAAGGGGTCGAACCCGGCGGCTGGTATTTCGAGTACGCCAACGAGTACTACCCGGACTGCGACGACACGGCGGAGGTGCTGATGGGGCTCGCCGCGGTCCGTTTCGACGACCCGGACCGGGAGGCGCACCGCCGGGCCGCCATGGACCGGGGCCTGAAGTGGCTGTTGGCCATGCAGAACGGGGACGGCGGGTGGGCCGCGTTCGATCGCGACTGCCACCACGAGTTCCTCACGCACGTCCCCTTCGCGGACCACAACGCGATGCTCGACCCGAGCTGCGAGGACATCACCGGGCGTGTCCTGGAGGCGCTCTCCGTGCTCGGTTTCGATCGCACGCACCGGACGGTGCGCCGGGCCATGCGCTTCCTGCGCGCCCGCCAGAAGTCCGACGGGACGTGGTACGGCCGCTGGGGCAACAACTACATCTACGGAACGTGGCTCGCCCTGACCGGCCTCCACGCCATGGATCCCCACACGCGAGGCGACCGTACGCGACGGGCCGTGGCCTGGCTCCTCGCGCACCAGAACCCCGACGGGGGGTGGGGGGAGTCGCTGAGGACCTACGACGAACCCGAGACGAAAGGCATCGGCGAGAGCACGGCGGCCCAGACCGCTTGGGCGCTCCTGGGGCTCTTCGCCGCCGGCCACCGCGATTCGGACGCGATCCGTCGGGGCGTCGCCCACCTCCTCTCGACGCAGCAGGACGACGGCTCCTGGCACGACGTCCCGTGGACCGGGACGGGCTTCCCCCGGGTCTTCTACCTACGCTATCACCTGTACGCGACGCAGTTCCCCCTCGTCGCCCTGTCCCGCTATCTGGAACGGATGACGCCCGCCACGTCGGACGACGCGGCTTGATCCCCCGAGGACCCTCGCATGCGATTTCCCGTCCACATCACCGTCGACACCATCAAGCAGCAGGTGCGCCACGCGCTGAAAGGGGACAAGCGCTATCCCTTCGTGCTGATGCTCGAACCCCTCTACACGTGCAACCTGGCGTGCGTGGGCTGCGCCGTCGAGCGACACACGGGCAATCTCGAGGACCGGATGAGCCTCGAGGATTGTCTCGGCTCCGTCGAGGAGTCCGGCGCGCCGATCGTCTCGATCTGCGGCGGCGAGCCCACCGTGTACCCGGAGCTTCCGAAACTCGTGGAAGGGACCATCGCCCGCAAGCGGCACATCTACCTCTGCACCAACGGACTTCTGCTCGACAAGAGGGTGTACGGCGTCATCCCGCCGCACCGTCGCCTGAGCATCAACGTCCACCTCGACGGGATGCGGAAGACGCACGACTTCGTCTGCGATCGCGAGGGCGTCTTCGACAAGGCGATGGAGATGATCAAGGAGGGGAAGCGGCTGGGCTACCACATGGTCACGAACACGACGGTCTTCAGGGAGACCGACATGGCGGAGGTCGAGGAGCTCTGCCGCCTGCTCAGCGACCTCGGGATCGACGGCATGTTGATCTCGCCCGGCTACCAGTACGAGTCCGTCGATGCCGACATCTTCCTGACGCGGAAGGACACCGAGGAGAAGTTCAAGAAGGTGCTGGAGCTCTCGAAGCGCTACCGTCTCCAGTCCTCGCCGATGTTCCTGGAGTTCGCCGCGGGGATGCGCGACTACCCCTGCTCGCCGTGGAGCACGGTCACGCGGACGCCCCTCGGGTGGAAGGGGCCTTGTTATCTGATCGGCAAGCGCTACTACCCGACCTGGGAGGAGTTCTGGAACGGCGTCGATTGGGAGTACTGGGAGTCGCGGGAAGACTCGCTTTGCCGCAACTGCGCCATGCACTCCGGCTTCGAGGCCTCCGTCGTCCGTGAACTGGGCAAGAGTCCCAAGGACATGGTCCGCATGGCGGCCTGGAACCTCTTCGGGTAGGTTCTCGGCCGACGTGGATCTGGTCACCGGCGGTTCGGGCTTCCTCGGAGCGCACGTCGTGCGCGCTCTCCTCGCGGAGGGTCGGGCGGTTCGCTGCCTCGTGCGCGGCGAGAAGCCGGCGGAGAATCTCGCCGGCCTGTCCGTCGAAGCGGTCCGCGGCGACCTCCGCGATGCCGCCTCTCTTCAGGCGGCGGTCGACGGCGCGGAGCGTGTCTTCCACGTGGCGGCGGACTACCGGCTCTTCACCCGCCGTCCTCGGGATCTCTACGCCTCCAACGTGGAGGGCACGCGGGCCCTGCTGGCCGCGTCGCAGCGCGCCGGCGTCGCGCGGTTCGTCCACACCTCCTCGGTGGGCGCGTTGGGCCTGCGCGCCGACGGCCTTCCCGGGGACGAGACGACGCCGGTCTGTCTCGAGGACATGATCGGGCACTACAAGCGCAGCAAGTTCCTCGCGGAGCGCGAGGCGGAGGCGTGGAGCGGGAAGGGGCTGGACGTCGTCGTCGTGAATCCGACGGCGCCGGTGGGGGAACTGGATCGCAAGCCGACGCCCACCGGCCAGATGATCGTGGACTTCCTGCGGGGGCGCATGGTCGCCTACGTGGACACGGGCCTGAACCTCGTGGACGTCCAGGACGTGGCGAAGGGTCACCTCCTCGCCGCGGAACGCGGGCGACGGGGGGAGCGCTACGTCCTCGGTTGCGAGAATCTCACCCTCCTCGAGATCCTCGGGCGCCTGTCGCGCCGGACGGGGATTCCGGCGCCGCGTCGGAGGCTGCCGCACTGGCTGCCGGTCGCCGTCGGGGGCGTGCAGACCGCCTTCGCCCGCGTGTTCGGCGGCACGCCGCGGGTACCCCTCGAAGGCGCGCGGATGGCGCGTCACCGGATGTTCTTCGACTCCGCGAAGGCCCGGCGGGAGCTCGGCTACGAGCCCGGTCCCGTGGACCCGGCGCTCGGGCGCGCGATCGACTGGTTCCGCGAGCACGGCTACACCTCGTGAAGACGGCGGTGGACGTCCTCGTGGTCGGCGCGCTTCGGGAGGAGATCCGTGCCCTCGTGCGCCGGCTCGACGCCCGCCGTCGGCTCGGCCCCGATCTCGTCGCCGGGCGGCTCCGGAGAAGGACGGTGGCGGTGGCGGCCACCGGGGACGGCGCGCCCGCGGCGCGAGAAGGCATGGAACGGATCCTCGACGCCGTGTCGCCGACCCGGATCGTGCTCGTCGGCTTCGCCGGCGGCCTCGCCCCCGCCCTGGAGCGCGGCGCGCTCCTCGTCGCCCGGGCCGTCCGGAACGAAGACGGGCGCTGGGAGGCGGACGCGGCGTGGAGCGACGCCGTCGCCTCGGCGCTCGGCGCGCCCGCGGGCCTCCTCGCCTCGGCGAAGACCCTCGCGGCCGATCCGCGCGCCAAGCGGGCTCTGGCCGGCGCGACCGGGGCGTGGGCGGTGGACCTCGAGACGGCGGCGTGGGCCGCCGTCGCCGCGCGCGTCGCGCGGCCGTGGATCGCGCTCCGCGTCGTGTTCGACGCGTGGGACGAGGCGGTGCCCCGCGCCGTCCTCGAAGCCGCGGACCCGACCGGGCGCGTGGACCGACGGCGGCTCCTCGCCTCCGCACTCCTGCGACCCCGGCGGCTCCCCGCCCTCGTCCGCGCCGGGCGCCTCGCCGCCGCGTTCTCGCGACGCCTCGCCGACGCGGTCGAGGTCGCCCTGGACGTGCCTCCCGCGTGAGGGAGCGGGATCAGGTCTCCGCGCCGTCGGCCCGCACGCGGGCCATGACGGACTCGCCGGCGACGAGGGCGTCCTGGAGGGCCACCCGCATGCGCGCCACCTCGGTCCGAGGCACCTTGGCCCCCGGCCCCTCGGCCTCGACGCGGTCCAGCGTCTCCCAGGCGAGCAGGACGGGCATGGCGTTGAACGCGATCAGCCCCGGCGGCGCCCCGGCCCTCTCCAGCGCCCCCACGTACTCCTCGGCGAGTCGCAGGTCGGCCCGCGCCAGCTCGAAGACGCGGGCGCGGCGGCCGTCGCCCGGGAGGAAGCGGCGGCCCTCCTTTGCGTCGCCGTCCGCGTCCTTCAGGATGTTCGTCAGCTGCAAGCCTTCGCCGAACCACCGTGCCCGCTCGATCAGGTAGTCCGACACCCGCTCGAGGGACGGTCGCGCGAGGACGAAGAGCTCCGTCAGCATCTCGCCGACGATTCCGGCGACGACGTAGCAGTAGTCGCGCAGTTCCTGGACGCTACCGAGGTCCAGATCGCCGTCGTGACGGGCGTAGCGGGCCATGCCGCGGGCGGTCCGCGTCACGTGGTTGCGGATGATCTGCTGCGCCGGCGCCGCGAGCTCGCCGAGCGCTTCCAGCACGGTCGGGGTCGCGCCGAGCAGGTCGACGTAGCCCTCGTGCTCCAGCGGCGGGTCCCGGCGCCACGCGTCCGCGTAGCGGCCCGCCTCGTGGGCGTACGAGGGATCCAGAAGGCGCTCGAACGCCGCGAGCGCCTCGCATCGGCGCTCGGCCGGCCAGCGCGTCGCGTCCTCGAAGGTGTCCGCGATGCGGAAGAGGAGGTACGCGATCTCGACCTCCCACCGCGTCGGCTCGGGCAGTTGCGGGATCGCCAACGCGAACGTACGGCTGGTGCGGGTCAGCAGCTCGTCAAGGTCCGCCATGCCCCGTCCGCCGTTCTCTCGGCCCCGATCCGAAGGCGCGCGCACCTTCTTCCGATCCGGCCTGCCTCTGCACGCCCTGCCCACATGCACCATACGGTCCCGCCTGCCGTCGGCAACCGGAGGCCCGCCTCCGACCCGCGGGAGGGGCTACGGCCCCTATCTTATCGCTAACGGATCTTCCGGCGGCGGTTCCGCAGGAAGTCCACGAGGACGAAGCCCTCCAGCCGGGACGACTCCGCGAACCACGCCCGGCCCCGGCACGCCTCGGTGAAGCGCTCGACGAACCGGCGCAGGTAGGGATCCGCCGTGAGCATGAACGTGGTCACCGCGATCCCCCGCCGGCGACAGCGCACGGCCTCCTCCAGCGTGCGGTTCACGATGACCGGGTCGAGTCCGAAGGGGTTCTTGTAGATGCCGCCCTCGTCGTGGATGGCGGACGGCTTGCCGTCGGTCAGCATGACGACCTGGCGGTTCACCCCCTTGCGGCGCAGGAGGATCTCCTGCGCCCGGATCAGCCCGGCCCGGGTGTTGGTGTGGAACGGTCCGTTCGTGATGTAGGGGAGCCGATCGAGGGGCACCACCTCCGCTTCGTCCCCGAAGAGTACGACGTCGATGGTGTCCTTGGGGAAGCGGGTCTGGATCAACTCGACCAGCGCCAGCGCCACCCGCTTCGCGGGGGTGATGCGGTCCTCCCCGTAGAGCGTCATGGAGTGGCTGACGTCGATCAGCAGGACGGTCGCGCACGCGGTCGAGAACTCCCGCTCCCTGACCTCCAGGTCCTCTTCCCGCAAGTCGCCGCTTCCGCCGGTCCGCCGCAACCAGTTCGTCAGGGTCTGGTGGGCGTCGAGCGCGTCCATGGCGTCCCCGAACGCGTACGGGCGCGTCTCGTCCGTGCGCTCGCCTTGGCCGCCCTCGTGCGGGGTGCGGTGCTCCCCCGCCTGCTTGAGCGCCATGCCGCGGAAGACGTCCTCCAGGGCCTGGCGGCGGAGGGAGCGTTCGCCGCGTCGCGTCAAGCGCAGCGCGCCGCCCCGACCGCGCGCGATCTCGCCCCGCTGCTCGAGCCACTCCCGGAACTCGTCGATGCCGAACCCCGCGTGCCAGAGATGGTAGCGGTCGCCGATCTCCTCCAGGTGCTCGAGGGCCAGGTCCACGCTTCCGTCCAGCACCAGCAGGAGCTGGCGAAAGAGCCGCAACAAATTTCGGAAGGCGTCCTCGGCGGTTCGCGCGGCCTGGGTGTACCGCCAGTACACGGCGCTTCAGTCGTCGAAGCCTGCGAACATGCGCTGGAGCATGTCGCCGTACGTCACGCCGTCCGGGCTCTTGTCCTTGGCCAGCAGGGACGCCTGGTGGAGGCCCTCGAGCACGAGCTCGCAGGCCGCCGGCAGCCATGGGTCAGGCACGTCGCCCATGTACTGCCGTACGAGGCCCGGTAGCGTCGGGATGTCGAGAAGCGCCTGGGGATCCTCCTTCTCGTCATCCACGGAGATCGAATTCCCGGCCGCGAACCAATCGACGATCGGCTTGTAGACGTCCTCCGGCTCGCGATCCTTCGCCGGTCCCCGGCGCTTGGCGTCGTACGGGGCGGGGAAGACGCGCTGGAAGACCGCGGCCACGCCTTGGCCGAGGATCCGCTGGGCGACGGCGGCCGGCCCTTCGCGCTCGCCCTCGAAGACGAGTTCGATCTTCCCGGTCACCGCGCTTTCGGCGGCGAACAGGTCGGACACGCGCGCGACGACTTCGTCCAGGCCGAGTCGCAGGGCGCGTCGTTCCGCGTTGCTGACGACGTTCTCCAGCAGAGCCACCGTGAGGCGGACGCTCACGCCCGAGGCCTGATCCACGAACTCGCTCCGGCGCGCCTGAAACGCCGTTTCCTCCACCGCTTCTGCCAGGAACTCCGGCACCACCACCCTGGCGCCTTCGCGATCGACGAACGCCTCCTGTTTCGTGATGCGTCGCGCCACGTCCATGGAGGCCGGGTAGTGGGTGAGGATCTGGCTCGCGATGCGGTCGCGGAGCGGCGTGATGATCGACCCCCGGTTCGTGTAGTCCTCGGGGTTCGCCGAAAACACGACGAGGACGTCCAGCGGCAGCCGGATGGGATGCCCCCGGAGCTGGACGTCGCGCTCTTCGAGGATGTTGAGGAGTCCGACCTGGATCCGCGGAGAGAGATCGGGGAGCTCGTTGATGGCGAAGATGCCCCGATTCGTGCGGGGGACGAGGCCGAAGTGAAGGGCGTCCTCGTCGTCCAGCGTCACGCGTCGGGACGCCGCCTTGATGGGATCCACGTCGCCCAGGAGGTCGGCGATCGTGACGTCCGGCGTCGCGAGCTTCTCGCGATACCGCTCCTCCCGGGGAATCCACCGGATGGGGGCGTCGTCGCCCATCTCCGCCACGATCCGCCGCCCCTTTCCCGTGATCGGCTCGAACGGATCCTCGTTGAGGTCGGTGCCGGCGAGCGCGGGGATCTCCTCGTCGAGGAAGCGCACCAGCATGCGCAGGAGTCGGGTCTTCGCCTGTCCCCGGAGGCCGAGGAGGATGAAGTCGTGGCGGCTCAGGATCGCGTTCTCGATCTGGGGAAGGACCGTCTTCTCGAAGCCCAGGACGGACGGCCAGCGGTCGGCCTCGCTCTCGCCGCGACGTAGGGAGGTCGCGAGGTTGTCGCGGATCTCTTCGCGGATGCTCCGCGAGCGCCAGCCGCTGGCTCGGAGCTCGCCGAGGGTGCGGGGAATGCTGCCGTTCATCGGGCGGGGATTCTAGGTGCGCGGCCGGGGGAGCGGGGACGCCGCAGGGCTCGCACTCCGGATATCATCTCGGACCGCGGTCCGCCCCACGCGGTCCGCGACAGGCGATCCCGCGTCGGGACGCGAAGGGACGGAGATCCTCCATGCCGTACGACCCCGTTCTCGTCCAGCCGATGCGCGAGGAACTGACCCGCATCGGCGTCGAGGAGCTCACGATGCCCGAGGACGTGGACGCCTTCATGGCCCGCCCCGGGACGAAGCTCCTCGTCGTCAACTCCGTGTGCGGTTGCGCTGCCGGCCAGGCGCGTCCGGGGTTGACGCTCGCGCTGAAGCACGAGACGCACCCCGACCACGTCGGAACCGTGTTCGCGGGCCAGGATCTCGAGGCGACGGCGTGCGCGCGTTCCCACTTCGCCGACTACCCGCCCAGCAGCCCGTCGATGGCCCTCTTCCGGGACCGCGAGGTCGTCTACTTCCTCCCGCGACACGCCATCGAAGGCGTGCCGGCCGAAGCCGTGGCCTTCCAACTCGTCGAAGCGTTCGACCAGCACTGCAAGGCCCAGGCCTCCTGAAGGCCGCCGCGCGGCGTGGGCACCTTCCACCACGACAAGGGCGAGTACCACGGCATCACGATCGTCGTCGATACGCCGGGGCCGACGGCCTACATCGGGCGCTGCGACACGTTCACCGCCGACGGCGTGATCCTCCTCGACGCCGACGTGTACGAACCCGGCGCCGATCGGCCGTCCAAGGAGGCGTGGATCGCCAAGGCTGCGAAGGTCGGGATCTGGAAGAAATTCGACCGGGTCTTCGTCCCGAACGCCGAGATCGCGGGCGTTCAACGCCTGGGAGAGGTGGCGACGCAGTAGCGGTGCTCCCGACCGGCGCGGTTGCCCGCGAAGCGGGGCGACGTGACGGCCGGAAGTCGCCATCCGCCAGGTGCCACCGGCGACGAGTCGTCCTCTTCCGTCGCCTGCGGGGTGTCCGGGGTCGTAGCTCGGGTACGAGGCCCGAAGGCATGGGGCGCGCGATGCGTACGACCGACTCGCCGAACGGGATCCCTCTCGCCCGCCGGAGCCGCCCCCTTGGAGCCCCTCCGGCCCCGGACACGATGGCCGCGCGACTCCAACGCCCGTTCGGGAAGAATGCGGGCTACTCCTCGGCCACGACCACGGACTTCGTCAGGGCCTCCAGGTCCGGAGCCGCGGCGTCGATGGCGTCCGGCCCGGCCCGGAAGAAGAAGAGGAGGAGCGTCCCCCGGGCGACTCCCAGGTAGACCCGGACCTTCTCCTCTTCGCTCCCCGCGTCGTAGCGGTAGCCCTTGGTGCCGCCCACCTCGGCCGTCGTGCGTGTCTCGGGATCGAACCCCGGCACGAGGGCGGGGAGCTGCGCCTCGAGCAGCGGACGGATCATGCCCAGGTCGGCGGGGACGGGCTTCGCCACCAGTTCTCCCCGAACGTCGCCCTTCCGAAAGCCCAGAACGGCCTGGGGGTTGTCCGGCTTGGCCGACGTCCACTCCGGGGGTAGGTCGAGCCCCACCGTGCGCTTCGCGTCCACGAGGTCGAGGCCCGCCAGCGGATCCGGCGGGTTCTCGGGATCCCACGTGTCGCGGGGGTCCTTCTCGAACGTCGTCTCGAGGACGGATGGCCACAGGGCGCCCATCGTCCGTTCGTCCACGCCGTCGAGCAGGAGCACCCGGAGCCCGGACTGGTAGAGCCTCCCCCGGCCCGCCGACGTCGTGTAGTCGATGGTCCGCGCGAGCGGCTGCTCCCCCTCGGCCTGCTTCGAGGCGTCCGCGATCAGCTCGAAGCCGTTGCCGGCCCGCGTCCGGGCGTCCTTCAGGGCGTCCATCGCTTCCGTCGCGTCCTTCACGGTGTCGAAGGCGTACGCCTCGACCCACGCCAGCGGCCGGTCGGCCTTCTCGAGGAAGAGGCTCCGCCCCCCGTCCCAACCGCGGGCGGCCTCGGTGGCGCGGCGGCCGTAGTACTTCCCCTGCATGAGCAGGAGCGGGTTGAGCTTCCCCTTCGTGACGCCGAGGAAGAAGTCCAGGTAGAGGGCGAGGTCGAGCTCTCCCGTCGTCAGCTCGTAGTACTTCTTCCACCCGTCGCCCGCCCGCTCCGCCAGGTTCTCGGGGAACGAGATCTTCCGGGGGTAGTCCTGCTTGGCGGCCAGGTACCGGGCGGGATGCAGCAACTGCTCTTCGGTCACGGGACCGTAGGCGTAGAGCCGGGCCATGCCGTTCGGGTAGTCGTCCCCCACGTAGCGCGCGACGAGCTTCGGGCCGACGTCGTAGTGGAGGAGCGTGCCGACCATCATCCAGGCCGGCACCTTGGCGATGACCGCCATCTGCTTCCTGCTCATCTCCGGATCCTGCTGGCCCTCGGCGTAGGCCTCGGCGAGGCCGGGGTGCTCGTCCTGGAACAGCGCCCGCGCGTGTTCCGCGCTCCCCTCCACCACGCACTGCTCGGCGAACAGGCGATCCGGATCGTCTTCCAGGTCCTTGGTCCGCTCCTCCAGGTCGACGTACTGGTCCTCCAGGGCGTGGATCAGCTCGTGGAAGATGACGGGCTTCTGGGCGTCCCCGACCATCCCCTCGATCAGGTACAGGTGCTTCTCCGTCGGGTCGTAGAACCCGGCGACCATCTCGCCCATCATCATCGTCATCATCTCGACCGGGTCCTCGTCGGGCCCGAGCATGCCCAGCCGGCGGGCGATGCGGGTGTCCCGCTCCAACTCCTCCGGCTCGATCTCTTCCTCGATCGACTGCAGGATCTTGGCCTTGAGCTGGTCGCGTGAGAGCAGATCGGCCGGGACTTCGTACCGCCACTCCAGGCCGCGGATGCGGGCTGCGTCGGCCCGAAGCCCGTCCACCATGCGGCGCACTTCGTCCTTCTGGCCGTCGCTCGGATCGGCCGCGGGGGCCGGGAGGGCGAACGCGAGCAGGAGGGAGAGGGCGAGGAGGGGGCGGAAACGCGTCACGACAGGCTCCAGAATCCGACGCGCTACCGTACCCGCGGCCGGAGCCCGGGCCTCGCCCGGCGCAGGGGGTCGGGACCCTGGTGACCCGGCGGCCAACCGGTGGGAAACTGCCGCGGTGCCCGTCGTGCTCGCCGCCCTCAAGACCCTCGACTGGATCGGCCTCGCGCTCTGCGCCTTCTTCGCCATGCGCGGCGCCATCAAGGGGTTCGCGTGGACCGCCGTGCGCGCGGCGGGCATCGTCGTCGCCGTGTGGGCCGCGTTCCGTTTCCAGGTCCCGGTCCGCGACTGGATCCACGAGCGGCTCTCCTTCGTCCCGGATCCCGCGGAGGGGATCGTCGCGTCCCTCGGGATCCTCGTGGGCATCCTCGTTCTCGCGACGTGGCTGGCCTGGCTCGTACGCGGGCTGGTCAAGGAGATCCGACTCGGGGACCTGGACCGCGTCCTGGGTTTCGCCCTCGGCGCCATCATGGGGTTGGTCATCTTGACGTTCGGCTTCTTCCTGTGGGGACAGGTCTGGCCGAACAACGAGACCGTGGCGAACGCCGTCGAGGGGTCCTACGCCGGATCCGCCATGCGCTGGACGACGGAGCAGATCCGCCCGCTCCTCTCCGAGGACGTGGTGAAGAAGTGGGACGAGGTCATGAAGTACGTCGAGCAGGCGAAGCCGCTGATCCCCGGAAGCTGATCCGCCCCCTCCTCGATCGCGGCGCTTCCCGGTTCCCGGCCTCTCAGTCCTCTTCGTCCAGCGTGTCGTAACCGTCCGCCTCGATGAGGCGATCCCGAGTCGTCCCTTCCCCATCGGGGGGAGGGCTCTCGCCGCCCGTCAGATCCTCGGGGAGCTGCCACGCCCGCGGAGCCGCACCGAGGGCCTTCTTCGGCGCCGGGCGCGTACGGGCGGGGGGCGGCGGCGCGCCCTCGTCCAGGCCGGTCACCCATGCGTGGCGCGCCCATGCGAGCACGCCGGCCCGGCGACGATCGGCCTCGCGCATGCCTTCCTCGTCGTCGGCGGTCGAGAGGAGTTCGACGAGTTCGGCGTCGTAGCAGAGGCGGCCGTCCACGAGCAGCCCGGGCAACTCGCCTTCGGCGTCGAGCCGCCGCAGGAACGCCTCGTCGGCCGTGAGTCGCCGGCAGGTCTCCGCCACGTCCAGCAGGGCCGGAGCGGGAAGGCCGCGGCGGTCGCGTGACGGCCGCGCCGCGTCGGGCTCCGCGGGGGCGAGGCGCTCCAACCAGTAGGCGGCCAGCGCGTCCGCGTCCGCTGGTTCGGTGCCCACCCGGGCATCCACCCAGTTGCGCGGGAATCGCAACCCCTCCGGGCCCTGGATCGAAGGGATGCGCCGGCGGCGGGCGAGCCTCCCGAGACGGGTGGGATCCTCCAGCAGGAGTCGCGCCGCCTCCGGAAGGTCGTACAGTGCGGAGGCGTCCACAGGGAGCATGCGTCCAGTCTACGCGGTGGGGACGAGCGGGAGTCCGGCATGCGGCGAGTCCTCTGGCTGACGTTGGCGGTGGGGTTGGTCGCCCTCTTCGGGGCCTGCCGCGGCGGGGCAGCCGGCGGCGTGCCCACCGGGACGGTGAAGCCGACGGTCGCGGGGTCCGCCGGCGCCGGCTTCGAGGATCCCGCCGCCGCCCGCCGCGCCTTCACCCGCTCCGCCGGGAGCCTCACCGCGACCCTCGAGGACGCCTCGTGGCTCCGGTTCGAGGGCGCCCCCGACGCGGTCGCCAAGGCGCACCGGGCCTACTTCGACTACGGCTACACGACCTTCCAGGTCCAGCTGAGCCACAACGACTTCGTCCAGCCGACCTCCGAGGTCTTCGTGCTGGAGGACAGCACCGGGGCCCGCCAGACGGGAAAGCCGACGGCCTTCAAGGGGTCCCCCGTCCTCGAACGCGGCCGGTACGTGACGACCTTCTCGCTGTCCTTCCCCCACGTCCTGACCGGCGACATCCGTTGGATCCGCCTCTCATGGCCTCGCGCCGCCAACGGCTCCGTGCTGGAGTGGCGGTTCGAGTAGCCCGCGACCGGCCCTCAGGAGCGGATCAGCGTGCCCCGCGACACGCGGTCGAGCACCTCCTCGAGCGGTCCGCCGTGGGCGGTGGCCCGGATGCCCACCGCGTCGAGGAGCGTCTGCGCCCGCGCGGGAATCCGCGTGGCGACCAGCGCCCGACACCCCACCAGGGCTTGCAGGAAGGTCTGCGCGTCGCCCACGCCGTCGTGGCGGCGGCGCGGATCCAGCGGCAGCGGCCGCACGCCGACGACCCGGATGCGGTCCTCCGCCACGGCGTAGATGTGGAGCACCTGCGTGGTGTTCAGCGGCAGGTCCACGAGGACGCCGTCCGTCGTCGCGACGGCGACCAGCAAGGCGCGCCGCGGCGGTAGCACCCGAGCCACCGGCTGATCCTCCTCCGGCCCCGGCAGGGTCCGGAGGACGTCCACGGCGTCGAGGGCGTCGAGGTCCACGGACTGCAGCCGGTCCGGGCTCATCCAGTCGAGCGCGTCGTGCACGGGGTCGTCGTGGGGGAGGGGGTGGAAGATCGCCCCGATCCTGTCCCGCGCCTCGGCGAGCTCGCCCGGGGTCGGGACGCCCGCGCGGGCGAGGGGCGAGGCGGGATGGGGACGGTGGGACACCACGTCGAGACGGCGGGCGCCGCCTTCCGCGGCCAACCGCGCGATGCCCTCGGCATCCCGCGCATTCACCGTGGGCACCAGCGTGTAGCGGACGGCCACGGGGATCCCGTGCCGCGCGGCGAGGGCCATCGCCCGCGGCGTCTCGTCGAGCATCAGCGTCGCCGCCTGGACACGGTCCAGGCGATCTCCGCGGTACAGCGCCCCATCCACCAGCCGCTGCGCGGTCCGGGGCGTCGCCGCGTCCACGCGCAGCACCAGGTACTGCAGCCCGAACGCCTCGAGCTCTTCCGCGTACTCGGCCATCAACGGGCCGTCCACGACGAGGCCGGTGACGACATCCGGGTGGTGCTCCCGGAGGATGGAGAGCGCCCGGAGCACGGTCTCCGGACTCGCCAGCGGATCCCCCGGCCCCTCGATCTCGAGGGCCAGCGGCCCCTTCAGCGCGCGTCGGCCCGCCGCCACGTAGCGGACCACGTCCACCACGCTGGCCGCCGGGGCTGCGGGATCGAACGGCCGGTCCCTTCGGAAGAGGAGCGGCTGGGGCGCCGCCGGCAACCGCAGGTGCCACAGCCCGAGGCAGGGGCGCGCGGGCTCGGGGGGGGTGGGTCGGCGAGCGATGGGCACGGCTCCGGCCGGAAGGGTACAAGGGAGGGGTGGAACCGGAGCGCGAGGACATCCCGTCCGCCCGTCTCGCCCCGGCTCGAACCGCGCCGGCTCCCGGGCGGCCCCCGTGGTCGAAGTTCGCGGTCGCCACGTTCGTCGCGAGCCTGGTGCTCGCCTTCGTCGCCTTCGGGAGCGGTCTCGCCCTCCTCGCCCTCCCGGCGGTGGTGCTGGGGGTCGTTGCCATCACCCGTACGAAGCGCCGGGAGGCGAGGGGCCGCCGCCTCGCGGTCGCCGCGCTCGTGATCGCCACGGTGGGCGGCGTCATCGCCTTCCTGGTCACGTACAGCCTGAAGACGACGGTGACCCGGCTCGGTCGCGGCGTGCTCGCGGCCCTCTCCAGCCGGAGCGAACCCCAGCGTCTCGACGACTGGCTGACGCCGGCCGCGATCCGCGCGGGATCCGCCGCCCGGATCCGCGGTCGCTACGAGGCCGTCACGAAGGCCTATGGGCCCTACCAAGGCGAGCTCGCCGAGGCCGGTCTCATGGAGGGGACCCTGCCCTACCTGGCGGTGGACCCGGCCGGGCTCGAGCCGGTCGGCCCCCCCGTGGCCGAAGACCGCCTGCCCGACGATCGGCTGCGGATCTGGGCCACGGCCCGCTTCCGCGACCGCAGCGTCCACGTGTGCTTCTACCTGAGGCGCGACCCCTGGGCGATCGAGCGCGTGAACATGGCTCCGGGCCAGAACGCGAAGCCCGCCGTCCTCGAGGATCTGGGCTTCTTCGTGGACCGCTGACACGAGAGGACGGGAGGGAGTCGGATCCGGGGCTTCGGCCGGTGGCGCCACCGCGATGCGCATCGCCCTTCGGCCGGCCCTTCGACCGGTTCGGGGGTGCGGCGCCGATCGCGGTGCCTCGCTCGGCTTCGGGCCCTCGGCCCGGTCCCTCCCGTCCTCCGAGCCGCCCCCGCGGCCGGCTGCCGGAGCAGGGCGTCGGGCTACACTGCCCTGCGGAGACCCTCATGAGCCCCACCTCCCGCCTCCGCGCCATCCTGCCGTGGGCTGCGCTGCCGCTTCTCCTCCTCGTTCTCCAGGCCCCGCTGCTCGCCAAGCTGGACGCCACCGAGTGGCGGGAGGTCAAGGAACGGGCGGACAAGGTGTTCGGCCAGCCCGGCCAGCGCGCCGAGAAGCAGAGCATCCTCGCCAAGGCGCTGGAGGACGATCTTCGCCGGTCGCGCGAACTGATCGCCGACGCCTTCGTCAAGGACTCGGCGGCCTGGATCGAGATCGAGCAGCAGGTCCGCAGCCTCGAGCAGGAGTTGTACGGGATCCAGAAGCTCCCGATGGCCAAGCGGACCCCCGAAGACCAGACCCGGCTCCGCGAGCTCGAGGAGAAGCTCGGCCGGGCGGAGTCGCTCGCCCAGGAGGAGCGCGACGCCCTCGACGACCTCCGGCGGGCCATCGTGGACGGGCCGCCGGAGTTGATGGAGGAGTTCCTGAAGAAGGTCAAGCGCGGCGGCGATTGGCCCCTCCGCGCCGCTGCCATCAGCGTGGCGGCCCGGCGGGCGGGCGTCCAGGACGCCATGGAGTACCTCCAGCGCGGACTGGACAGGGACAAGGACGCGCGCGTGCGGATGGCGGGGCTCGAAGCGTTGCGCGCGGCCCTCGCCGAGCCCGCCGAGGAGAAGGACGCCGACCGCCGCGAGATCCTCGACTCGCTGGTGATCGGTCGCCTCGCCGATCCCGACTGGGGCGTCCAGCTCTTCGCCGTGCAGATCGTGGACGACCAGGGGCTCACCCGGGCCATCCCGCATCTGATCAACGCCCTGGGCTTCGCGGGCCCGCGCGTGGCCGAGGCCATTGCGGAAGCGCTCCGGAAGCTCACCGGCGAGAACTTCGACCCCTATGCCGACGTCTGGGCGCGTTGGTGGGAAGACAACCAGGAGAAGTTCGAAGAGAAGGTGCGCGTCAAGGCCGGGAAGCCGAAGCGCGAGCCCCCCGACCTCCACTTCTATGGCTTGCAGGTCAAGTCGGATCGGATCGTCTTCATCATCGACGCGTCCGACTCGATGAAGCTACCCACCAAGAACGAGAATCCCGCCGAGAAGTGGAAGCCGCGCGGGCCCGTGACCGGATCGGGTGCGCCGCCTCCCCCGCCTCCCCCGGAGGAGATCCTCAGCGGCCCGAAGATCGACGTCGCCAAGCACGAGCTCAAGAAGGCCCTGAAGAAGCTGCCACGGACCGCCAAGTTCAACCTCATCGCGTTCAACAGCGCCGTCCTGGTCTGGCAGGACAAGATGATGGACGCCTCGGAGAAGAACATCGAGGACGCCCTCCAATGGGTCCGCGTGCTCGAGCCCAAGGGAAGCACGTACATCGACGGAGCCCTCCGCCAGGCCTTCCGCATCGCCGGTCTGGGCGCGGTGGACGACAAGTATCCCGAGGTCAACGTGGACACGATCGTCCTCCTGTCGGACGGTGCGCCCACCGACGATGGCTGGCCCGAGTCGAAACTGATGGACCCGGAGGAGATTCTCCAGCACGTTCGCGAGTGGAACCGCTTCCGGCGCGTCGTGATCCACTGCATCGGCATCGACATCCAGCACGGCATCGAGTTCCTCCAGAAGCTCGCCGCGGAGAACGGCGGGGAGTACATCGATCGCTGACAGCGCGCCCAGGCGCGGCCGGGGTGCGTGGATCCCGGTCGCCCGACTGGGCGGCGTGCGCGTCTTCCTGGATCCGCTGCTCCCGGTCCTTCTCGTCCTCCTCGTTCTCGTGGGGGCGGCGCCGGGGCACGCCGTCACGGCCCTGATCGGGCTCGTGCTGCTCGTCGTCTTCGTCGCCGTCCACGAGGCCGGGCACGCCGCGGCGGCCCGCTGGGTCGGGCTGGAAGTGGACGGCATCTACCTCCACCTCTTTCCCGTCACCTACGTGGCGACCGCCTCGCCGCGCAAGGAGTTGATCGTCGCGCTCGCCGGGCCGGTGGCGAGCCTCGTGCTCGGCCTGTCCATCCTCGGCGTGGGCCTCCTCGTCGCTCCCTCGGGCCTCACGGGGCGCTCCTGGCTTCACGACCCGTGGCTCCTTGCCGGGGGCGTCAACCTCGCGATGGGCGTGCTGAACCTCGTCCCGGTCCTGCCGGCCGACGGCGGGCGGGCGCTTCGGGCCGCGCTCACCCTCCAGGTCGGTCGGCAGCGATCCACGCGCGTCGTCCGCGCTCTCGGCGTCGCCCTCGGCTTCGCCCTGGCCGCCGCCTCCCTCGCCTTGGTCGCCCTCCCCTGGGCCGCCTGGCTCGCCGCCCTCGGCCTCTACGTCGCCTTCGTCTCCGCCCGGGCGTAGGCCCCCGTCGCGAGCACGGGAATCCCGCTCACGCTCTCAGAGGAGATCGCGGACGGGGGCCACGATGTCCTTGCCGAGGTCGATCCCGTTCGTGGGGTGGGGGAGCGTCGTGCAGGAGACGATCCGCGCCGCGCCGGCGTCGAGGAGCATGCGCTCGGCGCCGTCGGCGAAGACGCCGTGGATGGCGATGCAGACCGGCGCCGGGGCGCCGGGGCGGACGAGCATGCGGAGCGCCTCGAGCATCGTGTGACCCGTGGAGACGATGTCGTCGAGCAGCACGGGCGTGCCCGGGATGTCGAGGGGGCCCGGTGCCCTGAGCCGGACATCCCGGTCGCCGTGGCGGTCCTTCCGGAACAGGACGTGCGGTACGTCGAGGCGCGTGGCGACCTCTTCCACCCACTGACCGCTCTCCAGATCGGGGCCCACGAGGAAGGGCCGTTCCACGTGCTCGGCGATCCATGCCGCGACCCGCGGTGCGGAACGCACGTGGCGACAGGGGATGTCGTAGACCTCCTCCAGCGAGGAGAGACGGTGCAGGTGGGGATCCACCGCGACGAGGCCGTCGAAGCGATCCGAGAGGAGGCGCGCCACGTAGCGCGCCGTGATCCCCTCGCCCGGCCGGAATCGGCCGTCCTGGCGGAGGTAGGCCAGGTACGGGGCCACCAGGACGACGGCCCGCGCCCCGAGGTCCCGTGCCGTCTCGGCGAGCAGGACGACCGGGAGGATCCGCTCGTCGGGCGGGAAGAGGCTCGCGATCACGACCACGGCCCGGTCGCGCACATCCCCGTCGATGCGGACGTAGGTCTCGCCGTCCGGGAAGCGCCGGCAGGTGTAGGGCAGCGACTCGGCCTCGAGTCCGCGCGCCAGGGCGTCCCGGAAGGGCTCGGTGCCCGGGAAGGACAGGACGCAGGGTGTGGCCACGCGTGCCCTCCCGGGGACCGCGAGCGATACGGGGTGGGCGGAGTCAGCGGATGCGTACCACCGCCGCTGCCGCTCCCACGTTTCCGTCCACGTCCCGCGACTGGACCACGACGTCGTGCGCGCCGGCGCCGGGGGAGTCGAGCGACGCAGAGAAGGCCTCGTCCGCCTCGTCGAGGAGGCCGTCCGATGCCCCCAGGACCTGCCAGGGGCCACCGTCGATCGACGCGCGGATCTGGGCCACGCGGCCGCCCGGCTGGTCGGCGACCTCGCCTTCCACCAGGAGACGGTCGCCGGAGGGACGGGCGCGGACGGTCACCCGCGGGGGCGTGTTGTCCACGCGGAACGGCGCGGAGGTGCGCACCGTCGTCCGGGCGTCCTCCGGCGGGTTCGCCGGAGCGTCCGAAGCGGTCACGCGTACGCGGTACGTCCCGTCCGGGATGCCCGCCGTGTCCCACGAGTCCTGGGGCTTGGACAGGATCTCGTCGTCGACGAGCACCATCCAGTGGGGGCTGCCATCCCGGTTGGCCTCCACGCGGTACATCAGATCGTCGCCGTCGGGATCCTCGGACTTCCATCCGACGTTGCGGATGGTCGTGGGCTCGGGGATCCCCGCTTCGTCCTTCTTGCCCGGGCGGGACACGTCGAGCTCCGTGATCGTCGGTGCGCGGTTCGGGCCCGCCACGACGACCTCCACGCCTCGCAGCTCCGCCGACCGGCCCGCGAGCGTCGCCCGGAGTTGCAGGAACCGACCCTTGGCGCCGGTGGCTCCCTGCCCGTTCTCGAAGGAGGCCGCGTTCTTCCAGTCGGACCACGAGTCGTCGGGCTCGTCCGTCTCGCCGCTGCGGTACTCGAGCGACTTGACGCCGTCCCCGACCGTGCGCACCGCGCCCCAACGGGAGATCGCTCCGCCGTCGAGGGGCTTGCTGGTCCACGTGCCCCCGTCCGCCCCGTCCTTGCGGACGTGGAGGAAGGCCGGGTTGCTGGTCACCACCGCCTGGAGGCCGTTCTTTCCGGGCAGGAGCACGCTGGCTTCCGCTTCCGGCAGGTCCGCGATCAGGGCCGGCGATTCGCCCGGCTGGACGCGGAAGAGGCGGGCCGACGGGTACGTCCCGAGGATGGCGCCGTCGCCGTCGGCGACCATCGCGAGGGCGGCGACCTTCTTGCCCGACCAGATCTCGGTGACCGCCCCGCTCTTCTCGAGCCAGAGGACCTGTCCGCTCTGGAGCGTCGCCCGCTCCGGCGCCTTCTTCTTGGCGCCCGCGGGGGGGATGTTCCCGATCTGGTTGAGGAGGTTCGACAGGGCCTGGGGGTTGCCGCCGGCGTCGTCGTCGTTCGCCGCGACGAGCAGGCTGCCGTCACCGAGCGCGACGATGCCGATGACTTCCTCCGCCTCCAGATCGCGGAGGACGTCCAACTTGCCGTCGCGGACGGACACCACGCGCCCCTTCGGTGCCGTCCCGACCAGGATCTCGTCACCCCTGCGCGTCATGCAGCGCGCGTGGTCGTCGCCCACGTCCGCCACCTTCTCCACGGCGCCGAACGCGTCGATTCGCCAGAGCGCGCCGGGCATGCCGGTCACGGCGAGGAGCCCTCCGCGGACGTCGGGGGCCATGGCCCACACGTACTCCACCGGTAGCGTGGTCAGTTCCTCGGTCTCGCCCTCGGGGCTGACCTTGTAGACGATGCCCCCGGGGGCCACCGCCGCCGCCACGGACCCGCCGGGAAGCGGAGCGAGCGCCGTGACGAGGAGCGTGTCGCCGGTTCCGATCCGCTTGATCTCTCCGTCGGCCGAGACGCGCAGCACCTCGCCCGCGTTCCCGGTGCCGATCCAGGTCGCCCCGCCGTTCTGCACCGCCGCCCACGCCGTCGGGCACCCGAGCTCGGTCGACTCGAACGAGGGTCCGGGGCGAAGCACGCCCTCTTCGTCCAGCGAGAGCGACTGGAGATCGCCGTCCGAGAAGCCCTTCTCCCCGCCGATCCGCTCCGTCCGGGGAGCGGCGGCCAGGGAGGGCAAGGTGCCCAGGAGCAGGAAGACGACGAGGACCGGCACGATGCGCGGCATGCGGATTCTCCGAAACGGCGCGCGTCAGCGCAGCACGTTGAGCTGTACGGCACCCTGGCCGACGATGATGTAGGGGACCTTCTTGCGGACCTTCTCCGTGACCGGCCGAAGGTTCACGCCGACGGCGTCCGCGGAGCGGATCAGGCGGGGGAGCGTCGAGAGCGGCAGGTTCTTGATCAAGCGACCGCCCATGTCCAGATCCACACGACCCGTCGGCACCTGGGCGATGAGCTCCGTGCTCTTGTAGAAGGCGTTGTAGAGCGCCGGAAGATCGGCGATGTCCACCGGCGCGGCCGCTTCAGCCGACACCATGTCGCCGCCGGCCACCGCGACGGCGAATCCGCCGGCGGGCGCCGTAGCCGGAATCACCACGGGGAGCCTCTCGTACACGATCTGGCCCCCGTCCTTCTTGCGGAGGCGCACGAGGATCTCGACGGTCTCGCCCGGGCGTACATCCTCCTTCGATGTGGTGATCGACTCGATGAAGGCGCGGCGGTCGCGGTTCTCGATCTCGACGTCGAGGTCCACCCACTCGAACTCGGTCCGCTCGGTGGGGTGGATCAGCACGCGATCGACGAGGCTCATGAACGTCCGGCTGAAGCCCGTGTCGAAGCCCGCCACGGCGTCCTCGTAGCTCCAGGGCTCGTCGAGGGCCTTCAGCTTGACCGTCATGCGGTACTTCTTCGTGTTCTCGCCCATCGTCCCTTCCGCCTTGGTCAGGAGGTCGCGCAGCGAGATGAAGAGCATGCGCTGGAGGAACTGCCGGTTCTTGGTGATTTCGACCCGGAACTTCTCCTCCCGCTTGGTGACGGCGTTCCGCACCGTCACGGTGACCGGGAGCATCGGGGCGTGGAGGCCGCGGATGCCGACGATGCCCGCATCACGGTCCTGCACGAGCGCGCCCACCTCCCGCAACGCGGCGCCGAGCTTGAAGGATATCTGTCGGCTCGGGACGATCGTGTAGACGTACCCGACGCTCATCGGCAGCAGCGTCTCCCCCATGCTCGCGAAGGGGTGTCCGAAGGCGAGGATCTTGTCGCCCTCGATCCACGTGCACGTGCCAACGGCGGAAAGGGAGAGGTCGCCCCGGACGAGGTCCACGACCAGCGCGCACCCGGGCTCGAGCGGCGCGTCGAGGTCGGCCCACCGCTGCGGGGCGCCGCTGACGAGTCCGCCCCCGACGGCTTCGCCGCCGAACCCCATGGGTCGGAGCGCCTCGAGGATTTCGCGGCGCGACTCGGCGCTGTAGCCGCCCATGGAGAGGGGCGTCGCGATCGGGCGCATCGTCGTCGCGTCCGACTCGAGCGGGATGGGCGGCGGACGCCGCCGGATCGGGGTCGGCTCGAGGGCGCCCGACGGGTTGCCCTCGAGCGGCCGTTCGGCCTCGGCCAGCATGGACTCGATGGGCGTGACGCCCGCGATCGGTTCCCGGGCCCATCCCCAGGTGTAGGAGAGGGCGCCCATGATCTTCCCGTCCACGAAGACGGGCGAACCGCTCATCCCCTGCGCCACCCCCAGCCGGTGGATCTCGTCCCCGAGGCAGCGGATCAGGATGACGTCCTGCTTGGCGAGGTAGTTGCGAAAGACGTCCACGACCTCGACGTCGAAGCGCTGGGGCGTGGTCCCCTCGACGATCGTGACCAGTTGGCCCTTCATGCCCGGCCGGACCCGGTCGAGCGGCAGGATGTCCGTCCGGGCTCCGACCCCGGAGCCGTCGGCGGCGGGCTCGTCGGCGAGGACTCCCGAGGAGAGCGCAGGCGGCAGGAGGAGGGCGAAGAGGAGCGTCAGGAGGAGACAGGTTCGCGACATCGGCACTTCCGGGGGGACGTCCGGCGGATTCTAGTGTGCTGTGCCGGAAGTTCCTATCCGGGAGGCCGTGCGGCGCGCTGGCCCGGGGGCGATCTGCCCCCTTGGTCCTCCGTGCGTACGGTCGTACGCGGCGTCGTCCTCGTGGGGCCTCCGCTCCCCATCCAGCGCGCCGATCGGAGGCGAACGCCGCCGAGGGACACCCTCAGGGGGTCCCCAAGGGCCTCTTCCTTGGCACACGAACGTGCGACTCAGGACACTAGCCGCCCCCCTCGCTCCTCGCGGTGGGCCGCGGCCGATCCAACTCGGCGACGAGCCGCCTCAGCCTCGCGACCGCGTCGGCGCTTCCCTGGACGAGCACGGCGTCCGTGGCGGCAAAGGGCACCACGCTCGGGACGATTCCTGCTTCGCGGGCCCACGCCGACCGACTCGATGCGAGGAGGTTGCCGAGCGCCATGGCGACATCCTCGGCCCGGGCGTTCTCGAGCCGGATCACCTCGACGGTGGTCTCCGGCACGGCGACGTCCGGGCTGGGGGCGTCCATCGCGCCCACGAGCGGCCGGATCCGCTCGAACTCCGCCGCCGTTGCGCTCACGATCAGCTGGTTCAGCCGCGGCTGGGCGTAGATGCGAGGGCCCTCGTCCTCCGGCGACTTCTCGATCGGCGCGTCCTTGGGCACCGGCCTCTCCCACGCCCTGGGTCGGTTTGCACCGATGAGCGGAACGAGGATCGACGCGGTCTTCACGGCGTCGGCGTTCGCGAGGCGGAGGGTGTGGAGGGTTCGCGGGTCGTCGTCGGCCGCGGCGCGCGCCGCGTCGGGAACGTCCAGCGCCTGGACGAGCCGGTAGATCGCTGCGACGTTCGGTGCGAAGTCCGTCACGATGATGCTGTTCGCGGCGGGGACCTCCTGCGCGCTGCCGATGTTCTGCGGCGTCACGATGCGCTGGAGGGCATTTCGGAGGGAGTGGAGCTCGGTGACGTGGTGGAGCAGGAACGTGGTCGTCACGTAGACGCCGTCCTGGCTCTCCAACTCGTCCACGTTCCGGTCCGTGACCTGCACGTAGCGCGGTCTCAGCCGGAGGACGGCCGTCGTGGCGCGGGCGTCCGCCACGTACCACCGGTCGGCGCTGCGGGGGCCCAGCGGGACGATGACGAGGTCGTGCGGGATCAGCACCGACCGCAGCCACCCCATGAGGTCGGCACGGGAGATATGGATCGCGACAGGTCCCGGGATCGACCCACCGCGGATCTCCCGGTTCTTCGGGTCCCACATGAGATGCAGATCCGTGGCCTCCACGACCGCTTGCAGCAGGCTCTGGATGGGAATCTCCGCGTCCGTCAACTGGAATTCGACCGTGGCGCCGGAAGCGGGTTCCCCGTCCCCGCCCCGCGCCACGAGGCCCATCAGCGCCACGAGGGCGGCGGTACCGATTGCCAGGGAGAGCGACAGCGTTCGCATGACCACCTCCAGCCAGGGCCCCCGGCGGATCCGAGGGGCCCGGCCTTGGACGCGGCGCGCGGGGCGTTGCTTTCCCGCGCGCGGCTCGCCGGGGTCACGCGGAGCGGGCGACCACGACCTCGCGCGCCACCTCGAGCGGTGCCTCCGCCACGAGCCGGCCGTCGAGCAGCGCCTGGGCGCGCCACCGGCCCGGGCGCTCCAGCAGCCGCCCGAGGGTCGCCTCGCGGACGCGCGTGCGGACGGCGTCCTGCCGGATGCCGCGCCGGGGTGTCAGGCGGATGCTGCGGCTCGACGCGGCGTGGGAGAGGACCAGCAGGAGGGTCGGGCCGGGGGCCGGCGGCCTTGCGGGCCGCCCCTTCGCGCGGAAGAAGAGGTCGAGGGAGAGGGCGTCCCCCGGCATCACCAGCGCGGGCCCGGCCGCCGTCCGGCCGTCCACCCGCGGCGCGAGGTCCGCGCGAACGCCGTGGATCCACGAGGCGAGACGCCGGCGGACGAGAGCCCGACGCCTCGCCCGCACCCCCAGGACGAGGAGGGTGATGAGCCCGAGGAGGGTGCCGACGCGGAGCGCGGGCCAGACGCGGGCCATCATGGCGAGGTCGAGGAGGTGGTCCGTCCGGGCGGCGCGCACCGCATCGCCCGGGACGAGCCGGGCGGCCAGGGCCGCGTCCCGGGCGGCGTCGTCGAAGCGGCCCGCGGCCAGCGCCGCGAGCGAGGCGAGGTCGTGGGCCTCGGCGCTGGGGGCTTTCGCCGCCGCGTCCCCCAGGCGATCGGCGGCCTCGTCCCGCCGCCCCTGGGCGAGGGCCCGCCCTGCCGCCGGGTCGGCGGCGTCCCCCGGGCGATCGAGGAGCGCCTGCTCGGCGTCCTCGCGAGCGGCGGCCAGCGTGACTCCGAGGGCCCCGCCGCCGACCACGAGGATCAGGGCGGCGAGGCCGAGCAGGGGCGGGAGGGAGCGACGGAGCGTCCGCACGGGAAGGGCCCTTCCTGGGTGGGTGGGGTCACTCGGCGGGCCAGGCGGCCAGCGCCTCGTCGATGCTCGCGCGCGGGTCGGTGGTCGTCGCGACGGCGTCGGCCGCGCTCGGGGACGTGCCCTGGGCGACGGGGCGGCGCTCGTACTCGTAGTAGGTGAGGAGCTTGTTGCGCTCGCGGACCGTCGTCCGGATCGCCTGGAGCTTCTTCCGGGCCTCGGCGTAGCCGCTGGAGTCGACCGTGGCGTCACCGACCGCCTTCCGGGTCCGGGCGGCGGCGGTTCGCGCCTGGAGCGACTCGAGCTCGGCCGCGAGGACCTGGACCTCCTGCGAGAGACGCTGCTGCTCGGAGCGCGCCTCCTGGAGCGAGGTCTGCGTCGTGGCGTGCTCCTTGCGGAGGCGCGCGAGGTCGGCCTTCCGCCGATCGAGCAACTGGGCCTCGGCCTTGAAGGCCGCGGCGCGCCGGACCGCTTCGTGGTCTTCGGGCCGCGGTGCGGTGGAGGTGGGCACCACCTCCAGATCGCGCCGCAGGGACACGAGCGACTGGCGCTCGGTCGCGACCCGGCTGTCCAGACCGCGGACCTCGCGCTCGACCTGCGTGATCATCTCGGCCAGGTTGTCGGCCGCGACTTCGCCCTTGATGACGCTTTCCGCGTAGCTGTCGACGAGCGCTTGCGCCTCGGCGAGCTGCTGCTCGAGCGGGATCTGGGCGGTCAGGTGGGACCGGATGTCGTCGCGCGCCTTGTGAAGCGCGCCGCGGACGACGTCCGTGCCGACGAAGGCCACCACGGCCCCGGCGGCCAGGACGAGGATCAAGAGCTTCTTCATCGTCGGAACTCCAATCGAGGAGGAGAGGGAAAGGAAACCAGGCGGTGGTGCGCGGCGGGGTGCGCCTCGGCCAGCCTGCGGACTTCATTCAGTCCGGAGAGGAACCAGGTACTCAGCAGGAAGAGCACGAGCGCGGTGATCGCCATGCCGAGGCCCCGGCGGACCTTGCGCTTGGCGAACGCCGAGACGACGGCGATCCCCGAGAGCAGCATGCCGAGGGCGGAGAGCTCGAGCGCGTGGAGGCGGCTCGGCGGCATCGACCCCAGCGCGGCGCCGAGGCTCGCGTCGTCCACCGAGGTGGCGGCCGTGAGCACGAGGCTGTACAGCGTCCACATCACGGAGACGAACACCAGCAGGTGCAGCCACGGCGGCGCCATGCGGCGGCGTGGCGGTCGCTGGACCCGGACGACCGACTCGGCCACCACGGGGCGTGGACCCTGCAGGACCTTCCGTCCGACGGCGAAGGCCAGCCGCACGCGCTCGTGCGTCAGGGCGCGCAGCGCGTAGAGACCCATCGCCGTGCCGAAGGGTGGGAGGAAGAGCAGGATCACGCTCGTCGTGATCTGGCCCTCGCGGGAGCCCGGCGCCATGCGGGCGAGGCGCCCGCCCTGCCGGAGCAGGAGAATGCCGCCGATGAGCAGGACCATGCCGAAGGGGCGGATCCAGAAGATCATCCGGAACGGGTCGGCGCCGATCCAGCCGACGAAGGCCAGGAGCATCACCACGCCGAAGACGCGGTCGAGGGCGGCGATGACGTCCACGTGGCGCAGGACGGCGCGGAGATCGGCGAGGTCGTCCTGCGTCAGCGTGGCGGGTGCGCCGGGCGGGGGCCGCTTCGGACCCGACCTCGCGTTCGTGCGCTTCCGGTGGTCCCAGGCCCCGTCGAGCGCCTTCTGGAGCGCCTCGGCGGAGGCGAACCGGCGCGAGCGATCGGTCGCCAGCGCCTGGTTGACGATCTCGTCGAGGGAGGCGGGGATGTCCGAACGGACGCGGCTCGGCGGGTCGTAGTGGCCGAGCGGAAGCGCCCCGGTCAGCATCTCGTAGAGGATGACGCCGAGCGCGTAGACGTCCGCGCGCCCGTCCAGGTCCTTCACGCCGCGCCGCTGCTCCGGAGCCATGTACTCGTAGGTGCCGAGAATGACGTCGGTCTTCGTGAGCAGCGTGGTGGCCTCGGGGCCCCCGTCGCTCGGGAGACGGGAGAGCCCGAAGTCCACGAGGTGAACGGCGCCGGACTCGTCGAGCAGCACGTTCTCCGGCTTGAGATCGCGGTGCACGACGCCGCGCGTGTGCGCGTAGGAGAGGGCCGAGGCGATCTCGTGGGCGATGCGCACGGCCTCTTTCGGGGGTACGGGACCGCGGCGGATGCGGCGGCGCAGGTTCTCGCCCCGCACGTACTCCATCGCGAACCACAGCTGGCCGTCGTGCTCCCCTCGATCGAGCACCTCCACGACGTGGGGGTGCTCCAGGCTGGAGAGGACGCGCGCTTCGCGGTGGAACCGCTTCACGAAGGCGGGGTCGGTGGCGAGGTCGCCGGACAGGATCTTCAGGGCCACACGGCGCCGTCCCGTCGCGTCGGTCGCCTCGTAGACGCGCCCCATGCCGCCGCGACCGATGAGGCGGACGAGGCGCCAGGGACCCAGCGCCTGACCGATCAAGGGATCCTCCTCCGAGGGGGCGGGGCCGGCCGGACCGCGCTGCGCGGTGTCGAGCTGCTCCGGCGCGAAGGCCGCGTCGCACTCGGGGCAGGCGACCGCACGGGCGCCGGACGGCACCCAGACGGGGTGGCCGCACGCCGGGCAATGGGTGATCCAGGGCTCGATGAGGGCGTCTCCCCGGACCGTGGCGCCTGCCGGATGCATGCCCGCCCCGTCTCAAGGCGCGTGCCGGTCCGCATCCCGAACACAGGCCCGACCCGAAGCCCGGTCCACCGAGGAGGTTACGCCGATCTCCGCTCCGGCGCGCCCCCCGAGGCGGGGGCCGGCCGTCGAACGGTTCGTTCAGGGGGTTTCGAACGAATCGTTCGAGTCGGGCCCCTCGGCGGGGGAGGCGTGATGCTTGACGCGGGCGGCGACCACGAAGCTGCGCCACACGCCGAGCAGGTGGACGATGTCCTTGGACTTCATGCGCCGGACGTCGAACGTGAGACCGGTGACGCAGGTGGCGGCCGAGGACGGCGTCACGTGGACCAGGCGCATCGGGACCGGGCGGTTTTCCGGATCGTCCTCGTCGCCGATCCACAGGTCCACGGGCTGCCGGAGGCAGCAGGAGGCGTGGCCGCGCATGCGGCCCACGTCCGCGCCTCCGAAGGCCATGCCGATGCCCTCGTCCTGCTCGTCCACGATCCAGCCGGGAACGTGGTCGTTCCGGCACAAGACCAGAACGGCCTCGACCGGTCGGACCAGTCGGTTGCGGATGGATAGGCGGCGCCCCGATGCGGTCATGGCGGGTCCCTATCGGCCACGAGCAGCCGCGGGCTGAAGGCACTCGGGCCCTCGGGCGGGCTGTTCCCATCGAGCCGCCTCGCATACCGTGGAGGCCATGCGGCGCCTCGTCGTCCTGGAAGGTCGGGCCACGCCCGACGACGTCCCGGTCGAGGGGGAGATCCAGATCGGCCGCTCGCGGGAGGCGGACCTCCGCATTCTCGACGAGACGGCCTCCCGCCGTCACGCGCGGGTCCTCGAGATCGACGGGCGTGTCTGGATCGAGGACCTCGACTCGGCCAACGGCGTGCGCCTGAACGGCGAGCGGGTGGACGGGCGTGCCGCGCTCTTCCACGGCGACCGCATCGTGATCGGCCGCGTCGTGCTCGCCTTCACCGCCGACGACGCGGAGGAGCGGCCGACGAGGGTCGGCGACCCCCGCGAGGAGGGCACGGTCGAGGCGGCGATCGACCCCGATGACGCCGATCCCGCGGCCGACGCCGAGGGAGCGCTCCGCCGGAGGATCCGACTCCTCACCGACGGGGCGGCGGCCGCCGCCGACGCAGCCGACGAGGCCGAGGCGCTGACCGCGCTGTTCGAGTTGGCGACCGAGACCCTGGAACCCGCGCGCGCGACGCTGGTGCTGGTCAGGAGCGACGGGGGCGAGCGCGTGGTGGCGGCGCGTCCGGAGGGCGCGCGGCCGCCGGAGTCCGCGACGCTACGGCGGCGGGTCGTGGAGGACGGCGAGGCGGTGCTCGTTCGCGACACGTACGGCAAGACCGTCCGTCGCGAAGCCGCCTCCATGGTGGCGAGCCGCTTCCGCTCGAAGCTGGCTGCGCCGCTCAAGACGGCCGAGGGCGTGCTGGGCTTCCTCGTCCTGGAGGACGAGGCCGCGGACCGGTGGACCGGGGGGGACCTGAGGGCTCTCGCCGCGGCCGCGCGACAGACGGCGCTCTCCGTCCGCAACCTCCGCACCCTTCAGGGCGCCCGGGCGGAGGCCCGGCGGTTGGCCCGGGGCTCGTCGGGCGACGGCGAGGGGCGGCTCCTCGGCGAGGCTCCCGCCATCGCGGCGGTCCGGGAGCAGATCGGCCGCGCCGCGCCGGTGGACACGCCCGTCCTGATCACGGGGGCGACGGGGACGGGCAAGGAACTCGTCGCGCGCCGCCTCCACGTCGAGGGGCCGCGGCGGTCGGAGCCGTTCGTCGCGCTCAACGGCGCCGCGTTGGTGGAGGGACTCCTCGAGAGCGAGTTCTTCGGGCACGAGAAGGGAGCGTTCACCGGAGCCACCGGCCGCCGGGAGGGCCGGATCCGCGAGGCGGGCCGCGGTACGCTCTTCCTGGACGAGGTGGGGGAGCTCTCCCCGGCGCTTCAGGCGAAGCTCCTGCGCGTGCTCTCCGAGGGCACCTTCACGCGGGTCGGGGGCCGGGAGGTCCTGAAGCTCCAGTGCCGCGTCGTGGCCGCGACGAACCGCGATCTCGCGCGGATGGTCGCGGAGGGGACCTTCCGCGAAGACCTCTACTTCCGCCTCGCCGTGCTGGAGATCCGCCTGCCGCCGCTGGCGGCCCGCGGCGACGACGTGGTGCTCCTGGCCCGGGCGGGCATCGAGCGGATCGCCGCCCGGCTGGGGCTTCCCGTCCCGCGCCTGGGCGAGGACGCCCGGGACGCGCTCCGTGCCCATCCCTGGCCGGGCAACGTGCGGGAGCTGATGAACGTGCTGGAGCGGGCGCTGGTCCTCCTGGACGGCGACACGATCACGGCGGCCGACCTCCCGCTCGGGGGGAAGGGCACGCCGGCGGCCGGGGAGGGCCCCGGCCCCGTCCTGACCTTCAAGGAGGCGGAGCGGCGCGCCCTGATCGCCGCCCTCGAGGCCGCCGGCGGCAAGAAGGGCAGGGCCGTGGAGCTCCTCGGCACGTCCTGGCCGACCCTCAACCGCAAGCTCCGCCAGCACGGCCTCGACCCGGCCGCACCGGACGAGGACTGACGCGTCGTCGCCCGGCCGGCGGCTCACGTCGCGACGGGGGTCCAGCCCGCGTCCACGAGACTCCCGAGGTCGGCCGGTTCCACGAGGCGTCCGCCCTCCACCACCACGTCCGGTTCGAACTCCCGCCGTTCGAAGCAGCGTCGGGAGAGGTGGAGGCCGCACCCTGCACCGAGGAGGGACGCGAGGGTCCCTGCCGCGGTTCCGGCTCCGATCCCGCCCAGCGTGGCCGCCACCCCCTTCACGCCGAGCCGGACCCCCTCGTCCTGAAGCCACAGGGCGACCTCGTGGCCGCCCTCCCGGGCGCCGGCCGCCGCATGGAGCGCTGCCGTGGCCCGCTCGGGCTGATCGGTGGAGTGCGAGAGGACGTAGAGCAGCTTCGCCATGGCGGAGAGGATACGAAAGAAGCGCGCGGCGGAGATCCGCCGCGCGCTTCTCGTGGATGTCGGATCGGTCGGAGCGGGAAAGGGGTCAGGCCGTCTTGACCTCGAGCTGCAGGAGCTCCGCCCTCTCCGCGAGCGCCTCCTTCTCGCGCCCGTCGAGCTCCTCCTTCTCCTTGGCGATCTTCTTCAGCTCGGACTTGCTCGGGTCGCGGTTTTCCTTCTCCTCCAGGACCTTGCGCTCGTCCGCGATCTTGTCGAGCTCGTTGAGGACCTTGAGGATCGACTTCACGTTGCGCTCGAGATGGAGCTTCTCGTACGACTTCCTCGCCGTCTTCTCCATCGCCTTGAAGATCTTCGAGCCGCTGGCCTTGCTGCCGCTCAGGTCGTCCACCACCTCGCTCTCCGTGGAGACGAAGACGAAACAGGGGGCGTCCTCGGCGTACTCCGCCAGCAGCGGATCGTTCTTGGCGTTGGCGGGGGTGATCCGGACGCAGCGGAAGTAGTTGGAGCCGACGCGGACCTTGTCGAGGTCGAGCGCGATCTTCTCGATCTTCTCCGCTTCCGCGTCGCCCGTGTCGTGGATGAACACGACCAGCGCGCGGTCCAGCCGGGTGGGCTCGGTCGAGGACGCCGGCTGCTCCGCGTTCTCTCCCTCACCGGGGGTCACGGGACCCTGGCTGGCGGAGATCCGATCGGCGGTCTCCCAGTGGATGTTGAGCACGGCCATACTGGCCGCGGAACGACCTCAGCAGCCGCCGATGGCGGTGGGCTGGAGTCCGACGATCGCGACCAGGGCGACGGCCGCCACGAGAATGGTCGTACGCATGGTTCTGGGTCTCCTCTCCTGGCCGACGAGCAGGGATCGAGCCGGCAACTACCAACCATCCTAAACGCCGATCCCCCTGCCGTGGGATCGAGGAATCCACGATACCCGCATCGGGCGGGGGGGCGAGGAGACACGAGGGACCGAGTCGGGGGCGCGGAGCATCCGCGCGGGAGGGAGGGAGGGAGGGAAGGCGCCGACGCTCTAGACGCAGCTCCCCGAACTCGGCTCCTCGCAGGCTGAAAAGAACGAACCGTCGTGGTTCTACGGGCTCATGGGAGCCGCCAGCACACCGCGTGCCATTCAAGCGAAACGTGGGAGGGCGCCTGCGGCGGGGCGGAGAGGGGCCGGCGTCCCCAGGAAGCCGCACGCGATGTCCGCGGGCGGGCGCATCCGGGAACGGAGGTCCCGCACGGCGGGGCGTTCGAGGCCGCACGGGGCGGCCGAGGCGCGGTAGACTCCGGGCACGATGATGTGAGGCCCCCTCTCCGGGCGAACGTTGTTCGCCCTCCTGCTCTGCGCCGGTGCCGGCGCCGCCGTCGGCGGCGTTCCGGGAGCGCTGGTCGGGTACGTGGTCGGCCTCCTGGTGGTCCCCTTCCTTCCGGGGATGGGCAGCGCCGCCTGCGAGGTGCCGCGGCACGACGCGCCCGAGGCCGCCGCGCCGCCCCCGGCCGACGACTCCGACCGCCACGCGGCGTGAGGGCGGCGATCCGGGTCTTTCGTCGGTAGCCGCCCCGCCCCGGAGAGGCGCACGCGGGCGCCGTCGCGGGACCCGGGCCCTTGCGATGGCGCCGGGGCGCGCCCGCTCCTTTCGAGGATCTTCTCCGGCAATTGGAGCACGCTTCACGTGATCTCGGCCCCTCGTCCGGCAATCCTGGGTCCGGAGGAGGCCGGCGCCCGGTTCCCCCGCCCGCCGGGCCGGGAAGGCGCCCGATCCTTCTCCCCGGAGAGGAGATCCAAGGATGCCCCGCCGTCGTTTCCCCCTCGCCCTGTCGCTGCTCTCGTGCACGCTCGCCCTGGGGGGCTGCGTCCCCGCCGCCCGCCCCGAGCGGACCCCGGCTCCCGCCGCCGTCGCCGTGACGACGAGGCCCCCGGCGGGGGGCCACCAGGCCGGCGAGGTCGTCCGCCGTCTGTACCGCGCCCCCGCGGCGTGGGAGCCCGAGGGCTTCCGCGTCTACAAGGAGGAGGGGCGCCTCTGGGTCTTCCGCGACGGATCGGCGAGCCTGGAGGAGTACCGCGAGGAGGGACCGCCCGAGAAGCGCGTCACGAAGATCGGCGCCGGTCCCGATGGCCAGACCGTGATGAGCGAAGAGGGCGCCACGATCGACGCCTGGCTGGCCGCGCTGGGCATGCCCCTTCCGTCCGCGATGCCCGCCGTCGCGGAGCCCCCCGTGCCCACCGAGCCCGCGCACGTCGCCCGCCTGGAACGCCCCGGCTTCGCGGTCTTCGAGGAGGACGGCCGGCTGTGGGTGTTCCGCGAGGGTTCGCCCGGGCTCGAGGCGTACCAGCAGGAGGGTCCGCCCGAGAAGCGCGTGACGCGCGTGGGCGCCGGACCCGACCGCCAGACCGTGATGAGCACCGAAGGGGAGACGATCGACGCGTGGCTCGCCCGGATCCCCTCCGCGGGCCACGCGAAGCCCGGGTTCGTGGTGTTCGAGGAGGACGGCCGGCTGTGGGTGTTCCGCGAGGGTTCGCCCGGGCTCGAGGCGTACCAGCAGGAGGGTCCGCCGGAGAAGCGCG
Organism: uncultured Planctomycetota bacterium; assembly: GCA_963772585.1. Lineage (GTDB taxonomy): Bacteria > Planctomycetota > PLA2 > PLA2 > JAEUHO01 > CAVVXN01. The sequence continues at coordinate 64,085 of CAVYXV010000014.1, forward strand.
TCACGAGGATCGGCGTCGGCCCCCATGGCGAGACGATGATGGCCGTGGACGCCGAGACCCTGGACGCCTACCGGGGACGCTGACGAGCCGCCGTTCGCGTCCGACGTCGCGAGCGACCGCGCGCGTCCCCGACCCGCGGCCCCTACGGGGACGGCGGAGGGTCGTGGTCGTTTCCCGGCGTTCGGCGTCCACGGGACGGTCTCCGTGCTCCCTCGAGACGGGCAGACGCCGCTCCCCGGCCTCTTCGGCGGGCCCGCGCGGGAACCCGTTCTCCACCCGATACGGTGCGTTACCCGGGAGAGGAGACGCGGCTTCGCGCGGGTCACCCTCCCCGGCCGGGTCGCGCGGCGCGCGAAGGACGATCGCTACCAGGTGTAGCTCACGCTCGCGTAGACGTTGCGTCCGGGAGCGTCCCAACGCGCGTGGGCCGGACGGTAGAGCTTGTCGAACAGGTTGCCCAGGCCCAGGACCAGCTCGACCCGCTCGCCGAGGCGGATGCCGGCTCGGAGGTCCCACACCGAGTAGCCGGGGAGACCCCACGTGCGGCGCATGCCCTTGCTCGCGTCCTGCGGATCTTCGAGGTATCCGACGTCACCGGCGAGTCGGTCCGGCGGGATCCGATCGAAACGATCGACGAAGCGGCCTTCGATCTCGGCGAAGGGTTCGCACGAGACCTTCGGAGCCCACCGGGCCCGCACGACGGCGGCCATCGGCTGCGTGTGACGCAGCGGGATGTCGTTCTTCGTGTCCTGGCCGTAGTTCCATGTGAACGAGCTGTGCAGGGTCCACGCCTCGCCGAACAGACGACGGTTCACTGCGGCGAGGTTCACGGTCGCGGCGAGCTCCACGCCGTACAGGTAGGCCTCACCGTCGCCGGTGTTGTGGTACACGTTCTCGTCGGGATCCCGCACCCCGCTCTCGTTGAAGTCGTACCAGTCCTTCCCCTGGAACGTCCCACGGACGACGTTCTGGAAGTTGTTGTAGAGCGTGTAGTAGCCGACGGCGTCGGCGGATACGTACTCGGTACGATGCTTGTAGCCGAGCTCGAACTGGTCGGCCGTGATCGGCGTCAGGAGCCCGTTGGGAACGAGGACGCCGTACGCGTGCTGGGTCACTCCGAACTTGGGCGCGAACTGCCGGAAGCCGCGCGCCCACCCTCCGTAGACGCTGTTGTCGGGGTAGAACTCCCACTCGACCTGAAGGCCTCCGGCGAACGCCGGTTGCCACTCCGTGAACTCGTCCGCGCTGGGATCGAGAGCGCCCGGCGAGTGGTAGAACTCGTCCGCTTCGCTGGTGAAACGAAGCATGTCGAAGCGGAAGGACCCCGTCAGGGTCCAGTCGGGCGCGAAACGCCACTCGTCGTGGGCGTAGCCGCCGAGCGACCACCAGACGGAGTCCGGCGCCGCCTTGACCTTCCGCCCGTCCGGGAAGACTTCCGTGAACTGCTCGTCGTCGGGGCTCTCGCCGGCCGTCGACTGGAAGTCGGCGCCGTACGTCAGGTCGTGGCACCCCAGGCGCTTGTTTGCCACGAAGCCCGCCTGGATCGTGTTCCACGTCGCCTTCCCTCGCCTCGTCTCGACGCCCGTCAGGGCATCGTGCCAGAAGCGCTCGTCCTCCTTGTTCTGGTAGTACAGGTGGACCTTCATCGAGTCCGCCAGGCCGGTACGTCGCCCGAGGTTCGGGAGGTCGAGCCGGCCCGCGACGGCGATCCGTTGGTTGGCGTTGCTCTCGGTCGGCCGGTAGAACCGGTACACGGGGTCCAGCTCCGCGACCTGGACCGTGAACTTCGTCAACACCTCGGGGGAGATCTTCCAGTTCAGGGCGAGATCGCCGTACCAGCCCCGGGCGTCGGTCGGAGACTGCTCCTCTCCGCTTCCGTCGCGCGTGGATCCGTAGTCGATGTACGACACGCCTCCGAACCATCGCAGGTTGCGCGTGGCGCCGTAGGTCTCCTGGTGAAGGCGCCACCCCGAGGGCGACGTGTTGGCCTGCGCGGACGTGAATGCGCCGAGGCGCGTCCCGCCCTTCGTGTAGTCGAAGGGCGACTCCTTCGTGATGAAGTTGATGACGGCGCCGAGGGCGTTCGACCCGTAGAGGACCGATCCCGGCCCGCGGACCACCTCGATACGTTCGAGGTTGTCGGCGTTGATCTTCCCGTACATGTCGTCGCCGGCGAAGCCGCCCTCGCCCCAGAACGTCGACAGCGTGTTGCCGTCCACCAGGGCGAGCAGGTTGCCGCCGCTGAGACCCCGGATGACGGGATCGGACGTGTGCGCCGTGCGCTTCTCGACCCAGATTCCGACCTGGTCGTCCAGGGCGTCCACGGCGCTGGTCACTCCGCGCTCGCGGATGCGCTGCTCCCGCACCACGTTCGTGGCGCGCGGGATTCGCACTTCGAGCTTCGGGAGCCGCGTCGCGGTGACGATCACCTCGCCGAACTCCACCACCGGGATCTCGTCTTCCGCGAGCTCCTCCGCGATGATTCCGGCGTCGGCCCCCTCGTATGCTTCGGGGGGTTCGTTCGAGCCTGCGACGGGCGCCCGCCTGGGCGCGTCCCCGTCCCCCTCGGTCGCGTCTTCGGCCCATGCCGACCCGGTGCAGGCAGCGATCATCACGATCACCGTGCACGTGGCACGAGCGGCGTTTCGCAAGCGTCTCATGACCGCGTCCTCCCGCGCGCCACGCAGCAAGTCCCGGACCGGGCCGAACCGTCCCGTGGGGGATACGCGGGGGTGACCGGCGCATGACGCGATTCGTTCGTGCCCGAAGAGGGTCGGGTTCGCCCGCAGGGCGCAAGTCGGACGTTCAGCGCGTGCCGGCGTAGATCTCCACCTCCGCGACGCGGGAGGTCCCCTCGCCCTTGGCCGGTCGAACCCGGACTTCCTTCGCCGTGGTCGCGTGAAAGCGCAGCAGGACGAAGCGCGGGCCGAGGGTCTCGTTCTTCTTCGGGCGCGCGGCCGGCGGCGCGACGAGGGCTTCGAGGTCGTGCACGTCGCGCCACCGGCCGCGGTCCGACGTGCGCGTCTCCACCGTCCATCGGGTGGTGATCGGGCTCGCCTTGTCGCCCGAAGACGCGTAGAGGACCACGGTCGATACGTGTCGCTGCTTGTCGTCCCACGCCAGGACCACCGCGCGATCCGGTCCCACGTCCACGCCGTGCGCGCCGGCGCGCCCCCCGTCGCCCAGTACGGCGGTGGCGCGGCCCTCTTCTCCCACGGTGACGGAAGCGGGCCGTTCGGCGGGCGCGAGATTCCCGGGCAGCCAGGCGAGGTCGGCGCCCGCGAGCGGCGCGCGCGCCCGGCTCCCTCCGACCTCGACGGCGAGCCGATCGACGCCGGGGCCTTCCGCCCGGATGCGGAGATCGTGCCAGCCTTCGGCCAGCGGCAGGAGGGCCGTGCGGGACGAGTCTGCGGCGAAGGACACCGTCCGGCCGTCCACCGACATCTCGAGCGATTCCGGACCGTCCACGCGGACTTCGGCGAGCCCGGCGGGGACGCGAACGCTCCCCTCCACGACGACCCGCCGCGCGTCCCTTGCTCCGAGCGCATCCAGGTCCTCCGCGAATGAGCGCTCGCGACCGCGTGGCGCCAGGGTGCCGGCGAATCCCTCGTGCGTGGCGCCGTGCTCGTCCGTCCAGACGACGTGGAGCCCGGGCACGGCGTCGTGCGCCGTGAGCGACCGCGCCGCCTCCAGCTCATCGGGGGGGCGAATCTCCACGACGACGGGGCGGCTCCAGACCTCCCGGTCGCCGCCCGCTCGCCCGCGGGCCTGGAGCGTCGTCTCGCCGAGTCCGAGCCGGAGGGTCTCGATCGCCACCTTCCATCGGTCCCTCGCGACCGGTGCCGTCGCCAGCACCTCGGCGCCGCGCATCAGGTCCACGTCGTGCGCGCCCTCGGCCCGCCCCTCGAGCCGCAGCGGCCCGCCGATCTCCACCGGATCCGGAGGACGAATCGAGACGGCGAAGCCGCTGCCGTTGTCCACCTCCACCCAGCGAGCATCGGAGGAGCGGGTGGCGATCGTCCCGTCCTCCACCGCGACCACCCGGATCTCGTGCGCGCCGTCCGCCACGCTCGTCGTGTCCCACGCCAGGAGTTCCGTCGCGGGCCCCGCCTGCACGCGCCGGCCATCCACCCAGAGCTCCTTCGTCCCGAGCGCCTCGCCCGACGGCACGTCGAACGACGGGTCGATGGCCACCTGCTTCGAGAGAGGCTCCTTCCCGGAGGGGCGATCGATGTGGACGTCGATGCCCTTCGCGAACGGTTGCGTCAGCGGATCACCGAGGACGAGCAGCTGGTAGGGCCCCCACACGCTCTGGTAGAAGGCCTCCGCGAGCGAGCAGCCCCGCGCGTAGTGCAGGTGCATCCACGGGGAGGGGAACTTGTTGGGGATCGCGTAGGGCTCCGCCACCGCCCCGCAGGTCCCAGCGGCGCCGTGGCGGAAGAACTCCGTGCACTTCGTCTGGCTGGCCGTGCCGAAGTGCGCGCCGAAGCTGGTGAGGTGCTCGCCGATTCCCCCCGGCAGCATCGGTGGATCCGTGTCGCGCCACCGGAGCGTCGCGCTTCCGGCCATGATCCCGATCGCGTCCGCCTTTCCGCGCGGGAGCACGCCGTCCTGTCCGGGCTGCGACTTGTCGAGGATGACCGCCCGGTGTCCGAGGCGCTCCATCGCCGCTGCGAGCGACTCGAAGCCGGGGCTTCGGGTCGTCGAGCGCACGTTCGGATTCTTCATCAGGTAGACGGTGCCGTCGGGGAAGGTCCCGTCGCTCTCGCGGGCGCGCTTCAGGTACCCCAGCACCTCGTCGACGGTGTTGCCGTGCGCGCCCGTCCAGCCCAGCATGACGGCCAGGCGGTAGCGGTGGGGGCCGACGCCATCCGCCGTCGGATTCCCGGACTCGTCCCACGCGTTCGCCGCGGAGAACGCGCGGCTCGGGAGCACGGTCACGTTCCGGCGCGCCTCGCGCATGGCGTCGAGCAGCTCCCGGAAGCGGGGGCGATCGCGCAGGCTCTGGAGGTCCGCGTCCTCCGCCGCGTGCGCGGCGTTCTCGAAGCCGTGCTCCACCGCCTTCTCCAGGGCGGCCATCGCCTCGTCGCCCTTCCCCAGGAGGGCCCGGCAGCACGCGAGGTCGTACCAGAAGGCGGCCACCTCCGGGAAGTCGCCGACCAGCGCCTCGAGGGCCTCCGCCGCCCGCCGGTAGTCCTTCGACTGGATCGCGCTCCGGTACGTCCGGATCCGGGCGATGTCCTCGGCGTCGGGTTGGCGCGCCGGGCGCGCGTCCTTCGCGTCGTCCCGCCGGTAGTAGCGATTCGCCGTGAGCGACAGATAGGCCGCCGGCTCCTTGGCGAGGACGGACCGATAGAGGTACGTGAGCCCCGTCAGCGAGGCCATGCGCGAGATGGGCATTTGGATGGCGAAGCCCTTCTCCTTGGCGTCGACGTCGAACGAGACCGCGTAGGGGAAGCCCGAGGAGTAGGCCACGAGATCGATCTGGTCGTCGATTCCCTCCGCCTCCAGGTACTGCTGGACGGGTAGGAGGATCCGCTCGCGGAAGGTGGCCACGTCGATCGTGGGGGTGTCCGGCACGTCCTCCAACCAGAGCACGTGGCGGAGAGGAATGCCCCGCCCCCGGGCGTAGGCGTTCGCTATGCGAAGGGATCCCTGGTCGTTCGCGTTGGCGACGACCAGGGTGGTCTCCGGCCCCCCGCCCCCGAAGGCGGGCGAAGCCAGGACGAGGAGACCCACGGCGACGATCCAAGGAGTCCGATGCATCCGGGCATTGTACGGACCCGGCGCCGCAGGCTCGCCTGCACTCCCCGCGAACGGGCGTGGAATCGCGCGGCCCTGGCAGGCTGGAGCCGCCACGGTGCGGTTCAGAACTGGACCTTGGGAGCCTCGCGTGCCGCCGGGTTCTCGATCTCGAAGAAGTCGCGCTTGTCGAAGCCGAACATGCCGGCCATCAGGTTGGCGGGGAACGATTCCACCCGGATGTTGTAGTCGCGGACGTTGTCGTTGTAGAAGCCGCGCGACCGCTGGATGCGATCCTCGGTGTTCGACAGCTCTCCCTGGAGCTGCATGAAGTTCTGGTTCGCCTTGAGATCCGGATACTGCTCGGCCACGGCAAAGAGCTGGCGCAATGCCCCGGTGAGCATGTTGTCGGCCTGGGCCTGCTCGCCCGGCGTGGCGTGCGGTGCCGCGGCGGCGTTGCGCGCCTGGATCACGGCTTCGAGGGTCTCCCGCTCGTGGGCCGCGTAGCCCTTCACCGTCTCGACCAGGTTCGGGATGAGGTCGTAGCGCCGCTTGAGCTCGGTATCGACGTCCGACCACGACTCGTCCACGTGGTTGCGGCGCCGGACGAGGCCGTTGTAGACGCCCACCGTCCAGAGGACGACGAGGACGACGATCGCGACGACCACGATCGCCGCCACGGAGAGTTGGGCCAGCACCCAGGCGGCGGTTTGCATCGGGACGAGGCTCATGCGTTCCCTCCTCGGAGTGTCCGAAGGACCGTTCGAAAGGAGGATTATGCACGAACGGCAGCCCCGGTGGCACGCCGCAGGCGCCGCTACCTTCCCGCAACGGGCGCCTGGAGCATCCCGTCCTCCTCGCGGGCGCCGCCGGTGGCCCGCAGGTGGTCGATGCCCGCCGTCATCGCGGCCAGGACGCGGGACGTGGCCCGGCGGAAGCCGAACGCCCGGGCGATCTCGCGGGCGAGGTCGTCCCTGGCGATGGCCACGTGCGCGCGGATCAGGGCCCGGGCGGCGTTTGCGATCTCTTCCCGGGGGATGCGGGCCGCGTGCCGCGGGGGGCGCGAGACCTCTCCCGGTACGCGGAATCCGGCGTACCGCCCGGGATCCTGGTCGCGTCGCCAGGCGATGTCCCGCGCGTCGAGGGGGTGGTCGCGCCGGACGAGATCCTCCACGCGCGCGCGGAACTTCGCGGTCAGCCGCTCGTGCCCCCAGCGGGCCGCGAGGCGCCGGGCCACGAGGTCGAGCGCGACCGGGGCCTCCCCCTCGATGATGCGTGCGATTTCCTGGCGGATCCCGTCGTCGTTCGCTTCGTCGTAGAAGGCCTGCGGTTCCTGGCGCCTCGCCCGGAGGGTGACGGACGCGTACGGCGTACCGCCCAGCGCGATGCCGAGCGATGGTGGGTCGGGCGTCTCCTTCCCCTCCTCGGGCGCGGGAGGCGCCGGCGAGGGCGCGTCCCGTACGGCCTCCGTCGCCTCCGGGGCGGCGGCTTCGGCGCGCCACGCATCCAGACGGGCGAGCAGCCGGCGCCTCTCGCCGGCGGGGTCGAGGAGCCAGTCGAGGGCCCACAGCCGGCCGTGCCGCCAGCCCAGGTGGCCCAGCACGCCGGGGCGGGTGAGGTGGCGGTCCCGCGCCGTGGCCGCCTGCGCGTACGTCGCACCGTCGGTCTCGAGGGCCGCGAGACGGCGCCCGTCGCTCGCGGGGTCGCGGACGGCCAGATCCACCCGGTACGCGGAGTGGCCGACCTGGGCGTCCACGGCCCACCCGGCCTCCTCCAGGGTCGCCTTCACGTGCCCGCCGAACGGATCGGGGCGGGGAGGTCGCGCCGCGGGATCCGCGGCGAGCCCGAGAACGTCCGGACCGCGCTCGGCGTACTCCAGGAAGTCCCGCAGGTGCCGGGCGCCGCGGGCACGGGTCCTCGAGAGGTCCACCTGGTCCGCGCGGAGCGTCGAGAAGACCAGCATCTGCTCGCGCGCCCGCGTGATCGCGACGTTCAGCCGCCGTTCCCCGCCTTCGCGGTTCAGCGGTCCGAAGTTGAGCAATACGCGCCCGGAGGGGTCCGGGCCGTAGCAGACCGAGAGGAGGATCACGTCCCGCTCGTCGCCTTGGACGTTCTCCAGGTTCTTCACGAAGACCGGTTCGGGCGCCGTGTCCTGGAAGTGCCGCTCGATCGCCGGGTGCTCGCGGCGGGCCGCCTCCAGAAGGTCCTCGACGAGCCCCTGTTGCGCGATGCTGAAGGTCACGACGCCGTAGGAGCGCGCGCCCGGCTCCGTCGCCAGGAGGCGCGTCACGAGTTCCTCGACGAGCGCGGCGGCCTCTCGCTCGTTCGTGCGCGTGCGGCTACGGTCGTAGACGCCCTCGGGCACCGGATGGAGGGACACGCCGAGGCGCGCGGGGTCGTCGATCGCCGAGGGGAACGTGATCAGGCGGTCCTCGTAGTAGTGGCGGTTGCTGAAGGCGATCAGGCTCTCGTGGCGGCTGCGGTAGTGCCACCCGAGGTGGAGGCGGGGGAGACCGGCCGCGACGCACTCGTCGAGGATGCTCTCCATCTCCTGGAGCCGGTCTTCGTCGAGCCCGTCGTCCTCCTCCTCCGTGCGCTGGAAGAAGTTCGTGGGGGGGAGCTGTTTGGAGTCGCCCACCACGACGAGGCGGCGGCCGCGGGCGATCGCCCCCACGGCGTCCCACGGCGGGATCTGCGAGGCCTCGTCGAACACCACGAGGTCGAACGGAGGGAAGTCGGGCCCCAGGTACTGCGCCACCGACAGCGGGCTCATGAGCATGCAGGGCTTGAGGCGCGCGAGCACGTGCGGGATGCGCTCGAAGAGCCGGCGGATGGGCAGGTTCCGCTTCCGCCTCAGCTCCCGCTGGAGCACCGCCATCTCCGAGCTGTCGCTCTTCGACCGGGCCGCGACCGTGCCGTCGGGCAGCGCCGTCTCCAGCGTCGCCGCGACCTTCTCCCGCACGGCCCCGCGAAACCGGGCATCCGCATCGACGAATCGCCGGACGCGGGCGTCCTCCTCCGCGCCCCGGAACCGGCGAAGCGGCTGGACGTGCTGGAGGCGGTCGGTGATCCACCCGTCGAGCAGGGCGCGCTCGAACGCCGCGGAGAGGGCGTCGGCGGGGAGGGGGGGCGGATCGCCCGCGGCGTTTCCGTCCCCGCCCTCCATGGCGGCGGCGAGAGCCCCCAGTCCCCGTTCGAGGAGCGCCGCCCGCGCCCGGCGCCACGCGGCCCAGGCGCGCAGTCCCGGGCGGTCCTCCCGCCACCGCGCGACGGTTCGCCGTGCCTCCGCCACGAAGGCGGGCCGCGTCGGCGCGCCCCAGGCGAGGGCTGGATCCAGGCGGAGCGCCTCCTCGAGGGTCCGCTGTCCGTCCTGCACGCGCGCGATGCGCTCGGCGGAGGAGGGGACGGCGGCGAGCGAGGCCGGGCCGCCCTCGGCGAGCGCGCGCCAGCGGCTCTCGAAGTCGCCTCGGGACCGCGCCCCGAGCAGGGGGAGTACGTCGGAGCGGATCGCCCGCGCCTCTTCGAGCAGCGCGTCGATCGCCTCCCAGTCCGACGCGCGTCCCTGCCAGCGCGCTCCGAGGAGCGCGCGTCCTTCGGCCGACGCGCCCTCGATGCGCGCGCGCACGTCCCGCCACCGGCGAAGGCTCTCGACATCGGCGAGCAGGCGCTCCGTCCTCTCGAGGCGTCCCGAGATCGCCACGCCGCGAAGGGCCGCCTTCGCGGGCCGCGCCCTCCACCACGAGAAGGGCCAGGTGGTTCGGCGGCTTCGCTCGAGTCGCCGCGTCACGTCGTCCAGATCCAGCGCGAGGGCTTCCTCGCGGTAGCGGGCGCCGACGTCGGACGCGAGGCGGCGTTCTTCGCGGCCGGCGACGACGATCTCCCGGAGGACCTCGGGAGCCGGCCCCCCGCTCGGTGCCGGTGGCGCCCGGAAGAGGAGGTCGGCGGGGACGGGGGGGGCCGACCGCAGGAAGGCGAGGGCGCGGGCGCCGGCGTCGATCTCCGTTCGCGACCACCCGCCTTCCTCCAGGTCGAGGGCGCCGGCCGTCTCCCGGACGGCGGCGTCCAGCGCCGCGAGCGCCGCGTCGAGTGCCGCGCCCCCCGTCTCCACCTGCGTATCCACGACGGGCGTCCACTCCTCGAGGCCGCTCGCCCGCCACGGGTGGACGCGCAGGTCGCCCAGCCCCTCCAGGCACTCGGCGGCGGCTTCGACCGCGCGCTGCATGGCGGCCACGGTCTCACGGTCGGGACCGGGATCGGGCAGGGTGAGGGCGACGGCCGGGGCGTCCTCCAGGTCCATGCGCCGCGCGACGGCGTCCCGGGGGCTCGGGCCGAAGGGACCCCCCGCGTGGAGCGCGTCGCGGACGTCGTCGAGTTCCCCCGTCAGTCGGACGAGCGCCTCGGCCCGTTCGCGCCAGGCGCGGTCCGACGCCTCGCCGTCGAGTCTCGCCGACGCCATCGCCTCCCGCAGTTGATCCAGCACGTCCCGCTTCCGCCCGCGGTTCGAGTGGAGCTCCAGGCAGAAGGGGTGGAGCCCGAGCTTCGAGAGGCGCCGGTGCACGACGTTCAGGGCGGCCATCTTCTCGGAGGCGAAGAGGACGCGCTCCCCCCGGGCCAGGGCGTGGCAGACGAGGTTGGCGATCGTCTGCGACTTCCCCGTGCCGGGAGGCCCTTCCAGGACGTAGCTCAGGCCGTCGGCGGCGGCGTGCACGGCCGCCAACTGCGTGGCGTCCGCGTCGAGGGGCACGAAGGTCTCGGTGGCCGGGCGCTCCCGGTCGAACGTCCGCGGATCGGGCACGGCCACGTCCTGCGCGAACGCCCCCGCGGGCTCGTCGAGGAGGTGGCGCACGATCGCGTTCTCGCGCAGCGCGTCGCCGCGGCGGTCGAGGTCGCGCCACATGAGGTACTTCGTGAAGGAGAAGAGCCCGACGACGGCCTCGTCCGTGACCGCCCATCCCGGGAGGCCGCGCACGGCGTCCGCCGCGGCGGAGAGGACGCCGCGCACGTCGAGCGTCTCCTCTTCGGCCGGCTCCTTCTCGAGCGCCGGAATCCGGAGGTCGAAGTCGGCCTGGAGCTTCTGGAGGAGCGTGACGTTGACCGCCGCATCGTCGTCGTCGGGCTCGATGCGGTACCCGCGGACGCCATCCGCCGCCGACCCCCGGACCAGCCGGAGCGGGTGGAGGATCAACGGGGCCCGGTGCGGGGGCCCGTCGGCCCCGGCCTCCCTCCATGCGAGGAAGCCGACGGCGAGGTAGAGCGTTCCCGCGCCGCCTTCCTCGAGGCTCGCCCTCGCGTGGCGCGCCGTGGTCATCAGCCGGTGGAGGAGTTCCTTGTCGTCGAGGAAGGTGGGGAGCACGCCCCGCTCGACCGCGGCGTCGATCTCCTCCGCGGTGAGGCCGCCCTCCGGCTCCGGGAGGAAGGCGAAGGCCCGTCCCTCCCCGAGCATGCCCACCACCGCCGCGGGGTCGGTCAGGCGGAGCGCGATCGTCCGGAGGGTCGGGCGGTGGTTCAGCAGGCGGTTGCGGAGCGTCAGGTCCAGGAGGTTGCGTTTCCAGCGCTCGACCCGCGGCAGGGGCGGCGGCGGCGCGGCGCGGGGCGCGGGCGCCGTCGGCTCCTGCTTCCCGCCGACCGGGAGCGGCTCGCTTCCCTCCCGGCGCGCCTCGGCGACGTCGAGCGCGAGAAGCACCGGGGCGTCCGCCTCCAGGGCGCTCGCCGCCGCGCGCTCGGCCTCGGCGACGGGCGCGCCGGCGAGGAGCGCTCCCGCGCTCGCGAGCAGGATCTCGCCCTCGGCGCTCGCCCGCGACAGCGACCCCGCCCCCTGGACGCCGGCGGCGACCAGCGTCGCGCCGGGAAGGCGGACGCCCACCAGCGCGCCGTCCCCCAGCACGGCGATCAGCGGCGAGAGCCCTGCCCGCTCGGCGGCACCCGCGAGGAGCAGGGCCGCGTCGAGGGCCGTCGCCCGCCCGCTCTCCAACACCTCCCCGGGGGCGCGAAGCCGCGCCGGGGGGCCCGCGTCCTCGGGCGATGGTTCGAGCGAGCGATCCACCGCCGCCGTCCACAGCGCCCGGAAGCGGTCCGCGTCGCCGGGTCCTCCGGCGGTTCCCCGCGCGCGCTCCATCGCCACGTGGCGCGCGGTCTCCACGAGCACCCCGAGCGCGGGATCGTCCGGCCGCACGAACGCCGCGAGCAGCGACGCGGGCGCGTCGGGGCCCGGCCACCACTCGCGCGGCAGCCCCTCCGTCTCGCGGCGGCGGCGGGCCTCCAGCGCTCCGTCCTCCGTGAGCGAGGCGACGATGCCGACGTGGACCGGCGCCTCGAGGGCCGCGAGCGCGGCGGCGTCGGCGGGAATCGGCAGGTCGTCGAGCCGGACCGTCCCGTACGGCGGCAGGCGGCCGAGGTCGCGCGCCGCGATGGCGCCGGACCCGATGTCCAGCGAGACCTCGACGCGCAGCTCTCCCGTTTCCTCGGCCGTGAGGTTTCGCACGTCGATCTGCGCGGCGGGCGGCGGATCGAGGAGCGCGGGGTGCAGGCTGGGAGCGGCTTCGAGGTCGAGGGCCAGGCGGTCCCCGGCGACCTCGCGCGTCTCCTCCGAGCGGGTTTCCGTCTCCATGCGCTTCCTCTTGCCGACACGACCGGGGGCGCGTCCACCCTCCGTGGGGCGTCAGGATACGGCGGCGGCCGAGCACGGCCGCGCGGAGCCCTCATGGACAGGATGGACTGGATCGTGGTCGGCGGCCTCACGGGTCTGGTGGGCGTCGGGCTGGGTGCCTTCGGCGCGCACGGACTGGAGGGGCACGTGGACGCGAAAGCCCTCGCGTGGTGGGACACGGCGGTCCGCTACCACCTCCTCCACGCGCTGGCCCTCGTCCTCGCCGGCATCCTCGGCCGGCGGGGAGCGCGGGTGCGCCTCGCGGGTTGGGGCTTCCTGCTCGGGATCGCTCTCTTCAGCGGCACGCTCTACGCGATGGCGCTGGGCGGTCCCCACTGGCTCGGGATGGTGACGCCGGTCGGCGGCGTGGGGCTCTTGCTGGGCTGGTGGGGGATCGTGCTGGCCGGGCGGAGCGCCGCCGCGTCCCCGGGCGACGCGGCGCCCCCCGGCGCGGCGTAGGCTCGGGGCATGGATCGAACCGGCTGCCGTCGGGCGTGGCCGTTCCTCGCGCTCGCCGTCCTCGTCCTGTCGGCGGCGGCGTGCCGGCGGACGCCGGCGACGCCGCCGGACGCGAGCCGGGCGGCGGGCAGCCCCGACGCCGCGGTCGGAGAGCAGGCCATGGACAAGGTCGTCAAGAGCGACGAGGAGTGGCGCCGGATCCTCACGCCCGAGCAGTACCGGATCACCCGGAAGGCGGGCACCGAGCGCGCGTTCTCGGGCGAGTACTGGGACACCACCACCAAGGGGACCTACAAGTGCGCCTGCTGCGGGCTCCCCCTGTTCTCGTCGTCCGCGAAGTTCGCCTCGGGCTGCGGCTGGCCCTCCTTCTTCGAGCCGACCGAGGGGTTCTACGTGACCGAGAAGCGGGACACGTCCTACGGCATGGTCCGTACCGAGGTCCGCTGCCGGCGATGCGACGCCCACCTCGGCCACGTCTTCGAGGACGGCCCGCCGCCGACCGGCCTGCGGTACTGCATCAATTCCGCCGCGATCGTGCTCGACGAGGCCGAGCCCCCGTCCTCGGGAGAGGCCGCCGACGCGGAGTGACGGGCCGGCGCAATGCGCATGCCGCCGTGCGCTCGGCCCCCCGGGCGCTCCGCGGGGGAGGGGGCGCTACCGGTCCTCGGGCTCGGCGGGTTCCTCCTCCTCCTCGGCGGGGGAGGCGGCCTCCTTCTCGTATTTCGCCAGGACCTCCTCGACCTGGGCCTTCAGGTCGGTGCCCGTCGCCTTCTCGACGGCCTTCGCCTCCCACTCGATGGCCTTCGCGAGGTCGCCCTTCTCGTAGTAGACGCGCGCCACGGTGTCGAGGATCGCGCCGTCTTCGTTCTCCTCCAGCTCGGAGGCGCGCAGCGCGGTCTGGAGCGCGAAGTCGAGGTCCCGGTGCTTCACCTCCTCGTCGTCCACGATGGTCCAGGCGATCCCGTTCAGCACGCCGGCGTCGTCGTCGTGGGCGCTCGCGACCTGCTTGGCGTACGCGTAGGCGCGGTCCGCGTCGTCGAGCTTCGTCAGCAACAGGTGGAGCTTCTGCATCTGCAGGTCGTCGTTCTCGGGGTCGATGGCCAGCAGCTCGTCGATCACTCCGACGACGGCACCCCAATCGCCGGACATGGCCGCGGCGGAGATCTTCGAGCGCGCGTCCTCCATGGCCTTCGCCAGTCGGCGCTGCCGCGCGAACTCCTCCTTGAAGGGCTCGCGGTCCCACGTGTCGCCCACGACCGCTTCGAGGACGTCCTCGAGCAGCATGGGATGCCCGATCCACTCCACCTTGCCGTCCTTTCCGACCACGAAGGCGGTGGGAATGCCGTTCTGCCCGGCGGCCTTCATGTAGTCCTCGTAGACGGAGCGGTCGGGGTCGGTCGCGAGGGTGTAGTGCGTCCGATCGTTCTGGAGGCGGCCGTCGGCGTCCTCGGTCCAGAGAAAGGAGATCACCTTCGGGAGCGACTCGTCCGAGATGCCCACGATCGTCACGCCGCGGTCCCGGAACGTCTCCTGCAACTCGGACAGGTGGGGCATGCCGTGGCGGCAGGGCCCGCACCACGTGGCCCAGAACTCGAGGACGTACACGTGGCCCGGCTCGAAGTCGGTCAGGGGCTCGAAGTTCCCGCGCGCATCCATGTCGACGCCCTTGATCCAGTGCGCGACGTCGATCGAGGGGGCGGGGTCTCCGATCCCCAACTCGCCGTCTTCTCCCGCGAAGGCGGGCGGCGCGAGCAGCAGACCGAGCCACAGGATGGCGAGCAGGATGCGGGGCATGGACCCTCCTCCCGGCGCGGCGAGCGCGCGCGGTCGGACATGGTAGCGGGCCGGGGCGAGGGCGGGGAGGGGACGCCGCGATCCCCGGGGGAGCAGGGAGGGGGCGGGGCGCGGTAGAAGGGCCCCGTGCCCGAGGAACGCGTCTCCCTCCCCGAACCCGTGCCGCCGTCGCTGCGCGGCCGCATTCGTCGCGAACCGATCGAGATCGGTCGTTCCCGCCTGGGCGCCCCCCTCCACTGCTTCGGGGGCGAGAAGGGCCGCCCCCGGATCCTCGTGGCAGCCGGGCAGCACGGGGACGAGGGCGAGGGCGTCGTGCTCCTCTCCGCGGCGCTCCGGTGCGTCCCCGAAGGGGCGCTCGCCGTGGACGTCGTCCCCGCGCTCAACCCCGACGGCCTCGCCCTGGGCACCCGGGGAAACGCCGCGGGCGTGGATCTGAATCGGAACCTTCCCTCGCGCTCGTGGCAGGCATCGGAAACGGCGTACCGCTGGACGCTGGACGCGCCACGGGACGTGCGACTCTCCCCGGGACCGAAGCCCGCCTCCGAGCCCGAGAGCGCGGCGCTCGTGGCTCTCGTCGGCCGCCGCGACTACGCCGTGGTCCTCTCCATCCACGCGCCGCTCGCGCTCGTGGACGACCCCGCCCTCACGCGACTCGGGGCCTATCTCTCCCTGCGCACCGGGCTCGATCGCGTGACGGACGTCGGCTATCCGACGCCGGGTTCCCTCGGCGAGTGGGGACGGGAGACGGGGCGGCCCATCGTCACGTGGGAGCTGCCCGACGGACCGCGCGAGCAGATCCTCCGCGCGTACGTGTCCGTTCTCTACGCGGTGCTCGTGGGCGCGGGAGAATGAGTCGCATTCTCCTCCGGGGAAGCCCCCCAGGACCTCCGCCGGGGGGCGAAAACCCGCGGGCGCCGGGCCTTGCATCGGTTGCGTACGAACGACTCCGAGTCGTACAGTGACGCTCGCGCGAATCCCGAAGACGCGGCGGTTCGCCGGGAGGAACGACGATGAGCACCGATCTGGAAGCGAGTACCGCGAAGCTGGTCCTGGAAGGGAAGGAGCTCGAGTACCCGGTGATCGTTGGCAGCGAGGGCGAGAAGGCGATCGACCTTCGCACGCTCCGGGGGGACACGGGTTTCATCACCTACGACCCGGGCTTTGCCAACACGGGGTCCTGTCGCAGCACCATCACCTTCATCGACGGCGAGAAGGGCATCCTCCGGTACCGCGGCTACCCCATCGAGGAACTCGCCACGTCCACCACCTTCCCGGAAGTGTGCTTCCTCCTGCTTCACGGACACCTCCCGAACCAGGCCGAGTGGGACGGCTTCCGCAACCAGCTGATGCACCACACGCTGATCCACGAAGACATGAAGAAGTTCTTCGAGGGCTACCCCAGCAACGCCCACCCCATGGCGATCCTCGCGTCCATGGTGACCTCGCTCTCGACTTTCTATCCCAGTCTGGGCGGGGAAGAGGGCGTCGAGCTCAACATCGTTCGGCTCCTGGCGAAGCTGCCGACGATTGCGGCCTTCTCGTACAAGAAGTCGGTCGGCCAGCCCTTCGTCTACCCCCGCAACGAACTCTCCTACGCGGCGAACTTCATCCACATGATGTTCGCCGTCCCGAGCGAGGACTACCGGGTCTCGCCGGTCCTCGAGAACGCGCTGAACCTGCTGCTCATCCTCCACGCGGATCACGAGCAGAACTGCAGCACCTCGACCATGCGGATGGTGGGGAGCAGCCAGGCGAACCTCTTCGCTTCCGCGGCGGCCGGCATCGCCGCCCTCTGGGGCCCCCTGCACGGCGGCGCGAACCAGAAGGTCATCGAGATGCTCGAGACGATCCGCGCGGACGGCGGGGACCTGGAGAAGTACGTGAAGCTGGCGAAGGACAAGAACTCGTCCTTCCGCCTGATGGGCTTCGGGCACCGGGTGTACAAGAACTTCGATCCCCGGGCCAAGATCCTGAAGGGGGCCGCCGATCAGGTCCTCGCCGAGCTGGGGGTCGACGACCCGCTTCTCGACATCGCCAAGCAGCTCGAGGAGGTCGCCCTCGAGGACTCCTACTTCGTCGAGAAGAAGCTCTACCCCAACGTGGACTTCTACAGCGGGATCATCTACCGGGCCATGGGCATCCCCACCGCCATGTTCACGGTGATGTTCGCGATCGGTCGCCTGCCGGGGTGGATCTCGCAGTGGAAGGAGATGCGCCAGGACAAGCACACGCGCATCAACCGCCCGCGCCAGGTCTACATCGGCGAGACGAAGCGTTCCGTGAAGCCGATGAAGCAGCGCTGATCGCCGTCGCCGGCGGCGACCACGCCGGTTCTCACGCCCGCCGCGCGACCCGAAGTCGGGTCGCGCGGCGGGCGATTTCGTGGATGGGGGCGGGAATCGAAGGTTCGCTTGCGAAGAGACGCCGGTCCTCCTCGGGCGCCCGCGGTGCGGAAGGGACGTGGACGTGACCCGCAGGGCGGGGGATGCTGAGGGCGGATCCCCTTCGAAGGGAAGCGCCATGTCCCAGCATTACCTCGATCGTCTCTTCGAGCCTCGCTCGATCGCGCTCTTCGGCGCGAGCGCGCGCCCCGACAGCGTCGGCGGCCGCGTCTTCGAGAACCTGTTGAAGGGAGGATTCAAGGGGCCGCTCTACCCGATCAATTCGCACCGGAAGGAGATCCAGGGCAAGGCCGCGTTCGCGACGATCGCCGACATCGGCAAGCCGGTCGACCTCGCGGTCTTCGCCACGCCGGCGCCCACCGTGCCGGAGCTCATGCACCAGGCCGGTGAGTACGGCGTGCGGATGGCCGTGGTCCTGAGCGCCGGTTTCGGCGAGGGCGACGGCAGCGGCGCGGAGAACATGCGGACGCTGCTCCAGGAGGTCCGCCGCTACGGCATCCACATGGTCGGACCCAACTGCCTGGGCATCCTCGTGCCCCGCCTCGGCATCAACGCCACGTTCAGCAAGAACAGCGCCCAGCCGGGTTCGCTGGCCCTCATCTCCCAGTCCGGCGCGATCTGCACGGCCATCCTCGACTGGGCGGCCGCCCGGCAGGTCGGCTTCTCGACGATCGTCTCCGTAGGTTCCATGGGCGACGTGGACTTCGGGCAACTGCTCGACTACCTCGCCCTGGACGCCCACACCCAGAGCATCCTCCTCTACGTGGAGGGGATCCGGCACGCCCGGCGCTTCGTGAGCGGGCTTCGCGTGGCGGCGCGATTCAAGCCGACCATCGTGGTGAAGGCCGGGCGTCACGAGGTCGGTTCGCGCGCGGCGATGAGCCACACGGGATCGCTCGTGGGGGCGGACGACGTGTTCGACGCCGCCCTGCGCAGAACGGGCGCGGTTCGCGCCATGTCCATCGATCAGCTCTTCGCCGCCGCGCAGTTCCTGTCGCTCCACCACCGCGTGTCGGGCGACGCCCTCGGCATCGTCACGAATGCGGGCGGACCCGGTGTGCTCGCCGCCGACCGGGCCGCCGACCTCGGCGTCCGCATTCCCGAGCTGGATCCGAAGACGGTCGAGAAGCTGAACGAGGTGCTTCCCGCCGCGTGGTCCCACGGCAACCCCGTGGACATCATCGGGGATGCCACCCCGGACCGCTACGACGCGGCCGTGAAGACCGTCATCGAGGACCGATCGGTGCACGGCGTCCTCGTCATGTTGACGCCCCAGGCCATGACCGACCCGAGCGAGGTGGCCAAGGTCGTCGCCGCGGGCGTCGGCAAGGCCAAGAAGCCGGTGCTGACCTGCTGGATGGGCGAACAGCAGGTCCAGGCCGGGCGCGACCACTTCACCTCCAAGCGCATTGCCACGTTCGCCTCGCCCGAGGGCTCCGTGGAGGCGTTTGCGTACCTCGCGAACTACCACAAGAACCAGCAGATGCTGTTGCAGGTCCCCGGTCCCCTGTCCCACCAGACCGAGAGCCCCGATGTCGAGGGCGCGCGCCTGGTCGTGGAAGGCGCTCTCGCGGAAGGCCGGCGGTGGCTCACCTCCGGCGAGTGCAAGGCCGTGTTCAGCGCGTTCGGGATCCCCGTCATGCCGTCCATGGAGGCGCACACCGCGAACGAGGCGCTCGTAGCCGCCCGCACGCTCGGGTTTCCCGTGGCGATGAAGATCAACAGTCCCGATATCACCCACAAGAGCGATGTCGGGGGAGTCCGCCTCGGCATCAGCAGCGCGCACGACGTGCGCAGCGTGTTCACGAGCATGGTGAACGCGGTCCATGCCGAGGCCCCCACGGCGACGGTCACGGGGGTCTCCGTCGAGAAGATGTACCGGCACGCACACGGGCGCGAGCTGATCGTGGGCGTGATCCGCGATCCCGTCTTCGGGCCGGTGGTCAGCTTCGGCGCCGGCGGAACCGCGGTGGAGGTCCTCCGCGACCGGAGCGTGGCCCTCCCCCCGATCAACTCCTTCATCGCGCGCGACATGATCGAGCGGACGCGCATCGCCAAGCTCCTGGGGAAGTTCCGCAACATGCCGCCGGTGCGGATGGAAGCCCTGGAGCAGATCCTCCTCCGCGTCTCGGGACTCGTTTGCGAGGTACCGCACGTCCAGGAGTTGGACATCAATCCCCTGGTGGCCGACGAGGACGGGGCGGTGGCGCTCGACGCGCGGATCGCGGTCGAGTACCCCGAAGCGAACGTCGGGCGGTACGACCACGTCGCCATCCATCCGTATCCAACGCATCTCGAGGAGCGGATGCAGCTCGGCGACGGTACGGACATCACCATCCGGCCGATCCGCCCCGAGGACGCGGCGATCGAGCAGGAGTTCATCCGAAACCTCTCTTCGGAGTCTCGCTACTTCCGGTTCATGCGCAGCCTCGCGGAGCTGACGCCGGAGATGCTCGTTCGCTTCACCCAGATCGACTACGACCGGGAGTTGGCCTTCATCGCGACCACGACGCGGGACGGCAAGGAGATCGAGATCGCCGTCGGCCGCTACGTGATCAACCCCGACGGACAGAGCAGCGAGTTCGCGCTCGTCGTCGCGGACGAGTGGCGCCGCAGGGGCATCGGTTCGCACATCCTCATGGCTCTCTTCGAGTCGGCCAAGACGAGGAATCTGCGCCGGATCGAGGGCGAGGTCCTCGCGAACAACGAGGCCATGCTCCACCTGATGCGGCGCCTCGGCTTCACGATCCGGACGAGCGCCGAGGACACCGGCGTGAAGGTCGTCTACAAGGACCTGTAGCACCCACCTTCCGCGCTCGCCCCGGGGCCCATCCCGACATCGTGGACCGTCGAGGAGCGACGGGGCGCCGCGGGTCTCGTTCCCCTTCCCCAGGGTGTCCAGGTAGGTCGCTCGGGTTCGAGGCCAAGGCGGGAGGAGGAGGCGACCCCTCGGGGTCGTCGACGACGAGCAACGCCCGCATCGGGCGCGAGATGCGTACGACCGATTCGCCATCTGGGATCCCTCTCGCCCGCGGGACTCGCCTCCTTGGAGTCCTCCCGCCCCCGGACACGAGGGCCGCGCGATGCAACGGCCGTTCGCGGGGAATGCAGGCTACGTCTCGGGCGTCAGCACGGCCTTCAGGTCGAGGCTCTCGCGGCCGCGCTGGACGTGGACGGTCACGGTGTCGCCGACCTCGTAGTCGTCCAGGATGTCGTAGAGGTCGATGTTGGAGTGGACGGGCTTGCTGTCGATCGCCGTGATGACGTCCCCGAGGATGTAGCCGCCGTTCTCGCGGTCCTTTCGCGTGGCCAGGATCCCCGCCTTCGCGGCGGCCCCGTCCTTGCGCACCTCCAGCACGATGGCTCCGCGGACGCGCCGGGCGAGGTACCAGTCCGGATTGAACAGCTTCACCCCCAGCCCGGGATGGACCAGCGGTTCGCCGCGGATCAGGGGGGGGACGATCTTCCGCGCGATGTCGATCGGAATGGCGAAGCCGATCCCGGCGTAGGCGCCGGACGGGCTCACGATCGCCGTGTTCATGCCGATGACGCGACCGGCGCTGTCCAGGAGGGGACCGCCGGAGTTACCCGGGTTGATGGCCGCGTCGGTCTGGATGACGTCGTCGATCTCGCGCCCGTTCTTGGCCCGGATGCTGCGGCCGAGACCACTGATGATCCCCGTGGTCAGGGTCTGGTCCAGGCCAAAGGGGTTCCCGATGGCGAACACGGATTGCCCCACGACGAGGTCCGCGGACTCACCCACCGCCACGGGCCGAATGTGCTCGGGATCGACGTCCACGACCTGAAGCACGGCGAGGTCCTGGTCGGGAGCCGTCCCCACGAGCTTCGCCTCGAACGGCGTCCCGTCGGAGAGCATGACGATGAACCGGTTCCCGCCGTCCACCACGTGGTCGTTCGTGACCACGTACCCGTCTTCGTTCCAGAAGAAGCCCGTGCCCTCCCCCTTCGCCACCTCGCGGAGGTTCATCGTCCAGTCCTGGACGAGCCCCAGCGTCTGGATGTGGACCACGGACGGGGCGACCGCGCGGTAGATGTCGATCGTCGTCTTCTCGAAGTCCGCGAGATCCCCCCGCGCCGTGACGGGGCGGACCGGCGAGCTCTCGTGCCGAGGCACCTTGGGTCCGAGGACCCAGGTCCAGAGCAGCCAGCCGAGGCCGAGGGCGACCAGGAGGAGGATGGGGGTGGGAAGGCCCTTCGGCGGGGGCGGTTCGGGGTGGGATGCCGGCTCCATGGGGGTGGTTGTACGGCCCCTGGCGGGGAAAGACGCCATCTTGCCGGTTCAACGTGCCCCCTCTGCGGCCGACCCAAGAGGGCGGTGCTCCCGTCCCCGGGGCCGGATCCGTCGAGGACGGCCCCCCACCGCGAGGAAGCCGTATGCTCGTCCGCCTCCTGGCCCTCTCCCTGCTTTGGCCCGTTCCCGTCCTCCTGGCGGACGTGCCGGCGCCTGCCCACCTGACCGACGAGGCCCTCGCGAACGTCGTCTACGTCGTGGCCGGGCCGAGCACGGGGACGGCCTTCCTCCTGAAGATGGGGGAGGACCGGTACCTCGTGACCGCCCGCCACGTCGTGGAGCCCCACCTGGAGGATCCCGACGTTCCGGTCCGTTTCGTCGTGGGGGGGAAGCGGGGCCGCCCGATCCGGGACGCCCATCTCTACCGGGTCGGCGTGCGCGCCGACGTGGCGGTCTTCACCTTCGAGGAAGACCCGGAGAATCCGTACTTCGCGCCGGGCGCCGGCCTCGTTGCGGAGGAGTCCATCCACCTCGCGAGTCAGGTCTTCCTCATCGGGTACCCCGCCTCGCTGCGGCACACCTACGGCTCCTCCCGTCTGCGCGTCGTCGGGGGATGGGTCGCCGGCCTCTGCAAGTACGTACCCGGATCCACGGTGGAGTACATGGACGTGGACATGCCGGGCGTGGAGCACGGCCACTCCGGCGGCCCCATCCTGGTCCTCCCCGATCGGGTCGTCGCGATCGCCGTCCAGCGTCGCACGGGCAGCATCAGCCGCACGATCGGTGCGACCTACGCCGTCCCCATCAAGTACGTGACGGCCCTGATCCGGGGGCTGCCGGTGCAGGAGGACGTGAGCGCCCTCAACGAGACCCTCCGGGGCACGGCCATCGTCTGCGGCCTCTCGCTCCAGGGGAAGAGCGACTACGACGTGTGGATGCAGCGGATCCACCGCGAGACGGGCGAACCCCTGTGGGGGGAGACGGGGATCCCCGTCGCCAGCACGACCCATCCCGAAGCCTCCTTCTGCACGGTCCCGTCGCTGGCCGAGAGCACCCTGCTCGTCCACACCATCGAGGAGGCGGGGGGCGGCGACGCGGACGTCATGGTGCAGCGGGTCTCGCGGTACGGAGAGCTGCTCTTCCACGGGGGGGCGTCCAGCATCCCGATCGCCGGCACGGGGCTTCGGGAGGAGAACCCGGACGCCGTTCCCGACGAGATGGGCGGGGCCATCGTCGTGTTCGAGCGCCGGCTCGAAGGCGGGGACGTGGACATCGTGGGCCAGCGCGTGGACGAGAACGGGGAGGAGCAGTGGGCCTCCGAGGGGATCCCGGTGGGCTCCGCGAAGGCCCGGGAGAGTCGACCGCGCGCCGTGCCCGACGGCAGCGGCGGGGCGATCGTCGTCTTCGAGCGCCGCGTCGGCGAGGCCGGCTCCGACGTCGTGGCCCAGCGGGTCGAACCCGACGGGACCCTCGCGTGGATGGAGGGGGCCCGGTCGCTCGACGTTGCCGCCACGCCCCGGGACGAGCGGCGTCCGCGGGCGGTCACGGACGGCGAGGGCGGTTGCGTGGTGGTCTACGAGGTCGCGACGCCCGACGGGACCTCGCGGGTCGAGGCCCAACGCCTCTCGCACCACGGCGAAGCCCTCTGGAGCGACGGGCGGCCCGTCCTCGTCAGCGGCCTCGAGACGCCCTCCGGGGAGCGGAGCCTGTCGGTCGTGTCCGACGGGATGGGCGGGGCCTTCGTGGCCTTCGAGGTCACGACGGACCCCGCGCGTCCCACGGACGTGGACGTCGCCGCCCAGTGGATCGACAAGGACGGTCGCCTCCGGTGGGGGCGGCGGGAAGGGAACGGCGCGATCCTCCCCTTGCTCACCGCGAGCAGCCGCTTCGCCGAGCGCGAGCCCGTCGCCTGCACCGACGGATTCGGCGGCATCGTGGTCGGGTTCGTCTCGGGGAGCCAGAACGGCGACACCGATGTCTGGGCCCAACGAGTGGGTCGCGACGGGAAGCTCCTCTGGAACGGGGGGCAGCGCTCGGCCGAGGTCTCCCTCACCTTCCTCGCGGAGGAGCGGGTGCAGGTGCTGGAGCGCCGCGGCGACCGCGTCGTGTTCGGGTTCGAGATCGAGCGCGAGTCCGGGCGCCGGGCGGTCGCCTGCCAGGCGCTCGACCTGGAGAAGGGGACTCCCCTCTACGGCGGCGGCAAGGTCCCGATGCTCGTCGTGGATCCCGGCGACAGCGAGGTCGGCTTCTACCTCGGCGGGCGGCGATAGGAGGGCCCGGCCGGAGAGACGTCTCCCAAGAGGCGTTCGCGTTCGTGTCGGATGGGGTCACGAAGAGCGAGCGGATCCGGAGGCGTAGCCACGGCTACGCGGAGGAACTCGCGTCCGAGGAGGGGCCGCAGACGTCTGGAAGGCGAGGGGGAAGGGGGAGAGTCGTCCACGGACCGGCCCTTGGCCCTCACCCGGTGTCTTCCGCGTCGGAGGGCCCCCCCTCCCGGGGGCGGCGCTGGATCGCCTCCCGCCCGAAGCGGTCCCGGATGCGGTCCACGGCTCGATCCAGCCGCTTCTGGCGCTCCCGCCCCGGTTCCGGGAAGAGAGGGAGTTGGCCGCCTCCCCCCGCGAAGTGCGACGTTCCGACGCCGATCAGACGGACGGGCTTGAAGGAGGTCGCGGCCCACGCGTCGAAGAGCCCACGCGCCGCCTCCCAGATCTCATGGGTCAGGGCCGTCGCGCCGTCGAGCGTGAGGGACCTGGTGATCGTCTCGAAGTCGCCGTAGCGGATCTTCACGAAGACCGTCCGCGCCGTGAGGCCGCGCCGTCGGAGGCGGCGTCCGACGTCCTCGGTCAGGTGGAGAAGGACCCCTCGAACCTCCTCCGGCGAGGCGAGATCCTCCTCGAACGTCGTCTCGTGGCTCACGCTCTTCGCCTCGCCCTCCGGCTGGACGGCTCGGTCGTCGAGGCCGCGTGCGAGGCGCCGGTAGTGAGGGCCGGCCGAGCCGAAGATCCGTTCCAACTCGTCCGGATCCCGGCGCGCGAGGTCGGCGAACGTGCGGATGCGGTGGGCGTGCATCCGCTTCGCCGTCACCGGGCCCACGCCCCACATCCGCTCGATCGGAAGCGGTGCCAACAGCGTCGGGGCCGTCTCCTTCGTGACGACGGTCAGGCCGTCCGGCTTGTCCAGGTCGCTCGCGAGCTTCGCGAGGAACTTGTTCGGCGCGACCCCCACCGACGCGGTCAGGGACACCTCCGAACGGATGCGGCTCCGGATCGTGTGGCCCACGACGACCGCCGATCCGTTCAGGCGCTCGGTCCCCGTCACGTCGAGGAAGGCCTCGTCGATGCTCAGGGGTTCCACCAGGGGGGTGAAGTCCCGGAAGATCGCGAAGACCCGCCGCGAGGCCTCGAGATAGCGCTCGAAGCGCGGTTTCACCACCACGGCCGAGGGGCACCGCCTCAGCGCGACCGCCATGGGCTGGGCCGATCGGCACCCGAACGGCCGCGCTTCGTAGCTGGCGGCGCAGACGACGCCGCGCCGGCGGTCGGACCCCACGAGGACGGGCCGCCCCGCCAATTCCGGGCGATCGCGCTGCTCCACGGACGCATAGAAGGCGTCCATGTCCACGTGGAGGATCCACCGATCCATGGGCCGGATCCTACGCCGGCCACCCCCCTTCCCCTCCTCGCCGCGGACGGTAGGCTTGGCGCGCGCGGCGGGGCGACCGCGGCCGGGAGGGTCATTGCCGGATGGGAAGCATCTACGAGTCGGTCCTCGAGGCGATCGGGGACACCCCGCTCGTCCGCCTTCGTCGCATCGGACGGTCCACGGGCTGCGAGATCCTGGTCAAGTGCGAGTTCCAGAACGCGGGTGGGTCGGTGAAGGACCGGATCGGCCGGCGCATGATCGAAGAGGCGCAGGCGGCCGGCCGCATCAAGCCGGGCGACACCCTGATCGAGCCGACCAGCGGCAACACGGGCATCGGGATGGCGGTCGCGGCGGCCGTCTACGGCTACCGCATGATCATCACCATGCCGGAGAAGATGAGTCGCGAGAAGCAGGTCGTCCTCGAGGCGCTCGGCGCCGAGATCATCCGGACGCCCACGGAGGCGGCGTGGGACGCCCCGGAGAGCCACATCGGGGTGGCGAAGCACCTCCAGAAGGTCCTCCCCAACGCCCACATCCTCGACCAGTACTCCAATCCGGACAACCCGTTGGCCCACTACCACGGAACGGGGGAGGAGATCCTCCGCCAGACGGACGGGAAGCTCGACTTTCTCGTGCTGACCGCCGGCACGGGCGGCACCATCACGGGGGCCGCGCGGCGCGTGAAGGAGGAGGTGCCTTCCTGCCGTGTGGTGGGCGTGGACCCGGTCGGCTCGATTCTCGCCGGACCGGGTCCCCTCCACTCCTACAAGGTGGAGGGCATCGGGTACGACTTCGTCCCGGACGTCCTCGACCGGAGCGTCGTCGACGAGTGGATCAAGACGGAGGACCGCGAGTCGTTCCAGATGGCCCGGCGTCTCATCCGACAGGAGGGGATGCTGTGCGGCGGCAGCAGCGGGTCCGCCGTCTGGGCCGCGCTCCAGATCGCGGAGAAGCACGGGCCCGACAAGCGCATCGTGACGATGGCCTGCGACTCCGTGCGCAACTACATGACCAAGTTCATCGACGACCGGTGGATGCGCGAGAACGGCTTCTCCGAAAGCCCCTGGAGGGCCCGTTCCATCGGCGACCTGATGCGCGCCATCCCCCGTCGCGGGTTGATCACGGCGGGCAGCGGCGAGCGCGTGGGCGATGTCGTCCGCCGGATGAAGGAGGAGGCGGTCAGCCAGGTGCCGGTCGTGGACGGCGGGCGCCTGGTCGGGATCGTCACGGAGACGGACCTGCTTCGGAACCTCGTCGACGGTCGCGCGGATCCGTCGCAGGCGGTCGCCGAGGTGATGTTTCGAAACGTGAGGACCGTCCACCACGACGAGGACGCCGGCGTCCTGAACGACCTCTTCTCGGACGGCTACGCAGCGCTGGTGGTGGACGACGCCGGCGTCCTGCTCGGCCTCTTCACGAAGATCGATCTCGTGGAGTACCTGACCCACGCCGGCCCGACCGGCGCGTGACGAGGGCCCTTCGAACCGGCGCGACCGCCGCCGGCTACTGCATGAACTGCTGCTCGAGGCCGCCCAGGTCGTCCACGTACCAGGCCGACACCTGCTTGAAGTCGCGGACCTGCGCGGCGGGGACCGTGGTCCGGCGGGGCGCCGCGTCGGGGCTCCTCCGCGACCACACCACGTAGGAGCCGTCCGGTTGCGGCTCGACGCCGATGAGCGGGTCGTTCGCGAAGCCCCAGTACGGCTCGTCCGAGTCGGCCGTGTAGAGCTGCCAGGTGGTGAGCCGGACCATCCGAATCCGGGCGGTGCGAGCGAGAGGCCCGCCCGAGGTGCGCACCGTGGCGAGGACGGTGTTCGGGTCCACCTGCTGCGTGTTCACGACGATCGCCGTCTGCAGGATGTTCTCGGCGGCCCGCACGCGGGCGTCGTTTCGAAGCTGCTTGCGGTACTGGATGTAGTCCGTCTTGTCGATCTGGCGGCCGGCCTGCTGGCTGACCCGCTGCTTGAGGCCGGGACTCAGGATGTCCCACTCCCCGCCGGGCTGGCCCCGGCGGGCATAGAGCTTGAACATCTCGACCGTACCCGCGGGCGTGTCCCGCGACGGCGGGGTCGCCTGGCGGGGCGAGAAGCAACCCGCCAATCCCAGAGCGGCAACCAACACGAGCGATACGCGGATCTTCACGGGACGCTCCTCCCTCCGTCGGGCCCGGCCGCCGGGCCCCCGACCTCGTCCAACGACCCGGACAGCCTACCGCAAGTCGCGGTGGCGGTCGGCACGGCCTGCCCGATAGGACGCGAAGGAACGGCGTCGAATCCGCCCGTTTCGTCCCCCTTCCGTCACGGGGAGCGTCGGCCGGCGCGGGGGTCAGGGAGACATCGCCCGTATGATTCCATGGTCATGTGTCTCGGCGTTCCCGGTCAGATCGCGAGCATCGAGGAGGGCGGGGCGGCCGCGTCCGGCGACTCCGGCTTGCGGATGGGGAAGGTGTCTTTCGGAGGCATCCGGCGCGAGGTGTGCCTCGCCTACGTACCCGAGGCCCGCGTGGGCGACTGGGTCCTGGTCCATGTCGGGTTCGCGCTCCACGTGATCGACGAAGCCGAGGCGCGGGAGATCTTCGACGCCCTCGTGCAGATGACCGACGCGGCGGCGAGAGGCCCCGCGGAACCCCGACCGTGAAGTTCGTCGACGAGTACCGGGGGGCGGCGGGCGTCCGTACGCTGCTCGCCGCCGTCGAGGGGACCCTCACCCGGCCCTGGACGCTCATGGAGATCTGCGGCGGGCAGACGCACACGATCTTGAAGACAGGGATCGACCGCCTCCTCCCGGCGCCGATCACGCTGGTCCACGGCCCCGGCTGTCCCGTGTGCGTGACGGCGGTCGAGATGATCGACCGGGCGATCGCCATCGCCCGCGACCCGCGCGCAGTCCTCGTCTCGTTCGGGGACATGTTGCGGGTACCCGGGACGCGCGGGGACCTGCTCTCCGCGAAGGCGGACGGGGGCGACGTCCGGATGGTGTACTCTCCCCTGGACGCCCTCCGGATCGCCCGGGAGAACCCCGAGCGCGAGGTGGTGTTCTTCGCCGTGGGCTTCGAGACGACGGCGCCGGCGAACGCGATGGCCGTCGACCAGGCGCGGCAGTTCGGCCTTTCGAACTTCTCCATCCTCTGCGCGCACGTCCGGGTTCCGCCCGCGATGGACGCCATCCTCGCCGCGCCGGACTGCCGGGTCGACGCATTCCTCGCGGCGGGGCACGTGTGCGCGGTGATGGGCACCACGGAGTACGACGCGATCGCCGCCCGCCACCGCGTCCCCATCGTGGTGACGGGGTTCGAGCCGCTCGACCTGCTCGACGGCGTTCTGCACGCCGTGCGCATGCTGGAGGATGGGCAGAGCGGCGTCGTGAACCGCTATCGCCGCGTCGTCCGCCGGGAGGGGAATCCCGACGCCCGTCGCCGCATGGAGAAGGTCTTCGAGATCGTGGACCGGTCGTGGCGGGGGATCGGGACCATCCCGTCGAGCGGGCTCGCCCTGCGCCCGGAGTACGCTGCCTTCGACGCTGCATCCCGCTTCCCCCTGGATGCCGTGCGGGCGGAGGAGGATCCCGCCTGCATCGCCGGCGCGGTTCTCCGCGGCCTCGCGAAGCCCACGGAGTGCGGCGCCTTCGGATCGCGCTGCACGCCGGAGCATCCCCTGGGGGCGCCCATGGTTTCCAGCGAGGGGGCCTGCGCCGCCTACCACCGCTACGGGCGCGCCCCATGAGCGACGATCCCCCCTCCGTCCGCGTCTCCTGCCCCCTCCCCGTCGAGGACCACGATCGGATCCAACTCGGTCACGGCGCCGGCGGGCGCCTCTCGAAGATGCTGGTGGACCGCCTCTTCGTCCCCGCCTTCGACAACGAAGCGCTCTCCCGACTCCACGACGGCGCCCTGCTGGACGTCCCGGCCGGCCGGATCGCCTTCACGACCGACTCCTACGTGGTGCGACCGCCCGACTTCCCGGGCGGCGACATCGGTTCGCTCGCGGTCCACGGAACCGTGAACGACCTGGCGATGTGCGGGGCCAGGCCGCTCGGGCTCTCCGTGGCCCTGATCCTCGAGGAAGGGCTGGAGATGGCGGCCCTCCGGCGATACGTACGTTCCATGAGCGACGCGGCGCGAGCCGCCGGCGTCCCCATCGTCACCGGCGACACCAAGGTGGTGGACCGCGGGAAGGG
Organism: uncultured Planctomycetota bacterium; assembly: GCA_963772585.1. GTDB lineage: Bacteria > Planctomycetota > PLA2 > PLA2 > JAEUHO01 > CAVVXN01. The sequence continues at coordinate 93,198 of CAVYXV010000014.1, forward strand.
CGACCTCCTGTACGTGAACACCGCCGGCATCGGCGTCGTCCCCCCGGGGGTGGCGATCGACCCTCGCCGCGTCCGGCCGGGCGACCGCGTGTTGCTGTCGGGGGAGATCGCGCTCCACGGCATCGCCGTGTTGTCCGTTCGGGAGGGGATCGGGTTCGAGACCACGATCGAGAGCGATTCCGCTCCGCTCCACCGCCTGGTGGAGGCCGTCCTCGCCGCGGGGGGACGCGACGTCCACGTCCTGCGCGATCCGACGCGCGGGGGGGTCGCCAGCGCGCTGGGCGAGATCGCCGAGCAGGCGGGCGTGGGCATCGTGCTCGAGGAGGCGGCGATCCCGGTTCGCGAAGAGGTTCGCGGCGCCTGCGAGATCCTGGGGCTGGACCCGCTCTACGTGGCGAACGAGGGCAAGTGTCTGGCCGTCGTCGCGAGAGACGCGGCCGATCGCGTCCTGCGGGCGATGCGGGAGGATCCCCTCGGACGCGAGGCCGCCCTGGTGGGGGAGGTGCGAGCCGACCCCCGGGGCCTGCATCTCGAGAGCCGCATCGGCGGCCTGCGGGTGGTGGACATGATCGCCGGCGAGCAACTCCCCCGGATCTGCTGACCGCGGGACCCGACGCCGCGGGCTCGCTCCCCGAGGGGGTCGCGAGCCGCGGACCGGGCGTTCGCCTCCGCCGTCGCCGCCTCCCCCGCTCCCCGGAGTCGATGCGCGGCCCGATCCTCGGCCGCCCCTCGGCCGCGCACGCGGACGCACATCCGTCGATGGCGAGCAGGGCCCGGACGGGCGAGGGCCGGCTACCCGAGCGTCAGGCTCTCGAGATACGCGCCCAGGTTCCGGCGCATCTGCTCCTGGCTGGTGCGCAGGTCCTGCACCGTCTTGCGAAGTGCCTCCACCCGGTCCTCCTGGGAGCCCAGCTTCTCCATGTAGCGGCGATACAGGTCGGAGTCGCGGTCGATCTGCCCCATGTTCTTGCGGATCCGGTCCTGCTCCTTCGCGATGGCGTCGAGTTCGGACTCGGCGTTGCGGATCTGCGTCGTGACGGCTTCGAGGGCGTCCTTCTGCTTGACGACCTCGCGGATCGCGTCCTTCACCGCGTCCGGCACCACGCCGGCCCGCAGGTAGTACGCGATCGTGCCCTCGTCCAGGTTCGTGAGCCCGACGGCCCGGCCGTAGGTGCGTTTCTCGACGAGCGCGGTCTCCGCGTGGCCTTTCGCGGGGACCTCGACCGTCGCGCGGTAACGGCTGCGCGTGCGCTCAACTCCCTCGGAGCCCTCGAGTATCCAGTCTCCGTCCACCGGCTGGCTCAAGATGACCCGGCGGGGCTTGTCGTCGTCGTTCCGGACCAGGTACGTCGTCCGGCGTTGCTGGGAGTACTCCGTCTGCACGACCCCCTTCGTGACCGAGACCTTCACGAGGTCCTCGGGACGGCTCTTGCGCTCCCGCTTCACCTCCACGTCGAGGTCCATGGCGTACGTGAGGAGGCGATCGGCCCCCGGCGCCAGGTCTCCGAGGAGCGCGTCACCCGCGTAGGTCCCGCCGTCGAAAACCGTCACCGGCCCCTGCATGAGGTGCAGGGCCGTCGTGTTCTCGAGCCGAACGCCGTTCAAGGGGTGCTTCGGATTCACGGAGGCGTCGAACACGGAAACCTTCGTGGCCTTCACGTTCTCCCCCACGATCGGGATCATCGCGGAGCGTTGCCGTCCCAGCACGACCGGGGTGTCGATCCGGTACTGGAAGAGCTCGCCCACCTCCGCGCCCCGTGCGGCGGTCTCCACGCCCCGGTCGATCCCGTAGGCGTCCTTCCCCATCTCGGGGGCGTCCTCGGCCGGAGCCGGCGGCGCGCTTCCGGGCCGGGCGGCTCCCCGGCGGCGCTCTTCCGACTTGCGCGCCCGGCTCATCGTCTCCTTGGCCTTGTCCTGAAGCTCGCGCTCGTACTCCTGGGGCTTCACGCCCGGCAGGAACTGCGGCTCCACCTCCGGCCGCGGAGCGTAGAGCGGCTCGTAGAGGTTCATCGTGAAGGACACGGGCGCGCCGCTGACCAGGGTCAGCACGACGCCGTCCCAGTCACGGTTCGTGGTGTTCTCCACGATCGCCCATCCCTGGAGGTACGCGCTGTCACCCTCGCTGAGTACCAGGCGGTAGCTCGTCTTCCAGACCGGCGTCTCCTGGATGTAGCCGACGCGGACGGGCCGCTCGCCCTCCCCGGAGAACGACAACGTGACCGTCTTCTTCTGGTTGTCGCGGCCGAGGGCCAGCGTGTCGAGGGCCTGCTTCACCTCCTGGGCGAGGTGCGGGTCGAGGAGACGGATCGCCCGGATACCGTCGAAGGCGACGCTCCGGATCCCCTCGTCGGTGAGGAGGTTCAGGTAGTCCCGCTGGACCACGCCCTCCTTCTCCCGTTCCGCGCGCGTCTCTACGCTCAGGATGCGGCCCTGGATGGCCCCCTCCCGCGGCTCCACCTCGACCCTCTCGCCCCGGAGGCTCCCGAAGAGTTGGGCGAGCGTGAGGTTGTTCGTGAGGTCCACGGCGAACGACTGGAGCGCCTTGGCCACGGGGTCCCGCGAGCCGTACGTGACGGCCGAGATGGTCCCGCCGCCCAGGTCCTGGACGACCATGCTCTTCAGGAGGTCGTTGACGTCCTCTGCCTCGAAGGTGAGCGAGATCTCCCGCTCGCCCTGGATCGTGGCGCGGTGCTCGAAGTACCCGACGCCGGACGTGAACAGCGTGACGCGCTCGAGCGGAAGCGCGTCCGACTCGTCCTCCGCGTCCTCGGCCCGGGCAGCGCCCGACCAACCCGTCGCGAACACGAGAAGAAGTGCGAGCAGGATGCGGTGCGAAGTGCGCATGGCCTCTCCCGGAAGGCTGCCCCTCGGCAGCCGAGGAGGCAGCCTACCTCCGGGCGGACGCTCCTTGCACCGGGCTCGCCACGGGGGAGGGTCGATCGCCGCCGCGGCGATCGATCCGTCGTGCCGCGCGAGCCGATCCCTCCGGAACACCTGGCAGGAATTGCCACCGGCGCCGCGGGGTGGCCCCGGCTCCGACTCCCTCGCGGCCTCTCCCGCGGCCTCTCAGCCAAGCGGGGCGGGTCGGCGAGGGTCCAGCGTCGTTCCCTTGGGCAGCCCCGGGCGGGTGCAGTCGCCTCCCGCTTCCTTGGCACGCTTCAACTGCTCGTTCGCTTCGAGCAGCATCTCCTGGGTCGTGAGGAGGAGCTTCGGGTCGTGGGCGGCGATGCCGACGCTGATCGTCACCGGCTCCCGCGGGAGCGCGTCGGCCTCCCGGCCCTGGACCTCCGCGAGGTGCTCCCGAATGCGTTGCATCGCCACCACGGCGTGGGTCATGTCCTGGGACGCCAGGACGAGCACGAACTCGTCCCCGCCCAGCCGGTACGCGGGATCCGACGTCCTTCCCTCGGGCCGATACACCAGGTCGCCCTGACGGCACGCGTCGCGCAACGCCGTCGCGACGAGCCTCAGCACCCGATCGCCGGTCGGGATCCCGTACCGCTTGTTGAACTGCCCGAACTGATCGACGTCCACGAGCGCGATCGCGAACCGCTCCGTGTAGCGTCGGACGTTGGCGTCCAGCACGGTGAAGTCCTCGTCGAGACGACGACGGTTCGGCAGACCCGTGAGGGCGTCCATCCGGGCTTGCTCGAAGAGATCCGCGTTCTGGGCCACCAGTTGCTGGTTGCGGCGCTTGAGCTCGATTTCGCTCGCTCGGAGGCGGCGCAGCTCCTGGTAGAGACGGCGCTGGACCAGGGCGTGTTCGACCGTCGCGACCAGCACGCTCGGTGCGCAGGGCGCGGGAATCAGGGAGAACGCGCCACGGCGGAGTTCGCTCTGGGCTTCCAGGGCGCATTGGGGCGCGCACGTCACGAGGACGGGGGAACTCCCGGCCACCAAGTCGCAGAGATCCGCCAGCAGGGAGGCCGCGGTGGACCCCGGCGGCGGGTGCCGCGCGATGACGACGTCGTAGGCCTCCTCCGCCGCGGCGAGCGCTTCGTACGCTCTCCGGAGGTCGGTCGCTTCGTCGACGACGTGGCCCTCCTGCCGCAGGGTGGCCACGATGGTCGCCGACGCCTCGGGATCGACGTCGACCAGCAGGATCCGGGCGCTCTCGGCGTTATGGATCACGGCTCCCATTCTCCCCCCTTCCCCCCGGCGCCCCCTCCCGGGACGCCGGGAACCGGTTCCCCCCGTCCCACCGGGAGGAAGCCCTTCGTGTACCCCGGACCCTTCGTGGGGGGAAGCCCCATACTATGCTCCCCCGGTTTCGCCAGGAGCCCCCCTTGACGCCTCGGCCCCGTGGATCTCGCGTCGTATCGGGATCGCGCGTCCTCCCCGGACCCTCCATCCGAAGCGCCGATTCGGGCTTTCTCCGGGCGGGAGGGGGCCGATGACGGGGGTCCCGTTCCCCGTCCTGGGCGCCGGCGCCGTGCCGGTCGTGCTCCTCCTCCCGGTCCTCGCCGCGCTCCTCGCCTGGGCGGCGGGGGTCTTCTGGCACGTGGGGGCGCGTCCGGTCCCGTTGCGGCGGGCGATGACGGCCGCCCTGGCCGGCGGTGTGCTCGTCGCGCTCGTCCTGGGGGGGCCAGCCGCGGCGGCCGGGGCCGTCCTGGCCGGCGCCGGGCTCGCCGCCCTCCGGTTCTTCACCCTGCGGCCCCGCGCCGAGGCGGACTGGACGCCCAACGAGGCACGCATGCCGTGGTTCGAGCAAGACGGCGAGGACGTGACGATCCACGAGGTCCGCAACTCGAGCTACGGGCAGGACGGCACGCCCCGGCCGGCCTGGGAGACACGGACCTACCGTCTCGGGGATCTCCGGCGCGTCTGGTATGCGGTGGTGCCGTTCCTGCGGCTGCGCGGCGGCGCCCACGCGCTCGTGAGCTTCGAGTTCTCCGACGGCCGCTACCTGGGGCTCTCCATCGAGGCCCGCAAGGAGGTGGGGGAGGCCTACGCGGTCTTCGCGGGGCTCTTCCGCCGCTTCGAGCTGATCTACCTGTTTGCCGACGAGCGGGACCTCATCGGGCTGCGCAGCCACGTCCGCGGCGAGGACGTGTTCCTCTACCCCCTTCGCGTCGAGCGGGGCGCCCTCCGTCGCTTCCTCCTCGACGTGCTCGACACGGCGAACGAGCTCCGCTCGACCCCGCGGTTCTACAACGCCCTGACGAACACCTGTCTGACGCGCCTCGTGAAGCACCTGAACGCGGTGCGCGAGAAGAAGCTCGGCTGGCGCCTCGAGATCCTCTTCCCCGCCCTGTCCGACCGCCTCGCCCTGGCGGAGGGACTCCTCGACACGGACCGGCCGCTCGCCGAAGCCCGCCGTCGCCACCGGGTCGATCCCACGTCCGTTCCTCTCGACGCCCCCGACTTCTCGGGGCGCATCCGCGCGGCCCCTCCTCCTCCAGGGCCGCCAGGCCCCGCCCGGGCTCCCGCGGGCCGGACGACGTGACCTTCGACTCGCCGTTCTCTATTGATCCTGCGAATCACTCTCAATATTGACCGGTCTCGGGAGGCGCTCCGGTAGAAGGGCGGCCGAGGGCATCCCGGAGGCTTCCCCATGGAACGACGCGGCGCTCCCCACATCTGGCAACGGACCCTTCCGATGCGGCCGGGCACCTTTCGGCTCTGGGATCCGGACCGCGGGGTGAACGCCTTGGTGCGGGTGTTCTGCGCGCGCGGCGGGCGGCTGGCCGTGGCGAATCCCTGTCGATGTTGCGCGGCCTTCTTCGTGGACATGTGGCGCGACCCCGCCTTCCGGCAGGCACGCTGGCTGGGGCCGATCGAGGTGCCGTCGGGTCTGCCCGCCCCGCTGCCAAGGCGGCGGGAGGACGACGTCGGCTTCCCTCCCGACGACCGCCGCGTGCGCCTCGGCCGCTGCCTCCTCGGCCCGCACGGCTGACTCCCGGCAGGATCCCCCATCGGGACTTCCGACGCCCCCCCCGCCCCCTCCGGGGAGGCGGGAGGGGGCTTCTTCGTCCGCGTTTCGCAGGCGGGCGGATCGGGAGGACGCGAACGGCCGAGCACGGCGCGCGCGGCGGCGGCATCGCTGGGGCGTTTGGGGCGGAGTGCTACGCTCGCCCTTCCAGGAACGACGCTCGCGAGGTACCCCCCATGACCATCACCGATCGTTCGACGACCCGTGGAGGGAAGACCGCGGGAGACGACACGCCCACGATCCCCGCCGCGACGTCGATGGAGCGTCTTCGCGCGCTGCGCGCGCTGGGGGGAAGCGTCCGCACGCGGGGTCTCCCGGACGCGGTCGTGGAGCGCTTCCTCGCCCTCGCTCCCGATCTCTCGATCGCGATCGAGCGCGCGTGGTCGCGCGCCGAGGCGCTGAAGGAGGAGGACCCCGCCATCCTCGCCGCGGACGAGGCCTCGCAGATCGAGACGGTGCAGGACGGCATCGTGAACTTCTACGGCCGCGAGGTCGTGAGCCCCTACCTCGCGCTCGGCGCCGCGGGCCCGTGGGTCGTCACGGCGAAGGGCGCCGTCGTCCACGACTCGGGCGGGTACGGGATGCTGGGGTTCGGACACGCCCCCGAGGCGCTCTTGCGGGCCCTCGCGAGGCCCCAGGTGATGGCGAACGTGATGACGCCGAGCGTCAGCCAACGGCGCGCGATCCGCGCGTTGCGGGCCGAGATCGGGCACCGCCGGACGGACGGCTGCCCGTACTCCGGCTTCCTCTTCATGAACAGCGGGTCGGAGTCCGTCGCCGTTGCCGCTCGCATCGCCGACGTGAACGCCAAGCTGCGGACGGATCCCGCGGGCCCGGACGCGGGACGCCCCATCCGGCGGCTCGCTCTCCGCGGCGGGTTCCACGGACGCACGCAGCGCCCCGGCCAGTTCTCGGACTCGACCATGCGCGTGTACCGCGAGAACCTCGCCTCGTTCCGGGATCTGGACCAGACGCTGCTCGTCGAACCGAACGACGCGAAGGGTCTTCGCCGCGTGTTCGAGGAGACCGGGAAGAAGGGCGAGTTCATCGAAGCCTTCTTCATGGAGCCCGTGATGGGGGAGGGCAACCCGGGCCAGGCCGTCACGCGGGAGTTCTACGACGTGGCCCGCGCCCTGACCCTCGAGCACGGCTCCCTCCTCCTCACGGACTCGATCCAGGCCGGTCTGCGGGCGCACGGCGTCCTGTCGATCGTGGACTACCCGGGTTTCGAGGACGCGGAAGCGCCCGACCTCGAGACCTACTCCAAGGCTCTCAACGCCGGCCAGTACCCGATGTCGGTCCTCGCGATGACCGATCGCGCCGCGTCCCTCTACCGCACCGGCATCTACGGCAACACCATGACGACCGCGCCGCGGGCCCTGGAGATCGCGGTCGCGGTCCTCCAGAGCGTGACACCGGATCTGCGACGGAACATCGTCGAGCGCGGGCGTGAGTTCCGCGAGATGCTCCAGCGGCTCGCCGCGGAGAAGGAGATCGACGGGGCCATCACCGAGGTCCAGGGCACGGGGCTTCTCGTGGCCTGCTTCCTCGATCCCCGGCGGTACCGGTCGCAGGGCGCGGGGAGCACCGAGGAGTACCTGCGGACCCGGGGCTTCGGCGTCATCCACGGGGGCGGGAACGCCCTGCGCTACACGCCCCACTTCCACGTGACCACGGACGAGTTGCGCTTGATGGTCGATGCCATCCGGGACGCGCTCCGGCACGGACCGCGCGTTGACTGAGAGCGGGGAAGAAGTCCCACGCTCGGGCGACGGCCGGCGCCCGCCGGCCGTGCAAGCCGACCCTCGGAGGGTGTTGCGGGTGGGCCCCCGCCACCGGGCCGCTTCGTGTACACCCTCTGAGAGCGGGGGAAGAAGTCCCACGCTCGGGCGACGGCCGGCGCCCGCCGGCCGTGCAAGCCGACCCTCGGAGGGTGTTGCGGGTGGGCCCCCGCTACCGGGCCGCTTCGTGTACACCCTCTGAGAGCGGGGGAAGAAGTCCCACGCTCGGGCGACGGCCGGCGCCCGCCGGCCGTGCAAGCCGACCCTCGGAGGGTGTTGCGGGTGGGCCCCCGCTACCGGGCCGCTTCGTGTACACCCTCTGAGAGGACGGGAAGGAGGGGAAGTCCGGGGCTTTGGCCGGCTGCGGAGCCACGACGGGTCGTTGCTCGTCGTCCGCGACCCAGGAGGGTCGCCTCCTCCTCGCGCCCTGCCACGCGGCCCCTGGCTCGGCCTCGGGCCATCGGCCCGTTCCTTCACGCCCTGCGAGCGCGTCTCTCGCGACGGGATCTGCGGCCCTCACGGTGCGCGGCCGATGGGGGCCGCGCACCCGGGTCCGGTCGTTCAGGCCTCGATCACCTCGAGCCGGCGCTGGGCTTCGCGCACGCCGATGTCGCGGATCGCGGCCCACGCGGCGAGCTTGTCCTGCTGCGGGCGGCTCTTACCGGACTCCCAGTTGTAGATGGTGAGCTGCGAGACGCCCACGAGGAGGGCGTATTCCCGCGCGGAGAGCCCGAGGCGATCGCGGTGCGCCTTGACCTGCCGGGCCGAGAATCGCACCCCGGTCGGCGCCTTCGTGGCGGCGGGCTTGCTGGTCAGGCGCTTGGCCTCACGGCCCTCGAGGAAGGCGATCTTCTTCTGGAGCGTCGAGACCTCCTTCTTGAGCGAGGCGATCTCCCGACGGTACTGGGCCGACGCCTTCATCGTCGAACCTACGACATCGCGGATTTCCTTGCGGGCCAGGCGGCCGACCTCCGACTTGAAAGCACCATTGAAACCGGGCATGCATACCTCCTCGTGGCCTGTTGTGGCCCGGGCCTGTCTGGGGGTTGGGGCCTGTTTTTGGCTCTGGCCCTGAAGCAACGAGTGTCCGTGGAAGGGAGCGATTCTACATAATCTCCGGGTGATTGGTACCTTCCAGCCGGGCCGGGTGTTGTCTACCCTGATTGCGGTTCGTTCCGGGTCGGACCGGACCGTGCTGGATCGACGGAATTCATGGGCAAGGTCGTCTATCGCGAGCAGGTCCACACCTTCCATATCGACATCAACGGCCACGTGAACAACGCGGTCTACGTCGAATGGCTGGAGGTGGGCAGGGAGCGTCTCCTGGAGGCTTCGGGCCTTCCCATCGAGACGATGAACGCACGGGGCTACCTGCCCGTCGTGGTCGAGACGTGGATCCAGTATCGACGACCGCTCATCTTCCCGGACACGGCCCGCATCGAAGTGTGGGTCTTCGATCTGACGCGGGTCTCGGCGTGGATCGCCTTTCGCGTCCACTCCGAACGGGAGGGGAAGCTCGTCGCGCGGGCCCGGCAGCGCGGCGTCTTCGTCGATGCCGGCTCGAACCGCCCGTGTCGCCTGTCCGACGAGGATCGCGCGGGCTTCGGAGCCGTCCTGGTGGAGGGCGAGGACGCGTGAGGGCCGTCGCCCGCGCGGCGTCCACGGTTGTCGAGCGTCACCTCGTGGCGCGTTCCGACCGGCCCGCGGCTTCCAGCGCCAGACACGTGAGTGTGCGGGCGTCCTCGTTCGCGATCCTCTCGCGAGCGCGAGCTGCTGCGGCCGCCACGTCGGGGTTCGCGAGCACCGCCTCGAGGGCGCGGCGCGCCCGACGCGCGTCGAAACGCCTCGCGGGGAGGGTCGCTCCCGCGCCGAGATCCGCGAGGTGCGAGGCGTTGTCGAGCTGGTCGAAGGCCATCGGCACCACGAGCGACGGCACGCCCGCCGCCAGCGCGCGGGCGGTGGTGCCGATGCCCCCGTGGTGCACGACGCAACCGGCGCGCGGGAACAGGCGGCTGAACGGCGCGTACGCGGCGTGGAACGCGTACTCCGGGAGCGGCGAGGGCAGGACCTCCGGGTTCTGCGTCACGAGCACCGCGCGCCGGCCCAGACGGCCTGCGGCATCCACGCCCGCTCGGAAGTACGCACCGCCGAAGACGTTCGCCGACCCCGCGGTGAACACGATGGGTGCGTCGCCCGCGTCCAGCCATGCCGAGAGATCGTCGGACAGTCCCGTGGTCTCGCCCTCATCGAAGAGGGGAAAGCCCGTGAGCCGGACGTTCGCGGGCCAGTCGGGCTGTCGCGGCGCGAACCACGGCGGCCACAGGCCGAGGCAGAGATCCGCCGCGTGGAGCCACCGATCGAACACGCGCCGGATGGGCGGGAGTCCGTGCTTCGCCCGCAGAGGAGCCAGCCCCGGCAGGACGAGCCCGTCGACCTGCGCATCGACGAGCCGATAGGCCGCACGCTTCAGGAAGGCGGGCAGCACGCGGGGCAGGGGAAGTCCCGGATAGCGCGGTGCGCGGTACACGGACCGCAACGTCGAAGGTGCGAGGTCGGCGACGGCGAGGGGAACGGAGAGCGCCTCGGCGGCAGAGTGTCCCGCGAAGCCCAACGTCGAGACCACCACCAGCGTGTCGCCGGGAACCACGAGGGCCGAGACCTTCTCGAAGGCGGGCTCGAGCCCGGGCACCACGCCGTCGCGCATCACCACGCCCACGCCGCGCCGGGGATGCCACAGGTCCGGGTTGTCCACGCTGCGACGGAAGGTCGTGGCGTCCCCGGCTTCGACGAAGGCGAGACCCGAGGCCTCCACCAGGTCCCGGAACACCTCGTTCGCCAGCAGGTGGACGTCGTGCCCTCGGGCTCGGAGCGCCCGGCCGATGCCCACGAACGGATGCACGTCTCCGGCACTGCCGAGCGTCTGGATCACGATCCGCATGCCGTCTCCCAGGGGGGGCCGGGACGCTACCCGACGACGGATCCCCCTGCACGAACCGTCGCGTACGACTGGATCCGACCTTCCGGCACGCCACCCTCCCAAACCGTCCCCTTGCCCTCTTGCCGGCCGATATCTACCCTCGGCGTCCATGGAAGAGCGCACAGGGGAGGAGTCGGCTCCTCGGCTTGGGATCGGTCTGACCGGCGAAACGCTGCTCGGCCAGTATGCCGTCCGCGAACAGATCGGGTCCGGCGGAATGGGCGCCGTCTACGTCGCCGAGGACCTGAACCTCGGCCGCAGTGTCGTCATCAAGGTCCCCCACGCCCAATTCCTCGGAGAAACGGGCTTTCGCGAGCGTTTCGAGCGGGAAGTGCAGGGGCTCATCGGGTTGGAGCACCCGCACGTCGTACGCATCCTGGCGCGCGGCGAGCACGAGGGGATTCCCTTCGTCGTCCTGCAACACCTGCGTGGCGGATCGCTCTCCGAACGCCTCCGGGCGGCACCGGGCGGCCGGTTCCCCTCCGCCATGCTGGTCCCGTGGGTGCGGACCGTGGGAGAGACCCTCGATTTCCTGCACGCGCAGGGGCTCGTCCACCGCGACGTGAAACCGGGGAACATCCTCTTCGACGAGCACGGCAACGTCTTCCTTTCGGACTTCGGGATCGCCAAGGCGGTTGGAGAGCCCGACGCCGGCATCACGAACACCGGTGCGTCCGTCGGATCGCCGCTCTACATGGCGCCCGAGCAGGGGCGTGGAGGGGGGCTCACCGGCGCCGCCGACCAGTATGCCCTCGCGGCGACGCTCTACGAGGCGCTCGGAGGCCGCCCGCCGTTCGAGAACGGAACCCCGCTCGAGATCCTGCTCCGGAAGTCCTCCGATCGCCCGCCCGACATCCGGCAGCGTCGGCCCGACCTGCCCGCCGCCGCGGGGCGCGCCCTCATGCGCGGCCTCGCGCGCGAGCCCGGCCGACGCCATTCCTCGTGCACCGCGCTGGTCGACGCGTTCGACGCGGGGCTCGGCGCTCCCGGCGCCCTGTCGCGCACGCAGCTCCCCTTCGGCCTCCCCGCGGGCGCGGCGCTCGTCCGATCGTGGGGCGACCGTCTCGGAACGCTGCTGCGACGCCCGCGCGACCGGCGCATCGCGGCGATCGGCCTCGCCTCCCTGGCGCTGGTGGTCCTCCTCCTCGTGCTCCTGACGCGCTCCGACGCTGCCGCCGAGCGGGCGCGAGCGCTCCGCGCACGGCTCGGTGCCTGGGACGGCCGTCCGGACGCCGACGTCGTGGCCGGGATGCTCGCGTCGGCCCGCACGGCACTCGAGACGGCCGCCCCGGCGCTCCAAGAAGGAGACGACGACAAGGCCGGACCCTCGCTGGACGCGGCGGCGAAAGCCCTCGACCGGGCCGATGCGACGCGGAGCGTCCTGCGGGCCGACCTCGCCGTTCGTACGTGGCCGGCTTCGGCGTCGGGGGAGTTCTCCGAGCAGGATGCGCGGAACCTCCTGGAGCAGGCGACGCGGCGACTCGAGCAGTCGCAGGTCGCGTCGGCTCTCGAGGCCGGCCGGAAGGTGATGGAGGGCTATCGCCGCGCCGTCGCCGGGATCGAGCCCGCGCCGGCACCCGCGACCACCGACGCCGACCGGGCCGATGGCCTGGCGGCGCTCCGCCGGCTCGAACCGGAGGTCCGCAAGGCCCGGTCGCGCTGGGACGAGGAGTTCTCCCGCGTATCGCAGGCGATCGAAACCGGTGGCGGGGAGGCGACGCCGAGCGGGGGCGAGGACCTCGAGCCCGCACCGGCCCCCGGCGTCTCCTCCGAGGTGGCGGGCCACCTCGCCGCGCTCGGTCTGCAGCACGATCGGCTCGTCGCGCTGGAGGCGGGGGTCTACGCCGACGGGGCGCTGTCGCGCCTCGGTGAGCTCCTCGCCGTGGCGAGCAGCCTCCCCCCCGAAGAACCCGTCACGCTCCACCTTCGCGCGGGCCTCGGACGCTTGCTTGCCGACGCGGCCGCCGACGCGCGGGACGTCACGGGCTGGACGTGGACCGCCGATGCGGACCGGGCCGCGTCGGACGGCTACGCGGTCCGGCTGCCCGAGGGGATCACGGCCGAGCACGGGGAAGCCGCCGGCGAGTCGGTGGTCCCCCTGCGTCGCCTCGTCGCGGACGGGGTGCAGATCCAGCTCCGCGTCAACGCGCGGGAGGCGTCGCCCGAGGGGCCGTGGGTTCCCGAGCGGGGCACCTACCTCCTCCGGGCTCGCGTCGCCGGGGATCCGCACGGTCGTTGGGTCGTGCTGGAGGGCGGGACGTGGGCGCGGGAGGACGGATCGGACTCCCATGCGGTGCTCCGGCCGAGCGCATGGCTCCAGGGAGAGCGGTTGTTCGACGGCGGCAGCCCCTGGTCCGCGCTTCGCATCGTCATGACGCGGCGTGAAGCCACGGCGGAGGACACCACGCCCGGAACGGACGCCGAGTTCGCGTCCCCGAAGGGAGGGGCGCCGGCCATGGACGCGCTCCTCGATCGGCTCGGAGGCGCGTTCGGCGCAGCGATTCCCGGGCTCCTCGACCGCCTGGCCGGACTGGGGCAGGACCGCGCGGCGCTGGCGGACGACCTCCGGGCAGCGAGGGCGGTTCATGCGGCCGCGCAGCAGGTCCTCGCCGACGCGCCGGACGAGGCACTGGCCGACTGCCAACTGGCCTGCCTGCGTGCGACGTCCCGGGCCGACGAGATCGCGGAGGGCGCCACCCGCTGGGACGCTGAGTTCCTCGCGCGAATCGACCGGCAACGCAAGCAGATCGGCGACTTGGATGCGCTGCTCTCGGATCGCCGCTGGGGCAAGCTCGTGGAGAGCGTGGCGGGGGTCGATGCGTCCCTCACGAGGCTCCAGGGCGATCACGCCCGGGCGCTCCGCGCCATCCGGGCGCCCTCCGCCGGAACGGTCCCGGGCGCGCCGACGCAGGCGCTGGACCTGGCGCTCCGCCCCGCCTCGCTCGAGACCCTGCCCGGCAGCGGCGATCTCCCGCTCGTCCGTCAGGCCGTCGCCGCCGGTGCCCTCCGACTTCGCGTGGAGCCCGACGGGCTCTACGCGCTGCGCGCCCTCTACGCCGGGCGGACCCTCGGCGAGGCGGGGATCCTCGACGCGGACGGCGACGCGGGCACGCTCTCCTTCCGGCGCGTGATCGACGGCCGCACGCCGGGCGAGCCCCATCCCTGGGCCGGGCTGCGCGCGCGGGTCCTCCCCGCCGAGGGGGCGTTCGCGTTCGAGAGCGTCTCGGGCACCACCTCGATCGATGCTCCCCTGTTCGCCCGCATCGCGGAGAACCTCCGCGATGCGGCGCTTCCGTCGCGTCCGTTCACGATCGTAGGGCCCACGCCGAGCGCCATGAGCGACGTCCGTGACGTCGAGGTCGTGATCGAGGTAGAGGACGCCCTGCCCGGCCTCGAGCCACGCGCCTACGTCGGGAAGGACGCACCCGACGACGGAGGCGTCCCGCTGCGGCGCGTGCCCGGAACGGGCGGGAGCGTCCGTTTCGCCGGCACGCTCACCCTTCCCGAGGGGAACGACGAGCTCCTGAGGGTCTCCTGCGGCGGCGGCGGGGTCGAGTGCTCCACCCAGGAAGTCGGGGTGACGGTGGACCTGACGCCTCCGCGGATCCGGGTGGATCCCGCCTCCCTGGACCAAGCCGACGGCGCCGTGGCGACGACGGACCTGGAGATCCACGGGACCGTCCTCGACGCCAATCCGAGGAGCCTCGCGCTGCGCGTGGGCGACGGCCCTCCGCTCCCCGTCGCCCTGCGACAAGCCGGCAACGGGGCGACGAACGAACGCCCCTTCGCCGTGACGGCCACGCTTCCGGCGGGGGGGGCGGCGCCGGTGCCGGTGATCCTCGTCGCGCGCGACGCCGCGGGTCACGAGACGCCACGCACGCTGGGCCCCTTCCGCGTGGATCCTCTCGCCTACCACCGCACGCTGGCGATCCGCGCCGCGGGGAAGGGCCCCGAGGACTTCGCCACCGCGGATTGGAGCGCGGTCGCCTCCCGTCTGAAGGAGGTCCAGCGCCTGGGGGGCACGGTTCCCGCGTACGTCAGCGACGGCGTGCGGAAGTGGCAGACCCCGCCGATCTTCCGGTTGGAGGGGAAGCCCGTCTTCCAGGTCGGCGATCCGATCCAGTTCAACGTCGAATTCCGCACGTGGCGCTACAAGGTGGAACGCCTCGTGGTGCAGGAGGGGGACACGCAGCTCCACGCAAAGGGGAAGACCCAGGAGAAGACGCTCGTCTACGAGGCGCCCAGCGAGAAGGAGCCGGGCTACCGCCGGTTCTTCATCAAGACGACGGATCCGTCGGTCGATCCGCCGGAGATCCGCGTGCAGAGGGTGCATGAGGTTCTCGTGCTCACGAAGGCCGACTTCCAGACGCTTCGGCTGCGTTTCCAGGAGGGCTACCAACGCGGTCAGATCGAGGCCTACACCCGGAGCGCACGCCCCGCCTACGTGAAGGAGGAGGACTGGCAGCGCGTGATCGGCGCCATGGCCGGGGCGGCGCAGAGCGGCTCCGCCACGGGCATGGACCTCACCGACTTCCTCGGCGCCGCAAGCGCCTTGGGCGGGGGACGTCTGCCCATCCCGGATCCGAGCGGCTTGATTCCCCGCGGGCTGCCCTTCCCCTTCCGTTGAGAATCCGCCCCCGTGGACCTCGAGCTGACCGTTCTCGGCGGCCCCGACGAGGGGCGGACCTGGCGCTACGACGGCATGCCCTCCGTCATCCTGGGGCGGAGCGGCACGCCCGACCGCGACCTCGGCTTCCCCACCGATCCCCGGATGAGCCGGGAGCACGTTCTCTTGGAGGAGCGAGACGGGGCGCTCCACGCCGTGGCGTTGCGCGCGGACCTATCCTTCAAGCATCGAGGTCGTCGGGTGCGGGAGGCGGTGCTCGTTCACGGCGACGAGGTCGTGATCGGCGCGAGTCGGATCCGCGTGGGCGTGGTCCATCACCGCCGCGTGGGGCTGGCCTCGGCGGCGACGGGGACCTTGGAGCTGGACGTCCCGCGGCGCCGGCTGGAGGAGTTCCGGCTGGAGGGGGAACTGGGCCGCGGCACGCTCGGCGTCGTCCACCGGGCGGTGGACACGACGACCGGCGAGGTGATCGCGCTCAAGGTCCTTCGCGTCGGCGCCGACGTCCCGGCGGCGGCGAGAAGCTACTTCCTCCGCGAGATGGAGGTCTTGAGGCGCCTGCAGCACCCCGGCATCGCCCGGCTTCGCTGCGTGGGCTGGGACGACCGGGCCGCGTTCCTGGGGACCGAGTTGGTGCCGGGGCGGAGCCTCGACATGCGGGTCGCGCGGGAGGGCCCGTTGGGGGAGGGCGCGTCGCGGGAGTTGGGCCGACAGTTGCTTGCGGCCCTGGAGCACGCGCACGACTCGGGGTTCGTCCACCGGGACGTGAAGCCGGGCAACGTCATGGTGGAGGAACGCGGACCGGACGAGCTCCGATGCGTGCTCCTGGACTTCTCGCTGGCGAGGAACTGCCGCGACACGGGCATGCTCTCTCTCACCCGCACGGGGGAGGGGCGCGGCACGCTCCTCTTCGCCGCGCCGGAATGCCTGCGCGACGCGAAGCACGCCACCTACGCCGCCGACGTCTTCGGCGTGGGGGCCACGCTCTACTGGGCGCTGACGGAGAAACCCTGGTTCGAGCAGACCGGTGACACGTTCGACGACGTCATGTCCGCCCGCCTGATGCCCCTCGCCCGAAGCCGTCCCGGCACCGATCCCTCGCTGGCCGCGACGATCGAACGCGCTCTCGCCGCCGACCTCGCCGTCCGCTGGCCTTCCGCCGCCCTCATGCGGGAGGCCCTGGAGACCTAGCCTGCACTGCCCGCGAAGCGCGCGATTCCACGTCCGTTCGTGGGTCGCGCAGGCTCGTGCGGCGTGCCGGACGTTCCTATCCATGAGACCGTGCGGCGCGCTGGCCTGGCGGCAGTCGGCCCCCTTCGTCCTCCTTGCGTACGGTCGTACGCGGCGTCGTCCTCATGGGGCCTCCGGTTCCCCATCCAGCGCGCCGATCGGAGGCGAACGCCCCTGAGGGACACCCTCTGGGGGCCCAACGGGCGTCTTCCTTGGCCCACGAACTTGCGACTCGGGACACTAGAGCGCCCTTCGCGGGCGCTCGTGCCGCCTCCTCGTCGAGCCCGGCAACGCGGCGCTCCTCGCGTCGAAGCCAATGGGCTCGTCCGCCAAGGCCCTCCTCCTTTCCACTCGCCTTCACGCCCTCTGCGCTCCCTCCTTGGATGCGAGTCCCCCGACGTGGACAGACGTAGCCCCGCGGACTCACTCCCTCGTCGAGACCCCACCCGAGGCGAAGGAGAGTGTCTCTTCCCAGGCCCACTCCGGTCAGGCCCCGAGATGGATCGCCGGTTGCCATTCTGCGGCTCTTGTCCGCCTTTCGGCCCACCGGTATTCTGAGCCGCCGCATGGACGAGAGAGCCGGTCAGAAGGGATCCCCGCGCCTCGGGGTGGACCTGACCGGCGAGACGCTTCTCGATCAGTACGCGGTCCGGGAGCGGATCGGTTCCGGTGGCATGGGCGCCGTCTACGTGGCCGACGACTCGAACCTGGGCCGGACCGTCGTCATCAAGGTTCCTCACCCCCAGTTCCTCGGCGAGGCGGGCTTCCGGGACCGTTTCGAGCGGGAGGTCCAGGGCCTCATCGGGCTGGAACACCCGCACGTGGTGCGGATTCTCGCTCGGGGGATCCACGAGGGCATCCCGTTCGTGGTCCTCCAACACCTGCGGGGCGGCTCCCTCGCGGAACGGTTGGCCGCCGCCCCCGGCGGGAGGATCCCCCTGCCCCTTCTCATCACGTGGATGCGGCAGGTTGTCCAGGACGTACAGCAACACCCCCTGGCGCCGCTCGCCCTTGGGATCCTCGAGCCCCAGCCTGGCGCCGTGCTCGGGGAGTCCGATGTTCACGTCGTTGCCCAGGTACCGCGATTCGTGCCCGGACTTCTCGTCTTCGTCTCCCAGGGAGGCAGCCAAGCCGGGGAACTCGGTGCCCCGCTCGAGCGCGTCTCCGGCGAGACGGACCCTGCGAGGTACGAGGGGCGGGCCGCCGTCTCCGAAGGCAAGGTGACCCTCACCGTCCGCGCTGGGGGTCCCGACTTGAAGATGCCCGCGCGCACCGTGACGTTCAGCGTGGATCGGACACCCCCTCGCATCATGGTGGACCCGGGCCGCCTGGACCAGGCCGACGGCGCCGTGGCGACGACGGACCTGGAGATCCACGGGACCGTCCTCGACGCCAATCCGAGGAGCCTCGCGCTGCGCGTGGGCGACGGCCCTCCGCTCCCCGTCGCCCTGCGACAAGCCGGCAACGGGGCGACGAACGAACGCCCCTTCGCCGTGACGGCCACGCTTCCGGCGGGGGGGGCGGCGCCGGTGCCGGTGATCCTCGTCGCGCGCGACGCCGCGGGTCACGAGACGCCACGCACGCTGGGCCCCTTCCGCGTGGATCCTCTCGCCTACCACCGCACGCTGGCGATCCGCGCCGCGGGGAAGGGCCCCGAGGACTTCGCCACCGCGGATTGGAGCGCGGTCGCCTCCCGTCTGAAGGAGGTCCAGCGCCTGGGGGGCACGGTTCCCGCGTACGTCAGCGACGGCGTGCGGAAGTGGCAGACCCCGCCGATCTTCCGGTTGGAGGGGAAGCCCGTCTTCCAGGTCGGCGATCCGATCCGGTTCAACGTCGAATTCCGCACGTGGCGCTACAAGGTGGAACGCCTCGTGGTGCAGGAGGGGGACACGCAGCTCCACGCAAAGGGGAGGATCAAGGAGGAGCTCGTCTACGAGGCGCCCAGCGAGAAGGAGCCGGGCTACCGCCGGTTCTTCATCAAGACGACGGATCCGTCGGTCGATCCGCCGGAGATCCGCGTGCAGAGGGTGCACGAGGTCCTCGTCCTGACGAAGGCCGACTACCAGGCGCTTCGGCAACGCTTCAACGAGGGCTACCCGACGGGGCGCATCGAATCCAGCATGCGGGACGTGCGTCCGTCGTACGTGAAGCCGGAGGAGTGGCAGCGCGTGATCGGCGCCGTGGCCGTGGCGGCGCAGAGCGGCTCCGCCACGGGCATGGACCTCACCGACTTCCTCGGCGCCGAAAGCGGCTCGGGCGGGGGACGTCTGCCCATCCCGGATCCGAGCGGCTTGATTCCCAGCGGGCTGCCCTTCCCCTTCCGTTGAGGTCACGGGCCGGTCCCCTGGCTTGGCGTTCCGTCGGTGCTCAACTCGACGTGGGGTGCCGTGCCGGCGGTCGGGCCGCCGGCGTGTCCGCGACTTCCCCCGGCGCCGCCACGCCGTCCGTCAGGAGGACGAGGATCCGGGGGCCTCGCCGTCTTCGCCGCCGGGGGACGGCCGGGCGGCGCCCTCCGACTTCGCACGCTCCTTCGCGAACCAGCTCCGGAGGCCGTCGGCTTCGAACGCGGCGGCCAGGGCGCCGGCCTTCGCCAGGGAGGCGGCCTGTTCGGCCGCGTCGCCGGCGTCTCGGCAGGCGCGGGCGCGGGCGAGGTGCAGGAAGGCCTCGTCCACCTTCTCCTCGCCGTTCGCCGCGATCGTCGCGAGCCCGCTCTCGGCGAAGGCGCGGGCCTCGTCGTGCCGGCCCAGGGCGTGGTGGACGAGGGCGAGGAGGTAGTCTCCCCGCTCCGTGTTCTCCCACGTGCCCACCCGCGTCCAGAACGTCTTCGCCGCCTGGGCCGCCCGCTCCATCAGGTCGTCCTGCCCGGCGGTCCGCGCGTTCTTCTCGAGCAGCTCCGAGGCGAGGTTGTTCGAGACCACCGCCGTGGCGCGCTCGCCGCGGTGCCCGCTCGGGAGCGCCTCGGCGCGAGACAGGGCGTCCTCGTAGAGGGACGCCGCGCGATCCCACTCGCCCGCGTGCATCCGACCCTGCGCGACGAGCATGTCCACCCGGACCGGAACGGCGGGGTCGTCCCCCAGGCGAAGCCGAGCCTCCATCGCGCCCTCGTCGTCGTCGTCGAGGTGGCGCGCCACGGCCAGGTAGAGGAAGGGCGCTTCGCCCGGGTCGTCTCCCGCGCGCTCCAGCGCGGCCTCGCAGATCCGGCGCGCCCGGGACCGGTCCTTGCCGTGGTCCCCTACCGTGTGGATCGCGAGGTTCATGAGCTGCGCCGCGCCGTTCCCGTCGGCGACGAGCCCGACGTTCTGCTCCAACCGGTCCGCGACCTCGGGCGTCTGGCTGTCGTGGTCGGCCCAGCCCCGCTGGATCAACTCGTCCAGGGTCACGGTGCACCCCCCTCTCGCGATGTCCGGCGGCCGCCGGCTACTCCGCGCATCCCTCGGCCATCATCTTCTCGAACCGACGCCCGAGCTCCTCCTCGGATACGTCCTCCACGTGGGTGGCGAGCGACCACTGGTGGCCGAAGGGGTCCTTCAGGGTTCCCGTGCGGTCGCCGTAGAACTGGTCGGCCAGGGGACGCACGACGGTCGCCCCGAGCGAAAGCGCCTTCTCGAAGGAACGGTCCACGTCGTCCACGTAGAGGAGCAGATGGACCGGCGAGCCCCCGTACGCGCCCGGCGCCTTGACGTCCATCTTCGGGACCGCGTCGGCGAGCATGACGACGGAGTCGCCGATCTGGATCTCCGCGTGACCGAGCTTCCCGTCGGGCTGCGGCATCCGCATCCGCTCGACGGCGCCGAAGGCCTCCTTGTAGAAGTCGATCGCCTTGCTTCCCCCCTCGACGATGAGGTAGGGCGTCACGTTCGCGTACGCGTCGGGCTTGGGCTTCACCGGCATGGTTTCCTCCTGACAAGGGCCGGGCATGGAACCGTACGAGGTGCCTCGAGGCAAGCCGAAAGCGCCGATCGCGCCGCGCGGCCGGGACCCCCGTCCGTGGCTGTGGAGCGCGCGACCTTCACCCGAGCCCGCCGCCGGGAAGGGAGCCGCATCAGTCGCCGGAAGGGACGCGGGTGTAGATCATCTCCATGATCTTGCTCTCGGTTCCGCCGGGAGGGGTCCAGTAGGAGGTCATCGTCCAGCGGTCCGCTTCCTCGCGCTTGACCACATCGCGCATGGCCGTCAGGCCGAGCGGCGTGTGGGACGAGCCCTTCATCGTGAGGACGTCGCCGTCTCGGGTGCCCGTGGAGACCGCCAGCGCGGTGCTGCCGCTGTCGATCCAGCTTCCTCGGTACTGTTTCGCGCCGTTGTCGTAGGCCCAGGTCCCGCGTCCCTGGAACGGCTGCCCCATGAACTCGCCTTCGAAGTCCATCACGGCGTACCGGCCGCCCCAGATGGTCTCGATGTGGGCCGTGGCCTTGCTCTGGATGGGCTCCCCCGGCCCCTGATACAGCCGACCTTCCACCGTCCAGTCGCCGGCGAAGCCCGCCAGCCACTCGTGTTCGGCCCCGGGGGTGCCCAGGGCCGTCCAACCGGCCATCCCGCCATCGTCGTCCTCGCCTTCCGGCAAGGCGGTGGTCGAGAACGCGGCGAGGACCAGGACGACGAGACCCACGGCGAAGAGCGGACGACGGTGCATGGACATCTCCCGGGGAAGCGCCCCCTCCGTAGCAGGGCGGCGACGATACGCGAGGGCGGGTCCCGGGGGAACGGGGAAATCGCGGGCGCCGCCCCTGCTCTTCTTGTCTACTCTTGGACTTGGACAAACAGAGAGAGCCCCCCCTGCCGCCACGGAGGAACCGGAGGATGCCGCGGACCCAAGCGCCCGTGCTCGTGACCGGGGCCACCGGCTACATCGGGGGGCGCCTCGTCCCGCGCCTCCTGGAGAAGGGGTGGCGCGTCCGGTGTCTCGCCCGCGACCCGCGCAAGCTCGGGGCGCGAACCTGGCACGGGGACCCCGGCGTGGAGGTCGTGGAAGGCGAGGTCGGCGACGAGGAGGCGCTCGCTCGTGCGCTTGGCGGGTGCAAAGCGGCCTACTACCTGGTGCACTCGATGATGCGAGCCGGACGGGGGTTCTCGCAGCACGACCGCGCCCTCGCGGAAGGGTTCGCGGGGGCCGCCGGCCGGGCCGGCGTCGAACGGATCCTCTACCTCGGGGGTCTCGGTGAGACGGGGGCGGGCCTCAGCGAGCACCTCGCTTCCCGCCGCGAGGTGGAGCGGGCGCTGGCCACGGGGCCCGCGGACGTGACCACCTTCCGCGCGGCCATCATCCTCGGGTCCGGCTCCGCGTCCTTCGAGATCCTGCGCTACCTCGTCGAGCGCCTCCCGGTCATGGTCACTCCGCGGTGGGTGCGCACGGAGTGCCAACCCATCGCCGTCGGGAACGTCCTGACCTACCTCGTCGATGCGCTCGAGGTCGAGGAGACCCGGGGACGAACCCTCGACATCGGAGGTCCCGAGGTCGTCACCTACCGCGACATGATGCGGATGATGGCCCAAGCGCTCCGCCTCGGTCCGCGCCTCGTCCTTCCGGTCCCCGTGCTCACGCCGCGGCTTTCGTCGCTCTGGATCCACCTGGTGACGCCCATCCCGGCGCGCATCGCCCGTCCGCTTGCCGAGGGGCTGCGCAACCGCGTCGTCTGCCGCGACGACGCCGCGCTCCGGCTCGTGCCCCAGCGCCTGCTCGGCGTCCGCGAGTCGATCGATGCCGCGCTCGCCCACGAAGTGTCGGGGAACCTCGAAAGCTGGTGGGCGGACGCCGGCACCGTTCCCGGAGATCCGGACTGGGCCGGCGGGACGATCCTCGAAGACCGCCGCCGCGCCGTGGCGCGCGCCGACGCTCGCGCCTGCTTCCGCGCCGTCTGCCGCCTCGGCGGGAGGCACGGGTACTACGCGTCCGATGGGCTGTGGCGCGTCCGCGGGGCGCTCGACCGTCTGGTGGGGGGGCCGGGGCTCCGCCGGGGACGGCGGAGCCCCGATGACATCGCCTTCGGCGACGCGCTCGACTTCTGGCGGGTGACCGCGTTGGTGCCCGACCATCGCTTGGAGCTGCGCGCGGAGATGAGGCTGCCCGGGGTGGCGACGCTCTCCTTCGACCTCGCCCCGCAAGGTCCCGACCGGACCGCCATCACCCAGACCGCCCGCTTCCTGCCCCGTGGACTCCTCGGACTGCTCTACTGGCACGCCGCCCTCCCGCTCCACGGGCGGGTCTTCGAGGGCATGCTCCGGGGCATCCGGAGTCACGCCGAGGCGACGGCGACGACCCGGAGCCCATCCCCATGAGTTGGATGGAGTGGTACCAGTCGCTGGCCAAGCCCGCCTGGACGCCGGAGCCCTCGACCATTCGCTGGGTCTGGTGGATCCTCTACCCCGTCATCGGCGTCAGCTTCGGCTTCGTCTTCACCCAGACCATTCGCGGGAGATTGGCGTGGAAGCGAGCGCTGCCGTTCGCCGTGAACCTCGTGGCGAACCTCGCCTTCACCCCCCTCCTCTTCGGTGCCCGGGATCTTCGTCTTGCCGCCGGCGACATCCTTCTGGTCTGGGCGACCATCCCCTGGATGGCCGCCGTCGTCTGGCCGCGGCACCGGTGGGTCGCCTTGGCGCAGGTCCCGTACTTCGTCTGGGTATCGATCGCGACCCTGCTGCAGCTCTCGATCGCCTTCATGAACGCGTGACCCCCTCGAGCGCTGGCCTGCACTACCCGCGAAGCGCGCGACGTGACGGCCGAGAGTCACGGTCCCCTCGGAGGCTACGCCGACAGGTGGTCCCCGTTCCCCGTCCACGGGGTGTCCTGGTGCGTCGCTCGGGTTCGAGGGCAAGGCGCGAGGAGGAGGCGACCCCGCAGGGTCGCCGACGACGAGCAACGCCGGCATCGGGCGCGAGGGGCGTACGACCGATTCGCCCTACGGGATCCCTCTCGCCCGCCGGACTCGCCTCCTTGGAGTCCCCCCGGCCCCGGACACGAGGGCCGCGCGATTCCACGTCCGTTCGCGGGGAGTGCAGGCGAGGAGACCTTGCGTTGACGCCGGGGAGGGAGGTGCGGACGATGGCCCGCCATGGGCGCCGGCGACCGACCTTCCCCTTCCATCCGTGCCCGACGCGTCGGGCTCCTGCTCCTGGCGATCGGCCTCGCCGGCGTCGTTCTCGGCCTCCTCTTCTTCCCGCGGTCCAACCTGCTGGGGGGCCTCGGACCGATCTTCGGCGTCCTCGTGGGGATCGGCGCGGTCGTCCTGGTGGTCGGAGGGGTGGCCGCGCTCGTGACGAGACGGCTCGCGAGGTGCGGGAGGGAAGCGGAGGCGGACGAAGCCCCCCACGAACCGTGACGCCTCGCTGTCGGTCCCAACGGGCTTCGGGAGATCGTGATGCGCGGGAAGAAGAACCACCTCGGGTGCGACGTCTGCGGCGGGCGATTCCCGGCGGGCGCCCTCGTGCCGGCCCCCTTCGTCCGGGCTCCGATCGCGGAGCTCATCCGGCAGGCGTACCCGGACTGGAACGAGGAGAGCCGCATCTGCCAGGCGGATCTCAACCGGTTCCGCGCGGACTACGTGGAGGACACGCTCGAGCGCGAACGCGGTGATCTCTCGGGACTGGAGGAGCAGGTCGTCGAGAGCCTGCGCCAGCACGAGCTGCTGACCGCCGACCTGAACAAGGCGTTCGACGCCCGCGAGACGCTCGGCGAGCGGATCGCGGACCGGGTCGCGAGCTTCGGCGGAAGCTGGACCTTCATCCTCCTCTTCGCCGGCGTGCTGTTCGCGTGGGTCACCGTCAACACGGTCGGCATGATTCGGCGGCCGTTCGACCCGTTCCCCTACATCCTCCTGAACCTGGTCCTCTCCTGCCTGGCCGCGATCCAGGCTCCGATCATCATGATGAGCCAGAACCGTCAGGAGGCGAAGGACCGGCTTCGGGCGGAACACGACTTCCGGGTAAACCTCAAGGCGGAGCTGGAGATCCGGCATCTCCACTCCAAGCTCGATCTCCTGCTCACGCACCAGTGGCAGCGCCTGCTCGAGATCCAGCAGGTGCAGACCGACCTGTTGAACGAGATCGCCGAGGCCCGCGCGCCCCGGAGGCACGGAGGCCCGAACGCCCCCCCCAACGCGGCGCCCGGCGTGCCGCCCGGTTGAGCCGGCGGCGAGCACACGGCCCCGCTCCGCCTTGCCTTGTCGGGGGGCGTCACGCTACCCTCGCGTTCGCCACGGCGGCCCTGGGAGCGCACCATGGGCACGTTCGCCAAGCGGACATCGCTTGCCTTCTTCGCCCTTCTGGTCGGAACGTCGGGGGCGAACGCCTGGAAGGAGCAGACGCACCGGGACCATCTCACGCAGTGGGCCCTGGATCTCGTGCGGCTCTCCGATCGCGAGGGGAGATACGCCCCGGAGATCTGGGACCGGTACGGGTTCGTGACACGGATCGGGGCGCACGACGAGGACTTCCCCGTCAGCGACGCTCCCTACGTGCGGGACCAGTCCCTTGCCGAGCTCTGGCGCTACGGCATCCGGTTGAACTGCCGAGCCAACAACCACTACCGGCACGCCATCTCCGGGCACCGTCTCTCGGACTCGCCGTTCGTCGGCCTCGACGACCAGGACGTAGACGCGCTCACGTGGGCCGGGACGAATCCGAACTTCAACGAGAGAGAGGAATTCCAGGGCGGCTCGCAGTGGTCGGGGATGCAGGGATGGTCCCGCGCGGACCTCGATGACGGAAACATGAGCTGGCAGGCCGCCGTGAATCGATACGGCTACACCGACAGCTCCCGGAAGCTCGCCTACTACACGCTGGGCTTCGTGCTGCACCTGCTCGAAGACATGGGCTGTCCGGAGCACGTCCACGACGACCCGCACGGCGCCTCCGGCTTCACCGGATTCGAGAAGTACGCCTACGACCACTACGCCGAGCTCCGACCGGACGTCGAGAGGCTCGTGCCGCGCCGCTTCGGAAAGGGCCCGGGCGATCCCGGCGAGAGCTACGAGGACTTCTTCCGCAACCTCGGACGGATCGCCTACAGCGCCGTCCGCTTCGACGGTGGCGATCCCTGCAATCCGCGTGGCTCCTCCGACTTCGCCGCCATGTTCGTCCTGAAGTTCGACCCCTTCTCGTGGGAGTGGCAGTTGTCGAACGCGAGCGGCGTTCCCGTGCTTGGCGATGCAATGGATCGCTCCTTTCGATGGATGGACCTCGCCATGGCGGTGCGACCCCTGGGGCACAAGGGGCACGACGGCGGCGACTGGTGGCCGACCTGGGCCGAGACGCGCGGCATGGAAGGCACCCCACCGACCGACGAAAAGAACTACTACTACGTCGAGCTCTCGGGAGACACGCCCCAGCTTCTCCCGTGGCCCCCCTGGTACCGCTGGGAGACGAGGACGCTACTGCCCACCGCGTACCTTCCCACGCCGCTGCCCCAGGTGGCGGACGAGTGTCGGGGGCCGCGATGGCGGCGCGAGCACCTCGACGGCAGGACACCGCTCTACCAGGTGGTTGCCCAGGCCGTATTCCCCCACGTCGTGAGCCACGCCGCCGGACTGATCCAGCACTACTACGAGATCGTGAACCCCCCGCCCTATGTGAAGAGCGTCCGGGTCGAACAGGACGGTGTCGCGAAGTACCACGCGTACTGGCTGGATCGCCGGCGGGTCGCAAGCGGCAAGACCAACGTCGTGGAAGTGGAGAAGCGTACGCGGGAGGCGATGACGGACGAGACGTTCCGCCCGGGCCGCGCCGTGATCACGGTGGAGTTCAGCGAACCGGTCTCGAGCCCGGTCACGCAGGTGGGGGGGGCCCTCGTGACTCCGATGCAACCCCGCGAAAAGGGCCGCGTGTGGCGCGGCGCCTTCCGCATCGAGGACGCCGCCCCCACCGAGAAGGAGGAGAGGATCGAGATCGCGACGATCGATCTCAATCCCCACTACGCGGAGGAGGGAAGCCGGATCGACGCCGACCCGGGTACGCCGGCCCGGAGGCGGATGCACGGGCGGAGCTACACCTGGGAGGGGTACACGCCGGGCGTGGATACGACGCATCGGATCCGCGTGCGACGAGAGCAGCGCAAAGCGCCGACAGGGGGGCCGGGGGAGGTCACCTTCCGCTGTCGTCGTGGCGTGAACCTCATCCGCCTGGTGACGGGAAACGGCGGGCCCCTCGTGGCGAGGCGGTTGCCGCCGGATGCCCACCAGCATGGGGAGCCGGACGTGGAGATCGTGGCGCACGGGAAGCCCCATGCCCCGCTTCGCGGCACGCTCACGGTGAGCGGGCCGAAGATCGCCGAGTGGAACCTCTACATCTGGGACCCGGCGGCCACGAGTCGGACGCGCGTTCGCGATCGCGACGGATTCCTCTCGAAAGGCGGACTGCGGCCAGGCGAGTACTACTCCATCCGTATCTTCTCCGACGCCCCCGACGCAGGCGGCGTGGTCGTCTTCCGGGTCGTGTACGAGGACCCGGGCGGCGGATAGCGGTCTACCGAACGGTGCTCGTGAGAGGGAAGAAGCGGAACCTCGGTCCGAGCAGCCATCGACCTGCGGCGCCCGCGTTCCCGACCCGGTCCCGCCGGTAGACGAACGCGTACTGGGGCGAGAAGAGCCAGGTGAAGGGCTGCAACTCGGCCAGACGGCGATGGATGCGGCGTTGGATGGCCACCCGTTCGCGGAACTCGAACGTCGTGTCCAGCGTGTCGAGCAGACGATCGACGTCGGGATCCGAGAACCCGACGAAGTTCGCCGGTCCCGCCGGCCCGGTGGCCGAGGACCCCCAGAGCTCCCGGGGCCGTCCCTCCCAGCCGTCGGACGACCAGACGAGCACGGCGGCGCCGAAGTGGCGGCTGTCCAAGCGGTGTTGCAGCACATCCGGTCCGACGATCTGGATCCTCACCTGGACGCCGACGTCGGCGAGGTTCTCCCGGACCACCGCCATGGCGCCGAGGAACGGGCTGTCCCGCGCGACCGACAGGATGAAGCTGAAGGGGAAGAGCTTGCCCTCGATCTTCTTGTCGAGGATGTGGTTGCCGTCGAAGTCCCGCCACCCGGCTGCCAGCAGCAGGCGGAAGGCCCCGTCGCGGTCGTACGGCAGCGGCGAGAGATCGGGCGGGACGAACGGGGTGCCCGGAGCCGCGGAGCACGCCACGGGGACGGCGCGGCCGCCGGTGGCCACCTGCAGGATGCGCCGGCGGTCGCAGGCCATGGTGAGCGCCCGTCGTACACGGGCATCCTGGAAGAAAGGATGCCGGTGGTTCCACGCAATGAACGCGCAACTGTCGGACTGCACCCAGTGGGCGGCCAGCTCGCCGTTTCGCCACGGGCTCGACGGCGTGGCCTGGGCCCGCGCGCGGGCGACGGCGTCCGGCGGGAGCAGGGCCCCGTCGAGATCGCCGGCGGCGACAGCCCTCGCCGCCGCGTCCGCGTCCGGGAGGACCTGCTGTCGGATCGAGAGGAGCGGTGGGGCCTTGCCCTGCAGATCCCCCACGCGGGCGAGCGTCACGCCCTGGTCCGGCATGGCCGCCACGATGGCGTAGGGCCCCGAGGTGATCGGGAGACCCGCGGTGTGGAGGGGGTTCGCGGCGAATCGCGCGACCGCCTGGTCCAGGGGCAGCGGTTCGCCGTGCTCGCCGAAGGCGTAGGCGAAGGCCGGTACGGGCCGCACTCTCAGCGTGAGCGCCTCCGCCTCCGGGAACGACCGGCGCCAGACGACCTGCAGACACGCGTCGTCCACCACCCGCACGTCCTGGAGGTCTGCGTAGCCGCCGGACGATGCCGACGCCCCGAGGGCCTGCGACTGCAGGAGGGCGAAGGCGAACCGCGCGTCCGCGGCCGTCACCGGATGCGTACCGGCGAGACGCGGGAAGCGGGCGGCGAGGTCGGGCGGGACGTGCCACGTCCGGTCGTTGCGGAGCCAGAGCGTCCAGATCCGCCCGCTGGCGTCGTGCCCCGCGCGGATGGCGATGCCCGGGCCGTACTGCTCGGGGTCCCGCACGTGGGCGTGCGCGAGCGGGCGGAGGCAATAGGGAAGGAGACGATCGGCGGGGCGCCGCTCGAAGAGCGTCGCGAGGTTGAGCGCGGGGAGGGTCTTGCCGTACCAGGTGCGGAGTCGTCCGCGGCCGTCCCCCTCCGGCCACGCGCCGCCGTCGGGGTCCGCCGTGAGCACGTCTTCGCTTCCTTCCCACAGGCGCCGCGCCTCCTCGCCCAGGTACGCCGGGGGGCCCGTGTCCGGGGGCGGAGCCTCGACGGCGGCTTCGGGCTCGGGGGGCGGCGCCGCGGGCACTTCCGAGGGGGGCGTGGTCGGCGTCGTCGTCTCCGCCGGCGGCAGCGCGCCGCCGCGACGGTAGAAGAGGCCCGGGCCGGCGAAGCCGGGCGGTGCCTCCAGGCGGAGCACGTCGCCCGCGAGCGAGGCCTGGATGCGGCGGGG
Organism: uncultured Planctomycetota bacterium; assembly: GCA_963772585.1. Classification (GTDB taxonomy): domain Bacteria; phylum Planctomycetota; class PLA2; order PLA2; family JAEUHO01; genus CAVVXN01. The sequence goes on from CAVYXV010000014.1 coordinate 122,135, forward strand.
CGCGGGAAGGTCGCGCCCGTCCTCGTGGGTTCTTTGCAGTACGAGCTCGTCGGCTTCGCGCCGCCAGGTACCGCCGCTTCGGCCTTCGCGGTAGTCGCTGTGGTGCCAGGACTCCCAGGTGCCGTCGGATCGGAGCTCGATCACGGCTCGAAAGGTCGGCAGGAAGGCGCGGAGGCGCTCGATGCCGAGCTCCTCCTGCGGGCTGGCGGGCTGGACGGTGGCGAGGGCCGACTGCGTCGCCGCTTCGTCGAACGTGTACGTCCCCACCCCGGCGTCCGCGGCTCCCGCGTCGGGCGCGGGCGGTGCCTTGCCGAAGGGCGGCGCCTCGTCCCCCCGAACGGGTGCGCCGAGCGGCGCCGTCACCACGGCCCGGATCGCGTCGTTGGAGGCGCCGGGCTGTGTCAACCAGATGCCGCGGACCGTGCCGCCCACCACGTGGAGGTGCACGCCGGCGTCCGGAAAGTGGATCGTCTGCGATGCCCCGGGGGCGGCCGGGAAGAACGAGTGTCCGGTCTCGTCGACTCGTGTTCCTGCGGGGTGCAGTCGTTCCACGACAGCGGTCACGGCGAGGTTCTCGTCCGGCTGCAGGATCGCCACCTGCAGCACGCCCTGCGAATCGAGATACGCCCGGACCTCGCCGACGCCGTCGGCGTTCACGTGGAATCGCTCCAGCACGTTCGCCCCGGCCGGGCGGCGCTCCCACGGCGCCCCGAGCAGGTCGTGGAGGTCGGCTTCCCGGGTCGTCCCGGGATGCAGGTCTTCGTAGGGCCCGGCGACGGCCTCGGATGCGCACCACAGCCAGAGCGCCGTCAAGGTCAAGCCGGCGGCCAACGTCACCCGGTTTCGTGTGTTCATGCCGAAAGGGTACCGAGCCGGCGTCCCCTCCGCTCCGCCCCGGAGCCGGCCGCGACGCCGGATCCCGCGGGCCGCGCCGACGGAGTACGAACGTCCCTGGCCCCGCTCCGGCCGCTTGCCGGCCTGCGGCGGCCTCCGGTAGGGTCCCGCGCGCGTGCGGTGCTCGCCCTGGAAGGGTGCCGGCTTCGGAAGGGGGGAGAGCGGCGCGCCGGCGGAGGGCTCTCGGTTGCGCAAGGTCCTGTGGTTTCCCCGTTCGCTCCCGGCGGTCCTTCCGCTCGCGCTCGTTCTCGCAGCGTGCGGGGGCGTCGATGGAGGCGGTGGAGGGGGCGGCGGCCGCCTCCGGACCACGATTCGCGAGTCCACGGCCCAACGCTTCCAGGCGTCCGTGTCGTTTGGCGCGCCGCGGCTGTCCCCGCGCGAGGCGGACGGACGGACGTTCACGATGGTGGAGCTCGACGGCTGTCGTCCGGGAGGGACGGACGACGGGATGCCCGGCATCCCCGTCTTCACGAGGCTGCTCGCCGTGCCGCAGGGCGCCCGCGTGGTCGTGGATCGCATCGCACCGGTGGTGCGCGAGGTCCGCACCCTTCTCCTCTACCCGTACCAGGCCCAGGAGGGCGACTTCTCGCCCGCGTTCGAGGTGCCCGGTCCGTATCCGGACACGGACGAGGACTGGACGCCCCCCTTCGCCTACGACGAGGCGGCCTACGACGGCACGATGGCCTATCCGCCCGATCCCGTCCACGTCTCGGATGTCTCCCCGGCCCGGGATCTCCGCCTGGTGGTCCTGCGGATCGCCGCCGGGCGCTACGTCCCCCAGTCGAGGGAGCTGTCGCTCTACGACAGCGTCGAGTTCGACCTCCACTTCGAGGGCGGGACGGGGCTGTTCCTCGGCGACGGCGCCGGGAATCCGTTCGAAGAGGGCAACGCGACGATCCGCTCCCTCACCTGGAACCACGCCGCGATCGAGTCGGTCTCCGGCTTCGCCAAGCCGACATGGATCGTGCGCGGCGAGGAGCTCCTGATCCTCGTCACGCCCGCCTATCTGGACGCCGCGAACCGCCTCGCGGCCCACAAGAACGGGCGTGGTCTCCTCACCTCGGTCGTCCTGGTGAACGACGGGGCCGCCGGGGGAGGCCCCGACACCGGCGAGGAGATCCAGACCTTTCTCGACGCACGCTACGACAATGCGCTCGTTCGCTTTTCCTACCTGCTTCTCATGGGCGACGCCGACGACATCCCTCCCTTCGTCCTTCCCCGCCGCTACAAGGACGGCGAGTTCCCCTCGGACTTCCCCTATGCCCAGATCCACACCGACCCCATGGCGGACGCCCTCGTCCCGTCGATCGCCGTGGGCCGCATCCCTGTCGACAGCCTCGCCGAAGCGGATACGGTCGTAGACAAGATCATCGGCTACGAGGCGACCCCGCCGACGGAGTTTCCGGGCGGTAGCTTCTACGGCCGGGCGGCGATCGCGTCGTACTTCCAGCCCCACGGGGGCGATCAGCCGGACTTCGTCGAGAACGGCCGTCGCTTCATCCAGGACTCCGAGGACATCCGCAACCACATGGTCGACCAGGGCTTCGACGTGCAGCGGATCTACACGGCGCACACGCCGCTGACCCCGGACAACACGCCGCGCTTCTATCGCGACGGCACGACGCCGCTCCCCGCGCCGCTCAGGCCCGAGGACGGCTACCCGTGGGACGGCGACGCGCAGCAGATCATCGACGCCTTCAACGCCGGGAAGTCGCTGTTCTTCCATGTCGATCACGGCTGGTCGGGCGGCTGGGGGGATCCGTGGTTCTCCACGAGCCATCTCGGTTCGCTCGTCAACGACGAGCTCCTCCCCCTCGTGCTCAGCGACAACTGTTCCTCCGGAGCGTTCGACTACGTCAGCCCTGGCTTCGCGGAGTCCATCCTCCGCATGTCCGGCGGCGGCGCCATCGGTGTGATGGCCTTCACGCGGAACAGCAACAACACCGTGGGGCGGCAGTTCATCGTCGGGGTCGTGGACGCCCTCTGGCCCGACACCTACGGGAACATCGGCGACGACCAGCCGCACCCGCGCCTGGGAGACATGCTGAACTACGCGCGCGGGGTCATGACCCGCAACTACACGAGCGCCGATGCGGGGACCAAGAACTACAAGGTGGCCTGGTGCTACTCGCGGATGCTGACGCTCTTCGGCGATCCGACGCTGGAGGTCTGGGTGCAGAATCCCAACCCCCTTCCGGTCCTGGGACGCGACTTCGTCGCCGGCCCCGCCATCGACTTCGTCTATCCCTACGCCGGCGCCACGATCACCGTCTTCGAAGACTTCGCCGACGGCGCGGTGCCCATCGGGCGCGGCATGGTGGCCGCCGATGGCCGTGTGCACGTGGATCCCATCGTGGGCGTCGTGGACACGAACGACCTCCTCTTCTTCGCCTCCGCCCCGGGCGCCGTCCCGACCCCCGTGAGCGTTTCCTCCGGCCCCTGACGCTCCTCGGCCACCCTCGACGACTCTTGCTGGCGCACGGCGCGAGGCGCGTGACGTGACGAACGGAGGTCGCCATCGGCCAGGAGGCACCGTCGACCAGTCGTCCTCCCCTTCCGACGACGAGCGGCGCAGGCATCGGGCGCGAGATGCGTGCGACCGATTCGCCGAACGGGGACCCTCGGGCTCGCCGGACTCGTCTCCTTGGAGCCCTCCCGGCCCCGGACACGAGGGCCGCACCCAGGACACCCTGTTGGACGTGAACGAGACCCGCAGGGCCCCGTCGCTCCTTGACGGTCCACGACGTGGGCTCCAAGGGTCCGTCCGTGAACGACTGTCGCCCTTTCCACTCGCCTCCACGCCGTCTGTGGCCCTTCCTCGGTCGCGAATTCCTCAGCGTGGCTGGCGCTACGCCTCCGGATCCGCTCCCTCGTCATGACCACATCCGACGCGTAGCGAAGCGTCTCTCTCAACACTCATTCCCGGCCAGGCCCTGGCGTCGCGCGCTTTGCGGGCAACGCAGGTCAGAGGATGCGGGCCCGGAAGGGCTCGGGAGGCCTCCCTACGGGTCAGGAGTGGACGTGCTGGTGGAGGAAGGCGAGGACGTGCGTCCAGGCATCGCCGAACGTGGGAGAGAGGAACAGCGTCTTCGCTCCGTGGACGCCGTCGGGTTGGACGTAGATCTCCTTTGCCTTCGCCGGGATCTGGTCGAGGAGCTTCTTCGCGTTCTCCTCCTCGGAGGGCGGGCACACGAAGAGCGTAGGCTTGGTGAGCTTCGTGACGTCCTCGTCGAACAACTTCCGGTAGCGGGGGTGCACGTACGGGCCGGGCGAGAAGGCCACGACGGCGACGACGTCCTGGAGGTCCGGCGCCACCCAGACGGCGTTCGTGGCGGAGTAGGAACTGCCGACGAGGGCGATCGGCCCGTCGAAGCCGAGCTCACGGGCCCAGGCCACCGCCCGTCGCATCTCGCCTTGCGCTTCCAGGTAGGAGGCGCTCACGCCCTGTTCCTTCGCGCGGGCCGCTGTCTCGTTCGCGACGCCATCGAACGCGCCGCCCGAACGCTGGTCGATGGCGAGGACGGTGTAGCCCTCGGCGACGAGCCGGGGAGCGATGCGCCGGTACTCCCCCCGGCTGCTGCCGGCCTGGTGCGCGCACACGAGGACCGGTGCGTGCGGATCGGCGTTGCGGTAGAGGTCGGCGGTCATCTCCAGGTCGTCCGTCGACTTCGTCGTGAGGGTGGTCCAGGTCCCCGGCTCCGCGGCGGCGGGGACCACGGGGCGCTCCTCGACGGGCTTCTTGTCGAGCTGCTGGAGGAACGATGCGACCTCGAGCGTCACGCCCTTGGGGAAGTCGTCGCCGAGCCCGGCGTGCTGCACGGCGGCCCCCTTCTCCTTGGCCGCGGCCAGGAGGCTCTCTCCTTGGGTGCCCCGCTCGACGACGCCCAGCCGGAAGCCGGTCATCGGCTCGGGCATCGGCGCCAAGGCGTGTGGGTAGGGCTGGGCCAACACCAGCCCCTGGAAGCGCCCCTTGCTCTTGAGGACGTCGGCGAGGAGGCGCTCGCTCGCGGCGCTGGCCTGCGAGGCGATGGCGACGACCCACGGACACCGTGCCAGGCCGGGGTGGAGGCGTGCCGCGCGCGACAGCGCATTCTCGATGTCGCGAATCTCGTCGGGCTCCTCGGTCTGCACGTCCCGCGCCCCCGCGCGCCGTCGCGTGGCCCTGCCCTTCGCCACCACCACGATCGCGCCCTTGGCGGGGAAGGCGATGCCGTCCCCTCCCACCAGCCGTTTCCAATCGATCCAGTCCCGCTCCAGCACGGACTCGTGGCAGACGAGGACCGGCACCACGGCGTCCTTTGCCAGCCCGACCGGCAGGATCACGCCGTCCTGTTCCCGCACCTCGCCGGCGGTCGCCGAGCCGACCGGGAGGAGGACTGCGAGCATGGTCAGGACCGCCGCGGCGAGGAAGGGCTTCATGGCCGTCGCTCCGGAAGGAAGCCGCCCATGCTACCGCTCGGTGAAGCGGCGGGTCGTTCGGACCCGCCCGCGAACGGCTCCCGTCCTCTCATGCCGTGGACAGGGTGTCCTGGTCGCTCGCTCGGGTTCGAGGCCAAGGCGCGAGGACGAGGCGACCCGTTGGAGGCCCCGACGACGAGCACCCGAGGCCCCGGGCGAGAGACGCGGACCCGGGCCGTGAAACTCCAACGCCCGTTCGCGATTGACGCGGACTCGCCCCTTCTCACCCGGAGATGCGGTGGATGTCGTACCGCTTGATCTTGTCGTAGAGCGTGGATCGGTCGATGCCCAGGACCTCCGCCGCGGCCTTCACGTTGCCGCCCGTGCGATCGAGCGTCGTTTCGATGGCGCGTCGCTCGATGTCCTTGAGGGGGAGGTTCGGCGGCGGCGCCCAACCCGCGCGTTCCTCCGCGCGACGCCGGAGGAAGGAGAAGTCGTCCTCCGAGAGGATCTTGTCCCGGGAGATGGCGATCGCTCGCTCCACGGCGTTCTCGAGTTCCCGGACGTTGCCCGGCCAGTCGTAGCTGGCGAGGAGTCGCAGCGCGGCCTCGTCGATATCGACCACTTCTCGCCCGATCTCGGCCGAGATCCGCTCGACGAAGGCGCGGGCGAGCAGCGGGATGTCCTCGATGCGCTCGCGTAGCGGGGGGATGTGGACGGTGATCACGTTCAGGCGATAGAAGAGGTCGTCGCGGAACTTGCCCTCGCGAACCGCGTCCTGCAGGTTCACGTTCGAAGCCGCGATCACGCGGACGTCCACGCTGATCTCATCGTTCCCACCGACGCGGCAGAAGCGCTTCTCCTGGAGCACACGCAGGAGCTCCACCTGCAGCTTCGGGCTGATGTCGCCGATCTCGTCGAGAAGGATGGTTCCCCCGTCCGCCTGCTCGAACTTTCCCTTCCGCCGCCCCGTCGCGCCCGTGAAGGCCCCCTGCTCGTGGCCGAAGAGCTCGGACTCGAGGAGGGACTCGGCCAGCGCGGTGCAGGGTACGGCCACGAAGGGTCTGTCGCGCCGGTCGCTGCACACGTGGATCGCGCGGGCGATCATCTCCTTGCCCGTGCCGCTCTCGCCCTGGACCAGAACCGTGCTCTTGAGGGCCGCTACGTTGCGGATGAGATCGAAGATCTCGTGCATGGTGGTGTTCTTGCTCACCATGTCGTGGAACTCGTACTGGCGGGTCAGTCGCTTGCGCAGCAGGCGATTCTCCCGCTGGAGGTTCTTGACCCTGAGGATCCGCTCGACGATGAGGGAGAGCTCGTTCGGGTTGCAGGGTTTGACGACGTACTCGGTCGCCCCATCCTTCATCGCCTGTACGGCGGTGTCCACGGTCGCGTAGGCCGTGATGATGACGACGGCGGCGTCGGGGTTGATCTTCTGGACCTCGCGCATCGCCTCGATGCCGTCGATCCCGGAGGCATCTTCAGGTCCATGAAGTAGATGATGTACTCGTTCTTCTCGCTCATCGCGATCGCTTCAGCGCCCGACGACGCCGTGTGCACGGCGTAGCCGTCCTCGGTGAGCCACACCGCGATCGATTCGCGTTGCACGGGTTCGTCGTCGACGACGAGGATTCGAGGCGCTCGCGTCATGACCCCTCCTTCCCGGTAGAAGCGTCCGTGGCGGCGGCTTCGGGTGCGTGAAGTGGAAGGCGTACGGTGAAGGTGGTCCCCTTCCCCATATCGCTTTGCACGTTGATGCGTCCCCCATGGGCATCGACGATCCCGTACGCGACGGCGAGCCCGAGCCCCACGCCCTTCTCGCCCGTCTTCGTGCTGAAGAAGGGATCGAAGATGTGCAGGAGGTCGTCCTTTGGGATGCCGGGGCCGGTGTCCTCGATCTGCAGGACCGCGTGGTCCGTCGCCGATTCGAGGCCCGTTCGGATGACGAGGCGCCCCCCCTGCTTCATCGCTTCCACGGCGTTCAGGACCAGGTTCATGATCACCTGCTCGATCTGGGAACGGTCGCCGGGGACGGTCGGGAGATCGGGCGGCAGCTGGAGGACCAGTTCGAGCCGGGCGAGCTCGACGCGGTGCCCGACGATCTCGAGCGTGGCGCGGACGACCTCGGCCAGGTCCACGTTGGAGATCTGGACCTTCGACCGTCGCGAGAAGGAGAGCAGGTCTTGCACGATGCGTCCGGCGCGTGCGGATTCGGAGGCGATCTGTCCGAGGTGACGCTCGAATGCGGGTAGTCGTTCGGGGGGACTCCGTTTTCGCCCATGATGCGCTGGAGGAAGACGGCCAGGTTGTGAACCGCGGAGATGGGGTTGTTCACCTCGTGGGCGACGCTGGCTGCAAGCCGGCCGAGAGAGGCGAGGCGGTCGCTCTCGATCAGCTGGCGCTGGGTGTCGGCCAGCTCCCGGCTGCGGGTCTCGACCGTCTCCTCCAGGCCGGCGGTGAAGCGCTGGTTGGCTTCGCGGGCTTCGCGCAGCCGGACCCGCATGACGTCGAAGGTCCGGCCGAGGTCTCCCAACTCGCTGTCCGACCGCACGTCGATCGGCCGGTCCAGGTCCATCCCCGCAAGCCGGGCGGCGTCCTTGGTGAGTTCCCGGATCGGACGGCCGAGGAACCGTTCGACGAAGAAGGCAATGACACCTCCGATGACGAGGATGCTGAGGAGCGTGAAGACGGTGGTCGACCACTCCTCGGAGGCGATCTTCCCGTCCACGTCGGACAGATTCACCGCGACGTCCAGGATCCCGAGCACGTGCATGCGCGGGGGATGGGCGTGGCAGGCCGCCGTGCTGCAGGCGGGCTCGTTCTGGATCGGCGTCAGCAAGGCCAGCTTCCGGCCGTCGCCGTCGTGGTCCAGGATCCGGACCCGCTTGGCGATCTCGAGGCCCACGAGCGGGGGCTCGTACTCGTGGCACACCCGGCACTCGAGGGCGTCCATCTCCACCCGGGATCGGTCCTCGGGAACGGTGGAGAATGCCACCCGTCCCTCCTTGGCGAACATCCGTATGTAGTCGACGCCCTGGTGCTCCGCCATGGTCTGCATCACGGCGTAGGCGTCGTCCTTGCGGCCCGCCCGCATGGCGTGCCACGTGGCGCTCGTGAGGCTCCGGGACAGTTGGTCCGCGGCTAGCACCTTCTGGTCCAGGAGCTGGTGCTCCAGGGTCCTCAGGTTCAGCCACCCCGACACCCCGTAACCCACGGCGACGAGCAGCGTGAGAAGCAGGATGAGGCGGGGCGCCAACCGGCGGGGAACGAGCCTCATGTCCTCGATCCGGGCGCCCCAAGGGCAGCGTTCGCGGGGTGCACGATGGCGTCCAACGAAGCGACGCGGCCCCCGCGGGGGGCCCCGCTCCTTTCGTTGCCACATTGTACCTGCTCGGCCCCTCGCCCCCGTTGGCTTCCGGGGCGCCGAGGACGGCGCCTCCCTCGCGATGCGCGTCCGGGCATGGGGCGCGCCGCGCGCCGCCATGGAAGATCCCGATGGGCGGCCGTGCCCCCCGATGCGTGCCGACCCGCTGTCCGTGTCGGGGATCCGGACGCGCCGGTCGGCGATTCCTACACATCCACGGGTGCTCTCGCCGGCGCCTTGCAGGTGGGGTGCGCGCAAACCCAGCCCCCGCCACCGGATAGGGCGGCGCTCTCGTGGGGCGAGGGGTAGGGCACGGCAGGTGCCATGTCTCAGACGCCGGGCCCGATGAGGGGGCCGGAAACCTCGGAGGTGCGTCATGGTCGCCGCGGTCTCGCAGGACATCAGCGGGCTCGTCGTGATGAACATCCTTCTCCTCGTGTTCTGCGTCGGCTCGGTCCTTGCCGTGGCCGTCGCCGTGTGGGGAGACCTGAGGGAGCGTCGCCGCTGGCGCGCCCTGGTGCCTCCGTGCTGGCCGCCTCCCGGGGCGGATCCCGATGAGGCCTACGCCACCCGATCCTCGCTGGCCCGGCCCGCGCGTGGCCGTCGTTCGGCCCGAAAGGAGATCTCCCGATGAGCACGGAACCGGTCGGCCTGCTCTTCGACATGACCGCCTGCCAAGGCTGCGGCAAGTGCGTCGCCGCCTGCAAGGAGAAGCAGGGCTTCCCCGCCGCCGACAAGGTGACGGAGCTGTCGGCGACCGCCTACACCTGTCTCGTCGACGAGGGCGAACTTCACCGACGCGACCTCTGCCGCCACTGCCTGGTGCCGAGCTGCGCCAGCGTCTGCCCGGTCGGGGCGCTGATCAAGACGGAGGAAGGCCCCGTCATCTACGACGTCGACAAGTGCATCGGGTGCCGCTACTGCATGGTCGCCTGCCCGTTCAACATCCCGCGCTACGAGTGGAACGATCCGGTGCCCGCGGTCCGCAAGTGCAACATGTGCATCGACCGCATCCGCGAGGGTGAGCAGCCGGCCTGCGCCGACGCCTGCCCCTACGGTGCCACGATCTTCGGGACCCGCAAGGAGCTCCTGGAGGAGGCCCACGCCCGCATCGAGGACAGTCCGGACGACTACTACGACCACGTCTACGGGGAGAAGGAGATCGGCGGCACGTCCGTCCTCTTCCTCACGCCGAAGCCGATACCGGCCATCGGCTACAAGCCCGAGCTGGGCAACGAGCCGCTCCCCGTCCTGACCATGAAGCAACTGGATCGCCTTCCGGCGATCGTCGTCGGGGGCAGCGCCGCGCTCCTGGCGATCTGGTGGATCACCAACCGTCGAGACGAAGTCGCCACATGGGAGGCTTCGCAACGCGGCAACAACGGGAGCAACGGCGATGTCTGACGCCCGTCACTATCGTCTAGGGTTCTGGAAGGGGACGTTCTTCGTCCTGCTGGCCATCGGGCTGGTCACCACCGTCGTGCGGTTCATCGGGGGCCTCGGGGCCGTCACGAACCTCTCCGACAAGTACCCCTGGGGTCTCTGGAAGGGGTTCAACGTCCTCGTGGCCATCGGACTCGGCGGCGCCGGCTTCACGATGATGGGGACGGTCTACATCTTCAACGCGAAGCGCTACCGGCAGATCATCCGGCCGGTGGTGCTCATGGCGTTCCTCGCCTACGCGAGCGCCTCGTTCTCCCTCTTCATCGACATCGGCCGCTCGTGGGCGATCTGGCATCCCATCGTGATGTGGAACCCGCACTCCGTCCTGTTCGAGGTGGCGTGGTGCTTGATGCTCTACACCTGCGTCCTCCTGCTGGAGGGTTCGGGCATGCTCTTCGAACGATGGGGCTGGGATAGGATGGTGAAGATCCAGCACGCGGTGACGCTGCCGATCGTGATCGTGGGCGTGGTGCTCTCCACGCTCCACCAGTCGTCCCTCGGCGCGCTCTTCCTCATCGTCCCCGGCAAGCTCCATGGCCTCTGGTACACGGAGATGCTGCCGGCCCTGTTCCTCATGTCCGCCATCTGCATGGGCCTGGCGATGGTGATCGTCCTCTCGCGGCTCTCGGCCAAGGCGTTCGGTCGCCATCTCGAAACGCACGTCCTGGGGGGCCTCGCCCGCATCCTGGTCGCCCTGCTGTGGGTCTACGGGATCGTGCGGGTGTTCGACCTCGCGGTGAACGGCCGTCTCGCCCTGGTTGCCAACTTCAACTACGAGTCGATGATGTTCCTCCTCGAGTTCGCGCTCGGTGTGCTCCTGCCGGCGGCGCTGCTGTCGTTCTCCCGGATCCGGAAGCACCCCACCGGCCTCTACGCCTCGAGCCTTCTCGTCGTGTTCGGCTTCGTGTTGAACCGCCTGAACGTCAGCATCACGGGCTTCGAGTACGCCCAGGGCGGTCACTACGTGCCCGCCTGGGGCGAGATCTTCGTGACCCTGATGATCGTCGCCGGGGTGTTCGGAGTCTATGCCCTGGGCGTTCGCTACCTGGACGTGTACCCCGAGGTCACGGCGCGGCTCCGCGGCAAGGCCGCCCCGGCCTCCCCCGTACCCGACGCCCTTCCGAACGGATTCGATGTCGGTCCGGCTCCCCACGAGCTGGCCGCCTGGGAGCGCCGCATCCGCGACGTGCCCCGCTGACCCCGTCGTACGGTGTCAGGATCGGAACGGACGGTTTCTCGCTGCGCGGCGCGGTGCCGATGGGGCCCGCGCCGCGCACTCGTGGTTCTCGGGGGGCCCGCGCCCTCCTCGCCGGGGGCGGGCGCTCTACCGGACGACCGGCGCGACGGCGGGACGAGCGGTCGCCGTCGTCGGCGGCCCATACCATCCTTCCCACGGCCCTCATGCACCTCGAAGCGCCCCCGATCCGGACGACCGTCCTCGACGGCGAGCGTACCTGCTGGGTGGAGCCGCGCGTGGGCCGGCGGCTCCTCCTCTTCCTCGACGGCGAGCTCTACGTCGAGCGCGTCGGGGCGCTGGCCCTCGTCGAGGCGGAGCGGAGCGCGGGGCGCCTCACGGACACCGCCTGCGCCTTCGTCTCCCACGGCGGACCCGAGACTCGACACGTCGACTACGCCTGTCGCCCGGCCTACGCCCGGTTCCTGATCGACGAGGTGCTTGCGGCGCTCGGCCTCGGCGACGACGCCCCGCCGCCGATCCTCGTCGGCCTCAGCCTGAGCGGCCTCGCCGCGGCGTTCGCCACCCTCTCCCATCCCGACGTGTTCCCGTTCGCCGTCTGCGAGTCCCCCTCGGCGTGGGCTCGGCCGAGGCGGAGCAGGGCGTCGAGCACCCGCCGTCCGGCATGCGCCAGGACATCGGCCAACGCGAGAGCGTCACCCGCCTGGCCGACCCGCTGCGCCGGCACGGCATCCCGACGCGCTTCTCCGTCTTCGAGGGTGCCCACGACCCCGCCTGCTGGGCCGCCGAACTCCCCGCGGCGCTGGCTTGGATCACGGCCACGGGAGGCTGAGGCTTCTCGCGGTCCGCCGCCTCGCCATCCCCTCGCCGGCGCCGTCGGCGGCGTGGCGCCAGGGCCTCACTTCCAGGTGGCGTTGATGTCGGTCAGGGGCCGCTGCGCCGGCCCTTCCGCGGCCTCCTCCCCGGACAGGAAGGACTCGGTGCAGTCGACGAGGCGCACCCCGGAGGGGGGGACGTCGAAGGACGGGGCCAGGCGAGGGACCATCCTCTCGAAGCGGCAGTCCACCCAGATCTGGGCGTTGCGGGAGTCGTTGCCGAAGACGCTACGGAACGGACCGACGACGACGCATCGCTCCATCCGCGCGAGCAGCATCCCGCGGACGTCGAAGAGGTTGCCGAAACCGGGGGCCTTGCCGTAACACGCTTCGAAGCGGCAGTCGGTCGCGTAGAAGGCCCCCACGCTTCCGCTCAGCATCACCGAACCTCCCGCACCCATGTCGAAGCCGATCACGCGGCATCGATCGAGCCGGAGGGTGTACGGACCTTGCCGCATGGCCTCGAGGTAGTTGTCGTTGCAGTCCAGGGTCAGGTTCCGGAAGGTGAGGCTCTGGACCTCGTCCCTCATGCGCAACTCCGAGAGGAGGACGAGGACCGTCTCGTCCATCCCGGCGCCGTCCACCAGCAGGTCCTTCGGGAACGGGTGCCGGGACTCGAACCAGGTGTTCGACACCTCGAACATGCCGGGCGGGTAGCGGATCGTGTCCCCGTCGGAGAGCGCACTCGTCGCCGCGAATCCGGGCCCGTCCACCACGTAGCCCTGGCTCTTCCGGGCGAAGTGCTCCCCGAAGCGCTCCGGCGAAGACAGGAGCTCCCAGGGCGGCACCCACTGGTCGTGGAGCGTTCGCATCATCGCCATCGTTCCGCCACGAGCGGCGTCCGCCATGAGGGTGCGCTCGCGCTCCCGGTCGGCCTCGCGCTGCTGTCGCTCCTTCTCCATCTGGGCGCGAGCGATCCGTTCGGCGTTCGCCTCCATGTCCCGGGCCTGCGCGCGGACGGCCGCCGTCCGGCGGGCCAACTCCGACGGCTCCGGCGGCGAGTCGCCGGCCGCCCCCTCCGCGGGTGCGGGGGCGGCGGGCGAGGGGGCCGGCGTGCCGCGGAGCGACGTCTCCGGGGAAGTCGCCCCGTCGTCGTGTCGCGTCACGGAGTGGTTCTCGCGGGGCGTGGGCGACGCCGCCCCGCGGCCGATCGCGAATCCCACGATCCCGGCGGCTGCGACCGGAAAGACGATCAGCCAGGGTTTCCCGTGCATGGGCGCACCTCGTTCACGTATCCAGGCCCGCATTGTCCAGGAACGGGCGTCGAATTGCGCGGCCCTCGGGTCCGGAGGGCGATTGCCGTCAGGATTGCGGGACCGCCGGGCGGGGGGGACCCCGCCCGGCGATTGGGTCGAACCCATCTCGCGCCCGATGCCTGCGTCGGGGCCTGGCCGGGAACAGGGGTCGAGAGAGACGCTTCGCTTCGCGTCGGTTGTGGTCATGACGAGGGAGCGGATCCTCCAGGCCGCGCGCCAGCCACGCTGGGGAATTCGGGCCCGAGGAGGGGCCGAAGACGGCGGGAAGGCGAGCGAAGAGGGTGAGCGTTGTGACGGACAGGCCCAAGGCAAGAACTCCCCGGTCGGGCTTCCGTAGCGATGCATCGGCTCGTGCAGAGGTCTTGTCACCGGGGGACTCGCGGTGGGGGGGGGGATGCGCGGACCGTGGCCCGGACCGTCTTCCCGGGGTAGCCTCCGCCGGCAGCCGGCGCCGGTCGTCTCCCCGGCCGCCGTCGCCTTCGGGAGGCTGGATGCAGCGCGTACGCAAGGGACGCCTCCTCTACGTCGTGGACAACGTGGACGTCGGCGGCGATCCGCCTCCCGAGATCCTCCTCTGGCTCGCCCTACCCGTGGACCGGCCGGGCCAACGGGTCCGGATCGAGACGATCGATCCCGAGCCCGCGGACATCGTGGAGGACCTGCTCTCGGGAAACCGCATCGCTCTCTGGCGGAGGACGGACGTTCGGAGCGGGGAAGTGGTTCGCTTCGCCGTCGACTTCGAGATCGCCGTGTCGACGGTCCACTCGGCGGTCGATCCCCACGCCATCGAGCCGTACGACCGGACGTCGGAGGGCTATCGCCGCTACACGGCTTCGGAGGACTACGTCGCGGTGACGCCGGAGATCTCCGCGAAAGCCGTCGAAATCGCCGACGGGGAGCCGAACCCGTGGCGCGCGGCCCGGCGCCTGTTCGACTGGACGGTGGCGGAGATGTCCTACGAGTACCCGGCGATGGAGGACCGCGGCAGCGCCCGCTCCTTCGCGAAGCGGAAGGGAGACTGCGGCGAGTTCAGCGCCGTGTTCATCGCGCTGTGCCGGGCGCTGGGCATCCCGGCGAGGATGGTGGTCGCGAATTGGTTCCACGGCGGCGGCCACGCGTGGGCGGAGTTCTTCGTGCCGCCCTACGGCTGGATTCCCGCCGACACCTCCATGGCGCAGGATCTCGTGCCCGGCACGCTCCTCCTCGGCAGCGAGACGGACAACGACGCGTTCCTCGCATCCATCGGCATCACGGACCGGGATCCCTCCTGGCTCTTCGGGAACCTGTATCCCCATCGGATCGTCGTGAGCGTGGGCAACGACCTGGACGTCGTCTCCAGGCGGACCGGCCTCGCGCGCCGATTCCGATTCCTCCAGCCGGGAGGACACGCGTCCTGGCCCGAGTCGATCGAGATGCACGGCGTGGGCGAGCACGCCGCCCACACCGAGATCTACCTCTTCGACGAGGAACGGGACGACGAAGCCGCGCTCCGCCGCGAGATGCAGAAGAAGCTCGCGACCGCCTACTTCGCAGCCGGCGACCACGCGCGCGCCGAGCCCGGCCTCGAGCTGGTCGTCGCGGAGAAACCCGACGACGCCATCGCGTGGCTCCACCTCGGGCAGATCCGCGCGAATCGCGGCGACTTCGAGCGTGCGGACGAGGCGTACCGGGCCAGCATCGCGGGGAGGGCGGGCAGCATGAAGCCGGTGATCGAGGCCTGGGCCCGCATCTTCCTCGGGAATGCCCTCGACGCCCGGGGGCGACGGGAGGAAGCCGCGGTCCAGTACCGGAAGGCGATCGAGTCGGGCATCGACTACCAGGGCTCGGGCGCCGCGGCCCGCGGGTACCTCGACCGACCCTTCGACCCCGAACGGAGCGACGCCTCGTGACGGGCGGCCGGGTCGACCTCGTCCTCTTCGACTGCGACGGCGTGTTGGTCGACAGCGAGCAGATCGCGCTCGCCGTGGACGCCGTCGTGCTCGCCGAGATGGGGTGGCGGCTCTCCGAAGCCGAGATCGCGGAGCGTTTCCTCGGTCGATCGGCGGATGCGATGCGCGAGGCGCTGGAGGAGCATCTGGGGCGGGCGCTCCCGCCGGACTGGGACGCGCCCTTCGACGAGCGGTACCGGACGGCGTTCGCGGACGGCCTGAAGCCCGTGGACGGGATCCTCGAGGCGCTGGACGCGATCGACCTGCCCACCTGCGTCGCCTCGAGCGGGAGCCACGCGAAGATGCGCTTCACCCTCGGTCTGACGGGTCTCTACGACCGCTTCGCCGGCCGCATCTTCAGCGCCGAAGACGTCGCCCGCGCCAAGCCCGCGCCCGATCTCTTCCTCCACGCCGCCCGCACGCTGGGCGCCGACCCTGCGCGCTGCGTCGTGGTCGAGGACAGCCCGTCGGGCGTGGAGGCCGCCCGGGCCGCCGGGATGCGCGCCCTGGGCTACGCGGGCGGCCTCGTGCCCCCGGCCCGGCTCGAGGCCGCCGGGGCCGACGTCTTCGCCGACATGCGGGGCCTTCCCTCGCTCCTCTCCCGCGCCGGCCGCTGAGGACCCGTCCGTAGAGGACTGTCGCCCTTCCCACCCGCCTTCCCGCCGTCTGCGGCCCTTCCTCGGTCGCGAATTCCTCGGCGTTGCTGGCGCTTGGCCTGAAGGATCCGCTCCCTCATCAGGACCCCATCCGACGCGAATGCGAGCGTCCTTCCCAACGCCTGTTTCCGGCCAGGCCCCGAGCCGGCGCGCGATCGGATTTGGCTATCGAAGTTGTCCTCGCGACTCCAGGAAGCTCCGCGTCGTCCGATAGGCCTGTTCCAGCTCCGGGTCGTGGCCACCCAGCGCGAAGTAGCGCTCGTAGTGCTCCATGGCCTTCTTCACGCGCTCCTGGTCCTGGTAGTCGTGGCTCATGGTGTGGCAGAGGATCGCGAGGTTCTTGTGGGCGTCGAGGAAGTTGTCGTCGCGCTTCAGGGCCTCCTCATAGGCGTCGATGGCCTCGTCCTCGTCGCCCTTCTTCTCCAGGACCAGAGCCAGGAGGAAGGGGCCCATCGGGTGCTTCGGGCGTGCCTTCTTCAGCCGCTTCGCGACCCGCTCCGCGCGACCCTCGTCTTCCGCCTGCAGGTAGGCCTCCACGAGTGCCCGCGCCGCCATGACATCGTCCTTCGCGGCATGGTTCGCCTTGACCAGAACGTCGATGGCCTTCTTCGTCCGCCCGAGGGCCAGGTAGGCCTCCCCCTGGACGCGGAGGGCATCGACGTCCTTCGGCGCCGCTTCGAGCGTCTTCTCCAATCGTGCCAGGGCGTCCTCGCCCTTTCCCTGGATCACGAGGGACCGCGCCAGCCCGACCTGCGCCGGCACGGCGTCGGGGCGCCTCTCGAGCACGGCCTGGAACGCCGTTTCGGCCGCGGCGGCGTCGCCGAGGACCAGCTCGCACTCGCCGAGCAGGTACTGGGCCTTCGCGTGGTCGGCGTCCGTGTCGGGCACCGCGCGAGCCGCCTCGGCCGCCTCCTTCCACCGCCCGGCCTCGAAGGCCTTCACGGCGGCGTCGAGGCCGCCGTCCGCCGCCACGGCGGCGGCGACGACGCCGGCGAGCAACACGGAGGGCAGGAGGGTCGCGATCGAACGTCTCATCGGGCAGTCTCCACGAGTTCGGGCACGCGACCGCGCTCGCGAACGCGAGCGGCGATCGACCGGAAGTCCTGTGCGAAAGGGGAGCCCTCGAAGCGCGTCGCGGCGTCTTCGAGGATCCGAAGCGGCGCGTCGGCATCGCGCGCCGCGGCGAGTCGCTCCGAGGCCGAACGGGCGACACCCGCCTCCAGCGCCTGCACGACGGCCAACCAGCGCGGCTCCACGAGCGCCTTCGAACGGGCCGCCTCCAACGCCCGCCACGCCTCGCCGTACGCTCCGGCGTCCAGTCGACTCCGCGCCGCGGCGAGGTCGTCCAGCCACTCCCCGAAGCGCGTCCAGTCCGCCGTCGGCGTGCGCGGTTCGTCCTTTTGCAGCTCTGCCGCGAAGTCCGGCGCCTCGCGATAGCCGTCCATCCGCGCCAGCACCCGGCCGCCCGGCGTCTCGCTCGCGAAGCGAGGCCAGCCCTGTCGCAGGATCTCGCCCAACTCGTCCGGCGATCGGCCCGAGAGCTCCTCGCGGAAGGGGACGTACGCGGCGAGGAGCGCCTGGACGTCGGGGTCGGC
Organism: uncultured Planctomycetota bacterium; assembly: GCA_963772585.1. GTDB lineage: Bacteria > Planctomycetota > PLA2 > PLA2 > JAEUHO01 > CAVVXN01. The sequence goes on from CAVYXV010000014.1 coordinate 139,739, forward strand.
GAAGGTCACCTGTTCCATCCGCCGACAGATGGGGCAGACCCGGAGCGCCTGGTAGTGGAGCACGGGGCGCCCCGTCCACCGGGCCAGCATCCGAGCCTCGCTCTCGTCGGAGAGCCAGCGCACCGTCCCGTCGGCGGTCGGGCGATAGGACGCGAGCGTCAGGGGAACGTCGCGCAACGCCTCCTGCACGGTCGGAGCGGCGGGCGGTTCGAGCGGGATCGCGGCGAGCCGCACCGTCTCGGTCGCCGACGTCCGGGGAACGAGGAGGAACGCGAGCGCGCCCAGGGCCGCGACGAGGACGGCGGCGGCGACGCGGACGTAGGGGACCTGCGGGCGCGACCGGCCGGTCGGGATGGCCTCCCGACCCACGGGGCACGCCGGCGCGGCGGCGGCGAGGGGCGCCGTGCCGCGGTAGGCGACCTCGTACGCGGAGAGGCGATCCGCCTCCACGGGATCGGCGACGACGAGCTCTTCGAGCAGGGCCGCCTCCTCGGCGGAGAGTCTTCCCTCCAGACGGTCGCGAGCGCGGTCCTCGATGGGGCGTGCGCTCACGACGCATCCGATCCGACGTCGGTCGCGAGAGGAGCCAGTCGTTCCACGAGCGCGCGCGTGGCGCGGCGGAGGCGACTCTCGACGGTCTTCACGGGCGCTCCCATCAGTTGGGCGATCTCCCGGCAATCGAGGCCCTCGAAACGATGGAGGATGAACGCCTCGCGTGCGGTGTCCGGGAGGTCGTCCACGGCGCGACGCACCTGTTCCAGCAGGCTGGCTCGGGCGTCCCGGCCCGCCACGGACCTGGCCGCCCCCGGCACTTCCGCGGCGGGCGGAGGGATGTGCGCCGAGAGGTTCGTGCGGCGCGCCCGCTTGGTGCGGAGGTTGAGATAGAGGTGATAGGCGATGCGACGGAGGTAGGCGAGCACGGATCCCCGCCCGTCGTGCCCGTCTCCCTTCCGCCAGTACGCGACGAACGTGTCCTGGAGGAGATCCTCGGCATCCGTCCGGTCACGACACAGCCGCCACAGGAACCGGAAGACCGGGTCCTTGCACGTCTCGAAGACACGCTGGAAGTCACGAGGATCCACCGTCGCCGCATCGCCCGAGGGCGGGCGCGGCCCGGGCGTCGTGCGCACGCCCGGAAACCGCGTCCCGCCCGCGGACTCAGATCCGGGCCAGGTTCGCTTCGACCTTCTCGGTCAGGTCCGCCCGGCAGAGGGCCGAGACGCGCGGTGCTTCCGTGCCGAGGGCGCGGTGCGTGTTCGCGGCTTTCGCCAGGGGGCACATGTTGTCGCAGTCGAAGCCCTGGACCCCCGAGCAGGGGCCATCGCCGCCCGCGAGCGCGGGCACGGCGGGCAGGAGGATGGCGACGAGGGCGAGGACGAGCAGCATTCGCATGGGTGGTCTCCGGGTTGAACCGTCCACCCCCTTGACAACGCGAGTCGGCCGATTCCTCCGTCCCGATCCCGAGGCGCGGGCCACGCGGGCCGGCCCGACTCGTTGGGGCACCGTGCCGGGACGACCGTCCTCATCCCATGCCCGGCTCGCTCCGGGTGCCGTCGAGTGCGCGACCCGGCGGTCACCCCGCCCGCGAGGACCCCGACGCAAGAAGGCCTGACGATCGCGGGGCCGATTTCCGCCGCCCTTGACGCGCACGCACCGAGGCGGGCGCGGGCGATCGGCCCCATCCCCCCCCCTCGCCGGTCGATCCGCGAGCGCCTCCCTACGGCGCCGGCGGCGCCTCCCCGCGGTTCGCGATCAGGAGGGCTCCCGCCACGAGCGCCCCCGCCGCCAGGATCGCGCTCACGGTGCCGTCCGCGCCGATCGCGTCGTCGGCCTGGACGAGCGCCGCGACGCCGAGCGCCGTGCCGGCCAGCAGCAGCATCCCTCCCACGACGCGCGTGGCCCCGATCCCGCGGCGCGCGAGCGCCGCGAAGACGCCCGCCAGCCCGAGGATCACCAGGAGGAGGACGGCGAAGGATCCGACGGCCGCTCCCGCCGCCAGCGGGGGCGCTACCACCGTCGCTCCGTGTACGTCCATGGAGGGAGGGTAGCGGACCCTCCCGGGGGCCACGGGAGTCCGACTAGAACCGCGACAGGCGATCGAGGAAGCGGTCGGGCTCGCTCGCGCCGGCGATCCGGTCGAGCTCGTGGCCCGAGCCGTCCACGACCACCATGGTGGGGTAGGCGTGGATGTCGTAGCGGTCGGCCACCGCGCGACCCGCCGGCGTGTCCGGATCGTAGAGCGCGGTCGGGAACGCCTGGAGGCGCGCCTGGACACGCGCGTCGGTGAGCGTCTCCCGCTTCATCTTCGAGCACCAGCCGCACCAGCTCGCGCAGAAGAAGAGGATCGACGGCTCCCCGCGCTGCCGGGCCTGCGCGACCATCTCGTCGAACGGCACGTTCACCTGGGAGAAGGCGGCGCCACCCGAATGGCCGTAGGACACGACACCGCCCGTCGAGGCGACCGCCCGCGGTGCTGCCGTGACCCGGGGCGGCGCCGAGCGCGCGGCGACGGGCGGTGCACTCGCCGAAGGCGCGCGCCCGATCGGCGAACGCGGTCCACCGTGGCACGCGAGGGTCGCGAGCGAGGCGAAGAGGCAGACGGACAGATGGACGGACAGACGGCGAAGCGTCATGCGGCGGCTCCTCCCGAGGGCAGCGGGAGAACCTACCGCCGGCGGCGGGGCCGTGGCGGAGAGGCCGACCGGGTCAAGAGGCCCAATCGAGGGGGTGCCGGGCGATGCGCCCGTGTCCGTCCTCGCGGGCGAGGAGGTACCCCGGCCGCTCGCCACCCGGCTCTCCATCTCCCTCGCCGCAGGGACGGGCGCCTTCCCATCGTCCGGGCCGATGCCCATCCCGGAGGACGCGAGCCGCCGGCGCGTCCCCTTGGGGTCGCCGACGAGGAGCAACGCAGCCATCGGGCGGGAGATGCGTACGACCGATTCGCCATGCGGGATCCCTCTCGCCCGCCGGATTCGCCTCCTTGGAGTCCTCCCGGCCCCGGACACGAGGGCCGCGCGATTCCACGCCAGTTCGTGGGTAGTGCAGGCTCGCCTGCATGGTGACTCCCTGCTCGTGCCTTCCCTTCGCGAACAAAGCCTGGCCCCGCAAGGCGAACGGAACGAGAATCGTCCGAAGTGGTGGCGTGGCGAGGAGATCGAACGATGAAACACCGGGGCGTCGTGATCGTGCTGGCGGCGGCGATCGGCGTCGTGCTCGTGGGGAGCGCGCTCGCCAAGGAGGAGCGGATCCCGGCGAAGGAGGGCTATCGCCGCCTCGTCGCGGTGACCACGCCCGACGCCGCGCCGGCCCACCCCGAGGCCTGGCCCGCGTCCTTGGTCGAACATCGCGATTGGCGCGGCACACCCGAGCAGATCGACGCCTGGCGCGGAGAGGGGCTCGCGCGGCTTTCGGGGGCGAAGCTTGGACGCGTGGAAGAGGCGGAAGACCGAGCCTTCGTCCACGTGCGCGAGGCGATGGGCGAGGCGATCGTGCCTCTTCGCTGGAACGCCGATCACTGGGAGCTTGCCGCGCCGATGGAGTGGATCGTGAAGGGCGCGGCGCTGGACGCGGCGAACGGCGACGGCCCGGCGACCGTCCGCCTCACCGCACGGACGACGAACGATCCCTACGGCAGCAGCGCGTTCTCCTTCGCGCACGTGACCCAGGACCCGGAGCAGTGCCTGAACCGGATGGATCTCTGGTACTGCCACAACGGAGACCTCCACGTCGTGGGGGACGGCGGATTCCTCGACCGGGGGAGGCAACGTCTCTCGAAGGCGGGGGATCTTCCCTTCGGCGAGGAGGAGGAGTGGTCGCGCATCGTCCCCGCGCGGGAAGGCCACCTCTACGTCCTGCACGCCGCCAGCCATCGAGACCGCGACTTCTTCGTCGCCCTGCGTCTGAAGAACGCGACGAAGGAAGCGGTCGAGTTGGAGTGGAAGCTCTTGTCGCTGGGGGAGGGAGCGCCGGCATCCATCCACGAAGCGCAGCCCTGGAAGCCGGTGGACGAGAACATGGGATTGCCGGGGGCGGATGGAACCGCGGGCCGCTGCGGACGGAACGCCCACTGAGCGACCGGGTGTCGCCCGCGGGTTCCCGAGCGCGTCCGTCTCTTCGAGATTGCGAGTCACTCGCAGTCGTTTCTTCGTTCCCTTTCCGGGTCGTTCGGGAACACGCCGCGCCGCAAGCGGGATGGTAGCGCTTGCCAACGAGCGGCACGGGCGGAGAATCGCGCCGGAGACCGATGGACGACTCGCGCGTCGCGTTCCGAAGACCCGGTTCCGAGGGAGGGACCCCCGGCGACCTTCCGGCGGCGCGGACGACGCTCCGCGAGATCCGCTTCGCCGGGCGCGGCGGTCACGGCGTCGTGACCGCCGGGGAGCTGCTCGGACGCGCGGCGCTGCTCGAGGGGCGGTTCGCCCAGGCGATCCCCACGTTCGGGCCCGAGCGCCGCGGCGCGCTGGCCCAGTGCACGGTGCGGATCTCCGGCGAGCCCGTGCTGCTCAAGTGCAACTCGCTGCACCCGGACGTGCTGGTGGTCTTCGACCCGACGATCTGGCAGATGGCGCCCGTGACGATCGGGCTCGGCCAGGGGGGCGTGCTGATCTTCAACACCAAGGCGGCGGCCGAGTCGGTCGAGGCCGACCTCCGGTCCGGGGCCTACGCGTCCCGGCTCGCGTTCGACGACGCGCGGGTCCTCACGCTCGACGCCACGGGGATCGCGCTCGAGGTCCTGGGGCGGCCGATCATGAACACCGCGATGCTCGGCGCGTTGGCGGCCGCCACCGCCGATGTGTCGCTGACGTCGGTCGAGGCGGTCCTCGAGGAGCACTTCGGGCCCCTCGCCGGAGCGAACGTGGAGGCCGCCCGCGCCGGGCACGCGGCCGTTGCGAAAGGAGGCCGGGATGGCTGAGCCCACGGGCATGGCGCGCTACGAGGCCTTCGTACGGGACGCGCGGGGCACGCTCACCTACACCCCCGGCTGGTGCCTGGACAACAAGACCGGGGCTTGGCGGGCCATGCGTCCGGTCAAGGACGAGGAGCGCTGCAACGACTGCGGGCTCTGCTGGCTCTACTGCCCCGAGGGCTGCATCACCCACGGCACGCACGAGATCGACTACGCCTACTGCAAGGGCTGCGGCATCTGCGTCGTCGAGTGCAAGCGGGGCGCCTTGACGATCGAGCGGGAAGGCGAATGACCACTCGCTTCTGGAACGGCAACATGGCCGCCGCCCGGGCGGCGAAGCAGGCCCGCGTCCAGGTGGTCGCCGCGTACCCGATCACGCCCCAGACCCACACGGTGGAGCACCTCTCCGAGTTCGTCGCCGACGGCGAGCTCGCCGCCGAGATGATCAAGGTGGAGTCGGAGCACTCGGCGCTCTCGGCCTGCCTCGGCGCCTCGTCGGTGGGAGCCCGGACCTTCACGGCCTCCTGCTCGCAGGGGCTGCAGTTGATGAGCGAGGTCATGTACCTGACCTCCGGCATGCGCTTCCCCGTGGTGATGGCGATCGCCAACCGGACGCTCTCCGCCCCCGTGAACATCTGGCCGGATCACCAGGACACGCTCGTGAACCGCGACGCGGGGTGGATCCAGCTCTACGCCGGCTCCGTCCAGGAGGTCTACGACCTCGTCCTGCTCGCCTTCCGGATCGCCGAGGATCCGCGGGTGTGGCTGCCTGCGATCGTGGCCTACGACGGGTTCATCCTCTCGCACGCCTCGGAGCCGGTGGAGGCGCTGGAGCAGGACGTTGCCGATCGCCTGATCGGCCCGCCCGGCGTCACCGAGCGCCCCGTGCTCGACCCGAAGCACCCGCTCCAGTTCGGCGAGGTCCTCTTTCCCGAGTGGTACCCGGACTACGAGTACAAGAAGCACGTGGCACTGCGCGACAGCACCCTCGTGATCGAGGAGGCCTTCGCGGCGCTGGCCGACGCCACGGGTCGTCGCTACGGCCTCGTCGAGGCCGACGGCGTCGAAGGTGCCGAGATCGTCCTCGTGGGGCTCGGTTCCATGATGCAGACGGCCCGTCACACGGCGCGCGACCTCCGCGCCCGCGGGGAGAAGGTCGGTGTCCTGACGCTCCGCTCCTTCCGCCCGTTCCCGGAGGAGGAGGTGCGGGCGGCCCTGGGGGAAGCGTCCACCGTCGTCGTGCTGGACCGCGATATCGGCTACGGAACGAGCGGCATGGTCTACCCCGACGTCACGCGGGCGCTGTACCACGCCGAGCGCCGGCCGCGGCTCCTCGATTGCGTCGTGGGGACGGGCGGGAAGGACATCACGCCGAAGACCATCGAGCGGTGCGTCGAGCTCGCCCGGCAGGATCTGGGCGGGAAGACCGTCCTCTGGCCCGACGCCCGCGGTCCCGAGGAGGGCATCCCGTGGACCGCGTCGCCGGCCCCGGCGGCGGGAGGGCGCTGACATGGCCGTGCGGCTGAAGGACCTCCCGGCGGTCGAGCACCTCTCCACGGGGAACCTCGCGTGCGCGGGCTGTCCCGAGACGCTGGGGTTCCGTCACGTCCTGAAGGCGCTCGGCGACAACACGATCGTCATCAACGCGACGGGCTGCCTCGCGGTCGTGATGCAGATGGCGGTGCCGAAGGTGCCCCACTTCCACGTGCTGCTCGAGAACGCCCCGGCCGTCATCTCGGGGATCGACGCGGCGCTGAGGGCCATGGGCAAGCGCGAGGGCGTGAACCTGCTCGTCGTCGCCGGGGACGGCGGAACGGCCGACATCGGCCTCTCGGCGCTCTCCAGCGCCGTCGAGCGCGGGCAGGACTTCGTCTACGTCTGCTTCGACAACGAGAGCTACATGAACACGGGCGGGCAGCGGAGCGGCACCACGCCGTTCGGCGCCCGCACCTCCACCACGCCGGTCGGCAAGGTGACGAAGGGCGAGACGCGGCTTCCGGCGCTCCGGAAGGACATGGTCGAGATCATGGCCGCGCACCACATCCCCTATGCCGCCTCGACCTCCGTCGGCTATCCGCTCGACCTCGTCGAGCGCGTGAGGAAGGCCGCCGCCGTCCGCGGTCCGTCCTACATCCACTGCCACTCGCCCTGCCCGACGGGTTGGGGCATGGCGTCGGAGGAGACGGTCCACGTGGCGCGTCTCGCCGTCCAGACGGGGTGCGTCGTCCTGTACGAGGTCGAGGACGGCGTGCGGCGGATCACCCAGAAGGTCGGCCGGCGAAAGCCCGTCGTCGAGTACCTGAAGCCCCAGCGACGTTTCCGCCACGTCGTGGAAGACGAGGATGCCCTCGCCGCCGTGCAGATGGGCGTGGACGAGAGCTACGAGCGCTTCCGGGCGCGGTGCGCGCTCTGAGCAACGAGCGAAGGGAGCAACGGATGGATGGGCAACAGTCGGTCGGCTTCCGGGTGACCCGCGTCTGGTGCCGGCGCGTGGAGCGGCAGTTGACGCTCGCCGAGCACGAGGGCTGTCCCTACTGCTTCGAGGCAGAGGAGCTGGCGAGCGCCCGCCACGAGCGGTTCTGCGATTTCCGTCCGGGCGAGGATCCGATCCACTTCGGCTTCCCCGAGGACCGCGGTCGCTACCGCCGCTGACGGACGCCGCCCGCCAACGGGCGCCCGCTGTGTACCCACCCCGCCCCTACGATCCGAGGGCCGTGAGACGCTACGCGCTCGTCTTCCCCCTCGTGTTGACCCTCGCCCTTGCGGTGACCTCCGCGGCCGGCGAGACGCCGGCCCCACGGCACCGGATCCTCGTCGAGCTCTTCACCTCGCAGGGGTGAAGCTCCTGCCCCCCGGCCGAGGAGTTCCTCGGCAAGCTCTCCCTCTCCGAGCACCGCGACGGCGTGGTCCTGCTCGCCTGGCACGTGGACTACTGGGACGACCTCGGCTGGGAGGATCCCTTCGCGTCCGAGACCTGGACGAAGCGCCAGCGCGACTACGTGCGGGCGAAGCGGTTGCGAGGCCTCGTGACGCCACAACTCGTCGTGGGGAACCGGGCGGCCCGGGGGGACTGGAGGGACCGGCTGGCCGAACAGGCGGACCGACCCGTTGCGGCGGCGATCGAGGCCGACCTCGGCACCGACGCGGGACGTGTCGTCGCGACGATCCGCATCGACCACGTCGCCAAGGACCTTCCGGACTCCGCCGTCGTCCGCCCCGTCCTCTACCGGCGGCGGGCCTCGACGGACGTTCCCGCCGGCGAGAACGCCGGCCACACGCTTCTGGAGTCCTTCGTCGTGCTCGCCGTCGGGAAGCCCGAGCCGGTGAGGACGGTCGTCGGGAAGGGCACGGCGGTGGGCTTCCCGCGGCCCGACGGCATCGCCGCCGCGGACCTCGGGATCGCGGTCCTCGTCGAGGACGCGGCGACGATGACCACCTACGAGTGCCGATCCTTCCCGCTCGCGCCTGCCCCGACCGACGTCCTCGTGGTCGCGGGCGAGGCGGCGCGACGCCGGGAGACGATCGCCGCGCTCGGGGAGGGGGCGAAGCGCGCGGGGGCCGTATTGCAGGAGCGCGGCTCCCCTGCGCCCGATGGACGCGGGAGGATCTTCGTCGTGGGTGTGGGCGACGCCGCGCGCGCGGCGATCGCCCTCGCCGGCGAGGAGGGGATGTCTCCCGTCGGCCTGATCCTCGTCGCGCCCGACGGCGACGGGGACGCGGAGGCCGTCGCGGCGCTCCCCGCTCCGCTGCCCGTGCTGTGGGTGGAGTACGAGTTGGCAGGCGGCGATCGACCCTCGACCCCGGCACTCCTCCAGCGTCTCGAGGGGGCGGGGCACCCGGTGACCCGCCATGTCGGGAAGGGCGAGTCGCCGCGCGCAATCCTCGAAGGCGCCGCCCTGGACATCCTGTACTGGGCCCACACGCGCTGACCCGTACCGCGCCCGGGCCGCGCGACTCGACGTCCGTTCGCTGGGAATGCAGGCTAGAGCCCCGCGTCCCCCCCGGGCGGCGCACCCTCTTCGCCGTCGGCGTCGAGCGCAGAGGCGTCGTCGGACGCGGCGTGCCGTCGTCGCATCGCCGTGCGTCTCGGTGGGGGGCCGAGGGTCTGGAGCCCCTGGAAGGCGATCCACCCGAATCCGAGCAGCGTGGCGTAGGCACCGATCTCCCAGTCGATCCCGCCGAGCGCCCCTTCCGCGCTCATGAGGTGGTCGAAGCGAAGCAGGAAGAGAAGCGTTCCCGCGAGTCCCAACACCCCGAGCCAGAGTCGGGCCCGGGACGACGTCGGCGCGAGGAGGGCGAGCACGCCCAGCACGAAGACCAGGACGTAGACCCAGTGGAGCCAGGCGTGTTCGCCGGTGAAGAGGCTCTCGCCGGGCTCGTCGGGGGCGGGAACGCCGGGCGACTCCTGGCGGGCCTTGGCCGCGAGATCGCCGAGCTCCCCCGTGCCCTTCACGTCGGGCAGGGCGTTTCGGAGAAGCTGGTGCCCCTGGAACGTGATCGGGCCGCAACTGGCGAACGGGAAGGCGGTCATCCCGACCAACACGAGAAGCGGAACCAGTCGTCCGAGGGAGAACCCGTACCCACCCATCGACACCTCCCGGCGGCGGGCCGACACGACCCTCTGCGCCACGACGGATGCTACCGCGCGGACCCGTACCGAGGGTCCGTTCTCTTGCTCGACGTGCGCCCGGCGCGGCGGACATGACGCCGGTGCGTTGCCGTCGGGCCGCCACGGGTGGTTGGGCGGGTCGGGTCTTGCAGGAGAGGTGAGGACGCTCGCCGGGTTGCGCGGCCACGGCACCTTGCGCGTCCGGTTCGGCGGCGCTTCGGCCGGGACGCTCCTTGTCGGGATCCTCCTCGCGCCCTTCACGGTGGGGCGGATGCCGGCCGACGGGTTCGTGCGCGACGGGCCGCCGCCCCTCGATCTCCCTCGAGCCGGCGAGCGGACGAGGTCAGTTGCAGTAGCCCAGCCAGGCCGCCTTGTCTGCCAGCCTCGACCACAAGCCGCGATCCAGCAGGTCCTGCACCGTGAAGTGCTCCGAAAACCGGTCGTAGACGGCGGTCTGCGAGAGGGGCGTGAAGAGGGGGAGGGAGAGGTCCTGGCAGTAGAGGTCCAGGATCTCGTCGGGCAGGAACTGCAGCCGGAGCTCGTAGAACCGCTGCCGACCAACGTTGTGATCGGGGTGGGTGAAGAACCAGTCGATGAACGTGCTCCAGTCGATCAGCACGGAGTACGGCGACACGGAGTTCGGCGGCGGTTCGATGTCCTCGGCGAAGACATGCCACGCGAGAATCTCGTCCGCATGGCTCATCGTCCTCCCGATCGTCGGGAAGATGGGCACGGTGTGACCGTCCAGATGGGGTTCGCCGTCGTCGCCCCACCCGAATTGGACGTAGGCCGGGATGTTGAGAGCGCGCAGGATGGATCGATACATGGAACTCGTGCCCACGCATCCATGCGTCCAGTGTTTTACGTCGGTCGTGCTCTCCCGCACCGTCCCCGCGAGTACCCGCTGCACCGGTTGGTGCCCGTAGTACTGCCAGTGCATGTACGACACTTCCATGGCCGACTTGCCGTCCGTGTCGTGGTTGTAGCTACCCGTGTGCACCAGGTTGTTCCCGCTCCACACGAGGATCCTGGTGATCGTGCCCACGTGGCTCGGTCGGATGATGTTCTGGTCCACGAAGAAGCCGAAGGTCGTCTTGGGGAACGCATGGAGGACGTTGCCCGTCCAGTAGCCCGTGTAGGAGAAGTCCGTGTAGTCCCGATGTTCGGCGTGGAAGAGCGCTTTGGACGAGAAGAGCTCGATGAGGTCGTCCGTGCCGTAGTTCAGGACCGACCAGGGGACGAAGCCGCCGATCTCCAGCGCCAGGCTGTGCGCGACGGTAGCGATGAACAGCACCCACGCCTGTTGGGGGTTCAACGCCACCATGTTGCCCCACGACGTTGGCGGAACCATGTTGATCGACGGGTCGGGCGGGATCGCGAAGGGGGTCTGGAGGCCGCTTCCCAGCCACGTGTAATCGAAGAAGAACGACGTATCGAGGTCCTCCTTCATGGACTCCGTCCAGTCGGGGTACGCGATCGTCGCGGTCTCACCGCTCTCCAGGTCGAGCGTTTCCCACCGGATTGCGTAGGCAACCTCCGGATTCATGTCCAGCCAGCACCGCAAAACGTCGCCGGAGAGGTCGATGCCGGACGCGCCAGGGCAGTATTCGGACCACCGGAAGGGCTGTGGGCCGTTCGCCGCCAGCCAGTCGAGCCACCAGTTCGTCGAAACCGGCACCTCGCCGGGGTCCACGGCCTCCGCCGCGTAGAGGTCTCCCCGCGGGTACAAGTCGGTGTCGTGCCGGCCGGCCATCTGCCACTCCTCGACGCGGCGGTAAAGCGTGGCGCTGTCCAGGAGTGGGTCCCGGTCGGGCTCGCGCTCCTGCACGGTGAGGAGGCGGTGGAGCACGGGCCCCTGCTTCCCATCCACGCCGTGGACGATCACCTCCAGGTCGTACACGCCGCGGGGAAGCGCGGGGATGTCCATGGCCAGCGTCCCGGTCGTCTGGCCCTCGCCGGCCGCCATGTACGAGCGTTCCCCGATCCGCACTTCCAGCGCCTCGATCCCCACGCGGTCTTCTGCCTGCGCCTGGACGTGCAGATCCCGCGTGGGTGTGCTCTGGTCGGGGACCTCCAGCGAGAGAACGACCAACCGACCAAGCCCCGCGCGCATGCCGGAGTCCGTCTCCCCGCACCCGCCGATGGCGGCGAGCAACAGCACGCTCCCCCGAAGAACCCACGTCGCCGTGCGCATGATCGAGCCTCCCCGGACGGCGGCTGCGCGCCGTTCCGCCGCGCGGCACGGATCCTACGTGTGCGCCCCTTCCGATCGACGGTGCAGTTTGTGAACCGGGGACCAGCGTCCTGTGGCGAAGGGCTTTCGCCCGCGCGGATTCCGTCGGCGCGACGCAGCGGGCGCGGCCGCGCTGACGTCGCGGCCCCTGCGGTTTCGGCCAACGCGCCGCCTCGGGAGCCGTCGAGCCGTGCTCTCTCGGGTGCCTCTCACCCCGCGGATCAACCGCCCGAGGGGATGCCGAAGAGCACCACGGCGAGGCAGAAGAGGGCCACGAGCAGGAAGAGGGCGATGTGGGCGCGGCGTCGGGGGAGGTCGTGCCGCTCGACGGCGATCGAGAGCGCGACGCCGCTCTGGACGAGGTAGTAGAGCGCGAAGGCCTGGGACGCCAGGGTCACGATCTCGAAGACGTTCGTGTTCCAGAGGATTGCGATCGAGATGATTGCGATCAGCGGGTAGGCGTGCCGGAGGCTCAAGCGCCGTTCGGCGATGTCCTCCAGGAGCCCGGCGCACCCGACGCTGTCGGCCACCGAGGCGCTGAACTGGCTCGCCACGGCGCCCGCCGCGAGAAGGAGCGGTAGCACCAGGGCCACATGCCCCACGATCGTCACGATGCCCGTGATGCCCGTGTCGCTCCCGAGGTAGTGGAACAGAACGGTGACCAGGGCGAAGAAGACCACGTAGACGACCGCCGAGATCCACTGCGCGTAGCGCATGGTCTTGATCCGGGTCTCCGCGTCGAACTCGTCTCCCATGAAGCGCGACGTCTCGAAGCCCTGCACGATGATGAGCATGCCGAGCATCACCCGGATCGAGTGCCACGTGAGGGGAGGTCCTTCGACGCCGAGATGCCACGTCCCCTCCGCGATCCGAGCACCGTTGAACCAGAGGAGACCCCCGAACATCGCCGCGATCACCGCCAGGTTGAAGCCGACCGTGTACTTCTCGACGCGCTCCACCGTGCCGAGTCCCTCGAGGAGCCCGAGGACGGCCAGGCCGGCGAGGATGGCCGTGGCGATGCCCTTTGCGAGCGTCGGATCGTGGACGCCCATCCCCGTCAGGAGGAAGTTCCCGAGCAGCACCAGGTAGTAGGCGATGGAGATGAAGTAGGCGAACGCGAGGACGAAGTGGGAGAGCTTCTCGATGGACTGGGTGAGGCGGACCTCGACGCCCCGGGCCGGCTTCTCCAGCAGCGGCTCCACGTGGCGGATGTTGAAGCGGACGGCGGCCCCGACGAGATAGGCGGCGCCGACCAGCGCCGCCACCGCGAAGATCGCCGCATGCCCGACCTCTCCCGCGAGCAGCGGCACGGACACGAGGAACCCGCTGCCAATGATGGAGGCGAGCGGTGTCACCGTCGCCCGCCAGCTCCGGGCCCTCTCCAGCCGCTTCGAGAGGAGGACGACCGCCGCCGCCACCCCGACCACCACGACGACGACGTCGCTCGCCACCCGCCCAGGCCTCCGTGGTTTGCTCCCCGCCCGCCAGTCTAGTCGGCCTGGGCCCGTTCCTCGGGGACGGGCGCGTCGCGGGGCCGACCGGGACCGACCGCCGCAACTGGCGGGGCGTACGGGGGTTGGGAGCCCATGGGCCCATGGCCCCGGATCGCACTTGACAGCGAGGCGGTTCCCGTGTGATTACGTTTGTAGTCAAGGAGGTGCCATGCCGGAGTTGCCCCGGATCTCGGACGCGGAGTGGGAGGTCATGCGCGTGCTGTGGGCGCGCGGGGAGGCGACGGCGGGGGAGGTCGCCGAGGAGGTCCGGCGCGACCGCACCTGGTCCGAACGGACGGTCAAGTCGCTCCTCTCCCGCCTCGTGAAGAAGAGGGCCCTCGGCTACGAGGCGGAGGGGAACCGCTACCGCTACCGCCCCCTCGTCACGGAGGAGGAGTGCGTGCGCGAGGCGAGTCGCTCCTTCCTCGACCGCGTCTTCGGCGGTACCGGCGCTTCCGCCGTGCTCGCGTTCGTGCGGGAGGCCGACCTCACGAAGGAGGAACGGGAGGAACTGCTGCGGCTGCTCGAAGAGGAGGAGGAGAAGTGAACGCCCTCCTCTCCCTCGTGGTGCGCCGCCTCGTCGAGATCTCGTGGCAGGTCGCGCTCCTCGTGCTGGCGGTCCTGCTCGTCCAGGCGCTGCTCTCCCGCCGGCTTCCGCCCCGGTGGCGGTACGCGCTCTGGTGGATCGTCGTGCTGCGCTGCGTGCTCCCCGTCCTCCCGCAGTCGCCCTGGAGCGTCTACGCGCTCTTCGACCGAGAGTCCGCGGCGGCGAAAGCCCTCCCCTCCCCGGCGCCCACCCGGCCCGTGACGACGACGCCGTCGGGCCCGATCCCCATCGACGCTCCCCGCGCGGCAACCCCAGACCACGCGACGACGGCTCGTATCCGCGTCTCGCCCGCCGACCGGCCCGCGAATCCGTGGATGCTCGCGGGTTGGGCGTGGCTCGTCGGCGCGACCGCCTCCCTCCTCCTGCTGCTGGCCCGGGAAGCGGCGCTCTTCCGCCGACTCCGCTCGCTCGCGCCCATCGAGGCCGGAGCGGTGGTCGGCCTCGCGGACGACTGCCGGCGACGGATCGGGATTCGGCGACGGATCCGGCTTCTTCGCACACCCGGCGGCGAGGTTCCCGGGACGACGGGTCTCTTCCGGCCCGCGATCCTGCTCTCGGACGACGCCCTCGCTCGTCTCCCGGACGACGCCCTCCGTGCCGTCCTGCTCCACGAGATGGAACACGTGAGACGCCACGATGCGCTCGTCTCGCGGGGGCTGGACCTCCTCGGCGCGGTCTACTGGTTTCATCCCCTGGTCCGCCTCGCGCTCGGGCGCCTCCGCGCCGAACGGGAGACCGTCCGCGACCTCGCCGCGCTGAGGCACGCCCCCGACCTCACCGCCCGGAGCTACGGCCGGACGATCCTCGCGCTCCTCGACAAGGGGACCCGAGGGCGACCGGCGCCGCTCGTCTCCCTGCTTTCCCGCAATCGCGACATCCACCGGAGGATCACCATGCTCGTCCGCTTCTCCGATCGTCCCCGGCGCGGCCTCCTCCTGGGCGCCGCTCTGACCGGGTTCCTCGCGCTGATCACGCTGACCGGCGCGGGTCCCGCCGCCGGCCAGCCCGGCGACGACCGGACCCCGGCGCCCCGGCCTCCGGCCCGCGGAGCCGAGTCCACGCCGCCTCCCTCCCCGGCCGAGCCCCTCGTGCGCATTCCGGTGGAGTTCCAGAGCCCGCCCACGGAGCAGGAGGAGAAGCTGCGCGGACGGCTGGGTGTGGAGAAGGTGTCCTTCACCTTCCGGCAGACGCCGCTGCCCGCGTGCCTCGCCTTCCTCGCCACGCAGACGCACATCAACTTCTTCCTCTCTCCCACGGCGCGGGACAACACCGATGGGGAGGCGATCACCCTCACCGTGGGGGACATGCCGCTGGAGCGGGCGCTCGACGTGCTGACCGCACAGCTCCACGTCGACTACGTGGTACGGGGTGACGTGGTCGAGATCGCCGCGCCCGGGGAGCCCGTGCTCTACGAGAAGCGCATCTACGGCATGAAGCCCCTGCTCGACATGCGGGAGGCCGACGACGACGGCGAAGAGCAGTTCTACGACCGGCTCGCCGACGTGATCCAGTCGTACGTGATCCCCGAGGCCTGGGAGGAAGACCCCGCCACGCTTCGGATCTGGGCCGGACTCCTCGTCGTCAACCAGACGGCACGGGTGCACCGTCGGCTCGAGCGCTTCCTGACCGGACTCGTGAACCGGGGCCGGGGGACGCGCGAGTCGCCCGGCGAATCGCCCGAGCTCGCGGTCGCGCTGGCGAAGCCCCTCTCGCTCTCGCTCCAGGACGTGCCCCTGTCCGAGGTCGTCGCCACCCTCCAGCGAGACATCGGTGTCCCGGTGCGGATCTCCGAGAACCTCCCCGCCGAGACCTACGCCACGCTGCAGGTGGAGGATCTTCCCGCCCGCACCGCCCTGCGCCTCGTCGCCAGCCAGGCCGGTGGTGTCGTGGAGGTGCAGCGGGACGCCGTGCTCCTCACCGACCGACCCTCGATGGAGCTCAGGATCTACGACATTCGCCGGCTCTTCCCCAGCGCGGAGGGCGAGGAACTCGTGGATCTCATCGGTGAGTTCACCCAAAGCTCCATGTGGGACCTCGACGGCGCGCGCATGGAGTACTGGCTGGGCCTGCTCCTGATCACCCAGACCCCGGAGAACCAGACCGAGATCGCCGCCTTCCTCGATACCCTCCGCCGCGCCCGCAAGTGACATCGGGCGCCCCCCGAAGCCGCCCCTGCCCTCTCCTCGGACCGATCGCCGCCGCACGGCCGGCGGCGAGGCGTGGACGCCCGGGGACACGAACCGCCCACCCGCCCTGGGGCGCTCGGGGCGCGCGTGCGTCCATGCCCGCATGCTCGTGACGGAGCTCGGCCGGCATCGCGCACGGCGCGGCGGGAAGACGCCGTCAGCGCCCATCGGCCCGCCGCGTTCGTGAGAGTTGACGATCCGCCGCTCCCTTGACGGGACGGAAGCCGCGCGATTGTGCGAAGAGGGGGCTCTTGCTACGGTCGCGACGGGCTCGTCGCCGGGAGTATGCCGATGTCGGGTGCGTCTCGATCCCTCTGCGTCCTCTCCCTGTGCGCCATGACGCTAGGGCCGCTCGCCTGCGGCGGCGGCCAGGACGCTTTGAACCTGCAGGTCCCCTGCCTGGTCGCGCACCCGATCGTCTGCGAGACGGACGAACAGGCCTACCTGCAGATCGGAGGCGCGTTCGACCAGCTCCGTCACGACGAGGGAATGGGCCAGGTGCCCACCAAGATGACGAAGGCAATCGACCGGTTCGTGAAGCAGCAGATGTGCGCCCAGCGGATCGCCGGGCTCGGGCTGGGGATCGTGTGGCAGGGCAACCTCGTCTACGTGAAGGGCTATGGCCTCGCGCGCGGCTACGAGACGCCCTCCACGCAGGACGACGTTCCGGTCCGCGGACAGCGAACGCGCTTCCGCTGGGCTTCGCTGTCCAAGAGCGTCACCGCCCTCGCCTCCGTCATCGCCACGCAGGATCCCGACGTCTCCTACGACCTGGACGCCGACCTCGCCGACCACTACCGCTGCGCGAACCAGTCCTGCGACTACGTCCTCCCGATCTTCTCCTACGACAATTGGGACCCCAATCTCCAGAGCGACGACTGGCCCATCCCCAAGAGCGTCATCCCCCAGGTTCCGCTCTACGCACTCACACCCCGTAAGCTCCTGGCCAACCGCTGCGGCGTGATGCACTACGGCGACGGCGATCCGAACACGCCCAGCGAGGTGCCCAGCGAGGCGGACCGCGCCGCCCACGATGGATTCGTCTGGGCCGTGGACTACTTCACGCCCAAGCCGCTCCTCTACCTGCCGACCACGACCTACTGGTACTCGTCGTTCGGCTTCAACATGGCGGGAGCGGCGCTCGATCACGCCGTGCCCGACTCGTTCTGGGCGTACGTCCAGGACAAGATCGTGAGCCGGACCCAGCCCGTATCGATGCTCTACTTCCACCCGGACGACACGAACGACGCGCAGTACGGCATGGCGCCGTGGAACACGACGCAGTACCGCGCGTACGGCTATACGATCGACGCGAACGACGACGTCGTGGAGAACACGACGCCGAGCGACGTGAGCTACAAGCTGCCTTCGGGCGGCTTCATCTCGACGACCGCCGACCTCGCTCTCTACGCCCACGGCCTGTTGAAGAACCTCTTCCTGGATGCGGCGGGAACCGAGGACCTCTGGACGCCCCAGGCGAACATCGTCAAGGGGCTCCCGGGGAACCCGACGACGGGTTACGCCCTCGGGTTCACCGCCGCGCAGCGAAGCGGCGAGCGTCTGGTCTGGCACAACGGGGGCCAGGAAGACACCGCTACGCAGATGAACCTGTTTCCCGACGGCGAGGACCCCGCCGTGGGCGAGTTGGGGCTCGTGGTGATGTCGAACTCCGAGTACCTGGACCGCTCGGCCATCCTCAACGGGGTCGAGGACCTCCTCCGGCATCCCTACCAGGGCCAGGATCTCGTCTTCGAGGGAACGGACCCCCAGAACGTCGACTACACCACGATGGACGAGCTCGCGCGCCACGACCCCGCCGATGGCCCCTACGTGGACGGAGGGCGGTACGACGACCCGGAGGAGGACGGCTACCGCGACCCGACCTTCGGGGTCGTCGAGCACCGCTACAACCCGGACTACCGGTGGGGGCCACCCGTCCGCTCCCCGGAGCTCCCCCGCGACGACGGCCCGGAGCGGTAGCCCCCGGCCGCGCCCCCCCGTAGGCCGCGTCTCCGGTTTCTTCCCACCGTCGCCCCGCGCTCGTTCGCCCCGGTCGTGCCGCCCGGGGAAGACCATGGGGGGAGCCATCGCCGCCCGGCGCCGCCGGCGGTAGAATTCCTCCATGCGGTACCGGCACCCCAAGGCCGAGTTTCACGCGAGCGGGATCTGGGGAGGCATCGGGACGCGCCCCTCTCCGGAGGTCTGGACCCCGACCGTCGAGGAGGAGTCGCCCCCCGAGGAGGCCGTTCCGCCCCGCTTCCGAGGACTGCGCATCCACCGCACGATCTCCCGACGCCTGCTTGGGAGCGAGGGCAGCGGCATCCCCCTTCCCGCCCTTCTCATCCTCGCTTTCCTGGTGATCGGCCCCGCGTTGATCTTCCTGTCGATGTTCTTCCTCTGACGGTCCCTTGCACCGCGTTCCCCTCCGGTCCGGCGCGAGGGCGAGCCCCACCCCGCCGGTCGTGTCCTCGCTTCACGAGCGGCATCCTTCGATGCGCGCTCGGTCGGCCCCCGGTGACCGAGGGCGACGCGCGATGCCACGCCGACTGGGGGGGGCGTGCGGGCTAGAACGAGAAGGTGAGCGACAAGCCGAACCAGAGGCTGTCCGGATGGGACACCGCGTCCCGAAGGGCGCCGTCCAAGAGGGACGACCAGTGAATCGACGCGGCGACCGTGGCCTGCCGGGTGAGTCGGTACGGGACGATCAGCCCCAGCGTGAGATCGGCGAAGCCGTTGGTGTCGCTGTCGTAGTAGGCCCGGTTGTGGTCCTTCGATCCCCAGCCGATGGAAGCATCCAACTCCGGCGACACACCTCGGCACTCGCCCCAGCAGAACGGGTCCTCGAGGGTGTACGAGCCCGAGAGCGCGATGTAGGTCCCCTCGACGGCGTCGATGTCCTGGTAGACGGTGATCGTCGGGCTCAGAGGAACGTCGAGCGTCACGCCCGCGAACAACTCCGTGGTCTGGTCCTCGCCTGTCGGGAAGAGGTAGGTCACCGCCCCCAACGTGACGTCGAACCGCTGGATGGCGAAGGTGTACGATCCGGTCAGATCGACTTCCGTGAACTTGCCCTGTTCCCCGTTCGTGTCCTCGAGATCGAAGTTGGCCCAGACGTTCAGGGCGAACCCGCAGGCGGAGACGTCGAGCGTGGGCTGCGCCACGAAGCCGTCCACGATGCGGAGTCCACGCCACACGTACATCGAGTACACCCCCAGATCGAGCGTGACTTCGCCGTCGATGTCCCCGGCGCACTCGGGTGCCCGGGTGTACTCCCCCTGGGGGCTCCCGTCCGTCGCGTTCGGCGGGCCATCCGCCGCCCAGGCGCGCGAAGCGGTGAGCAGACCCGCGGCGACGAGAAGGATCGGCAGGACAGGGAGGAGTCGTCGGGCCGGCATCCGAGGTCCTTTCGAGAGAAGAGGGGCCAGGCCGTGCGGCTGGGCTCCGGGCTCAGAGGCTGTCCACCTCGTAGGCCGTCTCGCCGTGCAGGGCCTCGTCGAGGCCGGACGCCTCCTCCGATTCCGTCGTCCGCACGACGGTGATCTTGCTGATGATCCAGAGCATCCCGTACGTGAAGACGAAGGCATAGATCGAGGATACGACGACCGCGACGACCTCCTTCGTGAAGAAGTCCGCGCCGCCGAAGAAGAGGCCGTCGGCACCTCGGGGGTTGATGGCCTTGCTCGCGAGCAGTCCCAGCATGACGATCCCGAGCGCGCCACCGACGCCGTGGACGCCCCAGACGTCCAGTGCATCGTCCCAGCGCAGCCGGTTCTTCAAGCTCACGGCGAAGTAGCAGACCAGGCCCGCGGACACGCCGATGATCGCCGCGCTGAGCGGTGAAACGAACCCAGCGGCGGGCGTGATCGTCGCCAAGCCGGCCACCGCTCCCGTGAGCAGTCCCACGAACTTCGGCTTGCGCTCCAGGACCCACGCCACGACCAGCCATGTCATCGCGGCGAAGGACGCGGCGAGGTCCGTGTTGATGAACGCCGTGGCGGTGATCTCGTCGACGGCGAGTTCGGAACCGGCGTTGAAACCGTACCACCCGAACCACAAGAGACCCGTGCCGAGCGCCACCAGCGGGATGCTATGGGGCTTCCCATCCGCGACGCGCCGTCGCCCGACGAAGAGAACCGAGGCGAGCGCGGCCATGCCCGCGATGTTGTGCACGGCGATGCCGCCCGCGAAGTCCAGCGTGCCCCACTTGGCGAGGAGGCCGCCGCCCCAGATCATGTGGACGAAGGGGAAGTAGACGAAGAGCAGCCACGCGACGACGAACATCAGGTAGGCGCCGAACCGAACGCGGTTGCTGAAGGCGCCGGTGATCAACGCGGGCGTGATGATTGCGAACATCATCTGGTAGGCGATGAACACGAACATCGGGATCTGTCCGTCTCCGAAGGCCGACATGGGGTTCACGCCGTGGAAGAACGCCAGGTCCAGGTTCCCGATGATGCCTCCCTCACCGCCGCTGAAGCAGAGCGAGAAGCCCACGGCAAACCAGAGGATGGTCGTGATTCCCATCGAGACGAAGCTCTGGATCATGATCGTCAGGACGTTCTTGCGGCCGACGAGGCCACCGTAGAAGAACGCAAGGCCGGGCGTCATGAGCATGACGAGGCTCGTCGCAACGAGCATGAAGCCGGTGTTTCCAGTGTCGAATGCGGCGAGGATCACGGCGGTTCTCCAGGGCCTGCCCCAAAGCTACCCACCCGCGCCGTGGAAGACGCTTGGCGCGCCCTCCGGGAATTCCTGCATGCGCCCCGCGAAATCCCCTACACGCGCGGGCGGCGGCGACCCCCCGGCGGGGGGCCGCAAGCCGCCCCGCCTCGGTTCCTTCACGTTCTCTCAGAGGGCGTGAAGAAATGGGCCGAGGGCCCGAGGCCGAGCGAGGGGCCGCGAGGCAAGGCGCGAGGAGGAGGCGACCCCACCGTGGGTCGCTGACGACGAGCAACGCGGCATCGTGGTCCCGCAGCCGGCCGAAGCCCCGGACTTCGATTTCTTCAGGTTCTCTCAGAGGGCGTGAAGAAATGGGCCGAGGGCCCGAGGCCGAGCGAGGGACCGCGAGGCAAGGCGCGAGGAGGAGGCGACCCCACCGTGGGTCGCTGACGACGAGCAACGCGGCATCGTGGTCCCGCAGCCGGCCGAAGCCCCGGACTTCGATTTCTTCACGTTCTCTCAGTCGAGGGAGGTCAGTCCTTCGCGCACGGCATACTTCGTTAGCTCAGCAATGGAATGGATGCCGAGCTTCGCCATGAGGCGCGCCCGGTGGGACTCCGCCGTCTTCACGGACACCTGGAGTCGGGCCGCGACCTCCTTGTTGACGAGGCCCTCGGCGAGGAGTTGGAGCACCTGCCGCTCCCGATCGGAGAGGACCGAGAAGACGGAGTCGTCCTCCTGGGTGGAGAGGCTCGCGTACTCCCGGATCACGCTCGTGGACACGGTGGGACAGAGCCTCAGCTCCCCCTGCGCGATGCCGCGTAGGCCGTCCACGAGGTCCCGGGCCGAGCTGCTCTTGAGAAAGTAGCCCGCTGCCCCCGCCTTGAGGGCCTCGATCACGAAGCGTCGGTCGGCGTGCATCGACAGGATCACGACCCGCGTGGCGGGGCGCCGCGTGAGGATCGCCCGCGTGGCCTCGATGCCGTTCATGTCGGGCATCGTGATGTCCATCAGCACCACGTCCGGTTCGTCTTCCTCCACGAATCGCAAGGCGGACGCCCCGTCTCCGGCCTCGCCCACGACCTGGAGATCGGGCGTCCGCGCGAGGATGGCCCGGAGACCGTCCCGCACGAGCTTGTGGTCGTCGGCGAGGAGGACCCTCATCCAGCCCTCTTCCCGCGCGGGATCGTGAGCGCGACGCGCGTTCCCGTGCCGGGAGCCGAGTCGATGTGGACCGTGCCTCCCAGGCTCCGGATGCGCTCGGCGATGCTGAACAGGCCAAACCCCTCCCGACACGTCGGCGCCTCGGGGTCGAAGCCCTCGCCGTCGTCGCGGACCTCGACCCGGACCGTGTCGTCGTCCCCGTCGAGCAGGACCTCCGCTCGCCTGGCGTTCGAGTGCTTGACGGCGTTGATGAGCAACTCGCGCACGGCGAGGAAGAGCATGATGCGACCGGCTTCCTCCTCCACACTGGCGTCCCCCGTCGCGTGGACACGCACCGGGAGGCCATGCTTGCTGGATACCTGGTCGGCCAGCCACGCCACGGCCGGCTGGAAGCCGAGCTCGTACAGTACGGGGGGTGAGATCTGGGCCGTCAGGGTTCGTGTGTATGCGATGGCCTTGTCGAGGAGGGAGGTGATCCCCTCGATGCGTCCTTCGAAGCCCGAGAACACCACGTCGCCCTGGAGGTCCGAGAGCTGCATGCGGATGAACGCCAACGCTTGCCCGAGGTGGTCGTGGAGGTCGAGCGCGATGGCTCGGCGCTGACGCTCTTCCGCCAGGGCGACCTCGCGCGCGAGCTCGCGGAGCCGCGCGCTCTGGCGTGTGATCTCGTTCTTGTCCCGCCGGTGGACGTCGTGTTGGGCTTCGAGGGCAGACTTGGCGACGCGAAGCTCCTCGGTTCGCTCGCGGACCGTCTCCTCGAGGAGGTCGCGGGCGTTCGTCAGTTCGGCGTCGGCCTCCTGATGTTCGAAGTACGCACGCAGCATCTCGGCGAGCGATCGGACCAGGCCCTGGTCGTCCGCGAAGGACGCCTCCTCCGACGCCTCGGGCGGGGCGTCCGGGTAGGCGACCTCGATGCATCCCCGCGTGCCCCGCGTGGTCTCGAATTCCGCTCGCGTCGTCCAGGGCGTCGCCCGGTAGCCCGCCGTGGCTCGTGCCGCTCGCCCGAACTCCGCGCGGGCGGCGCCCGGTTCGCGGCACCGAAGCGTGTCCGTGAGGATCTCCAGCACCCATCCGAGCACGTCGCGCGGCGTGCGGTCGGGCCGCTGCAGGAAGCGCGCGGCATCATGGAGCACGGCGACACGGCCGGGCCGCTCGTCGGACTCCGCCTGGACACCGGGGTCGCCTTGCCGCGTGGGGCTCACGGATCGAGGATAGGGTGGCGGGCGATCCGGCACGAGGTCTCCTCCGGCGCGTCACGGCGAGACGGAGGGGGTCGCCCGGTCGCGCTCATCCACGGCCGGGTCCGGACTCGCCGTCGCCATCCCGCCGGTGGGGCGCGGGGCGGCGGACGCAAGCCTGCGCCACGAGTGGGCGCGCGTCCCCGAATCGAGCGGCCGGGGCCCGAGGGCGGGATGACCCTCGAGCCCCGAGGTGGCAGCCCCCCCTACGGGATCCACTTGATGTGCATCGTGACCACCGCGTTCTTCAGGACCATGTGGCCCGCCGGCGGGTTCTGCGAGAGCACGCGGGGCTTGCCGATCCCGAAGGGGAGCCCGACGAACTTCGCCTTGAGCCCCTTGGCCTCGATCATCGCCTTGGCCTGGCCCTTCGTCTTGCCGACGACGTTGGGTACGGCGACCTGGATGACCAGCGGTGGCGAGATCACGCTCGCGAACACGTAGTTCACGTTCACATGGCTGCCCTTGGCCACGAGCGTTCCGGCGCCGGGACTCTGGCTCACGACCTTCGTCGTGCCGAATCCGAGCTGCGGGCCGTGGAAGTTCGCGACGAGGCCCTTGGCCTGGAGCGCGGTGAGCGCCTGCGCCTTGCTCATGTTGATCAGGTTCGGCACGGGAACCTTCAGCCCGATCACGCCGCCCGTGTACTGGATCGTCGCCTGTACGGTCGAGCCCGCGAGCACGAGCGTGTTCGCCCCGGGCGTCTGCGAGACGACCTTCGCGATCCCGAAGCCGAGCGCGGGGCCGACGAACTGCGCCTGCAGGCCCTTCGACTGCAGCAGCGCTGCGGCCTGCGCCTTCGAGAGCCCGACCACGGTCGGCACCTGGACCTTCGGGAGCTGGATGCCGCCGCTGTACGTGTAGTGCACGTCCACGGTCGTACCCGTGGCCGCGAGCGTGCCCGCGGCGGGGCTCTGGGACGTGACCTGGGTGGCGCCGAAGCCGAAGGCGGGGCCGATGAAGTGCGGCGTCAGGCCCTTGGCCTGCAGGGCCGCCCCCGCCTGTCCCTTCGACTTGCCGACGACGTTCGGGACCTGGACCTTCAGGGGCGTGATCCCGCCCGTGTGGACGTAGTGCACGGTCACGGTCGAGCCGGCGAGCACGAGCGTGTTCGCGACCGGGCTCTGGGAGGTCACCTTCGTCGGTCCGATCCCCATGACCGGCCCTACGAAGTGGGCGTTCAGGCCCTTGCCCTGCAGCAGCGCGGCGGCCTGGGCCTTCGTCTTGCCGACGAGCGCCGGCACCTTCACCTTCAGCGGTCCGATGCCGCCCGTGTAGACGAACGTGAACGGGATCGTCGTACCGCGGGCGATCTTCGTGCCCGCGGCGACGGCCTGGCTCGTCACCTTCGTGGCACCGAGGCCGAACCCCGGTCCCTGCGCGTGGCCGTTCAGGCCGGCTTGCGTGAGCTTGGTGAGCGCAAGGCCCGTCGTGGACCCGACCAGCGGGGGCACGGTCGTCTCCTTCGGCAGGTAGATGGAGACGATCGTGCCCGGTCCGACCACGGCGCCGGCGGCGGGGTGCTGGTGGTCGATGACGCCGATCGGGGCGTCCGGGCTGACGTGCAGCTTCTGGTGCCCCCAGAGACCGGCGGCGAGCAGCCTCACGAACGCCTGCGTGGGCGACCGCCCCGTGACGGACGGGACGACCACGCCCGTGGGCGTCCACCCGCCGGGCGGGGTTCTCGCGATCTGCACCGTCACGGTCGAGCCGGACTGGATCCACGCCCCGGAGACCGGGGACTGCCCGTAGACCCGGCCCGGCGTGTAGAGCGAGTACTGCTCGACGACGTGCGCCGTGAGGTGGACGCCGCCGAGCACGGCGACGGCGTCGGCGGCCGTGAGACCGTAGAGTGGGGGCACGCGCACCTGCGTCGGCTGGGCCGTCGGCAGGCTCACGACGAGCCCCACCGTCCCGCCCGCGGGGACCAGCACGCCGGCCGCTGGGTCTTGCTGGATCACGCGCCACGCCTCGCCACCCGCGACCTGGAACTGGACCTGCGGCACGAGGCCTTCCATGAGGACGGCGTTGCTAGCGTCGTGCATCGTGAGGCCCGTCACGGCCGGCATGGGCACGGCCTCGTCGGGCTCGTCGGGCGGCTCGCCGTTCACGCGGAGCGCGACCAGGCCGCCGGCGAGGATCTCGCCGCAGCACGGCGGGTCCTGCGAGACGACGATGCCCGGACCCGCGACGGGGTCCTGGACGTAGGTGATCGCGATGCTCAGCCCCGCGTCCTCCAGGGCCGCGCGGGCCTCCGTCTCGGCCATGCCGATCACCGCCGGCACCGTGACGCCCGCGGGCGCGGACGCCTGGACGGCGAACAGGCGCAGCACGCCACGGAAGAGGAGCGGGTCGCCGGGCTTCGGGTCCTGGTCGAGGACCTTGCCCTGATCCGCGTCCTCGCCCTCGACGGCCTCCACCTCGATCACGTACGCGCTCGCGTAGTCGTCGATCACGGCGTCGAGGGCTTTCCCGATCGTGTCGGGGGTCACCGTCTCGACGCGCAGGGCGGTGCCGATGCGGATCTCGACGTCGTCGCCGGGCGCCCGGTACGAGCCGCCGGGCGGCACCTGCGAGTGCACCTTGCCGGCCTCGCCTTCGGCGATGTCGATGGCCACGACGTGGAACCCGGCGTCGTCGAGCAGGGCCTGCGCTTGCTCCGCGCTCTTTCCGACGACGTTGGGGACGAGGGCGGGAGCGTCGTCGGCCACCGCGGCGGGCGCGAGGGCCAGTCCGAGAAGCAGTAGGAGAAGAGGCAAGCGGTACGGACGCGGGGTGCGGTGCATGTCCTCGACCTCCAGGCAGACGGCCACGCGGCCGCGCCAACCGGAATCACGGCGCGCTGTTGCACGACCGCGACGCCGCACTGTGTCCATCCGCGGCGCCTCCCCTGGGGAAGCGGGCCGAGGACGGACACGGCGCGGGGAGCAAGATCCGCGCCACGGGTCCTCGGGCGCAAGTGTTTTCCCCGCAGAGGTCGATGGGGCGGGCCCTCCGGAGCCCGCGGCGCCCTTCGGGGACGGGACCCGCGAAGTGGCCGCCCGAGGGGACAACCCGTGTCCCCGGCGGGGGGCGAGGGACCGGGCTCCGCGTGCGGTGGGCGAGGCGCGCCGCATGGCCGCCGGGTCCCGCCGTCGCGCAGTCCCGCCGACGCTATGGTTCGCCATGCGGTACCGGCACCCCACGGCCGAGTCCCACGCGAGCGGGATCTGGGGGGGCATCGGAACGCGCCCGGCCCCGGACGTCTGGACGCCGGAGGTCGAGGAGGCGGCGTCGCCCGAGGATGGCGCGCCCGAGCCCTACCGGGGCCTCCACGTCCACCGGACGGTCCCCCGGTACCAGCTTCCGAGCGAAGGCAGCGGCGTTCCCGTCCCCGTGCTGCTGGTCATCGGCTTCTTCGTTCTGGTCCCCGCGTTCTTCCTGCTGGCACTGATCTTCGGTTGAGAATCGACGGCGAAGCTCCCGATGCGCCTCCCGTGGCACGGATGAGGGCGGGTGGGGCGCGACGACGCGCCTCGCCGGCCGGGGGGCTGCGAACGCGCCCCCTCCCGAGCGGGAACCGGCACGGTCGCGATGCGGGGGCGGGGTCGACGGCGCCGGGACTTGGAGCCTTGCCCTGCGTCCCCTTGCTGCCATCGTCCGAGTCGGTTCGGGCGTCCTCCCAGGGGGGCTGCGTCCCCCTCCCCGCCTCCGCCGGGGAGTGGCCGCGCGAACGGCTCGGAGCGCCGGCGACCGGACATCACCGATCCCACCATCCCTCTCCGGGGTGGCTTCGCTGCGATGTGCTCGGGCTGTGGCGGAAGGGGCGGCGCCGACCCGGCGGCGAGACCGCATCGCCGCCGACCTCTGGCCCGGTCGGCCTCGCTTGCGTATGGTGCCGGCATGTCGCGTCCGCCCCTGTCGCCGCTTCGTCGGGCCACCGAGCGCATGGGCGAGGTCCTTCCCACGAAGGACCTCGCGCGGCGGTGGTACGAGCGGTACCTCGCCGCGCTCGGGTCGCGGGCCGTCGTGGACACGGTGAACGACGGCGCATCCACGTGGATCCACCGCCGGATCGCCGGCGCGAGCGAGGTCCGACCGCTGCCGAGAGTCCGATGGACGCGGGTCCACGTGCTGGGGCGGGACGAGGTGCGGGAAGGGCTCGAGCTCCATGATGGGCGGCAGAGCATGGAGCTCCTCTACGCCGACGACGGGGCGATGGTCGAGCGCACGATCCACGACTTGTTCCCGGGACGACTGATCGAGCTCCGTCGCGTCCTGGCGGGCGCCGCCGACCCCTGGCAGGCCAGCGTGGACTTCGTCCTCGGCCTGGGAGACGAGCGGCACGGTCCGGGGCGCATCCACTACCCCGTGCCCGTCCCCGGCGGCGTCGTGACCGTGTGGAACCACGGCCTGGGCGGAAGCCGGCGGGCCCTCTTCGACGGGCGCGTGCCCGCCGACGCCCGCTTCGTGGTGGTGGACGGGCTCGAAGGCGCGGTCGTGGGCGCGGGACGGACCGAGGACGAGGCGCGCGACGCCTACGCTGCCGCGGTCGCCGAACGCCTCCCCGAACAACGCCGCGAGGTCCGGACGATCACGGACGACTACGACGACGAAGGAAACCTCATCAAGCGCGGCGAACTGCCCCCGGAGCTCGCCGGCCCACCATCGCCTTCGGAGGCCTCGGGAGAGATGGCGGTCTCCCCGGAGGAAGCTCCCTCGTGGCGTCCGGACGCGGACGACGAGGAGCCGCCCGATCGGCCGGGCGTGGATCCGATCACCGGGAGGATCTCGTTCGGTCCGATCACCTTCCGCGGGCCGCGGTCCGACGCGCCGCCCGTGCCGCGGCGCCCCGAGTGCGTGCCCTACGTCCTCCTGCCGCTGGAACCCTCGCTCGACACGCCGTTGCCAAGAGGGCGCTGGCATCGCGTCCTGGGGGCGCTCGGCGTCACGCGCCACGTGGTGCGGATCGAGGAGCCCGAGGGGTTCACCCTGGTGGGTGCCGACCTCCTGGGACTCGTGGACCTGAAGGGCCTGAACGCCGTCCTCGATGCCGTCGATGCGAAGGACCCCGACGCGCCCGGAGACCCGGCTCACGAGCCGTACGTGCGCTTTCGCGCCCGGCAGTATCGCTGGGCGCCGGCGAGCGCCTCACGGCCCGAGGGTCTTCGCTGGGCGCGGAGTGGGCGGGGCCCGCGCTTCGACGCCGCCAGCCTGGACGGCGACGATCTGCAGGCGATGGTCCGTCGCCAGCGCCGCGTCCTGCGGCCGAAGACGCTCTGACCATACGAAGCCCGGTTTCTTTGTTCGACATTCGGGGATGTCGAACAAGGGAGCCGGGCTCGGTGCCCCCCGGTACCCCCGCGGCGTCGGCACGCTCGACAGACGCCCCAGACCATGAAGGCGGCCACCCCCGACAGGGAGGGGGGCGGGCCTCGGTGCGCCCAGCGCGGACCGGGCCGGCTCCCGCACGACTCCGAAGCTCAGCACGGATTTTCGTGCCACGGGTCCCCTGCCGCCCCGTAGGGTGGCGCCCTTCCGGGCACGGTAGACGGTACCGTCCTTGCACGCGCTGCTCCGAGGCCAACCCCTCTTGCAGGCCCTCGTCGAGCGGAGAATTCATGCTCAGCAACATCCGTGGCGCCACACCGCGCCCCCTTCTCGATGCGGAGGGGCCTACGCCCTTCAACGCCACTTCCTCCTCCCCCTTCGCCGATCTCGGGCTTTCGCCCGCGCTCGTCGAGGCGTTGCGGCGCGAGGGATACCAGACACCGACGCCCATCCAGGCAGACGCGATCCCCCCCCTGCTCGAGGGACGTGACCTGCTCGGGGTGGCCCAGACGGGCACCGGCAAGACCGCGGCCTTCGCACTCCCCATCCTCCAGGCACTCGGCGGGACGGGGCGGCGCCCCACGCCCAACCGGCCTCGGGCACTCGTGCTCGCCCCGACCCGCGAGCTCGCCTCCCAGGTGGCCGAACGCTTCGCGGCCTACGGCCGTCAGGGTCACCTGCGCGTCGCCGTGATCTTCGGTGGCGTGGGCCAGGGGCCCCAGGTGAGCGCGCTGCGCCGCGGCGTGGACGTGCTCGTCGCAACGCCAGGCCGCCTGCTCGACCTGATGGGGCAAGGCCGTGTGAACCTCTCGCACGTCGGGTTCTTCGTGCTCGACGAGGCAGACCGCATGCTCGACATGGGGTTCCTGCGCGATGTTCGGCGCATCGTGGCGGCCATGCCCGAGCGCCGGCAGTCGCTGCTCTTCAGCGCCACCATGCCCTCGGACATCGTGGGGCTGGCGCAGAGTCTGCTCACGGATCCCGTACGTGTCGAGGTGACCCCGCCCAGCACCACGGTGGCCCGCGTCGCTCAGCACGTCTGCTTCGTGGACAAGCAAGCCAAGCGCGCGCTTCTCTCGGAGATCCTCTCCGATGGAACGGTCGAGCGGGCGCTGGTCTTCACGAGGACGAAACACGGCGCCGACAAGGTCTGTCGCCACTTGAAGGCCGACGGCATCCTTGCGGCGGCGCTCCACGGGAACAAGTCCCAGGGCCAGCGCGAGCGCGCGCTGGCGGCATTCCGCGAGGGAACGCTCCGCGCCCTGGTGGCGACCGACATCGCCGCGCGCGGCCTGGACGTCCCCCACATCACGCACGTGATCAACTTCGACCTGCCCAACGTCCCCGAGAGCTACGTGCACCGCATCGGGCGCACGGCACGCGCGGGCCGGGACGGCGTGGCGATCTCCTTCTGCGACGCGACGGAGCAGGGGTACTTCAGGGACATCCAGCGAGAGATCCGCCAGGAGATCGCGGTGATGCGCGGTACGCCCCAACCCGGCCGCCCCCTCGTGCAACAACGGCGGGGAAGCGTCTCGCACCGCACGGGCCAACGCTCGGGCGGCCGGCGTGCCCGCGGCAGGCGCTCCACCGGCGGGCGCGCGGCGCGTGCCGCGAACGGCTGGGGCCGGTAGGGCCCGGCCGGGAACAAGCCTCGCACGAGGCGCTCACGTTCGCGCCCGATGCAGCCACGACGCGGAAGAGATTCCGCAGGCACAGCCCGGCTACGTCGAGCAATCCTCGACCGAGGAAGGGCCGTAGACGCCGTGACGGCCGGGGCAAGCGACGAGCGTCGTTCGCGGACGGGCCCTGCCGGCGGGGGTGGTTCGAGGCGCGCCGCGAGGCCGATCGCGTTCGAGCTGGGAATCGACGCGCGGGCGCCATGCCTTCCGCCCATCCTCTCGGAGGCGCGAGAGGGTCCTCGCCTGGTTGGCCGCCGGGGTCGGAAGGGGGGCGCTCCGGGTTCGCACCCACGGCACCCGACGCGTGCCTTGCGAAGGCCCCGTGAGGGACCGGGCGCCCACGTCAGCGCGCGCGCCCGGTGGCGATCAGCGCCACCCGATGGCGTGGCTGTACCGATAGTACGTCCCGAGGCACAGCGCGAAGAGTGCCGTGGTTGCCACGCGGCCCTCTGCCCCCGCGGCATTCCAGGAGCCACGGGCACCCGCGGCGTCGCCGTCGGACCGCTGCGCGGAGAGCAACTTCGTCTCGAGGGCTTCGGACCACGTCGTCCACGTGTCTCCGCTCCGCTCGAAGGCCGCGAGGGTCATCCAGAGGGTGGCCATCGGGTCGTCGAGGGGATCGGGGCGAGGGGGGAGCGTCTCAGTAGCAGCGGACTCCATCTCCATGAAGTGGTGCAGGGCCGTCCCCGCGGCGCCCGTCACCGAGCGCACCGCCGCGCACAGCACGTCCTCGTCGATCGCGAGCCGCGGTGTCCGGTCGCGCTCGCGGTCCGCGGCGACGATCTGCGCGGCGGACCACAGCCCGAGCGCCATCCAGGCGGTCGTGGTGGCATCGTCCCCGTCGCTCCACCCGCTGTCGTACGTCGCCAGCGTGAAATCCAGGGCCTTCTGGGCCGAGGCACGGAAGATCGGACTGCCCGTCTGGCGCAGGGCCTCGATCATCGCGAACGTCGCGAAGGCGTGGTCTCGCAGGAACCCGTGGTGATCACGCGGTCCGAAGCAGCCGTCGGCGTCCTGCCGGTTCTTCAGGGAGCGAAGACCGCGCGCGACGACCTTGGCGAAGTCGTGGCGGCCGCGGTTCGTGTAGCCCGCGCCGAGGAAGGCCGAGAGCGCGAGCCCCGTGACGCCGACGTCCTGGTCGCCGCCTCCCTCTTCCACCCAGCCGCCGTCGCGTCGTTGCCTCGCGGCGAGCCAGGCGAGGGCGTCGAGGAGCGGGTCGGGGTCCTCGACGAGCTCCGTCACGTCGCGGCGGGGTCGGGGGTACTCGGTCGCGAAGAACCACACGTCGGGCATGGGCTCGACCTGGGCGTCCTCCCACGGGGAACGTCGGAACGGTTCGTCGGCCGGCGACGGGTCCGCGACGTCGCGCGGGCCGGGTTCCACCGCAGGCACTTCGGCGCCGTAGAGTCCGCCCAGAACGCCCCGTGCTGCGGGGAGAGGGGGCGGATCGAGGGGCGGGTCGTCGACGGTGCCGGTGACCGTCAAGGTCGGCTCGCCGAAGCGCGCCTTCCACCAGGCCACGCAGCGGAGGAAGCCGTCGAGGTCGTCCGGGTCGAAGGCGGGCGGGTCGTCCGGGCCCCGCTCGTCGCGCTCCGGGTCCGTGGGGAGAGGAAGTCCCTCGAGCCCGATGCGGCGTGCCCCTGAGCGCAGGGCGACGTCGAGGACCTCGGTGACGAAGCCCGTGGGGACGGCCGGGCCGGTGGGGGGCACCGCGGCGATCTCGACGACGACCCAGTGCTTCGGGTGGGACGCGAAGGCGGCAGCGACCGGCGCGGCAACGACCTCCGGGCCGTCCGCGGGACCGGCCCGGAGCCGGATGCGCGCCCTGAGCGAGAAGGGCGGATTCGGCACGTCGGGAACGGGACCGGATCGGTCGCGAGGGAGCGTGAGGCCGATCGCACCCTGGCGCCCGTCCTCTCTCGCCCGGGCCGCGAGGAAGATCCGCCAGAGCTGGACACGGGGGCCGCTCGCCGTCTGCAGGATCCAGATCGGGACGACCCACGGGAGTCGGGCGTCCGCCGTGAGGAGCAGGATCTTGCGGCTGCTTCCGTCGTACTCGCGCCACGCGACCTCGGCCGTCTCCGCGACGAACGCGTCGCGGAGCCCGACGAGGGATAGGGGGCCCTTGCCCCCGCAGTGGATCCGGCCGTCCTCGTCCACATCGACGTGGATCACGGCGGGCCCCGTAGGAAGGCGGCCCAGCGTACCGACGACGGGGAGTTCGAGGCCGGGGGGCAGGGGCCGTGCGACGCGGTCGCCGCCTCCGCAGGCGGAGAGAACGAGCAAGAGCAGGGCGAAGGACACCGCGGACCGACCGCCCAACCACGGGCGGTGGGGAGGAGAGATGCGCATGACCGCTCCCGCGGGTCGGGGACAAGAGCCTACCGTGCGCCGGGTCCCGCCGCCAAGGGTCACGGACAAGCGAGGCGCCCCAGGCGTCTCAACTGCGAATCGGCGTGCCCCCCTCGCAGGACCCACCCTCGGCTCGGCGTCTGAAGTCGGCTCTCGGCGCGGCGGGCGAGAGCCCCGGCGTCGCGGTGTCGAGGTACGATTCCCGCGGGCTTCGCTTCCACGGACGGCGTGGGACGGGACGCCCCATCGGAGAGGTCAGGTTGCACGAGCTGGAGAGACTCATCGCCGGGGGCGAGTCCGAGTTCCTCGAACTCAAGCGATCGACGGCGCAGCTCCGGCGTGCCGGCGAGACCCTCTGTGCGTTCCTCAACGGCCTGGGCGGTCCTGTGATCCTCGGGGTTGCCCCGGATGGACGCGTCGTCGGCCAGGAGATCTCAGCGAGGTGGGCGAGACCGTAGGTCCGGCGAAGTTGGAGGGTGGAGCAGGCGATGGGGAAGAAGCGAGCGAAGAAGAAGGCCCGTAAGAAGACCAGGGGCAAGGGCCCCGAGAAGCCGCTCTGGACCGACCCGCTGAAGCCGTCGTCCGATCCGAGTCTCGACGATCTCCCTCCGATGCACTCCATGGAGAGGTTGCTCTCCATGACCCGCGGTCCCAGCAGGGGCCCGGACCCCGTAGCCGAGGCGCAGGATCTCATCTACGAGGCGTGGGAGTCGCCGCCGCGGCGGGCGCTGGCTCTCGCGCGGGAGGCTCTGGAGGTCTCCGAGGACTGCGCGGACGCCTACTGCCTCCTGGCGCAGAACGCGAAGTCCCTCCAAGAGGCGACGGAGCTCTATCGCCAGGGCGTGGCGGCGGGCGAGAGGGCGCTCGGTGCCCAGGCCTTCGAAGAAGACGTCGGCCACTTCTGGGGGCTGCTCGAGACGCGGCCCTACATGCGTGCCCGCGCCGGTCTGGCGAGCGCGCTCTGGACGGCCGGCGACGAGCAGGAGGCCGTCGATCACTACCGGGACATGCTCCGCCTCAATCCGGGGGACAACCAGGGGCTTCGGTACGTGCTGCTGGGATGTCACCTGCAGATGGGAGCGTGGGACGAGGCGGAGAAGCTCTACGCCGAGTACGAGGACGACGCCATGGCGACCTGGGCGTACTCGCGCGCGCTCCTGGACTTCCAGCGCGAGGGAGACGCGGGCGCGTCCCGCGAGGCCCTTCGCAAGGCGCGGGCGCAGAACCCGCACGTGCCGGCCTTCCTGCTGGGGAAGAAGAAGATGCCGTGCACGCTTCCGGGGCACCACGGATTCGGTGACGAGAACGAGGCGATCCTCTACGTGGCCGACCACGAGGCCGCCTGGGAGATCGTCCCCGGCGCGCTCGAGTGGCTTCGCGGGGAAACCTCATGACGAGGCATCCCTGGCCGCACGTGGCGGGCCTGGTCACCGACGACGGCGCAACGATCGACATCAACGGCGGCGGGCACGGCCCGGACATCGCGGCCATCCACATCGGGCCCGAGCAGGTCTGCATGTTCGACTGCGGCGGGATGACCTTCGAGGCGATCATGGACCACCTGGAGAGCCTCGCCACGCGGTACCTCGAAGAGGGGGGCGTGAGCGACGAAATCAACGGGCAGGAGTGGTCCGTGGGGTAGCGCGGCGCGGCCGAAGCCGCAGAGAGTGCTCGACAGAGAGGTGGGGATGGGGAGTCGATCTCTCCCGACTGGCGAGCGCTTCGCCGGGACTGGCCGTAGGCGGTGAGCAGCCTCAACAGGCGCTCCTGAAGATCTTGTATCTGACCTCGAGGTAATCGCTTCCAGGCCGAAGGGCGGCGCTCGTCGGCACGTGTAGTTTCCTTTCGTGGAAACCCTGCAGTCCGTGCACGAGCATGGGACCGTCCTTCTCGCGGAGAACGGCTCGTGCGACCTCGATCCGAAGGTCCGGGCGGACGCCCAGGAGATTCCGATCAAAAGCAGTGTGGTGCAGCTTGCAGAGGGCCAGACCATTCTGCACGACCGGCGCCCCTTGAGGATGGGAGTCTGGGAGGATGTGTGCTGCGTCAAGGAGCTCTTCGTGCTTCAGGCGGCAGATGGCGCAGCATCGACGATAGGCGCGGAGCACGCGTTCGCGAAAGGCCGCCTGATGCAGGCGCCGCTTCGTCGCGACCGTGATGTACTCGCGCCGTGCGGCGGCGCTGTCATCGAAGACGGCGTCCGGCGGAAGTCGGAGGACGCTCGATTGGTCAACCTGAATCGTGACCGTGAGTTGCACCGGATCGTCGTGGACGACGAAGACCGGCCAGGACGCGACATACTGGCCCCTCACTACGCCGAAGAGGTAGATGAGGGGCACGCGGTGCGTCATAGCCAGGCGTAGCCCGACATTGTCCCGGTGCATCGGATCCGTGCCACGGTACCGGTAGTAGATCAGCCCATCCTCCCCGAGCTTGTCTTCGTACGGTGCGTCCTTCCCCTCCAAAGGAGGAGCAGTGGCGATGGTGAGGGGAATCCGGTCCAGTACCTTCGGTTTGAAGATGCCCGTGGGTCCGAGGAGGGGAACGCGCACGCCCTGGAAGTAGAACTCCCGGCTGAGCACGCGGAACGGCAGAACCTCGCCGTACTGCTGTGTCATGGCGTCCAGGAAGTCGAAGGCGGCGAGCCGGACCTTCCAGTCGTTGGACGTCGCCACGGTGCCTCCCGCCTCAGAACGAAGACCCTGAGGCCCAAGATGCCATGCGGTTGGCTCTTGTGGAAGCGCCAGGAGCTCGGCGCTTCCCACGGGCTTGGGACGTGCCGACCTCACTTGCCAGGAAGCGAGAGTGTTCGAGTCCGCGTGTCGAGTGGGGCGCCCCTCTGCAAGTGCCGCGAAATGCCGTACTTGCGCTCGACCCGAGCGGTCTGACACCATTCGCCCCCATGGACCAGGGGAACCCCAGATCGAGGGCAGCAAGCAGCCTGCCCATGCCATCCGCGATGCCATCCCCACATGCCGTCACGCCCAGATGCTGTTCGAGATGGTGGTGGCGCGGCTCGGGGATCCAGGCCGTCGTGGAGATGGCGGACGGCGAGGCACGCCTCACGCTGTATCGCCGCGAGGGTCCGGACTCGGACCGCATCATCCCCTGGCCCGTGCTACGCCTCGGCCTGGGGGGCGGTTGTCCACCGTGGTCATGCTCGCCAAGCCGCCCGGAGCGTCCGACGAAGCCTCCGCCGCGGCCGGGCGCGGCGCCGAAGTTGCGCAAACTCGGCCCCGGGGAGATCGAGATCCACCACGGACCCCACCGCATCACTGTCACCTCCGGCGATGACGGCCGGTGGATGGAGACATCGGGCAGCAACGACAAGGACGCACACGCGGGTGTCCCTGCCGCCCTAGCCGGGCTGCACGCACGTGGACCGGAGCGGTACACTCGCCCCGAGAGTACACGAGGAGTCAATCATGTGGGCTGAGGTTCTCGCAACTGGAACGGTTGCCGTCGCGACTCTCTGGCTGTCGAACCGCCACGCCCGAAGGATGGCGCAAGATCAACGTACGGCTGACCAAGCAACTCGCGAGGAGCAGCGCAGCCATGATCGCGAAATGATGCTCCGATCTGAGCGCCGCGCCGCGTACGAGTCTCTGCTCTCACAGATCATGGAGCCGACCTACCCGAAGATCGCCGCCACGATGAAGTCTTGGGCTGCGACCCGGTTCCCGGCGATCACCCGCGTCGGCCTCGTTGCTCCGCGCTTGACGGGTGTCGCTGCGTCGGACCTAGGCGAACTCATGACACGCATGGCCGAACGCTGCGAGGAACAGCAGCGAGAACTCAACCAAGCCGAATACGAGACGATCAACAGCCTCAAGGGCCACATTCTGAATCTCATGCGCGCGGACCTCGGGTATGGGACTCGATGGCACGAAGATCCGGTTTCCTCACTCCAGACGATTCGTGATAGTGCCCGCACACTCCTCGACCGCCCAGAGGCGTTTCGCGCACGCCCCATCGGTGACGAACCTGGCGCGAAGCCCATCTGAGGCTCCTGGATCGGCAATCCTGCGACCGTCCACCTGGAGACTAGAGCGTGCGGACCCGGGGGTCTCCAGGAGGCTCCGCCCGGAGATACTGAGCGAGCCAACGACATCTATTGCCTCCCCGGGCGAGCGTGCATGGTTGGGTGCGAGTCACACGACTATCTTGACACATCTCGCCTTCATGCGCGGGAATGTCGGCCCGCAGAAGTGATGCATGTTGCGCAGCGACGAGTTGACGGCGCGATAGAGTTGGCGCTCGGTCCGAGCCCCGCTGATTCTCGGGGCAGCGACCACCGAGCAGAGCCAGTGGGGTGCTTGATCACATCACAGGACCAGAGAAGTCCCACATTGACGGAGACTCTGTACTCCAGGTCTTCGATACCCTGGGCGAAGGAAACCCGGGCCCACCAGGTCCTCATAGCCACGACACCACGCCCCCAGACCCCCTACCCGGCCAACAACTCCAGCCTCCGCAACGCCTCCCGCTTCCCGATCCCGCGTACCGACGCCCACGCCGCCAGCGTCTTGGGCTGCGGCTTCGACTTCCCGGACTCCCAGTGGTAGATGGTGAGCATCGAGACGCCGACGAGCCGTCCGTAGTCCTTGGCCGAGAGCCCGAGGCGCTTGCGGTCGGCAGCGACCCACTTCGGGCTGAAGCGGACTCCCTCGGCGGCCTCAGCCTTTGGGGCCTTCGCGAGGCGTTTGCCCTCCTGCTTCGTGAGGAAGGACTGGTTCCGCTTGAGGTCGGCGACCTGGCGTCGGAGTGCGGCGATGGTCCGGCGTTGCTCCGAGACGACCTTGCGCAGCGGGCCGACCTGCTGGCGGATCTCCTTGCGGGCGAGACGGGTGACTTCGGTCTTGAGGACGGCGGCGATGTTGGGCATGGGGGCTCCTGGTACGGCTACTGCAGTTCATTGTCGGCGTCGCTGGACGCGAGCCCAGGTCGGCCTACCGTCTCCGCTTTCGCCGTCGTCCACCCTTGTGCTGACCACTCTCGATGCGGCGGCGGCGCTGTTTGGCCTTTCGCTTTCTCTCGCGGTCGCGCGCGCGAAACCTCTCCAACTCCTCCTTCTCAGCCCCCGTTAGCCGTGATGAGGACTTGATGCGGCGCTCCGCATCGACCTCCCGCTGTAGCGCAGCGACTGCGTCACGGCTGATTCCCCCAGCAAACACGGAAATGTCGTCCACTGAGAGATTCTCTGCGACAGCCTCCGGGTCCGGACCGAGCCGGGCAGTGGCGAGTTCTCGGTGCTCGATCGTCAGTTGGCGCACAGCCTGCTTGCTGGCCTCGAAGAGCCCAGCAAATCGTTGCGCGATCAGTGCGCTTGGTATGAACTCAACACCCTCCACGGAAAACTCATGAAGAAGGTGCTGGAAGAGGGTCTGTGCTGCCTCCTCCGTGAACGGTCTGCTTGCCAGGAGCCATTGCCAAAGGCCGTCTGCTCGAAGGGTGACCCGGCCACCGACATCGACCATGTTCTCCATCAGTGGAGACTCGCTAATGAAGTAGGCATGAGTTGGCTCGGATCCCGACAGGCGTAGATCTCCGGTGCGAAGCCCTCGGATGAGAACAGCGACCTCCGCTTCTGCCTGGGTTTGTCGATCCCCCGTGTACGTGCCCCGAGTGACTCGGACCCGCGTGATCTCCGTGTTCTTCCGGCCGATGTCGTCCCGGAGCCCCGTCGAGAAGCCCTCACACTCAGTTGGCTGAAGGACCGTGACACGCATCGCCCGAACCGCCGCCTCAATCGCGCGGTCCGTAACGCGACCACTACCCTCCGGCAGTGTCGATCGGAGGTATGCCGAGAAGTCGCCTGGTGCGCCGTTATGTCGCGAGACGAGGTACCCTTCGAAGACCTCGCTCATACCTCCGCCATGAACGCCCGTGAGGATCTGAAGTAGAGCACTCGGGTTGTCCTTGGCCTCTCGGACCTGTCGTTCGGCCCACTTCCAGTGGCTGCTGGTTTCGTGGAGGAACAGGCGAGTGGTAACTACACTAGCCCCTATGTCGGCCAAGCGCTCGATGAGGCGCCGCGCAAGCCCTCCTGCCTTGGACCCAGGAGCAAGCGCTGAGATCAGGATGTTGCTGTCCAACACAAAGCAGGAAGACGCGAGATGATCGAGGTCTACGCGCCTCACCTCCCCGGTTCCAAGGAACTGCGAACCGAAGTAGGCCTGCGACAGTAGGCCCAAGTACGTCACCTCCGCGGGCCGCGGCTCCGTGAGAATTCCGCGCACGGCGGCAACGACGGCGAGCACTTCTCCCGGGGCCTCGCACTCTGCCAGATGCCTTGGTAGCGACTGCATCATGGCCGTGGCACGCAACTCTCCCGCTCCTCCGCCCTCAGCCAGGAGGCTCTGCGCCAT
Source organism: uncultured Planctomycetota bacterium (assembly GCA_963772585.1). Lineage (GTDB taxonomy): Bacteria > Planctomycetota > PLA2 > PLA2 > JAEUHO01 > CAVVXN01. The sequence goes on from CAVYXV010000014.1 coordinate 178,546, forward strand.
GCCTAGGCCTCGGTGGCGGCAAACCGAAACGAAGAACCCTGCGACGACTTCGCCGAGGCGAGACAGCACGGTGCCGCCTAGCGCTCCGTCGTGTGCCAATGCTCGGGCCTTGACGGACTCAAGGAATGCCCCACGGCGATGGTCCAGCCGCGATCGTGAGTCTGCAACTACAGCCTGTCCTCGTTCGCTGAGCGTGAAGCCGGATGGGCCGTCCAGTACGAGTCCTGATGCCACCAGTGCATCTATCGTGGGGAGCACTGAACGGACATCTCCACAGAGTCCGTCGCAAGTCTCCGTCAGGCTCTCGCGCGACAAGGGAGCGGCAGCAACCAAGACGGACAACACAAGTGCCCGCAGGAGGGCCTTCTCCACCTCCCCAGTAGGCGCAGTGCCCACGTCTTCCAGGAGACGGTTGTGAACAAGGAGGCTACATGCCACTGGGTCGTACTCTGGCGCACCCTGCTGTCGTTCACCAACGGCGATGCTGCGCCGCCTCATGAAGCACGAGTTGGCCCGCAACAACTTGGCTAGGCCGCTGTGCTGTTCATCCTCAGGGTCGTACTTGAAGACCTTGACGTTGTATTCAAGGCGGAATCGGTCAACGGTGTCGCGATCGCGCTCAACGGTTCCCGTGCTTGGTACAAACGCATATGAGGGCTTGTCGGCAGAGGTCACTTGGCGAACCACGTCTAGGATTGAAAGGAGCGCCCGATCCTGGAACCCGAAGCCGATGAACAGCAGGCGATGGGTGGACGCGATCTTTTCGAGGGCGTCTGCCACCCTGCCCTTCGGGTAGAACTCCGCGTAGTCGGCATCCGACAGTACCAGGGTTGACTTCTCTTTCGGGAGACCAATGGAGCCGTGAGGATGCCAGATGAACCCCTGGTCCAGAGGCAGCATCGCCCGCACCTCAAGCGCGGAATTCCCAATAGCATGCGCGCCCATGTGCGCCCTGGCTGCTGTCTCCAAAAGCCCATCGTAGTTTGTGGTCACGTAGAATCGGAACGGCCAGTCCACTAGGATTCGGTGAAACTCCCCTGGCGTCTCATACGCGGAGAGTTCTTCGCCAACTGCCCGGACGACGGCATCCCGCGACGTGACCGCGATCAGGCGACCAAAGGCCCTCGGAAGGTCCCCATTGCTCGCCGCAGTTCTTCCGGCCGCAACATCTGCGCCTTCCCTACCGAGTCGATCGGCGACGTTGCCGAAGAGGCGCGCCCAGGCGGGAAGCCCTGCTTGGGCCGAAACGCCACTCCCGATGAAGGCGACCATCCCACCAGAGTTCACGAGGCTAATGAGGTCTTCCGAGAGCATGGTTAGTTCCTATTCCCTAGAGTGCCGCGTCCCCTTCGATCACGCGCTCATTGACCGTTACGTTGGTGTAGCGCTGCGGCGGAAGCCACCCCACGACGAGGCGTCGGTTGCCCGCGACTGAGACACCGAGCCGGAACTGGGTGAGGCGTTGGGCGCGACCAGACCGGACGAGGGCTTCGGACAACAGCAGTCGGGCGACCGGACGCAGGATCTCCTCTGAAACGGGGCGCTCGCGCAGTGGCGCGAAGGGATCTGGGAATGTAGCCAGGTGCTGGAGCCCGCCTTGCAGAGGGTTGGCCTCGCCTAGGAGGGCCTCGCGCAGCGCGACCTCCGTGATGTCATCCGCGGAGTAGCCCTGCGTCCCCACGTCTGCCATCGAGTGCACGTCCATCTGGCGCCGGGATGCGGAGAGGCGCAGCCGGAGGTGCGTACCAGGCGCACTGCGCGTCGTGCTGACGACCTCCTCCACGAGCATGTTGCGCACGCCCCCAGGCCATGCGCACCACATCTCCTCCCGAGCAAACTCGGAGCGCAGGCCCTGGATGTACCCGACGACGCCTGCATCGCGTACGACAGCCTCCATGGCGAGGTCGCGGCCATCATCTTGGACGACCCGTGCTCGGAAGAGAGCCCGGCCAACCTTCACCCAGAACAGCAGGTCCTGCGCGGCGATGGCAGTGAGCCGGTCATGGACCTGCTCGGCCAGGTCGTCCGGGGTTCGGTACGCGGGGACGACATACAGGACACGAAGGTCATCCAGGAACGACTGCTGGCTGGCCTCGCGATCGTCCCCTGCGTTGCTCCACGCGCACACCCGCAGACCACTGGTCTCGGCTTGGAGGTACTCCGCGTGCGTAGCCGACCTGCGAGTCTTCCGATCGATCTTCCCGTACCTACGCCCGACGAGCCCAATGTAGACGTGTGACGCGGCGACTTCTGACAAGTAGGCGGCTTCGGGGTCCGAGTCCCGGCCACCGAAGTCCTCGAACAGCACGGGGAGTGCGCCCGCCCGCTCGACGCCTGCCTTCGCGGCTTGCCGGTCCTCTTCCATGCCCTCGATCACGCTCGACACGAAGACGCGGTGGTCGCCGAGCCATGCACGCACGGCCCCGGGATCGGTGCCTGCGCTGCACCCGCGAGGTCGATCAGGAGAGACTCCGTGCCGTCCACCGCGTCAGGCCACGGCGCGAAGCACATCCCGAAGGAACGCCACGAGGGCACCCGGGGGATAGCCCGGCTGGTCAAGGCCGTGACGCCTCCAAGACTCCACGATCGAAGCCTGCACACCATTCAGGCCGCCACCACCGCCGAGCCCGCAAGGGCAGTCCGCGGTCTGCAAGGTCAGGCTGGCCTCGGGCAGGTACACGCGGACGCACGCATCGACGCCGTCGTGGCGCCGCCCCTGGATCTGCTGAGGGATCCACCCACCGCGCAGGGCGTCTTCGAGGGAGCGCTGGGCGCTGCCGATCTGAACGTATGCCATGGAGCACCTCCATCCAACGCGAGGCGCCCTTCCCGTCGGCTTCAAGCCTGGCGGGAGGCAGACCTCCCCTTGGGGGCAAGAGCCTGCCACGCGGCACCGACAGCCCCCGGATCCAGGGGCCATCCCCGGGGCCATCTCTGTGTGCCCGGGTGTGTTTCCACGTGCCCCGGTGGGCTGGAGCCCTGCGGTCTTGGGCCGAGAGTGAATGACCGCGAAAGCAGGGCTGCGAGGCTGAATTCAGCCGCAAAGCCCAGAAAATGGGTGGCGGGAGAGCAAGGGAATCGAACCCTCCCAACCGCCATCGCTGACGGTCGCAACGGTTTTGAAGGACGAAGGGGAAGATGTTGCAGTCGCCGCAAAACCTTTTCTTTCCATGACTTACGACGATTGCCGGATGCGTGGGACAGCGCGTGCCCCCGCCCGCGCCCCTTAGTCGAAAATCCTTGTGTTTGTATGTTGTTGGTAATGGATCGGTCATGGAACAGGGCTGCGGGCGGGGGGAAAAACCCCCTGCGGTTGTGACCGCCGCAGCGGGTAGGCGCGGGTCTTTGCACTCCGGGCACCAGCCCTCCGGCGCCGCGCCACGGTGGCTCCCGCGGCCATGGTCGGTAGCGGCGGAGGGCGCCGGACGCTACCTCCGACCCGATGAAGGCACGCCACATCGAGCTCGACGAAACGCCCCTCGGGACGGTCGGCCTGCCGGGCTTCGGGGCGCGTGTTAAGCCGTGGGTCGCGGGTTCGAGCTCGGGGTGGGGAGCCATTCGAAGCTCGCGTTCGAGCGGGATCAAGTGGCGTTGGGCACCGAGCCGCGCCGTCAAGATGCGCTCCTGAAGGACTCGTAGCGCGCTTCGAGATACTCGGCTCCGGCTCCGGGTCGATGCCGACAAGACCTTCCACTGGTGGGTCTCGGTCGACGGCGGGCCCTTCGCGAAGCCCGCCGCGCTCCCCGACCCCTGGGCGACCGAGATCACCACCGCCACCGAGCGGAAGCTCCTCGAGGTCCGGGGCGAGATCCGCCGGAATCTCGTCGGCCGCGGAAAGGTCGAAGCGTGGGACCTGCTCGAGGAAGCCTGGCTGCTACTCGAGCTCGATGAGCTGGACGAGGCCGAGCTCCTGCTCGAGGAGTCCGGCGAGCCCGAAGGCCGCTTCGCCGCCCGCTGGCACAACCTCAAGGCGATGATCCGGAGCGCGCGCCGGGACGCCGCGGGAGCCCTGGCCCACGCCCGGACGGCCGTGGAGCTCGAGCCCGACGATCCCGTGCTGCTCGGCAACCTCGCGGCCCGCTTGGCTCGAGAGGGCTCGGTCGTCGAGGCGAGCGAGTGGGCCTGCAAGGCGGTGCACCGGAACAAGAACCTCCTCTACGTCCGCCTTGCCATGGCGCGGTGCTTCCGCACCGCAGGCTTCGCGCTCGGTGCCCGCACCGAGCTGAAGCCGCCCTCGAGATCGCCCGCCGCGGGGTCGCCCAGCGACCCGAGGATCCCGCGGCCCATCGCTGGCTCGCCTGGGTCCTCGAAGAGGAGGGCGTCTGCGACGAGTCCCGCGAGGCCCGCGCACGCGCAGCCGCGCTCGAGAAGGACGCGCTCTACGGCGGCAATCACCGGCACCGGATCGCGGGGCCGGACAGCGGGTATGTGCGGATTCCGGGGCTTGGATGACGTGCTTGGCACGTCGGGCGTTCGGTGACGGGGGCGTGCCGGGCAGACCCGGCACGCCCATCCCGCGGTGTGCCAAACTCGGGCTGGCTGCGCTCGGAGGCGGGACGCTACGGCGACCCCTCGGCCGCGGCCGCCGGCCGCGCCGGGGTTCCACCCTCCGGGCGCGGGGATGGGGCTCTCCGGCTGTGCGCCAGGGCCGACGGCAGGTGCCGCGCCGGTCGATGGGCCTGCGAACGGGTGCGGGTGGGAGGGGGTGCGGATTCGGCCTCCGTCGTCACCATTCCAGGGCGCTGGCGCGCGTTGGACGAGAGGGCCTGTGGCTGGATTCATCGAGGTTTCGGCCGGAGATGCCGGGCTCTCACCTGGGCGCGTGCGCGGCGGTGTCTGGCCGGCGCGGCGCATGCCGTCCCTACAACTTCCGGCGGGCCCGGTGCCACGACTGGCAGACGTCGGCGCAGTTGGCCCCGACCACCCTCGCCACCTCCGCCGACGGATACCCATTCCGGAGTCTTCCCCTGGCTCGAATGCTGGCTGAGGACGTTCCGTCTTGAGGACCTCCTTCGGCGTGGCGGGAGCTCAGGGGTGGGGAAGCGAGGACTCCGCACGCTCCCACGCTGAGAGGCGCCAACGGCGTCCACCGGCGCAGCGCAGGGGCCAGCTCGGACACAACCTGACGAAACTCCGGCGGAGGCCCGGGCCGGACGGCTGCGGTGCGGTTCCGACGACGTACCGACGCGGGCCGGGCCGGCGCTGCCCGGTGGCGCGTGCGGCGGGGGGTGCTCCGACGCGCCCTCGTGTCCATCTGCGCGTGTGTGGAGAAGGGTCCGAGCCGCGTGAATCCGGGCCGGATGCCGCTACGTGCCCGTTTGGGAACTTGGTGAGTACGCGTGGTTCCAAGTTGCCCCCGTCAGGGGCGGGGTGCGGCATGCCCGTCCCCGCCGCAGCGCTCCATGGCCCCCTCACCCCGCCCGGCGCGCCGGCCCCCGGAAGACCTCGCGGCGGTGCCAGTCGCGGTGGGCCCCGTCCGGGCGGGGGTGGCCCGACTGCGGCGGGCGCAAGGTCTCTCCGGCGTAGCGGAGCAGCCACGCCTCGACGACCTCGCCGCCGTTCACCTCCTCGGACACCAGGACCCGGTCGTCCTCGGAGAGGCCCAGCGCGCCGCGGTCCAGCGCGTGGTGATGGAAGGTGCAGAGGGCGAGGCCGTTGTCCACGGCGTCGGGACCGCCCTCGCAGTGCCAGCGGACGTGGGCCGCCTCGAGCCCGAAGCTGTCCATGGCCAGGCGGCCGTCGAAGCCGCAGACCGCGCACCGGTACTCGTACGCGCGAAGCACGTCCCGACGGAAGAGGGGATCCCGTGCCGGTCGCTCGAGCCGGCCGCGGACCCCGGGCTCGGGGAGCCCCACCGCGGTGCGGATCGACTCGTGGAGCGACTCCGGCCAGAAGTCGGCGAGCAGGTGCTCGGCCAGCTCCTCGCGGAGCGCCGCGTCGCCCGCGAGGGCGTGCCAGAGCGCCTGGGGGACCTCGCCGACCGCGCGGTGCTCGCGGAGCACGGTGGGGGAAGGGCTGCTCCCGCCCTTCTTCTTGCGGAGCTTCGGCGCGTCCCGCACGACCCAGATCCGGTCCGTCTGGAGGTGCCAGAACGGGAACTCGGGGTGGAGCTGTTTCCGGGGCGGGCCGAACTCGCGCAGCAGGGCGGCGAGCGGCTCCTCGATCTCGGCGTAGGGGACCACGTGGGAACCGCCGCCCGCCACGCGGCCCAGGAGCCAGAGGGTGAGCAGGGGCTTGTGGACGGCCCGCTCCCCGCCCCGCCTCCAGACGTGGAGATTCTGGACCGCGTGCCTCCAGCGGCTCGCGACGTCGCGACGGGCCCGTCCCTCGGCCATGGCGGCAGCGTACCGCGGGTGGGTCCCGGACGGGGCTTCAGGAACCGTCGGGCGGGGCAAGCGGAAGGGCCGCGTCGTCCCGGCCCGTCCGCGGACCCCGCCACGCGAGCGTGATGGGGCGGCGGCTCGCGACCGCGACCGGCGGCAGCTCGGCGAGGATCGCACAGACTGCGGCCGAGCGGTGCACGTGCAGCATGTCGAGCAGGTGCCGGTTCGTGAGCCGGCCGTGCGCCTGGAGGTAGGTCCAGGCCAGGTTGAACATCCACGCGGGAACGAGCTGCGGGCCGGTGCCTTGCGCGCGGCTGCGTTCGGTCTCGACGTGGAGGCCGTAGGGCGTGAGGTTCGAGATCCGGTTCGGGCGCGGGGCCGCGCCCAGGGTCTGGACGACCCGGTCGTGGACGGCGTTCGATGCGAAGCGCCCGCGGAGCAGCGCGTAGAGGTCGCGCGCGAACGTCTCGTGGCTGTCCTCCGGCAGCGGGAGGACCTCCCACGGCCGGACCCGGTCGTCGTCCCAGCGGGCCTCCGCCCACGTCCAGGCGTCGCGGAGCGGTCGCGCCGTTCCGGGACCGGCGAGCTGGAGCGCGAACTCGACGTTGCCCACCAGGCCCTGGGTCAGGTTCGCCGACCCCACGACCGCCGACACCGCGCCGCCGTGTCGGGCGAGGTAGAGCTTCGGGTGGTACGTCGTGGCGCCGGCGGGGTTGAGGACGCCGACCCGGACGCCCAGGTCGTGGGCGTGGTTCAGGGCCTCGGCGGCCGAGGAACCGAACGCGGTCGTGACGAGCAGCCGGGCGCGGGCCCCGAGCTTCTCGAGGGGATCGTGGAGCAGCTGGACGCCGCCCCGCGAGACGAACGCCACGCAGAGCAGGGCCTCGTCGGCGTCGGCGAGCGTGCCCCGCACCCCGCGGAGCAGCCCGTCGTCGACGGTGCTGAGCGTCTCGATCCGCACGATCTGAGGGGTCGGCTGTCGCGGGCGGGTCTTGAGATCGAGGAGCGGTCTGTAGGTGGGCACGGCACCCGCCGTCGCGCGCCCTCACCTCGCGCGCTGGCCCCAGAGGCGATCGAAGACCCGGCGGAACGCCTGCCGCGCCCCGGGCGAGAGATCCGGTGCGTCGAGATGCACCCAGTACTGAAAGTGGCGCGTCAGCTCCTCGACCATGGCGGGCGGACAGCCCTCCCCGCACGCGATGGTCCACCAGAGTTGGATTGCCCGTTGGGTGCGTGACGGGACGCCGTCGTCGGCGCCCTCCAAGGGGGCCCGGTCCCGATCCTCCGTGCTCTGGGCCCGGGCGGCCCGAGCGGCCTCCCACAGGGAGCGTGCGGCTTCCTCCTCGTTCCCCCGGCTGTGCGCCAACGTGGCGAGGCTCACTCGGGAGCGGAGAAAGGCCAGCCGCCGCTGCGATCGCGGCGAGTTCCCTCGCTTCCCTTCATGCCGCGCCGCGCGCTTCGAGGGGGTCGGCTCGTCGCGGTGGCGCCGCACGGTCCACACTCGGGTGGAGTCTACGAGCGCCGCGCGCACGCTCGTGCGGGGCCAGTCGGGCAAGGTCTGCTCGAGCGCCAGGGCGACCTGCGCGCGCACCGAGGCGTCCGTGATGCCGCGCACGCGGATCGCGGACTCGTCCCGGTCTATGTCCACGGCCTCGTAGTCCCTTCCTTCGACGAGGCCGATGCCGAGCAGGGCCTGGCGTGCGCGATCCAGGGCCCCGTTCAGCTCCAGGGTCCGCCGGATCTCGTCGGAACTGAACTGGCCGGCTGGTGGCGTCGCCTTCGGCCCCTCGCTCCCACGTTGCCCGCTCGGGCGCGCGTGCTCCTGGAATCGGCGCATGGCTGCCGGGAGGGTGTCCATGGCGTTCGAAGGGCCCGCGGAGCCGTCGCCGTCGTCCGTCATGGGGCCGGGTGCTGTCGGCCGCTGGCAGACCCGAACGCGCCACCCTCCATCCTGGCCCCAGGTGCGGAGGTGGATGGTCCCGTGACGCCAAGCGGGGAACGTCGCCAGGAGGACGCGTGCGATGGGAACGACGACGTCCGCATCCTGGATCGCGCACACCTCCAGTCCCACGAGCTCGTGATCGAGGTCGATCGACCGGTAGTCCGACAGCCAGTGGATGTCGGCCTCGGCGAGGGCCCGCATGGCGCTGCCCCAGGCCTCGAGGAGCTCGGGATGAAAGGGGAAGTCCGGGGACATGGGCGTGGGTCCGGATGGCTGGGCCGGGAGCCTAGACGGTGCGGGGTCGCCGATTCCAGTTGGCCGTCCGCAGGGACCCGCCTACCGCACCGGAGGCAGCAAGGCTGGATCGAATGGAAGGACCGTGTCGGCGATGTGCCATTGCTCGCTGTGCCGACGCAGATTCCTCCGCGGGCCGAACCAGATCTTGGCCACGTTGTCGTCACGTAGCTGCGTAGCCAGCGCTGGCCAGAGGCCCTGCAGCAGGTATGCGAGGCGAGCGCGAACGCTCCGGGGTCGCCCGTGAAGCTCCGCGTGGATGTCGCGCTCCCTTGCCTCGGCGACGAGGTCACCGATCCACTCGCGGACGCCGCCCCAGGATCGGACCTGGTTCGGCCGGGCCGCCATGTGGATCAGCGTCGTCTCTGCTCGTTGCACGGGCACGCCACGCAGTGTCTCCGGCCTGAGCGTGCCGCGAAAGCGGCAGATGCGAGTCTGGCGTGCAAGGCCGGCGGGTGGGTAGATCCCCGGGGGGATCGCCAACTCGAGGGTTTCGGGGGCCCGGTCGGACAGACCGAACGCCCACGCGGCTGAGGACAGCGCCACCGCGACATCGAGCTCCGGTTCCAGGGCAAGTGCCGCCTGCAGCGGCAACAGGGGCCCGCCCTTGCTGAAGGGACCCGCGCTGGATCCGGGTGCGAACTCCCACACCCCACGGAGCCCTGTGCTGAGCAACCACCCGCGTTCCCGGAGCCGGTGGGCGATCAGCGCGGGGGCCGTTCGGAGGCCGTTCTCGTGGGCGATCGCGGCGAGTTCCTCCAGGGTGATGAACTCGGGCTGGTCGAGTTCCAGGCGCTCGACCACCGGGGCGAGGGACCGCGGGAGGGTTCGTGTCGAATCTCTCATGTAGATCTCAGTTTCGGATAGTAATCGTCATAAATTGACACGAAGTCGGGACGTGTCAAGCGTCGGGTTGGATTTCCAGATAAGAAATCTTAAACGTTAATTTGACACGATCCCCGCGGGCCGGGGGGGCTTGTGGGGCACAGCCGCCGGAATCCGTGGGGGGGCGTCACCGTCGGCGCTCAGGCCTCGCGGTCCAGGTACTCGCCGGCGGTCTTGCGGTTGGGGCCAGCGTCGCGCTCGATCGTGCGCCCCCCGCGCGAGTGATGCGGACGTAGAAGCCCGGGTGGTAGGGCCCCAGCTCACCGCGAAGTCTACCGTTCGTTGCCTCCGTCGCGAGATCGACGTGATGAGATTCCCCGTAGGGGACTCCTTCAACAGTGGTCGCGCGAGTCATCTCATGCTCGCCGAGCGCTCACCATGAGCATCGGACCGCGCGGCTGACCGTCCGTTGCATGCTGTCGCCGGCCGGCGAGTTCCGCTACTGTCCGAGGACGGCACGACTGTGAATCTCGACCCTTGTGGCACCCGACTGTCGGAGGGCTGCGAGCAACTCAAGCACGCTGGCAACTGGTGCTGACCCGAAGTCCACGGACAAGCTCGTAGCTTCGGAGTCGCTCTCTGGCTTCGTGAGGGAGTGAACGTAGGCGCCAAGCCCATCCGAGTCCACATCCGCCTTCTCGTCGGGATCGATCCATCGGAGCGCCCACGACTGCAGTAGATCGTCACTCGCAAGCGACGGCTGGGCTCGAAACTCCACGCCGTTCCAAACTACGGGTGAGAGGTGGATCGCGAGTCCATCGCGCTCTTCGCGAAAGCTCTCGAAGTCGAGGTGGGAGCTCGGGTTCACCTCTGTGAAGTTCGGCGGATCGACTGCTCCGCTCGCAAGATCCACCCTGTAGCAACGGTAGATCAGGGGACAACCTCCCTTCGTCTCCAAGAGAACCTCAGGGGCGCTTGGTGTGAATCTCTGGCGATACGAGGCGATGGCTTCTCGGTACTTCGAGACGTAGTGGTTGCGAACCGCATTCAGTAGCTCCACCAGCGTCATCAAAGCCCCCTCTCCGCGGGCCAACGGCAACGGGAGTGAAGCCGGAGGCGGATTCGGCGTTTCCATGAGGCGCGCGACAGCGGCAACGCGAGGATGCGGCCGAGGGGTTGACTCCTGCACATCCTTCAGTCGCGCCTCCGGCTGCCCCGACTCGGCGTCTCGCTGCGGGGCGTCCTTGGTCAGCGTACTCGCAAGCGCGCAGGCCCGCCGGCCGGGCCCGCCCTCGAGCAGCGGGCAGGGCGGTACGTGCCAGGTCCGCCGCTTGGCTTCGAAGCATGCCTCGGACGCGTGGCCTCGCCTCGGCCACGGTGTCGTAGCGGGGTGACGGAGGGTAGGACCTGTGCGGGCGTTCGCCGTATCCTCCTGCCATGCGGAAACGGAAGGGGCACTTGGTCTACGCGCCGACGGACCTCGCGCGCTTCCTCGCCTCGCCGTACGCGTGCTGGATGGACCGCTACGCCCTCGAGGTCCCGGACGCACCCGAGCCCGACCCGCCCGAGGAGATCGAGACGATCCTGGCGGCGAAGGGCTACGCGCACGAAGCACAGGTGCGGCACCGCCTCGAGGCCGAGGGCCGGACGGTGGTCGCGATCGAGGACGGCCCCGACGCGGTGGCGGCGACATCGCGGGCGCTGGAGGAGGGCGCGGACGTCGTCTTCCAGGCCCGGCTCGAGGCGCTGCCCCTCGCCGGCGTGGCGGACTTCCTCGTGCGCGTCGAGGGCGGGGGCGACGCGCCGCGCTACGAGGTGTGGGACGCCAAGCTCGCGCGGACGCCCCGGCCCGAACACCTCGTCCAGCTCTGCGCCTACGCCGACCTCCTCGCCCGGACGACCGGCACGCGGCCCACGCATCTCGGGCTCTTTCTCGGCGACGGATCGCGGGCGCGGTTCCGGTGCGACGACGCCTGGTTCCACTACCTGCGCCTGAAGGCGGCGTTCCTCGCGGCGATGGAGGGCTTCGATCCCGAGGCCGAGCCGCTGCCGGACGCGGGGGCCGACCACGGCCGTTGGAGCCGCCGTGCGGAAGCCGTCCTCGAGGCCCGCGACCACCTCTGCCGCGTGGCGGGGATCCGCACGAGCCAGATCCGCAAGCTCGAGAAGGCCGGCATCACGACCTTGGCCGAGCTCGCCACGACGACGAAAGGGCGCGTGGCGAAGCTGGATCCGGGCATGTTCGAGCGGCTGCGGGCCCAGGCCCGGTTGCAGCGCGCCTCGGCCGGCGAGGCCCGTCCGCGCTACGAGGTCCTGACCCCCGATCCCGACGATCCCCGCCGCGGGCTGGCGCTGCTCCCGCCCGCCTCGCCCCTGGACGTCTACTTCGACATCGAGGGCTACCCGCTCCTCGAGAACGGGTTGGAGTACCTCTTCGGGGCCACCTGGCTCGAGGACGGCGCCCCGCGCTTCCGCGACGGCTGGGCCTTCGATCGCGAAGGCGAGAAGCGGGCCTTCGAGGACTTCGTGGACTGGGTCATGGCGCGCCACCTGGCGGATCCGGCGATGCACGTCTACCACTACGCGCCCTACGAGCCGGCGGCGCTCAAGCGGCTGATGGGACGGTACGCCACGCGGGAGGAGGAGGTCGACCACCTCCTGCGCGCGCACGTCTTCGTGGACCTCTACCGCGTCGTCCAGCAGGGGCTGCGCGTGGGCGCGCCCTCCTACTCCCTCAAGAAGATCGAGCGCCTCTACATGGACCGCGAGGCCGAGGTCGCGACCGCCATGGACTCGGTCGTCACCTTCGAGCGCTGGCTGCGCTCCGGCGACCCGCCCTCCTGGGAGGCCTCCACGCCGCTCCGGGCCATCCGCGACTACAACCGGGAGGACTGCGAGTCCACGTGGCGCCTCGCGGGGTGGCTGCGGGAGCGGCAGGCCGAGGCGGGCATCGCCTACCTTTCCGAGGCCCGCGTGCGCGAGGAGCCCGAGACGGCGACTCCCGAGGGCGAGGTGGGAGAGCGCCAGCGGCTGGTGGAGGCGCTGCTCGCCGGACTCCAGGACCTGGATCCCGACGATCCTGCGTACCGGATCCAGGAGTTGCTCGCGTATCTGCTCGAGTTCCACCGGCGCGAGGAGAAGCCCCTCTGGTGGAGCTTCTTCGAGCGCCACGCCATGACGCCGGATCAGCTCGTGGACGACCCCACGTGCATCGGGAAGGCGACGCGCGTGGGGGAGCCCGAGCCCGTGCGGCGCTCGATGGGGTTCCGCTACCGCTTCGATGCGGACCAGGACACGAAGATCCGGCCGGGAAACGAGGTCGCCGTGGCGGGGTGGCTCGATGCGCCGACCCTCAAGGTCGAGGCGTTCGACGGCGAGGGCGAGCTGATGGTCGTGGCCGTCGCGGGCGAAGCTCGCGGTCTTCCCGGACGGCGAGCCGCCGCGGGAGGCCTCGTTCCTGCTCCACGATCGCGTTTCCGCCGCGGAGATCGTGCGGAGCATCCAGGCCGTCGCCCAGGCCTGGGCGGCGGGGGAGGGCATCCCCTCGTGCCTCGAGAACTTCCTCCTGCGCCAGCCGCCCCGCGGCGCCGGCGCGCGGGGGCGTCCGCTGCTTTCGCCGGGCGAGGACCTGCTCGCGGGGACGACGCGGGTCGTTCGCGCGCTCGACCGCGGGGCGACTCCTGGTCCAGGGCCCCCCGGGCACCGGCAAGACCTTCGTGGGGGGGCACGTGATCGCGGACCTCCTCCGGCGGGGGAAGAACGTGGGCGTCGTCTCGAACAGCCACGAGGCGGTGCTGAACCTGATGGACGCCGCGGGGCGGGCGTACGGCGAAGGGTTCGCGTGCCTCAAGGTCGGGAGCGACGCCGACCATCCCTTCTTCGCCGCCCATCCCGGCGCCGCGTGCGCCAAGGGTGGGAAGGCGGGCGTCGCGGCCTACGGCGGGGGCCTCGTCGGGGGCACGGCCTGGTTTTTCGCCAACGAAGGCATGCGCGGCGCGCTCGACGTCCTATTCGTCGACGAGGCCGGCCAGGTCTCGCTCGCCAACCTCGTGGGCATGGCGCCGAGCGCGCGGAGCCTCGTCCTCCTGGGCGACCAGATGCAGCTGGCCCAGCCGATCCAGGGGACGCATCCGGGCGAGAGCGGGCAGAGCGCGCTCGAGTACGCGCTCGCCGGGCACGCGACCGTGCCTCCGGATCTGGGCGTCTTCCTCGACACGACCTGGCGCCTTCATCCCGAGATCTGCGCCTTCGTCTCCGGGGCGGTCTACGAAGACCGTCTGCAACCGGAATCGCACACCGTCCACCGGCGCATCCGGCTGCCGGCCGACGGCGGGACGCTCGTGCCGAAGGAGGCCGGCATCCTCTTCAGCGCGGTCGAGCACGAGGGCAACACCCAGGCGAGCGACGAGGAGGTCGAGCGGGTCGTCGCGATCGTGGACGAGCTCCTCGGCCGCACGCGCACCGACCGCGACGGGAAGCCCGCGGGACAGGTCGGGCTGGACGACATCCTCTTCATCGCGCCCTACAACATGCAGGTGCGCCGCCTCGCCGACCGGCTTCCCGCCGGAGCGCGCGTGGCCTCGGTGGACAAGTTCCAGGGCCAGGAGGCGCCCATCGTCATCGTCTCGCTCTGCGCGAGCCCTGGGGAGGCGGGACCGCGTGGGCTCGGGTTCGTCCTCGACAAGAACCGCCTGAACGTCGCGGTCTCCCGTGCGCAGAGCCTCGCGATCGTCGTCGGCGACCCGCGCCTGGCGCTGGCGCCCGTCGCCTCGATCGCGGACCTCGTGCGCCAGAACCTGCTCTGCCGCCTCCTCGAGGCGTCGGGTTCCTGACGCGTCGCCTCCCTCGCGGTGGCGGCGTGTGCTTCGGGCCCCGGGGGGTATGCTGCCAGGGGCCTCCTCCGGCGCGGGCGCCGCGTCGCTGCGGGGGATGGAGGACGTGGAATGACGCGCGACTCCCGGCTTCAGGACCGGCTTCGCGGGATGCTCCTTGCCGGCGCCGTGGGCGACGCCCTCGGCGCGCCGCTCGAGTTCCTGTCGCGTGCCGACATCGAGCGGCGGTGGGGGCCGCTGGGGCCCGAGACGTACGTCGCCGGAAGCTGGCCCGCGGGGACCTTCACCGACGACACGCAGATGACCCTCTTCACCGCGGAGGGGATCATCCGGGCCGTGGTCCGGGGGCGCCTGCGCGGGCTCTCCAATCCCGTCGGCGTCGTGCATCACGCCTACCTGCGGTGGCTTCACACCCAGGGGGTCCCCGTGGCGCGCTTCGAGGCCTCCGAGAGCGCCCCCGACGGATGGCTCGTGGGGCAGGCCTTTCTCCACGCGCAGCGTGCTCCCGGCCGGACATGCCTGGGGGCGCTCCAGGCGGCTCGGGAATTCGGGGAGGTCGCCTCGAACGACTCGAAGGGCTGCGGGGCCGTCATGCGCATGGCCCCGGCCGCGGTGTGGGATCTCTCCAGCCACCGCGGGCTCCACGGGGGCCGGAGCGTGTCGTTCGAGGAAGGCGTCGCGTACGGGAAGCTGACCCACGGCCATCCGACGGGCTCGCTCGCCGCGGGAGCCTTCGCCCGGATGTTGAACCTCGTGCTGCAAGGGCAGCAGGACCTGCGCCGGGCGGCCGAGGAGGCCCTGCGCGACCTCCGCGCCCATCCGAGGCACGAGGAAACCCTGGCGGCGGTCGAGGGGGCGCTTCATGCCGCCGAGGAGGGGGACGCGAGCGTGGATCGCCTGGCCCGCCTGGGGGAGGGGTGGATCGCGGAAGAGGCCCTGGCGATCGGGCTCTACGCCGCGCTGGTCGCGCCGGACGTGCGAACCGGGCTCCGGCTCGCCGTCGCCCACTCCGGCGACAGCGACTCCACCGGCAGCATCGCCGGGAACCTCCTCGGTGCGCTCCACGGCGAGGCCGCGATCCCCGACGATCTCCTCGAGGGCCTGGAGGGGCGGGACGTGATCCGCCAGGTCGCCGACGATCTCCAGCGCCTCGTCCTGGAAGAGTGGGGCGAGGACGACTTCTCCAAGCAGGACTGGGAGCGGTATCCGGGGTGGTAGTCCGGCGTCGGGCGGCGCCGCGCGCGCCTCCGTCCGACGAGTCGACCTTGCGCGCGTCCCGGGGCGGGGCATCCTCGGAGCCATGTACGTTCTCGACGAACTCCAGCTCGACTGTGGCGGGACACCCCGTCGCATCCAGGTGTGCCAGGGTGACCTCGCCACCGGTGGCGACGTCGAGCCGGTCGACCTCCTGTTCGTCTCGGCATTCCCGGGGGACTACGCGCCGACACCGGGGTCGCTCATCGGCGCCCTCGATCGGGCCGGAGTGTCCCTGCGCGAGTTGGCGCGACACAAGGCTCGCGATCTGCGCGAGAGCTGTGGCTGCTGGCTGTCCGGGCCGCTCGATGAAGACGCGGTCGCGCTCGGCTTCCGGCGCATCTTGTGCTTCGAACCCACGAGTTCCGGGACCCCCGCGGAAGTCGTCGCGGACGTGTTCCAGACCTTGATCTCCGTCGTCAGGGAGAACGACATCCAGTCGGTCGCCATGCCGGCCCTCGCGACCGGCGACCAGGGAATCTCGCTGGCGACGATGCTTCCACCCCTCGTCGAGGCGGCGATCCAATGGATGCAGGTGGGATTCCCCGTCCGGTGGATCCGCATCGTCGAGCGCGACCCGGTCAAGGCCTCCGAGATGAAGGGCGCCTTTGGGGTGCTGAAGCGCCAGTACGAACTCAAGCAGGAGGGGCGGCGTCCCTACGACGTCTTCCTGAGCTACAGCCACAAGGATCGGGAGGAGGCGGAGTTCGTCGCCTCCTGCCTCCGGAAGGCGCAACCCCAGGCCAGGTTCTTCATCGACCGGCTCGTCCTCAAGCCCGGCGCGACCTGGCACCAGGAGATCGTGGAGGCCCTGGATGCCTGTCGCGTCGTCGTCCCGCTCTTGACGCCGAGCTACGTCGCCTCACGCATCTGCAAGCAGGAGTACGGCATCGCCTACTTCCGCGATGTCCACGAAGAGGGGCGGCTGCTGCGTCCGCTTCTTCTGGCCGAGACGCACCTTCCGCCCCACATGAAGCAGCACCAGTACGAGGACTGCCGCGAGCGGGACCGAAACCGGATCGAGGATGCATGCCGCAGGCTGTTGTAGCCGCCGGCCCCAGCGCCCGGCCGCAGCACGGAACGAGGTGAGATGGAACTTCCGACGTGCCTGGAGTACCCCGTGGTCGTCGTCGGTGACCTCCACGGTCAGCGCGCCGAGCTGGAAGAGCTCGTCGCGAAGATCGATGCGCGAACGGACTGGCCGGAAGCAGCCTTCGCGTTCCTCGGGGACTTCCTCGACCGCGGACCGGATCCGCGCGGTGCGCTCGATCTGGTCCTCGACCTGCTCGCCCGTCCCCGGGGTGGATCGGCCGTACGCGGCAACCACGACCATGCCGTGGTGCACGCCACGGGCCTCGACGGTGGCGCGCCGTCCATGTACTGGGGGATGAGCTACCTCATCGGCTACGACGCAGGGCCGACCCTCGCCTCCTACCTGCGCGAGGACCGGGGCGGGAAGATACCCCTGCCTCGGGACCTTCCTCGCTTGGCCGACGCGATTCCCGCGGCCCACGGTGACTTCCTTGCGGCGCTGCCCTGGGTGGTCGAGCTCGAGGGCCACCTCCTGCTCCACAACGGGCTCTCCAACGAGCTCGACGCGACGGCCGAGGAGCAGGTGGCGGCGCTGCACGACCGGGACTGGAGTCGGGACCGCTTGCGGCCCGTGCCGGGGACCAAGACCGACCGCAAGTGGGTCGACGAGTACCCGACCTGGCTGGGTGCGGCGCGCGAGCTCTCCAAGAGTCCGCTCCCACACCCTCGCAAGGTGCAGGTGACCGGTCACGTGCGCGTTGAAGCGCCGGATGCGAACGACGTGCGGATCCGGATCGACACGAGCGGCGGGTACGGTCGCCTGACCGCCTGTCTCCTGCGGGAACCCGCCGCCGCGCCGGAGTTCCTCTCGTCACACACGCTGGAGCCACCCCTCCATCGCCGGAAGGTCTACGGTGATGCCGATACGTGGCAGGATCTCAGCATGACCAACGAACTCCTCACCGCCGTGGGAGACGCCGTCGGACGCGCCCTGACGCTCGCCGAGGAGATGCGGCGGGCGCTCGAGCACTCGTTGACCCTGCCCGAAGCACGCCGGTCGACGCCCGCGAACGAGTTCGTCGGGGGGTTCGGCCGGCGGGCGGTCGTTGCGGATGCAGCGACCGGCCTGCGGTCCGTCAGCGCCGAGGTGCGGGCCAAAGGCGGCCCCTCGTCGGCTGTCGATGCGATCGAAGACGCGCTCGACGACCTACGCGCCGTCGTGCGACGAGAGGAACGCGGGGGAGTGGGAGGTTCGAACGGTCCAGGCCCTGAAGGCGGAGTTCGAGCGCCGCTACGAGGCCCTCGCCACCCGCATCGAGCGCTACGACGCCGTGATGGAAGACTGGCTCGACACTCTCCCCGAGCGTCCGAAGCACATCGGGATCCGCGTCGGTCCGCGTTGGTACATCAGCGCACGGGAGGTTGCGACCCTTGCCGGCACCTCGGTCGACGCGGCCCGCAAGTACATGGCCGCGCACGTGAAGGAGTTCTACCCCTTCGGCCGGCTCAAGTACTGGGACCTGGACGAGGTGCGCGAGGCCGTGCGACGTCGCGAGGACGCGGAGGAGGCACGAAGCCCACGAAGCCCACGCCGCCCCCAGCTTCGCTGCCGGGCGCGGGCCGGCGGAGGCCCCGTCGCACGCCGCCGGATTCGAGGCCGAAGCCGTAGGCCGTCGTGGGGGAGTCGTGGCGGCATCGTCCGAGAGGATCCGGCCGCTCGCTTGGCTGGGCTACTCGGCGTGTGGGCAACATCGTGAGTCTCCTCCCTCGCCGCGCAGCCGTATTGCTCTCCTGTCCGGCAGGGCCGCATGTCCGCGAGAATCGGTCGAACACGGAGTTCGGGTAGACGCGACCGGGTATGCTGACATCATGAATCGCACTCTCGTCATTGGCGCCGTGTTCCTCATCCTGATGACGGCCTGCGGAGACGAGCCCCAGCCTGGTTCGGATGCGCCCGTGGCTGCCCCCGGCCCGGCTGCCCCCGTCTCGGAAGCGACCGATCCGATTGCGCAGAGTCATCAGCTCCTCTACGAGATGCTTCCGCGGGCACTGACCGCTGCAGACGTGGAGAGCGTGCTGAGGATCGCTCCGCTCATCGAATCGGACGACGCCCAAGCGGCGGCCAAAGTGCTCGAGGATGAGGGCGTGAGCGAGGAGGATTGGCGCACCATCCGTGCGCGCGTCGACATGGCGTTCGCGCAGCTCCTGATAGGTGAATCCATGCCGGAGCAACTCTCCAAGGCGGAGCGGCTTCGGGCCGATGTCAAGGTGGTGCGGCCGTTTCGCCAGCGACTCGATCCGCTCTACCGGAAGCAACGGTGAGCGAAGAGGGGGATACCGGTTGCATTGACCTGGCGGTCTCGTCCATACCAGCACCCGTACCAGCAGACCCGCCGAGTCCGCCGTGGATCGAGGGCGGATCGGGATCTTGGGCCGGACCGCCGCGAAGCTTGAAGCGGTCCGCCAGGGCTCACTTCATGGGGCCTGGGGCGCAAGGGCCGCCTACGCCTGTCAAGCCGGCGGTCATCGCACCGGGTCGTCCACGTATCGACAGAGCGTGGGGCAGACCTCGGCGACGAGCCGAATGAGCGGCCGGGGAGGGGACGTCCGGGGATCACGGTCGATCTCCAAGCCGCCCGGCCTACGCGGCGGGCGGCTGATTCCATCGGGCTCTCCGGCGGTCAGCACCAGCCCAGTTCGCGAGCCAGGTGGGCCGGGTGGACGCCTTCCGGGAAGTCGGTGTCGCGGGTCACGAACCACCGGGGCGCGGCTGCGCCGGCCCGCGCCTGCTCGTAGGCCCGCCACTCGAGCTTGTCCTCGAGCGAGAGCGCCGTGGGGTCGTGCCGGACGACCTCGGCGACGACCTGAGCCGTGAGCACCACGAACCGGAAGGCACCGCCCTCGAAGAAGGTCGCGCGAACGTAGTCGTGGGCCGCTTCCTCGGCCTCGTCCTCGGCCGCGGCCCGACCGCCCTCGCTCTCGGGGCGTTGAAGTCGATGCCGAACGTGGTTGTACGTCGTCTTGACGGCGTCGACGCTCACGGAGGCCCGGAAGTCGCCCTGGCGTGCGCGTTCCACGAGCGCGACGCTTCCGTCCTGGCCGGCACCGCCGAACACTACGTGGTCGGCATGGTCGAAAAGGACGTTCTTGTCGAGGTAGCCGTGTGGCAGGGTGTTGGCCCGACCGTGGCGGGACTCGAATCCGCGCCGCTTGGCCAGCGCGAACTCCTCCAGTCGCCCTTCCTTGGTGAGACGGCGGTAGTGGCTTCGGCAGAGACCGCGGGTGTGCGGCGCGGCGTCGCACGCCACACCGTCCTCCATCACGCGGCACAGGCCGTCCACTTGGTCCTTGGGGGCCTTCAGCGTGACCTCGATCGTCGGAGCGGCCGTGTAGAAGTCGTGGAGCGAGTAGTCGGCGTGGCTGCCGAGGATCGTGTGGTGGCGCTGGCAGACGCCGCGGCGGAACGGCTCCTCCGCACAACGCTCGCCGTTCTCCAGGACGACGCACTGGTTCCGGCGCTCATCCGCATCCTCGGCCCTCTCGAACCTCGTGCGTTCCTGCTTCCGTGCAGGCAGCGCGATCTTCGCCATGAGGCCGGGGTGGCCAGAGAGCACGTTGTAGTGATGCTCGCAGAGGCCTCGGCGCCACGTCGGCTCGGGGCAGCCAGCACCGTTCTCGGCGGCCCTGCATCGCCCTTCCCGAACTCTCGTCCGTCGGCTGTAGCGAATGGCCTTGCGTTTGGGCAGTGCAAAGCGCTCGAACAGGTCGGGCTTGCTCGAGAGCCACTTGTAGTGACGCCGACAAAGACCGCGGCTGGTCGCCGGGTCCAAGCAGTCTTCGTCTCCTACCCGCAGTCGACAGATTCCAGGGGCCAGATCCCGCTTGAGCCGGACATTCTCCGTGAGCGGTGGTAAGCAGAAGTCTTCGAGATCGAGATCGTCACGCTGCCAGACATTGACGTAGTGCCGCGAGCAGAGTCCTCGACGCTCGGCCGCAGCCGTACAAGGGTCCTCGTCCTCCACCACGCGGCAGATCCCCGGCTCCGGATCGGCCTTGCGCTCCAGGACGCACCGCCTGCGGGGCTGCCGTGGCAAGGCGAACTCTCCCAGCCGGCCGATTCTTCGAAGGTAGGTACGGTGCGGTCCGCAGATGCCTCGCGACGCCACCTTCCGGTGGCAGTCGCGGCCGTCCTCCACGAGAAGGCAGATCCCTGCCACGGGCTCGCGCTTCTTCGTCAGGACGCGGCCCTCGCCCGTTCTCTTCGTTCCCATGTCAACCTCTCGACGATGTAACACGGCGACCCGTCAGCTCCGCAGGGAGGTGGGGAGTCGTCATGGACCTGGTCTCCACGCGGCTTCGTTGGCTTCCATCCAGTTCAGGAGGTTCTCGCC
Source organism: uncultured Planctomycetota bacterium (assembly GCA_963772585.1). Lineage (GTDB taxonomy): Bacteria > Planctomycetota > PLA2 > PLA2 > JAEUHO01 > CAVVXN01. Next base: position 199,439 of record CAVYXV010000014.1, read on the forward strand.
GGCCGAGGGCTCCCGCTCGGTCCCTCCGAGCAGATCGACTGCGGTCTGACTCCAGGGCGCGTACCCGAGCCGGTCCTCCCGCCGGGACTCGGTGAAGAGGCGCTCATCCCGCGGCAGGAGGACGGAGTTCGCAGACCTAACTCGCTTCCCACCCATCGCGGTAGCAGAAGACTGGATTGACTTCGCAGGTTTCCTCTTCTAGGCACGACCGGGATTCTACGGGGGGATCGACAACAAGATCGACGTCCGGGTCGATCGGCCATCGCCAGCCGAAGCGTGTGAAGCAGAGCGCGAGCTGGTACTGCGTGCGCAGCGGCTCCGGATGCGTACATGCCCAGCGGCGCAGGTGGGCGTCCCCGATGCGGACTTCCTCACCTCGGTCCGCGTCGTCTTCGCTTGCCCTCGCTTCTGGTGAGGTCTGCGTCAAGAAGCTGAGCATCGCGGGCCAGCCACGGACGGTAGTGGAGAGGCGGGCCATCGGCTACCTCGGTCGCTGGTTATCGGTCAGTGTAGCGCGGCACGGCAGAGGCTGAGCGTGGGAGCGAGACGGGATTGACATCGATCCCACACCGTCCGTGAGATGGTTCCGTCGCCTAGCTTCGAGGGAGGCCGCGTAGCTCAGGGGCGCACCCATGGGAGCGGGACCACCGCCTCTGCACGGCTCAGATTCCGTCCCCTGCCCGGCGCCCCGGCGCGAGTTCAGACGAAGAGGACTCGGCGTGGAGGGTGTCCAGGAGGCGGGCGGCGCGGGTGGCGGCGGTGTCGTCGGCGTATTCGGCGTACCGGAGGGTCGAGATGAGGTTGCGGTGCCCGAGATAGCTCTTGATCGACGGGAGGTCCATGCCGGCGCGCACGAGGTTGATGGCGGCCAGATGGCGCAAGTCGTGGATGCGTAGCTTCGGCCGACCGACCTCGGCCGCGGCTTGCTTGAAGGCCTCGCGGTGGCTCTGCTTCAGCTCTTCGTTCGGATACTGCGCAGCGGCGAAGACGCGCGCGCCGCCGCGGAGGGGGACGGTGCGCTCGGACTCGAGGCGGCGGAGGAGGCTCTGCACGCGCGCGGTCGCCCGGAGCACGCGGGGGCGTCCGCTCTTCGCTTCGCGGATCAGGATGGTGCCGGCTTGCAGGTCGATGTCGGTCCACTCCAGGCGGATCATCTCGGACAGGCGTGCGCCGGTGTCGAGGAGCGTCACGAAGATCGGGCGCCGTGCCTCGGGGATGCGGTCGAGGAGGGCGTCCTGCTGATCGCGGCTCAGGAGCGGCAGGGGGATCACCGTCTCCTTCGAGCGGCGGACCGCCCGGGCCGGGTTCTTGCAGTGGACCCCGTTCTCCTTCGCGTGGACGAAGATGTTCGAGATGGCGCTCACGTACCGATTGCGCGTCCCGGGCTTGACGTGGGGGCGGCTCGCGAGGAAGCGTTGGATGTCGACCGACTTGATGCCGGAGAGGAGGCGGCCCTGGAAGAAGGGCACGATGATGTGGTTGAGGAGCCGGGACTCTGCCCGGTACGTGGTCGCGCTTCGCTCGGCCTTCGCCCATGCGAGGTAGAGCTCGACCGCGTTCTCGAACGTCCGCTCCAGGACGGGCTCCTCGCCGAGCAGCTCGCGGCGGTCGGCCTCGGTACGGAGGCGGTCCAGGTACTCGCCGGCGGTCTTGCGGTTGGGGCCGGCGTAGCGCTCGATCGTGCGCCCCCCCCGCGTGATGCGGACGTAGAAGCCCGGGTGGTAGCCCGTCTGCGGGCTTCCGTCGGACTTCTTGCCCCGCCTCCGGCGGCGATAGAGGGTTCCGAAGGGGCGTCGGTACGGCATGGGAGGGCCTCCGTGCCCACGAACCCGGTCCCGTACTGGAACGCGAATTCGCAGCGACGGGCCTAGCGTAGCGCTTTCGGGCCCGGTGCTCGCGCCCATGCTGGCGCCCCTTTGGCCGTTCTCGTTCGTGCTCGCGCACGCTCTTTCGAGGTCGTGCGAGTTCGTGTCGCGCGTGAAAATCGTCTCTCCCGCAATTTTCAGCTGCGGGCCTCTAGCTATCAGAATTCTGCAGAATTTGAGTGGCGGGAGAGCAAGGGAATCGAACCCTCCCAACCGCCATCGCTGACGGTCGCAACGGTTTTGAAGACCGCGGTGGCCACCAGGCCGACATCCTCTCCCTGGGTGGCTGCGCTGAGGGTACGCGAGGCGCATCGCGGTGCAACAGGGGGGTGGAGCCAGCCGCTCTGATCGGCTCCAGGGCCCAGGCCCTTGGGTTGGGGCGAGATGAGTCCTGGCCCTCACGGGAGATTGCCAATCTTGGCGGCACGATCAACCCAGTGAGTCTCGGGCGCGTCTTCTGCATCGCATCCAAGTCCCTGCGACGACCAAGCATGCCTCTGGGTGTGCCTTGCGAACCCCGCCTCAGAGAGCGGCGGGGAAACGCGAACTCCTGTCCGCGGCGCGCCGTTCCGGTCAGCATGAGGGGCGCCTCCTCCTCCCGCCTTGGCCTCGAACCCGAGTGATGCACCAGGACACCCGGTGGAAGCCGAACGAGACCCGCATCACCCCGTCGCTCCTTTACGGTCCACGACACCCGGCTGTCACGTCGCGCGCTTCGCGGGGAATGCAGGCGAGTCTACGCCGCGGTCTCGTGAGTGCCCGTGGCGATACGGCCTTGCGGTTGTCGGCTACAGCGGACGTGATCGGTCGGTGATGGATGCTCTCGGAGACACTGCTTCGGCAGGAGGGGCCTTCCCAGGCGGCTTGTTCTGGTTTCACCGATCCGACTCACCGCCTGGCGAGCGGGTTCTCAAACGGGTAGATCGCGTCATCGCCAATGGTGGGGCCCCTCGCGGTCAGCGGTCGGGATCGACGCGGTCGCTCTCCGAGGGGGGATCGGCGTCGGGCGCCTCGCTCGCCCTCTCGGGGGCGTCCTCGTCGGGCTCGCCGAAGAGGTCGTCCTGGAGGCGGGCGGCGCGCGCGCTGGCCGTGGCGTCGGCGTAGGCGGCGTAGCGAAGCGTCGAGATCAGGTGCTTGTGGCCGAGGTGGGCCTGGACGCTGGGGAGGTCGAGGCCCGCGCGGACCAGGTTGATTGCGGCGAGGTGACGAAGGTCGTGGACGCGGAGGGCCGGGTGGCCGATGGCCGCCGCCGCCTCCTTGAAGGCCCGGCGCCACCGCCAACGGAGATCGCCGTAGCCGGCCACCGCGTCGGCGAAGACGAGGGCCCCGCCCGCGACCGTGTCGGGCTTCGCATCCCCGAGGGCCTTCGCCGCCCGCTTCGACAGGCGGACGATCCGGGGGCGCCCGCTCTTCGAACGGCGCACGAGGAGCGAGCGGGTCTCGAGGTCGACGTCGGCCCAGCGAAGGGCGAGCAGTTCACCCCGGCGCGCGCCCGTGTCGAGCGCCGTCAGGAAGAAGGGTCGCATCGCTTCGGGCAGCGCCCCGATCAGGCGTCGCTGCTCGGCGATCGAGACGAGCGGCAACGGCGCCGCGTGTTCCCGGGCCCGGCGGCAAGCGCGGGCCGGGTTGTGGCGGACGTAGCCCAGCGCGATGGCCCGCTCGAACAGCGCGCTCAGCGCGCTCAGCACGCGGTTCCTCGTCCCGGGGCTTCGCGCGGCCTCGGTCATCAGGAGCCGATCCACGTCCCGGGGGCGGATGGCCTCGAGCATCGTGGCGCCGAAGAAGGGGACGAGCTTCCCCCGGACGAGGTCCCGCCGGGTCCGCGCGGTGGAGGGGGTGTGCTCCCGACGGCTGTAGGCGAGGTACGCCTCGGCGAAGACCTCGAACGACACCTTCGAGGGATCGGCCTCCCCGGACGAAGCGGGGGCGGGCTCGGGGGGCGGGCGGCGGGGCATGGCGGCCTCCTCGCCCCCTTTCCGCGCGAGGGGGCGGGGCGGTCACGCGAGGGGAGGAGGCCCAGGGGCCGACGGGCCGGCCGAGGGGCGGCGCCGGGAGGGCCGGCCCCCCCCCTGGCCCGGGAGCCATACCCCGGCGACGAGGGGGCGATGGGGCCCCCGGCGACGGAGGGCGCGTGGGGAGGGACCTCCGGGGGAGGGTCGATCGCCGCGCGGGCGAGCGCCCTCCCCGACCCGCGGCCCCCGCTCGTGGCGAACCCGCGTCCAGGGCCCGGGGCCTCGGAGGGCGGCCGCCGCCCGGTGCGGCGAACCCCCCCACCCGACCAGAGCCGGTTTTCAAGGCCCTGCGGCGCAGAGCCCGGGAAACTGTCGAGAACGTCCACAGCGGTGGGGAAGGTCTCTACAGTCGGAGGAGAAGGCCTGGAATGGGCCTCGGCGGGGGAATGGGGGCCGCCGGGGAGAGGGGGGTGGGGAAGTTCTCCACACTCCCTTGCCGGCCGCCTCCCAGGCCGGTTTGCCGTCTTCTTGCCACAACTTCACGCATGCACGGGAGTTGTGACGATCGTTAGCACCCTGGCTTTCGCCCCGGTACGGGCGGTGCTCAGGGGAGGGTCACAGAAAGGAGGCCGAACATGGGAGCTCTCCTCGCCGTCTCGACCTTCGCATTCTTCATCCTGCTCGACTACCTCCTCAGCCGCCGCGCCGCGCATCGCCACGCAACCGAGGAGGTCCCCGCCCCCGCGGCGGCCCTGCCCACCGTCCGCCCCGACCCGGGGCCGCGGCTCGAACCCGTCTGGGTGGCCGGCTACGACCTGCCCGAACCGCTCCACTACCACCGCGGCCACACCTGGGCCCGGGTCGTGGACCAGGACACGGTCGCCGTCGGCATCGACGACTTCGCCCGGCGCCTGACCGGCGCCGCCAAGGGCGTCACGATGCCGAAGGTCGGCCAGTACGTCCGCCAGGGCGGCAAGGGCGCGACCCTGGAGCTCGAGGGCCGGGCGGCCGACCTGATCGCCCCTGTGGACGGCGAGGTCGTCGAGGTCAACAAGCGGGTCCTGGACGACCCGTCCACGATCACCGACGACCCCTACGACCGGGGCTGGCTCTTCAAGGTCCGCTCCACGAACCTGCCGGCGAGCCTGAGGAACCTCCTCTCGGGCAGTCTCGCCCGGCGCTGGATCGAGGACTCGAAGGAGCAGCTCGAGCTGCGCCTGATGGCCCTGTCCGGCTCCGTCCTCCAGGACGGCGGCGAGCCCGCTCCGGACTTCGCCAACCACCTCGAGACGGGCGAGTGGAAGGCCCTCATCGAGCAGTTCCTCCTGACCGAAGGCTACGGGCGATAGGCCTTCAGGCCCGCTCGAGAAGGACCCAGCCATGAGCAAGACCACCTCCAAGCCGAAGGCGCTGCTCTTCGACATGACCCGGTGCAGCGGCTGCCGCTCGTGCATGGAAGCCTGCATGAAGAAGCAGGGCTTCGAGGGCGACCCCAAGAAGGTCGACGAGCTCTCGGCGACGGCCTACACGGTCATCCACGAGAAGGAGTTCGACGGCGACACCTGGAACTACCGGAACATGTGCCGCCACTGCATCGAGCCCTCCTGCGTGAGTGTGTGCCCCGTCGCGGCGCTGCAGAAGACCGAGCTCGGCCCCGTCACCTACGATCCGCAACGGTGCATGGGCTGCCGGTACTGCATGACGGCCTGCCCCTTCAACATCCCGCGCTACGAGTGGAACGACCCGGTCCCCGAGGTTCGCAAGTGCAACATGTGCTACGACCGGGTGAGCGAGGGGAAGCTTCCCGCGTGCGCGGAGGCCTGCCCGAACGAGGCCACGATCTTCGGCGACAGGGACGAGCTCCTCGCGGACGCCCACTCGCGGATCGACGAGGATCCCGATTCCTACTACCCGCACGTCTACGGGGAGAACGAGGTCGGCGGCACGTCGGTCCTCTTCCTCGCGCCGTGCCCCATGGAGGAGCTGGGCTTCGACCCGGCCCTCGGCACCCAGCCCATGCCCAAGCACACCTGGCGGGTCCTCGAGAAGATCCCCGGAATCGCGCTCGGAGCGGCGGCCACGATGATGGCCTTCTGGTGGATCACGCAGCGGCGTGACGAGGTCGCGGTTCACGAAGCGGCCCAGAAGATCGCCAAGAACCAGGCGGCGCGGAAGGATAACGGCCATGAGCGCAACTGAGCGACGTCCCATGCCCTTCTGGCGGGGCATGTTCTACCTGATCCTGGGCCTCGGCCTCGTGACGACCGTGATCCGGTTCACGCAGGGCCTCGGGGCGGTCACGAACCTCTCCGACAAGTACCCCTGGGGCCTCTGGGTGGGCTTCGACCTGCTCTGCGGCGTTGGGCTCGCGGCCGGCGGGTTCGTGATCACCGCGATCGTCTACATCTTCAACATCGAGCGCTGGCGGCCGGTCGTCAGGCCCGCGATCCTGACGGCGTTCCTCGGCTACATCCTCGTCGGGACGGCCCTGCTGTTCGACCTGGGGCGGCCGTGGAACATCTGGCACCCGCTCGTCATGTGGAACCCGCACTCGGTGATGTTCGAGGTCGCCTGGTGCGTGATGCTCTACTCCACCGTGCTCGCCCTCGAGTTCTCGGGGATGGTGTTCGAGAAGGTGGGGTGGAGGCGCGCGCTCAAGACCCAGAAGACGTTGAGCGTGCCGCTGGTGGTCGCCGGCGTCGTCCTCTCGACGCTCCACCAGTCTTCCCTCGGGACGGTCTACCTGATCGTCCCCGGGAAGCTGCACCCGATCTGGTACACGGACATCCTGCCGATCCTGTTCTGGGTCTCCGCGGTGGCGGTCGGCCTGGCCATGGTGATCGTGGAATCGAAGCTCGCCTCCCGGGCCCTGGGTCGGCACCTCGAGCTGCCCCTCCTCTCCGAGGTCGGGCGCGCGCTGGTCGGCGTTCTCGGGCTCTACGGCGTGCTGCGGGTCTTCGACCTGGCGAACCGGGGGCAGCTCGGAACGGCGCTGTCCTTCAACTACGAGTCGATCATGTTCGTGGTCGAGTTTGGTCTGGGCGTGCTGTTGCCGATCGCCATCCTGGCGCGTCCGGCCGCGCGGCGAAACGCGAAGGCCCTCTACGGCGGCGCCCTGTTCGCCGTGCTCGGCTTCATCACCCATCGCCTGAACGTCGGTCTCACGGGCTTCGAGAGCGCCCAGGGCGGGCACTACATCCCGTCCTTCGGCGAGGCGGTCATCACGCTGATGATGGTGGCCATCGGGTTCGCGGCGTTCTACTTCATCGCGCGCCACTTCCCGGTCTACCCGGCCGAGGAGAAGAAGCCCGAGCGGACGCGCATCCCGGAGGGCGTGCCGGCCTTCGAGGAGGAGACCGCGCCCTGGGAGAGCCGGGTTCTCGCGCGACGCTGATTCTCGATCTCAGGATGCCGGTCGGACCGGCGGACCCTCCTCGGCGGCCCCGCTTCGGCGGGGCCGCCGACGTTCGTGGACGGGGCGATGGGGCGTAGGATCAGGCCATGAAACTGGAGCCGAGCGCCCGGGGTCCGCGTCGGGGCAAGCTGGCGGTCCGGCTGATCGTCGTGCTGGTCGCCGGCGTCGCGCTGATCTACGGCGCGGTGGCCTACTGGAGCATCTCCTCGCAGCGCACGCACATGACGCGCATGCTCCAGACCGCCGCCGAGCGGAGCTCCGCGCTGATCCGCAACGCGACGCGCGACGGCATGCTGGAGAACGACCTCGACCGCGTGGGGCGCACGCTCCACACGATCGCCGGCTCCGAGGGCGTCCACCGGGTGCGCATCCTCGACCGCAACGGCGTCGTCCGCCTCTCCTCGGCGAACGATCGCGGGGAGTCGCTCTCCCTCGATTCCTTCCAGTGCCAGATCTGCCACCGGGAGTCGCCCGTCCCGGACCAGCTCCCCGGAGCCCGCCGCATGCGCGTCTTCAAGCGCGACGGCGAACCCTACCTGAACGTCGTCGAGCCCGTGATCAACGAACCGGCCTGCTCCACCCAGGCCTGCCACGAGCACGAGGCCGGCCGGCGCGTGCTCGGCATCATCGACACGGAGATTCCGCTCGCCTCGATGGAGGCGCACATCCGCGCAAGCGAGGCGCAGCTCGGGATCGGCTTCCTCCTGACCGTCATCGCGATCATCAGCCTGACGCTCTTCCTGCTCTGGAACATGGTCCTCCGCCCCGTCCGTTACCTCGCCGAGGCCGCGGGGCGGGTCGCCAAGGGCGACTTCAGTGCGACGGTTCCGGTCCAGACGCGCGACGAGATCGGACAGATGGCCTCCTCCTGGAACGCGATGGTCGTCGAGCTCGGCCGGGCCCACCACGAGCTCGCCGAGTGGGGGCGCACCCTCGAGCAGCGCGTGAACGACAAGACGAAGGAGCTCGAGGCCGCCCACCAGCGCATGCTCGTCGTCGAGAAGATGGCCTCCCTCGGCAAGCTCGCGGCCGTCATGGCCCACGAGATCAACAACCCCCTCGCCGGCATCGCCACCTACGCCAAGCTCCTGCGGCGCAAGGTGGAGAAGGCGGGGGAGGGGACGGACCAGGAGTCGGGCAAGATCCTGGAGCTCATGGAGACCGAGGCGAAGCGGTGTGGCAAGATCGTCCGCAACCTCCTCCTCTTCTCCCGCCAGCGGGGCGCCCGCTTCACCGAGGAGGGCCTGACGCCCATCCTCGAACGCTGCGCCCTCCTCGTGAACCACCAGGCCGAGCTCGAGGAGGTGGCGATCCGGCTGGAGGTCGCCGACGCTCTCCCGGTCGTCCAGTGCGACGCGAGCCAGATCCAGCAGGTGGTGCTGGCGCTGGTCATGAACGCGATCGACGCCATGAAGGGCGGGGGCACGCTGACCCTCAGGGCCGATCGCCACCCCACGGAGGAGGCCCTCGTGATCGAGGTCTCCGACACCGGCGTGGGGATCAAGGCGGAGAACCTCCCCCACGTCTTCGAGCCGTTCTTCACGACGAAGGAGCAGGGCGAGGGGGTGGGGCTCGGGCTCTCCGTGGTCTACGGGATCGTCGAACGGCACAAGGGGCGGGTGGACGTCGAGTCGCAGGTCGGCGCGGGGACCACCTTCCGCGTGACCCTGCCGCTGCATCAACCCGAAGAGGGGGAGGACACGAGCGATGGCCGATGACGCGAAGCGCCCCGCGAAGCTCTCGATCCTCGTGGTGGACGACGAGACGATCGTCCGCGAGTCGCTCGGCGCGTGGCTTCGGGAGGACGGGCACGACGTCGACACCGCCGAGACGGCGCGGCGCGCACTGCGCATGGCGTCGGACAAGAAGTACGACCTCGCGCTGCTCGACATCAAGATGCCGAACATGGACGGACTGGAGCTCCAAGAGCGCTTCGCCCAGGCCGACCCCGACATCACCGTCGTCATCATGACCGCCTACGCTTCCGTGGAGACGGCGGTCAAGGCGCTCAAGGCCGGTGCCTACGACTACCTGGTGAAGCCCTTCGACCCCGACGAGCTGAGCCACCTGATCCGGCGGGCCCAGGAGCACCGCTCGCTTCGCACCGAGAACGTCCGCCTGAAGCAGTCGCTGGAGGTCGCTTCGGCCGGGACGAAGATGATCGGCACCTCCCAGGCCATGCAACGGGTCATGGACCTCGTCCGGACCGTCGCCGTGACCGACGCCACCGTCCTGATCCAGGGGGAGTCCGGCACGGGCAAGGAGCTCGTGGCCCACGCCATCCACACGGGGTCGCCGCGCCGCTACAACCCCATGGTCATCGTGCACCTCGGGGCCCTCGCCGAGGGCATCCTCGAGAGCGAGCTCTTCGGGCACGAGAAGGGCGCCTTCACCGGCGCGAGCCAGGCCCACAAGGGCAAGTTCGAGCAGGCCGACAGCGGCACGATCTTCCTCGACGAGATCGGCGACATCACCCCGAAGGTGCAGGTGGAACTGCTCCGCGTCCTCGAAGAGAAGCGCGTCACGCGGGTGGGGGGGAAGCAGTCCATCCCCGCCGATTTCCGCTTGATCGCTGCGACGAATCGCAACCTCACCGCGATGGTCGAGGAGGGCAGCTTCCGCGAGGACGTCTACTACCGGCTGAACGTGGTGAACATCACCATCCCGCCGCTCCGCGACCGACCGGACGACATCCTTCCTCTCGCCCGGCACTTCCTCGAACGGATCGGCCGCTCCATGAGCCGGCGGGACCTCGAGCTGAGCCCCGAGGCCAGCCAGGCGCTCCGCGCCCACCGCTGGCCGGGGAACGCCCGCGAGCTCCAGAATGCCATCGAGCGCGCCGTCGTGATGACGCAGGGGCACGTCCTCGAGGCCTCGGCCCTGCCGCAGTACGTGCTCGCGGCGGGCGCGTCGCCCGCGTCCGCGGCCGCGCCGTCCGTGGGGGGGGGCCGGTCCCTGAGCGAAGTGGAGCGCCTCCACGTGGCGGCCGTGCTGCAGGAGACCGGCTGGAACATCTCCCGGGCCGCCGCCATCCTCGGGGTGGACCGGGGAACGCTCTACGCCAAGATCAAGAAGTTCGGGCTCCAGAGGCCGGACGATGAGGGATGACGAGGGCGCGGTCCTCCCGCTCGGACTCGAGATCGTCCCCCTCGGCGCCCCGGACCGGGAGACCGTCGAAAGGGTCGCCGCCCAAATCTCGCGCCGCGTCGCCGTGCCGTGCCGGCTCGCCGACCGCGCCCGCGGCATCGAGCTCCCGCGCCTTCCTCACCGCGATCAGCTCGACGCGGACCGGCTGCTGGTGCTCGCCCAGCAGTTGGAACGGCGCTCCGGCCACTGGACGGTCGGCGTGGCGGGCGAGGACATGGGCCACCCCATCTTCACGTTCTTCTTCGGTCGGGCCCGCCACCACGGAGACGCCGTCGTGATCGCGCTCCATCGTCTCCGCCCCGAGTTCTACGGCATGCCCCGCGACCCCGACCTCGTGGCCCGCCGTGCCGGTCTGGAGGTGATCCACGAGCTGGGGCACGTCGCCGGTCTCGCGCACTGCGACGACAACGCGTGCGTGATGCGGTTCTGCCCCTCGGTCGAGGGGATCGACAACCGCGGGGTCACGTTCTGCCCGCGGTGTGCCCCGAACCTCCCCCCCGCGTTCGCGCCGTCCACGTCGCGAACGAAGTGACGTCCTTCCGGACGCCGGCGGCGGTGTCGATCGGGGGGAGACCACCGCCGGCGCGAAGCGCGCGACGGAGCGGCCGGACGTCGCCGTTGCGCCAAGAGGCTCCCTCGCCCCGTCGTCCTCTCTCGTCGACGATGGGGGGGGCGCGTGCGTCGTTCGGGCGCGAGATGCGTGGCAGGGCCGCGCGACTCAACGCCAGTTCGAGTGCGGGCTAGTTCATTCCCTGCTTGCGGCAGGACAGACAGCGGCCCAGGTAGAGGACCGCGCATCCCGAATACTCGAAGCCCTCGGGGAGGTCCCGGGGGCGCGGCAGGTCCTGCAGGCGAGGCCCGGTGATGTCGAACACGCGGCTGCACGCGGTGCAGACCGCGTGGTGGTGCGGGTCGACGTTGCCGTCGAAGCGGGTCGCACCCCGCGGGTGCGGCACGCGCGAGACCAAGCCGAGGCGGACGAACGTGTCGAGGATCCGATAGACGGTCGTGCGCGAGATGTCGGGAAGGACGCAGCGCGCGTGCTCGAACAGTTCTTCCGCCGTCGGGTGCGTGTCGGTCCGGACGATGGCGTCGATCAATACCCGCCGCTGCACCGTGATGGGCAGGCCGTTGTCGCGGCAGAGCGCCTCGAACCGATGAATACGTTCCGAAGCCGGTCGAGATTCCATGGTGGCACCCCGTGAGAAATCCTACCGGTTGGGACTCCCTGCCGCCACCGCAATTCGCCCTCCAAGGCCGGAAAATCAAGCTTCGGAGAAAGCGATGCCGATGATGGGTGGGGGCGACGCCCCCGGGGTCAGGCCGGATCCTTCGACATCGCACGGTCGAACGAGAGCGCGCCGCTGCCCCGGATCAGCAGGGCGAGCCCCACGGCGACGGCCAGGATGTGGAACGCGCCGTACGTCGTCTGGATCTGGGGGTTGTCGTACCACCACGTCTTGACGACCTCCGCGGTGATCGCTCCGCCGCCCGCGATCTGCATCGCCATCGTCTTCCAAGCCGCCACGCCCATCAACCCGATCACCCCCAGCGCTGCGATGCGTCCGAAGAAGCCGAAAATCAGCGCGAGGCTCCCGAGCACCTCCACCGCGATCGCGACGTAGCCGAGTGCGGGAGCGACGCCGATCGACTGGAAGTACTGCGTCGTCCTGTCGATGCCGCCGCTGATGTCGATGTTGCCGTCCAAGGTGATCCCGATCTTGGCGAGGCCGTGGGGCAGGAGCGCCGCTCCGAGGGCGATGCGGGCCAGGAAGCAGGCGAAGTCGGGACGGGTGCGGAGCAGCGAACGGAACATGGGTCAACCTCCTTGGGCGCGCCGTGGCCAGGAAGGACGTCTACCCCGGCCGCCAGGGGCTTCCAAGGGCCGAGGTCCCCCGGGGCGCGTTCTTCGGGCGTTCGAGCGCTCCCTCGCTGGGACATGCGATGCGCCGCGGCGTCCTCGATCCGGCGGCGTCGTTAGCACCCCAACCGTTCGTGTGCACATCTTGCAACTCGCGTTTTTCGCCTTTCATGCCGCCCAAACGCATGAATCCGGCCCTTCAGCCGTAGACTCGGCATCCCCTGGTTCTTTGGGAGACGCAGGATGAGCGAAGACACGATCAAGAGTCTGCTCGCCGAAGACCGCACCTTCCCGCCCCCCGCATCCTTCCGCGAGGGTGCCCACGCGAAGGACGAGTCGATCTACGACGACGCCGAGGACCGCCTCGCCTTCTGGGAGCGGCAGGCGAAGGACTTCCACTGGTTCCAGCCGTGGGAGAAGGTCCTCGAGTGGGACCTTCCCTTCAGCAAGTGGTTCGTGGGTGCGAAGACCAACCTTGCCTACAACTGCCTGGACCGGCACGTGCAGAACGGCCTGGGCGACAAGGTGGCCTTCTACTTCGAGGGGGAGCCGGGCGACCGCGAGACGATCACCTACGCGGGTCTCCTCGATCGGGTCCAGCGCTTCTCCAACGTCCTGAAGGACCTCGGCGTCCGGAAGGGCGATCGCGTCTGCATCTACATGGGCATGATCCCCGAACTGCCGATCGCGATGCTCGCCTGTGCCCGCATCGGCGCCCCGCACACGATCGTGTTCGGCGGGTTCAGCCCCGGGTCGCTCCGCGAGCGCATCAACGACTCGGAGTCGAAGGTCGTCGTGACGGCCGACGGCGGCTGGCGCCGCGGCAAGGTCGTCCCGCTCAAGAAGAACACGGATGATGCCATCGAGGCGGCGCCGTCCGTCGAGCACGTCGTGGTGGTGAAGCGCATCGGCGACGAGGCCGCCATCACCATGAAGGACGGGCGCGACCTCTGGTACCACGACCTCATGGAGAAGGCCGAGGCCGAGTGCCCCGCCGAGCCCATGGACGCCGAGGATCTCCTCTTCATCCTCTACACGAGCGGTACCACCGGGAAGCCCAAGGGCATCGCCCACACGACCGGCGGCTACATGGTGGGCACGGCGACGACCACGAAGTACGTCTTCGACATCAAGCCCGACGACGTGTACTGGTGCACGGCCGACATCGGCTGGGTCACCGGCCACAGCTACATCACCTACGGCCCCCTGGCCAACGCGGCCACCGGGCTGATCTACGAGGGCGCACCGAACTTCCCCGAGAAGGACCGCTTCTGGGAGCTCATCGAGCGCTACAAGGTCTCGATCTTCTACACGGCGCCCACCGCCATCCGGGCCTTCATGGGCTGGGGCGCGCAGTGGCCCGACAAGCACGACCTGTCGTCGCTGAGGCTCCTCGGCAGCGTGGGCGAGCCGATCAACCCCGAGGCGTGGATGTGGTACCACCGCACGATCGGCGGCAGCCGTTGCCCCGTCGTGGACACGTGGTGGCAGACCGAGACGGGCATGATCATGATCACGCCCCTGCCCGGCGTCGCCACGCTGAAGCCCGGAAGCGCCTGCCGCGCCTTCCCCGGCGTCGTGGTGGACGTCGTGGACGACGACGGGAAGAGCGTCGGCAAGGGAGGCGGCGGCTTCCTGGTCATCCGCGAGCCGTGGCCGGCCATGCTCCGCGGCATCTACGGCGATCCGAAGCGCTACCAGAACACCTACTGGTCGCGGTTCAAGGGCCTCTACTTCACGGGCGACGGCTGCAAGATCGACGCCGACGGCTACCTGTGGCTGATGGGCCGCGTGGACGACATCATGCTCGTCGCGGGGCACAACATCAGCACCGCCGAGGTCGAGTCCGCGCTGGTTGCGCACCAGTTCGTGGCGGAAGCGGCGGTCGTGGGTCGGCCCGACCCGATCAAGGGCCAGGGCATCGCGGCCTTCGTGACGCTGAAGCAGGGGATCGAGGGAACCTCGGATCTATCGAAGGAGCTGCGGAGGTTCGTCGCCGAGAAGCTCGGTCCGATCGCCCGTCCCGACGAGGTCCACTTCGCCGCGGACCTGCCCAAGACGCGGAGCGGCAAGATCATGCGGCGCCTGCTTCGGGACATCGCGGGCGGCGCGGCCCTCGGCGACACGACCACTCTCGCCGACCCGGCCGTGGTCGACTCGCTCCGTCGGGAGTATGAGGGAAAGGAGGCGGGGTAGGAGGCTCCGGCCCTCCATTCCTCGGGGGACCGGCCGCCGGGTCCGGCGGCCCGGTCCCCCGTCCCGGAGCCCGCGCCCGCCCGGGACCGGTGGTCGCGCCGCGCGCCTCGCGTGGGATGCGGGCCCGCGGGCCGTCCCGGGCCTCGCCGCCTTCTTCGCGTGCCCGCCCGTCTGGGTGGCGCCCGGGCCGCCCTCCCGCTACCGCCGCGTCGTCGCGCCCGATCGCGGGTCGTGCCGGCTATGGGGCCGCTCTTCGCAGCGCGTGGGGGACCGCCGCGTTGAGCGGGGCGGTCGCGCCCCTCGATGCCATGGTCGGCGTCCCCGCTCCGATCCCGGTTCTCGCGTCGCCCGCCCTGGGCGGGCTCCTCCGGACCGGGATGCTGCGGCGCCTTGCGAGGCGCGTGCAACCCCGCCTCCGCGGAGCCGTCCCGCCTCAGGGCGCCTTGCGCAGCACGAGGTCGAACGGGATCATCTCTCCCTCGGCGCCCGCCGGCCGAAGATGGATGACGCCGTCCGCGTACGTGCCCTCGAGGGTCTGCGGCTCGTCCGACTTCTCGCCGTCCTCGTACGTCTGGGTGAGCGTCAGCGCCTCGCCGTCGCGCTCCCACGTCCCCGAGGCCGTCTTCTCCTCGCCGGAGACCGTGCCGGTCACGCTCCACGTGAGGTCCGCCTCGAAGACGAACGTCATCGAGAACTCGCCGAGCCGGTCCTTCATCTGGGAGAGGAGGGTGCCCAGGACCTCTTCGGGCACGTCCTGATCCGCCATCTGCTCGCGAAGCATCGCCTCGAACGATTGGAAGAAGGCCTCGGTGTCGAGCTCCCACGTGCCGACGACCGCGGCGATGGCGGGGTCCATTCCCTCCTCGCCCTCCGGCGTCGCGGCGGGCTCCGCCGGCGCTTCCTCGCCCGCGGGGTGCTCCTGGGGCGCGGGGGGCGCCGTCTCGGCCTCCGGTTCCGGGGTGGGCGCGGGCTTCTTCGGCGGCGTCCGCCGCCGGAGCGCCGCGAGGTCGGCCTTCTCCTCGCGATCCATCGCCGCCTCGAGCTCGCCCAGGCGCTTCTCGAGGTCCTGGATGCGGTCGTGGATCGAGGTGAGCCGCTCACGGAGCGCCGCGAGCCGCTTCGGCACGGCCGCGCGCGCCCCGGCGGCGCCTTCGGCTACGGGCGGCGCGGCCCCCTCCGTCGCTTCCTCCCCCGCCCGGAGGGCGGCGGGAGGGAGCACGAGCGCGAGGAGCAGGACGGCGGCGGCGGCTTTCACGCCGAGAGTGTAGAGCACCCGCCCGGCCGAGGCTCCCGCGGCGCGGGCGGGTAGGGGGGAGAGGGGGGCTTGGGGAGGGGGCCCCCGGACGGAATCAGCGCCCCTCGGACGGCGGGGCGGGCGGCTGCTCCTTGTCCTTCTCCTCCATCTCGCGCGCTCGCTTCATGGACTCCTGGCGCAGCTTCTCCATCTTCTTCGCGTCGAGCGAGAAGGGCTTCCAGTCGAGTCCCTCGCCCGAGAACGTCACGACCTGGCGGCGCTTCTTGGCGTCCATGAGGTTCTTCCCGTCGAGCGTCCACGTGACCTCGCCGGCGATGCTGCGGTCGCCGTTCGTGTCGACCAACGCCGTGGGCAGGACCATGGTGCGCTTGATCTCGAACCCGCTCAGGATGGGCTCGAACATCTGCATCACCATCTGGACCTGCTCCTGCGCTTCGGGCGTGTCCGGGATGTCCTGGCCGGCCCCGATTTCGAACTCGAACCGGTAGTTGCCGTTCTCGAGCTTTTCCAGCTTCACGTCCGTCTGCTGGATCAGCCCGGACTCGAAGAGCGCCTGGAGCGAATCGAAGTTCACCACGGTCTTGAAGGTCTCGGTCCCAGCCTCCTTGTCCTCCGTCTTCTCGACGGACACGACGTGGATGCCCTTGCTTCCCTTGGCGACCTCCCGGAGCGTCTCCGGGGACATCTCCTCCGCGGGGTCCTTGCCGGCCGGACCGCCCGCGCCTTGCGGCATCATGCCGTTCATCATCTCCTTCATCTGGTCCAGCTTCGCCTTGTCGATGATGGCGGTGAGCGTGACCTGGCCGCTGCCGTCCTTCTTGATCCTCGTGGTCTGTGCGGACTTGATGCAACCCGGCACGCCGGCGAGCACGAGCCCGAGGACGAGCGAGGGGGCGACGAGACGTAGGATTCGCGGAATCGACATGGGGGGAACTCCCTCCGGTGGGTCACGGGACGGGAGAGGGTACGACCCGGGCGAGGGGCCCAGCGGGCCGCGGGGACCGCTCAGCGGTCGTCCAGGCGCGCCCGGAGCGTCTCCACCTCCGCCGGCTCCAGCACGTCCAGGGCGGCGGCCGCCCGGATGAGGTCCTTCGCGTCCCCCGTCTCCGGGTCGAAGGCGCCCGGGCGGTCGCGTACCCGGCGCCATATCTCCCCCAGCTCCTCCCGCCCCACGAGCCCCTCCCGGAACAGCTCCTCCGCCAGGTGGAGGCGGAATCCGTACCGCGCGGGGCGCCCGAGCCGGGGGAGGACGGCCGGCTGGATCTCGGCCCGGCGGAGCTTGAGCGCGTACCACCCCGTCGAAAAGGAGCGGCTCGGCGTCGCATCGAGCGGCACCCGCGCCTCGATCAGGGCGAAGCCGGAGCGGTACAGCTCGGCGATGACCCGGTCCGCGCCGCCGTTCGGGTCGCGGATCACGAGACGCCCGCCGGGCTTGAGCGCATCGCGGATCCCCGCGAGGAAGCCGGCCAGCGCCGGGCGCTCGACCCAGTCGATGACGTCGTTCAAGAGCACCGCGTCCACCCGCTCCTCCGGCAGCTTCGGATCGTCGGGCACGGACTGGATCACCTCGACGTTGGCGACGCCTTCCTCCTCGGCGCGGCGGCGCACCTCGCGCACGTACTCCGGCTTGATGTCCACGGCGAGGATCCGGCCCGTCGGCCCCACGGTCCGAGCCAGCGGGAACGTCCAGACACCGCGTCCGCAGCCGACGTCGGCGATCGTCTCGCCGCGGCGCGGCGCGAGGAAGCCGAGAACGGATTCGTCGCCGGGGTCTTCCGCCCGGCCGGCGGAGGACGTGGCGACGGTCGCGAGGAGGGCGAGAAGGAGCAGGCGCGGGACTCTCATGCCCCGAGCGTACGCCGCCGGCCCGCGGCGATCCGCCCCAGGCCGGGCCGAGCCCCGGATTCGACGCCTTCCCATCCCCCTACCCCCACTTCTCCCGGACCACGTTCTCCTTGGGAAGACCTCGCTCGCGGACGTACCCGCGCACGCGGTCCACGAAGGCGTTCTCGCCGCAGGCGCAGACCACGAGGTCGGCCGTCTCCTGCGTCAGGCTCGCGAAGGCCCTCTCGTCGAGCGGATCCGCCACCCGGGGGTGGTAGTCGAACCACGACCGCTCCCGCGCGTGGCGCTCGAACTCGCCCCGGAAGAGGAGCTCCGTCTCCCGGTCCGCCTCCTGTAGGAGGACGACGGGGGCGCTGCGGCCCGTCGTGTCCAGGGCGCGGACCAGCGCCCGGTACGGCGCGACGCTCGGGCCCCGGCCGAAAAGCAGCAGGGGGCGCTCGGGCTCCATGGGGATGAGGAAGCGCCCGCGGGGGGCGGACACGCGGAGGGTCGTCCCGGCGGGGAGCGCGTAGAACCGCCGGCCCTGGTCGCCGAGGTTGCGGACCGTCACCTGGAGAGGGCTGTCGCCGCCGGGCAGCGCCGAGATGGAGAAGGCCGCGCGGTCGGCGTCCTCGCCCGCCACCAGCAGCACGTGCTGGCCCGGGCGGGCCCCGAAGGACGCCCGCGCCTCGGGGGGGAGGCCGAGCACGAGGCTCCGGTCCAGCGGCGTTTCGTCCACCACCTCGAGGATGTCGGCTCGGGTCCAGTCCATGAGCTCTCCGCGGTCGAGCCCCTTGTGCTACCACGGTCGCGGGCTGGGCGCGCTATGCTGGCCGGCGTCGTGCCGCGCCTCCTCGTCAAGACCGGCATCGCTCAGGGCCGCGATCACGCCCTCGGGGGCGCGTGTGTCGTCGGCCGGCACCCCACGGTGGACTTCGTGATCGACGACCACCTGGTCTCCCGCCGCCACTTCCGGCTCGTCCAGCGTGGAGCGCACTGGGAGGTGGAGGATCTCGGCTCCACGAACGGCACGCGGCTGAACGGCCAACGGATCCGGCGCGCACCGCTCCGCGACGGCGACCTCATCCGCGCCGGGGACACGGAGCTCGTCTTCGTCCAGAAGGACCTGCTGGCTCGCTACGGCCGCCGCTGACGGGGCCGGACGGTGCCCGTACCGGCGCTCCGCCGGGCGCGGTCGGGATGGCCTGGGACGGCAGGGCGGCCGGGGTACCTTCCCTGTTCGCGGCTCCGGCGATGCGGGGCTCTTCGAGGCTTCCGAGGCAAGGACGAGACATGGCGAACTACGAAGGCCTGGACCTGGTCGGGATCGACGGGCTGCTCGACGAAGAGGAGCGGATGATCCGCGACACCATCCGCGACTGGGTGTCCGAGCGCTACCTTCCCCTCGTCGAGGAGGCCTACACCAAGGGCTACTTCCCGACCGAGGTCATCGGCGAGCTCGGCGAGATGAGCGTTCTCGGCGGCTCCCTCGACTACGGCGAGTTCCCCCGCTTCAGCAACGTCGCCTACGGCCTGATCAACCAGGAGCTCGAGCGCGGCGATTCGGGACTGCGCTCCTTCGTGAGCGTGCAGGGTGGGCTCGTGATGTACCCGATCTACCGCTACGGCACGGACGGGCAGAAGGCGAAGTGGCTGGATCGCCTCCACAAGGCGCAGGCGATCGGCTGCTTCGGCCTCACGGAGCCGGACCACGGCAGCGACCCCAGCGGCATGGAGACGCGCGCCACGCGTGACGGCGACGGCTACGTGCTCAACGGCGCGAAGATGTGGATCACGAACGGCACGATCGCCGACGTCGCCGTCGTGTGGGCGAAGCTCGACGGCGAGGTCCGCGGCTTCCTCGTCGAGAAGGGCACGCCCGGCTTCACCGCGCCGGAGCAGCGCGGCAAGCACAGCCTGCGCGCGTCGGTGACGAGCGAGCTCGTGCTCCAGGACGTCCACGTGGGCGCCGACGCGCTCCTCCCGGGCGCGAAGGGGCTCGGCGCGCCGCTCTCGTGCCTGAACCAGGCCCGCTACACGATCGCGTGGGGGTCGATCGGCGCCGCGATGGCGTGCTACGACGAGGCGTTGAAGTACGGCCTGCAGCGCACGCAGTTCGGAAAGCCGCTCGCCCGGTTCCAGCTCTGGCAGGCGAAGCTCGCCCACATCGCGACGGAGATCACGAAGGCGCAGCTCCTGAACCTCCAGATCGGCCGCTTGAAGGACCAGAAGAAGGTCACCGCCGCCCAGATCAGCATGGCGAAGCGCAACGGCTGCTACGAGGCCCTGGAGATCGCGCGCCTCTGCCGCGACATGCTCGGCGCGAACGGCGTCTCCAACGAGTACCAGGTGATGCGCCACATGTGCAACCTGGAGAGCGTGAAGACCTACGAGGGCACCCACGACATCCACCTCCTGATCCTGGGCCGCGAGCTGACCGGCCTGGAGGCCTTCAACTGACCCGTACGGAGCCCGGTTTCTTTGTTCGACATACGCGAGGCGGCGCGGCGATCGCGGGCCCATCCCGCCCCGCGTGGCATCCGCGGTTTCGCGCCGACCGCCCCCTCTCTCGCGCACAATGGCGGGCGTGTCGCGATTCGTCCTTCCCGCGCTCGCCGTCCTCGCCGCCGGGCTCTTCGCGTGGTGGCTGCTGCGGCCGACCGTGCCGGACAGGGTCGAGCCGCCCCGGGGGGAACGCCGAGACCCCGCCGGCCGAGGTCCCTTCCCAGCGATTGCCGGTGAACCGTACGCTCACCGGCACCCCGTCGGGGACGGACGGAGGCGGGGCATCCAACGAGCCCGAGTGGCCCGTCGTCCCGAGCGACCAGATCCCGGTCGGTACGTTGGAGGTGCTGCCGCTCGGACCCGACCTGGAGCCGCTGCCGACCACCGACGTGATCGTCCATCTCGAACGGCTCGGCGCCGCTTTCTGGTCGCCCCCGCTCGGGGTTCCCGACCCGGATACCGGCGTGTGGACCTTCCAGCGCGTCCCCTACGGCAAGGTGCAGGTCCACGCCTGGGGCGACCACGTCGCGGACGGCGCGAAGGGGGCCGACGTGAAGGCGGACCGGACGGAGCGCGTCGAGATCGTGCTCGATCGTGCCGGCGCCGTCGCGTTCCGGGCGACGCTCCCGGGGGACGAAGCGCCCGAGACCGTCCGGGTGCGCCTCCTCTCGGCCCGGACGAACGCGCCCGTGGCCGTGCACTTCCAGACGCGACGCCCCGATCTGCTCACCGTGGACGTCAAGGCCACCGAGGCGACGCTCGGAAGCGAAGGGCTCCTCTTCGCCGTTCCGCCGGGCCGGTACGTCCTGGAAGGCGTGAGCCCCGGAGGCGACGAGGCGCGGACGGACGTCGACGTGACGCTCGGGAAGACGACGGAAACGATCCTCCGCTTCGACGGCTGACCCGGCTCGCCTTCCGGTCGTTCGGGTCGGGCCCGCAGAGGTGCCGGCCGCGGCGAGGGCTGTCGCCGCCCGCGTAGGTGGAACGAGGAGGCCGGGCTCCGGACGGGTCACAGGGCGCGGGCGAGGGCCTGGAGGAACCACTCGACCTGGTCGGCGTCGAGGCCCACGGCGTCCTGCATCGCGCGGGCGGTCCGCTGGGCGCGTTCGTGTCGCAGGCGGAGCAGTCGTTCGCGGGCGGCGCCGCCTTCGGGGGTCAGGCGGAGGAGGCGGCGGCGCCGGTCGAGGCCGCGCTCCCGGACGACGAGGCCCTCGCGGGCGGCCCGGTCGGCGAAGCGCGTGGTCGTGGACGGGTCGCGGCCGATCCGGGCGGCGACCTCGCCCATCGGGAGCGCGTCCGTCCGCTCCAGCGCGAGCAGGAGGCGGGCGGTGGCCTCCGTCACCTCCGCCCGGCGCGCGTCCTGGCGGAGGCCCTCGGCGAGGCGGCGCTCGACGTCTTCGAGACCCTTCATGCTTGCAGTCTACAATCGTTGGCGGCCCGGGCCGCGGCCCGACCGGCGAGGACCCCGCTGGCCCACGCCCACTGGAAGTTGAAGCCGCCGATCCGGCCGTCCACGTCGAGGATCTCCCCGCAGAGGAAGAGGCCCGGGGCCTTCCGGCTCGCCATCCGGGCGAGGTCCAGCTCCGCCAGCGGGATGCCGCCTGCCGTGACCTCGGCGTAGCGCCAGCCCCGGTCCCCCGTGATCGGCAGCCGCTGGGCCAGGACGGCCCCGACGAGCGCCCGGCGGGCCTCCCGGCGGAGCTGGGCCGCCTGGATGGAGGGATCCACGCCCGCCTCGGCCAGCAGCACGGTGGCCAGGCGGTTCGGGAGCCGCCCCTGGAGCCGACCGAGCACCGTCCCCCCGCCTGCCTCGCCCAGGAAGCGGGCGAGGGCCTCCGGGGGCTCGTCGGGGAGCCAGGACGCCACGAGCCGGACGCCCCGGTCCGCGCCCGCCGCGAGGACCCAGTGGCGGCTCACGTCGAGCACGGCGGGGCCGGAGAGGCCGAAGTGCGTGAAGAGGACGGGGCCGCGGGCCTCGGCGAGGCGCCCGCCGTCGGGGCGCTCCAACCGGAGCCGTGCCTCCAGGCTCACGCCCCGGATGGTGGTGAGCGGGTGGCCCTCGGGCAGCAGCAGCGGTACCAGGGCCGGGACGATCCGCGGTGTCGTCGCGTGGCCGAGCGCCCGGGCGACGGCGTACCCATGGCCGTCCGAACCCGTCTCCGGGAGGCTCCGGCCGCCCGTCGCGAGGACCACGGTCCGCGCGCGCATCGCGCCCGCGGGCCCGGCGAGGCGAAAGCCCTCCCTCGACCGCTCCACCCCCTCCACGCGCCACGGGTGGAGGACCCGCACCCCCGCGTCCCGCACCGCCCCCAGCAGCGCCTCCAGGACCGACCGGGCGCGGTTCGACGCCGGAAAGAGCTTCCCCGTCTCCTCGCGGACCAGCGGGACGCCGAGCCCGGCGAAGAACGCCCGCGTCGCCGTCTCGTCGAAGGCCCGGAGGACCTTCCGGATCGCCGGCGGCGTGCTCCCGGCGAAGTCCCTCTCCGACACCACGTCGTGCGTGACGTTGCATCGCCCGCCGCCGGAGATGAGGATCTTGCGTCCCAGGCGCTCGACGCCGTCGAGCAGGACCACGTCGCGGCCCGGGATCTCGCGGCCCGCATGGATCGCGGCCATGAGACCCGCTGCGCCCGCCCCGACGATGGCCACGTCCACGCTGTCCACGGCGTGATGATAGGAGGTCCAGCCATGCGAGAGGCCCGCCCTTCGGACCCGGACGCCTCGATCCGAGGCGGGGGCCGACGCACCGTCGTCTGGGCCGCCGTGCTGGGAGCCCTCGCCGCCGCGGTCGTCTTGCTCCTTCTCGCCCAGGCGTCGAAGGAGCCGGCCGGTGGGACGGCCCCGAAGGAGGGGGCGGGCGACGGGGCCGGGGGCGGGATCGAGATCCGCGTCCGCGACGGCGCGGGGCACGCGATCGAGACCGCCGCGGCCTACACCGCCGCCTCGGCCGATGCGCCCTTCGAGCCCGCCGGCGACTGGGACCCGGAGGCCGGCCTCCTCGTGCTCCCCGGCCCCACGCCGCGCGTCCTGCTCCAGGCGCGGGGTCATCGCTCCCTCGTGCTGGAGGACGTGCGAGCGAGCCGCGAGGTCGTGCTCGAGGAGGGGCTCGTCGTGCGGCTCGTCGTTCCCGATTCGCCCGTGCTGCCCGGCCCTCCGTACCGCCTCACCTTCCAGATCCGACCCGACCCCGCGTCCTTCGGCGCCATGAGCGAGGACCAGGCGCAGGTCGTCGTGGACCTCATGGCCGCGAAACGCCCGCCCCCGGAGTACCTGCCCGCGTCCACCCGCGCCGGCTTCGGCTTCGAGGCCTCGCCCGACCAGGCGGAGGCGGGCATCGTCGTACCGCTTCCCGGGCGCTACGTCGCGCGGTGGGGACTCTTCGACACGAAGCGCGCGCTCTGGTACTCGCTCCCCGCGGGCACGCGGCAGACCTTCGACGTGGACGACACGGCGGAGCCGCTCGTCGTGGAGATCCCGATCGCCACGGAGGCCGTCGATCGAACGCGCGAGGAGCTCGACGCGATCCACAAGTAGGCGAGGGCGACGAAGGGCTCTCGCCGCGGCGGCGCCCGCCCCGCCGCGCGGGCCGACCGTCGAACGAGCGAGCCGGACTCCCCGCGGGGCGTACAATCGGGGCATGCGGCGCGCTCTCGCCACGGCGGCCCTCGTCTTCGCCGCCTGTCTCCCCGCCTCGGGCGCCTCCGGCGCGGTGCGCGCGTGGAAGCGCGCCCACCACGATCTCGACGACCGGCGGGGGGCGTTCCAGGACGCGCTCCAGCGCCGCCTGACCGACGTCTACCAGCAGTGGACCGGGCTGCGGCAGCTGTGGCGCGGCGAGCCGGAGGCCTTCAAGGACGAGGTGGTCCCGCTCGACGGGTTGCGCGCGATCTACGCCGACGCCGCCGCGCTCGAGACGTCCGCGAAGGAGATCGACGATGCGCTCGCCGCGTCGGGCGACGCCGACGCCGTCGAGACCCTCGTCGATGCCCTGATGGACCTCGCGAAGGAAACGGACCGCACCGAGAAGGAGCTCGCCGAGTCGCGGCCCACCGGCCGCGACTCGCGCTACGAGCAGGAGACCAGCCTGCTCCGCCGGGGCCAGGCGCTGCGACTCGCAGGGCTGGTGGGGGCCATCGCCCGCGCGCCCGGCGCCGCGGCGTTCCTGGAGGGCGAGGGATACGAGGACGCCACGAAGGGGGACAAGAACCGGTCCACGATCCGGACGTCCGCCGTCCTCGACGCGCTCGGCCGGATCGGCGACGACTCCGCCGTGGCCTTCCTCCGCGAACGGCTCGCCGACGAGCGCCCCTTCGTGCGCATCGTCGCGCTGGAGAACCTCGTCTCCGCGGGCGGCCTGGGGGACGAGGACCGGCGAAGCCTCCTCGCCGACCCCGCCCCGCCGGTCCGCCGCGCGCTGCTGGAGACGCTGGCCGGGAGCGGCCGCCCCGCGGCCATCCCCGTGCTCGTCGGGCGCATGGTGGATACGCGCGGGCTCGAACGCGAGCGGCTGATCCGCGCGCTCGTCGCCTTGACCGGCGAGGACCGCGGCAACGACCCCTCCTCCTGGAAGGCCTGGCTCGACGCGCACGCCGACGCGATCGCCGCGGGCACGTTCGAGCGGCCCGCGACGGAGAAGGCGGGCTCCGATCCCGACGGCGCGTCGGGGGGCGACCCGGGCAAGGGCGACGACGCGGGGAAGAAGGACGCCGCCGACGCCGAGACGGCGAAGCCCGTCGAGGCCGAGGGCCCTCCGCTCCACGTCGCGCCGGCGCTCGAGTTCTACGGCATGCCGCTCCCGTCGGCCCGCGCGGTGTTCGTGGTCGAGGGATCCTCCGGCATGCTGCTCCCGGCCGACCTCCCCATGCAGCGCCGGTTCTCGAAGCGGCACTGGTACGCGACGCGGCCGCAGTGGCACGACGCCGCGATCGACCACCGGGACCTTCTCCTCGAACAGCTCGAGATGGCGCTCGGCCGCGCGCCGGAGAGCGCGCGCATCGGCCTCGTTCACCTCTTCGGGGCGACGCCCTCGCGCGTGGACGTCTTCGGCGACCGCGGTTTGATCGAGCCGACGCGGAGCCACGTGAAGTCGCTGCTGCGCCAGATCGACAAGCCCAGTCCGGCGGGACAGCTCTCCGTCGAAGAGGGGCTCCGACGCGCCTTCGACCTCTCGGGACTCGACCCGTTCGAGAACCCGAAGAAGCCCGACGAGACCGCGGAGATCGTCGTCGTGGTGGACGGCGGCTGGCAGGGCGGACGCTGGCCGCTGCCGGAGCTCGTGACGGAGGCTTTCGCGCGAAGGAACCGTTTCTATCGGCTGGCCGCCTGCACGATCCGGATCCGCGACGAGAAGGCCGAGGCCGAGGCGATGATGCGCGGCCTCGCCCGCGTGTCGGGGGGGTGGTACCGCTGGGTGGACGCGCTCCCGCCCGCCCCGGGGGGCTAGCCTGCACTCCCCGCGAACGGACGTGGAATCGCGCGGCCCTGGTACGCCTCTCGCGTCCGATGCCGGCGTTGCTCGTCGTCGGCGACCCTACGGGGTCGCCTCCTCCTCGCGCCTTGGCCTCGAACCCGAGCGACGCACCAGGACACCCCGTGGACGGGGGACGGGGACCACCGGTCGGCGTAGCCTCCGAGGGGACCGTGACTTTGGGCTGTCCCGTCGCGCGCTTCGCGTCCCGATGAGCCGCCCCGCGGCGATCGACCCTCTACTCCCGGGCGGCTACCGCGACTCCTGGCGGACCTGCAACTCGTAGAGGCGGCGGTAGAGGCCCCCCTTCGCGAGCAGGCTCGCGTGCGTGCCGCGCTCGCGGACCGTGCCGTGGTGGAGGACGAGGATCTGGTCGGCGTTCTTGATCGTCGAGAGGCGGTGGGCGACCACGATCGTCGTGCGTCCGCGCCGGAGCGTCTCCAGGGCCTTCTGGATCAGCCGTTCCGTCTCGGTGTCGATCGACGACGTCGCCTCGTCGAGGACAAGGATGGCCGGGTCGTGGACCAGCGCCCGGGCGAAGGCGAGGAGCTGCCGTTCGCCGACGGAGAAGTTCACTCCGCGCTCCTGGACGGGGTGCTCGAGACCGTGCTCCAGCTTCGCGACGATCCCGTCGGCGTGGACGGCCCGCAGCGCCTCCTCGACCTTGGCGACGGGGATCGAGTCGTCGAAGAGGCGGATGTTGTCGAGCACGCTGCCGCGGAACAGGAAGACGTCCTGGAGGACCACGGCGATGCCGCGGCGGAGCGCCTGCTGGTCGTAGGCGCACACGTCCACGTCATCCACGAGGATCCGGCCCGACGTCGCGTCGTAGAAGCGGCTGATGAGCGACAGGATGCTGGACTTGCCCGCGCCCGTCGGTCCGACCAGCGCGAGCGTCGTCCCCGGCTCGACGGTGAAGGAGACGCCGCGGAGCACGGGCTCGTCCTTCTTGTAGGCGAAGTGGACGTCCTCGAAGGCGACCCGCCCGGACAGGTGCCGGGGAACCACGGCGTCGGGCGGGTTCCGGATCACCGGTGTCCGGTCGGCGAGCTTGAAGACGCGCTCGCCGGAGACGATCGCGGCGAGCATCGCGTTCAGGTTGTCGGAGAGCGCGCGGATCGGTTGGAAGAAGCGGTCGATCAACAGGTAGAACTGGAAGAACTCGCCGTACGTGAACGTGCCATCGAGGATCGCCGACGCGCCGAACCGGATGACGAGGGCCACGGCGAGGGCGCTGAGGACGTCCACCGCGGGGAAGAAGAAGGAGAAGTTGCGGACGGTCGCCATGTGCGCCTGGCGGAGGCGTTCGGCGTGGTCGTCGAAGCGCTGTCGGGATAGCGCCTCCTGTTGCAGCAGGCGGGTCACGCGCACGCCGCCGATCGCCTCCGTCGCGAAGGCGTTCGCGGCGGCCACCTCCGCGCGCACCCAGCCGAAGGCGCTGCGGTTTCGACGGGAGAAGATCCAGGCAACGCCGAGGAGCAGGGGAACCACCGACAGCACCACCATGGCGAGCTTCGCATTCACCACGAAGAGCACGCCGAGGATGAGGACGAGCTTGAGCGTGTCGTGGAAGAAGCCGGCCACGCCCGATTGGAAGAAGCCCTCGATCGCCTCGATGTCGCCGGTGACGCGCGTCGTGAGGACGCCCACGGGCATCCGATCGAAGAACGGCAGCCCCATGCCCTGGATGTGGCGGAACACGTCCTGGCGCAGGCTCATGCCGATCTCGCGTCCCGCGCGCACGGACACGATCATCTGGACGCCGCGGATGAGACTCCCCAGGACGAGCACGCCGGCGAAGACTCCTCCGTAGACGAAGAGGCCTCCGAGGAGGCCCGCCGGCGGCGCCTTCCCCGACAGGAGCGCCTCGCTGCCGTGCGTGATGGGGCCGTCCACCGCGCGCTTCACGATCTCGGGGAGCAGGAGATCCACGCCCGCGAGGAGGACCATCGTGATCACGCTCGCCGTGATGAGGCCGCGGTGGCGCCCCACGTAGGCCAGCAGCCGCCCGAGGGTCTTGATCGGCGCCTCGAAGGGCGGGGGGGCGGGAGGGCGCGCCGGTGTCACGCCAGGTCCTCCAACTCGGCCTCGAGGCGCTGGTTCGCGTAGGTGCGCGCGTACCAGCCCCCGCCGCCCACGAGCTCCTCGTGGCTTCCCGCCTCCACGACACGGCCGCCCTCCAGCACGACGATCCGGTCCGCGTCGCGGACCGTGGAGAGGCGATGGGCCACGATCACGACGGTGCGGCGTCCCGTCTCCGTGCGGAGTCGGTCGAGGATCCTCGCCTCCGTGTGCGTGTCCACGGAGGAGAGCGCATCGTCCAGTACGAGGATCGGCGCGCGGCGCAGCAGGGCCCGCGCCAGCGTCGCCCGCTGTTTCTGCCCGCCGGAGAGCGTGACGCCGCGCTCGCCGATCATCGTGTCGAGCCCGCGCGGGAAGCCCTCCAGGTCCGTCTCGAGCCCCGCGGTGCGGGCGGCGCCGAGCGCTCGCTCGGGATCCAGCGGTCCGTCGACGGCGTAGGCGAGGTTCTCCGCCAGGGACGCGGAGAACAGGAAGGGGTCCTGGGGGACGACGGCGAACGCCCGCCTCAGGATCGTGAGCGGAACGCGCGTGACGTCGTATCCGTCGAGGAAGACCGTGCCCTCCGGCGGATCGTACGTCCGCGTGAACAGTTGGAGGACGGTGCTCTTCCCGCCGCCCACGGGGCCGACCAGCGCCAGCGTCTCGCCCGCGTGGACCTCGAGCGAGACGTCGGCGAGCGCCGGTCGTTCGGCGCCGGGGTAGTGGAACGTGCATCCGTCCACGCGCAGCGCGCCGCGGAAGGACGCCGGCTCGACGGGCGGCTCGGTCGTCGTGCTCCTCTCCGGCTCGATCTGGAACACCTCGTCGATGCGCTGGATGGCGGCCGCCGAGCGCTGGATCGCCGAGACCACCCAGCCCACGCTGATCATGGGCCAGATGAGCATCCCGACGTAGGCCATGTACGCGCCCAGGTCCCCGAACCCGAGCACGCCCTTCGTCACCAGCCACCCGCCGTGGACCAGCACGACGAGCTCGGCCATGCCGCCCAGGCCGTAGATCGCGCCCGACATCCACGCCCGGTAGCGCGCGAGCCCGAGGGTCTCGTCCACCAGCGCCTGGTTCTGGCGGTCGAATGCGTGGATCTCGATCCCCTCCGTCGCGTACGCGCGGACCACCCGCGCGCCGGCGAAGCTCTCCTGCGCCCGGGCGGACAGGTCGCCCACGCGATCCTGCACCGCGCGGGAACGCCGCATGACGCCGGGGGCCAGGACGCGGACCACCCCGAGGATCCCGAGCAGCGGCACGAGGGCGACGAGCGTCACCGGGATCGACAGCCGGAGCATCATCGCGAGGGCGAGGGGGAAGAGGACCGCCGTGCTGGCGACGTACATCGGCCCGGGCCCGGCGATCCAGCGCACGGCCTCCACGTCGCTGGTGAGGCGCGAGAGGAGGTCCCCCGTACGCATCCGGTCGTAGGCGGCGACGGGAAGCCGTTCCAGGTGGCCGAAGAGGTCCTGCTTGAGGTCCCGCTCGAAGCCGCGCGAGGCGCCGATGAGGAGCAGGCGCTGCGCCCAGGTGAAGAGCCCGGCCCCGGCGCTGACCGCGAGGAACGTCCACCCCGCCCGCGTCGCCGCGGAGGCGACCCCCGGCCCCTGGCCGTGCTCCAGGACCTGGAGGGCGCGACGGAGCAGCATCGGGGCCCACACCATGAGCGCGCGGCTCGCCACCACGCAGAGGACGCCGGCAACGAGGCGTCCGCGGTACGCGGGCAGGTAGCGGAAGAGCAGACGCCGGAAGGGGCGCTTCGTCACCGGGGGCGTCTCCTTCCTGCTCGGGCGGGCGGCGCGCGGAATCCGGCAGGGTACGGGCTCTCGCCGGTGCGTCCCCGTCCCGGTCGGGCCGGTCTCGGCGCGTCGTGCGGCCTCGCACGCCGCCGGGCGAACGCGCGCCCCGGCCCGCGGGTGTGCGTCCCCGCCCGCCGGTTCCTAACTCCGCCTCTATCCGGTGGTTGCGGCGGAAGAGCGGGGCGCGGCGCGCGTGGCATGGCGCTTGTTTGATCGGGGGGCAGAGGCTCGGCACCCCAATTCAGACAAACCCCCTTTTTCCGTAGCCCAAAGCCCCAATCGTCGGGCCTCGCGAGGGAGGCGGACGCAAGTCCGTCTCCCTCTACCTTTTTCTGCGGGTGGACCGGGGTGGCAACGCGCCTCTGCCCTGGCGCGCGACGCTTCGAAACGGGCGCCGGCGACGGGCCCTACTTGTCCTTGTCGCCGCTCCCCTTCTTCTCCGTCTTGCCGTTCTTCCCACCGGGCGCGGCCGGGGGCGCCGGCGGCGGGCCGCTGGGGTGCGGGACGTTCGCGGCGCGCCCGAATCGCCACTCGCCGGCCTCCGCCAGCGTTCCGCTCGCGGTGTCCGGGAGCCAGTGCACGAAGACCACGAGGTCCTCGTCGTTCTTCTTCCCGCCGACGGGCAGGTAGAAGCTCACCTCCATCGAGTCGGCCACCGGCGTCACCTTGAGATCGGTCGGTGCGAGCGTCTCGTCCTTCTTCATCCGCTCGACGCGGAGTTGGCTCGCGGGCGCGATCTTCGGAGAGAGGAAGCACTGGAAGTCGAGGCTCGTGTCCGTGAGGCACAGGCGTCCCCACCACACCGCCAGGATGTAGGTGTCGGGGGGCACGCTGCCCTTCTCGACGGGCGGGGCCTTCGGCCGCCGGCGTCGCCGGCGGCCGCCTGCGTCGTCGGCGGCCGCCTGCGCCTTGTAGTCGCGGACGTAGACGCCCTCGATGGCCAGGTCGGTGTGGAACACGCCGAGCGGCAGCGGATCGGCGTCGCCGCTGGTGAGCTTGTCGAGGTCGTCGCGGCGCTTGACCTTGGACTTCTCGTCGTCCCCCGAGAAGAGCGACTTCTTGGGGATGACGACGACGGCAAGGGACTTGCCGTCGATGTAGACGTGCGTGTTGATCGGCTTCTCGGCGGCCTCGGAGCCCTCGGCATCCTTGGATCCCTCGGGATCCCTGGATTCCCCGGGGGCCGGCTGCGGCTCCCCCTCTCCCTGGCCGTTCTCCGTCCCGGCGTCCTCGCCGGACGGGGCGCCCTCGCTCCCCTTGGGCGCCTCCGGCGTCGGCGCCGCCTCCTCCCCGGACGGCGTCGCCGCGGCGGCGGGGGGCGTCGGGTCGTGGAAGTGGAACGTGGACGCGCCGACCCAGCGGCCGAGGTCCAGGTCCTCCTCCTTCACACGCTTCCCCCGGGTCGCCCGGTACAGGACGGGTTCGAGGCGATCCTGGCCGGGGTTGCCGCTCCAGGCGAGGCGGAAGCCGACGTTCTTGAAGCGGTTGCCGGGAACGGGCGGCTTCGCGATGCCCTCGCCGAGGAAGTTGCGGGTCGCGAGGCGCAGCGCCAGCGGGTCCATGTCGCTGAAGCCGCCGCCCTTGAGCACCTTGACGTAATCGGGGTAGTACCGCCGATAGATGCCGCCCTTGCCGTCGGAGGAGAACCCGGCGTAGACGTCGAAGTAGGTGGAGGTCCACTCCCAGACGTTTCCCGTCATGTGGTAGACGCCGCACCAGGACATCCCGTCGTAGGGCGTGATCTGCTCCGCCGGCCATCCCTGGGCGTACTCCTGGGGGTTGGCGTCCACGGGGACGGTCATCGGGTTGTAGTGCGCGTCCACGACCTTGCCGCCCCAGTTGGCCTTCTCCGCGTTCGGGATCCACTCGTCGCCCCAGGGGTAGATGTAGCCCTCCGGGCCGCGGGCGGCGTACTCCCACTCCGGCTCGGTCGGGATGTGCATGCCGCACCACTCCGCGAATTCCGCCGCGTCCAGGTACGAGACGCTCCGCACCGGATGGTCGAGCATCTCCTTCGGGGGCGCGAGGCCTTGCCACTCGATCGGCGGCACGCGGTCGTAGAAGTGGAACGTCAGCCCGCGGCCCAGGGGCGCGTGGCGGATCCTCTGGAACGTCAGATCCTCGTAGCGCGGGTCCTGCTTCGGAAGGACGACCAACTGCGGAAAGGCCTCCTGCAGGACCTTCTTGTTGGCCAGGTAGAGGAGCCTCGCGTAGATGTCCGCCCCGTGCACCTCCGAGTCGCTCAGATGCAGGAGGTAGCCGACGACCGCGTCGAGGTTCGGGTGGGCCCCGGTCGTCTCGTATTCGACCGCGTGCGTCGTCTTCAGGTATTCGTAGTACTGCGCGTTGGTCTCCTCGTAGCACCCCATGAAGAAGCCGTCCACGGGCACGCGGTGCTGGGGCGCCTCGTACATGAAGGCCTGCTTCACCTCGTCGGGCTGGCCGGCGACGAGGGCATCGATCTCCGCTTGCGGCGTCCCCAGAAGGGCGTACCCGGCGGGGACGTAGACCATGCCGGGAGGGGCCTTCACGCCCAGGGGGCTCTGCGGGATCTCGTCCTCGACCGTCCGCTTGCGGAACACCGGCTTCTCCGGCGCCTGGGGCTCGGTCGCCGCGTCCGGCTTCGACGGCTCGTCCTTCCCCCCGCGGATGATCTCCGGGGGCTTCTCGTCGCCGGGCTCGTCATTGCCTGCCCCCGTCCCGTTGCCGCCCGGCGGGTTGGCCGGACCCGCCTCGTCGGGCCCCGCTCCCGCCGGGAGAGGAGCGAGAAGGGCGAGGAGGAGGGCGGCGAGCAGGAGTCGGCGGAGGAGGTGGAGGGACATGGTCGAACTCCCGGAGCGGTCGGCGGGGGCCTGCGACCCCCAAACGTAGCACGCGGGCCTGCTCCAGGGCTCCCCCCGGCGGTGCGCCGGGGGCAGGGCGGGCCGGTCCCCGGTCCCCCTCGCGAGCGCGGGGCGGCGACCCCCCGTATCCCCCAGGTCTAGGGGGGCAATCCCCACAATTCCTCCATGGATTGAGGGTCCCGGGTTGCGGCCGTCGGGGGGTGGGTGTACGGTGCCGAGCGAGCCGCCTCGGGCGGCCAGCCCCACGGGAGGGCGGCCCGGGCGTGTTCGCCACGAGGAGGGTGGCATGGGTAACTTCGAGAAGCTCTCGGTGCTGGTGATCGGGGTCATCATCGTGATGATCCTCGTGGTCGCCATCAACACGTGGACCACCGATCCCGGTGCCCCCGCAAGCGAGGACACCGGTCGGGTCGAGGTGGCCGACCTCGGGAGTACCAGCCTGACGGCAGGCGGGACCTCCGAGACGTCGTCCGGTGTCCTCGACGTCACGACGGACCCGTGGAATTTCGAGGAGGCGACGGACGCCGGCGGCACGGAGGCGCTCGACGCGAACGGCGGTTCCTCGTCGCACGACGCGTCCGGAACGGGGACCTCCGCGGACCACGAGGCTACCGGGGAGGGCGGCGCCGCGTCCGACGGAACGACGCACGACGAGCCCCCCGCCCCGCGCACCGTCACCGTGAAGCAGGGCGACACCCTCGGCCACATCTCGCTTCGTGTGTACGACACCACGCGCTACTGGAAGCGGATCGCCGAAGCGAACGACAACATCGCGCCCGAGGCCCTCCGGCCGGGCATGGTGCTGGTGATCCCCGACATTCCCGAGGCCCACAAGGCCGGCGGGACGCCGGCAGGGCCCCAGGCCGCCGGCCCCGCCATCCAGGGTGCGAGCTACACGGTGCGCTCGGGCGACACGATCCAGCGCATCGCGCAGGCGGCGTACGGATCCATCGAACGCTGGCCCGACGTGTGGGTCGAGAACCTCGAGGTCATTCCGGACCCCAAGCGCCTGCCGGTCGGCACCCAGATTCGCATTCCCCGGTAGCCCCTCCGTCCACCCGGGCGCGCCTCCCGGGTGTTTTCGCGTCTCTCCTGTTATTCGTTGGTTTGCTTCTTCGCGGGCGGGGTCTTCGGGCCCCGCCCGCTTCCTCGTTCGGCCCCGCGCCCGCCCGCCGTATCGTGCGCCCCGTGAGGCTCGCCGACATCCAGGCCGGTCACGGAGGACGCCTCGGGGGCGTCCTCCGGGGCACGCTCTCCGTCCTCGCTCTGGGCTGGCGACTGGGCCACGGCGCGCGCCGCGCCGCGTACGCCTCGGGGTTGGTCCGTTCCCGCGTCCTCGACGTGCCCGTCCTCTCCGTCGGGAATCTCGTCGCGGGCGGCACGGGCAAGACGCCGTTCGTCGCATGGGTGGCCCGGATGCTCCTCGAGAACGGCCATCGCCCCGGCATCCTCGCGCGGGGCTACGGCCCGCGGAGCGCGCACCACGGGCGATCCGACGAAGGGGCGGTGCTCGCCGCGCTCCTCGGTCGGGACGTCCCCCAGGTGGAGGATCCCTCCCGCGTACGCGGGGCGGCGCGCCTGCTCGCGGCGCACCCCGAGACGGACGTGCTCCTCCTCGACGACGGCTTCCAGCACTGGCGCGTCGCCCGCGACCTCGATCTCGTGCTGCTCGACGCGACCTGCCCCTTCGGCCACGGCCACCTCCTGCCACGGGGGACGCTCCGCGAGGAACCCAGGGCGCTTCGCCGCGCCGGCGTCGTCGTCCTGACCCGGACGGAGCGCGTCGGTACGGATGCGCTCGCTGCGCTCCGGGAGCGGGTGGGGGCCCTTGTCGCCGCCCCCGTCGTCGAGGCGCGGACCGTCGCCCGTGCGCTCCGACGCGGCGGACGGGAGGAGACGCCGAGCGTGCTTCGCGGGCGGTCCGTCGTCGCGGCCTGCGGCATCGGCAACCCGGAGGCGTTCTTCGCGCTCGTCGAGGACGCCGGCGCCCGGATCCTCCGCCGCGTTCCCCTGGCCGACCACGCGGACCCCGGCCCCGCGTTCTGGGCGTCGCTCGTGGAAGAAGCCCGGGCCGCGGGCGAAGACGCGATCGTCGTCACGACGGGGAAGGACGTCGTCAAGATCCGGGAGCCGGGGCCCATCGCCGCGCTAGAGATCGCCCTCGAGGTGACGCGCGGCGAGGAGATCCTCCGCGAGAGGATCCTCGAGGCGGCCCGCCGTGGTCGCGGCTCGTGAGGGGGCGCCGCCTGGCCTGCACTCCCCGCGAACGGGCGGTGAGTCGCGCGGTCCTCGTGTCCGGGGCCGGGAGGACTCCATGGAGGCGCGTCCGGCGGGCGAGAGGGATCCCGCATGGCGAGTCGGTCGTACGCCCCTCGCGTCCGATGCCGGCGTTGCTCGTCGTCGGCGACCCTACGGGGTCGCCTCCTCCTCGCGCCTTGGCCTCGAACCCGAGCGACGCACCAGGACACCCCGTGGACGGGGAACGGGGACCGCCTGTCGGCGTAGCCTCCGAGGGGACCAGGGCTTCCGGCTGTCCCGTCGCGCGCTTCGCGGGGAGTGCAGGCTAGGGCAGCATCGAGTCGGGGTTCTGGAGTTTGTCCGGCAGGTAGGTGTCCATCACGTAGTTCAGGTGGTGCTTCGCGAACGCCTGCTGCTCGGCGCGGACGCCCATCGTGATCTGCTGCTGGATCGCGCGCCCCCACCGGGGGTAGGCCCGGAAGAAGGGGTCGTTCTTCAAAGCGGCTTTCGCACGCTTGATGTCCACGTCCTTCAGCGGGTGCGTGGGCAGCTTGTAGTCGAGGATGTCCTGCGGGGTCACGCCGAGGAGCCGCGCCCGCGGAACGCTGTAGAAGCGGTTGATATGCGCCGCGTTCCCGCTGCCCACCTTGAGCGTGCGGTAGATGTTGGCGAACCCGTACGGGTCGCAGTCGGTGAAGACGTAGACGGGGAGGTCGTGCTCGTCGGAGAGGCGCCGGAGGAAACGGCGCGTCGCGCGGGACGGGACGCCGCCCAGGTTGACCACGATCGACTTCGTCGCGCGCCACCAGCGGTGGTGCGTGAGGCGCTGGTACATGCCGCCGGTCTCGACGGCGAGGATGAACTTCGCGTCGCTCTCGAAGCGGAGGCCTTCGACGAGGCTGGGGATGGTGTAGGAGCCGGAGCCGAGGGACCGGCAATCCACGCGCACGTCGTCGCCCGTCTCCGTGTCGGTGTCGATCACGGTGAGGTTCCCGGCGACCGCGCCGCCGTGCTCCTCCGGGATGAAACGGAGTTGCTCGCGCGAGATCCCGTGGATCGAGAACATCGCCTCCACGTCGTCCATGACGCCGTCGGACTCCGACTGGTCCTTGAAGCGCGCATCGCCCCAGTTGATGCTCTGGTAGTAGACCTCGCGCTTGGACGCCAGGTCGTCGATGAGCACCATCTCCTTCGACAGCGCCATGAACTTCAGCGTCTGCGCGAAGGTACGGATGGTGTTCACGGTCAGGGTGCGGACGAGGCGCTTGCGCCCGATCTCGAAGTAGCCCTTGTCCTTCGACAGGCTGACGTTCTTGAGGCTCCGCTGAGGGGTGCGGATCTCCGGGCGATCGCCCTTGAGCAGGGTCTGGTGGATCCGCCCCGCCTCGCCGATCAGTTCCTCGACCGTCTTGTCGTCCGATCGCGGTGGGCACGGCCGGCGCGTGGGCCGGCGCGGCTCTCCTCCGGGAGGCCTTCCTCGCGGGGGCCTCCCCGCGGGCCGCCCTCTTCGCGGCGGCCTTCCTGCCCTTGGCCTTCTTGCGCTTGGCGGCCATCAGAGTTTCCGGCTCCGCTCGAGGGTGTCGCCGAGGACGGCGACGACCTTGTCCGTCTCCTTCGCGTCGAGCTCGAGAAGGTCGCGCAACGCCTCGGCCACCGTCGGAAGGTACTTGGTGATGTAGTCGGTCTTGCGCTGCGCCTCCAGCGCGCGGCGACGCCTGCGGATGTGCGCCCCGACGCGCCGCCCCGTCTCCTGGAGGGCGAGCCGGATCTCCTTGATGATCTCGTCGTAGGCGGCGACGGCTTCCTTGGACTCGCTGGTGAACGGCACCCACACGCTGGCGATGTGCACGAAGATGGCGAGCGGGCCGACCGGGAGCGATCCGCGCGGCTGCTGGATGTCGTAGGAGCGCCACGAGGTACCGGTCACCGCCTTCGTCATGGCACAACCGCCCGCCTGGTAGAGCAGCGGCACCCGGTTGGCGAAGCGGAAGACGCGCGCCGGCTGGTCGCCGGGGAGGGGCTCGCCGCACGCGAGGCCGACCTCGATCTGGAAGGGATGGCCGCGGTACACGGACGGGCTCCGCGTCACCGCCGTGTAGAAGGAGGCTTCCACCTCCTTCTTCATCCCCTCCTCGATCGCCTCCTCGCCGATCGGCGCGAGGCAGTCGGTCGGCGGGGCCATCATCTTCACCGTGTTCATCGCCTGGTGGAGCTTCTCGGCCTGGCCGCGGACGACCTTCTTCGGCGACGTCCTCTCCGGGAGACCGGCCTCCGCGAGGATCTGGGAAGCCACGCGGTCGCTCACCCGGCAGAACTCCTCCTTGAGGAAGGCCGTGACGCGGCGGGCCTTCGTGATCGAGAGCATCTTCATCAAGGTGCCCAGCTCGACCCCGTACGGGTGAGGCTGGATCTCGCGGGGCGGCTCCGGAACCTCCTCGATGACCCGGACGAAGACGTGGGGGAGCTGGTCGCCCGGGGCGAGGAAGCGGATCTGGGCGTGCGGGTTGGCCAGGGCGGTCTGGCGGAGGTACTCGAAGATGCTCTTGTTCCCCGCCTGGTAGCGGCCCTCGATCTCCAGGGTGATGCGCGTTCCGTGAGGGTGGGGGAACTCCTCGACCTCCTTCTCCCGGACGATCTGAGGCTCGTTCTTCTGGGTGTCGATCTGGAGCTCGAAGTGGTGGGCGGGCTTGCGGGGGGTCGTGCGGCTCGTCGATCCGGACCGGCCGCCCCGTGGTCAACTGGCCGTACAGCGCGGCCGCGGAGATCCCGATGCCCTGCTGCCCCCGGCTCATCCGCAGCCGGTGGAACTTCGAGCCGTAGAGGAGCTTTCCGAAGATCCGGCTCACCTGTTCCTTGACGATGCCCGGGCCGTTGTCGGTGACGATCAGACGGTAGCGATCGACCGTCCCGGCGGGGCCCCTCCGCCTCGAGGTGCGCTTCGTGTCGCCGTTCGTCTCCTGGATCGTGGTCCCCTGGCGGACGAGGCTCAACGCCACCTCCAGGTCGGGCAGGATCCCGGCCTCCTCGCAGGCGTCCAGCGCGTTGTCCACGGCCTCGCGGACCGCCGTCAGCAGCGCCTTGGACG
The DNA here is from genome assembly GCA_963772585.1 of uncultured Planctomycetota bacterium. Taxonomy (GTDB): domain Bacteria; phylum Planctomycetota; class PLA2; order PLA2; family JAEUHO01; genus CAVVXN01. The sequence goes on from CAVYXV010000014.1 coordinate 236,958, forward strand.
GATTGTCGTAGCCCAGGAGGTGGCGGTTCTTCGCGAAGAACTCGGCCACCGAGATCTCGCGTTGGGTCTTGGCGAGGTCCTCCGCGGTGGCTCGCTGTCCCCCGGCGGCGGTCTGCTTCTTTCGGGAGGTGGCCGAACGGCGTCGCGGCATCCGCGCGATCGTACGCGCCCCCGACGACAGGGCGAGGCGGTGCCCGAGAGCGTGCGACGGTCCGAAGCGCCGTCCGAGGTCAGGCCGATCCTCCGGCCTTCGTCAAACGTCCTCGAGAATGTCCGTCCGTTCCTGCCGGAGCAGGAGGCGGAAGCCCTCCAGGCCCTCGTCTTCGCCCTGCGCGGGCACCCGCTCGATCACGAAGAGCTCGTCGCGGCGCGTGGTCTGCGTCTCCCCGATGATCCGCATCGAGAAGAAGTTGCTCGCGACCGTGAAGTCGAGGTTGGGATCGACGCGGTTCTTCTTGAGCGTGGGCGCATCCACGCCCTCCACCTCGTTGATCTGCTCTACCGCCGTGTACGGATTCTGCGGCGACTCTTCGTCGGGGCTGGAGAAGGAGGGTTGGCTCTCGTCCTCCGACGAGGACTCGCGGCGCTCGATGATGCGCTCCGCCAGCTCGGTATTCTGCGGGAAGTACGCCCGCAGGAGGGTCTCGTCGGCGGTGTTCAGGTTCACCTTCCCGTCGCCGTAGATCGTCACGTAGCGATGGAGACCCGCGGAGACGCCGTGCTCCGTCTTGTGGTCGGCCAGGAGGAAGGAGAAGCGGTGGTCCGCGACCTCGGGGAGGAAGTCGAGCTCGTCGAGGATCAGGATCGTCCGCTTCTTGTCCGCCATGTCGGGCTTCGGCATGTTCGCCCGGATCGTCCCCTTGAGGACCCACTCGGAGACCATGTTCGCCCACTCCTCCGCGTCGCCGGTGGAGAGCTCGTCGTCCGTGTCGCGCCGGTACTCCTTCAGGAGCCGGACGAAGCGCTCCTTGGCCAGCTTGCGGCGGTCGAGGTTCTCGTCGCCCAGGGAGAGGAGGTTGAACTTCGAGTGCTCGTCCCACACCCAGGTGGTGATCGCCACCCGCGTGTCCTCGTCGTTGCGGTTGCGGACCTGCTCGTTGTTCCACTCGTCGTCCGCGATGTCGGTGTCGTTCTGCTCCGCGTCGTAGCGGAACTGCGCCAGCATGATCTCGTACTGGCCGTCGATGGCGTTCTCGATCTTGAGTTCGTCGGCCACGTTCACGGCGGTCGTCGCCTCGAGGTTCACCTGCAGGGCGAACTCGCTCGCGAACGGCACGAGGATCAGGCTGAGCAGGAGGACGAGGAGGAGCGCGATGCCTCGCTCGCCGTCGCGTCGGCGGATGGGGGGGACGCCGGTCATCGGGGACTTGGACGCGGGCATGCCCCTCATCTTCCCCCGTCCTCGGGGCCTGGCCGGGAACAAGTCCGGGAGGGGACGAGAGTCGGTCGCGGACCGGCTCCTACGGCTTGATCACGCGAAGCCGGTCCCGGCCTCCCGGCGGTGCCCGGTAGAGGAGCAGGATCTCGTCGCCCCCGTCCCCGTCCAGGTCCCCGGTGTACCCCTCCACGTTGGGGCTTTCGCCGATGTCCGGCACCGCGACCGACTTCCCCTCCGCCTCCCAGACCCCCGAGCGGGAGCCCCGCCGCACGGTCAGCTCGTCCGTCCCCGTGCGGATCACCAGGTCCTTTCGCCCGTCGCCGTCCACGTCGGCGTCGGGGAGGATCGTGAACGACCGCCGCACGTCGATCGTCCCGGCCTGGGTGAAGCGGATCGCCACGCCGACGTCCGAGGCGACGCTGGCGTCCGGCGAGGCCGGGTAGAACCCGCCCGTGCCGCCCTGGTTCAGGAACGCCATCGTCGTCGCCGTCACCTGGCCCTGGAGGGCGCGGGCCGTGTTGCGGGCGTCGATCGGGATGACCGTCACGACGAAGTCGAGGCGTCCGTCGCCGTCCAGGTCCACGTGCCGCGGTTCGACCTGGGATCCCTCCAGACGGATCCGCGTCGTCGGAACCGAGAGGTCCAGCGGCGTCGCCTGGATCCCATCCTCGCCCGTGCGGAGCGGGGGGAGGCGGTAGAAGCGATAGACGCCGGAGCGGTTCGTGCCCTCGGTCTGGTAGAGGTCCGGGACGCCGTTGGCATCGAGGTCGATCAACCGGCGGACGCCCCCGGGCGGGAGACGCGCGAGATCCCACGTCGTCCGCTCCTCGCCCGCCAGGGCCACCAGTTGCCGTCCGGCCAGGAGCCAGAGCGTCCCGGCGGCGCCCTCGCCGGCGCCCTCGGGCGGCGACCCGAAGACCGGATAGCGCGTGCCGCGAACGACCCGCCACGTGTCCTCCAGGAACGCGCCGGCCGGCTCCAACGCCACGGACGGCTCCACCTCGACGTCCTGCACGACCGGGCCGTCCGCACTCGGGCGGAGGATCCGGATCCCTTGCGCGATCGGGAGGAGTACCGTCCCGTCGTCCATCACGAAGTCCACGAACGCCGCCTTGCGGCTGTCCCGCCAGTGCGGAAGGCCCGCGCCCGCCTCCACGGCACTCATGCGGCCCGCCGCGATCGCGACGCGGCGAAGACCCTCGTCTCCCAGGACCAGAACACCCGCGCCACCCGGCGCGGCCGCGCCGGCCAAGGCCACGGCGGTGACGTCCTCGGGCAACGGGACCTTCGCGCCGGGAGCGGCCAAGGGCAGCGAGCCCTTGACGCCCGGCCAGAACCAGAGGGTCCTCCCCTCCATCGCGAGCACGTCGTCGATGCCGTCGCCGTTCGCATCGCCGACCCGCAGGCCGTCCACCCGCTCCGGCCCCTCCAAGGTGACGAGGTCGGTCGCGCGGGCCGGTCCGGCAAACCCGGCGAAGAGCGCGCCGAGCAGCGCGGCGGCGATGGCCCTCGTCGCTCCTCTCACGGCGTCCTCCGCGACATCACCAGCCGAAGGCCGCCCGCGCCCCAGACCGCCCCGTCCGCGAGGCCGTTGCCGTCGAAGTCGGCGACGACGGCGTCGGCGGCGAGGGGTTCCTCGACGCGCACGCGGGGGAGGAGGCGCTGCGTGAAGCTGACCGGATCGCCGGGGCGCTCGCCGCTCTTCCGGAACGCCCCCAGGATCTCGAAGCCCATGAGGTTGCCCAGATCCAGCATGTCTTTCAGGCCGTCGCCGTTGAAGTCGCCGCTGAAGAACGCGGAGATGCCGAAGTGGTTGCTGACGGCCTCCTCGCGCGAGTACGGGCGCTCCACGCTGAAGACGGGTTCCGTGTCGAACGCGCCGCGGTCGCGGCGGTAGAGGTAGGCCGCGTGCCAGACGGTCGGCTCCTGCCCGAGGACGCGGAGGATCAAGTCGGTCTTCGTGCCGCGGATCGAGTCGCAGAGGTAGTCGAGCGTGCCGTCGCCGTCGAGATCGACGAAGCGCGGGTGGAGCGCCACCGACTCCGTGTCGATGCGGCTGGTGGGAGGGGCGATCGTCTTCGTCTCGGGGTCGTAGAAGGGCCCGGGGAAGTGGTAGAGCCGCGTGCGGAACGAGCCGATGTGCGTGCGGTTGCCGGTGACGATCGTGACCAGGAGGTCGGCGCGGTGGTCGCCGTCCACGTCTGCGATCTGGAGGCGGGGCGTGTAGACCTCGTCGGGGCCGAGGTTGGGCTTGTCCAGGGGCAGGGGCACGCGCCAGAGGGGAGCGGAGCCGCCGTCGAGCGACCACGACACGAGCGCCTCGCCGTCCCAGGCGATCAACTCGTACTTGCCGTCGCCGTCGAGGTCGGCGGGGACCATGCGCGGCACCCGGGCGTAGCGGATGAAGAGGAACTCGCCGTCCGTCGCGCTGCGGTTGAATACGTCGAGGGACAGCGTGCGGTCGAGGCCCGGCTTGCCCCCTTGGAGGTGGACGCGCCCCGATCCCTCGGCGGTTGGGAACCAGCACTCCTCGATCCCGTCGCCGTCGAGGTCGGCGTGGCCGTCCCAGAACACGATGGGCCGGCCCGGGCTGCGGGCGAGGAGCGTCGGCACCTTCGCGCGATCGTCGGGCGGCACGAACCGCCCCTCCGGCGTCACGTCGCGGAGTCCGTCGGCCGCGAAGAACCGGAAGCGCATCTCGCCGCTCGGACCGAACGCGCCGACGGCGACGGCCCCCGCGCCCTCCGCCGGCCCCTGGTCGAGCGGTAGGCGCAGGATCTTCGCCTCCTTCCAGAACGCCTCGGGCTCCCGGGCCCGCGGCGCGCGGATCGTGACCAGCTCCTGGCGCTCCCCGCGGTCCGGTGTCAACCGCGTGACGAGGAGGATGAGATCCTGCCGGCCGTCGCGGTCGAGATCCGCCGCGCGCGCCGCCTCGATGCGGCCGCCGGGGTCGAACGTGTAGAGGTCCGTCTCGACCCCGAACGCGACGCGCTCCGCGGCGACGAGCCCGGCCAGGACGAGAAGGACGGCCGCCAAGCGCATCCCCGGATGCTACGCCTGGTCGTACGGTGTCAGGACCGAAAGTGACGCCATCTCGTCGCGCCCGGCGCTTCCCGCCGCACCCCGCGACCCGCCGCCCCTGCACGGCGGCTCCGCCGTCCGCGTGGCCTCGGCCCGCTCCAACTCCACGTCCACCACCGTCTTGCGGTCGGCGTGGATCTCGATGGGACGGCGGGACCTCGTACGGAAGTCGCGACAGGACCGGGGTCTCTCCCGGTGCGGACGGCCCGGTTCCGGGCGATGCACGCGCGCTGCCTTTACCGGACGACGTTCATGGCGACCACCGCGCGCGCGACGGCGGCAGCCCCCACCCGTGTCACGGCCTTCAGACGCGCGCGGTCCATCCGGGCAGGCACACGGCCCGTCCCGGCGAGGAGGGGCGGCGTGGGAGTCAGCGACCCCCGTGGACCGATGGGGGATCTCCCGGGGGGCCGATCCGGATGCCTTCGACGTCGCCCCGGACCCGGATGTCCCGTCGCTCGAGCACGGTCACGCCACCGTGTCCCTCGTCCCGCAGGAGCAGCAGATGGCCCTCGCCGTGGGGAATGCCCATGAGCTCGAAGGTCCGGTCGGGCTGGACCGGCGCCATGTCGGAGGAGACGTCGTATTTCGCGGCGAACGCGACCCGTAGCACGGGGATCGCGTCCTCGGATACGCCCACGACGTGTCCGGTCAGCTTGGCAAAGGGCACCGCGACGTCGAACACGAGCGGGCTCCTCGGGGCGCGCGAGTCGTACTCGACCGGTGGGGATGCGTCCGAATGCACTCCGCCTCCTCGCATGTAGCCGATCGTGACCGCGACACGCTGGTCCCGCGGTAGAAGCAGCGTGGTGCGAGCCTCGCCATCGGACTCGATGCTCAGGGGGAGGCCGTTCGTCGTCGTTTGGATGGAGACCTCGCCGTCCAGGATCGAGATGTAGTAGTAGAGGTGCGCGGCCCGGACGACATTGCGTAGGATCGCCGGGACGGCAACGGAGGGGCGCAGCACCAGTTCGTGTTCCTTGGCGATCGCCGCCTCGCGGTCCATCGGGCCGAGGAACGCAAATTCGTCGTTGCGGGGCCGGTGGCGGAAGACGCCGATGACCTCCTCGCCCGCGCTCGGCTTCCAACGCAGGGAGAACCGGCCCCCGCCGTCCGTGTACCCGCGTACGTACTCCCATCGTCGCGGCTTGTCCCCGTCCTCGGGGCGCTGCACCTTCAATCCGAGTTGGAGCCAAGCGACGGGAGCACCGTCGCGCAGCACCCGGCCGCGGACGCACGCGGTGCCGGGCTCCGGTTGGAGGGCCATTTCGATGGGTTCCGGTGAGGGCAGGTCGCGCCCGTCGATCTCGAGGTCGGTGCTTGGAGTGTAGCCCTCCGCCTCCACGCGGACGTGTGCGGTGTCGGCGAACTCCGCCGGGGCGTCCAGGCGTCGCTGGGTACGGAAGGAGATCCACGTCTCGCCGCGCGCGTCCACGGACATCCACCCACTTCCGCCGAGGCGCCGCCCGTGCTTGAGGAGATCCACGCGTCCGCGCACGAAGAAGAGGGGCCGTCGTGTCTGGCCATCGACGATGCGCACTCTGGTCCCGTAATCGCGCGCCAGTCGGACCTCGACGTCTTCATCGACGGAGGACACTTCGGTGGCCCACGCGAACGGCCGGCCGTTGATCCGCATCCCTTCCGGCCACCATCCGGCGCATGTCGCCCTGAACGTGGCCGGCAGGGTCGGATCGACGTAGGTGACGGTCCCGTCGTCTCCCGTCCGTGCCCCGGAGTACGGATGCGGGTTTTCCGGGCTGTCGATGTAGGCGCCGGGAATCGGTGATCCGGTTGCATCGGTCACGCGAACCACGAGCTCGGCGTGGTCTCGGAGAACCAGGTCCTCGAGCGGTGTCGCGGGCCGGGGGCGGGAGACGTCGAGGAACCCGGCGCGTCTTGCTTCAGCGGTGGCTACGATGCGCAGGGCCGGTCCGCGGAGCCGGGTTTCGCACGGTAGGTAGTACCGACCACGATCGTCGGCGGTCGTCACGGCCTGTGCTCGCCGCCGCTCCCGGATGTACGGGTGGGGATCCCTCCCGATGTCGTGGCTCGAACCCTGGAGGCGCCGGACAGCGGACTCCAGTCGGACTTGGGCTCCGGCGACCGGCTTGCCCTCGTACACGACGCGACCGAACAGCCCGGAGAGGGGCGCGAGTGCGACATCGACGGCCCGCGACCCGGCGGCCACGCCGGCGCTGGAGGGTTCGTAGCCTGCAGCATCGATCCGAACCGCTCGCGTGGCGTTCGCGAGGTCGACCGCGAGGTGACCGGCTTCGTCCGTGACGAGGAGCCCACCCTCGTCCGTGGCGTCCGGGCGTGGTGTGACCCCCACGGTCGTGAAGCGGATGGGGGCATCGTCGGGCGCACGCCTCAACACCAATTCCAGAAGGCGCGCTCCTTCGGCCCGGCCGGCGGGATCGGCGCTTCCCTTCAGCGCCGTCGCTTCCGCATCCGGCGCCCTGGTCCCATCTGCCGGGCCCAGGGTAGGGGGCCTCGAGCCCGGACCGCGTCGCGACGCCGCGTCCTCCCTCCCGTCCCGTTGGAGCAGCCAGACGAAAAGGACCAGGGCGGCGACCGCCGCAGACACGCCGGCGCGTTTCATGGGCGAGACTCCCCTGCCCGAGCCGAAGTCCGTGGGGGCTCCGCCTCGGCACCCTGCCCAGCCTATCCGTGCGGGTGTGCCGGGGGCCGTTGCTTTCGCCGGTGACGGGGGTGCAGCGGTTGAATCTCGCTACTCCATGCATGGGAATCCCATGAATCCAATCTCTAGAGGCTGTCCCCCCTCCCCCGTAGTCTTCTCTTCGTGACCTGGATCCGGACCGATCGCCGCGGCATCCACTACGAGCCCCAGCCCGAGGCCGAGCGCTGCGTGGAGGTGCTCTCCCCCCTCGTCCAGGAGATGGCGCTGGGGCTCGCCAAGGCCCTGGCCAAGGTGGACGCGACGGCCGCCTTCTTCCGCAAGAGCTGCGGCTCGATCGGCCAGTACGCCGCCGCCCACGGCCTGCCCGCCTCCTGGGGGTTCCAACTCCGCTTCGTCGGCGTGGCGCTTGGCTGCTTCGCCTGGCTGGAGGGGCGGATCCGCGACGGGAGCTTCTCCTTCGAGCAGGCCGTGGAGCTGGGGCGGCTCGGCATGGTCGAGGGGGCGCTCCACGAGGGCGACGACTGGGAGGCCTATCGCTTCAAGAGCCTGCTCGAGCTCCGCCGCGACGTCCGCACGCGCCTGGAGGAGACGATCCGGAAGAAGACGGGGCTCCAGCGCTTCACCGTGGACCTGACCCCGGAGGGCTTCGAGGAGTTCCTGCGCGCGCACACCTTGGCGTCGCGCAAGGCCAAGCGCGTGCTCACGCGGGGCGAGGTGATCGAGCGGGTCGTGCACGAGTACGTCGAACGCTGGGACATGGATCGGACGGAGCCCGGGAAGCGCCGGATGGGATGCACGTGCTGTCCGAAGTGTCGGACGGTGCCCATGGAGACGAAGCGGGCGTGCCGGAGCTTCTACGGGGACCAGTGCTGGGTCCCGGGGTGTACGAACCACATCTTCCTGGAGTCGATGCACGTGACGCCCAACTGCGAAGGGGGCAGCCAGGAGATCGAGAACACGGGATTGGGTTGCTCCCGTCACCACACGATGTTCGACGCGGGGGAGCTGTGGATCATCGGGGTGACGGCGCGGGGGCTTCCGATCTTCGAGTCCAAGGAGGGACGGATCTACCACCCGGACTTCCCGAACCGGCCGCTGAAGAAGAGCGAGCTGCAAGGGGAGGAAGGCCTGGCCATCGGCCCGGACACGTGCCTGTGCGGACGCCATCCCGAGTGTGCGCCGAAGGCGGCGGGCGGGAAGGCGGCCGAAGAGACGTCGGAGCGCGCGCCGCCCGACGCCGGGGAGGAGACCGCCGCGAAGGCCGAAGCGGAGGCCAGGGCGCGCCGCTCCGACGCGCTCCGCCGGCTGCCCGGGCTTCGCCACAACGTGCTGCACCGGCCGGGGGCGCAGAGGAAGCACGACGACGAGCCGGAGCTGGGACCGCGGCCGCAGCCGCAGCCGCAGAGCGAGCGCCCGTCCCGGCTCGATCAGGCCGCGAGCGAGGGATCCGAGGCGCCAACGGCTGCGGGAGAGGCGCAGGGGGTCAGGCGCGGCCGCCGCGGCCGAGGACGCGGTCTCTTCGAGCGCTGCGTCCGCCGCGAGCGCGGCCCGCGCAGTTCCTTCCGACCGTGGCGCCGTCAGGGACACGAACGACCGCGTCCGGGATCCCGCCGTCGAGCCTGACGATCGGGACCCGGCCGTGGAGGAAGCCCGGGAGACGTCCGGGCCGGCGGAGGTGCCGCGTGACCCCGAGCATGGCCCCGGGAGGAAGGAGCCCGCCGCCCACGACGAGGCGAGTTCGTCCAGGAGCGGTGCGGGTCCGGCGTCGGACAGACCGCAGGGCACCGGGCCCGCCGGGGCATCGGCGGCGCGCGCTGCGGCGCCGTCGGAGACAAGCGCCGCCAGGCGCTCCGTAGAGGGGCGCCGGCCACCTCCGGATCGGGTGCGCGATCGCGTCGTGGCGCCGCGGTCCGGTGCCTTCGAGGCTTCCCATGCCTCCGATGTTCCCGAGGTCTCCGACGTCTCCGATGTCTCCGGCGCCTCCCGTGTCACGGGGAGGCGACTCGCGGATCGGTTCGACGACGGGGCGTGGCTCACGGGACCGGTGGATCCTCGCGGGTTCGTCTGCGACGGTGCCGGGTGTTGGCCGCCCGGCGATCGGGGGCCGCCGCCCCGGGATCGCCGTCGGAGGGTGCTGGCCGTGTCGCCGCGGGTCGCGGGTGCGCACCTCGGCTCCCACCGACGGGGTGCGGATGCGTTGCCGTCGACGGCGTGTCTGCGTGGGGAATGCCCGGTGTGGGGAGTGCCCGTGTGGGAACCGCGTTCCATCGGCTCCGTCCTTCGGTGTGCGAAGGCGGCGGGACCGACGCCTGGGCGGTCGGGACGGCGCCTGTCGCCGAGCTCCGGTCGACCTCAGGCGTGCACGTCGCGACGAGCGAAGGCGCGGACGGCGAAGAGGAGGAGGAGCCCCGTGGCCGCGGCGGCGGCACTGAGGCCCGCCCGGAGCAGCGCGTCGTCCCAGGCGACGTTCAGGGCGCGGCCGAGCTTCTCGACGAGGAGTCCGGCGCGGTCCGGGTACCAGGTGTAGAGGCGCTGCATGACGTCCTGGGACAGGCCCAGGAAGACGTCGGCGAACTCGACGCCCCCGAAGAGGAGGAAGGCGAAGCAGAGCGACGCCGTGACGCTCTCGAAGAGCGCCGAGCAGAACAGGCCGAGCATGCCCGTGGCGAGGAGCGCGGCGAGGCCCAGCAGCACGCGCGTGAGCATGACGGCTTCCATGCGTGCGGCGGGTGCGAAGACCTCGTGGGAGACCGGGTCGGTCGGGAAGAGCGGTTCGATCGTCTGCACGACGTCGCCGAGGCCTTCCGTCGCGGCGGCGTGGGCCGCGCCGAGCCCGGCGACGACGATCGTGAAGGCGAGCGCGGCGAGAGCAAGGACCACGGCTTTCGCCGCGACCCAGTCGCCGCGGCGGTAGGCGTGCGGGAGCATCATCTTGAGCGTCCCCGCGCTCGCTTCGCCGGCCAGGGCCGTGGCGCCGAGGACGAGGAGGAACACCTGCGCGGTCCAGAAGCCCGTGCCGATCGTGCCGGCCATCACCGACCAGCCCGAGGCGTCGGTGAGGCGCTCCCGCAGGAGCCCCGAGAGCAGCGTCAGCAGTGCGGCGGCGACGAGCCCCACCCGCAGCAGGGTCGATCGCCGGGTCTTGAAGGCCTCCACGCGCACGAGGCGGGCGAGGCGGGCCATGGACCGGGCGTCGATGGTGACGAGGAGCGCGAGGAGCAAGGCGAAGGGCAACACGGAGAGCGCCGGGCCGGGGGCGGAGCCGCCGGCCAGGGCCCGCAACCCGAGCCTCAGAAGAAGGACCGCGGGCGGGACGGCGACGGCGCCGAGCAGGGCGGCGCGCCAGGGAAGGCGGCCCTCCCGGATCCGGACGGGCGAGGCGCACAACAGCGCTCCGGCCACGGCGAGTGCGACGATGCGGTCGATCGGCGCCGCGCCGGGGGCGAAGCGCTCCATCGCCGCCCAGAGCAGCACGGCGGCGGCGGCGTAGGGGCCCGGGCCGCCCATCATCCGATCACTCCTTCCGTCTTCTCCAGGAAGAAGCGTTCGAGGCTCGCGCGCTGCGGCTCGAGGGCGACGGCGGGAAGGCTCGCCTCGAGGAGCGCCTGGTGGAGCGCGGGCAGCACGCTCTCGTCGCCCGCCACCCGGAGGCGTCCCTGCTGGTCGAGCTCGGCCCCGAGCTCGGGGCGCCGCTCGCTCAAGACGGCGGCGGCGCGCGCGTTGTCGACCGTCTCGACGGCGAAACCGGTCACCGTTTGCGGGATCAGGTCGTGGATCGCGCCTTCCGCGACCATGTGGCCGCGGTGGAGGATGCCGACCTCGTCGCACGAGTGCTGGACGTCGGTCAGGAGGTGGCTGGAGATGAGGAAGGCCGTGCCGTTCTCGTCCCTCACCCTCCGGATCAGATGCCGCATCTCGCGCATCCCGGCCGGGTCGAGGCCGTTCATCGGCTCGTCGAGGACGACGAGCGAGGGTCGCCCGACCAGGGCCTGCGCGATGCCCAATCGCTGGCGCATGCCGAGGCTGTAGCCGCCGACCTTGCGATCGGCCGCTTCCCGGAGCGCGACGGCGTCGAGGAGCACCTCGACGTCCGATGGGGGCGCGCCGGCGAGGCGGGCGTGGACGCGGAGGTTCTCGGCGCCGGTGAGGTTCGGGTAGAAGGCCGGCACCTCCACCAGCGTTCGCAGGCGCGTGGCGGCGTGGAGCCGGTCGGCGAGGAGGTCGCGTCCGCCGAAGGACACCTCTCCGGCGTTGGGGCGAACCAGCCCCGCCAGGATGCGGATGGCGGTGGTCTTGCCCGCGCCGTTCGGTCCGATGAAGCCGTAGATCGTGCCGGCGCGGATGGTGATGGCGACGTCGTCGAGCGCGACCACGCTGCCGTACGTCTTGGTGAGGCCGCGGATCTCGAGGAGCGGCGTCGTCACGGTGGCCCTACCTCACGAGCTCGCTCACGGTGGACTCGACGTTCGTGGCGACGCGGGTGCCCATGTAGGCCATCTCGTCCATGCGGGTCCGGGCGAGCTTCACGTAGGCTTCGTCCTTCACGAAGGGGAGGTTCGCCTTGACCAGCATCGCCGCCGACTTGAGCGCCGCGCGACAGATCTCCGAGCCGGTCGCGCCGTCGGGCATGGCCGATGGGATGCCCGTCTCGACGGCGTTCTTCGCGTAGCCGATGACCTCGACGACCTGCTCCATGATCCTGAGCGGCGTCTCCGTCGCCTCCCGGATCGCCGTCTCCAGGGCTTGCGCCCGCGACGCCTTCTGGGCCTCGTCGTCCCTCGGCATCCGCTGGGCCTCGAGGACCTTCCCGTAGGCGCGGCCGTCCTCGTCCGCGAGGCGGAGCAGGCGCTCGCGCGCCTCGTCCGCACCGTCGGCGACGGCACGAAGCAGCTTCTCGTGCGGCGCCGCCTTGGGGCTGGCCGCGCTGACACGGGCGAACATCGCGACCAGCGAGGCGCCCATGGCGCCGGCCAGCGCCGCGCCCGCACCGCCGCCCGGCGCGGGGTCGCGGCTCGCCATGCGTTCGAGAAGCTCGGTGTAGGGCAGCGTGGCGAGGGCGCGCTCGTCGCGTTCGGTCATGACGCCTCCTTTCTCGGGAGTGTGCCCTGCCGGCGAAGGGCCCGAAAGCGGTCGCTTCGCGCTATCGCCTCCGCCCCTGCCCGACGATCCGTCCCCGGTCCACCGCGATCTTCCCGTCCACGACGACGGAGCGCACCAGGTTCGTGCCGAGCCGGTACGCCACGTGCACGTAGGACGGCGCGTCGAGGATGACGAGGTCCGCGCGCCGTCCCACGGCGATCCGCCCCGCCTCCGCCTCCAGGCCGATCGCCGCCGCGGCATTCCGGGTGATGCCCGCCAACGCTTCCTCCGGCGTCATGCCCAGCTCCGCGCACGCCAGCGCCGCGACGAGGGAGAGGTTCTCCGTGGGCGAGGAGCCGGGGTTGAAGTCGGTGGCCAGCGCGACGGGAAGGCCCCGGTCGATCATCCGGCGGGCGTCGGGTCGGGGAAGCCCGAGGAAGAGGCACGACGCCGGGAGCAGCACGGGGACCACCCCCGCCTCCCGGAGCCGCCGCATGCCCTCCTCGCCCGTTCCGTCGAGGTGCTCCGCGCTGATCGCGCCCACCTCCGCGGCGAGCGCGGCGCCACCGCCGTCGCGAAACTGGTCGGCGTGCACCTTGGGCCTCAGGCCGTGGGCGCGAGCCGCTTGGAGGATGCGCCGCGCCTCGTCCACGGTGAAGGCGTTCTTCTCGACGAAGACGTCGCAGAACGAAGCGAGGCGCTGCCTCGCGACCTTCGGGATCATGCGCTCGATGACCTCGCGGATGTACGTCTCGCGGTCGTCCCGGTACGCCGGGGGCATCGCGTGCGCGCCGAGGAAGGTCCGCACGACGCGCACGGGATGGCCCCTCGCCGCCTCGCCGATGGCCCGCAGGCTCTTGATCTCCGCATCCGTCTCGAGACCGTAGCCGGACTTCGCTTCGACGACGGTCGTGCCGTGGAGGAGCATGCGGTCGAGGCGGCGCCGGATGGACGCGACGAGCCGGCCCGGCGGCTCGTCGCGCAGGCGCTTCGCCGAGGCGTGGATGCCCCCGCCGGCGGCGAGGATGTCCTCGTAGGTCGCGCCGCGGCAGCGCATCGCGAACTCGTCTTCGCGCATGCGGGCGAAGGCGGGATGGGTGTGGGCGTCCACGAAGCCGGGCAGGATGGTCCGGCCGCGACAGCCGATGCGCCGGAACCCCCGGTGCCGGCGGGCGAGCTCGATGGTCGGGCCCACGTCCACGATCCGCCCAGCCTGGACCGCCACGGCGCCGTCGTCGATGACGCCGAGCTCGTTCATCGCCGCCTTGCCCGCGAGCGGCCCCTCGCCTCCATCCAGGGTGACGACCTGGGAGGCCCGGACCAGGAGGAGGTCTACGGTCGCCAAGACCGGCTACTCCCCGCCGTCGGCGTCGAGCATCGGCATGCGGATGTGGTTCCTGCGGGCGAAGACCTCCGCCGCCTCGTAGCCGGCGTCGGCGTGGCGGACGACCCCCAGCCCGGGGTCCGTCGTCAGCGTGCGCTCGATCCGGCGGGCGGCGGCGTCGGTGCCGTCCGCCACGATCACCTGGCCCGCGTGGATGCTGTTGCCGATGCCCACGCCGCCGCCGTGGTGGATCGACACCCACGTCGCCCCCGCGGCGGTGTTGAGCAGGGCGTTCAGGAGCGGCCAGTCGGCGATCGCGTCGGAGCCGTCTCGCATCGCCTCTGTCTCGCGGTTCGGGCTCGCGACGCTGCCCGCGTCGAGGTGGTCGCGGCCGATCACGATCGGTGCCTTGATCTCGCCCCTCTTCACCAACTCGTTGATGGCCAACCCGAACTTCGCGCGCTCGCCGTAGCCGAGCCAGCAGATGCGCGCGGGCAGCCCCTGGAATCGGATCCTGTCCCGCGCCAGCGCCAGCCAGTTCACGAGATAGGTGTCCTCGGGGAAGAGTTCCAGGGCGAGCCGGTCCGTCCGGTAGATGTCCTCCGGGTCGCCGGAGAGGGCCACCCAGCGGAACGGCCCCTTGCCCAGGCAGAAGAGCGGGCGGATGTAGGCCGGAACGAAGCCTTCGATGTCGAAGGCGTTCTTCGCGCCGCCCTCCTCCGCGCCGCCCCGGAGGTTGTTGCCGTAGTCGAAGGTGACCGACCCGCGGCCCTGGAACGCCAGCATCAGCTCGACGTGGTGGGCCATGGTGGCGAGCGCGCGGTCTTCGTACCCCTCGGGGTCGCGCGCCCGGAGCGCCAGCGCCTCCTCGAAGGCGAGGCCCTGTGGGACGTAGCCGTTCACCGGGTCGTGGGCGCTCGTCTGGTCGGTCAAGACGTCGGGCGTGACCCCCTTCCGGTCCAGCGCCTCGAGAAGATCCACCACGTTCGCGCAGCCCCCGACGGAGATCGCCTCGCCCTTCTCTGCGGCCGCCACCGCGAGGCCGATCGCCTTGTCCAGGTCGTCCTCGCGGCGGTCGAGGTAGCCGGTCGCGAGCCGCTTCTCGATTCGGCGCGCGTCCACGTCGGCGCCGAGGAAGGTCGCCCCCGCCAGCGTCGCGGCCAGCGGCTGCGCGCCGCCCATGCCGCCGAGCCCGCCCGAGACGATCAGCTTCCCGCCCAGGTGGCCGCCGAAGTGCGTGCGCCCGCACGCGGCGAAGGTCTCGTAGGTCCCCTGGACGATGCCCTGGGAGCCGATGTAGATCCACGATCCCGCCGTCATCTGGCCGAACATCGTGAGGCCCATCGCCTCGAGCCGCGCGTGCTCGCTCCGCGTGGCCCACTTCGGCACGAGATGGCTGTTCGCGATGAGCACGCGGGGCGCGTCCTCGTGCGTGCGGAAGACGCCCACGGGCTTGCCGGACTGCACGCACAGCGTCTCGTCCGGCTTCATCGAGGCGAGCGTGTCCAGGATGGCGCGCACGGCCGTCCACGAGCGCGCGGCGCGCCCCGTCCCCCCGTAGACGACGAGCTGCTCGGGCATCTCCGCCACGTCGGGGTCGAGGTTGTTGAGCAGCATCCGGCGCGGCGCCTCGAGCAGCCAGTTCGCGGCTTCCAGGGAGGTGCCGCGCGTTGCGTGGACCGGCCCTTGGTAGCCGGCGCGGAAGTCCTTCTGGGAGGCGGGTTCGACGGTGGACGACATGCGGCGCTCTCTTCCCGGGGCCGGGCCGACGACCCCGCGGCAAGGATAGCCCCACGGACCGGTGTTCGCGTCGGCGGGGAGGGACTGGGTGTGGCCCGTGTTGGATGCCACAATCTCCCCATGAGGATGTGTGCCATCGCGCTGTCGGCGCTCCTGGTGGCCGCGGCGATCGCCCTCGCCGACGAGGAGAAGGGCTACGACCCGCGCTTCGCCGTCGGCCTCGCTTCCGACGTGCTCGCCGAAGGGCCGCCGCCGCTCGTGCGCCACCACGTCCGCGATCTCGTCGCGTGGACCGAGGCGGCGTTCGAGATGGCCGTTCCCCGGGACGACGCCGCGCGCCTCTCTTCGAGGCTGGAGGTGGCGTGGCCCAAGATGCCGGAGGCGCGCCGCCGAGCGGTCCTCGCGCTCGCCGACGGCTTGGGCGACCTGCGAACGGCCGCCCGGGACGGCGACGCCGTCCGTGTGGACCTGGGCCTTGCCGAGTTCCGCCGCGGGCTCGATCGGTTCCTGACCGACGGCGGCGCCGCGCCCCCCGCGACGGGTCTGGCCGACCTCCTCCGCATGCGCCGGCGCGAAGCCTGGCCGGGCGATCCGCCCATCCACGCCGCCGCCGCCGCCGCCTGGCTCGACCTCGTGGAGTGCGTCGTCTCGCTCGGCCGCAACGAGGACCTCGAGCCGACCGACGGCCAGCGGTCCGTGGTGTTCGCCGACCTCGGGCGCGCGTTTGGCGACCTCGATGCGCCGACGCGGCGCCGCCTGCTCGAGGTCCACCGCCCGTGGCTCCGCCTCCAGGCGGCCTGGATGGACGGCACGCCCGTGCATCGCCTCGCGTTGCGCTTCCGGATGCTCCGCCTCCTCGCGGGCGCCCTCCCCGAGGCGAAGCAGATCACGCTGGGCGACGGGAACGACATGGTCGCCTACGCGCGCGGCGCGACGCTGATGAGGACGGTCCAGAGCGGGTACGACGCCTGGTCCAACCTCGCGCGCCGTCCGGCCGACGTGCTGGACGCGGTAGAGGCATGGCTGGGCGAGGGCCGTGAGAACGATCGCCCGCGGCCGCTCCTCGATTGAGTGGCGCCATCCGGGTGCTCGTCGACTACCGTCCGGCGCGCTACGGCCGCGGAGGGATCCGCGTCTACGTGCAGGAGCTCGTCCGCGCGCTCGCCGCGATGTACCCCGAGGACCACTACGTGCTCCACGCCGAGCAGGTCCGCGGCCGGCGCGGCGCGCCCCCCGGCCCGAGCGCGCCGAACGTCACGCACCTGGACGCCCCCGTGCCCTCGCGCCTCCAGACCGTGGCCGCCCGCTTCGGGTGGGGGCTCGAGCGGCGCGGCGGGGGGGCGGAGGTGATCCACTGGACGGACTACGTCCAGCCGCCCACCACTCGCCGGCCGCTCGTCGCGACGATCCACGACGTGCTCTTCGAGACCCTTCCCCACTGCTACACGGCGGGCATGCGGCGGGGGCTCGGCACGGCGACGCGGCGGCTGGCCCGCGCGGCGCGCCGGTTCCTCGTCCCCTCCGAGACGACGCGCCGGGACCTCGTCGCGTTCTACGGCGTGGACCCCGACCGGATCGACGTCGTGCCGCACGGCACGCCCCCGCTCCCCGACGCGCAACCGGTGGGGGGGTACGGGCGCTACCTGCTGACCGTCGGCACGCTGGAGCCGCGCAAGAACCTCGCACGGCTCCTCGACGCGACGGAGCGGCTCGACGGCGTTCGGCTCGTCGTCGCCGGGCCGCGGGGGTGGATGGACGACGAGGTCGTCACGCGCATGGCCGCGCGCCCCGACGTCGTGTGGGAGGGCGCCGTCGGCCGCGAGCGCCTCTCCGCGCTCTACCGCGGCGCGGTCGCGCTCGCCTACCCGTCGCTGGGCGAGGGGTTCGGGCTCCCCGTCCTGGAGGCGCTCTCGGTCGGCTGCCCCGTCGTGGTGGGGGTGGGCACCGCACCGGCAGAGGTCGCGGGCGACGCGGGGCTCGCCGTGGATCCCCTCGACGCGGGGGCCATCGCCGCCGCGCTTCGCGCCGTCCTCGACGACGACCGTCTTCACGCCTCGCTCGCCGCCGCCGCACCCGCGCGCGTGGGCGACCACGACTGGGCGAGGGCGGCGGCCGGCACGCGGCGCGCATACGAGCGCGCGGCATGATCGCGATCGACGTGACTCCCCTCGTCCTCGGCCCCTCCCGCGGCGTCGCCCGCGCCCAGGCGGAACTGCTCCGCGGTCTCTCCCGGCTGGAGCGCCCGCAGGGGATCGCGCTCTTCGCGCCGGGCCCCCTGCCGCCGGGCGTGGAGACGCTCGACGGCGTGGTTTCCCTCCCCGCGCGCAGCGCCCGGGCGTTTCGCCGGCGGCTTCCTTCGCTCCTCCGGCGAAACGGCGCGCGCGTCCTCCTCTCGCCCTGGGCCGCCTTTCCCCGGACCCCCGTGCCGGTGGTCGTGGTCCTCCACGAGATCCCCTTCGTCCGTCACGGCGCGATCGAGGGCCGCCTTCGCGCCTGGCGCCACCAGCGATGGCTCGACCGGGACGCCCGCGCCGCCGCCGTGATCGTTCCCTCCGAGGCGACGCGGGACGACGTCCTCGCCACGAAGCGGATCCCGGCCGACCGCCTGCACGTCGTCCCCCACGCCTTCGACCCCTCGCCCTGGGAGGAGGCCCGCCGGGCGGTCGGGGGCGGCGGGCCCGATCTCGTGATGATCGGGACGGGGACGACGGGCGGGCGGAAGAAGGGGCTCGACGTGCTCGTGGCCGCGCTGCGGGGCCTCGCGGCCCGCCGGCTCGACGTCGCGGTCGTGGGGACGCTCCCGCGTCACGCGCGGCGGGCGGGCCTCCGCGAGGTCCGCCATCCGCCCGACGACGTCCTCCGGCCGCTCGTCGCCTCCGCCCGCGCGCTCGTCCACCCCGCGCTCAGCGAGGGCTTCGGCTTCCCGCTCCTCGAGGCGATGGCCGCCGGGGTTCCCGTCGTCGCCTCCCGCGCCGGCTCGCTCCCCGAGGTGGCGGGCGAGTCCGCGCTCCTCGTGCCGCCCGGCGACGCGACGGCGCTCGCCGAGGCGCTCGCCCGCGTGCTCGACGACGAGGCGCTCCGCGCCCGCCTGGTCGATGCCGGTCGCCATCGCGCCCGCGCCTTTCCCCCCGAGCGAGCCGCCCGCGCCGTGCTCGACGTCCTCCAGCGGGCCCTCGCGTGAGGCACGTCGTCGTCGATGCGACGCCGCTCGGCCCGTCGCCCTCCGGCGCGCGGCGGCGGCTGGAGTCGCTCCTCCCGCCCCTCGCCGCGCTTCTCGCCGACGACCTCTTCGAGGTCCACTGGGCGCGGGACGGCGGGGGGCCCACCACGGCCTCCTGGGGCGACAACGTCGTCCATGCGACGGTCGGACTCTCCTGCCGGGGCGGCGCGCGGCGGTGGTGGCTTCGCGCGAGGCACCTCCGCCGCCGGCGGAAGGAGGCCGCGTACACCCACCTGCTCGTGGACCACGGGCCCGTGCCGGTGCTCCCCGGCGTGGAGATTGCCGTCACCGTCCACGACCTGCGCTTCCTCGACGGGTGGGGTGGCGTGGCGCGGCGGCTCTACGGTCGCCATGCCTACGGTCGCCTGCTCCGCCGGGCCGACGCCGTGATCGCCGTAGCGCCGTCCGTCGCCCGGCGCGTGATGGAGACGTACGGGCTCGACCCGCGCCGCGTCCACGTCGCCCCCAACGCGGCCGAAGGCTTCTCGCCGCCGCCGCCCGGGAGCGCGCGCCGGGGCGTCCTGCTCGTCTCCCGCGACGAGAAGCGCAAGGCCCGGGGCGCCGGGGTGGGTGCCGCGCGCGCGGCCGGCCTCGACGTGACCATCGTGGACGCCTCGCTCGACGAGGAGGGCCTCCGCCGGGCCTACCGCGCGGCGGCCTGGCTCCTCGCCCCCTCGCTCGAGGAGGGCTACGACCTGCCCGTCGCCGAGGCCCTCGCCTCGGGCACGCCGGTCGTCGGGTCCGACATCTCCGCCCACCGCGACCTCCTGGACTTCGGTGCGAAAGGCCTGCTCCTGGTTCCGCCGCCGACCGCCCCCGACGCGTGGCCCGCGGCGACGGCCCTCCTCCGGGAGCCTCCCCCCGCCGAGGTCCGCCCGCCCGAGGGCACGTGGGCGGACGCCGCCCGGTCGGTGCGCGACGCCCTCGTCGCGTCGTGACGGTCAGTCGGCGAGCGCCCGGGCCAGGGCGCGGAGCGTCAGGCCGAGCGCGTGGCGCTTCGCCCGGGGCACGGCGCCGAGGACGCCTTCGATCTCCCCGCGCGAGACGGCGTCGGCGCGGGCGGGCCGGCCCGGAAGGAGCGAGACGAGCGCGCTGCCGCAGGCGATCGCCCCCACGCACCCCTCCACGCGGAAGCGGGCGGCCTCGATCCGCCCGTCCACGACCGCGAGGTCGAGCCACAGGCGGTCGCCGCACGCGTCGTCGCTCTCCACGCCGCGGTGGGTGGCCCCTTCGAGCGCGCCTTGCCCCCGCGGGTTCGTGAAGTGGTCGAGAAAGGGGGGGGCGTAGTCCATCGTCGGTGCCGTCCGCAGGGTAGCCGCCCCTCGACCCCTCGGGTCGTGCCGCGTACCATCGTCGCCGTGGCACGACTCATCGCAGAGGGCGGCAGCGTCGATGGACAGGTCTTCTCCGTCGACCAGGGGCTGACGATCGGCCGGGAGGGCCACAACGACATCTGCCTCGAGGGCAGCCGTCACGCCTCCCGCGACCACGCGAAGGTCTGGAAGGACGGCGCCCGCAGTTGGGCCGTCGCGGATCTCGGATCGACGAACGGGACGCTCCTGAACGACGCCCCCGTCACGCGCCACGCGCTCGCCGAGGGCGACGTCATCCGGATCGGCGACGTCCACTTCCGCTTCGAACTCGAGGACGAGGACAAGCCCAAACCGAAGATGCCGTCGGCCGAGGCCGCCGCCGACGGACCGCCGGATCTCGGCGCGATCCTCCGGGGCGAGGTCAAGCCGCGACCCGCCCGCGAGGGCGCGACGGTGGGCGGGGCGACGGCCGAGGGTCTCCACGTCAAGCAGCGGGTCCTCCAGTACAGCAAGAAGAAGGCGGGCGGGAGCCACCTCGGGTACGACCTGGGGCAGATGGCCGGCGGCACGAAGTGGCTGCTGGTCCTGCTCGCGCTCGCCCTCGCCGTCGGCGTGTTCCTCGTCGTCAAGAACGTCACCGAGAAGAGCCGGGCGCCGACGGAGACCGTTCTCCCCGAGTGACGGCCACGGGGAACGAGGGGCGATCGCCGCGGGCCGGAGTCCCCATGCGAAACGGCCGCCGCAGTGTCCTGCGGCGGCCGTCCGGGAACCGGTGGATGGCCTGAGGGGATCAGCTACCGAACACGTCGTCCAGCGCGCCCGCGCTCCCCGCGCTGAAGTCGGCGCTGGTCGTGGCGTCCGCGGAGGCTTCGCGCGGTCCGCGCGCCATCTTGCGGCAGAAGATGTCTCCGAGGCGCTTGGCCGACTCGGTGGCGTAGAGCCGGACCATGCCGATCGTGGTGTTGTCCTCGAACAGCGCGGTCAGGAGCGCGCGTTCTCCCACGAGCGAGAGCTGGATGTTGCCCTGCCGCCCCTGGTGGAAGAGCGCCGTGAAGTCCTCCTCGCCGAACTGCTTGGCGAGGGCCTTCGTCGCGGCGAACGAGCCGGCGACGAGGGCGCTGATCGTGTCGAGATCGACGTGAGCCGTCTCGCCGCGCGCCGTGATCATGTGCCCGTCCTGGTCCACCAGGAGGGCACACCGGGCGGCGCTCTTCTTGAGGAACGCATCCAGGATCGCTTCGATCGCCTGGATGTCCTCCTCGTAGAAGACCAACGCCTGTTTCCTCAGATCGTGATCCTTGATGCTGCTCATGACTTTGTTCCCTACCTGGCCCTTCCGGTTCCTATCGGTCAGATCCTCTGGAGAAGGAAGTAGACGACGCCGGCGATGACGGCGCCGAGAAGGACGATGACGGGCAACTTGCCCAGCGCGCTCGGCCCCCTGAGGCCCCGCACGTTGACCATGCGGTCCTGCATCGCCGCGGGGCGGGTCGCCGTCGCCCGCGCGGGCGCAGGGGGCGGGGCCGGACGCGAGCCGGTGCTGACCTTCCGCGGCGCGGTCACGGCCTTCGGCGGGGGCGCCGGGCGCTCCGCCACGGCCGTGCCGGCGGGCCTCTGGGGCGCCGCCGCGGGCTTGGCGGGCTTCGGGGAGGGTTGGGGCGCGCGCGCGGCGGCGGGTTCCGCCACGGGGGCCGGTGCCGGCACTTCGGGCGCGTCCAGCGTCGGAACGAGTGCGGGAGCCGAGGCCGCGGGTTCCGGGACCGGTGCCGCCGGGATGGACGGTTGCGTGGCCCCGGGAACCGGCGCGACCGTCGCGGACTTGGGCGCGGGGCGCGGGCGGTGGGCGGTGAGCCCACCCTTGTTCACGCTGTCGAGCACGCGTCCGGCGAGGTCCTTGAGCGTGGGGAAGACGCCCTCACCGCGCGGGGCGATGGCCTCGTGATAGCCGAAGCCCCACTGGTTGATCTCCCTTTCGAGATCCTCGATGGACATGGCGTCGGGAAGGTCGCGTTTGTTGTACTGGATGACCACCGGGATGTCGGAGATGGCCTTCCCCATCTCCTTGAGGTTCTCCTCGAGATCCTGCAGCGACTCCTTGTTCTCCTGCAGCTTGGCCGCGCTGGAGTCCGCGACGAACACGATCCCGTCCACGCCCTGGAGCACGAGCCGGCGCGTGGACTTGTAGTAGATCTGCCCCGGCACGGTGTAGAGCTGGAACTTGGTCCGGATGCCGGCGATCTGCCCCAGGTCGAGGGGCATGTAGTCGAAGTAGAGCGTCCGCTCGCCGGTCGTGGCGATCGACGTCAACTCGCCTCGCGAGTCGGCCGGCACCTTCCCGTGGACCAACTCGAGATTCGTCGTCTTCCCGGACATGCCCGGCCCGTAGTAGACGATCTTGCACTGGATCTCCTTCTGCGCGAAGTTGATCTGAACCATCGATCGCTCCCTATTCCCTTGTTGTCAGGCGACGAGTTCCGCCTCGCGCTCGATCCGATGCGCGGCACTGCGAATTTCGATACTGCCCGGTCCGATCTCGAGGCGCGCCCCGAGCAGGACCAGGAGGTAGGTCGGGCCGGCCTCGACGAGGATGACCTTGCCCTGTTCGGCGGCCACCTCGACCTGCGTGAAGGTCTCGAGAGACGCCTCCCGGAGACTACGGCCGATTTCCCGCACGATGGCGGCGCCGAGGGCGCTCAGCCGCTCGACGTCCACGCCTTCGCGGACGTCGCTCGCGATGAGGAGCCCGTCGCGGGACAGCACGACGCTCCCCCGGCCCGAGATCGTCTCGTTGAGCTCGGCGAGGATCTCCCTCATCGCTTGCCCCCCAGCGTCCCCTCGAGGTGCAGGGCCACGCGGTCCCATAGGCGCTGCGGTTCGGGGTTCGCCGGCCAGCGCGCGCCCGTCACGATGCCGCCGATCTCTCCGACGGTCACGAGGCCGAACGGGCCCTCAATCGTGCAACGGCGAAACGCCCCCATGTCGAACTCGCGGGCGTGACGGGCGACGGTCCGTGCGACCGTGCGCGTGACGTCCACGAGGCCGCTCTCCGCGGACTCCGAGCGTCCCGTGGGGCGTTCGCCGGGAGCCACGGCCTGAGCGACGAGCGTGCCACCACGCTGGACCATGACGATCTCTGCCGGGGAGCCCTTCTCGACGAGCTGCGTCGCGGCCCGCTTCGCGCGCTCCTCGTCGAGGCGGCTCACCCGCGTGCGCCGGCTGCCGAGGGGCCACTGCGTGGGTTCGCGGACGAGCGCCCCCTCCACCTCGATGCCCTCGAAGATGCCGTCCAGGGGTTCCGCCTTCTTGTCGGTGGAGATGCCCTGGATCTTGTCGAGCAGGGGTTCGAGGAGCGGGTCGCCGCGGCCGATCTCCTCCAACTCCTCGACGACGTCGCCGAGATGTCGATCGGCCCCCACGCAGAAGTAGAGCTCCGCGAGGAGCAGGCGCGGCTTGACGGCCTGCGGGTTGAGGGACGCCGCTCGGGTGAGGCGGCGCTGCGCGACGTGGCCGTCCGGCGCGCGCAGGTCCTCGAAGAACGCCTGCAGACTCATCTCGCCGAGGAGCAGGTGCGCCGCATCGCGATCCGGATGCGCCGTCGCGTACGCCACCGCCTCCTGGCGCGCCTCGGCGTAGAGGCCCAACTCGAGGTACAGCGAGATCAACTGCTCGTAGGCGCGGGGGGCACCCTCCCGGGCGATGCGGGCCCGCAGGCTCTGCATCCCGGCCCTCGCCTGCGCACGACGGAGCGTGAGCTCCAGTTCCCTGAGCGGATCCGCGTCCGGGAAGAGACGGAGACCCTTTTCGACGATCTTGCGGGCTTGGTCGAAATCCTCGGCCGCCAGCTTGCGCTGCGCCTGCTGGACGAGCCGCCCAAGCGAGGTGCCGCCAAACATGTCCCGGATTCCACCCACGGAAACCTCCGCTGGCCGGGCGAGGGACGCCGCGGCCCAAGGGCCTATCGGCCAGCCCCCGGACTGGGATGAAGCCGGTAGACAAGGCCCCTGAACGGAATCGGGGACACGGGGCCGGACCTCCCGCGCGGAGCGGAACGCGGACGCGTCGAGGCGCGGGGCCCGGCGTAGCGCCGAAGGGCTACCGCTCGATCGCGTAGAGCTTGCCGTCGGCGAGCACGTAGACGGCGTCGCCCAGCGGCAGCGGGGCCTGGGTCACGGTGCCGGGCACGGGGCACTGCCATTGCGTGGCATCCGGCTGGTCCACGCGGGCGGCCCGAAGCACGCCGTCGGCGCCGGCGGCGTAGAGTTCCTTGCCGTCGAGCGCCAGGTGCGCCACGTGATCCCCGAGGCCCGCGACCCGGATGGGGTTCCCGCCGGGGGCGAGGAAGTGGACGCCGTCGCTCTCGATCCACGCCACGCCGGCGGGCCCCGCGGCCGCGCGCGACGAGGTGGGCGCCGCCAGGCCGAGGCGCTCGAGCTGTCCGTTGCGGGTCACGACCCGCGCCTCGTGCGCCTTGCCGCCGAGCAGGACGGTGTCCTCGCCTAGCGGAAGGGCCAGCACGAGGCCCTGGCCCGGAGAAGACAGGGGGCGCACCGCGCCGGAGTTCGCCTTCACGAGCCACGCGCCCCCGTCGCGGGTGGTCATGAGCACCCCGTACGTCGCGCGGACCGGATCCTGCGCCGGCGGCGCGTCGAGGGAGCGATGCCACACGCGCTCCCCCGTGAGGAGCTGAAAGCCGTAGATGTCGCCCCGCTCGTCGATGACGGTGACGATTCCGTCGTGGAGTACCGGCGGCCGCTTGAGCTGTCCGAGGATCTGCACCTCCCAGGGCTCGGAGAGCGGCGGGCGAATGGCGAGCGTGCGCTGACCGAGCAGGCGCCACTCGACTTCGCCGCCGAGGGACCCGCCGGCCTGGACGGGCTCGTGGCGACGGAACGCCTTGTGCGGACCGAGGGCGCCGACGTCGGCGCGCACCGGCGTGAGCGAGCGGCCGTCCGAATCCAGCAGCAAGGGGACGTCACGGGAGGCCCAGAGCGCCTTGACGGGACCGCGCGGGGACTCCAGGACCCACTTCGGGCCCTCCGGGAGCTTCGCGGAGATCTCGGGGACATAGGCGCGGACGTCGTCAGGCTTCTCCGAGATCTTCGTGAAGCTCGGAAGCTGGAAGCGCTGCGGAACGTGTCCGGGCAGCTCCAGGGTGAGCTCGGTGCCTTCGAAGGGCGAGTACTCCAGCGTGCAGGGCGTGGTGCAGTCCAGGGGCTGGCCGTCGAGGCGGATGCGTGCGCCGTCCGGCTCGCTCGCGACGGAGATGGGCACGCGGATCTGGCGAGTCAGGTCGGAGTCGAGCTGGCTGGCCAGGATGTCCACCGCCTTCAGGAAGGCGGCGCGGACGTCGCCGCTCTCGCGCAGGTGGTCGAGCTCTTTCCGGTTCTCCTCGAAGCGGGCGATGTAGTTGTCGACGTGCGTGAGCAGCACCCCGGCGTGCTCGCCCTGGCCTTCCTGGTCGAACGCGATGCTCTGCGCGAGCACGAGGTGCGGCCGCGCCGCCATGAAATGGCCCTCGGCGTACGCCTTCTTGCCCGTATCGAGCTCGCGCGCGGCCTCGTCCCGCGCGCTTTGGATGACCGTGCGAGCGCGCTCCTTCGCTCCCTCCAGCCTGGACTCGAGCTGCCGCAGGACGGCGCCGTTCCGTTCGCCGTGGGCCGTCGCCTCGTAGCGATCGATCTCCTTGGCCAGCTCCAGCAGCGCCGTGCCGGCCTGCGTGGCCAAGCGGTCCGACTCCTCCAGGAGGCTCTGAGCGGTGGCGCCGAGACCCGTGTCGGGCTTCTCGCGCTTGTGCGCGGCGGCGAATCGCTGCGCGAAGTCGTCCACACGAAGGTCGATCTCCCGCTCGGCCGCGGTGACGGTCCTCTCCGCGCGTGCGCGCACGCGTCGGATCGCCCGGCCGGCCTCCTGGTTGTACGTCCACCAGGCGGCACCGACGCCCAGCACCAGGAGAGCCGTCACGACGAGGGAGATCGCCATCCGATGGCGGTGCTTCTCGCGCCGCTCCTCGCCGTCGAGGAGCTGCAGGCGCCCTCGCGCGTCCTGACGGGACGGATCGAGGTGGAGCGCCCTCCGGAGGAGCTCGCGCGCTTGCGGCGCGCGGCCCTGGTGGAGCAGGTTCTCCGCTCGCCGGCAGAGCGCGGCGGCGGCCTCCATCCGGTCGCCACCGTCGGCGTAGAGATCGGCGAGGACCAGCAGATCCTCGTTCGGGGCATCGCCGTTGTGGATGTACTGGTGCAACCGCTCGGCCGCGATGAGAGGCTGGTTGACGGTCGTCGCGCCCTGGATGAGCTGCTTGAGGGACTCCAGCGCGGGCGCCTTGCGGTCGTGGAGCCAGGGCCGGTGCTGCAGGTAGAAGTCGCAGACCCGCGTTGCCGTGGCGAGGTCCCCGTCCCGCAGCTCGAGCGCGCGATTCATCGCGTCGAAGCGCGGGTGGACCGTATTGGGGTCCTCCTCGTCCGCCAGTTCGGCGAAGGTCTCGAGCTGCACGGCCGCTTCGAGCCGATGGCTCGTGAGCTCCAGCGCGTCGGCCAGGTGCAGGCGGGCCTCGGGGGCCGCGTCGCCCCGTTCGATCGCGCGACGGAGAAGGGGCAGCGCGCGCCCCGGCTCGCCCCGCGTGAGGAGGTCCTCGCCGCGAGTCATGAGATCCTGCGTGGCGACGGGGCGGATCCCGCCTCCCTGGACGAGCGCCGCGGCGAGCTGGACCGCCGTGAGCTCGTCCACGTGGCTCGACCCGACGACCTGGTCCAGCGTGCGGTACCCGTCGATCCCGGCGATGACGAGGTCCGCCGCTTCGGGTTCGACCTCCTCCTGCGCCAGCGCCTCCTCCAGGTCCACGCTGAGGCCGGTTCCCTCGTAGACCTCCTCCATCGTGGGCACGATCTGCTGGAGCTCGACCCACTGATCCATCTTGCGCGTGAGGTCGAGCAGCAGCCCTTCGACCACGAGCCCCGGCTCGATCGGCGCGCGGGGACGGCCGTCGGGCCAGTGGTCGGTGCCGTCCGGCGCGAGCACGCGGCCGTCGGCGAACTCGAAGCGGGTGATGGCCGTCAGCTGGAGTGTCAGGAAGCGCTCGGCGACCGCCTGGTTGCTCGTCTCGTGGAGCACGGCCTCTTCGAGCGCGCCGAGATCGCGGAGGACCTGCCCCAGGTAGGCGCCGGACGCCTCCTGGATCTGGATCGCCCGCTGGAGCCGATCGTCCCGCACCAGCGCGCGCCTCCGGAGCACCCGCTCCAGGGCCAGGCTGGCGCCCGGATCGCCGTCCACGAAGGCGACGAGCCCCTTGTCCACGTGGACCGTCTGGGTACCGCGCTCGGTCTCCAGCACGAGGGTGCCCACCTTCCGGTTGAAGGCGAGCATCTGGAGCAACTCCCGGAGGTTGAAGGTCTCCAGAGTCCCCTTGATCGTCACGTCAGACTCCGTTCACGGTACCCCGATTGCGGCCCACCGTGGGCAGTCGTAGACTGCTCGCGGCGGAGCCCGGGCGTGTCCCTATCGGCCCGTGCGACGCCGCGGTGTAGGCCCGGTCCATCCCCCATGAACCTCCGGGCCCTTCAAACTCGGGCGAGGACGGCTCCGCCATGACCAGGAAGTCGCGACCGTGGGGGGCGCTGCGGGCCCGGTGGTCGGCGCTCACCTGGACGGTGAGGGGGCGTTGGTCCCTGAAGCGAGGGCACCTCGCCAAGGCCGTCTCGGCCTTCGAGTGCGCCGTCTCGGCCCGCCCGGGCGCCTTCCGCCCGCTCTTGAGGCTCGCCTACGGCTACCTGCTCTCCCGGGACCCCTGGCGGGCCCACCGCACCCTCGCCCAGGCCCGGGAGGCCGATCCCGTCCGCTTTGTCCGGGAGGTCCCCCCCTGGCTCGGCCGCCTCGGGATCGAGCCGGCCCTGTGCCGCCGACTCCTGGGCGCCGGGGGCCCGCGCCAGGACGGAAGCCCCAAGGTCGCCCACCCGGTCCGGGCCGGGCGCCGGCCCGCCCGGCGCGTGGAACCGGGAAGCCTCCCTCTCGGCGACTGCGTGGATCTCGACGAGTACGCCCGGTTCCGGGCCATGCCGCCCATCTCGGAAAGCGAGCGCGAGAGCATCGACTGGGACTCCGTCCTGGAGGATCTGCTCGATCCCTGATCCTCGCGCGCGGCGTTTCCCGGCGAACCCGTGGGCGGCCTTTGCCGTTTCGCCCGTTCAGGGAGCACCCCGTTCTGGAAGCGCAGCTCCCCGGGGAGGCCGCCATGCGCTCGATCGCCGGGACCCTGCTCGTCGTCGCCTGCGGCTTCCTCCTCGTCGGAGGGGTCCGAGCCGACGAGGCCGATCGGCCCGGCGATCCGCCGGCGGATCGGGTCCGCGCGAAGCTCGACGCGCTCGCCCGCGGCCTGGAGCTGCTCCACGCGCGGACGCAGGCCACGCTGGACGCCGCCGCGATCCTGAAGGAGACGGACCACCCCGAGGAAGCGCTCGCGCTGCTGCGCGGGGTGGACCGGTCCGTCGATCAGGGGCTGGCCCGGCTGGAGGGGCTTCTCGAACGGTTCGGGTCGCCGAGGGGGCCGTCGCCCGGCGTGCCGAGCCGGGCGGGCCCCGACGTGTCCGGCCGCGCGCCGGTCGCCGTCCGGCCTGGCGGCGCGGGCGGCGCCTTTCGGAGCCGAGGGGGAGCCGCCGCGCGGGAGAGCAACCGGACCCGCGGCGCCGTCGAGGAGGGTCTCCGATGGCTCGCGGCGCACCAGTCGCCCGACGGCGGCTGGGAGGCGGCGGGCTTTCGGCACTGGTGCGACGGCGAGCCCGTCGATGGGGGCCCGGACGGAGAGGGGAACGCCTCGTACGACGTCGGGGTCACGGGTCTCTCGCTGCTCGCGTTTCTCGGCGCCGGCTACACGAACCGCGGGGAACACGAGTTCGCGCGGACCGTGGCGAAGGGCCTGCGCCACCTGAAGACCGTCCAGGACGCCGAGGGGTGCTTCGGCCCCCGCGCGAGCCAGCACTTCATCTACGCGCACGCGGCCGCGGCTCTCGCCATGGTGGAGGCGTACGGGATGACGGGGAGTCCGATCTTCCGAGGATCCGCCCAGAGGGCGCTCGACTTCGGAGCGCTCGCCCGCAACCCCTACGTCGGATGGCGCTACGGCGTGAAGCCCGGCGACAACGACACCGCCGTCACCGGCGCCATGCTCGCTGCCTTCCACAGCGCGAGGTTGACCAACGAGGACGCGGAACGGAGGGGGCGTCCCGCGCCGCTCATCCTCGACGGTGCCGCCTTCGACGGCGCCCGCGCGTGGGTGGACAAGATGACGGATCCGGACACGGGCCGCACCGGCTACATCCAGCGCGGGGGCTCCCCGGCACGCGCCCAGGCGACGATCGACCAATTTCCCGCGGACCGGTCGGAGTCGATGACAGCCGTCGGGATCCTGATCCGGACGTGGTCGGGAGAGGACCCCCGGCGAAGCAAGATGATCGAGAAGAGCGCAAGGCTCCTCCAGGCCAAACCGCCTCGCTGGGACGACGGCGCGATCGACATGTACTACTGGACCTACGGCGCGATGGCCGCGTACCAGGTGGGCGGCGGGACGTGGCGCACGTGGGCGCGCGCCCTCCAGCAGGCCGTCGTGGGGCACCAGAGGAAGGACACCGACGTCTGCCACGACAAGGGATCGTGGGATCCGGTGGGGGCGTGGGGTGCGGACGGCGGACGGGTCTATGCGACGGCGATGATGACGCTCGCACTGGAGACCTCGTACCGCTACGACCGCGCGTTCGGCACGCCTTGACGGGATCGGATCGAGGACGGATTCACGGACGGGAGGACACCATGCACTGGAAGACCACGTTCCTACTGCTGCCCCTGTTGGCCCTCCTGCTCGCGGGGGGCGTCGGCGCCGACGAGGACGGCGACGCCCAGGCGCCCGCGGACACTTCGCCCGCGGACCTGATCGCCCACGCGCTGGAGGTGCTCCAGACCCGGATGGACGCCGAGCTGCGGATGGCGGAGATCCTCCGGGAGGCAGGGCGCACGCAGGAGGCGCTCGAACACCTGCAGCAGGTGGGACCCATCTACGACCGCGGCATGGCGCGGATCGAGGGGCTCGTGGAGCATGCTGGCTCCCCGACGCGTCCGCCTCGCGCCATCGGAGTCGGCGGAGGCACGGGTGCGGGGCCCTTCCATGCTCCGAACGACGTCACCGGGCCGGAATCCGGGGGCGGGCGCGGCGCCTTCGGCGGCCGTGGCAAGCATGACTCGTCCTCGGCACGGAGCCTCCGAGACCCGGTCGAGAACGCGCTCCGCTGGCTGGCCGCCCACCAGTCGCCGGACGGCCGCTGGGCAGCCCACGGATTCAACCGCTGGTGCGACGGGAAGGAGATCCCGGACGGGCCGGACGGTCTGGGAAAGGACGTGTACGACCCCGGGGTGACGGGCCTCGCGCTGTGCGCGTTCCTCGGCGCCGGGTACACGAACCGCGGCCGCCACCCGTTCGCGAAGGTCGTCGCCAAGGGCCTCCGCTGGCTGAAGACCGTGCAGGACGCGGACGGCTGCTTCGGGCCGCGCACGAGCCAGCACTGCGTCTACAACCACGCCATCGCCTCCCTGGCCATGACCGAGGCCTACGGCATGACGGAGAGCCCGATCTTCAAGGGCTCCGCCCAGCGCGCGCTCGACTTCATCGCGCTCGCGAGAAACCCCTACTTCGCCTGGCGCTACGGCGTGCGGCCCGGCGAGAACGACACGTCCGTCACGGGCTGGATGACGATGGCGCTCAAGAGCGCGTCGCTGATCAACGAGGACGCGAAGGCGCGCGGGCGAAAGCCCCCCCTCGTGATCGACGACGACTGCTTCGATGGCGCGCGCGTCTGGATCGACAAGATGACCGATCCGGACGACGGCCGTGTCGGGTACATCCAGCGCGGCGGTCTTCCCGCGCGGCCGCAGGAGCTGATCGACAAGTTCCCGGCGGAGAAGTCCGAGTCGATGACGAGCGTCGGCGTGCTCCTGCGGATCTTCCTCGGCGAGGACCCGCGGACGAGCGACATCGTCCAGAAGGGCGCCCGGCTCTGCGCCGCCAAGCCGCCGAAGTGGGACCTCCAGGCCGGCAGCATCGACATGTACTACTGGTACTACGGCACGCTGGCGCTCTTCCAGGTGGGCGGCGACCAGTGGCGGACCTGGAACCGCGCCCTCCAGACGGCGGTCGGAGAAACGCAACGCCAGGACACGGACTTCTGTCGGTACAAGGGCTCCTGGGATCCCGCGGGACCCTGGGGGCCGGACGGGGGCAGGGTGTACTCGACCGCGATGCTCGCCATGTGTCTCGAGGTCTACGACCGCTACGACCGGGTGTTCGGCACGCACTGACGAGACCGTCGGTTCGGCGTCCGGTGCCGGGCCCGCGCCATCCACGGGTCTCCTCCCGCCCCCGCCGTATGCTCGCGGGCTCGGAGGAGGCCATGCCCGAACCGCACGACCCGCTCACGCCCGGCTTCGCCACCCGCGCCGTCCACGGCGGGCAGAAGCCCGACCCCTCGACCGGCGCGGTCATGCCGCCCGTCTACCTGACCTCCACGTACGCCCAGGAGGCGCCCGGCGTCCACCGCGGCTACGAGTACTCCCGCACGGCGAACCCCACGCGCGCGGCGCTCCAGGCGAACCTCGCCTCGCTCGAGGGAGGGACCCACGCCGCGGCGTTCTCGTCGGGGCTGGCGGCGACGCACGCCGTCCTCTCGATGCTCTCCACCGGCGACCGGATCGTCCTCGGTCACGACGTCTACGGCGGCACGTACCGGTTGGTAGACAAGGTGTTCAAGCGGTGGGGCCTCCGCTTCGAGACCGTGGACACCACGGACCTCGAGGCGCTCCGCGAGGCCGTCACGCGCGAGCCGACGAAGCTCGTCTGGTTCGAGTCGCCGACGAATCCGCTCCTCCACGTGACGGACATCGCCGCCGCCTGCCGGATCGCGCGGGAGGCGAGAGCCCTCGCCGTCGTGGACAACACCTTCGCCACGCCCTACCTCCAGCAGCCCCTCGACCTCGGCGCCGACCTCGTGGTCCACAGCACCACGAAGTACCTGGGCGGGCACAGCGACGTGGTGGGGGGGGCGGTCGTGACGCGCCATCCGGCCCTGGCGGGGGAGATGGCTTTCCTGCAGAACGCCATCGGTGCCGTCCCCGGTCCGCTGGACGCCTTCCTGGTCCTTCGCGGCACCAAGACGCTGCCGCTGCGCATGGAGAAGCACTGCGACAACGCCGAGGCGGTCGTCGAGTTCCTGGCCGCCCACCCCCGCGTGCGAAGGGTGCTCTACCCGGGTCTGGAGGACCATCCGGGGCACCGGGTGGCCGCGAAGCAGATGCGACGCTACGGCGGGATGGTCTCCTTCGTGCTGGACGCCGACCTGGAGCACGCCACGCGGCTGGCCTCCGCCACCCGCCTCTTCACGCTGGCCGAGAGCCTCGGCGGCGTGGAGAGCCTGCTCGACCACCCCGCCTCGATGACCCATGCGTCCGTCCCCCGGGAGGAGCGGGAGAAGTCGGGGTTCGAGGACGGGCTCCTGCGCCTCTCCGTGGGGGTGGAGGACGTCGGCGACCTCCTTGCCGACCTGGAGCGGGCCCTGGCAAAGGCCTTCGCGTAGGGCCGCGCGGGCGCTCCCCCGCGGATCCTTCGCGGTCCGCGGGGCGGCCGCTACCCTTCTTGGCCCCCTCGGAGAGGCGCCATGGCCCACAACAAACGCAAGCTGAAGAAGGCGAACCACGGCCGGCGCCCTTGCATGGGCCGCGCGCGCCGCGAGAAGAAGAACATCAAGACCCCCCGCTGATGGAGTCCTCCTTGCGTCGGCGCCCCGCATCGACGCGGAGCACCTCCAGCGCGTAGCGGATGTCGCCGGCGAGCGGCGCCTCGAAGGACGCGACCTCCCCCGTGGCGGGATGGGGCAGGGCGAGGCGGGCCGCGTGGAGTGGGGTCCGCTTGAGGCGCGCGTCGAGCCGGCCCCGAGGATCCACGAGGCGCCAGCCGCGGCGGATTCCGTAGCGCGGGTCCACGAGCAACGGGTGGCCGATCGCCGCGAGGTGGATGCGGATCTGGTGCGTTCGCCCGGTCAGGAGCCGGACGCGAAGGCGGCTCACGGTGCCGAAGCGCTCCAGCACGGTGTAGCGCGTGACGGCTGCACGCCCCGCCTCGTGGTCCACCCGCACCATCCCCCGCCGGTCCGGAGGCGAGAGCGGGAGGTCGATCTCGCCCGTACCGGACGCCGGCACCCCATCCACCAGCGCTTCGTACTCCTTCTCCACGGCCCCCCCGACCTCGGCGAACCGTTCGGCCGTGGCCTTGCGGGCTTCCTCCCCGCGGACGAGGGCCAGCAGGCCGCTCGTGTCGCGGTCGAGGCGGTGGACGAGTCCGTAGCCGGCCACCACGTCCGCCTCGATCGCCTCGAGGAGCGTGGTGACCGCGCCCAGGTTCGCGCCGCCGTGGACCGGCATGCCCGCCGGCTTGGTGACGACCAGGAGGTGCTCGTCGCGGTGGATCACGAGGACCTCGCCGGGCGGCGCCGACTGGCGCCGGAGACGCTCCTTCTCGCGGCGATCGCGCTTCACGCGGTCGAGCGCCTGTCGGATCGCGGGAAGCGTCAGCTCCTCGCCGCCGGCCAGGATCCGGCCGGGGCGCACGGGGTCGCCGTCGATCCGCACCTCGCCCTGGCGCAGGACCTCCTGCAGGCGGCGCCGGGAGACGTCGGGGAAGACCTCCGCCAGGAAGCGATCGAGGCGCATTCCCGCCTTCGCGGGCGGCACGTGGATCCGGCGGAGGTCGCGTTTGTGCTTCGCCATGGGCGGGGCCGCCGGGAGGGGGGATGGTGGGCGAAGAGGGACTCGAACCCCCGGCCTCCTCGGTGTAAGCGAGGCGCTCTAGCCGGCTGAGCTATTCGCCCGAACGTGCGGAGGCTACTACGATACGTGCGATGAGCCGGGTGGACCTCGATCGCCTCGCGATGCTCGAGGATCTCATGCGCGAGCTGAGTTCCGAGCACGACCCCCGACGCGCGGCGTGGCGCTTCGTGGACGGCCTCCAGGACGCGTACGGCCCCGCGGGGGTGCTCGTGGCCGTGGCGGTGGACGATCCGCCGCGCGGGTACGCCATCACGCTGCTCGTGGATCGCGACGGGCACACCGTGATCCAGGGAGAGGACCTCCTGGCCGCCGACCGCGGGGCCCCGGTCCACACGGGCGGGGTCGTGGGAGGGTTGATCGCCGCGGGCCGCGTGCAGCGCCTGATCGATCTCGACACCCGCGACGACCCGCTCCTCGGCCTGCACGTGCCCCCCGACGGCTCCACCCTCGCGCTCCCCGTCTTCCTCGACGGGCGCCCCCGGCTGTGGGTGGTCCTCTTCCACCCGGATCCCGCGCGCTTCGACGACCGCGACGTCGAGGCCAACCTGCTGCGCGCCAACCTCATGAGCGGGCTCCTCGCGACGAAGGCGCTGAACGTCGAGTTGCAGCGGGCGCTCGCCTGGATCCGCGAGGAGGTCGATCAGATCGCCCTGGTCCAGCGCTCGCTCCTCCCGCGCGCCCTCCCCGACATCCCGGGCCTCGACATCGCCGCGCGGTGGGAGACGTTCGACCGCGCCGGCGGCGACTACTACGACTTCCTCCCGTGGCGCGCCGGCGACGACGAAGAGGAGCGCTGGACGTGGATCGTCGCCGACGCCTCCGGTCACGGTCCCGCGTCGGCGGTGATCGTCGCCATGCTGCACGTCATGCTCCGGATGCTCCCTGCCCCGCTGGGGGGGCCGGCCGTACTGCTCCGCGAGATCAACCGCCAACTCTTCGCGTGCCCCACCTGCTCCAACTTCATGACCGCCTTCGCGGGGTGCTACCGGCCCGGATCGAGAGAACTCTCGTTCGCCCTGGCCGGACACCCGCCCCCACTCCTCCGGCGCCCGGACGGGCGCGTCGAGCCGCTCCGCGTCGATCCCGCCGTGCCGCTCGGCGTCATCGATTCCGTCCTCGCGCCGCTCGCCGCGACGCGCCTCGAGCCCGGAAGCGTGCTCCTCGTCTACACGGACGGCCTCGTGGACGGACCCGAGGAGAGCCTCGGCGAGGAAGGCCTCGCCCGCGCCCTCGCCGAAGCGGACGGCTGCGCACGGGAGATCCTCGACGCCGTCTTCGCCGCAGCGGCGCGCGGCGCCGCGACGCGCACGGACGACCAGACCGCCGTGGTCGTGAAGAGCCTCGCCCCGTAGCCCGCCTTCCCGCGGCTACTTCTCGCCGGGCGTGATGGCCTCGCCGGGCGCCTTCCGGGGCGCCCTCGCCCGGAGACTCGAGAGGTCCACCTCGACGCGCGAGTGCTGCGTCACGCCCGTCTCGGAGCTCGCCTCCCCGTGACTGCGCGCACTGGCGCCGCCGGACGAGAACGACGAGGGCCCCAGGTCGTCGAGCCACCGGCGCAGGCGGCCGCGGGGTCCGTCCTCGCCGGGCGTCACCGGGCCGCTCTCCGCCCCGTCCTTCTCCGGGGGCGTGATGGCGTCCTCCGGGAGCGGCGCCGAGAACGCGATCACCGCCGTGCGCGCCATCGACCGGCGACCGCCGCCGATGGACTCGCCCACGCCGACGGACCACGAGACCACCGAGCCGTCCACCACCTTCGATCCCGTCGGCCCGAGAGCCAGGTCGAGCCGGTCGAGGAGATCGCGGTGGCCCTTCGCCCGGGACTTGCGGGCCTCGGGATCGAGGAGCTCCTCGGCCTCCGCGACCACCCTCCAGAGCTTCTTCTCCCACTGGCGGCCGAGGGCGCGGTCGCCCCGCTCGAACTTCGCGTGGCCGTCCACGGACCACCGCTCGTAGGTCGCCACGTGGGGCTCCTTGCCCTCGCGGGGCTCGAGGCGCGCCACGACGACGGCCTCCACCGACTTCCCCTTGGCGACGGCCCAGGCCTCCGCCGCGACGCGGGTCCCGTGGACGGCCACGTCGGTGGCGGCCCGGTTGAGCTCCGGCTTGGTCATGTCGGCAAGGGCCGGCGCGACGAGCGCGACGACGAGCAGGCAGCAGCAGGCGATCCGCATGGGGTGTCCTCCAGGGAGAAGACCGGGCGTCGCCTCTGGGAACGCACGACCGACCCGAACCGCACCCTACGGGCTCCGCCCGCCCAGGTCCACCCTCCCGATCCTCCGCCCCCACGAAGCGCACCGCGCGCGGCGCCTGTCCGGTCACCCGTCCAGACGTTTCAGGGCTTCCTTCGCGGCGCCTCGGACCCCGCCGTTCGCGTCGTGAGCGGCCACCGCCTCCAAGCGGGTCTTCGCCTCGCGGATGCGGTAGGTGCCGCAGGCCTGGGCCGCCCACGAACGCATGCGGCCGAAGGGATCGTCGAGCAGGGCCACGATGCGGGCGTGGACGCCCCGATCGTCGGGCGCCAGGTGCGTCACGCAGTCGAGGGCGGCCTTGCGGACGGCGTGCGTGCCGCCCTTCCCCCAGCAGTAGTCCAGATACGGCATCGCAAGCTCCACACCGGCGGGATCCCCCAGGTGCTGGAGCCCTTCCAACGCGCCGCTTCGCACGACGTCGTTGTGCGATTCGACGTCCAGGAGCGCGCGGAGGATCGAGCGTGCGCCATCCACCTTCAATCGCCCCACGACGCGCGCGGCCGCCGCGCGTACGTAGGGGTGGACGTCCGCCTTGGCGAGGATCGCCACCGTGGTTCCGACCGCCTCGCGCGTGCTCGATCCCAGCGCGCCGACGGCGGCTTCGGCGACGCGCGGGTCCTCGTCGCGGGTAGCGCCCACGAGCGCCTCGACGGCGACGGAGCCGCCCAGCCGCCCCAGGATCTCCGCGGCCTGCTTCCGCACCGCCCAGGAGTCGTCCTCGAGGAGCGCGTGGGCCAGCGGCGCTCGCGCGAGCGGTCCGAACTCCTCCAGTGCCTCCGCGGCGTCGAGCCGCCCGTTCACGTCCGGCTCTCCCGCCAGCATGGCCTTCCAGGAGCGGAGATCCTGGTGCACGGTGATCCGGGCCAGCAGGTCGCCGTCGACCCCGACGCGTAGCCACGGCCCCGTCTCCTTCACCGGGAACACCTGGTGTTCGCGATAGACGAACAGGTCCGCGACCTCGCCGTTCGCGCCCCAGCGGACGGGCACGTGCAGGCGGAACAGCCCCTGCCCGCCCTTTTGGGGCTGGGTCTGGCGAACGAGCAGCCGCCGGGCGCCCCCGTCGTAGGTGACGTCCAGGCGCGGGTAGCCGACCCCGTAGACCCATGGGTCGAAGAACCAGCCGAGGTCGCGCCCCGCGACCTCCTCCATCGCGCGTCGGAGGTCCTCCGACGTGACGGTCCGGTCGCGGTGGCTCGTGACGTAGTACGCGAGTCCCTTTCGGAACACCTCGTCGCCCAGCTCCCGCCGCAGCATGTGCAGCACCCCCGCGCCCCGGCTGTAGGCCTTGCCGCCGCTGAGCTCCAGGGGGACGTCGCCCCGGGGATTCCTCTCGATGCCCAGCGACTCGGGAGCGGGCGTCTGGTCCATGTAGCCGCGGTTCTGGTCGCGGCGCCGGAGCAGGAACGCCTCTCGCCCGAAGCGGTGCTCGAAGTAGAGGTCCGTGAAGTAGGTGGCGAACCCCTCGTTCAGCCAGATGTGGTCCCACGTCCGGCAGGTCAGCAGGTCGCCGAACCACATGTGCGCGAGCTCGTGCGCCACGAGCGCCTCGGAGCGGTAGTTCGGCCGCGCGGCTTCCGTGTGCAGCGCCCGCATGTTGAGGGTCGTCGCCGTGACGTTCTCCATCCCGCCGTAGACGAAGTCCCACACGAACGTCTGCGCGTACCGCTTCCAGGGGTAGGGCACGCCGAGGTACTCGCCGTAGAAGCCCAGCATGTCCGTCGTCCCGCCCAGCGCGGTGACGAGCTCCTCCTCGTGGCCCGGAGGCGCGTTGAACTCGAGCGTGACGTCGTTCCACCGCCGGCGGATGGTCTGGAGGGGGCCGGCGACGAGAGAGATCAGGTAGCTGGGAGCCCGGCCGGTCCATCGCCAGTGGTCCGTGCGGAGCCCTTCGCCGGCGGGCGTCTCCTCCACCTTCGCCCCGTTGGAGACGGTCTGGAGTGCGTCGGGAACGGTCGCGTAGAGATCCCACTGCATGCGGTCGTCGGGCTCGTCGTAGCAGGGGATCCACCGGCGATTGTCCGTGCCTTCGCCCTGGCTGTAGACGAGGAGCGGCACGTCGGGATCCGCAGAGCACGGCTGGTGGAAGTAGAGACCGCGCGTCGGCGTGGCGAGGTAGCGGAGCGTCACCTCCCCCTCCTCGCCTTCGGCCAGCGGCGCGAGGAGGTCGACGTGCACCTGGTCGCCGACGCGGCGGAAGGCGAGCACCCGCCCCTCGCCGTCACGCACGGACCCCACGCGCGTCTCCTCGGAGTGGAGCCGGAGCGTCCGAAGGCCGTCCACCAGCGAGGCGAACCGGATCGTCACCCGCCCCCGGACCGATCCCGCCTCCAGGTCCGGCGTCACGTGGATGTCCAGGTGGAGCTGGTCGAAGTCGCGCGTGCTCGCGTCGAGCGGCGCCGGCGTCCCTGCCTCCGCCGCGGGCGGCGCCCCCACGGCCTCCGGAAGAACGCCGACGAGCAGCAGCGGGAGCAGGGCGAGGAGCGAGCGACCGAGGAACCGGCGGGGCGAGACGGGACGAACGGACATGGGACCCTCCGCGACGGCGCGATGCTACCGGCCGCCGCCTCGCCCGCGCGCCCCCTGTCCGTCCGCCCCGATCCGGGCCCCCCCGGTGGGGCGCGGCAAACCGGTGGCGGCGATCGATCGCTCCCCCGCAACGGGCTTGAGGGGCGCGAGGCGCGGCCCCGGAGCGCCCTGCACGCGGGGGGACCGCCGGGCCGTCCCTCGCTTCGCCCGGCGGGCGCCCCGCGGGGGGGCGCGAGGGGGGCGCGAGGGGGGCGCGAGGTTGCTCGTCGAGGGGGGCCTGTGTAGGCCCCCCTCGCGGCTCGGCTTCGCCGAGCCTCTCCCCCCAACCCGGCCGCGGGCTCGACTCCCTCGATTTCGGCTCACGAGCCCCACGAAAAAGGCCCCCCGGTTAGGGAGGGCCTGAGTGGTAGCGGGGGCGGGAGTCGAACCCGCGGGGCTTCGCCTCGCTTCGCTCGGCTGGCGCCCCGCGGGGGGCGCGAGGTTGCTCGTCGAGGGGGGCCTGTGTAGGCCCCCCTCGCGGCTCGGCTTCGCCGAGCCTCTCCCCCCAACCCGGCCGCGGGCTCGACTCCCTCGATTTCGGCTCACGAGCCCCACGAAAAAGGCCCCCCGGTTAGGGAGGGCCTGATTGGTAGCGGGGGCGGGAGTCGAACCCGCGGGGCTTCGCCTCGCTTCGCTCGGCTGGCGCCCCGCGGGGGGCGCGAGGTTGCTCGTCGAGGGGGGCCTGTGTAGGCCCCCCTCGCGGCTCGGCTTCGCCGAGCCTCTCCCCCCAACCCGGCCGCGGGCTCGACTCCCTCGATTTCGGCTCACGAGCCCCACGAAAAAGGCCCCCCGGTTAGGGAGGGCCTGATTGGTAGCGGGGGCGGGAGTCGAACCCGCGACCTCCAGGTTATGAGCCTGACGAGATACCACTTCTCCACCCCGCGTCGGGGAAGGGGGATCCTAGCGCTCGGGGGGGCGGCGGCAAGCGGGGGGCAGGGTGCTTTGGGGGGCGTCGCCCAAGGCCCCGTCAGCAAAGGGTTTAGCCGCTCCAGCGCCGGTCTTCCGGGGCCTGGGGTGCCTGGGAAGAATTGCCCTGGCGTGGGCCGCGGGAATGGCGGAACATGGTCCTGATTCTCACCGTCAAATCGGTGGAAGGGGCCTATGGTCCGTGCCCCTGTTAGGAGCAGTAGAAGTGATCCGACGAGTTGGAGAATTGATGGTTTCCGAGCGCGAACTGGGCAGCATGCTGCGGGACCTGGTCGACGCCGACCCGGAGCACGGGCTGGTGATCCTCACTCCCGACCGACGGGTCCTGTACTCCAACGTGGCCGCCCGCTCGTACTTGCGCGACGGGACCCCGCGCGGTGACGAGGCCCTCCTGCCGGAGGTGCTCGAACGAACGCTCGAGAGCTTCGTCGCCCGAGTCCAGACCCAACGCGGCCCTTCCCTTCTGGAGGTCTACTATCCCAGCGATAGCGACCGCCGCCTGAAGGTCACCTTCGAGGCGGTCCGGAGGGACGAAGGGCTCTTCATCGTGCTCCGCGCCGAGAGCGCCACGCCGTGGGCCGAGCCCACCGTCCGCCGACTGCAGTCGCGGTTCGGCCTGACGGTCCGCGAGGCCCAGGTGGCGGCCGGCGTGGCAAAGGGGCACACCAACGCAGAGGTGGCCGGCCAGCTCGGGATCGTCGAGAAGACGGTCAAGAACGTCCTGATGTCGGTCTTCACGAAGTGCACGGTTCGCAACCGCGTCGAGCTCGCCCTACGCGCCTACGACGCCCCCGTGCCGCACCTGCGGGAGCGCGAGGCGAAGAAGGTCTGACGCTCCGCCACCACCCACCGCCCGGGAAAATCTTCCGAGCGGCTCGCCCGTCGCCGCAACCTCCGGTCATGAAGACCGGGGTGCGGCGTCCCCTCGAGACCACCTGGGAGGACTGGACGCTGGGCGGTGGCCTCCCCCGGGCGTTCGCCGAGCCACACCAGCCGCTCGAAGTGGAGATCGGCCCCGGGGACGACGACTTCCTCCTCCGACGCGCCGTCGCCGACCCCCGGACCAACTGGCTCGGCATCGAATACAGTCGCAAGAGGGTCGGCCGGTACGTGCAGCGGGTCCTGGAGGAGGTCGGGCCGATCGGCAACCTCCGTCTCGCCTGGCGCCCGGCTGCCGACATCGTGGCCCCCTTCCTGAGCCCCGCGCGTGTCCGCGCCTACCACGTGCACTTCCCCGATCCGTGGCCGAAGAAGCACCACCAACGCTACCGCCTCCTGCATGCGCCGTTCCTTCACGACCTCGCCTCCAGCCTCGAGCCCGTCGGCGAGGTCGTCGTCCTGACGGACGCGAGGGACTACGCGGAAGAGGTCACCCAACTCGCGGCGGGGGAGCCCCTCCTCTGGAACGCCACGCCGGAGCCGGGCTTCGAGGTCCTGGCACCCGGTGAGTGGCCGACGGTCTTCGAGGAGCAGTGGCGACGCGAGGGGCTCGACATCCTCCGGATCCGGCTTCGCCGGGTGACGGGGAACGACGAGGTGCCGCGATGAGGCTCGATCGCGTCGTCCCGGTCGCATCGCTGCTGCTCCTTCTGGGGGCATGCTCGGAGACGACGGAGACCGTGAGGCTCCTCCCCGACGGGAAGGGAACGGTCCAACTGGTCACGGGGATGGACACCGCCGGGCGGACGGCGCTCGCCGACGCCGTGGGCGAGCTCTACGACATCCCCGCCGAGCAGCGGGACCGGTTGCGCCTCGACCCCTTCGATCCCGCGTGGATCCGGTTCGACGCGGCCGCGACGCCGGGGCTCTCGCTGACCCGTATCGAGACGACGGTGGCCGAGGGCCATCGCCGCACGGTCGTCGAGGGCCGGTTCGACGGGCTCGCCGCCGCGGTCGAGGGCGGCCTGCTCCTCGGCGCGGGGCTCCGACTCGAGCAGGAGCCGCCCACCGAGACGCGCGCGGCATCCTGGCGCCTGGAGATCCGCGAGGGGTGGGGGTGGATCGGCAACGAGGACCGCGAGGAGATCGGCGGGCGGCCGCTCGGAGACGTGCGCGCTCGTCTCGCACCGCGGCTCGAGGGCGCGTGGGTCGAGCGGACGATCCGCTTCCCCAGCCGGGTTCTCGCCACCGATGGCGAGCGCGCCGACGACGGGGTCACCGTCCGGTGGCGATACGCCCTCGGGGCCCTCCTGGCGGAGTCCCGTCGGAGGTCCTGGGCTCGCTTCGAGGACCGGGACGGTCTGCAACTCGCCGGTGTGCGCGTGGAACCCGATCCGATCCGCCTGGTGCGTCGACTCCTCCTCGCCCCACCGAAGCGCCCCGGCGCCGACGCTCCCGACCGCTGAGAGCGCTACGCGCCGTCCTGGTCGAGACGCTTCAGCTCGGCCAGTCGGTTGAGCGCCTCCAGCGGCGTCAAGTGCTCCAGGTCCAGCGCGCGCAGCGCCTCCAGCGCAGGGCTCGGCGGCGGGGGGCGAAGAGCCCCAGTTGCACGTCGCGGGGCGGCGGTGGGCGTCGGGCGTCGCCGAAGACGATCCGTTCCGCGGCGTTCTCCTCCTTCTGCTCCAAGCTGTGGAGGATCGCCCGCGCCCGTTCCACGACGGCGTCGGGAACGCCGGCGAGCTGGGCCACGTGGATGCCGTAGGAGCGGTCCGATGCCCCCGGCTGGATGCGGCGGAGGAAGACGATGCCGTCGCCCCACTCGCGGACGGCGACGTTGAGGTTGGTGACCGCCGGGAGCTCCTCGGCGAGTCGGGTCAACTCGGCGTAGTGCGTCGCGAAGAAGGTCCGCGCGCCGACCACCTCGGAGAGGAACTCCGTCATGGACCACGCGATGGCGATGCCGTCGAACGTGCTCGTGCCCCGTCCGACCTCGTCCAGGATCACGAGGCTGCGCTCCGTGGCGTGGTTCAGGATGTAGGCAGCCTCGCTCATCTCCACCATGAAGGTGGACTGTCCGCGGGCGATGTCGTCTTCCGCGCCGACGCGCGTGAAGATCCGGTCCACGAGCCCGACACGCGCCTTGGAGGCGGGGACGAACGAGCCCATCTGGGCCATCAGGACGATCAGCGCCGTCTGCCGGATGTAGGTGCTCTTGCCCGCCATGTTCGGGCCCGTGATGAGGGCGATGCGCGTGTCCGCGTCGAGGCAGGCGTCGTTGGCGACGAACCTCTCCCCCGCGTCCAGGTGGTGCTCCACGACGGGGTGTCGCGCGTCCCTGAGCTCGAGGGTCAGGTCGTCGAGGATCTCCGGCCGCACGTAGTCGCCGGCCTGCGCGACCTCGGCGAGGGATGCGAGCACGTCCAGCTCGGCGAGGACGCGGGCCGTCGCCTGCAGGCGCGGGATGTGCTCCGCCACGCGCGCCCTCAGCTCTCCGAACAGCCGCTGCTCGAGGTCCTTCGCCCGCTCGTCCGCGCGGAGCACCTTCTCTTCGTACTCGCGGAGCGTCGGCGTGACGTACCGCTCGGCGTTGGTGAGCGTCTGCTTGCGCTCGAAGTCCTCGGGAACCTTGTCCCGGTGGGCGTGCGTGACCTCGAGGTAGTAGCCGAAGACCCGGTTGTAGCCGACCTTGAGCGTGGAGATGCCCGTGCGTTTGGCTTCGGTGGCCTGGTAGTTCGCGATCCAGCTCTTGGCGTCCCGGCTGAGGGCGCGCAAGCTCGTCGAGGTCCTCGCGATAGCCCTCGCGGAACAGTCCGCCCTCGCCGAGCGTGACGGGGGGATCGTCCGCGACGGCGCGCGCCAGCTCCCCGGCGAGCTCGTCGAAGGGCTCGATGCCGTCGCGGAGCTGCTCCAGGGTCTTCGAGTACGCGCCATCCAGCAGCGCTCGGGCGGCGGGGAGCGGTTCGAGGCTGCGACCCAGCGCCAGCAGGTCCCGGGCGTTTGCGCGGTTCGTCGCGACGCGGCCGAGGATCCGTTCCACGTCCTTCACGCCGCCGAGGACGCCGCGGAGGTCCCGGCGGAGGTAGTCGTCCTTCCCGAACTCCTCGACGCCGTCCAGGCGTCGCTCGATCTCCTCTCGATCCGTGATGGGGGAGAGGATCCAGTCGCGGAGGAGCCGCGCGCCCATCGCCGTGCGCGTGCGGTCCAGGGTGGCGAGGAGCGTGCCGTCGCGGGAGCC
This sequence comes from uncultured Planctomycetota bacterium, assembly GCA_963772585.1. Lineage (GTDB taxonomy): Bacteria > Planctomycetota > PLA2 > PLA2 > JAEUHO01 > CAVVXN01. Next base: position 280,443 of record CAVYXV010000014.1, read on the forward strand.
GTCCGGGCGCTGCACCAGCTCCAGGCGGCGCCGCGTCGTCGCCTCCAGGGCCAACGTCCGGCCGCCCTCCTGGCGTTCGATGCGCGAGATGTGGTCCAGGGAGGTCAACTGCGTCGTCCGCAGGTAGTCCAGCACCGCCCCCGCGGCCCCGACACACGGCGGCTTGCGGTCGAGGCCGAACCCCTTGAGGCTCGCGACCCCGAAGTGCTCCTTCAGGCCCTTCGCGCCGCTCGCCGGGTCGAGGGTCCACGGGGGGACGAAGGTGACGGTCGTTCGGACCGCCGTCCGCACCGCTGTTTCCAGCGCACGACCCGTGTCGTCGTCGGGAAGGAGCACCTCGACGGGCTGCACCCGCGCGACCTCGGCGGCGAGGGCGTCCGCCTCGACGTCGGCGGCGAGGAACGTCCCCGTCGAGAGATCCACCCACGCGAAGCCGTGCCGGCGTCTCGCCCCCGACTTCGGAGCGGGGCGCACGGCGAGGAGGTAGTTGCTCGCGTCGGGTTCCAGGGACGCGTCTTCGGTCAGGGTGCCGGGCGTCAGCACGCGAACCACGTCCCGGTCGAGGATCTTCCGCCCGTTGCCCGGCTCCGTCAGCTGCTCGCAGATGGCGACCTTGCGCCCCTGCGCGAGAAGGCGTCGGAGGTAGCCGTCCGCGGCGCGGACGGGCACGCCGGCCATCGGGATCTTCCGATCCTTGTCGCGCGCGGTGAGGGTGAGCCCCAATGCGTCGGCCGCCACCTTCGCGTCCTCGTGGAACAGCTCGTAGAAGTCGCCCATGCGGAAGAAGAGCAACGCGTCGGGGTAGCGCTTCTTCGCAGCGGCGAACTGGGCCATGACCGGCGTCTCGGTCGGCAATCCCGTGGCCTCCACCTGGGCATCGTCGCGGGCAGAGACGGTAGCACCCGGCGACGACGATGGAGGCGGCGGGACGGGGCCGCGCGGGCCCGTCGATGTGGAAAGACGGTGGAAGGTGCGTGGAGGCGTGGTCGAAGCGGTATCCTTCCCCCGCATGAGCGCGATCGACCCGGACGTGCTGCCCCCGCCGCCGCCCCCCTCGCCGCCCGAGGGGGCGGGGGATCCGCAGGTCCTGCTGCGGCGGCTGCCCCCGGTGAACGACGTCCTCGCGGCCCTCGCCGACGAGGATCTCGCCTACGCGCCGCGCGACGAGTGGCTGGAGGACGTACGCCAGGCCCTCGCCGAAGTCCGGGCGAAGGTCCTCTCCGGAGCGCTGGGGCCCCACCTGGTCGAGCGGAGCGCGGCGGCGAGGAGCGTGCTCGATGCCGCCCGGCGGCGCATCGCCCGCCGCCGGGATCCGGGGTGCGTCCGCGTCGTGAATGCGACGGGCGTCGTGCTGCACACGAACCTCGGCCGAGCCGCGCTGCCACCCGCGGCGCTCGCCGCGCTCGAGGAGCACGCGCGCGGCTACCAACTCCTCGCCGCGGACCGCGAGACGGGCGAACGCGCGCCGCGCGAGCGCCATGTGGAGGCGCTGCTTCGCAAGCTCACCGGCGCCGAGGCCGCCACCGTCGTGAACAACAACGCCGCCGCGACCATGGTCGTGCTGGCGGCGTTGGCGCGCGGGCGGGAGGTGATCGTCTCCCGGGGCCAACTGGTGGAGATCGGCGGCGCCTACCGCATCCCGCAGGTGATGGAGCAGTCCGGGGCCGTCCTCCGCGAGGTCGGCACCACGAACCGCACGCATCTCGCCGACTACGAGAACGCCATCAACGAGAAGACCGGCATGCTGCTCCGCGTGCACACCTCGAACTACCGCGTCGAGGGCTTCTCGAAGGAAGTGTCGCTCGAAGATCTCGTTGCGCTGGGCCGCGCGTACGAGATCCCCGTCGTGGACGACCTGGGGAGCGGCGCCCTGCTGTCGTTGGTCGCGCAGGGGTTGCCCGGGGACGAGCCCCTGGTCGCGCACAGCATCGCCGCGGGCGCCGACCTGATCACCGCGTCGGGCGACAAGCTGATCGGAGGTCCCCAGATGGGGATCGTGGTGGGGACGCGGGAGAGCGTGGCGAGGGTGCGCGCCCATCCCTTCTACCGGGCCATCCGCTGCGACAAGCTGACCCTGATCGCGATGGAGGCGACGCTTCGCCTCTTCCTCGACGCCGATCGCCTTCCCGAGAGCCACCCCACGATCGGCGCGCTCACCCGATCCCCCGACGCGCTCGCAGAGCGGGCCCGCGCCTTCGCCGAGCGCCTCGGCGCGCTGGCGCCGGTCCGGCGGGGGGAGATCGAGATCCGTGCGGAGCCCGCCGACGACACCGTGGGCGCGGGCTCGCTGCCGACCGTGAAGCTCCCCGGCCACGCCGTCGTGCTCGCGGCCCGGGACGTCGAGGCCGGGGAACTGGCCCGACGCCTGCGCGCGCATGTCGTTCCCGTCTTCACCACCGTCCGCGACCAGTCGGTGCGGCTCCACGTGAGGACCCTGCTGCCCGGCGACGAGGAGGACGTCGAAGCCGCCCTCCTCGCCGCCCTCTCCCCCTCGGAGTGACGCTTGCCGCCCATCGACGAACGCGAGAAGGTCCGCCTCACGAAGTACGCCGGCGCCGCGGGGTGAGCGGCCAAGCTGGAGAAGGCCCGTCTCGAGGCCTTGCTGGCGCCCGTGCGGCTGCCCCACGATCCCCGCGTCCTCGTCGGTACGTCCACGGCCGACGACGCCGGCGTGATCCAGATCGCGCCGGACCTGGCCCTGGTCCAGACCGTCGACTTCTTCCCGCCCGTCGTGGACGACCCGACGTGGTACGGGCGGATCGCCGCGGCGAACAGCCTCTCCGACGTCTACGCCATGGGAGGAGTGCCCGTCTGCGCCGTGAGCGTCTTCGCCTTCCCGGTGGAGATCCCCGCCCACGTCCCGTCCGACATCCTGAACGGCGCGGTCGAGGTCTGCACCGAGGCGGACACGGCGCTGATCGGCGGGCACACCGTGAAGGACCAGGAAGTCAAGTTCGGCCTCGCCGTGACGGGTACCGTGCATCCGGATCGGGTCGTGCGGAACGCGGACGCCAAGCCCGGCGACCGCCTGGTGCTCACCAAACCGCTCGGAAGCGGCCTGCTCTCGACGGCCATCCGCGCCGATCTGCTGAAGCCGGAGTTGGCCGAGCGGGTGATGCGCGTGATGGCCACCCTCAACCGAGGCGCGGGCGAGGCGATGGTGGAGGTGGGTGTCTCCGCCGCGACGGACATCACCGGCTACGGCTTGCTCGGCCACACGGTGGAGATGGCCGAGGGCGCCGGCGTCTCCATCCGCCTCCACGCGGAGAACGTCCCGTGGATCGAGGGCCTGGAACCCTACGTGGATCGCAAGTTCGTCTGCGGAGGGCTGAACCGGAACCGGGAGTGGGCCGAGGCCGGTCGCGTGCGCTGGTCCGCCGCCTCCGAGGCGCAGCAGATGGTCCTGCTGGACCCGCAGACGAGCGGCGGCTTGCTGATCGCGGTACCGCCCGCGCGGCTGGCCGACCTGCTGGCCGCCCTCGAGGCGCACGGCGTCGAGACGCGCGCCGTCGTGGGGGAGGTCCTCGAGCGTCAGGACTGGCGGGTCGACGTCCGCGGAGGGTGATCCACGACGCCGTCGTCACCGCCGCCGCACCATCAGGAGCACGATCCCCACCACGCCCAGTCCCAGCGCGACCCAGGGCCACGGCGGGACGGTCCCGTCCGGAGCGGGGCCGGACGCCGGCTCTTCGGCGGGAGGCGCCGCCGCCTCCGGCCGTCCGAGCCGTCCGCCGCCCCGCCCCACGCCCGCGGGGGCGGGCGTGTCCGCTTCCGGCGGTTCGTCGGGCGGCGTCGCCCGGGGCCCCTGTCCGACCTTCGCCTCGCGGAGGATCTCCAACTGCGCGCGGAGGGCGTCCTCCTCCTCCGGCGTGAGGGTGCCGAGCCCCGTCACGGCGTCGAGGATGCGAGCGGCCTCCTCGAAGCGACCGAGTTGGAGCGCCGCGGGGAAGGCCACGAGGAGGGCCTTCGCCAGGTCGGGGTCGGCCGCGAGCTGATCCATGAACGCGGGATCGTTCAGCGCGAGCACGTAGAAGTCGATGGCTGCCTCGTGCTGCTTGTTCGCGAAGGCGGTGGAGCCGAGCGTGAGCAGGCTCTTGCCGAGGTACGGGTTCCCCGAAAGCCCGCGGATCATGGCGCGGGCGTCTTCGACGAAGGCGTCGCCTCCCCAGCCCGTCGAGCCTCCCACGTAGCCGGCCGCGTTCAGCATGTCGTGGTCGTTGTAGAGCCGCCACATCTCGTACCAGACCCGATGCTGCGGATCCTCGACGGTTTCGAGGGCGCGCCGGATGTCTCGCTGGGATCGCGCCTTCTGCCCGGCGAGGCGCCGCGACACGGCGGACTTCTCCCACAGCGAGGCCGGCGTCCGGCGCGCGAGCGCGGCCCGCACGGGATCGTCGGCGAGCTCCTCGTAGGCGGCGGCCGCCTCCTCGTGTCGGTCCAGCGTCTCGAGCAGGCGCGCCTCGACGAGCGGGGCCCGGGCCATCTCCCGGCGCATCCCTTCGAGGTGCGCCAACTCCCCGTCGGAGAGATCGATCGTGGACACGCGCCCCGCGGCCGCCCGGGCCAGCGCGACGGCGTCCAGCCCGCCCTCCGCCAGACGCGCGCGCTCGGCTCGCGCGGCCTCGAGAGCCGAGGCGGCCTCCGGGGCGCCGCCGGCGCTGCCGCCGAACTCGACCTGTTGCGCCAGCCCTCCGATGCGCTCCTCCACGCGGAGCACCGCGCCCACGGCCGCGTCGGCGGCCCGCAGCCACGCGACCGCTCCGTCGGGGACACCCGTCGGGTACAGACGGGCCACGGCCTGCCAGTCGGCGGGCGTCGGCGGCTCGTGGAGCCGGTTCCTCCGGGCGAGCAGGCATGCGCTTTCGAGAGCCGGCCGTCGCGGATCGGCGGGGTAGGTTCGCAACCACCGGCGGAGATCGTCCAGCCACGCGCGAACCCCGGCCTCGCTCCCCGCGGCGGCGGCGCCGACCGCGTAGCCGGGGAAGGCCAGCGAGGTGGCGATGTCTCCAGGCAGGGGGGGCGGGTCGTCGGCCCGCGTGGCGGGTGCGAGGGAGAGGACGAGGGCGGCCGTCGCGAGGGCGACGGCCACCCCGTTTTGCGCGAGCGTTGCGGGGATACGCATGGCGACTCCTTCTTCAGTTGCCCGAGGATTCGGGTTCGTCCGACGCGGCCGGCGCGTCGCCTTCCGTGCCGGTGCCGTCGGTCGTTCCGTCCACGGTGGAACCGTCGCTGGACGGCTCCCCGGTCGTCGCGCCGTCGTCCGGCGCTGCCCCCGACGAGGGCTCGCCGCTCGACGTCCCGTCGTCCTCCGGCTCCTCCCCGGTGGCGCCGTCGTCCGCCGGTTCGTCCGAGGGGAGGATCTTGCCCGGGTAGCGCGGCTCCCAACCCTCGGGCGGATGGAGGCCGGCCGGCAACGGGGCCTGGAAGCCGATCTCGCCCGTCGGGATGAGGGCGCACTCGGGGTCGGAACATGCGGTCTGGCACTCGTGGGAGTGGAACGCGAGCGGGATCTTGCAGGTGAACGTGAGCTCGATCGTTCCGCACGACATGATCACCTCGCCCATCTGGTGCACGACGTCGCGCGTCGCCATGTTCTTCGTCCACCACGCGTATCTTCGCGTGACGGACACCGGCACCGTGGCGATCGGGTCCACCTTCTCCAGGAAGATGGTCCACACGATCACGCGGCAGTACCCCGGCTCGAAGGTCTGGGTCACGCTCGTGGCACGTGTCATCCCGTCCGTGGTCTCCAGGGTCGAAGCGATCTCCGCCGTCAGGCCCACGCCCAGCAGGGACGCGCTCGCGCTCGCGGACGTCGACAGCGCCCACGAGGTGGATTCCGACTCGGACACGGAGACCGTCACCGTCGAGATGGAGGTCGAGTGGGGGCACTTCTGGGCGGTGCCCGCGGCTTTCACCTCGAGGCGCCAGTTGTGCTTCTCGATGCTCGGATCGCCCGGCGTGTACGAGCACTCCCCCGCATCCATGCACACGTAGTCCCGGGCGCCGTTTCCGCCGAAGAGCGTGCTGAACTCGCGGTACTGCAGGTCCAGATAGGGACACTGCGCCTGGATGTCGCCCAGGGACGGCTTCGGACAGTCGCCGCAGATGTCCGCGCGCGCCGGAAGGGCCGCCATCAGACCCAGCCCCAGCAGCACCCCGGCCGCCTGGACGAGCCGCCGCGCGGGGCTCGGCCGCCGGCGTTCGCTCGCCGCCCGAGGCTCCCGGCCCCGGCTTCTTCGCATCGCTCTTCTCGCTTCCATGGGTGTGGCTCCTTCGGGAGCGTCGTCGCGGCTCGCCCGCTCGGCCCGCCCCCGGGCGCACATCGCGCGGGAGGTCCCCCCGGTCACGAGGAATCCGGCAGCGGCCGCGAAACCGGGGCCGGGGGCCCTCGCCCGGTCCGGGGGCCTGCCGAGAGCGGGAAGCGGCGCGCCCCCCGTCGCACAATGACCGCGCACCCCTCGGGAGGAGCGCGGATCGTGGAATCCTCGTCGTCGGAGCGTACGGACGGCCGCACCCCGGCGTCCGCCCCGGCGGCGGAAGAAACCGAGGCGTTCCCCGCGCTCGAGACCCGCGCCCGAGATGCCGGCGCCGACGTCGCGGACGACCCCGTCGCCGCCGCCGAGGTGCTCCTCCGGCTCGAGCGCGACGTGCGGCGCTTCGGCCGCGATGCCGACATCCGCGGGATCTCCGGCGACGGCGCCCCGGCCGGCCTCTCCGATCTCTGCCGCTGGCGGTCGCGGCTCGGCCGCCTCGGCCTGGACGCCGAGTGCGAGCGCGCCGCCGACCTCGTCGAGGCCTACCTCCGCGACGAGGAGGAGGCGTGGAGGGCGGAGGCCGCCGAGGCCGCGCGCGACGGCGACCCCACCACGTCGTTCGACGCGCTGCGCGACGCGACCGACCTCGACCGCGAAGCCATCCGCCGCCGCGGCACCGCCGGCGCCTCCCTCCTGCGCGAGGACCGCCAGGCGCTGCGGGACGCCTTCGTCGAGTCCCTCCAGAGCCGCCCCGCCACCGAGCGACAGCGCGACCGGTGGGCTACCGCCCTCCTCGACCGCGCCGACGTCGCGCTCACCGCGATCGACGACCTGGATCCGCCCGCCGCGAGCGTCGAACTGGGGCTCGTCGCCGACGACCTCGCCTGGTACGTCGGCCACATCGAGACGACCCGCGGCCCCCGCCGTCGCCGTCTCCGGCGCAAGCACCGCCGCCTCATCGCGGAGACGCAGGAACGCGACCTCCACGCGCGCCTGGAGGCAATGTTCGGCCGCCGCGCGGTCGGCCGTTTCGAGCGGCTCATCCTCGCGCTGATCTTCCTCGTCCTGGGCCTGCTCTTCATCGAGGTCGTCGTCCCGCTCTCCCCGACCGTCCTCGTCGCGTTCGCCGCCGCCGACACCCTGTCGTGCCTCGTCTTCCTGTGGGACTTCTTCTTCCGCCTCGCCATCGTCCGGCCGCCGAAGTGGCGATGGTTCCTCCGGCACGCCCTGGTCGATCTCGTGCCGTCGCTCCCGGTGGGCGTCTTCGCCCTCGGAGCGCACGGCGCCGACCCCCTCCGCGCCGGCCGGGCGATCCGCCTTCTCCGCCTGACCCGTGTGGCCCGCTACGTCCGCGTCCTCATGCCCGTGATCCGCGGCGTCCGCGCCTTCGGGTTCCTCACGCGCGGCAGCGATCGGATGGTCCGGCGCTACGGGCATCTCCTCAACCGCGACATCATCCTCTACCCCACCCGCGAGGAGGCGCTGCGCTCGCGGACTCGCGAAGACGGCCCCCGCCGTCGGTTCCACCGGCTCGAGGCCGAGGTGAACGACCTCTGGGAGGACTTGCTCGTCAGCGCGGAACCGGCACGGCGAAGGGTCATCGCCGCCCGCCGTCTCGATGCCTTCGAGCAGATGCGCGAGGAGACGCGCGCAGCGCGCCGGCCCTCCCGGAGCGCTCCCCCTGCCGACGACGCGCGCGAGATCACGGCGGAAACGCTCGTCCACCGCCTCGACCTCGCGACCCCCGAGGGCATCGAGGCCGAGCAGGGCAGCGAGTTCACGTCGCGGATCGCCCGCGCCGTCCGGATCTTCTCGCGGGGTCCCCTGCGCTGGCTCCCGGTGATCGGCCGCTACGTCCCACCGCTCGGACCGCGCACGTCGGACGGCGAGGTCGCCGCGGCGGCCGCCCACCACGTCGCGGGGCGGATCCGCGAACAGTTGGACCGCTGGTACTTCTTCGGCGACCTCTACGGAACGATCACGCCCGCGGAGTTCGTGGACCGCGTCGGGGCGACGCTCGTCAAGGGAGCGTTCCGCCCTGCCTACCGGCTCGTGCTCTTCGGGGCGGGGCTCCTGGTCGTCGAGCTGTTCCTTTCGATCGCGCCGTCGGCGTTCCTCCGCGGAGCTTCGGCCTGGCTGGGCCACCTCGTCGACCCGTTCCTGCTGCTGGGCGCCGTGGCCGTCTTCGTGCTGGCCCTCGGTTGGTGGATGCAGCGGGTCGCGGGGGAGGCGACCTCCTTCCTCGAACAGACCGCCGCCGCGCAGTTCCTCCCGCTCATGGAGTCCGTCAAGGGCCGCTATCTCTCCCGCGATGCCGGCATCCTCTGTCGCCGCATCCTCGCGCCGGAGACCTGCCTCGAAGGCAAGGATCCGATCGCCGAGGAGCACGGGCTCCACCGCCGCTTCCGCCGCCAGGTGACGGAGTGGCTCCTCGAGGCCCAGACCAGCAGCCCCGCGCACGGTTCCTTCGACGCGCTCGAGCGGACGGTGCTCCTCTATCGCGACGGCATGGACGGTGCGCTCTTCGACGCCACGGATACCCGCACGACGAACCAGCTCCTCGGCAATCCGGCCCTGCGGGCGCTCTACCGCGACGCCGGGTGTGTCACGCCTCGCGAGCGCAAGGCCCTGAAGGCGCTCGACCTCCAGAGCCATCGCCGCGCCTTCGGCGGCCCGTACCTCTGGTTCAGCCTGATGACCCGCTCGTCCATGCACGCCACCGCGCGGCTCATCGTGGAGTACAACCGCCACGCCATCCCGCTCGCGGAGCTGCCGTCGGCGTCGCCGCAGGCCCGCGCGCGGCGCGACGCGTGGCTCGGGCTGTCGCGCCGGACGCTCCCTCCCGAGGAGGCGAAGCGTGCCGCCCTGGACCACGTGACGACCGCCTTCACCGCGCTTCACTTCCTGGACGAAGACCCCCGTCGCGATCGCGACGTCGAGGCGCGCTTCGGCCCGGATGTCCTCGCGCGGCTGCGCCGCGACCGCCGCGCCATGTTCCGCCGGATCTTCGGGACCTATCCGCTCCACACGCGCCCGCACGAGCAGCGCGTCGTGAATCTCTACCGGCTCTACGAGGCTTGGTTCGCCGGAGGGCGCGCTCTGCTGATTCCCTTCCGCGCGCTGTGGGGGCTCCTCTGCTGGATCCGGCGGATCGTCCTGTGGGTGGTGCGCGCGGTGAACGAGATCCGCAACCCGCGCCTCCGCGAAGACAGCACGAAGGAGGCGGAGGCCGACTTCCGCACCGCCGTGCGGAAGATCGACCGCATGCGCGGACCCGTCGTGAAGCAGAGCCTCTGGCTGCGGTCCCGGGTCGATTGCGAGTACCTGGGGGTTCGCGTGCCCGGTACCGGGCGCTCGGCCATCGAGGGCCACGGCGTGCGTCACGACCTCGACTTCCTCGACGCGGACCCGGACCTTCGACGCCGCGTCGACGAGGAACGCGACCACGCCCAGGCCGACATCCGCGAGCTGGCCGAGCGCATCGAAGACGGACTCCTTCGTCGTGCGGCGGTGCGCCTCGGTACGCACCCGGACGCCTTCGGCCCCGAGCACCGCCGCGCGCTCGCCTTCGTCTGGCGGTCCGACATGAACGGCGTGCGGAGCCTGCTGGCCGCCCGGACCGTGCTCCAGGAGACCGCGCTGACCGCCGCCTCGCAGGCCATGCCGCCCATCCAGGGCCTGCCCCGTCCCCACCTCTGGTGGACCTTCCGCCGCTGGTGGCGGAACCACGGCCGCGGCGGCCGCCCCGAGCGGCGCGCCACCTGGCGCGCCATCCGCGCCGACTACGACGGCGCCGGCCGCGCGATGGAGGTCCTCGGCGACTACACGCCGGAGGAGGCTCGCGCGGAGGGCGAACGCCGCCTCGCGGAGTTGCTCCGCCATCCCGCCCGCCTCACGGAACAGCTCCTGACGCTGCGCATCGTCCAGGTCCTCGGCCTGATCGACGTCCTGAACTACCGCAGCCACGTGTGGCGCCTGGGCCACTACGCCGAAGACGACGACGACCCCGGCACGCTGCTGCAGTTGACCGGCGTCGGGAGAGGTCCGGACGCGGGCTGAGAGAACGTGAAGAAATCGAAGTCCGGGGCTTCGGCCGGCTGCGGGACCACGATGCTGCGTTGCTCGTCGTCAGCGACCCACGGCGGGGTCGCCTCCTCCTCGCGCCTTGCCTCGCGGCCCCTCGCTCGGCCTCGGGCCCTCGGCCCATTTCTTCACGCCCTCTGAGAGAACGTGAAGAAATCGAAGTCCGGGGCTTCGGCCGGCTGCGGGACCACGATGCTGCGTTGCTCGTCGTCAGCGACCCACGGCGGGGTCGCCTCCTCCTCGCGCCTTGCCTCGCGGCCCCTCGCTCGGCCTCGGGCCCTCGGCCCATTTCTTCACGCCCTCTGAGAGAACGTGAAGAAATCGAAGTCCGGGGCTTCGGCCGGCTGCGGGACCACGATGCTGCGTTGCTCGTCGTCAGCGACCCACGGCGGGGTCGCCTCCTCCTCGCGCCTTGCCTCGCGGCCCCTCGCTCGGCCTCGGGCCCTGCGCGCGGGGCGGGGGTGGCTCCTGCGCTTCCTCCCTTGCGATCGTCCGGGGGCAGGGGTTGACCGTCGCAGGACGACGGGAGGGGCCGATCCCAGCGGGACGGCGACCGCCTGTATGGCGCGGGAGGGGGCGATCTCCACAGGACGGTGTCGAGACTCTCGGCGTGTGGCGGCGCGCCGGCTACATCCCGATGGCTCTTCCGCCGTCCACCGGCAGCACGACGCCCGTGAGATACGGGCTCGTCGCGAGGAAGAGGACCGCTTCGGCGACGTCTTCGGGCTTCCCCCAGCGACGGAGGAGCGTCCTTTGCACCGCTTCCTCGGCCTGTTCGGCGGGGACGCCGGCGGGGGGGAGGATGGGGCCGGGGGCGACGGCGTTCACGCGCACCTCGGGAGCGAGGGCGCGGGCGAAGCCGCGCGTCAGGTTGAGCGCCGCGCCCTTGCTCGCGCTGTACGGGATGTAGCCGGCCCACGGTCTCATCGCCGCGACGTCGAGGACGTTCACGATCGCGCCGTGACCGCGCGCCTTCATGCGGCGGCCCGCTTCCAGCGAGAGGACGTAGACCGCGCGCGCGTTCGGCGCGGCGTGCCGGTCGTAGTCTTCGATCGTCATGGATTCGAGCGGCGTGTGGTGGAACGTCGCCGCGTTGTCCACCAGCAGATCGAGGGGGCCCAGCACGTCCTCCGCGGCGGCGATCAACCCTCGCGCCTGTTCGACCACGGAGAGGTCCGCAGGGAAGGTCTCGGCCCGTCCGCCGTCCCGGCGGATGCAGGCCGCCGCCTCCGCGGCCCCGGCCGCGTCGCGTCGGTGGTGGAGGCCGACCACGGCTCCGGCGCGCGCGAGACGCAGCGCGATGGCGCGTCCGAGGCGCCGCGACGCGCCCGTCACGAGCGCCGTCCGCCCTTGAAGGGAGCGCACCATGGTCGTCCTCCCCGTTTCGGCCCCGGGACTCCTCCTCCCGCCGGCCGTGACGATCTCGTGACCGGTGCGGGCGGGGCCCCCCACCGGCGGGCGGATCGGCGCCTCCAGCGCCCCGCCGAAGGCCCCGGCGATGGAGGGCCACTTGCTACCATCACCAAGCCGCGTCGGGAAGACGGGTGTTTCTCGTGTGATGCGGACCTGTCCCCCCCGGCGCGGAGCTGGGTCTAAAGCCCCCATCTGTCCGGTCGCTGGGAGTGCACGATGTCCAGTCCGCGCGCCGATGTCGCCTTGCTCATCGACTTCACCGATCTCTGTTCGAGTCTGGTCCCCGAGCCGCCCGCCGACGCCTCCGCCGAGGAGAAGGCCGGGCCTCCCGTCCTTGCCCCGGAGCAGGCCGCGAAGATCGCGGCGGCCCTCATCCGCTACTCGCGGGAAGTGGGGCGAATCGCCGTCGCGCGTGCCTACGCGGACTGGTCCCGCTGCGCCGTGCTCGCCCGGGAGGTGAGCAACGCGCACCTGGAGCCGATTCTCGTTCCCGCGACGTACGACGGCGAGGACCGGAGCCACATCCGGCTCGTCACCGACGCGCTGGAGGCGCTCTACGCCGGCGACGAGCCCGACGCGTTCATCCTGGTGACCGGGGATCCCACGCTGCTCCCCCTCGTGCAGAAGCTGCGGGCCGACGGAAGCGAGGTCGTGATCGTCGCGCCGGAGGGGACGATCGCCGAGGAGCTCGCCGAGGAGGCCGACCGCTATGTCCCGTTGGAGCAGGTCCTCGAGGGGAAGGTCGCTTTCCCCGCGAGGCCGCGTCCGTGGCGGGGCGGTCGCGCGGGCGGGAACGGCGAGCTCCGCGCGCGCGTCGTCGAGACGGCCGCGGCGGAGCCGCGACGCGAGCGGCCCAGCCACCCGACGCCGATCCGTTCCGAGGAGGACTTCGACTCCTACGACTGGTCGCCGTTCATCAAGCTGATCGACGAGTTGGAGCACCGCCTGCCCTTCGTCGGCGTGCGCTACCTCGTCAACAAGGTCCTGGCCACGCACAACTGCGGTGTGGACGACCCGCGCCTCAAGCGGGATCTGATCAACCGCGCCATGGACGAAGGGCTCATCGAGATGTACCCCGTCGGCAACGTGGGCGACAGGGCGGATCCGGTGACGGCCTGCCGGCTCGACCGCAAGTCGAAGGGCGCCATCGCGGTCCTGGGCGAGACGGAGACGCCCCAAGCGCCGCCGGAGCACCCGCCGCTGGCGGTGAACGGGGAGCCGCAGACGCAGACGGGGACGTAGCGGACACCGCCCCCGGCAAAGCGGGACGCCGCCCGCAGCGACGAACGGGTCACCGATCCGTCGAGGCCGATGCCGAGGCCGTGATCTGGAAGCCGTCGCCGAGACCGAAGGGCTTCGACTCCTCGATGTCGTACTTCTGCAGGTCGTCGGTGAGATCGCCCATCGTCTGCTGGATGGCGACCTGCTTGTCCATTTCGGCGGTCATGAGCTCGGGGAGCTTCTTCATGACGCGCGGAAGATATTTCTGCATGACCTGCATCCGCGACGAGGGATTCGCCTTCACGTGCTCGATGTCCCGCATCACCTCGGAACGGTCGCCGCCCTCGGGTGCCATGAGGTCGAGTAGACGGTTCTCGTAGTCCTGGTAGATCTGGCGGAGCGCCGCCTCCTGACCGGAGCTCATGCCGAGTTCCGAGGCGGCTACCGCGAGCGGCACCCGGCGCCGCGGCGGCTCCTTGGGCGTCTTCTCCTCCTTGGGGACGAGGCCCTCCCGCTCGACGATCTCCGCGATCTGGGCCTCGACCTTCTCGCGGATGGGGGCTTCCAGGGCCTCGACGAGGCGCGCGCGGTCCTCGTCGGTGAGATCGCCGAGGCGGGCCTTGGGCTCCGGGTGGCCCGTGAGGCTCGCCCGCTCCGCTTCCCGGGCGCGCGCTTCGAGCGCCTCGATGCGTTCGCGGAGGTCGCCGGCTCGCCCGGCCTCGGCCACGGTCGGCCCCGGGGCCGGCTCCGGGCGCGGCGCGAGGAGGTGCACGGCGAGGAATCCCCCCGCCGCGCCGGCCGCGAGGGCCAGGACCAGTTCCACTGCGATTCGGGTCATGCCCTACACATACCCGCGAGTCGGGTGGATGGTTTGGGCTTCCCACCACTTCCCACTTCTTCCCGCGATGCGCTTGACCCACCCCGACGGCTGGGCATTCCTAATCGGACCGCGAGCGAGTGGGAGGCTGGACGCCCCCCTGTCGGGTCGGCCGATCGAACGGGAGACGCGCTGATGACCGAGTCCATGATCGAAGTGCGGGAACTGACGAAGCACTACGGTGCCGTCCGGGCCCTGCGCGGGGTGAGTTTCGAGGTTCCACGAGGACAGGTGGTCGGGCTCCTCGGCCCGAACGGCGCGGGGAAGACGACCACCATGCGCATCCTGACGGGCTTCCTCGCGCCGACCGACGGCAGCGCGCGCGTCGAAGGCCTCGACGTGGTGGAGGACACGCCCGACGTCCGCCGCCGGATCGGGTACCTGCCCGAGGGCAACCCCCTCTACACGGAGCTACGCGTCACCGAGGCGCTGGCTTTCACCGCGCGCCTCCACGGACTCCCCCGCGACAAGCGTGCCGTCGCTATCGGTCGCGGGCTCGAAGCCGCGGGACTCCTCGGGTACGAGCGCCGGCTCGTGGGCCAACTCTCGAAGGGCCTGCGCCAGCGCGTCGGGCTCGCGCAGGCCCTCATGCACGAGCCCCCCGTCCTGATCCTGGACGAGCCGACATCGGGTCTCGACCCCAACCAGCAGGAGGAGATGCGCGAACTGATCCGCACGCTCGGGGCCGACCGGACGGTGATGCTCTCCACGCACATCCTGCCGGAGGTGGAGGCGGTGTGCGATCGGGCGCTGATCGTCAGCGACGGACGGCTCGTCGCCGACGGCAGCGTCGAGGAGATGCGCCGCGAGCAGGCCGAGGGAGCCCGGGCGCGACTCGTCGTCCGTGGCGGGGAGGGCGAGATTCGCGATGCCCTCGCCGGCTCAGGGGAGATCGTCTCCATCACGATCGTCCCCGACGACGAGAGCGTCTTCGACATCCACATCGAGCTCAGCGGCGAGGAGCGGGAGGGAATGGAGGCGCTCTCGGGCGCCGTGCTCGCCGCCGGCCTGAAGCTCTCCCACCTCTCCGCCGAGGTCGCGAGCCTCGAGCAGATCTTCGCCCGCCTCACCCTGCAGGGGCCGGACGAAACCGACGGAGTCGCGTCATGATCAGTGTCTTCCGCAAGGAGCTCCGCTCCTACTTCGTGAGCCCCATCCCCTACGTGCTCGTCGTCATCTTCGTCTCGGTGATGGCGCTCATCTACTTCAACTTCCAGCTCTTCTGGGTGACGCGGCGCGCGAGCTTGGAGAGCCTGTTCCAGGTGGTTCCCCTGGTGTTCATCCTGCTCATCCCGGGCATCACGATGCGGCTCTGGAGCGAGGAGGCCCGGGAGGGAACGCTCGAGACGCTCATGACCTCGCCCGTGCGATCGTGGCAGCTCGTGGGCGGGAAGTTCCTGAGCGCGTGGGTTCTCCTGGCGGTCTGCCTCCTCTGCACCCTCGGCGTCGGCATCACCGTGTCGTCGCTCGGGAACCTCGACTGGGGTCCCGTCGTGGGGGGGTACCTGGGCGCCCTCCTCATGGGCGGCGCGCTCCTCGCGTTCGGGCTGTGGATCTCCTCGCTCACGGACCACCAGATCGTGGCCTACCTCCTCACCGCCGTCGGGATCTTCGCCCTCGCGTGGGTGCTCCCCTACGCCGCTGGCGAGGTCGAGGGCTCCGGACGCCAGTTCCTGACGCAGCTCTCCGTCGCGGGCCACTACCGCGCCCTGGGACGAGGGGTAGTCGACCTGCGCGACGTCCTCTATTTCGTCACCTTCGCGACCTTCTTTCTCTATCTCAACGCGCAGGCCGTCGAGAACCGGAGGTACCGGTAGCCATGGCCACCCGCAACCAGAACATCCTGTCGCTCTCGGGTGCGAGCTCGCTGTTGCTCCTCCTCGTCCTCCTGCTCGTGAACGTCGCCGCCTCGCGCAGTCGCGTCCGCGTGGACCTGACGGAGGAGGGGCTCTTCACGCTCGCTCGGGGTTCGAGGCAGATCCTCGTGGGCCTGGGCGACCCCGCGACCATCAAGGTCTTCTGGCACAACGTCCCCGAAGCCGCGGAAGGCCAGCGGCGAGACATCGAAGCGCTCCTCGACGAGATGGAGGCGGTCGCCGGGTCCCGCCTGAACGTCCGCTGGATCGACCTCGACAGCGAGGACGGGCAGCGCGAAGCGGAGGACGCGGGGATCCAGAAGGTGGCCGTCACGGCGGCCCGAGAGGGCGAGATCACGGCCAAGGACAGCTACCAGAGCCTCCTGATCGAGGTGGGGGACAAGAAGGAGACGATCGCCGATCTTCTCAATCAGGGCGCGCAGCTCGAGTACGAGATCGTCTCCCGGCTGCACCGCATGACCCACGAGACGCCCGTCGTCGGACTCGTCGCGCCCCAGCCCGCCTACAACCCGTTCTCGGGCGGGGCACCGTCGGGCCGGTTCAGCGTGATCCAGAGCCAGGTGCTCCCGGATCGCTACGGCGACTCGTTCCGTTCCTCCGTGAAGCTCGACGAGCCCGTCGCGCCCGACGTCCGGGTCCTTCTCGTCGTCGCGCCCGAGAAACTGACCGACGAGCAGGTCTACCACCTCGACCAGTACCTGGTCGGCGGAGGGCGCGTCATCCTCCTGCTCGACCCCATCCACGCCGACGTGGGCCGCCCCCCGAACTCCGAGGCCGTGAAATCGGGCCTGGACGACTGGCTCGGGCATCTCGGCGTGACGGTCGAGAGCGGCGTGGTGGGCGACTACCAGTGGTTCCTGCAGCGCATCCAGGTGCGCCAGACCGCGCGTGGTCCCCTCGGACAGCTCATCGACTATCCGTACTGGCCGCTCCTCCGCCAGCAGGACCTCGACGCCGACAATCCCGCGATCCGCGATTTCGACGGGGTGCCCCTCTTCTGGCCCCAGGCCCTGTCGCTCGACATGGAGAAGCAGACGGCCGCCAAGCGGGAGGCGACGATCCTCGCGACGACGAGCGAGGGCGGCTACCGGCGCCCGGATCTCATCGGACTCGACCAGCCCCGCGATCACGTGACCCGCGACGACCTGGCGAAGATCCCCGTCATGGCGTTGCTCCAGGGCCCGATGACCTCCTTCTGGAAGGGCCGTCCCACGCCCATGGAGGCGGCCGCGAAGAAGAAGGCCGAGGACGAGGCGAAGAAGAAGGAGGAGGCGGAGGGGAGCGAGGAGGGCGGGACGTCCGCCGGGCCGGCGGACGAGACCGGCGAGGGCGGGGACGAGAAGCCCCCGGTGCCCGGAGCCGAGTCGCCCTCGGAGGAGGCCGGCGAGGAGGAGGGCGCAAAGGCCCCTCCCGACGATCCCCCGCCCGCCGACGAGGACGCGAAGAAGGACGACGAGACGTCTCCGGGCGACGCGCCCGCCGACCAGGGAGACGCCGACGAGGGGACCGCCGGCGACGAGGGCGATGGCGACGCGGAGGCCGCGTCCGAGGAGCCGGCGGGCCCGCCGCGCGTCGACGACGGCGAGGGGATGCTCGTCGTGGCGACCGACGCCGAGTTGGTCGCCGACACACCGCTCCTCATCGGGCGCCAACTCCGCGGCCTCGGGATGGGCGCCGCCTACCAGGGCGGTTTCCCGTTCGTGGTCAACCTCGTGGAGTGGATGAGCGGGAGCGACGAACTGCTCTCGCTGAGGGCGCGAACCGCCAAGCCGCGCCAGATCGAGGACGTGGAACCCTCGAAGCAGCATCTCCTCACGTGGCTCAACATCCTCGGCATCCCGCTGCTCGTGCTCTTCGCCGGCATCGTCGTGTGGCTCGTCCGGAGGTTTCAGCGATGACCAAGGTGCAGGAACTCGCCCGACGCAACGCCATCCTCGGCGGCGTCGCGGTCGTCCTCGTGCTCTACCTCGTGTTCCGTCCGTCCACCACGTCGGCCGTCAGCACCGAGCAGCTCCCCGCCCTCCTCCCGAATCTCACGCTGGACGCCGTGCGCGAGGTGACGCTCTCGCGCGAAGCGTCCAAGGCCGTGGAGGGCCAGGAGCCCGCGAACGACGAAGCTTCGGGCACGGCGCTCGCGGGCGCGAACCAGGAGTCGATCCAGCTCGTCCAGCGGAAGGAAGGCGAGTGGGTGATCCCCTCGAAGGGCGACTACCCCGCCGACAAGACCAAGGTGGAGGCGTTCCTCCAGGACCTGGTTGGCGCGAAGATCAAGAAGGTCGTGACGGAGCGCTCCGGGACCTTCTCGGAGTACGCCGGCACGGACGGGTGGACGAAGGTCGTCATCGCGGGCTCCGACAAGCCCCTGGCGACCTTCTGGATCGGCAAGAGCGCCGAGTGGCCGGACTCCTACGTGAAGAGGAAGGTCGGGGGCAAGGAGCAGGTCATCCGGGCGTACAACCTGCGCTCGAATCGCGCGCGCATCGGCGTCACGGACTGGGTCGAAGCGCGGCTCTGGCCGGGCCTGACGATGGACGACGTCCAGCGGATCGACCTCTTCCAGAAGGACGAGAAGAAGACGCTCTCCTTCGAGCGCGCGCCCGAGGAGGAGAAGCCCTCCGAGACCGAGCCGAAGGAGGGGGAAGGCGAGGAGGGCCGGACGAAGGCCCCCGATACGCCGCAGAAGCCCGCCGAGATCGCTTGGACCATGCTCGCGCCGCAGTCCGGCGATGCGAAGAAGACCGCCGTCGAGAACGTGATCCGTTCGTTCACCGGCATGCGGTTGAAGGACGTGCTGGCGGACGCGAACGGCGTGGACACCGGACTGGACGACCCGGCCTACCGCGTGGTCGTCCGCCTGCGCGTGCCTCAAGGCGCCAAGGAGGGCACGGAGGGCGAGCGCCGCGTCCTTCTCGTCGGCCGGGAGATGCTCGACGCCGAGGGCAAGGGCACCGACACCTGGACCGTGAAGAAGGCCGACGACGACCACGTCTACCTCGTCGCCACCTCCTCCATCGCCGACTTCCGCCTTCCCGTGGACGAGTACCTCCCGAAGAAGGAGGGCGCGGTGAAGGACGCGGCGGGAGCGGAGGGCCCCGGCGGAGACGGCACCGCGAGCCCCGGCGAGGGCGAAGGGACGCCCGGCGAGAAGCCCGCCGAGGGGAGCCCCGACGGGCAGGCCCCCGGGAAGCCGGCCGAAGGCAGCCCCGACGGCGAGGTCCCCGCGCCTGGCGGGAAGAACGGCGAGGGCGCGTCTCCCCCGCCCGCCCCGCCGCCGCCGGCTCCCCCGGCACCGCCGGCACCGCCGGGAGAGAAGGACGAGGACGCCCCCGGAGGCGGGTAGCCGCCGGCCGTCGTTCTTCGACGGGGGAGGCCCCCCGCGCCCTACCCGCTACGGCGCGGGGCGACGGTGCACGATTCGAGGGCCGCCGAAGACCGGCGGTGCGCAGGGCGACGGCTCGCCGTCCGCGAGCGGCGCGTCTCGTTTCCTGCGAGCCGCGATGGCCTCAACGTCTGTCCTGGCTCCGTGCGGCGGCTTCCGCGAAGCGGCGGGCGCGTTCCGGGTCCACGGGGGCGTCGGTTCGACCTTCCTGTTTGACGGCGGTCCCGACGATCACGCCGTCGGCCATCCCCAGGATGCGGCCCACGGTGTCGCGGGTCGCGCCGCTGCCGACGAGGAGGGGCGCTTCGGGCACTGCGCGCCGAACGCGTTCCAACTCGTCCATGTCCACCGGCTCGCCGGTCCGCGGGCCCGTGACGATCAGCGCGTTGGCGCCGCCTCGGGTGTGGAGGTCCCGCGCCTCCTCCTCGATCGGGCGGGGGGCGAGGGGAGCTGCGTGCTTCACGCGGACGTCCGCGAGGATCCATGCGTCCGGGGCGAGGCGGGCGCGCGTCCTCAGGACCTCGGCCGCGCGGCCCTCGACGATGCCCTGGTCGGCGAGGACGGCGCCGGCGAGGACGTTCACGCGGACGAAGGCGAGGCCGCACGCCGCCGCCACCGCCAGCCCGGCGTGCGCGTCGTTTCTCAGCACGTTCACGCCCACGGCCACCTCGGCGGGGAGCGCACGCCGCACGGCCGCCGCGGCGACGGCCACGGCCGCCACGGTCTCCGGCGGCACGGGACCCTTGAAGAAGGGCGCGTCGCCGTGGTTCTCCACGAGCACGCCCGCGAAACCGGCCTCGGCCAGGGCTCCGGCGTCCCGGACGGCGCGCCGGACGACGGGCTCGAGCCCCGCGCCCACCCGCCATCGGGGAGACCCCGGTAGCGGCGGGAGATGCACCACCCCGAGAAGCAGCGGTCGCCGATGCAGGGGATCGCCGGACCCGTTGGTCACCATGTTCGGATTCCCTCCGGCCCTCGACCGTGTCCTATGTTCCCGGTTCACATCGTGCCACGCATCACGAAAAGGAGCCCGCATGGCCATCGAGCTGCCCCCCCTTCCCTACGCCAAGGACGCGTTGGCCCCCCACATCAGCGCGAACACGCTGGACTTCCACTACGGCAAGCACCATCAAGGCTACGTCAACAAGACGAACAAGGCCATCGAGGGAACGCCGAACGCCGCCAAGAGCCTGGAAGACATCATCCTGAGCGCCGACGGCGGTCTGTTCAACAACGCCGCCCAGGTCTGGAACCACACCTTCTACTGGAACAGCATGAAGGTGGGCGGCGGCGGTAGCCCGTCCGGGAAGCTCCTCGACGCCATCAAGCGGGACCTCGGTTCCATCGACGACTGCAAGAAGAAGTTCGCGGAGGCCGCGACCACCCAGTTCGGGTCCGGATGGGCCTGGCTGGTGTCGAAGGACGGCAAGCTCGACGTCATGAAGACCCTGAACGCCGACCTCCCGATGAAGCACGGGGCGAAGGCGCTCCTCGCCTGCGACGTCTGGGAGCACGCCTACTACCTCGACTACCAGAATGCCCGCCCCAACTACGTCCAGGCGTTCCTCGATCACCTGGTCAACTGGGACTTCGCCGCCTCGAACTACGCGTAGGCGGCTCGCGCCTCCCGGCGATTCGCCGGACCCCCAAGACGATCCCCCGCGGCGTGAGAGCGTGGAGTTCCCTCCCGCGCTCTCACGTCAGGCGGTAGACGGCGCCGCGGCGCTTGCCGTCGCGGACGACGAGCCCGCGGTCGATCAGGTCCTGGAGATCGCGAAGGCCGGTGCGCGGGCTCGTGCCGGCCATCTCGTAGTACTCGCGGTTCGTGCAGCGACCGTGCCGCGCGAGGTGGTCGAGGAGCTTGCGCTGGCGCTCGTTCAGGTCGTCGAGCGGAGCGGCGCGCGGCACGATGGGGTTGCCGTTCGGCATGCCGTCCAGGCGTAGGTGCTCCGGGCGGATCGACTCGTCGTCGCAGAGGACCACCGCGCGCTCGATCGCGTTCTTGAGCTCCCGCACGTTGCCCGGCCAGGGGTGGCGGTAGAGGAGGTCCATCGCCGTGGACGACATCCGGCGCGGTCCGCGCCCGGCGCGCCGGGCGGCGTCGCCGAGGAATCGTTCCACGAACAGCGGGATCTCCTCCCGACGCTCGCGGAGCGGAGGGAGCTCCAGGCGGATCACGTTCAGGCGGTAGTACAGGTCTTCGCGGAAGGAGCCGTCGCCCACGGCCTCCTCCAACTCGCGGTTCGTCGCCGCGATGATCCGGACGTCCACCCGCACGGGCCGGGTGCCGCCGAGCCGCGTGAACTGCTGTTCCTGGAGGACGCGGAGCAGCTTCACCTGGGCGGTCGGGGCCATCTCGGCGACTTCGTCGAGGAAGAGGGTCCCCGTGTCGGCGAGCTCGAACCGGCCCTCGCGGCGCCGTTCCGCGCCCGTGAAGGCCCCGCGTTCGTGCCCGAACAGCTCGCTCTCCAGCAGCGTCTCCGGGAAGGCCGCGCAGTTCACCGCCACGAAGGGCTTCTCGGCGCGCGCGCTGCGGCGGTGGATGAGGTTCGCGACCACCTCCTTGCCCGTGCCGGTTTCGCCGGTGAGGAGCACGGCGGCGTCCGTGCGCGCGGCGCGGCGCGCCGCTTCCACCACCCTGACCATCCTCTCGCTGCGGAAGACCGCGCCCTCCTCGAAGGGCGGGAGGTCGACCAGGCCGGCGTCGAGGCGGGAGGCGTCCTCGACGCGCCCGCCGCCCTCGCGGCGGGCGGCGGCGAGAGCCCTCTCCGCGGCGTCGAGGAGGAACTCGAGGCTCGTCGCGTCGTCCGGGGCCCGGGCGACTCCGATCGACACGCCCGTGGACACGGCCTCGCCGCCCTCCTCCGGGGCGACCTCGATGCGCGAGAGCCTCGCGCAGAGCTCCTCAGCCGTTGCGATGGCGTCCTCCCGGCTCGTGCCCGCGAGCCGCACGGCCAGCTCGTCCTCGCGGAGCCGCCCCGAGCGGCCGACGTCGCCGCCGATCCGCCTGAGGGCCCGGCCGACCGCGCGGAGCAACTCCCGCGCCGGCTCCACACCGCGCCTCCGGGTCACCCGGTCGAGGTGGTCGAGACCGATCCGGAGGAGCGTGACGGGCGGCCCGCCGCCCGCGGCCACTTCGACCTCGGCCCGCAGCGCCGCCTCGAAGGCGGTCGCGCCGGGGAGCCGGGTCAACTCGTCGAGCGCGGCGAGGCGGTAGAGGCGCGCGTTGTGGAGGGCGAGCGCGCACGTTCCGGCGAGCGGGCCGAGCAGGCGGCGGCCCTCCGCGCCCGGTAGCCCCGCGGGATCGTCCCACGCGAGGACGACGAGACCGACGGGCTCGTTCTCCACGCGGAGCGGCAGGGCGATCCACGCGGGCCGGTCCTCCACGAGCCGGGCGCCGAGCGCTCCCTCGGCCTCGACCCGCTCGTCCCGACCGGGCGCGTCCACGACGACCGCATCGTCCGTGGCGAGCGTTGCCTCGATCCAGCCGCCCGGCGCGGGCCGGAACTCGCGCTCCGTGAAGCGCGACGACCGCCCCTCCTCCGCGACGACCACCAGGGGGCCGGCCGCGCTGGCGGCGTCGAGCAGGAGCGCCGCGTCGGGAGACGCCGCCTCGGTGAAGAGGCCGAGGACGGTCTCGGTGCGTCGCGTGTAGTCGAGGGATCCCTGGAGGGCGTCCTGGGCGCGGCGGAGGAAGTCGAGATCGCCCACGCGGTGCTTCAGGTCGAGTCGCATCTGGTCGAACGCGATGGCGAGATCCCCGACCTCGTCCGCACCGGGGGGTGGCACCTTCACGTCGAACTCGCCGCGCCGGACCGCCTCCGTCACGTGTACGAGGGCCTTCACGGGGTCGGCCACGCGCCGGGCCGTGAGCGCGGCCACCCCCGCGATGAGCAGCACGCCGAAGAGCGAGAGCCACGCCAGTTGGTCCCGCTGCTCGCCCAACGTCTGCTGGAGCGCGGCGCGGTCCATCCCGATGGCGAGCCACGCCGGCTCGGATCCCGCCGCAAGGGCCGGCAACCGGGTGACGACCGCCAGGCGTTCCACGCCGTCCCGCGACCCGATGGTGGTCAACACGGCCTCCCGGCTCGTGTCGAGCACGTCCGCGATCTCCGTGTGGCGGGCGGCCAACGCGGCGAGGAACGACGGCCCTCCGGGGCCCGCGGAGGCCAGGGGCGCTCCGCTGGCGTCGAGGAGCGCGGCGGCCGCGTCCGGCCCGGGGAGTGCGCCGGCGGTGACCTCGTCGAGGAAGGCGTCGTCCACCCGGGCCCCCAGGGTGACGCGGACGGCCCGGTCCACGCGTCCGCGGCGGGCACTCGCCACGAGCACGACGCCGTCCCAGGGCGACACGTGCAGGCCGTCGGCGCGGGCGCGCTCCGCGAGGAAGCGGGGCCCCACCAGCGAGTGGAACGGGTCCTCCCCGGCGATCTCGAATCCAGGCCCGTCGGCCTGGGAGACCAACGTGTGCTGGACAGCCGCGGCGGGGAAGGCACCCGCCCGGTAGAGACGCACCATCCGCCCCACATCCTCGGTGGTCCCCTCGGCGTTGGCCCGGGCGAGGTGGGCGCTCAGGTGGTCGGCCGCCTCCTGGGCGCGCTGGACGGCGTCGCGGAGGCCGGAGGCGGCCGATCCCAGGGCCCCGCGCACCCGCCCCGTCGCCTCTGCTTCCAGGCGGCGCGCCGTCGTGCGGTCCACGAGGAGCACGGCGGCGGCGAGCGGCACCAGCGCCGCCACGAGGACCGCGAACGCGAGCCGGAGCGTCAGGCGGTGGAACCGTTCCACCGCGTCGGCCGCGAGGAAGGCGAGCAGCAGGATCGAGACGGCCAGACAGACGATGAGCAGGATGTGGGTCCTCGCCTCCTTCTCGTGGACCTCCGTGGGGAGGGGCGCCGTGAGCCTCAGGCGCGTCGGGCGCTCGGGCGGCCCCACGCGGCGGTCCACGCGGACGGTGCCCGCGGCGCCCCGGCCCAGGTGCGCCGCGAACCGGGGCGACGGCGCCAGCGCGAAGACCGTATCCGTGCCCTCCCCGACGGCGGGCGTCACCCCCAGCGGCGAATCCCGGGAGAGCGCGCTGGTGCGGATGACGGTCGCGGCGACGAGCCGGAGCGGCCCCGCGCCGCCCTCGTTCCTGAATGCGAGGTGCCGCGCGCGCCGCGCCGGGTCCAACCGGATCGGCACGGCGTCGTTGGTGTGCACGACGCCGTGCGCGTCCGTCCACCGCCACGCGATGCGGGACGCCATGTTCGGCGGCCGGGTGATGCCGGGCGGAAGGTGCTCGGCGGCGACGTGCTCCCCGTTGACGAGCACCATGGAGGTTGGATCCCCCTCGTCGTAGTCGATCCGGACCCGGGCGGCCACGTCGCTTCCGAGCCGGACGGGGAATGCCTCCGGCGCGGCGAGCACGAGCCAGAGGCGATCGGCCCCCAGCACGTAGGGAAGCGGCAGGTCGAGCGCATCGCCCTCGGCGAGCGGACGTTCCGACGGCGGCGAGCCCGGTCCGCCCACGGCGGGGATGCCGTCCTCGGTCGCCTGCGCCAGCACGAGGAGGCGATCGCCGGCGCGGACCTCCTGGAGAACGGCGTGAACGGCGCCGGGGTGCGGATCCCACTCGAGCGCCACCGGCGTCACGATCTCCTCGATGGGGGCTTCGAGCCGCACGACGCCATCGAGGCCGGCGGCGACGGTCACCTCCCAGTCCACGGGCGGGCCGTCCGCCACCACGATGCGCAGGCGGGCGAGCCCGAGCGGCTCGGCGTCCGTGTCCTGCGCCCGCGCCGGGAGGGCCCGTACGTCGAGGAGGATGGAGAGGTCCTTCGTCGAGATGGGATCGGCGATCTCCAGTCGCCGGAAGCGGTCGAGCGGGAGGTCGTACGGGCCTCCGGGCGCGGTCCCCTTCGAGAGGTCCACGAAACCGGCCGTCTCTGCCGGCAGGACGCTCGGGACCCGCGCGCCGCGCAGCAGGTCGGCCAGCACGGCCTCCCGGCGCGCCGCACTCCCGGGGGGCAGTGCGCCGACCTCCGCCGCGGCGACGGCGATCTCGTCCGCCTCCGTGGCCAGGGCCTCGAGCCCGGTGCGGACGGTCCCCTCGGCCCGGGTGCGTACGTGCTGCGCGTCCAGGGTGGCGACGAGCGCCAGGAGCCCCGTGAGCCCCAGGGCCATCACCTTCGGCAGCGGGCCGAGGCGCGCGAGGTAGCCGGCGCCGGGACCCGCGAGCAACGCCACCCCGACGATCCCCAGGCCCAGGACCAGCAGCAGCACGCCGACGTCCGGCCCGCCCGAGGGCGCGGGCATCGCGGTCCGCTGCGCCCGCGTCCGATCGGGGAGGTGCAGGACGCCGAAGTTCGCCGGGTAGCGGTAGAGGTCGCCCTTGCCGTTCCAGGAGAGGTACGTGCCCGGGTCGCCGGGGCCCTCGTCGCTGTCGTTCAACGCGATGTTGAAGCCGATGTCCCGCGCGGCGAACCCCTCCAGCCCCAGGCCGTTCCACGGCAGGCTCGCCTCGATGACCACGCCGCCGTCGGTGACGTGCGAGCCGATCCGCACGCCCCGCAGCCCGCCGTCGTCGTAGCGGTAGGCGCGACCGTGGTAGGCGACGCCCCACTGGTGCTCGGGGTTCTCCGGCATCAGGAAGATCTGCCAGCAGCCCGCGTCGTAGAGGTCGCCCTCCTTGCGCGTCCCGCCGCCCGTCACGTCGAGGAAGACCTCCACGCCGTCGCCGAGCCACCAGGGCTGGCCCGGGTGGAAGGCCTTCTCGTCGCGGATCTCGATCGCCAGGTAGAGGGAATCCGCGTCGGCGCCCGCCCGGACGACGCCGCTCAGGTCGTCCGGACCGTCCCACCGGTCCCTCCGGCTGGGGATCACCTGCTCCCGGCGGTCGAGGCGCGCGGTCTGCCCGTCGTCGGCCGCGGGCCAGTCGGTGAGATCGCCGTCGATCGCCGGGGGCGTGGCGAAGCGGACGGCGGTGAGGCGCGCCTCGCCGGCCGCCACGGGGGGCGCAAAGGCCGTGGCGACCACGACGACTCCGACGAACGCCGCCAGCAGGGCCAAAGGACGTGCGACACGCCCGGAAGGACAGGCGGCGGAATGTGCGTGCATCACCCTCTGCCCGACTCCTGGAAATCAAGGCGGTTCACTCGGCTCGGACGGCTCTCGAGCACATTCCGCCACCGCATCGGCGGATTCGCCATCCTATCCGCCGCGTCCGCCTCCGCGCCCTGGCGGATCGGGAGGTTCCCCGCATGTCCCCGTTGAACCCCGGGAGCGATTCGGCCGATCAAGTCTAGGGTCGGGGCGGGCGCCCGGAGTCCGCCCCGGCCGATAGGATCGCGGGCCGGGGCCGGCGTCACCGCGGGTGACGGGAAGAGGCCCTCGCGGCAGGGCGGGAGGAGGCGGTGGGCATGCGTGGAGTCGGGACCGGCCGGAGGGGGATCCGCGCGGGCGCGATGCTGCTCGCGGCATTGCTCGTCCTGGGGGCGTGCGCGGTGGACCGGTCCGCCATGCGGCCCGGGACCGCCGCCCCGGCGGTGGCCGCCCGCTCCGGGTCACCGGCGGCCTCGTCCCCGGCGCCCGTCCGCGCCCGACTCCCCGCCGGGCCCATGACCGCCAACCAGCTCGCGCGGCGCATGGGGCTCGTCTACCAGGACGCGCCGAGCCACGTCCTGCTCTCCGACGACGCCACCCGCGTCCGTATCTGGAAGGACTCGAACGAGGTCAGCGTCAGCGGGCGGGTCGCGCGTCTGCCGGCGCGCTCGCGGCGCCAGGGGACCAGTCTGATCGTGCCGGCCCAGACCGTGACGTATGTCCAGAATGCGGTGAACGAGGAGCGCAAGCGCCTCGTCAGCTACCGCGCCTACGAACCCAAGAGCATCTTCGACTCGCTACCGCCGCTCGAGCCCTTCGAGGCGGCCCCCGCTCCGGCGCCCCTGCCGCCCCGGAAGCCGCTGCCCGCCCTTCCCCCGGCCCACCCCGCGCACGTCACCCCGCCCGGGGACCCGGCGTGGGCCATGCACGCGCGCCCGGCCCGGCACTGGACGTGGATCATCATCCACCACTCCGACGACACGTCCGGCGACCTCGCCAAGTACGACCGCATCCACGTCCAGTCCAACGGCTGGGACGAGTGCGGTTACCACTTCGTGATCGGAAACGGCTCGCTCTCCCGTGACGGCCAGGTCGAGATCGGCTCCCGCTGGCGGAAGCAGAAGTACGGAGCGCATACCAAGGACCCCCAGGGCGACAACCGCTACAACGAGCACGGCATCGGGATCTGCCTCGTCGGCAACTTCGAGGAGGCCCCCCCGACCCGGGCGCAGATGGACAGCCTCGTGCGCCTCTGCCGGTGGCTGATGGCCAACTACGGCATCCAGCCGGAGGACGTGATCGGCCACTCCGACTGCAAGCCCACCCGCTGCCCCGGCCGCTACTTCCCCTGGGCGGAGTTGCGCCGGCGGCTGTAGGGAGAGAGGGCCGATCACGGTGGAGGGAACCGGAGAGGCCTCCCGCGAGCCACGCGTGGGCGCGATCGCCCTTCGGCTCGCCGAGGCGGGTTCCCGCCGCTCCGCGCGGGTACGACCCGCACAGGGCGGCGACCGCCCTTTCCGCGTTTGACGCGCCCCTACCTCCGGCGGCACACTCCGCGGTGCCGTCCTGTGAGCCTCCATGCGCCGACCGATCGTCTCGCGAGGGGTCCTCTCCCTCGTGTTGCTTCTCCTTCTGTCCATCCTTCCGCTCGTCCGCGCCCGGGCGGGGGAGGCGACCGGCGGGGAGACGGTCCCCGCCATCCGCGAGCACGATCTCCGGCAGCGATTGGCGTGGCTGGCGTCGGAGGAGCTCCAGGGCCGGGAGGCCGGCGAACCGGGGGCGCACCTCGCCGGCGAGTACATCGCGGAGGTCTTTCGGCGCGCCGGGCTGCGGCCGGCCGGGACGGAGGGCTACTTCCAGTCGTTCCCGCTGGACCGTCCCACCCTGGGCGAGGCGAACCGGCTCGTGGCCACGACGTCCGACGACCGCCTCGAATTCGCCGTCGAGGAGTCGTTCCATCCGTTCTCGGTCAGCCCGACGGCCGAGGCCCGGGGGTCGCTCCTCTTCGCGGGCTTCGGCATCACCGCGCCTCGTCGCCGGTGGAAGGACGTGGACGGCGAGGAACACCAGGGTTGGGACGACTACGCCGGGATCGACGCCCGGGGCCGCATCGTGCTGGTTCTCCGCAAGGACCCCGGCTGGAAGGACCCGCGTCACGCGGCCTTCCTCGCCAAGCTGGCCAACGCCCGCGAGCACGGGGCAGCCGGCCTCGTGCTCGTGAACGACTCGACCTCGCTTCCGGGCGGTCGGGACGTCCTCGTGCCATGGGGCGCCCCGCTCGGCGCGCCGATCCGGAGCGGGAAGATCCCGTTCGTCTTCCTGCGCCGGCAGGACGCGGAGCAGGTCATCGCCGCCGGGGGCCTCGACGGCGGGCTGGCCGGGCTCGAGAAGGCCGTCCGCGACCGGGGACCGTCGCCGCGGCGTCTGGATGCGGTCGAGATCGACCTCGCGACGGAGATCGGCGAGGAGGAGTACGCCAAGGCCCGCAACGTCATCGGGCTCCTCCCCGGGACCGAGCCCGAACTCGCCGACCAGGTCGTGGTCGTCGGCGCGCACTACGACCACGTGGGGCTGGGCCGGTTCGGGAGCCTCGCCGGTCCGGCCGGCGCCGGTCAGGTGCATCCCGGGGCCGACGACAATGCCTCGGGGACGTCGGCCGTGCTCGAGCTCGTCGACGACTACTCGGCGGCCCCCCCCCGGCGCCCGATCCTCTTCCTCGCGTTCACCGGCGAGGAGAAGGGACTGCTGGGGAGCCGGTACTTCGTGGCGCATCCCACCATCCCGTTGACGCAGGTCGTGGCGATGGTCAACCTCGACATGGTGGGACGGTGCAACGAGAAGAAGCTGAACGTCGGCGGCGTCGGGACGGCCCGGGGGCTGCGCGAGCTCGTCGAGAAGGCCAACGAGGTCGCGCGCTACCACGTCACCTACGATCCGGGCGGCACCGCCCCGACGGACAGCACGTCGTTCTTTCGCAAGAAGGTGCCGGTCCTCTTCTTCTTCACCGGCATCCACGAGGACTACCACCGTCCCACGGACACGTTCGACCGCGTCTGTTTCGACGAACTGGCCGGCATCACGCGGTTCGTGGCGGACGTGGTGACGATGATCGCCGACGCCGACGAACGGCTCGTCTACACCGAACCGCCCCGTCCCCCTCGCCCGCCGCTGCTCGGAATCCAGCTGCGTCCGGAGGGGGACGAGCGCGGGGTTCCCGTCGGCGGCGTCCTGCCCGGCGGTCCCGCCGCGACCGCCGGACTCCAGGCCGGCGACGTGATCGTCGATCTCGCCGGCCGGATCGTCCGCACCCCCGAGGATCTGCGCGCGGTTCTCGTGGGCCTCCAGGCGGGGAAGGGGGTCGGCGTCACCGTCCTCCGCGGCGCGGAGGCTGTGCACCTGGATGTCGTTCCCGTGGCGCGGGGAAGGTGACATGACGACGAGGCTCTATCTCCGCAGGCTCCGCGTTCCGCTCCTCGACGTCGTCCACGTCGCCGCGACGGCGCACGGCGTCGTCGGGATCCGGCTGGACGACGACGTCGAGGCGTTCCGGACCGAGCTGCTCCGCCGCTTTCCGGGAGCCGAGTTCAAGGGCGGCAACGGCGTCACGACGGACGCGGGCCAGGCCATCCGCTGCTACCTGGGGGGCGGTGCCTGCCCGGATCTCGATACTGTCGTCCCCGAGGCGGGTTTCCAGGCGCGGGTGTGGCGACAGATCCGGAAGATCCCGCGCGGAGAGGTCCGTTCCTACGGGCGGATCGCCAAGGTCCTCCGAAAGCCCTCTGCCGCCCGGGCCGTCGGCCAGGCGTGCGGTCGGAACCCGATTCCCCTCGTCATCCCGTGCCACCGGGTCGTGGCGAGCGACGGCTCCCTCGGCGGCTTCACCGCGGGCCTCGAGGTGAAGCGCCGGCTGTTGTCGCTGGAAGGAGCCCGCGTCTCGTAGGGGGCGGCGGGGCCCCCGCGTCTCGCGGGGCGCGCGCGGAGGCGTGGGCGGTCTCGTGGGGGCCCGCCGTCCGGGCGGGACCCGGGGTGGGGAGAGCGGTCGCCGTTCGACGGGGGGAGGCGTGCCTCGGGGATCGCTCCCTTCCGCCGGACGCGCGGTGGCGACGGTTTCGCGACGAGCGATCCCTCCGGCGGAACGCGGGTGCCCCACCTCCGGCCTCGGGCAAGGGCCTCCGGGCGGAAAACGCGGTGCGCGCGACCGCGAGGCGCCGGCCGCGATCCGGGACGCACCCTCCCTACCCCTCCCGCGTCAGCACCACCTTGCCGAAGTTCTTGCGGTCGTGGAGGTACTGGTGGGCGGCGGTGGCTCCCTGGGCCGTCAGGGGCCAGGTCTTGTCGATCGTCGGGTCGATGCGGCCGTCGGAGAGACGCTCGGCGAGGCGGGCGAGGCCCTCGCGTTGGAGGTCCTTCTGGTCGAACAGGTGGGCGAGGTTCAGTCCGAGCACGCCCTTGTTCTCGTTCATCAGGGTGATCGGGTTGACCTTGTGCGCCTTGAGCACCTTCACCGCGGCGTGCCAGAGCTTGCGCTTGGGCCCGGTCACGAGTCCCGAGAAGCCGTAGCACACGATCCGGCCGAGGGGCTCCAGCAGATGCATGCCCTTCTGGAACGACTCGGGGCCGAGGGGGTCGAGGATGAGGTGGAAGCCCCGCCCCCCGAGCTCGTCGCGCGCCATCGCCTCGTAGTCGCCCTTCCGGTAGTCGAACGCGCGCTTGACTCCCCGTTCCTCCAGCCGTCGGCACTTCGCCTCGCTGCCCGCCGTCGTGTAGAGGTCCACCTCGAGCTCCCGCGCGAGGTCGATGGCCGCCAGTCCGACGCCGCCCGCGCCGCCGTGGAGCAGCACCCGCTCGCCGGGCTTGGCTGCACCCATGTGGACGAGCGCCAGGTACGCCGTGAGGTAATTGACGGGAACGGCGGCGGCCCGGACGTACGAGACCGACTCGGGGATCGCCACGGCGCCGTGAGAGGGGATGCGGGCGCGGTCCGCGTACCCCCAGAATCGCGTGATCGCCATCACCCGGGTCCCCGGCTCGAGGCCGGGGTCGGCCTTGGGGCCGGCCTCCTCGACCACGCCCGCGATCTCGTAGCCCGGGGCGTACGGCAGCTTCGGAGCGTCGGGGTAGAGCCCGACGCGGCCCATGAGGTCGGCGAAGTTGACCCCCGCGGCTTCGACCCGGACCCGGAGATCCTGCGGCTTCAGGCGGGGATCGGGAAGGTCCCTCTCCTCGAAGACGCTGGGCGGCCCGTGGCGGGGGATGACGACGGCGCGCATGGCCCGCGATCATACGGACGCGTGCCGCCCCGCGCATCCCGCACCCGTCGGGCCCCACGCTTCTGCACGGTTGCCTCCGGCGAGGGGCTTCCGTAGGGTGCCTGCGTGGACCGCACCCTCTACCGCACGCTCCTCCTCTTCGCCGCCACGCTCCTCGTCATCTGGGGCTTCCTGGCGGTACTCAGCCCGTTCCTGATCGCCATCGCCTGGGCGTTGTGCCTCGCGGCGATCAGCTACAAGCGCTACACGGCGCTGGCCCGTCGCTGGCGGAAGCCGCGCCTCGCCGCGGCGCTGATGGTCGCGCTGACCGTCATCGTGATCCTCGCCCCCGCGGGCCTCGCCCTCTACCTCGCGGGCGAGGAGATTGTCCGTCTGGGAAGCTCCGGGATCAGCAGTTGGGTGGACCAGCTCCGGGACCAGCTCCCGAAGGTCTACGCCTTCCTCAACGCCAAGCTCGCTGCCTTGGGCGCGGGCACCGTGGATGACATCGCGAAGGCCGCCGGCGAGCAGGCGCCGGCCCTCATCTGGGGGTCGCTCGCCCGGGGCGCGTGGAACGTGCTGGGCAGCCTCTTCGCCACGCTCATGAGCATCGCGATCATGTTCGTCACCCAGTACTTCGTCTACACGGAGAGCGCCCGCCTTCGCGGCGTCGTCCTCGGCCTATCCCCGCTGTCCGGGAAGGACAACGACCGGATCCTCACCACACTGCGCGACAACACCAGCGCCGCGGTACTGGGAGGCGTGCTCGTGGCCATGATCCAGGGCGCGCTCGGCGGCATCGGCTTCGCCATCGTGGGCGTCGATGCGCCGGTGCTCTGGGGCGTCGTGATGGCCCTCTTCTCCCTGCTCCCCTTCGGGGGGGCGGCCTTCGTCTGGGTGCCCGTCGCTCTCTTCCGCTTCGGCACCGGTCAAATCGGCAGCGGTATCTTCCTCGTCCTGTGGGGCGCCGTGCTCGTCGGCCTCGTGGACAATCTCCTCCGCCCCTGGATCCTCCGCCGGAGCGGATCCAACGTCCACCCGATGCTCCTGTTCTTCGGCATCCTCTCCGGCATCGGCCTCTTCGGCATGAGCGGGATCGTCTTCGGCCCTCTCCTGATCGCCCTGCTCGTCACGGCCGCGGAGCTCTACCGCGAACACAAGCAACGCGAAGACGAAAAGCACGCGGTCGCCGCGCCGGTCGAAGCGGGAGAGTAGAAGGACAGCCGCGAGGCCCCCCGGATCGGAGCGCCCAGCGGCCACGACGACCGACGGAGGGGGCCCCATCGGCAGGACACCTCCCGCCCACGAGTCTTGGGCCCGGTCCGCGGGGCGGGAAAGCATCGAGGTTCGGCCTGGCTCCGTGCCTCTACTTGTCCAGCTTGCTCTCCACGTTCTGCATCACGCCACGAGCGTGGGCACGGCTCGTCATGTCCGGGGATCCGTCCGAGTTCCTGAGACTCTCGGCGCAGTCCTTGGCGAGATCGTAGAGATCCTGATAGCGCTCCTGTTCCGTGTAGATCCGCTCGAGGCTCTTGAAGGTGTCGCCCAGCCCGTCCTCGCTGAGCCTCATCGCCTCGAGGTAGTACTCCTCCGCGCGCTCGAGGTCTCGGATGGAGGGGTAGTACTGGAACATGAGGCCCGTGTCGTTGTAGATCCCCGCGTACGAGAACCGGGTGGGGTAGGGGATGCCGCCGCTGGCCGCCCACGTCCTGTCGAGGGACGCGATCGCCTTGTCCGTCAGCTTGGAGGACTCCAGGTAGAGCTTCACGCACTCGTCGAGGACGGGCTTCCAGGCCTTGTCTCCCTTGTGCTTGTCCACGGCGTCGCGGAGAAGGAACGCCGCGTTGTTGTGCCCCCAGACGTAGTCGGGAGCCAACGCGAAGAGCCCCTCGTAGTCCTTCACCATCGCCATCGCGTTCGCCGGGCTCTGCGCGACCAGCCCCATGTGCTTGTCCCGCAGGTAGCGGTCGATGCCGTCGGCCGCGACGGCGTCCGCCGGGTTGTATTCCAGGGCCTTCCGGTAGTACTTCTGCGCGTTGGCCGTGTCGCCCTTTCCGGCGTAGGCCGAGGCGAGGTAGACCCACGCCACGCCGGGATCCGAGGCCTTCGACACGTAGGTCTCGAGGGCGTGCAGGGCCTCGTCGTAGGCTTCGCGCTTCAGCGCGTTGTAGCCGGCGAAGAAGTGGATCGCGACGTTCGTGGGGTGCTTGCGTATCAGGGCTTGCAGTGTCTTCGGGTAGACGTCCGGCTGGTAGAGGTAGAGCGCCTCGATCCCCTTCAACGGCACCATGCTGTGGGGGTCGAGGTCCATGGCCTTCTCGTAGGCATCCTGCGCCTCGTCGGTGTGCTGCAGGTACTGGGCGGCGTAGCCGAGTTGCACCCAGGCGTCGAAGTCGGTGGCGTCCAGTTTCGCCGCGGTCATGAACGCGCCCTGGGCCTGGCCGAAGAGGCTCTTCGCCTCGTCGTCGAGCTGTCCGCTGTTGCGGTAGGCGTCGAGGCCCTTCAGGTAGTAGACCTTGCCCTTCCAGTACCACGCCTTCGGCGTGTCCTTGTGGCCGGCCAGGAAGTCGTCCAGGACCTGGAGCGCCGCGTCGAACTCGGCCGACTCGTAGTGCGAACGGGCCAGGCCGACCGCCGCCTCGGCGTCCGCCGGATTCTCGTCGAGCAACGCCTGGAACGTGCTGCCCGCGTCCACCAGGATGTTGCGCATCGCCGACGGATCGCCGGCCTTGGCCCGCGCCATCGCGATGTAGAGCTCGCCCAGGGCGTGCCGCGCGTTCTCGCTCTTCGGGTGGGCCTCGATGACGTCGAGAAGGGCGCTCTCGGCGGTGGCGTAGGCGTCCTGATCGGTGCTCTGGGCGCCGACGAGGGCCTTCGCCAGGCCGACGGCGGCGTCGGGGTGGTCGGGGGTCTTCGCGAGCACCTTCTGGAAGGCCGCGGCGGCGTCGGCCCAAGCCTCCTCGGCGAGCGCCTTCTGGCCGTCTTCGAGGGGGCCGGCCGTCGCCGGGCGGGCGGTGAACGCGAGAAACGCCAAGGTGAGGGCCAACAGGGCGGCGGAAGCGCGAATCATGGAGTGTCTCCACCGGGTATCGTGCCCGTGGTCGGGGGGAAACATCGGGGCCTCGACGGTCCCCGAACGCGGGTCGTCAGGATACCTCCCGCACGTCGCGGGCCCACGCGACGGCGAGGGGCCGGAGGGCCGCGGAGCGCGCGCCGGGACGGGAGGGACAGCCCGCGTCTCGTGGGGCGAAAGCGCGAGGGAGCGATCGTCCTTCGACCCGCCTTCGGCTCGCCCAGTGTGGCTTCGCCCCTCTCGTGCCCTTCCGCCGCACGGCGGGGCCCGCGGTGGGAGAGGGCTTTCGCCGCTCGACGGGGGGGAGGCTCCTCCCGCGGAGGGCGCGGGCGAGAGCCCGCTCTCCACGATCACGATCACCAGAACGAGAACGGCGCCCGACCACGCACCCCGGCCGGCGGGGACACCCCCGCGCCTCGTGGGGCGAGCGTGTGGGCGGTGGGTGTTCGCGTGGGCCTGTCGCTCGGGCGGCGCCCGACGTGGGAGAGGGCCTTCGCCGTCCGACGGGGGGCGGTCACCCCCGCGAAGGGCGCGAGCGATCGACCTCTCTCCACGAGGACGAGGACGAGGAGGAGGACGAGGACGAGAGCGAGCCCGAGCGTGCGTTCGACGCACGGCACCCCCGCAGGCGCGGTCGCACCGCGCGCCCTCGGCCTCCTCCCTCCCCCGCTCACTTCGGCGGCCAGGGGGCCTCGTCCGCCTCCGCATCCTCGCGGAGCTTCTTCACCACCGCGGCGCGCAGCGCCTCCACGTCGCGGGCCGCCACCTGGCGCTTCTGTTCGTCGGGGACGAGCTCGAACCCGCCGTCCGCCGTGCGCCGTTCGCGAAGAATTGCCGTCCGCGCCTCGCGGGCAACGGCGTAGAGCGAGAGGGCGCGGTGGTGGAGGACCTTCGAGTAGAGCCGGCGGAGGTTCGGGAGGTAGGTGTCCATGTACCCGTAGTCCGTCATGCGCAGCGCACGTTGGTACTGGCGTTCGGCCTCGAGCGGGTCCTGCACGTCCTTGAAGTAGTGGAGGACCAGGCCGTAGTCGTTGACGATCCCCGCGAGGACCCACCCGGTCTTCGGATCCATCTCGGCGCCGTCGTCGATGGCCGCGGCGGCTTCGCGGTACACCGCGACGCAGCGGTCGAGGAGCCGCCGCGCCTCCTCGGGAGCGTCCGGCCGGAGGGTCTGGATCCCGTCGTCGTCGATCGTCGTGTGCGGCGAGACCGCCTCCCGGAGGATGAAGCCGTAGTTGTTCCGTACGTAGGGGTCGGCCGGACGCAGCGCCAGCAGCTCGTCGTACACCGCGAAGGCCCGGTCGCGATCGTCCTCCAGGAAGGACCGGGCCGTCGCTTCGAGCAGCCGGGCGGCGGAGTCGGACGCGGGGTCCAGGCGGAGCGCCTGGACGAGATGGTCGTGCGCCGCCTCGCGCCGCCCCATGCGGAGGAGGACGCCGCCGGCCGCCGTCCAGCCGGTGGGGTCCTCGGGGTCCAACTCGATCCGGCGTTCCGCCGCGTCCACGGCCCTCTCGTCGTGACCGCTCCTCCGGCAGGTCTCCGCGAGGGCGTCGAGCGCGGCCGGGGCGAGGTCCCTCCGGCGCGCGAGGTCCTCGAGAGCCGCGGCGAGGGCGTCGGGGCGGTTCGCAAAGAGGCTCTCGAGCCCGCGGAGCGGGTAGACGGACTCCGGGTCGTTCTCCCACGCCTGGGCGTAGGCGTGCGCGGCGGCGCCCGTCTCGCCGAGGCGATGGGCGGACCAGGCGAGCGTCAGCCAGAGGTCGGAGCGGTCGGCCGTGGAGGCGTTGGCGGGAAGGTGGGCCACGACGTGGCCCAGCGCCTCGAGCGCCCCCTCGAGGTCGGCGTGCCCCGCGTCGGTAGGCTGCCCGTCCTCGCCCAACTCCTTCGTGACCGCCCGGTCGTAGAGGAGGCGACCGCGCAGGAGGTGCAGGGACGGCGGGCCCTCGAGGCCCCCGGACCCCGTTCCCGCGTACGGCGCGAGCGCGTCGATGGCGCCGTCCACGTCGCCCTGCGCCCAGCGGGCCCGCGCGAGGAGCTCGTGGCCCCCCGCGGCGTAGGCGGGCGCCTCGCCGGCCTTCGCCGCCTCCGACTCGGCGTCGGCGAAGAGCATGGCCAAGGTGGGGCCCTGGATGCCGCGGGCGAGGCGCTCGCTCGCGATGGTGTAGTAGGCCAGGGCGAGCGCGAGATGCAGGCGCGGATCCTGGGTGTCCTGCATCGCGATTTCCGTTCTCCCCTGCGCCCGTTCGAGCAGGTCGAGGTCCTTCATCCGCGCTGCGAGGCGAACGGCTTCGAGCAGGGACGCGGGATCCTGGTCGTCACCAAGCAGCCAGGTGAGCAGCCGTTCGCCGGCCGTGCCGCGGTCGCCCTGCGCGAACGCCCGCTTCGCGTCGTCGAGGTCGCTCGCGTGCGCGATGCCCGCGAAGA
Source organism: uncultured Planctomycetota bacterium (assembly GCA_963772585.1). Taxonomy (GTDB): domain Bacteria; phylum Planctomycetota; class PLA2; order PLA2; family JAEUHO01; genus CAVVXN01. Next base: position 317,370 of record CAVYXV010000014.1, read on the forward strand.
GGAGCACGAGGAACGCGACGGCGACGGACGACCGCACTCGGCGACGCGCGAAGATCGACATGGTGCTCTCCTGGAACCGCCGTGGAATGGAACCGAAGCGGAGCATACCGTTCGTCCCCCCGTTGGAGTATGCTGCACCGTGTCGATGCAGCGGATGCAATCATCGTCTCCGCCCGCTTCCCGTGCACCCGCGCCCGTGCGCGATGCGTTGGCTGCCGTGACCAACGACGACGCAGGACGCGCCGAGCTTCACGACGCGGTTCGGGAGGCGTTGAAGGGGCGCGGTGCCGCGCGGCGACAGGCCGAGCGGACCCTCCTCGCCGCCGCCCAGGGCGACGCCGTCCGCCTGATTCCGCTCATTCTCGCCGTGCGTGACGTGTTGCGGCGCGAAGGAGGCCCCCCGCGCGGCCTCCACGGCCGCGTGGATCGGATTCTCCGGGCCATCGCCGGGGAGCAGCCGGAGCCGAAGCCGCCGCGGGCCTCCCGCGGGGCGGGCAGCACCCCACGCACGGACCGGAACGCAGCCGCGCACGCTTCCCGGCGCTCCGGGAAGCCGGCGTCGCGGTCGTCCCAGCCGGGCGATCGTGCGGGCCGACTGCTCCGGGGCCTGCTCGACCTCTCGCCCGACGCGATCCTCACGCTCCGCTCCGACGGCCGCGTCGGGACCTGGAGCCGCGCGGCGGCCGAACTGACGGGACGCACGCGACGAGCCGTCGTCGAGGTCGGGCCCGGGCGTCTCTTCGAGCGCGAGGAGGAACTCGCCGAGATCGTCGGGGCGCTGGAGGCGGGCGGTTCCTTCGGGCCGCGGGAGACGCGCGTCGTGAGGCCCGACGGCCAGACCGTGCCCGTGCGGGTGTTCGGCGCCCGGCTGGGGACGGCGAACAGCCGGCGGCGGCGGGCCCACCGCCACCTCGTCTTCCTGCACGACCTGACCGAGGTCCAGCGAATCCGCTCGCGTCTCATCGAGACGGAGAAGCTCTCGGCGATGGCCAAGATCGCCGGCAGCGTCGCCCACGAGTTCCGCAACCCCCTGAACTCGCTCTTCCTCTCGACGGACCTCCTGGAGGACGAGCTGGAGGGCAGCGGCGCCCCCGAGGAGGCGATCGCACCCACCCTCGCCGCCATCCGCGAGGAGATCGAGCGCCTGAACCAGATCATCCACAACTACCTCTCCCTGTCGAAGGTGGCCGCGCACGTCCCCGAGGTGCTGGATCTCGGAGCCGTCGTCACGGAGTTCGTCGAGGAGTGGGAGCAGTCGGCCGCCGAGCGGGACGTGGAGCTCAAGGTCCGCGTGCACGACGGCGAGCTCGCCGTGTCCGCCGATCCGAACCAGGTCCGGCGCGTCCTCGTGAACCTCGTCGAGAACGCGTTCGACGCCCTCGAGATCCAGGGGGAAGGAGGCGAGCGGCCGCGGGGCGGCGGCATCGTCACCCTCGCGGTCCGGCCCCTCAGCCGGAGCGTGAAACTGGTCGTCAAGGACAACGGCCCCGGCATTCCGGACGACGTCCGCGAGCGGGTCTTCGAACCGTTCTTCACCTCCAAGAGCCAGGGGTCGGGCCTGGGGCTGTACCTGGTCCGTGAGATCGTGCTGTCGCACGGCGGGGCCATCACGCTCGCCAGCACCGGGGGCCGCGGCACCTCGGTCGCGATGCACTGGCCCCGGACCGCGGAGGAAGCCGCGTGACGACCGCCACGGACCTGTCCTACCGCATCCTGGTGGTGGACGACGACCGCAACAGCCGCGAGTCGCTGGGCCGGGCCCTCCGACGGGACGGCTATGAGATCCTCGTCGCCGAGAACGGCAAGGTGGCCCTGGAGATGGCCCGCGAGCACGAGCTCGACCTCGTGCTGACCGACCTCAAGATGCCCGGCCTCGACGGCATGGGCTTCCTCGAGAGCCTCCGGGTCGTCCGGCCCGACGTGCCGGCCATCCTGATCTCCGCGTATGCGAGCGTCGACACGGCCGTGAAGGCCGTCCGCCGCGGGGTCTGCGACGTCCTGGAGAAGCCGATCCGGCTGCGGGACGTGCGGCGCGCGATCAAGCGCGTGCTCGAGACGCACCGCCTGCCCGTGCGCGATCGCACGCGCGAGCGGGGCGGCGGCAACGGCAAGCCCCTCGTGCCCACGTCGCACGGCCGACTCATCGGTCGCAGTCCCGCCTTCCTCGAGATGATGGACCTCGTTGCGCGGGTCGCGCCGGCGGACAGCACGGCCCTCCTGCTCGGAGAGAGCGGGACGGGGAAGGAGTTGCTGGCGGACCTGCTCCACCACTCGAGCCCCCGGCGCTCCGGACCGCTGGTGAAGGTGGCCTGCGCGGCCCTCGCCGAGGGCGTGCTCGAGGCGGAGCTCTTCGGCAGCGAGAAGGGCGCGTACACGGGCGCCCATGCCCTACGGAAGGGGCGGTTCGAGTTGGCCAACGGCGGCACCCTCTTCCTCGACGAGGTGGGGGAGATCCCGCTGCCGCTCCAGGTGAAGCTGCTCCGCGTCCTCCAGGAGGGCGAGTTCGAGCGCGTGGGCGGCTCGGAGACCATCCGGGCGAAGGTGCGCGTGATCACGGCCACGAACCGGGACCTCGAAGGCGAAGTGGAGGCCGGAGCGTTCCGGGAGGACCTCTTCTGGCGGCTCAACGTGATCGCCATCCGCGTCCCGCCGCTGCGCGAGCGCCCCGAGGACATCCCCCTCCTGTCCCAGCACTTCCTCGAGAAGAGCGCGCGCCGCACGGGCCGGGAGCTGACCTTCCACCCGGACGTCATGCCGCTGTTGCTGGCCTACCGCTGGCCCGGCAACGTGCGCGAGCTCGGGAACGCCATCGAGAGGGCGACGGTGCTCACCCGGGGCAACGTCGTCGGCATCGCGGATCTTCCCGACGCGCTCCGCCGATCCGAGAGCGACCCGGCGCTCCAGCGGCGCGCGGTGATCCGCTTCGAGGTCGGCCAGAGCCTGGAGACGCTCGAGCGCGAGGCCATCCGGCGCACGCTGGAGGCCGTCGGCGGAAACCGCGAAGCGGCCGCCTCGATCCTGGGCATCGGCCTCGCGACCCTCTACCGACGCCTCCGCGAGATGGGCGACGAGGTCGAGCAGGACGGCCCGAGCCTCTTCGACGGGGCGTGAGGCTCCTCGCCCGCGCCCTGCGCGAGGTGCATCGCCCCCCGTCGAACGGCGATGGCCCTCTCCCGCGCCGGGCTCCGTCCCGACGTCGTGCGGGCACGACGTCGGGACGGTGCTCGTCGCACGAGTGGGAGCACACGTCTCCCCGCCGCGCACGCGCGCGTACGCGGGGAGACTACATCACGTCTCCGACATCGGCCGGTGGCATCGAGCGCGACACCCCGCGACCCCGCCTCGAGACGCGCGCGACGCGTGTGCGCGCGGCGCGTTTTCCACGTAGCGCACATGACGACATCGCGTGACTCAAGTTGAGAGTCGTTTCCCGCCGAAGTGCACCGCGTTTCTCATTTTGAGAGTCGCGCGCCGCGGGAGCGGGTCCTAGCGCCCTGAAATGCGGTGCGGCACGAAACTTGTTGTATGCACGCCGTGCGCGGGAAGCGCACAACACCGGGTGGCGTGTTGGAACCTATGGAACGACGCGCACTTCCCGGCATTTCTTTTCACGTGAAGAGTGGACGAGCGGCAGTGACGAGGGGCGCGTAGCGCGTTCCGAGTCGCGAGAGGGGTCGGCCCGAGCCGACAGGTCGCTCACCGGCGCGCCGGTCCATCGGCCGACGCGAGGAGGCAGAGTACATGGCTGCGAAGAGGAAGAAGGCCACGCGCAAGAAGGCCACCCGCAAGAAGGCGACGCGCAAGAAGGCGGGTCGCAAGAAGAAGGCGACGCGCAAGAAGGCCACGCGGAAGAAGGCCACTCGCAAGAAGAAGGGCACCCGGAAGAAGAAGGGCACCCGGAAGAAGGCCACCCGCAAGAAGAAGGGCACGCGCAAGAAGGCGACCCGCAAGAAGGCCACGCGCAGGAAGGCCACCCGCAAGAAGAAGTAGCGGGAAGACGGCGCCCACCGAGGCGCTCCAAACCCCCGAGAGGCCGCTGGATCCGTTCCAGCGGCCTCTTGGCTTTTGTCGTAAGTCACGGTCATCCATGGAGTTGGGGCCGCGTGGAGGGCCTGTCCCCTGGGGGGCGTACCGTGCCGCACCATGCTGGTTCTACGCACCTGTTCCGCCCGGCGCTACCGCATCCACGGTCGGCTGCCATCGCCCTACGACGAGTCCTTCCACGCCCGGCTCACCGACCGGCGCTTCCTCCCGCTTGCCCCGCTCGAGGAGCACGGCTTCGGCTGGGTCAGCGCCGACAACCTCCTCGTCACCCGGTTCGACGTGGACACCGTGGTGCGGGGGGAGACGGCCCTCCTCGGGTTGCGGATCGACAAGCGTCGGCCGGACCCCAAGCTCGCGCGCGCGCGCCTCGCGCTAGAGGTGGACGCGCGCCGCAAGGCGGCCGAGGACGCGGGCCACGCGTTCCGCCTCGGGCGGGACGAGCGGCAGCAGCTCAAGGCCGACGTCCATTCAGAACTCTTGAAGGAGACGCAACCGCGGGTGGAGGTCCACACCGTGGTGGTGCACCCGAAGCGGCGGTTGCTCTGGATGCTCGGGCTCGGCCGCACGGCGAACGAGACGCTCCTCCGTCTTGTTCGTGACACGTTCGGCGTCCAGCTCACGCCGCTCACGCCGTTCCGGCGTGCCGAGGAGATCCTCGCGGGTCGCCCGGAGGCGGAGCGCCTGGAGGGGTTGGGCCGAAGCGAATTCGCGCCGCCCGTGCTCGACCGGACCGCCGCGCGCGCGACGGAGGTGCTGCGATGATCGCACCGGTTGGACGCGCCGACGATCGCGGAGGCCTCGACTACCTGGGGCCCGAGTTCCTCACCTGGCTGTGGTGGCGGTCCGAGGAGGACCCGCGCTTCGTCCGTCCCGACGGGACCGAGTTGTTCCTTCACGTGGACGAGCACCTGGAGTTTCGCGGCGAACGCGCGGCGTCGAGGCGCACCACGCTCCGCGCCGGCGCCCCCAGCGCGAGCATGGAGGCCCGCGCCGCGCTCAAGAGCGGCAAGCTGCTCGTCGCGGCCCGCCTGCTGATGGCCCGCGGCGACGAGGAAGTGGCGTTCACGCTCCGCGCCGAGGACCTCGACGTCACCGGCCTGAAGCTCCCGGCCCCGGGCGACGACGCGAAGAACCCCCGCGAGCGCCTCGCCGCCTCCCTGGAGGCCTTCGATCGCTTCTGGGACGACCTCGACCACTGCTTCGCCACCTTCCTCGAGGTGCGCACCTCCGACGCCTGGGACGACGAGGTGCGCCGCTTCCGCACCTGGTCCGCGCGCCCGAGCCAGGATGAAGGCGGCCTCGGCCGCCTGCGCGACACGGCTCCACCCCCGAGGGAGTAGGCGTCGAGGGGCCCGGGAGCGAGGCCCCCGGGCTCCCCGGGCCGTCGTGCCTCGAGCGCGTGCACGCGCTCGCCCACCCGATGCGGGTGCGCATCACCCGCCGCTCTTCCTTCTCCTTCCGGACGCGGGTGGCCCTCGACCGTCCCCGGATGCGAAGATCCCCTCGTGGGAGATCGGCTGTTGCTGGATCCGGTGCTCGCGCCCCGACTCGGGCGGCTGGGGCTCCATCGTGTGGATGCCCTGCTCGCGTTGGGGGGGCACCCCGAGCGCTCGAGCCTCGTCACGACCGTCGATCTCGCCCTGGAGGGCACGTCGGGTCGCTTCCACCTGAAACGATACCGGTACGGGAGCTGGCGCACGTCGAAGGGGTTGGTGGGGCGCGGTTCGCTGTGGGGCCTCGCCCCCGAGATCCGCGAGTTCGAGGCGCTACGTTGGCTGCGGGACCACGGCTTCCCGGCCGTGCGTCCGGTGGCGGCCGCGTCGCGGACCCGACGGGGCCGGCTGCGGTCCCACCTGCTGCTGACGGAGCACGTGGAGGGGGCGCGCGACCTCTCGGCCCGCCTGGACGACCCGCGTGACCGCCTCCATCGCGACGCCCGGCTTCGGCGCCGCGTCCTCGCCGTCCTCTCCGATCTCGTCGGCCGCATGCACGAGACGGGATTCGTGCACGCGGACCTGTATCCGCGAAACGTCCTCGTGGGCCTGGACGGCGGCGCGATCCGCATCCACCTGCTCGACTGCCGTCGGGGGGGGCGACCGACGAGGCGTCGGCGCGATGTCGATGATCTTGCCGCGATGGAGCGCGACCTCGCCGCCCGCCTCTCCCTCACCGAGCGCTGGCGCGCGCTGGAGCGCTACGCGACGGTCCGCGGCCGGGACGCCACCCGCCTCTACCGGAGCGTGCGTATCCGCGTGGGACGCGACGGGAGGGCCCCCCGCTGAGGAGGGGGCGGGGGGGGCTCCCGACGTGTCGTGCGTCGAGCGAGTGCTCGGAGGCGCGATCGTGGACGGAGGGTCCTCGCCCGCGCCCTTCGCGAGGCGCGCCTTCTCCCGCCGAAGGGCGAGGCGGGACGGCGGCTTGTCAGTCCGGGTCCCGGTCCTCCTCGACCGGGGACGGTGTGTCCTGGTCGTCGAGGAAGCCGTCCTGATTGCGGTCGAGCGCGTCGAAGCGTTCGTCGTTCCCCTGGAACTCGCGGCGGGAGACGCGGCCGTCGCCGTCTACGTCGTCGCGCTTGCGGATCGTCGGGATGTCGGACGCGGCGACGGCCTCGGCGTCGTCGCCGGCCTGCCGGTCCGCGTCGGTGAGCACACCGTCGCCGTTCGCGTCGAGGGCGCGGAACCGCTCGTCCGGTCCGGGGAACTCGTCGCGGGTCACCTGGCCGTCGCGGTTCGTGTCGAAGCGCCGGAACGACTGGGGCGTGGGGCGTCCCCGGGCACCCGCCTCGCGCCGGAACCGCGCCATCGCCTTCGTGAACTCCTCCTTGCCGACCGCGCCGTCGCCGTCGGTATCGAGACGCTGGAGCATCCCGGGGCGCGGCAGCTCCTCGCCTGCGAGCTTGCCGTCGCCGTTCTTGTCGAAGCGGCGGAAGAGGGCCTCCGGATCGCGCGGGCCGCGCCGCCCGCCTTCGCGGCTGCCGCGCCGGTCCTGCCCGTCGAGGAAGCCGTCGCCGTTCTGGTCGAGGCGCTCGAAGGGCACGTCGCCGTCGTACTCCTCGCGGGAGATCCGCCCATCGCCATCCGCGTCCATCGCCTTCAGGCGCTCGGCGAGAGCCCTCCAATCCCGACGACCGCGGGCCGCGGCGGGCGTGTCGGCCCCGGCTTCCGGCGGCTTGTCCTTCGCGCCCGCGGGGGGGTGCGCCGCACGGCGCGCGGCTCCGAGATCGGAGGGGGTGATCCAGCCGTCACCGTCCGCGTCGAGGAGGCGGAAGATCTCGGGATCCGTGCCGACCTCCGCGGGGCTCACGCGCCCGTCGCCGTCCTTGTCGTAGACCCGGAAGAAGCGCGAGGCCGAAGGCCGAGCGTCCCCGAGCCCCGTCGAAGGGCCAGGAGGGGACGGCGGCCGGGTCGACGGCGCCTCCGAGGTCGCGGGCCGAGCGGGGCTCTCCGCGGCACCTTCGGCCGGCGCATCGTCCGCCCGAGCCCGGCCTTGGAAACAGGCGGCCCCGAACAGGACGAGAGCCGACGCGTACGGGACGAGACGTCGCATGGGATCCTCCTCGAAAAGGCGCCGGGCTTGAACCCGCGTCGAAGCCTCGGGGTGCGCGACACTTCCCCCGGGATGCGCACCGGGCGCGACCCGGGCCGCTCCGACCACGACGGGACCTTCGTTGTACGACGCCGACGCGACTTCCCGCACGACCGGCTGGACGATCCACCATCGCGTCCGCGTCGCCTCCACGAACGACGAAGCCGCCCGGCTGCGCGACGCCGGCGCAGGCCCCCGCGTCGCCGTGGTCGCCGACGAGCAGGGTCGTGGGCGGGGCCGGGGCGGGCGGGCGTTCGCCTCGCCGCCCGGAGGCTTCTACGTCTCGCTTCTGGTCGCCGCCGCGCCGGGGGACCTCCCGGGCCCGCTCGCCGCGGCGATCGCGCTGGCGGCGGTCACCGCGGTCGAGACCGTGTCCGGAGTGTCCTGCGGCATCAAGTGGCCGAACGACCTCTGGGTGGGCCGCCGCAAGCTCGCCGGGATCCTGCTCGAGGCCGCCGGCCCCCGCGTCCCGGTCGTGGCCGGACTGGGCATCAACGTGCACGGGGTCCCCGAGGACCTGCCCGAGGCGATCCGCGGGCAGGCGACGGCCCTCGACCTCGAGGCCGGGCGACACGTGGATCGGGGCGCCCTCCTCACGGCCCTCCTCGTGCAGGTCGATCGGTGGAGCGCCGACCTCCGCTTCCCGCACCCTCGGCGGGCCCTCGAACGGGCCTGGCGCGAGCGGCTGCTGTTCGTGGGGGAGCGGATCTCCTACGAGATCGGGGGCGTCCGCCGGTCCAGCATCCTCCGCGACGCCTCCCTCGAAGGCGGCCTGCTCGTCGAGGATCCGGAGGCGGGGACCAGGACCCTCCGACCGGAGCACGTCCGCGACCTGCGGCCCGAGGGGCCGGAGGCCGGCGGGTAGGGGAGGCGAGGGCGTCGGACCCGGGGCTTCGGCCGGCGGCGGGGCCCCGATGCGGCAGGCCCTTCGACCCGCTCGGGGCCGGCTCCCTCCACCGGCTCGGGGCGAACCGAAGACGCGTCGTAGGACGCCCCCACGCTCGCCCGGCCCGACGCGGTGCCGTCGGGCGGGCCGGGACGGGGGTCGGCGGCCTCGTCCGTGGGGCCCCCGGCACCCTTCGTGCTACCTTCGCCTCCGACGCCCTGCCGCGTGGTCCTCGTGGATCGGGCCCGCGGCTGCGAGGAGGACGCCCCGCCGGCCGTGCCGGCCCTACCCATGAGCGATCCGAAGGCCACTGCATCCCGGGGCTCCAAGACCGCGGCGGTCGTCATGCTGGTGGTCTTCCTCCAGATCCTGGTCGTCGCGGTCCTCGCGCTGTCCGCGATCCTGCGGGACCGGAAGGAGGCGCGGCGTGTCGCCGAGGAGCGCGCCGAGGCCGCCGCCCAGCGCACCCTCGATCAGATCCTCCGGGGGGCGGCCGGGGAGGTGGACGGGATCCTGACCGACGTCCAGAACCGGTCCGCCCTCGAGCTCCTCCGTCCGCCCGCGCGGAAGCGGCACGCCGACCTGATCCGACTCGTCTACCACATCGAGCCCTCCACGGGCGTGATCCACTGGGCCGACCGGAGCCACCTCCTCTACGTTCCGCCCGAAGAGCGCCAGCGCATGCTCGACCAGGCCGACCGGGAGAAGGCCGCGATCCGCGAGCTGGAGGAGAAGGCCGGCCAGGAGACGCTGGTCCGCCTCGACGAGCTCATGCGGATCCGCACGACGATCGACCTGATCCGCCGCTATCCGTATCGCCAGGGCGTGCACGGCTATCCCGAGTCCGTCGGCGACGCGATCCGCCTCCTGACCTCCGCCCAGGCGGCGGCCGCGGTGCCCTCCGACGTCGATGAGGGGCTCACCCCCTACATCGACCTCGAGAACAGCCTGTTGGCTGCGATCGAGGTCCTCGCGCTCAACAAGGACCGCATCGACGACATCGCCTCGGCCGACCAGCCTCTCCTCACCGAGTTGGAGGATCTCATCGTCTCGGTGACGACCGCGCTCGAGCCCGACCAGGAGCGGAAGCGCGAGATCCGCCTCCGGGTCGATGCCTACCTCCGCGCGCGACGGAGCCTGGAAGGCGAGGGGGGGATGCGCGACCTCCTGTTCGCCGCGCTGCGCCAGCGGGGGCCGCGCTCCAAGCTCGTGGCGATCGGCGACGATCTCTTCGGCCTCGTTCCCGTGCCCCCCGACGACGACACGGTCACGGCCGGCGCCGTCCCGGACGCGGAGGCGGCGGGGTACTACGTGCTCGTGATCGACCCCGAGGCCCTGCGGCTTCTCGTGGAGGGGCAGGCGGACGCGCGATTGCTCGATCCCCAGGGCCTGGCGTTCCACCTCGTCGAGCAACGCGATCCCCCGGCGGCGAACGTCGCGGCGACGCGTCCGCTCGGCGCCGCGGCGGGCCTCCCGCTGCCTTACCGGGCGGAACTCCTGTGGGTGCGACCGCCGGCGCTGCCGGCGGAGGGGCCGGCCGAGCTCTTCTACTGGGGCATCATCCTCCTCGCGGCCGGCGGGCTGGGGATGGGGGGGACCGTGCTGAGCCGCCTCTACGCGCGCGAGGTCCGCCTGGCGCGGCTGAAGGCCGACTTCGTGAGCAACCTCTCGCACGAGCTCAAGACGCCGCTCACGAGCATCGGCCTCTTCGCCGAGATGCTGCAGGAGGGGCAGTTGCAGACGGAGGAGGAGCGCCGGGAAGGGCTCGACGTCCTCGCCCAGGAGGCGCAGCGACTCCAGGGGATCGTCGCCCGGATGCTCGAGACGGCGCGCCGCGAGGCGCGTGGCGTCCCGTACGAGCTGCGCCCCGGCGACCTGAACCAGGTGGTCGCGGAGGCGACCGAGCGCTTCCGGCGCATCGTCACGGAACCCGGTCTCGATCTGAAGGTGGACCTCCACGACGGCCCCATGCCGATGTTGATGGACGAGGCGGCGATGAACGACGTCGCCACGAACCTCCTCACCAACGCGTGGAAGTACCGCCGGGGCGACGAGGCCGAGATCCGGGTCCACACGGGCCGCCGGGGCCGCCAATGGCTGCTGGTCGTGGACGACGACGGCATCGGCATCCCCCGCAGGGACCGGCGCCGGGTCTTCGAGATGTTCTACCGATCCGACGCCTACCTGACGAAGGTCGCGGGTACGGGCCTCGGTCTCTCCCTGGTCCGCACGATCGTCCGGGCCCACAAGGGGCGAATCCGCGTCGAGGGGGGCGAGCGCGGCCACGGCTCCCGGTTCCGGATCGCCTTCCCCATCGCCAAGGTGGCGCCCCGCGCTTCGACCTCCTCCGCGGGTCCCGTAGGATCAAGTCCCAGAACGAGGTCGGAGGCACAGACCACGGCATGAGCTCCCACATCCTGATCGTGGAGGACGACCCCGCCATCCGTCTCGGGCTCAAGCGGAGCCTCGAGTTCGAGGGGTTCGACGTGGACATCGCGCGGGACGGCGAGGAGGCGATCCAGCGGGCCTTCGACAAGAAGCCCGACCTGATCGTCCTCGACCTGATGCTGCCCAAGGTGAACGGCTTCGAGGTCTGCCGCACCGTGCGCAAGTACGACAGCACCATTCCGATCGTCATCCTCTCGGCGAAGGGCGACGAGGGCGACAAGGTCCTCGGGCTCGAGCTCGGCGCCGACGACTACGTCACGAAGCCGTTCTCCATCCGCGAGCTCACCGCGCGCATCAAGGCCGCGCTCCGCCGCCGCAAGGCGATGGAAGGGGAGATCGAGACGTTCGAGGAGGAGAACCTCCAGATCGACTTCAGTGGCCAGACGCTGACGGTAGACGGCGACGACAAGGAACTCTCGACTCGCGAGTTCAACCTCCTGAAACACCTGATCCAGAATCGGGGGCGGGTGCTCAGCCGCGACCAGATCCTCAACAAGGTCTGGGGCTACGACTACGACGGCACGCCGCGCACGATCGACAACTTCATCAACAAGCTGCGCCAGAAGATCGAGGACGACGCCAACGCACCCCGCTGGATCCTGACGGTCCGCGGAAGCGGCTACAAGTTCCGCCCCGCACCGGATTGACGCGGCCCGAGGGTCCTGCGGTACGGACGCAGGCATCCGGACGGACGCTCTCGCTCCGCGTCCCTCCCGCGAAGGCGCCGATGTCGCGCCGGAGTCCGTGGCGGCGTGTCCGGGCCCTACGCTCCCGGAACGGGGCAGAACGGGCGCCACATCTCCTTGGCGCGGCGGGGGGCTTCGCGGATCACGTCCAGGGGACTCGAGCGCTGGTGCATGCGGCGGATGCGCTCATCGCAGGGCTGCATCGGCGCCCGATCGGCGCCTACGTAGTCGTGCCAGTCGCGCGGGCCGGCCGCCTTGCCGAACACCGTGAAGGTGGTCGAGTCCGACACCACGATCTGGTACTGGTCGGGCGCGCGACGCCGGATGAGGTGCACGCGGGCCTCGATGGCGTAGTCGTCCTTGTCGATCGGGCACGGAAATGCCCCGTAGGGCACCAGGAGCGTGGTCCGCAGCCACCTCGCGTCGTGCTCGACCCGGATGAGCTTCGTCCACGCGCTGACCTGGCCGGAGCGGTTCATGAACGGTTCGAGGACGGAGAGGATCGGGCGGCCGTGCGCGTCGTAGAAGTCCACGCTCGCGCCGACCCACTCGCCCTTCATCCCGACCACGGCGAAGAGAAGGTCCAAGCGGATCGCCTTGCCCGGGCACTCGCAGCGCCAGACGACGTTGTGCGTCTTCGCGATGGCGGCCACCTCGGTCCTCGTCGGGGGCTCCTTGGGGACGACGATCCCCGGGCCGCCGCTCGCTTCGTCGTTCGTCCCGAACGCTTCCAGGGTGACGTCCGGTTCCTCGGCGAACGGGCGCGTCGGATGCCGGGGCGTGGTCTGCGCCCGCCGGCCGGGCTGCGGACCCGATGACGGCGGGAAGCTCGGGGGCGGCGGACCGTCGATCTTGGGTTCCCAGGTCACGGGGCGGCCGGCGTCGGCCCGGGTCGGGGGCGTCTCGGCGGCCTCTCCGGCGGCCATCTTCGCAGGAGCCTCGGCCGTCGGGGCCTGGGCGGCCGGGGCGGCCGGCTTCGCCGGGGGCGGCGCCTCGGCCGGAGGAGCCGGTGTCGGGGCCGGCGTCTCCTCGGGTGCCGTCGGGGCGGGAGGACTCGGAGCCGGCTCCGGCGGCGGCTCGTCGGCGCGGGCCGCCAGGCCGAATCCCAGGAGGACGAGGACGGTCAGTGCGGCGAGGGCCCGCGGGGCGCGGGGGCCGGGACGGCGGGAGCGTCGCTTCTCTGGGCGTCGGTGGGCGATCACGGGTCACCTCCTCGCGCTATAGACGACGATCACCGTCATCAACACGTGGACGATCACCACGCAGCCGATCGCCGTCGCCTCGAGCGTGTGGCGAACCGGCGCGCGGCGCGCCCGCTCCCCCAACCGATCCACCATCTCCTGGATACCCGAAACGAGCCAGAACAGGAAGAACCAGGACGCCAGGCTGAGTCCCGCCACCACGCCCGCTTGGGTGAATTCCAGCTTTCCCGCCACGACGAGGGCGACGAGCCCCCCGTAGCCCAGGAAGGCCAGGATGGCGCAGGCCTGGAGCAGCCGGGAGGCCTTCAGGCGCTGGAGCCCGACCTCCGCGATGCGCCGCTGGCCTCGTCCCGGCACGGGCGCGTCGGCGGAGGCGGGGTCGGGAGGGGTGTCCGGCAAGGAGGCTCCAGCGGGGGGGGCGAGGGGCGGGCGGGCGAGGCTACCCGCCCAGGAAGGACCGGGCCGCCTGCGTGAGCAGGGGCAGGACCTGGGCGACGTCGCCCACGATTCCGTAGTCGGCGACCTTGAAGATGGGGGCTTCCGGGTCCTTGTTCACGGCGATGATGACCTTGGAACTGCTCATGCCGGCGAGATGCTGGATCGCGCCGCTGATGCCCGCCGCGACGTAGATCTTGGGCGTCACGGTCTTGCCCGTCTGGCCCACCTGCTCGCTGTGGGGGCGCCAACCGGCGTCCACCACGGCCCGGGAGGCGCCGTGCGCCCCCCCGAGCGCCTCGGCGAGGTCGAGGATGAGGGTCCAGTTCTCCGGCGCTCCCAGTCCGCGGCCGCCGCTCACGACGACGTCCGCCTCGGTGAGTTCCAACTCCTTCTGCGCGGGCGCCTCGACGTCGGTGACCCGGGCCGCCCTTCCGTCCGTCGTCACGGACAGGGGCTCGAGGCTGCCGTCCCTCGGCGCCTCCTCGGGCGGGAGGGAGTTCGGCCGGATCGAGATCACGGCCGGGGCCGGCAGCGACATCGTGGCGAAGGCCTTGCCCGCGAACCGCGGCTTCGTGACCCGAAACCCGCCGTCCGACCCGCCGAGGGCGGTGACGTCGGAGACGAACGCGGCGCCCTGGCGGGCCGCGACGGTCGGCCCCAACTCCTTGCCTGCGACGGACGCGGCGAGGAGGAACGCCTTCGGTTGCACCTGCTCCCACGCCGCCTTCACGGCGTCGGCAACCGGGCCCAACTGGTAGCGCGCGAACGCGTCGCCCTCGCCGTGGAGGATCCGATCGACGCCGTGGCGCGCCAGGAGGTCGCGGTCCTTCTCGGCCGACCCGCCGCACGCCAGGGCGACGAGCGATCCGCCGCCCTCGTCGGCGAGCCTCCGGCCGGCGCTCGCCACCTCGGCGGCGGATCGCTTGAGCCCCCCGGTCTCGCCGTCGTTCTCGACGTAGATCAGGACGTCGCCGGTCATCAGAGCACCTTCCTCTCGACACGCAGGGCTTCGAGCAACCGGTTCATGCCTTCGGGCGTGGGGTCGATCATGGTGATCTCGCCCCGCGCCGGCGGGAGCTCCAGGGCCTCGACGGTGGTCGTCGAAGCGCCTTCGACGGGGACCGACTCCAGGGGCTTCCTCTTCGCGGCCATGATCCCCTTGAGCCCCGGATACCGAGGCTCGGCGAGTCCCTTCTCCGCGGTGAAGAGGCACGGGAGATCCACCCCCAGGATCTCCGTCGCCCCGTCCATCTCGCGCTTCGCCGTCGCCTTGCCGTCGGCGACCTCGAGCGACGAGATCATCGCCACGCACGGCATGCCCAGTCGGGCCGCGAGCATCGGTCCGACGGCGAAGTCGTCCACGTCCGTGGCCTGCCGGCCGCAGAGGATCAGGTCGATCGAGCGGTCCTTCAGTGCCTCGGCCAGCGCCGCGGCGGTGCCCTCGGCGTCCGGCGATTCCCCCGTCACGAGGTGGACGGCCGCGTCCGCTCCCATGGCCAGGGCCGTGCGGAGCTCCTTCGTCGCCGCCGCGGGCCCGAGCGTCACGACCGTGACCGTGACGTCGCTCCCCGCTTCCTTCAACTGGATGGCCTGTTCGACGGCGATCTCGTCGTAGGGCGACATGACGTACTGCACGCCGGACGGATCGAGGCTCTTTCCGTCCGCCGCGATCTTGACGCGCGTTTCGGTGCTCGCGACGCGCTTGATCAGGACCACGATGTCCAAGGCCGACTCCCGCGCTCCGGGCCCCGGGACCCGGATGGCCCGGTCCGACCCGGAGGCCCAATCCTACGGGCCCCGGCGAAGGCCCCGGAGCCCTGCCCCACCGGGTCGGGGAAGGCCCGGACGCGCGGGGGACGGGTTCGTGCGGGAGGGGGGAGCGGGGGCCTTCGGCGTCGCGTGGACAGGGGGGTGGGCGCGGTCGTGCACGGGGGGGACTGTCGTGCGCCCGTGGCCCGGGGTGGGCTGGGCCATCGCCGTCCGCCGGCCGCAGGCGCCTTCCACGCGGGGTGGACCGGGGGCGCATCGGCCGCACGCGGGCCGCGGCGACGGGGATCCGCCGATACGCCCGCAGGGGTCGAAGCGGATGCGATGGCGTCGAGCCTCGGTCGGTACGGTCGCGGTCCGCTTCGAGGGGGGCCACGCCGCCACGAACCAGGGGCCCTGTCCGCCCGTCCCGGAGACGGCGGACCACCGCCAACCCCGCATTCCCTCCGCCTCGCCCGTGCGGCCGGTAGCATCCGGGGCCGTGGCCCTGCTCGAAGCGCGACAACTGCTGAAGTCGTACCGGAAGCGCGTGGTGGTCCACAACGTGTCGTTTCACGTGGATCCCGGGGAGATCGTCGGGCTGCTCGGACCGAACGGAGCGGGCAAGACGACCTCGTTCCGGATGGTGCTGGGGTTGGTGAGGCCCGACGCCGGCGCGGTCTACCTGCAGGACCGCGACCTGTCGCGGATGCCCATCTACAAGCGGGCGCGGCGCGGGGTCGCGTACCTGCCCCAGGAGCCGAGCGTCTTCCGGACGATGACCGTCGAGGGGAATCTCCTCGCGATCCTGGAGACGCTGCCGCTCGGCCGCCGCGAGCGCCGCGACCGCATGGAGATGCTGCTCCACGACCTGGACCTGACCGTCGTCCGCAAGAGCCGCGCGGAGGTGCTCTCCGGCGGCGAGCGCCGGCGGCTCGAGATCGCCCGGGCTCTCACGCACGACCCGCTCATCCTGCTGCTCGACGAGCCGTTCGCGGGCGTGGACCCGATCACGGTCCAGGAGATCCAGGGGATCCTGCTGCGTCTTCGCGAGTCGAAGAACCTCGCGATCCTGCTCACCGACCACAACGTGCGCGAAGCGCTGGCCATGACGGATCGCTCGTACATCCTCGCCTCGGGCAAGATCCTGGCCCAGGGCACGCCCACCGCCCTGGTCCGCGACGAGATCGTCCGGCGAACCTATCTCGGCGAGGGCTTCTACATGAACGAGCGCGACGCCCGCACCAACGAGCATCTACGCGAGCGCTCGTGACCGTCCGGCGCGCCGCGCTTGCGCCCGCGCCGTCCCACACGTAGCCTCGGCACGGATCGCCCGGGGAGCGGGCGCGGGAGGCGCGGATGGACGGCGCTGTCGTCGGTGAGGTGCTCGTCGTCCTGGTGCTACTCACCTCGTGGCGGCTCGGATGGAGCGCTACCCGGTCTCACGGGGTTCTCGTGGCCGCAGCGGTCCTCTTCGCGTTCTCCCTCGTCGCTCCAATCGTCGCCGCCACGGACCACGAGGAGGGTTGGGCCGTGGCCGGGGCCCTCGCCTTGGCGTTCGGCTTCCTCCTGCTCGTCTACGGCGTGCTGCAGCTGGACCGCAACGTCCGGGAGAGCCCCGCGCGTTCGGCTTCTTCCAGGCCGCGTCGCCCGAGGCCCCGCGTTCCCGATCCCTTCGACGAACCGGCCCGTCCCGAAGAGCCCCCGTCGGGCACCGAAGAGTCCCCTCCGACCGGTTGACTCAAGCGCGCAGCGCCGCCGCGGCGATCTCGGAGAGACGGGGGCGGATGCGCACGTAGCGTCGCCGTCCGCGCACGGGGTGGTTCGCGTTGGAGAGGAGCGCGACCCACAGGCCGTCTGCCGGGTCGATCCAGAGCGAGCAGCCGGTGTTCCCGGTGTGGCCGAAGCTCTTCTCGCCGAGCGCCCGGCCCGCCACCGTGTAGCCCGTGGGCGAGCGCGTATCCCAGCCCAGCGCCCGGGTGCCGAACCGAGCCGGATCGACGGGCCGGGCGAATCGCGCGACCACGCCGGCGTCGAAGATCGCCTCCGTACCCGACGGCCGATCGCCGACCAGCGTGCGCGCGAAGCGCACGAGGTCGTCGAGGCACGTGAAGAGACCGGCGTTGCCGGCGACGCCGCCGAGCGACCACGCCAGCGGCTCCTCCACCACGCCGCAGAGCGGCCCCCGCTGGAGGATCCCATCCGTGCCCGTGGGCGCGACCTCGTCCCACGCGCGCTCGCCGGCCCGCACGTAGCGCGTCCGGCGCATGCCCAGCGGACCGCAAATTCGCTCGCGCACCAGGGTGTCGAGGTCCCGGCCGAGGAGCCTCTCCAGGGCGAATCCGAGACAGATGTAGCCGTCGCAGGAGTACTCCCACCGGGATCCCGGGGGGAATCGCGGCCGGGCATCGAGGATCCCGCGGACGACCTCTTCGCGGCTCGCCCCGACCAGGCGGCCGTAGGAGAGGGAGGGCCGGAGGCCGCCCGCGTGGACCAGCAGGTTCGTCCAGGTGGTCCGCTCCTTGCCGTGGTGCCCGAAGGCGGGGAGCACCTCCGCCACCGGCGCGTCCAGGTCGAAGCCGTCGGCCACGAGCCGCATCAGGAGCGCGCCGACCGCGAGGGGCTTGGTCATGCAGGCGACGTCGTAGAGCGTTCGCGGCGTCACCGCCGGGCCTCCCTCGTAGTCGAGGGCGCCGTAGCAGCGCACGATCGTCGGCGATCCCGGTCGCCCGAGGGCGACGGCCGCGCCCGGAAAGGCCCTCGCCCGGATCGCCTTCTCGAAGAGACGACCCAGCCGCTCCACGGCGGGCGGCGATGTCCCGATCGATCCGGCGTGCATGGCCCCGGCGGATTCCACCGTCCCGATGGTACCGTGTGCCGACGACGGCTGGGGAACCACCGCATGGGACACCTCTGGCGCCGCGAGATCGTGGTGGAGACGGCGCGCCGGGCGGGCGACCGCCTCGTCGCCCGGATCCGGATCGGCGGCCGGCGCGAAGAGGTCTTCTTCCGGTCGCCCACCCCGCTCGTCCCGACCGACGACCCCTTCCTCCCCGTGGCCGCCCTTCTCGGGATGAAGACGGGCGCGCGGGTGCGCCTCGAGGGACCCGTGAGCGCTCCCCTCGTCGCGTCGCTCGACGCGGTGCAGGAGGACCTGAGAGGCTGGTACCCGCACCTGCACCCGCTCCGCGTCTCGACCCCGAACACCGTTTTCGCCCCTGCGTCCGCGGTCCGTGACGTCGCCGCCTTCTTCTCCGGGGGGCTCGACTCCTTCTATACGGCCCTCGCCCACGCCGGCGAGATCACGCACCTCGTCTTCGTCCACGGCTTCGACGTGGCGCTCGGGGACGCCCCCCTCCGAGCCCTCGTCGCCGGACGCGTTCGCGCCGCCGCCGCCGAACTGGGCAAGCCCCTGTGGGAGGTCGAGACGGACCTCCGCCGCTTCTCCGACCGCTACGCGGACTGGTCCTGGTTCAGCCACGCCGGGCTGATCGCCGTTGCCCTCCTGATCGCGCCGTCGTTCCGCGAGATCCTCGTCGCGGCGACCCTGTCCGAGGCGCACCGCCCGAAGGCGCTCTGCGGGAACGGCAACGGCGAAACGTGGTCCAGCGGCCTCGCGCGCATCCGCAGCGACGGCACGGAGGCGACGCGCCCCGAGAAGGCGCGGGTCGTCGCGGACCACCCGGCCGCCTGCCGCCACCTCCGCGTCTGCTGGGAGAACCGCGATGGCGCCTACAACTGCGGCCGTTGTCCCAAGTGTCTGCGCACGATGCTCAACCTGGAGGTCGCCGGTGTCCGCGACCGCTTCGAGACGTTCCCGCCCGTGCTCGACGAAGCCGCGATACGGCGCCTCCCCACCTCGCGTCGCAGCGACCGCCAACTCCTCGAGGAGAGCCTCTGGATGGCCGAGGCCCAGGGCCGCTCCGACCTCGCCGCCCTGCTCCGCCGCTGCCTCGCCGCGGCGACGGGGTGAGGAAGAGGAGGCGGGCTCGAGAACGGCGAAGGCGTCCCGACCCGGCCCCTGCGCGCTCGCCTCGGCCCCTCCGGGCGCCGCGGGAGATCCGCTCCGCGACGCTTCGCATGCGACCGACCCATGCCGACCCACGCCGGCGCCCGGGCGGAGGTCCTCCCGCCCTCAGCGGATGAAGCCGAACCTCCCGGGGAAGTCCGGCAGGACGGGCCAGAAGATGAGGAAGGCGCGGCCCACGACGAGCTCGCGCGGCACGAAGGGGGCGTGCACCGTCGTGCGTCCCGGCGGGTCCTTCACGTCCTCGTCCCGCCATCGCCGTTCGATCCCGTCCACGTCCACGACGATCGTCCAGCCGTCTTCGTACCGGACCGGCGTCTCCCGGTCCGTCGTGTAGACGATCTCGCGACCGTCCTTCAGGGGCACGTGGTGCAACTCCCACATGCGGCTGTCGTGGGACGAGCCGGTGTTGTCGCCCAGCATGAAGTAGTGGTGGGGCGGGATGTGGAGGCCCAAGTCGCCCTCCTCCAACTGGTCCATGTCGCCGCGCTGGTACTGGATGTCGCGACCCACGCGGAAGCGGGAGACCTCCAGCGGACCGCCGTCCGCCTCGATCGTGAAGTCCTGCAGGAAGTCGTCGTAGTCCCGGACGCCCTCGATCGAGCGCTGCTCGTCGAGCATGGCGACCTCGTGATCGTCCACGCGGACGTGGAGCTGTCCGTCCACGCACTCCATCTCGAGGTCCAGGGGATGGTCCGCCGTCCATTCGACGTCGAGCGGCGCCCGGGCCGTGCGGCCGGGCCGGAGGATGCCCGCCAGCGAGCCCTCCGAGGAGCCCGGCGGCGCGAGACGGACGTACGACTCCTCCTTCTCGGACGGGTGCCAGCCGATCGTGAGGGTCGTCGGGGCTTCGGGGCGGAGGCGCATGCGAAACCGGAGGTCGCGTATCAGCGCGCCGGCGGCGCCGAGACCGCCGTAGGCGTCGGAGTCGTTCTCGCCGAACCGCTTGAGGAGGTGGACGGCTGCCTCGTCGCCGCCCTCGAAGCGCAGGTCGTCCACACCGACGACCCGCCAGCTGCCTTCCGGCTCCCAGTAGTCCGAGGCCGCGAAGGCCGCGCCTCCCTTCGCCGGGAACACCGGCTCGTAGAGCGACTCCCGTACGCGCCGGGGCTTCGTGGCGATGCGCCAGGGTTCGTCCGGGCTCTTCCGGAACCAGATGTCGCCACGGAGGATCCGGATCCACTCCTCGCCCACGCCCGCCACGCGCTTGATGAAGTGCTTCGACTTGTTCAGCGGGTAGAGGAAGACCATCACGTCCCAGCGGGACGGTTCGCTCGTCATGTAGGCGAGCTTGTCCACGAGGATGCGGTCCCCTACGGGGTGGTTCTTCTCGCCGAGCAGCGTCGGCTCCATCGAGCCGGTCGGGATCTTGAACGCTTCGACGCAGAAGTGCTTGATCACCAGCGCCATGATCAGGGCGATGGTGAACGCCTCGATGTTGTCCTTGATGGTCTCGAGCACGCGATGGCGCTCGAGCGGAGCGAGGGGGCCGGGTGCCGACACGACCGCGGGTTCGGCGGGCTCGCCCACGGGCGGAGGCGCGTCCGTCACCGCTTCTCGTCCTCGTCGCCCGACAGGACCGCCAGGAAGGCGTCCTGAGGAATTTCGACGGACCCGACCTGTTTCATCCGCTTCTTGCCCTTCTTCTGCTTTTCCAGGAGCTTTCGCTTGCGCGTGATGTCGCCACCGTAGCACTTGGCCGTGACGTCCTTGCGGAGCGGCGCGATGGTCTCCCTCGCCACGATCCGCCCGCCGATCGCGGCCTGCAGGGGGACGGCGAAGAGGTGGCGTGGAATGGCCTTCCGGAGTTTCCGCAGCACGTTCCGGCCTCGGTTTTCGGCCACGCTCCGGTGGCAGATGAGCGACAGCGCATCGACCTCCAGTGCGTTCACGAGCAGTCGGAGACGGACGAGGTCGGACTTCTTGTAGGTGCGGACCTCGTAGTCGAGCGTGCCGTAGCCTCGGGTCACGGACTTCAGCCGGTCGTAGAAGTCGAACACGATCTCCTGCAAAGGGAGGTCGAAGACCAGCATCACGCGCGACGGGGACAGGTACTGCGTCTCCACGTAGATGCCGCGGCGATCCGTGCAGATCTTCATCATCGACCCGATGGATTCGGTCGGGACGATCATGGAGCAGCGCGCGATCGGCTCGCGGAACTCGGCAATGTAGTTCGCGTCGGGGACGTCCGACGGCTTCTCGATGCGGACGACCTCGCCCGCCGTGGTGAGGATCTCGTACGTGACGTTCGGCGCCGTCTGGACGATGTCGACGTCGCTGTCGCGCTCCAGCCGCTCCTGGACGATCTCCATGTGGAGCAGTCCGAGGAACCCGCAGCGGAAGCCGAACCCGAGCGCCTCCGAGCTCTCCGGCTGGAAGGTCAGCGACGCGTCGTTCAGCCGGAGGGTCTGGAGTGCGCGCCGGAGCGATTCGAAGTCCTTCGGGTAGGTCGGGTACAACCCGCAGTAGACCATCGGCTGCGGCTCGCGGTAGCCGGGCAGGCGCTCGACGCGCGCCGGGGGCGGCGAGGTGGTCACGGTGTCGCCGATCCGCACGTCGTCGAGGGACTTGATGCCCGCGACGACGTAGCCCGACTCCCCGGCGCGCAGCCGTTCGAAGGGCTGGCGGTGGGGGTTGAGGACGCCGATCTCGAGAACCTCGTAGTCGCGCTGCGCCCCGAGGAGGCGGATCTTCGCGCCCTTCGACAGCACCCCGTCGATCAGGCGGACGTAGATCACGACGCCGCGGTAGGTGTCGTAGATCGCGTCGAAGAGCAGGGCGCGGAGCGGTCCGTCCGGGTCTCCGACGGGAGGAGGCACCGTCTCGATCAGGGCGTCGATCACGTCCTGCACGCCCTCGCCGGTCTTGGCGGAGCAGCGGAGCACCGTCTCCGGGTCCAGGCCCAGGACCGCGTGGATCTCCTCCGTGACGTCGTCCGGGCGGGCCCCCGCCATGTCCACCTTGTTCAGGACCGGGAGGATCTCCAAGCCGGCCTCGACGGCGAGGTAGGCGTTCGCGACGGTCTGGGCCTCCACCCCCTGGGTCGCGTCCACCAGCAGGATCGCCCCCTCGCAGGCCGCCAGGGAGCGGCTGACCTCGTAGGTGAAGTCCACGTGGCCGGGGGTGTCGATGAGGTTCAGCACGTAGTCCTGGCCGTCCTTGCGGTAGGCGAGGCGCACGGCGCGGGCCTTGATGGTGATGCCCCGCTCCCGTTCCAGGTCCAGTTCGTCGAGCATCTGGGGGACGGCCTGCCCCCTCACGACCAGACCCGTGATCTCCAGGATCCGGTCCGCCAGGGTGGACTTCCCGTGGTCGATGTGGGCCACGATCGCGAAGTTGCGGATGTGGGTCTGGGGACCGCGCGCCATCCGGCGATTGTAGGAACGGCGGCCGGGCCCCCCCTGCTTGCGGGAGGGTGCCGGCCCGGAAGGGCGGGGGACCCGGCGCGTCCCAACGGCGACGGAACTCTCCCTTCGCGACGTCTCACCCCGCGAGCCGGCGGGCGAGAGCCCTCAGCGCCCGGCCGCGGTGGCTGATCGCGTTCTTCTCCTCGGGACGGAGCTCGGCGAAACGCCGCCCGCTGGGGGGGTGGTGGAAGAGCGGGTCGTAGCCGAAGCCGGCCCGTCCGGCGCCGGGCCACCGGATGACGCCCTCCACACGGCCTTCCGCCTCGGCGACGGTTTGCCCCTCGGGGTCCACCACGACGGCGTGGCAGACGAAGGCCGCCGGCGGATCGCTCGCGCCGAGCGCCTCCAGCCGTTCGACGAGAAGGGCGTTGTTCCGCGCGGCGTCCGCCTCGGGCCCCGCGTAGCGCGCCGAGCGGACGCCGGGCGCGCCGCCCAGCGCCTCGACGACCAGCCCCGAGTCGTCGGCCAGGGCGGGCATCCCCAGGTGCCGGGCCGCGCTCCAGGCCTTCCGGTAGGCGTTCTCGGCGAATGTGTCGCCCGTCTCCACCACGGTCGGCAGACCGTCCGGCACCACCACCTCGATCCCCGAGCCTTCGAGGATGGCGCGGATCTCCTCCGCCTTGTGGCGATTCGTGGTCGCGAGGGCGATCCGCATCCGCTCCGGCCCCCCGGCTTCCTCTGCGGACCGCGTCACGCCGTGAAGGCCTGGCGGGTCGCCTTCATGGCCTGCTCGATTCCCCCTTGGGCGAGGCCGAGCATCTGGGCCAGCTCGTCGCCCGTGAACGGCCGGGCCTCGCCGGTTCCCTGGATCTCCAGGAAGCGGCCCGACTCCGTCATCACCACGTTCATGTCCACCTCGGCGCGGTGGTCTTCCCGGTAGTCCAGATCCACCACGGGAAGCCCCTGGACCACGCCGACGGAGATCGCCCCGATGGCCTCCTCGATCGGCCACTTCTTCAGCGGCTTCTTGAAGTCGTAGCCGCGGAGCGCGTCGCAGAGCGCCACGTAGGCGCCGTTGATCGCGGCCGTCCGCGTGCCCCCATCGGCCTCCAGGACGTCGCAGTCGAGCCAGACCGTCCGCTCGCCCAGCGCCGACATGTCCACCACGCTCCTCAGCGCCCTCCCGATGAGCCGCTGGATCTCGTGGGTCCGCCCGTCCTGGCGGAACGCCGAGGTGGGGCGCGTCTTCCGGCTCTGGGTCGAGCCCGGGAGCATCCCGTACTCGGCGGTGACCCAGCCCGTCCCGCGGCCGGCCATCCACGGCGGGACCCGCTCGTCGATGCTGGCCGTCACGTAGAGGCAGGTCTTCCCGCATCGGTAGAGCACGGCGCCGGGGGCGGCGTCCGTGAACCGCCGCACGATCTCGATGGGGCGGATCTGGTCCGGCTCGCGGCCGTCGTGGCGGGCCATGGCGTCCCTCCTCGGGGGGCCCGCGAGAGAGGCCGGAGCCGACCGTCCACGGGCTGAGCGACTGAAAGGAAGTTAAGGACCCCGATCCTACCGGCCCCACGGGCTCAAGCCCCTGCCCGCGGCACGTCGACAACAAGGTGGGCTCGTGTGAGGTGACGTCGATGCTGTTCCTCGGAGGACGGATGAACCGGACATCGTCGAGTCCCGAGCCCCGCGTGGGAATCCGCTGGCAGGGGCGTCTTCGCCCCGCCCTCGCGCTGGCACTCCGCGGCGAGGAGGCGTGCCTCGTCCTCCCCGACGCCCCGCCCAAGGGAAGCCCCCTGGAGGTGGTCCTCGACTGGCCCGGCGGTGCCGTGACCGAGTGCCGGGGCCTCCTCCGCGAGATGTCCTTCGACGGCCGCATCGCGCGCATCGACATCCACCACGTCGAGGGCGCCTGGCAGCCCTTCCTGCGCTACCTCGGCGTCCAGGCTGTCGCGTGAGGGGACGGAGGGGCGCCCCCGTCCCCTGGGCCACCACCCCCGGCCCGCCGGCATGCGGGTTGGCCCCTACCCTCGCCACCACGCGAGGCGTACGTCGCGGCGGATGTCCTCGGCGAGCACCGGCAGGTCGCCCCGGGCCTCCAGGATGTCGGCGGAGGTGATCTCCTGGACCGGCTTCCAGAAGCGCGGGCGGAGGATGCACAAGAGCCCCCGCTGGAGCGTCAGCTCGAGCACCCACCGGCGTCGCGTCGCGCGGTTCGCCATTTCGAGGCTCGTGAGCAGTCGCTCGAGGTCCGTGAGCCCGCCTTCTTCCTTCACCCGGAGGAAGACGAAGGGGTACTCGTGCCGGTCCGCCCTTCCGGCCGACGCGGCCGCCACCTTGAAGGTGGGGACGCTCTCCAGCGCGAGGACGAGGGGGTAGACCTCGGCCTGGAAGCCGCGGTCCCGGGCCTCCGACCGCACGCGCGCCTTGCGCACCTCCTCGCCGTCGCCCTGCACGGCGCCGCAGAGCTCGCAGACCTCGACCTCCAGCCCCTCGACGAGGCCCCGCGTGACCTGGCTGTTGCCGCACTCTTCGCAGACCGGCAAGGCGGGCACTCCCGACATCGATGCGCGGACCGTACGAGGATACGAACGCCCCGGGAAGAGCGCGGGGATTGGCGGGAGGGGAGGGCGACGCGCGACCACGACTCGTCTTCCGAAAGCGGATCGCGGATCCGAGGGACGCCCCCGCGTCTCGTGGCATCAGAACCCGCTCGACCGTCCCCCTCCGCCGGGGGCCGAGGAGGGCGTTTCGCGGCCCCCCGCCCGGTCACATCGGCCAGCGCCCCTCGTAGACCGCCACGGCCGGGCCGGTCTTGAGGACGTGGCCGTCCCGTTCGCGGTACTCGACGTCGAGGAGGCCGCCGAGGAGGCGGACGCGAA
Organism: uncultured Planctomycetota bacterium; assembly: GCA_963772585.1. Lineage (GTDB taxonomy): Bacteria > Planctomycetota > PLA2 > PLA2 > JAEUHO01 > CAVVXN01. Next base: position 342,655 of record CAVYXV010000014.1, read on the forward strand.
CGCGGCGGTCGAGGCGGCCCGTCTCGACGCCGGCCACGACCACGGCGCAGGCGCCCGTGCCGCAGGCGAAGGTCTCGCCGCAGCCGCGCTCCCAGGTCCGTTGGCGTACCTCGTCGCGCGAGACCACCTCCACGAATTCCGCGTTCGTCCGGCGCGGGAAGGAAGGGTGCGTCTCGACGAGCGGACCGTACCGCTCCAACGGGAAGGACGCCACCGGGGACAGGAACGTCACGGCGTGGGGGTTGCCCATGGACACGGCGGTGATCTCGAACGTGCGGTCCTCGACGCGGAGGGGTTCGTCGCGCACGGGCCCCGGCGCTCCCTTCATGGGGATCTCCTCGCGATCCAGGCGGGGAACCCCCATGTCGATCGTCACGCGATCGACCACGCCGGCGGAGCCCACGTGCACGCGCCACCCGAGGATCCCCGCACCCGTCTCGACGGTGCCCGTCTCCTTCCGTTCGACGTGCCCCCGCTCCCAGGCCAGCTTCACCAGGCAGCGCAGGCCGTTGCCGCACATCTCGGCCTCGGACCCGTCCACGTTGAACATCCGCATGCGGAGGTCGGCCTTCGGGCTCGGCCCCGCGACCAGGAGCCCGTCCGCCCCCGCGCCGAAGCGACGGGGCGTCATCCGGCGGGCCAACTCGGCCGGATCGGGAAGGACGTCCCGGAACGCGTCGAGGACGACGTAGTCGTTTCCCGTGCCGTGCATCTTCGTGAAGGGCAGGACGTCGCTCACCCGTCGCCTCCCGCGGGGACCGCGTGTGCGCCCGGATTCTCCCGGAGCCCGGGGCCCCCCGCCAGATGGCTCCGCCCGGCGGTCGCCCGTGCCGCGCAATCCGTGGGCGGCCATCCCCCGCCCCGTGGCCACGCCCCGGCGGTCGCACCGGCCCCCATCTTGGGGCCTTTGGCCCATGCCAATTCCCCCCAGGCTCCAGGGGTCCGGCGGCCGATAGGAGGTCAACTGGGAAGTAGGCGACTTCCCTGAGGGGTGTCCGATGAGCGAGTCCCGCGAGCCGCGCCTCCGTGCCGACGGCCCCCCCCGCACGGAGGATGCCGGCATGCATGCCGACGCTCTCTGGAAGTGGGTGGATCAGCTCGAGCGCTACGCCGAGGCGGGGCTCCACGCCCGCGGGTTCGCCCACGAACTCTCCAACGCCCTGACCGCGCTCCAGGGGAACTGCGAGCTGGCGCTGATCGGCGAGAACGTCGGCGGCGTCAAGGGCGACATCGAGCGGATCCTCGAGCTCGCCCGTCGGGTCAACGCCCGGCTTTCGAACTTCAAGGAGTTCCTCGCGCCCGTCGGGGATCCACAGCCGCCCATGAAGCTCTCGGACGCCGTCCGGGAGGCCGAGATGTACCTCTCCCACGTGCTCCGGAAGGTGTCGCCCAAGGCCGGCGGCGTGCCGTCGCTCGAGAAGCACCTCCAGGCCGACGGGCTGATCGCCGTGCCCCCGGCTCGTCTGGTGCACGCCCTCGTGGCGGCCATCCACGTGTACCTCGAGAACGCGGGCCGCTTCTTGGGACCGCTCGTCGTGACCTCGGGCCGCGAGGGTGAGCGCATCGTCCTGGACTTCGATCTGCAGGCTGGCGTCGAGCCCCGGACCGGGGAGGAGACCTGGAAGGCGACGACCTCGGGCCTCTCGCTCCAGGTCGCCCAACGCAATCTCGAGGAAGCCGGCGGCAGCCTCTCGCGGGACGCCTCCGGCGCCGTGCGTCTCGTCCTCCCCCTCGCCGAGGAACGCCGCCGCCTCCCCGACCGCGACGCCCAGCCCTGGTCGTTCCACGGGTAGGCGCTCGCCCGCGAGACGAGAGCGCCCGCGCCTTCCTGCTACCGCCTTCCCTACCCCGGCAGCACCCGGAGCGACAGATCGAGCGCCGGGGCGCTGTGCGTGAGGGCGCCGCTGCTCACGCGATCCACGCCGGCCGCGGCGATCGCGGCCACGGTGCGTTCGTTCACGCCGCCGGTGACCTCGAGCAGGACGCGGCGTCCCCCTCGCCGGGAGACGCGCGCCACCGCCTCCCTCACGTCGTCGAGGGCGAAGCCGTCGAGCATCGCGACGTCCGTACCGGCCTCCACGGCGGCGTCGAGCTCCGCGAGGTTCTCCACCTCGCAGCAGAGGGTCGCCCCCTCGGGCAGCGCGGCGCGGAGTCGCCGGACGGCCTCTCGGATGGAGGCCGGCCCCGTCTCGCCGAACGCCGCGTACAGGTGGTTCTCCTTGATCATGCCCGCCGCCTCGAGGTCCATGCGGTGCGGCACGCCGCCGCCGCAGGCGACGGCGTACTTCTCGAGGCGTCGAAGGCCGGGCGTGGTCTTGCGGGTGTCGAGGACCACGGCGCCGGTGGCCTGCACGAGGTCCACGTAGCGCCGGGTCAGCGTGGCGATGCCGGAGAGGTGGCCGAGCAGGTTCAGCACGGTCCGCTCCGCGGAGAGGATCGCCCGCGCGCCGGCCTCGACCGAGAGCACCTCGTCGCCGGGCGCGACGCGGTCGCCGTCGGCGAGGCGGTGCTCCACGCTCGCGGCCGGGTCGAGCCGGCGAAACGCCGGTTCGGCGAGGGGCAGGCCGGCGAGGACGCCCTCCGCCTTGGCGACGACGACGGCGCGGGCGGGGCGGTCGGCGGCGACGACCGCCCGCGTCGTCACGTCATGGTCGGCCCGGTCCTCCGCGAGCGCTCTCCCAAGGAGCGCCTCCACGGCCGTGGCGTCGAGCGGGAAGAGGGGGGCTTCGCGCATGCGGCGATGCTACCGGCGCGACCGCCCGCCACGGCGACGCGCCCGCGCGGACCTCGTGCGCAGCGCGCAGGCGTTCGATCGTCACGGGGCCGATGCCGCGCACGCGGTCGAGGGCGTCCAGGCTGGGCACGGGGCCGTTCTGCCGGCGGTCCTCGACGATGGCGCGCGCGCGGACGGCGCCGATCCCCGGCAGGCAGGCGAGGGTGGATGCGGGGGCCGTCGCCAGGTCGATCCGCAGGGGTTCGATCCGGGGTGGCGGCGGGGAGGGCCCGAGGCGGGGCACGAGGTGGACGAGCGTGGCGAGGACGAGCAAGGTCTCGAGGAGGAGGTCGGCGCGGCGGCGACGCTGGCGGGCTCCGGGGGTCACGTCCCTCCATCGCTCGGGAGGGCGCGGTGGTCACGCATAGAATCCCGGGCATGGTGACCGAGCGCGCTGGGAACCTCGGGGCGGGGCCTCGGGCCGGTGGCCCCGGCGGCGGAGACGACATGGTTCGCGCGCGGGAGCTCGCCCGGACCTTCGGGCGGGGGAAGCGGGCCGTCGACGCCGTCCAGGGCCTCGACTTCGAGCTCGTCCCCGGCGAGTGCCTCGGGCTTCTCGGCGCCAACGGGAGCGGCAAGAGCACCACCCTGCTCATGGTGCTCGGCCTGCTCGTGCCCACGCGCGGCGACCTCGCCGTGCTCGGGGGACGCGCCGGGCGGCGGGAAGCCCGGGCCAGCACGGGCTACGTTCCCGAGGAGGCCCGCCGTTTCGGGGATCTGTCGGGGCTCGAGACGGTCCGCCTCTTCGCCACGCTCCAGGGCGTGCCGGCGCGCGAGCGCCGGCGCCGGTCCGAGCAGGCGCTCGACATCGTCGGGCTGGGGCGCCGCGACCAGCGTCGGCGCGTCGGCCAGTATTCGCGGGGGATGGCCCGCCGTCTGGCCCTCGCCACGGCGTGGGTCCATCGCCCGCGCCTGCTCGTGCTGGACGAGCCCACCTCCGGGCTCGACCCGCTCGGCGTCCAGGACGTCCTCGCCATCCTCGACACGCATCGTCGGGACGGCGGCTCCGCGCTCCTCTCCACGCACGACCGCGTGACCGCCGAGGGCGCGTGCGACCGCGCGCTCGTCCTGGACCACGGGCGGACGATGCGCGAGGGCACCGTCGCGTCGCTGCTGGAGGGCGACGACTCGGCGTCGCTCCTCGCGCTCTTCCGAGAGGACGGCCATGCGTGAGCTGCCCGCCCTGGTGGGACGCCACCTCAGGGTCATCGTCCGGCGCGGCCGAGGGGCCCGACTCCTCGGGATCGCGGTGGTCGCGGCGTTCCTGCCCGCCCTCGTGCTCCGGTCGGGGCCCGCCTCCGCGCTCTGGGCCGCGACGGTGCTGCTCGGTGGCGTCCTCCTCGGCGTCGGTGCCGCGAGCGGGCAACGCTTGCCGGGCGATCGCGACGCCGGGCGGGCGGCCTGGCTCGCCACGCTCGCGCCGCGCGCCTTCCTCCACCGGCTCGCGCCCGCCGTCGCCGGGATGATCGCCTGCGTCGTCCTCGGGCTCGTAGGCGCCCTCCTCGTCCTTCTTGCGCTCGCGGGCGGCCCGCCGTCCGTGCATCGGACGGCGCCCCTCGCGTCGTTGGGGGGCCGGCACGCCTTCGATTCCACGCTCCCGGTTCCCCTCGACACCCGCGGAAGGACCCTCCTGCTGGAGCTCGAGGTCGCACGCCGGGACGGCCTGACGCTCCCGCTCGACCTCGCCTGGCAGGCCGGCGAGGCGAAGGGCGAGCGGCACGCCTCCCCGGGACCGCTCCGCTTCGACGTCCCCCCCGCAGCCTCGGACCTCGTGCTCGAGAACCGCACGAAGGGATCCGGCCTCGTCGTGCTCTCCGCGCGGTGGATCGGCGCGCCCGCCTCGTTCGCCGGGAGCGTCCTCGTCGTCGGCCTCGTGCTCGGGTTCCTCGGCGCCGCCGTCGCGCCGGTGAGCGTGCTCGTCTCGCGCTTCACCTCCGCGCCGACCGCGGTGGCGGCGGGGTACGCCCTGGGCCTTCTCGCTCTCGCCCGGCCCTGGCTGATCGGCCTGGTTCCTCCCGGCGCCCCTGCCTTCCAGACGCTGGCCCTAGGGTTCGTGGAGGCGTTCGCCCGGCTTGCGCCCGATGTCGGGCTGGTCGCGTGGGCCGGGGAGCCCGCCGCGGGCCGCGCCGTCGGCCTCGGCGACGTGCTCCTCGATTCCGCGTTCGCCCACCTCCTGCTCTACGGCCTCGTCGTGCTTTTCCTCCTGGCGCTGCCCGCGCCCCGGCGGCTCGGGGGGGAACGGCGGTCGTGAAGCCCCTCCCGCTCCTCGGCGTCGCCATCGTGTTCCTCGTCGCCGCGGTGCGGGCGACCCCGCGATCCGATGCGCCGGCGGGGGCGAACCCGCTCCAGCAGGTCGGTCGTACCCTCGGTGGCGTGCGCGTCCTGGCGTCCGACGTGCTCTTCCTCCGCGCCGATCGCCTTCGTGCGGAAGGACGCTACGAGGAGGTCCCCGCTCTCTACGCGGCCGTCCAGGACCTCGAGCCCGACAACCCCGCGGCGGCGGACTTCCTCGTCGCCGTGCAGGCGTTCGACCTCCTCGCCGACGCGCCGGACGGACGCGTGCGCCGGGCGCGCTGGGACACCGCGTGGGACCTCCTGCAGCGCGCCCGGGCCCGCTATCCCGACGACCCGTCGCTCATGGTGCGCGAGGCGGACCTGCTCCTCGAGGTCCCGACCCTCCACCCGGATCTCGTTCCCGCGATCGACGAGCGCGTTCCCGACCGCGCGCTGCGGGCGCTCCGGCTCCTGCTCCGCGCCGCGGAAGCGACGCCGACGCTACCCCGTCGCGGCCGTCACCACATCCTCGTCCTGACGGAGCTCGTGCCCGTGCTCGCCTACCAGCACATCCAGGACGGCACGGCGGAGGACTACCTCGCGATCGGCGAGCGTCTCCTCGCCCTCCGCCCTCGCCTCCTCGCGGCCATGCCCGTGCTCACATCCAAGGACGACGGAGAGACGTTCGCGACCGTCCCCCGCGACCGCTTCCTCCGCCTGGGGATCGACGCCGTCCGCGAGATCATGCGTCGCGGTCCCTCGGCCATCCCCGAGGTGAAGGCGCGCCTCGCTGAGGTGGTCCCCGACGCGCCGCTGCTCCGCGTGATGGGCGGGCCCTGAGCCGGCCCTGGCCTCGTCGAACGACGGGGCGACACGCCGCGCGGCGGCGATCGACCCTCCGTGGTCACGCACTCGAACGCGAGGCGCGATCCTCCTCGGGCACGTCCACGCGGTCGGCGTCCGCCCAGAGCAACTCCAGATCGTAGTGCTGCCGCGTCTCGGGCGTGAAGAGGTGGAGCACGACGTCCACGAAGTCGACGCAGATCCAGGTTCCCGCTTCCGCGCCGGCGTTGCTGAGCGCGCGCTCCCCCTCGCGTTTCAGCGAGCGCACCGCGTGCTCCGCGATCGCCCGATTCTGCCGCTCGCTGCGCGCCGTGGCCAGCACGAGGAAGTCCATGTAGTCCACCACGCCGCGAACGTCGAGCGCCACCACGTCCTCGCCGCGTTTCTCGCGGACGAGCTGCACGATCTTCTGCATCAGGGTTTCGCTGTCGAGCGCCTGGCTCTCCTTCATTCCGTTCCTCTCGACGGGACGCCCCGCGATCGGCGGGGAGGGAAGGCGGCCCCCTGGGGGCGCGCGCGGCGCACGTGGTCGCCGACGGGGCGGGAGCCCGGGGCCGGATCGCACGCCGTGGACGGCATCGTCATCGCCGTCCATTGGAACCCGGAACGCGGGGGATGGAAGGGTGCGGTCGCGGAAACGCCGCGCGAACGGCCGCCCCGCTCCGAAGGGCAGAGGTCCCGGGCCCACGGCGGGGGGGACGGAGGGTCGATCGCCGTCGGCGCCCAGCGGGGGCCGCCCGACGAATCCCCCCGCGGCCGGTCCGGCCCGTCTACAGCCGGTCCAGGGCGTCGAACTCGGGGAAGTCGATCTTTCCGTCGCGGTTCCGGTCGGCGGTCGCGATGCGGAAGCCCACGGCGTCGAGCTCCTCGCCGGCGAGCACGCCGTCGTCGTTCTTGTCGAGCAGGTCGAAGGCGATCCGCCGCTCCGTGGTCTTCTCCAGCTTGATCGGGCGCTCCGTCTGGAAGATGGCCCCGACGTCGTTCTCCAGCCCTGCCGCGCCGAGGTCGATCTCCGCGAAGCCCTTGTTGCGGCGGGGGACGAACCGGTACGCGCGCCCCATGGTGTCGATGCGCCCGACTTTCTCGCGCCGGTTGAGCGTCGTCACCGTGTAGAGACTGTAGGCAGGACCGCCGCGCGCCTGCCGGAACTGGCAGCGGACGAGATACCCGATGTGCACGCCCGGACGGTCACGCTGCTCCTCCATGACCCTCCAGACCGTCGTCTGCCGATCCACCATCCAGTCGCCGCGATCGAGGCGTACGGCGAGGCTCTCGCCGCCCCGGCCCGCCCGGAGTGCGGCGTCGGGACCGGCGGGTGCCGGCGCGCGCGACCGGCAGCCGGTCACGCCCAGCGAGACGACGGCGAAAACCCAGAGGACGGACCTCATACCCATGGAGCTCCTCCTGCCCAGACCGCCTAGGATACGGGTCCCGTTCGCGGTTCGACAACCCTCGCCGCGCGTGCCCGTGGTCTCGTCGTGACGAATCCGACTCCTCTCCCCTCCGAGATCGCCGACCGGCTCGGCCCCGACGGACCGGTCGCCAACGCTCTACGGCAGGACGGCATCGCCTACGAGCCGCGGGTCGAGCAGCAGGAGGTCGCCCGCGCCGTGGCCCGTGCCCTGTCATCGGACCGTCACCTCGTGGTCGAGGCGGGAACCGGTGTCGGGAAGTCGTTCGCGTACCTCGTCCCGCTGCTGGAGTGGGCCGTCCAGACCGGTGCGAAGGTGGCCGTGGCCACGAGCACGATCGCGTTGCAGGAGCAGCTCGTCCGCAAGGACCTGCCGCTTCTCGCCCGGGCGCTGCCCTTCGACGTGTCGTTCACGCTCGTCAAGGGGCGGGCCAACTACCTCTGCCGCCGGCGGCTCGGTCTCGCCTTGCAGGAGGGCGCGCGGCTCTTCGGGCAGGACGGGGCCTTCGCGGAGCTCGAGGCGATCCGCGAGTGGAGCCACACGACGAGGGAGGGGAGCCGGCAGGACCTGCCCTTCCGACCCTCGTCCGGCGTGTGGGACCTCGTCCGCGCCGAGCAGGGCAACTGCAAGGGGCGGCAGTGCGAGCATTACGCTCGCTGTCCCTACCAGGCGTCCCGGCGCCGCGCCCACGCCGTGGACTGCCTCGTGCTGAACCATCACGTGCTGATGAGCGATCTGGCGCTCCGCCGCTCCGGCGCCTCCTTCCTGCCGCAGGTGGACGCCGTGGTCGTGGACGAGGCGCACGACCTCGAGGACACCGCCGCCGAGCACCTCGGGCTGCGCGTCACGAGCCTCGGCGCGATGATGATCCTCGGGCGGCTCTGGCAACCGCGGACCGGTCGCGGGCTCCTCGCCGGCGGCGGCCACGACCGGCTCCGCCAGGCGGTGGACCACGCCCGCCGCGCCGCGGGAGCGTTCTTCGGCGCCGTGCACGAGTGGACGTCGGCCCAAGCCGACGGGGGGGGCTTGCCCCGCTGGGCGAGATCTTCCCCGTCGAAGACGACCTGTCGCTGCGTTTCCGCGACCTGGCGGGTGCCGTGCTCCAGGCGGCCCGGACCGCCGACACCGCGGACGACATGATGGAGCTTGCGACGCGGGCGCGCCAGATCGAGGCCCTGGGCGAGTCGCTCGAGGAGATCGTCGTGCCGCGGCCGGGCGAGGTGCGTTGGGCGGAGCGGGGCTACCGCCAGTCCGTGTCGCTCTCCAGCGCGCCGGTGGACGTCGGTCCGCTGCTGGACGACGTGCTCTGGTCGAAGCTCGGCACCGTGATCCTCACGAGCGCGACGTTGACCACCGGCCGCCCGCCGTCCTTCTCGTTCCTGCGCCGCCGCCTCGGCCTGGCGGATGCCGACGAACTGGCGGTCGGGAGCCCGTTCGACTACCGCGAGCAGGCACGCATCCGGATCCATCGCGGGATGCCGGATCCCGTCCGCGAGCCACGCCGCTTCGAGGAGGCCCTGGCGCCCGCCATCCTGGAGGCGGTCCGAACGAGCAAGGGCGGTGCCTTCGTGCTCTTCACGGGCTACGGCGCGATGAAGCGCACCGTCGAAGCGGTGCGCGAACCGCTTCAGGCCGACGGGCTGGAGGTGCTCGTCCAGGGGGAGGGCCTGGAGCGACCGGCCCTCATCGAGCGCTTCCGGACGCGCGACGCCGTGCTCTTCGGGGTCGCGTCCTTCTGGCAGGGCGTGGACGTTCCCGGCGACGTGCTCCGCCACGTCGTGATCGCGAGACTCCCATTCGAGGTCCCGACGCATCCGCTCCAACGCGCCCGCGCCGATCGCGTGAAGCAGGATGGCGGCGACCCCTTCCGCCAACTCTCCCTCCCCGTGGCCGCGATCCGCCTGAAGCAGGGCTTCGGCCGCCTCATCCGCCGTCGCACCGACCGGGGTCTGGTGACGATCCTCGACCCCCGCATCCACACCCGCGCGTACGGCCGCTTCCTCCTCCAAAGCCTCCCCGACTGCCCGATCGACACGATCGCCTGACCACGCTCCCGCTGGCCCTGTCGCGTCTCGCCGGTCCCGCGGCGCGGGAGGGGGCGATCGTCGGGCAACGAGCGCCACCGCGCGTCCGCGTCCCTCCCGAAACGAAATGGGCCCCGGCGACCACGTCCGATCGCCGGGGCCCGGCTCCTGCCCTTGCCCGTTGGGTGTGGGGGAAGGCCTGGCTCGGTCACGCCGTCGCGCCGGGGGCTTCCTGGCGGCCGCGGGCGATGCGTTCGAGGGCGAGGCGGTTGGCCGCCTCGTTCATCGGCACGTCGTGGTCCTTGGCGAGCTGGAAGACCTGCTTCAGCGCGTGGTAGATGTTCTCCACCTTCTTCTTCGAGCGCTCGGGGTCGTAGGCGCCCTCTACCTCGATGGAGACGTTGATGATGCCGCCCGCATTGATGACGTAGTCGGGGGCGTAGAGGATCCCCGCCTCCTTCAGGCGCTGGCCGTGGTCCTCGCGGAGGAGGACGTTGTTCGCCGCGCCCGCGATGATCTTGCAGTGGAAGTGGGGGAGCGTCTCGTCGTTGACGACGGCGCCGAGCGCGCAGGGGGCGAAGATGTCGCACGGCGCGGAGAGGATCTCGGCCGGGTCGACGATCGTGCCGCCGGTCTCGTCGGCGATGCTCTTCGCGCGATCCGGCGTGATGTCGGAGAGGAGGAGCTTCGCGCCCGCCTCGGCGAGGTCGCGCGCGAGGAACTTGCCGACGTGCCCGCAACCCTGGATGGCGACGACCCGGTCCTTGAAGGAGCCCGAGTCGTAGACCTCCTCGAGGCAGGCCTTCATGCCGCGAAAGGTGCCGAGCGCCGTCCAGGGCGAGGGGTCGCCGCTGGAGCCCATGTCGATCGGGAGACCCGTCACCCACTTCGTCTCGGCCCGGACCTGCACCATGTCCTCGACGGACGTGCCGACGTCCTCGGCCGTGATGTAGCGGCCCTCGAGCGTGTTCACGAAGCGGCCCATGGCGCGGAAGAGCTTCTCGCTCTTGTCCGTCTTCGGGTTGCCGAGGATCACGCTCTTGCCGCCGCCGAGGCCGGTGTCCGCGACGGCCGACTTGTACGTCATGCCCTTGGACAGGCGCAGGACGTCGAACTTCGCGTCGTCCCACGACGCGTACGGCCACATCCTCAAGCCCCCCAGCGCGGGCCCCAAGGTCGTGTCGTGGATCGCGATCACGGCCCGGAGACCGGAGTCCGGATCCTCGCACTTGACGAGTTCTTCGTAGCCCTCCTGGGGGATCTTCGTGATCTTCATCGGCGCCTCCCGGGGCCCTTCGGCAGCGAGTTCAGGGTGGACGTCCAAGGTATCTCCGGGACCCCTCCGGGGGCAGAAATGCCGCCGAGCGCGGCTCGGCTCGTTCGCGCGCGAAGCAAGCCGCGAAAGCCCGAAAATCCAAGGTATCGGGGCCGCCCCACGCCGTCGCCGCGGGGAGCCGCGGCGACCGGGCGCGGCTCCCGCCCCCATCAGAGCCCCGTCGGGTCGTAGCGGCGCCCGACGTGGGCGCGCGCGTCCACCGCGACCACGCCGTCCGGACGCGCGATGATCGGGTTCATCTCGAACTCGAGGATCTCGTGGTGCTCGCGCAGCAGCGCGGCGAAGCGGAGCAGCGTCGTCTCGAGCGCCTCGAGATCCACCGAGGGGCGGCCGCGCGCGCCGGTGAGGAGGGGCCACGCCTTCAGCCGCTGGAGCATGCGCCGCGCGAGCCGCCGCGTCAACGGGAGGATGCCGAACGCGACGTCCTTCATGATCTCGACGTGGATGCCGCCCAGGCCGACCATCACGACGGGACCGAACACGGGGTCGCTCCGCGAGCCGACGACGACCTCGATGCCGTCCTCGACCATGGGTTGCACGATGAGGCGGTGCGGCTTGCCGGGGGCGTGCTGCTCCGCCACGGTCTGCAGGCGCAGCGCCGCCCCGCGGATCGTGTCGTCGCCGGCGAGGCCCAGCGCCACGCCGCCCACGTCCGACTTGTGCAGGAACGCGTCGCCGTCGAGCTTGAGCGCGACGGGGTGGCCGAGTTCGCGCGCGGCGGCGACAGCCTCTTCCGGCCCGTCCACGGTCCTCAGCGGGGCGACGGGGATCTTCGCCGCTTCCAGTAGGTTCCATACCTGCGTCGCGCGGAGCCAGCAGCTCTGCTCTCGCATGGGGCCCTGGAGCAGGGGGGACGCGTAGCGCGACGCCTCGACCGCCCGGGCCGGCGCGTCGGGCAGGCACGACTCGATGGCCGCCTGGATCCGCGCGTGGTCGATGTCGTCGAACACCTCCGGCTGGCCGAGGTCGTCCTCGCGGAGGCGACGCAGCCGGACGAGGTTCGCCGCCACGCGCACGGCCTCCTCCGGGTACGTGTAGACGGGGAAGCCGCCGCCGATCTCGACCATGCTCTCGACGACCTGCTCGCGGGCCATGAAGCACCCGAAGATGGGCTTCGAGGCGCCGCGGGCGGCGTCGAAGATCGCCGACGCGACTTCCTTGGGATCCACGTGCACCGGAGGGACGAAGATCGCGATCACCATGTCCACCCCGGGGTCGTCGAGCAGGACCGGAAGCGCCGCGCGGTACTCCTTCGCCCCGGCGCTCGCCACCATGTCGACGGGATTCGCGACGCTGGCCTCGGGGACGACGATCGTGCGCAGCCGCTTCTGGGTCGCGTCGGAGAGCCGGGCCAACCCGAGGCCGCGACCGACGAGGAAGTCCACGGCGAGCACGGCCGGACCACCGGCGTTCGTCAGGATGGCGATGCGGTCGCCTGGGGGCAGGGGCTGGGTGACGAGGGCCTGCGCGGCGTCGAAGAGCGCGCGGACGGTGTCCACGCGCAGGATGCCCGTCTGCTCCATGAGCGCGTCCACGGCGACGTCGGCACCCGCGAGGGCCCCCGTGTGGCTGGACGCGGCCTTCGCGGCCTCGGGCGTGCGGCCCGCCTTCACGCAGAGGATGGGCTTCTTGCGGCTCATGCGTCGGACCATGGGGACGAAGTGGCGGGGGTTGCCGAACGACTCCAGGTACATCAGCACGATCTTCGTGTCGGGGTCCTGCTCCCAGTACTCCAGGAGGTCGTTGCCGCTGACGTCGGCCTTGTTGCCGATGCTGGCGAACATGCTCAGGCCCAGGCCCAGGTCCGCGGCGTGATCGAGGATGGAGACACCCATCGCGCCCGACTGCGACAGGAAGGCCACCGATCCCGGGAGCGAGAACGTCGGCGCGATCGTCGCGTCGAGGCGCACCCTCGGGAGTGCGTTCAGCACGCCCATGCAGTTGGGCCCCACCAGCCGCATGTGCTCGGCTCGGCAGAAGTCGCGCAGCGCCCGCTCTCGCTCCGTGCCGACGGGGCCGATCTCGCGGAATCCCGCGGTGATGACGCACAGCGCCTTGACGCCGTGCTCCGCGCACTCGCGCGCCACGCCCAGCACCGCCGTCGCCGGCACGCAGATCACGGCGAGGTCCACCGGGTCGGGGAGGTCGAGGACGGACGGATAGCACTTGACGGCGTAGACACTCGTCGCGCCGGGGTTCACGGGGAAGACGGTGCCCGTGAAGCCGCCCTCGATGACGTTCTTGAGCACCTGGTGCCCGACGCTCCCCGTGCGGCGGCTGGCCCCGATGACGGCGACCGTCTTCGGGAAGAACACGGCGTCGAGCCCGCTCCCCACGCGGACCTCGTCGGTGGGTTCGACCTTCGGCGACATCGGTTTCCTCCCGGCGCTCCCGGCGCGGCGGCGGCGCCTCGCATCGTCGACCGAAGGTACCCCCTGTGCCCGGGCCCTACCTCCCGGCGCCTACCCCTCCGTTGCTTCGGAGTCGGGGCGCTCGGCGGAGCCCGGGGGCGCGCCCTCGGGGTCCGACGACGCCTTCGTGGTCGTCGTCTTCTTCCGGGACGCCTTCTTCTTCGAAGTCTTCTTCTTTGCCTTCGCCTTCGACGTCTTCCTGCGGGGGCTCTTCTTCTTCGTCGCCTTCTTGCGCGTCGCCTTCTTGCGCGCGCCCTTCTTGCCGTCGCCGCCGGCGGCGATGCGCTCCGCGCGACGCGCGAGCAAGTCCACGGCTTCGGCCACCGTCACGTCGGAGGGGTCCCGCCCGCGCGGGAGGCTCGCGTTGATCTCGCCGTCGGTGACGTAGGGCCCGTAGCGGCCGCTCATGAGTTTCACCGGCTTCTTGCTCGTGGGGTGCTCGCCGATCTCCCTCAGCGCGGTGGGGCTCCGGGATCGGCCGCGGCGCCGCGGTTGCTGGAGCAGGGCGACGGCCTCGTCCAGCGTGATCTCCAGCACGCTCGTGCCGTCGGGGATCGAGCGCGACTCGTCGCCCCACTTGACGAACGGCCCGTAGCGGCCCGTGAGAGCGAATACGTGCCGCGCCTCCTCGTCGTGGGGATGGGGGCCCAGATCGCGTGGGAGCGCGAGGAGCTTCCGCGCCAGGTCGAGCGTGACGTCGTCCGGTGTCATGCCGGCCAGGAGGCTCTGCATCTTCGGCTTCTCGTCGCCCTCGCCGGGGTCGCCGAGCTGCACGTAGGGGCCGAACCGGCCGACCTTCACGTAGACGGGCTTCCCGGAATCGGGATCCTCGCCCAGAGGCGTCGGGCCCGCGGCGGCCTGCTCCAACAGGGCGATCGCCCGCTGGGAGTCGAGCTCGTCGGGCACCGTGGTCTCGGGTAGCGATGCGTTGTGCTCGCCGTCGGTCACGAAGAGACCGTAGCGGCCGATGCGGACCTCGATCGGCCGGTCGTCGGCGTGGCCGAGAGAGATGCTGCCGGCGCGGCGCGGGTCCACCTGATCCAGGCCCGACTCCACGAGGTGGAGGAGACCGGGGTTCCCGTTGCCCAGCCAGAACGTCCGCAGGTAATCGGCCCCCTCCTTCTCGCCGCGCGAGACGGCGTCGAGATCATCCTCCATGCGCGCCGTGAACTCGTAGTCGACGAGCTCGCGGAAGCTCTTGCTGAGCATCTGGATCACGGCGATGCCCACGAAGGTCGGCACGAGCGAGCCGCTCTTGCGGAACGCGTAGTTGCGGTCGAGCAGCACGCCGATGATGCTCGCCCACGTGCTCGGCCGCCCGATGCCGCGCTTGTCGAGCTCCTTGACCAGGCTCGCTTCCGTGTAGCGCTGCGGCGGCTGCGTCGCGTGCTCGCCCGGCTGGAGGCTCATGGTGTGGACGAGCTGGCCCGCCTCCAGGCGGGGCAGGAACCGCTCGCGTTCGGCCAGCTCCGCGACGGGATCGTCAGAGCCCTCCACGTACGCCCGCTGGAAGCCGGGGAATTGGATGGTCCGTCCCCGAGCCTTGAACACGGCGTCTTCGATGCCCACGAGCACCGTCACGTTCGTGCCCACAGCGTTCTTCATCTGGGAGGCCACGGTGCGCATCCAGATGAGCTCGTAGAGCCGCGCGGCCTCGTCCCCGTGCTTCGCGCGCACGTCGGGGATGGACAGGAAGCTCGCGCCCGCGGGGCGGATTGCCTCGTGGGCCTCCTGCGCGTTCTTGACCTTCGTCTTGTAGACGCGGGGGGTGCTCGGGAGGTACTCGGCGCCGTAGTTCTCGCGCACGAACCGGCGTGCGCCCTCGATCGCCTCGTTCGACAACGTGGTCGAATCCGTGCGCATGTACGTGATGACGCCGTTTTCGTACAGCATCTGCGCCACGCGCATGGTGCGCTGGGCGGGGAACCGGAGCTTCCGTCCCGCCTCCTGCTGGAGCGTGCTCGTCGTGAACGGCGCGTACGGGCTCTGGGTGTAGGGCTTCTGCTCGACGGACAGGACCTTGGCGGGCTTCGACCCCAGGCGCTTCACGAGGGCCCACGCCGCGTCCTCCTCCAGATGAAGGGCGTCGGCGTTCGAGAGCTTCCCCGTCTCCGGGTCGAAGTCGCGGCCGGTCGCCACGCGGCGGCCCCCGACCTCGATCAGGCCGGCGTCGAACTCGTGTCGGCTGTTCGTCTCGGGCGCGAAGGTGCCTGCGAGGTCCCAGAACCGGGCGCTGTGAAAGGCCATCCGCTCGAGCTCGCGCTCCACGAGCAGCCGCAACGCGACGCTCTGCACGCGGCCGGCGGAGCGCGCGCCGCGGATCTTCCGCCAGAGCACGGGCGACACCTCGTAGCCGTAGAGCCGATCGACGATCCGCCGCGTCTCCTGCGCTGCGACGAGGTCCATGTCGATCTCGCGGGGGTTCTGGATGGCCTTGTCGATCGCGGGACGGGTGATCTCGTGGAAGACGAGACGGCGCGTGGGGACCTTCGGCTGGAGCACCTCGCGGAGGTGCCACGAGATGGCCTCCCCCTCGCGGTCCTCGTCGGTGGCGAGCCAGAGCGCGCGGGACTCCTTCAAAAGCTTCCTCAGCTTGGCGATCTGGGTCTTCTTGTCCTTGGAGATCACGTAGACCGGTTCGAAGTCGCGGTCGATCCGCACGCCGTGCCGGGTCTCCTTGCGGAGGTCCTCGGGCAGCTCGGAGTCCGAGGAGGGGAGGTCCCGCACATGGCCGACGGAGGCCTCGACGAGGAAGCCATCGCCCAGGAACCGCTTGATCGTCCGGGCCTTCGCCGGCGACTCCACGATCACCAGCTCGGGGGCCTTGTCCGAGGGGGGGCGCTTCTTGGCGGGCATCGGGGCGGGCGGGACTCCGGCAGAGGGGCGAGGGTCGCCGACCCTACCGACGGTCCGGGGCCCGGGCGCATCCCTCTCGACCGGAGGGACGCCGGGACCCCGGAATTCCGCGACCCGCCGGCCGGGCCTTTCGTCCGCCGCGCTTCGTTCGGGACGTCAGAGGTCGTCGAGGGCGCGGATCGTCCGGCGCCCCGGCGGCGGGTGGTCGGCGGGCAGCGGGCGCGGCCGCGGCGCGACGGGACCCTCGCGGGCGGGGCGGGTGGCCTCGCGGCGGGCCTTCTTCTCCAGGATCCGGTCGTAGCGCGGGCGGATCCAGCGCTCGAGACGCCCGCGGGGGGGAAGGCCGGGAGGGCGGGCGTAGGCGTCGAGGAAGGCGAACGCCTCCGCCTCGCCAAGGAGCGCCCGCTGCCCCGCGGCCCACTGGGCGAGGTCCTTCCGGCGCGCACCGTCGAGGCGCGGCCCCGGGCGGACGAAGCGCGCCGCGGGGAACCCGATCGGCCACGCCTCGCCGCCCGCCGTGACGAGCACGTTCTTCGGATACGCATCCCCGTGGCGGAACCCCGCGTCGTGCCAAGCCCGGAGAGTCCGGGCGAGCCCCTCCACGAGGTCGCGATTCCCCGCGAGCACGCGGTCGGCGGGCGTCACCGCCTCGAAGAAGGGCCGGACCAGCACGGCGCCCAGGAGCCGCCCCGCCGCGCGATGCTCGCCGACGGCGAGGGGGACCGGCGCGGGAATGCCCCGGGCCCGCGCGGCGAGCGCGGCGCGCGCCTCCTTGCGCTCGCGCGACGGCCGGTTCCACGCCCGCCCGCTCCGACGCCACCCGACGGGGCGTCGCCACTTGACCAGCAGCGGCGGCGCGTCGGCCAGGAGCACCGCCGCCGACTGGCGGTCGCTGGAGAGGACCCGGCCTTCCATGCGCGTCGCCGCGGCCACGCCGACCAGCCCGCGCCGGCCCAGGGGGCCGTTCGCCTCGAGACACGTGGCGTGCGCGCACCACCAGATCTCGCCGCCCGCGCCCACGCCGTCAGCCCTCGTGCGCGAACACGCCCACCGCCACCAGCGAGAAGGCGCCCGCCAGCCGGCGGACGCGCCCCCGGAGTACGAGCCCGGCCGCGCGCGCCTCCTCCGCCAACGCCTCCGGCCGCCATGCGATCCGCCGCCGCCGCCGGCCGCGCAGACCCTGCAGCCGCATCTTGAGCGTCGAGGCGTCGTTGAAGGAGAGGACCACGGGGCCGCGGCTGACCCGGGCGAGCTCCGAGAGGATGGCGTGGCGGGCCGCGGGATCCGCGACGTGGTGGATCAGGCGGTGGCAGACCGCGGCGTCGAAGGCATCCGTCTCGAAGGGGAGGGCCTGTGCGCCGGCCACGGCGAAGGCGACACGCCCCGCCCCGGCGTAGCGGGCGAGCTCGACCCGCGCGACGTCGAGCATGGCGGGCGAGCGGTCGGCCGCCGTCACCCGTTCGGCACGCTCGAGGATCGTCGGCACGAGCCGGCCCGCCCCGCAGGGGCAGTCCAGCACGTGTCCTCGCACGCGGGCACGGGCGATGGCCCTCCGAACCACCGCGAGCTCCCGCGCGCCCGACAGACGCCTCAGGACGCTCCGGCGGTACTTGTCGCGATAGGCGGCCGCGCCTTGCGGGCTCGCGTAGCGCTCCTCGAGGTGGGCGTCGATGGGCACGGCGGGATTGTATGCCGCGTCGGCCCGCGCCGGATGGGGCCCGTCAGCGGGTGGGGGAGGGCTCCTCGCCGGGGGCTGCCTCGCGCGGGCCCGCCTTCCCGACACGACGCCGGAAGAAGTCGTAGGCGAGTGTCCAGGCCCGCTTGGCGGCCCGCTCGTCGTACGCGGCGCCCTTCGAAGGGTCGTCGCCCGCGCCGGGATCGGTGAAGGCGTGGACGGCGCCCGAGAGGATCACGAGCTCGTAGCTCGCGCCCGCGTCCTTCATCTCCTGCCAGAACGCGAGCACCTCGTTGGGGGGGACGTGGGGGTCGTCGCCGCCGTGGAGGATCAGCAGCGCCGGCTTCACCGCCCCCTTCTCCGCCGGCATGGGCGTCTCCAGGCCGCCGTGGAACGTCACGACCCCGGCGAGGTCCGCGCCGTCGCGGGCCAGTTCCAGGACGACCGTGCCCCCGAAACAGAAGCCGATCGCCACGATCCGTGCGGGGTCCACGTCGGGCTGGCGCTTCAGCACCTCCAGCCCCGCGCGAGCCCGCTCGCGCATCAGCGAACGGTCGTTCTTGAAGCGGCCCGCGAGGCGCCCCGCTTCCTGGTTGTCCTTCGCGTAGACACCCTCGCCGTACATGTCGAGCGCGAAGGCGACGTAGCCCCGGGCGGCGAGGTCGCGCGCCACGCCCCGCACGAAGTCCGAGTGTCCCCGCCACGCGTGGGCGATGAGGATGCCCGCCCGCTTCCCCCCGCCGCCGTCGTCCCGGGCGAGGTAGCCCTCCAGCGCCACGTCGCCGTGTCGGTAGGGCACGGGCTTCCCCGTCACCTCCGCCCGCGCGGCAGCGGCGGCGAGGCACGACAGGACCATCGACAGCACGAGCATCCGGGCCATGGGGCGTCCTCCACGCGGCGCGAGCCTACCGGGGCGTGGGGGGCCGGTACGCCGGGCCGTGAGGACGGGCGTGAATCGAATCGCCTGTGCCCGGGGGCCGGGGGGTTATCCTCGCCCGCCGGTCGGCGGGCGGGAGCCGCAATGCGATTGAAGATCCTGGGCTGCAGCGGAGGCATCAGCGCCGGCCGGCGGACCACCTGCTACGGGCTCGGAGACGGGATCCTCATCGACTGCGGCACCGGGGTGGGCGCGCTCGAGCGGGAGGAGATGTGCAACATCCGGCACGTCTTCCTCACCCACAGCCACGTGGACCACGTCCTCGGCCTGCCCCTCCTCGTGGACACCGTGTTCGACTGCGTGGAGAAGCCCCTCTACGTCCACGGCCAGCCCGAGACGATCGCCGCGCTCAAGGAGCACGTCCTCAACTGGACGATCTGGCCCGACTTCGCCGAACTGCCCGACCCCCACAACCCCGTCCTCGCCTACGAGCCGATGAGCCCCGGCGACAAGGTGGATGTGGACGGCTACACGTTCGAGATGATCCGGGTCCAGCACGTCGTCCCGACGGTCGCCTACGTCGTCTCCAAGGGCGGGCGGAGCTTCTGCTACTCCGGCGACACGGGGCCCAAGTCGGGGCTTTGGGACGCCCTGAACGCCCGCGACCGCCTCGACCTCCTCCTCGTCGAGTGCGCGTTCCCCAACAGCCACGACGCACTCTGCCGTCTCGCGCAGCACTACTGCCCCCGCACGCTCGCGGCCGATCTCCAGACGCTGCGCCACCGCCCCAAGGTCGTCGTCACGCACCTGAAGCCCGGCGGCGAGGAGACCACCTGGCGCGAGTGCCAGGAGGAGATCCAGGGCTTCGACCTCGTCCGCGCGAGCAACGACCAGGTCTACGACGTCTGACGGGGGGGCCGGGTGTCCCCGGCCCCCGACGCCCGCGCTACCGGGCCTTCTTCTTCCGGGCCGGCGCCTTCTTCTCGACGAGCACCCGCAACTCGTGGACCTCCGTCCGGAGCGCCTGGACCTCGGCCCGGAGCGCCACGAGGAGACGCGTCGTCTGCTGCGACGCCTCGGCGCCGCGAAGCCGCGCCTCCTCCTCGTCGGCCGCGTGACGGATCCGCTGGGCGAGCTCGCCCATGCCGGCCGCTTGGAGGTGCGTGGCCGCCTCCCGGAGGTGCCGGATCTTCGCCACGCCCGGCGCCGCCGGCGCGACCCGTGCGATCGGCCGCCGCGCGCGCCGCGGCGGCGCGGGCGCGCGGTCCGTCTCGCGGGCTCCCTGCAGCGCCGCGGTCGCCTCCAACAGGTGGCTCCTCGCCTGGGCCACCCGGGCGGGGGTGCCCGCATGCAGGAGGTCCTTCGCCTGTCGGATCCGCTCCAGCGCGGCGCCGCTCTGGAGGCGGAGCCGCTCGATCCGGGCGAGCCGCTCCTTGAGGTCCTCCACGCGGGGTTGGTCCCGTTCGGCGAGCGCTGCGGCCAACCCCGCGCGGAGACGCGTCGCCTCCGCCTGGATCCGCGCCATCTGGGCGCGGCCGGCCGCCTCGATCGCCTGGGCCTTCCCGCCGAGCCCCGCGGCCGCGGGGGCAGGAGGGCCGTCGCCGCTCGCCGCCTCGTCCGCCTTCTGGCGGATCAGCGCCCGCAGGCGGTCCGGCGAGACCCCGAGCTTCGCCTTCATCGCGGCCTCGCGCTCGGCGAGGGCGGCGTGCTGGCGCACGATCTCGACGTTCCGTCGGGTGAGCTCCGCGGTCCGGGCCTTGAGGTCGGCCTGCTGCCGCGCCAGGTCCTGCGCCTTCTGGATCGCGCGGGAGGGGGTGGTGGTCACGACGAGCGTCGGCAACTCGCCGGGGTCGTAGCCGAGGTTCGTGCCGAGCCGTCGCGCGCGCACGGTCTCCTCGATGACGCCCGACACCGCCTTCGCCTCGCGGCGTTGGGCCTCCAGGGCCGCGAGATCGGCCTTCAGGCGCTCCAGCAGCGCCTTCGCCTCGGTCTGGTCGGGGGCGGCGGCCAGCATGCGCTCGATCTCGGCGAGCTTCGCGCGCTGGTCGGCGATCCGGCGATCGATTGTCTCCCCCTCGCCGGCGAGGGCGCTCGCGCCCAGGAGGGCGAGGAGGCAGGCGGCGACGAGCCACGTACGGATGTTCACGACGGCTCCTTCCCGGCCGGCGCTTGGGCCGGCCTCGTCCCGGCGCTCGGATCGGCTGGGGGGCATCGTTCCCCCCGCCGTCCCGCGCCGGGACCGTGTCCATCTCTACGAAAAGCGGCCGGGCCTTGCGAGGGGCTGGCGGACTCCCGGCGGCCCTTCGGCCCGGCCGGACGCCCCCGGCGCCCCCGTTACTCGGGCACGTGGATGAATTCGCCGCCCCCGATCTCGGCCAGCTTCCTGAGGAACGGCAGGTCCACGCCGAGGTTTCCCATGGCGATCACATGGAGCTGGACCTTGGCGAAGCGGTTCAGGCTCGCAAACCAGGACAGCAGCTCCGGAGCGGTGGTGATCTCGCCGCGGGTGGGGGAGCCGTCGGTCAGGAAGTAGACGGTGTCGGGGATCGGGTCGAGGTCCGCGTCGATCGCCGACGAGTCGCCGAGACCCAGCGCCGCCTTGAGCGCGCCGTGGATGTTCGTCTCGCCGCTGGAGGGCTGCGCCTTGATCGCGCCCTCGGCGGAGTTGACGTTGCCGGGCGTCGCCGGCATCAGCTTGTGCTTCCAGGGGCGGACGTCGGTCGAGAAGAACACGAGGTTGAAGCGCGTGCGGGGGTCGAGCTTGTTCAAGGCATCGATCAGCACGAGCTTCGCCAGGTCGAACCGCGTCCCGCCGTGCGGCAGCCCGCCCAACTCCTTCGCGGCCTCCTCCGGCACGAGGATCGTCTTGTCCATCGACCCGCTCGTGTCGAGCACGAAGCCGACGCTCTGCGAGAAGATCTTGTGGCCGTAGTAGCCGGGGTCCTTCGGCCCGGGCTTCTCGGGCGGGGCGTAGCGCCCGTCGAGCGTCGCGCGCTTCTCGGGTTGGGGGCCCAGGCCCCCGTGCTCCTCCTTCTGCTGCTCCCACCACTTGCGCCACGTCTCCGGGTTCTTGCCCAGATCGTCCTGCGAGACGGCCTTGAGCGCGGCGTAGAGCTCGCGGTGGAGGCGCCCGTCCTCGCGGTTGAACCGCTCGATCAAGGCATCGAGCGCGTCCTCCGTGCCGACCCGGGCCAGCGCCTGCGCGGCCGTGACGCGGAGCTGCCAGTATCGGTGCGAGAGCATGGGGATCAGGGCCGCGGTCGCCTCCTTGTTCGGCGTGCCGTACGAGGAGACGGCGTCGGCGATGACCATCCACGTCTTCGGCGTGCGCTCGTCGCCCAGCGCCTTCACGAGCAGCGGGAACGACGCGGGGTCGCCGATCTGCCCGAGCGCCCACCCGGCCTCGGCGCGGACGAGCCACTGGCGGTCCTCGAGGAGCTCCTCCAGCCGCGGGCGTGCCGTGGCGAGCTTCATCCGCCCGAGGACGTGGACGACACCCGAGCGGATGCGCGTGGCCCTCTCGTCGAGCGCCTCCGTCCTCAGCCACGCCAGGACGTCGGGGTTCTGGGTGCGTACGAGCACGGAGAAGATCGACTCACGAACGAGGTCGGACGGGTGGTCCAGCCGCTCGACGACCACCCGGGCGGTCTTCACGTCGTCGAGGTGGTCGAGGCCGCGGATCAGCCCGGCGAGGACGTCGGCTTCCTCGGTCTCCCGGATCCGCTTGCGCTCCCGGGCGCCCGGCTCGTCGCCTTCGTCGCTGTCGCGCCGGAGTTCCCCCATGGTGGGACGGCGTCCCTTCAGCCGGTCCTGCCAGCGCAGGTCGAAATCGTGCGGCGATATGCCCAACCCCTCCTTGAACGCGACACCCTCCTCGGCCCCGTGTCGGATGGCGCCGAGAGTCGCGAGCCATCGGTCGCGATCCTCGTGGAGCATCAGGTCCATGATCGACCATGCCCGGATGTGGTCCTCGTATTCGAACGCCCCGAGCGACTCGCGCCCGAAGAACGTCTCGATCGGGTCGAGCTTCCGCCGGGCGAGCGAGGCGGACTTCTTGTCCCAGTCCTTGGGGCTGCCGCTGGGGGCGGTCGTCTCGTTCGAACAGAAGGAGGCCTCGTCCTCGTGCTCGTCGAGGAGCTTCTCCAGGAAGTGGGCCGCGCCGACGAACGCCCACTTGGGGCACTCCTTCTCGTTGGGGCTGACACCCACCCAGCACGAGAAGAGGATGTGGCCGATCATGTGACGGCAGTAGGCGTGCATGGCCGCGTCGGACCGCAGATCCTGCAGGCTCCCCACGAAGCCGTTGCCGGCCATGCCGCCCGAGATGCGGTCGCTTCCCCCGCCGTACAGCATGTTCGTGCGGGGGCTGCCGAGGTAGGCGGCGGCCGCGGCCTCCTTCGTGGACTTCCGGTAGAAGAGGAGGACGGCCATCGGCTTCCCGAGGTTCACGTGCCCGTGGAAGTAGTGCGTGAAGTCGCGGTAGGCCATCTCGCAGCGCTGGGCGTACAGGTGGGCCAGCTCGTGGCCGCTGACGACGCGCGGGGCTCCTCCGTCCGTGGGGACCTTCAGCTTGCGGTGGATGTCGGTGACCACGTAGAAGTGCGGCGAGATGACCACCCACAGGTCCTTGCCGGCGTAGCCGCTCTCGATGTCGATCTGGCGCTGGAGCCGCTCCAGCACTTTCGGATCGCGCCCGCCGATCAGTTCGTCGCAAGCCGCCCCCCCCTCCTCCTTCCAGCACTGGCTGCACTGGAGCCCCCAGGCCCACGCGTGGCGCTTCCAGAAGGCCTCGTCGCTGTGGTCGTCCCAGGCGGCGGCGCTCTGCCCCTTGGGCCGGGCGCGCTTCTCGCACGAGCCGCCCTGCTCGCAGAGCGCGCAGATCCGGTCCGCCGGCGGGCGCATCGGGGCGCGCAGGTACGGCCAGCAGGCGCCTTCTCCGGCCTTCTCCCCCGGCTTCTCCAACTGCCCCGGGACGTAGCCGTCGTCGTCCGGGGTCTGCTCGGCCGCGGGGGCCGCCGGGAGGAGGACGACGGCGAGGACGAAGCCGAGGAGAAGAGAGCGCAAGAGGTCGCGGTGCATCCGCAACAGTCTACGGAGAGGGCGCGCGAGGGGCGACCCATGGGGTCGGAAGCGCCGGGGAAGAAGCGTGGGTGGCGGCAACTTTCTGGAGAAAAGGGGAAATGTGTGGAATGAGAAGGAAAGTTTTACGCTATCGAGCAACCGCCGAACCCACGCCACGAGCATAGCGGAAAGAGGGCCGGGGAGGAAAGACTCTGCGCGACTGCTTTCCTCTCGGGGGTCGATGCCGACCGGGGTCGGCGGGCGGGCGCCCCTCTGCGGACGCCCCTCCGCGGACGCCGTCCCGGGCGAACGCTCCCAGCCTGCACGGACTACGAAGCGCGCGACGTGCCAGCCCGAAGTCGTGGACCGTCAAGGACCTACGGGGCCACGCGGGTCTCGTTCCCCGCCCACGGGGTATCCGGGTGCGTCGCTCCGGTTCGAAGACAGGGCGCGGGAGTGAGTCCCCCCTCCAGGTCGCCCACGACGAGCAACCGAGGCTCCGGGCGCGACATGCGGGGCAGGGCCGCGCGATGGAACGTCCGTTCGTGGGGAGGGCCGGCTAGCCCTCGCCGTGGCGTCCCAACCAGTCCGCGAGGCGGAGTTTGCGGGCCGTGTTGGCGGGCGAGAGGTAACGCACGACGCCTTGGATCGGCCGTTCCGGGCCCCACGGTCGGTCGTAGCGGCCGAAGCACCAACCGATCCCGCTGAGGGAGTTCGGGTCCCTTCCGTCGAGCGCCCAGCGGTCGTTCAGGCGGAGCAGAACGTCCCAGGCCTCCTCCGGCGTCCGGGTCCACGCGAGGACCCGCTTGCCCCAGAGCATCCGGAGGTAGGTGTGGATGCGCCCCTCGTCGCGGAGCTCGCGCTGGGCCGCGTCCCAGAGCGCCTCGCCGGTGGCGGCCTCCTCCAGACGTCCAGATTCCAGGACGTGAGCGCGCCGGTCGCGCCGGTGGGCGGCGAGCGTCCGCTGTGCCCAGTCGGGGAGCGTCGTGTAGTCGTCGGCCCCCCCGCGGAGCGCTTGGAAATTGAACCCCACCTCGCGCCAGGTGACGACCTGGTCGAGGAAGGCCTCGGCGGACGGCCCCATGCCCCACCATCCCTCCCGCTGCCCGCGGCCCTCGGCGGCCAGGCGTCCGGGCGACCATCCCTCCTGGCGTGCGAGCCGCTCGAAGACCTCGTGCGTCGAGACGTGGCCGTAGTGGAGGTAGGGCGAGAGGCCGCTCGTCGCCTCGGCGTCGGGGTGATTCCGATCCTCCGCATAGATCGGGAGGACGTCCCGCAGGAAGCGGCGGAGGCGACGCCGACCCGCGTCCTGCCCGCCGGTCGTCCCCGTCGCGGGAACGTCGTGGTCGATCGGCAGCGCCCGGAGCGCGTCGGCTCTTCCGTCGAGGAGGGCTTTCGCCGCCGCGGGCCAGCGGTCGAGGACCGCGCGCTCGATCGAGGGCGCGGGGCGGAGCGTCCGCGCGCGGAAGGGCTGGGCGCGCGGGCCGTCGCCGAGCAGGGCGGGGAGCGTGCGTTGCAGGTGGCGGCGGAAGGAATGGGCGGTCGGGAAGGCGCGGTCCGCGGCGCGGAGCGGGTGGAGACCGCAGGCGTCCACCGTCTCCAGGCGGACGCGGAGCCTCCGGGCCGCCGCCTCGACCATCGCCGGCAGAAAGAAGCTCGGCCACTCATCGGTCACGACGACGGCGGCGCGCTTCGCCAGGGCGGCGAGCAGCCCCTTCCCCGCCCCGCGCTCCGGTTCGACGTACGGGAGGTAGCGGACGGGGTGTCCGGCGAAGTCGCGCGCGTTCGCCTTCATCCCGTCGAGGAGGAAGCGGTGGTGGCGGTCGCTGGCGTGGGGGTAGTCGCAGCGGAGCGCCTCGAGCACCAGCAGGGGCTTTGCGAGGTCCTCGCAGAGGTCGAGGGCGCGGTCCAGGGCGTGGTTGTAGCGCGTGCGACGGTTGGCGATCATCCAGTAGAGGACGTAGTCGCCGTCGCCGCGGACGGGTGCGTCGTTCGCCCCTCGGATCCGGACGGCGGGGACGCCGCTCACGACGCCGCCTCCGCGCTGCTCCTCGTCCGCCCCAGCTCGTGGCGCAGCGCCGCCTCCAGCGTCGGCCAGCGGTACCGGTACCCGCTCTCCGGGAGCCGCCGCGGCTCGACGCGCCGGCTCGCCAGCAGGAGCGCATCGGCCATCTCGCCGACGGCGAGACGCAGGGCGAAGGCGGGCGTCGGCACGAACGCGGGGCGCCGGAGCACGCGGCCGAGCGTCTTCGAAAAGGCGTGCTGGCGACAGCCCTCAGGCGCCACGACGTTCACGCCGCCCTCCAGGTCGTCGCGGGCGATCACGTGCAGGATCACGGAGACCACGTCGTCGATCGCGATCCAGGGCCAGTACGCACGGCCGTCGCCCAGGGGACCGCCGACGCCGAGTTGCGCCGGGAGCAGGAGCTTGGAGAGCGCGCCGCCCCGTCCCGAGAGCACCATGCCGAAGCGCAGGTGGACGGTGCGGATTCCCGCGTCCTGCGCGGGGTCCCCTGAGGATTCCCACGCGCGGACGACATCGGGGACGAAGCCCTTGCCGGGGGGGCTCTCCTCGTCGAGGATCTCCTCGCCGCGGTCGCCGTAGAGATCGACGCCCGACGCGGTGACGAACACACGCGGTTTCTCCTCGAGGGCGGCGAGCGTCTCGGCGAGGAGCCGGGTTCCTCGTGTGCGGCTCTGGAGGATCCGGCGCTTGCGCGCGTCGCTCCACCGCCCGCCGGCGATGTTCTCGCCAGCGAGGTGGACGACGGCGTCGAGGGGAACCGAGGGCGCCAGGTCGATCCGCCCGTCGGAGGGGCGCCACGTCGGCGCCGCCGGATCGGGGTCGCCACGCGAGAGGCGGAAGACCTCGTGGCCGGCCGTCGTGAGGTAGGGAAGCAGGGCGGAGCCGATCAACCCGTGGGAGCCGGAGACGAGGATCCGGAGCGGTCGCGGCGTCGGGGCACGGGCCTGCGCCTCCAGGTCGCCCCGCGTGACCGCGTGCCGGTAGGCGAACACGCGTGCCAGCGAGCGGCGGAGGCAACCGCTGGTGAGCCACGCGCCCGGCGCACCGAGTGGCGGCGCATAGGCGACGCAATCGAGGAGCGCGGAGCGGGTCGCCGAGAGCGGCTCGAAGCGATGGGTGTGCACCCAGGAGCCGAAGGGGCCCTGGAGTTGCTCGTCGACGAAGCTCCGTCCCGCGTGCAGGTCGCGGTGGAGCGCGACCCACCGTCTCCAGAACGGGCCGACCTTGACGCGCAGCACGGCGCGCGAGCCTTCCGCGAGGCCCTCGCCCCGGTCTTCGACCACGACCTTCTGCCACGGCGGCACGAGACGCTGGAACGCGCCGGGCGCGAGGTGCCAGCGCCACAGCGCGTCCGCCGACACGTCGACGACGCTTCGCTTCTCGAAGATGCCAGGCGACATGAGCGGCCCTGTGGGCGGCGCGACCGATCCCGGCGGATCAGCCGCGCGCCTTCCTGCGGTGGGTATCGACGAGGTCCTTCAACCAGGCTTCGAGCACGTCCCAGTCGAGGGCGTACTCGATGCCCTGCGGTCCGCGGCGAACGCCGCGCGCGCCCGCGCCGCCAACGAGCAGGCGGACGTCGGTGGGGAGCCTGCGTCGGAGCTCGGCGAGCTGCCGGTCCGTCTTCACGCCTCCCGTGGCGAGCGAGACGCTGACGCCGACCGCGTCGGCGCCGACCTCCCGCGCGATGGATGCGATCTCCTCGAGCGGCGTGTCGGGTCCGAGAACGCGCGTGCGCACGCCCTGCGCGCGGCACTCCACGGCGACCATCTGGACGCCCAACGCGTGGCGCTCCTCCGGGAGGGTCGTGAGAACCAGGAGGGGGCCCCGGCGTGGCGATGGACCGTGCTCGCGCGCGAGTCGAAGCACGTCTCCCACGACCTCCGCCGCGACGTGTTCGTGGCGGACGCAGATCTCGCCGTCGGCCCAGGCACGGCCCACCGCGATCAGGAACGGTCCGACACGTTCGCGCACGAACACCTGGGGGCCGAGCCGCTCCAGGTCCGTCGCGAGGGCTCGCCGGAGCTTCCCCGCGTCGGCGGTCCCGGCCGCACCGAGGAGCTTGGTGAGAAAGCTCTGATCGGTGTGGTCCTCCGCATCGACTTCGAGCAGCCGGCTGAGCGCCTCGTCGTCGAGCTTCACCACCTTCGACGGCCTGTGCCCGCGTGCGAGCGCTTCGGCGACACGCCGAAGCCACCGCACGTGCGCCGCCGTGTACCGCCGGTGCCCCGAGGGCAACCGCACGGCTCTCGGCCGGCCATACCGCCGCTCCCACGCCCGGATCGTGTCGGGCGCGATGCCGGTCGCGTCGGCCAGGTCGCCGATGGAGTGCAACTCCTCGCGCGCGTGCCGCCCGGCGCGACCGCGCTCGTTCGCCTTTTTCGATGCCGTCATCCGCAAGCCAACCCTCATCGCCCGGACCGGACACCAGGTACATCGTCCGGGCGGTTTGTTCAGGATAACAACGGGACAGCCTGCCAGGGCCGCAACCCTGCCCGACGCAGCCCGAGTGCCCGCGAACCTGGACGAATCCACCACGCCGAGGCGGGGCCGGAGCCCGGACCCGGACCTGCGTTGGACGGCGGCGGACGCCTCCCCGACGCCGGCCCACCCTCCGAAGCGGTGCCCCACCAAACCCCTTCCGACGCGCGACGTCCGTGCGTACGCTGACCCGCCGGAGGGGCCCGTAGCTCAACGGTTAGAGCAGGGGACTCATAATCCCTTGGTTCCAGGTTCGAGTCCTGGCGGGCCCACCGCTCCAAACGCCCGAATTCGCCCGTATACGCGCATTTTCCGCCCTCCGTGGCCGACCCCGTTTGAGCCCGGGGATTCCCAGTCCCCTCCGCGAGATACCCCCGAAGGGCGAGGAAGGGCGAGGAGCGGCGAGGAAGTGGCACCAGTCCCCCAAAGTTCCCCCCAAAGTGGCTCTCTGCGTCGGTTCCGGGACCGGGCCCCGGGATCGCGCCCTCCGGTGCGGCTTGGAGTGACGGAGATGGGCGCGGTGTGGCTGGGCGGGAGATCAGGATGGCAAGGGACTTCGAGTTTCTCTTGAAGGCTGCGGACGAGGACGCCGCCGAGGACTTCGGCGGCCTCGGCATCCCGTACGACCAGTGGCGCGAAGCGTTGTCGCCCACCACCGTGGAGACCGAACAGGTGGAGGGATGGGGGAACCTCGTCCTTCGGATCGAGGGCTGTACGGTGTCGTTCTCCGACGAGCCGGTGGGGATCCAGATCTTCTTCGGCGACACGGACCTGCCCGAGGATCGCGTCGAGGCCATCGCCGAGGAGATTCGCCAGCAGGCGGAGTCCTTCGCGGGCAGAAGGGCCGTCCTCGTGCGGATCACCTGAAGGGGGCTGCCAGGATGCACGCGACGGCCGAGACGACCGGGGTTTGCCCCAGCGTGGACCGCTGCCTGTGGCACCCACGGCGTCTCCGGTCTAGTTCCGAGGTGTCACGGGCGCCTTCGAGGAAGCGACTCCCTACCCCCGCGCCTGGCGTGGGCCCTACCGGACGTCCCAGAAGAGCGGCAGCAGAGAGCCCTCGTAGTGGATGCGCGCGATGCCGACGCCACGAAGCGCCCCGATCATCTGCACCACGACCTCGTACGGGACTGATGCACCGAACGGAAGCGGAGCACGGATCTCGGCCACGGGCTCGAGCCCACCATCGCGGATCTCCTTCACGCGAGCAGCGGCGAGTCTTCGAATCGCGGTGAAAACGTGATCATAGGTCTCACGGCGCGCCGTTTCCTTCTCACGGCCCTCCCAACCCCTCGGAAGTTCGAACACCGGTTTGGGGCCAATCCGAATTTGCACGTAGGGCCGACTGGAGAAATCCGGCATGTGTTTATTCACGAGGCGCACCGTGATGTGCCCTGCCTCGTCCGGGGAGATGGCCGGGGTGAGTTCATCCACATAGTCCGTGATGGAGTCACGGTCCAGGAACGTGCGCACGGTGCCGATCTTGCCCGTGTCCATGGAGCGCGCCACCAGGTGCACGCGGCGGATCCCGACGGAGCGGCACGTCTGCTGGATCCACGAGACGTACACCCAACGAGTCCGACCATCGATGGCGAGCACGAGGTCCAACTGACGCGCACCGTCGGCGCCATGACCTGCCTCCGCGCTCCGGTCCTGCAACCATCTCGCGAATGCATCAAGGATGTCCCGTTGCTCCCGCGGGGTCCTTATGGCGAGCCACCAGCTCTCCTCCCCCGCGACGAGCTCACCAGAGAAGGTGAGGTAGACGATGGCCTGCCGTTCACTCGATGGTGGTGGTTCGTCGGTGGAGCTGACGTGCGCGGGCTGGATCGGCGGAGGGATGAATGGCATGCGGTCAAGCTTCCAGGCGCCCTCACGTCGAACGATGCGCACGTCTCGTGCGGGAAACGCGAACGCGGTGATGGCCAAGGCCCCGTCCTCGTACTTCGCCTCGTAGTGGACCGATCCCTCGTAGGCGCCCTTCGCCTCGAACGTCACGAGGCCGTGAGCGTCGTCACCCTCCTGCTCTACCGTGACGGACTTGATGTACTCGGGCCGCAACAAGGTCGGAGCCTCGCCACCCTCGTTGGGAAGAGATCCGCCGCCGAGCGCCCGTGCGAAGTCCACGGGCTGGAGCCCCTGGGCGCATCGAAAGCCCCACTCGCCCAGCGGCGGCCACACCTGCGGGGAGTTTGCGACCATCACGGTGAGGGGCAGTGCGGCGTAGTTCTCCGCTTCCTCCCGGGGCCACCAAGTCGAGTTCACCCGGACGTACCTTGCCAGCGCCACCGGGCGGATCGAGGCCGCCCCTGGAAGCAGTTCCCGCAGCCGATTCTCCGTGAGGCGGTGCGTCCTGCCGCCCCAGACCGTCCCGGCGCAGAGCAAGCAGAAGCCAAGCACGAGGAACGCACGATTCCGCATGGTCACCTCCCGGCGCAACACTGGCTCGAAGCGTGGACGCGCGGCAGTCTATCAGGCTGGCGACGTTCCCGTGGCGTGCCGTCCGTGTGCGATCTTCGGGGGGCAGGCCGTAGCCGCAGGAGCCCGAGCGATGGGATCCTCGGAGCCGGTAAGTAGCGTGAGGACGAATCCGTGGGCGGACGCTCGGAAGGCACGGCGCCCCAGAATGCACTCTTGATGGAGGCTCTCGATCACTTGGCGCTGCCGGCCGAGAAGCAGATCGAGTACCTCGTCTCGCTGGGAACGGCGCCGCTCGCGGACGAGCTCGCCCTTGAGTTCGATGACCATTGGCGGGCGGCAACGGTGGCGGCCCCCGCCTGGGCGTGTCTGGCGGAGCTGGACCGGCATCTGGACGCCATGAGCGGGTCCGCCCACGCGGCGCTCTGGACGCTTGATGCGTTGCGAACCGGCGGAGGGTGGGAGGCGGTCCGCCGGCCGGCGCAGCGGGCGCTCGACGCGCTGCGCGGATCCTGAGGGGGACTGCGGCGTCGGATACGACGATGCGGGCGGCCGTGAGCTGCGCTACGCTCTGCGCCATGGATCTGGCGGTCGGCCTTCTGATCCTCGGCAGCTTCTTCGGCGCCGTGTATTGGTCGGCCCGGCGGGGCCGGAGACGGCGAGAGTGGCTGGCGAAGTTGGAGGAGGAACTCAGGACGGCGTCGCCCGCGCGCGCGGCGGAACTCCGGTCGATTCTCCGAACCGAGCGTCGCCGCGACGCCCAGACGCAGCGGGAGATCGAGGACGGCATGGGGCGCTCGGGGGATTGAGGGCCAGGGAGGGGGTGGATCGCTGGACCCGCGCAGGCGCCGTTTCGGCATGGGATCTTGCCGCTTGTCTGAGGCGGCGCCAATGCAGGGCGTGAGATAGACATGCGAGGTCGGCCATGCAGGGCGCTCTTGCACCGCTATCGCAGATGCGTTTCTCGAGTGCGAGCATCAACCTACCATCTCTGGGGAGCCATGTCTCCTGTAGCTTCGAGGTGTGCTGTTGTCTTGGTCCTGGCACTCTTGATGCTTGGGGGCTGCGGCCGGGAGAGGGCAGTCGAGGCGGCATGCGCACCGTCCGTGCTCCGCTACATGAGTGGATGGGCTGGGCCGATCGGCACGGGGAAGGACCCAGCAAGCGGGTACCCCAGGAGGATCCGACGCCTGAAAGACGGTGCCGCCATGATCCTGGTGCCGGGAGGGCGCTTTCTGATGGGGCGGTTCCTGGGGACGCGATCGCTCTGGAAGACCAGAAGCCCCGCCATGAGGTTGTCGTTCGGCCCTTCTACATGGACGAGTGCGAAGTCACGCGAGGCCGCTTCTCTGACCTCGCGAAGGAAACGGGCTACGAGACGGATGCGGAGCGGACCGGCGAGGGCTTCGACGTGGGTATGCATCCGGACGCTCGTGGCCGGTCCGGTGTGAACTGGCGCTCTGTCTCCCACGGGGGTGAGTTGCCGGCTGCAACGACGACGCATCCCGTGACCCTGGTCTCCTGGAACGACGCCGTGGCTCACAGCAGGTGGGCGAAGGTGGAGCTGCCGACGGAGGCTCAGTTCGAATTCGTGCTTCGACAGGGGAGGGCGGGGAAGGTCCATCCCTGGGGGGACGAGCTTACCCCCTCGACCGTGATCGCCAACCTCCCGGGCGAGGAACTGCTCCGCGAGTACCCGAACTGGAAGGGGTCCATCGTCAAGGGCTACGACGACCGCTTTCCTTGGACGGCTCCCGTCGCCTCCTTCGCCGCGGACGCCTACGGGCCGCGAACCGCGATCCACGCGTGCCAGTCCGGTGATGGAGCCTGCCCCCTGACCTGTCCGCGGATCTCGCATGGCGCCTCCAGGCATGCCTGGACCGCTCCCGCGGAGGCGTCTACAGGCGTCACGAGCGCGGTCGGCGCGTCGGGGTGGCCGCTGCGCGATACGACGACCGTTCCGCGTCCCTTCGCCAGGGCGTGCAGGACGAACCGCCCCTGGTTCTGGACTGCATCCTGCTCGGAACCGTCCGCCCCGTACCAGTGGGCGACCTCCTGCTGCCGGACATCCGCTGGGCCGAGGTGTTCTGGCACGAGTACTGGCACTACCTGCAGAACGTAACGACGATCGAGGGGTTTCGAACCCTGAACCACTTCGAGCAGTTGCTCTTCCAGTTTCGGGAGTCCGGCACCCTCACGCTGATCGCCGACTACCACTACGACGCACTCGGGCGTAGGGTAGAGAAGGTGCTGGCGGCCGGGACCACGACCCGCTACCTGCTCGACGGCGTCGAGGTCGTCGAGGAGTACGACGCGGTGGGGACCTGGCAGGCGCGCTACGTCTACGAGGACGGGATCGACCACCCGCGGTGCATGGACCGGGCGGATATCGCCGACGTGAACGGGAACCAGAACACCACGGAGGTGCTGCGGTTCCACTACCACCAGCAGGCGCTGGGCTCGGTGACGGAGGTGACCCAGCCCACGGGGGCGGTCGTCGAGTGGGTGGCCTATGACGTCTACGGGCAGGCCGCGATCCGCAACCAGCAGGGGAACGTCGTCACGCAGAGTGCCGTTGGCAATCCATACCTCTACACGGGCCGCGAGTACGACGCTGAGGACGGCGTCTACTTCTACCGGGCCAGACACTATGATTCGGTGACGGGGAGACTGTTGCAGCGCGATCCTCTTGGCTACGTGGACGGAACCAACGCCTATGAGTACGTGCGGAGTTCGCCCTCACGCAGGAGAGACCCTCGGGGGCTACACGTGCCTCCGCCCGTGCGACCGGGGGCGATACCGGGGGTCATCACGTACGCCCCAGGGGCCACGCCAGAAGAGACCCGATCGAATGCCGAGGAAGCCGTAGCGGCCTGGAATGCAGCCCACCCCCACCAAGAAGTCCCACTTGACCGAGTGCAGGGACTGGGGCTCCCTCATCCCAGCGACCCGCAGGGCCGCCCACAGACGGGCACCGCGTACGTGCATCGCCGACCAGGGCTCAGGCGTCTCGGACGGCGATGCTATCGGGTGAACGGGCGTATCGACTTTGCTGTACTGATTCTGCCGATTGGCTACTCACAGGGTGAATTCAACCATGAGATGAATCACGTCACGGACTCTCTGAATGATGACTACGACAACGGCGGCTACGAGGAAGACGTGACGGTACCTGAAGACGCAACCGCGGAAGAGCAGTCGGCCGTGGTCAACCAAGCCGCGGATCACGCCGCGGCACAAGGAGCGGCTGATGACGTCCATGACGCAGCGGACTACGACGAGAAAACCGAAGGCGGCCCCGATCCCAGCCTGACACCAAACCACGAGAAATCAGACTGGGGAAGGTGGGCCGACGGCGGCGGCCGCTAGGAGGTAGGAGTGAACGTCCCGTGCGCAAACGTCGGTCGCTACGCCTCGATAGTCGGAAGACCGTGGCAGATAGTCTACCGACTTGGGCCGCCTCTTCTGATCCTAGTGGGCATCACTGTCAGCTCCGGATGCTCGCATGACGAAGCTCGGGTCAAGGTGCCTGCGACGATATGGTGTTCCCTCTTGGAACGCTTGAATTCCGCATACCCGGAGCATGCCGTAGAGTGGACTAGCCCAGAGAGTTGCATGATCCTGATCCGCAACCATGTTGAGACATGGGCGCGAGGGGGGGGGAAGAACATACGCCTCGGGAACTTCGAGTTCGGAGCGCTCGGGCATTGGAACTACCAACCTGCTCCTACCGTTCCGCTTGGTGCGAGAACGCTCCTTGAGAGTCGTTCTAGCGGGATTGACGTCGAGACGAGGCGCGTGTATCACTACATATCCATCCTGTGGGTGCGTGCCACTCGGTAACGGGTATCGAGAGCTTGGCCTCGCGGGAGCCGCCCACCTCTTGGGGTATGCGTCCGGTCAGCCCGGTTCCCGTTGAGCCGTCGCCGTGGGACCCTGTCGGCCGGAGGTCGACATGGCGAAGCGGACGAATGCGGCAGTGAGCCTTGGCCAGTGGCCGACTCGCCCTATCCAGACCCGCGAAACCAGCGCAAGTGGCACAGAGCCAACTTCAAGGTCATTCTTACCCACATTCCGCACTCGTGAGAACCGTGTCTGGTGAATTTCTCTCCTCCACAAGTCACGTCCTGTTGGCATGTTGCGTCATTCGTACTCGATAGCGCGTAGCTCCAGCAGGCCACGCAAGCCGGCCCGTTCCTCCTTGTGGATGGCCTCGAGGGTGCGCAGGGCGGCGCGCAGGTCCTTGTAGCGACCCACGTGTTCCTGCGCCCACTCGACGTCGCCCTGGCGAACGAGTTGGCAGCGCTGGTGCCCCTCCCGGCTGCTGGCCAGGCGCCAGACGGGATGGGCCGGCTTCTTCGCGCAGTGGCAGTTGGGCTTGCCGCAGCGCTGCAGGATCCTGCTCAGGGTCCCGCGCAGCAGCGGGGAGGTGTCCAGGAGACGCTGCACGACGGCGCGACGCCGACGTTCGAGCTGGCGCAGGGCACGGAGCTGGCTGGCGATTTGCTTCTTGGCCACGGGTCTTATCTCAGCATGATAGACGTATCGATACAAGACCTGTCCCACCCCGCCCCCAGCTCCAGGCCCACCTCCTGGGTCCCCACCCCCTCATCGCCCACTTCCTCGAGCGCATGGACCTGCGCGGCATCTTGCGCGGCACGCTGGGCTCCGGCCTCCTGCGCGGGATGGACCACGCGGAGACGCTCTCCGTGCTGGTGCACAACGTGCTCACCTCCCGCGGCGCGCTCTACCGCGTGCCGGAGTGGGCACGGCGTATCGAGCCCTCGGCCCTGGGACTCACGGCCGCCCAGCTCCGGCGCCTGAACGACGACCGCCTGGCGCGCAGCCTGGACGCCCTGGCCTCGGTGCGGGCGCGGAGCGTGTTCTTCCGCCTGGCCCTGTGGGTGATCAAAGACTTCGAGATCGAGTGCCCCCGGGTGCACTTCGACACGACCATCCTCACGGCACCGGACATGGCCGAGCCCCTGGGGCTGTGATGGGAGCTGCGGCGCGCGCTTCGGGCAGGGACCGACTGGATGTGGACGAGGGCGAGGGGATCGTCGTCGCGGGCCAGGGAACTGCGCGCAGAAGGGTTGTCGTTGCGGGCGATTGGGCGGGCCCTCCTCGACAAGGGGCACACGCCACGGACCGGGACGCGGTGGCACGTGCCGGTGCCGGCGCGGGTGGTGGATGCTTGACTCCGAGGTTGGAGCCTGGAGACTCGGTGGGACCCGGATGCACGAGCATCGGCGTGCGACATCATGCGAGGAGTCGGTGAAGCAGCTGACCGATGACTTCGAATCCCGCTTTCGTCGGGGAGACACACCTTGGGAGGAGGCCGAACCGTGGCGCGGGCTCGGGGATGTCCTCGAGCGGTTCGTCGGGGCTGGAGCGAGCGTGCTCGACGTAGGCTGCGGCCTCGGGACGAACGCACTCCACCTGGCGGCGCTGGGCTACCGGGTGCTCGGCATCGATGTGAGCACTACCGCGATCCAACGCGCGGACAAGCGTCGTAGGCAGTCGACACTGGGCGCGGAGTGCCGATTCCAGGTCGCCGACTTCCTCAAGGCAGACTGCGGCCAGCACGACGTGGTCTTCGACCGCGGCTGTCTGCATGGATTTGCCGACGCGGAAGGCCGCTCCCGGTTCGCGCAGCGCGCGGCGGCAGCACTCGTCCCCGGCGGGCTGTGGATCGACATCTCCGGTAGCCGCGACAACGGAGACCCTCCGGATGCCATCCGCGACCTCGGGCTGCCGCGTTTGACGCTCCAGGACCTTGCGAGCGCAGCGGAGCCTCACTTCGAGGCGATCCAGATCCGTCGGGGCACGTTTGGCGAGACTCCCGACACGGATTTCCTCGCCTGGGTGAGCGTCTTCTGCCTCCGAGCGGGGCGGGGCTGACCTGAGCCCTCAGCTTCGGCTTTGCGGAACAAGCGCCCCTGGGGCACGCCGCCCGGACAACGGCTCCGGTCATGGGCAGATCCTGCGGGATCCGACCCGGCACGTCGTCCTGGTCTGCCCCCGAGCGGTGAAGGGGATCGGGGACGAGCCCTACGGGTTCCGCGACGAAGACGGGATGCTGGTCGAGGACAAGGCGGAGCAGCTTGTCGTCGCGCGGGCCCGCGAACCCCGGGCTGGGGGCCAGTCGCTCCGGGGGATCGGACGGGCGCTCCGCGAGGAGGGCCGCCTAGGCCGGCGCTGGGTTGTCGCTGTTCCAGATGTCGCGGGCCATCAGCCAGCCGCTGCCGGGTGCCTTCTGGTAGATGGTGATGTACTTGCCCACGTCATGCATGGGAGGACCGCCCGACTTGAGTTCTAGGTCGATCGTGTAGGTGCCTCGCTCCAGGGCCCAATCGCCCAGTAGGCGCATCTCATCCACGACGAGACCGAACGAGACGCGGAACTGCCCCAGGAAGGCCCCGGACCAGGTCTCGATCGCGGTCCGCCCCACGTTGGCCGGGCCGTTGGGCGGCATCTGCACGCCATCTTCGGCGAATTGCGCGGCCCAGGCAGGGGCGTCGCCAGCGTTGAGCGCCACTACGTGAGCGTCGCGAACGCGGTCGATGGCCTTCCGATCGCTCTCGGTGCGTTGAGGGTCAGTCATCCGGAGACTCCGCTACTCATCGGTCCTCGTCGCAGTCTACGCGCGGGTCCTGCGGTCCGTGCCGTCAAGCGCCCTGTGGCCGCTTCAGCGAAAACGCCGGGCGGCGCCTCGATCCCGAGGGCATTGAGCAGCTCGCGGCGCACCCCATGGGGTCGCTGAGGTCGCGTTGCCGCCCGGGTCGGACCGCCGCACCCCTATCGGGCTACGCAATGCGGCCGTTGGGGCGACCACAGGAGCGAGCGGGGCGCCGAGTGTCCGATGGAAGTGGCCTGCGCCGTAGCCTGGGGATCGGGACCATCCGCACGAGCTCTTGCCGGGGATCCTCGTCGGCCTGCGTCTCGTGGACCGCGGCGTAGAGCAGGTCATCGTCCACGGCGACGGCCCGCTCCACCGCAGCATGGGCGTCGATCCGGAGCCCCCATCCGCGGCAGTGGGCCCGGCCGTTGGCGAGGATGATGACGGCGACGTGCGAAGCGAACGGGCCGTGGAAGCGGCCGACGGGCTGGCCCTGGTACGTGGCGACGACGCGATGCGGCATGACGGCACCACCTTCCCCGGAGGCAGCGAGGCTCTCAAGAGCCCCGCGGACCTGTCGCGCACGAGTCTAGCCTGGGACCTCATCGGGGAGGCGATTCTCGTCGAGGATCGGTGCCAACCCCGTGCACGAGCTGCGGCCCTGGCGCCAGCGGCGGGGGCACGCCTAGTCGAAGTCCGCGATGCTGGCGATCCACCACGTTCCATCGCGTTTGGCGAGACGAAAGACGAGGTTCTCGGGGTGCTCGACGCCGTCGGCTCCGCGGAACACCACGTGTCCCGTGACCCTGCGCTCCTCGTCCTTCCCAGCCGACCCCTGCCCCAGACCGTTCCACGACACCGCTCGGTAGCCCGCTGACATGACCTTCCATGCGTAGGCTTCCGGGGTCACCTTCTCCGTGCGCAACTCCTCGGTGTAGAGCGCGGACATCGCCGCGGCGTCGCCTCGCTTCGCCGCGTCGAGCCAAAGGCGCACCACCTCTTCCGGAGTCGCGCTCACCGCGGCCGAGGCCGAGTCAGGCACGTCAGGGCGACCCGTGCGTGCGGACTCGGGAGTCCCTCTCTTCCCCGCGGCCCGCTGGTCGGGCTCGCCACAGCCGCCGAGCAGCAGCGCGAGAAGGGGCAGGACGCAGATGGTGAGACGAAGCACGGCGGGAGCACAGGCTACTACGGGACGCGCCCGGTGTCGTCCCGGTCGGTGCTGGGATCTGCGCGCTGCGGTTTGAAGGGCAGCCTCCCTCCAACGGGCGGCCCCTTGAGGGGTGCCCGCGAGGGCTTGCGGTAGGGCACACACCCGGCTACAAGAAGTATGTATCTGGGTTCTTGGGACCGAGTCTCGTACCGAGTCTCGTACACTTGGCGGAAGGTGAGTACAAGGCGTACGGTGAGGGAAACTGGAGAAGGAAGTGAAACGTCTGGGGTCCTGGCTGCTCATGCTAGTAATCGCTGGAGGCTGCGGTCGAGGCCAGGAGGGGAGCCGCTGTGATGTTGGTGTGCTCATGCGAGCACTGGACGCAATAGGGAAGCACAGAGATGACCAGGCCCTCCAGCGGAGGGCGGTCGAACTGGCTCAGGATCTGTATGCGAGTGACGACAGGTGTGCGCGGCAAGTCGTTGAGGCCCTTCGGAATAGGGCCACTGCGTCCACAGGCGTACGACTAGATCCTGCTGTAGGCGTTCTGATGAAGTTGCCTGTCGCAGATGGGTGGGTCCTTTGGGCAAGGGCGACCGCGCCTGAGTGGGCCGATGAGGCTGCCCGCGGAGGGGGGAAAATGGGCCCAGACTCGGGAGCAGATCTGCCTAATCTCCTACCTACCCAGATTGCCGCGCTGACCGGACTCTTGGAGGATCAGGAAGAGCAAGTCGGGACCCGAGTAGCCGCTGCTGGCGTGCTGGGGCTTGCGAAGGGTACGCTCAATGACCCAGGAGTTGACCGGGCGCTCGACGCGGTGATAGACGCGGCCGAGGCCAACCCGGTACTGACGGACTGGGTCCAGCGTATCATCCGCGTGCGTTTCTTGGCGCGGAGGACCGACAAATGAGTACGTGCGGCCGCACCAAGCGGCCCCGGAGCCCTGCTGCGCAACGCGACATTCTGCAAGTTTCTGACGAGTTCTCGCCACTCCGCTGGATCCCGTCCGGCCCAGCATCGGAGAAGCACGGCGGGCCGGCGATCGGGGGTGCCGACCCGGCTCCGCACCCGATCTCGCGCACCGGACCCGCTCGAACCGCTCCCCTCGCGTGAACCGGGCGGGGATCCTGATTGCCGACTACCACTACGACGCACTCGGGCGTAGGGTAGAGAAGGTGCTGGTCGCCGGGACCACGACCCGCTACCTGCTCGACGGCGTCGAGGTCGTCGAGGAGTACGACGCCGTGGGGAACTGGCAGGCGCGCTACGTCTACGAGGACGGAATCGACCGGCCGCGGTGCATGGACCGGGCGGACATCGCG
Source organism: uncultured Planctomycetota bacterium (assembly GCA_963772585.1). Taxonomy (GTDB): domain Bacteria; phylum Planctomycetota; class PLA2; order PLA2; family JAEUHO01; genus CAVVXN01. Next base: position 382,213 of record CAVYXV010000014.1, read on the forward strand.
GACGTGAACGGGAACCAGAACACCACCGAGGTGCTGCGGTTCCACTACCACCAGCAGGCGCTGGGGTCGGTGACGGAGGTGACCCAGCCCACGGGGGCGGTCGTCGAGTGGGTGACCTACGACGTGTACGGGCTGCCCACGATCCGCGACCAGCAGGGGAATGGGATCGCGCAGAGTGCCATCGGGAGCCCGTACCTCTTCACGGGGCGGGAGTACGATCCGGAGGACGGGCTCTACTTCTATCGGGCGAGGGCCTATGACCCCCAAACTGGCAGGTTCTTGCAGCGGGATGCCCGCGGCTGGGTCGATGGACCATGTCTGTACGAGTACGCCCGGAGTGCACCGGACATGTGGCGAGATCCGGATGGCGGCGAAAGCCGGAGTCCCAACGATCCTGGGGGAAGGCCGGTCACGCACTTCGGCCCGGACGGCGTCCCGGAGGGGGCGCCGCTTGATGAACCACTTGATGCTTCGGATGCTATTGCACGAGCGGAAGAAGAGGCGGCTGCGGCAGAGAGAGAGGCTGAAGCGGAGGCGGAGAGGAAAGCCGCAGAAGAACGTCGTGCCGCGGAAGAAGAGAGAAGGAAGGAGGAAGAATACCGCCAGTTGCTCGAACAGGCGATGTCCGATCCGCTTACCGCACTCCTATACGTCGCTTGGTTGGTAGGCAAGTACGGTCCCGCGTGGGCGCAGAGGACAACCGTCACGAAGCACCCCTTTGTCCACTGCCGGCCGGATGAGCCGGATAGCTTCGGCTTGTGGACGAAGGAGTCCCCGCTAGATCCTTGGGATGCGGATGATATAGCAATCAACGAAAGCGAGGCTACAGATCGGTCTTGGAACCCTTCGAAGTGGCGTTGGTTGATCAGACACTACCTGCATGAGTTGCTGCACTCCGCACGAGGCATTAAGGGACATGGCGCCGATGCGGCAGCTGGTGTTGGCGAGGGTGAAGACGAATGGGAGAATGACCTCTGGGCCGTGGCGCTCGAAGTCATGCAGGCGGCAGAGGACGATCTCGGTGAAGGAGGCGTGCCCTGGCGGCCTCAGCCCGAACTCCGCCGGTAGCATGGGAACTGCGCGGCAGAAGATCCGGCACGTTCTAGCAGGGGTCGCCTTGGGCGTCGGTTTGGTAGTAGGAGGCCTGCTCCTGAGGTCACTGATCCCGAGGGTGGCCGAGGCGACCACGAGGTTGGACGTAGTGGTGTCGGCACGAGTTGTTGACTCCCGTACGGGTCAGCCGGTGCAGAGCGCCTACGTTCTCGTTGTGAGGCACCCGGATTTCAACTTCGACGAGGAGGTGCTCACACATACGCAATTCGGCAGTTATGTGGAGGCGGGCAACTCCGGGCTGGGCATCACCAACGAGCACGGCAGGGTACTGGTGCACTTCCGGCCTTCCTTCGGCCATCCGCCCGGGACCTTCAGTCCGAGGACGCCGGGCATCGCTCAGATCGAGGTTCGGGCTGTTGGGTACGATCGTGTCGTGATTCCGGCTCCAGATGCACCGCCTTTCCCTGGCCTCGGCAAGACATGGACCATAGATGCTGGGACCATCCCTCTGCCACCGTAGTGTACGAACGACGCACGATTGATGAGTTCCCGGCGAGATGTCTGTGCTCAAGGGGGGCACGTTGGGACGCGCCTCTCAGGGCCACGATCACATTGACCAAGTGGGGCCAGGGCGTGCTCGAGCGAAGGCACTTGACGGGGACGGCGGTGAAACCGGTGGAGAAGTTCGCCTTGCCGGTGTCCGGCCGAAGGGCCAGGGAGAGGCGAAGCGAGGACGAGCCGCGTGCGTTCCCTGGACAGGAAGCTCCTGACGAAGGAGGCGACGCGCTCCCGGCCGGGTTCGGCGAGAGAGGCGTAGCCGACCGAGGCGAAGCGGCCTTGGAGCCCGTGCGCCGCCGCCGGGGCCGCGTCGGAGGTTGGTCGCCGAGGAGGGCGGACCTGGCCGGCGACCAAGGCACTCGCGGACGTGTCCACGCCCGCCCAGGACGCGCATTTGGCGCAATAGGCGCAAGGACGCGCAACGAGCGCAGCATAGTAGGTGACATAGTGGCTCCTGGCGACTGACGTAACCTACGCCTATTCCATGACTTAGTGGTTACGCGTGCCGGCCTGTCAAGCCGGAGGTCGCGGGTTCGAGTCCCGTCACTCCCGCCATTCGCTGGTTGCGCCTGTTGCGCCCCGTTGCGCATCCTGCGCCCCGTTGCGCGTTTACGGCGCCCCGATCCCGGCCCCCGCCCGACGCCCCCGGAGGCTACGTTTGCGCAACAAGCGCATTTAGGCGCAACGAGACGACATAGGCGAAGCCTAGTTTCGGTCATAGTGGCCTTCGGCTACGGTCGCCGAGCCCTGTCTTCGGGGGCCGCGAGTTGGGCGCCTCGGCGAGAAGGCCGGGACTTCAAGTCGTCCTCGGACCCTCGCTCCGACTGGAAGGACATCTACGGAATGGGGAGGTGATGCGCCAACATCACTCGCAACGGGGCGCACGGCCAAGGACCTCGGAGATGGAGACAAGGCCCTTCTTCCGCATCTCAGTTCGCCAGATCCGTTCGGACTCCACTCTACTGATTCGCCCCGTACGCTCCGCAGCTGCTCGCTGCAACTTGAGAATGTTCGTTCCGATCAGGTCCGCGAATCTACGCGCGATCGCTGCACCCTCCTCGGCGCTACCGGTTTCTCTGGCCGCCTGCTGCTCGATCTCTCGCAGACGCCACTCGTCTTGCGCGATGATGGCGTCCAATTCCTCGACCGTCGTGTACTGGTTGTTCTCGCCGCTCATGTCGTTCCATCCTGGAGGCCAGATTGGAGTCTATGCGACCGGCCCGACGCTTCCGAGGGTTGCCTACCTCAGGTTCACTGGCTCGTCCGGCAGACTCCCCGCCGGACAGCCGTTCGTGAAGAACGTGGCCTACACGCTAGACGGCCTGGGCAACCGGAGCCAGGTCCTGACCACGCCGCCCACGCCCCCGTCCACGGTGACCTACGCCGCCGACGTGGTGAACCAGTACACGGCCGTGGGAGGGGTCGCCCGGACCCACGACAACAACGGGAACCTGAAGGACGACGGGACCTACGTCTTCTCCTACGACTTCGAGAACCGACTCGTCCAGGTCCGCCAGTCCGGCACCCTGACCCTGATCGCCGACTACCACTACGACGCTCTCGGGCGTAGGGTGGAGAAGGTGCTGGCCGCCGGGACCACGACCCGCTACCTGCTCGACGGCGTCGAGGTGGTCGAGGAGTACGACGCGGTGGGGAACTGGCAGGCCCGCTACGTCTACGAGGACGGGATCGACCACCCGCGGTGCATGGACCGGGCGGACATCGCGGACGTGAACGGGAACCAGAACACCACCGAGGTGCTGCGGTTCCACTACCACCAGCAGGCGCTGGGATCGGTGACGGAGGTGACGCAGCCGACGGGGGCGGTCGTCGAGTGGGTCACCTACGACGTCTACGGGCAGCCGGCGATCCGCGACCAGCAGGGGAACGTCATTACCCAGAGCGCCATCGGGAATCCGTACCTCTTCACGGGGCGCAAGTACGATTCGGAGGATGGGCTCTACTTCTATCGGGCGAGGGCTTATGATCCCCGAACTGGCAGGTTCTTGCAGCGGGATCCACTACACTACACTGACAGCCTTACATTGTATGCCTACGTGGGCGCATCTCCGACGTGCTGGGTCGATCCTCTTGGCCTAAGTAAGGGTATGCCCAAGAGACCGAAATCGGGCTCCACAGTGTACGGAACCAGGTCCGAGTTAATAGGCGAGAAGCAGGAGGATGGTTCGTACTCGGGAGGTTACGTTGACGAACTGGTGGAGAACGGCGTGCTGAGTGAGACTGAGGCTCAAGCTGTCCGTGACCGCCTCGGAAACCCACATCCAGATCATCCTGACCAGTACCCTGCGGGGACGGCTGTCGCACGGATAGCAGCGAAGCCAACAGCGTGCGAGCGGGGCGATGGTCAATCGCTTGATGTGACCTATGCTTATGTGGTCTCCTTCTCCTTGATCTTCGTTGTTCTCGAGCAAGGTGAGAAGGACCCGGATCCCGGGACCATTGCGCATGAACAGGGGCACGTAGATATCGCCACGGCTGCCGCAAAGGCAGCAACACCGACGACGGCGAACGAACCGCAGAGTACCTCAAAGGGACGCAAGAAGCGAGAGAAGGAGATCAAGTCAGGGAAAGCCCCGGCCGTTACGGACGCGGACAATCCGCCGCCCGAGGTTCACAAGAAGATCACGGACCTGAAGGAGGAAGTCGGCAAGAAGAACAGTGACTACGATGGTTACACTGGTGGTACGGGGTCACCGAAGGACTTGACCGATGAACAGAAGAAGAACTTGCGACTTGACTGATACTTGTGCCTCGGACTGGGCGCGCCACGGCCAGGTATTGGCGGGGCGCCTGGGACTGGTCCCCCTCAGCATGATCCTAGTTCTCGCGTGTGCGACCAGCTGCCGCTTGGTCACGCCAAGAGGGTGCCGGTGTTGGCCAATACTTACCTGTGCACCACACGTGGGATCGGCTCCCGGGAGGAAGGAAGGGGGGACCGCTTGCGCCCCCAATGGTCCTGTCGTTGCGTTTCGGAATCGATGGGGCATGAACTTCGTCCTAGTCCCCAATGGGTCATTCGATCGCAAGTTGCCTGGGAAGGATTCCATTCAGCGTGTCAATCTGACGTCGTCTTTTCTGCTGATGGACTCGGAGGTCACCAACAAGCACTTTAGGGCTTATCGACCCCAGCACAACAGCGGTTCTTACGAGGGACATTCTCTAAACGAGGATGATCAACCTGCTGTGTTGGTGTCTTGGTTCGAAGCCGAGGACTTCGCCGAGTGGCTCACTAGCCAGGACCCTGAGCACAGCTACCGTCTTCCGACGGAAGCCGAGTGGGAGTGGGCATGCCGTAGAGGCCGTCGCATGGCGAGCCTCGGCTGCCGCGCCGCGGGTGTCCTGACCAACTACGCGAACTTCTCAGATCGACTCGACCCCTCCGGGCCTGCTTGCCCAGACGTTGTGGATGGCTACGCGGTGACGGCTCCGGTGCGGAGTTTCCTCCCGAATGAGCTTGGCGTGTTCGACCTACTTGGGAACGTTCGAGAGTGGTGCGGAGATTGGTACGCCCCGTATGTCGCGGGCCTCGTCAGAGACCCACAAGGTCCTAGTGAGGCGAATGCACAGCCATACTGGATCGCCATCGAGGGCGGACGCGGGCGATCGGCAAGGGCCAGGGTAATGCGGGGCGGATCGTGGGCTGCAGGGCCCGAGGTATTGTCCTGCGAGAGCCGCGTATTCGGACATCCAGACCAGAACGATGACGAGACAGGCTTCAGACTTGTCGCAGTCCCCACCCGCGCGCGTCATCAGGTTTCACGGTCAACTGGACCGCCGCACCCCTGATGGAGCACGCCGCCGTGCGTGTCACTCTCCCACCGAGGTAGTGCGCTTGGGCGCGCGCCCACGGTCTGGACTGGGCCGCACGCTGCCGGAACCGTTGATGTGCGCGGGACCGTGCGAAAGACCGGTGGAGTCTCCGTACGGTTGCCGGGCGGGGGCAATTGATGACTCCATCCCATAGTGCCCCTGGGCGTCGGCCGCGGAGGGCCATTTCATGCGGGTCCGACCCCCAAAGGCAGGGGACTCATAATCCCTTGGTTCCAGGTTCGAGTCCTGGCGGGCCCACCGCTCCAAACGCCCGAATTCGCCCGTATACGCGCATTTTCCGCCCTCCGTAGCCGACCCCGTTCGAGCCAGGGGATTCCCAGTCCCCTCCGCGAGATACCCCCGAAGGGCGAGGAAGGGCGAGGAGCGGCGAGGAAGTGGCACCAGTCCCCCAAAGTTCCCCCCAAAGTGGCTCTCTGCGTCGGTTCCGGGACCGGGCCCCGGGATCGCGCCCTCCGGTGCGGCTTGGAGTGACGGAGATGGGCGCGGTGTGGCTGGGCGGGAGATCAGGATGGCAAGGGACTTCGAGTTTCTCTTGAAGGCTGCGGACGAGGACGCCGCCGACGACTTCGGCGGCCTCGGCATCCCGTACGACCAGTGGCGCGAAGCGTTGTCGCCCACCACCGTGGAGACCGAGCAGGTGGAGGGACGGGGGAACCGCAAGACCGAGCGTCGGGAGATCGACCGGCTCAACGGCCAGAACATCCTCACCACGACGTTCGAGTACGACAGCCGAAGCGACCTTACCTTCCGGACCGATGCCGAGAACCACCCCGTGCGGTGGACGTACGATCTGGCCAGCCGTCTCGTGACGTACGAGCGCGCGCTCCAGGTCGGCCAGTCCATCGACGACTTCACGCAGGCGATCCAGGAGACGTTCGCCTACGATGAGATGGGGCGGTTGACCACGCTGACCGACGACAACTACAACAGCACGGGGTATTCGTACGACGCCCGCGGGCAACTGACCCAGACGACCTACGCGGACACCCGCTATGTGACCTACGGCCACGACCTCAACGGGAACCTCCACGAGTGGACCGACCAGAACGGCACGCACGTCGTGAACACCCACGACGCGCTGGACCGACTGACCTACCGGACCGTCACGCGCGGGACGAACGTACTTGGGAGCACGTACGAGCAGTTCAGCTACGACGGGCTGGACCGGATGCTGACCGCCGTGGACGACGACTACCAGGTGGAGATGACCTGGGACAGCGTCGGGAATCTCCTGAAGGACCGGCAGGGTTACAACGCTCAGGGCCAGGAGCAGTGGTTGTCCGTCCGCACGGGCTACGACGACGCGGGTGCCACGATGGCTCTCACCTACCCGTCCGGCTTCCAGTTGACCCACGGGCGCGACAGCATCTACCGCCTGACGTCGCTCCAAGACGTGGCGGCGGCCACGAACATCGCGACCTTCACGTGGCAGGGCGTGGGACGCCTCGCCACGACGTCGAACCAGAACGGGACGAGCACCGCCTACACCTGGGACGGCTTCGCCCGGATCCAGGAGATCGATCACCAACTCCCCACGGCACAGACCTTCCACAAGTTCGAGTACGCCTACGACAAGGTCCACAATGCATAGGGCTCTTTCGCCCGTGGCCGGCGAGAAGAGTGGTGCCTGCGAAGGAGTGGGGTCGCCGGCTATGGGCGAAAGAGCCGGTTGAACGAAGCCGCGCCGAGTCTATGTGTGTTGGTCTCCGGACGGCAGAGGCCGTGGCAGCTTCCGTATGGAGGTTGGTGGACGGAGGAGATGGCGTTGTGCTTCGCGGTTGGCTGAGCGGGTCGTCTGGGAAGTTGGAGGAGTGTCGGGGGCGGGTCGGAAGAGGCCGGCAAGAGAGTCATCGCCACCTGGACGCAGGCGGGGAGCGTAGGTGAGCCAACCGACTTTCCTCAGGAGCCCGGTCGAGGTGGTTGAGTCAGGGCTGAGGGTCATGAGCTGTCCATGCCAGGCGGTGCGGAGCAGGGATCAACACCGGGTACCGGATCGAGGACGTGGCGCACGATATGACCCTTGCTGCAGTTGGGGCAGGGGGAACCGGGCATGTCGGCCGGTCCGTCCCATGCGAACGCGGGCACGATGTCGTCGAGCGACGGCATCGGTGCACCGGAGGTTTCGAGCAGCTCGCGACAGCGCGGTAGCTTCTTCGCGCGCACGGAGTTGGCCAGGAAGCCGAAGTGGCGGATGTGGACGTACCCTTTGGGCAGGACGTGGAGCAGGAAGCGGCGGATGAACTCGATCGCCGAGAGTTGCATGATCCGCGGGCGGTTCCCGTGGGCATAGTCCTTCCAGCGGAAGCGGACCTCGCCGTTGTCGAGAGAGACGAGCCGTTGATTGGAGATTGCCACGCGGTGTGTGTAGCGGGCCAGGTACTTCAGCACCTGAGCGGGGCCTCCGAAGGGCGGCTTCGCGTAGACGACCCATGGGGTGTCGTAGGTCGGGGCAAGGTGCGCGGCAAAGGCTTTGGGAGCGGCCAATGGGGCGAGTCTCCCCTGGAAGGACAGCTCGCCCTTGGCAAAGGCCTGGCGAGTGAGTTCGAGAAATTTGCCCCGAAAGACCGGGCCGAGCACCCGCACGGGCAGGAAGAAGCCGGGGCGGCAGGAGACCCAGCGTGTTCCGTCGCGGGAGATGCCTCCGCCGGGGACCACGTAGTGGACATGCGGGTGATGGTGGAGAGTCTGCCCCCAGGTGTGGAGCAGGCCGATGAAGGCGAGCTCGGCGCCGAGGTGCTTGGGGTCGGCGGCGATCTTCTTGAGCGTCTCGGCCGAGGCCCGGAAGAGGATGTCGTACATCACCTTCTTGTTCTGCAGCGCGATCTCAGCGATTTCCGCGGGCACGGTGAAGACGACGTGGAAGTACTCGACGGGGAGGAGATCCGCGACGCGGGCCTCGAGCCATTCGGCGCGCGCGGCGGCCTGGCACTTGGGGCAGTGGCGGTTCCCGCACGGCTTGTACGCGAAGCGCTCGTACCCGCACTCGTCGCTGCATACGTAATGGTGCCCACCGAGTGCCGCCGTTCGACAGGCGACCAGGGCGCGCAGCACTTTCATCCTGGCGAACGACACGACCCCGCCGCGAGACTCGACGAAGTCCCAGGCATGGGCACGGATGACGTCCGCCACCTCGAGAGGCAGCCGGGACACGAGGACCTACGGCGTAGCGAGATCGTCGAGGAGGTCGAGCGGCGTCTTGATCGAGCGCAGCTTCTCGGTGGAGACGTGCGTGTAGCGGGTGGTGGTCCTGAGCGCGCCGTGCCCGAGGAGAACCTGGATGGTGCGGACATCGACGCCATCCTCGAGGAGGTGCGTCGCGAAGGAGTGTCTGAAGGTGTGGGGTGTAACGCGCTTCTTGAGTCCGGCCTTGTATGCCGCTACCCGGCACACCTCCCGAATCGCGCCGGTGGCCATGGGGCGTACCGGGTCCGCGCCGGGGAAGAGGAAGGCCCTCGGTCGATGGGTGCGCCAGTAGGCACGAAGTGCGTCAAGGAGCTTCGGCGAGAGCGGTACGAAGCGGTCCTTCTTCCCCTTACCCCCTCGCACCTCGATGACCATCCGTTGGCTATCGATGTCCTCGATCCGAAGATTGGCGAGTTCGGAGACGCGCAGTCCCCCCGAGTACGCGACCATGAACATTGCCCGGTGCTTTGGGTTGGTGATGGCGGCGAGGAAGCGATGGACTTCCTGGCGGCTGAGCACGACAGGAAGCTTCTTCTCCGGCTTGGCAAAGGGGATGTGCTGGATGGCCCAATCCTTGTTGAGTGTCGTGCGGTAGAGGAATCGCAGGGCACAAACGGCGCAGTTGAGCGTACTCCAGGCGACCTTGCGCTCCTCGACGAGATGGAGTTGCCATGTTCGGATGTGCTCAGGCCCGAGTTGTTCGGGCGATCGGCCGAAGTGGCGGGCAAAAGCCGCAACCTGGCCGATGTA